>NZ_PKQK01000010.1 GCF_002968835.1 Paenibacillus sp. PCH8 | reverse complement strand
CTCTTTGATTTCTTCAGTAAACCCGCTCTTCTCCTGCCCGGCAACGGCAACTTGTTCAAGTACGTGACGAAGCTCATGCTCCACCTGCTTCATCTCCATCGAAGCCTGTTGTTCCGCATTTCGAGTATCGTCGCCGGACTGACGTAATTCATCCAGTTTAACCTGACACTGCTCCAGTTGAGCTTTGACATCATCCACACTATGATGCAGTTTGACAATTTGATTTTCAGTGTCCTTAATATCTTGATCCAGTTGATCCAGCTGCCGTTTCCGACTGAGCAGGCTCACATTTTTCTTATGCTGGCTACCACCTGTCATGGAACCACCGGCATTAACTACATCACCTTCAAGCGTCACGACCCGGAAACGATACTGGCAACGGGCCGCAATTTTATTGGCGACCTCTAGCGTTTCGGCAATAATAACATTACCGAGCAAGCTGCCTATGATCGAAGCGTACTTGGATTCGAATTGTACAAGATCAGCACCGATCCCTACAAAACCCTCCATGCCTTCGATCATGGAACGTTCAGCCGCCCCAATGGCTCGAGGACGAATGACATCCAGAGGCAGGAACGTCGCCCGCCCTAATTGACGTTGCTTCAGAAAAGCGATGGCCTGTCTGGAAACTGATTCATTTTCCATGACGACATGCTGCAAAGATGCTCCCATCGCTGTCTCTACTGCAAGTTCAATCTTCTCCGGAACTTTGACAAGTTCAGCCACCGCTCCATGAACACCGTTCAGCGTGCCTTTACGTGAAGCCTTCAGAACTTCCTTGACACCCAGCATGAAGCCGTCAAAGTCATCCTGCATCTCTTTCATCGTATCGCGGCGGGAGACCTGTGCCTCACGCTTCTGTTCCCATTTACGGACGGTGCCTCGACTTTCTTCCAGCAGCTTCTGTAACGACTGGAGTCGTTCACTTTCCGTAATATAGCCACCACGCAGATCACTGATTTCTTTGCCCAGACGAACCACTTTTTTGTCAATGTCCGCTTTACGGCTTTCCAGTGTCTCTTTCTGACCTTCCCATTTGCCTGATTCCTCAGCCGCGCGATTCATCCTGCGCTCCAACGTTTCTTTCTGCTGGTCCACATAACGAATTTCATTGCGTGTCTGAGCCATCTGATTCATCAGTTCTAGCAAGTTGCCCTTGAGACTTTCCTCTTGCTGCTGACTGATTCCACCTGTGACACCGATAAGTTTGGCTTCTTCCACAGACAATTGATTCTTAACATCGCTCAATTCAAACTCAAGCTTGCCAAACTTCTCGCGCAGTGCAATCAACTCGGTTTCCCGTTCGCGATGTCTCTCTTCACTCGCCGCAAGTGTTACTTTGAGCTGCTCCTGATTCGTTTGCAGATGATGCGAGCGCTCCTTGAGCAGTTCCCCAAGTCCTTCACTTTTCTCCGTCGCTTCACTGAATTGCAGTAAGGCGGATTGCAATTGCTCTGTCTCTGTTTCGAGGATACGTAGCGCATTCCGATCATTTTCCAGCTTGGCATCATGCGTAGACACGACAGCTGCCAGTCCAATCTCATCCTCTTTCAGTGATTGCAGTCGTTCATTAGCTTTACTCCAGGACGCATGAATCTGTTCGATCTGATACACATACATCGAAATTTCCTGCGATTTAAGCTCTGAACGAAGTTCCTTATAGTGAATCGCTTTCTCAGACTGTTCTTTCAGCGGACCAATCTGATCTTCCAGTTCAGTCACCAGATCATGAATACGCAGCAAATTCTGCTCTGTCTCATCCAGTTTGCGCGTAGCATCCCGCTTACGGGATTTATATTTAACGATACCTGAAGCCTCTTCAAAAATGCCCCTGCGATCTTCTGAACGGGTACTCAGAATCTCTTCGATTCTCCCCTGTCCAATAATCGAGTAGGCCTCCTTACCGATACCGGTATCCATAAACAACTCCGTTATATCCTTCAAACGACATGATTGCTTGTTGATAAAATATTCACTATCTCCGCTACGATGTACACGACGGGTCACCGTCACTTCACCAAAATCCAATGCAAGTGCATGATCCTCGTTATCGAGCGTTAACGAAACTTCGCTGAAATTGACGGCCTTTCGTGCGTCACTGCCAGCAAAGATGATATCTTCCATCTTGCCACCACGTAGCGACTTGGCACTTTGTTCACCCAAAACCCAGCGAATACCGTCCGATATATTACTCTTGCCACTTCCGTTCGGACCTACGACAGCTGTAATGCCACGAACGAATTCCATTTCCGTTTTATCGGCGAATGACTTGAATCCACCCAATTCAATCCGTTTTAAAAACATAGGGTTTCTCGTCACCTCCTCTTGCAAATTTCAAGTATTGCATCCAGCGCCTAGTTATCGATCAGGTAACCTCCCTGACCTTCTTACAAAAAAAAGAGCAAAAAGCAGTCCGGCCGATTACTTCCGCCGGGGCGGACCCGCGGGCTGCTCTTTGCTCTTCGTTTGTCTTATGCGCTATCGGTAAAGCTCAGGCTTCCGGAAGCTTCAATCGCTCAAGTGCTGCAGACGCAGCCTGTTGTTCAGCTTCTTTTTTGGAACGCCCTGTACCTCTGCCAAGCCGTTCTTGACCCATATGGACCTCCGAGACAAACTCACGTTCATGCGCAGGTCCACGTTCCTCAACGATACGGTATTCCAGAGCTCCCATATTGTGATGTTGAGTGAGTTCCTGCAGTTCCGTTTTGTAATCACTCATTTGCAGCTTGCTGCCCAGAACGATTAGCGGAAAAACATGCTGGTCGAGAAATGTCCGGACAGGCATCAATCCCTGATCCAGATACAATGCACCAATGAAAGATTCAAACACATCTGCCAGAAGAGCCGGTCGTGTCCGCCCCCAGTCAGTTCCTCACCTTTACCAAGAAGTACATACTGCCCAAAACTCAACGCTTCAGCAAATTTGACGAGGGAAGGCTCACAGACAATGGATGCCCGCAGCTTAGTTAATTCACCTTCCGGACGTGTAGGATACAGATGATACAAGTATTCCGATACAGTCAATTCCAGCACAGCATCGCCCAGAAATTCCAGACGTTCGTTGTCTTGGTGCTGACTGAACCGGTGTTCGTTTACATAAGAAGCATGGGTAAACGCTTGTTTTAAAAGCTGCCTGTTGTCAAATTTGATTTGAAGTTGATGTTGTAACTGCTTCAGATCTTCACTCAAACGAACTAGCCCCTTATGCTTCAAATTTTTTGAGAATAATGGTGGCATTGTGACCGCCGAATCCAAACGAATTGGACATCGCAATATTGACTTTAGTTTGACGCGGTACGTTCGGAACATAATCCAGATCACATTCCGGATCCTGATTCTCCAGGTTAATCGTTGGAGCCAGTGTCTGATGTGTCAGTGACAATCCACAGATGACCGCTTCCACACCACCAGCAGCGCCAAGCATGTGGCCCGTCATGGATTTGGTAGAACTCACTGCAAGCTTGTACGCATGATCACCAAACGCCTTTTTGATCGCAAGCGTCTCGGATCTGTCACCTACAGGAGTCGACGTTCCGTGCGCATTAATATAATCCACTTCTTCAGGCTGAATCCCCGCATTACGAAGCGCCATTTTCATGCAACGTGCTGCTCCGTCTGGATCTGGTTCTGTCATGTGATGTGCATCACCCGTCAGACCGTAACCAATGATTTCGCCATAAATACGTGCGCCACGTTGTTGTGCATGTTCCAGGGATTCCAGAATCATAACTCCAGCACCTTCGCCCATGACGAATCCATCACGTTCTGTATCAAAAGGACGACTTGACTTCGCAGGATCATCATTACGTGTAGACATTGCGCGCATGGCACAGAACCCTGCAAGACCCGTTGGTCTGATTGTTGCTTCCGCACCACCACAGATCATAGCATCTGCTTCGCCATTAGCAATCAGTTTGAAGGAATCTCCGATGGAGTGTGTACCTGTTGCACAAGCTGTGACAACGTTAATATTGGGCCCTTTGGCGCCAAGAGAAATAGACATTTGGCCTGAAGCCATGTTAGAGATCATCATCGGGATGAAGAATGGACTTACCCGTTTGGGACCCTTTTTCAGCAATATATTATGCTGGTCCTCCCACGTTCCCAATCCACCAATACCTGATCCGATGGATACACCGAAGCGTTCCGGATCAATGTTCTCATTGATTTTCAGACCACTGTCTTCAACAGCTTTGAAGCCTGCTGCCACAGCGAACTGAACAAAACGGTCCATTTTGCGAGCATCCTTGCGATCCATGTACTCTTCCGGGTTGAAATCCTTGATCTCGGCTGCAATCTGTGTCGTGTACTCACTTACATCAAACGCCTCAATCTGAGAGATTCCGGACTTACCTGCCATTAAACTTCCCCAGAACGTCTCTAAATCTTTTCCGAGCGATGTCATTACGCCCATTCCGGTAATTACTACTCTTTGTTTCAAACCGACTCACCTCTATATCGACTGCATTACGCAAGTATTTTGTGGGAATATCCGCAAACAGACATCCATTCAGCCGATCCGAAGACGGGTTGAACAGCGCTGCATGCGGAATGAGAATAACCAATGAATGATGAGAAGTCCCGCCTGTTCGAAAACATGTGCGGGACTGAATTGACTTTAGGTATGAGATTGTATGTACTTAACAACTTCACCTACGGTCGTGATTTTTTCTGCATCTTCATCAGAGATTTCCAAATCAAATTCATCTTCCAATTCCATGACCAATTCCACTACATCCAAAGAATCAGCACCCAAATCTTCTTTGAAAGATGCTTCAAGTGTAACTTCAGCTTCGTCTGCGCCCAAGCGGTCGACGACGATGCGTTTTACACGCTCCAATACATCGGACATCCGGTTCACCTCCTTCTTTGATATTATACGAGAATCGCAGGCAAAATGCCATAGAAGACATATGCGGCTCCCGGCCGGGGAATCCGGCCTTTTTCCGGCATTTCGGATCGTCCAGCGCCTGTTCCCCGACTATTGTTCAAGTCAGGGAAGAATTACATGTACATGCCACCATCGACATGCAATGTCTGCCCTGTCATATAAGATGAAGCCTGTGAAGCCAGGAAAGTAACTACACCGGCGATTTCATCCGGCTGACCCAAACGGGACAACGGAATACCACTCAGCATACCGTCGACCAGCTCTTGGGACAACTCTTTTGTCATATCCGTCTCAATGAAACCTGGTGCAACACAGTTAACTGTGATCCCACGCGAAGCAAGTTCACGGGCAGATGCCTTCGTCAGACCAATGACTCCTGCCTTGGCAGCAACATAGTTCGCTTGTCCAGCATTGCCGAGCACACCTACAACCGAGGAGATATTGATAATTCTTCCCGACCGCTGTTTCATCATTGGACGTGTAACCGCCTTAAGACAGTTAAACACACCTTTGAGATTCGTTTCAATAACCTGATCGAATTCTTCTTCTTTCATACGCATGATCAGATTATCACGAGTTATCCCTGCATTGTTTACCAAAATATCAACGTTTCCCCATGCCTCGAGTGTAGCTTTGACCATTTGTTCGGCTTCATCCATCAGGCCAACATTGGCTTGAAGGGTTATCGCCTTGACTCCTTTGGCACGGATGGCTTCCGCCACTTCCTCAGCTGCCGCTTGACTGCCCGCATAATTCACGGCTACGTTTGCTCCAGCCTCAGCCAGTGCCAGTGCAATACTGCGTCCAATGCCACGGGATGCCCCGGTAACGAGTGCATTTTTCCCTTCTAATGGTTTAGACATAATCATTCCTCCTTTCCCCAAATCTATATCAGTTCAACCAAAGAATGTTTACACTTGCCACTCCGATGACAGAATAACCTTCCGATCGCTGTTATCCCCAGATTTTTTGATTCCCTTTTCTAAAGGGAAAATCCGGGGATAGCTTATGCTTCCGATGTAGCTTTCTTTCAGAAAGCTTTCAGGCGAACGCTCCGCTTCTTCAGTGTTTTCTGTCCTCTCCGTTCTCGTGTAAAAAGTTTAGTTTAACTCATATAACTCCTTCTAATTCACTTGCCGTTGCTTCGAGCGTTTCAAGACTGTTTACATTGTACAGTTTTACGGTTTTATCTGTTTTTTTAATCAAACCGGTCAATACACTGCCAGATCCAATCTCTATAAACGTGTCCACGCCTTGCTCAATAAGCCATGTCACACTGTCTTCCCATAATACAGGAGAATAGACCTGAGCCGTTAACAAATCCTGGACCTGTCCATTCTCTGCAGGTCTTGCAGTCACATTAGCGACTACAGGAACCGCTGCCGGTGAGAACGTGACGGTCTTCAGTTTCTCAGCCAGCTTCTCAGCTGCACCTTTCATCAGTGAAGAGTGGAACGGTCCGCTTACTTCAAGTGCAATAGCACGTTTGCCGCCCGCTTCCTTCACTCGTGCCGAGACAGCAGCCACACCTTCCTTGACCCCAGAAATTACGATTTGTCCTGGACAGTTTATATTCGCAAGTTCCACTGCATGACCACTTTCAGATACATCCCGGCAAAGCACCCCCAGCGCTTCCCGATCTGCACCCAACACAGCAGCCATTGCTCCTTGTCCACCCGGTACAGCTTGTTCCATGTATTGACCACGTGCCCGGACAACACTCACTGCATCAGCAAACGAAAGAACGCCCGCTGCCACAAGTGCACTGTATTCACCCAGACTGTGTCCAGCCGTATAGTCAGGCTGAATTCCTTTTAATCTCAAAGCTTCAAGTAAAGCGATACTTGCTGTCAACAGAGCCGGTTGTGTATTTGATGTCTGTTTCAACTCGGTCTCCGGTCCTTCAAATATAAGATTGCTCAACGAGAAACCCAATGCTTCGTCCGCTGTGCGAAAAATTTCGGTTGCCGCAGGCACAGAATCATAAGCGTCCTTAGCCATACCCATAGCCTGTGATCCCTGTCCGGGAAATACAAATGCTATTTTACCCATCTCATCCATCTCCCAGCTGTCTAGTTTACCATACGAGTACAGATGCGCCCCATGTCAGACCGCCACCGAATCCAACCATCAGGACGGTATCTCCGGCTTTCATGCGACCTTCTTCCGCAGCTTCGACCAGAGCAAGCGGGATGGAAGCAGCAGATGTGTTCGCATACTTGTCTACGTTGACTACAACTTTCTCTTCTGGAAGTTCAAGTCGCTGCATGGCAGATTGAATGATACGAATATTCGCTTGGTGAGGCACAAACAGATCCACATCCGTGCGCTCCATACCGGCCTTGCGCAATACTTCAATTGTAGCCGTACCCATGACACGTACCGCAAATTTGAATACTTCGCGACCATTCATTTCGATATAATGCTTTTTATTCTCAACCGTCTCTGCTGATGCAGGCAGACGTGATCCGCCACCTTCCATCTGAAGCAGACTGCCACCTGCTCCTTCAGCTCCGAGATCGAATGCTTTGAAGCCGCGACCTTCCGGCACCTCGCCAACAACTACTGCACCGGCTCCATCGCCAAACAGTACACAAGTGTTACGGTCTGTATAATCCGTAATACGTGACAAGCAATCTGCACCAATCACAAGAGCATTGTTGTACATACCGCTTTTAATGAAACTCGTTGCTGTCGCCAAGCCATATACAAATCCGGAGCACGCCGCAGACAAATCAAATGCCGCAGCACCCTTTGCACCCAGCTTGTCCTGCAAGATACAGGCTGTCGATGGGAACGAAGAATCCGGAGTGATAGTTGCAACAATAATCAGATCAAGATCACTACCTGTCATACCTGCAGATTCAAGGGCTCTAATAGCCGCTTCATACGCCAAATCCGAGGTTGCCTGATCCGGTGCAGCGATATGACGTTCTTTGATTCCTGTACGACTGACGATCCACTCGTCATTCGTATCCACCATTTTCTCCAGATCGCTGTTAGTCAAAATTTTCTCAGGCACATATTTCCCTGTACCGATAATCCCTACCGGGCGTAAATTATTCATATCGTCACTCACTTCCCGCTAATTTCCTTAGATATGCTCTCTACCAGCTGGTTCTGTACTGCAATCCGAGCTTGGCGCACAGCATTTTTGATGGCATTGCCATCAGCCGATCCATGACTTTTCACAACCAGTCCGCTCAAACCAAGGAGCGGTGCACCGCCATGCTCCGTGTAATCCAACTTCCGTTTCAGCCCACGCAGTTCAGGCATCAGCACTGCGGCAGCCAGTTTACTTTTGAGCGACGACGAGAATTGTTCCTTCAGCAAGGCGAAAATGGCACCTGCTGTACCTTCCAGCGATTTCAGCAAAATATTACCTGCAAAACCGTCACATACAAGCACATCACAAGCACCGGTCAACACATCACGGGCCTCTACATTCCCAACAAACCGAATGGGGAGTTGTTCGAGCAATGGATACGCATGTTTGGTCAACTCATTGCCCTTGCCTGGCTCTGTTCCCACATTGAGCAACCCTACTCTCGGGGACTCTATGCCCTGCACTTTCTGCCGATACAAACTTCCCATCAGGCCATATTGTGCAAGGTGCTCTGGCTTGGCATCCATATTCGCCCCAAGATCAAGTGCCAGCACACCCACATCATCAATGGTTGGAATCATGGGCGCAAGCGCCGGACGTTCAATCCCCTTCATACGACCCACAACAAGCAAACCGGCTGTCATCAGTGCTCCGGTATTGCCCGCAGAGATCATTGCGTCCGCTTCGCCCTCTTTCAGCATGCGGCCGGCTACCACCATGGATGCATCCTTCTTGCGACGTACTGCTTTTACCGGTTCATCATCCGAACCAATCACTTCGGAAGCATGCCGGACCGTCAAGTTGGAAGGTCTCACACCTGACTGACTCAAAAGAGGTTCCAGCTTGGCTTCGTCGCCGATCAGGACGATCTGTGTATCCGCCCATTCCGTGGCAGCGGCAATTGCACCTTCAACCGTTGATACAGGTGCATTGTCGCCTCCCATGGCATCAATGACGATTTTCATTCCAAATGACCTCCTTCTCCGCTGTCTTCTCCACCTGAATGGTAGATTACAAAGTTGCCTTGAAACACCATTTCTTCACCAACATAAGTGAACACTTCCACTTTGGCTTTGCCCTTTTGACCAGGAATCGATCTCACGTAAGCCTTCGCAATACATTTCTCTCCCAAATGAACCGAACGGACAAAACGAATGTCTGCTGAAGCAGTCAATGCGATCTCGTCATTAATAATCGCTACAGCCAAAGAGTTAGCCTGTGCAAAGACATAATGTCCACGG
The DNA here is from genome assembly GCF_002968835.1 of Paenibacillus sp. PCH8. GTDB lineage: Bacteria > Bacillota > Bacilli > Paenibacillales > Paenibacillaceae > Paenibacillus. Next base: position 87,612 of record NZ_PKQK01000010.1, on the reverse strand, counting down.
GCAATGCCTGTTCTTGAAAACACGTGTTCTTCCTTAATCTCAAATAAAGAAATCCCACTCTTGTCCAGCTGCAAGTCCACAATATCACCGATAATCTCATGCAGGGGCAGCGAGCGCACCTGATCATACGAGCGCTCTGCCATCAGCTTCATCCGCTCCCGAAGTTCGGGTATTCCAAGTTCCAGCCTGTCAAGACGAATCGTCTGAATACTCACTTTCAATTGGCGCGTAAGTTCCTGATCCGTCACAAAAGGGTTTTCTTCAATCATTTTGGTTAACTGATGTTGCCTCTGTCTCTTCGGTACACGTTCGATGCCTGACACCCCCCGCTGTATCGTTTACGGAACCGCCCCATCCGGTCAGTTCAACCATTCTTGCCTATTGCTTCTATAGTTGCATCCCTGGTCACCAGGGTCGTTCTCAAACGGATCATGGTTCATCTATATGTAACGTCAAATCTTAGAACCTGGTACTAAACTATATTATATCTCATCACGTGTCAAAAAGAAAGGCTGGCTAAGCAAAAACAATTCACCCTTGTGGAGCAGGCATGGCAAGCCTTAGCAGCAATCTCCTTCACTTCCCTAATCCCAAAAAAAGTAGCACCTCATCGAAATGAAGTGCTACTTAATGTCTAACTATTATTGAGAGATGATCTCTCTTGCTTTGTACGTTCCGCACACTTTGCACACGTGGTGACTAAGTTTAAGTTCGCCACATTGTTCACATTTCACCATGCCCGGTACAGCCAATTTAAAGTGAGTGCGACGTTTGTCGCGACGCGTCTTGGACGTTCTCCGTTGAGGTACTGCCATTATTCCCACCTCCTTATCAAAATCAACCTTTGCAGGTAGTTGTTACAATGTTCGATTTTCAATCATGCTCATTTAAAAAAATCCTTGAGCCCTGCAAGCCGCGGATCGATAACTTGGGTATCACAACCGCAGTCACCTTCGTTCAGCTCATGGCCACACTTGGGGCATAACCCTTTGCATGTATCGCTACACAGCGGTATAAACGGAAGATCCAGCAGAAAAGCTTCCTCGGCATTACCCTTCAGATCAACGCTATCTCCATCCACATAGAGCGTTTCGTTGTCTTCGTGCAATTCCTCCGGCTGTTTTCCCTGCTTGAATTGCTCATGAAAATCAATATGAAAATGTTCATTGATCGGCTTGAGACAACGGGAGCACAACATGTCCACTCCTACAGTCAGTACGCCATGAACATCCACAACGTCCCCCTCTTTGAACTCTGCAGACAAATCCGCAGTAAGCGGGGTAACGGCTGTGATATCTTGTCGGTTAGAAACCAGTTCCTTGATATCCCACTGTTCGTTAAACGTAAGTGGGCGATCACTGGTAGCCACTTTGCGAAATGGCATTAACATTTCCCATCACTCCAAACGAAACCAATTTCATAATTCATGTCAAACGTATCACGACAGTTATACAGGTCAAGCCTGCTTTTGTAAAGCAATATATCCTGACTGTATGTATTCTGACGATTCATCGTTAAAAGTATTATGAAATCGACTTAACAAACAAAAATCATTATACCGATTTTCCAAGACGTTTGTCAACACTTTTAACTTTACACCCTATTTTAAAAAACATTGGTCCAGAACCGTTCACTCCATCTTATCTATTATAGACTCACTCTGAGAGAAACCACAAGTCGTCATTTCAGTTGTAATTATTTGCAAATACAGGTCACATTTCGTTAACGTTTAATATGCATGTTAAGCCCGCAGCGGAAAATCAGACGGGTGGCTGGGAAGGATTCCGCAGCTTTAAGGTTGCCAAGAAAGTGCAGGAGAGTGAAATTATCACGTCCTTCTACCTCCTTCCAGACGATGGTCAGCCCATTGCCAGCTATGAACCCGGACAATACATCAGCATCAAAATTCAGCCAGAGGCACAGTCATTTACCCAGATTCGTCAGTATAGCCTTTCAGATGCCCCGGGTAAACCTTATTATCGCATTTCCGTTAAACGTGAACGAGGTGTGTTGGAGCGTCCTGACGGAGTCATCTCCACATATCTCCACGATCACATCGTAGAAGGCAGTCAGGTGGAGCTATCTTCTCCTGCTGGTGACTTCACACTGAACACGGAAGATAAGCGACCCGTTGTACTCCTTAGTGGCGGAGTTGGGATAACTCCCATGATTAGCATGTTAAATACGCTGGTCGACCTGAACGACAACCGTCCAATTACATTTTTGCATGCAAGTCCGAATGGTCTATCTCATGCTTTTCGCGATCATGTGAATAGCCTGGCTGAACGTAACTCTACCCTCAAAACGTACTTTTGTTATACGAAACCTGCTGCTTCTGATCGTGAAAGTGAGCATTTTCATAAAGAAGGATATATGGATGCAATGTGGCTTCGCCAGGTGATTAACGAACTGGATGCCACCTACTATCTGTGTGGATCGGTTTCGTTCATGCGTTCAGTCTATACAGAACTTCAGGCACTTGGTGTTGCAACGGACAACATCTGTTATGAATTTTTCGGACCCAAAGCAAGCCTGTCTCCTTCACCGGAGAGTGACTAAGTGTGGCACGGTCTGACATCTGCGGATGTTGGATTCGTGCCTTTTTCGTAAGTCTGAGAGATTGCATGATTTGATCTAATACAAGTCATCCCCTATGATGGAATGAACGAAACAGCATGTCATACATACGATTCATCTCCATTGAAAGGAGTACGTTTAATCATGAAAGCCGTAGGCGTCATTGTTGAATATAATCCCTTGCACAACGGGCATGTCTATCATCTGAATGAAGCTCGGCGGCTAAGCGGGGCAGACGCCGTTGTCGCCGTTATGAGCGGCCCTTTTCTCCAGCGAGGCGAACCCGCCATCGTGGGTAAAAGGGCACGCACCGAGATGGCGCTGCACGCAGGCGCCGATCTGGTGCTTGAACTGCCGGTAGCCTACGCGGTACAACCGGCAGAATGGTTCGCCTTCGGTGCGGTATCGCTGCTGCACCGCACCGGCATTGTGGACTCGCTCTGCTTTGGCAGCGAGTCCGGCGACATGGACAGCCTGCAGCGCATTGCGCGCGTGCTGGCTGTGGAGCCCGCAGGCATGCGCGAGGACATCGCGCGCCGCCTGCGGGAGGGCGCCAGCTACCCCGCCGCGTACGCAGGCGCGGCGGCGGCGCTGGCGCCTGGCGGCGTCGATGCTCACGACGCCGCCGCACTGCTGGGGCAGCCCAACAATTCGCTTGGGCTGCACTACCTTATCGCGCTGCAACGGCTTGGCAGCGCGATCCAGCCCTTTACGGCGGCGCGTACCGGTGCCGCGTACCATGAGGCGACGCCCGGCCCGGGGGCGATCGCCAGTGCAACTGCCGTCCGCCGCCTGCTGATGGCGGACGGGCCCGCTGCCGCCGCACCATACGTGCCGGCGGCAACCCTTGCCATTCTGCATCGCGAATGGCAGGAAGGGCGCGCTCCCATACACTGGGAGCGCTTTGCACAGCCGCTGTTGCACATTGCTGCTACCCGTCGTGCCTCCGAGCTGGAACGCATCGCCGAAGTCACGGAAGGGCTGGAGCACCGGCTGATCCGCACACTCGCTCAGCTCCCGGAGCCTTCAGTCGAAGCACTCCTGAATGCGTTGAAGACCAAGCGTTACACACGTACGAAGCTCCAGCGTATGTTAGCCCACTTGCTCCTGAATCACACCAAAGCCGAGTGTTCACCAGAGCAATTGGGTGCCGGACCCGGATATCTTCGTGTCCTCGGATTTAACGCTCAAGGGCAGAGCCTCCTGAAGCGGATGAAGAAGAGCGCTTCGCTGCCTGTTCTGCTGAAACCATCCACGTTCACGCATAATCAGCTGGAACTGGATATGCAGGCTCAGGTAGCCTATGGACTCGCTTGCGAGCACAGCGATACACGCATAATGTTTAGTGATTACTATGAGTCACCTGTAAGGTTATAGAGAGTTGTGAATGTAGTAGCCCAAACATCAAGCTCATTACAAAGAAAAAATCCCCTTGGTGCGTGCCGATCCGGCCTAACGCAACAAGGGGATTTTCATTATTTCACATTTGATCATTTCATCAAATTAGTCAACTTCATCACTTCATAAGTTCTTCATTTTCCCACTTCACTCTTTAACTCTTCCACCACATTTTAACTTCATTTTGTTACTCTCTGCTTATTCACAAACCTATGATTTCACGGACAGCGTTTTTAGGTAAGCCAGTGCATCATCCAAGGTAGACATAGGCACCAGTTTCATTTGGGTACCGATCTCTTCGGCTTTGGCTTCTGCTTCCTTATAGTTATCCTTAGGCACAAAGAAGATCTCGGCTTCTTTTCGGTCAGCGGCTACAATTTTGTGCTTAACACCACCAATGGGACCTACCACACCTTCTTTGGTAATGGTGCCTGTACCCGCAATACGATGACCTTTGGTCAGATCTCCGGGTGTTAACTGGTTATATATCTCCAAAGTAAACATTAATCCCGCAGAAGGACCCCCAACCTGGGTGTCTGTGAAAGAGATCTGATTGTCCGGATCTTCCGCTTTCACCTTCTGGACAGAGCCGATCATTACCCCGAGCCCTGGGCGGGATTCACCCGTTTTGCTATCCTTCACCTGAATCAGCTTCACGTCCCGGCTAATGGTCTCCCCGCCTCGTTCCAATTGCATTTCGACCGCATCTCCGACCTTCTTGCCTTTTAACTGGGCGGACAGCACCGTATTATCCGGAGTAGCCGTTCCGTTTACTCCAAGAATAATATCTCCAGGAGCAATGTCTCCCTCCGGTTTCGGATTTTCGGAAAGTCCAAATACAAAGATATGTTCAGGTACAATGGAGTACGCTACGCCAGCCTTCTCATACGCAGCCTCCATTGCGGAAGATTGTGAGTCACTCATGAACCATACCTGTTCGGCAGAGTATTCTGCTTCACTTTTGCCGCGCAGTCGGTCTTCCTTTTTATCCACTTGAGCATTCCGATTGAATAGAGAGGTTCCGAGCAAAAATACATTGGCATAGGTTGCTGACACCGTCGTCATCATGAATACACCGTGTTCTTCCTTATCTCCGCCCTTAACAGTTACCATTGGTTTAACTTCATCTGCACTGCCAGGCATATATATGATATATGGTGTTGGCATGTACACGGCAAGATAGACGACCAGAGTCACCACGATCACAAAGATCGAAGCTCTGAATCCGCCAGATTTCCGAATCCGATTCATCGCATGAGCCTCCGTTCTTTGTATCTCTATACGAGCTGAATCCAAACTCCATCCTTTTCGTTCCTATGTCGATGGAGATGTTCAGCTCACATTATTTATATAGTTATTTCAAGTCTAACACCCTGATCCCTGTGCATACAATGGTACAGGCCGGATAGGCCGCTGTATACAGTAGCCTGTCCGGTCAAGGCCGAACCGCTCTTCGGACGTCATTCGGCCGTCCACAATGATTCAGATGCCGATTGGGCGTTATTTGATATGAGGTGAAACGGATTGACAATACAGAGTGAGGTTAGCGGTTCTGGACCGTTACGAACGATATTTCTAAGTACTGGCGCTTTAATGCTGGTCATTGCCGTAGTTGCTTCTCCCAAAGATGCGTTTGATGCCTCTATTCAGGGTCTGGATATATGGTGGAAAATCATCTTCCCTGCAATGCTTCCGTTCCTCATGCTATCCCAGATGCTCACTGCGTTCGGCTTCACCCACGCGATAGGTGCCTTGCTCGGACCATTAATGCAACGGTGGTTCAGGCTACCAGGCAACGCGGGACTGGCTATTGCTGTTGGCATGTGCGGGGGATTCCCCGCAGGAGCAGATGCAGTATCCCGTTTATTTCAGGATAGACAAATTACCGCCAAGCAGGCGGTTATCCTTGCAGCAGTAGCACATTTTGCCAACCCGATGATGATCATCCTCGTTGTTGGTGCTGCTTTTCTTCACCAGCCAGCTGCCGGTTATTTCCTTCTTGCCGTTCACTGGCTTAGCGGTTGGCTCGCAGCCATTCTTGCTGTACGCCTTCTGCCTGCACCCGGTAACCGGACAGACCCGTTCGACTCTGCTGCAATTCAAGCAGCGATTGACACTCCTGGTTCTCTACCTGCAAGTCCCGTAAGAGACTCATCCGCCCCCCACCATTCTACGTACAAACGACGTAGTCTGTGGTCTAACATGATACTTGCAGCTAGAGATGCCCACAATCGCGATGGAAGAAGCTTCGGCAAACTGCTGGGTGATACCGTATCCCAGGCTGTGCAGACACTGATGATGACCGGAGGATACATGATCGGTTTTGCCGTATTTATCCGAATACTCTCCCTTTATCTTACTCCGGGTTCTTCCGCTGCCATGTGGCCAGCCTTTTTGGAGCTCCACCTGGGTACCTACCATGTAAGCCAAACTCCGCTAGCACCTGCTCTGCTGATGTCCCTGCTTGCAGCTGTTCTGGGATGGGGCGGTTTATGCTCCCATCTGCAAGTCTCCGCTGTCCTGAAGACAAGTGGCATTCGTACGAAGTCCATATTGTACTTTGCCGGAGTTCGTTTGAGTCATGGATTTATCTCATTTGGCATCAGTCTGTTCCTGTGGAAACCATTCAGCCGATATAGCACAGAAGTCCGGACCACGTTACAGACGAATGCAGAACCAGATCTGTCCACCAACACATTCAACACCATTTGGAGTGCCTTTCCTGTCGCCTGTATCAGCCTTGCCTTACTTCTTGCGGTCATGATTAGCCTATCGGGGCTTACCTTCTGGTTTAATCGCCGGTTTTCTCGCTGATTTTCTGACGTAGTGCCACTTCCACCTCATGTGAAACAAGATCTGTAACATCTCCATGATAATGAGCAATTTCTTTCACAATACTGGAGCTTAAATACGAATATTTCGGATTAGTCATCATAAAAATCGTTTCCGCATCCGGATTCAGCTTGCTGTTGGTCGATGCCAATTGCAGCTCATATTCAAAATCGGTTACCGAGCGTATGCCGCGAACGATGACCTGCGCTTCTTTTTGCCGGACGTAATTGGCCGTCAGATCACGGAAACTGTCCACTTCCACGTTGGGTAGATGACTCGTTACTTCCGTGATCAGTTGCTTGCGTTCCTCTACCGTAAACAGCGGATTTTTGCTCATATTGTTCAATACAGCCACAATGACGCGATCAAATTGCTTCGATGCCCTGGCGATAATGTCCAGATGCCCCATCGTTACAGGATCAAAGCTCCCTGGATATACGGCGATTCGTTCTTGTCGATGTATCATTTCAGTCATGTGGAGCCTCCTCTTTCGCTATGACGGGTTCTCCATCTTCAACTGTTTCGGGTGCGTAATAATAGATAGATACAGCCGTCTCCCCGTACAATGCCTTGCGCGTTTGCTCAAACGGGCCAAATTGCTCAGGATATTCATGTTTGAATTCATATTCAAGCACGATGGTTGCTTCCGGTTGCAGCAGATCCAGTTCGTGCATGGTCAACATTAACTCGTCCCCGTTCTTCATGCGATAAGGCGGGTCAAGAAACACCAGATCAAACGTTGTGCCTCGCTTTGCGAGTGCCTTCAATGCACGACCTGCATCATTGCGATATACAGCCGCCTGGTCTTCCAGCTTGGTCGCCTTCAGATTCATGCGGATCACGTCAATACTTTTCGATTCCAAATCAACAAAAACAGCCTTGTCCATGCCGCGGCTCAGCGCCTCAATTCCGAGACCCCCACTGCCTGCAAACAGATCCAATGCTGTGCCGCCCTCAAAATAAGGACCAATCATGCTAAATAATGCTTCCTTCACCTTGTCGGTGGTCGGCCGCGTGCCTGTGCCAGGGACAGCCTTTAATGGCCTGCCTTTCGCACTCCCAGATACCACTCTCACTGACGAGTCACCTTTTCTCTATGTAAGTTTATTGATACAGCTATCGTACCACATTCGGGTTCGGTTTGAAAAATAGTGCTCATAAGTTGTTCTGGAGAATTGTTGACGTAATTGTTGATGAATATGTATAAAAAGGAAAAAATCGGGCGATTATATAATTATCGACATCACAAGTGTCGTAGACAACCGCGGAGAAGACTTACGTTTCCCCATAAGCTCTTCGTCCGGTTTCTCCTCTCCCATGAAAAATAGGCCCTCGAAAGAGGGCCTATTTTTGTTGTACATTGCAACCTGTCAAAATGAAGTGCCTCCTTGATTGATCATCTCTCTACGTTTCCGATTGGAACGTCGCAATTGGACTAATGGAATGATGAGAAAGACAGCTGGCATGAGAAGATTGATCGACTGAGTTTTGATCATGCTGAAAACGACAAAAGCCACCGCAAGCCACGTCATAATTTCAGTCATTTCATATTTGGTTAGTGTAAGCTTGAATGCTTTTCGGGATATAAGGCGAATCAAGAAATAAGCGAGCAAACTGTAGAACAATACCATGCCCATGATAGCAACAAAAGCGATAAATATCATCATCTGTATCACACTCGATCTTTTACATCATTTCCTTAATTTTACTATATAAGCCATAGGGTGTCATTCATAATTCCAAACCAGCGCTTCTTCAAGACTGGCAATCTACACTTTACTTCTCTTCAACAACAATCGTTGCATTATAGATTACAACACGTTTCCCATTGAGATCGAATAATACTTTATTGCCGTATTCCGTATCTTCCACGTCAATTTTGCCATCATAGGTCTGAATCAATTCACCATTATTGCTGTACACTTTAACGACCCTCTCCAGACCACCCGAGTTATTGGATCTCATCGTTTTGAGTGCACGTTCACCCGAAGCCGTATTGAAATACCATATGAAACATCCAACAATGATGCCCAGAAAGACCAACACCGTCACCCATATACCTGTCTTTGCTTTTCTACTCATCTTGAACCCCCTCTTATGTTCCCCGTCTTGTACATTTTACGTGGCCGGAGAGAGAACGGTTTCATAGATCACATCTCAAGCAATTCATGGACATAACAAAACAGAGGCCTCCGACGAGCGAAGACCTCTGTTCTTTATTCCAATACATCCTTATTCTGTACGATTCTGTTGCTACAGGGCACGAATAACGAATTCAAATTCCAGTTCGCCGTCTGAAGGGATCAGGTATTCCGGATGAACTGGAGCACCCCAGCTGTCATCACCGCCGACACCCATTTGTTTACCCGCTATAGTCACGACCGTATAATGCACAGGAGGCAATTCGTATGCATGCTGTGCGTTCTCCAGTTCGAATGCTGTATAAGGTGAAACATTCACTTCAACCGGGTTTCCAGATGCTTCAATTTTGAAGCCACGTCCCGCGTTGTCTGTCAATTTGGCCCAACGTACGCCTGTACGGTTACCCGATTCCTGTGGTACCAAGTACGGAGCAACAGTATCAGCTACCTTGCTACCGTGGATGCCCAGACGTGCGCCAAATGCGCGGTCCGCATAGTTTTCTTCAGGGCCCATCGCCAGCCATTCCACGTTTTCGAAGTCAGGTGATGTTCTGAAAGACAATGCATGGATTGGCAGATTTGGCAATCCGGCTGTACCTTTGTACGCATTATGAACACGCACGCTTCCATCTGCATGCACGGTATAGATCACTTTCACTTGCACATCTGCAGAGATGTTGAGCTTGTACGTGAACTCGATCCGGTATTGATCCGGTTTCTGTTCCGCTTTCCACTCTACAGAGCGTGGCATCAGGCTCGCTGCATACCAGGCACCCAGTTCGAAGCCCATCGCCATTCCTTTGTCATTGTCCGTCATTGCACGCCAGAAGAGCGGTGCAGGTGGAACGGCAATGGTCTCACGACCGGACAATTTGAGGGAAACCAATGTCCCGAACTGTTTGGAGAACAGGGCATGTGTATTGCCAGCACGAACACCGATGTTAACGTCACCTTCAATAACAACTACGTCACTTACAAGGTTCAGATCGGTCTGAACCGTATCATTGCCTTGCTCCTGTGTGAAAATGAACTGTCCAAATGCTACTTCTTCACCTTGATCCGCCCACAGAGTAGCTGCTTTTAACACAAGTGCAGTGTTTACAGCATACTCTCCGCCAGCCAAAAATGCTGCATGGAGTGGAAGTTTCACAAACGTCTCGCCTTGCGCATCCACATTCACTTCCAATGTTCCACGCAGAACTTCCTGTCCTTCACGCTCCAGGCTGTACACGAGTTCCAAAGCTGATGTATCTGCAAACAGATTGCCATTTACGATTTTAACGCCTTCACGGTCCGGGAACAGCTTGATGTTCTGATACAGGAATTTGACCTCCTGCATTTTCGCAGTTACTTTACGATCAGCATGAACGATACCGTTGCCACAGAACGAATAGTCTGATGGACGATCGCCGAAATCTCCGCCATAAGCAAGGAATTCTTTGCCGAACCGATCTTTTTTGTAAATGGATTGGTCGATGTAATCCCAGATGAATCCACCTTGATACATCGGGTATTTGTCTTCCAACTCCGTATATTTGTGCATACCACCAATAGAGTTACCCATGGCATGCATGTACTCACAGCTAATATAAGGTTTGGTTGGATTCGCATTCAGGAATTCCTCAATGTCAGCCGGTTTGGCATACATACGAGTCTCCATGTCACTTGTTTCATCGAAACGGCGATCATGGAATACACCTTCGTAATGCACCAGACGTGTCGGATCAGCCGATTTAAAGTATTGAGATACTTTGTAGATGACTTCACCACCGTGTGATTCGTTACCACAAGACCAGATCAGGATGGACGGATGGTTTTTGTCCCGTTCTACCATGGATACAGCGCGGTCCATAACGATATCATGCCATTCCGGTTTGTCACCTGGAATAACCCATGAAGGCTCAACGGCACCAAGCTTCTGCCAAGATCCGTGTGTCTCCAGGTTCATCTCATCAATGACATACAATCCATATTCATCACACAGCTCATACCAGAGACTTTGGTTTGGATAGTGTGACGTACGTACCGCATTCATATTATTTTGTTTGATCGTACGAACATCCCACAGCATGTCTTCCTTCGTAACCGCACGTCCACGACGCGGGTTGAACTCATGACGATTCACACCTTTGAATACGATACGTTTACCGTTGATGTGCATTACTTTGTCAATCATTTCGAATGTACGGAAACCAACAGCTTGAGGAACAACCTCTACCAATGTGCCCGCAGCATCATATACACGAATATAGAGACGGTACAAGTATGGAATCTCTGCGCTCCACAGATTCACTGTACCGATATCTTCGCGAATACTTACTTGTCCATCGTTAACCTTGGATTCTATCGTTTTAACGATATTGCCTTCGCGATCACGAAGTTCAGCCTCAATACGTGCTCCAGCAACCGCTTTTCCTTCCAGCTTCAGATCCAGTTGCAATGTACCGTTGGTATAAGATTTGTCCAGATCTGTACGAACATGAACATCACGTACGTGTGCAGCAGGAACTGTATACAGATATACATCTCTGAAAATACCGGAGAAACGCCAGAAATCTTGATCTTCCAGCCAGCTGCCTGTACTACGTTGATATACCTCAACCGCGAGTTTGTTCTCTCCATCCTGAAGGAATGGCGTCAAGTCGAAGTCGGACGGGGTGAAGCTGTCCTCCCCATATCCTACGAATTGTCCATTAAGCCATACATAGAATGCAGACTCTACACCCTGAAAAGAAATATATACGGGATTCGATTCCCAACCTGTCGGCAGGTGGAATGTACGAATGTAACTTCCAACAGGATTTTTATCCTGTGGCAATGCTGGTGGACGAATGTCGTTCAAACCATCCCAAGGATATTGTGTATTTACATATTGAATCTGTCCGTATCCTTGCAGTTGGATATGCCCCGGAACTTCAATATCATCCCAGCCTTCACTGGAGAAATCGGATGTATAGAAAAACTCAGAACGGCTGTCTGGACGAATCGCATAGTTGAATTTCCACGTTCCATTCAGATCATAACGCATGGACATCGCACCTGAACCTACAGCCTCTTCCATCGTTTGGTAATAACGGTGATCGGAATAGGCATGAAGACGGTTCACCTCAAATACACTTACGTCTCCCAACCAGTTGATATCTGCCTTTGTTGCTTTCATCGGTTCTCTCTCCCTTTAAAACGTTATAGTTTGACTTATTCAAGGTTGCATCTGGATTTCCTTTTTGCTTTACATAAACAAACAAAAAAGACAGAGGTACGCCATAACTGGCGTCCTCTCTTCTTTCCTGAACCCGTCATTTACACGGATTATGCTGTTTTCATTACTTCACGGAACCTACCATACCTGCAACAAAGTGTTTTTGCATAATGAAGAACACAATTGCTGTTGGCAGTGTTGCAATAACAACTGCGGTCATGATAACCCCGTAATCCGGAGCGTATCCTGCGCCGAGGTTAGAGATCAACAACGGAATGGTTTGCTGATCCGGTGTTTGCAATACGATGAGCGGCCACAGATAGTTATTCCAGCTGCTCATGAATGTAATGATCGCTGCTGCTGCATACGTTGTTTTCATTGTAGGCATGTAGATTTTCAGGAAGATGCCCAGCTCGCTCAAACCATCAATACGTCCAGCTTCCAGCAAGTCTTTCGGGAACATTTTAGTGTTCTGACGGAAGAAGAAGATCAGGAATGCTGTTGTGATCGTCGGTATAATAACCGAAGCCATGGTGTTAATACCGATTACCGGTGCTGCACTTGAGATCGTTGCAAACATGCGATAGAGCGGAATCATAATCGCTGCAAAAGGAATCATCATCGACATGAGCAAGATGGTAAACACGATATCACGGGACTTGGTACGGAATACTTCGAACCCGTAACCAGCCATGGAACCAATCAACAGAGCCAGAATAGTGGAAACAATCGAGATAATCGCTGAATTCCCCAAAGACTGCACCAGATTCGTGGTTTCAAGCAGTTTGTTAATGTTGTCAAGTAAAGCAGAGCCCGGCACCAAAGTGCCTTTAGTCACGTCTACCGATTTGTTTGTAGCACTGATGATCATCCAGAAAAATGGGAAGATTGAAATAAAAGCGACGATGGACAGGAAAACATATGTGAAAATGCGTTTTGCTCTTGGTTTAGCCATTTTTATTATCACCTGCCACTTTAAACTGGATAATAGACAATATAATGATCAGAATTACGATGGAATACGAAACGGTTGCTGCATAACCGAAGTCCGGTGAATATTTAAACGAAAGGTTGTAGATATATTGAGAAATCGACATGGTCGCGTTACCTGGACCACCTTTGGTAATATTCATAATTTCATCAAAGATTTGCAGTGTACCAATCGTTGATGTAATGGACGTGAAGAGAATGATCGGTTTAAGCAATGGTACTGTGATTTTGAAAAATTGAGTGAAAGCATTCGCTCCGTCAATCTTCGCTGCTTCATAGATCGATTGATCGATGTTCTGCAAGGATGACAGATAGAAAATCATATTATATCCGGTCCAACGCCAAGTAACGGCGATTATGATCGTAATTTTAGCCCAGAATGGGTCAGTAATCCATTCAATTGGAGTGCCGATAATGTGCATGGCCAGTAATGCCTGGTTCACCATACCATCCGGTGCAAACAAATATTTGAATACAACCGAGTAAGCAACAAGTGAAGTTACACACGGCAAGAAGATTGCAGTACGGAAAAAGCTGCGGAAACGCAGTGTGCTGTCATTCAGCAATACGGAAATGAACAAGCCGAGAATGATCATTAAAGGTACTTGAATGATTAAGTAAATGAACGTGTTTGATAATGCCGTACGGAACGTTGTATCCACGAGCAATCTTTTATAGTTCGCGAGGCCCGAAAACTCAAGGTTGGCACCTTTGCCAGACTTGAATGATAAGAGCAGCGCTTGAATCATCGGATAGAAGTAGAATGCTACAATTCCGACAACAGCCAGCAAAACAAAAGCCCATCCAGTCAAATTATTTTTCTTTTGGAGACTGTCTCCTGTATTTATGGCTTTCACAGTATGGCTCCTCTCTCTTCCATGCAACATGGGTAGAACCTACAGAGCCTCTCGCCATGCCCAGCTCGACTTGCGCCAGACAAGGGAGACGGCTCCGATGTTTCCTAGGTTCTATAAGTTACCTTGGGATATTAGTTTAATTGTGCCTCAGCTTGTTTTTGTGCATCATTCAGAACGTCATCAATCGATTTACCGTTCAGGTATGCTTGCATTTCAACAACCAGGATATCTTCAATTGCATAAGTGTTGCTACCATAGTTTACTTTTGGAATTTCTTTAGTCCAGTTAGCGAAATCAGCGAAGATTTTTTGACCACCGAAGAACTCGTCTGGTTTGTTGTATGCCTCACCATCAACAGCTGGTGCGTACGTACCGATTGCACCGATGTTAGTCAACAATTCTTGATACAACTCTTTGTCGGAACCAAACGTTTTAGCCATGAAGTCAGCCGCTTGATCTGCACCAGGAACATCGTTCATGATATACCATGAGCTACCACCCAAGTTGGATGCGTGTACAGAGTTTGCTTGACCAGCCATTTTCGGCATTGGAGCTACAGCCCATTGACCGGATTGGGAAGCCTCTTGACGAACGGATGGTGAGAACCAGTTACCTGTAGGAATTGTTGCTACGGCACCGCTATTAGCGTTGGCAACGAATTGGCTCCAGTCGGAGTGCAATTTAACAACGTTAGCATCCATCATTTTTTTGTATGTTACGAACGCTTCTTTCAATGCAGGGTTGTTGTTCAGATCAGGTGTTTTACCATCTTCAGCTGTGTACCATTTACCTGCAGTTTGGATCATCATACGGATGATACCCAGGTCGTTCGGGTCAAGAGACAGAAGCTCTTTACCCGTTTTTGCTTTTACAGCTTCACCGATTTTGACGTAATCATCCCACGTGATATCTTGCAGGTCAGCAGCTTTGTAGCCTGCTTGCTCAAGCAAGTCTGTTCTGTAGTACAAACCAGCTACGCCGGAGTCAAACGGAATACCGTATTGTTTACCTTCATAAGAAGTTGGTCCAATTTTATACTCTGCAAAATCGGATGCCTTGATTGTTGAAGACAAATCCTTGAACGCATCTGGATAAGCGCTCAGGAAGCTTTGTGCACGATAGTCTTCAATCAGAACTACGTTTGGCAAACCGCTGCTTGTTCCGGAGTTCAATCCAGTGTTCAGCTTCTGAATGATCGCATCTTGAGCATTTTCAATGATGTTGATTTTCAGATCAGGGTTTTCTTTTTGATAAATGGCTTTAGCTTGCTCCAGAGCAGCGACGTTAAATGCTTTATCCCAAGCCCAGATCGTAATTTCTTTTGCTTTCTCGCTACCACCACCGCTTGCAGCTTCTTTACCTCCACCGCCGGATGAACATGCGGACAACAGCAATACGGTTACGAGCATCAATACCCACATTTTTTTCAAAACATTCAACTCCCCTTCGACCTCTTTGTTTGTAAATTTGTTTGCGTTTTCTGAAAGCGGTTGCTTTCGATGTATTCATCTTATCATTCCCATTTCTCCATTCGTTAGTAAAAATTTTGTGCAGATTTGTCTTCTTATTGCCTCAATGAAACCCTTTACAGAAAACGGTTGCAATTAATTTAGTTTTTTGTACTTTCTTTTGATTTTGTACTATTTTGATCAGAAATTTTTACAACTATGCAGACCGTTCATGATTTTGCATATAAAAAAACCCTCATCTCTGGGAGCAGAAATGAAGGGTTCATGTATTTATGGCGCTTTTAATCTCTTTTTAACTCGTAATCAGCGGCAGCGTTACAGTGACTCTCGTCCCCTCGCCGACGGTGCTCATAATTGTTACACCATAAGGTGAGCCATACAACAGCTCAATTCGGTCATGTACGTTTCGAATACCTATACCGCTGAACAGCTGACGATTGTTTTTGGGATTGGGCAGTGCCCCTTCCATATTTAATCCTTTAATACCATCCCCATTATCCATGATCTCACAGATCAGTGATTCCCCCGCACGGGAAACCATAACATGGATCGTACCCGTTTCCTTTTTGATAAATCCATGGAAAAATGCGTTCTCGATAAACGGCTGGATCACCAGTTTGGGTACATGATAGTGTGTACAATCCGGAGCAACGTAAAAAGCTGCTTTAATCCGGCCACCGTATCTGACGTGATTAATGAAGACATAATTTTTCAGATTCTCGACTTCTTGCTCCACTGTAACAGTCTGACTCACATCACTGATCGTATTTTGCAGCAATCCAATTAATGCATTAATGGTCTCCGCTGCCCTGTCCTTGTTGCCTTGTTGCACCAGAACTTTGACAGATGCGAGTGTATTGTACAAGAAATGAGGATTAATCTGACTCTGTAGTGCCGCAAGCTCTGCGTTACGTTGTTCATGCTGCGTCTGTACTAATTGATCCACATAATCATGCAGTTCATCAAGCATATAGTTGTACGCGTGGCCCAGTTGCCGACTCTCGTAACTGCCACTAACCGGTATATAATTATCCAGATCACTTTTCGTGATATTAGACATCTGCTTCACCAGTCTGCGCAGTGATTTGGTGATTTGGCTGGTAATCAGAAACACCAGAACAAGGGCACCGATAACGATCGCTGTACAGATCAGCGCAACCGTCTTCATGTCAATGAGCTGTCCCATCGCCATATCTTTATCCACTACATTAATCAGATAAAACCGATAAAAGGGCAAATACTCGGATAGAATAATGCTCTCCTGCCCCATGACACGGGCATTAATACTTTTCGAAACGTCCACACTCAAATCCTTAGCATATGTGAGTAGCTCCGGCTGAATTGTACCGATCCAGTCCAAACGGTTTGAAGATATGATTTCGCCCTTTTCGTTCATAATGACCACATCATTGCCTCGACTCGTGAAACTGGAATAGAACTGCTGGAACTCCGATTCTCTCATGGTGACATAGAGTGTCCCATATATGTGATTTCTTGTTCGATCCGTCAATGCCTTTGTTGCAGAAATCATCTGCAGTTCGCCTTCGCTGGTTTCACTGCGGTAATAGTCAAAGATTAGCCGACTCGGCGACTGGACTGCTGCTTTAGTAATAGGCTCCTGCTTCAATTCGTCCCCTGTCTTCTTAATGTAAGCCGGATTGGTGGAAAAACTGCGTCCGTTCACACCCACAATGGTAATACCTACTTCATAAGACTCAATAATGGTTTGAACCCGATTCATTGTTTCACGCATATTATAGAAAGATTTGGCCGTTGAGACTGAGTCTGCATCCCCCTCAGACAGAAATCCCCGAATGGCACCACTTTGAGCTACATTATTGGTAACCGCAGCGATCGATTCATTGAAGGATTCAAAATTCGTCTTAATCTGATTAAGTACCTTGGAGTTCGTAATACTGAACGTCTCGGTAAACAGATTGGTTGACATATGAATGGTCGTCCATAATATAAGTACGGAGACAAGAACAATACTGACAACCATAACCAGAAATAACTTGGGAAATAATCCGAGACGAGATAATTGGTTCATCCATTTCTTCATGATCTTATCCTTCTGACTTTATGCCCAGAATTTGCGCCGGTATCGGCTTGGTGATAGTCCGGTGAATTTTTTGAACACTTTGCAAAAGTAACTATGATCGGAATAACCTACCATACTGCTAATCTCAGAGATGGTTACATCATCGGATCGGAGCAATTCCTCCGCTTTTTCAATCCTGATTTTATTCAGGTATTCGTTAAATCCTTCTTTTTTGTGCGAAGAGAAGTAACTTGACAAGTAGGATGGATTAAAATGAAAGTGCTTCGCAACTTCAGAAAGTCCGAGTGGTTGGTCAAAATGCTCATGCATGTAATCCAGCAGCATCTTCATGTTGGGATCACTTCGTTTCCCACCCGCACCGGCGATACACCCCTGAACTTCCGTCATGAAATGGTCAAGTACAGTCATAACTTCCACTAGACTCGAAGCCCCATCCACATTTTTAAAATACGTATATTTGCTCTCTTCCAGCCCAGAAGACTGAACATCCATATCCGCGAGGGTAATGGTTACGTTGAAGATCAAATTGCCCAGGAATGATTTGATCTCAAACACATCGGCAATATAATCCCGTCCCAGGGTTGTCGCATGATCCTGCAAGTACTCTCTGGCCGCTTCGACCCGGTTACGCTTCACATGCTGCAAAAACATATTCACATTGAACTGGTAACCTGCCGGATGTATCGGCGGAAGTTCACCATACACGAGGATAGGTCGATCCTTATAATAGAAACGATACTCCATTAGCTTAATCAAGCGTTCCCGGTATACGGTACCCATCTGTTCAAATGAAGTAAAGCTGTCACTAAGCACCCATCCAGGGTTGCTTTTTCCCGCTGCATTTTCACTAGCCAGCTGTCTAATGCGTTCAACCATCCATGCATCTCTCACAGGATCGATATTCAGAAGCATGACAGGTAATGTACCCTCTGCGGGAACCATCGCACATTCAACTTCAGGCAGATCCCTGCGGAGCCTGGATTCGATCTGCTCCTGATCCAGCTTCAGTGCATTCCCTTCACCATCCGTGGGTTTATACACTAGCAAGCGAAAGGATTCATGTGGAAAGGTTTCCCGAATAATCGGCATCTCACTATCTTCATCCAGTGTAAATCCGGACAGCATCTTCTCCATCAGTTGTCCGAGTCTCCAGCCATCGTGCGATGGCTCAAACTGTAACTCCGGGATTTTACCGGCTGTACGTTGAAGGACTTGCAATAGTTCATTCGTATCCAGCTTCGGTTTCAGTATATAATCTGCTGCCCCATGCTGAAGCGTTGAACGTACATACTCAAATTCACTGAAGCTGCTGAGTACAATCACTTCAATCTGCGGATTACTGGCTTTTAGTGTACGGACAAAAGTCTCTCCATCCATGACTGGCATGACAATGTCGGTAATCACAATATCCGGTTTTAACAGGCTCACCTGCTGTAATCCTTCTTCACCGTTGGAAGCTTCACCCACAATGATAAATCCTTCGGCTTCCCAGTTCATATGGTGCTTAATGCCTTGTCTTACTAGAAACTCATCGTCAACAATCAGCACCTTGCATAACCGGCTCATGATCCTTGACCCCCTTGTCTAATCTTTCCTCTATGTCTGTACAGGTTATACCATCTATTATATATCGACTATAACCACTTCCCAGTGTTAGCGGTTACATTAATTTTAAATTGATTGTACATCTTTTTATATCCTAAAACGATCCTTTAAGCAATGGTAACTATCTATAGTTTACACTATATTTCGACAAAATAAGAAGCCCTGACTCGCCAAATGATCATTTGGCGAGTCAGGGCTTCTGTTTTCATTCCATTATTTTGTCTGAATGGGTATTAAGGTTCAATCCCCCATTGGAGCTCTCCCGCGATATAACCGGTGACTTTGGACCAGTCCGTATAGGAAGTCTGACTTCCTGCAAAGGAGTAATCGTCTGTTTGGGTATAGTTGGTCCAATTATTCTTGGAGATGCGCGTATGGATCTCCGTACTTTGTCCCGCATTCAGTGTTCCAGCCGAAGCTGTAAAGCCAATCTCAAGCACATGGTCAGCACCTGTCCGTACCGGATTGATTGCACTGAACGTGCCTGTTACATTCGCACTTCCAGCAGTCGCCCAGTCAGCGAAGAAGTTCTGAGGCTGATCACCGTTAATCGTGTAAAAGTATCTGATTTTCACATCGGACAGATTCAATGCTGTAGTGCCCGTGTTCGTCAGTTTGAATTTGGGGCTAATGGAGCTGCCTGTCGCCGAAGTATTACTATTAAACATCTCAATGCGTATGGTTCCAGCTGGTGCAGCTGTCGTGTCTTTAATGAGCAGATTTAAGGTCGCATGGCTGCCTGCACTAAATTGAAAGGTTAGTGCCGCGGCGCCATTCGGCAGTGAAGCCAGGTAGTTTTTACTCAATACGACCTGATTGCCTGTCAACGTGTAATCTGTACCTGACACCAGCGTTGCATTCCCGTTACGAATGGATACAAGTGTATTTCCGTTTAACGTTAACCCAACCGGAACATCCGCCTTATTGCCTGTTTTGCGATCAAATTCGGCTGTTGTTGGTGTAATGACTGAGTTGGAACCGGGCGTCTCCCCTCCGTTATTACCTCCTACAGGGTCAGCATACAGCATCCCGCGACCATTCGTACCGAGGTATACTCTTCCATACAGACGTGGATCACCTGTAATCGTCGTTACACGAGCATACTGATGCTGATCATCATTGATTCGTACCCAATGGGCTCCCCCGTCATCGGAACGGAAAAATCCGCGTGTACCATCGATCTGTGCAACCGTATATAGTGCAACTACACTCTGCCCAGGAGCAGCTTTACCAAATCCAATGCTGTCCGCTTCCTCTACGTTAGCTAGCTTCGTAAAGGTTGCTCCTGAATCAGTAGAATGCCATAATCCGTAAGGACCTTCATCCTCACTACCTCCTGCGAACCAGAGTTCACCCTCAACACCAGGAACTGCATCGAGATCCGAATTACCTCCAATCGGAAGTCCAGTCGCTGACGATGCAGTGAAGGATGCACCTCCGTTAACACTGACATAGATTTTTCCAGCTGCAAAACCATAGAACTTGTTCGAATTTACCCGGTCCGAAATAACTTTGGCCTGTGCAGGTATGCCGGTACTAGCCGTCCATGAGTTACCACTGGCAGAATAATGAACGCCTTTGTCCGACGTACTCCAGACCAGTCTGTTCCCGTTAGCCGAGATAGCTACGGTCCCACCCCCTGTTGTCCCTGAAGGTTCTGCATTAACTTTGTACCATGTCGTGCCTCCATCACTGGATAATCCCATTGATTTCGCATTAGGGTCAACCGTATAATCGGCTTTGCCCACCCGTACCATCGTATTTGGGCTTAATTCAGCGAAATCAAGACTTTCCGTGGACGGATAATTCGGGCTGGTAAACATGGTTGCCGGAGGCTGTGTCAGGTCATTATGTCGGAAACCGGCGACGTCTCCTACGCCACTCACCAGATGTGCTCCACTAGGTGGACTGATCAGATCCAATACAGCGATCTCCTCAATGCCTTTGGCCTTTACAGAGATATGGATTTTTTTGTCGTCATCCCAGTCGGTCAGGTTGTCCGTTCCATAGATTGTCGCACCCGTTCCATACATCATGCGATCGGAATCAAATGGATCAATCTCCAGATCGCCAATCATCCAGCCAAGTTTTGGCGTTGTCTCCGGTGGTGCTGGATTGACTCCAAAGGTGAGCCATGGCGCTGCCGAAATATCCTGTGTATACCGCAACTTCCGGTTCGGATATCCATCAAAATCCCAGATACGTGTCCACGTCGCTCCACTATCTTTACTGCGGAACACAACGGCATCCGGCCACCAGGAATTCAGTGTCGCAACCATTATCGTACCAGGGTTCTGTGCATCAACCGCCAAACCGCCATAGCCATAATAATTATCTGCGCTACTGCTTGGAACAGGACTTATGTTGGTCCAGGCACCTGTCGATGTATTCAGTTTCCAGACGTCACCTTTGGCACCGTCGTAAGGCCCGGCCCCATCACTATAGGTAACATACAGACTACCATCAGCATCCAGCTCGCCATGATGCGGCAAATAACCGGTGGGTTGCCCAGCGACAGCTGACCACGTTACCCCGCCATTCGTACTGCGGTATACACTTTGATTTTTGTCCGCTACGCCCACATAGATCGTTTGAGTCGCCTGTCCAGCAGAACCAGATGTTTTATCAAATGTAATCCATGCCAGTCCTACAATATCACTCGTATATTCATTGGAAGGATCTTGCACATAATTTCCCGGATTCGGGAAACTCGTCACCTTGTTCCAGGTCACACCATAATCCGTACTTTTCCAGAGGCCATTGCCACTTCGTGCACCAAAGTACAGAATTCGATTGTCGTTAGGGTCCACGCTAAGACGTTCGCCCATCGAACGCCCAGGCATATTGCCGCCCACTTTGAACGGAAGTGTGGTTGTCTGCCAAGTATCTCCCCGATCTGTGGAACGCAGGATGGAGCCATTATTCTGGTCCCACGAATTCGTATAGGTGCCAACAGCCATATATACTCGATCGGGATCAATAGGGTCAGTAGCCAGTGCGTCCACACCATTTTTGTTCCAATCATCCCAGCCGACAAAATCGGTAAGCGGTATCCAGCTCTCGTCAGCCTCATTCCAGCGATAAGCTCCCCCGATATCCGTCCGCGCATAGATTAGATCCTTTTCGGATTCATTAAAAATAATGCCCGGTACAAACCCGCCTCCACCACCAGTTACCACGCTTTTCCACTTGTAGGCTTCGCTCGGTGCCGCTGCTGCGGTTCCAGCGAGTCCTCCCATAGTAGCCGTGACTACGGCAACCGTCAGGCTCATGATTTTTATTTTCCCCATAAACGTTCTCATATTAACTAATCCTCCTCTTCGAGTTGGTTACTGCATGTTGGTCTATCCCCGCTGTCTCATCATGCTGATGATGGCGTGCCAGACAATCAATGCATTCTTTTATACAAGGAGCCTCACCCCCTTTTAGTATTATGTTAAGCGCTTACACAAATCTCTTTAAAACGTCACTATATGGATAATATTTTCAATAAATAACATTCGATGGTAATCCCTAAAACCCTCTGTCTAATTCCTGATTTTTGTAAAATATTTTCAGTGAAGTTACTTGTTGGCACAACAAAAAAAGATGCTGCAGTAACAGCATCTTTCGATATGTCTTATCCATCGGAATAGTAGATTTCTTTCTTTCTTTCTTCCTTCCTTCCTTCCTTCCTTCCTTCCTTCCTTCCTTCCTTCCTTCACTAACCGTTCGCAGTTGACCGCATGACCAAGTCTCTCTCTATTTCAGACCACCATATGCATGAGTCTCCTGCCCTTTAACACCCGGTCTGATCACGAATAACGATCCAGCATCCGGTGTCTCCTTCAGACGTTCTTCCTTAATTCCAGTACGCGCTGTGGTAATGTACAACTCCTTGAGATCTGGTCCACCAAAACAGCATGAGGTTACCTGATCTGCGGGCACTTCGATCTGTTGCAACAGCTCTGACGTATCCGGGTTCCAGCGAGTGACTCTTCCTCCGCCCCAGTGGGCAATCCACAACATGCCTTCCGCATCAACTGTCATACCGTCTGGAAAACCGAATTCCTCTGGTATATCAATGATGCTGGACCGATTCTTAATCGTACCTGCAGCCAGATCAAAATCAAACCGATCAATGGAACGTGTCGGGGTATCAATATAATACATCGTCTGCCGGTCGGGACTCCAGCCCAATCCATTGGACGTTGATACATGCTGCACCATCGTACGCACAGACTGACCTTGCTCCAAACAATATAGTGAACCGGCTTGGCTCTCATTGTTCAAGCTCATCGTGCCTGCCCAGAAACGGCCATGCGCATCACACTTGCCATCATTGAACCGATTGGTATGCTTGTCCTGTTCAGGGTCTTCAATAGCTTGTAACGCACCTGTAAGCAGATGATATGTATGAAATCCACTGCGTAATGCAACGACCACTTCATCCCCGCGATAGGGAACCACAGCTCCAACATGTTCGCCAACATCATATGCCCGATCCTGACCTGTGGCCGGATCATATACATGTACCTTGAAGTTTTCAATATCCACCCATAATAAACGGTTGTTCTCTGCATCCCAGCTTGGTCCTTCTCCCAGAAGTGCCGGTGTGTTCACAGCTACGGTTACATTGCTCATGCCATCACGTCCTTTTTAAGATTTGACGCCGCCTGACCATTCGAACCCGATGGCATCCAGAAATGCTTTGCATAGGACCATATGGCCTGTTGCATCCGGATGTACCCGGTCATAAGTCAGTACGGACGTATAGAAATGATCCCAGAACGGAGCAAATGCAGCCTGTGTATCCACATACACCGCATCATACTCACTCGCTACCCTGCGGACAGCCTCACCATATATATCCATCGTTGCCCGCATGGGGTCTTCCGGATTGGCTTCCAGATAGTATGGAGACATCAATACCATACCTTTGAGGTTCGGACGAACCGATGAAACCAGTTCACGCAACGTGGACTCATATTCTTCAAGAAACACATGCGAGTCTGTTGACAGCGGATTGTCAAACTGGCGCCATACATCGTTAATACCAATCATAATCGTTAACCAATCCGGTTTAAGATCAAGCACGTCACGATCCCAGCGTTGCTTCAGATCACGAATCGTATTTCCACCATTACCCACATTCTGGATACGCAACATCAATTCAGGATAGATGGACCGCAGCAGTGCATGTACTTGTGCAACATAACCATGACCTAGACCTGAACTGCCTTCACCTACAGGATGTTCACGCCCACAATCTGTAATCGAATCTCCGATAAACAGAAGCTTATCATTTTTTTGCAATTTCATCGTCTTTTCTCCTTCGCTCTATAAGCACTAATATGTGGGATGGATGATGCGGATAGCCTCGTATATTACCAGCCTTGATTCTTGAGCCACGTCAGGCACAGATCGGACCATGCCCGAACCGCGGGCTTATCCTCGGCTAATCCCAAACCATGTGAGCCTTTCTCAAAAACGTGCAAGTCATAGGGAATGCCATGAGCTCCCAATGCTAGTGCGTAACGCAAGCTGTTCTCCACTGGAACTGCCTTGTCATCGCTGGTATGCCAGAGAAACGCTTCGGGGCATCGGCTTTCACTTGTTGCTCTGCACTATAGGCCTGAATCTGTTCCTTCGAGGCATCAGCACCAAGCAGATTCTCGCAGGAACCGGCATGTCCATAGGACTCCATCGTAATAACCGGATAACAGAGAATAACCCGGTCCGGGCGTGAGCTTTGGCGTTCAATCCAATCCTCATGATCCGCTTGTCCCTCGTCATACAACGTTCCCAGGGTTGCTGTAAGATGTCCGCCTGCGGAGAAACCAAGTACTGCGATCTTTGAAGAACTAATGCCGAATTGCTCCGCATGAGCACGAACATAACGTATGGCACGCTGACCATCGGTCATCGGAGCAGGATGCTGGTGAGGAGCTACCCGATATTTCAGGACAAATGCACTGATCCCTGCACGATTCAACCATTCGGCTATTGGAGCCCCTTCGTGATCTGCCAGAAAACCATAGCCACCACCTGGACACACAATAACAGCGCTTTCGGAACCAGGAACAATAAAGGGAGTCAAATGAGGCATTTCATCTTCATGACCCTTGGCCGCATAAGGTGCAGCATGATCCCACAGTGGTATCGTTGTTGTCAATTTCTATCATCCTCTCTAAGTAGAACGGATACATGAATCCGCTTAATCGTTTTCGAATCTCAGGAATCGATACCATCATAACGGCAATGACCCCCAGCATCAATACCTTCCTGGTATCACTTTTTGTTCAATTGGGTACCCCTCACACTGACCATTAGTACCAATTACGAAACTGTTCGGGAGTTACTCCTTCAATCCTGCGAAAGGTAGCGACAAAATGACTTGCGTCTCGAAAACCAACCCGCGCAGCAGTTTCCTTAATTGTAAGTCCCGTATCCCCTGTCAAGATTTCCTTGGATTTGCGAATGCGCAGCAGAATGAAATAACTATAGGCTGTCATGCCAAAGGACTGTTTGAACAAGGTGTTTAGATGTCTTGACGTAATCCCGGTAACGATAGCCATATGTTCAAGACCAATCTCGGGATTAGCATAGTGCTGTTCCATGAATGCAATGAGCGGAGCGAGCCGTTCGACAGCGTCCGAGATCGAAGATCGATTGCCTGTCATGCCGTGTTTTTTGAGTAAAATCAGAAATCGATATATATCCGCAGACGCTTCCAAGCCCGACAAATCCTGATCACTGCTGATCGAATCCAGAACTTTCTGTCCATAATCGTTGATTGGGCTACCCGGCTCCCACTGATACAAAGCCGCTTCCCCCAGCCCAAGTGACTCCAGGATGGCCGGACACTGGGGACCCCCGAATGTAATGTAAAGTGTCTCCCACTCCCCCTGAGCACGCACATACTCATGCGGCTCATTAGGTGGTAGCAAAATACCCGTCGCTTCCCCCATGATTACCGTGGACCCGGCAAATCGGAATTCCCCGGCTCCCTTGACGGTTTGAAGCCAGTGATAACA
This sequence comes from Paenibacillus sp. PCH8, assembly GCF_002968835.1. Lineage (GTDB taxonomy): Bacteria > Bacillota > Bacilli > Paenibacillales > Paenibacillaceae > Paenibacillus. Next base: position 61,466 of record NZ_PKQK01000010.1, on the reverse strand, counting down.
CGGATACCCCACAGGTCTGGACACTTTCTCCTGATTGCCGTTATAGCCAAGGCTCTCGATATACAGGGGTAACGGCTGATCACGTGATGTCATGAAATATCGTTGATGTCTAGGTGAGATAAACATGGATACCTCCTTGGATATTAGCCATACTATACTTCCATATTCTTATATAGATCAGTACTTTTATTATATTTTAAAAGTCATATGTATCATATAATATAGAATTATTCTTATACAAGAGGTGAACGCAATGATTAGCAGCAAATTACCCAAAATGTTCTATGGGGGCGACTATAACCCCGAACAATGGGACCATGAGACCCACCTTGAAGACCTGCGTATGTTTCAACTGGCAGGCATTGATATTGCCACAATTAACGTCTTTTCATGGGCTCTGATTCAGCCTGATGAAGTGACATATCATTTAGAAGAACTTGACCAACTCATTAATAGCCTATATGAAAGCGGTGTCTATATATGCCTTGCAACGAGTACCGCTGCCCATCCGGCATGGATGGCAAAGAGATATCCGGATGTGCTTCGTGTAGATGCCGATGGTCGCAAACGTAAATTCGGCGGGCGCCACAACTCTTGTCCCAACAGCCCAACCTATCGCAAATACTCCGAGAAGATAGCTGATCAACTGGCGGAACGATACAAGGATCACCCCGGCATTCTCGTATGGCACATCTCCAATGAATATGGCGGTGAATGTTACTGTGACAACTGTGAGAAAGCATTCCGCGTATATCTCAAGGAGCGTTACCAGACGATCGATCAGGTCAACAAAGCATGGAACACTAACTTCTGGGGGCACACGTTCTACGATTGGGACGAGATTGTCTTGCCAAGTAACCTGAGCGAGCACTGGGGCAACAACAATTCCACATTCCAGGGGATCTCGCTCGATTACTCCCGCTTTAACTCCGACAGCATGCTTGATTGTTACCGTCTGGAGTATGATGCGATCAAAAAACACATTCCGGATTCGGTCGTCACGACCAATCTGATGGGATTTTTCAAACAGCTGGACTATTTCAAATGGGCAAAATATATGGATATCGTCTCTTGGGACAGCTACCCCGGTCTCGCAACACCCGTCAGTTTTACGGCAATGGCTCATGATCTTATGCGCGGTTTGAAAGATGGGCAGCCGTTCATGCTCATGGAACAGACGCCAAGTCAGCAGAACTGGCAGCCGTATAACTCACTGAAACGTCCCGGCGTAATGCGTCTGTGGAGCTACCAGTCTGTTGCACACGGGGCCGATACGATTATGTTCTTCCAGCTTCGCCGTTCCATTGGTGCTTGTGAGAAGTATCACGGTGCAGTCATCGAACATGCGGGACACGAGAATACGCGTGTATTCCGTGAAGTCGCTGAGCTGGGTAAGGAATTGCAGTTACTTGGTGACACTACCCTGGATGCTGCGGTTGAATCCAAAGTAGCCATTGTGTTCGACTGGGATAACTGGTGGGCTATCGAAAAATCAAGCGGACCTACGGTCGCCCTGAATTATGTGGATCAGATTCATAAATACTATGCAGCGTTCTTCCGCCGCAACATTCAAGTGGACATCGTTAGTGTAGATACAGATATCAGTAAATACGACATCGTTCTCGCACCTGTGCTCTACATGGTTAAACCGGGTTATGCCGACAAACTGGAGAAGTTTGTTGCCGCAGGTGGAACTTTCGTGACGACCTTCTTCAGCGGTATTGTCAACGAGAACGACCTCGTGACCACAGGTGGTTATCCGGGAGAACTCCGCAAGTTGCTCGGAATCTGGGTTGAAGAGATCGATGCCCTGCTGCCTGAGCAAAAGAACAGCATGGTCCTCAAAGAAGCCTACGGCGATCTTCAAGGAGAATATGACTGTGGCATACTGTGTGACCTGCTGCACAGTGAAGGAGCCGAAGTCATCGCGGAGTATGGAGACGACTTCTATAAAGGCATGCCTGTCGTTACACGTAACAAGTTTGGTCAAGGTGAAGCCTGGTACGTCGCATCCGACCCGGATGAACGTTTCCTGGATGGGTTGCTCGGACAGCTTGCAGTAGCCAAGAATGTAGAATCTTTGCTTGAGACACCGGAAGGTGTTGAAGTCAGTGCACGTACCAAAGATGGCAAACCATATCTTTTTGTCATGAACCATAACGCTTCCACACAATCCTATGATCTGGGTGCAGCCAGGGTACGCGATCTGCTAACCGATTGTGAACTATCGGGACATGTTGAGATTGAAGGCCGCGGAGTGCAACTGCTCGAAATGCAATAAGCTATTCGCTATATTCTCAGCATGGGAAGCACAACATGTAATGAAAATGAACGCGATACAAAGTGTCACATATATTCATTTATATCGCTCAAATTTGTCTCCAGTTAGGATATTGGTATGAAATTTAGACCTTTATCGTATCTTTACGTCAATAACCTGCTACTTCCCGTATCTGACTATCATGGATACGGGTTTTTGGTATATTCTGTAGGTCTTTTAATAGAAGGAAATATCAGTATACGAAGCGAATTGGACGAGACACACATTTAAACGAAACCCGCCGGAACATGCTTGTGTGAATCATGCATTTGATCCATTGCAAAATAATTAATTATCAAAAAAATAGGTGACACCCATGATGTCACTTATCAGCTGATACAATAGCAATATCACTTCGGTATCACTTTCCGGCGGGACATAGATCGAAACGGAGTGGCTGACATGAACAGAACAAATCGGCTCGCTGCCATCGTTATGGCGTTACAGCATGGTCAGGAAACAGCGCACTCATTGGGTGAGAAGTTTGAAGTTTCCCGTCGCACTATTCTCCGGGATATTCAGTGCCTCTCCGAGATGAATGTGCCCATCATTGCCATTTCTGGTCCGGGAGGCGGTTTCAGACTTATGGAAGGGTACGTATTGCCGCCATTACAGTTGGACCCGGTAGAAGCAGCGACGCTTATATTCGCACTCGAAGGTCTGAACCGGTACTCGGACACACCCTTTCACGAGAAACGCTGGACACTGATGAACAAGGTTAAGGCTATCATTCCAGATGATATCATGGCCCGAATAGATCCCATGCTCAAACAACTGCATCATCATGTCCCTAGCCGCAATTATATCCTTCGTCACATGGACCCACTTCTCTCCTGTATACCTGAACAAGGATGGTTACGTGTACTGTATCGATCCGCTTCGCGTCAACGGTGGTTACCGATCTGCCCCATACGCATATATGCATCCTCCGGCTTCTGGTATTGTGAAGCTTATTCAGTAGAGCATGGTGAACAACGTCTGTTCAGGGTTGACCGAATAATGGAGGTCATGCCGATTGAGCCACAGGATGCACAGATACTAAACGAACTGGCACAACAACAGCGCATTAAACCACAACTGCCAGAACAGCAGCACACCCGGGTTAAGGTTCGACTGAGTTATCGGGGAATGGTTGAAGCCGAACAGGATGAGCATATCGCCGAGAAGATGACTGAAATTTCTCCGGATATCTGGGAATTGTCATTTCTCTGTCCACCAAGGGAATGGGAATGGGCCGTACGTTTCTTTTACCGATTGGGACGTGAGGCCGAAGTGATTGAACCCCACCACCTTCGCTGTGAGATTCGTAAGCATGCCGAGGAAGTAAGCCAAATATATCTAGCTTCAACCAAGTCATAGCTGCACCATACAATATACTTAAAGGAGCCTGCTGATATCATGAGAGTTGAACCCGTTGTAACATACGAAGAAGCAGGCCAGCGTATTCAGTCTATTGGACTGCTCCCGCTGGCCCCCCTGTTTGTCGAGTACCCTTCTCTGTCATCGCTAACACCCGAAGAACACTGGTACAAGGATGATGCACTCGATCCCTGGTTATGGCGCTCACGTATCGCTGAAGAGGGCATTGCTGCATATGGAAAATTCGTCAAAAAGAAAGCACTTTTCGTCTCCCGTGAGTACTTTCCCTGGGTACATCGACTGCTTGCCGACTCCAGAACCATCGAGGAACAATATGAAGCGGGACTAATCTCCCGTGAAGCGTTCAAGCTCTATGTACAAGTTGAAGAACATGAAGGTATCGATGGACGTGCCTTGCGATCTCAGACCGGCTTCGGAGCAAAAGAGGACAAAAAAGCATTCGATCGTGGACTTCTGGATCTTCAAGGACATGCAGCCATTGTGATCAGTGGAACCAAAGAAAAAGAAGGTCTCGCTGAAGGTAAAGTTGCATGGAACAGCTCCGCATATGAGACCGCTGGTCACTGGATGAAACGTCATGGTATTAAGTCATTTGAAGGCAGCGCAACAGAGGCACGTGAACTATTGCTCGTACAATTACAGCAGCACGCTTCACCAGCCGCACTATCAAGCATCGCCAAATCACTAGGCATTAGCAGAACCTAGATAAAACCAATCCCGGTTATAATACAGTTGGCAACCGGGATTGGCTGTAGTTCTACTTTGTAATGGACTACACATGATATATGACATTACTATCGGATCAGAGAATCACACCATCTTTGAAAATGGCAATCTCCCGAAATCCATGCTGCTCGCTGAGTGTCTGTGACCGTCCTGAAGCAATGTCGATCAGCTGACTGAACAGCTGCTCTTTCACCTCATCCATCGTGCGCCCTTCCAGTAGTTGGCCTGCATTGAAGTCGATCCAGTGTTTTTTGCGATTGGCAAGATCCGATTGGGTCGCAATCTTGACGGTAGGTACCGGGCCTCCAAACGGAGTTCCCCGCCCTGTTGTGAAGAGAACAATATGTGCACCGGCTGCCGACAGTGCCGTAACAGACACCAGATCATTACCTGGTGCTTCCACAATGTTCAGACCGGTTTGAGTCACACGTGTGCCATATCGCAGAACGTCGACTACCTCAGATCGCCCGCCCTTTTGTGTACACCCCAGTGACTTCTCCTCCAAAGTCGTAATTCCTCCAGCCTTGTTGCCTGGTGAAGGATTCTCATAAATATTCTGACCATGGTTCACGAAATATTGCTTGAAGCCGTTCACCAAGTCCACCAAATCTTGAAATACCTGCTTGCTCGCAGCCCGATTCATCAAAATGGTCTCCGCACCAAACATCTCAGGGACTTCCGTCAGAATAGCCGTCCCCCCGGCAGCAACCAGCATATCAGCAACCGAGCCCACCAATGGATTCGCTGTAATGCCGGATAATCCGTCGGAACCGCCACACTTCAAGCCGATTTTGAGTTTGCTCAGCGGGAGTGGCTGACGTTGTTCATGTTCGGCGATTTCCACGAGTTCTTCCATCAGTCGAAGGCCTTCTTCAAGCTCGTCATCCGCTTCCTGCGCCTTGAGAAAACGTACTTTACCTTGGTATTCCGGCGCAATACATTCACGGAACTCATCCACCTGATTGTTCTCACAACCCAGACCGATGACCAGTACGCCCCCTGCATTCGGATGCTCCACCAACGAGGCCAGCAACTGCTGCGTATACTTCAGATCATCACCAAGTTGCGAACACCCAAACGGATGCGGAAAATGAAATACCCCATCTACCCGATTTCCAAACTGGGTCTGCCCCATACGTGCCAATGCTTCACATACTTTATTGATACAGCCAACCGTATTCACAATCCAGATCTCATTACGGATACCTGCTTCGCCGTTGGGCCGCAGATATCCATCGAATGACCGTAAATGTTCCGGAGGCATGTCGGTCTGAACCTGGGTTCCCGGTTGATATTCATATTCAAGTAATCCGTGCAGACCTGTCTTGAGGTTGTGACTGTGAATCCAGCTCCCCTGCTCGATCTGCTCTTTGGCAATACCGATCGAGAAGCCGTACTTCATCACGTCATCGCCGGGGGTCAGGGTGTGCACAGCAATCTTATGTCCTTTGGGCACATCATCCAATAATACAAAAGAAACACTATCTGGCAGTGTAATGCGTTCACCTTTGGCATAATCCCTAAGAGCTATAATGACATCATCCTGCGGCTGAATGGCAATCCAGTCATTGACTATACTTGTAGTGTTCATTCCCCTTCACCTTCCAGTAGATTGATTTCATGAACGAGTGCTGCGCGCAGCCCTTCTCTTGCATCCAGATTTTCGCCCCAGATCAAGGTATCCGATAACACAGCTGCCACCCTTCCGTTTAATTGATCCTGATTCCTGTTCAGCGAAGCATAACCTTCCCAGTGTGCAGCTAAAGCAGCAAGTACATCCGGATCATCTCGCAACAGAACGTCATTCCCATTCAGTCGATGTCCCTTGTAGCCTTCTGGCGTTTGTACAGGACGGTAGAGACACAGTAGTCCGGCAAATCCCTGGATTAAACGTTCTGGCCAGCTTCCCTGATTCTGCTCATAGGACAAAAGTGTTGGCAGCACACGAACCTTGAATTTACCTATCGTATTCAGCGCAATATCCTGCAAATTGTGATCAATGTACGGGTTAAGAAAACGTTCGAATACTTCTTCCGCATACTGTTCCAGATCATGATCAGGCATATCCAGAGCAGGTACGATCTCCTGATGAACCGCTTCCCTGATCCATGAACCGAATTGCGGGTCTTCCATCGTCTCTCTCACATATTGTTTGCCTTTCAGAATGCCGAGTGATGACATCAAAGTATGTGCACCGTTTAGAATCCTAACTTTACGAACCTGAAAAGGCTTCAAATCTTTCACCCAGTGTACATTGAGCCCTGCCTGCTTGAGTGGGAGCTTTTTGTCCAGTGATTCATCTCCCTGTATCGCCCAGAAATGATAGGGCTCTGCCGTATTAACCAACTGGTCCTCATACCCCCAGCGATTCGTCAGTGATTCAGCTTCCTTCGGATTTGGCGCACCTGTGACAATGCGATCCACCAGATTGTTCAGGAAGGAATTATGATTCTCAATCCACGAACGGAAGCCTTCAGAGAATCCATAATCTTCACTATGACGAAGGACACAACTACGCAGTACATCGCCATTGCCTTCAAGCAGCTCACACGGCAGGTGAATCAGACCTCTGGATTGGTCACCTTCAAAGTTCAAATATCGCTGATGCAGGAACACCGTCAGTTTGCCTGGGAACGATTGAACCGGCTCACCCTCGATATACGCTGATTGTATATATTTCAATCCCGATTCGGTTGTATTGGAGATTACAAACTCAAGTGAAGGCAGTTTCGCCAGTTCCAAAAAGGCCGCCCAATCTTCATAAGGATTGATGCACTGTGAGAAAATGGAGATCAACTCTGTCCGTTCAACCGGCTTCCCTTGAGACAGTCCACGCGTAATCATCGTGTATAATCCGTCCTGGTCACGAATCTGTTCCAGCTTGGCCTTTCCTCCCGGTCGTGGTTGTGTAACGGCTACACTTCCGTGGAATTTGCCTTGTCTGGCACTCTCATGAAGCATCCAGTCCGCAAATCCCCGCAAGAAATTACCTTCTCCTATCTGCAAAACTTTAACGGGACGCTCCATAATCTCCTTGCACTTGCGCTGACCATCGCTTCCCAACAGATTCAGCTTCAACCTTGGCCGTTTCGTGCTTGCCGACATGGACACTCACCTCATCGATTATTTGTACTTTCTGAATGCAGCCCAGAGGCATTGCACCCCTTTATTGAAAACGCTTTAAATTCATTGTATCATCAATAAAAGGAAATTAAATTGCTTATATTGCGGTAAATATACTCTCTCATGACTTGGTTTAACATCTGGTCGTAGACGAACGTCTGGAAAGGAGTCTCTATGAATCATTCACCCGTCCGTACGACCATACAAGCAGAATCTGGTATTCCCTTCCGCTTGGTGTACAGCGACACGAAATCCCCTCAGAACGAGTTGCCGGATCACCTTCACGACTGGCATGAAATTATTTATGTATATCGTGGTCAGGGTAGTATTTTTATTGATACGGGTCTTGAGGATATGCAGGAAGGGGATCTCTTTATCATTCCGGGCAGTACGGTACACCGTGCCTTGCCAGATGCAGGCAATCCGGTCACATCTTCCGCACTATTCTTCAGTCCAGGATTGCTGGGATCGACCACCAGAAGCGCAGCTTCATCCCTGCTGAGCCTATTTGAACGTTGTCGCAGACAACGAATGTACAAGCGGCATCTAAGCGCAGGGGAGCGAGTACAGGTCACTACTCTTATTGATGACATTCAGGCGGAATTTCAGCTCGATCATCATTTGAGCGCACATGCGGCCCTGTTAAGGCTGCAACTGTTGCTCATTTTTCTGGAACGACTGGAGGATTCTGAGCCTGTTAAACCGGGCAGATCTGCCCTTGGTCCCTCGTGGCTCACCTCAACACTCTCCCATATCGATGACAAGCTTCGAGGTGGTCTTTCCTTGCCTGAACTGGCACAACAAGCGGCCGTATCTCCCGCTCATTTCAGTCGTGCCTTCAAACGATACACGGGCATGACGTTGACCGATTACGCATTGGCCCGCAGGGTCATTATGGCGAAGGAGCATCTGGTGCAAGGCGATGACACGATGGCAGCCGTGGCCGATGCCTGCGGGTTCGACAGTCTGCCCCACTTTTACCGTCAATTCAAAAAATTAACCGGCACCACACCCGCAGCCTACCGAAGAACCATGTGCAATTCCCGCTAAATAAGAGATGGCCTGGGATATAGGTCTCCAGCTCTAATCATATATATCCACATATTCTTCCATATATAAGATATGGTATGATAAGTTGAATGATCACTTGTCAGAAAGATTGCAATCCGTTGTCAGAGGAGCTTTACTTTCATGTTAAATGAACCCAACCGCAGGAATATCGGGATCTTTGCCCATGTGGATGCGGGGAAAACAACCACCACCGAGCATATGTTATTTGAGAGCGGGGTTGTCCGTAGCCCAGGACGTGTAGATGACGGAACAACAGCCACAGACTCGCTCGACATCGAGAAAGAACGAGGCATATCCGTTCAGGCTTCCATGACCTCACTAATCTGGAAGAACACCATCATTGACCTCATTGATACGCCTGGACACATTGATTTTAGCTCCGAAGTTGAGCGAACGCTGAGGATCATGGATGGCGCTATTCTTATTCTGTCAGCAGTGGAGGGGATTCAGTCCCAAAGTGAAGCCATCTGGCATGCCCTTCGTTCACTTCGTATCCCTACGATCATATATATCAATAAACTGGATCGGATTGGCGCGTCTGCCTCAGCAGTAATGGAGCAGATTCGTTCCACCCTGTCCCCCTTCGCATGCGAAATCCAAACGTACCAGATCCATGAAGATTCGTTTCTTGGCATAGACTGCCTTTGGAATCCGAATCCAGATTCTCTACCCGATTGCACTCCATCTATTCCGGGTCTGGTCGAGATGCTTGCCGAACTGGACGAGGAGGTCATGGAAGCCTATATTCATGAGAATCCGTTATCCCCAAGGGTTCTGAACGAAGTGTTCTTGCAGCATGTGCATCAGGGTAAGATGTTCCCTGTGTGTTATGGTGCCTCCGGCAAAGGAATCGGTGTCACCGAATTGCTGGATGCAGTAATTGAATTTCTTCCTCCACCTGCACAGCCTGCGGATTCTCCAGTGTCGGGTGTGGTATTCAAAATTGAACGTGATCGTACGATGGGACGCGCGGCTTACGTTCGCATGTATGGTGGCAGCCTCTACAACCGGGATTCCATTCATAATTCAACCCGGGAGCTCGAAGAGAAAGTGACTCAGATTCGCCGCATGGACGGAAAGAAATGGGCGGATACCGGTGCCGTACACGCCGGACAGATCGCTACGCTGTATGGACTGAGCGACACACATGTGGGCGACATTATAGGCAGCCCCGAGGGTGTACCTCCTCTGCCACAGATGGCTACGCCGCTGTTAACAGTACAGGTACATGGCAAGGACCCGGCACAATACCCCGATCTTGTGGCAGCATTACAGGAACTGACAGATGAAGAACCCCTGCTCGATCTGCAATGGCTGCCGGAGGAACGTGAATTGCATCTCAAGGTCATGGGTACGATTCAGCTTGAGATCTTATCCAGCCTGTTAATGAGCCGGTTCGGACTGGATGTGATGTTCGACCCGCCATCCGTCATCTACAAGGAGACACCTCGTGTATCAGGTGAAGGATACATCGCTTATACAATGCCCAAGCCCTGCTGGGCCGTCCTCCGTTTCAGGATTGAACCACTTCCTCGGGGAAGTGGCCTAATCTATACCTCCACCGTCAGGACGGATCACCTGCTCTTACGTTATCAGAATGAAGTGCAGCGCCGAATACCTGAAGCGCTATCTCAAGGCTTGCTCGGTTGGGAAGTTACTGATCTGCGTATTACCCTTGTTGAGGGAGAACATCATGTCTGGCACACCCACCCGCTTGATTTTGTCGTAGCCACGCCTATGGGAATCATGGATGGATTGGCGAGAACAGGTACCACTCTGCTCGAACCACTTCTTCAATTCCGCCTTACCATCCCGGAGGAATACGGTGGCAAGGCGCTGAGCGATCTGGTACATATGCGGGCAACCTTTGAAGCTCCCGTCATCGGTAGTGGACGTTGTATTATTGAAGGGCTTATGCCTCTTGCAACCTCGATGGATTATCCGGTGAAGCTGCGCTCAGAGACCGGCGGCCGCGGGGTGCTCACCACTTCGTTTGCCGGATACCAGGATTGTCCTGTAGAAGTAACTCATACTCGCAAACGCAGAGGGATTAGTCCGCTGGATCAATCGAAGTATATTTTAAGTGTACGCAATGCGATTACATCATAATTGGAGTTGAACCTGTGCTTATTAAATTTCTTATTTTTGGCCTTCTATGGCGGATTATCGGCAATCCGTTCATTGCCATCCTTATTTTACTTGTTATTCTGTATTTCCTGGATCGCCGTTACGTTGGTGTTTTCCCAAGCTTCACGAAACCTCTCAAACGTATGCGTAACATCTCCCGGCTTCGGCAACAACTTGCCATGAGCCCCAATGAAGTTTCTTCGAAGCTGGAGCTGTCTCGCCTGCTGATTGAACGCAAACGTTATAGTGAGGCACATGCATTATTACTTGAACTGGAGCGTCCATACGAACAATCCGCTGATTATTGGGAGGCACTGGGGACAACTGAACTGCATTTGGGCAACATCGAAGAAGGCGAACGACATATTTTGCATGCCCTCGATATCAATCCGAGAGTCAAGTACGGACGTCCTTACCTAAACCTTGCCGGAACATACAAAGACACGGATCAGGACAAAGCACTGGATTATGTCCAACAGTTTCAGGAGATTCATTCCTCATCCAGTGAAGCTTATTATCTACTCGGATCGGTTCATCGTTCTCTCGGACGCAATGCTGATGCCAAGCAGGCTTACGAGCAATCCCTGAACATTTATCGTTCGTTGCCCAAATACAAGAAACGTCAGGAACGCCGCTGGGCTGTCCGCAGTTGGTTCCGCAAACGTGGATTGTAATGTCACCCGCTATACGCTGTAATTTTCATATATTACTCTTCTAATCAATAAAAGTGCACTGATCTCTGCCCTCGTATGAGCAGAAACAGTGCACTTTATTTATAGCCAAGATATTAATACACCAACATCTCACGAAGTCGGTCTTCATGAAGAAGCATCCAGTCGATCCGCTGTTTGAGCTTCACAATCTGATTTACAGCCACTTCCGGCGCATCTGTACCCTCGAACATGCGACTGATGAAATGCATGACCACATCCAGACTGCGTAGCAGAATTAATTGCGGTATCGCTAACAATTCTTCTGGTTCCAGGCTGACCTGTTCTCGAAATCCCTTAATCAAACTCTCTTGCGCCTGCCACATCCAATCTTCACTCTTGTCCATGGTCAGAAGGTCAGACATCGGAACAGCCAGTTCCATTACCCGCACATCCCACGTCGCAAATTCAAAATCCAAAATGGCACAGATTTCACCCTGCTGATCTGCCAGCACATTCGAAGCATTCACATCCCCATGAACCAATTGATGCGGCAACTGTTCCATGCCCCGCAGGGCTTCAAACAGATCTGGCAGCACATCCCTCAGTTCCTTCAACTCATTCGCACATGCGACCAATGGTTCTGGGGGTGATGTACATAGCTGTAATAATCGTTCGGGTGAACAGAGTGGATACGCATCCTGAATTCGATAGTACGGCGGGTAAACAGGTTCAAGCGAGATGTCGAGTTTGACCATGGCAGAAGACAAAGTCCCTGCCGCCTGACCAAGACCGAACAATTGCTCCGGCTTATGCCAGACCGGATTGGCGCCTTCCCGATAATGAAACAGAGTCACGATCTTGGTGTGACCGGTGAGGTTATCTTTTACAGGAAGGAAAGTGCCTCCCGCACCTAGAGAACATTCTACAGGTGAAGGTACTTCCAGCTTAAAGTTCGAACGTTGGAGTGCGCGCAACACTTCGTGCTCAAAAGCTATTTTCTTCTGATCATTATGTGTTTCATATTGTCGTAGTACGTAACCTTGCCCGTCCACATGGAGCACAAAGGTAGAATTGTTCATTCCACCCTTTTCGCGCTCACCTTGCCAGTCTGATGCAAGACCATATAAAGCCAATACGTCGGATATACGTTGCTGCTCTGCATGCGCGAGGGAACCTGACACGATGTTTTGCACCAAAAATTAACCCCTTTATCTCATAAAATAAACGATTCTTTCATTCATCTTAAAGGAAGTTCAACCGTTGGTCTAGTTCTGTTCCTAAGTGACGCTTGCCAGATTTACTCCTCTTATATTCAAGTGAACGGATGGTATCCAGTCCGATTCAACTGCTCTGCAATGACACGGTATCCTCTTGCATTGGGATGTACTCTATCCCAGAATAACAATTCACGTTCACGACCTTCAAACTTGTCATAGACCTGAGCACAGGCATAGTTACCTGATCCGGCTCCATTCAGAAATGAATTATATTGACGTACCCAGTACGCCGCTTCAGTCGCTTGTGGATACGGGTTGTACAATCCGATGGATCGAACCATATATTCACTGTTGCCCTTTAACTGCCGAATGTGCCTCATGATCTGGGATACATTACTGCGAGTTTCCCCGAGTACCTGTGTCATTTTTCCGGCATTTGGAATGCCACCACTTGCTTTGAATGTACGGATCAGATCGTTCCCACCAATGGATAATGTAATGATATCCGCTTCTCGCAGCGATTGCCGCACTCGGGGATGTGAAGAGATCATCTGCAGCATTTCCCCCGAAGTTAGTCCATTCACGCCCATGTTTTCCATAGATACAAACGTTCGAACATTCATTTCCGCCATTCGACGATATAAAGGAACAAAGCCAGTACCCAGCAACGCTCCTGTTCCTACCGTTAATGAATCTCCTATAGCTACATATCGATATACCATCCCGTCGCCCCTCTCTGCTGTGATTTCTCTGAACAAATAATGAACTGCTCTATATCTTATGATGAGTGGGAAGACAAGGCGCGGGATGGTGTCCTTAGGCATGCACCTTTCTTTTGCAAATGAACGTAGTTCTTCTGTGTAGGTGAAAAGAAGAAAAAAGCCCTGCCGCATCACGCAGCAGAGCCTAATCCATTCAATTGCATTACATGCCGATAGTCCGATCCGAATCAACGGTATTCGCCTGTTCCTTATTCGGGAACGGCCACCAGTTGGCCCGGCCAAACATCTTCACCATTACAGGAACGAAGAAAGGCAGGAACAGTAAGGAATACAAGATCAAACCTCCAAGAACTACAGTAGCTATCTGCATCATGGAGAGAACACCGGATGGATACATGGCAGCAAATGTACCGCTTAGAATCACCGCTGCTGACAAAATAACGGTCCCCATGTTCTTCATCGCATATAACATGGCATCCTGTACGCTCATGCCTTTGTTCTCATTGAAACGGTCCATCAGGAAGATGCTATAATCCACACCGAGTGCAATCAGCATGACAAATCCGAAGAACGGAGTAACCCAGCTGATGCCTGCGAACCCAAGCATATTAACAAAGATCGCTTCGGTCAACGCCATGGATGTAAAATAAGCCAATAATAATGAAACAATTAGATACAGTGGCATAATGACCGAGCGAAGCAACACAACCAGAATAATAAATGTGCCTGCCAGCATCAGCATTACGGTACGTGTATAGTCATTGTTCGAGATCTCCTGCAGATCTGCAAACGTACTGGTAACCCCACCAACAGCGATGTCTGCTTTTTCAAGCGCACTGCCCTGTACCGCTCGGTGTACAGCAGCCTCAATGTCAGGAACACGATTAATAGCTTCTGTCCCATATGGGTTTTCGGCAAAAATAACGTCAATCGTCATCGTCTTCCGGTCTTGAGACAGATACGTATCGAATACCTGTTTGAAGTCTTTGTTGCTCAATGCTTCTTCAGGAACGTACCAACCTGCCAAATCCGAAGCTGGTGAATTTTGCAATTGTGTCAGATAGTCCTGCGCTGAATCCAGTCCCCCGGATACCTGCTTAATACCATCGACACTTTGATTCAATCCATCCGTCAGTTGGGTCAGCTGGCCACTCAGATCCGAAAAGCCTTGCTGAATCTTCTCCTGACCACCCTGAAGCTGGCCAAGTCCGTTCTGAATGGAAGGTATCTCCTTAATCACTTTACCTTGACCATCAGCAGCGTGTTTCAGACCTGTCTGCAACTGGCTGATGCCTGTCACAATCTGACCTAAACCTTCGGCAAGAGCCTTCTGTCCAGAAGCTGCGGTGGCAAAACCTTTATTGGCCTGATTAATTCCAGCAGCGGCTTCTCCCAGGTTGGTCTGAATCTGTCCCAAACCTTGGGCAAGCTGTGCTGTACCTGAGCCTGTTTCACCAATCGTGCCTTTGATACGCTGGTAGTCAGCGTCTTGCTGCAATTCAGGATACCGTTCTTCAAGTGCTGTGAATGATTCGGTCAGACTGGTTAAAGCCGTTGAAACCCCATTAAGCTGTTGTTCCAGCTCGCGGGTTCCATCGCCCAGTGCAGCAACTCCTGCGCCCGCCTGACGATAGGCTTCAAGTAACTGATTGTTCGCCTGCGCAAGTTGATCTGCACTAGTTTTGGCTTGCTGAAGCCCTGCTTTCAGATCACCCGCCCCTGCGGAACCATCCCGAATCCCTTTTTCAATCTGCTGAAGTCCTTCGCTCAGCTGCGTGATACCCGATTGCAACTGAGATGTTCCTTTGGTCAGTTCCCCTGCTCCATTAGCAGCTTCTTTTAACTGTGGTTCATTTTTACTTAGTTGACTGCTGGCTTCACTCAGACCATCACGGATTTTGTCCAGGCCCGTCTTGCCTTCACCCAGTCCATCCGATAATGTTCCCACTTGCTGTGTAACTTCAAAGTCTTTGATCTCCTCACCCGTAGGTCGGGTCATACTGCGGACACCAGAGATCCCTTGTACTTTCTCTACTTCACGACTGATTTTCTCAGCCACGGCCATATACTTCACATTGTCCATCGCTTCATCGTTCTGAATAACGATCTGACCTGGCAGTGATTCACCCGGACCGAAGCTGTCGGAGATTATGTTAAATGCTTTCACTGAATCATACTTCTCACCAATCTCATCGAGACTGTTGAATGAGAGTTTACCATCGTAAGTTGCCAGAAGAGGTACACATACCGCTGCAACGATGAGCAGAGCAGCCCATGGACGTTTCAGCGAGAATCGACCAGCTGCACCATAGATCTTGCTCTCGGCATGTTCAAGTGATCCCTTCGACGGCCAGAATAGCTTCTTGCCCAGCACCGCCATGAAGAAGGGTACGATGGTAAACTGAGCGAGCATCATGACAGCAATGCCGACTGCGACGGCAACCGCAGAGCGGTACAACATAAACTGTGCAAAGCCAATGGCAATGAAACCAACCAACACGGCAAGTGCCGAGAAGAGTACCGTTTTACCGGCAGTACGATAGGTCGCAATGATAGCATCCCACGTATTCTCATGATGAGCCAGTTCTTCCTTGAACCGGCTGATTAACAGGATGCAGTAGTCCGTACCAATCCCGAACATGACTGCGACCATAAAGATCTGTGTAAACGTGGATATCGGGAAGTCGACTCCGTCCACGAGGAATGCAACAATCTGTTGCGATACAATGTAACTGATCCCCACTGTCAGCAGCGGTACAAACGGAGCTACAAACGAACGGAAGACCAGGAACAGAATAAGTAAAATAAAGACAACTGTAATATATTCTGATTTCTTGAGCCCCTCTTGGGAACTTTCAATGGTGTCCTCATCAATCAGACCTTTACCGGTTATGTAGTGCTCCACCTTGACGGATTTCAATGCTTCATTCAGGTCTTCCCGCATTTCTTTGACCGTGCGATCTCCCTGATCAATGGAAAGCGATGTTAGAATCGTTTTGCCATCAGCTGAGATCATCTTCTCGGACAATTCAGGCTGAGAGAAAGGTTCCAGAATGGACAGAATGCCCAGCTTCTCCTTATCGGCCTCCAATTGCTTAACGGCCTTCTCTGCCTCTTGTTTCCCCGAGGTACCCAGACCATCCGGATCATAAAATACAAGAGCAATCTGGCTGCCCTGCTGTTCTCCTTTTTGCGCCGCAGCTTCATCCAGCATCGCTGCTGCATGGGTGGAAGAGTATCCATCCGGGACCGAAAATTGTCCCTTTTCCCGAATCAATTCACTCATATTAGGGGCAGTAAGCATTAATACGGCAGCTACAACAACCCATAGCCCCATTATCCACCATCGTGCTTTCAATATCGTTCTCATTCGTTCTCCCGTCCTCCTTCATGCGTTAGCAAAGCTGCAAGCTTCTCAAATGATTCAATGAAATTCCGAATCTCTTCCGGTTTGAAATGAACCAGATACGGCTCTAGAACCTTCTGAATCTCCAATTCTGTCTCCCTGTATACTTGCCGTCCGTTATCCGTCAAGGTCAGATATATAACTCGGCGGTCACGCTCATCCCCTGCACGATCCACCAGCCCCCGGTCAGCCAATTTGTTGACCAAGGCCGTAATGCTGCTCTTACCTACACATAGAAGTTCCGCCAGATCAGAGGGGGTACAGGACGGTTTCTCATCAATCATACGAAGTGCGCAGAACTGATCGGTCGTTATGTTCTGCCCCACTTGCTCACGTAGTCGCGTATCAAACCGCTTGTTTACCAGAAAAGAAGCGTCCAAATAGCGGTTAACCAAACTTCCAGCATCCGGTGTGCTCATTCATCATTCTCCTTTCGTAATATAGTTCACTTAACGAACTATTCTTCTGTGAAACTATTCTATAATGAAACTATGTTGAAAAGCAATACTTTTTTCCTGCTATTTTGATGAAAACGGCAAAAAAACAGGACGTCCGACTCAGCTCATTGCCAAATCCAACATCCTGCTTTAATTACACTCTGTTTTCTATGCCAGACAGTAGGAGCGCCTACGCATTACTCTTCGTCTGTATCTTCCTCTTTTTCAAGCACACAACGGAACCGTTCCACACCTGGATACAGTTCGCCCAGACTATATACGACAAACCCCGTATTCCGGTAAAACTCTACAGCGTCCAGTTCCGTCTCTGCCATCAATGTGTCAGGGTTGTATTTCTCCAGTAGCTGTGAAATCATGCCCCGACCATAATTTTTGAGACGGTTCTCGGGCAGAACTGCAATATGCTGAATGGTGATCACGCTAGTACCTGTATACTCATAGCCGATCAGACCGATCAATTGTTCTTCTGCTTCGTAACCGGCCAAATGCAGCTCGTCCTGCTCTACATATTGTTTCAACGCACGTTTCAGATGATCCGGATCTGGAAAGACCGAGTAAGACAACAGCTCCTGCACTTCCGGCTCCTCTATGCGTGATTTCAAATTAATTAACACCTTGATTCCTCCTATACCTTGCTTGTTTCCGTTATCGTATTGTAGTCGTTAGCCTTTCAAAGTTCAAGTCTTGTGCCGATTCAGCTCCGACTGAAGCACAGTCGATATGTGGTCTCGCATCGCAATTCCAGCCAGTTCATAAGCATCCAACAGCGCACCTCCAACTGCCGGTACATTGCTGGTTATGTATTGAATTCTTTTTTCTTCGGCTGTACAAGCTGCATTCAGACCTTTCTGAACGGCTTCCACCATATAGGGTGAACTCAGACAACTTCCGGTAAGGGTGAAGGATACGGTTGGCTGATCAAAACAGGACGCAAGCAAGAGGATGCCCACTACGGCGGTATCTGCAGCCGAGTCACACACACGAACTGCGAGAGGAATATTGCGGACAGCTGCTTCGGTCACCAAAGGTGCCATCTGACCAAATTTACGATTGGTCGCCTGTTTATTTTCAGCAAATCCAGACACTCCTAACGTAGCAAGTTCCCGGATGGAGGTTACATTCCAATACGTCAACACCTGCTGGACCCACTCCTGATCCTCAGGCTCATAACGTCCTGCAAGGATGGAATGCACCGCGTCATAAGCCAAAAAACGTGCTGCTGTCGGTGCATAATGACCGAACTGATCGTTGCGAAGCCAGACTCCCTGTTCCGTTCTGCCAAGGATCAGAGATCCCGTGCCTCCAATTGCAACAACACCTGGCTCACCATGGAAGGCCGCTGTATGTGCGATATGCGTATCATTTACTGCACTGATCTTGCCTGTAATCCCTGTTCGAGCGAGCAAGGCTTCGGCCCAAACGGTATCCTCAGGCCGATCCAGACCTGCCATCCCTGCCTGAATGGAGGCGATATGGTCTGGCTTGAGTCCAGCCTGAGTTATAGCCTCCCTGATGCCTTCAAGCACATTTGGCTCTGCACAGGCATCATGATATCGGTTGCAGCCACCCTTTTGCACATATGACAGCAGCCTTCCATGCTGATCAGCGACAGCCACACGGGTGTAGCTTCCTCCTCCATCTATCCCAATAACGTATGTGTCCATACTTAACTCCTCTCTGACAGGTGGCTAGATTCCTTTGGAATGAAACCATGCCTGTTCATCACAGATCATGTAAGGCAGAGGATAACAGGTTTCTTTTCATAAAGGATTCCAGTGCCGCCTCATATCTGGTGCGATCCACTTGAAACGCTGTACCATGACCGGCACCGGGAATGGTTAACAACTCCTTATCTGTTGGACAAGCTTCATATAACCTGTATACCATTTCTGTGGGTACGAACGTATCTGCTTCACCATGAATGAACAGTACGGGTACATTGACTTTCACCAGTTGCTTGAGCGCTGATGCTTCTCTGAATGAATACCCTGCTTTCCACTTGGAGATTAGGCTAGTGACAGGTATAAACGGAAATGCTGGAAGTCTGTACAACTGCTTCAACTGGAAAGTCAATTCATCTTCCACGGATGTATACGCACAATCAGAGACAATTGCCTTCACCTGAATGGGTAGGGTCTCACCACCTGTCATAAGTACAGTAGCCCCTCCCATGGATATTCCATGTAACATGATGTCTCCCTGTATGCCCACTTTTTCAAGAACCCAGTGGGTCCACTGGACATAATCTTTACGATCTAACCAGCCAAAACCAATGATGTTGCCTTCGCTCTGACCATGGCCCCGATCATCTGGCATCAGGATGTTAAATCCATGCTTTTCGGCGTAAAACCGAGCAAATCCGGCCATCTCTCTACCTCTGCCTGAATAGCCATGTGCCAGAATAACCGTCTGATCTGATCCGGTAATGGAACGGAGCCATGTACCGTGCAGATTTAATCCATCATGCGATTGAATAGTTATCTTTTCGGCACGTTGAGTATCAAGCCACTTCAGATCAGAAGCACTGCTGATCATTTCATTATCCGGTTCAGGCATCAGATTCGGGTTGTCAACCAAAAACGTTTTTGGTGTACGCCGAATGGCCGTTTTGAAAAAGTAGAGTCCTCCTGCCCATAGAAGAGCAAGAACGATCAGGACCAATGCCATAAGTCCATAGAGTATCATAGATGTCCTTCCTCTCTTTCATTGGGTTACGGACGCATATGATGTATGATCCATTAACCGATGTGATTAATCCTTGCTTACTCGTTGCAGAGCACTACATGCCGTTTGATAGGCGGGAAGCAAAGCATCCAGCAATGGTTCTGCTTTGCGCGGATGGCCTTCCTTGGCGAACTGCTCGATCTGGGCAAATAAGGTTGATAAATACCGAATACCCAGACTCAAACTTCCTGATTTCAGATCGTGGGCTACTTCGGTTGCAGCTGTATGGTCCCCTGACACAATATGTCTGCGCAGCACTTCAATCTTACCCGGTGTCTCGGAACGATACATGTCCAATAACATATCGAGGAGTTTACGATCACCATCCGTGTTTAATTCGGCAATCTCACGCACGATTCTCATATTTAATATCTCTACCGGTTCAGATGATGGATGCCACTTCTGGATCATCGCACTCAGGACTTCCAGTGTAAACGGTTTGCCTATGAAGTCATTCATCCCGGCTTCCATACATTTATCCTTCTCTCCCTGCATGACGTTACCTGTCATCGCAATAATTGGAGTGGAATGACGCATTTCATCCATTTCTATCGAGCGGATTTGGCGTGTTGCTTCCAATCCGTCCATGATTGGCATCCTATTGTCCATGAGAATCAGGCTGTATCTATTGCTTAGAAAAGCAGCCACAGCTTCCTCCCCATTCAGGACAGCGTGCACTTGGGTTATTCCCATTTTTTTGAGTTGCAACATAACCAGTTGTCTGTTAATAACATTATCGTCAGCCAGCAAGATGGATGCGGAAGGAGCTTCGCCACTCTCACACTCATCCTGATACTCCTGAGAAGAGTCCGTATCGGACTTACGTGCAGAATCACTACCGTATCTATTGCCAAATGTGAGTTCGAACCAGAATCTAGATCCTTCCCCCTCCTTGCTGTCGATCCCGATCTGACCTCCCATAAGCGTAACAAGAGACTTACAGATCGACAATCCAAGACCCGTTCCTTCATACTCTTTCGAACGCCCTCGTTCTTTCTGCATGTAGGGTTGGAATAATCGGGTCTGATCTTCTTCAGAGATACCAATTCCCGTGTCTTCAACTTCGAATCGGATGATTTGGCGACTCTCTTCATCTTTAATAAGGGTGACTCGTATCCGTATGGAGCCTTCTGAGGTGAATTGGTTTGCATTCTGAATCAGATTGATAAGTATTTGTGTAATTCTCGTTGAATCCTCTTCAAGTAGAGCAGAAATTCTGGAATCACAGTCTACCGACAACTGATTTCCATTTTTCCTTACTTGGGGTTCGAGCAAACGAACAATATAATGTATAGTCTCTTGCAAATTCAATTCTTCCAGTTCCAGCCGCATCTGATCGGATAATTGCTCAATCGTTCTGCGTAACCTCTGAATCTCTTCGCTCTCATCAGACAACATATCACTCCTCTCCTAATTGCGAGCCATGCCAACATTGCAAAATGTCGCTGGCTGAGTCAGCAATCGTACTTTCCATGTGCCGTTGCAGGATGGCCAGATCCTCTGACGATACTTGATAACCTGCAAGCAGAACTTTCAGCCGAGCAATATAATGGGTAAACAGATCAGGACTCTGTACGAGTACACTTTCTGCTAAATCGTTTAAGCTATATTGTGAATCCTGTTTAGTTCGAATTTTCCGTTCTCACCCAATCGCTCACATTACTTCTATTTTATTATACATGAACTTTTGAGGAGCATTCATTCACGCCATTCATGTATAGAACAATCTTCCTATATTAGATTGAACCATGCAAGTCACTCAGCGAGTAACTGTTGTACTCTTCAAGTTTCACAAAAAAAACTGACCTGCGCTATGTACGCAAGTCAGTTTTCCCCTCTGCTGCCAGTCCCAGTTTCTTCAACATCCGAATCGCAGCCGCCTTTTCTGACGGGTCAAGTCCGCCCAGAGCATCAATGATGACTTGATGATGTTGAGGAAATATCTCTGTAAACAATTGTCTACCTTCTTCGGTTAATTCAGCGTAGATGACACGCCGATCTTCCTTGGAGGGCCGGCGAAACAGTAGATTTTTATTCTGTAACTTATCTACAACATACGTAATATTCCCACTGGACATTAGAACTTTTTCGCCGATCTTTTGCAAAGCCTGTGGTCCCTTATGATATAACAAATCAAGTACGCCAAATTCTGTCGTATTCAGTCCGTGACTCTGAATGTCCCGATTGGAACGTGAGGTCACAGAATTGTAGGCCCTAGCAAGAACCACGAATAACTGTAAAGACAGTTCCCGGTTGTCCTCCGTGTTCAGCATTTCAATAATCCTCCATCAATTGTTTACATTTCGGCTTGCATCTGAAGACAGCTGTTGCTCCCACTCCTCGCGAAGCATTCCCATACGAATTGAATCATAGTACTCCCCGCGAACCATACGGCACGTTATTAAGAACGATGAAGCTCGTCAATCGTGCCGTCCTCTTTCGCTAAGATAACGGTGTTCGCCATACCCACAAAAAGTCCGTTATCAACGACACCCGGCAGCATATTAAGTTGAACATTAAGTTCCGCTGCATGATCAATGACTTTCATATGACAATCCGCAATCAGATTTCCGTTGTCCGTCTGATAACGTTCCTGTCCATCCATCCGCCACTGCGGCTGGCATCCCAATTCCTCAAGCGCCTGGAAGGTCCACTCTGAAGCAAATGGAACTACCTCAACTGGCAATGGGAATTGCCCTAACTTTTGTACTGCTTTGCTGCCATCCGCTACAATAATTAATTTGTCACTATTGGCTGCCACGATTTTCTCACGCAAAAGAGCCCCACCGCCACCTTTAATCAGGTTAAATTCGGGATCTACTTCATCTGCTCCGTCAATGGTCAGATCCAGACGTCCAATCTGGTCAAACGGAACAATGGGGATGCCCCACTCCCGGGCAAGCTTGTCCGAAGCTTCAGAAGTGGCAACCGCTTGAATATTCAGTCCGTCACGTACCCGCTCACCGATTCGGCAGATGGCATAATAAGCCGTTGAACCTGTACCTAATCCAACCTTCATTCCATCTTCAACATATTCTGCTGCACGCTCCGCTGCTATCTGTTTAAGATTCATCTATAAACCCCCGCCTGCTCATAATTTGAGAAATGCATATGTAGTTATTATAGATAAAACCGCTTCCGATGTATATCCATGCCTTCTGTTGCATCTCGGCAAGCTATTCTTTTCCCATGTTTAAGGATGTATTTTTACCCGTCATGTTATAGAATACAGAATGAAGTAAAGAAATGGTAAATTTTTAAATAAACAGTTCTAAATACCTATATTTCACCTGATATGTCCATAAATACGTAAAATATTAAAAAACTTTTAACGAAACTATTCAATTTAACGACATTTTATACGACATATTAGTTATAGATGTGCTTTAATAATTAGACACTTGGTTCAAACGATACATAAGTCTCTACTTAGCGTCTGAAAAACCAAGACCATTGTCGCACAAATTTCCTTGGAGGGGATAACGAAATGATGTAGTTCACTGTACCAAAGCAACCCTAAAGTTTCTTAATTTAAAGAAGATCAGGAGTGGAATTTAGTGAAATCATTAAGTTGGAAGAGCATGTCGTTTTTCTCCAAAAATCTGTTACTCTCTTTTACTAATATCATTATCATCGGGGTAGCACTGATTGCAAGCAGTTATTATTTTCAGAAAACCGTTCTTGTTGATCAGTTGCATGGACAGGTGGCACAAATCACCAAGAAGTGGGCTGAAGATATCAATCCCACTGATGTACAAGCTGCTATTACGGAAGGCAACTATGATGGAACAACACAAACCAAATTACGAGCGTATTTTGATGAAATGCAACAATATTATCCTAACATTGCACAAGCCTACATCTTCGGTGTTGAGCTCGGTGGTGACAACAAGAGGTTAACTTCCCTTGTAGCGATGCCGACCAACCTTAGAGAGGCTTTTCAAAGCGAGAATGTAAATATCGGTGACATGTATGAGCAGCCCGTGGTGGTAGCCAATGCACTGAAAGAAATGATCAATACGGATCGACCTACATTTACAACGTTCTATTCCGATGATTTCGGAACTTGGACTACGATTGCTTATCCAATCAAAGATAGCAACGGTAAGATTTTCTCTTATTTCGCCGTTGATGCGGATGCAACAGCCGTACCTGCAGGATTAAACTCATTGCTCAAGAACGGAATTATCATCCTGATTGCCTTCTTGTTATTATTCCTGATTATTCAATATCTTGTTGTTAAAAACACGCTGTCCCCTATTCGTCACTTAATCAAAGGAATTGATGACGTAAGTCGGGGTAATTTGAATGTCAACATTCCGACAGGCAAGGACGATCTGGGACTCGTTAACGAGAAGTTCAACACGATGGTTCGCAAAATCAACGATACGATCGTTAAAGTACAAATCACATCACAAGAAGTGAATCAATCTGCCAAAGAACTATATGAAGTTTCCGAACGAAACAGTGAGAACGCGGATTCCATCAATAACAACGTTACCCAAATCACTTCTAACATTCGTTCACAGGAGCAGGCAACCCGGGATAGTGCGCGCGCCATGTCTGAGATGGCTACCGTAATCCAGACCATTGCCAGCAGCTCAGCAAGTGTAGCGGATGAAGCCTATGAAATGGAACGTCGTTCACAGCAAGGTAACAGCGTGGTCCGTCAGGTATCCGAGCAGATGAACCTGATTACGGAATCGGTGAAGAATACCGCTTCTGCCATTGAAGTACTTGAGAGTCGCTCACAGGAAATCGGCGATATTCTCAATATCATCTCAGGAATCTCCAGCCAAACGAACTTGCTTGCTCTCAATGCATCCATTGAAGCAGCGCGTGTTGGTGAAGAAGGAAGAGGATTTGCCGTTGTCGCAGGTGAAGTACGCAAACTTGCCGAGCAGTCTGAACAAGCGACTAGCCAGGTTGGCGTGTTGATCCAAGAGATTCAGGCTGGAATCAAACAAGCTGTTCGTGCCATGGAACAAGGTACGTCAGAAGTAGATACAGGGCTTAGCGTAGCCGAACAAACAGGTCAGTTGTTTGAAGATATTCTGGAAGCAGCGAAAAAAGTTTCCAACCAGATTCAGGAAGTTTCAAGTGCTACGGAAGAAATCTCTGCGGGTACGGAGGAAATGACCGCTACAGCTGATGACTTGTCTTCCAGCGTAAGTAAAACAGCAGACAGCAGTGAACAAATTTCCTCATCTGTTGATGAGCAAAAAGCCTCTTTGATTACACTGGTAGACTCTTCCACACGACTGAATGGCATGTCTGAGGAACTACAGGAACTGATCTCTCATTTCAATGTAAGCAAACAATAATTCAAATCCACAAACATTCGGTTTAAACCAAGGAGGAATAACTGAAGTGATTGAAAACCAAACATCATCTTCCCATTCCATGGAATCCAGCCTGCCAGTTCTTCAGATTCCACTGGATTATGGGCGACGTCAACAATCATTCTCTTATGATTCTGCTCAAATTACATTACAAGCTTCTCTGAGTCATGAACTTAAACAGAAGTTTGGAGAACAGATGGTGTACCCGGCACTCCTCTCAGCTTATGCAGCCTTGTTATTCCGATTGTCAGCTGAACCGGAACTTGCCATAGGTGTCCTTGCTCCCGATCAGGCAGCTTCCTATCTTTCATTACAGATTCAGGGCCAATTGACCTTCAGCGAACTATGTCATCAGGTTTCAGAGCAGCTCAAGATCGATTATACGCTGCAAACCGGTGGATATCCTGAAACGTTGTTTATGCTGAATAGCGTACAGTTGCCTCAAGCTCCACAAATATTGAATTGGAACATTCGGGATGATCAGAGCTTGCTCATTCTCGATCTGTTCTATGACAGTTCACTTTTGAAAGAGTCCACCGTACTGAGATATGCAGAATATTATCAGACTCTTCTACTCGCCCTCTTGCGCGATCGTGATAAAGCAATCGGTGCAGTAGATATCCTTTCGGCCTCAGATCGATTGTTGTACAGAGAAATGAATGATACTTCCGTAATCGAACCAGCGAATCAGACGATTCATGGCTGGTTCGAAGCAACGACTGCAGCTTATCCAGATTCACCGGCGATTACATCCCCATCTGCACGGTATACCTACAGAGAATTGAACGAACGAGCCAATCAGGTCGCACGTGTTCTGATATCCAATGGATTGCAGAAAGGGGAATTCGTCAGTATCTATATGGATCGAAGTCTGGAGACCATCATCTCCCTGCTTGGTATTCTGAAGGCTGGTGGTGCATATGTCCCAATCGACCCTGAGCATCCACAAGAACGTAACAGCTATATTGTAGAAGATACGGCATCTTCATTCGTTCTGACAACGGAAGCCTCTTATGCGAAAGCATCCAGTCTATTCTCCAGCATTGCTACGGTCCGCCAGATTCTATCTGTGGATGGTCGTCTAGCCGGATTTGCAGCAAGTAACCCTAATCTCGGTATTCTGCCAGATGATCTTGCGTATATCATCTATACGTCAGGATCTACCGGTAAACCCAAAGGTGCACTGATCGCCCATCGGGGTGTTACCAATCTTGGCAGTGTGGTTCAGCGTGATTGTGACATCCAGCCAGGTGATGTATTAACCCAGTTTGCTACATACAGCTTCGATGCATCCGTGTGGGATACCATTGGCGCCTTGTTCTATGGAGCAGAATTATATTTGTTGTCTGCAGATGAGCGTGTATCTGTTGAAGAATTCGCAAGTGCAATTGAGCGAACAGGCACAACGATTATTACGATATTGCCTACGATCTTCTTCAATCAGCTCGCTTCCTACTTGTCCGATGAAGGTTTCCACAAGCTGACCAAAGTCAGAATCGTTACCGTAGCCGGAGAAGCTCTCTATGGTGAACAGGTTCGTGCCTTCCAGCGCAAATTCGGAAACCAGATTGATATTGTGAATGTGTACGGGCCTACCGAATGTACAGTAGCCACCGCCACTCACCGCATCAGTGAACAGGTTTCCGAACATGTGGTTAGCATCCCCATCGGTAAACCGATTCATAACTACAAAGTATATATTGTTAATGAAGAACAACAGCTCTGTCCAGTAGGCGTACCTGGTGAGGTCTATATCGCTACACCTGCACTCGCCAAAGGTTACTTGAATAAGCCAGAGCGCACAGAGCAGGCATTCATTGAAAATCCGTTTGCGATGGGTGAAAAGATATATAAATCCGGTGATATTGCCAAATTGCTAAATACCGGGTTGCTGGAATATGTCGGTCGCAGTGACTCTCAATTGAAAATTCGCGGTCACCGGATTGAGATCGGGGAGATTGAGGATCACTTTGCCCGCCTTGCTCAGATTCAGAATGTTGCGGTCATTCCGAAGAAAGAATCGGACGGACAAAATATGCTGGTTGGATATTTCACATCGAAAGATGGCAGTACCCTTTCTGTTTCGGACATCAAGGCAGAACTGACCGAGAAACTTCCTTCTTATTTTGTACCGAAATGGATCTGTCAGCTGGATGACATGCCGATTGCACCGACCGGGAAAATCAATCGTAAAGCGATGGTATCCATGCCTCATGTGGAACGACATGTAGATCGCCCTGACCGGGTGATGCCAGAAACGGCGACGGAATCCGTTATTCTGGACGCATGGAAAGAGATTCTTCAGCACGATGACTTCGGTGTCGAAGACAGCTTCTTCAACATCGGTGGTGATTCACTCCGCGTCATTCATGTACTGGTCATTCTGAAGCCGCATTATCCTCAGTTGAACATTGCCGACTTCTTTGCCGAAAAAACGATTCGGGCTCTCTCCCGTCGTGTGGAAACACTCTCTCAAAGTACAGCAGAAGTTGCTCCTGCGGCCGTAAGAGATGGCAGGATTACACAGTTATCCGAACATCCTGTAGAACTGGCATCCCAGCTCGGATATCCGGTAATCCGTGAACCTGAGCATGTGCTACTGACCGGAGCGACTGGATATCTGGGCTCTCATGTGCTGCAACAGTTAGTTCTGAACTCCAGTACACGAATCTATACCCTTATTCGTCGCCCAACCAATGGAATGACTGCCATGGAACGTTTGACTAAAGTGTTTGAAGGGTATTTCGGAAAACAACTGACTGACCAACTCGCAGATCGCGTGGAAATCATTGAAGGGGATCTTGAACAACCTGACCTCGGTCTTTCGGCTGAACAAACGGCTTATGTTAAAGAACGAATTGACCGTGTCATTCACTGTGCTGCAGACGTACGTCATTTCGGGGATGCCGAGCAGTTCGCCAAAACGAACGTGGAAGGAACGGTCGCTTTACTGGATCTCATTCGCAGCAAACCGGGGGCTTCCTTCCATCATGTGTCCACGATGGGTATTCCGGAAGACCTGGCGCTCAGCGGACAGTGGGAATCCTCATTGAACTACGATCGTTTCCCGGCTGACTTGCATGTGGACAACCTGTATTCGGACAGCAAGCTTGAAGCTGAGAAAGTGATCATGATTGCTGCAGAGCAAGGTGTGCCTGTCAGCATCTATCGTGCAGGTAACCTCACTTGTCACTCGCAGACCGGACGCTTCCAGTCCAATATTGATAGCAACGCTTTCTATCGGATGATCAAAGCGATGTTATTGCTGGGCAAAGCTCCTGCCGCCGACTGGATGGTTGATTTCACACCTATCGACTATGCCAGTGAGGCTATCGTTCATCTGGCATTACGTCAGGATACAGCAGGTCGTGTATTTCACATCTGTAATCCGGAGCCAATCCGGTATGATGAGTTAATCCGTGCGGTGAATCGGGCTGGTTATGAGGTTGAAACGCTACCTTTCGGGGAGTACAGCCGTTGGTTGTTTGATGCCAGCATCAGCAAGGAGCCGGAAGCTCTACAGTTGGCCATTGCGCAACTTGAAGGCGACGGTGCGAAGGATTCGGCGTATGTCTACGCCTGTCCTGTAACCACTGCTTATGTGGAACCTGCCGGAATCACATGTGCGAGAACGGATGATCGCTTCA
The DNA here is from genome assembly GCF_002968835.1 of Paenibacillus sp. PCH8. Taxonomy (GTDB): domain Bacteria; phylum Bacillota; class Bacilli; order Paenibacillales; family Paenibacillaceae; genus Paenibacillus. The sequence continues at coordinate 32,550 of NZ_PKQK01000010.1, read as the reverse complement.
TCTCCGCGATGTTGGATTACGCCGTTCAGATTGGGTATTTCCCGGCTGTGATTCGGCCGCAACATGATACTTCTACAACATAGGAATACGTTCACTTTATCAATAGCCTGTAGTTAAAATAGGTAACACAAATAAGCCACGTTCATCGTCATTCACTGACGAGAACGTGGCTTATTTGCAGCTTTGCTATAATCTTGAATCAGCTTGTTACATCCAGCGGATTAGTGCAATGATGGCAAGATGAGCCGGATAGAAATAACGCCATACCCATCGCGGCCCCTTCATGCGCAATCCTGATTGGTAATACTGGGCGATGGCGATGCCTGCGGTTGCCAACACACTATACATCTGAACTGAACTGTTGTGCAGCATCAGGTACAGCACGTTTAATATTACATGTGCCACTACAAGTACAGGCCCTTGGAAATAACGGAATAACAGAACTAATAACAGCCCATACATCCCATAATCCATCTGACTCACTTCCATGAGCCACCCTGCTCCGATTACGATCGGAATGGCTAACAGGCGTGATGGCAGTTTATCGAGAACCAGCAATACCAGCAGGGCTGACCACAGGGTCCATACCACGTTCAGAGAGTAATGATTGAAAGCAGCCATGAACGGTACTTGCGATATCAACGCAATCCAGAACAGACGCCATATGTATTTTCGTACGTCTCGTGTATGTTTATAACCGATATACACTGCAAAAGCATAGATTGGAAAAGCAATACGTCCTACGATCCTCAGCTCCAGAATATGTGGGAAAAAGACAGCTCCGATATGATCAATCAACATTGTGATCATGGCGATCCATTGCATCATGTTAAGATTCCCCTCCCTCTTTCCCGACTTTACGGGCCTACCCTGTATTCTTATAGAATAAGTTCATAATACATGAACTTGGTATCCCGTGCACCTTTAGCATTGAGACAATCTTCTCAAGTATGTATTTTCATTTTTATTGTAAAACACCTCCCTTACCTTCCCCCATTCATCATCTGTATCAAAGTTTGTAGTTTATCTCTATTACCGCAAAATTCAATCCGAAGAGTATATTTCAGTCAAAGCAATGCACACTAATAGTCACGCTCATAACTGACAGAGTCAAAAGCAGTCAGGAGGAAGGGAACTATGAAAGAAAGCATTCTTCTACAGGTACAATCACGCCTGATCGGCGTAGCAGACATGATCTATCAACCCCTTCAGATCGGGCCGATCCGCTGTACTCTGCTCTATATCCAATCCATTGTGGACACACAGTCCATGCGTGAAGCCATTATCAAACCTTTGCTCGAAGAAGCTGCACGCAACGAGATTAGCCCCGACTTCATCGGTCGTGTGGTGAGCGGGACCTTCTTTTCACTCGAAAACCGACAGGGGGATTCGGCAGAAATTCTGGTAGATGATATCGTATCCGGTAATGCCGCACTTTACATTGAAGGCATGTCAGGCATGATCGTCTTCTCGATTCCAAATTATCAGAAACGCTCCGTACCGGAATCATCCAACGAGGTGGTCGTTGTTGGACCCCAGGAAGCATTTATTGAAGACATTCACGTTAATATGTCTCTACTGAGACACAAGATCAAACATCCTGATTTGAAAACAATCAAATTCACGATCGGTAAATATACCAAAACCGAAGTTTTTGTCATTTATATCCAAGGATTATGCAAATCCGACATTCTGGAGAATGTATTAACCAGTCTGGGTGAGATTGATATGGATAGTAGTCTGGGTGTGAGCTATCTATCTGAGTTTCTGGAAGATCACCCGCTTTCACCTTTTCCCCAGTATCAATATACCGAAAGACCAGATACCGTTGCCGCAGCACTGGTAGAAGGACGTATTGGAGTCATGCAGGATGGAACACCGTTTTCACTGCTCATTCCAGTCACATTCTTCTCATTAATGCAATCTTCAGAGGATTATTATCAGCGGTTTCATTCGGCTTCGTTTATACGTATCATTCGGTTACTCTTTGCCGTTATCGCCTTTTTGCTACCTTCTGTATATGTGGCTGTCACCACATTTCATCCCGAGATCATACCCACTAATCTGCTTATTACGATTGCATCTGCCAGAGAGAACATTCCCTTTCCAGCGTTAATTGAAGCTCTCATTATGGAGATTACCTTCGAAGGGTTACGAGAAGCGGGGATTCGCATTCCCAAGCCGCTTGGACAGACAGTATCCATTATTGGCGGGATTGTCATTGGACAAGCAGCTGTACAGGCAGGCATAGTGTCAGCTCCACTCGTTATTGTTGTGTCCATTACAGGTATTGCTGCGTTCATTATTCCGCATTTCGAGTTGGGACTGGCATTCCGACTGCTGCGCTTCCCTGTCCTGTTCATGGGCGGAACGTTGGGACTTTTCGGTATTGTCATCTCCATCTATCTGCTTTATTGGTATATGGTCAGTATGCGCTCCTTTGGCGTTCCCTACATGCAACCTTTTGCTCCACTAGTACTGCGTGATTTCAAGGATACGTTTGTTCGGGTTCCCTGGTTCCAGATGAAAAAGCGAACTAAAGCCTACACCACCGATAATGAAACGAGGCAGGATACATCATGAACTTCCGCAGGTTCCTGAACGTTGGCGTGATTCTCACATGCTGTCTATTCTGTAGCGGATGCTGGTCCAAAGTTGAGATTAATGAGCGTACCTTTGTCACTGCCATGTACGTTGATAAGGCGGATACGCCCGGAGAGATTAAGCTTACGCTTAACATGCCACTCCCCAACAGAATTTCTCCTGAAGGCAGTGGATCAGGCAAAGAACCTTATGCTGCAGTTTCAGCTACCGGACCCACGATTGCCGATGCCATAGAGAGAATTCAGACAGACCTTACACGCAAAATTTCCTGGGGCCATACACGTGTTATCGTCTTTGGCGAAGCTTATGCACGTGAGGGGATTGAAGATACGATGGAATGGATTGCACGTCAACCCTTGTTCCACATGAGCAGCTACGTCATGGTTGCTAAAGGTAAAGCCAAGGACATATCTGATTTAACTCCAGTATTTGAGGCAAGCCCCAGTGATGTGCTTCAGGAATTTTCGACTGAGGAGAATCTGTTAAAAACCCAGATGTTAAGCATATTTACAGCAGATAAAATGAATCAGGGATTCGCCACATCCATGCTTAGTCCTCAACAAGTCTCTATGGTTAGTGAAGCGGGAGAATCCAAAAAGTGGGTCAGCCAGATTGGCGGCGCCATATTCAGACAGATGCGTATGGTTGGAACACTGACCGACGATGAGGCACGTGCAGTATCCTGGGCAGAACAAAAACTGGACTCAATGACCATGGCTGTTCGAACCCAAAAACAAAAAGCCAGCCTGACGATGTACAGCATGAATTCTGTTATTCAAGTAAAAATTCACAATGGCGAACCTCTCTTCCTCATCAATCTGCAAGGCAAAGCAGAGCTGAATTCCGTGATCCCGGTTCTAAAAGCCAAAGACATTGTTGGTCTGAAAGACATTGAACAAGCAGCTAATGAAAAAATGAGCGCTCATCTTAACCATGCGATTCAACGCGCCAAACAGCAAGGAGCCGATATATTGATGCTGGGATATAGACTCGAATGGAAATACCCAAAGTTATGGGACAAGCTTCGTCCTACATGGAACAAGTACGTAAAGAACGACCTTCAATATAAGGTCAATACGAACATTAATATTCAATTTGTCGGCTCGGAGTCAAGCTTCTAGCTCATCTGAGGGTAGCGTTCAATGGTCTTTCCAAGGAGGTTACAACCGTGTTAGCTGTTTTAGTATTCGCAGGATTATATTTGTTGGATTGGCCTTCGGTAAAAACAAGTAAGAAACCCATCAGATGGGCCTATTTCGTACTGCTTGGTCTTTTTCTCATATGGAACACACTGGCTGTAAGCTGGTCTGCTTGGCCTAATCCCAATGATGTGATCCAGCTCGTCTTTGGCTGGATTGATCGTATGGTTGAATAAGGGAGGAGATTGTATATGAACCATCTGACCGCGGGACAGGCCTACCGCTTTATGTTTGTTTATCTGTACTCTGAACCCGTTGCCTTTCTTCTGCAACGATTGTTCAAAATGAGCGGCTATCAGGGATGGTTATCTACCATCGGAGGTTTTCTAATCAGTCTGATCTTTCTCTTCTTCACATACCGTTTAGGTTCCATTAACCCGGACAAACCCTGGATTTCCTTTGGAGAGGATATCGTGGGCAAGGTTGTGCATCGTTTTTTCATTGGGATGATTGTGTTGCTCTGTCTGTATTTGATATCTATTGATGTGGAGAATTTCATCATCTTTCTGCAATCAATGTATCTTCCACAGACGCCGATTTGGTTAACATCAACCCTTACATTACTATGCATCTGTCTAACTGCACGCTCAGGACTGGTCACCATTGTATTTATGTCAGAGGGCATTTTTCTGGTGCAGCTCTTCACTTCTACCTTCCTTATTCCAGCTGTTGGGGGTGGGGGAATCCCGGAATATTGCTTGCGATGGTAACCCATCATGATTGGACTGAGCTGGTGATGGGTTCACTTGCAACCATGCCCTGGTTCTCCGAATGGATGTTATTCCTTTTCCTCGCTCCGACCATTGCATTCAGGCGCCCCATGCTGAAAAGCATGTTATGCGCTGGTGGAACCGTTGTTATATTCATTGTTGTGTTCTGGGTGTTTACCCTCATGAACTTTGGCCCGTATGTTGCCGCAAGTCTTCGCTATCCTTTGCTGGAGATGATACGTTTCGCAAGATATGGAGATTTCCTGGATAATCTGGATCCCGTGCTAATCGCTATCTGGTCAACAACCATGTTTACCCGCAGTTCGTTTCTACTATATGTAGCATCTGTCTGTCTCTCCAAACTAAGTGGGGTCAGACAACAGAAGTCTGTCGTGTATCTGATCGGGGGCACCGCCGCCGCCATTGTTATGCAATATGCCAGAGATGCCGCGTCTTACGAGTTGGCGATCCGTTCATATGTGATTCCTGTTTATACCGTGCTTATCGAGTCGATGCCTATCTTGTACGTTCTGGTTTACTGGCTACGCAATGTCAAAAACAAAAAGGCGACCAAAGCATCAGCTGCTCCGTCGCCATAATTGCCATAATTCTTCAGTTCGATTTCGCATTCTGCTGTTGCTGACAAGAATCAGAATCAGGAAAGATGACGCCTTTCTTCAGAATGAGATTAGCATACTGCGCACGCTCACCGGTGGCAACAATTACATAGGCTCGGGAAGCACGCTCATAAAAATCAAATCGTTCTTCATGATCCAACGCATCCGTGAACCCTTCGTATTCTTCAATCAATCGGCGATAGTCTTCCCAGATAATCGGTATTAACTGATCCCCTTTCACAACCTGCATGACAGCAGCCGGACGTTCGGCATAGGTATCCAATGGATATAATTGCAAGATGGCTTCCAGCAGTTCGACGACTCCCAGTGCATCACAGCGTACCAGTCGCCGGGCATGACTGGCGGCCGGGAAATTTCCATCAGCCAAAACCAGCTCATCCCCATGCCCCATTTCAGACATGATTTTGAGCAACTCTGGAGGTATTATAGCGGGAATATTCTTCAGCATACGCAGCTCTCCTTGGTCATCTCCAACATCAGTTAGAGCGAATTGGACTTTAACAATCTACAAATAATCTGGATTCTCACTAGATAGAAGCGTTTTCATTACTATTCTATCAGGATTTTTGGTTCTTTGCATCGCGCCTGCCTCCGTGTGCTATGTGAATTATCCATTTTGACAAAAATACTTGTTTGACATATAGTTGTTATAACAACTAATTGATTAGGACATTCTATTGAACAGAAAGCGAGGGTACACAAATACATGGACTATTCACTGGAGCAATCCGTCGGATTCATGTTGGGTTTCACGCACCGTAGAGCCGCTGCCTTACTTGCGACGCGGTTCAAACCATATGATATTACGACAGAGCAATTTTCTGTCCTTTTTAATGTTGACCGGGGTGAGGGCGTGAACCAGAAAGAATTGGCTGCACGAGTCTTCAAAGACCAACCAACTACCGCACGAATCATTGATCTGCTTGAGAAGAAAGGCTGGGTGGAACGCCGAACCAGCGAACAGGATCGCAGAGCTTATCTGTTATTTCTCACCAAGGAAGGCAAAGCGTTAATTGATATCCTCGTTCCGATCGAAAGAGAAATGAATAAAGAACTTGCCGAAGGTATACCCGATGACCAGATGGAAGCATTTAAACATACTCTTTCCCTCATTAACCGCAATCTGTAATGAATCACAACTCAGGGGGAATACATCAACATGAAAGAACAATCTACACAAGTTAAACTTTGGACTACCGATTTTATTCTGCTGATGCTGTGCAACTTTTTGCTATTCTTGCAGCTGCACATGATCGTCTCTCCGCTTCCGTCCTATGTTCAGGAGCAATTCCATGCCAATGCGTTTGAAGTCAGTCTCTTCACCTGTCTGTTCGCATTAAGCGCCATTGCAGCCCGGCTTTATTCCGCGAAGGCACTGGAGAAAGGCCTTCGCAACGCCATGATCTATATTGGCCTATCCGTGGCCCTGCTAGCAACGCTCGGCTATTATTTTGCTGCTGGCATAGCTGTTCTGTTATTGCTAAGAATGTTGTTTGGTATCGGATTTGGTATGAGTAGCACCGCTTTTCCTACAATGGCCTCGGACATTGTACCCGTCAAACGAATGGGTGAAGGCATGGGTTATTTTGGGCTATCCACAAGCCTTGCAATGTCTATGGGTCCAATTATAGGGGTTACGCTGCTTCAGGGTGCGGGATTTGTAACCTTGATGTTATGTACTGCCGGAGTCATCGCTGTCATCTATCCACTAAGTTATACGTTGACACGTAAAAAAGCAGCCAGAACCGATAGCAGTGCGAATATAACACCACAAGCTCTAACAACCGTTTCGGGAACGAAAACCAGACCGAAGACGCCTTTCAACCGCAAGTTGATCCTCCCAAGTGTGCTGAATTGCCTCTTATCCATCACCTATGGTGGACTTGTCGGATTCATCGTCTTGTATGGCAAGGAAGCCAACCTCGCTAATCCTGCACTGTTCTTTTTATTTAACGCACTCGCCGTTCTATTGGTCAGACCCTTTGCGGGACGAATCTACGACAGCAAAGGTCCAAAAGCATTGCTCATACCCGGAGCCATATTCATTGCTGGCGGACTTATTATGCTCTCCTACGCAACTTCAATGTCCATCCTGTTCATTGCCGCCTTTATCTACGGGATCGGGTATGGTTCCATGCAATCGTCACTACAGACCTGGATGATTCAGGTTGTGTCTCCTTCTCAACGGGGAATGGCTAACGGCATGTTTCTGAACTCGCTAGATCTGGGTATTGCCACCGGTGCGCTTCTTCTTGGTGCCATTGCATCCATAACCAGTTATACCGATATGTATCGTTATTCCGTGATGTTCATGATTCTGTTCTTGCTCATTTATTTGATTCAGGGGAAACGAAGCGGAAGCTTCGCCATAGAAAGTCATCCTGTTCTGGCTCATACTCATGTTCCAGCTAACGGGAATACCGAAACGAACCCGCCGGATAAAAGCCGACAAGAATGAATATTGATTGAATAATTAAATCAATCCTACTGTATATAAAAACGCGTTTACACCGAGAAAGCAAATCGATACTTTCTCAGGAGTAAACGCGTTTTTTATTGAGACAGTATTCAATTAAAATTAAAAGTCGGTTCGGTAATGAATCGTTGCTGGGAGTGACTCGTTAGAATGGACTTTTCTTGCGACGTATGGGTGCATATCCTCTGCTCGTCTCGATCTTATCAATGTGCCGTTCATCCTGTTTTCGTCCGCTTCCTAACGTAGGCTGATCGCCCTTATCTGGCTTGACTGCGAATAATGTGAGCAGTCCACCCACTGCTCCGGATGCGGCAAGTACACCAAAAAGCAAAAAATGATGAGAGCCGATCAGTAATGACACGACAGGTGGACCGAGTGATACGCCAATGAATCGCATGCTACTGAAAAGAGCCGTAATTGTACCCCGTTGTTTCTTATCTACACCTTCTGTAATCAAGGCATCCAGACACGGCAACGTCGCTCCTATTCCAGCACTTCCCAATGTGAAGAGTCCCACTACAACATAGATATTATCAAAAATCCCTATAACGCCGAGGGATACCGTCAGAAGCACAAGTCCTGAGAATCCAAGCCATTTCATTCTTGTTTTGTTCTTCCCAATCCATTTTCCTGCCAGAAATGAAGACAGACATAACATTGCTAGAGGGATAGCAAGAACAAGTCCCTTAACAACACCTTTCATGGCAAATTCGCTCTCCAACGTCTCGGACAGATAATAAAGTACACCAAAGATGACAAACATGCAGATTCCGCCGATCGCAAACAACGCATATAGCCAGCGTCCCTTTTCTTTCAGTACATCCCGAATGGAAGCCACAAATTCTGTAATGGTAGGAGGTTTTTCTTTTTTCTTGGGTGTTTTCACCAGGAAAATAACCAGGATCAGTGAAAGCAAACAAAGAACAGGAATAGCCATAAATGGTGAATACCACAACCATACAGCCAGCGCTGCACCCAGAATTGGACTTAACACTTTACCGAACGTATTCGACGTCTCAATAATCCCCAGACTTTTGCTTACCTTGTCCTCATCATCGAACATGTCTCCGACCAATGGGATGACGATGGGGAATGCACCCGCTGCGCCGATTCCTTGTAATAGCCTGCCTCCCAGAATCGTCCAGTAGGCCACATTTCCGTCCAGAATCCATGCTGCTATCCCTGCAACAGCACCTCCGGCGGCTGCGATGATGAGGCTGGGAATAATGACTACTTTTCTGCCAAAACGATCGGACAAATATCCTGCGAGCGGAATAAGCAGGATGGCAACAACAGCGTAGACTGTAATGAGCATACTGACCTTGAATGCAGACACCTTCAGTTCACGTTCGATCTGTGGCAAGATCGGTATGAGCATGGAGTTTCCCAAGGTCATAATTAAAGGGATGGAAGCAAGTGCGACGAGGTCCCACTTTTTATCGTTCATACCACAACCACCTTTACAGATTCTACACACATCTGCATTATTGTGGTTGTTTCCGAGTTTGTTTATTCAGACATGTCAATTGAGTTGCTTCCATTGCTCCAGCAGATCCAGTGTACGCTGGTGAAACTTCTGTCCCTCTTCAGGTTGGTCGACCTGATGCTCATGCACGTAGGCATTGAAATAGGAAGACAATAACCTGTAGGCTAGCCTGCGTGCCTGTCCTTCAGCAGATGAATCCAGCGAACAGCCATATCCTGTATGAAAATCTGCGGAGTCTGTCGATAATATGGCCTCAAATTCCCTGTCGGCAAACATCGAACGATCCCCATCAATGATGGCCGCAATGTTCAATTCACCTTGTTCTTCACGAACAAGCACATTGGCTTCCCACAGATCATTATGAACAAGGGCCGGAGTCGTCACCTGATCGAATAAATCCCTATTTTGGATGAAAATAGTTATGATCTCTTCCCCTACACCGGGCATATACTCAGCTTGTGCCGCTTTGAGTGCCGTTTCTTCTGCAAAAGCGCGCAACACCTCGGACCAGTGCTCCGAGCCTTTGATCGTACCATCGCTTTGCGGCCAGCCGAATTTAGCACCCTCAATCTGATGCATAATCGCGGTATTCGTGCCAAGTTGATGGTACAATCGCTTTTTCTCTTCTTCTGATATGGAAGGGTCGTCCAGCTGTTTGCTAGGGATAAATTCCATGAACATGTACGTTCTCGGAATGACCGATCCGCTGTTATCACACACCATAATGTTGGGAGCAGGAATACCTGCCTTGCGGTAATATTCATAAACAATCGGTTCGGCCGCCATCATCGTGCGTTCAAATGAAAATAACGGATCGCTTGCAGAACCGGAGAGTGTCTCTACCCGCTCTGGGGCCAAACGCAGTATTACATCTACAATCGGTGCATGTTCAAGCTGAATTCGATACGTCGTATTAAAAAGACCACCTTGTAAAAGTGAGAAATCCTTCACTATGACATCGGTCCCAAAATGAATCTCTACCAGATGATGCAACATCTCTGCTGAAATCGTGCAATGTAAACCCGAATTCATCGTACTCATTTTCACTCATTCTCCTATCGCAATAGACAAACAGACGGCACCTTGCGGTACCGTCTCTTCATCTACTATATCATTTTACAGTTGGATTGTAAGCGAAGTCGCACCTTCAGTTGCCGTCACGACTACACCAGTCGCTCCAGATACCTGGGAACCACCTTCAACCCCGGATACATTTTCAATGCCACGAAGCACGATGTTCCATGGTTTGCCTGCACCTTCAGCACGAACCTCTAGAACCGATCCACTACGTGTAACGTTAACTTTCAGTTCCTGTTCAGCAGCTTGGTTCACAACGACAGCTTGAGTCGTTTGACCCTCAGCCAGTTCGAACAAGTGCAAGGACACATCATTCGCAAAATCATAATCCGGTTTGCTATCCACAGCACCTACAGCGATCAGGCTGTTTGGTTTGATCATCATTGGCAGTGTTTTGAAATCATGGTTCTCACTGATCCAGCGTCCGCCTTGTACTTTCGCTCCTGTCAGATAGTTCGTCCAAGTTCCTTCAGGCAGGTAGTAACGAACATCACCTTCCTTGTTGAAGATTGGAGCTACCAGGATCGAATCACCGAACATGTATTGCGTATCCAGGCTGAATGTTGTTGGGTCCTCTGGGAAATCCAGCAGCATAGCGCGCATCATCGGAATACCTCTTACCGTCGACTCCACCGCAGAATTGTACAGGTACGGCATCAGGCTGATTTTGAGTTTGGTAAAGTCACGAACAATGTCCACGGATTCCTCGTCAAACAACCAAGGCACACGATACGAAGTGCTTCCGTGTAGACGGCTGTGAGAAGATAAAAGTCCGAATTGTACCCAGCGTTTGTATACATCAGGGCTCGCTGTGCTTTCAAAGCCACTGATATCATGGCTCCAGAATCCGAAACCGGAAAGGCCAAGCGACAGGCCGCCACGAAGGGATTCAGCCATCGATTCATATGTGGAAGAACAGTCCCCGCCCCAGTGAACCGGGAACTGTTGGCCCCCTGCTGTTGCAGAGCGTGCAAACAGGGCAGCTTCGTTTTTGCCAATCTTCTCTTCAAGCAATTCAAATACAGCCTTGTTATAGAGCTGTGTATAATAGTTGTGCATTTTAACCGGATCAGAGCCATCGAAATACACGACATCTGTCGGAATTCTTTCCCCAAAGTCTGTCTTGAATGAATCCACACCTTGATCAAGCAAGACTTCCAGCTTACTCTTATACCAATTCACAGCATCCGGATTCGTGAAATCAACCAGAGCCATACCTGCTTGCCACAGATCCCATTGCCATACGCTGCCATCCGCTGTTTTGACCAGATAACCGTTCTCCATACCTTCATCGAACAAGTAGGATTTTTCTGCAATATACGGATTGATCCAAGCGCATATTTTGAGACCTTTGTCTTTCAAACGTGCAAGCATGCCTTCCGGGTCCGGGAACATCGCTTCATCCCACACAAAATCAGACCATTGGTACTCCTTCATCCAGAAGCAGTCAAAATGGAATACAGACAGCGGAAGATCACGTTCAGCCATGCCATCTACGAAATGGTTAACCGTTGCTTCGTCATAATCCGTTGTGAATGATGTTGTCAGCCACAGACCAAACGTCCACGCAGGTGGAAGCGCTGGTTTACCTGTTAATTGTGTATAGTTATCAAGTACATCCTTAGGATTGTCACCGCCGATAATGAAGTATTCCAACGTCTCGCCTTCTACGCTGAACTGCACTTTAGATACATTCTCAGAGGCAATCTCATACGATACGCGTTCAGGATGGTTTACAAATACGCCATATCCTTTATTGGATAAATAGAACGGAATGTTCTTATAGGACTGTTCACTGCTTGTACCGCCGTCCTCATTCCAGGTATCTACGATTTGACCATTCTTAACAAACGGTGTGAAGCGCTCACCGAGTCCGTAAACGTATTCACCAATACCGAGATCCAGCTGCTCGCGGAAGTACGCTTCCTTGCACGGACCTGTAATATAACCTGCCGCTCTTTGACCGCTACCTGTAATCCGTTTTCCTCCATACAGGAAGCTGACGTCCCAACCGTTCGTTTTGTCGATGTGAACTTCCAGATTGCCGCTTTTCAGAACAGCGCCTTGTTCATTTTTGGAGATGTCTACTTTCACATCTTGATGGTTAAGCTCAAATTCAGGCCCTTTTTTCACGCCGCCCTTATGGTGATTCAAGGTTACACGAATAACATTAGGCATAGGTGAGCTGTACGTTGCTTTAAGCAATGTACCGTTCAATGTGTCGCCTTTGGAGCGAATATATTTAGTTGCCGCATATACGGTCAAAGAATCTTCTTTTTGCACAATATCACGAATGTCAGTCGGGTTTTGAACATGGTACCCTTCACGAGTCATCCAGAATCCATCAGTAAATTTCATGTTTTCTTTCCCCCTTCGGTTATACTATAATAATATTGATATTAATAATGAATTTCTTCTCTTATTTTGACCAAATATATCACGATTTTGATATTTAACCCCTAATTTTGGATCAACATCACCAAACCATGGAAACGATTACAATAATAATGTGACAAAAGGAGTAGTTACTATGGAACGTGAACGATTACGGGAGGATCGGATTCACGGCAATGCCATGTATCCCGTCAGTGTGTACCCGGATATTCAACAATTGAATGGCGACATCATTCTGGATTGCCACTGGCATGATGAGATGGAGTTCACCATGGTGACCGAAGGCTGTGCTGTTTTTCAGATTGATATGAACACGGTTGAGGTCAAGGCAGGTGAAGCGATTTTCATCAATCGGGGTGAGATCCATACAGGCTATTTAAAGGGCGACATTCCCTGTGTATTCTCTTCCATTGTGTTTAATCCCGAGCTGCTCGGCAGCCGAACCTTCGATACGGTACAGGAGAAATTCATCGGTCCACTCGTACGCAAAACCGTGATTCCCCCGTTTCATATCAAGGCGGATGAAGGTTGGGGATGTGAGATCCTGGAACATCTGAAGCGTATATTTGCCGATCATGCACGCGGAACAGACACATGTGAGATGTCAACGAAAGCGTACCTGTATCTCATCTTTGCACGTATGTTTGAACATATGAGAACTGCTCCGCAGAGAGGCAGCGTGGCTACCGGAAGCCATGATAAGATCGAACGTTTGAAATCCGTGCTCGGATATATCCACAAGCGTTATCCCGAGCCATTGAAGCTGAAAGAACTGGCCGATGAGGCCAATATGAGCGAAGGGCACTTCTGTCGTTTTTTCAAACAGATGGTGCAGAAAACCCCTGTAGATTATATTAACTATTACCGCGTTCAACAGGCCTGTGTTCAGCTTGAGAATACCGATCACAAAATCGTTGATATCGCCATGGATGTCGGTTTCGAACATCTAAGCTACTTCATTACCACGTTCAAAAAGCATAAAAGTACCACGCCTTCACAGTATCGCAAAATGTTCTACGAGAACGTAGCCATGGAGGCTGCACTGGTATAAACAACAGCAGACTACCCAAACGAACAAACCAGCTCATATAGGTCACATTGGCTCCGTTGGAACTCTCTAGAATGTTGCGACTAGTATTGCACTACAACCTTAACAGTCACTTACTTTTTCAACGTCTTCCATGAGGTGTACTCATGTACCGAGAAACCATTAAAGGATGCATGTGCTGAAGCCATTTTCTCGACCAACTTCAGTTGTGCTTCCATATAAACAGATCCCTCTTCGTAGAACGTAATGAAGTCGCCTTCCTTACTCTGCTTCGTTTCCACGGCTATGGATATTTGTTTACCAAGCAAGGCTGCCTCTACAAGCTCATCCTTCGCTACACTATAGATCGCAGCAGCTGTATCACGGTAAGCCATAATGGTGATGGAGTCGAACTTGCGGATCATCCAGCTGCTAACCGCCATGGTTGATCCTGGAATTTTGTAATTATCCAGCCAGAACGGCAGATCAGCCGCTACAGGCATCTTCATGCGCGCTGCCCGCTCAACAATATAGTTCACATTTCCTTGCCACTGCGTAATGACGCTGGCCTGATTAACTTTCCACTGTGGATGCACATGCGGTTCAATATCCAGATGAATACCCGCAAACTTCTCACTCGACAAAGCCTGATTCTGATACGCTTCGATCCAGTCCAGGAAGGATGCGATCTGTTCCCGACTTTCTGTCAGCCCCCAGGCTGATCTTCCATCCATAACGTCAACCGCAATGTTCTGGACTCTTGCCTGGCGGATAAAGCTTTTATACTCAGGAATCTTCACATCGCGATTCATCTGTAGATAGATCGTATTGATCTTGTTCACTGTCGCGAAATTCAATATGTCCTGTGGATTACTTCTGATCTGGGTTGTATCCCACACCCACGTTGCTCTCACAGGTACATCAAGCTTCCCGTGAATGGTCTCATAACTGTCGACTGAACCATCAGCGATGGCTTTGGAAGAACAGGCTGTACTCGCACACAGGATAAAACAAATGATCAACAAGATAAAACGGTAACCTCTTTTGCTTTTCATATTTGTACACTCCCTCTGAAGTTTTGCAGCTCTGACGTGCTCATCTGGATGAAATCGTGTCGTTTCCTATGCATTTTATAGAGACTTATTGCAATTCGACGAATTCGATTGCTTCTATATGCAATATCATCTTTAAGACTCACGACGAAAGCATCATATAACTTATTTCGGGAATTCATAGTTCTGTATGTATAGTTCAAAAGTCACAAATTTTAATCCGTTTACTATATTCATCTTTCTTTCATTACGACTTGAGTCATTATTTTCATATAAAGTATAAGCTCCAGAAGACCTAGAAAGCGTTTTCTCACAAAATACGAAAAAACCGCCTATAGGCGGCCTTCATATAACCCGATTTATTTATCCTCTGATAAGAGTTTCAGTTCATTCATTACCAGCTGGAGCACCCGATGCATTGTCAACCGTGTCGTCAAACAAAGACACGAGTTCAATACCTTCTGCCGAGATCCGTACAAGCCCCTTGTCAGACAATCGCAGTTCCGGAATCACAACCAGCGCGAGCAAGGATAGGGTCATGAACGCATTATTTAACGTACACCCTGCAGACTGCAATGCTTCACTGACTGCTGCCGATTGGGCCGCGACCACTTCGAAAGATTCGGTTGACATCAAACCTGCGATTCGTAGCGGAAATTCGGTTACACCCGCTGCCGTTACGACGGCTACCCCGCCCTGCATATCAATTACACGGTTACCGGCTTCCGCCATCAGCGTATCATCGTTACCGATAATTAACAGATTGTGACTATCATGAGCAACCGTCATTGCAATCGCCGCCGGCGAGGTGAATCCGATGCCTCCAACCAGAGCAACTGCCCGATTTCCGGTTTGTTTGTGACGTTCCATTACTGCAATCTTGCAGATTTCTCCTGAGGTGGACACGATCACCTTACCGTTCTGTACTTTAACAGGCAGATGTTTTTCCTTCGTATCCACATGGTTTTCGGTCACATGAATGATTTTGGCACCAATCGTCCCATCTGAAATCGGTGCTGCAAGCTCCAGATCCTCTGGCTGAATATTGGCTTCCAGCTTCACGGTGTTCAGCGCTTCCTCCGGATACGTGAAGCTATCCCAGACCGCCGTCATTTTCCCATTCTCGGCCACCACTTGCCCTGCAGCGATTGTCATGCCCACACGTACATCCGCCAGACGGCCGTCCAGCAGAATAATATCGGCTATATTCCCTGGAATGACTGCACCTATATCACGCGCAACACCGAAACGCTCAGCCGTGTTAAGCGTAGCCATCTGGAAAGCCGTAACCGGCTTCACACCTTGGGAGATCGCCAGACGAACGACAAAGTCCATATGTCCTTCTTTCAGCAGGGATTCGGAGCTTCGGTCATCCGTTACCAGCATCATACGACGTGTATCGAGCCCCAGCTCGGTGCAGGCTTTGATCGTCTCTGCCACATCATGCCATGCCGACCCCTGACGCATCTTCGCGTACATGCCGAGTCGCAGACGTTCCACCACGTCTTCCTTCGTTACACACTCATGATCCCCTGTAACACCACTCGCTGCGTAAGCTGGCAGACGCCAGTCATCTGCTGCCCAAGTGAAATGGCCGTCCGCCACTTTACCCGCCCGCAAGGTCGCCTGTATCTCACCAATCATCGTTTCGTCCCCGTACACGACCCCAGGGAAGTTCATGACTTCACCAAGCCCAATCATGTCCGGACCCCAGGAAAGGGCTTCAGCCACCTCTTCAGGCCCTATATAGGCACCTGTTGTCTCCAACCCTGGATGGGTGGAAGGTACACACGAAGCGACCTGCATATAAGCAGCCATAGGTGTAGTCCGAGCCTCATCCAACATCAGTCTCAGACCTCGGAGTCCAAGCACGTTGGAGATCTCATGCGGGTCAAAGAAACCTCCGGTCGTACCTGACGGCAATACTGCTCTTGCGAACTCGGATACTTTCATCTGTGTGCTCTCAATATGACAGTGTCCATCCAACAAGCCGGGAGCCATATATTTGCCGTCCGCTTCAATAATCCGAGTATGTTCTCCGATGGTGTGGCTTACATCTTTGCCGACATAAGCAATTCGTGCTCCCTGGACTGCTATGGACATTCCTGATAAAATCTCACCGGATATTACATTGACCAGCGTACCGTTCCGAATGACCAAAGTCGCTGGCAAGTCTCCCCGGGCTGTAGCGACCAGATCCGGTACGCAGTCGGCCATTAGCGGCCGTTCAAAAGATAGTTTGTTCATGTTGCTGCCTCCTTTAATAAACGATCCAAAAAAATATATTGTTACGATTATATGAGTCCGAACCTCCTATGTAAAGAAAAATCACATCCATTGTGCAGGAATACAAATTACGTAGCCCTATTTATCCACGGAACCCAATCCTTCGAATACATGTCAGGAATGTTTATTCATACGATCAGCCATGTCTGGAAGCTCATCACGTATACTTCCCTTGCATAACTGATTTCTCTCTATCTTCATGGCTTAATATACAGAAAGACTCCCGTCGCAATACACGGAAGTCTTCTTCATACAGATGAGAGTATGCCATCATCAGTCCACTTGAGCCGCTGATACTTTGCCAAGATCATACCATTCTTCAGACTGGGAGGTAATGAACGGACTCGGTGTTCCAACGCAGTAGACATGTAACAAATGCATCGCCCGGGTACAAGCGGTGTAGAACAGCTTGCGTTCATGCTCTTGAGCATACTGCTCTGCAGAACCGTCATAGATCAGGACAGCATCAAACTCCACACCTTTGGCCAGATACGCAGGAATGACATGAACCCCCTGCTCAAAGGCAAGCGTTGTTTTTTTGATTAACTTAGGTGCTGTGGGTAGTTCCTTACTCAATGCGGCATGTACGTCTCTACTCTCTTCGGCAGTTTTGCAGATGACCGCCACCGATTCATAACCTTCCTCAATGAAATGATTAAGGTCTGCTTTGATAAGCTCCATATGACGCTCACGATCGGAAGAGACAATAATCTTGGGTTTCTCGCCACTACGGTTAAACGGAATGATCTCCTCGCCACCTGGAACCATGCCACGGGTAAACTCCACAATCTCCCGGGTTGAACGATAACTTCTCGTCAGCTCGATGACTTCCGTATTGTCTGGTCCGTACAGGTTAGTCAATGGTCCTGTTCCACTGAGAACAGAAGAATGGGCATAGATCGCCTGATTGAAATCACCGAGTGCTGTTATTTTCGCCCGTGGAAACAATCTCTTCATAAAGGCCAGCTGAAACGCAGAATAATCCTGGGCCTCATCAATAATGACATGACGGATATTGGAGTTAATACGGAATCCAAGCAGAAGCTCGCGCAGGTACAAGTATGGCGTAATATCTTCATAAGCCAACTCCTGAAGCTTCAACCTGCGTAAAGTCATGTTACAGACTTCTTCCCAATGAGCTGGCAGCGCTTCTTCACCCAGCAGGTTCACCAGTTGAGCCTGATCGTTGAACAAATGCGCGTATAACTGTCGTACATCGACAAATCGCAAGGACTTGATCCATTTGCGCAACGGTTTAAGCCGATCACTGACAACCATTCGAGCCAGAATTTCTCTTTCCTGCTCGAAGTCATTGAAGGTATGGGTCTTTCCTTTTTGCTTGCGCTTCAACCGCTGATAAGCACGTTGCAGATCCTCCGGCTCCATCAGATCAAGCTGCTGATCGACCCAAGACGCATCCAGTTCACCTTTACCAAAGGCCGACAGTTCTTTCAGCATCCAGTCTCGCAACAACTCCAGTCGGCTCACCAGCTTGACGGATGACTCGAAACTGTAGAATTTCTCAGCTATGGCTTCAGCCGTTACAACAGCCCGACCCTGGAAGCGAACCGGCTTGAATTTCATACCACCTGAGAGCATGCTTTCCTTATAACCCGTAATGACCTTCAGGAAAGATTCCGACGACTTGAATTGAATGCCAGACATGCGTGCATCGTAATCGGGATCTTCCGTGCCCGTAAGCACATATTCGAGCTGAATGAATGGATCTTCCAGCTGATATTCACGACCCAGACGGCGTTCCAGATATTCCTGGAAGGTCGTTTGCAGCATGTTTTCCTCCCCAAGCTCAGGCAATACCGTGGAGACATAACTGTTAAACATCGGATTTGGCGAAAAAAGAACCATCTGATCCGCTTGCAGATGCTCGCGGTATTTGTAGAGAAGATACGCCACGCGCTGGAGCGCCGCGGATGTTTTGCCACTGCCCGCTGCGCCTTGCACGATGAGCATGCGTGTCCGGTCATTACGAATAATCCGGTTCTGTTCCTTCTGAATGGTCGCTACAATACTTTTCATCTGTGCATCCGACGTTCGACTGAGCACAGCCTGCAACAACTCATCACCAATGGTTACCCCTGTGTCAAACATAAATCGGATCTTTCCATCCCGAATGACAAACTGCCGCTTCATCTCGATATCGCCGCTGATTTCTCCACTTGGTGTATGATACGTGATTGGACCTGGTGCGCCATCGTAATACAAGTTAGAGATTGGCGCACGCCAGTCATAGACCAGAAACGATTCCTCCTGCTCATCCAGCAACGATGCAATGCCCAGGTAAATACGTTCAGCATCCGGGTATCCGTCTTCCTTGAAGTCAATGCGGCCAAAGTACGGTGAATGATGCAGTCGTTTCATTTTGTCCAACGCAGCCGTTGTATTGATATGGCTGCGCTCCCGATCGGACAGTACCTGTGACTGCTGCCTCATGCTGGTTGATGTCTCTCCGACATCGTCTGCTTCGCTGAAGTTCATCGTAACTTCGTCCCAAAAATCTTTTCTCATCCCAACCACTTCGTCGCGGAAAGAACCTTCTTCTTCTTCAAGGGTGGAGATTTTGCGTTCAATCTGATCCGTTACGGTGTTAACCCGCTGTTGTTCCGTGCTCCACTGCTGCTCTGTACTCATATGTTAATAGCCCCTCTTTCCCCGGATTGTGTCCTCAAAATCCCATTTGACAAGCCCGAAAAGGTAATGGTATAATTATTAGAAAGGAAACATTTTGATTTTATGTTAATTAGTTCTAATTTCTGAAAACCATTTTTAATTTTACCAGTGACAGCGTCCCGATGCAAGCGGAGGCGTTTTTTGTTGTTTTCTTTCTTCATCATTATTACCCAACCCACCTATTGCTCAACGGAGTAAGCCACTGATGTTTCTACTTTCGTAATTCTTCAATGGTCTCTTTCCAGCGTGTAATTGCCTCAAGTTCATCTTTTAATTGAAAGGTTATACCTGAAGTGATTTCCGCATATGGCGCGTGATCCACACGTATATGAACCACGTGGGCTTCAAAACGATCTCTCGGATGAACGGCCCCCTTAATCTCGGGCAGCATGCTTACTTCCAGACGGATATGCAGCAGTTGATGTCCATGAACTGCAATCAAGGTAGCCTTACCCGTTTTACTCATGTTCATACTGGTCTGAGTACCTTGCCACAGAGCCAGTCGAAGCTGGTTCGGACTCACGGCAATTACTTCCCCTATACTGATCATCGCCTGATGGGGCCACTGATCCTCACATACAGTCAGTAGTTGCATCGCTTCATGCTGCTTATGTTCCAGATTCATTCCATTCAGCCATTCTATCATTTCAGTATCCAGCTGTTGTATGATCATGATCTCTATCCCTCGGTTCATTAGAATTCGGTCGGGCGTTAAGTATGCCAAACAACCCGGACGCGGTCGTCCGGGTTATGTTGTAATTCCATTGTATATGATCTTGAAGCGGCTGTGCAATTTGTTCTTACGGCCACTTGAGCCAATTCAGAATTTTGTCCTGTGACTCTTTGTCTTCACTGGAGCTGTGCACATGTTCGGCAAGTCGATTCAAACGTTCCAGCTGATATCCGTAATCATAGATCGCAGCAGCTACGATCGATAATCTCAACATCCCGTCCTTGTCGATATCAAACTCAGTGATCGCCTGCTCCATGAAACGATCATTATTCAATATAAATTGTGCAGCCTCTTCCCCGTTCGGCTTCAGCTTATCTTCAAACTTGAGCAGTGCATGCTCATGGAATTTGATAACCAGTTCCAGATGGGAGTCAAAAAACTGATCCATAGCCGGTGTCCTCGGTGCCTGAAAATAGTGGCGTTCTACCGAATCCAGCACCTCGTATCCTTTTTGAAGACTCAGCAGCATCTGTTTGTAGACAACCATCTGCCTGGTCTCGCTGAATTTCGCACGTTTCATCTTCTTCTGTTCCTCTTCGAACAGATTATACTTATCGGACAGTGACTTAATGGAGCCGCCCAGATTGCTTTTCTCATCCCGGAATACGACTTCCTTGATCTCATCCGAGATCGAGGTTCGCAGAAGCAATGACATACCGCTGAATACACTCTGAATTTGCTTCACGAACTGCAGCTTAGGTTTCGGAGGAAATACCGTAATGTTGATGAGAAACGCCGATACAATACCAACAAGTGTCAGCAAAAAACGATTTAATGCAAAATGCCAGTCACCCGAGGCTTCCATTATAGATACGACCGTGACCAGTGTGAGTCCAACCGTCTCACCCATATTCAATTTAAGACAAATCATAATGACGAGCACAATAATTAATCCAACCGCGATCGGTTCATTGGATAACACCATGCCCCCTACCAGAGCCACAATGGCCCCGAGCGTGGTCGTTTGCAGCTGATCCAGGAAGTACTTCCAGGAACGGTAGATGGAAGGCTGCATGGCAAATATAGCCGCAATTGCGGCGGGCACGGGAGATTGCGGGTTCAAGAACAGGCTGCTAAGGTACAGGGCAAGCGTGACCGCGATCCCCGTCTTAAGTACACGTGCACCAAATGACATGGTGAACCCTCCTCTTTACCGAACCTGATTTTTTAAGCTTGATGATCATGTTCATGATTACCCCATATTTCTTTTTTTGCCTGAATTCGTTCAGTAGAACGATTTATTGTACCATGGACACTCTTCCGTTGCCATGTCATTCGTCCAAAAATAAACAAGTGTACATTAGAGTGCACAACAAAAACCCACACCAATCCGATTTATGTATGTTCATACACATTATTAACCGAAAAAGAAGAAAATCTTCAAAATGGATTTACGCCACTTCAAAGATTCGCCTCTGTTACTTATTATACCTCTGTGTAATCGTCATTCTGTTAAATCATCCCGCTTATCCTGCCTGTCTAACGATCCGTGCCTTCCCATTCCTTCTTGAACTGGTTCACGAACTGCACCATATAATCATGACGTTGCTCCGCCAGTTCCTTGGCGTAGGACGTATTCATCAGATCCTTGAGCTTGAACAGCTTTTCGTAAAAATGATTAATCGTTGTGCTGCGCCCATTGCGATATTCCTCACGGGTCATCTGCTCCCGTGGGGCAAGGGATGGATCATACATCTCGCGCCCCCTTGCTCCAGCAAATGCAAAGGTCCGCGCGATTCCAATGGCCCCCAATGCATCGAGACGATCTGCATCCTGTACAACCTGCGCTTCCAGCGAGCTGACCGCAGCACGCTGCCCTCCCGCATACGAGATTGCGCTGATAATACCCACAACCGCAGCACGCGTATCAGGAGCAAGCGGCTGGGTATCCAGCCAGGCATTCAGTTTCGCCATCCCGGCTTCCAGGCTTTCATTCAGCTTCTCATCCGGTACATCATGTAATAATGCAGCGAGTTCACAGACCAATGGATCTGCACCCATTCGATGAGCGAGTTCAACCGCAAGTGCAGTTACCCGTTCGATATGCGGCCAGTCATGTCCATCGGTGTGTTGGGATGAATCTCCTTGAACAAAGGAACGCGCAGCACGCAGGATGGCCTCTCCCACAGACGTGCCATCCACTGGTCTCGAATGACTTGAATGTGCTGCATCGCCGTTTGCTGCATCTGGTGAGTAATCCACCATAATTATGATTCCCCGCCTTCACGAGCCTGTTCACGCGGTATTCGTCTCGCCACACCCGTCTTGACCGCTGCTTCGATGACGCGGCTGCGCATCGATTTGACGATTTTGTCATTGAATACACTTGGAATAATATAATACCGTGCACGTTCTTCATCCGAAATAGCCGAAGCAATCGCTTGGGCTGCAGCAAGCTTCATCTCTTCATTAATTTCAGTTGCCCGGCAATCCAGAACAGCTCTGAACATACCCGGGAAGCATAACACGTTATTGATCTGATTCGGATAATCGGATCGACCTGTCGCCATGACTGCCACGATATCTTCCACCTCAGCTGGCATAATCTCGGGTACCGGATTTGCCATGGCAAACACAATTGGGTCTTCCGCCATCGTCTGCACGTCCTCCCGGGTTAACAGATTCCCGCGTGACAAGCCAATAAACACATCGGCTCCACGAATGACATCACGCAATGAACCAATCTCCAGTTCCGGGTTGGTACGAGCTGCATATTCACTCCAAACTTCATTCTCATAGGTGTTTGTGCGTACAATCGCACCCTCTCGATCGACACCAA
Source organism: Paenibacillus sp. PCH8 (assembly GCF_002968835.1). Taxonomy (GTDB): domain Bacteria; phylum Bacillota; class Bacilli; order Paenibacillales; family Paenibacillaceae; genus Paenibacillus. The sequence goes on along the minus strand of NZ_PKQK01000010.1, from coordinate 9,401 downwards.
TAAGACGACTGGCTCCCGCAGACAATAAGATATTACTGCAGGCTACACCTGCTGCACCAATACCACAGACCACGATCTTCACATCCTCAATCGACTTGCCTACCAATTTGAGCGCATTGATCAGACCCGCATATAACACTACCGCCGTACCATGCTGGTCATCATGAAATACCGGAATATCCAATTCCTCGTTTAGACGACGTTCAATCTCGAAGCAGCGCGGTGACGAAATATCCTCCAGATTAATGCCGCCAAAAGCAGGTGATATCGCTTTCACAGTTCGAATGATCTCTTCGGTATCCTGAGTATCCAGACAGATCGGGAAGGCATCCACGCCTGCAAACTGCTTGAATAACATCGCCTTACCTTCCATGACTGGCATCGCTGCACGGGGACCTATATTGCCCAGTCCGAGCACCGCACTGCCATCCGACACTACAGCTACCGTGTTCCGCTTAATGGTCAGCGAGAATGCCTTACTTGGCTCATCCGCAATGGCTGAGCATACCCGAGCCACATCCGGGGTGTATACACGTGACAGATCTTCCCGATTCTGAATCGGGGTCTTCGGCGTTACTTCGATCTTGCCGCCCAAATGCAGCAGGAACGTTCGATCTGATACGTTAATGATGGATACACCTTTGAGTTGGCGTACGCCTTCTATAATTTTGCTGTTATCCTGTGCATCTGTTACCGCGACGGTTAAGTCGCGCACACTGACATCCTGATTGGTCGAAATGACGTCAATGGCAATGATGTCTCCACCAGCTTCCGAGATGGCTGATGCCACTTCGCCAAACTTGATATCTTTTGTTGTCATTTCCAGCCGAATAATAATGCTGTTGCCGTCCAGATTTCTCTGATTCATTTCAATTCCTCCCAGACTGTTAGTCTTGAGTTTATGTTACCTGTTTGTCTTCGCTGCACGGACACGTTTATCCTTTATCTTGTCCAGAAAAAGTACTTTAGCAGGCAAATAGCAAAATAAAAAGATTGCCCGAACACCTCATTAGAAGGCATCCAGACAATCTTTTCATGATTTCTATTATTTTCATAAAATCAGCGATAGAATCGCATCCATCTTCGACGTTATTTCCGATCTACCGGTCTACGCAGGACACGAATGTCATATGGCTGCAAGGTGATCGTGGCTTCCACAGCGTCACCGCTCAGCAGATCGGTATAGGACTGTGCATCTAATGTCACTAGCTTCTCATCCGGTGTGTAGTTCTGCACAAAGACATAATCATCCGCCCCATCTGTACGCGTGTGTGCCGTTGTACCCGCAGGGAGATCGGTTTCAAGTCCACGTTCAATGTTCAGGTCAGCAATTAACTGACCATAGAAATCATCATAGAACGGCGCTTTCAGACGTGTTGCCACGTAATATGCTTTCCCTGAACCGAGCTCATTAACTGTCAATGCAGGACGTCCGACATAGAAGTCAGAACGATACGTTGCCAGGGATTTGGCACCTTCCAGATGAATCAGATCACACAGCTCAATCGCATCATATGCTGCATTCAGCTGAAGCTCATTACCCTTCTCCGGGATAATTCCATTCAGATCCCGGTCATGCAATCCATCGATTTCCTCAGACCAGATACCCAGCGTTTTGCGGAGTGGGCCCGGGAAACCACCAAGGAAGCACAGATCGTTCTCGTTTACAATACCGGACCAATAGGTCGCTACAAATGTACCGCCTTGTTCCACAAACTTCTCGATGCGCTCCCCTACGCCTTCGCGAACCAGGTAGAGCATTGGAGCGATAAGCAGCTTGTACTTGGATAGATCTGCATCCATATCAATGACGTCAACAGCTACGCCCTTTTTCCAGAACGCTTCGTAATGGTCTTCCACTGTCTCTTCATACTTCACGCCGATATTTCGCGGACCTTGTGAATCATTCACAGCCCAGCGATTTTCCCAATCGAAGATGATGGCGACTTCTGCTGGAACTGCTGTTCCCACGATGGCTTCCATGCCTTCAAGAGCCGTACCCACGTCAGTTACATCCTGAAATACACGGGTATGTTCCGTTCCAACGTGGTCAACTACTGCGCCATGGAGTTTCTCACTGGAACCACGGCTTTTTCTCCATTGGAAGTACTGTACACTGTCGGAACCGTGTGCGACCGCCTGGAGAGAAGAGAGCAGATGCATACCAGGCTTTTTCAGCTTGCTAACCTCTTGCCAATTGGTTGAACTTGGTGTGCTCTCCATGAGAAGGAAAGGTTGTCCACCTTTAATAGAACGAACGATATCATGCATCATCGCAATCCGCGATGCCTGTTTCCCATCGTCTTCAGCATCATGCCAAGTCGGATAACTATCCCATGAGAGGAAATCCAGAATATCAGCGAACTTCCAATAGTTCAGGCCGCCGTAGAACTCCATCAGGTTGGTAGTGACAGGCAGATCCGGGTTTTGAGCTTTCAATGGTTTCGTTTCATGTACGATAAAATCAGCTGTCTGATCGGTAACAAAGCGGCGCCAATCCAGATTCATCGCGTGTACTTGTGTTTCACCATGCGGAGCCGGTGACTCCACTTGACTCCAGTCTGTAACGGTATGACTCCAGAATGTAGTCCACCATGAGTGGTTCAGTTCATCAAGTGTCTTATACTTGTTCTGAACCCAGCTGCGGAAAGCTTCCTGACAGTAATCACAATGACAGTCCCCACCGAACTCATTGGAGATATGCCAGCCGATGACAGCCGGATGATCCGAATAACGTTCTGCCAGTTTGGTATTGATCTCTGTAACCTTCTCACGGTATACCGGGGAAGTGTAGCAATGGTTGTGACGGAAACCATGCAGATTACGAACACGCTTCTCGGAGACACGGAGTACTTCCGGGTACTTGGCAGACATCCAGGCAGGTCTCGCCCCACTTGGTGTAGCTAGGAATGCGTAAATGCCATTGGCAGCAAAACGATCCAACACTTGATCCAGCCATTCAAACGTATACACGCCCTCTTCCGGTTCAAGTGATACCCAAGAGAAGATACCGATAGACATGACGTTACACTTGGCAAGCTTCATCAAACGAATATCTTCTTCCAGAATTTCAGGATAACGGAGCCACTGCTCCGGGTTATAGTCTGCGCCATGCAACATATGCGGGGCTTTGGAACTTACGGGTGGAAATTTGTATGTCATACGAACAACTCCCTTGATTATTAAATCAATGCTTTTATTATTATATATACGATACACAACACTTCACATACGGTACGCGATAGCTATTACGCGTGATTATACACATGTCTCGGCAGTTAGTTGTTTCGAAGCAGCTAGTGCTGTAAACGATTCCAACTTACGACCTTTGAAATCAAACATGGTAAGGTTGCCCCAGTTATTCGGATGTCCGACGGACCATTCATCCTTACTCGGAATCCAGGCAGGTTCCCAATAATAGAACCCGTGCCCCAAACCACCAGGAACTTCGCGAATAATCTGCAACAGGTCCTTCAGGTATTTGGTCTGACCTTCTACACTGGCAGGGTATCCAGGCAATAACTGTTCTTCCTCGTTCATAATCCATTCGATGCCTTCCGGTTGTTCCAGCGTCCACGGATAAGCGGTTTCAACGACATTAATCGGTTTGCCATAACGCTCAGCCAGGTCGTTCAGATTATCACGCAACGCTTCGAGCGTTCCATGCCACCAAGGATAGTACGAGAGGCCAATGATATCAAATTCCACACCCAGTGCTTCAAAGCGATCATAGAACTTGCGGCTCTCTGCGTTGTCTCCACCACGATCAATATGGATCATGATCTGGATAGAGGGGTCAACCGATTTGACCGCAGCGATGCCATACTTCACAAGCCCTGCAAAACGCTCCCACTGTTCATCTGTATCATGCTCTTCCCCACCGACACGTCCCTCATCCCATAACATGCCTGGCGTAATTTCATTACCAACCTGCACCATGTCTGGAAGAGCATCATGTTCTTTCAACATCCTCAGTACATCCGCAGTATACATGCATACAGCACGTTGAAGCTCCTCATAGGAGAGGTTTTCCCATGCCTTGGGTTTCCACTGATTAGCCGGATCAGCCCACCGATCCGAATAATGAAAATCAAGCAGGAACTGTAGTCCCAGTGCCTTGATTCGTTTCGCTATCTCTAGCGTTCGCTCCAGATTACAGAATCCGCCTACAGGATCATTCCAGATTCGAAGCCGTATAGCATTAGCATCATTGAACTTCAGGATGGACAGTAAGTCTTGTTCCTTACCGTCCATATCACTGTAACTCCCACCGTGCTGTTCGATCTCATCCATAAAAGATACATCCATTCCCAGGATAAGTGAATTTTCATTTAAGTTGTTCACTGTATCAACCTCCATTCAATTTCTGAATTCAGGCTCAGCCTTTAACTGAGCCCAGTGTCATTCCTTTGACAAAGAAACGTTGCAGGAAAGGGTACACAATCAGGATTGGTGCACTCCCGATGAAGATCTGAGCTGCTCTTACCGTGGTTTGAGAGAGAGCTTCCATTTCTTTAGGATTCATGCTCATGCTACTCATGTCACGTCCAATAATGACCGTTTGCATAAATGTTGCAAGTGGGTAATCCTTGGCATTATTCATATAGAGCAATCCATCAAACCAGGAATTCCAGTGAAACACCATGCTGAACAGCGCAATCGTTGCAATCGACGGCATGGAGATCGGCAGGAAGATACTAAACAACGTTCTGAAATGATTAGCTCCGTCCATCAGTGCCGCCTCCTCCAGCTCTTTCGGAATGCCGCGGAAGAAGTTCAACATCAGGATGACAAGGAATGTGTTCACTGCGCCTGGAAGCACCAGCACCCAGAAGGAATCCATCAACCCGATTTTCTGAATAACCATATAGAACGGAACGAGTCCTCCATTAAAAATCATGCTGAACACGAAAATCCAGGAGTAGATCGTTCTTCCTTTGAACTCACTGTTTTCTTTGGACAACGGATACGCCGCGAGGAAAGTAATCAGTAATGTAACTGCTGTACCGATTACAGTCCGCATCACTGAAATCAGGAGTGAATTCAGGAAAATCGGATTATTCATCGTTTTTTTGTATGCTTCCAGAGAGAAGCCTACGGGCCAGAGATTAACCAGATTGGCATCGGCAGCCGCCTTCGTACTAAAGGATACCGCCAGTACATGAATCATCGGGACGATACACATAATGGCAACCAAGATCAGAAAGCAGGTATTGACTATATTAAACACGCGGTAAGGCAAGGATTTATGATACATCGTGGTCCCTTCTTTCTCTGTTCATTCGATTAGAATATGCGGTATCCTGCATATTTTTTGGCTAAGCTGTACGATACGAGAATCAAAATCATACTAATGACTGATTTGAACAATCCGATCGCTGTAGCGAAGCCCATCTCACCATTTTGCATCGCAGAACGATATACGAATGTATCGATGATATCACCTGTCTGATATACAAGCGGATTGTACAGGTTGAAAATCTGATCAAATCCAGCGTTGAGCACATTTCCAAGCGCCAGTGTTCCAACAACCATCAGCATCGGTACAAGCGAAGGAATCGTAATGTGCAAGGTTTGTTTCCAGCGTCCTGCTCCGTCAATTTCTGCTGCTTCGTACAACGCCGGATTAATCCCGGCAAGGGCAGCCAGAAAGACGATCATGTTATAGCCGAATTCCTTCCACACATCGGTTAGAATGACCGTAGATCGGAACCAACTGTTGTCCCCAAGGAAAAAGTATGGCCCCAGTCCCAAGCTTCCCAGTACCCGGTTAACCAAGCCGCCGGTTGACAACAGGTCTATCAGAATTCCGCCCAGAATAACCCAAGACAAGAAGTGAGGTAAATAGACAAGGGTCTGAATGGTTCGCTGTATAGCCATCTTGCGAACCTCATTCAAAAGAATGGCAAAAACAAATGGAACAAATAAGTTAAAGATCAGTTTAAGTACAGCAATGATCAACGTATTCCAGATGACCTGTAAGCTGTCTTCACGTTCAAACAAATATCTAAAGTTATCCAGCCCGACCCATTCAGAGCCGCTAATCCCAAGCCATGGCTTGTAATTCTGAAATGCCATAATGATTCCGCCCATAGGTACATAACTGAAGATAATCAGAAAGATAATGGCTGGCAAAAGCATAACGTGGAATGGCCAATTTCGTTTCAAAGTTCTCATGATTGCTCCCCCTGTATTTCTTCCTACTCAAGCACTCTTGAGTGGCTTATAATGCGATTATATCAGCCTTTTACGGGGTTCAAACAGCGCATAAAAGCAATATAAATGGCACAATATCAACCACTTTTCTTCAGTCTGATTAAACAAAAAAAAGCACGCAGATCCGTATCGTCTGCGCGCTGCTTAAAACTATTTTTTCACACCGTCATACCATGCGTTGACCTCTTGCGTGATCTGGTCACCGCCACCCGATTTCCACGTTTGTACAAATGTATCAAACGCATCAACCGGGTTTTTGCCATAGATAATTTCATTAAATGCTTGATTCTCAATTTTGTTCAAATAGTCCAGCTTGGATTTCATTGTTGCTGTTGTTGGACCTGTGAACATGTTTTTGAAGGAAATTGCTTCTTGACTTAGCAATACTTTGGCTGCTGCAGGAGTCTCTTTACCGTAGTTGACAGCCACATCCTTCTCAAGCTTCGTTTCAGGCTCTTTGCCATCAGCCAGATTCAGAAGTGCCTTCATCTGTGCATCTGGAATACGAGCACCATCACGAACAAGCAAATAACGTACTACGTTCACGTATCCGCCTTCAATATCGTCAATCGGCATTTGTTTCCCATTTGCGTCCAATTGATAATCATATTTCTCGAACAAACCATTATCATACTGACTACCCGGAGCCGGGTCTGCATAATTATCGAACAGGTAGTTCTGATACGTAAAGAATGCTTCAGGATGTTCCATATCCTTCTTAATCAGGATGACACCGTTAACAAAAGATGTTCCATGACGCATCGCTTTGCCTTCCGGACCAGATGGAATTTCAATCGGTTTCCATACGGCACTTGGTACATTTTTTGCAGTATCCAGAAGCGGCCATCCGCTCATCCAGTAAGGTCCCGGAATAATGCCGGCTGTGCCTGCAACTGCTGGCTCTGCTGTTTTGTTCTCATCCCATAGCGCTGCTTCCTGCGGGATATAACCTTTTTTGAGCCATTCGCTCAATTTGGTCAAACCTTGCTTCATACCGGGATTGATGGAACCATATTCGAGCTTGCCATCCGCAGCCAGATTCCACTGGAACGGCAACGTTCCGTATGCTCCGAAGATCCAGGATGGATCTCCCATCCATGTGTTCATGGATGTTTTGAAACCAATGCTAAGTGGGATAACTTTATCCGGAGCTAAACCATCTGGGTTTTGGTTTTTGAATGCATCCATCACCGTTTCGAGTTCATCGATCGTTTTTGGAGCTTCCAACTTCAGCTTATCCAGCCAGTCCTGGCGAATCCACAACAGGTAATCATTGTTGTATGCATAGTCCAGAACAGGGATACCCATTCTTTTGCCATCACGACTATACTGGTTCCATACGTTGGAATCCTGCTCCATCGCTTTTTTCCATGTGTCCGAAGCATATTTGTCGAACATTGGACCCACTTCCTGATACATTCCAGAATCAATCAAATCTTGGGCAAGCAGATTATCACCCACGGTTACAATATCAGGCATATCTTGACCAGATGACATAGCGAGGCGAAGTTTGGTTGCAAAGGCCCCATTCGTATCGGTTACCGACCATAGTGAATTGATATTGATGCCGAATTGATCCTTGGCCCACTTGGTTGCTACGTTATTTTCCATCGATTCGCCATTTTTAAACTTCAGCTCAGGGTCAATTCCCCATGCAGTAGAAATGGTGACTTCCGGATCATACTTTTCTTTGTATTCGTTTTGGGCTCCAGATGCGCTTGGTGTTTCACTATCTCCGCTCCCACTACCTCCTGAACAGCCTGCAAGAACGACAGTCAGACATAGTGTTGTAGCGAGAAGCGACAAAAATCTCTTTTTCGTTGATTGCGCTCTCATGTTGTTCCCCCTTAAATCGTTTTGGTTACCCTTTCATTATAGGCTGACCAGGCCTTTGAGCCTATGATACGAAATCAAGATTTCTGCACCTTTGCCAACCTATATTCTGGGATGTTGTCTTAATTATGCCTGATCCCGAAATTCATTCGGTGTCATGCCATAATGTTTTTTGAACATTTTGCTGAAATATTGCGGATTTTGATAGCCGAGTTCACTCGTAATCTCGTATATTTTTTTGTTGCTATTCTTGAGTAGATACAGCGCACGTTCCATCCGCATACGAATCATATAATCACCCAGGCCTTCCCCGGTTTCAGCCTTGTAGATTTTCGACAGATATACCGGGTGCAAATACACCTTATCGGCAATCATTTTCACCGACAAATCCTGTCCTGTATCTCTTGTCACCAGTTCCTGAACCTGCTTGATCACATGTCTTCGGCTCTGCACACCTCCCTGGTCTGACAACTCCTCCTGCAGCTTCGCCAGCATCTCTGTGGCCCAGCGCCGCAACTTCTCGGGAGATTGAATCAATTGATGCGCAAGATGCAGATCGAATCCCGCATGATCGATCTCATGCACCAGATGACCCTGCTTATGAGCGATATACATGAATGCATTGGTTACAGACAGATACATCTCATACATGTGTTCCCTGGACAACCGTACCTGTTCTGCGGCATCAAAGACCGTGTTCAGCTTGCGTGCTGCCGCTTCCCACTGTTTGGTCTCCAGCAATTGTGGCAGAACAGGCGGTTTATACAGTTCTTCGAGCGCCTGCGTTGCATCATTTTCCGGTCGTTTGCTGAGTGTCTTATCCATGTCCATATATATGATCTTGTGTTCTTCCGGTCCGGACAAGACAAGTGACCCCAGAGTTCTTCGATAAGCTGTCGTCAGCTCACTAAAAGGAAATGATGGTGTAACCACCATGGATAGATCTCCTTGCAAATATCGAATGACATGTTCACGAAAAGTTTCAGCAGAGATTCTCAACTTCTCCAGACTCATCTGGGAAGCCTCAATCGTTCCCTGATTCTGCAAAAACATAACCAGACACTCATGAGGGCCGCGACCAAACCACACGTTGAATTGCTCTCCAAGCACTTCCTCTGCAATATTCCCTACTGCAAAATCCATCAGATCCAGAGACTGCTGGTCCATTGACGAAAAACGTCCTGTTAAGTGAATCAGCATCATGACGGCCGATTGTTCCGGATCAAGATGAATCTCATATTGTTGCAATTGTTCACGAAGTGCCCGCACCGTTATCTCACGCCCCAGGAGTAGATCATGCATGAGGTTTTCCCGTAAAATTTTATAGTCAGACTTCCGACTGTACAAGAGCC
>NZ_PKQK01000007.1 GCF_002968835.1 Paenibacillus sp. PCH8 | reverse complement strand
AGGGGGACTATTGTGAAGGGAAAGCGCCGGAAGAAGCTTGCGGGGCCATTGTTGCTCTTAATGCTGCTGACGCTGTTGCTTCCTGTCTTGATTGGATCACCGTCAGCGCATGCAGCTGAGAAAAGTGGTGCCGTATATATTATTCCGGTTGACAAACCAATTGAGCAGGGACTTGGCAAGTTTATGGAACGTGGGTTCAAGGAAGCAGAAGAAATGAATGCTGGCCTGATCGTTCTTGATATCAATACGCCGGGAGGCCGTGTCGATACTGCAGAAGTATTGGGTACCCTGATTAAGGACAGCCCAATTGAAACCGTTGCATTTGTCCGTGGGGATGCTGCCTCAGCTGGAAGTTTTCTGGCTCTGAATGCAGATAAGATCGTAATGTCACCAGGCAGCATGATTGGTGCCGCAGCAATGGTGGACAGTACGGGTAAACATGTGGATGATCCGAAGCTGGTTGCATTCTGGAAAAGCAAGATGCAGGGAGCGGCTGAGAAAAGCGGTCGTGATGGCAATATTGCAGCCGGAATGACGGATGTCAACATGGTTGTCGAGATGCCTGAGATTAATAAGACCAAGCAAAAAGGTGAAATTATTGCTCTCTCGGCTGAAGAAGCGCTGAAAGTTGGATATGCGGACCACATCAGCAACACACCGGAAGAAGCGGCGACTTGGCTTGGTTACAGTCAGGATGATGTTTTCAAGGTAGAACGAACGACAGCAGAGAATATTTCATCTTTTCTTACTAATCCTATTGTCATGACCGTGTTGTTGTTTCTCGGAATCGCAGGTGTGATCATTGAGTTGATTGTTCCTGGTTTTGGAGTGCCTGGTATTGTGGGTATTGTGTGTTTCGTCCTGTATTTCTCAGGTAATTATATTGCAGGATTTGCTGGTGCAGAGACATGGGTACTGTTTACAGTCGGGCTCATCATGATGATTCTAGAGATGTTCATCCCAAGTTTCGGTATTCTGGGTATTCTGGGATCGATTGCGCTTGTCGCAGGTGTTGTGAGGGCTGCCTATGATACAAGTGATGCATTTGTGTCTCTGGGTATTGCTTTTGGAGCAGCGCTGGTCGTTATTGCGATTATCGCAGTCCTGTTTAAGGATCGAGGGATATGGAATCGGTTCATTTTGAGTGACAGCATGTCCGCGGATCGTGGTTATTCATCAGCCATGGAACGCAAAGAACTGATTGGTCTGCAAGGAATTAGTCTGACACCACTTCGTCCTTCCGGAACAGCCATGTTTGAGGGGAACGAATCGATGTTGTGACGGATGGAGACTTTATTCCCATTGATACACCGATTATTGTGATTAAAGCGGAAGGTACCCGGATTGTGGTTCAGCAAGCTTTGCCGGTGTAGCCCGCTCTATTGTCGAAGTGCATCCCTGCTTCGGCAATGTACATAACCACTTAGCTGAAGCTGCCAGCGAGGTGGTGCACTCTTTTATTTTAGCAGCGGATTCATGAATGACTGTTCTGAAGTATTTATCAAATTTAAATTGCAAATGGAGGAAATTTTACTATGGACACATCTATGATTACGATTTTGCTCATTGCGGTAGTAGGTATTATCGTATTGAGCGTATTCTTCAGCTTTTTCCCGGTTATGCTCTGGGTCTCGGCTATTGCATCCGGTGTACGTGTCAGCATTATTACGCTGGTCGCGATGAGACTCAGACGTGTAACACCTAGCCGGATCGTAAACCCGTTAATTAAAGCAACTAAAGCGGGACTTCAATTGACAATGAATCAACTGGAGAGTCACTTCCTGGCCGGTGGTAACGTGGACCGCGTTGTAAACGCTCTGATCGCTGCTCAACGTGCAAACATTCCACTGGAATTTGAACGTGCCGCTGCGATTGACCTCGCAGGTCGTGACGTATTGCAGGCTGTACAGATGAGTGTTAACCCGCGTGTCATTGAGACACCAATTGTATCTGCGGTAGCCAAAGACGGTATTGAAGTTAAGGTTAGAGCACGGGTTACAGTGCGTGCCAATATTGACCGCCTCGTCGGTGGTGCTGGTGAAGAGACCATCATCGCACGTGTCGGTGAAGGTATCGTAAGTACGAACGGTTCCTCGAATTCTCACAAAGACGTTCTGGAAAACCCGGATCTGATCTCCCGTACCGTATTGTCCAAAGGTCTGGATGCAGGGACTGCTTTTGAAATCCTGTCCATTGATATTGCGGACGTTGATGTAGGTAAGAACATTGGTGCCTTCTTGCAAACGGAGCAGGCAGAAGCTGACAAACGAATCGCTCAGGCCAAAGCAGAAGAGCGTCGTGCGATGGCCGTAGCCCAAGAGCAAGAGATGAAAGCACGCGTAGTGGAAATGAGAGCGCGTGTAGTTGAATCCGAATCCCAAGTACCTTTGGCGATGGCTGAAGCACTTCGTAATGGCAAGATTGGTGTTATGGATTACATGAATCTGAAGAACATTGAAGCTGATACTCAAATGCGCAACACATTGGGAAAACCTGGTGAAGGTTCGAATTCCAACGATCAGGGTGATTCCAAAAACGGAAGATAGGCGGTGAGTGCATATGGGCCTATTTGAATGGATTTTTGATAATCTGTATATTGTAGCTGTCATTGGTTTTGCACTCTTCTCCTTCTTGGGGAAAGCTGCCAAATCGGCTGATCCGAAGAAAAAGCGTCCTGGCAACGGGATGCCTACGTTTGGAGGCAGCGGTGATTCAGACCGGGAAGAACGTACGAGAGGCAATTCATCTCCGCAGCAGTCTTCCGGTCCAGCAGATCCCCGTTATGATGAACAGTATGACGATCGGTATGATGATGAGCAATACGAAAATCAGTATGACCAGCCGTATTCAGAGCCAGCAGCATCTTCTCGCCCCGCAAGTGATTACAGAAGTGAGGGCTCTATGAGTGCCATGGAAAATTCGCTTGAGGAACAGATGAGAGGCATGGAACAACAACAGCGACTGATTGAAGAACGCTTGAATCGCATCTCTTCTTCGAATCAGCCAGCTGTGTCTGATTCCAGTTGGGATGAGCCTACCACAGGTGAATCGGTAGCGTCTCCACTTCGTTCGGAAGATGTTCGCAAAGGTGTATTATGGGCAGAAGTATTGGGCTCTCCCCGGTCCAAGCAACCGTTTGGTACAAGAGGGAAACTGTAACAAGTCTAGCAATTAGACACGAATAGAGTCGTCTCTGGTGAGCAAAAAGCCGCCGGAGACGGCTTTTTCTGTGTTCTCCACTTTTTTCTCAATATTCGTACCCTAACCCGCCCCAGAATTTTCATAAATTCATGAATCTGTGCATAAGTTGAACTGTAGAGGAAGGGGAAGACCTTCGAATGACCCGGATCAGCCGCAAGCTGCGCAGATGGACCAGTGAAGTGCTGGATCTGCCGCAGGATGTGCTTTATGATATGCCACGGTTAACCCTGATTGGCAGTAAACAACTATATATAGAGAATCATCGCGGTGTCATCCATTTCACGCCGGATCGCATCGTGCTCGCTCTGTCACAAGGCCAGCTGGAGATCAAAGGAACCGCCTTGGTGATACGCAACATTTTGCCGGATGAAGTAGCTGTGGAAGGAACGATTCTGGATATTCACATGAATGGAGTGGAGGGGAACCGATGAAACAGCCCAGTCTGTACAAACTGCGGGGAGCAGTCCGAATCACGGTCACTGGGGAGATATTGAAGCATTGATTAACATGGTGGCAGAGCAGGGACTGGAAGTGTGGAACCTGCGAGCGCAGGATGGACGCAAGGCAGAGATGAACATTCTGCTGCCGCATTTTTTCAGGCTGCGTCCTATGTTGAAACGGACAGGCTGCAGAGTGAAAGTAAACCATCGCAGCGGTTTCCCTTTTTTTGCAGCACGACTGTTACGTAGGAAATTCTTCCTTGGCGGTATGCTGTTTTTTGTGGCAGCTCTGTTTGCGTTATCGTCTATGGTGTGGAATGTGGAGGTCAAGGGCAACGTGACTATTCCTACGGATGAGGTGCTCGCTGCGGCCAAGAAAGAGGGGGTGTACCCATTCCAATGGGGGTTCCGCTTGCAAAGCCAGGACAAGCTCTCCAGACAGCTTGCACTCGCTCTGCCGGATGTAACCTGGATTGGGGTAAGCAAAGAGGGGACAACTATTACCATTCAAGTCGTGGAGTCGGCGCAACCGAAGCGCGAACCGTTACTGAACCCCAGACATCTAGTCAGCAAATCAGATGCTGTCGTTACTCAAATCTATGCGGAGCAGGGCCGTCCTGTTGTTCAAAAGGATATGCGTGTCAAGAAGGGTCAGGTATTGATCTCCGGCATTCTTGGGGATGAAGAGAACACCAAAACTATTGTTGCCAAAGGGGAAGTACGTGGTCTGGTATGGCGCGAGTATCAGGTACAGGTTCCACTTGTGCAAAAACATAATACAATGACGGGCGAGAGCAAAGAACGATTTTACATGGTGTTGGGTAAATGGGCGATTCAACTCTGGGGATATGGAGATACACCGTTTAGTTCTTTTGATACCGAGAGCAATCATAAGCCACTGACCTGGCGATCCTTCACACTTCCCATGGGCTGGTTGACAGAGAAAGATTTGGAAACCCGCAAACATGAGGAACAACAGACGATAGAATGGGCCAGAACGAAAGGAATGGAAGGAGCAAGAAATGATATTATCGCCAAAAACGGCAAAGGAACGAAAATTATAAGTGAAAAAATTTTGCATGAGAAGAAAGAGAATGGTAAAGTTTATATGAAAGTCTTATTTGAAGTAGAAGAAAGCATTGCGGAAGAACTTCCGCTAGTCCATAGTCAAGGAGAATGAGGATATTTGTCAGAGCAAACACGCAGCATACAAATCTCCCTCCAGAGTGCGGGAGAGGGCCAATCTCTTTTTGGACCCCAAGATACTTTTCTGAAACTGATTGAATCCGAGATTCCTGCCCAGATTGCATCCCGTGAAGCGGAGATTGTGATTTTTGGCAATGCACAACAGGTGGAATCGCTTGAACAATTATTTGATGTGTTACTGCAATTGATACGCAATGGATATGTGTTAACCGAAAGGGATGTCAAGTATGCTATTGAACTTGCGAAGGAATTGCGCGCAGACCAACTACTGGATCTGTTCAGAGGCGAGATTACCACGACATACCGAGGAAAACCAATCCGTGTTAAAACCATTGGACAGAAACACTATGTAACTACAATTAAAAAACGTGATATTGTATTTGGCATTGGTCCTGCTGGTACGGGTAAAACGTACCTTGCTGTTGTACTGGCTGTTGCCGCAATTAAAGAAGGTAGCGTCAAACGTATAGTACTCACACGGCCTGCTGTGGAAGCAGGAGAGAGTCTGGGGTTCTTGCCAGGTGATCTTCAGGAGAAGGTAGACCCGTATTTGAGACCGCTCTACGATGCCCTGTATGACGTTATGGGACAGGAACAGACAGCGAAGGCTCTGGAGCGTGGGTTAATCGAGATTGCACCACTGGCCTATATGCGGGGCCGTACGCTGGATGACTCGTTCATCATTCTCGATGAAGCACAGAACACAACACCGGAACAGATGAAGATGTTTCTGACCCGTCTTGGTTTTGGCTCCAAAATGGTCATCACCGGAGACGTGACCCAGATTGATTTACCGCGTGGTAAGAAATCCGGACTTGTGGAAGCGAATGCGATCTTGAACGAAGTTAAAGAGATTGGATTTGTGTATTTTGCCGAGCAAGATGTTGTGCGGCATTCCCTCGTCCAGAAAATTATCGTTGCTTACAACCACGCCGCAGAAAATCAAGCATAGAAAGGGATTGTCTAAAGTGACCTCGAAGGAACCGTCAAAAGGCAAATCTTTTCAGAATAAAGCTACAGGATGGAAGTATAGCGTGTGGGCGCGCTATCTTCTGTTTTTGTTTCTGGTGATCCTTTTCTACGTGAGTCTGGCTTCCAAGTTGCTCCCCGAGCGGTATGATATTCAGGAAGGTACTCGGAGTGAAGTGGATATTGCTGCGCCCATGCAGATTCCGAATAACAAGGCCACACTCAAAGCACAGGAAGAAGCAGCTGAACGGGTACAGCCGATATATCAGATCGTACAGATGCGAAACGAAAATTTGATGACAACCCTGCTTGATCGTGTAGATCGACTGAATCAGGATGATCAGATCTCAAGTCAGGACAAGATTGATATTTATCGGGATGAAATTCCGCAGCGCCATAAGGATTTTGTGTCTAATTATATTAATAATAATCGGAAATCCGGTACATACTCCGAGACTCTTTTGGAAGAGATCAGAAATGTGGTACAGGAACAGAGCTACCGTATTCCCGAAGAGACATACATCAAGATCTCGCGATTGACTTCAGATGATATTCAAGAGATGAAGCCTGTTGCCAGAGACATTGTTGCCCGATTAATGACGGATCAGATCAGCGATGCAACCACTGCGCGTGCCAAAGTAGCTGAGATGGTGAGTGTCAGTTCTCTTAGTAAGCGTACGCAACGTGAGGTTGTGCAAGAACTCGCTCGCCTGGTGGTGACCTCTAACCGCTTTTACGATGAAGAGGGAACCAAGGAAGCGAAGGTTCAGGCGCGTGAGAACACACAAACTGTATTTATTAAGCAAGGGGACACGTTAGTTGCCAAAGGTGAGATGATCACCCCGGAGATGTATACGCTGCTGGATGAGAATGATTTGCTGAAAAATGAAGTGAACTACTGGCCACAGCTTGGACTTCTTATGTTTTCCTGCCTGTTGTCGGCAGCAATTCTGATGTATATTCAGCAGTGCAGCGGAACGCATTTTAAATACAATAATGCGCAGCTGTTAATGCTTGTTCTCATTTTTATTATTACTATTGTGGTTATGCATGTAACGGCTATTATCCAGACGAATGAGAGGTCTTATGTGGGCTTCCTTGCGCCTGTTGCAGTAGGAGCAATGTTAATTGCACTATTGCTGGATACGTCGCTTGCCTTTGTATGTTCGATTCTGATTGGGATGTTGTCCAGCGTTATTTTGAACACACATCAGGGACAGCTTTTTGACTTTGAACTGGGTTTCTTCGCTGTGGTAGTTTCGTTTGTTGCCATCTTTGCGACACATCGGGCAAGCCAGCGATCGACGATTCTGAAAGGGGCCATTATGGTCTGCATGTTCGGGTCCATGGCTGTATTCACCCTGGCTTTGATTGACTCGGGAGACTGGAACCGAACCACGACGCTTTATGGCGTTGGATTTGCATTTGCCGGGGGCGTGTTGACTGCCATATTTGTCATTGGGCTGATGCCATTTTTTGAAACTGCATTTGGTATTCTTTCAGCGCTCAAACTGGTGGAATTGTCTAATCCTAACCATCCTCTTCTGCGCAAGTTGCTGACAGAGACACCAGGTACCTATCATCACAGCGTTATGGTGGGGAATCTGTCTGAAGCTGCGGCTGAGGCCATTGGAGCGAACGGATTGCTGTGCCGAGTCGGGTCTTACTATCATGATATCGGCAAGACCAAACGACCGATCTATTTTATTGAGAATCAGAACAATATGGAAAATCCGCATGATTCAATAGATCCTAAACTGAGCAAGTCCATTATTGTTGCCCATGCACGGGATGGTGTGGAGATGCAAAAAGACTATAAGCTACCCAGACCTATTCGGGATATCGCGGAGCAGCACCACGGCACCACATTCCTGCACTTCTTCTATCACAAGGCACTACGTCAGGCAGAAGAGGCAGGAGTGGAACCAGACTTCACGGAAAATGATTTCCGTTACCCTGGTCCCAAAGCTCAGTCCAAGGAATCTGCTATTGTTGGGATTGCAGACAGTGTAGAAGCTGCGGTTCGATCTTTGCGTAAACCTACGGTGGAACAAGTAGAGTCAATGATCGAGAAAATTATTAAAGGGCGTCTGGATGATCATCAGTTCAACGATTGTGATCTCACCATGCGTGAACTGGATATCGTCTCCAGAACGCTGAAGGAAACGGTGATGGGGATCTTCCATTCCAGGATTGAATATCCGGAGGAGATCAAGAGACCGAAGCCAACGTCGCCCGAGGCGGGTTGATTAAATAATATGAGCAGACAGGAGTTATGGAAGAATGAGTCTTAACCTGGCATGGAATAATGAACAACAGGATAAAGAAATTACAGAACCGATGATTGCAATGCTGGAACAGTTGCTAGAACTGGCCGGAGAATCAGAAGGGGTTGCAGACGGGGAAGTTGCTCTGACTTTTGTGAACGATGAGCAGATTCATGAGTTGAACCGTGATTATCGGGGCATTGACCGTCCAACGGATGTATTATCTTTTGCGATGAACGAGACGGTGGATGAAGAACTCGATATTATCTATGAGCTTGACGAAGATGAAGAAATGGAAGAAATGCCGGATGTTCTCGGAGACATCATTATTTCCGTGCCCCGAACCATCCTGCAAAGTGAGGAATATGGTCACTCCTTTGAACGTGAGCTTGGTTTTTTGTTTGTTCATGGTTTCTTGCATCTGCTCGGGTATGACCATCAGGATGAAGCCAGTGAAGCCGAGATGATGGGCAAACAAGAAGCGGTATTGGCCCAGGCCGGGTTGACACGATAATGAAAAGGCGCTCCTGGGGTCTGGTATTCCGCAATGCTGCGGAAGGTATCGCATATGGGTTGCGGACTCAGCGTAATGTGAGAGTTCACACGGGAGTTGCCGTTTTGATGTGTGCAGCTGGCTTTTTTTTCAGAATTACAAGAACAGACTGGATGTTTGTGCTGACAGCTGTCTTTATGGTTCTCGTGACCGAAATGATGAACACCGCTGTAGAAGCTGCCGTTGATTTGGCACATCCCCACATCCATCCGCTGGCAAAAGCGGCGAAGGACACCGCGGCCGGAGCAGTTCTGCTGGCTGCGGTATTCGCTGTCATCATCGGCTGTATTGTATTTATTAAGCCGGTGATGAGCTTGCTAGGTTTGTACTGATTTTGTTTTGTTTTGATTTTAATACTACACACTAATATAAAGTGACTTGATGCAAACACGATAACGGAGAGGTCAGAAGAAACTTGAAGAAACGGAGTGTGCGCCTTTATCCCCGGATTTCCCCTTAATAAAGGGATCAAAAAAATCTGGGGATAACAGCGCTCGGAAGGTTGTTCTGACAGCGGAGTGTCCAGTGTTAATGCACTAGTTTGATTTTATATTGCACCCTAAGGGAGAGAATAATGATGGATAATAGTTTGTTGATGCAGGAAGCGATTAAGGCACGTACGAAAGCGTACACGCCGTATTCCCATTTTGGTGTAGGTGCAGCTTTGCTTGACAGTGAAGGACATGTGCATCATGGTTGTAACATCGAGAATGCTGCGTATACACCAGGCAACTGTGCTGAGCGTACAGCCATGTTCAGTGCTATTGCAGGAGGACAGCAGCCTCGCAGTTTCAAGGCCATTGCCATTGTAGGAGATACGGATGGTCCGATTGCCCCGTGTGGTGTATGTCGTCAAGTCATGTACGAACTGTGTGAACCCGATATGAAAGTCATCTTGGGGAACATGAAAGGTGATCTGCAAGAGACTACTGTTGCCGAACTTTTACCATGGGCATTTGGACCTTCTGATCTGAATTCCGCCAAAAAATAAACCAATACATTCCAGGCCTAGGCGCCTGAGGAGGAACATATGAAAAAACAAAAATTCAAATCCGGTTTTGTAGCCATTATCGGACGTCCAAACGTTGGTAAATCCACTCTGATGAATCAAGTCATTGGACAGAAAATTGCAATTATGTCGGACAAGCCGCAAACAACCCGTAATAAAATTCACGGTGTATATACATCGGACAATCAACAGATCGTTTTTCTGGATACACCAGGGATTCATAAACGTCAGTCCAAATTAGGCGATTATATGAACCAGACCGCTTTGAATACACTGAGTGAAGTGGAGGCAGCCTTATTCTTGATTGATGCTTCCGAAGGTATGGGCGGTGGTGACCGCTATATTGCGGAACAGCTGAAAAATATCCGTACGCCTGTCATTCTCGTCATGAACAAAATTGACAAAATTGAGCCTGAAGCTCTATTACCACTTATTGAAGAGTATCGCAAATTGCACGATTTCGCTGAAATTGTCCCTGTGTCTGCCAAGCATGGCAGTAATGTCAGCACATTACTGGAACAGCTCGGTAAGTATCTGCCGGAAGGCCCACAGTACTATCCTGATGACCAAATTACTGACCACCCAGAGCAGTTTGTATGTGCAGAGTTGATCCGTGAGAAAATTCTGCAGATGACTCGTGAAGAAGTGCCACACTCTATTGCCGTAACCATTGAGGATATGAAAGTACAGGATAACGGTGTCGTGTATATCTCAGCCGTCATCTTTGTGGAACGGGATTCGCAAAAAGGGATTATTATCGGGAAGCAGGGTGCCCTTCTCAAAGAAGTGGGTAAACGCGCCCGACACGACATTCAAAACCTGCTCGGCTCCAAAATCTTCATGGATCTGTGGGTTAAAGTGAAAAAAGACTGGAGAAATCAGGACCGGGTTCTGCGCGATCTTGGCTTTGGTCGTGACTAATAATCGAAGCTGTATCCAGTAATTGCAACACATAGTTTACCTTGCAAGACTCCATCCTATTTGGTAGATGCAGACGTCATTTCCGAAGAGAGGATGAAATTCCGATGCGAGATTTTTCGTGGAAGGTTTTTGCGATGACGGGGGATGTGGAGTCCTATTTGTTATATACCGAGGCGTGTAACTCGTTAGGACAGGAGTCGGATAATGCAAGCGAAGTGATTGAAGATGAAGAAGTCGAAGGATAAGTGGCTGATTCGGGAATGGTTAGGTGACGAGGCATGCTATACAGGGTGGAAGGGATTGTCATCCGCAGCATGGACTACGGCGAAGGGAACAAAATCATTACGCTTTGCACCGAAAGTGGCGGGAAAGTAGGGGTACTCGTCCGCGGTGCCAAAAAGCCCAAGAGCCGACATGCTGCACTGGTGCAGCCGTTTACGTTTGGTCAATATGTTTATTTTCGCAATACGGGTCTGGGCACACTTAATGCTGGAGAAATTGTTGAATCATATCATGAGTTGCGTGAAGATCTGGTCAAGGCCTCTTATGCCTCATATGCGTGTGAACTATTGGATCGAGTGCTTCAGGATGAAGAGACAGGTACATTTTGGTTCAAACAGCTAAAGGCGTGTTTGCAGGCGTTGAAGGAAGAGAAAGACCCCGTTGTCATTACGAGTCTGTACGAGATGAAAATTTTACAGGCATCCGGTTATGGTCCGCAGTTGGATGAGTGCATCTCCTGTAACCACGAGCGACCGGATGAGCAATTGTTTATTAGTCCCAGACTAGGTGGCGTCCTGTGTCGTGCATGCAAACATTATGATCCTCCAGCGATGTCAGTCAGTCCAAAGGCTCTGAAGTTATTGCGTTTGTTTACGCAGTTGGACCTGCAACGCTTGGGGAATATATCCGTGAGTGAGTTTACCCGTGATGAGATCAAAAAGGTGATGCGAGCCTTTATGGATCATCAACTGGGTCTGAATCTTAAATCCCGTTCTTTCATCGATCAGATGGAGAAGTACGGGATTTAAGGCGTTATATGTGTGAGTGAAATATATCTTGACTTCATACTGGTTTTTATATAATATGAAATATAATTTCTCTTTAGGAGACATGCATTGAACGAGAAAGTAAAAGACTGAATTTATTGCATTTATGGAGAACAATCCTTTGTACGATGGTTGTTCATTATGAATGAGCGAGCCGGGGATGGTGGGAGCCTGGCTGAATCGGTCTTTGAAACGGCACTCGGGAGCATGAATGGACACGGAAAAGTGGGCCTGAACAGACAGGGTAGCCTGTTTGATTCAAGCCAAGTAGGGTGGAACCGCGGGAATAGCTCTCGTCCCTACGTCTGTACAACAGGCGTAGGACGGGGGCTATTTATTGTTGTCTTCACCCGTTCTAAGCTTGCTAACAAACCATTGAAAAGGAGCATGATTATGAATTTTCAGCAGATGATTCTGACGCTGCAACAATTCTGGGCTGAGCATAACTGTATAATTGTCCAGCCATACGATACGGAAAAAGGGGCAGGTACGATGAACCCGATGACCTTTTTACGTTCGCTTGGACCAGAACCTTGGAAAGTGGCCTATGTTGAGCCTTCCCGTCGACCTTCAGACGGACGTTATGGGGAGAACCCAAACCGGCTGTACCAGCATCATCAGTTCCAGGTTATTATCAAACCTTCTCCGGACAATATTCAGGAGATCTACTTGGAAAGTCTGGAACGTCTGGGCATTGATCCGCTCAAACATGACATTCGGTTTGTTGAGGACAACTGGGAAAATCCTTCCCTTGGCTGTGCAGGTCTAGGTTGGGAAGTATGGTTGGACGGAATGGAAATCACACAATTTACGTATTTCCAACAGGTTGGTGGGATCGAAACGAATCCGGTAGCTGTTGAGATTACGTATGGTATGGAGCGTCTTGCTTCTTACATCCAGGAAAAAGAGAATGTGTTTGATTTGGAGTGGGTGGAAGGTATCACTTATGGTGATGTGTTCCGTCAGCCGGAATTTGAACACTCAAAATATACGTTTGAAGTATCCGATGTTAAAATGCTATTCACTCTCTTCAACATGCATGAAGAAGAAGCGAACAAAGCAATGGCACAGCATTTGGTATTCCCGGCATATGACTATGTACTCAAATGTTCCCATACGTTCAACCTGCTGGATGCTCGCGGAGCTATCAGTGTAACGGAACGTACCGGCTACATCACGCGTGTTCGTAATCTGGCTCGCCAAGTCGCTGCAACATATATGGAAGAGCGTGAGAAGCTAGGCTTCCCGCTGATCAAGAAAGGGGGAACCGAGCATGTCTAAGGATCTGTTGTTTGAAATTGGGCTGGAAGAAGTACCTGCGCGCTTCATGCGTGCAGCGATTGCGCAACTGCAAGAACGTGTCGTGAAATGGCTTGATGCATCTCGTATTGCTTATGGGGAAGTGAATGCGTATGCCACACCTCGCCGACTGGCTGTTGTGATTCAGAATGTTGCTGACAAACAAGAAGATATTGAGGAAGAAGTGAAAGGTCCTTCACGTAAAATTGCACAGGACGACAGTGGGAATTGGAGCAAAGCTGCACTGGGGTTTGCCCGCAGTCAAGGCGTTGAACCGGACCAGTTTACGTTCAAGGAACTGAATGGTGTCGAGTACATCTATGCTTCGAAGAGCAGTAAAGGTGTGGAAACCGCATCTGTAATCGGTGAAGGACTTCTGTCTGTGCTTCATGCCATGACATTCCCGAAATTCATGCGTTGGGCTTCCTATGATTTCAAGTTTGTACGTCCTATCCGCTGGATCGTGGCTATGCTTGGCAGTGATGTCATCGAGCTTGAAGTGACAGGCGTGAAATCTGGTAATGTGACTCGCGGACATCGTTTTCTCGGAAATGAGGCTGTAATTTCCAATCCGGTTTCTTATGTGGAAGTGCTGCGCTCCGAACATGTTATTGTAAATATCGAAGAACGTGAACACATGATTGTATCCCAGATTCAGGCACTGGCTGCAGAGAAAAATTGGGATATCGCGATTAAGGAAGATTTGCTTGAAGAAGTTTTGTTCCTGGTGGAAACACCCACGGTATTGTTCGGAACGTTCGATTCTTCATTTTTGAATATCCCACAAGAAGTATTGATTACTTCCATGCGTGAGCATCAGCGTTATTTCCCTGTATTGGACAGTGAAGGGCAGTTGTTGCCATACTTCGTGACGGTGCGTAATGGAGGACGTGATTCTCTGGATGTCATCGCAAAAGGGAATGAAAAAGTACTGCGTGCACGTCTGTCCGATGCCAAGTTCTTCTACGAGGAAGACCAGAAGTTGCAGATTAAGGACGCATTGTCGAAGCTGGAAAGCATCGTCTTCCAGGAAGAGCTGGGTACGGTTGGAGATAAAGTGCGTCGTATTCGCAAGATCGTCGATGGATTGGCCGCTAAGCTACATGTTTCCACGGATGTTGCTGAGTCGGTTAGTCGTTCGGCAGATATCTGCAAATTCGATCTGGTGACGCTTATGGTGGGGGAATTCCCTGAACTGCAAGGTGTGATGGGTGAGGATTACGCTCGTAAAGCTGGCGAAAAAGAAGAAGTGGCCAAAGCCGTATTTGAACACTATCAGCCGCGTTTCGCCGGGGATCAATCTCCAGCTTCTCTGATCGGTGCCATTGTAAGTGCTGCGGACAAAATGGATACGATCGTGGGATGCTTCTCCATTAACATCATTCCAACGGGTTCTCAAGATCCGTATGCTCTGCGCCGCCAGGCTGCAGGTATTGTACAGATTTTGCTGGATCATAAGCTTCCGCTGACTTTGTCAGACGTGTTCGGAGTGGCTCTACGAGTGCATGCACAGATGAACCTGTTGAAACGTGCAGATGAAGAGGTTCGTAAAGATCTGCAGGACTTCTTCGGTCTTCGTGTGAAGAAATTGTTGTCCGAGACGGTGCGCTATGACGTAGTAGATGCAGTGATTTCTTCCGGATTCGATGATATCAGCGCTGTTGTTCCAAAAGGTGAAGCGTTAATGGCGGCTGTTCTGACAGGGGATGCATTCAAAACGACGGTTGAATCATTCAACCGTGTGGGTAATTTGGCTGCTAAAGCATCCAATGCTTCCGTGCATCCGGAACTGTTCACAGAAGATGGAGAACGCCAGTTACACGAGTCATGGAGCAGAACGAATGCAGAGTATCGTCAGGCATTGACTCAGCACGATGCTGCTGAAGCGTTGGCTATTGCATCTGCATGGAGGGACGATGTTACCTCATTCTTCGATTCGGTCATGGTTATGGCTGAAGATGAAGCTGTTCGTGCCAACCGTCTTGCCTTGCTTGCAGCCATTGATCGTGACTTGAAAGCATTTGCTGATTTTTCCAAGTTGGTTTGGTAATGGGGAGTATTTCATGAGTCCTGTTCCACAGACTTGAGGCAAAGCTGAAATTCAGTATTAAAGAAGGATATATGAGGGTATAAATATACGGAACGGGTTGTGAAATGTATTTTTAACAACCGCTCCGTATATTAGCCTTTGATTTCCATTGTCTGGGCAGAAGGATTTTGCCTGGCCGGGGTCGTATATTACAGTATGCAGCTATTTTATGAAACCGGGTGGTCTGGGTTTGAGTGAGTTAAATATATGCCATATTGTGGTGGATGGTGATGCTTGCCCGGTCAAAACCGAGATTGCGCAAACCGCTCGCCTTTTCAACATCCCTGTACTTTTAGTCTCTTCATTTGATCATTTGCTTCAAGGGGAGAAGGGGTGCGTACCGTGCAAGTGGATCGCAGTGATCAGAGCGCAGACTTGTATATTGCCAATCATATTAAGCCATACGATGTGGTTATCACTCAGGACTATGGACTTGCGGCACTTGCGCTCGGCAAACGTTGTTATGTTTTATCCTTTCGTGGTCGTGAGTATAACGATCGTGACATTGATTTCATGTTGGATTCTCGTCATACTGCAGCCAAAGCACGAAAAAGAGGCCATTACGGGAAAGGCCCAAAGCCTTTCACAGAGCAGGATCGTGAATTTTTTCAACATAAACTGACAAAACTTTTAAAAGATTTGCAGGAGAATGTGTAAGTTTATCGAATTATATTTACGTGTTAAGAGATGAAGGTGGCACAAGATGAGTAGCGGACAAGGCGGTATACCCGAAAGTATTATTGAATCGGTATTACAGCAGCATGATATCGTCGATACGGTGAGCAGATTTGTGCATCTGACCAAACAGGGAAGTATATGAAGGGTCTCTGTCCTTTTCATTCCGAGAAGACGCCTTCGTTCACCGTTACACCTGAGAAACAAATTTTCTACTGCTACGGTTGCGGCACGGGTGGAAATGCCATCAAATTCAGGATGGAAATCGAAGGGTTATCCTTTCCCGAGGCTGTTAAGACAATGGCGGAAGAAAGTCATATCTCTATGGGTGACTGGCAAGGTCGTGAATCTGCTCATGTGAATCCGGAGACGGAACGTCTGTTGGAGGCCTATGAGCTTACCGCGAAGCTGTATCATTTTTTGTTGAAAAATACAGAGCATGGCAAGTCAGCCATGGAATATTTACGCTCACGAGGTTTTGGCGACAAGCTGATCGATCAGTTTCAGATCGGGTTTGCACCAAATCGTTGGGACACATTAGTGCAATTTCTTGAGAAACGTAACTATCCGCTCGAAGAGATGGAAAAGGGTGGGCTTCTGTCACCCCGAAATGAGGGCCAGGGATATGTGGACCGATTCCGTGACAGGATTATGTTCCCGATTAATGGCAGGAGTGGTAAGCCCATTGCATTTGCAGGACGTATATTGGGAGACGGGCAACCTAAGTATCTAAATTCACCGGAAACCCGGTTATTTAACAAAAGCCGTGTTCTCTATAATCTGCATCATGCCAAAAATGCAATTCGCAAACAAAGACAAGCCATTTTGTTCGAGGGATATGGTGATGTCATCTCCGCATGGGATCAGGATATCCAGAATGGTGTAGCTGCAATGGGTACTGCCCTAACCGAGAATCAGGCACTGATGCTCAAAGGGATGTGTGACGAAGTCATATTATGCTATGATGGCGACCGAGCAGGACAGGCTGCAGCACTCAAAAACTTTCCCATTCTTGAGGAAGCCGGGTTACAGGTCAAAGTTGCTCTCATTCCTGAGGGACTTGACCCGGATGATTTTATCCGAAAGCATGGTGGTGAACGGTTCCAAAACCAGATTGTGGATGGTGCCGTGACAACTACAAAATTTAAACTTATAAACCTAAAAAAAAACCATATACTGCTAGAGGGTGGCGGACAAATCGCCTATTCAAAGGAAGCAGTGAAATTGATTGCCCCCTTACCTTCTCCGACAGAACGGGAAGTGTATCTTCGTGAACTAGCTGCAGAAGTGGACGTATCTTACGAAACATTGAAGCAGGAGTGCAATGAAGAACGGGAGGCGATGAAAAATAACCTCCAGTATGGGGATAATAACCCGAGAAGGTGGAATAATGGTAGGCAACAAAATAGGCAGGTGCCTACACCGAATCTGTTGCCAGCTTACCACGCTGCTGAACGTAAACTGATCGCCTGGATGTTACAGGATGATGAGGCTGCCCAGTACGTGAATCAGCATCTTGGTGAAGCTTTTAACTTGGATGATCATGCAGCTATTGCTGCTTATCTATATGCCTACTATGCGCAAGGCAAACCGTCGGATACAAGTCGTTTTATGTCTTCACTGCATGACGATCGCCTGGAAAAGACGGTCAGTTCAATCTCGATGATGGATGGTCCAGGTGAATGGAGTATTCAAATGCTCGACGATTGCATCAGAGAAGTGCTGAAGTATCCGCGTAAGAAACAGTACGAAATGAAAAAAGAAGAAATGATTGCTGCAGAGCGGGCAGGTGATTCTGTACGCGCGGCACAGATTGCAACTGAAATGATTGCCCTAGAGAGACAGTGAACGTCTTATTATTGGATGTTTCTAGGGAGGAGGGAGTCGAATTATGGCGAATGATCAGCATACTGAACTAGAAACAGAATTGACACTGGATCAGGTTAAAGATCAATTGATTGAAGCAGGTAAGAAAAGAGCTTCGCTGAATTACAAAGAAATTATAGAGAAACTCTCTCCGTTTGAGCAGGATGCAGAGCAAATGGATGAGTTCTACGAGCAACTGAGCGATCTGGGTATTGATGTTGTGAATGAAAATGATGAAGAGGTTACACTTCGTCCTAGTGAAGATTCCGAGAACAACACCAGAGAGGGAGACGAAGAGTTCCGCTTTGATGATGATCTGAGCTTGCCTCCTGGAATCAAAATCAATGACCCTGTTCGTATGTATCTCAAAGAAATTGGTCGTGTACCCTTGTTGTCAGCAGATGATGAAGTACAACTGGCTAAACGGATTGAAAACGGGGATGAAGAAGCCAAACGCCGTCTGGCTGAAGCGAACCTTCGGCTCGTTGTCAGTATCGCCAAGCGTTATGTTGGACGTGGAATGTTGTTCCTTGATTTGATTCAGGAAGGTAATATGGGTCTAATCAAAGCGGTTGAGAAGTTCGACCACAAAAAAGGATACAAGTTCAGTACGTATGCGACATGGTGGATTCGTCAGGCGATCACTCGTGCGATTGCTGACCAAGCACGTACCATTCGTATTCCCGTGCACATGGTCGAGACGATTAATAAGCTGATCCGGGTATCCCGTCAGCTGTTGCAGGAACTTGGGCGTGAACCAACTCCAGAAGAAATCGCTGCGGAGATGGATCTGAGTGTGGAGAAAGTTCGTGAAATTACGAAGATTGCACAGGAACCGGTTTCTCTGGAAACACCAATTGGTGAAGAGGACGATTCTCATCTGGGTGACTTCATTGAGGATCAGGAAGCACTGGCTCCAGCGGATGCTGCTGCATATGAGTTACTGAAAGAACAGCTCGAAGATGTACTGGATACATTGACTGAGCGTGAAGAGAATGTTCTTCGTCTACGTTTCGGTCTCGACGATGGACGGACAAGAACGCTGGAAGAAGTGGGTAAGGTATTTGGTGTTACGCGTGAGCGTATTCGTCAGATCGAAGCCAAAGCTCTTCGGAAATTGCGCCACCCGAGTCGCAGTAAACGACTCAAGGATTTCCTCGAATAAATCGAACTATGGGAGACTTTCCGCATGACGCTTTAGCGGCGGCGGGGTCTCCTTTATGTTTAATTTGAACGTCTTGATTTCTTTCTTTTGGAAATTCATCCTTGAAATGTTTGATTGGATTTCATTTTATCGCTTTTCCTTGCTCAATGCAAATCAATAAATTAAATGAATGGTGTAGGTGTTCCATGAAACTTTCGAATCGATTACAACGAATACATGATCAAATTCCCGAGGGCAGCCGCATGGCTGATATCGGTTCAGACCACGCATTGTTGCCAGTAGCTGCAGTACGTAGTGGGAAAGCTGCAAATGCAGTAGCTGGGGAAGTTAATCCTGGTCCCTATGATGCTGCATGCAAACAAGTCAGCGATGCTGGCCTAAAAGAAAAAATTACGGTACGCCGCGGAGACGGGCTGGATGTGATCTCTGCGGGAGAGGTGGATGTCATCACCATTGCAGGTATGGGGGGGGCCCTGATTGCCTCCATTTTGGACCGGGGTTTATCCAAACTGGCAGGGGTACAGTTGCTTATTCTGCAACCGAATGTGGGAGAGGATATCCTTAGACGTTGGTTGCTGGAACATCACTGGGTGGTTGTAGCAGAGCAGTTGCTTGAAGAAGATGGTAAGATCTATGAGATTATAACCGCGATGCCACAATCCGTAAGTCCAATTGCCAATGTGGAGGTATACCGTGCGCGTCCGCTTCAAGGCGGGGCAGAATTGACTGAAGATTTACTGCTGCGTATGGGACCGTATTTGACGGATCGTCCAACGGACGTGTTCTTTGTCAAATGGGAAAGTGAGATCGTCAAATTGCAAGGTGTTGTGCACTCTATCTCCAAATCTGATCAAGATTCTTCCCGGGACAAGGCAGCTGAGGTGGAACGTCTTATCGCAAACTTGAAGGAGGTTTTGGCATGTTTGCCAAAGGTCAAACTGTAATTCAACTGATGGAGCAACTCGCTCCAAAACATCTGGCTGTACCCGATGACCGCATTGGTCTTCAGCTCGGCAGTTTGCAAAAGGAAATCAGTCACGTGCTTGTCGCTTTGGATGTGACGAATGAAGTGGTTGACGAAGCGATTCGCGTGGGTGCTAATCTGATTATCGCTCATCATGCCATCATCTTCCGACCGGTCAAGTCACTGAGTACGGATACACCTATGGGGAAGTTGTATGAGAAGCTGATCAAGCATGATATTGCAGTCTATATTAGCCATACGAATCTGGATGTAGCTGAAGGTGGCATGAATGACTGGATGGCTGAAGCACTCGGCATCGAGAGCAAGGAATCACTGGAGGATGTACATACTGATCATCTGTACAAGCTGGCAGTATTCGTACCTCGTACGCATCATGAACAGGTCCTTCAGGCCATTCTGGAAGCCGGAGCCGGAAGTATCGGTCAATACAACAAGTGCAGCTTTAACACCGAAGGTACAGGAACGTTTGTACCAGGCGAAGGAACACAGCCGTTTATCGGTACCCAGGGACAGATGGAACGTGTGGAAGAAATGCGGATTGAGACGATTGTACCTCAAAGTCTGCGCAGTAAGGTCGTTCAAGCGATGCTTAAAGCTCACCCGTATGAAGAAGTGGCCTATGATCTCTATGCCATGGATTTAAAAGGCCGTACGCTCGGTCTGGGACGCTTGGGGCCCCTTAGGGAGCCTAAGACATTAGGTGAGCTGGTGGAGGTCGTAAAGACCCAATTCAATGTGTCTCATGTTCGTGTTGTAGGAGATCTGACCAAGCAGATCAAAAAGGCAGCGGTTCTTGGCGGTTCTGGCAGCCGATACGCTCTCACAGCCCGTTTCAAAGGTGCAGATGTTATTGTGACCGGGGACATTGACTATCACACAGCCCATGATGCGTTGATGGCAGGCATGTGTATCATTGATCCCGGACATAATTCGGAGAAGATAATGAAACCGAAAACAGCCGATTGGCTTCGTTCCCGTTTGCAAGATAAACGATATGATACACAAGTTACTGCCTCTGAGGTAAATACGGAAGTATTCCAGTTTCTTTAAAAAAGAGAAGGGCCTGCGTGGTTCCCATTAATATTAAGCTTGTCTGGGAACCCAAATGCCTGTATACTATGTAATGTTGTTCGGAAAGCTTGACAGACAATCGCTGGTGGCCTTTGTTGCCACGAGAGGAAAGTCCGGGCTCCACAGGGCAGGATGCTGGATAACGTCCAGTCAGCGCGAGTTGAAGGATAGTGCCACAGAAATGGACCGCCGATGGCCGGATCTTCCGGCACAGGCAAGGATGGAACCGAGGTGTAAGAGACCCCGAGGAACGCTGGTGACTTCGTTCCTGGTAAACCCCATCTGGAGCAAGACCTAATGGGACACAGTCGTCTCTTCGGAGAAGGCAGCCTTAGCCCGAGGTGTGTCTAGGTTGGTCGCTTGAGCTGTGCAGCAATGTATGGCCTAGATAGATGATTGTCGCTTCTGGTGGGAGGGTAGTTCCCGTATGAACCACGAAGAGCACAGAACCCGGCTTACGGTAAGCTTTCCTAACTGCAACAACAAAACCATAGCAACTAGCAACACAATGTAGTCCACCTATCAGTCGAGGACAACTCGTATGAATCATCCGATGGCCTGACTGATCAGAAGGACCCATGAACATCTGTAAAAACATAATTCCTGTTGATAACAGGTTCTATAGAAAAAGGCGGCAGTTCCGAGATTCTCGGGCCTGCCGCCTTTTTTTGTTTCTCATATCAAGTTAGTCAACCTCATACGCTAATATATCGCGAACCGTTCATGACAGTTCATTACAGTGTAACGACACTGTCCGATGTTAACGAAGCATGCCAGCGTTGAATGGCACGATCCATTCGTTCCACGGCTTCAGGGAGAAGTTCGGGATCGGTGTGAGTGAAATTGACACGCATGCGGTTTAACTCTGGTGTACCCGCGTAGAAGGAATCACCTGGGACAATGCATACTTTCTCCTGAATGCCGTAAGTGAACAGATTGCTTGCCAGCATACCTTCCGGCAGTTGCAACCACAAGAACATGCCACCTTGTGGTGAATTCCATGAGATGCCTTCCCATGATTTGGCTGCCATGAGTGTGGTGAGTGTTATCATTCGTTGTTCATAATCCTGTGAAATATGGCGGATATGCACATCCAGATCAAAAGATTCAAGCAGTGCATGAAGAGCTCTCTGGTCGATGCTACTGGAATGCAAGTCCGCACCCTGTTTGGCCCGGGCAGCTATTTTGACAATATCGGGAGCAGCCAAAATCCAGCCGGTACGAAGTCCTGGTGCTACCGTTTTGGAGAATGTACTGGTGTAGATGACATTGGAAGGTCCATCATAGGATGCTGCATCCAGTTCGGCGAGTGCAGGGACATCCAACTGCTCCGGATTGAACCGAATTTCACCATAGGGATCATCTTCCAGAATGAGCACGCCATACTTGCGGCACAGATCCACGGCTTGCTGTCTTCTTGCACGTGACCACACTTTACCTGTGGGATTGGAGAACGTTGGGTTAATATAGACGAGTTTTGGACGATGCAACTGGAGCTGTTCTTCCAGCGATTCCGGCAGCATTCCGTCATCATCACAGGCTACGCCGTGAGACTCGGCCTGGTAGGAATGAATAACCTGCAGGGCAGCGAGATAGGTTGGAGATTCAACCAATACGCTGTCGCCTGGATTGAGAAGAATTCGGCAAACCAAATCAATGGATTGTTGTGAGCCTGTAGTCAGGAGCATATGGTCGGGTGAAGCGGGAATACCCTTGGATTCAAGACGTTTGGCAATTTGAGCGCGGAGAGGACGGTAACCTTCAGTCTCCGCATATTGAAGAGCGGCTGCTCCGCCCATAAATACCTTTTCATATGCAACGCGAATGGCTTCCAGCGGGAATGAAGTCTGGGCTGGTAACCCTCCGGCTAGGGAGATCATTCCAGGTGCCTGAGCGGCCTGGAGCATGTCGCGAACGACAGAGGACGGGGTGTTTTGTGCCATTTTGGACCATGGGATACTCATGTTATTCTCATCTCCTGTTATTCACTGTTATACTGATATTATAAACTATATTAGACGGAGTGCACTATAACAGTAAAATGAAGATCATAACAGTTGGGAGGAGCACGCATGCATATTGAGTTAAAGCGGGGAAGCAGTACCAAATTGTACGTGCAGATTGCGTTAACGATTGCAGATCGCATCAGATCAGGTCTCATTGAGCCCGGAACAAGGCTTCCTTCCATTCGTAAAATGACCACTGATCTGGGTGTCAGCCTGGTCACCGTATCCAAAGCATATGCTGAACTCGAAGCGATTCAATTGATCACCTGCTCCCAAGGCAAAGGTTGTTATGTAAGAGGTGCGGTACAACCGGATCAGATGGAAGATATGGATTTTACTCCGCGAATCAATGGAAATAACGAATCCAGTACGCCATGGAATTGGCAGATGGCACTGGTGGATTATTTGCCGCGAGCACAGCTCTGGAGACATTTTGATACGTCACCTCAGGTAGAGTATGAATTTCATATGTCTTCTATTCAGCCTGAACTGCTGCCTACACGCGAGATTATCGACAGTGCCTACCGCTTAACTTCTGATCATGCAGAGCGTATGGCAGCGTACGGATCGTTTCAGGGAGATCGGGAACTCAGGCAGACCTTTGCTACGCATTTTGCCGAGCGTGGACTACAGGCGACACCTGAACGAATGCTGATCACAAGCGGGGCTCAACAGGGAATTGATCTTGTTGCACGGACTTTTGTCGGTCCTGGTGATGTGGTGTACATGGAGGCACCAACCTATACGGGTGCCATTGATGTATTTACGAGCAGAGGGGCCAAGATCATTACGGTGCCCATGGATGATGAAGGCATGCGTATTGATCTGTTAACTCGTCTGTGTGATACCTATCCGCCCAAGCTGATCTATACGATTCCGACTTATCACAATCCAACGGGCATTACGATGAGTGCAAGAAGGCGAGCTCAGCTCCTTAATCTCGCACAAAGTTACCACTGTCTCATTCTGGAGGATGACCCGTTTGCTGATCTTTATTTTCGTGACCCTCCGCCGGCTTCCATCAAATCGATGGATGGGACAGGTCATGTGGTATACATCAAAAGCTTTAGCAAGGTGTTATCCCCTGGTTGTCGTGTAGCCTGCGCTATCGCAGACGGAAGTGTATTAACCCGACTTGTGGCTGCGAAATCTACGGCGGACTTGGGTAGTCCACTACTTACCCAGAAAGCCTTGCAATCTTTTATTCAGAATCAGTATGGTGACTATGTATCCCGGTTAAGGGATGAATTGTATTCTCGCTTGTGTGTAGCATCCGAAGTATTGGAAAGGTATGCTACTACCGGCATGCACTGGCGTTTGCCAGAGGGTGGACTCAATCTGTGGCTTCAACTGCAGCATAATCTGGACATGCGTGAACTTCACCGTCAGTCACTTGCTGCCGGAGTTTCATTTCTTCCCGGTTCCGCCTGTTATGTGGGAGAGACAGATACATCCAGTCTGCGCATCTGC
Organism: Paenibacillus sp. PCH8; assembly: GCF_002968835.1. Lineage (GTDB taxonomy): Bacteria > Bacillota > Bacilli > Paenibacillales > Paenibacillaceae > Paenibacillus. Next base: position 204,528 of record NZ_PKQK01000007.1, on the reverse strand, counting down.
TTCACCGTGACAGACGCCGAGCTTCTGCGGGAGGGGCTTCGTGTACTGTGCGGAGTCATTGAGAGAGTCACACCGCAACAGGGTGGGGCAGTAGCGGACAGGCTACCGCTCATATAATTTTCCAGAGTATGGACATACATCCAATCCACTTTCTACCTAATGCAATAGGTTATAGTATCACCAGAAAGGGAGTTGGTTTTGAAATGAACCATTACTGTCCACCGCTTTGCCCGATTGTCTGTGACCCGATCCAGGTTGTTGAGGATTACTATATCCCACAAATCGTGCCTGTCATCCACCCGATTGAAGTTATCAAAAAACATCACTGTGTTCCGATTCATCATCACATGTACCCGGTTGTTGTCAAAGAGGAAGAAGAAGACCCATGCTATGTTTCCAATCACAATGCGAAGAAAAAACCCGTGAAAAAATCAGGCAAAGCCCGCACAACTTCTCGCAAACGCTAATCGCAGCGGGTGCCCCGGGGAATTGGATATATACCAAAGAGCAGCGACGCCCCGGGGCGCAGCTGCTTTTGTGTTTTTACAGAGAAACGGTCATTACGGGGTATACTTTTTCATTGTGTTATCCATCTGTTGTCTGACATGCTGGGGCCAGAACTGTAGGGGAGCGCTGTTGCCTGATGCTGCCTGCAGTGCTTTATAGACATCGATCTGCCCATAACCGTAATACTTATCATGACCCGGATCACCGAGGTCAATGACACTTTGGCGCATCAGATCCATCACTTCCGTATTGGTCAAATCCGGGTTCAGCGAACGAATCAAACCTGCAAGTGCTGCTACATGGGGGCTAGCCATGGATGTTCCAGACAAAGCTGCATACTGATTATCTGGATAGGTACTGGCGATACTGGACCCTGGGGCCATCACATCCACATAATCCCCGTAATTGGAATACGACGCTTTGTTCATGTCCGGGTCCGTAGCTGACACGGCAAACACTTCTGGATAAGCTGCCGGGTAACCAGGACGCTCGGTATTATCGTTCCCTGTGGCTGCAATCAATACGATATCCCGGTCAAAAGCGTATTTAATGGCATCATGCAGAAATTGTGCGTCGGCATAATTGCCCAGACTCATATTAATGACCTTGGCTCCATGATCGGCTGCCCAGATGATGCCCTCGGCAACAGCGTATGTGGTCCCTGAACCCGAGTTATCCAGTACTTTGACTGGAAGTACTTTGTTATACCAGCTCATACCAGCCACGCCTTCATTATTGTTGACGATAGCGCCGATAATGCCTGCGACGTGTGTGCCATGTCCCACATCATCCATCGGCTTGCTTCCCGGCTCAACCACATTATAGCCCTCAAGGAGCTTACCCTTCAGGTCTGGGTGATTCATATCAACACCCGTGTCAACCACCGCCACGATAACATCCTTGTCCCCCTTGGTAATATTCCAGCCGCGGTTAGTCTCAATCGCAGGCAGGTTCCACTGATAATCGGAGAACAAAATATCGTTAGGGATCGTTACATCTGTTTGTTCAGTTACGGTGTCATTGGTTAAATACATGTAATGTGGCTCCAGGTACAGAGGATTCCATTTGCTTTCGAAATAGGCATGCAGTTGCTTGTAATTCATATGTTCTGATCGAAAAACATACGTGTATCCCAGCTTGCGCGCAGATTGCGTTCTTAAATCGGATTTGATGATGCGCATATCTCGTTCACCGGGGTCCTGTCGAAAGCGGATGACGATTTCATTTTCGTAAAAATGGCTAGCATTGGCATTATCATGTCCTGTTTTTACCGTGATTTCGTTCAAGGTATCTGGATGTACGGATTCAATCTTGAATTTACCCTCACGCGGATATGGAATCATACGCAGATTTTTGCGCTGATGTTGTTCAACAGAATTCAGTATGTTCTGGCTGAACAAGGCAATTACAGCTCTTTTTCCATCTTTGGATGGCTGTCCCATGACAAAATACTTTTCTTTCCCCAGTGGGAAAGAGGAGGATTCAAAGCTTTGACGTTTGTTCACTGCTTTTTGGGCGAGCTTTAAAGCATGTTCAAGCTTCTGCTGCTCCTGCTTGCTTCCTTGTTTGGGTGCATGATCGAAATGCTTACCCAATGAGCCATCCTTGTTCATCAGATGAATGGATCTGATATGTCCATGTGAGCTTTGAAGATCATTCATGTATCGGGTTAACTGTTGATCATTCATGGTGGAGGTTTTCTCCAGCAGGATACTCAGATGTTGCTTGGCATCCATACGGGTGAGTAGATCTGTCGCTTTCACATCCTGTACTTTTAAACGGTGTTTATTCGTATGTTCCTCCTGAGCAGAATCAGGCATGGCGCTTGGCTTGGGTTCGGGACGATTGGATGTGGGAAGCAACAAGCTCAGGGCCAGTGCTCCTGCACCAGCTGCAAGAGCCCAATTGACCCATTTCGGTCTGGACATAGGGGATGGAACCTCCTTCGTTCATTTGGACAATCATCATACAGTGCCTATAACGCAACATTGTCACTGGTTGTATCTATCGTTAGGAAAAGCCGATCATTTTATGCAGGAGACTTTCAGTTAAACTGCGTATAATAGGCATGTTCCATTGCATAAACGGAAAGCATGATTAAGGGATACCGCTCGTCATCTTTTTATGGTAGGATTATAGCTGAGAATTCAAAGGTCAGGGGAAAACCACCGTTGGCCGACCTATATGTAAGGACTTATTTAAGGGGGAGCTACCTTTATGTCAGCAGCCAATGTACAGAAAACATGTGAGTCAACTAGGGAAAAGTTAAAACCGGCTATCGATCGGATCGAAAAATTTTTGAATGAAAATGCTTTGCCTGAACTGGATCAGAATCAGACGGAAGAATCAACCGTTTTCTACAAAGGATTTCTTTCGGATCTTCGTCATCTGCTTGTTTTTTCTGAAGTTTCTTACGAAAAACTTGGCGTTGTGCTGCGTCGTGCCAACTTTGATGTCGATTTTGCCGAAAAGGCTCTTTATAATACGTATCACCAATGCGTAAACAGCTTTTTCTATCCCAAAAATGAATGTTATTCCGAAGACGGAAGATATGCGTACACAGGACAAGATGCCATACGTTTCCGTGACAAGCCAATCCGTTCGGTACGGGATGTCATTCTTGAGGTTTCCAAAACGTACGAAGAATTGCGCGATGATCTGGCATATTATGAGAGTGACTACTTAACTCAACGGCGCATGCAAAATCAGCGTAATCACGCTTAACTAACATTGATCCATGATCTGAAATCGGACAAAACCGCCCTTGTGGCGGTTTTTTTTATGTCCAAATACAAGTGGCGGTTCTACTTCCATCATGACATCATCTGACATTTTGGCGGAGAATATCGGGTTTGTGGCGGGGAGACAATAGTAGTCGAGGTGATAAAAAATGAGCCATGACAAACCCGTTGTCAAATGCAGTGTCTCCAACTGCAACTTTTGGGGAGAAAATAATTTCTGCCAAGCTGATGCCATCATGATTGACATTGACCAACATGCCACTCGTCGTCTGCATGAGGAATTTGCCGGAGAGACATTTGATTCTGACCATCATGATCATGCACGTACATCCTCTGCCACATGCTGTCACACGTTCAAACCCAAGTAAGCAGTCATCCCTATTCATACTGGAGGTGCTTTCAAGTGAAAAATGACGATAATAAGTATAATTTTACGGATCGTCCTAAGGCCAATTTCAGCAGTGACAGTGAAAAACAGCGCAATCGTGTCGATTATCCAAGAAAAGCATATCGAGAAGAATACGGTGCGGAGGTTGCCCCTCCAACTGCTGTACGAACTGAGCGTAGTGTGGAGCGGTCAACAGAAGTGCCTGAGAAACATGAGGCAGACCGAGTCATGGAATCTACAGGCAAAGTTGCAGGCTACATGGGTCTTGCCTTCGGGATCGCGTCCTTGTTCATGTGGTCTATTGTACTTGGACCTGCAGCAGCGGTACTAGGTTACTACGCTTATGTAAATGGTCGTAAAACGGCGGGAGCCTGGTCCATCGGACTGGGTATTGTAGCCACATTGAGTTATTTTTTCATGATTCCCTTCGCACGATAAGGGGTCAAAATTTTAAGAAGACCTACTACCTTCTGCTCTCACGCATATATGGTGATTGCAGAGGGTTTTTTTCGTAATTGCGCAAGCGAGTTGCTCTGATTCAACTATTTTTTATGAAAACAATGGAACCTTGCTGTAAAACGATGTAGAATAAGGTCATAATAAGCTTAATTATACGGGAGTGAGTATAACGCATGCAGATTGATCCACGCGGGTCGCGGCAGTTGTTGGAACTACAATTGTCCAATGTTAATAATCAAACCAATGGATCAGGCGCAGCTGCTGGTTCAACAGTGGATTTCGCCAGTATGATGGACGGGCTGTTAGACACAAGTGCGAATACGACGAGCAATTCGGAAGCCGTTGCTACAGTCTCCAAAAGATCAAGTGATGGTCTGTTGTGGCTGCAACTTGGAAGCATGTACAATCCAGATATAAATACAGGATCTACCTCTTCATCGAGTGACACCGTGGGGTCTTTATCCGCTTTATTGAATACCGGGAAATCGGATTCTGGTGCATCTGTACCTACGGATTTTGAATCTTTGATTGCGCAGGCAAGTGCTAAATATGGTGTTCCTGAATCATTGATCAAAGCCGTCATTGACACAGAATCCAATTTTAATCCGAATGTAGTGTCTTCTGCTGGTGCGAAGGGACTTATGCAATTGATGGATGGCACAGCTACAGGTTTGGGTGTGAGTAATGCATTTGATCCTGCTCAGAACATTGATGCAGGCACTAAATATCTATCTCTTCAACTTCAACGTTTTGGTGGCGAGGTGAAGATGGCACTTGCTGCTTATAATGCGGGGCCGGGGCGTGTTTCGCGTCTGGGCGTGTCCAGTGATAGCGAACTGATGAGTGTACTTAATCGTCTGCCTACAGAAACTCAGAATTATATCTCCAAAGTGGAGAAGGCTCAGTCGAAATATATGATCTAGACAGAAAGAATGTATTTGCGATACTCAGCATATGCGGAAGAGATCAAACGCGGGAACAGCAGAGCCTAAGGCAATCTGTCCCTGATTGGTCTTTTTGTGTTGTATGGGTATCGTGTTACAATGCTCACTGTAGATTCCATGAACGAAGAGATAAGGGAGGTTAACCTCATTTGAAATATTTCGATTATGCTGCAACTACGCCGCCTCACACGGATGTGATTCGGACCATGACCGAAATTATGGAAACACAATTCGGAAATCCCTCCTCCATTCATGGATACGGAGAGCGTGCTCATCAATTGTTGCGTCGTGCTCGATCAGCCTGTGCTGTGGCAATAGGCGTTAAGACGGAAGAGATTGTGTTTACTTCTGGTGCAACTGAGAGCAATAATCTCGCGATCAAAGGCGCAGCATTACGTTATCAGTCACGAGGCAGACACATCATAACAACGGCTACCGAGCATGCCTCGGTATATGAAAGTTTTATGCAATTGCAGCAGTGGGGTTGGGAAGTGACATGGCTTCCTGTGAATTCCGTTGGTGTGGTGAACGCGCAGCAGGTTGTAGACGCGATTAGACCAGATACGGTGCTAGTGAGTCTGATGCATGTTAACAATGAAACGGGAGCTATCCATCCGATTGCGGAGATTGGCAAACAATTGAAAAAGAAAGCGCCGAGAGTGCTTTTCCATGTGGATGGTGTTCAGGGCTTTGGAAAAATAAAATCTTCACCTGCGGCTTGGGGGGCAGATCTCTATAGCCTGTCTGCTCACAAGTTCCGGGGACCGAAGGGAGCAGGTCTCCTTTATGTTCGAAGCGGATTGGAGCTTACTCCTCTATTGTCAGGAGGGTCACAGGAACAGGGTCTCAGGGCTGGCACGGAGAACGTTGCCTTACTGGTAGGCATGGCAAAGGCCATGCGACTGGCAGCAGAAGATCAGGTCGATTTTGCCCGGCGTACAACGATGCTGCGTGATCGAATCATGGAGTTCATACGTGAAATTCCTGAGTTCGTAGTGAACAGTCGGAAAGAGGGCGCGCCTCATATTGTGCACTTCTCTTACCCCGGGATGAAGGCAGAAGTGGCACTACACACTTTGGAGCAACTTGGCGTGACCCTATCGACCCAATCGGCCTGTTCTTCACGTTCGGCGGAACCGAGTCGTGTTCTACTTGCGATGGGTAGAGATGCAGCTTGTGCTGCTGGCGGGTTACGTATTAGTCTTGGGGATGAGCACACAGAAGAAGATGTAGTCTTGCTTGAGCAGGCACTGCATCAGATGGTGGCGCAGTTGCGACCGTTGGAAAGGCGGATGTGAATTAGTTATGAAATATGATATGTTACTTCTCCGTTTCGGAGAGTTTATGTTAAAGGGGAAGAATCGTGCCCGATTCGAAAAAACAATCATTACGCAGGTGAAAGCTCTGTTGAAACCTTATCCAGGAGCGAGCTTACGCAAAGAATATGGCCGTGTATATGTGGATCTTGGCGGTGAATCCCATACCCAAATGATTGCGGTGCTGAAGCGGGTGTTCGGAGTCATGTCGATTAGTCCGGTCAAAGTCACACCATCCGAGCTGGATGAGATTGTGAAAACGGCCGTTGCTTTTATGGACGAAAGAGAGGGTGAGTTCAAGGAAGGCACTACATTTAAGGTGAATGCACGTCGTGTGTGGAAGGAATTCCCGAACTCTTCGCATGAAATGAATCATCTGGTGGGTTCCCCGATTCTTCGGAAGTTCCAACAGTTAAGTGTGGATGTTCGCGAACCTGATATTGAACTGCGAGTGGAAATTCGTGATCAGGGTACGTATATTTTCAATGAAACCATTCCCGCAGTAGGCGGATTCCCGTTGGGTACGAATGGAAAAGCAATGGTGCTGCTCTCCGGTGGCATAGACAGTCCAGTTGCAGCATGGTCTTCCATGCGTCGTGGACTGGAAGTGGAATGTGTACATTTCTACAGTTACCCGTTCACGAGCCAGCGGGCCAAAGAAAAAGTCATTGATTTGGCGCGTGCCCTTGCTGATCATGCAGGAACGATTAAGCTACATCTGGTTCCATTTACAGAGATCCAAACGGCATTCACCCAACTGGGTCAGGATAACTTGATTATCACCCTGATGCGGCGTTCCATGTTGCGAATTGCAACCAAGCTTGCAGAACGTGAACGTGCGCTTGCACTGATTACGGGCGACAGCCTGGGGCAGGTAGCGAGTCAGACTCTTCCAAGTATGAACGTCATTGGTCGTGCTACGGAGCTACCACTGTTGCGACCACTGGTTATGATGGATAAACAGGAGATCATCACCCTCTCCAAACAGATTGGAACGTATGACATATCTATTTTGCCATATGAGGATTGCTGCACTCTCTTTGTTCCAAAGTCGCCGTCAACGAATCCAAACCTTCGGATTGTGGATAAAATTGAATCGATATTACCCCTGTTGCCAGAATGGGTAGACCAGGCTGTAGAGCAGACAGAAACGATTACACTGCATGCCGGCGAAACTTCTGTGGTATCGAATCAGACAGGTGATAATAGCATAAAAGAGGATTGGTTCTAAACGATGTAAAAGAATTAATTCTGACATAATAAGGAATATGTTAACTGTAAAAAAGGACTGTCCGATGTATTATCGGTCAGTCCTTTGTGCGTTCCTGAAGAATTTCAGCTGAAATTGTATTTAAGAGTATGAACGCTGTTGCTCGCCGCCAGTTCCATGGCTACTGGAGCGTTTGCGATAACCTGCAAATACTACACCTGCAATAACGACAACGATGAAGAGAATTCGCAACGCCGGATGTTCAGTGAAAAAGGGCAAAAGCCGCTGCTCCTCTGTGATCATATTGGAGGCTGTATACCCAAGAACGATGGCTCCGATATAGATGATCCAGGGGAAATGATTGATTAGTTTGATAAACAGGGTGCTGCCCCAGACGATAATTGGTACACTGATCAAGAGTCCGAGGATGACAAGCACCAGATGCTGCTGTGCAGCTCCGGCCACGGCAATCACGTTATCAAGTCCCATGGCTGCATCCGCGATCACAATGGTGCGAATAGCAGTCCACAAGGAAGTTCCTCCCTGGATATCATTGTGTTCATCTCCCTGATCCGCCAGTAATTTATAGGCAATCCAGATCAGCAGTATGCCTCCCACAAGTAAGAGCCAGGGCACTTTAAGCAACCACAATACAACAACCGTTGCCAAAATCCGAATCAGCAGAGCGCCACCCGTTCCGTATAGAATCGCCTTTTTCTGCACAGAAGGGTGCAAATTTCGAGCTGCGAGACCAATGACGATCGCGTTATCCCCAGCCAGAATCAGATCAATAAAGACAACGTTCAACAAAGCCAGCCAAAATGTGGGACTAAATAGCTCCATGAGATATGTCACTCCTTATATAATGTTCAATCGTTAAGAATAGCATGGACAACTCTAACATACAAGTTAGTGTGGGGGATGAGGACATGGACACACTTTGGCTGTTAACCGAGATTTTAATGATCAATTTAGTGTTGAGCGGAGATAATGCGGTTGTGATTGCACTTGCAAGCAAGGATCTGCCACCTGCGAAACGCAAAAAGGCGGTATGGTGGGGGGCTTTTGGTGCGGTACTGTTACGCTGCGTATTAACCTTCGTAGCCGTATTATTGCTGGGTATTCCGTTTATACAAGCGGCAGGTGGGCTGCTGCTGCTCTGGATTGCTGTGAAGCTGCTGCTTCAGAATGATGATGAAGTACATATTCGAGAAGCTTCTACGACCTGGAGAGCCATTCAAACCATTCTGATTGCCGATTTTGTGATGAGTCTGGATAATGTCTTGGCCATAGCAGCATTGGCTGATGGAGATTTAGCTTTGATCGTCGTTGGGATTGCAATCAGTATCCCCATCGTCGTGTGGGGGAGCGGGTTAATTGTTGGGTTGTTGAAGCGATATCCGATTCTGGTCTTTGTTGGTTCGGGCATTCTGGCCTTCACGGCTGGTGAGATGGTGATGAAAGATCCCAAGTTAGGAGAATGGCTGGGAGGAATGGCATCCGAAGTGCATACACTGCTACCTGCAGCAATGGCTTGTCTTGTGGTTGCGGTTGGAGGAGCGCATAAATTTGTCCGTCGAAATGCATAGCTGGATCTCAATAATAGCTTAGATATATGGCCGTCTGAACCGTCCGGTTTGGGCGGTTTTGTGATGAGGGAAATACTCTTTTCTAAACAACGCTCACTGGACTAGTCATAACTTGCAGATTTTAGGGTAATACAGGTAAAGAGCGTAAGCAAATCGCGACATAAAGTATAGTTTTTTGCAGAAACATCGGATACACTAGAAGCAGGATTGCAGGATTGGAAAAGCCCAGTCATCGTGGAATGCTTATAGTTATAAGGGTTAAAATACATAGCCAATGGTATAAGAGGTGATTGCAGATGAAGATGAGGAATGAAAAAGCGATTGGAATATGTATTGTAGCTGCGGGAATTATTATTCTGCTTGGCAAGTTTGGTGTGTTTGGATTTATTGGTCGTAACTTCTGGCCTTTGTTAATTTTGCTACCAGGCATTGCCCTTCTCGCTTTGTATTATGCGCGAATTGCACCATCGTGGTCACTTGTGCCTGCAGGCACACTAACCGTGTATGGCGTATTGTTTGGGATAACGAATGTTTGGGGGCAGGTCTAATGAGCAGATTGTGGCCTGCCTTCTTGTTGGGGATCGCCGTGGGGTTATTGTCGTATGGAATGGCAGAGAGGCGAAGACCGGAGTATGTGTTACCAGCAGCTTTGATTCTAGGTGCTGTATCCATCATTTTATTCGGATTCACCTTGCTACATACAGGAATAATCTATGTTCTTGCGGTTGTTTTGATCTTGGGCGGAATCTGGTTATTGCTTGGACGAGGACGTCAAGGGAGAGGCTGGTAACATTCCCAGTAGCTTTTTCAAGCGAAATATCTTGATTTTTACCTATGATCAACTATAATATAAGGGATATAGACATGCGTCGGGATATCGCCGACGCTTATTTTGTGAGTAACCTGCGAATTTGCGGGAAGTTTAGTAGATAAGAATTGAAATTGGAAAGGATATGGATACAAACCATGCATTCAAGAGAACACATTCGCAATATTGCGATTATTGCCCACGTCGACCACGGAAAAACAACGCTAGTCGACAAGTTGCTCCAGCAATCCGGTACTTTCCGTGATCACGAAACGGTACAGGAGCGCGCAATGGACTCCAACGATTTGGAGCGTGAACGCGGTATTACGATTTTGGCCAAAAACACGGCTATAACTTATAAAGATTACCTGATCAACATTGTGGATACACCAGGACACGCCGATTTCGGTGGTGAAGTTGAACGTATCATGAAAATGGTTGACGGCGTATTGCTCGTTGTTGATGCTTATGAGGGCTGTATGCCACAAACGAAGTTCGTACTTCGTAAAGCACTGGAGCACAACCTGACACCAATCGTTGTTGTTAACAAAATTGACCGTCCAGCGGCACGTCCGACTGAGGTTATTGATGAAGTATTGGACCTGTTCATTGAACTGGGTGCCAACGATCAACAACTTGAATTCCCTGTTGTATATGCTTCCGCATTGAACGGAACATCCAGCATGGAGAATGATCCTGCTAAACAAGATGATAACATGATGGCAATCTACGATACCATCGTTAGTCATATCCCTCACCCAACTGAGAAAGTTGAAGAGCCACTACAATTCCTCGTCACTTTGATGGACTACAATGAATACCTTGGCCGTATTGCCATTGGTCGTGTTAACCGCGGTGTGATCCGTCAAGGACAATCGGTAACGGTTATCATGCGTGATGGTAAAAGCAAAACTGCACGTATCGAAAAACTGTTTGGTTTCCAAGGTCTCAAACGTGTTGAGACAGAAGAAGCAGGAGCAGGCGACATCGTTGCGATTGCAGGGATCAAGGACATCAACATTGGTGAAACCATCGCTGATCCGAATAACCCAGAAGCATTGCCGGTTCTGAAAATTGATGAGCCAACTTTGCAAATGACGTTCCTCGTGAACAACAGTCCATTTGCAGGTCGTGAAGGTAAATGGGTAACTTCCCGTAAACTGCGCGAGCGTTTGTTCAAAGAATTGGAAACAGACGTATCTCTTCGTGTTGATGAAACAGATAGCCCAGATGCATTTGTCGTTTCCGGACGTGGTGAGCTTCACTTGGGTATCCTGATTGAAAATATGCGTCGTGAAGGATACGAGCTTCAAGTATCCAAACCAGAAGTTATCGTAAGAGAAATCGACGGTAAGAAAATGGAGCCGGTTGAGCGCTTGTTGATTGACATCCCTGAAGAAAGCATGGGTTCCGTCATGGAGAGCCTGGGCGCACGTAAAGCAGAGATGGTTAACATGGTCAACACAGGTAGTGGTCAAGTTCGTCTGGAGTTCTTGATTCCAGCACGTGGTTTGATCGGATATAGCACAAACTTCCTGACATTGACTCGTGGTTACGGTGTTATGAACCATGCATTTGACAGCTACGCTCCAGTAGTATCCGGTCAAGTGGGTGGACGTCACCAAGGTGTACTGATCTCAACTGAAACGGGTATATCTACGTTCTATGGAATGATGGGTGTTGAGGATCGCGGTACGCTCTTCTTGGAGCCGGGAACTGAAATCTACGAAGGTATGATTGTTGGTGAACATACACGTGACAATGATATCGTTGTTAACATCTGCAAAGAAAAACAATTGACTAACGTTCGTTCTTCTGGTAAAGATGATACGGTTAAAATCAAAACTCCGATCATCTTCTCGTTGGAACAGGCGCTTGAATATCTGAATGAAGATGAATATTGTGAGATTACTCCGAAATCTATTCGTCTTCGTAAGAAGATCTTGAACAAATCCGAGCGTGAACGTTCAGAGAAACAACGCAAAATGGCTTCTAAAGCCTAATTACAACAAAATAAAATATATAAGTTAACGTTTGATGGAACACGTATGCACCATTGGCGTTAATTACAACCCACTAAAGTAGTGGAGGATACGGAATCGATTCTGTAGGAGCGAAGCGTTCGCCTTTATCCCCGGATTTTACCATTGAGAAATGGATCAAAAAAATCTGGGGATAACAGCGACCGAAAGAACGATCCGAATCCGAAACGGTCACATGCAGAGCTTTGTAATTAATGTTGTTGGTGTGCTCCATCAACAATTGACTTATATCCAAGCATGAACACGAAAGGAGCTGCCACTGCATGCAAGCATGGTTCGCATCAAACCCGATCGTAGCCTACATCGTCATCTTTGTATTGATTACTTACGTGTATAACAAGGTGTTTCGGGTACGTCAGAAATTACCGCTTGGTAAGGAGATCGTTCTCTATATATTGATGGCGATGGGCACATTCATGCTTCTTATTTTTCAGATCGACAAGCTTCCCATCATTCAATGTTTGTTGGTGGCGGTTGGTTTGATGTTGTTAGTGAGAGTGCGTTATTTTATTGAAGGTCGTCAAAAGAAAAAAGCGGAAGCTGCCGCTCGAAACTCATAAAATCCTGTCTTGTACAGACCATCCGTTTTCCTTAGGGAAAGCGGTTGTCTTTTATTCAGACAAAAACAGATGTGATAAAGGTGTTGAAGATATGAACTCGAATTCGAACGGACTTCCTCCACGGAGACAGGCACCGACGCAATCCGGAGCTTCTGGATCAAAGAATGGTAAGGGCAAGCAACCTAAGAAGAAAAAGAGAATGAATGCTTTTGGCAGAATTCTTCTAAGTCTATTGGTTATTGCCATTGTGGTGGGCGGCGGATATGCGTATTGGGTATATAATCAGGTCGTAGATACAGGCATCGACAAACCGGTACCTCCGGGCATGTCAGCCACAACCAAACCGATAACGATGCTGTTGCTTGGTACAGATAACCGTCCTGAAACAGGCACGTATCTCTCGGATGTAGTCATGGTTGCTTCGTTGAATCCGGTGACCAAGACGGCAACCATTGTATCTTTGCCACGAGACACGCGTATTCAGCTGGATGGGTACAAAGCCAACAAGCTGAATTCCTATTATCCAAGATTCAAAGCACAGGAAAAGACCTCTGGCAAAAATGCAGAGGATCAGATGAGAGAAATGATGGGCAAGTATTTGGGTGTGGATATTAATTATACAACCGTCCTGAATTTCCAAGCATTCCGTGATGCAGTCAATGCCGTAGGTGGCGTGGATGTGACTGTGGATAAAAATATGTGTTATAGAGATACAGCTGACGGTACCGATATCAATCTGGTTGCAGGCGCGCAACATCTGGATGGTAAAAAGGCACTGGATTTTGTTCGATACCGCAAATCGAATTGTGACCCGAAGACAGCTGAATCCAATGACTTTGATCGTAACAAACGTCAAAACCAAGTGTTGAACTCCATGCTGGATCAGATGAAGTCTCTTGGGGGTATTACGAAGATCAGCAAAGTGATTGGTGCAGTTGACGATAACATGACGACAGATGTGGAATCGGAGCAAATGAAAAACTTTATTTCGACATATTGGAACATTTCCACCTCGGATGTGCACTATACTCCGGTTACCGGAGAGTGGAGAAGTCCATATGTGTATATTAATGAGACGGAGCTGGCCAATGCGAAGCAGGCTTTGCAAGATACATTGTCAGGTAAAGTAACAACTTCAACATCAGGCGAATAACATCCATTCTTTTGGGATTGGAAGCACGCCAATCGGTATGCTATAATAACATAAACCAAGTTTAAAGAATTGCATAAAGAAGGTTAGGGGCTGGTTGAATGTCCGAAGCCGTCACACAATTAACTGAATCTCTTCTTCAGCAATTCAAGAATGAGACCTTTGTGCTGCTAAGCACAGTGGATGTGGAATCCGGAGGTCCGACGTCCACAGCAATCTCCTGGATCTATGCGGAGAATGCTTCTACTTTTCGTGTGGCGATTGATCATCGTTCGCGTCTAGTGAACAATATGATCACTAATCCGCTCATTACGGTGACTGTCTTTGGAGAAGAGATGGTGTATGCGGTAAACGGACGTGCTTCGGTACGACAAGATCCGCTACAGGATGTTCCATTTAATATGTGCTGTTTCGACATCACGATTGAAGCGGTGAGGAATGCCCTGTTTTACGGCGCTCAACTGTCCTCTGTGCCTCAATATGTCAAAATATATGATCAGCGTGCTGCTGAGAAATTAGATGAGCAGGTATTTGCTGCCATGAAAAAAGCCTAGTGAGAAATCACTGGGCTTTTTGTTGTCTTTTGTCAGACGAATGCGGTTGCTGCATTTGTTGTTTCTGCTGAACATGTTCATCGGGATTTTGACGGACTTTGACGTCCTTGGGTAGTTGGGGAATAATTCTTCCAACCATGTCAGCGAGTTCAGAAGCAAAACCCGATATCGGGTGTCCCTGGCGAATGTGTTCACCAATTTCTTTAATTCGCTCGGTAACATCAGCGTCAGCAGTTACAATGGAATCCAAACCTTCGGGATCTTTGCGAAGAGCTTCAGCAACAGAGTACTTAATCGTACCTACCCGGGCTCGTTCAAGCTCGCCATCTACATCAATACCAACAACGGCAGTATTACCAAGAATAACGCAGTTGGCATCCTTGACACCTTCTACTTGCTTGGCAAGGGCTTTAAGGTGGTTGATACGTTTCTCATTAGGCATCCGGCCATTCTCTGTATCATCTGCGATATTCAAGTCATGGACCTCACCGGTGTTTTCGTTGAATTGATCCAGACGTGAAGGGTTCCTCCGATCTTGCTGAGTTGTTACATTTCCTCCGTATCCTTTCGCGTGAGTCCCCGGATTCGGTGAAGCGTTCCGTGAAGAAGTGTTACAGCCTGTAAGTATACAGATCAGAAGCAGCGTACACACCCTTATTTTCATAAATGTTCATCCTTTCTTGGAGTTTTTCAGAATGGTTGACAATTATTTTGTCCTAGTCGAATACATTTATGTATGGGAGCATGATTGTCCATGCCGCTGCTGAAAGATCACACGATCAAGATGAACTCGGGAATGAAGGGAAGCGGACTGTTTTAATCCGACATTCCCGAGTTCACGTACCAGCCCATGCCTTTAACGACGCCGCTTTGGAGGGGATTGAATGAAAAAGATTTTTGTATTGGATACCAACGTGCTTCTGCATGACCCCAATGCCATATTTGCCTTTGAAGAACATGAGGTAATCATTCCCGCGGTTGTACTGGAGGAGATCGACTCCAAAAAAAGAAATGCTGATGAAATTGGGCGTAATGCCCGCAATGTATCCAGACTGCTGGATGGATTGCGTGAACTGGGTCACCTGCACAGTGGTGTACCTCTAGCCAATGGAGGCAATCTGAAGGTGGAGTTAAATCATCGAAGTTTTGTGAAAGTTCAGGAAATGTTTGGTGAAGTGTCCAATGATAATCGAATTCTGGCTGTCGCGCTGAATTATCAGAATGAGGAAAATGAGAAAGAGGTTGTTGAACGTCAGGTGGTTCTGGTCAGTAAAGATGTACTTGTTCGTATTAAAGCGGACGTACTTGGTCTGTTCACACAGGATTACTTATCCGATCGGACGGCAGGACTCAGTGAATTATATCCTGGCTATACAGCCTTAAAGGTTCATCCATCCGTAATTGATGAGTTTTACACATATCGCTTTTTACCGATCAAACCGTTACAGTTGTCCTATTCGTTGTATCCGAATGAATTTGTTATCCTTAAAGATGAGATGGGCACCAATAAATCTGCCTTGCTTAAAGTAAACACTGAGGGAACGAAGCTGGAGCCGCTTTTTCTCAGTAATGATAATGTATGGGGGATTAGCGCACGCAACGCGCAACAGCGTATGGCACTGGAACTGCTATTGAATGATGACATTCCGTTAGTTACCATTACTGGTAAAGCCGGAACAGGGAAAACGTTACTGGCGCTGGCAGCTGGCCTCCTCAAAGTAGAAGATGATCATAAATATAAGAAATTGCTGATTGCTCGTCCTGTCGTTCCAATGGGCAAAGATATCGGGTACTTGCCTGGTGAGAAGGAAGAAAAGCTCCGTCCATGGATGCAGCCGATCTATGATAATCTGGAGTTCTTGTTTGACACCAAGAAATCTGGAGACATTGATAAAATATTGATGGGCCTCGGTAGTATCCAGGTTGAAGCACTAACGTATATCCGTGGAAGATCGATACCCGGACAGTTTATCATTATTGATGAAGCTCAGAACTTGTCACGTCATGAAGTGAAGACGATCGTATCAAGGGTCGGCGAAGGAAGTAAAATTATTTTAATGGGGGACCCTGAGCAGATTGATCATCCTTATCTCGACTCAGCGAGTAACGGACTGACGTATATTGTGGAACGATTTAAGCAAGAGGGGATTAGTGGACACATTATGCTTGAAAAAGGAGAACGCTCCAAGCTGGCCCAACTTGCTGCTGATTTGCTATAACCTCATTATGGATATATTTCCCGGAAAATGTTCTATTCTAAGCTGGCTCCTGGAGCCAGCTTTTTTGCTGAAAAATGAATAACGTGTTATAACACAGAACTCGATATGCTTTGGGTATGCAAAAAGCTGGAAAAGTGTTTTTTGGCAGGGTAGGACAAGAGCACTACTTATTTGTTACAATAATTGTTGCAGGAAAAAACGAAGTGGGCGAGGAGGGACGTTAATGAAGCGTAGACATCAGGTTGTGTTGTTCGCGGTACTGCTGCTTTCTTTAACGATCCTGTCTCCGAGTTTTGACTTCAGAGGTTCACAGCTTAATCAGGAACGCGACCAGGAAAAGGATACGTTCCCAGGTGCATCTTCCCGTAATGAAGATGCTCAAGCTCCGCTGGAGATTGTAGTTGCATTGACGGATGAAGAGTTTCAAGTTTTTCAAAAGATAGCCAAAGAAGTTGCAGCCTCAAAGATGGTTGAGATTAATCTTCGGAATGTGAAGCCAGATACATATAAGGGTGTGCTCGATCTTGAATTTTCACTAGGAGAGAACGGCGATGTTGTTCTGCTAGATAGTGAGGAAGTCCAATATTATGCTAAAAAGGGGAATTTATATCCGTTGAACGGTACGACTTTATCAAAGTCGCTGGGAGAGACGGTTGCCGGGCTCCGTGGAATGACAGAGTGGAATGGATATCAATGGGGTATGCCTTTTGATTTTGACCCATATATTCTGGCTGGACAGTCTTCATTTTTGAAGAAAGTTGGTCTGGAGACGTTACCTCACAGTAAGGAGCAGTGGACCGAACTAACTCAACAAGCCATCGCGGATGGAATCCCTCTAATCGCAATGAACATCAATGATGTATACGCAGCGAGCGCGTGGTTGAATCAGTTTGAGCCGAGAATGGGACCGGATGAAGTAAAGAGATCGCAGGTTTCTTCGCAAACGGCAGGACTTCAACAGGGGATTCAGTTAATGGATCAGATTCAACCGCATATCATGGTTCAGTCTAGCCATCCCGTATTCTCTCCTATTGTAGACCAGAAGGGAACACCGATGGTTGTGTCCTTGTTATCTCAGCTGTTAGGTGCTAATCGAGACCGTATAGATGATAAAGATCCATTTGAGCAGATCTCTTTCGAAACCTTGGAATCCGTCAACTCCAGAAGTTTTGTCATTACTGCCGGTTCGGTTGAAGCAGAAGAGGCCAGCAGATGGATTGAAGGCATGACGTCCGCTGCAATACAGGTAAAATGGTACCAGCAGGCTAACCATATGCCCGCAAAGCAACAGGAACTGGATCTGGAGTCTCAGAAGCTCGCGGGACATTATCATATGAACAAGGGAGAATCCTGGTTTTCATCCGAATATGTTCAGGCCGTAGCTGCCGAAAGTCACGCCGTTATCACTTATTTTCATAAGATAGTGCAACAATTCATAACGGGAGAAATTACAGCTAATCAATACGTAGATAGCATTAGAACGATGAACTAACACTAAAATGATATAGCCAACTGTACTTCCAGTACCCCTTCACTAGTAGAAACATCGGTTGCTTTGACGAAGGACAGAATTTTCTGTGGATAGAACCCGAGGTCAAACTCTCGTTCCAACATTCGACGGGTCGTGTCTGGTAATTCAAGCTGATTAAATACGAGTTTGTCTACATGAAAACGAATGGAATTTTGAGGTTCATTCTCAACCGTATAATGTCCTTCAATGCTTAATTGCAACTGATCACGTTGACCCGAAGCAGTAATCTTATCCTCGTTGAATTGAAAGGCAAAGTCTTCAAAAATGGAATTTTGCGACCGTAGAAACGCGTTAAGTTCATCCTGTCCAATTCGAATGGTATATGTCGTTCCGGTAGTGGATATCCCTCCGTTTTGCTTTTGAATAAAATCGGGCAGGTTCTGCATAGCAGACGCCAATGCTTTGAAATATCGCTTCACTTCATAGATGCCGATATTCTCCCAGTAAAGGGTCAATTCATCCATCAGTTTTTGAATCGCTGCCGCATCTCCGCTGGTGGCTACTTGCTCATCCATTTCTTTTTGCAATCCCACTACACGCTCCCGCTGGTTTTGAAGATTCGTTTTCATTTCCGATAATTCTGCTGTAGTTTGGCGAATCTGAGTAGAAGTCTGTTGCAGACTGTGGTAATGGTCTTGATACTTGTCCAGTACAGCCTGATCCCTGCCGATGATGATCTGATAATAATCATATAGTACGAACAGGTCTTTCCATGACCTTGCTCCCAGAACCGTCATCAGAAGACTGTCACGTTCCCCAGTGTAGTAGGACCTCACCACTGCTCCAGCCCGGTCTTGCTGAGTATGTATCTGCTCTTCCTGTTCCATAAGTTGTATGGATAATGTCTGGTGTTGTTGAGCCAGCTGCTTCTGCCTATCCGCAATGCGCTCGATCTCATGATCAATTTCGACGATGGATAGACTTTTTTGCAATATTTCACGTGTACCCTCAGGGGAAGACTCTACATAGGCATAGGTTGAGGGTAGCTGGATGAATAAAACGATGCATAATAAAAAGACGGCAATGCCATATTGACGTTTCACCGATCATTCTCCTTTCCACTTCCTAAATGACAATCGTACAGGCTTGTTGTCTTCCAGACAATATATGAAACAAATACGTGAAATATCCTTAGTGGTTACATAACACCACGAACACCGATCATGCAATCTGAAAACAACAAAAAAGCAACCCGACTGTTGCCGGATCACTTTGCTGCTGCAGGTGGATTAGAGCGGCAAATCCATCTGGAATACGGTCCAGTAACTGAACCCCGAGAATGTCACGATCATATAACCCCAGAAGAGCAATATGTACGTTCGTTCGGTGAATTTCAAGTATCCCAAAATGACAAAAAACGCAGTCTGCAGGAAAAAAAGAAAAGCCATTTCGACCAGATCTCCCGCAAAAGCCATCAGGCCAATCGCAAGCGTGAAGAACCCGAGTACCCGAAACATGCGTGCCACGGTAAATCCTCCTCTCCTATGTACGATCATAGATTGTCTAAACAACATTATACCGGGAAAGGAAAAACGTGTAAACAAATTTGGATATGAAAGCGAATTCTTTTTTTCTCTAAAGCAATAGAAAAGGGAGTTGTTTTACATATGTCACGTATGAGCAAGCCTAAATGTGGAAATACATTTTAGTATGAAATCAATTCTATGAACTCTATGAGAGGCATAAGAATGAATGAAGCAGCTTTTATACCTAATTCACATACCGGGTTCCCGGTAATGCGGACGGTTATTTTAGGATGTTGTTAGGAGGGTATTATAGCATGACTGCAGTGAGACAGGATGCTTGGAGCACAGAGGACGATTTGATTTTGGCGGAAGTTACTTTGCGTCACATTAGGGAAGGAAGCACCCAGCTCGCTGCTTTTGAAGAGGTCGGCGAAAAAATAGGCAGAACTTCTGCCGCATGCGGTTTTCGCTGGAACAGTTGTGTGCGTAAAAAGTATGAGTCTGCGATCAGCAACGCCAAGGCACAACGGCAAAAACGAAGCTATCTCAGAAAGCAGCCGGCTATGCTTGGACCACAGGTTGCAGCATTGTCTACACTGGATACCGAAGAGCATTTGTACAAAGCAGATGGTATTTCGGAAGATTCATTATCCATGGATGCAGTAATCCGCTTCCTGCGACAATGGAAAGGAACGGTGCAGGAGAGCAGTCGTCAGCTCAAAATGCTGGAGAAGGAGCTTCGGGAGAAGGAAGATGAATTACTCGAACTGCGCTGCGAGAATGATCGTCTCTCCAAGGAAGTGAATGAAGTACAGACGGATTACCGTGTGGTGAATGACGATTACAAAGCTTTGATTCAGATTATGGATCGTGCTCGCAGACTCGCATTTTTGTCCGAAGAAGAAGAGGAACTCAAAACACGTTTCAAGATGGATGCCAACGGGAATCTGGAACGAATTGAATAGTAAGAACAGGCGTTTGATTTGCAAAAGTCAGATATGGACCCGCCACACCTCCGTTACGTAACGGCAGGTATGACGGGTTTTTAGTTTGCTGTTTTTGTTCTATTATAGATAGATACGAGCTACTACTGAAGCGGAGAGGGGGTAGCACATGATCATTGATATCATAGGCGCAGGATCACTGGGCCTTATGTATGGCGGGAAGCTGCAGGCGGCAGGTAATCATGTCCGATTTTGGACCAGAACATCCACTCAGGCACAACTCTTGAGCCAGGATGGGGTAACCATCGTTGAAAGAGACGAGGAGATACATATTCTACCGGACCAGATACAGGCGAGATCCGTTAACGAGCTAACTGACACATGGGAGCGAATGCCCGGAGAATGGTTACTGCTAATGGTTAAGCAGACAAGTATTGATGATTTCATTCGTGAAATTAGTCAATGGAAAGATCGTATGCTCAATATTGCGTGTTTTCAAAATGGGATGGGTCATCTGGAGAAACTGCAAGCTGCTTTGCCGCATTCGCTCATATGTAGTGCGATAACAACGGAGGGTGCGAAGCGGGTTCTAAATCATGTCCACCGTGCGGGTGCGGGCGAAACCAGGCTAGGCGCACATACAATACACACCGAAGCTTCTATCTCAATAGAGAGTAAGGAAATATTTAATCTATCAGGACTTTTGCAGCAGGCAGGATTTGACTGTACAGTGTCGAATGAAATCGATAAGCTGATATACAGGAAGCTGTTGATCAATGCGGTTATTAACCCACTTACAGCTTTATGGCGAATTCCCAACGGTGAATTGATCATCCAAGAAGATCGTGTGAGGTTGATGCGCCAGTTATATGAGGAAGCCTTGGTTGTCTACTCAGCGAATGGCATAAGGTTAGATGAGGATATGTGGGAACAACTGATGACAGTCTGTCGTTCCACTGCCTCGAATACTTCCTCTATGCTCGCAGATGTTCTACAGGGACACGGTACAGAAGTGGGATCGATCAACGGACAGATTGTAAAGATGGCACAGAAATCAGGCCGATCTGCACCGACACATGAAATACTGCTTCATCTGATTGAAGGAATGTAAGCGGAAGGAGTGAATTAATGGGACTTTTTATTGTGTTGAGCATACTACCCTTTTTTCCGTTCTTTCTTGTATATTGGGGCATGTATGTATGGAAAAAAGACAAGCCTACAGCATTGCGGATGGCAATGGATGTAACAACATTTTTTCTTGTGTTTTCAGTATCGGCGTTATTCAACTTAACATTTGATTCAAATTTTGGTTTTTATCTGACATTAATACTCATACTAATAGCGCTTGGATTCATCGGAGGAGCGCAAAATAGACTAAAAGGCAAGTTCAATGGGGGTAGAATGTTCCGGGCCGTATGGCGCATGGCTTTTATTATCATGAGTTTTGGGTATGTTTTGTTTACTTTATTTGGATTATTTAGATACTTCATGAAACAGATGTGAGGATACATAACGCAAAAGGGCTAAAAAATGTGTCGATTTTGTCGAATACTGAAAAAAACATTACTTTCTGAAAAAGTAATGTAGATTTTTTTGACCGGTGGTTGTATAATCTATAAACATATAAACCATATCAATTTAGGGGGAACGTGTTAGATGAAAAGGAAAAGTCTATTAGTCCTTTTGACGCTGATTTTGGCGTTCGGTACCGTACTTGCAGCGTGCGGATCGAAAAACGAAGGCACAGGTAACACCGATACTGGTTCTGCAAGCGAAGGAAATGGTCTTGCTAAAGATCAAATCCTAAAGATCAACCTTTCCGCTGAACCTCCTACGCTGGACCCGGCTCAAGCAAAAGACAGCCAAACCAACACGGTTCTGAAGTTCTTGTATGAAGGACTTGTACGCATCGATCCTGATGGTAAAGAAGCTCCAGGTGTTGCTAAAGACTGGACAATCTCCGAAGATGGTTTGAAATATGTTTTCAACCTGAACCCGGAAGCAAAATGGAGCAATGGTGATGCAATCACTGCCGAAGACTTTGTTCGTTCTTGGGAACGTGCTTTGAAACCGGAAACAGCTTCTCCATATGCATACCAATTGTACTACATCAAAGGCGCTGAAGGTTACAACCTCAGCAAAGACGAAACTTACAAAGGTACTAAAGTCACAGACTTCTCTCAAGTAGGTGTTAAAGCTACTGATGTGAACACACTGGAAGTAACGTTGGAAAACCCAACTCCTTACTTCTTGGGTCTGACAGCGTTCTACACGTACTACCCAGTACACAAGTCTGCTGACACCAATGATAAATTCTTCACAGATTACAAAAACATGATCGTTAACGGACCATTTGTAATGGATCAATACGCTAAAGGTCAAAAAATTGTCGTGAAGAAAAACGATGGTTATCATGCAGCATCCGATATTAAATTGGCTCAAATCGATATGTCCCTGACAAACAGCAGTGCTTCCGAACTGCAAGCTTACAAATCAGGACAATTGGATTACACTGGTGCTCCTAACGGTGAAATTCCTTCCGACCAAATTCCTTCTGTAAAAGCGGAATTGCCGGACGAGTTCAAAGCTACTGGTATTGCAAGTACGTACTACTACCAGTTCAACGTAAACGAAGCACCATTTAACAACGTTAAAATCCGTAAAGCATTTGCAATGGCAATCAATCGTCAGTTGATTGTTGACAAAGTAACACAAGGTGGACAAATTCCAGCTTTCGGTTTCGTGCCTCCTGGTATTCGTGGTGAAAACGGCGAGTTCCGTGATGAGCATAAAGACGACTACTTCACTGAAAATGTAGAAGAAGCTAAAGCATTACTTGCTGAAGGTATGAAAGAAGAAGGCTACACAACGTTGCCTGCTGTTACTTTGATCTACAACACTAGTGATGGTCACGCGAAAATTGCTTTGGCGGTTGCTGATATGTGGAAACAAAATCTTGGTGTTGACGTGAAATCCGAAAACCAAGAGTGGGGCGTATTCCTTGAGAATCGTCAAAATCAAAACTTCCAAGTCGCTCGTGCAGGCTGGTCTGCCGACTATAACGATCCGTACAACTTCTTGGAAATGTGGACTACTGGAAACACAAACAATGATTCTAAATTCAGCAACGAACAGTATGACAAAGATGTTAAAGACACTGTAAAATCTGCTGATCCAGCTGCACGTATGGCTGCATTTGCTGACGCTGAGAAAATTCTGATTCAAGATGAAATGGGCGTTATGCCAATCTATTACTACACTAACGTATCTTTGACTAAGCCTTACCTTAAAGGTGTACAACTTGATTTCAGTGGAGCAATTGACTACACTCGTGCATATCTGGAAGAGAAATAAGTTGTTCTGAAGTCTAATATGATTACTTCGGGATATATATGTGGAATTCCATATATATCCCGATTTTTTTGTTTGTGCACCGATTTTCCTTATAATTCTTGAAATTTCC
Organism: Paenibacillus sp. PCH8; assembly: GCF_002968835.1. Classification (GTDB taxonomy): domain Bacteria; phylum Bacillota; class Bacilli; order Paenibacillales; family Paenibacillaceae; genus Paenibacillus. Next base: position 180,637 of record NZ_PKQK01000007.1, on the reverse strand, counting down.
GATAAATGGATTGGACTTTATTTCTGTCTAATTCTACAATCGATTTGTATACAAAATATTGTTTGTGGAGGTGTGCAAGGGTTGGTTAAGTACGTTTTGAAAAAACTACTATTTATGCTGCTATCGCTTTTCATACTCGCATCGATGACTTTCTTCCTGATGAAGGCCATTCCTGGTGACCCTTTTACATCTGAGAAAAAAGTATCACCTGAAATCCGTGCACTCTTGGAAACAAAGTATGGATTGGACAAGCCGATGTATGAACAATACCTGAAGTATATGGGTGGAATTGTAAAAGGGGATTTCGGGGTTTCAATGAAATATTTGAATCGCGATGTAGCCGGAATGATCGGTGAAACTTTCACCGCTTCGTTGAAGCTTGGAGTGTTTGCAATTGTTATCTCCATTGTTGTGGGTGTTTTACTGGGACTTATTGCTGCAGTTTACCATCGTAAACTCATTGATGATGTCACGATGATTCTAGCTGTCATAGGTATAGCTGTTCCGAGCTTCTTGCTTGCGTCCCTATTACAGTATCTTTTTGCTACTAAATTGGGCTGGTTTAACGTTATGGGCTTTGACGGTCCATTGGACTACGTTCTTCCGGTTGCAGCGCTGTCTGCATCTCCGATTGCCTTTATCGCTCGGTTGACGCGTTCGAGTATGCTCGAAGTCTTACACGCCGATTACATCAAAACAGCAAAAGCCAAAGGCCTGAAATGGCCTGCAATTATGTTTAAACACGTTGTAAGAAACGGTATTCTACCAGTAGTAACTTATGTTGGTCCAATGACAGCGAATATCATCACAGGTTCCGTTGTAATTGAACAGATCTTTAACATCGGTGGCATAGGTAAAGTGTTTGTAGAGAGTATCACAAACCGTGATTACACCATGATCATGGGGATTACGATTTTCTATGGTATCCTCCTGATGTTGGCGCGTTTCTTTACAGATATCGCTTACGTGCTGATTGATCCTAGAATTAAGCTGGAAAGCCGGAAGGGGGCATAACGTTGTCTGGCACGAATAATAAAAACAATGAAACGGCGAACACTGACCTGACTAGTCAGGCAGCGGTTAAACCGCAAGAAAGTGTATCCCTTTTTAAAGATGCTATGTACAGACTTGCAACCAATAAGGCTGCAATGATTAGTCTAGGTGTATTGGTTCTTGTCGTGATTTTCTCTTTGATTGGTCCAACTTCTTTGTTTACTAGTTATAATTATTATTCCAATGATTTGATGAATTCCAACGCAGCTCCGAGTGCGGAGCACTGGTTCGGTACGGACGAGCTTGGCCGTGATGTATGGGTAAGAACTTGGGTAGGGGCACGTGTATCCCTTACTGTAGGCTTAGCCGCAGCCTTGATTGACCTTGTTATCGGGGTTGTTTATGGAGCGATCATGGGTTTCTACGGTGGACGTGTAGATGGAATTATGAATAAGTTCTCCGAGATCCTCTATTCCTTGCCTTACATGCTGGTTGTAATTTTGTTGCTGGTTGTATTGGAACCAAGTCTGACAACGATTATCATTGCCCTTACTATAACAGGCTGGATCAGCATGTCATGGATTGTGCGCGGTGAGATTATGCAACTCAAAAACAGAGACTTTATTCTTGCTGCACGGTCCATGGGTGCAAGCACAGGGCGTCAATTGTTCCGCCACTTGCTGCCAAATGCAATAGGACCGATTCTCGTAACATTGACGTTGTCCATTCCGAATGCAATCTTTGCCGAAGCGTTCCTGAGCTTCCTTGGGTTGGGTGTATCTGCACCGAGATCTTCACTAGGTTCCATGATCAACGATGCACTTACTGGCTGGACATTATTCCCTTGGCGGATGTGGTTCCCAGCAGGTCTGATGGTTCTGACAATGCTTGCATTTAACTTGCTCGGAGACGGTCTGCGCGACGCACTCGATCCGAAATTACGTAAATAGAAATAGGAGGTGGGATTATGGAGCCGATTTTAACAGTCAAAGACCTGAGTGTGTCGTTCTCAACGCGCTCTGGTGAATTTGATGCCGTTAAACATGTGAGTTTTGAACTTGGCAAAGGAGAGACGCTGGGGATCGTAGGTGAATCGGGTAGTGGTAAGAGTGTTACCGCCCAAACCATCATGAAATTGATTCCCTCCCCGCCTTCGAAGGTCAAAAGCGGAGAAATTACTTTTCACGGGCAAGACCTGCTGAATAAGACGGACAAGCAAATGGAAGCGATTCGTGGTAAAGATATCGGTATGATCTTCCAAGATCCAATGACTTCTTTGAATCCTACCATTAAAATTGGTAAACAAATTACGGAAGTACTGCGCAAGCATCAGAACATGTCTAAACAAGCAGCGAATAAAGCGGCTTTGGAAATGCTGGAGCTTGTAGGTATCAAGAATGCGGCTATCCGCATGAATCATTACCCTCATCAATTCTCTGGTGGTATGCGTCAGCGTGCTATGATTGCGATTGCTCTTGCTTGTCGTCCATCCCTTCTGATTGCGGATGAGCCGACAACTGCACTAGACGTTACAATCCAGGCTCAAATTCTGGATGTAATGAAAGATATGCAGCAAAAGCTTGGTACGTCGATCATGCTGATCACGCATGACCTTGGTGTAGTAGCGGGTATGTGTGACCGTGTTGTTGTTATGAAGGAAGGCGAAGTTGTTGAAACAGGAACAACTGCCGAGATCTTCAGTAATCCTCAACATCCATATACCATTAAATTGCTGAATGCTCTGCCTCGTCTGGACGAGCCGAAAAAGGAAAAACCAACTCCAGCTGGTATTATCAAAGGTAGCAACAAGCCTCTGGTACAAGTGAAAAACTTGAAACAATACTTTAATCTGGGTAAAGGTAACATTCTCAAAGCGGTCAATGACGTAAGCTTTGATATCTTTGAAGGTGAAACACTTGGCGTTGTAGGTGAGTCCGGCTGTGGTAAGTCCACAACAGGTCGTACTATTTTGCGTCTTTATGAGCCAACTGGCGGAAATGTTAACTTTAACGGAACGGATATCTACAAGTTGTCCCCGCGCAAAATGAAAGAAATGCGTAAAGATATGCAAATGATCTTCCAAGATCCATATGCATCGCTTAATCCGCGTTTCAACGTTATGGATATTATCGGGGAGTCCCTGGATATTCATGGTTTGGCTTCGAGCTCCAAAGAGCGCAAGAGACGAGTGGAAGAGTTGCTTGATCTGGTAGGTTTGAATCCAAGCCATGCACTACGGTATCCACATGAATTCTCAGGTGGTCAAAGACAACGGATCGGTATTGCGCGTGCACTTGCTGTAGATCCTAAATTCATCATCTGTGATGAACCATTGTCTGCACTGGATGTATCCATTCAGGCCCAAGTCGTTAATTTGCTTGAAGAACTTCAGCAACGTCTCGGCTTGACGTATCTGTTTATTGCGCATGACTTGTCCATGGTTAAACATATTAGTGACCGTGTAGCAGTAATGTACATGGGTAAAGTGGTTGAACTGGCGGAAAGTGAAGAACTGTATGCGAACCCTGTTCACCCATATACCAAAACATTGCTCTCGGCGATCCCTGTGCCTGATCCGGAAGTCGAAGCGAACAAGCGTCGCATCTTGCTGCCGGAAGAGCATATGAGTCCGATTCAGAATGGATCTGGTGGTCCTGCGAATGACCCGTACAACCTGGAAAACTCTCAATTAATTGAGGTCTCCAAAGGTCACTGGGTTGCAGAACCTTACGTATAACTGAAATATTAAAGCAATATGCTATTATTTATGTATGATGTACCGCCGACTTATTCGGCGGTTTTTTCTTTTTTTTAGAACCTTTCTTTTGACGAAGCGGCCCTGAATTCGGTACAATCAAGAAAGGCTCTTTGAAGCAGAATAGGAGGCAGACCTCATGAACGGTATTACCGAGGCACTCCGCAGTGGATCAAGACTTGCAGAAGATTATATCTGTTCAAGAGATGCTGCGCGTGGCCTTTACGAGTATGACATTCGCTGGGAATCAGGACTCCATAAACGTGCCGAGTGGCTGGACCAATCGGAAAACACACGTATTGATCGTCGTGATCTGGCAGAGTATTTACGTATATATAATAAACGGGTGAACGATCATGGAGAAGTTCATGCGTCCATCACACGTATTGCAGAACAAGGTGCATTGGTGGTTACAGGAGGACAGCAGAGTGGTCTGCTCACCGGACCACTGTTCGTCATATACAAAGCCGTCAGTGTAGTGGCAGCAGCGCGTGAGGCCGAAGAAAGGCTCCAGCGCCCGGTAGTTCCGGTATTCTGGATCGCGGGTGAAGACCATGACTGGGATGAGGTTAACCATACGTATCTACCTGATCACCAGGGAGATATGAAGAAAATCAAGTTGCAAGGGCGATTCGCAGGAAGAGATTCGGTGAGTAATGTTCATGTGGATACGCAGCAGTGGATGAATGTACTCGAACAGGTAGAGCATCTGTTACCTGATACGATACATAAACCAGGATTGATGAAATGGATCAAAGATATCCACCAATCCAGTTCGAATCTGAGTGATGCATTTGCTCGCATGATATCTGCTCTGTTTGCGAGTAGTGGACTTGTATTAATGGATGCATCAGACCCAGACTTACGCAGATTGGAACAGCCCGTTTTTGAACGCCTGATCCGCAGTAATGACGTATTGCGCAACGCTTATACACAAGGATCTTCACGGGTAGAACAAGCTGGTTATGCCATGCCTGCTGAAGTAGCGGAGGATGGAGCTAATCTGTTCTACATTCATGAAGGAGCCCGTTTGCTTCTGATATTAAAGGATGGCTTGTACGCCGACCGTAAAGGCCTGGTTTCTTTTACAGAGGAGCGTTTGCTTCAGGAACTGGACGAACATCCCGAGCGCTTCAGTAACAACGTATTAACTCGGCCATTAATGCAGGACTCGGTTCTGCCTGTAGCCGCTGTTATTCTGGGGCAAGGCGAAATTGCATATTGGGGTTTGACTCGCGAAGCCTTTCGTCAGTTTGGATTGCAAATGCCGATTTTACTACCTCGGTTGTCCTTTACCATCATGGAAGATACTCATCAAAAACATATGAAGCAATATGGACTTTCCTTTCAAGATGTTCAATATCATATGGAAGACAAGAAGGAACAATGGCTCGCACAGCAGGAGACGTTTCAGGTAGATGAGCAATTTGGTAAAGTTCAGGAATCGTTTCTCGATCTTTATCGTCCATTGCTAGATCAGATCGCAGAGATCCATCCAGGGCTGGAACGGATAGGAGATACCAATTCGGGCAAAATCAGCGAGCAGATGCAATATCTGAAGCAGCAGACCCACAAAGCCATCGAAGATAAACATAATGTAAGTCTAAGGCACTGGAACGGCATTCAGAACGCTCTATTCCCGACGGGCAAACCGCAGGAACGAGTACATAATGCTCTCTTCTACCTGAATCGTTATGGCACCGAGTGGATTGAAGAATTGATTAAGGCTTCAGGTGAATTCCGCGGACAGCACCAGGTTATTGCATTGTAGAGACCTTTATAATAATAGAATAAACATATATACAAGGAGGACATGGAATGACTACACCCGCATTGCAAAACAGTATTGTTAAAGATATGGGGCTCGCTTCTGAGGGTCATCTGAAAATTGATTGGGTAGAAGCTCATATGCCGGTATTGAATCGCATTCGTGGTCAGTTTGAACAAGAACTGCCTTTCAAAGGTCTGAAGGTTGCCATTTGTCTTCATCTGGAGGCGAAAACGGCATACCTTGCGAAAGTCATTCAAGCTGGTGGTGCAGACGTAACGATTACGCACAGCAATCCACTGTCTACACAAGATGATGTCTGTGCAGCATTGGTAGAGGACGGAGTTACGGTATATGCGAAGTACAATCCGGAACCTGCCGAATTCAAAGCACTGCAACTTCGTGCGCTTGAGGTTAAACCGGATCTAATTATTGATGATGGTGGAGACTTCGCTACCATTATTGCATCCGAGCGTCCTGACCTCGCAGCAACGATTCGCGGAGGAGCAGAAGAAACGACAACAGGTATTATTCGTCTGAAAGCATTGGCGAAAGAAGGTCAATTGAAATTTCCAATGGTTGCAGTTAATGACGCTTTGTGCAAATACCTCTTTGATAATCGTTATGGTACAGGTCAGTCTGCTTTTGACGGTATTATCCGTACAACGAATCTGGTGATAGCTGGGAAGAATGTTGTTGTAGCCGGATATGGTTGGTGTGGTAAAGGTGTAGCTATGCGTGCCAAAGGTCTTGGAGCGAATGTTATCGTAACTGAAATTGACCCGATTAAGGCCGTAGAAGCACACATGGACGGATTCCGGGTGATGACGATGGTGGAAGCTGCCAAATTGGGTGATTTCTTTATTACGGTTACAGGTAATAAGGATGTAATTACAGGTGAACATTATGATGTGATGAAGGACGGAGCGATCCTGAGTAATGCAGGGCACTTTGATGTTGAGGTTAACAAACCTGAACTAGCCAAGCGTTCGGAATCCATTCGCACCGTTCGCCGCAACATTGAGGAGTATCGCTTCAAAGATGGACGTAAAATGTATCTTCTTGCCGAGGGACGCCTTGTGAACCTTGGTGCAGCAGATGGTCACCCTGCCGAAATTATGGATACAACGTTTGCTCTGCAGGCTCTTGGTCTGCGATATGTGAGCGAGAACTATGAAAACTTGGGGAAAAACGTGGTTAATGTACCTTATGAGATTGACCAGCAGGTTGCTAGTTATAAGTTGGAAAGCTTGAATATTGCAATAGATGCTTTGTCCACTGAACAAGTGAAATACCTGGATAGCTGGAAGTTCTAAGCAATATCCAATAATTACAAGCTGATAAACAGATTCAAAGCGTTTAGAATAGTTTATTGATGATATGGCTCATGTGCGGGTAGACATACGATTGCCCGTATCCGGGAAAACGTCTTAGATCCTGAGTGACAGGATCTAAGACGTTTTTTGATGTTATAAAATTAAAAAATCAACAATGCAAGAAGGGTTTTGATTTTTTTGTGCGAATCTATTATGCTTAGGTGGTGGAAAGTGGGGCAAAGTGGGAGAAACGGGTGAGGAGTGAGTGGACAATGTTTATGGGGGAGTTCCAACATAGCATTGATGATAAGGGTCGGGTTATTATTCCGGCCAAATTCCGCGAATCTCTGGGACCATCTTTCGTTGTCACACGGGGTTTGGACCAGTGTCTTTTCGTGTACCCCATGGAGGAGTGGGGGGTCATGGAACAGAAGCTCAAAGCACTGCCATTGATGAAATCAGATGCACGTGCGTTTACCCGGTTTTTTTTCTCGGGTGCAACCGAATGTGAACTGGACAAACAGGGCAGGGTAAATCTGCCGGGCAATTTAAGAGAGTATGCCAAGCTGGACAAGGATTGTGTTGTCCTTGGTGTGTCGAACCGAGTGGAGATTTGGAGCAAAGGCATATGGGAGAGTTATTTCAATCAATCCGAAGAAGCATTCAACGACATTGCCGAAAAGCTGGTCGATTTTAATTTTGATTTATAAAGTCAGGAGGGGTGCAGGTTGTTTCACCACATAACCGTACTCAAAGAAGAGGCAACAGAGGGATTAAACATCAAGCAGGACGGTATATACGTGGACTGCACTTTAGGTGGGGGCGGGCATAGTTCCGTGATTGCTTCTAAGCTGGGTCCAGGGGGACGTCTGATTGCACTTGATCAGGATGATTGGGCTTTGGATAATGCTCGCGAGAAGCTAGCTGCCTATGAAGAACGTGTGACATTAGTGAAAACCAATTTTCGAGATCTGGAGCAGGTACTCAAGGATCTTAATGTACCAATGAAGGATGGTTTACCGCAGGTCGATGGCATTTTGTACGACTTGGGTGTGTCATCTCCGCAATTCGATGAAGGAGAACGTGGATTCAGCTATAATCACGATGCTCCACTCGACATGCGAATGGACCAGGATGCGATGCTGACGGCCAAAGAGATTGTAAACGAATGGCCAGAAGAGGAGATTGCCCGAATTTTGTATCGCTATGGTGAAGAGAAGTTTTCGAGAAGAATTGCTCGTGTTATTGTCGGAAAACGTGCCCAGACTACCATCGAGACGACTGGTGAACTAGTGGAACTGATCAAGGAAGGCATTCCGGCGGCAGCTCGTCGAACCGGTGGACATCCTGCCAAACGTAGCTTCCAGGCATTACGGATTGCAGTCAATGATGAATTGGGTGCGTTTGAAGAAGGGCTGCATCAGGCTGTTCGTTGTCTTGCACCAGGAGGACGTGTATCTGTAATTACCTTCCATTCCCTTGAGGACCGGATATGCAAGCAGATTTTCAGCAGTTATCTGGAGAAATGTACATGTCCACCCGATTTTCCGTTGTGTGTATGCGGCAGTAAGGGTATTCTGCGTTTAGTTAACAGAAAACCGCTGATGCCTTCGGAAAGTGAACTGACCGAAAACTCCCGTGCTCGTTCAGCCAAGCTGCGTGTAGCGGAAAAATTGGAGAATAAGAGTGGAGGATGAGTCTTTGTATGGCATACACACGTGGTAATCTCGCTGTAAAAGAAAAAGCGTCCCAGGAACGAGTGACCCAGCAACGGTACAAAGAAACCACCAAAGTGGTGACCCGGCGTACCGGTCTTCCGGGACGAGAGAAGTTTTTGTATCTGATTACCCTGGTTGCAGTTATCGTAGTTGGCGGAGCCTTGATGTCTCGTTATGCACAAATCTACGATCTGAACAAGCAGGCACAATCGACAATTACTGAAGTAGGGAAATATGAGAAAATTATTGCAGATCTGCAAGTGGAACGAGAGAAATTGAACAACCTGGTCATCGAGAATGCAAGAGAACTCGGTTATGTTGAATCGTCCGACAAGGATGTCATTTTTGTGCCTCGTTCAACAAGCACAACCAACACGACAGGTACTGAAGCGTCTTCGGGTACAGCAAGCAGTAAGTAAAGAGGTGTTCCGATGATAAAAAGAATAAAGATGCGCACGTTGCTTATAGGGGATGTATTACCCTCTTTTTTCTTGTACTCATAACCCGAATCTTCTTCATTCAGGTTGTAAATGGCGGTGTATGGCAGGAACGGGCGGCAGTACTGGTAGAACGAGAGCAGACGATTAAGGCTGCACGTGGAACAATCACGGATCGCAATGGAAACATTCTGGCTACCGATTCCCCCGCGTACACGGTTTCGGTGAATCCGCTGTTAATTAATGAACTGGGCATACAAGATGTCGTCACGAGCAAGCTATCGGCCCTTCTTGGCAAGAATGAGAGTGAGGTACGTGCTCTGGTAACAGCCAAAAATGAAAAAGGCATATTCTATCAGCAACGTGAGGTGCGGAGTGAGGGATACAAGATTAGTCCTGAACTTGCTGCAAGAGTTAACGAATTGCGTGAGGAATTGCAAGACGAATACAAGGCACGTAATGCCATCGTGATGGCTCAGGAATCCAAGCGTTTTTACCCTGAAGAAAGCCTTGCTTCTCACGTCTTGGGATATATGAGCCGTGACGGGAAAGCTGTCAATGGACTTGAAGTCTCATATGATGAAGCACTGACGGGTACGAATGGATATCTGAATTATCAGAAGGATGCCAAAGGTATTAAACTTCCTGATTCACAGGATAACTATCTTCCTCCTCAGAACGGGAAAAACCTTACGTTGACTATTGATGATACAATCCAGTTTTACATCGAGGATGCGATGAAAGAAGCCGTCGCCAAGTATAATCCGCTGAGCATGACGGTCATTGCGGCGGACCCGAACACGATGGACATCTTGGGGATGGCGAACTGGCCAACCTTTAACCCTAATACGTACGGGGCAACGCCCGATCAGAAGAATTTTATCAACCATGCAACACAATCCATCTATGAGCCTGGTTCGACATTCAAGATTGTTACGCTCGCAGGGGCAGTGGAAGAAAAACTCTTCGATCCCAATGCCAGCTTTGAATCGAAACGCATGTATATCGGTGGTTTCCCGATTAGCGATAATGGTCATGCTTATGGTTGGATCTCTTATCTCGAAGGTGTCAAACGGTCAAGTAACATTGCGTTTGTTAACTTGGGTTACAGCATGCTTGGTGGTGAACGTCTGCGTCATTACATAGACGAATTCGGTTTTGGCAAAAAGACAGGTATTGATCTGCCAAGTGAGGCAGCTTCACCGATCAAGCCACTGGTCTACAAATCCGAGATTGCTACCGCAGCTTATGGTCACGGTCTTGTACAGGTAACTCCAATTCAGCAGGTTGCAGCGATCTCTGCGATTGCCAATGGTGGCAAATTGCTTGTACCGCATCTGGTGAAGGAGATCAAGAACCCGAATGACGGAACAACGGAAGTGGTCAAACCCAAAGTCGTTCGTCAGGTGATTTCGAAGGAATCTTCGAAACTGGTGAGCGGTTATCTGGAGCAAGTGGTTGCAGACCAAACCATTGGTACCGGGCGTAACGCTTATATCGAAGGTTACCGCGTAGCTGGTAAGACGGGTACAGCAAGAAAGGTCGTTAACGGGCAATACAGTAAGTCGAAAGACGTTGTATCGTTTATTGGATTTGCACCCGTGAATAATCCGAAGATTGCTATTCTTGTAGTCATTGACCAACCGGATGGAACGAATATTGGGGGAGGAACTGCAGCTGCTCCGGTATTTAAGAAAATTGTTAGCCAAACGCTTCAATATATGGGAATTCCGAAAGATACAGCCAAAACCTCTGATAAAAAGTCAAAAGAAGTCCCTGTCGTGCAAGCTAAAGCACCGGATCTGAGTGGCAAGACAGCCAAACAGGCTAGAAGCCAACTCTTGAGTGCAGGCATTGCTTATGTGACGCTTGGTCAGGGGGACAATGTCATTCGGCAGTATCCGGTCGCTGGGGCATCCATGAATCCAGGACAACGAATCTATCTGCTTACGGAAGAAAGCAGCAAGATGAAGATTCCCGATCTAACGGGTGAATCTCTCCGGGATGCTCTTGAAGTGCTTTCTCTCATGAAAGTGGGAGTTACGGTCAAGGGTGAAGGATATGTCGTGAAACAGACAGAGCAGGTCTCAGGTGAGCAGAGAATCGTACAGCTGGCGCTGCAGACTGCCAAAGCCGCAGTTACGGGTATAACGGACGAAGCACCAGATTCTTCTGATCCAGATTTGGAAGATAAAGGGAAGGGGCAGAAGGCTTCTGACGAGGAAGGTAAAACGGACGGAACTGAACAAAGTGATAACTCGCAGACTTCGACTACCCAAACGGAATCGTCAGACGATCCAGCAACGAAAGAATCTTCTCTCCCTTAGAAGGATCACAGACAGCTTGTTCTAACCCCGGTTGTCCTGAATATTCATGAATGAAACAAAGGTCATGAATTTGGGACGAGTGGGGGATCTTTTCGTGAAGGGATCAAGCGTAAATCTGCGGCGCAGGCTGCTATGGAGTTTACTAATTTTAGTTTTGCTATTTTCGGCCCTGGTGATCAGGCTTGCTTATGTACAGCTCGGGCAAGGCCCTGAATTGTCAGCAAAAGCAGAGGAGTCCTGGCGTCGTAATATTCCGTACTCAGCCAAACGAGGAGAAATCCTGGATCGAAACGGAACCTCTCTGGCCTATAATGTAACAACACCGACTATTATGGCGATCCCGGCTCAAGTCAAGGAAGCTGAAATAGCAGCCAAAGCGTTGGCTCCTATACTGGGGATGACGGAAGAGAAAGTGCTGGCAACCATAAAGAAACGAGAACTGATTGTAAGACTACAACCCGGCGGCCGCAAAATTACGATGGAGAAAGCTCAGCGCATCCGTGATTTGAAGCTTCCGGGTATCGTTGTTGCTGAGGATAACAAACGCTTCTACCCCTATGATGATTTGGCAGCCCACATCCTTGGTTTTACGGGCATTGATAATCAGGGCTTAACGGGAGTCGAGAAGAAATATGATGATAAGCTGAATGGTTTGAATGGCAGTGTGTCCTACTTGTCCGATGCGGCCGGAAGGCTTATGCCGGGCTCATCCGAGAAGTATGTGGAACCGAAGGACGGCCTTAACCTCAAGCTGACCATTGATAAATCTATTCAGTCCATCATGGAGAGAGAACTGGATCAGGCCATGGTTAAGTTCCAGGCGAATTCTGCGCTTGCCATTGCCATGAACCCCAAAACGGGCGAAATATTGGGCATGTCTAGCAGGCCGGGATACGAGCCAGCCGATTATCAACAATATCCGGCAGAGATATATAATCGGAACTTACCAATCTGGATGACATACGAGCCGGGCTCTACGTTCAAGATCATTACCTTAGCGGCAGCGCTTGAAGAGAAAAAGGTCAATCTGCAGCAGGATCAATTCTTTGATCCCGGATATGTTGAAGTGGGTGGAGCCCGTCTGCGATGCTGGAAAAAGGGCGGCCACGGAAGTCAGACCTTCTTGCAGGTTGTGGAGAACTCATGCAACCCTGGATTTGTGGCTCTGGGGCAGAGGCTGGGAAAAGAATCGCTGTTCTCCTATATCAAAGACTTTGGCTTCGGCACCAAAACGGGGATCGACCTCAGCGGGGAAGCCAGTGGAATTCTGTTCAAACTGTCCAGAGTAGGACCTGTTGAACTTGCAACGACCGCTTTTGGTCAGGGTGTATCGGTAACGCCCATTCAGCAAGTAGCAGCTGTGTCAGCGGCTATTAATGGGGGTAAACTTTACAAGCCCTATGTTACGAAAGCGTGGGTCCATCCGGTAACTGGAGAAGTCCTGGAAGAAGCCAAGCCTGAACTGGTGCGACAGGTAATCTCGGAGAATACGTCCAAGCAAGTACGGGAAGCACTCGAAAGTGTTGTAGCCAAAGGCACCGGGCGTCCGGCATTCATTGATGGATACCGGGTCGGTGGCAAAACAGGTACAGCCCAGAAGGTCATTAACGGACGTTATTCATCAACGGAGCATATCGTATCTTTCATTGGATTTGCACCAGCAGATGATCCTCAGATTGTGGTCTACACCGCAGTGGATAATCCCAAAGGAATTCAGTTCGGAGGTGTGGTTGCCGCTCCGATTGTACAGAATATCCTTGAAGATGCGCTTCACTACATGAATGTCCCTGTTCGGAAGGATCAGGTCTCCAAAGAGTACAAGTATGGTGAGACCAAAATCGTGACGGTTCCAGATCTGACAGGAGCTACAATCGCAGATCTATACGAGGACCTGAACATGAATTTTATGCTGGCGAAGTCTGGTAGTGGAAAATATGTGATTAATCAGGCTCCAAAGCCTGGGGCAAGGGTCGATCAGGGTTCAACCATACGTATTTACATGGGAGACGTACTGAACGATGCACATAATCATGCGAAGGATGAGTAAATGGGTTGTAAAGTAGTTTCGACCTTTAGCGAAACAAAATTCATCTGAGTGCGTTTCATTATTTGGTTGTATTTACGATATTAATAAATACAGACATATGCTTAAACAGAAGTATAAATGGAAAAGTGAGGTTATTCATGTGCTTTTAAAACAATTTGCATCGATGCTGACCACCGCCCACCTCGTGGGCGAATCAAATACAGAATGCCACAACCTTCAGACAGATTCCCGGCAGGTAAAACCGGGTGATCTGTTTATCTGTCTTCCGGGACATACGGTAGATGGTCATGACTATGCAGAGAAGGCTGTAAGTTCCGGTGCAGTTGCACTGGTTGTTGAACGGCAGCTGGACCTACCTGTACCACAATTGCTGGTGAAAGACAGCCGGTTTGCAATGGCTGTACTGGCCGATTTCTTCTTTGAATCCCCAAGCCAGAAGATGAATATGATTGGTGTAACAGGAACGAACGGTAAAACCACGACTACGTATTTGATTGAAAAAATCATGAGCGATTATGGACGTAAGACGGGATTAATCGGTACTATTCAAATGAGGTACGATGGTCGCACCTACCCGATGTCGGGAACAACACCAGAGGCGCTTGATCTGCAGCGCAGTCTGCATGACATGGTCCAAAAGGGTACAGACTGCTGTGTTATGGAAGTTTCTTCGCACGCTCTGGAACAAGGTCGTGTTAAGGGAACAGATTTCCGTACTGCGGTGTTCACGAACCTGTCCCAGGATCATCTGGATTACCACCATACCATGGAGGAATATCGCGGTGCCAAAGGATTGTTCTTTGCACGATTGGGTAACGGATATTCGGAGGATGTCTCAAAGCGCAAATTCGCTGTAATCAATGCAGATGACCCTGCTGCAGCTTATTTCATTTCTGTGACTGCGGCTGAAGTCATTACATATGGCATGGAGGACGATGCGGATGTACACGCATCTCAAATCTCAATCACATCTCAGGGTACTTCCTTCCATGTGGATACATTTGCAGGTAGCACCGATATTCGCTTGCGCATGGTAGGCAAGTTTAATGTATACAATGCCATGGCAGCGATCTCTGCCGCTCTGGTTGAAGGTATTCCGCTGGAAGAGATCAAGTGCAGTCTGGAGACGGTTCCAGGCGTGGATGGACGTGTTGAAGGGGTGGACGAAGGACAGCCATTTGCTGTTATTGTCGATTATGCCCATACACCGGATGGACTGGAGAACGTACTGCGAACAGTGAAGGAATTTGCTGAAGGACGTGTGATCTGCGTATTTGGCTGTGGTGGTGACAGGGACCGTACTAAACGACCACTTATGGGTAAAATTGCTGCAAAGTATAGCGATTTTGTGCTGGTTACTTCCGATAATCCACGGACAGAAGACCCGGATCTGATCCTCAAAGACATTGAACAGGGCCTGATTGAAGAATCCGTTCCTGCTGAGCGTTATACGATGATTGTGGATCGGCGCCAAGCAATCCATGAAGCTATTGAAATGGCAAGCCCTGCCGATGTAGTATTGATTGCGGGTAAGGGTCACGAGACCTATCAGATTATCGGCACAACCAAAACCGATTTTGATGACCGGATCATAGCCAAAGAAGCGATAAGGGGCAAATCCAATTGATAAAAAGAACAATGGCACAATTGGCCGAGATGTGTGGAGGAACATTAAGCGACGTTACTGCTCATGGCAAAGTAATGGTCGAAGGGGTGTTTACCGATTCGCGTAAACCTTTGGAAGGCAGTTTGTTTATCCCGCTAGTGGGTGAAAGGTTTGACGGACACGAATTTGTGCAAGCCTGTGTAGAGCAGGGTGCGGCAGGGGCAATGTGGCAAAAGGATCATGGTGTGCCGCCACAAGGAGCTATCATTATTGTTGATGACACTCTTATTGCACTGCAAACACTCGCATCTGCTTATCTGAAAGAGAATAAAGCTTCTGTTGTTGGCATTACAGGCAGCAATGGCAAGACGACTACAAAGGACATCGTGGATGCCATTCTCTCGACCACGTTCAAAGTACACAAAACACATGGTAACTTTAACAATCATATCGGGTTGCCACTGACCGTATTAAGCATGAGTCCGGATGCGGAAATCATTATTTTGGAGATGGGAATGAGTGGCCGCGGGGAGATCAAAGACTTGTCAATCATTGCTCAGCCTGATCTAGCGATCATCACCAATATTGGTGAATCGCATCTGCTTCAGCTCGGTTCCAGATTGGAGATTGCGAGAGCCAAAGCCGAGATTGCAGCGGGATTGAAGCCGGGCGGGTTACTGATCTACAACGGAGACGAGCCTTTGATTGCCCAAGTCCTTGAAGAATCCGCAACGAAACAACCGGAGGGATTGCAGCGGTTTACGTTCGGTCTGCAAGCCGATAATGATGATTATCCTACCGGACTCATGAATGCGCAGAACGGGGTCGTTTTCACCACCAAACAGTGTGGAGACCTTGCAATTACGCTCCCGTTATTAGGAACGCATAATGTCGTGAACTGTCTGGCTGCCCTCGCTGTAGCCCGTCATTTTGGAGTGACGACAGAACAGGTTGCCGCGGGTTTGTCCCGCTTGAAACTGACAGGTATGCGGATTGAGGTTACTCAAGGTGTTAGTGGTCTAACTATGCTGAATGATGCGTACAATGCAAGTCCAACGTCTATGAAGGCTGCGATCGATGTATTAGAGGGTCTGAAAGGATACCGTATGAAAGTGGCTGTGCTCGGGGATATGCTTGAACTCGGTCCTCAGGAGCAGAATCTTCATTTTGGGATCGGGGAGTATATTACATCTGCAAAAATGGATATGGTGCTGGTATATGGTCCGTTATCAGCTAAGATTGCTGAAGGCGCAAGAAATAATATGCCAGCTGAGGCTGTTCATGTTTTTATAAATAAAGAAGAAATGACCCGTTACCTGCTGGAAAAACTTCATCCCAGAGACGTTGTCTTGTTTAAAGCCTCAAGAGGCATGAAGCTGGAAGACGTGGTCGAAGCGTTACAAATAGCACCATTACAGAATCGAGTAGACTAGAGGGGTGAACCCATGGATTTTCAGGTATTACTGTTAACAATCGGCGTTTCATTTATTCTGGCGGTGATTGCCGCACCGCTCCTAATTCCGCTCTTACGACGAATGAAATTCGGACAGCAGGTTCGGGAAGATGGACCTCAGAGCCATTTGAAAAAAAGCGGAACACCTACAATGGGTGGAGTTGTCATTTTAGTAGCGTTCACGTTGGCCTTTTTGAAATTCTCAGCAGTCAAGAATACAGACTTCTATGTCTTGCTCGTGGCTACGCTGGGATTCGGGCTGATTGGCTTCCTCGATGACTACATCAAAATTGTGTTCAAACGTTCGCTGGGACTGACGGCCAGACAAAAAATGCTTGGGCAGTTGTTCTTCAGTGCAGTCATGTGTTACTTGCTGATCCAGAATGGACACAGCACAGCGATCTCCGTCCCGGGAACATCGTTCTCGTTCGACTGGACGGGTTGGTTCTATTATCCGTTTGTCGTATTCATGATGCTTGCCATTACGAATGCGGTTAATTTTACCGATGGTCTCGATGGTTTGCTGTCCGGGGTAAGTGCGATTGCCTTTGGTGCGTTTGCCATTGTGGCAATGCAAGCTACTTCGATGCCGGCAGCGGTGTGTGCAGCAGCGATGATTGGGGCTGTGCTTGGTTTTCTGGTATATAACGCACATCCAGCCAAAGTGTTCATGGGAGATACAGGTTCTCTGGGTATTGGCGGTGCGATTGGTGCAGTAGCCATTGTAACGAAAACCGAGCTTCTTTTTGTCATTATTGGTGGTATTTTTGTCATCGAGATCTTGTCGGTTGTTATCCAGGTGGTGTCTTTCAAGACTCGAGGCAAGCGTGTATTCAAAATGAGCCCCATTCACCATCACTTTGAATTAAGTGGTTGGTCGGAATGGCGGGTTGTCATTACCTTTTGGGCGGTAGGCGCAATTTTGGCCGCTCTTGGACTTTATCTCAACAAGGGGTTGTAAATCATGAACCATCCTGAATCATATCGCGGACAACAAGTGGTCGTGCTCGGATTGGCCAAAAGCGGCGTGCAAGTCGCCAAGGTCTTGGATCGTGCCGGAGCGAAAGTTACAGTGAATGATAAAAAAGAGAGAGAACAGTGTCCCGAAGCTTCCGAGTTGGAGGCTTTGGGAATTTCTGTTGTATGCGGTGGACATCCGGATGATCTGATTCACAGTGATGTGAAGCTGGTCGTCAAAAACCCGGGTATCCCTTATCATGCGCCTCCTGTGCAGCAAGCCCTAGCATTGGGCATTGAGGTGGTGACAGAGGTAGAGGTCGCTTATCATCTATGTGCTGCACCCATGATCGGTATTACGGGTTCCAATGGCAAAACAACAACGACAACTTGGGTGGGTGAAATGTTGGAACATGCCGGCCTCAAGCCGATCGTTGCCGGCAATATTGGAACACCTCTCTGTGAAGCGGCAGAGCTGGCTTCTCCAGATGACTGGATGGTTGTAGAGCTTAGTAGTTTTCAACTGAAAGGAACGGTTGATTTCCGTCCACGTATTGCGAGCTTGCTTAACGTAACAGAGACACATCTGGACTATCACGGTGGCATGGAAGATTATGTGGCCTCCAAAGCGAAACTGTTTGCCAATCAGCAACCGGATGACGTAGCCATCCTGAATTGGGATGATGCGGTATGTCGCGAACTTGTTCCTTACATCAAAGGCAGGTTGCTACCATTCTCGATGACTGAGAAATTGGATGCTGGTGTGTATGCGGACCCTCCTTATGTGGATGGAGAAGAGGATGATGTACAACGTCAGATCATCTATGCGGATGGCCGCGGAGGCCGTTACGTCATCATTGACATTGAGAACATTGCTATTCCTGGACAATTCAATGTGGGAAATGCACTGGCTGCTGTAGCCATTGCTGTAGCTGCAGGGGCTGATCCTGCGTTGCTGGCTGCACCGCTTGCGGACTTCAAGGGAGTTGAGCACCGACTTGAATATGTTCTGCAACATAACGGTTCAGCGTACTACAACAATTCCAAAGCCACCAATTCGAAGGCAACGGTTATGGCGTTGAATTCGTTTAAGGAACCAGTCGTGTTAATTGCCGGGGGGCTGGATCGCGGTTCGGACATGATGGAACTACTGCCTCTGTTCCAGGAGCGGGTTAAAGCTGTTGTGGTGCTTGGGGAGAATCGAGCCAAAATCGCAAAAGTTGCTGAACTCGCCGGATTAAAGCAAATTAAGGTCGTCGATAATGAGGAGGACGCTGCCCGGACGTTGACCGTTGCTGTGCAGGAAGCATCGAAGCTTGCGACTGCCGGTGATATCGTTTTGTTATCCCCGGCATGTGCAAGTTGGGACATGTTTGCTTCCTATGAAGAGCGGGGACGCATTTTTAAAGAGGCGGCGCATAACTTGTAAGTAGGGGGGTGGAAAAGCCCCTACTTCCATGCAAGGGGTGGCCTCCTGATGAAACAGACGCGACCGGCACCAGATATTTGGTTGCTGATTTGTATTTTGGCATTGCTTGCCATCGGCATCATAATGGTATATAGTGCAGGCTCGGTGCTTGCTTTTCATGATTATGGCGATTCGTTTTATTTTGTAAAAAGACAGATTCTGTTTGCGGTGCTGGGGCTTGTGTCCATGTCCGTAACCGCGAATGTAGACTACCGGGTCTGGAGGAAATACGCCAAACCAATATTGATTGCCTGTTTTATTATGCTCATTGCGGTGCTGATTCCTGGAATCGGAGTCGTTCGCGGCGGCGCACGAAGTTGGCTAGGCATTGGTTCGTTCGGTATCCAGCCCTCTGAGTTCATGAAGTTGGGAATGATCCTGTTTCTCGCTCACTGGCTGAGCAAGGAACCGGGCAAAATCAAGACATTCACAACAGGGCTTATGCCACCGCTGGGATTGATAGGTTTGGCTTTTGGTATTATTATGCTGCAACCTGATTTGGGGACAGGCACCGTGATGATGGGCGCATCAATGCTTATTATTTTCACAGCCGGAGCACGAATGAAACATCTCTCTATGCTTGCTCTCGGTGGTGTAGTTGGTTTTGCAGCGCTAATCGCCGCGGCTCCCTATCGCTTGCAACGTATAACGGCGTTTTTGGACCCGTGGTCCGATCCGCTCGGTGCCGGTTATCAGATTATTCAATCGTTATATGCGATTGGTCCTGGGGGACTTGCGGGATTGGGATTGGGTATGAGCCGGCAGAAGTACAGTTATGTACCCGAACCGCAAACGGATTTTATTTTTAGCATTTTGGCCGAAGAACTCGGCTTTATAGGTGGAATGATTGTATTACTGTTGTTTTTGGTGCTGGTGTGGCGAGGAATGCGTATAGCGATGACCCTCCCGGATGCCTTCGGCAGTCTGCTTGGTGTTGGGATCGTAGGTATGGTAGCCGTACAGGTGATTATTAATATTGGTGTTGTCATTGGACTTATGCCTGTTACGGGTATTACATTGCCTCTGATCAGTTACGGCGGATCATCATTGACCCTCATGCTCACAGCACTGGGCATTTTAGTGAACTTATCCCGTTATGCGAGGTGACTATGCGATGCGAGTCGTTCTAAGCGGTGGCGGTACGGGTGGACATATCTATCCGGCCGTCGCCATAGCAAGACAATGCGAGGCGGAGAACCCGGACTCGACATTTCTATATATTGGAGGAACCAGAGGGCTGGAAAGCAAACTGGTACCTCAGGAGAATATTCCTTTTAAATCCATTGACATCACCGGTTTTCGACGTAAATTATCCATGGAAAACCTGAAAACGGTCATGCGATTCGTTCAAGGTGTACGTGAGTCCAAAAAAATGCTGAAGGAATTCAAACCGGATGTCGTGATTGGTACGGGCGGTTATGTATGCGGACCTGTGGTGTATGCAGCAACAAAACTGGGGATTCCGAGTATAATTCATGAACAGAACGCTATTCCTGGTCTGACCAACAAATTTCTGAAGCGTTATGTGGATACCGTTGCTGTTAGCTTTGAAGGTTCTGAACAATCGTTTGCTGGCGCGAAAAAGGTGATTTACACCGGTAATCCGCGAGCGACTACGGTAGCCCAGGCCAGCCGCGATCGTGGTTTTGCCACGCTAGGTGTACCGATGAACAGCCGGGTGGTTCTTGTGGTTGGTGGCAGTCGCGGAGCAAAAGCAATCAATCAAGCTATGGTGGACATGGCTCCAATGATGGAACAACTAGATGATGTACATGTGGTATACGTGACAGGGGATACCTATTTCGATGAAACGCATGAAGCCATTCGCAGTTCATTGGGAACGATGTCCAACCACCTGCATGTCCTGCCCTATGTGCATAACATGCCCGAAGTACTTGCCTGCACATCATTGATTGTAAACCGCGCAGGCGCATCATTCCTTGCGGAGATTACATCATTAGGTATCCCTTCTATCCTGATTCCGTCACCGAACGTGACCAATAATCATCAGGAAGCTAATGCACGTATGCTTGAACGTGGAGGTGCGTCGCTCACGATGCTGGAGAAGGATCTTACAGGCAAAGTACTGTATGAAGCCATTGCAAGGATTATGAATGATGAAGCGGGCCGTAAAGTAATGGCTGAAGCCTCCCGGAAACTTGGGAAACCGGATGCAGCCGAAGTGCTCGTGAGTGAAATTCAGCGTCTTGCTGCACGCCGGTAACGTGTGTTTGTGGGCGATTGTCACACACAAGACGGGGCTGACATAAGATACCGTATAAATCGTGACCATCGTTCCATGGCGCCAGAGCACGGTCTGTAGCAGCAGAACATGCCGTGTTCACCGGTTTTGAAGCAAAGGAGGAAGCAAACATGCAGCAGTGGATATCGGTATTATCCCAGAATAATGTTGGCAGAATTCTTGAAAACGAATCGCTAGCCAAATACACCACATGGAAGATCGGCGGTCCTGTGGATGCACTGGTCATTCCGGAGAATAAAGAGCAGATGATCCATCTTGTTCAATTGCTTCACAAGCATCAGATTCCGTGGATGCAACTTGGACGGGGTTCAAACATGCTGGTGTCAGACAAAGGAATACGTGGTGTTGTTGTGAAACCAGGCGAAGGCTTTGATTATGCCGAATTTCACGAAGGCGGCGTAACTGCCGGAGCGGCGCATTCTTTTGTTAAACTCAGTGTGATTGCTGCCAAAAAGGAATGGACTGGTCTGGAATTCGGCAGCGGTATCCCCGGCACTGTCGGCGGAGCCGTGTACATGAATGCGGGTGCCCATGGATCGGATGTGTCACGGATATTCAAATTCGCTGAGATTGTACTGGAGACAGGGGAATTGGTACGTTACAGCAAGGAGGACATGGATTTTGCCTACCGCCACTCTGTTCTGCATGATCGGAGAGGCATCGTGCTGGAAGCTGCATTTGAACTTCAGCAGGGAGAGCGCAAAGTCATTTCGGAAGCCATGGCGGCATACAAAGATCGCCGACGCCGCACACAGCCACTGCAGATGGCATGTGCAGGCAGCGTGTTCCGTAATCCCCCGGGTGATCATGCAGCCCGTCTGATTGAAGCAGCAGGGCTGAAGGGATTGACTCAGGGAGGCGCACAGGTATCCACCATGCATGCCAATTTCATTGTCAATACAGGCCAAGCAACAGCAGAGGACGTTATCACCCTAATGCAGCAGATTCAGAGCACTATATCATCTCAAAACGGTATTAACCTGGTACCGGAAGTCTTCGTAGTGGGTGAGCGGTAAACCCCGGAGGTGATACATTGGACAAATTGGTGATTGAAGGCGGGAAACCCCTATCAGGATCCATACGCATCCATGGAGCAAAAAATGCTGCTTTACCGATTATGGCCGCAAGTTTGTTGGCAGATGGAGAAGTTACGCTGCATAACGTTCCTCACTTGCTGGACATTGAAGTGATGCTGTATATCCTGGAACGGCTTGGATGCACGTGTCGGCATGAACAGGGAACAGTGACGATTAATACGTCGTCTATCCGGTCATATGATGTGCCAGAAGATCTAATGAAGCAGATGCGTTCTTCCATTTTCTTGATGGGACCATTGCTGGCGAAGTTTGGGCAAGTGTCAGTATACCAGCCAGGTGGCTGCGCCATTGGAGAACGTAAAATTGATCTTCACCTCCGGGGCCTGGAAGCGCTCGGAGCTTTGATTGAAGAGCAAGACCAGCAGATCATCTGTCGAGGGCACAATCTGGTGGGTACAGACATTCATTTGGATTTCCCGAGCGTGGGAGCGACCGAGAATATCATGATGGCAGCCGTTATGGCTGAAGGAACCACAACCATTTGTAATGCGGCAAGAGAACCTGAAATACAGGATTTGCAACATTTCCTGAATGCCATGGGTGCGAGCATTATTGGTGCAGGAACGGATACGATTACGATTAATGGTGTTGAGAAACTCAAGCCTTGTTCGTATGAGATTATACCGGATCGAATCGTTGCGGGTACCGTGATGATCGCGGCCGCTGCAACGCGAGGTAATGTTACGCTTACCCATTGCAATCCTGCTCATCTTACTTCACTTATACATGTGTTGAAGCGCACTGGTGTTCAAATCACAGTATGCAATGATATAATGACGGTGAGCTGTATGAGCCGTCCCAAATCAGTGGACCGCATTGTGACTTCTCCGTATCCTTCATTTCCAACAGATCTGCAATCGCAATTCATGGTGCTGCTTAGTCTGGCAGACGGATTCAGTGTAATGAAGGAAACGGTATTCGAAGGCCGGTTCAAACATGTGGATGAACTGAATGTGATGGGAGCTGATATTTCAGTTGATCTGAATGCGGCATTTATCCGTGGTGTTCCCCGTCTCTACGGGGCTACAGTAGAAGCGACCGATCTTCGTGCAGGTGCAGCTTTGGTTATTGCAGGGCTGGCTGCTCAGGGCAAAACGGTTGTGGAGCAAGTGCATCATATTGACCGGGGGTATGATCAGATCGAGAAGTTATTCCAGAGTCTTGGAGCATCGGTTGAACGACAGTCGCCCGTTTCGAAAGAGTTGGATTTTGCCAATTAACGTCCTTGGAGTCCCCTTCTGAAGGGAGGGGACCTGAGGCCTTGTGGAGCGCTACTTATGCCTAAAAGTCAAATTCCGGTTCTGAAGAAGAATCGGCCAAAAGGAAATACAAGCCGTAAAATTGTAATTATTCTGTTATTACTTTTTATTGTATTACTCTCTGTTTTATTCTTTCGTTCTTCTATGAGCCGAATCTCGGCAGTTGAAATTACGGGTAATGTATACACAGCAACCTCAGAACTGCTGGAGAAAAGCGGTTTGAAAGAGGGCGATCAATTTTTTGGGACAAGCGCTGCCGAGGTCATTGAGCGTCTCAAGATGATCAAGGCTGTTTCAACGGTTACCGTGGATAAGCAATTTCCGGGCATTATTCATATTAAGGTTCAGGAATATCCAACGGTGGCGTACGAACTTGATTCTGACGGTACGCTCAAAGCGATATTGGCGAGTGGGACAAGCTTGACGGTCCCCGCAACGATTGGTGTTGCTGTAGAGAAGCCGATATTGACCCAGTGGAAGGCTGATGATCCGCTCAAAGCCAAATTGAGTGAGACGCTGGCTAAAATTCCGAATGAATTGACAACGGATATTTCGGAGATTATTCCGAACCCTACGCCTTCATTTCCGGATCAGATTCGGATGTATACCAAATCTCAGTTTGAAGTGATTACAACAGTCTCACAGTTATCGGATAAAGTGGAGTATCTGAATCAGGTGATTGAGACCGAACGGCCTGGGAAAATCACCATGCTTGAGGCAGATACCTATGTTCCTTTCATTCCAGATGACCCGGAAGATGATGCTGAACCGGGAGCAAGCCCCTGATCTTTGCTAGCCTGAGGCTGGACTGAATATGAAAGCCTAGGCATGTCAGGGGTTGCCCCCGTTAGAGCAATGAAACTTGTTCTTTCTGAGATGAAGAAAAAATGATACACTTTAACTTATGGCACATGAGTTGCCTCCTTCTTTTTTCTTCAAGGTTTTATGTCTCGCAACCAGAACTCGGCACCCAAAAAAATTGTAGAAAAAAGAGGGAAAGCCTGAAGTGTGTTGAATATGTTGTATGAGTATTTAAATTCGAACGTATTTTACTATTGGAGTCAGGAGGTGCCACAGACTTGAGTAACAATGACATCATTGTTAGTTTGGACATCGGTACATCCAAAATTCGCGCTATTATTGGGGAAATGAATAATGGAACCTTTAATATTATAGGAGTTGGATCTGCCGACTCGGAGGGAATTCGCAAAGGTGTAATCGTAGATATCGATCAGACGGTGCAATCGATTCGCAACGCAGTGGATCATGCAGAGCGTATGGTAGGTATTCAAATATCCGAAGTATATGTTGGAATCTCGGGAAATCATATCGGACTGATGAGCAGTCACGGCGTAGTGGCAGTGTCTAATGAGGATCGTGAAATCGGAGAAGAAGACATGGAGCGAGTGCTGAAAGCAGCCGAAGTGATTGCAGTTCCACCGGAACGGGAAATTATTGATGTTGTCGCCAAGCAATATGTTGTGGATGGCTTGGAGGGCATTCAGGACCCCCGTGGTATGATTGGTGTTCGTCTGGAAGTTGAAGCGACGATCATTACCGGTGCAAAAACCGCGATACATAATCTTTTGCGCTGCGTGGAAAAAGCGGGTCTGAAAGTAAGCGATCTGGTTCTCATGTCGCTTGGAGCGGGTCAACTGGCTTTATCCAAGGATGAAAAAACGATGGGTTCCGTACTTGTTGATATTGGGGCAGGTGCAACAACTATCGCCATTTTTGAAGAAGACAGTCTTGTCGCAACATCAACGTTGCCTATTGGCGGGGAGTTTGTTACAAATGATATCGCTTATGGTTTACGCACATTAACGGATCAGGCAGAGAAGGTGAAACTGAAGTATGGTTGCGCCTGGTTGGATGATGCTGCTGCGGATGTTATGTTTAAAGTAACCCGAATTGGTAGCAATGTAGACAAGGAGTTCTCACAAGAGGATCTGGCGGCTATTATTGAACCTAGAGTTCAGGAGATATTCCAGATGATTGCTCAAGAAGTGAAGCGTCTTGGTTACAACGACCTTCCTGGAGGTTATATATTAACGGGAGGTACGGTTTCTATGCCGGGTGTTCTGCAGGTAGCTCAGCATGAGCTTGCTGCTTCGGTACGGGTTGCAGTTCCGGATTATATTGGTGTACGCGACCCAGGATTCACAAGCGGAGTCGGCATACTGCACAGTGTAATTCGTAGTCTGCGCATTCGTCCTGCGATTAATAACGGCGGTGGAAATAACAACAATAACAACAAGAAACCGACCAACCGTCCTAAGCCGAATATGGCGCAGGATTCGGAACAAAAACCCGGTCTATTCGAACGACTGAAGAATATGTTCAGTGAATTTATATAACAGGTTGGATCCATTTCATACATTCTTGAAGCCGTGTGAATGCGCTGGTTCTAAAATAAACGCTTTCGTTCGTCGATATATGAAATTGATTCGGTTCAAATCAAAAATTGGACGGGCCATCCATGCACATTGAGGGGGAGATGGAATAATATGTTGGAATTTGATTTCGAGATGGAGAGCTTGGCTCAGATTAAAGTCATTGGTGTAGGCGGCGGCGGAAGCAATGCAGTCAACCGTATGATTGAAAATGGTGTACAAGGTGTGGAATTTATTACAGTGAATACGGATGCGCAGGCGTTACATCTTGCGAAATCCGAGCACAAATTGCAAATCGGTGATAAATTGACTCGTGGTCTTGGTGCTGGCGCAAACCCGGATGTAGGTAAAAAAGCAGCGGAAGAATCCCGCGATCTGATCATGAACACGTTGAAAGGTGCAGACATGGTATTTGTTACCGCGGGTATGGGCGGCGGTACAGGTACAGGTGCGGCTCCGGTTATTGCCGAAATCGCTAAAGAGTGTGGTGCACTCACAGTGGGTGTCGTAACTCGTCCGTTTACATTTGAAGGACGTAAGCGTTCCAGTCATGCAGAGCAAGGCATTGAAGCTCTCAAGGAAAAAGTGGATACACTGATTGTGATCCCTAATGATCGTTTGCTCGAAATCGTAGACAAAAAGACACCAATGCTTGAAGCATTCCGTCAAGCGGATAATGTACTTCGTCAAGCGGTACAAGGTATCTCTGATCTGATCGCTGTACCGGGTCTAATCAACCTTGACTTTGCTGATGTAAAAACGATTATGCATGAACGTGGATCTGCCCTTATGGGTATTGGTGAATCAACAGGTGAGAATCGTGCGGCAGAAGCAGCACGCAAAGCTATTATGAGTCCTCTGCTTGAGACATCCATTGAAGGTGCTCGCGGCGTAATCATGAACATTACGGGTGGCGTTAACCTGTCCCTATATGAAGTGAATGAAGCTGCAGAAATTGTTACATCTGCTTCCGATCCGGATGTGAACATGATCTTTGGTGCCATCATTGATGAAGACCTGAAAGAAGAAATCAAGGTTACGGTTATCGCAACCGGCTTTGAAGACAAGCCAGCTTCACCACCACCAGGACGTAAGCCCGTTCCAGCAACGGAGACGGCAGATACACGTTCGCCGAATCTGCGTCCATTCGGAAATCAGCCGAGCAATGATCAGCTGGACATTCCGACATTTTTACGCAATCGTTCACGCAATAATAACAACGATTAATACTCAATTTAATGTATTGAAAACCCGACGCTCCTTATGGAGCGAGCGGGTTTTTTTTGTTTTTTTTATATCGTAGCATACATCATTGAACAAATTCTGAACAACAAGTTTGAGTAATTCCGACAAAAAAAGTTGGAACGATGCCCCCATGATTAGACAGACTTTGAAAAGAGGGCTCCGTATACTTGTGAATATGCTCATGAATATCGAATAACGTGATTTCGGTATGTTGGTTGCAGGTAGGTGAAGAGCTTGGTTGTGTACGTGGATCTAATTTTTTTGACAAACCTGTGTATTGACGGTGCACTCATCGGACTGACTGCCTGGATGCGCAAGACTAAGCTGGTCTGGTGGAGATGGTTGCTGTCAGCCATCGTGGGCGCGTTATACGTCGTCATGATGTTTGTGCCGGAGTTTGATTTTATGTTCACCTTTCTGATCAAGTTCGGGTTTTCTCTGATTATGCTGAGCATTGCTTTTGGTTTTAAAGGTCTACAGGCTTTTGCGAGAACATTGGGTACCTTTTATGTGATCAATTTTGTCGCTGCTGGAGGTATTCTCGGTGTGCACTACATGCTTCAGAGCTCAGGAGAGTTGTTCAACGGTATCTGGTTTACGGCATCTGGCGGTATGTCATTTGATCTGAAGATTGCCTTCTGGTTTACCTTTATTGTATTCTTTGCAGTCCTGCTCCTGTTCAAAACGGTGCAAAGCTCCAAACGGAAAACAGATCGTATGACCACCTATTTGGGTAAAGTTGAGGTCTACATCGATGAGGTCGTTATTTCTTGTACAGGCCTTCTGGATACGGGTAATCAGCTCACAGATCCCTTATCGCGCATGCCAGTGATGGTGATGGAAGTTTCGTTATGGCAAGACAGGTTGCCTGCTTCATGGAAGGGCAGGCTCAAGGATGAGGCGCCGGACAACCTTATTATGGAGCTTGATCAGGAGAGCTTTCAGTGGCAGGATCGACTGCGGCTTGTACCCTATCGAGGCATTAACAAAGGTACTGCGTTTATGCTGGCGATGAAACCGGACCGGGTAAGAGTCACGATGGAAGAAAAATGTTATGAGACGACAAGAGTATT
The DNA here is from genome assembly GCF_002968835.1 of Paenibacillus sp. PCH8. GTDB lineage: Bacteria > Bacillota > Bacilli > Paenibacillales > Paenibacillaceae > Paenibacillus. The sequence goes on along the minus strand of NZ_PKQK01000007.1, from coordinate 152,462 downwards.
AATTGGGTTAGACGGGGGTGTTTTGTCGTCGGATGGGAAATACCAGGCCGTGATACATCCTGAACTTGTGCAAGACGCTGCTTCTGCGCAGTCTACGGTTCTCTCTGCGGGAGCAACAGAAAAGCCGCTGAATGTGGTATAGGAGGAACGTACATGCTTGTGAAATGGAAACTGGTGGCGCAGCTGCAATATTACCGTCTGTTATTTCTGTTGGGACTCAAAAGTGAAGAGATCTATTATATTGGGGGAAGTGAGGCACTCCCACCGCCATTGACAAGGGAAGAAGAAGAATTTTTGCTACAAAAATTATCATCTGGAGATTCCGCCATTCGCGCAATGCTGATTGAGCGCAATCTGCGTCTGGTTGTATACATCGCCCGCAAATTTGAGAATACAGGCATCAACATCGAGGATCTGGTTTCCATTGGAGCTATCGGACTGATTAAAGCAGTGAATACTTTTGACCCGGAAAAGAAAATCAAGCTGGCCACCTATGCTTCACGCTGTATCGAAAATGAAATTCTGATGTACTTGCGACGCAACAGTAAGATCCGAACTGAAGTTTCTTTTGATGAACCGCTCAACATTGATTGGGACGGAAATGAACTATTATTATCCGATGTAATGGGCACGGAGAACGATACAATCTATCGGAATATTGAAGAACAGGTAGACCGGAAACTTTTGCACAAGGCGCTGGAAAAATTAACGGAACGTGAGCGAATGATTATGGAGCTTCGTTTTGGCTTGACGGATGGGGAAGAAAAGACACAAAAAGATGTGGCCGACCTGCTTGGAATCTCCCAATCCTACATCTCTCGTCTCGAAAAAAGAATCATTAAAAGACTCCGTAAGGAGTTCAATAAAATGGTCTGAAATGCATCGCTGACCAGAATGGTTATTACTGGCAAGGGTGCCAAGTACGAATAAAAAAGCCTCCCCCGGAGATAATGTACATTAATGTTTCTCCTTGGGAGGTAAATCACGATGACCCGAAACAAAGTCGAGATTTGTGGCGTGGACACCGCAAAATTGCCTGTCCTCACCAACACTGAAATGAGGGAATTGTTTCATTCCCTTCAGCAACACCATGATCGCTCAGCAAGAGAGAAATTAGTGAATGGCAACCTGCGTCTGGTACTCAGTGTCATTCAGCGTTTTAACAATCGGGGGAGTTTGTCGATGATCTGTTCCAGGTTGGTTGCATCGGCCTGATGAAAGCCATTGATAATTTTGATTTATCCCAGAATGTCAAATTCTCAACCTACGCGGTGCCGATGATTATCGGTGAAATTCGCAGGTACCTGCGTGATAATAACCCGATTCGGGTATCTCGCTCCTTGAGGGACATTGCTTACAAAGCACTTCAGGTCCGTGACAGCCTGACGAATAAAAATTCCCGGGAACCGACGATATTCGAAATTGCGGAAGTACTGAATGTGCCTAAGGAAGATGTTGTATTTGCATTGGACGCCATTCAGGACCCGGTTTCGCTGTTCGAACCGATCTATCATGATGGTGGAGATCCGATCTATGTCATGGATCAGATCAGTGATGATAGAAACAAGGATGTATCGTGGATCGAGGAAATTGCACTTCGTGAAGCTATGCATCGTCTTGGTCAGCGAGAGAAAATGATTCTGTCCATGCGTTTTTTTGAAGGGAAAACCCAGATGGAAGTGGCTGATGAAATTGGGATATCCCAGGCTCAGGTATCACGTCTGGAGAAATCAGCGATACAACAGATGCAAAAACATGTGAAGTCGTAACAAGATGTAGGGTCAGGAGGGCGATCAATCGGGGCAGTGTACACCGTTGGTCGTCTTTTTGTATGGGTTGTTTCCACTTTTCGTATGGGACGAGACCGTTAATTTCTCATCGCTATTTCAGTTCAGAGCTGAAAAACAGGACATTTTTCGCCCTTGAAACATATATTGTATAGAGCGAGCGGAAGATCGGGCAGAAGAGGAATGACAGGGGGCGGAACTAGATGAAAGTGAATACGAGCGAGTCAGCAGCACGAGGCATGAAAATCTCCGACTTTCAGACAAAGGATGTTATTAACATCACGGATGGTAAACGTCTGGGTCAGATCAGTGACTTGGAACTGGATTTGAAGCAGGGACGAATTGAAGCGATAGTGGTGCCGGGATACAGCCGGTTTATGGGCTTCTTTGGAGGAGGGACAGATCTGGTCATCCCCTGGAGAAATATTGTGAAGATTGGATCGGATGTGATTTTGGTGAAAATGGATGAGGTCAAGGAAAGTACGTATGATGAGCGTGATCGTGAAGCACGTCTGTACGATGAACAGCAGCATAATCGCACGGAACGAGTGGAGCGCATTGAACGTGTGGATCGTAATCAGCGGCGGACGATATAAATGAGACAGAATGTGGCTCATTTGGTACACTGGAAGTGGTGAGGTGAGAGAATGGAACCATTTGTATTGAATAAGGAATTACTTGAACGGACAGAGAGCCCAAATTCAGATTTCGGCTCTGACCCGTTATTATTATATGTTGAGCCTTGGAGACAGCACTTCGAGAAGTTAACGGTCGGGTTTACGACAAGACATGGTGGTATCGGAAATGTTCCCTATGCTACGCTCAATTGTGCTTATCATGTGGGGGATGATCCTGAAGTTGTACTTAATAACCGCAGGCTTGTAACCGAGAAGCTTGGCTTTGCAGCGGAAGCATGGACCTGTGGAGAGCAAGTGCATGGCAAAGACGTAACTGTAATCACCGCTGAAGATCGGGGCAGAGGGCTACTTGATCGTCAGTCAGCATTGCAAGATACCGATGGACTCGTCACCAATGTGCCTGGGGTACTGCTGACTTCTTTTTATGCAGACTGTGTTCCCTTGTATTTCTATGATCCTGTACGACAGGCGGTTGGTCTTGCTCATGCTGGCTGGAAAGGTACCGTTGCTGGTATTGCAGTATCGATGGTGGAGACGATGGAACGAGAATATGGAAGCCGCAGACAGGATATTCGGGCTGCCATTGGTCCATCTATTGGGGATTGCTGTTATGAAGTGGATGAGGCGGTTATGCAGCATGTGCGGGTTTGGTTTGAGGATTCCCCGGGTAATGATGAATACGAGAATTCTGCTTCTAAACAAGTGTATCAACCCGTTGCAAACGGTAAAACGATGTTAAACTTGAAAGAATGCAATCGACACATTATGATGAAAGCAGGAATATTGCCGGATCATATCGAATGTACAACATGGTGTACAAGTTGTCATCCCGAACTTTTTTTCTCCTATCGGAAGGAAAATGGAGTAACAGGGAGAATGGCAAGCTTTATTGGGCTGGAAGAGAGGTGACCCTCTGTGTCATTGGAGGCGCGTATACAACAGGTAAATCAGAAGATCGAGGATGCATGTCAGCGCAGTAACCGTCATCGTGATGATGTGAATGTGATTGCGGTCACGAAATATGTCTCGCTGGAGACAACGGGAGCTGTTCTGGATCATGGTCTTGAGCATATTGGAGAAAACCGATGGCAGGATGCACAGGCCAAATGGGAAGCTTTTGGTCAGCAAGGTACCTGGCATTTTATCGGTCATTTGCAGACGAATAAGGTGAAAGACGTCATCGGCAAGTTTCGTTACATACACTCACTGGATCGTTTGTCCTTAGCCAAGGAGCTGGATAAGAAGGCGGCTTCGCTTGGCATACAAGTGGAAACGTTTTTGCAGGTGAATATTTCGGGTGAAGAGAGCAAGTATGGCTTACAGCCTGAACAAGCAAGTTCATTTTTACGTGATATCCGTTCGTTCACCAACCTCAAGGTCGTCGGCCTGATGACTATGGCACCTCATGAGGAAAATCCGGAGCTAACGCGTCCCGTGTTTCGAGGTTTGCGTGAGTTAAGAGATCAATTGAATGGACAAGCTCTAACAGCAGAACCATTGACCGAGTTGTCGATGGGGATGTCCAATGATTTTGAAGTGGCCATTGAAGAAGGGGCAACCTGGGTACGGCTAGGATCGATTCTTGTAGGAAAAGAGGAGGGTTCACGATGGGCGTAATGAATAAATTTATGAATTTCCTCGGACTTCAGGAAGAGGAAGAGATTGTGGAACGTGAACGGTTGGCTGCGCAAGAGGATAATGAGTCTGAACAACAAGAAAATGAAACCTCCAGTCTCGATAAACGTAGAAATCAAAGGGGTAATAATGTGGTGAGCATTCATTCCCAGAAAAATGTTAAAGTTGTCCTGTATGAACCGCGTTCTTATGACGAGGCTCAGGAGATTGCCGACCATCTGCGTTCGCATCGTACCGTTGTCGTGAACTTGCAACGAATACGTCAGGATCAGGCGCTGCGCGTTATCGATTTCTTGAGTGGCACGGTGTATGCATTGGGTGGCGGTATTTCCAAAATTGGCGGAAACATTTTTCTCTGTACGCCAGATACGGTTGAAATTCAGGGGTCTATTACGGAAATACTGGCTGACAGCGAGCAAGATTATAACAGAATGAGGTGAGCCACTTTTGGAGTTGATAGCTAATATTTTGGGTTTTGCATATCAGATTTACTTTTACATGGTCATTGTCTACATATTGATGTCATGGCTTCCCAACGCACGGGAAAGCTTCATCGGTGAATGGTTAGGCAAATTAGTGGAACCCTATCTAAGACCTTTCCGTAAATTTATTCCGCCTTTGTTCGGTGTACTGGATATTTCCCCGATCGTGGCGTTGATTGTTCTGCAACTCGCGCTTAACGGGTTGATCTCTATACTTCAGTATTTTGCATAACAGGGTAGGGTGACATAGATGAGCGGTGAAATTTACGAACATTTTAGTCACGATGAGCGGGATTTCGTAGATAAGGCTTCGGATTGGGTTGAGCGCGCAGGTCAGTTTCACGACGTGAAGCTAACTGACTTTCTTGACCCAAGACAGGTTTTTATTTTGCAAACCCTTGCGAATCGTCGCGACGACGTTCAGATTCGTCTGGATGGCGGTTACGAAGCTGCTGAGCGGAAGCGTGCACTGGTTGCGCCGGATTATCGGTATCTGGATGATGAGGATATGGGTATGCAGGTGCTGAGTATCACGTCTGACGATCAGAAAATCTCGGAACTGGAGCATGGGGACTATATGGGTTCTCTGCTCGGACTGGGGATGAAACGGGGAAAGATCGGGGATATCCAAGTGCTGGAGGACGGTTGCCATACAGTGGTGGCGGCTGAAACCGGCGCTTTTTTATCGCTTCAACTGAATCAGGTACATCGGTTACATGTATTTACAGAGTTGCTTTCATTGGATCAGATGAAGTGGTCAGAGAACAAACTGGAGACAATGGATATTACAGTTGCTTCTCTTCGTTTGGATAGCATCTGTGCAGATGTGCACCGGCTGAGTCGAAGCAAAGTGCTTGTGCCAATCAAAGCCGGACGGTGTCGTGTGAACTGGAAGGTTGAGGAAGATCCATCGAAGTCATTAAAAGCGGGGGATGTCGTATCCATTCAGGGACTGGGTCGATTCAAGATCATCGAACAGGATGGAATGACAAAAAAAGGGCGCTGCCGAGTGAAAATCGGCAAATTTGCTTAACTCTGTTGCAGGAAAATTGGCTTTTCTGTCGAAATATTTACGTAAAGGTGTAGAAAATACGCGGTGTTTCCGATATACATTAAAGTTAAAGTTCTAAAATGAACGTCTAAAGGATGCGATTCTGATCCTGCATTCCGTATAAGTTGCCAGTGTTGGGCATCAAACGTACGGCCTTTTGGGTGGAACCCATATGCTGCAAACCTTCTCTGAACGGGAAGGAACTTTTACAGGAGGTGGACAGCATGCCATTAACGCCGCTGGACATACACAACAAGGAATTTTCCCGACGTTTGCGCGGGTATGACGAGGATGAAGTCAACGAATTCCTGGACCAAGTCATCAAAGATTACGAAGGCGTCATTCGCGAGAACAAAGAGCTGAGCAATCAGTTGCTGTCCGTTCAGGAAAAGCTTGATCATTTTGCAACGATTGAAGAGACGCTAAGCAAAACGATCATCATTGCGCAGGAAGCTGCTGATGATGTGAAGAGTAATGCGAAGAAAGAAGCTCAGTTGATCGTGAAGGAAGCAGAGAAAAATGCGGACCGAATCATCAACGAATCGTTGGGGAAATCGCGTAAGATTGCTATGGAAGTGGAAGAACTGAAAAAGCAGGCATCGATTTATCGTGCCCGTTTCCGCACGCTTGTTGAAGCACAGCTTGAACTGTTGACCCAGGATGGTTGGGAAGTGCTGGAGAGCCGGGAGCAGGAAGTTCGTGATCGTGAGCGGGAGATGAAAGAGATTTATTAGTCTGCTGCCCGGTTGACTTTTGCCTGCAAAGAGGCTATAACTATATTCATAATGAATAGTGATTCCATGACGGGTTCAGTACGTTATGATCTCATCCCTCAGAGAGTTGGTGGTTGGTGCAAACCAATGGATGAGTTATAGCCGAATATCTCCCCGGAGAAGTAACGCTGAAGCGGTGAAATTGATTGCCGTGTGTAAGCCGAACCGTAAGCCGTACGTTATAACGGCACCCTGCAGTAGTGTAGCGGGGCATAAGCGCTGTTGATGAAAGAGCATACTCAGGCTCGCCTGGATGTGGTTTGTGATGAACAGAATTAGGGTGGTAACGCGAGCACAACCTCGTCCCTTTCCAGGGACGAGGTTTTTTTGTGTCCAAAAAAAGGCGAACGCCCATGAGGCCCGAAGGGACCTCAAGGAGAGAGCCCACTCGCCGGGGAAGCAAAGCGCCCGGCAATACCGGCCTCGCAGTAAAGGCCAGGCGGCGTTCGCGCAGGGAACAGCCGCAGAATGGCCACCACTACGCACATAAAACCCTCGCCCATAAGCGCCACTGATCCACCAACGACAACCCTTCCCGGGTGTCCAGAGGGCGGAGCGCCTATGGGGTCCCCCTTGGCAAGGGGGATTTAGGGGGATTGAAACGCTTTTTGTGGACGGTCCACAACTTAACACAAACGGAAAGGAAGTTGATCAGCATGCAACGAGTTGACGTCAAAGAGAAAGCACGTGCCAGGGAATTACGCGTATTAGATAAATGGAAAACGGAGAATACGTTCAAAAGATCCATCGAAAACCGTGAGGGCAAGCCGAACTTTGTATTCTATGAAGGGCCGCCTACGGCTAACGGCAAACCGCATATCGGTCACGTGCTAGGACGGGTAATCAAGGACTTCATTGGACGTTATAACACGATGAAGGGTTACCGTGTCGTTCGTAAAGCGGGCTGGGATACACATGGTCTGCCTGTAGAGCTAGGTGTACAGAAGAAGCTGGGCATCTCCCACAAGTGGGAAATCGAAGATTACGGCGTGGAGAAATTCATTAACGAATGTAAAGCGAGCGTATTCGAGTACGAACAACAATGGCGCGATCTGACTGAAGGCATTGGATACTGGACAGATATGGATAACCCATACATCACATTGGATAACAACTACATCGAGAGTGTATGGAATATCTTGGCGACGATTCACGAGAAGGGGTTGCTGTATCGTGGTCACCGCGTAAGCCCGTATTGTCCATCTTGTCAGACTACACTGAGTTCCCATGAAGTTGCACAAGGCTATAAGGACGTCAAAGATCTGAGCGCTACCGCGAAATTCAAGCTGAATGACAGCGGAGAATTCGTGCTTGCCTGGACGACGACTCCTTGGACGTTGCCTTCACACGTGGCACTTGCGGTGAATCCGAATATGGACTACTCTCGTGTTCGCCAAGATAATGAAGTGTACATCATGGCAACCAATCTGGTTGAGAAAGTCATGAAAGATGCCAAGGGTGAGTACGAAATCATTGGCGCATTGAAAGGTGCTGACCTGGTTGGCAAAACGTATGATCCTCCGTTTAACTACATCCAGGCCGAAAAAGCAAATATTATCCTGGGCGCAGGTTTTGTAACGGATGCGAGTGGTACGGGTATCGTACACATGGCACCTGCCCATGGTGAAGATGACTATCGTGTATGCCGTGAGAATGGTATCAGCTTTGTAAACATGGTAGACCTGGAAGGTAAATTTGTTGCTGAGGTTACTGATTTTGCCGGACGTTTCGTGAAGGATTGTGATATTGATATCGTGAGATATCTGTCCGAGAAAGGACGTCTGTTCAGCAAAGAGAAATACGAGCACAGCTATCCATTCTGCTGGCGTTGTGACACGCCACTTCTGTACTATGCAATGGACAGTTGGTTTATCCAAACCACGGCCATCAAGGATCAGCTGATTGCGAATAACAGTGAAGTGGATTGGTACCCTGGTCATGTTCGTGAAGGCCGCTTTGGTAAATTCCTTGAAGATCTGGTGGATTGGAATATCAGTCGTGACCGTTACTGGGGTACCCCGCTGAATATCTGGATGTGCGAGGAGACTGGCGAACAATTTGCTCCACACAGCATTGCTGAATTGCGTGCTCGTGCGGTAGGAGATGTGCCTGAGAATCTGGAATTGCATAAACCTTATGTAGATGATGTCAAAGTCATGAGCTCTTGTGGCAAGTATGAAATGAAACGTACACCGGAAGTGATCGATGTCTGGTTCGACAGCGGCTCGATGCCGTTTGCCCAGCAGCACTATCCATTTGAAAATAAAGAAGTATTTGAACAGCAGTATCCTGCAGATATGATCTGTGAGGGGATTGACCAGACACGTGGCTGGTTCTACAGCTTGCTGGCTGTCTCTACCCTTTTGACAGGCAAAGCGCCTTACAAAGCGGTTATGGCTACAGGACACGTTCTCGATGAGAACGGACATAAAATGTCCAAATCCAAAGGCAACGTTGTTGATCCTTGGGAAGTGATTGAAGAATACGGTACAGATGCATTCCGCTGGGCTTTGCTGTCTGACAGTGCACCATGGAACAGCAAACGTTTCTCCAAAGGCATCGTAGGCGAAGCAAAATCCAAAATGGTGGATACGCTGGTTAACACCCATGCATTCCTGACACTGTACGCTACCATTGACGGATTTGATCCACAGGAGCATCCGTTCCAATTGTCGGCACACAAGCTGGATCGCTGGATTCTGTCGAGACTGAACAGTCTGATTCTGGTTGTAGAAAAAGCGCTGTTGGTTAACGACTACTTGAATTCATCCAGAGCGATTGAAGCTTTCGTTGATGAGCTGAGTAACTGGTATATCCGTCGCTCCCGTGACCGGTTCTGGGGCAGCGGACTGACAGAAGACAAACTGGACGCTTACCGTACACTTACCGAGGTGCTGGTGACGACTGCCAAACTGGTTGCTCCGTTCACACCTATGCTTGCAGAAGACATCTATTTGAACCTTGCAACAGGTGAGAGTGTTCACATGGAAGACTATCCGGTATCTAATGAAGCGTTAATTGATGTGGAATTGGAACAGGATATGGAGACAGCTCGCCGCGTGGTTGAACTTGCCCGTAACGTACGTAACGAAACTGGCATCAAGACGCGTCAGCCACTGTCCGAATTGATCGTTTCCCTGGATCAGGGCTTTGATCTGGCAAGTTATGAAGAGATCATCAAGGAAGAGATCAACGTGAAAGGAATTCGTACCGAGCATAATGATGCGGAATTCGTTGACTTTACATTGAAGCTGAACCTGAAGGTCGCCGGTAAAAAATACGGCAAAAACGTAGGTTTCCTGCAAAACTTCTTCAAGGGAATGTCCGCGGATGAGACACGTAAAGTGGTTTCGGAAGGTGTGCTGAACATCGTTACTCCGGAAGGCGAAGAGCTGCAAGTGACGAGCGAAGAATTGTTGGTCGATAAACAGGCCAAATCAGGCTTTGCCTCGGCATCTGGTTACGGTCTGACGGTTGCTCTCAATACTGAAATCACGACAGCCTTGGAACAAGAAGGTTGGGTTCGTGAAGTGGTTCGTGCCGTGCAAGATACCCGCAAACGACTGGACCTGCCAATTGAGAAAAGAGTGCGGTTGACGCTGGATGTGGATGCATCCCTTCAGGAAGCTATTCAGGCGTTCGATGATGTGTTGCGTGAGAATGTACTGGTAACCGAAGTTACATTTGGCTCGAATGAGTCCATGGAACGTATAGAAGCCGGTGGCAAATCGATCGGTATTTACATCGAAGCGTAATTAAGAGTATATAACATCAACAAGGACAGAATATAGATATAAACTAACGAGCCGCAGAGACAGGGACATTTTCCCTGAATCTGGGCTCGTTTGGTTTTTGGGCAAAAAGGCAATGATTCTATTGTACAGTCAATCTATATTGATCAAAGGAACTGAGCGAAACATGAGCGAACATGATGAGAAGCAAGCTGCATCCATTTCACCATCAACATCAGATGATCTGACTTCACATGACAAAATCGAAGAGTTACATACCTTAACGAATCGCCTGGCGAATGAACTGGAGCGTTCTCGAATTGCGCAATACACGGAATTGCTAAACAGACCCTGGAAGCTGATTGGATTGAACTTGTTGTCTGGAGCCGCACGAGGTGTCGGGATCGCAATTGGATTTACCTTTTTCGCAGCAACGATCATCTACGTGTTACAGGTCCTTGGGGCGCTTAATCTTCCTATTGTTGGGGATTACATTGCTGATATTGTGCGCATTGTACAACGTCAGCTTGATATGAATACCTACTGAGTGATCAAGTGAATAGGAGCGAATGATATCAAAGGATAATTAATACAGGTCATCCGTCTCCATATCCGGTTCTAAAAGACCTTCACCTTCACGGTTCTCCAGGTACTGACGATATTGACGATTACGTACAATGGAAACGTCATGGCCGTAGATATCTGTTGCCACAAAGCTTTCGTATGCTTCAACGCAGCCTTCCACTTCATCTGTGGCTTCAATAGCCATAACGTCATAGCTGTCGATATCACGACCTTCCGCCATGGCTGGTGAGTTTGATGTGCCCCAGCTCTCCACGATCTGCCAGGCATCCTCACCATCGAAGCCATTTTGGTCATCACGCTCGTCCAGACTCGTTCGACCAAATGCGGGAGTGAGGAATTCTTCCTCCACAGGACGATTTTCGGAGACCACCGTTTCCGGTTGATGTTTTTTGCAATATTTGGTGTAGGGCACAGCCTGCATGCGTTCATAAGGGATAGCTTGCTGGCAGACCGCACATGTACCATAATGTCCTTCTTCAATGGAGTGCAGGGCAGAATCGATTCGTTCCAGTTGGAATTCATCATGTTCCAGTAGGGCAATATCCTTCTCGCGCTCATACACCTCTGTGGCAAGGTCACCAGGGTGGTTATCAATCGGTGATAATTCGCCAGTCTGCAATTTCAGGGAGTCTCCAAGGCCATAATGCTCGTTTTCCGACAGTCTATGTTCAATATCGCGCTTATCGGTCATCAGCTGGGAACGTAAAGATTGCAGCTGCTCGGTAGTAAAATGTGACATGATTTTCCCCTTTCTGTTCCGTGTGGAATCCGGATTTTGACTCTATAGTAGGATGTGCCATTTGAAGTGGGAATACAGAAGGGAAATGTTATCGTTTTTGCCATATGGATTGCAATGCAGCGCGCCGTGGACGATTTCCAAACAGCTGTGCTACAATAAACAAGTCTGGCGTGAGCCTGGTATCGTTTGGAAAAGACAAGAACGGAGTGACAACAAACGTGGTGTATTATATCCTCGCTTTTATCGTATTTTTATTGGATCAGGGAACCAAGTTCCTGATTGCAACCCGAATGGAACTCAGAGAGGAAATTCCAGTGATCGGCAATTTCTTTGTCATCACATCCCATCGTAACTCAGGTGCGGCATTTGGCATTTTGCAGGACCAGCGCTGGTTCTTTATTGTGGTTACACTGATTGTGGTCGTTGCCTTGATTTGGTATTTGCAAAAAGTAAAAGATACGCCGCACAAATTGCTGCCTGTGGCACTTAGCTTGGTGCTTGGTGGAGCAATCGGTAACTTCCTTGACCGGGCATTGACCGGAGAAGTTGTGGATTTTGTTCAGCTTAACTTTGGAAGTTACACGTTTCCCATTTTCAATATCGCCGATTCGGCAATCTGCATCGGGGTAGCGCTAATCATTGTGGAAACGTTGCTTGAAGGACGGCGCGAGAAAGCAGCCGCTAAGATTGAAGGGAATGAACATCATGAGTAATCAGAACGAGGAACAGATCAATAACGAAGGACTAATGAATGGCAATGAGCGTATGGAATGGACCGTTGCCGCTGAACATAAGAAAGAACGGATTGACAAATATATTACGGAAGCTGTGGATAACGTATCACGCTCCCAGGTTCAGTTGTGGATTGGAGACGGACTTGTTACGGTGAATGGTACTGTAGTCAAAGCCAATGCCAAGTTATCCGAAGATGATCTGGTTGAATTACAGATCCCTGAACCAACTGCCGTTGAGATCATTGCCCAAGATATTCCACTGGAAGTGGTCTATGAGGACAGTGACCTGATTGTGATTAACAAACAGCGTGGTCTTGTTGTGCATCCCGCACCAGGACATACATCTGGAACGCTCGTCAATGCACTCATGTATCATTGCAAAGATCTCTCGGGTATCAATGGAGAGCTGCGTCCGGGTATTGTGCATCGTATTGATAAGGATACGTCCGGCCTGATCATGGCTGCCAAAAACGATCGTGCTCATGCTTCACTGGCTGCTCAGTTGAAGGATCATACTGTGAACAGACGTTATATCGCGCTCGTTCATGGTCATCTTAATCATGATCAAGGAACCATTGATGCACCCATCGGACGAGATACCAGTGATCGCAAAATGTATACGGTCACGGAACGAAATAGTAAACATGCCGTTACACATTTTACTGTTACAGAACGTATTAACGACTACACGGTGCTTGAATTGAAACTGGAAACAGGGCGTACCCACCAGATTCGTGTACACATGAAATTTATCGGTCATCCGCTTGTGGGAGATCCAACCTATGGACGTAACAAAGGCATCAAAATGCAAGGACAGGCTCTCCATGCTGCCGTACTTGGTTTTGTGCATCCGACCACAGGAGAATATCTTGAATTCACAGCTCCGCTTCCTCAGGATATGGAAGACGTGCTTGCTTCCTTGCGCAGTCGCTGACCATTCGAAGAAAGTACAAATGTTCCGATACATTGTCCATGGTTTTGATCACGCAAATGCTTCATATTAAATTGTAGAAATTTGCGTCAAACGAGGAGATGAACAACGTATGAGTATTGATAAATATCAAGAAACTTACATTCAGACTAATTTTTCCGACCGTATTGGCGGCTCCAACTATGGTAAAGACACTAACATCTATAAATTTGAGAAAATCAAACGAGCCAAAGCTTCGGCTAAAAAGGATTTTCCAGATGTAGAACTGATTGACCTTGGTGTGGGTGAACCAGACGAGATGGCTGATGCAGGCATTGTAGCAGCACTTGCAGAAGAAGCTTCCAGACCTGAGAACCGTGGTTATGCCGATAATGGTATCCCCGAATTTAAGACGGCTGCTGCTTCCTATCTGAAGAACGTATTCAACGTGGAAGGAATCGATGCAGATACCGAAATCGTGCACTCCATTGGTTCAAAACCAGCTTTGGCGATGATGCCTTCATGCTTCATCAATCCGGGCGATGTGACCATTATGACTGTTCCGGGCTACCCGGTTATGGGTACACATACGAAGTATCTAGGTGGAGAAGTGTTTAACATCCAATTGACGAAGGAAAACAACTTCTTGCCTGATCTGGCGGCTATCCCGGAAGACATCGCGAAACGTGCGAAGTTGCTCTACCTGAACTATCCGAATAACCCAACTGGTGCAAGTGCGACAGTGGAATTCTTCACCGAAGTCGTGGAGTGGGCGAAGAAATACAACGTAGTTGTTGTACATGATGCTCCATATGCAGCCTTGACGTATGATGGCAAAAAACCGTTCAGCTTCCTGTCGGTACCCGGTGCCAAGGATGTTGGCGTAGAGCTGCACTCCCTGTCTAAGTCTTACAACATGACGGGTTGGAGAATCGGATTCGTAGCGGGTAACCCGCTTGTAGTCAAAGCATTTAGCGACGTGAAGGACAACAATGATTCCGGTCAGTTCATCGCGATTCAGAAGGCTGCTGCTTATGGCTTGAATCACCCTGAGATCACAGAAAAAATTGCAGAGAAATACTCCCGTCGTCACGACATGCTCGTTGCCGCACTGAATGAACTGGGCTTCCAGGCTGAGAAACCTAAAGGTTCCTTCTTCCTGTATGTTGAAGCACCAAAAGGTGTGGTTGGTGGACGCCGCTTCGAATCCGGTGAAGACTTCTCCCAATTCCTGATCCGTGAGAAATTGATCTCGTCCGTGCCTTGGGATGACGCAGGTAACTTTGTTCGTTTCTCTGTTACCTTTGAAGCCAAGGGTGAAGAAGAAGAGAAACGCGTGATTGCTGAGATCAAACGTCGTCTGAGCGACGTGCAATTTGAATTTTAATCGCCTTACCCTATAGCTATAGCTTAATCACGTACTAACGAAGAGACCGGAAACGGTCTCTTTTTTTTATGCCCATATTAGATTTTTTCATTTACTCCCTTTACAAAAATATACAAGCAACATATGATTAGATCTTTACGTTAATTGTTATATACAGAAGTTGTTTTCGAAGGGAGTTATTACAATTGTTATCATCACGAACGAGTACGGTGTCTTCAACGGCTACAGGAACAGGCAGTACAGTATCAGGATTAATCAGATTGTTAAGACCCAAACAGTGGACCAAAAATCTCTTGTTATTTGCTGCTTTACTGTTCTCCTTTGAGGAGATTCGGACCGAAACTATTTTTACGACGTTGCTTGGTTTTATTCTATTTAGCCTCGTTGCAGGCTGTGTTTATATTTTGAATGATTACGTAGACCGGGACAGGGATCGGCAGCATCCGGTGAAAAAGTTTCGCCCCATGGCTTCAGGACAGGTGAATCCGGCTCATGCTTTGTTGTTCGGAATCATTCTGCTGATTCTTTCCGTAGGAACGGCTTTTATAATCAACCCGCTATTTGGGGTGTTATGTATCGTCTACTTCCTGTTGAATGTATCGTATTCATTTGTCCTCAAACATCTCGTCATTCTGGATATGATGACCATTGCAGCAGGTTTCGTACTTCGTGCCATTGCAGGTGGTGTGTTGATTCATGTGCCATTCACGCCGTGGTTTTTGATCTGCACCATGTTGTTGTCGTTATTTCTCGCCATTGGCAAACGGAGAAATGAACTCACATTGCTTGATGGGAACACGGGATCACACCGTAAAGTATTGGATAACTACTCCATTACATTGTTGGATCAATTCAATACGATTGTGACGACAGCTACGATTATCAGTTACTCCCTGTTCACATTCACTTCAGATCGTACCATTCATCTCATGTGGACGATTCCACTGGTTATTTATGGAATGTTCCGTTACCTGTACTTGATCCACATGAAGAATCAGGGGGGTTCTCCAGATCGTGTGCTGTTTGAGGACAAGCCCATATTAATTACAGTTATTCTCTATGTGATCAGTGTTGTTACTATATTTTCTATTTTCGAATGAAAAAAGTGGAGGGGGATCAGGGTGAAAAGCACGAAAGTCGCGATCTTTGATATTGATAAAACCATTATACGCAGTGATTCCATGTTTCAATTTGTGCATTACGGTGTTCGTCGTTACCCGTGGCAGGTATGGAGATTGCCTGTCATTGCATTACATACGGTGTTATTCAAAGCGGGATTCATGACCGTTGAACGAGTTAAACGGTCCTATTTCCAAGAAATTGAGCGCATGGCTGAAAAAGACCTGGAACATTTCTTTGATACCCGCTTGCGTACATCCATTTATGCCGAAGCAAGTGTTGAGATGCAGCATCGCAAGGAAGCAGGCTATCATGTCTTGCTGGTCACGGCATCTCCGCATGCCTATATGAAATACTTCAAAAACTTTCCTTGGGTGGATCATGTGATCGGGACTGATCTTGTTCGTCATTCGAATGGATACACGTGCAGAATTGATGGCAGTAATTGCAAGGGGGAAGAGAAGGTACGCCGAATTCAGGCTTATCTTAGCGAGAAGAACATGGTCATTGACTATGACCAGTCATGCTCGTACTCCGACTCCTTGTCTGATCTTCCAGTCATGCAACTTGTGAGACAGCGATACTTTATCAACAAGCGCGTTCCGGACATGGAGGCATTATCGTGGGGGAAATAAAGTCGCGTCATACAGGCAAATGGCTGATGTTGGTCTCCGCTTTTCTAACAGCGACGGGTCAATTGTTCTGGAAATGGGGACTAACAGAGTGGATCTACCTGGGCGTTGGCTTTCTGTGTTATGGCCTGGGAGCAATCCTGATGATTAAAGCTTTTGCTCTGGAGAAACTCTCTGTTGCTTATCCTTTAATGTGTGCCAGCTATGTGTTTGCCTTAATCTATGGATATTTTTTGCTTGGGGAAGAAATTACGGTGCAGAAGCTGGTAGCAGTCGTACTGCTTGGAATCGGGGTGACGTTAACCAGTGTTGATCGATAGCTGGATGGTTACCGTGTTAATTGTTATGACGTTGTGCGGCGCGATGGGCGGGGCTGGATTGAAAGCTTATGCGACAACTCGCAAGCGTCTGCATGTGCTCATGGGACTGGGATTTTATGGAACAGGTGCATTGCTGAATATTGTGTTGTTGAAGTTTCTTCCATTAACGGTTGTACTACCTGCCAACGCCTTAACGTATGTTTGGACACTCATCTTAGCGCGGATGGTATTTAAGGAGAAGGTGGGTCCTTTACGCTGGATCGGTGTGGCCTGTATTATGGGTGGCCTATATTTATTGGTGTTCTAGAACTTATTTAAATTGGATGTGAAATAAAAGCATGAAATTTTTGGACTACTTATTTTATAATCGAAGAGCCAACTGGACAGCGTTTTACCTATTTGCAGGCTTTGCTCTGTTCTATGGTTTAATGAACGGCTCGTATGTGCTGTACATTGAAAATCATGCAGAAATGCTAGGGACGTATACCCCATTCAGCACGAAGATTTTTCCGCTTAATTTATTTAACTTTGATCCTTCTATGTATTATGGAGACAACAGCTCTTCAATTATTCATCCGCTCATTTCATTCCTTGCGGTCACACTCGGGGCAGTAGCGAAGCTGCTCGGAGGTAATTGGTTCTTTCTTATCCTGCAATCCATGGTGAATGCGGGTTCGGTGGTACTGGCATTTCTATTTCTGAGCCAAAAGGATAGAACGATAACTACGCCATTGCTGTTCGCATTACTGTTTGGTTTGAGTTCCTACCTGATGTATACCGCATTGATCCCGGATTCGTATCCCTATGTACAATTCGTTATCCTGCTCTCCGTGATTTACATGCAGTATACTCGCGAACGACAGGACGTACGCTATGTGCCGAATGCACTGCTGGCGTCCATCAACTTTGGATTAACCTCAACTAACATTGTACCCTTGGCTGCTGCAACTTTCTTTAATATGAAAGCTTGGCGCAGTAAGGCGGGTTGGAAGAAATACATCGGTATCATGGCTCTGGCGGTGCTGATTATTGCTGTGTTAACCGGCATTCAGTATGTTGCATTTGGAGGACGAAGCTGGGTTAGTAACTGGTTGCTCGGCATTCAGAATGGCGGAACGAGCTATGCAACACCGTTCCAATTTGCTGTTCACTGGAAAGTATTGAACATGCTAACCATCAATCCGATGCTGACACCGAAGATGCATTTACTGGACCCGGGCATGGCCTCCTTTGTTACGGATCTGTCCCGTTCGAATCCAATCTATGTGCAGATGACAGGTATCTTCATATTGTTGCTGGCACTCATGGGCTTCATTAAAGGTATTCGTGAACGTGAAGTATGGACTCTTGTGCCATATATTCTGTTTGCCTTTTTGCTTCATATTGTTGTGGGCTTTGGACTGGCTGTATTCCAATACGATATGTACCTGTATGCAGGACATTATCTATTTGCGTTTTTCCTGTTAGGTGGAGGTTTTGTAATCCGTATTCGTCCTGGACTGGGCAAAAAGGTGCTGATTGGTTTACTTATGTTATCCGTGTTGGTTACTGCGGGGAACAATATATACCGTCATATCGAGACTTTATCCACGATGAAACAATCCTATGAACAGTTGGAGCAAGATCGTACACTCCATGATTCGGACTTGGTCCATTAAAATACATTCTTAACCCTTTACCGTATTCTTGGATACAGGTAAAGGGTTATTTTGGCTATATCAGATTTCTCATTTTCTTATGGATAAATATACAGAAATGTTGTATAATTATGAATAACGGATGAGATGTAATGTGCATGGATGTTTTTCGGCCTAACTGCTGATTCTAAGAAGAACGTAGCAGAGGATATTCGCCTGCGATGGTGAGGTGTTGACAGGGAGTTGTCTTTCTGTCATAATTCATGAAGATAAACGGACATATTGATTACAGAACCCTGTGAGGTCCTGCAATATGAACGACATGAATAGCACCTTTAAATCAGTCCCGTGAGACTGGCAAGGTAACGTGAACGATACATCGTTTTTGCTGCGGCAAATAAGCGATGCATCCCCGAGAGTAAACTTTCTTCAGAGCGGTCTGAAGTTCGGAGACTCCTTGCCAATAAACACGGCAAGGAGTCTTTTTTGTTCTCCTGGTCACGGGGCCATGATCTGAAGGGAAATCCTGAGGAGGCTGAACGCATGAACACAGAGACACATGTCATTATGGATGAAACGGCGATCCGCCGCGCTTTAACACGGATTGCCCATGAGATATTAGAGAAAAACAAAGGAATTGACGATTGTGTGCTGATCGGTATCCGTACACGAGGGGTATACCTCGCAGAACGGATCGCCGCAAAGATTGAAGAAATCGAAGGCGCCAAAGTCCCCTGGGGTGAACTGGATGTGACCCCTTACCGCGATGACCGCTTGGAGGAGAATCAAGTAAATCGCAAGGAACTGTTGATCATGACACCTGAATCACTTTCCATTCATAACAAAAAAGTGATTTTGTTCGATGATGTGCTTTATACCGGACGGACGATTCGCGCAGCGATGGATGCCCTGATGGACTGTGGAAGACCGCAGAACATTCAGCTAGCTGTACTCGCAGACCGAGGACACCGGGAACTTCCGATACGACCTGATTTTATCGGCAAAAACGTGCCGACTTCCAAATCAGAGGAGATCGAAGTTGCGCTCATGGAAACGGACGGACAGGATGAAGTCAGAATTACACAGA
Organism: Paenibacillus sp. PCH8; assembly: GCF_002968835.1. Classification (GTDB taxonomy): domain Bacteria; phylum Bacillota; class Bacilli; order Paenibacillales; family Paenibacillaceae; genus Paenibacillus. Next base: position 133,215 of record NZ_PKQK01000007.1, on the reverse strand, counting down.
ACCGGGGGAGCAGGCATGATGATTACACAACCAGCATTGAAGGACCGGAGCTTGCTTGGACTAAAGGAACATAGTCGTGGAGAGATCGAGTCGATTTTGAACAGAGCAGCTCATTGGGAAGCACAGAAAGAGAAACTGGTTCCCGTACTGGAGTCACGCTTTGTTGCCAACATGTTCTTCGAGAACAGCACGCGTACTCGCTTCTCGTTCGAAATGGCGGAGAAACGCCTCGGTGCACAAGTACTGAACTTCACGGCAGCTGCTTCAAGCGTGGAAAAGGGAGAATCCATCTATGATACGGTAAGAACACTTGAATCGATGGGTATTGATGCAGGGGTGATCCGGTTAAAACCGGCAGGTGTTCTGCAACAACTGGCTCAAAAAGTGAGTGTTCCGCTTGTGAACGCCGGAGACGGCAACAATGAACATCCTACGCAGGCGTTGCTGGATCTATACACCATGCGTAAGGCGTTTGGCGAACTGAAGGGCTTGCGCGTCTCCATCATTGGAGACATCCTGCACAGCCGTGTGGCTCGCTCCAACCTGTGGGCCCTGCAAAAGTTTGGTGCTGATGTACGCTTCTGTGCACCGCAAACGATGCAGGCACCGGAACTCGCAGAGCATGCTCCTTATGTCGGTCTTGAAGAAGCGCTGGATGCAGATGTAGTCATGATGCTTCGTGTTCAACTGGAACGTCATCAACATGGCCTGATTACTTCGGCTGAGGATTATCGCGAACACTACGGATTGACGGAAGAACGGGCATCGCGCCTGAAACCAAGCACCATTATTATGCACCCTGCTCCAGTGAACCGTAACGTCGAAGTTGATGACGTGGTCGTGGAGAGCGCAGCATCACGGATCTTCCCGCAGATGGCTAACGGCGTTCCCATCCGCATGGCGGTTATGGAACGCGCGCTGAAACTGTAACAGGGTCTGGCTATGGGTCATAGGCTGACGGGACGGCAGTTCTTATAGAGCAATAAGAGAGTACACGATACATCATTCATCCGGCTTGCCTGATGAGCTGGACAGAACCGAAGCGGAGGACAATTATGCTACAGATTATAAAGAACGCGAACATCTTGAATCAACAAGGGGAACTAGAACGGAAAACCATCATTATAGATGAAGGCAAAATTAAAAAGATAGCTGGAGCGGAAGATGAAGTTGTATTGAATGCAGAAAAGTCGGCAGAACTTGTGACGGATGCATCAGGCAAACTGGTCATTCCCGGATTGATCGACATGCACGTACATCTGCGCGAACCTGGATTCGAACACAAAGAGACGATCGAGACAGGTGCACGTTCCGCAGCGCAAGGCGGTTTTACAACGATTGCCTGCATGCCAAACACAAGACCGGTCACAGACACTCCCGAAGTCGTGAAACTCGTGTTGGACAAAGCTAAAGAAGCTGATCTGGTTAAAGTGCTTCCTTATGCAGCCATTACGAAGAGTGAACTTGGTCGTGAACTTACGGATTTTGCAGCACTGAAAGAAGCAGGTGCGATTGGATTCACGGATGACGGTGTAGGCGTACAAAATGCGCAGATGATGAAAGACGCCATGAGCCTCGCGGCAAGCATGGATATGCCGGTTATCGCTCACTGTGAAGACGATTCATTGGTTGTAGGTGGTTATGTGACGGAAGGTGAGTTTTCGAAACGTCACGGGATCAAAGGCATTCCGAATGAATCCGAAGCCATCCACGTGGGTCGGGATATCCTGCTTGCAGAAGCAACCGGTGTACACTATCATGTGTGCCACGTGAGCACTGAGCAATCGGTTCGGCTGATTCGTCTGGCGAAGTCTATCGGCGTTAAAGTGACTGCTGAGGTATGTCCGCACCATCTGGTGTTGTCGGATGAAGATATTCCTGGTATGGATGCGAACTGGAAAATGAATCCACCGCTTCGCTCACCACGCGACGTTCAGGCTTGTATCGAAGGTCTGTTGGACGGAACATTAGACATGATTGTAACGGATCATGCGCCGCACAGTGAAGAAGAGAAAGCCAAGGGCATGGAACTCGCACCATTCGGAATTGTTGGATTCGAAACAGCCTTCCCGTTGCTGTATACGAAGTTTGTAGAAACAGGACTGTGGAGTCTGGACTTCCTGGTGAAACGCATGACTGCTGATCCGGCACGTGTATTCCGACTGGATACAGGCAAGCTTGAAGAGGGAGCACCAGCAGACATTACAATGATTGACCTGAACGAAGAAAAAGCAGTTGATCCTGCAACGTTCGCAACGAAAGGAAGAAACACTCCATTCACAGGCTGGAAGCTGAAAGGCTGGGCCGTACAAACATGGGTGGATGGCAAGAGTGTATGGAGCAACACTGTACAACAATAAAACAGTAATTGGCTAAACCGATATAGCAATTAGATCATCAAGTTACGAATGATCAATCATACAACTAATCTTCATAGCTCTAAATTTACAACTTTTACACTCGTAACATCTTTAGAACTAACTCGAGGCAGATCATGCCGAGAGTCCAATATACGAAACAAAGCAAGGTTGAATGTCATGATTTTGAACTTGTGCGCCACATTAGCTTACGAAGTGGACAGAAAGGACCCTGAAAAGTGAAGCGTTCGCCTTTATCACCGGATTACACCATTTGAAAATGGATCAAAGTAATCCGGGGATAACAGCGATTGAAGGGTTTTCTGTCCACGGAGTGCCACGCTACTGTATGCTAATGTTCAACCCAAATGAGTTCAACATTGATAAACACAGAGGAGTGAAATGGGATGCAGGCACAGGCGAGATTATTGTTGGAAGACGGCACACTGTTCACCGGGAAAGCATTCGGTGCTGAAGGTGAAACTACAGGTGAAGTCGTTTTTAATACGGGAATTACAGGCTATCAAGAGGTGCTTTCGGATCCTTCTTATTGCGGTCAAATTGTAACCATGACGTATCCGCTGATCGGAAACTACGGCATTACACGTGATGACTTCGAGTCGATTCGTCCATACGTGCACGGTTTCGTTGTGCGTCGTCATGAGCCTACGCCAAGCAACTGGCGTGCGGAATACAGCGTGGATAATCTGCTTAAAGAATACGGTATCGTAGGAATCAGTGAAATTGATACACGCATGTTGACTCGCCGGATTCGTCACCACGGCACAATGAAGGGAATTCTCACAACAGGATCGAAGCCTGTGGAAGAGCTGCTGGAGATGATGGGGGACACCACGATCGCTGAACTGCGTAACCAAGTGCCACTGACTTCCACGGAGCATATATACAACAGCCCAGGAACGGCTGAACGTATCGTCCTTGTGGATTATGGTGCCAAAACAGGGATCTTGCGCGAACTTAGCAAACGTAACTGTGACGTTGTTGTTGTTCCACATGATGTGACAGCAGACGAGATTCGCCGCCTGAACCCGGACGGGATTCAATTGTCCAACGGCCCTGGGGACCCAAAAGATGTACCTCATGCGGTTAACATGATCAGTGAACTGCTTGGCGAATACCCCATCTTCGGCATCTGTCTGGGTCACCAGTTATTCGCACTGGCAGCAGGAGCAGATACCGAAAAACTCAAGTTTGGACATCGTGGAGGAAATCACCCGGTGAAAGAACTAGAGAGTGGACGTTGCTTCATTACATCCCAGAACCATGGATTTACTGTAAACGAAGAGTCTGTGAAGAGCACGGATCTGGAAGTTACACATATCAACAATAATGATAAGACCATTGAAGGTCTGAAACATAAATCTTTCCCGGCGTTCTCGGTTCAATATCACCCAGAGGCAGCTCCGGGACCTTACGACAATAACTATCTGTTCGACCGCTTCATTGAGATGATTCGTGAACACAAAATCACTAACCCGCAAAAACCGCGTCAAGCCGCATTGGCAGCCGCAGTGAGAGGAGCACAATAACATGCCGATTAACAAAGATCTCAAAAAAATTCTGGTGATTGGTTCTGGTCCAATCGTCATCGGTCAAGCGGCCGAGTTCGACTATGCCGGTACACAAGCCTGCCAGGCACTGAAAGAAGAAGGCGTGGAAGTTGTACTTATCAACAGCAACCCGGCGACCATCATGACGGATACCAATATGGCTGACAAAGTATACATTGAGCCAATTACACTGGAGTTTGTAACCCAAATCATTCGTCAGGAGCGTCCAGATGGCTTGCTGCCAACACTGGGTGGTCAGACAGGTCTGAATATGGCTGTGGAACTGGCACGTGCCGGAGTTCTGGAACGGGAGAACGTGAAATTGCTGGGTACGCAACTGACTTCCATCGAGAAAGCGGAAGATCGTGATCTGTTCCGTGATCTGATGCGCGAACTGGAACAACCTGTACCTGATAGTGTAATCGTCACGACACTTGAAGAATCACTTGTTTTTGCAAATGAGATTGGTTATCCAATCATCGTGCGTCCTGCTTATACCCTTGGCGGAACGGGCGGCGGAATCTGTGCGAATGAAGAAGAACTGCGCGAGACTGTTGCAGCGGGAATTCGTTACAGTCCGATCGGACAATGTCTGGTTGAGAAGAGTATTGCGGGCATGAAAGAAGTCGAGTATGAGGTAATGCGTGACAAGAACGATAACTGTATCGTGGTCTGCAACATGGAAAACTTTGACCCGGTAGGTGTTCATACAGGGGACAGTATTGTCGTAGCACCAAGCCAAACGCTGTCAGACCGTGAGTATCAAATGTTGCGTTCAGCTTCCCTGAAAATCATCCGTGCTCTTAATATCGAGGGTGGATGTAACGTACAGTTCGCCCTTGACCCGCACAGCTTCCAATACTATGTTATCGAAGTAAATCCACGGGTAAGCCGTTCATCCGCTTTGGCTTCCAAAGCGACAGGATATCCGATTGCGAAGATGGCTGCCAAAATTGCCATGGGTTACACATTGGATGAAATCGTGAATCCGGTAACGGGTCAAACTTATGCTTGCTTCGAGCCTACACTGGATTATATCGTGAGCAAAATTCCTCGCTGGCCGTTCGACAAGTTCATCTCGGCGAACCGTAAACTGGGAACTCAGATGAAAGCTACAGGTGAAGTTATGGCCATTGGCCGGACATTTGAGGAGTCGATTCACAAAGCGGTCCGTTCCCTTGAAATTGGCGTACACCGCCTCTACCTGAAGGATGCAGAAACGCTGGATGAAGCTACGTTGAATGAGCGTTTGATCAAAGCGGACGACGAGCGGATCTTCCTGATTGCCGAAGCATTCCGCAGAGGATATACATTGCAACAGATTCAGGATCTGACCAACATCGATTGGTGGTTCCTGGACAAAATTGAAGGTCTGATTGCATTCGAAGATCGTATTCGCGAAGAATCTGAATTGTCTTCCGACATTCTGTATCAAGCCAAACGCCTCGGATTCACCGACCGGGCCATTGCCGAGCTGCGTGCTCAAGGTCAACCTGGAGGCACATTGACGACAGAAGCTGAAATCAGAACTCGCCGTGAACAGGAGAACCTTCGTCCAGTCTACAAAATGGTAGACACATGTGCAGCTGAATTCGAAGCAACAACGCCATATTACTACTCGACATATGAAACAGAGAATGAAGTAATCCCTTCAGACAAGAAAAAAGTCGTGGTACTAGGTTCCGGCCCAATCCGGATTGGTCAAGGAATTGAGTTCGACTATTCCACGGTTCATGCTGTATGGGCGCTTCAAAAAGCAGGTTATGAGGCAGTAATTATCAACAACAACCCGGAGACGGTGTCTACGGACTTTAATACATCCGATCGTCTGTATTTCGAACCTCTGTTCTTCGAGGATGTCATGAACGTCATCGAACAGGAGAAGCCAGTAGGGGTTATCGTACAGTTCGGTGGTCAAACAGCAATCAACCTGGCAGCACCACTGCGTAATGCCGGCGTAACGATTCTTGGAACAGATCTGGAAAGCATTGATGAGGCGGAGGATCGCAAGAAGTTTGAGCGTCTACTCTCCCGTCTGGAGATTGCACAGCCAAAAGGCAAAACGGTTACTTCCGTTGATGATGCGGTTGAGACGGCACAAGGTCTCGGTTATCCTGTACTGGTTCGTCCTTCGTACGTCTTGGGCGGTCGCGCCATGGAGATTGTATACTCTGACGCGGAACTACTGACTTACATGGAACAGGCGGTTAAAATCAACCCGGATCATCCGGTACTGATCGACCGCTACATGATGGGTAAAGAGGTTGAGGTGGATGCCATCTGTGATGGTGAAACGGTTCTTGTTCCAGGCATTATGGAACATATCGAACGCGCAGGCGTTCACTCCGGTGACTCCATCGCGGTATATCCGCCACAACACCTGTCTCTGGAATTGAAAGAGAAGATTATAGAGATTACGATCAAGATTGCAAAAGAATTGAAAACGATCGGTCTGGTCAACATTCAATTCGTCATCCATGATGGCCAAGTGTATGTCATTGAGGTGAACCCGCGTTCATCCCGTACGGTACCATTCCTGAGCAAAGTAACCAACATACCCATGGCTAACCTGGCTACACAAGCTATTCTGGGTGTGAAGTTGAAAGACCTGGGTTATGTCGATGGCCTGTGGCCTGAGTCGGATCATGTGTCCGTCAAAGTTCCGGTCTTCTCCTTCGCGAAGCTGCGTCGTGTTGAACCAACTCTCGGACCTGAGATGAAATCCACAGGTGAGGTAATGGGTCGTGACCCGAATTACGCCAAAGCGTTGTTCAAAGGTCTCATCGGGGCTGGAATGAAGATTCCAGCAACCGGAGCGATTGTAGTCACTGTAGCGGACAAAGATAAGGATGAAGCCGTACCTTTGCTCGAAGGTTTCTACAGACTGGGTTACAAAATTATGGCTACTGGAGGAACGGCAGCTGCGCTTGAAGCAGCGAACATTCCGGTAACGACGGTGAACAAATTAAGCGAAGGTTCGCCAAACATTCTCGATATGATTCGCAGCGGGGAAGCGAACTTTGTCTTCAACACACTCACCAAAGGCAAAACACCGCAGCGTGACGGATTCCGTATTCGTCGTGAAGCGGTAGAGAACGGCATTGTGTGTATGACTTCCCTGGATACGATTCGTGCGCTGCTGATTATGCTGCAAACGATCAACTTCTCCTCTGAAGCCATGCCGGCCTTTATAAAATAAAAGTACACTGATGAAGGACATCAGTCAGCCTGCGGGCTGGCGGGATGTCCTTTATATCGGGCAAAAACGGAAAAATTGAGGAAGTGAAAGGGGCGCTGGGATATGAATCACCCGAATTTCAATGAAATGGCTGGACGTCTGATGGTGGCACTGGATTATCCTGGAGCGGAAGAAGCTCAAGAATTGGTACAAGCTCTTGAGGGCATCCCCTGTTATCTCAAAGTGGGCATGCAGTTGTTCTACGCCGCAGGGCCAGAATTTATTCGCGAGCTGAAATCCAAAGGCTATTCCGTTTTTCTGGATGTGAAAATGCATGACATTCCCAACACGGTTCGTGGCGGGGCGGAGAGCATCACACGTCTGGGTGTGGACATGTTCAATGTGCACGCAGCGGGTGGAGCCAGCATGATGCGTGCAGCGCGCGAGGGAGCAGATGCGGCGATGGCTGTTGATCCTTCCTTACACAGACCCGAGATCATTGCTGTCACGCAGCTGACCAGTACGAGTCTGGAGACCATGAATAACGAGATCGGCATTCCGGGCAGTGTGGAAGCTGCTGTTGTTCATTATGCAGGACTGGCTCAGGAGGCAGGACTGGATGGAGTAGTTGCTTCTCCATTGGAAGTACCTGCGATTCGGGCAGCGTGTGGCAGTGAATTTCACACCGTTACACCGGGCATTCGTCCGGCTGGGAGTGGTCTGGGAGATCAGACGCGTGTCTTGACGCCGGGTGAAGCTATTGCCAGAGGCAGCCATTACATTGTTATAGGCAGACCGATTACAGGCGCCCCGAGTCCACGTGAAGCGGTAGAAACCATTTTGAAGGAGATGTTAAACGCATGATCGAACTAAGCGCAATTCCGAACCATATTGCCTCCCAACTGTTGAAAATCAAAGCTGTGGCGCTGCGTCCGCAGCAGCCATTTACCTGGACATCCGGCATCCAATCCCCGATATACTGTGATAACCGGTTAACGATGTCTTATCCCGAGATTCGTAATGATATTGCTGAAGCATTTGCCACGATTATTCGTAATCAATACCCGGATGCAGAAGTCATCGCAGGTACGGCAACCGCAGGGATCCCACATGCAGCCTGGGTAGCTCAGAAGCTGAATCTGCCAATGGCGTACATTCGGGATAAAGCGAAAGGACACGGCAAGGAGAACCTGATTGAAGGTCTTATTGCCGAGGGACAGAAAGTGATTGTCATTGAAGACCTGATTTCTACAGGGGGAAGCTCCATCAAAGCGGCAGAAGCTGTACGTACAGCAGGTGCAACGCCACTTGCCGTACTTGCTATCTTCAGCTACCAGCTCGATAAGGGTGTTAAAGCGTTTGAAGATGCAGGAATTCCGCTGCAAACCTTGTCTAACTACACCGCTCTGATGGATGTGGCTTTGGCTCAGGGAACGATCCAGGAGAGCGATTTTGAATTGCTTAAATCGTGGCGTGAAGATCCTTCTTCATTTGGTAAATAATATCAGTGACCGTTCCGAAATGGGTCCATTGTTAAACGGTATCAAAATTGTAATCATTGCCGCCATAGCGGCAAAACCATTGAATATATTAAGAGGCATCCCGCACTTTGGGGTGCTTTTTTCGTTTGTTCATCAAAATATTAACTTTTTCACGCTACCGTTGTAAAAAGCTTGTAACTTTTAGTGGTGAACGGTCGTTTATAATTCAGTGTAGGTTGGAACAGATTTCTAGTTTTAGGGAACTTGAAGAAATGAACGGGATTTCAAGAAAGGATGAGCGTGATTGCTGGCATGAAGAAATTATTTTCGAGGAAGAGACCTGCCAAGAGCCAGTCAGGCGATGAACATCAATCGGGAGAAACCCAGCTGGAGGCATCAACGGAGTCGGGAGAAAATACATACACGAATGAACCTGTACTCCCAACAAGTGGGCCGTCTCCGCATGATAGTCTAATTAGTTCGGACGAAGTGGCAGTTGCCACTGCCGTTGATGAACCCCAGAAGAAGGTTACACCCAGGAAGGAGTTGCTGCCTCCCTATGATGGACCTGTATTGGAGGTTCGTAATGTACATCGCAGTTTCCAGACAGGCAGTCGTATCATTCATGTGTTGAAAGGTATTGATATGGAAGTGAATTCGCAGCAACTGGTCATGCTCAAGGGGCGATCAGGCTCTGGTAAAACAACGCTGCTGAATATGCTCGGCGGGTTGGACCAGCCTTCCAGTGGAGACATCTTGTTCTCTGGCCAGCCTCTCCAGGATTGGGGTGATCGGCGGCGGACCGCACTGCGGCGCAAAGAGATCGGTTTTATTTTCCAGGCGTATGCGCTTATGCCCTTATTGTCTGCTTGGGAAAATGTAGAGCTGTCGCTGCGTATGGCAGATGTGCCACGAGCCGAATGGAAGGAACGGGTTGGTCATTGTCTGGACTTGGTTGGACTATCCAAACGGGTGAAACACCGTCCTTTCGAGATGTCCGGTGGAGAGCAGCAGCGCGTAGCTATAGCCAAAGCCATTGCCCATAGACCCAGATTGTTGCTGGCAGATGAACCTACGGCAGAACTGGATTCCAAGATGGGCGCACAGGTCATGGCCGTGTTCCGCAATATTATTGAAGTAGAACAAGTAACGATATGTATGACTACACACGATCCTACGATTTTGGAGGTTGCGGACCATGTTTATGAAATGGCGGACGGTAGATTTATCAAGTAAAGGTGCCGCTCCGAAGAGGGGGAAACGTGCGGCCCTTATTGTGATTGGTGCAATAATGGTTGCGACGATGTCTGGGTGCTCATTGCTGCCGTCAGAAACAGAGGAAGAAGTGTTACCGCCCATTACACCGCCAACGATTTCCAAGAAACCGGAATATGAAGTCCGGACGGAAACGCTGGAGAAAAAAGTAAGCGGTAGCGGCAAAATGATGAGTCAGCGGGAAGAGAAGGTATACTTCACGCTCGATGGTATGCATGTCAAAGAGTTGAATGTTAAACCGGGGGATAAAGTGAAAAAGGGTCAACTTCTCGCTGTACTTGATGTAGAGAGTGTGGAGAAAGAGATTCGTGGCAAAAAGCTTCAGATTCGTAAGTCCGAAGTTCAAATGAAGGAAACCCTTCGCAAGAAGGATGAGATGGACCCGGTGGAGTTCGAAGAATCCACGATTGCGTTTGAAGAACTGCGGCAGGAACTGGCTGATCTGGAGGAAAAACTGGGCAAGGCCACGCTGAACGCTCCGTTTGGTGGCACCGTTATTGCTGTGCAGGTAGAGAAAGGTGCAGCGGTGAAAGCGTATGACCCGATTGCTACGATTGCGGATACATCGAATCTGGTTGTGGCAGCTACCTTTGCCAAGGAAGATCTGGAGAAGTTCTCTGCGGGTATGAAGGCAGAGGTGGATATTAATGGAGCTGGTAAAGTCGCTGGCAAAATTAAAGTAATGCCTGTGGCTGTAGCTTCCGAAAGCGGCAGTGGCGGCGGTTCAGGTTCGGGAGAAGGAGGAACACCTCCAACCAAAGAAACGCTGGATAAATATGTGATCGTTACACTTGCGAAAATGCCAAAAGGCGTGGAACGGGGTACACCTCTATCCGTTTCGATCGTAACGCAGCGTACCAAGAACGCGATTGTGATTCCTGTATCGGCTCTACGCTCCATCGGTTCAAGAACGTACGTGCAAGTTGTCGAGAGTGATGGCAGCAAACGCGAAGTGGACGTGGAGGTTGGACAGCAGACGTCAACGGATGTCGAGATTCTGAAAGGCTTGACTGTAGGCCAGAAAGTAGTAGGGCGCTAATGGGGCTGCCATTGCTTCGGCTGCTGTTCCGCAAAATGTGGAACACGCGCTGGATGACCTTCAGCACACTGATCGGATTGATTGTGGCGGTAGCGTTCACCGTCAGTATTCCAATGTATGCCGACGGTGCACTGAAACGGGTTGTAGCGCAGACCCTGCAGGATAACAGTGAAGGATTGCCAGCCGGTTCATTGCTTATGAGCTATCAGGCCCCTGGTGGAGTGAAGACAGACACTCGGGGTCTGGACGAAGTGGATCGTTATATTCGGGAGGATGTCCCTCGTGAAATCGGGTTTCCATTCCATACGTATGTGAATTCCAGATCCATTCGCAGCACAGAGGTGAGTCCGGAAGATCCAACCAAAGTGGATGCCAGTCGGGTGCGCAGCATGAGTATGGGCACGATGAGCGGATTGGATGCACAGGTGAACTACTCTGCCGGAGTAAAGCCTGGCAACCAGGTTAAGGGTGACGTTATCGAGGCGGTCATGTTGGAAGAAGGCATGTACCGTAATGATCTGCACATCGGCGATATTCTGGAATATCCGGTGTATAGCGGTCTAGATATTACTCTACGTGTCAAGATTACGGGCTCCTTCAAGGCAGATGATCCGAACAGCCCTTATTGGGTACAGGGATTTGACGGCATGATGAATGGACTTTATGTGGAAGAATCGGTCTTTAACGATGTATTGCTGAAGGAAAAAGGCATTCCGCTGCAGAATTCACGCTGGTATTATGCGTTTGACCTGAAAGAAATTCAAACCAGCCAGCTATCAGGCCTGACTTCCATGCTGGAAAGGCTGGATATCGATCTGTATCAGCGGCTGAAAGATACAAAAGTGGACATTACCTTCGGTGATCTGCTCAAGCAGTTCCGAAGTCAAAGTCTGCAATTGCAGACGATGTTGTTTACTTTGGCAGCGCCGATGATTGCAATGGTCTTTTATTTTATCGCGATGAACGCGAGACAGTCTTTGCAGAAGCAGGAGAGCGATATTGCTGTATTGCGTAGTCGTGGCGCTTCAGCCCGTCAGATTTTCTCCCTCTACTTGCTTGAAGGCATATTTCTGGGCGTAATTGCGTTGGTTATCGGACCATTGCTCGGCTGGTTTATGGCAAAAAGTATCGGTTCAGCAAGCGGATTTCTGTCATTCGTGGATCGAAAATCCATTCCGATCGGCATTTCGAAAGAAGCCATTCTTTTGGGTGTGGCAGCAGTGCTTGTTGCAATCATCGCCTCACTGATTCCGGCGATAACCTATGCACGGGCGACCATAGTGTCGGCCAAGCGGCGGCAAGCACGTACAGATCGTGCTCCGGTATGGCAGCGCTGGTTCCTGGATGTTGTACTGCTGGGTCTGGCCGGTTATGGGTACTACCTGTTCTATGAAAGACAGATGTTGACCTTCCAGACCGGGATGACAACGGATCAATTGCAGGTACAACCGTTTCTGTTCTTTGTACCCGCACTCGCGATCTTTGCGTTGGGATTGTTCTTCCTGCGGTTATTCCCATGGATCTTGAAGCTGATCCAGCTGATCGGTCGCAAGTTTCTACCCGTGCCGCTGTATCTAACATTAACGCAGCTATCGCGATCATCATCTTCTTATTATCCGTTGATGATCCTCCTTGTATTGACACTGGGACTTGGAGTGTACAACTCGGCAGCGGCTCGGACCATTGAACTGAATTCCACCGAGCGTACCCTGTATCGTTATGGTTCCGATGTAATCATGCAGACCGTCTGGGAAGGAACGCCTGAGGTTAAGCCTACGGGTTCCGGTCAGAATGGCGGATCAGGTGGAGGCCAACAAGGTGGGGGCAGCGGTGGCGGAGGTTCTGCTGGTGGCGGCGCTCCCGGCGGAGGAAATGGTGGTGGAGGTGGAGGCGGCGGTTCGTCGCAGCCATCCAAAATCATTTACTCTGAACCGCCATTCGAAGTGTTCCGCAAGTTAGACGGCGTTGAACATGCAGCAAGAGTACTGCAGACCAAGGGTAACATTATTGTCTCCGGTAAATCGGGCGGGCAGGGGATGCTGGTTGGTATCGATAACGTGGACTTTGCACAGGTGGCATGGTTCCGTAATGATCTGTTCCCGGCACACCCATACAAGTATCTCGACTTGCTTGGTAAATATGAAGGGGCGGTATTGATTTCTTCCAAATTTGCTGACAAGTTTAAGCTCAAAACCGGAGACCTTGTCTCCATGGGGGTGCAGGGGCAGGCGATTGAATTTGTAGTCTTCGGGATCATTCCTTACTGGCCTGCCCAGTATCCGGATCAGATGCCATTCTTCGTGGCCAATCTGGACTATATCTATGATCAGGTTCCGTTGATTCCCTATGAGGTATGGCTGAAAATGGAACCTGACGCCAAAGTAGCTCCATTAATGGAGAAACTGGCAGCAGAAGGGATTGAGTTATCTTCGGTGCGTGACGTACGCACCGAATTGGTCACTCAGGGCAAACATCCGTCACGGGGGGAGTCTTCGGGATTCTGAGCCTTGGATTCCTGGTATCCGTGATCATCTCGTTGATTGGATACGTTCTGTACTGGTTCTTTAACCTGTCCGGACGTGTGGTACAGTTCGGGGTATTACGTGCGATGGGTCTGTCCCGGGCGCAACTCAGCGGAATGCTGCTGTTGGAACAGGTATTCACAGCGGGTCTGTCCATCCTGCTTGGTATTGGCATCGGTCAGGTATCAAGTCGATTGTTCCTGCCATTCCTGCAAACGACGGATAATGTGTCTGCACAGGTACCGCCGTTTAGGATTGTCTTTGAACAGCAGGATATGTTGCAGCTGTATGGGGTAACCGTGGTTATGCTGGTCATCGGTGCAACGATGTTGCTATGGCAGATTCGTAGACTGCGAGTTCACCAGGCGGTCAAAATGGGAGAGGAGAGGTAAACGTGATCCAATGCGAAGGACTTGTCAAAATTTTTAAATCCAGCGATGTGGAAGTCGTTGCCCTTCAGGGCCTCAACCTGACTGTCAATCAAGGTGAAATGATGGCGATTATCGGGAACAGCGGTAGTGGTAAATCCACGCTGCTTAATATTCTGGGTGGACTGGATCGTCCGACTGCGGGTACGGCTGTCGTCGGAGATTGGGATCTGCTGAAAATGACAGATGCCCAATTGGTCGAGTACAAACGGCACACAGTAGGTTTTATCTGGCAAAATAATGGCCGTAACCTGCTGCCCTATCTCACGGCTCTGGAGAATGTGGAGACACCCATGATTCTTGGAGGCAAGCGTGATCGCGCTTACGCGCAGCAGTTGCTGGAATGGGTTGGGCTCAAGGATCGGATGCACAACAAGTTGCATCAACTGTCCGGAGGAGAGCAGCAGCGGGTCGCGATCGCGATCTCATTATCCAATCGTCCCAAGATTCTGCTTGCAGATGAACCGACAGGCTCGGTCGATTCCGAGACGTGTGATACGATCATGGGAATTTTCCGCAGAATGAACAAGGAACTCGGGGTTACGATTGTCATCGTTACCCATGACTTGACGCTCGCTGGTAAGGTAGATCGGATCGTTGCAATTCGGGACGGCTTGACGAGTACCGAGTTTGTGAAGCGCAATCCGAATCTGGATGATGAGCATAGCTTGTCTGAAGCGGGTATGCCGGACATCCACGAAGCTTTTGTGATTATTGACCGTGCAGGACGTCTGCAGGTGCCTAAGGAGTATCTGGAGGCCTTATCCATTGATAACCGCGCAACATTGGAATTTGACGGTGAACGTATTGTCATTACTCCACCAAGATAACTTTTAAGAGGGGAATTGTGAAATGAAGAACAGGTTGTGGGGAAAACGTGTGCTGGCCGTCATGGCTACAGCAACATTGGCGCTGCCGCTAATTGCCGGTTGTACCGCAAGTGAGGCAAAGAATACGGAGCAGCGTGTATTGCGCGTGGCTACGATGTGGGGAGGACAGGATGACAGTTACTTCCGTCAGCAATTTACCGATGCTTTTGAACTGACACATCCCAATGTAACCATTGAGATTGTAGCTGCTGTTGATCAGAGTAGCATGTATGGTTATGGCAACACGGAAGAGCAGCAGGAAGCTCCAGATACGATGGAAAGTCTGAAGAAGATTATGACAGGGGATAACCCGGTTGACGTCATTGTGGCCGATACCTCCACAGTCAAATCATTAATTCAGGAGAATCTGGTGAAACAGCTGGATCCGTTGATGCAGGAAGACAAGTTTGACACGAGTGACATTGTTCCTAGCGTACTGGAAGGAATTAAGGATCTTGGAGATCAAAGCATCTATGCACTGACACCAACGTTCTCCGCTTCCGCTTTGTTCTATAACAAGGGGATGTTTGAGAAAGCCGGCGTAGAACCACCAACGGACAATATGACTTGGGATGATGTTTTCAATCTGGGTACCCGGCTTACGAAGGGCGAGGGTAAAGACCATGTATTTGGTTTCTCTTTCACCACATATCAAGGTGGTTCGCCTTACTACTCCATGCAACAGTACTACAGCTCTTTGCAGCTGAAAACGTTTGACGACAAAGCAGAGAAAATGACAGTGGATTCTCCTCAATGGGAGAAAGTATGGAGCACGATCAGCAAACTTGCGATTGACAAAGTGATCCCTAAAGGCGACGAACCACAGGATCAGGACCCGAATGGACGTTATAATCCAGTTCAGGGTGATCTGTTCCTGAGTGGCAAGTCAGCCATGGTCATTGGCGATTACAGCTATATTAATCAATTGATTGATGCGAATAAAAATGCGGATAAAATGAAAGACTTTACAAAATTTGACTGGGATGTGGTCACCCCTCCAGTGCATCCGGAAGCTCCCGAGATTGGTGGCAGCATCTATCTGAGCAATCTCATGGCAATCAATAGTGCCGCTCAGAACCCGGATGATGCGTGGGAACTGATCAAGTATATGAACAGTGAAGACTGGGCCAAGATCAAGGCACGTAGCAGCTATGAAATGGTATCCCGGAAGAGCTTCATTAAGCCAAAAGATGGCTTGGATTACAACATTCAAGCTTTCTATTCACTAAAACCTATTCCTCCAACGAATACGAATCTGGATAAAATGTATCAAAAGTCCCCAGGCTTATGGCAAGTCAACGAAAAAGGCATGGAATATTTCACGCAGGTACTGGAGAATAAAAAGACACCAAAAGAAGCGCTCGGCGAGTGGGCAGCTAAAGGAAACGAGATGCTGGAGAAATTGAAGAAAGACCCTAAAGCCACGTTCCAATAAGATTTGATGTTATAGGTAGTATAATTACAAGTATAGCCGCCAAAGATTTTAATCTTTGGCGGCTATTTTTAGGTGAATGGGGTATTCTACAAAAAGCAGGAATAAATGACGACTCCGGAAAGGATGAGTGGTATGCACTGGGTATATTTCAGCAAGTTATATGTAACCAAATTTCAGGCAGGATGTCTGGCCAAACGTATGGAGCAAGATGGGTGGATCTATGGTCATAATGAACCGGCAGAAGTCGAAGTTTATCGTTCACGCAAAGGCCGTTACGGTGTACGTTTTATTCCCTGACATTACCCCTTGACTATAGGGTAGCAATGGTGTATATTAATTAAGTCGCTGTTTTAATATTTCTTACTGACGCGGGTGGAGCAGCCCGGTAGCTCGTCGGGCTCATAACCCGAAGGCCGCAGGTTCAAATCCTGCCCCGCAATTTAGTTTTACCTAGATGATTCACAGCCATCATCTGCACGTTATACATTATGTTTAGGGCCCTTAGCTCAGTTGGTTAGAGCGGTCGGCTCATAACCGATTGGTCACAGGTTCGAGTCCTGTAGGGCCCATACTCGTAACCCCCTTGTATATCAAGGGGGTTTTTTCTATCTTCATATTTAATATGTCGAGTAAAGTGTAACCTGAACTTATATGTGAAATTCTAGCAGAATGTTTACTTTCTGAGCTTACACAGTCTTAGGTTTTCTATTAAGCCCTTTTTATAAATGCTAGTAGTATGTCCATGCCATATACCAAATCTCGAATATACTATCCTATTCCAACCCATAGGAGGTAGATTTCATGAGTCAATTTATTGATGCAAGAACTTCGCAGAATGCGAGCTTGGCGAACTCGATCGCAATACCCATCCTTGTGATTAACACACCACAATTATTTGGGCAGATTGGTCTGGTCACAGGTGGCAGCATTGGAGCTAACCCACGGGTACAGTTCAAAGGAACCGTTTCTGTACAAGTTCCATTAGCCGTTGCTGGAATAACCATTACAATTGTCAGAGGAACATTGTCAACAGATCCGGTTATTTATTCTGCAACTTCCACGTTTAGCTTGAGCATCCTGGCGCCTCAGATTATTACCTTCTCTGCCGATGACTTCAATCCGCCAATTACCCCGCAATTGACGTACACTGCATTTGTGAGCTCTAACTTGTTGGGTACGGTCCGTGTAGGTCCTGAGAACTTTGACGGAGTGTTGTACTCGGACTAATACTGAGCTCTCTTGCATCCAAATGAACCAGATCAATAGTGTTCTTAAAAATCAAACACATCACACACCTGCCCTAAAAAGCAGGTTTTTTTCTTGTTGAAGGGGAAAACGGAACGTGCATCGAGTAAACAGGGTTCTATGATATAATGCATTACAGAGATTGAATGGTATTCGAAGAAATTAGTGATAGAAAGCAGGTTTCCATTTTAATGACATCTAATGAAAGTCAACGTTTTCGTTACAGTGAAGCTCCGGTCTGGGATTGGCAGAGAGCTTATTACGAACAGAAGGGGCTACAGGCTTGGACAGAGAATCAGGTGCCTCAATATATTACGAATAACCCGATGATTGCAACGGCATATGCTGAGATGATTTTTGGATATCTTCAGGATCTCGCGAACAAGGGACAGACCACCGAGACTGTGACGATTCTGGAACTTGGGGCGGGCGTGGGGCGTTTGGCACATCAAATCCTCGTAAAATTGATTGAGATAAAGGATTTTGCTGGAATAGAGCTGCCTTCTTTCAGATATGTGATGACTGATCTAGTAGCAGAGAATGTGATAGGTTGGAGAGAACATCCATCTATGCAATCCTTTATTCAACAAGGTATATTGGATTTTGCACGTTTTGACGCTGTAGAGGATACGGAGTTGAAGCTGGTCGTAGCGGGCACGGTTATTCGTCCGGGTGATCTGAAACAACCCTTGTTGTTGATTGCCAATTACTTTTTTGACAGCATTCCGCAGGAATTAATCTATATTGGAGATGGCGAGATATATGAGTGTGATCTGCTTGTTCAGTCTCCGGATCGTCGTCTTGATCTTGACCCTGCTGAGATGTTGAAGAACATGAAGCTGAGTTATGAGTATCGTCGGGCGCCCGAATACAGTGCAGATAACTATCCGTATTCGGAACTGATCACACTGTACAAGGCGGAGCTGGAGGATTCACACATCCTTTTCCCTGCCATTGGCTTGTCCTGTCTGGAACGGTTGAACAAGTTGTCACAGGCGGGTTATCTGTTGATTACCGCAGATAAAGGGGATCATCGGCTGGATAACTGGAAATTCGCAGAGCCACCTGAATTCGTCCTTCACGGGAGTTTCTCTTTAACGGCTAACTACCATGCCATTCAATATGTCTTGGAACAACAGGGAGCACATACTCAATTCACAACACATCATTATAAAGATCTGAATGTTGGGTACATGTTGATGGTAGAAGAACCGATGAATTATGTGAACACGCGGCTGGCCTACCATCGATTTGTTGAACGTTTTGGACCGGATGACTTTTTCAGCATGAAACAATGGGTAGATCAACAGATTGAACATATGGAGTTGAAGCATATTTTACCGTTCTGGCGTCTGGGGGGATATGATGCTGAGTTCTTAATTCATAGTGCTACGCACATTTCCAGTCTTCTTCCTGATGCAAGTGATGAGGAAATGCTCGATATTCAGTCTGGAATTCATGCGATGTGGTCGTCCTACTATGTGATGGAGCAGCAAGGGGGACTGGCGTTTCTGGCAGGGCAGTTATTATATGAGATGTATATGTATGAGGATGCGAAACGGTTTCTGGAGATATCGTTGGATGCAGATCCGAGTAACCATAATTCAGCGGTCTTATACGACTTGGCCGTGTGCTGTTATGAACTTGAACTGGAAGAAGAAACATTGGCCTATACCCATAAAGTGCTTGCCCTGGAACCTGATCATGAGGAGGCAGGGGATTTACTGAGAAGTTTCGAGTGATGGTTTTTTTTATCGAAATTTATATCAGATGAGCACAAATAGATGAATATAATTCTTTAATTTACACAATGATCCATTTTATATATACTTTTCATATAATCTTTTTCAATATTTTAAGGAGGATATGTATATGAAGAGTAATTTAGTTTTGATTTTGACTTTTTGTCTCGTGTTTCTAATTCCTTCAGAATTAGTAGAGGGAAAACCCAGCCAGATCGGTTCCAGTGGTTTGTATGAAGTAAGTAATGGAGTATCATTATATGCTGAAATACAAGGAGTACCAAATTCTCTTCCCACGGTGGTTTTTATTAGTGGTTATGGAGATAGTTCATCTATCTGGTCGAAAGTTCAGCCTGAAATAGCGAAGCATACATTGACGGTGTCCTATGATCGTGCCGGACTTGGACTTAGTGGAGAAACAAATAAAGATAAAACGACGAAACAACAAGTGAAAGAATTGCATAAGTTACTTAGAAAAGCCAATATACCTGGTCCCTATTTATTAGTGGGGCATAGTATCGGAGGTTTGAATGTCAGAGCATTTGCTGATCGTTATAATAATGAAGTGGCTGGGGCTGTTCTGATTGATTCTTCTCATGAAAATCAGGAAGCAGCAATTATGGCAACACTGCCGCCGGAGTTTATTGACTTATACAAGTCGCAGTTTTCAGCAGAGGGTGATTATGCGGAAGTGATGAAGAGCTTTTCATTTGTTGCTAAGATACGCTCACATGATGCATTGCGCCATATTCCATTAACGGTAATTTCGGCAACGGAACACGGAATGGGTCTTGAGATGGAAGTGATCTGGGCTGAGCTGCAAGAAGATCTGGCTGCTCTATCCGATAAAGCCAATCACATTACCGTTGAGGGTTCTGGTCATTACGTACATTTAGAGAGTGCTGAACTTGTTGTAGCAGAGATCCATTCATTGCTAAGGGATTGAAGTAGAGTACCTGATGGAGAGGCTGTTCTCGAATCCAGAAGTGATACACGGACACGTCTGATTGTTCTGGACAGAGGAATTACAGACTCTTCAAGTCAGAAGACGCGAGAAAACCACGTGAAGATTACCGTCATTCCATCTGTTTAATTCATCAGGCAAGAATCCAGGATGAATGGACAATGAACTTGCCGAATCGCCCTGTCAATTGCGCGGAATACGCATATGTTATGGCATACCTTGAAATTCAAAGGAGGCCAATCAAATGAGTCAAGTTGGATACGGTTGTTGTAATGTTGGTGGCGGATGGACTTCCACAAGTGCAATTCTCGTGCTGTTCATCCTGCTCGTGATCATCACTAAATCTTTCTGGCTGTAAGTCACGCTTAGAATCTTGCAGGTACTAGCTCCGCTGAAACTTCGGCGGGGCTTTTCCTATTTGGAGAAGTATGATATGCCGTCCATGACATTTGACAACTGAAAACAATGTGCTTAAAATCACGTAAGAGACTATTAACAGAGATTGAAGGGATAGCAATGCCGTTTATTCGCTTTAAAGGATTCACAGGTCCTCAGCTAGAGGAAGTTGTACCCCAAATTACAGAGCAAATGGCCCTAATTACTCATATTCCACAAGAGAGAATGAAGGCCGAGCGTCATGATGTACAAGCGCTAACACCTTCTCCAGCTTCTATAGAGATTCTGATGTTTCAACGTGACCAGGAGATTCATAACCGGATAGCATCGTCGTTGCAGGCTATTTTGGAAGAAGCGTACATGCCGGAAGTGCATATTTTCTTCAATATATTATCCCCCGCTTTGTATTACAAACAAGGTAAGCCGCTGACCGATTATCGATTGGATTGAGACTGGCAGGAGGTCTGAGCGGACTTCAACAGATGTATGGGTTAAAAAAGCCGCTTCCGATCTTTCTCGGAAACAGCCTTGGACGAGCAGATATTGCTCGTCTTTTTGCTTTATTTATTTTTCGTATATTTAGCAGGCTGTTGCCCTCTGTGAACCCGGATTAACGATAAAGAGCATATTGCAGACGTGATAAATAAGGCTCCACCGATAAGATATACCCACCGAATATCCAGTTGATCCGCAATAAGACCAAAGACGACCGTGGATATACACATGACCGTGGAGATCAGGACGCTATGTACGGCGTATACCTTGGACAGAGATTCGACAGGTACACTGTTCTGAAGCGCTGTCTGCTGGGCCTTATTATGAACCTGGTGAGTTAGACTGATCAGTACACATAATACCAAAGAGACCCAGGGTAGACTGTTCAACCCATAAAAGATGGTCAACAGGCTGAGGAGAAGAGAACCAATGGTCATGCTGGCGATCAGGTGCTTCTGAATACGTTTGACCAAAGCAAGAGCCAGAATGCCGCCGAGAATGCTCCCAACAGAATAACTTGAGTTCATGAGTCCCCACCAACCTTCTCCTTGACCCAGAGCTTCTTTCACAAAGGCCAGTGTGAGCGCGCCGATCCAGATGGAGCCAGCAAGACCCAGAGCAATGTCTATAAGCGTAATCAGGCGTAAGGTTGGGTTATTCCAAAGTATCCACCAGCCTTCTCGCAATACATTCCGTGTAGCGGCAGATTTCTCGGGTTGTTCTGTAATATCTTTTGTGAGTGAGCCAAAGCTAATCATGAAGATTAGAACGGCCCAGGACAGACTTGTAGCTGCCCAGAATGTTTGAGGTGCTCCCCAGTTCATCACAGCGAATCCTGTGACAGCATACCCCACAATGATTACGGTGTGACTGGAGAATGAGAGAAGGCTATTGGCCTTCACAAGGTCTTCTCCCTGAACCAATCGTGGGGTTAACGTACTCAATAACGGAGATTCCCATCCGTCCAAAAAGGATAGAATGATAATACTTATATACAGAAGCGGCATATTTGAGGTCAAGTGGGTAAACGAAATCGCTATTCCAGTCATGATTATTGTTTTGGCTATGGGAATGCTGATCATCAGTCTGGAGAATACGATACGGTTCACAAGCATCGGCATAGTAAATCCTGCTGTTATGCGAGTGATCATCTGAATGAATGGAAACATCGCAGCAAGGAGTACCGACCCAGTCTGTCCGTAAATAAACGAAGTGATGACCATAATATAAATGACGTTAATAAGCGAGAGCAGCGTTTTAGCAGCCCAGTAAGGATAAAATGCGATGTTCATGCCAAGGTGTCCTTTCCGAAACGATATATCTATATTACGGGCATTATCATCATCGCACCACAAACAAAGTTATCATTTTCCCGTCATTACAACACAAAAAAACAGCTGTCCAATAATGACAGCCGTCTTTGATTCCTATAGTTCATGCCATTGTGAGTGTAAAGGCGACAAGCAACATAAGCAGGCTGGTCATTCGGACCATAGCCATATAGGGTCTGCTGGGCTCGGTTTCGCCCCGTGAGATCCAGCCGTATCGCAGATACCAGCCAAATTTGGGGAAACAGAAATTGATGATGCAGAGTATCATGAATATAAAAAAGAGGGTTCTCATACCCATCTTCCTTCCTTATCCTACATAACGGACCTTGAGCTTAACGTCTGCGTCGGGTAAAGATGACTACAATCAAAATAATAATAATGATCATTAACAGAAATTTCATGCGTTTTCCTCCTGCTGGTATCCTAGGTTATTGTCGAATGTTAGTTAACAGCTATTACCCATGAACTACATCTATTGAATAACTGTGTTACAATTAAAATATATTGGTTTGATCTCAGCACATACCATCTGGTTGAGTTAATGGTATAGGATAAAGGAGGAAGGCATGAGCCAATATAAACAACTTTCATTACAATGGGAATTTATCATATCGAAAGTGAAATCCTCCGTGACGGTAGTCGATGCTACATTGCCTGAGCTTCCGCTCATGTATGTAAATGAACATTTTACCAAGCTGACAGGATATACGTACGAAGAGGCTGTCGGACAGAACTGTCGATTCCTACAAGGTGCAGATACGGACCCCGAAACATTGGAGTTAATTCGAGATGCATTAAGAAAACAACAGTCCATTAAGATTGATATCTTAAATTATACAAAAAATGGCCAGAAGTTCTGGAATGAATTGAATATTGATCCGATCTTCAATGAATCAGGAGAGTGCTTGTATTTTGTAGGTATTCAATACGATATTTCAGAACGAAAATATGCCGATCAGCAGTTGAAATTCGCAGCTTCCATGGCTGAGATGAACAGCAGAGGACAATTGGAATTCATCGGCAAGCTGAATCATGAGCTTCGTACCCCGCTTAACGGTATTATGGGGATGATTGAACTTGTCAGTATGGGGGAAACCACGGATGAGCAGAAAGAATATCTGGATCTTGCACGTCAATCAAGTGAGGCGCTGTTAAACATTGTGAACAATAGCCTGGACATGGCAAAGTTGGGCAGAGGTAAAATGAGGGTCGAGCATATTGAGTTCCAGCCGCTGAAGCTGATTCAACAGATTGTGAAGACGCATGAGCCTTCAGCAAAGAATAAACAGTTACGTTTACTCTGTCACGCTGATCTAAGCGTTCCTGACGTCCTTATAGGTGATCCGTTAAGACTTCGGCAGGTACTGGATAACTTGCTGAGTAATGCGATTAAATTCACGGAGCAGGGTGAAGTACAATTACAGATCGATGTCAAACAACAATTGATGGATACTGTTATTCTCGTATTCTCTGTGCGTGACACGGGAATCGGTATTCCCCAACAGCATATGGATCAATTATTTGATGCATTCACCCAGTCAGATATCTCCCATGCACGCCGATATGGTGGGAGCGGGCTTGGTCTGACCATCTGCAAAGAGCTGTTGGAATTAATGAATGGTCAGATTTCAGTAGAGAGTATCGAGGGGAAAGGCACACAGTTTGAGGTTACATTGCCATTGCTGCTGCATCAACAGGCCATTCCTAACGTAGGCTAATATTCAAAGCAGGACAGTCGGGTAGTCTCGGCTGTTTTTTTTGGATTGTTTTACGAACTGACGTTCTGTTATAATGCAAGTGTTGAATGGGGGAGACACAGCATGAGTAAGAGACGCACAAGAAGGAAGAGTAGAGGTAAGCAACGATTCAAAAAGCAGGTACTAACGTTGGTAGCCATGCTGCTGGTAGCCCTCTATGCCTGGGCTGGTGGAGAATGGCCGGAGGAGATACCATCTCCATTCGGGGGGCTAACAAGAGTATAGACCATACCATTAGGTTCCCATCAGAGCGCTATCCCGAAACGGCCAACCATATTAAAGCTGCCATTAAAACGGGACATTCAGATGTATGTACCATTGATCGTGATGGAGCTGAAGGTAATCGGGATTTATCGCTCAAGGGTGTCCCGGTCAAAAAAGGTAAGGATCGGGATGAATGGCCGATGGCGATGTGCGCGGAAGGTGGCATGGGTGCAGATATCCAGTATATTACGCCAAAAGATAATCGTGGTGCAGGTTCATGGGTAGGGAATCAGTTAAGTACATATCCAGATGGAACACGAGTAAAATTCGTAGTGAAGTAAAAAAAGAGAAAACCAGACGTTGATGCGTCTGGTTTTGTTGTATGAAGTGTTGGAATATCTAGACACTATTTACGTATGCATACGAGAAGTGATTTTCTATAGTTGTTAATTCGACTAAACGAGTTGCATTCCACTTAAATGATGAGACCGGATGCTTAACAGACGAGTAACTTGTTCAACCTCATCGAACGGTATCCACAGACTTCCGTGAACGGTACGTAAGGAGAGAATGGAACTATCGGCGGTACGCTCTGGAAAGCCGGTTACCGTTTGACCGCTTGTATTACGGACGATAATCTGTTGATTGCGCCGGATGGCAATTTCTACCTCTTTTTTCATAAGTCATTGCTCCTGATTATGAGATGTTAAATACGTATGTCAATATTTTCAATGGTTAATTTGGCTTCTTTATCTAGTCTATCAGAACTAGGTATAGATTTCCAGAAGAGAAATAAATAAATGTACTAGGTGAATTGTCTTAGCTAAGGTGTTCCGTTTGTGAAAGGAAATTACGGGGTTATATTAGGGTAAAAGGAGGGGAACGGAATGACGAAATTAATCATTGGGCTGGCCCGTACCGAGAACGAGGCAATAATCATGCTGAATAAGGTTAAAGAGGAAGGGATTAAGGATAAATATTTGGGAGCGGTGGCGAAGGAACAGCTCAATCTGGAGCTGGTGAGCGAGAAGACGGGGCTGCCCAAACCATTAAAAGGTGCTGGAACGGATGGTGCCTTTGGAGCCTTGAAAGGCATACTGGCTGGTCTTGGGAAGCGAATGGATCAGACGATGTCTATTGGAAAAGCAGTGCGCCGGCTCGCCGGAAACGAGATTGGGAGTGAGACCGATGATCTCGTGCTTACGCTGACTGAAGCGGGGATCTCGGAAGAGGATGCACGGTACTACGAAGATTGGCTGCTAAAGGACCATATTCTGGTTATCGTTGAATGCAGTGAGGAAGAGGCAGCTCGTGTTCGACCTATTCTACTTTTTTAGTTTAATTTAAGGCTGATTTTAGGTTTCTTTAATGTTGGGGAGGTATTCTTATCTCACACCTCCCTTAATATAGATTGGTTTACCGGAAGTCCGGGACCGCAACTCGGACTTTCTAGGCACTGTGAGCTGATGCTTGCAGTGCCTGTTTCATTTATATAAGTTGAACTAAAGATTATTTACACTGACACTACGATGACAGAATAACCTTCTAATCGCTGTTATCCCCAGATTTTTTCGATTCCCTTTTCTCAAGGGAAAATCCGGTGATAAAGGCGAACGCTTCGCTTTTTCAGTTTTTCTGTCCTCTCCGTTATCGTGTAAATCATTAGTTAAACTTATATAGTTGGATTATTTTATATAAAAAGTGTTGCAAAGTTAATCTATTCATGGTAAGATATTTCTTGTCGCCAAGAAATACATACCCATGCCGGGGTGGCGGAATTGGCAGACGCACAGGACTTAAAATCCTGCGGTAGGTGACTACCGTACCGGTTCGATCCCGGTCCTCGGCATCTTAAAGAAAAGATTGCATGACGCTTGTTAACCAAGCTGCATGCAATCTTTTTTTGTGGATTTTTATAGAATTGGCGTATCATGGCTGACTTGTTTATCTTGCAGTTCATAAACATAAACCGTGCATAATACATATCAGAAGGTACATTGAACTGGCTTTTATGAAGAGACGGAACAATGGTGTATACTATCCGTAGGCATATATTACCTGTACCTTGCTGAACGATATAGGTTCACAAAACAATAAAACCATCTGATGGACGGAGGACTCAAGTTTATGTTGAAACAGCTTAAACCGTACAAAGTGTTACAGGAGCGCAGAATCGAAGAACTCAAATCCGATGCGTACCTGCTGGAACACCAGAAATCCGGGGCTAGAATTGTACTGTTGTCCAACCAGGACGATAACAAAGTATTCAGTATTGGTTTCCGTACACCTCCCGAAGACGACACAGGGGTAGCCCATATCCTGGAACACTCCGTGCTCTGTGGGTCCAAGAAATTTCCAGCCAAGGATTCTTTTGTTGAGTTGCTAAAAGGTTCATTGAATACATTCCTTAACGCCATGACGTATCCGGACAAGACGATCTATCCGATCGCGAGTCGTAATGATCACGACTTTCATAATCTGATGGATATCTATCTGGATGCGGTATTGAATACGAACATTTATGAGAATGAAAAAATATTTTTACAAGAGGGTTGGAACTACAACCTGACTTCGGCGGATGACGAGTTGAGCTATAACGGGGTTGTGTATAATGAGATGAAGGGTGCCTTTTCATCGCCGGAACGTATGGTGCGTAGAGAAGTGCTGAACTCTCTTTTCCCGGATACCACATACTCCTCCGAGTCTGGAGGGTTCCCTGAAGCTATTCTGGATCTGACCTATCAAGGGCTGCTGGATTTCCACACAAGATACTATCATCCGTCCAACAGCTACATCTATCTGTACGGAGATATGGATATGGAAGAGAAGCTTCAGTGGTTGGATGAGAACTATCTGAGTGCTTATGATCGAATCGATATTGATTCAGCTATTCAACTCCAATCCGCTTTTGCAGAGCGGGTGGATACGATCAAAACCTACTCTGCCGGAAGCACGGAATCGGAAGTGGATAACAGCTTTTTAACATATAATGCGGTGATCGGCACAAGTCTGGACAAGGAACTGAATATCTCGTTTCAGATTTTGTTATACGCACTGCTGAACGCTCCGGGAGCGATACTGAAACAGGCGTTGCTGGATAAAGGCATTGCCAAGGATGTCTATGGTTCGTATGACGACAGTCTGTATCAGCCTGTATTTACCGTTGGATTGAAGAAGAGCAATCTGTCGAGCAAAGAAGACTTCCTGGGAACGGTCAAAGAAGTGCTTGAGCGTGTGGTGAAAGATGGTTTTGATCCCAAAGCGCTGCTTGCAGGTATTAACTCCTATGAGTTCAATCACCGGGAAGCGGATTATGGCAGAATGCCAAAAGGCCTGATCTACGGATTCTCCTCCCTGCAAAGCTGGTTGTACGATGAACAAGCGCCTTTCACCCATTTGGAAGCCAATGACGTCTTTGCTGAGCTGCGTACAAAAATGAACGAAGGTTACTTCGAGCAATTGATCGAAAAGTATATATTGCAGAACACACACACTTCCTTTGTGGCGCTCACCCCGGATAAGGGGCTGAACTCACGCAAGGAGGAAGCACTAAAAGCACGTCTGAAAACCATTCAGGCGGGACTCAGCGAGCATGAGACTCAGGATTTGATCAAGCGCACAGAAGCACTTGCCGAGTATCAGAACACACCATCAACCAAAGAGCAGCAGCAGGTCATTCCGACGCTGTCGATTGAAGATATTGAACCGAAAGCCTCTACATTGCATCAAACGGTGAACCAGATCGATGGCACAACCATCTTGCATCATAACCTCTACACCAACGGAATCGGTTATCTGAGGCTCCTGTTCGATATTAAGGAAGTACCGCGTCGTCTGCTGCCGTATGCAGGGCTATTGAAGAATGTGTTAGGTTACGTCGACACTCAAACTTACTCGTTCAATGAACTGTCGAATGAAATTCATATTCATTCGGGCGGTATTCATAGCGGAATTGGATCGTATGCCAACGCGCATAAGAACAATGAATTCAAGGCTTCCTATGAGTTCAACGCCAAAGTGCTGTATGACAAACTCGGATTTGCCTTCGACATGATCAAAGAAATCGTGTTTACGTCCCGATTCGATAATTCGAAGCGATTATATGAGATCATCTCCCAGATGAAGGGCAATCTGCAACGCAACCTGATCAATAGTGGACATTCTGCGGGAATTGGCCGTTCTACGTCCAAACATTCAGCAGTTGCCGACTTCAGAGAAGTGGTTAGCGGCATTGCATACTACCAGTGGCTAGAGGAGCTACAGGCGAACTTTGAGGCTAGAAAAGAAGATTTATCCACCAGCTTGCAAGAGCTGACAGGGTATATTTTCAGACCGGAGAACCTGCTTGTCAGCTACACTGCCGATGAACAGGGATATGAAGGACTGGAGCAGCAGGTGTCTGATCTGAAATCGAAGCTGTTCACACACGAGGTTGCCAAAGAAGCATTCACATTCACACCTGCACCTCATAAAGAAGGATTCCGATCATCTTCTGAGGTTCAATATGTCGTGCAAACGGGCAATTATATCGACAAAGGTTATTCATATACAGGATCACTGCGGGTCTTGCAGGGAATTCTGTCCCTGGATTACCTGTGGACTAATATCCGTGCCAAAGGCGGAGCTTATGGATGCATGTCCGGTTTTAGACGAAACGGAGACAGTTATTTTGCATCGTACCGTGATCCAAATCTTGATAAAACGTACAAAGTATATGAAGAAATGCCGCAATATCTGAACGATTTCCGGGCAGACGAGCGGGAGATGACGCGATACATCATTGGTGCGATTCAAGATCTGGATACGCCGAGAACGCCCTATGGCGAAGGTTCATTCTCTCTGGAGTGTTATCTGTCCAACGTGACTGAAGCGGATCTGCAAAAGGAACGTGACGAGGTGCTCAGCACCAAAGAAAGCGATATTAACGGTTTTGCCGGACTGGTGTCCGCGATTCTTGAACAGCAACAACGCTGCGTCATTGGAAATGAAAATAAGATCGAAGAGCAGAAGCAACAGTTCGATGAGACCCTTGATCTGATCAAGAACTGAGTAAACTGGATAAACAAAGCGTTCGCCCAAAAGCTTTCTGAAAGGAAGCTGCATCGGAAGCCTATGCTATCCCGGATTCTCCCCTAAGGTAGCGTTAACATACGAAAGACACTTGGAGTAGCTGGAATGAACAGCTTGTTCAAGTGTCTTTTTGTTATACAGTGGTCTGCCTGGTCCAAGATGAATCATAAAGGAGAATTCACGTTGTTCAGGTGACCGCGAGCATATTGTATATTTTCAGTGTCCGCAGATCTTCCTTGGAGATCTTCAATTCATTATATAACTCCTGATTCTCGGGCAGCGGTGTTCTGGAGAAGAGCATTTTAAGCGCAATAGGCATGAACGGTCTGAATGAAACTCCCGCCATAAGTCCCCACTTCTTCTCAGATTCCTGAAAAGACGCCAAAATATTAATATATAGATTCTCCAGCGGTGTGGCCTGATTTTTCAAAATCAGTGTGGTCAGGGTATCGTAATGCTCGGTGTGGCCCCAGTACATATTCTCGCACTCCTGATAATTCTCAAAGTCCTTCACGTTCATATACATCACGGTGCGATAACGGTTGGCATCCGACTGTGCCATCATGTCAATGACGCAACGAATGAGACTGTTGTTACGGCCATCATAGAAATAGGAATAGAAACGTGTGGAATTCTTGAAAAAGCTGGATGGGACCGCATTCATCAGGGGAGAAGCATGCCTTGGCTCCTGGTACAAGAGTTGCTCCACCTGAATGTTGAGCGTGTCCGCAATATGATGTAACGTGACCAGATCGAGTGTAATATCGCCGCTCTCATACTTGGACAGGGTGCCCTTGCTCTTGAAGATCTGATCTGCAAGTTGTTGGATCGTCAGTCCCCGCCACTTCCGAAAATTTCGTATTTTCTTGCCAACTTCTTGATTGATATTGTTCATAACGGGTTCTCCTTATGTCATGTTTCTTGAGAGTACGTGAAAATGATGAAAGTCATTCATAAAAATGATGCTATATGAAAAATATATCACTTTTTCACGGGAATACCTATTCTGAAGAAACAAGAAACTTCATTTGTTTCGTCAGGATAGATTGTATTACATTTGATGCAATTACGACGTCATGGAATAATAGATGCAATACGACATGAACCGACAATGAAAAAAGTAGAGCAGACAGAGGGAGCAGAAGCTATGAAATATAACTTTGATGAAATTATCGATCGCACAGGAACGAACGCCATGAACACGGATGGTTTCCGTCAATATATTTTTAACAGATCAGATGATATGACTTTTCCATTCAAGGACGAAGAGTTTATTCGCATGTGGATTGCAGATATGGAGTTCGCCACGCCTCCCGAGATTCTGGATGCAGTCAAGCAGCGTCTGGACCGCAGAATCATGGGGTACTCACAGGTGTTTGATCCAACGTACTACGAAGCTGTCTCCAACTGGATGAAAAGGTATTACGATTGGTCTTTCCCCAAGGAGCATCTGGAGACCTCGAATGGAATTATTCCTGCATTGTATGAATTGGTGGAATACATCTGCAAACCGGACGAGAAAGTGCTGATCGTGACACCTTCCTATGGTTTTTTCAAATCGGCTGCCGAGCATAATCATCTTGAACTGGTGTGTTCGGATATGATTAACGAGCAGGGACATTATTCCATCGATTTTGAGGATTTGGAAGCCAAAGCCAAGGATGAACAAGTGAGGGTCTGTATTTTCTGCAACCCGCATAATCCCTCCGGGCGCGTATGGACAACGGAAGAGTTACAACGTGTGGGTGAGATCTGTTTGAACAACGATGTGTGGGTTATTTCGGATGAAATTCACTGTGATCTGTTACGGACAGGCAAGAGACATACACCGCTTGCGAAGCTGTTTCCGGGTACGGATCGAATCATTACCTGCATGTCTCCGAGCAAAACGTTTAATATGGCGGGTCTGATGTTCTCCAATGTCATCATTCCGAACAAGGAACTTCGAGACATCTGGCAGGCACGTCATTATGGGTTCAAAAACCCGCTTAGCATCGCTGCCACTCAAGCGGCTTACGAAACGGGCGATGAATGGCTGAAACAATTAAAAGGTTATCTCGATGCCAATTTTGCCTACGTAGAAGAGTTTGTGCAGAAACATTTGCCGCTGGCCGTCTTTCACATTCCAGAAGCCACATATTTGGCCTGGATGGATATCTCGGCATATGCTCCCAAACATGTAAGTTTACCTTTATTCTTCGCTGAGCAAGCGGGTGTGTTGCTGGAAGATGGTCATATGTTTGTAGCAAATGGTGCAGGTTGTATTCGGTTGAATCTGGCTTGTCCTCACTCTGTCCTTCAGGAAGGACTGCGGAGAATAAGAAGCGTGCTTGTGAAGGAAGCCGAAGAGGTGCCCGTTCCGGTTCAAGTGTAAGTCATCGATCAACAGTGAGCGTTACTGGTCCTGATCAAACATACTAAATCCAGCTCAAACAAAGATTTGTTTACAGGTAATCCGACACCCTGATGCACAATTCTGGCTTGCCGCCCTTGGTTATGTTAAAATGGTGGATAGTCTATGAGCCGCATGACATGCAGCTCTCAGAAGGAAGAGCCCATTAATTTGGGCTGCACGGATCAGCATTCATCAGGGGAAAGGAGCTTATACATATGTTTGGCAACGATTGGGACAAGGTGCTTCAGGAAGAGACGGAAGCCGAATATTTCAATAAGATTCGTTACACACTCGCCGCCGAGTACAAAACGCATACCGTTTTTCCACCCAAAGAAGACCTCTTCTCCGCACTGAAGTTAACTCCTTATCATCAGGTTAAAGCTGTTATTATTGGTCAGGACCCTTATCACGGAGCGGGTCAGGCTCACGGATTAAGCTTTTCGGTTCGACCGGGGGTACGCATACCTCCTTCTCTACGAAATATATATAAGGAACTTCAGGCCGATCTGGGTCTGCCGATTCCGAATCATGGATCTCTGGTCCATTGGGCACAGCAAGGCGTTCTGCTCTTGAATGCTGTTCTGACGGTTCGTGAAGGCCAGCCGAATTCTCATCAAGCACTGGGCTGGCAGACGTTTACGGATGCTGTAATTCGTGCATTGAATGAACGTTCAGAACCGATGGTATATATGCTGTGGGGCAGTCATGCCCAGAAGAAAGGTGCTTTTATTAACAGGGACAACCACCTGGTGCTGGAGTCTACACACCCCAGTCCGCTGGCGGCGCATCGTGGATTTCTCGGCAGTCGCCCCTTCTCCAAAGCCAATGACTTCCTGACCTCCAAAGGTATTGAACCCATCGATTGGACGATACCGGAAAACTAGACAGATGGAGGTGAAGGACATTGCGACATTGGATAGGACGAAAAGTAGCGGTATATCGCGCAACAGGCATACGAGAGCCACTGAAGGGAACGCTGGTAGAGTGGGATGAAGAAGCGGAATGTGTACGGATCGGACCGAAACGTATCAAGGTGTCGTTCGACAATATCGCAATGATCAAACCTCTTCCCGAAGAGAGTCTTCCCTTAAAGAAAGCACGTTCTGAAGTGCATAAAGTTGGATATGTGATGAAAAAGGCAATTCAGTTTGAGAATGCCATCTATTTCAAATCACAGGTTATGATCTGGCGCCGGGCCAAAATTGTAGCATTATCCACCACGATTCTGAGTCATGATGAAGATCAGGTTGAACTTGCAGATGGTCGGGTTCTTCGTAAAGACAAGCATATGTTTGTCGTGCGTTCAAGACGTGGGATACGTTAGATACACTCATATTTAATATTCATTTCATGTAAAGATCATACGGATTTAATATTTGAGCTGTATATTAGGTAGTAACAACCCCTTCTAAATTGATGTCTACTGCATGGGAGCCCGACCGGCTGCAAACGGTCGGGTATTTTTTTGTCCATTCATCTGATAACCTGTTGTACATACCGATAACATTCATGATATATATTATTTAGATCAATCATAATAAGGAGTGAAATCCATTGAAACGTATAGCTGTTTTTGCAGGCTCCAATCCGGGAAATCACCCCGATTACACTGAGAAGGCTGTTCAACTGGGCAAACAGATTGCCAATAGCGGGTATGCACTGGTCTATGGGGGCTCTTGCATGGGCTTGATGGGCGCAGTCGCTGACGCTGCTCTGGAGCAAGGGGGCGAAGTGATCGGGGTCATGCCTACCGGATTGTTCCGGGGAGAAGTGGTTCATGGAGGGCTCACACAACTGATTGAAGTGGGGACCATGCATGAAAGGAAGGCGACGATGGCTGAATTATCCGATGGATTCATTGCACTTCCTGGAGGCATGGGTACATTTGAAGAATTATTCGAGGTATTATGCTGGGCACAGATCGGCATTCATCGCAAGCCTGTCGGCTTACTGAATGTCAACGGATATTATGGGCCGTTAATGAAGATGGTCGAGCATAGCGTACATGAGGGATTCTCGAACACCTCACATCTCAGTCTGTGGAGTCTGGAATCCGAACCAGCAGAACTGCTTGCCCGGATGTCATCGTATATTCCTGCAGAATTGACTCAAAAATGGTCACAGCTGAACGGTCAATGAGTATGTGAAAAGTGGGCCTGTCACCCATCGCTTCTGTGGGAAATTTTCGAATTGCCCAAGCAAGTTGCGCTATCGGACATAGTCTATAGTGTACTTTCATGAAGAGGGGAGTGTCACCCATGAGCGAACTCAAAGGTACAGGATACGGATGCGGCGGAGGCTTCGGTGGTGGAGCGTGGACATCAACAGGCGCAATCCTGGTCTTGTTTATTCTGTTGGTTATCATCTCTCGCACATTCATTCTGTAATTCGGTCACCATTTCTGGACGGGATCGTGCTGAACAGCAATATCCGATGAAGAAGATGCCTTTCCAAAGAAACGCCGGTACATGCCGGCGTTTCAGGGGAACGGTTTTTTGATATGTTCAGATAAATGAAGGGATTGAAGGCAAAAACCTGCTCCTGAACAAGATCAGAAGCAGGAGTGAGCGTTCTGGGTCGATAACTGCACACCAAGCGGTCGTAGCTTATACCACAACAGCAGTCTGATTCGGATTACTTAACGATTTCCAGGCGATGTATAGCCCGATCGCTGCTGCAATTAAGGAAAGTATAGCTGCAACAATAGCCAGCTGATCCAGTGTGTGGGGTGAACTGGAGTTAAAGGAGCGCTGATTATCCGTCTTGCCGGATTTGTTTTTGATATGGACAGTTGATCTGGAGAGCCTGGAAGCCGACTGTAACTGGGATGTGCGAGGACGCGTAGATGTCGATTTTTTCTTTGAAGGATTCAATAGTCAACCTCCTTATAACGGAGTGCAGTTCTTCCATCGTTCGTTCATACTATATTATGTTGATTTCCAGATTGAGTTCGCAAAAATGAGTGAATCCCCAGCCCGTTGGATATCCAACCATAGCTCATGTGTCAGCGAAGAGCTTATACAATTAAACGCTCTGTTAATACCAGTCTAACAAACCGTGTTTATAGTGAAGTTCATAGAGTTAACGTTGATTGCAGGAGGTGCTGGAATGAGGAACATGGAGATTATTGCCCATCGCGGTGCATCTGCCGTATGCCCCGAGAATACGATAATTGCTTTTGAACGAAGCCTTGAGCTTGGAGCCACCGGCATAGAAACCGATGTGCAGATGACAAGTGATGGCCGATTGGTGCTAATTCATGACGAAACGTTAAGCCGAACTGCGGGTGTAGAGGGCTGGGTGAAGGATACCACGTACGATCAACTGCGTACACAAGATGCCGGGTCCTGGTTTCACGCCGATTTTGCCGGGGAACGCATTCCTGCTCTGGAGGAGTTATTCAAACTGGTTCAGGGGAAAGGGATTCTGCTTAACCTGGAATTGAAAAATGGCAGTGTAAGTTATAAGGGGATGGAAGAGACGATCATACAGGTGATCCGGGACTGGAAGATGGAGCAACATGTCGTTCTGTCCAGCTTCAATCATGCTTCGCTTGTAAGGTGCAAGCGTCTTGCCCCGGAGATTCGCACTGCACTCCTATATATGGAAAAGTTGTATCGTCCGTATGACTATGCTGCCAAACTTGAAGCTTCCGGCCTTCATCCCTACAAGCTGGCAGTTACGTACGAAGACATTGCCGCAGCATTGGCACGTGGTGTTGTAACCTATCCCTTCACAGTGAATGATCCTGCCGAGATGCAGACCATGATTGACATGGGTGTGCAAGGTATTATTACCGATGTTCCTGATGTGCTGGTCTCCTTGATGGCAGTACATGCCCGGTGATTGAACTCTGGATATGATGTATAAAATAATAAGGCTGCGCTGGAGCTTTTTCGCTCGGTGCAGTCTTTTTGCGTGCCCAATGGTGTGTAAATCTTCATATATGCAATAAATATGTCCCATTTGTCCATTGCCAGAGACGAGAGATTCACTTACAATGATCTATGGGAATGAGAATCAATATCATTAAGTTCGGTATTTATAGAGAGGTGATTGTTATGTACATAGGTTTGAGCGGCTCCATTCATAATGAGGGTGGACGCGTATGAGTTCCAAAGCTTCACCAGCACATCAGGATACGAATTCACCCACAGCGAAGATACACACGCGCCCATGGGCAGCCACACTCATTCTTACAGGGGGCCTTCTACTGCTCGCTCTGGGTATGGCCCTGTCCATTTCTTTTGGCGCTGCTGATATTAAGCTTGGTGTCGTCTGGAAAGCTATTTTCGATTTCAATCCGGACCTGACTCCGCATCAGATCATATGGGAGATTCGGTTGCCGCGTATTCTTGGCGGAGCGATGGTAGGTGCATGTTTCGCTGTCGCTGGCGCGATCATGCAAGGTATGACCCGTAATCCACTCGCCGATTCCGGTCTGCTTGGGCTGAATGCGGGGGCCGGCTTTGCGCTCGCTGTCTGTTTTGCCTTTTTCCCAGGCATGCCATATATGTACATCATTATGTATTCCTTCATTGGAGCGGGGCTTGGGGTCCTGTTGGTATATGGCTTCGGTGCATCTTCCAGGTCAGGTCTGACACCTCTGCGGCTTGTACTTGCAGGTGCGGCTGTATCTGCAATGTTATCTGCACTCAGTGAAGGGATTGCGTTGTATTTCAGAATTGGACAAGACCTGGCCTTCTGGACAGCTGGCGGTGTAGCCGGAACGAAGTGGTCACAGTTGGAGGTCATGTTCCCATGGGTTCTGGCTGCACTGATCGCAGGTCTGATCATTTCCCGTTCCATTACTCTGCTTAGCCTCGGAGAAGATATTGCCGTTGGACTGGGCCAACGTACAGGACTGATTAAGCTGGTAGGTCTGATTGTTGTACTCATTCTCGCAGGTACAGCTGTATCGGTCGTGGGTGCTGTTGGTTTTGTTGGACTTATTATTCCCCACCTTACACGGAAGCTGGTTGGGGTAGATTATCGCTGGATCATTCCATGTTCCGCTGTAATGGGCAGTCTGCTGCTCGTATTCGCGGACTTGGCTGCACGGATGATTAACCCGCCATACGAGACGCCAATTGGGGCACTGGTTGCCCTCATTGGGGTACCGTTCTTCCTGTATCTGGCGCGCAAAGAAAGGAGGGCACTGTAACGATGGGATCCTCAACCGTAATTGGAGCAGAGCGTAGAAAGAGAACCAAGAGCACGATCGTGCTGATTGTACTTGCGATACTCATTATCGGGGCTTTTGTGGTGAGTATGAATACAGGATTTACCAAGCTTTCGCCCCTTGAGGTGATGCGTACACTGTTTGGTGGCGGGACAGCGAAGCAGGAATTGATTCTGTTTGAATTCCGTCTGCCGCGTATTGTTATTTCGGTGATGGTTGGTGCAGGACTTGCCTTGTCAGGTTGTATCTTGCAGGGGGTATCGCGTAATGCGCTGGCAGATCCGGGTATTCTCGGAATTAATGCAGGTGCCGGGCTGGTCGTGATGCTGTTTGTTTCCTTTTTCCCGACAACTACAGCGGCTCCGGTATTCCTGTTGCCCATTCTGGCCTTGATCGGTTCGGGTTTTGCTGCATTCCTGATCTATATTCTTTCCTACAAAAAAGGAGAGGGCATCATGCCTACTCGTATGCTGCTTACGGGGATCGGGGTAGCGGCGGGAATCAGCTCTATCATGATCGTACTTACTTTACGGCTTAGTCCGGAAAAGTATCAATTCGTAGCTACCTGGATGGCAGGTAGCATCTGGGGTTCGAACTGGAAATTTGTAACGGCATTGTTGCCATTTCTTATTATTCTTGTACCGCTGGTTCTGTACAAAGCACGTGTATTGAACGTACTTAATCTGGGTGACCAGACGGCAAGTGGACTCGGCGCTCCAGTTGAGCGTGAGCGGCTGATTCTGCTGGCGGCTGCCGTAGGACTAGCTGGTTCATGTGTATCTGTGAGTGGGGGGATCGGTTTTGTGGGTCTGATCGGTCCACATCTGGCACGTCGTCTGGTGGGTCCAAAACATCAGTTTCTGTTACCCGCATCTGCACTGGTCGGTTCATTGCTCGTGCTCGTTGCAGATACGCTGGGACGTGTCATATTGCAGCCTTCGGAGATCCCTGCCGGTATCCTGGTTGCCATCATTGGCGCACCATACTTCCTGTATCTTTTAAGCAGGACCAAATAGAACGTAATCATCATTGTGTGGTTGCATAAGGAGGACTTCAGTCCATGCTTCGCCGTTTCTTTGCCTATTACAGGCCTTACAAAAAGCTCTTTATTCTGGACTTTAGCTGTGCGATTCTGGTCGCCCTGCTGGAGTTGGCTTTTCCACTGGCGGTAAACCGAGTGGTGGATGACTTGCTGCCAGGTGGGCGCTGGGATTGGATTCTATGGGCGTGCCTGGGATTGCTCGGCATCTATTTCCTGAATTCATTTCTGAACTTCATCGTTACATACTGGGGACATAAGCTGGGTATTAACATTGAGACGGACATGCGTAAAAGCCTGTTCAATCATGTGCAGAAATTATCGTTCCGTTTCTTCGACAATACGAAAACCGGACATCTCGTTTCCCGTATGACTAACGATCTGATGGATATTGGCGAGATTGCCCATCATGGTCCAGAGGATGTATTTATTGCGGTGATGACACTGATTGGTGCTTTCAGCATCATGATGAGTATTAACGGGAATTTGGCTGTGTTAACCTTTATCATCGTGCCGCTGATTATTTATCTGTCGCTCTACTTTGGTAGCAAAATGTCCAAGGCATTCAGCCGAATGTTCGGTGATATTGCCGACTTCAACGCTCGTGTGGAGAACAATATTACAGGTATCCGTGTCGTTCAGGCTTTTGCTAATGAAGAGCATGAAAAAGCACAATTCGCTGTGAACAATGGTCGTTTCCGCCAGACCAAGCTGATCGCATACAAAATCATGGCCTGGAACTCTTCTGTCAGTTATATGCTGATGAAGCTGGTATCCCTCTTTGTTCTGGTATGCGGAACATGGTTTGTCATTAACGGCAGTATGACGTACGGTCAGTTTATTGCCTTTATTATGTTGTCCAATGTGTTCCTGACACCGATTCAGAAGATTAACTCGGTGATCGAGACGTATCCCAAAGGTATTGCGGGTTTCAAACGTTATACAGAGCTGCTCGACATGGAACCGGATGTAGAAGACCGTCCGGGAGCTGTTGCGGTATCCCATCTGCGCGGAGATATTCGATATGAGCAAGTAACCTTTGGTTATTCCGATCAGGAGCCTGTTCTCAAAGGAATCGATCTAAACGTGCGTGCAGGTGAAACCGTAGCTCTTGTCGGTCCATCGGGTGCAGGGAAAACAACGTTATGCAGTCTGCTGCCGCGGTTCTATGATGTGCTGGAAGGTCGCATCACGATCGATGGGCAGGAGATACAGAACATGACACTAGACTCCTTGCGTAGTCATATCGGTATTGTTCAACAAGACGTGTTCCTCTTCGATGGAAGCATTCGGGAGAACATTGCCTACGGCAAGCTGGATGCATCTGAAGAAGAAATCTGGATGGCCGCAAGGCGTTCACAGATGGAAACCTTGATTCAATCGATGCCGGAAGGGCTGGATACATTAATTGGTGAACGCGGCGTGAAGCTGTCCGGTGGACAGAAGCAACGTTTGTCCATTGCCCGTATGTTCCTGAAAAATCCACCAATTCTGATCCTGGACGAAGCCACATCCGCACTGGATACAGAAACGGAAGCGGCGATTCAGCAATCACTTGCTGAGTTATCCGAGGGCCGGACGACGCTGGTCATTGCTCACCGATTGGCTACGATCAAAAATGCAGACCGCATTATTGTCGTTGCCGAACAAGGAATTACGGAGCAGGGACGTCATGAGGAACTGCTTGCCGCAGGTGGCGTGTATAGCCGTCTGCACTATGCACAGTTTGGCGCTTAACGTATTTGATGTGGACGTAACATTGTAAATGTGAGAAAAATGAGAAGTAACGCCATCGTTCATGACTTGGAAGGAGTCAGGATGATGGCGTTTTTTTTACTTTCTTTATCATGATTAAGGTGTGATTCTGAGATGCTGCCTTGTTGTCACAGTCGAATCATGGAGCACCAAACGGGGTAATTATAGTCAAGCTTACATTTTCAATTATATGATATGTTCATCATTATGAATGACGTAGGAGGCGAAGGACATGCTAAAAATTCTCATAACCTGCCTGATTTTTATTTTGATTCTACTACTCTTGGTGCAAGGAATACGTAAGCTTTCCAGTACTGGAGGGGGTGCAGGCTTTAGACGCTGGGGTGGATGGCTCATCGGACTCTTCTTAGTGGGTGCTGTGCCAATCGGTTTTGCACTGTACACAGAGATCGTTGATGAACGCTTGGATGCCAACATCGGGTTGGGGCTTGCCATGCTGTTTGTCTGGGCTTACTGTGCTGTCTTGTTATGCGCAACATTGGTAATCTGGGGAAGGTACGTGTACAAGCGGAATATGAAGAAGTGAATTATTTGGGGTAATCGTGCCGGGCCCGTCGGGAAGATAAGGATGAGCCAAAGGCTGTATTTGCAACAATAACCTGAAATGGAACGTTAAATTTAGAAAGAGGTGTTAATAAAGGGGGATATACATATGTCCAATCTTCGTCGAGTCCTCATATTGCTCTCAATCCTGATCGTATGCCTTACGGGATGTTCAGGACATATCGAGTGCAACTCTGTGCAGACTCAAGCGAATGCACCAAGTGAAGATGGATTCACTGGTTATGTGGTTGAACGCAAAGACAATTCCATTCTTGTGGTTGATCCTGCATATGAGGATTTCAGTGCGAACGGAGGAGGAAGTCGGTATTATCCGGCAAAATGGTTCTCTAACGCGCCTGATCCGCAGATCGGCTCCTACGTTGAAGTCTGGACGGATGGAGGCCCGGAAAATCAACCCTATCCTGGGCAGGCCAGAGCAGAAAAGATAGCGGTATCTTGTCCAAATACTCCAGACGGTGCTCATCTAAGTGAGGCGGATGCAATTCGGGGTGGACTATATTCACCAGATGGAGAAAAAGTACGTGTTCCTGTGATTGAAGATGTACAATTCTATCAGGATGCAGGAACGTGGGCGATTCGCATAAGAGACGCGATGTCAACAACGAAGAATCAAGATGAGATTGAGATCAGAGTAGAGGATGTAGAGCCAGTAGAGTAACAGAGGGAGTATATGATTTTGCACATAGAGATTAGGAAGTTTAAATGGATATTAGGGAGTGTCTTCCCCGCGATAAACATGACTTTGAGGCGGTGCGTAAGTTAAGTGAATTTAGTGATGTAGAATTAAAAGTTATCATCCCAGAGCTGATGGATTGGTTGCAAGACGGGAATTGGCCCGTTTCCAGATCCGTAGAAGATTTACTTATGAGATTTGGAGAAGATCTGATTCCTCATATTCGAAATGTTTTTGAAACAAAAGATTCAACATGGAAATATCTTGTGTTGACGGGTTCGATTAGCAAATTGCCTTCGTAATATTTGATTGTATTGAAGGATAATTTGGAAACATATTAGAAAACCCAACTAAAAGTGAGATGCTTGAAGAATTGGATGAGGTCATTGTCGAGCTTCTGGATCGAATGGAATAACTATTTAGGGAGTGGCTTTATTCTGAGGTATATCCCTTAATGTGATGTATCAACTGGCTTGTTTTTTAATGTGTCCTTATGCTTCTTGTTTTTTTATCATTGTAGATATCTAGGTATGATTGGAAATCACTTGTCGAAAAAATGGATTGATTAGCAATGTGAAATGAGTAAGTAATCTATATATAAGGAAAGATTATATAACTATATATAGTATTTGTTGTTTTTATAACTTAAATATAATACTACATTTACATATTACAGCAAAGCGATAGTTTACATAACATTTAAATTTTATAGCTGTTTTTTGGGATTAATACGACAAAATAAGACAAATTAAAACAAAAAAACCCTATTTCTTTATAGATTTGAATCGACGATAATAAGATAGCTCTTTAGCATAAGCGATAAAAATGGGGTGTAGACATATTGTGAAATGATAGGATAGCTTCTCGGTATTAGAGTGGAACGTAGTTGTATTCCATTGATTTTAGAAGGAGATTAGGATAATTAGGTTTTCTGCATGTGTCAAAACAAGTCTTGTACTTAATTTATCAATAAAGAGGAGAGCACGTGAGATGAATGGGAGAGAAAATAAATCAACTTTTAAGCTTGCTAGCAGATTGTGTATAACGGTGACTATACTGTCTTCTCTTATATGGCTCTCAGGTGAAGTTGAAGCAGCGGACTCAACTCCGAAAAAAGTAACCACTGTGGAGCAGGACTTTGCTGTCAAAGAGGTGCTAAAAGGTGATGTCAATGGGGATGGTGTGATTTCTTCTGGAGATGCCTTGCTGGTTACAAAGCATATAAAAGGCACAATTACGCTGACACCAGAGCAAATTAAGGCAGCTGACATGAACAACGATGGGCTTATCGATAAAACTGATTCTGGAAGTATCATGGATATTTTCTTGGGAATAACAATCCCTACTAGTAAACTACTGGAGATCCCGAAAGGTTTGAAAATGGAGATACTCAATCATACTTCAATTAATTTATCCTGGGATACACTAAAAGAAGTAAATAAGGATGTAACTGGATTTAGCATCTATCAGGACAATGTTTTAATTGGAACTACGAATGAAACCAGGTACTTGGTCAATTCTCTTGATCCACAGAAGAGGTATTATACATTTACAATACGTTCGAAAAATAATGCAGGGGATGAGTCTCAACCGAGTATTTCGATGATCAGATTCAAGAAGAATCCTAAAGGTGATGTCAATGGGGATGGTGTGATTACTCCTGAAGATGCCTTGCTGGTTACAAAGCATATAGAAGGTATACTTACTCTGACACCAGAGCAAATCAATATAGCTGACATGAACAACAATGGGCTTATCGATCAAACTGATTCTCAAAGTATCATGAATATTCACTTCGGAATAACACCTATCAGTAAACCACTGGAAATCCCGAAAGGATTGAAAATTGAAACATCCAATTTTGGTTCAGTCGAATTGTCTTGGGATGCGCTGCAAGAATCAAATAATGATACAATTGTATTTCTCATTTATAAAGATGATGTTTTTTATGGAGGAACGAATAGAACCAGCTTTGAGACCCTTTGGCTTGATCCCGAAAAAGAACATACGTTTACAATA
Source organism: Paenibacillus sp. PCH8 (assembly GCF_002968835.1). GTDB lineage: Bacteria > Bacillota > Bacilli > Paenibacillales > Paenibacillaceae > Paenibacillus. The sequence continues at coordinate 90,208 of NZ_PKQK01000007.1, read as the reverse complement.
AGATCAAAAGATATGGCAGGCAATGAGTCTGGGCCAAGCAACTCGGTGAAGAAAGCAGCGTTGAAGAAATATACGTATACTTATAATTCTGCCGGTCGCCTGACGAGCATTGTATTTCTCTCTGGCAAAAAAATTGTGTATACGTATGATGCCAACGGGAATTTGATCAAAACAACAATTACAAATCCTTAGAAGCTACAACAGATGAAAACAATTCCAGGTTAAAACTCACACTATCTGAACGGGGAGAACAAGTTGAAGCACTCTATAACCAAGAAATTTATGTCCATTTTACTCATCGTAGCCGTATTATCAGGACTTTTCGCAAACTGGATTCCGGCGACTACATATGCGGAGGAAGAACAGGGCAATTCCAATGAATTGATTCAGATTCTGATTGACGAATTTGGTACGACGGAAGGCTTTATTCAGGGCTATCTGGATCAAGGATACAATCTGAATCAGATCCTGTCAGCCTTCTTTAAAATGAGAGAGAGTCAGATTGGGTTTGACGAAGCACTAAGTGTACTTTATCCAAATGAAATCAATGAATCTCAAAGCGTTACAAGTGACGTATATTCAGAAGGTTTGCTTAACAACGATATATCGATTGTCAGTGTTGGTGCGGATCAGTCCAGTATCATGCAACGATATGACACGTTTGCCGTGACTGAGGAGGTTTATGGGGAGCCTGAAAAAGGAGAACCAACAGAAGAGAAAGAAACCGTGGAAGGCGAAGAAGTTGAACTACCTGCAACAGATCCAGCGATTGATACACCTGAGAGTGAGCAACCTTCTGCCGAAGAGACAGGCAAGGATAATGGAGAGCTTCCCGAATCAACTACTGCACCTGAAATAGGAGCTACAGATCAGGGAGAAGATACTGATGCATCGGATGGCCAGAACCAAGTCAGCAAACCTGCTGCTGACGTCATTAAACCCTTAGCTGCGTCAACCAGCGTGCCAGATCCAGGGAAGCATATTACCGAGAAAGCACCGGTGTTTAACAAAAACTCGTTTAATGAAGCACCCTACACGGTGGGAGAAAACGGTGAAGCTATTTCCAACATGAGCGGTGGGTTGATGCTGGAGCATGTGGATGCTACGCTTCCGGGCCGCAATGGCATGGGGTTTTCCTTGGAAAGACAGTATAACTCGGCATCCGCACAGTTTTACGATATGGATGTGGGCTATAGCACATACGATTATCCAATTTACAAATATTTTGTCACGTATAGTGCGGTTAGAAAAAAGAAAATCCCTAAATACCACGTGAAATATCGTGAAAGCATGTGGTACCAATTAGACAATAACGGGGATGGTACAGTAGATACCGAAACCTCGATTCAGGAAACCAAGATCGTGCCGAAGGGCACGTATACGACAGAAGCAGAGGCCAAGCAAGTCGCAAGTCAGCGTATAGTCTACTTCACAGCTCCTGAATCACGCACAGAGCAAACAATAAAGTATGCTGCGAGCACGAATAGCCTTCCGTCAAGTGTGGATTACAACAGTGGGGGTTTCAGTGGCACATTGAACAAGCAGGGCGGACCAACTGTAGTTTCAGGCGAATATAAACCAGCACGTACCATTACAGCACCTACTCAGTCCTGTGTGAATTCCATTCCTGGTAAATACGATGCCAAGGGGGTTTGGGTACAAACGGGATCTGAGAGCCCTTGCCCGCAAACCAAAACGGCTACAGTACAGGGTCAGACGATTACATTGACTCGTTCGTCTGTAACGAATACGAAGGCTTGTCCATCACCGAATAAATCGGTGGCAAACTACGTGTGTACCAAGACATGGGAAGCCAAATATGATGGATCTGTAACCATTCCGGCATCCGACACACGTAGTTACTCCCAAACTTATGTCGGCACAGTAACCAAGCCAGGTTCTTACTCGTCCAGACGATATGATAACTGGGTGCTTCTTGGGGGAGGAGGCAAGCAACGTAAAGCGTACAACGTCAATGAGCTTCCATGGGTAGAAACTGAGATTACCGAGGGAGAGGCAGAATCAACAACTCAGGCGACGGATGGCACAGACTATTGGTCCGAAGCGAGCGATCTCAAAAACGAAATTAATAACTATCCCAATGCCGCGTTCCAAAATGGAGTCGATGATGGCTATAACTACTACATGGCTTCAAAGCCTAATGCAGAAATTCGTGCTTATCAGGTGGGCAATGGTACGGATGTGACCTATTATAATAAAACCATTCCAAATCCCCTTGATAAAACCTATCCACTCGGTAAAGGATGGTCTTGGAAACTGCCATCCATCGAGACGAAGAACAATAAGAAAGAAGTAGTTTTTGCTGATGGTGGTCGATACGAGATCGTCGGCAATACACTAAAGGGGTACGATTGGGAAGGTATTACGGTGAATGCAGATACGTCTGCTACTGTAAATGGTGAAACTTCTGCACTGGTCATGATATCTGCAGATGGATTAACAAAGCAATATTTCTCTACGGATGGACGTCTGCTTCAGATTTCAGATGGGCAGAAAAATGATGTTCAATTCTATTATGAGAACAACACAATATATAACAGCAAGTTGTTGACTCAAGTAAAGGATGCTATAGGCAATACGATTCGCATCAGTTATACGGCCTCAGCCGTAACGATCGTTCAGGGGAGCCGCACGGTTACCTACAACAAACAAACGAAAAACGGTATAGAATTGCTCGATTCCGTCATCGACCCGTTGGGTAGAAAAACCACTTACTCTTACAAGCTGGCCGATGCCAAGTTTAACTTGCTTGGGTTTAGCCCGGAACGCGCGGTATTGAATCCATATGCGTTGCTCACATCCGTGCAGCATAATACAGGTGCCAAAACGTTCTACGAGTATGAAAATGGCCCCGTTAAACGATATATTGGTGAGGATTCTTTTAACGAAGCTTATCGTGTATTGTCTCGTAGAGACCAGTTAACCTATGAAAATGGCTCGACAGAGGATTTTAATCGTCAGACATTGAGTTACACCTCAGATCTGGGGGAGACTTATGGACAGGATGTAACATTTACAACAGCGATTAATAACGGATTAACCAATACGCAATACAACTATCGCAAAGATTACATCAATGTCGATACACCAACACAGTTTTATCTGGATCGAGCAATCGTTAGTGCGGAAGGAAAAACACAAACGATATCGTACACCTATGGAAAAACGGTCAAGGGACGTGGTTACGCTGCACCTACGCCTACCATCACCTCTGAGACCGATAATCAGGCCAAGGATGTATTAACTACAACAGTTCAACTGGATGATTACGGAAATATTACATCGATGACAGATGAAACAGGACGTACTGTTACAAGCACATACGATGACACAAGACATTGGTTGGCTAGTATGACAGACATGGTAGATTCAACAAACAAGAAGTACACACTCATCAAGCGAAATAATGAAGGCAATATTACGCAAATCATTAATCGAAAAGATAGTACAAGTGGTGAATTGCTTCAACAAGCAGACTATACGTATGATGCATACGGAAATTTACTGACCCAGCGTATTTCGGATGACTCTCAGGAAAGATCCGCTACGTTGGAATATGATAGTCGTTATCAGAATGCTTTCCCAACCCAGCAAAGTATGGTTGTGAGTGATGTTGACGGCAAACAAACGATAGTCAGTACTTTCGTAGAGTATGATCCGGTCACTGGTGATATGCTATCCTCTACCGATGGAGAAAATCATACAACGAAATACCAACTGGATGCATTAGGTCGTACGGTTAAAGTGGTACAACCAGATGGTAAGGTTCTAAATGCCAGTTATGATGACATGACAAATACGATCACGGTTACGGATGAGAGCGGTCAACAACAGGTGACAAAGTGGAACTCGTTGGGGCAGGAAATCGAGAAAGGATATTTCTCAAACGGTACTTATCTCGTATCCAAACGAACGGGATATGATCCATATGGTCGAGCTTTTTGGTCAGAAGATGCATTAGGTAATCGTACTAGTAACTTCTATGACAACTGGAGCCGGGTCATTTCGGCCACAGGTCCGGACGGTTCCTCCACTACGATGAAGTATAATGATGTGGCTCGAACGGCGACAAGTACAGATGCTGAAGGGTACATGCAGATTGAAACCTACGATAAGTGGGGGAAAGTGCTGAAAACGGAAGAGAAGACACAGCAGGATACGGGATTACGAACGCTGGAGAAAAATAAATACGATACCATCAGTGGCAATACAATGGAACAAATCGATGGTAATGGTAATGTTACTTCATTTACGTATGATGTGATGGGACAACTTCGTATGGTTATCAATGCTAATGGTGAACAGACCAAATATGTGTATGATATGATGGGAAATCTGACCAAAACTATTGATGCTAATGGAAATATCAAAGAAAATCGTTATGATCAGATGGGACGCAGAATCCAGACATTGGACAAGTCGGGAAATGTGACCAGAAGCTATTACAGTCCTAATGGTAACCTGACGAAACACGTTGATCGCAATGGCAATGCATTGACGTATGATTATGATGTGCGTGGTATCTTGATTCGTAAAACAAGTCCAGATGAGACGATCAACTTTACGGTGGATGCTATGGGTAAACGAACCAGCATGACGGATCGTACGGGGACTACCACGTATCAATATGATCCATCGACGGAACAGTTAGCACGGATGACCTATCCGGATGGTCTTTCTACAGAATTCAGTTATGATTTGAATGGTAACCGTACTGAAATGAAAGGTCCTTTTGGTAACACAGTGTATTTTGCATATGATTCCATGCAACGTATGTTATCGGTGGGAACAACCAAAGATACTCCTGATGCACAGTATAGTTACTACTTGAATGGACTCTTTAAAGAATCTCAATCTCAAAATGGTGTGAACGATCGGAAAATCTACAATGGTTTGGATCTAGTCTATATGGATCAGATCCGAGATCAATCTGCACTGAGTACCTACAATTATAGTTATGACAACAATAAAAATATGATTAATCGTGTTCAGGAAGGTTCTCAGGATACATTTACGTATGACAAGCTGGATCGCATTCTGTCTTCCAGTCCGAATAATGAGCAATACACTTATGATAAACAAGGAAATCGACTGACAATGCAGTCTGACAAAGACCTTAATGTCAGTGAAAGCGAGTATCAATATGATACCCGCAACCGTCTAACCCAGGTCACCAAAGACGCGAAGAAGGTAGGTTATCAGTATAATGGTGATAACTTACTTGTAGAACGAACGGAGAATGGTGCAGGTACACGCTATTACTATGATGATGATGCGCAGATCATAGCGGAAGCTGAAGTTCGGAACGGGACGCCTGAACTGAAGGCAAATTATATCCGGGGAACCAAGCTGGAAGCCATCGAGTATCCTGATGGCAACAAAGCATATGTACAAACGAATGGCCATGGGGATATTACAGAATTAAGAAATGCAAATGGTGAGTTGTTGAACAAGTATCAGTATGATCTCTGGGGGAATATTGTTTCCAAAGAAGAGAAAGTACACAACCCATTCCGTTATTCGGGCGAGCTGTGGGATGATACAACGGAATTGCAATATTTGCGAGCGAGATGGTATGATCCTTCGTTAGGAAGGTTTATTACGGAAGATACCTTTGAAGGTGATCTCCAGAATCCTATGACCCAAAATGGATATGTCTATGCGGGTAATAATGCGCTCATCTATGTAGATCCAAGTGGTAATGTTTGGAAATGGGTAGGTGACAGTTGGAAAGTTGTTAAGAAAGCTGGCGTTGCTACGGCCAACTTCCTTATTTTAGATGACCTTAAGACGTTTATAGATCCGAAGTCGTCTTTATTTGATCGAGGCATGGCTGTCGCAGGATTCCTGCCCGTAGGAAAAGTCTTTAAAGGCGGAAAGCTTATTGTTAAGTGGGCAAATAAAGAAGGTAAAGTTGTTACCAAAACAGCAAACTCATCTACGGCTAAAGTAGTAGCCAAGGGTTGTAACTGTTTTACAGCGGGTACCAAGGTCCAAACAGATGTAGGGGAGAAAAAAATTGAAGACATTGAAGTCGGAGATAAGGTTCTTTCCAAAGATGAGAATGACTCTATTGGAAAAACAACTTACAAAGACGTCACTGCTTTATTCCGCAACCAACGTGATGATATCATTAAATTGCATGTTGGAAAGCAGATTATTGAGACAACAGACAATCATCCGTTCTGGGTTGAAGGTAGGGGCTGGTTGTTTGCAGATGAACTTCAAGTGGGTAACGAGCTCCAAAAGGCGGATGGAAGCAACCTGAGGATTGATAAGATTGATCTTGTTAAACTTGATAAGCCAGTTACGGTTTATAACTTTACAGTTGCGGATTACCATACGTATTATGTAACAGATTTGGGAATTTGGGTGCATAACACGAATTGCTTTGACCTGAATGTGAAGCCCAGTGTCTCCAATACTAAGTTACAGAATGTTGTGAAGGATCTTTATAAAGGTCAAAACATGCCGAATGTCATTGGTAATGGTACAACTATGGATTCTATTCGCTATGAATTAAAAACAGGTCTGCCTGTTGGAGGTAAATTCCACAGCCAAAAAGGAAAAGATTATAGTAACGCTTTGAATAAATTGATAAAAAGCGGGAATTTGAATACACAAGATAAGGGTGCAGCACAAGCAATTTATGACGATTTACAAAAAGCATTAGCAGGAAAATAATAAGAGGTGAAGAAGGTTGAAATACGAGAACTTAATTGAACGATTATTGACAGCAGTTCCACAAATCAGACCATACTATGAAGAGGAAATCGAATGGCTCGAAGAGGATTTACCACATGTCATCTTTGGTATGGTGGTCACTCCGTTCTTAATAAAGTATACTAATGAGCAAAAAGATATTAGTAATCTATATGACTTTTTGGAAGACATGGCTTTATCAGAAGAAAAGGTTCAGGAAGTATTGGTTGTCTCTGTTCTAGAATCCTTAATAACTGAGAGAGAGATTATTGAAACAGCCAAGTCATATATGGGTGATTTAACAAGAAAAATTTGCGAGACAACACAAAAAGCATACGGATACTGATGTGTTAGACCTTGGGGCGACAATTCTCAAGGTCTTTCTTTCCCCATTCTTAATTGAATCAGGGGAGTTACTCTAGCATTTTGTATGATAATTCCCTAACATACCTGTACGCACATGAAAAATCTTGAAAAATATTTTCTTTTAAAATTAGTTATTTCCTCAATATGATAGTTACAAAGGTTCTGCAAATAAGTTAGAGGAATGGAGTGAGCAAAAATGAAAAAAAGAAGATTAGCAATTTTATTAATTATTTTGAGTTTAATTCTATGTATGAGTATCACTGAAAGAGTCGAAGCGAAGGAAGAAAATGAGAAAAAAGAAGTGATTAATCAAATATCTATGGCTGATGTTCATTATCTAATATTAGAAGAAATGGATCAGTGTGGTCAGCGGGTGCCCAAGGAATAGGAATGGCACTTGGAAGGAAGACGACAAGCTGGAAGGACGATTTGAAGGCAATACCCTCATTACAAAATGTTATAGGTATTTCTACAAATTCGTTAAATAGCTACGGTTTTAATCAAGAAGAAGCTATATTAAAGTGGCTACCCGCTATAAGAGGAGGATCTTCTATTTCAGTGTTGTCTAACTCACTGAAGAATGTTAAAACTTTTGTTACAGGATCTTACTATAATGTAGCTCTAACTAGCGAAGGGGGAGTTTGGACGTGGGGAAGTAATACCCAAGGACAATTAGGACTTGGTGACAGCGATAAACGTTCTGAACCGACGTTAGTTCCTTATCTGGAAGATATTATTGAAATAGCAGGTGGTTCATCATCAAACTCAGTATACGCGCTTAAAAAGGACGGCTCAGTATGGGGACGGGGGAATCAGAGTTATCAGTTAGGTAAAAGTGGAGAAAATTCATTGATTCCAACACCAACTTTTTTCTCTAACAAAAATTAAACATATTTACCAGAGTAATAGTAGCCTAAATCAAAATATATATGGTGCAGCTATTGACGAAAATAACTTTGTATGGTGGTGGGGTGTGGGATATCCTTCCCAAATTACTTCACTAACTAAGGGTGAACCTGCACTGGATATGGATATAGGACCGATTAAGCAACTTGCTTTAGGAAGCAATCATGCTCTTGGCTTGAAAGAGGATGGTACTGTGCTAGCTTGGGGAAATAATTCGTATGGACAACTTGGTGATGATACAAAAATAACACATTTAGCTCCTGGAATAGTGCTAGGCTTAACTGATATATATAGTATTACTGCTGGGAACAATGCGAGTGGTGCTGTTAGTTATTCCTCTGACATATATCTTTGGGGTAAAGATTTTTATCAGTCTAATTCAATAACTAGCCCAAAACGTATATTTATTGATGACCAGCCGGGTGAATTTTTGCCAATTGAGAAGCCCGAAAATCTAAAACTTAAATTTATAAGTGCAACGTCTGTTCAATTGTCTTGGGATCAATCTAAGGGACGTTACAATGATTGGGATAGATTTAATGTTTATCGAAACAATCAGATTATTGGTACCACCAAAGATAAAACCATCACTATTAGCAATCTCGATCTTACAAAAGAACATAACTTCTTTGTCACCACAAAAGGCATATTAGGAAATGAATCGGTAGCAAGCAATATCGTGAAGAAGAGAGGAATTGAAAAGTATTCCTACATTTATAATTCTTCAGAACAACTTATGAGCATCCTTTTTGAATCTGGCAAGAAGATTAGTTATGAATATGATAAAAATGGTAATTTGAAGAAAACCACTATAGTAAAGCCTTAGTCTCATTAGTAAGTATGTAGCTCTTTGACATTTTTTGCGCCAGAAACTGATGTGGGCAAGGATTAGATTTACTTATACACCATTACTTCATCGAAAAGTTTGTAATCATACAAAATACGTATTGCACACCGAAACAAAACCCTCGATTCTGCCATCTAAGTAGCAAATTTCGAGGGCTTGTATCTATTTTCCTTAATCCGCAATATTCCCTGCCATCTTCAGACGGCGAGCAATTTCCTTAAAATCTTCTTGTGAAATGCCTGGGGCGAATTCTTCTTCCACCGCCGGAGCTTCTGGAATCGGGAATCCTTCAGGTATGCCTTGAATAACTTCAAGAGGTTGTCCATCTTCGGGGTGAGTCCCTTTCCAGATCTGGCCGATGGTGTTGAAATCTTTATCGCTATAGGTATACAACTTGGTGTGAACACCTTTTTCTTCATATTTACGAGCCTCGTTGAAGGCTTTGTTGTTCAGTGAAGGAATAGGAACCAGCTTGGTTACATTTACGCCAGTTGCAATCTCAAGTGCTTTGGCATATGCAACCACATGCACACCGCCACGTACCAGCAGGTAACCGACAACTTCCCGGGCTGCGGGGTGATCGGTCATTTCGTATACTTTCATTTTATGGGTGCGCGCTCCGCATTCGAGGAAAAAGTTGTGCAGCAGATCCTCGACCAGATTACCGCTGTTGAAGACGTGGGTTCCAGTCCACGGATTACCCGTGGAGTCGAAAGGCATCGCTCCCTGCGCACCTGCCAGAAAATGATAGGACAGACGAGCATCCTTCACGGAACCCAGCGGTGTATCGTCAGGTTCTTTGTATTCGGTTGATCCTCTGAGGCATTTGTTGATGCCATGTGCAACCAGCTCAACATGACCCAATTCTTCGGCCGTGATACTCATGACGAGGTCATAGAAGGGCTTCAACTTTTCTTTGGAGCGAAAATTAAACGATTGATAGAGGTAGTTGTTTAACGTCGACATTTCTCCGAATTTGCCACCGAGCAATTCTTGTATGGCTGCTGCTGCATTCGGATCGGGCTTCTCGACATTGGGAATCTCAATCAGGATTTCATCCAAGCGTTTGAACATTCGGGTGTAACCTCCTCAAAGTGGTGTTTCAGATCGTTAAGGCATTAATCGTGAAGTTAAAACATTGCAGAGCAGATACCTCATCTTTCCTCATATCATCTCCCTTTTGTTATTTCCAATGTGGTGAATTTTATGTATAATCGAACATTCAAACGAGTCTTCCACTAACAATAGACACCTATATCGGTGAAGGAGAGAAGGATGAACAAAAGTTTTATGAAAATGGTGTGGATTTTGATGTTTCTAATGATTCTGATGTACATAAGCAGCGGGCCTGTCACAGCACATGTCGTTACGAACGAGGTTCAGGTGGATGAACAAACTAGGCAAAGGCTTGAAGAAACTTACAATCTGGATCCGCCTGAGGAGTCACAGACACAACAACACTTTTTCTCCGGGGACTGGGGAATGAGTTTCCGTACGGATCCTCCTGATTTGTTTGACCGACTTGTGCATGTGGTTCCCTTTTCCTTGCGGCCACTAGCCTGGATATTTCGAATATTTGTGTAAAATAAAACCCGGACGGGCAATATATCAGAAACCTATTGCCCCAAGGAGTGAAACAGATGAGAATGCTCATGGTTATAATACTTACGGTTATGCTTAGTTTAGCGGGATTCACACCTGCCTCGGCTACTGGTGGAGCCATCCCTGATTATGCGAAGTGGGGAATTATTGCGGTCAAAGAAACACAGACCAAGTACAATGTGGACATTTTGGACTACAAGCACATCGGTCGCACATCTCTTACAGCAGATCAATCACGGGAACAGTTCAAGCTATGGGTCCGTGCAAAAGACGGCAAGCAATTTGCAGTCTATGTAAATGTTGATTTTAATCCTTCCACACAGCAATTGAGAAAAGTACAATTTTCGGAATCGGATCGACATTGATCAGGTACAGGACTTGCTGACTGCTAGCCAGATTTTTATCATAGCCACTCCATTAGAGGAACCAGACCGCCTTAATTTTTAAGGTGAAAGTCTGGTTTTTTTATTTTACAAAATCCTTTTTTTACTATTGAATAAAGAACTTATGTTCGCATATAATAAGAAATACAAACAAACGTTCTTATCGGAGGGATGATTATGCTAGGGAAATATATTGGCCAGATGGTGGAGCTTGTCTACATGGATCGTGCAGGGCAGATTACGCAGCGGCAGATTCGAATTAACAGTGTACGTGGCGGGATGATTAGGGCATCAGCAGGAAAAGAAGGCTCACCCAGAACATTTCTGGAGCAAGGTATTCTGGCATGGCGTCCTGTTACGGATCTGAATGGGGAGGTAAAGTATGCTGAACGACTTTGAACGCAAGATTTTGCGAATAATGGTGAACTATGCAGGACAACGGCGCCGGCTGCCGCGTATGGATGAACTGGAGAACAAGACGGGCCGAAGCAAAGCATTCATTTATGAGTCATTATTGGAGCTTGAACGCACTGGACACATTTCTTGGGATAACCAATCTACTCTCGAAGGTATACAGATTTTGCAGGCATGGGAACAGGTTCAACAGCCGATTCGCAAAAGTCAGCCTTCCGGGGACTCCATAAAATATTTTACGGACTACTAGAGGTTGTTCAAAAAGTCCAATTTTGATTACGAATCATGCCTGACGGCATCATCAGCATCGAATATGGAATTTAGCCGAATAAGCAGAAGCTTACGAAGGTTGTTTCCTTTCAGACATTTTAGTTGCTCACGTAGTTTTCCTACGCTCCGCTACTTCATTTCTAGCTTCATTCCATCTTCTCGGAACTGAAAATCAGACTTTTTGAACACGCAATACAGTGAAAATAAGAAAACGCCAACCCGGATCACCGGATCGGCGCTTACTGTGTCACACATATAACGTGCATCTATTTTTAGAAATGGGGAAGTTGGTCCAGGTTGTTGGTAGGATCACCGTCGGCGTCACCACGAATGTACATTTCTCCATCTTTGCCTTTGAATACATTCACGCCAGCAATAGCCCCAGCCTGTACTTCTGTAAGTGCTTGCTGATAATCCAGTACACGTCCTGCTGAAGTCTGAAAAGCGGTCAAGTCACCGTCACCATTTTTCTGTACTGCTGTGAAACTCTCGCGTGTTGTTTGATCCATGATGTCACACTCTCCTTATATGACCAGATAGGAAATGGGTTTCCCTGATTAGCTTGTCCGAATCTTTCGGAAGTATACACCATATGATGATAAGATCAGTCAAAGTCGAGTTTTACAGGCTTTTTCTCATACGAACATGCAGAATATCCGCATCATAAAAAGGTTCTTCCGAAATGACTTCATACCCGAGTTTCTCATAGAATTTCTGTGCTTGGCATTGCGCATCCAATACCGAATAGGATAAGCCCAGTTCTCGTGCTCGCTCCTCCATGGCCAACAGAAGTACACGTCCATAACCGAATGAACGATGAGACTCAAGCACTGCGATCCGCTGCATTTTAGCCGTATCCTTGCTGTAATAGATCAAACGTCCTGTGGCCACAGCCTGTCCATCCGTATATAACAATACATGATGCACATCCGGACTGATAACATCATATTCATCAATCTCAATCTCGGCAGGCACTTGTTGCTCAATCACAAAAACATGATGACGAATTCCCAAGGCTTGTTCCAATTGTTCTTCTGTCGTTACATAACTAATCTCAGCTGCCAATTCCATTCCTTCTTTCTGCTCTTGCGCGACATATCAGACTGAATTATACAAAAAAATGCTTTTCCTGTATAGTTGAGTCTGGAACATATTGGGAGAGGAGGGGCTAGTGATGGGCTTGGCAAGCATCATGGTGATTACATTGCTAATGTCGGCGGGAATGATTGCTCTGTTGTATTATGTGACCAAGAAAGCATACTCACGCAAGTGGGATGACGATGAGTAGTTCACTTGTTAATTATCATGGCAAGACTTCGCTACTCTCCCGGGGAGAATATACATCTTGAATTACAGATTTGGAGTATACGTCCAGCCAGACAGGCAGAGATTCACGATTTTCATTGGGCTGTTGTAGTTGTTGGAATTGTACGGTATGCTCATCCCGCTCCAGGCTGCAACCGGTAACGGTTGTAATCAGAACGAAAAGCCCTGCGAAGGAAAAGAACCATTTTGTAATTGTAGATTTATTGTGGTTGTGGTGTTTTGCTGAGTTTCTCATAGGGAAATCACCTCGTTATAGAAATGGTAATCTTTCCTTTATTGTGTACCATTTCGGCTAAAATATAACCAAATAAATCATTGACAATGAACACGGTTACTTGATATGATACTGTTACTTGATTGAGAAACAATATATATCATGATCTGTTAGCTCAGCTGGGAGAGCACTATCTTGACAGGGTAGGGGTCAGTGGTTCGAGCCCACTACAGATCATACATGAGAAGCCTTACAATGTAAGGCTTCTTTTCTTTTTCGCCATAGAGAGAAATGAAGACAACGGAAAGATTTTAGAAGGAATCCTCCTGTTTAAACAAAAGCTAATCCAAACTATACATTAAACATTCCCTCAATAAAATTTTTAGAATCTCTAAAATTTCACCAATTCTACCCTATAGAGATTTTACAGGGATAGAGGCTCAAATTTGGAATATTAGGCCTCAGGATGGGCATGATGCTTTAACAGAAAGGTACCCACATGAATATACTTATCTGGAGAAAACAATAGGAGGGAATAATATGAAGGATCAACATTATCCGGGCGTACCAAGGAAAGGGACAGTGGCTGATTACAACTATATGAAGAGTAAAGGAATCAATGAAATGAAAGCGTATTCATATAGTGCCGACATTCGCCCTATCATTCGTATTACTCAGGAGTCAGCTGCGAATGAGGGTAATGTTGTTGATTTTTCTATCCTATTAAAGGACACTCCGGATGTTATATTTTTGCGGCCGGTCAATGGTAATAACCTGCTCACGAAGGAGTTGAGTTCCCATGTCTATGACTGAAAATATTGCTCAGGCAGCACTCGAAGCAGCGATGAAGGCGAATAGGGCCATTGCGCCTTATGACTTTTGCGATGCAGAATCCAGACAGTTGTATACCCTCAATTTGATAAAAAAATGGACAATCCTATATATACCGCTGCAATGGCGGGTCTGCAATCGATCTATTGGTTTCGGGCGATCAAAGTGAAGGGGCTTATCCCTGATGCAAAAGCAGATTATTATGCTACGTATTCTACCAACCATAATCGTATCGGTGGAATTGGACTTGCGTATTCCAACAGCCCGACAGGACCATGGACCAAACATGGACAGGTATATCTCGATACCGTGGTTGGGAATTCGACGGAAACGCCATTCGTGATCTGGAACGATGAGGAACAATTGTTCTTCATGTATTACCAACAAAACGGACTGGGGATCAACCAATCAACGGCACTTGCGACCTCGGTAGACATGATCAACTGGACAAGAGTAGGTTTGATTCTGGACAAACCTCCCGGGTTCCCGGGTGATGGGCATACCGGATACTTCTCATGCTTCAGAAATGGCGGCAAATGGATCGGTTTCTCGGTGATGGGCGGCGGCGACTTTGGCCGTAAATGTATCTGGCATTCTCATGACGGACGCAGCTGGTTAGCTGATCCGAGACCATTGATGGGGGGAATGATGCGACTTTATCAGCGGGTGAAAACATTTCGAGACCCAATGCTGGTGTATTTATGTACAAAGGGAGCATGTGGTGGCTGGGCATGTTATCGGCTTATGCTTCCGGTGGGGTTACGACTGTAGCTCGGCCAGCCATTGCCAAGATCAGCGCAGACTTTCGTCAACTGCTGGACAAACCTTCAGATATATATTTTCCGGCATTGAATTGGGAGACGACCAATATGCAATCCTTGATGGTGTCCGTTATGGACGGGGTAGTGTTCGTGTATTACAATACCGATCATAATATCGGTGTAGCCTATTCGGTGGGGGTGTAGAGATGATTATACGTGATGCAGCAGGTCAGATCGTCCCCTTTGGTAAGGTCCACAAACAGCTTGTGGCCGATTTTCTTCACGGAACGTTACCAGATTGGCTTGAGGTGGTAGGGACACCTACGTTTGAGCCTTTGCCAGACAGAGGGACCATTACAGTTACAACACCAGCAACGGCAGGAGCCTCGGCAGAGTTGAAAATGAAACATCTGATTGACAGCTCGAAAGTCACAGCAATTGCAGTTACTTTGGAAGCGATACAATTGAACGGGAACATTGGCATTTCAGTTCAGCTTGGCATCAAATCGAAGGATAGCAAGGCTGGAATCACATTTTTTCAGAACGTCAATCAGAAGTATGGTATGGTCCGAGCCTATAAAGCAGATGGAACGTACACCGATTTCAAGCAAAACATGGTGTTCTTCACTACACATGGCGTAGCTGGAGATGAGGCGCAAAACCGTAAGAACCTCACTGTGCTGCTCTGCACCGGATTACAGTTCTCAGCTGGGTTTGAGAGACCATCTGTATGGCTTGGTGCGGATGACCAGTATGGCGGTGTTGCTGCTGACCTCAGTGGTGGTATATTCCAACATGGAAACCTGCAGTGTCTGTTCAAACTGACAACAAGCCCGGCAGAGGCCAAGTATTTCAAATGTGCACAGATGAAAGTGGATATCTGGAGTAACTGATTGGACTGAGGAGACATCTGCCGATGAACATGGTGCATTATTCAGTAGAACCACCAGAAGATGACAAGTTGTTACTAAACTTTAGTTGAATCTTTGGGCTGAAGAAAAGCATCCATCGGTAGAGAGTGTACGTTAGCCAACGTGCAATCCGTATATGGTCGGCAAAAGCTAGAGGAGGAGTCGCTGTTCAGGCGACTCTTTTTTATTTTAGGAAAATGGTTTACAAACAAAATTAAATTGTGTACAATCAAATTGTTAGCAAAACAAAACAAGAAATAATGTTTATCCAATAAATATAATTTGAAGAGGAGCCTTACTAATGAAAACATTATATGAAACGACAGTAATCAATACAGGTGGACGTCAAGGGATCGTACAATCGCCAGATAACGTGTTTATGCTGGATGTCGCTGCACCCCCAGAACTTGGAGGCAAAGTAACGACGGCTACCAATCCGGAGCAGCTGTTTGCAGCAGGATATAGTGCTTGTTTTAACTCCGCACTGGAGTTTCAATTGAAGAAACACAAAGTTGAAATTGAAAGAAGTACCGTAGCTGCAACCGTAATGTTGGTGACGGACTCTGAAGACAACGGCGTGAAGCTTCAAGTAGATTTGGAAGTTAAAATTCTTGGTCTGGATGAAGAAACCGCTCATAAATTTGTGAAACTTGCCCATGAGTACTGCCCGTATTCCAAAGGAATCAAAGGCAACGTGAATGTTAACGTAGAATTGGCGTAATACTGAAATACTCCGCAGCAATGGTTATAAGATCAAACCTCCGAGAAATCGGAGGTTTTTTGATGTCTTCTCCATTCAGGTTTATTATCGCACGATTGAATTCAGCCAAGTCTCGCAAGCGCTTGGAGCTCCCTTATCTTTAAGTGGAACCGTCCTCTTTTTGCATAAAAGTTAAGTAAATGCTCTATTATGGGTTATAATGGAATGAGAATACTAAACAACTGCTGAAAGGGGAATGTAATTTATGATGGATTTTGGCAAACCACCCCATGGCTCGGAGACCGATACACACCGTCAGCGTCATCAGGAGAATGAACAGAAGCACTTGTCCGGAGGAAAGAGTATCTGGTGGGAAATCAGCAACTGGCTCATTCTCGGAGGTATCCTCGTTGTCATCTTCTTATTGTTTAAATACGTTTTCTAAATAGGCACACAACCGGGCGAATCCCCATATGATGCATTACATCAGTAAGCATTTGGGGAAATGGGGAATCCGGGATGGCAAAAGCAAAGGGAAAGAAAGCTCCCGTATTAAAGAGTGACAAAATTCGTGTATCCATGAAGCTCGTCACATCGGATGTATGCGAGAGATGCAAGACGCCATGTACACGAGGAATGGATTATGCAACACGGATGCGAGAGGGCGGAGCTGTTGGTAAAGGGGTTCCCTGTATTCTGACCCGCCATGCATCATCGTAATTCTTCGTATAATTCCGTATATATAACAATTATAGAGTAGAGGCATCCTCTGATGAGGGTCGCCTCTTTTTGAGTATTCCAAGAGGTGGATAAAATTTTGGATAAAAAATGAAAAAGGATGAGAAACAGCGCAACTTTGTGGATGAATCAGCAGTATACATGTACAACAGCTAGCAGCAGGGGAGGGAATATGGACGGGATGAGATGGAAAAGAGTAATGCTTTGTGTCACGATATTCTCCTTGCTCGGCGGGTCTTTATTGTTTGCAGACTCTGTGAACGAGAAGATTCGTGTTCTAATTAATGGCAAGGAAGCAGCTGACGGGGGCTATCTAATTGATGGAACGACCTATGTACCTGTAAGAGAAGCCGGAGGCGCAGTCAAATGGGATAGCAGTAACAAGAGAGTAACGGTGATCAAACCGAATGTACATATTTTTCTCTTCAAGGGAGACACTGTATTTGGCAACGTTAACGTGGGCAAGCTGAAATTCAATGTGTTTTCTCAAGTGGACAGCTTAACATCGGATGTAGCTGCCGTGAAAGTAACCATTACTAGTCCAAGCGGTCAGGTGAAGGATATCCAGTCTCAGGAACTTACTACACAGAAGGATAACTTCTGGTTCCGCACCTATGATTTTACGTATGATTTCAGTCGTGCTGGCAAGTACCAGGTCGGCTTTTATATTAAAGAAAATGCAAACAGCAGCTACGTACTGGTAGCCGAGAAAATCATTACAGCGCTGAATGATTGAAGCCAAAGTAACCCTGCCCTTTTAAATTGACCTGGCTCTATGAACATGTTACGATATGCAAGGTTACACAATTTCTAATTATGAAGCGAGGTATTTCAATGAGCGATCACACACATGAACACGGCGATGGCTGCGGATGCGGCGAAGATCACGACCACGACCACGAGCATGAAGAAGTCCTTCTCACATTAACAGACGAGAACGGACAAGACGTGGAAATGGTTTTGGTGGAGACGTTTGACGTGGAGAAGCATGTTTATGCGCTCCTGCTGGAACGTAATAATCCTGAAGCTGACGGCATCATCCTGCGTATGGAAGAAGAAGACGAGGAAATGGTGCTCTACAATATTGAAGACGAAGAAGAGTGGAACCGTGTTGAAGCGGCTTACAACGAACTCGTTGCTTCGCAAGAATAGTCAATCTTTTGGAACATAGCATGAAGGCTCTCTGATTTCAGGGGGCCTTTTGTTTGTTTTTCAGAGGTATCGTAGGGTTTTATTGACCTTGTTGTACCATGAAATAGACGGAAAAATGCAAATCCGCTTGTTCCCTATAAGAAAAAGAACCAAGCCTCAGGCTTGGTTCTTTAAGTTCATCCACATTCACGTCGTGAAGGGGTTGTTTTAGAAAATGGCATCGGCTTCCACAATTACTTTGACGTTGGTTACGCTGCGATCTTCAGGCCCTTTGACAGGCAATCCAACTTCGACATGGTCGATGATATAGTCGATGTTCTCCTGAGTAATAACTTCGCCCGGTAACAGAATCGGAATTCCTGGCGGGTAGACGTAGATGAATTCCGAAATAATACGACCTGCAGATTCCTTGAATGGAATCACTTCCGTATCACCATAGAATGCATCGCGTGGAGTCAGCATCAGTTGCGGAATATCCGGAACTTTAACGACCAGCTCATGGGCCGGGTTCACCTGATAATACGTGCGGGAGAGATCCTGCAGAGCATTCAGCAAGATATCGATGCTATTATCCGTATCACCTGGCGTAACAAGGCACAGAATATTGTACATATCACTGAGCTCTACCTCGATGTTGTAATGTTCGCGCAGCCAGTTCTCGGTCTCATACCCTGTGATGCCCAGATGGCGGACATGAACTGTAACTTTGGTTGGGTCATAATTGAAGGTTGCTTCCGTACCCAGTAGTTCTTTGCCGAAGCAATACAGCCCATCCATATCGTTGATGGTGCGACGGGCAAACTCAGCCAGATCAATTGCTTTCTGTGCAATCTCACGACCGTGCAGAGCCAGATTACGTCTTGATGTGTCGAGTGATGCGAGCAAAATGTATGAAGTTGATGTTGAAGTGAGCAGACTTAGAATCGTCTGTACACGCTGTGGATTCACGAACCCGTTCTTCGTGTTCAGGTTGAGTACAGAACTCTGTGTCATGGAACCACCAAGCTTGTGCACACTGGTTGCAGCCATATCGGCACCCGCTGTCATGGCTGACAACGGCAGATCCTCATGGAAATGAATAAGTACGCCATGTGCTTCATCAACAAGGACAGGAACTTGATAGCTGTGAGCCAGCTCAACAATCTCTTTCAGATCTGTAACCACACCGTAATAGGTTGGATTAATCACAAGCAGTGCCTTGGCATCAGGATGACGCTCAAGTGCGCGACGGATAGACTGCGTAGTCACTCCATGATCAATACCCAGATTGGCATCCTGTGAAGGAGAGACAAATACGGGTTTGGCTCCTGAGAAAATGATGGCGGTCAGAACAGATTTATGCACGTTACGGGGTACAATAATTTTATCTCCAGGGCTACATACCGATAGAATCATGGCCATGATGGCACTGCTTGTGCCTTGTACGCTAAAATAGGTATAATCGGCTCCGAAGGCATCTGCTGCCAGCATCTGTGCTTCCTCAATGACACCGGTTGGCTGATGCAGGTCATCCAGTGGTGCGATGTTAATCAAATCTATGGAGAAGGCATTATCGCCAATAAATTCACGGAATTCGGTATCCGCTCCCAATCCTTTTTTATGTCCCGGAATATGAAACTGTACCGGATTGAGTGCCGCATGATTTCTTAAAGCGGTAAACAGCGGCGTACGGTGGTGATTCATTATTGCTGTCACAACCCTTCCTAATAAAATTGGTAAACAAAGATGAGTATAGCAAATGTAGAACCGAATGCAAGTAGTATACTCGACAAATTTTTGAATTGACTCGATTTAGGCACATTCCCCAGGGTTACACTAAGAATAGGGGACGGGTAATTGTACATCGAAAGGGGAAAAAGAATGCAAACCGACACCAAACCAGCCAAATTTTTGCGATCACCATTTTTTATCGCGATGTGGCTGACACTTTTTCTGGTTGAAATTATTAAAGGGGCTCTGCTAGTAGCCGTTCTACCCGTGTATATGGACAATATTCTGGGTCTGTCCGCTGGCGTCATTGGTGTGGCGTTTGCCCTTCAATATCTGGGGGATAATTTGTTCCGGGCGCCCTCTGGCTGGGCAGCAGAACGAATCGGTTTTCGCGCAACGATGGTCACAGCGCTAATCTGTACCTTAATTGCGGTCATAATGATTATTTTCCTCAAAAGTGCATTTGGATTGGCAATGGCCTGTCTGGTCCTTGGCATCGGCACGTCACCGCTCTGGCCCTGCGCCATGACAGGAGTGACTGCGATGTCAGGCCCACAGAACAAGAACGGCACAGCGATGGGGGCATTGGAGATGGCTGCTCTGGGTGGAACCGGACTTGGACCTGTCGGCATGAACTGGCTGCTTGAGCGGACACATCATGACTATCGCACCATATTTCTCGTATTAATGGGATGTGCCATTCTGGTGATTCTAGTCGCCATGATTCTTCCTGGACGTGTCATTGTACAAGGTGAGCAGGCCCATGATGCAAAGACGGACATGAACCAACCGGCCAAACCCAATCTGCTCACACTGTTCATACGGTTGCACAAGAGCGTTAAGAGCACATTACAACGGGTACGCAGCACGCTCAATGTGAATCCGCTTGTATATCCTGCCTTGTTCATGCAGTCCTTTGTCATCGGCTTGCTAAGCCCGGTCATTACGCTATACACCCGCACGGATCTGCATATCTCACCGAACCTCTACAGTTTGTTGCTGATTGCGGGCGGGGGATCACGGTGATTGCGTTGCTGCCTGTAGGTAAAATGGTAGACAGGTTCGGCACGAAACCGTTCCTGAACGTTGGTTTTTTGATGGCGGCAGCGAGTCTATTCGCGTTTTCCTCCATCACATCCATTCCTGTTGTGTTTGGGATTGTCATGCTGGTGGGTGTCAGTTATGCGATGATTCTGCCTGCCTGGAATGCTTTTGTAGCCACACTGATCCCTGAAGGAGAGCGAGGGGCCATCTGGGGATTCTTCCTCACTCTGCAAGGGTCAGGCATGGTCGTTGGCCCTATCGTTTCCGGACTGCTGTGGGATCATGTGAGCCATCCGGCTCCATTTATCGCAAGTGCCGTTGTTATGGCAGGACTGGCCGTAGTGCATTTCGTGCTATCGCGGAATCCGTTTCGTGCAGCTCCAGCCAAATGATATTGAAAGGGAGCTCCAACAACCGGCATGGTTGGAGGAACTCCCTATTTTACGTCAAATGTAGTCTTGTTCGGACTCTCATAGATGATGGCGAATATAACCAATAGATGTATATCGAACATGCCTACTTCAAAGTGAGGCAGTTTTTTTTGCAACCTTCTTTGCACCCGTTCAATCAGAACTTCCATGCGCGACTCCAGGCTGGGAATCTGAAATACATCAAAATCGTTGCTGCTAAACTCCGGGAAAGTCATCTGTATTCCTTGATTTTGCGTCCATTATATCATTAAAATCGGGGCTTGCCCCTGTGCGTCTGCGGAAAGCTGCAATCTAGATGACCATTCCGTGAAAAATAGTCAAATAACCAAGTACCCTTACATAAAATGAAGTATAAAATAGGGTAAGCCGATTCATTAGAAGCGATTGAAGACGAGGGCCGGAGTAGATCCGGTACAGATGGAGGGAGTGCCGTGAATAAGAGTTATGAAGTTGAATATTGCAATCTGGAGCTGCGGTTCAACCGTCGGCATATCCAAAATTTGATCAAAGACCTTATTCGTGAGGGATATTCACTATATTGGAGCGAAGACGAATCCTTCTTTATCCTGTCAGTCCGTACTGGGCGAAAGCTGGTAAAGCTCCGTTTTCAACAGACACGTAGTGGGGACTACAAGATGACAGGGGACTATATCATTAAGGACGCGAGGCTTGCAGAGTGGCTGGAGAAGCTGATTGGAGATACACGGGGACACGCGGTTGTTAAGAGGTTCAAGGATCAACAGATGACCGTGGAGAATATTTTGTTCGGTGAAGTGATTCGACTCGTGGAAGTATCCGGGTTCAAACAGCGTGTTATTTTTCAAAAGGAACCTGCGCCGACGGCGGAAGAGATGGAAGAAATGTTCCTCTCGCGTGAAGGCGAAGAGAGGCTCGCGTTGTTACGCATGGAAGTGGACGATGAACTGGAGCGCCTGCACACGGCTATTCAGTTGGATAATGTTGATAAAGCAAATACCTGCCGTGAAGTATTAAAACAGTTGTCCGGGCATCTGTTAATGCTGGAAGGATGAAGGGTACAGCTTCTGATTATAGTCTGAGTTGAGAGCCCTGGTATCTGCCAGGGCTTTGTGGTTATGTAGCAGATTCATTGATTTTACTATAACACCACAGGATTCCAGCTCGGAGTGCTCTGGACATGATATAACCGACATATGACTATGTATTTATGAAAATACGATGAACACCTCAGCAGATTGGGGTGTTTTCTCGTCCGTAACTGTGGCACGGGGTTCACTTCTATACATAAAACCGTTAAAATAGGAGTATTGTTGAGAATTTATTTCAATAAAATTAATTGGAGCAAAGGATGGAGGACCAGATGACAAAACAACAAATTGGCGTAATTGGCCTGGCTGTCATGGGCAAAAATTTGGCCTTTAATATTGAAAGCAGAGGTTTCTCGGTATCGGTATTTAACCGTTCCCCGGAGAAAACCAATGATCTTCTGAAAGAGGCTGAAGGTAAAAACCTGACAGGTGCATTCTCCATTGAAGAGTTCGTAGCATCCCTGGAATCCCCGCGCAAAATTCTGATCATGGTACAAGCCGGCAAAGCGACCGACTCTACTATTGAACAACTGCTTCCTCATCTGGATGAGGGCGACATCATCATTGATGGAGGGAACGCATACTTCCCTGACACGCAACGTCGCAGCAAAGAGCTGGAAGACAAAGGCATTCGCTTCATCGGTACGGGTGTATCCGGTGGTGAAGAAGGCGCATTGAAAGGCCCTTCCATCATGCCAGGTGGACAGGAAAGTGCTTATAAACTGGTTGAACCGATTCTGACGGCCATCTCAGCCAAAGTCGGTGACGACCCATGTTGTACATATATCGGACCTGACGGTGCCGGACACTATGTGAAAATGGTGCATAACGGTATCGAGTACGGAGATATGCAGTTGATTGGTGAAGCTTACCACTTGCTCAAATCCGTATTGAACGTTTCCGTTGAAGAGCTTCATGAGATCTTTACAGAATGGAATCAAGGGGAGCTAGACAGCTACCTGATCGAAATTACAGCAGATATCTTCTCCAAATATGATGCGGAAACCGGCAAACCAATGGTTGACGTCATTCTGGATGCTGCTGGACAAAAAGGAACAGGCAAATGGACAAGCCAAAGCGCGCTGGATCTCGGCGTACCCTTGTCCATGATTACGGAATCCGTATTCTCGCGTTTCCTGTCTGCCATGAAAGATGAGCGTGTAGCGGCTAGCAAAATCCTGAACGGACCAGCAACCGAAGCATTCTCCGGCGACAAAAAAGCATTCATCGAGAGTGTGCGTAAAGCCCTCTTTGCAAGTAAAATTGTATCCTACGCACAAGGATTTGCACAGATGCGTGCAGCTTCGGATGAGTATGGTTGGGATCTGAAATACGGCAACATTGCCATGATCTTCCGCGGCGGCTGCATCATCCGTTCGCAGTTCCTGCAAAATATTAAAGAAGCGTATGACAAAGATGCAGCTCTGAAAAACCTGCTGCTTGATCCTTACTTCCAAAACATCGTTGAATCCTACCAGGATGCTTGGCGTGACGTTGTAGCGGCGGCTGTTAAACAAGGTGTTCCAGTACCTGGTTTCTCCAGCGCACTGTCTTACTATGACAGCTACCGTACAGAGCGCTTGCCAGCCAACTTGCTGCAAGCACAGCGTGATTACTTCGGAGCTCACACGTTCAAACGCGTGGACAAAGAAGGCAACTTCCACCACAACTGGATGGAATAGTAGTACGAATCGAATAGATAAAGGGCCAGATAAACGCTTTGTGCGAAGCTTGGAAAGGCTTGCCAACGATTGAATAGGGACTTGGAGAGTCGGTTAATACCGATAAACTCCAGGTCTTTTTTTTACGGTATATGTTGGAGTAGATAGCGCGTAAATCAGACTTTACGCTCTGCTGAATGAACAGTTATTCCATGATGGGAGTGGCAACCCGTGATAACGCAACGCATCTAAGTCAGGTGTTTCTTTGAAATAAGTGTGCTGAGATTCGTTAAAATCTCCAGATGGCTGATTTATCGAGAATAAGCTTATCTGAGTTCGTTAGATTATGGGGTTACTTGAGGTGTGTTAATTTTACTTGATTGGCTCTGAAGTCACTTGAGATGCCGGGAAGTTACCGGAGATGCCTTAGAAGGGGTTGCGGATGCTTGAAAGGAATTCGGTAAGGAGTCGGTAAGTGGATGGACTTTCCCAGTCTGCAGGGCTGTGTTATGATAGGACAAAAGTGCTCACGAATTGCTTGAATTAAAGGAGTGTACACCTTGAGCAAGCCTAACAATATTATTCTCATCGGCATGATGGGAACCGGCAAATCAACCGTCGCTGACATGCTCGCACGCGAGCTTGGTTACCGACTGATTGATGTAGACGCCGCGGTGGAAAAAGAGGAAGGCTGTACGATTCCTGAACTGTTTACGGACAAGGGAGAGACGTATTTCCGCGATGCCGAGAGCCGTATGTTGAGCTCGGTGCTGGAGAAAAAGTCACAGGTCATAGCGACCGGAGGTGGCGTGGTGCTGCGTTCGGATAATTGTGAGGTGATGTCGAAGAATGGTTGGGTTGTTGCCTTGACCGCAGACCCCGCAGTGATCGTAGAGCGCGTTAGTGGCTGTGACAATCGTCCGCTTCTTGCAGGCAATGCAGAGGAACGTATCCAGACAATTATGGAAGAACGCAAGGACGCATATCGATTCGCGCATTATACGGTGGATACAACCCAGTTATCCGCTGCTGAAGTGACTCGTTTAATTTTAGTGCATTACCGCGTCTAAGCTTGTTACCACCGAAGTTTGTTGCAGGATAGAGGCAACAAGATAGGAACAGGTGTAACAAAAACGGGCCATAAGGCCCGCTTGCTAGAAGAGGAATAAAGTTGTGATCACGAGGTTAAGCGTGTTCTGCTCCAGTTACCTCTAGTACTTTTAGTTCTAGCCTTCCTGTTGCCACTGAAGCATGCCGCCAACCATGTTCGTACAGCCTTCATATCCAAGTTGCAGCAGATATTCACAGGCACGTTCACTGCGGTAACCGCTGCGGCAGATGATTACGATCTCGCCTGACTTCTCAATCTCCGACAGACGGTCGGGAATCTGTCCAAGCGGGATATGCTTGGCTCCGTCGATCATGCCTTGCGCGACTTCATCGTCCTCGCGGACGTCTATCATCTGCAGCTTCTCTCCCGCCTGCAAACGGCGGCGTAGCTCAGACGTTTCAATTTCAGCTATTTGTGTCATATTCAGGTCCTCTTTTCTGTATGGACTTAACACCTATAATGATACCCAAGCGATGCACGGAATGTCAATTTGGCTACAATGCAATCGCCACAATACAATCAATGAAGGAGAATTTCATCCATGGACGTTATCGTTAAACCAACCCCTACCCTGAATGGGGAAATCGGAGCTTTGTCCTCCAAAAACTACACCACTCGCTACCTGCTGGCTGCCGCGCTGGCAGATGGGACAAGTACGATTCATTTCCCGGCTCATAGTGAAGACAGTGACGCGATGCGCAGATGTATTCGTGATCTTGGTGCAGTGCTGGAAGAAGACGATAGCAAGATCGTGATCAAGGGTTTCGGCAGTCACCCCCGTGATGTAAGTGAACTGAATGTAGGGAATGCGGGTGCTGTACTTCGTTTCCTGATGGGGGTTACTGCGCTCTGTCCTGAAGTTACATTTGTGAATACGTACCCGGATTCGCTGGGCAAACGTCCACACGATGATCTGATTGATGCGCTTGGTCAATTGGGCGTTGAAGTGCAGCACGAACAAGGGCGACTGCCGATTACGATCAAAGGTGGCCATGCCAAAGGCGGACATATTCGTGTATCCGGCTCGGTCAGCTCCCAATATTTGAGCGCATTGCTGTTTGTTACGCCTTTACTTGCTGAAGACAGCACGATCGAAGTGCTGAATGACCTGAAATCGAAGGTGGTTATCGGGCAGACACTGGAAGTGCTAGAACAGGCCGGCATCATCATCCATGCAAGTGATGATTACATGTCCTTCCGTGTTCCGGGTGGTCAAGCTTATCAACCTCAGACCTATACGGTACAGGGCGATTATCCTGGATCAGCTGCAGTTCTTGCAGCAGCAGCCGTTACGCAGTCCGATGTAAAGATTCTTCGTCTGATGGAGCAGAGCAAACAGGGAGAACGTGCCATCGTTGACGTGCTGCGCATGATGGAAGTGCCGTTGACCCATGAGAACGACGTGGTACACGTTAAGGGCAATGGCAGACTAAAAGCGATCGAATTCGACGGTGATGCTGCTACAGACGCGGTTTTGGCTATGGTAGCGGCGGCTGTGTTTGCGGAAGGCACGTCACGGTTCTATAATGTAGAGAACCTGCGCTACAAGGAATGCGACCGAATCACCGACTATTTGAACGAACTGCGCAAGGCAGGAGCCAACGTCGAAGAGCGTCAGGCTGAGATTATCGTACACGGGCGTCCAGAAGGCGTTGAAGGTGGCGTCGAGATTAATGCCCATTACGATCATCGTGTAATTATGGCGCTTACTGTCGTTGGCCTGCGTTCCAAAGAGCCGCTTCGTATTCGGGATGCACACCATGTAGCCAAGTCATATCCGCAATATTTCGATCATTTGCAGGCGCTTGGCGCCTCGGTTCAATGGGTAAAAGAGTAAATAACTGAAAATCGGTTTTTTTGAACACGCACTTTAATCAGAAAAGGATGGTGCTTGAACATGGAATTTAACAACCCTACTCGTGAAGAAATTGGACAACTTTTGCGCAATGCAGGCAACATCGCTGTCGTCGGCTTATCAGACAAATCGGATCGCACGTCCTATATGGTAGCAGAAGCCATGCAGAGCAGAGGCTATCGCATCATTCCGGTCAATCCACAGGTTCAGGGCGAAATTCTCGGGGAGACGGTATATGCCACACTCGCGGATATTCCGGAGCCCGTAGACATCGTCAATGTGTTTCGTCGGGATGAATTCTGCGCGGACGTAGCTCGTGACGCAGCTGCAATCCAAGCGAATGTCCTGTGGCTCCAGCTTGGCATCCATAGTGATGAAGCAGTCCAGATTGCTGCGGAGAACGGCATGACAGCGGTAACGAATCGTTGTATCAAGGTAGAGGATTCCATCGTTCTGCGTGGCGCTGGGCGCGGCTGAGAGGCCCGTTTACCTGCACTTGGATAATCACCTGATCTGACCCCACTAAATAATTGCAAAGTGAATCCCGTTAACTTGAAGTTGACGGGATTTTCTCTGTTCCATTTTCTCTGTAGTAATTACCAATGGGTTACCGTTTTGCTTTGACAAAACGTTGCGTAAAGCTTACCATCTAGGATAGAAAGGAGAGGTCGCCATGAATTGGCTCGGATCCTTGCAGCAGCTCGGACGAGCGGTAATGCTGCCTACAATGGTCCTGCCCGCCGCCGCAATTTTGCTGAGTGTTGGCAGTTTGCCCTGGAACGCTTGGGGATTGGGAGTTGTCGGTGAAGTGTCTACCGTGGCCGGACACGGTATTTTTTATTTCTTGCCGTATTTGTTCGCTGTCGGTGTAGCGCTGGGACTCTCCAACCAGGCCGGTCAAGCGGGACTCGCCGCACTGGCTGGTATCGTGATATATGATCAGGTGACTCGCAATTTTAGTGACGGCACCGTTCAGCCTGCTTCCTTAATTGGAATTATACTCGGCGCACTTGCCGGGGGAATGCATAATCGGTTCAAAAGCATTAAGCTTCCTGAAATTTTACAATTTTTTGGAGGTTCAAGGTTTGTATTGCTCATCGTTGGGCTATGCTCGGCGTTGTTCTCCTGTTTCATGCTATGGATCGCCCCGATATTACAGCATGGATTGAATGCCATAGCCACGTGGGAATACAGTCTCGGGGGTTTGGGCTGTTCATCTATGGGGTGCTATACAGGGTATTGGTCGCTTTTGGGCTTCATCATTTGCTAAACAATGTGTTCTGGTTCCAGTTGGGAACGTATGAAACGCCTGATGGCAACATTGTGCAAGGAGATTTGCCTCGTTTTTTTGCAGGTGATCCAACTGCTGGATTCTTTATGGCGGGATTGTTTCCCATCATGATGTTTGCGATTCCGGCAATAGCTTTCGCCATTATTCAGGAAGCCAGAGAAGATTTGAAGCCGAAAATCAAGAAAACCTTTCTCACATCTGCACTTGTTTGTTTTTTGACCGGAGTATCCGAGCAGATTGAATTTGCTTTTCTGTTTGCGGCACCGTATCTGTTCATCGTACATGCCGTGATGTCGGGCATTGCCATGTGGATTAGTTACTGGCTGGATATACGACATGGATTCTCCTACTCTGCTGGTATTATTGATTACATACTCAATTTTCATCTATCAGAGAATGCTTGGAAGCTCATTCCGATTGGCATACTATATGGGTTGGTCTATTATTTCCTGTTCCGCTGGGCGATTCGTACGTTCAAGATTCCAACACCAGGACGGGAAGAGGGTTCCATGCTGGAAGATTGGGTGGGTAACATCCCCTATCAGGCTCCTTTAATCCTGGAAGCATTGGGAGGGAAGGGCAACATTGTGCAGGTTGAAGCATGTATTACGCGCCTTCGCCTGACGGTGCATGATGACCGTTTGATCGACACGGGTGCCATGAAGAGCATGGGGTCCGCCGGACTGATCAAGCTGGGTGGCGGTAACGTACAGGTGGTATTCGGTACCTACTCGGAATTGATTCGGGAAGAGATCGCGAAGCTGCTGGAAAGAGACCTGCAACAAGTTCTATTCTGTGCTCCTGTTCAGGGTAAAATGCTGCCGATTGAAGAGGTGCCGGATCAGATCTTTGCAGCCAAGCTTGTGGGCGATGGTGTAGCTTTCGTCCCGGAGCGCGGAGAGTTGGTATCCCCTGTGTATGGAACGATTATGCACTTGTATCCGACGATGCATGCCTTGGGTATTTCCACGCGGGAGGGACTTGAGGTGCTGCTCCATATCGGTATCGATACATCTCAGTTAAAAGGCCATTTTGAAGCTTTTGTTCAGGAGGGCGATACGGTGGAGCCAGGGCAGTTATTGATCAAATTTGATCTGGCAGTGCTTCGAGATCAAGCGGCGTCACTGACGACGCCGATGGTCATTACGAATCCGGATCGTGTGAAATCATGGAGTTTTGCTCCATTCAAGCAAGTCAAGAAAGGTCAGGCATCCGTTATGTCCGTGGTGCTCTATGACAGGAACGTTGGAGGGGTAGAATGAAGATACAAGGCATCAACGCAGCTGCAGGCATCGCCATCGGCAAAGCATTTGTCCTGCCCAGTTGGGAATGGGATCTGCCGGACCAGAAGATGGATTCGGTAGATCTCGCCCAGGAGTTCGAACGGCTGTATGAGGGCATACGGACATCCAAAGATGAGATCGAATATATCAAGAATGAGTTCAAGGAAGTGGTAGGTCCCGAGGAATCCAGCATCTTTGATGCACATCTGGCGATTCTGGAAGATCCGGTGTTCATGAATGAAATTCGAGGCATAATTGAGCGTCAGTACAAAGCGGCAGAAGTGGCGGTCAAAGAAGCCATTGATCACTTTGTCACGATGTTTGACTTGCTCGAAGACGAGTATATGAAGGAGCGGGCCATTGACATCAAGGATGTAGGTAACCGTCTGCTCAAGCACCTGCTAGGAGCACCGGAGATCACACTCCCTTCGGATACCCAGCCTTATGTACTTGTTGCCAAAGAACTGTCGCCATCTCAACTGGTACATCTGAATCCCACCCATGTGTTAGGTATCGTTACCCTGATCGGCGGGAAGACATCACATTCTGCAATTATGGCTCGTGCGCTGGGTATTCCTCTCGTTTCCGGTCTGGAAGCGAGTCTTGGCATGCCGGTAGAGACAGGGGATATGTTAGTCGTAGATGGTGACCATGGTCTGGTCTTCACTGATCCGGATCGCAAGACGATTGAACGGTACACCATGCTTCGTAGCAAGCAACTGAAGAAGAAGGAACAACTGCAGGTGCTTGCTACGGTGGATGCCGTAACCAAAGACGGGGCTATCCTGCACCTGGCTTCCAATATCAGTTCCGTGAAGGAATTGGATATGGCCTTGAAACATGGAGCCATGGGTGTAGGTTTGTTCCGGACTGAGTTCCTTTATATGGACAGGGCTACGTTCCCCGGTGAGCAAGAACAGTATGAAGTGTACCGTCTTGTGGCAGAGAAAACATCAGGCCAGTCTGTTGTCATTCGTACATTGGATATCGGTGGTGACAAGCAGCTCGATTATTTTGAACTACCGGAGGAAGACAATCCGTTCCTAGGGTATCGTGCAATTCGGATTAGTCTGGATCGTAAGGATCTGTTCAAAACCCAGCTTACAGCCATTCTACGTGCCAGTGCTGCTGGCAATGTCAAAATTATGTATCCGATGATCTCTTCGGTAGAAGAGCTTCAGCAGGCCAATGAGATTCTTCGTGAGGCGATGTCCGATCTGGATGAGCGGGGATTATCATACGACCCTCACATTCAGGTGGGAATCATGATTGAAGTTCCAGCAGCAGTGATGATTGCTGATCTGCTCGCTGAGGAAGCGGATTTCTTCAGTATAGGTACGAATGACCTGGTTCAGTATGTGCTGGCTGTAGACCGAATGAACGAACAGATTGCCCATATGTATCATCCATATCACCCGGCTGTTCTGCGGATGCTTCGTGCGACAGCGGATGCGGCTCATACGGCCGGAATTGATGTAAGTGTGTGCGGGGAGATGGCAGGGGACGAACGTTCCATTCCACTATGGCTGGAGCTTGGCATCCGTCACTTGAGCATGTCACCACAATCCCTGCTGCGTGTGAAACACAGAGTGCTGAATACGACGGCATCGGTAGCCAAAGTGGAAGCTCGTGAATGTTTCACCCTGCGAACTAGCGGAGATATTGAGAATCGTCTGCAAGTGTTTAATGACTCCACGGGAAGCCCGGACGAACAAAGTGGTTCAAATGCGTCGTGAGTTGTATAACTGTAAATAAATACCTTTAAGTTAATATATTCAATTTAGTTACATTTATTTACAAAATGTATCAACAAAAATAACCCCACTGTGAACATTACTCGTCATAGTGGGGTTATTTTTTGTTTATTTTGCAGCCAGTGCATCACAGAACGCCTTGCCGTAAGGGGGAAGATCGGGCGGACGACGCGCTGAGATGATATGACCATCAACAACAACCGCTTCATCTTTCCAGATGGCACCTGCATTTTCCATATCATCCCGAATGCCTGGTGTAGAGGTAACCGTTACGCCATCCAGAATCTTGGCGGAGATCAGAACCCAACCTGCATGACAGATCTGTCCGATCGGTTTTTGATCTGCATTCATTTCCTTCACAAGCTCCAGCACTTTGGTATATCGACGCAGCTTGTCCGGTGCCCAGCCGCCGGGCACGAGAATACCATCATACTGTGAACTGTCGAGTTCATCGAAACTGTATTCCGCCTCAGCGGGCACACCATATTTACCCATATAGATTTTTCCTTTTTTCTCTCCGGCCAGATGTACCTCGGCGCCCTCTTCACGAACACGGTGCACAGGATACCACAGTTCCAGATCCTCGAATTCTTCATCGATCAGAGCGATGACTTTTTTACCCGTTAATCTCATATCCATCTCTCCTTTTGCGGTGATTAGGGATGTTGCGTCTTATATTGTAACAGATTCTCAGTGGGACTTCATGGAAGTGCAGGTTCACTTTCGGGTAAGCGGTTACAACTCAATAACTGATTACATTCGACAGCCTTCATCTGGTGGGAGTGGTAATTTGTGCAACCTCTTATTTGCAGCAGGATTTAAGCAGAAATAGGTCGAATGGTACTTATATAAGAGTATAGAGCGAAGAGGTGATGGTTGTGCGCAAATCGTGCAGATGTGGACATGTAATGGAATTGGAACTAAGAACAGTAGTATACGCCAAAAAGGTTGAGATTCGAAACGTACCTGTATTTGCGTGTACAGACTGTGTATCATACGAAGTGCTTCAACCGGTCAAGCCGGACTTAACAGAATGTATAAGCACATTGGGTGAGCAACCCGTGAAGCAGGATGTATCATTTGGTGAACGAAACGAATTGGCTGACTTGCTCCATGAACAACTGCTGGCTTGGCCGGATGCGACCGATCGGGAGATGGAATATCGAATGCAGCAAGCGGTGGAGGAGCGTATTAATCTGCTGTTGGATATTATGGGTTACGCAACGAAGTCTGGTGATGCTGCGTGGATGGAGACTACAGAGCGCAGATTAAGTCAATTATCCGGATTTGTGTGGCAGGCGCACTTCTCGAATGCTGTCTAATTTTGACGTGTAGAATGCTTGTTTTCATGAAAATTGGCTTTTTCTCGTACTTTTTGTTAAGCTATCGAAGAGTGAAAACGCTCAACATAGCGGTATTCTTGGTAAAGGGGGATGTATATCTAATGGCTGACATGACTAAAATGACAAGTATTGAACAGCTAAACTCCGCGGTGGAGGCTACCGAGGATCAACCCTTGCTTCTGTTTAAGCACAGTACACGCTGCCCGATCAGTGCGCATGCTTATCAGGAGATGAATGATTATTTGCATAACACTCCCAATGAACAAGTGAAATATGGCATCATCTACGTCGTGGAAGATCGTACGGTATCTAACGAAGCAGCAGAACAGCTAGGTGTTAAGCACGAATCTCCACAGGCGATCCTGATTAAAAAGGGAATTCCTGTATGGCATACTTCCCATTCAGATATTACTACGACCACACTTACGAATGTTTTGAGTGAGTCCTAAAGCCTATTTTAATTGATTAATGCAAAAAATTGTCGTAATATAAATCTTAATGAAAATGGTATGAAAATTTACTGGTAATGGAGAGAAGTACTGTGACGGTAACCATTTATGATGTGGCACGTGAAGCTGGAGTGTCTATGGCAACGGTATCACGGGTAGTTAATAATAACCCTAATGTTAAACCGCAAACGCGTAAAAAAGTATATGAATCCATCGAACGGTTGGGATATCGCCCGAATGCGGTAGCCAGAGGTCTGGCGAGCAAGAAGACAACCACGGTCGGAGTCGTTATTCCGGATATTTCGAACTCAACCTTCGCGGAGATTGCCCGCGGAATTGAAGATATTGCGAATATGTATCACTACAACATTATTCTGTGTAATGCGGATAAGAAAAAAGAAAAAGAAATTCGTGTAATTAATACATTGCTTGAGAAGCAAGTCGATGGACTGCTCTTCATGGGTGGAACAGTAACGGACGAACACATTCAGGCGTTCCAGTCTGCGGCTGTGCCGATCGTACTTTGTGCAACGAGTGATGAGAAGGGAACATTCCCTTCTGTAGATATTGATCATGAGGCTGCTGCCTTTGATGCGGTAAATACGTTAATTCGTCACGGACACAAGGAAATCGCAATGATCAGTGGTACGTTGCAAGATCCAGCGAATGGATATGCTCGTTTCCAAGGCTACAAAAAAGCACTGGAAGCAGCGGGGATTGAATACCAGGAGGATCTCGTTCGAATTGGTAACTATCGTTATGAATCCGGTGTGGAAGCGATGAAATATTTCCTGGGACTCAAGAAGAAACCTTCAGCGATCTTTGCTGCAACGGATGAAATGGCCATCGGTGCCATTCATAGTATTCAGGATGACGGCCTGAAAGTACCGGATGATTTCTCCATTATTAGTGTGGATAACATTCGCATGGCTTCCATGGTGCGTCCTCAGTTGACGACAGTAGCTCAGCCAATGTACGATCTCGGAGCTGTAGCGATGCGTCTGCTGACGAAGCTTATGAAGAAAGAAAATGTGGAGAACCCACGGGTTATTTTGCCACATGAAACCATTCTTCGTTTGTCTGTAAGTCACGCTGGTTAAGTCAAGTTATACGGAAAGGGAGAAGAGATTCTCTCTACATAGTGAATGTGCAGAAGCTCCGGAGACGGAGCTTTTGTGCTGAATGAGAACTGAAGTCTCTAACGGGCAAGGGACCTGGAGACAATGTAACCAGATTTAGTATGAAACAGGGGGTATCAAAAATGCGTGAAACCATTGGTATAATCGGAGCGATGGATGAAGAAGTGGAGCTTTTGCTCGCGGGTATGAAGCAGCTTGAGACAGTCAAGCAAACCGGAATTACGTATGTGGCAGGCGAATGGCTGGGCAAGCAGATTGTGGTATGCAAGTCGGGCGTAGGTAAAGTGAATGCAGCGGTGACGACGCAGATTCTGATTGATCGTTTTCAAGTTAATCGAGTGATCTTCACAGGTGTTGCAGGAGCGGTTCATCCGGAACTGAACATTGGCGATATGGTGATATCCTCGGTATGTGTACAGCATGATATGGACGTAACGCCACTCGGGTTTGAACGTGGGGTTATTCCTTATCAGGAAACGTCTGCATTCCCGGCAGAAGCTTCGCTGATTGCGCTGGCTGAAGAAGCATGCAAAGCACAGGGCACACATTACCTGATCGGTAAGGTGCTGTCCGGCGACCAATTTATCGCAAGTAAAGATACGGTGAACATGTTATATACCGAAATGGACGGGGCATGTGCCGAGATGGAGGGTGCCGCAGTCGCTCAGGTTTGTTACATGAATCGTGTACCCTTCGTTGTTCTGCGCGGCATGTCAGACAAAGCGGATGGTTCGGCCCATGTTAACTTTGCTGAATTTACTGTGGAATCCTCGCAGCGTTCGCACCGTATTGTGGAGCACATGCTCCACAATATGTAATTGTAAAAGCTGTAAACGCATGTGCTGCTTATGGAATGCGGCTGAGAGGCCGCTAAATCATAAACCGCCCTTAGGTAGCTGTTCATCAATCATGATGAATGCTGTGAGGAGCGGTTTTTTTATGTATAATGATGGGCGTGAATACGTCATTTTTTAATACATAAACCGATAGCGGAAGCGTACACGATCGAACTGTTCTTCCGATGTTAGGGGTACCTGACTCCCGATTCGAACCATCAGACAGTTTGCAGGATGTGAGCATATTTCAGGGTCGTCTGTTGCATACCAGGTCATGTCGATCGTCTGCATTAGCCTTTCCATCATTTTGCGATAATCCCATACGGATAGTCCACTACCCTTCAGATCCCAATGCCAATAATACTCTGTAGTAAAAATGATATAGTTCTCCATATGTTTGTCTTCCATAGCCGTAAGTAGCATTTCGCGTCCAATACCAAGAGAACGGTAGTCGTCTGCAACCTCGATAGCCCCAAGCTCAATCAGATCAGTCATGTTACCCTCAGACCAGCGCTCACAGTCATCCGCGTAGTGAAAAGTGACATAGCCGACAATCGTTTCTTGATCATGTGCAATCATAATCCGACCTTCGGGTAAAGCTGCAATCTCGGCCAGCGCCTCCTGTTGCTCGGTTGGACGCCGAAAGGCATCCAGATCTGGATGGAAATGAAGTCTGGTAATCGCCTCGGCCTGCACAGGACCCTCAACCGTAATTCGGTGGCCGGACTTGAAGATGGAACGTATATGATACTCCTTGATATGCTCCATAGTTCATGCTCCTCTCTCCCCCTACTTATAGCAAAAAACCAAAAAATTGAAAAGCCATAGACGATGATTGAAAAGATTTGCTATAATTGCGTAGACAAAAAATGTTCACAATTTAACAGAAATTTGGATGCATCTGTTTGGCCAGGCAAGTACATGATGAGAAGTTCTCTCTACTAATGTAAGCGCTAACTGGAAGTTCAGTCAACACAAAGGCAATACGAAGTAACCCATAATGGGAATCGAAATGTCGAGTTGAAGGAGGCTGGCAAGCATGAGTCAAGCACATGGTGAGATGCTGCAAACGGTTGTGTCTGAATCTAATCTGGGCGATTACACGGAGGCGAGAAGCCGGTTCGATTGGGAATCGGTGGAAAGGCACTTTACGTGGCACGCCAGCGGAAGAGTGAACATGGCGCATGAAGCGATTGATCGACATGTCCTGGAAGGAAGGGGCGGGAGAACTGCTTTATTGTATAGCGATGCTTCACGCGATGAGTCTTATACCTTTGCTGATCTAAGCGAACAGTCGAGTCGGTTTGGTAATGTCCTCCGCAAGTACGGAATAGCCAAAGGGGAACGTGTCTTCATTTTTATGCCGCGAAGTCCTGAGCTATATTTCAGTCTCCTCGGCATATTGAAGGCTGGGGCCGTCGCGGGCCCTTTGTTCGAAGCTTTTATGGAAACGGCTGTGAAGGATCGACTGGAGGATAGCGGGGCTGTAGCCCTCGTCACCACTCCGGAATTGCTGGGACGGATCAAACGTTCCGAATTGCCCGAACTCAAACATATATTTGTTGTGGGTGGGGGCGCACAGACTGAAGAAGGACTCATCGATTTTGATGCAGAGATGTCTGTCGCTTCGGATGAGATGGAAGTGGAGTGGCTGAATCGTGAGGATGGTTTGCTTATTCACTATACCTCAGGCTCAACGGGTAAACCCAAAGGGGTGTACCATGTTCAGAATGCCATGATTCAGCACTATTATACGGGCAAGGTTGTTCTGGATTTACGTGAAGATGACGTGTACTGGTGCACAGCTGATCCGGGTTGGGTTACAGGAACTTCATACGGGATCTTTGCTCCGTGGCTAAATGGAGCGACCAACGTGATACGTGGCGGACGTTTCAGTCCTCATGATTGGTACAGCACGATCCAAAAGAATAAAGTCACTGTCTGGTACAGTGCACCAACGGCTTTCCGCATGCTGATGGGCGCTGGTGAAGAGACGATAGCCCAGCATGATCTGAGTAGTCTGCGTCACGTGATGTCGGTTGGTGAACCGCTCAATCCGGAGGTCGTTCGTTGGGGATGGAAAGCCTATGGTCAACGAATCCACGATACGTGGTGGATGACTGAAACAGGTGCACAACTGATCTGTAACTATCCAGGAATGCCAATTAAGCCAGGTTCCATGGGTCGTCCTTTGCCAGGAATAGACGCGGCCATCATTGATGATCGCGGGCAGGAATTGCCACCATACAGTATGGGCAATTTGGCGATACGTTCACCTTGGCCATCCATGATGGCGAAGATCTGGAATAACCCTGCGAAATACGAAGAGTACTTCAGGCTGACGGGATGGTATGTATCTGGGGATTCCGCTTATATGGATGAAGAGGGATACTTCTGGTTCCAGGGGCGAATTGATGATGTGATTAATTCCTCAGGCGAGCGTATTGGTCCCTTTGAGGTGGAGAGCAAGCTGGTGGAGCATCCTGCGGTAGCGGAAGCAGGTGTAATTGGCAAACCCGATGTGACACGTGGGGAGATCATCAAGGCCTTTGTAGCTCTTCGTGAAGGGTATGAGGCGACTCCAGAGCTGAAAGAAGAGATCTATCGGTTTGTCAAAGAAGGCCTCTCTGCCCACGCTGCTCCGCGTGAGATTGAGTTTAAGGATAAACTGCCCAAGACACGTTCTGGCAAGATCATGCGTCGTGTACTGAAAGCTTGGGAGCTTGATCTGCCTGCAGGAGATCTATCCACGATTGAAGATTAAATGAGTTCATACCATTTCAGAAGAAGCCTGGTTCATGCCTGATGGCATGTGATCAGGCTTTTTCATTTTACAATGAAAAGCCGCACCCTCAGTCATAGACTGAAGGTGCGGCTGCATTGGAATAACTAAAGTTGCATCAGGGTTGATAATGCACGGCTGCAGAAGGTTCTGATTCACCAACACTGTTGCTGGCAGATACTTTGAACCATCCGTTGGTTGATGCAGGTACGCCATAATCCATGGATGTGCCCGCAGTCGTTCCGATTTTGGTGTAAGGAGCCGAACCGGTTTCACTGTAATATACAGCGTAACTCGTTGCGTCCGTATTCGATGCCCATTGAATACGCAGTCCTTGTGTGAGAGCAGATACGCTGACTTGGCCAGGTGAACCTGGGGCCGTCGCGGGAGCATTATCCGTTTGGGTTTCTCCCGGAGTAATAACTGTACCTGGAACATTAATTGGCTCTTTTACCTCTTCCACAGGAGGAGCTGCAATACCAGCACTATTCGCTGTAGCACTTGGAGCAGACTCCCTACCCGCGACATCCACTGCAGTTACATAGAAAGCGAAGCTGCCTCCTTGTGCTGCATACGCACTGAATGATCTGGATTCTCCTGTCAGGACCACTTGCCCCTGGTTCTGGAATCCTCCACCATTAACAGAACGGTATAGACGATAACCAACGACATCATTTTCAGGTGTGGCATTAAATGTAATGACGGCTCTGTCACCCGAGGCTGAGATTCTAACATTACCTGGCGCATCAGGAGCTTTGCCGTTATCTGTTCTTGGATCAATCTGGGTTGGCATGTCTGCATCCGCATCTTCAGGAAGGTAATAGGCAAGGGACTCATGGCGACTCATCCGTGTGAATGCATTTTGCAATTCCTTGATGAGATCAGAGATTGGCTTTTTGCGCTTGATTACCGTTTTTTCTTTCAGCATGTCCGCAGGCGTTCCATCACGTGGAATGTAGTTTACACCATTGTAAGTAATGTATTTGGCTTTGGCGACACCGTCGTCGCGATCCTTGGGAACAAATTTGCTGTTGAAAATATCTGTAACAAATTTGTCGGTCAGCGATGTTGGCAATTTACCGCTATAAGCTGATACGGTCCGCGTTTCGATGCCAGATGGTTTTTTGAACGAATCGGTGACAAAGAGATCTTTTTGCGTATCAATTACTTCATTCAGAATTTTCGTCCACAGTTGCTGCGCATGTTTACGCTGTGACTTGTTTTCGAGTGTATTCACTGGCTGCTTGTATCCAACCCACACGCCAAGTGTGACATCCGGTGTATAGCCTTCGAACCAAACATCAGCATAATTTTGAGTCGAGCCCGTTTTACCTACGATCGGCACGCTCTTTCTATACTTGTAATTCTCACGTACTTTATCTGCCGTACCTTCCGTAATTACGGTCCGCAACATATCGGTCATCAGGTATGCTGTCTGTTCCGAGAAGGCCTGAACAGGTTCAGAATCGTGTTTATAGACGATATTACCTTTGGAATCCACGATTTTGCTAATCATATAGGAATCGTTATATACGCCGTTGTTGGCGATGGCACCGTAGGCATTGGTCAGTTCTTCAACGGTTACACCGTATTGGAGACCTCCAAGAACACCTGTCTGTGCCTGATAGTCTTCCTTCTGGATGGTGGTAATACCTAGCTTTTTGGCAAAGGTCCAAGCTTTGTCGATCCCCACTTCTTCATTAAACAACTTCAAAGCCGGTATATTGAGTGAATAATTCAATGCTCTGCGGGCAGTTACAAGCCCTTGGTAGCGATTGTTGGCATTCTTCGCAATATGGTACCCGCTAGGGCCATTTTTCAGAATGATCGGTGAGTCATCAATAATAGAAGCAGGCTGGACAAGACCTTCATCCAGGGCTGGCAGATAAGCAGCGATCGGTTTCATCGTCGAACCTGGCTGACGTATCATCTGCGTAGCATAGTTCATCTGTTCATCCTGGAAATT
The DNA here is from genome assembly GCF_002968835.1 of Paenibacillus sp. PCH8. GTDB lineage: Bacteria > Bacillota > Bacilli > Paenibacillales > Paenibacillaceae > Paenibacillus. The sequence goes on along the minus strand of NZ_PKQK01000007.1, from coordinate 50,342 downwards.
TCGGCCTTCAATCATGCCTAGAATTGCACCGGTTTTGTGATTAATCAGCATGGCAGCAGTCTGTTCTTTTCCTTTTACAGGATCATCTGCTGAGAAATTGCTATCATCTTCGGCAATGGTACGCATCGTTTTGTAGATGCTTTTGTTAATGGTTGTGTAGATGCGATATCCACCTGTACGCAATTGCGTCTGAGCATCTTCCAATAATGCACTGCTTTCCTTCTGAGGTGTTTCTTTATCAGTACTTTCGTCTGCAGCTTCAACTGTGTCTGCATTCAGTTGTTTCATCAAAATTTGTGTAGCTTGCCGTTCGGTTTCCATCATAAGGTATGGATAAGTATTGTAAGCCTTGATGGTCTTCGGAGCGAGTGAACTTTTGATATCAAAAGCAAGCGCTTTGTCATGCTCGGACTGATTGATTTTGCCGAGTTCAAGCATGCGGCGTAATACCAGATGCTGACGGTTGATTGCGCGGTCAAAATTATCCTCTACAAAATCGCCTTTTCCGTTAAAGGCCGAATACGAGGAGGGAAGCTGTGGTAATCCAGCAAGATAAGCAGCCTGAGCGATGTTGATTTTCTCCAGATCATTGATATTGAACAGACCTTTGGCAGCGGCCTTAATTCCGTATACGTTGTATCCGCTGGAACCATTACCGAAAGGAACCTTGTTCAGATAGGCTGTCATGATCTCGTCTTTGGTCAGGAAACGTTCGAGTCGGAGTGAGAGCAAGATTTCTTTCACTTTCCGATCTTCTGTACGATCCAGATTGAGGAATACACGTCGTGCCAATTGCTGAGTCAGTGTACTACCGCCTGTTTGTACTGATTCTTTCAGCACTTTCTGTTTCACGGCACGGAGCGTTCCGCTCATGTCTACGCCTTTATGTTCGTAAAAATGATTGTCTTCAATCGATATAACGGCATCAATAACTTTCTTCGGGATCTGGTCAAAAGTGACCGGACGCCTGTCTTCTTCTGTACGTAATTGACCGATCGGGCTACCGTCGGCAAAGTAAGCAAAGCCTGTGATGGAGTTTTCGCTGACTTTTTGTTCAATCAGGGCCCTTGAACGGACAGGCTCGTCTTTGACAATGGAACTGACGTATCCCATCAAAGCACCGCCTACAAATAGTGCCCCCATAAATCCAAGGACAACCATCCATTTGACGAAACTTCCCAGTCTGCGTGCAAAGCTACGCTTGCGTGCAGGCTGTTCATCGGGCTTTTTCTTATTAACATCAACCATTCAGTGTCTTCCTCCTTTTAACAGCACTTATTATAGCATAAAAAGGCGGGTTTGCATGCCTGAGAAATCCAAGTAATAGTCGAAATTTGCTAATCTGCCATGGATTATGCTATATATTTTGCGATATTGGAGTACATTTCATGAGTTAAAAGTTAAAAGGAAGAAGGCCGCCACCATGCTAGGTTGCACAGGGCGGCCTCAATTGGAGTGTAGGATTGGAGATTCTCTACATCAAGTTCTGAAGCGTTGAATCAGTTCGAGCAGTTCCTGTGTAAGATTAGCCAGTGAGGCAGATGCCGCCGTAATCTCTTCCATGGATGCGAGTTGTTCTTCAGAAGCAGAAGCCATTCGAGTAGCATGATCAGCTGTCTCGTGACCAATGTTTTTGAGCTGCATCAAAGTGGCATCAACCTGCTGTGATCCTGCGGACATCTGCTGTGCAATGGCTGAAACATGCTCAATCTGCACATTAACATCTGAGATCTGTGATGAAATAGAGATGAATAGGTCGCCACTTTCGTTCATCACTTCTGCAATGTGTATCACTTCGGAATTGCCTTTTTCCATATTTTCAACGAGAGAGATCACTTCTTGCTGAACATTATGGATTAGCTCTGCAATCTGTGCTGCGGATGCTCTGGATTGTTCAGCGAGATTGCGAATCTCGGAAGCCACAACACCGAATCCGCGTCCGTGTTCACCTGCTCTAGATGCTTCAATAGAAGCATTAAGTGCAAGAAGATTAGTCTGACGGCTAACTTCCGTTATCATGCCCGTAATGTGACCAATCTCTTCAGAGCGTTGACGGAAATTCTCAAGCGCGGTCATGGAGGTCTGTACAGAAGAGGTCGCGTTATCGACCATGCGCATGGCGGCCTGAATCTTATCAGACCCTACTGTTGTTCGCTCAGCCACGGTTCGAGATGAATCAGATACATCTGCGGCGGCCTGTGCAATTCTTCCGATTCCAGCAGATATTTCATTCATGGAACGTGAGGATTCTTGCAGTTCGTTCACCTGTTTACCTGCTTTGTCTGCAACTTCCAGTCCGGTTAACGCAATCAGTTCGGCGGCTTTCCCTGTTTCTTCGGCACCTGCGGTTAATTGCTGAGAGGTAGAGCCCACGGATAAAGCATGTTCAGATATAACGGATATCGTATGACGCAGTGTATCCATCATCTGATTCATATGACCTGCCATGACACCAAATTCATCTTTGGATCGTACAGGTAACTTTTGTGTCAAATCTCCATCAGCCAGCTGTCCAGCGACAATATTGACTTGATTTAACTGCCTTACAATGGAGAGGATGGTGTAAGTGACCACACTTGCAAGCAGAATAATAGCCAGCGCGGCAATGAGCATGGACCAGTTCAAGCTTTCATAGAAGGGTTGAAGGATATGGCTTTTTGGAAGCGCGGAGACCAGGTACCAGTTCGAATTCGATCCTTGCAACTTGGCGGGCTCTGCTATAAATAGTTCCGAATCTGAATGGTCGTCAGAAGCATAAAACTGGGATTCACCAGACTGGATACGCTGAATGATCGTCTTCATTTCAGAAGGAATCACAGCTCCCCCATTGGCCAGTTCCGGTTTGGAGCCGTGAGCAGCAATCTGACCTCCGCTTGTAATCAGCATGGCATAGCCACTATCCGGATTAAGTGATGCGATATTTTGCTGGAAGCGTTCAATCGTAAAGTCGGCTCCGACGATTCCGAGAAAGGTATTATTATCGTCTAATAGTGGGAGCACAATTGAAACGAGCAGTGTTTCTTTACCGCCAACTGTGTAAGTGATTGGCTCGGACCAATAGATGGATTTGGTCGTCTTGGGTTGTTGATAATAAGCACTTGTTTCGCTAGTTCCTTCATAGGTAGGCAGAGGTTCCAAATGCAGGGCATTCTCGTCCCGTATAACGTATGGAATAAAGCGGCCAGTAGCATCATCATATTCATTTTTATTCACGTTATCCGCATCGTTTCCATCAAAGGCATTCGGTTCCCAACCCGTATAAAAGCCGAAAACGTGCTCGTCCTTTTTCAGATATTGTTCAAGGAGTCTGACGACTTCCTCGCGGCTGAGTGACTCGTTCTGAGCGGCATCCATTAAAGTTGTACTTAAGGTGTCCAGTGTGTTTTTGACCTGATTAATGTCCGTCATGAACTCGGTTGTGGCCCGATTTGCTGCCTGTCCAGCAACGGTTTCGCCGTACTGAAGACTTTTGTCGTAGATTGTACTGGTGTTAAAGGCGATCAAGGCTCCGATACAACAGAGTAATACTACCCCGAGAAGAAGTCCCAGCTTAACTGCCAACTTGCGGTTACGTATGAAATGCATGTTTTATCCCCTTCGATGTCTGTATTCTGATGTTTGTGTGCTACTCCAAAAGGGAGTTAACATTTATATCGTTATTTAGACTTCAATAATGAAGGGAAATAGAAAAAAGCATAGAAAAACAGCTGCCGAGAAGATCTCGACAGCTGTTTGGATTGAAACTTTAATGTGATTGCAACGATTAACGGTTGTAGAACTCGACGATTTGTTTTTCATCGATGTCTTGGGACAATTCAGCGCGCTCAGGCAAGCGGATGAATTTACCTTCTACAGCTGCTTCGTTATATTCAACGTATGCTGGAAGATGCGAACGGCCTTCCAAAGATTCCTTAACGGAAGAAAGACCACGACTTCTTTCACGCAAGCTGATTAGATCGCCAGTGCTTACTTGGTAAGAAGCGATATCAACTTTTTTGCCGTTTACAGTTACGTGACCATGTGCTACCAACTGACGCGCTCCAGCGCGGGAGTTAGCAAAGCCAAGACGGTAAACGAGGTTGTCAAGGCGGCACTCAAGCAAGAACATGAAGTTTTCGCCGGCAATACCTTGCATTTTTTGCGCTTTGGAGAACAGTGTGCGGAATTGCTTCTCGCCCAAACCGTACATGTGACGCAATTTTTGTTTTTCTTGCAACTGCATACCGTAGTTGCTCATTTTTCTGCGTTGGTTAGCTCCGTGCTGACCTGGAGGGAAAGGACGTTTCAATTCTTTGCCTGTTCCGCTCAGGGAAATGCCGAGGCGACGGCTCAATTTAAATTTAGGACCAGTGTAACGTGCCATGTTTAAAGTAGCTCCTTTTTAGTTAAAGTTCATATTAGGGCTCTGTTTGCGCTCCAATTTGTTGATGCGGGCTTGGCCACGCATAGAACGATCAGGATAGTTCAGCCGCTGTCCTGAAAGCAACAAAAAGAATGAGGGTGACACAACCGGTAATGCCCAAATTTAAAGACCCATTTAGTAGTCTTCATCAACAATTTATTCTACAGTCTAAGAGATGCAAAGTCAAGCATAGGATAAAGTCAGAAAAACGTCTAAATTTGTCGATAGGTCATTGGGCCTAAAATAATAGGACAATTTTCTGAAATATGGATGCAAAAAAGCTTTAAACAGAGTAAAATAGAATGTATCTTAACTTTAAATGATCTTGTGTATCAAGGATATTGTAGAGGATTTGCAGGTTTGCGATAGCGTCTGCAGATTAATGCATCCTATCGGATAAAAAAACGGTGCAAAGGAGCGCCTGACATGTTAGAACATCTAAGAAGTTTACCTGCCAGCTTGAATTCACGAAGTTCGGGCGATTCCGTTTCCTTTGCGGCTCCTCATCCTCATGAAGAGCATGTATTGTGGATGCAAAAAATGGATATCACACCTTTTGATTTTTCATATTTGGGCAACTTGCTGCAACAGGCTTACAGTGACTGGAAATCCCAAGTGGATTCTGGCTTGGCCATGACAACGACGTTGTACAGTGTATGGAATACGGAAGGCGTCTGTCTGGGATATGATAGCGATCGTGAAGCTAATCCTGGCGTGGATGTACACAGGCTTGTATTGGAATGCATTGATAAGAGACAGGCTCTGTCTCACAGAGGATCAGGCGAACGGGGAGAATATCTTCTAATAACTCACCCCCTATTCTCCAGAACGAACAAGGACATGTTTGCCGTATTTACTGCTGTGATCTATGAAACCAACCGAGATGAAACGTCTGAAGCTGTGGTTCGATCTGAGGCATTGCATTATCGTACCTGCTTTTACCGAAGATTTGAATACATATTTATGACGGACCTGTTACATGCCCATGAACAAACAGCACGTGAGGAACACCGGAGGTCTATCCTCTTTCAGATTGTTCAGCGAATGCATGAGAAAATGGATGTCGGCGCCATATTGGATGAGGTATTTGACAGCATGGATTACTTGTACCCAGCCACTTACATCAAATTGTATATGTCTCAGGATCAGAGCAATTTTAACCCGCGGATCAAACCGTTGCTTCTAAACGAACGAGGAGAAGATCTGTGTGTTCGGACGTTCATGGAGGGCAAACTGATTGTCGCCCGGTCGGATGATGGAGAAAGCCGCATTGTTGAGGTGGGTCTTCCTCTTAAAGGAAAACAAGGCATATACGGTGTATTCCATATTGAAATGAATGATGAGCTCATGGAAGAATCGGATCTGCAATTGATTACGATGATGGTAGACACAGCAGGAACGGCCTTCGAAAATGCCAAGTTGCATGAACAGTCTAATATGTTGATTCAGGAACTTCGTTTAATTAATGGCCTTACACAACGCTTGAACCAAAGCCTGCAACTTATGGAGATTTATCAAATATCCCAGCGAGAGTTAAAGGAAATATTTCAGGCTGAAACGTGTTGCATTCTTCAACTCAATGATAATACGAATCACTTCGAAGTCATGTCATCTAACATGGAAGATGTGTATCACCAATCATTCTCTGTGGATTACGGTATCGCAGGATTGCTGTATCGAACAGCGGAACCGCTAATTATATCCAATTATGCTCAATACGACAAAGTATCCTCCGTATTCATGGAAAATACCGGTTCCATGTCACTGATTGCATCACCGATTAGTGTTAATGGTGAAGTGAAAGGTGCCATTCTGCTAGCACACACTAGAGAGCACTACTTCTCGTATGATAATTATCGGCTCTTGCAGATGTTGTCCATTCATATCGGTCTAGCTCTTTCCAATGCCACGCTACATGCCGAGGTTCGGCGTTTGGCTAATTTGGATATGTTGACCGGGTTGTACGTTAGGCATTACCTGGACAGCGTAATTCACGAGCGCCAGGCTCATGAGTTCTGTGGTTCTCTCATTGTGGTGGATATTGATCAATTCAAACAGGTGAATGATACATTCGGACACCAGACGGGTGATCAAGTGTTGAAGCAAGTGAGTGAAATTGTTACTAGTTCTGTTCGCCCGGAGGACATCTGTGCCAGATGGGGTGGAGAAGAACTGGCTATCTATATGCCACAGGTTAGTGTCCATCAAGCGCTTGAATATGCGGAAGTGATCCGGACAAGGGTTGCGGAAGAGACGAGACCTTTCGTTACGGTATCCAGTGGCATTGCTGAATGGAATTGGATGGATGAGAAGGTTAGTGTAGAGTCTTTGTTTTATCGGGCTGACATGGCGTTGTATAGCGCCAAGAATGGAGGTCGGAACAGAATCGTTGTAGAGGAACAGGAAGTAACACGTTAAGAGAGAACCATTCCAATTGCGGAGTCGTTCTCTAATTTTTTTATTTTAAGGAGCCAAGTTGTTAATGGAAGGAAGTATAAGCGTATACAGGCAGGGCAATCTATGGAGAAAGTTGACGGAAGGGTGATGGGTATGCTTAACCGCCGGTCTGTAGGTACATTATGGTTATTCGTGAGCATAGTAATTATTGGTGTTCCAGGGTGTGGATGGATCCAACGTGATCGAACTCCTGAAGAAATTTTTTCCTTGGCCTTATCCGGGATAGCGGGAAAAGAAACGTTAAGTTTTGAGGGGGAAGCGGGTTTACGACGAGAGAACAGTGGACTTTTCGAGAATCAGTTCAAATTTGAAGGGAAATTGGAGAATCATGATCGTCTGACGTTGCAGACCCGATTACCCGGAGCCGTTACCGCTGTAGGCACAGGCGTTCATCCTACTGCAGTAAATCCTAATGGACAGCCCAGTGGGTTCAGTGCCTCTTTCGAGCGGAAACAAGGTCAATGGATGGCGTTGTCCGCGCAGCATGAGCCGCTGCGTGGTTCTCTTTCCCGCTTCAATCCAATCGCACAAATGGAGAAAATCGATGGGATGCACAAAACGATTCAGTCCGAGTATGGGTCCGGTCGTCGAACCAGAACCTTACGAATTGAGCTTGCGCCGGAAGATGCCAAAATCTGGGCTCAAGCCCAGCTGAACGATGAGATGACAGCTATTCGAGCAGAATATATGCACAAGGCAGGTATGGTTACTGGAACAAGTAAAGAAAAGTTGGAGAAGGATCTGGATAAAGTATGGAAACAGGGTGAAATAACGATGCAACAGATGATGGAACAAGCTAAAGTACAGACGGTGTATCATCTCACGGTAGATCGGAAGACCAGCTTGCCTCTTCGCTTATCCTCTGAAAGTCAGGTGAGTTACACGGACAACAGCCATAGAAGCAACAAAGAAGCCCTCGTCACAGATGTAAACTTCAAGTCATATCAATAAATGAAATGAGGGACTGCCTGCTGACGGGATGGCTATCCGCGTGCTACAATAGTATCGTAATTTACCGTTGTTCAATTCAAGTATGGCATATGACAGGAGGATTTTACCCAAGATGAAGGACCCAAGAATTCAAAAGCTTGCAGCAAGCCTGGTGGGCTATTCTGTAGATGTTCAGCCCGGAGAGAATGTATTGGTTGAGATGATTGGATCAGAACGCGATCTGATTAACGCCATTATTGAAGAAGTAGGCAAAAAAGGTGGTAACGTCTTTGTACAGTTGACCGATAAGACCGTGCAGCGTGCTATGCTGAAAAATGCGACAGAAGAAATGATGAAAACATGGGCAGAGATTGATTTGAACCGCATGAAACAGATGGATTGTTATATTGGCATTCGTGCGGGAGAAAATGTAAATGATCTGTCCGATGTGCCGGAAGAAAAAATGAAAATGTACAATTCCTTGTACTCCCACCCGGTACATAGTGAACAGCGTGTCAAACATACGAAATGGGTTGTACTTCGTTACCCTAACGCAAGTATGGCGCAGCTTGCGAATACGAGCACAGAAGCGTTTGAAGATTTCTACTTCGACGTATGTAACCTCGATTATGCCAAAATGGACAAAGCGCAGGACTCACTTGCTAACCTGATGAAGCGGACGGATAACGTGCGTATCACTGGACCAGGAACAGATCTGAGCTTCTCCATTAAAGATATCGGCGCAGAGAAATGTTCCGGCCAAAAAAATATTCCGGATGGTGAAGTGTACAGTGCCCCTGTACGTAATTCCGTGAATGGAACGATTAGTTATAACGCGCCAACGCTGTACAACGGAGTAACATTTGAGAATATCAAGTTCACGTTCAAGGATGGCAAAATCGTTGAAGCGACCAGCAACGATACAGAGCGCTTAAATGACATTCTGAATTCGGATGAGGGCGCTCGTCATATTGGTGAGTTCGCAATTGGCTTTAATCCGCATATCCTGCACCCGATGAAAGATATCCTGTTCGATGAGAAAATCGCAGGCAGCTTACACTTTACACCGGGTCAGGCTTATGAAGAAACGGATAATGGCAATCGCTCGTCCATTCACTGGGATCTGGTGTTGATCCAGCGTCCAGATTATGGCGGTGGAGAGATTTATTTTGATGATGTGTTGATTCGTAAAGATGGTATCTTTGTAATTCCTGAGCTGGAATGTCTCAATCCGGACCGTTTAAAATAGGAACAGGATTTAGCTGTTGCTAGGAAAGCGGATTCACGGTATCATGTAGTGGTAATTCATACATGATACTAAAAGTGAAAAAGACGGAGGGATTCCTATGTCGAGTAACAATGTTGCTGTAGTGGAAATTGCTCAAACAGCAGGCAAGTTTACTTCTTCAATCGTGCTTCATTCAGAGAACAAGTATATTGATGTCAAAAGTATTCTCGGGTTGTTCACAACACTGATCAGCACACACAGCTATGAACTGCATGTTCATGGCCCGGATGCAGTTGAAGCGAAAGCAGCTATGTCTGAAGTATTTTCCAAGCATGGACTGAACGTAAGCATCGCAGCCGAGTAATAGCTCTCGAGAAGCACCTCTGCCTTTTTTGGCAGGGGTGTTTTTGGGCTTCAGAGGATTCTCATGTTCTTCGGGAGGTCTCTGAAACAGGGGGATTAAGGGATAACAGGAGCCTTCACTTTGTGTGGTTATTTTGGTCAGGTTCTTGTATTAGCTGTTCTTTTCGTCTAATATTAGGGGTAGAACGTCTTTACGCGATTTTGGGACATAGGGGGGAAAATGCATGACTTCATCTGATCTGCAGGACCAGCTGAATTTGAAAGCGATCAGTCTTCTTCAAGAAGATGCAGATAAAATACAGAAGCTTATTGAAGTACAGATGGAGAATCTGGCTACCCGCTACTGCCCTCTCTATGAGGAAGTATTGGATACACAGATGTATGGGTTCTCCAAGGAAGTTGATTTTGCTGTTCGTGCAGGGCTCCTTCCAGAAGGTGCAGGTAAGCAGCTGGTTAGCGCGCTTGAGCGGAATTTGGCAATTCTATATGAAGCCTTGAACAAAAAGAATGAGCAATAGCCTGCAGATGCGCGGGTCAGAATAGAAGGCATGCAGGCGTTAATGCATGCTTTTTTTGTACGTCTGAGCGGAAAGTGATGCACCTCAGCCAGAAGCTGTATATAAGTGAAGAGACAGCTCGAAATGTCGTATTCGGGCTGCCTTTTCTGCTGATTTTGTTAATGATATCATGGTGAATGAAAGGTTATACAAGGAAGAAAGATACTCCCAGAATGATATAGACCACGAGCAGCAGCAGACCCTCGTACCAGTTCGTAGAACCATCTTGAGTGATCGATTTGGCTATAAATACCGATACGCCAATGGCGACCAGTTCAATGGTTGTAAATACGATATCCATGGTTCTGCCTGTGAAGTAGCTGACAAAAATCAGAACAGGGGCAACGAAGAGCGCAATCTGCAAGCTGCTACCTACGGCAATTTCGACTGCGGCTCCGATTTTATTTTTCATGGCCAGCATGATGGCTGCACTGTGTTCTGCTGCATTACCGATAATGGCTACAAGGAATGCACCGACAAACAGCTCACTCAGTCCAAACTCGGTGGTGAACACTTCTAGCGTGCCAACAAGCCATTCGCTGACGAAGGCAACCATGACTGTTGCGAGTACGAGATACATGATGGATTTTTTCTTGGACCATGCCGGAGCATGTTCATGGGGTAATTCCTCGTCGCTGTCTACCGTGACATCGGCAAGGTAGTTCTTATGTGTCACCATGGAGAACAGTAACCAGGCTATGTACGCCAGTATGAGCAGTCCAGCCACAATGAGACTGAGTGTATTCGTGTCTTTCTGAGTAATGGAATGTGTATTGAGAAAGACTGCCGGAATAAACAGGGCAATGATTGCTACAACCATCAGGGAACCATTCAACCCTGCGAGTGAGACGTTATAATTCTGGATTTTGAACTTGAGTCCTCCGGCAAAAATACTTAACCCTAGCACTAATAGCAGATTTCCGATAATGGAACCTGTAAGACTTGCTTTGACCATGTCGAACAGCCCCTCTTTGACGAGGAAAATCGCAATGATCAATTCGGCGGCATTGCCGAAGGTGGCATTCAAGAATCCACCCAGTCGCTGTCCAGCATAGTGGGCGACATTTTCAGTGGCTTTGCCTAAAAAACCGGCTACAAAAATAACCGAAATGGCTGATATCACGAACTGTAGAATCGAATCCCATTTCAAGAAGTGGGCGATGGCGCTGAGAGCGAAGAAGGCAATCAGCAAAATTGATGAAATCCGGTTTCTCACAATAAACACCTCGGTTATTCAATATTTTGTTTTGGATTGCATGAACATTGCTTATGAGATTATTTTCATATTTCAATATAACCAAATGGTGGGAGGTTGTAAACGCATCTTTTTGAGTTTAATTTGCTTTTTGGGGTGGAAAGGATTTAAAATACGAGTAACGAAGTAGAGGAGGATGTGGCATGGCAGAACAACTTCAACTGGAGAGCGGAAACATCCGTATTGCTGATGACGTGGTCGCGAAAATTGCCGGAATGGCTGCAATGGAAACGCCCGGTATTGCCGCAATGTCTGGAGGATTGTCAGAGGGCTGGGCCAAGCGTCTCAGCGGTAAAAACGTACAGAAAGGCGTGAGCGTTGAGGTCGGCCAGCTGGAAGCAGCCATTGATCTGCGCATCATCGTCCTGTACGAAACCCCGATTCATGAAGTTTCCCGTATGCTTCAGCAGAATGTAAGAGAAGCGGTAGAGACCATGACCGGATTACGCGTGGTTGAAGTCAATGTTAAGGTAGAAGGCGTATCTTTCAGAGGCGACGATCTGTAACCTTTCGCAATCCGCGATGGAGAACAGAGGCATATGGACTTCGTTCTTCATCTTGATAGACAGACTGTATCGAGCACATAAAAAGAGGCTGCGCATCCCATCGGGTGCACAGCCTCTTTTTGTTGTTTTTCTATTGATAATTTAATTCGAGCTTTGTTCATATAAAACCAATCCCATTTACCGAATCCGACGGATGGACTCACGTGAACGAAGAGCAGGAGAGGTGCGAGTCTGTGTCTGTACAGTCACTGACTTGGTTTTCTCTTCCTTGATCACATCCAGATTGTTGGTGCGCGAGATGCTGAGCAGAATGCCCATCGCCACCATCATTACAAAGAGTGAAGTTCCCCCATAACTGATAAACGGAAGCGTAACCCCCGTTACCGGAATGGTCTGAGTTACCCCACCGATGTTGATAAACGCCTGAATCGCGATCAATCCCATGATACCTATACCGACCAGTGTTCCGAATGGATCGGGACAACGCAGCGAGACGATAATTCCTCGCCAGATGAAGTACAGGTACACGAGCAGGAATAATGTCGTGCCAATGAAACCAAGTTCTTCCCCGATGACAGAGAAGATAAAGTCATTATACGCATTGGGCAAATAGTGCAGCTTCATCGTACCTTGTCCAATCCCGGAACCCGTCATGCCGCCATCACCAATGGCAACGAGGGAGCGGTAAAGGTTAAGACTTCCGCCATTAATATCAGATAATGGATTCAGGAAAGCCTGAATACGTCCGATCTTGTAGTTCTGCTCGGCAGTAACCGCTGTTGTAGCCGTTGTCGTGTCTGAAGGAGACATGGAAGAGAACAGGGAATTCGCTCCGAACGCCAGTGCTCCACCGAGTACAACCAAGAGAATCGAACCCAGGATATGTTTCATACTGGCTCCACCGGCATAGATCAAGAGACCACAGGTGGACACCAGGATGAAGGTGGTACCAAAGTCTGGTTGCAGCATGATCAGTCCTGCGATGAATCCAACGATGAACAAGACGGGAAAATACCCTGTCTTGAAAACCCTGAATTTCTCACCTTTTTTGGTGATAAGAGCAGAGAGATATAGAATGATAGCAATTTTTGCGAACTCCGCAGGCTGAAGACTGAAACCAAAGATACGAATCCAGCTTCGTGCACCGTTTAATACTGCACCTGAGACCAAAACAATCAATAGCAATACCGTGGTGAACAGGAAAAAAGGTGCATAGAGCTTTTTGTACTTGTTAAAACGGATGTTCATGGCAAAAAACATGCCAAATAGACCGATAACCGCCCACATAAGTTGTTTTTTCGTGAAGTAAAGGGCATCATTGTTAAATCTTTCGCTTGCGATTGCGATGCTGGAACTGGAGCTGAATACCATCACCAGTCCGAAGCCCACCAACAATAAAGTGAGGATTAGCAGTTGAAAATCCGGCGTGCCTCTCTTCGTTCTCGTTTGGGCCGTTTGTTGTTTCATGGTTTGGCCCAGCCTAAGCTTCCAGCAGTTCTTTGAGCTGCTGTAATTTTTGGGCTGCCAGCTTCACGACTGGCTGCGGAACGGAAGAGTCATAATCAAGGCCATGCGGGAAGGTAGCTTTGCCAAGATAAACCGCTTCAACAGCAAGAACGGTATCCGGTTTTTCCAGTTTGCCTTCTACTGCGCGGGTATTAATGCGTACAAAGTATTCTGATTTGGTTTGTTCATCTTCAATTTTGTAGTCATATGTAGCACGGTAATATTCCCATTGCCACCGGACAAATCCGACTTTCTCGGCGCTCTCATCCAGGTATGCCAAGTCGCTTTTCAAGCCATCCAAGCCTGTATTCTCAAAAATCATAAGCGTCTGATCCTCCTCATAAGCTTCCGAGTATAATTTCTCGTGCATTTCTCTAGTTCATGATAGTATGTTTCCCCTTCTCGTGCAAGCTTTCCAGAGGCGTTTCGTATCGGTTTTCTTCCAATTCTGCTACAATATACAGCAATAGGTTTGAGGAGGAAGGTTCGGGCTTGAACTAAGTTCCGTTCCAGATTGAAAGGATGGAGAGACATGACTAATAATATATGGTGGGAAGATCTGCAGATCCACATGGTGGAATGGCGGCGTCACCTTCATCGTAATCCTGAAGTTTCCTTTCATGAGGAGAAGACATCCTCTTTTGTAGCAGACATGTTGGAGAGCTTTGGAGTCGAAGTGAGACGTCATGTAGGCGGTCATGGCGTGATTGGTACCATTCGTGGGGACAAGCCTGGACCTGTCGTTATGTTACGAGCGGATATGGACGCACTACCCATTCAGGATGAGAAAGATATAGCATATGCTTCACAACAAGCCGGGGCAATGCATGCATGCGGCCACGATGGTCACATCTCCATTTTGCTGGGTACTGCATTGTATTTCAGCCGTCACCAACAGGAGATTCGAGGCGAGATTCGCTTTTTGTTCCAGCCAGCAGAAGAACTGCTGCCAGGCGGTGCAGTTCAAGTCATTGCGGATGGCGCACTTGAGGGTGTGGATGTTATATACGGAATTCATCTGTGGACCCCGCTTCCTGTGGGCGTTGTTGCCAGTACAGCAGGGCCGATGATGGCGGCAGCAGATGACTTTTACATTGAAATCAAAGGAAAAGGTGGACATGGCGGGATGCCGCAATCCACGATTGACAGTCTTATTGTGGGGTCTGCACTTGTGATGCAACTTCAGACTGTTGTTAGTCGTTCAGTTGACCCATTGCGCCCTGCGGTGCTGACCATTGGTACAATGCAGGCGGGTTCTGCTCAGAACGTGATCGCAGAGCAGTGTAAAATGAGCGGCACGGTAAGAACATTCGATGAAGAGACACGAATGGGGATGAAAGAGCGGGTGCTTACCATGGTGGCTCAGACAGGTGCTGCGTATGGAGCAGAGACTCAAGTGAATTATATTATAGGGTATCCACCTGTGGTGAATGATGAACAGGAGACAGCACGTTTCTTCAGAGAAGCTACTGAAGTATTTGGTACAGAACGTGTGCAAACATCTCCGATGTTAATGCCTGCGGAAGACTTTGCGTATTACCTGCAGAAGATCCCGGGATGCTTTATGTTTGTCGGAGCCGGCAATCCGGATAAAAATGCCATCTATCCGCATCATCATCCGATGTTTGATTTTGATGAAGACGCCATGCAAACGGCTGTACAATTGTTTATTGCCATGGCGAAGGGATATACAGCCGAATGACATTATAGGCAGTTGGGCATCCTTTTCATACCAAGGTATGAGCAGGATGCTTTTTTGTGGATTTTTATAGAGGTTGTTCAAAAAGTCCACTTTTGATTACGAATCATGCCTAGCGGCATCATCAGCATCGAATATGAAATTCAGCCGAAATGTCCGTTGCTCACGTAGGTTTCCTACGCTCCGCTACTCCATTTCTAGCTTCATTCCATCTTCTCGGTACTGAAAATTAGACTTTTTGAACTGGCAATTATAGAGGTTCATTTCGGTGGTTACCGAAACTGGACTTTTTTTGTGATAGGAGGAAGGGCTGAATGGAAGGATCGGAACATATAGAAAGAACGGATGCCTGTATCGTGCAGCGAGATTTTACGGTTTTGCTGGAAGTCGGCCATCCTGGATTCGAAAGAGCAAGAGCGCAAATCGGGATGTATTCAGAACTGGTCAAGACACCGGCGGGGTTTCATACATACCGAATTACGCCACTGTCCCTCTGGAATGCAGCTGCACTGGGATGGAATGCAGATCAGGTCATTAGCAGTCTGGAGTCGGTATCCCGCTGGAATGTGCCTGCAGCACTAATGCAGGATGTTCGAAGAATAATAGATCAGTATGGCAAATTAAAGCTACATTCTGAAGCAGATCACATCAGAATGCGTCTGATCAGTGAAGATGAGCAATTACTGGATGAACTGAGCAGACTGAAAACAATAGCTGCCTTTCGCATGGAACGCACGGATGCTCATGAGCTTCTGCTGTCAGGGGAACAGAGAGGTTTATTGAAGAGGGAATTAACACGTCTGGGTTATCCGGTGCTTGATTATGTGGGATATCGGGAGGGAACCAGGCTTTCATTTGAATGGCAGTGCAATGTTTCTGGTGATCAATCAGAGCGGTTTGCGTTACGTTCATACCAGAGAGAAGCCGTGGATGCTTTTGAAGGCAGTGAGGGCATGGGGGGCAGCGGGTTGCTTGTCTTGCCCTGTGGAGCTGGTAAAACGGTCATTGGCATAGCCGTTCTGGAGCGGCTTCAATGTGAATGCCTCATTTTGACATCCAATACAACGTCTGTGCGACAGTGGATTCAGGAAATTCAAGACAAAACAACGATTACCAGTGAACAGATTGGTGAGTATTCCGGTCAGAAGAAACAGGTGAAACCTGTGACGGTGGCAACCTATCAGATTCTTACGCATCGGAAATCAAAGGATGCTGATTTTACCCATATCAAACTGCTCAGCGAGCGGCAATGGGGTCTGATCATCTATGATGAAGTGCATTTGCTACCAGCCCCGGTGTTTCGTGCAACTGCGGATATCCAAGCTACGCGAAGGCTGGGATTAACAGCCACACTGGTTCGAGAGGATGGCTGTGAACAGGATGTATTCTCGTTGATTGGACCGAAACTCTATGATATGCCATGGAAACAACTGGAGCAGCAAGGCTGGATTGCTGATGTACAGTGTCAGGAGATACGTGTCCCGTTCTCGTCAGAGTTAAGATCGAATTATCTGCAAGCTGAGGCGAAGCATCAATTTCGTTTGGCTGCTGAAAATCCGGCAAAGGTGCATGTAGTCAAGCGTTTGCTGGAGCGTCATCGGGATCTGCCTGCACTTGTGATTGGACAATATCTGACTCAGCTTGAGATGATTGCCCGGGAAATTGAAGCACCTCTGATCTCAGGAGCAATGTCTCAGCAAGAGAGAATACAATGGTTTTCAGCATTTAAGCGAGGTGAGATTAGAACGATTGTTGTGTCCAAGGTAGCCAATTTTGCCGTGGATTTACCTGATGCTGCGGTTGCTCTTGAAATATCAGGCAGTTTCGGTTCAAGGCAGGAAGAGGCACAGCGATTGGGACGGATTTTGAGACCGAAATCTGGGGAGAACAAGGCGTACTTCTACGCTTTGGTATCAGAGGATAGTAAGGAACAGGAGTTTGCATTAAATCGTCAGATGTTCTTGGTTGAGCAGGGCTATGAGTATGCTGTCGTTCATGAATCCGAATAGTTTGTTAGCACTTGTGGAAAAGGAGGGAATAGGAATGTCATCTTCATTGGACCCATCATTGGACCCATCATTAGACCCCAAAGATGTGCCTGCCGTACAACCCGACCTTAATTCATGGTCGGAGCTTACTTCAGTAGAACAGCGAGTGCTTGGTGCCATTTTTCACAAACATGCGGGACAACCTTTTTCTTCTCTCATGCCACCAGAACAATGGGCTATTGAAGGGATAAGTGGTGCAGAGGCCAAAGCTACATTTGCGATGCTGAAAAATCGAAGATGGATTGAGTCTGTTTATAAGAGTTGGGAGAACGTTTATTTTATATTCCTGTTTTCTTATTGGAGATATTGACGACTGCTTATGCCCGAAGAGTGGGTGTATACGTTGAACAGATGACGATACATGCTGATGTATTAGAGGAGGGAAAGCCGGATATAGCTGGAGAGTTGCTCCATCTGATCGCATGGATAAGAAGAGAAGGGTTGCCCTTGACAGGTAAGGGCACCATACATAAGAGAACGATTCAAAAATTAAGTGTGATAACGGTACTTTCTTCTGCAGACTTTGATGGTTTGCGCATCCGATATGAAGATTCGGACCTATATCCGATCCACGTTGCAATCCTTCTCGATCTGCTACTTAGTCTGAATCTGGCTCAGAAGGTAAAAGGCCGAATTCAGATCGTAGATGATCAATTACAAGAATGGTTAAAACTCTCATGGACCCAGATGCATCGGGAGATATATCATGCTTGTGTGGGCAGATATGGGGATACCGAACCTGCGTTGCAGCATTTTCGTAATCAATTGACAGTCCTTACTCCGGGAAAGGACCTATGGTGCCGAATATTGAATTCGAAATGGGAACCACAGATCAGAAGCTGGCTTAATGCGTTGGCTGGTTGGGGTTACGGTGAAGTTGGAGAAAATTCGTCAGGGGAGCTGGCATTTCGCTGGTTGATCGAACCGAAAAGCCTGTTATATCGTGGGCAAGAGAGGGTCACAGAAACGGAGAAGTGTGGGTTTTACGTGCAGGCTGATTTCGAAATGTTGGTGCCACCTGAAGTGAGACCTGATATGTACTGGATGCTGGATCTATGCGCTGAACGGGTTACCCGTGATCATATGTCCATCTATCGCTTGACGCGTGAACGAATGCTCTCGGCCATAGCTGGAGGAATGGAACTGCAAAAAATAATGAATTTTCTGTATCAGTATGCCCTGACAGGTGTGCCGGAACATGTTCTTATTGCATTAGAGGGTTGGGGAAAGGAAGCAGACTGTGCACCCTCGAATATAGAACGGTACATGGAAGCGTGTAGAGACACGACCTCAGATCAGGATTTAATCCAAAAAGATGTGCTGAGCGATATGTATTTGTCTTTCTACTCACCCCGTAATCAAGGTCTGGTTGAAGTCCCTGTATTATTCCATGCGATGGAACGGGATGATTCTGTTATCGAGAAGACGTACTCTATGTTGGGGGTTGATGAGATACCGGAGAACTGGTACAGGGAGTGGCGGCGATATCATATGTCAACAGCACGACAGATCGTTACCAAAGCCATTGAGTGGCAGACCAAGCTGGGAATACAACAGGATAAATGTACCCAATATCTCATTCCACATCAGGTACAGGGACATGAACAATGGACATTAAGCGGTTGGTGCATACTGGATTCAAATGAACATACGTCAGAGACTGAATGGCGTACATTCTCCCCGTCAGAGTGGGATACAATGCGTCTTATCCTGCCTGGTGATGTCATAACCTGATCATTTCAGAGGATTGCCAGGACCAAACCCGAATTTCTGGGTTCCATCTATTTCTATTTGTAGGAAAAACTCTTCTTAACTATTCATGGATATGCTATGATGAAGTAGTCTACGTTAAGTAGAACTTTATATATAGATAGGATGAATTTCATGAGCGTAGCGGAAATGAACACGGTCGATATGGCCCAAGTGTTAACGGGCGCATATGAACTGGGCGACATGATTAACCAATCTGCCGAAGTATCGGATTATTTATATTGGAAGCAGCAAGTCGAGAGTAACCCTGAGATTCAAGCGGGGATCCGAAAGCTGAATGCCAAGAAGGAATTATTTGAAGAAACACAACGTTTCGGTCATTTCCACCCGGATTTTCACGCAGCGAAAGATCAAGTGAACGCTCTGGAAATGGAGTTGGAGAATTTTGAAGCGGTAGCCCGCTTCAAGCAGGCAGAGAAGTCGCTGGATGAGATGTTATTTCAGATGTCAGAGACCATTGCATTTGCCGTATCAACAACCATTAAGGTGCCGAGCAATGATCCGAATCCGAAGGGCGGCTGCGGTAGTGGTGGCAAGTGCGGTTGCAGTTAAGTAGCCAGCATCGGGTAATTAATTCAGACTCAGACAGATCGGATCTTAGGGATGAATGCTTGCTCGGTGCAAGTGACCGAGCAACAATCATCCGGGGATGAATGCTTGCTCGGTGCAAGTAACCGAGCAACAATCATCCGGGGATGAATGCTTGCTTGGTGCAAGTAACCGAGCAACAATCATCCGGGGATGAATGCTTGCTTGGTGCAAGTGACCGAGCAACAATCATCCAAGGCGCCGGTCTCCATTATAGAAAGGCGGGGAACGATGATGTTTGCGGAACGGACTGGATTCATTATTTGGGTCAGTGATTTGAAGGCTGCCCGTAATCTCGAAAAATATGGCACCGTGCATTATATCTCCCGCCGTATGCATTATGTGGTCATGTATGTTAATGCAGAACGGGCAGATGATACGATGAAAAATGTGAAGCGACTTTCCTATGTGCGCAAAATCGAACGTTCGTATCGAAATGAGATCAAAACAGAGTATGCCAGCAAAACCATGGATAAAACCAGCTTTTATGGAGTATAGACGAGGAACTGGAGGGACCCTTTGTGGTCGCTCTTTTCTTAAATTATTCACAAATAGGCTTTTGTGAAAAAAAGTTAAACTTACGCCTTGAGGTTGCAGGACTTATGTTGTAATATATTTGGTAATAAATAGATAGAAAGTCCTATCTGGTGGAGAGTGATTCCCATGCGTGATAAGGTGATGCAACGTTGGAGCACCTACGAGCCGTTTTTCGTGGCTCTTGGAGACAAGAAAGTGGCCGACATCGTCATTACCCATCATGCCAAGATGCGGTATGAAGACCGTATTGAGCCTGCACGTAGTGATGATGATCATATTGCGGCGTGGTTATGGGAGTGTCTGAAGCAGGACCGTATAACACCATACTACCGTAATGAACAGGACGTCTACCTTATTGATGAGGATCTGGTCGTGGTCGCCGAATTTTCCGAACTTGAAGGAGAATATGATATTGCTGGCAACCCGCTGCACAAAATGATTGTAGTGACGTTTCTGGGGCGAATGTCGGAGACCATTGAACTGAGAGACCTGAAATCGTATTATTCATGGCTCAGACATTCAAGAAGAATGACGCTGGTCAAAAATAGTCGCAAGCATAAGTAAGTGGAGTAGATCCAATATGTTGAAATCATAGATTCAGGTACCATCGCATGCAGACAAGCTGCATGCTTTTTTTGTTGGCAAGCGTGGAAATCGGCTACAATATAGGGAGTGTACTCGAAGAGGGGCGAAGATATGAATTTTCATCAATTGCATATTTTTTATACGGTAGCAGAGAAGGGCAGCTTCTCCGCTGCTGCACAAGCATTACATATGACACAACCCGCAGTGACGATGCAGATTCAATCCCTGGAGGACTATTATGGGACCAAGTTATTGCATCGTTCCACCAAAAAAATAGAATTATCCGAGGCTGGCCGGACATTATTGCCTCATGCCAAACGGAGCGTTGATTTGGTCAGACAGACCGATGAGGCAATGTCGGCATTTACCCAGATGTTGCAGGGCCGACTTCAGCTTGGAGCCAGTTTAACGATTGGGGAATATGTGCTCCCTCGCATGCTTGGACCGTTTGCACGTCAATATCCCGATATTTCTATCGTCATGAAAGTGATGAATACAACGCAAATCATGGATGATATATTGAAACATCAGCTTAATTTTGGCCTTATTGAAGCGCCGGTGCACCACCCGGATATGATTGTGGAGCCTGTCATGCAAGATGAACTGAAACTGATTGTACCTGCCGGGCATGATCTGGCTAAGCGAGGCAAAGTCAATCTTGAAGATGTGATGAATTACCCTTTTGTCCTGCGAGAGAAGGGTTCCGGTACACGACAGGTGATGGAAGACCAACTGCAAAAGAGAAAAATTGATCCACAGGATATGAATGTTGTGATGGAACTTGGTAGCACAGGAGCGGTAAAATCGGCTGTGGAGGCAGGGGTGGGCATTACGATGTTATCTCCTTCTTCGGTGCAGCATGAACTGGCATTGGGTCTCGTTCATATTGTGGATATCCGAGGACTCGAATTCAAACGGCAGTTCTATGCCATCCATCTTAAATCGTCCTTGTTGCCTCTATCCGCTGTTGCTTTCCTGAACTATCTGCGTCTACAGGAGCAGAATGAGTTGGAACACAAGACGGAAAAGGCATAATAGCAGGCTAAAGTTGAGTTATAATCCCACCATAAACAAAGGAGCTGTTGTTCATGGATCAACGTCAAGGACGCTGTGATCTTCATACCCATAGCCAAGCCTCGGATGGAATGCAATCACCCACCGATAATGTGAAGCTCGCCAAGCGAAAAGGATTATCTGCGGTTGCCCTAACGGACCATGATACGGTAGCTGGTGTAGCGGAAGCACAGCGGGCCGGGGTAGAGTACGACATCGAAGTCATTGCCGGTGTGGAGATCAGTACCCGGGCTGGCGGGAAGGATATTCATGTGCTTGGCTATTACGTGAATACAGAGGATGAGCAATTCCTGCAAGAGTTGCGCGGATTAAGACAAGCGCGAGAAGAACGTAATCATCTGATCATAGCCAAACTTCAAGAGCTTGGTCTTGAGATAAGCTGGCGGGAAGTGTTGGACGGGCTGGGACGGCCGCTAGAGCCGGATGAAAGCATTGGCAGACCTCATATGGCCGATGTGCTTGTAAAGAAAGGATATGCTGTCGACATGCGAGATGCATTTGATCGTTACCTTGCTGAGGGCAAGCCTGGCTTCGTGTCTGTACCCCGAGTTGCGCCTAAGGATGCGTGCGAGTGGATCAGAGCTGCTGGTGGAGCTGCTGTTATCGCCCATCCGGGGCTGTATGGAGACGATGAATTGGTTCGTCGTATCATCACAGACTCTCGTCCGGACGGTATGGAGGTATTTCATTCGGACCATGGACCGGAAGAGGAACGCAAATATGCTGAAATGGCCAAGGAATATGATCTTATTGAAACGGGTGGATCGGATTATCATGGTGAACGGCAAGGTGTTGTTTTTCATGGAGATCTCGGTAGCAAGACGGTATCAGTGGATGTGTTGGAAAGGCTGCAGGCAGCTGTTCACAGCAAGAGGAAGTAAGCGGGAAATATTAGACGCTGCTGCTTGAGTATCATGGATGTTCACTTCTGTTGGCACATTGAAATGTTAAATAAATTCAGGACATGACACATGGTCAGGGCTCAGCCCTCATGTACTCATGTCCTTTTTTGAATAGAGGCTTACTTAATAGAATAGTTTACCCAAGCGCCGCGTGTAGCTCCGAGACGTTCGAATAATTTCTGTGCGCGTTCATTAGTCACCGCAGTGATCCAGGACATGTAAGCACATCCTTGTTCACGGGTGTATTGCTGACAGTGTTCAAATAATAAGGCTTCTGCCTCACCCTCCCTACAGGTTTCCACGACAAAAAGATCATTCATAACGGTTACGCGCTTCGCTTTCATCGTGCTGTAAGTAAAGAATAATGTGGAGAATCCGATCAATTTTCCGTTCTGTTCTGCCACAAATTGTGCACCGATCTGCTGATCAAGCAGGTTGTTAATCAAAAGCTCGATGGATTGATCACCAGGCCAGGGGTTGTTGTAGAATCCCACCACATAGTCATGCATCAATGCAGTCAGTGATTTCAGATCATCAGGTTGAGTCTCTCTAATATGTATGGTCATGGTACACATCCTTAATTATCGTTTTTAATTCACTACAATTGAATTATTATACATATAAATGAATTAATATTCAATAAGGAGATAAATAATCTTAGATTCACATTTAATTCAAACAAACAATGCAACTAGCAAAATCCCCTGAACCGTTTACTCTTCAGGGGATTTTGCTATTGTTACTGTTACATCTATATAAGTTGAACTAATCATTTACACGATAACGGAGAGGACAGAAAAAACCTGAAAAAGCGGAGCTAAAAGCTTTCTGCAAGAAAGCTACTTCGGAAGCATAAGCTTCGCCTTTATCCATAACAGCGATTGGAAGGTTATTCTGTCATCGTAGTGTCCGTGTAAATAATCTTTAGTTCAACTTATATAGCCTTACCCATTTTTAATGGTGGATGGCAGACTCTTGATCAATTCATCATTAGGCGTGACGAACAAGGTCTTCTGATGATCATAGATGACGAATCCTGGCTTCGCACCACTTGGTTTGCGCACATGACGGATAAATGTGTAATCCACAGGTACGCTGCTCGATTCTTTGGCTTGGCTGAAATAGGCCGCGAGTTGAGCAGCTTCTTCCAATGTTGCTTCGCCAAAGTCTGTACTGCGAATGACGACATGCGAACCCGGGATGTCTTTCGTATGAAGCCATGTATCGTTGGCAGACGCCAAACGGTTGGTCACATACTCATTCTGCAAATTGTTTTTGCCCACCAGGATATCAATGCCCTCTGAGGACGTGAACTGATGAACGGTAGGGCGATCATTTTTCTTTTTCTTTTTGCCCTTTTTGTTACGGTCACGAAGGTACCCCTGCTGCACAAGCTCATCCCGTATTTCCTCAATGTCGTTCATGGATGCAATGGACAGTTGCTGCAAAAGGTTGTCTAGATAAGCAATCTCGTCTTTGGTTTTGCCAAGTTGTTCATGAATGACAGCCAGACTGTTCTTGTATTTGTTATATCGCTTGAAATAGCGCTGTGCGTTGTCCGACGGTGTAAGCAGCGGATCAAGCTGGATGGTCATGTTGGCTTGATTCTCATCATAGAAGTTCACAAGCTCTACACTCTTGTCCCCTTTACTGACTAGATGCAGGGAGGCAAACAGCAATTCACCCCAAAGTCTGAACTTGTCTGCATCGTCCGCGTCCAGCAAGTCCTTATTCAGGTTGTCCAGCTTTTTGATGTTCTTGCTGCGCTCATTCTGCAGAAAACGTAGCAGATCACTCACTCTCTGCTTTACCGTATCCCGCTCGGCTTTATCACCATAATAATCTTCCATGCACTTGCTCATCGTGTCATAGGTTTTCTCCAAGTCCTGAATACTATGAAGATGCACGGCCGAGAAAATCATTTTGCCTTTGGCGTTCATTCCGGTTACGGGACTGTAGATATGGTCTTTGACGGGTGCCATCACGGAATCAAAAGCGTTCCAGAGCGCTCCAGCCTCAATACGGATCTCGCTATCGATTACAGTTGACTCTGTGCTTTCAGCAGCAGATCCCCGAGAAGTGATTTCTCCGGAGATTAATGGGCTAAGACCGCTAAACGAATTCACAAGCCAGCGTGAAGCTTCTTCTTCAGAGGTGTTATAGCTGTTTTCGAATTCAGTTCTGCTTACTTCCAATGGATTGCTCTTATGTTGTTCCGGTGGTTCCGTATATGAAAATCCAGGCATGATCACCCGGTAACTACTGATGGAAGGAGTCACATGATGAATTCCATCCAGGATCGTTCCTGTGACCGGGTCCATGACAATAATATTGCTATGACGCCCCATCAGCTCAATGATGATCCGTTTCATAGACACATCACCCAGTTCATCGCGCTGGCGCACATCGATATGAATGATACGTTCCATGCCAATCTGGCGGATCTCTTCAATGATTGCCCCTTCACAATGCTTGCGAAGCAGCATGCAGAACATAGGTGCTTCAGTGGGGTTAAGGAATGTCTTTTCCGTAAAATGTACACGGGGATATGTTGGGCTTGCCGAAACAAGCAATTTACTATTTCCGCGCTGAGCACGCAGTGTGAGAACTACATCATGACCATTAGGCTGATGAATTTTGCTGATACGTCCGCCAATGCAGCCTTGCAGTTCATGAACAATGGCTCGTGTTACGATGCCGTCCAATGCCATTTTATCCACTTCCTCTCTATCGAGCATCTGCATGATATTATGCTAGATGCTTCATCTATAACTGAAACGAGCAACCAGGTTATGTAAAAACCAGGACCGGCTGCATATTCTTCGTTGCTTGCAGTTGAACACTGGAATCGGTACTGCGCAGAGAACATCGCAGACTTTTATTCTAGCCTATTCTGTCCATCAGGGAAAGGATTCACCTTCCGGGTGCTAATTGCAGACCTGTCCGAATACATATAGAGCAGGTAGTTTGTCCGGCATTGTGTACAGCCTGTTGACCAGCGCGCCGGTGAAGCAGTGAGCTTATTTTGCAGATGAAATACAGACTGGGAGGGAATCTTGAAGCATGGAACATACCAAGTGGCATCAATTAAACGATGAAGAGCTTCGCAACACTCTTGGCGTCAGCCCGCAGGAGGGGTTAACAGATGAAGCTGTGGCAGAGAAGAGGGTAGCCGCCGGTTCAAATGAGCTGAGCGAGGGGAAACGCATATCTCCAATCACACTGCTCTTGAATCAGTTCAAGGATTTTATGGTATTGGTGTTGATGGGAGCAACGCTGGTATCCGGATTGCTTGGAGAGTATCTGGATGCGGTAACGATTGTTGCGATTATCGTTCTGAACGCTATTTTGGGTTTCGTACAGGAATTTCGGGCGGAGCGATCGCTTCGTGCACTCAAACAGTTGTCGGCTCCTCTTGCCAAAGTGCTTCGGTCGGGCCAGGAAGTGCATCTGGCTGCCAAACTGCTTGTGCCCGGTGATATTATTATGGTGGAAAGTGGTGACCGTATACCTGCGGATGTGCGCTGGCTGGAGACGAACAGCCTGGATGTCGAGGAGTCGGCACTTACCGGTGAATCGGTTCCCGTAAGCAAACATTGCCGTCCAATCGCCGACGAAGATGTTCCACTTGGTGATCAGAAAAACATTGGTTTCATGGGAACCATGATCACTCGTGGCACAGCCAAAGGGGTGGTTATCCGTACAGGCATGGAGACGGAGATGGGCAAGATCGCCGATCTGATCCAGAATACGGAAGAACAGGAGACCCCACTACAGCACAGACTGGAACAATTGGGCAAAATTTTGATTTTTGTTGCATTGGGCTTAACCGTGATGGTCGTTGTCGCAGGAATATTGCATGGACAACCAGCCGTTGGCATGTTTCTGGCAGGGGTTAGCCTCGCGGTGGCTGCCATTCCGGAGGGCTTGCCTGCCATAGTCACGATTGCACTCGCACTCGGCGTGCAACGAATGATCAAACGAAAAGCCATTGTACGAAAGCTGCCTTCCGTCGAAACCCTTGGCTGTGCATCCGTAATCTGCTCGGATAAAACAGGCACGTTGACCCAGAACAAGATGACAGTGACGGATGTATGGCTGGAGGGTCGTAGTATTAAGGTGACCGGGGACGGATATGCACCCGAAGGAAACATGCTGGAGAATGACCGGTTGGTGGAGCTGAAGAGTGACCAGTCATTAAGAAGAATGCTCCAGATTAGCGCGCTGTGTAATAATGCCAGTATTGTCGAGTCTGTTGCGAACGAGGCGGGAAATAAGAAAAAGGGCAAGGAACCCAAAAAAGACGGGAAGAATGGCCGGAAAAAAGGGGAGCAACCCGAAGAAGCGGTTAAGGGAGATCGTGTTTTTTGGGAGCTGAAAGGCGATCCAACGGAAGGAGCTCTGGTTACACTCGCATCCAAGATGGGCCTGACCCCGGCAGGACTCAAAGAGTTGTATACACGTCAGCAAGAGTTCCCGTTTGATTCGGAGCGGAAACGCATGTCTGTTCTGGTACATCATCAGGGTGGACGAATGATCTATACCAAAGGTGCACCGGATGTGCTGATTGGACACTGTAGCTATATTTTATGGGAAGGCAGGGTAGTACCATTCACCGGAACGCTGCGGCAGAAAGTCATGGCAGCCAATGAAAGTATGGCCGGATCAGCACTGCGTGTCCTGGGTATGGCCTACCGTGAAGTGCGGCCGGAAGAAAAAGTGGCTGACGAACATGCTGCCGAAAGTCAACTTGTATTCGTAGGGCTTGCAGGTATGATCGACCCGCCGCGGCGTGAAGTGCGAGATGCGATTGCAACTTGCCGTAAGGCCGGCATACGTACCGTAATGATCACAGGGGACCATGGAACCACGGCAGAGGCGATTGCCCATCAACTGGGGATTCTTCCGCGCGGAGGAGCTTCACTAAGTGGACAGCAACTGGCAGGTATGACGGATGAACAACTGGATAAACAGGTAGAGGGCATTTATGTGTTCTCCAGAGTATCGCCGGAACACAAACTTCGCATCGTGAAATCGTTCCAGCGCAAGGGACATGTCGTCGCCATGACGGGAGATGGGGTCAATGATGCTCCAGCCATTAAGGCGGCTGACATCGGTATAGCGATGGGCATTACAGGTACGGATGTCACGAAGGAAGCTTCCGCACTCATTCTGAGTGATGATAACTTCTCGACCATTGTGGCTGCCATTGAAGAAGGCCGTAATATTTATGAGAACATCCGCAAGTTTATCCGTTATTTGCTGGCATCGAACGTAGGTGAGATTTTGACTATGTTTTTTGCGATGATGATGGGCTTGCCGTTGCCGCTCGTGCCTATTCAGATTCTGTGGGTTAACCTGGTGACGGATGGCTTGCCTGCCATGGCGCTGGGTGTGGATCAGCCTGAAAAGGATTTGATGGAACACAAGCCTCGGGGTGCCAAGGAAAATATTTTTGCCCGCAGACTGGGATGGAAAATCGTCAGCCGGGGTGTATTGATCGGATTATGTACACTCGGGGCCTTCTGGCTTACTCTTCAGGCTGCACCGGATAACCCGGGTCAACTGATCAAAGCACAGTCTGTGGCTTTTGCTACACTCGTTCTGGCTCAACTCATTCATGTTTTTGACTGCCGCAGTTCACGGTCGATTTTTCATCGGAATCCGCTACAGAACAAGTACCTTGTTCTGGCCGTCATTTCATCGGTTGTGCTGATGTTGGTTGTGATGTACGTTGAACCTTTGCAACCGATCTTCAAAACGGTACCTCTGGGTATGCGTGAGTGGGCGCTCTCCATTGTTGCCGCAGGCATTCCAACGTTCCTCATGGGAGCTGGCAGCGTCTGGGGAGGCCGTCGCAACCGTCGCCGCGTGGGTCCTGGACGCTTCGTACCGAAAAGTACAAAGTTTTCGGCATAAAATCAATAGCTTTTCCGTACCCGTTTCGTTATGCTATCCTCAAAATGATTCAAAGCGGAAGCTTTGGCATTTTGCAGGGTAGCTTTTTTGGTATTCAAATGTTGAATATGAACGTCTATGGTGACCCTGTAGAAGAGCAAGATAATGCTTTGGCAGCAGACTGCCAAAAGGAGTGGGCAAGGTTATGGAATTTACGAAAATGCACGGACTTGGGAACGATTTTATCGTTATATTTGGTGAAAAAGAGCTTCCGGCAGATGCTGCGGAATTGGCTGTGAAATGGTGCAACCGGTTCTTTGGTATCGGTGCGGACGGCCTGGTTTATATACTGCCTTCGGAGAAGGCGGATTTCCAGATGCGCATCATGAACTCGGACGGATCAGAGGCAGAGCAGTGTGGTAACGCGATCCGCTGTGTATCCAAATATGTATACGATCATGGGCATGTCAGCCAGGAGCAGATTACCATTGAAACCATTGGTGCAGGGGTACAACCTGTGAGCCTCAACATTCGTGATGGTCAAGTGGAAACAGTTCGTGTGGATATGGGTGAGCCCATCCTGAACGGTCTTCAAGTTCCTACAACGGTGGATGCTAATCCCGTGGTCGATCACTATATTGAAGCCAATGGACATGCATTCAAATTTACTGCTGTATCCATGGGCAACCCTCATGCGGTCATTTATGTGGATGATGCTGTGAATTTTGATCTCACGACATGGGGACCTCTTCTCGAAGTACACCCTATGTTCCCGAAAAAAATCAATGTGGAATTCGCGACAGTTTCTGACCGTGGATATGTAGACATGCGTGTATGGGAACGCGGAGCTGGCCCAACACTTGCCTGCGGAACCGGAGCTTGCGCAACCCTCGTATCCTCTGTTCTGAATGGACATACAGATCGTACAGCTGTCATCAGCCTCAAGGGTGGGGATCTCCACATTGAGTGGAATGAAGCTGACAATCATGTGTACATGACTGGACCTGCTGAAGTTGTTTTTAAGGGAGTAACATCCTAAAAAGTGGATGGTTTAATCGAGGAGGCCTGCGGGCCTCTTTTTTTGTCAAGGGATAGTGTGTGTCTCCTGTACAGAGACATACCGGGAGCTGTGTGGCAAGAAAGTCCATATGAGCTGGATATTCAACAAAAACCTGTGTTTTTCTTCGTTTTGTTAGCGTTTTTTGTGTTACATTAGTATGAAATGATCACAGCAGGCGGGGGGAAAAGGGATGAAGGCAGATTTGCGCAAGGCTATGCAGGAACGGGTTCTCGTTGGAGATGGGGCAATGGGAACATTTCTGTACCAAATGGGATTTCCGGTGGGGATCTCATATGAAGAGTTGAACTTGATTTCACCGGAAGTGGTGGCTGATGTACATCGACGTTATCGAGATGCAGGTACAGAAGTATTCGAGACGAATACGTACTCTGCCAATTACGACAAGTTGTCCAAGTTCGGCCTGGAGTCCAAGGTGGAGGATGTGAACCGTGCGGGTGTACGTATTGCCAAAGAAGTCGCGGGAGATACCGGTTATGTTCTTGGTGCAGTTGGCTCCATTCGCGGTGGCAAGCGGACAAATGTGTCGACAAGTGAACTGAAACGTTTCTATCAACAACAGATCTTTGCTCTGCTCGATGAAGGGGTAGACGGCATTCTGCTTGAAACCTTCTATGATATTGAGGAGATGGATATTGCCCTTTTGCAAGCGCGCAAGCTCAGTGATCTGCCCGTGATTGGTCAGTTTGCTGTTGAGGATGTAGGACATACTTTGGATGGATATACGATGCCGGAAGCCTTCCGAATCATGCGGGAGCAGGGCGCGGACGTCATCGGTTTTAACTGTCGCTCCGGTCCGAACGGGATTATGCGTGCCATGGAAACCGTCTCCGGACGTATCGGTATTCCGATGTCTGTCTATCCGAACGCGGGTGCAGCAGATTATGTGGATGGTCAGTTCCGTTATGGTGCAACTCCGGAGTACTTTGGTCAGACGGCAGTGCAATTTGCTGATCTGGGCGCTCGTATTATCGGCGGTTGCTGTGGTACAACACCGGATCATATTACCGCCATTAAAGAGGCGCTTGCTGAATTTGTACCTTTGCCTATATTGGAACCCGATCCGTCAGAATTCAAACCACGTATTGTATTACACGAAAATGTGGATGAACGTGCCGGACGTGGAGGGCAGCCAACCATCGTGGATTTGGTCAAGCAGCGCCACACGGTCATTGTTGAACTCGACCCGCCGCGTGATCTGGACATTGCCAAGTTCATGAAAGGTGCCGAGATATTGAAAGCAGCCGGAGCAGATGCATTGACATTGGCTGATAATTCACTTGCGGTTACACGTATGAGCAACATGGCGCTGGGTCATCTCGTTCAGGACCGTACGGGCCTCCGTCCACTCGTGCATATTGCCTGCCGTGACCGGAATCTGATTGGTACACAGTCACATATGATGGGTTTTGATGCCTTGGGTATTAATCATGTGCTCGCAGTGACAGGTGATCCTGCACGATTTGGCGATCTGCCTGGTTCAAGCTCGGTATACGATCTGACTTCTTTTGAAATTATACGCATGATCAAACAATTGAACGATGGGGTTGCATTCTCCGGTAAACCGCTGAAGCAAAAAGCGGGCTTCGTTATTGGAGCGGCGTTCAATCCCAATGTGAAATATCTGGAGAAAGCCGTGCAGCGCCTGGAGAAGAAAATTGCCTCTGGCGCAGATTACATCATGACACAGCCGATCTATGACCCTGAATTAATTGTGGCTATGCATGAAGCAACCAAGCACTTGGACGTACCTATTTTTGTAGGTGTCATGCCACTGGCAAGCGGTCGAAATGCAGAATATCTGCACAACGAGGTTCCGGGTATTCAACTGTCAGATGAAGTGCGTTCCCGCATGGCAGGTCTGGAAGGTGAAGAGGGTCGTGCCATGGGTGTAAAGATTGCCAAGGAATTGCTGGACGTAGCAACAGCACATTTCAAGGGGATCTATCTGATGACCCCTTTTATGTTCTACGGCATGACGGCTGAACTGACTCAATATGTATGGGAGAAGTCGGAGCATCAATGTCCTACTTGTTTCAACCCTAATAATCAATTACAATAGTAAAACGGATGTGATGCCGATGTCATTCAGTATGACCGGATACGGTCAATCCGCCTTTCATTTTGGCGGCTATAAGGTACAATTAGAGATCAAATCTGTTAATCATCGTTATTGCGAAGTGATGATGCGTCTGCCAAGAGAGTGGACGTATTATGAAGACGGTTTGAGGAAGATGGTACAGAGCCGTTTGAAGCGTGGGCGGATTGATGTTTATGTAATGAAAGAAAAAGAAGAAGACCAGGCTCTTCCCGCTGTTCTGAACGAGCAGGCGGTCAGGGCCTATCTTCAGGCTGCAGAGAAGCTGGAGACTCACTTTGGAATGCAGGGCAAACCAAGTATTGTGGATATGCTTGGGCTGCCAGACGTCATGGTTCATTCGGATGGGACAAGTTCTATTCCGGAAGAGCAGAAGGATGAATGGGAGCGGGTACTGCAGGAAGGATTGAAGGTGGCTCTGTCTAGCCTGGAGCAGATGCGTGCTGTCGAGGGTCTTCATCTGGCCAGTGATTTGGAACGGCGGATTATCCGTCTGGAGTCACTGCATACCGAGATGCTCGCTCTTGCACCGACTGTGGTGAGTGATTACCGCAACAAGTTAAGGCAGCGACTTACGGAGATGCAGGAAGAAGGCTCTTTCCCTTTTGATGAGCATAAATTGGGTATGGAAATTGCAATGTTTGCCGATCGTTCTAACATAGAGGAGGAGCTTACGCGTCTACTCAGTCACTTTGCACAGAGCAGGGATCTGCTGAAGAGTGAGGAACCGGTAGGTCGTAAGTTGGACTTTCTAATTCAAGAGATGAATCGGGAAGTTAATACGATTGGTTCAAAAGCCAACCATTTGGCTCTGGTGAACCGTGTTGTCGAGATGAAGGCGGAACTGGAGAAGATTCGTGAGCAAGCGGCGAATATCGAATAATCGGCCAAATTTCGGCAAAAGAGTCGCATGTATAGGGGGAAGAACCTGATTATGGCAATCAAACTCATTAACATTGGATTCGGTAACATCGTATCGGCGAACCGGATTATATCCATCGTGAGTCCGGAATCGGCGCCGATCAAGAGAATTATACAAGAGGCAAGAGATCGTCACATGCTGATTGATGCAACGTACGGAAGACGTACTCGTGCCGTAATTATTACGGATAGCGACCATGTCATTCTGTCTGCCGTTCAGCCTGAGACGGTCGCCCATCGTCTTTCTTCGAAAGATGATGACAACGACGAATAAAATGGAGTGTAATATGTCTAAAGGACTACTGGTAGTGTTGTCCGGCCCATCTGGGGTCGGGAAGGGTACAGTATGCAACGCTTTGCGCAAACGGGTGCCGGAATTGATCTATTCCGTATCGGCGACAACCCGTCAGCCTCGTCTGGGTGAGGAACATGGTGTGAACTATTTCTTCAGAAGTCATGAAGAATTTCAGAGCATGATTGCAGAAGATCAATTGTTGGAACATGCCGAGTATGTCGGCAATTATTACGGAACACCGCGTGATTTTGTAGAGAAAACGATTAACGAAGGCCATGACATTATTCTTGAAATTGAAGTTCAAGGCGCGTTAAAAGTGAAAGAGAAATTCCCTGAGGGGATCTTTGTTTTCCTGCTGCCTCCTTCATTGGACGAGCTGAAAGATCGCATTCAGGGCCGTGGTACGGAAAGCCAGGCGACGATTGATCACCGGATGTCCGTAGCGGTGGATGAGATCAGTCTGCTGGAGCAGTATGACTACGCTGTTGTTAATGATGAAATTGATTTGGCGTGCAAGAGAATAGAAAGCATCATAATCGCCGAACATTGTAAGATCAATAAATAATCCCTTTTGCCGCTGCAGAAAGCGATATTAGTGGGGCTGTTGTCATATCATGTACAGATGAAGTCCATCTCGGACTGCTCGAATGTGAAGACATGCCACATGAGTTCTGTCAGGCGGCAACTTGCGATTATACTAATGCGAAGAGGTGTTTCTTAATATGCTGTATCCTTCTATTGATGAAATGATGAACAAAGTCGACAGCAAGTATTCCCTTGTTGTTGCTGCTTCCCGCCGGGCCAGACAGCTACGTGAAGGTGAAAAAACGGATTTAAGAGGTGCGAAGTCCCACAAACAAGTTGGCGTTGCACTGGAAGAGATCTATGGAGACCTGCTCGTTGTCATCAAAGGACAAGACGAAGAAGAAGAGTAAGCCGCCTGCGGCTGCTCTTCAACTGCATACGGCGCAAGCCGCATTTATTTGACAACCGCGAGGTTGTTATTTTTTTACGAATAAGCATATTTCAATGAAATCATTGTTTAGACGTCGTATAACTATCGGGGGAAATAAACATGTTGAACGGTAAAAAAATCGTGCTGGGTGTAACAGGCGGCATAGCCGCATACAAAGCGGCGACATTGTGCAGCAGACTGGTGCAAAAGGGGGCGGATGTTCATGTGATTATGACAGCTTCCGCTACACAGTTTATTACCGAATTAACGCTGCAAACGTTGACCCGAAACACTGTATATACCGATACATTTGATGAGCGTGAGCCCTCCGTCGTATCCCATATTCATCTGGCCGATCTGGCTGATCTCGTTCTGATTGCTCCCGCTACGGCCAATGTGATTGCCAAGATGGCGCATGGCATGGCAGATGATATGCTATCAACGACTCTTCTGGCAACGACAGCTCCTGTAATGATTGCCCCAGCCATGAATGTACATATGTACGATCATCCAGCTGTACGGCATAACATGAGTCTGCTTGCTGAACGAGGAACGATGATGATCGAGCCTGGTGAAGGTCTGCTTGCATGTGGATATGTGGGCAAGGGGCGCCTGGAAGAACCGGAGTCCATTGTGGATGTGGTAGAACGTTTCTTTGAACAGCGTGAGCCAGCAGTTCGTCCGCGGGAGGGACAAGCTTTACCTTTACAAGGCAAAAAGGTTGTCGTTACGGCTGGAGGTACAGTGGAACGGATTGACCCTGTTCGTTACATTACTAACGATTCGTCGGGGAAAATGGGATTTGCCATTGCCGCCGCTGCACGTGATTTGGGGGCCGATGTGAAGCTCGTCATGGGTAATACACAGGCACAGCCACCAGGGAATGTTGAGATCATTCCTGTGCTGTCTGCACAGGACATGTATGAAGCGGTATCGCGTGAGTGGGATGATGCGGATATCGTGATTAAGGCGGCGGCTGTAGCGGATTACCGTCCGAAGGAAGTTTACACAGAGAAAATCAAGAAGAAAGGCGACACACTGTCGCTTGAACTTGTTAAAAATATAGATATTCTTGAAACGCTGGGCAAGCGGAAGACCCATCAGTTTTTGATCGGTTTTGCTGCGGAGACTCAGTCGCTTGAGAGGTATGCACGTGAGAAACTGGAACGGAAAAACTGTGATTTGATCGTAGCCAATGACGTAACCCGCACGGGTGCAGGATTTGGAACAGACACCAACGCGGTACATATCTATGACCGGGAGGGTCTGGTGGAGGAGCTACAGGTGATGGCCAAGGATGATGTGGCTCATCGGTTGCTCCGGATTGCTGCGGAGCGCATTGCCGGGAGGAATTAGGATATGGAGATTGCCAAGGTCATTGTCGATGTTCCCGTGAAGGCAACAGACCGGCCGTTTGATTACTTGGTACCTGAATCGATGAGGGAATGGATCGAGATCGGCAGCCGGGTAGGTGTTCCTTTTGGTCATCGGACGGTACAGGGATTCGTGATTGATCTTGTGCCGCGTACCGGGGAGGAATCCTTCAAGCTGAAACCGATTCAGGAGTTGCTGGACATCGTTCCCCCATTGTCCAAAGATTTGGTTGAGTTGGCCGAATGGATGAGTGGGCGTTATGCCAGCAACCGGATTATGTCATTGCAGGTGATGGTACCAACCGCATTGAAAGGCAAGGCGGAACGTTACATCTCGCTGGGAGATGCATTGGACGGAAAGGTGGCTGGTGCACAGCCTGATAATGAGGTTCTACTTGTTTGGGGAGAAGAGTCTACAACGGAGAAAGTGCAGCAGGATATCATCCGCTTTGTCCAAAGTCGAGGTCAGATACCGCTGCAACAGCTAAGTCGAAAATACCCCAATCATGCGGCGTTAATTAAGAAATTATTGCTTGGTGGCGTGTTGCTGGAGAGTCAGGCTATCAAGGACAAGTTGAATAAAAAAACAATGAAGTCTGTGAATCTGGCTGTAGATGTCCCTGCTGCGCAGGAAGCACTTGCTTCGTTCCCGGCAAAAGCACAGCGGCAGAAGGAGATTCTTACCTTTTTGCTGGAAATGAAAGAGCTGCTGCCCATGCCGATGAAGGAAGTGTTATCTACGCTGCAGGTATCAGCGGCAACGATGAAGGGTCTTGAGGAAAAAGGGTTAATCGTAACCGAGGATGTTGAGGTCTTCCGTGACCCTTATCAGGGCAGGAAGTTCAAAGCGACGGAACCGCTGGTTCTGACCGATGAGCAAAAACAGGTCTATGACGATATCAATGGCCGATTGCAGGAACAACGTCACGGAGTCTTTCTGCTACATGGTGTCACCGGAAGTGGCAAGACGGAAGTCTATCTTCAAACCATTCAACAGTGCATTGAACAGGATCGGCAGGCTATCGTTCTGGTGCCCGAGATCGCACTGACACCACAGATGGTGGAGCGCTTCAAAGGGCGCTTCGGTAACCAGGTTGCTGTTATGCACAGTCGTCTGTCTGGCGGTGAACGTTATGATGAATGGCGCAAAATTCGTGAGGGTCAGGTGAAGGTTGCGATTGGAGCGCGCTCAGCCGTATTTGCTCCGTTCAGCCGACTCGGTCTGATCATCATGGACGAAGAACATGAGACTTCCTACAAACAGGAGGAAACACCGAAATACCATGCCCGTGATGTAGCGGTAAAAAGAGCACAGCAGCACCAGGCAGTCGTTGTTCTGGGCTCTGCGACACCTTCGCTGGAAAGTTACTATGCCGCACGCTCGCAGAGCAATGATGAGTTTGCACCACTTTTGCTGAAAATGCCAACACGGGCGCTGGGTAACAAGCTGCCTGAGGTGCGAATCGTTGACATGCGCGAAGAGTTGAAGGATGGTAACCGCTCCATGTTCAGCAGGGCTTTGCATAAAGGGCTGGAGGAGCGCATAGAGCGTGGAGAACAGACGGTGCTGCTGTTGAACCGCCGTGGATATTCGACCTTTGTGATGTGCCGGAGCTGCGGGTATGTGGCAGGTTGTCCTGAATGCGATATTTCTTTGACGTACCACCAGCGCTCGAACAACTTGCGTTGTCACTATTGTGGCTATGCAGAAGCAGCTCCAGAAGTGTGTCCAGATTGTGGAAGTGAGCATATTCGTTACTTTGGTACAGGTACGCAGCGGGTAGAGGAAGAGCTGGCGAAGCTCTTTCCGGGCATTCGGGTCATTCGGATGGATGTCGATACAACAACGGAAAAAGGGGCTCATGAGAAGCTCTTGAAACAGTTTCGCGAGAAAAAGGCCGACGTACTGCTCGGCACCCAGATGGTTGCGAAGGGACTTGATTTCCCGGATGTAACCCTGGTTGGCGTCATAACTGCGGATTCGGCACTGAATTTACCCGATTTTCGGGCCGCCGAAAAAACGTTTCAGTTGTTAACACAGGTTGCTGGTCGAGCCGGTCGTCACCAATTGCCTGGTGAGGTGTTTGTCCAGTCCTATACGCCGGAACATTACTCCATCGGGCATGCGAGCCAGCATGACTATGTATCGTTTGTTCGCGAAGAGTTATTGCACCGTCGGAATCTGCAATATCCGCCATACTGTCGCCTTATTTTGGTGACCTTTTCGCATGAGCAGCTTCCGGTACTGATCCGACTTGCCGAGAACTACACGCGCATACTAAAAGAAAAGGCCAATGCAGCCGGATGGCTGGGCAGTCTGGATCGTTTCAGCAATGATGCCTTTGATGTGCTGGGCCCGGTAGCGTCTCCAATTCCGCGGATCAAGAATAGATACAGATTCCAATGTATGATAAAATGGCGGGGGGATGTCGACGCCATCGCACTCGCTTTGGCTACGGCCCGGCGCATGGACGATGATGTTCAGGCGCAAAAATTACTCATTAGTCTGGATGTAGACCCGCAAATGTTGATGTAAGCATGATACAGCAATGTGGATGCAAACAAGCGGTATAAACATAGATTATAAAAAGAACAAACCAAAAATACAGAATATCGTCCTGAAATTATGATGAGGATTAGGAAGGTGCTTACAACATGTCGATTCGCATTATCGTTCAAGAACCAGATGAGGTACTCCACAAGAGGGCCAAAGAAGTACCAAAGATTACACCAAATGTACAAAAATTGCTGGATGATATGGCTGATACGATGTACGACGCTGAAGGTGTGGGGCTTGCTGCGCCGCAGGTAGGAATTTTGAAACGTCTGATTGTTATTGACGCAGGTGATGAGCAGGGACTGATCAAGATGATTAACCCGGAGATCATTGCGAGTGAGGGGGAACAATTCGGACCGGAAGGTTGTCTGAGTATTCCTGGAATTAATGGTGACGTTCGTCGTTTTGAGACCGTTACGGTCAAAGGACTGGATCGTGAAGGTGAAGAGTTGATTATTACGGGGAGTGGTCTGCTGTCCCGTGCATTCCAGCATGAAATTGATCATCTGGATGGTGTACTCTTTACGGATATTGCCGAGAAAGTGTACGAAATTGCAGCCGAACAAACTGGGCCGCGTCGTAATTAAGGAGTGATTGATTTGAATATTGTTTTTATGGGAACACCTGAATTTGCAGTTCCTTCTCTGGATATGCTGATTGCAGAAGGATACCATGTGGTGGGTGTGGTGACTCAACCTGACAAACCACAGGGGCGCAAAAAAGTACTCACGCCAACACCGGTGAAGGCCGCAGCAGAACGCCATGGTCTGCCGGTGTTTCAACCTGTCAAACTGCGTGATCCGGAAGCGGTGGCACGTTTGGCTGAATGGAAGCCGGATTTGATCGTAACCGCAGCATTTGGGCAGATTTTGCCCAAAGCCGTGCTGGATATGCCCGTTCGCGGTTGTGTGAACGTGCATGGTTCTCTTTTGCCGAAATATCGCGGCGGAGCACCCATCCAACGTTCCATTATTAATGGAGAGTCGGTGACAGGAGTCACATTGATGTATATGGCTGAAGGCCTAGATACTGGCGATATGATCTCGCGTGTGGAACTGCCGATTACGGATGAAGATACATCAGGCTCCATGTTCGAAAAACTAAGTGAAGCGGGTTCCAGACTGCTTCAGGCTGAAATGCCACGCTTGATTGCAGGCGAGACAACGGCTGTCCCTCAGGATGAAGCCGAGGCTTCGTATGCCCGTAATCTGACCCGGGATGACGAGAAGATGGACTGGAGTCGGACATCACGCGAATTGTTCAACCAGATTCGTGGTCTTGTACCTTTCTCAGGTGCATTTACGATGTGGGATGATCAGGTCTTCAAAATCTGGGCAGCGGCTAATCCCGATCACGCGGATCTGGCCCCTTCTTCGGATAGTGGACAAGCGGAGCCGGGAACGGTTCTGCAATTGAATAAGGCGGGTATTGAAGTTCGTACAGGCAATGGATCTCTCTGGTTGACTGAGGTGCAGCCTGCAGGCAAAAAAGTGATGCAAGCCGCTGATTTTGCTCGTGGCGGTACACTGAAACCTGGAATGGTGCTGCGATGAGCGGGAATATACAGGGGCGTTCGTCAGGCAAAGGTCATAGAGCCGCAGGAGATACATCTGGGCGCGAAGGAAACCGTCGTCCGAATTCAGGTAAATCGGGTGGCGCAGGCCATGCTTCTGCAAATGGTGCATCTCGCTCCCAGAAACCGAAGACCTCTGCTCGCGCATTGGCAGTCAAGGTTCTCAGTGCGGTTGAGCAAGATGGGGCTTATAGTAATCTGGAGTTGAACCGTCGCCTGAAAGAGGCGGACCTTAGTCCGGCAGATGCTGGACTGGCTACTGAATTGGTGTACGGAACCATTGCAAGATTGAATACACTTGATTATTATCTGGAACGATTCGTCGCCAAAGGGGTATCCAAACTTCAACCTTGGGTTCGCAGCCTGCTACGAATCAGTGTATATCAGATGATCTATCTGGATCGTATCCCGGAACACGCAGTGGTGAGCGAAGCGGTCAATCTGGCGAAGAAGCTGGGCCATCAGGGAATCTCGGGTATGGTCAATGGTGTGCTGCGGAATATGATTCGTCAACGGGATGAACTTCGTATTTCTGAGCATCTGCCCGTTGCCGAACGTATATCACTTGAGCATTCTCACCCGCTATGGATGGTTGAACGCTGGATTGCTCAATATGGTGAAGAGGCGGCAGAAGCAATCTGTCGTGCAAATAACGAACCGCCAGCGGTCAGTGTTCGGGTGAATACAACGATGACCACTCGGGAGAAGTTGATGCAAGAGATGGCTGACACGGGTGCAATCGTTGAAGCTTCCAAGCTGAGTTCCGACGGTATTCTTGTTCGCAGTGGCGGGAATATGGCTCTAACGTCCTGGTATCGGAATGGGTTGTTTTCAATACAGGATGAAAGTTCCATGCTTGTAGCCGAGGCTGTTGCTCCGGAAGAGGGACAGAATGTACTGGATTGCTGTGCAGCTCCGGGCGGAAAGACAGCTCATATGGCGGAGAAAATGCAGGATCGTGGCCACATTGTCGCTAACGATGTACATGCTCACAAGCGTCAGTTGATCCTCGATCAGGCGGATCGTCTCGGTCTGAGTTGTATCGATGCTGTGACAGGGGATGCTCTTGATCTGGGTGAGCGGTATCCGATGTCGTCATTTGACCGTATTTTGCTGGATGCGCCATGTTCCGGTCTGGGTGTTATTCGTCGCAAGCCAGATGTAAAATGGACCAAATCTGTAGAAGATATCGAAGATATCTCCAACCTGCAACGTGAACTGTTGGATCGGGTTGCACCGTTGTTAAAACCAGGGGGGATTCTGGTCTACA
The DNA here is from genome assembly GCF_002968835.1 of Paenibacillus sp. PCH8. Classification (GTDB taxonomy): domain Bacteria; phylum Bacillota; class Bacilli; order Paenibacillales; family Paenibacillaceae; genus Paenibacillus. The sequence continues at coordinate 9,917 of NZ_PKQK01000007.1, read as the reverse complement.
GTACGTGTACTATTGAGCCTTCCGAGAATGAACTTATGGTTGCAGACTTCTTGAACAGACATCCGGAATACAGTCCAGCTGAAGCGTCCGTTTGCTCCGAATCGGAGACAGTGAACTTGAAGGTAGTGAACGGTGGGGTTCAGATTTTGCCACAAGATGCACACAGCGACGGTTTTTTCATCGCGAGGTTGACAAGAACGGCAGAATAACAGTTTAATAGAGCACGGAGGATGGCCGCCGAGGGGAACTTCGGCGGATTTCTTTGTGATAGGACTCCAATTTTTTTGTTGAGAAAAGGGATGACGGGGTGCGATGGCGGCATTGAGGTGTTATAATGCATGAAGTACAGGCATCAAGGGGATACATGGATGTAAAGTGGTCTTTGTGATAGAATAGGACGAATGGAACGAAAAGATGGAAGCTAAACGAAAAGAAAAGAAGGAATAGGTGTTGACAACAAAATGAAACCTTTTATATATGATTATTCTCTGGAAGAACTGCAGCAATGGGCTGTGGAGAATGGGGAGCCAGCCTTTCGCGGTGGTCAAATCTTTGACTGGATTTATGTGAAACGTGTGAATGATTTCAGTGAAATGACGAATCTGTCCAAGCCATTGCGTGAAAAGCTGACAGAACAGTTTGAGTTCGTAACACTTAAGGAAATTACAAAGTTTGAATCCAAGGACGGAACCGTTAAATTCCTCTTTGGTCTTCATGATGATCATGCCATTGAGACCGTAATTATGAAGCACAACTACGGAAACAGCATCTGTGTAACCACACAGGTTGGATGTCGTATTGGTTGTACTTTCTGTGCATCCACATTGGGTGGTCTCAAGCGTAACCTTACGGCTGGGGAGATTGTAGCTCAGGTTGTGCAGGCTCAGAAGATTCTGGATGAACGCGGTGAGCGTGTCAGCAGCATCGTAATCATGGGTTCGGGTGAACCTTTCGAAAACTACGAAGCAACGATGACTTTCCTGCGCATTATGATTCATGAAAAAGGACTGAATATCGGTCAGCGTCACATCACTGTATCCACGAGTGGGATCGTTCCGAACATCTACAAGTTTGCAGATGAAGATACACAGATTAACCTCGCTATTTCGATCCATGCACCGAATGATGCACTTCGTTCGAAATTGATGCCGGTTAACCGGCGTTTTCCTTTTGAAGATGTGATGGAGTCCCTTCGTTATTATCTGGCCAAAACAGGTCGGAGAATTACGTTTGAGTACGCACTCATTGGCGGGGTGAATGATCAGCCGGAGCATGCAGAAGAACTGGCAAGTGTGCTTAAGAACATGTTGTGCCATGTGAATCTGATTCCGGTTAACCATGTACCTGAACGCAAGTATGTACGAACAGCGAGAAGCGACATTTTCAATTTCCAGAAGATTCTCTCGGATCAGGGAGTCAATGTAACCATTCGTCGTGAACAGGGACATGATATTGCTGCCGCTTGCGGTCAGCTTCGTGCAAAGCATATGGAGTTGAGGTGAGAACGTTTTGATCAAAACAGTTCATGTGAGCCATATCGGACGGGTGCGTTCGGTGAATGAAGATTCAGCCTGGATTCGAAGTCTCGATACAGGATATATTCTTGGTATTGTTGCCGATGGCATGGGTGGACATCTTGCAGGTGATACGGCAAGCCGCCTGGCGGTGGAGACGTTGGTACATGATCTGGGAACGCTGGAACCAGGTCTGTCGCATGCGTCTCTGTCCGCTGCGCTCAGCGATGCTATTTTGCATGCCAACGAAGTCATATTCCGTACGGCATCCACAGATGACAAGTACCACAACATGGGAACGACGGTGGTTGCGGCGTTATTGAATGATGCAGAAGGGGTTATTGGTCACATCGGTGACAGTAGAGCCTACAAAATTGCAAACAAAGATGTGGTTCAGTTGACCGAAGACCATACGCTCGTGAATGAATTGTTCAAAAATGGTCAGATTAGCAAAGAAGATGTACCCCATCATCCACGTCGCAACGTGCTGACCCGTGCGGTTGGAACAGATGCTGAAGTGAAGGTGGATCTGGATAACGTCAAGCTGGAGGAAGGCGAAGTTCTTCTCCTGTGCAGTGACGGTCTCAGTAACCTGGTTAGCAATGAGCAGATCATTCAGGTTGCCGGCAATCTGGAACTGCCATTGGAAGATCGTGCAGATCGACTGCTACAGCTCGCTTTACTTGCCGGGGGAGATGACAACATCACAATTGCACTGTTCGAGTTGCAGAAGGAAGGTTCCGTAGACACGGAAACGGGGTGTGAGTCATGATTGGGCACCAGCTAGGCGGACGCTATGAAGTGATTGAGCGTGTCGGTGGTGGCGGCATGGCTCTTGTGTATAAGGCCCAGGATCTTCTTCTGAACCGGAATGTGGCGATCAAGGTATTGAGACAGCAATTTGTGCATGACGAAGAGTTTATTCGTCGTTTCCGCCGGGAAGCACAATCCGCAGCGTCGCTGTCTCATCCTAACGTGGTCAGTGTCTATGATGTAGGGCAGGAAGATGACGTTCATTATATTGTTATGGAGTATGTTGAAGGCAAAAACCTGAATGAAATTATTAAAGAGCGGGCGCCTTTGCAAGTGGACGAAGCGGTTCGAATCGCTTCCCAGATTGCAGATGCTCTCGATCATGCACATCATAACCAGATTATTCATCGGGATATCAAACCGCATAACATCATGATTGGCCGGAATGGCCGTGTGAAAGTAACGGATTTCGGGATTGCCCGTGCGGTTACATCCACAACGATTACACAGACCGGCTCCGTGGTCGGTTCTGTACATTACTTCTCACCGGAACATGCTAAGGGCATCGTTACTGGCGAAAAGTCGGACTTATATTCTCTGGGTATCGTACTCTACCAAATGCTTACTGGTCAGCTTCCATTCCTGGGTGAAAGTCCAATTAGTGTTGCGTTGAAGCATTTGCAGGAAGAGTTCGATGAACCACGTAAATTCAATCCATTGATTCCGCAAAGTGTGGAAAATGTCATTCTGAAATCCATGCGTAAAAATCCGCAGGAGCGTTATCAGTCGGCCAAAGAAATGCAGACCGATTTGGAAACTTGTCTTATGCCGGAGAGACGCAATGAAACGAAGATTGATTTTCCGGATGAGGATGATATTGATCAGACCCGTGTCATGCCAGCCATCAAGCCGGAACCTCGTGGAATTACATCAACGGGTGCTGTGCCTGAGATGGAATCGAACGAAGAGACGGGTAAGAATAAATCCAAATCTAAGAACTGGAAGAAACCGACACTACTGATCTCATTAACCGTTCTCATTCTGATCGCCATGGTGGGGTTGTATGGTATGTCAAGGGTATGCTGGTTGTGCCTGAGGTAATCGTACCTAACGTACTTACCCAAACGGAAGAAAAGGCTCGGGAAATGTTAGAGGAGAAGGGACTTGTCGTCAGTGACGAGGTAGTCCGTCTATACCAGAAAGATGTTGAACCGGGTATTGTCTTTGACCAGAGCAGAAAAGAAGGCGATGTCGTCAAAGAAGGCTCCGAGATCCAGTTAAGTGTTGGTGCAGAAAAAGAACTGACGAAGATGATCGATGTCAAACAGGCAACATATGATGAGGCTGTCAAAACATTGACTGCGCTTGGCATTAAAGAAGATCAGATTCAGCGCAAAGAGGAGTTCTCCAATGATGTGGCGTCAGGTACTGTTATTTCCCAGACACCTGGTGTGAATGTAGAATTCGATCCGGAAACGGTTCAAATTGAGTTAACCGTAAGTAAAGGGACTGAAACGGTTAAAATGCCTAGTTTGAAGGATCTTACCCGTAGTGAAGCTGAAAAAGAGCTTAAATCAGCCGGACTTGAGCTTGCTCAGGTACAGGAAGAATTCAGTTATACAGTGGAGCGGGGCAAAGTGACGCAGCAATGGCCTGTGGAAGCGGGCACAGAAGTGAATCCTGGTGATAAAATAACGATCTTTATCAGCACAGGGTATCCGCCTGAAGCACTGAAATACTCTTTTAATATCAATGTATCACCCAAAGAAGACGGTAAAAATAGTAAGATACGCATCACATATGAAGATGCACGCGGCAAGAATCAGGAGTGGGGTACACGTACGGTTAACTCAGCCCAGATGCTAACCATTCCGCTGGTGCTCGCTCCAAATGAAAATGGTGCTGTATCGGTCTATCGCGATGGTCAATTCCTGGATACGTATCTGGTTTCCTACAGTGAGGCCAAGAATGGAACAGTAATCGTGCCTTCGATCGATCCGGAACAAGGCACAGAGACGCCACCTGCCAATGAGCCAACGCAAGGTAGTGGGGATGAAGGCAGTGTTGACCCTAATCAGGAAGGTGAACCTGAATCCACGCCGGCGGATGTTGAGGGTGATAGCGAAGAGGAAGATACTTCTGCCATGAACAATGGTAAAGGTCACGGCAAGGAAAAAGAAAAGAAAAAGGAAGTTATTAACGCATCAAGCCGTCCATAAGGGCGGCTTATGCTGGCGTCTGGAGTAAATGTATCACCATCTAAAGGAGGGCGACGGAGCTATGCCAGAAGGTATCATCGTTAAAGCGCTAAGCGGTTACTATTATGTCATGCCAGTGGAAGACAACGGGGTTCCTTCGGTCGAAGGTTCCGCCGTTCAATGCCGAGCCAGAGGTATCTTCAGAAAGCGAGGAACATCACCGCTTGTAGGTGACCGCGTCAACTACATGCTGACAGAGAATGGAGAAGGAACGGTAGATGAGATCCGAAAGCGTGATACGGAATTGATCCGTCCTCCGGTAGCCAATGTAAGTCTGGCTGTTCTCTTATTCTCTGTGAAGGAACCGGATATGAACCTGAACCTGCTGGACAAGTTCCTTGTTCATATTGAGCAGGCGGGACTGGATGCACTTATTGTGCTGACCAAACAGGATCTGGTTGATCCGGAAGCCAAAGACCGGGACATTGTTGCTGAAGTGAAAGCATTATATGAACAGGTAGGTTATGAAGTGATCTCCACAAGTTCACGTACCGGTGAAGGCAGTGACCTGCTCAAGGAGCGTCTTGCTGGCAAGATCAGTGTATTCTCTGGTCAATCCGGTGTAGGCAAGTCATCCATGTTGAATGCATTGATGCCAGGTCTGACATTGGAGACGAATGAAATCAGCATGCGTCTAGGACGAGGGAAACATACCACCAGACACGTGGAGCTTATACCCCTGGATAATGGTGGCTTTGTGGCAGATACGCCGGGATTCAGCCAACTGGACTTTCTGGAGATCGGTGTGGAGGAACTCTCCACTTGTTTCCGGGAATTCGCCCAGTTTGCAGATCAATGCAAGTTTAGAGGCTGTACCCATACCCATGAACCGGGTTGTCGAGTCCTTGCAGCCAAGGAGGAAGGTCTGATCTCCGAAAGCCGCTATCACCACTATGTGCTGTTCCTTACCGAAATGAAAGATAAGAAGCGGAGGTATTAACATGATTAAAATTGCCCCATCGATATTATCAGCTGACTTTGCCAAACTTGGTGCAGAAGTTGCAGAAGCCCAAGCTGCAGGAGGAGACTGGATTCATGTTGACGTTATGGACGGCCATTTCGTCCCTAATATTACGCTTGGACCTGCCATTGTGAAAGCAATCGCGCCACATACAAGCTTGCCTCTTGATGTGCACTTGATGATTGAGAATCCGGAGCGTTATGTTGAGGATTTTGCCAAAGCGGGAGCAGCGGTAATTACCGTTCATGCTGAGGCTTGTGTGCATCTGCACCGGGTCATTCATCTGATCAAGGAGCAGGGAGTGAAGGCTGGGGTTGCTCTTAACCCAGGAACGCCAGCCAGTGCCATTCTGGAAGTTCTGGATGACGTGGACATGGTTCTTGTCATGACTGTAAATCCCGGTTTTGGCGGACAGGCGTTCATCTCGGGCACGATGAACAAAATCAAACAGATTCGCACCTGGCTGAACGAAAAGGGACGTCATGATGTACATATCGAAGTAGACGGCGGAATTGCTGCGGATACAGCCCCGCTTGTGGTAGAAGCTGGAGCAGATGTGCTCGTTGCCGGAAGCGCCGTATTCGGACGTGAAGATCGTGCTGCTGCGATTACGGAAATTCGCCGTAGCTACGGAGGATGATCTATGACCCTCAAGGAGACGCTGTGGACGATGGCTGCGAGTCTCGTGACGGGACTCGTGCTTGCTCTGTTTGCGGTTATTCAATCCCCGTATAATGCCATTACGTCATTGATCGGGGTGGGCGTTGTCATTATGTATTTCCGCAAATTTGATCGTACGGGACATCGGGTTACTTTTGTGATATTCGGCATACTGTATTATTTAATGAGTGTTTTCATGATCGCTGCTTATCAATATATTCCTACTCAAACGTAAATGACCTGAGTTTCGGGCTTGTCATTGTGGAATAGGGATCGAAGGTTCCGCATAAATATGGTTACATGAGCAGGTTTCTCATGTAGCCTTTTTTGTCGTGTTTAGGGTGAAAAAGGCCTGAAGCATAGAATACGACGGACGCATGAGCATGATGGGGAGGGTGAATTATGAAATTTTACACATTCAAACTGCCGAAGTTTTTGGGAGGGTTTGTAAAGGCGATTCTTAATACGTTTCAAAAGAACTGACAAGATCGACAAGGTAACAGAGAATACCGCCGCTTTGGCTCAGGCTTATCTGAGATTCGTACCTGCGAAGCGCCATGCGGCGGCCATTCACATGTTAATGAGAGTATTCAAGATCCTCTTTTGAATACCAAAAAAGCACCTGCAAGGAACAAGGTGCTTTTTGCTTACCCGATTTATAGTAGCTTTGCGTGGATTATACGCGAGTCACTTTACCGGCTTTCAGTGCACGGGTGCTTACGTATACACGTTTTGGTTTGCCGTCAACGAGAATGCGGACCTTCTGAACGTTTACGCCCCAAGTACGACGGTTACGGTTGTTAGCGTGGGATACGTGGTTACCGGTGCCCGGTTTCTTACCTGTCACATAACATTTGCGAGACATAGATTACACCTCCTATCCTAAAATAACCAGTGATCCTTCGGAGAGACGATTGTCCATCCATACGGATTAAAATTGTTCTTCCTGACCGCAATGGTCAGGTTCCAGTAGCTAATGGCGTTGTTCAAACCGGCATGGCCGGATCATTTCCATTACTTAACCTGCATAAAACAATACTTAAATATAATATCATAATCAAAAAAGCTTCGTCAACTGATCCAAAAACTTTATTTATTTCTCCTGTCTAATATAGTACAATGTTGAATAGTCCATAATACAGTGGTGAACAGGCTGTTGCCGCAAGGAAGTCGGAGAATAAACCGTACTTAGATGTCGGTGGTCTGCTTTTTGGCAACGCTGTGAGCTGCGGCATTCCATCTTTGGCACCAGTCTCCATGCGGCATTCATGCCGGCGCTTGATACCGGTGCATATCCGTATGCCCCGAAGTTAGGGGTGCAGAGAGTGCAGGATATTGGTAGCCCGGCCGCCCAGACCGTTAATCCGGCTGACATTTGTATTGTATGCCTGTGCCGGACAAGGTATGGACGAAGAATAACGCAGTCCGCGTTAGCGCATGAACAGACCAGAACACATCTTGGTGCAAGGTGTTCGTGTATCAAGCTAGGAAGGGGAATTCTCACTTGAGTATACGTTCTTTAAATGGAACAGATTTCACCGCAATGGTACTTGCCGGAGCGGAACAACTTGGACAGCATGCAGAGCACGTCAATTCCCTGAATGTTTTCCCTGTGCCGGATGGTGACACGGGAACGAACATGAATTTGACAATGAGTGCAGGAGTGGCAGAGATTAAAAGAAAAAGTTCTGCCTCCATCGGAGAAGCTGCCGGTATTTTATCGAAAGGCTTGCTTATGGGCGCACGGGGGAATTCGGGAGTTATTCTGTCGCAATTGTTCCGTGGATTCAGTCGTTCAGCTGCTCCTTACGAGGAACTGAACACGCTCCAGTTTGCCGCAGCCCTGCAGAACGGTGTTGACGCAGCGTATAAAGCCGTCGTAAAACCCGTTGAAGGGACCATTCTTACCGTAGCCAAGGAAGCGGCGAAACATGCCAGCTACTACGCAAGACGGACGAATGATATTACTGAATTAATGAATGAAGTTTTGTTAAAAGCAAAAGAAGCACTGGCTATGACTCCAGAATTGCTGCCTGTACTGAAACAGGTCGGTGTTGTGGACTCAGGCGGTCAGGGGCTTGTATATATTTACGAGGGCTTCATGGAAGTATTGCTGCAAAGTGACGGAGTCAGTCGTACGTCTCTGAAGAAAGAGGTAACTCCTTCTGCGACAGCAGCTGCCCTGAAATCGGCTGCACAACCAGAAGTGGTGATCACGAAGCCTGCACAGCAGGTGATCGCACCGGAGATGCCGTTATCTGCACAGGCGAGATTGGAAACGGAAGATATTGAGTTCCTGTATGACATGGAATTTTTCATTAACCGCGAGCTTGGAGAGAACGCAGGCGTGGCTTTCGATGACGAGGCCTTCCGGAAAGCGTTATCAGTGGATGGTGATTCCATCATCATTATTGCAGATGATGAAGTAATCAAGGTGCATGTGCACTCCAAGACGCCTGGAGAGGTATTGAACCTGGCCTTACGTTATGGAGAAATCACACAGATCCACATTCTTAATATGCGTGAGCAGCATCGGGATTTGTTAACTGCCGGCATGGACATCGCTCCTTCACCTGAGCTGTTTGCAGAGATTCCGCCTGAAGCAACACGCAGCATGGAAGAGGCTGTGCTTCCTGCGGATGAGATGGCACCGTATGGTTTTATCGCCGTATCTTCCGGTGATGGTATCGCGGAAATTTTCCAGAGTCTTGGTGTGGATGTCGTTCTGTCTGGTGGACAGACCATGAATCCGAGTACCGAAGATTTTGTGAAAGCGGTACGTTCGATTGCTGCGGAGCAGGTATTTATTCTGCCGAACAATTCCAATATTGTACTGGCTGCCGAACAGGCTCGGGAATTGCTTGAGGATGAGCGTCGAATCACGGTTATTCCAAGCAAGACCATTCCGCAGGGAATGGCAGCTGCTTTTGCTTTCCAGGAGGATGAGTCTGCGGATACGAACCGCGATCAGATGTTGGAGGCAATCAGCCGGGTGCAGTCCGGCCAAGTGACTCATGCGGTTCGTGATACGCAATATGACGAATTAGATATCAAGGCAGGGCACTATATCGGGATCCATAACTCCAAAATTGTAGCGACGGATGAAACGATGCTGCAAGCATGTGAAGATCTGCTCAGACAGATGATGGAGAGTGGAGATGAAGTGGTGACGATCCTTGAAGGGGACGAAGCTGACCCTGAGGTTACCGCTGCCCTCGCTGCATGGCTTGATGAACAGTATCCTGATGCTGAGGTAGAGGTGCATCTTGGAGGACAACCGGTGTATTATTATTTGTTCTCTGTAGAGTCCTAATAGAGGCTGTTCAAAAAGTGCTGAATCGTTGACTTTTTGAACTTGCACTAATAGCACTTGAGCGAAGAGGAGGAGATCTCATGAGCCACAAGGTTGCGATTATAACGGACAGTACCGCAGATATTCCCGAAGAACTCATTCGCAAATATGGAATCCAAATTGTTCCTCTGCGTGTTCAGTTCGGGGAAGAAACATATGCAGACGGCGTTGATCTGACTTCCGAACAGTTCTACGATAAGTTGAAGAAGGTTTCTGTGTTGCCTACAACTTCACAGCCATCTCCAACGGATTTCATGAATGTGTATCAAGCGCTGCTCGATGAGAATCCGGAACGTCCGATTGTATCGATCCACCTGTCATCCGGCATGAGTGGTACCTATCAATCGGCCCTGCTCGGCAAGTCTTTGTTAGAGCGTGAGGGTGATATCACTGTGCTGGATTCGAAGTCAGCCTCTTAT
>NZ_PKQK01000006.1 GCF_002968835.1 Paenibacillus sp. PCH8 | reverse complement strand
TAATAAATCTGCCATATCAAAATAGCAATCCGCTGTCGCTGCGCATCCGTAAAATCAACGGTTAAACAACAAGCGGAATGCACACAATCATACTGAAATTCATTCATATGAGGTGTATCTTCTGCTATGATAAGATCAGTTTTTCATCCAGAAGGGACTGAGTTTGGTTGTTTACTTCATTTTTGCTAACGTTATACCATGTGTTCCTGCCGATCTCACTTCCTGTGATTGGTGGTCTTCTGCTAAAACGCTTTAAGGATTGGGATACCCGGTCACTCTCGACCTTTTCCCTATATATTCTGAGCCCTGCACTCATCTTCAATACATTGCTGCACGCCGAGATTACCTGGACAGACGTCACCAGCACATTCTGGTTCTCCATCCTCAACTTGGTTGGCCTGTGGGCACTGGCTGAGCTGTTAAGCCGAATCTTCCGTCTCGGCCCAAGCGAAAAAGCGGGACTCACCCTCGTCTCCACGCTTACGAACTGCGTGAATTATGGGCTCCCGCTTGTGCTGCTTGCTTTTGGACAGCTTGGACTGGACAAGGCTTCCGTCTATGTCATCGGACAGATGATTATCGTCAATACGGTAGGTATCTTCTTCGCCGCGAGATCCGAGTTCACGGTCAAGGATGCGATTCTGTCCGTTTTTCGTATGCCATCCATCTATGCTGCTGGCATCGCCATTGCGCTACGTGCGTCCAATCTGAGCTTGCCTGACGCACTCGATGGAGGCATCTCCATGCTGGCTACGGGCTACTCACCTGTTGTACTCGCCATTCTGGGAGCACAGATGCTCAGATCCAAAGGGAAAGCAGAACCTTGGCTACCCAATGTACACCGTGCCTTCTGGACCGGACTTGTCGTGCGTCTCGCAGCTGCACCGATCCTCGCCTGGCTCATCCTGACCGCACTTCAGGTCGAGGGTACATTGTTCAGTGTGTTGCTCATCCTCGCGTCGATGCCGACCGCAGTGAACGCCGTTATTTTGGCTGAACAGTTCAATGCTTCTCCGCAATTCGTATCCCGCTGCATCCTGTGGACAACCGCCGCATCCATGTTCATTCTGCCGATTATGATTGTGATGGCTTCCTGATGAATACGGGGGCTGTCCCGGAAGAGATCGCCGCTTGGCGGCGTTTCTCTAAGCGGCGTTCATAACGCCGGTTGAGTGCTCTTACATAGAAGAACTTGACAACAAAATAAGAAATCACACCCAGAATTACACCGAACACCGCCATCCCTGCCAATATATCAAGTCCGCCAAGCAACAGCTCACTTACCGCAGACCAATTCCCACGAAACAACTCCATCCATGCACTCTCATGAACAGGTCCCTGACCCATGCTATGCGCAGGTAAAATCCAGGAACCCATTTGCTTGGCGAGCGGCATCAATATAATAGGAAGGAATGTAAGCTTTCCAACCACATTGCCAACAATCGCCGCTGGCATCGAACCCCCGGACAATCGCACTATCGGATAGAATACGAGATATATCAGAGATGCGGTCGAAATCACGATCAGTTCCAGACCGAACCCGATTGCAAATCCGGTAGATACTTTATGGGCACCTCCGGGAGCACGTAACAATTTGAGGAAATTCAGCTTCAGAGCACGTGTTAAACGTACCCATCGGTTGGTCTTGCGCTTCTGTGTGTTCATACCGAATTTCTCCTTATTTACACGAATGACGACTTGATTCGCCTATTCTTGAGTATATCACACCGCGTTAGCTCCTGTGGTTACAATGACAGGGTGAGTCTCCATCACAACATTACCCGCTACAGCTCTGGAGATCATGCAGGATGATTCGGCCTTATGCGCTAACCGCTCGGCTTTGGTCAGATCTGCCTCAGAGGCATCAGAACCGAGTACAATCCGGGGCCTATGAACGATACGTTCATACGTAAACACGTTATTCGTCACATCCACCGTCGCTTCCGACTCCAGTGTCAACTCATCTGGCGTAATCTCCGAACGCTCCAGCATCGCGGCCAGCGTGATCAGGTAACACGTAGAGGCTGCACCCAGCAGCATCTCGTCGGGATTGGTCCCCGTACCAGGTCCACCCATCTCCTGCGGAATCGAGATGACCGTTTGTAATCCACCTGCCTCAATCATTCCCTCACTGTTACGTCCACCATTCCATACCGCCTTCAGATGAAAAGGATGTTTCATGCCCTTCATTCCTTTCTATTTCACACACGTATACACGTAATATTCTGCTCAGTCAATGCGCTAACTTGCTCTTCATCCACACCTAGATCCGTAATTACTTTGGCTACACTGTCCATCTCTGCAACTCTGGTAAAAGCCTGTATGTTAAACTTGCTGGAATCGGCAAGCAAAATGACCTCATCCGCAATCTGGATCATCTTCTGCTTCACCAAAGCCTGTAATTCATTGGATTCACTGATGCCTTTAGTCAGATGCACACCTTTGCAAGACAAGAATACTTTATCCACATGGTAAGCATCCAGCGAACGTTCCGCCAGCGGTCCTACAAAAGAAAGTGACTTCGAAGCCAATTGCCCACCTGTGGCAATCACACGAATCTGCTCCTTGTTACTCAGCTCTGCGGCGACTTTAATTGAATTGGTTAATACCGTAAGTGGAATATTCGGCAGTCCTGCCGCCATATACCATGCCGTTGTACTTGCATCCAGGGCGATCCGGTCACCCGATTCCACCAGTTTCACCGCTTCTCTTGCAATTCTGCGCTTCTCTTCTGCATGGGCTACTGCTCGTTCCGGGTAGGGGATCTCCGATTGTCCCTCTTCCTTATATCTAACGCTGACCGCCCCGCCATGGGAACGTCTAAGTCTGCCTGCCTGTTCGAGCTTGTCCAGATCACGACGAATCGTCTCTTCTGTCACCCCACAGCGCTCACTAAGTTCGGTTACACGCATGCTTCCTTGCATATCCACCCATTCAACAATTTTCTCATACCGTTCAGCCACGAGCATATCCCTTCACTCCAAACCGTTGTTTATCCAGTTGATCCTGTTCATCCCATCATACCACAGCGCGATCAGAAGGAGAATTTAGCGCGTGCAGTATAGGAAATTAGAGCCAACGTGCAAAAAGAGAGAGCTTTCGCCCCCTCCATGATAGTCCGCAAGTATATGTTATTTATCTTCAGCCATAGGGAACCAGCCCGGTGTGTGAATGATCGCATTCCACAAGCCGTCAGGAATAACCAATCGTTCCTGATCCGATTTGGTCAGGATGGTTGGGATGTCTTCCTCACGTCCACTCTCGATCTTCTCCACCCAATCCGGCTCGATAATGAGCTCGCGTCCAATCGCAAGCAAAGGTACTCCCGTTTGGAGCGCCTCAGCGGCCTGGTCTGCTGTATGAATGGAACCTACACCGATCACAGGCAGCTTGCCATTCACCCGATCCAGAATGAATTCCATTCTTGAGCGTGTATCTGCTTCGCCGCGTCTTGGCTTGGACCAGAACTCGTTCACAGAGACATGAAGGTAGTCCAGGTTCTTATCTTTCAGTACATCCACCAGTGCGTACGTATCTTCCATGGTCAGTCCCGGTGTTTCCGGTTCTTCCGGGGAGAAACGATAACCCACGATGAATGGCAATTTCGTATGTTCGGATACGACTTTCTGGATCTCATCCACCACGGCAATTGGGAATGCCAGACGTTTCTCTACACTTCCGCCCCAACGATCTTCGCGTCGGTTAGAATGTGGGGAGAAGAACTGCTGGATCAGATAACCGTTCGCACCGTGGATCTCCACGCCGTCGAATCCGGCTTCAATTGCACGACGTGTCGCTTCACCAAAGTCTTTGATAACGGACGTAATCTCCTCATCTGTCATCTCTCTAGGTACAGGAGATCCCGGACGCTCACTCGCAACTGCACTAGGTGCAACCACTTGACCCGCAGGTACCGCTTGTTCCGGTGTCAGACGACCCGCATGGAAAATTTGCAGTACGGCTACGGAGCCCTGTTGTTTAATCGTATCCGCCAGTCGTTTCAGACCGGGAATGAAGCTGTCATCATAGACGCCAAACTGAGCCGGGAAACCAATGCCATGCTCTGTTACATGCCCTACAGCCGTAATCGACATACCCGCACCACCGGTGCGACGTGCATAATAAGCAAGTTCAGCGTCGGATATGGTACCATCAGCATTCGAGGACATATGAGTCATGGGAGCAAGCACGATACGGTTTTTCAGTGTAATACCAGTCGGCAGTGAAACTTGTTCAAACATCTGGTTAAACTTTGGATTCATACGTGGTTCCCTCCTGATTATAATATCTCTTTTAATAGATATATGAATATGTGCGTTCACTTACTGTAATGATTATAGTTACGTTTGATAGTAATTGCAACTCTTCATTTTCTGAAAGGAAAAAAAGAGCAGATCGTCATCAGACTCTCAGCCCTCTTCATCTTCTTCGCTCTATCCAAAGTCCTTCACTCTATCCAACGGATGTTTAGAAATTCCGAACGTAGGCCAGCTTCTGATCCATCTCTTCCACGCATTCAAAACAGTCGTGTTCGTCATTGGCAACCATTGGCGTGACCGGATACAGATTCATCTCGGTACTATTATACGATTTGAGTAAAGGTAACAACTGAGTCACCCGTGTATTGGCTGGATCAAGCCAGGTGTTGATCTCTTCTTCGGAGAGGATGGCTGGCATTTTACTGCCAAACTCGCGGGTAACCATGTTCGCACCAGCCATAAGCATTGTGCAGGTACGAAGTGGCTCTTTGCGCGTGTCTCTCCATACCTCATACAAGCCGGCAATGCCAAACAGACCGCGATCCGGCATAACGACGCGAACCGCATAACTTTTCTTACCTTCTTGCCGCCAGTAATACAGTCCGTTGCATGGGATAACACAGCGCTTGGTCTCTACCAGTTTGTAATAGGAAGGATTCTCATGCACTGTCATGAGATTGGCGTTAACGGCATCGCGGCCCCAGAACGGAATGAACCCCCAACGGAACTCGTCCATTACGCGCTCACCATCCTGATGCAAAATAATCGGTGTATGCTGAGTTGGGCTAATATTGTATCGGTTTTTGTAATAATACATCACGCGTTGGATCTTGAAATGATCTCGGACTTCATCCAAATCAGCAGCCAATGAAAAACGGTTGCACATGCTCAAGCACTTCCTTTTCCTGTGTAAGTTGAATGTATTGTTTGTTATTACAGGGAAATTATGCATGCTTGCAGGGACAGCAAATGACTTATTTTGACACCATTAGAGCCTAAGCAAGTGATAATCCTTATTTTTCACGTCAAAACAACGACCTCGGACTCATTTCAATGAACGTATTCCTTGTTACTATAATAGAGAAAAAATACATTTATTGGAGGTTTTAAGTATGAAAAGGAAGTTTTTGATGAGCATCATGCTATTTTCGGCACTGGCCATGTTTGGAAGTACCCTCTATGCGGCAACTTTTCTGACTTATGGTTACTCAAGCTCCACCATCCCCATTCGTACGTATAATTACGCCTCTGCATGGCAGACCCCTATGGACGCCTCTCTTGTCAACTGGAACAATGCCGGAGCCAAAATACAATTCACCAAAACGAGTAATTCTCCCAATACGATCACCGCTGGAAACTTCAATAACACAGCATATGGTGTCAACTACGCCTCTGTATCCGGCAGTCAAGTCGTAAGCTTCCGCATCGAACTCAATGCATCCACGATTACCCCTGACGCGACCAACTTATCCAACTTCATTCAAAGCGTATTTGTCCACGAACTCGGTCACTCTATATGGCTCGGTGACAACCCGACAACAAGCAGTCCTTCCATTATGTCTTACTCCCGCAACCGCAATTCCATGACCCAACCCCAAACCTTTGATATCAACAACGTCAGATCCAAGTACTAATCCGCTTCGAACTTATCCCATAATCCAAGGAGGATTCCTGTCCATGAACAAAAATCGAGTATTAACACTGCTTCTCTCTTCCATTTTCATTCTATCTGCTGTCGGATGCTCTTCTGTTACACCTACCGCGTCCCCGTCCGATGCACCCATGACCATTATTGCTTCTGAAGATTACCCGAGCTATGCCAGCATTGGCGACCTGTCCGAGAGAGCAAATACCATTGTGAAAGGTAGTGTTATTGAGACGCGTGTGGAAGCTTTGAACGATATCGTACAAGATAACGATGCTGCGAATGAAAACGAGCTAAACCCAGCTTCCGATCCGGGCGGAGAGCCATCTTCTTTTGACAAAATCTATACGATCCACACGATTCAGGTCGCTGAATCCTATAAGGGTGGCTACACTGCCGGGGAACACATTGAAGTGAAGCAACTTGGCGGACAATTAGGCAACACCGAAATTATTAATGATGACAACCTCAAGCTGATCCCTGCCAAAGACTATGTGCTATTCCTTGAAACGTATGAAGACACCCCTGCCAGCCTGCTCAACTCCGTTCAAAGTCTCTACGTGATCAAACCTGCCGCCAAGTCGAACCAACCCGGCCAACAGTCCCAGTCCGAAGTCATTGTCAGCGCGAACCAGGAGAATGATCTGACATTATCGTTGAACGAATTGCAACACATCCAGAATGAACAGTCCAATCCATAATGTTTTCATCTGATTACATGCAGATATAACCCTTATCTCCGTCCAGTTCTACATAAAAGAAAACGTGCCGCTCAGGAAACTGGGCAGCACGTTTTTGCTGTTGTTGGTTTATGTCAGATGAAACTTGTTTGTTACAAGAAGGACGTTATGATCTATATAGATCATTTTGATATTCTACTGCACTTCTCTACTCGACAAATGACAATAAATACCCGTATCTCTCTTCCTCCATCTTGTCTAGCGGAATAAACCGGATCGATGCACTGTTAATACAGTAACGTTTGCCGCCGCGATCTTCGGGACCATCATCAAACACATGCCCGAGGTGGATGTCGCCTGCCCGGCTTCGTACCTCCGTGCGTTCCATACCAAAGCTCGTATCCGTTGTATAGGTAACAACCTCAGGTACAATCGGCTTTGTAAAACTCGGCCACCCGCAACCGGAATCGTACTTATCCTGGCTAGTGAATAACGGCTCTCCCGTGGCAATATCAACATACAGACCGGGCTCCTCATTATCCCAGTATTCGTTACTGAACGCATGCTCCGTATCATTGTTTACCGCAACCGCATACTGTTCGTCTGTTAATCGTTCCTTTAATTGGTCATCTGTTGGACGCGGATATTGAGCGGGATCAATCCCGATCTCCAGTTCATCCAGGACAGTCATATCAATGTGACAATATCCATTCGGATTTTTTTCCAAATAATCCTGATGGTACTCCTCCGCCAAATAATAATTCTGCAGAGGCATGACTTCCGTTACGATGGGTTGATCATATTTTTCTTGCTCTACCTCTACAGCTTGCTCAATAATTTTGGCATCTTCAGCTAACGTATAATATATTCCAGTCCGATACTGAATGCCACGATCATTGCCCTGCTTATTCAGGCTGGTCGGATCAATAACTCGAAAATAAGATTCAAGCAATTTCTGCAAAGATACTTGCTGCGGATCATATTTAACATGAACGGTCTCTGTAAACCCCCGGTCCCCGCGAATCACATCCTTATAGGTTGGATTCTCCCCTTCGCCGTTGGCATAACCGGAAGTCACATCCTGAACCCCCGGAATACGAGCCATATACGCTTCCACACCCCAGAAGCAACCTCCTGCCAAGTACAGGTTGTGCAGGTTTTCCTCAGAGACACTCGATACCTTGACAGGTTGAGTGGATATTGAAGCTGAAGCTGAGGGGTTCTCAGCCCTGTTTCCACAAGCAGACACGACCATCGCTATGGCAAGGAGGCACAAGCCGAGTAGCATCTTCTTCATGACACTTCCTCCTTTCTCACAGTATCTCTTGTAATGATTTCATGATCTGTTCATTGGATGCATGCCCTGGCTGCGATTTAACTAAAATACCATCAGAGCCAATATAAAAGGAACTAGGATACGCTCTTACACCAAATTCCTTGGCCCATACACCTTTCTCATCCAAAAGAACAGTGATGTTATCATATGGCTGTTGGTCAAACCATTGGGTAAACGCTTGGGAGGATTTCTCTCCTTTGTAGTCTGGCGTCACAATCGTAATGACATGAAAATCATTGTCTTGACCGGCCAGATTGTTCAGGTCTTCCAACCCCGCAAGACAGATGGAACACCAGGAAGCCCAGTATTTCACATACACTTTCTTGCCTTGAACATCAGAAAGTCCAACTGTGTTTCCTTTCAGATCACGCAATGAAAATTCCGGAGCCATCTCTCCCTTGTTCATCATGGTTGACGAACTCATATCGGATGTTGAAGATGGGGTTGATGTTGACCCCGTTTGTTTTGATCCACATGCGCTCAAGATCGACAAGACTCCAGCGAATACAATTACAGATACCACCCATTTCCGTGCAATCTTCATACCGAATTCCTCCAATGATTATTGAAACCAGGTCACCAAGCTGTTTAGTCGGTCTGTCATTAGCAATAGTCCCATTACAATAAGAATACAGCCGGAAGTTATTTTGATGACGCCCATGTACTTGTATAAACGACGTATCCGCTTCATAACATATTCCGAAAAAATGGACAGAATCAGGAAAGGAATCGCTAACCCAAGGGTATACAGGAACATGAGAAACCCGCCATACAGTGGAGAGCCTTCACCTGCGGCGATACCAAGAATAGCCGCCAGCACGGGTCCGATACAAGGCGTCCAGCCGAAACTAAACGTTAGACCCAGCAGGAACGCTCCGATATACCCTCCCCGTCTGGCATGGTCGCTTGACAATTTTCTCTCCCGTTCCAGCCAAGATAGTCGAATCAACCCAGTTTGATAGATCCCGAAAAGCACCACGATGGCTCCGCAGATGGCAATAAACACAGGACTTGAGATCATATTGCCAACGATGCCGGAACCAAAACCAAGTAAAACAAAAACCAGGGAAAGCCCAAGAACAAATAAAAATGTCCGCAAAACAAGTGTGGACCGCAACTGAACCGAATGAGTGTCGGACTGCTGCTGATTCGTACCGTTGACCACGCTTCCGGACAGATAAGACACGTATACCGGGATCAGCGGCAGAATACATGGCGCAAAAAACGATAACAACCCTGCACCAAAAACGCCGAAAAGGAATACCAAATCACTGGTCAAATCACTCACCACCTAAATAAATACTACGCATAACAATCCAAGGTTAGCGACTGACATAGATCGGAAGCGTAAACCAGAAGCAGCTTCCTTCTCCTTTCGTACTCCGAACCCCGATCTCGCCTCCATGGAGTTCCACAATCGATTGAGCGATGGCAAGGCCGAGCCCGGCACCTCCATTGCTCTTGCTGCGTGATTTGTCAATTCGATAAAAACGTTCAAATATACGTGAAGTTTCCTCCGCTTCAATGCCTTCCCCTTCATCTGTAACTGAAATTCGTAAAAATGGCCCCCTCTCTTCGGCAGCCAGAATAATTTTTCCTTCAACAGGAGAGTATTGAATCGCATTTTGCAGCAAATTGGAAAGGACCCGCTTCACTTGTGCAGGCATCATGACCGCGGCTGGCAATTTATCGGGCAAATCAATCTTGACGTTCAACGTTTTCTCCGCAAGATGAAACGAGAAACTCTCCAACGTACTGAGCAGCAGCTCATCGACGTGATAAGGCTGAGGCTCATATATTTCCCCTTGCGCTTCCAAGCTGGATAATTCGAATAAGTCTTGAATAAGCCCTCCCAAACGCTTCGTTTCAAGCCGTATCGTGTTCAGGTACCGTTGAAAGGTTTCTTTATCCTTAATGACATCATCCTCCAACGCTTCGACGAATGACTGAATGGATGCCAAGGGAGTCCTTAAATCGTGGGAAACATTGGCGATCAACTCTCGTCTGGCAGATTCCGAGTAATGCAAATGGTCAAAACTTTCCTTCAGCTTGGAACTCATTTCATTAAATTGCTGTGCCAAGAGCTTAAATTCCTGCGTACCGATGAGAGGGACTTCCGTATGGAAATCCCCTTCGGCAATTCGTATCGTCTGCTGCGTAATTCGCGCAATCGATTTCTCTAATGGCTTAGTCAGCAAATATTGAAGAATAAACGAAAGTAAGCCTACCCTGCCGTTATAGCCGATAACCAATACAATTGTTCGATCGTAAGCAACATTTTGGAATAACTGATAAACAAACAAATTAATAACACACCAATGCCTGTGAGACTGGACAACACCAAGTACGTGCGAAGTTTCATGAACTGTCACCCGCAAACTTATAGCCTATACCCCAAACCGTTTTAATATATTTCGGATCAGAAGGGTTCTGTTCGATCTTCTCTCGTAATCTCCGAACATGTACGGTCACCGTTGTTGTATCTCCTTCATAGCTAAAATCCCAAATCTGGCTTAACATCTGGTTACGGGAGAACACCTGACCCGGGTGACTTGCCAGCAAATACAACATCTCAAACTCCGTAACTGTCAATTCAATCGCCTGCCCATTGATGTTCACTTCACGCTTGGTAAAATCAATGGTAAGCCCTTCATAACTGATCGTGTATTCAGATGTTGTAACAGGTGATGCCTGCGCAGTTCGCATTCTCCGCAGGATTGCCTTCACACGCAGGACGAGTTCTCTCGGACTGAAAGGTTTGGTCAGATAATCATCCGCCCCATCGTCAGCCCCATCAGACGATCCTGTTCCTCACCCCGGGCCGTCAGCATTACGATGGGTACATCCTCGGTTTGCCGAATCTCGTTACAGACTTCCCAGCCATTCTTATGTGGCATCATCAGGTCGAGTACAATCAAGTGTGGCGTTTGGCTGTGCCACAGCTCTATAGCCTCCAAGCCGTCCTTGGCAGTCACGACATGATAACCTTCCCGCTCCAGATACCTGCGACAAACGTCTGTAATATTGCTATCATCATCAGCAACCAGTACACATTCATTCAAACTAACCCACCCCATATTCCAGAAAATACATTTGAGCCAATCATATCATATGGTGATGGTAATGCTTAGCTTCATTTACTTCATTGCATGGCTGGCATCATGTATTGTTGAATTACAGACTCAGCCGCATACGTATTCCCCTCATGGATGACAGGCATCGATTTCAAGTTGACTTGCATACCGTCTACCATAATTTTTTTGGATCCAATCCACATTTTAATCGTTTTTCCCGCAGGCATCATCGTGTCGTCCATCATCATGTCATCTTTCATCATCACGTCGTCTTTCATCATCTTGTCATCTTTCATCATCTTGTCGTCTTTCATCATCATGTCGTCCATTTTGCCCATGTACATCAACGTTACCGATCTATCCTTGCTGTCCCACATAATACTGTAATCATACATTTTGGCCGCCTGTCTCAATTGAACAAGCTCCATGCCATCCTTTTTAATCGTTTTCATATCTACAGCACTTGCCAATCCAGAAAAAGCCATGGACATCATCAATACCGCTGCTACCATCACTTTTTTGCTTTTTTTCGTTTTCATCATTCTTATCACACTCCATTATTTTATTTCTTACATACAAAACAATAAGCAAGAGAGCTTACGATTCTCTAAGCAAAGTATTACGAAAAGATTACGATATATAAATTAGGTTAGATTCCATTAAAAAAGTCCCGTAATATTGGGGAACAATTAACTCTACTCGTCCATTGATGAGGAATCTCCCTTTATCCGTAAGACTCAGCGGCTGAGTACAATGACGACGAATATAATCGGCTGTTGAACGGATCGTTTCCTGATGGCTCAGTAAAGATGTCCCCGCCAGAGACTCTGAATTCCTCGTAAGTTCTATAACTGATAATCATTATCAATTAAAACGATGATGAACTCATCTTTGAAATCTTTATTCGTTTTTGTTGAATGTCCCAACATAAAAAAACGGTTGAAATCCCCCTGAAGAGATTTCAACCGTATTATGGTTAGCTTATTACAACTGGATAAAGTCGGCCATGGAACGAACCTGAATGAGTCCTGTTTTGGAAGCTGCGTCAGAAGATTGTAGTCCTTCTCTGGAAGTGAACTGCACCTTCACCGGAATACCGGGAATGAGATCGAAGAAATTGTCCGAGAATACACCTTCTGCTTCAGAAGAAATCCATACCTGTTTGGCAAGCACATCGCTTTCCAGCACCAGATATTCGCCACCATTTTCGGTAACCGTTGTTACTTTAATGTGTGCAGGCTGTAGAGCAAGATCCTTCGATGGTACAAAATAATGCTCCTGAATAATATCCGCGACACCACTTTGCTTCAAATCAATTCGCAACAATGTTGTTGCGGCATCGTGTCCATCCAGCCATTCGCCATGGTTCAGGGACAACACCTGTTGACCCGAGTTGGAAGCCACTGCAACTTCATGCTCGTCCTCACGGTATACCGTTCCATCAAATCCAATTAATTGAACACGCAGTTGCCCTTGCACTGGCTCAAGCTGATCCGAGATCACATAGATATCCGTTGTATCTTCCTTGGTCCCGTCAACGGATACCAACACATCGCTGAAGCTGCGTTTCGCATAGTATTGCAATGCTTTCCAGCGGCCAAGATAGTCCATCCCTGCCCATGAAGCTACAGGCCAGCAGTCATTCATTTGCCAGTAAAGTGTACCCATGCAGAATGGTTTGCGGCGACGATGCGCTTCAATGGCCGTCTTCATCGCTTCGGCTTGAAGCACTTGGCTCATATACAGGAACGATGGGAAATCCTTCGATTCATGCATGTACATGTCCATGTATTGCTTGATCAGACGATTCCCTGCCCCATTCTTCTGATGAGCAAGCATGACTTCCGATTCCAGCGCCAGATCCTCTTCTTCTGCGTAAGTCCGCACTGATTTGTACTCGGGGAAAGACTGGAATCCATATTCACTCATGAAACGTCCAACATGAACATTATAGTTCTCGAATGGTTCCACGCTGTGCCAGACACCCCAGTAATGGATGTCACCTTCAGATGTGGACGGATGCGCATGCTGCTTCTCATCACCTGTCAGGGAGACAAGCGGTGAAGAAGGCCAATAATCCACACCTGGCGCATACGCTTCAACAACTTCTGGAAGCAGATCATGGAAGATGGCTTTGTAATCAGCCCAGATGCGTTCACGCTGCTCGGCATTGAAATCTTTCTTCCAGCCCCAGCCACCATGTTCAACATATTGTGCCCAAGCGGAATCGATCTCGTTGTTCCCACACCAGAGCGCAATACTTGGGTGATTACGCAGACGTTTCACATTATCAATGGCTTCATGTCTCACATTATTCAAGAAAGCTTCATCTCCCGGATACATGCTGCAGGCAAACATGAAATCTTGCCAGACCAGTATTCCGTATTCATCACACAGTTCGTAGAAGACATCTTGCTCATAGATGCCTCCACCCCATACTCGCAGCATATTCATATTAGACTCGGCAGCCGATACGATCTCATGCCGATAACGTTCATGAGTAATTTCAGTAATGAAGCTATCGTTAGGGATGTGGTTAGCCCCTTTGGCAAAGACCGCAACACCATTTAATTCAAAATAAAAGGATGCTCCCGCTTCATCTTTGTCACGCACAAGACGTATGGAACGAAGTCCTGTCTTGATCGTGAATTCGGCCACAGCCCGTTCACCTTGAAGCACTTCTGCAAGGAAGGTGTACATATGCGGATCACCAAGTCCACGGCTCCACCACAGTTTCGGATCATCCATGGAGATGGGAATCTCCACGGTCTGTAGTCCGGGCTGTAGCGAAACTGCTCTTTCCCATCTCTGCCCGTCTGCACCAATACGAATGACTGTATCTACCGATTGGGATGTCTCTACTTCCACGACTGCAGTTAACGTAGCCAAGGTAGCGCTTACTTCATTTTGCTGGATATACACGTCATTAATGCGGACATCCGTCCAACCCTCCAGACGTACTTCGCGCCAGATGCCACTGGTTACAAAACGCGGACCCCAGTCCCAACCATAGTGATATGGGGCTTTACGAGCAAAAATACTTACTCTTTTGTCGCCAAGTCCGCCGACTTCAGATTGATCATTGGATGCTGGCAATGCATATCCGAGCTTTTCCAGTTTCGGCAGGTCTTCTTGAATCGGAGATCGAAAACGTATTTGAAGCATGTTGCCATTCCCCTTCAATACTGCTTTCATGTCTGCCTTCCATACCCGGAACATATTATCTGCTGATAACACATGTACATCATTCACATAGACATCCGCATATGTATCCAGACCATCAAACACCAGTTCCAGATGTTCCTGGGAGAACAACGCTTCGGGAACGTCAAATTCAGTACGATATTCCCAATCTATCTTGTCGATCCACTGTACTTCCTTCTCGTTCGTTCCATAGAAAGGATCTGGAATCTTGCCCAGTTTCAGCAGATCTGTATGCACGCAGCCGGGTACCTGTGCCGGCATCCACTCTTGATCTTCGCAAGCCTTGAACGTCCAATTCTGAAAAGTATAGGATTGTATTGTGCTCATGACAGCCTCCATTTGTAGTTAGAGTCGTTAGTTCATTATTTTGTTAGGTTTTGTTATTATAAAATTAAATAACTTACAAAACAAAATTAACACGATATGCTTCTCGCAGTCAATCTGTTTTGTAATTTAATTGATTAAACTCGTCTGCATATCAAAAAGACATGAAGCACTCCTGCTCCATGTCTTTCCTAAGCTCAGTAATTCAGCACATTTTTGGTTAACATGCTCCGCTTCGTTTCTATCCTGTTACGATATATTGGCGTTATATTCATCACGGACAATTAATTCCGAATGGATCAACTTGCGCTCATAAGGTTTATCCAGATGTTTGATCCGCCACAATAGCTGATCTACTGCTCTAGTGCCCAGATTTTCTTTGTTAATATTCACAGTAGCAAGAATGGGTTCGTCCGTCCGGGTATTGTCAAATCCGGTTATGGCACAGCGTTCGGGTACCTGGATACCGCGGCTCTGGAGTGCTTCCAGTACGATGACTGCCGTATGATCATTCGCACACACGATCACTTCAGGGATATCCTCCAGCTTCATTTCGGTTATGGACTTCCGAATCTGATCATACTCTTGTTCCAGCAGATCCGTTTGCTGTTTTCCCTCCAGTTGCATCTCTTCCAGTACCACACGATAACCAAGCCAGCGTTCTCGAAAGCTTGCCGCATCGGGCAGTTGCCCGGCGAACTGAAACCTTCTATACCCTTTGCCAACGAGCATGTGCACCAGTTCTTTCATACATTTCATATTGTCCGTAAATACCGTATCGGTGTAGATGGCCGGATCTTCATGATCCACCATCACCAGCGGAATACGCAACCTGTAGATCTCCAGCAATACCGATGTCGAGATGGTGCCCAGCGTAATGACACCGCTGATGGCTTCCGGATTAAGAACCGAGAACATCCGGTCTGAAGAGGGCTCCGTGAGCGTTAATATATCCATTCCCTTCTCATTCAGCCGTTCGGAAATGCCATTGAACACAGGCCCCCAATATAAGGAAGATCGATTCTGAGAACGAATGTTTGGGAACAAAATCAATATAGTGCCTTGTTGCTTCTCTAGAAGCTTCTTCGCCGATGTCATCGGGGTCTCCACCGGATAACGCTTCGGTTCGGTTCTGAAATACCCGAGTTGCCCTGCCGTTCTGACAATCATCTCGCGTGTATGCTCACTGACACCAGGCTTGCCCGTCAGCGCCCTGGAGACCGCGAACTTGGATACCCCCGCAGCATCCGCAATATGCTGCATCGTTACTTTTTTGGCCATCCTGTTCACCCGTTTTTCCTGATTTTCCATTCAGTTTAGCACAAAAAACAAAAATCAACAAAACAAGTTATGTTATTCTGTGTTTGTTAGCATCAATCAATATATTTGTTTTCAATTCAGGTGTACCATTACGTACTTCAGCTTCCGCGATGATCTGGGCATTGTCATCATAATAATAGCGGGTTGTCACACCATTCTCTGTACGCTCTATTAGCATTTATGCTTATATCAAGCTTAAAGATTAACGAAAATAAACCCTTATGGGTTTAGTTATCATAAGGGGTTAACACTAAAAACAGTAATAATCAAAACATTTCACTATTTTAAAGTTTTGCTTTGACTGCATTAACTGATTCTTCAATGTATACTTTGAGTTCAAATATTGAGCGACATTTTCTTTGGAACATAGGACTATCCCAATCAAAGTCCTCAATTACCACAACTTGAAAAACTACATTGGTTGAAAATGAAGGGAACCATCCAACATCAATGATAAATCTATCCTTATAATTAACTTGAAGTAAATCCTATTTCAAATTATCAAGTTGATTTTCTAAGGAATCATTTTCATCAATCAGAAAATCATTATATACAATTTCACCTGGTTTAAAATCAAAATTTTCAAACATATCATCTCTCCTACTTTAATAGCTTCTTGTATTCAGCTTGAGTAATAGGATGACCATGAATAGTTCCACCACTATACTCAACTCTCATAAAATAAGTTTCAACACCTTCACTTGCTCCGATGACTCTGTCAAACTTCTTAAATATGAAACACTGAAATACACACGTCCCAAGGCGTGTGTATCGTGTCCGTTTAAGGAAGAAGATTGCCAGAAAGTATTCAAAATCGAAACCGACATTTGCAAGTATACCGTTCCAGCGAGAGGGAGCCACAGCTACAAGGAATTGTACAAAAAGCGGACCGCCGTTGAACGGGTGAATGCCTATCTGAAAGAATTTTTTCAGTTGAATCAGATTCGCCACCGAGGTGGAGCGTTAGCAAAGGTAGACTTTGACATTTCTTGCTTGGTCTACACCTTGAGCACGCTGGCAGTGGATCGGATCAACAAGCAAATGAAGGGAAAGAACAACTCGCTCTTTTAGTGTTGGGGATAACCCTGGAAAAGCTGCAACCCATTTTTAAACGGGGGATACGTCTGCCCTTTTCCACAGCTATCCACAAAAACAAGGATTGTCCTCTTATTTTTTCAAAAATTTTCCCCGGAATTCGGTCTTTGTCAGCGACTGGAGAATGTATTATGAAATTGACTCTCTAGGATTAATAATGAAAGATTTGATTGATTTTTTTTCGATCAAAATCTAGTATCCAATCATTAAATTTTTCATAAACCGCACGTAATGTACTTGTATTTGTCGCAATAACATCCATACCTCTGCTGTCATAAATATGAAATATGCATTTTTTTGTTTCATTAATTAAAAATATATCACCAACAATTCGGGATTCATGGGCAATTTCTCTGTATGCAATGTCGCTAAATAAATCTTTCACTTTTAAATTTTTCAGCTCTGTCTTAGTACAATATTGCACTGTAATAGTTTCTTCAACGTCTTCATCTGAATCTTTATAACGATACTCAAGTTCTCGCTTATCAATGTCTTTTATTTTAACTCCTGAATAATAGAGGAAATTGTCATAAATATCATTCTCAAATGACGAAACAGGATGATCACTCCAGCTATCCACAAAAATGGTTAAATAAATTATATCGGTTGCTTCACCGATTTCATTAAATATGGAAAATGCTCTACGCGTTACTCTGTCGATCCTACTTCCTTTGGTTAGATCTCCTCCCAATTCATATCTAATTGCAATTTGAGAGTTATAAAAAAGAGGTTTTTTCAATTTCAATTTCGAAAAATTTTCGATTAATAACTTATCTAATTGTTGATTAAAGTCCAATAAACTCACCTCCATTTTCATTCTATATAGTAAGGAGATAACTGGTCTCCTTACTATATAGACAAACTATTTCAATTTTATCACCGTACCTGTTTGGCTCTTGTGTTTATCTTTAATCCAGTTACCGTACTTATCTGCGTCAGCTACCCAATGAAGTTCTTTACCTGACTTCTTAAACACTTTGAATGCAGAATCAGCGTGACCGGTAGTATCCTTTGCCCACCAATAGCCATGACTATCTTGATAAGCTTTTACTTTATCTCCATGGAAGTTATAAGTTAAGGTAGCTTTAGCATTCGTTTTAATATCCCACAGTGTCGTAGTATTTTGGGTCGTTTTTTTTGACCCACTAACCTTACCCGCAACAAACCCCATTGCAAGCGCTGCAATATATTCTGCTTCTTTTCCTTTAATCAACTCGCTTACTAACTGTTCCGTTGCCCAGCTAGCATTACCTGCAGAATTAGTATAAGCACTTTTACCTAATGCCATATCATACAAGTAATTATACCGATTCGTATATAAAAAAGAATTAAAGCTATAACGATCTCGAGTAGTATTTTTATACAGATTATAATTTGAACTATTTACTTCATACCCTTTTGCTTTAGCATCTTTCAGCATATATCTGAGCTCTTGAGCATAGGAAGGCTCTACCATATGACCACTAGGATCAACATACCTCAACGGATTATTTTTCACATACGCATAAAAATTCAAGCTCAGCGGGTCATCCAGTTCACCCTCATACGAATCCTCGTTAATAAACCTTCCGGTGTTTGGATCGTACCATCTTGCTCGTAAATATTGCAACTGCGTGGTATCATCCCATAGCTCACCGGAATACAAGAAAGGATTATGAACCTTCTCCTCTTTCGACTCCAGATTGCCCCAAACGTCATACTGATACTTATTCAGTAATGTGCCATCGCCATCGCGCAACTCGGTAATGTCCCCGTGTCCGTTGGTTTGGACATATGCGCTGCTACCATCTGCATACTTAATAGCTTCCAACTTAGCTCCACGAATATAGTTTGCTTTCAGTTCCGGCGTACCATTATGAACCTCGGCTTCTGCAATGATCTGAGCTCTATCATCGTAATAGTACCGAGTGGTCACACTATTTTCAGTTCGCTCAACAAGCAGATTGTCACCATTGTACTGGTATCCGACTTGTTTTGTGTCCTGCGTAACTTGGGTCAATCGGTTGCGGGTATCATATTGATACTCGCTACTGGCAGCATTAATTTCCTTATCTGACTGCATTGTCAGGCGGTTGCCTTGCTTGTCATAGGTATACTGCTCGCTATTGCCACTTGCCGTGACAATCCGATCCAGTTGGTCATACGTAAAGTCATCCTGTACGCCCTGCTGCACACGCTTCGTTATATTTTTATTGTTATCATAACTGTAGTTGTACACGCCCAGGGTTTCTTGATCTCGCACTTGCTCCAGACCCACCAGATCCAGACCGTTATACGTTTGGCGATTATTCACACCATTCTGAGATTGGGACGTATTAAACAATCCATTGAGATAATACGTGTACTGCGCATCGGGTACATCCTTTACTGTACCTACCGATGTCATTCGGTTCATTGCATCATACGTGTAGTATTCGGTGTTTCCAAATGGCCCTTTCATCTCCGTCCGATTGCCATCCAGATCATAAGTGAACTCGGTTGTAAGTCCATCAGGATAGGTCAATCGTGTCAATTGCTCCGTTGCCGGATCATATTGATAACCTGTGGTTCCCATGCGGTCCGTCATGCTGGTACGGTTACCTACGGCATCGACAGCATAGCTGATTGTTTCATCCGAGCTCACTTTACGGATTAGGTTACCACGCAGGTCATATTCATACGTGAACGTATTACCATTACGGTCCACATATTTAGTCAGGTTGCCGCCAGGTGTATAGTAACTTTTCGTGCTATTGCCCGACTTATCCTTCGTCTGGATGCGGCGATTAAGCTGATCATACGTATTCTCTTTGATGTTACCGGCTGGATCAAGCGTTTTGAGTAGATTACCAACCATATCATAGACATATTGTGTCTGTTCTCCATTAGCGCTGGTCACTTGGCGAAGCTGACCCATAACATCATAGATGAACGTAGTAACGTTGCCCTTCCCATCCGTTTGCTCCAGCGTGTTGCCGCTGATGTTATCGTATTTGTTCTTTTCGAGTGTTCGCAGTGCCTGATCCAGTTGCGTCTTCTCTTCGGTCTTGAGCACTTTCCCCCACTTATCGTAGGTTGCAATCTGAATGTATCCTTCAGCGTCTGTACTGGTTGCCGTCCGTGTTACATCATCGTACTTCAGTGTTGTGGAAGAACCATCTGCACCATTGGTCGTAACCACACGGCTCCAGTTATCATAGAGATTGCGAGAGCGATTGCCCAGTGCATCCTCTGTCCAAGAAGCTCGGCCATACGGATCATATCCGATTCGCTGAGACACAATGTAACTGCCGCTTGAGAAATAACCCTTCTCAATTTCCTGACCAAGTGAATTCCATTTGGTTATTCGTTGCTGACCCAACTCATCCGTAACCGTAATTTTATTGTTGATGTCATCATAGTCTGCGCTGAGTGTTGTTCCGTCCGGCTGCACCACTTCAATAGTTCGACCTAATGCATCCAATCGGTATTTGGTTGTGCCCTGTTCCGCGTCCGTTGATGAGATTAAGTCACCTGTGGACGGGTCATATTCGGACGCTGTGCTTACCGCCGTTTGCTTGCCATCTACATCCGTTACCATCATGCTTAGGCGAGTTGGATATGCATTTTGATAACGACTATCATATTCCAGCGTAGCATTTCGTTCCTCAGAACCATTCGAAATACGCTGGGACAGCAGGTTACCATAGGCATCATAGGTATAATCCGCCTGTTGCAGCAGTTCACCACTAGCACTGTCTTTACGATTAATGATTTGCGTAAGATTTCCGACATTACTGCGCGTGATTACGGTGTATTTCTTGTTGGCAGAGTCCACCATGTCCGTAACACTCGTTAACCAGTGTCTTGTACTATCATACGTGCTTGTCGTTGTTCGTCCTGCACCATCCGTTATCGACGTAATATTGCCATAGTCGTCCATTTGCAGTGTTGTTGTTAACACATCCTTCGCCTGATTATCGGTTACGGAGGTAACCGTTGGCGTAGGTGCCGCATAACCGCGCCCTTTGACCGTTTTACCATAAGTGTATGAGCTCGTTTGAGTTTTTCCCTCTGCACTCACGACTGCCCGATCCAGATAAAACTGCGTTGGTGTATCCGTATTAATATAATCCTTGCGATAGTTGTATTGAGTGTTCGTTAATCCATTATTGATGGACGTTGCAAAGGTTACATCCTGTCCAAACGTCGCGCCCAGATCTGAGGTGTAACTCAATGTCTGACGATTATAATCCTCTGTCGAGCCATTTTCATAGGTTAACTGGTCTCTACGAGACAATACACGATACGTTTCGTTAAAAGAATCCTCACCAATATATCGTTTAACGGGGCCATTTTCATA
This sequence comes from Paenibacillus sp. PCH8, assembly GCF_002968835.1. Taxonomy (GTDB): domain Bacteria; phylum Bacillota; class Bacilli; order Paenibacillales; family Paenibacillaceae; genus Paenibacillus. Next base: position 240,669 of record NZ_PKQK01000006.1, on the reverse strand, counting down.
CTCGTAGAACGTTTTGGCACCTGTATTATGCTGCACGGATGTGAGCAACGCATATGGATTCAATACCGCGCGTTCCGGGCTAAACCCAAGCAAGTTAAACTTGGCATCAGCCAACTTATATGAATACGTGGTTTTTCTACCTAACGGGTCGATGACGGAATCGAGCAGTTCTATACCGTTTTTCGTTTGTTTGTTGTAGGTAACCGTGCGGCTCCCCTGAACGATCGTTACGGCTGAGGCCGTATAACTGATACGAATCGTATTGCCTATAGCATCCTTCACTTGGTTTAACAACTTGTTGTTATATACTGAATTGTTCTCATAATAGAATTGAATATCATTTTTCTGCCCATCTGAAATCTGAAGCAGACGTCCATCCGTAGAGAAATATTGCTTAGTTAATCCATCTGCAGATATCATGACCAGTGCAGAAGTTTCACCATTTACAGTAGCAGACGTATCTGCATTCACCGTAATACCTTCCCAATCGTACCCCTTTAGTGTATTGCCGACAATCTCGTATCGACCACCATCAGCAAAAACTACTTCTTTCTTATTGTTCTTCGTCTCGATGGATGGCAGTTTCCAAGACCATCCTTTACCGAGTGGATAGGTTTTATCCAGAGGATTTGGAATGGTTTTATTATAATAGGTCACATCCGTACTATTGCCCACCTGATATGCGCGAATTTCTGCATTTGGCTTGGAAGCCATATAGTAGTTATAGCCATCATCAATGCCGTTTTGAAACTGAGCGTTTGGATGGTTATTAATTTCGTTTTTGAGATCGCTCGCTTCGAACCAATAGTCTGTGCCATCCGTCGCCTGAGTTGTTGATTCTGCGGCTCCCTCGGTAATCTCAGTTTCTACCCACGGGAGCTCATTCACGTTATATGCTTTACGTTGCTTGCCTCCGCCTCCAAGAGACACCCAGTTATCATATCGTCTGGACGAGTAAGAACCTGGCTTGGTTACTGTGCCCACATAAGTTTGGGAGTAACTACGTGTGTCGGATGCCGGAATGGTTACAGATCCATCATATTTGGCTTCCCATGTCTTGGTACACACGTAGTTTGCCACCGATTTATTCGGTGATGGACAAGCCTTCGTATTCGTTACAGACGAACGAGTCAACGTAATGGTCTGACCCTGTACTGTAGCCGTTTTGGTTTGCGGGCAAGGGCTCTCAGATCCCGTTTGTACCCAAACCCCTTGGCATCGTATTTACCAGGAATGGAATTCACACAGGACTGAGTAGGTGCTGTAATGGTACGGGCTGGTTTATATTCGCCTGAAACTACAGTTGGTCCGCCCTGCTTGTTCAACGTACCACTGAAACCCCCACTGTTGTAATCCACACTTGACGGAAGGCTATTCGTGCTCGCAGCATACTTTATTGTTTGCTCTGTGCGTGATTCAGGAGCTGTAAAGTATACAATACGCTGACTTGCGACTTGCTTGGCCTCTGCTTCTGTCGTATACGTGCCCTTCGGCATGATCTTGGTTTCCTGAATCGAGGTTTCGGTATCTACTGTACCATCCCCGTTATTGTCTAACTGGTACCACATGCTTTCACGATAATTTACGTGGTATTTAGGGATTTTCTTTTTTCTAACCGCACTATACGTGACAAAATATTTGTAAATTGGATAATCGTATGTGTTATAGCCCACATCCATATCGTAAAACTGTGCGGATGCCGAGTTATACTGTCTTTCCAAGGAAAACCCCATGCCATTGCGGCCCGGAAGCGTAGCATCCACATGCTCCAGCATCAACCCACCGCTCATGTTGGAAACAGCTTCACCGTTTTCTCCCACCATGTAGGGTGCTTCATTAAACGAGTTTTTGTTAAACACCGGTGCTTTCTCGGTAATATGCTTCCCTGGATCTGGCACGCTGGTTGACGCAGCTAAGGGTTTAATGACGTCAGCAGCAGGTTTGCTGACTTGGTTCTGGCCATCCGATGCATCAGTATCTTCTCCCTGATCTGTAGCTCCTATTTCAGGTGCAGTAGTTGATTCGGGAAGCTCTCCATTATCCTTGCCTGTCTCTTCGGCAGAAGGTTGCTCACTCTCAGGTGTATCAATCGCTGGATCTGTTGCAGGTAGTTCAACTTCTTCGCCTTCCACGGTTTCTTTCTCTTCTGTTGATTCTCCTTTTTCAGGCTCCCCATAAACCTCCTCAGTCACGGCAAACGTGTCATATCGTTGCATGATACTGGACTGATCCGCACCAACACTGACAATCGATATATCGTTGTTAAGCAAACCTTCTGAATATACGTCACTTGTAACGCTTTGAGATTCATTGATTTCATTTGGATAAAGTACACTTAGTGCTTCGTCAAACCCAATCTGACTCTCACTCATTTTAAAGAAGGCTGACAGGATCTGATTCAGATTATATCCCTGATCCAGATAATCTTGGATAAAACCTTCTGTTGTGCCAAATTCATCAATCAGAATCTGAATAATTTCATTGGAAATGCCCTGTTCTTCCTCCGCATATGTAGTAGCCGGAATCCAGTTTGTAAAAAGTCCTGATAATACTGAAACTATAAGGATAATATTCATTAACCTCTTTATATTAGATTGTTTCAACCTGTTCTCCCCGTTCGTGTTCTATGTGTGATTATAATCAATTTCTTTTTACGGATTTAGAATCGTTGTTTTGATCAGATTCCCATTAGAATCATACTGATAGATTATTTTTTTCCCAGTATCGAAAACGATACTTGTTAGTTGGCCTGACGCGTTATACATATACGTATATTTTTGACTTATCTTTTTCTTGACACTATTGCTAGGTATAGATTGGTTTCCTATTCTGTCTACAGCAGTCACGTAAAAAGTGTATTCAATATTAGGAAAGAGATTCTGAATCAAATGATCGCTTCCACGACTTTGTCCTACAAGAACACCATTTTGGTATACATTATAGGTCTCTACAATTCCATTTTGAATCATGTCCCAGGAAAGCTTAATTGAAGTGTCATTTATAACTTTCAACTTCACATTGCTTGGAGCCTTAGAAGGGTCCAGTACTTTAGGCTGATCGTCAATTGTAATCAGTTTAGGTACGGTTATTTTTTCAGGAGTCGCTGTGTCTTTATCAAGTTCCTGTCCCCAAATATAAATCTGAGATGTATTGCTAACTGCAGCACTCATCGTACGATTTGTGGAGATTGATTTTATATTGGTTAGACCAGGTAATCTGGCTCCCTGTCCATAGGTATTATCACCCAATGAGAAGACTGTTCCTGACTGCTCTAAGGCCAGTATATGATTAGGTCCCAGCGCAAGCTGTTTTAAATTTGAATATCCTGTCTTAGACGGAAAAGGAAAACTACCAATACTACTCGCTTCGCCCCATATCCACCCTGTATCATTAATATCAATCGCAGTACCAAATGTATCTTGCAGATAGATATGTTTTATTTTCTCTTGAATATTTAATTTCACAGGCGAGGTCTTGTAATCAAATGGAACACTAGCATTAATACGATCCCTCTCTCTTCCCCATTTCCACACCGTTCCATCCGATTTCAATGCAAGTGATTTGTTATATGCAACCGCTATTTCAACTACATTTTCTAAACCGGGCACTTGGGTAAATGTACTACGAGATACTTTGTCTCCGAGTCCCAATTGACCTTCATCATTTAGTCCTCGTGTCCAAACTGTCCCATCTTCTTTTAAAATCATCTCAAACTGATCAGTACCAGCTATGGCTTTAAGATTTTTCATGGGGGTAATTGCTGAACCCGTTGATTTGGATGCAGAGAATATCCCTTCAGAGTTAATAACAAACGTTTTACTAGGACTTGTCGATATATCAATTACATCTTTGATATCTGTAACTGAAACCTTCCCAAGGCTGTTAAATTTATTTAAAGTACTTCTACCAAGCTGTCCATAGTCATTCACGCCAGCTGACCATGTCGATCCATCACGGCCTAGTACCCAGAAAGAATTATCTCCGACGAAAACCCGATTCACTTTCCCATTGCTGCTATTCTGAATTTCCGCTGCCAAACTCTCACCATTGAAGACACTAAAGCTAAAAATCAGTGTTAAGACTACCAGGAGAAACTTATCTCTAATATTTTTCATTTTCATGTATTAAACTCCACCCTCAGACTCCTATTTGTGTTACGAAGATTCACTTGCTTAATTGCTATTAGACTAATGCATGTATTAGAGTCCTCCTTGGGTAAGAAAAGATTACTAGTAAAAAATACTTATATGGAATCGAGCTTTATCATTATCATCTATTCAACACTTTAAGGAAATAGGCTTATTTTGTATTTTATTGTCTTATTTTGTCGAATAAAAGCCTGATACACTATATAAAAGTTTATATATGTATAATGCTCCATTTATATAGGTTTTCCATAGTAAAACTATATATATAAAGACAATATTCGTAAATAATATAAGAATGCTTTTACAGGTTCGATAATCAAGATAAAGTTTAGTTAAATTTATATTTTTTTCCAATTTTATTTTCTCTTCATGTGGCAACTCCCTCTACCAATGCAAACACAAAGAGACTTTACGATCATCTTTAGCTGAAGATGATCGTAAAGTCTCTTTCTTATCTCTTTTACAGACCTGCTGCTCCCTGATCGCCCAGTTCCGGCTGTAAAATCGGACGTTTACGTCGCCAATAGAGAGGCTGTCGAATTCGGATCTCTGTAATCAGAACACCCACCAGCATCAAAGCTGCTCCTGCATATCCTTGCAACGTTAACGACTCCCCTTGAAACGTAAAAACAAAAGCCGCTGCAAATAAAGGTTCGAGAGAGAAGATCAGACTTGTTCTCGTGGGAGAAGCATGACGCTGTGCGAGCGTCTGTAGAATATATCCCAAACCGCTACACAATACGCCCAAACCAATAATCGCTGCCCAGGATTCCGGTGTATCGGGTAGACGTGGTGTTTCCAGCAGAAATGTAGCCGCAATTCCCCACATCGCTGCCACACCCAATTGAACGGTCCCCAGTGTTAAAGGATCATGCTTCGGTGTGTACTTGCCAGCAATCATAATATAGATGGCATACACTAACGCTGCAAGAATGCACAATAAGTCTCCCATATGAAGACTCAGCTCATGTTGAAGAGTCAACAAACCCAGCCCGGTTACTGCGACCAGTATACTGGCTGTCAATCGTTTGTCCGGCATACGACGATGCTGGATGGTCGTCAGGATCGGCACGAAAATAACGGCCAAACTTATAAGGAATCCCGCTTGGGATGTCGTTGTTCGTTGCACACCATAGGTGATCAATACAAAGGCAGCGAATAAAGCCGTTCCCATAATGACTCCTGCCTTTAGCGTTCTTCGATCCATTTTAAACAATCGCCTATGAAAAAGAATCCCTGCCGCAAGAAAGGCAATTCCAAAACGAAATGCAACCAGATTCAACTCCTGCATGGACGCAAGTCCCGATTTCATAAACAGATAAGACGATCCCCATATGACTGTTGCGAGCAGCATCTGTATGTCCGCTCTTCTCGTTGCCTGACCTTGATTAACCTGTACACCATTCATCTTGCTTCAACCTTCATTCTATGTAATTTGATCTGTGTGATCGTGGGTCAAACTAACTCGCCTTGGCAAGTATAAACGATCTATTTGCATTATAAAAATGAATATTTATAATGGATTATATGAAATAAATTCATGTATTAAATGAAAGAAGGAACGATAAGCTCATGTCGTTAATCAAATACGAAATATTGAATACCGTTGTCGAATATGGCAGTCTCACCAAAGCAGCTAAGACACTGAACATCACCCAATCCGCGGTCAGCCATGCCATCGCCAGTCTGGAGTCTGAATGTGGTTTCTCACTGCTCCATCGCGGACGTTCCGGTGCACGGGTAACCGATGAAGGCGAACGTATTCTGGGCTACACACGTGAGATTCTGCGTTGGACGGAACTGATGAACCAAGAGATTTCCCTGATTCGCGGCGCTGAGATTGGTACTGTGCGTATTGGTACCTTCGCCAGTGTCTCCACACAATGGCTGCCAGGCATACTGAAGCAATTCCGTCTGCGTCATCCTGGCATAGAAATCAAGCTGTGGGAAGGTGATTATGCCGAGATTGAGGGCTGGTTAGCCGGAGGCGCCATCGATCTCGGATTTCTGTCCCTCGGCGATTCATCGCCTTTTGAGACCATTCCATTGCAAAAAGACAGGATGATGTGCATCCTGCCTCTGGATCATCCTCTCGCCTCAGAGGAGTCAGTATCGTTTGATATCTTATTGGAGCAACCCTTCATTCTGCCCAAGTGGGGCGGGGATAACGAGATTGAACGACTGATCCGGCAGCATGCAGCCAAACTCAATGTCGTCTATGAAGTGGCCGAGGATCAGGCGATTATGGCAATGGTTCGCAACGGCCTAGGAATCAGCCTTCTTCCGGAGATGGTGCTGCAAAATCATACGGATGCACTCGCCCTTGTGCCACTCACTGGAGATCCTTATCGCACAATCGGCATGGCCTGCCCCTCGTTAGGCAATCTATCGCCCGCTACGCGCCGTTTCATTGAAGAGGTGCAGCAGTGGCTTGGCCCGGTTATGTAACTTTGGAGAACTCACTACCTGTGTCGTTATGATCGATTTCTCCTATCCGTTACTCACAAATTGAATAACACCAAGAGTCAGCAGCAGTACAGATATAATCACAATCGTGATGCCAAAACCAATTAGAAAGCGCACTCCGGGTGAACGTTTATTATTTTGCATACTGACAGCCAGAAGGTTATCCAGCTTATATTCAAGTTGATCCAACCTTTCGTTTACTTGCTTCATATCTTGATTGGAATTCATGAATTCATCTCCTTTATGGATTAAAATTTATTCCCACACCCGATCCAGCTGATCTGCGTAGAAACGGATTGCTCTGCTATAGTCGTTTATTCTCTGATCACTTGACGTATCCGCGAGTTGTATAAGCAGCCGCTGCATGGCTTCAGCATGTTCACCCCGATTGTAGAGCACCATCGCATAGAAAGCTTCAAATTCCCGGTACTCCGGGAATTCCCTCATCCCGGTCTCCAACCAGATCTTCGCCGCATCGTATTGTCCAAGCGTTCGATAGGTACTGCCAAGTCCAAGGATGGCACCTGCCCTGTCCTCGCTTGGAAGCTCCAGACTTAGAGTTCGCTCATAGTGTGGGACAGCTTCCCGCTCCAATCCAAGAGAATCATGCGCCCAGGCTAACTGGTACCAGCCCTGAGCGTTCTCAGGTTCATGTTCTGTAATCTCTTGCAGAAGATCAATCGCTTCCTGCACCTTGCCTTCTTGTCTCCAAAGTACGGCCTGTTCCACATTCCTCATACTGGCACTTCCCATCTTACATAATACTTTCCATATGTATCATTCTTTTGTTTATTATACCAAATACAACCTGAAAAAAGCACCCCAGAGAACGTGTTGCGACAGCCTAGGGTTGTCCAACGCTATTCCATAGAATGCTTTTTCATTTAGATCAGCAGTCCTTTTCAGGCACCATGTACCAGGGCAGTGCGGCTTTCCATCATACGGATTAAGACCAAGTCGTATTCGCGACCATGAGGATAAATATAAGCATGAGATAGTTGACCGAGATCAGGAAGTTCACTTTGGCCCATTTCTCATCATCCGTTGTCTTTAGTCCACGGAGTGTATGCACGAACCAGATTATACTTGCGATCAGGGATACAATCAGAAACACCAAACCTACGTAGTCATAATAATACAACAGGAATACGGCAGGAATCAGCAGAAAAACATAAGGAATCATCTGCAGCTTGGTGCGTTTTACCCCTTTAACAACAGGCAACAATGGGAACCCGGCAGCACGATACTCCTCGACCCGGCGAATACCCAATGACCAGAAGTGTGGAGGTTGCCACAGGAACAAAAGTGCGAATAACAACCATGCTCCCGCATCAATCTCATTCGTTACAGCCGTATAACCGATGACAGGTGGCATCGCTCCCGCGATTCCACCCAGCGATGTGCTCCAGGTCGAACTGCGTTTCAACCACATCGTGTAAATCACGATGTACGCGAACCATCCGAGCAAAGCCATCCAGCCTGACAACGGGTTCACGAGGAGGAACAATACCGCCACTCCTGCAACACCAAGGATAATCCCATAGCCCAGAACAAATCCGGGCTTCAGATGATTAATGTAATCCATCCGTTTTTTGGTTCGCTCCATCTTTTGATCCAATTCACGATCCCAATAATTGTTGATTACACAAGCTGAAGCAATGACCAGTGTTGACCCAATAACTACCATGAGCAGAGATACCCACGAGATATCCCATTTTGAAGCTACCCAGAATCCTACCGCTACCGCAAATACGTTGAGCCTTAGAAGTCCGGGTTTGGTTAATGCAATCATATCTTTAAGCATGAGGAGCCTCCTGAACTATGTAAAAACGCCATTCCAATAATGATACATGTACCTACCATTAATTACAATCGCTTTCATGAATTTGTCATAACCAAAAAGCATCCCTCACCGTTCCAAAGGATCGGGGGAATGCTTAAATGAAGATTCTCTATTCGTTTATGGGATGTATTGCTGCACAATTTTAGTGACTTTTCCATCTTGGACTGTAAGATGATAAGGGAAAATCGACAGATCAAGAATGCGAGTATTCTCATACAATGATTCGAACTTGGAGAGTGTTACAGGCTCATTCCACTGAATGTCTGCCCCCTGCATCGTCCCGTCCCGGTCGTACAACTGCATCAAAACCTCAGCGTTGGCACTAACCTCAATCTTTTCCTGCTCTTTATTGTCATTAACAATATAGTAACCATCTGGAGCACCATCTATACCTGCTTCCGGATTTCGCTGTTCAAAAATAGTATCAGCTTCTTCACCTTGATACCAGCCAATCTTGTCCACTGACATAACCAACTTGCCATTCTCTTGGTGCAAACCTTCCACATAGGCTGTAAACATTTCAGAGTTGGCAACCTGAGCTTCTTTCGCAGAAGGTTGTTGAGCTTCTGTACTACCTTGAGCATTCGCAGGGGTAAGCAAATATGTAGTCAGCACAATCGTACCAAGTAAAGCAACAACTGCACCGATCATTCGTAGTTTCCATTGTTTTGTCGCGTTCTTCATAGGTAACATCTCTCCTTAATATGAACGTTACTATTCCTTAACCGGAAGTCTTCCGTCTCAAACGCTCATGCGAACTATCGATTCAACGTTTCTTGTTTTCTTATCATACTTGTAATAAGAACAACAAAAGTATCAGCCAGATTAAAAATAGTTACAATACACGTCATCACTACCATCTGTAGTTCATCTAGCCGACATGTAACCGACAAAGAAACCCCGAAGGCATCGGCCTTCAGGGTTTCCAATAGCAAATATACGATTCTTATGCATGTAAATGAATTTTAAACGTATATGCTTGATCTTAATGATTGGCTGTGGAGCCTTGTGCCAAACGAACGAGCATATGAGCCAGCATATGACGCTCTTCTTCCTTACCGACATTCCACAGTTCCTGAAGCAGTTTTTCTTCACGGTTACGCGGTTCTTCCCGAGCTGCCAGATAATCCGCTACTTTCTCGGCGATTTTGGCCATTTGCTCCTCACTTAGTCCGATGGATTCACCCATGGCAATTCGCTTACCCAGGTATGCTTTGAATGCGTCAAAGTTCTGTAAAATCTGTTCTCTTTCTTCCGGTGCAATCTTCTCGATCGCGTTGTCCACCTTGTCCGTTGAAACTTGGCCATCTTTATGGATTACATGATTCTGTTTAGTCATTGTCATAACCTCCTGAAGAATAGTTGTTTATTTGGTTTCAAGCATGAAGCTTAACAAGCATTGATTATCTATAATATAAACGTCTTGATGAAGTTTAATCAGAGGACTTTTTATTCTGCATATATCTTCTATATGCCAGTACATACGTTCTAAACTGCAAGTAGCTACGTTTCAAAAGAGCTCCAGCGGTTAATCGTTTACATAGACGAGAAGGTGTTTGGATAAGTTAAGGAGCACCTTACACATTATGGACAAGGAGGAATTGCCATGAGTGACCAAGCCAAACCTGACAAAACAAATGAAGAGCTTGAACCCGGTGTAAATACCGTGATCCATCCCGACAAGAAAAATCCAGGTCCAACCGACATGATTGAAGATGTGGTTGGTGATATCGTGGACAACATTCGCAAGGATTTCTCTCATCATGACAAGAACAAGACCTCTTCCGATCATTCATCCGATTCATCGGATAAGTAATGGTTGCTCTGAAGATGACAACTCCAAAAGTCCTCCTGCCTTTTATAGGCTTGGGAGGACTTTTCGGTTACCTACTAAAGTTACCTGAGCAGTTCATCTGCATTCTGGATTTAAACTTAACACTTAATGTTTCTCCATCTGCTGTAGCGCCTTATGAATCCAGATCGCGGCAATCGACCCTTCCCCCATGGCGACGGTAGCCTGTTCGGCATGCAGACCCAGATCCCCGGCAATCCATACATTACTCGCTGCCTGTAAACTCCGCGGATCGGCTTCAACATGCTTATTATCTGCGATTACAGCCCCAAGTTGCTCCGCCAATTCATAGTGCACCCGATTGCCTCCAAAAGCGATAAACCCTCGCTCCGACTCAAAAATCTGTCCATCTTCGGTCAGAACACCCGTAATGTGTCCGTCTTCGATCTGCTGCACTTCCTGCACAGCCGCTTCCAGATAACGGACTCCCGCCTCTTTCATGCTGCGATGAAGCTCTGCAGATATGGGAGTCTGCTCATGATTGATGTATAACAGTTCGTTCGTGCGTGCAATTAAAATCATCGCCATATGAGCACCGGCTTCACCAGCTCCCAGCAGTATCGTGCGCTTATTCTCTATCTCATATCCATCGCAATCGGGACAGACATAGACTGTGCGACCAAGTGTTGGGGTCAATCCCTTAATATCCGGTACACGATCCGAGAGACCCGTTGCCAGCAATACAGTATTGGCCTTATATTCAGAGCCGGAAGAACCGATTAGCCGAATCTGTTCCCCTTGACGTCCGGCCTCAACGATGCGTTCCTGCTCAAAGGAAACACCAGTTATCTCAGCTTGCATTCTCCCCCTGGCTCGGAGTTCTTCACCAGATACCCCATCGGGGAACCCCAGAATATTATGATACGTTCGACACAGCGTAGATCTGCCTTCTCCTGCGTCGATCACTAACACTTGATGAGACGAATAACGCCCAAGCTGGATGGCTGCCTGAAGCCCTGCGAGCCCTCCACCCACGATAATGCAATCAACCTCTCGCATGCTCCTTCTCCTCCTGTACTTCCATTGATCTCTTGATCTATTTATTTGAACTATTTGTCCTTTTATACATTAAACCGCTCAGTCAGGCTTAAACTGTTCCTCATATCCTTTATCTTGTACCAAAACAAATAGACCCAAACCATCCGTATGAATCACGGTGCGTTTGGATCAGTGCAAGATCGAGTTATTATAGCTGTTCGCATGAAATCAATACTGCGGTGAGGACAATCTAGAAGTTATAGGATTCAAATCGCGAAGCATTAGAAATGGCGTTCCATACATCTGCGGTTTCTCCGCCCATATACCAGTATGCCAATCCGGCAATCTGCCGTTGCTCACTCATCAATACTTTAGCCGATAAAGAGCGACTATCTTCTGCCCATATATATCGGGGTGTACCGTTACTGTTGTACCCGATAATATACTGAACCAGGTTCGCATCCCAACGTCTCACAGAGCCCGCAGCACGCGCACGTATTCCTTGTTCTGCCAATGTAATGTCCCAGGATAAAGCTGCTGGGTCCACAGAGGACCAGTCCCGTGTATACAACGGCAGAGCCAGAATGATTTTGGCACGTACCACCTCGGTCAGCAACGTATCCAGCGCCTTTTCTACCCAGGGATAGGAAGCCACTGATCCTGCCTTGGGATCACCATTCCAATTCTCTTCATACCCCATCAGTACCATATAATCCGATACAGCACCCAGTCTGGCATAATCGAATGCATCCGTCCAATCCGTACCCAGGTCTGGCGATACATCCACGGATACAACAGCACCCAGTGCATGCAACGCGGCTGTCAGGGAAGTGACGAATGCCGTTAATCCTTCACGATCCGCAGGGTCGACATTTTCAAAATCCACGTTAATTCCACCCAGCTTATAGGTTTGGACGTAGGCCGCTACCTGTGAGATCACTGCTGCTCTGTTCGCTTGGCTGGACAACATCTGATGTGTTATGGCGGAATCCGAGCGATTACCAAGCAATGGCCATAACTGCCTGTCTGTAGCGGAAGCCCAGGAGATTAATGCCGGGTCGGCGTGATCGGTTACTTTCATGCTACTGTTAAGAAAAAACCAGCGTGGGACGAGCGTATTCACTTCGGACTGCTGCACCTGTTGCTTGAATTCTGCCGTAGAGGAATTATATTGCCAGCCGAGCTGAACGCCGAGTTCATCTGCACGTTGTAACTGTTCGGACCAGGTTTTCTTTTGTACAATGGCGTTGAGCATGACTGCCGCTTCTTCTCGTGTTACCTGGTCATGCGGTCGAAACAATCCCTCGCTACCCCGCATCAGTCCAAGCTGATAGACCGTCTGCACATAAGGGCGTGCCCAGTCCGAGATATCCGCTGCGTCAGAATAGGTTGAAGATAACAGTCCAGTCACGACAGGCTGCTGTTTTAACATGCGAACAAGCAGTGTTGCCGCTTCTTCTCGTGTGATGGAGGCATTGGGCTGGAATGTTCCCTGACCTTTACCTTCCAGGATAAAAAGATTGGTCATGGCGGCAACGTTACCGTAGTACCAGGCACTCATGCTGATATCTTGATATGGATTAATATTATTTTGGACTGGCTTCAAACCTAGCAATCTCACAGCAAACGTTGCAAATTCTGCACGAGTAACGGATTTCTTCGGTTCAAACGTATTCTCTGAAGTACCCGTTGCGATCCCTTTGTCCACCAGATGTGTAATGGCATCCTTGGCATAACTGTTATAGGTATCCTGAAATTGTTGCTGCACTGTTGCAGCCTTTACGGCCGTGTTAGGTCCTGCCACCATGCCAAGTGTTAATAACCCGCATATAGCAATCTTCCACACGCGTCGGTTTGCTATATTCTCTAATCTATTATTCACATCAAAAAGCCTCGCTTCATTGGATTACGATCAACTATCATCGTATCAAATTGAAGCGAGGCCGTATGTGGTCAAATGTTGGGAATATGAAGCTTACTTGTGTACTTTAACACGCTCTTCGATCGCTTGGAATTCTTTCTCCCCTGGCGCTGACGTCGGTTTACCAAATGGCATCTGAGCGATCAGTCTCCAGTTCTCAGGAATGTTCCATTCTTGCTTAACCTTCTCATCAATCAACGGATTGTAGTGCTGCAAAGATGCACCCAGACCTTCTTGTTCCAGAGCAGTCCAGATTACCAGTTGCAACATACCATTCGATTGGTTAGCCCAGATCGGGAAGTTATCTGCATAAGCCGCAAAATTCTGTTGAAGCTGTGCGATCGCATTGTTATCTTCAAAGAAGAGAACCGTAGCATATCCGCTGCGGAAGCCAGTCATTTTTTCAGCTGTGGATTTGAAAGCTTCTTCATTACCAACCACTTCACGCAAAATATCTTCGGTGTGATTCCACAATTTATCATGTTGTTCACCGAGTAATACTACAGCACGGGAAGTTTGTGAGTTGAATGATGTTGGTGTGTATTTCACCGCTTCTTCAACGATTTCCTGGATCTTGGCATCCGAGATCGTGGACTCCTTGCTGATTCCATAATAAGATCTTCTGTTCTTCAACGCATCAAAAAAAGTAGACATTCTTATTTCGCCTCCCAAAATGGTGTTAATTTTATTACCAACAAAGTAACTATAATATAGTAACGTACATTAGTCAACAAACTAATTAATTTTCACTAAACATATATTCAACGAAAAAAACGACACCTGTTTGCTCAAATCTGCCATTGAAGTTAACCTTCATTCACTCGCCTTTTGGCGATAATCAGCCCTGTATTTCTCTTCGGTAGACGAGTTACTTTTCGTCTGATCCTTATTCTTCTCTTCCTGTGCCTCCATGTTCAGATCTTCCATTGGAATCGGGTCTACGGTCTGTTCTTCTTCATAATGGTCAAGCAAACTTTCGTGCTCCGTCTGGTATTGCTCTGGGTTGTCATGAGTAAGTTCCTGGCGTGTATCCCTGTTATTCTGATCCGGTGTGCGCTCTTTCATTCATGATCGCCTCCTTTAATTTCATTACCCTTTCTTTACCTGTTCTGCCTGTTTTCTAAACACAAGGAATCCTGATTCGAATGGAAAAGAAACAAAAAAGCCAACCAGTTTGCTGGTTGGCTACATCTTTATTTTACGGTTGGCGGTGTAAGTTGGTACGATACAGATCGGGTGAACATCCCACACTTTGTTTGAAAATCCGGCTAAAATGGGAAAGTCGCTTGAACCCCGACAATCGACTTGCTTCAGTTACCGTAATGTCCGGCTGAAACTGAAATAACAGCTTCGCCTGATTAATGCGACGGTCATACAAGTATTTGAATATCGTCAGACCTGTCATTTCCTTGAACATACCTGCCAGATATGGCTTGGACAGATGCAATTCCAGTGCAAGATCATTCAGACCGATGTCCTTCATATAATGGGTGTCTACATATCGGATAATATGCTGCACATGCCGCTCCTTCTCCGAGGAGGGAAGATGTTCTTCGACATGCCCCTGGCAGATCTCAGCTACAAAATACAACAGATCACACATCCTAAGATTTAAGCGTTCCTGTCTGAAACCCGTCTGACTTTGAGACAAACGATGTAGTTCATGTAACAGAGCTTCAAATTCGGACCGAGTATCTCCTGTCAAGTTCACCCTGCAATTTCGCAGTTCTTCAAAGGGCTTCAACACCTCTTCCATGCGGTCCGGGTGCAGACTGCTGCGAATGGCTGACGGATCGAAATGCAGGGTCGTTCGTTCGTAAGTACTGCCCGGTTTTGGATGGGGCCGATGAAGCGTCAAACCATGCATCAACACCAGATCACCCGGCTCCAAATTGTATACCCGGTCCCCTATAATATAGGTGCACTCTCCATCATGAAAATAATAAATCTCGTAGTGCGGATGGGAATGGAACCCATCTGAATTACCCGGGCTAAACTGGCTGGTAGAACGGTAACTATATTCTAGTGAAGCGCTAAATTGCATCAAGCTTGGCACATTCATGCACCTCCTGTTCGGGAGAGGATCAAGATTCGTATTATGCCCTCTGTAGGATATATGAACGTGTAATTATAGAAGCTGTTTAATGCTTTCCTCAATCTCGTCGATGGAGTCAACAGGTTCGAAACGTCTAACCACATGACCCTCTGCATCAATTAAGAATTTGGTGAAGTTCCATTTGATCGCATCTCCATGTAACCATTGAGGTGCTTTATCCGCTACCATTAATTTCAATAGTTTTGCCTGTATATCAGTTTCATCAAAACCTGTAAATGGCCCTGACTTTTTCAGAAAGTCGTAGAGCGGGTGAGCAGTTTCTCCATTCACATCCATTTTGGAGAACATCGGAAATTGAACACCATAATTAATCTGGCAGAAAGATTCCGCTTCCGAACTACTTCCTGGCTCCTGCTCGGCAAACTGGTTGCACGGGAATCCAATAATCTGTAGCCCTTGGTCCTTATACTCTTCATACAGTTTCTGCATGTCATCAAATTGATGCGTATATTTACATTTACTCGCTGTGTTCACGATTAGCACGGGCTTTCCTTCATATTGGTAGAGCGGAAAGCGTTCTCCACTGGTTCTGGTTACGGTAAAGTCATAGATGGTTGGCATAAGTCTAGTGCACCTCGCGATTGTTATGTAGTCTTACAGAATCATATGATTGTTAATTATATACGAAGTCAGCCCTATTGTATTGCGGAAGATATTGATCGTTCAGATTAGACTCAGAAATATCTAAAAACATATCGATTACTCAACTGCTCTAATACTCATAACATATTTGGTTCTGGGCAGATACTTTATTTCCAGTGTTTTATCTCGATTTTCCCAGGCGATATCCCGAGTGTTAATCAATTCCATTTGATTTATTTCGATGGATTGTTCCCTCCATTTCCTGCCCATGGACCCTATGTAGTTCGGTTTACCAGTTATTGTTTCGTAATCTTTGGAGAGATAAGGACCTATATCCTGAATACCCGACACTGTCTTAGAAGCAAAAAGTAATACCCAGCCGATACCAAAAATGACACAACAGCACTTGATAGATATTCGTTTTACGATGTTTATTATTTGCTTCATGCCATGAAACAACCCCATACCAAGTGCAAATACTCCAAATACTACTCCAATCAAATTTAAAAAGATCCAACTAGGAAAAAAGGTTAGAAAGAACGAGGAAATACCACACAATACAAAAACAATAAATATGATTATACTCAGCATCAACAACATCCTCTTCCTTCATTTAAATATGTCCCATGAATCCCGATAAAGAATCGCCTCCAATGGATAAACTCAGATCATGGATTAATTCTCCCTTTCAACAGAAAACCCTTCTGCCGCGAAAATCTCTTCGTTCAGCAAAAGGGTTATTATATGGGATCACAGTGACAGCAGATTTAGCCCTTCACGGCACTTCCGGCCACGCCTTGGATGATATAATGCTGACCCACCAGGAATACAATAATCATCGGAATAATGCCTGCCGTGGCAGCGGCCATCATGCCGTTGTAGTCGACATTGTTCTCCAGAATAAAGTTCTGTAGTCCGAGCGGCACGGTGTACAGGTCTTTGTCGATCAGGAAGACGAGTGCGTTCTCATAATCATTCCAGTGCCAAGAGAAATCGATGATCGCCAGCGTAGCCAGCGCCGGCTTCGCCAAGGGCAGAATCAGCCTGAAGAATATACGCAGGTGCCCCGCACCGTCTATGAACGCCGCTTCCGAGATTTCCGAAGGCACAGACAGAAAGAACTGGCGCAGCATAAACACCCCAAAGATCGTGAACATTCCGGGCAGGATCAAGGCCCAATGCGTATTATAGATGCCCACCCACTCAAACATCAGAAACTTAGGAACAAAGAGCACTTGTGGCGGTACCATCATCATGGAGAGATAGATCAGAAACAGCGTCTCACGGCCTTTAAACTGAACCCTCGCGAAGCCGTAGGCAGCAAAAGCCGACAGGAATACGGCTCCAATGGTGCTAATCAGCGATATTTTCAACGAGTTCAGATAATATGTCGCAAAGGTATCCGCTCCGCTCCAGACCTTGATATGATGTTCCCAGTTCAGGCTGGAGGGAATCCACTGGATCGGATAGGTGAAGACATCTGCTGGAGATTTGAACGACGTGCTGATCATCCAGATGAACGGCATAATCATCAGTAGAGCGAAACCCGACATCAGAAGGGTCAACAGGATTCTTCGAACCTGAGTCAAAGACTCCATGCGGACTTTGGGCGAACGCGGGGTTCCTGGTTTGGCGATATTTATCTTTTCCATCATGATCCCCCCCTCCTTAATAGTGAACCCAGCGTTTTTGCCCTAGCCACTGCAATACCGTGAAGACCATGATGATGGCAAAGAGCGCCCAACTAATCGCCGCTGCATACCCCATCTCGTAATAACGGAAGGCATTCTGGTAAATAAACAGCGACAGTACGGTTGTACTGTTCCCCGGTCCGCCCTGCGTGATCGCCTGGATGATGCCAAAGTTCTTGATCGTCATGATCAGTCCTGTAATCAGCAGCAGAAACGTAGTTGGACTCACAAGCGGCCAAATGACGCGGCGTACAGTCTGCCATGGACGTGCCCCATCGATACGTGCTGCCTCGACCAATTCCTCCGGGATTTCCTGCAAAGCGGCGAGATAAATGATCATGTTATACCCGAGCATAAACCAGATCCAGATGATATCTATCGCATACATCGACCACTCGGTTGTGGAAAGCCAACCAGGCGGATTCGTGATGCCGATGCCCCGCAGAAATCCGTTAATCGGTCCCGATGTCGGCTGGAACAGCAGCATCCAGACAAATGCGATGGCTACACCGCTCGTGATATAGGGCATGAAATAGAGCGCGCGCAGTGTTTTTTGCCAATAGACAGACTTATTCAATGCTACAGCCACGATAAAGGCCAGCCCCATCGATATTGGAACCGCTAACAGAAACACAAACGTGTTACGTAATGCCACCCCAAACAGGTCATCATTCAGCATACGGCGGATATTGTCCAGCCCTACGTAGTTCGTCTCCGGGCTCATGAATTTGTAATCGGTGAACATGAGATAGAATGAATACACAGCCGGTATGATAAAAAATAACAGCACCCCGAGCATATTCGGCCCAATAAACAGATACCCGAGCCTGCTCTGCCGTTTCATCCAGGATTTGTTCATATGCTCCCCACTCCTTAATATCTGTTCTGGAATTAAGCATAACAAGATGTCCTCTAACATTTAAGGAACATAACCCTGTACCTGATATCACAGATATATGTATTTTGGCAGTAGCTTTTGGAAGGGAAGAACACATGGAATCGTTCTATTCACTTCAGCCCACGGGAGAACAGATTTATCCAATGAATAACTATGAACAGACAGGGGGCTCGGAAGACTCCAGCACGATAGGCACGACGCAAAAAACCGCCCCAGTTGGGACGGCCCTCGGTCTGTACGTAAGTTGCATTCTATTGATTCTGCTTCAGCCAGTCATTATGGCGTTTGACCATATTCTGCACCGTGACTTCGGCAGTCTGATTGCCGAGGAAGAATTTTTCATACTCCTGTGCACGCAGATCCACCACTTCCTGGGCAATACTGCGGACAAACGTAGGTGTCTTGTCACCGTATAACACAAACTCCAATGATTCTTTATCATAAGAATCAGCATGGTCGCCTAACAGGTGGTCAATCGCCGTCTGTTGATCCACTACATTGGAGGACGGTAAACGTCCACCCGCAGCCATTGGCATCATGCCCCCATCCGCGTACCATTTCAGGAACTCCCAAGCAGCTTCTTTGTTCTTCGACTTGGAATTAATGGCGATGAAGTCACCCAATCCACCGCTCTTCACCATATCCGCTTCCTGTGCAGCTAGTCTTGGCACAGGTGCAAAGGCGATTTTCCAATCCCGCGGGAATTCGGTCATGTTGTTCGACGTGCGAATCAGCCATTCGCCGATGTTAATCATCGCAGACTCGCCGCCCAGGAACATGTTCTCCACTGGCATTTTGGAAGTCAACTGTTCACCAAGTGGCGGTGTGGTTGCATCCTCCTTCATCATTCCGTTCAACGTTTCCAGCCATTTCGTGACAAGGGGATCATCCAGATTGGATGTGCCATCTGCCTTCACATAACCATTCTTGACCAGGACGGAATCGAGCGGGTCCACGTAGGAAGCGGTGTGCTGAACCAGTCCGTACTTGAAGCCCGCTGTCTTCAGTTTAAGTGCGTATCCACGAGCCTCATCCCAAGTCCACGCTGTAGGAACACTTAATCCCGCTTGGTTAAGCGCTTTCATATTTAAGGCGAAGAAGGCAGCATTTTTCTTGGTCGGCATGCCGTAGTATTTACCGTCCACTTTCCACGAAGCCGCGTCTTCCCCCATTTTCTCATCAATGTTGTAATCGGTGAACTCGCCCAGATCAAGTGCTGTTCCGCCTTTGATACGTTTGTCGAGATTCGTGAGCGTGTAGTTGACATACAGATCGACATTCTGTCCGGTGGACAGCGCCGTATCCAACTTGAGGTTGCCATCATCGTCATTCACAAACCGCACATACTCCACTTGAATATCCGGATGCTCTGCATTCCAGGTATCCACCACTTCCTGTGGGCCATTCTCGGGCGGTACCGCGCCCCACATGGTCAGCTTCACTTTTCCCGCTGCCGCCCCGCCGCCGTTATCTCCACCGGTTGTCTCGTTTTTCCCCACACAGCCAGCCAGCAAACCGAGCATCAACGCGCCTACAATCAATGTGACTATTCCTTTTTTCGTTCTCATCTGGTTCAGGACCTCCCTGATCTGAAGTGAATGTACCTTCCATTACATCGTAGCAGGGACCCACGCGTGTTCATAAGATACATATCCATGCTTCGAATTGAACAAAAATACGGATTTGTCTGTGATTTCATTGCCGCCAGATGTACACATTTCATCTATTCCTTTTCCATCAGCACCTTCATCTATTCATCCTCAGGGTTAAGATCGGTGACGATATTGGCTAGGTGTACAACCGGTCCAGCGCTTGAATATTTTGATAAAATAATTATCACTTCCGAATCCGACCCGGTAGCCAATCTCCTGTACGGGCAGCTTCGTCTCCCGCAAATATTCTGCTGCTTTCTCCATCCGTATCCCATGCAAATAGTGAATAAGGGTATGCCCTGTTTTCTTTTTGAACAGAGCGCTTACATAATTTTCGCCCATCATGACATATCGGGACATCGATTTGACGGTGATATCCTGATCATAATTTTGTCCAATATACTCCATAATCTTGCTAATCTCGGGATGTGTCACCATCGGACCACGCACTGTTGTGAACGGCAGTTCAGATTCAGTCGGGAGCGCAGAAGAAACCGTAAGAGAAGGATCAGGTGTGGACGTCGTTGTGAGAATTGGTGTGGGAGCCGGCACTTCAGGATGATTATGATGATCAGTATCCGTAATTGCTTCAGCCGAAGCTCCCAGTTCCGCACTCACTTTACGTAACGTATCACGCAAGGAATTAACACTCATCGACAGCTTCAAAATATAATTCGAAGCCCCATATTCCATTGCACGACGTACATATTCAAACTCCCCCATACAGGTGAGCATCACGAACTTGGTTTTCAGACCGGCCCGGCGAGTCTGTTTGAGCAGTTCAAGACCATCCATGCCTGGCATAACAATATCGGTTAACACCAGATCCGGAGCATCCTGTATAATCATCGCCAGCGCTTCGGTTCCATTGCCAGATTCTCCAATGACCGTGAACCCCAGTTCTTCCCAGGAAATAATCTCCCGCACCGACTCCCGTACGAATACTTCATCCTCTACAAGCAGCACCTTCCACATTGCAGCTTCCCCTCTCCAGTCGTCTAGTCGGATCGCTTCTGCACATAAGGCGTCGACAATAAAAAAGGAATGCTGAACCTGACTAATGTCCCCGGGTGGGTATTCATCACTTCAAGTTCACTTTGTCCTTTGAACAATAACCGCAAGCGTTCCCTCAGATTGGACAGGCCGATTCCCGGACGTGTCCGGCTCATCTGCAAACGCCGGGATTCTTCCATTCCAATACCGTTATCCGCCACCTCCAGCATCAGCTTCGCGGTGTCATACCTGTAGATACGGATGCAAATCTGACCACGCTGCTCCAATGGCCCGACCCCGTGATGGATTGCATTCTCGACTAATGGCTGTAAGCTGAGCTTGGGCACCAGCGCATACTCCAGCTTATGGTCGAATTCACAGGTCACCTCGAAGCTGTCCCGATAACGGATACGCTGGATGTGAAGATAGGCTTGAACCAGTTCAATCTCATCCTTTAGATACACCAGCTCAACCTGTGAATTCAGGCTGACCTCCAGCAATTTGCCGAGGGAAACGCACATCTCGGAGATTTCTTCATTCCCACTGCGAATCGCACTCCACTTCATTGTATTCAGTGTGTTCAGAAGAAAGTGCGGATTCATCTGAGCCAGGAGCATGTGAAAATGTACCGCTTCCTTCTGACGTTCCTCCGCTTTCAGTCTAATGATCATCTGATTGGCATCATCCAGCATCGTATTAAAGGTTCGGGTCAGTTCCAGCACTTCACCGCGACTACGGCCTTCAGGGATACGAATCTTGAGGTTTCGGCGGACGACTTCCTTCATCTGGTTCTGGAGATGGGACAAAGGCCGTGTAAAGGTCGCCGAGATCATAAAGGCCATGAGCACAAATGCGCCTGTGAAACCAAAGAAGGTCAAAAAGTAACGCCGCTTCAGCTCCGATATCTCTGTAAACAGAATGGACAATGGAATGCGATTCACCATATACCAATCCAGTGATTCAATGTACACATAATTAATCAGTGTACTTGAGGCTGGATCGGTCAGGTAGGCCTCAGCCGGATGCAGAGAGATTTCACGCGTAACCTCCGGGGAAATCATGGCGGTTTTCGTGGATCGGGCAATCGTCTCTCCGCGGCCGGTGATCAGAAAATACTCCTGATTACTCTGCGAATCCTTCAGCATGGTCTGGAACCAGTAGGAATAATCGATACTGATCCGTGCCAAGCCGTATCGTTTGCCACCGCTGTCTTTCATGTACGCGTACAGCGACAACAGATATGGGCTGGAGGATAATTCCCGCAGCACTGGATTCGGGTCCCGGGCATCCCAGCGATACGTAAGCTCTTCAGGCTCAAGTGGGGGGAGTTCGGCCCCGCCCTTGGTTAAGGTGATCTCTCCCAACCTCTCGCGGAACTGTTCCAGATGCGGGGCATAGGCCAGTGCCTGTTTGGGCAGATACGAGGTGTAAACGCTATCATCAAAATCCAGCAACGTGAAGTACACCGAAGGATTATATAGAAAGAAACTGTTATTAATCATCTTGAATTTCTCTTCGACAAGCGATTTGTTCTCCAACGAGGAACGATGGTCTGGCGAAGTCAGCACATTTCGTACCGCCGAATCCTGTTCCAGAAAAATAAGCGTTTTGAAGGCAATGCTCATCTGGTCCTCCAGAGAACGATACATCTGCACCAGCTGCTCATGACTCTGTTCGCTGATCTTCTGCTCAACCAAAGATTCGATCTGTTGATAGTTATAAACATTTAAGGCACTGAACGGCAGCAGAATGAGCACCACAAACGCACCGAACAGCCGATACCTGAGCCTCTGTGGCAACAACCGCTTCCAGTTTGGCTTCTTCATCCTTTGATATGCTCCCTTATCCTTATTGAACCCATTATAGCACCAGCTTCTCGTTCTCTGCGGGAACGGAATGTTTTGCATGGTTATGTGATATTGATGAGTTATAGAAGAGCGAATATGCACAGATATGTTCTATTCTATTCCAGCAAGAATGGACGGTTCATACCTGGTGGCGTTTCCGATATTCAGAAGGACTGATTCCCATAGCGGAAGAGAACACACGGCTGAGATAAAACCCGTTCTCATATCCACATCTTTCGGCGATCTGCGTCAGGGTCAGACCGCTATCTATAAGCAAAGTCTTTGCCTTTTTGAGACGAATCGTTCTCAGATATTCGGATGGCGTCTCCTGAAAAGCCTCTCGGAACCGCCGCGTCAGTTGGACTGGACTCAACGCCAGACGATCAGCCAGAGCACGCAGACTTACTGCGTCTCCTGCCCACTCCTCGATCAATATTGCCGCTTCAGCCATCAGCGCGTCCTCTGTAAATTTTCGTTCCATTTGTCTGCTCTGTCTTCGCTCCCATTGATACAACTGCCACAGATCCATCATGAGATGGCCCTTCCACTCACCTGAGACTTCATCATGATCCTCGCTTGCCTGACGCAGATAGGCATACGTTGACGCCAGACGCTTGGTATCATTAATGTGCGATTTCCCCATCAGGGGCAGATAGTCCGCAACCTCTGCGGGACTACAACTGAATTGAATATAATGAAACGTCAGCGGGGTTACCATCTCCCTGCGAAAAGGAACATGGGGCGGGCACAATACCAGTTCAGCGAATCCTGCCTCTCCTGTATGCCCCCCGATCTCATAGCGAAATACGCCTTCTTCTACGGCGAACATGACCCATGCATCATAGATATCCTCTGCAAGGGCAAATTCCGCTTTTTTCTTCCAGTAGATGTGGTTCAAGAGGTTCATGACACACCCGCCTTTGATATGAAATAAAGTATATGCTTGATGATAATATAGTGTATTTGAAAAGTGAACCGTTAGAACTACGATGAAATTATAGATATGAATGTGCACAGAAATAATTTTACAGGATGAATCTACGCAAATCACAGATAGGTACAGTACATCAAGCTTTTCCATTTCAGCGAAAGAGGTGTGACAGATATGAAAGTTGAACTCGTTCAATCAGACATTACCGTCATTGGCGGCGGTCTCGCCGGGGTCTGCGCTGCTATAGCCGCTGCACGTCTGGGCAGCCGGATTGCTCTGGTACAGAATCGCCCGGTACTCGGCGGCAATTCCAGTAGTGAGGTCCGGGTGTGGGTCTGCGGAGCCACCGCCCACGGCATCAATCGCTATGCACGCGAGACAGGCATCATGGGGGAACTGTTTGTCGAGAATCAGTATCGTAACCCGGAGGGGAATCCCTATCTCTGGGACCTGGTCATTCTGGAAGCGGTTCGAGCCGAACTGAATATCAGTCTGTACCTGAACACGGATGTTCATGAAGTTGAAGCTACAGGGGATGGAACGGAACGCACCATTACCTCCGTAACCGGGTGGATGATGGGTTCTGAACGCAAAATAAAGTTTGAGAGCAGCATGTATCTGGATTGTACGGGTGATGGATTGGTTGGTTTTTTGGCGGGAGCCAAGTTTGCGCTCGGCCGTGAAGCGCGTAGCGAATATGGTGAGGAATGGGCACCAGAGGTGGCCGACCAGATTACGCTGGGCAGCACACTCCTCTTCTACACGAAGGATGCTGGCGCACCGGTTCGTTATATCCCGCCTTCTTTTGCCAAGGATATTACACAGACCAGCATTCCGATTCGCCGGGTCATTCGTAGCGGGGATTCCGGTTGTCATTATTGGTGGATTGAATGGGGCGGCGAACACGACACCGTACATGATAATGAGCTGATCCGCGATGAGCTGTGGTCGGTGATCTACGGCATCTGGGACTATATCAAAAATTCCGGCAAATTCGAAGCCGATCAGATGACGCTGGAGTGGATTGGTTCTCTGCCTGGCAAAAGGGAATACCGCCGCTTCACCGGTGACTATGTGCTCACCCAGAACGATATTATCAGCCAGCGGGAGTTCCCGGATGCTGTTGCGTTCGGCGGCTGGTCGATTGACCTGCATCCTCCGCAGGGCATGTACGCCGAAGCGAGCGGCTCGAAGCATATGCACGCCGACGGCGTATATCACGTGCCGTTCCGCTCGTTATATTCCGCGAATGTGCGGAATATGCTCATGGCCGGACGCGACATCAGCGCTTCGCATGTCGCCTTCGGCACGACCCGCGTTATGGCAACATGCGCGGTCATCGGCGAAGCCGCAGGTACGGGCGCGGCGCTCTGCGCGGCCATGGGGGTGACCCCGCGGGAGCTGTACGCGGGGCATCTTGCGACGCTGCAGCAGACGTTGCTGCGGCAAGACGCTTCCATCATCGGGGTGCGCAGCAACGATGAGCTGGATCTGGCCCGTCATGCGGAGGCCACGGCCTCCAGCACGCTGACGGGCATCGCCCTGGAGCAGCCAGGCGAGACGTACCCTTTGGGTACGGATGCCGCCTTGCTGCTGCCCGTGCATCCACGGCTCAGCGGGCTGGAGCTGCTGCTGGATGCATCCAGCGATACCGAGCTTGCGGTAGAGCTGTGGGATACGGGGCGTAAGGAAAATTACGTCCCGCATACGCTACAGGCCACAACAACCGCCAATCTTACGACTGGAATCGCGCAGTGGGTGAAGCTTCCACTCGAATGGTGTCCAGATGAACCTCAGAATGCCTTTATCATCATCCGGGCGAATACAGCAGTCTCACTTTACCATTCTACGGAAGCACACAGTGGAATACTGATTTTCTTTCGGACGGAAGAAAATCACGTGTCCAAGAATCTGGAGGATCATGCCACAGATCAACCGGTTGTATTATGGTCCATGCAAGGGTTGGCACGCAAGCCTTTCTGCTGCCGCACCCTCTCCATGACCGCAGCCTACTCAGCAGCTCAAACGATTAACGGTTATCACCGACCCTTCGGCGGGCCGCAGCAATGGATGTCACAGCCGATGCAGTCTGCCCAACCAGAATGGGTTCAACTGACATGGGATGCACCGCTGACGCTCGCTGAACTTCACTTGACGTTCAATGATGATGTGAACGAGGATTTGGTCAACCTGCATCACCATAAGACTCCATTCCGCGTCATGCCTGAGGTTGTGCGTGATTACCGGGTTGAATGGTTGAATCCGTCTGGCGAGTGGACCGGGATAGTAAGCGTAACCGAAAACCACAAAAGAAAAGTCATTCATTCTCTCGATCTGCCTGTACACGCACAGGTACTGAGAATACTCATAGATGCCACCCATGGCAGCAGGTACGCGGAACTGATTGAGATCAGGGCATATGCGGAGCCCACAATGACAGGCAGGAGTTGAACGCAAGAAGACCCCCTAGTATATTCACGGAATTCTAGGGGGTACGCTCAAACATGTTCAAAGGGTTATTTCAACTTCAATGATCTGTATATAAAGAATCCAATTGAACTAAATAGAACAATAATAAATATTACAATTGGTAACCAGCTATGATTCATAACATTCTCCTTTTCACTGGAGAATTGGATAATTATCCAACTTATATACATGAAAAACAGTGTTATTTCGGCCTTCATTACATTAACCATGATACGAGCATTTGTATATTGTCTCTCTGCGTTGTCTAAATTTAAGTTCAAGTAATTATATGTATGTGGGTATTTTTCAAGAGTCGATAGACCAATCCATAATATAAGTCCGATTATTAATGGTATCCAAACGACCCACTTCCCCCCCACCCATCCGGTTCCCCTTTCATATTAAAATGTATCGGCAACTCATTCGGTAATGTCATCCATTGCTGGGTGAAGTATAACGTAAAGATAATAAACAACATGAATGTCGTGATGTCTAACACTATTTCTACTCTTGTTTTCTTGATTGCTATCTTTGGACGTTCTTTGAGTTCCAATTTTGTTCACTACTCCTTCAATAATCTATTTAGTAGAGGCTGTTCAAAGGAGTATAGAACAAAATAGGTGCCCTTTCAACCAAAAGGAGGATACAGGAAATTATCTTCCCATATCCTCCACAGGAGTCCGCCTTATTTTATTCGGCGGCTGGAACCCGCAAGCCCTCAATCAGGATGAACAACGTAAGTGCTTGTCCATAACCCATCGGACTAATCGATATATCTTTATAAAACTGAGCATCCTGCCCTACAGGAGTTCCGTAGGACACCTGCTGTACGACTCCGTGATCATCAATTTGTTTCAACACCGCTTCAAGCGCTTTCAAGCCATTCTGGCGATAGGATTCATCCAGGTATCCATACCGGATTCCCTTGAGAATGCCGTATCCAATCGCTGCTGTTGCCGATGTTTCTTTGTATGATTCGGGGTCATCCAGCACGGTGTGCCACATGCCATCCTCACCCTGAAGCTTACTCAGTGCTCTGACTTGAGCGGTTGCTGTGTCCAACAGATAGGCCTTCAGCCCGTCTTCGATCGGAATGATATTCAGGAAATCCATAACTCCCGCCGTATACCATGCATTGCCTCTTCCCCAATGAACAGCACCATAGTTATGATTTTCATTGAAATCCCAGCCATGATAGAACAATCCGGTTTGCTTGTTATACAGATATTTGATATGCACAAGAAACTGTCGTTTGGCTTCTTCCACCATGTCGGGTTTCTTGAAGTATACCCCTGCCTTGGCCAAAAATAGCACCGTCATAAACAGGGTATCAATCAGAATTTGACCATCATTGGCGTCTCCCGTGATCATGTGCTGAAATGCCCCATCTCCGGTTCGCAGCAGCCCATCCATGATCCAACTGCTCCACTCCTCACAGACCTGTTCGTACTCCGGGTTTCCGGTCAGCTCGCATAATGAGATCAAAGTAAGGAGCGGAGCGCAAGTGTTCACATTTTTTTCCGGTAATCCTTCCATCAGCCTTGCATTGTACCATGATTCGAGAAATTCCAGCACTTTAGGATCTTTAGTTGTCTCATGGAGCTGAAGCAAGCCATACAGACCGACACCTTGAGGCCATTCCCATAGATGTATGTCGATTAGTCCGATTGGAAACTGTTCATTGATGCTTGTGTTTTTCATAGACTCCATCGCTTGGGATACCTTGCTTATTCTCTCCTGTAGCACCATTTGATTCGGCATGTTGCTTATCACTCCCTTGGTTTCTTGCACATGATTCAGCGCTCCATGTCCAGTAACTTCAGCTGTCCCTTCACTCCATGCCCGTTGTGTACGATTTCCTCTTCTTGAATATGGAAGGGCTTGTTCAATCCCCATTGGATTGGACCATACACTGGGTCTGTTAGAGTGAGCGTTAAAGCTTGACTGTCGAATTGCGGGCTTGCAGAACGAACTTGGTTTATAAAAGCGTCAAATGATCCGAATTGCTGTTCGTTTCCTGCTCTTATAATCCAGGCATTACGCAATCCAGGGGAAATAAGCTCACGCTCTCTCGTCACTCCGTTGTTCTCCATACGCGTCCCGTTCGCCGCATATATGGCCGCATACCCCTGATCCAAACGGGCAAAATGCCAGTTCTCATACTTTACCCATTCCGTGAAGGAGTGGGTAGGAAAATAAGCATGTGTCCAGTCAGAGGTGTGGTCGGCAGGAATATCAAACATCATCAAAGCAATCCCTTCATGCTGAACAACATCGGGCAGTATCCCATTCCCAGCCCAGAAGCAAGGACGACCATCCCCATGCTTGTATATTTCTGCCGGATGATTCACCCAAATCTGCGCCTCAGGTGACAGAGATAAATGCTGGACATGCTCCTGATAACCTGGCTTGCCGGGACGAAAACGAATGATTGAGGATAAGGAGTATTCCTTTGTCCGACAATGATAGAGCTTGGCGTAGCCTCCCTTGCCCTGTTGATTGGCGAACACCAATTGCTGATTCTCTCCGAGCAACAGATGTTCCTGATACGCTGTTGGAGGACTGTAATCGGATAAACTCAAGGCAACATTGCTTATTGAATAATTGTTTACATGACCAACGCCATAAGCGATCCAGCACATTGAAGTCGTTCCCGCTGCATAACTGCCCAGCAATTCCTTCTCATAGCTGCGCCCGAACGTTGTAGACAAGACTCCCTGATGCATTTGAACGGTAATATAATAGAATAACAGGTCCATTGCCTTTTGAGCTTGCTGCCTGAGCTGTTCGTTATGGGCAAATTCATAGATATGCAACAGTCCAACCGCATCAATCGGAATGTATGCACTTGAATTCCATTCTGCCAATCCTTCATCCAAAAAGCGTTCAAACCATAAGGCAAGCCTCTGCTCTGCTTTTTGACGATGTACTTCACCGGATTCACCACTGTTGCTGAACGTTTCATCTCCAAACAACTGTCCGGCTAACAGCTCATTGGTATGGAATAACAAAGCATGGTTCTCACTGAAGAACCACATCACATCATCGCCAGGTTCATCAATCCAATATCGATAGCCCAGTATACTTGCTTTTACCCGATCCCAGAACGATTCACTGAACAAACCGCTATGTCGTTCATCTCTCCAAAGACGAAACAGCCCCACTAGATAGAAGTCACTGCAATCCTTCCGTTGCTCAATGCCTTCCACACCATCAAGCAAAATGTTCTCCGCTTCTTGCAGATTACCTCCTGTTTTTAGCATGGCGATGGCCTTATGAATATTGGGACTGCCCTTCTCAGCGATGCATCGCAGAGCCAGGGATTTGCGGGCTTCCAGATCCGCAGCTTGCTGAGCAGCCGCATCATAGCTGGTATCGTAAGATTGACAGCCAAACTTCTTGGTTAGTACTACATTTGAAACTGAAATAGCCAGCGTGAAATACACGTAATGATGACCGAGTTCATTGGTATGTGCGAGGACCAGGTCCGTTTCCTTTTCGGATATGTGTATCGTCTTATTTTCGGTGCCATCAAAGAAATTGCCATACTGAATATCAACCTCGCTAACGATGTCCGGGAAGGGAAGCGGCAGCTTGAGCTTAATCTGCTCACCTCTAAAGATATCCGAAGGA
The DNA here is from genome assembly GCF_002968835.1 of Paenibacillus sp. PCH8. GTDB lineage: Bacteria > Bacillota > Bacilli > Paenibacillales > Paenibacillaceae > Paenibacillus. The sequence continues at coordinate 210,649 of NZ_PKQK01000006.1, read as the reverse complement.
AAATAAGCCTGTTCGAGAGCTTGCTCTGCGGATTTTACGGGCTCCGCCAAATGAGGAGCAATAGGCAGGGAAATCACTAATTCCTCGTCTCCCAAGTATTCCACCGCAAAAGCATACATCGTATCCCGCTCAGCCAGATCCTCCCAGCAGGCATAGATCTCATTGATTCCAGCTACAAGTTCAGCTTTGATAACGATTTCCTGTTCCTTGTTACGCATGAGTGGCGCAAAATCCGTTACCATTTCCCCATTCACCCACAACGTCAGACTGCCATAGGTCTTAATCCGTAAAGAGGCGGTATGAGCAGTCGAAGAAATTAGCCTTGTCGCCGCGTAACTGCGCAGATGTGTAGGGACAAACCAGAATCCTGATTGCTCCACCCGTGGATTATTCCAGGGAGAATACAGTGCCCAAGGCATCCCGTTCTCTTCTCCAACGAAGCTGTCTCCCGGACTTGGAAACTCGCTCCATTGATCAAAAAATCGCTTCACAGGCTGCGTTCGCCTATGTTCTACAAATTCCTTTCTGCATGGATTCTCATGAATGGCAAAACCATCGATAAGCCAATCATTAATATCCCCCTCCATCGTTGTTGGAACAAAGGCAACAGGCTTCGTATATATGCCACTGATCATCCAATGATTAATGACCTGATTGTGGCCTAATTTCATAGGTTTATAATTCAAGGTATCCGTCCCATCACGGGTAATATCTGACATTCAACTCATCCTTTCATACCTGAAGTAATCATACCGCTGACAAAATATCGCTGGAATACCATAAAAACAATCAGTACCGGAAGCATCGTGATTACAGACATCGCAAGCAAACTGCCCCAATCTACGTTGTATTCACCAATAAAATTAGAGAGCGCAAGCTGAATCGTATATTTCGATGGATCACTAATAGCGATTAACGGCCATACAAAATCATCCCATCTCCACATGAAGGAGAAGATCGCGAGCACCGCAAGAATCGGCTTCGCTATGGGAAGAATGATGCTCCAGTAAATTTTCCATTCGCCCGCTCCATCCATCCGTGCAGCTTCCAACAGTTCGTCCGGTACGCTCAGCAAATACTGCCGCATAAGGAACACACCTGTTGGGGTTGCTGCTGGCGGGATAATAATCGCGAGCAGGCTATTATACAGCCCCAGTGCGCTCAGCACCTTGAATATGGGGATCATAATTACCTCAATTGGAATCATGAGTGTTGAGACAAAAGCAATTAATATGATCGCGCTTCCGCGGAAGCGATATTTCGCCAATGCAAAGCCTGCCATGGAGTTAATCAGCAACAGTAGCAGCGTTGAGCTTACAGTTACGATCGTACTATTCATAAAATACAAGCCAAAATCGCCTTTACTGAATGCCTCCTTGAAATGCTCGAAGGTGATTGGCTGCGGCCACAGCTTGGGAGGGAAGCTGTACAGATCGCTATTCGTTTTCAAAGCAGAAATCACGACCCACAGGACAGGCAGGAGCCACACCACTGCGGCAACACTTAACAGACTGTAGATGAAGATTTTGACCATAGGCTTCATGACCATCACACAGCCCCTCCTTTCGATAGACGAAATTGCAGTGCCGAGAATCCGCCAATAAGGATAAACAGTATCACCGACATGGCACTGGCCAAGCCAAGCTCCTGCCTGTTAAAACCAATCTCATAAATATATTGAACAATATAGGTGGTATCTTTGCCCGGTCCACCACCTGTAAGCGCAAACATAAGTGGGAATGCTTTGAACGCATCAATCAGAGTCAGCATAACAACAAGCAAGCTTGTGGGCTTCAACAGCGGGAGCGTAATATATCTAAACACCTTTATTCCCGTTGCCCCGTCCAAGCGGGCAGCCTCATAGTAATCCGTAGGTATGGCCTGCAAGCCCGCGATAAAAATGACCATGAAAAAGCCTGCACGTGACCATACCGTCGCGATGATTACAGCCGTATTTGCCCAAAAGGAAGAGGTTAAAAAGCCGATAGGTTCCACACCAACCACGGTTAGCAGATGATTCAAAATGCCAAATGAATCTCCGAAAATCCACTTCCAGGTCAATCCTACGATAATGTAAGAAATCATGGTCGGCCAGTAAAATACGGCCCTGAAGAACCCGCGCATTCTAATCTCGCGCGCAAGCAGCAAAGCAATGCCTAACGCTGCTGCATATATTAGCGGGACAACAATTGCTGCATAAATCCCCGTTCGTCCGATGGTCGACCAAAATTCCCGATCCCCTATAATTTTGATATAATTATCCAGCCCGTTGAACTTCATTGGGTTCAATCCATCATAGACATGGAAGGAATAATAGAGGCCCAATAAAGAAGGAAATACGATAAAAGTTCCAAAGATCAGGAGGTTGGGTAGTATAAACAGATAAGGAGCAATAACGAGCTTCCTGTTCTGTTTGGCCAGCGTATTTTTGTTTAACCGTTGTCCTTCACTCATCTGCTTGCCCCTTCCTTATGCGTTATTCGAAAGGGAGGCTTCACAGGAATCGGTAAGCCCCCGTATACGAATTAACCAAAGCGCTTTACGTTTATTGACTGCCAATAGCCTCGTTAATCAGCTTGGCTGTTCGATCCAATGCCTCCTGCGGAGTTGCCTTATCGGATAAAACCTCAACAATATTATTTTTCAGGTCCGTTGAAATTTTGGATATAATCGTCTGTCTGGACCAGTCATTAGCTGCAAGAGGCGAACTGTTCTTCAGTTCATCCGCGAAAATTTCAAACATCTCCTTGCCGAATTCATAATTCAATACAGAGCTGTCCTTCCGCGGACTCATAAACAATGATTCTTGGTTATATTTTGAATTCACTTCTTTGGACGTTAAATACTCAATAAATTCTGCCGCCTCCTGCTCATATCCGCTGCCTTTAAAAGCCATCAGAAACTTCCCGCCTGGTACTGAAGAACGTTGTGTTCCTTTCGGCATATAGGTGACTCCCCATTCAAAATCGGTGATATCCTTGTAATTGCTGATCATCCAGTTGCCGGCCCAGTGAGTAGCCACCGTTCCGGAACGGAACAGGTTGTTCGGATTTTCCCCTCCGAGCCATACCGATTCGGGCATGATCCCTTCTTGATGAAGTTGTTTGAACTTCTCCATGGAACGGATGCCGGCTTCATCGTTAATCGCTGCCGCAGTGCCATCCTCCGTTAAGATGCTTCCGCCATACTGATACAAAAGAGTGGACCATCTATGCGGTGTGACATCCCATACCATGCCATATCGTGCTCCGCCTTTGTCCATAACCTCTTTTAACGCAGCTGTGTATTCATCCCACGTCCATACCTGATCAGGAGAGGTCGGTACTTGAACACCCGCTTTATCAAATAAGGTTTTGTTATATATCAACCCATTCGCTGTGACATCCATAGGTGCAGCTACCAGCTTGTCGTTAATGACATAATAAGGTTTCAGTGAGTCAATAAATTGATCCTTGAATTGATCAGCATTATCCACGTAGGGTGTAAGATCAACCGCCTGATTAGCAAATGATCCCGTATCCGTAACCCGGCTCAGAGCAGGTGGCTTTCCGCCAGATAACATCGTTTTTAATTTGGTTTGCATATCCTTGAAGCCTACTTCAATGAGATTGATCTTAACCTTTGTATTCGTTTGCTCATAATCTTTAATAATTTCCTTGATAACTTCTCCTTCTTTTCCGTCAGAGAACCACAGGAAATCCAGAGTTGCTTGTTTGGGATTAGCATTGGTACCTGAATTTGCGCAAGCAGTCAGTACGATGAGTAACATGACCATGACCATGCTAGTGATGAGCTTAAACGTTGTTCTTTTTGTCATATCAACATCTCCTTGGAAGGGTTTAATGAATTTTGGCTTCGTTGAGCAATTCATTTTTACGGAATAACTGTGGCGATACACCCACATATTGTTTAAAGGCCCTGCTAAAATATACCGGTGTGTTAAATCCTAGTGTCTCCGATATAGACAAAATTTGTGCATCCGTTGACAGCAATAATTTTTTGGCCTCTGCAACTCTTTTCCGTATTATATAATTGCTTATGGTATATCCCGTCGTCTCTTTAAAAGAATGACAGATGTAGTACTTATTCAAATGGAGAGTTTTGGACAGATCATCCAAAGAAACATTCTCCGTATAGTTCTGGTTTAAATAATGAAGAACCCGGCTTACGCTTGTCTGCTTCTGGGAAGAACATAAAATAGGATCGGCGGATTGCTCACTGGTTGTTTTCCGGTAGATCCGCAGTAGCAATTGGGTAAGACTTAATTTGACCATTGTTTTATGCCCTGTATTTCCTGCATCCATCTCCTCCTTGATCCCCTTAAATATACCTGTGATGTGTTCACGCTCCTCCAGGGACCAATGCACTAACAATCCATTGGGATGACGAAATATGGACATCAGATTCTCCAATTGACTCACAGCAAGCATGTCCAAAAGCAATAATTCGGTAAAATTGACGAAACTTCGCTTGTATACCATTTCTCTTGAAGGATTGATTCGGTGGGGTACACCCCCTCTGAAAATAAACATATCTCCAGGAAGCGGCTTGTATATTCGGTCACCGATTAAAAAAGTCGCATCTCCTTGGATAAAATAGTGAATCTCATACCCATTATGCGTATGAACAGGCCACTCATCTTGAAAATTATCTGCTTCTGATCGCACATAAACTTCATTTTCTTGTAAAGCCATATTCGTCGGGGTGTGTATGGTTAGCATCAATAAAGATCTCCCTTCCCAGAATATAAAAAGCAATATAGTTTAATAATTTGAAATGATAGCGCTTTACAATGAATTGTATCACAGTTATTTCAATCTAATCCGAACAATATTGCTGTATTGTTGATCACAATTGTTGAAAATGATTTAAAAGGAATTTATAGGGATTCAAAGATGAAAACCAAAAAAACCGCTGTGTAGCCCAAAGGCTATCACGCGGTCCATTAGCTAACATTTTAAACCCATTCATCCCAATGTTTTTCAAGAAAAACAACTTCTTTCTCGTAATGGGATAGATGACCCTCTTCGACCCTCTTCATAAAAGCGACATCTCCATCAGCCGCACGATCAGACAGTGTTTTACACATAAAACGAATGCGAGATACGACCCATTCCTTCAAGTCTGTCGGCACACTCAGTCCATACGTAATCATAAATAATGTAATGCGTTCTTTACGAACAGCTCCATGAGCCTGGCTAGAGTAAGGAATAACACCCTTTCCATCCAACTGTGGTGAGAACTCTGCGAGTGGAACCGATGTATACAAGGTATAGGCGATATCCCACATTCGCGGCCCCGGACTCGCCATATCAAAATCAATAATCCCTTGAGGACGACCGCCCTTGTATACCACATTATACGGCGCAAAATCGTTATGACATACAACCTCATCTTCAGTGATGCCTGGATATCTGTTCGTTGATTCTGATGATGTTGTAAATCCAATGGTCGCATCATGGTAAATTCTCAACAGTTTAGCGACTTCGATCAAACATTCGTCTGACCACATATACTCTTCCAGATCGGGATAATCATTGCCTGGAACGACTCCTTGAAGATAAGAAAGTACTTCTCTTCCTTGTTCATCTATTCCCAGAAATCGAGGAGCATGGTCATAACCAACTTTTTCAAGATGTAAAAGCAATTCATGCACATATGGATTCGGTTTGGCATGCCGGCGAACCGTCTCGCCTATTCTGATAACCTGATTCACATTACCTCCTGTGAACACTTCCTCCTGTTCGGACACTCTCATCCCCTCCTAATGCTACACGTCTTTGGTATGAGTATGATTACGATTCTTCTTATAACTCCCCGGGAATCCCGCGACCAATAGTATGAATCCAACGAAGAACATGAAGTATACGAGCATACCTGTTGGATGCTCGTTCGTCTGAGCGAACTGGGGCACGTTGGTCCCTCCTGAAGCATATCCTGCTTCTACTATAGCAACAGATACTCGTATTGAGATTCTCTCTATTGTCGAAATAAACACACTGCCAAGCATGAGAATTACACCCAAAATCTTGTTGATATTGTTCATTTCACGCCTCCTTTTTTAACCGTACACACTGTTGCATACGCTTTACCTCTTAATGACTTTCGATTCTCTATTCCATATTCCTGCATTTATTTCCAACCGTGTTCCGATTCGATCTTCTCATAGGAAATAGCGTCATCATCTCTGACGCCGCTGTTGACGCTCTCTGAATAAGTTACGTAGCCACCACTTGGTGCAGATCCATACTATTTTCGAAAAAGGCTGACCGTTCAACATAATACAGATCATACATCTGTTCATTCATATTAACCCGTTGATAGACTTCAGGATACACATCATGGGCTAATTTCACGTAAGGCAGTTTTTGTACCGCTTTTCTGGATCTTATATTTTGCTTGCGTATCTTCATAAATACCGTTTCAATGTCGTGTTCCAGAAACAATTCAACAAAGAAAGCTGATTTGGCTCTTTGGCTGTACCCATTTCCAAAAAAGGGTGATCCAATCCATGTGGCTAAAAAACCGGATTGATGCTCAACATGATATAGATCAATGGTTCCAATAGGCTGCCCTGTTTCATTCAAAATCGTTCGGGAAATCACTTTTTTTTGCTCTTCTTCGGCCATCAATTGTTTAGTGAGAAATAGATATTCTTCATACGATTGGCATTGATAACGAACGTAAGGCGAAACTGCGGGGTCCATCATTAAGCTGTACAGTGAATGGCATTCCTGCAAATCACGTTTTTTTAACATTCTGTCTACCACCTAGTCCTTTTAGTTCGCGATATCAAGCAAATTAAGTATATAAAAGGTAGTGTGGCATTTAATGAATTCTGTATATGTCTTATGTAAAATGCGTTGGCAAATATTGTTCAGATCACCTCCCGTTAGCACAAAAAAACGGCATGTCCCTTTTATAGGGAACACGCCGTTTGCACGGATAAAAAATGGACAGGAAATTATTGCATACCTTGCATGATCGCATTGATGATATTTTGTTGAGTCACGGTATTATTCGAACGGTTAAACAAGGCGAATCCATGTTGACCGTTATGCCCGTTGTCCCAATATACAGGAACCATTTTGTATTTCTTGGCTTTTGCTGTAACTGCTTTGGCGTAAGCAGCGCGGTATACATTGTTGGTTGAATCGTACGATGTTTTATCAATCGAACCGAATTCACCAATCACCACAGGATATCCTTGAGTCACAAATTTATCGTACATGGACTTGAACTGTGATTCCAGATAATCTTCTTGTCCCCACGTAGACTTTTTGGAAGGATTCGTAGCCGTTGCACCCCATTGCGTGATATTGCCATTTTCCTCACCTGCGAAATCCCACGGAGAGTAATAGTGAGCCGAGATCATAATTCTCTTCTGTGAGCTAGGAATTGCCAAGGATCTGAAATTATCTGTTGGAAGGGCAAAACCATAATTACCTACAGTGAAGTCAATATTGGTGTTCCAGCCCGGAATCAACAACCATCTGGCATTGTTGTTACCTCCAGTCTGACGAACTGTATCCACAAAGATCTGATTGTAGGCGTTCAGATTGGCATAATACGCCGAGTTCGGATTGCCATAGTTGCCATCGAATACTTCGTTCATGGATTCGAAAATAAGACGGTCATTGTAGTTGCTAAACTTAGTGGCAATTTGCTGCCACACTTTCTTATATTTTTCCTTAATGGCAGTCTGATTGCCACCATTCACGAGCAGCCATCCACCCTGTACGGAATTATACCCATCACCATGAATATTGATGATCACATACAGACCTTCATTGTACGCATAATCCACGACTTGCTGAATTCGATTCAGCCATGCCGCATTGATTGTATAATTGGGAGCGCTTCCAATGTTGCTCAAATAGGAAACGGGAATACGAATGGATTTGAAGCCTGCCGCTTTTACCTTTTTGATTAACTCTAGAGTTACCGTAGGATTGCCCCAAGCTGTCTCATTCGGTGTACCGTTCACCGCTGCTTCCAGCTGATTGCCGAGATTCCATCCTGCACCCATCTCAGACACTATTTGCGAAGCGTCTGCTGCTGATGCTTTAGCGCTCCATCCCGTAAAGGCTACCGCAGCCACTAATACCAGTGCCAAGCTGCTGATGCCAAATTTCTTCCATTTTTTGAACATAACCATACCTCCGCTTATTCTATTATTTTTAACAAGCAGTGCAGTTAATCTATCCATGCAGATTGAATGATTCGAGAATACGTGCCTCCTCTCTCTATCGATCAAACAAATGAATTCTTCGTCCACCACCAACATAATAACACATTTATGGAAAATAAAGCGATATCTTTATTGTTTTTTGTGACTATTTACTACAAAATAATCCATCTATCCGTTTAAGTGGATTGCTTGGATTTGTTCTCTATCAAAATCAATAATCATGATGTGATCGCGCAAAATATGATCTCCGCAAGATATTGTTGCGCCGTAGTCGGTTATACTGTTAAATGTGATATCCACACGATAGACTTCAATCTCATTAAACCAATTCTGATGTACCTTTTCATGAAGTTCATTCTCATAATATTTTCGAAAGACAGTCTCACAAGTTGAAAACCACTTGATGTAGTCTGCTATTTTATTAACCATTGAATCTAACGGTGTATTTGTGGACACATATATTCGGACGTCGCTTAAATCCTCATTCTGTATGGAATGTTTAAATATTTGCACTGTATTTTGCAGAATGTAACACCGATAACTCTCATCACTCTCTTCTTCAAGCTCGATGAATTCACTTAACAATATGATTTGGCTCCTCTCTATGCATCTTAAAACAGCTCATTCAACCACTTTACGAATTTCTCTTTCTCCTCAAACTGTGGGTAATGCGCTGACTCGTCGAATACTACGAAGTCTTTGATCGGTGCATCAAATACATCAAAATAATCACGTGCTGCATTCGCAGTGGTCATATAATCATATTTACCCATCACAAAATAAGTAGGAATCTCCAGATGATTAACCCTATCGGGTAAATTTTGATCCAATGCTTCCCTCACTAAGATGTCTTGTGAACCGAAAACTGCTGAGTAAAAGCGAATCATATCCAGCCCATTGTATTCGGGATTAAAAAGGAATCCTGTAATATAATCTCTATTCTCATTGATGAGTCTGGCTGCACCACCATACTTTTGCAACAACATTCTAGGTGTCAGTCCCGTTCCTTGCTGAATCGAGTCTCGAACTAACTCCAGTTTTTGTACGTCCTCCGTGTTACCAGCCTGCTTCGCTTGTTCTAACGTGTACGCCAAGCTCTCCAGTTCACTCTGAAACGTATTAGCCATCTGTCCAATACCTATATAAGCATGGAATTGAGCAGGTGCTTTAGCCGCAGCTTTCATCCCGATGTATGTACCAAATGAATGACCGATTAATATAACCTTCTCTTGATTTAACTCCTTAGATACATAATCACTTAAAACTATCAAATCATCTACTAATACATCTGTTGTCAGATTCGAGTAATCCTCAAAAAAATGATAGGACTTTCCACTCCCACGTTGATCATAATGCACTACAGTAAAGTATTGCTCCAGCTCTTTCTTATATTTTCTTACGTAAGGTATCTCCGAGCATCCCGGCCCCCCATGTACAAAAATCAGGATAGGGTTGGTCCGATCAATACCCCTAATCATGATTTCGTGTCCTTCGCCATTAATTTCGACCTGCCCTAACATGCTGATGCTGTTCTCACCTTTAATTTTGGGTGTCCATGTGGGAAATATCAGAGCTAATATCATCATTAACATTATACTGAATATGCTGTACTTGAGTGTTTTACGTATTTTTTTGCGCATGTAACGCTCCTTATTCATAAGTTTCATATGTAATTCTACCAACAGTTCCTTTATCGTAACGGATGCAGCAATTCAACGGGTTGCCAAACCGATACGTCTCCATTTGCTCCGCAAACCAAGTATCCCAACCTTTGTCATGTGCCCAGCTCTTTTATCATGTGTATATCTTTCGGCTCTTTGTCATAGAGTTCTTCATCAATCTCACTTGCAATCTGGCTGCCCTGGCTTCTATAAAAGGATACTGCCGATCTCGTCTCTGTGGAGGAGATATACAGATACTGTGCGCCACGTTTCTTAGCCTCTTCACCTAATTGGTTTAGAATACGTTTTCCAACACCTTGTCTTCTGTACCCGCGTGAGACATACATCAAGTCAACTTGTAATTGATTTCGTTCTCTTCCTCTAAAGTGATGTGCCAGCACTCCAAACCCCATTAATTGATCGTCAGCAAACGCGCCATAGGCCATGCCGCCGTGTTCTAATTCATAGACATATCGAGTTTGAATCTCTTTCAAAAGCTTTTCATCCCAATTTGAGCACTCATGATCTTGTTCTAGCTCAACTAATCCGTTCTTTCTCATTTCATAAATGAGATCAATATGTTCCGAGCGATCTATTTCCTGCAACTGGTTCACATCATCAAGGGTCAACGTTCTATACGTTATCATGGTCGTTGCCATCTCCTTCATTTTCAAACCCGAGTTCCTCCAACTTAAATCAGCTTATTTTAATTACAGGTAACTCATTCAAATGATATATTTCGATGCTGTATTTCTGAAGTTTATGGTTCTCAAGTCCATCCCATCTATCCGAGAAATGATAAAACATATCTCCGAAGTTCATCCCTTCAGGTAATACATCCACAAGCTTTATTTCATCAATTTCCGATTCGGGTAAGCTATCAAGCAATTTAACCTCAGCATAAAAAACCATACCAAAGCTCCCATTCCATTCATATACGCCATAAGGTGTTAATTCAAAACGCACTGCGCCTGTCTCTTCATAGAGTTCTCGACTTGCCGTATGTAAAATGGTTTCCCCTATTTCTTTGTTGCCTCCTGGGATCTCCCAACCTCCTCTTTTTCTATTTTTTATAATGATGAATTTATTGTTGTATTTAGCGACCATAACTGCAAATTTGATTAACCCTGGATTAAGTTCATCTAGATCAAACCATTGGCTCACAGTATCCCTCCAGTATATGACTACACTTTCAATATATAATTCTTAAACCACTGCATCACATGTGATCTTTAAACTATTAGAATTTCTTATTTTATTGCTAACCTGTAGATCACTTCATCATCTGAATTGGTTCTATTCTCACTAATGAAGGACATGCTCTTGTACAAGTTTTGTGCTGTTTCGTTATCCCGTTCAACCGTTAATGAAATAAATTTACATAAAGGATGCTGTTTCGTGATGTAATCTAGAATGGCTCTTATAGCGCGCTTCCCCATTCCTTTACCTTGATAGAATTTATCGATTTGAAAACCACCGATCCAATAATTATCTGTACTATCTGGAGTATAACTCAGATAAAAGAATCCAAATACCTTCTCATTGATCTCAAGCACGTAAGGAACAAATGCTTCATCCCACGGTTTTATGTAGGCGTAAGCGATGCCCTCAATAACGGACGGAACTAATGAGATTTGGTGCTCATACAAAGAGATCTTCAGCGCCTCTTCCCAATTCTCTCGTGTAACGGGTTGAATGTTTATATCTCCCACTATATCTCCTCTTTCGATAATCATTGATTACTTCTACCGTTCTTTTAACTCTTATTAACAACCACTTCCAAATGATGTTCAATCAACTGTATCACTTGTTTTTTATTCTTCGTGATTGTTGCAGTCTTACGGTTTTCGTTAATTGTACATATAACTTCTTCTATATTATATTGATGGTTCCATTTCACAATCATGTATTCTGATATAGCATGTCTCAGATTCCTTAGATTAATTACATAAGTCTACTGCGACAGTAGGGGATGGTCTATCCAACCTTAGCAGTTAATTCCAAGCAACTTTATCACCAGACCGATAGTTTTGTCCTCGTATCATTCTCATCCGTTAAATATTCAAGAGACTCAAATCCCAGTCCATTTATATGATGATATAATTCCTCGACTTTTTCTAGATCTTTACAATAAACCGTGACGTAGATACTATCAATTACGAGAACAACCATCTGACACTCACTCACCATATAATCTTCATAAGTCATTACATCTGTTATTTGTGCTCCTTTTGGATATGCCTTTAGATTCGCAAATATTAAATAATACTCGTTGTTATCAATAATCTTTTGGAATTCTTCCCCATTCATACCGATAATCATATCTGGAAAAAGACTATCGCCTAACGTATCTTCATCAATGAAATAAGACTCTTCCTCACCAATAAACCAATCGAAATCAACTATATCCAATGGCTTTAAAATCTCTCCAAGAAAGCGACCATAGGTATTTGGAATCTCAAAATGTATGCCTCTGTTCAATGGTTCACCCTCTTATCATTATTACAATTCGTAGCATAATAACGTGCATTTATTTCAATCGATATTTCTCATTATTTATAATTTCACTTACGATTTCAGGTAGTTGATCTTCTGTAAAATGATGAGTATACAGCTTGTTATCTGCTCTCAAATTCAGATGATTTTCAAACTCATCCAGCAAAATTACACTTCTTTCTTTCATTTGAGATTCTTCTGCTCTTAGACGGTCTCTACGAATAATGGTTTGATGATCCACCATTAATACTACATAGATTATGCGAACATGATAGTCTGCCAATTCTGTTATTAATCCATCAATGTCTTCCGGAAAGACCACATAGTCCAAAACTACATCGTATTTATAATCCAATAAGTTTTTCACTAGACTAGATATATTTTTCCACGTTAAGTCGTGTGTATCCTTATCAAGCCAAGGTTTACCTCGCCCTTTAACCGGAAAGTGACTAACCGCATCCCCAGAGATGTATGCACTTTTATCTAAAGTCTGAACAAGCAGCTTGGAAGTTGTAGATTTCCCTACTCCAGCGGGTCCAGATACAATATATAGGTTTTTACTCATTTCGTATTCTCCTTACAATATCTTTTGGAAACTTCCAATATCCAGTTTTCTATTCAATTTATATCCGATCTCTTTAAACAGAGCACATTGTTCATAACCATCTCTCTCGAATAATGATTTACTTCTAGTATTCTCCATGCAAATCGTCGCAATTAAGGTATGGAACCCTTGTTCTTTTGCAACCTTCTCAATAAACCAAAGTGCTTGTTTGCCCAAGCCTTTTCCCAAAATATCGGGCTTCAAATATATAGTGACTTCTCCACAGATGTCATATGCCTGTTTACTCTTATATTGGGTGATCAGAACATAGCCCAACATTTGATTGTTCTCAAGGATTACGTAAGTTTTATAACGTGTATCTTTGTTCATGACAGAGGTTTTAATCTGATCAAGATCTAATTCCTCCGTATGAAACGAAATCGTTGTATTCCTTACATAATAGTTATAAATCACTCTAATTTCAGGAAGGTGCAGCTCGGTTACTTCTTCAAAAGTCACTGTCGTCAATTACCATCCATCCCCTGCTGTTCATTTTCTTCAACAATACCAGCGTCTATCTAAGAAATCTGTACTCATCGCATGTTCTCTAAATCAGCAGGTAGCAAAAATTCCCCATCTTCATTAAGCTCAAAATCATATGTATGGAGTACCGCGTCTAGATTTAATTCACCATAAATCCCTCCTATATAAAAACAAATGATCATTATTTGGATAGGACCATCTTCAATATGAGTTCTATGATTTCACTGGTCTCCAGATAATCGGTATCAATGCGGATTTGAAATTGTTCATTCTTAAAAGCTTCAACACACTTTGGTGTTTGTTGATACTGCCAACCGCCAAATTCATCTCCGCGTTTAGCCAAACGATGATAAATCGTCTCTTCTTTAGCCGTCTTTACGGTTAGAATTTTCCATAGTTCGATATCTTGAAAATCATCCGTCCGTTCCCTTTCCTCTCTACAACTCTCCGGAAGAAGTTTCCTCAGCATATAACCTATTTCTTCAGGATCGTAGATCATACTGTTTGCGATTAAAGGCTGAAGTGCTTCTGCTGAAGAAGTTTTTCCCGAATCAAACGCACCATTAATCATAATGATCATTTGATCAATTCACTCCTATTCCATAAATTGTTTCAATACACACCAGATTCTTCCTATCCGCTATTTCGTCCATTATAAATGTTTTCCTTCCACTTTTGTGTGACAAAATGGCCAAGAACATGATGAAATCCCATGGGGTAACCCAACGGGATTTCATCATAGTACATTATTTTTCATTCAACCTTGAGCTTGTTAATTTATTTCCAAATAATCAATATATACATCCCAAGTCCCGTCATCGGCTGTTACAACAAGTTCAATCACCTGATTCCCGGTTCCATGGCTGATATTATTCAGGGTATAGACCGCCGGAGCGCTTCCGCCAAAGTAAAAGGTTCCCTTCGTCTGACCACCGATCTTCAAATCAACTCTAGCCATATTCGCATTATTCGAAGCGCCACGAAGTGAAAAATTATGAGTACTCGTTGCGAAATTCTGCGTGTGTTTAACCAAATCGTTGTTGGCATAAAGGACAACTCCGTTGAAAGGTGAGCTGATATTCCCGGCGTACTGGCCGCCTTTGGTCATATTCTCTGCCTCTACTTTCGTTCCAGTACTCGGAGGATTGTTCGTGCCACCATCAGGCGCGACAGCTCGACCAGTAGTTGATGAGATCATGCCCGAACAGAGGCCACGACTTTTCAGATTTTGTGCGATCTGCGGAATGGCCTGAAGTGTTGTCTGGTACTGATCATGCATCAAAACGACGTCACCATTTTTCATCGTGTTAACAGATGCTACAATCTGTGCTGCACTTGCACCATTCCAATCTTTGGAATCTACATTCCAGAGCACTTCGGTCAGGCCATTTTGGCTCAAAACGGATTTCAAGGTCGCATTCGTCGCGCCATAAGGCGGACGGAACAACTTAGGTGAAGTTCCCGTTATCGATCGAATCGTCTGCTGTGTCCGAGTAATCTCCGACGACATCTGGCTACTGTTTAATTTCGTCATATCGGGATGCGTATAAGAATGGTTCCCGATCCACATACCCGCGGCAACCTGTGCACTTACCAGAGATTGATTATTCTGTGCATTTTGTCCAACATTGAACATCGTTGCCCGTAACCCCGCCTGCTTCAACGCGTTAAGCATGTTTGTTGTATTGCCAGATGGACCATCATCAAAGGTCAGGCCTACATAACCATTGGGGCAACTGGCATCTGCTGCACTCGCCCCAGGTAGCGGGGGAATGGCGAACAATGTACTGAAAAGTGCGAAAGAAATGACGGCCTTGACTAGCCTTTCTTTGAACATAAATTTACCTCCTCATATTATAGTACCAGCATAATACCTCAGTACACTCCCTCTCATTCAAATCTCTTATACTTCAGAGACTTGACCTTCTCTTTATCCAACGATCAGACCTCAAAAAAGCGCTTTCAAAAACTGGTTCAGGTATAACGTGTGTCCTTTCCCGTAGATAAGAGCTTTTAGTTGAAGTTGAATTTAGTATATACGATCTATGTATTTAAAGTAAATTGAATTTTATCCAAAATGTTCTATTTTCACTCTCTATTTCGAAAGCCAGAATAACGACCCACTAGAATCGCCTGTTATGCATCTCTCGTTTAGCACTCTCCTGTGTAAAGATATCCTCCGGCGGCACCATTCGCTTAGGAAGTGTACGACCTGTAATAATCTCTTTCGTCGCCTGCATGAGCTGAGGACCAAGCAATGGGTTGCATTCTACCACAGCGTTGATCTGCCCGCTCGCCAGAATTTCCAGTGCTTTACGAGAGCCGTCTACCGAGACAATGACGATGTCCTCCCCTGGTTTCAAACCAACCTCTTCGATCGCCTGTATGGCGCCAAAAGCCATTTCATCATTATGGGCAAAAAGAACTTGCGGCCTTTCCTCTTCCGGAACTTGAAGGAAATCTTTCATGACTTGCTTCCCTTGGTCTTCCGTAAAATCCGCAGGAGCACTTTGCGAGAAAATGATATCCTCTCTGGTGTCCATGATACTTCTAAAGCCCTCTCCACGCTGGATTGAAGGGGTAGATCCACTTGTACCCTGCAATTCAGCAATTCGAATCGTTCCCGGAACATGTCGCATGTGATCCAGCACATACTTACCAGCCTTCACACCTTCCTCATAGAAGTCCGATCCAATCGTCGTCACAAAAAGTGAGGTATCCTTGACATCCACGGACCGGTCTACGATGATCACGGGTATCCCAGCAATCTTGGCCTCCTGAAGAAGTTCATCCCAGCCAGATTCCACAACCGGTGCAATCGCAATGACATCAACCTTCTGTTTGATGAAAGACCGAACAGCCTCGAACTGTTTCGTCTGAGACTGTTCCGCATTTTTCATGATGAGGGAAATTCCAGATTCAGCAGCGGCATCTCGAATAGACATAGAGTTCGCCATACGCCAGGCACTCTCTCTGCCCAGTTGGGAGAAACCCAAGATAATGGGTTTCCTGGAGGTGTCCTTGAGTACTGACGATTGCATCCAGTCATCAACAGATGGGAGGGATTCTTCGTTGGATGAAACAGGAAGAGGAACTGGATCAGACTCATGTGTTGTGCAACCGGCAAGCAATAGCAGGAATAATAAGCACAACCAATTCATATATCTCTTCACGAATCCATCCCCCTCCCTGTTATTTTCTACAACCAACTTAGTGTGTTGATTTGGCGGATATTCGCCGCCCACTAAGCAGTCTTTGGAACAAAATAAACACAAACAACATCAAGCCAATCACAATCTTGGTCCACCATGAGCTAAGTGTGCCTTCGAAGCTAATTATAGTTTGAATAGAACCCTGTATCAATACGCCAATAAAGGTTCCCGCAACATAGCCCACACCACCTGTAAGTAATGTTCCTCCAATCACGACTGCCGCGATGGTATCAAGTTCGAGACCCATGGCGTGTAATCCATAACCAGATAACATATAGAACGTAAAGACTACGCCTGCGAGCGCGGAGCAAAAGCCACTGAATGTGTACACTAAAATTTTCGTGCGTGCAACCGGCAGTCCCATGAGCATTGCGGACTGTTCGCTTCCGCCAATGGCGTAAACGTTGCGCCCGAAACGGGTGTAGTGTGCAAGATAGATCGCGAGCAGTACGATGATCAGGGCAAGGATCACATTGATCGAAACGAAGCTGCCACCGGGCAGCGGAATCTTCGCTTGGGCAACTGTCGTGTAAAACGAGTTGGTGATCGTAATGGTATCGATACTAATGACATAACATAGTCCCCGTGCCAGAAACATGCCTGCTAGCGTCACGATAAAGGGCTGGATTTTAAAATAATGAATAATTGCCCCCATTAATGTGCCAAATAATGCCCCTAAGACAAGCACCATCGGGATGACAATGAGAGGCGACCAGCCTTGCTTTTCTACTAAACTTGCACTGATTATGGTTGTCAGAGCAATGACAGAACCCACCGACAGGTCGATTCCTCCCGATACAATAACAAAGGTCATCCCAATCGCCGTAATAATTAAGAAGGCGTTATCAATGAAGAGATTAAACAGTACCTGCAATGAAAAAAATCCGGTATAACGGAAAGAGCCTATGGCAAACATCACGGCCAACAAGCCGAAAGTGACCAAGACCGGGAGATACTTTCGATTAAGAGACATGGCGGTTGACCCCCTGTTCAGCTGGAAACTTCCGCTTTTTAAGGCGGATCACAATCGACTTGCGGAATGAGTCCGATTGAATCAGGCATACGGCCAATACAACAAAGGCTTTTACAACCAGCGTAACTTCTGGCGGTACCCCAATCATATAAATCGTCGTTGTTAGGGTTTGGATAATGAGTGCTCCAACAACGGTACCCATCAGATAGAAGCGACCCCCATTGAGAGAAGTTCCACCGATAACGACAGCAAGTATGGCATCCAGTTCATACCACAAACCTGCGTTGTTTCCGTCAGCACTGGATACATTGGAACTGAGAATTAGTCCAGCAATTCCGGCACAGAGACCACAGAAGACATAGACCATGAGGATCACTGTATTCGAACGAATACCTGCCAGTCGGCTGGCATTAGCGTTGCTTCCGACCGATTCAATAAATAGTCCAAGTGCCGTTTTTCTCGTGAGTAAAGATGCAATCAGCAGTACAGTCAATACAATAAAAATGGAGAACGGCAAAGCTGCAAGCGAGCCAGCGCCGATATATTGGTATTTGGCATTGGATACGGTAATGATCTGTCCACTTGTGATCAATTGCGCGATACCCCGTCCCGCCACCATCAGAATTAGAGTCCCAATAATCGGCTGGATCCGGGCAACCGATACAAGGGCCCCATTCCATACGCCCAATAGCAGAGAGAGACCCATCGATAATCCAAGTGCACCAAGCACTAACCACAACGAGTTCTGGTCCGTTCCTTTACTGATCGTCATACAAGCGACTGCACCGGAGATGGCTACTATAGAGCCTACGGACAAATCGATACCTCCGGTAGCGATAACTAACGTCATGCCGATGGATACGAGAATTAAAGGGGCTCCAAAATTGAGAATATCGATTAAACTGCCATACAGATTCCCTTCGCGCATAACGAGCGAGAAAAAATCGGGTGAGTATAACAAATTAAATATTAAGAGTAAACCAAGCATACATAATGGCCAAAACAAATGATGTTTACGCATCTTGCCCAGCATTATTTCAACCTCCTGCCATGGCTTTCATAATTTGCTGTTGATTGATCTGATCTCCGCTGAGCTCTTTCACTTTTTTCCGGTCGCGAAGTACGGATACCCGATCGCTAACACGAATTACTTCTTCCATCTCCGAGGAAATGAACAGAACGCTCATGCCTTGCTTCGACAGCGAGAGTACGAGCTTCTGTATTTCGGCCTTTGCACCAATATCAATTCCACGTGTAGGTTCATCGAGAATCAAGAGATCCGGATTCATAAGCAACCACCGGGCAAGCAGCACCTTTTGCTGATTGCCACCGCTTAGATTTTTAATCAGCTGCTCCGGGTTCTTCGGATGGATATTGAGCAGGTTGATGTACTTTTCAGCAATCTCATCCTGCTTCTTACGAGAGATGGGTTTGGACCAGCCTCGTGTCGCCTGTAATGCCAGTATAATGTTCTCCCTGATGGTCAAATCATCGATGATCCCTTCCGTTTTACGATTCTCGGAGCAAAATGCGATTCGCTGATCAATCGCATGACGCGGCGACTTGACTGGGCTTCCTGTATCCGCAACAATTAGCTTGCCTTCGTCTGGACGATCTGCCCCAAAAAAGAGACGAGCAATCTCGGTACGACCCGATCCCAATAGTCCAGCCAGACCAACGACTTCTCCCTTGCGAATCTCCAGATCGAACGGATCAATAGCTCCCTTGCGTCCAAGTCCAGTAGCGGTAATCAACATATCTCCCGCCTTCGCCTCCACCTTCGTTTCGCCAGACTCCTTCGGAAGCTCTTCGAGCAATTTGAGTTCCTTGCCGATCATCTTGGTCACCAGCTCCATGCGTGGAAGTTCTGCTGCTATGTACTCTCCTTCCAACTCACCGTTACGGAGCACCGTTAGACGATCCGACATTTCGTACACCTGATCGAGAAAATGGGTCACGAAAAGAATTGCGAGACCTTCACTCTTCAGTTTGTGCATAATTCGGAATAGTTGCTGAACCTCGTTCTTGTCGAGACTGGACGTTGGTTCATCCAGAATGAGTACTTTCGCTGAGATACTGAGTGCTCTTGCAATAGCGATTAGTTGCTGTATTGCAACCGAATACGACTGTAGAGGAACCTTAACATCGATGGCTAGATTTAGTCTTTCGCGTAGAATGCTCTCCGCATCTCTGTTCATTTGCTTCCAATTAATTTTGCCAAATCTCATCGGCTCCCGCCCAATGAAAATGTTCTCAGCCACCGTTAAGTTAAGGCAAAGATTAACCTCTTGATACACGGTGCTGATGCCCGCCTTCTGTGCTTCCAGCGGACCGGAAATCGAAAGGACACGGTTCTCCATAGTCACCGTTCCTTCGTCAATGGAATAAACACCCGTCAGCACTTTAATCAACGTTGACTTTCCCGCTCCGTTCTCACCCATCAAGGCATGAATCTCTCCCGGAAACAGGCGGAAACTTACGTTGGATAGCGCCTTAACCCCTGGAAAACGTTTGGTGATCTCCGTCATTTGTAGAATGGGTGTAAGATCGGCCATATAACCCTCTCCTTTGTTATGAAAAAAGTCATTTAGCGACTGCCAAGTCGAAAATGACTTTTCGTTGTTATACGAATCTGCTTTTAATATTCGCGTGTCGGTAGTGCTTCTTTGGCTTGTTCTGATGTAAAGGTCGTTTCATCCGTTACGATCCGAGCTTCGATCTCTTTCCCGTCCACTACAGATTGAACCGCTTCCATTAATTGAGGCCCAAGTAGTGGATTGCATTCTACGATAAAGTTAATTTTGCCGTCAGCCGCTGCCTGCATACCATCCTTCACGGCATCTACGGAAATGATCGTGATATCTACACCTGGTTTCAATCCTGCAGCTTCAATCGCTTGAATTGCACCAAGCGCCATATCGTCATTGTGTGCGTAAAGAACATCTATTTTTTTGTGTGCTTTGAGGAAGGCTTGCATGACTTCTTTGCCTTTAGCACGAGTAAAGTCGCCCGATTGCGAAGCAATGACTTTAAGGTTGGTATTAGCACCGATTAATTCCATAAAACCTTCCTGACGATCGTTAGCTGGTGCGGAGCCAGTTGTACCTTGCAACTCAACGATATTGATTTCCTCTTGCGTATCCTTGTATTTGTCATTGAGCCATTGACCTGCTTTGCGTCCTTCTTCCACGAAGTCGGAGCCAATAAATGTCTTGTAAAGTGATGTATCTGGGGAATCAACAGCACGGTCCGTCAAAATCACGGGAATACCTGCATCTTTTGCTTCCTTCAATACAGTATCCCAACCAGATTCAACTACGGGTGAAAAGGCGATCACCGTCACCTTCTGCTGAATGAAGGATCGCAATGCTTTAATTTGATTCTCCTGTTTCTGTTGAGCGTCTGAGAATTTCAAATCATAGCCCACTTCTTTAGCTGAATCCTGAATCGATTTGGTATTCGCTGAACGCCAACCACTCTCCGCTCCCACCTGGGAAAAACCGAGTGTAATCGTCTTAGCACTGGCAGGTGCACTGTTATTTCCGCTCTTTGAGGTCGTATCGTTTGAAGTTGTTCCTCCATTGGTGCTGTTACATCCCGCGCTTACAAGCATCACCATAGCCAATGTTATCGCAAGTCCCCACTTTTTTTTGCTTCGCATGTTGTTGTGATCCTCCCTTTTTTTAGTTCACCTTGTGGTGTGACCACATTATAGACTGCTTCCGTCCTGCTCTAATATGGAATCTCATGCGTTTTTTATGTAATATTTTAGCAATTATAGAAGGGTGATTCTAAAAATGTGTACTTTCTTTGTTTAATTGTGTACTATTTAGTGATTCTCTTTAATCATTGAAAATCATGTTATAATAGTGGTACATTTTGGATCAATTCAGATGGAGTGAAATACGTTGAAACTGATTCAATGGATTGCTTCAAGCCTCCGGCTTAAATTACTCAGCATGTTCATCATCCTCATTTCTGTACCATTGATCGTGGTTGGATTAATTTCGTACCACAAATCTTATACTGTCGTTTCCAATCATAACAAGGCCTCTACGCAACTGGTTGCTGACCAACTCGCCAGAAACATAGACATCATGTTTGAAGATACGGAACGGCTTTTAGAACTGGGTAAGAATCCGCAAGTACTTCAGTATTTATACTCTCAATCGGAGTCCTATCCAGAAGCCAAAGCGATCCTTCAGACATACAATCTCTATCGGGAGACATACAAATACGACAAGGTACTCAATATCTCGTTCGTTAATTTCTATGGAAAAGGTATCAGTGAACGAAAAGGTATTTTTAAGCTGGAACGAAATCCGCTTCGTAATCCTTATTTTCAGTATCTGGTACAGTACCCGGATGCCATTCTGCGAATCCCTCATTCTGCACCATCCGCAGAAAATAATAGACTTGATGGGTTTGCTTACCCTAAACAGAATGCGCTTTCAATTATCACAACGGTCAAAGAACGAATTACACATGAGGTCATCGGGTTTATTGTGATTGATTTGAACGATTCGCTGATTGATGAATTTTTGAAGAATACCACCATCAAGGATTCCGGCTTTTTCTATATTAATGATCAACACGGAACCACTCTTTTTAGGCCGACCGCTAACCGGGCTTCCAGTGCAATTATAGATCAGATCAGACCGCTACCCTTAAATTCACAGCACGACAGCTTCATCCTGTCCGCGAGATCGAAGCCTCAGTTTGTCGTATATAGCACTTCGAAACAGACCGGATGGAAAATTATCGGGGTTGCTCCTTTTCAGGAGATCATTGCAGAGGCCAATGGCATCCGGCAACTGATCATCATCAGTGTTTTGTTAAGCGCATTCTTTGCTATTTCTTTATATTTTTTCCTGAATAATCGACTTATTCTTCCTATCCAGATTCTGATGAACAAGATGCGTAAAGCTGCGAACGGTTACTTGGAGGCCAAGGTCACACCAACGGGGTCGGACGAAATCGCTGATTTGGGCAAGAGTTTCAATATTATGCTGGAGAAGATCAAAACGCTGATCGATAAGAGCATTAGAGAAAATGAACAGGTAAAAATAGCTGAATTACGTACACTACAGGCACAGATCAATCCTCATTTTCTATATAACACGTTGGAATCCATTATATGGATGGCCGAAGCGGAGAAAAAAGAAAGTGTGATCCAACTTGTACAAGCCCTTTCGAAGTTCTTTCGTTTGAGTCTGAACCAAGGATTTGACTGGGTGTCCATCCAAACCGAGCTTGAACATGCCCGGAATTATCTGGTCATTCAACAGATGAGGTATCACGATATTCTGAAATACGAAATTAAGGTAGACAACGAGCTTCAGGATTATCCGATCTTAAAAATGACGCTGCAACCCTTAATTGAGAACGCACTTTACCATGGCATTAAGAACAAACGCGGTCAAGGATTAATCTCAATACAGGGATATGTGGAGGGTACGAGCATCATTCTCACCGTGCAAGACAACGGAATTGGCATGCCTGCTGATCGACTGGCACAATTACGTGAAGAACTGGAAAAGCCGGTAGGCAGCCGTTCACTCCTGGATGGCGAGCAGGAAGGCGGATTTGGTCTGCTCAATGTACATCACCGGATTCGGCTCTATTTCGGACAATCCTATGGCGTTGAAATGGAAAGTACGTATATGGAAGGTAGCACGTTTATGATTCGTATCCCAAAAAGCAAGGGGGTTAACCGTTGAAAAAGGTCATGATTGTAGATGACGAAATCGGAATCCGAGAGAATATACGCAACTGCGTAGATTGGGAAAAGGAAGGTTTTCATTATTGCGGGGATGCATCAGATGGAGAGCTTGCATTACCATTAATCGATGAGTGGGCTCCTGATATTCTGATCACGGACATTAAAATGCCATTCATGAACGGGTTAGAACTCACCTCCATTGTACGCACACAGAAGCCAGATATCAAAATCATTATCATGAGCGGTCATGATGAATTCAGCTATGCCCAAGAGGCAATCAGACTTGGTGTTACCGAGTACTGTCTGAAGCCCATTAGCGCTACAGAACTCATTCAGATCCTCCATAAGGTCAGCCAGAAAATAGATGAAGAACAACAACGAATGACTAGCCGAACGATTACGAAAGAAAAACTGCTTGCTGATCTGTGTGGTGGTCTTATCGGTACAACCGATGCGATTGAATCAGCCAAACGACTCTCTCTCCCTCTCTCTGCACGTTTCTATACGATTGTCATTTTTGACGTGCGACGAACAGATGATTCTCAAGATTCCGAATCACTATCGAACAAGATCCTTCGAGTACTGGAGGAAACGCGTGATCCCCACGTAGAGCTGCTTCCCTATATCCGAAGCCGGACCGAGCTAGTTCTTCTACTCAAGTGTGGTTCTGAAGACAGCATATCCGTTTATTTGGAACAACTTGGAGGGCAGGTTCGACTAGAACTTGAACATAAGTTCAATTGTAACATCATTCTGGGTATTGGCAGCACTCAGGAGCGTCTACAAGGTATCCATGTCTCGTATTTGGAAGCGGATGAAGATAAATATATTACCCGTCTCACCCATCAGAACAAGGCCTCGCTCCGTGAGGTAAACTTTGATGAGAAAATGATCCTTTTTCTCGACAGGAATCGGTTTCTTGAATTTCTGAAAATCGGCACTCCTAACATGCGTGACCATTTTGTGCAGGAGTTTGCCACTCCAATGCAGTCCATCGACTGGAAGTCCTCATCTTATGGCTTTTATTTGTTGAACGACCTTACCTTGGAATCATTTCGAATGGCGAATCAGCTATTCCGAATGGGTGCCCTTCCAGATGAGAACATTACATACCTCCAGCAGACGATTCAAAAGATTACCTGCTGGGAAGAATGCGTCCAATATCTATGCTCTCTATTAAATCAATTATGGCAGAGAAGAGCAGAATCTTCCGGAAAATACAGTGATGTCATTGATCAGGTTAAAGAATATGTGTCACACCAATATAATAACGAACAGGTCTCGTTAAAGACGATCTCTGCACATGTCAAAATCAGTCCAAGTCATCTAAGCAAAATTTTCAGCCAAGAAACCGGTCAAACCATAACAGAACACTTAACCCAAATAAGAATCGGCAAAGCCAAAGAACTGCTGAAAACAACCAGCAATAAGACCTTTGAGATTGCTTTTAAAGTTGGTTACAACGATTCTCACTATTTTTCCAATATATTCAAGAAAACGACTGGTTTTACGCCAAGAGAGTACCGAACCCAAGGGTCTGAGGAAATCCAGGTCAGATTATTAGATAAGAAAAAAGAGCCATTGTATGAATAAATTCAAATCTGTACTCTTACTCATATTAATGATGCTACTCGCCATGGTGATTACATCCGGTTCAATCTACATTCATCCGAAGCAACAGGCCATAACACCTCATGTAACTACCTCCATGGAGAAATCGACCAAGGGCAAAACATTCGGTATTATTTACCCTATGACGTATCCAACGTATGAAATGATTACAATGGATGCAACGGAGTCTGCTGGCAAACACAATATCACGTTAGCGGTCAACGCCCCTGATGAAGCCAATACAGAACAACAAATCCGTATCATGGAGAACATGATCAAGCAAAACGTGGATGGAATTGCCATTTCACCTGTAGATGCTACTGCATTAACACCCGTTATTAATAAAGCACAAGCTGCGGGTATCCCTGTAATCACATTTGAATCAGATGCCCCATCCAGCCATCGAACCGCTTATGTGGGTGCCGATAACTATCGCACAGGCCGTCAATTCGCGATGACGACAACGAAGCTGCTGAATAATCAAGGCATGATTCTTGTCGAGAATGGCTTAGAGGATATGCAGGGTTTACAGCAGCGGCTTAACGGGTTTATTGACTATATCAGCAATGAGACAGCCATTGAAATATTGGATGTGAAGTACAATCAAGGGAACGAAGATCGAGCCATGGATGATATGGAAAACATGATTCATGCACACCCTCACTTTAACGCGATCGTAGGGCTAGATTTTGTTTCGGTGTCTGCCTCTACCTTGATCTGGAAAGCAAAAGGCCTAAAGCGGCATTTAATAGCTTTCGGTGACAGCCCCACCAGTGAAAATGGACTGCTGAATGGTCAATTGTCCGCCGTGATATCGCAGAATGAAGGTGTCTGGGGAGCGAAGATGATTGAGACCTTGTTCCTTGCAAGTGAAGGTCTGCCTGTAGAGGAATTCATAGATACGGGGATCACTGAACTTAACCAGGAAGGAAGTAATTAAGGGATGTCCGCCTGTCATCAGAATGACAGGCGGACATCCCCTTTCCACTTCGTACACGCAGTTATTACATCCGTTAATCGAAGTGTTTCTCAAGAGAGATGACTCTCAAGTATGATGATCCCTTTTGAGAAGCTATTTTTTCCATTCATTTTCTAATATGCTCATCTCGATAAGATTCCAGAATGTATCTTCATATCTTCTCGCATCACGAATAAGTCCTTCTTGTACAAAGCCCGCTTTTTCATAACATTGAATGGCTGAGATATTAAAATCAAATACGCCCAGGCTGATCCGGTGTAGCTTCTCCTCTTCAAATCCAATTCGAAGTGCCTCATCGATCATTTGCTTCCCATAGCCTTTACCCTGATATGGCTTGCCAACAAGCACCTTACCGATACGCCCTGAACGATTATATCGATCGATACCGCCAAGAGCAATATGGCCCACAATCTCCTGAGTCGATTCATCCATCACTTTATAAATGAACTTATTTGAAGTGCTCTTATCATTCGCACCATGCAAATAATCAGATAACTGTTCCTTGGAAAGTGGATAATGAAAGCCAGGCCCTGCCCACTGGAGCAGAAACGCTTCATCGCCACTCCATTCGATTAGTTGATCAAAATCTTCCGGTTCAAAGTATTGGAATATAATCATGTCGATCTGCCCTTTCTTTTTTATGTCATATCATATCCTATTTCAGTTCTCTAGTATCGTCATCATGATGAGTTTCATCAAACGCTTTGTTTCTTAAATTCATTTCACGAATGGAGTTCTGAAGCCAATTCATTCTAGTCAATAAACAGACGACGCCACCCAAAATGCATATAGCCCCGATCCAATAATTAAGTTCAAAATTCACTTGTTAATCATTAGGAGTATAACTGCCTGCTGCTGCTGCTGACTGGAATGCTGCATACCCTAGCTTGGGAATCACCTCTTCAATCATCTTCGAGATCGTAATAATCACAATTCCTAACATGATAAAGAGTAATGAGAAAATAATGTGCAAATGCTTCAATGATATGCTACCTCCCCTACTATCCAAATCGCGTGTGTTTTGGCTCTACTTGCATCTTAAAAGCCGAACGACTTCGCCATCGATCAATCCCTCACTTACGCTGTGAAAACCAAGTGATTCGTACAAATTACCGGCAATACTATTTTCTGGCCTATGTCCAATCATGATGCGTTTGCATTTTAACGATTCTTTCATTAAATCAATTAACTTCCTCAACGCTTCTCTTCCATAACCTCTGCCCTGATATTTAGTATCTACCATTAGAGCAAGTAGCCAATAGTTATCCTCATGATCCGGCTTATCTGAGTAAACAGCAAAACCAACCAGATCCGAATCGAAATAGATGGCCATGGGCCGAAAATCGGTCACGACCTTGGATTCAGCAATCCAATATACAACCGGCGCGGGAAAATTTTTTTTCTGTTCTTCAGTTACATTCAGTTGGGTACATGCATACCAATTATCCACCGACACACCTTTTAAATGAATCATAGTTTGAAATTCCTCCTCGTGAAAAATACACAGGGGAATCCCTCGGAACCCTTCCTTGGGTCCTCTGTGCTAGACAAAAACACCTCTGGCAACTCCATTTTTTCTACTCATATACGAATTTTTTCTCATATCACATCACTCCTTTCACGTTGTTGTGCAAACCTCTTGAGACTTCAATCCCTCATGCTAAACCTTTGATCTCTGATAGTTCAGGAGTATGTTTGACAAGGTCAGTTATTTCACAAGCTGCATTAGCTGCTAATGCAGCTTTAACTGCCTCAGCCCCTCTTGTTTTCCAGATCGAATATATCCATTTGGAAAAACCATATGCATTCAGATGGTGACCACGTTCCTGTACTTGCATAAACAATTTCACACTTTCCTCATACCTTTCAATATCCGTGAAAATACAGGCCAAATTGTTCAATGCAATGTTGATATCTCTCTGCGAATTTCTGGAGACATTCATACCCTCCCAGCTGCCGACCACTTCATTTTTTCTTGAAATGCGCAGTGCTTCATAACTGCTTTCATCAATCCAGTCCATCGTTTCGTTCACAAGAGCTACGACTCCAACAACGTCCCCGGCATGATAAAGCCTGGTCATACGCTGTTTGTTATATGTAATTCGGGCAAAAAGAATATTGGACCATGTCTCATCTTCTTGTATGAGCTGGATCATATTTTCAAGCACACTGTCCATCTCACTGTATCTCTCCAAAACCCCAAGCGAACCATCCAAAGCCCGATGGCTCTCGAATCGTACACCTCGGTTGGTATCCAACTTCGGGGCATGATCACAAGCATATCGGTACCAATCAATCCAATGATCAAAGTAGTTCCCCAGAGATAATGACAACGCTTGTGTCGAATCCGAAACGATCCAGTGTAACTGCTCGGGGGCGAGGTTTTCTTTCCCCCATTCGAAGAATGCCCGGTGATTGGCATAAAGCAGTTCCGGCTCTTTTAACAAGGCATAACCATCTGAAACATTCCAGAAGACCCAACCTCGTTCGTTGACAGATAGCTTGCTGGATTGTACATATTCTTTTAGCAAATCAATCATACCTTGATGATCTCCTTGCACTACAGTTTCCTGGAAAGCTTGAGCGATATTCATTCCCATCCTCCGTCTCTTAGGAAGCTTAGTCTGTCATAGACAGTGTCCGAGCACCGAGCAAGTAAAGCTTATTTCAAACGTATACAGCTCTTACAAGGGTTTCGTGCCGCAAGCTGTAATGAAATTCATCATGGCATAGGCTTCCGGCGAATGATTTATCGCATCAGAGGCTTGTTGCAGCTGAGCAAACTCCTCTGAACTGATCACACCTTTTTCAGCAAAATGTACAAAGCGATTAAGATTAAACTGCTGCTTAAAGCCTTCTATGCCTAAAAGATCACTATGTTGAAGGACAGAATCAATGTCAACATCGATGTATCCGCTCTCAGAAAGGAGACGTGGCAAACTTCTGCCAATTAAGCGATTACCGCCGTGTTGTGCCACAACATCCGAAATTTTCATTAATACCGTATGCAAAGCAGGAACGTCAGGATTCACAGCTCCAAAAACGCCGTCATCTACATCAATAATGGCAAGACGGCCGCCAGGCTTAAGTACACGATATATCTCTCGTGCAGCTTCATCAGGATTGTTCAAGTGAAGAAAGATAAGTCTTGCCACGACAAAATCAAAATAATCATCAGGCAGATCCATCTGGTAGATGGAAGACTCTACAAATTGCAATCGCTTGGAAGGAACAGCTTTCAGCCTTTCTTTGGCTTGTGCTTGCAGTGAACGATCAATCTCAAGCGAGGTAAGCTCGCTGTCTGGCAAACTGTTCAATAATTGCTCTGTAATGTAACCTGGTCCGCTTCCGACCTCCAATACACGCATTCCATTTTTCAAACCATACCATTCTAGATTTCGGAACTCTTTAGGCCACCCCATCACCGCCTGCATCTTTAACCTCTCTAATTCCTCTTGTAAACTTAACACTGCCGTTTGGATACTGTATGTTGAACGCGGATCACTCATATGTTCTCTCCTGTCTTCATTGGAATAATAAAACAATATATCCTTAGGCCTTTTTCTTCCCTAGAAAAAGAGCAACCTTATGTTGTTTCTCTATCGTTCCACCTGCAGCATCAATGGAATTTTTGATTCGCTCCAGAAGTGAACACCGAACATCATTCGAAAGCTGCTGATGTGATGAATTTTCTTGTGATTGATATCGTTTATTTGCTTTTAATACTGATGTCTTCCCGGCATTTGAGTACCCCTCAAGAATTACTCCTCTAATATGCATTTAATTCTCCTCTCACTAACAATTATTTTATCTAACCTTCCTGTAATCATGACGTTCAACGTAGTTGAATATATATTATGAAGCGTTTTCATAAAATGCGTCTAGCAGACGAAGGCTCCGTGAGGAGCCGAAGCATGAACTATATTACGCGATGAAGGTGCTTGTTTGATTGACTAGAATCTTCTTTTCTCCTTTAACTTTGTTTGGAATCTGCTCTATGCTCCAATAAATCTCCAGGCTGGCATTCTAATGCCGTACATAATTTATCAATTACTTCTAACGAAACATATTCATTCGTATTCAACTTTGCCATTGTTGCCGATGAAATCCCCGTAATTTTTAATAAATCTTGTTTCTTAATATCTCGATCAATCAATAATTTTTGAAATGGTTTATAACTTATCATCTGGTACCCCTTCATTATCTGAATTGATTTCATTATGATAAAATAATATTCAATAAGTTAAATTTTTGTTCGTAAAATAAAACATAATGGACGGTGATCATCTATGCACAATTCTTTAGAAGTTTTACTTGATTCGCTGATTCGTAATCGAATTGAAGCTTTATATAGCGATCTTCTCAAAAACAACTCTATCTATAATCAATTCTCATCCGATCGAAATCTTTACTTCAAACAGTTACATGAGCTTCTACCTCAGGATATGCATAAAACTCTATTTCTTTACGATGACGCAGACCTTTCTGTTCATACAATATTAGAAAGAGAAATCTATTTACATGGGTTTAAGGATGCTCTTCAATTACATAATGAATTAAATATATCCTCTAAATAAGAGGCTAAGAGCTCCCGTATTCATGACCCCAAAGAGGACAATCGCTTCTCAGAGTGACCAGTATCGTCAAAACGTTGTTAGCCAGAGGAAGTTCTAGAATGAGCCATTCTATTTAAGGCGGTCTCAAAATAGTGATATACTTCATCTGCAATTTCCAGAAACTCTTCAACAGATACATCGCTATCCAAGTAACAAGCATACAGATACTCAACTAAAGCGCCGTCAATCGAGCAATAGTTTACTATGGCATCCTTCATCTTAATGATTTCATCTTCCCATACCCCTGTATCTTCTAAAACCAAAGAGTATAATGCACGAATTAATCTCTTAGAGTAACCTTTAATATATCTAGTTTTCATTGTGTTATCACTAGCATTAGAAAGTAAACGATGTACACGATCTACTTCCTCCTTGGTCTCTGTATTTAAGTCTAAAATGAACTCTGGAGAAATAATTATCGGTGGTACTTCTTCACTAACGTCATCACCATACATGCAAACACAAATGATCTTAACCCAAAAACCCCACTCATTCGGTTTGCTTAATACATCGTCCATCGAGCAAATGGTCGTATCAATCTTAGTTACGACTGGATATTCTTCCAAAAGCCTGTCTTTGATATTTGACAATCTTTCGTAATCAATATCTTTGGGATTTACACATACAATAGTAAAGTCTGCATCTGACTTAAAAGGTTTAGCAGTTCCTTTTGGAATCGAGCCACACATATAAATGCTATGAACCTTACCTTTAAATTCGGTAACTATATTATCTATATACTTATCAACCAAATCCTTATATTCACTTTGTATGGCAATTCTATTTATAACTTTTTCTAATATCATATAGACTCCTCCTAAACTAAGAATATCTTTCGGCTAACGTTGTTGTATTCACTTCTCACCAATCATAAAAAACTGTTTAATCTGTTGGTTTTCCGTATTAAATGGTTGCCCATCATAGTCTACAAACCGCACATTCTTAAAACCTGCAGCCTCCATAATTTGTACATAACAATAACTGTTTACATTCTTTGCACCCAATCCTGTCTTATGAATCATCGTATCATTGGGTATGTCAAATATTATCTCTTCGTGTTCCGAAACACATGTCGCTCTATTATATTCGTGTCGTACCAAGCGATAAATTCCATCGCGATATGTCCAAGTGCGGCATTCATTGTGTCGTTCATCAGTATGGTATTTAAAATAATTTTCATTCCACATCTCATAGATAAAGATACCGGTTGGCTTTAAAGCGTTGAACACTCGATTCGTAGATACCCCTGTTAATCCAACAGGATCAGTCCAAATCGCTACATCAAATTCGTTTTCAAAACTTAACTCATTAAAATCACAAACAAAATAACTTGCCTTTTCAAAAGCTCTGTTGTAATCCCTTGAATATTCAATGAAAGTATTTGAAATGTCTATACCTATAACCTCATAACCTGGTTCCAACCATACTTGATGATACCTAGATATTCCACATGCAATGTCCAGAATTTTGGTAGAATTCTCGGGGAATAGCCTTTGCAATTTTTCAGCCATGACGATCTGGGTTTCAAGATCATCGAAACCCCATTTGATATATTCTTTGTCGTAATCTTGGTGACCATATCGATTGAACTTTTCTTCTATAATTTTCATTTATCCCCCTCATTTCTTACGATTTAAGGTTCTTTCACATAACGTTACTGTATTCACGACGTCTCACCGACTTAAGGCTGCGCCAGCGTCCGAAGCGTGAATATAATGTTATACGAAGCGTCACTACTTCTCCGAATCCGGCCACGGATCTCCTTCTCTTCTACATACCCAGTAGTCAATACCCATCTTGATAATACTCCAGGCCGAATTTCGACTAATCCATCAATAAAATCTTTATAGTTCTGAACACTGATTGAATGGTTGTCTTCTTTCATATTTTCCTCCGCACTTTTTGGAATTTCGTGTAATGTTTCTGTATTCACGAACCCGAGAGGATTAAAGGGGCGACTCGAAGAATACGACCTTCAATGTCCTTGGTTTATTAAGATTGAGATATATTCATCATCTTTAAGCCTTGTCACCTTACAGTTCTCATTGGATTCAAATTCTACTATTCTCTCTTCAATTGTTTTATTAGTACTATCTTTAAATATGTCCTCACGATCATAGTGAGGAAAAATAAGCTTGTCGGTTACACCTAATGCCTTAAAATCCGTTAAATTCATTGTGTTCATCTGTGGAGTAAAGAAATCCACAATGTTAATATTCGGCCCCAGTAATAACGTTCCTGCACTTACTCCAACGATAATTACATTCTGTGCGGCCAGTGTTCTGATTATTTCATCAGCACCACTTTTCTTAGCGTAATACAATAATGTAAATGGATTTCCACCATTGATATATATAACATCTCTATGTAAGAGAATTTGCGGATCATCAAATTCAATATCTACAAAATTGATATGCTGAAATCCCATGTCCTTAAACTCTTGCAATGCTCTTTGTGCATATCTATTAGTTTCTTTTCTAGGGGATGCTGTTGTAATAATTGAGACCTTTAATTGAGAAATATCTCCATCAATAAACTCCAAAAATTGATTTTTAATATCTTCAGTATAAAAACCACAAGAGGTTAGTAACAATCTACTCATTGAAATCCCCGTCCTTAAATAACAGTTTATCTAATCTTTATAATTTAATTAAGCATTCCCCTGATTTCTGCTAACGTTCCTGTATTCACGACTCAGCTATGCTGAGTCCGGCGAATGTCGGATCCAGGGCGTATGCCCGCAGCGTGAATATTATGTTATGCGATGCAGTTTCCAGCTTTGAATTAGCTCTCAAATCTGTATGTAATTGCTTTTCCAAAGTGCTTCCAATACATTTAGTTGATAGTTATGAGACATTCTATTCCCTTCCGTCACTTGATTCCAAAGTTTCTTTTTATCGTCCAATAAATCAGGTTGTTTCTGTACTATACTTAAAGCTTTTATTACATATCCTTTATTCTTTAAGTTTTTTCTTGAATTATAAATTCCTGTAGACACACCTTTTACATAACCTTCTTCGCATAAGCCAAGAAACGCATTCTTAGGACATCCTTTTTTAGCTCCCCAAGTTCCTTCACCAAATAATTCTGCTGTTGCAATTTCCCATGCTCTACCAGGCGAATTGTTAATGTTTTGATGTATTAATTCTACAGCTCTAATGGCTGCTTGATTATACTTGCTCATCCAATTCTCTCCTTAAAATACTCTGTTCTTTTTCTAAAACTGTTTCGCATAACGTTCTTGTATTCACGAAACGACCCAGCTTTAGATAGCTCTTATCTTAGGCTGGGTCGTTTGTTGTCTGAGTGTTCTTCCATGATTATACATCTGAAGACCAAGGGGTGGTAGCCCCACAGCGTGAATACATTGTTATGCGCCGTTACTGTCTTCGAAGCATCGCCTAAAAACCTTTGATCAAGATTCCAACTCTATTTTTTATTTTGGTATACAAACTCAACTTCACCATCTAGCAAATATCGATATTCAAATAATTGCATTGTTCTTTCCCTAATTCTCTCCCGTATAACCGTGCCTAGGCTTACCGATCCTTGTGATCCAAGGTAACCATTATTAATAAATGTCTTCTCTACAAATTTTGTTTCCCGTAAGTGATACTGTAACCATTCTTTCTGCGATTCCATTAGTGCTTCTCTTGGTTCTCTATCCAACTTAGAAAGAAGCTTTTTATATATTTGATTCAACTCTTTATCCCAAATCTCTATATATTTACTTTCCAACGCCCCCAATACCAATGTTGTAATAATCTCTTTGGAATTTTGAAATTCATTGAATTCCACTTCATAATCATGATCTATAGGATTTCGAAGCATTTCATCATAAAATTCTCCTTTCAAATCGTAGTTCCCAATGCTCATGGATAATACTTCATTGTTAGAAGGATCTGATCGACCTTCAGTTATTTCTTTCGATTCTGTTCCATTACCTGTACTCACTACATCAGGAGGCAGTTCAGAATTCATTATTGAATTAGTTTCGCTGTTCAAAGTAGTCGATTGACTACTATTTTGACAAGATGAAAACATTATCGTAATAAAAAATAATAAGAGTATCTTACCTTTCATAAATTATCTCCTTAAATAAATATTATCTTTAATATTTACCGGTAATGGCGCATAACGTTCTTATATTCTCGAACCCTCATCGTCTTAAGTCAGCATAGCTGCCGGGTCCGACGGACTTAGGTGATGCAGGGGTGTCTGCCTGAACCCACTTCTCCGAAATGCCTCAGGCAGACCAAGGTCGGCGTAGTCAATCGCAGCGTAAATACGTTGTTAGACGATGAAAATTATATTGTGATGCTCTTTATATACGGTTCTATTCTAGACAACCATTCTTTGCAGTAATTACTTAATATGTGGATATCAGCGATACGACTCCATCGTGCCAAGTGTTCCATTGCAGGAAGTGGTTCCAGCGATTTTATTAACATCTCTCGTGCTTCTTCTTTATTAATCCGGTCTATTCGGTTACTCAACCAAATCCAAAATTGATACTTCATCAAATTGTTCCTTAATATCTTGAAATGAAATGTTAGTACCTTCGGATAGTCTAAACCAAAAACTTGATGAGAAATTGCTTACTAATACACCAGCCAAATCAGTACAAGCTGAGGTTTTGAATTCATCTTCTTGTCTCCTTGTCTTTTCAATGTACTTAAGGTTCTGTCGTATAACGTTCCTGTATTTACGAACCTTCACTGGCGTAAGCGCGAGTCCGATGGACTTAGCCAGTGCAGGGTTGTCCGGCTGCTCCTAATTCCCATGAACTGCCTCTGTCGGACCAAGGGCCGAATGTCCCGAATGCGTGAATACAGTGTTATAACAATGTCGGCGACTTCCTTGAACTACTACATTTTCTTACTTAACTATCTTTCAAACCAAGCTTTATCTATTAATTCATCCCATTCAATTATTAATGTCTTGTACTTAATAATCCAAAATCAGCATTGTACTTTAAAGATGTTGATCCATCAAATCTATGAATAAAATAATTTTCTATGCTCTTATTTCTACTTTAGTAGAAGTTCGGTCCACATCATTCTAATATTCGAATTTTAGCTGGAGCGAATCACAAATTGGCATATATCCTATTTTTCGATAGATGCTATTAGATGTAGGATTTTCTAAGTCCGTATATAAGACGCACTTAGTAAACCCTTTATCCAATGCAAGTTGGCTTATTTGCGTCACAATTGAAGTAGCGTAACCCTTCCTGCGCTCATATGGGGGGTATATACAAATGCCACACCAATAGCCGTCTGCATTTCCCTTGTATATCCTGCCATAGCAACGGGTATCCCTTTGTCCTCTAAAATATAGAGTTTTTTCGATGCTATTCGGTAGAGGTAAGGCTCTGCATCTTGCGGGATGGACATTTCTGTTTTGCCATAACTCCCCGCTGCATAAAATGCTTCAGCCCAGTACGGGAAAAAGTGAATATCCTTTTCATCTAGCAATCGAACGATACCAATCTTTTGAAAGTCTGGATTTACTGCTGTAAGTTCATATATACGTTGGCTCATGGTTGTTTTATAGGTTATTCCCTTGCGCAAGGTATATTCTTTGGCAAAATACTCTGCCAAGGTTTTTTCGGTTATCACACCTGGAATTTCACGGTCATTCAGCCCATCTATCAGACAGTTTATAGCTTCTGGGTTAATTATGTTGTCTGTTGCATAAAGCGTAATATTGTGTGGCGGTGTCATTATTGCGGTAAGTTGTATGCCTTTAGCATCCGAAATAGTTGCCATAAGCCAACTTACAGGGTCACGCCAATCTGTTTTGTCTTTTCCTTCATGCCCAATTATGATATTGCCAAGAGGAATCAAATTTTGTGCTTCATGACGCATCAGCACGTCATAGGTATCATTGTAAAACTCATGCACATCCATATACATCTTGAATTGCATTGAAATATCCCCCTTTCATCTGTTCAACGTTTTTCCATATTTTTTAAACGAAACGTTCTTTCTTACGGTTTGCTGATTAATTTAAGGAACATAGATGAATTATATTCGTGAAAATGATTAAACTATCCTGCCCGTTAGTTGAATTGACTGATAGGAATTGCTTTCGTTTTTTTTGTTTTTGCGCTGATTTCATCTAACGTTCCTGTATCCACGACGTCCCACCGACTTAAGCGATTAACGGGAGCGGCCGCGATGCGGTTAGTCGGTGCGGATGTGTCCGCTGAAACCACTCCCCTCCCTGTTGATCGCTTCTCGCGGACCGAGGGCCTACAGGCCCAATGCGTGGATATGATGTTAGGCGAAGCGCGTTCAGTCAACCCCTCAAACTCAAGATCTTTAATCAAGCATCATTTCCATAGGTTCTTTACAATGTTTATATTCATTTTTCTTATAAAAATCTATACTAGTATCACTTGGCCAGACTATTATAAACTCATATTTATTACTAATTGACCATTCTTTAATACCATCTAAAAGTTTTGAACCAATTCCTTTTCCTCTATGAGATGGTAATGTGTAGACATTCGTCATATATACAAATGGGTTAGTTTTCTTTCCTGGTCGTGGAACTTTATTTATAAGTTCCAAAAATATATGCGATACTATTTTCTCTTCCACTTCAGCTACCCAAATAAACCATTGATTAGACTCTATTGCATTAATTAAAAAGTCATTAATTTCACTATAGTATTCTTGATAAAGTCTGTTTGTCATTTTAAGATTCAGATTGTATTCTATTGTAAAATCTAATCTCATTTGAATTAACGATTCTACATCTGATTTTTCAGCTAGTCTAATTTGCATTTGATCTCCTTTTGTTTTAAAAATTATACTTCAGCATTTCGCCTAACGTTCTTGTATTTACGAACCCGAGAGCCTTAAGTGAGCAACGCGAACGGGTCGCCAGACTTAGGCTCACAGAGGTTGATTGCCTGATTCCGCTTCCTGGCTCCTTACCTTCTTAGCAATCCAAGGAGTCGTTAGGCTTCATAGCGTAAATACGTTGTTAGACGATGACTGTGCCTCCATTGATTAAGTCATAAGAAAATCTATTATTTCTTCTCAAAAATATATAAGTCACCTTCCTCTCCAACTTTGGTAAACCCACATCTTACATAAAAGTGATGATTCTTGGTACTCCAGTTTGGAGTATCAAGCCACCACTTAGTGCTATCCGGAAATTTTTTTTCAATTTCTTTCATTACTTTCATACCGATTCCTTGATTTTGAAAGTTTGGATCAATAAAAATCCTTCCAAGATTATGTACTTGATTGCTTTCTATAACTATTATTGCTCCCCCTATTATTTCTCCATTATAGAGTATCTTGAAATATTCACAGTTTTGCATCATCTCTTCTTGCCAACTTATGGAGTCATATCCTACTGGTCCACCAACTACATTACCATTAAATTGTTTTGATTCATCATCAAAGCTGGCCTTTTGTATTTCTTTAAGTTTTTGTGCATCATTTTTTATTGCTCGCTCTAATATCAGCACTAGATATACCTCCATTAAACTGTTTTATTTTGAGTATGATCTTTTAATTGTTCTATCTTGCACATATTTCGTCTAACGTTCCTGTATTCATGACGTCCGACGAAGTCGGATGTGTCTGCTGAAACGCTTCCACAAAATTCATCCAGCAGACCAAGGATCTGTTAAGAACCGTTGCTTGAATATTATGTTATACGACGGAATCGCTTCTTGAGTCTGCCCTCGCTTAACTTTCTCAGATATAGAAATGCCAGCAATACTCTGTATGTGATATTAGCCGAAGGTTTTCGACTCCATTATAAATCCTTCAAGGGTTGTGGGAGCAGGGTATCCGTTACGCCATTCAAGCTGAACCACAGGTACTCGATAGAGTTTTGTGAATTTTAAAACATCAGAAATACTATCTACAGGGAAGTCTTCTCCCAAAACCACACCACAGATCGCTTCTTCAATAGAGAAGTATTCATAAGTTATCGATGCGCTTATAAGCGCCCAACTATATTCTAGTTCTGATTTCCAATCTACTTGTTTCTCAAAGATCAAAGGTTTCAAGTATTTTCTAGTATGATAGTTAAAAAATTCTTGTGCGCCAAGTTTAAGAATTTTGCTGCAATCCAACGAAAAAGCATCAGATTGTCCGACAAAGTCCTTATATTTAATAGAGCCTTGATAGATATCTCCCAAAAAGTTTAATTGACTTAAAATCGAATCATTCAGTTTTTGTTTATCAAAAACCAAGCAAATACCAGCATGGTTTTCTGCATACTGAGCCCACATTCTAGGGCGACAGTATCCTCTGTGTATAATCAAAGAATGCCCTGTGTTAAATTTTTTTGGATCATCTCTAGTAAAGCAAACAACTTTACAGTGGTGTTGCAGTTTATCTTTAAATAAATCAGCTATTGGCGGAAAATCTGCATCTCGATTATTGGAATCGAGTCTGTAATTGAACTCCCAATCTATTGATTCTTTCGGATCATTCGTTTTATTCAATGGGCTAAACCGCAATTCGGCGTTTGCAAGAATGTATTGAAGTGCAGTATTTGAAGTTGTGTAATGATATAGATATTTATTTGGATCACTTATGTTATTTCTGAATGGGGTATAGATTTTAATCACTCCTTTTTAATCTTTTCACCCAAACTTCTCCACAAAATTGAACCTATCAGGAAATTTTAGACGCTTTTAATACTTCTTAAAGGTTGCCGTAAAGTGTTATGTTAAAATAAATTTCTTTCCAATCAATTATTTAAATGATTTTAAATGCTTGTTAAGAAAATTAATGCAACCTCTTATAATTATGTCCCTCATTTGACTGTAAGTAATGGTTACATCATATGTCCTTTCTTCAAATACATCGTCTTTAAATTCCTTCAAAACAATTGAATTCATTATCGTTGTGCTAGAACCCTCGCTTTTAAAGTGGAAATTGGAGTAAGAGCCCTCATGAACAAAATCATTTCGGACAAAATAAAAGATATTGGCAATAATATTCATATGTAAATGCTTTGTATAATTCCATCGATAATCAACAATTGAACGAGTAACATGATCCAAAATAAATAACTGATCTTCTCTTAAAATAGATTCATTAAAGAACTTTCTTATAGTAGTAATCTTATCCTTTTTGGGGTTTAGTGGCTTAGATATATTGTAAATAGCTTCTACACATACCATCCAAAAAAATATCTGAATACCATATCTCCCGCCTCTGATTTTCATTTGATCATCTGCAAGTGTTATTAGCCTTGCTATATTATTAACTATTCTTCTTGGCCTAACATCAACCTCAGTGACTTTATAGCACCTTTTTATCAGAGATAGAGCCTGCTCTTCATCACCCAAAAAGCACGAATAAAATTCCAAATAATCATCATTAATATCAAATTCATATTCTTGAATGATTTCCAAGCCCCCTCACAAACAATTTCTTATTATATTTCTTTAGATACTGTAGACTTTTCTGCTAAATAACTTTCCAAAATACGAGCAACGGCCCCAACTCCTTTAAGAGCCGGAGCATGAATGTTATTTTTCAGGAAATTTAATTCTTAAATTCAAAATTATTATCTTTCTCAGGTACGTATTCAATCAAATCTGATAATTTGCAGTTAAATGTATCGCATAGCTTGAATAAAGTTTCCAGCTTTGTTGTTTCTATATCCGTTTCCCTATATAACTTGTTGATTGAGTTCCGACTTAAGCCCGATCTCACCATCAATTCTGTTATATCATCTATTCGATGTTCTGCCATGAGTTCTCTTATATTACACTTGATTACGTTCATTTTTTCCCCTCCATAGTTCTATCTTATCGTTCACATTAGTAATCATCAATGAAAAGCGAAGTTTTAACTCTATAGAGCCAAATATTCACCTTGTATTTAACCTTATAGAGTTATTATAAGGAGGAATATTATATGATTAATACATTAGAATCGCTAACAGAACCGCTTATAAGAATACGTCTAGAATTACTCTATACTGAGCTTCTGAAATGTCATATGGAATACAATCAGCTTTCTGCGGAGACAGATCAATATTTTAAAACACTACGTGATGCTTTGCCCGATCAACTTCAACATACAGTTTTTCTTTACGAAGAAGCTCAAATTTCTCTTCAATCCATCTTAGAAAGCAGTATTTACATACAAGGTTTCAAAGACGCTCTACAACTCTTCAGCGAATTGCAAAACTCTAGCATTTAGAGGATCATATGATCCTCTTTCTTTTCTATTGTTTTTGATTCTGTCGTATAACGTTATTGTATTCACGACGTCCCACCGACTTAAGGCGACGAATGTCGCCGGGCGCGATGCGCTTAGTCGGTGCGGATGTGTCCGGCTGCTCCAACTTCCCCGCTGCTGAAATGCCTCTCTGATTCCACTTCTTACTTCGTGCCGGACCAAGGGCGAATGCCCGATGCGTGAATATGGTGTTAGGTGAGGTATTAGCCCTCATGATTTTGCTTCAATTCCTTATTAATCAATACGGATATTTTATGAGCCACTGAATCAATAATTAATTGAGACTTTAAATAGAAATTTTCTGTAATTACTACCATTCCATCTCGAACAGGAACTTCTGGATATAAAGAATTAAATACTGGACTATAATACCCCGCGTCATGCATTAATACATTCCTTGTATCTTTAAACATCATCAAATCATTATAATGAGTTTTCTTTCTTTCACCTTTAAATACATAACTGCTAACATACGGATCTTGTTTATCCAAAAATTCATCTTTCAAGAAGTTTATTAATCCATGAATTGATTTACCTTCACTCTCTTGTAGTTGTATTTCTTTCTCAATCAAGTTTTGCAATAATAATTCTGCTGAATTAAATTCATTTGACATTAATAGTAATTCCTCATATGTAACTGTATTCTTTTTTCTCATTTTATTTGAAAGTACTTTTTTAGGATTGCTTTTATATAATTCAAATACAGATTCTCGTAAGAAACTCTCAAAAGCAACCCATCTCAAAATGAAGCAACTTCTATAAAGCATTTCATTTGATCTATTCTGTACTTCTTCAATCTCACCAAGTGAGTGAGCTATATTTAAAAATTGTTGCTGTATAATGATGAAATTTTGAGTATCTCTCGGATCAAGTTCAATTGTAGAACTTGCGGCAACTTCCATATTGACTCCAACCTTATATGTTCCAGGTTCAGGTAATTCTTCTTTACTCTTACTAGAGTATTCACTCGGCCAAATTAAAA
Source organism: Paenibacillus sp. PCH8 (assembly GCF_002968835.1). GTDB lineage: Bacteria > Bacillota > Bacilli > Paenibacillales > Paenibacillaceae > Paenibacillus. The sequence continues at coordinate 168,887 of NZ_PKQK01000006.1, read as the reverse complement.
GTTTTTCCCTCGTCTTCGGATGAATTTCAATTGGTCCATATTCTCCGTTCAGAGCGTTCTGAGTAAAAGTTTCATAATTATCAATTTCAAGTTTCGAAGCGTATTCATGAAAGGTTAACCATCCACAAATCAGTTCACTTTTTGTACGCTTCACATCTGCAGAACTGTATGAAATATGATCCTTATCAATATTAGTTTTATCTAGTGGCAATAGAGCATCCTTAGGATATTAAAATAGGAGTTGTTGTGCAATCCCATAAGATATTTCCGTCAGTTTTTCAAATTCTTGAATCGATTTATTATTACTAAGATATACTTGATAAGGTTGAAATTCTTTCAATGATATTCCTCCTTAATATATTTTGCTAGTATTTCACCTAACGTTCCTTTATCCACGACGTCCCACCGACTTAAGCGAACCAACGGGAGCGCGGCCGCGATGCGGTTAGTTGGTGCGGATGTGTCCGCCTGATTCCACTCCTCTGCTAATCTTCTTAGGGCGGACCGAGGAGCCGTAAGGCTCCGATGCGTGGATATGATGTTATCGGATGTTGCTGTCCTCTATGAATTGCTCAGATTCTCTATATCATCTAACACTCTATGAAGAACTGATGCAAAGCTCAACCATTCTAAAGTTCTTTGTGGGTCTGTGACATCAGTTATCTTATGAGCTTTGGGATTCCTTATAGCCATTACTGCTCCCGCAAATAGCCACATAAAACCTTGTTGTTCGTCCTGATCGTCAGATAATATTATTTGTGGGTTTCTCGGAGAGAATACCTGTTGCATTAATGGACTGCCATCTAAATCTGATCTTCCTGAGATCTGTTTAACTCGGTTAATTAAATCAATATATGCATCTAGTATTGCCCCCGAAAATGACCATCCATATACAGAGCTTTTGATATTCTAACGATTCTAGGATGGAGAGTATTTAGTGAATGTGGCGGTCTTTCCCGAGGTATTTCCTGAACACTTATACTTTCTAGTGAAGATAATCTAAAACATAGTACTTCTGAGGCTTTAATAAAATGTTGTATTGTCCCTGTATATATATTGCCAATAACCTCTTCCTCATCATTCATCATATTTCCCATAAATCCAAACTCTAGATTATTACCAATCTTCCATAATGCTTTGTACCATCTGAATAGAGCATTAGTTTCATCCATAATTTCTGGATATTCTTGAGAGTAAACTGAGTTATTAAGTTTTGATCCAGCTATTTGAGCTAATATTTCAAATCGTTCAACTGAGAGCCTATCTGTAGTTCCAGCAATTCGAAAATGCTCTCCTGAATCTCCCCACTGTATATCTAGTCTTGAAAACTGAAAACTTGGTGCTAGTTCTTTGAATTGCTTCTCTAATTCATTCCATGTCGACAAAGATTTAGCCTCCGCTGATTTTATTAATAGTCGTACAGCAATTTCCGATAACGTTTCTGTATTCATGAACCCCGAAGGGGTTGTCTGCTGAAATGCTTCTCCGAATTCCTTCCCGTAGACCAAGGCTCCATCGGAGCCGCTGCTTGAATATTATGTTATCGCACGGTCTTGTCTTCTTCGAATCTACTACACACTGCTCTTTGTTCTACCAAACATTCCTTCATCTTGATCGGTTTTTATGTGTTTTTGGAATTTCATGGTTCTTCGATTTTATGTCCTTGGAACTCCAATGCCTTTTGATCTTTTTAATGTTACTTGATCTTTATATTTCACTTTGATTTCTAAAAATCATTTTCGTCCTTCCATGTTGTTCGATCTCTTTGTTCATCTGTTTTTTGATCTTTCAATCCTTTTGTCTGATTTATTCATGGTTTTTAACCCTATTGCAAGTCTGTTCCGATAACATCATATTCACGAAGTTCGTATATCCCTCTCTCCTCCATCCATATCCGTACTACATCTAATATAACCCAACTTGTTCCATCTGCGAAGTCACAGACAAAGGAAAAACAGCCCCTGAACCGCACCCATTGGTTAGAAACAACTAACCAGGTAGGCGCAGTTAACATGCGGGCTGCTCTAATCTCCATTTACTTTACTTTTCTACGCTATGCTGTACTTTACTCCACCTAACTATTACTTCCCTCCGCCACTCCACACCACACGCTCGCTCATCGCTTTATGCTGTGCAATCAGGCAGAGTTCTGCCGCTTTAAATGCGTGTTCTTGTGTCATCGCTGTCTCGGTACGATCCAGGCAATCGCGGATGAGCTGACCGAAGAACGGATAACCCACCTTGCCCTTCACGCTGTATCTAAACTCACCTTCATGATTGACCAGATAGACCTGATCTCCTTCTGGCTCTCTCGCCACATCAATATACTTCCGCAGCTCGATATAACCGTCGGTGCCCAATATAACTGTACGTCCATCGCCCCATGTACCCAGACCATCCGGTGTGAACCAGTCTACACGGAAGTAACCGGATGCTCCGTTATCGCCAATAAGAGAAGCTTCGCCGAAATCTTCCAGTTCAGGGAACTGTGGATGATTGAAATTATTCACCCGGCTGAAAGCCACCTCTGCATCGCTACATGAAGCAAAGGTCAGGAATTGTTCAATCTGGTGACTGCCAATGTCACAGAGAATACCGCCATACTGCTCATGCTTGAAGAACCAGTCCGGCCGGCCTCCGGCATTCAAGCGATGGGGGCCTGTGCCCATGACTTGCACTACTTTGCCAATTGCACCCTGTTCAATGAGCTGCCCTGCATAGATTGCACTTTCGACATGTAGCCGTTCGCTGTAATAGACCATGTACTTTTTGCCGGTTCGTTTCACTTCTTCTCGTGCAAGGTTCAATTGCTCCATCGTCGTAAACGGGGCTTTATCTGTAAAATAATCCTTGCCCGAAGCCAGCACTCTCATGCCAAGCGGTGCACGATCCGAGGGGATAGCTGCACTCGCCACCAGCAATACCTCATCATCTGCGAGCACTTCTGCTTCCGAAGAAGCAACCTGTACCTGCGGAAACTGCTTACGGAATGCCTCCGCCTTCGCCGGGTCTGGATCATATACCCATTTGAGCGTTGCGCCCGCTTCTACCAGGGCTCCTACCATGCCATAGATGTGCCCGTGATCCAATGCAACCGCTGCAATGACAAATTCGCCTGGACCGCATACTACCTCTTTCTTCACACTCTTTGGTGCATAAAACATACCGTCTTTAGCCATATCCTTCTCCGCCTCTCCAGTTGAATTTTCCATTTATCGGTTCCGTTATCTTGTACTCGCCCTAAGTTCAGTTTGATGTAACCATTTCACTTCACTTGAATGTTTGGGTCAGATCAGCGGGCTGACCGCTGCTGTAATCCTGGTCCTTCTTCGTCGTTGAACTCGCAATACGTTCCTGTAAATGCTCATAGAACAGATCCTCATCGATCGGCAGATCCACCCAGTTATCCGCCCAGGTGGACAGCAGCATCGCATTCGACAATGTTAATCCGTGTATACCATCCTCACCAGGAGCAATAAGTGGTGCGCCTGTACGAATCGCATCAACCCAGTTGCGAATCAGACCCGGGTGACCTGTCTCCACACCCGTAATCGGAATCTCGCATTTCCAGCATTCCGGCTGTCCGAAACCTCCGGTAAATCTCTGATTGAATTCAGGCTCAGATTCCCGTAACCGCCAGAAGGTGAGCGTGCCGTCCTCAATCACGATTTTGCCGCGGTCTCCATTGACCTCGAATCGATTGGTACCTGGTGCTTCGCCAGTTGTGGTAACGAACACACCTGTCGCTCCATTTTCATATTCCACATAAGCCGTTACATCATCTTCCACTTCAATATTTCGGTATTTACCGAATGAACAGAATGCACGCATGCGCACCGGCATCATGCCGATGGTCCACTGCCACAGATCCAGTTGGTGTGGGTCCTGATTAATCAGCACACCGCCTCCTTCACCTGCCCATGTCGCCCGCCAACCGCCGGAATCGTAATAACTTTGGGAACGATACCAATTCGTAATAATCCAGTTGGTACGCCGAATCTCCCCAGTTCTCCTGAAGCAATCAAATCTCGAAGCTTGATATAGAGCGGATTCGTCCGTTGGTTATACATCATGGAGAACACTTTGCCGCTCGCCGCAGCCGCTTCATTCATCTTGCGAACCTGTTTCGTATACACGCCAGCCGGCTTCTCAATCATGACATGCAAGCCATGCTGGAAAGCCTGAATCGCCTGTTCCGGATGATCATAATGTGGTGTCGCAATAATAACCGCATCAATCGTACCCGAAGCCATCATCTGCTCCGCATCCTGCCAATAGGTGACCGAAGCCGGCAGATGACTGGATACCCAGCTCTCCATTTCTCTTCTTACATCACATACAGCGACCAGTTCCGCACCAGGCACATCTCCCGCCACGATGGTTCTGGCATGTGCTGCCCCATGTTCCCCATACCAATAACTGCTACCCGAACGATACTCATGCCTGTTCCTCCTCATTAACTCGACGCTCAATTTCCGCGAACACGTCTGCAAAATGCTGTAGCATCGCCTTGGATTCCAAGGCACCACTAAAGTCCTCAATTCCATAATATCCGTCATAACCGACGGCTCTCAGATCACGAACCATCTGCACCCAATCCACCATGCCTTCAGTCAAAGGGGTCCAGTGACATTTCCAGTCTGTACTGAGCTTATTCCCTGTGTTCTTTTCCGTCTCACCAAGCTGATCAGTATCATCGGACTTGGCTGCAAACCACCCGGCATTCTTCACATGTACATGGGCCAGATAAGGGCCAAGCAGCTCAAGTCCCATCCGATGATTCTCGTATCCTTCATGCACCATATTACCTGGGTCGTATAATACACCAACATGTTGTGGGTCTAGTGACTCTACAAGTCGATACGCCAGAGATGCGGTTGGTGCAATGGTCTGATGATGCGTCTCTATTATGGCTTGAACGTTGTATTGCTTGGCCATGTCCTGAACTTCATTCAGATAATGCACTGCTTTGCGATACAACTCGGTATAGTTAGTCTTGCGATCATATCCGGGAACGCCCACACGCATCATGGAAGCCCCAAGCGCAGTTGCAGCCTGGAATGCTTGTTCCGTGGCAGGAAGATCCCCGCAGCCCAGATACGGCACCAATGCAATCGATTTTCGGCCCTGCCTTAACGCAGCTTCACGGAATACAGGAATCTGTTCCTCCCACTGACTCGGGTCGATCGAGCATCGATTATTTCTCCAATAGGAAGGCTTCTCCGACATAGCGTCTTCTGGGATTCCTCGGAATCTCCATTCCATCCCATCGATCCCCGCTGCCTCCGCGGCCACTGCCAATTCTTCTGCATTCAAGTCAGGGGTAGCCACGGTGAATACAGACAATTTCATCATGATCCATCTCCTTATGTAAACGTATTCATTTGGGGTGTAAAGGCATTGTATCACTCCATAGATCATCTCCATAGGGGAGAACGCCAACAGATGAATGACAGATAACGAACAGAGCACATTACCCATTCAGAGATAACTTCCTGACAGAATTTTATGACCCAAAACCAAAAAAGACATCCCTGAAACAGAATCTGGTTCTGTTCCAAAGATGCCTTTTACAAAAATAACCCTATGATCTATCCTGCCAGTGACAAGCCACTGATTCTGATTCTAATTTCGACCTGCGTGTGACCTCTGCATATGCACCTAGTCCTTGTCAAAAAATACGTGCTCAGCCTGTATCTTCCCTTGATCGATCGTCATGATTCCAAATGAATACTGCTTCTGAAAACGCCGATCCGTGGGTGATCCAGGATTAAATACGAGCATGTTGTCCACCGTATGCATCACTGGGATGTGTGAATGTCCATAGATTACAGCATCGACCTGCTGACCTGCAAAGGTATGAATCGCATTCTGCTCGGTACCCTTTGACCCTTGATGACCATGTACAAGACCTAGACGAAGTCCCTCCGCTTCAACAATGCGGGAATAGCCTAGTTTCTCCACGATTTCGGACGGATCTGTATTACCCGCTACTCCTTCAACCGGTGCGTACTCGCTGAGCAATGGGTATACACTCCAATCCGACCAGTCACCAGCATGAAGAATAAGATCGGCACCCGGTAGTACATCCAGAAGAAGTGTCGGTAACTTGCGTGATTTTCGCGATAAATGTGTGTCGGAAATAACGATAATTTTCATCTGACAACCCTCCTTCCTTTTTACGTATTACTGCGCTCTACTCTGACTGAGATGGAACAACTTCCATCTGGGAAGATGAACGTTCCATGTCTTCGAGTGTAATGGATGCAAAAAATTGCTCCACCTTAGACTCAGCTACCATGTACAGGTTGGTCAGCAAACCGTCAATGTGCAGCCCTACCTCGCAATCGGGATTACAATTACCGTGAATGGGGAACAATGGGCCTTCATCCTTGGCAGCCTGATAGATCATGGCTAATGTAATTTCACTCGATGGCTTCGCCAAGTAGAATCCTCGGGTTCCCGGAGAAGAGTTCACAAGTTCCGCCTTTTTCAACCCGCCCAGAATACGTCTGACCACGACAGGATTGGTATTCACACTACCTGCAATCTCTGCAGACGTGATTCGTTCAGGCGCGCTGAGAGACAGTAACAACAAACAATGCACACTGACCGAAAAATGAGTACTCATGATTAACCACCTTTATTTGAGCATTTTGCATAATTCTCAAAGAGCGCCTTCCAATCAGCAAACGATAATGATTGAATTATGCAAAATGCTGATTTAATATCATACCGACATTATTCAGTGAACAGATCCGGCTCAGGACGTGCTCTGATCTTGAGTTGTCGCACACTGTATTCGAGTTGTTTCACAATATCGTCCAGCTGTTTGCGATCAATCTTGGTCGGATCTTCAACCGGTTTTGCGGACGACTTAAGATCACGAATCGTTAACTGCTGTTCTTGCCATTTGTCCATCAAGTCTGCAATATTGGCATAGAAACGTTCGTAATCTTTAATCACCAGATCGAGATAAGCATCCACCTCATCCGGGTCATAACCACGAAGTTTATAATTGAATTGTTTCTCATGAATCGATAAAGCATCTAACTGCACACCCAACTGTTTAAACAATTGTCTCTGTTTATCCAATCTTCGTTTCATATGTTCATCCATATAGACAACCTCCATTATAAGCCAAGCCGTAGATTCATTTTCCTGTAAAGTACATACGGCATTTTCTCTCTCTATTTTTTATAACACATAATCCGTCAGATATAAAACGATACAGCCCTATTCCTCACGAAAATGATTGCTTTTCATGCCAATCGGGTAAGGAGACACTACAACCCCACAACGGGAAAGGAGCATGACCTTATGAGTACATTAACCAAAGATCAACGTCAGGAACTGAAAAAAGCCCTATTGGAACAACGTGAAAACTTGCAGCGTCATTTTGAATCCAGCATGGAAGACGGTGCTCCGGTCGAATCGCTGAAAGATTCAACGGGCGAGTTGTCCTCCTACGATAATCACCCTGCAGATGCCGGTACGGAAACTTTTGAACGTAGCCGTGATATGGCCATCGATGATACGTTAACCGACGAATTCCATCAAGTGAACGACGCATTGGATCGCATCGAACAAGGTACATACGGAACCTGTGTAACATGCGGAGAAGACATTCCTTTCGAACGACTTGAGGCTATTCCATATACAGCTTACTGTATAGATGACACGCCTAACCGGGAGATCAGCAACGATCGGCCTGTTGAAGAAGAAGTAATGACCATGCCTCCAAGTGGTGCTGGAGAAGGAAGACAGCGTAACGCTGGCAAGTTCGACAATGCAGATGCCTGGGAAGCGGTCGAAGAATACGGTACATCCAACTCCCCTGCAACTGCAGCCAAACGTGATGTGAAGGGCTATGATGAGAACATGTAACTTCGTTATAATCTAGATCGGTAAGCATCCAAATTGAATTCGATTCACTAGGCTGCTCCACCATTAGCCTTCCTTATAACGCATTAAAAAGCCGCCAATGGCGGCTTTTCTAGTTTTTCTCAGATGTAATCTCATACGTTTGCCTTTACATGCTTCCAGCGATAGCACTGAAACCATATATTCCGTTCGTTTATTCTTCCGGCTCATTGCCAGATGATGCAGATTCCTTCGGCTTCGAAACAGATTGGGACGCTTTCGGAGTTGATTTGGCCTTACCGGACGTAGCTTTCTTTTTCTCTTTTGCATCTGTCTTGGAAGCAGGTATTTTCACTATAGGTTTAGAGAGGGCAGCGAATAACTGAAAGACCTCATGTTCCCCTTGTTGATTCTCTTTCGTTGTATAGGGTTCACAGAGTTTTATGATGTTTTTATACAACTGCTCTACTTCCTCACGGGTTGCATACAGCGTGATGTCCGAGAGAAACATCCGATCTTCGTTTTCCGCCTGATGCATGAACCGCTGACGACTCTGTTCAAACATTTCATTTAATAATTTGAGCGTTTCAGACCGAAACACCTGTTTCAATGGTGAGTTTTCCTTGTCTTCATCTTCATGACGAAGATGGATCTCTCCGGTAAACGGTTCGTAGTATTTCGCAATAATCCCATTAATCTCACGCGTGGAAACGATGGTCAGCAGACCAATTTTCTCCAACTTTTTCACATGATAGTGAACTTTGGCGGGCACCTCACCCATCTGATCGGCGATCTCTTTGACTGTGGATGGTCTGCCCTGCTTGTTAAACATATTCATAATCTGTATCCGATACGGATCGGAGTAGATTTTAATTTCTTCAATTGTGGAAAGAACTTTGTGCTGCATCCCTGTGTCCTCATTTCCGGGGTACCTGTTGCCCATCGATGACTCTATTATACCGCTGCGTCAGGGCTTCGGTCAAAGCAAGTCAGAGATTACATGATACATAAAATCGGAAAATGATCGCTTCTGATTGTACTTCACAGAGCACTTCGAAAACTTTTGCTAAATAACAGCATACCTGCTGACATCGCAAGCATCATACCGAAGACGATAAACAGAACAGGCATGCTCATCCAATCTGCAAGTGCTCCCGAAACCAGACTTCCAAGTGGTGCGACACTCAAGACAAGCATACTCTGAAGGGCATATACTCTACCCAGCATCTCGGAAGGGGTAACTTCCATAAGATAGGTAGCCAATGGTGTCGTAGCTAGCGGAATTCCCATACCCATCAATAGACAGAAAGCCGCTGCAACCGGTAGTTGGAAGGAAGTCATATAAGCCGGCAGTGCCGTCATCGCATAACTGAGACCCAACATGACAATGCCGCTGATGACCAGCACACTTTTCCGATAATTCGCTCCCCTTTGCGTCAACCATACGCCACTAAGCAACATGCCTCCTACCATCAGTCCACTAAGCAGACTTAATCCCCAAGCGCCTGCATGCAGTGTTTCAATCACATAGGGTGTTCGGAGAACATTAAACGGCATCAGGCAGAAGTTAACGAAGGCAAACAGAATTGAGACAATTAACAATACAGCATGTTTACGGAGAAAATGAAAAGCCTCGGCCATTTCGGAGAATATACTACGTTTTTCGGGTTGAACAGAATCCATATCAGATAATGTTTTATATTCATTGTTAGCAGATCTTTCAAGTTCAGGGTACCCTACTCGGCTCATCATTAAAGCACTTAGTGCAAACAAACCCGCATCAATCAAAATCGTCCAGGCAATGCCTATTGTAGCAATGAGTGCGCCAGCCACTGCAAGTCCTGCCAGTTCTGCTACTCGGGTTGCGGAAGAGGACATGGCATTACCGGAAAGCAGCATCGATTGGGGAAGCAATTTGGGCACACTGGATACTTCCGCAGGAACAGTGAAGCATTCCAGCAAAGAAATCAGAATCGTGATGACAAACAGATGCCAAACTTCGAGTTGCCCCAGTCCGAACAACAGCGCTGTAATACCCACGAGCAACCCGCGACCCGTATTGGTGATCACAATCACTTTTTTGAGAGACATGCGATCAACCAAAGCTCCGGCGAACAGACCCAGAAGGATATTGGGCAAGAAATTCACCGCCAGCAACGTACCCATCAACACTTTCGAACCGGTTAGAATGTATACCATCCAACTGTAGGCAATCGAGTCAATCGAATCACCAAATCTGGATACAACTTTACTAAGCATAAATTGCATATAGGGCTTGATTCGTATTAATTCCCCTATACCTTGCTTGCCAACGGCTGTGCTATCATTCATGCCTTTCCACTCCCTAACGTTAAAATATTTTTCATGTTAATTTTATTTTAACGTACATTTCGCAGAAATCAATACCTCCGTGAAAATATTTTTAACGATACATAAGAAAAGTAAAAATTAAACTCCCTCTCTTCTTTCAGATGCTTCGTAATCAATAGCGATTTTTTTCAACAGCCTCCTATAACATAAAAAAAACAGACCACATGTGGTCTGTTAGGTTGGGCTGATTGTATTCAGACTGCCTTCATTTTCTGCCTACTTCTCAACACGCAATTGAAATCCGGACTGCTCCGCCTGTACTTCCAACATCAAATCACGTACTCGGTCTGCTTCATTCCCTAGACGTTCTTCGCTGATTCGGTAATTGGTCCATTTCAACTCAAGTGGAAGTTCAATCGTACCCGTCAGGCAATCCCACAATGCATCAAGATTACCGCCATAAAAATCTGGCAGATCCAGTTTATCCTTTAATCGCTGATGAAGTTCATCAGCACTGGCAAAGTCTTCTCCGTCCAGAATCACAATATTCATGATTGCCCCATCCTCTATTTCATACGTGTAAATGATACATAGTGATCTGTCGTTTTGTAGATGAGTCCATCATTGGAATACACAATCCGATCCGAATTACGGAAGCCGGAAGTATAGTTGATATCCGCTTCTCGCCATGTACGTCCACTCGCTGCTGGCAGAAGCCCTTCACGGTTACCGAATGTGTCTCCACCGATGCTTTTACCAGGGGCTACAACAGCCAAGTTTCCTTGTGACGCTACCCAGCCGAGTCCTGTTGCCTGTGATTTGGTAATAAAGTTACATGGCAACGTTCCGTTCGCGCTCAAGTAGTTTGCTACACCCGTAAACGTATTGATGATGGTACATGTTGCAGCAGATGCCTTCTGCTGTGGAACTGGGGTGAACTGTGAACCTGTGAAGAAAACGAACGTTAACAACAATGCCAGTAAAGCGGTCGATAGTAGTTTTTTCATTCATCCTGCCTCCCAATCGTCAAAGTAGATGAACGTTGTCACGATATGCATTCTGCAAGCTGTAACTGTCTCGTTGTACGTTCTGCTAGATTATAGTAAACAAGTCATCTCATGACTATTTATATCACATCATTTAGGTAGAAATATCAAATTGAGACGTTTAAGTTGTAAAATATCATAATTATAACATTATAATACAGAAAAAAAGACTCTCATCCCTGAAGATGGAGTCTGCATTTTCTAGTATGTCTAAACTAACTTGACCTGATCTAATCAATCAACTGCACACGTTGACGCGTTCGAGCCGATTCCAGGCACGCATCAATGACACGCATGTTCTGAATGGTATTTTCCGGACTGAAAGGCAAAGCCTCTCCTTCAAGTGCAGCCGTTGCAAACGTCTCCACTTGTAGCACATAGGAATTAGATACCGATACACGCTCCTCGCGGCTAACCGAGTCGGTATGCACGATAATCTGAGGTGGAATATCACTGTTCTCCCAGCCAAACACTTTGGGCAGTTCAATGCGCCCTTCCGTCCCGAGAATCTCCATCTCCGCTCGTCCCGACGCCCACATACCGCAGTCAAAGGTTAACGCTACCGAATTCGGAAATTCTACCAGTCCAGATGCCATCATATCGACTCCATCATGCTCGTCCGAGAATAACGCGTGTACCGTCACCGCTTCCGGCTCCTGTCCCAGGTACATCCGGGCAGCCGAGATCGGATATACGCCAAGATCGAATAGAGATCCGCCGCCCATCTCTCTTTTGAACCTGACATTCTCCTTATCCTCTGCGGTATTACAAGTAAAGTTACCGTGGATGGCTCTGACGGTGCCAATCTCTCCACTTGCTATGATCTCCTGCACACGTCTGTGCTTGGGATGATATCGATACATAATCGCTTCGGCAAAAAGTACGCCATGATGATTACATGCCTCGATCATCTCTACCGATTCTTCTGCATTCATGGCAGCTGGTTTCTCACACAACACATGTTTGCCAGCCTGTGCGGCCTTCATGGTCCACTCTTTGTGCATATGGTTAGGTAAAGGAATATAGACGGCTTCAATATCCGGATCAGCGATGAGTTCCTCGTAACTGCCATACGACCTGGCGATACCCAGTTCTTCGGCAAGGGCTTCCGCTTTGCCCTTACTGCGGCTGGCAATCGCCAGAACTTCACCACGTTCGGACTGCTGAATCGCCGGAATGACTGCATTCTTGGCAATGGTTGATGTACCGAGTACACCCCACTGTAACTGTCTATTCATGCTCATCTTCCTTTCGTACCGTAATTGTCCTCTTCTGCCTTGTGTAACATGCCGAGACAACGATCCAGATCCGTTTTGACCTGTTTTTTGTACAATTCGGCTTTCTCTGCACCATCATCTGTGAAATGATAAAGAACAATTTCCTGAAAATCGACCTTGGGGTCATTCCCCTTCAGCTTCTTCGTCCGATAAAATACACCTTGCTGTACCAATTCATGCAATGCCCGATATACCTCGCTCTGGGGCGGCACATAACCGTAGGCTTTGAATTCCTGCTTCATTTCTTCCAGCATTTCGTAACCATATCCCCTGTGTTGTTCAACCATTGTAATTAGATATAGCTTGATAAATGCCCGCTGTGCAATCATAAAAGCCACGCTCATTCCTCCTCCTGTCAGAACCTATATATCTAGTATTATAAAACTTATGTTCGGGTTCTGCCATCTTTCTCCGCTTCGCCTGCCTTTTATCCATTTTCGAAAAAGGTGAGAAAGCCGTCGTTTGAATATGCGTTTAACTAGGAAGCACAGGAACAGGTTTATTGTTGTGAATTTTTCATGTAATGAAATTTTAATTATTACCAAAAAGTTGACGGGTGCAATGATGAACGCGTTAATCGAGTTGAGAGTCCGACTCATTTTTATTCAAATAGATCTGGATGAATCTTACATTTTCGCAATAACATTGTTTGTTGTTTTTTGTGAATTTTTCACATGTTGATGGATTCATTTGTTGCGAGCAGACTTCGGTACAGTTCCCACAATCCATTTGCCCCAGCTCACACGGGAGATGAGCCATGTCAGCACACAGGATAATGTTAGAGCCAACAACCAGGTGATGATCATGCGGACCACCGGGTTCCACCCCATTGCAACATAGAAGAGTTCATCCGGAATGTAGCTATACCGCAGCATCAACATGTGCATCAAATATCCGCCATACGATACGCCACCGATCCACCCAAACAATTGAATCGCTTTAAGGTTATGCAGCTTGCCAGCCAGCTGGTACATGACCATAATGGAGGCAATCAGAAATAGTGCCATATCAGGCCGGATCAGACTGACCGTGTAGAACGTAATTTTAATTCCCTCTGGCTTCTGAAATTCCAGCATTAATAAATAAGTAAACCGCAACCCCAGTACGATAAACACCGTCCAGTATACCCATCGCAAACGATGAATCCACTCATTCCAGTGCTGTACGGATAACCCCGCTGCCGCACCGAGCACAAAATAAATAAAGAAATAAAGGAAATTACGGTCTGCATATGTTGTAAAAGCGTCCGTCAACACCGGGATATTCAGCCACCCCATGAATGCAGCAATATTCCGTAATTGATCTGCAAGCACAAGATATACAACACCAGAGATGAACAAGGCGATCATACGTCCCTTGGCTTCGTATCGGTTATATACATAACGAATGGCCCGCAGGAACATCGGAAATAACAGATAGAACTGGATAAGCATAATAATGTACCAAAAGTGTGACGTCGTTTTACCGGTAATGAGCTTCAAGCCCAGCTCCGGGATGTCCTGCCATCCGAAGCCGCTCCATCCTCTCGGAGCAAGCGTAAAGTAAATTAGTGACCAAATGAGATAAGGAACAAAGACATCCGTTACTCTTTTTCTCATAAACTGACCGTAATGCAGCTTGTCTCCCGTGTTATAAAACAGCACCATGCCTGTTATGAATATGAACAACGGAACTGCGAATTTGGAAAGCATCAGCAACATTGCCAGTAACACGCCATCCTCCAGTCTTGTTTCCGGTACCACAGAGTAATGCGCGATGGAATGCTGGAGAACTACCGCAACAAAGGCCATTCCCCTCAAAGTTTCTATTTCTGTAATTCGTTCTCTGCGAGGCATACATTCAGCCGTCCTTTCTTGGTTTTGCAATAAAAACAACGTACAATGAAACCGTATATCTAATGAACGGAGTGATTCACATTTCCTTAGCTGACAACGAAACTACCACGATCGACTCCCAGTATGTTCAACAGCATCTGGCGAACGAGCGCACCTTTCTGGCCTGGGTGCGCACCGGTATTGCCATGGCAGGCATCGGCTTTCTTGCTGCCGGATTCGGCTTTAATTCCTCAGCGTATGATCGTCTCGCACATATTGCCGCAATTATTACAGGCATCACTTCTCTGATTGGCGGCATATCCATCATTTTATATTCGGCAGCTGCCTATCATCGAAAACGTACACAAATCAATGAGCAAACGTTTCAGGCATCGACCGGTTTAATCCGGTTTCTCACGATGTTGCTACTGGTGATTGGACTCGCTTTGGCTATTCTGCTGTATGTATTGTTATTCCCTGCCTGATCGGTTAAAAACACCTTGTCCCCTGACTTATAAACGCATGCAACACAGGGACAAAAGCCGGCTTCCCTAAAGGAAACCGGCCAATGACCATCTTGTGGATCATATATGTCATTCCATTTGCAGGGATCATGTCAGTGATGTTCGTTTCATTTTCATTGAAGTGAATTAGGGCATGACTTACAGGAAGGTATTGTTACCCAATCGAGCTGCTTTGTTTTGGGCTTCCAATCTGCGCTCTTCCATATCCAGATCCGGGCGTTCAGCAGGCACATCTCCGCTGTGAATATGAGCTCTGTCCCGGGTAGCCTGGTTGTTGCTACTGAACACATCATATACATCCGTGTCCCGATTCGTGGAATCTACGAGCAACAGGATTTTACCATTCTGTACATATTCTTCATACTGTTTGGCATCCTCTTCCGGAATACCGAGACCTACAAGTCCGCCGACCAACCCGCCTGCTCCCGCACCTACAGCTGCACCGGTAAAGGCTGCTGCAATAGGGCCTGCGGCCAGAATCGGTCCTATGCCAGGTATAGCCAGTGCACCGATACCAGCGAGCAAACCGGCTACACCACCAAGTACCCCACCTGTAGCTGCACCCGCGGCCACGCCTTCAGGTGCTTTGGAGCCTGTTTCTTCCCGAATTGCCTTCAACTCATCCCGATCCTGAGTAACGACCGAGATTTCGTCTGAAGTGAATCCTTGCGCCTTCAGACCTTCGATGGCCCGAGATGCCTCACCTTCTGTATTAAACACACCTACGATTTTCTTCTGCATAGTGAAATCCTCCTCAGCTTATTGAGTGGTTCGCTATGTTATTACCCGTCTTGTTTTCTTTCAAACTTTGCCAACTCATTTTACTATGTGTTAATAGCATTTCCAAGGCACGATCACATCCATCAGATCATCGGTCATTTTCTTCAGGTAGAGGATTATTACGTTAGAGTATCATTGCATAAGACACAAAACAGTCCATCTATTGCCCTCGTGGTTTAGCCCGATTCGTCGCGACTGCTTCCATTGGGTCATCCGGCCAATAGTGCTTCGGATATCGTCCTTTCAGATCTTTCTTGACGTCAAAATAGGTCTCTCGCCAGAAATTGGCCAGATCCCGCGTAACCTGCACAGGCCGCTGTGCAGGTGATAACAGGTGCAGGGTCACCGGAACCCTGCCACCTCCAATACGCGGCGTCTCCTGTTGTCCAAACATCTCCTGTAGTCTTACGGCCAGAGCAGGGTCTTCAGGACGGCTATAGTCCACCGGAATGCGTGAACCACTCGGTACCTGAATATGAGTCGGTGCTTCCTGATCCAACTGCTGGCGTTGTGTCCAGCTGAGTCCGCCCAGCAATACATCATGCATCGACAATCTCTTCAGATCGGCTGCGGATCGCATGCCTGTCAGATAAGGAGTAAGATGTTCTGCCAACTCCTCGGTCAGATGATCTTCGATCAGGTCGGGCCAGTCGGATAGATGTTGATGCAGGAATCGCATTCTGTCTGCAAGCTGTCTGGATGTTTTGGTCCAGGGCAGGCAATCCAGCCCTTCCATGCGTATTCCGGTTAGCAGTGCTTCCAGCACCTGATCTTCAGGCGGCTGTGCAATACTACTCTCCTTGATAACAACAGCTCCAATCCGAAGCCTTTTGTGCGCCCGTACGCTGCGGGTATTGCGATCCCAAGCCACCTGCACTTCATTCTGTAGCAGATGTTGACCCGCCTGCAGCAATGTCTGCTCCTGCAATGGCGCAGCCAGCAGGATGCGCGCATCCGCGCCCTGGTCGTCTGCCTCGGCTGCGACCAGATAAGCTGAACGGCTCAGCGATTCTGTCGCTGCGAGCCTTACCCCACGGCCGCTGCTCAGCAGATAGCGGCCGTCCTCCCGGCGTTGCCCGATCCGGTCCGGATAAGCGAAGGACAGCAGCAAGCCGCAGCTGTCCTCATCCGGCCGCACCGGATCGGCCGCCGGGCCGAGCGCCGAGCGCAGCTGGCGGCTCTCCTGAAGCATGCGCCGCACGGCCGCGCCGTCTGCGACAGCCGCTGCCGCTTGCGGCATGCCGCTGCTGTCCGCAGACAGCAGCGCCTCTATGCGCGGGCGGAGGTCCGTGCCCGCGCCTGCACTGCCACTGCTGCGGAGGCCGGCAGGCTCCTGCAGCAGTGCCGCCAGCATGCTGGCGTAGCTGGCCAGCCCAAGCTCCGCCGCGCGGAGCAGCATGCTGGCCAGTCGCGGATGCACGCCAAGCGTGTTCATCCGCCGCCCGAAGGGCGTGATGCGGCCTGCGTCATCCAGGCCGCCCAGCTGGCGCAGCAGCGCCTGTGCCTGACCGTAGGCAGCGTCAGGCGGGGTGTCCAGCCATTGCAGCTCTGCTGGGGACTGGACACCCCAGACGGCAAGCTCCAGCGCCAACGGCGCAAGATCCGCGGAAGCGATCTCCGGGCGAGCTGCCTCAGGCAGTCCCCGTGAACCTCTTCGCTCCATAGCCGATAACATACACCCGGGGCCAGTCGCCCTGCACGACCCCGCCGCTGATCGGCTGACGCCTTGGATACCGGCAGGGTAACAAGACGGCTCATGCCCGTTCGTGGCGAGAAGGCCGATGCTCGACTCAAACCTGCATCCACCACAACTTTGACTCCAGCAAGTGTAAGACTGGACTCCGCAATGGACGTAGAGAGTACAACTTTTCGCCAGCCCTCGGCTGCCGGGCGTATAGCCTCATCCTGTTGTTCCACAGGCATACTGCCATACAGAGAATGAATTTTCACCTGTGCCGGCAGAGATCGTTTCAATAACTCTCTCTCCGTTCGGTGTATTTCTCTTGCTCCCGGAAGAAAAACAAGCACATCACCCTCCTGTTCGGCCAATGCCTTGATTACGGTCTGAGTCGTCCATGGCTCCAGCTGCATAGCTGCCGCTCTCGGCACATATTGTGTTTCCACCGGAAACGTGCGCCCAGGACAGTGAATCGATCTTGTGCCTTCTCCCAGCAATGTACAGACAGAAACCGGATCAAGGGTAGCCGACATGACCAGCAGTTTCAGATCCGGACGCAACATCGCTCGTGATTCCAATGCCAGGGCCAGACCCAAGTCACCATGCAGATGTCGCTCATGGAATTCATCAAATATAATCATCGCCGTGTCCTCTAGTCCCTGATCCTGCTGCAACATCCGGGTCAATACCCCTTCTGTAACCACTTCAATTCGTGTCGCCTGACTTACCCGTGTATCCATGCGAACACGATATCCTACAGTCTGTCCTGCTTTTTCTCCTAAAGTAGCCGCCAATCTCGACGCAGCTGAACGCGCGGCCAGCCTTCGGGGCTCCAGCATAATGATTTTTCGTCCGGCAATCCACGGCTCCTCCAGCAAAGCCAGCGGCACTACGGTTGTTTTCCCCGCTCCCGGCTCTGCAATTAATACCCCTGTATCCTGATCCCGAAATAACTGTCTTAACTCGGGAATAATCTTTTGTATCGGTAACTCTATCTGCATATTATCGCTCCTAATGGATGTACCCTACCGCTCTCAAGTATTCCTGTTCGAATGTTAGCATTATAACAAAAAAAGCCGTTCCAGAGGAACGACTATCGCAGACACAGTATTTAAGCAAAAATGAAATTTATCCAGAATGCTCGTTTAGCTGAGCAATGACTCGGCACCGTCAATGACGATCTCTGCTCCAGTAATATGTTTGGATTCGGACGATGCGAGGAAGCTTACCAGATCGGCAACATGTTCAGGCTGGCCCGGACCGTCCGCAAGTGGCTGCTGTCCTTCCGGGAACTCCATCGGAATAATGATCTGCTGCAAATCATCCGTTTTGACCGTACTTTGATCAATATTGGTCGCAATTGCTCCTGGACAGATCACGTTGACACGTATTTTGAACTTCGCCAGTTCAAGCGCCGCCATCTTGGCAAAAGCAACCTGCCCTGCCTTGGACGTACTATACGCCGACATGCCGAAGCTCGAGAAGCGCTGATTTCCATTAATGGAACTCGTGATAATAATACTGCCGCCACCCCGTTTTTTGAGGTGAGGTAATGCATATTTGACGGTGAAAAATGTACCATTGAGGTTCGTTGTAATAATCTGTTGCCAATCTTCAACCTGAATTTCCTCGATCGGTGCGGATACGCCATTAATACCCGCGTTGGCAAAAACAATATCCAAACCGCCGAATAACTCCACGGTTTCCAGCACTGCTTTTTCCACACGAGCCGGGTCAGAAATGTCAACATCGAACGCTCTCGCTGCCCCTGAATGCAACGCATTAATCTCCGCTTCCGTTTCCGCAATTCGATCGTTCACCAGATCAAATAGCGCAACTTGTGCTCCCTCATTAGCCAACTTGACGGCAGTAGCCTTCCCAATCCCCGAACCTGCTCCCGTAATAATCGCTACTTTGCCTTGGAACCGTGACTTGCCGTTATGTTGTGTCATTATCCATTCCACTCCTTTGAATTAGCAATTATGTAAGAATGTACATTCAAGCTCTAAGTTAAAGTCAATTCTTCACAAGATTACCCAAAAAGAGTGTCTTTTAAATCAACACCACCAAGTTTTTTCACTGTTGATCATCACCACCATCACGGCAAGAACGGATTCATTCACAACTGTATATCCGCCAACTCACCATTCCAATTCAATGAAAGCGGCATCATCTTCAAGACCGCCAGTATGTGTAGCATCCAGTAGTACCTGAATGTCCTCATCAGGGACGTAAGACTGGATTGCATCCAGATCATTCAGTCCATCGCTATATAATTGAAGACGCAGTGAATCTTCTGCTGAGCCTTTCGTCTCGTAGATATGAGGCTTACCACCGACAGGGCCTTCGAGTGTGGACCAACGTTCATTCGTCTTGCAATGAACCTGAAACCGTTCTGACTGTTCCTCACCATTACGCCACAGGCGAATACGTGAATCTCCTTGCCAGGCAAGCCACACACGACTTTTGCGGCCTCCTCCTATGAGCTCAATTCGACCACATACATACATGGCCTGACTTCCTCGGCTTCGCTTCTCCATCAATACTTCACGCAGCAACAGAGGAGAACTGTCCAATGGCTGCATTTTTTCCAGCTGTTCGGATGCGGGGAGAGTCAGCTCATGAAGAAGGCGCTCCACAGCCTCTACCGTCGGATGCTGCGCTTTTTCCAGCCAATCCAACAACGCGTTTCCCAAGAAACGTGCTGCGAAATCACCCAGATAACTCATGCCTACTCCATCACACAGAACAAAATTACAGACATTCCCATCCATGCGTACCGCAGCAAAATCCTGCCCCGTATCCCCCTGATTAACCGTCTCTGCCGCTCTGCCATACCCATATCTGCACTTGAATGTGCCTTGATAACGGGTTAGAGGCTGTTCTCCGGTCTGCACACTCACATAGCGAAAATGGTCATGCCGTTGCTTGGCATGGCCTCCCTTATCCCCAGCAGATAATGTTGCCAAACGCATCACTCTCATGATTCCCCTCCTATCTCACAGGCGTAGCAGCGGACATCTGGAACCCGATCGATACTAATTCTGCACAGGTACCTGGCAGCATCATGAGTGCACCGGGTGCAAGCAAATAATCAGCTTCAACAAGCATTTCCCGATAACTTTCGGGCAGGACAGATGACATATTGCGCAGCTTCTCCCCATGCTCATCCTGAAGATTCGTTTCCGGAGAGATCCCCTTCCACCTTCTGGGTTCAGCAATGGGTCCTTCCAGCAGATGATCGGATATAAAAATATTCTCGACCAGCACATTGCCATCTGGCACACTCATACCCATGATTCTCTTGGCAATAGGTTCGGGATCTTCACCTGTAGCTACCCCATCGGTCATATGGCATACCAACGGCGCAGGACAGTCCTGCATGTTCGGAATTTCGGCCTGTAGAATTTTCTCTGCCTGCAAAAAAGCCTTGGCGGAATCCGAAAATCGTTTTGGAGTCAGGTCAGGTAAAGAACCAACTGCAGCGATCTCGTCAATACCTTTAATTCCGTTCAACAGATCATATACATCATCGCTGTAAGCAAGTATGGCTATCCGATAGCGTGGAGTCAGACGATTTCCCTTCGTGGAACGAAATACCATTTGGCGAATAGCCAGGGCTAATGCATCATAGACGACGTCAATCCGCCGCCGATTCTCCAGAACCATATTCATGGAGGCGCTGATATCAATTAAATAAATAATGAGTGCAGGTGTACGCTGTGATGCTTGAATCGTATAGTTCATCTAGGGTGAGTCACCTCCGT
This sequence comes from Paenibacillus sp. PCH8, assembly GCF_002968835.1. Lineage (GTDB taxonomy): Bacteria > Bacillota > Bacilli > Paenibacillales > Paenibacillaceae > Paenibacillus. Next base: position 147,828 of record NZ_PKQK01000006.1, on the reverse strand, counting down.
CATTCACGTTATTTTACAAGAAGTTGTTCAAAAAGTCCGCTTTTGATTACGAAGGATGCCTTCAGGCATCCTCAGCATCGAATATGAAATTCAGCCGAAATAAGTGTGGGCTTATGAAGGTTGTTTCCTTCGGAAACATTGCAGTTGCTCACGTAGTTTACCCTACGCTCCGCTACTCCATTTCTAGCTTTATTCCATCTTCTCGGTACTGAAAACCGTCCTTTTTGAACATGTACTATAAATTGGGCAACGTATAGTTGTTGTTACTCAGGAATTTGTTAATGGCACTCATACGAGCAGCCACTTTACCGACACCTTTGAAATAAGCCGCATCCGTATTGTAGAGATTTTTGAAATCACGAGCATACGATTCTGCGTTTTCAATTTTTCTGCCTTTTTGCGCATTATAGGTCTTATTATAATGAGCAATCAGCGTAACCACATTCTGGGCACGCTTTTTCTTGAGCGCGGCTTTCTGAGCGATCTCCTGCTGGCGTTTAACTTCAGCTGCAGCCTTACGCTCCGCTTCCTGTTTGGCAAGCATGGCATCATTCTCTTTTTTCCAGGTGAGATAAGCTTCGTATTTGGCCTGTTTATCAAACTTCTCCTGCGCGGCTTTCTTCGCAGCTTCTTTCTTCTGCTGTTCCTGCTTCACGAGATAAGCCTCATATTTCGCTTGTTTATCATACTTGGCCTGTAATACCTTGCGTTCATCTTCTTTTTTCTTCGCTTCAGCTTCCTTTTGTTTGGCTTCTGCGAGCTTTTTCTTTTCCTCTGCGTCCAGTTTTGCAGCATCTGCGGCCTTTTGTTTCCCTTGCTCTTCCTGTTGTTTGAGCGCAGCCAGCTTCGCAGCTTCAGCCTCTTCCGCAGCCTTGACCTCTGCCAGTCGCGTAGCTTCCTGTTGTTCCTTCTGCTTCACCTCTGCCTGATCGGCGAGAATTTTGACCGTTGGCACGCTTCCTGCCAGCAATACAATAAGAACAGCAGAGGAAATCATGAACTTTTTGGATCTGTAAAATGGAACAACTACGGGCTGGTTTACATCCTCTTTCGGATGAAGCTTTGCATCCAGCTCCTTGATTGCAGCATCAACTTCCATCTGCATCGCACTGTTATGAGGGATGAAATGATACAGCGAACGATACACTTCAAGTGCAGCAGCCGGTTTATCTTCGTCCTCCAGGGCTCTCGCCTGCAGGAAAAGACGGTTCACTACCGCTTCCTGATCAGGCGAGTGTTGCGTTTGATGAACATTCCCGTCTTGAGCATTCACCTTTTCACTTGCGGAATCTGAGCTCTTACTCCGATTCCCATGAACAGCTTCTGACGGATCAGCGTCTTTTTCCTCTGATGTCACAGCTACTGCTGCATTAGCTTGGTGAACGTCCACCGCAGCAAGGACAACATACCACTCCCCAAAAGTCGGGCAACTGCTTAGATCGTGACTTTCCCAGGCACGAATAAACAGCTCGGATAGTTTGGAACCCCAACGTTTCTCCAGGGACTCCCGCATCGCGTAATAGCGTTCACTCACCGTTTGCATCTCATGTTGGTCAAAATAGCTTTCTCCCCAGGCTTTCTCTACAATTACCGGGTCCGACCAGCTCAACATCTCAGCAATAATAACCGCCCCGGCAAAGCGATCAGCATATGAACTCCACAAACCACTGTGCACTGTTCTATGGGCCGCATAACCGGGTGATCCGGCAAGCAGGGCATCTGGACGGTCCATCTTGGAACCGTACATCTGCTCGACATCCACGAGCTCTACCGCAGAAGTCTTCCTCAGGTTCTCCACTTCGGAAAAAAACGGAATCATTACATTAGGTGCCGACATATCGCAATGAGCCAGACCACGCTGTTCCATTGCCGAACCCGTTCCGGCAAGTGCTCTGGCCAGCTTCAAGCTCTCCTGTACCGTCAGCTGTCTTTGATCACTGATTATGTCGAACCAGGTCTGACCCTGCACCCATGGCATCAATACCGCATATAACAGATCGGGATGCTCTCCAATGAGCACTCCGTTTCTTTCCGGAGTGAGCACATCACGCTTGCACACCTGCAAACCTGGCAGTTCACTATAAGACTCCATATGCTCAGACTGATATACCATAGCTGGAATACGGAATTTGGGAAAAAACACTTTTAGTGCTTTGGCCCCATGGATGGAACCATTACGGGGTAACAACTGATAAACAATGCCCTGCCTTCCGGCTTGGGCATAAGCCAGACCCGGTGCAGCCGGATGTTGCCCAATCATATAGGCAATATCGTTAATCACCACTTCATCCCCGGGATTTGGTTGAAAAGACATGCTTATCCCTCTCTCTGTCATTGTGTCATAGTTGCAACAAAAACCGGGTGTTGTGAAAACGCCCGGTTTTTGCTGTAATTGTACATCTTCAGCTTGCTACCCGCCTATACTTCAGAGCGAATTCAGACTTCAAATCGGCCTGATCTATGTAAAGCAGATTAACGAGCTTGGTCAGCTGTACGGAATTTGTTAGCAATAGCTGTAAGTTCCGCGCTGATGCTGTTCAGCGTTTGAACGAAAGATTGCATTTGCTTGCTGGCTTCCTGGAACTCTTGGAAGAAGCGTTGCTTGGTCATACCTTCCCATTGTCCTTCCATGCTTGTGATGGATTGAGTCAATGTAGATACGATTTGCTGACTTTGCTCACCGCTTTGTTTAAATTGATTGGAGACCTGATCAAGCTGCTCTGGGGTAACTAAAATACGTCCTGCCATTGGTAAATTCCTCCTTGGTTTGTGCAATTAAATTTCTGCTTGTTCAAATTGTACTATACCAGGATCGATCGGACAAAAGCCGAAGGACCTAATCCTATTTACCCCATTTTTGGCACTTGAAACTTCTCCTAACAGCCTATTTACAAAAAAAATTCACTTTCTGCTGTCGTCTTTATTCACCTTGTTCAGGAGACCACAGGCTCGGTTCCTCTTCTTCCCCGAAAGGAAGGATCTGTGAATCTCCATGCTACAGGCTCAGGCTGCATAGCCTGAACCAGCGTAGCCGGGGAGCCATCAGGCGGAGCCGCATCCTGTACACGATATACGGCCGCCATTGCGGAAAGGGGATCGGATACTACAGCTACAGTTGCAGAATGTGCAGGCATAATTTCTCCTGTAGGATTATTCTGAAGAACATTCAGCATATTGACCGCATTACCATAGGCTGTATTAACATGACTCAGCACGGTACGATACTCCATGTCTGCCTGCTGGAATAACAACGCTTTGCGGCCCAGCTGTACGCTCAAGTCCATCAAACGACGAAGCGCATCCTCGCCCAGTCGTTTACTGTGATTCCATTCACTCATCACCGCTGCGCGGGATTCAACCTCCCACTCCAGCGAATGAATCGCCTGATCCAACACTGTCATCTTTTGCTGTATTTGCTCCGCTGCATACTGAATCTGCCTGCTCAGTGCCCGAAGCACATCCGGTTCCACACGAATGCGCATTTACCATCACCTTTCCTCTTCCCCTGCAGGCTGTTTAAGCCAGTCCAGCAGCATCTCGTGAAACTGTTCTCTAGTCGTCAGTGCGGCAACAAGCCAATCATCAGAAGCGGCAGTGCTCATGCGGAACAACCAATTGGATACCGCACTTGCAGCGAATGCTGCCGACTGCGACTTCCACCCATCTTCATTCCACACAAGCAACCGAAGTTCCCCGTCTGACTCTTTGCCCACCAGACAGCGTGCCAGCGCAAGTGACCCATCAGGATCACTTGTCTCCTGTGCAAGTTCATCTGCCACCGTCTGTACACTACTGTTTTCAAGCCCATCCATGACATCATAAAACTTTTTCTTGGAGCACATCAGAGCCGGTTTCTCCACAGGAGAATGGCCGCTCCATTTCATCCTTTGAATCAGAACATCAATGGCCTCACGAACATTTCCCAGATCACTGAGCCGGAACGAATCCGGTACGTCGGCCACACGGGAAACTTCAACGACCCTCTCATCCGTACAGTGTATATAACTCTCATACGACTTGCCGCTGATCGTGTAACGAATCCAACAAGCTCTATCGGACAAACCGGCAATGGCTACCCTCGAGAAAACGGTCGGTGTCATGATCAGCTCATTGGTGTCCTGATCCTCAATCAGATATCCTTTGTCCAGCAGAGAGGTTTTGACACGCTCCCACTCCATTGCAATATCCTCCGCCATATAACCACGGAATGGATCTTCCACACCAAGTAATCGGTCTGAACCGAGAATACCGGCCAGGAAAAATAGTTCTTTTGTTTGCAACGTAACTAGCTTTTGCTTGGAATCATGAACCGTCAACATTATGAGCCACCTCCCCTCAAACTACAACATGCCATCGGTCACGAATTTCAGAAATCCAATCGGTCATTTTCCAGCTGTCATCACATGGAACTGCACCTTTAACCCTGGAATATTTACGTTTTACATAATAACCCTGACCTGGAGGCAGTACCTTTAGCCCACCTGTACTACCCCAGATTCGGAATAAGGTATACGGAAGAACGAGAGATCGTTAGGGTCTAAAGTCCCAAACAGCATTCCGCTCTGGGAAGCCTTCACGTCCGTTACCCAGTCAGAACCGAAGGTCGGGAAGTCTGCCGGAACACCGGACAGAATCACGTGAACACCCCGATCCCTACCTTGACGAACAATCGCTCCTAATTGATCTTTTACATTAAAATCGTTGAGCTGCTTGGACAACGTGTCCGCATCATCAATGACCAGCACAAGTTCCGGTCCACCGGATATCTCGCCTCTTTTCAGAACTTCATCGTACAACTGTTGGATGACAGGTGCAAGCTGTTCTTCACGAGATACATGTCCACGGACATGGGGCAAACTACTGATTTCCCCCATTCCACCTGAGCCATAACGCATATCTACCGTGTATATATGCACATCTTCGGGTGAAGTGTGATACGCCAGTGACAACATCCAAGTCAGCAAAAATGTCGTTTTGCCACCTTCCATCGGACTCGTTACCATGAAATGTGGACCTTCACGCAAATTAAGCTGGAACGGTTCCAGATCATCTGTAAGCAATCCCACAGGCACGGTTAGAGAAGGTTCCCAAGCTTGACCATACGAACCCGTACGAATGAGCAGATCCTTGAGTTTGACCTCTTCCGGAAGCGGAGCAATCTGCGGTGCTTCTTCACCTGTCCAGCTTTGGCGAATCTCAGCTATCGTGCGACGTAGTGCAGATGAACGTTTGCCCTCATCTGCTCCAGAAGAAGGTAATGCTGCCTGGAACATCAATGGAGGCACCTGCCCTTTAACCAGACCTCTTCCTGGTGGCAGCTGGTTTGGAGCCTTGGAAGGTCGTCCCACGGCATAATAATAATCACTTGGATCCGATAATTCGAACGAAACGGCATTCGGAATATTGCTTCTGAATTTCTCAAATACATCCGTTACCCGATTGGCAGTAAGTACGAATGTAATGCCCAGACTTCCGCCTTCACGCAGAATCGTCTCCAGAAGTTCATTTTCTTCCGGATAGGCATTGCGGAACGAAAGATAGCCATCGATCACCACCAGAACCTGCGGGACAGCCGCATGAGCCGTCCGACGGTAGGCCGAAATCGTTTTAACTCCGGCCTCCGAGATGATGTCTTTGCGTTGTGCCGATAGCTTCAGAATATAGCGGAATAACCGTTTGATCCGATCTTCCTCTTCGGCCATCATCACGCCACCAATCTGAGGAAGAGTTGCAAAGTCCTTCATCATCCGGCCCATATCAATAATGTAACCATGCCAAGGCTCGGTTCGGTGAGAACGGGCCAGGGACATCAGCATGGTCTGAACAAATGTTGTTTTTCCAAGTCCCGGCATGCCATATACAACCAGATGACCTTGATCTACAGGCAATGCAAGCGGCTGCTGGCGCTGATTAGGCAGGTCATCCAACAAACCGACCAGTGGTTTCAGACCACTTGCTCCGCCATCAAGCAACAGATCCCGATTCTCTTCTTCCTGCCAGTTCTGAAGACTTTCCCACTCCAGTGTCTCTGGTAGAGGAGGCAACCATGGTCCTGGCAAACGACGGATACCCGCTTCGGCTGCGGACTGGGCTACGTAGTCAATGAATACCTGAAGCTGTTTCGGCACATCTTCGCCTTTGAGAACGGCTCTGCGCTCCCCGGTTAGCAGGGGTTCTCGCTTGCCGTTCAGACGCACTTCCATAACAGGTAATACGGTTGTTGCATCCTCCTGCTGGTTATAAGGCGCACCACTCCAGGCGAACTGCATTTCTTCAAATACTTCATCACTACCCACCTGAAAATATCCACGACCTGGCTTCGTAATCCAGGCAGCATTCGGAATCTTGATCATGTCCCGGCTGTCTCCCTCACTCTGTACGCGAAGACAGATGCGGAAGCGGGAATTACTCCATATTTTATCATCCACGACTCCAGCTGGCTTTTGGGTTGCCAGGATAAGATGTACCCCCAGTGTCCGGCCGATCGCCGCTATACTGATCAATTCATCCATGAACTCCGGCTGGTCCCGCTTCAACTGAGCAAACTCGTCAATAATAATGACCAGATGCGGAAGTGGCTGTTCATGTCTGGAACGCAAAATCTTGTAATATTCATCAATGTGCTGGAGATTTCCCGCATCATTTAATATTTTTTGCCTTCTGACAAGTTCCGCACGAAGGGAGACATTCGCCCGCTCAATCAGATTTCCGTCCAGATTAGTAATCGTACCTACCACGTGAGGCAGATCCACGAATGTATTGGACATACCGCCACCTTTATAGTCAATTAACATAAAGGCCAGATCATGTGGATGGAATTCCGCGGCCAGAGAGGCAACGATTGACTGAATGACCTCACTTTTTCCTGAACCGGTTGTGCCTGCAATCAGACCATGAGGGCCGTGACCCTGACGTTCAATTTTATCATGCAGGTTAATCGCAATCTTCTTACCACCTGCCCTTACGCCCATGGGTACGGGCAGCGTATCCGGGTACCTCGTCTGCCCCCACCTTGAAACCACATCCAGATCTTCCACGCGTGATGTGCTGAGCATATCAAATAACGGGAGCACTTGCGGGATATCCGAAGCAGATGAACGCTTCAAACGAATGGGTGACATATAACGGGATAATGCCTCTGCTGTCTCTTTCGAGATCACATCAGGTTTGTATGTTTGCTGAACCACATCCGCATCTTCGGTTTTTTTGATATACACACCTTTGCCTTTGGAAGCATCCATGATCAACTGACAGTGCATGGGGAGAGACTCCTTGCGGTTCGCCAGTATAATGGTGCATACATCAATCTCCTGAGCCGACTCAAGCAACAGTGGAAGCAATGGCTCTTCTTCTATTAGTTGTGTATCAGAGAGGATTACCACGTAACAAGGTGTTTGCACACTTTTCTTGTAACGGTCTTCCTTATTGTTACGACGCCGGTTCAACACGGAAAACAAGCTGTCCGCCAATTGATGCGCACTGCTGTGCCTGTCGGCCATATAGCGTTGTCCCTGATCTTCATCCCAGATATGGGGCATCCAGCGGAGCCAATCCCATTCCTTATTGTCCTTCTCTTCATAGAATGCCGCAAGCTTCAACTCATCCGGTGAATGCCGAACCGTCAGCTGTGAGATGATGACTCGCAGGGAAGCAAGTACTTCCTCCCGATCACCCACCAGTCCCATAACCTTGGATTGGAACAAAGGCAACGTAATGGAAGCATCCGGTACCGTCTGAAACTCAGTAGCAAGTTCATGAGCCGCTTCAATTAACTCGTCCCTCTCGTAGCCATCCATCCGCGGAACCTGTAGTTTGATTCGAAATGGAATCTCTCCCGTACCTATGCGCACCTGCATGAAATCATCGTCCTCTGGTGAACGTTCCCACAAGGAACTGTTTCGGTTCTTCACCACTTGAAGACATACGCCTGGATCACCATGAATTTCGTACAAGCTCTTCACTTGCTCCGCCTGAGCTTCCTTCAGCTCTTCCCGGTGTTTGTCCAGTTGGGCTAGATACATGGTTTTGCGTTCTTCCAATTTAATACGATAAGACTTCTTGTTGCTCAGATATACGAAGAATGGAATGGTGTACGAAGTAAGCATCATCATGACCGTCATCATCTGAAACATCATATAATTGCTGTTATTCATTTTGCCGGTCATATTGATATATACGTAGAAACCGATGCTGACCATGGTCATCATGATTGGAACGATAATGGATATCATGGAAAACGTGGGTTTGTTCGGTTCTGTTGGAGGCCTCAGGATCTCGAGCCCTTCTTCCTTCAGTACCGGTGTCATTCTTGGAGAACGCTGATATAACACATTCACGAAGAGAAGACCTCCTTTAGTTCGTTCAATAGAATGTATACGTTCAAAAGCCTTATTCGTTGCTGTCCTGCTGAAACAATGAACGCCTTCCATATACAGGCGCTTCTTCTGAAGTCGTTGAAAAAGCACGCTGTACACGTACGCTACTCCCTTGCCGCAGACCCGTTTCCATTAACTGCTGTGCGTTCTGGGAGAGAACCACAGACCTTCCGGGAATTTGGCCTCAAGGATATACTGGATGCCATCTCCCGGTGCCTGTCCAAAAATGCGGACACCGAGCAAGGTCTTCAAATGTTCAATGGTACATTCGTCCGGAACCTCGATGTCGAACCATTCGCCTTCCTCCCGGCCGGAATATACGGTAAGAATCATCCAAATCCCTCCATGGTCTCATATGTAAATTGTCCTAATGTCAGATTAAATCATAATAAAGCGAATGAATCGGTATTCCAACCCTATTTTCTTACATAAACACCCTGTTTGCAATGTGTCACCTGTAATTTTGTTACATATGACCCACGTAAATATTAAAATATCGTACATTCGACTCAGAACTTTTGTGGTAGTTATCCATTTATAAATTGCGAGGATGCGAAACTTTTCATTTTTGTTCCATTTAAATGGTAATTAAATTTCGTTTTTCAGGACTTTTAATCCTTCGTCCACAATTGAATTGTGAACACTTTTCAAACATTATCCACCTTTATGTTTTCATAAGCTGATTTTAAGGTAATTTTAAGCATTCTTATTTAATATTACCTGTATGAAATAACTTCGTGAGGTGATTTCAAATGAGAACTCTAATAACCTTTCAAAACAAATCAATCCCTGTATATTTTAATCAAGAGAACAAACAACCTATGCAAAAGACATTAAGATTGCTTAGCAGTGCTCTTGAGAACAAAATTAGCAACGGTAAACGTGCTATTCAGAAATGTCTGCATTCTTTGATTAGTATTGAGATTGTCAATGGGGAAGCCATTCTCCACAGTCGTAGTGAAAATGACTCTCTTGCTCTATCGTTATATTAAGAGAAGTCCGCCAAGCTGCATTCCATACAAACCATGAAAAAGGAAGCTGTCTCTAAGGACAAGCTTCCTTTTTTGAGTTATATACTTTTTGAGTTAAATACGCTAATAACAGATCAATGTCGTTCATCACTCAATGCACTTTACTTATGACGTAGGCAGCATCATGTTCTATCGCAATCTCGGCTTTACGAATACGTATGACAAACAGCCGAACCAAATTGGCACGTGTATGTTCTTCCTGACAGGTATTCAGCTTTCTCAGAATAAAGCGGTCAATGGACATGAATTTAAGCCCCTTTGCCATTGGATTTACGGATCAGTTGCTCCGTGTATCCATAAATAACCAGATAGGGACAGCCCCAAACAGCTTTTTGGTCATCTGTGAATCGGATTTTTGGGGATACGCAAAATCGTGCAAAAAGCCCATCCCCACAGACTGGAGACAGGCTACGCATGAACTTCTCTATCGCCCAATCCCCGCCTAAGCGTCCCATTCCCGAAGCCTTCTCGCCTGAGCCCTCTACCCATTTGCCATTAATATACTGTTTTGTCCATGTTGTATGTTATACGCCTGACAATCCTACGTTTCCGAATGACTTGAGATCTTCCCAACTATAGCCAACCTCAATCAATTCCTGACCGCCAATGCGGACGGACTGCGTATGGACTGGAATCCCTCCCATCTTTTCATAGAAGCGACACGCTGAATTACGCTCCAAAGCCCAGATGATCAGATTCCTCATGTTCAAGGCATGCAGATGATGAACGACTCGTTCGGCCAATTGTTGACCGATCCCCGTTTGTTGGGCTTCCTTCAGCAAATATATGGCATACAACTCTCCATCATAAGATAATTTGCCCTCTCGCTCCCTCCCCCCACAAGCAAATCCGACAATGTTTCCATCACTCTGTTCGGCTACCACCAGAATCTGATCCTTTTCGTCAGAGCGAATAGACTGCTCCCATTGAAGTACCCTCGACTCTATAGTCAAATGATCCAAAAAATCGTCAGGTACAATTCCTCGATATGTTGTTTTCCAACTCTGTGTATGTACATAGCTATCCCCTTCGCATCCTCTTCACGCGCCAGTCTGATCTGCATGATTATCACTCGCTTTCTCTCGCAACTGCCATGATTTTAATTCAATAAAGTAAAATCCGGCCCTACGGCCGGATCGTTACTCTCGTTCCTATAGATACTTTGGAGGACAGATCCAGCACATCCGAGTTGTACATGCGTATACAACCGTGCGAGACCGATTTGCCAATCGACCAAGGTTCATTGGTTCCATGAATACCATAATGGGGTGCAGACAGCCCCATCCACAATACTCCGAATGGTCCTCCTGGATTCAATTGTTTGTTAACGATGGTGAACTCCCCGTTCGGAGTCTGTGTAAGCATCTTGCCTGTTGCTATAGGGTACCCCTTAATTACCTGATTGCCATCCAGAAGATATAACATGTGGTCGGACAGATCCACAATGATCCTGTAATCTGGCATAATGACATCCCTCCTGAACTATCTTATGCAAGATATTGGTGGATGCCCGCCTGAATTCAGGCTTCTTCCCAGTCTCTTGGACTACGGGTGTGCTTAGGTTTGCGACTGTTTGCAGGCTTGCTTGTTGCTGCACGCCTTCTGGATGCTACTTCTTCCTTGCGTTGCTGATGCTGCAGCTCTTTCTGCATTTTCAGATAATTGCTCAGCCTCTTCTCGTCCAGTGAACCATCCTCAATAGCCTCTTTGATCGCGCAACCCTCTTCCCGTGTATGACTGCAATCCAGATACCTGCAGGTGACAGCCAGCTGTTCAATCTCGCCAAATGCCTGAGACAGTCCATCATTACCTTCATCCCAGAGATTAAGCTCACGCATTCCCGGAGTATCAATCAATATGGCTCCCTGCGGTAGAACAAACATCTCCCGATGTGTTGTTGTATGTCTTCCGCGGCTGTCTCCCTCACGGACGGATTGTGTAAGCTGCACATCTTCGCCCATCATCCAGTTCACCAGCGTAGACTTGCCACTACCCGAAGAACCTGTCAGCGCAATGGTTAACCCTGGTTGCAGATATCTCTCCAGTGACGATTTGCCTTGACCCTCCACAGCGGATATAGCTAATACTTCGACACCTGGGGCAATTCCCTCAACATTATTAATCTGCTCTTCCACATCAGTGCACAGATCGCTCTTGCTCAGAACAATGACCGGTCTTACGCTACCGTTCCAAGCCATCATCACGTACCTTTCGAGCCTCCTAAGGTTGAAGTCATGATTGAGTGCCGCAACAATCAGGAGCGTATCTACGTTTGCGGCGATTAATTGTTCCTTGGTTACCGGACCTGCTGCTTGCCTGGATACCCGGCTTTGACGTGGCAACAGACGGTGGATTATAGCTTCCTCACCTGACTTGCCCGTCACCGCTACCCAATCTCCAATGGCTGGCATAAGACCTGACTCCATGCTATCGTGACGCATCCGACCTGAAATTCTGCCCCAGCATTCGCCCTCTGTTGTGATCAAACGCTGCAAATGTCCATGGTCCGCAATAATTCTTGCTGGTTGACTATCCTGCATATCTTCTTCCGTCTGTTGCCATAACTCCTGCCACTTTGCAGACCAGCCGTACTTTTCAATATCATGATTTAAAATAAAAATTCCTCCCAAAATGAGTTGTTTACTACATAAAAGTTTGAATGAAAAGCTGCTTGAACTTGAATCTCCAGTACCAGATCACAACAAAAAACCACGAGTATAAATACACCCGCGGCAATAATTAGTTAGCCGAATCAAAGGATTCCCGTCTTTGAAGACGTAACGGACGGTATATGTAACAATACACAACAATCCGCTACGTTCAATTCAGAAACACCCTTTTTTTTGGCAAGCAAAAAAGCCACGGGTTCGTCACCCGTGGCTTCATCTGAGCATGCTGCAATACTTTACGTTACATTGGATATTGCTATCCAGCTAACGCAAAAATCAGATGCTTTGATCCGTTCCGGAGACGCTGTTCATATTCAAATTAACGTATACTGCCATTAAGTTCGTCATATAACATCGCCTCTTTTCTTGTAGAATTATCCATTATGTTACACAGTCCACTCGGCTGTTGTCAAGCCTAATTCTGTAATCTAGTCTGATTCACTTATTTGACCTGATCCCAGCGGGTCCACATTTCTTTTGGATTCAGTTCATAGATCTCATCTGCCCGATACATGAACTGATGCATGATAAACTCCCGCCGGATCGTTGCAAAATCCTCATGATACGTCTGGATAAACGCATTCATTTCTTTTTCTGTGTACTTCCGACCGAATTCAAGTTGCTGGGCCAGATGTCCAAGTACAATCAGCTTTTTCTTGTACTGAGCCGGAATTTGACGCAATCGTCCATCTTTGGAGAAGAAATTTCTCATCACCGACGCTTTTAATGTTTCGTTCACATCACTCATATCAGCACTCTCCTCCCGCTTGAATATAAAATCAACCGAAGCCTGCGCATTCTCGCGGATAAACGAAGGATTAAGTGTGAAATACACTGTATTTTTCTCCCGTCGTTCCTGAATCAGTGCTGCCTCTCTCAGCTTGGATGCATGATGTGTTACGGTTGGCTGTGATAAGTTAAGTCGCTCGGCAAGTGCCTGACCGTGCAGTTCGCCTTGAGACAACAGCAGTAACATGCGAAGCCGTGTCGGGTCAGCCAACGCTTTGTGATACGCCACAATTTTCTCCAGCTGCATTATCGTTCATCTCACTTCCATTTAGATATATATCTAATTTGATATTAGTCTTTTCTTTTCTTGAAGTCAACATCTTGGGGTCCAAGACTGCCTGCCTTAGTTAAACTCGCGCTTGAACTGGCGTTGACCCGTTATTTACGGTAGGATTATATTGCTTGAAATAAGGAGGATTAAGAACATGGAAGATGTCATTATTATCGGCGGAGGCCCATGCGGTCTGTCTGCTGCCATTGAATGCGAGCGGCTGGGACTGTCCGCTGTGATTGTTGAGAAATACAATATCGTCCAATCTATTTATCTGTATCCAACCCATATGCAGTTTTTCAGTACAGCGGAGCTGCTTGAGATCGGTAACGTTCCGTTCAGCACACCCAATGACAAACCGTTTCGTTATGAAGCACTCGCCTATTATCGCAAAGTAGCCGAACATTTTGGCTTGCGTGTTCATAACTATGAGGAAGCCCGTGAGATCAAACGCAAGGATGATGGCACGTTTGAGGTACATACGCTCAATCGACGCGGGGAAGCCATCGTGCATGAAGGGCGCCATGTGGTTGTAGCTACAGGTTACTTTGACCATCCTAACTATCTCGGCATTCCGGGAGAAGATAAAGATAAAGTAACCCATTACTTCCGGGAAGCACACCCTTATACGCGTACACGCGTCGCCATTATCGGCGGAAGCAACTCAGCCGTGGATGCAGCAATGGAACTGGTTCGTGTCGGGGCGCATATTGATATGGTTTATCGAGGCAGTGGTCTGTCCCAACATATCAAACCATGGGTACGTCCCCTGTTCGAGAGCCTGGTGCAGAAAGGCCATATCACATTGCATCTGGAGTCCCGTGTGAATGAAATATTGGATGATTCGATTCGTCTGGTTCATGCGGATGGCTCCACACGTGAACTGGATAATGACTTTGTACTGGCGATGACCGGTTTCCGTCCGGATCGTCAATTGCTCGCTTCTGTAGGTGTGGAGATGTCCGATGATATGGATAAGCCTGTGTATGACGCACAAACCATGGAAAGCAGCGTACCTGGTATATATGTGGGCGGAGTCATCGCTTCAGGGCGTAATGCCAATGAAGTCTTTATTGAATCCGGACGCTGGCATGGACGATACATCGCGGAACATATCGTTAGCAGGCAGCGCGGACAGACTGAAGGGAAATGAAATCCATGGACATGACCTCCCTGTTACTGCTCGTGTTCGCGGCCCTCGGGATTATTAGCAGCAACACACCGATCACCGTAGCGATGGTATTTCTGTTGTTGTTACGAGTCCTTAATCTAAATCAGGCATTCCCGTGGCTTGAAAAATATGGGCTTACGCTCGGCATCATCATTCTGACGATTGGCGTAATGGCACCTCTAGCCAGTGGCAAGATGAGTCTGCAGACCATCGGCGAGTCTTTCCTGCATTGGAAATCACTACTCGCCATAGGCGTGGGTTTACTCGTGGCTTATCTGGGTGGACGTGGGGCTACGTTGATGGGTACACAACCGACTGTCGTCGCAGGGCTGCTCATTGGAACTGTCCTTGGTGTTGCTCTGTTCAAGGGTGTTCCCGTCGGCCCCCTGATTGCAGCTGGAATATTATCATTACTGCTGGGCAAATCCTGATCCGGGTTGTGACCTGACATGGTATGCAGGTTGGCTGTATTTCCCACCGTTGTGTGATATACTTCTATTCATGCAAATTATGTACACGAGTCTACAGCAGAATAATCCACATTAGAGGTTGTTCAAAAAGTCCGCTTTTGATTACGAAGGATGCCTAGCGGCATCATCAGCATCGAATATGGAATTCAGCCGAAATAAGCGGGAGGCTTACGAAGTATGTTTCCGAAGGAAACATTTTGGTTGCTCACGTAGTTTTCCCTACGCTCCGCTACTCCATTTCTAGCTTCATCCCATCTTCTCGGTACTGAAAACCGTCCTATTTGAACACGTACTATTATGGTTATGCTGTTGCATGAACTCATCGATTCATTTCACAACTATTAATGGCGCAGGAGGGTTCAGGAACCATGTCACGTCAGTTTGTTACGGAAGCCGTGATGGTGGCCATTTACGGTCAATTGCTCGCGCCGCCCGCGCCTGTTGAATATATTGTTCCTTATACCACCATCCTTGAGCTATATGAATTTCAGTTCAGTTCTGATCCCATGATGGATAACCCGACAGATGATCAGCATGTCAAATCCAAAATCAATGAAATGATTTCTTATTTTGAGGAACCGCTGAATAAGAAAAAAATAGAGCGAGCATTACTTGTTCCCTGGGCAAAAAGTCCCTCCATTCTATTTGGTGACCAAGTATCCATCGCCATTATCAACGCAGTCGATACGGCACAATACGGGGAGTATTTCGATCCCATTGAGACTGAACTGCTTCTCACCTCTCAACGCCTGAGTGTTCCAATTCTCACGGATCAGGTTGAACTGATCGCACGTATTATTGAATCGGAATCACCTGTACTCGTATTTGATATTGATGATTTTGATTTTGCGATGGATGATGAACCACTGGATCAGGTGTAACTCATGCAAAAATTTCCTAAACTGCTCCACTGGGCACAAGAATTGGTATCCAAAAAAATGACCTCAGCATCCACTTTCCATGGATGCTGAGGTCATTTGCGTCAACGCTTGTTTATTCTGCGATTTCACTTGCTAGCAGGATTCGGCTAATATCATTCAGAGGTGGTAACGACTCCATAGCAAAGAACTTCAGACCTGCATCACTATTTACCCGAGATTCCACCAAGTGATCCTGAATGATCTGTGCCCGGAACAGAGCAATGACATAGTACTCTTCATCTCCGCTGGTATGCAGATGCCGAAGATCAGGTCCCGAATACAGACCTTCCAGCGTCATGGTATCGGTTGTCCAACCCGTCTCTTCCCACAGTTCCCGATGTGCGGCATCTTCAATAGCCTCACCGGGACGCATCTCTCCAGCAGGCATTCGCCAATGACCATACTCAGCGTGCTGAATCAGCAGCAATTCACCTTGGTCGTTCTCGGCCCGCACCGCTGCTTTTACAATAATATGAGAGCGTTTTGCGATGTACTGGGCCAAATCTCGGGCTGGCAGATTCACTGCTTATCCCCCTCCTACTCGGAAGCCGATGGCGACCTGTGATTCATCTATTTCATTGCAGAATAAAACCCTGGATTAGACCTCGGTATAACGATATTCGATATCCTGACCTTCATCAACGATATCCACATGCAGCTGATGCCCTTTCAGGTACCAATAATCGTGATCTTCCATAAAAAATTGAATACCCGATACTTCGGTTTTGTCGGCAGGATGTCTTGGCTTCTCTACAGCTATTCCCAGCGAAAATCCAGGATGAAGACCGCCGCCGGAGCTATAACGGGCAAAGAATCGGATGCTGTCTCCCTCGTTCAAATTCAATTCTTCCTTGTACCAGCGAGCAGCTTGATCGGATACATGTATGGTACTCATTTGGTGTCAGCTCCTTCTGTATATATATGTTCCATCATATCTCTACAAAGACTTGAATACAAACCCGAGTGATCACATCAAGACAAAATAAATTGTGAAAAATGTTTGACAGATTGTAAAATCCGATGTTAAGATGCAAACATACGAGGTCTACATTGTATTTATTTCCAAAAAAGAAAGGGTGATTACGGTGTTTAACAAACATATGATTGTTCAATTTAGCACACAATTAAATACCGGAGCACACCCGAAATCATTCTTCCGTTCATAAGTCAGCATTACAGGAGTCTTTAATGAGAACCTCTGTAGTGTTCACTCACAATGAAACTTATGTATGGTGGCGGCTCTGTTCTCGGAGCCATGCTGCCGTATGATTATATGAAGACATACCGCCTGCGTGCGGTATGTCTTTTTTTGTGGGTACATTTTGGCATACATGAACGGAATCTGCATTTTGCGGACATTGAAAGGAAGGGATAACACTTGTTCTCAGTACTTAAAAACCTGGCCTGGTTCTTCCGGCTGGAACGCAAACGATACCTGGTTGGTGTCATTTTGCTTATTCTGGTAGGCGTTGCCGAACTGCTGCCTCCCCGTCTTCTTGGCAATGCCATCGACGAAATTGTGCGCGGTTCCATTACCGGCGCCTCACTTACCCGTTACATCTTACTTATTCTAGGAACGGTCGTCATTATCTATCTGGTCACCTACGTATGGATGCACAAACTGTTCGGTGGTGCCAACTTGGTCGAACGGTTGCTGCGTTCACGCTTCATGGACCACTTGCTCCGAATGACTCCGCCCTTTTTTGAGAAAAACAGAACGGGTGATTTGATGGCTCGCGCCACCAATGATCTTCGTTCCATTGCCACCACAGCAGGCTTCGGCATGCTGACGTTAACCGACTCTACGGCCTTCCTGGCCACTGTATTGTTCGCTATGGGTTTTCTGGTCAGTTGGAAATTGACTCTGGCTGCAATCCTGCCTTTACCTTTTATCGCCATTGCCATGATGATCTATGGTAAAGCTGTACATCAACGTTACACCCTGGCACAGGATGCATTCGGGGATATGAATGACCAGGTGCTTGAATCGATTGCCGGTATTCGTGTTGTGCGTGCCTATGTTCAGGAACGTCTGGACGAGAAACGCTTCGCCGATGTGACGGAAGATGTCTACCGCAAAAACCTGGCCGTAGCCAAAATGGATGCTTTATTCGAACCTACGATCCGCCTCTTTGTTGGGCTCAGTTATGTGATCGCGCTTGCTTACGGTATATATCTTGTGTTTCACAATGAAATCACCCTGGGGATCTCGTATCGTTCAATATGTACCTGGGGATGA
Organism: Paenibacillus sp. PCH8; assembly: GCF_002968835.1. Lineage (GTDB taxonomy): Bacteria > Bacillota > Bacilli > Paenibacillales > Paenibacillaceae > Paenibacillus. The sequence continues at coordinate 129,893 of NZ_PKQK01000006.1, read as the reverse complement.
TGATCTGGCCTATGTTCGCCATTGGTGAGCTGATTAACCTGATGCAGCGTGGTAGCGCTTCTCTTGATCGGGTCAACGAAACGTTATCGGTAGAACCTGCCGTAAAAGATAGCGAGCAACCTGCTCATATTACGAATCCGGAAGAGATCGCGATGCAGGATGTCACTTTCCGTTACCCTAGTTCCACAATCGATAATCTCAGTCATGTCAGCTTCTCACTGCGACGCGGCCAGACACTGGGTATTGTAGGTCGCACAGGTAGCGGCAAGTCCACCCTGCTCAAACAATTGCTGCACGAATACCCTGCCGGATCGGGTACATTAAGCATCTCGGGCCATCCTATTCAGGATATCGCCAAAGATGAATTGCATAGCTGGATTGGATACGTTCCACAGGAACAAGTCCTGTTCTCCAAATCGGTTCGTCAGAACATCCAGTTCGGTAAACCTGGTGCCAGTGATGAAGTCATTATGGATGCCATTCGTACCGCCGCTTTTGACGGGGATCTTGGAACCTTATCCGATGGGCTGGATACACTCGTGGGTGAAAAAGGGATCGCTCTGTCCGGTGGACAGAAACAACGGGTATCACTGGCACGCGCATTTATCTCCGATCCGGATATTCTGATCCTGGATGATGCCTTGTCCGCAGTCGATGCACGCACCGAAGCCAAAATCATTGAAAATATACGCAGCAAACGCTCGGGCAAAACTACACTGATCTCGACTCATCGCCTGTCCGCTATTGAACACGCAGACCGAATCATCGTACTCGAGCACGGGAAAATTACAGAAGAAGGTACTCACCAGGAACTGCTCGCCATGAATGGCTGGTACCGTGAACAATATGAACGGCAACAGGTAGAGTCCAACCTGTCCACGTAGGAGGTCAACTCATTGAAGTCTAATACAGGCCAAAGGCTGCTACATTACGCCTTGAAAGCCAAAGGAACATTTATAGCTGCATTAATTATGCTTACGATTGGTGTTGCGGCCGAACTCGCCGGTCCGTTCATCGCCAAATCCATGATCGACAATCATTTGCTCGCGATCGAGCAGCCTTTCTATGAGACAACAGCGTCAGACGAAGCAGCGGTCTACAATGGAAAGAACTACAAGCGCGAAGGATTATTTGAATCGGATGAAACCAAAGGTTCCGAAGTTCGGGTGTTGCAAGCCGGGAGAAGTTTTTATTTTGTAAACGAACCGGTAAGTGCACCTGACGGAGATCGCACCTATGCGGATGGAACCTTGACGGTTACACGCGCTGGTGAAGTGACTGGCCAATATGCTGCAGTGCCTCTGGCCGCTGGTGAACTGTTTGCTTTCTACAAACCGGAGATGCCCAGCATCTATCAATTGATCGTGTACTACATGATCTTTCTGGTGATCTCGGTCATTATGGAGTTTGGTAAGACCTACTGGCTGCAATCCTCTGCCAACAAGGTCATTCAAAGACTTCGCAACGATGTGTATGCCCATATTCAGCGATTGCCGGTACACTTTTTTGATAACCTGCCTGCCGGTAAAGTTGTATCTCGGGTCACGAACGATACAGAAGCCGTTAAGGATCTGTTCGTTGCTGTTCTCTCGAACTTTTTCTCGGGCATCATTACCATCATGGGTGTCTATGTCGCTCTCTTCCTGCTCGATTTCCGCCTCGGCCTGATCTCATTATTCGTCGTGCCGATGCTTATTACGTGGATTGTACTTTACCGCAAATTCGCCACTCGCTACAATACGATCATTCGATCACGGCTGAGTGAGATCAATGCGATCATTAACGAGTCCATTCAGGGAATGTCCATTATCCGCGTATTCCGCCATCAGAAACAAACCAAGCAGGAATTCGAAGACTTGAATGACGATTACATGAAACACCAGAACAAAATGCTCAACCTGAACGCTTTCACCTCACACAACCTGGTTAATGTATTGCGGAACATCGCCTTTGCGGTTGTCCTGTGGTACTTCGGTTCCAGTGTGCTGGATGGCACAAGTATAATCTCACTGGGGGTTCTGTATGCATTCGTCGATGTCCTGGGCCGCTTGTTCCAGCCGATTACCGGCATGGTGAATCAGCTCGCCAACCTGGACTCTTCTCTCGTATCGGCTGGTCGTGTCTTTGAGCTGATGGACGAAAAGGGAGAACCCGTAACCGATGGCTCCATGCCAAGATACAAGGGAAATGTCGTATTTGACGATGTATCCTTTGCTTATAAAAAAGATTACGTGCTCAACAACATTTCGTTTAAAGCATCACAAGGCCAGACGGTGGCTCTGGTCGGTCACACCGGTTCTGGTAAAAGTTCGATCATCAACCTGCTGTTTCGCTTCTATGATCCACAAAAAGGAAAAATTACGATCGACGGTCAGAACGTCAAGGATCTGCCTAAACAGTGGATACGGGAGCATATGGGAATTGTATTACAAGACCCGTATCTGTTCACAGGCACGATTGCCTCCAACGTCAGTCTCGGGGATGAGAAGATTTCCCGTGCACGGATTGAACAAGCATTGCGTGATGTAGGTGCAGAACGTATACTGGCTCATCTGCCGCAAGGGTTCGACGAACCGGTCGTTGAAAAAGGAAGCACTTTGTCTGCCGGTCAGCGTCAATTAATTTCCTTTGCCCGCGCACTGGCCTTCGATCCAGCCATCCTTATTCTGGATGAGGCTACTGCCAACATTGATACCGAAACGGAAGCATTAATTCAAGCTGCGCTCGAAGTCCTCAAAAAAGGACGTACCACATTCATCATCGCTCACCGCCTATCTACCATTCGTTCGGCAGATCAGATCCTCGTCCTGCATCGCGGACGTATTGTTGAGCAGGGGGCACATGATGAACTGATGGAACTGAAAGGCCGCTATTATCAGATGTACCAGCTTCAACAAGGTGCTCAGGCTGCAAGTATCGAGAGTCCTTCGGACGAGAGCATTCGAACTTCAGCTTCCTTTGCGGGAGGAAATGCATAGTAATTTAGAAAGTAGATATTTTAGAAAGTCGGCTAGGCCTGACTTGATCATTAAAAACGCGCTGTGCGGCAACCTTATTGTTGTTGTGCAGTGCGTTTTTTAAGTGCTTATCCGCAGTGAATCCATTTGTTGAGAGTATCTTTCATCTTTTATTTTTCTATGTTTCTTCCTATAGAAAAAGACAACCCACACCAAGCCTTACGGCTGTTGCGGATTGTCTATCCATCCTTTGATTGTATATCCCATATACATCACAGTCTCTCTTGCGAGAAAAGGAGACTTGCTGCGCCAAGTCTGATAAGCCGTCGTTCGTGTCGGAGATGGTACAGCGTCCATACCCAGTCCCTTAGCCAGCTTCATGGCTCGTTTCATATGTAATGGATCACTCACGATCGTATACGTATGATAGCCGGCCTGCTCACCTGTCTGAATCGAATGGACCAGATTCTCCTCGGTGATTCGAGATTCGGTCTCTATGCGAATATCCCCAGGATCTACGCCATGTGCAATCGCATAATCCCGTCCAACCTCAGCTTCTGCAGGATCTTCAGCACGAGCCGATCCGCCTGTGAACAGCAGGTTTTGAACTATATCCTGGCGGTATAATTCTATCGCGTGTTCGATACGTTCGCGGAACACAGGTGAAGGGTTATCCCGCTCCACGGCTGCACCCAGAATGATCGCTGCATCCGACTTTCTGGACGAATCCTCATCCGTGTAGGCCAAGATAAGTCCAGCCGTAACCCCAGCCCATGTGCTCCCCATCCATAAAGCGACCAAGATCGTGATGATAATCCAGCGTTTCTTATTGCGTTTGCTTCTCATTCATCCTCTTCCAATGCCCGTGCTTGCATGCTCTCGGCATGCATTCGCTCCAGCGTTTGCAGAGCTGCCGCCGATTCGGCATCCAGACCAAGCTCTGCAATCCAGGCACCCGTATATTGCTGAAGACGGATCTCCAGCTCCTGCGCACGGTTTTTGAAATCCTCCAGTTCCTTGATCATGCGTGATCGTCCTTCCGGACTGAATGTTTCATGGATTCGTTCCTTGAAGTAGTGATGTACGATGCGGTTACGTTGCTGCCACAATTCATTTAATTGGCGGGTCTCTTCTTCGGAGAACGTAAAATGATGGCGGACCTCATGAATGAGTTGCCCAAGTGAACTGCTCATCTTTCGTTCGTACAGATCTTCCAGATCTTCTTCGGACACTGCCTTTCCCTGAGACAATTTCATTAATAAAATCAGATTGACCAGCTGCTGTTCGAGCGCCTGCCCGTAGTACACGGCCAATCCGTAATAGGCAAACAATTCCCTGGAGTGTTCGCTGTCCAGCATGTCACCATTCTGGATGTTTGTATTTTGCATATGCGAGCGCCCCTTCAACCGTACAATGTTGTGCATTCGATGTTCCTCTATCGTAACCAAACGGAGAGCAACATTCAAGTTATCGGGAAACGCAGCTTCTAACTTCGCAGATACCTTCTCCAGTTCACTGGTATTACATCCGTTCCGGAGCCTGAATACCAAGCAAGTATAAACTGTAGGATAGACGCTCAGCAGTCCGTTCGGCTAATGCCACCCGGAAGGACCTTGCATCAGAGGTTGCATCGGCAATTCGCTCGGCGTGATAGAAGCGGTTGAACGCTTGGGCGACATCAATCGTATATTTGGCAATGACCGAAGGCTCATTGCGTTGAATTGCTTTTTCCAGAACCTCGGGATAATCTCCGAGAATTTTCAGCAATGCCCATGAGGCATCTCCGATACTAAATGGAATGCTCACTGAATCACTCTTACCATCCGCAAGGCCAGAAGTAACCAGATGATTTACATTTTCCATACGTATTGCCTCTTCGGCCTTGGCAAGTACACTTCGAATTCGGGCATGCGTATATTGCACATATGGGCCAGTCTCTCCTTCAAAGCTCACCGCATCCTCCAGGGAGAAATCCACATCATTCAACCGATTATTGCGCAGGTCACCGAAGACAATGGCGCCTACACCAACAGCCTCGGCCACTTTCTCGGGGTTCTCCAAGCTCGGGTTTTTCTGCTGTATTATCTGCAATGCACGGGCAACCGCTTCATCCAGTACTTCCTGCAAAAAGACAACTTTACCACGGCGTGTTGACATTTTCCTTCCTTCAAAACGCATTAACCCAAACGGAATATGCTCACAATTCGCAGACCACTCATATCCCATCCGGGACAGAACCGCAAATACCTGACGGAAATGAAGCTTCTGTTCTCCTCCGACCACGTATAACAATCGATCTGCCTTCATCACCTCATGACGGTAGACCGCTGTAGCCAAATCCCGCGTGGGGTAAATCGTTGTTCCGTCCTGTTTGATAATCAGACATGGGGGCATGTTCTCTTCTTCCAGACGTACCATGAGTGCACCATCACTCTCTTCGAGTAATCCCTTAGCCTTGAGCTCTTCAACCACCGCGCCCATCTTGTCATTGTAGAAGCTCTCCCCCAGCGTGTGGTCGAACTGAACATTCAATCGTTCATACATCCGGTTGAATTCCTTCATGCTCACTTCCACGAAGAACGCCCATAACCGGTGTGCTTCTTCATCCCCTTGCTCCAGCTTGCGGAACCAGTCACGTGCCTCGATCTCCAGCGAAGGATCACTCTCCGCCTCATCGTGGAAGCGCACATATAGTTCCAGAGAAGTACGGATGGGATCTGCCTGCAACGCTTCATCGTTTCCCCACCGTTTGTAGGCTGCGATCTGCTTGCCGAACTGGGTTCCCCAGTCCCCAGATGATTCACACTTTCGGACGTATAACCGGCTTCGTTATATAACCGATACAGTGCTGCACCGATCACAGTCGAACGCAAATGTCCAATTCCGAAGGGTTTGGCGATGTTAGGGGAAGACATATCAATCACGACACGCGAACCGAGACCAAGCTGAAGCTTACCGAACGCTGCATCTCCCAGTTCTTTAAGCAGTTTTGGTGCCAACTCTTCCCGATTGAAACGGATATTGACATAAGGCCCAGCGGAAGCAGCTTCAACTCCTGCGTTCTGTAACTCAGCTGCGACATCCGTCGCAATTACGGCAGGTGCTTTCTTCAAGGATTTGGCCAATGCAAAACAGGGGAATGCTACATCTCCCATCTCCGCCTGTGGTGGAACTTCCAGTAATCTCAGAACCTCTTTTTCATCCAATCCGGTTAAAGGGATAATATAGGCCGCAGCCTGCTTCATCAACATGTCGAACACTCCTTATCATCGTTCATTCTGGCAGAAAATAAATACAAAAAAGCTCTCGTCTCTATATAAGAGACGAGAGCTGAATTCACAGTTCCCGCGGTACCACTCTAGGTGAACAGATGCTTGTGGTGTACACTAACTAACATGCATGCCAATGGGAATCTGCTCCGCTCGATGCGTATAACGGTCGCAGCCGGATTATCCTCAGACAGATCTTACATCCACAATCGGGATGCGCACATCTTTTCGGACAACCATCTCACGGGTGCGGTTCACTCAGGTCATGTCATACCGGCTTCCACCTGCCCCGGCTCGCTGTCATGTATGGATCTGGCTACTCTCCCGATCATTGATGTTCTTCTCATTGATGTTCTTCGTTTCGATTCATTGCCATCATTATACAGACCATGGTCTGACTTGGCAACCTGTGTGTTTAAGCGGACATGAAGACATTCGCTGGCAAACAGACTTAAAAACATGAAAACATGAAAAATCCCCTCTGGAAAAAACGTATAGGCACATCGTCTCAGATGCCTAGCTTACGCTACATTCCATGAGGGAACCAACATGATTATCGATTCTTTTCATTTCCGATCCAAAGGAGTGATATTTACGCCACTACTGCTGCCATCATCCGGCACGCTTCTGCACATTTGCGGCAAGCTTCTGCGCAAGCTTGGCAGTGATTATGCTGGTGTTTGCCACACTCTGCGGCACAAGCTTCACACGCTTTTACACACAGCTCGCAGATTTCTGCAATGAAATCACTTCCACGTGTCATGGCTTGTGCAGCAAAGTTGCAGATCTCCGCACATTCCCGATTCAAGCGAATGCAATCACGCAGCATCGCAAGATCATATTCTTTCAGACTCGATATGTAACATACGTTACATGCATTCATGCTTTCCAGGCAAGCATCGATACATTGTTGAATTTGTTGTTGTGTCATTTCAAGTGACCTCCCAGGCAAAGTTTGCTATGCTTCTTAGTACCCAGTACGGAGGAAATTTGAATCATTAATCCGGTTTTATCGCTTCCAATTCCAGTAATTGGTTACGAATGACAGATTGGTCAAAATGTTCGCCGATGAACACAGCCACATTGGCCACATCCCCCTGAGGTGTGATCTTCATGTAATCCGATTCACGGTAGGCGTACTGGAACCAGAATCGGCTCGCCGTGTCGCTAAACGATAAAATCCCTTTCGCTCGATACACATCCCGCGGCAAATCGGATACAAACTGTTCAAAAGCTTCGCTATTCACCGGATGACTGAAATAATGTGTATACACCATAACGTGTTCATGCGATGCATGAGGCGTGGATTGCTGAAGACCGTGATTATGGACATGGCTGTGATCGAGGTCAGCAGAATCTCCTTGGACCGTGTGTTGCTCATGACCATGACTGCATCCATGTGTTCCACAGGCCTCCGTATGTACATGATGCTCTTCGGGAACTAGCTTATCACCTTCGGAAGGTGATTCTCGAACGTGTACATCGCCCCCGCTGGCAAGCATCAGATCCATCTCCACCTCACATTTGACTGTAGGAATAACAGGTGCGAAGCCATTCCATTTGGCCAAAAGTTGTTCCAGATCCTGAAGCTCCTGCTCACTCACACGATCCGTTTTGTTCAGGAGAAGCACAGACGCACAACGAATCTGCTCTTGCATCAGCTTGAAGGTCTGCCCCTTCTGCTCCTGATAGAGACCGGATAGATGCGCTGCATCCACAACGGTAATAAGACTTTTCAGTTCCAATCGCATGTAAAGTGAAGTTTCCGTTACCGCATCCAGAATTTCCATCGGGTTTGCTGCGCCGGTTGCTTCAATGATGATGACATCCGGAGATTCCTCCTGGACAAGATCAGCAAGTTGTAATCCCAAGTCTCCACGTACGGTACAACAGATGCATCCACCTAACATTTCCGTCATCGGGACAGTAGAATCAACAATCTGTCCATCCAGATTGACTTCTCCCAATTCATTCATGACCACCGCGGGACGTAACCCCTGCCGTTGCCAATGTTCAATTAACTGAACGAGCAATGTCGTTTTGCCACTTCCCAAAAAACCTGACAGTATATATACAGGTATGGATTGTTCTTTTGAAATCGTTTTGTTCATTCTTAAACACCTCTCTAATTGTCCTTCTTGTAACCTAGTCTATCTATATCTAGCGAGTGTACACCATCCCGTATTCGTTGTTCAAGCTCTTCCCCGGTACATTGCCTGATCCTGACGAATGTTCTATGCTATGAGGACATGTGGATAAAAGGAGGAAGTATCATGACCAATTCAGTGGAACAACATCGTCAGGAAGCTCCAGACACGGTATCTTGCATGATTGTTACGGTGTCAGACACGCGCACCAAAGATACAGATACCAGTGGCCAGCTTATGCACCAGCTTCTGAATGAAGCCGGTTATCCAATTGTTGAATACATCATTACACCAGATGAAACGGAACGAATTCAAAGCATTCTGCAGGATGCAGCGGTTCGCGATGATATTGAAGCCGTCCTGCTTAGCGGCGGAACAGGGATTGCCCCCGAGATACAACCTACGAAGCAGTGTCTTCGCTGCTCGACAAAGAATTGCCGGGTTTCGGTGAGATATTCCGCTTCCTCAGTTATACCCAAGATATCGGTTCCGCTGCCATTCTGAGCAGAGCTGTCGCCGGAACGATTGGGCGAACCGCCGTCTTCTCCATGCCAGGCTCCCGTGGAGCCGTGAAACTGGCTATGGAACGAATTATTTTGCCTGAGCTGCGGCATGTCATGCGCGAAATATACAAACCCGTCTGAATGATCAGACGGGTTTTCGGGTTTTATTTTCAACTGTAGAGTACAGATCGGAGGGTTCGCACCTCTCCTACTTTAGTTGTTCAAGCACTTGCTGGAACACCTGCATAACATCCTGTTCGTATTGGTCCTTCTCTCCACCGGAAGCGGAATAGACTAATGAGACGTATCCTTTGCTACGAATCGTTGTTCGGCCAAGTGCATTCTCTAGGACAGCCTCATCGCTACGCTCACTGTACATCTCTTCCATGCGTGCAGCCCGGGTATCGGCATCACTGAAAATGTGGACTTTCACGATATGCCTGCCACTTCCATTCAACAAATACATATAAGAAATTCCACCCTGACCATCGTCGGCAGACATGTTATTCATCAGCTTAATGCCCCTTGCAGCAAATCCCTCCCTAAGTTCACTGACCAATGCACCGTTCAATCCGTGTCCCTGACTCTGTGCACGCATATTTCCTTCATCTGTTGCTTCCCGTGTGTAGACCTTCCGCTCCTGCTCCAAGGAAGAAGCCGAACAAGCCACCAGAGACCAGAGAACCACGATCATCACTCCACCTACACATACCAACTTGATTGTTCTACCTTTCAGATTCCACCCTTTTCTACCAACCCCCATGCTAATCCTTCCTTTCCAGCCACGTGCATCGTGACCCAATCAGGTAGAATTAGCATGTCTAGGCGCAAAGAATCTTATTCGGCAGGCAGATCTGTCTTTGTATTGACCACGGTACGCCCCACTGCACGACCTTGGAGTATCGTCTCCAAAGTATGTGGCAATTGGTCCAATGAAATCTCCCGAATACCCAGTTCAAGGGCGCGTTCCGGTTTCCATTCTCCGCCGAGCAGTTTCCATAACCGTTCCCGTCGCTCCATTGGACAATAAACGGAATCTATACCAATGAGCTGGATACCACGCAAAATAAATGGAAATACCGTAGACTCAAAAGCAGTCCCTCCAGTTAATCCGGATACCGCAATCGCGCCTCCATATTGAATCTGTTTCAATCGTTCCGCGAGTGCCGGACCTGCTGTCGGATCAACAATCCCCGCCCATAACTGTTTCCCCATGACACCTTTGGCTGGTGCATCGGCTTCTTCACGAGAAATAACTTCTGAGGCTCCCAAGTTTCGGAGTAATTGCTCCTCCTGGTCCATCTTGCCTGTGCTGGCTGTTACTTTGAAGCCAAGCTTAGCCAAAATCGCAACCGCCATACTGCCAACACCACCCGTAGCACCCGTAACCAGAATCTTGCCCATCTCCGGCGTCACTCCAGCCTGTAACAGAGCATCTACCGAAAGTGCAGCGGTAAATCCAGCCGTCCCAATTGCCATAGCTTCTTTCTCACTTAGACCCGGTGGTAGGGGCACCAACCATTCGCTGCGCAGACGAGCATACTCGCTGTACCCGCCATAATGGGAAACACCTGGTTCAAATCCTGTACTAATCACCCGATCCCCTGGAGCAAAACGTCCACTTACAGATTCCTCTACCGTTCCTGCAAGATCGATTCCCGGTATCATCGGGTATTCACGAACAACACCGCCCTTCTCAGTTGTAGCGAGTCCGTCTTTATAATTGACGCTGGAATACTGTACCTGTACCGTTACATCTCCACTCGGCAGGTCTTCTTTCTTCAGTTGCTCTACAGCTGCTTTCACGCCGCCTTGCTCTTCTTGACGGACAACATATGCGTTGAATTGGTTTTTCATCTAACTCACTCCTTCTTAAAACTTATATATTTTTCATTTAATGGAATTAATTATTCGCATTCATCTTCATTTCTATCTTTAATTCTGACTTTCTAATCTCAAGTATGCTTACGCTCAAGCTCAGTCTCTCCTAAGCGTCAACAGATATATTAATGGACCCACAATGGGGACAATCCCTGCGGCTACCCAAACTGGTGAACGTCGACTCGCTTCAGCATCCCTGAATATCGCAACTATGGAAAGTAAGGTCAGGATGATGAAATCAATCGTCATGATATGCACAAAAGAAGATTGCTTGAACGCTTCCATAAATACGTCCGGATGGCCTTGAGTTACTGCGTAAAATGCTGTCCCCAGCGTCAGTAGTAATAAAATGATATGTGTCAGCTTGTTGGCTGCTATTCGTCCAAATCCTGACTCACGCTGACGACCAAAATGCAGGCGCTCGTAACCCGAGCCTCTATTCTTGGATGATGACCATGCATAGTAGGGAAGCAGGGCAAACGCACCCAAACCGAAAGACAGCAAAACAAAGGGCCAAGCTCGCACACGTGCACTTCGCTCTTTCGCAGATGTTCTTAGCAGCATACAGGCATAGACTGCTGGAAAAATACCTAGCCACGAAAATACAGTAAGTAACCATGGCTCTTTGCTTTGCATGGTAACCAGTTCTTTGAATATGGGGTCACCTCCAGGTGACAGTCCCGGTGCGAACAACAATGCATACGTTATAAAAGAGAGCCAGATCAATCCTATTATCCATCTCATGTTTGCACCTCCTTTTAATTTCATCCCCGACCGGTCTATGATTGAAACAATGCTCAAGACTCAACCACTTCAGTTGGGGTTACCCTAATATGTCGAAGCAACACGCGGATAAATGCGGGATTTGACGTCTCCTGCGCTTTCCCGAGAAATAATGACTTCATTTCCCTAAGCCTACACAAGCCAAATTCAAGTATAGCCTGCTACATGGGTTGTCTGTCCATGATGTTTCATACATCACTGGTACATGGTCTGGGTCATATCAAAAAGGCATAAGCCAGTATTGTTTACTGGTTATGCCTCTCTAGCATCATTATGTGTGGATCATTCTTCTGTGGACTTCACATGTTCAGCAATGAGCTTCTGTTTCATATTCCAGGCTGCCGGGCTGATATTCACACGGTAGATCTCCGGGTTGAGCTTCCGCTGATATTCAGGCCAGAAGAGATTCATCTGTTCCCGGTGGTACGCACGTATCTCATCCAGACTAGGCAGTTCATATACTTTGCGCCCGTTCACAAAGATCGGTTCGAGCATGTTTACCGCTTCGTAGCGGGTAACAGTCTTTTTCAGATACGGGTGTAGCGGGTTGAACAGCTTGAGCGGCCCACCCTGGAGCGGCTGTTCTTCTCCCGGATAGCAGATATAATCTGCAATCGCTTTGCCATGCTTCGGATCAATGATCCGGAACACTTCCTTTTTACCAGGTGTGGACACTTTTTCAGGATTGGCAGAGATTTTAATCGTAGGTTGCATCTCACCATCGACTTCACGCTCAACCAATTTGTATACCCCACCCAAAGATGGCTGGTCAGAAGCGGTAATCAGCTGTGTGCCGACACCCCATGTATTAATTCGCGCTCCTTGAGCCTTCAGGTCGAAAATTGTATTCTCATCCAGATCATTGGACGCTACGATCTTCACATAATCCAGTCCTGCCTCGTCCAACATCTGACGGGCCTGAATGGACAAGTAAGCGAGGTCACCGCTATCCAGACGAATCCCTTTCATCTTTTTCCCTTGGCTTTCCAACCATTTTGCTGTCTTGATGGCATGGGGAACTCCGCTATTAAGCGTATCAAAGGTATCCACCAGCAGTGTCACCTGATCAGGCAACACTTTCGCATATACGTCAAACGCCTCCTGCTCGCTCATAAAGCTCTGCACCCAGGAATGGGCATGTGTACCTGCAGTAGGAATTCCGAAGCGCTCTCCGGCCAGCATATTGGACGTTGCATGGAATCCTGCCACATACGAGGCACGTGCGCCCCAAATGGCCGCATCTGCTTCCTGTGCACGCCGTGTACCGAATTCGAGCAACGTATCCTGCTGTGCTACCTGTTTGATCCGCGAAGCCTTGGTTGCAATCAACGTCTGATAGTTCATGAAGTTAAGTATCGCTGTCTCCACCAATTGTGTCTCCATAATGGAGCCTTCTACCCGAATGAGCGGTTCGTCAGGGAAAACAATTGCCCCTTCCTTCATGGAATGAATTGTCCCGTGAAACGAAAACTGGAGCAGTTCTTCCAGAAAGACCGGATCGTAATTTTCCTCTTGTTTGGATAAAAATTTGATGTCGTCCATGGTAAACCGAAGGTGGCTGATATAACTCACAATACGTTCCAATCCGGCAAATACCGCATATCCGTTGCCAAATGGGAGCTTACGGAAATACGCTTCAAATACCGCCTTTCGTTTGTGAGTACCGTTCACCCAATGGGCGTACATCATATTAATCTGATATTTATCCGTATGTAAAGCCAGGCTAGTCGTCTGCATTTGTCTCATCCTCTCTGACTTCCGCTCGTGCCCGCAGATCTGATCTGAGGACACGGGTTAACATAGGGGGACTTATTCTTCATGATTCTGTTCATCCGTGATAACTAACAAGTCTCCCGTGTAATCCTATTCACCATATTCAGTCGTATCCTAACCTTAGTTAGCAAGACCGGATTACGTATAGTTATGACAAGACAGTTTCACTTGCCTTAACCACCTGGGCACCAAGGCTGGAACGAAAATGTCCAAGTGCCCAATCATGTCCTGCCGGATTAAAGCTGGCTACGGCATCTTTATATACCGTAATATGAAATCCTTTGTTGTAAGCATCCACTGCAGTATGTAATACACAAATATCCGTACATACCCCAATGAGTGCAATATCTGTAATGCCACGTTCACGTAGTCGGAGTTCCAGATTAGTGCCACTGAATGCGCTGTACCTTGTCTTATCCATCCAGCGAATGTTGGCTTTCCGTTCTTCCATCACTTGGGCAAGACGACCATACAACTGTCTTCCCTCTGTGCCCCTGATGTTATGAGGTGGAAAAAGTGCGGTCTCCGGATGATACGGGTCATTCTCCTCATGGAGATCCACAGCCATGATCACTTCATGTTTGTTATTACAGTAAGCTTCCGTTACAGCTGCGATCGTCTCTGCGATCTCTACTGCCGGCTGACCTACAGGCAAAGAACCAGTCACGAAATCATTTGTAAAATCAATGACAATCAGTGCTTTCATCGTCAACACTCCCTTGGCTCAGAATGGGTTGATCCTGATTCAATCCAGATGGCTCGCTGCACATTACGTGTAGATGGATAGACGAGGTACAAGTTCTGTAAACCGATAGAGCTGCGCAGGACGCTGTGAGTACTGGTTGGAACTCATTAGATTTCCCTCTTCATCCCGTACTTCTTCCACAATGCCTTTGCGACTGCGGGTAGACGTAATTTTCCGAATGAAATTGGGTTCTTCGAAATCCGGTACAACACTTTGAATGACCTGATATAATTCACTTAACGTAAAATCACGTGGCAGGAACTGACGCGCAATGGTCGTTTCCAGCATCTGCTGTTGAATACGTCGATAGGCATCTTCAATAATCGTTCTGTGATCAAAGGCCAGCTCCAGCTCTTGCAATGCTTCCTGAATGGTAAACAATCCAACGTCCTCCGCATCATCTGCGGCTTGACGGTGCTCCAGCATCCATTCTTCCACAAGTGCGAAAAATGCATGAGAGATAATCCAACCCCTTGGATCACGACCAGGCTGACTGTATACATTCAAGTATTCCAGATGTCCACCATCCACACCTGTCTCTTCCATCAGTTCACGCTTAGCTGCACCGTAGATGGATTCATTCTCCTGACAGAATCCACCGGGTAACGCCCATCTACCGGCAAAAGGCCAGCCTTTACGCTTAATCAGCATCACTTTCAGTTCCCGAATGGGCAGTGTCTTCGTCACCGTCTTGCGTTCCCGCTTGGTCAACGTGAACATGACGATATCCGCCGGAACACCATCGGGGTACGATATTTCTTGGAACTATAGGCAAGTGCTGCCTGTTCATCGCTCTCTGCATTGAAGTTTTCGTAGTTTTCGCTCATGGGCACCACCGACTATTTTCATTTTGATATTTTCATTATGACATAATAATATTTTTTGTCAACCGTGAAGTTCCACTTCTACGTTCTTGGACGTGCTATGCGGAATGTAGCTGTAGCCATACATCCCAGTGTGCCTGTTGCATCACGAACCTCAGATTGAGTCGTAACACTTCGCCCAGCCTGATGAAGTACGGTAGACGTCACGATTAATTCCCCTTGTTTCATGGGTGCAAGAAAATGCACATTCAGGTTCGTTGTCACACAGCCGTCCACTTCCATCGCAGCTGTTGCGACCATGCCCATCGCCTGATCCATGAGTGAAGTCAGTACACCACCATGAATAATTCCCATGGAGTTGGTATGATGTTCGCCTGCAGTCAGCCCGATCTGTACTTCTTTTCCGTCCCCTTTAATATATCGACAGCCAAGAAATCCCCAGAACCGTCCGTCTCCGTCTTTCACCATTTTGTCCAAAATGCTCATTATTCATTTCTCCTTTATTGCACTGCAGGTATCAAGCTCTTGATGTCACGTGCCTTTATAATTAAGATTTATAATTAAGAATCCGCGATTCCTATAATATGTTGAAGTAAACCAACTCATCGCGCCACACAAAATAACCCCACAACGTGGAGCTTTGCTTGGAAGTATATTCCGAGTACTTGGCATAGCCACCTCATCTTAATACCTAGTTAATGTCAAAAAAGGCGCGGACTGCGTCCGCACCCTTCCGTCATTTAACCGCAACTGGTCGGAGGTGAATCCGTTCCAGCTTCCACGTTCACTTTTTCGGAAACCGTATCCCGGATTACGGAAATCACAAGCTGAAGCAAGTAGTTGATATCGCTCTGGCTCTGCTGAAATTCCGTAACCAATGGAATGCTGTCCAGTTCACTTTGCAGATCTTCAATTTCCTGTTCAATTTTGCTGACCATCTCACCGTTTTTGAAGCTCTCAAATGCAACGATCTCTTTTTGCTTCTTCTTGATCGTTGCAATCAATTGCTGGATGCGTTCATGATCACGAATTTTGGATTCAGCCTGCTGAAACTGTCTAACTTCTTCACTCGTTCCAAGCATATCCGCCAACTCTTTGGTTTTTCCCATAATGTCGTCGCGTATGACCAGATTGCGCGTATCGTAGGTAGGCATTCCATAATGGTTGTACTGCACTTCTTCCTGCGCCACTGAAATCGCTCCATTCTATGAGATGATATAAGATGAAAACCTGGCTTAATATAAATTCAGACGATTGCTCCATGACCGCTACGGTTACGGATCGTTCTTTTGATCGCTGTTGTCTCCAAATTTTCTTGATTAAATTTATCAAAGGTTTAAAATTCGGAGACAAAGGCGAACGCTTCGCTTCAGCAGAATCGATTCCGTTCCCTTCGCTACTTGCGCTGTATGTCCAAACCTTTATATTAAACCTCCAAGATTCATCTTATTGGTGTGTGTATTACTATTACTGATTGGCAGCTACCTTCTCAGAGAGCAGGTGGCCCCGAATATAAAAAGTCATTGGATCGGTGATTTCCACTTGTACAAATGTACCGATCAATTCTTTGGAACCCTCAAAATGAACCAGCTTGTTGCTGCGTGTACGCCCTGCCAGGACATCGGAATTCCGCTTGCTTTCACCTTCAACAAGCACTTCAACCACCTTGCCTCGTTGCTCTTCATTGCTACGATGGCTATACTCGTTAACCGTTTCATTCAAGCGTCTCAAACGTTCCTTCTTCACTTCCATCGGTACGTTATCCTCCATCACCGCAGCAGGCGTGCCTTCACGCGGGGAGTAGATGAAGGTATAGGCAAAATCATACCCTACTTCACGAACAAGGGAAAGTGTATCTTCAAATTGTTCTTCGGTTTCCCCAGGGAAACCAACAATAATGTCCGTTGTCAACACGACATCCGGAATGGCCGTTCTGATTTTGCCAGCCAGGTTCAGATAGTGTTCCCGGCTATACTTGCGGCTCATACGCTTGAGTACTTCCGAACTGCCAGACTGCACCGGGAGATGGATATGCTCTACCAGGTTTCCTCCCTTGGCGAGCACTTCAATCAAGCGATCGTCAAAGTCACGTGGATGGCTCGTTGTAAACCGCACTCGCGGAATATCAATTTGGCGAATATCATCCATCAAGTCACCGAAGCTGTAGTTCAGATCAGTGAAGTCCTTGCCGTACGCATTCACATTCTGACCAAGCAGAGTGATCTCCTTGAAGCCCTGACGTGCCAGTTCCCTCACTTCAGCAATAACGTCTTCCGGACGACGGCTGCGTTCTTTGCCCCGCGTGAACGGAACGATGCAATATGTACAGAACTTGTCGCAGCCATACATAATGTTAACCCAGCCGCGCATTCCCTCACGTTTCTTAGGCAAGTTCTCAATGATGTCACCTTCCTTGGACCATACCTCAACAACCATTTCTTTACTGAACAGCGCTTCCTGGATCAGATGTGGCAGCCGATGCACATTATGTGTACCAAAGATCATATCCACAAAGCCATGTTTCTGCATAATCCGGTTGACGACGCCTTCCTCTTGGGACATACAACCACATACACCAAGTAACAATCCCGGACGCTCGAGTTTTAGTGTTTTCAGATGGCCAAGCTCACCGAACACTTTGTCTTCCGCATTTTCCCGTATGGCACAAGTATTCATGAGAATAACGTCTGCCTCTTTGCGATCCTCTGTAGCCTGATATCCCATGGACTCCAGCAATCCTTTGATGGTCTCCGAGTCATGTTCGTTCATCTGACACCCAAACGTATATACAATATAATGTTTGCCGTTCCCTATGTTTTTCAGTTCATCGGGAACGGCATTTTCGTAAAGCACTTGAACGTCTTCCTTGCCCCGCTGTTTCTCCTGACGATGATTGGGTTCCGATTTGATGTTAATCTCACGGCCCCGGATTCTTATCTTTTTGCTGAATTCATCTTGCGAAATTACTTTGGCATCGGAGAAATCAAAATATTGGGAGTAGTCCTTTTTTGAGTCTTTAGCCATTTCCTTCGGTCACTCCTTACAGCCTCTATTCATAAAAAATCGTTCATTCATCCCTGTTCCACATGAATATCTCATCTAAAACAACAAAAGAGCATTACAGCAAATTATAGCATGAATTGGGCTGTAGTTCCACATGCAAACCGCCTGTCTCTTCATCTATTCTGAAATGCACCGGCTCAGATGAACACTTGGAAAACACCAAAAAACCTGAGCCTCGCCAACAGTGCTGGAGTAACCGGCCCTGTTGGCTGTGCTCAGGTTTATACGTTCATTTAGACTGCTATAATGCGCAGCTAAAGATGTTTCATGTGGTTAATCGAATTAGTCGATGATTTCAGCAGTGTCGCCGTTACGAGCGCCAGCAGCGTTAGCTTCATCCGTATCAATATGCATGTCCAGTGCGAAGGAATCAGATACACGAGCCAGTACATTTTCCAGTACCAGGCCACGATCCCCACCCAAGCGAACTTTCAGCATTTGTTTGTCCTCTATACCCCATTTCGCAGCATCGGACGTGTGGAAGTGGATGTGACGAGCAGCAACGATAACACCTTTGTCAATCGTCACTTCGCCAGCAGGTCCCTTAATCGTGATACCCGGCGTGCCTTCAATGCTTCCGGATTCACGTACAGGTGCTTTTACACCAATGGCAAAAGAATCTGTCATGGAGATCTCCAGTTGCGTTTCAGGACGAACTGGTCCAAGGATACGCACTTTATCAAACTGTCCTTTCGAACCAATAACCGCTACCGTTTCGTTCGCAGCGTATTGTCCGGGCTGGGACAGAGGTTTAAATTCGGTCAGTTCATAACCTTTACCAAACAAAATTTCGACGTGCTCTTGGGATACATGAATGTGACGGGCAGATACGCCCACAGATACTGTTTTACTCATCGTAAATTTCACTCCTTGTTTATCTCTATGGCCTAGACTCAGGCTCTTAACAATCCATTGGTATTATACCCCTTTTTGGAGTGAAATGAAAACGAACTGGTGAAAATTCATGAAATACACTTATTTCAGTTACATTTATTTCCTTAACCCGGAAAACTGTACATAAGCATCACCATTCCACTATTTCACCGAATTCACTTTGATCTTTGAATTGCTCACTGGCAAGTGTTCCCCAGATAACTCATCGCATTCCCCACAACCAGCCACGCACCAGCTGCTCATCATAGTGTTTCAGCAGAAACTCCATCAGTTTATAATAATGTCCTGCATGTTCAAGCCCTTGAATGTATGTCGGAATTCCATCAAAATCAGACCCCATCATCAGATGATGTTCCCCGCCCAGGGAACAGATCTGCTCGATGTGAGGTAGCAGGTCTTTCATCTGCACTTGACCCTCCTGTTTGACAAACCAGGGCACAAACGTAAGCCCGATCCGCCCTCGCGGGCGATGATGGCCCCAATCTGATCATCTTTCAGATTACGCACATGCGGGCATATGCTATAACTGTTCGAATGTGAGGCGATAAATGGACGTTTGCTCAAATCGACCAGCTCCCAGAAGCCTTTCTCCGACAGATGTGACACATCCAGCAGCATTCCAATTTGATTACACAGGTGTACCAGTTCCTTCCCCTTCTCGGTCAGACCTGATCCACGTTTTTCCATGACTCCGTCAGCCGCCCAATTGGCATAGTTCCAGGTAATCCCTACGACTCGAACACCCATCTGATAGCATAACTCCAGATAGAACAGATTGCCCTCCAGGCCATCTACACCTTCCAGTGTGACTAACCCCCACGGACTGTCTGTCTGCCCCACCAGAGGCACCTGGTCACGCCATAACAACGTCTGGGTACCACCAGGGCGCTCTTGGCTTCTTTCAACACGTTTACGATAAAGCTCCACTTGCCCCATCACATGTTCAAACTTACCTCTGCCAAGTACTTCGGGCAAATAAATGGCGAACGCCTGTAAACCTACTTTCCCCTCTTGCATGCGTTGCAAATTCACATCCAGTTGTGAAGCATCTTCGAATGAAAGTGCAGGCTGCATCAACATTTTGCTCAAAGCATCACAGTGAAAATCGGCTACACACCAGTCGGGCATCGACATCATTATTCCTCCTTCTGGAATGGACTACGTAAAAAACGCAAAAAAACCTGTCTACATCGTAAACAGGTTCAATGCGTACTTCATGTATTATCTGGGCTCCACAATCAGCTTAATGGCCGTTCGATCCTCGCCGTCGATCACAATGTCTGTAAAAGCTGGAATACAAATCAGGTCAACTCCACTTGGTGCTACAAATCCCCGGGCTATTGCTACCGCTTTGATGGCTTGGTTCAGTGCTCCCGCTCCAATTGCCTGCAGTTCAGCATTTCCACGTTCACGAAGAACCCCTGCAAGAGCGCCGGCTACAGAATTAGGATTGGACTTTGCTGAAACTTTTAATACATCCATGGTAAGTACCTCCCTGGGAATGTTGAAAGTTTGTTTCCACCTTACTAGATGTTATTCGCGGGAGGCCAAAAAATACCTTCTTTTTAGACGGGTTTCCCTGCAAAATGGGACAATACCCCTATTCCATGCGCCACTCGTCCTCCGTAAGACGAATTTTTTCGATGCGTGTTGCAGCACCTGTAGCTTCATCAATTTCTACAAAGACACCATGGAAATGCCATTTGCCATCATCCACAACGAATCGTACCGGCAGCTGGGTGTAGAACTTGCGCAGCACGGCTTCACGTTCCATGCCCAATATGCCGTCACGAGGTCCTACCATACCCGCATCCGTTAAGTAAGCCGTTCCTCCAGGCAGAATCCGATCATCATTACTCTGAACGTGCGTATGAGTGCCTACAACGAGCGACGCACGTCCATCTAGATGCCATCCCATGGCAATCTTCTCTGAAGTCGCTTCAGCATGCATATCGACCAGAATGCAATTGTAATCCTGACGCAGCTCATCCACAATCTCATCAGCCACACGGAATGGACAATCAAGGGCTGGCAAGAACGTTCTTCCTTGCAGATTGACAATGGCCAGTTCCTTGCCTTCACCTTTAACTACCGTGTATCCTCGGCCTGGTGTTCCTGGTGGAAAGTTTGCCGGCCTGATCATCCGCGGCTCATCATCTATAAAATCAAAAATATCCTTATTGTCCCAGGTATGATTACCGAGAGTGATGCCATGTACACCCCAGTTGAAAAACTCATTTGCGATCGCACCGGTAATTCCGCGACCTGCTGCCGCATTTTCACCATTCACAATGACCACATGTGGCTTATACTTTGATTTCAGGTAAGGTAAATTTTCCTTCAATGCCTTACGTCCCACATTGCCCACAATGTCACCAATAAACAATACTTTCATTGATTACTTCCTCCTCCATCACTGCGACGTTACTCTTGCTTCAAATGCTGAACCATCGCAGGACTCTATCTCTTCCATCATTATGTGTAATTTTCACAAAAAAGCTTTTTAACAAGGCTATCAACAGGAAAAGTGGCCCACTACTGCGGCCACTTTTCCGTAATGCTCTATTTTGCGTATTCAACCGCACGGGTTTCCCGGATGACGGTGACTTTGATGTGACCCGGATAGTCGAGTTCATTCTCGATCATCTTCGTGATATCACGTGCGAGGCGGAAGGCTTCAGCATCATCAATCTTCTCAGGCTGTACCATAACGCGAACTTCGCGTCCGGCCTGAATGGCATACGATTTCTCGACACCTTCGAACGATTCTGAAATCTCTTCCAGCTTCTCTAGTCGTTTGATATACGTTTCCAGCGTTTCGCGACGAGCGCCTGGTCTTGCTGCAGAGAGCGCATCTGCTGCGCCAACCAACATGGCAATGACCGAAGTCGCTTCGCAATCCCCGTGATGGGACGCGATACTGTTGATTACAACCGGATGTTCTTTGTATTTCTTCGCCAGTTCCACGCCGATTTCGACATGTGATCCTTCCACTTCGTGATCCAGCGCTTTACCGATGTCATGCAATAGACCTGCACGTCTTGCCAAAGTTACGTCTTCTCCGAGTTCGCCAGCCATCAATCCAGCCAGATAAGCGACTTCCATCGAATGTTTCAAGACGTTCTGACCGTAACTCGTACGGAACTTCAAGCGGCCCAGGATCTTGATCAGATCCGGATGCAGACCATGTACACCCACTTCAAAGGTAGCTTGCTCTCCGTATTCACGGATGCGCTCATCCACTTCTTTGCGAGACTTCTCAACCATCTCTTCAATACGAGCCGGGTGAATTCGTCCATCAGCGACCAGTTTCTCCAGTGCAGTACGAGCGATTTCACGGCGAATCGGATCAAAGCCCGACAGGATAACCGCTTCTGGCGTATCATCGATAATGAGGTCAATCCCTGTAAGGGTTTCAAGCGCACGGATGTTACGTCCTTCACGACCGATAATTCGGCCTTTCATTTCTTCATTTGGCAGGGTAACAACAGATACCGTTGTCTCCGCTACGTGGTCAGCCGCACAACGTTGGATGGCGAGCGTAATAATCTCGCGCGACTTTTTGTCCGCTTCTTCCTTCGCCTGCTGTTCGATGTCCTTGATCATTTGAGCCGTCTCATGACGGACTTCCTGTTCTACGTTGGACAGTATGATACTACGTGCATCTTCCATGGTAAGGTTGGAGATCCGTTCGAGTTCCGTTACCTGGTTTTTGTAGATCATTTCGATCTGCTGCTGTGTTTCATCAATGCGTTTCTCTTTGTTAGCCACTTGCTCTTCTTTACGTTCGAGTGATTCCAATTTTTTATCCAGCGACTCTTCTTTTTGCAACAATCGTCTCTCTTGTCGTTGAATTTCGTTCCGACGTTCACGAGTGTCTTTTTCAGCTTCGGCGCGAATGCGATGGATTTCGTCCTTCGCTTCCAGCACCGTTTCTTTCTTCAGTGCTTCTGCCTCTTTCTTCGCGTTCTCCACGATTTGTACGGCAGCTTGTTCCGCACTAGAGATTTTAGCCTCTGCAAGAGATTTGCGAATAAAATATCCGACTCCGAACCCAATGACAAGCGCGGCCACAACGAGAACGATCGTGATAGCAATTTCGTTCATACTGTTCACCTCCTCGTTGGTTCCTCCAAGGCACTCCTTGGTCAATTTTCTGTTTTCAAGCCTTACATATGTTTGGGAATAACAAATACTTACGGCGATCCCCCGCCGATTTTCATTTCACATGTACATGCCTACATGTACTATTCACCGTTACCAGCGAACCCATAATCATGAATGCTATGAATCTTAAGAAACCGAAACCGCTTTTTTGGAAGGAAAAAGGGTTGTCCATTTCTTACAGACTCAAGTCCATTTTAGTATTTGACGAAAGAAATTGTCAAGAGAATGCAGTATAGTTGCTCCTGTCTGCTAGTCCCATAACAACGCTTCGTTATCTTCAGGGTCCCCAGCCTCATCTTCTTCAATTAAACAATTCACGACCCGACGCACCATATCCATCGAAAAACCACGTCTCATTAAGAAAGGAAGCGTTTTATGTTTCTTCGCTTTGACGTCCCCTTTAACCTGATTCCATTTTTTGCGACCAGCGCTCAAAGCAGTCTCAAATTCCGCATCCGAACTGACACCTTCCAGTGCTTCAGCAATAAGTTCAGTAGCAATGCCCTTTTGACGTAGTTCTTGCCTTATCCACAGTTTCCCCTTCCGCTTGCCCTCCATACGTTGCCTTGTCCATTCCTTCGCAAATAGATCATCATCCACCAGTTTCTCCCGCTCAAGTCGATCCAGCGCCTCTTCAATCAAAGGTGCAGCAAACTCCTTCTGACGGAGTTTCTGACTTAATTCATGTCGTGTACGCGGCTTATGCTCCAAAAAGCGCAGAGACTGTGCATACGTCCGCTGTCGCTCGTCAGCTAGAATGATATCTTCCAGATCCTTCTTCATGAACGTATTGCCTTGAGTCATCCTGTATTTAATCATCACATCTTCAAGAACCGTAATGGAGTGTATGCCAAACGTGATTCGATAACGTGCTTCCCGGCTTTTCGTTCGTTCAACCCGTGTAATGGTGAGTTCTTCGTTCTCCGGTAACTGGGAGATGCCATCCACTTCTGCTTCTTCATATAAATCCTCATCATGTTGATCCATTCAGGTCTCCCCCTCCACCATATATATTATTTAATCAGTATGCCAACAGCCTCTGTCCAAATGGACAGAGGCTGTTGAACAGAGCGAGCACTTCCACCACAAAATCTTAGCAGATCAAGCTAAGCTCAATCCGATAAGCTTTGGGAGGATTCATTTACTCATTAATTTCAAACAATTCTTGTTCTTCTGCCGCTTCTTTTGCTTGATCTTCGTTAGTAGGTGCAGGAACCGCAGTAGTAAGATTGCTGGCGACACGAATTTTTTGTTCAATGATATCAGCGATCTCTTTATGCTCTTTCATGAATTGCTTCGCGTTCTCACGACCTTGTCCTAAACGCTCGCCTTCGTATGAGTACCATGCACCACTTTTGTTTACGATGTCCAGATCTGTACCAATATCAATGATACTGCCTTCTCTCGAGATACCCTCACCGTACATGATATCCACTTCCGCTTGTTTAAACGGAGGTGCTACCTTGTTCTTCACGACTTTAATACGCGTACGGTTACCAATCATGTCATTTCCTGATTTGATACTCTCAATACGGCGTACATCCAAACGTACTGTGGAATAAAATTTCAGGGCACGACCACCAGGTGTTGTTTCCGGGTTACCAAACATAACGCCGACTTTTTCACGAAGCTGGTTGATAAAGATCGCGATTGTTTTGGATTTACTGATTGCACCAGACAATTTACGCAGCGCCTGAGACATCAGACGCGCTTGCAAACCGACGTGGGAATCACCCATTTCGCCTTCAATCTCTGCTTTCGGTACCAATGCAGCTACAGAGTCAATAACGACAATATCTACAGCACCACTGCGTACAAGAGCTTCTGCAATTTCAAGCCCTTGCTCACCCGTATCTGGCTGAGACAGAAGCAATTCATCGATGTTAACACCCAGTTTGCTTGCATATTGAGGGTCAAGAGCATGCTCGGCATCAATAAATGCAGCTTGTCCACCTGCTCTTTGTACTTCGGCGATAGCATGCAATGCTACAGTTGTTTTACCAGAGGATTCAGGTCCATATATTTCAACAATACGGCCTTTAGGCAAGCCGCCTGTTCCTAATGCAATATCCAAAGCCAAGGAACCACTGGGAATTACTTCCACATTCATATGAGTAGACTCACCCAGTTTCATGATGGACCCTTTCCCAAATTGCTTCTCTATTTGACGGAGCGCCATATCAAGCGCGGCACGACGGTCTGACAATAAGCTCACACCCTTTACTGTTTATATGATAATGATACCTTGTTTTGACACGTTTGCCAAGCTTTTTTTCGAACATACATTCGTTTTTTTATAAAGGCCGAGGCGCCTCTTCCTCTAAGAAACTTTCCATTAAACAGAAAAAAGAACCGTAAATAAGGCTGTTAAGCCTAATTCTACGGTTCTTCCGTCTTCCTTAATTATACGTGCTTGGAACTGCAAATGCAATCCAGGCTAATATGCTAATACTAATCTATCGCTACAAGCTTCTGCCATAAGCGATAGAGAATCGCTTTGGCTGAACGAATGCGAACGGTCTCCCGATTACCATTGATGCGCAGCTCATGGATTTCGGTCTCTTTTCCCCGTTCAGCAAGAGCGATGAAGACCAGTCCAGGTGGCTTGCGTTCGGAATAGCCTGGTCCCGCTACACCGGTAACGGCTAAGCCAAAATCTGCATCCCCAATCATACGAATCTGTTCTGCAAGCACTTTGGCAACTTCAGGACTCACTGCCCCCGGTGCATCTTCACCTTCCAGATAATCATGTGGTACATTCAGCAACTTTTCTTTAATTTCATTAGAGTAACAAACAATTCCACCTTTAAGCATTGATGCGCTTCCGGGTACGGAAGTTAGACTCTGCATCACAAGCCCTCCTGTGCAGCTCTCAGCAGCACTAAGCGTCAGACCCATATCAGACATCATAGTTACAATCGTGTACTCTATAGGCACATCCTCGTTCGCGTAGAGATGTTCTGTCAAGCGTTCACGGATCTGGACTTCCATCGCATCCAGCTTCAGCTTCGCCTCTCCCTCACTTGGAGCCTTGGTGGAGACACGCACTGTAACTTCTCCTTCGCTCGCATAAGGAGCGATCGTAGGGTCTGTCTGTGTATCAATCAGATCGAGAAGTCGATCTTCCAGAGCAGATTCACCAATACCTGCGAACTTGAGCATTGTGGAATAGATCGGCATTTCTTCTGTAAGTACATGCTGGAATAGCCACGGCTTGACTTCCTGTTCAAACATTGGAATCAGCTCTTTAGGTGGGCCGGGCATCACAACATAATATTTATCATTGTCTGAAATTGCATTCCCCGCAGCAAGACCCGTTTCATTGGCTAGAGGTGTACCACCATCAATAACGATCGCCTGACGTCGGTTATTCTCTGTCATGTCCACATTACGGTCTCTGAAGAAGCTCTCAATTTTGTCCATAGCCATACGATCTATATGCAGCTTGCGGTTTAGAACGGCTGCCAGAGCATCTTTGGTCAGATCATCCTGGGTAGGCCCAATGCCACCGGAGAATAAAATAACGTCTGCACGCCCTTGCGCAATGCGAATGGCTTCACTAAGTCGATTCAGGTTATCACCAACCACCGTTTGGAAATATACATCGATCCCGATCGCAGCCAATTCACGGGATAAGTATCTGGCATTGGTATTTACGATTTGTCCAAGTAGCAGCTCTGTGCCAACTGCAATGATTTCCGCCTTCATTTAGCATCCTCCTGTACATGTGGTGAGTGATGAAAGGGCAATAGGATAATTTCCTATTGCCCTTTGTACCAATGATTTCTTCAAGGTTACCTATCTTACCCCAAAAAGTTATACTTTTGTTAAATGAAGCAAGTTTTTGTTTTTGATAAAATAATCGATACCAGACCAGATGGTGATAATCGCTGCAGCCCAAACCGCGATAATGTCTACGTGAACACCCGTGAATGAAAATGGGAAATTATTCAGCAACAGCAACACAATCGCCACAATCTGCACAACAGTCTTCAGCTTGCCCCAGGCACTGGCTGCGACAACTGAACCATCCAGCAGCGCTATTTGTCGCAAACCTGTAACTGCAAATTCACGACTGATAATAACGACTGCAATCCAGGAATCCAGCTTGCCCATCTCTACGAGCGAGATCAAAACTGCAGTAACCAATAGTTTGTCTGCGAGTGGGTCGAGCAGTTTTCCCAGATTCGTAACCATGTTATTTTTCCGCGCAAGGTACCCATCAATTCCATCCGTACTTGCAGCAATGATAAAAATAACAGCAGCAATCAGCTGATTATAAGGAAGCGCAAAGCTTCCAAGCTGTAACGGCTCTGGATAAAATGGGAAATCCACGAGCAGGAACACCATCAAAAAAGGGATTAAGCAAATTCGTGCAAGCGTAATCCGGTTGGGTAAATTCACAAGACGCCCTCCCTCATATCCTCCATTACTCCAAACATTCATCTTAATCCCGTTATCATCATCCGGAACATGAAATGTACAATTTCAATGTCAATCCATATTAACATGATCCCACTATGTAGAAACGCAAAAATAAAGTCAACCGCTCAAAAGCAAAACCGCTTTAAACGTTCCGGTGACTTCCAGAAGATGTACTGCTTTTCACAAAGTCAGCAAACGATGAGGACTGGACTTGATGCATGACTGCCAGCAATGCACACTTAGTATAATATACGCCTAATTCAGTGTCAAAAAACACGATTGCTAAAAAAAGGCCATATTATTTGAAATTTGTATATTGCAAATCCAAAGGCAGTTCGGCACCGTTCAGCAGCTGCATCACAGCTTGCAAATCATTTTTACTCTTACCAGTTACCCGGAGCTGATCTCCCTGAATCTGACTCTTTACCTTCATCTTCGAGTCCCGAATCAAAATATTGATTTTCTTGGCGATGTCCTGGTCGATCCCCTGTTTGAAATTCAAACGCTGGCGGACTGTTCCAGAAGAAGCCGGCTCCACTTTGGCATAATCAATGTTTTTTAATGGAAGACCACGCTTGGCCATTTTGGATTGCAGCACATCAATGACAGCCTTGAGTTTGGTCTCGTCATCAGATACGATCGTTAATGCATCCTTATCCAGTTTCAGACTGCTCTTGCTGCCCTTGAAGTCATAACGAGTGCCAATTTCCTTCTCCGTTTGTGTAACGGCATTTGTCAATTCTTGCAAGTCCATTTTGGACACGATATCAAATGAATTTTCTGAACTCAAACCAGTCACCCTTTCAGTTAATCATATGTTCTGTGTAACATTATAGAGGATACCTTAAACAAAAGTCTAATTTCAAGCCGTTTTGTTCAAACAAAAAAGCATTTTTGGCCTCCACTTGAGTGGTTGCCAAAAATGCTTGCTGGTTCAGCTTCCAATTAATAGCGGCTGCGGTTGGGCTGTCTGAACATATCAAGCACACCCAGAAGGACATGCGCAAGTCCAAAACCCAATATTCCGTAACCCCAAGCACTTGGAGTCAGGTAATAACCCAGGAGGCTGACAATGATCCCTAAACCCGTTACGATCCAGCTGACTGTCACAGCCATCCACCTCACTTCACCAAAAGTTAACTGCAAGTTAAGACACCATTATTGTCTCCTGCAGTGGACTCGGTTATTCGCTGCCTGTGGTACTGCCTTCATTGCTACCTTCTGTGCCAACCGTTGTTCCATTTTCAACTCCTGTGGAAGAAGTAGCACTGCCACTGTCTTCACCAAGCTGCAGACGAATCCGATTGGTCGCTTTGCCATCCGTTACAACTTGCCCACCAACCTCAATCGTGGTCGCTGCAGCGTAACCGGACTTAATATACATACCCGTACTATCCAGCTCAAAGGTAAAACTGTCACCTTCCGCTGTATTACCATACTCCAACTTCTCTCCGCTGGAGTTCTCGCCCTTGTACACTTCCAGCCAGCTATGACCCGTAGCTTTAATCGTAACAGTGACAGGCTTGCCTGCACTTCCACTAACTTTAAAGTTAGTAATATTTCCTGATTTTCCATCCTCTGCAACAGTTACAGCGGCCGGAGTGTTATCTGTAGGTTCATCCTGAGTCTCATCCGTTTGACCATCGGTTTGGCCATCTGTCTGCCCTTCAGTGTCCGTACCGCCACCATTCCCGCCTGCGTTGCCTTCACCTGTACCTGAATCAGTTGCAGGCGGATTAGCTGCCTGTCCGTTATCGGCAGGTTGATCCGGTTTATCTTCCGGCTGCTGCTGACTGTCTGTAATTTTGACCGGGTCCAGCCCCGGAGTATCTTTAGCATCATCCTTGTTCAATACAACGTAAGCATACAACAAAACCACAATTAAAATGGGGAATGTCCACATCAGCGCGACAGACATCCACCGATTATTACGCTCAACCGGACGATTGGAACGCTTCTGAATAACCGGTTCCATTGTCGCTTCCGTCTCCTCTGCCGGTACATCTTTTTTGTGACCCTCCAGCAGCTCATCAGGGTTGAGTCCCACAGTCTCCGCATAGGTTTTGATGAAAGCACGCACATAGAAGGTGCCAGGCAGCACTTTATAGTCCCCTGCTTCTATAGCCTCCAGATACCTCTTGCGAATTTTAGTCATTTCCTGTACATCGTCAAGACTCATCCCTTTTTGCAGCCGGGCCTCCCTTAACTGCTGACCCAGTTCAGACATGCCATCTCCTCCTTATGTTTATCTCTTGAGTTGTTGCTAATCTATTTCCATGATCCCGTACGGAGCCTTACAGTTCGTCGGTGTAGCTGGCTGTGAACGTATCATAAATAATTTCTTCATTTGGAACGTTGCGCAATTCAATAATAATGTCAAAATCATTAAAATCATATTCGGATTCCTGAACAAAGATATCCGGATGTTCGATAACTTTGGTGCTTGGCATCGACATGATATCCTGCAACAAATTGTAATGCCGCTCACTGGAACGAATGGTACTGACAATTCCATCAATGATGAACACATTGTTTGGGTTCAATTCGTCCTCGGACATTTGACTCCTTATCGTCTGACGAAGAAGTGTGGAGGATACAAACGTCCAGCGCTTCATGGCACATACACTGCCCGCAATGATGGACTCCGTTTTACCCACACGCGGCATTCCACGCAAACCGATAACCTGGTTACCTTCCTTCTTAAATACTTCACCCAAAAAGTCCACAAGTAACCCAAGTTCATCTCGTGTAAAACGAAATGTTTTGCGATCATCTGAATCGCGGTCAATGTACCTGCCGTGACGTACAGCCAGAATATCCACCAATTTCGGTTGACGTAAAGCCGATACCGTAATGCTGTTTACTTTGCTAAGCATTTCACCCAGCAAACGAATCTTCTCATCATCATCCGATTCAAGCAGCATACCCCGAGTTTTGCCTTCCACCCCGTTAATAGTCAAAATATTAACTTCAAGCATCCCCAGCATAGAGGCTATGTCGCCTAGCAAGCCAGGTCTGTTCTTATGTATTTTATATTCCATGTACCATTGTTTAGATTCCATTTATACACCCCGTAAAGCATTATTCCACATTATTCGACAGCAACAGAACGTGTCCACAGGACGACAATCTGAGGCATCTTCTAAAAATGGGTCACGTTAATGATATATAAAATGAAAATGAATTACAAGAACAGCTCTGTAATCCGTTTGTAATCATTAGAGAAAAGCCCCTTACGGGAGCTCTTCTGCTGTAATCTTATGCGTTTTGTTTGGCCAATTTGACCATTAGGCACGCAATCGTACGACGCTCATCAGCATCGCCGACATCCCATAGTTCTTTCAATGCCCGGTTGGAATGGTTCGCCGGATCGACTTTCTCATCCAGAAAGTCACCGATTTCATACGCAAGTTTGTTGATGGTTTCTTCACTCATTCCCATCTTCTCTGCTTGCAGTACGCGACCACCCAGGAACTTCTTCCATGTGTCGAAATTAGTGAGCACCGTTTTGTCTGTTGACATGATAAATCCTCCTTAGCTGACGCATGAGATTTAAAATCAACAGTTGTAATATGTGCTTCCGGGACATTTTATATACGAATATTTTTAAACAATATCCAAAGTGTCTGTTACTTGGCAGTTTGTACACGTTCTGTTCCATTTTTCAAGAATGGACCGTTCATGCAGCCTTATGTTAACCATCCGCCATTCGGACTGATAATTTGCCCGTTAATATAACCGGATTCAGGGAGGGCGAGAAAATATACCAGTGATGAGATCTCATCAGGCTGAGCCAGTCTTCCTGCCGGAATTTCCTCTTCCAGCATCTTCAGTTCACTCTGGTCCAAATGGTTTAACATAGATGTCTGCACTGCGCCAGGAGCAACCGCATTTACGGTTACTCCGGATGGTGCGAGTTCTTTCGCGAGAGCTTTGGTAAAAGCATTCACCCCGCCCTTGGTTGTTGAATAGAGCACCTCACAGGAGGCGCCGGAAAGTCCCCAGATCGATGACACATTGATAATTCGACCGTACCTTTGAGAGATCATATGAGGCATCATTTCCTGTGTACACATAAACGTGCCTTTCAAGTTAATCGCCATCACTTCATCCCAGATTTCCTCCGTAACATCAGCCAACATTCCATAATGAGAAATGCCCGCATTGTTTACAAGGATGTCTGGCATAAGATCATGTGACTCTAGCTTCTCGCGCATACGTTGAATCTGTTCCCTGCTGCGAAGATCAGCAGATACGGTCATGATCTTGCCATTGCCCTGTTCCATGCATCTTCTGGCTGCTTCATTCGCTGCTTCATGCGATTTCATATAGTGTATAACTACATTCATACCTACTCTGGCAAAACGCTCTGCAATAGCCGCTCCGATGCCACCGCTTGCTCCAGTAACCAATACCGTCATTTCCCCAATGGCCTTCAATTGTCCTGTTCCCCTCTCCATATTAAGGACTCACGACTAGAGATACAGCCAGTTGATCCCAGCGAATATGCTCTTTCAATCTGTGGTTTACATCTTCAAGCGTAATCGATTCATACAATGGCAACAAGTTGAAGAAATCACCGCCACGGAATTGCTGACGTGTGAATTCATGTGCAATGTTCTCCGGAGAGTTAAGCATGCGAAGATATCCGCCTATTTTCTTTTTCCGTGCGCGTTCAAAGTTCGAGGATTCGAATCCTTTTTGCACAATGACATCCACTTCTTCACGTATACGCGAGAGCAGTTGATCCGGGTCTTTCGTATCCCCACCGATAGCCGAAAACGCGTATTGAGGCGAACTGTTATACTCATGTCCAAAGCTGTCGGAGATCAGATCTTCATCATAGAGCTGTTGAAACAAATGCGTGCTTGATCCGAACAACAGGTCCATCATCAACTGAGTGGTCATATCACGCCGTAACAGATTCTCTCCGGTGAGTCCAACGTCCGTCTCTTTGAATCCAAATAGACATTTGGGCAAGGAGACTGCAAGTTTTGCTTCCCTTCTGGCTTCTCCAACTTGCTCAGGCTCCTGCTCAAAAAAGCGTTTGATATTCCCCTGCGGCTCATAGTTTTTCTGTTTCTGGTTCGAACGAACCATATCGATGACTTCCTGCGGATCTACACCACCCACCACGAACAGAAGCATGTTGCTCGGGTGATAGAAGGCGTTATAGCATTCATAGAGCGTTTCCTTAGTGATCGTACGGATGGATTCGACCGTTCCAGCTATATCAATGTGCACCGGATGTTTTTGATACATAGCTTCAATCAGTCCAAAATAAACACGCCAGTCCGGATTATCGGCATACATATCAATTTCCTGTCCAATAATACCTTTTTCCTTTTCCACATTCTGATCCGTGAAGTAAGGATTTTGCACAAAGTCGACTAATGTTTGTATATTTTCATTCACATCTTCTGTCGCTGAAAACAAATACACGGTCTGATCAAAGCTCGTAAACGCATTCGCCGAGGCACCATGAGAGGCAAACGTTGCAAAAATATCACCTGTCGGCTCTTCGAACATTTTATGTTCCAAAAAATGGGCAATGCCATCCGGAACCTTCACTTCATCCTGTCCTTCAACCTGAAAATGATTATCCACTGATCCATATTTGGTCGCAAACGTAGCATACGTTTTCTGGAATCCCGGTTTAGGCAAAACATAGACATGCAGTCCATTATCCATCACTTCATAATATAGTGTCTCCTGCAAATGCTCATATCGAATGCTCTCCACCGATTATTCCTCCTTCTCGTCACGCAAGAAATAAATCGTATCCAGACGGAACTGCTCTGCCGCCTCACGAACATCTTCCTTGCTAATGTGCTCTACCTGAGCCAACAAATCCTCAGCCGTTCTCTCTTTGCCGGATAACTGACGATTGAAATCGTAAGCAATCATCTCAAAAGCAGAATCTTGCATCTCCTTGAGCAGGTTACGAATCATCGCTTTCGTTTGGGACATTTCCAGATCACTAATTGTTCCACTTCTCATTTCTTCCAACTGCTGATTGATGATGGTAACAGCCTTTTCATAATTGGGGATTTCAATCCCGGATTGAATTGTTGCAATGCCTTTGTGTCCGTCGTATCGAGATGAAGCGTAATACGCCAGGCTTTCTTTTTCACGAACATTGACAAACAGTTTGGAGTGAGGATAGCCGCCGAGAATCCCATTGTACATCAATGCTGCAGCGTACTGGGGATCTCCATATGTGATGGACGTTCGAAGTCCCATATTAAGTTTTCCCTGACTAACCTTCAGTCTCTCCACAACAGTTTCTACTTCCTTATCCCCTCGAACGGCTGCCTGTGCCTGGTAGTCGGAGGAAGATGTACGATCCACATTGAAATGGCGCTGAACAAGATTCTCAACCTCCTCCAGTGTCGTATCTCCCACCACATACAGATCCATACTTGCCTGTTGCAGCCACTCCTGATACGACGCAGTCAATGTGTCAGGTTCAATCCCGGGCAGGCCCTTTCGCTCACCCAGTGGGTGAAGACGATAAGGTTCATTTTTGCACATTTCTTCGATGCTGCGTTCGGCGGCATATCGCATTTTGTCATTTACGATAGACTCCAGCTTTTTACGAACCGTCTCTCGCTCTTGCTGTACATAAGACGTTCTCAAGTGTCCATTCTCCTGTGCAGGTCGGGTAAGAACCTCTCCCAAGAAGGCAAAGGAACGATCCAGTAGCTGCTGGTCCCCTCCTACAAAGGAATCATTAATGGTATCCATTCGGAACTGCACAATCTGATAATCTCCGCGCTTATACACGTCAAAACCAAAACCCGCTCCATATAGATGCTCCAGTTGCTCACGAAATTGCGTTGTTTCCGGATAGGATTCCGTTCCGCGCCGCAGTACAAAAGGTGTCAATGCTACCTTCGTTACCGTGTCTTCCCGTAAGGGAACTCCGGCATATAGTGATATAGCGAACGTTTTGAAACGTTTGGTCGGAAGCACATGTATACGAAACTCTCTCCGGCTGCCTCGTTCGAATCCTGATGTATTCAAATGTCAAAACCCCTTTACGGCGTCATTTATCTTGCAATAGTGTTTAAGCTTAAACGTAATAACCATTTTAACCCATTCAAAAGGCAAGAAGCAACCGAAGTCACGCCTTCTGGTTGCTTCCAACATCATCACATACAAAAAATATGCTGCCCAATAGTTTTCACCTGTGGACGGGTCCAGATCCATTTGGATGTTGCGGTCTTCGGATTAAAATAGTAGAGGCATCCGCCGGAGGGGTCCCAGCCATTCATCGCCTGTTCAACGGCTTTTTTGGCTTGTGCATTGGGCTCCAGATAGATCTGACCATCTGCAACAGCAGTGAATGCCCCTGGCTGAAAGATTACACCAGATGGTGTATTCGGGAAGCTTGGTGATTTCACGCGATTCAGGATTACTGCTGCTACTGCAACTTGACCTTCAAAAGGTTCACCACGGGACTCTCCATATACAGCGTTGGCCATAATTTTGAGTTCATTCTCGGATAGACCCAAGGCATTGGCAGAGCCCATATTATCTTGCTCTTTATCCGCCGTATTGTTGCTTCCACCACTTTCACCACTTGTACCTGATGATTCCTTGTGCAGTGGAGGTGCTGTTGGCGACCATTTGGTTGAAGCATTGTACAACTTCAGCTTGGTTTCGGCTCCAACCACACCATCCGCTTTCATACCAAACTCAGATTGGAACCATTTGACTGATTTCAGTGTGCTGTTTCCAAAATTACTGTCGATTTTACCATTGTAAAATCCCAGATACTTCAGACGGCCCTGAAGCTCATACACATCCTGGCCATAGCTTCCATACTTCAGCATATTGCTGCTAAATGTAGGTAAAGCCTTTTCTTCTACCTGCGGTGTACGCTCTGTGGAATGATCAGTTGCTGTATTCCCAGGAAGCAAATAACGGATTCCCAATGCGGATATCAGCAAAATAGCAGTGAAAAGCCAAAGGTTCATTTTTCGCATCGACTATGCTCTACCTTTCTCTTGTGGGATTAACAGAATCACTAATGTTATTATGACAAGCCCGGTTGCTTCCTATGCACCAAACCATCCGTTCTTTGGGGTAGATGGCAAAACTTCTGTCCCATACATAAGAAAAAAGCCCCCAACCATAAGGTTGAGAGCTTCAAACGATCCTCTGTATCATGTATCACGTTACAACTATGAGCTTAATTTATTCTGTTGATACTGTTCAAGTGAGATTAGCACTTCCCGCGGTTTGCTACCCTCATAAGGACCAATTACACCACGAGCCTCCATGGAGTCAATTAAACGTGCCGCACGAGTGTAACCAACCCGCATACGGCGTTGCAATAGGGAGACTGAAGCTTGTTTTGCCTCTAAAATAATCTGTACGGCGTTCTCGTATAACTCATCCTGTACTTGATCTGCCCCCTGAATGGAGTCGTCGACCTCAGGTACAATGGAGTCATCATATTGCGCTTCACCTTGACTGCGTACATAATTCACAATGGTTTCGACTTCTTCATCACTCATAAAAGCACCTTGTACACGAACCGGTTTCGATGCACC
Organism: Paenibacillus sp. PCH8; assembly: GCF_002968835.1. GTDB lineage: Bacteria > Bacillota > Bacilli > Paenibacillales > Paenibacillaceae > Paenibacillus. Next base: position 93,901 of record NZ_PKQK01000006.1, on the reverse strand, counting down.
CATAGGCATGAACAACATATCTCCACGACCCAGCAATTTCTCGGCTCCCCCCATATCGAGAATCGTTCGGGAATCCACCTGTGAGGATACCCCGAAAGCAATTCGGGAAGGAATATTCGCTTTGATTACCCCGGTAATAACGTCCACGGAAGGACGCTGAGTAGCAATAATCAGATGAATACCTGCTGCACGAGCCATCTGTGCAAGTCGCGCAATGGAATCTTCCACGTCTCCAGCTGCAACCATCATCAGATCTGCAAGCTCATCCACAATGACCACGATATAAGGCAGAACGGCCGCGGGATTATCTTTCATCAAATTGTTGTAACCTTCCACATTGCGAGTGCCTGATTTGGAGAACAGTTCATATCTTTTCTCCATCTCAACCACAATTTTTTTCAGGGCAAGTGAAGCTCTTTTGGGATCAGTTACTACCGGTGCCATCAGATGTGGAATCCCGTTATATACGTTCAACTCAACCATCTTGGGATCGACCATCAGAAACTTCACTTCATCCGGTTTCGCTTTGTACAATATGCTCGTTATAATCCCGTTAATACATACCGACTTACCTGAACCTGTAGCGCCAGCAACGAGCAAATGGGGCATACGAGCCAAGTTACCGATAATCGTCTGTCCGGAGATATCTCGTCCAAATGCAATGGTCACTTTGGATTCTGCGTCCTGGAACGTTGCTGTCTCCATCACTTCACGCATCGTTACAACCGATACTTCGCCATTAGGTACCTCGATACCAATGGCGGACTTTCCGGGAATTGGTGCTTCCATCCGGATATCTTTCGCTGCCAGTGCCAACGCAATATCGTCCGTCAAACTGACAATCCTGCTGACTTTGACACCAATATCCGGTTGGATTTCGTACCGTGTAACCGCAGGGCCCCGAACGACTTCAAGCACTTTGGCACGAACACCGAAACTCTCCAGAGTCGCTTCCAACTTACGCGCTGTCTGCATGTAATCCTTCTGATCACTAGCCTTGCCACCGTTGTTCGGCTTCGCAAGAAGACGGAACGAGGGTAGCTTATAAGGCTTCGGAGGGGGAGGCGGTGGTTTGACTGGTTGTACTTCCTCCCGATCGGCAGTTACATTATCTGTTCCCGGATTAGCATTGTGCAGTATGTCTTCTCCACTCTGGATGTCGTCCGCAGCATTCCGTGAACCTGTCACTGCATCGGATACGGGCCATGCCGCGTCCACCAGTTCATCCGTTATTTTGATGGCATGCTCGTCCTCTTGAGCTGAATTGGAATTGGTTAGATCATCCGGGAAAGGATAAGCATCGTCCAGATCATCATCCTTGCCTGTATCTTCTGCTCTGACATGCTCGAAAAAGTCACGGATGATCGGCGCCGAGTTAGGATTAGCTTGAACAGAAGTATGAGAAGAAACAACCCTATTCGTTCCATCCACGGCTTCATCCTGCCATACTACTCGATCAGGATTCTGTACACCTCGGTAAACAACCTGTTCCGCTTCCGCTGAATCCTCTTGATTCAAATCACGCTCAGACTTCGCCTGTTCCCGGTCAGCTCCCCATTTTCCAAATAATTGGATAAATATCGGTACCTTTCGTTTTGGCAGATGTTGTTCTTGTAATTCATCCTCATCTTCATCGTCTTCAACGTCGACAGGTACGGGTACCAACTTACGAGCATTTCCCTTCTTCCTGCCGTCAGCGACTGAAACAGAACGTGTAGCGGTTCTGGACTCCATTTTTTTGTACATAGAACTTCCGGCATCCCAAACCTTGGTTCTGAATATTCGTATCAAATCCACATAAGAAAGATTGGTAATCAGCATAAAACTGATTATAAACATCACGATCATGATAAGCCTGGCTCCAAGACTGCCGAACAGCCACAGGAATAAGGCAAATTGTCCCGCTCCGATATAACCGCCGCTGATATCCTTATTCAGCATGGAATCTCTCTCACCTGGCACAGCAGGGGTTAGCAGCTCGCTTTGCATATCATTATGTACCTGTGTAATAACAGCACCAGGCTCAAGTGCACCAACCGGAATGAGCTTCTGGTGCATCGCAGAGACGGTGCTCATCAAAGTTAAGGCAAAGACCAGCAATACCAGACCTGTTTTGCGTGTGGTCCAACCACTTGGCCATTTCCGGTGAATCATCACCATGAGACCATAATAGATACCAACAAGTGGAATCGCAAAATAAAACTTACCAAGCATCAGTCCGAACATCTTGGAAAGCGAACGTCCAACGGTGGCTTCACCCGATAATGCAATAACAGCGAGGGTAATCAGCACTATCCCGTAAATCTCATATTTTAAAACGCCACTAAAACCAGCGGCCTTTTTTTTCCTCTTTTTTCTTCTGGCCAAAATCAGGTCACCCCAGAAGAATATTATACCATACAAATATAATCCGTACATATGTTCTTTTTTTGCTCAATTGGTCTGAATTTGTCGCGTTATGTTGTTCCCGAGTTACCCGAAAGTGGAACAGTAGTACCCGGCATATTGGCAGGATTGAGATAGGCTTCAAGCGGACAATCCAGCAAACGTACGATGACTGCTTCATTGTCATTCACAGGCCTGACCTGCATCAATAATCCATTCATCATGATCTCCCTCGTCGCTTCCCCTTCCTGCCACATACCCGACCAGAGTTGTTCGGGGGCATCACGGTATATAGTGTCATTGGGTATAACCTCCCGCTTGCAGAATCTGTCTTTTGTCTCCCATAAGCTGATTTAACTTAGAAATAGCCTGCCCGATCCCGCCTACTGCATCCATTAATCCGTATTTCACCGCATCTGCGCTTCCTACAGCTGTACCAATATCCCGATTCAACTCACCGGTCTTAAACATCAGTTCTTTGAACATCTCTTCCTTGATATTTGAATGCGAAGTCACGAATCGAACAACCCGTTCCTGCATTTTCTCCATGTACTCAAACGTCTGAGGTACACCAATGACAAGGCCGTTCATACGAATCGGATGGATGGTCATTGTTGCACTTCCTGCTATCAGAGAATACGTGGAAGCTACCGCGATAGGTACACCAATGCTGTGCCCTCCTCCAATGACCACGGTAACTGTAGGTTTGCTCAGGGAAGCAATCATCTCCGCTATGGCGAGTCCCGCCTCTACATCCCCACCGACCGTGTTCAATATGATAAGAATACTTTCAATGCGCGGATTCTGTTCTGCAGCGACAAGTTGTGGAATGATATGCTCATATTTTGTTGTTTTATTTTGTGGCGGCAAAATTAAATGCCCTTCCACCTGACCAATAATGGTCATACAGAAGATGTTGGATTCAGCTGCGGGCGACTGTGTCTGTCCAAACTGCTGAATCGTTTCCGTCACCGGAGACATGTCTTTCTCTTCCTGTGCGGGCACCTCGGGTGCTTCAACCTCAGGCTGATTGGATCTTGACGTCTGCTTGCCATTCATATGTTCATTCATTTCATTAATCCCCTTCTCCAGAAACATTTAATGGTTTTCCTTAGTATGGGGAATCTGCCAACTGCCTTATACCCACTTGTACATCAAAATACTTCATATGGCGACGCTCTCCCTAGAAAAACGCAAAAAAGCCCCTTCTCTACGAGGAACCGTCCAATATTACTCGTAGAGAAGGGGCGACTGTGTGCCTGAATATATGTTTTTGTTTAGCTTATTTTAAACTTCCATAATGATTGGCAAAATCATCGGTCTACGACGAGTTTGCTCATACAGGAAGCGTCCCAATGCATCTTTGACATTCGTTTTGAGTGAAGCCCACTCGTTAACGTTCTCACTCATCAACTTCTGCAAGGTGCTGCTAACGATTCGGTTGGCCTCATCCAGCAGTCCTTCCGATTCGCGTACATACACAAATCCGCGAGAGATGATGTCAGGACCAGAAACAATTTTTCCATCCTGTTTGCTCAGTGTTACCACGACAACAAGGATACCATCTTGTGACAGCAATTTGCGGTCACGGAGTACAATGTTACCCACATCGCCTACACCCAAGCCATCGATCAACACGTTACCAGCAGTAACTTTACCTGCTCTACGCGCTGCTCCACCTTGAATTTCAATGACTTCACCGATGTCCGTGATGAAAATGTTTTCTGGCTCAACGCCTACAGATTCAGCAAGAACCGCGTGGCGGCGCTGCATACGGAATTCACCGTGAATTGGCAAGAAGAATTTCGGTTTCATCAGGTTGAGCATCAGTTTCAGCTCTTCCTGGCTACCGTGACCAGATACGTGAACACCACTGTTAGCACCGCTGTAATGCACGTTAGCACCTAGACGGAACAGTTCATCAATCGTACGGCCTACATATTTTTCATTACCTGGTACAGGTGTTGCTGCGATAATTACAGTGTCGCCTGGCAGGATGTCCACTTTGCGGTGCGTGGAACGAGCCATACGTGTCAGTGCTGACATTGGCTCGCCTTGGCTTCCTGTGCAGAGAATCACGACACGATCAGCAGCCATCTTGCCTACTTCTTCGGGTTCAATGATCATGCCATCCGGGATCTCAAGGTAACCCAGTTCCGAAGCAATACCAACCACATTAACCATACTACGTCCGATAACTGCAACTTTACGTCCAGTCACTTCTGCTGCGTTGATGACCTGTTGGATACGGTGTACGTTGGAAGCAAACGTTGCTACGACAACGCGTTGACTTGCTTTGCGGAAGATATCTTCCAGCACGATACCCACATTTTTCTCCGATGGTGTGAATCCAGGTTTCTCAGCGTTTGTACTGTCGGACAGAAGCGCAAGTACGCCATTGGTTCCGATCTGTGCCATACGCTGAAGATCTGCATATTGACCGTTGACTGGCGTGTGGTCAAATTTGAAGTCACCCGTATGAACAACTGCACCTTCCGGTGTTTCAACACATACACCAACGGAATCCGGAATACTATGGTTAGTAGCGAAGAATGATGCTTTCAATACAGATCCAAGTTGAATCTCGGAATCAGCATCAATCAGAATACGTTTTGTTTCACCGAGCAAGTTCGCTTCTTTCAACTTGTTTTCTACAAGTCCTAGTGTAAGCCTTGTTCCGTATACAGGGACATTCAGATGTTTGAGAACATACGGCAGACCACCAATGTGATCCTCATGTCCGTGAGTAAGGATAATGCCTCTTACTTTGTCACGGTTCTCAGTCAGGTATGAAATGTCAGGGATGACAATATCAATACCAAGCATATCTTCTTCAGGGAATTTAAGACCAGCATCTACGACTACAATGTCGTTAGCGTATTGGATGACGTACATATTTTTACCAATCTCGCCTACGCCGCCCAATGCAAAAATCATCAGTTTATCGTTATTATTTTTCTTAGACAAATGAATCTAAACCTCCTATGGTAGTTGGACGTCGTACCTTATTATTTATTGTAAGTTAAGAAAAGTAGTCCACACATTACATCCCCATCTATCGGGATGAATGCAAAAGAACACCTTTATTCACGATATCTGGAAGAAGTTCTTCGGAAGTTATTCCCTTTCACCAACACGTTGGATCTGAAATATCCTTCTTAGCCGTTCCTTCCTTTTTCACCGCAAAGCCACATCACGAAACGATGTCGCTTTCAATTTCAAAAATATACCGCACCCAGTCACTTGACATCATTATACATGATTAAAAACAAAAAAAACAAGTCACTCTCTCGTTAACCTGTAGGTTTCCCCTCAACAAGGAAAAAGAAACCTCACAATCACCGTCAAAAAAGAACCGCAACCTCTTCTAAGAGGAACGGTTCTTTGGCTGATCTATTGGATGTTCACATAATTAATAAAATAGTTCCTTGGTCAGCCTGCATAATTACAAATTAAGCAGACCTTTGATGTATACCTGTTCCTCTTCCGTCGGCGGGATCAGGGGCAAGCGAACGGATCCAACGTTCAGACCTCGCAATGTCAGCGCGTATTTCACGGCTACCGGGTTCGGTAAAGGCTGCGGACACTCAAACAGACCTTTGAACAACGGGAACAGTTGCTGATGAATCTGAGCAGCTTGAAGAGGCGCTCCATCATAGAAGGCATCGATCATTCTTTTCATCTCTGCTCCTACCACATGACTCGCCACGCTGACGATTCCATATGCACCGACAGCAATCGCTGGCAACCCTGAAGCGTCATCCCCAGAATAGACTCTAAAATCCTTCGGAGCGCTTGCAGCAATCAGCGTAATCTGTTCCGTGGACGCACATTCCTTGGTTGCTACGATGTTAGGAATCTGTGCGAGGCGAAGCGTTGTTACAGCAGACAGGCTAGTAGCTGTGCGACCAGGTACGTTATAGAGCATAATTGGCAGTTTGGTTGAGCCCGCAATCGCTTCAAAATGTTGGAACAATCCTTCTTGGCTCGGTTTGTTGTAATAAGGAACAACCAATAATATGCCATCTACTCCGGCACGTTCAGCTTCCTGTGTCAGATGGATGGAATGTGCGGTGTTATTGCTTCCTGTTCCGGCTATAATTTTGCACCGTCCGGCCGCATGTTTCACTGCAAATTCGAATAATTGAACTTTCTCCGTATCACTAAGTGTTGGAGACTCCCCTGTTGTTCCGGAGACCACGAGTGTCTCCGACTTTTGATCTACAATCAAATAGTCGATTAGACGTGTGGTCTCCTCCCAATGAATCTCTCCTTGTTCATTGAATGGAGTGACCATTGCTGTAATCAATCTTCCAAAGTCCAATTCGATTCCTCCTTCAAAACAGGTTTGGCTCCTCTAACTTCAGATCCTTACAAATGAAGTTCGAACGAGGCGTGAAGTGCCCTCAGGGCCTGAACCATATCTTCTTTTTTTACGAGTACCCAGATCGTTGTGTTCGAATCTGCGGATTGCAGGATCTGAATGTCTGCCAGCGTCAAGGATTCCACGATTCTTGCCATAATTCCGGGTACACCATTAATGCCTCCGCCAATGACGGAAACTTTGGCACAACCAGACAGGCTTTGTGGCTTGAGACCTATCTCCTGCAATACATGTATGGCTTTCTCGGAATCACTGTCAAACACCGTATAGACAACTCCCGAGGGGGTAACATTAATAAAATCAACGCTGATCGAATTCTCAGCCATTGTTTTGAATACTTTCAGTTGTAATCGATCTGCACTAACGGGTACATCTACCGTAATTTGCGTTACATTGCTTACATAGGCGATGCCTGTTACATAGCGGTCAACAATGCCTGTCTGCACATCCTGGAATCCTTCCGGACGCGTAACCAGCGTTCCTTCCGTGTCAGCAAAAGTAGATCTTACACGAATCGGGATCTGCGATTGCATGGCAATCTCGACCGCACGCGGATGGATTACCTTGGCCCCTTGGTGGGCCATGTTACAGATCTCAGCATAACTCACAACCGTCAGCGGACGAGCATCCTCCACAATGCGTGGATCAGCCGTTAATATCCCGTTCACATCCGTGTAGATATCCACCATTTCGGCGCGTAATGCTGCACCCAGAGCTGTTGCTGACGTATCGCTCCCCCCACGACCCAGTGTCGTGAAGTCACCATTTTCCGTCTGACCTTGGAATCCGGTTACAATAACGACCCTGCCGAGCTGAAGTTGGTCCAATACACGAACAGGACGGACATCCAATATCCGGGCATTCCCGAAATTGTCGTCCGTCACAAAACCTGCTTGCGCACCGGTCAGCACTGTAGTTGGAATGCCTTCATGTTCAAGCAAACTGCTCAAAGTTGTCGCAGATATAATTTCACCACAGCACAGCAGTAAATCCTTTTCGCGTGCGGATAGTGCGTTTCCGTTCTGTGCAGCCCAGTCCAGCAACGTATCGGTTGCATAAGGTTCGCCGCGGCGACCCATCGCAGATACAACGATGACCAGACTCAAGCCTGCTTCAAGTTCACGTTTAACATGACGGAGCACATGCTCTCTCGCCTGAACCGTAGAGAGAGACGTGCCTCCGAATTTCTGTACCATGATACGCATCTTTATTCCTCCATTTGTGTACGCAAGAAAACTGGACACGGGTCAATCAACAAATGGATCAGCCTAGGGAGCGTTCCGATGCGATAAATTCAGCAATGTATACGGCATTCCGTGCCGCTCTTTATGTTGTAATTGCCTGAGCAATCATACATCAAAGGTCACGGTTGTTATCGAGATCATGACGCATGCGTTCACAATAGACCTCTCCCGCTTGCTTAACCTTTACTGTCGGCAAGCAGGAATGCCCTTATAGACAGGAACGTGGACACAAATAGCTGTTCAAGCCAGCGTATCGTCCCCCATGATTTTCTTTGTCTTTCGAACCGCTCTTCATTTCTCCAAGCGCATAACCGTTATCGCCCAATTAAAATTCCATTTAAGCCTGTGAAGATCGCTCCACAATCATCGGCTGCAACTGTTTGCCCTCAAGGGCGCTCCAGCAAGCCTCTGGAATAAGTTCCATTTTGGCGACTAACGAATTTGGTTTTTTCACTGGATCATCCTGCCCAAATGGCACAAAATACAAGTATTTGGCCACCAGCAGTTTAGCGATATTCGCAGCATTCAAGCCCAGACCGTCATTCGTAGAAATGGCGAGTACAAGCGGACGCTGATTACGCATCTGTGCTTTGGCTGCCATCAGCACTGGACTGTCGGTCATCGCATTAGCCAGCTTGCTTGTTGTATTCCCTGTGCATGGAGCAATGACCAGCACATCTAACAGTTTGGAAGGCCCTAATGGCTCCGCCTCAACAATTGTAGAAATGATATCATTACCCGTTATATCTTTCAACTGCTTTTGCCAATTTTGCGCGGTACCGAAGCGTGTATCCGTCGTCAGAACCGAATTCGAAATAATCGGGACGACATTGGCACCTTCGGCCACGAAGCGGCTAATTACTGGCATAACCTCTTCAAACGTACAATGAGAACCCGTAATTGCATAACCTACCGTTTTACCCTGCCAGTTCATTATTTAACCTCCCGTGCGTTCTGTTCTTCCAAAAGCAAACGGATCAACGCGTCGGCAATAATGCCGCCAGCCGTTTTGGGAGCAACAATGCCGGGGAGGCCAGGTGCAAGTAGCGCTTTAATACCACGTTTGTCGGCATACCTGAAATCACAGCCGCCAGGAGCGGATGCAAGGTCGATAATGACAGCCTTTTGCGGCATTCTGGACAGGATTTGTGCTGTGATTATCATAGTCGGAATCGTATTAAAAAGCAAGTCAACTTCCCCGGTTTGAGCGGCCAAATCCGTTGTCATGAAAGGCTTCCAGCCCATTATTGTCGCGCGAGCAACATCCTCTTCCCTCCTGATTCCAACCCGGACATTTGCACCAAGTCCCTGCAACGTTCTAGCCATTGTGAATCCTGTTCGACCCATGCCAAGCACGATACATTCCGAACCATGGATTGTGAAGTCCGTCTCCCGAATGGCTATAGCAATGGCTCCCTCAGCTGTCGGAATAGAGTTGTAAAGTGCAATATCATCACGATCAAGCACTTCAACAAGTCGCAGACCGTTATCAAGACAAAGTTCACGCAAGTAAGGTTTTGCCATGCCTGTAAACACAATGCAATGCTCCGGCAATGCTGCAATATGTTCCTTTTTCAAATCAATCGGTGTGTCACTAAACGAAGTACTCACTTTCCCCTGATCATCACACCCGACGACAGGCAGTACCAGCACATCTGCCGAAGCAAATACTTCGTCCTCCAATTTCTGGTGTTCGATACCTGGAATGGAGCGTTCCAGTTTGTCGAAACCCACTACACTTACCGTTGCATCCAGCTCAGCGCACTTTTGAATGACTTCAAGCTGCCGCGCATCTCCGCCCAGGACTACAATCCGGACTCCGGTCAGCATCGGGACGTCACTCCTTTCACCACATGTATGCCTTATCGTATGCAGGGGCCCACAGGGGGTGAAACATTAAATGTATTCCACCATGAGTTTCTTGAATGCAAAAAAAGCCGCCCCTGTTAGGGACGACTCTAAAGAATGGGTACACTAAGCTGTTTATTTCCCGGTATGACCAAATCCGCCTTCGCCACGTACCGTTTCCGAAAGTACATTCACTTCCGTCAATTCAACTGCTGGTACGGTCTGGAAGACGATCTGTGCAATGCGCTCTCCCCTTACAATCGTGAAGGGTTCCTGACCCAGATTAATTAGCAACACTTTAACTTCTCCGCGATAATCCGCATCAATGGTACCCGGAGTGTTCAGACACGTAATTCCATGTTTGAAGGCCAATCCGCTACGAGGACGGATCTGTGCTTCCAATCCAGCGGGCATCGCCATCGCAAGTCCGGTTGGGATCAATGTACGCTGACCCGGTTGCAGCACAACATCTTCCTGAATTGCCGCTACAACATCAAAGCCGGATGCCAGCTCCGACATTTTTTGTGGCAATTTAATATCTTCATTACCCGGTAACTTCTGTATTTGAACGTAATGCAACCAAATCATCCCTTCTCAACCCAGCGATCGTCTTATCCGAAGCGCCAACCATGGCAAGTGCGAATGGCTCCGCAAACATCAGATCGAGTACCGCGTTAATATCGTTCATCGTAACTTGCTCGATTTTGGCGATCATCTCATCCAGTGTATGGTGTCTGCCCAACATAAGCTCGTTTTTACCCAGACGATTCATACGACTGCCTGTGCTTTCCAAGCTAAGAATTAGACTGCCCTTCAGCTGTTCTTTTCCTTTACGAAGTTCATCTTCGGACAGACCGTTTACAGCCAGGTCGCGCAGAACCTCTTTGGTCAGATCGAGCACTTCTTTCGTCTGTTTCGGTGCTGTACCTGCATATATGGTGAATAGTCCACTGTCCGCATGGGAGCTGTGATAGGAATACACGGAGTACGCAAGACCCCGTTTCTCTCGAATTTCCTGAAACAGTCGGGAGCTCATGCCTCCACCAATGGCGTTATTCAGAACAACCATGCCGAATTGAAGTGGGTCTCCGATTTTACAGCCCGGGAACGAAATACAGATATGATTCTGTTCCGTTTTCTTTTTGTGGAAGAGCTGTCCGCTTTGGAATGCCGGCATCGTGACTGCTTGAGTCACACCATTCACGTCAAATACGCCAAAATACTTCTCCATCAGATCAATTACGCTGTCATCAATATTGCCCGCGATACTAATGACCGTATTCTCAATCGTGTAGTGCTCTTTCATATATGCACGCAGATGACTGGAATCCATTACTTTGAGACGTTCTTCCGTACCCAGAATCGGGTAAGCGAGCGGATGCTCCCCATACGCAGCCAAGGCCATTAGATCATGAACCATGTCATCAGGCGTATCTTCATACATCGAGATTTCTTCCAGAATGACGTTTTTCTCCTTGATCAGTTCACCATCATCCATTTTGGAGCGGAAAAACATATCGGACAGCACATCCACTGCAATCGGCAGATGTTCATCCAGAACTTTAGCATAATAACATGTGTATTCTTTGGAAGTGAACGCGTTCACATTACCCCCAATCGCATCGAACTGCTCTGCAATCGCCTTGGCATCATAACGATCTGTTCCTTTGAACAGCATATGTTCAATAAAATGTGATACTCCGTTATTCGCAGGTTGCTCATTACGTGAACCTGTCTTGACCCATATTCCGAAAGATACGGAACGGCAGGTCGGTATCTGTTCCATGACAACTCTGAGGCCATTCCCCAGCTGAATTTTTTTCATGGTTGGCCCTCCTAGATCTCTATAATTGTCTTGATCACAATCCAACAAGATTGAAATCGACATTTGGTTCCAACTTTTTGATATTAACAAAAAAACAACGTTCACTCAACCGCAGAAGCTTTTATACGTTCCGAAGACAGTGTCTCACTTACCGTTCCTAACGAAAGACCTTTGGCCCGTATGGACTTAATCATTCCTTTTAAAGCTCCCGAAGAAGCAGCTGTAGGGTGCATCAGAATTAACGTGCCAGCCTCGGTATTTTTGGCAATTTTGGCCACAACGGAATCGGGGCTTGGCTTGCGCCAATCTACAGTATCCACTGTCCACAACACGGTTTGCAGTCCCATGGATGAAGCAATGTCTACAGTCTTCTGATTAAAGTCACCGGAAGGTGGAGCAAACCAACGGTTTTCCACACCGAGAGATTTAAGAAGCAAATCTTGAGTTTTGCTAATTTCAAGCTTGGCCCGTTCTGCGCTCAATCGACTCATATTTGGGTGAGAATATGCATGATTGGACAACTCATGCCCACGCTTCTGAATTTCCTTGGCCAGTTCCACATTCTTGCTTAGCCAGCTTCCATCCAGAAAAAATGTAGCCTTCACCTTCTCAGCTTCAAGCGTGTCCAACATAGGTATAATAAGCTCATTTCCCCAAGCCACATTGATCATAAAAGAAACCATTGGTTTGCTCTCATTCCCTCGATAGATCGGATGTGCACCCAAATCTTTAAGCTGAACCTCAGGCTGAATTTGACGATAAACATATGCTATCTTGGTATTCAACGTTCCACTCAGTGCTTTACGGTAAGTCGCTTCCACATCAATCTCCATGCCATTATAGCCAGGTATCGCCTTCCATACTCGATCTACTCTGGCATTCACCGGGGCAATTTTTGTTTCGGCTGCTTTATCCCGAATCGCCGACAACAGCGCATCTTCTCCGGTTGCCTCCTTGAACATGTCAAAAGCATTCTGAGTACCTGGCCCATCACGGATCTCCGTAATGTATGTACGCACACTGCCAACTTGTCCGACTAATATAACCGCAGTCACACCCGCCAGAACAGCCGCCAGTTTTTTGGATTGGTTTCCCACAGCTCCATCCTCCCGCCGTCTTTGTCCCCATCATATGAGGACAAGGGCAAGAATATGAATACAAAGCCAGGGTATTCTGCTTGCTAAACGTATTTGAACGTTAAAAAAAGAGCCAGAAATTCACATTCTGCCTCTTCATTCAATATATCCATTTAATAACCTTTGTCCGTGACCTAGGATTGAGCCGGAGCTTCGGTAGTCAAAACGGCTTTGCGGGACAAGTTAATACGACCTTGTGGGTCAATCTCCGTTACTTTCACCGTAATGGAATCACCAATAGCCACAACATCTTCCACTTTGGCAACACGCTCTGTTGACAGTTGTGAGATGTGTACCAGACCTTCTTTGTTCGGAAGCACTTCGACGAATGCACCGAATTTCTCAACACGTTTGACTTTACCGACATAAATCTCGCCGATCAGTACTTCACGTACAATGCCCTCAATGATCGATTTGGCCTTATCATTCATTTCCTGGTTGGAAGAAGCGATAAAGACACGTCCATCTTGTTCAATATCAATTTTAACACCGGTTTCTTCGATGATTTTATTGATAATTTTACCACCTGCACCAATGACATCACGGATTTTGTCCGGATTGATATGCATCGTTGTAATTTTAGGCGCATATTGTGATAACTGCTCACGTGGAGTTTTCAGAATTTCGTTCATTTTGCCCAAAATGTGCATACGGCCTTCTTTGGCTTGCGCCAATGCATCAGACAAAATTTGACGATTAATGCCCGCAATTTTGATGTCCATTTGAATTGCGGTTACACCTTCTGGTGTTCCAGCGACTTTGAAGTCCATATCACCCAGGTGATCTTCCATACCTTGAATGTCACTCAGAATGGATACATGATCACCATCTTTGATCAGACCCATAGCCACGCCCGCAACTGGAGCTTTAATTGGAACACCTGCATCCATCATAGCCAAAGTGCTGGCACAGATACTTGCCTGAGATGATGAGCCATTGGATTCCAGAACTTCAGACACCAGACGAATCGTGTATGGGAAATCCGTTTCAGAAGGGATTACTTTGGAAAGAGCACGCTCACCCAGAGCACCATGTCCGATTTCGCGACGGCCTGGAGCACGCAGTGGACGAGCTTCACCTACGCTGAATGGTGGGAAATTATAGTGATGCATGAAACGTTTTGTATCTTCAAGACTAATTCCGTCCAAAATCTGAACATCACCCAGTGCACCAAGTGTACAGATGCTGAGTGCTTGCGTTTGACCACGTGTGAACAGTCCTGAACCATGTGTACGTGGCAGCAGGGATGTATCACATTCAATTGGGCGAATCTCAGCAAGTCCACGTCCATCCGGACGAACTTTATCATGCGTAATGAGACGGCGCACTTCTTCTTTGATAATATCATGAAGTACTTCTTTCACGTCTTTAAGCAATTCTGGACTTTCAATATATTTCTCTTCAAAGTGAGCAACTGTTTCGTCATTCACTACATCAATTGCATCTTGACGAGCATGCTTCTCGGCGATTTTAACAGCTTCCACCAGACGAGCACTTGCGAAATCACGCACACTGCTGTTGACTTCAGCATTAACGGTACGTAACTTAACAGCCATTTTTTCTTTGCCCGCAACTTGTACCAGTTGTTCGATTACAGCAATAATGTTTTGGATCTCATCATGACCAAACATGATTGCTTCGAGCATCACTTCTTCTGGTAGTTCGTTTGCCTCAGCCTCAACCATCATGATGGCATCCTTGGTTCCTGCAACGACCAGCTCAAGCTCACTTACTTCAAGCTGTGCAATCGTTGGATTAATGATGAACTCGCCATCAATACGTCCAACTTTCACGCCACCAATCGGTCCGCTGAATGGAACATCCGAAATGCTCAGAGCAGCCGATGTACCGATCATCGCAGCGATTTGTGGTTCACAGTCCTGATCCACACTCATAACGATATTGAGAACTTGTACATCATTCCGGAAACCTTCCGGGAACAATGGACGAATTGGACGGTCTGTCAGACGGCTTGAAAGAATCGCTTTCTCACTCGGTCTGCCTTCACGTTTGATAAACCCACCCGGGATTTTACCAACGGCGTACAATCTTTCTTCATAGTTTACCGTTAGAGGGAAAAAGTCCAGATCTTTCGGCTCACTTGATGCTGTCACGGTACACAATACAACGGTATCCCCGTATGTTACCTTAACGGCAGCATTAGCCTGCTTGGCCAAACGCCCAGTTTCAAGCGTAAGCTTTCTTCCGCCAAGCTGCATTTCAACACGCTGTTCCATGAAATTCCTCCTTTTATTCGTTCCTAACTCAATGGATTCTGCATATTTACAGTATTTCCTGCTTGTCCTGCATTCATTAGCTATGTAAGTATCTTGCAACATGCTAATCTGCACAACAAAAGCTCCTCACGGAGCCTCAGCTACAAATATATGGCAACATGTTCATTTACAAAACAACCCGGCTGTAAGTTCCGCTTGTCCTTTTAGACAAAAGATTGACGGATAACAGCCAGGTTGGTTTTGAAAACATGTACGATAATTAACGACGCAATCCGAGTTTTTCGATCAGTGCGCTGTAACGTTTAACATCTTTGTTTTTCACGTAAGCCAAAAGCTTACGACGTTGACCTACCATTTTCAAAAGTCCACGACGTGAGTGGTGGTCTTTCTTATGCGTGCGCAAGTGGTCTGTCAAACTTCTGATGTTTTCCGTAAGGATAGCAACTTGCACCTCTGGAGATCCTGTATCGGACTCGTGAGTTTTGTGCTCGTCGATCAGTTGTTGTTTACGTTCTTGAGTCAATGCCATCCTGTTCACCTCCTTCATATAATCGCCATTAGCCTCGTCACCGCCGGTGAGAGCAAGCAACCAAGCCAAGGTTGTCTGTTGTCTCATTCGACAACGTAGTACATTGTATCATAGTTGCCCAGACAAAGTAAATGTAAACCTGTATTTTCTTAAAGCTTTAAGATAACAGGCGGGCAGCGGTCAAAGCATCTTCACGAATCTGACTGATCAATGCATCAATCGAATCAAATTTTCGTTCTGCACGAATATAGTGAACAAGCTCAACCTTCAGTTCTTGATCATACAATTGAGCATCAAAATCAAGCAGGTGCACTTCAAACGTAGGTTTCATTCCGCCTTCATGAAACGTAGGTTTTACACCAAGATTCATTACACCCTTCAGTTCCTGTTCACGATACTGCACACGAACAGCATAAACACCTTTTGAAGGGCTCACATAATGATCTGCTAGTTCAAGGTTAGCGGTTGGAAATCCAATGGTCCGTCCTCGTTTCTCTCCGTGAATCACGGTGCCTCTGATACTGTAAGGACGTCCCAGCCACTGACTGGCTTCATCCATTTCCCCACGCTTCAGCAAACCACGAATAAGAGAGCTGCTCACCTTCTCACCATTTAGCAAGAATGGAGGAACGGTTTCCACCGTCATGTCTCCCTGTCCCAGAGTGCGAAGTAGCTGTTCATCTCCTGCACCCTTGTGACCGAAACGGAAATCAAAACCAACTACCGCTGTTCGTGTCTGAAGAGGAATTAACAGGTCATGTACGAATTGCTCTGGAGTCAACCTGGAGAAGCCTTCATTGAACTCCACCACGTAGAGTACGTCAACACCCATTGCTGCCAAGATGTCTTCCTTGTCTCTCAAAGGAGTTAAATAACCCTCGTAATCCCCTTTGCGCATAACTTCCTTCGGATGTGGATGAAAGGTCATGACCGCTGCCTGCATGCCCGTTTCGCGCGCAATGCGGACAGCTGATAAAATGACACTTGCATGTCCGAGATGCAGTCCGTCGAATTGACCAATCGCGAGCACTTGGGGAAGGGTGCTTAGCTCAGTCGAATGTAACGTCTGCGGATAGGTTAGCATTACGGTTTTCACAATCATTCACCTGCAATTCACTTGATAGGCCAAGCTCGGGCATCACCATAAGATCATACCCAAGATCTTTTTTTATTCCGGTAAAAAGACTTTAACTGCCCTCACCGTTGCTTTTAATTCATCCCGTTCAAATATCCCCAGAAACGTACCATCCTGAGCATACAAACGTAGCAAACCAGGTTGCTCTACAGGCGGCTCCAGAAGACGCGCTGACAGTTTCTGGCCTTGAAGTGCTCCTTTGGTCTGATCCTCTCCAACCTTGTGGGATGGAATGGAAGCAATAGCCTCGTCAACAGGAATCAGCACCTCCGCCAAAGTCCCTTCAGCCATGAGTTGCTCCACTTCTTCGATGCGAAGACAACGATCTGCGGAGATACCCGCCGATATCGTACGCTCCAGTCGAACCATGGTCGATGGATAACCGAGTTGTCGGCCGATGTCTACACACAACGTCCGAATGTACGTACCTTTAGAGCACAATGCGCGGAACGATATATCGGTGGTTTCACCCTGAGTCTCGATCCCTGTAAGTTCTAGCTCATAGATCGTGACTTCACGGCTCTTGCGCTCTACCGTTTTCCCTTCACGAGCAAGCTCGTATAATCGTTTACCGTCCACTTTCACAGCGGAATACATGGGTGGCACCTGAGAGATCGTACCCAGAAATTGTTCAAGTACCTTCTTAACCTGTTCCTCAGTCACTTCAACAGTCGTTTCTGACCGCTCAATCACTTCACCCGTCATGTCCTCTGTATCGGTAGACAGACCCAGTCGGAGTGTTGCCAGATACTCCTTGGGAAGCTCCTGCATGTACTCCACCACACGAGTTGCACGCCCTAGACAAAGCGGCAGCACACCAGTGACTTGGGGGTCCAATGTGCCTGTATGACCAATACGCTTCATTTTAAGTATACGCCGCATTTTGGCCACGACATCATGGGAGGTAAACCCCGCCGGTTTATATACCGGAAGTATACCTTCAAATGGTTTTACCATTGTGAACTCACCTGCTTCAGCACTTTTGCGATGATATCTTCCAAGTTACCTTCCACGCGACATCCGGCTGCGAGAACATGACCGCCTCCACCAAAGTTCTGTGCAAGTGCAGAAACATCAATTTTACCAGCTGAGCGAAGTGATACCTTTACCGCATTTTCACTAACGACTTTGAAAAAGATACCGACTTCCACGCCCTGTATGTTGCGCGGATAGTTCACTACCCCTTCAAGATCTTCGTTAGCAGCTCCACAAGCCATCATATCAACTGGTGTAATAACTACCCAGGCTATCTTGCCATCTTCGGTCATCTGCAAGCTTGACAATGCCTGATTCAAGATACGAACTTGAGGCAGCGTTACCTGCTCCAGCAAAATCTGAGCCAGATACGGTCCATCCACACCATATTCCAGCAATCGGGAAGCCGTATTCATGACATTGGGGCTGGTATTCGCATAACGGAAACCACCGGTATCTGTAAGCAATCCTGTATAGACTGCTGTAGCTACATCCGTGTTCAAAATCACCGGGAAGAGATTGAGAAAATCAAACAAAATCTCAGCCGTTGCCGCAGCATCTGACTTAATGATATTCACTGTGCCATAAGCATCATTGGTTGGATGATGATCAATATTCAGAATGATTGCATCTTCTTCAAAATAGTGACGGGTATGACCCACTCTGGCAAAGTCGGCACAGTCCACACAAATTATAGCTTTGTATTTACGCTGTGGTGGTTGTTCGGTCATGTTCACGATGGAATCCGCTTCCCACAAAAAACGCATACGTTGTGGAATTTCGCCTTCATTAATCATCGTGAATGTCTTGCCCAGACATGACAGCAGCCAGCCCACCGTTACCGTCGAGCTGACTGCGTCACCGTCCGGCTGTACATGCGACACGACCAGGTAATCATCATGCTCCAGCAGAAATTGCTTTCCGGCCTGGAGCGCCTGTTCATAAGTGTGCATTGCCGTCTCCTCTATTCTGTTACTGGGATTCGTTCTTGTCGGAACCAATATCGCCGAGCAGCTTCTCAATCCGGCTACCGTAAGCGATGGATTCGTCAATCTTGAATATCAACTCGGGAACATGACGAAATCGGATACGTTTGCCCAGCTCTGAACGCAAAAATCCATTTCCTTTTGCCAGCGCTTTAAGCGTGTTATCTTTTTGTTCCTGTTCACCGAAGACACTCAGATAAACCTTGGCTTGCGACAAGTCACCTGTCACTTCGACTCCCGTTACGGTAACAAAACCGATACGTGGATCTTTCAGTTCAGACTGGATGAGCAGACTTAATTCTTTCTTAATCTGCTCGCCCACTCTACCTGTACGAATCTTAGCCATCATTGTTCACCTCATGCTTCCTTGCTTATCGTTGTACAGTCTCCATAATGAAAGCTTCAATAACGTCGCCTTCTTTGAGATCGTTGTATTTATCCAGTGTGATACCGCACTCGTAGCCTTGAGCTACTTCTTTAGCATCATCTTTGTAACGTTTCAGGGAATCCAGCTTGCCTTCGTAAAGGACGATGCCATCACGAATCAGACGTGCTTCCGCGGAACGTGTAATTTTACCTGAAGTAACCATACAACCAGCAATGGTACCCACTTTACTGATTGAGAACGTGCTCCGAACTTCAGCATGACCGATTACTTTTTCTTTGAAGATCGGATCAAGCATGCCTTTCATTGCTTGTTCGATTTCTTCAATAACGCTATAGATAACGCGATGCAGACGAATGTCTACCTGCTCTTGATCTGCAGTCACTTTACCCTGGTTATCAGGACGAACGTTGAAACCAATGACAATGGCATTGGATGCAGCGGCCAAAATAATATCGGATTCAGTGATTGCACCAGCGCCGCTATGAATGATCTTCACGCGTACACCTTCAACTTCGATTTTCGCAAGCGAACCTTTTAATGCTTCAACCGAACCTTGTACGTCACCTTTGATGATTACGTTCAAGTCTTTGATCTCGCCATCTTTGATGTGCTGGAACAGGTCATCCAGCGTCACGCGAGTATGTGTACCCAGATCGGATTCACGTTGCGTAATCGAACGTTTGTCAGCGATGGAACGAGCCTTACGCTCATCTTCAAACACCATGAACGGATCTCCAGCACCTGGAACTTCAGTCAAACCTGTGATTTCTACAGGTGTTGAAGGTCCAGCTTCTTTTAAACGACGACCTTTGTCATTGACCATCGCACGCACACGACCGAAGCAGTTACCTGCTACGAAGGCATCTCCGACTTTCAATGTACCGTGCTGAACGAGAATACGTGCAACTGGGCCACGTCCTTTATCCAACTCGGCTTCAATCACTGTACCACGGGCACGTTTGTCCGGGTTCGCTTTGTATTCATTCACTTCTGCAACCAGCAGAATCATTTCAAGCAGACCTTCAAGACCCATTCTTTGTTTCGCTGACACGTTAACAAAGATGGTATCTCCGCCCCATTCTTCCGGAACGAGTTCATAGCTGGTCAATTCTTGTTTCACTTTATCCGGATCAGCACCCGGCTTGTCAATTTTGTTAACAGCCACAATAATTGGGAGCCCAGCAGCCTTCGCATGGTTAATTGCCTCAATCGTTTGTGGCATCACACCGTCATCCGCAGCTACAACAATAATCGTCATATCCGTAACCTGTGCACCACGTGCCCGCATCGCTGTAAATGCTTCGTGACCCGGAGTATCCAGGAATGTGATCTTTTTGTTGTTAATCTCAACTTGATATGCACCGATGTGCTGCGTGATTCCGCCTGCTTCACCATCGGATACATTCGTGGAACGAATCGCATCCAGCAATGTTGTTTTACCATGGTCAACGTGCCCCATGATCGTAACTACTGGTGGACGAGCCTGCAAGTCAGCAGCTTCATCATTCTCTTCGAGTGTCTCGAAACGATCATCTTCGAGTACAATCTTCACTTCAACCTCAACACCGAATTCGCCTGAAAGCAGAAGGATCGTTTCGATATCAAGCTCTTGATTGATTGTTGCCATAACACCCATAGCTATGAGTTTTTTGATAACCTCCGAAGCATCCTTATGGAGCAACTTCGCTGTTTCACCTACGGTCATATCACCGCGTACGATGATTTTCTTAGGTGTGTTATCAATTTTTTCACGTTGCTGATACTGTTGTTGATTTCTGTTGCGGTTGTTCTTGCCACCACGGTTACCACGGTAGTTGCCACCACGATTGTCATCATAACGACGCCCACCGCCACCGGAATTCGAACGGTTTCCGCTATTGTTGTTGTTATTGTTATTATTGTTGCCAGAAGTACCACCTGGCCCGCTTCTACGTTGGCCTTGTCCTTGGCCTTGGCTCTGTCCTTGGCCACCGCTACGGTTTCCGCCAGTACCTGTGTTGCCACCGCTAGTAGGTCCTGAAGGTCTTGCTTGACCCCCACCGCTGTTACTCGGGCGTTGCCCAGTAGTACCTTGCGGACGGGAAGCAGTACTGCTTTGCCCACCTTGAGCTGGTCTTGGACGGTTACTTGATTGTCCCCCTTGGCTAGAACCTTGGGAAGAATTCGTTCTGTTACGGCTGTCTTGGCCGCTGGGTCTTTGAGTGCCATTGTTATTGTTGGAATTTGGTCTATTGTTCATACCTACCTGCTTTTCCTGTTGTATTTTTGTTTGTACGGGACTACCGGATGGGTTATTGCTATTCGGCGTGTTCACTCCGCCGGCCGGCTTGTTGCTGTCCACTGTTTGGTCACTGCGTACTGCCGAAGTAGCAACTGGTTTTGCTTCGTTGCCTTGTTTGGAAGCAGCAGTGGATTTTATATCTTTAAAAAATTGTTCCACCTTACCGACTGAACCATTCTCCATGACACTCATATGATTGTTTACGGGAATTTCCAGCTTTTTAAGAATGGTTATAATTTCTTTACTACTCATATTAAGGGACTTCGCATATTCATAAACTCGCAATTTATCCTTGTTTTCCTGTTTACTCAATATACTCCACCTCCGACATTATACCGATTTGCTTGGAGATCATTTTTGCAAACCCTCGATCCGTTACTGCAAGAACAACACGCGTGTCTTTACCGATACTTGAACCCAGGCTATCCCGGTCAAATCCGATCAACAGTGGAACCTTATAAGTTCCGCATTTGTCGCGAAATTTCTTTTGTGTATTGGCTGAGGCGTCACCCGCTACAATAACCATTTTTGCTTCGGAAGAACGGATCGCTTTAAGTACAATTTCTTCACCTGTTACAAGTTTACCTGCACGCATAGAGAGTCCCAGATAAGACAGCGTTTTAATATTAGTCATGTTCACGCTCCTGTGCTGCTATAAATTCATCCTCAACCGCGATGAAGTCAGCTGCTAATTGCTCGTAAATTCCAGGTGAAACTTTGCCTTTCAACGCCCGATCCAAAGACCGGTTTTTGAATGCAAGCTTAAAACAAGACTCTTTGCCGCATAAATAGGCACCACGTCCGGATTTTTTGCCAGTCAAGTCAATTAGCACTTCATCCTCTGGCGTTTTAACGATGCGAATCAGCTGCTTTTTGGGCATCATTTCCTGGCATGCCACACATTTGCGCAGCGGCACTTTTTTTGGTTTCATACGTCAGCGCCCCCCGTACTTTACTTTAATCGACGGAGACGGAATCCTGATGCATTTCAGAAGAAGAATCTTTTTCTCTGCCGAATTCCTGTTCCGCCTGGCTCTCACTCTTAATGTCGATTTTCCAGCCGGTTAATTTGGCTGCCAATCTGGCATTTTGGCCTTTGATACCAATAGCGAGGGACAGTTGATAGTCCGGAACGATAACCCGAGCCATCTTTTCTTCCTCAAATACATGAACTTCCAACACTTTGGAAGGACTCAGTGCATTAGCAACATATTCGTTTACCTGATCAGAGAAACGAACAATGTCGATTTTTTCACCGCGCAGCTCACCCACAATGGTCTGCACGCGCACTCCCTTAGGACCTACACAAGATCCGACTGGATCAACTTCCTCATTTCGGGAATGAACGGCAATTTTGGAGCGGAACCCTGCTTCGCGTGCAACGGAACGAATCTCAACTACACCATCAAAAATTTCAGGCACTTCCAGTTCAAAGAGACGTTTCAGGAGGCCCGGATGGGTACGGGACAAAATGATTTGCGGCCCTTTAGTCGTATTCTCGACCTTGGTGATATACGCCTTAATACGATCACCATGAACAAACTTCTCGTTCGGCATCAATTCGGTCAGCGGTAAAGCCGCTTCGATTTTGCCCAGATCGATGTAGATATTGCGCAAATCCTGACGCTGCACCACTCCCGTAATGATATCTTCTTCCTTATCTACGAAAGCGTTGTAGATCAGGCCGCGTTCGGCTTCACGAATCCGCTGGGTCACTACCTGTTTGGCAGTTTGTGCGGCGATACGTCCGAAATCACGCGGCGTAACTTCAATCTCCGCAATATCTTCCAGCTGGAAGTGTGGGTTGATTTCTCGTGCAGCGGGTAATGAAATTTCGGTACGTGAATCAAGAACTTCTTCCACGATCAATTTACGAGCATACACCCGAATAACTCCCGTATTGCGGTTCATGTCAACACGCACATTCTGGGCCGTATTGAAATTCCGCTTATAGCTGGAAATGAGTGCAGCCTCGATCGCTTCAAACAGCACATCCTTGCTGATCCCTTTTTCCCGTTCCAATTCATTCATTGCTTCAATAAAATCCATACTCATGAATGTTGATCCCCCTTTCAAACATGGCATCTCATACGTAAAACGGCGAAAGGCTCTGAACTCAAGAGCACCTTGCCGTTATCGTGAGATGTGTCTTTTTCATTAATAAAGTGAACAAGGCACTTAAAACAAAATAGCTAGGCGCGCGCCGGCAACCTTATCATAAGAAATGGCATGCTTCTTCTTGCCTGCTTCGATCACGAGTTCCCCATCATCAAAGGAAAGTAGCTTCCCTTCAAATTCCTTCAATCCATCCACCTGCTCGTAGGTTGTAACAAATACATTCTTGCCTACGGCTTTGGTAACGTCCTCAGGTTTTTTCAGTGGACGCTCGGCACCGGGAGAAGACACTTCAAGGAAATAGATGGTTGGAATCGGATCGTTCTCATCCAGCTTCGCACTTAGCTTTTCGCTGATCAAGACACAATCGTCGATGTCGATGCCATCCTCTTTGTCGACATACACCCGTAAAAACCAGTTGCTGCCTTCTTTGACGTATTCGATGTCAACCAGCTCGAAGCCTTGTTCATTCAAGTAGGGTTGGATCATTTCTTCCACGGTAGATTTAATGTTAGTTGTGCTCAAAACCGATAACCTCCAACTTAGGTTACACCAGCAAAAACACTGGCAGATAATTAAATACCCAAGATTCTTTTATACCAAAGATTAAAGAGTGGGTTTCCCCACTCTTTAGAAATTCGTACTATCTCGTTCACTTCAAAAATTATAACATAGTCTGGTAATAGTGACAAGTAAGCCATCATTCAGGCAGTTCACTTACTAATGAAGGAAAAATCACCTATACCCGGCCAATCATCGTTCCATGTTCCAAAACTGATCCTAGAACAAAGATAGTTGATTGCTCTCTGGCAAACCACGGAAGCATCCCATGTTCGATAAGAGTTCGACAATCGTCTTACTTGCTTTCGATTTTTGCTGGAAATCTTCCACAGAGAGAAACTCACCATGTTCTCTTGCCGCAGCGACATTGCGCGCTGCGTTGTCCCCGATTCCGGCCAAAGCGGAAAACGGAGGAATTAATGATTTGCCATCTACGATAAACTTCGTAGCCTCAGAACGATATAAGTCGATCGGTTTGAGAGAGAATCCACGAGCAGCCATTTCCAGTCCCATCTCCAGAACAGGCAACATGTTTTTTTCTTTTGGCAATGCTTGGAATCCTAGTTGCTCAATCTCTACGATTTTCCGAGAGATCGCATCATATCCCTGACAGATTAGTTCGATATCAATCTCATCTGCACGAACGGTAAAGTAGGTCGCATAATATTCAATTGGATGATACAACTTGAAGAACGCAGTACGTACAGCTGAAATAACGTAAGCGGCCGCGTGAGCCTTAGGGAACATGTACTGAATTTTGAGACAGGAATCAATATACCACTGTGGCACTTTACAATTCTTCATCTCATCGATCCATTCCTGTGGCAAGCCGCGGCCCTTACGTACACTCTCCGTAATTTTAAACGCCAGACTTGCGTCCATACCTGCTTTGTATATCAGGAACAACATAATATCATCCCGACAACCAATTACTGTTTTAATGTTACATGTTCCGTTTTTGATCAGATCCTGTGCATTACCGAGCCACACACCCGTTCCGTGTGATAGACCCGAAATCTGTAACAGATCGGCGAAGGATGCTGGCTGTGATTCGACCAACATTTGACGAACAAATTTAGTACCCATCTCTGGTACACCAAACGTTGCCACAGGTGAACGAATCTGTTCAGGCGTTACTCCCAAGGATTCCGTCGAATTGAACATACTCATGACTTTAGGATCATTCATTGGAATCGTTGTCGGATCAACACCTGTCAAATCCTGCAACATCCGCATCATAGTCGGATCATCATGACCCAGAATATCGAGTTTTAGCAAATTTTCTTCAAACGCATGATAGTCAAAATGTGTGGTTTTCCACTCAGCGTTAACATCATCTGCCGGGAATTGAACCGGTGTTACATCTTCAACCTCAATATAATCAGGCACCACGACTATACCGCCGGGATGCTGTCCTGTACTCCGCTTTACCCCGGTGCAACCAGAAGCCAGACGATTCAATTCAGCTCCGCGCCATTTCTTTTGATGGTGTTCCTCATATTTTTTAGCAAAACCAAAGGCTGTTTTCTCAGCCACAGTACCAATGGTTCCGGCACGAAACACGCTTTTTTCACTAAATAGCACTTTCGTATAGTTATGAGCATGAGGCTGATAATCACCAGAAAAGTTCAAGTCAATATCGGGAACTTTATCCCCTTTAAATCCAAGGAAGGTTTCAAACGGAATATCCTGACCTTCTCCTTTGAGTGTGTTACCACAGTCAGGACATTCTTTCTCAGGTAAGTCAAAACCACTCCGGACACTGCCATCCAGGAACCATTCACTGTGCTTGCATTCCGAATTCACACAGATATAGTGTGCAGGTAATGGATTAACTTCGGATATACCCAGGAATGTTGCGACGACAGATGAGCCGACTGATCCCCGCGAACCTACGAGATAGCCATCCTGATTCGATTTTTTAACCAGTCGCTCCGAGATCAAATAGTTGGCAGAGAATCCATATTTAATAATCGGTATCAATTCTTTCTCTAGTCGTGCCACGATCACTTCCGGCAGTTCCTCACCATAGATTGACTTGGCGGTGTTATAGCAGGTACTACGTATCTCATCGTCCGCACCCTCCAGAATCGGCGTAAACAATTTGTCAGGGAACAGCTTGATTTCTTCAAACCGGTCAGCCAATTCGACCGTATTCGTAACAACAACTTCGTAAGCTTTATCCTGACCTAAGAACTGGAACTCTTCCAGCATCTCACCCGTCGTTCTAAAGTGTGCATCCGGTTTACGCTGATCCTTGAGTGGGCTAAATCCTGTAATTCCGTGGATTGTGATATCCCGATATAGCTTGTCCCGAGGTTCCAGATAATGCACATTGCCCGTGGCAATCACTGGTTTATCCAGCTTTGCCCCGATATCAATGACTTTACGTATCGCTGTTTTTATCTCTTCTGGTGTAGCTACCAACCCTTTATCCACCAAATGCATGTACATCGTTATTGGCTGGATCTCCAAAATATCATAGAACTCAGCGATCTCTTCCGCTTCTTCAAGCGATTTGTTAAGCACTGCTTCGAAGAACTCACCTTTTTCACAACCCGATAATATAATAAGACCTTCACGCAAATTAATCAGTTTCGATTTTGGAATACAGGGTACCCGCTTGAAATGCTCTGTATGCGAAAGAGATACCAGTTTATAAAGGTTTTTCTTGCCAATATCATTCAGTGCATAGATTCCGCAATGGAAAGGTCTTGTATTCGACAAATCAACACCCACATAATCGTTCAGGCGATCAAGCATCGTCAACCCTTTCATCTGGGCAGCGTCATTTAGCAATCCGATCAGTATGCCTGCTAGAGCAATCGTATCGTCAATGGCACGGTGATGACTTTCAAGTCCAACCTTATATTTATCCGCCATCGTATTCAATCGGTGGTTCTTATTTTTTGGAAATAACAATCGTGCCAGCTCCAACGTATCAAGGACAGGATTCGCAAGCTCTGGCATTCCAAGTTTCTTCAGGGAAGCCTGGATAAATCCCATATCAAAACGTGCATTATGCGCAACAAGCACACCATCTCCGGCAAACTGTACAAACTCTCGGATAACTGGCTCCAGTTCAGGTGCATCTTTTACCATGTCATCATTGATATTAGTCAATTGCTGAATGTTGTAGGGAATGCGTTCATGCGGATTCACAAATGTCGCATACCGGTCAATTTCTTTACCGTCTTGCATCTTCACCGCAGCAATCTCAATAATTTTGTTCTGCGTTACCGAAAGACCCGTAGTCTCGATATCAAATACGATGTATGTTGCTGTTTGGAGATCCAATGGCTTAGGAGCCATTACAACTGCAACGGAGTCATTCACTACATTGGCCTCTAGGCCATAGATCATTTTAATTCCGTTTTTCTTAGCTGCTTTGGATGCCTCGGGATACACTTGTACACCCCCATGATCGCTCACAGCAATCGCCTTGTGACCCCATTCAGCAGCCATTTTCACGTATTTGTCGATTGAAGTTACAGCATCCATTGTGCTCATCGTAGAGTGCAAATGGAACTCAACCCGTTTCTCAGGCGCATTATCCTTGCGAGACGGCGGTGCCTTGACTTCTATAAGATCCGAAGGAATCATAGCCAATTCAGGAATTTGCATAAAGCGGTCATACTCTACACGGCCACGCACTTTCACCCATTTACCGTTAGCCAATAAGCTGAGAATTTTAACATCCTCTTTTGTTTTGGCAAACATCTTCATTTGCATGGAGTCCGTAAAGTCGGTCAGATAGAATGTGAACAGCGTATTTCCGTTTCGCAGTTCTTTGCGATCCAGACCGAACACCGTACCTTGAAGTGTGACCTTTTTCTCTTCATCCTGGATTTCTTGCATGGGTACTGCCGGCTCCTTGATGTCATAACCCATCTGCAAACGCAGATCTCCCTGCTCCTCATCCACCGGGATTTCTGTGTCCACTTCACTCATCATCTTTTCGATGACCTGAAGCTCTTCTACACGTTTTTGGGCCTGAAATTGTTCCATCGCCTCTTTATTGCTCGCTACTTCGCCCACTTGCATTTTAATGCGAAGCGGTAGATGGAAGTATTTTTCATAGAATCTCGTGATAGCCTGATCAATCTGTTTCTTACGAGCCAGTTCCATTGATGTTGCGTCACTCATCGTCAGTTGCAACAGATCGGCTTCACATTCAAAGGTCGTACGGTTCATCCAACCATTGACCGATGGGATCTCACGTGTAACCCACTCCAGAAACAGATTCCAATATTCACTGACAATATCACCAATCTGCACCTGTTCTGTATATTTGAAGCCAAATGAAATTTTGGCGATATGATTCATCTTCTCCTGAATATGCAGGCAAAACGTACGATAGATTGGAGCTGGTACCAAAGTATCCTTAGCAATCAGGATATTCCACTCCCGATTACTGCGGTTTGTTTCCACTTGTTCAATCCAGCCATCCAAAAAGTAGGGCTCTACCAGACCCGTCGGGAGCTCCGTCTGTTTCATCAACAACTCAAACCGTTTTCTCTTCTCCTCAATTCCACTCATTGCGTTCCTCCTTGTACCTCCTTAAAACATAAAGAGCCTCTGTATTCAAAAATGTCCCCGATCCGAACTCGCACCGACTCATTTTATCCGACAGAAGCTCTCCATTACTCATACGGTGATTAAGTGCTTTTCATCAAGTAGTCCTGACTTAATACGCTCTTGCAAACACTACCGTGTGTTTCGCCTGTTCACCACAAGCCAGACACGTATGCTTTTCTTCCGCAGGTTGGAACGGAATGTTCCGACTTGTTGCACCCGTGACTTCTCTTACTTTATCTTCGCAAGCTTCTGAACCACACCAACCAGCCAGTGTAAACCCGCGTTTATTCTCCATCTGTTCTTTCATTTCTTCCAACGTATCCACAGAATAGAAGTTATCCGACATAAATGTGCGCGCACGGTCCAGCATATCCGCCTGTACTTGCGTCAGCATCGATTGGATTTCTTCTACCAGATTCGCTTGTTCTACCACTTTCTTCTCACCTGTAATCCGTGATACAAGGACACATACACCATTCTCCATATCACGCGGACCAATTTCGAGACGGATTGGAACACCACGCATCTCGTATTCATTAAATTTCCAACCTGGACGAACGTCACTGCGATCATCCATTTTCACACGGACTCCAGCTTGTTTCAACTCAGCAAACAACTCATCTGCCCGACCTACAACAGCATCCCGTGTTTTGGGCGGCCCAATTGGGATCATAACGACTTGGGTAGGTGCCACTTTTGGAGGAAGTACCAGACCACGATCATCACCATGCACCATAATCAATGCCCCGATCAAACGTGTGCTTACCCCCCAAGAAGTGGTATAAGCAAGTTCAAGCACATTATTCCGGCTAAGATACTGGATTTCGAACGCTTTTGCAAAGTTTGTTCCCATATAGTGAGAAGTTCCTGCTTGCACAGCACGTCCGTCCTTCATCATGGCTTCGATCGAATACGTATCCACTGCACCAGCAAACTTCTCGGATTTGGTTTTCTGGCCCACAATAACTGGAATAGCCAGATATTCTTCAACAACTTCACGATAAACCTCAAGCATTTTCATCGTTTCTTCACGTGCTTCTTCTTCGGTCTCATGCGCAGTATGACCTTCCTGCCATAGGAACTCAGTTGTGCGAAGGAAAGGCAACGTTCTTTTTTCCCATCGGACTACGTTAGCCCACTGATTAATCAATACCGGAAGATCCCGATACGATTGAATCCACTTGGAATACATGTGACCAATGATCGTTTCAGATGTAGGACGAATTGCCAGACGCTCTTCCAGCTTCTCTCCACCAGCTTCAGTAACCCATGGTAGCTCAGGGTTAAAGCCTTCCACATGCTCTTTTTCCTTTTGAAAGAAACTCTCAGGAATGAACATTGGGAAATAAGCATTGCGATGGCCCGTTTCACGGAAACGACGATCTAACTCATCCTTAATATGCTCCCAGATTTCAAATCCGTCTGGTTTGAACACAATACAACCGCGTACGGGTGCATAGTCCATCAGATCAGCCTTTTTAATAACATCAATGTACCAGCGTGAGAAATCCTCGCCTTGTGGAGTGATTTCGGTCACGAATTGCTTATCATTTTCCTTTGACATAAGACTCCCGCGTCCTCCCATAACGACTATCTCTGATTACTCAGAGTGCAGTCAAACCGTAATTATCCGTTAATTAAACGTAGTATATCATTATATGTTACTGCCAGCATCAACACGAACAACATCGCAAATCCGACGAAGTGTACCATGCCTTCGCGGTTAGGATCAACAGGTCTTCCGCGTAACGCTTCAATTCCCAAAAATACAAGACGACTCCCGTCCAGTGCAGGTATCGGCAACAGGTTGAAAATACCAAGGTACAGACTCAAAATGGCGGCCCAT
The DNA here is from genome assembly GCF_002968835.1 of Paenibacillus sp. PCH8. GTDB lineage: Bacteria > Bacillota > Bacilli > Paenibacillales > Paenibacillaceae > Paenibacillus. The sequence continues at coordinate 63,448 of NZ_PKQK01000006.1, read as the reverse complement.
CTTGTTAATTGCTCAATTCCTTGCTTGGCTATTTGCCCTGTCACTTCAAATGTACGAACTGGACCACCGATATCATCCATATTAAATTGATTGATTAGATGTTTGAAACCTTCAAATATTACTCTGGTTGTATCAACCATAGCTATGCCTGATACGGTAAAAGTCTCCACAAATCCAACAGATCGGGTTGGCAACGTAGGTACGATTCCTACTTTTCCGCCCTCTTGTCCTTCTACGGCTCGTGGAGTAATCGTTATATTAAACGTTTCATTTCCCCGACGCAGTGTCCATTCCATTGGCTTGTCTTTGGAATCGGCAATCATCGTCACCATTTTTTGAGAATCTGTACCAATAGCAGTACCATTAATAGTTTCAATAATATCTCCCTTTTGCAGGTTAGCCTGATCAGCAGCTCCACCTTCGAGCACTTCGCCAATTTCCAAATTTTTCGGATTCTCTACCGGTACTCCTGCCATCTGTGCATATACAGCAAACAGTACAAAGGCCAAGATAAAGTTCATCAGGGGTCCCGCAAAAATGGCCAATGCGCGCTGCCCAACGGTTTTACTACCAAATTGACGATCTTTCGGTGCAATTTGCGTTTGTTTACCACGACTTACCAACATCGCTTGGGGATGTATTCGATACTCCTGAATTTCACCATCTACATCCAGTTGAAGCTTCAGGGCCTTCTCCATATCAATGGAGACGACTTCACCACGTATTACATTTTTACGGTTATCCAATTGATCCAGATAGATCATTTTCACCTGGTCATCAACAGATCTTACCGCAATGGTCTGTCCTTCCTGGATCTCTACCAGTTCCGGGTCTTCCCCTGCCATCCGTGCATATCCACCAAAAGGCAACAAACGCAATGTAAACTGGGTTTCGTTTCTTTTATATGAGAACAATTTGGGACCAAAACCAATCGCAAACTCCCGTACAAGAATACCGGCGCGTTTGGCAAAGTAATAATGCCCCCATTCATGAACCGTCACGATGACAAAGAACATGAGCACCGTTAGAAATACCACTTGTATGGTTTCCAATCCCTATCCATCCTCCTTCACGGCACATACCGCAGTCTGTCCCTCTAGATTATCATTATTCTCTGATGCTGCACAAGAGAATCACTTCTTCCATTTTGTTGTGAAAAAAGAGATTACAGACTGGACGCGAGCTTTCGGCTCTCCTGATCACATCGCGCAATTTCTTGTAGATCAGGCTCGTCCACATTGTGGTGTGCTTCCAGCACAGAAGCAATAATATCTTCTATTTTAAGGAACGAAATCTCTTTACGCAAGAAACGGGCTACAGCAACCTCATTGGCTGCATTAAATGCCGTTGTTGCAGTCCCCCCCATTTTACCACACTCATACGCCATTCTTAAACATGGGTAACGTTCCATATCCATCTCGCGGAAGTGTAACTTCCCTGCTTGAGCAAGAGACAGACGCTGTGCCGGTGAGGGCAAACGGTCAGGATAAGTCAGTGCGTACTGGATCGGAACCCGCATATCTGGATTACCCAGTTGAGCTATAATACTAGTGTCATTAAACTCCACATAGGAATGGATGATACTCTCCGGGTGAAGCAAGACACCGATCTGATCATAATGAAGACCAAATAACCAATGTGCTTCAATGACCTCCAGTCCCTTGTTCACCATCGTTGCCGAGTCAATCGTAATTTTGGACCCCATTGACCAATTCGGATGTTTGAGTGCATCTTCCACTGTCACATCCTTCAATTGTTCTCGAGTCAGATCACGAAATGAACCACCTGAAGCAGTTATCGTAATGCCTGTCAGACGCTCACGATTTTCTCCATTCAAACATTGGTAAATCGCAGAGTGCTCGCTATCGATGGGTAATATGGAAACGCCTTTTGCAGCGGCTCTCGCCATAACAATATGCCCTGCCGAGACCAGTGTCTCCTTGTTTGCGAGTCCGATCTGTTTGCCACCATCAATCGCAGCAAGCGTCGACTCCAGCCCAACACTCCCCATCACAGCTGTAACAACCGTATCCGCATCCGTCCCTGCTGCAACTTCAACCAGACCTTCTGTGCCGTAGAACAACTGCGTTCCTGCAGGTAAATAAGGAGCTACCTTCTCTGCCAAGTCTTTGGACCCAACGGATACTTTCTTCGGCCGGTAACGCTTGGTTTGTTCGATCAGCAGGTCTGTATTGCTTCCCCCAGCCAGTCCCTCCACTTGAAAGAGTTCTGGGTGCTTGTCTACTACATCCAGTGTCTGGGTTCCGATGGAACCGGTCGACCCGAGAATCGCAATTTTTTTCATGTTCCACCTCATCTTTAATTATCGTGACCTACGGTGAACAATCCTGTTATCACAGACTCATGTTCTTCTTAGTAGGGCAGTAGCATTAATATATGTACGAATGGGAAAACAACAATCCAGCTGTCGCACCGATCAAGAATGCCTCCATGCCCTGGGAGAAGATTGCCTGAATCCTTTATGCTATATACACGTTTGTATGCAGATTGGATCAAGTCACCCATCTGACCTACGACTGCACAGGCAATCCCGATCACTATTGCTCTCTGCCATGAGAGCAAACCATCTGACACGAGTGCAAATACAATTGAAGTGACAACTGCAATCACAATGCCACCCAGTGCGCCCTCCACTGTTTTGTTTGGACTGATGGAAGGCCACAGTTTGTTTTTACCCATTAATTTCCCTACAAAATAAGCTCCTGCATCACTTGCCCATATGGAACCTAGCAGCAGGAACGTCCAGAACAACCCATGATGCAGATGTCTGGATTCTGCAATGTAATAAAAACCGATTCCTATATACAGCACGCCGAGAAAAAGCATGGCTACTGTATTCACAGGAAGCCTGTTTTTAGTAACAACTGAAGCGGTCATCAGTACAAGCATTACAATCCAGATGATCTGTAACAAAGATAGCGGTCTTGCATCCCAAAGCATTTCCCAAGGAAATACAATGGCAAAAATACCAGCATATCCAATCAGGGCCACACCTGAAAAAGGCATCACCCCGGTCATCTTTACAAACTCATAATAACCGATGAGAGCCATAAGCAATACCAAACCATGGTACCAGGGTCCGCCCAGCATGCAAAAACCTAAAAACAACACACCTGCTATGATTCCTGTCCTTAATCGCTGTTTCAACGGCTTCATCCTCCATCTATTTCAAACCGCCGTAACGCCTTGTTCTGCGCTGATATTCGGCTACTGCTTCAAGCAAATGCTTTTTGCCGAATTCGGGCCAGTATATATCCGTAAACCATAATTCACTATATGCAAGTTGCCAGAGCATAAAGTTACTTAATCTCAACTCACCGCTGGTCCGGATCAGCAGATCCGGGTCGGGCATGTCAGCCGTCAGCATATGCCTGTCAATGAGTTCAGGTGTTATATCCTCTGCCGATAGTTCCCCCGATTTCACCTGCAAAGCGATCTGTTTAACACAGTCCGTCATTTCACGACGACTTCCATAGTTCATTGCAAAGTTCAAAACGAGACCTGTATTATGTTCCGTAAGACGAATAGCTTCCCGCAAGGCATTGATGGTATGTGATGGTAAATGTTCCTCTTGTCCCATCATACGAATACGCACATTTTTTTCTATAAGTTCATCCAGCTCTATGGCTAGAAATTCTTGCGGAAGTCGCATCAGAAAATCCACTTCTTCTTTTGGACGCGTCCAGTTTTCTGTCGAAAAAGCATACATCGTCAGATATTTGATGCCCAGTTCATCCGCCGCGATGGTCGCACGTTTGACCGCCTTCATGCCATTTTGGTGCCCGGCTATTCGCGGGAGTCCCAAACGTTTGGCCCATCGTCCATTGCCGTCCATGATGATGGCGACGTGCTGCGGGATATTATCCTCGGATATAGTCAGCGTTTCCTGCTTGTCAGCCCCATTCCACCACGACCGAACCCGTTTGATCATTCCTGTTCCTCCAAAATCCCTGAAGTTTCTTCATCTGAAGCTTGGAAAAAGAGACAAAACCCCACCGTATTGGAGGGGCTGCGCTTGTCTTACACTTCCATGATTTCTTTTTCTTTGGCAGCGAGTACCTTATCGACTTCAGCAATAAACTTGTCGGTCGATTTTTGGATATCGTCCTGATGTCTCCGGGAATCATCCTCGGAAATGTCTGACTTCTCCATTTTCTTGATGTCATCATTCGCATCACGGCGAATGTTACGAATCGCAACTTTACCTTCTTCACCGAACTTTTTCGTCAGCTTCACAAGCTCCGCTCTGCGCTCTTCCGTTAATGCCGGAATAGACAGGCGAATCATGCTACCATCATTCGCCGGAGTAAGACCCAGATCCGATTTCATGATAGCACGCTCGATATCGCTCATGGAAGATTTGTCCCACGGTTGAATCATCAGTGTACGGGAATCCGGCGTACTGATATTAGCGAGTTGGTTCAGTGGCGTCATTGCTCCATAATACTCCACCTGAATTCGATCCAGAAGAGCTGGAGTTGCACGGCCTGCACGTAAAGTAGCCAAGTCACGACGCAAAGCTTGAATTGCTTTTTCCATACGCTCTTCGGCATGTTGTTTAACCGCTTGTGGCATTAATCTACACTCCCTTTGACGATTGTTCCGATACGTTCACCCAGAACAACACGCTTGATGTTACCTTGTTCCGTAATGGCAAATACGATCAACGGGATGTTGTTGTCCTTACACAGCGAGGATGCCGTCGAATCCATTACACCAAGGTCTTTGTTAAGTATATCCATGTAAGTCAACTGATCGAATTTCACAGCTGTACTGTCCTTAAACGGATCTGCTGAGTATACACCATCGACTTTGTTTTTGGCCATCAAGATAACTTCTGCTTCAATCTCCGCTGCCCGCAGTGCTGCTGTTGTATCCGTGGAGAAGAACGGGTTACCTGTACCTGCTGCAAAAATAACGACCCGGCCCTTCTCCAGATGACGAATAGCTCTGCGACGGATATAAGGCTCTGCAATTTGTTGCATCGCAATCGATGTCTGTACACGCGTAGGTACTTCGATCTGTTCCAAGGCATCCTGCAGTGCCAGCGAGTTCATTACCGTCGCCAGCATGCCCATATAATCAGCAGTTGCCCGATCAATGCCGTTTTCGCTACCGGCAATTCCACGCCAGATGTTTCCGCCGCCACATACAATAGCAACCTGTACACCAAGTGCAACAACCTCTTTTACCTGTTGGGCAATCGACGAGATCGTCTCTGCATCAATACCATAACCGTTTTGACCGGAAAGGGACTCTCCGCTGACCTTTAAGACAACACGTTTAAATACTGGCTGTTCCAATTATTCACCCTCCACTTTGAATCGAACACACTCGGTGTTCAACCAACAAAACTTCTCGCGCATGGCCTCCTGCTTAAAAAGAAAGGAACACAGGAGTGTTCCGCTCTTTTAGGAAAAACGTTTAACCGGTTAGGCACTGTTTTCCTGAGATATAAGGGAGTCGCGCTTCGAAGTTTTATCATTCTTATATCTTCGAAAATCAATCCTGCTTGCCGGTATAGAAAACCGTCTTATTTGTTTACTTGGGACATTACTTCTTCTACGAAGTTGTCTACCTTTTTCTCAAGACCTTCACCCAGTTCGTAACGAACGAAACGACGGATGGAGATATTTTCACCAATTTGGCTGACTTTTTCGTTCAGCAACTGGGAAATTGTTTTGTCTGGATCTTTAACGAAAGTTTGTTCCAGCAGGCAGTACTCTTCGTAGTATTTACCGATACGGCCTTCAACCATTTTTTCAATGATTTTCTCTGGTTTGCCTTCGTTCAGAGCTTGAGCTTTCAAAATTTCTTTTTCTTTCTCCAGCTCTTCTGTAGGAACTTCTTCGCGTGTAACGAATTTAGGATTAGCTGCAGCGATTTGCATAGCTACATCTTTAACAAAATCCTTAAATTGATCTGTTTTACCAACGAAGTCCGTTTCACAGTTAACTTCAACCAAGACACCGATCCGTCCACCAGCGTGGATGTAAGATTCTACAACGCCTTCAGTCGCTGCACGGCCTGCTTTGCTTGCTGCTGCAGAAAGACCTTTCTCACGCAACAATTCAGCTGCTTTCGTCACATCATTGTTTGCTTCTTCCAGTGCTTTTTTACAATCGAGCATACCAGCGCCCGTTCTTTCGCGAAGTTCTTTTACTGCACTCGCATTAACTGCCATTATAAATTCCCTCCAACATTAAGTATTGTACGTACACTCTAAAAAAAGGGCAGTGAGAGGTTATCCACCTGCCAACCACCCTTTTAATTTAGTTTATTGCATATGTTCGAATCTATTAAGCGGAAGTTTCTTCGCCTTGGTTAGCTTCGATTACAGCGTCAGCCATTTTACCTGTCAGCAATTTAACAGCGCGGATCGCGTCGTCATTACCCGGGATAACATAATCAATCTCGTCCGGATCGCAGTTCGTATCAACGATACCAACAATTGGGATACCCAATTTGCGAGCTTCTGCAACAGCGATACGCTCTTTGCGTGGATCGATGATGAACAGGGCGCTTGGCAGGCCTTTCATATTTTTAATACCGCCCAAGAATTTCTCAAGACGATCTTTTTCTTTGCGAAGCAAGATAACTTCTTTTTTAGGCAATACAGCGAATGTACCGTCTTCTTCCCAAGCTTCCAACTGTTTCAAACGATCAATACGTTTTTGAATAGTTTGGAAGTTAGTCAGGGTACCGCCGAGCCAGCGTTGGTTAATGTAGAATTGACCAGCACGTTCAGCTTCTTCTTTAACTGAATCCTGAGCTTGTTTCTTCGTGCCCACGAAAAGAATTTTACCATTCTCTCCTGCGATTCCTTTAACGAAATTGTAAGCCTCTTCGACTTTTTTCACCGTTTTTTGCAAGTCGATGATGTAAATTCCGTTTCTTTCAGTGAAGATATAACGATCCATTTTTGGGTTCCAACGACGAGTTTGGTGACCGAAGTGTACCCCAGCTTCGAGAAGCTGCTTCATGGAGATTACTGCCATCTTCACACACCTCCTAATATGGTTTTATTTTGTCCTCCGCCGGCATCATTTTTCGCCAAGACTCTCCATCAGGAAAGCACCCTCAACAAAATTAGCACATGCGTGTGTTTTAACACCGTTATCTAATATAGCACAACTGACAACCCGATGCAACAGTCTATGAAACTAAATCTTCTTTATACTCCGGGCCAATTAAGAAGCAATTAATTTTTAATTCATGCGGAGCATAATACTAATTATGTCAAGTATCAGGGACATACTGTTTAATACGCAAAGAACCGTCCTGTCCGAGCATGCTCAGCTTGACGGTTCTTTCGTAATTTTGGCGATAATAGATTTGAAACTTTCACCTTTTTCGAGCGCATAGGTACCCACTTGAATTTTGGTGTTAATTCGCTCAGCTTTGCCAGCCTTTATGAATGCCTGAGCATCATCGACAATTCCTGCTGTTTGTAGGTTTCCAGCAACGATTGCCAGACTATTGCCTGAACGTACTTTGAATGATACCGTGGCCTCTTTTGGATTGCTCGGGGTCGAAGGCTCTGTTGTCTTCGGTTGAGTTATCTCTTTCTGCTCTTTACTTGCACTTCCAGCAGGTTGTTGTGGCTTCTCAGGCTCTGCAGGTGTCTTGGTAGGGGTTACTGTCCCAGGTTCTGTTGCTGTTGTACCTTGCAACTTACTGCTCTCCTGTTTTTTCTTCTCCACCCACTCTGCTTCTGTGTATAACTCTTCTTCAGAACCTACCAACTTCATATCCAAACTTTTCGCAGCTGTTTCAAGTTGTTCTTTGGTTATATTGGCGGTCTGCTCGGGGTCAAGGTTACTATCAGATAATGCATTTTGTCCCACCGTTGCCAGTTGAAGCAAAACTGCACCAACGATCATGCCGCTCCCCAGACCAATCCATAAGGATCGCTTGTCCATGACTTAGCTCTCCTCCCGTTCTGCCAGTTGCAGTATTAACTGTACCTCACCACGCTGAATACCTGTCTGCTTGGAGATAGCTTCCATTGACTTACCCTCTGCATGTAGATTAAACAATTCTGCATATCGGTCTTTGATCAATTCGCGTTGAGGCAACAATTCCACTTTGCTGGTCTGTAGCACTGCTTCTGTCGCCTGCTGAGCTGCCTCTGCCCGTACGCTATCCATGAGCACCTGCGCCTGCAAACCTTCGGAAGTTTGAAGCGGCATGTTAACTGAGTGTAGAACTGGTGATGCGACAACTTCATTCCGTTTGTTCTGTTCCAGCTGATCCAATCGCTGCTGTAGTTCCTGAAGTTGCGATTGCATGCGTTGATCGGCTGCTGTCGCTTCACCTTTCATTTCAGACACACGCTGAATAAGAGCATCGTTATCATTTTCGATTTCGGTCATGTAATGTTCAAGCGTAGATTCCATCTCCTGCACCAGTTGATGCCCAGGCTCCTGCGCCTTATTTTTCCGGGGCATGATATATGCGTAGGCAATTGCGCAGGCTCCTAATATGACAATAATGATCCATGGTGACAAATTGGGTTCTCTCCTTCTGATATAACCATCGGTGCGTAAGACTGCATGTCCATCACAATCGTTTACTACAGAGACAGATCAATGTGTTTTCCTTTGTACGGGTGCTCCGCAGGTTTGACGTTCTCCTGAACCTGAGCAGTTTCCTGTCCATCAGAGCCACTATGCTGATCCCCATCATGGGTATGACCATCACGCACCGAAGTATGTGAAGTTTCATCCATTGCTTCACTTCGCTGCCTTGCCTCATTTGCTTCTTTCGCTGTTTGCTCTGCCAAGAGACTCTGATCCGTAATCGGTCTCTGCTGGGCTTCACTCTGATATCGTCCCGCTTCACTTGTTCGTGGTACCGCAATCTGCAACTCCACTGCTTTGAAACTCATACGCTCACCTCACGGTTTCGAATGGATTCCTCATGTGCCTGAATGCTGTACTTAAACGTATGGAACCATTGTAATGTCACCATCGTGATAATAAAATGACATTCGACTGACTGGATCTTTAATGAATTTCGTGTATCTGCCGATAACTATCTTAGAGCCACCAAAAATCATCTTCATAATATCAACACGAGCCTTGCTTGTATTTTCAAGTACCTTCTCAATTTCAAAGATACGAGTCTTCGTTTCTTCACTTAGGCGAAGAGCAGATTTCTGGGTAGCACTTAGCTTGATTCGCATCGACATCTTATCTGTACTTAATTGTCCAGCAGCAGCTAACTGATCCAATAACGTTAAAGCTTTCTTCGTTTTGTCCAAGGAGTCCATCTGCTCTCTGACTTCCTTGCGTAAATCGTTTAACTCGTTCCGCAGCCTAGGCAGTACGCCAACTTCAATGACAGTAACAGTGGACATACTGTTACCTACAACACGCGCTGTAACATTCTCACCGGCCTGAATTGAGCCACCAACGATAAGTCCCTTGGTTCCTGCACAGATAACTCCATGACCTGCACGTACATTGGAGTGCATAATACTTTGGGAGACCAGGACATCTGCACCCGCATCCACGTTACCTTCTTGAATAAAGGTACACTTAACATTATGGCCCGCATGTACTAATCCTTTGTTATAACCAATAATGCCACCCGTGATTTCGATTGAGCCACCTGCTTCCAGTTCTGCTCCTTCGACACCTCCAACGACACGAATGTCGCCTGCCGCTTTAACTTTGAACCCGGTAAGTACATTGCCACGAATGACAACAGTGCCTACAAAATCGATATTGCCATTGTTGTAGTCAACATCACCATTGACTTCATAAACCGGAAATACGTTTAGTTTGTTGCCGTCCGTTTTGGTAACCAATCCGTCCAGGGCAGCGTACATAGCAGATCCATCCGGATTGACCACAACGTTTTTCCCAACTTTAAACCGGGCTTCTTTACCAGAACGATAAGGAATTTCCTCGCCGGTTACTGCTCTGCCTGGTATTCCATCAACAGGAGCGATTCGCTCTGCAATAATCTGACCACTCCGAACATTGTTTAGCCGGGTCACTTCTTTGTAATCCACTTTTCCATCTTCCGCTTCGAGCGGTCGTCGTTCGTTCGTATCATCCAAGCCTGCCAGGATCTTGATAAATCCATCTGTTCCTTGAATAGGAGCGATGCCTTCGGCAATCTTGTACTTTTCTTTCAAATAGGCTCCAGGGTTACTCACAAAAAGTAATAGTGCCTCTCGCACTACACCTTGTTTGATACCCTTGTTCGCCACAAATTGTTCAAGTTCATCGAATGTGCAGGTAAAGCCTTCTTCCTCTTTGGAAAATTCAAGGTAGGCCGTACACTTGTCGTCCGATAAAACAATGCTTAAACACTGTTCCAAAACAGTCCGTTGTGTCACCGCAGTTCTTCCCCCTTTTAGCTTTCCCACTCCCCAAACTCCAATATATAATCTTTCTATCTATTAATCTTTACGCATGAGCAAATCCTTCTGTTTGTCCAACGTGCCGCGTAGTCGTAATATTGCTTTGGAATGTAACTGAGAGATACGAGACGGAGAAAGAGACATAACCTCCGCAATTTCACTAAGAGAAAGATCTTCGTAGTACAGGAGTGAAACGACAGTTCGCTCTTTTACCGTCAACTTTTCAAGCCCTTGCACCAAAACATCCTTTAAATAAAACTCATTCACTTTATAATCCGGATTTTTAGCTTTCTCATCCACCATTAAAGAGAGACGAGTCTCAGACTCTTCTTCGCGAATTGGATCTTCCAGCGAGCAAAGAGACATGACTGCCACTTCCTGAAGCATGTTCTGAAAATCTTTGGTTGACACATCCAGGTACTGGCTCATTTCCTCATCGCTAACGGACCTGAGATAGCTTTGTTCCAGCTGTTGATAAGCGTCTTCAATCCGCTTGGCCTTCTCCCGAACAGAACGCGGAACCCAATCTCCCTGACGCAGACCGTCAAGTATAGCTCCACGCACTCTCCATGATGCATAGGTTTCAAATTGCAGACCACGTTCATAGTCGAATTTCTCTAATGCATCAATCAAACCCATAACTCCATTACTCTCCAAGTCATCTTTGGGGACATTTTTGGGCAAACCAACAGCCAAACGACCAGATACATAATTTACAATATGAAGATATTTTTCAATCAAATTCTTCTTGGCTTCAAGATCTCCATGCTCTTTCCACTTTTCCCACAGATCAGAATGGTTCAAATGTGAAGCTTTACGCTCGTTCAATTGCTTTCACCCTCCTTATTTGTCTGTCAGGTGACGAACGGCCTGCGCCAATTCCTCCGGATCTTTGGTCCGGACAAGTTTAGGCGGATCCAAAGGAGCAAATCCCGTTGGAGCTTTCGTCTCAGATGGCGGAAGATCATCGCCCGAGGAGGCGTTCTGTCCACTTTTGAGCAAGTCATTCAGCTCTTGTCCATCGTCTTCGAGTTTGATGTCCACCTGTGAACCTCTTTGATCTTGAGCACTCGGTGAATCATAACCATATCCATGTCCTTCTACCCGAGGGCCCAGCAGCAGCATTCCCAACCCCCAGCGCAAAGCATAGGCGAGGACAAACCAGGCTACGAATCCGATCAATCCGCGATTTAAACTGGTCGTCAACACATTGCTGCTGTATGCTACAAAAAAAGTAAAAATGAATCCAAGGATGCCTGCTCCAAGATTAATGCGGTAGTTTCCTATCATAGTCTTATAGTTCCTTTACACCCATTTGTACACTTCGAATAGTCAACAGTCCAGTTTCACAATCCATTTCAATGGTCCGTCCGTAATTCCCACCTGTATCTTCTGCAAGAAGTGGAATTTTGAGCTTGTCCAACCACTCTCGACAAGAATCCGCGTTCCGTGGTCCAATACGCATCGTATCCCCGGCACCAGCAAAGGCAAACATCTGTGAGCCTCCAGCCATTTTTGACACAATACGTGAGCGAGAAGCACCCAGTTTTATCATCTTCTCCAAAAGCTCAGGCAACGCTGTATCCGCATACTTGGCTGTGTTCAGTTTCCCTTCACGAGCTATGTCTGACGTAGGGAGCATGACATGCGCCATTCCAGCCAGCTTCAAATGTGGGTCATACATGGTTAATCCCACACACGAGCCAAGGCCAGTCGTACGGATTATGCCGGGAAGATGAGCAATGTTTAAATCCGCCATACCGACTTTAACGACGCTTTTGTCCTCAATCATGGTCCATTGGCACCCCTAGCGATTCAAATATCTTAGCAAATGATGGCGGATCCGGAATCAGGAAAAACTGACCCTCAACCTGATCTTCACCCTCAAAGAAAGATGTGTCAATTAACAATGCTTCGTCACCCATCTCGCCAAATTGCAGCAATCCGTAGCTCAGAATGGCACCTGCCATATCAATAGCAAGTCCAGGAACGGTTGGATACATGGACAATTTCGTGAAATCTGCCAAAGAAGAAAGGTATGATCCAGCCAGGATATTTCCAATTTCGGAAAGTGCTGACTGCTCCATATCCGAGAAATCGAGTCCTTCTTTCAAGTCAAATCCGGCAAGTCTATTCAACAACATTCTAGCAGTCTCCGGTGTCATCATAAAGAAAAGATTTCCCGGTGCTTCACCTTCTACGCGAAGAAATACGGTAACCACGATGCGTTCATCACCGCCTACTTTTTCAGCGACTTCTTCAAAAGGGATCATCTGTACTGTAGGTACACCCATATCAATCGGTCTATTGAGGAGCTGAGACAACGCCGTTGCGGCGTTGCCTGCTCCAATGTTACCGACCTCTTTGAGCACATCCATCTGGAATACCTCAAATCGGTTGAACACTCCCACGGTGCTAGCCCTCAGCACTTTCCAGCTGTACAATCTCGCTTTTATTTAATACTTCATTCAGGTTGAGCATAATCAGCAATCGTGAATTTTCCAATTTAGCCACACCACGCAGGTATCTCGCTTTGACTCCTCCAACTACTTCAGGAGGGCTATCAATGGCGCTGCTCTTGATATCAATAACATCATTGGCAGAATCAACGATAAAGCCAACTTGCATGTCGTCTACACCCACAATGACAATACGAGTCTGATCTGTATACTCCGATTCTGGCAGGGAGAATCGACCACGTAGATCAATGACCGGAATTACAACCCCGCGTAGATTAATGACTCCTTTTACAAAGGATAGTGTTTTGGGAACACGGGTGATTGGCATCATACGCTCAATCGTCTGAACCTTATCAACCTCAACACCATACTCTTCGGAACCTAATTTAAAGACGATGACTTTCAACTCTTCTTCCATGTAAAAAACCTCCCTATTAAATGTAGGACTTAGCTATATGCTATTTAATAAATGCATTAGGATCTAGAATCAGGGCTACTTGTCCATCTCCAAGAATGGTTGCTCCGGAGATCCCTTCAATAGCAGGCAGATAGGTTCCCATTGATTTGAGAACAATCTCACTCTGACCAATAAATTCCTCAACAGCTACGGCTGCAAGACGGTCACCTTTACGAATGACGACAATTTCTGTTTCCTGCTCATCAGCATCATTGAAATCTGGTACAGAGAATACTTCGCTCAAGGACAGATACGGAATCAGTGACTCACGGAACGTGATCATTTTATTGCCATGAATATTGCGAACTTGCTCACGTTGAACAATGGCCGTTTCTACAATAGAGGACAAAGGAACCGCGTATTTCTCTGAACCAAGCCGTACAAGCATTGCAGCAATAATGGAAAGAGTCAAAGGAAGTTGAACAGAGAAATTCGTGCCCTTGCCTGGAGTGGAATGAATAGTTACATTACCGCCAAGTGAAGTGATTTTAGATTTCACGACATCCAAGCCAACGCCCCGGCCAGAGATATCCGAGATAATATCAGCAGTACTAAAACCAGGTGCAAACAATAGTTGATTCACTTCATCGTCGCTCATCTTGGCACCTTGTTCTTCGGTTACAACTCCACGTTTAATAGCAGTTTTCAAAAGCTTGTCGCGATAGATTCCTTTGCCATCATCTTCAATCTCAATAAATACGTGATTTCCACTATGGAAGGCGCGCAGGTTTACTATACCCATCTCTGGTTTACCTGCTGCTACGCGCTCTGCAATGGATTCCACACCATGGTCAACCGCGTTACGCAGCAAATGCACAAGCGGATCACCAATCTCATCAATGACCGTACGATCCAGTTCCGTCTCAGCACCTGTAATCACCAGATCGATTTTTTTATCAAGAGTCTTAGCCAGATCCCGAATCATGCGTGGGAATCGATTAAATACGGTATCTACCGGAACCATCCGCAATTTCAATACAATATTTTGCAAATCTGTACTAACTCTGCTCAAATGTGCTACCGTATCGGATAAATCATTGTTGCCTGTCTCACTGGCCAGTTGCTCCAGACGTGAACGGTCAATCAACAATTCACTAAACAGGTTCATCAATACATCAAGGCGTTCAATATCTACACGAATGGTACGTGAAGGTGCAGCAGCTTGTTTCGGCGCAGCTGTTTTGGCTGGTGCCGTCTTGGCTTCTTCTTTGGATGAAGAATTCTTATCGGGCGAAGCAACCTCAGCTACAATAATCGGTGCGGTTGGCGCTTCAACTGTGGCTGCGACCTGATTGGCCATCTGCTGCAGAGTCTCCTGATCCAATTGGATCAGCTTCGCACTTTCAATTTCAGAGATACTCATAATGCCTTCTTCCAGTTGTTGCGCATCTTTAGTTGTTATGTAATACAACGAGAAACTGCGCTCAAACTTCTCCTGCTCAATATCCTGAACGGATGGATAAGCCTTAACGACTTCACCTGAACGTTCCAGCATATCAAAGACCATATAAGCCCGAACACCTTTTAACTGGCTATGCTCACTAATAAGCACATCAACATAGAACACACGGTGACCTTCGGCAATCGATTGATCAAGCACCGAATATTGGAATTCATCCAGCTCCACAGCCGAAGAAATAGAAGCGTCAGCTGGCTTGTTTGGTTTTGTTGCAGAAGCATCTCCGTTTGTAATTTCACCATTTTCAATGGCATGAAGCGAAGCTACGATAGAGGACACATCCGCTTTACCTTGTCCACCTTCGGTAATATCCTGAACCATAGTTTCCAAAGCGTCCAGACTCTTGAACAGCGTATCAAAAATATAATCCTGCATTTTCAACTTCTCATTACGCACCAGATCCAACACATTTTCCATTTTATGCGTCAGCGATGCCAAATCTTCAAAGCCCATTGTTGCCGCCATACCCTTCAAGGTATGAGCAGAGCGGAATATAACCTGAACTATTCCCAGATCTTCCGGATTGCCTTCAAGTTTAAGCATGTTTTCGTTAAGCGATTGCAGATGATCATTAGACTCATCAATAAACATAGATAGATATTGGTTCATGTCCATTGTGAGGCACCTCCTCCGTGAGTTACACTCTGTTATTTAACAGCTTGAACAAGTTTAGACGCGATCTCCTGCAGTGGCAGAAGATGACGTACGCATTGCAGCTCTACAGCAGAACGCGGCATACCATATACAACACAAGTTTCTTCATTCTCGGCAAAGGTTGATGTGACACCTGCATCGTATAATCTCTTCATCATACGTGCTCCATCACTACCCATTCCCGTTAGCAAAACAAGATGCCGTTGTAGAGATGTAAACGGCAGAAGTGACTCAAACATCGTATCCACTGAGGGTCTATGCCCATTCACTGGTTGATCTTCTGTCAGCTTCAAAGTAAACTTCCCGTCTGCTGTTTTGTTAACTTTTACATGGAATCCGCCGGGTGCAATATAGGCGGTCCCTTTCTTCAGGACCATGCCCTCTTCAGCTTCAACCACATGTAATGGACTGAACGTATTCAATCGTTGAGCCAGAGAACGGGTGAAATTGGGCGGCATGTGCTGCACAATAATAACAGGTGCTGGCAAATCCGCAGGCAACTGCTCAAGCAAGGTCTTGAGAGCTCTAGGTCCACCAGTAGAACAACCAATCGCTACAAGTTTGTTGAAAGGCCCTTCCGGGCTTCCTGTACTTTTGGAAACAGGATTAGGTTTGCTCAAGTCTCTGGTTTTTGCAGAGGCAGCAGCTGCCGCTATCTGATCAGCTGCCACTTGAGATGCATGAGGTAATCGAATTTCCTTAGGTGTCTGTGCTGGATTAGATGACCTAACCGTTTTTTCTACAATCGTTCCCGACTTACGCTCAGGCTTCGGCAACGGATCTGCCTTTTTCTCTACACGGCCCGGTTTCGAGGGAGATAAGGGTACGCTTGATTGCTTTGATTTTGCCTGGAAGATTTCCGCCCGTTCACTCAAAGAGCGTTGACTAATCTGGACAGGTTCAATCGTTTTTTTCACAGGCTCCACTCGATCCCGTACCGGAAAATCTCTCTGCAATGGCTGAGCTGGAGGAACGGATGTTCCTCCAGAAATATCTTTATTTTTCATAGAAACTTCACGATCGGCTTTTCGTTTGATCTCATTCATCGCAGCACGCATGCGTTCAACCAAGGCTTTACCGACTTGAGAGATATCCTGGTCATGGGCGATAGATGGTTTGCGAATGAAGTCAAATGCCCCGGCTTCAAGCGCCATAATCGTTTCTTTCATGCCTTGTTCATTGATACCAGACAGCATAATTACAGGAACGAAGGACTCCTTCATAATTGATTCTAATGCGTCCAACCCATTCATTTCGGGCATTTCAACGTCCATTGTAATAATGTCAGGTTTCAATTCCAGCGATTTTTGAATAGCTTCCCTACCATTTGATGCCGTTGCCGTAACTTTAAACTCCGAATCCGCTTCAATTAAATCCGTAACAATTTTACGCATAAAAGCGGAATCATCGACCACCAATACTTGATACACCGCCATGTTGTGTCACCCCTGTTCCTTTATTCAGAAATCATGTTGTTCGTTTAAGCCACTTTTTCATAAATCCTCTGATTCCTGTCAAGGTTTCGGATTCCGGAGTTGCAGGTACAGCCAAATATTGAAGGGCAAGCTTCTCTATATCTTTGGAGGCTTTCGCATTCGGATACGCCAGGCTATAAGGCATTTGTCTTTTGACTGCCTTTACCACTTGAGCATCTTCTGAAATGTATCCAAGTAACGGAATATCCGTCTGCAAAAACCGCCTTGCCACTCCAGCTATTTTATCTGCCACCCGTTCCGCTTCCCGTTCGTCTTCCACCCGATTAACAATCATTCGAAAGGGTGTAGCATTTTCCTGGCCATGCATAACTTTGACTAAAGCATAAGCATCGGTTATTGAAGTCGGTTCAGGCGTGGTTATAATCAAGCATTCATCGGCAGCACCGATAAACTTCATATTTTCTCTGGAAAGTCCTGCCCCAGTGTCGAAGATGACATAGTCCATTTCCTGAGCAATATCCTCCACTTGACTGGCAAAGAACTCCAGATCACGATCGGACAAAGAGAACAACTCTTTCATGCCCGATCCTCCGGCAATGTAAGGCAAGCCGCTGGCACCAAGTTGTATGATTTCCCTTATAGTCTTTTGTCGGTACAATAGGTGGTACAGATTATAGGAAGAAGAAGTACCCATGAGAACATCAATATTAGCCATTCCGATATCTGCATCAAACACAAGTACCTTTTGCCCCAAAGCCTGTAATGCCAGTGCAAAGTTTAGTGTGAAATTGGATTTCCCAACACCTCCTTTACCACTCGCCACAGTGATGATTTTGGAAGAACGGACATCTCGTTCCACGCCTTCCATTTCCAGTGGTGCGGAGACCATACTTCGAAGTGAAGCTGCCTGGTCCTTCATTGTGCCAATTCTCCCAACAACTGTTTAGATAACAAGTCTGCTGCCGGCTTCAACAAATCGTCTGGAACATTCTGTCCATTAGCCACATATGCGAGCTTGAGTGGAAAACGATAGAGAAGGTTAAACATCGGCCCGCAGCTTCCAGTCTCATCCATTTTGGTAAAAATCACTTTACCCAGTCCATATTTACTAAAATGTTCGGTAATCTGAACCATATCGGCACTTTTGGAAGTCATGCTCATGACGAGGAAGGTTTCACTATTCTCGACAGGAGCAAGCAAACTTTGCAGTTCTGAGACAAGTAATTCATTTCTGTAGTTTCTTCCTGCAGTATCCATAAAGATCAAATCACAATCCTCTAAACGGGAAATTGCGCGTTGTGTATCACCAGGTGATTGTACCACCTCAAGTGGAACATTCAGTATGGATGCATAGGTTCTAAGCTGTTCTACCGCAGAAATCCGATACGTATCTGATGTAATGAATCCAACTTTGCGCTGTTTCTTGAACATCTGTTCAGCTGCCAATTTCGCAATTGTCGTTGTTTTCCCGACTCCTGTTGGCCCAGCTACATACACGATTCGAGTGGTGGGAAGAATGCCTTCGTCAATACGATTTTCAAGAAAATGCATGACCTCAAGCCTTACTGCTTGTTCTATTTCTTGCTCGTTCAATCCACCCTCAGTAAATCTTGCTTGAATCGAATCAAACCAGGATTCCCATACCTCAGGCCAAACATCTTGTTCCATCAACCGTTCTCTGATCTTATGCAGTTCCTCGGGCACAGGGTCAGCAGAAGTACCTTGCTTTGAAAGCTTGGTCATCATCTGTTTAAGATCCTGTAATTCATTCATTAACTTGTCCTGCTGCAGATCTGAAGCCAGTTGAGTAGAGGCAGTTGTTAAACCCGAAAAATCCGCCCCTTGCGGTCGCGGTTTATGTTCAGTGCTCGAAGAATCCGAGCCGTTATCTATGTCTGTAACGATATTATTCGATTCAAACTTAGACATTGCA
Organism: Paenibacillus sp. PCH8; assembly: GCF_002968835.1. Classification (GTDB taxonomy): domain Bacteria; phylum Bacillota; class Bacilli; order Paenibacillales; family Paenibacillaceae; genus Paenibacillus. The sequence continues at coordinate 44,654 of NZ_PKQK01000006.1, read as the reverse complement.
GCCACAGATTTTTCCTGTGCATTTTGATCAGCTCTATCCGTTGTGACCGACTCATCAGAAACCGCAGCAAACGAACGAGCTGTTTGCCGATAAGCTTCAGGCACAAATGCACGAGGTACAGGGGTAAATTGATGTTGTACTGGCTTCGGCGATTGCTTGGTTTCTTCCTTGTCCACTGCAGCTACAACTTCGATCCTTTTTTTGCGAAACATTCCCATCACACCGCCCACCTTAATCTCTTTGGTGGACAGAATGACGGCATCACTTCCCAGGTCTTTGCGAATTTGAAGCATAGCTTCGGGCATGGTCTCAACAACGTATTGTTTTACTCTCATAAGTTCACCACCCCGATACTTTGAATTTCAACATTCGGCTCCAACTCGCTGTAGGAAAGAACAGGAATATCCTGCATAGTACGTTCAATAACCTGACGCAGATACATCCGAATGGTTGGAGAAGTTAATACAACAGGTTGTTGACCCGATTGAATCAGACGATTCACTTGTTCACTCAGCTTCTGATATACACTTTGTGTGGATACCGGGTCTAGCGCAAGATAGCTCCCTTGATCCGATTGTTGCACACTTTCTGCAATTTTCTTCTCTAGGCCAGGACCCACCGTGATCACTCGAAGTGTCTCACCTTTCTGTGAAAACTGTTGAGTAATCTGACGCGAGAGCGATTGTCTGACATATTCAGTCAGTACATCAGGGTCTTTCGTATACGTACCGTAGTCGGCCAATGTCTCAAAAATGGTAACCATGTCACGGATAGATACTTTCTCACGCAATAACTTAGCGAGCACTTTCTGCACATCACCAATGGAGAGGACAGAAGGAATAAGTTCATCTACCAACGCAGAGTAGTTCTCTCTAAGATTATCCACAAGTGCTTTCGTCTCTTGTCTTCCAAGTAACTCATGCGCATGCTTCTTGATCAGTTCCGTTAGATGAGTGGCCACAACGGAAGGTGGATCTACAACCGTATACCCTGCAAGTTCCGCACGGTCTTTGGTTACTTCATCAATCCATAGTGCAGGAAGCCCAAAAGCTGGCTCAGTCGTTTCAATACCCGTCACGGACTCCTCTTCATAACCTGGACTCATCGCAAGGTAATGATTCAACAACAGTTCTCCGCCGCCTACCACGTTACCCTTGACTTTGATAACATACTCATTAGGTCTAAGTTGAATGTTATCCCGAATCCGTATGACGGGAACGACCAACCCCATTTCAAGAGCACACTGCCTCCTGATCATAATGATCCGATCTAGCAAGTCCCCACCTTGCTGATTATCAGCGAGCGGGATTAGACCATAACCGAATTCAAACTCAATAGGGTCCACCTGAAGCAGGTTAATGACACTTTCAGGGCTTCTGACCTCTTCAATCTGCTGTTCCTCTTCCAATTGTTCTTCCGCTTCCTGCTTCAAATTCAGATTATTCTGCATCCGCCATGCGGCAAAAGCGAGCACACCTGCCAATGGAAGCGTAGTAATAACATGAATTGGCGTGAAAAAACCGAGCATGGCAATAACGAAAGCTACAATGTAAATAAGGATCGGGTATGTAAATAACTGCCCCGTAATATCATCTGCCAAGTTTCCTTCAGATGACGCTCTTGTAACAATGAGACCTGCTGCTGTTGAAATCAGAAGAGCTGGAATCTGGCTGACCAATCCATCTCCTATGGTTAGAACGGAATACGTGGCAAGTGACTCAGCAAAGTCAAGACCATGCACGGTCATCCCGATGATAAATCCACCAATCAAATTGATCAAGAGGATGATAATGCTTGCAATTGCGTCTCCTTTTACGAACTTACTTGCTCCATCCATTGCTCCATAGAAGTCGGCTTCGCGTTCAATCTTGGAACGACGCTCACGCGCTTGCTGCTCATTGATCAGACCTGCATTCAGATCCGCATCAATACTCATTTGTTTACCAGGCATCGCATCGAGTGTGAATCGGGCAGCTACTTCAGCTACACGTTCCGATCCCTTGGTGATAACGATGAACTGAACAACAACCAAGATCAGAAACACAACAAACCCGATCGCAATTTGCCCCCGGCAATCCAGCTACCAAAGGTAGCAACAACGGCTCCCGCATCACCTTCGCCAAGAATTAGCTTGGTTGTCGAAATATTCAGTGCGAGTCGAAATAGTGTGGTGATTAGCAGCAAAGCTGGGAAAATAGAAAACTGCAATGCTTCTTTGCTGTTCATGGCAACGAGCAATATCATCAGCGCAATTGCAATATTGATGACGAGCAGCATATCCAACAACCAGATTGGGATCGGGAGAATCATCATCAACACAATGCCGATAATACCCGAAAGGACAGCTAAATCTTTTGTTTTCAATGAATGTACGGCCTCCGATCCCCTTTTATCTCGTTCTGCCCTTTAGTTTATATACATAAGCCAGCACTTCGGCTACCGCTTGAAACAAATCGGCCGGTATGGCATCACCAATCTCGGCTCTCTGGAACAATGCCCGTGCCAGCGGCTTATTTTCCATCGTAACAACACCGTGTTCTTTGGCAATCTCCTTAATGCGCAAGGCAACATAATCCTGACCTTTGGCAATAATCTGCGGAGCCTCCATCTCGGAACCTTCATACTTCAAAGCAATTGCAAAGTGGGTCGGGTTCGTGATGATTACATCCGCATTCGGTACTTCCTGCATCATACGCTGCATAGCCATACGACGCTGACGCTCCCGAATTTTACCCTTGATCAGCGGATCACCTTCCATTTTCTTATACTCATCCTTGATGTCTTGCTTGGACATGCGGAGTTTTTTCTCATTATCGTACTTTTGATACATGTAATCGAATATAGCAAGTATAAGAAGAGCTACCGCAATTTTGATTCCGAGATTTAAAGTAATTGAGGCTGCAAAATGTAAAATGGCATCCAGTGAAAAATGAGAAAGCGAAGCAATATCAGACTGGTAACTTGTAATTGTACTGTACACAAGATAGCCGATAATGGTCATTTTCAAAACGGACTTAGCAAATTCGACTAATGATCGCATAGAGAAAATATTTTTGAATCCTTTAATTGGATCCAACTTTTCCAGTTTCGGTTTTAAGCCTTCGCCCACCAGTAGAAAACCAACCTGCATGTAATTAACGATTAAGGCTACTAGGACGGCCCCCAACAATACTGGAGCCAGCAACAACATAATCTCAACGCCATAGCGCATCATAAGCGCCATTACATTCTCACCGGTGATTTCCATGTTCAACCGATTGATGAAGATATCCGTGAACAGTCGAACTGTGCGTTCCTTGTAAAAATCACTGAAAACCGACAAAATCAAAAACGAGAACAGGAGAATCGAAGAACCCGATAACTCCATACTTTTGACAACCTGTCCTTTTTTTCGTGCATCCTGTCTTTTTTTCGGGGTAGCTTTCTCTGTCTTCTCCCCCGAAAACAATTGGAGGTCGAGTTGAAGTTTCATCCGAGTCATATCCTCCGTTTCACTCAGCCCGGCCTTTGACCGATGGTTCCCAGCAATTTTTCCATGGATGTAAATATTACTTCGAACAATTGGCTAAATACAAAGGCAAAACTGGGAACCAGCAAAAGCAAAATAGCAAGCCCGACGAGTAACTTAAGCGGCATTCCGACAGCAAACACATTAAATTGCGGAGCCGTTTTGGCCAAGAATCCCAATCCTACATCCGTCAAAAACAATGCGACTACAATCGGAGCAGCCATCTGAAAAGCAAGCATAAATGATTGCCCCAAGGTACGCAGCAAAAATTCAGCTATACTCCCATCTGCCAATCGCAGGAAAAATACATTCGATAACGGAACCCATCGGTAACTATAGACTATCGCATCCAGTAAATAATGGTGTCCATTCATCGTCAGAAACAGAAGCGTAGCGAACGCATACTTCAAGTTACCCGTAAGTGGCGCTGAAGCACCTGTCATCGGATCGTACACATTGGCCATACCGAAACCAATCTGAAGATCGATAAAGGTTCCTGCTGTCTGCACAGCCGTCATCAATAGATACGCAGCAAACCCCAGAATCAAACCAATCAAAATTTCTCTAATGATGAGCAAAATATAACTAAGGTCTGTCGGTACGGTCTGATTTATGCCATCTATCATATATACAGACAATGTGACAAAAGCAGATAAACCAATTTTGACTGAATTCGGTACATTTCGAGCTGAAAAGACTGGCGCAGTAACAAAAAATGATGCTATTCGACAAAAGATAAGCAGAGCGACAGGAAAACTTTGCAATAATGTCTCCATCTGCTAAAGCCTACCCTATGTATCTGTATAGATTGTCGAGAATGTTAAACGTGAAATCGAGCAATATATTCAAGATCCAAGGTCCGAACACAAGTATTGCCAGAAGCACAGCAATAATTTTGGGTACAAAAGCCAATGTTTGTTCCTGAATTTGAGTTGTCGCTTGGAAAATACTGATTGCAAGTCCTACAACCAGAGCTAGTATAAGCATGGGTGCACTGGCCAGCAATGACGTGTATACCGCTTTCCCGGCCAGACCGATAATAAATTCCGAAGTCATGACCGTCCTCCTTTAACTTTCCGGCTCAAGTATTAAAACTCAGCAACAGTGACTTGACTACCAGATACCACCCGTCCACTAGGACAAAGAGCAGTATTTTGAAAGGTAATGAGATCATGACCGGGGAAGCATCATCATCCCCATTGCCATGAGTGTACTCGCGACAACAATGTCTATTACCAGAAACGGAATAAAAATCATGAAGCCCATCTGGAATGCTGTCTTCAACTCACTGATTACATATGCCGGCACCATAACAGTGATCGGAATATCCTGATATGTTTTGGGCTGTTCGGTCTGATTGTACTTCATAAACAGAAGTAGATCTTTTTCTCTGGTGTGAGTAAACATAAATTTTTTCACTGGATCTGCAGCTTTTTCAAGCGCTTCGATTTGTGTAATGTCTCCCTTGAGATAAGGCTGAAGTGCTACCTGATTTATGGAAGACAACGTCGGTGACATGATGAAAAGTGTCAGAAAGAGCGCTAAACCGACCAGCACCTGATTGGGTGGCATTTGTTGTGTACCCAAAGATGTCCGTACAAAACCCAGAACAATTACAATCCGAGTAAAACTGGTCATCAGCACCAGTAATGCGGGTGCAATACTAAGCACCGTAATTAAAAGGATAATGGACAGTGAACTCGTGCTCGGTGTTCCCCCATCCCCATTTCCGATTTGAATATCAATATTCGGAATGGGTTCGGCAAAGGCAACCGTAACAGATGCCAGACTGATAAGTCCTATCAAACAACACGCTAACCAAATCTTTTTCTTCATGAATCCCTCGACCGATCTGTAGTATTGTCTTTATCCAGGAGCTTCTCCATCTTCTCTTTACGGTTAGGCATCTGCCGAAGTTTGGATTCAAACATTTCGTGAAAAGAAGTTGTGTCCTCTAAATCCATTTCCCGCGGCGGTTCATCTTTACGGAAGCGTTTTGCGAGCTTGGCAATGAGAGGCGAAAGACTCCCTTGTTGTGCAGCAGCATCTCGTTCAAATGAATTAATGATTCGCTGCGCCTCTTCAAGATCCGAAACTTTGTCTACCAGCTGTATGTCTTCACCTACACCAAGCAGATAAACACTTCCACCAATTTCTATAATTTGCAGCGACTTGTTTTGTCCCAGTCCGACCCCGCCCAGAATACGAATCGTGCCGTTCCGGAACCACTGCTGATTCCGTTTATTTAAAAACCGGATCAGATAGACAATAAGGACCAGAATGACGACCAGGACAACAATCACCCATACAAGCTGTAAATAATAATTGGCTCCCGCGCCAGTTCCTACCGGATTATCTCCCTGAGCCATCATCATCTTTCTTAATTGCCCAGCGTCTTGCTAATCGCTTCGATAACTCGGTCAGATTGGAAAGGTTTAACAATGAAGTCTTTGGCTCCCGCTTGAATTGCATCGATTACCATCGCTTGTTGACCCATTGCAGAACACATAATGACTTTTGCGTTCGCATCAATCTTTTTAATTTCTTTCAAAGCTGCAATGCCATCCATCTCAGGCATAGTGATATCCATTGTGATCAGATCTGGACGAAGCTCTTTAAATTTCTCAATTGCTTGTGAACCATCCTGTGCCTCACCAACAACCTCATATCCATTTTTGGACAAAATGTCCCGGATCATCATTCTCATAAATGCAGCGTCGTCTACGACTAAAATTCGGTTTGCCATCTTGATTAAAGTCCTCCCTAAATTGTGCTTATTGTAATTTCTGAATTCGGTCCCATTGGCTAAGGATATCTATAACACGAACACCAAAGTTTTCGTCAATAACGACAACTTCACCCTTGGCGATCAGTTTGTTATTCACCAAAATATCGACAGGTTCACCAGCCAACTTATCCAGTTCGACAATCGAACCCTGTGACAGTTCCAATATATCTTTAATTTGCTTCTGGGTCCTTCCTAATTCTACGGTGACTTTAAGGGGAATGTCCATCAATAAATTCAAATTGTTCTCGTCTACATGAGCAAACGCCCCATTTTGCAAATTGGCGAATTGTACTGGTTGTACGTTAACATTCCTATTTGGCATTCCACCGTAATGTTGAGGTGCACCATAAGGTTGCTGCGGCGGCATGCCATACGGCTGCTGTGGCGGCATTCCTTGCGGCATACCCATTGGAGCCTGTCCATATCCGTTATAGTCCTGAGCAGGAGGCTGTGGAGCTTGTGGCGGCACCTGTTGCTGTACAGGTGGCTGTTCAGCAACAGGTGGTGGCGGTGCTGTCACCGCTGCCGGTACTGGATCAGGCGTAGTCGCCACAGAAGCACTAGCAGTTGACTCTTGCGCGCCTCCAATCAGCATATCTACCATGCTTTTGGCAAAATGTACTGGAAGTAACTGCATCAGATTTGAATCTATCAAATCGCCTATTAACAGACGAAATGAAACTTGAATCAACGTCTCATCTTCAGGAAGATTACTGACACCCTCGCCGCTCTCCAAATTCAGAATATCGATTCCCGGAGGAGAAATATTCACGAAACGATTGAAGATCGTGGACATAGAGGTCGCGGAGGAACCCATCATCTGGTTCATCGCTTCCTGTACTGCACTAATATGGATTTCGTTCAGTTCTTCGTCAACCGGGTTTCCTTCGCCACCCAACATCAGATCCGCGATGACTTGAGCATCTCTCTTCTTGATGACAAGCGAGTTAATGCCTTCGAATCCATCCACGTAATTCACATGAACGGCAACATGTGGCTTAGGAAAAGCTTCTTCAAACTGTATTCGACTAATAATGGAAACCTTAGGTGTTGTAATATCTACTTTCATTCCTAATAGCGTGGACAAAGCCGTTGCCGCACTACCAAATGTAATGTTACCAATCTCTCCCAAGGCGTCTTGTTCCAGCTCAGTCAAAAAATCATCAACTGTCTTCTCAGCCGGTTCCGAACTGTTTATCGATTCCGATTGCCGGAGCAAAGCATCGATTTCTTCCTGAGATAAATAATCCTTACTCGTCAAATTCTTCAACTCCTTCGGTGACAATCTCGTCTATTTGCACAGCCACACGGTCCTTAATGGTTCCTGGACTGCCTATATACTTCAGTCTGTCACCCACTTTAATGGAAAGTCCCTCATCAACAGGTTTGTTTAAGGTAATGACATCACCAACAGAAAGCCCCAAAAATTCTGCAATTGAAATTCTGGATTCTCCCAATTCCGCTACAACGGGTAATTTGGCTTTGTTCACTCGCTCTTTTAACGCTTCATATTCTTCCGGAGCTCTTGTTTTCTTCTCCGAAACAAACCATTGATGAGTTGACAACCGGGACATAATAGGTTCAAGAACGACATGTGGTATACATAGATTGATCATGCCTGTCGTGTCACCAATTTTGGTACTGAGCGAGATCAGAGCAATAGTCTCATTGGGGGATACAATCTGCATAAATTGCGGATTGGTCTCCAGTGCTTCCATCCTTGGTGAAATATCCAACACGGTCTTCCATGCTTCCTGCAAACTTTCAAACGCACGGCTGAATATCCGCTCCATGATGGTCGTCTCAATCTCCGTCATCGATACGATCTTGGTCGGAGCAATTCCGTTTCCACCAAGCAGGCGATCCAACATCGCATATCCCACGTTGGGATGGACCTCCATCACCATTCGTCCCTGCAGTGGCTCCGCTTCAAAAATGTTCAATATCGTCATCTTAGGAATAGATCGGATAAACTCATCATAAGGCAACTGTTCGACCTGAACGACATTGATTTGAACGAACGTCCGCAGTTGGGCTGAAAAATAAGTGGTGAGAAAGCGTGCAAAGTTTTCGTGAATACGAGTCAAACTTCGAATATGATCTTTGGAAAAACGTACTGCCCGCTTGAAATCGTACGATCTAATTTTCTTTTGAGTATCTTCCTTCTTCAATTCTTCCGCGTCCATTTCGCCAGAAGAAAGTGCTGCTAATAGGGCGTCAATCTCATTTTGTGATAATACATCCACCATGTTCTCACCCCCTTACAGGTCTACAGCGTGTTCTGTTCATTTACATTTGCGCAATCACAAAAGCTGAAAAACTGGTGCTGCTTAACTTGCCCTCAGGTAAAGCTTCATTAATAAGTCCGGTTAGTCTCTCATTAAATTGAACCCGGCCCTTCGCTGTAGCCAGCTCCTCAGACTTGGTATCCGCAAACGTCTGAATGATAATAGGCTTCACCGTTATTTCTTTGATTTTCTCAAAATCTTCTTTGGCTACTTTGTCTGACAACTTGAATGAAAAGCTGACAACGACAACATGATCTGTATCAGCCAAATTGGTTTTAATTTCTCCAAGCTCTGAGGAAACTTCTACAATCTCATCCGCAGTCATTTTTTTTTCTTCAGAAGCTGCAGCAGTATGTGTGTCGTCATTCTTGTTCTGGCCTTGCATAAATACAAACACAACCACCACAATGAGTGTGATAGCAAGCAACATCGTTGCTAGCCAAGGCATCATCTTTTTCATCAGGATTCCTCCGTTTGCTGCACTTTAATAGTGGCTGCCTGAACCCCGATTTCACGGTTGTAATCTTTAATTTTGGAAATAACTTCATCTGCTTTTTCAAGCACAATCAGTCTCTTTCCAGTTACCAGAGTAATATACGTGTCCGGCGTCTCTTCCACAATTTCAACCATCAGCGCATTTAACCACATGGGAGAACCATTTAACCGCGTAACCGAAATCATGCTAAGCCCCCTCGATCAGAGTGGGAGGAGTAAGCTCCCCCACGTTTTAAAAATTACCAATCAGCTATTAACGTTTCAGGTTAACCACTTCCTGAAGTATTTCATCCGACGTTGTAATGATCCGGGAATTCGCCTGGAATCCACGCTGAGCAACGATCATTTCTGTAAATTCACCAGTCAGATCTACGTTTGACATCTCGAGCTGTCCAGCAATGATGGCTCCTGTTCCATTCTCAGCACTGTTCGCTGTCAATGGTTCAAGGGCTCCATCCGGATTCGCATTCGCTGTCATGCGGTACAAGTTGCCCCCGATTTTCTCAAGACCTTCCGGATTGACAACTTTACCAATTCCAATCTGTGGACCCGCTTCAATAGTTCCGTCTGCCATGGTCTGGTTGATCGTTCCATCTTGACCAATAGTGAAGGATACAGCATCGTCTGGAATCGTAATATTTCCGCCACCACTATCCAGAACAAACAATCCATCCGAAGTCAAAAGGTTACGCGCAGCATCAACATGGAAATCACCCGCGCGAGTTAAGTAAGGGACTTCCTGATCTTCACTCAAACGTACCAGGAAGAATCCATCTCCGTTAATCCGAAGATCCGTTGGATTATTCGTTGTCATGGGACTACCTGCCAGATGCAGCGTATCAATTGAACCTACGGATACACCCAGACCAATTTGTTTCGCGTTGACACCACCCGTTGCATCGCCAGGTGCAGTTACCCCTGCAGTGGTTTGACTCATAATATCCTTGAACATCACTCGACTACCTTTAAAGCCAACCGTGTTTACGTTCGCAATATTATTACCAATTACATCGAGTTTGGTTTGAAAACCCCGCATCCCGGAAACGCCTGAGTACATTGATTTCAACATTTTAGAAATTCCTCCCAGTCTTCATTTGGTTACCGCGTCAGTCGGTCAGCGGCATTCCGGCTCCCGAGAAGGGCCAGCCGTTCAAGAAATGATTACAGCACTATCAATCTGAGTGAACACATTATCCTTCATGCTTTCACTATCCATAGCAGTAACCACCGTACGATTTTTGACATTGACGATAAAAGCCATATCCTTCATCAAAATGAGAGACTCTTTGGCTCCTTTAGCAGCAGCCTTGTCCAAAGCAGAGCCGATCTGTTCCATTTGTTCGGTTTTGAGTTCAATTCCACGCTGTTCCAGTCGTTTGGCAGCATGATTGCTCAATTTCAGAAGATTATCTTCCAGTACTTTTGCAAAAGGTTTTTCGGGTACAGCTGAGGCATCTCCTGTTTTGGGTCTTTGAAGCATATTGGGTGTAATCGGGCCTGAATATAATTGTCCAACCGTTATGCGATCACTCATATCGTTTTCCCGCTATCTTCCGTATCAACAGTTTCAGCGGATGATTCAGGTTCTTGGCTCTCGTTCATTTCAGGGGCTACATCCTGAACGTTCTGTACTGGAGTTTTATTCTCTTCTGTCTGTTTTGGATAATTCACCTGAATGATCTCATCCAGCTTAATTTCGTCTTTGCCCACTTTTGCGTATTGAACACTATCTCTTACAATGATGGAATCGACAATACCCTGACGAAGAGTCCCGTTATCCTCTTTATTAGAAGAAAGCCAGCTAACCTCCATGCCAATCATGCCGGATACCGCTCCAAGTGACTGATTCAGCGTTTTAAGTTGTGTAGAAATATTGACCAGTTGTTCTACCGAGCTGAACTGTGCCATCTGAGCGATAAATTCCTTATCCTCCATCGGCTGCATCGGATCTTGATTCTGAAGCTGGGTAATCAATATTTTCAAAAACTGGTCTTTGCCCAATTCTTTTGTAGCAGCGCTTGTCGTTGCTTTATTAGCTGCGGAATAGTTCGGCCAGGTATTATTGGTTGAAACAATTTCATTAGCCATTTGCTCACCTCATTTCTATTTAAGCCTTCGCACTAAACGTATCTCTCAGAGATTCGTTGCCATCTACTTGCTCGCTACGCCAGTTACGCAATTCTTCTTGAATCCCCGCTGTAGCTACTGCATCATCTGATTGTTCCTCACGTTCACGGGAACGGCGCTGTTGCTGAGAGTTGCTTCCCGGCTGACGGCCTCCATCCTGATACATCTGTGATCCGAGTGAACTGTTCTGTGTGACCTCAAGACGTTCCACTTGAATCCCTTGCGCTTGAAGAGAAGAACGTAACTGCATCATCTGTTGTTCAAGCATGTCTTTGGCCATCGTGTGCTCTGTTATAAACCTTGCAACCAATTGTCCATTCTGTAAGGTAATCTGTACATCCAACTTGCCTAGATGCTCAGGACGGAGTGAGATGGTCGCCTCGGAAAAACCTTTTTGCTGTACAATATCCAACTTGCTCACAACAAATTGTGTCATCTCTTTGGCAAATTGTGATGTTTGCATTACAGGTTCAGCCGGTTTGCCTGCTGTTGTGCCTGATGTACGCAAGGACAACTCTCCTGCTGTAATGATGGTTGAGTGATCCACTTCTCCACCTGGGTTTGAAGCAGATGTGGTATCCGCGTCACCTGTGACTTTAATTCCCGAATTAGCTGCTGCCGCAACAAGAACTTGCGGGACAACCGAATCCTGTTTGGAGGTTAGATGCATAGTTGTTGGAGCAACTTGTACAACCTGATCCTTAACTGCAGTCAATGTATCCAATATAGATTTCAGTTCATTCCATCCTTTGTTGCTAGCTGTATCCAATCCAGCATCTTGCAACTGACTCTGCAGAGATTGAAGCAAATGTTTGAATTCCGGTGCGTTCTTCGCAACCGCGCTCTCTGGTTCACTCATACCGGCTACTAGCTGAGTAAGCATATCCTGCAAAACAAAACGAACCGCTGCCGGATGCTGAGACAGTTCAATTGCAGGCACTGTACCGGCGCTTCCAGCTCCATCCGAAGATACATCAGAACCTTCCGCGTGGGTACCTGAAGAATCATTTAATTGTGTATACATCTGTTGAATCAAAGTCTGCAAGCCTGCAAGTAGAGCTGGATCATTCTCCAAAGCTTCATCAAGCGAATCCAAGTCCGTGAACAACGAATTCAGTATATCCGTGATTGAGGTCTCTTCCCCATCTTCACTTGAGGCAAAGGATACTACCAATGGATTCGCTGTTAAGCTTCCAGCGGTGCTCGAAGCTTCGCCTTCTGTGGATCCTCCGGATAATGTCTGTGCAAGAGTTTGCAGAAATTCACCACCAGCACTTGCGGTTGAGCCTTTAGATTGTGTCCCCGTTGCCTGACTTGTTGCTGTGGCTTTTGCAGATGTTGTGGATGTCATTTGATATACGATCGACATTTATTTTCACCTCCTCTCGGTTATATCAGATGAATCAGATCTACTTGTTGCCCATTAATTTGTTCAGAATCTTTGCAGTTTCGACTGAATTCTCTGTAGACATATTTTCGAGTAATTGCGATCGTGTTGCATCATCTACCGAGTTCAGAATGGTCAATGTTTTATCCGGACTCAACTTGTATGTTTCCAACAAAAGCTTGGCACCACTTGAAGCAGACATCGAAGCAAACGTTTGACTAAGCTGATTTTTATCCAGGTTCTTACTTGTAGTTGTTGCTGCGGTTGAAGTTGCGGCAGTTTCCTTCTTCAATCTGGATTGCAGCGCATCCAGTGCCAAGTCTCCAGATGGTTTCGCATCCTTCATCATCATCGTGACATCCGCTGCTGTTTTCGGGTCCATCTTTTCAAGCACCTTAGTCCGAGCAGTTGATTGCATGACATTCAACAACAATACCATTTCTTCATTCGTCATATTTTGCAATATGGGTGCAGCTTTGCTCGGGCTCATATCCGCATACATTTTAGCCAGATCTTTTATTTGCTTCTGATAATCGGATACCGTTTCCGGAGTCGCCGCTGCCGCTGCAGTTTCAGTTTCAGTAGCCTTTTCTGCATCATCCAACTTCTTCTGAAGGTCAGTTGCTTTTTTAGCCTCTGTTGTTGTCGCTTCCTGCGCCGCTTTGAGTTCTGTTTCTTTGGCGGTTACTTGAGACTTCAGCTTTTCGATTGTCGCTTCAGCACTTTCAACCTGCTGCTCGCTCTTCTCCAGCTTCTCTTTCTCCGGGTCCAGCACAGGATCAGGCACCCATTCCTTGACTACTGGAATCTTGTTGGCAACTTCAAGCAAATTATTACGAATATCTACATTAAATAGAGTAAGTAATACGCCGAGCAATACTACGGTGAATACAATCGGGATTGAAATCATGAGAAATTTTTCCCAACCGCCTCCCGACTCTTTTTCTATATCGCTATCGTCTTTAACAGCCATCGTTCATTCCTCCCTCACGAGACAACTTCGCGCCAACTCACATCAATTCGCGCGTCCGGCTTTGGCAGCGAAGCGTACAGTTGCCATCTCGTCCAGATCGTTCTGTTCCCGGAGGAGCATCTCCTGCTGAAAACTGATTTTGGCCTTGTCTCTCGCTCCAAGCCATACTTTTTCGTCAATCATCTTCCCATTTAGAAATGTCTGATTCTGTTGCACATTGACCTGAGCATGTCTAACATCACTGTTTTTACGTGAGATGCACTCGTCAAGGTGATGAACATAACGCTGCATCTCCTGCAAACGGTTTACAGACGCTATACTTTCCGCAGCAGATTGGATAACACCGACCAGATTACTTCTATCATTCAGAAGTTGTATCAGATGCTCTTCCTCCGTCTGAAGCTTTCCGATCGCTGTGGATAACATCCACTCTGCTTGTGTTTTCTCATTGCTCTTCAGGTCAACAACTTTCTGGAAATGATATCGAAATTTCATCGTTTACCCATTCATCTCCTTGCAAATTCAAGAATCAAACGTTCCTGTACTTCACTTAAAGTAACTTTTTCATCAACCTTCTGCTTTGTGAAATTCCATATACTATCAATCTGGTCTATTGATTCATCAATGGCTGCATTCGATCCCCGCTGGTAAGCTCCAATATTGATTAAATCTTCCGACTCTTTGTACACAGACATCAAACGCTTCATATTATTAACAGCTTCCATCTGCTCTTCAGGAGCAATATCCTTCATGACACGACTTATGCTGGCTAGCACATCGATAGCTGGGAAATGACCCTTATTCGCTATAGATCGGTTTAACACGATGTGCCCATCCAGTATCCCCCTTACCGCATCCGCGATCGGTTCGTTCATGTCATCCCCGTCGACCAGAACGGTGTAAAAGGCTGTAATTGAGCCTGTAGGTCCTGTCCCTGCCCGTTCAAGCAGTTTGGGCAAACTTGCGAACACCGAAGGTGTATATCCTCTCATTGCCGGAGGTTCCCCTACAGCCAGACCAACTTCCCTTTGAGCCATTGCATATCGAGTAACCGAATCCATCATCAGCATTACATTCATTCCACGGTCCCGGAAATACTCCGCAATGGTGGTAGCAATAACGGCTCCCTTGATCCGAACCAGGGCAGGCTGATCTGAAGTTGCAACGATGACTACCGAGCGTTCCAGTCCTTCCGGACCAAGATCCCGTTCAATAAAGTCGCGAACCTCACGTCCCCGCTCACCTACAAGTGCAATTACATTGACATCTGCCGCAGTATTGCGGGCGATCATACCCATCAAAGTACTTTTACCAACACCTGAACCGGCAAATATACCTACACGCTGTCCCTTGCCTACAGTCAGCAATCCATCTATGGCTCTTACACCAACACTCATCGTTTCAAGTACACGCGGACGATCCATTGGATTCACCGGTTTATTGGAAGTCGAGTACATCGGCATTCTGGAGGGAAGGAGTGAACCGTCAAGCGGTTGTCCCAGTCCATCTAACACTTTACCCAGTAATTCGGAGCCTACCTGAACTCCAAGTGGTTTGCCTGTACCGACTACATCGCAACCCGGACCAATCGATTGAAGTTCACCCAGTGGCATTAGCAGCACTTTGTTATCTCGAAACCCAACGACTTCGGCCTGAAGAGGCTTGGCTGATTTTCCAGGGTAGATGTAACATACATCGCCGATACTTGCATCCGGCCCTTCAGACTCAACCATAAGACCAATGACCTGAGTAACTTTGCCGTTAATGCGAACGGGATCAAATTGCTGCAAATGTTCCATGTATCGTTGTGAACTAAGAACCTTCATGTTGATTTTTTCGCTCCTCATCCTCAAGTGCTATGCGGACCAGTTCTTTTTTAATCTCAGCAAGCTGTGTATCTATTCTCGCATCTACGCTTCCAAATGAAGAACGGATGACACATCCTTTATCTTTGACGGTAGAATCAGGCAAAATCTGCAATTCAGCCTGAGAGTCAATAGAGAGGGAGAGTTCCTCGCGAGCTGCCTGTACAAATGTAAACTGATCAGGAGCCACACAAAGTGTGATCTGTCCTTGTTCCCGTTTACGTGACAGACTTTGGCGTATCAGTTCCAATGTCTGCTCGGGTTCAATGGAAAGCTGTTTATCAATGACCTTTTCAGCGATTCCGCAAGCAAGATCAACCAGGAACGGTTCTGCTTCCTGAATAATCTGATCTTTTGCTACGTAAGCCTCCTGCAGAACTTCTTGGGCTTCCTTCATCATCTCTTCGATCTGCACCTGGAGATCCAGTTCAGCTTGTACTTTACCTTCTTCAAAACCCTGTTGGAAACCTTGTGAACGGAGTGCTTCGGTCAGATGTTCATCCTGTTGTCGTTGTTCCTGCCACCAGCTATCGATCTGTTCACGGGCTTCTTGAAGCATGCGCTCCGCTTCTTCTGAAGCATCACGTACTTGCTTTTCTGCAAACTCCTTCGCATCTTCCAGCATCTCCGCGGTAAGACGTTGTGTCTCTTCATCCACGCGTGCTTGAAGCACTTCTGCTTCAAAACCTTCAGCACTTCCACCATTTAATTCCGTTTCAGACGCCTCAGTCCCACCATAATGATGATGATTTTCGAGTCTTTTACGGTCATCAACGGGTACATACTGGAAAGATTTAATCAAATTAGACAATGATATCATCTCCTCCACCGCGTGCGATAATGATCTCACCGGCTTCTTCCAATCTGCGTATCGTTCCTACAATGCGTGTCTGAGCTTCCTCAACATCACGCAGACGCACAGGTCCCATGAACTCCATCTCTTCTTTGAATGTTTCTGACATCCGTTTCGACATGTTCCGGAACACGGCATCCCGAACTTCTTCACTCGCCACTTTAAGTGCAAGCTGAAGATCTGCGTTGTCGATATCCCGAATAATACGCTGGATCGAACGATCATCCACATTGACGATATCTTCGAATACAAACATGCGTTTTTTGATTTCTTCCGCAAGCTCTGGATCCTGAATTTCGAGAGAGTCCAAAATGGTACGTTCCGTACCCCGATCGACTCCGTTCAAAATCTGAACGATCGATTCGATACCACCTGCATTCGTGTAATCCTGCGTTACGGTAGAAGACAGCTTCTGCTCAAGCACTCGCTCCACTTGAGAGATGACTTCCGGGGAAGTACTGTCCATCACCGCGACTCTTCGAGCGACTTCGGCTTGTTTATCCTGTGGTAAGGAGGACAGAATCGCTGCTGCTTGTTCGAACTGCAGGTATGACAGAACCAAAGCTATGGTTTGAGGGCTTTCATTCTGAATAAAGTTCAAAATCTGATTCGGGTCTGCTTTGCGTGCAAAGTCGAATGGTCTGACTTGCAGCGTAGCTGTCAAACGATTAATGACTTCAAGTGCTTTTGTAGAACCCAGAGCTTTCTCCAAGATTTCTCTTGCATAATTGATACCGCCCTGAGAGATATATTCCTGTGCCAGACAGATCTGGTGAAACTCGGACATGATCATGTCCTTTTCGGAAGCATCAACTTTACGAACGTTGGCAATTTCCAACGTAAGTTGCTCAATCTCCTCATCGCGCAGATGTTTGAAAATTTGAGCCGATACTTCCGGACCTAATGTAATCAACAAAATTGCTGCTTTTTGTCTGCCACTTAATCCCTGACTGCTTGCCTTTGCCAATTCGTTCACCTCTATTCGTCAGCCAGCCACGTACGCAGCAGATTGACGAATTCGTCTGGCTTTTTCTTGGCCAAACTCTCCAATTGTTTGCGCACCTGACTTTCGTTCGTTACACTGTCCAGCGTAATGGACGGGAACTCTGTTGCAACCGGAAGAGGAATTTCCTCTTCTTCCACTTCGTTTTGTTTGCGGCGACGGCGTACTAACAAAATAACCACCGTTGCGATCAATGCCGCTATAAGCGCTCCTCCGCCCCACATCATAGCTGTAGAAAGCGGGAAGCCCGTGTTCGCTGCTGATGCAGCCTGGAAGCCTTGTGACATCACTGAAACTTTCTTTGTCAGATCGGCGTCACTTATTACAGCGCCTGAGTCTGCCAGTGATGCTCGAACAATGTTAACCAAAATGTTCTCGATTGCGTCCTTAACCGGTCCCTGTAATTCTGTTTCTCCATTTGGTGGTTCAACAGCAACGTTAATGGTTAAGTCTTTTACAGTGTATGGACTGGAAATAATATCCTTGGCTATTCGATTAACATCGTAATTCACAGTGCTTGATGATTCTTCCGAAGTAGAGTTTCCTGTTGCATCCGATGATGGATAACCTGGTACTTCTTCTTGCCCGGTACCAGCAACACCACCTGTTGCGCTATTTCCCCAGTGTAGCTCTTCTGAATCTCCTGTACACTGATTTCAATGCCTTTCATATTCTCTACATCAACGGGTGTGACCAGATTTTCTTTACGTGTTTCTTTGTCAAAATTAAGCTTTGAGGCTACCAAAACATTTACTTTGTCTTCGCCTACAATTTGAGAAAGAAATTGCTTCACGTTATTACGAACATCGTTTTCAAACTTCTTCTGTAATGCCATGTTCTCTTGAACTTCCGAAGACAACCCCCCACTGCCACCTCGAGCACTTGGAATCAGTTCTGCTTCATCCGTATTGGTAATCGTAATGTTCTCAACTGGCAGATTAGGAATTGCGGTCTTAACCAAGTTAAAATAGCCATCTACAGCTGCCTGATTTGGGTGATAACCTGGTTTAAACTGGAGCGCAACCGATGCAGATGCTTTGTCCTGTTCCTCTAATCCAGCAAAGATGTTATCTTTCGGCATATTGACCAGCACTTTAGCGTCCTGTATCCCTTGCATCCGCTGAAGTAACTGCTCTACTTCTCCGTTTATAGCATTGTTGTACTTCACATCAAACTCTTTGTCTGTCATCCCGATTGGGGATGAAGATTGCTCGAAAGCTTTGTATCCTAATGAACCATTCTGAATGATCCCTTGTGACCCGACATTCACTTTTGCAATGGCTACACTTGTGCTTGGCACCGAAATGCTCTTGCCATCTGCACTTAGTTTATAGGGAATGCTGGATGTATCGAGATAACTGATCACGCCAGCTGAATCACTTGCATTCAGATCCGTGAACGCGACTTCATATTCGGTTTTGGACAATTGCATCGTTAGTACAACTGCAGCCAAAATCAGGAACAGGAAGGTTGATATAAATAGTACTTTTTGCTTTTTGCTGAAACTATTCCAATACTGGGATGCCTTATCCCTGTACTGGGCGATTCTCTCATTCACTCTGTCACCCCATCCGAAACTTAGCTTAGTCTGTCCTTACGCAACCCTAGCCGTTCCAGGGGCTCCGCAGGAGCAGCATCGCAGCTGCTTGTTGTAATGATCAGCGCTATTGCCTGAGCGCAAGTAGATTATTTTATAACTGCGTTCGCATAATTTCCTGATATGCCTCGACCACTTTGTTTCGGACTTGAGTTGTGAGTTGCAGACTTAACAAGGCCTGTTCTGAAGCGATCATCACTTGATCCACATTCGCCTTGCCAACCAAGAATTGATTGGACATTTCGTGTGCTTGAGTCTCCTGTGCTGCGACAGACCCCAATGCATTCTGTAAGTATGTACCGAAGCTCTGGATGGTTTCGGCTGGTGTAGAAGGCTTGCTCTCGATTGCGCTCTTCATCTGTAAAGGTTGTATCCCCTGTGTGTTAAACATGTTGTTCTGAATCATTAATGTCCCTCCCCTTCATCACTGGTTTATATATTCTTGTTTTGTTCTGATTCAGATTACCTTCCAATCTCCAACGCTTTGGAGATCATCGCTTTCGTTGAGTTCAATGCGGTTACGTTCGCTTCATATGAACGGGAAGCAGAGATCATGTCGACCATTTCCTTCGCAATATCCACATTAGGCATATACACATACCCTTCTGCGTTAGCATCCGGATGAGAAGGATCGTAAACAGGTTTCAGTGGTGATTGATCTTCTCGAATCTCTGTCACTCGGACTCCATCTCCGGCAACGCCGCTTCTCATTTGATTTTGAAGCATCGTACTAAACGAGGCCTTATTGGGTTCGAGCACAACCATTTTGCGTTTGTAGGGAACCGCCTCCCCATTAATTACGCTCGCGCGCGTGGTTTCTGCATTGGCAATGTTGGAAGATATGACGTCCATCCGCAAACGTTGAGCCGTCAGGGCTGAGCTACTAATACTAAAACTATTACTAATGTTCAATTCAGTTATCTCCCTTCCACGCCAATACGCATGATTTTAATCTGTTCGTTCACTTGCTGAATATAAGCGTTATAACGTAGTTGATTCTCTGCCAGAAGACTCATTTCTCTGTCTATATCGACATTGTTCTGGTTGTTATTCATGGACGTTGACTGGTCCATATTAACTACTGGCGTGGGTACAGAAGAGGAAGGACCTATGACAAAATGCCTTGCATCAGTTACTTTACCTTTAAGAACAGGCATGTCTCCATTCATTTGCCCCTGTAACATTTCTTCAAAAGAAACGTCCGAGCGCTTGAAATACGGGGTATCGGCATTCGCGATGTTGTCAGCAATCGTTCGCTGTCTGATGTTGGACGCATCGAGTGCACCTTGCAATCTTTTAAAGCTAATATCGTTCAAAAGATTCACAATGCCCCTCCTCTCTTTAGAAGTTATGGAAAAAGATTGAATCTTTTCCCTTGAGAATTCTTATGTTTTTTCGACAAAATTATTCGTCTTTACACGGTTTTCTAGGACTTAAGTAGAATTAACTCTGATGTTGTCGTATAACATAAGTTTCTTCGAGTTTGGGATTTATTACAATAAGAAAAAAGCCCTATCTTTTCTTAAAGACAGGGCTTTTTGTGTATTTTCAGCAAATTATGAATTTTTCCGTAAATGTTGAGGCCCAAAACAAAAGTATGTTAAGACTCTCTCTGTTCGTTCTTAAACATTCTTAAAATAAATAAAAAAAATCTTGCCTCAATATGACTATTAAACACCAGTAATTATGTAGAAAACTGAAAATTACATCGTTGGTAATGTTAGAATTTTTTACCGCTCCACTAAGGGTTTAGGGGCTATATGATAGGTATACATATGAAGCTGTACATTAATCAATTGACAAATTATCTTTCAATATTTAAGATTTCTTTCCTTTTCTTCACAACACTTTCTTAACAATTAAGCAGGGCCAACAATATTTAATATCCCCAAAACAATTGATCACTTCAAACTTTTCAACAAATCCTGTTTTTGCACAATCACGCAATGTTTTTCAACTATACAACTAAACCAATGACCAGACTTTGAATAAGGAAAATTCTTTTATTGGGAATAACTAGATATACGTATTAGGAATAGCCACCAATCCTATCGGTTTTAACTCCGTATACATGCGGCACAAGTCCTAGTTTTTGTCGACTCGGATAGCAACCTCACATCTTTTATCGGTTATTTTATTAAATTCTTTAGTTTCGCAACAAAAATAAACGATATGCCTCGGGTTAAGCCAACCTTTGCAAGCTGATAAAGGAGTACCCTCCTTCATCGATCTCGCAAGTTTGCTCTTCTCTCCAGTGCATATCGTTTATTCATATTCCTATTTTTAAAGAATACATTACTAGACCTGTTTCACAGAATATAGTGGCTTAAATCACGGTCCAGTGCGATATCATTCAGTTTCTCACGTACATATTCGGGAGTGATCACCATTCGATCCAGCGTAAGTTCCGGCGCCTCAAAGGATAAATCCTCCAGAAGCTTTTCAAGAATGGTATGCAATCGGCGCGCACCAATATTTTCTGTGTTCTGATTGACGGATTCAGCCAACTTGGCAATTTCACGAATAGCATCGTCCGAGAACTCAATCTCAATATTTTCGGTGCGTAGCAGTTCGACATACTGCTTGGTCAGCGCATTTTGAGGTTCAGTCAGAATGGATACAAATTCCTCAAGTGTCAGACTACTCAGTTCTACACGAATAGGGAAGCGCCCCTGAAGCTCAGGAATTAGATCTGAGGGTTTGGCTACGTGAAATGCGCCAGCTGCCATAAACAGGATATAATCCGTTTTGACAGGACCATACTTCGTCATTACCGTAGATCCTTCCACAATTGGAAGAATGTCCCGCTGAACACCCTCACGGGATACATCTGGACCGCTACCGCGTCCTTGACTGGCAACTTTGTCAATCTCGTCAATGAAAATGATTCCTGTCTGCTCTGCCCGACGGATTGACTCCTGAGTAACGTCATCCATATCGATCAGTTTGCCCGCTTCTTCCTGAATCAACACCTTCCGAGCTTCTTTGATGGCCAGCTTACGTTTTTTGGTGCGACGGGGAAGCAGGCTGCCAAACATCTCCTGCATGTTCATGCCCATCTGATCATTACCCTGACCTGCAAACATATCCATCATGTTAGGCGCAGTGTCTTCCACATCAATCTCGATGATGTCATCTTCCAACTTACCGGATAACAGATCAAACTTAATCTTGCGTCGACGCTCCGCTACACCCGTGTCCGGTTCCGGCTCATCCGGTTCCTGAACGTTATTGCCATTATTACCAAAAATCATTTCAAAGGGATTGCGTTGATTTTTGGATTTGGATTGTGAAGGAGCCAAAATATGTACAATTCGCTCGTTAGCAGCTTCTTCAGCCTTGTCCTTCACTTTTTCAGTCCGCTCCAGCTTCACCATCCGCAGGGATGTTTCTAGC
Source organism: Paenibacillus sp. PCH8 (assembly GCF_002968835.1). Classification (GTDB taxonomy): domain Bacteria; phylum Bacillota; class Bacilli; order Paenibacillales; family Paenibacillaceae; genus Paenibacillus. The sequence goes on along the minus strand of NZ_PKQK01000006.1, from coordinate 22,374 downwards.
AAATCACGCACCATCGATTCCACATCACGACCGACATAGCCCACTTCGGTGAATTTGGTAGCCTCGACTTTAACAAATGGGGCACCTACCAATTTGGCGAGGCGACGTGCAATTTCCGTTTTACCAACACCGGTAGGTCCAATCATCAGGATATTCTTAGGCACGATATCATCCTGAGTGTGCTCAGGCAAAAGGCTACGCCGATAACGATTGCGAAGGGCCACCGCTACCGATTTTTTCGCCTTTTTTTGACCTACAATGTACTTGTCAAGCTCTGCAACAATCTGTCTCGGTGTTAATGCTTGAGTATGCATATTGCTTCCCTCCTACCAGTCTGCTGAAGTTTTCTTACCTGCAAGAACAAAGAATCCCCATGTCGTACCTGGAGCAGATTACGGAATCATGCTCCACTACGGGAGATTTCTTTAAGTTATAGCTCTTCTACAATAATATTACTGTTGGTATATACACAAAGCTCCGAGGCAATCTGAAGTGATTCGCGTGCAATATCCTTCGCTTCCAGATCCACGGCATGACGCTTCAAAGCACGTGCAGCAGATAACGCAAAATTCCCACCTGATCCGATGGCGATCACATCATCATCTGGTTCAATAATTTCGCCACCGCCTGAAATGAGTAGCATTCCTGATTTGTCCATGACAATCAGCAGTGCCTCAAGCTTACGCAAGATGCGATCCTGACGCCAATCCTTAGCAAGCTCTACAGCAGCACGCTGCAGGTTACCATGGTGCTCCTCCAGCTTACCTTCAAATTTCTCAAACAGGGTGATGGCATCCGCCACAGAACCGGCAAAACCAGCCACAACCTGTCCGCGGTACAATCGTCTTACCTTCTTGGCTGTATTTTTCATCACAACACTTTGGCCCATGGTCACCTGACCATCTCCAGCAATGGCTGCCTTTCCATTATGACGAACAGCACAGATCGTTGTAGCATGAAATGACATATCCATGATATAGCCTCCCCCACGAATAATTTATACGCGTTCTGGAACGGTTAGACCTTCTGCCGCAGCAAATCTGGTGATACCATCCAGTGCACGCTGTGCAAGAGCTTCATTTTTTTCCTTTTTGTTGCGAATTTTCATTTCCAGCTTCGGTAGCAAACCAAAGTTTGCGTTCATTGGTTGGAAGTGCTTAAAGTCAGCCGTTGTAATATACTGTGCCATACTGCCCAGTGTTGTTTCAACCGGCAATACCACCAATTCCTCGCCAAGAGCTGCTTTGGCTGCGTTCATGCCAGCGATCAGCCCTGATGCAGCAGATTCTACATATCCTTCCACACCCGTCATCTGACCTGCAAAAAACAGGTTTGGGCGCTCTTTAAACTGATACGTTGGACGAAGCAGTTTAGGAGAATTAATAAACGTATTGCGGTGCATTACGCCATACCGGACAAACTCTGCAGTTTCAAGCCCAGGAATAAGGGAAAAGACTCGTTTTTGTTCTCCCCATTTCAGATGCGTCTGGAAACCTACCAGGTTATATAGCGTTCCCGCTGCATTGTCCTGTCTAAGCTGAACAACTGCATGTGGCAACTCTCCTGTATGCGGGTTAACCAGCCCCACTGGTTTCATGGGTCCAAACAAAGCCGTCTGTTTCCCACGTTTCATCATCACTTCAATTGGCATACAGCCCTCAAAGTAGATTTCTTTCTCAAACTCTTTCAACTGAGCAACCTCAGCAGTAATAAGAGCTTCATAGAAGACATCAAACTCTTCCTCTGTCATCGGGCAGTTCAGATACGCTGCTTCTCCCTTATCGTAACGTGAGGCCAGATATACCTTATCCATGTCAATTGAATCTTTTTCAATAATAGGTGCAGCTGCATCATAGAAGTAGAAATATTCTTCACCCATAAGTGCCTTGATTTGCTCCGACAATGCCGGTGAAGTCAACGGACCCGTTGCAACAACAACGATGCCATCTTCCGGCAGTGAGGTGAGCTCTTCATTCACAACCTCAATGAGAGGATGCTGATGTAGCGTGGATGTAATCTCACCAGAGAATCCATCCCGGTCAACAGCGAGCGCTCCACCCGCAGGGACTGCATGCCGATCTGCTGCAGACAGTACGAGCGAATTAAGCATTCTCATTTCTTCTTTCAACACACCAACTGCATTAGTCAACCCATTTGCTCGTAGTGAGTTGCTGCACACCAGCTCTGCAAATTTATCTGTATGATGAGCCGGCGTTTTCACAACAGGTCTCATCTCGTATAATTTCACGCGTACGCCGCGACTTGCGATCTGCCAGGCAGCTTCTGTTCCAGCGAGTCCAGCACCAATAACGGTTACTTGTTGTTCATTCGTCAAAATCATTAACCCCCATAAAACAATTTCATAACTCACTAATATATGCTAATCCGCTGATTCGTCATCCGGTTCATCCACCGGTTCCTGATGATCACACGAAGTACACTGCAATCGTGCTCCCTTTTTGTTCCGTTTTTCAATCATTAACGATCCACAACTTGGACATGGTTTCGCTGAAGGTCTGTCCCATGAGACAAAATCACATTCAGGATACTTGTCACAACCGTAGAAAATACGTCCCTTTTTACTTCGGCGCTCTACAACATGGCCTTCCTTACACTTCGGACAAGTTACGCCAATGTCTTTGATAATCGGTTTGGTATTCCGGCAATCGGGGAAACCAGAACACGCTAGAAACTTGCCAAAACGCCCCAGTTTATAAACAAGCGGTTTGCCACATTTCTCACAGATCTCATCGGATACTTCGTCTTCAATCTCTATTTCTTTCATTTCTTCTTCTGCAAAGATAAGCCGTTTCTCAAAAGATTCGTAGAATTCTGCGAGTACTTTGACCCAGTCCTCTGAACCTTCTTCCACATGGTCAAGATCACCTTCCATGTTGGCGGTAAACTCTACATTCAGAATTTCCGGGAAAAACTCTTCCATCTGTTCGATGACCAGTTCACCCAGCTCAGTCGGCATAAATTTCTTTTCCTCAATAGCAACATATCCGCGCTTCTGAATGGTCTCCAGCGTTGGCGCATATGTACTCGGACGCCCAATACCCAATTCCTCAAGTGTCTTGACCAATCGTGCCTCCGTATAACGTGGTGGCGGTTGTGTAAAATGTTGTTTCGGCTCAATCTCCTGCTTTTCAAGCGCATCCCCACTTTTCAGCGGAGGCAACAGACGATCCTCATCGGTTGTACCATCGTCGTTTCCTTCGACATACACCTTCATGAAGCCCTGGAATCGAACCTTCGAACCTGCAGCACGGAAAATCGTATCTCCAGCAGCAATATCCACAGAGAGCGTATCCAGAATGGCCGAAGACATCTGGCTCGCTACAAAACGTTCCCAAACCAGTTTATACAACCGGAACTGATCCCGACTCATGAATGACTTGATTGAATCAGGATCACGCAGAATTGAAGTTGGACGAATCGCTTCATGCGCATCTTGAGCATTGGCAGCCTTTTTGGAATAATTACGTGGCGTTTCAGGCGCAAATGGTTCTCCATACTTGCCTACGATGTATTCTTTGGCTTCTTCTTGTGCAGATGCCGCAATTCGAGTCGAGTCTGTACGCATATACGTGATGAGACCTACTGTGCCTTCTTTTCCAAGGTCTACACCTTCATATAGCTGTTGTGCCACCGACATCGTCTTCGAGGCTCTGAAATTCAATTTACGTGCTGCTTCCTGTTGCAGGGAACTCGTTGTAAACGGGGCGGACGGGTTGCGGCTCCGTTCTTTCTCTTTCACTTCCTTGATCGTAAAGGCTGCACCTTCGATCTGTTTCAGGATGGCTTGCACTTCCGCTTCACTACCAAGCTCAGTTTTGGCACCGTTTAGCTTATGAAACTTGGCTTCAAACGGATTACCATCTGCTGTCAGTTTAGCGGTAATGCTCCAGTATTCTTCCGGCTCAAAATCATCAATTTCATTTTCACGGTCCAAGATGATTTTGACCGCCACGGACTGAACACGACCAGCGGACAAGCCTTTCTTTACCTTTTTCCATAATAGTGGACTAATCTTATATCCCACGAGCCGATCCAGAATACGTCTTGCCTGCTGCGCATTGACCAAATCCATATTAATTTTTCGCGGAGTTTTGAACGCATCTTTGACCGCCTGTTTCGTTATCTCATTAAACACAACCCGGCAATCTGCCGTCTCGTCCAAATCAAGTGCATGGGCCAAATGCCATGCAATTGCCTCGCCTTCGCGATCCGGGTCAGCTGCGAGATACACTTTTTTCACTTTCTTTCGTGCATCCTTCAATTCTTTCAAAATTGAACCTTTACCGCGGATCGTAATATATTTCGGATTAAAATCATTCTCCACTTCAACGCCGATCTGACTCTTTGGCAAATCGCGAATATGTCCCATTGAAGCTTTCACGATGAACTTGCTGCCTAAATATTTGCCTATCGTCTTCGCCTTTGAGGGCGACTCCACGATTACGAGTGCATCCGCCATAGTTCATCCTCCTCCCAATCATGAAACTGTTTCTGTAAGCTTATGCAGATCGATAACTTCTGCTAATTATATATTTCCACACGCTGCGCAGGTTGCAGCAACGTCATACCCTCGCATATTTGGTACCAGGTAATTGGCTAATCTGCTTTTTTATGATTAAAGATAACAGAACTGAATGCAAATGTCCAAAATCCCAACCAAGCTGCTCAACCAGTTGATCTAGAGACTGCTCTTCCTGTTCCAACATATAAATGACGCGTTGTTCATCTGGAGAGAGCTTAACCTCAGCGAATATCCCTTGCCGGGAAGGTTCAGGTGTTTCTGTCGAACGTCCTCTATTGTAAGGAAGTTGTTCTGCATTTGGCAAGTCCAAACGATACTCTTCCAATATGTCTGCTGCACAAGTGACCAATTTTGCGCCTTGCCGAATTAGATTGTGCGCCCCCCGACTCTTCGGTGATGTAATGGGTCCAGGCACTGCAAATACATCTCTGCCTGCTTCTAGAGCAGCATCTGCTGTGATGAGTGAACCACTGCGAATGTCCGCTTCGACGACCAGTGTTCCCAGCGTTAGTCCAGCAATGATTCGATTGCGTTCCGGGAATAGTCCTTGACGTGCCCGCGTACCTGGTGGATATTCAGACAAAAGCAGCCCTGTCTCGGCAATGCGCTCTGCAAGGCTTGTATTTTCGAGTGGATATATATGATCAATCCCTGTTCCGAACACAGCAATGGTTTTTCCTTTAGCACGTAATACTGCCTCGTGACATGCGCTATCAATACCTCGGGCAAGTCCGCTTACGATCGTCAATCCTGCACTGCATAATTGTTCTGCCATCTTCTCACCAACTTTGCGACCATACACGGTCGGCATCCGGGTTCCCACCATCGCAATAGAGGAGTTGTGTAGCAGACTAAGATCACCGCGACCATACATTACCCATGGAGGCTGAACGGTTTCCTTCATTAATATGGGATAATTCTGATCCAGATAAGTAATAACCTCTATCCCCTGTTGATAAACCTGCTCTCTTCTGCTCTCGATCCAGTTGACATCAAATTGATGGGCCAAACGTAGAGCCTGATCTTTGCGCAATCCGGCTGCAACCCAATCACCTATCTCATAATTCAACAGATCAGACAGTTGATGCTGTCCTGAGATCAATTTAGAGATTGTTTTCTTGCCAATCCCTTCCATCTCGTGCAATCCAATCAATATCCATCTTTCTTCCATACAATAAACCTCCCGGAGCAGGAAGAGATCTTCCCTCATATTGTGTGATAAGTGATTACGGAATGCAAGCGTTTACGCAAATGAGAAGTGATTTCTCTCCATTTCCCGTTAAAAAACGCAAAAAAGCAACCCTTCGTCCTGTTAAAGGACAAAAGGTTGCTTACCTTTTCCGTAACCACAATAGTCGGTCTACCAGAAATACATGATTTCCGAACCGTTTCTTCTATTATAACGGGAAAGGATTAATGTGTCGTGCACAAATTTAAAATACCACGTTCCTCAAGTACACTTACCAAAGTCGAACCCATTTCAGCCGGCGTTGGTGCTACTTTGATACCGCAAGATTCCAGCTTTGCAATTTTCTCTTTTGCTGTACCTTTACCGCCAGAGATTATCGCGCCAGCATGACCCATCCGCTTGCCTGGAGGCGCAGTTACGCCACCGATGAAACCAACGACCGGTTTGGTCATGTTCTCACGTACCCAATCTGCCGCATCCTCTTCAGCTGTACCACCGATCTCACCAATCATAATAACCGCATGAGTCTGTGGATCTTCATTGAATCGTTTGAGGATATCAATGAACTCGGATCCCTTAACAGGGTCTCCCCCGATGCCTACAGCAGAAGATTGTCCGATGCCACGAGTCGTCAGCTGATGAACAGCTTCGTATGTCAGTGTTCCACTACGGGAAACGACGCCAACGTGCCCTGCCATGTGGATATAACCAGGCATGATACCGATTTTACATTCTCCTGGTGTAATGACACCTGGACAGTTTGGTCCGATCAGGACGGTATCTTTACCTTCCATGAAACGGTCAACCTTAATCATGTCAAGAACCGGAATACCTTCCGTAATGCAGATCACGAGGTCCAGCTCTGCGTCAACAGCTTCCATAATGGAGTCTGCCGCAAATGCAGGAGGAACGTAAATGACGCTCGCTGTTGCGCCTGTAGCTGCTTTCGCTTCCTGCACAGTGTTAAACACTGGCAGACTTGCTACTGTACCGTCTTCCAGCGTGATATCCACTTTGGTTCCGCCTTTACCCGGTGTAACTCCGCCTACCATCTGGGTCCCGTAGTCCAATGCGCCCTTCGTGTGGAACATTCCCGTTGAACCCGTAATGCCTTGCGTAATGACTTTTGTATTTTTATCAATCAAAATACTCACGTTGCTTCACATCCTAACGGTTATTTTTCAATTCCCGGACAGCTCCGGTACTACGAAAGCAATTTTTCATCATGTAGTGATGTAAATTACCCAGGAATGAACTTATTTCACGAGGGCAACAATTTTCTGTGCACCATCAGCCATGGAATCAGCAGGTACGATATTCAGGCCAGACTCACCCAGAATTTGTTTGCCCAGCTCCACGTTAGTTCCTTCAAGACGAACAACCAGCGGTTTGGTCAGGCCAAGCTGTTTCGCAGCTTCAACAACACCGTTGGCAATAACATCACAGCGCATGATACCACCGAAAATGTTAACAAAGATCCCAGCTACTTTGGCATCGGACAAGATGATTTTGAACGCTTCAGTCACCTTCTCCGTTGTTGCACCGCCCCCAACATCAAGGAAGTTGGCGGGGTCCCCACCGTAGTATTTGATGATGTCCATCGTTGCCATCGCAAGTCCCGCACCATTGACCATACAGCCGATGTTGCCATCAAGTGCTATGTAGCTGAGGTCATATTTGGAAGCTTCGATTTCTTTTTCATCCTCTTCATCCAGGTCACGCAGTTCCAAAATGTCTTTGTGACGGAACAGGGCGTTGGAGTCAAAGTTTAATTTCGCATCCAGTGCGATAACGTTTCCATCTCCAGTAATAACAAGTGGATTAATCTCGGCAATGGAGCAATCTTTCTCGACAAAAGCAGTATACAGTGCGAGCATAAACTTAACGGCTTTGTTCACCAGTTCATTCGGAATCTGAATGCTGTATGCCAATTTACGTGCTTGGAACACTTGTAAACCAATTGCAGGGTCAATAATTTCTTTGAAAATTTTCTCAGGTGTAGCTTCAGCTACTTCTTCAATCTCCGTACCGCCTTCTTCGGAAGCCATCATAACAACACGGCCTGTGGCACGATCCACAACAACACCCACATAATACTCTTTGCGGATATCGCATCCTTCTTCAATCAAAAGACGCTTCACTTCTTTACCTTCAGGTCCAGTTTGGTGTGTCACCAATACTTTGCCCAAAATTTCGGAAGCATAGGCACGAACTTCATCCATGCTCTTCGCCACTTTCACGCCACCGGCTTTACCCCGGCCACCTGCGTGAATTTGCGCTTTAACGACAGTCACCGGACTGCCCAGTGCCTCTGCGGCCGCAACCGCTTCATCGACTGTATAAGCAACCTTTCCGTTTGGAACGGTAACCCCATACTGTTTCAGTAATTCTTTTCCTTGATATTCATGGATATTCATTCTCGAATCCTCCTATCAACATGACTGCAACAAGGCGGGCTGGTAGACTAACAAAAGACAAATGTTGACTATTTTCACTTAAACCCAATTCATTGTAACACGTTTTTAAAACGCTTTCCTTAAAAAAGTAATGTTTAATAGACAGCATTTTGATATGGATATGATCCCAAAATGTGAATGTTTGGATAAAAATGGGAAAACCCCAGCTAAAAAGCTGAGGTTTTCTTTGAAGAGAAGGTATTTTTTTCATTTTTTGGCTGTATTAACGTTGGTTTCGTGGACCTTTTCCAGTAACCCTTTGAACTGACCGAGTAAAGCTTCAAACTCTGTGCTGTTTAGGCATGCGTCCCCTGAATGGATGCAGGTATGGACAAAGCCTTGTTTCGAAGTTCACGACCGGAGTCGGTTAGTGTAATTAATACTTTTCGTTCATCCTGAGCCGAGCGTTCGCGATTAATATGCCCTGCTGTCTGCAAGCGTTTGAGAAGTGGTGTCAACGTTCCCGAATCGAGATATAGCGCTTCCCCGATCTCCTTAACCGTGCATTCTTCACGTTCCCATAACACCATCAGAACCAGATATTGGGAATACGTTACGCCGAGCACCTCCAGATAGGGCTGGTACATCTTCGTAATCTCACGTGAACAAGCGTATATGGCAAAGCATAATTGGTTATCCAACTTCAAACTTTCAGTCTGCATATGTCTTTCTCACCTGCCTATTGTACATTCTATTCCTTAATAATCAGGAATTATAAATCTATCTTATCACAAAATAGAAAAAAAACAGAATAATTGAGCACAAATGATTTTATACTTCAATTTAATTTTAACAAATTATATTTTACAAAACTAATATAGCGGAGATAACGACAGGTTGACTCCAAGATTCCTTTTATATAAAATGCTTAGTAGAAGCTGAGGAAGCACCTTAATTCGTAGACTGGCCCGTGTTATGCGGAGTCAAGAATCGAGTGAGGTGTTTCTTTGTTATGTACGGAAAATTGCACAGTGCGTGTCTGTATGGAATTGATGGCGTCCTGATTGAAGTGGAGACCGATTTATCCAATGGTCTGCCACAGACGGCTATTATCGGATTACCGGATTCAGCCATTCGCGAGGCCGTTGAACGTGTTCGGGCTGCCATTAAAAACTGTGGTTACCAGTATCCATTGCAGCGGATTACAATTAATCTGGCCCCAGCTGATCTGCGCAAAGAGGGGTCTTCCTTCGATTTGGCAATTGCTATTGGTTTACTTATGACAAGCGGTCAAATTGTACTCCCTCCTCAGGAACGGACATTGGTGGTTGGAGAACTGGCACTAGACGGTACGATCAGATCAGTTCCCGGCATTTTATCCATGGTGGACTTGGCCAAACGACAGGGCTTCACTTCAGTGCTCCTTCCTTTTGATAACTTGGAGGAGGCGTCACTGATTCGTGGCATTCAGGTATTTGGTATTCGACATCTGCATGATATCGCACCGAAAAAAACAGATCAATCTACGACTTCTACTGGAGTACCAAATAAAGCTAATGCAGCACCAGTCGTGTTGAAAAGTTATGCTCACCTTACTGCTCTTATAACAGATAAGACTCAAAAGTTGGCGGATATAAGTTCGAGACAAACACCATTATTTGGAGATGACTATAGTGATGTTCTTGGGCAGCATCATGTAAAACGTGCTCTTATGATTGCTGCGGCAGGCATGCATAACATAATGCTCGTTGGTCCACCAGGCACGGGCAAAACGATGTTAATCAAGCGATTGCCAACGATTCTCCCTCCTTTGTCAGAAGATGAAGCGCTGGAAGTAACCAAAGTATTAAGTGCCGCAGGCAAGTTGAAAGAAGCTCCCCAAGGTCTGATTACGGACAGACCTTTTCGCTCCCCACATCACACGATATCCACATCTGGTCTGATTGGAGGCGGAGCCATTCCGAAACCGGGTGAAGTGAGCCTGGCCCACCGGGCATATTGTTTCTGGATGAACTGCCGGAGTTTCAGCGCCAAGTGCTGGAGGTATTAAGACAACCTCTAGAAGATCGCACAGTCACGATTAGCCGAGCGCGGGCAGCATTCACTTTTCCAGCCCAATTCATGCTCGCATGTTCCATGAATCCTTGCCCCTGCGGGTATCTGTCCGCTCATTCGGAGGAGCAACGCTGCATATGCAGTCCTGCCCGTGTTGCCGCGTACCGAGCCAAAATTTCAGGACCCTTGCTTGACCGCATCGATCTCCAGGTCGAAGTTCCTCCACCAGGCGAATGGCGCAAATCAGCTGCCTCTCCTTCGTCAGCGGAAATGCAGGCCAAAGTCATTCACGCTCATCAAATCCAGGCTGCGCGCTATGCCAAAAGTTCAGTTCGCTGGAATAGCCAGCTTTCAGGTACTCTTCTGCGACGAACCATCCGTCTTCCCCAGGAAGCAGACGATCTGTTACAGCAAACACTGCAAACTTTGAACCTTAGCATGCGTGCACATGATCGAATAATCAAGATGGCACAGACGATTGCAGATCTGGACCATGAAGGGGAAGTTGTAACAGCTCATGTGGCTGAAGCCATACAATATCGTCAATTGGATCTTAATTTATTTTGAAGCTTGTGGAGGGAGGACAGGCATAGTCTAGACTAGTAAAAGGCTTTGTTCTAAGCATTAACCTTTAGACCGTAGAGTCCAGTCCGGCGAGATCTCATGCAGGTTTTATAATACCGGTACAAAAATAACGACAAAAAAGTACAAGTGACTCTCTTCCAAGAAGAAAGGAACTTGTACTTTTTTGTCATGTAACAGACAAACTTGTATAGCTAATCGTTACGATAATTCAATTATTCGAATAAAGTCAGTTTCTCTTTGGCTGGGGTGCGTTCTTTGGCAGAAGGAATTACATCAGGATATCCCATATAGATCATGCCTACAATCTTCTCACCGGCTTCAATCCCAAGAGGTTTACGGAATTTTGGGGCGTATAAGAATGGTTTGGTTACCCAGAACGTACCGATCTCTTCGCTCCAGGCTGCAAGCATAAAGTTCTGAACTAATGCACTTACTGCGGCGTAATCCTCATCCCAAATATTCTGTCTTGGATCTTCTTCCAGAACGACAAGTAATACAGCAGGCACTTGCATAATATTGGCTGAGAATTTATTGTCATCTCCCATTTCTGCGTCAATAGCCTCAGCCAGCTTCTTCCGTCCATTCCCGGTAAACAACAAAAATCTCCAGGGTTCACGTAATTTATGGTTAGGAGCCCAGACTGCCGTGTCCAGCAATTCCACAATCTGCTGTGTTGGAACAGCTTCTTTTTTGAATTTTTTCACTGTGCGACGATTTTGAATCGCCTCTCTGACTTCATTACTTGTTTTCGTAGTTTTACTCATCGGCCGTACCTCCTGTTTATATAATATGATTTGCAATCGCAACAATAGCTCGCGACCTTGTACAGTTCGTTTAGTTTATGACAAGAAAAAGATACAACTCCACATTACACTCATGATTATACACCCTACTGTTCAAGAGATTCAAAGGGAAGTCAGACGATTGTTTGACCCATGATATGGTTTTAAATATAATTCAGTAATCCAGAGAATCATGTCATCTAAGAAGGGAGAAGCATCCAATCATGAAGAAAAAATCACTTGCGTTTATATCTTCGGGATATGGATATTCCACTTAGGTCTTTTTCTAGAATCTAGTCCAAGGGTGAAGTCTATCCAAATGGAGATGAAAACGAGGGAATACCGTAGAAAAATCTTAGGAATGACGAAGACGAAGTAATGAACATGAAGAACGATAAGATCACCAGAAAAAATCCATCGAATATGCCAGCCACCGGTAGGGAATTATACGCATATTACAAGAATTCCGAGGAATGCAGAGTTATTCGTGACATCGGGGCAGATTGGAGCAGGTATCAGTGGATAATTTCCCGACAGTCTGAATGAACAAGTTACCAATACATGTAGCAATATCAGAACTGTTTTGAAATCTGAGGGTCAACAACAAAACACAAAGGGACAAGGCAGAATGAATCTCTGCTTCGTCCCTTTTTCATGCGTTGATGTTATGGTTTTTCGCCCATATTCTTTTGTAGTGCTTTTGAGACAGCCCCTTGACGATACCCTCAAAAGGCATTAACAATATGATTCACTGATAAGGTTACTCCTGCTTTATCAAGCATCACGGCAATTACATCAAAACGGATCTGAATATCCGTCTTTCCCGTCATTTGTAAATAAACGGATGCGGTTGAACGCACCTGCTGCATTTTACGCATATCGACCGATTCCTGAGGTGTACCATATTGAGAGGCTCCGCTTCTGCTTCGGACTTCAACAAAAACAAGCAGACCTTCACAGGAAGCAATGATGTCAATCTCACCGCTGCGGCAACGCCAGTTCCGTCTGATAATCCGATAGTCGTTCTCCCGCAACCAGCAACAAGCAGCCTCTTCACCTAATTGGCCTTTCTGCTGCCGTGTGAGCTTCAATCCAGGCGCCGGACCTGTTCTTCTCTCTACCATGATTCGCCTTCTTTACGTTCCGAGGCCAGTCGATCTGCACGGTAGACATAAGTTAGAACCTCCGCCACCAGTTGATACAGTTCAGCTGGAATTTGTTCATCCAGATCCAACTTGGAGAGCACTTCCACAAGCGCTGCATCCTCCTGAACAGGCACACCGTTTTCCTTGGCTTTATCCAGAATAGCTTCTGCCACTTTGCCGCGTCCCTTTGCTACAACAACGGGTGCTTCGCTCTCTCCAGGAACGTATTTAAGGGCAACTGCCTTTTTGGAGAGCAGATCCGGTTGTGACGAATCGTCTTTCATACCTTCAAGTCCACCCCTTTGTATCGTTCGGGACTGTAGTCCGAGGCCGTCATTTTCCGTTCCGCACCCGGTTCCTGGCCCACAGGCCACGGTTCCGCCTTGAAGGTTAGCAATTGGTAGCCCAGCTTGTCCAATGCCTGATGGATTACCTCTCGTCCACTCTCTAGAAGCGGACCCATCCCTTCTCGGTCATTCAGAACACGCAGACTGACAATGTTGTTAACCACATGCACATCTACCAATGTAGGTCCAAGACTTTTCATATCCAGATCGAACCAGAGGCGACAATTGGATGCATCGAGTTCTCCGCGTGGTCCGCGGCGTGACTGAATCTGAACAGAAGCTGTTTCTTCCCCATCCGGTCCGGTAATGGGAATGAACCAGTGCATCTGTGCAAATGTGGCACTGCGATCCGTTGTCAGCAATAACTGCTGACCTGTCAGATATTGCACGGCCTGTCCTGCGGCATCCTTGAGCGCCGCAGGAGCACCATCGCTGCTGGCAAGCTGCAGCAGCAAGCCCTTCAGCGTGTCCGCGTTCGCAGGACCCGCCGCTTCTCCCACGCGCGGCTGCGCTGCCGCGCCGTGAACGGCCTGCTGCTCGTGCTCTGCACCGAGCAGCTTCAGCACGCGCCCCACCCACGGGTCCCCCTCGTGGGTGACAGGCGCGTGCACCGCCGCTGCTCCCGCAGGTGCGGCGGCACTACCGCCAGCCGGCGGCGCATCAGCGCCGGCTGGCAACGGCTGCGGCACGCCTCCGGCAGCCGCAGCCACCTGGCCGCCCTGCGATGCAGGGGCGGCCTGTGCTACCGCACCAGGCTGTACCGGTGCGGCAGTGGACGCGCTGCGCAGTGCGTCCAGCAGCGCCAGCAGCTTAGGCGCCAGCTGCGCTGCCGTAGGCGCTGCTGGCGCTGCCTGACCTGCTGCGGACGGAGTCGCCGCAGCAGCAGGCGTTTCAGCGCGGCCATCAGTCCGGCCGGCTGTGCCTGCTTCAGGCTGGCCTGCACTTACGCGGCCAGCCGCAGATTCAACGGCCGCCCCTGTTGCACCTGGGCGGCCCCCAACTTGCCCCGCGCCAGCCCCACGCGGGCTCTCACCAGGTATTCCGGTTCCAGACGGAATACCCACTCCACCCTTGCCAGCCGTTTCAACGTTGCTGGCTCCTGCCTTCATACCGGCTTCAGCATTTCCAGTGCTTCCACCGGTCTGTGCACTTCCTTTTACGACAGCAGCCGTATTCTCTGCCCCGCCCTCAGCCACTGAAACAGCTCCTGCCACTGTTCCCTGACCTTGTTGCGTTGCCAAGCCAGCTGTAACGGTCCCAGGTACTTGGCGACCGTTACCTGATGTAGCCAATGCCTCTTCCGTCTGCGCTGCATTCAGCAGGGCAGGTACTCCAGCCATTATAGCTGGTTTCATCGTAGCAGATTGTTCCCCGCCCGTTGCCAGTTTCCCCGTCGTTTGGGTTAGCAACGTTTCCAACTGATCAGCCAATCCACTTAACAACTGATGCAGTGGTGGACCAAACACCGTCTGGTGTAATCCTTTTACCGTTTCGGCCGTAACCGGGAGGCCACGCTGAAAAGCAATTCCCGTCGCCTGCACCCATTCTTCCACAGGCACCTGTGCAGGTTTGGCTGTCATCATATTCTGAACCAAAGCCACATTATCCTTCGTAAGCGGCAAACCGCTACGCTGCATGGCAAGCAACAGTTCCCGGTTGCCTTTCGTATCCGGCAGGCCTACCTCCTGAAGCAGGTTGTTCAAAGAAGCTTGTGGCAGCTCAGCAAGTGTACCCGCCATAGGTTTCATTACCGTTGTGCCATTTTCCCCTGGCGCCTGCACTTGGAGCAACGTGGTCTCACCCGGACGGAGTGGAGTTTCCAATTTGGCGCGCACCTGCACACCTTGAATCTGCAGAACCGCATCTCCTCCATCATCGGATACACTAACCACGGAGCCACGAACCACCTGACCTTCCTTTAATTCAAGCGGCTTGGCATTCCCGGGCTTACTATCTCCCAATAATCCCTTAATCATGGAACTGATATTCAAATCTCTCCCCTCCTTTCCTCAATCCTGTATTAAAACAAAGATTGCTGCTCTCCAAGCAGATTGCCCAGGAAACTGCGCCGATGCATTGGAGTTGCCCCCAAAGCCATAATTTGCTCGCGATGAACTTTTGTAGCATATCCTTTATGTATCGACAGACCGTATTCCGGATATAACGTATCCCAGTCTTCCTTACAGAGACGATCTCTCGTTACCTTTGCAATAATAGATGCCGCTGCAATAGATTGACTATTGGCGTCACCTTTAATAATGGACAGTTGAGGCACATTCATGTCCACCTTTTCGGCATCCACCAGCATATAATCAGGAGTTTCTCCCAATGCTTCAACAGCACGTTTCATAGCAAGTCTCGCAGCCTGCTTGATGTTAAGACGATCAATCGTCTCGGCATCCGCGTACCCTACACCCACCGCCAGCGCCTTTTCCATGATCACGTCATACAGCGCATCACGTTTTTTCTCCGTCAATTTCTTGGAATCATTCACGCCTTCCAGAATGAGATCCCTCGGTAAAATCACTGCCGCTGCGACAACATCCCCAAACAAGCATCCCCGTCCTACTTCATCAATGCCTGCAATACGATCAAAACCACTATCCCAGTATTCCCTCTCGTATATCAACAAGTCTCGGGGCTCACTTGCCCCTTTTTTCTTTGTAGGTTTAATCAGGGTATCCAGCAGATTCAACCCAGTCGTATCATTATTTTCATTCATAACGCTCATCTCCTCTACCCATGCTTCTTCAACATGCGTATCACTTGTTCCATGTTTTTTATTATATAGACGTAAAACCAGCGTCTTTGTTCTGTTCAATCCATGCCTCGCTACACCATTTCATAATCTGCATATATTACAATAAAGATAGTGATGTCTTATTTTATCGGTATTTGATAGACTAAATTGAATATACACTAAAGCGTGTTCTCCAAATTACACCACCATTTATCATAGCATGATTTAGAAACACCTGATATATAGAACAAGTAATTCCACTAAGACCTCTTTTCTTCAATCCTCTTCCATATGTATCGTGGTGAACTGTATTCATTTAATGTGCTGAACACAAAAAAGACCGCTCCCGGTAATCCGGTAACGGCCGCTTCTTTCGGCACTTTTTTTATAAGGATGAACAGATGAAGTCATGGACCCCATCGTATATCGTTCTTTTAATAGGGGGCTTCCATGGAGAAACGTCCCATTTTACCCGCTCGCAGTTCTCGCAAAAATGCTCGCGATGCTTTTTCCAGATCAATACGTCCACCACTTACAACACAACCACGTATGCGTCCAACTTTTTCCATAATTGCAATAACACTGTCCGAGTCGTCTGCATCTTTAGAGAACTCTTGAAGTCCGTATCTCTCTTCCAAGGCATCCCAGTAATATCGCATCAGGTAACTGATCCCAAAAAAGGCAATATCCTCTGCGTTCAGAATCTCCTCTTTGATCGCACCTGTTACAGCAAGACGATAACCTACATTTTGATCTTCGAACTTGGGCCATAGGATACCCGGAGTATCCAGTAGCTCCATTTCTTTGCCCACCTTGATCCATTGCTGCCCTTTAGTCACACCAGGACGATCTCCTGTTAACGCAATACTCCGTCCAGCCAGTCGATTAATCAGCGTGGATTTACCTACGTTGGGAATACCGACAATCAATCCGCGAACTGCACGAGGATTAATTCCTTTAGAGATTTGACGATCAATTTTTTCTTTAAGAAGAAGCTTGGCCTGTACGTGAATGTCTTTCACATTGGTACCTGTCGAAGCATCTACAGGAAAAGCGGTAATTCCATCTTTTTTGAAATAGTCAATCCATTCTTGCGTCACTTTAGCATCTGCCAAATCCGACTTGTTTAACAGAATCATCCGCGGCTTACCCTGAATGATTTCGTCAATCATCGGATTACGGCTGGAGACAGGCAGACGGGCATCCAACAGTTCGATGACCACGTCGATGAGCTTTAACTTATCCTGAATCTGGCGTCTGGCTCGGGTCATATGACCTGGAAACCATTGTATCGTCACCTTGTCTTCACCTCATTATTACTTCAATTTCAGTGGTTGATCCACTTAATTTCACCAATTGGCCAGAAAATCACATCTGCACGACCAATGATATCAGTCAATGAAACATAGCCGATCATACGACTATCTGTACTATTTGGACGGTTATCTCCCATTACAAACACATGACCTGCCGGCACTTTGCCATCAGGGAACTGATCGTTCGGGAATTCCTTTACGTTATATGTTCCACCATTCGCTTCCGCTGCATCAATGGCTCCCTGAATATAGGTTTCCTCAACCTTTTCTCCATTAACCGTCACTGTATCACCATGAACTTCAACCGTATCACCTTCTACAGCAATGACACGTTTAATGAAGTCACGACCTTCGGTTGGTACGTGGAAGACGATAACTTCCCCACGCTTCGGTTCCCTGATATCATATAAGATTTCGTTGACAATCACACGTTCCCCGGTTTCAAAGTTCGGCTGCATGGACGGCCCGTCCACGACAAACGGTTTGAAGAGCAACCACCGAATTAGAATAACAAGTACTAATGCAATTACGATGGCTTTAAGCCATTCAACAATTTCATTTTTAGCTTTTTTGGATCGACTGTCTTTCTCTTCGGTAGCATTGCCCCGGTCCTGTTGAACTTCTTGTTCCATTCAAGATCTTCCTCTCTTCACAGTACATGTTTATAGCAGTATACACATTCAGCATCCTGCATCATTCCAACGAATAGTTCAATGGATGAAAACAAAATTCTCACATCAGTTATGTAATCTTACACGAAGCATTACAGTACATTTAATCCACAATTCAAATGCCTTCAAGAGGTTGTTCAAAAAGTCCGCTTTTGATTACGAAGGATGTCTAGTGGCATCATCAGCATCGAATATGGAATTCAACCGAATAAGCATATACCTGCGAAGAATGTTTCCTTCGGAAACATTGTAGTTGCTCACGTAGTTTTCCCTACGCTCCGCTACTCCATTTCTAGCTTCATCCTATCTTCTCGGTACTGAAAATCGGTCTTTTTGAACACGCACTTCAATAACTGATTTCACAAGCCTCCCGGACTGTTCGCCGTATGTGTTGCCATACCATTTTACTCGGAAGTTACCTCCGGTTCAACTTTTCCCGGACAAAAACGAAAAGGGCTTGTCTCCAAGCCCTCCCCGGTATCCGTTATATTAACGAATTTCTTTAATTCTCGCTGCTTTACCGCGTAGTTCACGAAGATAATAAAGCTTCGCACGACGAACTTTACCACGGCGAGCCACTTCGATTCTATCGATTTTAGGGGAATGAAGCGGGAAAGCTCTTTCCACACCTACACCGTAAGAAATTTTACGAACTGTAAAAGTCTCACTGATTCCACCACCACGGCGTTTAATCACAACACCTTCGAACAATTGGATACGCTCGCGAGTTCCCTCGATTACCTTAACGTGCACTTTCAAAGTGTCACCAGGACGAAAACTCGGAAGATCCTTGCGAAGTTGCTCTTGTGTAATCGCTTGAACGATATTCATCTATGACTCCCTCCTTCCGTACAGGCGTTCATACTTCTTCCAGAGATCTCATTGTCTCCTTCATCATCCATAGAGGACCGCCGTATTCCACATAACAGAACTATTGTATCACGCAGCATATCAAAACACAAGACATATAAACAAAATGCTTATTGTCAATCTTTTAAGAAACGATCTCTTCTGCAAGTCAACCTGAAACAGGGAAAAATACTGTAACTTTCCTTAATGAAAGATCGTTTATGATATAGCTTATTGAACTACATGATAAAGGAGAAACCAAAGACTCATGAAATATTGGAAAAAGATTATGCTTGCCGCACTTGCCCTGCTCACCTGTACCATTACGTTATATGCGTATGCCGTAACTCATCCGACGAATGCAATGTCTCACAAAGCCTGCACATCCTGGGATATGGTCAAACGTAAAGCATTCCAACTGTCTCACGCTGACTATTCCAGTCGACCTGCTCTGGATCGGTCTACCTTCCAAATTGAACATGGTACCGCTACAGAAGTTCCTGTACTAATGTATCATTACATAGAGCCCAAACAGAACAATCACGAGACAGGGAATAAATCCATTATTAATCTGGAGGATTTCGAGCAAAACATGAAATATCTCTATAATGAAGGTTATAGTACAGTTACACTGGATCAGCTTGAACAATATGTCAGCGGGAAGATCTCCCTACCCAAAAAATCCATTGTGATTACCTTTGATGACGGGTACCAAAACAATTATACGTTAGCTTATCCTGTGCTCCAAAAATATAATTTTCACGCCTCATTATTTATCATAGGCAGTAAAATCCAGGGTCAGCCTGCGGAATTCGATCCAGCCAAGAAAAGCTTCATCTCCAAGCCAGAGATGCAAGCGGCAACTGACGTATTTGAATTCAATAGCCACACCTATAACCTGCATCACAAAGGATTTATGCGCTGTGGTGACAATGTGCCTGTCGGTCTGGACACCAGCCTTCTGGATGATGATATCCAACGGATGAAGGAAACTGGAATAGATACACCTTATCTGGCCTACCCTTTTGGTTATACCAGCACACAGATGATCTACAAGTTGCAACAGCATGGATATCGTATGGCCTTTACCGTACGTTCCGGATTTGTGCATCCAGGAGATCCTCTTATGAAGCTTCCTCGCTTGACAGTCACGACGGGTACGGACCTGGCAGCCTTGCTTCAGCCTGATTCCCGTCCGCAGAACGAACCACCTCTAACAGAGAATAGACAGTGAACACCCCATTTTAGATTTAAGCTTCACCGCCTGGATATAGAGTCGAGCTATACAGCCTTTTGAGCTGTAGCTTGGCTCTTTTTGCATCCACCAGTGATAATTTTATCGGTGAATCGGAGTAAATCACTGCTTCCCGTGCGTCATAGATGATAATCTGTTCTTGGCCAGTCTGGCCCAAATCTGCATGTACCGCATATCCCTCTTTCGGGAAAATAGTAATTGCTTTCATTTTTCCATCTACCAAAGAAGGCATCACATCTCCTGCACCAGTATCATCTCTAACCTGCCGTCTCCATTCAGATCTCCCAAAAGCATTTTGCAGCGCTCTCCAGCTTGACTAATATCTAATCTGGCGATTTCATGAGGCTGATGGTTCATATTCTTCCTCCTCAGCTTATCGTGCTTAGTAATTTCCAGCTGAGTTCACCTTAAAGAAGAATTCTGTACTCTACAACCCCATTCTGGATTACGCAAAATAGTTCAAAGTGGCAAAAAAGTACCATGTTAGAAATAAGCTTGTTCGCTTATGGTTTCAGCCATTGTATAACTCACAGTTGCAATTCAGATATTCATATTATCCATAACAAAAAAAGACCAACCGTTTTTATCTTAGGCTGGTCTTCATACTTTCGAAAAATTCATAATCTCATGCTGATGTATCATTTACTCTGTGATATTTTTACGATCTGAACGAATCTTTTTCAACCAAGCCCGCTCTTTCTCTGTCAAATCGGCTATTTCCAGCATCTCCGGCCTGCGCTCTAACGTACGAAGTAAAGACTGCTCTCTGCGCCAGGCTTCGATGTTAAGGTGATGCCCTGACAACAGCATATCCGGCACTTTCATGCCTCTAAACTCAGGTGGACGTGTGTAGTGTGGATATTCTAGGAGTCCCGTGCTGAATGAGTCGGTTACTGCACTCGTCTCATTGCCAAGCACTCCCGGGATAAGACGCACGATACTATCAATGGCAACCATAGCGGGCAACTCCCCACCGGTTAATACATAGTCACCAATCGATAATTCGTCCGTCACAAGAAATTCACGGATACGCTCATCATAGCCTTCATAATGTCCGCATATAAAAATCAGATGATCTTCCTGTACAAGTTCCTCTGCTTTTTTCTGCGTGAACGTCTCACCTTGAGGGCACATGAGAATAATACGTGGAGGTTTCGTCGTCGCTTCTCCCCGCTGTTCCAGCACATCCTCAACAGCCGCAAAGATGGGGTCAGGCTTCAACACCATGCCTCCTCCTCCACCGTAAGGAGCATCATCCACCGTATTGTGCTTATTGGTCGCATAATTACGAAAGTTGGTTGCCCCCAGGGATACGAGGCCTTTCGTTTGTGCTTTGCCCAGAATGCTTGCTCCGAACACGCCGTCAAACATCTCAGGGAATAGTGTCAATACATCCACTTTCATGTTACAGCAGCCCTTCCATCAAGTGAATCTTAACCTGCTGCTGTTCGATGTCCACATCAAGCACAACATGATCAATAACCGGAATTAGAACTTCTTTACCTGCTGGCGTTTTGACTACCCATACATCATTGGCACCCGGAGTCAGAATTTCAGAAATCGTTCCGAGAGTTTCACCCTCTTCGGTGATGACAGCACATCCAACGATTTGATGGAAGTAGTACTCACCTTCGTCAAGCTCAGCCAGGTTCTCTTTCAGAACTTTGGCCATACCACCTTTAAACTTCTCTACTTCATTAATATCGCCATACTCTTTCAGACGAACAATATACATATTCTTATGCAAACGCGCTGATTCCACGTTAACCATGATCGGATGATTATCTGGTGTGAAGAAAAACAACTCTGCATTTTTTGCAAAACGCACTTCTGGAAAATCGGTTAAAGGCATGATTCTCAACTCGCCGCGAATTCCATGTGTATTGACAATTTTACCTACATTCAAAAACTCTGCCATACTTTCCTCCTACAATCCATTCATATTGGTACTCAAATTTTGATGATCTCCCTGTGACCGTTCCGGTTACGGATCGTTCTTCGGATCGCTGTTAACGTTTCTTCAGAATCGATTCCGTACCCTTCACTACTTCCGCAGATAATCATACTTGACGAGTTATTTCAATCATATTATTTAAGTTTCAGCATGCACGAAAAGGGGCTAGGACATGCATCCTAACCCCCTTTCGTATATCTTTAAGATATGATATCAACGGTAACCCGTTTATCCATCTTAACTGCTGCTGATGTGACGACCGTGCGAAGAGATTTTGCAATTCGTCCCTGTTTACCAATTACCTTCCCGACATCGTCGGGATGAACAGTTAGCTCATAAACGACAAGTCGGTCTTTCTCAACCGTCCGAACCGCCACATCTTCCGGATGATCGACCAAAGCCTTAGCAATTATGCTTACTAATTCTTCCATAGATGACCCTCCGAATCAGCATCTTATTTAGATAATTTAGACTCGTGGAACTTCTTCATCACGCCCGCTTTGCTAAGCAAGTTGCGGACAGTGTCAGATGCTTGTGCACCGTTTTG
>NZ_PKQK01000008.1 GCF_002968835.1 Paenibacillus sp. PCH8 | reverse complement strand
AAAGAATACTTCTTACCATTGATAGAAAAAACTCTACGCTCAAAGAAAGTATTTGCACCATCGTAACCTGTAGTTCTACGATATTCTTGAGAAAATACTCGATCTTCTAAATATTCCATATTAAAAGCATCACTCGTAGTAAAAGACGGAAACATATTTACTTTTACTGGTTTAGCATCAGTATAACTATTAAGTCCAAAAGCCTGACCTACAAGATACACTTGATTTTTTGATACCAAAAGCACACCTTCATAATTTGAATTGTTTGAACTGGGATTAGCCCACCTAGAAAGAAAATCTTTTCTATCCCAGTAATTGGTTCTCCAGTGTCTGGGTCGACAACTTCTGTTGGGATAGATTTAGATTGTTTGTATCCTATACCTAACTCCCCTGAACTCCCGTTTCCAAGAGCAGTAACAGAACCATCTTTTTTCAGAATAAAAATAGTTCTGTATCCTCTTACGTAATCCTTTACACCTGTCTCAACTAAAACCGTATCCACATAGAAATCGTCAGATTCATTAATGTACGAAACAAGGGTTTTTGCTCCTGGTGGAGTGTAACCATTCTGCATTTGGACATTTCTTGCACCCACAGGTGACTCTGCGACATTCTGATAACGCTGTACTCCATAAGTTTTCCCACTATCCATTGTTAGCATAAACGCTGAAGCATTATCCCAAGAGTTCCAGTATAAACTGTGACTCGTGATCTTATTGATTTTATCGAATGTGGCCGCCTGGGCTTTGGATTCCATGTTACTAAGTGGCACACCAAGAATTAATGCTAAAGCTAGAGTAAAGATCAAACTTCTTTTCCATCCGATCTTAATTTTTCGTTTATTGTTTGATTCCATAGTGCCCTCCTTAAATTCCTGATGTAGCAGTCGTTGTGAATTTCGATTTATACGTTCCAGAAATGACACCACTCTCTTTGCCATCTGCAGTTTTAATTACTCTCGGCAGAGAAAGTGTGTAATTCAGCTCAAAATCATATGCTCCCTGTCCTGTACTCACATCTGCCGAATAGAGTACAGTTGGCTGATGCGATAGTACCTGCTCTTTTGCTAGACTTCCGCCCTGGCTGAAATCAAGCGGGATCCCTGAAATGGTATTCTTGAGAGTTGCGGTTACCTGGACTGCATCGATGGGAATATAAAATTCTTTCCCGTCGATTGTTGTCACAAAGTCTGTAGCTGCCTGACTCACTGTCCATCCACCACCATTACCTCTATCATCAATAGCGCGAGATGTAACCACTGCCTGAGATTTTTGTTGTAGCCGAACAGATAGCGTAATATCCGTAAAATTCATTTTTGACTGACTTACCATGAAATTACCACCGGTCACCTGTACTTCTTTTTCCATGTCCTCTGCTGCAGCCACGCTCGGCATAGCAAGGGCTAAAGCTAAAATTGCGGCAAACCAGAATCGTTTCATTCATTCACATCCCTTTTTTTTATTTTTGAACATACCTTCGAACAATGTAACGATCACATGTAAACCACCTCCCTTCTTGAAAGAAAATACGCTACACGCTAAGCCTGTGGTGTTTGGAGGGTTTGCCGCCTAACTTGTTGCCGATCCTGCTCGTCCTCTTTCTTTTTTCTTCTTAAAATTAGGAATAACAACAAGAAGAACGTTCCAAAAATTAGAATAAGCACGAAGGCTCCAGCAACAATGGCCCATGGATGATTTTGCAGCCAATCTATAATTCCACCACGTCCTTGCAGGAGACCTGCATTACTCAGACTATCCTGTGCAAGTTTTGCATCTGCTTCAGTAATCGTGAAATTAAAGGTTCTGGATACCTTCTTCCCGTTGAAGTTGGTTTCGAAGTACGCACTATACTCCCCTGGCCATAGGATCTGATCTTTAACGTGATAGACCATGTCTGCTGTCTTACCTGCGTAGATAGATTTTTCTTCAGCGGCTGCATCGTAGGACTGGCTAAAGATCCCTTTGCCGTTTGCATCACGGATCATGATAAGTCCACTTGGCCTTTGCAAGATGTTCCCTGTATTGGCCAACTTGATGGTGAGCTGCGAATAACCATTGCTTATGTAACTGTGCTTGAAGTCATCAATGCTCATGTCTTGCACAGCAGCCTGTTTGTCCTTCTCCAGTACGATCTGGACCCCGATGCGTGGGATACGCTCGATCAGCAATACCGCTTTGTCCTGGACCTGGGATGGACTCGCTTCTTCAGCAGGAATTTGTTCAGCTACAATGCCTCCCACATATTCCCCCGGATCCAGATCCTTGGGCACTTTTACGGTATAAACGTATTTCAGCTTTTCAAGTGGTTTTAACCGGACTTTCTGTGCTTTGGATGGGGCTATCCATGCGCCCACGGAAGTATTCTTCTCCCCCTTCAGCATGTAGCTCTTTCCACCGTTGACCATAGGAGCTGCATCTGCCGGGTAGATCCATAGATCGATCGGCTTCTTAACAAGATTCTTCAGGTAAAATGTGTATTGTTTCGTTTCCCCACCGGTCACCTCGTCACGGTAATACCCGCTTGATTGTTCAATTTCTTTCACCGGCGAGAGTAAAAAATCAACGTCCGATGCAGCATTTACCTGTGTTTGAAGTGTGAATATCCAAAAAAAAGCGAAAAAAAATAAAGGTAAGCTTATTTTCAAAAAAAATCTCATTTTTAATCTCCCTCCTTAAAAAAAGAACGGGGCAGTGATACAGCCCCGTGAATATTAGTGTGGTGCTTGTGCGCTAAAGTCATCTCGGCTGGATTTATCAGCGTTGTAGAACATGACATCTCCATCCTTAACGTTGTATCTCTTCATAAATGAGTCCAGAATTGAATTCTGGTACCCTTCCAATTTCCACTGGTTCATCAATGGTGCATGAATGTATTGCAAATGCGGATCATTGACTTTCCCGTTCTGGATGGACTCGATATCAAAATTCACGACGATATATCCGTCTTTCAAGAAGATAGGTGATTTATCAGTGAGTCCGCCATTTGTACGGCCGTATTCAGCCAGATTTGTTCCAGCCGGGACGACATATGGAGCTGCTGGTATGCTGTACTCACCGTACCACTGCTGTATCGATGCATTTGCACGTTCCGGCGTAACAGAAGCATTACTTGGTATGTCCTTTGATCCGATCAGCGTCTTGAGCTGTTCCGGAAGAATGAGCTTATCGTACCCACCGACAGGCGTTTTTAGCTTAGTGTATTTCAGTACGTAGTTCCTCATAAACTCTTCTCGATCGACCCCAACTTTCTCGATTGTCGTCAAGTGCTGATCGTATTTCCAGTACCCTGAATTCTTCATGTCTCCCAGCGGAACATTCCGTAGTCGCTCATTTAAAACGACATAACGCTGGACTGTATCCTCTTCAGATCCAATTTTCACAAATGGTTTCTCATTAGTTTTGTAATACAAGTCAACTGGTATTGGTGTACCACCGCCCTTACTTACATATGTAAATGTCGGAGTTATACGAATTCCATCTTGTTTACTGAACATATTCCCCTTCGTTTTGAAGTCAAACTTGAAGTGGTATCCAGTTTTTACTGAGACATTGCTCATACCCGTTAATGGGTTACTACCCGGACGTATCGGCAATGTGTACTGCGCCAGGTTACCGCGGGGATCTCCATCAATACCATTCTGTCCTACCCAGTAGGAAGCCCCGCTCGGATCTTTACTGCCGGCGAATGTCCGGAACACTCTTTCCCAGTTGTAGTCCGCGATATCCGTGACATGAAAATCATATAACCGTCCAATGACTTCCACAGAAACCTCGTCTACTGCTGCGTGATTGGCCAGATCCAAGTTTGCGTCTGACTGCCAGTTATATCCCTCCGGAGCATTTTCAGCGATATTCCGGAAGTACACTTGGTAGTCACCTTCATCTACCCATACAGGCAGATAGAACTCAGTATCCAGTTGATTCACCGGTATGTCGATCCAAGTGTTAGCCGGGATAAATTGATTTCGACTGCCAGTATAGACATCGAACATGAATCGCACTTGTTTAGTCCGGAAATATTTGGCATAATCCCGATTTCCGTATCCAGGATACTGACTAACATCCAGGTGTTGTCCAGACGTTGGGATCCGGACGGTAAACGGTCTCTCCAGAATCAATGCTGATCGGCTCATATTAGGCTTCGTTTTCTGGTTGTGCGGCTGATCATCCGACACGGCAGAGTAGTTCACAACAGGCGTATGGACGGTTACGGTGTTAATGCCGTGGATATCGTATTCAAGTTCCTCCTCTTCGGCATCGATGCTACCTTCGGCCAGGATGTAATTGATTTTTCCTTTGCTGGTTGTATCCTTCTTGTTGACTTTTTCAGTAGGTATATAGTTGTACGGGCTGTACAGCACGTCTTTTCCGATATGCACTGGAGCTGGTATTTGACCAGGCTGCGGACCCTCCTTCGCTGTGCGCTGCTTATTCATAATAGTTTGGCCCTTGAATATCAGGGAATCGTTCTCGACTTGCACATCCGGAACAGCAGCTTCGGCTACTGCCTGTAGATTTTCTTCATCCATAGACGGTCTGCTTGTTCCCCCCGGCTTCGTTCGAGATGGTCCAGGAACGATACCCGGATCTGGAGCAGGGTAAATATCACCGATGGTGTCGGCCGTAAAGTCTGGTGGCGTATAGCCTTCAGGCGTGATCACGATTTGTTCACCGCTAAGAGCGTAGTTCTCAAGCGTAGCTTCCATGATGTTATATACACCCAGTTCAGCAATTGTCCAGTACGAGTATGGACGAATGACAGTGTACTCCGGTCTCCGCTCATCTGGTTCAGATCTCGGAATATCATAGACCGTAGATGTTTGACCATTAGGCGAAGTAACCGTTCTGGGATCCATCCATGTTAAGGTCCATTTTTG
This sequence comes from Paenibacillus sp. PCH8, assembly GCF_002968835.1. Classification (GTDB taxonomy): domain Bacteria; phylum Bacillota; class Bacilli; order Paenibacillales; family Paenibacillaceae; genus Paenibacillus. Next base: position 153,816 of record NZ_PKQK01000008.1, on the reverse strand, counting down.
CAAGACGGTAACCTTGTATTCGCATGTGCCGGTCATCTGCACAAATTTGTTCTGGAACAAATAATCTCGACTGAAGACATTTCCGTACAAGCTTTCCGATGTCGGAATACCCTTCAGCACATCGAACATCTCACTTCCGCGCTGATCGGCTTTAATCATGGCTGTGACGACCGGATCCATGTACTTGCCATCTATGGTGCGCCCTGGAGCCGGTTGGGTACAAGTTGGTCCTCCAGGTGGTGGTGGATCTCCTTTAAGCTTGTAGTAGAAGTACACGTAATAGTTCGGATACTGGCCATTGTATACAAACTGTCCTGGATCTCCCGACTTTCGAGATAAGCTCGAAGGATCTCCTTGTGTACTTTTCTTGTGACCCTCATACGTGTACTTCTCACTAGGAGCGGTATGGGTGAAGTTGTATGACTTATCCTTCTCCAGCTTCACTTCCTTGTTGGCAAATCCGTCTACACCATCAAGGCTTTGGCCAGTTGTGGTCCAGTATTTTACCACAGCTTTGCCTTCTTCCGGTTCCAGCTCAATAGTGAACAGGGTTGGGAAGAAATAGCGATAGCCTTCGACATTTGGGTGAAAGACTTTTTTGTTCTCTATTTCTTCCTCAAGTCTTCTATCGACTGCTTGTGCCCTGGCTAATAATACTCCATCTTTAACGATAACTTCTTTCCGTGCAGAGTTCGTACCTTTTCCTAATACCGGTGTATTATCATAGTTATCATAGTTTCTGCTTGATGTTGCATCATTATAATATTGCTGGGGCTTTTCAGCTAATTCTCCACCACGCGAAGTTTTGAAAATTTTGTCTGCTGTAGGGCCCCCGTCAAAATTAAAAGGTTTAACTGTGATATTTTTGACTCTTCGACCAGAGGCAAATGTAAACTGGTAGGTTCCACCATCTACAACGCTAACTTTATCTCCCGGTTTATGTCCTTTATCAGTCCATTTACCTCCACTGTCTTTCCAAACTTCGTAATACACCATTCCAACAAAATAGTAAAGGTTTGGATTGTTTTCGTCTTGCGTATATCGACTTGCACCCACAGGGTAAATTGCTGCTTCAGCTTCACCAGATTGAAAAGTAAAAAGTACAAGCACAGAGGACAAAATGATTATTAAACTGAGTATGGAACTGATGGTCCTTTTCATTCAGATCATAGCTCCTTTACTTAAACGGATTAATGATGGCCACAGCGTATTCGTCCAGCTCACCATCTCTTAAAAGAATATAGTCTGCCTGTGTCATTTTGAAATTTTTCCATCCTTCGTAGCTATCAAGATATTCACCGTTTCTAAATTTATCCAACCGACTTAGTACGGGATAAAAATTCATGCCTGTCTTATCGTCATTATTGATAAATGCAGCATCTACTACTCCACGACCACGACCATAACTGTTCTTCACTAAAAATGTAATTGAGTTCCCTCTCTGGCTGCTACGGATTTGAACTCCATCGCCTAGTATTGAATCTTTTGTCTTGTTAATCTCATATACAATTTGTCCGTCACCTAACTTGATAGGAAGATCACTTTCCTTAATAATCTTAATATTCTTGTATTTCTCAAGCTTAATATTTTTGAAGAATTCTTCACTTTGTGTATATGCTTTAAAATCACTTAACTTGGTTAACTTAAACACTTTATCATCTGTACTCCGGAACTCTTTGTTACCGATCCAGACCCAACGACCAATCTTATCCCACTCTACCTTCTGGCCAAGTCCTTCACTCACCAAACGCAACGGAACGAATGTCCGGTTCTGCTTCAAGATAATCTGGGTACCGTAGTCTTTCTTCTGACCGTTAACCAGGGCTGTAGTCTGCCCGATCGTCATATCCACCTTATGGTCTTTGCTTACGACCCCCACCTTGGACACTTTTCCTTCCTTGGAGTACGTCACCTTGGCACCCAACGCTTCAGATACAAAGCGAATCGGAACCATGACACTACCTTGGCCATCTTGGAATGGCATAGCATCAGGAAACTTCATTTTCACGGTATTCAACAGTACCTCTACTTGCTTTGGAGTGCTTGCCGCATGAATTGTTGAACCCCCTGCTGTTGCAGTAATTGCCATTGCACCTATCAAAGTAGCAAGTAAGATTTTTTTCATTTTAAAATTTCTCCCTTCAATTTGGACTCTTTACAATTTATCGGCATATTAATAAATCTCTCTTAGCCGACATTAAATACTAAGAGCACTCGATGTTAATCAATATATTAACTAATATATTACTATTATATCATGGTGTTAAAATTTCTCCTAAATACTTTTCGGCTAAATTGAACATATTTAATTCTTAGGGGCTCGACTCTGTGCCGGTTCTGAATCATACTCTTTAATGCGGCCACTTAGGAGAATGATTATCCTTTCTCCATCCTTCCCTTAAGGATGAACCGACACAAGATCCAACACCCATATCTTTATCTCTTATTCAGCGAGTCAGTAGGCATGTATCCTGCAGCTGCTGCATCCTTCTCAGATGTAAAGGTTTCTAGAACACGTAGGTTTAATGGATAGTTACTACGATAGTAGAATTTCAGACCTGTACTTTCGTCTACTGCCCCATAGACTACGTTCTTCTTCAAAATACGACCGCTCCCAAATGCATAGTTATTATAGAATTGGTGTCCCACCGGTAGTCCCTGAATAAATGCCATGATTCCAACGTCATTAATGCTGTTTACCCATTCCTCATTAGGGATCAGTGGGAGTTTAAATTGATAATAACTACCCAGTCGAGTTGCAAAAGTATTATGCTTGTTTATGAAGTAAGCCACATCTTTCTGCACCGACTTTACGATTGTATTACGACGTACTTCATCAAACAGTTTTGCGTTATTCAGTAACGGAACATCAGTGAGTCCTTCCAACTCTTCACGGTATCCTTCGACCCAGGTCTGAGTGGAAGCTTGATATACTTTTACATAACTGTCTAATGTGAAATTGATACTGTTCCCAGCTTGATCCGAATATGCATAAGGTTTTTCAGGCTTCCAAGCGTGCTTATAGACTTTTTGACCTGAAGTATCCGTATATTCAGTGAATGCATAGAGATGAAACCCGTTATAATCGGTAACTGCTATAACCGGTACATAAGATTCGAGGACACCCTGGGAGACCTGGTCAGTTCCTGACCCAAAATTGAGGTACATTGTTTTCCAAAAAGTTTCTATAGCTGCATCTTTATTGGCATTAAAGAACTTAGTAGACTGATAAGAAGCCTCTTTATCTTGATTTTCATTTTGATTTAGTGCGTATGCAGCATCTTGGACAGCTGTATGTAGTGCTGCTGAATATTGTTTTTCTAAACGATTTACAGTTTTCTGATCCGATACCCTCATGTCCATGATTAGATAAAACGGCACAACGATGAGAATAAATATAATTGCCAGATTAGTTGTCTTCATTGATTACCATCCCGCCGTATGGAACAAAAATCTTGGTATTACCTGTATTATTAGCAAGGAACATATCTTGCATATGTGTTGCTGGTGTTCGGTTTTTGTTTTTAATGGATACCGTGAAAAAGTCGCCAACTTCCAAGTGATATCGTCTATTGTTGCTCTGCAACGATTCAGTTGAGTTTGGAAACAAGACCTGCATAATATCATTGGTGTAAAAATTGCTGAAATCCGTAACATATTTCCCTTCAAAAGTATTGGGGTTTGCTGGATCTCGATATACTGGAATGTAAAGTTTGTGTTCGTGCACCATTTCTACTTCAAAGAGGTTTCCAGTAGTAGCAAGTTCCTCATTAAATTCTTTATACATGGTTGGCGTGATATATCCCTTGGTACGTACTGCATCCACGAATCGGGTGACAGTCTTGTGTGAAACAATTTGGGCCAAGTCATCTTGACGTTCCATACTTTGATACAAAGGATATATGAACAAAAGTATGATCCCTATAACCGAGGCAAATATTTTAGATAATTGAGACCCCAATCATGCCCTCCTCCTTATGTAAAAATAATGGTTGTAATCAATCCTGCAGTATTACGTACATATTTTGTTCTATAAGACTTTTTAAGGTTGATCATGGAGACATCTGTGTTATCAATGTCAATGGACTGAGTAAAGGTGATACCTTCCACCTGTATGTTCGCTCCAATCTTTTGAATACGTTGTATGCTTTGCAACACTTCTGCACCACTGTAGGTCTCATCTTCAATCGATCCTGAAGTAGTGAACAATCTATAGTCCATGTTGGATACTTCTTGAATGGATGCTTGGTATCTTTGTTGATGATCCAGTTCAAATGAAGCAGATCCTAAAGCTATAATGAAAATCATGATCCAAGTAGCATAATAAATGAAGTCATTTGTACTCTCATTCAACTCTATCGTTCCTTTCTTGAAAATCTCCCTTCCCTCTTATGAGAGAAGGGAAAATCTTGAGAAATTCTTTAGGGCATCTGCGTGAATTCGATTCCTACAACAACAGAGTTAGCATCTCGAATAACTTTAGGTTCGAAGCTTCCTGATAGATTAATGTATGCACTTGAAGTTGGATTTTCTGCTTTAGCAAAATCATTCGATTTTTGTGCCGTAACTGTTCCGTCACTTGTAAACGGATTTCCGTAGAAGGAAGTATCGCCTTTACCCGTAATTACTTTGATTCCAAATTGAGGTTTTTTCGCATACTGACGGATAGCATTAACGACCTGGCTACCTGTTTTTGGACCACTGGTGTACTGAGTGTATTTTGCATCACTCATGGCATTAAAAATACCATTCATTTCATCAGCCGCTTCTTTACTTTTTTCTTGTGCTGTAGTGGTCAGATAGTACACAAAGGTGATAAGGAGTACTGTTAAAAAAATTCCTGCGGCTACCTTTAGCCAATCTGGTACGTTATTCATCTTGCATTATCTCCCTTTAAATAAATTTAGTTTTGTGTCTGGTTCAATAAGAAAACAACAGATGCGATGATTTCAACGGTTACAATGAATGCCCACCTGTGCAAACCAAGCTAAGGTATTTGACATCGATTAACCTCTCATCTAAAAGCCTATTGATGACAAGCTCTTATAAGACATATAGATCATTGGGAAAACCAGATACATAAAAATCATAAGGCTGGTGGGTATAAACCCGATCATCTTACCAGTCACTGCTTTTTGTTGAATCATACGATTCAGTTTGTCCTCTTTGTCCTTAGCGTGATAGTCTTGCTGCATATGAAGATCATTGAATGATTCACCGACTGAGACTTTTTCACTTGCGCGAATCAACCTTCTCACAACTCGATCAAAAGATTCAAAAGGAGCTTCTTCACGCAACTCCTGCAATGCTTGTTCCGCACCACTTTCATAGTTCAGTACAGCTCGTCGTAATGGCGTCTTGAAAATGACGCTAAATCGTTCCAACCATTCTAGAACCGTATCCACTGACATTCGATCAAACTGCATAAGGATCGAGATTAATGTGTGGAATTGGTCCACCTCATTTTGTATTTCCATGGCACGCATTCGTCTCTTAAACTGGAGAATCCACATCGGTATGTAATAGACGATAAATGCTACCCCGATGGCTATAAACAATTCCCACCATTTGAAATATTCATTTTGAATAATGTTCATTTTGGTTAAAATTCGATCCACCGTTTGATCTAGCATTGCCGGATCCATGTTGATGCTTGTTTGAGCTTTAATGGTTTGAACCAAACTATCTCTTGATTGATCTTTCACCTCCATAAAATCTTTCATTACTGCGTTGTCAAACGATGTTAATTGATTTGCTTGCTGAAGCTCATCGCCTGTTAACGAACCTAAAATATTTGATTGTATTGCAGTCGGTGTCGTTATAATTTGATGGGCTGCATTGTAGTGCAGAAATACACATAGGATGACAACGGTAATAAAACTGGCCAAACTCACCGTCAATCGCTGTATATAAAACCACTCTTTAGTTAGTGGCGAGTTTGATTCTTTTAAAAGCCTGGACAGTTTATAATGCGCTCTTGTATGCCGCTGTGGAACTAATCGATCTACAATCCATTTAGCCCAGGGCCAAGAGTAAACTTTCTTTTCCCACTGTTTCTTTGATGAAGACCCACCATTCCTATCCTCATCAAGTTCACCAACCTTCCGGACGAACACATAACTGATCACAGAAGTTGCAAAAATGAGAATTAAAGTGATGTATCCCAGTCTACTGCTGTAAAACTGTTGGGTTACAGGAAAGTACGTCTCCGACCACTTGCGTACCGGAAAGGACAGAAGAATTGGTGATAAGGCAATCATTGTTAGACCTTGTAGTTGGTAATTCAAAAGTCTTTTACGTAGCAGATCATCTCTAATCTGTTTGACAAACTTAGTGATTGTGGCCAAGTACATAGATCCATCAGACGTTTTTTTATCCCCGTATTCCATAACCATATGGGATACGCCAGCAAATATTTTGAGATAACGATTGGGTGCAACCGCATAATATTCACTTAGCTTTCCTTCTGGATCTTCTGAAGAAATAACTTCATGTATCTTTTCAGTCTGCAATTTAATGGTGTGTGGAGATATTTGGGCTGCGTTATACAGGGCATCATCCACTCGCTGTGTTTCTTGATATTCATGGCGCGTTTCTTCCAAAAAATCTGCAAATTGATTCAACAATCGATTCTCCACTCGACTCACAAAAATAGTAATGAGCAGTCCGTTTGCCACTATGGCTATCGCTATCGCAATCATGATAGCGATAAAGCTCCAACTTACAAAGGCAACTAACGTTATTCCAATAAAGATAAAGCCAAGAATCCAAAAGGTAATCCGCATGGTTTCTTTACGTATGGTGAATTCATCATAAGTGTTGATTAATGACAACCTTCTGCGGATACTACTAAGTTGATTCCGTAGAATAGGTATCCCTGAGAATCTGTCATATGACCTTTGATAAAACACCATCATTTTTGCGTTTGTACGTTTTTGAACACGACTAGCAGTAAAGATATCTACCTTTTTTTTCTGATCTTTCTTCGACTTAAAAAAGTAGTAAATCAACGGGGTACTCGTGAGTACCAATATTGAGAGAAGAATGATTAATCCTATATCCATTGGTCCTGTCCTCCCCAATGTTCATTTAGGAAAATGTCAAATGCGATACAATCTTCCTCAAGCATTGCTTCCTTCATCTGCTTAATCCGTTCCGGAGAAATTGTTTTGACAGCTACATATCCTCCATCTCTATATTCGATAACATTAGATTCTTTCCAAATTGGTCCATACTGTCTCCGTAAACTTTCTTTCTTCATTTCCTCGTAATCTTCTGTTCGATCGAAAAATGATTCGTCATACTGAACCAGATTAATCTCCGTGAAACGCTCAAGATAACGTTTCCCAGTATGATCCCGAGTAGCATGTACGTCCCACTTGATTGCTTCCGCTACTTGTTGCTCCGCTAATCGTTCATCTTGAAGTATGTCCATGGATAGGAGCGCATCTCGGAACCATTTGATAAGCTGCTTAGTCGATACTGCGTGATGGGAGAATATCGTAAACAAACTGCCTGACTGCGTCATTTGAATCATCCAGGATGCAACGGACTGACTTGCTACTTCTCCCAAAATACTTACATCCGTATCCAATTTCTTCTTTAGATCCAAGGCTTTCTGTCCTGGAACGGTTGGTATTTCTTTGAGTGCCATGGAATTTCTACCTGGGTAGAGTTGTCGCAAGTTAAGTTCGAAAATAAGTTCCAACGTTCGCAAATTCAGAAAGGCATAAATAAATCCGATACTCGTCATCATCAATGAGGTTTTACCTGCACCTGGATTCCCTGTAAATCCGGTTGTTTGTCCACCTTTCATTAAAAACTTGAGCATATTTCTTGGCAGCTCGGCATTTTTATGAGAGTCTGGAATCAAAAATTCCATTGATAGATTCGGGATATCAAATTTCCGTACCCAAAATGCCCAATTCTCAGCAAATGGTGGTCGAACAACGACAACACGCGATCCATCTGCCATGTCGTTCACTACATAACCTGTTGTTTCTGTTAAGGGACCAGGACTATTATGCTTGTAAATGTTTTGTGCAACGCGCTTAGTTTCCAATTCTGATTCGAATTCCAAAAATGATAGGTGAATCGTTTTACCTTTGTGGAAAATTGAGACAGAGTTATTACCGCGTTTGGTATGTCTCATCCTGCCCAATAACTCAATTTCATGCTCTACCGTCTTCATTTTGTCTGGTGCTCCGGAGACACCTCCAGATACTCCATCAATAGTCATATCCCTGATTTCATCGATTACGCCAAACCCTTTGTACAACTGATAAACTCGCTGAACAACGATACTAAGCTTATCCTTGAAATCAAGGCTGCGGATCTCTTTTCGGTAAACTTTTTGGATTTCATCATCTGTAATGATGTAAGATGGGGTTTTCCCATCTTCAATGACATATTTGAGTTGCGCTAAATTATACTTTTCAATCATGTATGTCAGTGCTTTATAGCCGTGCTCTTTCTTGAAGTGATGCATCAAGATGTCGAAACGATCCTGTGAGGTTAATTTATCGGGTTGTGTAAACGGCAGAACGAGATCGATATTGGACTCATTAATCCCATACTCACGTTCAAGAATATTATCGATCTGCTGCTTCACATAAATTTTGTCGCTAATTTCTCCCGAAACCGTGTTACGCAATGATTTCCGAAATTCATTGATGATGGCTTGTCGACGTTCAAACTCTTCACCTGACAAACCCATATCCATTAAGTTTGTGTTTATGAAATCATTAATCATGACTTTCGTGAATTCGACCAACTCAGGAATGGAATACTGTTCGGCTCTCGCTTGGGCTAAGTCATCATTTTTTCGAATTGGTTTTTTCCAAAGTAGGTATAAGAAAAGTGTGATAAAACCAAGGACAGTAGTGGCAATAATCAAAAAATTAATAATGCCTGATGATGCCATCTACTTATGCTCCTTTTCCAGAAATTTGTTTGATGCTTGTATTAACTCCCGCGGCATTCAAAATGTGGATCGCAAGCTTCCGTGCCTCTTCGATAAAGAATCGATTTGGATGAAACTTAGGCAGCTGCTGATTTCTCCGAAAGAACCCCTGAAGGTCTCCATCATTAGAGTGGTCTTTGAAACTAGTATTGTACGGAAGCGAGAACACTGGTCCTTTATAACGGAACTTATTACAGATATTTCTGATTTTAAATTTTGAGTCCTCGTCATACTGACTAATGAGCAGGATAAACGGCTTCTCCTTTATTGCTTCAGGCATGCTCTCGCGTTGTAAGAAGAATCGTTCTAATACATTAATGTTTTGAGATAAACAAACCACATTCAAGTCAGATTGATTTAATGCATCGCGGATCACCGGGCTGTTACCACCGCTGTGCAGATCAAGAAGCACCAGATCATAATATTCAGTGGCTTTTTTGTAGATTAGGTTTATCTCTTCGCTCGCATTGTCAAATTGAATGCGATCACTTTTGTCTGTACCTTTAAGAATATCAAGCCGGTCAGGCATTAAAATAAGGGAGTTATTCTTTACTGCATCACGCTCGATTTTTCCAGATCGGACAGCACGTTCAAGGGCATCCAAACCTCCACTCGTTTGGAACCCTTGGGGATTCTGAGATTGTACAGTTTTCTGGAATATGCGCTGAAGTGTGTTATCAGCCCATTGCGGCTGAGAGAGTAAGGTACGTACTTGGTATTCCATTCCAATTAGTGCAGCAACAGCAGCTGTACTGCTGGTTACACCTAAACCATGTTGAATCCCCCAAAAAGATATAATTGTCATTATTTTATTTTCCCCTCTCTGCTTGCTTCCAAAGAACCTTCATTTCTTTGGTCGTTTGTTCTAGGAGTTGTCCCAAAACACCCTGAAGAGCTGATTTAAGTTCTCCTGACAACTTTTTGATATGCAACATGGATAAATGCTGATTCATGTGTTTGCTTTCCAGATCACTTTCGTCTGGATAAAACACAAATGTTTCTTTCCAATCGATCGGGTGCATCTCAAACAACTCATTAATCACTTGTTCTGTGTATTTTGTTGACTCCTGTATCAGCTTGAACATTGGGACCAAGTCTGACTGGCTTTTCCCTTGGAAGAAATAATCCATTAGTTCCACGTTCCGCTGTATTACAGCATTATCATGTGACGTAACCAGGAAGTACTGATCTGCATTTGGCCAACGTTGAAGTTCTTCCTTATAACTAATGTCTATAAGGGCGAAGTCATAGGAATCTTCAATCATCAACTGTTCATATTTTTCAAGTGTCATGTTTTCGATCACATCGAATCGATCGTGTTGCTGCGTCCCTGTTTGTTCAGGAATTTTAGGATAAGCGTAGCGATAATCAGCATTGGATGTTACATCCACAACCGCGACTCGGTGATGTATAGAGAGTAACTTTGCGATATAGAAAAGAATGTCTGATTTTTCAAAAGCGCCGATAAATACGACTTGCTTCATCATGGTGTCTCAGCTCCTACACTATTTTGATCATTGAAGATCATTTCGGTATCTACTTGGGGAGTTGTTATCAAATCGTTTGTTGATTGTTGCTGTGTTGTTGGCTGTGCGCTTTTGGCTTGGTTTTCCGCTATCTGTTGAGTGTTCAACTTATTTTTATACTCTTGTTTCTGCTCCGGAGTCATTGCATTCATTGCCTCTTCCAATTTGATTCTATTTCTCCGCTCCAGCTCTGTTGTAGCTTTTTGGACGATGTTCGGGTCCGAATTGATAAGATCCAGTACTGCTTTATTGGCCGGATAAGTGGTTATGGCTTTCTCTTGAATGCCAGGTTCTACATATGACAACGCGTAAATAGTTGCATCCTGAATGTACGCATCAACAATTGCACCAGAGATATTAAGAATCTCTTTTTCATTCATGTGATACCAAACGGTCCCGTCAATCAAATCTTCTACGCGCTTCTTACTTAGGATGATGTAATCCTGCCCCGACGGGAACTTTATACGAACATCGACGTAATCACTTTTCTGAAGTTTTGAGGGAAGTTCCATCAACCTAAACTCTTGACTACGAAGGTCTCTCGAAGTGATTTCATCTTCGTAGATTACAGTGGAGGTAACGGGTGTGTTAGTGGGCAACTCCACTTTTGCAACCTTACCTCGAATTAATTCTTTAGAAAGCACCATTTCCTCTGATACAGCATTGCGTGGCATCAGACGTGTTTCCAAATCACTCTCTTGTATGGGTTCACCAGATGAAATGTTCCTAGTGACGACTTCTACCTTAATCATGTCTTCTTTAAGTACTTGCTGGGTTTGTGCAAGTTCTTGTTCTACTGATAAGCGCTTTTCAGTGTACTTATTAGTCAAGTGGTTGACATACAGAAAACCAAAGATGCTGCAAAGCAGTAGTACTGAAAGTGCACCAATCCCTCCTGCTAAAAGTAATTGTTTTTGCCGAAACCGGATTTTAGACATTGTAAATCTCCTTTGACGTTAATATATAATAATATCAATATACTAATATACTAATATTTTTCCACCCATATTTCGTTGTAATGAACGACTCTGTTCTTTCCGAGTGATTTAGCTTTATACATTGCCTCATTTGCATTCTTGAGACATTCTTCAGCAGACCATTCTTCTGTCCAGTCACAAACACCTATGCTCGCAGTTACTGCATGTACATTTTGATCTGACTGGTACGTAACTTCATTTTCAACTCTTTTCCGGGTATCCTCAGCTTTTTTCAGTAACGAGCCAGAGTATGAATCTGTTAGAATAGCGACTACTTCCTCTCCACCATACCTACCTACAAACCCAATCCCATCAAATTCTTCCTTTACTATTTTTGCAACTGATTTTAAGACTTCATCACCAGCAGCGTGTCCAACGGCTTTATTTATTGATTTAAAGTCATCCAGGTCCAAGAACATTATACTGAAATCCACTTGTGCATCAATCGTTGACCGTATAACTTGTTTTATTTTTTTGTTGTTCAGAAGGCCTGTTAAAGAATCAGTAATGGCTTTGACGTATGTCCCTTCTATGATTCGTGATTGATAATCTATCGTTACCAATAAAAGAAGCATACAAAGTGCAATTCTGACTACTGTCACTACATTACTTAGAGCATCCGGGTTACCGCCGAGCCCCTGGTACAGATAGATCAAACCAACTATATTTATTAAGATCAACAATATAAAGTATTTTATCTCGTTTCGTATTTCTTTATATGTTTTGACGGCGATAAAAACAGAAAACAATAACGAAGCAGCATAAACATAGGGGGTTACACCCATTACAATTGATGCTCCTATTACTAAAAAGGTCGTTCTTGTTAATTTGCTTTCTCCACAAAATCGCCTAATCATGAAATAGAATGTATACGCGTATATCAGTTGAGAAAATACTCTGATGAAGAATAAATCCCATACATACAAAATTATCAGTACAATAATCTGAGTACTAAGAAGTATTCTCTCAAATTTCTTGTATTGATTGTTCTTCACTGGTATTCGATATAACACATACATTAAAATACACGTAAGTATCAACTCAAAAAATAAAGTATTAAGCTCTATAATCTCCTCCTCCTTATTCCATGATGTTCAGCATTTTTTTACGCAGTAAAGATAACTTATGTTGCTGATTGACTTTCAAGATATTTTCCATAACTCCATCTATTTCTGAAGTTAAATCAAATGCATCAGGAAAATAAGGTATACGATAGATTTTACGCCGATCCATTTTTTTGCTTATATCTTTAATTGAATCTTTCTCAGCTAGAGGTAGACATAATCTCCACTTACTTTGGTCTAAGTGAATCTGGCTTTGAAAGAAAGTATAAATTTTGTTTTGCTTCCACTCACTACTTCCCCCTACTACTATCTGTAAGTTTGCTCTCAAGAATTCATTAAATGAGGAAGTTGTATCGTAGCAACCCAGATCCAGGATGATGTATGAATAGTTCCCAGAGAGCAGAGAGATCATATCAATACAACTTTCGTTCTTATAATAATGGACTCCATTAATAAAGAAACTCACTGTATTCAACAGATCTGCATCTACACCTTCATAGGCAGCTTCTATCTCCTTGTACTCATTAGATTCATTCGCTTCCACTAATGCTACTGAAAACTTCTGCTTGGCTAAATAGTTAGCTATCATAAGTGCTGTGTGTGTGCACCCTACACCCTTCTCCACACCGGTTACTGCAATTACTGCTGTACCAATGTAACGATCTCTAACTTTAACCTTATTCCTAGACTGGTTAAATACAGCATCAAAGTTTAATCCTTCTATATCTAATGTGCTAGATTGTTTATTTCTCTTATTCAGAAACGTTTTAAACTCATTACCTTTATTGGCTAATACCTTAAGTAACTTGTCTGATGCTTTTCTCGTATTCCCCACTTCAACAATTGAGACATTACCCGGTTCGTCCATAGGTTGCCGAGATCCAGACGATTCTTCAGATTCTTCGGTTGTGGAGTCTCTTAAAGTCTCATCCACCTCGCTGCGTTTAAACATTACCGAGTCAGTAGTCACCTTTTCGGCAACTTCAGTTTCGGTATGAGTATTCACTTCAGGAACCTGTCCAAGCTCTCCTTTGATTCTCATTTCTATCACACCGACATCTAAAGCATTGTAAGATATACAGATTAATCCGATATCAGTTAATCTCCTCACAAAATCATCCGCATCTCTGAAATAGAGAAATACCATTTTTACATACGGATAATTTGTTTTAACATTGTGCAGAAGCTTTTCGAATGATTCAGTATTCTTAACAACGTTCTCTGTAAGTATGAGTATCTCCGATTCTACTGATTCCCATTGAGATATAAAGAAATCCAAAGAATCTATTGCTTTTACAACCCTACCGAAATCTTCTAACTCTTCCTTAATCCATTCACATTCATCTGGATCAGACGATACAATAAAAATTCTTTTCATGCTATCACCTATTTTCAGCATTATTGCAGATCATAGTAAACCTTTTCTCCATTACTGAAGAAAAAGAAACTTTTTGTTAGAACCATATCTTTGTCAAACAAACCTTCATCCGTTACAAACCAAACAGTAGATAATCCTTCTTGTTCAAATATTTTACTAACCAAGTTGGCTTTGTCAGTTGTAGATACATGAACGATCATAATACTGCTGTCTTCACTATTTCTTAAATACTGTTTATAGAACATGGCTTGATAACGAATTGTTTTGAGCCATTTTTCTTCCTCACGATGACATAATAGAATGAAGGACATTTCTTTGCCTACAGGATTAGTCAAAGTAAATTTCGCGGTAGGAACTTGTTGTTCTTCTTGTAGCTTAAGGATTGGATGAAATTCAAAATGTACTAATTTAAAGTGCTCTCTCAACTGAAGATACAACTCATTGGTGGCTATGTACTTCATTCGAAAAAGCATGGTCGTGGGTTTCGGATTTCTTGGATCACGATGTCCCAAAAAGGCACCGAATCTAAATTTCAATATATCCGCCCCACTTGCACCAATTTCGTAGAAACTTGGTCTTCCTACAGATCCTTTCGAATAACTTGACCATTCGATCTTTCTCAATAGACCATATTTCATCATTTTTCGTACACGATTACGTACTGTCTCCTCACGTTCAACATCAGGGAAGAAGGTTCTTAAAATTTGAGATAGCGTAACCCATCGATGTACGGATATAAAGTTCACAATTTCTATATCCCGGTCTGTAATCCAGCCATGCTCAATTTTCTTCAAAATGTAGTGATAGTTATGTTTTGTTAATTCACCTAATTGAGTAATATGAGCATACGGATCATCGAGTAGAGGATAAATATGAACCACTTGTTGTGGAGAATTAGTTAAAGGAGATACCAGATGTTCCAATCAAGTTCCCCCCTTAAAGTATTTCGTGTGGAAAGTGGACAATTTTTGTACGCATTCGTCTGTCTTCGGCTTTGATGTTTTTAATCATGACTGAAACGGTTTTGCCGACTAATTGCCCATGAGATGGAACGCGATTAGGGAACCAAGCGATTGATTCAACACCAGGAGCAAGTTTAACAAATATACCCACATTCTCTACTACACTTGTGATTGTCGCCCGATGAAAATCTCCAACTTTAAAGTTTTCTCTAACTCTCTCCCATGGGTCCTCCAACAATTCTTTTCTTGTTACCCTTACTTGTTTTTTTTCTCTGTCAATATGCTTAATTTTTACAGTTAATTGACTACCTAACGGGATTAGATTTTTTCCCGATACTGTCCAGTCGTATTCATAGTCTTGTATCGGTAAGACGCAACTCACCCCTTTTATCATTACATATAGACGTTCGTCTTCAAAACCAGTAACTGTAGCGGGACAAATATGATCTACATCTGCAGTCTCCCAAAATTCTTCTTGGAGTTCTTCAAGAGCTTGAACACGAGATAATAAAACAATTCCTGTTTCTTTATTGAAGACTTCTAAATTCGGATCAAGTCCTTGTTTTACAACATCCAGAACCATGTAATCAATTTTGTGATCTATAAAACCGACTAATGATCTATATTTCACTGTGTCAAATTGATCTTCATGAATCAAGCCTTTCAGGCCGTTATTCAGCTTAACGATTGCACACTGCATATTATTTCCGAAAGGAGCATGATTTTCAATAGCATGAACCACACCTTGATGAATTTGTTTTCTTCTTAGAGATACTTCATATTCTCTCATTGGATCTGGATTTATCGAATTTCCCTCAAGTAAATTATTCATATTTGCTCTCTCCTTTTAACTTTAAGTACAAACCATATTTATTTTCTCCGGTTTTAACCAACCCAACTAAAAGTAGTTCACCATAGGTTTTGCAAGTGACCATAATTTTTTTTGTTTTAAAGCACAAATCAATTTGCTCATATTCCATACTAGAATTCCATTCAATAAAGTAATAACCGTTACTGTTAGGTTCTTTTGCACGCAGATCAGTCTCTACAGTTATCACAGATTTGGTTTTGGTATCCGATGGAAGGTTGAAATCTAATTCGTTGGTGACTTTATGTATTAGATCATTCTCCTTGGACCACTGTGTGAGCAAATCGGGCCTTTTGAACTGTATATGATTCACGATAACAATTAAAGGCACAGTCTCGTAAGAGAATAAACAATTATTGTAGAATGATTCCAAGTTCCTCGTACCACACATTGGATGGGTCAATATGAAGTCCAATTCCTCAATGAGTGTGTCATGTCCCAAACTAGTTCTCCCTTCTTAATTATTTAATTAGTTAATATGTTAGTTAATATACTGATATATTACTATATTGAATCAAAAAAAAGAAGAACTTATTTTATTCTTCTCAGTCCTTCTTTCATTTTTATTCTATTTTTCTGTCTATACTGCTGCTTTAATTCAACAAATTCTATCTTGGAGATCTCCAAAAAGGAGTTTCCGAATCGGTCACTACGTGTGGTCAACTCGTAAAAATTTCCCTCGATTTCAATTGAAGTTGAATCGTCAATGACTGCTCCAGAATTTAATTCGTTAACGACATAGGCCAATATTTCTATTCCTTCATTTTCTGTACCACTAATCTCAACCTCAGGTAGCCCAAATAATTCAGATAGTCCTTTGGTTTTATGTTTAACGATCTCTTGTGAGAATGGGTCTCTATATGTAGTTATCTTCACTTCACTCTGTTTACTCATAGTTATAATTGCATTGTTTTGTTTATCTAAGGTGAATTTCACTTCATTGTTGTTAAACATAAAGATTTTTTGAGTGTCAAACTCAAGTGAAAAAATGCTATCTAATATCATATAAAAAAGTGTTTCATAGTCTCTAAAAACTTCATACATTATCAAATTCGGGTAGCCATAATGCTCCAGTCCAAACGTTCTCACAGCAATGATTTTATCAGAAAGATCTGTAACAACAATTGGTTTTATGGAAGGATCAAAAAAATGGTGCATAACCTTTCCCCCTTTTATTCCTTTCTTTTAGTATAATATGGTTTCCCTAAATTTCCAAGATAATTCTAATCAGATTATAATTTAATCACTATTTAATTATAATCTGATTAGAATTTAAATAAATCACTTGCTGTATATGTGAATCATTAATTGAGTAGTTACCATATATATCTTTATTCGTGTGAGAATTCTATTATAATGAACTTAATGTGGGAAAATAATACATAACACGAAAATCAATAAAGGAGCTTTTTTAAATGGATCTTCCTATCGGAAAATATCTCGAGTATTTAAGATTGTCCTGTGGTTATTCTCTTCGAGAAGCTGCAAAGAGAACAAGTTTGAGTCATGGCTATATTCGTGATGTAGAATTAGGAGACAACAATACAATCGGAAATGCAATAATCCCTAGGCCTCAAACACTTCAAAAATTTGCAAGTGCTTATACCGCCTCATTCAATGAACTAATGCAAATTGCTGGTCATGTATCATCCATAGATAAACTAGCTACATTTGAATTTATTGAACTTAATTTTGAGAATGTTTTATATCTAGAGGTAGGAACTGACAATAGAATTATTTATCACCAAGAAAAGTCACGTGTACTCACTGAAAGACTTAGTCTTCATGATTTCATAAAATTCGAGGAACAATTAGAAAATAATGAGTTTCTGAGGGTTCAGAGTGGATTATATGCAAACCTAAAAAAAATAAAAGTTTTCGATAAAAAATCATTAAAACTATATTTTAATGAGCAGAAAGACGGACATTTTGTATCAATTAGTTGGATACGTGCTTCAAAACTCAATAAAACAATTTTAAATGCAATAAATAAAAATAATGAGAATGTAAAAAAAATGAAGAGTGAGCCCCCCCCTTCATCCGAATAATACGAAATATTTTAACTGAGTAACTGCCTTTACCTGGAGAATTCTAAACGAACTGAAATAACTAAAACCATTACTATACATGTAAAAGCAACGACAAGAGTACCCAGGATTGAATTATTGATGAAATTTGTTCTCAACATAATATCAAAAACGAATAATGTTAAAGAAGAGTATGTTAACATTTCTATATTCTTGTGATATATATATTCACTCCTTAAATAGGTGAACGTTATGCGATATCTTATAATTACAATAGTCAAAGCGAAAATAATTATTGAGGTTATACTGCCAGTTGCTCCTATATTCATGTCTGGTAAAGTCATTTGTATTACTGCGGAAAACATAAAACGTATTTGTTTTAAAAAAATGGCTACAATTAAAGCATAGACTAGTTTTATCTTAAAAATAATCACATAGACAGTGGTTATCGAAATTACAAGAAACAATTCTGCATATCCTTTCTTAAAACCTAATTCATTAATAAGAACTAAAATAATAGTCAAAGCTATAGATCCAATAATATATTTGAATAATTTCACTTTACCTATGTCAAAAAATCTGATGCCAAATAGTAATAAAGTCGCGCATTCAAAAGCATAATTAATATAAGTGAGTAGAAATTGTATGTGCATAGTCTCCTCCTTGTTTATCTCACTAAAACATTAAAAAGTATATTTTATCCTTTTCTTCACAACTTAGTACTTTTCAATTTTAGTGATATATATGTATCCGATTAGTTATATATATATTGTTTAATTAGAATATGTGTTAATATATGAGTTATAATATTTATGAATAGAAAGGGTTGTTATTATGGCCGGCTCAGAAAACAATTATGATTTAAATTCTCCACTTCATGTTTATCTTAAAGATATGATTTCGAAACTCCCTAATGCTACTAAGCTTATAATTCAAACCCTATCAAAACAAGACTATAATAAAGAAGATCTTTCATTAAATGCTCGCGTTCGTAGAGGTGAATTGAACGCAGCCCTGGTCTGGGTTGAGTCACTAGGCTTAGTTTCTTATAGCTCAAGTGGACGTCAGAAACTTTATAGTTTAACTCCATTAGGTAAAGTTTGCTTTAGTGAGTATAACGAATTATTCTTAACCCTTAACGAAGAAAAATGGGAGTAGCGAATTGGAGTTTTACTCCGATTCACTACTCCCTTTGTTCGAACGTTTATCCTCAGCAGTTTGTCTAATTCTTTCAGCTAATCTTAAAGTTGTCTCATCTATTGAAGCTGGAGCAAATCTCACCTTAGTTTGCGGGAGTATTTGTTCTAGCTCTTTTTGCTTTTCTTTTATTTGAACTGGTTCTTCTGCAGGACTGTCCCAAAATGTATTCCTTACCACTAATGGTTTCTCATTCTCCTCTAAGAAATGTTCCTCCCTAGTTATCTCAATATTTTCAGTCTGCTGCATAATCCCTTTTTGTGCTGCTGCCTTTTCTTTAATTTTGGCCAACTTATCATTTTTTGTATCTTGATCAGTTTCTTGCGTTACATCCACTACTTCGTCGAAATCAGGTTCACTGAAATCTTTGTCCTCATCATCTTCAACTATATCTTCAGAAGCTGAAAGTTTACTAAATAAAACTCTTGGTAACGGTAATAGTATCCCAATAACCGGAT
Source organism: Paenibacillus sp. PCH8 (assembly GCF_002968835.1). Classification (GTDB taxonomy): domain Bacteria; phylum Bacillota; class Bacilli; order Paenibacillales; family Paenibacillaceae; genus Paenibacillus. The sequence continues at coordinate 134,397 of NZ_PKQK01000008.1, read as the reverse complement.
CCATACGTTCATTATTGTTTACCCCCTAAACAACACTTCACCAGCTGCTCCCGTTTTTTTGTTATAGCCTTTTAATGATTTAATCGTTGTTGGTTCAACAATGTACCTCTTCTCTTCTTTGATTTGTGTTTTGAATCCGCTGGTAGACATTTCATCTGTTCCACTACTTTGTCCAATAACATATTTTTCTCCGATCATTTCAGCAACATAATCAGCATCTTCATTTTCTAGACCGGCTAAAATCAGTTTTTGCACTGCATTTTGTTTCACCATTGACTCCAATCGTTTACTTACATCTGACAATTGTTCATTACCTTGATGAATTACTCTGACAAAGACCTCGAATTCACGTGCCATCTCCATAAAGGTACTGAACTCTTCATCAGCAAACATCTCTATTTCATCAACTGTAAGCTGGTGGGCCCGCAATTTTTCTTTCAAATTTCTTCTAAATGTACTTGCTCTCAATAAATTCAAATACAGACGGCCGACTGTATATGTGAGCGTCTGTAGTTTACCATAAGCTCCATTTACAAGCACTATTTCTCCCTTTTCCAGTGCATCATCAAGGTTAAACGTAGAAGGTCCACAAAAAATTCGTTGAATGTATTTGTTGCTAGTAAGTTCTGTTAAATAATCATATAAGTTAGAGTACGTTTGTTGTGCGTGTTCCTGCATTTTCTGACTCCCAGCCATATTACGAGTGTACTCTCTCAACAATGGCACCTGACTTTCCAGCCCCAGACTACTTATTTCTGAAAGAACTTCAACTCTAAAATCGTCATTCATCGGCTGTACCAGACGATCTAACTCGTTATATGTACAATCGTTCCCATAAACGAATTTCAAAGCTTTAATACAAACACGTAGTAACTGTGTTGTTCTACTCTTAAAGTATTGGAGTGCATCAGGGCCTAAGTATCCATGAAAAGCAGAGACGTTTGCTTCAATCATAGGTTCAATATCATCTCCCGTCGGTACATAGAGAGGGTTAAGACACGCGGTAAATTCATATTCAGGATCTAATCTATGGTATGGTCTTCCCACCCTATCCATAAAATTGGACAAGCTCTCAACGAGTGAACCTTTTGGTTCAATAATGGTACTTCCCATGTAGTCGTTAAGAAGATCTTGAGTTATTAGTGTTGTTGCCAACAATGTTTTACCGGCTCCTGTACCACCTAACACTTGCTCATGTTGAGCTCTGTCGTCACGGCTTAAGGTAATTAATTGACTTTGCTTTTCCTTAGTGGGCTGCGTGAAAAACAACTCTAATATACATTCCTCAGAATAATATCGAAGATGAGACAAACAGCCCGGCTTGTTCAGATCAACTTCGTCAACTTCATATAACTCCTCTTTGGTTAATTTATCTTTCCTCAATATCATGTTTAGTATTGAACCATCCTGCTTGGTGGAATTTTTGCGGACTTCCACTTCTTCCACAACTGCAGTAATTTTGTTGAAAATGGTCCCATTTATTTTGATCTTCAGCAAGTAGTACAACGTTGATACTGTTACTGCAATTACCGTGACAGATGCTACCAACATACCTATGCCACTAGGTAGATATCTTATTAATATATGACCCAATGCAAGAGCGCTAAGGGTGTTAAGAAATGTTTGAATAATTGGCTTGGCATAAGCATTTCTGAACATCAAAGGACTTGAATATATAATGTGCCCAAGGAAACACGATAATAACAAAGGGATCGCCCTAAAAAATACCGGTGATGAACCATACCAGAGATCCTGGTACTTACCAACAAGCCAAAAGAAACATAATAGTAAAACAGCTAAGAATATAACCGCTTGTGCATTCCATAATGAGTTTTTATTGGCGGGATCCATAGAAAATCTGCGGACTGATATGTATATATTTTTAAAAACAAAACCAATCATGTGACCGATTGCTGATAAGATACCTCCAAAAACCAAACCAATGTATTTCAATCTAATCCCTCCACTTACCTTTATATATTAATTAGTATATTACTATATAAGGATGGAGGTGTCATAAATATTTTGTTGAATGCATTATTTAATTTTAATAACAGCTTACAATACAAAAAAGCAGTCTCCCTTATGAGAGAACTGCTTTTTCATTAGTTTGAAGAAAATAAGCGTTTAAAAAAACCTTTCTTTTGTTGACCAGCCGTAGATAACCACATTCTAATTTCGAAACTAAGTTCCGGATGATCACTGGCCACATTACGAATTTTAGCTCTGACTGTCTCCCTTTCAGATTCATTTCTAGCAGTGTCGTATTCTTCAAATAGATTATTAACCTTTTGCTTGAGATCAAGGATCTTTAATTCTTTTTCATCTTGTTTAAATCTTATAATTTTTTCCTCTGCAGCTGTTTTATATAGTCTGATTGTATAAGCATGATTAGGATACTTACTTTCTAAAGCATTATATTCAATCCAAATAAGTTCTTTATCAGCTATTGAAGTATTAGGTGATACTATTCTTTCGTATATATCTACAGCAGCTTCTTTCGCTTCCTGGTCTTTGTTAGCGTCAGCCAACAAGTATTTTTCAGAAGATGACCTCACCTTTTTCTCAATGTCCTCAAAAAATTCGTTTGATTTAATCATCTCCTCGAACTGTTCAAATCTTTCTAGTTTTTTGTAGATTTGAAGTAAAAGTTCGTTATTATTGTTTTCACCTTGTTGAGTTGATGATGTTCTAGCAACAGTACCAGTAATGATCTCTTTCAGCTGTGGAAGAGTGTACTCGGACCCTTCTCCCGTAAGTCCATGGATCATTTTCATTTTAAATACAGAAATATAGTTATGTTTGTATGTTTTACTGTTTCCTTCCCCCATTTGAGTTGGATTCACATACTCTAGCAACTCTCGTCTTTTATTTTTTATTACGTAGTTGTGTGTCTCACACAAATCTGCAACTTGGTTCGAGGTGTATAAGGCTTCTCTATCCATAGAAAGAATCTTATCCGTGAACAAACGATCTAACCAACCTCTTTTTTTATAAATCTCATACAATAACGACTTGTCATCAAAGGCTTCTATAAGTAATTCTCTCATTTCGTCTCTTTTTGCTTCTTCAATCTCTTCTTTTGTAAGTACCTCGTCGATATCCTTCACTATTACCACCCGCTTCAATCAAATTGAAACCCTATTACACTCATTATAACTGAATAAGCAATGTTTATACAACTTTACACACTTAATTTTAATTCGGATTAATCCTGATTCATACGTGTAAATTCGAATTAACCTGTGTTAATCCAGTTCAAACAAAGAGAGTATAAGTCTGAATATAACCAATTATTTGCGATAAAATCATAGAAATACGTGTTTAACCGTATTAAAACGAATTAATCTGAATATATCCGTTTTAATACGTATATCAAACGCAATGAATAAAGCTGAATAACCATCATTTATTCAGGAATTCACATGATGGAATACCAATGAAGGTAGTATCCAATTATAATTACGTTGTGACTTTGTTGTAATTGAATATTGATCGATGTATTACTTATTCACAAATGTACCATGTAACATTCACTTTAAGATTAGCAGAATGAAATTACGACCGGGAAATTAGTGAGAAGAGGACCGGCGAATTAAGAAATCATATTGTCACCCAATGAAAGAACAAAAAACACCTTGCTTAGGCTCATAAAGCAATGAGTACCCAAGCTAGCAAATAACTAGAATCAGCATGAAAGAAAATATCTAATTGACTGTTGTACGGTGCAAGTCTACATAAAATGAAAATCTCATTTGATCCTATGTTCTGATAATTGTGTAATTAGTTAACGCATACCTCAACAGACGATTCTGCGTTGTCGTACACTGATCTTATGTAAGATTACATATTGGTTAGATGAGGAGCTTTTGGCAACTTCAATTAGCATCACCAGAATTTTTCACTCTCAATGAGGTGAGAGAGGAGACGGCTGAACATTACTAAGTCACCTTCAATGTCTCAAAAAAAGAATTAATAATGTTGCCCTTATCTGACCAGTCAGAGACCTGAAGATGAAATAAAGCAGATCCTCATATGGACGAGAATCTGATCACAAAATTGCGATGTCTTGTGTAGCACGTGACTTATGCAGTTCCACCATGATGTTCACAACCTACTTAATCAATTTTCGTGATTAAAGCACCTTACCTAAGGGCTTATCCTCTTGAGTTATTTGACATTTCATGAGTACAGATCAAGTCAATTCCCTACTCACCATCAGGTAAATCGATCCTATAAAGAAAGAGTGCGATGAACAAATCTCTGGCCAAATAAAATTGAGTCAGACAAGGAGTTTTTGTACATCATGGTGTTTAGCAGATGTAACTGGAATCCTCTCGGTAGTTTCATCAGGGATAGGGATGGGGGACACTATCGTGAAAATTTTCTAGGTCGTCCTAAAATGCCTGGTATAAACGTAGTTCGTTGTAGCGGATACAGTATCAATCATGGACGAGCTAATATTACGAATAAAGGTGAATTGTAATGTGATTATCAGAATTCAAAAGATGAGGAAGATGTTGGTGCTGGACAAGTTTCGTCAAATCTGAGGATTCCAACAGGTAGAAGAGATTACCCGAGTAGGGGCTTGCTACAGTCAGTCATTATCGCATATCTGTTGACCAATAGTTGAGTTAATATAATTATCCTCCCAGTAGCCCTAGATCGAGAGGACAATAGACAGAGTAGATTTATCAAGATGAACGGTATGAATACTCCATTTCCTCACAATAAAACTGAAGGACTAGCTGCTTGACTATTCACTTATCAGTCAGGCACTAAAATGTAATCAATAAAAAAACAGGCGACCTGGGGCTCCAGCATAATAATCTGGAGTAGATCGCCTTGAGACAGTTGTATTCATTAAATAATGCTGCCATTTATGTTTATTGATATGAGCTGATAGTACTCGCATCAAATGTTTTTTTAGCTCTTCTTCCCGGGGAAGGATTCGCCGGCTTACTTGTTGATTGAGTATCAGTAACAGATTTTGATTCTACAATGCTAACGTTAGATTCTGAAACACGACTACTGTTAAGATCAGATTTATTCTCAGGCTCTCCATCGATTACACCTGGATGGAGAGGAGCAGAAAGAGGGGGATCTGTTCACTAGTAGTACTATTTGTCTCCTTCTTCACAATTACTTCAGCTGGTTTCTCTTGGTGTGATATTACAGCTGAAGTCGGTGCACTCATGGTTGTTGGTCTAACGTTATCTGAAGGAAGCAACGTCTTTATAGTTTCAATGTCTCGTATCCTGGGAATATAAAGTTGTAGATTCCTTATGCCATTTTCAGCGATTTCCTTTTGGATTAGATACCTCATTGAATCAGCATAGACGGACTGTGTATTTATCCAATCTAGCACAAGTTGCTCTTCGTCTTCTTTTAACTTTAGCACCGCCGCTTTCCCTCTCTGTGCATCAGTTTTTCTCACAAGTAAATACCTCCTTCCAAATCAGAATATTTTAAATTTAGTTATTCCTTTGTGCTAGCAGCTTGTTTTACAGTTGATTTCTTATTTTCTTCTACTTTCTTCATTGAAACATACTCAGGAGAAGATAAAAATTTCATTTTTAGAGCCTCATAAATTGGGCTTTTCACAAAATAATCAAGCCCTTCACCATTTAAAGTAACAGCATATTCCGCAGGAACATAGAAAAGCTGTATTCTAGTGTTGTCGCAAATAGCCTTCAACTTATTATAGATCGTCGGTTCCATTAGAATGCTCCCACCACCATACGCTACTACAATATCAATGTCGTTTGCTCCAATCTTTAGAATTTGATCGTTTGAGTGGTGTAAAATCTGATTAGCTTGATTATCACAGTGAGGATTAAACGCCTGTAAAGCTTCATTTAAAAACTTATGTTTTTTATTTGAACGTTGGCTCTTAAGAATTTCACTATATTGTTGACGTGTGATTGAATTGAAAGCATGAGGTGCCAAAGTAAGAAGATCCGGAATCGCAGCAGTAATTGCATGTCCAACCCCGCTATTAATGCCATCTCCAAAATCGTTGTCAACGGCATCGCCTCGTGTTAAAGGAGTATCTGCAGTACCGTCTCCCATATCGATGTGCATTATGTTTTTCCCTTCGAAGTAACTTCCATCAATCTCTCCGAGTTTATATAGTTCTGCAAACTTATCAAACATACCAGGAAGATTGGTATCTTCAGTTTCCACTTCGTCTGCATTATACGAAGTTGTTCTCCAGTCGCCATTTGAATTCATTTGAAGAGCAAAAACAACAGCGGTTCCCTCTTGTAAAACATGTACATAATGAAATTGAATCTTAACAGTAACGCTCTTTGTAAGACCTAAATGTACAGTTACGAGATGAGAACCCAACATAAATTTTTGACGTAATTTCATGGTATTCGTAGGCGAACATTGTTTAACTGGTAATGCAGCTGCCATATCAGCTTCTACTTCAATCGCCTCGTTAAGGTTGTCATTTTCACTGTACGCTTTTTGCACGGCTCTTGCCGCAATTAGTGCCAAGGTATTTATGTATGGTACAAGTTGATCGGCTTTCGAACCGTTTCCTTTAACGTATAGACTGGTTACATTTTCCCCATTCGTTTTTAGGGCATGATTTCCAATGGTGTACATTCCTGTAGGAACAGCTGGAGAGATAATAGATACAACCAAATTATCAAATATGTTTTTTAGATTTTTCTGTACATCGATATCATCGTCTTTCCAAGGGAGTTGTCCAATTGAGGAAAAGACATTTGGTTGTCTTACCAACTTACCATCAATATAAACATCTGCTTCACTATTGCCTATATCATTCCCTACTGACATTGTGTATTTCTTCGTCATATAAAATTCCTCCTTAATAACCTCTTGTAGTTATCACATCACTTCATCAGTTTATATTCTTTTATAATCGGAGTCAACCTTATATACAATTGAATATCAATTGTATTACTACTTTATATATATACGATTATAATTAAATTATAATCAGTGAACTGAATACACGGATAAATCCGTAGATATCCGGATTTATCCGCTGACCTGGAAACTGTATTAATTCGAATATATTCAGTTATACCTGAACCTGTCCATCCATATCAGGAGAAGAGCATACTAATTCATTATATGTCTGATTTATGTCACGATTATAGTAAGGAATTTTGTAATGCTTTATGTCGTACTTAATAAATGCCGTACGTAATGCTATTTAAGTGTTTCTATGTCAATAAATTAGCTGAAGTAATAACTTAAGCAGCATAACCCTCAAAGTATTGCTGTATCAGGAATTGATAACTTGAACAAATCGCGACTAACACCGTATAATACAATCCAATCAACCCAAACCACTCATGGCTCAGATTCAAGGTTTAGAAAGGAGAGGTAATGAACACTAGCACTAGCAAGAGTAAACTAAAACCAGATAGTTCAGCCGAAAGAAAAAGGAAAAAAGACTCATCCGAATATACACTTGGAGAGACTATCGATCTTCTCACCGACAGAGATTGGGAGATGCTCACTGATTTGTACATGTGTCGATGTATGCCACAGCAAACCCTGTTAAGTAACTATTTTTTAGATACACCTGAATATCATTATCCCGAATACGTCAGCTCAACAGGGCAAGAAAGAAAGGAACTGGAACAAAAAAATGAAAATAGAGCTATAACTAGGCTTAGAAGGACAGTAAAACGATTCAAAGATCGTGGATTACTGGAGTACTCTACTTACGACCCTAATTCATCTGATAAACCTTCACACAGGAGAACTTCGAAGATCTTAGGAGAAACATGGTATTATCTAAGCAGTCGTGGTCTTAAGATAGTCGAAATCAAAAAAGGGATCTTAGAGGAGAATCGTCTTTCTAAAAATGAACTTGATATGGAACGTGCAAAAAAGGACCACTTCTGGGAGTTAGGTAAGGTATATTTGGATTTACGTTACAAGTGGATGAATCAAGACCCAGACTTAAAGCAATATCATGACTGGGATTGGTATCCGTCTTTATCCGTGTATAGCGACAATGATACAATATCAATTCGACCCGATGCTGTATTGAGAATTGGACAGCAAGTGTTTTTCGTTGAACTGGATCGTTCCACCGAGCCAATTCAACGATCACCATTTCATACGGATCAGGTTTCTATTGAGAAAAAGTTAGAACGTTATCGAGACGTGATGAAACTTACATCTAACAAAATCATCCGTGACGGCATCATCGCATTTATTGTTCCCAATGCAATCTACAACAAGCGTCTTACTAATATTGAAAATGCAGCTCAAACCGTATTCGGTATAAACAGCAGAGTTTTAACAGGAAGAAGCATCGGGGATGTCATATCTGCATATTCAACTTTTTCAACATCTCAATAGCCTTAGTTAATTCAACTGCATTTGTCATGAAAATTGGAATATATCTGTCTGGCCTTTCCCTAATAGGGGAGAGGCCTTTTATTTTTACTTTTCACAAATCCCCTCAAAATCAATACCCTTGCGTACACATGTAAAAAGCAAAGTCCATTTGGATTTTACTTCATCACCTTAATCATCCCACCCAAATAACCTGAAGCACCAACACAATGCAGAAGCTTTTTGTATTTCTCACAATGAAATTAAGCATGAAACCCTAAGCCATTTTAGTATATTAATCAATTAGTTATTATGTTAGTATATTGATTGATTAACTAATTATAATGGAATGGGGGTGATATTCTATTGAGCAAAAACAAGAGAATCGTATTGATCAGTATCAGCCTACTCGTCATTTTGACAGCTGCAGTGCTATTAATACGCACACCGAGCACTCACAATACACCTGTGCCAGAAGCAGTCCCGCCACCTGCGAAGGTTGAAGAATCTGCACCAACCCCACCGAAAGAATCCAATCGAGATGAATCACATGAAAAAGTGGAGAAGGTTATTGATCAAGCTACTGAGGTGGTCGTGGGTACCGTTCCAGGGATAATGGATAAACTCAAGAGCACTGGGAAGTGGTTCATGGAATTTGATACGAAACATGCACTCATACTCTTGGGGGTCGGTGTTTTTCTAGTCGGTGTCCTATCAACAGGGAACAGAAACAACAAGAGCAACAAAAATCGTTAATAGTTAGGAAGGTGCTACTCCATTGGGTTTTCTTAAAAAAAAGAAGTCACATGAATCTGATGATGACGATTTAAAAGATGATTCCCCTAAGGTGAAGAAGGCTAAAGATAAGTCGATTAAATCTAGTTCACCTAAACGTACTTCGGGTAAAGCCTTCATTCGATTCGTGTTTTGGATGTTTGTTCTATTTATCATCTTTAAAGGTGTCGTTTCATTCACACAAGGTACAAGGGTAATCGAAAAGGTTACAAACATGGGTTCCAGTGAGCCCGCGATTACAGATGGAATAAAAGGATTTGCAAGTGATTTTGCTACTGAATATTTCACATGGTCAATTAACGATGTAAATGACCGTACAGAAAGGCTCAAAAAATTCATAAGTGGGATCGATGCAGATGCTGGATTAAAACCTTATGAGGTTAAGGGTACATCCCATGTACAATCCGTTGAGGTTTATGATACAAGCCAAATTAACGATGCTTCATTTGAGATTACATTAAATGTTCGTCGTGAGGTTGACCTCGATTCCGCTTCTGACTCAGTCGCAACAAAGGATAAAAAAGGAAAGGTAATCAAACAGACTTATATGGTGGTTCCTGTATCTGATACCCCCAAAGGTTTTGTTATTGAAAACTACCCGCGCTTTGTAGCAAATCAGCAAAAAGGAGAATCTGTACCATCTGAGCAAGGTGAGTTTATCTCAGATACGGAACAGATTGAACGTGCCTCTGAATTGGCTAACAGTTTTCTGAGCTCGTACTTTGAAGGAAATGTGAGTCAAATCAAATACTTCTACGACGATATCAAAAATGCACCTTCACACCTAACTGCATCTGAATTTGAGATGAACAAGGTGGAGAATGTATCTGTGTACCAAATGAAAGGTACAGGGACTTTGCCATCCTATATACGAATCGAAGCATCAGTGCTCGTGAAGAGCGATATCGGAGAAATTTTCACAAACCTATGGATTCTAAATGTAATAGAAAAAGATAATCGTATGTATGTCATTTCAATTGGCGATCAGAACGATCAACAAGATATAGCAAGCGAAACCCTTGAAGAGGATACCACAATTGGAACCTCCCCTTCAGATCCAACTACTTCAACTGAATAGTCGAGAGGAGCACATTTCATGCGCTTAAATAAAAAACTATTATCACGTGTTTCATTAATCATTTTTTCAAGCCTGATGTTTGCTTTGCCCGTGTTTGCGAGTGATCCAGGCGTTAAAGCCAATACTTGGTTGCAGACCAACCTCGGTGCTTTGATTCCAGGTCTAATTCTAGTAAGTGCCTTGTTCTTTCTTGTCACTCGGGATTGGATGAAGCTACTTAGCTTCGTAGGTATCATTCTAGTGATAGCTATGATTCTGAACTGGACTGAAATGAAGAATCTGGCAAATACACTCTGGAAAGCTATTTTCGGGTAAGCCACGATGAGTGATAAAAAAGAATCCCCCGAATTACCGTCTCGAATTACACGAAGATATGGAATTTAGATTGGGTCATTTACGCAATTGAAGGGAAAAAACTTCCCATACCAGCAAACTTAAGGCTAGTAGGAATTTTTGTTGCATGCTTTATCTTTTGGTCGCTGTTAGGCAAGATCTTATTCTTTATACCAGGTGTGTATACGTATGCTTTTCTACCCGGAATCTCTGCCTGGTTGATTGCTAAACAAAAACTCGACGGCAAGGCCCCACATAAATGGCTGCTGGGTATGATCTTCTATTGGTTACGCCCAAAGCATTTACATAGGTACCGTAAAGTTGAGCACAACAAGCGCTACGTGTATACCAGTAAAATCGCATACAGAGCATACAGAAAAAGAAGAGAGAGTGCCTAGGCACACTCTTTTCTTTACAAGGAGTGAAAAATCTTGGCAACACTTGGGGAAGTACAGAAAAAACCGAGCAAAGTTAAAATTGAATTTCCTATTGCTTACTTCGAGCAGAATCTAATATTCAATCACAATAAAGAAGTATGGGCTATCTATGAGCTCAACCCATATATATACGACCATCTTAGCGATCAGCAAAAGATTGACCGTCTTATCACACAAACTGCTTCACTCGGTATGTTAACCGATAAGTTTCATATCTTATGGCTTCCTAAAACCCATGACATACATCAGCACCATGAAAGACTTCGCCAGAAAAGAGTATCTGGCCCCCTTAAGAAGAATTCCATCGGCATTATTTATCAGATGGAAGAGTACCTCAGTTCTAACTACAACTCTGTTGAAGGGGTGAACAATGCCGATTACAAAGCATTTCTGGTTGTTTATCTCCCCAAAAGTGACTCAAAAGATCTGGTAGACCAGCTTGGCTCCATGGTAACGGAGATGAAAAAATTAGTACTTCACCCGAAAAGAGCCATCGAAAACCTTTCTGGACTGAATGAACCTGAGATCTTCGAACACGAATTTCAAAGTTATCAGGTAAAAGAGAGACAGATCTTTGATCGCCTATCTCGTAGGATGAAAGTCAAAAGAGGAACAGAACAAACAACGGAGTGGCTAATTAAGAGGAACTTCTGGTGGGGTATTGCTGATCCACCTCTACGTTCTACGGAAAATGAAAACTGGTCTCCTAAAAAGACCAAAGGCAAAAAAGCCGGTAAACCTTCATTCTTCTACGATTCTAGACAAGTACTAACTCTAACGGAAGCTGATATTGATACATCTCATCCACGACGAGTGGGGATTACACAATTACATGAAGGTACAGATAAGCAAATTTATCATGCATACTTAGCTCTCTCTGAGTTACCAGATAATCTGGACATGCCGGGAAGTGAATGGCTATATAGTGCAGCTACACTTCCATTCCCTGTCTCGATGAGCATAAAGGTCGACGTTCTGGAAGCCCGCGACGCACTCAAAAAACTGGCACGTAAACGAATGGATATAGATAACCAGGTCAAAAACATTCAAGAAGCCAACGCTAGCGTGCCCATGGACCTGCAGGAGAAACAAGAAAATGCCATGTATTTAGAGGATGAATATAAGAAACGGAAGAATCCAACATTTATCACTCATGTAACCTATGGGCTCTATCACACAAACCTGGATCTACTCAAAAGTAATGTATCTATCCTCCAAGATCACTATAGAGACTTTGGAAACATTCATGTTGAGCTTCCCAGTGGAGATCAGTGGCTCTTATTTAATGATTTTATACCAGGATCTCCTCGGTACGTGTCGGATTACATTCAGCGGATCCCCCCAGAAATGTTAGCATCCGGTATGGTGGGTGCTACGCAAGAACTGGGAGATGGGAAAGGGCTTTACATCGGTACGACAGGTCCACTTGATCGTCCTGTCTATCTTGATCCAGCGAACGCCAGCCAAGAGAACCGCAGTCCAAGTATGTCTCTTACCGGAACACTTGGCGGTGGTAAATCGATGGCGGCAAACCTTCTGGGCTATCAAAATGCGGCTGTCCTTGGTGGGAAAACACTCATTTTTGATCCCAAAGGCGAGCGTTCTAATTGGCCAGACGATCTTCCTGAACTGGCTGGACAAATTCAAGTAGCTACATTGTCCTCTGCCAAAGAAGATATGGGTAAATTAGACCCGTTTGTCATGTTAGATGATATTGAAACCGCAAAAGAAGCAGCGGTTGAGATTCTCGCTTACTTGTCATCTACCAAAACCAATAGTGTGGAGTACAGTTATATCTCCCAAGCAGTAAATAAAGTAGCCAATGGTGCGGAGCCATATTTAGCCAAGGCCATCCCCGTACTCTATGAAATGGGGTTGACGCGACCTCCCGCAAAAGTCCTAGCTGAAATTCTTGAGAGTTTTGAAACGTTATCTTTCGCCAAGTTGTTATTCGGTACTGGTGGAGAAGCAACTATCAAATTGGATTATGCAATTAATATATTGCAAATTCAGAACCTGAAGATGCCGTCCCCCGAGAAGTCTCCGGATAACTACTCATTGGACGAAAAAATGAGCGTTGCACTCATGTTTGCGATTGCCCGGTTCGCCCATAAGTTTATCTATCACAACATATCCATCTTTAAATTTGTCTTGATGGATGAAGCCTGGGCCTTGCTAGGCACACAAGCAGGTAAAGCACTCGCAGATATGATTGTTCGTACAGGTCGTTCATTGAATGGTGGTGCCGTGTTCATCACCCAAAATTCGACGGATATGGCAGGAGACTTGGCAGGTAACATCGGAATTAAATTTGCGTTCCGTGATCAGGACAATACCAAGATCAAAAATACACTTTCGTATTTTGGCTTAGAGCATACCCAACAGAATATCGATATGATCAAGAACTTGGAAAACGGTCAATGTCTGATGCAAGATTTGTATGGTCGAATCGGCCTTGTATATATCGATGTGGTATTCCAACATCTGTTTGATTGCTTCGATACACGGCCACCTGCAGAGTCGGATGCTGCGAATGAGGAGAACGAGGAGAACGAGGAAAACGAGTTCTCGGTTCTTCAAAATTTCCAAAACTATTATGAAGAACAATATAGCAAGGAGGGGGACTCCTTGGATGTTGATACAACGGATAAAGAACCAGCTTAATCAGCCCAATCAGGGTCGAAGATGGATGACGCTATGTTTAGTTATATTTATGCTTTTGGGGAGCATCCTTACCAGTCACGTAGCATATGCAGACTCTCTCGATGAGATGATTCCCAAAGATGATACGGCCAATACCAACTATAACAAGTACGGTGTTTCGCATTATTCTTTTCAAACCGTCGCTAAAGACCGCCACTTCTGGCAAGTAGGAGACAAGGCTCAGGACGGTATTGTTCGCGCTTTTGATCATGGCTTGTCCATGTTATTTCTAGCAAATGTGCAAATCGCTAGATTCTTCAACTTCATTGCCAGAGAAGCTTTTACTTTCAGTCTAATGGACCAGCTCATTGATGCTGTAGCAGACATTATTAAAAGTGTAACCGGCATTAGTGGAGGCAGCATCAATAAAGGGAGTTTTTGGGATAGCCTGGGAGGCATGCTTGCCACAATCACCGGGTGCTATATTGCAATATTGATGGTGAGAGGTCGTTTCTTGGATGGTTTCTCTCAGGCATTTACGTTTGTTATGGCATTAGTCATCTCCCTCGCATTTTTTGCTAACGCCGGCCCATTCCTGAAGTTTGCTAATAGTCTTGTAGGGGACATAGGAAATACGATTTATATCTCTCTCGCCAAGACGACTGGGCTTAAAACGGATTCGAAAGAAGGCGTTACGGTCATCTCGGAGCAAGTGTGGCAGGAGCTGGTTATTCGTCCGTATACCATGTTGCAATTCGATGATAGCCAAATTGCAGAGAAGGACCCCCAAGTTCTGGACAAGGTGCTCACCACTGAATCCTTCTCGGATGAACGGGAAGACGCTCTGAAAGAAGCCGCTACAAAGTATCCAAAAGTGGAACAAGAGCGATCTGCTTCTCAAATGATTATTGTCTTAGTAAATCTCGCATTTTCATTGTTTATTCTGGGTTTCTTCTGTTTTTGGGCCATAGCAACGATTTTCATGAGATTTAAAACATTGATTCACTCTTCATTCATGTCTATCACCTTGCTTGGTGCACTCTTCCCAGGGCGTGAAGCTGGCTTTTCTGTAATACGGAGTCAGTTCATCAAGCTCATTGGTTTACTCATGATGACAACGATGACCATGATATTCTTCAATTTCTCGCTTGTATTCGGTCATTTGGTCTATGAGGCTGTGGCAGTGAAGGGAGGTAGAGGCTGGTTCACAGGAATGATATTTGAAGCTATAGCGGTATTCCTCGTATTTAAATATCGTGATGAAATTACGAGTGTATTCAGCAAAGCAACAGGTGTTATTCCCGCAATGCCAAAACCTAAATCAACGATCGTGGATAGTGTGCAACGGAATATCACACGTTCCCTTTACAATGGCGCTACCAACAAAGTAAGTGGTTTGTTTAACCGGAGAGAACACGAGGGGGTTCCACGTAGCTTTAACCCTAGCTCGATTACGAAAGCAGACAACAACCTAAACGATGCAACATCAGCAAGTATGATGCTCCGTTATCAACGGGAAAAGCAGGCTTCTGAAGAGATTGCTACTGAATACGGCGAGCCTGCACAGTACACCCCGTTTGTTCAGAAGGTCAACGACAACTTACGCAATGGCACCACAAGTCCCTTCCGCGGTATGGACAAAGAATGGAAAGAAGAGAAGGGACGTCTTAAAGACATCAAGGATGATGGTGGAAATGTCAAACAGGCTATCTTAACCCAAGGTGTGCATGAAGGCATGAATGACCAGGAAGTGGCTGCTACGATTTATGGGAACGAAAGTGCCATTCGTCAGGCATCTACATTCATGGTCCAACGTCCTAAACGTGCTGTAGATCAGATGGAAAGAGCGAAGACATTGAATCGTAATCGGAAGCTGCAGACAGCAGTCGATGACTTTACAATGATCCAACTCTTTGATCGATACAAAGTGGATTATAAACAAGCAGTAGATACAGCAAATATGACGGATCAGCCTGTTCAACATACGGACTTCGTAAAAGAAATGGATTCGCGATTTAAATCATCTGGCTTGAAAACGAATCAGATGATTAATGACACCATGCTCGTGCGCTCCGGACGCATTTCCATTGCATCCAAATTCGAAGGTATGGATGAATTTAAAAATTACAAAATGCAACTGCTTAAAGCTAACGAAGCGTTCAGTAAAATCAATGCACCTAAAGACGGCATTGTAGCTCCCGGACCGCAGGTACGTACAGCCGCCCCAGTTAACACAAAAGCTGTTTTATCTAAGATGCCTGCTATGCCGGATAGTCGTATAGCGAGCCATAAGCAAACGCTGGATCAGAAGGCAGCCGTGTTACTGAATGTTAAACCGACCGTGGATACGAAAATGAGTCCTAAGTCAGTCAACTTTAATAACAAAGCATTGAAAGATCAGATGGATGACTCCAAACAAAAACTGAAGACCGTCATGAACGCTGATGATCTACGGTTAGAAATCAATACGGAAACCAACCAACAGGTAGCAATCAAAATGAAAGAGAAAATATCAACCGAAGTCAGCAGTGGATTGCAAGATGAACTTAAGCATCTCAAAACGATGCAGCGTTCTCGCCAGGTCGCTACAGTCAGCAATGCAGCTGAGAATCTATCGAAGAAAGTACAAAACAAGGCACGTACTGCTAGAAAGCAGACGATTAGCCAGCAGAACAACTCCGGTTCTACAAGTTAATCTAGTTATTTTGAGGACGTGATCACACTGTTACCTAGTACTGGTAATTCAAGTAATACTGCGGACATGCTCAAAGAGCACCTGAAGCGAAAGGTTAAGCAGAAAGTCCAGAAAAAAGCAAAGGATTTGGTAACTAAGGGGATACTCAAGTCCCCCATCTTTTGGATTGTCAGCGTTTGTTTGATCGGTGTATTCGGCATGTTCTACCTGATCGCCGCAGCCGTATCATCTGCAGAAGAAGTAGCGGGGGAGACTCAGATCTTTGAAGGGATCCTCCCACCAACCATTTATGTCCGTAATTTCGAGCAATCCATCACCAGTGACTATGGAACGCGGAAACACCCCGTTACAGGTGAGGCTCAATCCTTTCACAAAGGTATAGATATCGGGATTCCGGAAGGAACCCCTGTCACGAATTCATTTGAAGGGGTAGTCACCAAAGTAAGTTATCCCCGGAGCACTGATCCGGCCAGCACGCAGAATGCAGGGATCTACGTTACCGTTCAAAGTACGAATCCTCAGATTGGTATGAGCAGCCGGTATTTGCATTTGAGTGAAGCACTTGTTACACCAGGACAATATGTGAGTGTGGGAGACGTTATTGGTCTATCAGGAAACACGGGTCGATCCACTGGCCCCCATCTCCATTTTGAGATGATACCTGAAGGCAAAGAAGCTATTGATCCTAAACCTTTTGTCATGTTGATGTCTAAATTGACGGAAACAGCAAGTATAGAAGCATTCGATGTGGCCAAGAAAATTAAATGGACGGGCGTGGATGCTGAATCTGGTGCCTCATTTGAATCCAATAAGATCTTATACATTAATAATGTGTTTATGGAATCTGCCGCTCCAACATTTACAGATCAAGGGACAATCTATATACGGGAACTGGTGAATGGGGGAATCAACACGGTTCAAGCCATTCTACCGGATGGCAGTGAAGTATCTGAACCTCCCCCAGAAGCCCCTCCCGTGCAGATCCCTTCAGAGATTGGCAATCTGACTAATCCGTTCTTTATTGCTTATGCTTCAGCAGCACAAGAGGAAGAACGTAGAAGTGGTGTACCTGCCAGTATTTCTCTTGCTCAGGCAGCGTTAGAGTCTGGGTACGGAAAACGGTCCATCTGTAATAATATGTTCGGGATTAAGGCAAATAAGAGTTGGAAGGGACCAACCTGTACAGCCACCACACATGAAGAGATTGGCGGAATTAGCGTACAAATTCAAGCAAAGTTCCGCAGCTATAGTAGCCCATTAGCTTCCTTTGCGGACCACTCTGCATTCTTGCTGAAGAACAGCAGATATAAAAAAGCATTGAAGATGGAGAATCCATTTGCTTTTGCTAATGAGTTGCAGCGTGCCGGCTATGCCACGGACAGCCAGTATGCGAATAAACTCAAGTCCATTATGCGTTCTCAGAACCTGGTCGCTCTCGATATGAACCGGGGAATTGATCCAACAACAGGGATACCCTTTGAGAATATTGGTTTTGGCGGCTTTGGTGGGGACAATGGGGGCGTATACGATGGCTTGATTGACTCTATAACTATCACGTTTGGTTTAAGGCAATATTATGGAACCCCCGCAACTGTAGGGAACTCCAGTAGCCCGTTTAGAGATCCGGATACCGGCAAATCGATTGTCAATTTGGAAAACTATAATCGTGTGGTAAACTTAGGATATGGGGGAGATCTTAACCCTCCGAGAATTTTTATGAAGGATATTCCAAATGCCGTAACGGTTACGATTGACTCTACTGGGAAGGATGCACTCCTGGTATCCAATATAGATTATGTAAAGGGGAAATATTGATGAATGCTCAAATTGCGGAACGCTCTGATTCTTTCTTCATGATGAATTTCGAGATCACCTTTAAAGGGGTACAGGCCTGGTTAGACATAGCCGGACACCCTATGGATGATTCTAAACTATTCCGGTTGCTCTTTTCATCCAATTATCTGCAAGAACAAGCAGAAATACTCCGGATGATTGTCTACCGGTACGAAGATGTTTTCTTCCAGGCTAATCGTACAGCATTGCATGAACAAAATTCTGACATACAAGCGGATGTACATGAACCAATACATCAACTGTTGTTAAAAATGATGAATCAGAAAATCATTGCTGGAGAGGATAATGCACTCTTAGATCTTTACCTCATCCTGCAGAAAGATATGCAGAGTGAATCTCCCAGATACACCACCTTGCATCATTTCTTTGATGAAATGTTGTAAGGTCTGCACATATTTTGCACTTCTTCTGTTCTAAATCTCAGCCTTTTCGCTTCTCACATAGAAGTCGGAAGGGCTTTTTGTGTTACAGATGTTGGATTAATCCACTCTAGGCTTATAATCACATTATAATTGAACCCCCCGTGATGTCCTTGCCTCACTTGACACACTTATAGTCTTTCAGTGGTAAACAGACCAGAAATACTTACGAGCCGAAGTCTTAACTACCGGCATGCGCTCGTTCTCTTCGATCTGGACTAAATTCACGTAATTTAAAAAACACTGTGTTGGCCACCTTTTATAGAACGTGAAATCCACCTTAAGTCCGTCTGATGGATAAGGAACCGCGATATTTCGAACAATAAAAATCAAACTGCAATGGAGGAGTGCGATATGCAAAAATTGAAAATTGGTGGTTCGTTAGGTGAATGGTCAGATAAAGTAGTAGATGCCGTCCAACAGGCTGGTGATGCGGTACAGGGGATGTATGATAATACAATCAACGATATTCAGGCTACTTTAGGAAACGTGGGAGAATGTTTAGCTGCCATGGACGACATCCGACTCAGGGTTGCTCATCGCACTATTGAATACCAAACCATGGTAACAAGAGCACTATTGAATGCACATTTTTTATCCCGTGAAGTTATTGAAGAAGTATGGAGATTTGTAAAAAAAGACATCCGTCGAGATCCTCGACCAGCCATCTACTATGTACCGAGACCATTTAGTTCCGATACGGCTGTCCAAATTGATCCGGAAACCTATGAATTTCCTCCGGGAAGGAAACCAAGTTTATTTGTACACGGAAAAGGGTATTCATCCTCGAAAAATTCTGCCTACTCATTTTTCTCGGATATAGAAGAGCATGTGCAAATCTTCAGCAACGGACATAACGAATTGAATGACGTGTACTTGGTTAGTTATGATACCGAGTTAACTGATGAGGACGAGATAATTATACGAGCAGCATTCCAATTATTGCTTGGTATTGGAACCGCAGGAGAAGCAGATCCTTTAATTTTGGCGGTTTTCTGGAGAGAACTAGAACGTCGTGCAGCCATTACTGGCGATTATATTCTGCCCTTCCTTAGACGAATAGCAGAAGCTCAAACTCCTGATTTAAGCCTTGCTGGGTTTGCCATCACACACTCTTTAGGATGTTTTACATTTGCATCAGCTGCTCAAAAGCTAATAAGAGAAAACGAAAATAATCGTTGTTTCTTAAACTGGCTTTGCATGGCAGCAGCTATCCCCTCCAATGGATTTACCTCCACAGGGGGCTTTACTTTTGCTCCTCTTATCGCAGGTGGAGGTGATGGGCCTCGATATGGTACGAGCGTTTGGTACTCGCGGTTAGACTTAGTGTTGAACCTAGCATATACTCTGGCCACTGGTCATTTAGCGTTAGGGGCGACAGGTTCTCTCGACTCAGTCCCTAGAGTTTATATCTCCGATATGGATGTAACCCAAATAACAAAAGAAGACCACTATATCGCATATTTTAAAAAGTTAGGCAATATGCTCCGAGATGAGGTGTTTAACAGATGAAATAATTTACATTATAAGAAATAACATCTGATTACTGTCTATATAGATCAGAACCTCAATCGGTGAAGCTCTTATTGCTGAGTTGCTGTTAATTAGTTGAGCTTTAATTAAAAAACATCCAGTTAATTTACTGGATGTTTTCTTATTTTGAAAGAGTGTTGGTTCAGCAACCAACTGGAATATAAAATTTACCTCTTGCATAAAGAACGTGTGTTCGGTTTATAATATATACAAACATACGTTCTTTAAATGTACGGGAGTGATACCAATGGCAACTAAACAACGAACAATCATGCTTATTGACATGCAATCATTTTATGCTTCAGTTGAAAAAGCAAAGATGCCCCAATATAAAAACAAACCCCTAGCCGTAGCGGGAGACCCCGCAAGACGTTCTGGTATTATACTTGCTGCATGTCCACTGGCTAAAGCAAAAGGGGTATCTACAGCTGAACCACTGTGGCAGGCACTTCAAAAGTGCCCGGAATTGATTGTCGTGAAACCCCATATGCAGGAGTATATCGAGGTTTCAACTCAAATTATGTCCATTATTGAGGAGTTTACTGACCTGGTGGAACCCTACAGCATAGACGAGCTATTTACGGACGTGACTGGATCACTGCATCTGTTTGGTAACGACCCCATAGACCTGGCCCAACAAATTCAAGCCAAAATACTTAATGAGACCGGCGTATATGCCAGAGCAGGTATTTCGACCAACAAAGTGATGAGTAAGCTTTGCTGTGATATGATCGCTAAAAAAATTGATGGTGGAGTATTCTTTTTAAAGAAGGAAGAACTGCATAAACATATCGGGCATAAACCTATACGTGAAATGTGGGGAATTGGATCGAGGATGGAAAAACATCTTTGGAAGATGGGGATCCGGACAATAGAAGATCTTGCCACTACACCATTATCCAAGCTAAGAAGCAAATGGGGGGTTAATGGAGAGGTCATATGGCGGGTTGCCAATGGTTTAGACGAAAGTCCGGTATCGATCTCAACACATAGCGTTCAAAAGGATATCGGAAACGGAATGACTCTTCCCAGAGACTATGCAGAGGCCTGGGAGATTGACGTGGTCATTCAAGATATCTGTACAGAAGTTTGCAGAAGAGCCCGCAAAAAGGGGCTGATGGGCAGCGTCGTTTCCGTCAGCTCCACTGGTGCAGATTTCGACCGGCCAACGGGGTTTCATAGACAGATTAAGTTACCCGACCCCACAAACATAACCGTGGATGTGTGTAAGGTTGCTAAGAAGCTCTTTCATCATCACTGGGACGGACAGCCCGTTCGTCGTGTCAGCGTATCACTCTCTGATTTATCTAATGCGGACACGTACCAATTATCTTTATTCGACGATCAAGAGCAGAAACGGGCGATTGATCGAGTCATGGATGACATCAAAGATCGATTTGGCGACATTGCCATACTACGAGCGAGCTCGATTACGGCTGCGGGTCAAGCGATAGATAGAGCATCTAAAATTGGAGGACACTATAAATGAGCAAAAAACTGGTAGCTAACGGATTATGGGAATCCAATCGGATGATGTTGCCGCAGCATAAAGAACGAATCAATGAACACCATGCAGAAAAAGACTATAGAGATAAACCGCTCTTACACGAAGATGAACGAGAGATCATTGGACAGAACATACGGATGTCTCTTAATTATACGTTGGAAGCTACCCTCGAAGTGTTTAACAAAACCGGGAGTACATTTATACAAGGGATCGTTACGTCTGTAAGTAACACTGGAAAACGAATTAAGATCGAATTAGAACAGGGTTATGATTGGATAGATTTTGATAAGCTACTCTCCGTTCGACTTAATGATGGAGGACCTGACTTTGAAACAGACATCTGAAGAATTAGCTTTAGTAAAGAGACACGTAGAAATCCCCTTCTTAATGGATACGATCGAGGAGGATAAAAAAAGAATATCCGCTTCAACGTTAAAAATGAAGGCTGCTTATGCGGATCATCTGGACACGATTCAGAGAAGGATCACTATCGAAATGGTTGAACTGAAGAAAACGCTCAAGCAAAAAGATATTAAAATAATCAAGCAGTACAGATCTACGGAAAGTTTAACTGTAGACTATTCCACTCGCGGATATGAACATAAAATGACACTATTATGGAGCAAAGTGAAGGTGGATATCACATTGATTCTTACAGAGTACATGCATGTAGACATCACAGCTTCACGTTAGAGGGGAGGGGAGAGTCAAATCCACACCTTAGACTTAGCTCTCAACAACGTTCAACTATTGGAGACCCTAGGACTGCTTCCCTCCGAGAAATGCTCCAGCCTTCCTATTGTCCATCTTCCCTAATTAGGTTATAATCACGATATTACGAATAACTATTAATTTTCTCGGCTGATATAATTCAGCTGTAGATGGAGCAGTTGTCAATCAGACAACGTATAAGATTGCCTTGAGGTAAATTAGTGTATGGCCTATTTGGTCATGCCTATTTTAACTTTCAGGGCTTTTTTTGTGTCTAAAAACAAATGACATTAAAGGGGGCTATAGAGATGGACCACATGCAAAATTATTGGTTAGATGAAATGGAACGCATATTAAAAGGTGTTAATAAACAGGATGGGTACATCACTACAATTTCCCGCCACTATATCAATGATCGTCTGCACAATGAGAATTATCCTGATCGTGTATTCGATGAACTTGATATCGTCTGGGCTATCGCTCATGGACAAATTGTCGAAGGGTTTGATAGTGGAGATAAGGGACGTAATCCTGAGCCTGAACGCACCATTGTTGGGCCAGCTATGTCTGGTGACTGGATTGTAGCAATCGTTCTCCTGAAGACAGATAAGCGATTTATCGTAAAGACTGTTTTTCCGGTGAATGACAATCCCAGATACACGAAGTACATACCTAATAATGATTAACGGGATGTGAGGATATGCCTACAAAAGATCGCCAGCAAGCACTCATGCTGCTAGCTTATATCATCGGGATCATCCTGGTGATCGATCATTTGGTTTTTGGCTAAAACGGACGGAAATCTTTTGGTGATTTTCTAAACTCATGATAAAATAAGGTCATAGGAGGGATGCTGAATGAGCTCTCAATGTGACCGGTGTAAAAAGGAGATTATAGAAATGACGACTTCAAATCAACGGCGTTTTGACGGGGGTACTTTGATTGTTACGGATATCCCCGTACAGAAATGTGGATGCGAGGAAGAGATTCACCTCGCGGATGGCGCGTTAATGGCAGGCTATGCACGATTGCTGGCTTCACACAAGATTGTTGGCAACGTCACCGTCTCATTAATGGATTTGGAAAAGAACTTCTCTATGCAGGATTTCTTTCCAAAAAGCGCCACTTTGTAATTAGTCAATTTTTATAGGATGAAATAGGGATGCTGCTATATGCAGCATCCCTTTTTTTGTTCCTAAAAACAGGGAGGAAATAGATATGATCAAAAAAGTTTCGATTCGCCTTTGCCAAAGCTTTATTTTTGGCGGGTTAGCCATTGTTGAAGTTGCTGGCGAAGAGATCTGTATTGACTTTGATGTAGCCACAAGTGGTCCTAAATTGATTGTGGTTGTGGGTGGACGTGGAAAAGCAAATAAAGTTGAAGAGTCTGTTGCGGCTCATTTTGAAAAAGAGCTACTAGAGCTCATTTCCAAACATAACGTGCTGCAACAAATCGGCGACTATCTCATTTCCGCATAAAAAGTCAAACAGGGGAGGTTCTATAGATATGGATTCCAAGAAAAAGAAAGTATGTCTTCTCGTGAATCTGGGTGGGTTTGAAAGACGAATGAGCGAAAACCTGCAGATGGCAAAAGCACTTGGTTATACCGTTTATGCCTTAACTGGAGATGGACTTGTTGATGTTGATGTTGTTCCGCTTGTACCAGTCAACGTGATGGAGTTATCAACCGCGGAATTGTTCATTTGGTCTTCATTGATCAACGAACAGTTACAGGACAGTGGCTTTCATCGTGAAGATATGGTTTTATTCGCTGCCGGCCGAAGCTATCGCGGAATACTCCCCGTTGGCACTACCATCGGTCAAGGCTTTCGGATTGGAGCGTGAGCCACATGAATATTCGTTACATCGCCTTCAAATGGCACGTGGATGCCAGGATTGATGCAGTTAAACCTGTAATTGAGCAGCTCACCTTCCGCCCAAAAGGACAGAATAACTGGGTTAGGAAGATTAACGAACATACGTTGGAAATTGAACATCGTGTTCGTATGAGCGATCAGGAACGGTCCTATTTTTGGATACGGTTTTCCCATCCTTCTGGCAATACAGATAAGACGGCACTAACCCGCGCGTTGTCAGAATGTTTTTTCGCAATGAATGGTCATTTCAAAACATATGTAAATTGGCTGCAAGTAGCCTTTGATAGGGATAAGATACGCTCCGTTTTAGGTTATACAGAAAAAACATCGAACATATGGACCAAAACTGTTGATAAGCAACTCGGTTTTACCGTGTATCCCATTCAGGATTACTATCTTTTTGAAGTCAAAAACCTGGATATACGGAAAACGATTAAACATCAGCAATACGCCGTATGGATCGATGAAATTACATATAACTTAACGGGGAAAGAGCAGCCAGACGATCAAATAGGATTCGAACTGGTTGGATAGTTATTTAAACAAAAGTTTCGAGGAGGATTCTGTAATGACAACCGAACTATCTGATGCACAACATGGCAACATCCTAACTTATGTAGCGGCATTGCCTGGAGATATTGGCCAAAATATCTTGTTGTGCGTTGAAAAATGGGTGAACGGAGAGCAGGCTTACGGGTACCCCCACCCGGTGCAGGTATGTAGTAATGTTCAAGCCATGCACAGCCGCCAGCCGATTCTAACAGATCAGCAGTGTCTAGATTTACAGATCTTAAAAATGCATTTAGGGCAAGCAGTCTAAACGCTCAATCTGGTGAACATATAAAAATCATTATTGGAGGGTTACAGATGAAAAATGTAGCTGAATATAAAGGGAAATTGATCGTGGCCACTTTTAATTTAACTGGTGATGTTCTTGCAAAAGGTAGGGTCATTGATACGGCTGGTTGCAACATGATTTTTGTTCTACAGGAATCCGGACATGAAGTATCTGTGACCGTTCATGAGAACACTACGATTAAAGTTATCGCTTAAATTCACAATAGACATTGAAGCAACACATGCAAGAAGCTGGAGGCAATAGATAATAACATATGTTGAGGAGGGAGTCCCTCTGCCGCAGTTTGGGGCAGTGCCCCTTCTCGGTATGGGCGCATAACGATGAACATGAATAACATTCAGATGATGAAATTACAGTATCAGGCTGCACGCCGTAAAAAGTTGTTGACCTACACTGTGATCGGGAAGATTCTTTCTCGTAGTTAAGTTCTGAGTTCCTGCAAGAAGCTGGAGGCAATAGATAACATTATACATTGAGGAGGGAGTCCCTCTGCCGCATTTGGGGCAGTGCCCCTTCTCCGGTATGGGCGCATAACGATGAACATGAATAACATTCAGATGATGAAATTACAGTACCAGGCTGCACGCCGTAAGAAGCTGTTAACCTACACTGTCATTGGGAAGATTCTATCCAGGAGTTAGAGGACTGGATTGATTATAGATAACTGAGACTTTTAAGAGTGAACCCCTGAATTAATAAGGGGTTCTTTCTATTTTTCTGACAATGAGGAGGTAATACGTTGAAACTGAAAGCGATAGAAATGACTGGCTTTAAAAATTATGCAGAGTACGCTTCTATATCTTTTGGCAGGATTAACCGCATTGTCGGTGATCGGGATAGAGGAAAAACCGCGCTCTGTGAAGGTATCGTATGGTCAGTCTTAGGTTGTGATCTTCAAGGCCACACCAAAGGGATTAAAAAATATGTGCAAAGCTGGAACACCAAGCATACCCGAGTTCTTACCGTATGGGAGTTTGAAGGGTATGACCAGCCAGTATCCATTTGTAGAGAGATAAAGGGGAAAACCGTTCATCTCTTCTTAGATGGAGTTGAAACCACTCAGAAGGACATAGACGCTATTGTGGGCCAAACCGATACATTCCTTTGCATTTTTGTTCCTGGCTATTTTGATTCTCTTACACCGGTGCGTAAACGGAATGTACTCCTGTCCCTCATGCCGAAGATTGAGTATTCAGCAGCAATGGCATGTCTCTCTATCGAGGATCAAGAGCGCCTAAAAACGATGACGGATCCTGTGGACCTTCTCAATGAACTTAATGACGAGATGATCGAATGGAACGAATACATCGGAGATATCGAAACCAGAATCCAGAAAATACGTATTGCCAGTAATTTCAATGGTGGTGCAGATACAAATTCTGAGATTACTCGAGAACTAGAAGAAAAAACGGCAGAACTGAATGAACTTTCAGCGGTCCAAGGTCCATCTATCCCTGATTATGTTACTGAATGGGAATCCGATCTTATTCTTCTCGGAAAGCGATATAGAGAAACGCACGATGAATGGCATGCCATTTATTACGATTGGAAGCCGGAGGATGCAGAGGGAAAGAAGGAACGTGCCCTTCTGATACAAGTAAAGAAAACGGAGTGCCAAGCCCTGCTAGATGAGGGTGTGCAAATAAAAGAGAACATTTCTCGTATGTATACACAGCACGAGGAAGAGACAGAGGACTTTAAACAGCGGAAGGAGCAGGAAATGCAGTTTTTGCAATCGGATATTCAGCGTCTGCAGGTCAAACAAACAATGTTGGCCAAAACCAGTGTAGATTCCGAGAAACTGCCACATCTGCAACAGAAGTTGTTGGAAGGACAGAAAGAGCAAAGAGAGATTTCTCTTCATATTCAGGCTGTTCAGCACTTTCTACTGCAATATGCGGAGCTGCAGGTAAGTAAAGCCAACCTGCAGATGACCTCATCTGAAATTGTGCTGGAACGGCGATCTGTGAAGGGTGTAATCCGCCTGCATCACAAATTGCTCTATCAAGGAAAAGAGTTTGGTTTAACCAGCTCAGAGCAAGCGCGGGTTTCTCTTGATCTGTCTCGTTTGGAGGAAGAAGTAAACGGCCGTTCAGTTCCCGTTTTCATTGAACACGGTGAACCTGTACAGAATTTTGGAGAAGAACAAGGACAAATCTTTGTGACGTCCATGATCCCACAGGCCGAGCTTTCTTATGAAATCATTGTGGCGTGAATAGGATAGGAGACAGTGCTGATCCAGCAACTGTCCCTATTTATTTTGAAGGAGGTAATATAAATGCATATGTTCATTGTAGGTGTACTGAGTACTTTGTATTTTGTAGTTCTGTTTATTGTAGCGATCATCCTGGGTTCCCTCTTGGTGACAGCTAAAAATAAACTGACGGGGAGATATTTAAACCGGTATTATATTGTCAGTTATAAGGGGAACGGCGTATACGAGCTGCATTTCAATCCACTTTTTGGTTTCTACTATGCCAAACCAAGCAAGTACTTTGAATTGAGACGTGCCGCGGTTAGCATTTTTGAATCCAAGTATCCGGATACCAGCCTTTTTGCGATTACGTCTACTATACAAGGTAAATACGCTAAAGATGGTATAGAGGGTATTACAATAGAGGAAAATGCATGGAAACGTTTCGTTGGGAGACAGATCAATTATTTTGTGATTCTGAGAAATCTGGCAAACTATCAGAAACGCACGGGTACCTTTGAGTGGCAATGGATGCATTTGATTCGGCGGGTCCGAGAGACACCCCCACGCAAATACTGGATAACAAAGAATCCGGAAGGAACCATCCACCATGAATCCATTTAAATCGTTGGTTAAAAGAGTAACCCGCTCGTTTGAAACTCTTTTTGGATTGGTCCCCTGGGTTAACGTCTACACGGTGAGCCGTGCTTATGGTGGAGCAGAAGCTGGCGGATGGTATTACCGGAAATATAAATGTGAGCAGAGTAAACAAACTTGGCGATGGGCTGCTGATGCACTTCAGTGTCAGTTACAACGGAAATTCGAAGGGTTAGCCTGGGGAATTCTCTCATCTGAAACGGATGGACAAGAGATCGTCGTTCTTATTGAACAACGTAAGGCCGGCAAAGAGTATGTATCTCGTCCGCCTTATGAGCCCCAGTATATCGTAGAGCAACCTGATCGAGCGAAGTTGGAAGCGCTGGAGCAACAGAAAGCAGCACAGGAGATGAAGCCTGCACCCAAGGCTTATAGAAAAAAGAGACCTTCTTTCTGGTCCAACTCTTCTTCTCATAAAACCAAGCCTTTAAAACAAACCTCATCCAAACAAATGAAGCGTTGTCTCCGATGCAATGGTACCGGAAAAACTCGCTATAAGCATATACAGAATGGTGTTTGTTTTATGTGCAAAGGCAGCGGGAAAGTAAGAACATACCGAAGTAAGGCTTCATAGAAATGGAGGAGCTCTATTATGCTTATAGAAAATCACTTTCAGAAGGATTGTTACGAGATTATGCGAGCTGAATACCTTCAAACCCTTACGAAAGATGAGATCCGGCGATCGCGCATTCACTGTGAAAAGCAACTTCAACAGTTCGATAGCATGGATATGGAGAAACGAAATGAATATATCGCTCTGGAAGTAATGAATTGGTCCCGTCATACGGTAGAACCACCATTTTACATTACTCAGAAAGATTATCTTAAAGTAGATTCCTTTCAACCTGCTCAGGAAATAGGGTCAGCGTTCCTTGTCTTTAATTATGTACTGGTTGAAGATAAAACATCGCTGGTAGCATGCGGGTCCGGTAAGGGCCGATTCTGGGCTGTCTACTATGAAGATACGTTCATTGGTGTTGGAGAAACAGCAGAAATGGCTATTTGTAAGGCATCCATCGTAATTAATGATGCTGTAGTCATGAAGCTGAATACGGTTTGATGTAATATGCCTCTTTCTGCTGCAGGTACTCCATATGGAGTCTGCAACTAAAGAGGTTTTTTCATCTTGTCCGGAAGAAATACTATAAAAGGGGGGAAAGCTCCAATCGTTAAATGTCGGCTTTATTGCCGTAATTATCACTGGAGCACATGTATGAATCCGAAAGATACATTCTATAACCGGAAAGCCAGAGAAAAGGAACGTTCATTTTTCTCTAACAGAGGGAGAGCCGGTTCTGTTGTCTACACTATCAAGACAGGACGGATCAATACGATTCAAAAAGTGACTGAGAGATATGTCTATATCCGATCAGAGAATGGACGCGCCGACAATCGTATCCCTCGGGATAGCATCCGTCGAGCACTGGCTCTATTATTTTATAGACGTGTGACTACTCTCAAGGCTCTTATTAAGATTAACGCCTATTCAAGTGCGATGGCAGCCATCATCAAAGCTATAATGGTGGACATATGCAAAGTGGTGAAGACGAAGTCCGGTGCCGTTCGATTAACACTCCGAGGGTTGCGGTATATTTTTAGTGGATTAAGTAAATCGAAAAGGGATATGGAAATTGTGAAAGAGTATGGGGGGCGCTTTATTCTGCTCAATTATTTCACGATCCGGAATGACCATACAAACCAGTGGAAGCAGACCATCATAGAGTTAGGGTTTGACTATAAATGCGTCATTATAGACCCTGGGGAGAAGACATTACATGATGCTGCCAAAAAAGGGCTGCCTGTTAAGCCTATCAACATTGATGATTATGCTACATTTATCAAGCAGCATAATGATATCATATACCAGTACCTTACACTGGATATTATCGGTGATTCAGCCGCCACCCAACGTAATACGAATTATTTGGCTCTGAAGGTTGGCCGTAAGCCGGTACCGGTATATCATATCCAAAGCGATATGGCTGCTCTGCAAGAGTTAGTTGATGAAGAACATGAACTAATTGCAATTGGTGGCAGTGCACTGAGATCCGTGAGTACACAGCGGAGAGAAAGAGCGTTTGACGAGATATTTAGAAAGTATGGAGACTCTGTTAATTTCCATGCTTTAGGGCTTGGATCATTTAACTTGCTGCTCAAGTATAGTTGGTTCTCTGCTGATGCCAGCTCCTGGCTTAATGCTCGTATATTCGGGAAGTTACAGACGTTGACTGGACAATCTATCGTGCCCCCTTACATGTCAAGCGAGGCAGCACTCGGGTTTAATGTAAACCTGCTCGTCTCTCTGGAGGAGAGGTACTATGATCTTCAGACAACGATAGACATGTTTGTATAAAACGAAGAACCTCCTTGCGGGGGTTTTTCGTTTTATTACAGCCGTGGGTTATAATTAGATAGAGGTGATTAGATGACAAATGATGAAGCCGCGTTCTATTCCAAGCACTACCGTACAGAATATTTTTTACTTGATCGCGAGATGATTCTAGGGGATGGAGATAATCAAGTCTGTCGGTTTTGTGGATTGAACCCTACACGAGTACAATTTGAAAAAAAGGCTCATGCCATCCCTGAATCAATAGGCAACAAGCATGTGCTGACCTATTACGAGTGTGATATGTGTAATGATTTCTTTGGTAAAACTTTAGAGAACGATCTCGGACGCTACAGTGCACCATTAAGAACACTCTCACTGATAAGAGGGAAAAAAGGAATTCCTGCACATAACAAAAAAGGCATCAATGTAAGAGCAAAAGATCATATGGTTCACATTAAAGTTGATCCAGATTCCTCACTTGTTGAATACGATAAGGAGGCGGGAGAGATCACACTTACCTTAACAAGGTTGTCTTACATACCCATGGCTGTCTATAAGGCATATGTAAAAATGGCCCTTACAATGATGGATGAATCTGACTTCAAAGATTTCCCCATGACGTTAGATTGGATTAAAGAGACTGACCATCTGTTGAAACGGCCCCAAGTAAAGTTATATGCCTATACTAAATTCGTCGAAGGGTTACATGTATTTCCCGTACCTGAGGTTCATCTACTGTATAGACAATCGGATGCCCCAACTTATTTGCCATATGCCTGGTTGGTTCTTTGTACAGGAAACCAAGTGATTCAAATCATGATTCCCTACAGTGATAAAGATGAGGGTTTCAAAAACCATTTGGAACAAGGAAATACCTGGAGGTTTATTCCTCATCCAGAACTACTCAGAGAAGGTGCTTCAGACAGATTAGACTGGTCTGGAACGGAGAAGATTTATAACGAGCCTTTGCAGCTTACCCTTGTTTCAGGGCCAGGTCAGATAACAGAAGAAGAGGGGTATGATTTTAGTGAGTTGCTGCTAGAACTAGGACTTGAAGAAGACTTTAAGAAGTTCATGGCCAGTAGGGAATCTTAAACTCTAGAATCCTTATATTTTATTTATTTGGAGGAACCTCATGTTTTATTTCGGATGGATGGCCATTGGCTTTATGGCCATAGCGGGACTCGCAACGGCAACACACTGGTACAATCGTGGTTGGTATGAAAGCAATTTGTTGAACATCCGTAAAACGTCCTATGCCATTATGGCACTTATTTATTTTGGAATGATTTTAGCAGGTCACATTCTATTAAATGATTGGGTACAAGCCGTACAATTCGCCAGTATAGCTATCTTCATTGACCTGGCTATTTTAGAAACGCCAAGTATTCAAAAGATCGGAAATACAGAATTCAAAAAAAATGATCAAATTATCGAAAACACAATACGTGATAATGAACGGATCATTCTCTCTAGTTTTCAGAAAACAGCTCAATTTACTGCAGTTGTTCAATACTCACAACATCATCTAACCGAGCTCACAGATGAGCAGAAGGATCAGTTGCCAGAGTGGGATTTGTACTCGTCTATGTTAAAAGAGTATCTTCGATATTATACGGATACTTTCGGCTTACGGATCTCAACTACATCGATTCAATTCGATAGCGACCCAGAAATACGCATGACTAACATAAGGAATTCTCTCCCTCAGATTGAAAGAAGCAACAGTATTCTGATCCCTGAAGAGAACAAAGAGGAAATGAGTAACGAATTAGCAGAAGCAGCAGTTTACGTGGTTGAGGAAGGAAATACGATTTGTGTACCTTTCTTCGGATCTACCAATAGTTTCATTATCACTATCCAAGCAGCGGAATCTGGAGCCATATTGAATGGGATTGATGCTAATAATATTGTTAATCTAGTCCAGATATTTGATTGGTTCATAGATGGGTAGTGTGGTATATTAAGTATACGAGGTGATATTTATGACACTTTTTAAACAGTCTAAAAAAATTGATGCAACCCCGGATAAGGTTGTTGTTCGTCGGCCTAAGACCACAATTGAGAAGAATATGGGCCTAGAGAAGATTTTGAAAGCAAACGATAACGTACTGAATATCCTTAAAAATAGATAATGGCTGTTTGTATGATCCGAGGTGCTCTATGAAATTTCATAGAGCACCTTTTTGCGTTACCTTATTCACCGCACAGACCTTCTCTAATAGGTTAATAGGTTTAAATGTCTCTCATTATGCCAATCCTTGTTAAAAACGAAGAAGGGGCGTATAGACATGGAAAAGAAACCTCTTAAACCTACAGCTAATACTAAACCTAAAACAACCGTGCCGGACTGGGGGATTAAGAAAGTATTGGAACAGAATAAAAAAGTATTGGATTTCTTGAACAAACGAAAATGAGCAAGTGCCCCCGAGGGCACACCTTGTTTACATTCCCTTTTAAAATGGTTTGGGTAAAGGCGGTATTCTGATCCCCGTAAAACCACCCCCGGGGAAACCAATACGTTTGAAAAACCGTCCGACTTCATTTACTGTATCCGCAGGAAGACGTGCAAGTTTTACTAAGTCGTCCATAAATGCCGCATCTAATCGTTTATCATCAATTGGCCATTTTACAAATACCTCTTGGAATAGGGAGCTACCGGGTATTTGGGAAAATCCCTTGGCAATACCACTTGCCTCAAGATACTCTTGATCGAGCCCTGGTACACCGAGTTTGTTCAGTAAATCATTTGTGAAAAAGTTGCAGTTATGACCTGCAACATCATATCGGGTTCCGTTCCAATCATTACTCACCATATTGAGTACCGACTTTATGCTATCCAAGTTTCCTGGTACGTGCCGTACTATTTCCCGATGGAATATAAAACGAGAATCCATCATCCTCGGATAACAACTCTCTACGCGGTTACTCATCTGGAAATAATATTCCCGATCCCCAATAACCGTCCCTGTATGCCAGATAGGAGCAGTATAAATTTTATATACGTTGACTACGATCTGCGTCAGTTCATTAATATTCGCATTATCCGGAGATACAATACGAAAGCCCTCCCACGATTTAGGCACATCACGATTGGCCGTAAGTATTCCGTCAGATTCTGCACTTAAATATTTACCGTTATATGCAGATATAGCAACGAGCCCACTTTGATCGATGTACATTTTGAAAGTCTCTTTTTCTTTTTCCTCAGGGCTGATTGCTACTACAAGCGATCTACCTTCTTGTTCAGCGCTTAGGAATTGGCCGTTATGAGCCTTCAAAGTAATGTGAACCTCATCCAAGCGATGGAGTTCAAATGTTTCCCAAGCCCTAGCTCCTGGTCGATTTACAACACAAAGATTACCGCCCCCATTCTCTGCACAAACATAAGTGCCCATCCAGGTTTGCAAGCATACACGTGATGTCTCTCCAATATTCGGTATCAATGATGTGCTCTTATTAGGAGTGCAGAATACCTCTTCATAAAAAGGCATGTTAAGAGCTGAAAGAGGTACCTCACTTAAACCACCAGCCTCACCTTTTATAAGATTCGTACCAAATACCACACCCTCACCGTAATCAGCCTGATGAAAATTAGGGAACCCCCATTGTACGGAAGAGAAATACTGTAGTCATTGACTGCTCTAAAGCGTTCAGCGATATCCGTTGGATTACCAAGATCAGTTGCTTTGACATCTTTCCAATCAACATATCCTGGTTTGAAAAAGTAAAACCCATACAAATTATTTGTTCTATCGTGATGGAGAGAGGGGATTGCTGCAGGATATCCATCCTCTGAAGCAAGATTGGCTGCAATTCTGAACATCTCCATCATATTTGTACGATCAGGATTACCTATACGGTCTCCAGAAATGCTTTTAAAATCTACTGCGGTCTCTTTAATACAGAAAATCGCGATAACTGTTCCATTTCCATGGTCAGCTTGATGGAAATTAGGGAACCCTGCAATGTACCCTTCGCTTTTAAGTTCTCTCAATACATAATCCATGGAAGCATTGACCCGTGCTGCCTCAATACACATGTTTCTTTACCTCCTCAGGTGTGAAATAACTGAAACGTACGAGGATTATTATTGTACAATATAGAATTATTATCCCGCATATGATCATGACTTTGGATTCCCTCATCTCGACGTCAACCATATATCGTTGTACAATGCAGAGATTATCATTGAGAGGAAGCCAGCATATGAGACTAAAAAGAGATTCATTAACTCCAGCTGAGACTCTTTCCGCAGGAGTATCTACATTAGATTTGATCTTGGATAAGACCTGTTTTGATTACAAGGTGGGGGACCGATTCTTTTTCAAAAATTCTCCAGATACCGTATTCACTGTGTTGGCTGAGTATGCAGATGATTTCGTGTACGAGGGGGACAGACAGCCAAGTACGAAGAAATCTTCCCAATATTTTCAGTGGGTATGCTCCTGGAATTCCTAACCGAATTACACCCGTTCATACTGAATTCATTTGGTGCTGGGTGGATTCTTTTGTGGAATAGCGAGATAGTGATTGAAAGTAAAGAGGATGAATTGAGCGTCCTTTTCTTATGGAGGGCTCTTACTGAGATTGTACTATCAGGGAAGTATGTGTGGTAAGGCGAAATACCATTGAAGAATTTTTTATAAAGAGAGCTTCTGATAACTTTCTTAATTACTTCCTGAAGGAGGAAATGTGATGAGTACATTCGCAAAAAAAATTGAACTTATTGAGTTAAGTGATATTGAAGCTCTAATTACTAATAAGGTGAAAGAAGGGGGGACCATCGAATATAAATCCCAGATGGTTCGATCTGAGCAATTTTGTGCAGCAATTTCTTCTTTTGCAAATGCGTTCGGAGGAGATTTTTACTTAGGGATCGAAGAGGCGGAAGGAGATCCTACTTCTACTCCAGGTATCAAGGCGGACGATATTGATGCATATATGTTAAACCTTAATCAAATTCTACACAATGGTCTCGAGCCTAGACTTGCACGATATGATATCAAACCTTTTGAAGTATCCCCCAAACATTACGTCATTTTAATCAGGGCTTATCGTAGTTGGTCCCGCCCTCACAGAGTAAAACAAAATAATCAATTTTATTCTAGAAAGTCGAATGGGAAGTTCCCTTTAGATGTACACGAACTACGTGAAATGTTCTTAGGAACAACGGAATTTTCCAAGAAGTACGAGCTCTTCAAAGAGGAAAGAGTTTTAACCACATTTAATTCATACAGAGATGTTCCATTCTTCCTTGCTCACTTACTTCCCTTATCTTGCTTCGAAAATCAGTATACTCTGGACGTAAATCTAATTAGCAAAGTAAATCTGACCCCTATTGCTTCAGCGGGTGGCGACCCTCGAATCAATATACATGGCTTATATTCCGAATCAAATAAGGGCGAAGCACGAATGCAAATCTTCAGAAATGGAGTTATTGAATTGTCGACTGTACGCATGACAGACAATTTAACGATTGCTGCGTATGCTTTTGAAAGACAGCTCATTCAAGCTCTACATCGACAGCTTTCCAACTATGACATCATGGAGATCAGCGAACCATTTTACCTTATTTGCTCATTCTATGGTGTACAAAATCTTATTTTTATTTCTAGTCCAGATTCCTTTATGGATACATGGCCTTTGAGTGAAGATAAGATTACTCTACCGGAAGTTCTAATTGATCCAAAAAACTTCTCAACTAGAAGTCCCGAGGAAATCGGGCTTGCCCTCAAGCCTGTATTTGATGGACTATGGAATGCATTTGGGATGGCCGAGGCCCAGTTAAGATTTAAAGGCTAATTGTATCATAGATAACTTTTCATGTAATCTTGATCTGATCATTCGAAAAACTTTTCAAATTGCTTTCTGTTTGCTAAAATAAAAATATTACGATTATTTTATTAGTTTTCCTTGCTGCCCCAAAACTGAGCATGCAATGATTGAGTCGCTTAACAGCTAAAAGATACTGATTCAAAAAAATGGAGACAGATAGGTATACGGGACCCGTATGCCTTTTTTTGTGTCCATTTTTTTGTGTCCAAAAAAGGAGACGATGTAGATATGAGAAGGATTGCTTTGATTACTGAATCCTCCGCTCGCCCGGATACGGCTATGCCTGCCCACCTTTTCTACCAAGGGAAGATGAGTCGGTGGATCAATACGGTGATTCAGTACATGGAGACAAGAAGCTTTCCAACAGAAGATATATTCTTCTTAAGCTTCTATAAAAATCGAATCATCCCTTACCAAGAGGTGATCGAACCCTATCCTAAGCAAAAAAATCACCCCAGAGCTAGTGATGCCAATGTGTTCGCAAAGGAAATCTTAGCTCACGTCCATTCCATGGGAGAAGCTGTGTTCGTAGAGATTCACGCAGGTAGAACGTTGGCAGATCCTCTGAGACAGTTGTTAGATGAGAATAATATTTCTTATCGACTGTATGCAGATGGCGTTCCTTTAGGAACAAAGCCTACTTACTATGAAATGCTAATAAGTGATGAGCTGGAGCAAAGGCGATTTAAAGAAGTTCAACGAGAAAAGTGGAATATCTCTTCTTTAATTAGTGAATTGTCCCCTTCGGAAGCCAGCAAAATTATCAACACATACGGCAGTTCAGCTCAGTTGTATGGTGTTGAGCCCAATGTGGAGGAATTGAAGAAGCTTCTCGGAGGACTCCGGCAAAAAAAGAAAGATGAAGATAAAGCTTATCGAGATTTTGAGTATGCAATGAAAGAGGAAGATCCCAAAGGGGAACTTCAGCATTTTCTTCAGTATCAAGAGACGCTATCTGATCTTCATAAAAACAAACAGTTCGAATTATATAAAAATAAGTATGGAAAGAGCATTGCTAAGTTCACATGTTACTTGATCAAGAAGGGCTATGTCCGATTAATTGAGAACAGAATTAGCGAAGCCTTGTTTCGTACCCAAATCGCACTCATAAAATAAAGGTGGACTATATGAATAATAGGATTATGAAAATACCCCATCCTCTCTACTAACAGGTGTGATGAAGGAATGGACGATGTAGTTCATTTAGAGGTTCATTGTAGCCCCTTCAGGCGAGCTCCCCATAGAGGGATAAGTAGCACTTACGCGGCCTTCGAGAAAGCGTAAGAGGACAAAGAGAGTCCTGCCTATTTCCGGATCGATAACACATGATACGGAAACGGGAGAGATGGAAATGACAAAATCTTATGTAGATGTAAATAGAATTGATAGTGTAATTCGATGGTTTGGAGGTAAACACTTTTTATCGCGTGATTTGATTCCATTAATTCCGGAACATCATTGCTGGGCTGATGTATTTGGTGGGGGTGCCCATATGACTGTTGGGAAAAAAAGAAGCACGGTCGAAGTCTTTAACGATACGGATGAAGAATTGATTAATTTCCTTATGGTACTCCGTACCCATAAAGCAGAACTAATTGAAAACCTTAGCTCACTCCCAACAAGCCGCAGCTTATTTGAACGATGGCAGTATGAGCAGCTACCTACAGACCCATTCGAGCGAGCAGTCCGGTGGTTTTACTTACTCCGGCAATGCATCATTCCCGCTAATGGTATTAAGAGCGGCTGGCGATCTGGAAAGATCAAAAACACAGCAAATGATTATCAAAACGCGGTAAGTAAGTTGCATGAGTTTGAGAAAAGATTCAGCAGAGTAATGATCGAGTGCCTGGACTATAAGGAAATCATCAAACGGTATGACTCTGAAAGAACTTTTTTCTTCATCGATCCGCCGTACAAAAACCGGGAGCACTATTATAAGGGAGCATTTAATGAGCATATTCAGCTTGCAGATATGTTAAACAACATTAAGGGAAAGGCCATGGTGACTTATTATGGTGATCCGCTAATATTGGACCTGTATAAGGACTGGCATTGTCTAACCTTTAATTCAAAAGTGGGGACGGTAGCAAAAGCTGAGTTAGGACAAACACGACGGAATGAAACCGAGTATGTCTTCATGAACTATTTACCGGAGCAGAATACTCAAATCCCACTTTTTTAAAATAGAAATAGAAGTCACAACAGGAGGAACACTATGCCAAGATGTATTTACTGTAGAGAAGAGATGGAAACAATGGAGTATTTAGAAACGGAAAGTGGATTTACTTCTGCAGAGGTGTGTATAAACGAGAACTGTGTCATACACAACATCGTGAATCTTTATTTTAAAGAGTGGAAGTTAACTAAAGAAGAAATTGAAGCTAGATTAAATAAAATGGATGTTTCCTGGAACTGGATGGGCAAATTCTTTGTTCTTGTCGATCCAATAAATCACTACAAAGTACGAGCTAAACTCGTTACATTAAACCTGGAAAACGGGGCCATGTTGCTTGATTCCACAATCGATTACGTTAATATCCCTGTGTTATAGCAGCTTATGATTCATGAGTCACTGGAGTTAATAAAATGAGTTTAGGGAGAGACTTTGATGGAAAATATCCTTGAAGTACAAGAATTAGAAAAGGCGATCTCATTAGCATTTGGTGGAAAAACCAGTTTTGATGTTGAAGACTGTCATGCTAGATATTTCAATAATATCGATGTAGATGGCGTCGAGTATGAATATAAGAGCATACATGATGGTTCTATAGAGACAGGGATACAAGGAGAAATTTGGTATCGTCCAGCTGAGTCTGAAGACTGGTACGACACTGGCTGCGATGAGAAGTATTTGGGGGAAAACTTAGAAAACACATGAGACAGGTTAGTTAAGGTGTAAGCCTGTCAGCCAAAAGCATATAAGAGCTTTATCTTACTAGCGCGTGCCGGTATTCAATCGGTACGTGCTTTTTTCATGAGAATACTCTTATGGCACATACAATGGACAAAAAAATAAAGAGCCGTCCCAATAAAGGACAGCTCTAACAACTGCTGATCCTATCAGTTAGGATCGATGCTGAAGCAGTTCCGTTTCATCACTTATAAAGACAGCATCATCGACTTGAAGTATTTCTCTCGCTCCTTTTAAAAGCATACGTCTGTAAAAGGAAGGGACCATACATGTCTACAAGTTACTCAGTAGGCTTCTCGTGTTCAAAAGATGATAAATCTGATAAACTAATGCTATTACGAATTCATGAATAATTTTCATTGAAGCACAGTCGTTGCAGTCAATGAGGGAGACGCTTATTAAGCAATACATATAGAGTCAAACACAATGGAGACAAATAGGTATACGGGACCCGTATGCCTTTTTTTGTGTCCATTTTTTTTGTCTCGAAACGGAGGATGGTTTAATGGGTCTAGCTTTACAGCCGGTTAAAAGAAAGAAACGCGTATTCATTCGACACATGGAGGTTGTAGACCGGTCACTTGAGATTTTTGTTGATAATTTTGCCGGTGGCGGCGGAGCGAGTACCGGAATAGAAGAGGGAATCGGACGTAGTGTAGATATTGCCATCAATCATGATTTAGCAGCAATCGCGATGCATAAAGCTAATCACCCCGAAACAGAACATTATTGTGAATCTGTGTGGGAGGTTGACCCTCGTAAGGCTGTTAGAGGGCGTCCAGTTGCACTGGCATGGTTTTCTCCAGATTGCAAACATTTCAGTAAAGCGAAGGGTGGGAAGCCGGTAGACAAAGACATCCGCGGGCTCGCATGGGTATCCGTAAGATGGGCTGCTACCGTAAGACCACGTGTGATCATGTTAGAGAATGTGGAAGAGTTCACTACTTGGGGACCAGTTATTCCAGAGCGTGATAAAGAAACAGGGCGAATATTGAAAAAAGTATACCGAGAAGAAGAGGATGGCTTCGATCTCGTAGTTTCCGCGCCGGGAGAAGTGGTTCCTCCTGAACTACGGAGCATGATTCCGGATCCGAAACGGAAAGGTCAAACATTCAACTCTTTTGTAAATGCACTGCGCTACCTTGGTTACGAGGTAGAATGGCGGGAGCTGCGGGCATGCGATTATGGTGCACCGACAATTCGCAAACGCTTATTCATGGTTGCACGTTGCGATGGTGAAGCCATCGTATGGCCAGAGCCAACACACGGAGCACCAGATAGTTTGGAAGTGCAATCAGGTAAACGACAGCCATGGCGGACGGCCGAGGAAATTATTGACTGGTCCATACCTTGTCCATCCATTTTTGAAAGAAAAAAAGAGTTGGCTGAAAATACTCAGCGCCGGATCGCACGTGGTATTCAGCGATTCGTTATAGACAATCCAGATCCCTTCATCATTCCAGATCCATTTATAATGCGGGTAAACTTTGCCGGGTCGAATCATCATTATTGTGACTCTATTAAAGAACCTCTGAAAACCATAACTGCAAAAAATGGATGGAGTGTGGTTACCCCGTATATTGCTCGGATCGGTCAGACTGGATTTGGTGGAGATCGGCTGCAGTATAGAATTACAGATCCGCTTACGACTGTCACTACCAAGACAGAGCACTTACTGGTGACTCCAACTCTTCGTGAGATGGGAACCGGAGAGAATTCGGATTACTGTTCTGATCATACTGAAGTCCACGGAGAACATAAACAAGAATTGGTAGCCTCTTTTCTTGCTAAACATTACGGAGGAAACTACACCGGTCCTGGTGCAAATTTAAGGGATCCACTACCAACGGTCACTACAGTAGACCATAACGCCTTAGTAACGAGTCATCTTGTAAAGCTTCGGGGAACATGTAAGGATGGTCAGCCTGTTAATCAGCCGATGCCTACCATTACAGCAGGCGGTCTGCATGTGGGAGAAGTTCGAGCCTTCCTGGTGAAATACTATGGTTCTGCGGAAAATGGACAATCGTTAAATGAGCCACTCCATACAATTACAACGAAAGACCGGTTTGGATTACTTACGATTCATGGCGTGAATTATCAGATCGTGGATATAGGCATGAGGATGTTAGAGCCGCATGAACTTTTTGCTGCCAACGGTTTCCCGAAAAATTACATCATCAACAAGGATGCTAACGGAATTAAATACTCCAAGAAAGATCAAGTCGCACGTTGTGGAAATGCTGTACCACCTCCGTTTGCTAAAGCATTGGTCCGTGCAAATCTTCCAGAGCATTGTGTTGGCTCAGGTACCCACTTAGCGCTGGAGAGATATGTAGAACATGAACCTGGACAGTTAGCATTTAGTATGTAATGAGGGGGAGTCATCATGACTACAGAAAAACAACTTGACCTATTCCAAACCGATTATACGGACCACAGGAAGTACCTAGATGGATTATTTAAATCCAAAGAGGAGCTAATTAAACAATTCCAGGAAGAGGGAAGAGATAAGATATTTCATGTTTTATCTTTTGGAGCCGGTACTCAGTCAACACATTTACTTGAACAGCACTTTAGAGGTTTGATTCATTACGACTTTATCATATTCGCTGATACAGGGGCTGAGCCGGAATTTATTCATCAGCAAGTAACCTGGTGGCGTCAAAGGCAACAGGAAGTTGGCAACACCACCCCCTTCATTACAACGCAACATAATACGATGGAGCGTGGGTTGGAGGAAATGTTGATGCGTTACATTTATACAGACTATCAACGTTTTCAGCTTCCTGTATACTGC
The DNA here is from genome assembly GCF_002968835.1 of Paenibacillus sp. PCH8. GTDB lineage: Bacteria > Bacillota > Bacilli > Paenibacillales > Paenibacillaceae > Paenibacillus. The sequence continues at coordinate 92,592 of NZ_PKQK01000008.1, read as the reverse complement.
AACCGGTTAGATCCGGAGACAGGAGAGATGATTCGGGGTGGTTTGATGCCGAGACAGTGTACAGTCGATTTTAAGATTGTACCTGTTAAACAAAGAGCCAGGCAGCTTGTATTACAGTTGTACGGTCTAGGACCAAGGCAGCAAATGCCAGACCACGTGGGATTTATCATCGACATTGGATTTAGTGTTGAGGAAAACGTAACGACAGATGATAGCATAAGGTTCCTGATTGATAATGACTTCCCTACACGGAGATCTCGCTGCTATCTATGCCCATTCAATTGCTCAGCAGACAGAGCAATCGGTATGGATTGGGACGAGATCATTCGAGAAGAGCCATTATCCTTTCTAAAGGCCTGTTGGTTTGATGAGCAGCTGCGCGAAGTTCAGGCGAGTGGATCAAAAATTATGAGGAGTATTCCCTTCCTTCATTATAGCCGCCGGCCTTTACGAGACGTGTTCCCTGTGTACGAGCTGCTACGGAGTACCTATAAAAAAGATTTTGCCATGTGGCTTGATGAGTGGAAATGCTATATTAGCGAGAAATGGGGTAGAACTAGTCCCGCCTATAAGAAAAGTGCTGGTTGAAGTCAGGAACTAACCAATAGAGATTCTGGCTCACAGTTTGGTTGTTAACATAATTAACGAATAGGAAGGAGGGAATCCCCATAAGGTTGAGGGGATTCCTCCTCACCTATGGGGAAACTCAAATATGAATAATCGCAAATTGACTTTAAAAAAAGTCTACACGGTAAGTAAAAAGAATAATGCTCCACGCTTGTGGCTTCAACACATGGTATGTGAGGCTGCAGGTCTGATACCTGGATCAGAACTATTCGTTCAAGTCGATGAAATGAATAAGCAAATTACGATCCGGAATAGTCCATTCGATGAAACACAAGATGTGTATGAGGTCAGCGTTTCGTCTAGAATGAACCGTACTAGCGGCAAACCACGTCCACTTGTGGACACATCCGGATCGAAATTTTCGTCTATCCTTTGCATTCAGGATAAGATTGAAATAAGTGTATATCGCAATGGCCAGCATGCAGAGATTGTTGTGAGACCACTCCGATTCCGCTTATTCGATACTGAAACATTTGAGTCATCAGACGAACGCATTCGCCTTCTAACGGTTTGTTCAGGATCTGGGATAGGAGCTTCCATGTTTGTAGATAGCCAATACTACACGGCCGTACAGGAAGTTGAAATCGAAGAAGATTGCGCGGAGGTTATCAAAGAGAACTTTCCTTATTCCTACCTATTCAATGGTGATCTAAGAGATTGCAACACGGTGGCTAAGGCTGATGTAGCTTTCATCTCCTTGGATTGTTCCGAACACAGTAGTATAGGAGACGGCGGACAAGGTTATTTCGATAACATTGTCCTAGGAACATATAAAATATTGAAAGCCGCGGATCCCCGTGTTATTTTTTCTGAGAACGTCCCGGCTTTCTACCAATCTACTGTGTTTCATAATCTTCAGGAACTTTTGACTCCTGATTATCCATATATGATTGGGCCTATCACGATTGATAGTTATAACTTTGGTTCTATAGCGCATCGGAAGCGTTCCTATACACTCTTTGTTAAGGATAAAGAGGACTTCGATCTATTCCGTGAACCAAAAGCTCCAGTATTCCGAAGACACAAATTAAAAGAGTACCTGGACACTGCAACAGATCATGAATGGAAATCGGTCAAAACTTGGTGGGATAGTTTTCTAGGAAAGAAAGCGAAGAATAACTCGTGGGCAGATCGCAATACGGATAAAACCTTTGTCAAACCAGAAGAGTGTACTGAACTACAATGCATACCCGCAAGATATCGAAGTCATAGTGCCAGTAACTCCTATGTTCTAAACGAACAGGGCGACCAATGGCGTTTCTTGACTATCAATGAATTACGGCGTATTTTCCAGATTCCAGCATGGTTTAAATTCCCTGAGCACACTCCAATGTCTCGTATATACGAGATGATTGGACAAAGTGTATGTGGCCGTGTAATCCGTGCCTTTGCCAACGAAATTAGTTCGTTGTTCTTCCGCAGATTTGCGGGGGTGAAGCATAAGAACAATGACAATATAGGCGTGATAAGGGACCAACACGGCCAGATAGGATTTGCGTTTTAACCGTAAGTGACGAGGTGAAATTTTGAGCAAAATGGAGTTTGATGTGTCATTATTTTTGAGTTTCTTTATTCCAGGCATACTTGTGACTGCAATTATGATTTCAATTTACTATCTGATCGGAAGAAGGAATCCTAATACCGACCGGTTATGGACCTATCCTATGATCACATTTGGAATTGTAGCCATTGTTTATGCCCCCATTGCAGCAGTAACCCGCTTTTAAAAAATCTAAAAAAAACAACCATCTTGATTATGATGGTTGTTTTTTTAGGTGACGTTTATCGCAAATTCATGAAAGACGACTAAAAATCAACGTGATTACCTCAAGAATTCATGGCAAGAGAAAACCCACCTCATAAGGTCGGACGCCTGACGGTGGGTTTCGCTTGAATAGCATTATTTAGTTCATGTGCGCTTTGGCAATCCACAGCCTTTTGGGTCCTCAGAGCCTTCACCGCTCCAACAGTAAAGACTCTTTTACGTACATGGTCGAACCCGATCTCCATATACACAGGTTGGTAGCCTGACGGTAGGTTTCGCTTGAATAGCATTATTTAGTTCATACGCGCTTTGGCAATCCACAGCCTTTTGGGTTCTCAGAGTCTTGACTGTTGGCAGCAATGAAGACTCTTTCTCGTATATGGTCGAACCCGATCTCCATATACATAGGTCGGAAGCCTGACGGTGGGTTTCGCTTGAATAGCATTATTCAGTTCATGCAAGCCGTGGCCATCCACAGCCTTTCAGCTTCTAAGAGTCATAACCGTTGACGCGGTAAATGCTCTTCTTAACGCAAACAGCATAATCATAGGTTGGCGCCTGATGGTGAGTTATTTATAACTAAATGATAACAAATTTCAAGGGTATTTTCAACTATCAGAGTGCATGGATTAAAGAATTAGTCTTTATTTTTCTGAACTCCTTAAATCTAAAGTATCTGCGGGTAACTCTTCACTTTTCAATGTCTTCGCAACCATGACAATGGACTTGTTTAACTGAATTAATCGTTTATCTAACGTATCTAAACGCTTGTTGAAATTCACCAATACAGTCCTTAACAGAATAATTGCAACCAGACACGGAAAACCCACTGTGCCTATTAAAGCTCCAATACTCTCCATTGATAAGTTCTCCATAATGTACTCCTCTCAAAAAGGATTTGAAGCCCAGCATCAATTGGATGCTGGGCTTCTTGAAGGATTCTTGGACAAGTATTTTAAAGATCAGTCCACGGACTAGGGAAACGTTGTTGTGGCCAAGTTGTATCGAAGTAAGCTGCTACAAGTTGAGCATTCGTTGTTACACGATGGCGAACGACTTGCTCAGCTCCATCCTGAGGCTGATGTCTCAGACGAATCGAAGTAGAACTTCCTCCGTCAAGGTGAATCCCCATCGTACAACCCAAATCTTTCATGATTGTACGACCGTCAAACATCGTGATCCCTTTATTGGGGTTACCAGGATCTGCAGCATCCACGGCAATAGCAAGCACAATCTCTTGACTGCTTGGGATATAGCCCATCAAAGTACGTGGTCGCTTGTCTGACACGCCTCCAACACCCTCAGCTTCACTTGCAATTGCCGAGTTATATGATGCACTCGTCAGCGTTTGATCCAATAGTAAGCTAATCCCTCCGATAGCCCATCTCAGTGAACTTAAAGCTCCCGTCAGGTTCTGTGCGAGAACCGTCTTTTTGACTGCAACGGTACCACCGGTTGTACGATACATTGTCCCACGATTACGATCAACAGTAGAGCTACCATTTTTCAAGCAGGCCAGATTCCATGAGGAGGAGGGGCGTACTGCAGCTCCATTTTGAACAGCAATTCCAAGCATAGTTGAACCATAGAATGTTCCGTTAACGCCCTGCAAAGAAGAAGTATATACACTATTGCTACCCAGCGAACCAACTTTGAAATTATCAACGTGCATTACAAGTGTGTAAACCTCAGTTGATGTACCATTTACTGTGCGTTTGAAATGTTGAAACATAATATCACTCTCCTAATTTTATTGTGCTGATCAGCTAGAGAAGTTGGCCGTTTCTTGCTTCTCATATATAAGGGAGTTTATTCAGGATAAAGTACAACCATAAATTTCGGATTTTTAAAAAAAATCTAGTAAATGAGAAGTTCTCACCTCACCAGTTGAAGAAACAAGTAAAAAAGCCTTCACATTAGAAGGCTTTTACTTCTCTCTATGAAGAAACTCCAAAAATTCAACTAAAATCTCAGAAGTAGCTTCCTCGGTTGGGAGATATATGAATCTACTAATGTGTTGTATATCTTTCTTAAATAACTCGATTAATCTGAGCGTCGCATCTTGATCTTTATTCTTCGCTGCTGCGATCAGTGCATTGAAATCGGCGTTTGTGATATCCGTTTGATCGTTTTTCTCTTCCATTTGTTCACCGCCTGTTGGCTCATGTTATAGATTTTTGCTAATTCGGTTTCTGTGTATCCTTTTACGTATATGCTCAATAGTATCTCTCGATCCTTTTCCGATAGTTCTTCCATTAATTGTTGTAATGTAATTTTCAGATCCGATTCTTCAGTGAAAGAGACCCCCATGGTATTGAATTCATAAATAGGGCATTCGCTCTTCCTCAGTTTCTTAGCTCTATATTGTACTCTCCAGCCAATACGATAGATCTCTCTTTTATAGCGTTCATAATCTGATTGCTCTGATTGCATGTGAACTATCCCCTTTCGTAAGAATTTACTTCTACATATGTAGGGTGATTCAAACAATATTTAACAACCATAAAGAGAACATTTGTTCTTATTTATTATAACATTTCTGTATGAAATGGTGTATACTTATCACCATAATGTGTAACTTTAATTGGTTAGATGGCGTTTAATCTATAATTAGGAAGGAGATGTGGAATTCAATGAAAAAGTTAGTTTTTATCCTGGCTGCCATGTGCCTGTTATTACCGGCTTGTTCAAATGAAAACATTACGGAGACGAAACCGGCTAATGTACAAAGCAGCAATACACCTGATAAGGATAACCAAACGGAGGCTACACAAGAGTCATCCGGTTCCGTAGAAAATCAGAAGGAAGAAGACAATAATGCTGAAACAAGTAAATCAGTTGAACTAGATCTAGATCACATCAATAATGTTAATGTCAAAGGAGATCTCCTGGAATCTGTGCTTAGTGTATTTCAAGCAGTAAAAAATAACGATGTAGCTGCTAGGCACCAACTGACATATGATCCAAAAACTTTTGATCCATTTGATGGGTTGACAGAGGCCACAGCTATTACAAAAATCGAGCAGGATGACACCAGGGTTCAAGCAGTTACTGATGAATATAGTCTGAATACTTTTGCTGATGATGTAGCTATTGTCAAGGTTTCGATAGAAAGTCGCGGCAGTGTTGGAACAGGGGATTATATTTTTGTCAAAATAAAAGATCAATGGAAAGCATACCGTCATCAATAATGATTTGGCCCATAAAAGGACTCAGCCAAGGATCACACCTTCGGCTGAGTCCTTTTATGTGAAGTGTAGAAATGCTCCGTTCGATAAAATTTGTGGTTAGATTTCTAACTTCTATAAATTTACATTCATCATATTCTACGGTATACTATTCTCATTAACAGTAAGTATTAATTTTCTTTGACCCAATAATGGGACAGAGAGGGAGTAGCTGAGTAGCTTAGCATGAATATGACCATTAATTAGGAGACTGAAAACACGTGATACGTGTATTTGGGTCTCCTTTTTTGCGTCCGAAAACAGGAGGATTGTTTTTTGCAATAACATGCAGTCACGATCAAAAAGAAATTAGGGTTCATTTGTAACCTAGGTAAGAACCACATGCAATCCCAGCCGGCTGGCGGAGAAAAAAACCTCCCGCCTACCGCGGGAGAGTATGGAGGTAATAAATATGAATCAGCTTTCACTTTTTGACTATTTTCCAAATCAAAATGCAGTCTTATCTGCAAATGCTCTTGTACCTGCGGAAACAAAGGGTAGGGTTCATAGGAATTCGAAGAATTCCTATGTTTATGATGTTGGGGAAGAATTACTTGGTGCAAAAAAACACTTGAGTCAACAATCTAGAGTTGATTGGTCCAAAATTGAAGAGAACCCTTCGGTGGCATACCAAATGGTCTGCAAGAATGAATTACTAAAGGATTTTGATCTGAGAAGTCTCCAGGTTGAAGGATTTACTTCAGAAGCTGCCTTCGCGATTAAATTGATATGGGCACGAGTGTGCCAGAATCCGGAGGATACACCACAAAAGCGGGCAGACTATATTCAGGGCATAGGAGCACTACAGTCCATCTTGTCCGGAGCCAAGGATGAGGATCGCATGAATAAAGCTTTCCAGATGCTTAAAGAAGCTTTGTATCAGGCTCGACTATCAACCTATTCCCATAAAATTGATGAGCAACCTGAATTGGTCCGTTCTCAATTTTGGCTCGCATTGGGAGATCGATTTCAATCACTTTTCTTTAGTACTCGGCGCGGCCGTCCTGGCTTGTACAACTTGATTCAGAAAGCATTTTATTCTGAACAGGGTAAGGACTGGAATTGGCTGAACACAAGTAGAGTGAAAAAGACAACCATTAAAGAGAACAAAGAAAAGTGGGAACGGCTCGTTCCTGAAGAGGTAGTCCGAAAATCCAATGAACCATCTGGAGTTAATAAACCGGATGATCTAATCGATATCTTTGGTGTTAGAGGGGTTCAGTTTGGTAATTGGGTTCAGGATGTCGCTGGGAGGTATCATGTTTTAAGTTGTGGCCACGCCCTAAACGATCTGGTGGGCCTGTTAGACATTCCAAACATGGCAGCATCTTTCCATGGCTTGTTAGGATTAGCCTTTGGTGCAAGAGGATCTGGGTCAGCCTCAGCTCATTACGAGCCTGGCAGCAATATCATGAACATTACTAAACTCAGAGGTGGGGGATCCCTTTGCCATGAGTGGGCACATGCATTGGACTTCAACTTATATTCGTTCTCTCATCAATTCTCCAATGGCAAACCTCTCTCACTGACTGGACATAAGCCAGGTAACTATTTACCCCGTAATGTTGGTATCGCCTTTACTGAACTTATGAAAATTATAAAAGAGGGAGATGGTGTGAAACGCGTGATTGTTCCGGATCCGCTACCATCTGAGGAATACCAATATCGGGCTCGTGTTGTTGAATTACTCGAAATGAATAATTATGACATTGATGCTGCAATGCAGGTTCTTAAAAACGGTAATTTTAATGTAAAACCGCGAATGTGGAATGATATCGGGTTACTCTACTGTAACATTCTACAGCGTAAAGGATTAGAAGTTCCGGATTCATTCGGTGTTCCCACGGATGAAAGTAACTTCCTACTTGATGCCAGATCTCGCGGACCATACTGGAAAAGAGACCATGAACTATTTGCAAGAGCATTCGAGTCATGGATTGAAGATGAACTTCATACAGCGCAGCTGGACAATTCATATTTAGTCACCGGCACCAAATTCGGTGGGCCTTATCCATTACATGAAGAACGTGAAGACATTAACGATGCTTTCCGCAATTGGTGGCAGACATTAAACGATTCAGGCATTTTTCATGATGACCAAAATTGGAATAGATAAATGCTGAGACTGGGAAAACCACTATCACATATTCTATCTGGAGGTTATACAATGGATAAACCAACCGATATCTGCGAGGAAATAGAGATTAAGCGATTAGAGATGCATGAAGCTGGAACACTTCATGGGTTAATGTCGCCAGAGGTGTTAAGAGTATCTCAGGAGTTAGATTTGCTCCTTAATGACTTTAATAAAAGATTAAACAGAGAATGCGGCTAATCAGCCGCGTTCTTTTTTTATGATGAAAACTATTCTTCAGTTCTAATTCTTTTTAAAGCTTATTTCTAAGGATTAAAGATTGTTATTATTTATTCTCAATATTTGAGAGGGGGTCCATCAATATCTGAGATAGGATATCTCGAATTCTGAGATACCTTCTCTCAAAATTTAAAGGGGGGACTATCAAATATTGAGAAGCTAAACCGATTGTACAATTTTGAGACGCAGCTTCTCAAATTCTGAGAAGCAATAATACCGCTAAACTCTCGCTTCTCAAATTCTGAGATACGCCGCTTCTCAATTTTTGAGATGCAGACTTTCAACCTTCGAGAAGCAGCTTCTCAAAATTTTATAGACAACCTCTCAATTTTTGAGAAGCGGAATATGAGGACCAGTTCATCACTATCAGCGAGAAAAAGTTAGTTCATGGTGCTACTCAATTAACCAACTTAAACTCCTTCAGAAACTAACAAAACTTGAGTAATTACTCAAGTTTTGTTATTATTAAAGTATGGGATAATGTAGTTTTGTGGGGGTTATTATGTTTGAAGAATTCATTAAACAAGCTCGTATTAAACTTCGGATGACCCAAGAAGAAGTTGCAGATAAAGCTAATGTAAAAGCTACATATCTGAGCAAGATGGAAAGAGGTCAGCTTAGAACGCCTCCATCCGAGCAAGTACTGATTAGATTAGCATTAGTGCTTCAGCTTGAACCACACGAAGTAGTAATTAAAGCAGGGCGTATACCTATAGAATTCCAAACATTGATCCTTAAGGATGAAAATGTAGTGAGATATCTAAAAGGTAAATTAGAGGAGAATTTGGATAAGGAAGAGAGATTAACGGAGGAAGCTAAGTATGATTCTTCTGATCGCTTTCGCGATAAAATCAATTGATCAATCTAAACTAACTAGGAGAGTGAGTGTTCACACATGGATCAAAACGATGATTATCAATACTGGGTTGTTCAATTAGGACAGCTTTATTACGCAGGTGGGCTTGGCAGGACGAGCCAGATAGAAGATTCATTTAGCTATGAGTTTGTAAGCAATGAATCCCTGGCATTCCCTTTTATTCTTGATGTAGCTGCTACTCATATTGCTGAATCATGTGGTGGTACTGTCTTATCAAGACATGCAACGTTAAGAGAATACTCAGTATTGTCTGATCAAAATTCAAATTACATTAAAAGTGAGAAAGAATTTCATGCAGAACAATTACATGAAATCATAAAGACTCTAACAACCACTAAGTGACAATGTTATAACTAGAATACATCAAATTAAGTGATGAAAGCCCTCACTTGGTTTGCGTAGATTGCATTTTAATTTAGAGAGGAGTTAAAGACTATACTTACTGGATGGAAATTATACGTCACGGGTATTCTGATAATTGGTATTATGTGTGTTTTGGCACCGTTTCTAAATATTGCTGATTCAAAACAATCCATAGCATTATTCAAACTATTTTTCATTTTTACATTGGCGATATTCATTTGGGAACATCTAGATAAAAAGAAATCAGTTGATTAATTTTTATTACCTAGAACCATCTATCTCGGATTAGAAGCATTTCAACACTACATTCTAGCTATTCGAAGGGAACATTATTATATGGGTGCGGATACATGGTGTTTTAAGGAGTATCAATTTAATCCTGTTCTAACCGGGTTTTCACTAGAAACCATTGGTGATAAAGACTCTGTGTTGTACAGAGCAGGATACCATTTTGACATTGACAATTTGCTAGAAGCCCAAGGGATAAAGGGATGGTATTTATTAGTTCCGTATTTCACTGGTTACAACTACGACAATCTCGAAAAAAATGAAAAAGAATTCATCGAAGAATGTTTAGAGGGACAACCCTATAAAGGTCTTGAATTTATTAAAAGCAATAATGTCACGACAAGAATTGAAAAGGATCTTCCCACTCATCTTGATTATTTAGAATTTCTTATTAACGCCTGGAAGGACGGTTTCTATCTTTTTCATGAATATTGAAATTCTGCAGAGTGTATAATTACTCTTTAATAAAGAGCCCATTGTAAATTAATAGTTTCTGGAAATTGGGGGTTAGAATTGTGAGACACATGACATGGGTTGCAGACAATCAAATATATCTACTAGCTGCAGCGGGTATATCAATTGGTTTGCTAGCTCTTCCGCTTTTTGTTAATTATCTAATAGCTTTAAAAGCAAGAAACAAGAAAGTGATCGGATATATATACCCTGATAAAGAGAATCGTTTTTTAGTATACACCGAAAAACAGTTAGAATACTCCTCAACTGATATTTTACAAATTGAAATTTGGAATGGACTTGACTATACAAGTATTTCTAAAGAAGAAATTATCGTCCCTGAAATGTCTGGAACTCGTGCAAGAGTTAAAGTGAATAGAACCAGTTAAAACTTTGGCTGAGAGTCAAGTGAACATTACATAACCGCTGAGAATTGGAGGGGTTTGTTGTGCTACATAAAATAACAATTGATAAATCTATTGTTGAAGAAACGTTCATAACCACATTAAAAACAATAATAAACGGGATACACCCAGGAGTTTATGTTGTGTTTTTGGTAATGGCTATACTAGCATGGGGGACTTATTACCTTGAAGATAGGCAATTTAGAAAAACATTTGCGTTTTTACCAAGATACCTCTGGCCCACTAAACAATATTGGCGAGATAATAAACAAAATTTCACGAAATATTGAATTACATAAATCTTTAATCCGATTTTACAGTTTTGATTTTGACGAACTCAACTAAACGCAAGCTATATAAAAAACCGCAGTCCTCAAGCTAAGTGAGTACAGCGGTTTTTTATAGTTTCTTCATGAATTATTGGTACAAATAATCATACCTTATATCCTCTATACTTTGATCAACCTGCAGCAATGCCTCACGTATCAAAATATCCATTCGGGTACTTAACCATTCTGAAGCGAATTGAGTTGGTGAATAGACAGTCACAATGCGATCACGTTTAATACAGAATGAATCTTTAAGCCAGGTATCAAAAGACGGCTTCGTCATCTTTGTTTGTAGAATGTTGAGTGCATCAATCCATAAGTTTCTGTCCTGGTCCGATCGTTCCATTTCGAGTGATTTAACTTTGGTTTGAGTTTCCTTCTCCAATTTTTGACCTGTTTTTTGTTTTCTAACAACCGTACCTTTCTGAATTACGTTGTCATATACTTCCGTAAAATCAACTGATGGGTCCAGATGAATGACATCATCCATGTCCTCCACGATCCGCTGCATGTACTTATCGTGATCTAACCTTAATTCTGTGGGCAGCTGCTCATACAATTCAACCGGTAGAAAAGGTACCTTCTTGCGCACCTTATAAAGTGGGCTTTCCTCCAGATTGTTCTTGTCAGCATTTTGGACATTGAAGACGACAACAAATCCATACTTCTCTAAAATGCCGAGTATTCTTTTCACTGTATTGCGGCTTTTATTCATTTTTTGTGATATCAGCTTGAGGTCAGGCCAACAGTAGTCTTTATCACCGTAGCAGAAACGCTTAAGATGGCCATACAAAGCAACCCCTTCAGCGCTAAAAAAGTGCCCCCAGTAATCCCATATGTAATTACTTATAATCGTCATGTGACCATCGACGTGCGGTATGGGTTGCCCATGTTTATCTAAGCTGAACCGTCTTATTTCTTCTTCAGGTATATAGATTTTTTCGATTTCTTTTTTGGTATAAGCCTGTTCTTCTTCGTTTACGACCCGGATCTTCGATTCCTCCGTACCCGTGGGTCTATAACGATAGTACAGTAACTTATGAGGGGAACCCTTCAGGTTTTTTTCATACATAAAAACTCTCCTTTAATTGACACCCAATTAGGCAACATTGAAGAAGAGTAGGGACTTCACTTTTAAAAAACTCTGTGATAAGATGGTTTCACAAATGTTTGTAAGTAGAGTCCCTAATCTTCTAGCAATTCATGTCGTACGCTTGGCGGCCGAAGACACGATTTGCTCTCGCGATAGGGGCTTTTTTCTTTTACGGTAGTTATTTAATATAGTAATTAATTAGTAATGAGAGATAAAAAAAACACACAATTTTGAATTTGTGTGCGACTAAACAGAGGTCCGTTTCTTCGTTACGAAGAGACTTCACCCATTGCTTTGCACGCACTTCGACTATAGCATATTAATATATTAGGGTAAAGATAATTTTGGCAGTTTCTATCAAACTATGTCGTTGTCATAATTTATGACGTGTGATAAACTTAATTCAACTTAATAACGCACGCAAAGGGGCAATGATACGGCATATAAGCTGTTTATCATTGCCCCTTTCATTTCTTAACTTTACCCACCAAATGACAAATGGTATAATCACTTTAATACGAAAACGAATTGATTTTCTTCGCATCTAAAGATGGTGAAGAGTGAGATATGCTATTAAGCATCGATTTTAGATAAAGTAACAGTTGCTATAAAGGACGCCCACTATACGTGCGTCCTTTTTTTGCTATCTGTTTACGCCAGGAAGGCACATTCACTCAATGAATGTGCCTTTTTTTGCATAAGAATCGTTTGCAGCTGCAGATCTGGAAGAAGATTGACTGCTGGTGTACAGATGACTTTTCTTGGCGGGTAAATCGAATTCACAACACTAAGTCTGTACTGAATATCCAGTAGTTCAATTAAACGTCAACAATAAGGGAGGAAATATGCTCATGAAGCTACGTAGATTAAGAAATCAGCCAGGATGGTATGAGATCATGTCCCGTTGTCCGATTTGTGGTCACAAAGGATGGTGTGCAATTGATAGTGATCAGTCCGTTGTCAATTGCATGAGAATTGCATCAGACGATTACTTCGATTCCACCATGGGCAGGCAGTATAAACATTATCTTGATCCGGATAAGAGGCCTACGACTAAAGTGGAAATCATGCAGGTAGACTCTGTTGACAAAAAATCTAATCGTCACCTTAATCGTGTCTATCGAGTAATGACGCAAGAACTTCCGTTATCCGTTTTCCACGAAAATCATTTATGTGATGTTCGAAAAATGGAGGAATCGGTCATTAGAACCAGGGAATACCGGACAATGCCTGTTGGTGATCGATACAAGGTTGCCAAAAAAATCATTCATCGGTTAAGTGATGAATCTGATTTGTTGGGCGTACCAGGTTTCTTTGTAAATGAGGGACAATATGGTCCGTACTGGACGATGGCCGGATACTCTGGCCTGATGGTGCCATTTCGGTCCATCTACAATGAAATCACAGGTTGGCAGATCCGTGTAGACAATCCTCCTCTGGAGATAGACATGAAGGGAGCAATCAAAGGAGTCATTAAGAAGGAGATAGAAAAAAATGAGCTGGGTAAACGTCGTGCACAGTGCGAAATAGAAGTTCAAGGGAAAACAATGATTGTTCAACTGACAGAGAAAGAGAAGAAAGTGTGTACTTCTAAAAGCGGTCAGTTCGTTTTCAGTATTGAACTTAAACAAACCCAAAGATACTGGTGGTGGAGCAGTGGATCCAAAACAAACGGTTCTTCAATCGGTGGGCCCATTCCTTATCACTTTGCTTTACCGGCACCATGCATGCCCTATTGGCAGCTTGGTGAGAGTCCGGAAGGATTAATCGATTGTTCCGAGGTATGGGTTACCGAAGGTGCCTTAAAGGCAGATAAAGCCGCGGATGGTTTATTAAAGCCATTTTTCGGTCTGCCTGGTGTTGGATCATATCCCCTTATTTTAGAGCCGCTTAAACAATTAGGCTGTAAGCATGTTGTACTTGCTTTCGATGCAGATGCGGTGTCCACTCCAGAGGTGCAACAGGCCTTGGAATTATGCGCTGCTTTCTTCGCAGAAAATACAGATATGAAGCTTAGCTTGGCTCTGTGGGATATGTCACAAGGTAAAGGAATCGACGATTTATTGGACCTAGGCTTCACCCCCCAGGTTTCACTCATGGTAGAGTAAATAAAAAAATTTAGGGAGAGTGTTACATATGTTGAACAGAGTGGTATTGATTGGTCGGTTAACTCGTGACCCTGATTTGCGCTATACTCCGAGTGGAACTGCCGTAACTCAGTTTACTTTGGCAGTGGATAGACCTTTTACAAGTCAAGGGGGCGAAAAGGAAGCAGATTTTATCCCGATCGTCACTTGGCGTCAATTAGCAGAAACGTGTGCCAATTATTTGCGTAAAGGCCGCTTAGCTGCAGTTGAAGGTCGAATTCAGGTTCGTAATTATGAGAATAACGAGGGAAAACGCGTCTATGTCACAGAAGTTATTGCTGACAATGTTCGTTTTTTAGAATCGGCCAACCGGGATAACCGAGGTGGTAATAGTCAAAACAGATCTGATGACTCATCCGGTGGAGGGAGAAGCCAGTCTAACTATAATTCTCGTTCCAGTAATCAGGATCCATTCTCTGAAGATGGAAAACCGATTGACATCTCGGATGATGACTTGCCTTTCTGAGGTAGGAGCACATAAAAACGTTGTTGCCAATTTCATGTGGGATCTCATGGTTTGACTTCTAAATCATCAATCCTTTTAAGCCCCTGCCGCGGGGAAGTTTCTGAATCCCGCGGCGAAAGGGGTTCACATGGAGGAATATATATGGAACTGACAGTGGGAGTTACTATTTATATCTTGCATCTTGTAGACGGGGGAATTATAAGAAGAACATGTGCTAGATATGAACTCTCTGAGTTACTACCTTTAGTTGAACAAGAGTGCTTTAATTTCCTAATGGATAATGGTTTTACTGCAAGCGACACAGTTTTATCATTGGACGACGGATATGCCGAAATTATTCGCGTTAATATGTACCCTTCCAATGATGAAGAAAAAATTTGGACCTATCATTTTGACGGTACCGAAAGGTTAGATGATTCATTGAAACAGATCAAATATCCGGTTGAAGCAGCTAATCCAACAATCCTTACGGAAGAAAAGATGCGTACGCTTATCAATGTATCTTTAGGTAGAAGTGTTCCACTGATGGGGGATATCATTGTCGATATGATGAGAGGAATGTTCTCTCCTCAATCTAATGGCAGTGATTCTGAGAACTGATATGACAGATAAAACGGGGAATTTGATGCAAAATTTAGGTGTAATTGAAAAGAACTATGAACTTGGGGCAGTGAGTACACTTGAGTGTGACTGTTGCAGCGGCATCTCATATCAGCACGGTAAAATCACGGTATGCTCTTTTTACCCAATTGGAGATCCGTACACTAATTTATGTGTACATGAGGTAGAAGGAAAGTTGAAGTTAACCATACGATCATATCATTTGGGACTAAGCATTTCTTATCCTGCTATGGACAAAAAAGAGCTGCTTGATTGCTGGTTTATGGATTGCATATGGTTGCCAGACATTTCAAAGAACTTGTTTAACACAGCAATTTTACGTCTCATCCCAAGTTACATCACACGAAATGAATTAGATCTTCATCGTAATTCCATGAGAGCGAGACAGCCGAGCATACCGGTATGCCTATTATAGATATCACATAAGGAGAGTGTTTTATTATGTTAACGGATAAAAACTTTAAATTCTTCGCACAAGGGGCATACACCCATGAAGACGAGGATGTATTGGATGCTGCATTTCGTGAGTTATTAAAAGCACTGGGTGGTAACGTTACAACACTTAACGGAAAAACGATTGTCCTTCGTTACCCGCAGTTTGCAGCTGAAGAAGTTGCACTTCCAATCGTAAAGAAACACGGATTGAAAAGAGCATAATAGAACGACAGATTAATTAGAAACACAGTTGAATTAACGGTAACCCTTCCAGATTTCATTAGTGGAGAGGGTTACCGTTTTTTTCTGATCATTGGTTCAACTAGTGATTGGTAGAAATAAGTAGTCCAGTTGGAAGTTATACTAATTTTTGCTACAATCATCAATGTGTTGTTTATAAACTGCCGATTGTTGGGGGAATTAACGTGCGAGATAATTACGAAAATTTTAAGCGAATGTGGGATATGAATTCTTTGATCGTGTTGGATACAAATGTTCTTTTACGTCTTTATAGCCTTAGTCCTAAGGCTATAAATCAAGCGCTTACAATTCTAAATTCCTCAAAAAGTAAAATTTGGCTTCCAGCTCAAGTTGTGAAGGAATTCAATGATAATCATAAAAAAGAACAATCCCGTAATTTCAAGAAATATGACGACTTCTTAAAGTCAATTCGCAATGTTATTGAGAAAACCCGTTATTCTCTTGAAGGAGACTTCATTAAATATCAAGAATTTGATTACCCTTTTCTTACTGAATTTAAAAAGCGGATTAATGATAGTATCAAAGAGATGCAAGAAGCCGCAGGTATGTACGAGAAAGATATCAAAAATGAAATCGAGATAAATGCTAGAACGCTTCATGATGATGAAATAAATATGTTTCTTGTTGGAATTATTGAGTCGGGTGCTACTGGAAAGCCCTTCACTCTCGCGAAATTAATATCAATAATTCAGGAAGGTGAAATTAGATATAAGCATCTTATACCACCAGGATTTGAGGATATTAAAAAGGACCACGATGATGCATCCAAACAGCGGAAGTATGGTGATTTGATCTTATGGAAGCAAACACTTATCAAAGCAAAAGCAGAAGCCAAGGCATTAATATTTGTAACAAATGATATAAAACAAGATTGGTGGAAATTCGAAAATAAAAAGCCTATTGAAGCTCGACCAGAACTTACTGACGAATTTAGAGATGAAGTTGAGAAGGATTTCATCATGATAAGTGGAGCAAACTTTATCAGTTATGTCTCAGAAATGAATGATATTGATGATAAACAAGCTTACTTAGAATTGTTTTCAACAGAGATGTGTCAGGACATATTTCAAAATGAGGATTGGAAACCATTGTTACTAGATAAGATAGACATGTATCTCAGTCTTGGTGGAGATTTGGATCAATATATAGGAAACGCCTTGCTTTATAAAGTTGATATTATTGGGGTTGATGATGAATTAATTGAAATGTTAATGGTTAAGGGGATTCATATTGACAAGGAGAAGGCTCATATTCAAGGGCAATTTACTATTCAGGTTGAGCTTACTGCTGATACTTCTATATTTACTGGTTATACAGTTCATTCAGCAAAAGGAATGTGTACAGTAGATGTTACCTTCTCTGTAGAATTTGAATTAGAAACTTACGAAAAGAAAGAGCATTATAAAAAGGGAACCGTAGACTTTGATTTTGCAGGATTTAAAGTAATAACTTATGTTGAATTCGATTAACTCGAAGTTACGGGGGCAACTCTTTGATTAGAAATTGGATTGAAGTAGAGAGGATATGCATATTTTGATATAATATATACCAAAAGGTATAAAGAATTTTAATAGTATTGATGTTCTTATACCTTTTGGTTGAAAGTTACATAACAATGCTGTATTATCAGCTTATTACGATTGAATTATTTATTTTCACTGCTGTTCAATACAGCTAGTGAGGGAGCCGTTCAAAGAGAACACATAAAAATTGGCATCGTTTAGCCATGGAGAATTAAAGGAACATACCACAGGTATGTCTTTTTTTATTTCCATGGCTTTTTTGCGTGCCCACATCAGGAGGAATTTCAATGGTTAAGCTATTAGACCTGCAAGAACAAGAGATTTCGGAGAACGTAGTTGTCAATGATTTGCAATTTGAAATTGAGCATGAACAGATTCTTGACGTACTCACTGTATGTGCAAAAATCGTTCCTAAGTCAGGGTCAATTCCTATTTTGCAAAATCTGAAATTTGACATTAAAGGCGAGACGTTATTTATTACGGCGATGGACACGGAACAATCTTTACTTCAGATGATACCCATTACCAATACAGGTGGTTCTGCCGGTAGTTTCCTGTTTCCGGCTAGAGAAGGTATTGATTTGCTGAAACGATTGCCACATGGGAATTTAACCTTTGTGAAAGAGGGATGGACTATTCATATATCGTATGGGAAGAGGGGAAAAGCGAATCTGAAGATCTTATCTTCCGAGGAGTATCCGAATTTACCTCAGCCTGTCACAGATGAATTTTTACAGATCCCGTCTCAAGTTCTTAGAAAGGCAGCTAACGCTGCAAGGTTTGCTTTAGGTGATGATAAGACACCGGCATTAACAGGAGTTCATTTATATAATCATGAGGGGAAGCTGGGTTTTGTGGCTACTGATCGGCATCGGGTCTTTCGTTACGTCACTGATGTAGACATTTTAGACCCAGATCAATTCGTATCAGCCCTTATACCAGCAATTGCTTTTAAGCAAATTGTAGATTCCTTTCATGGTGAACAGGTCGATCTCAGTATCACTAAGCATTATTTGATCCTGAGAGAAAAGAATTCGATATATTTTGGGAGACAACTCGATCTCACCTTCCCACTAGATTCACTAAACGTGATCTTCAGGGGTGAGAATAAAGGCATGCAGCTATCAATTAATCAGAGTGAATTAAATGATACTCTGAATCGAGCACTGTCTTTGGATGCAACGAACAACCGGGTGACGTTAGAAGTAGATGAGTATGGTGTGTTTGTGGTTCATACGGAATCTGAAAACAGTGAGGTCTGTGATCCCTTTGAAGACGTCGCTGTAGGAGAAGATTTTCCTGTAATGAAATTCAACGGAAGATACCTGAAAGATGCAATCACGATTTGTGACAAGGGCATTCAAAATATTCATCTTCGGGTGAGTGGGAGTAGTCTACCTGGATTTGTTTCCTTTGAAGGAGATCCTTCTATCATGGTAGTCATCAATCCAGTGAGATAAGAGTGAATTAAAACAATGAGGAGCTGGCCGAGCTTGTGCCGGCTTCTTTATTTTTGAGGAGGATAATATGAGCAATCACAATCTAAAGGGTATGTTCGATCGAATCCAGAGAAATAAGGTCCGGATGGGGAATTACGAAACAACCGAAAAGGACCTGCATTGTCTACGCAGTCTGCTTCAGTATCCCAATGAAGCTTTTTCAGTAGCCGACTTTTGTGCAGGCAGCGGGAATGCTCTAGAGACTCTCAGCGACGATTCTCAGGCTGTTACCTTTGGGATTGAACCCAACGAGAACAAATATATGGAGTTACGTCAGAGAGCGAATTTCGCTTTGTTTGGGGGATATGAGGAGTGTCGTATCAGTAGGGATACCTTTAGGTTGATGTATCTTAATCCTCCTTACGATTCTGATAGTGAGACTGCAAGTTCGAAATTGGAGAGGAAAGAGAAACGATTCCTCCGGCAGCTCCTTCAGTATGTTTCTGCAGACGGGATTTTGATTTATAACATTCCCGCGGCCGTATGACGAAAGATGTGGTCACGATGCTTGTGGCCAATCTGGATGATATTCGAATTTATCAGTCACATGATGATACATATCACCAGGTATATACGATTGGTCGAAAACGTGCGGAGAAGATGATAAATCGTAATGAAGTCCAACGTATCTTGGATCTTCTACATGAGGACAATGAACTGGAACGAATTCCTTTTTTAGAGCAACCGCTTTACAAAGTGAAAGCAGGTAATTTTAATTTAAAGCTATTTCGCTCGAGTCACATGGATGTGGAGCAGATCGTGAAGGTTTCTTTGGCATCGTCATTAACGAAGAAAACAATGGACTGGACGACTCCCAAGAAACCATCAGAGAAGCTGCAGCCACTCTTACCAGATAAAGAGATGCATCGGGTCATGAGGATGGCTTCAGGTAAACTGAACGGGAAAGTCGGTTCAGGTGAGCTCCTGCATGTACTAAAGGGGATTGTGAAGAAGGCTATAATTCAATCCGTTGAAGAAACTGCTACTGAACAAATCATTACGGACAAAGAGGTATATAAAATTACGTTTAAAACTGTAGATCGCTACGGCACCATTCGTACAATCGAAGGTTAATTCAGGAGGTCATATAAATGAAATTTATGGAGTTTCGACATAAGGATATCTATGTAAAAGTACACTCATCACTCATTGTAACTCGTGAAGTCTTTGAAAAAGAGAAGAAACTTCGGGATGAACTAGTGTATGCCAATGTCATTGATATTGATTCCAGGGTACAGGCTGTATTTGCCCAGTTTCATTCCGCGAGAAAAGCAAGTGACGTGTACTTTATGTTGATGCATGCACCAGGAATCGGAGAAAAGAATTATGATAAATCATCGTTTTCTGTCCGGCCTGCAGGAAAGTATAAACATCAGTCACAGCGTGAAGATGAGACCTTAGTATCTGGGGTTGTTGTTAGTGAAAGAGCCCTACAGCGACAGCAAGATGGGTATATCATCTTTGCTTGGGACGGGAAAATAGAAGAGAAATTGTTTTGGGCGATGGATAGCTACTATGAGACTCCGCTGCTGAGAGAATGGACAGCGTATCTCATGGACATGTTGATCGAGGACAAACGTTTTGTTCCACTCACCGTGTATGATTTTGATGGGAATTATTCCGAATTGGTAGTGTACGATCTAATCGCTAACGAGGATGTATTAGATGAATATGTTACCCGCGGATTACAGAACGGAAAGATCACATTGACGGAGATTGAACAGGAGGCCATATAATGCAGACAGAAAATCAGATTGCAGTCCTAGAAGATCGTCCACTTGAGACCTTAGGTGACATTCAGAGTATAAGTGACTATTTGCACATGTTTGGTCCTGATTTGATCAAGCGCCTAAATAGTGAGTATATCCCTGTTCATCATCCTGGTACAGATAGTCCTTTAGAGGTCCTCGAAGAGATTAAACGGCCTTTATTTAATGCTCAAGCCCATGTGGTCACAGCTTTAATTAAAGGGTTCCAGAAGCACAAAAGGCTCTTTTTAATAGGAGGCATGGGTACCGGCAAAACTGCTATATCCATTTCTACTTTTTTTTCACTTATACGCGAGATGTTGAAGGGGACAGGTAGAGTCATTTACATGGTTCCAAATCATCTGCTAAAGAAAACGAAGCGAGAAATCTCTATTTTATTGGATAAGGAATTGTATGAAGCTCGTTATCTAAAGAGTTATCAGGATGTGATTCAACTGCGGGACAGCGGGATCATGAATTCGCCCCCAACCAAAATAGAAGTTTATATCATTGCCAGAGATACGTGCAAACTCGGTTACATGTATGAACCTGTAGCGAAGTGGGTTGACCGTACATATGAGAAACATGTTGGTCATGGAGAGCAAAAGGAATCTTTCATGAAGACCAGTTTCAAAGGATGGGTTTGTCCTGATTGTGGCGGGCAACTGATGAAAAAGGAAGAGGGGGATGCCGTCCCTCTGGAGTACGATGATTTTTATAATAAACATGGTAAACCTGCACGTCGGAAGTATAATCTCTCATGTTCAAATCAGCTTAGATTATATAAGAATGCAGATCCAGATAAAGATGAGTACCGCGAGTGTGGTGCACGTCTGTGGTCGGCAAAGAATAAAAACAAAATGAACATTGCTGGAGAACGCGTTAAAGTGTCTGGGGCAGCACCCCGAAAAGTTTCGCCTGCAGATCTGTTCAAGCGCTATTTCAAACGTAAATTTGATTTAACAATCGGAGATGAGTGCCACGAACTCACTGGTGGGAGTGCTCAAGCCCATGCATTTCATGTGCTTATGGGTTGTGCCAAAAACACAGTCGCTATGACCGGTACTCTGATGAATGGTTACGCGAGTAACTTGTTCGAACTGATCTTCCGGATGTATCCTAACCGGATGAAGCATATGGGCTTTATGTGGGGTGACGTCGGTAAGTGGATTGATCTTTATGGTGTTAGGGAAAAAACGACGAAGATCAAGAAAAATGTAGAGATGAATAGTTCAAGTAATGGCTCACCGGTGAAGGTGAGCACGAAAGAACTGCCTGCAGCAGCTCCTCAGCTCTATACAGATATTTTAAGTGATGTATCATGCTTTATTCAGATGTCTGATATGTTTGAGGTTCTGCCTACACTTGATCAGGGGCCTATGTTCGTGGACATGGAAGGTGAAAGACGATTTGTAAATAACGTCACTAAGATTCATAAAAGACCAGGTAGCAGACGACGTCTAAAAAAAGGGATGCGGCTAGTGGCTCCGTCCTGGTATCTTCAGAATAACCTAGATATAATCTCGAACAAACTGAGAAGCGCGGTTGAGAAGGAACTGGCGGTGGGACAATCAGTTTTGTTAGGGAGTTTGGTGAATACATTACTGTCTTATCCCGATGTTCCTTTTAACTTCAAAGGTGTTTATCATCCGGACACAGGTGAAGAGATCGTTTCACCAATGTATCGTTTAAGTGACCGGGTAATCTATCCAAAAGAGCAGCAATTGCTTAAATTTGTGAAGTCACGGATTAGAGCGGGCCGTAAGGTAGGTATCTATGCAACGTATACCGGAAAATTGGGTACTCTACAGCGATTACAGTTGCTGCTGGAGGAGCAAAACATTAAGACAGCAGTTCTTGAGTCTAATGTTGAGGGTCCGGAGCGAGAAGAATGGATTGCACAAAAGGAAAGGGAAGGGATACAAGTCTTGTTGACGAACCCGATACTTGTGAGTACGGGGCTGGATCTACTTGGCTTCCCTTCACTGTTTTTCTATCAGACTGGTCATCGTTTGACGATTGTTCGTCAAGCAAGTGGAAGACATTGGCGCATTGGTCAGAAAAACGCTTGTGAGACTGTCTACAGTGGGTACAAAGGGTCTATGCAGGAACTTGCCATTAATCTAATGGCAACTAAAATGAACGCAGCCTTAGCCCTTGAAGGACAGTTTAGTGAGGATGGTTTATCCGCATTGACGGATAGTTCTGGTGGTGGTAGTTTGGCTAATGAGTTGGCTAAACGTTTCATTGGAAATAAAATAGATGGTGTAGAGAGTGCAGAATCGATCTGGGGTAAGATGACCATAGATGCTACTCAATTTGCGACTCAAATAGAGTCGGCCACTGTCGGTGCAGTTGAAGTAGTAGTGGAAGAAAACTTTAACAGCGAATTGCTTCCTGTCAGCAATCGCTATCACGGAAAAACGCTTGAGGATGCTATCTTGAGCTGGGCTAATCACCATATTCCAAGTGATCTTGTTCCTCGTTTTACGAAACATATTGAATTTGTTTCACAGCATGTTTTACGTGGAGTAGAGGGTCTGTCGTACTCAAGAGCGTCACTCGTTGGTGATATGGAACTTGTGTGGGATCCATCTGCCATAAGCGGGGATGAAACAGCATTCCGTAGATGGGCGTTTAATCTGACGAATATGCCTGTACAGGTGAGAGCCGGTATAGATGAATGGACTCCGTCAGTTGTTATCGAAGGAAAGAAAGGGAAGACGAAAAGAAAGAAAATCTATAACGTATCTGAAGGGCAAATCGCTTTTATTTTGTAAGCATTAGTTCTTGCTCAGATCCCCCTCCCATTTTCTAATAGGGTGGGGGATCTTTTATTTCAATACATTATATATAGCAGTTCACAAATTGTTATATGAAGTATTGTTTGTAGAAAGTATACTATATTTGTTCGTATTTTATTCTGAAGGAGAGATTCTAAATGCTAGGGAGAAATGATATTTGTTTATGTTCAAGTGGAAAGAAGTATAAGAAATGCCACGGCAATGATGAGGTATATAACAAAGAAATTTTAATTATTCCATTTGAACATCCTCAGAAAAAAGTAATTTGTGATACATATGTAGCAATAAATGAGGATTTTAGACGTAACCCTAATCCTGGATCTTGCCATATCACATCGAGCGTGATGTATGTACTACTGCAAGAGCAAAACGTTGAATGTGAAGTATGTATTGGAGAAGTTGAGGTGCCTGGCTTAGGATATTTTGATCATTCTTGGATTGAGATAGATGGGGTACCTTTTGATATTGCTATTCAATTGACGTTGGATGAGAAGCGACATTCACGAGTGTATGCTGGACATGATTTAAATGAATGTTCAATTGATCCATCTATGGTGAATTATCGATTTAGTAAAGATGGTTTAGATAATAGAGTTGCTGGAGAAATCTATAGAACACCATTAACAAACTATCTCGATAATGCACCGGATCAGCGGGGATGGGAAACAATTGAAAGAATTTCATCGAAATTGGGAATTGATATTAGTCGTAATGTTTTAAGAGAAAAATACAAACACACTGGACGTAAATTGATAGAGGTATAGATTTAAAGTAGAAGACGAACAATCCTAGTGGTTGTTCGTCTTACTTTTTCGATGTACAAAGCAATTAGATTTTTTATCATATATTAATTAGTTAATTAATTAATTGTTTGGAGAAAATGAAAAACCGTTATATGATAAAAATATAACTTGAATTAGGGGGAACGAGAATTATGAGTACAAAACAGAAAATTTATCCAACTTGCAATCTATGCGACAAATTAAATGCAGATATGACCCACTGTGCAATATATGGACCGGTATCATTAGCAGAAACAAACAACACAGCCATCGGAGCTGCTTGTACTAAATCTGGTGATTATGTACGTTTATTGCATGCTGTACCTAATGATTTTAATTATGGCTTCACATCTGATGGTAAGACTATAGATGAAGCTGCTGACGAGGAATTGTTGGTCTATGATGCCGGCAAAGAACTTGATGGTTTTAAGTTGAAGCACGGACTTACTCTTCAAGAATGGGCTGAACAAGCATTTTCAGAGAGAAAAAGAGATTAGGGGATGTCGAATATGTTTATCCGTTCAAAAGGTGTTCTTGCTTTGGGATTATTATTTTTTCTAAGTGCAGGTTGCTCCTCAACTGATTCATTTGATCGAGTAAGTACGATGTTTACTTCTTCTTTTTCAGATCCAGAGCAATCTGTGAGTATTCAGTCCTCTAACATTGAATATGCTTTTACTCAAAAAGATCAGCATCCGGAAAAACTTCTTATCCAGGTGATTGATGATGCACAAGATACTTTAGATATCTCAATCTATAGTTTGACTGAAAGAAACATTACGAATTCAATAATTAATGCTCATCAACGTGGGGTAAAAGTTCGAGTTATTACAGATCGCTCTCAATCAGAAGGTGAAGCACAAGCTAAAAGAATACATCAGCTTTTAGACGAAGGTATAAAGGTAAAGGAAAATACACATAGTGGTTTGATGCATCATAAAACAACGATCGCGGATCGTTCGGTTGCTACTACGGGTTCGTTTAACTATTCAGCAGCTGCCACAAAATATAATGATGAGGTCCTGGTTGTGATTCATGATAATGTTATTGCTGAATATTGGTCAGACGTTTTTCAAGAGATGTGGTTGGATCAAGAAAGGTTTGCTGCAATATCTTTGTAGCTGTGGATCCAAAATTAATTCATGAAGGAGATAGGTATGAATAATACTTCTATTAATCAGTTAGTCTCACATGGGTGGACGTTAGAAGTGTGGGAAGCTCGTTATGGGGGAGACGTGTTGGCGATGATTGGCCCTGCAGATTATGTTGATCAATTACGTGATATTACAGGTGGTGGAGATATTGAAGCAGTTGAGCTTGAATGGTATTTAGATAATAAAGGATCGTGGATTCCAGCAGCACAAGCTAAAAATGTTGGTGAAGCGCTTAATAAACTTGAAAATAAGATAAAGTTACTTGTTGATAATAATGATTGGAAAGATGCTGTTCATTCTGTATACCTTCGAATTATTGAGGTGAGTGATGGATCGTATGGTTTAAAAACAGCTACAATTGACCTGAATGAGAAAATTTTTTATCGGCCACAAGGCATCTGAAAGTGCGGGGAAATGATTCTAAGCCTATGTGTTGAAGCATAAACTACTGAAGGATGTAGCTGTATTTCATGAGGTAAGAGTGATAATTGTATGAAAGGCCACACGAAAAGGGTGACTTACGACTTTATCTGAATCTATTCTTCTTTAGATATATATTTTTATTATTTTAGTTTTTATTTTTAATGTTTTGCTTGTTTAAGAGATTGATAGAGTAAAGCCACGACTGGCTTGAAGGACCTTTAATGCCACATTTAAGGGAGTAAAGGGCCACAGATATAGGAGTGAAAGGCCACACATACAATTCCTAAGAAGCCACACCAAAGGGAGTCAAAGGCCACACGTAAGGGATCAGCAAGGCCACATTAACGGGAGTAGGGTAGTGAACGATTAGCAAATGTTGGGGATAAAGCAACCCAATACTCCTCTTTGTGTGGCACTTTAAGCTAAAAAAATCGCTTCATAAGGTAATTTATTCAGCTTTGTTACATACTTCACTCCTTTTGGTGTGGCAGTTTGTTTCTATAAAGATGATAACCGCAATGTAGTTGCCTTAGCATAAGAGATAAAGCATGATGTGTGGATATTTTCTAAATTAACTCCTTTATATGTGGCCTTAGGAGAGATGTATTGCAAAAGGCCACATATAAAGGAGTATCATCGCGAGTTATCCACAATTTTAACGAAAACAACTCCCTTTAGTGTGGCCTTTTTTCAAAATCGGTGTTGTTTGGGTCTTTTCTTCAAGGACAAACTCCTTTTTATGTGGCATTTCAAATATAATCCCCCTCTTATATGAGTACAGAAAGGCCACAAGAAAAGGAGTGGCTAATACATTGATACTACCATACAATCTAATTATCAAAGATATAGTGAGGATAATAACATGGGTGAGGATAACCAGTTAGAATTTGAATTTGAACTTGATACGATCTCAGACCACTACATTGTCTCCGAGTCCAATGCATTAATTGAGGCACGGACAAATTTAACTTTACATGAAGAACGATTGATATATATTTTAGCTTCACGGATTCATCCGGAAGATACGAGTTTCAAGACACATCACTTCCGAGTGAAGGATATTGCTGAGAAGCTGGGCTTAACTGAGAAAAACTTCTATAAACGGGTTCGGGAGATCATCGATAGTCTCCAGGACAAGAAAGTAGTAATAGAGGAACGAAGTATGAACTCCACCTTATCGGCACACTGGCTTGCTGCTGCACGATATTATCATGGTAAGGGTATGATTGAGCTGGAGTTTTCTGAGATGCTGCGGCCTTATTTACTGCAACTCCATCAGAACTTCACTAAATTCAAGTTATGGAATGTACTCTATTTGAAGAGTTTCTACTCCTCCAAATTGTACAAGCTACTTAAACAGTACCTGCCTCTGCAAAAGCGTAAATTCACCATGGAACAGTTGCGGGACAAACTTGAGCTGGAAGAAGGGAAGTATGTAAAGTATAGCCATCTCAAAAACCGGATACTTCTTTCATCTCAGGTGGAACTCGAAGCCAAAACAGATATAAAATTTACTTTTGAAGAGATTAAGAGTGGTGCAAAGGTGATAGGAATCATATTCCATATCTTCCCTAACCATAAAGGAGAACGGGCTAGCCTTAATGATGATGAATACATTGATAAGGAAGATACGCTTGAGCTTTTAGCCCGGTTTGAAATTAAAAAGAAACTCGCTAAAGAATTACTTTCTAAACATGGCGAAGAACACATACGGGCAAACATCAAATATGTGTACGAAAAAAAGCGTAACATGGAAGTGAGTAATATATCGGGATACATCATTAGGGCTATTGAAGAAAATTATGCTGATGCCCTAAGAGTGTTTGATCCGGAAGATGATGATGACATACAAACCTCCATCCGAATGTTAAATGACCGCATTGGAAGATATATTGTTTTCCACGATCAGTGTATTAAAGAAGGAATGGAAACGGAGCAAGATGGAATTCGCGGAATGCTTACGAAGATAATGCAAGAGATAAACAAGGCTTCAGAGCAACGGCTACTTCATAATAAGAGACCGCTGGTAATCGAAGATTTTTACCACCACCGGGCTAAAGAGGCTTTTACTTTTCTAGCTGTTCAAAACAATTCCCAGCTACAATTGGAACTTAGCTAGACTATGCAGGAAAGAATCCAAAGGACGTAAAAAGAACAGAGAAGGAAACTTCAAACTGTTCTTTTTTTCATATCGCAAAAGAACTAATGTTCGCATAAAATAATACAAATGTTATTATATGGAGGTTCTGAGTATGCCGATGAAATATTTAGGATGGCTGGTCGAGATCATATATGAGGACCAAAGCGGGAAGATCACGAAACGCAGGATTCAAATTAAGAACATCCGATCCGGGCTGATTAAGGCACATGATTTGCTCTCGGGCGGGCCGAGAACGTTTCGTGAGTCTGGGTTATTGGCATTTTTTCCAATCATGATGATAGAAGGGGAGGCAAGACAAAGGTTTTTAAAGATATAACAATTGGAGTAAAGACCATTTAAATTGTAATGCAATTTTCGATATATATTAATTAATTAATATATTATAATATAATTATAGGATTACCTAAACTTCTTTAAATGATGAATTTACACATTGTCTTTGGTTTGGGGAAGGAGGAATAAACTTCGATGAAATCGAGTGATATAAAAGGTGCGGCAAATTCAGCAGATAAAATATTTAACTCGCCCAGATTGCTGAGTTCAAAAGCTAAGAGTAGAAGAATCTCATTTACTAAAGGTGACGAAGAAGCATTCGAGATCCTGTGGGGAATATTTAATGATGAAATTGAAGCATCAGGAGAAGATTGGATGTCGGCAGAAGACCTTGGAAAAATAAGCAAGTTGTATCAGAAAGTCAAGCGGCGTACTTCATAAGCGATGGATACATTGAAAGGATGAAAATTATGATATCACGTGTAAGCATCTGTAAGAAATGTGGTTGCACAGATACCCAGGCTTGTATTACAAATGATGGTCTCTGTTTTTGGGTAGATAACAACCGAGATTTATGCAGTGCATGTGTTGGTAGCTGTAATGGTAATAAGGAAAAAGAATAATTCACAGGATATTAATTATAGATTAAACCTGGTTGAGTGGTGGTGATAGTGAAAATCTGAACAATAACGTTAACAGGCTATATTTCAGTTATTCTACAGTAGGATTACCCATTTTGTAGCTAACAGTGGGGTATTTTGCTTGTAAGGATTATGGGGTGTAGGAACAAGTGGGAATCGGAGGCTCTTAATAAACAGTAAAACATTCTGTAGAGGACACATCAGATATTAGCAATTGTCGCCGTTGGTCATTGCCAGTTTTCAGATTAGGTACTTCATTAATACTACAGAAAAAGGGTGAACTTATGAATGGAGAAATGAATGATGTTTCAGTGATGCTTCAGCATATTCGAAACGAAAAAATTAACATAGAGCTATCCCAAAAGGAAGGGTTCTCATTTAATCCTAACAAAAAATCCATTAACATGCCTTATTCAGTGGATCTAGGCAAACCTGAAAGTGTACATATTCTGGCACATGAATTTGGACATTACTTACAGCGAAATAGATATAGTAGTTTAACCTATCCAGCTAGTGTCATGAGGGGAATGGCTAATAAAGGGCACCTTGTTCCCTCTTGCTATATTTTTTTAGAGGAAATTGATGCTTGGGTGCGGGGTTTTGCTTTATGCAAAAGGATAGGCGTATCTACTAAAGGATATTTAGGAAGTGTTCTAAAACCTTTGGGATCTTATCTAAAACCAATATACAGAAATGTGTTTATAACCATCAAAAAAGTTATTTCGTTATATTTGATTTCTTTTACAATCACTAAGATTTTGAAAATCAGTTCGGAGAAGGACATCCCACCGAATCTACCAACTTTTTTAAAAGATGATATGCTACTTTTCTGGAGTGAGATCCAAAATTATACGTTGGATGCTCATTTCACTTTAGCGATTTTTAATGTTCTTATAATCATCTATTTTTTTGGTCGCATATTGCGGTTCCTCAAATCATTAATGGAAGTTTAGATGGACTGTGAGCAGCGAGTGTATATAAAACCCTGACACATATACAGAAGGTAAGGAACAAAAGCAACTTTAAAGAAAAGAGTGATTTAGTGAGTTTGGATATTCGATTGACAGTTGAAAATGAAGCTAATGTTGTTGATAAGAATATTACTCACAATCTTACGAGAATGTGGAAGGAAGCAGGCGTGTACGAAGTGCTATATAAATCAGATGGGAAGGTTTCTAATGAGGTACTGCCCACGCTTAAACATGGATTAAAGCAATTGCTTACGGAACGTGAACGTTTTAAGCAGGATAATCGTTCCAATGGAGCCCGGCATTACAAAATTGCTATCCTATGGCTGGCCGTTCTTGTTGAAGAACTTATCAAGTATCCTGATGGGACAATCCGAATAGATCGATAAAGAGATCAAAATATTATCAGATGAAGCATATTAGGTACACTTTTCAATCTTTAACAACCGACATCTCATTGGGTATTAATGGCCATAGTTTTTTAGGGTACTCGGTATTAAAATGAACATGTTGCGTGTTTTAATCTTACGTGTTTACACGCATCATTTTTTCTTTGATGTGTCCCTTCGGCTATATGACAGCGAGGTTCCTGTTACGACATCTGAGTCACTATATGTTTACGTACGTTCGTTGCTGCACCTTGGGACGTTCATTTCAGATTCACTCGCACTAGTACCTTGTCTCTTCATACGGGGACCATTTGCGCGGATTTAGTTTCCCTTAAGGTAGATAATCTGTATCATGAACCAAGTTACATTATTTTCCAGATTGGTTTTCCTTTGTGACCCGGTTTTCGCGATCCAGCCGCGCCCCCATTCTATCGAAAATTGTTACTTTGTTCGTATATAGAAACAGAATTTCTGTTCTGCTATAGATACGTACTTAGCAAAAGAATAGATACGGATATAGTAACTAATTTTGCTGTTTTGTTTCTGAGTACGAATCTAGATACAGAGAATAGCTGGGTTTTAAAGGAGAGGGGAGATACGGAGATAGAGGGGAATGATGCAAAGGCGGAATCAACTTACGTGTTAACACGTAAGTTGTAATCACGTAAGTTTGTGTTATACTTGAGTTACCCAGTTCTTCAAACAACTTTATAAGGGGTGTACATATTGAAAATTGAACCGGTTTCTAACCTTGCACGTCTTGCCCAGTGGAACTTTGAGTCAGCATCAGTTGCATTAATCGTAGAACATATTGAAGAACATAAGAACATCCTCCTTACCGGGCCAGTTGGCAGCGGAAAGACATCTCTGCTGAAGGATTTGATATCACTGACTAATCCGGAACTTCATTTTGGTTACATTTATCGAAATGGAGCTAATACAACATATAATGAGAGACACATCCATCCTTGGGATGTTCATCGGGTTGCCGGAGCAATTAATGTAGATTTCGATCAAGCAGCGAGTGATGAATTAAAAATAGGTAGCATCCAAGCTCCAGACTTTTTTGTAGTAGATGATGTAGGTGCAGAATTCGAATTGATCACGGAGATGCTTACTTCTATGCGTTGCACAGGTACCCTAGCAACAAATCATGTGATCTACAGAGATACCTTCGGTCCAAGCTTTTTTAGAAGACAAAAGTACTATGATATGGTCATTAAATTGGAGAAGTATCATCAGGGTGGTGCAGTGTATACTGCCAAGCATCCCCAGTTACGTTAATGCTCATAACTCAAACCGGAAGGAGACCTGAATGTGTCTCTCAAACTCAGAACATATCTTGAATTTTTAGAACGGAATCCAGGTAAGGCTGAACTCACTGAGTACATGACTGGTCTGACAGATTCGAACCAAATTGAATTTAAGAACCTGTTCTTGTTTAGCTACTACGGCATGGAACAACTGGCCAAGACAGAAAAACTTCATAAGATCATTGACTTTTACATCACAACCTCTACCATCGTTGCAACCATTGGATCTTTAGTTTGTACTGCAGTTCTAAATAATTTGTTTTTTGAATTTGGTTCAGCTGGTTTTATAGCGATTTTTGCTTTGCTAAATCTAGTTAGCTTAATGTTTGTTTTGCACTACCAAAAAAAGCCCATTTATGTGGCTCAGAACACGATCTGGCAGATTACCATCAAACAGTATTTACACTGGCTTGCACGAGATTCTGAAGACTTTACTACCATTCTTAAAGAATTCACTGACCAGTTTCCTGAAAAGAAATCAGATAAGTTCATGAAGTTGATCTTCAAAAAACTCGTTCAATAAAACAAAGGAGGCAAACCTGCATGCGCAAAGATACAACCAAAATTGATAAACAGTCATCCTTAGGGCATGTGGTCAAAGTACAGCAAGTTATCGACTTTTTAGTTCTGGCCGAGTTACAATCCGGACGGCGATTCGGTAAAGAACTCGATCAAGTCATTACCAAAACACTGAAGGGAGTAGGAGTCAACGACTCCTACCTTACCCAAAGGCTTAAGAAGCTTGCTGAAAAAGGCCATGCTCATAGTTATTGGGAAAGCGAGAACCGTTATTACCGCTATTACGAAATCACCGAGTCTGGTATTGAATATTTCAAACAGCTTCAGCGAGATCTTCCAGACCGGGTCTCATTGGCATTACGCGTTTATAAGGCGTTTGAGTCCACATTGAAAAAATATGAGTGAAGGGACGAATACCATTGGAAAGAGATTACAAAGAAATAGTAGCCGAGCTGAAACGTACTTTTGCCAATGGTACAGTTCAGTTTCGCAGTGATAACAATAGACCATATATACCGAACCAGGTGTACACCGATCGGGTGGAGTCAGCAACTGAAAGCCGGTGGAACTTAGAAATCAAAGAACTCGAAATCAACGTACCCCATCGATATGTAAAATCCATTGTCAAGATTGAAATTGATGTATATTCTCGTGACGGTTACGGCTTTGCTGTGATTCCAGGTGATCCTGCTACTGAACCAAAGAATATCACTACAGCTGTTGACCAAGCTGTGAACGAGGCCTATCTTACCGCATTGGATTCGTATCAAATGGGTTGGCGCGATCTGGCTCCATACAAAAAGAATGATTGGGCAGGTAATCCTGCTCTGCAGCATCTTTTGGAACATATGAATCCTGGCAAGGAAGCCAAAATCGCGCATTCCAAAGAAGCAATTCATCGGACATGCCTGGTATGTAATAAAGTGCTCACTGCAGATGAATGGGAACTACTGAGTCAGGTCCCTAACTTAAACCGCGAGAAAATGACCTATTGCTTTGAACATATACCAGACCACCTGAAGCGTAAGATTAATAAGGATACTTTGAGAAAATTTGAAGCATAAACAGCAACAATTCCAGTGGAAAGGATTACTTTCCGCTTCTAATTTGTTAATATATTAGTATATTAATATATATGATAGGATGATGCAAAATGGACGATTTCATTCAACGCGCATTTGGGGCAGATGGGCATCTGTCTAAAATGATAAATGGTTATACGCCCAGGGCTCCGCAAATCATGATCTCTACGAAAGTAGGACATGCGCTTGAGAAAAGTGAACATTTGCTTTGTGAAGCAGGAACGGGAACCGGTAAATCATTGGGTTATTTAACACCCGCTGCACGCTGGGCCATTCAAAACAAAAAAACAGTCATCGTTTGTACCCACACCATTCCCCTCATGACACAAATCGTTAATGTTGAACTCCCCGAGTAGCAAGCATCTTAGAAATGGAAGACATGAAACTCAAGTATCAATTGGTAAAAGGTAAGGATCACTACCTCTGTCATACAAAGGTAGAAAAGCTGTGGCAAGAAAAACTTTTAAGTGCGGATGAGGATGCAAAAGTCATCCAAAAAATACATTCCCGTATGAGCCGAGATGGGATTGGAGAACGTACCGAGCTTGGGTTTGATGTCGAGGACAAACTTTGGCGGCAAATTAGTGCATCCAGGTGTCCTGCCACGTCCAAACCAGACAATTGCATGCTTGAAGTACTCAAAGGACAGATGCAAAAAGCCCATGTCATCGTAACCAATTTCGCATATTTCTTTAATGATCTGAAAATGAGAAAGAAAACCGGCGGAAATGGCTCTTTACCGCCCTATGATGCAGTCATTTTTGATGAAGCTCATGAAATTGAGGATGTATGCTGCAAAGTTTTCGAGAAAGAAGTCAGTGTAGAACACTTCGAAAACTTATTTGAAAATCTATATAAACGCAACTCAGTAAATTCACTCGGATTGGATCAACAGATGGAACTGAATGAGCTGCGGCAAACTTTTCAAAAGCAGATTGATGATGTGTACCAAGAAGTACGCGATCACATGAAGAACGAGGATGGTAAACAGATCGCATTTAAACTGATGAACCAGGGCATTGAGGTATCGGAAGTCGTTAGCACACTCGGTGCTTTTATCGAGAAGGTTAAATCTTATCGCTTAAAAGGCGTTTCAGACGTATTAGAGCGCATGTTTGAATCGAACGATGACTTAGACTTCATTAGCTCAAATGAAAGGAAATCATGGGCATACTGGGCCACGATTGAGAGCAGAGGCCAGCTTATACTCCATGCAGCTCCTCTCTATCCAAAAGCTGTCTTGTCTAAAGGTTTATTCGATAAAGTGACTGTTGTTCTTGCCAGTGCCACGATGTCTACGATCACATCCAACGGTAAAACATTCGCATTCTACGCTGGTCGTGTTGGGGCTAAAGGTTATGACTACAGTAGCATTATCGTTGACAGCCCTTTCGACTATAAGAATAAAACGATGATTATCTGTCCGGACGACGCACCAGATGCGAACAGCTCTAACTACAACACGTACCTCGGTGAAAAGTTAGAAGAGATCCTGATGTATACCGGTGGCCGCATGCTTGTTTTGTTCACAAGTTTTGAAACCATGAACCAAGTCGCGAAATCCATAGAAAGTTTCTGTGTCGAGAGTGGGTTGAATCTGTTGATTCAGTATCCTGGTTGCGATCGAGAGTTCATTATTAAGCAGCTGAAGACGGAACCTCGGACAGTGGTGCTAGGATGTTCTAGCTTTTGGACAGGCGTAGACGTACCAGGAGATGCTTTGACGACCGTTGTCATTGTAAAGCTACCTTTTCCTATGCCCAATGAACCTTTAATCCAAGCACAGCTTGCTGTGATAGAAAAGGCAGAGCGTAGCAGTTTCTTCGATTATATGTTTCCCAAGATGATGGTCAAACTGCAACAAGGATTCGGACGTTTGAATCGATCCATGCAGTGCCAAGGGGCTGTCATCATCCTGGATAATCGTATGTACACCAAAAGGTACGGAAAGATGATAATTAAGACTTTGCCAACATGCAAGTATTCGCGTAACGTGTCCGATTTGGTACATATTCTACCTTGTTAAGGGGGCAACTCAAATGATGGGACGATCCCATTTTGTCATTAGCACAGGATTAACAATGTCCGCGCTAGCTATCTTCAATCAGCCTATTACTATTCCGGCAATACTCATAACGGGGATAAGTGCTCTATTACCGGATATTGACGAACCCAACTCTTTAATAGTCTCAAGAACACTACCAAAGGGGCTCATACGTCTTCTACAGCTCTTACTCATTGCAACCGGTGCAGTCGTCTTCTTTTCCGGTGTCATGCCTTGGCCGTGGAATATAGGAATAGCGATCGCAGTTGGACTGTTCTCCTTTCTCCCCCTACGCACACTCCGGAACATATGCATGGTGGGGATCGGTACAAGTTTGATTGTAGTTGGCCAAGGTATTGCCCCTTGGAATTACATTATTGGTGCTTTACTTGTGGTTTGTGTCTTTCTTCCACACCGGGGACTCACCCACACCATCTATGGACTTGGCATCTGGGCAGCCATCTTATATTTTGCTTCACATGAAGTAAGCAGTGCTATATGGATTGGGGGCAGCTTATCCTACGCTTTACATCTGTTAGCAGATTCCCTCACGAACCGGGGGATACGCCCACTTCCACCATTTAAGTTCCGTTTAAAGTTTAACCTCATGAGTACCGGTTCACGCTGGGGAGGGGTTGTGGAAGGAGCATGTATCGGTCTTACAGTGATCATTCTAGTTATTACATTTTACACCGGGAGATTCCAAATTTATTTGTAAAGGATTCACCCCAAATATCTCCTGTTTTGCAGCCGGAGGCGTTGTTCTCAAACCCTATGAAGAAGCATTAAAACCCTGTATAGCATCTTCTTACTCTGGTTACTTGCGTCAGCTGTACCATTATCAAAATTTATGAGGTGAAGAAATGTGGTTTTGGAAAAAGAAGCGCAGAAAAGCTATGTCGGAAAAGGCACCTATTATCGAAGCACTCAAAACTCCTAAGCCTCCCCCTCCCCGTAAAATGGTCACAGATTGTTGGTGCAGTGACAAACAGCAAGAGTGGACTTTTGATCAGTCATTAGGCTGTTGGTACGTGGAACGGGAATGTGAACGGTGCGAGTATTACTGGGAAGGGCCGGTGTACCTCTACGATGATCCTAATAAACTGGGAAACACGTTGGAATAGGGGCTCATGAATTAGACCTGATGCAAAATTAACTCTAGATCCAAAAAACAGCAAAGACCATGGGGAAGCAACTGTAACTTACAATGAGTCAATAATTTATAGAGGAGTAACGCTCATATGGGACAACAAGTATACCTATCGACAAAAGAAGCAAGTTGGATCATCAGTTTATTAGACTATCATGACGCACCTGTCAGTAATGATGACAAGTTAGTTTTAACGAAAATTCGAGAGAAAGCCAATTCAGTAGCAGTGAAAGCCAATAGAGTCAGACGTGGTCCAAGAGACTATAACGGGCTTTCCGGATTTCTCGCACCAGATGGTGTATTTCATGAGTGTGCTTATCAGGAGCATAAAGACCTGGCTGTGAGACTTGTGGAGCACTACAAAGTAGAGCTTTTTGAAGGTGACACTAACAAGGTACCAAATTTCATAAAGTTTGGATGCCTACCATGGGTGGACAAACAGGGGAATTCTGGATGTCATGTGCTCGGTCAGAATAAACCAACAAATGAACAAGTGACATGGCTACTTACTAAACTGGATCGAATGACAGACGTACAGCGGCGACTCATTCTTGGAGAATTGCATCACTGGGACATTGATGTATCTGACAGGTTAACCGCAAACAAATTGTAATTTAGTACGACTTAATCACAACAATAAAAATTCCAGGAAGAGGGTTTTGAAGATGAGTGTGAATTTAGATAACCAGAGTTATAAAGTATTCGACTTAATCGATGATGGGCAGCTACTCTGGACGGCAGGCGATCAATTACTGTTCAACTATCCAGAGCGGGCTGAAGACACGAGTACTGCAATTACAATATGTCCAAGTAGCGGTATTGAGAATATGCTAGTTCGTCCAAATAGCGGATTAGAGAAAATACTCCTAACCTTGGAACAAGTCATTGTTGAGAATAAGAAATTAACTGAGAATGCATCAAACTGTTCCCAAGTTTCAATTCATGGACATGCGGATCTGACCAATGCAGAAATGGATAGGGACAAAGCTATTCAAGAACTGAGAGATTATAAATCTAAACGAGGTGAAAATCTATGCGAAATGCTTGACGCACAAGCAGAAGCTAATCGACTCAGATTGGAACTTGAAGAAGCAAAGAAAGCTCTTTTACGAAAATCAACGATAGAGCTGGAACGGACGCTTCTGGAGATCTGGTTAGCGGCAGGTATTGAGGAAATCTACAAATACAAAAATAATATAAAGGCCTACCGGCGAGAAGGACTTACAAGATTTGACCTTATTAATGACCTTACATATCAGTTATTCCCTGAAGTTGAAGATACCGCTAATCATCCCGATGCTGCTGCAGAAGACTTCAAGATGAGGGTAGATGAACTCTTGGCCGCGAGAGAATTAATTCCTTCAATGAAAACACAGTCACTATAACAGGAAGGTGTGGTGGAGAATGAAAGAGACTGAACTGTTCTTGCCAGTGAAATCCTGGCTTGAATATGGAGGTAATTCTGTTTTCTCAGAGGTTCAGCCTAAGAGGGGAACACTCCGCAGGGCCGACTTGCTTGGGCTACATGGTCCAGTTGATACGGTAGTTGAACTTAAAACATCACTTTCTCTCGTCTTACTGGACCAGTGTGTAGGTTGGAGGGAGCACGCCAACCTTGTTTACGCTGCTGTCCCTGCTCCGGTAAGATACGTGCACGGTCAGCTCATAAGTAACTTTGTGCCAGAGCTTGCGCTTGAGATTATGAAAATGTATGGGATAGGTCTTTTATATGTGTCAGAGGAAAAGGTACACAACGTCATTAGAGCAAAGCTAAACCGCAAAATAAAGCCAATTCTACGCGAAGCTCTAACGGAGTATCACTTGACCCACTCACCGGATGCAGGAAGCAACAAAGGCGGTCACGTTACCGCATATCGCACTACCATGCTCAGGGTCAGGGAATTTCTTGAACGGATGCATGACCGCTATGATCATGAACGTGCTAACTTAAGATGCCAGGATGGATGGGTGTCACTGCCGGATCTACTGGAGAGGTGCAGTACGCATTATTCATCGCCAAAAAACAGTCTTGCTGCTGCGCTATCAAAATATGAATCGGAATGGTGCGAATGTATGTTAATCAGCGGGAAGAGGCACTACAGACTTAAGCCAGATTTGTTGACAAAACGATCAAAGAGTTAATTGGACCTACGCATCACAGCTCAAACTTTCAAGGTTTAGGAGAGGAAGAATTAACATGAATATAAACGCCATGACGGATAAACAGCTAAACGCAGCGCTTGCCGATTTGACTTCATTTGAAGGTATGGATGAATATGATGAACCCTGCTACACCTATGAATGTTCCGCTTCACTGAAAATTCAAAGTAAGGCCCTTCAAGTAAACGCTGAGAGTTATGTAACAAATTTATCCAACCTGATGGAGGCGAACATATTCTACAGTGTGGAAGGTCATATGGCGCCGGAAGGTATCGCTTGGTTGTTAGATGCAACACCTTTACAGCGAGCTACGGCTGCTTATATGACACTAATGGAAGCATCACATCCTCAAGATTCGGAGAAAGAATTTAAGCCAGTACAGTTGACCAAGAATACATTTGATTTATGGATGGTGTGGGACAACCAGAAAGGCCTAATGTGTGTGGCGGAATACAACAAGGCTTCTGAAGAGTATGAGGGGCAAGTTGAGGCAGTGAAGAACGAGTTTTCTTCTTATGGATCTGAAGGAGAGGGACGCATAGTACTTGCAAGAATTGAAAAGCAATCTTTTGTAAGTACCGAGAACGAGCCCGAGAATTCGCACCATGTGATTGTTTGGAACGAGTATGAGCGGAAGAATTCACCAGATGTTGGGATCAGTCAGCAGCACATGAAGATTGAAGAGAGAACTATGTTCAAATTCCCACGTCAATCAGATCAAGATGGTCGATGGGTTATCAATTTTAAGTATTTTGATGGAATAATGAAGGAACTTCATGAAACAACTGAGCGAATTTTGCTGAAGGTCAAATCGATGACTGCAGGCGGTGAATTGGATGTGGGTGGAGAAAACAATTCTACAACAGAGGGAAAGGACATAACTAAAATTATGCCCTGGATATGCATAAATTGTAACAATAAGTGGGTAGACAGCCTCCTCATCTGCTGGGAAAACTGTCCGGAGTGTGGCGGTGAATCTCAACATGAATCGGTTAGAGAGTTACGAAAAGATGATGAATGGTACACAGAGGACTGATTAGCCGCTATCTTATCAGTATCTGAACACCATTGCCCTGCAATATTTAAATAATATGGAGCCCGTCATTCGTTTGACAGGCTCATCAAGGAGAATAATAAATGAATGATTTAAATTCAGACAAGCCATTTGGTAGCTACGCAGCTCATCAACCAAACTATGAAGATTTCCAGCAACTCGGTAAGCAGGATGACTATATTTTTCAATCGTTAGTGCATCTCGGAAATGCTTCTCATCACGTATCATGGGGATTAACAGTCCTGGAATATACGGATGTACCTGTGGAACTGCAAGAAGAAATACGTCAGCTTCAGCGGGCTATTAGAAACGTACAAGAACAACTCAGAGCACGTAAAGATCCAGGGGATGGCCAAAAACCAGTAAATACGAATTCAGAAATAATCCTCAATGCTCGGCCCTTTATTGTAGTACCTGAGAAATAATTAAATCTTCATCGGTGGTAATTAACATTTGCATTCAGGCATGTATGGTGCAGTTACCAGGTATGACTATGAAGGTCAAACTTAATTGTTGTATATATCAAAGGAGAGTTCGCATGGAATACGCAGTAATTGATCGCGATGGCAGCAAGCACTTGGTGCATGTTTCCGAAATTGAATACCTTCAACGTTCCAATAGTTTGATTGAGATCGCTCCTCACAACAAAGATGAGTTTCACATCGTTTTCGGTTTATATAAACCACAGTCTGGAATTACTTTATCCGGTGAATTAGTAAGTATTCAATCCATTTTCCAACAAATTATCGGAGAGAGATTGGTCTATCTTCAGGGTCCATACTGTATCCAACTACAAATGGTGGACATTCAATTTTATCCTACTTTGCAAAGCGGCGTTCCTTTTGCAGCTTTAGTTGAAGGAAAGATTGAGCTAAATAGAAACACCCTTGCCTCGTTTAAGCACGACGATAATATATCTCTCCAAGATAATATCTTGAAAAGAGAAGGTATTTTCTCACTTGAACGAGTGGTAATAGGACGAAATTTCACTCTTGAAGATTGGAAAGCAGTGGCGGCACTAAATGAACCCTCTCAACATTCGGATCAGTCAGAACGAGATGAGCGACGTATAGATACCAGAGAAAATAGATTACAAGAAGTGTTGCAGAAGAAGAAACTTAACTCACACACCCTATATGCATATATATTGACACACACCTACGGCATTGATGACACCATATGCATAATGAATTCATCTATTGAACCACAGGTCATGGAAATTTTAATTGCTTACATTCAGTTGCAAGCTTCTGACATTGACCCGCATTATGGAATGTCGGAAGACGAGGTTATGGACATAGTTCTCATGTTGTATGACAACCCCGTAGAGATTACTGAATATGATCCAGATATATGTGAAATCGATATTTTTATCAATTGGGAAACATGGTGTGGATATGATAAAGAGATTATGGATATGGAACTTTTCAAACAAGATGAACTTCAATCCGTCCTACGAAATATCGTACTCGCGAATGATACCAAACTCAAGGAGTAATCAGTTCCAACTTCATATATACCAAAGGATTCAACAACTTATGTAGAACATGATGACGGGAGAAATTTTCAAATGTACCTTATCAATAAAATTCCTTTTCTAGCATTTGCTTTGTATTACTTAGTTCTATCTTTATGGGGCATTGCAGGTCTTATTTTATTTCCAGAAAGAACTGAACATTTGATTCTTATATTTGCTGGTTGTGTTGCGTTTTTCAGGATTCTGAAGTTTAAAGAAAGCCTTAATCGACAAAAAGCTTTTCTAGGCTGTTGTGTGCTGGGCTTGATTACTT
This sequence comes from Paenibacillus sp. PCH8, assembly GCF_002968835.1. GTDB lineage: Bacteria > Bacillota > Bacilli > Paenibacillales > Paenibacillaceae > Paenibacillus. The sequence goes on along the minus strand of NZ_PKQK01000008.1, from coordinate 51,385 downwards.
TATTCATCCTTATTTCTTAATAGTATAGTGTTGCAATCATTGGAGGTCAGATTTTATTACCTATCACTTGAGATAGAAACGGTCTTATAAATACCTGAGTAAACATGTCAAATGATCGTCTATATTTACTTTCTGGGGGGATAGTTGGATGGACAAAGAAGGACTTTGGTTAGTTTACGACAACGAAATGGGTTTAATTTGTATTGGAGATTACGATTTATGTAATGCTGAATACAAAAGGTATGTAATTGAAGCAAAAGACTTTGTCGGAGCATTGGATCAGGGGATATTTATTGATACCACGGTCGAGGGGATTCACCTGGCAAGGGTGGAGAAGAAGTCACATATAGTTGAAATGGACAAGTGGGTGTATGAATGGAAAGAAGAAAATTATGATTCTACTCCCAAATTAGATAATAATAAAGCTGCGGCAGATCACTTGATCTAAAAAATCTTTTTCATTAGTGAGTTTACCTGCTAGCCCAGAGACTCTCCAGAGGAGACTGAATTAATCAGTCTCTTTTTTGTTGACTTATAATCCGAACGCTATTACATTGAAAGTTAATTACTTGATAATCAAGGAGGGCTTCCAGTTTGGACACAATTGGTGATCGAGTTCGCATGCTCCGCAGCAGCAAAAGCTAAGCATGGACGGTTTAGCTAAGGTTATGCGTATACCCATTCGAGAGCAGGGTAGCAATGTCATAACAGAATATAAAAGCACCACGAGCGCCTCAATCTCCAATATAGAGAAAGATCGACATAGACCATCCCTTGATATGGCTATCGCTTTATGTGAGCATTTCAATGTTACTCTGGATTGGCTTATTTTAGGTAAGGGCGAGTCCACTATGCACACTCCCCTGAACCAGAAGTCACTATTGATTTGATAGAATTAAAGGTACTTATACGTTCAACTGTGATTACTGAAGTACATAAACAGCTACAGGAACATAGAGATACCATAAAGGAGCTATATTAATGTGTGGTCACGGTTGGGGTAGCTAGTTAATCTAAGTGTTTTTGTTTTTAGAAGATAGCAACATCTGGAGTCGCTTAAATTTAGCGGCTTTTTTATTCTAGTAGCGAAGGTCCACAATGGCCTAGGAATTCCAAGTTATGAATTATGATATGACAGCAGCCATAAGACGTAATCCCTTGAAAACAGGGATACAGAGCAAACAGTCTCAAAATCAGACCATGTATTCCTAATCTTTTATTCTTTCAACGAATCCAGATGTTGACTGAAACAGTATAGAACTATTTTTGGCCCATCTCAATTTTTAAAAATTCTATAATGTATCTATATATTATAGAAGAGGAGAAGTTATTATGATCAAATTAGTTTTATTTAAGTTATGTAGTGATACTATTAGATTTGCTATTAAAGCAAAGTATGTCTGGGCTTTATGGATCACATTATGTTTATGTAGCTTTATTGTTCTTCTGCGATTTAATGTTAACGCTGCTGCTGATCTAGTGATACTTTCATTCTTATTTTTCGTTGTAAGCGTAGCTGATCGACTTGTCTATAAGAAAATCACCACCTATGTGATAATGAACCGATTTATGAAAACTCTTCACATGAATCTCCCAGAAGGTACAGTAGATCGTCACGAACTTAAATCAATTATTTTAGAACTTATAGAAGCACTCGAAAAGGGATCTCGAAAAACAAAAAAAACGTACCGCATGAAGACTCACCAACGAATCTTAGATCAGCTATTAGATGATAAGTTTCAAGAGATAGTGACAGTAAATTTTGAACAGACCGGCACCGGAATAATTTATGAAAAAGTTGTGATGGTATCATATTCAAGAATATGGAAAAAGAAATACAAGAAAATAAGGACTCTCTTCTTATTAGCTCCGGAAAATAAATTCGAGGTGCAGTTGCAAATCAAAAATAGTATGTTGGTTGATTGAACTTCAATGTTTCTCTCATAATGCAACCGGCTGGCCAAACCATAGGCCATCTTGTTTTGTCGAATTTGGAAGCACAATTTATCCACATAAGAGTTAATTCTCATCAAGCAGACTCCCAATAATTATCTTGGAAGTCTGCTTTTTTGAGACGTAACCCTTACTAAATGGATTATTAAAGGAACTTTAGCCGAATGGCACGTCAGACGCACGTACTTCAATGCTTCCACTTACTGTACCATATAGGCACTTATTCTAACTTTTTTTGGGCTCTGTTACAAAATAATGAATAAAAAGGAAACTATTTTCCTTTTTGGGTGTCTATATATGTGAGGGAAATCCTCAAAACTGGTTATAAGGAGCGTGAATGTTATTGAAATATAAGAAGACTTGGTTAATTGCGGGTACGTTTGGCCTAAGTTTCAGCTTAATGGGCAACGTGTCAGGAGACCAACTCGGGGCAGGAAAAGAAATCCAAATCCAGGCCTAGCAGCATTCAGTTCTATAATACACTCCCAGGTACGTCGGACAACGAGAAAGAAAAAGCCCTCATTGAACATACAGATGGTATCAATCTTGAAGAGGAAATGTTATGACGAAATATTAAAAAATAGGAGGTTTTTTATTATGTTAAAGGCGAAAAAGGTCTTTTTGCCAGTATTAATGATTTTGTCTATTTTCTGTTTAAGTTTATCTCCAAATTTGAGTGTTACAGCACAAGCGGATAACAGCCAAGATTTTGCTGTAGTTATAGGTAATGAAGCCAAGGAATTGATCGATGCAACGCTACATGGAGTAGAAGCAGGTGAAATTGAGAATATCGCCCCTGTCTCTGCTTTTGATTTGGAAAAATCGAGTGTGTACACGGTTGGCGGTGGAGTTACGGTTGTTACAGTTCCTTTGCATGGGGATTACAGCCTTCCTAGTAACGTAACAGTATTCTTCGATGAGGATAATACCGTATTGCAGACAAATGAAATGCTGGTGACCAAGAATGAGGCAGGAAACTTCCGAGTTGAGACGTATTTGAATGGATCAGTTGTTAAATCCGTGGACACTGACAGACCTTATATCACAGATGAAGAAATGCTTGCAGAAGAGCCAGTTAACTCTGGAGTGCAACCAAATAGTGTAGGCGCAGTGGCAGGTTGTCTTGGAGCAGTACTTGGAATTGGTGGTACGGCGGCTTATATTATTGCGGTCGCGTGTGGGGGTTCGTGTGCAGTACCTACACCAGTGACTGCTCCGATATGTGCTGCATGTATTGGTGCATATGCACTTCTTGGTGGTGGTGCTATCGCTGGGGCAGTAGCTTGTTTCAATTACCTGTGAGGTGATTTGATGAACAAGATATTAGCGATCTCGGTTTTGGGGATGGGTTTAACTGGTGCTGTTTTAATCATCTCAGTTGCTCTGTTGTTTAACTCTCCAATAGGCAATGTGTTGAAGATGGTTACCGCTGCTTCAGCAGCATCGTTTATTGTATTTGCTGTCTCGGCTTTGGTATTTCGTCGGCGATTAGATGCTGAAAAAAGAGAGTAATATATTTATACTTCCTCACTTTAGGACGAATGAGTCCCAGTAGCAATCCTAACAAATGTTTCTACTCAAGAAAAAAAGCGTCTCCTCCAGGAGATGTTTTTTTCTGCTTATCTTCAGAAAATAATGAAATATATCTCCTCCAACATGCATTCTCCCCTACAAACACCCATGCCAGAAAATAGAAATTTCATTTCTCCGAGTGGAACATTGCGTAGCCGTTCATTTAAAACGACATAACGCTGGACTGTGTCCTCTGCAGATCCAATTTTCACAAACGGTTTCTCATTAGTTTTGTAATACAAGTCAACTGGTATTGGTGTACCACCGGCCAGCAGCCCTCACCGGCAAGCAGGTTAACTTTACCCTTGCTTTCGGATCTACTCCTGTAAGTGTTTGTTTGTGGACCAGCCGTTTTTGTGACAAGGGTTTGGGAGAGCGGCGGCGAGACGTTTGACGAGCAATGAAGGCAGTGTATTTGCAGCGGTCGATTTTGACATGGCTCACGCCTTTTTAGGTCGCGAAGGGCGACGGTGGACTATGGGGCAACAAGGGAGAATGGCATTCCCATTTTTACTGAAAGAGTCTTTGGAGCGTTTGAATTCCGGTATCGTGATGTACCAGGAGCAATATATAAGTTAGATGCCGGTCCATTTTTCACAGAACCTAATCGTTGGATTGAGCAAGTTATCACGGATACCGCCGTCACCCCAATTGAACCACCCATAGTCTATACCGATGTCCGGAATAAATTGCGTGAGATGGACAAAGCCGGGCAAATCAAGATCGAATGGTGGAGTGGCCAGAAAGATGATCAAGCGATTCTCGACTATTGGCTCAGATCAGCAACTGATTCAAGATATCATAGCTTTGTGATTCAAACTGCACGTGCCTATTTGGAATATACCCGACCACACCTTCGACAAGAATTCGATCAACGATTAAACCGGCTAACGTAATTTGATCAACCAAAAATATTCCCGGAATAGATTATGACATATGACTGTACATAATTCTCATTCATCCCAACAATCTCATATAGATAGACTTATACTCCGCATGCTAAGGTTAGGACGGAGGTTTTTGCTTATGCTAAATAAACCATTAAAACCAATGTTATTACGGCCATTAGTATCTGGTGAGATTAAAAAAGATTGGAAGTCCAGCATTAAGTGGGACGGATTTAGAATATTAATTCATTACGATAATGGTAGTGTACGTGCATATACAAGACATGGAACTGAAGTAACTGAACGCTTTCCGGAGCTTCAAGAAATAAAGTTATCCGTTAAAACGGCCATCCTGGATGGAGAATGCATCGCTTTTGATGTCACTCAGCCTACAGATCAGCCACCGAAGATCTGGTGGGACGATGCAATGACCCGTTTTCACACGAAAAAGTCTACCGCCGTCAAATCAATCTGTAAAACATTAAAAGCTCACTTTCCGATATGGGACGTTTTGTGGGTCGATGGCCAGTCGGTAACGACGATGACATTTGATAAGAGGCGTGAACTTCTTCAGACGGTATTAAACCCATCTGAGACAATATCCATAACACCTTTATATGATGACGGCCTCCAGCTCTTCTTAGGAGTAAAACAACAGGGGTTAGAGGGCATAGTTCAATACAACAGTGATGCACCATATTTTTTAAATGCAAGACCAAAAGATGTAATTACAAAAATAAAGGCATATCAATATGTAACTTGCCAAGTCTCAGCAATTCGAAAAGGAGCATTTGGCTGGGGGCTACAATTGAATGGCAAACATGTAGGGATACTTGAATTCCCACCACATAAAGACATACTGTCTAAGTTTCATTCTCAAGCCAAGAGGCTTGTAAGAAATGAGAATAAGGATTGGATTTATCTTGAGCCAATTGTAAGCTGCCAAGTTCGATTTCAGTGCTTTACCAAAGATGGTAAACTAAGATCACCAATAATAGAGAAACTAGTTGATTTGACTGTAGCATAATGAGGTGCAGAGTCTGGGAGAATAACGATTCCCCACCTGGCCTATAACGAATTTTATAGTGAGGTGTATTCGTATGTGCGGCAGATTTACAATTATTGATCCTATTGATAGCATAATGGAACGATACATGGCTTCAGACACTAAAGGCTTTAACTATCGTCCAAATTATAACGCTGCTCCTATGCAGTTTATCCCTTCAATCATTGCAACCAGTAATGGTAATCGCTTAGGTTCACTCCGATGGGGCCTGGTACCTTCATGGGCTAAAGATGACAAAATCGGATCTAAGATGATAAATGCACGTGCTGAGACGCTAAACGAGAAACCTGCATTTAGGCGGCTGGTCAGTACCAAGAGGTGCATTATTCCCTGTTCGGGTTTTTATGAGTGGAAGAAGGGCGACTCCGGAAAGCAGCCAATGCGAATCTTAATGAGAGATGGCTCTATATTCTCCCTTGCCGGTCTGTATGACACTTGGTTGGATCCGGACGGAAAGAAATTATCAACGTGCACCATTATCACCACGGAGCCCAACAGCCTAATGGCCGAAATCCACAATCGAATGCCGGCCATAATTAGGCCACAGGATGAATCCGAGTGGTTAAATAGAGAAACGGACAATAAGAGTGTTACAAGCCTTCTCAGACCCTTCTCAGCGTCAGAGATGCGGGCGTACAAAGTCGATTCTTCAGTTGGTAATGTGAGAAACAATAATATAGATCTGATACAGGAAGTTTCTTAAGCAAATGTTTCATCAGATTGTGAAAGAACACTTAGTACAGAGCAATAAATTACTACATCTAAAACGTACACCTTTCTAAGGAGTTGACCATGTATGAGGAACCTTACTGAACAGACCATGGAACTTTCAAGTGAACTGGCATTAGCATTAAACCAAGAAGGATACGAAACGATCAATGACATCAATGATATTACAATTTTTCTCAAAAAGACTTGCCCTAAGCACCTCACCTTGGTCAGTTATGAGGAAGACTCCTTAGAGTTGCTTATTGATGCTGATAATGGTCGGCTAGTATACGAAAATAATTATTGGCGTGCAGAAATGAGTATTGTGCCGGGGGTTCTTGAACAGGCGGTAGAAGAATATGAGGCAGCAGGTGGAGACGGATACAACGATCCGTTTGAAACGGAGGATTCATCGGAAGCCACTAGCGACCAAGATGAAGAATATCACAAAGAAAGTGATCCTTCAATTGATTATGACCCTAACGAAGAAGATCCAGAAGCGCGCTGGGATAAAATTCTGCGTGACCGATTGAAAGCAAGTGAGCGGACAGAATAATGGTTACTTACATGCAGATTCGTGTCCCGCAAGCCAGAAGAAGATGATTATCAAATAGTATTGTATAAAAATCTGTCTAATAGGTCATAATGTCCCTAGAATGAAATGATATATGAGCGAAGGTATGAATGCTGCAGCACTGAAATATGAGATAAACTCCCGATGATAAATTTTTTATCTGAGATGTATAATTAATCAAATAATGTGTTAGAATAATACCATCTAAAAGTACAACAATCGTAGCCAAAGTAAAGAGTGCGTATACATGATCTAATAAAAAAGCGCCGATCTCAGGAAGACGAGATTCGGCGAATTTGGGTATACAGACATTTAGTCAAAATACGGCTTTTGTGCACATGTCTAAACATAAAAAAACGATATTATCGTCAGGTCTCTATATCCTGCGCTAAATATCGTGATTCAGTACCTTATTCCATAGGTACTTTAATTGCTTGCTAAGATAATATCATAACAAAAGTAACAAGTCAAAAACCTATCTATGCCCATACATCATTCTGTTTTTGTCTTTGGCTCGGGATAAGAACTTGTACCGATAAAAAAATCCACTTAAATAGCGACTCTCAAACAGTTATCGGTATTTGTAATTATGTTACCCAACAGTATCGTTTCTCATACATACTTTAAATTTATTATTGATTTCTTTTAATTCGACGTTCTCTAAGCAAAATGATTCCCAATGCAAGGCCTGTTACAAAAATTGAATAAATCAAAGAATTAATTAAATTTGGATGAGTAATGATCGAAAAACCCAATACAAAATTAAAAACAAGAAAAAAACTGATGAAAAAAATGTTATTTTTAAGAATCATCGAAATTCCCCCAATCTACTTCATATTGATTTATCCTAATTTTAACATTAAAATCGGACAAACACATTATTTCCTCTAATTTCGTGTAAACTTATATTCGAATAAATGACCACTAATTGAATTTTTTCCACCATGCAAAACAGCACTTGCTGCGACTAACTCAAAGTCTTCATTTACAAGTCCTGCCTCCTCTGCGAGATCCGCAGACTTTTTGAAAAGTAAACGGTTGGGTTACACTGTCTGATAACTTGCTTGAATACTCAATCATGTGTGCCGATTATGTTGAGCAGTTCAGACGCAATTTGATATTGGTTCTTAAAATGTTCAAGTCTACTAATTATCGCTTTAGGTGGATTTGTTTGAGACTTAAAGTTGCTTTCAAGTATTCCATTAAACACTTCTATTCCTTCAACACAATATCTAAGATAGTATAGAAAGCCATTTTCAGTGTTAAACTTCTCAAATGCAAGTTCATGATTACTATAGCTCATAATACATACTTCTGACGGTATGGCGAAAAATGGAACTGAATGACTTAAAGTTAGATTAAGTTTATCACCAGTATGCCTGACGTATTTAATTAAATAATCCAAGTTTTTCAGAACATAGTTATTACTAATCCTTCCAAGAAAAGTTGTGACCACATGTGTTTCCTCGTCATAGGGTTTATAAAAGAAGATTATATCATCATCAATTACCCCGACAAGTTCCTCGAATTCATCATTGATTGTGACCCGGCCTGTTTCGAAAATATAACTGTACAGTGAGTTGAGATAGTGAATATCGTATGTTGGTCCAACTCTTTCCTTCCACCTCATGATCCCATGATCGCTGATTTCAAATTTAGTAATTTTTTTCTTTTGTTGTTTGTGTATAGCCAGGCGATGTGATGGTAATGTTCTTGAAATTGAATAGAGTATAGAATCACGGTCAAATATATACTTGTTATCATATTTTTTTAAAATTATTCCTCCCACACCGGACTACCTCCTTAGAAGATTTAGATATTCTTACCGAATCAACCGAACACAATCATCTAACCAAAATACGTTAATTAATTAATATATTTATATATTATCATTCTGAATCATTAAAACAACCCCTGCCGTTCAAAGTAAGCATGAAATCTAATAATCGAAACTTGCATATCAGGGTTTCTTCTTACCTACACAAAAAATCCTAATACTACCTTTGACTTTTGCTCCAAGTCGGACTTTCTCGACACGAAGAAGCCTCCGATCCAAGTCGGAGGCTTCTTCGTGTTTTAATGTTAGTTTGCGAATGCGCTCGTAGGGCCTTTTTTCTTAACTTGAATACTCGGACGCGTTCATTGTGCCTCTTTTGACCCCAATGTAATAGATGACTTCTTCCGTTCTCAGGTTCACATCCAGGATAGCATCTCCATAAGTACCTGTGGACGAAATAGAGAATCGCCCCGACGAATCGGTCTGCACTGAAATTTTATCTAGTATCTCCCCGCTTCGCCCATTATTCTGGTGTTGATTGATTTGGATCTCCAGCTTCTTGTTCGCCTGTTCCGCGAATTGTCCCTCCACCTGCAGCGTACCTTCCTCACGGAATTCAGCAATTAACATCTTATTGCCAAGCACCGGTTTCTTATATACTTCAGGAAAAGGACGTTCAGGTAGCTTCTTCTCAGACGTAATCGTTTTAGGTGCGCCGACCAAATACTTCATGCGGGACTGCAATTGCATCAAGATCACCGCTGCCTGTGCCCGAGTAACGATATCGTTGGAACCGAACGTCCAGACTTGGTTACCTTTGGTTCCGCGCATATAATCACGAGCCAGCACGTATTTCTCCGCATTCGGAAAATCGAAGTTTACGCCGTCTGCTGACGCGATCAGTCCAGCCACTCGATTGCGGTTAATTGGCTTGTCCAGAAAGTCGCTTTTTCCCGGACGTGCACTGAACAACAACAGGTTGCGGGCTTTCGCCACGTTATAGGCGCCTTCCGCCAAGTGCATCTTCTTTTTGGAAGCGTACGATTCGTCATCGACTTTGTAGGTGCGCAGCAGCATGATAAGAAACTGTGCTTCGCTCACGGGATCTTCTGGGTGGAATTTGCCCTTTGCATCCGCTCCGGCGACGCCCGAACGAAGCGCCCACTCGATCGCTACTTGATCAGAGCGTCCAGCGATATCTTTCACCTTGGCCGGATTAGTTGCTGGATAGATCTTACTCTTGAGACGTTCGAAAACTCGTACCGGCACCGTGCCACGTACTGCCCCGGAGCTGAACGTCACCTTGTAAGTGCCAGGCTTAACCCCTTCGAGCATTCCGTCTGCGGAAACTTTCAAACCGGCAGAGGAACTGCTGGAGTAGGCAATCGGCGTTTTCGGGGTTCCATATGTGCCATCGCCGTAAGAGGCAACGATCTCGATCGGCAGCTTGCTTCCCTGATTCAGCATAAATTCATCATATTGGGCGGATAAGCCATGAATCGTGCGTCCTTTGTCAGTCGTGAACGACCAGGTCTTGCTGCGAAGTTCCGACTCTTTATACAGCGTATAATCGAGCTTCACCGTATAGACGCTGTACCCGTCTAGCACATCCTTGGGAAACAAGAATACCGTATCGCCTTGCAGTTCGCTGTAGTACGGAACTTCTTGCCCTTGCGAGTCCACGATGCTCGCTTCGAACGAGTCGATGCCGAGGCCTGCCGTAGCCGAGATGATGCCACCTGAGTGTTCAACACCGAAGCGGTCAAGCGGATTTGGAATCTCCAATCCATAGAATCCAATGTTGGCTCCTTTCATGCCGTCATACGGATACACATTGGCTTCCGGGTCTTTCTTCTGGATTTTCACGTAAGCCGGGTTCATGACCGCAGTACCACCTTGCAACCCGATGCCGACCGATGTATACTGGCCGTCCAATATAATCTTGCGATGATAAGCGGTGCTTAGCCAAGAATCAATCGCTTCCCTTGTCGTTTCTTTTTCAAAAGACATGACTTCAGCGACCGAAATGTTTGGCCATCCGGCTGCTTTGCCCCGGTCTCCGGGCGTCGCTCCTGTAAACCCTGCCGTACCCGGCTCCTCCCGATGGGCCGTCACTCCTTCGAAGTGGGTGGTATTGTAATAAGCCGCGTGCGCCTGCGACGCCTGCGTCAATCTTGCATCCAGTTCTAACGGGCCTACGCCTACCTTCGCCCGAATATCATTCAGATAAGCCAATCCGTCGAGTTGATCCTGCGTAATCCCTCCTTGTGAGGACATTGTAGCCGATGCCGCCGAGGCGCTTTCTGCCGGATAAACTGGTACGATGACCGTTAGGGCCAAGACCGCGGCGAACAGACAGGAGGCCCACCTGCGCCCCGATCTCCGACTGAATCCCCGATTTGGCCAGTTATTCTTGCTGTGTTTGCTTACGTCCATTGTGTTTCTCCCCTCATCTTCCCTTTTTTACGAATCTTGCTGACTTGCGACTGTAAAGCTTTCGCCCATTTCTCCTGAATTTTCTACCTTAGCAAAAAAGCTTCAGGCGCAGTTAGTGGGGCTATGCAGCATGTTGAGGTTTTAACTACATCATCTTTATTTTAGATATTCATCTAATCGGAAATCGGACATGTTCGTGTCCTTGGTTCAGGACAGGAACTTGTACCGATAAAATAACAAAGCCGCAAAATTAGCGACTTCAATGGGACAATGTTCTTGCCCTAGACAAATATCACATATCTACACTCGATCAGTTCTCGGCTAAATATTATAATTGTGCTTGGATCAGCTTCTATCCGTGACGTTCAATAAATTCACTAACTCTACTCATATCCGAAATATCAAGATATTCTACGAGTTCCAAAAAAAATGATTCATAGTCATCATTTCTTTTCATACGTCGCATATAATTATCTAATTTTTTAATGGGATCATACTGATTGCTACCGTATGACCATTCATATGCCGCAAGAAACAACTTTCTGCGAATTTCAACACCTTTTGCCTTTTCGAACATTTCAAGTAACCGTTCGGTTACATCAGTACAAATCTGGAACTTCCAATAAGGGGGTTGCCGGAAGGATTCAAATAAGTCCATATATAGCTCAAAGAAAAGTCCTAAGGATTGATCATCTTGATTAGGAATGCATTCAATAATGCTTGCAGCTCCGCGATTTAACACTTCAAAAACCCTTGGAGACTTCCGTTGGCTAAAGCTGGCGAACAAATCAGTTATGCCTATCTGTCTTTCGATAAACTTTGTGATTGAATCCTCAATTGTTAATTTTGATGAAATGACATTCAAGCGCTTTCGATTGAATGTCTCCATGTTATGTATGACAACCGGATATTGCTGCTCAGTCATAAGAACAAGAGCTTGATAACGCATGTGATCGTAATTGTTGATCGCTCCAATGGGGGGTGTTCTTTTTTCTCTAAAAAATAGATTAAACGTCCAAGTGCGAAAATATCGTAATGAAATGTAGGCTCAGCGTCACCCTCTTTATGCGCATCACTCATATACCGCATGGAGCCCATCAATTCCTTACTATAAGCACTTGTTTTAATAAAATTATTGAGTAAGGGCTTACATACGCCTAAATCAGATATTTTTGGAATACCGTTGAACATAAGCACATTCGACGGTTTTAAATCCCGATGAATGATCTGATCCTCATGATCATGCAAACACGCGAGCCCCGATGCAATACCATCGATAATACGTTCAATTTCCTCTTCTGAAAGTTCATTCTTTAGAACGTATTCTTCCAAATCACAGTCAGCCTTCTCCATAATGTAAGATGCTCCATTGATTTCATATACCCGTGTGATATTGGGATGACTAATGCTCTTTAGTATCTCATATTCCCTCTGAAATCTTGCCAAGTTCTTTTCAGTGAACCGTTCTTCCTTTAACTCTTTTTTCACACATTCGATTCCATTATATTGAATCTCAGTAACATTCGAATATGTACCACTCTTTGCCCAATTAGCCACGAGATACCTTCCTTTCTATTTTGCTTCCGAATTAGTATAAGACAAATTTTTAATTTCCTCAAACAATATTGATAATGTACATTCCATTAAATTACGCAATATTTTTCTTCAGGGACAAATAACTGGATCCTTAAAACTAAAAAGCCACCCGATTAGGTGACTATGAATGGAACAATGATGAATGATAGATTAGTCTCTTAACCGATTGTGGTATTGTGTATCCTATCAAAAACCACAATGAGGTTTCATATTAAGTATTTAGCCCTGCGGTACCCATGCTCTGTGCAATATTACCCTATCCAGAGATCCCGGGCAGCAATCGTTATAAAAAATACAAATTTATTAGTAGAGACTTAACAACCATATTTAGCATTTTGCTTTAACAATCTAAACTACTGTTTCGCTTTTTCTATATATTATTCCTAGAAATCCTTTAAAACCGCCTTTAGTTACCCAATCCGTGACTTTTCATCTAAGTTCCTCCTTTTATTGGGTTATGATAGCCGTTACTATATTCTTGAAAACTATTTATCGTCTTTCTCATATTTGCTGAAGCTGTACTCCAGAATGCGCATCCTTATTAGATGCTACTCTTTACCTGGCTAATCTTAAGAAGATAAACTACCTTCTCTGTACGTGTTTCGGGTTTCACCCTAGTAACACCAGATACATCAAACCGTTCAATTACCCAGCTAGGAACGTCTGCCGCAGGATCTGGACTTGACACTCTTAACAGGGAGCTTTCGGGATCAAAAACGAATTCTAGATACTCTCTGTCCGGTCTGTACCCTTCAGGTGAAAAATGGTCTGTAAGTACAAAAGCCCGAGGAACTTCCATTTGCCCGAAATAGTATCTCGGCTTTGATATTAACTCAGTTAATCCATTAAATTGAGCTTCTTCGCTATCTCCTCGTGGATAGATGATTCCTGCAGCCACATTATTTTTATGATCTTCAACCTTTTTGACCAAGTCATCAATGGAATGACATTCTTCATCTTCTTCCTCACCAGTAATACCGGTACTCCAATCAGTACTCCAGGTAATCCAAAGGTTTCCCTCATTTTCTTCATCTACTTCGACTACAGTAAACGCCCAGATCTGTCCATTTACAACACAATCGTATGTACTGCCAACCTTGAATGTATCCTTCATCGTTAACCGCCCTTCCATACTCTAATTGGTCGAACTACGTCTATTATTATAACAAACTATAAATCTACAATCTCAATAAGATGTATCCTCACATTGGGATCCGATATTTTTCCCAGTGCTTCAAAAGCCATTTTTTTAATATCACGAAGGTCCCATCCCTTAAAAATAACTAGCTCCCTGTTATGTCTCAAATATTGCGCCAGTAAGGCGGCATCCTCTACAGATATGTACTTTCGTTTAAGCCTTTCGATGAGGTATGTAACGGTCCCATCATCCCAGTAGATCACCGGAAGATCCTTTTGAGGTTTGTTCTGTCTTACAATTTGTGGTAGTGGTATTTCAATATCATTCAATTGATTGGTGTCCTCTGTTCTTCCTTCATCAATTTGCGTGATGCGATCTATTCCCTTAGCAAAATCTAATTTAAAAATATCCATTTGCCGATTTTCGAAATCATCATTAGATAACTGAAGGTAATCCTGGATTACCAAAGCTTCTGTAAGTTGCATCTTATACCCCGTTGTTACAGCAAAAGCTCGGTATGGGGGTTCAAGTTCATCAAAGATGATTCTATGAACAGAAAACGATATTCCATCAGGCGTGGAATGAACATAGTACAGGCTGCGGACATCATTTTGGAGAATCTGTTTCTCATTATAATTAAACGCCTCTGATATCGAGTAAGTATCTTTACCAGATAGATTATTCAGTAGTTTATCCCATTTGTGATCCCAATCTGTTTTGGTACTAAGAAGGGTCTCAGATTCCCAAAGAAACAATACTCTATACGATAAATCTAAACTCAGCTCTTGATCCTCTATAAACCAGATATTATTTAAGCCTTTCTCATCGAAATATTGATTCCTTTTTCGAATTATCTTTACGAGTGACTCATCACCCTCCTGATATACATTGGTCAGGACTGATATACCAAACTCATAGTGCCCCTTTTTTACAATGATATCGGGGACAACCTTCCAACTTCCCTCAGCTTTCGCTTTATAGCCATGCTCCACTTTAAGATCAGGCTTATATCTCTCCTGCGTTCTCAAGTCATCGTAAATGACGTCCCGTATTACCGAGTGCTGAGCTGATTCCCTCTTTACTTGCCGCTCGTATTGTTCATATGAACGGGCAACTGTACAGGACTTCCCCTGTTTATGTGCAAAATGAGGTTCATTCATGTTCCCCGCACGAAGTATGAGATATTCATCACAGAAAGGACATCTAAAACCATCTTTTCTCCCCTTTTTCCTGATCTCTGTGATAGCCAGATCTTTCCGGGGATACTTATTGAATTCGTCAAAAAGAGAGATTAGAGTATTCTCGTAATTGGCAATTTGCAAATCATTCCACTCCTTTCCAACGTACTCTTTTTTGGTAAGCGACTAGTTCAATGTATGGTAATTCCGGCATCATGATTACGTTTAAGTCCTAAACTCTAATCGTAATTCTACAGTCCCCCTCACTTTAAAGATAAGATAATAAACAACGGCATTCGCTTGAGGGCTTGATTTCGTCTTCAAGATTCTCCAAAATCTACATCCAAAGCAGGGTTTGTCATTATACTCGAGTTTGTTCATACTGTTTCGTAATGTTATCTTTAAGAGATTTCCACCGCTCAAGTGTTTCACCCAAATTTTCAATGACATCCTGAACAGTCGGTCCTTCAATATATTTAATAGAAGACTGTGAGTAAACCTCGTAGCTCGTACCCCATAAGACGATATCACCTAAATCGCGATCATCATCAAAATCAGGGTCAGCAAGATTCACTATAATTTCTGTAGTACTATCCAACGACTCTAAGAATTCAAAAAATAACTGCCGATTTAAACCGTCATAAAAAGGGCCTCCTGCATTATAAATGTCTACCAGAATATCGTAGAATACCGACCAGCCATTGTAAACCTTACCATTCCCGAAGACATGAGGATCTATTTTTTTAATTGAGTAATGACGTCATTCAATTCCATCATCGTGTTGTACTCAATTTCAGTCATTTTTTTGACAATAATAATTGGGGAGTCTTGTTCTTCCTGCACTTTGATAGGTTCAGTATCAATGGGGGAACCTGTTCCTCCTGCACTTTGAGAGATTCAACTAATTTAGTTTTTGCCATTTCTTTATATCCGATTGTGATAACAACGATGCCAAGGCCAAATAGTGTAGCCCAATCTCCAGCTCTTTGTACAATCCAAAACCCTGTTAGATTGTTGAATACAGGGATTGGTAATAACGAGACGAGAGATGCGATAAGAAAAACCAGACCGCTAACAAATGTGTTAGTGGCCCACTTTTCATTGCTTTTCACATCGCTGTAATAATCCGCTAAGGTAAATAATGCTGCAGCTATGGATAGTAATGCAATAAACAATGTTGGAACCTCAATGATCCATCTCATAATAGAAATGACTATATAAAAATAGCCTATCCCTATAGTTATAATTATCGATTTCAATTTATAAATCCGCTCCTGATTAAAGATTTAAAGTTTATTCATGAATTTTGGGCATACTGAAGCTTCCATACATTATCTTGGCTATAAGATTGCAACATCTCTCAAGCTCAATAAAAGACAAACAACTCCAAGGTCAATCTTAACTAGGAAACGTTGAGCCTGGCCCCCACGTTAGGTACCCTTTTTTACTATCTAAAGGACCACACCCGAACCAGGCTTTAATAAGATCCAGTAGAACGAATATTGGGTTGTTTAGCCATTACAATGAGTTCTCTATGATGTCTTCCAGTTGTTTTCTAAGATTTTCAATTTCTATAAGAAGTTCTTCATACCGTTCTTGGCTGCTACAGGATCGGCATTCTTTTTCCAGTTCATCTATTTCCGTATTTAGAATTTCACGCATTAGTATTCTTTCCATCTCTTGATTCGCGGAAGGGGTAAAATATACATCACTACACGATATACACTTAAGAGCAGAGAGCTCCGGCATCTTAATCTTCTTCTGCTCATTAATTTGGACTTCCGTAGATTGTCTTGTTTCTTGCAAGTCTCCTCCACATTTAGGGCATGTTCCCATTATCATATCTACCTGTCCTTCCTCCATTAATTTAACCCGTGTTCTGATAACAAGTGAGTTAACATCTTTATAAGAATTTATTATTTTGATTTGTAAACGGTAATCTGTTTCAAATTTACAAATTCATTTGTTTTCACCAGGCATTGGGAGCAGTAGGTCTTATTGTTGCTTGACGAGCGAGGTGGTTCAGTGTACTTCGAAAAGCAAGTTGGGCATGAAAATACTCGCGAAGGAACCTTCCCTTTTTTGTTCCAGCGTCCCTTCTTTTTCATGATAGAATGTGAGGTTTTAAAAGACAATTCCTTACCCCCTAAGTTATATGCTATATTACCTTTAATATACAACAACAACTATTAATAGACCATTAATTAAAATTGTACAAATTGTACTGGCAAAGATACCACCCAGATACTACGAATAGTATCTGTCCATGGATATATATAGTTTAAGGGAGGAATTTGATGTTAAGCATGTATGGAAGATACATACGTCCAGTAAAAATTAATAATAAACCAGAAAAAATACTGTCAAATGAATCAGTTCAAGACCAGATTATTAAACGAGATCTGTACTCTCTATTAAATGAGAATTCAAGAAGTAAAATGCTCATGAATACTACAGCTAAGGTTTTTGAATGGATTGCTGTAATAAATTTAAGTTTATTAATTTTATCAATCTTCGGTAACCTAATCTTTTCATGGTGGACTGATAAAGAGACACCCGGTTATTGGGGTATAATTTTTTTAGTCATGTTCTTAGGAGGATTCGTCGGTCTTATTGGATCAGGTACTGCTTCAAATTTATTTGTGAAAAAGGAATATCGCGAGCTCTCCTTTCTAGTTAAGTTCTGGATCTTAAACTTCAACAAAGAAGTCCTCTTCTCTATCCAGTGTAGTGTTATTCATAAATACTTAAATAATAATAGCAAGATGGATAAGAATTACATTGATTATCTTATTGCCTACTACACAGAACGAAGCGATAGCCTCCGCAAATTGCGATGGTTGCCAGTAGCCATTTTCACAGCATTTTTATTCCCACTATGGAACATCTCATTGAATAAACTTTTTGCTGCTTCTAATTTAAGTACTGCAATAGGGATTATTTTAAGTCTTATACTTGCAGCAACTATTATAGTCTGGCTATTTCGAAAAGTTATTGAACCAATAATTTTTTATAAGCCGATTAAATATCTTCAATTGGCAACGATTCTCCGGACAGTAAAAACATTCTAAATTCAACAAATGCAAGATACCCCTGGGGTATACACCAGGGGTATCGTTATTTCTCAGTAGTTAAGTAAGCATAAGTTAATGCATAATGACCCGAATTATTCTATTTAAACCGGATACTACATATGGTATGTTCAAACTTCGGAAGTTTATTGATGAATTACGTAGAAAAACGATTTATTTTTCTGTTTTTTTTTTAATAATCCTTTGTCTATAGCCTTCTTACTCTCCCATAGCATTTGAGTCAGGAAGTGTATTTCGCTATTAATTATGTCGATAAAGTCTTGTTTACAAAATAGCATATGTTGGGTTACAGTATGATAGTAGTAGCTGTGGTGCCCTCTATGAAGGGAGGGGACAAACATTAGCAAGATTTTTTTTATTATATTTATTGTTTCGAATGCAGCAATATTTCTAACAACATTGTTGAACCTTGGTACAGCATCATTAAGATTTATTCATACCCTTCGCACATTCTTTTTGCCGAGTAAGTCTTCTTCTCGCAAAAAAAAGAAGCATTAACAGCGCCAACTGTTAAATGCTCATTTTTGACTTACTTAATGCATTACTGCTAGGACTACTTTTAGCGAGGGAATCCTAGCTGTAAATAAGAGTGGCACTACTGCTACTGCTTTAATCTGTCTTTATGTAACGTTACTAGGTAACGTTACTTATAACGTTATGGCAATTATAGCACCACTATATAACATATACAATGTATATGCAACCTTGGGGTAATAATGAATTAATTCTGAACAATCAGTTACATTTCTTGAACGCAATCGCTCTCTATACTTATTTTAATGAGAGGTCTGCCTACATTATAATACCCAGTCTTCATTGTTGTTTGGTATTAAATTCCTCAAAGTAACCATAGAACTTTCCACTCAATCCACTGATTACATCAATTAGTTTTGTAGTAATAAATCAACAATTCCCGCTAAACCAAAAAGCACCAGCAACATTAAAGCGAGTAAGGGTATCCCTACAATCAGACTATTTGAACAATCAAAAAGATACCCCAACATTAAATGATGGGGTGAACACCTCAATAAATTTCTATTTAGCCTGGACTTATCAGATGAAAGATAACGTAATTTAATTCAGGGACTCTACCAGATACAAGAGCGAGTTAACCCTCATTGATACGATTTATGTAATTTTTATAGTGCTGATTTATTACTTCATCTAATCGTTCAGATTGTTTTATGACTAAAGGGTGTGCAAGCCCATATAAGTTTACTAATTTATTTAGGCACTGTCTCTCTTGTTCCAAAGTGCTCATATCTGAACTTTTAATCATAATGATTCACCTCAATATATATCCTATCGGTTTCTGCTCAAATTATTGACTTAATCATATGAACAAAAATTCAATAAAAAAAGCCTCCTTTAACATGGAGGCTTACGAAGGTCGTTAAACTTCTACCAACCGCCTTCACCGTGTGAAGTGGTCGTTACTGTGGTGTTCGGAGAAACGGGGACAGCAGGTTTAGTAACATCCGTATTTGCTGATACCTGGTTTAATGGAGTGAATACCAGGATTGCCAGAACCACAAACGCAGAGACTAAAATTGATTTTTTTTTCATCTGTGTGATTGAACCTCCCTTAAAATTGCTTTGTACCTATTGAGCTGCTCTTCTGTTGCTGAATCCCTTACTTCATCAAATAAACAGAAGCATCTTACCATACAAGCATCATTTTTGATCTTAGCAGAGATTGCCAAACTATCTAGTATAAAGAGAATTCCAACCTTTGGGCGTAAACTCTTTGAAAAATACTCCCCTATGTCGGCTAAGAAAATTACAAACCGGTCATTGATAATCTGTGAAGAATACGACCCTACTTTACATTGTGAAACCACCTGAGATTGGATTGTTTCATCAAACCGTTCAAGTATATGATCAATGTTCATGTCATATCTCAGAGCAGCCTTAACTATCTTAAAAAGTGCACGTAATATTTCACTATCGTTAGTTGCCAGGGATTCAACATAATCATCAATTAGATCAGTTTCACCTGACATCAACCTATAAAGAGTTTTGTTAGCGGTAGCCCATGATAGAAATTGTTTTTTTGTTTGCTCAGCTGCTGCATCACTTTCTATAATCCAATCATGATTTTCGTACTGTGCAACATGTTGTAAGGCTTGTACATACTCTTGTTTCTCTTCAGCAATAGCCCCAAGAATTAAATGTGAGTAAAGAATATAGCCAAAGAGGGGTTTTTGTGGGGTGGCTTCGCTTCTGTCTTGTCGCTTGCGATTATGATTCTGCTCATACTGATTTTTTGCAATTCTTCCCATTTCGCCACCAAGACTCAATGCTTTGTCCCAACGTCTAAGTGACAAATACAAATTTGCTAGATCCTTTAATGCATCTAACTGTTCGGTTTCACTCAGTCTTGTAACAAACGGTTCAAATATCAAGGCACGCTCTAAATTTAGGTCTTGGTTATCATTTAATGTAGACTTAAAAATTCTGTATTGGCATACAGCCAGTCGCTCTGCATGTTGATATCGCTCTCCCTCGGAGACTTTCTTGTAAATAATTAATGCAACAGATTTATCCCCTTCTGCGTATAACATTTCTGCAAAATCAAAAAGCGAAGAGATATAATATGATTTTTCCAGCATCAAATCAACAACTTGCTCAACACATGCAAGTTTATTCAATTCAGCACACCGTGCAATGAATGGTCTTAATCTTCTCCAATCTGTTGAGGGATCCTGCATCAGCTCTTCAACATAGAGGTCATAGTAAGCCCCTTCTTCTAATCCCATAGTTGAAGTCAATTTGTCAAGGGTTCTGATCGGCATAGGTTTCGATCCATTAATGATCCTACTCAAGGTACCTGAATTAATTCCGGATTTCTCAGCAAAATGATAAATAAGTAGTTTATTCTGATCTATGTAGTGTAGCAATTCTGTTCGGATCGTCTTTACATTATTTGATTCCAAGTGAGATTCCACCTCCACAGATAATAAACCATTTTTTATATGTTTTTCTCTTTATAAGTAATACTATGGATTAATCTACCATAGGTCAATGCCTTTTATGCGAAATTTCTGATTCTTATAAATTTAGCAGGACAACGAACGGATCTTTATAACATGCTCGGTACCCCTAACAAAACATTGTACTATGAAACTTGAAATGAAAAGCAAATAGACCAGGCTAAAAGAGCTGGTCAAATAAATACCTTGATGATTAGCTGTCCCAGTATAAGGTGTTAATCTTCATTTGATATATTTAAAGTACTAGAATCTTTGTTATTGAGCTTGAAGGCCTCTTCAAAGAGTTTGCGTTTACGTCTAGGCAAATCAATTTCAACAGCATTGTGCAACAAGATGATATAGTTCCCAATCGTATTCTCACTAGCAAACACTTTAGACACATAGTTCATGTTAATGATGTTAGACTGATTAGGCATAAAAAAGCTGCTTGAGCACTGACTCATGATATCTTTAAGTGAGCTGGTAGATATGATCTCATCCTCACTGCCTTCAGCATAAATGATAGTCCGATGCTCCCCTTTAAGCTTACTTGCATAAATAAGATTATGCTCGTTCACATAGATGGTCTTGTAACTCGATTTTAGACTTATGATTCTTCCAGGCGATCCATGTGTAATGCTCAGGTCTCTATCCAATGTCATTCTAACCTTGTCTACGGCTTCAGTCATACGAACTAAATTCACAGGTTTATTCAAAAAATCAAGACAATTCAGCTGAAGCCCTGCTAGCATTAACTCTGTATTCAATTCATCAGCCATGATGATCAAATACGGTTTAACTCCATAATCAATTAGTCTTTCATAAGCAATCAATCCTGGAGTACCATTAAGATCATTTTTCAAAAATACAATATCTGGATTGTAACGGATACAATCGTCAATAAGCCATTCGCCGGACGCGACGGTACTTAGAACGCTAATCCCTATCCTATTTGCGTAAATCACCATTTGTTCACGGTTTTCAATGTTATCTTCAGCAATAATTGCGGTCAATATTTTGTTTGGCACGTGGACTTCCCCCTATTACTGTTTAATTCGCTGTTATTCGACAAATTTTTCTCCATATAAGGTCAACCTTCGTCCAAATATGCCATATCATACTAATGACCCATTCATGCGGTATAATCGTACTAAAAGTAGTACATTTTCACTATAAAAAAGATAACTCACACACTATCCATGGAGGGCAATATATGAACAGCAGAGAAGTTATGATTTTGGTTGAAGAAGACTATTCTTCTAAGAACGTCAGCGCATACGCTCCAGAGTTTCGGTTGAGCGTTGTTGGAGATACAGAGACGGAAGTCCTTGAAAGTTTAAAGGATCTTATCAAATTAGAATTGGACAAATCAGTGAATGTGAAGAGATTCTCTTCTAAATTTGTTTCAATGCCATTGGAATCCAGCCTGCCATTAACAGCAGTATAGATGGCTCTTGTAAAAATCAGCTCCCGGCCGCCAAAGAACATGGGGAGCTGATTTTTTGCAATAAAAAAGGGCCTCTCTAAAGAGATCAGCCCATTCCACCGGTTTAAATCAATTGATTTTCAACTTCGGTAACCAGGCTGTCATAGTTCCAACAGGAACATTAGACCCTCGGCTTTGCGTCCTCACTTTTCAGTAAGTTTGCTTTTTAACGTACTATTCATTGTATAACATCTTTATTTTTTAGCCAAGTAGATCCATAAGGGGAATATCGTGAACATCGTATCCCTGTATTTATGAATCTAAATTAGTGGTTATCCAGGCTTTGCCATAGATAGTATCCACTTTATTACGTGAACGATCCGGATATAGTAATTTACCGCAGTATTTACAGTTCAATTTAGTTAATTCATCTCTTAAAGTAGAGACATACCTGGCGCTGCAGACACATTGAATTTTGTATGAGACTTTAGTTATAGCAACTACGTCCAATATTGATTCATTTTGTTGAATAGTTTTTGTTTCATCGACTACTTCTTTATTTGGTTCTGAGGTATTACCAAGCTCACTATTCTTCTTAATTTTACATATAGAAACAAGTTTGGGATTCAAACCTCTGATATATCCACCTTCTGTAGTGATATATTTACGACCATCCGCATAGTGTTTGAACCATTCCTTTTGTTGAGTACTGTTCAGTTCTATGTTTCCCGTGACCCCACTATGAAGTGTATACATCATTGTTTCGGTACTTTTCTCACTATCAGTACTCCGCGTATTGTTGTCATTGGACATATGTAGGACCGTTCCCCTTCAATTTTCTTTAAGTTACAAACAATATAGGGTTAGCTGAATCGAATATAGATCTAAGTAAATCAGCTTGATATATTATTTCTCTTTTTTATCTGAAAAGTCCTTAAATAGTCCTATGACATCAGCTGCTAGGAAAAGTGGGAGCAATACGACCATTATTGCAGGATTAGTAAGAAGCACAATACCGAACAGGACAACAGCAGCTGCACCAATAATATTTTTTGTCGTTTGAACAGCAGACTTAACACCAGCAACCGTTAATTCCCCGCTTTTTCTAACTTTAGCGTCAATTTCATTTATAAAAAGCTGCACCTTCTCTGGTATTGCAATTCCCATCTCAACTGCTTTCTCAAGTACGTTGCCCTTTAAAATAACATAAGCAATGGCAGTAGTTAATGACTCAACAGATCGCGAAGGCATGCTTCTGAGATAGTTCATCCGTTCTTCTTCTGTTCTAAGAAATAGCAGGGCTCGAACCGGCTTAGGCAATTGAAATTTTGATTTCACACTTTGCAATGTATTTTTCCATTGAAATTTTGGTGCAGGGGAATCAATATTACCAATTAACTCATCTTTACTTACAGTAACAAGGTTCCCATCTCCTAAATCAACTGTGTAACCATCATCAGTTTTCACGACCTTATACTCACTCATGTGATTCCTCCTGTTAATAAAATTATATCTATTATTCATAGCATTATACTACAATCTATCTAAAGGCCGATATTTTGAGCAGCATTCTCGGTAAATAAAGAACCCATCCGAATATATCTTCTAACCATGGCATCAGAAGCATGACGTGTTTGTTCCTTTATCGACCTTTCACTTTTACCAAGCATAGCAGCTGAGGTAGCAAAACCTGAACGTATGCTGTGGCCGGCATAAAGTGCTGGGTCCAATCCTACAGCAGCTACATACTTCTTAATTATCAATGCTACGGCCTTGTCTGAGAGTCTCTTTTCTGAAACATGGCTATGTTTATTAACAGGTCTGAATATTGCTCCATCAGTGATGCCTGATTGTTTTATCCATTCATTATAACTACGGACCGGGCAAGTCTCTAACCGTGATCCATATGGAATACCAATGAATTCACCTTTCCCCTCCTGGTCTGTTTTTGATTTTGCGATCCGCATAATCATCCCTTCAGGAGTAATTCGGATGTCCTTCACATCAAAATTCACTAATTCGGACCTTCTGTATGCCCCACTAAAGCCGATTAATAGCAGAGCCCTATCACGATAACCTATCATTCTATTCTCCGGAACATGCTGTAATATCTCTTTTAATGTGTCAACTGTGATTGGACTCTTTCCTACCTCGGCAGAACCATGGATTCTTTTAATTCCGGACCATATCGTTTTGATATGAATAGTATTAGGTGATTCTAGTTTCTTCATTATATGTGCTCGAGATATGGAGGAGATCCTACGTTGAATCGTACTAACTTTATACCCGGAAGCTGCTAAGCTTGTTAAATAGGACCCGTAAGCTTCATCGGTGGTTGGCAAGTATGGTTGCTCATACTTGATACACCATGATTTAAAATGTGCCCAGTCACTTTTGTAAGATATAACTGTATTGTCCGCTTTTGATTTGGACATATAGTGTTTACTCTGCTCTATAAGTAGCTCCAGGTTTATCTGGGGTTTTCTACGTCAGTAGAATCATATTTTATAAGTACCAACCCCAACCACCTCCAATTTAGGAATGCTTTACCCATCATGCTTTTGAATATATTTGAAGTATAGATTCTTCTTAAAATCATCAACCTCTTCTTCCAAATCCATCAGCCGTGAATGTAAGTTATTCGTCTCACATTCAGTTTTTTGACGAATATTCATAAAAACTCTTCTAATTTCCTTTTCTTTTTCTTCTATATAAAGAAGCTCATCTTCAGACAGTAAATCGATTTTTAAATAAGCAGAAACACTAGCCTGAATTTTCTCTATTTTCAACTCATTACTGATTACTGCTCTGTGGTTACCACCACTGCAGACTACGTGATGTGCAGTGGCCGGAAGAAGTACAAGGTGCAACCCTCGGGGGTTGGATCCTTCCACCCATGCTTATTGACTTTATTTCGAAGACTCTCTAATTGTGATTCCACCGGAATTCGTGATAAAGCGATAATGGACTTTGGATCAATCATTCTAATTCCTAATTCAATGGACATGTACAATCCGCTACTCTCATATTCTTCAATTAAGGAATCCGATGATTTCCAGTTTTCATACATGTAGTATAACTCAACTCCTTTTTTGTAATATTGTGCACTTAAATGTATTTAATTAAGTAAATTGGGCATAATACATGGAAGTGTAAATTATCAATAAAAAGATAATCATGTTCAACTTAGTTAACATACATATTATTATGTAAAGTATCTTTAAAATGTAAGTAAGTTAACTCTCGTAAGTTCCAATACCTTTAAATTATCGGAACTTATAATTCTTCGATTATATCACAAAAAAACTGCTCGGGAATTGTGACTTAAACCCAATGTTCTCCAATTCAAATTTCTACTCACAAAAATTCTTATTCAGCTTTTAAAATGTGAAATTTAAGTTAGTATCCTATATATTCTCTTATTTCATATGAAAATACAAAAAGAAGTGGAAGAATATAAATACTTCCACAAATCTTTTACTTGTGACGGATTGTAATATGAATAAGTGAATTTATGAATTTAATTAATGGCTCATTCCATCAATATTGAAGAAACACTTCTCATTGATATCAAACATCAAATTACAGAAAATGAGCGAAAAAGAATAGTATAGCATACGAACCACCAATAATCTTACTCTGCTAAGAGTGAGGAAGAAATCTGACAATCCTCAGGGCTTAGAAACTGTTAATAGTCAAAACTATCAACTAAACTTTATCTATCTTGATATACTACTCTGCTGGTACGCTTCCAGTTGCTCATAAATATCCTTTTTTAATTTCGCTAATGGCTTAGACTTTAGTCTATCCTTCAGACCAATATATTCGCTTAATAACATATCAGACAAGTGATCCTTATCTTTAAACAGTCCTTTTATATTTCCAATCATCGAATTCTGCCAAACGTCGTTATAATTTTTGAAAGCCTTCACAACTGCAAAGGCATCTTCATTATGTTCCTCTGTGTACGTTTCTAAAAGACCCAAAACATCAACATTCTGCTGAATGGACGGATGATTGTCTAGAGAAACCCTTAAGTGTTGCTCATCAAATATATCTTCAATTTTGTTAAATGACACGCTAAACCGAATGAGCGGATCCAAATCAACCTCGGCGTAGGGCGTCTGTTCAAGCTCAAACCTAGCCTTCGTATGATTGCACCCATAGCAGGCAGGTACTAAGTTGAAGAATGACATTGAAAGAAATGGGTAAGATGACTTATTATGAAAATGATCAAGCTGCCCTGTACGCTTTTCCAACCGCCCCTTCGATTTTACATTGTTAATATAATTCCGGTTACAAAGAGGACATACCTTAATCTCTAGGCTCTTCATAAGTTGTACTGCATTATACTTTTGTTTACGGTCACCGATGTATCGATCCGATTTTGAGAACTTCTTCACATACATATCGTAAAGTTCCAGAATACATTCGGGATACTTGTCTGATTTGCACTTACTCATCATTATCCTCAGATCTTCTGGTCTCGCCGTGATGATATGCTTCAAAGTATAGTTAACATTGAATGCTTTGAACCATTTTTCTAGAGTCGCAGGGCTTTTAGAGTCTTTCTTCATTAATTCTTCGACAACAGCCTCATAATGCCTTTCTGCTAGAACTTGCTGTGACACTTCGTAAATATTAATCATATTCATTCACTCCATATCTATGTCCCGCTCATCTAACAACTCAAGCATCCGACCAGCAATGATTGGTTCACCAACAAGCTGGATTATGGAACGGAGATAGTCAATTTCTTCTTCGCGACTGCTGAGTGAGCGAATAGTTTCCACACCTGAGTGAACTTGAAGAGACCTTAGCCTTGTAATCGC
This sequence comes from Paenibacillus sp. PCH8, assembly GCF_002968835.1. Lineage (GTDB taxonomy): Bacteria > Bacillota > Bacilli > Paenibacillales > Paenibacillaceae > Paenibacillus. The sequence goes on along the minus strand of NZ_PKQK01000008.1, from coordinate 24,178 downwards.
GTCATTAATCTTTTGCAGAGCGAATTCGCCAATGTTTGCTTTCATGAAAAAGCCATTTGCCAGCAAATCGTGGATATTAGCAGCAAGAGTATTAAATTCTACCGTTCCATCTTTAACTTTCGTCCGTCTATCGTTATGCTGGAGTAAAGAGACGCAATAGTTGGGTAAGTCCGACAGTATGAATGGAGAATGCGAGGTCAACAGGATCTGTACTCTTCGTTTAGAACCATAGACTACGGACAAGAATCGAATGAGTGTATCTATAAACCGACGTTGCCACTCTGGATGGAAGTATAATTCTCCCTCATCAATTAGTAGCAGAACATGTTTCGTTAACTTGACGTTGTCGCCAAATACTTCTCCGTCATTTCTCGAATACAATCTGGAGAAAACATTTAAAAACGCTCGTTGTCCTGAACTGAGTTGCCATTCGAAATCAAGGTATGGAAATACAGTGTACGAGCGTCGATATACATTTATGAAATCATATGAAGGGCTTTTCATGATTTCGCCTTGCATAATTGGTAACTTGAGGGAATATTCATCTGGCGTATTAGCTGTACGTATTAAGTATATCGAGTAATCATATATATGATCTACCATAAATATTAGATTATCAAGCCACAATTTAATAGTTGGATCATCATTAAAACGACTCAGTGTAGAATTAAACAAATTCCTCACATAATTGGTGAAAGTCGCTTGTTCGCTCTGAACATTTGTAAGAGAAAGATTCGGATCATCTTCCTCTAATAGCGTAAGATTTGAAAAGACAGTTATTTCCTTCAAGAAAGAGTAAATCATAGCGCGATAGGTTGTTAATATAAATATTTCTCTTCTCCTATCCAGGTTAGGGCTATACTTCCTATCAGAGTTACGTGATGATATTTCATCAATCTTACCGGTTACATATTTATTAAGATCTAAGTAGAAATTTGCGAATTGCCCGAGCTTACCCAAATCATCCCTATCGATGTTTCGGATTTTAATCACTAGATTCTTGGGCAAACGGAAGGGCAGTTCCTGTTCTGGAAATCGAATAGGGTAGTCATAGACGAAAAATACCTGACGGCACAAGTCTTCATCCCGATGAACGTCGATTGGACTTTGCTTCGGATTCCCATTCTGTAAATCCAACCTGCTACGGTAATCACCTTGGATAAGGTAGTTAGTTGAAAGATTGTAATAGTTTGTTGCTGTCTCCTCATGAGAGTGATCAAAAATATTTGAAAAGTATATGACCGAGCTATCCGGTAAGTGCTGATTGGTTTCTGTACCACTGTAAATCTTAATGTGATGAAGTAGCCCTTCATGATTCACAGACTCTAAGTTGATAACTTTTTTATCATATAGAATAATCGTCTCATCTTTCTCATTCCGAATCACCACCAGTGCTTCTTTAATTTTTCGCCCCATAGCCCGAACAAGATAACGCTTGATATAATTGAGTAGACTTGTCTTTCCTGCGCCATTAATACCAATGAGACCTGTAATGTTCTTTACAACGGCTGTTTCGCTCTCCAGAGCCATACGATCTCGAAAGAAATCCTGCACATAATCCGTATTCCTAGTAACTGATAGTACTTCATGATTAAAATCATATTTGAAACGGAGATCCCCGCACAATTGAAAGCCCTGCTGTCGAAATGGTCCATAATTATTAAACCAAATATATAATATCTCCATAAGTTCTCCTTGTTATATTAATCTTTAGTGATAGCTAAATTTCTAAATAATGTTTTTCTTTGATCACTGTGCTCTTCATTAATTTCAAAAAAGAACCTAAGCCTATTAGCAAGATCACAAATTTCAGTAACAACAATTATCCGCTTTATTGAGACGGATTGTAAAGCGAAGTGCGACAGTTCCTCTATGAAAGATTCGTGAGCAGTTTTCCAACCTAAGCATTTTCTTGGCCTGTGATTGATTAAATCAAGGCAGTGGGCGAGAGCATCATCCTCTACTTGAGCGAAATCGGTGCCCTTGGGGTGGAACTCTCGAAGTAATCCATTCCCATTCTCATTGGAACCGCGTTGCCAGGATGAATACGGGTCAGCAAAATAAACATGCAGGCCATGGGTTATTTCCAGATTGGCGTAGCAAGCAAACTCTTTTCCACGGTCAGCGGTGGCCGTGAGAAATGTCCCTTTGGGGTACTGTGATATGGCTACACCAAGCGCAATCTCCATGGACAATGCGGTACGATCAGTCATGAGAACAGCGGTAAACAGACGCGTTTTGCGTTCAATGAGTGTGGCTACGCATCCTTTACTTCTCCCGCGGCCCGATACAACGGTATCCAATTCCCAGTGTCCAAACGTTTCACGAGAACGAACCTCTTTTGGACGATCTGAAATGGTTCTGCCTATGGTGAATTTACCACGAGTTTCTGCGGGTTTCCGACGCTTCCCTTTGTGACGTAAAACTTGTAATTTACCTTGAACAAGACGTCCTGCATAGATCCAGCGATAAATCGTTTTAAAGGAAACCGCAGGTAGATCTTCGGCGCGGAAACGTTCTGTGATTTGTTCTGGAGACCACGTTGCCTCTAGTTTTTCCGCAAAAGAAGCCCCTAAGGCTTCTGACCATTTACCACGAGAGACCGAAGCCTTACGTCGTTCCCGATAAGCACTCTGGGCATGCTCTGCCTGATAAGATTGCGATGAAACCATGCGTTCCAATTCACGACAGATGGTCGAATGATGACGGCCCAGCTCCTTGGCAATCGCTCGTGAACTTTTGCCTTGCTGGTGGAGGATTTCTAGCTTGCTGCGTTCGATTATGCTAAGATGTGTGTAGCTCATGGTGGATTCTCCTTGTGTGAATGGTTGTTGTGGTGACTTCATTCTACACGAATCCGGCCATGGGCCATTTTTTATTTATTTCCAGTGGGTGTCGCACTTCATATTACAATCCGTCTTGAATTAAAAAACAGAAATATGAGCTATCACTTCCGGTAAATTCATTACCAGTAATTATATCATGATTTACTAAATGCTTGTGCACATAACAACATAAAAACTACTAAATATAATGAGTGTGTATAGAAGCTCAAAAGGATCACCTCAATGAGATGATCCTCTTAAGCGAGCAGCTAATATATCCACTTTGTTAAGATATATACCAATCGAATAGAGAGGTATTATCAATTATTATGTTAATATATTTCCAGTTATTATTAGTTTAAACCTATAATAACTGGAAATATGACATGAACATACTCATACAAATCCCTCATGATATCGAGCAAGTCATTAAGCAACTTGTTGAAGATGGAACGCGACCAAACCTGATACCATTTGAGGCAGGTAGTAGATTCACGGTTTAAAAGATTGATGAATACTGTTTAAAGGTATACACCAAAAAAGGAAGAATAGACGGAGAAAATGAATATAAAGTAAAAACAGCCTTACAAACCGGCGTTGCCCCATATTTGTACGCATATTCATCCGGAGTTTTTATTTTAACAGAATGGATTGATGGTTTAAATTTGACTCAATATAAAAATATAAATGGTCACTTTCCCCCTAACTTGATTTACGACCTCTTTAGTACAGAAATTTCCCTGCTTATTGCCCGTTTAAAAGAGTGGGATTTTAAAAGTATCGTCTGGATTGCTACTGGAAAGGTTAAACGTCTTGATTTTGGAATCTGTGACCCAATACCTGAAAGCGCTTTGAATAATTCAGAGAAATCTCTTATAAATTAAATCCAAGAATTATGCAATAATGATCTACATATTATCGAACAAACACTGTACAGTGCAGGAATGACGAGTAAAGAAGTAGAACAAGCCATTACCACGTTCCAATCTACCACACCTATATTAGTAGTTTGATGGGATGTCAGGAGGGCACAATGTGCCTTCCTGATCAAAGTTACACCGTTCTATCTTTCTTCTATTATAGACTGTATCCATCTATCGCTTTTAAGTTGAATAAACGGATCATAAATTACTTTATAAGGGAGTCCCTCCGCTCCATCTTTGTCTTCTCGAATCCCTCTTATGAAATTTAACATATCATACATTAATCTCATCGTGAACACTGTTAGGGATCCGGTACGGGTTCTAAGCTCCTTCGAGATAAATGATTCAATCAACTCATAGGTATTCATCACAATCTCTTTTAGATCGAGAAAGTCTTTCCATATCAATAGGGCACTTTTATCTGTTTCCGCATGCGTGTACATTAAAACATAATGGATGGCGTCACCGGTGAATAGAGTTTCAATTTTCACATCGATTGCTAAACAGTCCTTACATAGAAAACATTTCATCCCTTTTGCTTCTGCTTGTTCTAAAATCAAGCCTTTAAACTCATTAATGTATCCATTCAATTCAAGGTTTACCTCAGCGTTGCTGCCTGTAAATTTTTTCATCATACTGTCCACTCCTTATCAATAAAATAAAAAAAAAGCACCACTTCAGACCCTAAAGGGCATGAAGCGGTGCTTCCGCTTATAAAACCATCGTTTAAGATGGATATTCAATTGAAGAAATAATAGCATGATCGGATTCTCCTGTCAAAGTATCGTGATAATTTATTAGGTCACTCACAATCGAGTAAGTATTGGGTGTGACACTCCTGGCAAGGATAATTACCCGATATTTCCTTTCCATGTTTAGTTAGTTCTATAGCCTTTTCTCTTGCTTCATCCTTGGTATCAAATTCAAGGAAGTTATAATAACAACCACCTAAACTACAGATATTCAAAGGTAGCTGCCATTTACCGCTCTCATCATCTTTAAAAAAATCAAATTTACTTTCCACACTGATTTCCTCCTTGTTAATTCAACCCTTTTGGCGTGACTTTAGTATTTATGAAACTTTAACCTTTATCTTTAAAGTATCGATCGTTACTGTTTCTTGAGAATATGGATGTACGCGATTTTTAGATTCCAGCCTGATCAAGTCTTCAGCGTTAGAGCGTGCTTCAGACAGTGTCGTTCCTTTAACACCAAGTCTCAATGCAGGAATGTAAGCTGTCACATCATTTTCTTCTTCAAGCACTTCAAACAGAACAAGTAAATCCACACCTGTACTTCCCTTTATTGTCTCAATGACTGCTGTATCCTCTGGTAACCGCTCCTGCCGCCCCTCCAGTTCCAACTCAATTAGTTCAATCGCATTCGTTCGAGCTTCCTCCAATGTATCTCCATGTACTCCGAGACGTAGCGATGGTACGTACGCGGTTACGTTTTTCTCAGCTTTTTCCTCTTCAAACATAACCAACAGTTCTAAAACATCTTTCATGTGTTGATCCCCCTTAAATTTCATCAAAGTACAGCTACCAAGATGGGCAACTTATTGAAAGAATCGAAGTAAATTGAAATCCTCGCTTCTTTTATAAATATCCCACTATTAAATACTAAGTTAACTCAAGATATAAGTTGCTCAAAAATAAAATTTCTACATTTTAGGTATAAAAAAAATGGAAACACAAAAAGACACCTATTTTGGGTGTCTATAGTCTCCATGGCGAAAATAGCCCTATTTAAATATACTGATACATGGATGTTCCCGATCAGTATGTCTCCAACTCTGTCGAGCAATAACGACAAAGTAAATCAAAGTGTTTCGTAATAATATATTTGTACCATATACTACTTATTTCGTCAAATTATATAGGCAAATAGATCGAAGGAATAAATACCTAATTGCCCAGGTGTTATATCTATCTTTATAGATTATTGATGCATTTTCACAATGCTGATTCAAATCTTCATGAGCGGAGGATGGATACGGATAGTGCGACTGACTTCGCAACGCAGCAGCGAGATTATCGTTTTGATGTTGCTGTACCATAATTGGCTCTTCTCGGTCTTTTTGAAGGACATTCGCTCCAGGGTAAGAAACAATAATACCCTTGCGGTCATTGGAAGGACTATCTCCTCCTGAAGATCCTGATCGATTAGGAAAAGATAAGTACTGCGTTTTAATATTGTAGGATTTACGAAACTTAACACCGCAGGTAGCCCATTAGTCTGCAGAAGCAACTGCTGCAGGCTTAGTGCGTGCCTTTGCAAGTATCGCCCTACACAGCATGATATAAATGTTACTACGGCATACATTAACACTTGTTCACCATGAACATCTTACACCTGCAAGCTTAGGGTGCTCAATGTGTAATCAATAAACTTTCAGATCAATCTCTGGAGTCACATACACCCTAGTTACTTCCAATATGCCTCAATATCACCAAGCTTCTGAATTGGGACGATATCAATATTACTCTTCATCAGACTTTTCATTTCTATGGCTTCTGTATAATTTATACCCTTAGGGACAAACATGACCGGAATTGAATTCTTAATGGCCAGATATGTTTTAGCTTTTACTCCCCCAACACTTGTAATATCACCCTCAACTTCAATAGCTCCAGTAATAACAAATTCCCCATGTTCATTTGGTCTTCCCTGTTGTTTAAGCATGACTTGATAGGCTGTGGCGGCACCACCTGAATTACCTTCAATATTGGCCAAGTCAAATCTCATTAAGTCACTAAATTTCCATAATTCTTTTATTGTGTAGTGTGCAGAAACTGTAGTATTGTAAAGCGAAGTATCTAAAAAAATAGTTTTCCCATCATAGGATCTTCCTTCAATTCGGTGAAGCGCTTTAGAAGCCAATATTTGCTCCACTCTTTCAAGTGTAGGAGAGGAACCATCTATTGTTACTATAGTCGAGTTTAATAAATCTTCAGTTTCTTCTGATGGAATACCTGTAATTTCAAACTCAAATCCGTATTGAATTGGACGGTCCGCTTCATTACTTCCTGCTATGTATGCCGGTATAGCAACAAAAAGTTGACTATCTCTGAGTTCTTCTGTATCAACATATTCCAACCTTCCTGGAGGATCTTCTGGGGAAACATAGGGCGTTTCCTGTTGTTGTTTTGGTTGTTCAAACTCTTGAAGTAAACCCCTATATCTAATTTTAAGTATAAGATAATCGGACAATCGACTTACTCTTTGCTCATACACACCAGGAATATAAATAAAGCTTTGAGTTTTGTTGCGAAATAATTCTTGTGCTGAGTCAAGTTTGCCAGGGAGTTCATATGTCCTCAATTCTATTTTAATCAATGACGGAATTACCAGCACGACAACCAAGATAACAATAGTACTTAAAAAAATTCTCTTTCTCATCTTTCTATCAATTGGTTTAACCACTTCACTATTCATAATTTTTGCTCCAAATTCAGATGATTTTGATATCAGCCTATTAGTTAATGCGATTATATAATCCGCTTATTTTGCTTAAAGTGGATGTAACTTGCATCTTTGATATGTTCTGGAATATAAAAAGTAAAATTATAAGGGTGTGTTTCTCTTAGTATTTCAATTATTCCAAAACCACGACTATGTCTATAACTATCATTAATGGTATCCGTAACCCCCTTACAAAACTTGATTTGATGTCTGGGTTTTGTTGGTTCACTAATTTTCAAATTTTCTATCCCTAAAAGATCTAGTTCAACTTCCTTTTTTTCTGTATACTCATCATCATCATCAATTACAGTAATATTCGATTCTCTTGCAATAAACCAATTAATATATTTTTCTCCTTTATCATTACTGTAAGCCACTGCCACAATGTATATATTATTATCTCTACTTTGAATGCTTGATTTTTTATCAAGACAATTAATACTAGTACTAAATACGTAATACTCATTATTGATCAATGATTCCTGAGTGATATCATCCTGAGATGAAATTTTAATACTATTTTCATAAAACATTCTTACTTCCCCCTCAACCATAGACGCATCTGGCGTATTATATTTAAAATCTTCAATGGGCGTGGCTGTTGCCTACTGTATTGACAGCTTCAACTCTAAAGGGTTTTATATAATCATCTTTTATTTCAGCTCCTAATTTTGTGAGTTGCTCGTGGAATTTACCTAGTATTTCAAATAACACATCTCTATATTTATATAAGTCTTCAGTACTAATTTCAAATTTCTCGTTATTATGAATAATTCTGTTACGCTTATAATATAAGTCATCCAGAATCTCCTTTACTTCCTGCGAGATCTGGAAACCTGTTAGTTCTTTAATTCTTTTAATAAATTTATTTGGACCTCCTTCTAAACATAGATTAGCTCCCTTTATTGAAAGATCATTAACGTATGCGTCTTTGGATTCTGATTCCAAAAATTTCTTTAAAGAGAAACCTAAATTATCTTTCAATTCGCCTTTGGAAGAAAAGAATTCGTTTAATCTTTCTGGTTTACTTGCAAAGATAGTGAAGAAGAAATTCTCAACCATAGATTCAATAAGCGTGCAATAATATACAACCATTTGATTTCCAAAAAGAATTAAAGTGTTTGTGTATTCATTTTTTCGATTATTTATCTCTTGCTCTACATTTCCTGTGAAAAACATCAACCATTTGTTTTTTTCAATATTTGCTCTTATGGCATCTTCATCTGTAACAAAATCTACAAGTCTATCATAATGAGTAAGGCGAACCAGAATTTCTTCAAAGTACCTATCATAGTTAAAATAAATCTCGCTCATAATATCCTCCAGATTCATAAAACATTTAAGTCAAGCTGATCTACTCCACAGATTCATGAAGTTTACCAACACCTGTGGAGTACAATCCTACCTATTCTATTTTTCTTCTGGATCAACAATAACGTACCCTGCAGCTTCCAATTCATCCAAAACTTCTTGCTGTCCGTCTACTTCATTAATTCCTTCTTGATTAGCATATGCAGTTATTGCCGCAGCAACAGACCAACCATCTATTTCACTTTCCATTGCTCGGCCAAGTTTTTCTGCTGTATAGTACGTATCTTGTAGGTTACCAACAACCACCGAAGCCTCCCAATCTGGAACTGCAACAAACCATTGGCCATAAGAAGCATGTCCGAAGAACACAGTAATTCCCGATCCTCTTGCGCTCAGTCGGAGCTCATAATGACTTCCATAATTCTTGGAACTTTTCACCTCTCCGTTCCATTGCTCATTGTCAACGTTCACTTCAAATATCATCTATATTTCCTCCTTCAATTTTTTAAGTCCAGCTGATTGACTCTACCTCACCCTCCAGATCCTCAAAACTCGGTGTCCTATAGATCATCGTCCCGGATGTCCTGGTACGCCTGAAGAGCAATTCGGAGTTCGAAACTCATCGGAAGCTCCTATCTTTGTCGCCTTTCCTCGAATATACGCTATTGCCGTCACTAATGGTCAAATCGGTAAGCTACAGATCACATAGCTCATGCACACTTAATCTCTTATCGACAAAAAAAATTAACTAATTCAATGTTAATCTAACAGTCCAAAATTCAGTTGGCCAACGATTTCTCCTAGTCCGATGTTCTCAGAATCACAATCCTAATTATACAACGTTTTGTTATCCAATACTTCGAATCAACAGAAAAACCCTGTTGGAGAAAACAGAATAATAGAGAAAGGCTACTTCAATTTAGAAGTGGTCTTTTTTTGTTGTTTGGTCACAAATGTTTTCTAATATCGATATTTGAGCTTTGAAACCGCGAATTTAACCATTTTTGATTTGGAAGGCAAGACCCTGAAACACATTTACGCAATTTACATTGCTTTGCAAATCGCTGAAGGAGTGACATGGAGGAACTTCCTGAGGAGGTCGACCACCAAAAATGCTGGTGTTCATTTCAATTCGGTCAACTAACTATTGAGATGAACTATGTAAATGCATGAGTTTGCATTTCTCGAAGGGACTTGTTCTGAAGATTTTTTTTTAGTACTAAAAACTGTCTATATCAATATTCAGTGTTGATTCTCATTCGGTCAACTAACTACGGAGATGAACTATGTACATGGGTGAATTGGCATTCTCAAACTGACTTGTTACTAGAAATCTATCTTCCGGTCGTACAGCAATCATTTGAATTACGGTTTGGGCAATTACACCTGCTGTTCAGAAATACTGAAAAATTTCATTTATATGAAAGGAGTGTTACATATGGACTGGTGCGAGATCCTAAAGGAATTGCTGAACCAATTTGGAGATCATTGTTTAGAAGCGGTGGCACAAGAGTTAATTAGATCTATTGTATCCAAATGGTCAGAAAAGTCTGACAACAAGAAAAAAGCGAACCCCAAACAAAAGAACCGCATGAAGAAATAATAAATTTTTATATTATTTCCATCATTTTTTATTGTTCACAAAAACCCCTGATCTCTCAAAATGAGAAATTCAGGGGTTTCTGTTCTATACTTCTTGCACGTACTGTGGCCGGCAACTGCCAGTCCTAGCATTGAAGTTTGCATAGTGTACGATGATTGTATTTGTACTCAACAGCTCATTTAAAATCGTTGAGATATGGAATGCTGCCATCTCATTTGCGATCATACGTTGAGGTTGATAAGGTTCCAGACCACAATTATGTGAAGGCGCAATAAGATCCGTTGCATCGATCGGGTAAATTCTATTAAGTGGTTCAAGGATTTCTGTTCCATTTTTCCTCAGACCCACTACCACTTGCCCGGAATATCCGCTTTCCATATGATCTGTTATTTCTTCTTCTCCCCACTCACTCTTTGGTTTATCACCTGATGGTAAAAAGACCCCTTCGATACCTGCGTCAATATAAATCAGGTCATCAGTCTGCATAAAGTACTCATGCATTACATTTCGCGTAAAGTCATTATCAACTGCCCCGATTAACACCTTCTGAATGTGTTGCCCGGTCTTGTGACGAAAATCAGTTAATGAAAATAACTGATCTAGTTGTTCAACCGATTCCACATATTTATCAACATAAGAACCGATTTTCAGTCCGTATGTTCTACCATAGCGTTGGGTAAGAACACTTGCCTTTTTTCCGCCTATATCCTGGTTAACGAAAGGCTGTCGTAGCAAATTCTTTTCCTCTACCATATCCGGATCAGCAATCATAAGAAATGAATCTACGGATGCAAATGCACTTAACATTTTGGTAATTCGTTGAACTGCATAGCCACCGGTACCGCCGGCCCCAATAATTACAATGTAGTAGTACATACTCTGTATCCGTGATTGGCGAACCTCTGAATCATCATTCTTAGCGTGATAATCAAGTAGATTAATCATGGTTAACCACCTCCACCTGATCAAGCAAGACACGATCATGCCAGGCTGCAGGGTACTGCACTTTTTTAATGAGGTTCCATGAATCTTCTTGATTATCATAGTCTCCCTCTAGAAGTGCTGAAGGAAGCAAGGAAATAAATTTCCCTGCCATACCAGCTCGTGTTTGAATATCAAACCGAATGAGTCCTTTTGCATGTTTTAAGTTTCCTATTACACCATATAGATGGGTGCCTAGTTCATCTTCGTTATCTACAGAACTGAAATATGCTTCCATTTTATTATGAGAATGTATCTCACAAACTTTAATAATCCAATATGGCATACTCGTATAATGCTGATCGATTGAAGTCTTCGACACACTTTGATTAGGAACATCCAATAGATAAACACCTTGCTTGGTATCCCAGTAGAATACACCCATCACTTCTACATCATTATCAGAATAGTCCATAAAAAATGATATTAGTTGGTGTACCAATGATTCAGGGATTTTCGGCAACTTGGATTTAAAGCCGGTGCGACAAGAATCAAGTTCTTGGGCCCTGGGCTGCTGTGCAAAAAATTCATCAGCATTGCTCCATCCTTCTAACTCTTCCTTGTTGCATTTGGAGATAAAAACCCCGATCCCATTCTCACGGATCTCATAGTAACCGTTTTTGGCAGCCAGGTAACAGATTGAATACTTATCTTTATGCTCGACGAGCTGGCTCGCAGAGTAGAAGTATGCTCTCGAATCGTTGAAGTAAACGGGCAAAGCCCCCTTCTTCCCACCTGTGATGGCCGGTACTATTATATTCTTCTTCTCGTCAAAACTCATGAACGTTCTTTGTTTTGACATCTCAGGAAAGTCTTTTTCTAACTGTTTGCGAACATCCTCTAAACTGAGTAGCCCTATCTTTTCAATATCAAAATATTTAGTTAAAAGCTTGGACGTACCGGCGTAGCAAATATATGTTGTGTTAGTAAAGACGGGCTTTTTATCTTTGCTATCTGCATTTTTGGACGAATCTTTTTTTACTCCTAGTTCTGCAGTATCGGCTGATGACTCACTTATAGGTGTTTCATCCGATAGAGCATTAATTTCATCCTGAGTTGAGCCCTCACATGTGTCTACACCAGGTCCATCAATTGATTTGTCGGATTTACTTCTGGATTGAATGCGTTTAGTGATGTCGATCGTATTACCCACTGATTTTAGTGTTTCTTCCTTATCAACTTTCGTTGGCTCTACGAAACCTCCCCCAAAGTATGAAAAGAGATCAGAACCACCAAATAATTCGTTAGACATATCTATTACCTCCAGCTTATTTCTAATTTATTTGAGTTGTATTTGGCCTAAGATAGAGAAGTCAGTCCACTTATCCAATCAGCGAGGGTCAGGCCAGTCGTTTTCAGATAATTATCCAGGAATTCTTTGCCTTTGACTTTCTCTAATAGTTCCCTATAGGTAAGCCCACTACCATTTGCATGACCATAGTAACAGTCAGAGTTCTGTGAATTGAAAAAAACCTCTGGCACTGTCGATAATTGAGAAATGCGTGTGATTTGGGGTAACTGAGATGACCCTAAACATACTTCATAGGTTCTATCTACGTTTGTATAGGGATAAAAATATACTTCCGACTCTTCATTGGTTAAGCCCTTCTCTAAAGCACCCACAAATACCTTACATATTTCAAACCTATCTGTTCTTGACCTAAGTTCATAACCAAAAATTAAATTTGGAAAAGGCACATCATCGATAACCGCATCATGGTAAAACACAGTTCTGCGATGTGATGGAACTTCGAAGAAACAATAGGTTTTAAATGTACTCTCCAGGTATGAAATACAACCCCGTGGCAGGATAGGTGTTTTAAAGACACTGAGGTTTTGAGCATGTAATAATGCTTCAGCTAAATCCTCATTCGTATAAAAACCTTCTCCTACCTTAATACCGTTCTGAAATTCAGCTACCAAGGGTAGGCTATGATCTCGCAACCTGATTACATATTCATTACCTTCTTCACTAATACTTAGCGAATGCTCAACAGTACCCGCTTTATTATCCGTTAGAATTAAACTCATGCTACCTCATCCTTTTCATCAATTTTTATAACGTCCCTTAACAAAGAACACATCTTCTTTAGACTGAGATTTTCTGCAATCTCGGTGGAGAAATCTACCCCACACGTTTTCATAAGTTGTATGAATACGAATGAATTAGGTGCCCAAATTGAGATACCTAATGGTATTGGCCGACTAAGAGACAACATTTTTATCATGAAAATATTTTGGATTTTTTGCATGAGCATCTTCTTCTTATGTGCAATGAACCCAAGTACGATAGTTCTCAGTTCAATAATTCTGCCTAAGAAATTCGAATATATCCCATAGTTTCCTGTTATCTTGATGTAGATGTTCTTTCCCTTTATAACTCCGCTCATCCCCATTTCAAAATTTGGACATTCATAATGCAAAAGAATATCTACCTTTTTTAACAGTTCATTTGCCTCGTCATTATTGGATAGAAGCATCATTTCTTCAATTTCCGGAAATACGATGCTATACTCCCAAGTCTCTCCTTGGAGATTGTCCGAGTAGGATTGGTTGCAGCTTTCAAACAACATTCTTTTGATCGCCTCATGGAAGATATCCGCCTGATCACCCCATCCGTAACAATAATAATTAATCGGATTGTTACGGACATCTATCCCAGCTTCATGTAACATCTTGACCATTGTGATTGCATCATACGTTGCTTGCATCTGACCTACTTGTTCATCACAAAAATAAGCCCGGTTCATACCCTCACCTAACTTTCTCTAATTTGAAATCTTTAGAAAAACTCGTTATCTTCCGTCTCTTGGTTTACTGGTTTCATTCTTCTTAACCGGTACATTGACTCATTGTTATGTAGGTACACATGAATAGCATTCCCTTCATTGGGACGTACTGAATATTCATCAGCTATTTCATCTGCTACATAAGCTAAGGCCTCGTTAAGAGCTTGCTGAGCCTCCTGTAGAGAGAATGAATTCCAATCAACCTCATTACTCTCAACATTGCACATAGCCGCATCAATTACTTTGAACAGTCCATTGGAGTATGAACTATGCGGTTGTTGAGTAGTTAAGTTTTCTTTAAACTTTGACAAGTTTACAAATGTCATTTATTTATCCTCCAGTAGAAGCAAAAAAAGCCGCAGAAAACAAAAAAAGCACACCTAAATAGGCATGCTATTGTTCTCCACGGCTTCATTGCCAAAATTTAAACCGGTTTTCACCGGGAACCACTCTTTGTCTTTTAAAAAAGGCAAAGAAAATTAATCTCAAATCATAATGATCTGATTATAACACAATTACAATAAAAGTGCTAAGTATTATCCCCTACTAACTATCCAATAGATTGACACAATAAGCATTTAGAGTCCCCAAGAAACAGGCTTGATGGTTGCTGACCAATCAAACTTATCTTTCCCGTTTGAGCCATTCGTTAATCCAGATGCTACTATAGCAACGCCAATAATTAACCCTACCATGCAAGAGGTAACAGAATACCTTCTACCATTCAAAACTCTCCTCTATTTAATTAATCATTAAATTATCTAATAGCTCTGCTCAAAGCTATTTTCCAGATTCAAAAAGAAGTTGCTAAATTATAAAGCAACCTCCTTTTCTAATCTAAGCTATTTAATTATGTACTGATGATTAGCCAGCTGCAGCACTTAATAAATTCTTTCTAACTTCTAATTTATATATTTCTTTTTTAACTTTATTTTTCTTTGTATTCAGTGATTGAATTTGATCGTATACCATCTGCATGACTGGTTGAGATATATCATCACGGAGTTTAATTAAGCGGATAATCAACTCTTTATCTGAACCGCTTTTCCTTTCATTATCAATGAGCGTCCCGACCATCGTACAGCAAGTATGTAATTGTTCCATGCATTGAAACGTGTCTATCATGTTATCCTGGTATTTCTCAATAATACCGTTGCTTGTGGCCCTGATTGATTTTTCCAATTGCTCATATGTATTAAGCAAATGAATCACTCGCTTTCCATTTCTTATTAATTAATATACTAATATACTAACACTATTTTATGGATATTCATATGATTATTTGAAATCGATTTGGTAGTGGGGATGGTGGATAGGTTGTAGGAAGAGAAGCATCTCAATTTTCTTCATTACTGTAAATATCCTTTACACTTGCCCTCAATATGAAACAATTGGAAGGGGCTTCATAAAAGCGAAGCCCCCTCAAAGTTCCTAAATACCTGATGTTAATGTACTAACAACCTTCGCTTTATAAATCCCCGCCATCAGACCCGTAGACTGTCCTGGAACGAACTTGCTTCCAGATCCGGATGAGACAATTTTCACACGATCTGGAACACCTAGCATGAAGTTAAGCGGAATTTCGTTGTATCCCATGCCTTCAAACTGTCTTGCTGTGGCCAGCATTTCTGGTCCACTACCTGAGAAGACATGTTTTCCAAGGTTAGACAACTCTGCTGCCGGTCCGTTTAAGGTTTTGGTATTTAGTACCTCGACCGACAGCGCATTGGCCGGAATACTCACCACAAGGCTTTGTGAGTTTGTTGAGTTATCTTGCATTGGTTCTGAAATGAAATCAGTTACATCCATACTGTATTGATAACCTTTCCCGTTTCCGCGGCTATCTTCAATTAGCACCCGGCTTACGGAATTGATGGTTTGATATGGATTGGTGTTGTCGATAATAATTGTCGAGAGGTCTGCACCTTCGAAACGAGAGCTAAGTCCTCCACTATTTACTGTGAACTCAACGTCCTCATCACCGACCGGTGTACCCGTCCCTGGATTCGGATTTGGTGTCGGTGTCGTTCCACCGTTGCCTGCATTTGGGTCAATAACTGATACTGTGTATGGGCCACCATTAAATTTGGCTACAGCCCCGTATTGATCCCTAACTTCAATATCCATGTTGTGTGTACCTGGTGTTAATGTAATCGGTTCGTAGTACTGGATCCAATCATTACTGGTGCTTTCTTTGTAATACACTTTGACTCTTGATGGGTCGATACCAAGATCTATGGTTACTTTGTCATTATCCACGATGATCTTTGGTGGCACAGGAGTTGTGACAAACTCAGTGACTTCACTTTCAACTCCAGCATCGTTTATTACTTTTACTAACACCGTGCGCTCTTGGTTATATTCAAAGGTGCCGCCTGCAGCCTGCCAAGGAGATCCATCTCTGGAATACCAAATTTCCCCTTCAGGGTTATCATGAACAAACTCAAGATACAGTTCAAAATCCTCAGTTAAATGTTGTATAACTGAAGGTTTTTTCACCGTGACCGGTTCAGGATTATCAGCTGTAACATTAAAGGACTTACTGATCAATTCCTGATCCCGT
The DNA here is from genome assembly GCF_002968835.1 of Paenibacillus sp. PCH8. Classification (GTDB taxonomy): domain Bacteria; phylum Bacillota; class Bacilli; order Paenibacillales; family Paenibacillaceae; genus Paenibacillus. The sequence continues at coordinate 7,718 of NZ_PKQK01000008.1, read as the reverse complement.
TCATTAAGCAATCTGACTTCGACTGTATGTGCACCAGGTGTCAAAAGTAGATTATTCGAAACATTATAATCTTGCCATGCAGCTGCCCCATCGATTTTCACTTGTACCTTTGTGGTACCTGTTGAATCTGCATGGATTTTGAATTCATCCGCAGAAATTTTTTCAATCCTTGGATCCCCAGAGTTTATGACAATCGGGTTGTTAGTGATAGTTAGTTCACCCACGTCTGAGATATTGCCTTTACTATCAGCAGACCGAGCTTGAATTGTGACGTTACCGGATTGGGTAATTAGAATTTCACTGGTGTAATTCAACCATCCTCCACCATTGATTTGATATTGTTTTGTCGCAATATCAGCGAATGTTCCATAATTTATGGAAACAACATTCTGGTTGAATTTGTCTTGCGATGTAATGGTTAATAATGGTTTTTCAGGAGCCGTTATAGGTGCGACATAATCTTTTGGTGCAACGTTCGGCAAAGTAGCTGAAACAAGTTCAACGGCCGTAAGACTTGTCAGTTCATAGAGCTTAAAGTCTTCCGAAATTGCATATGTTTTAGCTAGTCCTTGTGCATCGAAACTAACTGAAAAAAGGTCTAAATATTTCTTCGATGACAAGGTGAAATTGGTACTGTTGCTCCATGAGTACAACCGATTATCTTCTGTTAGTGCATAGTTTGCTGCATTATTAACAGCAATACTCTTGATATTTTTAATTTGATTTGCATCCCCTGATATCCTAACAGGGGATGATATAGCGCCGCCATCTACTCCAAGACGACTTCCTTTATTCGGACCATAGCCGTACACATTTTTATTTTTAAGATAAAGAATGTTGCCACCATTAGTGATATTAAATGCATCAACGGAAGTTGCTAAAATTTTTGGTGTACTTTCAAACACGTTGTTCGTACCCGTTAAATAGGTTGTTGGGGTAGTTCCCCATGTAGATAAGGTGCTATCTGGAGACTTATATGCATACGTGGTGTTTGTCTCTACATAGTATCCACCTCCACCGCTCATATAAGAATAAGCTCCTCTTTTCAAATTCTTGATATCAAAATCGTCAGGTAATGGATATAAAGCTGTTGATTTTAGCTCTGTATCAACTTTTGGATCTGGTTTATATAAATCAGTTAAAGAATACTTCTTACCATTGATAGAAAAAACTCTACGCTCAAAGAAAGTATTTGCACCATCGTAACCTGTAGTTCTACGATATTCTTGAGAAAATACTCGATCTTCTAAATATTCCATATTAAAAGCATCACTCGTAGTAAAAGACGGAAACATATTTACTTTTACTGGTTTAGCATCAGTATAACTATTAAGTCCAAAAGCCTGACCTACAAGATACACTTGATTTTTTGATACCAAAAGCACACCTTCATAATTTGAATTGTTTGAACTGGGATTAGCCCCACCTAGAAAGAAAATCTTTTCTATCCCAGTAATTGGTTCTCCAGTGTCTGGGTCGACAACTTCTGTTGGGATAGATTTAGATTGTTTGTATCCTATACCTAACTCCCCTGAACTCCCGTTTCCAAGAGCAGTAACAGAACCATCTTTTTTCAGAATAAAAATAGTTCTGTATCCTCTTACGTAATCCTTTACACCTGTCTCAACTAAAACCGTATCCACATAGAAATCGTCAGATTCATTAATGTACGAAACAAGGGTTTTTGCTCCTGGTGGAGTGTAACCATTCTGCATTTGGACATTTCTTGCACCCACAGGTGACTCTGCGACATTCTGATAACGCTGTACTCCATAAGTTTTCCCACTATCCATTGTTAGCATAAACGCTGAAGCATTATCCCAAGAGTTCCAGTATAAACTGTGACTCGTGATCTTATTGATTTTATCGAATGTGGCCGCCTGGGCTTTGGATTCCATGTTACTAAGTGGCACACCAAGAATTAATGCTAAAGCTAGAGTAAAGATCAAACTTCTTTTCCATCCGATCTTAATTTTTCGTTTATTGTTTGATTCCATAGTGCCCTCCTTAAATTCCTGATGTAGCAGTCGTTGTGAATTTCGATTTATACGTTCCAGAAATGACACCACTCTCTTTGCCATCTGCAGTTTTAATTACTCTCGGCAGAGAAAGTGTGTAATTCAGCTCAAAATCATATGCTCCCTGTCCTGTACTCACATCTGCCGAATAGAGTACAGTTGGCTGATGCGATAGTACCTGCTCTTTTGCTAGACTTCCGCCCTGGCTGAAATCAAGCGGGATCCCTGAAATGGTATTCTTGAGAGTTGCGGTTACCTGGACTGCATCGATGGGAATATAAAATTCTTTCCCGTCGATTGTTGTCACAAAGTCTGTAGCTGCCTGACTCACTGTCCATCCACCACCATTACCTCTATCATCAATAGCGCGAGATGTAACCACTGCCTGAGATTTTTGTTGTAGCCGAACAGATAGCGTAATATCCGTAAAATTCATTTTTGACTGACTTACCATGAAATTACCACCGGTCACCTGTACTTCTTTTTCCATGTCCTCTGCTGCAGCCACGCTCGGCATAGCAAGGGCTAAAGCTAAAATTGCGGCAAACCAGAATCGTTTCATTCATTCACATCCCTTTTTTTTATTTTTGAACATACCTTCGAACAATGTAACGATCACATGTAAACCACCTCCCTTCTTGAAAGAAAATACGCTACACGCTAAGCCTGTGGTGTTTGGAGGGTTTGCCGCCTAACTTGTTGCCGATCCTGCTCGTCCTCTTTCTTTTTTCTTCTTAAAATTAGGAATAACAACAAGAAGAACGTTCCAAAAATTAGAATAAGCACGAAGGCTCCAGCAACAATGGCCCATGGATGATTTTGCAGCCAATCTATAATTCCACCACGTCCTTGCAGGAGACCTGCATTACTCAGACTATCCTGTGCAAGTTTTGCATCTGCTTCAGTAATCGTGAAATTAAAGGTTCTGGATACCTTCTTCCCGTTGAAGTTGGTTTCGAAGTACGCACTATACTCCCCTGGCCATAGGATCTGATCTTTAACGTGATAGACCATGTCTGCTGTCTTACCTGCGTAGATAGATTTTTCTTCAGCGGCTGCATCGTAGGACTGGCTAAAGATCCCTTTGCCGTTTGCATCACGGATCATGATAAGTCCACTTGGCCTTTGCAAGATGTTCCCTGTATTGGCCAACTTGATGGTGAGCTGCGAATAACCATTGCTTATGTAACTGTGCTTGAAGTCATCAATGCTCATGTCTTGCACAGCAGCCTGTTTGTCCTTCTCCAGTACGATCTGGACCCCGATGCGTGGGATACGCTCGATCAGCAATACCGCTTTGTCCTGGACCTGGGATGGACTCGCTTCTTCAGCAGGAATTTGTTCAGCTACAATGCCTCCCACATATTCCCCCGGATCCAGATCCTTGGGCACTTTTACGGTATAAACGTATTTCAGCTTTTCAAGTGGTTTTAACCGGACTTTCTGTGCTTTGGATGGGGCTATCCATGCGCCCACGGAAGTATTCTTCTCCCCCTTCAGCATGTAGCTCTTTCCACCGTTGACCATAGGAGCTGCATCTGCCGGGTAGATCCATAGATCGATCGGCTTCTTAACAAGATTCTTCAGGTAAAATGTGTATTGTTTCGTTTCCCCACCGGTCACCTCGTCACGGTAATACCCGCTTGATTGTTCAATTTCTTTCACCGGCGAGAGTAAAAAATCAACGTCCGATGCAGCATTTACCTGTGTTTGAAGTGTGAATATCCAAAAAAAAGCGAAAAAAAATAAAGGTAAGCTTATTTTCAAAAAAAATCTCATTTTTAATCTCCCTCCTTAAAAAAAGAACGGGGCAGTGATACAGCCCCGTGAATATTAGTGTGGTGCTTGTGCGCTAAAGTCATCTCGGCTGGATTTATCAGCGTTGTAGAACATGACATCTCCATCCTTAACGTTGTATCTCTTCATAAATGAGTCCAGAATTGAATTCTGGTACCCTTCCAATTTCCACTGGTTCATCAATGGTGCATGAATGTATTGCAAATGCGGATCATTGACTTTCCCGTTCTGGATGGACTCGATATCAAAATTCACGACGATATATCCGTCTTTCAAGAAGATAGGTGATTTATCAGTGAGTCCGCCATTTGTACGGCCGTATTCAGCCAGATTTGTTCCAGCCGGGACGACATATGGAGCTGCTGGTATGCTGTACTCACCGTACCACTGCTGTATCGATGCATTTGCACGTTCCGGCGTAACAGAAGCATTACTTGGTATGTCCTTTGATCCGATCAGCGTCTTGAGCTGTTCCGGAAGAATGAGCTTATCGTACCCACCGACAGGCGTTTTTAGCTTAGTGTATTTCAGTACGTAGTTCCTCATAAACTCTTCTCGATCGACCCCAACTTTCTCGATTGTCGTCAAGTGCTGATCGTATTTCCAGTACCCTGAATTCTTCATGTCTCCCAGCGGAACATTCCGTAGTCGCTCATTTAAAACGACATAACGCTGGACTGTATCCTCTTCAGATCCAATTTTCACAAATGGTTTCTCATTAGTTTTGTAATACAAGTCAACTGGTATTGGTGTACCACCGCCCTTACTTACATATGTAAATGTCGGAGTTATACGAATTCCATCTTGTTTACTGAACATATTCCCCTTCGTTTTGAAGTCAAACTTGAAGTGGTATCCAGTTTTTACTGAGACATTGCTCATACCCGTTAATGGGTTACTACCCGGACGTATCGGCAATGTGTACTGCGCCAGGTTACCGCGGGGATCTCCATCAATACCATTCTGTCCTACCCAGTAGGAAGCCCCGCTCGGATCTTTACTGCCGGCGAATGTCCGGAACACTCTTTCCCAGTTGTAGTCCGCGATATCCGTGACATGAAAATCATATAACCGTCCAATGACTTCCACAGAAACCTCGTCTACTGCTGCGTGATTGGCCAGATCCAAGTTTGCGTCTGACTGCCAGTTATATCCCTCCGGAGCATTTTCAGCGATATTCCGGAAGTACACTTGGTAGTCACCTTCATCTACCCATACAGGCAGATAGAACTCAGTATCCAGTTGATTCACCGGTATGTCGATCCAAGTGTTAGCCGGGATAAATTGATTTCGACTGCCAGTATAGACATCGAACATGAATCGCACTTGTTTAGTCCGGAAATATTTGGCATAATCCCGATTTCCGTATCCAGGATACTGACTAACATCCAGGTGTTGTCCAGACGTTGGGATCCGGACGGTAAACGGTCTCTCCAGAATCAATGCTGATCGGCTCATATTAGGCTTCGTTTTCTGGTTGTGCGGCTGATCATCCGACACGGCAGAGTAGTTCACAACAGGCGTATGGACGGTTACGGTGTTAATGCCGTGGATATCGTATTCAAGTTCCTCCTCTTCGGCATCGATGCTACCTTCGGCCAGGATGTAATTGATTTTTCCTTTGCTGGTTGTATCCTTCTTGTTGACTTTTTCAGTAGGTATATAGTTGTACGGGCTGTACAGCACGTCTTTTCCGATATGCACTGGAGCTGGTATTTGACCAGGCTGCGGACCCTCCTTCGCTGTGCGCTGCTTATTCATAATAGTTTGGCCCTTGAATATCAGGGAATCGTTCTCGACTTGCACATCCGGAACAGCAGCTTCGGCTACTGCCTGTAGATTTTCTTCATCCATAGACGGTCTGCTTGTTCCCCCGGCTTCGTTCGAGATGGTCCAGGAACGATACCCGGATCTGGAGCAGGGTAAATATCACCGATGGTGTCGGCCGTAAAGTCTGGTGGCGTATAGCCTTCAGGCGTGATCACGATTTGTTCACCGCTAAGAGCGTAGTTCTCAAGCGTAGCTTCCATGATGTTATATACACCCAGTTCAGCAATTGTCCAGTACGAGTATGGACGAATGACAGTGTACTCCGGTCTCCGCTCATCTGGTTCAGATCTCGGAATATCATAGACCGTAGATGTTTGACCATTAGGCGAAGTAACCGTTCTGGGATCCATCCATGTTAAGGTCCATTTTTGCAAGACGGTAACCTTGTATTCGCATGTGCCGGTCATCTGCACAAATTTGTTCTGGAACAAATAATCTCGACTGAAGACATTTCCGTACAAGCTTTCCGATGTCGGAATACCCTTCAGCACATCGAACATCTCACTTCCGCGCTGATCGGCTTTAATCATGGCTGTGACGACCGGATCCATGTACTTGCCATCTATGGTGCGCCCTGGAGCCGGTTGGGTACAAGTTGGTCCTCCAGGTGGTGGTGGATCTCCTTTAAGCTTGTAGTAGAAGTACACGTAATAGTTCGGATACTGGCCATTGTATACAAACTGTCCTGGATCTCCCGACTTTCGAGATAAGCTCGAAGGATCTCCTTGTGTACTTTTCTTGTGACCCTCATACGTGTACTTCTCACTAGGAGCGGTATGGGTGAAGTTGTATGACTTATCCTTCTCCAGCTTCACTTCCTTGTTGGCAAATCCGTCTACACCATCAAGGCTTTGGCCAGTTGTGGTCCAGTATTTTACCACAGCTTTGCCTTCTTCCGGTTCCAGCTCAATAGTGAACAGGGTTGGGAAGAAATAGCGATAGCCTTCGACATTTGGGTGAAAGACTTTTTTGTTCTCTATTTCTTCCTCAAGTCTTCTATCGACTGCTTGTGCCCTGGCTAATAATACTCCATCTTTAACGATAACTTCTTTCCGTGCAGAGTTCGTACCTTTTCCTAATACCGGTGTATTATCATAGTTATCATAGTTTCTGCTTGATGTTGCATCATTATAATATTGCTGGGGCTTTTCAGCTAATTCTCCACCACGCGAAGTTTTGAAAATTTTGTCTGCTGTAGGGCCCCCGTCAAAATTAAAAGGTTTAACTGTGATATTTTTGACTCTTCGACCAGAGGCAAATGTAAACTGGTAGGTTCCACCATCTACAACGCTAACTTTATCTCCCGGTTTATGTCCTTTATCAGTCCATTTACCTCCACTGTCTTTCCAAACTTCGTAATACACCATTCCAACAAAATAGTAAAGGTTTGGATTGTTTTCGTCTTGCGTATATCGACTTGCACCCACAGGGTAAATTGCTGCTTCAGCTTCACCAGATTGAAAAGTAAAAAGTACAAGCACAGAGGACAAAATGATTATTAAACTGAGTATGGAACTGATGGTCCTTTTCATTCAGATCATAGCTCCTTTACTTAAACGGATTAATGATGGCCACAGCGTATTCGTCCAGCTCACCATCTCTTAAAAGAATATAGTCTGCCTGTGTCATTTTGAAATTTTTCCATCCTTCGTAGCTATCAAGATATTCACCGTTTCTAAATTTATCCAACCGACTTAGTACGGGATAAAAATTCATGCCTGTCTTATCGTCATTATTGATAAATGCAGCATCTACTACTCCACGACCACGACCATAACTGTTCTTCACTAAAAATGTAATTGAGTTCCCTCTCTGGCTGCTACGGATTTGAACTCCATCGCCTAGTATTGAATCTTTTGTCTTGTTAATCTCATATACAATTTGTCCGTCACCTAACTTGATAGGAAGATCACTTTCCTTAATAATCTTAATATTCTTGTATTTCTCAAGCTTAATATTTTTGAAGAATTCTTCACTTTGTGTATATGCTTTAAAATCACTTAACTTGGTTAACTTAAACACTTTATCATCTGTACTCCGGAACTCTTTGTTACCGATCCAGACCCAACGACC
>NZ_PKQK01000004.1 GCF_002968835.1 Paenibacillus sp. PCH8 | reverse complement strand
TCTAACGAATTAGCGGCGTAATAATGCTCCGGTCGGTAATACACGGTTGTTGGTGTGATGATGACATTGTAATTCGGAATGTAAATGAAGAAATGGGATAGATATTCGTTAGTGGTGCTGTATATGGACAGGCTGCGTTGCATACGACCCACACCATATACATTGTTGATGTCCATCGGTTTAGGATCTGCAATCAACCGGTACAGATCCTGGTTAACGGCTAATTGTCTCGTGAAGACTTCAACCTGAATCAGATTTCGTTCGATAATTTCCTTGCCGAGATTGAGCGATTTCAAACTGTTCTCAATGGAACTTGTCCTTGCGGCTTCAATGGATGTTCTATAGGAGGCATACCCGGCAATTTGAGGAATCATCAGAACAATGAGATACGAAATCAAAAATCTCCGAAACACTGGTGAAAATTTGGACCATTGCTTCTGCATATGTACCTCCTATTAGTAAGCGTTTACAAGATTACGTGCAACTCAGCCGTTTAATGATACACTCTGTATATATTCTTGGTGAAGGTACATCTTCTTCCTTATGGTACATCTACGTACAATCTAACCACAATACACAATATATAATAAAAGCGCATGCGATGTATTCACATTTGTAGTCTCTTGTGAACGCAAATAAGGACCTCCACTAGCCATATTGGCTTGAGAAGGTCCTTGCTGTTAAGCGTTAGCTTAGTTATTGACCGCAATGAATTTCCATTGCTGATTCGTTGCATTCGTGAAATCGTTCTGCTGCAATTTTGCACCGTCTGCTGTAGATGAAGCTGTTACCTCGATAGCCTTGTTGCTGCTAACGTTGATAATACTCCAATATCCATTGCCCAGGTCGTTGACTTTGAAGTGCTGCGCGGAAGTATTCAAATTGCTCATCAACTGAACCACTTCACCATTATTATTCGTGCCGTTTCGAATGTCGATTACTTTATCTGGCGAATTCACACTTGTCAAGGTGTAATTCCCACCAGCAAGCTGATTCAACACCCACTTTTGAGGATTGCCTCCCAAATCGCTCCATTGCTGAAGCTGCAAATTGTTCTCATTTTGACCTCCGGGGATATCAATAACCTTGCCAGAATGTCTGGCTACAATCTTGTAGGTTGTTCCCGAGATTAATCCGCTTGATGGCGTGCCGCCGTTCGGATAAGACTGTGCACGTTCATAGTACCAGTTGAAGAGGAACCGTCCCATCGCGCTACGTGAAGCATCTCCATCCCACTTCAGGCCTGCCGTAGGATCGGCAAAGGAGCTTCGTTGTCCTTCACCCAGAATAAAACCGTTCATATGTGCTGCAATACTGACATTGCCTGATGCATTAAAAATGGTTTTGGTATTGCTACCAAAGCCTTCATTGCTACCGTTGAACAGATCCCAGTAAGCGGAATCGCCAGCTTTCTTTTTGAACCATGTTACTTCTGTGATATTGATTGGATATTTATCGGCCGCAGCCTTTACATTTGTATTCCACTGATCCTGAAGGATCGAAAAGTTGTCATACGCACCATACCCTGGGTACCAGTGAACAGCATAACCGTAATTGTTCAGTGGGTCTGTCAAAGGATGGCTTGCAGTCAGACTATAGAACTGGTTGTATCCAAGTCCAGCGGCCCAGATGACATTGTCTGCACCTTTGCTACGGATGGTAGAAATAATGGAATTCTGGAAATTGCGCAGATCGTTCCAGTGATCCACGAAGTCGTTCTCGCCATTATAGCCACCCCAGTGTCCGTTGGCGTACGATTTAATCGGCTCATTGATCAGCTCAAAATGTACGTTGTCTGCACTTTTGATTTCTGGACGTTCAGCGAGATAACCCCATATTTGATTGAACTTTTGCAGATTGGCTGCGGTGGTCCCCTGGTCATCCTTCAGTGTGAAGTCAAGGCCAAGCGTGACATATACACCTTTGGTTTTGGCGTATTGGATATAAGGGATAATGACATTCTGCGTTACTGTTTGTAGACCCGCAAAATTGTAAGTACCTGCTGCTACGTCACCCATGTCCTCACGGTCAATGAACAGACGGATCTGATTCATATTCCAGCCGTGGCTGCTTCCGTATTTGGGACTTGTACTTGTGAACGTATCCGTAATGTCCTTCAGATAAGCTAATGTGGCAGCATGGCGATTGTTACCATGAAGATTCAGATAATAATTGCTATTCTGGTATGTCCAGTAAGCACCTGAAGGCTGATGCCATCCGCTCATCACAACAGGCTGGTTGTTACTGTTAACCAGATTTTTACCATTGACGTGAAGCTTGTCCATCGGCATACCGACCCATGCTTCGGCACGATTCTCTCCCCATGGAGCTATGGTGATTAGCAACGCAATAATGAGCATGATTTTGCATGATCTTATCATCTTTTTCAATATAATTCCTCCTGAACATGGTTTGGCTTACAATGAACCTGCAAATGGTGAGTTTACAAACTCAACCGCTGTAGGTGCACGTTTCCGTAAACCGTTCCAAACCAAGAACCGCATTCTCTCTTGCATGAAGACCCTCTCCTTCCGTTTGAATTTGTCTTGACTCCGGTTGTTTTATCCGACAATCCCTGTACGTTCCACACTCTCCACGAAGTAACGCTGCACAAACAGGTAGATGATGATCAAGGGCAGAATGGCAAGTAAAATGCCTGTATCCTGAATCATGCTTAAATAAAATGGATCTGCCTTGGAAGCCCCATCACTGACTTGTTGGGCCAGATTATAGGGGAGTGAAGACAACTGGGTGGACATCACTTTGCTGGATGTCAGATAGGTTGTCGTGTAGAAACTGTCATTCCACTGCCAGACGAAGGAAAATAGCATAACGGTAACCATGGAAGGTATCGCGTTCGGCAACATGATTCGTGCAAAGGTTCTGCTGATACCTGCGCCATCCACGTATGCCGCCTCCTCCACTTCCTTGGGTATACCCCTGAAGAACTGGCGGAAGATGAAAATATACAATCCTGCCTTCAGCGAATTGGCCGTAATTGCGGTAAGAATAAACGGCCAATAGGTGTTCAGCAGATTCACAGGCTTGCCAGCGATCAGTGTGATGAGCCCCATCAGATCAAAACTTTTGAGGTTCAGGTACACCGGAATGAGAATAGTCGTTGGCGGAACAAGTATGGTCAGGATGACACCTGCGAACAACCAGTTACTTCCCTTGAATTTCAGCCTGGCGAAACCATATCCCGCAAGAGCACAAGACACTGTTGTCAGTAGGGTCGTCGTTGCAGACAACGCAAATGTATTGAACAGCGTTGTCCAGTAATCCATGACATGGATGGCCTGCTTGAAATTGTCGATCGAGAAGTTCTGAGGAATCCATACCACGACCGCCGAATACAGATCACCCTTGTCCTTGATGGATGTCGATACTTTCTGGAATATCGGAAACAGGATAACAAAGGAAAGGCCAGTAATCAGTATGAATCTTACGAGGGACCACAACCAGCCTTTCCAGTGTTCCAACGATAATAATCGTGATGTCGTCACGCTGGACGCCCTCCTTTCTAATCTTGGTAAAAGACACGTTTGGAGAAAATAATGGATACAATCACAAGAATGATAGCGATGGCGAGAAAATAGACCCAGGCCATGGCGGAACTTAAACCAAAATCGAATTTGACGAATCCGGTATCCCGGATAAGCTCGGTCATGGCATTATTGGCAAAAGAATCGATGACCGTATAAATCATGTTGACGAAAATAAGGGGCTGACCATCGGGAACGTAATTTTCCAAAAAGACTCGTACCCTGTAGCACCTTCCATTTTGGATGCCTCATACAGTTGAGGCGAGATGGTCTGGATGCCTGCCAGAAAGATCAGGATCTGCACCCCGGACTGACTGACAATCTGATAGATCCGATCCACAGCACTGCTTAAATACGTCACAATCCACTCGCTGACTCCGGCATCCAGCATCAGATTCTCCAGTTCAAATGTGCCGAGTGCACTTCCGCCGGTGCTGTTCTGGTTCACAGCATCAATCAGACTCGTGCTCTCCAGCGACATAATAACTCCTGATGCCAGAATGACTGGCAGGAAAAAGATGGATCTCGCCACTGCACGGCCTCTGAACTGCTGGTTCAGAATAACGGCAAGGAACAGGCTGAATATGACGATAAGCGGCACGTTCACAATGACATCCGTAATAGATTCGATTAATGCCCGGTTGAAACTTGTATTCACGGTAAGCGCCTGAATATAATTGGCTACACCAGTGAATTGTATCGAGATCCCCTCTGCATTGGCCTGAATGGAGCTCAGACTGTATCGCAGGGAAGCCAGCAATGGAACAAAGAAGAACAGCACGAACCCGACAAGCCAGGGAAGCACATAGATGATTCCCCACATGGCTTTCTGCTGAGCATACGTACGACTTCCCCATTTCAATTTCAGGAACGTTTTCAGAGCTGCTCACCACCTGTCACATAACTTTGGGCTTCCACGGTATGATTCTCAACATGTACGGAAGTATCGTTGTAATTGACGAGAACAAATCTGCCATTGGCATACGTTGTTCGGAATACACCTTCCGCCAGTTGATCATGAGATATCATAGGTTGCCCGGCAAACGACTGGTTCGCCTCATTGACCTCGTTGTACATCTCCGCAGCCAGGTCAATCCACTGCTCATAATTCGCAGCGTAAAGGTTATCATAATCTGTTTCTTTCACGACATGGTTCGGTGCATTAAACCAGGTGAAATAAGGGCTCGCTCCATATTCAATCAGTTTCAACACATACTGTCTCGCATTCGTATACGTCGTGAGATTGTAGGGAGAACCGGTGTAGCTGATGCTACCGTGTATAACTAACTGGAAGAAGGGAATCTCTTCATCTTCAAGCTTGAATTGGCTGCTGCTCATCGGTGCATCCGTCAAAGATGTCACATAGGGGAGTGCATACGCATTCCCTCCCTCGGCAACAACGGATGTTGCCTGTTGCTTGATCCGCTCCAATGTTCTGGTGACGTGCTGTACTGCCTCCGTCCGATCCAGAAGCTTCTTCGGATTCATATCGCTGTTCAGCTGTTCTGCCAGATCCCTGAGGGACAACCCATCCGTTTGGAATGGCTTGAGTTCCTCTAACATTTCTTCCGTCACATGATCAAGCACGTTGGGAGAAAGAACATACGATGGTAATCGATCCCGGTCACGTCGTTGTCTTGCCGGGTCCATCGGATATAGAGCCGCCGGTTCCTGTGTTAGCGTCCGGGAAGCCTCTTTGGTTGGTCTGAATCCACTTTTGGAATGCACGTTCAGCACAGCGACATCCGGATAGAAACCGATCCCCGCTTCACGAGCATAATCACTGAATTCCCGCATACCTTTCTTCCCACCCAATACCCCATCCACCTTGATGGAATCCGGCAGTTTATGCTTCAGGCCTCCGTTGAACCATCCGGCATAGCGGACCTGAATATTCGATACCTGCTTCTCCTTGAGCATGGTCAGGATCTGCTGCGCTTCCTCAAAGGTGGTTAAGGCCTGAGTGGAATCGTAGGGTATACCGAGCATATGCTTTTTGGTTGTCATACCGCCGACCAGTTTGAGGTAAAATGGGATGTCTGGTTCCCCCTCACTTGCTTGCATTTCGGGAAGACCTCCCGTACTGACCAGATAATTCCGGTATAGACCCGCCAAGCCGGAGTAGGAAGCCTTATCTGCCCCAACAAATGCATAACGTACAACAAAATCTGAGGAGGTCGGCTTCTTCTGGAATTTAGGAAGTGTTCGAACCATGTCACTTGCCTGGAGTGTGACATCGCTCTTGTTCACGACGTAGAAGCTTGGATATACGTTGTTATAGCTGTTCAGTTTACCGCTAACATCCGCATTCACAACAGCAGCTGCCGCTCCTTCTTCGATGATCCCCAGGAAAGCACCGCCCTCCCGAATCAGGCCAAATACCGGTAGCCTTGCTTTAGCTTCACTCGAATTTACCTCCCGCAACTTCATCGTCAGATCTGGCCCATAAATATCTTGCTGATAGCCTGGGTACTGGAGCTTACCGTTATTAAAATGGATTAGTGCTCCCGAACCGTCCGGTACCAGCATGGAGCCTTGGTCACTCGTACTTCCGGCCCCGAAATAATCCAGTACGGATATGCTGTTGACCGGGTATTGTTCCGGGAAATGGATGCCGGATGCCGGGACTCGCACAAGCAAGTCTTCCCCTTCCAGCTCATATTCCATCGTGAGCATGAACAGCCTGGGGCCACTTCTCTCTTGTTCAATCCCATGCTCTGCATGATCCAGTTCAAGGTCTTCCGATGTATAACCGGCTGTTTCCAAAGCTTTCAAAGCCCTGGATAACTGAAGCCCCTGCATCGCTTTGTCGATTCGGACATAGACACCTTCGTCTTTGTCCTCTGCATAACCGATCTTCAAAGCCCGCTGACCGGTCTTGTCGAGCTGGGCCAACAGCTTTTGCTCAAAGCGTTCCTTGCTGATTTTCACAGGCAGGTCTTCAATGGAGCTCTCATTGTTCCCGAACTGATAGTTCACCCGAACACCGTTTGGCAGTGGTTCGTAACTTACCTGCCTATGCCCTACGCTGTCGGTATACGAATTCACTGTACTGCTCTGCCCCAGACTGTTGAAGAAGCTAAGCTTGGTTTGCGATGACAGGAGGTCTTTATTGATTCCAGCAGCGATCCCGTCTTGCGCGCGATTCTCCGGATTGCTGCGCCAAATCTGACCACTATCCCTGTGTAGAACTGCAATCTCGGCCGTATCTTCATGGATGAACAACTGCAACGCTTCGTTTCGGGCGACCCCGATCATGTCTGGAAGACGCTCATCTCTAAAGGAAGCTGTCAGTTTTTCTCCGGGAGGCAGGGAGGGAACTCCAGTTTGCTCCATAGCAGTAGCAGAAACTTGGGTCGTTGGTGTGGATGAGAACTGACAACCGCTAATGAGCAGACTGCTAATGAGCAATATTCCGGTTATTTTTTTGGCTACGGCATTCATTGCACATTCCTCCTTCCTTAGCCCCGAAGCACTAATTCCTGATAGATAGTCACTGCAAAGGACACGATCTGTTGTACCAGACTGAAGAACAACAGGCATAGAAATGCCATGAATGCCATGGCAACAAGCGTAAGCAGCATCGTAAGCACTGTTTTGGCCGGAGAATATTGATGTACCGTCATGTTGCCAACGAATAACAGATACAACGTCCAGCCAATGGCAAGAGCGTTAAAGAAATAATAAAAGGCGGTTTCCTGAACGGAGATGACAAGACTCAGCCAGATCCATGGAAACTGAATCAGAAACAACGGAACCAGGGCAAAACATGTGGACATAAAAATCTCCGAAAACTTGCCTTCGCCGTCCATAAGCGTGGTCAACGACCAGTTGGCTATACACCAGAACAACACGGGAATGATGACATACATCATTTCCAGCAGGCTGTTCAAGCGATTCGGATTGTTGAAATTAATCAGGAAACTGCTGTATTGGGCGTGAAGAATTTTGGTGACAACCAGCAGCCCCAGAATCATACATGCAATCAGCAGCGTTGTTCTCTGATTCCGCTCATATTTCAGCTCCCAATACCCGTCAAACGGATGAAAAATGAGGTGTAGCGGATATTGGTACAGTTGTTTACTTGACGCCTGCATTCGTAGTCCTCCTTTTCTGCCTGCGAACGATGATGACAGTTACAATCGTAGCTGCAACCAGTACCAATCCAGACATCATCCACGAGAAATGCTCTCGTAGCAGGTCTTTGCGGAACAAGAGGAATGCCTTGGAGTAACCTTCACGCTCCATGCTTCGCTTGAAGTATTGGGCAGATTCTGCGTATTCCTTTTGACGTAGCAATGCTTTGCCAATCCCTGCATAGGCATACTCCAGATTCGCATTCATGTCGGCAGCTTTGGAGAAAAGTACCGAGGCTTGATCTTCATTCCCATTAAAATAACTATGAACCGCTTCGTGCAGTGTACGGCCATACTCTGTCGTCTGAAATACAGTGATCTCACCGAGCGCTTTGTCCAGCACTAGCATCCGGTCTCCCGCGCGCTCCAGTGCAACCGGGGTATTGAATTGACCGAGTCGATTTCCAATGCCACCAAAGATGTGGAGCAAGTAACCGTCACCGTTATACGTAAAGATTCGTCCCATCTTGGAATCCAGCACGGAGTACATATCACTTTCGCCTACATCCACATCAATCAGCCGGGAAGGTCCAAGCTCATTGCTGTACACCAGGTCCCCTGAGGTGGTTGATACCCTTCTCTTCGAAGGATGTCTGTTCCTTGGGCATTGAGCTTCTTGATGGGTTCCTTGCCCCGGTCTCCGCTGGTTGCATAGATAAACCCTTCTTCGTCTATGTCCAGATTGGTGAACTCCGTCGGGGTAAACATGACCATCTGACTGCGTTGCTGTCGGGTTGCGAAACGTTTCCAGAGATACTCTACCGGGTCCACCTGTACCCTGTTCGCCCCAATGAATGAAGAGAAGGTACCATCCACGTTGAATTCCATGAATCCATCAAATACACCTTCCGCCATGACATAGATTCGTTCTCCTTTATCCATGACAATCCGCAGCGGTTTGAACTGAAAATCCGGTTTTAACAGATCCGATTGGGGCTGTTCCACAATTTTGACCAATTGGCCCTGTTCATCCAAATGCACAACCCGATGATTATCTGAATCCGCAATGAGTATATGCCCATTATTCGTTACATACAGTCCCTGTGGATTTTTGAATTGCTCCTTTTTGCCATCCCGCTCAAATGAATCAATCTCACGAATCAGCTTCAGTTCACGATCCATCTCCACAATACGGCCATTGCCTGAATCCAGGACGAACACATGCTCATCGGCTGTGACATGCATATCACTGGGCTCTTTGAATGCCCCGATCTTTAGCTTCGTGCCTGTAATCATTCCCGTCGCTTCATATGCAGCGGGAGCGGGAACGGCTTCTGCCCAATAGGAGTACTGGTATGCGTCAGATGAACCGTCTGCGTTAGCGGGTGCTGCCTCTGTACCTAAGAACAGGAGGCAGGCCATGCCCATGGTGATCCATCCGCATTTGTTCCATGTGCTTTTTCGCACTTTGCTGCCTCCCTTCTACTCTTTCATGCCTGAAGTAGCCATCGTTTGTATGACACTGCTCTGAGAGATAATGAACAGGGTAATTGGTACGATCATGAGCAGTAATGCTACCGCAGCACCAACCCCTGCCCGAGCAATCCCCCCTTGAATAATCTGGCTGAGCGCATAATGCAACGTTTTGAGATTTTCGCTATAAATAAAGCTGCCACCATCTGTTCCCCAGAGGGCGGGAAACTGCAAAATCATGAGCGTAAGCCAGGCCGGTTTAACATTGGGCATCACGATGCTCCAAAATATCCGATATTCGTTAGCCCCATCAATTTTTGCAGCTTCCAGCAATGCATCCGGGATTTGCTCCATGAACTGTTTCATCAGGAAAAGTCCCAGTGAAAACGCGAGCGATGGCACAATAATGGAAGCGTGTGTGTTGATCCATCCCAGCCAGGACATAACCATGTAGTTGGGAATCGCTGTCACATGTGGTGAGAACATAAGTGACAGAATTACGATAGTGAACAACACTTTTGAACCGGGAAAGCGATATTTGGCAAGTGGATACGCCGCTGCCGAAGCAAGAAGAATATGCCCTGCTGTGCCTACAAGCGTAATGAGCAGCGTATTCGCTATATAACGGGATAACGGGACCCATGAATTGCCCATAAGGTTAATCAGATCCGAGAAGTTTTCCGTGGTCGGATTGTTCACCCAGAAGCGCGGTGGGAATATGAACAACTCATCCAGCGGTTTGAACGCATTGTTCACGGCGTAGATGAGCGGCAACACCATGAATGATCCGAACAGAGCCAGCAATGCAAAAAGCATCAGGCTGACGGTAAAGGACCGATTGAGTTTTCTCGACATGCCAAAGACGGCCCGTACCTTGCTGGTCATTGTCATTCACCTATCTTTCTCAGCATTTTTTGCGTGAAAATGTTCGTTCCGAGCATGAGCGCGAACAAGACGGTGGCAATCGCCGACGCGTATCCCATCTCGAAGCGAATCGTGCCAAAGTCCATTAGGTGGGTTACAACCGTGTGCGCCGCATAGTTAACACTCGGGAATCCAGCCAATGCGATCGAGATTTCGGCGACGGCAAACGAAGCTGTAATCTGCATCACCGCGCCAAACATTAGCTGTGGTCTCATCGAAGGCAGTGTAATATACCAGAGCTCCTGCCATCTGTTTTTGATTCCATCCACGGTACCTGCTTCAACCAACGAACGGTCGATGGTCTGAAGTCCTGCGATAAAAGCAAGAAAACTCGTACCCAGACTGAGCCAGAGTTGAACGATGATTACAATGGCTAATACATACTTCTCGTTAGCCAGCCATTGAATGGGTTCCAAAATAACACCGAGACGCATCAGAAAACCATTCATGTATCCATAGCTGTCACCTGAGAAAATGATGAGCCAGATAAAGAATACATTGCCTGATATCGATGGAGCATAGAATACAAGTGTCATGACCGCCCGAATTTTGGGAGAGAGCTCATTAATGATCCAGGCAAATAAAAAGCAGGCAACATAACTGAGAGGTCCTGTAATTACGGCGAAGAGTAGCGTGTTTTTCAAAGCGATCAGAAAAACATCGTCATTCAGAAAAAGCCGTGAATAATTTTGCCAACCGATAAAACGAGGTAGTTCCAACATATTAAAATGGAAAAAGCTTAGTCCAAGTGAAATGGCGACTGGTATGACGGTGAACATGAAAAAGATCAGCATAAACGGTGCCATCAATACGTAATAGTGCCTGCTCAGGTACAGATCCCTTTTCAAAAGGGTCCACCAGCTGACCTGCCGCGCATGGATGGGCGGAGCGGCGGATGTCTTGGCTGTTTTGGGCTGCAACCGTTACCCTCCCTTCCCTCTATTTCAGATTAAATTCTTTGCGTTTCAGTTCAATCTCATCATCGATATAGAGCACATAATCCGATAGGGCTTCACGCGGATTTTCATTCGCATTAACGACCTTGCGGAAGGCATTGTCGAGATGACGACCTGTAAAATATCCTCCGGGAACTTGTGGAATGCCTTGCACCCATTCCCATTGTTTCTCCAAATTTTGATAATCCTTAACCGGCCAAGGCAATTGCTCCAAAGCCTCCATATTGGCTGTAGGATAACGAGCGGCAGCCCCCATAAGACCTTCCATCTCTCTCCCGAATTCAATCTGGGTCTGCTTGCTGGTCCACCATTTCATGAATTTCCATGAAGCCTCTTGGTTCTTGGCATTCTCCAGCATCATGACCGCGCTGGTCGCGCTTGCGACTTCATGTCTCACGGAACCATCCTGAAGCTGCGTCCCCGGAACAATCGTAAAATCCCACAGGTTGCGAATTTCAGGCGCCATCACCGTCAACATGTTGTATGTGGTATAGTCGGCAATGCCAATGGGCATTTCTCCTGTACGGAATCGGTTCGGAAAATCAGCTTTGAGTGGAAATTTGTAATTGGTATAAAATTGAGTCCACCTTTTGAAGGCTTCCATCGAGATTTCCGAATCCAGTGAGCTTTTCTGCTGGTTATCCGAATAAAATTCCCCATCATTCTGATACAGAAGCATCGCATAGGTCGCATTCGGGACCATATTGGCATTGTTCAGCGAATCCTCAATCGGCAGATAGAACTCCATATTGTGCTTTTGCAGCACCGCAATGGCGTTATAGACGTCCTGCCACGTTTGGGGAGGCTCCAGACCGAGCTCACTCAGAATATCTTTGCGGTAAAACAGCATGGGAAAATGCTGCTGTTCCGGCAGAGCATAGACTCCATCATTGTAACGATACGGCGTCAATCCGCTTTCACGGAATCGGCCGGAAATCTCATCGAAATCCGGGAACTTACTCAGATCGGCCGCGGCATGCCTCATCGCATAATTGACAGGAATATCTTCACCCATCTGCATGGCAACGTCCGGGCCTTCTCCAGCAAGCGTCGCAGGCAACAGAATGTTAGGCGGAACGAGGCGCAACTGGACAGAGACATCTGTATCCGGGGTAAAAGATTCATCAATCAGACCTTTCAGAACCTGAGCTTGATCTCGTCCGGTCGTGATCCATACAGTGATGGAATCCTTCTTCTGTTCAACGTTCCCGATACTGTCATAATCTTCGGTATAGGAAGCAACGTACGCACCCAGCTCATGCTTCACTTGCTGTAGCAACGTCGCTTCAGCTTTTGGCAGATTCTGATCAGGCGGGGAGACCAGCAGATAATCCACTGCAATGGGCTGTTCACGCACAGATAGAATCCAGGTTCCCAGACCACCTACGTTTATTTTGAACGTATCCAGTCGTTTAGGTACCGTCTCCGGTCGTGCTGCCATATCCTCAAGCTGCACGACCATCGCATGAAGCACGGCGACCTTATCGCTTTGCTCTCCCGTTGCCTTTTCCAGATAGTCTGCTACGGAGCGAAGGATGTCCGCCTGTTCTTCAAACATTTCCGTCATCTCGGGAATCCGTCGTTCCAACTGGTAGTCCCTTAGCTGATCGGGCTTGTTAGAAGTAATCATCAAAATTTTACGGTACATCTCATTCAGATCCAGTACGCTGGATTCCACCGTTCGCAGCAATGGCGCGATATCCCCGAGCGTGACCGTCATTCGTAAGCGGTGAGTTCCTTTCTTCAAATGGAACAAGTAGGGGTCCTCTTCCCCCAATACTCGCGTTTGCCATTCCGGGCTATAGTTGAAACGAAGGCGTTTCATTTCTTTGAACGGAGCTTTACCATCAATCGTCAAGCTGCGCGTGGCATAGACTCCGCGAAGTTGATCCTGTTTTGCTTTTAGTGCGATCTGATACAATCCATCCTCCGGTACATCTACTTCCCACTCGATCCATTCGCCAGGCAGTTTCCAGTTGATGCCCCCAATCGCGTTCATACGAATTTTGGATACATCGTAGGGTTCAAGTGAAGGACTGGATCGATCCGAGATGGGAGCGAGTGTCGGCGATGACTTGCTTACGGCATGTTCTCCTTGAATCTTCAACATGACGGGGTTAACGGGTTTCAAACCGAGCGATTCATAAGTCTTCTCCAGTTCGGCGTAGGACGGAATGTTCTCCTCCTGATACAACTCGATATAATCGATGGCCATGCTTTCTCTCAGGGAGGTGAGTGATAACTTCTGGTTGCCCTTTTCGAAAAAGAACTGAAATGGTTCCTCGAAGTAACCCGCGCTGTCCTTGAAGGAAGAAAGTTGCCAATCGGGCTGTTCCACTTGTCTAGGTCTGAGATCGTTGCCGCGATCGTCCCTCTGAACGTTATCTTCACGGTTGCCCCATACCCTGTCGAACAAAAGAACGTCAGCTCCCCTGAAGGGAACCTCTCCGTTTAATTCCAATTTCCGTTCAATACCAGAACTTTTGCCTGCGACGGGATAATAGTGAATGCGAATCTGGTACAGTCCACTGTCCTGTATGGGAACGTCCCAACGAATCATTCCGGATTCCGGTGTAATGACAGCACTCCCGTCTAATCCGGCGTATCCATCAACCACTTCGAAACCCTCACCATCCGTCTGAACATAAGACTCTCCCTCAATGCGAACGATTTGATCCGGTTTAGCAGTATCGGCGTGAGTAGAGATGTAATGTTCATAACTGCGTGAATCATCAGTATTCGCTACAGCTTCAAAATCCTCAAGTGCGTGTACCGTTGCCAGACCACGATCTCGCGATGGATAAATGGTCCAAATGGAGAGGACTAAGGCCAAGGTGAGCACCAGGATAAGCCCCTTTTTCTTCCGTGACCGCATGTTCAAATGTATCCCCTTTCCCTTTAAGCATTGCGACAACTGCGTTTATGTGTATAACTAACCCGGACAGACCGCATCTGGCTGATGCGTTCTGCCCGTGATCCTTAAACGTTGTTTATTTGTATACCTCGTCAATCGCTGCCTGGAAAGGTGCCTTGTATTTCTCGATCAGCGTTGACACCGATATTCCCTCTTTCAGTTCACCGTCAAAATCCCAGAATGGCAAGGATGGGAATGTATTATGGTCGAGTACTAACATCCCCTCAGCGACCGTTCTGGCATTGTTGATGTCGGCTTCCTCGGTCAGATGTGTTTCCAATGTCGATTGTTCAGGATAATCATAGACCGAATCGATTTCATTGATTTTCTCCCAGATATACATCAATTGTTCTGGATTCTCCACAGCTTTCGGGATGGTTATAGCTTGGTAACGCGATTCGCCAGAATGATAGGCCGAAGCGCTCGGTCCTTTCGGGAATGGCACGAAACCAATGTCGTAATCTTTCATATCCGTCTTAATGCCTTCAATTTCATACATGGCACCCGAATACATCAAGGTATTGCCTTGACGGAAGAATGTGGCCGGCTCCGTCCAATCTCCACCTTCTGTAGCTCTGCCCACTTTCTCCGTGGCCAATTTGGAGAGGAAATTCAGTGCCTCTTTGGTTTGAGGATCTTCCAGGTTCTGCTTATCCTCTTTCGTTAGAGAAGCCTCGTTGGAGTACAGAATGGGTTCAAGAAGCCCCGTTTGAGCCAATCCCCATGTATCGAGCTTGCCATCGTTGTTACGGTCCTTATTCGCCTGTTTGGCAACACTCATGAATGTATCCCAGTTCCACTCATCAGCATCGACATAATCTTGAAGTGGCTTCAAGCCAAGCTCTTGCATTAGCGTACGATTGTAGAAGATGCCATTGATGAACGAAGATTGATCCTCGGTAAATCCATAGCCTTTGCCTTCATATTGCATATATTCTTTCGTTGTTTTCTGATTGAACACCTTATCGTTCTTGGTATATTCATCGACTGGCCATAACAGATCTTGCTTGGTCAGTGCCGGAATAGCGTAGTTTTTACCCAGTCTTACGAAGTCGCCAAGCGGTTCACCCGCCATCAGTGATGCCACGACTTTTTCCTGATATTCACCGAAATCGATGGAAACATATTCGATTTTGAAGTTATGCTTTTTCTTCAGTGCTTCCAGATTCTCGATGCGTTGAATGTTATCCGGGTTATTATCGGATATTTGCATATCCCACCAGGCTACTACTTTAATTGTTCTACCACCCATGTCAAAGTCCATCTCCGGTGTGGATGCTTCGTTCTTAGGCTCGGTTTCAGTTGTCGTTTGTTCCTCTTGTGGCACCTTGGTCTCTGGTTCAGGCTGAGCAGTTGGTGCTGAACTACAAGCAGTGATGAACAACATGACAGATAAAACCAAACTGAGTAGCATGAACGTTTTTTTTCTCATCGTCTTCCCCCTGATTGTCGTTTGCTCTCAAAGTGTATCGTTCAATTGAAAGCGTCATCAACCTGCCGGAATACAGGTGTTTACCCTGACTAACTATAGATTTCCGTGTATTTCAACGAGCGGAGTGCATTCTAGGTTTCAATTGGTAAAGAAATGGACTCTCTGCAAAAATATGCACATTGTATGCGCTTTCTTTTGTTACCATAATGAAATTAAGCCATATTTCAGTTGATCTAGTGGATTACAATTCAGGAGAAGGTGAGGTATTGCTTCATGTATGATATTTTACTTGTGGATTTCAGCCGTCGTTTGTGCGGAGAATTACAACAGCTGTTGCTACGGAGCAAAGCTCAATATACTATCGCAAATTGTGTGTTCTCATCGTCCGAAGCATTGACCGCATTGTCTGAACGAGACTTTTCCCTTGTTATGGTACATACAGAGAGGTTCGATACCGCAGGTCTCTGGTTATGCAACGATATTCGGAAAAAAAGTCAGATTCCGATCCTGTTGATGGGTGGAAGAGATCACTTCAGGCTCGTACGCAAAGCGCTAACTTATCAGGTGAATGATTATCTCCCGTATCCTGTAAGTCCCTCTTCTTTACTTAACAGTCTGCATGGACTCAGATCCCAGCTTGAAACCGACCCGGCACACAAGACGTCGTCGTTCTTCAAAACACCCGTTCAAATGAATGGTAAGCCCATGCATTCCAGTCATGTTATTCGTATTGTCAAAGCTTATGTAAGAGATCATCTAAGTGATGAAATCACGCTGAAGAAGATCTCCGACATGCTTCATTTTAACTGTGCGTACCTTGGACAGAAGTTCAAGCTGGAAGAGAAGATGTCTTTCAATGATTACATGCTCCAGCAACGTATGGAAAAGGCCCAGCAGCTCCTGTCCTCTACGAATCTGCGGATATATGAGATTGCTGTTGAGGTAGGTTATAAGGATATTGATTGGTTCTATAAAAAGTTCAAAGCGTATGCCGGCTCAAGTCCGAATGCATATAGAAGACAAAAAATAAACACCGCTTAGGGATGGAACATTGCATCTTTTTGTTCATTCCATTGTATATCTGACACAAAAACCGCAGGGAATGTTATCCCTGCGGTTTTTGTATGGTTTACTTTGTCCATCATGTTTGAATGGTTCATATTTAACGTACCAAGACAGATTCCCGGTACTCCTGGGGCGTCATGCCCGTTAGTTTCTTGAAGAGCCGGGTAAACGAATGTGCAGCCTCATAACCGACTTGTAGCGCAACCTCGCGTATCATCAGATCCGTATTCTGAAGCAACTCCTTCGCTCTCCTGATCCGGTAATCGTCAATAAACTCCGACAAGTTGATTCCCATCTCCTGTTTGAAGAACCGGGATAGATAGGATGGATTAAAGTGATGAAGTTCAGCCAATCTCACCAGCGAGAGATCTTTCTCCAGGTTCTCTTTGACGTAACTGCACAAAGAATGAATCACCACGTTGGCGCGTTCCTGTTCATTTGATCTTTTGAAGCGGACTAATTCATCGGCTGCATGATATAGAAACTGCACGGCATCCTTCATGCATGCGTGCTCTCCCAAATGAAGCAAGTTTCGTTGATCCGGGATTTGCTGTTGTAGTCCCCAGCGATTGATGGTCGAATGCAATAGCAATGCCAGATTGTAGT
The DNA here is from genome assembly GCF_002968835.1 of Paenibacillus sp. PCH8. Classification (GTDB taxonomy): domain Bacteria; phylum Bacillota; class Bacilli; order Paenibacillales; family Paenibacillaceae; genus Paenibacillus. The sequence continues at coordinate 549,575 of NZ_PKQK01000004.1, read as the reverse complement.
ATGTCTCCATTGCGCGTTCCATCGTAATATCCTGTTGCAACAGCTCGCTTGCAAGCTCCTCAAATATGTCATAGAATGGCTGGATTCGTCCCGTCTCCAAATATCCGGACATGATCTCGATCCGGCTTGAGATTCGCCCGGATTCTTTCAGTACCCCTGTCGAAAGCTCATCGTGATGATCCGTGAGCACCATAGATACTCCGTCACCGATTTTCATCCACTGCAGCAATCTCAAACGCTCATATTGTCTGGAGATCTCGGACCAATCGCTGCTCCGACCACTTAATGTAAACGCAATAGATACACCAAGTGAAACCATACAGGCTTCCTGCACAAGTTCCAGTGTACCCTCAAGAAAGCGAACAAGCTTATCGCCCTCCTTCTCTTCCTCCTGTTTCGGTTGAACCAGCCAGACTGTATCACCGTAATGGTCGGTTACACTGGCATACATCGTACGCTCATGCATCAGAGTAGAGCCAATAATGCGAACAGATTCCTGGACTCGCGTAAGCTCCGAACCTGTTCCAGGCGAAGTGTTGAACCGACCCAGGATCAGATAAACCGGTAAGTCCGCTTGCAATCCTATGCCGCGTTTGGCCAATTCATCTTGTGTTTCAAGGGGAGAAGATACAACGGATGTGCAGTCTTGAAGAAGCTTCCGCATATATTCCTCTTGCTGGATCACCGCAAGCCGGGAATTGACTTCACGGGATTGTTCCAGCAATTCAAGCATGCTGTGACTCTGCCGAATCTCCTCCATCACATCTTCGATAATAGCCATCACCTTGTCATACCCTTCCGTTTTGAGCAAGTAACGCACATTGGTCATCTGAAAGGCGCGATAGGCATAATCAAAATCGCTGTGTCCTGTCAGGAAAATGACGCGACAATTCGGCCAACTGGCCTGAATCTGCTCTGTCAGCTCCAGGCCGCTCATCCCCGGCATTCGGATGTCGGTTAGTACAATATCGATTCTTGACCGTCGCATCCAGTTCAGAGCTTCCTGTGCAGAATAGGCCTTGCATACGTCAAGCCGGTCGGGCATATGCCTGGCGAACGTTTCATAGAGACTGTCCGTTATGATCTCTTCGTCATCCACAATCAATAGTCGATACATTCCATTTCCCCTTCCTTACACTGGATCCGAATTGTTACTTTTAATCCTTGTAACTCACTTCTGGACAGGAAAAGACCACTTTTCTCTCCATACGTCAAGACCAGACGTCGGTGAATATTCATTAATCCCGTCATTTCTTCGGTACCTGCATCGTTATGCAGACGCTCTTGAAGGAGATGGATATCTCTTTCATGCAAATCGCTCCCATTATCCTCCACCGTGATCTCGGCATAAGGAGCTTCCAGGTGAAACCGTATGACCAGAAGACCCGAGGCTGTATTCTTTTCCAGGCTGTGTTCATAAGCGTTCTCAATGATTGGTTGAATGATCAGTCTAGGCACCTGGATACGTTCCATTCCAACGGGCAGTGACCCGAAATCAACCTTAATTCGTCTGGAGAATCGCAACTGTTGAATTTCTGTATAGATTCGTGAGTGGTCAACTTCCTCTTTTAATTTGACATGATCTGTTTCATTCCGGGTGATGAATCTGAAATATTCACCGAGCATGTTCGTGAATTGCTCTATGCGTTCTGTTTCCCCTGTTCTGGCAAGTGAATTCAGAATAAAGAAACTATTGTACAGGAAGTGAGGGTTGATCTGGGATTGGAGCTGTTTCAACTCCGCCCGCTGCATCATCATTGTTTGCTTGAAATCCCGATCTATCAGCGATTGAAGATTTTCAATCATTTGATTAAAACGGGTGTAGAGGAAGCCGAACTCATCCTGTCGATGGTGCACGATCGGGATATCCAGCACACCTCCCTCCATTTTTTTGAATCTTTTCACCAAAAGGAGTAAAGGGATGTGGATCAGCCTGTAGCTTGAGTAGAGATAAGCCGTGATCGCAATAAAGGATGTGATTGCAAATAGCCAGGCCCAATGATAGAACTTGCTAAGCGGTCTGGTTACAATTTTTTCTGGCAAATAGGTTGCTAAAGATAAGCCCAAGGAATCCATATGGGACTCGCTAACATGATACAAGGTCCCCTCAACCTTCATCCGAAACCCGTCGTCATGCGTCCCTTTGACACTGTATTGACGATAATTGGAGAGAATGGCTTCTCGTGGTTGATTATCTGTGATGGCTTGCCCCGTTTGGTTCTCAATAAGAAAAGTGGAGCTCTCTGGATACAAATTAAGCCGTGTTAGCTCATTGCGAAAATGCTCAGTATCCAGCTCAACCTGTACCACAAATAACGGAGGTTCTCCCCGCTTGCCTGTCAGCCGGACGGCACTCAGGTTCATTGTTTCCTCTTTCACGGTGAAGCGTGTACCTTTTCCCTGTATGCCTGAACTGAAATATTCATATGCAGACTCATCGAAGTTATCGATGCCTTGCGTTGCGGATATGCTTTTGTTCACTGTAGGGATATGTACATGAACGTTCCTGATGTATGCGGTACTGTTCTTGAATGAAGCAAGCCGTTCAGACAAGTAATTCAATGTATCACGTCGCTCAACCTGATCCATCATGTCCCAAAGGACGGCCAGACGATTCAGTTTTCGATCCTCGGCAATATCAAACTGTTGCAGCTCCATCCATTCAATTTCCCTGTTCAATTCGACTGCGTATTGGTCCAATCGTCTTTCGGTTGATAAGGATATTTCCTGGCTCGCATTGTCATAACTCCAATGATACAGATATACACCAAGAAGGATAAGAGGCAGTACAAAGACTAGATAGGTGAAGATTAATCGTGCAAATATGCTGTTAAACCATGATTTAGCTGGGATCTTAATCAATGCATCCACCTCCAATGCCAAAGCCTGGATTACTTCATCGTATGAGCACGGTGTTGAGCACGCCTAGTGCTCCCTTGGCATATGGGTTCTAAACCACGCGTTAACTTCCGCTGTGATCTGATCTCCGCCCAACTTGCGCCAGTTCTCTACAAAACGATCAAATTCCTCAATAGGCCTGCCGAGAATAATGTTCATATAGGCTTCAAGCTGAAGATCCCGAAGGATGATCTGACGATCAACCATCGTATCTGTAATTCCGCCCGTGAACTGATCATAGAGAAGTTGACCTTTCTTTTCATAAGAATCTGCGATGCTAAACGCACCCGAAGGCCCGTAGGTCTGTTTCCAACCCCAGCCGCTATCCACACCTTTCGTTTCATAAGCCACAATTCGTTTGTGAATGGCAAGAGCTTCATTCTGCAAACCCGAGAAATCTCCTGTGCTCCTGGCATCCCGAATTTGTTTATATGCATCTATATTTTTGTTACCAGGAAAGGGAGTAACCGGGGATAGCATCCACACCGCTCGGGAATCGTCATTGTAGAATGTTTCGTACTGTGCGTGCTCACCCCAGTTGGTATCCAGATGCAGATTCATGAGTTTCAAGACGACTTCTGGATTAGAGAATCCTTTTCTTACAGCGAAGTACTGCCCTGTGTTGGAACGAAGTGGCACGAACAGACTCTTGCCTGATTCGGCAACAAGCGGATATGCCTGCCATTCCACTTCAGAATCTGTTTCACGGGTACTTTGAATCATAAAAGAAGCCCACTGTTCGCCGTAAAGCATTCCTATCTTGCCATCCTGAACCAGGCGGAACTCCTTGCTTCCATTTTTGTAGCCAAAATCCGGATCAAGTTGGCCTTCAAGATACATGGTTTGCAATTGTTGCAGCGCCTCGCGAACTTCAGGTTGTATGCCGCCATACGTGAGGTTGCCTTCTGCATCTTTAACCCATATATTCGGGGTGGCACCGTAGCCAGACATGAATCCTGCACCTCCCATGACGGGGTCCCACAAGTGATTCGTTAGTGCAAGTCCGAAGGTATCCTGTACCCCGTTTCCGTCTGGATCTCCCTCTGTAAACGCTTTCGAAATCTGAAGAACATCTTCCATCGTTTCAGGTGGCTGCAAGCCCAGACGTTTCAACCAATCCGTTCTGATCCACAGATACTGCGCCGTCTCAATAGAGGAAGAGGATTCGGGAATGGCCATAAGCTTACCGTCTATAGTTGCTGCGTCGAATGATCCTCTGCCTTCCGCTTCCAATATTCTCTTCGTAAGTGGAGAAGCATACACTTGGTACTCTTCCGTTAGATCTTCAATCAATCCAGCGTTGCTTAATTGTCTGAGTTGATATGGATTCACTTTGACCACATCCGGAAAACGTCCCGCTGCAAGGGATACTCCCAGCTTCTGACTATATACGTCCCCGTTGGCAATCCAGTCATAACGAATTCGAATGCCTAATTCTTCCTCGTACAAGCGAGTCCAGCGGTTATCCAGCATCGTCTCACCAGGCAACTCACTAATCATTCGCTGTAAATCGTCCCCGGTCTCCCTGACAAAAGAGACATCAATGGGAGGCGAGTACTTCCCAGCCATAGCGGGAAGTTGAACTTGTTGCCCGTGTAACTGCGGGTTTTGTTGTTCAGAATTTCCTGCGGTATAGCCTGCCGGTATGCACACTGCAAGGAACAGAATAACGGTCCATCTTGTTTTGTCCAGCCATCTTTTGTCCACGACGACATGCCCCCAATTCCATAGGAATGAACATATCTCTATACTCTACCATTTTGAATCTCTATCATTGTACAACAACTTATCTGTATTGAGAACGGAAAAAGCCGCCGTTTGGCGGCTTCATGATGTCAATGATTATCTTGAGTGTTGATTACGCTATATTTGAAATCCGAAAAGTCAGCCGTTCCTCCAATTGCAAGAGTTGAATATATAAACAACCCTATCCGGCAACCCATAAAATGATCCAGTTTGTATATCATTTGGTGATGAATACCGATGTTTCTCCATTCACTCCCATCGAGATAGGCGAAAGAGCACTCATCTTGATTGTCTACAAAATCACCAAATGCTTTCAGCGTAACCACAGGGCCTGATACAGGAATACGTGCATACTCAGTAGCAGGCTCCTGATCAATCAGATTGCCGAATATACTGGAGTCCTCACTTTTTCTAGCCTGCATGACCAAGTGAAACTGGCCTTGATTCCTTGTAAGGGCGATCATACCGTAGGTACCGATCAAAAAGCACAACCCCGCAAAATCCCCATCATTCAGATCGCTGCCGTCAAGCATGACCGTTGCCTCGCAAGTGGGCCCCATCGCACGTTGGGTTAGTGTATTCACAGCAAACGTCAGATTTGGGCTGATCTGACCGGTACGTACGCGATATACTCCTGGTTTCTCCGTCACGGACCAGAGTTCGTCATGAGGGGTGTGATTCCATTGCCATATATCACGCAGCCGTATTCTTCCCTCATCTCCGGCTATATAGTCGAAACGATCGCTATCTACCAACGGGTTATAACGGTAGCCTGGTCTGCTGCTCGATATATCGATTAGTTTGGGCGCTTCACTTGCAAATACCGGTACATCATGTTCGAAATGTAGCGGTACCAGTACAGGGATGCGACCAATAGCTCCATGATCCTGAAATAACATTGCATACCAGTCACCCTCGGGTGTATCTACGATTCCGCCCTGAGCAACACCCGCGTTGAAGTACCCCATATCATCATTAAATACTTCTCCGCCAACAAAGTGTCCTTCCAGAGAGTCAGCCATGTAAAATGCCTGTGTTCTCCGTCCAGAAGCTTTCGAGATGTGAATCAGAAAGACGTAATACTTCCCATTGATCTTATAGAAATGTGCACCTTCGTAACCGAGGTGGTAAGGCTGCTCGTCTTTTACGATTAGACGCTGTACTCCTCCAGGCTTGGGCCCGGAGAGATCGGGGCTTAATTCGGTCAGATAGATCTCGGTATTCCCGTGAATGAGATATATCCGGTCATCATCGTCAAAAAATAAGGAGCAATCATGGTAGAAACCTTCTACCTCTTGCTTGTTCCATACTCCCGTGATGGAGGTGGATGTGTACAAGTATGTTTTACGAGTATCATTCGCAACAAAAACAACATAGAACATCCCTTGATGATACCTGAGTGATGCGGCCCACATCCCTTTACCGTATACCTGTTGGCCATCTTCCAATCGCTGGGCTGGTGTATCGTCCAGTCTGTCGTATACATGTGTAGCTACTTCCCATTGAATCAGGTCATATGAACGCAGGATGACGCATCCCGGCATCATATGCATGGTTGTACTGACCATATAATACGTGTCCTTCACGCGGATTACATCAAGATCCGGGTAATCAGCCCAAATGATTGGATTTGCATACATGCTTTAATTACACCTCATTTTTATCTATTGAATGCCCATTCTCTTAAAAGGATACTTGGGGTATCTGCTGAGCCTGTAAGCATAATATACAGGTTATGAACACCTCGCACACCTGTAATTTTCGTTATTAGTTCCAGCCAGTGAAGTGATCCGGTCGTAGAGGGAATGCTCATGACTCCAATGGATGGCCCGTCTGCACGATCCAGACGTAGTTCCAACGTACCTTCTGTTCCTTTACTCAGAATGGCGGCTCTGAAACTTGTTGGTCCCTCACTGTCAAAATCAACGTTTGAAATAGCAATCCAACTTCCACCTTGCAGCTCAGCGGCAACAATATCCATATCTGATTCGGATGTTTCATCCGAACGAAGGACTTGCTCCACAGTTACGCGGCTACTCCATGCAATGGTTGAACCTGCTATCTGTTGATAGGGATCAAAGAATTGGATCTGATCCACACCTTGATAGTCTGCGTGTACCTTCTTGATCGCACCAGTGGCATCATATTCGATTCGATTCAGATGTGTGGAGCGGTAACCTTCAGGGATATTCATGGCCTGGCATAATGTCTGCGCATGATAGGCAATGTACCACTGATCCGCCAGTTGAAATATAGCGTGGTGGTTATTGCCGCCGATGCCAAAAAAGTGTCCCGGATTCTGAAGAATCGTTCCCTGATATGTCCATGGCCCCTTAGGTTGCACGCTGGTCATGTAGGCGATTTCTCCAGCTGGAGGACTGTCTTCTGGCCGATTACCCTCGTGAAAATTGGAGCAATACGTATAATAATATATATGGTTATATTTATGTATCCCCGAGCTCTCGAACATATATGGTGCCGGAATGACTTTGGCTTTGCCGACCAAGCTGATCATATCTTCTCCCAGGCGCATAACTCTTGCTGTATCGGGTCTCTCTGCTTTCCCTTGAGGAATACCGCCTCCAAAATAAAGATATGCCTGATGATCGTCATCCACAAAAACGGCCGGATCGAATAACCAGGTTACATCCTCCACACCCGGAGTCTCTCTTGTCACGAGAGCTTTACCTACAGGATCTATCCATGGGCCAACAGGTGTTGAAGCGGATAAAACGCCGATCCCACTAGCATTGTTGGCGAAATAAAGAAAGAAACAGTCTTTGCCATCGATGATCTGATGAGCAGCTGCCGGTGCCCAGGACTGTGTGGCCCATGTTGCTACACCCTGAGGTCCGGCAACCCTGATCTCACCATGATCAGTCCAGTTCATTAGATCATCTGAAGAAATAACCGTGATCCGGTTGATTGATTTATAGCTGTTTTTCAGAGGTGTACCGTCTGAATCATATTCCAACGTATCGCTGGTCATGTACAGGTATACGCGATTGTTATATACCAACGCATATGGATCGGCTCCGAATTTATGCGCCATCAGAGGATTTCCGTTTGGACGAAGTTTGCCAATCTCCTTAGTAATACTCTCCAGACTGGCCGACTGGCCGATTCCTTCCTTTTGCGCACCAGTATGTGATAAAGAATTGCGATTCATCGAAAGAACTCCCCCTATAATCGTTGTTGGTTGTTTCTTATACACTTGGATATCCCCATGCATCTATTCATAAACGAGAAAGCGCTTGCAATACAAAAGACATCATGATAGGATGATTACATTTTAAGGTAAGCTGAGTACAATTTCATTGCGTAACCCGCTCTATTTATTGCGTGAAATGACAGGAGGTACTTCATGAGTGGATCCTCTGAATATTTCTATGATCCCATCCAGCCCGAACTCTTATATCTGCATCACGTAACGAAGTATAAGCTGGAAACGATCTATCATCGACACAATGCATATGAGATTTATCTTTTTCTCCGCGGCGATGTGCACTTTTACATAGAAAACCGGTGTTACCCTATGCAACGGGGAGATTTGCTTATGATCTCACCGGAGGAAATGCATCGCGTCTTTATATTGGATGAAACGGAATATGAACGAATAACAATTAATCTCAAAAAGACCTATATGTATCACTTATCTACGCCTTCAACCAATCTGTCTGCATGTTTCGATTATCGTCCCAAAGGAACAGGTAACATCATTCACCTTAATGATGAACGTTTGGACCTCATGCTGCAGTGGACCAACGAAATAGAAGGACTGCGCTCCTCGGATGCTTATGGCACGGATATCAAAATCAATGCAGCAGTCGCGCAATTGCTGGTCATGATTAATGTCTGGTTTCACAACAATTCGTTTGTTCCCAATGACATCATGCCTGAATTGGTGTGCAAAACAATGGAGTACATCGAAGCACATATCAATCAAGACATCACGCTTCGCAAACTTGCTGAAGAGTTCTATATGAACAGCACGTATATCAGTCGCCAATTCAAAAAGCATACCGGGTTGACCATCCGTTCCTACATTTTGGGCCGTCGCATTGAACGAGCCAAATTGCACCTGTCTGACGGAATGAGCATTACAGATGCGTGTTTTCAGTCGGGTTTCAGTGACTATGCCAACTTTATTCGAAGTTTCACCAAAATGGTCGGCCTCTCCCCGGGCAGATATATTAAACAACGACGTGATGCATCCCTACTCTGAGTTGGATTCTATACCAAAGGTAATGGAATGCAAGCAGAAAACACCGGGCCAAGGTATGGCTCGATGTTTTCTTAGCTGCTCGCTATTCATTGATCTCTTTTCCCGTCCACAATCGAACGCGGTCTTTAATCCACTCGGTGTACTGCTGTTCCATGGCTACCGCACCCGCACGATCTAGTTCAGCAATCATATTGTCATAGATGCCGTCAAAGGCACTCGGAGAGGATGAAATTGCTTCAGCAATCCGCTTCTGTATAATATCCTGCGTTTTCTGATACACAACGTTATAATCTCCGCTATCCGAAGGAATCGGCATATTGTAAGCTGCACCCCACTCTTTCACCGGAAACTCTTCTTCCGAAGGGAACAGATCCTTCCAAGTGGTAATGCCATACCCTTTCAGAGCTTCTTTTTCCTCATCCGAATAACTTAGCTGAATCTGTTCAGGATAATTGGTTGTATAATAGTTGTCCGTTGAATCTTTGACGCCATCTCCATAATGGGCACCAAAAATATTGTACAGGCCTACCCCGGTTTCTTTGGTGAATGTACTATTATCTTTGTTTTTACGTTCTTGTACATCTGCCGGGATGGCACGAACTCCGTCTTTCACGTTGTATTGCTCGCCTTCAATTCCCCAGTTTCTCAAGACTTGTCCTTCTTCGGACGACATCCAGTCCAGGAATTTAATGGCGCGAACAGGGTCTTCGCAATCTACTGTAATACCGATGCCATAGCCGTCAAAGCCAATGCTCTGGAAATCTTTGCGCTGAAAGGTGTCGTCCAGTGTCACCGGATAGAATCCATAGGTCATGTCATCCTTGCCTGCACTTTTTAATGCATTTTCTGCATCACTGAACCCCCAGCTTGGATCAAGCAACGATAACACGCGACCGCTGGCGATTTTGGACTTGTACTGGTCGTCCTTTTGAACAAAGCTGTCTTTATCCAGCAAACCTTCATTGAACATCTTGTTCAACCAACGGAAATATTCCTTTTCCTCAGGCCGCTTGTAATGCAGTACAGCTTCATATGTGTCAGGATTGATGAAATACTCGCCATCTCCGGGGCCACCCGTAGACATGACAGCGGGGTCGGTCACGGTGATCATGCGCCGCCAACCATCAGCACTGAGTGTTAGCGGGATCGTTGGCTGACCATCATCTGTTGTGGGATGTTTCTTGTAAAAGTCACGCAGCACATTTTCGAAATCGTTTATGGTTTGGATCTCAGGATATCCAAGTTCCTTAACTACGCGATGCTGAATAGCTGCTCCATTCGTAGCGTCAAAGCTGACCTGATCGATCGCACCATTCGTCGGAATCCAATAGATGGATGGGTCTTCGTTACTATATTTTAAACGGTTAAACTGCTCTCCATATATTTTTTTCAGATGAGGTGCGTGTTCTTCAATCAGATCCGTTAAATCAACCATGGCACCGGCATCGACGAGTCGGGTCAGGTTCCCTTTTGGAAAAATCAAATCCGGGTAATCGCCGCTGGCGGCCATCAAGGAAATACGATCATTTCCGCCACCACTAGAAATATCGAATTCTGCGTTCAGGGTCACACCGGTTTCTTCCGTCATTTTTTGACCTACTGCATCCTGCATTTTATTCCAGTTGGGACTTGCATCTGCTCCGAAGAAGGTGAAGGTAATCGGGCTGGTTGTGTCACTGCTATTCGGTTCAGAACTCTCTGTAGAATTTCCGCAACCGGCGGAAACCAGGACAATACTTGTAACCAGACATGCTCCAAGCACTTTCGTAACGCTTCTCATTATTTCTCTGCCCCCTGTATCGTGTTAGTGGTTTTAAACCAATCCAATCTAATTTAATCCAGTACAGTACAATAGCCTTCTTTAATAGAGTATGCGCTTTCATATCAAAGCGCCGGAATGGGTTAACTTTCCCCATCTATTCCCTATTCAAATGTAAAGTATAGAGAACTACTGGAACCTCAACCTTGAATATTAGGCCATCCATATAGCACGATATAGACATGAGCACTGGTCAGAAATATTGAAAAAAGCGATGGTTGCCCATCGCTTCATGATCTCAATTGAAGAAATTCAGTTCTTCAAATCCAACGTGAATCCTTCTACCTCTTCTTCAACTTCTCGCATCAATTCGATAACCTGGTCCGCATAATCTCCCAGAGACGCTTTGCTTTTCTCAAAATCAGTCCACTGAATCGTAAGCGGCATGGCAACAGCTCCAGTTAAACAATCCCATAATGCATCCAGGTTCGCTCCATAATGGTTGCCTAACTCAAGCTTGTCTTGCAAGACCCGATGCAGTTCTTTTTTGCCATGAAGGTGTTCTCCTTCAATCTGAATGATTCTCATCATAAGCCTCCGTTTATTTCAACTGTTCGAATGACTGGTAATGATCGGTCGTTTGGTAGATCAAACCGTCATTGGAATACAGAATTCGGTCACTTCCACGTCTTCCACCTGAATAATGGATGTCGGCCTCGTACCATATTCGTCCTTTTTTGCCGGGCAATAGACCTTCCCGGTTCCTGAATACGTCGCCGCCGATGCTTTTGCCTGGAGCCACTTCCTGCAGATTCCCTTCACTGGCTACCCAGCCCAATTCTCTGGCCTCTTTCTTGGTAATGAAGTTAGGCGGGAGTTCATTGTGCTCCGAAATATACTTGGCGACCTCATCGAATCCCGTCTTCTCTGAGACTTGTGCCGTGTCGGTATCGAGTATCGTCTGCGACGTACAGCCCGTGAACAATAATGCGGCTAGGATGATAACCAAGGGATAAATCCATTTTTTAAACATCATAATCTGTTCTCCTTTTGGCAAACTTGCTGTCATGAATGAATTAGGGGACACCCGAAGAAATGACAATGACTCTAATGTTAACGAAATCTCATTCATAAATCAATCACACCATAACATCAAAAAATAAATAAGCTGCCCGCAGGCAGCTTATTCCGAAGCAATCTTATTAAATTTCAATGTTACGGTTGAATAACGAATGTCGTTACGCTCTGGGCGGGAAGCTCGGCCGTGAATCCGTTGCCGGATGTCTGTACAGGCGTTCCTGCCGCCAAATTACGAGTGCTATCCGTAATCCATGAGGATACTGCGGAAGCTGTTCCATTTTGCACCGTAAATGGCTGATTCACCGCTGATGTGTTTTTGTTGATCGCGACAACAACAACTTTGTTATCACCTTTGTATGCCGAGATAAACACCCCCGTCGCCGGATTTTTGGTTGCTTCTACCCTAACATCGCCAGGACGAATAAATTTGGAATAGTGGGCCATGCTGTACCCGCGTTTGCTAATTGTTCCATCATCCTTGATGGGTCCATAATGTCTGCGGATGTACCACCACACATAAGTCTGGAAGTTACCTTCGACCATGGCGTTATACATATGCTCCGCGACACCCAGTGCTTCCGGCCAGCGATCTGCGGAGTTAGTCTCGCTGTTTGGATAATATACCTCTGTCATCCACAGCTCTTTACCTGCTCCTTGTTGTTCGAACAATGGATATGGAAAGTCGCTATATTGCGTGCCATACGTATGGGCTCCCAGAATATCGAGATTGGCAAGAGCCTCTGGATCATTCAAAATTGGGTCTGACATTTGTTTCACATAGGAGAAGGATTCGGGAGCAATGACCCTGTTATTAATGGCTCCTGCATTTTCCTTCATGAAACGCAGCATCTCCTCTGGAGTCCACCATGTCCAGTCATGGGCATAATCCGGCTCATTTTGCACGGAAATGGCATAGAGATCCACGCCTTGACCCTTCATGTAAGCATCGAATTCATTTAAATATTGTGCGTAATCATCATACATGTCGTGTTTGAGCCGCTTGGCTTGTGTAACCTGTACATATGGAGTTGCGTTGATGTTGTCGATGCGGGGTCCTCCCGTTCCCGTGGTAACCAGCTTTAATGTGCTTGTTCCATTGACCATAGGCACCTGAATCGACTTTTCCTTCCATGTGTTCCCGCTACCTGTAGCTTCAAATGGAATGCCACTGAGTGCTTTGGTACCATTCACATACACATCCAGATTACTCGTCCCAGACGGAAGTGAATAACGGATTTTTATGTTTTTGGTACCTGTACTGCCAATCAATATGGTATTCCATTGAACGGATGATCCACTCGCATTTTGAAAGCTGATATAACCAGTTCCGGTATAACCCGCCTGTGAATTCTCTACCGTTGTGCCAATTAATGTTGTATTGGATTCCGCTTCGTACGTCGAACCTCCACCCGTACTCATGCCAAGGGTAACGATTTCCGTCATCTCACTCGGCGGATTCCATGGGGAAGCGAATACGATCGCTCCATGTTCAATCGCTTTTTTGGCTGTTGCGACTTCCCGCTGCCAGTTGTTTTGGTTCTCGTCGATGGGAATCCGCAATACGGAGAAGCCGAGCTGGTTAGCTCCATTGCCAAAAGCCGTTTCTCTTTCAGCAGCAGTCAGGTCACCAATCCAGCCTGAGTGTGTCATGCCGCCAAAACCACGGATCACTTGTTTTTGCGAAGACACATTAATTACGGCATCGCTTGCCGCCATTACTTTAGAAGATGCAGGTACCAAAAATAAGGGTAGTGCCGTCACAGCGGCCAGTACCGTGCAGATTGATTTTTTCATCAACGAATTCACGTATGTATCATCTCCCGGATTTTCATGATTTTGAATACTATCTGTCCGTTCTTATCCCTTAACACCTCCAATCGTCATACCCTGCACGAAGTATTTCTGCAAGAACGGATATACGATTAGGATCGGAACGCTGGCTATGATGGTCATGGTTGCTCGAATTGAGGTTGGCGTAACTGCTGTCCCACTGTTCTCGGCAGACTGGTACACATCACTTGCCGATGAAGTTGCCGCTGTCGTCGAGGTTTGCAGAATCTTCATCAGTTCATATTGCAGCGTACTGAGTTCTTTGTTCGATGAGTTGTAAAGGAATACATCGAACCAGGAGTTCCATTGTCCCACGGCTACAAAGAGCGATACGGTAGCCATTGCGGGAATCGTTAGCGGCAGGACCACGCGGATAAATGTCGTGAACTCCCCTGCTCCATCGATACGGGCTGACTCAAGAATGCCTTCAGGAAGACCTTCAATAAAGGATCGGATGACGATCATATTAAAGACACCGATTACACCCGGAATGATATATACCCAGAAGGAGCCGATCAGGCCGAGATCCCGAATTAACAGATACCCTGGAATTAGTCCCCCACTGAAATACATCGTAAATACAAAGAACATCGTAACGAACTTGCGAAGCACAAACTCCTGACGACTAACCGTATAGGCAAGCATAGCTGTACAGAAAACGGACACAACCGTGCCGATGATTGTACGGAGCGCCGAGATCAACGTCGCGTGATAGATATCGGATTCACCGAATATGTATTTGTAATTATCCAGTGTCCACACCCGAGGCCATAGATAGATGCCACCGCGAATGGCATCATTGGCATTATTCAGGGAAACGGCAATCATATTGACAAAAGGATAGATCGTTACAATCATCAGACAGGTCATAAAGATGATATTGAATATATCAAACGCCCTGTCCCCGGTACTACTGTTCCGCAACCGGGGTGATTTTGCTTTTTGCATGGCCCAGGCCTCCTCTTAGAATAATCTGCTTTCTCCCATTTTTTTCGCGATGTAGTTGGCGGTGAAGAGGAAGATGAAGCTGACCACGGTTTTGAATATGCCTGCCGCTGTACCTAAGGAGAAGTTCCCCATTCCCAAGCCATACTTCAGTACAAAGATATCCAGGTTCTCGGAATAGTCCATGTTCATTCCGTTTCCCAGTAGATATTGTGGTTCGAATCCCGATTCCAGAATGCTTCCCATATTCATGATCAGCAAAATAACGATAACCGGTTTCAAGCCTGGCAGTGTGATATATAACATCCGTTTGAAACGACTGGCTCCGTCGATCTCGGCGGCTTCATATTGCGCAGGATCAATGGCCGTAATCGCTGCCAGATAGATAATGGTGTTCCAGCCTACATCCTTCCATACCTCGGTAGCCCCCAGAATACCCCAGAAATACTCCCCTTTCCCCATCCATAACACCGGACTGTCGATCAGCTGAAGCTTCATGAGTAACAGATTGATAATTCCGTCTGGCGACAGCACGGTCAATACAATGCTGGAAGCAACAACCCAGGAAATAAAGTGAGGCAGGTAGCTGACCGTTTGCACAAAACGTTTGAATATCACGTTCTTCAGTTCATTCAAGAGAAGTGCGAGTGTGATCGCTGTAACAAATCCAAGCACTAGTTTGATGGAACTCATGGCAAGTGTATTTCGCAGCACCCGGTAGAACGTATTATCTTCAAAGAGGATACGAAAATGATGCCACCCTACCCATTGTTGATCCGCAAAGGATCTCGCCGGTTTGAAGTTCTGAAAAGCCATCGTCCATCCCCATAGCGGAAGATATTTGAAGATAAATGCCCAGACGACAAAGGGAAGGCACATCCATGCCAAGGTTCGTTGCTGCACAAGCCGTTTAAAAAAAGAATGGGCTCTGGTTCCCTTCGGACCGGATGCCGGAGGCATGGATTGAAGGGATACATTCGGTTTCTCCATGTTGAACCTACTCCTTTACCATTTTCCTGAAACACGATTCTGAACAACCTCGGTGATGGTTTTCTCATAACCCGCTTTGTCCAATTTGTTCAATTCAGCCAAGTAAGCATTCCACAGATTGTCAAAGTTCGCTGGTGTACCCAGTATCATCTCCGGCAAATATTTACGCTGCAAATCATCAGATTTGGTAGTGAATATATGCTCAGGTGATCCCTGTTCCAGTGCGATTGACCAGGCCGGGAACCATGGACGATCTTCCGGTTTGTTAAATAAATCACTAAATGTATCTACGCCATAGGATTCGAGGAACTTTTTATCCCCTTCGGTGTAAGACGCTGCAGCCACTTCAGGCTGGTTCCCTGGACTAAATGCGTTTCCGTCTGTCAAAGTGGATTCGCCGCCGTAACGCGGCCAGTCATTACCGAAGTAGGTGAATCCGAATTTACGCCCCAGTTCCAGATCATCATGCACTTTACGTTGATCCTCATTGGCATAATAGTACCGACCCTTCTCATCGACGCTGTACGTTTCATCCTTGATGCCCCATTGCACCAGAATTTGATTCTCTTCTTTCAGCAGATTGTCAAAATACTTGATAATCCGCACCGGATCTTTGGCATTTACCGTTATGCCCGTTGCATAATTGTTCACGAAGCCAGGTGGATCGATGTACTGATCTTTGATGCTTTTATCAAACACAATGGGAAGAGGTGAGTACCGTTTCTCATCTATGCCTGCCGCGAGCAGATTCTTCGATGCATCCCCAACCTGCCATGCGTAATTGAAGTAACCGAGAACACGGCCCGAGGTCAATTTGGCCAGATACTGATCCTTATTCATCGTAAAGGATTCGGGATCAAGCATACCTTTGGCATTAATTTCGTTCAGTTTTTGAATCCATCGTTTCTGTGCATCCGTTCCTGCGACGACTTTTGCCTCATGAGTCTTCATATCCACCATAACGCTTCCGTCATTCGGATATCCGGCAAGATGCATGGCAGGATTCTGCAGGGTGAAAAAGTTGTTGGCTACGCCCGCGAGGGATACAAAACCGATCGTTTCTGCCCCATCAACGGTTGGATATTTCTTCTTGTAGTCCTCGATCAGACTGAAGTATTCATCCAATGTGGATAATTTGGGATAGTTAAACTCCTTGAGTACGGAACGCTGAATCCAGAAGGCTCCTCCGCCCACGTTCGGGCTGCCGGAATATTCACCTTGATTGGCTGTATAAGGCAATGCGTAGATTTTCCCGTCTTCCGCATTTTTCATTTTATCGAAGTAGGGCCCATATACCCTTTTAATATTTGGGCCGTATTTCTCAATCAGATCATCCAGCGGTATGTAGGCTCCGGCATCCAGAAGCTTGGACATCTCACCACTCGAACTGATTACATCCGGGTAATCCCCGCTGGCAATCATTACACCGGCTTTGGTCGCACTGTCGCCAACCAGATATTCCATTTTCCAATCCACACCCGTCTGTTCTTGCAAAGCCTTTCCAATCGTGGTTTCACTTGCCAGGGTATCCTTCTTGCCTGAAGAGAACATGTAATACGAGAACGTGACCGGACTGTTATCATCATCACTTGTTGCTGAAGGCGCCGGTGATGAGTTGTTCGAGCTGCATCCGGCCAGCAGGGCTGTTAACAATACGGCTAACCCTGTCGTTTTCAATAGCGGTTTTAACATTTGTGCATTCCCCCTTAAAATAAGCTTTTTGTCTATAAGCATTCTCAATATATCAAGATAACGCTTTCATAGTTACCCATGAAAATGTACTTTATACTTTGAAAAGTATATTGAGCCTTTCATAGATCATGAATGGCCTCTTCCTGTAGCGGTAGCTTGATCTGGATGTGTGTCCCCTCTCCCTCCCATGTCTGGATAGAAAACGAGAAACGGTCACCATAACAAAGTTTCAAGCGACTATACGCATTTTTCATGCCGACATGTTCTCCCATATCCGTACTCTGATCCAGGTAGCTCAGCAATTCCTCCAGTCTGGAGGATGACATGCCTATTCCGTTATCCTCCAGACGAATATGGAGTTGATTCTGCTCTGCGTTAACGAGAAGTTGAATCAAGCCCTCACCCGGCGTTGACTCAACCCCGTGAATGCTTGCATTTTCAACAAACGGAAGGATAACCATCTTGGGAATTCGATACAACAGTACCGCAGGGTCTGCTTCAATACGATATTGGAGTTTTTCACCGAAGCGGTATTTCTGAATTTGCAAGAAACTGTCGATCAGTTCCAACTCTTCCTTCACCGTCACCTCATGCTGATTCCAGCTAATCGACTTGCGGAACATTTTGGACATGTGGTGCACCATTTTGGCTGTCTCCTTTTCCCCTTTGATCAGGCTTCGCATGCGCACGGATTCAAGGGTGTTGAACAGAAAATGCGGATTGATCTGGCTATGAAGCGCATGAAGCTGAGCCTGCTGCTGTTTTAACTCCAAGTCTTTCTTCTGAATGTCCGCCAGATATACCTCATGGATCAGGTTATGGATCGTCTCGGTCATTCGGTTGAATTCCATCGTAAGCTGACCGATCTCATCTCTTGCATCCTCAGGAGGAATCGTCTGAAAGTTCTGCGTTTTTACTTTTTTCATATGTTTCAAGATCCGAACCAACCTGACATGAATCGATCTGGACATGGCTGCGATAATAATGGAAGGAAACACAAAATTGATGCAGGCAAGCCAGACGACGAAGGAGCGTGATTTCCGAACCTCCTGAAGCACAATCTCCTCATCCATAACACCTTGCAATGACCAATCTTCCAGATAGTTAATGCCCGCATACGTACGTTCAAATGGAAGTGTTTTTTCTGGAAATTGAATCTCGCTGTAACGCTCCCCCATGCGGGAACTCCCTATGTTCGGATCATTGGAGAAACGAATAATCCCCTTCGGATCTACCAGATATACGTTCCCGTCAAATCCGCTATTGCGAAAATGCTCCTTGATCACATCCATATTCAAGTCAATTTTCAGCAATTGTTCTGCACCGCCAGTATCCTGATTGTCGAGTCGCTGTACGAGACTTAACATCTGATCCGTTGCAATCAACACCGGATAAGGGACAGAGTAAGCCTGAAATTGTTTATACCAATTAGCCTTGCGAACCGCGTCGGTCAACCGTTCAATGTACCCGGAGGTCAAAATAGTCGGATTATCGGTGTACACTTGATACAAGCGAATTCCCTGGCTCAGCTGTCCAGAAAATTCACCTTTCAAGTATGAATTGTAGGCCTGAATATACTCAAAATGGCTGCCAAACGAACGGGACAACGTGTCGTTAAAGACAGGGTCAGCGTATAACGAATAGGACAATCCAACGCCCTGATCAATGGTTACTCGGAGGTCATTCTTCAGATTGTTCAGAGCGATGCCGGCATCACGGGTTTTCTGACTGCGGATATTAGCTGTTGTGACTTGATAGAATACTACATTCGTAACTACAATCGGAATGAACACGGACAAGATGTACATGAGCAACAGCTTATCCCTAAGCTTCATATAGTTCGGATTCCACCGGGTCATAGGACACCTCGTTGTCCATTTTCTTTCAGGAAATTACGATAGGCGGTAGGTGACATCTTAACGATCTTCTCAAACTGCGTTACGAAATAATCTGCATTCTGGAATCCTACACGGGCAGCAATTTCATACATTCTCAAATCGGTTTGACGAAGTAATTTCTTCGCCTCCTGAATGCGAAGGTTCAGCAGATATTCATTGAAATATTGGCTGTAGCTTTTGCGAAACAGACGACCAAGATAGACTGGATTCATATAGAAAAGTGCAGCGATGCTTTTGAGACTGATATTCTCCGTATAATGTGTATCAATATATCGTTTGATCTTGGTGATATCTCCTTTGGACTGCTCCAACCGCAGCTCGGCTATGTATTCTTCCGCTTCCTCCAGCGCAACCCAAAAAGCTTGCTTCAACAGTCGCAGATTCCACCTCTCATGACTTTGCTCTGCCAGTGCCTTTAAGCGTTGTAAACCTGAATCTGTACCACCCATCTCATGAACTACAGCCATTATTCCCGTTATGCAACGTAGTAGAGAGCCTGTGACAGCCTGAGGGGAGAAGCGGCGAACTTGAAACAGCTTGAACATGTCATCCACCATCGTATGGCAAGCAGTATGGTCCCTTTCCTCCAGACTTAGAATTACGGGATCAACGTCCTCCTGATTCACATTGAACACATACAGAGGTTTGTCCTTAACCTCTGCGTACTTCACAACTCTTCCATGTTCTGCATATTTGTGCCTGGCTGCTTCTTCTGCCTCCGTAAGAGACCGCGGAATATTCGCCATATCACTCACAAGTGTACCTGGATAAAGGCCAAAATCTACATTCAACTGTTCACTCAGCACCCTATCCATACGTTGAATCTTGTCTTCCACATTACGATTGGTGGGCTGTTCTTTCCATAGAAGCATCATGGCGAATCTGCCACGCTGCTCTTCTATAACAAATATATTGAAGTCATCATCCTCTAGTGTGTGAAGCAATTCACGAACTCGATGGAGAGTCACTTTTCTTAACTCCAAGCCCGTGTGAAGTTCTATCAGACCTATCAGCAGACCCGAATGACGATTGATCCCGAATACCTCCGCATACCGATGCTCATCTTCCTTTTGTACCTGGCCTTTGATCATGTCTTCCAGCATGATGTTGCAGACCTGTTCCTCTGCCAAGAGGATATGTTTTCTTTTATTACAAATCATCTGAGCCGACTTCTGTAACGTAGCTGTCATTTCTTCGTCATCAATGGGCTTCAGGATATAGTCATGAACCCCGTACCGGATAGCCTGCTGTGCATACTTGAAGTCATGATAACCGCTAATGATGATGAACACCGGCTCCAGATTCGGTAAATTCGCTACAGCTTGGATCAGCTCCAGCCCATCCAGAATGGGCATACGGATATCCGTAATGATTACGTCGGGTTGAAGATATTCCACCTGTTTGAGCGCTTCAAGCCCATTCTCTGCTTCTCCGGCAATCTCCATGCCAAGAGCCTGCCAGTCAATCAGCTCATACATCCCTTTTCGAACAAACATCTCGTCATCCACCAGCAATACCTTTAACATTCATTCCTCCCCTTCCCCAAACAAAAAACAAACTCCCGGTCATATTTTCCCTCAACGGAATCCGGTATGGCTCTTGCGTTACGTTACTATGAAAAAAGCCAAGCTACAACGCTGCTACAGAAGCTCCATTAGAAATCACTTGTATATATTGGATTAAATGTACCAGATTTCTTCCATTCTAAAGGTTGCTGTTTGCAATTTCATTGCATGAATCGCCAAATTTATTGCGCCAAAGTACAATCCATTCTGTTTATTAGGCAGAATTTATAAGATTTATTCGGAGTCAATCCAGCTTGTAATCCATTCTGCTTTTTTGCGTAACAAAAAGAGCGAATCCACCCCGATTATTGTCTGGGACGTTTCGCTCAAAATGTTCATAAGGAATTATAATTACTTCTCATCATACTTCAAGATCATTTCGATCTGGATTCACTTGTTTAATGCACTAATCCAGTGATCCAGAGCTACACCTACCTCTTCGAGCTGTTTTTCCTCGGTAATGGCAGGCTGATTATCACCTTTTTGCGTACCGTATGAGCCATACTGACCATGATTTCCACCTTCTATACTGACATAGGTCGTGTCTTCGGGCAGGTTTTCCTTGGCGGTCTCCCAGTCTTCTCTGTTAAGTACGCCGTCATCTGTGCTTGTGATTTGTAGTATGGACAAGTCCGTGTCCTTCAAGCTCCCTCCTTTATCGGCATAGGAAGCCAGGAAAAAGATTCCTTCCAGCTTCTCGCTGTGCTGGGCAGCATACCTTGAAGCAAATGATCCACCTAACGAGTGACCGCCAATAACAAAAGCTTCATCAGGATGTTCCTCGATAAACAGATCCGCCTTGTTTGGACCGAAAATGGCCAAATTTAATGGCATGTCCGCGATATATACCCGATGTCCCTGCTCTGCCAATCTTCTGGCAAGGGGTGAATAGCTTGCAGGTTCCACCAGACCGCCCGGATAAAAAATAATATTGGGCTCCGCTACCTCTGTACCCTTGGGTTCGAACTGATAACCACCTTTAATTGTGGTTATAGTGATCTGATCATCACTTTTCAGCGCCGCTTCCGCTCGTTCAGAAGGACTGTACGTGACCGATTGGAGATACACGAAAATTCCGACCACGATGACAACGATGGACAACAATGTCCACAGTATAATCTTTTTCCCTTTGTTTGTACGTTGTGCTGTTCTCAATCCTAAAACCACCCTGTCATGAGGCTAATATCAGCCTTTAATTCATTTCTCATAAATTATACTTACCGGTAAGTATAATTACAAGATGCTTTTGCTTACTATCTCTATTTGTCATAAAATATTCATGGAGTATGGATACGAAGCAAAGCTGATACCTGTTTCCTTCGTGGAACCCAAACATACTGATTCTGTATCAGAGGAGACCTTATATGAATATTCCCAGAGGCACCTATGGTTTTCGCTTCGCTGAAGACAAGGAGCTCCAATTGTGTGTACTATTTGCAGCCGGATGTGATTCAATAACGGAACCTTCTTACCGCTGGGATGGACTGGAACGTACGGATGGTCCTCTCCTGTTATTCCAGTACACGCTTTCCGGCGAGGGTGTATTTGAGTCGAATAACCGAATTCACCATGTCACCGCAGGACAAGCATTTTTGGCCGAGATTCCAGGTCCGCATCGCTATTACTACTACCCAGAATCGAAAGAACCCTGGGAGTTCCTGTTCCTGCTGTTTCGGCCTGCACTTATTTTGCCCCATTGGCGAAAATTTCTTCGTGAAGCAGGAGAAGTCCCCCAACTACCCGCTGATTGTACACCCATCCGATTATTACGGATGATCGTGACCGATGCGGCAGCTGGGAGAATCACCGACCCTCTGATCGCGTCATCTAGCGTCTACCAGTTCGTGACAGAACTGACGAGATTACAGAAGACCACGCTGCACAACCGGGAAAACTGGTCCGGGAACATACAGCAGGCAGTCGAATACATAGAAAACAACTACTCCAGAATGATCAGTATGGATCATCTTGCGGAGCATGTGTCTCTTTCCAAATATCACTTCATACGTCGCTTCTCATCCAGCACAGGCTTGACTCCAGGTGCGTATCTAACCCGCGTACGAACGGAAAAGGCGATGGAGTTGCTGCGCGGAACCTCGCTTAGTATTGAATTGATTGCCGAACAAGTCGGCTATTCCAGCGGAAGTTATTTTATCAAAGCCTTCCGTGGCTTAACTGGGCTCACACCCGGTGAATTCCGCAGCGGCGGCGAGAGTCTCGCCTATCGCAGACTGTTCTTTGACTAACCGCAATATATTGCTATCACACGATCAACATTACTGTAGATATTAATAATCTCCTTTATTATGATGGGTTTAACCAGAGCAATAATTTCAATTCATAAAGGAGCATTTTCATGAATCATACCCTTACAGCACCAACACCACCACTTGGCTGGAACAGTTGGGATTGTTACGGCGCAGCCGTCACCGAAGACGAAATCCGTGGCAATGCGGAGTATATGGCAGAACATCTGAAAGACTTCGGCTGGAGCTTCATCACGGTCGATATTCAGTGGTACGAACCTTCTGCTAACTCTTCACAATACCATGCCTTCGTTCCACTGATTATGGATGAATATTCACGTTTGATGCCTGCCGAGAACCGGTTTCCCTCTGCTGCGGATGGGCGAGGTTTTAAGCCACTCGCCGACTACGTTCATAGCCTTGGACTGCAATTTGGCATTCATATCATGCGCGGTATTCCGCGTCAAGCTGCCCATGCGGCTACTCCGATCCTGGGTACAACTGCGACCGCACGCGATATTGCTCATACCAACTCCATCTGTCCATGGAATACGGATATGTACGGGGTTGATAGCTCCAAAGAAGGAGCACAGGCTTATTATGATTCGCTGTTTGAACTGTATGCCTCCTGGAGTGTTGATCTGGTAAAGGTGGACGATATTGCAGCTTCCAGGCTCTACGACACTCATCAGCCTGAGATTGAGATGATCTCCAAAGCGATCGAGCGCTCGGGACGGCCCATGGTTCTCAGTCTGTCGCCAGGACCGGCTCCGGTGGAGTACTCGGAATATTTCGCTGAACATGCCAACATGTGGCGTGTGACCGATGACTTTTGGGACCGGTGGCCACTGCTGCTGGATATGTTCGATCGCTGCCGGACGTGGGAGGGCATTCCCAAGGCAGGCTGCTGGCCTGACTGTGACATGCTTCCTTTGGGACACATCGGTATCCGTTCTGTGGATGGTGGCGGAGCAGATCGCTGGACCCGGTTCACGCCAGATGAGCAACTGACGATGATGTCACTCTGGAGTATCTTCCGTTCTCCGCTTATCTTTGGTGGTGAACTGAGAGATAACGATGAGTGGACGCTGTCCCTGCTAACCAACCGTGAGGTTCTGCGTATGCACCGCGAGAGCTACGGAGCCAAAGAAGCATTACATGAAGGGGATCTAATCGTATGGACAGCAGGACATGCAGATGGCTCTTCGTATGTTGCTGTATTCAACATCGGTGAATCCCCACTTCAAGTGGATCTAATTATTGAGGAGATCGGCCTGTCGGGTATTACGAAAGGCACCGAATTGTGGAGCGGAGAAGTTGCCGTGCTCACAGAGAGATTATTATGCACCACTGTTCCTACACATGGCGTACGTCTCTACCGGTTCTCCTAGATGAATATATGATAATAAGGTCTGTCATTCATGACAGACCTTTTTCTTATTTCAAGCATTCTTATATTAGCAACAGCCGCTTCACTTAATGTATACTCCCGCTCCATTAATAAGCAAACGTTGCCCCTTTTGTAATCCACCTCGATCACGTAATCCCTGCAAAGCCAGAACCGTTATATCTCCCATGATCATTCTCCATTCGGTATAGACGTAAGTAGCTTACCCCGTGGTCCCCTTCAAACAACGAATACGTTGGTTATATTCTACGGTTCCAATGGATATCCGACTTTCTTGATTCTAGATATGCATACTCGTTCTTTGCTTATGTATTCTTTAGATTTTCTTCAGAATTACCCTCATTAATTCCTCAGTTTTTTTCATTATGATGTCTATATCAACTAGAGAGGAGGTAGAACAATGATCAGTAATACGATCTTGGAGCTACTTCATCAGTATGGTTATCTGATTTTTTATTTTGCCTTCTCGCTGGGGCCCTTCGGAATCCCCATCCCGAATGAGATTACGATCATCAGCGGTGCCATTCTGAGCCACACGGGTGTTATCCATTCATGGACCACATACTTCTGTATTCTATCAGGGCTACTAACAGCCATTACCCTGGCATACTTTGCAGGTAAAATATTTGGACCCAGGTTAAAACACAAATTTCAACATAACAAACACTTCATCAAGGCTGAACTCATGCTAAGTAAACGAGGTAATTGGGCGATGTGTATCGGACTGTTCATTCCACTCGTGCGGTATGTTCTCCCATTGGTCATTGGACTCAGTGGCATATCTTATCGAAAATTTGCTCTTGTTTCCTATTCCAGTGCCTTGTTGTGGACCATAACCTATTTTACAGCAGGCATTTACTTCGGTAGTCCCATTTTATCTGCACTTACCCAATGGAGGAACCCACATTGAAATCTAATGAGTATATCTTATTTCTGAAAAGCTTTCTTCGCAGTCCCAAATACGTAGGGAGTATTATACCCAGTTCCCGTTTTCTGGCCAACAACATGGTGAACCAAGTCAATTGGCTGGAGGTTAAAGCCGTTGCTGAGCTTGGATCGGGTACAGGTCCCATCACCCGTTATATCCACAAGCAAGTACAGGGTTCGACCAAAGTATTACTATTTGAGATGGATGAGACGATGAGAACTAATCTACGGACAACATACCCGAACTTCTCTTGTTATCCTGATGGAGCTCACTTGGTGGAATGCATGAAACAGGAAAAAATTCAGCAACTGGACTGTATTTTTAGTGGTCTCCCCTTTTTTAATTTCGAACCTGCATTGAGAGATACCTTAGTAGACCAAGTATATAAGGCGCTCAAGCCTGGAGGATTGTTCATTGCCTTTCAATATTCATTACAGATGAAAAAGATTCTTTCCGAGCGTTTTATAATTGAAAAGATACAGTTGGTGCCTTTCAACATCCCTCCTGCATTCGTTTACGTCTGTCGCAAAAAGGAAACAATTCAAACATGATCAACATTGTTTACACGGATGGTTAACCTACTATAGAAAAGGAGCTTTAATCCATGCATACCGTACTCGTTGTTGATGATGAACCGGATATCCGTGATGTCATACATGTCTATTTGCGAAATGAAGGATATCACGTTATTGAAGCAGCCAATGGTGAAGAAGCACTACATATCATGCAGAAAACATCGGTTCAACTTGTTATTCTGGATGTTATGATGCCCATAATGGATGGAATCAAGACATGTTTAAAAATAAGAGAAGTATCGTCCACTTCCATTATTATGCTATCTGCCAAGGAGGAGGACATTGATAAAATTACTGGCTTGACCACCGGGGCGGATGATTATATGACCAAGCCGTTTAATCCACTGGAATTACTTGCTCGCGTGAAAGCTCAATTACGACGTCAATCCTTGATAGGAAAAGCGGAATTCAATTCGCTTATCCTTATTAAGGATCTGCTTATCGATACAAATAAACATTCCGTAAAGCTAAAAGACAATGATATTGCCTTAACGCCTCTGGAATTCTCTATTTTGGTACTCCTTTCCAGTTATCCGGGACAAGTGTTCAGTTCAGAGAAAATATATGAAACCGTATGGAAAGAACCTTATGGGTATTCCGACAATACGGTAATGGTCCATATTCGTAATTTACGAGAAAAGCTGGAATTGAATCCAAGGGAACCTCAGTATATCAAAACGGTATGGGGAGTGGGTTATAAAATTGAATAATCCGTTACCGCAATTCAAGCAAACCAAAAAAATTCAGATTCATATCCTCAATCGAATGGTGATCAGTTTTGTCATTTCCATTGTTGCATCTGTAATGATTAATAATATCCTGATTACGATTGTTGCAAAAATCAGCGATGGGCTGGAATGGAACGGGCTTCTCAACATTTTCCCTTATATTCTGACCCCGATATTTATCTTGATCTTTACGTTTACCTTTTTGGTTTCTACACGAAAGATTGGTAGAGATCCCGTTTCATTGGAGCAAGGACTTCAACTCATATCCGAAGGCAATCTGGATTATCGGGTATCTGTTAATCGTCAAGATGAATTGGGGCGAGTCGCCTCCAATATCAATCATATGACCGAACAATTACAACAACTGATTGTGAAGGAACGTGAAATGGAGAAATCCAAGATGGATATGATTACGGGCATCTCCCATGACTTGCGCACACCGCTCACCAGTATAATCGGTTATATTGAGCTTCTAAGAACAGACTCCTTTCAAGACAAAGCGGAGTATGACCGATTCGTTCAGAACACCTATAACAAAGCAACACATCTGAAAAAGTTGCTCGATGATCTGTTTGAATACACACGTCTAACCTCTGTGGATACCCAATTGAATCTGAATAAGGTTAACCTATATCAACTGTTGGATCAGTTGCTGTTCGAATTTGAACCTTTAGCTCAGGAGAATGGTATTCATATCGAGAAAGAGATCGGCGATGCTCCAATCATGGCCTGTGTGGACAGTGATAAGATTGCTCGGGCCATCGATAACCTTCTCATGAATGCCCTGAAGTATTCCCTCAAACCGGGAACGATCTACATTCGAATGAATATTCGTCATGAACAGATTAGGGTTGAAGTCGAAAATATAGGAACACCGCTCACCCTTGAGCAAAAGGACAAACTGTTTGATCGATTCTATAAAGTGGATTATTCAAGGAGTAGCGAAGGTATTCAATCCGGTTCCGGTTTGGGGCTGTCCATTGCAAGGAATATTGCGGAGTTACATCAAGGAACGTTAACACTTCATCATACCGATAATGTATTTACGTTTCAGTTAAGCTTACCTGCACATATCAACAGTAAACATTAGTACGATGCTGGAGGAATCATCCATGAAAATATCTGAACCTCTTCTGTTCCTGCGAGGATTTCTTAAAAACCCCAAACGAGTAGGAAGTATCCTGCCCAGTTCTAAATATCTGGCAAGTAAAATTGTTCAGTCTGTTCGTTGGAATGACGTCGGAGCCATGGCAGAGCTTGGGCCAGGCACCGGTTCCATCACACGCCTCATTAAACAAAACTTACCTGCTTCTGCAACTGTGCTTTTGTTCGAACGAGACCCAAAGATGCGATATCATCTGAAGCAGGACTTTCCTGACTTCAACTTCCATTCCAACGCTTCCTCTTTGTTGAAAAAAATGAATCAAGAACACATCGATCAACTGGATTGCATTATTTGTGGTTTACCCTTTTTCAATTTTTCAAGAGAAATGCGAGGTCATATCCTTTCTCAGATGACGAAGGCTCTCAAACCTGAAGGCTTGTTGATCTTATACCAGCACTCTCTTCATATGAAGAAAAAACTGGCTGAGCAATTGATTATCGAGAACATTGAGTTTATACCCTTCAATATGCCTCCGGTCTTTGTGTACCATTGTCGCAAAAAAGAAGATACAGATGCAGGAAGCTGAAGGCTGAAAGGTGAGATCGTTAAATCGAATGATCTTCCATGGCTTGAATAGCCAGTTGGAATGCCTTAATCCTTCTTGCTAAAAGCGTACGTTGAGGGCTACCTGCTGCGGACTTAACATACATGCTCTCAAGGGAAGGAAATATCATATTAGCTAAGGCATTTTCCGATTTGCGAATGCTTGATTGAAAGGCTTTGATACATTCCCGTTGTTCTTCAAGTGACACGGCTTCCACTAGACCACCAACCTCTCTTTTGCAAGTATTCCAGGGAATTTCATTATAACTTGACGCGAGTCTTTTTTTGTAACAAAAAAAGCCGCGGAATAGCGGCTTTCAATAGGTACAACGTATTCGCCTACAGACAAGACTTTTGCAGATCAATACCAGGGTACCTTCTAAAGTACCTTTTCCAAGAAACTAATCGTCCGCTCATTCTTCGGATTTCCAAAGATCTCTGCGGGAGTACCTTCCTCGACGATATAACCACCATCCATGAAGATCACACGATCAGCTACTTCACGGGCAAAGCCCATTTCATGGGTAACGATCATCATCGTCATGCCTTCGGCCGCGAGGTCTTTCATGACACCAAGCACTTCTCCGACCATCTCAGGGTCAAGCGCCGAAGTAGGTTCATCGAATAACATAACGTCCGGATTCATGGCAAGTGCACGAGCGATAGCTACCCGCTGCTTCTGTCCACCTGAGAGTTGTGCCGGGAAGCTATCGGCTTTGTCTGACAGACCCACGCGCTCAAGTAACTGGAGTGCTGTATCACGTGCCTGTTGGGCATTTAATATCCCAAGCTCTCTAGGTGCAAACATGATGTTTTTTAGCACATTAAAATGGGGGAATAAGTTAAAATGTTGGAACACCATGCCAATATTTTCACGCGCTTTGTTAATATTGGTTGCGCTGTTATTCAAATCTTGGTCATCCACGATAACTCGACCAGCGGTAAGCTCCTCTAATTGGTTGATGCAACGCAGGAACGTACTTTTGCCTGAACCGGAAGGTCCAATGACACAGACAACTTCTCCTTCATTGACGGCCACATCAATTCCCTTTAACACCTGATTCGTGCCGAAACTTTTCTTCAATCCTTCAACTTTAATTTTAGCCACGACGAACCTTCACCTCCAGATAGTCAGCAATTTTGGTCAATGTGATAATGACAATAAGGTACATGACAGCAACGGTCAACCAAATGTCAAAAGAGGAGAACGTTCTCGCGATGACAATTTTACCCGATTGCGTCAACTCCACAAGGCCAATGACGGACAAGATCGACGTATCTTTCAGTGTGATAACCATCTGATTAATAAAGGAAGGGATCATAATCCGTATAGCCTGTGGGATGACAATCTTCATCATCGCTTTCCGATAAGGAAGACCCAGTGAACGAGCAGCTTCCATCTGACCACGATCAATGGATTGAATCCCACCACGAATAATTTCAGTGACATATGCACCTGCATTCAGACTTAATGTCAGAATGGCTGCCAGGAACAGCGGCATCGTGAAGCCCATAGCCTGCGGTATCCCGAAATAGATAAAGAATGCCAGAACAATCAAAGGAATTCCGCGGAATATGTCCACAAATACGGTGGCAACACCACGCAGGAATCGGTTATGTCCTACCTTCATGAAGCCGAATATCAAACCAATGATAAACGCGAAGAATAGAGAAACAATCGTGTATAAGAGCGTGTTTCCCAGACCTTTGAACAGTGCAGGAAGAGAGTTCTGTATTAACTCCCAGCGACCCATGTTGGCCGCAGTTGGAGCATTCTCCCCAAGATATACCTCAGTAATGCGTTTGTATTCACCATTAGCCTTGATATTCGCCAGACCGGTATTAAACATTTCCAGAAGCTCTTGATTTTTACCCTTGCTTACTGCAAATCCGTAGGGAGCCCCGTCTTCTTTAGCAGTAACAATTTTCAAACCGTTATTTTGTTTAACTCCATAAGCCAGCACAGGATAATCTTCGAAACAGGCTACGGAATTACCGGTTTTCACATCGTCATACATTTGGGAAGAATCATCAAACGGAACGATTGTGAAGCCATACTTCGAAGCTACGGACTCTGCAAAGCTGAACCCTTCTGTTCCTGTTTTCACCGCGACTTTTTTGCCTCGGAGATCTTCGTAACTTTTGATCGTGTCATTGTTGGCACTAACACCCATAACAACGCCCGACTCAAAATAAGTATCTGAAAAATCAAATTTTGCTTTTCTTTCATCTGTGATACTCATCCCTGCGATTACACCATCGACCTGATTGGCCTCCAGTGCCTGAACAGCTGCATTGAATCCCAGCGCTTTAATCTCATATTTGAAATTTTGGTCTTTGGCGATCGCTGCCAGCAAATCCATATCAATACCTACATAATCCCCATTCTCATCCTGATATTCAAACGGAGCAAATGTGATATCTGTACCGATTACGTAGGTTTTGCTTGAATTGGATTCTGCTGCAGCATTTCCTACCCATCCGGATAACCCCGCCACTAGGAGCAGCACTAGTGAAAGTATAAAAAATGAGATCTTCGTTGTTTTCATATGTCCTCCCCATCTCGGTGTTGTCCGAATCATCATTATTTTCTTGAAATCGTTACTGCTGTGGTGCTTATTTAAGATCTTTTGTACACTGTATTGTTATTATTTGCAGGATATTAACAATCAATGCTCTTTCTACCCACCTTCATCGTTTGTCTGTACATTGTTTTTCATCATCCAGTAAATATCCTTTTATACTTACCCTTCAGGTAAGCTTTACGAAACCCAAAATTACAGAATGAAACCAAAAAAATCAAAAAAAGCCGCGTTTCCGCGACTTTTTGTTGTACAGTTTTTTTATTTTCTATGAATTCGCTCGGCTTGTCAATACAATCTCGAACTTCGAACCAGCCTCACCAGCAAACACAATATATCCGTTCTCCGGTAAAATCATTTTATTTATCCCACTAACTACAGTGTGGTTGATAGCGACACCGGCCTGATTATACACGGCAAAAGCGCCGTTCACAGGCATTTTGACTGTCATTTCTTTGCCTGCAGCTGAAGCCGGAATCGAAAACCATGTAGCATAACCATTCGTTTGAATCGTTGTCTTCGATTGATTTCCTGAATAGATCGGTTTGATAATCTCTTGTCCAGCATATACGTTTCCTCCAGCGGTAACGTATTCCACGCCATTTTCCTCATAGAAATTGAACTCCATCGTGTCCCGACCCGCCACACCAGAAATCTGTAATTGGTTCAAGGCCTGGTTAGCTCCAAGGATCTTATTGGTATAGACATAACCCGGCAATTCATGGAATGTCTGAATAGGGATCATCGGCATAGCTGTATTGTACAAGGTTGACGTATACTTCTCATTGACCAACACATACGCTTTTCCTTCTCGCTTCTGCCATGCGGCCTTTACATCTTCAGATAATGGATTGGCTTCAAGCTTTTCTGCCTTGTATTCCGAAGAAGCGATCTGCCCAAGACCAGGAACGGACTGATACAAGCGAGACCACAAGTACGTATTCCCGTTGTCTTCCTGAACGAACTTCAACTTTTCCGTACCCGCGTCATTCACAAATGAGCCATCAGCAATGTAAGTGTACGTCTGAGCTGGACTATTCGGAGATGACAACATAGACATCGTTAACTTCCCGCCATCCTTCACTTCCAGCTTCATTAACATATTGGCTCCACCACCATATATACCTGTATGCTGTAATATTTCCTTGGGCATGCTTGCTGCCACAGGCTTCCCATGTGACTTTTCAGGCTTGCGCTCCGGGATGATATTCTTCTCTTCAAGTGCGCCAAGCAACAGTTCGGTCGCCAGCAATTGATCGGTTGTGCTCGAACCACCCGCAGAGGTTACCGCAGCAGCCATATTGTATTCTGGAAGCACAATTAATGAAGAGTGATATGTTATTGTATTGCCACCTTTAGTTACTGCTTTGATGCCGTAATCATTAAAAGGAAACAGGTTCACGCTGTCCCATCCCAGGCCGTAGCCAATAGACGAATCACTATCTGCCGGCCACATGCCCCTCTTGTATTCTTCTTGTCCCATCGCATCTACGGACTCTTGGGAAAGAACACCCTCAACCTCACCCGTGAAGATTTTCGAGAATTGAACCAGGTCTTCAGCGGTGGAATATATGCCTCCTGAAGCGATCATATTGGTGGTCTCAAGTGGAAGTGGTCCCTCCTGCGACGGGGAGTAGGTTGCTGCCATTTGGTTGATGTCTACCACATCCTGCGGTGTTTGGGTATGCTCCATACCCAGGGGTTCGGTAATATACCGGTGCATGAAAGCCGTGAAGCTCATGCCGCTGACTCTCTCGACCAGAATCTCGGCTAATGTAAAGCCATCATTACTATACACTGAGTATGCACCAGGATCTGCCTTTAGATTTTGCGTCGCCAATTGATCCAGTAACGTATCATGTGCATAGGTATCATTGTCTCCAAACAGTATTGAGCTGTTGCTTGACGAACCGAGAAGTCCAGATGAGTGATTCAGCAACATACGTGGCGTAATCTGCTCATAACGCTTGTCCTTCATCTTAAAATCCGGGATGTAGTTCACTACGGGTATATCCAGGTCAACCTTATCTTCTTCAACCAGCTTCATTACGGCGGTTGTGAGCAACATTTTGCTGGTTGAACCTATACCGTACATTGTATTAGAAGATAGAGGTATGTTGTTCTTCAGGTCATTTTTGCCTGCTTGACCGGAGATCACAATTTCCCCCTCATCTATCAGTGCGTATTGCACACTTGTCGTAGCGTATGATTCCGTGAGTACCTTGGCCTTCGCGGCCACAGCTTTTTGAGTTACGTCATACGTTAGATTACTGCCGTTGCTGGTAGCTGAAGCAGCTATGGCAGACATTGGAGCCATCATCGCCAATACCACAGTTATGGCAGCGATAGCAGTTCGTTTTTTCAGTGTCAATCTCATCTTCTCCTGTCTGATGTATGGATTAGGAATCTCTGTATTAGTACTCCCGTAGTGTAATCCATGAAGATGAACTGATCATTGCTTCAAAATGAACTGAAAATGAACCAGTCCTATACAATGAATATCCGTAGACAAAAAGCCGTTAGTATAGCATGGAAAACATCTTTTACATCTAACTTTACTTTGTTGTAATGTTGCAAAACAAACTTTTGTCATGATAGTATATCAATCAATGGAGTGTTGAAAATATTCAAAATATAATAAAAAAAGCAATCCATAATGTCAGCAGGAGCACTGGAGTTGATACCATGCTAAAAGTTAATCGAAATGACCATCGTCCCATCTGGCAGCAGCTTCTTGACCAAGCGGTTCACAATATCTCAACCGGAAAATGGCCGCCAGGCGAATTGCTACTTCCATCACGTGAACTCGCTCAACTTGTTGGTGTCTCACGTTCGACCATACAGATTGTCTACGAGGAATTGTTCAGCCGAGGGTATACAGTGACCTCACGGCGCGGCGGGACAAGGGTTAGTGATTGGACATATGCCCCTCGCTCTTCAGAGGATGTCGTAATTCAAGGACCTATTCCTCCCGAGCTGCCCTCATTAAACGATTCGATTGGTCATCTACATAGTTGGTTTGGGAACCATGATAACCGAAAAGTAGAAATTGATTTTAACCCCCACGAACCTTATATTGATGAAAATCTCACACAATCCTGGAAAAAATCGTTCTTACAGGCGTCCACTGAAAGCAATCTGGACATTTGGTCTTACGGCGATGCTAGAGGGTTACTGCCGTTAAGAGAGCAGATTCAACGTTATTTGTCACTTGAACGGGGCATTCATATTGATGTGGATCAAATCTTGTTAACTTCGGGCGCACAACATAGCATCGATTTAATTGCCCAGGGACTTTTAAATGAGGGAGATAAAGTTTCGGTGGAGGACCCCGGTTTCCCTGCCGCTTGGATGACAATGAAATATCGTCGGATGCAGGTCGAATCCGTTCCGGTCGATGAGCATGGATTATGTGTAGATAGGATTCACCCTCAAACGAAGCTCGTATTCGTCACGCCTTCTCATCAATGTGCCGTTGGCGTAATTATGTCGGAGCCACGCAGGCAACAATTAATGCACATGGCTGCTCATCATCGATATTGGATCATTGAGGATGATTACGATAGTGAATTCAGGTACCGTGGAGATCCACTTCCGACCCTATTCAGTCAGCAACCTCAGAATACGCTTTATATGATGAGTTTTTCCAAGATGGTTGCGCCTGGTATTCGATTATCAGCGATCATTGGACCACGAATAGCCATCGACCGGCTCACCCAAGTTCATGAACTGACCTATCGTCATCTGCCGATTATGGAACAATTAACGCTAACTCATTTTATCGAACGTGGTCATTTTATGCGTCACATGAGAAGAGTTCGGAACATCTATCGACGCAGACATGAAGTCATGACAAAAGCCATTGTTGCTTCCGGGCTAAGTTCACGATTTACATTAAGTGGAGTGGAAACGGGATTGCATATGCTTCTTGAATCTGAAACTTCATATGACGAGCAAGCCATGACGAATGCTGCTCTTGATCAAGGCGTTCGTGTGTACCCGCTTAGTAAATATTGTCTGGAAAGTAATCGAAAAGGATGGATTTTAGGTTTTGCGAAAGTGGATGAGCATCAGATTGAGGAAGGCATATATCGATTTGCCAGAACGGTAAGCACAATATGAGCCTGCAATGGTACCTGTGAAGGCCATTGCAGACTCTCTATGAATCTGCTGTCGGAACTATTCAAGTTCTTCATACAGAGGGAATCGCGATGTGATTTCGCGGGTACTGCCCAATATATGATTTTTTACCTTCGAGCTCTTTGGATTTTTAAAAGCAAGTCCTATAAGCTGAGCAATTTCTTTCATTTCTCCAGCGCCAAGTCCTCTGGACGTCATGGCCGGAGTCCCAAATCGAATACCGCTCGTGACTAACGGACTTGTCGTATCATGAGGGATTGTATTTTTATTCGCCGTAATTCCTACTTCTTCAAGTATGGCTTGTGCTTCTTTGCCTGTAAGCCCAACGTTTCGTAGATCAACCAACATCAAATGATTATCTGTTCCTCCTGATACAAGGGTAAGCCCTTCATTGATCAAGGTTTCGGCCATGACTTTGGCGTTATTCAGAACCTTCTCCATATAATCTGTAAAATCGGATTGCAACGCCTCACCGAATGCGACGGCTTTTCCCGCGATGACATGCATGAATGGTCCACCCTGAGTTCCCGGGAATACGGCCTTGTCGATCGCCTGTGCCCACGGCTCTTTGCACAAGATGGCTCCTCCTCGTGGTCCTCGTAATGTCTTGTGTGTGGTCGTGGATACAAAATGCGCATGCGGCACGGGGTTCGGATGCAATCCTGCTGCGACAATTCCTGCGATGTGCGCCATGTCTACAAAGAAAAGGGCTCCCACTTCAGCAGCAATTTGGGCAAATAATTCAAATTCAATGGTTCGCGGGTATGCACTTCCACCTGCAACGATCATGCGTGGACGATACTTATAAGCAAGTTTGCGGACTTCGTCAAAGTCAATACGACCCGTTTGTACATCGACACCATATGGAACAAAGTTATAGAATCTGCCAGAAAAATTAACCAGACTTCCGTGGGTTAGATGGCCGCCGTGGGATAGGTTCATACCAAGGATCGTGTCCCCAATCTCAACCGAGGCAAAATATACAGCCATGTTAGCTTGAGCACCAGAGTGAGGCTGAACATTCGCATGTTCAGCACCAAAAAGGGCCTTCAGACGGCGATTGGCAATATCTTCGACCGTATCGACATGCTCACATCCGCCATAATATCTTCTTCCCGGATACCCCTCTGCATATTTATTCGTTAATACCGTACCCGTGGCTTCCATCACAGCTTGACTCACAAAATTCTCTGACGCAATGAGTTCTATGGTATTCCGCTGCCTTACAAGCTCTTGTCGGGTAGCCTCCGCAACGAATTTATCTTGCTTCTCCAAATATTTCATAAACATCTTCCTTTCGATATGTTAGTTACGCATTGGGTGCACGTTTTTTTTGGGGAAATGTGCTATTCATCAGCAGATGCGCTATCATTCCTGCAAGCAGTCCCCAAAATGCACCACCGACACCGAGCAAAGTCACATTCGCTGCTGTTGCCAAAAACGTAATTAGTGCAGTTTCACGTCCCTTAGGGTCCGTTAATGCGTTCGCAAGACTGCCACCAATGGTTCCAAGTAAAGCCAGACCCGCTAATGTGGCAATAAAGGTAGCAGGTAGAATCAGAAACAGAGCAGCCAAGGTTACGCCAAAAATACCGACAAAAATATAAAAGACGCCGCAAGCAATACCAGCGATATACCGTTTAGTTGGATCTTCATGCGCATCTTTCCCTGTACATATCGCTGCTGTAATGGCGGCCACGTTAAATGCATGTGAGCCGAATGGAGCGGCAAGAAGTGAACCCAGACCTGTTACAGCCAGAATGGGATTAGCACTCGTCTTGAATCCGTCATTACGCAACACAAGCATTCCGGGCATATACTGTCCCGTTAACGTAATAATGAATAGCGGCAACGCAACGCCAAGTACAGCATGTAACGAAAACTCCGGAACAATAAATACCGGTGAAGCGATCGCCAATTGGATCGTGCTGAAGTTTGTTTTGCCCATGAAAATTAAATAGATCAACCCGATTGTCAATATGCCAACAATAGCGTAACGGGAAGTAAACCGTCGTAGCACGATATAGGCTGCAAATAGTACAATCACAAGCAAAGGGTCAACCTTCGCGCCTGCAAAGGCCGAGATACCAAACTGTAGTAGAATACCTGCTAACAATCCAGAA
The DNA here is from genome assembly GCF_002968835.1 of Paenibacillus sp. PCH8. Classification (GTDB taxonomy): domain Bacteria; phylum Bacillota; class Bacilli; order Paenibacillales; family Paenibacillaceae; genus Paenibacillus. Next base: position 512,509 of record NZ_PKQK01000004.1, on the reverse strand, counting down.
GCGATGCCTGGGGGAATAAGTCGAACGAAGCGTTCAAACATGCCTGACATGCCCAAAATAATAAATCCGACGGCTGAAATCATATAAGCTCCAATAGCTTCCGGGTAAGGGGTTACCGCTAGTGCAGATACGAGGAAAGCCACGCCCGGTGTAGACCACGCTGTAATGATCGGTTCCTTATATCGATAACTGAGCCATATGCCCGTAACGCCTACGCCAATCGAAATGGACCATATCCAGGAAGCCGTCATTTCCGGGCTTAAACCAGCAACTTTTGCTGCCTGAAAAACAAGAATAAACGTACCTCCGTAATTCACAATAACGGATATTAAAGCGGCTATGACTGGCGATATCAAATCGCGGCCACGTAGCGATGTGGTTAATGTCTTCATTTTTAAAACCTGCCTCTCACCTAATCATTCATGCGTGTATTTTCATTCCAGTAGTATTCATCAGGTAAGTAACGTGGGCCAAATACACTTGTCCCGACACGAATGATTGTAGCTCCTTCTTCAATCGCGACTTTGAAGTCACCAGACATGCCCATCGATAGAATATCCATTTCTACGCGTGGCATGTTTATCTCTTTTATTTGATTACGGATCTGGTTTAACAATCGAAAACAATGCCTTGTTTCATCATTCGTCGCATTCAGTTTACCAATGGTCATTAGCCCTCTTACATTCAACGTCTCGAATTGCGACAACTGTTCTACGAGTTCTACTGCTGTTTCTGGAGATGCTCCAAATTTACTTTCTTCATATGAAGTGTTAATTTGCACTAGAATGTCCATAGTCTTATTTTCTTTGACAAGCTGGTTATGTAAAGCCTGCCCTAGTTTCAAACGATCCACAGAATGGATGAGTGTCACATATTTCACAACATCCTTCACTTTATTCGTTTGAAGATGTCCAATAAAATGCCATTCCACCTGTTGAGATTGTTCCATAAGCGGGAATTTGTCCCTAAGTTCCTGAGCTTTATTTTCTCCGAATAACTTCTCACCTGCTTGGATAGCAATTTGTAATTTCTCAAGCGGTACCGTTTTGGTCGCCAGCAACAGCTTGACATCCTCGATGTTGCGCCCTGAAGCCTGGCAGGCCAGAGCGATTTGCTGTCTTACTGATTTTAGATTTTCTTCAACCAGATGCTCCATGTCCATACCTTCTTTCTATTCCTCATCGGAATGCAGGATTGATATTCGCCCCTCCTTGTGTACTTGTGAATACGGTGTAGAACGTTATGCCAGTATATCAACCTATGGATTGTTAATATATATCCAAAAACAAACGTTTTGAGCAATCCAAAAGAAATTAGAAAGTTCATGACCGACTGATGTTGCACTTCCTTTTCGCCCCAAATAGAAAAAAAGCCGCTAGTTAGCGGCTTCGTTGACGATTTAATTATTCGCGTTTTCCTTGGTCACCAGCTTCAATTCAGCCGGAATCGATTGTTCTACCTGCTTGCCACCCAGTACATCCAGAGCAGCTTGCACGGCCAACTGGCCAATCAGTACAGGCTGTTGAGCAACCGTAGCTGTCAATTTTCCATCCTGAATGGATTTAATTGCATCATCATTGCCATCGAATCCGATGACCGGAATAGTTTTACCCGAGCTTTGAATCGCTTCAATCGCACCGAGTGCCATCTCGTCATTATGGGCAAAGACGGCTTGCACATCAGGATTGCCTTGCAACAGATTTTCCATTACATTCAATCCTTTGGACCGATCGAAATCGGCAGATTGTTTGGCAACCACGTTAAGTTTCTCGTCAGCCACTTCATGGAAACCTTTCCCCGCTCTCTTGTTGCGGAAGCGCCCGGCACACCCTCAAGTTCGATGACTTTGGCTCCTTCACCCAGTTGTTCAACGAAGTATTCCGCTGCCATGCGTCCGCCCTTCACATTATCGGACGCCACCAATGCTGCCACTTCGCCTTTGTCTGCCGAACGATCCAGCGTAATTACGGGAATGCCCACACTGTTGGCGGATTGAACCGCCGTGGAGATCGCTGCGGAGTCCGCTGGGTTAATCAGAAGTGCATTGACTCCCTGCTGAATGAGATCATCTACATCATTGGTTTGCTTGGCTGAATCGTTCTGCGCATCAACCACGATGACCTGTATTCCCTGTTTTTTTGCTTCAGCCACTACCCCGTCCTTCAGTGATACAAAGAATGGATTGTTCAGTGTAGAGATCGACAGCCCGATTTTCTTAGGTCCGTTACTTCCAGTGGCATCAGGTTTCGCCCAACCCGGTGGTTCCAAGGAGCATCCGGCCAGAACAATGATGATCATCAGACTTACGAGTGTTAAAGTCCACTTTTTCATATTCGCTTCTCTCCTTATGCTGTTTTCTTGCGGTCCAGTAGGACGGCAATGGCAATTACGATGCCTTTTACAACCATTTGGTAAAATGAGTTTACTTGTAGCAAGTTCAATCCATTATTCAACACGCCGATAATCAGAACACCGATCAGTGTACCGACGATTCGTCCGCGTCCTCCAGCAAGGCTTGTTCCACCCAATACAACTGCTGCGATCGCATCCAGCTCATAGGATGTACCTGCCGTTGGTTGTGCTGAATTCAAGCGCGAGGTCAGAATTGCACCTGCCAGAGCAGCGAGCATACCTGTCAGGGAGTAAATCATGATTTTCACGCGGTTTACTTTGATACCCGAAATAATGGAGGCTTTTTCATTTCCACCGATTGCATACGTTTTGCGGCCAAAAGCTGTTTTATGCAGGATGATCCACAGAATGACAAAGGTAATCAACATCGTGATGGCAGGCACTGGAATACCAAGCAGATAACCCCGTCCGAACAATTGGAAGAGCAGGCTATCTCCGAGTCCTGTAATTGGATTACCATTCGTGTACACAAGCGTTAATCCCCTGAATATCGTCATGGTCGCCAGTGTGGCGATAAATGGTGCCATTCTGCCTTTAGTAATCATGAGTCCGTTCACCATACCCATAACCCCACCGAGTGCTACCCCGATAATGATGGACAAGATGGGATCTAGACCAGATAACATCATATTGGCTACAAAAGCGCTGGATAAAGCCAGAATTGAGCCAACCGACAGATCGATTCCGCCCGTCAGAATAACAAAAGTCATACCGAAGGCAATCAGCGCATTAATCGAAACTTGACGTAATAGATTCAAGATATTAAGCGGTTCCAAGAAGCTTGGATTCAATATGGATACGATGAGAATAAGAATGATCAGACCGAGTAACGGTCCCAATTTTTGTGTCACGGTTGAGAAACGGAAGCCGCTTTTGGCGGTTTTGTTATCCTGCATAGTTGTCATATCACTGTCCCCCTGTGGCCAATGTCATAATATTTTCCTGTGTTGCTTCTTCTCTTGCAAGCTCACCACTGATATGTCCTTCATGCACAACTACAATCCGGTCGCTCATGCCGAGCACTTCAGGCAGTTCTGACGATACCATGATAATGGCAACGCCGCGGTCCGTCAGTTCATTCATGAGCTGATAGATTTCCCGCTTCGCTCCAACATCGACCCCTCGTGTAGGTTCATCCAGAATAAGTACACTTGGACCGATCCCTACCCATTTCGCAATAACGACCTTTTGCTGGTTACCCCCGGACAGATTCCGGGCTGCCGTTTCCGAAGATTGTGTTTTGATCTGCAGACGTTTGATCAGCGTATCGACGAATTCCTGTTCTTTGGCAGCCGAGATGAAGCCCTTGCTTGAGAAGCTGAACAGATTCGGCAGCGCCATATTCTCCCGAATGGAGAAATCCAACACCAAGCCCTCATCCTTGCGGTCTTCTGTAATAAAACCAATTCCGTGTTTGACCGCGTCTGCTGGTTTACGAATGTTCGCCTTTTTGCCCCGGATAATGACTTCACCACTGTCCAGCGCATCCAGACCAAAGATAGCTCTCATCATCTCTGTCCGTCCTGAACCCATAAGACCTGAGAAACCGAGTATTTCTCCCGCTCTTACAGTGAAGCTTACTTGATTGAACAAGCCTTTGATGCTTGCATCCCTAACTTCCAGAGCCACTTCTCCATAAGATGGGTTTCGAACGGGATAACGCTCGGTAAGTTCCCGACCCACCATTTTTCGCACCACTTCATCAAAGCTTGTCTGTGCAATAGCCTTGGTATCTACCGTTCTGCCATCGCGCATAATGGTAATCCGGTCACAGATCGTAAATATCTCCTCCATGCGGTGAGAAATATATACGATGGACACACCGTTCTTCTTCAGCGAGGCAATCACGCCAAACAACTTTTGAATTTCACGTTCAGTGAGGGCTGCCGTTGGTTCGTCCATAATGATGACCTTGGCATTCGTCATTAGCGCTTTGGCGATTTCAATCATTTGTTGTTGCCCGACAGAGCACTCTCCCGCAGGACGGTCCAGTGGAATCTGCACGGATAATTTGGCGAATTGCTCTTCGGCAAGCGCTTTCATATGTTTCGTATTAAGCAATCCGAGGGAAGACGTTACTTCCTTGCCGATGAAAAGATTATCTAACACCGTCATTTCAGGCCAGACGTTCAGCTCCTGATGGATAAAAGTAATACCCAGCTTCTCTGCTTCCTTCGGGCTTGCAAAATAATTTTCTTCACCGTCTATGATGATGGTTCCCTGATCGCGCTGATGGAGACCAATCAGAATGTTCATCAACGTAGATTTGCCGGCTCCGTTCTCCCCATCAGGGCATGGACTTCGCCATCTTTCAGTTCGAAATCCACTCCGCTCAGCACCTGATTGGTGCCGAATGCCTTATGAATATTTTGCATCTGAATGTGCATCATATAACCTCCTTTTAACCGAAATGGACTCCCGATTGTAAAATGCAATTGGCGTATGGTGTGGCTTCACCTGTTCGGATAACCACCTTCACCTGCCGGGTTAACACTTTGAATTGCTCGTGGTTGATCGAAGCATCGATTGCATCTTCTCCGAATTGCTCGGTAATGAATTGCAGGGTCACCGGATTGCCTTCCCGAATCTCTTCTGCCACAATCACTCGCTCAATGACCATATCTTCTGCAATCAATTCCACCACTTCGCGAAAACTGGGTGATCCCAGTTTGAGGGCCAGATCAATTTTGAGTACCCCGTCCGGCACGGGTAGACCTGCATCCGCAATCGCAATCATATCCGTGTGGCCCAGATCAGACAGAATCTTGGAAATGTGACTATTCAGCATGCCATTTCTCTTCATTACAGACTCTCCTCCACTTCATCCCTCATGGGCATTCCGCCTTGCGCTCCAAACTTGGTGACAGACAACGATGCAGCCCGATTCGCGAAGCGTATACTGTCTTGCAGTGGTTTACCTTCAGCCAAGGCAACTGCAAATGCGGCGTTGAAGGTGTCCCCTGCTCCTGTGGTATCTACAGCCTCTACCTGATAGGTTGGGACAACGATTTCCTGTGTGCCATCAAAATAACGAACGCCTTTACTTCCCTCTGTAATGAACAACTTATTGGGATATTGACGCAATGCTTCTGCAGGACTCATGCCTTGGAATAAAATCTCGGCTTCATGCTCGTTCGGTGTGATATAAGCTGCATGGTCGATGACTTCTTGCGGCAAAGTCCGCGCAGGAGCGGGATTAAGTAGTAGGGGTGTTCCGAACTCCGCACACAATTCACTTACATGCACTACGGTTTCCTCTGGAATTTCTTGCTGAATCAGGACGATGTCTGCACTGCGGATCACCTCAGCTGCTTCATCCACATAGGCAGGAGTGACTTCACGGTTCGCTGCTTCAACGACTACAATACTATTATCACCTTCCGCCAGAATGATATGAGCCGTTCCGCTTTCCAGATGTGTAACCGGTTTCACATTTTGCGTATCTACAGCATTTGCTCTGAAGTTCTCTATAATGTCTTCGCCGAATGCATCGTCGCCTACGCGGCCGATCATCACAACTTCGGCCCCCAATCGTGCGGCGGCAACAGCTTGATTGGCTCCCTTGCCACCCGGAACGGTTTTGAAGCTTTCGCCAAGAACGGTTTCGCCCGCTCCCGGCCGTCTTGAAGAAGTAACTACCAGATCCATCGAACTACTTCCGATTACGCATATTTTAGCCATCTGATCTCACCTTTCTTGTTGTGCCCCGTTCAACAAATCTGACGGGCAGCTGTATGATTTTGTTCTCGATAGGAGCCTGTTCCACAAGCCCGATAAGTAATCCTGCTGCTTCCCTTCCCATCTCATATGCCGGCTGATGGATGGTGGATAACCCCGGAGATAGCAGGCTACTCATAGGAATATCATCGAAGCCGATGACTTGTACATCATCAGGAACTTTTCTACCGATTCGTGATGCCTCATGCAATACCGCCATGGCTGCGATATCATTGCTGGCAATGATGCCATCCGTGTCAGGATATTTCCTGAATAACTCTTCAGCACATAAACCTGCCTCGTTAAATGAAAATGAGGTCGTCTGGATGACACTGTAGTCAAGCCCTGCATCGCGGATACTTTCTATTGCTCCTTCGAAACGATCCTGAGCGGGCCTAATATGTGACGGTCCTTGCATAACTGTGATTCGGCGGCTACCCCGATTAATAATTTCCTGCCCAGCTAGTCTTCCACCTTCCCTGCCATCCGCATACACGGAAGGACGATCTAGTGAAGTTCTGTCCAGAAACACCACAGGTATCTTCAGATTTTCGTATATTGAAGAATGAGGGTAGTTCGTTGAAGAGATCACACCAACCACGTTATTCTGGATAAACGTCTGGATGTAATCCTGCTCCTTCCGTTCATTCTCATCACTATTTCCAAATATCAGTCTATAATCCTGTTCTTGCATCCGGTCCTCTACACCGCGAGCGAGCTGCGGAAAGTAAGGGTTAGTAATATCCGGCAACAACAGGCCAATCAGTTTGGACTTGCGCTTGTATAATGAGCGGGCTACTTCATTCGGCGAAAAGTTAAGCGCCTTCACAGCATCTTCCACTTTTTTACGTGTATCCGCATGAACATAACCTCTGTCATTAATGACTCTTGATACGGTGGCTACAGATACGCCTGCCAGTTGAGCTACGTCTTTAATGGTTGTCATAAACTGATCTCCTCTATGTGTAACCGGTTACAGACATTAAATTATCACATTTTTTTTAGTTTGACAAGCTTATTAAGGCTGGAAATTTATTCTAACCAGTAGAAAGGAATCTGAACCACCCTTGTATCACAGGTATAACCGCTATTCTAACGTCTAAACATGCACGAGACGAAAAGGCCATCCCCCTTAGAGTAATGACCGTTCCGGTGTACCCGCTGACATTGCAATGTGATCTTAATGAATGATGCCGTATGGATTGCTCCTCTTATGTGCGAGATACTTCTTCTGTTTTCAACTCACTCTTAGCTATTTGAATGAAGGCCGCTATGGATGGAGAAATCCATTTCTCCCGATGCCAGAGCATTTGTGCCGAAAAGGATACACCCGACAAATCCCAAGGTAAAACCATTAGTTTGCCCTCTCTCAATTCTTCCTGCAAAGCCATTTCAGGCAATAGCGCAATTCCAAGACCAGCCATAGCACATTGTTTAATCGCTTCAACACTATGAAACTCCAGCTCTGTCAGAGCATCGGCGCCTTTGTTTAATAAGGACTGGTGAAAATAAGTCCGATAAGAACAGTTTTTTTCGGTCAACAAAAAATGCTGCTTGTGGAAGTCATCAATGACCAATGAGGAATGAGTGGCTAACAGATGATCTGGAGAAGCGACCATTCGAAAATGCTCATTTTTCAAAAATTCTGAATGAAGATCTTTAGATTCAACGAAATCATCCAATACAAATATCACATCTGTAAGCCCTTCTCTTAGGCTATATCTAAGCTCTTGCCCGGACAAGGGACGAAACAAAAGACGAACACCAGGAAAGTCTTCACGGAAACGTTTAAACAAGCTGGGAAGAAAGTAAGCACAGAGAACTTCATCTGCTCCGATCGTAACCGTTCCTGTCGCTTCTCCGTGCTGACTAGTTACGTACTTCGCTTCTTCTACATCATTCAAGATTTTAGTAGCATACGGCAAGAATTGTTGCCCGGCATCTGTTAACATGACAGTCTTGCCTAAGCGATCCAGCAATTTCACGCCCAACTCTTCTTCCAGAGACTTCATTTGCATGGTTATGGTAGAGGGTACGTAGCTCAAAAGTTCAGCAGTTCGACTAAAACTGCAGGTAGACGCAAGCGTCCAAAATGTTTTTAGTTGGCGTATTTCCATTACTCCAGCACCTTCTTCGTTCAAATAAAATGAATGTTATGTTCAAAAACGTTTCATTGATTTGATGATATACGTATTGTAGAGTGAAAACAAGTTATTACTACTTTTATTAAGAAGGAGCATCCATTAATGAACGATTATGAAACTTATCCCCTTGGAGATGTAGTGCTTCAATCGGGTCACCTACTCCCTCAAGCACATATTGCTTACAAAACCTATGGAACCTTAAATGCTGCTAAAAACAATGTTATTGTATATCCGACTTGGTTTGCTGGTCTTCACACAGATAATGAATGGTTAATCGGAGAGAACAAGGCGCTCGACCCGAATCGATATTTTATCATTGTGCCTAATATGTTGGGTAACGGATTATCATCATCCCCCAGTAACACTCCAGCACCTTTTGATAAGTCGAATTTCCCTCTCATTTCCATGTATGACAATGTCCGTTTGCAACATCAACTCATTACTCAAAAGTTCGGTATCCGCATCATCAAGCTCGTCGTGGGTTGGTCTTTGGGAGCAATGCAAGTTTTTCAATGGGGAACGAGTTATCCTGAAATGGTCGAACGTATTGCTCCATTTGGCGGAACAGCGAGAACCAGGCCACTCGCACAACTGGTATTCCAGAGCATGATCGCAGCATTACAAGCGGATTCAACATGGGACAGGGGACATTACAAGCATCAACCTGTTGACGGTCTCGCAGCGATGGGTAGAGCCTATGCCCCTTGGGGCTTTTCACAATCGTACTACTTGGAGAAATTGTATCAATCCGAGGGATATGATTCATTGAAACAATATGTAGAAGAATACTGGGATCAGGTGTTTATGTCCTTTGAAGCGAATGACTTGATTGCTATGTTACGTACAGGGATACATGGAGACATTAGCGATAATCCCGTGGACTGCTGCAACTTCGAACAGGCGCTAAGTAAAATCTCCTCTCCTGCACTCGTTATGCCAGGGTCAAGTGATCTATTTTTCACTCCGGAAGACAGCGCGTATGACGTTCAACATATGCCGAATGCTGTATATCGCCCCATAGAATCGAAGTGGGGACACTGCTTTGGAATTGGAGCTAACGAAACGGATTCACTCGTTATTGATCGTCATTTAAAGCGATTTTTGGAGTTAGGATAACGAAACCGGTTCATGTCCAGACTGGCAGTGGGTCGTCCAGTATGAGGGATCTTGGTTCGCTGCCTGTATTAATTTTTGATACAAGCTCTGGCGATATGTGATATGGTCTATGAAGATAGTAGATCATTACATATATCATTTGCATGAATTGTGAGGAGAAGATTGAACGTGTTAGAGAAGTCTGCATTAGAGAATCATGGATTGGAGAAACGAAGTAAATTTAGTGATCCCGTTTTTGTAATGCTCGTGGCAGGTCTCTGTTGCCTTTTATGGGGAAGTGCTTATCCGTCTATCAAGCTTGGATATATTGCATTTAACATCCTGCCCGAAGACATTGCATCCAAATACGTATTTGCTGGATATCGATTCACATTAGCGGGATTGCTGCTCCTGTTCCTATTTCGTATCGTAAGAAAACGTAAGCTTGAATTGTCCAGAACGCAATGGACTAGCCTGACCATGCTTGGTGTATTGCAAACGGGGGTGCAATACATGTTTTTCTACGTGGGCGTAGCCAATACGACAGGTGTCAAAGGTTCGATTATGAACGCAACAACGACCTTTTTCAGTGTCGTTCTGGCCCATTATATCTATAAAAACGATAAATTAAGCAGAAATAAAATCATTGGCTGTTTACTTGGATTCGTGGGCGTAATCATCGTGAACTTCCATACGGATCTGCTGGCATTCTCCTTTTCCTTGACAGGTGAAGGCTTTGTCGTTATAGCTGCACTCGTGTTCTCAATTACGGCCATTTATGCCAAACGTCTAACCGCCTCGATCGACGTTATCGTTATCACCGGAGTCAGCCTGTTCATCGGTGGACTGGTACTCACCACGCTAGGTCTACTGCTCGGCGGTCGTGTCACCCATTTCACTCTGGAGTCCACCAGTAACTTAATCTACTTGGCTTTGCTTTCATCGGTGGCGTTTTCTTTGTGGAACACCCTACTTAAATACAACAAGGTTGGAAAAGTATCTGTATATAACTTCCTCATCCCTATTTTTGGCGCATTGTTATCCGCATTATTTCTGGGAGAAACGATTCTGGAACTGAAAAATCTGGCCGCATTGCTGTTCGTGTCCGTTGGCATCTACTTGGTCAATCGAGTACGTTCTTCGTAAAGTTCTAACTGCGTAGAAAGGTTCATCAAAAAGAATGGATAACACAAAAAAGCCGCTGAATAGCGGCTTTTGTTGTACATACGATCCAATCTCGAATCTTGCGATGATGTAGATTAATATATATTCGTGAAGTCAATCAAGTCGTCATCTTCCTCATAATTAAACACAATAGAATGTTTACCTAACTTGTATACCATTTCATACCCACCTATGAGCTCATTATAGTATTCGGAAGAAGGTTTCCCCATCCAAATTTTCACATTCCATGGTGAGAGATACTGCTGCTCGTTATACAGCTGGATAGCGGCAATACGAGATTTGTTATTAAGTTCGTGCATGTAAGAATCGAAGCCGATGCCATATTTGGAATAATAATAGTACGCAGTCCCTTCCTCGTTCGAGCGAGATTGGGGTTTCCCCAGCTTCTTCTGCACAGATTGGAGCGTCATGCCGATCTTGATGTCCGTCCGCCCTGGTAACAAGCCCTTGGAAGCAGATTCCTTCAAACTTTTCAGGTAAGCGCGATCACCACCACCCGAGTTCGGCCAAGTTTTTGAGCGGAGATTGCGTGTGTCTTCCATTCGCATTTGCGCTTTGTTTACATTTAGCTTAAACGTACTAAATTCATAGACGGAATAAACATTGTTAAAATTTTTGAACTGCACTCTGGAACCTGAGAGAGTACGAATTCCATCATTCACGATTGCAGAATAAGAGTCATCTATTTTTTTGCCATTGTTATCGACATACATTACGCGGTGCAACTCTCCAGAACGAACAATAAATGTTTTGGCCTCATTATAATTGGATGTTTGCTTCTCTGTAATCATTAACATGTCCGGTGTTCCAGCCTCTTTACTCTTCACTACGAAATTCCAAGTTTGTGGCAAAATAATTGTACTCAGATCTAGCTTGGCTGCCTGAACGGTTCCATATGCTGCACCTTTTTTCAGCAATGCCGCACGATACGTGCCCGAATGGCTCTTATCACCTTTTTTATTATTGGTCCAATCATTCGGTTCGGACAACGTGCTCTTCTGTTCATCATAAGCGAAGATGTAAACGTTGTAAGCAGTTTGCTTGGCATCGCGAAGCGTAAATGAAAGTCGACTCATACTTTCCAGTTGTTTGGCTGAGATTTGCTCTCCTTTGGCAGCGACATTGGCCGGTAAAAGTAGAAATACGCTAAGAACATACCCGATTAGGGTCAATAAGGCCAGAGAAGCCCATTTTGCATTGTGCTTGGGGTGTATCATCGTTGATTCTCCTTTGAGTAAAAAATAAAGACTTGTTAGATTTGAATTTTGATCCAACTATGTATATGAGACTTCCAACTTCTCTATATCCCCCTTCCACTGGTACTATTTTCCTAATAAATAATAACACAACCTATTTAATAAAGAAATAAATGAATCCATTTCATAATACCTTTAGCTGCTTCAATCAAGGCTAGATCTAGATCAAACTGGTTCAAATCGCTTGTAACCTTGGATCTAGAAAATTTCCCCTTGGAAGCGAAAAAACATTAGGACGTGTTGCCCGTTTAGTCTTCAAAGCAAAAAAAGCCGCTAGATTAGCGGCTTCACATGGATCTGATATGATACTAAAGGTATGAAATTACAGGCAGGAATACACCACATTACGTAAACGTCGCTGAACGTAAGGCTCCTGACTATTCAGCAGGTGCTGCCCATACATTACCGTCAACTCTGAATCCGGATCTATAATGGCCATACAACCAGCAGCGCCACTCCAGCCAAATTCACCAAGTGGGCTTAACGATCCACTTCCTGCTTTGGAGATGTGCGTACGGACACCCAGCCCATAACCGTACCCATACATATGATCCCATGAGTAATCACTGCGGGTCATCTCGTTCAGGTGATCCGTTCGCATCAGTTCCACAGAAGCTTGTGACAGAATACGTACGCCTGCTGGACTCGTCCCACGTCCCGTGAGTGCATTCAGGAACAGTGCATAATCACTCACCGTAGACAGCAGTCCAGCTCCACCGCTCTCCAGTGAGGTACCGACACGGAAACCATTTCCGTCCATACGCACAGCCTTCTCAAGTTCATCATTGTACGCATACTGCGGGATCAGACGTGCCTGCTGCTCATCGTTCAGATCGAATGCCGTATCGTTCATGCCAAGTGGACCGGTAATTTCATCCTGAAGGTACGTACCAAAGCTTCTGCCACTGACCACTTTCACCAAGGCACCCAGCACATCGTGGCACATGCTGTAGTTCCAATGTGTACCTGGCTCAAACAGAAGCGGTTCCTTGGCAAGCGCTTTCGCAAAATCACGTGTCGGCAATGTCCCGTTGGTGTTCTTCACAGCTTCCTGTATAGAGGGTGAACCCACGTCATAGGAAAAACCAGCAGTCATCGTAAACAAGTCACGTACCGTAATGGGGCGAATCGCTTTTTCAAGTCTGACATCCCCATTCGCCATTGTTTTCTTTACCAGCATCTCAGCATACTCTGGCAGATAATCGGACAGCGGATCATTTAACAACATGGCCCCTCTCTCCACTAGCTGAAGCCCAGCCACACAAGTCATAATTTTGGTCATGGAGTATAGATTGAATATGGCCCCGTCATTGATGGGCGTTTTCTCTTCGAGGTTGGCGTACCCGTTACGATAATGGAAAACGGTATCATTTCGATGCATCACGAGCACCTCAGCCCATGGAATGCGCCAAGATGTAATACGGTCAATAAATGAAGCAAGCGGTTTAAAGTCCATGTTCTTCCCGTCCTTCTATGTAGAATCATGTATCCATTTGCGATGTGGTCCATGTACACTCCCATCATTCACATACTATTAATATACGACCTTTCGTATCTGTTGACCACCAACTATACCAAAAAAGCCAACCCGAAGTTTCTGGCTGACCCTATATTAATAGTGAATATGCTGGTTATTTCTTTAATCTAATAAGCCCCTGCTTCTCCAATCATTTGTTGCTCAATGTTCTTCATCTCATAAAAATATCCTTTTTGTTCCATTAACTCCGTATAAGAACCTTCTTCCACTACCCTTCCTTGATCCATCACCATAATGCGATCCATCTCTTCCAACCCCATTAGCCGATGACATATCAGTAAAAGTGTATCTTCGGCTGCCTGTGCATAGAGATGCTTCAGTACACGTTGCTCTGTCACGTAATCCATTGAAGACGTAGGTTCGTCCAGAAGCCATAATCGTCCTTTGCGGAGCATAGCCCGCGCTAGAGCCAACCGCTGCTTCTCGCCGTCCGACAGATTCTCCCCTTTTTCATATACCATATCATTCAATGATACATTCGGCAGTTGTACTTTAGCCAGTATATCCTTCAAATGTTCGTCCGTATGCTCTTCGTCGTTCAGTAACAGATTGTCCCGAACTGTTCCCCGGAAGAAATGACTTTGTTGCAGTACCACATTCGTTGTTTGCCAAATGCTATGTTCATCCAGTTCTTTCACCGAAACATCGTTTAATCGTATATCCCCCGAAGTTGGTGGACGCAGCTTGAGTAACAATTCGATAATCGTTGACTTTCCTGACCCGCTCGGCCCGACAATCGCCGTTTTGGAGCCTGGTGTAATATGCAGAGACATATCCCGTAGCGCAGGTCTACCCTCCCCTTCATATTGAAAAGTAACATTGGATAACTCCATCGAAACGGCATGATCTGGTGACAACACACCATTGGGTTGCACGGATTGCACATTGGAGGTCTGGACCGTTTCGGTCAATCGTTTAGCGGCATGCTCGCTATCCTGCTTGTATGCCGGTAATGTAGCCATTGCTGCCGCTTCTTCGAATACCGTTAGTGATGCCATGACTAGCATGGCAAGATATACACCCGCAAGAGCACCATCCATAATTAAATAAGCTCCAAGCACTAACACTCCCCACGAAATGAGAAACGTTACAAAGGCGTGCATGGATTGTCCACGCAACAAGTGTCCAGCGGCTCGTTGCTGCTCGGCTGACAAGGAAGCGGAAGCCTGCTGAAGCTGCTGCTCCCTTTGTTCCAACTGCCCATATACTTTCAAATCCCGGAACCCATACAGCACTTCGGTTACCTCCGTGGATAACATCGCTCGTTGCTGACGAACACGTCCGTGTATCTTTCGCTGCCCAATCAATACCATTCCAGGCACAACCAATGTGGTTGCCAGCATGCCCAGTACAAACAAGCACGCGATCCAGAGAGAAAAGGCAGAAGTAAACAACACTGTACTCAAAAAGACCATGACGACCATGACTGGTGGATAAGCAACCCGCAAAAAATAATGTTGCAAACTTTCCACATCGCCAACGATTCGCGCAAGCAGATCACCGCTGCGATTTTTGTTCAATATCCCGGGCGTTAAAGGAATTAGCTTGGCAAAAAAAGATGTACGCAGTCTGCTAAGCATAGAGAACGTCGCCCGGTGTGAATATAAGCGTTCGCCATAACGACTGGCTGCTCGCAGCAGCCCAAGCAACTTCACCAGTGAGGTGAGTACAATTAATGTGTACAGTGGTGGTGCAAATACCGTTTGGGATATCACATACCCGCTCGCGGAGAAGAGGGCCACACCTGCAATGCCGGCGATGAATCCGCCCATGATCGATAGAATAATATCTTTGCGCTCCTGAATCATCGCTCGGGACAGAATAGCTAGCTCTTTCATGAGAGCCCTCCTTTTCGTTGAATATCTACCATCTCGGCGTATTGTGGCAAGCGCTCCAGAAGTTCATCATGACGTCCTGAATCCAATAACACGCCATGATCCATGTACAAAATGTTATCGGCACGTTGAATCGTATATAACCGGTGGGCTACCGTGATCATCGTTGCTGACTTTGCCAAGGTGGCGATCGAATGTTGCAGCACCCGCTCGGTGTGCAAATCCAGTCCAACTGTCGGTTCGTCAAACAAAATAATGACAGGTTGCTTCAAAAAAGCACGTGCCAAGGCAAGCCGCTGCTTCTCCCCACCAGACAGTCCTCTGCCTCCTTCACCAACCATGGTGTCCAACCCTTGCTCTAACTGCGCAACCACGGAAGCAAGTCCAGCCTTTTCCGCGGCCTGTTCAATATCAGCTCTGGATACGTCTCGACCAGCACCTATCGCAATATTCTCACTAACGGTACCTGCAAAAATATACGGATGCTGCGTAATGTAGCTAATCTGCTTGAACCATGCGGACTCATCGTACTGCGAGAGTGGGCTTCCATTCACCAGTACCTCTCCAGCAGTCGGTTTCAACAACCCCGAAAGCAGATGCAACAATGTTGTTTTGCCGGAACCACTTTGGCCAACAATAGCGATGTGTTCCCCGGTTTAACCGTGATCGGGCCTGTCTCAAGCTCAAATGAATCAGATGTATACGCAAAACGAATAGGGTCCAGTTTGATAGTCGGTGGCATGGGAAGCATATCCGTACGAGCCACCTGTAAGCCTTGTGCTTGTGTCGCTGCCTCTTCGGTTTCATCGGATCTGCCAACGACATCCTTCCCGTCCAGTTCCTCGCTCACCCCTGCTGTTGCCTCAAGCATAAGTTCTACTTTACGAATGGCCCCCATACTTGTCCGTCCACTGTGAAAAGCGGTTCCCGTATTCTTTAACAGGCTGTAGAACTCGGGAACGAGCAGCAGAACGAGAAAAGCAGTGTGAAATGTCATCGATTTGAACACCAGTAATTGGATCGCCAGTTCAAGAGCAACGATGCCGATACTTAGCATTACAATCGATTCCAGCATGAAGGTGTTCGTAAATGCAATCTTTAAAATACCCATCGTGGCATCTCGGTAACCCAGGCTACTGCGTTCAATTTCCTTCTCCTGACGGTTAGCCCGTCCGAATATTTTCAACGTAACCAGCCCTTGAAGCGAATCCAGAAACGTACCGGAAAACTCGGCGAGTTGTGCATATTTTTCTTCTGATTTATTTTTTGTTTTCAGTCCGACCAGAATCATAAATAACGGGATAAATGGAGCCGTAAACAACATAATGAAACCCGTATTGGCATGCTGAGTAAACGTAATGACCAGAATCAAGATCGGGATCATAGCCGCTTCCATCATACGTGGCATGTACTGACTGAAATAACTGTCAGCCTCATCTACAGCATCCATAGCAATACTGACCTTTCCTCCTGTCTGTCCACGAAGGGTAGATGGCATGGAAGCATGAGTCAGATCTGTAAGCACAGCTCTTCGCATATTCGTCTTGGCTTGGGCAGCCATACGCAATCCAACTTTTCCGTTTCCATATGACAACAACGTACGAACTCCCATAACAGTGAGCAGTATAACGAGTAACATGATCACTGCTGAAAAGGAAGCTCTCTCCACAAAAATCCGCTGAACTGCTTCAGCAAGCAATGCGGCCTGGCTTATAATAGCCGCACCGAGGGCCAGTGAAAGTAGCGCAAGGAGAAGCATATTTCTTCGTTGCGCAGACATTTGCTGAGAGATCAGACCGGATCTCCTCTTCACAGAATTCTCCTCCTTTATATACAGTCGTGTGAAGTTGACCCTCACACGACTCATGGATACATTCGCTCTATTTTTTTCCCTTTACATAATCGGCATCAAACAGGAACAGTTTGAAGACTAGGATTAGAGAAGGGATCAACAGACATAGTCCACCGATAAACACCACAACTAACGCAAATCCCATCGCTGGCGAGGTAGCGCTGCTCTGAATGGTGATGTATGGGTCCAGGATATAAGGGTATTGCCCAATCCCGTAAGCAAAAAAAGCACAGAAAAATTGTAGCATGATACTTATAAACGCTAGTCCATAGCGGCGTCCCGTATATAGCAGCCACATGGCAATCATGAAGAAAGCAACAGAAAGTGCAAGCAGCCACCATAAATCCATCATATTTTGAAAATGTCGCTCGTTGTGTTGACCCAAATAAATAAAGGATGTCAGCGCGAGAATAATCGTCGGTGTGCTCCAGAACAAGGCATAGTTCCGCATAAGCTTCAGCGCGGAATGGTCCTCTGCCCGTGAAGCGTAAAATGTCAGAAAAGTGCCGCTAATGAACAACACGGATACGATTGCCAATCCAACGATGCTCCATGATAACGGATTCGTGAGCAGCATCCAGTAATCCAAAGAGACGGTATCCCCTTGTTTCAGAATAAATCCACCCTCAGATAACGTCAGCGCGACGGATAATGAAGCTGGAATAAGCAACCCGGTAGCCCCGTATAAAAATAGAAATACGATGTTGTTTTTGGAACCATAATTTTCAAAGGCATAGAACGATCCCCGAATAGCAAGTAAAATAACGGCTATGCTTCCCGGAACAAGCAATGCGGAGCCATAATAATAGGCCGTATCCGGGAAAAATCCGACAATGCCAATGTAGAAAAAGACAAAAAATACATTCGTGATCTCCCATACGGGTGATAAATAACGGGAAATCAGACGATTAATCAAGTGATCCTGCTTCGTCAGGCGTGCATAAAAGGCGAAGAAACCCGCTCCGAAATCAATGGAGGCTATAATTAGATAACCGTACAAGAACAACCAGAGCACCGAGATGCCAATCAGCTCGTAACTCATGATGAAGACTCACCCTTTTCCGTAGATTGATTGTGCTTCTCCTTTAACCATTTCTCCATCTCGGCTTCTGCTGGATTATTATTGAACAAGCGTCTCAGTACAACAACACACATGATGCCTAGTACAATGTACAGGAGTAAGAAGAAGAAAAATAAAATCCTGATATTCGGTGATGACGTTGCCGCTTCCTCTACACGCATATATCCTCGGATAATCCACGGCTGCCGGCCAATCTCTGCATAGAACCAGCCCAGTTCAACACCAAGAAAAGCAAGTGGCGCACTTAGTGCAATGATGCCAAGCATCCATTTGTTCAATTCATTTCGCCTTTTCCAGAACACTAACAAGAAATACAGGAGCGAAATGGCGACCAGAGCAAATCCGATTCCGGCCATGAAATCAAACAGATAGTGGACAAGCAGCGGCGGCCATTCATTCTCGGGGAACTCTTCCAGTCCTGTCACCTCTGCATCGAAGTCACCGAAGGCTAGGAAGCTAAGCAGTTTCGGTACATGAAGAGCCCCTATAATTTCATGCTCCGCATTAAGCCATCCGAGCAAAATCAAATCCGCGCTACGTTCAGTCTCAAAATGCCACTCTGCTGCCGCAAGTTTCTCCGGCTGATGCTCAGCCAAAAACTTGGCGGATATATCTCCAGCTAACGTGTTGAGCAATCCGAAGATCAGAACAACTGCCATCATAAGATTTAAAGCTTTTTTGTGGTATGCGGACACACCCTTTCTCAGCATTGCAAATGCCGCAATGCCGGCTAACAGGGCTGCTCCAGTCAGATAGGCCGAACTTAATACATGAAACACCTTGGAGAATGTCGCCGTATTCAGCATCGCTTGCACCGGATCAACTGCCGTGAATTGGCCTGCTTCCATGACAAAACCTCCAGGCTGGTTCATGAATCCGTTCACCGTCGTAATAAATACGGCAGACATGCCTGCCCTGCGACAATGGGAATCGTTAGAAGCCAGTGGATGTATGGATTTTTGAACCGATCCCATGTGTACAAATAAATGCCCAGGAAAATGGCTTCAAAAAAGAATGCGAACACTTCCATAAATAGAGGGAGTGCAATGACATTCCCAGCCAGTTTCATAAAATTCGGCCACACCAGGGCCAACTGCAGTGAAATCGCCGTACCTGTCACAACTCCAACTGCCACAGAAATGACAAACCCTCTTGACCACCTCTTCGCCATCAATGTGTAATGGGGATCGTTCTTGCGAATCCCAATGAACTCTGCAATCGCAATCATTAATGGTATGCCGACGCCAATCGTGGCAAATATAACGTGGAACGCCAGCGTCATGCCTGTCACGAGCTTACTCCACAACACCGTATCAACTACCATCATTCACTCTCTCCTTTCAATTGCCGTTTTCATTTTCGTAAATTCTCTGATACTTCGGGCTTCGTATCATGGTTTGCCAACTAGTAGATCTCACTCAAGGCGCGTTTAGAAGGCTCAACTCCCCAGTTATATGTTCTGTTTATAGTAGAAGCTTTCTTTGTTTTCGAAAGAGAAAAATTTCACAAAGTAAGGAACAAGTGATGGTTCGCCACACATATATGTACTCCAAAGCCCTGAAAGAGATCTAATAGTTAAAATTATTATATCTTTGAATTTCAGTAATTCAATCATGGACACAACTTCTTCCCCAAACGTTCAAGAAAGGATCAACTCTTTCTGACATCTAAGTGAAAAATACAAAAATCACCCGAACGAGCTATTGATTAAACGGGATAATACATGTATTCCATCCATATGGCGGAGAATAGCTGGGACAGGAATAAGCCGATCCAGAGAGGATCAGCTTATTGTTATCGCTTTAGTAGATCATGCACGTTTATTTTCAACAGATTTCATACGGTTCTGATCATCAGGTACTCGATCAATACTGAACTCTTGACCTGCTTCTACCTCACCATGACCGGAAATATTTCGAGAAAAATTAGTGAACTGTCTTTTTTGCTCATCCAGCTCGTGTTTTTGCTTCAAAAGCTCTTGCGGGTCCTGATTGGTCACTTCGCTAACCTCCCATATTATGAAATCATGCAATGTGTTCGCACTACAGAAGTTTTCCATAAGAGAGCCATTCTTATGCATCAAGTACACAATTGGACGATATACATCTTAGAAGATGAGAAAAACATAAATATTCTGCACATGAATCAATTTCATAATACCTTTAGCTGCTTCAATCAAGGCTAGATATAGATCAAACCGGTTCATTTTGTCTATATCTAGTTACAAAAAATCCATTTTAGTGAGTTATGAAATTGATTCACATACATAAAATAAACTCAGATTAGATTTCTATACGTATTACAAAGGAGAGTACGGAAGATGACCCGAATGCTCTTGTCCTATCCGCTTAGTACAAATACTCCCGTATACAAGGATAATCCACCGGTCGAGATCCAGCAGCAGTCCAGTATAGAAAAAGGAGATCTGTATAATCAGTTCATCATCACATCCCTTAACCATAACGGCACTCATATTGATGGCCCTTGGCATTTCAACCCGCAAGGCAAAAAGCTAAGCGAAATTCCAATAGACTACTTCATCTTCACCCATCCAACAATCCTTGATATTCCCAAAGGGGATGATGAACTGATCACCAAGGCTGATCTGGAGCCTTATGAACATCAGATCGCTGGTGCCGACTTGCTGCTCATCCGCACTGGTTTTGGCAAATATCGATCATCCGATCCTGTTCGTTATAGTCATCACAACCCTGGCTTCTCAGCCTCTGCTGCCAGTTACCTCATGATATTTGATTCATTGCGTGCCATCGGCATGGATATGATCTCTGCAGGCCCTTCGCTTCATGAGGACGAAGCTGTTGCTTTTCATCAGAAGATCCTGGGGAAAGACCGAGTAGATGGTAAGTTTATTCTGGTAATTGAGGATATGAATCTGAATCAGGATCTATCCAACATCGGTGTTGTGTACGCAGTACCTTTATTTATTGAAGGTGTAGATAGCAGCTTCAGTACCATTTTTACAGAACCGCGTTAGTTACCGCGTATACAAATCGCGATGCGAGCTTGTCCTGTTCACCAAACAGATGCATATCAAAAAACACGCCAGGAGATGGATTCTCTCCCCCGCGTGTTTTTTATCGTTACATTATTAATGGATATCTTTCTTTTTAAAATTGCCACCTTTTACTTCGGCCACATCGTAGACAACAATAAAGGCAGTTGGGTCAATTTCATGAATGATATCTTTAATTTTGCTTTCTTCCATCCGGTTAATCACACAGGTGATTTCCTTAAATTGTTCATTAGAGTAACCACCGTATGCCTCGGTATAGGTTGCTCCACGGCCCAGCCTGTCCCGAATGGTTTCAACCATGATTTCAGGTTGATTCGTAATAATTTTGAACGTTTTAGAGCCGCTCAAGCCCTCTTCAACAATATGTATTACTTTGGAAGCAATAAAATAAGCAAGTCCTGAGAGGATCGCTCCTTGTAAACCAAATACGGTAGAAACCACAATAAAGACAAACATGTTCAGGAACAGGATGAGATCACTGGTACCAAAAGGGACTTTTCGTGAAAGCAGTACAGCTAACATATCTATACCGTCCAATGCCCCGCCATTACGCAGCGCAAGTCCCATACCGAAACCGATAATGATCCCGCCGACTACCGTAACCAGCAACGTATCACCTTCAATAATCGTTGGTATATGGTGCATAAGACTGGTGCTGATTGCAAGTGAGGCAATGCCAATAACCGAATAAAGCGCGAAGCTTTTACCTATTTGCTTATATCCGAGCCACACAAATGGAATGTTAATAATTCCGATTAACATTCCTAGAGGTAGTCCGAACAACTGTGAACCGACGATACTCAGACCTGTCACACCACCGTCTGAGACATTATTCGGGATTAATATGGCTTCCAGGCCATATGCCGTGATAAAACCGCCAATGATAATCAATAATACTTTAGAAAGGATCTTCAGCTTGTTCGATTTTTGTATTCTGTTTCTGTGTTGACTCATTCCATTTCCCCCTTGATAAAGAACCGACAAAAAACAGTCTATAATAAAAATCACTGTTTTGGCAATAGATCGTTATATGTGTACTAGGTGAATCCATCGTATTCGCTACATTAATCTGATTACATTATTTCCCGATAAACGTACGATATGCCGTGATTTTATGCTCAAGCATCTCATCAGCTGTATGGAGCGTGTGCATCTGATGTTGGATCGATTCTTTATGTTCCTCCAGTAGCTTCAATCGATCTGCCGCTGTATGCTCACCTTCCTGAAATAAAGATGCATATTTCTTAATTGTGGCAATGGGCATTTGCGTCTCTTTCAATTTGATAACGAATTGTAGCCATTTCAAGTGTGACTCGTTGTAACGCCTGTCTCCACCAGCATCACGAAGTGGTATGATAATGTCTTCCTTCTCATAATAGCGTAATGTATGTGCACTGATGCCAAGCAATTCTGCAACTTCACCGATGGTATGCATGGTCAACCTCCCTTTCTATTTTTCTACTTGACTTAGAGTAAGCTCTAATCAGTATAATCAACTCGTGGTTATATCACAATAAATAATGAAATCAGATCCAGGAGGAATTTTCATGAAATACACAGTCATTACAGGGGCCAGTTCAGGCATTGGATATGAAGCGGCTTTAGCTTTTGCAGCTCGCGGCAAAAATATAATTCTGGCAGCTCGCAGAACGGATGAGTTGGAAAATTTAAAATTAAGAATAGCTGAAATCGATCCTCATCTGGACGTTGTTATTCGTACAGTGGATCTGTCCATTGCCGCCAAAGTACATGAATTCTATGAAAGCCTTCAGGACTATTCCATTGAAACGTGGATTAACAACGCCGGATTTGGAAATTTTGCGTCGGTTGGTGAGCAGAACTTACCCAAAATCGAACAGATGCTACACCTCAATATTGAAGCTCTAACGATTCTCTCTTCATTATATGTACGTGATTATGCAGAGGTTGAAGGTACACAAATCATCAATATTTCATCCGGTGGTGGATATACGATCGTGCCGGATGCCGTAACCTACTGCGCAACCAAGTTCTATGTAAGTGCCTTTACCGAAGGACTTGCGCAAGAGTTAAAAGGCAAGAACGCAGCAATGCAAGCAAAAGTGCTCGCTCCGGCTGCGACAGAGACGGAGTTTGCAGAACGCGCCTTTGATCTGGATCAATTCGAATATGAAGGCAGAGTACCCAAGTTCCATACGGCGGAACAAATGGCGGGATTCTTGCTTGATCTATATGATAGTGAGAAAGTAGTCGGTATCGTAGATGGGTTGACCTATGACTTCGAACTAAGAGACCCGATCTTTCCGTATGCTGCAAGAGCAGCATCGAAGCCCCAGAATGAATCGTAGTCGAAGCCAAGTCGCCTGAATACCGTTAAACATCATCGAACCTAACCGCTAAACTTCGTTGCACATTAAAAAGGGAACCTGTCTCCAGGTTCCCTTCTTTGTATTGTACTTAATTAAATGCTTACTATTATAATAGAAGAAATTTATGCCAGTCTCATTTTGAAATCCTGGTATCCGAACTCGCGAACCACTTCGCAGTCGCCGTTTATTCTTTTGACAGCAATCGCAGGCAGTGGCATACCGTTAAAGGTATTGGTTTTCACCATGGAGTAGATCGCCATGTCCTCGAATACGAGACGGTCGCCTTCTTGCAACGGCTGATCGAATGAATAATCTCCAATCACATCACCGGACAGACAGGTTTGTCCACCAAGGCGATACAGATGAGCTTTCTCCCCAGCTTCTCCCGATCCAATAAGCGATGGACGATATGGCATTTCCAGCACATCCGGCATGTGGCATGTTGCTGAAGTGTCGAGAATGGCGATGTCCATGCCGTTTTTATGGAAATCGAGCACAGAAGTCACCAGATACCCAGCGTTCAGTGCAACAGCTTCTCCTGGCTCCAAGTACACTTCCAGGCCATAGTTGTTCTGCATACGCTTGATGCAAGCTTCGAGCCTTGGAATATCATAATCTTCACGCGTAATGTGATGCCCTCCACCGAAGTTGATCCACTCCATCTGTGGTAGCCACTGTCCGAACTTCTCTTCGACTGCGTTCAGCGTAGTCTCCAGATCATCGGAGTTTTGCTGACACAGCGTGTGGAAATGCAGTCCGGAGACGCCTTCCAGCAGCTCTGCGCGGAAATCCTCTTGTTTTGCACCAAAACGTGAACCTGGAGAACATGGATCGTAGATCTCGTGTCCCTCCTGGGTAGAGCATTCCGGGTTAACACGCAAGCCGACCTTGCGACCAGCCAGAAGCGCCTTATCCTTGAATTTCGCAAGCTGCGAAAAAGAGTTAAAGATAATATGATCACTAATCGAAATAATTTCGTCTATTTCATCTTCACGGTATGCCGGGGCAAAGACATGATTCTCTTTGCCCATTTCCTCGTGACCCAAGCGAGCTTCATACAATCCGCTCGCCGTGGCACCGCTCAAGTATTCTCCGATTAACGGATACATCGCCGTCATGGAGAATGCCTTTTGAGCAAGCACGATTTTGGCACCTGTACGCTGCATAACACCGTTCAGGATTTTCAGGTTTTTCTCAATGAGTCCCTCGTCAACAACATAGCACGGTGTCGGTAATTGCTCGAACTTCATTTTAACGAACAAGCTCCGATTCTTTAACTTCTTCTGGCAGTTCATCAACGAGTACCGGGTTGAAATCTTCAACCCAAGGGAGGCCCCATTTGTTCAACTCTTCCATGAATGGATCCGGGTTGAACTCTTCTACATTGTATACGCCTGGTTTGTTCCATTTGCCTGTCATCACCATTGCCGCACCAATCATCGCAGGAACGCCTGTTGTATACGAGATCGCTTGGGAACCCACTTCTTTGTAGCACTCTTGGTGATCGCAGATGTTGTACACATAGTATGTTTTGTCTTGACCATCTTTTTTACCTTTGAAAATGCAACCGATGTTCGTTTTGCCAACCGTACGTGGTCCAAGGGATGCTGGATCAGGCAGTACGGCTTTCAGGAATTGCAGAGGGATGATTTGTTTGCCTTCATATTCGATTGGTTCGATGGAAGTCATACCTACATTTTCAAGTGCTTTCAAGTGAGTCAGATAGCTTTGACCAAATGTCATGAAGAAACGAATGCGTTTCAGACCAGGCATGTTTTTCGCCAAAGATTCCAACTCTTCATGGTACAACAGGTACATGTCTTTCTCTCCAACTTCTTTGAAGTCGTAGACACGTTTGATTTCCATTGGTTTCGTTTCGATCCATTCCCCATTTTCCCAGTATCTTCCGTTCGCCGAAACTTCGCGAATGTTGATCTCCGGGTTGAAGTTCGTAGCGAACGGATAACCATGGTCACCGCCGTTGCAGTCCAGAATGTCGATGTACTCAATTTCGTCAAAGTAGTGCTTCAGGGCATAAGCAGAGAATACGCCAGTCACGCCTGGGTCAAATCCACTTCCAAGCAATGCCGTGATTCCTGCTTTTTCAAAGCGCTCTTTGTAATCCCACTGCCAGCTGTATTCGAACTTCGCTGTATCATGTGGCTCATAGTTTGCTGTGTCCATGTAATTCGTTTTGGTTGCAAGGCATGCATCCATGATCGTCAGATCTTGATACGGCAGAGCCAGGTTCATCACGATATCCGGTTTAACTTCGTTGATCAGTGCGATCAGTTCGTCAACATTATCAGCATCTACTTGTGCTGTCGTGATTTTGGTTTTTCCGCCGTCCAGCTTGGCTTTGAGCTCATCACATTTGGATTTGGTACGACTCGCGATGCAGATTTCCTCAAAAACTTCGCTATTTTGAACGCATTTGTGTACTGCCACGGAAGCAACGCCGCCGGCGCCGATGATTAGTGCTTTTCCCATTTTACATTCTCCTATTCCAATATGTATTTTATTTAATTGGTTTAAAACGGTGACAACAAGACAACAAAAAAAGCAAGGTGAAAAATGCCCGCAATCGCGCATCATCACACTTGCTTGTTGATATACATCATAAAAAAGACGTGAAGTCTCCATGACCAAATAAAATTCATAAGAATTCAATTGGCGGAAAGCTCCTTCATGTATATCAATACTGGATCAGAGTCTATATAGCAAATAATTCGCCTTTACTACTCTTATTGACCGTTTCACAAGTTGATGTGCAATTGCACTGGTTGTAAAGTAACCAACTTATAAAATTTGAGCTTTGAACTCAATCAATAAAGCAACATAAGTTGCCAATCGGCGTTTGACCCGGCTGTCCGTATGGCCTTAACTTCCTGGTTGAAGTGGTCAAAAATTATCTGCTGGAAAGCTCTAATTCATATTGATACATCAACTTTCCAAAATCACAGGTCTTACACTATCAGACGTTGAAAAAAAAATCAAGCAATTATTATATAAAAATTTTCCCACTCCGATGACGACTACGAATGAAACCGGTATCCTTCGAATACTTTCAAGCCTTCTTCGTTAAGTAATTCTCCCACTACTTCAGGTTTTTGAGGACTTTTCTCAAATATTTCTTCACACGAAATCATAATGTTGCTTCCAGCAATTTCGGCTAATTGATCATGTGACACGCTATTCACCAATCTCCCCAGATTCGACCAAACCATCGCTCCAGAACACATCACACATGGTTCGCAACTTGTGTACAGGGTGTATTCGCTCAGATCAAACACCTGATGTTCGGAGCAATATTTACGTATGAGCCCAATTTCTGCATGGTGTGTAGGGTCACAGAACGTGTTGATTTTATTTTCACCAATCATCACAATTTCATCATTTCTTACCAAAATAGCTCCGAAAGGCTCATTCCCTTCCTTGCGGGCTTGCAGTGCAATCTCAATAGCTTTTTGCATAAAAACTTCATTTTTATTCATTAATCAATTACCTCCATCAATATCCAGCTCTTCCGGGAGGTAGGGTTATAGCCAACCTCCACATTAATTACGTTGTTTCACCAGCTCCAAATGCCACCAAGCTATGCTCCAAAAATAGTGCAAGCGCTGTCTCCAAAATGCGAATCTTAATGGGAATATAACGCAAGTTATCCCTGTTAGACAAATAAAATAATTGCACAATGAGTAAATTTGCACAATGAGCAACTTGTTGTTATGATTATTTTCATAGAGCGAATGAAACATGAACTTGTTCTTCATGCTTTACACTACTTTTCAGCAAGAGGAGGTGAACGCACGAGCGGAGCATAATGACCACACGAAATTTGAGGCATTTGAAGAAAGAAGCCACAGAAAGAGCACTTGCCGGAACGGCATTTGAACTCACCATTGAACATGGACTCGACGGTTTTACGGTCGAAGAACTCGTGCAAAAAGTGGGATGTTCCCGCAGAACTTTTGCGAACTATTTTACGTGCAAGGAAGAAGCTGTCGCGAGAGGAGCGACCTCGGTTCCGAATACAACGGAGCTTGAGCATTTGCTTACAGAAATTCCCGACAACGCCTCTCTGCTTGATGTACTGTACAATCTGATCAAAATGCAACTTACAACCGAACTCATAGGAAGATTGCATCAGCTTGTAGCCTTATCTCAGACTTATCCTGTACTTGAACCGCACTACCTCGGGGCCATGCACCAGATGCAGACACAAGCTCAAGATACGCTGCTGGATTTGTCTAACGGAAAGTATGATGAGGTTTATACTTATCTTCTCATTAACGCTATATACGGTACCATACTGCCATTAATTGACGGAAGATTGAATGTGCTGCTGCCGGGACAGACCATGTCTGAGGACACGAAGGCTGATGCAGTAACGTTTGATCAATTTTTGGAGAGTGTGTTTGGACGTTTGCGAACAGGTTTCGAGTAAGCTAACCATCCATATTCATCTTAGAGGGAGTGTAAATTACAGAAATGTCTACATTATTATATAAAATAGGGAAAACTGCTTATCGCAAACCTGGATATTTCATCTTAGCGTGGGTATTGATTCTGGGTATTGTCATCTCCATGATTAGCATCAACGGGATTCACATCAGTTCTGAAATGAAGATTGAAGGCACAGAGTCACAGAAGGTGCTGGATCAACTAGCCAAAGAGTTGCCGGCTGCCTCTGGCGGTCAAGGAAGTGTTGTGTTCAAAGCGCCGGACAACGAGCGTTTGGATACGCCTGAACGTATAGCTGCAATGATGAAAGGGGTTAGTGAAGTATACGGATTAGACAAAGTCATTAACCCCGCAGATTATGCAGCTGAAGCGAGCGCTTCCGGAGCTACCGCTGAGATGGCTCAGGCACAGAATGCCCAGGCTGCCAACATGGCTCAATCTCAAGCAACATCTCCTCCTCCATATGGCCCTCTAATGGTGGAAGGTGTTCCTGTACCGGGTGTACTTATCTCTTCGGATGGCAAGATTGCCCTGTTCCAATTCCAGTTCACGATCGAGCAATCTGCCATTACACAGGATGTGTTCGATTCCGTTATTGATTCCGTCATGACGGTAGAGCAAGGAACCAACATCACCGTGTTACCGGGCGAAACGCTCAAATCGGTATCCATCGGTGTAGGATCGGCAGAGATTGTCGGACTGGTTATTGCCGTGATTGTATTGCTGATCACCCTTGGTTCCGTCGTTGCAGCAGGTCTTCCTCTGATCACCGCACTCCTCGGCGTTGCTATTGGCGTAGGCGGAGCGTTCTCGATCTCCAAATTCATAGAAATGCCTAGCGTCACATCGGTTCTGGCTCTTATGGTTGGTCTGGCCGTTGGAATTGACTACGCTCTGTTCATCGTCAATCGCCAGCGTCGCATGATTATTGATCAGCGCCTGAGTGCACAAGAGGCGACGGCAAGAGCCATCGGTACATCAGGCAGCGCGGTATTCTTTGCCGGATTAACCGTTATTATTGCACTCTGCGGTATGCTGGTCATTGGACTCACGTTCTTGTCTACGATGGCATTGGTTGCTGCTGCGACCGTGCTCATCAACGTATTCATTGCCTTAACTCTCTTGCCGGCATTGCTTGGGTTGGTTGGTGAACGCATCTGTTCGACCAAAACTCGCGAGAAAAGCACGAAGAATCCTAAAGCGACTAACCACGGAATTGCTGACAAATGGGTTAAATTAGTTATCAAACATCGCTGGGCTACCATTATTGTCATTATCGTCGTTCTCGGATTTGCTGCAACACCGATCACCAAGATGGATATGGGCATTCCCGGAGCTTCCTCAGCGAACCTGGATACTGCCGCAAGACAAAGCTATGATGCAATCTCTGAAGGCTTCGGAGAAGGTTTTAACGGCCCCCTTATTCTGGTCGCAGAACCTCAGGACTCATCCGCTAAAGTTACGCCAGAGCTCTTGGGTGGTCTGGTGATGGAGCTCCAAGGTCAAAATAACGTTGCACAGGTTACACCGCTCGGTATGACAGAAGATCTAGCGATCTTTAGTCTCATCCCGGAAACAGGTCCTAACGATAAAGTCACTAAGACGCTGGTTAATGATCTGCGCTCGGCAGATTCGAGTATCGCTCAGACATATGATGTGAAGCTTGGGGTCACTGGACTTACAGCCGTTAATATCGATATGTCAGCCAAACTGGCGCAGGTGTTCCCGATCTATGTAGGAATTATCATTCTACTATCGCTGATTATCCTGTTACTCGTGTTTCGTTCAATCATCGTTCCGATTAAAGCAACCATCGGTTTCCTTCTAAGTATCCTGGCTACTTTCGGGATTACTACAGCTGTATTCCAATGGGGCTGGCTTCATTCGCTCTTTGGTTTTGATACCGGCGGTCCACTACTAAGCTTCATGCCGATCATCGTCACAGGTATCCTATATGGCTTGGCAATGGACTACCAGGTCTTCCTTGTTAGCTCTATGCGAGAATCATATGTACATGGTCATAGAGGTACCGAGTCAGTTGTTCATGGCTATAACCAGGTAAGCCGCGTGGTTGTTGCCGCAGCGGTGATCATGGTCTCGGTATTTGCAGGATTCATCTTCACGGATGATGTCATGATCAAACAAATTGGATTCACACTAGCTGTGGGCATTCTGATTGATGCCTTCGTCATTCGAATGGGTCTGGTGCCAGCAATCATGGCGATCTTTGGTGACAAAGCCTGGTCGCTTCCGAAATGGCTGGATCGTATCTTGCCGAATCTGGATGTCGAAGGTGAGAAGTTGATTGCTACACTTAGCGCCGAAGAACAAGCAGATTCCAAGTCTCAATCCAAGTAATACTGCCCATAGAATGACGGTGTAAAATACTGCAAGGCCTCCTCTCTTATATAGAACAGGAGGTCTTTTTTTCTTTAATTTCATGACGCGGTTATCTCTTCAAGTACTTTATGATAAAGTAGCGACTCCATTCGATCCCGTTCAATACATAACTCCTCGCGTGCACCTTCTATTGCATTCATATACTCCGGAAGCATGCAACAAAAAAAGCCGCTTAATAGCGACTTTTCATAGCTTAACCTAGAGCGTAAATCGACGAACCAGTTGTTGCATATTCTCAGCTGTTTGGGATAGTTGTACAGATGATGCGGATATCTCCTCCATTGCGGCCATTTGCTCTTGGGCTGCCGCCGAAGTCGTCTGGGCACTATCTGCCGACACTTTAGAGATATTAGACATCTCGGCAACGGTAGCAGAGACTTGTTCTGTACTTGCTGACAACTGTTCTGAAACAGCAGAAATATCCTGTATTTGACCCACAATATGCGTCGTATATTGTTCAATGCTGGTTATGGTTGCAGAAGCTTCTCTGCTAATGCGTATTCCTTCACCGACTTGGTTGCGAACTTTATCATTCATAAGCGATGTGGATTTCCCGATCAGATCGAGCATTTTGCTCATTGTTGCACCAATCTCGTCCGCACTTTGTTTGGATTGTAGAGATAACGTGCGTACTTCACCTGCAACGACAGCAAAACCCTTCCCGTGTTCTCCTGCTCTGGATGCTTCAATGGAGGCATTCAGCGACAGCAGATTGGTTTGCCGAGAGATATCGGCAATAGCTTCGTTCATTCTATTGGCTTCTGCAGATAGATTGGACAACTCGTTAATCAATGCTGACGTTTCTTCAACAGCTCCAAGAATGTGTTCCATTTGTTCACCGACTTGGTTAATGGTTTTTCCTCCGTTTGCGACAGCACGTTCCGTCGCTTCGGCCGAATTTACAATTGCACTGGCTGATTCCGCTATTGTGCCAATGCCTCTCGCCATCTCTTCCACTGCGTTTGCAGTTTGTTCCGAATTCTCAGCCCCAATTACAGCTGTTTCGGCAGTCTGCTGCATGGTTTCAGCAACATGCTGTACCGATACGGTGGTTTGTTCTGTGCTTTCCTGTATCATTCGTGAAGAGTGACTTAGCAACGACGATGTCTGATTAAGTTCGGTAACAACCGATTGCAGTGAAATGGTCATTTGATCAAAATCATTGGCCAATAGACCAAATTCATCTTTGTTTCGGAGATTAACACGTTCCGAGAGATTACCTTCTCGTACATTGCGGGTAGCCGTTCGCAGTTTTTTCATAGGTACCATAAAGGACCTCAGAATAAAGAAAATAATGACGCCGGCGATCAGTACGGAAATAATAATTACAGTTAGACTCGTTACCAGAATTGGTTTGGCAGCAGCGATAAAATCTTCATGACCCATCAAAGCAATAACATTCCAACCTGTTAATGCATTGACACCGTTATAAATATCCACATCGTACTCCAGATCAGTTCTTACATATTTGGAGAATGCTATGGGTTCGTCGGGACTTGAAGCCGTATTAGGCTGGAGCGGAATTCCGTCAACAAGTGCTCCACCGAGTTCTCCTCCTCCACCCATTTCAACAATTGCACCAGACCAAGCCGCGATGGTTCGATTGGCGTCGACAACAATCAGACTTCCATTGCCTCCAACATCCACATGAGATAGTTCTTGTGCTAATGGGGCCAGATCAAGTTTAATACTTGCTACACGTTGTCCATCTGAGAGTGCTTTGGATATCTCCACATAGATATTCTCTGTAACCGGATCTTTCATGATATCCGAAAAATAGAGTGACCCATTATTGTTATTCTTACCATGTGTATACCATTCCGTGGTGCGTGGATCGTATGCTGCTTCCTCGATCTCTGGAGTAGCAGTATAACTCCCCTGTTCGTCGCCCACTGTAATGGCAAGTATATCAGGATATGTATTAGCTAATTGATTGATTTCGTATTGCATGGCTTCGCTGTCCGCCAGGGTAGACGCAGAGCCTGATATACGGTCTATATAGCTCAATAATTTCGCTTTTTCCCCCACCAGATTGTTAATATGCTGCCCTGTCATGGTTATTATGGTGTTGATCGGTTCGGTCATTTTTTGTTGAACTTGATCTTTGGCACTGTAATAGGAGAAAAATCCGATAAGTGCAGTTGGGATAATGAGAACAGCCAGGAAAGCTACAATGAGTCTGGTACTCATTAAACGTAAAACTGACCCTCCTTTCCTATAAAATGATCGTTCATTCTTTTCTTGTTTTACTTTTTTCACTCTCAAAATGTATCGCCCTCTCTTCGTTAATCTCAAATAAGACAACAAAAAAAACCCATATATATACACACTCAAAGAAACTTTGAGCATAAATACACATAGGTTTTGCCTGAAAGAAATCAGTAACAAGCCTTATTTGTCTAGTATTATATCACAATTAAATAAGTATTTGTAACTTTTCCTATAGTAAGACTGAGTTAGCTTTGCATTCTTCGAGAGATTTATGAATGATTTGAAGCGCTGGGCATACGTTCTTTATATTCGGTGGGACTGAATCCCGTATACTCTTTGAACACTTTCGAGAAATAGTGCTGATCACTGAACGACAGCAGATCGGATAACTCCTTGAATTTCATGTCCGGTTGTGATTCCATCAGGCTGCAAGCTTCCTGAATTCGAAGCCGGGTGTAATATTGGACAAACGTATAATCAGTGGCATTCTTGATCACTCTGCTGACATAAGAAGGACTTACGTGAAATGTCGTGGCGACATCATTAATAGACAATGATGAGTATTTATTCACTTTAACGTATTCATCAATCTGCTCGAACCAAAGCGCTTGGCTTTTACGAACGGGGGATTGCAGCATATCAAAACACTGCCTGGTCCATTCAATGAGTTCCCGGCAAAAATCAGCATACGTCTGTGCCTCGTATAGCTCACTCGCCCGAAGTTCAAGACTGAGTCTCATCCCCGAACCCTGTTCTTCGTATAGATGAGCGAACGTGTCAACTACTACCCCAACAAACCTTTCCACCTCTGTCACATGAACATTCTTCTCGGACCATCGATTCAGCAGCTCGGATAGTTTGAGAATAAATTTTTCTTTTCGACGAGCCTGTATCATTTGCACAAAAGCACATTCCAGCACCGAATCCAGACAGCCTGTCTCTGCCCTTGCCATCGACACGGGATTACTCGTATCCAGTGCTAACCCTTGTTTCATTCGTTGCTGTGCAGACATGAGCGATGACATCCGGTGATAGAGTTCAGGCAGATTGTCAGACTCAGCGAGCAGCAGTTGGCCGCCAATGATTGCATGCATGTCATGAGCAACCAGATGACGTCGCAATGCTTCCAGACACTCATGTACGGATAAATACAAGTCAATTGCACTCTTGTTGACGAAAACAATATATTGATACGCAGCATGACTTGTGTACACTCGACATGCATGCGTTATGAAAAAATTATGCAAGATCGCTTGAAGCTTCGGCTGCTCCCATCGTTCATGCCCTGTAGTGAAAGGTTGTTTGCTTATAAGGATCATCAATTGACTGAATAAAGGAGGAAAGTCCTCTCCTTGCTTCGCTTCCATGTCCGATTGGGGATAGATGATGTTCTGCAAATCCCGCAGGCTCTTCGACATTTGTTGATCTAGCTGGTCAATGACCCGGCCCATGACCTCGTCCAGAGCCTCTCGTTCCACTGGTTTCAGCAAATAGTCGAACACTTGTAGGTTCAACGCTTTTCTGGTGTATTCGAAATCACTATACCCGCTAATCAGAATGACCTTCAGATCAGGATTGATATGCTTTGCTTGCTCGATCAAGGACAGGCCATCCATCTTGGGCATTCGAATATCGGTCAGGAGCAGATCAATGGATCCCTGCTCAATGGCTGCCAAAGCCTGCTCTCCATTCGTTGCCGTAGCAACGATACGAATCGGATAGGTTAGCGACTCCAGGAGCATTTTAATATTACGCAAGATCGGTTTGCTGTCCTCCACAATCATGACGTTATACATCCGCTGTCCCTGCCTTCTAGTAGAATTCCTTCGTCAATGAGCCGATGATTTGAACGGTTGCACCATGCTCTTCTTCCGTATGATTGTTGAATATGTTAATAAAGAGCCGGTTGTTATACATCAGTTTCAGTCGATTCACACTGTTCATGATACCCATGTTACCGAGAGCTGTTGGTCGATTGGCTTGTTGATCCAATCCAGAGCCGGATGTCTGAATTCTGTTCAGAATCTCCCTGATCTTGTCCGGCGGAAATCCTTCTCCGTTATCCTTGATCTCCAGAGCCCATAAGTCGTTATATTGCTTCACAGTAATCTGAATACGCCAAGGCGGCGCAGTGTTGGCAAAAGCATGTTCAATGCAGTTTTCCACAAACGGCTGAATGACCAATCGTGGCAGCCGTATTTCGCTTGCCAGCTCATCTGCACGAATATCCCATTCCAGATCTTCCTCATACTTCTGCTGTACAAGTGATAAATAATGCCTGGTGTGCTCCAGTTCTTCGGCCAAGGTCACATGTGCATATGGTGAAGATACAATATAGCGCAGGCTGTCCGAGAGGTGTTTGCACATATCCGATACCACTTTAGTCTTTCCCTCCTGTGCAGCAATGCTGATGAGATACAGGACATTATGGATAAAATGAGGGGCAATCTGAGCTTGTAGCGCCGAATTACGTGCCATGATCTCTTCATGCAATGCCACTTTTTCTCGATCAATGGATTGCTGTAATCGTTCCATTAGATCCTGAAAGGCTTCATTCAACAGCAGCAGGTCGTTATTCTTAGGCATTTCATCCACTTTAAGATTCATATTGCTGTAGTTCATGCGCCAGATCTGACTGCGGAGCTTGCGGATGGGGAGCAGCAGATTGCGTGTCGACAGGAAGATATATACAAATGAAACCAGCATCAGTGCCGTAATTAGCAGAATCGACAGGGTCTGAACTGAATGGATCGAGCCGAGTACCGATTGTTTGGGTGTGATGATATACGTGATCCAGCCAGTGTTGGGTGATGTGGAATGCGTGATATAATTGTTGTCTTTGTCGACATCCAATCCCTCGCCAGTTATGGGATTGGTCCACCGTAATAACAGTTCTGCACTCGCCCCCGTGCCAGTCATCTGCTCTCCTTGCTCATTCAGAATATAGACCTCTCCAGCGGTGATGCCTCCAGTCAGGTTCTGTATATAGACCTGATCCATCTGAATGCTAAGGTAACCGTATACCTTGCCATTCTGATCATTGATGGTGCGAACAAAGGAAATGGTATCGTTCTGGCGGAGCAACACAAAGCCGGTTTCCGCCCACCCTCGTCCCACACTGCTGCTGTCCAGCATGCTACTCAAGATTGCCGGCGGATTGCCTGAACCCAGATAGGATGTAAGCAGAACGCCTTGTTTGTCATAGATCGACATGTCCTTCATATTCATACTGGGCCCGATGGCCTGAAACATGATGTCTTTCAAGATCCGAATCTGCTTCAGTCTTTCATAGTTGCTAGGGGTTAAGGAGCTTTTTTCCATCGCTGCAAAAATATCTTTATTAGACAAAATTCGCTGCGACATCTGATTCTGTTGTTCCACATAAAGGTCGACCTGCTCTCTTACCTTCGTAGCTGTTACGAGTGTATCCTGTTCCGTTTTCTGCTTGAGGGGCGAATAACTACAATATTTACATAGACGATAAAGCAGCCCAGCACGAACAAAAGCAGTGCCAAAAACATCAAAAACACCTTGGTTTGCAGACTGAATTGAGTTGCTCTATGTATGAATTTCGCCATCCTGCGACCAGACCCCCTGTTCTGATATGATGTCATATCCCAAATCATTTATGACCTACTGTATCATGTGTCCTTATGAAATGATAGCGATTTCAAGTTCAGGATTTTACACCTCAACGTTCAAGCACAGACATGTACTGGAGAGATAAAAGAATCTATAATCGGACTTGTAAACGGATTCACCACATGTTTTAGAGGGGGATTTCACATGAAGAGACTTTATAGAAAAAAGGCCACATCCGTTATTTTGGCTAGCTTGTTATGCATTTCGTTAACCGCTTGCGGAGCGGCAGGCACGGATTCCGATTCATCTGCTGGGGGAGACAGCAAAAGCAGCAAGGTGACACTGGAACTCGCGATCTCCAAAAGCTCACAGGACTCTGCTTTCATTCAACAGGACATTCTGGATGAATTCGAGAAACAGACAAACATTCGCGTTAATCTGCAGCTGATTCCAGCAGAACAGACGACAACCGTCTTACAAACCAAGCTGGCCGTGGATGAGACACCTGATATCATTCAGTACAATCTGGCGAGCGCCGTCACGGATCTGAACCTGGAACGCAACTTCGAGATTCTGGATGACGAACCCTGGGCAAGCCGAATTGTGAACAAAGACGTACTCTCCTCCGGCGGTCATATCTACAGTTTCCATGTCAGCCAGGATACAGGAATGCAAGGTGTCGTTTATAATAAACAGATTTTTGAAGAACTGGGCTTGTCCATTCCAACCAACTACGAAGAATTTTTGGCCATTTCCGAAAAAATCAAAGCGAGTGGCATTACGCCTGTATTCATGCCTTACAAAGATGCCTGGGCTGCCAACATCTGGCCTGCTGCCGCTTTTGCAGACTTCGTAGCCAAGAATGAACCGACGTTCTTTGAAGACTTGAACAGTAACAAGAAGAAGTGGTCCGACATCCCGGAATTCCAAACGTTCCTCGAACAACAATATCAAGTGTACACCAAAGGTTACACGAATACCGACGTACTCAGCGACAGCTATGACATGGCCGTAGGTAAGTTCCTGAACAAGGAAGTAGCCATGATGTTTATGGGTGACTGGCTGATTGAAGGGGTTGCCGAGCAAGATCCAAGCATGGAACTGGGTGTATTCCCGATTCCCTCGTCTGACAATGCAAGTCTGGGTGCAAGCCCACTCGGCGGACAACTGTTCATTCCTAAGAAATCCAAACATCTGGAAGAGGCCAAACAGTTCCTCGACTATATCGCCTCCAAAGATGTAGCCCAACAGATCGTGGACTCCAAAGGGTATGTATCCAATTTCAACGACGTTACAACTCCAGAGTTGCCTGCCTATAAGCAGGATATTGTAGACAATTACATTACGCCTAAGAAAACGGTACTGACCACGGATGCTTACATGCTGGTCGATCGCAGCGAACTGTACCGATTGTTACAGGATCAATTTGCAGGTGGACTGTCTCCGGAAGAAGTACTGAAAGCCTGGGATGAGAAGTTCAGTCAACTGATGCAGGACAAAGGCGTAGCCGGTTTCTAAAGAGTGAAATACAAGGCAGTATAACATGAAGAAATGTTATGCTGCCTAGCTATAACGGAGTGTGAGACATGAAAAGGACCAAAAACTTATATTCGTATTACATGATATTTCCCGCATTGATTATCTACTCCATCTTTTTCGTCGTGCCTGCTATCGCTGGTTTCTACTATTCATTCACGGACTGGCGACTGGATCGGCTGGAGCTCAAGTTCATCGGTTGGGATAATTTCAGGAAGATTTTCTCGGACAAAACGCTGATTCTGGCGCTGCAAAACACCGCCATATTTGCGATCGTCACAGTAGTTGGCAAAAACGTTATCGGTCTATTGTTGGCTGTAGGACTTAACATGCGATTAAGAACCAAAAACCTGTTGCGGGCTATCTTCTACTCCCCTTCCATACTCAGCATTCTTGTGATCAGTATTCTGTTCACGCCCATGTTGCGTACAGAAGGTACAATTAACAATTTGCTGGAAGCCGTAGGCTTACATTCATTAAGCCAAGCTTGGCTAACCAACCCTTCCATTGTCATCTGGACGATTGCCATCGTCTCGATCTGGCAAAGCGCCGGGTTCCAGATGGCTATCTATCTGGCCGGTCTGCAGTCCATCTCACAGGAGTATTACGAAGCAGCCAAGATTGATGGGGCAAGCTCGTGGAGAAGTTTTTTCAAAATCACACTGCCACTCTTGCTGCCAGCCATCAACATTAACCTGATGTTGACCTTGATCGGTGGACTTAAAGTATTCTCGGAAGTCTACGTCATGACAGGTGGTGGCCCAGGTAATGCTTCCCAGGTCGTGGGTACAATCATCCTGCGTTCCTTCGGTGAAGGCAACTGGGGACTTGGTACTGCGGTCAACACACTTCTGTTCGTCGTTGTAACGATTATTGCCATACCGCTATTGGTCTTCATGCGGCGTAAGGAGGTTACGGAATAATATGGGCTACACACGCAAACTCGCCATCCGCAACTTTATTGTGGAAGGTTTCCTGATCCTGGCCTCCCTGGTCGTCCTGTTACCCCTTGTCATTCTGATCTTGGGTTCATTCAAAACCAGTGCCGAAGTGCTCAGCTTCTCCCTGAGTCTGCCTGACACATGGCAATTCTCGAACTATGTTCGCGTCTTCCAGGAAGGCGGTCTGTCGCGAGCATTTCTCAACAGTATCTTGATTACAGGCGTTTCATCTATCATTAACATCGTTGCCTCTTCGGCAGCGGCATTCATTCTAGCACGTCGGGAAACCAAATTATCGGGCACCATCTACATGTATTTCTTCATGGGACTGATTGCACCGATGTCGATCATTACGACTATACGTGTCGTACAGGGATTGGGATTCTACGGCAGTATTACGAGTGTCATTCTGATCTATGCCGCTCTGAATACGGCATTCAGCGTATTTTTGTACAGCGGCTTCATCAAAACCATTCCAAGAGCGCTGGATGAAGTGGCGTTCCTGGAAGGTGCAAGTGTGTTCGGTGTGTTTTTCCGCATCGTGACCCCACTCATTCTGCCTGTTAACGCAACGGTAGCGATCATGGTCTTCATGTCCGTGTGGAACGACATCACTATTCCGGTGTACTTCCTCACAGACAGCTCCACCTGGACGATGCCACTCTCCATCTACAATTTCTACGGGAAATACAGCCGGGACTGGAACCTGATCTTTGCCAATCTCGTGCTTACTTCATTGCCTGTATTTATTCTCTATTTATTCGGTCAAAAGTACATCGTCAGCGGCCTTACAGCCGGTGCAGTTAAAGGGTAAAAATAGCAGACTTAACCCCCCACCAGAACTGGTGAGGGGTTAAGTCAATATCCCGATCAGAAAGTGGTCTGAATACCCATATATCCACTTTCCACCAGCATTCAATCAGGTTATCCGAAACCATATTACGTCAATTTCGTTGGATGCTGACGTCGTAAGGTCATAAGCGTTAAGGATACTGCTAATACCATAAGGATAACCCCCAGCCATTGAAATCCCGTTATACTGAACGAATCCCCCATGACCATTCCAATCAATAGTGATGACAAAATGGTACCCATATATCTGGACGTATTAAAAATACCCGATGCCACACCAATCATTTCTTTCGGGGTATGGTTGAACAAAGCTGCTTGCATCCCCACACTGTTCAACCCATTACTAATTCCAAATATAACCAAGGGCAAGATCACATTCATTATTGGCGAATTTTCATCCAATGCCACAATCAAAACGGAGCCAATGATCATCAACATGGCTGAAACGATTAAAGCGGGACGAGGCCCTGATCTGCCAATCCATCGTCCAGCGACTGGAGAACTAACGAGCGAACATAAACCCAACATCAGCATGACCATTCCTGTATGGGCCACATCCAGATGACGCACCTGCTGTAAGTAAGACGGCATTCCAAAAAACAAGGTGTAGAACAGAAGATTAACGAGCATAAATTGTACATTCACCCAAGTCATTTCAGGATATTGAACGAATGCCCGGAGCGGTATAAAGGGAGTAGCCGTGTTTAATTCTTGGCGTACAAACATGGTTAGCGTTACCATACCTACCCCATGGTCACCATGTTCCATAAAGATATATGACCGGTTGACTTGACTGAAAGTACCCCAATTAGCAGCGTCACCAGAGCTATGGTAAACAACAGGATACCCGGTATATCAATCGATGCTAGCCATGAACGATTGGCTTGATCTTGAGGGGATTGAATGGGTTTATCCTTGGGAATGTTCCTCCAGGCAAACCAAAAACTTGCGGCTACAAAAGGAACATTCATCAAGAATATGCTGGGCCAACCCCACCAGTGAATCAATAAGCCACCAATAAATGGACCGATTGCGGCAGCACCAGACAGGAACATCGCCAATATCGATATGGCCATCGCCTGTTTTTCAGTAACGTAGATTCTTACAATCGCCATTCCAACTGCAACCATCATGCTCGTACCAATGGATTGAATTACTCGGAAGATGATGAGATACGAGAAGCTCGGTGATAATGGGGCCAACATCGATGAAACAAAGACGACAACCAGACCCATGAGAAATATTTTTCTGCGTCCAAACAAATCACTACATTTGCCCATGACGGGTTGAGCAACAGCACTCGCAATATAGAACGAAAAAATTATCCATGAGACCGCTGTATAATCCAGTTGATACACTTGTTGTAATCTTGTAATGGCTACAGAAATCATGGAAGAGTTTAATGGATTCAACATGATTCCCAAGCCTACAGCTAGCATTAACCATTTATTTTGAGCTTTCATTGTATGATACCTCCTTCTACTTCTGCTATCGTAATCGACATTTCTTATTTATTCCAACGCATTTTATGTTATGATTTGATGACTCAGAAGGAATGAAAGAAGGATACTCTATGGAACTTCTACAACTACAATATTTTCAGATCTTGGCGCGATGTGAGCATGTTACAGAAGCGGCAGGAATGCTGCATGTCACACAATCTTCACTAAGCAAAACGTTACAACGATTAGAAGATGATCTTGGCGCACCTCTATTTGACC
Organism: Paenibacillus sp. PCH8; assembly: GCF_002968835.1. GTDB lineage: Bacteria > Bacillota > Bacilli > Paenibacillales > Paenibacillaceae > Paenibacillus. The sequence goes on along the minus strand of NZ_PKQK01000004.1, from coordinate 471,306 downwards.
GAATCGGAAGAAAGCTTAGATTAAACGATTATGGAAGAGCCTTTCTTCGCCGAACGGACAAAGCCTTATTTGAATTGGAACAAGGAAAACAGGAAATTGCAGATCTGACCCATCCGAATCAAGGTACCCTCCAGTTGGCAGTGACCACCGCGAGCACATTACCAGGCATACTCCAGGAATTCCGAAAGAAAAAGCCCAATATTCAATTTCATGTACAAATGGTTACATTAAAGGAGTTGTCTACCCTTCTGCATCGAGGCGATGTCGATTTTGGTCTATCCTCTCCTCCTATTCAAGGGGATGGAATCGAATGTCAGATTCTTTATGTAGATCCTATCGTAGTCGCCGTTCCCCTTAGTCATCCATACGCGAATCGAAGCAGTATATCTTTAACAGAACTTCAGGATGAATGGATTGTAGGCGTCAAGAAAGGTTACGGGGTCCGTGATCAGATAGACTCCATCTGCGAGGCCGCCGGATTCGTACCCAAGTATGTGTACGAGGGAGACGAACCTGCACGATTAATCGCGCTAGTAGAAGCAGGAATTGGTCTCGCATTCATACCAAGTACAGCAAGAAATCCACTAATTCGCGTTAGATACCTCCCTTTGGAGGACCATCAACTGAAGCGTGAGATTGCTTTGATGTCACACAAACGCAGATACATCTCTATAGCAGCTTCAGAGTTTCGCAATGTTGTTATAGACTATTTCAAAGACATGTCACAAGAGAATCATTACACTTAATGACTTAGTCGATCTTTAGGATAAAGCTTGAATTGTATAATAAAAAAGCCGCCATAGGCGACTTGAAAAAGAATATTATATGTTAATTTGTATCAGTGCGATTCCTTATCATACAGATTCGCAGGTAACACCTGCACAAAGGGTGACCACTCGTTTGTTGTATAGAGATGAAGTCGGTGCATTGCCCGCGTACACGCTGTATATAGAAGCTTGCGGTCGTATTCCTGACTATAGGCTTCCGGGGAAGCATCATAGATCAAGACCGCATCGAACTCGACACCTTTGGCGAGGTAGACAGGAATAACCATGACTCCCTTTTCAAAGATCTGTGTCTCCTTCGTAATAAGCTGTAGAGCATCGCCTCCTTGAGTTCGTAAACCTTCATAGGCTTGTCGGCTTTCGGCAGCGGTCTTCGTAATCACAGCGATAGAATCGAATCGCTGTGTCTGGAGCGCCATAATGTCTGCCAAAATCTGAGTATCACGCTGCTTCTCATTACCGTTTATTCTGGTCAGCAGAGGTTTACGATCCCCCCTCTCAAACGGCCTGATCTCTTCCCCACCTGGCAACATGCCCTTCGTGAACTCAACAATCTCGCGGGTCGAACGATAGCTGCGTGCAAGCCGGATCACTTTGGTTTCAGCTTCTCCATATAGCTGAACGAGCGGTGATTCGGATGCCGCTATATCGGTAGCCTGCATAAAGATCGCTTGCCCGAAGTCGCCAAGCACGGTCATACGGGCATGAGGAAACAGCTTTTTGAGATATTCGTATTGAAACGCCGAATAATCCTGACCTTCATCCACGAAGACATACCGGATTTCCGTATTTGTCCGAACGCCCTCGATCAGCTCTTTCACATATAGATAGGGAGTAGCATCCTCATGAAGTAGCTTATTCTGGAGCATCATTTCCTTCGTCTGTCTGCAAATCTCTGGCCAATACGGTGGGGCAACCGCCCCGTTGGTTTGCTTCGAATATGTGGATTCATTAACAAATAGTTGTTCATATATGCCTTTCACATCCACAAACATGAATTTTCTCACACCTTTGTGGAGCGGTTTAAATATATTTTTCACCAATTTTCGGCGAAGCAGTTCTTCTTCCCTTTCTGCAAAGTCAAAGGCACCTTCATCTTGTACATGTCCGTTACTCCCGTTCTCTCGGGCTGCATATTTCTCTGCGACATCGAATACGGACTTTTCTTTGTGCAACATGCCGAAAGCTTCCACATATTCATCCGTGTCCAGATAGTTCAGTTCTTCCTGAACCCAGTCCGCTTCCCGCTCCAGACGTTCCAGTGAAGCAAGTTCCTTCAGCAGCCATTCCTGCAAAAGAAGGATACGATTGGACAGCGACAGTTGAGGATTATAACTATAGAATTGTGCCTTCATTCGATCCGCAGTAATGAACTCGCGGCCCCGAAAATGAATTGCGTTGAACTGCATACCTTCTTGTCCAAGCCATACACCATAGTTCTGCAAAGCCTGCAGAAAAACATCTGAAGCCTTGTATTGGATCGCCTCAAGACGCGCACCATACCCCGGATCTTCCTTCTCGGTTAGCACATATTCAATCTGATCAAAGGCATCTTCGGGTCTCAAAGACGACTCCAACCAATAGTTCAGATACTCCTGGAACGTCGTCTGTTGCATGTTCTCTTCACCAAGCTCCGGAAGTACAGTCGAGATATAACTTGCAAACATCGGATTCGGCGAGAACAGTACAATCTGATCGGCTTTAATGGTCTGACGGTGCTTATATAGCAAAAAGGCCACTCGCTGCAACGCTGCTGAGGTTTTGCCGCTGCCTGCGGCTCCCTGTACGATCAACATCCGACTTCGGTCATCACGAATGATCGTATTTTGCTCCTTCTGAATCGTAGCTACAATGCTTTTCATCTGAGAGTCTGCGCCTTTGGCAAGCACTTGCTGCAACAGCTCGTCACCAATCGTTTCATCCGCATCAAACATGCTGTGAATCTGTCCATGTTGAATCTGAAGCTGTCGTTTGAGCTCCATCGTACCTTCAATTAGTCCTGTCGGTGTGTCATAATCTGCTGACCCTGGAGAATGATCATAGTACAAGCTCGCAATCGGGGTCCGCCAGTCATAGATAAGAAAGTTCAACCCATCTTCATCCAAGAAGGAGGAAACACCAATATATATCTGTTCGGTGAAAGAGATACCCCTTTCCTTGAAGTCGATACGACCGAAATAAGGGGTCGGGAGCAGCCGATTTATATTTTTCCATTGCTGTACTAACAGCCTGTGTCCGCGCTCCCTTTCGGCAAGTACCCTCGACTGTTGATTGATTGTATAGAATGCATCTTCAAAATCCGTATACGAGCCTGTGTTAATCGTAACTTCTTCCCAAAACCGTTTACGAATCTCTGCAGCCTGTTCATGCAGTCCGGCAACCTTCGGCTCCAGCTCGTCGAGTCGTGCCTGAAGTTTGTTCCTCACCTGCAACAGTCTTTCTTCTTCCAACTTCCATTCGTTTGCTTCTACCATGAATGAGTCCACTCCCTTTTCCATTTATTAGGACCAAAAAAGAGCATTGACAAATCGGAATGTCGGATGTAAAATTAAATTAGGATAAATAATGATTAATCCTTTATTATCAATCGAATTGTCAATCGCGCTATAGATTATATCATGGCGTTATTTTTCGTTCAATCCTTTTTTTATCTCTGTCTGAGTTGAATGATTATTATATTGAAGGAGATGTCCCTTGAGCATTGAACTGGGGGCATCTTTTTTTATGCCCTGGGCATGGGTGTATACCCTGAATGGGCTATAAGCTATACACCCATTTATATATTAGATAGAATGAACGAAACATGAGCTATGACATGATGCTTTTTAGGAGGAATATACGAACGTGAACATACAACCTGTGGAGGACCGCTGTCCGGTTGAGTTTGCAGTGAATATGATTGGTGGGAAGTGGAAGTTATTAATTATAAATCGGCTCATCCGCCATTCAACCATTCGATTCAATGAATTGCAGAAAATGCTTGACCCCATTACGCATCGCACGTTAACCAGGCAATTACGAGAACTTGAAGAAGCCGGTTTGATCAACCGTGTTACCCACCCCGTAGTTCCACCTAAAGTCGAGTATTCCCTGACTGAGAAAGGACAAAGTCTGACTTCGATTCTGTTTCAACTAGGTGATTGGGGATCAAAACATATGTAACCACCTTCCCATAGTATCTCAAGGGATACTTTATATCATTAATGTGCGTACTTACGCTCCCATTCTTAATCCGTTATGCTGAGGTCAATGCTGAGTATTAACTCATCCATTCCAATCACGATTTGAAAGGAAGTTATTGACCACTATGACACACAATGATCGATTTTTAGTATATGGAGCATCGGGTTCACAAGGCGGCGCTGTCGCCAAATTACTCGTTCAAAACGGTTGTGAGGTGCGCACGATTACTCGAAACGAGGAAACGGCAAACACGCTAAAAGAACAAAACATTGAAGCCTTCCTCGGGGATCTGTCAGATGTTGAACGACTCCATGCAGCACATGAGGGTGTCACGAAAGTATTTTTGAACCTGCCTGTCGAGTTCAATCCGAATAAGATTAGACAATACACCAAAAACGCAATTGGCGCTGCTTTACAGGCAAACGTTAAATTGATTGTGGTTAACACAAGTACCTTTGTTCCTGGCCCCATCACCCAATCAACAGGAATTGAATTGAAACGTGAAGTTATCCACGAAGTACAGCAAAGTGGTCTTCCATATATCATTGTGGAGCCCATTGTATATCTGGAAAACTTCCTGATTCCCGGAATATTGAATAATGGCGTTTTGGCCTACCCGGTACCTGCAGACAAGCCGATCTCCTGGATTAGTTTAAACGATGCAGCTCAATTCCACTACTATGCCTTGACTCATTCGGAACTGGCAGGAAGCATTATACCAGCACCCGGATTGGAAGCCCTGACAGGTGCACAATTAGCCGAACAATTTAGCGCTTCACTGGGCGAAGACATCAGCTTTATGTCTCTACCTTTTGATCATTTTGAAGCAGCGATTCAGCATTTATTGGGAGATGAGACTGCAGCAGGTCTTAAAGGATTGTATCAGTGGATCGATGGACATACAGATCTTCTTCCGCGGTACCATGAACTGGATGAGAACATCCAAGCAAATCTTCAATTAACCACAATGAGTGAATGGATTCATCAAACCATGATTAAACAATAGTATTCATTTGTAGTCATCGCTTCTCCTACTATTTAAGAACAAGCCATTTGAACCTCCAACGGAGATACGAATGGCTTGTTTTTTCATATGCGAACCTGCATATAATCAACGGAATCTAAGATTGTGAGAGGATTAGGCAAGTTTATGATAGAAATGTGGTATAGGTTAGTTCATTCGTTATGACATAATACAATATAAATAGGTCATCCATAAGTGGTTATAATATAACTTAAAATAGAAAGGTTGGTGCATTATATGGAATACGTAAAACTGGGTAATACAGGCTTGGATGTGTCCCGATTTTGCTTGGGATGCATGGGATTTGGAGACGCGAGCAAGTGGGTGCATCAATGGGCACTTAACGAAGAGGACTCTCGCCCTGTCATCCAAAAAGCTCTTGATTTAGGGATTAATTTCTTCGATACAGCTAACATTTATTCACTTGGTACAAGTGAGGAATATCTAGGACGAGCATTGAAAGATTACGCCAATCGTGATGAGGTAGTCATCGCAACCAAAGTACATGGACAGATGCATAAAGGACCCAATGGGTCTGGTCTTTCCAGAAAGGCTATCATGAGTGAGATCGATAAAAGTCTCAAACGACTGGAAACCGATTATGTAGATCTGTACATCATTCATCGCTGGGATTACAACACCCCTATTGAAGAAACGATGGAAGCTTTACACGATGTGGTGAAATCCGGAAAAGCAAGATATATTGGCGCTTCAGCCATGTTCGCATGGCAGTTCCAAAAAGCATTGCATGTGGCTGAAAAGAATGGTTGGACCAAGTTCGTCTCCATGCAGAATCACCTCAATCTCATATACCGTGAAGAGGAACGAGAGATGCTGCCTTTATGCAAGGAAGAAAAGATCGGTGTAACGCCTTATAGCCCTCTTGCATCAGGCAGATTAACACGGGACTGGTCCGTAACCACGCATCGATCCGAGACCGACGCGGTTCAGAAATCGAAGTACGATGCAACTAGCGATGCCGACCGAATGGTTGTGGAGCGAGTAGCCTCCATGGCAGACAAGTATGGTGTACCTCGGACTCACATTGCCCTAGCCTGGTTATTACAAAAAGATACGGTTGCCGCTCCGATTATCGGAGCCACCAAAATATCGCATCTGGAAGATGCTGTAGGTGCACTATCCGTTCAGTTGGCCCCGGAGGACATTGCATTCCTCGAAGAACCTTATGTACCTCATGCTGTTGTAGGTGCTCAGTGAGTGCTCTGGCTTTAATACAGAAGCCCCCATTTTCCACAGTTGGAAGATTGGGGGCTTCTCTCTGCTTGGATCATTTAATCCTTTATTTGCGCCAAAATGTTGAACAATCTGCTTTATCCGTTATATTAAACTCGATCATTCTCTCCAGTAAGGTAAAATCAATGGGCTGATTCCACTTCATACGAATTAACTCTTTGGTGTGCTCATAACCCGCTTTAACGATATCCTCCGAGAAATGGTTCATTCCAGCCTTCTCAGGAGCAACGGCCAAATGTTTCTTGGAGACGCTAAAACCAATAATAAAGGTATCATGATCGGTAAACATCGGCTGATTCCAAGCGATTTTTTGCTTTAAACTCGGGAATTTTTCAGTGATCCAATTCAAGACTTCTTCTGTCCGTGCCTGATGTTCCGGGTTATCGATGCGTGCCAAGAATTCTGCAAAGTTCTCCATTATACCCCTCCCTATACTAAGAAATATATATTATTATTCATTCCACTTCTTCTCCTGATTTTATGAAATGAACAATACAATTCACTCCTATTCTATCACGAATATGTAACTTCAAAACCCCTTCGGTGAAAGTTCAACTCATTGTTTAGAACGTCACAATTACTTTCCCCTGAGAGTGACCGGTCGATACTTTCGTTAATGCCTGATTAATGTCTTCCATTTTATAGGTAGAATCTATTGATGGCTTAATGTTTTGTTGTACGACAAGATCTGTGATTTCCTGTAGCTGTTTTCCATTCGCCTGTACGAACAAAAAATGATATTCATTCTGATTATTCCGTGCCAACATGTCCATACGTGAGCCTACCAAACCGAACAACAGCTTTTTCCACAAGGGAAATCCCTGTTCGACCGCAAAACGATAGTTCGGTGCAGCTTTGAGTGATACCAGTTTGCCTTGAGGTTTCAGGATACTCAGCTCTGCTTTGATTTCCTTCGCTCCCAAGGTATCAATGACGTAATCTATACCTGATAACAGATCCGCATAGTTTTCCTCTTGGTAATTAATAAACCGATCAGCACCAATCGACATTAAACGAGATCTGCCTCGTTCGCTTCCGCTTGTGATCACATAGAGCCCCATTGATTTCGCGATCGGAATCGCCATGGCGCCCAAACCACCTGTACCTCCAGGAATGAAAAGCTTATGATTAGGCTGAACATGAAGTACGTCTTGAAGTGCTTGATAAGCAGTCAAGGCTGTAAGAGGCACAGCTGCCGCTTCATTAAAGGATAACGTATCAGGCATGATGGCTATCGCCTTTTCATCAACGGCTACATACTCGGCAAAAGCTCCAATGTGGCTCATCGGCAATCTCGTATATATAGGGTCGCCCACATGAAAATTCTCGACGTCATTTCCGACAGCCTCAATGACACCAGATAATTCATTTCCCATAGTTAAAGGAAACGTATAGTCATACATCATTCGAATACTTCCATTACCAATCAGGATGTCGAGTGGGTTCACACCTGCTGCTTTTACTTTAACAAGAACTTCATGGCTCTTTATTTCAGGTACTTTGACTTCATTCAGCTCCAGTTGAATTTCTTTTGAATATTTGCTCAATTGAGCTGCTTTCATATTCTGTCTCTCCCGTGTAGGTTATTTATACATCAAGCACTAACTTCAATGATCCATAATGGATTTGAATATGGCGTAAGGTTTTAGCTTCACCTGTACGCCATTATTCATCCTCTAATCCTTTAAACTATCCAATCACCGGATAAATAGGACCTCTGATATTGAAATTGTAGTTCTGGTCAACAATCCCTACTACTTCGTTGCTGTCATACAGTTCAACCATAAAGCCTGCCATTTCCTTGGCTGTGTGGTATTTGGACATATTTGCTTTGTAATCAAAATCTTCAGCATCGATTGATTTTTTTACGAATTCGGTTTCTGTGATGGCTGGTGCCAGAATCTTGGCTTTAACTTTCGCACCTTTCAGTTCAAGCTCTTTCGCCAATCCTTCGGTAAAGGCACTAACATAATATTTAGATGCAGAGTATGCAACACTGCCAACAGCAATGGTATATCCGAGCGCGGACGAAACGTTAATCAACTGAGTTCCCTCTACATCAGCGTAATTTCGTACGTATAATGTGGATAGAATCGTCAAAGATTCGATGTTAACACGCAGCATGGTTGATACTTTATCCAGATTCTGATCTGCCACCAAAGAACCTTCGCCAAGCCCTGCATTATTAATCCATGTCTCAATGTCATATTCAGTTAAGTGGTTATACAGTGTGTGTGCATGATCCGGAACAGAAAGGTCACTCGTACGAACGATGATATCTAAATCCGGATGGTTCGTATGAATCGCTAATTTCAGCTCTTCTAATTTATCCAGTCTTCTAGCTACCAAAATCAAATTTTTGCCACGTGCTGCAAATGCCAATGCTGTCTCATATCCAATTCCTGAACTTGCTCCTGTGATCACGGTATATTTCATTGTATTCTCTCCTTCGATGGGTGAACTGGGATAACACTAAAGATTTGAGAACGATCGTTCAACTTATGGTAAAAAAATAGTTAGATCTAACTTGAGTTTAGTATATCAATTGTAGAACGATCGGTAAAGTATTTTTTTATCCACTTTATTTCAGTGATCTTTCTCCATCTAAAAAGAGATATACCAAAGAAAGCAACTGTCGTAAGCGACAGTTGCTTCTTCTTGTCTACAATTATTATTTGAAACAATGACCATGCATCTTACATTGTGCTGATATCAATAACGAATCGATACTTCACGTCGGAAGCAAGGACACGTTTGTATGCTTCGTCAATCTGGTCAGCCGAGATCACTTCAATGTTAGGAGCAATATCATGTTCTGCGCAGAAATCCAGCATTTCCTGTGTCTCACGGATGCCACCAATCATGGATCCTGCGAATGAACGACGATGACCGATGAGAGAAAATACGTTGACTGCCAATGGCTCTGCAGGTGCACCCACGTTCACGAGCGTACCATCCAGCGTAAGCAGTGAGAAATACGCGTTAATATCAATATTCGCGCTTACCGTATTAATCATGAGATCGAACGTACCCGCAAGTTTCTCGAATGTTTCTGGCTCACTTGTGGCATAGTAATGCTCGGCACCAAATTGCAATCCATCTTCCTTTTTGCTCAAGGATTGGGACAGAACAGTTACTTCTGCACCCATTGCATGTGCAATTTTGACAGCCATATGACCCAGGCCACCCATACCCACAACAGCTACTTTTTTACCTGGGCCAGCTCCCCAGTGATGCAGTGGTGAATATGTCGTAATCCCGGCGCAGAGCAATGGTGCAGCAGCATCAAGCGCAATGTTATCAGGAATTCGAACAATGAAATCCTCTACGACGACAATGTGAGATGAATATCCGCCCTGTGTAGGCTCACCGTATTTGTCTACCCCGGCATAGGTAGGAATATTTCCTTTGAGACAATATTGTTCTTCACCTTTGCGGCAGTTCTCACATTCGCCACATGAGTCAACCATACATCCGACCCCTACTCGATCACCGACTTTGTATTTGGAGACTCCGCTTCCTACATCCGTTACAATTCCCGCAATCTCGTGTCCAGGAACGAGTGGATAATTCACAGGGCCCCATTCACCGTGGGCAGTATGAATATCAGAATGGCAGATGCCGGCATATTTAATCTCGATTAATACATCATTCGTATCCAGATCACGCCGTTTAATCTCAGCACTTCGAAATTGTTGGTCTGGTCCGTCAACTGCTCTGGCTTTAGCTATAATCAATGGTTAACCTCCTAGTAATTTAGAGTTCAAAATTAGTTTACTCCCTATAGTTAACTCTAGGTCAAATGTTTATATTATTTTTTCCTCACCCACTTTGACATATAGCCATACACCATGATAGAATTCACTCGGATCAACCCTAGAGTTAACTCGAAGTCTATCCCCCGTTGAAAGGATATTAATGAAGATGACCTATTCAATTAGTGAAGTTGCTAAGAAATTGGACCTTACCGTATATACATTGCGTTACTATGACAAGGAAGGGCTAATGCCTTTTATAGAACGCACCACGAGCGGAACACGATTGTTCAAAGACTCGGATATCGATTTTCTAAAAATCATCCAATGTTTGAAAATGACCGGGATGCCAATTAAGGATATCAGGGATTTTATTGAATGGTGCTCTGAAGGGGACGCCACCTTGAAGCAAAGATCTGATATGTTTAACGAGCGTAAAGCCAGCGTCGAAGCACAGATGGAAGAGTTACGTAAGACGATGGAAGTTATTGAACATAAATGTGACTACTATAGGATGGCGCTGGAAGCCGGAACGGAACAGATTCACAAAGTCAATAATATTGGAAGTCGCATGACCAATTAAAAGATGTCACTATACTCTGTCTGTCCTCATATGGAGCAGATCTATAGGAAAAAGCTAGAAGTCCTCTAATGGATTTCTAGCTTTTTCGCTTTTTTTGGTGCAAATTCACGACTACATTCGTTTTCCCTCGACCTGCAATCCGTTTAGCAACTTTCCCTCTTGTCCTAGAGTCGACTATAGCCTTTATACTTTCTCCAAGATAATAATGATTAAGGAACAGGAGAAAATAATGACTAGACGTAACCATTTACTAATTTTCATACTCGCCACGGGTGTCTTTGGCATTATCAACACCGAGATGGGTGTGATTGGGATTTTGCCTGCGCTTGCCGATCATTTTGATGTTAGTGTGTCCAAAGCGGGATTGCTTGTAAGTCTTTTTGCCCTTTGTGTCGCTATTGCTGGTCCAACCATGCCGCTATTGTTCTCTGGTGTCGATCGAAAAAAGGCCATGTTGCTTGTACTTGGCGTGTTCATCATAAGTAATATGGTCTCCATCTATACGTCCAACTTTACGCTTGCCCTCATTACTCGTGTCATCCCGGCTTTCTTTCATCCCATATATTGTTCATTAGCGTTCACCATAGCAGCAAGTACCGTTAGCCGTGAAGAAGCGCCAAGAGCTGTTTCCAACGTTATGATTGGTGTATCTGCCGGGATGGTTATCGGTGTACCCATCGTCAGTTTTCTTGCTGAGTATCTAACTTCCGTCACGAATGTATCCTTGAATATGATTAGCATGATGTTACTCATCTATGGGGGTGCGAATATTATTGGGAATATTGTGGCTGGGAGATTACTTACGAATCATGCCATTAAATCTGTAGTTATTTTTCCTTTTGCGCTAGGTATAGTCTACATCTTCTTATTTTGGTTCGGGCAGTTTACCATTCCAATGATTATTATCACCTTCGTATGGGGGATATTTGGTGGTCTTGGCGCGAATATTAATCAATATTGGATGATGACTTCTGCCCCTGAAGCTTCCGACTTCACGAATGGTTTATTCTTAACCTCAGCGAATCTGGGAACCACACTGGGTGCCAGCCTTGCTGGATTGTTAATATTGACGATGGGCACGCCATATATGGTAATCGCAGGAATGATATCTTTAGTATTGGGTGCTGTATGCATAGGATTAAGAAATAATATGAACAAAACGATAACCTAGTATGTGGTTCACACAATGGGAATGATCATTCTATTACGTCAAAAAAATAATGCATCAATGTTCCAAAAGTTTCATTGATACATTAACAATCCGGTTTAATTTCTCTTTGTCTATCGAGGTTCTTGCCATGGCTCTTATACCAACAGATATATTATGAAGGTATTCTGCCATTTCTTTGGCATCGCGATCAGAGGAAAACTCTCCATCTCGTTGTCCCCACAAAATAATCTGCTCAAACATCTGCTCTGCCGATGTGAATAGTTCAATAGATTTGGTGTCCACATCCGTATCCCGTGGGGCCAGTTCTACCGCTGCATTTACGATTAAACAACCCGATGGCACATCCTCTGATTCGCTAATCATAAAACCAAAAATTTTATGCACAGCTTCTACCGCTGTCTTGGACGCTTTGACTTCTGCGAGCAGTGTCGCGTTGATTTTCCCAATGTAACGATCCACTGCTTGCAGAAACAGCGAATGTTTGTCATCAAATGTATCATATATACTTCTGCGATGAATTCCCATATGTTCAACCAGATCACTCATCGATGTTTTCTCATAACCCTGTTCCCAGAAGATCTTCATTGCTTTATCCAACACTTCATTCACTTCAAACTCTTTGCTTCTAGCCATGTCCATTCCCTCCCCAGATTAATGTATCACAACGGGAACGATCAGTAAATAATATACGCACTGACTTGTCTCCTATCCTATTCACATCAGATGATTGCCTAATCCTGTTATTTTTTTACGAATGGAGTCCATATCGGATAGAATATCATTATGATGATGTAAAAAAAGGAGAACTACGCATGTCTGATCAAATCGTTGAACAACAGCTTGAATTGGCCCAACTTATTGAGCACCACTCTGACGAGGATGGTGTCCATCCAACAGCTATTCCTTCGTTATTTTTAATCCGTGAATCTGTTGTGACAGAACCCATATACAGAGTTAATGAGCCTTCCTTTTGTATAATCGTTCAAGGTGAAAAGGAAATTCTGCTGGCACAGGATCGTTTCCGATATGGCCCAGGGAGTTATATTGTGGCTACCGTTGACTTGCCCGTTAGTGGACAAGTCATCCAGGCTTCTTCTGAAGCTCCCTATCTGGCGCTAAAACTTGAATTCTCATCCAATGAAATTCTAGAGGTATTGAATCATTCCCATTTTCCAGCAAGACCCCAGAAAAATGTGAGACGAGCAATGTATGTGAGCCAGACCGAGTCATCTCTGCTGGATGCGGTGGTTAGATTAGTCCGTTTACTGAAGCAAAATACGGAAGATATTCCGATACTCAGTCCCCTGTTTAAGAAGGAAATTCTCTATAAAATACTGAAGGGACCACACGGAAATACACTGGAGCAAATCACAATTGAGGGAAGCCACACATATCGAATTCGGAACGTCATTGACCATATTATGAATCACATAGAACAGAATTTTCGGATTGAGAAACTTGCAGAACTAGCACATATGAGTACTGCCTCCCTGCATAGACATTTCAAAGAAGTGACTGCGATGAGTCCGATTCAGTTCCAAAAACAACTGCGGCTGCAGGAAGCCCGTCGGTTATTGTTATCCGAGTCAACAGATGCGGCAGATGTTGCGTTTCGAGTGGGTTATGAAAGTCCTTCTCAGTTCAGTCGTGAATATTCCCGCATGTTCGGTTTTCCGCCCCGGGAAGATATTAAACGTCTGAGAGGTAAAACTGATGAAACGGCTCCCAACTCCTGACTGGTTACTCACTAATATCGTTCCTTCACTTCGCTTGGTTTAACCAAAAAAGGACTCCTTCTGTTTGGTCAGTCGGAGTCCTTTCTTATCCATATATTTAATGATCATTAAAAACCAGTCGTATATTGTTTTGGAACGTCCGTTATCTTGCGCAAAGCAGACGCAGCTTCCAATGCCCAGTAAGGATTTCTTAACAGCCCTCTTCCGATTGCAACGAGATCAGCTTCTTCATTTCCGATGACTGCATTCGCCAAGTTCGGATCGTCCAATCTTCCAACAGCAATCACGGGCACACCAAGAGCTTCTTTGATTGCTTTAGCGAGAGGTACTTGATAAGCCGCGTGAGTTCCTGGTCTGCCCCATGCAGCTATAGGTCCCTCGCCACCAGATGAGATATCGAACAGGTCTACGCCCGCCTCTTGATATGCCTTGGCAAACTCGGAACTTTCGTCAATTCCATAGCCACCTTCGACGTATTCTTTTGCTGAAATACGCATGATTAAGGGCATGTCTTTGGGCATTTCTGCCTTCGCAGCCTGAATGATCTCCCGGCCAAACAAAGTTAACTCTTGACCATATTCGTCTTCGCGCTTGTTCGTTAGTGGAGAATGGAACTGATGGATCAGGTAACCATGTGCACCATGAAGCTCAATCGCATCAAATCCAGCTTTTACTGCACGAGCTACTGCACTACGGAATTTCTCAACCATTCCTTTAACTTCGTCCGTTGTAAGCGCTCGAGGTTGCTTGGAATTCTCATCAAAGGCGATCGCTGACGGAGCTACTGGAACCTCGGCATCTTCTGCTTTACGTCCCGCATGAGCAATCTGAATGCCGACCTTGGCACCATAACTGTGACACGCATCTACGATCCGCTTCAGGGCTGGGATCTGTTCATCTGACCATAATCCAAGATCATAATCTGAAATTCGGCCATCCGGTTCCACATCTGTCATTTCAATGATAATGAACCCCGTACCTCCCACGGCACGACTAACGTAGTGCATATAATGCCAATCTGTTGCTATACCATCTTTTTGCTCAACTGAATATTGACACATCGGAGCCATTACAACACGGTTTTTAAGCTCTAGGTTTTTAAAAGAATATGGACTAAACAAATCTGTCATCAAAATAAAACTCCCCTTTTCATAAATCAAGTTAATAAAATGCATGCGCAAGCATTAAAATAGTACCTACGATTATTAATTCCGTATGATTAAGCAATCACATGAATCTATTACTTCATCACATAAAGACATTCAAATCCATGCTTTCGCAAAATACGGACAGCCTTTTTGGATTGAAGCATACCAGGAGACATTATAATGACGTTATCTTCTCGAAGAAGGTATTTTTCCCATGTGAAAGCGAGACGTCCCAGTGAGATGTTAATCGTATCCGGGGTAGGATTAGCCCAATAATCCGTCGCATCTCGAATATCGATCACTTTATACTGCCGAAAATCACTCTCTTGTCTGAGAAATACTTGATAATCAATATATTCAAGATTGCGTAATGGGCAAAATTGACGTACAACGATGAAGATACCTAATATGAATGTCAAAAGCATCAACATAATCATTGTAAATCCCTCTCTTAACTCTTTTGATATCGTAATTCATTAGAATCCCCTCCTTATAAAGGAATCACCGCATCCACAATATAAGCATGCGCATGCATTTAATTTAACGGATATATTATTGAGTGTCAAGTCTTCTTATAGGGTAAATGAGTACATTACCCTATATTCCCCCAGCCCTAGAACAATTCTTTAGTAAGATTCTCTAATCGAGTCTCAAATCCATCCTGTTCCAATTCAGTTTGCAAGACCTGATTAAACGTTTGAAGTGCTTTCTTGTATTTATTCTCCCCAAGCTCCGTAATTCGAGTGTAAATGCCACGCCGATCATCTTCACATGCGTGTCTTTCCAGAGCCCCACAGTCTTTGGCTTCCATCCTTACGACGAGTCTGGAAGTAGCACTTTGGCTCAACCCCACCAGTTCTTGAAGTTGCTGCAGGCGCAATTCCTTACCCTCCGCATTAAATATAAAGTTTAAAACATAAAATTCCTTCAAAGATAAGTCATATTCTTGAAGCAAAGCTTGTTCAATCTTCTCGTTCAGTTGGGTATGAATGTTAGACAAAGACAACCATACATTCAAACGTTCCCTTTTTTGCTGCATCTAGATCACCCCACTTGATATTTAATGTTCATCAGCAGTTATCCTATTGTATCAAGCTTAATTACATTGGTCAAAATCCAACCAAGATCGACGTATATGAAATTCTACGCTCATAAGAAGAGCATTTCCCCGTCTTGTAGCGACGTTTCGGAAATGCTCCAGTATTACTATGTGTATGGTTCAACCTTACTTCGCCGAAAGCAGGCTGTCCGAAATAAACTTCAGTTGTCCTTCGAGTGATACGGGATCATTATACGTGTCTGACGTTGAATCAAGCTGGAACACATGATTTGCCTTCACTGCAGGCAAGTTCTTCCATAACGTATTATCATATACGATCTTGGGATCGGTTGTATCTCCCGACCACGGGCTGGTGAAGATGATATCACCCGCATACTCCGGTAATAATTCCATGGAGATGGAAGCCCATCCAGTTCCGCTGTCAATGGCTTCAGCTTGGGCCTTAGCTGGTGCCTTGAGACCAAACTCACCGTAAATAATCTCACCGCCTCGACCGTAGTTATGACCAAATACAAATAATCCTTTGGCATACGGATTCAAGATGGAAACCGTGCGATCGCCTACAGCTTCCAGAACCTTAGGCTTCAGTTCGTTGATCTTCGCTTCCCATTTAGCATTCCAGGCTTTAGCTGCGTCTTCTCTATTGGTGAGCTTACCCATTTCAAGCATCAGATCCTTGAAATCGCGCTTGCCAAATGTAATTTGTACGACAGGTGCAATCTGCTCCAGCTTATCGATCCCCTCTGTGCCCGTGTACACGATAAAGAGGTCGGGTTTTAAGCTGATCAGCTTCTCTGGGGTAGGTGCTTCACCCAGATCACTGGTGCCTGCTGCCGCAAGTTGATCCTTGATATACTTGTTGTTGATCGCTCCGGATAAAGCGCCGACTACAGGTGCTTCCAGGGCAACAAAGTATCCTGTCGAGAATGACGTCAAATCAACGATACGCTTAGGATTTTTGGGTACCTTTACCTCACCCCCATCAGAGTGATATGTAACAAATTCCTCTTCGGCATTTGCGGCCGTATCCACTGTAGAAGCTGAATTCGAAACGGCTTTGGTTTCTGTCTCCGCTGCTGCGTCAGTGTTGCTCCCGGTTGTACTATTTGTTGATGCAGATTGGCCACATGCACTTAATATAAGCAGCACAACGAGTGCCATCCATACGCATATCGAACTTCTCTGTTTACGCAAAATCAACTCACCCCTTCATTGATATTGATAATCGTTATCAACGATATCATGCCAGAATGAATTTGACAAGAACGTTTTTCATAATGTTTATAATCCATTTTTAACTGTCGTATAAGGCTTCACGGTGATCTCCTGTGACCCTGTCTATGAATTCTAACTTGCAAGTCACCAACTTAAACAGCTATCATCAATAGAGTAGACCAAACACTTCATACAAAGAGAATTCATTGGAAAGCCAATGAAACGATTCAAGGAGGACAACATGGAAGAGATTATATTGTGGTTAAAATATTTGTTTCTAGGTATTGTTCAAGGTGCGACGGAGCCCATTCCCGTCTCCTCAAGTGGACATCTGATTATCGCTCAGAGGCTGATGGGCATCAAGCAGAATGGATTGTCATTTGAGATTCTAACGAACACGGCATCCCTGATCGCGATTGTTTTTATTTTCCGGGAAGATATCAAAAAATTGATTGTTGGTGCACTACATTACCTTCGTACTCGTAAAGAAGAATATAAAGCAGACTTTATGTTTTGCTTGTACATAATAATTGGTACGATTCCCGCTGCTGTCGTGGCGGTCCTCTTCAAGGATCGGATTGAGGAGATTTTCTCGTCTGTTTACACCGTTTCGATCGCATTATTGATCACCGGGGTTGCCTTATGGCTTATTCGTAATCTTAGGGGCCGCAAGCAAGATGGAGACCTGTCTGCCAAAGATGCAATGCTGGTTGGTTTAGCTCAAGCGGTAGCTCTTATTCCAGGTATAAGCCGTTCAGGGGCAACTGTTATTGCCTCAATAGCTGTCGGCATGAAACAGGAAACGGCTTTGAAGTTCTCCTTTATGCTATATATTCCCATAAGCATTGGTGGACTTATTATGGGCGCATCCGATATCGCGCATGATCCAAACCGTGCTCAACTCGCGATTCCTTATCTGATCGCATTCATCACTACCCTTTTCGTCACCTACTTCTCGATGAGATGGTTCATGGGCATTATGGCTAAAGGCAATCTGAAATACTTTTCGTATTACTGTTTTGCCGCAGGTACGTTGTTACTGATCTTTTTATAAATAATTCGTATGACAAAAGGAACAACCAGCGATGGTTGTTCCTTTTGTTGTGTAGTTGCAGAGCCATATCTATGATTAGTTAAGGCTAGACTAGACTTGTAAGACCTGTATCCATGCTCCTTCTATTAACCAGCTCTGTAGCCACAAACATCACAACGAACAGAACAAGAAGAATCAGCGGTACCATGGATATCGTGTTTCATAATGGACCAAGCACTGCCAAGTAAGGCATCCGGCAATCCAAGTCCGATAAATGCGAGATAGATAATAATTAGCAATAACGTGACCATCTGGGTGTATTCTCCTTATATTGTTTAATTTCTATTTTTCATGCAACGATCTATATAATGATATTGATATTTTCAACCGTGATCTTCCTGTATTATGATCTAATATATCAGTATCTTGATATATTAGACGCTCTCCTTTACATCAAAGTAAGGTTAGTATAAACTGAGCCCAAACAAATAAATAGTATGGTCTTTAATGATAGGTACTACCCGGAAGGATAGTGTAAATGATGAGTATGGCTGAATATCAAGGTAAAGTTAAGAATATTCAAGATACGCCTTTTGGATATACGTTGTCCGTTATTGGTGGCAAATGGAAAATGGTGATTATATATCTTCTTGCCGAAAACCAGCCCGTCCGCTTCAATGAATTGAAAAGACAAATTGGTGCAATCACGTATAGAACGTTAAGTTCCCAGCTGAAGGAATTGGAAGCGGATGGCATGGTGGAACGAAAAGAATACCCTCAAGTTCCTCCTAAGGTCGAGTACAGACTGTCAGCAAAAGCCGAAACGCTATTACCCGTTCTGGAAGGACTATGTGAATGGGGCACCCAATACCAAGAGTAACCCATTTTCATTCCGATCAGGAATCAAGGCAATGGTCCATAACTTTGCATTAAATTGCACATTAACACAAAGAAAGTCGCCCGGTTGGCGACCTTCTTTGTGTTGGTCTTCTGCTCTTGTTCCCGTGCTATAAACTGAAGCTGTACTTCCTTGTATTAAACGACTTCGTGTACCAAGTCTTTCTGGTATGCAAGGACCTTTTCCCAGTTGCCACTGAAAATGGGGATTCGATAATAACCCACACGCTCATACAGCGCGGCTGCTTCCGGCTGCAAAGGACCTGTTTGCAGTTTCAGGTTGGTGTAACCCAGTTCGTTCGCAAGTCGTTCCGCTTCAGCCAGAATGGCTAGTGCAATTCCCTTTCGACGGTAGCCACCACGTGTATACATGCGTTTAACCTCTACCGATGTTTCATCAAGGGGTCTGAGCGCTCCGCAACCGACCGGATACCCGTCGATTCTGGCAACTATAAAGGCCGCCCGTGGCACCTCAACGTCTGACAGTTGAAACCCAGCTGTTCCATCTCCGCCATACAACAGACCGAGTTCATCGCTCAGTTCCTTGATCAATTGCAGCGAATCCTCGCTTCGTATATCTTCTGCTGCCGCATGCACGATATGTGTCATCCTCATAACCCCTTTATCTTATTGGACTTATTGGTTTTCTTGATGTATATAAATTATCATTCCCATACGCAATCGTCAATTCCCTCACCCATTGAATATTTCTATAAGTCAATGCCGCCAGAGATCACGTTTAGTTCCTCGCCTAACCATCAACTCTTTATCATGAAAATAGGCTAACGTATCTTTTTACAGACTTCGTTCGTTTACAATAAGAAATCCTTTGAGCAATCGCACTTATACTTATTATCATATGGAGGTCTGGTACAATGGAAATTTCCAAAGGAATCGAGATGCTTCATCTCCATTTTCATGGGAATGTGATTCACCCTATTCTGATGTGGGATGAAGAAATGTCTGTGTTAATAGACACCGGTTTCCCGGGGCAATTTGAAGATTTACGCATCGCACTGGACGAGATAGGCGTACCTATAGACCGACTGCAAGCTGTCATTTTGACACATCAGGATATAGATCATATAGGATGTCTTCCTGAGATTTTGCAGGCGTGTGGGAATCATGTCAGCATATATGCACATGGACTGGATAAGCCATATATAGAGGGGCAGCTCCCTCTCCTCAAAGACAGTCATATTACAAACCCTCCGAAGGGAAAGGTAGATTACATCGTAATGGATGGTCAAGAACTGCCGTTTTGTGGCGGAATTCGCGTTATTCATACACCTGGCCATACGCCAGGTCATATCAGTCTTTATTTAGAGCAGAGCAAGATACTCATCGCCGGAGATTCAATGTACAGTGTAGACGGCCTACTTGGAGGCATTCATGCCCCTACCACACCAGATATGGAGACGGCTCGTCTCTCATTGAACAAGTTTGTAGACCTCGACATTGCATCTGTAGTTTGTTACCACGGAGGACTAAGTCATGTGAATGTTAATGAACAGATCCTAAGACTTAGTCAGGAATGATAAAAGTTAACCAAAAGTTATAGTTTGGCATACTGCAAAATGGCTGAAGCCGCACGAACCCGCAGTTCTTCTTCCTCGCTATGTAACGCTTCTTTCAGCACATGAAGAGCTGCTTGGACCGTGGCTTCGTCTACTTTTGTTGTGTGAACGTTGTTTGCTTCGGATGCTACGCTGACCGCAAGTCCGCGATCCAGCTGAGCTTCTGAAATGGGATGCTCAAACTTCGCGAGAATCGATGAATCGTTCCGCAGTACCTGCACTTTATCATTCAATTCTGCGAGTGGAATACGTCCCAACCATGTGACTCCGCGGCGGTGGCAGATCAAGTCGTCTTCCGTGCCAGAGGAATCGTCATAATAATAATCCCCGATATCCCCAACATACGTCCACTCATCATCGCTTATTAATACATAATCCCCATCCTGCATAAGGATAGCAAACATATGTAGTGTCGCAAGTGCGCTTGTCAGTTCCGTCTCACTCAAGCTATAGTGTTGAACCAATTGTTCCTTCCATTGCTCCGGGGGCGTATGCTCCAGATCTCCTAGACCTGACCAGGCGATACCGATAAAGTTGTCCTCCAGGAATGATGTTACTCTGTTGATTCCGTACACGGTGGTTAGAATATGATACAGATTCACAGTGTCGCCTTCCTCTCCATCATTCATATGAACATAGTTATCCATTGTAACATTAGGGGTGTCTATTTCAAATATATTCTATACTTCATACCCACTCTGATATAGCCCAAGGCTATAACTAGATATAATATAAGGGAATTACATTATAGCCGTGTTATTGTGGTAAATTGTTATTAACACATTGCAGAGGGGTTTTTGTTAATGACAAAAAGTAGTGCATTGGGATATCCGCGTATCGGTGCTGATCGGGAATGGAAAAAAGCTTTGGAAGCATTCTGGGCAGGCAAGCTGGAAGAAAAAGAGTTCCATGCCCGTTTGCAAGAAATTAGGTTAGATCATTTGCGCAAGCAACAAGCAAAAGGCATCGATCTTATTCCGGTCAATGACTTCAGTTATTACGATCATATTCTGGATACAGCTGTAATGTTTGGTATTATTCCTAAACGATTTGCCTATAATGGCGGTTCCGTACCGCTGTCTGTATATTATGGAATTGCGCGTGGTACGAAAGATGCTGCAGCAAGTGAAATGACCAAATGGTTTAACACCAACTATCACTATATTGTACCTGAACTTAATGATGTTTCCCCGGCCCTGACGGAGAATAAACCACTGATCGCCTATCGCGAAGCCAAAGAAAAGCTCGGCATTGAAGGTAAACCGGTCATCGTTGGACCACTGACCTTCCTGAAGCTCTCCAAAGGATATGATCAATCCGAAACGGACGCTTGGTTGGATCGCTTACTTCCACTCTATACTCAGGTATTACAGGAGCTTGCGGATGAAGGTGTTCAGTGGGTACAGGTAGACGAGCCTATTCTGGTAACCAAATTGAACGACGCTGATGTACAGCGGCTGAATAAAATATATAGCACATTAGCAACTGCTGTTCCAGGCTTGAACATCATGTTGCAGACTTACTTTGAATCTGTCGAGAACTACGAGACCGTTGTTTCATTACCGGTTCAAGGGATTGGGCTTGATTTCGTACATGGCCTCGCTGGGAACCTCCAATCCATTGAAACATCCGGTTTCCCCGAAGATAAGGTGTTGGGTGCAGGTGTTATTGATGGACGTGGAATCTGGAAGGCTTCCCTTCAGGCAAAACTGAAATTGCTTCATACGCTCGCTGAACTCGTTACACCTGAACGTCTGATTGTACAATCGTCATGCAGCTTGCTGCATGTGCCAGTTACGACAGAACGTGAAGCTAAACTTTCAGTTGAACTGAAAAATGCGCTTGCATTTGCCGATGAGAAGCTGGATGAAATTGTTCTTTTGACGAAAGGCTTAACGTCACCTAATGCAGAGATTACGGCTCAGATAAACGAAGCAGAGCGTAAGCTTCAGGCGCTCCAGCATTCCGAAGATCGTAATCGTACTGCGGTGCAGGAAGCCGTGGCTTCCATCAGTGTGCAAGAACCGAATCGCTCACAACCTTTTGCCGAGCGTCATGTAGCCCAACAGGACAAATGGCAACTGCCGCTTTTCCCCACAACAACGATCGGCAGCTTTCCGCAATCAGCAGAAGTCAGAAAGGCACGTCAGTTATGGCGCAAAGGCGAGCTAAACAACGAACAATATGAGGCTTTCATCCGGGAGCAAATTGATATCTGGATCAAGATTCAGGAAGAGATTGGCATTGACGTGCTGGTGCACGGTGAGTTTGAACGTACAGACATGGTCGAATTCTTTGGCGAGAAGCTAGACGGTTTTGCCTTCACACAATATGGCTGGGTACAATCGTATGGTTCACGCTGCGTGAAACCTCCTATTATCTTTGGAGATGTTGCCTTTATCGGTGAAATGACAGTCGAAGAAACGAAATATGCTCAATCGCAGACACAACGTCCTGTCAAAGGTATGTTGACCGGCCCCATTACCATCATGAACTGGTCATTCGTTCGCGAAGACATTGCCCGTGAGCAGATTGCCTATCAATTGGCGTATGCGCTGAGACAGGAAGTAGAAGCACTTGAACAGGCTGGTATTGGCATGATCCAAGTGGATGAACCGGCAGTTCGCGAAGGGCTTCCACTGAAAGAAAATGAACAAGCCGATTATCTGGCATGGGCAGTCAAAGCATTCCGTATCTCCACATGCACGGTACAAGAAACGACCCAAATTCACACACATATGTGCTATTGCGAATTCCATGACATGATTGATTCCATTGAAGCCATGGATGCGGATGTGATCTCCATCGAGACATCCCGTAGTCACGGCGAACTGATTCACAGCTTCGAGCTCAACACTTACAAGCTGGGGATCGGACTCGGCGTATATGATATCCATAGCCCACGAGTTCCAAGCGTAGAGGAAATGAGCAGCATGATTGAGCGCGCCTTGCGTGTTCTCGATCCAGAGTTATTCTGGATCAATCCGGACTGCGGACTGAAAACCCGCGGACTTGAAGAAACGGTGGCTTCCTTGCGCAACATGGTTGATGCAACCCGAATCGCTCGCGCAAACCATGCTACAGCTGCTGTGTTGTAATCGACTACGAAGCAGTGATATTCGCAATAATACAAAGCCGGGCACCCCTATGTTTAATGGGTGCCCGGCTTTCCTATTGTGATGATACATTCAGTTCACGTGGGACATGGATGTTCTTACCCCTTTTAATATCATTCCAACTCTTGCGATTAGATACTCTCTTCCAGCCATTGCTGTAACGGTATATCTTCGGTCAGTTCACCAAGCAATATGTGACGAAACTCCCCTTCTCTATCCATGACCATCGTTGCCGGTAATCCCGTAATACGATACAGGCTGGATATCTTACCTGTCACATCAATGATAACTGGAAAATCAAACTGTTGTTTGTCCATAAATTCTCGAATTGTTCCCTTCGACTCCCCTACATTCACAAACAGCGTGACCACATCGTCCTGATGAGCCTCAGCGATCTGATGAACCAACGGCATCTCCCTTACACAGGGCGTACACCACGAAGCCCAAAAGTTAATCATGACAGCTTTCCCGCGATAATCGGACAATCTGACTTCTTCTCCTGCTGAATTAACCGCTGTGAACTCAGGGGCTTCTGCACCTGCTTCAATAGCGTTGCTCCCCTGGGGTTCGGATGGTGAGACATTTTGGTAAATGGCCCATGCACCTGTGAGCAAAGCAGCCACGCCAATCAGGATTGTAAGCACTCTTCTACTGTTAAACATCTTCTTCTGCAATACACTCACCTTCACTTTAATCCAAGACTTTGATGAAACGCCGCATGGAGCGAGCCGAATTCCCTCCGAATGTCATGGGTAGAACCCTCCCCAACATTACGTCCATGGTTCATGAATATAACCTGATCCGCAATATCGTCTGCAATCTCCAGTTGGTGGGTGGAGAAGATGACCATATGGCCTTGCTGCTTGATGTCCTTGAGCAACTGAGCCAATTCCTGCATCCAAAATGGGTCCAATCCATTGGTTGGCTCATCCATGATCAGAAGCGGAGGTTTGGCCAGTATAGCCTGGGCAAATAACACACGTTGACGCATGCCTTTGGAGAACGTCGTGACTCGCTTGTTCTTATGACCCTCTAACCCTACCATGGTCAGCACTTCCTGTACTCGCTTCTTCGGAACTTTCCTCAGTGAAGCCCAGAACAGAAGTGCTTCCTCTGCGCTCAAGCCCTGACTAAATTGATAGTCATCCGGCATATATCCGATCTGTTCCGAATATCGCTTGCGCTCCTTCAACCAACGAACGTTGTTCACAATGACATCACCGGAGGTAGGCCGAAGAATTCCAGCGATCATACGCAGCACAGTACTCTTCCCTGCTCCATTCCCTCCACAGAGAGCGAGCACTTGGCCTGAAGTCAGGTGAAAGGAGATATCCTCTACAATCGGTTGCTTTTTGATGGATTTGCCCAATCCAATCACTTCAACTTCCACCTTATCCATGAGAACGCCCCCTCTCCCAGATCCAGTATACAGCCAGGACAGAACAGCTAATCCAGAGCAGACAGATTGTGATGAAGATCCAACTTCCACTCGGTTGCTGTACCCATTCCACCCACTGATAATATTCCGGTCCCAGTATGGAGCCACCGCCTAGCTTGATCACAACAAACAAACGTACCAGTTCTGCGGGATTAATGAAGGTTAGCAAAATAAGCAGCGGCTTAACCCACAGATAGGGCATCATTCCCAGCACAGAGAGTAGTAGCGTAGGCCATCCAATGACCGCGAAAAACCATACCGTCACGGAGATCGTTAATGCCTGCCAGCGATTTCCTGATAACGAACCGATAAACAAAGCAAGGGTCAGGAATAACAACACCAGTCCACAGGAGAATGCCAGAAAGAGAAGATAGGTCATGACATCCATTGCACTTCCAATGAGCCCGCTAATAACCCCCATCAAGCCATATCCAAACGTCACAATGGTTATCAAGACGATCGACAGCCCGACATACTTCCCAACAATAAAGGACATCGTGCCGACTGGATAGGTGGACAGTAATTGCCAGCTGCCATCTTCCTTTTCGGAAGTTAACGAGAAGGAACCGAGGAACAGCGTCATTAATGGCAACAGGTAGAGAATAAGATTCAACATGGAACCTGTTGTGCCCGAATACCCTTGAACCGGATTCTGTGAATTCAGGAGCAGCAAGCTCAAGCTAAATGTGCAAAAAAGAATCAGAAACGAATACGCCCAGGGATTGCGAAATCCCATTTTCACTTCACGCCTTGCAATCTGTATCATATCTGCCATCATTGATCACCATTTTCTATTGTCATCCCTAGTGGCCTGACTCTTCTTTCTTTTCACCTTCCTGGTGTGTTCCTTCACTCATGCCTTCTTCACCATGCCCGTGTTCACCCATCATGTCCATATTCTCTGTATTCTGTTTCCAATCATGCGAGGCGAGATCCTCGGCCGTCATAATGATTCCGACACCTTGCTCTGCAACGAATGCTTCAGCTGAAGGCTTGTCCTTGAAGTTGAGAATTCCATAAGCCATCGGTGTCCGCAATGAAGCATCATATACATACGTGGCTTTGCTGTATTCAATCCATTCTTTGTCATTATAATCACGAACATAGTCCATGCCGATGTTGTCTATGCCATTTTCTGTTTTCCACTGGTTCATGCAGCCGATGTCATCGAACTTGTAATTTTGGCCGTCTTTCGTTGTGAGCTGTGTTGCATAAGCATCATCTTTCACCTGCATTTTACAGATCGCACAGATATCCACATCTTCATTAATCGGCAATGCTTCATATTTGGGTCCACAAGCGGTTAACAGTACCATTCCCATCATAAGTACCATGATCATTGTCCATCTTTTGTTCATTTTCGTAATACCCCATATAGATGATTATTAAAGTTGCCATGCCCAGCAGAATTAGTCCGATCACCCACACCACATTCGAATGTGTAGCCCTTTCCGCTGACCATTTCAGGTCGGATTGCAGGTCGGACTCCATATCCATGCTCATTTGTGGCGACTTATCGGTCGTCCATTGTTCTCGTCCTTCTGTATACAAGTCACTCAGAAAGACCATACCGGGTGATTGAAAAAAGATCTGATACGCAGAGTTTCGACTTACCAGTTGCTCATAAAAAGGATTAATTGCATAGGATATTTCACTGACTCCATCCCGATTGAGGTCAAGTCCTTGAAAGGAATCCCAGTAATTCTCCGTCAAGATATTATCCGCGCTATCGATTGCCGAAGCTTCAATAACATTGGACACCAATTGATTACGTATAAACTCGTTACCTTCTGCCAGAACCAGCTGAATTCCAATGAAATTCCGAAGCACCGCATTGCCACGGATCTCATTTCCCGAGGATTCCGCGATGTTCATGCCGACACGATTCCCCTCCACCACATTGGTGTGAATAGAGGATTGATGTACGTCATACAACAAAATCCCTTGTGAATGAACATTCGAACTTTGTTTGCGAAAGGAGTTTCCCGATATAATCGTATTCTTGACACCCATGATCATGGCGCCTGTCATATTCTCCTCTCCGGTATTGTCCAGAACAGATGAACCGTCAATGTACATACAGTGAATGCCATACCTTGTATGGTACAGCCTGTTATTCTTCACAGTAGACTTGCGACTATTCTCCAGATAGATTCCATCCCTCATGCCGTTGATCTCATTGGCTTCAATGTAGCTATCATGCGAGTTGTACAGATCAATCCCATTCCCCTTCTGGCTACTGGAAGCAGAATCAGAGCCAGCCCAAGTAATTGCGTTCCTCTGAATCGTCGCATGACTGGAATTGCGAATAATCATCCCAAATCCCTGGGTCAGAATATGCAGATCCGTAATCTCACTGTTCTTCCCTTCCACCTGAATCGCTGCGGTTGGTTCATTCGCTTCGTGTTCAATCGTAAATCCACTCAACTTCACCCCATCCGAACGAATGGTTATGGTGGATGTTGCTTCTTCCGTATTGAATATGGCGACCGTCGAATCACCCTGAATGGTGATATTCTTGTCAATCGTTACAGGACCTGAATAACGGCCTGATTCAAGTACAATGACGGCTCCAGGAGCAGAACGGTCAATCATAGGCTGAAGCGGGATGAGATCACGGTGTCCCGAGGTGGCTAAGGCCGTATCATGCCGGAATGATAATAGAACCGTCATTATAGCTGTCAGCAAAATCACGCCCAGAACCAAACTTCTCATGCATAATCTTCTCGCCCACTGCTGGCTCCTTAGTGCAGATTGTTGTTGTTGCGGCATTGTGCTATGCACAGCATTCCCTCCTTTCCACACAGAATATATCCTCGGTGTTCATCTCCACTGAACAGCAAAGCAAATTAATAAAGCGTTCACAATCCTGATCATAGTGTACATAAAAAGCGTTTTTTTCCATATAGCTCAGTTAGGCTATAGATGGCTCATTGATGTGTCCATATTGTGATGTGAACAAAAAAAAGCCGCCAAATTGGCGACTTCTACGTAATCATGTTATTCAAATGGATAGGTCCAGAATGTTTCTCTGCCGAAACGAGCCTGGATTTCTTCCTGATTCAATTCTCGATCTCCGACAAGCTCCGCTGCCTGAAATTGTGAACGATGGGCACGTATGGATGCCATTTTTTGTTTCAAAAATCCGGTCACATCAACAATCACATCCGCTTTACCAATAAACTGTTCCTGGTTATGAGCAAATGCAACACAATGAACCAGTGGACGCTCTCCCACAGGAAGACGACTAATCGTGCGAATGACGGCTTCTCCCGTAGCATCATGATCGGGATGAACACTGAATCCCGGATAGAAGGTAATGACCA
Source organism: Paenibacillus sp. PCH8 (assembly GCF_002968835.1). Lineage (GTDB taxonomy): Bacteria > Bacillota > Bacilli > Paenibacillales > Paenibacillaceae > Paenibacillus. The sequence continues at coordinate 443,005 of NZ_PKQK01000004.1, read as the reverse complement.
GCGATGGGTTCAATTCCTTGAGCAGTGCCATGATGCTATCGTCGAGCAGCTGCGGGTCTTCGAACTCGATCATTTTATCATGGAAACCGAGCATTCTTAAATCTTGAATTCCAATCGCTTCGGAAGCTTCAATCAGTTCTTGTTTGCGAATCACAGGCAACGTGACGCGGTTAGCAAAAGGAGGAATCCCCATGTTGCGTCCCATCTCGCCCAGTGTCAGACAAGCATAGGTTACGCGGGCACCACCTTCTATGTACTTAGCTAAAGTTCCGGATACAGAGAAAGCTTCATCATCAGGATGAGGGTACACCACCAATATGCGCTCATGCTCGTTATGTGTAGGTTTCATGGTTATTTGATCCTCCGCTTTCATTAGAACATCTCCCGGCTTAGTTGTAACGCCACAACCAGTTTGCCTTGGCTGTCGTGACCAGCCAGGATTAGTCTTTCTTTTTCCAGCTCATCCATATGTGTAAGTCCTTCGGCATATATCCATCCTTGGGTGGTTTTCAGACCAACCCGGTATGGACCCGTACCGGAAATGGACCCCTGCGTATATCGTATGGCCGCATTGGAAATGAATGCCGATGCCGGATGCTTCGAACTGTCATAGTGATGTGCATACGCTCCTGAAGTAAGCTCAAGGTGTACGTATATGTCCTGATCAGCAAGTTGATCGATCCGGAGTTGAATATCTTGTGGTTGTATCGGCTGCATGCGTGGCGGCCTCCTTGTCTAATGTAATTGTACGAATTTCATTTTAACATAACCACGAGAGAATATACATGGAGTGACCGAGTCGCCTTCTATGGAGACTTCTTTATAGAAGCTACGGTGTAGATTTATAAAACAGGAAAATCTCTCGGTGTTTTTTTCTATTTTAAAGAATGAATCATATCTATATTATAAATGTAGGCATACACATCGGATCGTGAACAGCATTTTCGGGAAAGGAGATCATCTCGATTTGAAAGCACTAATACAACTTTTACATTTTGGATATCATCAGGCCATGAGCTGCATATTTCCTGTAGCTATCTTTGGAACATTGGCCCTATCCAGTGTAGTTCATGTCCCTTTCCTTCATCGGTATGATGCCATTCTGCTCGTATTGCTTGTTGTGCAGTATCTGATGTATCGGAGCGGCTTGGAAACCCGGGATGAAATCAAGGTCATCTGTGTATTTCACATCATTGGTCTGGTGCTGGAGATCTATAAAGTATGGATGGGCTCCTGGTCATATCCTGAACCGGCAATTACCAAAATCCTCGGTGTACCTCTATATAGTGGATTTATGTATGCAAGTGTAGCCAGTTTTATGTGTCAGATATGGCGAAGACTACGGATGGACATGACCGGATGGCCTGGATTCGTACCTTCCGCCCTGCTTGGAGCAGCCATCTATCTCAACTTTTTCACCCATCATTATATTCCCGATTTTCGCTGGTGGCTGACGGCACTTGTATTCATTGTCTTCTGGAAAACATGGATTATCTACCGGGTACGAACAAAGACCTACCGAATGCCATTATCGCTCGCTTTTCTCATTGTTGGATTTTTCATCTGGACTGCTGAGAATATTGCCACATTCTTTAATGGCTGGAAATATCCTGACCAGCACGACGCTTGGCAACTGGTTAGTTTTAGCAAGATCAGTTCGTGGTTCCTGCTCGTGATTATAAGCGTCATCATCGTTGCCCAGCTCAAGTATGTGAAAGCCAATCGAACCACCGGTGGGCCGTAGTTGAGCTAAACATCTGAATCCCCGTTGTATGATTGGATATCAAGCAGGGTTTACTTTGTGAAATGTAACCATCCGATATCTTTGGAATCTTCAACATATCCAATTGAAAAAGCCGCCAATGGCGGCTTTAGATAATTCATATGCAGTTATTCACCAAGGAAGATCACTTCTGTTTCCAGTTCAACATTAAAGGTGTCATGAACCTTCTTCTGAATGAACTGGATCAGATCCATGTAATCCTGGGCAGTTGCCTGGTCCACATTGACGATAAACCCGGCATGTTTCATAGAGATTTCGGCCCCTCCGATGCGAGTGCCTTGCAAATTACAGTCCTGAATCAGTTTTCCGGCAAAATATCCTTCTGGGCGCTTAAACACACTTCCACAGGAAGGGAATTCAAGCGGCTGTTTGGATTCTCTCAGGAATGTTAATTCGTTCATTTTCGTTGAAATATCATTCTTGTTGCCATGTTTGAGTCCAAACTCAGCTTCCAGTATGATATATTGATCCATTTTGAAGAGACTGTTTCGATAACCAAACTTCATCTCTTCCCGTTGGATCTCCGCTACCTTGCCGTCTTTGGTAATCACAGTCGCGCGTTCAACAACATCTGCGATCTGCCCGCCATAAGCACCCGCGTTCATATATAAGGCGCCTCCTGTACTCCCGGGAATCCCACAGGCAAACTCCAAACCAGTCAAGCTGTGTTCCAATGCAAGCCTGGAGACATCAATGATATCGGCACCACTTTGCGCAATGAGGGTGTCCTCACTGACTTTCACCTGATCAAAATGGCTTAACGAAACCGTTACTCCCCTGATGCCACCATCTTTAATAATGACGTTTGATCCTTTGCCAATAACCGTCAGAGGCAATTGATGTATTTTGCTGATCTCTACGATTTTGATGATTTCGTCTTTCGTTGTGGGGTGGATGAGTATATCTGCATTCCCACCAATTTTTATATGCGTGTGATTTTTTAACGGTTCATTGAATTTCACTTTTTCCATAGGTATCTGATGCTCAAAAATATTCATGATTTTCTCTCCCTGAGTTCATAAAGAAATGATTGCACCATCAGCGAATAGAGATGCTTCTTTATTATATACTTAATAGGAGATTTTGTTTGAGAAAATGCCATTTTCATGACAATCAATTTGAAGATTTTCATTCTGTAAGATCCATTCATCTATTTTTTCAACAAAGAAATGCAACAAATACAAGTCCATCGATATATGGAATATTGAAAGAAGCTGTGTATACACCGTTAGACGACATAATCTATAACAACAAGAGCAACCTCATTGGAGATTGCTCTTTTGGTTTGTTTACTTTAGAACATCTCTTCTTTGCTCACAGGTTCGGAACATTCTCTTCTTAACAGGGCGATTTCATGCCGATAAGGAGCACTTTTATATTTGATTTTTCCGATGGATGGCGTCTCAAGCAATTTGGGAAGAGAAGTGAGTTGGGGATGATGCACGATATAATCCAAGGTTCGCAGTCCGATATGACCGTGTCCAATGTTCTCATGACGGTCCTTCCGCGATCCCCGTTCATTCTTTGAATCATTAATGTGTATAACTTTCAATCGCTCAAGGCCGATGACCTGATCAAACTGCTCCAGCACACCATCAAAATCATGAACGATATCGTATCCGGCATCATGAACATGGCAAGTATCCAGACATATCGAAAGTTGTTCATTCCGGTGTACGCCATGGAGAATCTGTGCCAACTCTTCAAAGCTTGTTCCACACTCCGTTCCTTTTCCAGCCATTGTCTCCAACGAGATCTGTACCTCCGGGTAACGGTTGTCCTGCAAGACTTCATTTAACCCCTTGATGATATGCTGAATGCCGATATCTATTCCAGCTCCGACGTGGGCCCCAGGGTGAAGAACGAGCTGGTGTGATCCTAACGATGCCGTTCGCTCGATCTCATCCCGCAGGAACTGTACCCCAAAATCAAATACCTCTCGCCTACAGCTGTTGGCTAGATTAATCAGGAATGGGGCATGCACGACAATATTGGAAATGGCATGTTGTTTCATATGCAGATGCCCTGCTTCTATATTATATTCCGAAACGGGTTTCCGTTTCGAATTCTGCGGAGCTCCGGTATCATTAGAAAAGTGGATGCGCCATAAGAAGCGGCTTCTTTGCTGGCCTGAAGAAGCATCTCTTTCCCGCCAAAGGATACATGGGATCCAATCATCAGATCCTTATTATTCACTGCTATCCATCCTCCCTTTGGAACTTATCGTCTCATTATCAATGAGATGGCTTGGATTGGCTAATGGGAAATAGCGGTGGTGAAGGAGATTGAACAGAAGCAGATGTCTTGTTAAAGAAAAAATGCCCTGCGGAACCAGCATCAAGGCTGGTTGAAACCCGCAAAGCACTTTTCATGCACTACCGTTTTCTCTCCAACAAACAAAAGCATCTTTAGGAGATTGTCATATCCGTGTCAGTCAACTCAACGGACAGTTTCCATAGACGCGAAGCTTGCTCGGGGTCAATCGCGTACTGCTTAACGCCGTAGAACCTGCCATCCTCAGGAGCCATGTCACTGATATCAACATCCTCACAGTAGAGACCGCCTTTTCCTTGAAGCTGAGGAGAAGTAGCTGCCCAGACTTGCGTCGCAGCTCCCTGCTGAGGTGTTTTGAACGAAGGATTTGCCACTTGTCCAGACTCATCAATCCAGCCCAGAGCAACCATTTCCTCTTTGGGCATATGACGTTGCAGCGGTGTCATAATTCCGCCCGGATGGACCGAAAATGCTCGTACTCCATGCTCAGCCGCACGTTTGTCCAGTTCAACGCTGAATAAAATCGTCGCTGTTTTGGACTGTCCATAGGCAGGGAATTTCTCATATCCATGCTCAAATTGGATATCATCCCAACGGATCGGGGAGAAATGATGTCCAGTGGATGCAACGGAGACTACGCGAGCGCCTCCCTGCGTTGTAAGTGCAGGCCATAACAGATTCGTCAAGGCGAAATGCCCCAGATGGTTGATGGCAAATTGCGCTTCCCATCCATCACCTACCCGTGTCTCTGGACAAGCCATAATTCCCGCGTTAAGGATCAGCATATCGATGCTCCGATCACTTGCCAGGAACCTATCGGCAAAAGCACGAACGCTGGATAGATCAGCAAGGTCCATTTCTTCAATCTCAACACCTGACAACCCTGACAGTGCTTCTTCAGCAACATCTGGCCGACGTGCTGTAACAACGACATGGGCTCCAGCATTTACAAGCGCGCGAGTCGTCTCCAGCCCTAGGCCAGAATATCCTCCCGTTACAATAGCAAAACGTCCTGATAGATCCATATCCCTTAATACGTCCTCCGCTGTGCTGTGATGGTTGAATCCAGAGTTTATTTTATGTTGTAAGGTTATTACATTCTTTTCCTGTGTCATCACGTTCATCTCCTTAGCAATCGATTCTTCAATCTACAGCAAGTCTACACCTTAGAGTATACTCTAAGTCAAATGGGTAGGACGAGGTCAGAATTTCTCGAATACGTACAAGGAAAATCCTTCACCCTATGCTTACAGGTTATTACCCATGGCAAAATTTGGGACCCATAGTTTTAACCTATTAACTTATCCATAATGAATATTTCACCTAATGCCATTCTTTTTATAAAATATGGAGAAAACCTTGAGGAGCGATGATTACATGAACGCCTCAGTAAAGCAGTTATTTGATAAAGTAGCCCAGGATTATGATATGCAGCGAAAGCAGCTCATACCTTGTTTTGATGATTTCTATGGTATCGCTCTTGATCTGATGGAAAGCTCCGTGGAGACCCCACGCATTCTTGATCTGGGCGCCGGAACGGGACTTCTCTCAGGAATGGTACTGCAAAAATATCCCAATGCACAGTTAACCCTGATGGACATTAGTGAAAAAATGCTTGAAGAGGCACGCAATAGATTTGCTAATTCTGAACAAGTACAGTATGTGGTTGGAGACTACGCGAATCATACATTCACCAGTTCTTACGATATGATTATTTCCTCTCTTTCTATTCACCATCTAAGCCACGCTGAGAAGAAAAACCTGTATGGTAGTGTATATGAGTTACTGGAGCCTGGCGGACTCTTTATTAACGCCGATCAGGTGCAGGGAAGAATGCCAGTAACAGACGCCTATTACCGCACGCGCTGGCTGGATGCCATCCAACGGAGTGGATTGTCTGATGAAGCCATCTCGGCTTCCATTGAACGTCGTAAAGTAGATATTAATGCCACGTTAGAAGATCAGTTGGTGTGGTTGGAAGAAGCTGGATTTGGCATTACGGACTGTATGTATAAGTATTTGGACTTCGCCGTATTTTACGCGCAAAAATAATATAGACCGGATGACGAGCAACCTATGCTCATCATCCGGTCTTTCATTCAACTTGATTATTATTCTCTTCCTTACTTTAATTGGATCTTGAAAACCTCACCTGCGTTACCGCCAAAAACAATAAAACCACGTTTTGGAAGCTTCACCAATGGCTGATGAGTTGCTACGGAAAAATCTAGCATCTCACCTTCTTCGTTATACACCGCGTAGCCTCCGTTCGCCGGAGAATCCACCGTTATCGACTTGTTCGCTGAACGCGCATCAATGGCATACCACCGGGCTTGACCATTAGCCGGAATGGTCGTTATACCTGTTTTTCCGCCAAAGATCGGAGTAATTGCATCTTCCGCCATGTATTCCTGTCCATCCTGAATCAAAATCTCAGCATTATTCTTCGTGTAGAATTTCAGATCGAACGCATCTCTTCCGTTCATTACAGGAATCTCAGCGATATTCACTGCGTTGTTCGCATTCATCACTTTTGTTCCATTCGCATAACCATTCTCTGTATCAACAGACAGGTTCTTGATTAGCATCGATGGAAGCAGATAGAAGATAGACGTTATTTTTTCATCCAGTGCGTAATATTTCGAGTTGTTGCGGGCTGCCCACTTCTCTTTTGTTACTGTGTCCAGTGCATTTTGTTCAAGTTTTTGATAATCATAGGTATTCATCACGGTTTGGCCTAAACCGGGTAACGTTATGTTGCCCTGCACTTTAACATAAATCTTGTCATTGCGTTCCTTCACGAAACTCACTTTCACACTACCATCATCACTGGTAAAATGTCCTTCACCTGTGTACACATAGTTCTGTTCTGGTATAAGTCCGCTCAGTAAAGCAGGCAGTTCCATCTCCCCATTTTTAATGGCAATATTCAGCGTTTCACCTACTGTACCGTAAAGACCTGAGTATGCATTCAATTCCGTCGGCATCTTTACTTTAACGGGTGGCGTGAATGTCTGGTCTGGTTTAACTTCGTCAATGATCCCTTGCTCTTCCAGTACCTCCAGCAGCACTTTACTGGCAAACATCTGATTATACACGGAAGATCCTCCTGAAGAAAGAACAGCCATCGAAATATCATGTTCAGGGATGGTGACTAATACGGCATGATACAACATCGTATCTCCGCCTTTGGCAAGAGCCGTAATACCATAATCGCTAAACGGTGCTAGGTCAACAGCATCCCATCCCAGGCCGTAATTCAGTGTGTTTTGCTCATCCGATACCCACATGCCCTGGCGATATTCAGGATTTTGCATGGCCTTCACTGAAGATTCGGACAGAATGTCCGGTCGGTTCCCCATCAATACTTCACCGAATTGGCTCAATTCATCGGAGGTGGAGTAGATTCCGCCAGTACCGAGAATATTTGCGTTTTCTACTGGCATCTTGGACTCAAGCGTAGGCCAATAGGTTTCGGATAATCGATCTCTATCAAATGAATCCAGCGGGGTCTTCGTTGCTTCCAACTGTAATGGCTGGCTGATGAACTTGGCGATATAATCGCTGTAGCTCAATCCACTTACCCGCTCCACCAGAATCTCCAGCAACTGAAAGCCATCATTACAATATACGGAATAGGCTCCCGGGTCCGATTTTAGCTGCTCATTCTTTAACTTGGATAATAATTCATCATGATTGCGGGTGTCATTATCTTCAAATAACATGCTGTTCCCATAATGTGTGCCGTAGAGTCCGGATGAATGATTCATGAGCATACGTGGCGTGATTTGCGTATAACGGTCATCAGCCATCTTAAAGTCTTTAATATACGAAGTAATTGGCTCATCCAGATTAATTTCACCAGAATCTACCAGCATCATGGTGGCTGTCGTAACAACCATTTTGCTAACTGAGCCTATGCCATACATGCTATCCTTGTCTACTCGCTTCTGTGATACCTTGTCATGCAGTCCCGCGCTGTCCGACAGAACAACCTTTCCTTCATTCATGATCGTATATTGCAGACTTGTAACACCGTAATTTTGCAGCAATCCTGCAGCAATCTGCTCCGCCCGAGCCTCAATCGTTGTGCTTTGGTTTGTTTCTGCACTAACGCCTGTCATCGGGGCAACCACAAGTGCAGCCGTACATAACATCGTAATTAATTTCTTCATCCTAATTTCCTCCCTTTACGTTCTGCTTGATTGAATTCATCATATCCGGGAAGAGCCCTATAGAACGCTAATGAACCCTGAATGGAAAAAAACAATCCCTGAACGGCATGTTCAGGGATTGTTCGTGTGAAACGGGATCACGACCATGTTGTTAAATGTGCGATGATGTTGCTCAATGCTCATATGTCCACCATATTTCTCGCTTATTCTCGATATATTAGTCAGACCAATCCCGTGATATTCCGGATTCGGCTTCTCACTCTTCAAGTCAGTTATGGGTTGCTCTATATGGTTCATAATCTGGATGACAAGTGCAGATGCCGTGGAATGAATGGCAATCAGAATATATCGATCCTCCGCCTGTCTAACCTTTTTGGATGCTTCAATGGCATTATCCAGCATGTTACCAAGCACAACACACAAGTCGTATCGATCAATCTGCACATGCTGCGAGTGAAGCTGTATTCTGGTGTCGATTTTGATTCCGTTTGCCTGCCCCATGGCAATCGTATTCGTAACGAGAGCATCAATCACGAGATTGCCGGAGTTCACTCGCTGGTATGCACCTTCAATCGTATTTAATGTAGACTTGATATGATCACCTGCCGCGACCAGTTCATTCCGTTGGATGCATTCATCAATGTATAGAAATTGCTGATTGATATCATGGATGATGCTCTTCATATTTTTGAAACTGTGCACGGTCTTCTCGTAGTTCGCATCCTGGTAGTCCATCTGATGCTGCAATTGGGCATTTTCATGCGCGAGTTGCACCTTTTCAACCATGTTATCGAATACATAGACAATGAACACGTTGAGAAAAAGAGAGCCCAGAACGGAGACGATGTAGAATACATTTTTTTCACTATATATGGAGGCTACATTGATCTGATAGATTGTAATGGTGGGTACGATCAGAAACAGGAAATAATAACGATAATGCACGGCAAAACTTCTGCGTTTGGCAATCAGGCGGACAATTTGAATGACAATGAACATGATGCTACATCCAAGCAACATGACCTTGGCGAGAACCCAGTGGTCTTCTCCTTTGAACTGGTGCCACGAGTTGTAATCCGTGGATTCCAGAACACCGAGAATGTAGATGGCAATGATATTCGTCGTCGTAATCAGGACCGCGTACAGGATGGTAAAAGCAAGCTTGATTTTGAACTCCACCTCATAGGATTGTGCCAGACTGAAGATTAATAGCAGAGCAACAGCAGACGAAACGATGTCTGAGAAGGAAGAAACCAAATAAAAAAAGTCCAACACGATAAAAAGCATGAAATAGATCGCTCTGTGTGGTTTACGCTTGGACTTGCCCAGCACCGAATCAAAATAAAAGTTCGCCTGATATGCCATGAGTAAAGTAACGAAGATGACGGACCAAATAATATATGTGCTCATCTCATTGAATCCTCATGATCATGTATTTGGTGTACGCATCCTTAACTTCCTTAACCTTGGATCGGCCTATGGGCAGTTCGGTCCCATTCAACATAACGACCTGGTTGCCGGCGAACTTCTGAACATGCATCAGGTTGATGATGATCGACCGATGGATCTGCAAAAATCCATGATCTTTCAAGGCGGTAGCATAGCTGGATAGAATGCCTTTGGTCTCATGCGACTTTTCCTCGGTCACCACATTCAATTTGTGCTTGATCGTCAGACTCTTGACGACCTCAATCCAGAGAATATCATCATATTTCAGTAACAGTTCGTCGTAATCCGACTTAATGAGCATATACTTTTTGTCCATCGCCTGAAAATATTGGCAGAGCTTAATCATCTTCTCTTCAAAAACGCTCGGCTGGATGGGCTTAATCAGGTATTGAAAAGTCATTACATCGAAGCTCTCCACCATATACTCCGGGTAACTGGTCAGGAACATGATCTGTACGTCTAAAGCTTTCCTATTTCTGATTTCTTTGGCGGTCTGAATGCCATTCATTCCACCCATCTCTACATCCAGGATGAGCATATGGAATGTATCCCCAGCCTCTCTGTAATGAGAGAGCAAGTGTTCACCCGATGTGAAACATGTGATATGAAAATCAATATGGGTCTTTAGTGACAAGGAAACGAGCATCGTTCTCACATGCTCTCTCTGTTGTTCCTCGTCATCACAGATGGCAACGTTATACATAATAGATCCGCCTTTCATGGGTATCAACTCTGAATCTTACTCTCAAATATACTATTCTACCATTCTCATAAGGGCGGATGTGGGATGAAATGCATAAGTTCACCCCTGAAATGCATCAGCCTGAACCGTACAGGTGTAAAATTAGACACACCCAGCCCCTTCCACGGACGGAAGAGGCTTATTAACGGCGTATAGTAGGGTGATAATGTTCGCTATATAGAGCTTCTTTAACTTTTATATACTACACCAGCAACTGACGAAGTTCATCCACTTCCAGGAGAGTGGCGGGTTGGTACGCTGGACTTTGTACATAACGCTGGAAGCTGTACAACAGCTGTCTTCCTTCAATTGTAGTCATCAGAGCCGCCAGATTCAGAGCCCCCATCAGTACTCTCCCCTTCCGTACCCGACACTCCATCAAGAGTCCAAGCTTGTGGTTTCGCTCAAAATTATCAATAGTCTGCACGATCGGACTCAGATCTACATCCAGTTCGTCCATAATGATCGACGACGACTCGGATACGATGCTCCACCACGGATACGTCGAGTGTTCTTCTGTGACAAAATGTTCGAATACCGGATGGTCCTTCTGAATTAACAAGCCCATTGTGCCAACGGGAACTTCTCTTTTCATATTCTCTGAAATGGAACGGAACATAGGGAACGACCAAAAATCAGTACTGTAGAACCCTTGGATCGCATGTTGAGTCTGCTCGGGATTCGGAAACAACATAATATCCTCTCCCCGCTCAAGTAACTCTACGGCATGGTCCGAAAGTTCAGTAAAGACATTCAATCCGGTCAAGTCCACCTGCACTTGTCTAGGGTAGATCCACAAGTCATAAGACTTACGGATGTCTGTACTTGGAATGGACAGTCGCAGCTCTACTTTCGACATATCGGAGACACCAGGGATACGAATGCGGAGATCCGTTATATTCAGATAATGTTCGCCATGAATCGCAGGCAAGTCTGCAGTCCCTTCTGCGAGATTGGTATCCTTACTAACCAGCTCCCACTTCAGCTCTAGTCCATCCAAAGCTTGTCTGCGGAAATAACTTAATTCAATCTTGGCTCCAAACCATTCTCCAGCTTCATAGTTATACTTCGGAAATCTTGCCAACAATACTGCATCTGAACAGAACGTTCTCCATTCCTCCGGTGAGATCATTCCTTTGGAGTCCATGAAGGCGTCCAGAATGCCTACCAGCGCTGTACCCTGACCACTGAAATCCTGAAGATCAAGCAGTTGGAACCCGGCTAGTTGCTTCGAACGAAAAGCGGCTTCCAGTTCCTCCTTATAACACGCCACAGCGAGTTTACCCGAGGCTCTGAAATACGCTTCAGCCAGATGTCCCAGACCTTTGGCTTCAAGAAGTTCTCGAAACACTTCGAAATTCTTTGCTTTCAGAGAACCTGTATATTTATCAATCTCTTCAAAATTGGGAAACATGGCATATTGTCCAATTTCATGTGAGATCACGGGTACCTGGGGGACGAATTGCTCATTTCCGACTTCGCCCTGTACCGTTTTGGTGCCTGTCCCATACTGTATCTGGATCTCTTGGCCCGCAGTCAGACCGGAATGTTCCGCATTGCTATCTAACTCTGGTACAATGTTCGAATCATAATCCTTCAATGTGTTCGGCAAGTCGGTCTGCACATGTCCAAGCGGAGCGTCACACATCGCATACGATCCCCTGAACAAGCGCTCTTTGGAGAAACGCACCCCGCAGAAGAATTCACTTTCCTCCAGAATGTCTGGCACAAACTGAAAGTTATTAGACCCCTCGGTGTACAGATGACGAGAGTCATACGCTTTATACGCTTTCAGAATCGAATTCAGTCTGTCCTTGCTGCCCCATAGTTCATTCCCCATGGACATCATGACAAACGAAGGATGATTACCGTAAGCTTGCAGCATGGCATATCCCTCGCTGATTAAGTAATCTTGTTCTGCTTGATTGTGCCCATCCATGGATTCATCCGTAATGGTCCCCCAGAACGGCAATTCAGGTTCCATGTAGATTCCCAGCAGATCCGCTGCAATAAAAGCAGCCTCGGGAGGACAGCAGGTATGAAAACGATAATGATTGATACCGTAGGACTTGGAGATGGAGAGAATACGGATCCATTCTTCCACTTCTGTTGGTGCGTATCCCGTTAGCGGAAAGATTAGGCCATCATGTTTGCCCCTAAGGAACGTTTGGTGACCATTAATGGTGAACTTGTCACCGGCTGCACGAAACTCACGTAGACCCGTCCATACTTCTGTGGAGTCCAGCACTTCGCCAGTGTTATCTAGAAGACGGATCTGGAGCTTGTACATATTAGGGTCATCATCACTCCATAACATCGCCTCTTCGCCAATCTCATATATCAGGTGGATTTCCTGCGAATTCGAGATATAACTCTGTTCCTCAATCGGTTGAATCGGATCTGCACTGACGGCAATAGAGGAGACAACGATTCGTCCTCCCTGCAAGTCACCGACAAGTGCTGCCTTAATTTCAAAAGAACGACTGGCAACATCCGGGTACACCTGAACATTTTCCAAGAAAACACGCTCAAAAAACTGAAGTTCCATCTTCCCGGTGATCCCGTTCCAATTCGTCTGTGTATCTTCGGATGTAAGGTGCCCACCTTTCGTTGGATAATCGGTATTGTCCACTCGAATCGTAATTGTATGTGTGCCAGCAGTTAGCCCTGCCTCAATCTCGTAACGGTGAGGTGTGTTCAGACTGTTTTGTGTTCCCCATTCCACCCCATCGATCCAAAGCGTTGTAACTCGTGTTCGTTCCAGATGCAAGAAACAACGTTTGCCAGCCAAGTGTTCGGGAATTTCAATCTCTCGTGAAAACCAGGCATAACCTTCAAATAAATATTCATCCGTCAGCGCACTGATTAATACATTCTCGTTTTTCTTGCCCTTGGCCGCATGAGATGTGGTATTTGGCAGTGTAATGACATCTGAGAAATTCTGACCACGTTCCACCTTATGTTCATCGAGTTGCAGTTTCCAGATACCCTCCAGATTTATTTCAGCTATCATGATAAAGTCCCCTTTTGGATTCATATGGTCAATACAAGTAATCGCTTTCAAGTAATAGAAACCGTTTTCGAAAAATCATACCTGTATTATAAACTCGATTGATGCTCCTCGCATAGATCATTTACAAATAAAAAAAGACGCCAATACTGGCGACTTCTTATCGATACATATGCTGTATCCTGGCATTTTTAAAATATGGTTGGAACCATTCCCCCGTCCATCCGTATGGGAGATCCTCTAAAGGCTTGAGCATACGGGCTGCATACAAAAGTCGCGAGTCTGCCTATTTCACTCGGCTTGATGAATCGCTGTAATTCAGACTGCGGCAGATTTCTCTTCATAAAATCTTTCTCTTTTTCCTCGAAAGTCAGCGTCTCATGAGGGTATATACCCTCAATGATCTCACGTACATTTTCCGACAGTGTCGGCCCTGGAAGAATCGTATTGATGGTAACCTCGGTCCCTGCTGTCAGTTTGGACAAACTTTTGGATAATGACAGCAACATCGACTTGGTCATGCAATATTGCGGCATCTGGCCTGAGGGCATCATTGCTTCTTCACTGGCTATGAAAATAATACGACCGTCATTGTTCTTCACCATTTTTGGTAAATAAAATTGAGACAAACCATTGGCAGCCAGAACATTGGTACGGATATATTTATCCCACACTTCATCGTTCACATCTTCATAACTCATAATTTCATATATGCCCATGCTATTCACTAAAATATCAACCTTAGGGAACTTCTCGAATAAAGCTTGTCTTTGCTCTAGGTCCACAAGATCAGCCGTGGCCTTTTGCGGAGATGTCTCCGGATAAGTGGACTTGATTTCACGAACTGTTCGTTCCACCTCTTCATCTTTGCGTCCATTAATCAGAACATGAACACCTTCACGGGCGAGTTCAAAAGCAATTGCTTTACCGATTCCTTTTGTTGATCCTGTAACTAATGCTGTTTTTTCTTTTAGTCCCATATCCATCCTGCATTTCTCCTTCTTGATTACAACTATCCGGCAGCGGCTCCTTGAACATTACCAACAGCTTCATGCACCCGGATAGGTATAATATTACGTGCTCTGAAGGGACTCGTAACTAGCACTTTGCGCCAGAATTATTGCCTTACACGCCAATTTGAAGGTGTATCTCCTTCCCAATTTCGGAACGCACGATAGAACGAATTTTGGTCTTCATATCCAACCAGGAATGCCACTTCTTTGATATCGAGCAATGGATCTGCAAGGTACGCTCGGGCTTGCTCACGTCTGGTCTCGGTTAATAATTGCTTGAAGTTCGTGTTTTCCTCCGTCAGTCGCCGCTGCAAAGTACGATCACTCATGCGAAGCTCTTTGGCGACCGTCTGAATGTCAGGGCGCTTTCCAGTAAGGCTGCGTTTCATGATCCATTTGACCACTTCAGTCATGGAACGACTGCTCTCCTGTTCGTCCAGCGACCGATCCAGTGCCGGGGTCAGAATCTCCAGTAACTCCTCGTTATATGAGAGAAATGGAATCTCCAGATCCTTTCGCTCTAGCGTCAGCCGATTATAGTTGGAATTGGTGTCGACGCGGCAGCCGAAGTAAACTTCAAGAGTGTCTGCGTCACCCATGGGCTGCGAGAATTCAACCTTTTTTGCAGTCAAGAGCTGTCCAGTGCCCCTCCGTCCAAGTTCGATCAAGAATGCCAGCGTAATACCCACCAGCAATGGCGGACCTGGTTGCTCCGTATGTAACCATTCGAGTTCAATGATGCATTGCTCCCCTGCTTCGATAATCTGCAAGCTCTCGGGAGGGCACATTTGCTTGTAACGGACCATTCGATTCAATGCATCGCGATAATCTCGAGCATGGTACATCGCCAGAACAGACGGAGGATACTTCGATATCTCATATCCGGTTGCAAGTTTGATGATGCCTTCGGCAGTGTCCCCAATAAGGTCTGAATAGGCCTGCCAGATTGCAAAGTACTGAGATTGTGTCACAACAGCTTGATTGATTACCTCAAGAGGCAGTTTTGCAGTGTGAGCTACGTCGTCAGCACCGATCCCTAATTGATGTAATCCAGCCCAAAAGCCTGGATGAACTTTAATTCGATCATTCGGTTGAGATTTCATGTATACAGACTCCCTTAGCTTGTTCTATGATTCATTTTGTTTTCTAATTATAGAACAGATGTACCTATTTTTGAATCTTACCTCAGCAAGCCATTCAACTTCACATTAAAATAATAAAAGAGATCCTTGCGTTCAGCAGGGACCTCTTCTCTGTTTCATTTCTTAATTTTCAAAACACGACTGACCAAGGATGGTCAATCGTGTCTTGATCACTCCGTGTTGTATCGAATACTTTACAAGATTCTCTGCATTACCTACTCATTCAACGCGGTTTTGATCAATGCGTTTACTCGTGAATTAAACAGCAGACCGATATGAGATACGAGGGATACCGATATGTTGTTCGCCCCATTCAACCTGGAAAGTGCCGGGGACACAATCGTGTCACTGGTGGAATAGATCGAAGTCACCTTAATTCCACTCGGAGCTGTAGTTGTGGTCAATCGATTAGCCCCACCAAGCGTCACCAATTTGTCCACTTTGGAAGCGCCTCCACGATTTAATATGTAATATAGACTATTCGCCCCGCCCATGCTATGAGCAACAATATTAACCTTCGTATGACCGGTTTGACGCAGTACATCATCAACGAACCGACTGATCGCTGCAGAATTCAATAGCTGATTCCCTTGTTTGCTTGGAAGATCAATTGAGAATAATTCATCTCTGGACCATCCTTGACTACGCAAGTAGCTCTCAATGGCTCGAAAATTACTATCTGAACCTGTCAGTCCATGGACCAATACTACTGGGGTACGTGCTGTTGCTGCAGAAGCCTTTGAACTTTGGCCGATGCCGGGGACCGATAATACAAGGATCATACTCATCAATGTGATTACTAATAACTTCATCTTTTTCACTCAAATCACTCTCCTGTAAAATGTTTATATTACATATATTACATTGTAATATATGTAATATAAATGAATCTTTGGTCTCATTTTACAGTGTAATATTTGATGGATTATGACTGTTTTTGTATATTTATGTCTGATGCTGCGTTATAACACAACTTTCTTCTATCCTTCAACGATATCTGCTTGCAGATCTGTCGCAATTTCAATCATTTTAGGCACGATACCTTCGTTAGAGATGGCTACATACAGATCTCCCATGTACAAACGAAAAGCAATCTGTGCCCCCTCAAGATCCCACATAAAGAAGTCCCCATCGATGGACATCGTACTCTCAGCACCGATAATATTAAGAATTGGCGAATAGGTAAATTCGGGCTTCGATGCGAAGTAAAGTTGGCACTCTTCCAAAGAGATCGATGGCTCCGTATTATTTTCCTGCATGGATCTGGTTATTCGAAAACGCTGATTCATTCCTTTGCCTCCAACATTTTATTTAATATGTACGTATTTCAGTGCATCATATTTTCTCATGTCATTCATCTACTGTCAAAACTATGCATGCTCTATTGTTTGAATTCATATATAATATAATACAAGTACACAACGAATCCTTAACAATCAGGAGGCGTTTAATCAATATGTTGAAAACAGAATTCATTGATGTACTATCCGTTGTCTCACATAAATTATATGATTCTGCTGCAAATGTGATGGATACGGCAAGCAGGTTAATTCCTGCTAATACGTTTTGCATTGCTCAATTGGATCATCTATCTACCAAGGTTCTCAACGTTTATAATCGGGAAAAACTAATCTTGGGCGAAGGGCTGGTCGTTGACAACGCCGAGTCATACTGTGCGCTTGTCACTGAACATACCGAAGGCCCATTGGTAATTCATAATAATCTGACCCATCCATTAACCAGAGATATGGACGCTACCGAATTCGTAGGCGGTTGTTCGTTCATCGGTGTGCCTATACATCATGAGAATGGAGAAATTTACGGCTCCCTCTGTTCATTTGATCAGGATTTCTACGCTTATCAACAGCGGGACGTGGATTTACTTCTCTCCTTGTCCTCCTTTTTCACGAGTCTTCTTGAGATGGAAACGACCCTGCAACAGTTAAAACATGCGGAAGAAACCGCTGCAAAAGTGTTGGAAGAGAAAAACAATCTGCTTGCCATCCTTAGTCATGAAATCCGTACGCCCATGAACGGAATTCTTGCCATGGCTAATCTGCTGCAATCTACCACGCTGGATGAAGATCAAGCGCTATATGCTAATGTTATTGAAGAAAGCGGCGCCAGCCTTCTATCCATGATGGATCAGATTCTGGACTATTCCAAAGTGGAAGCCGGTGCGATTTCTCTGGAGCTCAATCCTTATCGTGTCACTGAAGTAATTAATCATGTATTACAATTATTCTCTTCGGAAGCACAGACCAAAGGTGTCCGTTTATATACAGAATATAATCTCAATGACCATCTGACACTTGTAGGCGATCGGCATAAAGTGGGTCAGATTCTGATCAACCTCGTTGGGAATGCACTCAAATTCACTGAACAAGGAGAGGTATGTATCTCGACACAGATATGTACAGATCCAGAAGGTAAACTCCATGCCTCCTTCGAAATAAGGGATACGGGTATAGGCATTCCCACGGATCGTAGAAACCAGTTATTTCAATCCTTTTCTCAAATGCATGGTAACTCAGGTAAGTATACGGGAGCAGGACTGGGGCTCTCCATCTGCAAGCAACTCTCTGAATTGATGGGTGGAGTTGTATGGCTTAAAGAGACCAGTCACTTGGGAAGTCAGTTTGTATTTAATATTTCCAGTATTGCACCCAACGTCCATGCGAACGTGTGAATGATGAATATATTATTCTATCTGACACAGATAGGAGGTATATGATGACAAAATTTCTTGATGCAAGAGTATCGCTGAATGCCAGCTTTTTCAATTCCATCTCGATACCCATTCCGGTGATTAACACGCCACAGTTATTCGCCCAGATTGGTCTTCAGACCGCCGGAGCCGGAGCCAATCCAAGAGTTTCGCTAAAAGGGACTATTACAGTGCAATTACCTCTAGCTCTGTTTCAAGTACGGATTACCCTTATAAGAGGTACGGTCCCAACAGATCCGATTATTTACTCCGGAAACTTCACATTTGGCCTGAACGGTCAACCTAACCCTGAAGTTATTGTCTTCTCTGCCAATGACTATAACCCACCGATCTTGCCCCAACTGACCTACTCTGCATTTATTAGTACCAACCTGCTTGGAACCGTCCGGGTTGGCCCGGAGAGTTTCGACGGATTTATCGTTTCAGATTAGTATAAAATATATGTCCGCCCCCGTACCGCTAATCTTATGTTCATAGGATTAAAAGGTATGGGGGTGTTTTCTTTACGTTGAATCAGGTTCCATAATATACATCCAGCTTTCCCGTGGGCGGGGTTGTTGCCATCCACACGGCTGCCAGATTATCCGGAGCAAACGTGGCCGCAGTAATATAGTCTCCAATCAGCACGGTAGGTACCGGGGAGTTGCCATTGGGATTGAAGGATGTCGTAGTGATTCGACGGTTGCTGAAGCTCGCACCTCCATCAAAAGATTCTGCTACAAAAACGTCCAGCAGAAACCCGTCAATTCGATTGGAGTAATAAATAACCCTGATCGTCCCGGCAAATGGTGACACGGTAATGGATGGGAAGAAATTCTGTGTACCCGGTGGTGCGCCTGTAATACTGATCGGGTCTGACCAGAGAAGTCCATCCGGAGATTCACTGAGTAAGACATCGGTATATCCGGCTCGAGCATCATTCCAGGTCGCATACACAGCTCCACTGTTAGGTCCACTCGATATATCCGCTCCCAGGCTCAGATTGGTCTGTACTCGAAATGCGTAATTGGGTACAGGCAAGGGTGAAGGCGCCGGTACAACGGATGAGATGAACGTTGCCTGTCTTTCAATCGGTGGTTGATAAGTGATCCCCCATCATAGGATATGCGTAATAGTGCCGAAGGACTGGCCGGGCCAGTAATGATATATCCTGCATAGACTTGACCCGAGAAACCGACAGCTATTGCTGCCCGATCATGTATGCCTCGGGGATTCGACAATCGATCGGGAGGCTCCCATGTGATTCCCTGGGTTGTAGATCTTTGCGTAAATATAGCAGAAGACGTTGTAGCAAGCGGGGTATATCCGACGTATGCATGCCCTCTATACGGACTGCCTGGTGACCGATCTACGGCAATGAAAGGCTCGTCATTGTGAACAATTGTACCGTATCCCGGCTGTACGATTACGGGCGGTTGCCAAGTTGCCCCGTCGTCAAATGAGGTATAACTTGCAATCGTTCCATCATTGATCCCGTTAAACAAGTGTACTGTGATGATAAAGGTCTGCGGAAACGTGTAGTCTATGGTCGGTGCTTCTGCTCCTGCGTAGCCTACAGGTTGAGGAAGTACAGTGGTCGACCATGTGCTGCCTCCATCAATGGAACGATAGAAGCCAGTTAATGTAGCTCCCGTACTGGTGTCTACGGCAACCACGCACATGATATTCGGATTCAGTGTATTCACTGCAATCGAGGGTTCAAACTGATTGCCTGCTAAGGCTCCAGTAATATTCACAATGGCCAATCTGATCACCTCTTTTCTCTAAGGGATGTTAGTAAATCGGTCGATCAATGTCATTTCGGATTGAAGCACACGTTGAATGGTCTGACCTGTAGAATCAACACCAAATACATGGATGACTGTGCTTGTAGCACTGAAATAATCGCTTTGTACCTCATAAAAAGCGGCGTTAATGAGCGGATAGATTAATGTTCTTGTCGCTTGAGGCAATAATTCGAATAAATCATGACCAATAGGTATGCGCGCCAATTGTGTTGTATCCCACCTGAACACCTCCAGCTCAACATTGACAGGCGCATTAAGCGAGTCATTAATACAAGTTACAATGAGCTGGGTAGACTGCGTCCCGCCGGTTGACGGATTATATATAAGACCCGTAGAGTTTGGCAAAAGTCACACTCCTTCCGCAATGTATAGTGAAGTATATTACTCTTCCTACTGCGAGTATGCCTAGTCTATCAACTCGTATATTGGAACGATATGAAAATTTTGTTATGCTACATATGCTAGATTATGATTCAATAATACGATTCTACTACGATGTACGGAGTTGGAGGAAACAAACCATGTTCATTAGACGTGCAGGAAAAATCGCTGCGGTTACCGTAATTGCTTTATCTGTTCTTGGAAGCACCCCAAATATCAGTGGAGAAAGTTACTTAATGTTTACGTGAAGCAGTTAAAGAGTTCGTTACCGCAAGACACAACTTTGTCCCTGGCTGTTCCACCATTAAATAATGCATATAAAGGGTATGATTACAAGACACTTGCCTCTATTGCTGATGATCTTATTATTGCATGGTATCAGTTTAAGCAGTGAGACCCCTTCCTCTGTAGATGATAAGCTGGGTCTTGCCAAACGTTATGACCTCAAAGGAGCAGCCTTCTGGCGCCTGGGTCTGTTCCGTTCCTACAACACAAAGATGGAAGATGCCATGAATGCCTCTGTCATCAAAGAATAAATTCCTTTAGACAAGTCTAATTCTCACCTAAAGTAAAGAAGGACCACAGCTCTGGTACGTAGAGACGTGGTCCTTCTATTCCCATCTTCTCACTTCATAATTTTATCCACACTTCCAAATAAAAGCTTCATGACCTGGGTAGGACCAGGCAAACGGGGCTGAATGAGAAGAATGATCCCAATTACTGCAGCGACCACAGTAATTCCCGCACTCACTATTCTGGCTCGCTTCTCTTTGCTACTCTTCCACTCTCCATACATTATCGCAGCCGCCAGCATCAAAATTCCAAGGATTGAGCTTAGTTTCATGCAATCACCTCATTTCTCAGGCTTGTAACAGGAGCGATCTCTGTTCAATTTTCGTCCTCATTCGGTATCCCCTGTGGTCCTGTTGATTTTCCGGTGCGTACTACATGGGCTTCCACTTTGACTTCCACATCCAATTCAGGATAGATGGTTTCCCAGTTCTTCTCCTGCTTCTTCCAATGATTCGGATAGTATCTGCGGAATTCAACGGCAAATTTGAAGAGATCGGTGCGTAGCTCCTTCTGGGACATGTCTAAAGCATCATGAGCCAGAGTTGTAAGCTTAGCTGACCATTCCTGTTCCAATTTAGTTATCACAGCAGGATCAGTCAGATCGGCATCGGTCGTATTTAACACCACTTCTCCCCTGGTTTGGACGTCGACCTTCATACTCCACTGTTGGTTTACAATCCGAGGTTTCAAGACAGTTTGAATTTCAATGGGCTGGATCGAAAAAGAACCTTTTAACGGCTTGAATTCAACAGGCATGATAATGTTGTTCAATTCTTTTGCAAGTAATAATACACCTACGCTTAGTGGTTCTTTGACCGTCTTGACGTAGCGATCCTCCTTATACAAGCTCAGACCTTTTACATATGGCGTGGTTGTCAGTTTATCCTGATCGGGCTCCGGGGGTAAGATTAACATGCGAGACAAGATGACGGAGCTACCTGGACCTTCAATTGATTTACCTAGTTCAAGAGCGGTAATCCGTGTACCCAGCTTCAGATTGGCCATTTCTCGCAACGACTCTGCAGAACTTCGCTCCAGAGGATCAAGTAAGGCAAGGATGTCTTTCGCCGCCTTTTCGCTGGAAAAGACATATGCATGTTCCCTGAACTGAGGGTAGCGAAGAAAGAAATCGATGTACTCCCGAATACCACGTTTACCAGCTTGTTCACTAATGACAATGACTTCACAGTGCCCCAGAACATATTTCGGGGGACTTTCCGTTGCAGCCGATTCAGCGCTTCGGCAATCGTTCGTCCTTCCGCTGTTCGAATCATCGTGACTCCGCTCGGACTGCCTCCACTCCCACTGCTATCTCCTGCACTCGCCTTTCGCGGGATGAAAATCTGTGAAGTCAGTTGTACTTTGCCATCTTCGTAATCTATACCAGTAGCCAGCACAATAGCCAAATCGTTAATCTCGATGCGATCCCAGCATCCACTTAAAAGCAAACAGCACAATATTGGCATCAGTAGTACTCTATATATTCGCAAGTGCTCCTCCCCCATCAATCAGGTGTTCGCTTGATTCTTTCGAAAATGTGCCCACCCTTTCTTCAGCCATGCGACACCGTAGATCATAGCCGGAAGGATTAATAAAATGCTGATCGTATACAAGTTAGCTGAAGGGCCAACCAGACTGGAAGTACCCGATCCGCCGGCCACAACCCAGTAGGCATAAACCATACACAGAAACGAAAGGGGGACAACAACGGGTTTGTAATCCTTCAAACCGAACCATTCGGCTGTGGATGTCGCAAAAATATAAAGAAAAACAGAAATTTTGACGAAGATTCCAAAAATCCAAACGGCAATAATCAGGGATTCAATATGTTGCAGAAAGTCTGCAATGGTTATGTATCTTGCGGCAATCATAACCGGATATACAAAGCTATCCGTCAGATCTCCAATTAAAAACAGGCAAAACAGATTGATGACCGTCA
Source organism: Paenibacillus sp. PCH8 (assembly GCF_002968835.1). Classification (GTDB taxonomy): domain Bacteria; phylum Bacillota; class Bacilli; order Paenibacillales; family Paenibacillaceae; genus Paenibacillus. The sequence goes on along the minus strand of NZ_PKQK01000004.1, from coordinate 420,009 downwards.
TCGCGGTTGTCGTTATTAAAAGGGAACCCAACATGACTCGTGTTGTGCGTTTTCTACGATTGACATAAGGAAGCAAGAAGGCGATTACGATGTATTCACTAAACCATGCAGCAGGTGCAAGGGCTCCTTTGATACTAGGGAGTGGTCCAGTCTCCATGAAAGGGAATAATTCCGCTGGATTCAGATCCCTGATCAATAGAATGAAGATCAGACTAAGCAGCACGATTAGAATGGTCACAAAAATTTGAGAGGTGCGTCCAACCACTTCGATTCCCAGTCTGACATTAAGCGCACACACCGCAACCATAGTCCCCATCACCACAAATAGCGGGGTTCGCGGAAGTGCATTGTTAACAATAAATTCTCCGTACGTCCGTATAATCAAGCCTGTCAAATGGGGCAAAAAAATGATATATACCAATCCAATTAATTTCCCTGGGATACGACCCGCAATCGATACGCTCGATTGAATGAGCGTTTTCCCAGGGTACAGGCGATCTAATCCAATGGAGACCGCTATCGCTGCAAAACCAACGATGGAGCCTATAATCGGAGAGAGCCACATGTCATGGCCCGCATAATGCATTGTAATACCCGGCACAGACAATATGGCGGTCGCTAGAATGGCGGGAAAGATCAAGAATGCCAATTGAGTCTCCGATATTTTTCCTTTGTCAGTCAACATGTGTAATCCCGCTCCCTTGATTGCTTGAGTATGGGTTGTTCTAGTCCGGTTTGTTCCTTGGTGCTGGTCGCCACCATACATCCTTGAGTTCCTTGCTCATCGTAGGGGCTACAGGTGACAGATAAGGTGTTCCGAATGAACGAAGACTGCTCAGATGAATGACAACCAGGATGACTCCCAGCATGACACCTGTGAGTCCCAACGTTCCGGCCAGAAACATCATAGGGAAGCGCAATAGTCGTGTCGCAATGCTGGCAGCGTAGCGAGGGATCATAAAGGAGGCGATACCGGTAATCGCGACAATGATAATCATGGGAGCTGATACAATTCCTGCACTCGTCGCCGCTTGTCCAATAATTAATGCGCCCACGATACTGACGGCTGATCCGACCTGCTTCGGCAACCGGACGCCAGCCTCACGCAGTGCTTCAAAGGCAATTTCCATAATGAGTGCTTCCACCAGTGCAGGAAAAGGGATCTCTTCTCTTGCCCGCGCAATACTGAGAAGCAATACGGTCGGAATCATCTCCTGATGAAACGTCGTAATCGCTACATATGCCGATGGAAGCAGCATGGATAAAACATAGAAAATGTATCGTAACCAGCGTACAAATACACTCATGAATACATTTTGATAATAATCTTCCGGGGATTGTAACATAGCAAAAATGGTTACTGGCGCGATAAGGGTGAACGGCGTTCCGTCAACGAGAATAGCAAATCGACCTTCCAGCAAGTTGGAAGCAACGACATCCGGACGTTCCGTTGCAATCATCTGTGGGAATGGTGAATATCGCTGATCAACTATGCCTTCTTCAATGTACTGACTCTCCAGTACGTCTCGAAGTTTTAAATCATCAAGGCGTGTCTCCACTTCCTTTACAAGTTTGGGATCAATAATCCCTTCCATGTATACAAGTGAAATACTGGTATTCGTACGGTCTCCCAGGTTACGTGCATGAAGCTTCAATGCAGGTGTCTTGATCCGTTTGCGAAGTAGAGACATATTCATGGTCAACGATTCTGTGAATCCATCCCGCGCACCGCGCACGGTCGATTCAGCTAATGGTTCCTCTGTTGAACGATTTGCTGCTTTGTATAAAGGGTATACTGTTCCAACTTTTGAACCCTCCAGCAGCAACAGAGCCTCCCCCTCTAATATCGCCTGTACCGCCTGAGTGGTTGTTTCAACATTCTTAACCGAAGCCAGGGGAACTTGCGCAGCTTCAATCCCCGTCTCCTGAAGGGGCGTTAATACCTGTCGTTCCAACCGCTCCGTATCACATAAACCAACACAATATACGCATAGCGCTGAAGTATGACACGCAGTTTGGAATGTATGAAACACAACATCCGAGCAACCTGCAAAAACGGAGCTTAACATTTCGTGATCAACAGCAAGATATCCGGTTAACGGCAGGTTCTGTTGTGTTATCGGTGATGTGTCCATACCGCCCTCCCCTTTCTGTGCATGCTCCGTCCAGATACTCTCAGTTAAAGGTATCCTTTACTTATAAGTTGGGATATATACGCAAAATAGTGAATAGCAAAAGAGCCGCCCTCTTGAGCGACCCTGAAGATATAATTAGAAATTCAGACCCTTTGAATCTCCCTGATATTCAGGTATGCAATTAGTCACTATCCTTTCACTGCCCCCAATGCAACACTGCCAATAATCTGTTTGGAGAATACAGCGAATACGATAATAATGGGCAAGATCGAGATCGCAACCCCCAGATACAACAGCCCATAATCCATTCCATAATAACCTTGAACGAGTGCAACCAGTACCGGAAGTGGATATTTATCCAGGGAGAAAAACAGAACGAGCGGTGTAAGGAAATTGTTCCATGAGCCGATAAATGTGAATATACCAAGGGCCGAGATCGCCGGGCCCAGAATAGGTAGTACAATCTGATTGAACGTCCGAAACTCGCCCGCACTGTCCACCCGCGCAGATTCAATAATCTCATCCGGGATGCTGCTCTCCATGAACTGTTTGATAAAAAAGACATTAAACGCGTTAGCCGCGGCAGGCAAAATAATGGCAGCATAACTGTCCAGCAGTCCCAACATACTGAATAGCCGATAGACTCCAATCAGAGCCAGTTGACCTGGCACCATCATGGTCGCTAACAGAAACAGAAACAACCAGTTCCGACCTTTGAATTTAAATTTGGCGAAACCATATGCGGTTAAAGCTCCAATATACAGAGATAACACGGTCGACGTTCCGGCGATGAAAATGCTGTTTGCAAACCCTCGCCAAATGTTGATTTTGGATACCATGTTCATATAATTATCGACCAAAGATGATCCGGGCAGGAATGTGAATGTTGAAGCAATCGTTGAATTGTTATGTGTGGAGTAGATGAGCATCAGATAGAATGGAATGATACAGAGCACGGCAAGACCGATCAACAACAGATAGATCATGATCTTGCCTGCCGTCAGCTGCCTGACACCGGTATACTGCTGAATCGCCGCATGTGGTTGTTCAGTTGATTTTGCAGTTTGCATTGGAACTCCCCTCCCTATGAACGGCTCTTCCGCTTGGTCATGATGAAGGATGCAACGGACAACAATATGATGATGATGAACAGACAAAATGCAATGGCAGCGCCGTAACCAAAACGAGTGCTCTGAAATGCGACATTATAGAGATACATAATACTGGTCATGGCTGCCCGGTCAGGGCCGCCTGTTCCATTGGTCAGTGTAAATGGCTGATCGAAAATCTGGATGCCCCCAATGATGGATGTAATCATCTGGAACAGGATAATCGGACGGAGCATCGGCACGATAATATGGATGAAAATATGTTTCTTTTTGGCGCCATCCATCTGGGCAGCTTCCAGCAGAGACGGGTCAATGCCCTGAAGACCAGCAAGGTAGATGACCATGGAATAACCAAAATATTGAAAAAACAGGATGGATGACACAATCAGCCGCATAAACCAGGGATCGTTTTTCCAATTGATTGGATCTTGGATGATCCCGATTTGCACCAAAAAATGATTCAGTCCGCCGGACTGCCAGTCGAAGATCAGGCTGACAAGCAATCCAAGTGATGCAGCTGTAACGATATTCGGAAAAAAGTATACGGCTCTGAAAAAGTCCCGCCCTTTGAGCAGCTTATCGTTCAGGATAAAAGCCAGCACAAGGGAGATCGTCAGCTGTGGAACCACAGAGACTCCCCAGATGAATAACGTATTGAACAAGGTTTTGTAGAACAACGGATCTTGTAATACCGCGACGTAATTACCGATCCCTACAAAGTCGGGTGTGGTGATCCCATCAAAGTTGGTGAAGCTGATGTATAGCGAATACACAATGGGATAGAGCCCAAAAATGGTGAAAATAATAAAGAACGGAGCAATGAAGTAGTAGCCGTAATGGTCCTTGCGAATCGTTTCGGCAAACATGTTCTGTCCCCCCAGTTATCTTAGGATGTGTACAACTATTGGCTTACTTCTAAGCTAATCCACTTCCAGCTCCGGAAATCTCAAGGTGACATCACGTTTGATCCGCTTCACCACTTCTTCTTTGGTCTGAATATCGCGATTGAGATACAACTGAAGAACATTTTTGTAAATATCATTGGTGATGATTCCATCGTATTTGGTTCGTTCATATACGGGAATTTGCTTCGCGGCGTCCGAGAAAAATTCAAAATGCTTCTGTCCGTCCAAATAGTCCGATGTAAGCGATGGAGCAAGTTCATCATTCACAACCATGTTGCTTGTAAAATAATCCTGCTCTTTCGCCAATTCAGACAGAAAGTCATGATCAAAATTGTAGAACTCAATAAACTTCCAGGCCAGATCTTTTTTGTCACTTTTGCTGTACATTGCGATGTACGTTCCACCCGCACTAAAGGCTGATGGTCCCGGAGCCAAGCCCCACATGCCTTCGGTATCCGGCGCATTCGCCTTAAACGTAAATTGCAATGCCCAGGTTGCACCTGGATAGAACATGACCTCTCCTTTTTGCATGGATGCAGCGTAACCGGCACTCCCCTCTTCATATTCGGCAAATACATGTCGCTCACGCGCTTCACGTACCAGATCCAGCACTTCCATGTAGGTTGGATCGATGACGAGCTTGCCGTCCTTCACCCAGGGGATACCGTCATACGAATTCGATATGGCGTTCCAATTCGCCAAAGCATGTACTTTATTTCCGCTAAGTTGTTGTACTTTCTCTCCAATCGCGAAGATCTTCTCCCATGTATCGATCTGTGAACCCACTTTCTCAGGGTCATCGGTACCCAGGTATTTTTTTGCCAAATCCCGACGATAATAGATGCCTCCCGGTGTTCCCTGATAACCTATAGCTCTGACATTTCCGTCACTGTCCTTTTCATTAGCTTGCACAAAAGCATATTGTTCCTGGAGAAGCTCATTCGCGTTATACGGCGAAGACGATAAATTCTCCAGATATGGAACGTCAATCAATTCTCGAATATTGCCATTCTCAATCATAAATACGTCTGGAGCTTTGGAGGTCGTCTGGAGCGCAGATTTAAGCTTGGTGATGTAGAAGTTGCCGGGGATGTTCACAAAGTTCACTTTGATATCTGGATATTTCTGTTCGAATTTCTCGATGGCATATCCTGCTTCATCCGTAAAACTCCACACGGTAATTTCCTGTTGCTTGGTTTGATTCGACGGACTGAGCTCACAACCAGCTAACAACATGACTGCACATACGAATACAATAGTTGGCATAAACCACTTCTTCATAGGCCCCCTCCTTCAAAAAGGAAACGCTTACAATTTATTAGAGTATATTGATTTCGGAGAGGGCTTTCTCCACAAATATTGTGCATTACCCTTCATATTTTGTGATATTTGTCCGGTGCTTTTTGCGAAATTCGGAGGGTGTGCAGACATTATATTTTTTGAAAAGACGATTAAAGGAATTCACATTGTTGAACCCATGGCCGATGGCAATATCCAGGATGGAATCCTGACGGAACAATAACGCCCACTCTGATTTGATAATTCGAAAATGATTCAAGTATTCCATCACTGTTACTCCCTTGATCTCTTTGAATAACTTGCATACATGGAACTTGCTGAATTTAATATGTTCCGCCACCTGTTCCAGCTTGATGGGCTCAGCGTAATGCTCCTCCAGATATTCACAGACCGATTCAAGGAATTCGAATTTTTTGGACGAGGTACAGGGCCAACCCGAAGGCGTTGATTCATCGGTAACCGGTGGCTTCGTGCGTAACAAAAGAACCATGAGATCATATAACCTGGCAACCATTAACCATCGATAGCCCGGTTTTTGACTTTTCTTCTCGGCAATGATGATATCTATATACTGAAACAGATTGTTCTGACTCCCCATATTCGATGGAATGACCGTTGTTTGGTTAAAAAGTTCTCCGAGATCCTGAATTTCGGCTTCGGTTGTGAAGCTGCCTGTTAATAATTCGAGTCGGAACAAGATAATGGTCAAGTGTTCGGTTCCCGGCAAAAAGCAGTGAACATCTCCTGGTTTAATCAGTAGTACATCCCCTTGTTCCAGCTCACAGACATGGTCATTTACGCCAATTTTTGCGCTCTTACCATTAACGATAACCAGCTCAACCTCGTCATGCCAGTGTGCAGCGTAGTTGAACTGCTTGCCTGTATGAATCACCCGAATGGGAAAACCTTCTGCCATATGACCTGTCTCCATAAAAGTGGGTACACCCATCTTATATCTTCCTCTCTTTTTTCCATACGAAGAATCTTCTCGTCTTTATTATTATGCATGAATAGCTACTCTCCTTTCTTTTTGAATATTTAAAATTGAATTCAACGAAAAAAACTCCTCAACTCAGGTTGAGGAGCCGAACGGAATCACGTTCCACGCATTGGATGTCCAGTGTATATAGCGACTCTACAGGCTCTCCGTTCAACATCTGGAAGAGAACATGTCCCGCAAGCTGGCCTGCATCCGATTTCGGTTGGCGAAATGTGGTTAGGGGTGGATGAACATATGGAGATGCAGGTATGTTGTCAAATCCAATTACGGATAATTGTTCGGGTATTGAAATTCCATGCTCTCTGAAAGCATCCAAGCCACCAAAGGCCATTTCATCGTTGGCAAAGAATACCGCTGATGGCAGCTCACCTTCGAGCAGCTTCTTCGCTGCATGGTAGCCATCTTCCTTCACGTATTGTCCGCCGATCTTCCATTCTTGTTTCTCTTCCATACCAGCCTCATTCAGGGCTTTCAGGTAACCTTGGTAACGATGCAGATTGCATTCCGAATCGGTTGGGCCACTAATATAAGCTATCGTCCGATGTCCTTTATCGATCAGATAACGGGTTGCCAGGTAACCGCCTTGCTTATCACTCATCAAAACCTTTACAATATGTGGAGCATCCAGATCCCGATCCATGACAACAATCGGAAACCCCGATTCAGAGGCTTCCCTGAGCAACTGATCCTGAATATTCTGAGCGATCACAATAGCTCCGTCTATCCGTCTTTCGCGAATGTAACGATGGGCTGTTGATCTCTCTCCACCCAACGAACTGCATACGATCAGATCGTATCCATGACTCAACGCAATAGACTCTATTCCAGTCACCAAATCCGAGAAATACGGACTGGACATGTCATGCACGATAACATCAATGGTGTGAGTAGTCTTTCGTTTTAATTCCGAAGCTGGGCCGTTCTTCACGTAATTAAGTTCGTTTGCTACTGCGAGAACCCTCCGCCTTGTCGACTCACTTACATTACCTTTATCATTGAGCACGCAGGATACAGTGGAACTGGCCACACCAGCCATCTTTGCGACATCTTTAATGGTTATCATGATCTATACACCTCAGAGACAGTTTCATCTATTTTCTTTTCGAATTTCAGGATAACAGTACTACATATCAGGATCGTACACTAGCATTTTAACACGTCAGTCCAGTCATGTCTCTTACGAGCCGTTATCAGTAAAAAAGTCCGTTAACATGACAAACCACATGATAGAAACCGAGGTGCCTCCATGAGATTCAGTGAATATGAACTAGGACAGCGTTACGAGACCAAATCCATGACATTATCCAAGCGTGATATGATTGATTTTGCCAAGATCTATGATCCACAGTACATGCATCTGGATGAAGAAAAGGCCGCGCAGGGTCGCTTCGGCAGCATTATTGCCTCCGGCATGCAAACGATGAATATCTCTTTCAAATTATGGATTGAAGTGGGGATCTATGGAGAGCATGTCGTGGCGGGAACCGGTATGAACAACATCCAATTCATGAAGCCTGTCTTTCCGGATGATGAACTTCATGTGATTGCAGAGGTTATAGCGCTGTTTCCCAGACGAAAAGGAAATGGCATCGTTACCGTGTTGCTCAGCACGTTCAATCAGAAGAATCAAAAAGTATTTCAGGCCGAATTGAGCGCATTAATCGATAATTAATAATTTAATTAAAATTGATCATGGAGCATGGATTAGAACAAGGCAAAAAAAGCCGCACAATGGCGGCTTCTCACAGTATCACTTGTACAAGGTTATACGTTATAGCTTTTCAATACCTGTCCCAAAATTGCAATACCTTTCACGATCTGTTCGTCTGAAGGTGTCGAAAAATTAAGTCTGATCGCATTACAAGGATCTTGCTCGTTCACCAGGAAGGCATTACCCGGTACCACGGCAACCCCTTGGGCTGCCGCAGTCTTCGCATACTCAAGCATAGGCACATGTGCTGGCAGGTCGCACCAGAGGAATAACCCACCATCCGGTTGTGTGTACGTAATGGACTCGCCCATGTGTTCCTGCAACTTATCCATCATCAACGTCGCTTTTCTCCGATATACCTCACGAATGCTATTAATGTGGCCGGCATAGTCATAGTCTGTCATGAACTTGTATGCCAGAATCTGTGGAAGCATGGCAGTATGTACATCTTCTCCCTGTTTGGCGACAACCATCTTCTCCACGACTTCATGTGGCGCTTGTACATAACCAACTCGTAGTCCGGCTGAGAGAATTTTGGAGAAAGATCCAACGTAGATGACCAGACCCTCATCATCCATTGACTTGATGGTTGGCACATCATCTCCATTGAATCGAAGTTCACCGTACGGATTATCTTCCAGAATCATAACCCCATATTTCTTGGCCAGCTCATAGATGGCCTTACGTTTCTCCAGGCTAGTCGTCACACCCGTCGGATTCTGGAAACTTGGGATTACGTAGATCAGTTTCACATTTGGCTCGGTTTGCAGCGCATGCTCCAGCTTCTCTATATCCATACCGTCCATTTCCATGGGAACACCGGCAAGCTTGGCACCCGAGGCCCGGAAGGAGTTCAACGAACCAATGAAGCTCGGACTCTCACAGATAATCGTATCTCCCTCATTACAGAACACTTTACAAGCAAGTTCAATCCCCTGCTGTGCCCCGGATACGATGAACAATTGATCGGATGCTGCACCCGTATCAAAATGGGTCTTCAAATGCTGAGTCAATGCTTCGCGCAAAGGAATATACCCTTCCGTAATTCCATATTGCAGAGCCGTGATCGGGTCATGTTCCAGAATGGATTGAGTGAAGGTGCGAATCGCCTCAATAGGAAACGTCTCTGGAGCGGGGTTTCCCGCTGAGAAAGGAATAACATTTTGACCCGAAGAAGCCTTCAGGATTTCACGAATAATGGATGGTTGCAGTGCTGCGATACGATTGGAAAATGAATAGTTCATCTTAAATAGTGCCTCCCGACATCTGATCTGAATTATATCTCTATCGTTACATTAGATACTATTATACGAGCATTTGCCGGATTTCCAAACTATCTGTTCCAAATTTAATCGGTAATCGCCAAAAAGAGGCCGCTATTCGCAACCCCTACTCATCATTATTCTGTAATGTTTGGTTATTTATCGCGCTGCATTGATCTCGGATAACCGTGTTGCCTTCACGACATAAGCGGCTAAACCGGGAAACATTCGGGCCAACCCAGGATAGAATCTGTTCGTTTTGGCAAAAGCCAGCTTCTGAATTCTTCTAGCCCTTCTCAGCAGTTGGGTGAATTCACGGCTCGCTTCCAGTGTATAATTACTCTGCCAATCGGCATGTTCAATATCACCTTGCAGATACTTATCGGTCCAACGGGCGCACAGGAGCGAGGAGCGAAGTGCAATGGACATTCCGTCTCCACACAGTGGAGGTATGACCAGCATGGCATCTCCGATATGCGGGTATTGGGACCACGGTTCAGGAACATTGGACAGATGAAGCGGTGCGATCGACACCTGCGTTCCTTCTACAGGACTTCCTTCAGCTAAACGGGCAGCCAGTCTCACGTTTGTCTTGGATGCCGCCTGCATAATATTGGTAACCGACTTGCCACTCCCCTGCACCGTATCCAACGTCAGCAATGCAGCAACATTCACCGTACCCTCCTCGATGGGGGAAATGCCCACATAACCGCCTTCACAAAAATATAACTCCACCCGTGCGGGAATCTCTATCCCGCTGAAGTGGGATTTCACGCCAACATACACGGTCTGATCCCGCAGATCAGCTGCGGAAGACATCCCACGAAGCTTTTTGCTGCCATGTGCTCCGATGACGGCTTTCGCACGGTAACGAATCCGCTCGTTTCCCTGTTTCACCTCGACCTCATAACTGCGATCCTCCAGCTGCTCGATGCTCATGATGTTGGCTTTTGTAACAATCTCCGTTCCCGCGTCAAGTGCCTTCTGGTGCAAAATCTGGTCCAGTTCATAACGACTAATTCCATAAGCGAATCCCGATAGCGGTGCTTCAATCTCTCCGCCCTGCGGCATAATGATTCGGGCATGATCCATCGTACTGGGCTTTTTCTCCTGGTCCAGAAGTTGAATGTCGAGATATTCCAGCATTTCTTTGGTTTCAGGTGACATGAATTCACCGCAGGTTTTGTGACGTGGGAACTCCTGCCGATCCAGCAGCAGAGTCCGATGACCCTGCCCGGCTAATTGTATTGCACAGGTACTGCCGGCAATGCCGGCTCCGATGATGATAACATCTACCGATTCCGATTTGGACACGTATTAACACCTGCCTTTACTTGTTCAACGAATTAGACGTTCACTTGCACGTAATCCGGCTTACGTTAGCGAACTACGCGCTGGAATAACGACAGAATAACGGAATAGCGGTTTCCATTCATAGGTCATCGTATCGTGATTCAACCGTTGTTTGAGCTCCTGCCAATCCCTGCCCGTGAAACCTTTGGCAACAGACAGCGGTCCATCATGACGAATGTATCGATTACGCGAGATCATGCGGGTAGTGATCCAGACCGCTTTGTACGATACAGGATGCCGATGAATATCATTAATGACGACACCATGTCTGGATGCTCGCAGCATATGAGACACCATATCAACCAGCTGATCTCCATCAAAATGATGAATAAACTGGGAGCCTGTCACGATATCTGCGGAATGATCCGGCAGTTCAGTCAGATCGGCACGCTGCACCCGAACCCGGGGTTCGTCAAGGAAGAGTTGTCTCGCTTCCGCACACGCCTCTTCCGTCAGATCTACGAGGGTGATGTGCAGATAAATTCCGTGGCGGTCTGCCCATTGCAACAGTTTTTGGTTCACATCCCCTGATCCCGCTCCAACATCAAGCAGCGTCAGCCTATCCGGCATGCCAATGGATCTCCATAATTTCTCCACACCAGCCAGCGTTGGTCCCGGAGCTGCGAATATTTTGTTCAAACGTCTCAGGTGACGGAGCGCTTCACGCAATTCCTCTCCTCCCAGAGAGAAGTCATCCATCAGTTCATCTTCTTTGGCCCGAATGGACAACGTTCTAAAGAAGGACATGATCCCGCTCCTCCAACACTGGCGATAAGGACGGTACGTAAGTGAATTTCATTAGCTCCGCAGTGAGTCCTGGCCCGAATGCCATGGCTACACCTTCTGTTTCCTCTTCCAGATGAATACCCAGCAACTTCGGAATGCGAGGAGACAGATACAGGTCATAGCCCTGGTTCCCCACCTCCCAGGTCATATCTTCTGTCGAATCAGGTAGCAGAACAGAATAACCAGTTCCCAAACTCAGAACATGCATATGCTGAGATTCCGGCGTACCCACGACACAAGCAGAAGCCGCGTCACCGAAGAACGAAGCTGCGAACAGGGCTTCTCTATCCTGTACAGGCTGGAAATGAAGTGTGCACAACTCCACACAGACAACAAGTACCTGTGATCCAGGTGCCCCCTGTGCTACATCTCGTGCCATCTGAATGGCCTTCAGGCCGGCAGCACACCCTTGAAAGATCAGAGGCAGTCGATTGACACGGGCTGACAAACCCAACTCACGGATCAACATCACATCCAAACCGGGCAGATATTGTCCTGTGCAGCTGACCGTTATGACATGTGTGATACTTTTAGCTGATACACCTGAATCTTTCAGTGCTTTCTCTGCCGCCTCAATCCCGAGCGGAAGCGCCTCGCGTTGGTATGTATTCATTCGTTCTTCGGTTGTCGGGATGTCGAATAGGTCTTCAGAGGGCAGATAACGGCATTCTTCCAGCGATCCAAGATAGCTGGGTTCCACGGTATACCGTGTTTCAACGCCGCAGGACCTGAATATGCGCTTGGCAAAACGGGCCAGATCCGGCCGATGCTGGAGGGAAGAAGCGATAAGCTCTGCAATATCCGACTGTGCTACGGCGTGTGCAGGTAGAGCTGATCCCATGCCAAGAATTGCGATATCGGTTGGACTTGTAGAATAGTTCATCATAAACCTCCTGTTATTGTTCATTATTTCCTCTAATTAACAACCCTTACCCTTAACGATCTCGTTGTAATCTCAAGACGGCCCTCATCTATTTTATTAACACACCCGCAAGCTCAGAAGCTTGGGTTGAAGAAGCATGACTTCTGAAGAAACTCATGAATCAAAAAAAGCCGCCATTAGGCGACCACATTAGCTCAAAGATTCCCGAATCCTTTTCGGAAGAGTTTTGACAACCATATCGTAAGAATGATCCATCATGACCAACACATCCTCTTCTGACAGAGATCCATCCAATGTTACCGTATTCCAGTGCTTTTTGTTCATATGATATCCTGGGCGAACGGCTTCATGCTGCTCTCTCAGGTTCTCCGCAACAATGGGATCGCATTTGAGGTTTAGGAGACAGTTCTCCTGCTTGTCTTCAAAAATAAGCGCAAACATCTTGCCCTCCACCTTCAGGACGACTGGATCTGGTCCGAACGGATAATCCTTCGTCGCACCTTTTTTGCTCAAGCCGTATTCAATCATCGTATTCTTCATGTCGATACCTTCCTTTCAGCAATGAACGATATTATAATACCGAATGTATGTTTGTATGTAAATACGATTCTACATAACAAAACCCCCTCCACAGTATGGAGAAGGGTTTATTGGTCTGGCTTTTACAGTTTTTTAATTCAACTGCTTAGTTGGCTCTGTCACTCCGTGTTTTGCTGCTGCGATTGAATTGGCTCGTTTTGCTGCTGTTACTGCTGTTAGTTTTACCGCTATTTGGTCTACTGTCATTAGATCGACTTGGTCTACCGTCATTGGATCGACCGTTGTTCGTTTGGCCACTCTTAGCAAACCATTCGGATTTCGGCTTGCGTGCCGGGTTCGCTTTGGACTTCGCCGGTTTGCCTGCAGACGATTTGTTATATGCCGATTTGCTGCCTGCTGCTTTCGGTGCTTTATCCGTGTTTACATACACAGGCACACCTGTCATCGGGTATGGATGACCTTTCACTACAGGAATCGTCTTCTTAATTACTTTCTCGATATCCTTCAGGAACGGAAGTTCATCCTTCTCACAGAACGAGATCGCCATACCACTTTTCCCTGCTCGACCTGTACGACCAATACGGTGAACATAGGTTTCCGGAATATTAGGCAAGTTGAAGTTAATGACATGTGACAGTTCCTCGACGTCGATTCCTCTTGCCGCGATATCCGTCGCCACCAGTACTCGCGTAATTCCGCTCTTGAAGTTGTTCAATGCCCGTTGACGCTCGTTCTGAGACTTGTTGCCATGAATGGCCTGAGCTGTAATATTTATTTTGGACAAATCACGTGTAACGCGATCAGCACCACGCTTCGTGCGTGTGAACACCAGTGCGGAAACAATAGATTTGTCCTCCAAAATATGGTTCAGCATGTTCTGCTTTTTGCCGTTCTCCAACAGATATATAGACTGCTCAATACGGTCTACCGTGGAAGATACAGGCGTAATTTCTACCTTCACTGGATCAACCAGCAATGTTTTAACCATCTTGGTGATTTCAGGAGGCATCGTGGCTGAGAAGAACAGGGTCTGCTTCTTGTTCGGCATCTTGGCGATGATCCGTTTCACATCATGAATGAAGCCCATATCTAGCATCCGGTCTGCTTCATCCAGAACCAAAATCTCAACCATCTTCAGATCGATACGCTTCTGATTAATCAGATCGTTCAATCTGCCGGGTGTTGCAATAATAATGTCTGCACCTTGATTCAGTGCCCGCTCTTGAACCTTTTGCGAAACACCGCCCACGATGGCAGTACAACGAATGTCCGTATACCGGCTATATGCCTTAATGTTATCCGCGATCTGAATCGCGAGTTCTCTTGTCGGTGTTAGAATCAATGAGCGAATATGACGCGCGGCCTTGGAACCTTTGGAACTTTCGCTTAATAATTGAATGATTGGCACCGAGAATGCTGCTGTCTTACCTGTTCCTGTCTGTGCACATCCCAGCAAATCTCTGCCCGCGAGTACCGCCGGAATAGCCTGTTCCTGTATAGGCGTAGGGTTCGTATAGTTTGCTTTGCTTAACCCTTCCAGAATAGGGGGGATGATATTCAAGTCCTTAAATGTCATGTTATCTCCTTCATTTACGTACATATATAAATAAGACGTATCTTTTATTTCACACGTAACGTATAAGGATACCATTAAAAACGTAATTTGTATATCATCTTTTTATTTAAATCTATTTAACCGACCATTTTGAGACCTACTGCTGATCCGAGCACCATCGCGATAAAGACAATTCTCCATGCATTTCGAGGTTCTCCGTAAAACATCATGCCCAGAATAGCACCACCGGAGGCTCCTATTCCCGTCCATACGGCATAAGCTGTTCCCATCGGAAGAGTCCGCATGGCCAGAGACAGGAACAGAAAACTTAACCCAAAACCTGCAATCAGCAATAGGATAGCGATCAGGCTGCGATCTTTGTGAAGCTTGTTAATCATGACAACCCCAATCATCTCGAATACCCCTGCCAAAATTAGAAATACCCAATTCATGACTGACCCACCTTCGCTGTTTTCTCTTTACTCCACATTTTCAGGCCGATGACACCCAGTAATAACACGCCAATAAGCACCATCTTGCCGATTTGCAGGGTAGCATTGAACAATATAATTTCTGCCAGAATAGTACCCGCTGTACCCAAACCAACGAACACAGCATATACCGTACCTACATCAAGCGAACGAGCTGCCGAGATCATCAAGGTGAAACTGACCATGATGGCGATCAATGTAAGCCCCCACTCCAGCAGACCGCTGGCATGTTTTAATCCAATGACCCAACCTACTTCAAACAGCGCAGCAATCATGACCGACATCCAGGTTTTGTTCATCCCTGTAACACTCCTTCTTTTATCCATATTGTTTTGCAACCCGTAAGGGTTCATTAGCAGAAAAACAAAAAAGCCCGGGAAACAAACTGCATTGTAGCAGTTCATCTCCCAGGCTTTTGTCCCTCCGTGGCACAACCAACAGGTTGCGGGTTTTCTCTCGGACCAGACCGACGCATGCGTCGCGGAACCCTAGAAAACCTCTTATATTCTAATGTGTCTCCAATTATACACATTTCTACTTTCTTGGCAACCTCGTTCTTTCAACACACTGATATTTTTTATTTGATGACGATGCCCATTAACCCAACAAACGTAGCCGCCTGATATGGTGAGATTACACATCCGTGAAGATCTTCCATAGTCAGCACCAAAGAATCAAAATTGCAAGTACTAAGGTCCATACCCTTCATTGTGGTTCCCGTCAAAGACGCCTGATCTATGTTACATTGATCCAAGGCGATTTTCTGCAAAGCCAGATAGGCAAAGTCCACACCAATTAACGTGCATTCGGAAAAAGAGACCTGTTTAAGATGGGCAAATCGGAAATTGCTATAGTCTCCTAAGCCATGAGTGAAATGAACATTTTGCAATCGGCTATTAGAAAAATCTGTTCCAACAAACTTGCAGTTGCTCCATTCTGTACGGTGCATAAACGCACTTGAAAGATTAACATTGGAGAAGTCGCAGTGTTCGAACCGGACATCTGTAAATTCAAATTGATCCAACGTGGAATCCGAGATTGTCACATGTCTGAATACGACGTTCTCAAATGAAACTTTACTGGCTTCCTGTTGATCCAGCATAGTGTTCTCGATTAATTTATGTTTGTACTCTACCTTGGATTCCAGGAATTGAATCGTTTCCAATTCCAGCAAATGCTCCTGTATCTTGGGAGGGTCCATTTTCATAATAGATTCCTCCCTTCCTTAACCGCTACGACTCGCAAGCGGCTCGTGTCAGGAAACCATTGCCCATCACGCATAAGGCGTGACTGTACCTTCTTCTCGATGGCATCCATCATGACTTCCTGTTCCGCAGGTGCGATATCCTTGAAGAAATAAACAGCAAAGCTGTTTAACCATTTTCTGATGCCTGGCTTGAGGTGTGGACGTTGATCAAAGTGTTGAGCCAGGGTGACACGGAGTCCGTTATGCTCCAACAGACTCGCAAATTCGCCAATTGTCGGATGATACCATGGATTACGTGCTTCCCATCCATATCCATGGGCATGCAATTCCTCCCGAATCGCCCCGGTGAGTGTAGCAATGTTGCCACTACCGGCAAATTCAGCCACAAACCGTCCACCCTCCTTGAGCGCTAACTGTATGGTCTGAATAACAGCAGAAGAATCCTGTATCCAATGTAAAGCGGCATGAGAGAAGACAGCATCAAATGGTTCGTCTGTCCGATAATGACATGCATCCCCCACTTGAATATTCAGATCGGGATATTGATCCTGAGCTTGCCTAATCATCTCCTCTGACAGATCTATGCCTGTAGGCAGTGCACCTGCTGCTGCAATTTGGGCTGTCAGATTCCCATTTCCGCAACCTACATCCAGGATTCGTTCTCCAGGGGACGGTTGGAGCAATGACAGGATATGGGTTTCCTGTAACGTTGCCACAGCGGAGGTCTTACCAATCATCGATTCGTTCCTGAGGCCAGACGCATTTCCGTTATTCATAACCATTAATCTCTCCTTAATTAAGGATCTAATGTGTCTATAATAACTTTAATCCGAAGTGAATGTCAATTCACTTTATAATGTCTGTATTTTACGACCAAGATCATCTGCTCCTATGCTTCACCCACACCTTGAACCTGTTCTGCGAGAGGATGTGGTCTTCATTTCATCGGAAATGAATTCTAACCAGCATCTAAAGTATAGATCTTTATATACAGGATTCTCTTCCAACTTGATCTGAGATTCCAATCTGTCGATCAAGATTCGTCTCACATATTTCGATAACCTTTTCATCACCGGGTTCACCCTTCTTCAAATAAACTCTATTCGCCTAATCCTGTTAACCTACTATTATTATGCCCAGTTATCATTCTTCAGCGGTATATCAATAGTCTTACATGCTTGCCTGATCCTCTCACAGGACCTAAGAGTTATTCCAACAGAAACGGGAACTGAGTGAGTTGGTTGAGCGGCATATAAAAAAGGACAACCACGGATTGTAACGGGTTGTCCTTTCTCAATATATCAACATTGACGGGAGACGGATTCCCATTTTTCAAAGATTAGACCACAGCTTCGACTCGTTCCGGAACCTGCATCTCTGCCTGCAATAATTGAACGATATCACGAGTCAGTGAATCCACATTCTCCTGCCGGGTTGCCCAGCTGGTACAGAAACGAACCGCACTGTGTCTATCGTCAACCTTTTCCCAAAATGAGAAGGTATAGTCACTGCGTAATTGCTCAAGCAGAAGATCCGGTAGAATCGGAAACTGCTGATTGGTTGGTGAATCGTACAGGAACTGCACCCCTTGCTGTTCCAGGGTATCATGAATTCTCAAGGCCATGTCCACTGCATGACGGGAAATATCGAGGTACAGCCCGTCTTCAAACAACGTTTCGAATTGAATGCCCAGCAGTCTGCCTTTGGCAAGCAAACCACCTTTTTGTTTGATCATATAACGGAAATCCAGTTTGAGCGCATCATTCAGGATGACAACCGCCTCACCCATCAACGCCCCGATCTTGGTTCCACCGATGTAGAATACATCGCACAACCGCGCAAGATCAGCAAGTGTCATATCGCAATCTCGGGAGGCGAGCGCATACCCAAGACGTGCTCCATCAACAAAAAATGGAAGACCACACGCTCTGCTGACGGTATGCAAAGCTTGCAGTTCTGCCTTGCTGTACATGGTTCCGTTCTCCGTCGGTTGAGATATGTAGACCATACCTGGCTGAACACCATGCTCCGGTGACGAATTATTCATGTGTGCATCATAGACTGCCCTGACCTGCTCAGATGTAATCTTTCCGTCCACACTCGGAACAGTGAGTACCTTATGCCCAGTTGCTTCAATAGCTCCCGTCTCATGCACCGCGATATGACCGGAAGTCGCAGCAATCACCCCTTGATATGGACGCAAAATCGATGCAATCACCGTTGTATTCGTCTGTGTACCCCCTACCAGGAAATGAATATCTGCCTGCTCGCTATCACAGGCCTGCCGAATAAGCATTCTTGCACGCTCGCAGTGTACATCCGTGCCATACCCGCTTGTCTGTTCCATGTTGGTTTCCATTAGTCTTTGCAGAATACGTTCATGCGCACCTTCGTTATAATCACATTCAAATCGTATCATCGTATTGTCTCTCCTGCCTTCTTGTTCAACTTCTCCTGGATGTTCATCATCGAGGTGTATACCTCTTGAATCTCTTCTTCATTCAATTCTTGCATCAGCTTCAGAATCTGTTGATCAGACCGATCATTCAATTCAGCATACAGTTCCTCGCCCTTGGCAGTTAGACGAATCAGGCTGACCCGGCTATCCGCAGCAGAATTCACTTTCACTAGCAGTCCTTCCTTGGACAGCTTGTTCACGATTCGGCTCATGTAACTGCGATCAATGGTCAGTGTATCGACTAAATTGTTCGCAATGCTCTCTCCCCGAATACCAATCTCAATAATGACCCGCACTTCTGCAAAGGAATATCCTGTTCCGAGAATATGCTTGTCGAGTACCCCAAGTATGTTGGTATAAAAACGGTTAAAACGTCGCATGTCAGCCAGTATATCTGGATTTATGTATTGAGAGTCGATGTCAAACCCTCCTTTTTAGTGGACATTGTCAACATTATAATAATCAGGTTAGTGGACGTTGTCAACATTATATTTTGCTTAACATTTTATAACCTCTTTTTAATCCAAATTAAAAAGCCGCGCATATGCGCGGCAAGGTTTACTTGATTCAGATACAAAGTTGTTCTGTCATCGGAGTTGCCAGTGTAAATTTAATTTATATGGATTAAGAGTGACTATATTGCACCTGATGAAGACGACTATATATTCCTCCAGCGGCGACCAGTTCCTCATGATTGCCCTGCTCCGCAATACCCTCTGTATTCACTACGATGATTCGATCCGCATTCTTGATGGTCGTCAAACGGTGAGCAATCACAAGTGTGGTTCTGCCCACGGACAACTCAGCAAGCGATTGCTGGATCATTGCTTCCGTTTCTGTATCCAAGGCAGAGGTTGCCTCATCCAGAATAAGAATCGGTGGATTCTTCAAGAACATGCGGGCAATAGATAACCGTTGTTTCTGTCCTCCGGACAGCTTGACACCACGCTCTCCAATGACGGTATCCATGCCTCCAGGCAACGTGAGAATTAATTCCTCCAAGGAGGCACGACGAGCGGCATCCCAGATTTGATCATCCGTTGCACTCAGATCACCATAAGCGATATTCTCCTTAATGGTACCCGAGAACAAGAATACATCCTGTTGCACAATTCCGATATGTTTCCGTAACGATTGAAGCTTAACGTCACGAATGTCCACACCATCTACAGTGATTCGTCCCTCTTCTACCTCATAGAATCGGGGCAGCAGGCTACAGATGGTCGTCTTACCTGCACCCGACGGACCGACAAAAGCAACCGTTTCCCCTGGTCGAACGGACAAACTGATATCATTCAGAATCCGCCGACTGGATTCATAACCGAAAGAGACGTTCTCGAAGCGAATATTCCCCTTCACGTTATTCAATTCAACGGCACTTTTGCTGTCCGCAATCTCAGGCTCTGTATCAATGATCTCCAGATAACGCTTGAAACCCGCGATGCCCTTGGGATAACTTTCAATCACAGCGTTGATTTTCTCAATTGGACGGAAGAAGATATTGGACAGGAGCAAGAAGGCCATAAATTCACCCATATTGATTCTGCCATCGATATAAAACCAGGCTCCGCTAATCATGACAAATACCGTAACCAGTCGCATCATCATATAACTGACCGAGATACTTTTCGCCATCGTTTTGTAGGCAAGCAGTTTCGTTTTACGGAAATTCTCGTTATCTACGGAGAAAAGCTCTTTCTCATGTTCTTCGTTGGCAAACGATTGTACAACACGAATGCCACCTACGTTGTCTTCAATACGAGCATTGAAATTGCCGACATCTCCGAAGAGTCTCCGGTACGTCTTCGTCATCCGGCCACCAAATACGATAATGACCCAAGCCATGATTGGGATGATGATAAAGGTTAGCAGCGCAAGCTCAAGATTAATGTTAGCCATAAGCCAGAACGATCCGATCAATGTCATTATCGCAATAAAAACATCCTCAGGCCCATGGTGAGCGACCTCGCCGATATCGTTCAGATCATTCGTTAGATGACCGATCAGATGGCCCGTTTTACGATTATCGAAGAACCGGAAGGACAGCTTCTGCAAGTGAGCGAACATCTTCTCTCGCATGTTGGTCTCAATGTTAATGCCTAGCATATGTCCCCAATATGTAACTACATAGTTCAATACGGTATTAAGTGCATAGATGGATAACAGCACTACGCAGGCAAGCATAATGAGAGGCCAATCCTGACCTGGCAACAATTCATTAATGAATTTGCTGACGGCAAGTGGGAAAGCAAGCTCCAGCAAACCTGCGATGACAGCACATCCAAAATCAATTAAAAACAGTTTTTTATAGGGACGATAATACGAAAAAAAACGACGAATCATACTTATTCACGCTCACTCTCCAGATCCTTATTGGGGGTTAAATCTTCATTTTGCAACTCGAAAAGGTGAATATACTCGTCGATGACCTGATCAATGGCTTTCAACTCCCCACTGATCATTGGGCGAATATGTTCGTACTCCTCCTGTCCAAGTTGTCTGACAAGCGTCGTTCTTCGATTCTGCATTTGTTCCAGAAATAAAAGAATCCGGCCGCGACGGAATGTTTGCGCACCATGGCCCCGTTTTCCCTGATGTTCACCATGTCCTCTGCCACGTCTGGAACGCTCTCCACGTTGCTCGCTGTCACTCACATCACGTTTCGGACGTTCACCTTGACGTACACTTCGATCCGTTTCATTCATATCACGATCTCTCATTTTTGCCACCTCCATTACGCGTATACATTTGTATACAACGTATTCATGTATACGATTGTATACGCGATGACAAGGGGTGTCAACCTTAATTTTCCAATAAAGTAACTGCGCTTGTATGTTCATCATCTCTTGAACAGAAAGAAGCCGCGATTTCGCGACTTCTTTTGTTGGAGACACTATTTTATTTCACTTTAGGGAAGGACAAGCTTTTAACTGCCTTAAAATTAGGACCGAAATTTTCGCCTTCATTAAGATTGAACAAATATCCAACTGAGGTAAGCGTCTATTTCAATGAAATTTCAAATTTGGAATCCATGTCACCTGCAAATACAATACGGCCGTTTTCTGGTAAGACAACCTCATTCTTACCGCTGACCACGGTGTGATTAATACAAACACCCTTTTGATCATATACGGCAAAGGCGCCATTTGAAGGCATGTTAACAGTCATGACTTTTCCTTTCATCGTTGCTGGTATCGAATACCATCTGGCATATCCATCTGCTTGAATCGTTGTTGCAGATTGTCTACCCGAATAGAGTGGTTGTACAAGTTCCTCACTGGCGAATACGCTACCTACGGCTGTAATGTATTCTACTCCGTTCTTTTTAGAGAAATAAATTTCCTTTGCATCACGTCCAGCCATGCCTGGGATTTGCAGGTCCGTGACTGCTTCGTTTGCTCCAATAATCTTATTGTTGGACATGTACCCTGGAGTCTCTTCGTTCATATGAAAAGAGAGGATTGGTGACGAATTAAGATAAACCGTTGATGTATATTTCTGATTGACCACGTAATATCTTTTACCTTCACGTTTTTCCCACGAGGCAGTAATATCCCGGGATAAATCATTGGCTTCCAGCTTCTCCGCTGTATATTCTGAGAATGCCAACTGCCCAAGTCCTGGCAAGGATATATAAGACCGAGACCACAGATACGTACTTCCATTCTTCTCCGTAACAAATTTCAACTTTTCTGTACCTGCATCGTTAACAAAAGTACCATCCGTTGTATATGTGTATTCTTGAGCCGGATTACTCGGAGCTGTGAGTGAGGATACAGTCATTTGTCCAGCATTGTTCATTTCAATCTTCTTAACCGAATTATTGGCGCCATATATACCTGCATACGTGGATATTTCTTTAGGCATATCTGTCTTCACTGGCACGCCAAATGATTTTTCCGGCTTCCGTTCTGTAATAATACCCTTTTCCTCAAGTGCGCTAAGTAATAATTCACTCGCAATGAACTGATCTTTGGCACTTGTCCCACCTGATGAGGTAACGGCTGCAGCCAGATTGTATTCCGGCAGTACGATTAATGATGAATGATACGATATGGTATCTCCACCTTTCGTAACGGCCTTAATGCCGTATTCACTGAATGGGAACAAGTTCACACTATCCCACCCTAGCCCGTAAGAAATGGACGTGTCGCTATCCTCCGGCCACATACCTCTTTTGTATTCTTCTTGCGCCATGGCTTCTACCGACTTACTGGATAGAATGCCATCGACTTCTCCCGTGAAGATTTGTGAAAATTTCAACAGATCTTCAGCAGTAGAATAGATGCCTCCAGTAGCAATGATATTATAATTCTCTTGTGGAAGCTGATCCTTAACCAAAGGAGAATAGATACCCGCCATTGCTGCTGGGTCAACGACATCCTGAGGTGTTTTGGTATGTTTCATGTCCAGAGGTTCCGTAAAATAGTGGTGTATAAAAGCTGTAAATCTCATGCCGCTAACACGTTCAACCATAATCTCAGCCAACGTAAACCCGTCGTTACTATACACCGAGTATGCGCCAGGATCTGCCTTCAGGTTTTGATTCGCCAATTGATCCAGAAACGTGTCATGTGAATACGTATCGTTATCCCCGTATAATGTGGCATTGCTTCCGGTACTGCCTAACAGACCGGAGGAATGATTCAACAACATACGTGGTGTGATTAGTGTGTAGCGGTTATCTTTCATCTTAAAATCAGGTAAATAGGTCACTACAGGCAGATCCAAATCAATCTTTCCCTCGTCAACAAGCCTCATAACAGAAGCTGTAAGAAACATTTTGCTAGTCGATCCTATACCATAGATCGTATTTGAAGTAAGTGGCGCCTTATCTTTTAGATCGTTCTTGCCTGTCTGACCAGACACCACAATCTCTCCGCCATCCATAAGGGCATATTGCACGCTAGTTATTCCATACGTCTCGGTGAGTAACTTGGCTTTCTCCACTACTGCATTTTGGGTCATAGCATACGTAGGATTACTGCTGTTACTTGCTGCCGGTGCAGCCATTACGGACATCGGAGCTAACATCGTTAACACCAGGGTTAACGCGGCGATTGAAGTTCGTTTTTGGGCTTTCCTCGTAACTACTCTCATTTGTCTTCCCTCTTGTCGTCCCATTCACATCATCTCCTGAGTTTAAATGTTTTGTTGATTAGAGTTCTTCCGGGTCTATAAATTTCACCTCTGGATACTTGTCGCTCGGCCCCTGAATCAGATCTCCACCCGTTCCTTTCAATTGCTTGTTAAAGAAATCGAGTACATATTGATTTACGATATTTGACCCTCTTTTACCATTGATGTCTCCTGTAATCCCTGACAGTTTAACCAGCTCCGAATAGAATTGAAGATCTGTGAAATTGAAGTGTTGGGTTCCTTCTATATAAATCACATTCCCCCATGTTCAATAACATTTTTCATAATGTGCAGCTCATCTGAAAGAAATTTAGTTACTTCGTCATCCGAATTTCTATCATTTTCAAAATTGGCTAACCAGTCTTCAAAACTTCCCGATCGGATGAACATAAACGGCTTGTTTATATCATCTCTATTTTCCACTTCATATAGTGACCCATCCATATTAACCCGGCCTTGATTCTCTGATCTAAATACGTTGCATTAAACGCGGTTGCACCCCCAAAAGAATGCCCCATCGCGCCGATGTGATCTAGATCGATTTTTCCTTTAAACTGACTTTCAATTTCACCTGAATTCAGCTTTTCGATTTGATCGATTACAAACTCCACATCTTTCGTCCATATACTCCCTGTTTTTGTACGTTCATCTAGTGTAGTCGTACTTTTTTTGTAATCCGTTACACGGCCATCTGGAAAAAGGGTAGCAAAGGTGCTATACGTATGATCGATGGTGACCACGATAAACCCATGACTGGCCAGATTCTCCGCCTGTGATGCTTGTAGAACTCTACTGGTTCCCATACCATGAGATAGCAGTACCACGGGATAAGGAGTTGCAGAAGGTATTATTTCTACATTTTCATAAGAGTTGGTCCGACTATACTTCCAGTAGTCGAGCACAAATTCGGGCAGTTTTAAAGAAGCAGAGAAGCTCTGAATATATTTTTTGAACATTTCTTTATTATTTGGAAACAGCGTGTCACGCTTTTTGTTATTGCTATTTTCAGTAGGGTACCAAACTTGAACCATTAGTTCTCTCTTATCGCTTTGATCTTCAGTGAAGATTTCGTCTCTGTTCTGGTCTGTTAAATGAAATGTTTGAGTCCCCACCTTCTCTGGACCATCAAGCTTCGGCAGATCAAAAACAGGTAAGTATACAGACAAGACGGTAGAACCAACAAGCAGAATAACGATTAAGGAAGATAAACTATATTTCAAGAACTTCCCTATTTTAAGATTCATCATCTTTTCGGAATGTCTGAATAAAACGATGATTATGAATAGAGCCGTCATGATATATACCACAAGCAACTGCCATCTGTATCCCTCAACAAACAATTGAACTAATAATATAACGCTACTTCCTATACCCAAACCCAAGCCTATTTTCTTTGCACTTCTTTTAATAAATAGTAGGTCTATGAGTAACGCGAAACAGGATAGAACTAACAGTATCTCAAATAATCTCATTATTGAATTCCTCTCTCTCTTTCATCACGGCAACCGCGGGATTGATCATGTTGTGGAATCCGCCCTACAGGTAGGTTTTTCATATTCGTTCATACCTATCTGTGAACTCATGCGTACAATTTCACAAGAAAGTTATTTCACTTCGTTCATGAATGCTCTAACGTCCTTTGCTATTTCTTTAGATAACGTATGATGCAAGTAATGTTCGCCATCCATTGTGATTACTTTTCCATGTACCGAGTCTTTGATCTGTCCTTCGTGCAACGGTATCCACCCTTTTACGCCTGTATTATTCGCCTGGATAAGGAGAAGAAGTGGAAGATCTTTAGGGAAAGTTAAACCTTGAGCTTCCTTAAAATTGGAAGAGATATGATCCATCTCATTCAATGTCGTGGAACTGTTCGAGTTTTTATTCGACAACATTTTCATTTGCTCTACGGTGTGATCATCAAATGCGAGACCAGCATAGGGGTCACCACTAAATTTGACCACCAATCTTTGCAGACCTGATTTTTTAAGGAAATTGAACATTTTTACAGGTAATTTAGCATCCATACCCGGTTGTGTTGAAACACTGCTATCAATTCCGATGAATGCAGTTACTTCATCCGGATATTTATTCACATAATCAATGCCGTAAATGCCTGCAATGGAGTGACCCATGAGCATGTACTTATGAATATCAAGTTGTTGCAGAGCTTCATGAATTTCACTTACGATATTCTCTGTGGTTCTTTCTTTTTCAGTTTCATCACTTAATCCATAACCGAATGGCTCAACAGCAACAACTTTGTAATATGGTGATAATTGATCAATAAGCAACTTGAAATCAAGCACTGGTGCTGCTGTTCCATAACCAGGCAGAAGCACGATCGTTTCCTTGCCTTCACCTTGAATGAGCACATTCATATTTTTTCCGTCTACAGATACATGCTGACCGTAAGAATCGATCTTTTTCGCCTCAGAATTACTGCTGATCACATTTGTGATATAAACAATACCTAGAAACAGAACAATAGCGATTACGATTGCTCCTACTATTTTCAGTATCATGTTTCTCACTTTTTTGGCCCTGGATCTATTCTTTGTTTTCTTTTCCGCTGGCTGCGTCGTCAGTGTTATCTTCTCCCGTCTTGAACTGATAGTTCGATTGTCTTCTTTGCTGCTAATGAAATCTTATCCAATGAAAATGTACTCCCCGTGACGTCAATATGAACTGAATATGAACAAGCCAATTCATTTATATTTACTGCTGCGTCATAAATCCCCTGAATTTTTCAGCAATTTCTTTGGCATGGGAACGATACAAATAATGATTTGCTTCCAGCAACACCACTTCACCACGCACAGAGTTCTCTATTAACTTCTCGTGTTCGGGAACCCAATTGTCCGCTGCCGGATGATTTTTTTGAACAAAGAAAAGAACTGGAAGATTCTCAGGGAAAGTTAGCTGTTCAGATGCTTTAAAGTTGGAATACATACTTTCTGCCTCATTTAATTGCGTGGTATTATACATATTTTTGCGGATCAGAATGTTCAATTGTTCTTTCGTTTGCTCATCATAAGGCAGTCCATCATAAGGGTCAGCACTCAGTTTCAGTTGCACTCGGGCAAAACCTAAGTTGCGGAACCATTTAATCGGTTGTGTATCTGATGAATCAATCTTCTGTTCACTTATCGCTGGAACACTGCTATCCAGCCCAACATATGCACTTATTTCATCTGCATACTTGTTCACGTAATCCAGGCTATAGATCCCCGAAATGGAATGACCCATGAGGATATAACGATCAATATGTAGACGCTGTAACGCTTCATGAATTTCACTGACGATATTTGCTGTGCTGCGTTCCTTTTCTGTCTGATCGCTCAATCCGTAACCAAAGGGCTCAACAACGACAACTTTATAATATGGAGATAACTCGGAGATAAGAGGTTTAAAATCAAGCGCTGGTGCCGCTGTTCCAAAACCAGGCAGAAGCACAATCGTTTCCTCGCCTTCGCCTTGAATGAACACATTCATATTTTTTCCGTCTACGGATACATGTTGACCATACGGTTCCATTCTTTTTTGCTCCGAATAACTGCTGATTTTATTGGCGGTATATACGATAGCTACAAAAAGTAAGATTGCTATAATGATTGCGCATAGTACTTTAAACAAAATGCCTAACACTTTCTTGGTTTTGCTCTTACTCTGGACTTCTCTGTCTGCTTGTTGATTCACATTCATCTGCTCCTATCCTAATCTGTATATTGGCCTGGCAGGCTGCTTAAGAAATCCTAATCAAGAAAGATGTACTCCCCATGACCGGAATATGAACGGAGTATGAACAAGCAAAAAAAATGTCCTATGTAACATACAAGGAAGCTTGCATGTTACATAGGACATGAACATTCGGTTTAGATAATCCGATGGATATTCTATTCATTGACCCTATCCTGTGAGCCTAACTATCCGTTGGTGGATGGATGGGCAACGTGACAATAAAGGTCGTGCCTTGACCAGGTTCGCTTTCCACTCGGATGTCACCCTGATGAAGGGACACGATCTGTTTAACGATAGCAAGTCCCATACCACTCCCGTCATATTTGCGGCTGTGGGAACGATCTGCCTTGAAAAAACGGTCGAATATACGCTTCTGATCTTCCAGGGGAATTCCAATGCCCGTGTCGGATATTCGAACAGTCACATTTTTGAAGTCCTCTTCGATACTGACTTTAATCATACCGCCATCCTCGGAAAACTTGATGCTATTTCCGATGATGTTTGTCCATACCTGATTTAACTGATCGTGATCAGCCGTTACCTTCACGTTCTCCAAATCAAGCTCGAAATGAATGTTACGAGCAGACCATTGCGGTTGAAGTGCCACGATGACTCGTCTAATCTGTTCATCAAGGCTTAATGGGATAAGGCTCAGTTGCTGTGACTG
Organism: Paenibacillus sp. PCH8; assembly: GCF_002968835.1. GTDB lineage: Bacteria > Bacillota > Bacilli > Paenibacillales > Paenibacillaceae > Paenibacillus. Next base: position 391,765 of record NZ_PKQK01000004.1, on the reverse strand, counting down.
CGATTCAAGCATGCTCAGCTTGAGCAGGCTATCGCTCATTTTGGACATTCGATTCGCTTCAGCGATGATAATATCCAGATAACGACTCCGTTCGTGATCTGCGAGATTTACTTGCTTGAGCGCTAGAGCGTAACCGGATATCGAAGTGAGCGGAGATTGAACCTCGTGCGACACATTCGTAACGAATTCCCTGCGCATCTGCTCCAATTGCTGGAGATCATGCATCATTTCTTCGAAACTACGAGCCAACGTACCGATCTCACTCGTTTGCTTAATATTCAACTTGACGTTGAAATCCCCGGCTGCAATCCGTTTAGTCGCTTTGGTCAATTTTTTGATCGGTCTAACCAGATATACAGAAGCAACCAGAATCAACAAGCTTCCTGCAATCAACGAACAGCTTGCAAAAATCAAGCCAAACTGGACCACAAAAGAGGCTGAGGGCGGTGAGAGTGTTTCTAGAAACATCGCTTTTGTGCCCATTTCCGTCTTGATCGGTAGCCCCAAAAGAACGGTAGCGATACCTTTAGGTGTGTCCTGCACGACCCCTCCGTTTAAAACCTTCTTGAGTTGATCCGTCGATACGGCGGATGATTTATGTTCGTTAAGCTTCCCATAAGACTGGAACTTGCCCGTTGCATCATAAATTCGAATATGATACGAATCAAGTTGTTTCATTCTACTAACGAATGATTCTGCTTCATCAACAGGCAGTGTCTTATAAATCTGCACAACGTCCTGGCCAAAGTTGCGTATGTTAATTTGAGCATTTTCGTTTAATTGATCTTCAAATATTAAGGTTGACACCATAAAAGAAATGGCCGTTCCTGCAATAACCGATACCAGAAAGGTCAGAACTACACGAATATATAAAGATTTAATCATCCGTTAACCTCAAGCCGGTATCCCAGACCACGAACAGTTTGAATCTGAAAATCCGATGTCGTCGCGAAGCGTTCGCGGAGTCGCTTAATATGTACATCCACCGTTCGATCATCTCCGGCGTAATCAATCCCCCAGATCTGATCAATTAACTGCTCACGCGTATAGACTTGACCCGGCGTCCCAGCAAGCTTGTATAGTAACTCGAATTCCTTGAGTGGCAAGGTTAACGACTCTGTACCCATGACCACTTTATAACTCTGCCGATCCAGAGTAACCTGACCGAACTGAATCATCTGAGTCGAACCAATCTTGTAGCGTTTCAACAGCGCTCTGACACGGGCGGTCAGCTCCAATGGGTCAAATGGTTTCGTCAAATAATCATCTGTGCCCAGTTCGAAGCCTTTGACCTTCTCCCAAGTCTCACCTCGCGCAGTCAGCATGAGTAACGGAAGATCAGGATTCGCTCTTCGCAGCTCCTTGCATAACGTCCAGCCATCCATAATGGGCATCATGATATCGAGTACAACCAGATCAATATGCGTTGAGCCATAAACGGTCAATGCTTCTTGGCCGTCGGCAGCTTCAGCGGTTTCGAATCCGTCGTTCCTTAGAAATAAACAGACAAGTTCACGAATGTTCACATCGTCGTCAGCAACCAGTATTGTAGGCATAGATTTCCTCTTTTCTATCTCAAGTAGTCGTTAATCATTATATGATTGTATTTGTAAAAAGCAAGGCTCAAAAGTTGTCATCCTACGTTAACTTCTCTGCACCGTTGATGTACAGATTGTTTAGCTCTCCAAATGCAACTATGAATTTGAGAACATTTCCCATGTAACCTTTCCTATAGTGAAGGCAATGAATAAAGTAATCTGCGTTCTTAGAAAGGGAGGTTATAGGTGATGAATGAAGTTAATAGCTGGATCAAACATATTGCTTCTAACTATATATTGATTATTGCGGCAGCTGTCATTTTCTTTGCGATTAAGGCTGTGATCGGTTTCTATACCTACAAGCATTACGATAAGAAACTGGAGCATCTGAACCACAAAGTGGAATTCCTCATCTCGGAACAGCAACGTATTGCTCATCAAGGGTCTGTTCCGAAGGAAACTGTGCACGTCATGCATAGTAGTGAAGATCATTCCGTGACTTCGACGCAAACTCACCTCACCTAATCTTCTTGTACACCTTTTTTCAAGAACATTTCTAAATTTAATACGTGGACCATATCGTTTACTGTGGTATGCTGAACACCGAACTCGTTCTTTGTACATCGGGGTTTCGTTCTGGAGGAGATACAGTGAATTGGACACGTCAATTTAATACGGGAGAATCTGCGCTACAAGTTAAAAATAATCGCATTATCTATTTTGCCAAATTGTCCATCCCACTCAATGCCCTGATTGCAGTGGGAAAACTACTCTTGGGAATCTTCTCGCTCTCCTTCTTTTTATGTATTAACGCCTTTTATAATATCGGCATCGCCGTTGCCAAGTATTACGCAGCCAAGGCACATAAAGACTCAAGTCTCGGTAATTCCAGTCCGGAGGAAATCCAAAAAAAGCAATATGCAGCATATCACGTTATCGGCAATATTGTACTTGCATCAAGTGTAGTGTACGTCATTTATTGCAGTAAACTATTGTTTGTTGCTGGCAGCAGAACACATTACCCTCAATATGTCGCCTTCATCATAGCTGCTGTGACGTTTACAGAGATCGCGGTTTCTCTCGGAGGCGTTGTCATAGCAAGACGGAATAATGAGCCTGTCATTGAAGCCATCAAACTGACGAATTTCTCTTCATCTTTAATCTCACTTTCATTAACACAAACTGCGATTATGTCCTTTGCCTATAAAGGAGATCCAACCTTTTATAATGGACTGTCCGGCATTTTTTTCGGGGTTCTGGCTGCACTCATCGGGCTGTATATGATATTAAGGACTCGCACAAGAGAATAGACATTGGTTAATTGTTGCAAAACATCTGTATGTAGTTGATGCTGACTATCGACAGATGTTTTTTTGTCATATCAAGTCATCATAAGAATACGTTCGAATTAAAGAAAACTGCTTGGCTAGGAAATGCGGTGCATAAGGCATGTCCTTACGAAGCCAAGCTATTATGGTACCAATCAGGGCTGAGGAACTGTACCAGATAGCAATTTCCTTATGAATACCAGCTTCGGCAAGAGCGCTTCCCACCTCCTCCCTCTCAACTTTGGCTGTAACGAGTCTTGTGAGCAATTTCAAAAGGCGCTCTGTAAAGATGGGTGTTCTTTTGGAAGCGAGAACGACTCTATAGAACTTCGAATGTTCAGCAAAGTGCTCAAGCACTTTCACAAGAACTGGCCACCCCTCATCACTTGTGCCACTCTCGAAATGAGGAGCATATTCTTCTATGATCTGTTCAATATGCTCGATCATTTCATCAGCCATTTTCTCCATCATGTCTGTAATGTCACGATAATGCAGATAAAAGGTTACTCGGTTAATGGTTGCTCTTTCAGCAATCCGGTTAACGGACAGTTTTTCGATGTCCATTTCCTGCAAGAGGTCAACAAATGCATCACGAATCAACTTTCTTGTCCTAAGTATTCGAGGATCTGTAGCAGATTTTTTTTCTTTTTTCATGCGCACCTTCTCCTTCAAATTTGTAACATTACAATTTTGTATAATTAGTCGTTTATTCTAATGTTACACAACATAATTTGTATTTTTGTTAAATAAACAACGAAAATACGCCAAAACGTAAATTGTATTCTGTCCGAATATGTATATAATTCAATAAATACAATGTAAACTATACAACACGTTGTAAATTTAGTCACGTGTGGATTGAAAGGATGAACAAGATTGAGTCAAGCCAGAGTTCAAGATGAATTATCCGTAAAGAAAGGCCCCATCCTCTTTATTATGATCTTGGGAGCCTTCCTTGCAACGTTGAATCAAACCATCATGAGTGTCGCTACACCGGAGCTAATGGGTGACTTTAACATCTCCGCCGCAACAGCACAATGGTTAACAACGGGTTACATGCTGGTTAATGGGGTGCTTATTCCCATCACAGCCTACTTCATGCAACGCTTCTCCACCAAGCAATTATTCCAAGCGTCCATGTTTATTTTCCTGATCGGTACGATCGTATCCGCTCTTGCAAACAATTTTGGTACATTGCTGACGGGTCGCATGATTCAGGCTGCAGGTGCCGGCATTATCATGCCGCTCTTAATGCATGTTATTCTAACCTTGTTCGCTCCTGAAAAAAGAGGATCTGCCATGGGCATGGTTGGTTTTGCCATCATATTTGCCCCTGCAATCGGACCTACCCTTGCCGGTTATATTCTGGAGAACTATACATGGCAAACGATGTTCTACGGTATGATTCCATTAACCCTCATTGTCATTGCTTTTGCTTTTGTATATCTGAAGAATGTATCTGAACGGGTCAACACCAAGTTCGATACGATCAGTGTGGTGCTATCCACCATCGGATTTGGCGCATTGCTGTATGGCTTCAGCAGAGCTGGAAGTCTGGGATGGTCGAGTGCAGAAGTACTCATCTGCATTACTGCAGGAATCATCGGACTCACCCTGTTCACTTGGCGTCAGCTCGTTTCCGAGAACCCGCTGCTTGATCTGCGAGCTTTCAAGTATAGCATGTTCTCCCTAACGACAATTATTAGTATCGCGATCACCATGATTATGTATGCTGACATGATGTTGCTTCCTTTATATCTTCAGAACGCTCGCGGCTACTCTCCACTGGAGTCCGGATTATTGCTCCTTCCAGGCGCTCTTGTCATGGGCTTCCTGATGCCTGTAGCCGGAAAATTGTTTGACCGATATGGAGCGAAATGGCTGGCTGTGATCGGTATGGCTATTACCATCGTCACGACCATTGGCTTCATCGACTTAACGGATTCGACCAGTTATGGTTACCTCGTACTCATGTCCACCGGCCGCCGAATTGGGATGGCGTTGCTCATGATGCCGATTCAAACTGCGGGTCTTAACCAATTGCCACCCAGACTGGGCACACACGGTACAGCAATCTCCAACACCGTCAGACAAGTTGCTGGCGCTGTAGGTACTTCCTTGCTCGTAAGTGTAATGACCAGCCGTACAACAGCACATGTGCAAGATATGGTAGCAACGGGTGCAGCGAATGGCCTGAGTCAGCAGCAGTTGGCTACCGAATCCATGATCCAGGGTATCAATGATGCTTATGTGGTGATCATCGGTATTGCTGTACTGGGATTGATTCTATCCTTCTTCATCACACGTACCAAACAAGCCAAAGAGGAAGAATTCAAAACGGTTGTGAGACAGAACGTTTCCATACATCCGAATTAAATCGTCCATCTTCATACGGGCATACCAAAGCGGCAGATCAAGACGTTCACGTCTGATCTGCCGCTTTTTTTGGGTTGTATATCCAATCATAATGAAACCTTTCTCTTAGCCAATGATCTTCACTGGCAGATGGGTCAACAACTGCCCTGGGGCCGAAGTATCCAGATTAATCTCCTAGCTTCGCTAATGCTTCCTCTAGCTGCTCCAGCTGTGTAGACAGAGTCTCCATGGTCGCTCGCGTCTGGCTTGATTTCTCCATGATAGCTTGCTCATCCGAATCGTCAGAGGGGTCGCTCGGCACATTACTTTCGACTGATGAAGACTTCAGATCTGCCAACTCTCGTTCGGACTTTTCCAGTATCTCAGAAGCGAATTGCAATTCTTCTTTCGTCACCTCAATCTGATGCTCCAGATATACGATATCAGACGAGTTAGCTCCCTCGGATAAACGTTGTGAATAGGTCATGATTCACCTCTTTCAATTACATCCATTGCTTTGCCAACATTATAGGGCTGCATATCGATATCCAGTTCCATGCCGAGAGCCAATTTGGCCAGTTGACTCCCGATATAGGGACCCATTGTCAAACCGGAGGCTCCAAGGCCATTCGCTGTGATCAGACCCTGCCAACCCGGCACAGTTCCCATGACGGGCAGAAAACCGGGTGTAAATGGACGAAAACCCACTCTTGCTTCCTGGAAAGTACTATTTGCCAGACCCGGTGCCAATTCCAGTCCTTTATTCAAAACTTCCTGCATGCCCCCTGCGGTTACTCTTGTATCATAGCCCTCTACATCATTTTCATGAGTTGCCCCAATGACAATCTTCTGATCAGCAAAGGCCAGCAGATATTGGTCAGAAGGTGGCATGATTACAGGCCAGCTGCCTGTATCCTCCGCATCCGTGACTTGTAAATGTATAATTTGTGCCTTTTGATAGTGCACTTTAAAGTGTATGCCCAGCGGCTTCAGTAGTGCATTCGCCCATGCGCCTGCACAGACGATGACTTCATCTGCCAGAAAGTTCTGGCCATTAACGTTTACCCCAATGACCCGATCAGCTTCGTATTGAAGTGTGGCATCCCCGTGAATCAGTCTAGCCCCGTTACGCTCTGCTGATCGGATGAATGCATCACGAAGTGCACGTCCATCTATACGCGCAGCACCGCTGATATGTACCGATTGATAACTTTCCTCCAACAGAGGAAAACGCTCACGGGTTTCTTTGGCATCCAGAGGTGTAATCTCACCAATCTCTGGTGCATCTGCTTTTCGAAGCTGTGCCCGTTCTTCCATCTTGCTGATTTTATCCACATCCGTATGAATACTGAGCGCTCCTACTTGAGCATAACCGGTCTCCGTTTCTCCTCCACTCTCAAGTTCCGCAACAAGCTCAGGGTAGAATCGTGCACCAGCCTTGGCTAGCTGATACCAATCCTGATTGCGGCGCTGAGACAGCCATGGACAGATGATACCAGCCGCTGCATCCGTCGCCTGTCCTATATCTTTCCGGTCTATGATCCGTACCTCTGCACCCATTTTGGCTAATTGATAGGCTGTGGATGCCCCAGAATTCCCGCTCCGACTACGATGACTTTCTTCATGATCGCATCCCTTTCCTTAAATACTCATCTGTTATAGCGTATACTGTTTCGCATTCTGTTGGCAAGGCAGCCCTACCTTCACATCCATGGATCGAAGCTGGTCGTGCCAATCGTTTCATCGCTGTTCCATCTGCCAGAAAATCTGGAGTTGATTATATCTAAGCTCTTTTTGTTGATCGTAATACATTTAAATTAATTACATTTATGTAATATAATTCTTCCTAGGTTTCTTTTAACGCTGTAACCACGCCACTAACGCACACGATCCTTTAACGAAAAGAGGAATAACACGACGATGCCGAAACCTAGCATGGGGAATCCGCTGGATACCGATATGCCACTCATGATTACAGGGCAAAACCAGTTGACCGTAGATGAATTGATGAATTGGAACGACCATTCACGCGATTACAGCATTGTACAGTGTATCGGAGGAACAGGGCGCATCACAGCGAAGAATCATGAATTCATGATCCATAAAGGAACCGCTCTCATCATGTTTCCTGAGGTGACCTATCGTTACCACAATCTGAGTGATTCATTACGATTCAATTGTCTGTCTTTCAATGGCTATTTATTGCCACGGTTCTTGCATACCTTGCAGATCGGGGAGCTGCGCGCCTTCAAGCCGGATGGAATGCTTCATATCCTGTTGCATGAAATTACGTTGGCGCTGCAGTCCCGGCACAAGGATCAGATCTGGCACGTATCCGCGTTACTGTATATGCTTTTGGTCAGATTAACCATTGAAGGTGAACGCTATAGTGTTTATGAACGTTCTGATGCCCGATTAAGATTGGCTGAACTCGTTACTTTTATCAAACAAAATTATCATCAGGATATCTCTCTCACCATGTTGGCTCAACAGATGGATGTAACCGAACAGCACCTGAATCGCATATTCAATAAAGAATATCAAATGACTCCATTGGAGTACCTGATGCGATATCGGTTGTTGAAAGCCAAGGAAATGCTCATTGAAAATGATGCCACTACGGCTCATGAAATAGCCAAAGCGGTTGGTTTCAACAGTGCCAGTTACTTTGGATCAGTATTCAAAAAATACGAAGGGATCTCCCCGATCGAGCTACGCAAGCAATACCTGGGTTAAAGGATCTCCATATCTATCTCGGCCAGCGAGGATAACCGCAGATCATGCATTGCGAATTCCAGACCTCGGGTTACCTCGTTCGGCACGATGATACAACGAATCCCTGCGGCATTGGCAGCCTTCAGTCCGTTAGGTGAGTCTTCGAACACAATGGCTTCGGAAGCCTCAATCCCTAGGCTTTGGAGAGCAAGAAGGTACAGTTCAGGATCAGGTTTGACTCGCTTCACATCCTCAGATGTATGAATGACTGCGAAATAATCAAAAATGCCTAATTTCTGCAAGTAACCATGCACCCAGTCCCGGGTAGAGCTGGAAGCAACAGCGAGCGTAATCCCCTTATTCCTGGCAGATTGAAGCAATTCATACACCCCGGGAAGAATTGCGGCTTGTCCCAGGTATACTTCATATTTCTGTTCCGAGAGCAGCTTGATCTGGTCATGATCTATCTTTGTTTGGAGCGCCTGCTCCAGATACAGAAACGGATGAAACTCCTCAAAGGAAGTCCCCACATTTTTCGACCACAGTTCCAGGCCAAGTTCAACTCCGTGTTCCTCATAGATATCCCGAAAAGCATAGTACCAAGGTGTCTCCGTATCTACAATGAGTCCATCAAAATCAAAAATAAAAGCTTTAACCATGAATCTGTTCTCCCTCCAATGTTCGGCCGGGGATTGGATTAGAAGCGTGCAGTCAAGTCTGGAAGTGTCACGTTCACCGATAAAAAGTGACACGTACAGCCCGTTCCCGTCGGCGACTGAACAACTAATCCAGCTCGAAGTTCCCCTTGTATCGGCATGCCGAAATAACGAATTAGTTTCCAATCAGCCCCATCGGGTGAATAAAAGAATGAGATACAGTCCTCTACTTTGCGTATGCGCAGATAGGGATCAGATACGGGGACTTCAACCGAATTACAATCATCGGATGACCCGTCACGTGTGACCACCGACACGATCGTAGGTGCTTTCCCATCATATTCAAAACAAATTTTGCACCAGTTACGATCGTCCGCCATCACCATCAGACATCCAGAGTCATATTGATTTTTCATATCCACCGTTAATTGGGTTGTAATTTCGAAGTCTCCATGCACAGGCATGGATAAGAACGGAGCAGTTGCACGAATGTGCTTCCCTGCTGGATCTTGGAAAAAGTCCGTATCCGCCTGTGCTTCCACCAGCACACCTCCCTCATCCGTATAGGACCAGGTCTCAGGTTCGTTCATCCAGTTCCATTGCTTCCGTGCTTCTGTTGTCATTACGTTAGTCATCTTCTAGCCTCCCAAGGTATTTTCTGTACTACATATTCGCTCCATATACATAAAAGCCCTTCTTCTACATATTTTTGTAAGCCTCCAACACTTGGGAGTGCTCTTGCGGATCACGCAGGAATAACATAATGACCATCAGTATAAGATACAGGGCAAGAATGACGCCGAACAACAGCGTGGGATTGTGATGATAGAGTAATCCCGTGAGGTAACCGGACGGAATGGCTGTTAATGTCATGACCGTCTGCACGGCCGAGAACATGTCGGCTTTCTCATGCGTACCCAATCGGTTCATCAGCAGAGAATCCCGGTACGTCTGCAAAATGAAATTGCCGGCAGCAAGTACGATTAACGTGAGAAACAACATCGCTATATTCCCCACAGGAATCAATAGAAAGAGAATGGCCCCCGCTGTACTGACCACGATGGAAAATCCAACATACCTTTCTTCCGAACGCCGTTTCAGCCGTGGAATAATGACCAGATAGAGCAGCATGACAGTTACTGCGGTGACTACCGGGATAAACGAAATGACCCGGTCATCGAACTTCAACTGTTCCTTGAAGAAAATCACCTGAAAGAAATTCAGTTGCAGGATCAGATTGGACAACACCGTAATCAGAATAATCGGAAGGAGTCTTCGTTTGTAGAACGATTTGCCAAACAGGCGCAGACTGGAACCCAGACTTTGAAGCACGCGGGTTTTACTATGCAATCCCATAAGTTCCTTACCGACTTCGGTCTCATCCGTATATCGATTACGAATGAAGAACATGGCCGTCATGAGAATGCCCCCGACAAAATAAATGCTCGCCAGTGTAGGCACAATACCAAAGTCAGCAATGACAACCCCGGCAATAGGAGTGAGTACCCCAGCCCCTGTAATAATCATGTTGAGTATGGCAAACACTTTGGATCGTTTGTGTTCCTCGACATCCTCAATGATGAGACAGTTAAACGCGACCGTGACAAACTTGGACGTTGCATTCAGTAAGTAGGCTATCATGAACAGCCAGAAATTCTGGGAGAAGGCCCAAATGAACATGGGTACACTCCAGGCAATCAGATCAAAGATCAGCGTTGTTCGCTTGCGCCCCAGCTTATTCGTAATGGAACCTGCAAACAGTTGAAAGATAAAGGCAAAATAAAGATTTACCGAATTGATTATACCTATTTCAATATCCGAAAGTCCGGCTTCCTTCATATATAAAGGAGCATAAAAGAGAACGATCGTGCCCGGAATGGCCCATACCGGTTCGAGCAAAATGGAGTACCGCGGATTCTTCGGCAAATCTTGAAGCAGTTTCAATCCATATCCCTTCTTTCTGGGGTTTTCACCGCTGCGATTTCCTACTTCTCGCAGCGGCGAACCCGCTAATGTCTACATGCTTATAAGATAAGAGCTGTTTTCACCGAATTCATGGGTAAAGTCTCTCCTGTCCGCAAGTTATATCCGATCGTTCCATTGAAGGCTTGTTCATAATCGCTCAACAATTCCTTGGCTGTCACCATCTGCTCCAGTTCAGGAATACTCTGTGCAAATTTCAATGCCGTACTGATCATCGAATGATTCGCCACCGCACCAATGATACTAATCCCATCATTAATCACGGCTGTTGATTTGAACGTCACCTCATAGCTGTCGTCATAACCCATCGGAATGATTCTGCCGCCTTTGGCAATCAACTCAAATCCCACATGAAGCTGATTTCCAACGGCATCAACGATCAGATCAAACTTCTTGTTATTGTTGATCTCGTACACTTTATCGAGTGTAAGGTCCTGTGGATAGAAGACATGATCCGAGATACCAGAAGCAAACTCTTTACGGTATGGGTCCACTTCCGTACCTACCGTAAGCCTTGCCAATCGTTTACTTACTAGCTGACATAAGGAACCAATTGCACCGGAACCGAGCACGAGTACAGAGTCACTTGGCTTCACTCCTGCTTTCATGAACGTCTGCAGAACACATCCAAGCGGTTCAATCATCATGGCCGTTTCCCAGCTCATGGAATCCGGGATGGAGTAGATATACTTCTCGTCCCCTACGAAATATTCTGCAAAGGTTCCGTGAGTGGTCATGCCTACCTGGTAGTCATCGAAGTTCTCGCAGTAGATGAATAACCCTTCCCGGCAGTATGAGCAGGTTCCGCATGATTGGGTCGGGTCAACCAATACGCGATCGCCTACCTTGAAACCCCGAACTTCGTCGCCCACTTCAACGACTGTGCCCACACCTTCATGACCAATAACCGTTCCTTTATTCGCAGGGACTTTGCCTTTGACAATATTCAGATCTGTACCGCAGATGCCTGAGCCATAGATTTTCACTTTAATCTGATTTGGTTTTTGAATGTTTGGCTCATCAATATCCTGGTAAGCCACCTGTTTGAGATCCTGGTATACGAGTGCTTTCATTGAATATTCCTCCTAGTCGATTGTCGATTAACGATTTTATTAGATTCACATTACAGAATTAAGCTTTATGCGTTTTGGCAAGTTTCATGGATTCCAAATGTTCCTGCTTCTGAATCTCTTTCCAGTCCGACAGAATCTGCAGCAGAGCTTCCTCGACCCAGACCAATTCCTCCCGTGTATGAGCATCGGAGAAAATAAAGTATCCTTTGGTGAAAATGCCGAAGTGCGCCATCTTCTTCACCATGAACTCACGGAAAGGATCAGCTTGGAAGTTATCCTCGGTCAGGGAATGAATGCAGAAGCTTGCATAAGTCCCCTTCAATGCCAATTCATCCGTTAATCCAAGCAACACCAGTTCAGATTCCAGACGATCCATGATTCGGGTTGCCGGATCACGCCAGGTTGGCCATACTTTCGCATTTTTCATCAACCGTTCACAGGCAATGGCAGCCGCGAGTGCTGTTGTTTCACTGGAATGAGCATTGCTGAACCGGACTTGTCCCGACAGGGACATTAAATGCTGTGGCCCCATGACGGCTGCGAGCGGCAACCCATTGGCCATGCCTTTGGAGATACAGAGCAGGTCAGGCCAGATGTCATATTCTCCTGCTGTAGCCTGCTTGCCCATTCGAATACCGGAAGTCACCTCATCAAAGATGATAATGATGTCCAGGGCGCGGCATCGTGTTACCACGTCCTCCAGCGACTCCTTTTTCCACTCATTGGGACACAGCACAATACATGCGATGTCCTCTGGAGAGGAAGCAATCAGGGCCTCGATTCGCTCGGCAGAAGGCTTGTCTACCCACAACGTTGAACGCTCAATATCTACCGGGATGCCACGTTCTTTCGTTTGGCCACCATAATACCCGTAGGCGGACCAATCATGCCATCCGTGATACGCCGTTGCAATGACCTTGCTTTTGCCGCTTGCAGCACGGGCCAGCCGCACCGCTCCACTCACTGCATCGGCTCCGCTCTTGGTGAAGCGTAGTGACGGGTAGCGTCCCTCGAACCGCTCCAGAATCAACTCCGCACATTCAAGCTCAATGTCAGCCGGAACCGAGAAGCTTGTCCCTTTTTTCAGCTGATGAATAACGGTAAGTTGGACCTCATGTCTGGCATGGCCCCATGGCGCCGTTCCCATCGCCATCTCGCAATCCAGCCATTCATTACCATCGATATCTGTAAATCGGGATTTGTAAGCCTCTGCACAACACACGGGCGTATGCCCCGGGAATAAACGCTCAGGTGCTTTGGCTAACGTACTGCATCCGCTCGGAATAACCTTCTCGACTTGCTCCAGCCACTCCAGATTCCGGGTAAATCTTACGGCACGATCCAGCGTGCTCTTTGTATCGCTCACTTTGAAGTACCTCCCTATAAACTTTGGTTGTATGGGTTAGCTTATCGAACTTTGGTTCCAGGCCAGCATCCATCGTAGATGCGATCCATCGTAATTACATTGCCGTACAAATCTATAATCAGATCTTTAGCCCGATGAGCGTGTCTCATCTCAATCCAGTACCGATTCTCCAGCAGTCGGGCGAAATTATCTACCAGAAACAGTAATCGATTCTCACTATGGATCAGTTCTTTGCCCAGCACCTGTGGCAACCAGATCGCTCCATTGGAATTAAAGCGATTGGAGTAATCACGTACCTCGGCAACAGGCGCAATGTCGGCTTCCTCCAGCTTGGTCCAGAACGTATCGGCATCACTGCGTACCTCGGCAAGATCAATACCCACAATCGGCAGATGCTGGTATTCGCCTTGACTGTCCAGCTGCGCTTTCAGATGACTGAATACGAATGGCCATACATCAGCTTCGATCTGGCTTCCCCACTTTTTCCAGAAACGTGCCAGATTGTTCTTGCGGTTGAAGTTACGGTGAATGCCGCTGCTGCGCTCCCAGTGATACGCCTGAATGTTCGGGTTGATGACCGTATCATATCCGGCAGCTCGTGCCCGCATCTGATAATCGAAATCCTCGTATCCGTTGAAGAATTTCTCGTCGAGGTTACCGATCGTCTCGTAGACCTCACGCTTCATGCCGAACATGGCGAACACCACCAATTGAACGGAGAATGTTTCTTTCGGGATATCTTCAGGGGATGCGTTCAGGAACAGGTGTCGGCCGATTGTATCCGCAAAAGCAATACCACAATGCTGTACGCCTCCGGTCTGCGGATACAACAGAACACCTCCAATCATGCCGATCGTAATATCGCTATCCAGTGTCTCTTTCATCATCGGTTGCCAGTCTGGTTGAAGAATCGTGTCGGAATCCAGGAAGAAAATGTATTCCCCCTTCGCAAGGCTCAGTGCACTATTAATCGACACCGCGCAACCGAGTGGAAAATCATGTTGAAGAATCTCGATGGTCACACCTTCTCTAACTTCTTGCTTCAGTTTATCCAGATGCTGATACACTGCCGAGCCGGAACCGTCGTTGATAAAAATAATCTGAGTCGATGGGCTTACCGTCCGGAGCAGTGAATCTGTGAACAGGTTCAGAATGTTATAGTCCTGGTTGACTGGCACAATAATGGTGTAAAGCATGGAATCCCTCCTGATTGGGTTGATGGAATGAGTACATGAGCTGATTCGAACTTTGGCAAATGCAGGTGTTGCTGTCCGGCCTCCCTTGCTTGAAATTTATGTCTTTATTTGGTAATGATTTGAATCTACTAGAAATTTATATCATTTTTTGTAAACTTAAAATCTTAAATTCTGAACTTCTGTTAAATTTTGAATCTCGGCAGACACCGAAGTATAGCTCGCTCAAACGAATTCCTTCTTGTTAGGGAACACAAAAACACCCCCGGCGTGATCTTCCGCATGTGAATACGGTTGACACACCAAGAGGTGTATGAATTGCATGGATTAGATTATATGACCTATTAACTGCTCGTCCGAGCCGATAACCACTCGGATTCTCTCACTCCCAAATTCGAGATAAATTGGTGCAGGGCGTGAGATATCCACTTACGGGTATGGATGACTAACTGGATTTCCAGTGTGAATTCGGTATGGTTCAGTGGCAGTACGGTGAGTTCCTCCCGCCGGATCTCGTCCAGCGCGATCATGAGTGGCAAAAGCGAAATACCTGACCCAGCCATAATGCTTCGTTTGATCGCCTCAGGACTTCCGAGTTCCAGACCCACTTTATACGGAATTCCATTCGTTCTCAGTTCTCTCTCAAGCAGCTGCCTGTAGTTGCAGGAATCCTCGGGCATAATCCATTCCTCATTAGCCAGATCACTTAATTCAATCTTCGGTTTAGCCGCAAGCGGATGGTCTGAGTTGACAATGAGCACCAGCGGCTCTTCCCGAATCGTGATCCACTGCAAGCCTGACTCGGGTGAGGCTTTAGCCAAAATAAGTCCTACATCTGCTTCTCCTTCCCTTACCTTTTGCAAAATGAGGTCTTCACGATCTGTTTGCAGCCGAATGCCGAGTTCCGGGTATTGCTTGCGTGTGGTCTGAATGGGTGCAGGCAGAAAATAGGAGGCGAGAGAATCCATCGTTGCAATCGTAAGTGAACCCCCGCCCTGCTTGGTCAGTTTCTCCTGCGAATGTTCAAAAATCTCCAGGATCTGCCCGGAGAGCTTGAACAGCTCTTCCCCGGCGGAAGTAAGCCGGATTTTATTGTTATTGTATCGTTCGAATAGTTTGACCTTATAGATTTTTTCCAGCTTTTGAATCTGTGTGGTGACACTCGATTGTGCATAGCCAAGCTCTTCGGCTGCTTTGGTAAAACTTTGCCGCAGAGCCACTTCACGAAAGGTTTGAAAATAGTTCAAATCCATAATTAGCTTCCTTTCATCATCGAAATTATTGATAATAGTCATCAACTATTATAGTTAACTATGATACCTCTCCCCATGGTAAAGTGATTTCAATGGAATTTCAACATAAATGGAGGCTACTATCATGTTAACCGAACAACAGATTCAAGGTATCTATATACCCGTAATCACCCCTTTTACGAAGGATCGTGAGCTCGATCTGGCTTCCTTTCGAAACTATATTACGGTTATGGCGAAGAGCGGTATTCACGGTCTCGTAATTAACGGTACAACGGGAGAGTCACCTACCGTTACGTGGGATGAAGTGGAACAGCTCGTGCAAGTTGCCAAAGAAACGTTAAGCAGCATCCATTCGTCGATACCGATTGTTGTTGGAACCGGGACCAATGATACGGCATCAACGATGGAGAGAACGAAGAAAGCCGGAGCGCTCGGGGCTGATGCTGTTCTTGTGGTTACTCCATACTACAACAGACCTACGGAAGAGGGCATATATGAGCACTTCCGCATGACGGCTGAAGTGGGCGTGCCCGTTATCGTGTATGAGATTCCAGCGCGTACAGGTGTACGAGTCTCTGTGGATATGATGAAAAAAATAATGAACCTGAGCGGAGTTATTGGTCTTAAAGACAGTACGAACAGCCTCGAACTTATGTCCGAGCTGGTACGCAGCGGGTCCAAGCCGATCTTGTGCGGGGATGATACGTTCTTCTACGATATGTTATCCAAAGGCGCAGCCGGAGGTATGATGGCATCTGCCAGTATCAATCCGAATCAGTACATTGAGGTGTATGAGCGTTTTGTTGCTGGTAAGAAGGAAGAATCCCTTGACCTCTTCAATCAACTGATTCCATTTATTAAACATATCTTCGAGGAGCCTGCTCCTGCAATGCTCAAATGGCTGCTTGTCAAACAAGGCATCATCGCTTCCGATCAGTTGCGCCTGCCGCTGATGCCAGCATCAGCGCAATTAAAAGCAAAGATTGTACTATAATACCAGAAGCAGGAGAACCAGATGTACATCCTATCCTATACTCTCCCCTTAGGAACACCCAAAAAGCCGCAGTTTCTGCGGCTTTTGGTGTGTATTCCCCTATAACATCATGACCCAAATCTGCTGATTCGCTCTTCACACTCACTTCGCAACAAACCCATGATAGAACGTATCTACCACAAGTGCAGGTGCGGCTTTTCTGGCGATATGACCACTTACAACCTGCTGCCACGTCAGAAACATAATCGAATATAGGACATCTACAATCCAGGTTTTATCAAGATCAGAGCGGAAATATCCTTTCTGTTGTAACAGACTGACCGCATGTAGTACAGGCTCTCTCAATTTCTGATCTGCACCCTCGATCTCGGGATTATAGTTAATGGTTGTGTCATGGGCCAGAAAATAAATTTTGTCACCTAATGGAATAAGTGCCTCAATTAGCTCAGGTATGTACTGTTCACAATGTTCCTCATCCAGTTGGACTTGTTGCATGGTCTCACTGACCACCTCAATTGCGCGTAATCCCAGATAAATCATAAGTTGTTCGCGGCTCTCCACATATCGGTGCAGTGTCGCAATTCCGATATTGGCGGATTCTGCAATTTCATTCATTGAAGCATTCGGCTTTTCAATCAGCAACTTGGTGGCCTCGTCCAAAATGGAATGAAGCCTGGTTTGTTTGATTGTTGTCATTTCCTTTTTCATTGGTAGTACACCTCTTAGCGAGTATAGTTCAACAATTGATCTGATCATCCATCATATGATTGGTTAAGACTATAAAATTATAGCATACTTCCTCACCAGTAAAACGAAAAGCCGCCATTCGGCAACCTCAATCACTTCTTCCACGTCCTTCCCCTTCACTCCATTATGTTATCAGCCTTACACACCTCGACATAAATCTTGATGATGTACTCATCGGGATTACTTTCTGCGAAATAACTGAGCAGGTCCAGTGCATACACATGTCCACAGACTTGCAGTCCTTTTCTTTCTATATCCTCTTTCATGATGGAATACGTACTCGGCATGCTTTCGTATGACCCTCGATGATTCATGACGGCATACATTCCTTTAGGCTTAATCAATATCATTTCCCCTGGAATCGGGGTTTTTATTTTGTTGCCAAAGTAATCGGGATAGTATTCCCCTGCCTCAAAGTGCTCCTGACGTAAGATCGTCCATACTGGAAACTCATAGTCGATCATCTGTTCATCACAATGGCTGCGATATTCAATAAACTTACGGGAGAATTCCTTATCTCCATCCCCATGCTCCAGTTGAACAGCAATAAAATACTCCAGCTCACATTGTTCAATATTCAGCCCTTCATGCGAAGCATCCGCGGCTTGTTTCGTCATTTCAATGGCACCACTTAGCAGCTTCTGCATGCGTTTGATTCGTTGTTGCTCTAGCTCCAGTTCTATCAATTTCTGTTCAAACAGCTCGATTAGTAATGGTGTATTTTGATTTTGAATAAACAACTTAATCTCCTGGAGTGAGCTTCCTGCCTTCTTCAGCACATGTATGACATCCAGCACATACGTTTGCTGAACACCATAATAACGGTAGCCCTTGGCATTGGTATATTCAGGCTTTAACAGCCCAATCTCGTCATAGTGAAACAAGGTATGTTTGGTCACTCCGCAGATCTTGGCAAATTCACTGGTTGTAAAGTGTTGTGCGTGGTTTCCAGCCATCTTTGGCCCTCCGTGTACAAGTGTGATCTAAGTTCTATCCGTATAAATGCATTATAGTGTGTAAAGAAAAGTTTGACTATAGGGTTACCCGATAGTTTAGTCTAGAATTGTAAGTTATTCATATCGTCGGAGGGAAACATGTCAAAATTCAAACGTTGGATGATTCTTGTTATTGTCTCAAGTGCACTATTACTCATTGTGATGGATATGACCATCCTGTATACCGCTTTACCCAGCTTGACCCATGAACTCGGTGCATCAGCTTCAGAGAAATTATGGATTCTGAATGGTTACTCCCTCGTCATGGCGGGTTTGCTGCCTGCAATGGGAACACTTGGGGACCGTCTTGGTCATAAGAAAATATTTACTCTGGGATTGCTCGTCTTTTCTGCCGCTTCTCTTGCTGCTGCCTTTTCTCCTGTACCGGCTGTGCTGGTCATGAGCAGAATTCTTCTTGCCGTAGGCGCATCCATGATGATGCCAGCGACATTGTCGATCATCAGGGTTACATTTACGAATGAACGAGAACTCGCACTCGCGATCGGCATATGGGGTTCCATTGCATCCGGTGGTGCAGGACTGGGACCAATTGTCGGGGGACTGCTCCTTCAACACTTCTGGTGGGGCTCTGTATTTCTGATTAACCTGCCCATAGCCATTATCGCGTTTGTATTCGCCTTGAAAATAATCCCTAAACATCAAGGAGATGCGTCGAAAAAGTGGGATTTCACCAGTTCCATTCAGATCATGATTGCCATGGTCGGAATTATCTATTCCATCAAGGAATTTACAAGACGCGAAGGATCTCTGACCTTAGCCATCATTGCTGCTGTGATCGGTGTTCTGTCCCTTATTATCTTTATTCGCCGTCAGAACAGTAGTTCCAACCCGCTTCTGGATCTGTCCTTGTTCAAAATCCCAAGATTCAGCACTGGCTTTATTACCGCTTTAGTCGGCTTGTTTGCACAAATGGGTGTGCAATATATGGTCACTCAGCGGCTTCAGCTTGTGGAAGGCATGTCACCGCTTCAGGCTGGACTATTCACCGTATCCATACCTGTTGCAGCACTCATTACCGGGCCTGTTACGGGGGCCATTATGCACCGTGTGGATGTTGTATATATCAAAAGCTTCTCTCTCTTGATCGCTGCCCTTGGCATGGGGACGTATCTGATGTATTTCAATGCAGGGTTTACCGGGCAGATTCTCGGTTTGGCACTGCTTGGTGCAGGTCTTGGATCAGGGATGACTGCTGCATCCCATTCCATTATGAGTTATGCTCCACCTCACAAAGCGGGTATGGCAGCATCCATTGAGGAAGTAGGTTATGAGCTGGGCGGAGCATCCGGTATTGCGATCATCGGAAGCATGTCGACCCTTTTCTACACACTGGCTATGAAGATTCCTCCGGGGATTCGTGTGCCGGCCAATGCGAAGGACAGTCTGGATGAAGCGCTTATCGCCGCCGAAAGCTTTCCTGCCGCGTCTGCTGAATCACTCAAAAACGCTGCATTTGCTGCTTTTGACCAATCCTTCTTTGTCGTCATCGCAGGTGTAACTGTATTTCTGTTCATTGCTGCTCTGATCATGAGCTGGGTTGCCGTACGCTTGAAACGAGCAAAAAATCAAACTGCGGAAGGTTAAATCTAAACTTATTCCATCTCGAAAATGGAGGTGAATTCGGTTATGTGGTTTCCAATAACCAATGGAATTATTATATTAATCGGCATCACTTTTATTTATTTGGTCGTTAGAATGTTATCCAAAGAAGAGGATTGAACCTGTGATCTAAATGTACCGTAGCTAATCGACACCAAAAAAAACCGCTTGATGAGCGGTTTCCTGGTGTCGATTTTTTAGTTATGGACATGGCCTGTCATTATTAGTCTACTTTAGCACCATAAGAGCGTACAAACAGAACGGCTTGTTCTCGATCCAAACGTACGCCTTTGATATCCAGTGATTTCAGGTCGATCCCTTCCAGGTTTGCCCCTCTAAAATCGGCCCCTTGCAACTTGGCTCTGCTCATAACGGCTCTTGTAAGATCACAGTCTCTCAAATCCGCTTTGGTGAAATCCGTGTCCGTAAAGTCAGCTTCATAGAAACGAATTCCTCGCAGGTCCTGTTTCCCTAAACGCGTATGTCTCAGATTCGTGTAAGACCAGTCGCCCTGACTCAGGGTAATGCCATCCATTTGCGCACCTGAGAAGTCTGAGCCTGTCATCTTGCAAGAGCTGAATTTGGAAGCAAAGAGATTCGCACCACCAAAGGTACAGTTTTCAAAAGCCGATTCCGTATGAATCGAACCATTCATGGAAGCCCCTTTGAAGTCACACTCGATAAAACGGCAGTTACTTGTCTCGATTTCTTCCATAGAAGCATTCATGAAAGTACACTGTTTGAAAACACAGCTTATCAGTTCTCCATATCGCAGATCGCGTCCCTCAAAATGTACTGCTTCATATTCCTGATCCTTATATTGAAACACAAATTACACCCCATCTTGTTTATTTATGAAGGCTATTACCATTAAAACAACTTTTTATACTATACCACACCTTTGTCAAGTACCTGCTTAAACGCCAAGGGAAGTCAAGTCTCTTTTTTATAAAACCATTGGATTACACCTATAAAAAAACACCTCTCGTTCCTCTCCCGACTGTCAAAAAATGAAAAAAGACCCCACCTGTCAGACCTGCACAGACTGGGTCACACAAGAAGCATTGGTGGAAAGTTTACACCAGTTTTTTGGACATCCTGTACAGGGATAGCGCAGGTTTATTGATTTCCCCTACTCTCTGGTATCCCAAACGTTCATACAGTTTGATAGCCGGTGCATTTTCCTTTTTAACCGTGAGCGAAGATTTGGACAGACCTTGTACTACAGCTTGCTGCTCAGCAAATTGAATGAGCTGCGTCCCCACGCCAAGTCCTCTGCTTTCAGGCAAGGTAGCCAATGTTCCGATATGGTACTCATCGTTCTCTCCTTCTTTCAATGTCACCATGGAGTAGAACTCTTTCCAATGTTGAAGATTATACTTGATCAGGCTCCATTTACGAAGTTCAAGCAGTTTGGAGAACGTTGGAAAAGCAAGTTTGTTCATTACAGTCATTGGAAAACACATAACCATGCCTAGCGTCTGGCTACCCATTTTAGCTTCAAATGCGTATTGGTGACTGAATCGGTTTCGATTCGAACGCCATAACTTATTGAATGTTTTCTCTATAATGCCTTTATCTTTGGTACCTGCAAGCGAATATGCCATATATTCAAGTGCCATCTGATTTAGTTGCCCGCCGACTAATGATTGTGGACTGGCTTTTATAATGGAAATCTTATTCATCGCTGTCACTCCTATAAATAGATGAAATTGGACTAGAACCTGGCATCAGGTTGATTCATTGATATGCCCTCAACGATCACGTTCACCGTATCAATGGTTAATCCCGTCAGCTGCTCCACATGCACTCTCACATTATTTTGTAATTCCCTGCAGACTTCATGCACTTTCGTTCCATAACGAACGACAACCTTTAAGTTAATCTCCAGTCTAGTTTCTACCTTGCGGATGGCAATGCCATTTTGCAGACTTTTCCCGCTCCACTTTTTGGTAATCCCTTCTACAAGTCCTGTCGACATGGAGGAAATCTCACTGGTGGTATTCGCGATCTTGCCAACAATTTTGGAGATCACATCATCCGATATTTGAATTTTTCCCAGAATATTTTGAATGGACATCCCATGCCCTCCTCTTTATACTCGTATTTTGATAGATTAAAATATCATTTAATACAAATATAAATCATACGGAGTTCGATTTCAACTTTTCATTCCCTCACGCACATTTCTACACGCACATACCAAAAAAACCGCGATCATCGCGGCTTCTGCTGGTCAATATTATGGGAATTTCAATTGAATACGGACAGGAAGGTGGGAGAATGACTCGATCTCTGTTCTGCCTTCTTCTGCTGCCTCTGTTTCTTCTACTTGCACGAGCCATTGTCTGCCAATTAACGATTGCAGCAATTCAATCTCTTGTGCGGTCAGATGAATATGTTTCAGTGACAGTTCATCTTGAACATAATCCCGATCCACCTTACGGTCAAACCGGAAATCGAGCAATCGCTTCAACCCGTTAATATGCAAAAACTTGAACTCATAACCTTGACGTATCGCCTTTTCCCAATCGTCTCCGATATCTGTTGCTGTCTGTAGTCTTTCATCGAAATCCATCGCGGATTCCTTAACCAAAGGCAACAACTGGGAGTAGTCTCGACGTTGTAACCATTCAATAATCATTTCTCCCGGTACCCCACTTGTCAGAACATTCTCTACAAGAAGGCCTACAGGAATGGACAGCTGAGTTCGACTCATTGCTCGCCCTCCTCATTCCCGAGATACTGATTGAACCAGGCATTCACCTGTTCGAAGCTATCGATCCGAAGTGAAGGTTTACCGCTTTTGAGCACACTGTGGTTGGAGCCTGGATAACGAATCAGTTTGGTCTTTTTGCCGTATCGTTTGAGCGTTGTGTATAATTCCTCCGCTTGCGCAATTGGTGTCCGATAGTCCTGCTCTCCGTGCATGATCAGAAGTGGCGTCTCAATGTGATGTGCGTGGGCAAGAGGTGAGCGGGACCACAGGAATTCAGCGTTTTCCGCCGGATTGCCGCCAATGACTCCCTGGACATAGGAAATTCCGATATCACTCGTTCCATACATGGACAACCAGTTGGAGATGCAACGCTGGGTGACAGCCGCTTTGAAACGGTGCGTATGCGCTACGATCCAGTTGGTCATCACCCCACCATAACTGCCACCTGCGACACCCAGACGTGATGCATCAAGGAAATCATAGGTAGCCAGGGCATAATCAACAGCTTCCATCAGATCCCGGTAATCGCCTCCGGCAAAGTCACCACGGCATGCTCTGGCAAACTCCTGACCGTATCCCATGCTTCCGCGGGGATTGACCCATAACACAGCATATCCTTGCGCAACGAGTGTCTGCATCTCATGACTGAATGTTCCCGTATACATCGCGTGAGGTCCACCATGAATTTGCAAAATCAGTGGCAGCTTCCCATTGGATGAACGTACTGCGGGTGTAGCTAACCAACCTTGAATCGGCCATCCATCGGAAGACGTGAATTCAACACGAACAGGCACATTAACAACTAATTCAGCCATGAATTCATCATTTCGCCGGGTGAGTCTGGACAACTCACCACTTTCAACATGCACGCGATATAACTCTCCAGGATGTTCAGCAGTCAACGCAGCGATAACCAGCGACGTACCATCCGGCGTTAAGGTATACTGATACACATCCTTTTCACCAGCGCCCGTCACCGATTGACAGGCCCCATCTTCTTGAATACGGTACACGTCCACATTCCCGTTATGCGTTCCGAGTACGTATACACCACGTTCCGGATGATGGGCATCCGAGATAGGAGAAGGTGATGTACCTGCCGACTTCATATCTCCCAGTGCTGCGTTACCAATCTGTATATCTACTTGCGGTGCGATTGACCTGGGTACACCCCGATGAACGGGGACTGCATATAATCTGTTGTGACTCCCACTTCCGTAATCGCGATCACTGGCGATCAGGATCAACTGCTGTCCATCGGGTGAATAGGAAAACTGGCTAATCGCCAGACTGGAATCCGTCACTTTGAAGAGATCACTCTCTCCCAATCGAATGCTGTATACATCCGTAAAGTACAGCAGATCCGCATCAAGTTCCTCATCCTCCACTTGCTTGGATATGAAGGAAAGGTGCTGGCTATCTGGCGACCATGCCGGAGCACTGATATTCCATAGCCCGGAAGTCACCTGCGTGATCTGCCCACTTTCAATCTCATATACAAACAAATGGCTGTATTGACCATCCCACCAGCCAGCCCCTTCCGCCTTCGGCGTTGTACGCTCGAAGACTTTACCTCGCAGCACAGGTGCAGACTCCTGTTGGACGTCAGCTTTCTTCTGTTGGTTCTCCGGTTTCACTTTGCTGGTAAACGCAATGTACTGCCCGTTCGGTGACCAGATATAACTCCATATTTTATGTGCGGGAGATATCAGCATGACCGGCTCTTTTTGTTCTGAATGGAGCGTCCATAATCCTTTGCCACCATCCACTGAGCGAATAAATGTGAGCTGTGTCCCATCCGGCGACCACGCAGGAGAGGAATCCTTCGTTCCATCCGAAAGTGCAATATCTTCATCGCCATCGAGCGAGATGCCTCGAATTTGCGTGTTATATTCGTTTTTATCCTGATCTATAGTCTGTTCCACATAAGCCACTTGTCCGTTCGGACTGATTACTGGCTGACTTATCGAACGATAGTGAACCAGATCCTCCGGCATCATTGGTCTTTGATTCATAATGATGGCTCCCTTCTCCGTTTATTTATGGGTTGTCTCCGTACGTGGATCAAGCACATCACGCAGCCAATCTCCAAGGAAAATAACACCGAGTACGGTAAATGTAATGGCTAGTCCCGGGAATGTAGCGACCCACCAGCTTGTTGCAACGTATTGTCTGCCATCACTGAGCATCCCTCCCCAGGATACATCGGGTGGTTTGATACCCAAGCCCAGGAAACTGAGCGAAGCTTCCATAATAATCGTTGTACCTACGTTCATGCCACAGATCACGATAAAGGATGACATAATATTCGGCAGAATATGTTTCAGAATCAATCTTCCATTCTTGGCACCGATCGATCTCGCCGCATGGACATAATCCCGTTCCTTGATACTGAGAACCTCACTTCGTACCACACGGGTAAATGGAACCCAGTTCGTTACACCGATTACCAAAATCAACGTCGTAATCCCCGGCCCAACAATCGCCATTACGACCAACATAAACAGAATCGTCGGAATCGCCATGAATGCATCGCCTACCCGCATGATTACGGCATCCAGCCATTTTCCGTAGAATCCGGACAACAGTCCCAGAATAGCTCCGATCATGCCAGACACGATCACCGCACCCATACCCACGATTAACGAAACGCGCGCACCGTATACCATTCGGCTCCACATATCTCTACCAAGATTGTCCGTACCCAGCCAGTATTCGGCTGTTCCGCCCTCCAGCCATGCTGGCGGTTTAAGACGGTTCAACGGGTTAACCGCTCCCGGATCATGACTTGTCAGTAGAGGTGCACCTATGGCAATTAACACAACTAACACAACGAGCACAGCACCAAACATTCCGGTCTTGCTGAGGATTAGTTGCTGCCAGATGTAACGGAATCCCGTTGGTGCACGTCCACCCTTTTGATCCTGTTCTGTACCGGGAATCGGCATTTCATTGCTGCCTGTCATCGATTGCACCTCCTTCTAGTCATATTTGATGCGCGGATCAAGCAGCCTGTAGGATACATCCGTCAAAATGTTGACTACCACAACGATGACGGCAATGACAAACACCGCTGCCTGTACAATTGCCATATCATGTGTATTGACTGCAACGACCAACAACTGACCCAGTCCAGGCCAAGAGAACACCGTTTCCGTGATCAGGGTCCCCCCAATCAGACTTGTGAATTGCAAACTCATGATCGTCACGACCGGAATCAGTCCATTGCGAAACGCATGTTTTCCAATGACAACCATTCGGCCAAGTCCCTTGCTGCGGGCTGTTCGGATATAGTCCTGGCTCAGAATTTCCAGCATGCTGGAACGAATGAGACGAGTCATCTGCGCTGCCAATCCGACACCAAGTGTGAACGCAGGCAAGATCAGATGTGACAATCCTCCGCGACCCGATACCGGCAATACCCCCAGCATGACGGAGAACAACAGAATCAGCATAATCCCCATCCAGAAGTTCGGCATCGCCTTACCAATGACGGATATTCCTGAAATGATGAGGTCGGTAAACGTATTTCGTTTCACAGCTGAGATGATTCCCAGCGGCACAGCCATAAGAACCGCAAAAAACATGGCGGCTACCGCCAGTTCAAAACTCGCAGGCAATCGTTCCAGCACAAGCTCTAGTGCGGGTTGATTGTAACGAAATGATTGCCCAAAGTCTCCCTGTAATGCACTACCGAGAAACTTCATGTATTGCGTATATAGTGGCTGATCCAGACCAAGTGCCTGCGTCAAGACAGCACGATCTTCAGCAGTAGCCGTTTCGGGCAACATCAGCGCAACCGGATCACCCGTGACGCGGACCAATATGAACACGATTAATGAAACAATGAACAGCACCGGAATGATCTGCAATAATGACTTGAGTACGTATTTGCCCATTCCTTGTTCACCTCCTCTTTTAAAAAAGAACGGCAGGAACATGGTTATCCAGTCCCTGCCGTTCACGCCTATCTTTGCAATGAAAGGTTGTTATACCCCATGTTACTGTGCAACAGGTGTAATCTCGTCAGCATAGAACATCTCGTCACTGCGCGGTGCGAAGTTCACTTTCGCATTCGTGCCGTAAACACCTTCCATCTGGTACAGATATACGGCTGGGCGTTCCTCCGAGAAGATCTGCTGTACTTGCTGATACTCTTTCTCGCGAGCCGCAGGGTCCATATTCACCAATGCAGATTGCAACAGTTTCTCCACTTCAGGATTGTTGTAATCCGACTCCCCTTTGGCTTCTTCGAGCATATAACGGTTGTAGTTGTTCGAAGCATCGAACAAGGAGTTACCAATACCGATCATGAAGATTTCTTTGAAAGATTTGGAACTGTAACGCTCACTGAAAGCACTTGCTTCAAGCACATCCAAATTGATTTTGAATCCGGCTTGTTCCAGCATCGCTGCAACAACTTCCGCCTGTTCTTTGTACTGTGCGGAAACAGAGATGGTCATCTCGGCTTCACCCTCGGCGTATCCGGCTTCCTTCAGGAGCTGTTTTGCTTTTTCCTGGTCATAAAGTGAGGTTTTGTACAATGAAGCATCAGCACCGAAGTTGCCTGGTGTTACGGACGTACGAGTTACGATACCTGCTCCACCGGCAATGCTGTCCACGATTCCTTGTTTGTCGATAGCCAGGTCAATCGCTTCACGGACTTTGGGATCAGCCGTGATGCTGCCTTCCGTCTGGCGGAAGATCAATTGAAGTACACGTTGGATTGGCGCTTTGACAATCTTCTTGTCTGCTTCGCCTTCGATCCGGGCAATGTCAGTGGGTGGAATAGAAGCCGCAACATCTACACCGCCAGCAAGCAATTCGGATACGCGTGTGGAGGCTTCAGGAATAACCCGGAATACCACTTCATTCCATTTCGGTTCACCGTCGAAATAATTCTCATTTTTCATGAGTTCCACACGATCATCTTTGGTCCATTTGCTGAACTTGTAAGGGCCAGTTCCTACCGGTTGTTTCAGGAAAGCATCGAACCCGTTATCCGTAATATATTTTGCAGGCAGAATACCAGCGCCCATTTTGGACAAACGATTCAGCAATAGCGGATCTGGACCGTCCGTAATAACGTCTACGGTATATTCGTCCACCGCTTTAACTTCCACGATGTTTTTGAAATAACTGTTTTGTTTCAGTGTCTCGTCCTTGGCTACGCGCTCCAGCGTATATTTTACATCTGCTGAAGTAAAGGGATCACCATTGTGGAAGGTTACGCCTTCACGCAGCTTGAATCTCCATGTCGTATCATTTACCTGATCCCATGATGTCGCAAGTCCTGCAACTTTTTTCTGTTCACTGTCATTTTTGATCAGATAATCAAAAACGTTAACCAGAACCGCCTCACTGGATGTGTTGTTGTTGTTATGCGGATCGAAACTCTCAATATCTGTTGCTGCTGCAATGGTCAGTGTTGTACTTGCGCTCCCACTGCCTTTTCCTTCTGTTGCGGAATTATCATTCGTGCTAGTTGTTTTTCCTCCGCAAGCGCTGAGTACCATTACGATTGCCAGTAACGTGATCCACATGCCTGTCCATTGTCTTTTTTTCATTGTGATTGCTCCCCCTCAGAAGTTGTATTTCTTGCCAAAAATTCAAGTGCTACTGCAGACAACATGCCCACGCCATAAGGCATCGCTGTTTCATCGAGATCAAACATGGGATGGTGAAGTGGATACCGAGTACGTTCCTCATCATTCCCAGATCCTAGTCTGAAAAACACACCCGGAACCTGTTCACAATAAAAAGCGAAATCCTCGCCCCTGTGGAGGGTTTGATATAGCTCCATCCCTTCTCCGCATTAACCTGATCACAAGTCTCTGTTAGCAGGTCAACCATGCCGAGATCATTCACAACCACAGGGTATCCATCGCCGTAGACGACTTCGCATCCTGCTCCGAAAGAATCACAGACCCCTTTAACTACCTGCTCAATCAAAGCTGGCATCCGTTCCCGAATGACAGGTGAGAGTGTTCGAACCGTACCGATCATCTCCACTTCCGGGGCAATGGCTGTTCCCATATAACCTCCGGTGATTTTGCCAATGGTGACCACAGCGGGTTCAAGTGGATCGACCATGCGACTGACGATATTTTGCAATGCAGTGATGACCTGAGCGGATACCGCAATCGCGTCAATGCCTTCATGCGGACGAGCTGCGTGGCCACCCTTGCCGAACACCTTGATAATCAAGGGATCAGCTGATGCGAATGCAACACCCTGACTTACGCCCAAGGTTCCCGTGTCTTGACCAGGGGTCATGTGTAACCCTGCGATGGCATCAACCTTGGGATTCTCCAAAACACCGTCCTGAATCATGGCTCTTGCTCCTGCGAGTCCCTCTTCAGCAGGCTGGAAAATGAATTTGATATTGCCTGATTTCGGTTTTCCAAGGCCAGTAAGAAGTTGAGCTGCTCCCATCAGGATGGAGGTGTGGGCGTCATGTCCACACAGATGCGCTTTGCCTTCCACTTGCGAGCGGTATTCCACCGCTTTCTGATCCTGGATCGGCAATGCATCCATGTCTGCGCGCAAGGCAAAGGTTGGTCCATCTGTTTCGCCGCGAAGCAAGCCCGTAACCCCGGTCTGTCCGACATTGCGTGTAACTTCCAGTCCGAGGCTTTCCAGATGCTCAGCTACGATAGCGGATGTGCGATGCTCCTCGTAACCGATTTCCGGATGGCGATGCAAATCTCTGCGCCAGGCGCTTAACTGGGCTTGCAGTGGCTGAGCCAACTGTATCAATTCTGAACGATTCATTCGCTGTCATTCCCTTCATTTTCGTCCGATTCAGAAACCAAACGGGCATAGATCGCGTCAGCCGAGAATTCGATATGTCTTTTCATCGTCTCTCGGGACTTCATGCTGTCATGTGCTTTCAGTGCTTCAAGAATCTCCATATGTACACCGTGGTTGACGGAACGTATCCGGTCATCGTAAGGCATCAAGTCGAGCGCCGGATTAATTTTGGTCCGAATCTGCCTCACGGCTGTCTCGCAATATGGATTCCCCGATGCTTTGGCGATGGTCAGATGAAATTTCACATCCAGCGCCCTGAACCATTCCCTTGTACAGTCTGGCTCTATACTTTGTTCCATATAACTCTCCAGCAGCTCCAGTTCGCCTGCAGTGATCCGCTCAGCAGCCAGAAAAGCTCCCTCTGGTTCAATGATGGTTCGGTATTCAAACACCTTCAGCATCTGTGCCCAATCCCGTTTAATTTCTTCTCTGGTACGTTTATGCGAATTGGCTGTCAGAGGCAGTACGAACGTACCACCTTTGGCACCCACTCTTTTCTCAATCAAACCTTTCTCTTCCAATGAAGAGAGTGCCTCGCGAACGGTAATACGGCTTACATTAAAAATTTCTGCCAGATCTCGCTCGGCTGGAAGTTGCTCTTCGCTCATTAACTCTTTCAAAATAATCGCTTCTTCCAGTTGTTCCCTAATGAATTCACTGACCTTTTTCGTGGATACTTTCTCAAAACGAAATGAAAACGTACTGGACATCTAAACACTCCGATCTGTATATGGTCTAGACCTTATACCATTAATATAATTCCGACTAAACTTATATGCAATACTTTTTTCAAGTAAATTCATAAATATTTTTTTCACCACATCCAAATTGAACCATTTTGGCACAAAAAAGACGCATCTACACACAGCAGATGCATCTTCCCTTTCGCTATTTGGTGGTATCCTCTATAACTTTTTATTAGCAAAGGGTCTGAAATCCTCCGTAATTGCAAGCTTGGTACTTCCCTCCAGGTAGAAGCTGTCATCCGCTCTCCACGTATGACTTTTTTTATTCTGTCTGCGGTGATAGACATAATTGAACGGTGAGGTCGCATATGCTTTGAATCCTCTTTTCCTGCATTGTCTCAGGAAGGTTACATCTTCCCCAATGGAACGGTCCGTGAAGCGGACTTTTTTCAAGACCTCCCTTTTGAACAGGAGAGTACCCCCTTGTACAAATTCAACTGGTTTATTTTTTTCAGCAGGAGATCTGACCAGCAGTGTCTTGGACGCGCCCAAGTAGACCAGGCACGAATGTTTGCCCACAATATCACTTTTGGTCCGTCTAAGTTCTCTTACCTGTTCTGTTAAATAATACGGCGAATAGTAGTCATCATCATCAAATTTGGCAATTAACGAAAAGCGAGCCCTTGTTATTCCGGCGTTCAGGCTTTGTCCTAATGAAATACTCTCCGGGACTTGATATACATGAACATTGGCAAGATTTCGAACACGCTTTTGATATAATGCCAGATTCATACGGTCATGATTCAGGATAATGATAAGCTCTTTGCTTCGATAATGCTGTCGACTGTAATTTTGCAGGATGTTTTCAAAAAATTGCGGACGATTGGTACATACAACAATGGAAACACCGTAACCCGTTTTGTGTTTAGTCAAGACACAACCTCTTCTCAGCTCATTTTTCTCTCATCATATGTGCCGAAATAGAGTCTGGTATGGACCAATAGCCAGTATCCATAACACCAAAAAAACCGCTGTCCCATATAACAGGACAGCGGGTTCCGTAATCTATTCTTCTCTGTTTTTTTGTTCTTTTCTGTTTTTCTGTTCTTTTCTAGGCTTCACTGCCGTTATTCAAGTATACAGCCTTGCCTGTGCGAGCAGATTCATAGAGTGCTTCCAGGATCTGAGATACAACCAGCGCTTGTTTCGGTGTGACCACTGGCTCATGATCGTTCTCAATGGCTTCAATCCACTTTCTCATCTCCACATCCGGTGCGCTCTCGCTCTTACCATCATAGAAAGCTACCCCACCTGCACTCAGTTCAATCTCGTTGGTATATAGACGGCTGAATTTCTCACCATTGATGCGCAGTCCGTTCTTCATATCCGCACCCGCTTCGCTGCCGCTCAAACTGCATTTGGCCTCATCCACGTCCAGTGAGTTAAGTGCCCAACTGGATTCCAGCATGATCGTTGCTCCATTTTCCATTACAATCATACCGAAAGCTGAATCCTCTACCGAGAATTGTTTCGGGTCCCACGGGCCCCAGGCATTGGCCGCATTTTCTCGTTGCGAAAGTTCATGATAAGTCGTGCCCAGAACAACTTTCGGTTGATAGTTATCCATCATCCAGAGCGTCAGATCGAGTGCGTGCGTACCAATATCAATCAGTGGACCTCCACCTTGCTTCTCCTCATCCAGGAAAACACCCCAGGTTGGTACCGCTCTACGTCTAATCGCATGTGCTTTGGCAAAATAAATATTCCCCAGATCCCCCGCTTCGCACACTTTCTTCAAATACTGACTGTCTTCTCTGAAACGGTTATTGTACCCAATCGTCAGTTTCTTGCCGGTACGCTCTGCCGCTTCCAGCATAAGTTGTGCTTCAGCAGATGTCTTTGCCATTGGCTTCTCGCACATGACATGTTTACCTGCTTCCAGAGCAGCAATGGAAATCTCGGCATGAGAAATATTCGGTGTAAGCACATGCACAATGTCCAGTGACTCGTCCTTGAGCAATTCAAGGTAATCCGTGTATACTTTGGCTTCCGAAGAACCATATTTCTGCTGAGCTTCGGTGGCACGTTCCTCCACAATGTCACAGAAAGCCACCAGTTCAACATTATCCAGTTTACTCAGACTCGGCAGATGTTTACCATTCGCGATCCCACCACAGCCGATAATTCCGATACGATATACTTTACTCATATATATTCACCCTCACTTCAGTATTGGTTGTTTCATTTTACGAAAAGTCGACGGGGTCATCCCCAGCCGTTTCCGAAAAACAGCATGCAAATAATTGGCGTTGTTAAATCCTGAAGCAAGAGCGATCTGTTCAATGGACACGTTACTTTCCTCCAGATTGCGGCACACGGCGCGTAGACGAATATCTTCAAGTGCGCGGCTGAACGGAATATCTGGCTGTACTTGATAGAAGATCCGCTGCAACTGCCTGCTACTGATATGAAGTTTCTCCGCTACATGCTCCAACGTGACCACTGTAGGATGATTCGCTTCCATATACTGCACAGCATAGTCATAGCGATACACCGACATATCCCGGACAGGCGCTTCCGGTCGTATTCCCCCGGTATCATAGGCTCTCACGGTTTTGAGTAATATGCTAATAACCAGTTGTTTAATCGACGTATAATACCCCATCCATTTGTGATCACACGCCTCATAGGCTTCCAAAAAACAATACATCGCCCGATGATAATCATTCACCGGCGTATGTGGAAGCGTTCTCAACTTCTCCATGGTTTCCTCTGATTCAGCGGCTTCCCATGGATCGACATGCTCTCTTGGCTTGTAAATGATATCCACATGGAGGCATAGTTCATCCATATCCTCTTGGGCGTCTGCCTCCTGATAATGAACGACGCCGGGTCCAGTCAGATACAGCATACCTTCCGAGAGTGCATGTGTCTGATCATCAAGAATGACTTTACCTTTCCCTCTCGGAATAAAATGGAACTCGAACTCCGCATGATTATGGAAATCCACAATCCGGCCTGCCGGAAAGGAGGTCAGATGAAATCGCATCACGCGAATCTCATAATGTCCCCACACGATTGAAATATCCAGTCTCTCCAGAAGATCCTGCCGTTCAAGCATTTTCTCATAAACGTACAGGCTCAAGATTGTACACCTCCTTCATGAACCTAACTCTTTAATTCATTCAGAAACCTAACCCTTCAACTCATTCAGCGCGATTCTACGCCCTTCTCTGGCAGACTGATTAGCCGCTTCCATCAAGCGAGTTAGCTCCATTGCGATCTGCACATTTTCAGTTGCCTCTGTATCGTTTTGGATATGTGCAATCCATTGATTGAATGCGCTTTCTCTTTGATCTGACAAAGGAAGTTCAGTCCACTCCTGATATGGCCCCTGCGCTGCTTTCGTGCGTATCAATAGTTTATCGTCCGGTGTTCCGTACAGAAGTGTGCCTTCCGTACCATGAACCTCAATCGTAAATGGAGAGTGGCTGTTCACAAAACCTGCTTCAACGACGCCGATCGCTCCAGAATCCGTAAACAAGGTGGCCACCGCATTATCTTCCACTTCTTTTCCTGTAATATAACCGAAGTTCGCGTTGACAGCCGTGACTTGCTGACCAAGGAAAAGGTTAGCCAGACACATGGGATGACAGCCGAGATCAATTAGTGCTCCGCCTTGACAATCCTTCAGATCATAGAAGTGTTCAGGTAACCAGTTGGTAATCGCTCCGTCATGGGATAAACGCGCTCTGACATAAGTCACTTTACCCAATAACCCCTGATGAAGCACATCCTGAATTGTTAACGTATAGCCTGCATTCAGACGTGGCAAGGAGACCGTCATTTTGACCTTGTTTGCCTGCACCACATTCAGAATTATCGCCGCTTCCGATTGTGTTGAAGCAATCACTTTCTCGGTGAAAATGTGTTTGCCTGCTTGTGCAGCAGCAGTAATCACTTCTTCATGGTTACGGGTTGGTGCATCAACAATAACGGCATCGATATCGCCCTTCGCCAGCATGTCTTCGAGCGAAGCGTAGAATGGTACATTCAAGCGATCAGCTGCTTCCTGACCCCGCTTCACATCTTCATCCCACACGGCCGCAATCACCGTATCTTCATGTTCCTGCGCCTGTTTAATATAATCCCAGGCATGCACATGCCACAAGCTAATTTTTCCAATTCGAATGGTCACTGTTATCTTACCTCCATACTATATAATATTCTGACATTTATCTATAAGTTATCATAGACTTCATCTATTTTTAATAGGTACTTACGACATTAAATGTATAATATCACGACATCTTATTGTTGTAGACATTCATATATCCACGCACATTTTTATTGAAATTCTATTTTCCACCCCTTTAAATACTCTTCACCATTTACATACGCATAGTGCTTGAATAGTCGCTGTAGTGATGTCATCCGTTCGGGAATAGCTCCACTGCTCGTATCGATGATAAATACCGGAAAAACATTATTCTCCCTCAATCTGTCCATAATCCATGTCAACACTTCAATATCTCTGTACAGCAGATCCGAAGTGTCTCCAAATCCAAACACGTTGGATGGATCTACATTATTCACCTGAAGAATCATTTCAAGATATTCACGTGAGTTATCTTGAAGCAGTTTCGGAATGTCCATCATATACATGGAAGCAGATTTTGAATTCTCCGTTCGGAATAGATCGAATCTAATCCACCTATTGTGCTCAACTTCTATTACCTCATAGTTACCAAACAACTCCCTGTGCCGCTGAATTATCGTTGTTGGATCTAACGTTATCCTGCTGTGTTCTATCACCTCTTGCTTCTTTTTGTGTTGCTTGCGAAACTCTTTCGGTCCCTCGGGGAACATTTTATTAAATTGCTGATAAAAGAATCTGGGCGCAGAGAATCCGCTCTCCATAGAAATATCTACCAGACTGAGATCTGTCGTTAATAATTGTTTAATGGCGTGCTCAATTCGTAAGTAATGCAGTAAATTTTGAAAGGTATCTCCTATCAATAGCTTGAACTGTGATGATAAATAATCCAGATTCAGATACTCCTCTGTATTTTTGGAGATATCATGCAGAGACACTTTGTTGATGTACCCCCTGTTATGAAATAAATAATCGTATATTTTTTCTATTCGCTGCAGCTTTGTCGGATTCCCTTGGTATTTTCTCCTAAAATCAAAATTTTCCAAGAGTAGCTCTAACAGGCGTTTGACTGTCTCCTTATACGTTTTCCACGGCACTTCACTCTTGTATATCATTGGAGATATGGAAGTACAGATCGTTTTAATGATTTCTTTGGTTCTTTCTGAACCCAAATAACTTCCAGCGTTAAATTCGTGAACATACCAGACTTTAGGCAATTCAGGTACATGGTCCTCTGCGAACTCCGCATCCATGTTGAGTTGGAGTATTACATTGTTCTCATGGGTCTGCCATAGACGATGAACTTGATTGATATTGAAAATTTCTATTGCACCCGAACCTAATATCCTCTGCTCATCTGCAATGGACACCTGGATACTGCCTTCCAGTACGATCACCACTTCTATAGAATTAACCCATCGAAACGGCTCATCCTTAACATGTAGAAACTGTACTTTAATAGGATCATTGGGGATCGAATCTTTCATGCTATGCATCCGTTATCTCCACCTCTCATTCAAACCCAACTGATATTAGGCGACTTGCACGAGTACCAGGTTCTAAGAAATCTACCCGTAACACTAAGAAATGTGCATTGTTCAACCCCATACATTTTAGGAGAATGGAGATATGAAACAACAGCCTTGATGAATCCTAAATTACAGATGGGGGTGATCGGAATGAAACAAATTATAATTACACACCAGCTCAATCTACATCAACAAGCACAAGTTTCCCATTTATTTTATGAAGCTTTTCCATTGAAAGTAAAATATCTTTGGTTTCATGCCCAAACGAAAGATCAAGCCGTGAAACTATTATCTCAATCCATTCAATTTGAACAGGGCATCTATGCTACAAGCGATGAAAAGGTGGTTGGATTCCTCGGATACAATGTAGGCAAGAAGGCATTCACACCAGCTAATCATATCGCTTTTCGGAACGTTTTTCCTCCGATTGTAGCGACTTGGCGATTTTTCCTGTATAAATTCTATCTGAAATTTCATCTATATCCTGAGAACGTCATGCACATTGACCCTATTGTTGTAATTGAAGAAGCTCGTGGCAAGGGTATAGGCCGATTGTTATTAACCGAACTGGAGCAAGTTGCAAAAAATAAGCAAATAACCCGAATTAATCTGGAGGTTGTGGATACGAATCCGTCAGCACAAAAATTATATGAACGAATCGGCTATGTCATCCAAAAAGAACTTAAATCTGGCCCTTTTACAGTACATGCAGGGTTTCGGAAAGTTATATTTATGCAAAAGTGTTTACAAGTCTCTCCTCCACTTTGAGCTGTAATCGGGAATAGAGAATCAATATGCCTATTCAGGAATCGGAGCAAGCTCTTGTTCTTGACTTCAGGGTTAGAACGAACTTTATTCCAATAAAACAAAAAAATCCACTGAAATCGTGAATTTCAGTGGATTTTTGCCCTGTTCGTCGATACCACGTTATGGTGAACTAGACATTTCTAATTTGTTTTGAATCGCTATAATTAACTCAGCGCATAACCTTGTGTAATAATTTTATATCCCGATATCGTCTGGCTGTGACCCTCCAACATATCGTTCTTCCGCTCTAGTACATCACTTTCATAGACGGAGACACATTCAAATCCAGGCTGCACGTTCAATTCAACCGGATTGCAGTCCAGATTATACCATCGGGCAATCAAATCTCCGGTTTCCTCTGCCATTTTCAGCGTGGAGAAGGCGAGGGTCGAACCTTGCTCATTCCAACCAAGCCATTGCTTGGTTAATGGAAGTTCAATCTTATGCTCATCAGCTCGATTATGACCTTCTTGCTCAAATGTATATGCGAGCGGCCCCAACTGCACTGTCGTCCACGGGATCGGATACATATAAGCGGTTGCACACGCTCCTGACTGTGCGGCATCTCCTTCATATGGAATAATCGCATATTCCACGGTCTGTGGTCCAAGACATTGAGCCTCCGGTGTTTCAAAGACACCCCAATCTCCCAGCTCCGAAGAAGCTCGAAGTAGCGTAACCGCAATCGTACTTCCCTCGTCATGTTGCAGAATTTCATACTCATTCAGACCCTTGTTCGCGATCATCAGCCCATGGCTGCCATCGGTTACATGTACAAAGGCTTGCTGGTGCTGGGCATTACTCGGATTCACCCATTCTTTGGCCGGTGTATTGGAACGTTTGGCAACTTCAAAGATGGAATCCGCATAGTGATCTTCTGTCACCAATCCGGATGGAAAGAGTGCGCGCAGTCGGTGATCCTTGGCTTGGTTATTAAAAGTGGTCCGTACCTTCACTATGGTGCTGTCTGCTTCCAGTGTATACATTGTCGTGATCGTCAACGCAACCGTATGCTTAACACGCTGCGCCTTCCGTTCTGTAAAAGGAACCATCTGACGCTTCTCCAGCTCAAAGCGCTCATCAGCCCCCGCCGGAATCTCCCAATACAGCACACTTTCCATCACGGCACGATAGGCGGATTGTTCCACCAACCGCAGTTCTGCCTTCAGATGCTCTGTCGTGAGCAAACCTTCACCCTCAGGCTGACGATACACATATTCATTACCGATATCTCCGGTATCTTCGTATGCATTCAATCCTTTATATTCAGCACCCGATGTTTTATCCTCGATGGTTACGGTACCGTTATGCTCAACAGTGACTCGTACATGACGGTTCTCCATCATGTTATTTTCCACCCCAACCGAATCGCTTGATGAATCGGCTGTCACTGCGTTCGCCGTGTTCTGGATAATAGGTACAAGACCATACGTTTGGTAACCAAGTGCAGGTACATCCACCGCCTGGAAAATCACTTTCACCTTACGCGCCATATACGGCTGGCGAAAACGATCTTTCGGAAGCTCATAACCGAAATGTGCCCCGAGATCCACCACTTCTGCCTCAGTCGTACGCCCATCTGCATCAACAAGTTGATACGCTGACAATGCCTTCTCTTCCAATCGTTTGGCGAGGGTCTGTGGATCAGGCCCTTCCGGGAAGAACGCTTTATCCACGATTAGTTCTTGCTCTATAACTCCGCTGCGCGTCCAGCCCGCTGTGTTAAACACGGTGAACAACACCGCATCCTCACCCCAGGCTTCCGTCTGTTGCCCACGAATGGATTCTGCAATGGCCTGTGAAGTCTGGGATACCAGCTTCTCCGTCAACTGTCTGCTCTTGGCAAAACGCGTTACCATCTCGCGATGTACTTCGTCCACACTACATCCGCAGATGCTATCATGCGGGTGGTTCTGCATCAGCATCTTCCAGGCATGTGTCAGCAGATGATGCGGGTATTCTTTGACCCCGGCCACATGCGCCATCGCCGCCAGCGGCTCAGCTACCTTTTCAAGCAACGTCTGTCCCTGCTGATTCAATTGTTTCAAATACACACGAGCCGAGGCAGTATTGACCAATGTCCCCCAACCGTCTGTGTGCTGACTTCGCAGCTCCCCTTCAATCGTCGCCAGATGTTCAGGAACATTCTGAGACACGGACTCGATATAATCATCAAAGTTGGAATGGACAAATTCCACATCCGGGTAGAGTTCGGAAGCTACGCGGAGTGCCTCAGGCAGATCCGTCTGAATCGGCTGGTGGTCACACCCATTCATGAACAATAGATGCGAAGTCGAAGCGAACTTCTCGGCATCCTCCAGGTTTTTGTCCCAATACGCCCGAGCTTTCTCAGGATCAACCGGAACTTCCATCCCGTTGCAATACCAATTCGCGAACAGAATCCCGAGCACTTCCGAACCGTCCGGGGAACGCCAGATCATCTCCGAATACGGGGATTCATACGAATCTGTATCCACTACAGCGTTATTGAATCCCGTAGGCTTAACCCCGCGTCCAAAGATCGCATTCTGAATATCCGCCTGTTGCAAAATCTGCGGAGCCTGTCCCATATTTCCGAACGAGTCAGGAAAATATCCGGTTTTGGATATTACGCCGAACGGTTTGGCATCCCGATGACCAATGAGCAGGTTCCGCAAGTTGGCCTCACTGCTCGTCAAGAATTCATCCTGCAATACATACCATGGGCCAAAATGAATGCGACCTTCCCGAATATAACGGTCAAGTCTCTCCTGTTGATCCGGGCGAACCTGTAAATAGTCCTCGCGTATAATCGTCTGTCCGTCCAGATGGAAATAACGATACTCCGGGTCCTGATCGAGCGTATCGAGCAGCTTGTCCATCAGTTCAACAAGTAATACGTGATGATGTTCATAGGGCATATACCATTCGCGATCCCAGTGGGTATGCGAGATCAGGTGTGCTGTCTTTGGGTTTGTCATATGTTGTACCTCCTGTCTTAGCCTTTCGTTGCTCCGCCCATACTGAAACCTTTGGACATATAACGTTGGGAGAATATATAGAGTACTACCGAGGGCATCGTATACAACATGGAGAACGCAGCCAATCTGCCGTATTCAACCATGCCATGACTGCCGAAGAATTGATAGATGGTGACCGATGCCGGAAGTTTGTCCGGTGTCTGGAGCAAGATGTAGGGCACAAAGAAATTCCCCCAGCTCCCCGAAAAAGTAAATATCGCTATCGTGGCAATACCAGGTAACATGAGCGGCGCCACGATTCTGCGCAGACTGTTCCATACCGATGCTCCGTCGATCCATGCCGACTCTTCCAGATCAATTGGAACCGCGTCCATGAAGTTCTTCATCATCCAGATCCCGTATGGCAGGGATGAAGCGGTCAGAAACAACATGGTGGCGATGATAGAGTTTTGCATTTTGAAGAACAGAAACATCTGAAATACAGGAACCATGACAGCGGTAATAGGCAGTGCAGTCATGAACAAGATGGATAACAAAAAGCTCTTCTTGAATCGCATTTCATACCGGGATAATGGATAGGCTGCCAGAACGGATACAAATACAACAAGCGCCGCCTGTCCTCCCGACAGAATCAGACCAACACCGAACGAGCGCAGATTGCTCTCATCCCCGAGTACATCTTTGAAATTTTGCATTGTCCACGTACTCGGCATCTTGATCCCCTGTTGTGCATTCGGATCAAATGAAGCCAGAATAATCCAGAGCAGCGGTAATAAAAAGCAGAGTCCCAGAAAGACCAGAATCCCATACTGGATTTTGCGTTGAAGCCCGTGTTTGACCATCGGGATCACACCTCCTTTATTGTTACACTTTCACTTTCATGGATCGCATGTAGAACAGACTCGCTATAATTCCGATGAACAGGAGCACAAGCGATATGGCTGTACCGTAACCAAACTGATAGTTCACAAAAGCTTGATTGTACATAAATATCGGCAAGGTCTGCGTTGACGTACCCGGACCGCCACCTGTCATCGTATAGATCAGGGTGAACACGCCGAGTGTCTGCAACGTAACCAGCATCATGTTCGTGACGATCGAGCCCTTTACCATCGGAATGGTAATGTGGCGAATAATCTGAAATCCGGTGGCACTGTCAATAATGGCAGCCTCTTCGACTTCCTTAGGTATATCATCCAGTGCCGATTGGTATACCATCATGGAGAACGCAGTCCCGTGCCATATATTCGCGATGATGACACTCACCATCGGGAAGCTGAACAGCCAAGAGATCGGGCTAACTCCAAACCAGCCAAGCATCTGATTCAGCGAACCACTGTCGCTAAAAAAAGCAACCATACAAAAAGCTACAACGATCTCTGGTGTTACCCAGCCTGCGATGACGATAATTCCGATGACCCGGCGGAAGGTCACATTCTTTTCTTTCATTAATAGAGCCAGTATGAATCCCAGAAGTACCTGTCCAATCACGGCGGAGAAGATCAGGAACACCAATGTTCGCCAGACACTAATCCGGAAGTCCGGGTCCTGGAACATGTTAATGAAGTTCTGGAATCCGACAAATTCAAGACTCTTCGCTGCCGCCCCGGTCAGAGCCATGTTCGTAAAGGCAAAGCAGATCGTCAGAATGATAGGAATGATAAAAAATACAAGCAATAGCATTACGGAAGGCATTAGAAACAGAAATGCGCCTGGGGCTTTCCTTTTCATAAGTCACTCTCCATTCGAACCGGAAAAAGGGGAGTCTGCGCTCCCCTTCCGAATATATCGATGTCGTTATTTTTCTTCGATGCTGTCAGCTCCAACGGAGCGGGATACATTGTCCTTTAATTGTTGGATGGCATCTTCCGGAGTCAGCTTGCCAGAGGCAATGCTCTCTACGATGCTCTGCAATTGGGCTGATACCGCAGCATACTGATCATTCGCTGGGCGGAAGTGAGCAACTTTGAGCAACTCCTGTGCTTCCTTCGTATATGGACGATCCGTATACCCTTCGACTTCGGTGGAATCGTCACGCGGACTAAGGCTACCCTCGGCTACCACGCGTGCAGTCGCATTTTCCTTGTTCATCAGGAACTCGATAAATTTCCATGCAGCTTCCTTGTCTTTGGCTTGGGCCGGAACGGACCATGCCCATCCTCCCGACATGGTTGTGGCTCCTGGCTCCTGTCCATTCTGTGTAGGGAATGGTGCGAAGCCTATCTTCTCTTCGACATTTGCGATCGGTGCAGCTCCATTCTCTGCCCACGTCGATCCTGCCCAGCTGCCATCTACAGCCATCGCAAGCTTGTCTTGCGGGAACTGCTGCTGGAATGCAATGCTTCCTGCCTGACCATTCAGCGCAACTTGCATGGTCGGACCCGTTTTGTCCGTATTAAACACTTGGTCAATGAATTTGAATGAATCCAGCAATCCGGGACTGTTTACGACCCATTTCTTGCTCGCATCGTCGTACAGCGTGTCATCCGTACCATATAGCAGCATTTCAAGCGTTTGCATCGTAACACCTTCACCGTTGGCTTTGCCCACAATCATGTTCAACGGCGTCACACCCGGCAGCTTCTGCTTGATCGTGCGAGCTGCTTCGAGCACTTCTGCCCAACTTGCGGGTTTGAACGGAACATCCAACCCGGCTTGCTGGAACAGATCCTTGTTATACCAGATGCCCCGTGTATCTGAAGTCGCTGGAACACCGTAGATTTTGCCGTCTTCCCCGGTTACACCCGCTTTCAGATTATCGATAATATGTGCATTCCAATCGGACCAGCCTTTGACCTGTTCATCCAGGGGCTCCAAATATCCAGCTGCCGCATCGGACTTAATAATGGAAGTATCTTCGGCAATCACATCAGGCGCAGTATCGGGTGATTTCATCTGTAATACCATTTTGGATGTATAATCGCCTTCACTGGCGAGTACGGGTGCAATGTTGATTTTGATATCCGGATTTTCTTTCTCAAATTGATCCACCAAACCAGACTGAAAGAATTTCGTAAGGGTATCTTCTGATCCTGAAGAACGGAATGATACGGTGACTTCCCTCTTGCCATCACTGGTTGTACCTGTACTGGAACTTCCACCCGAACAGGCTGTAGTAAGAATAAGTAAGGACGTCATAACTGCTGCTACTGGCAATTTCAATGATATTTTTCTCATCGTTCGCTCTCCTCTTGGTCGGAATTCACTAGAATCACTAGAATTCACTGAACTCTGCACGATATAATCTACTCGCAGGTTTCCTCTTGTTTCCTCATCCTATTTCTGTACGCGAAATCCGCAATAGTCCATCATAAGTTCACTGAAAAGCATGTTCGACCAGGAAAACCATGGCCGTGTATACTCATGCGGATTGTCAGCTGAGAATCCTTCGTGAGTCAGCCCGGTATCGGCATCCGTCCGTTGAATAAGCTGAAGCAATCGCATTTTCTCCTTCTCATCTGTTGTAGTCAGACCCTGCATGGATAAGGCAATATGCCATATATAGCCTTCAGGTGTATGCGGGCTACCAATCCCTGAAGCAGCTGTACCCTCATAGAAATACGGGTTGTGAGAGGACAGAATGAACTTCCGTGTATTCTGATACACTTCATCGTCTTCCCCAACGTATCCGAGATAAGGTAAGGACAGCAGGCTCGGCACATTGGCATCATCCATCAGATTGTGATTGCCCATTCCGTCCGTCTCATAAGCATATATCGTTCCGAATTCGGGATGTTCCACCCGCCCGTACTGCTGAATGCCTGTGTCGATTTCTTCGGCCAGTATACGGGCCGTTTCCCCATCGTTGCATCCCGATATACGCTTTCAGCAATTTCCTGCACATACCTAAGCGCAACAACCGCGAACATGTTGGATGGAATCAGATATCCATATTCACAGCGGTCATCACTCGGACGGAACCCCGACCAGGTCATGCCTGTATATGCTGTTTCTGTACCGCGTCCCTCCCTGCCGAGTGTATCTGTCACAGGAGCATGCAAACGCTGGAATGAATATGGAGATTTTGACTCATGATGCTGTTCCACTTGCCATAACTGCATAATCACCTTGATTGCCTTACGGAACGTATCATTGAACTGATCGGTCCTGCCTGTATTTTTCCATAAGAGATAACTAAGCTGGATCGGATAAGCCAACGAGTCAATCTCATATTTTCGTTCCCAGATCCAATCATTCATTTGTGTCAGGTCTGCCTGATGACCTTTCCCGCTCTCTGTTTCATTAAAAGCGTTTGCATAAGGATCAAGCAGAACATAGCTCAGTTGCCGCTCAACCAATCCGGCGATCATATCAGCCACATCTTTATCTTGTGAAGCCAGAACGAGATAGGGTCTGACCTGTGCCGCTGAATCCCTTAACCACATAGCTGGAATATCACCTGTAATGACAAAAGTGGTTCCATCTTCTTTGCGTTGAATGGTCGTTGCCATCGTGTTGGTAAAACAATTCCTGAACATATCTACAAGCTCGGGATGCTCCGGCATACGTTCCTTAATCTGGTCTATCATCTGATAGATCGAGGGAGAAATATCTTGTTCTTTTCTCGTGATCTGCATATGTCCTCCTTGGTCACTGATGTTTGTTAACCGCTTTCATCATCCTAAAACGAATTAAATGTTATGTCAATATATTTATTTGTATATCAGCATGTTAAGTACAAAGTTAATTTTAAATGATATGACAACTTTTGGGATGAAAGTAAATTAAAATACATAAAAAAGAGACTTCTTGTATCGAAGTCCCTCCAATGTGTTGCATATGGTATATCATACTGTCATAAGACTATTTAGCCTTTAACGTGACTTGTCGTTGTTCCCTCCACGAGGCGAGCAGGTAAAAGAATTCTTTTCACCCCGGTTGATTCATTGTTCTTCATGTTCTGTAGAACCATCTCAAACGCGGTCTTCCCCATCTCAAAC
Organism: Paenibacillus sp. PCH8; assembly: GCF_002968835.1. Lineage (GTDB taxonomy): Bacteria > Bacillota > Bacilli > Paenibacillales > Paenibacillaceae > Paenibacillus. Next base: position 347,339 of record NZ_PKQK01000004.1, on the reverse strand, counting down.
TGATTTTGTTTCAGATGAGTGATCCGGCAGTTCTCAGAACGGTGCGGGTTATCAAAACAGATGATCGACAGGTCCTCGGGAACATGCAACCCCAGTCGCTCCGCTGCCTGTTCGGCAATCAACGCAATATCATATTCCGCAGCAAATAAAGCTGAAATCTGGGGATACTTTTGCATATGCTCCACAAGCATCTGAACATCACGGATCTTGGCTTCAGGATCGAATTCACTCGGCAATGACGACAGAAAGGATTCAACCCACAGTTCCCTGTTTACTAGCACGCCCTGATCATTATGAGCTTCTGTAATGCCTTCAATTCGTTCTTCAATTGCTGTCGTATTCGCCGGGGGCTGGGTCAGAAATGCAATGTGTTGATGTCCCAGATCAAAGAGATAATTCGCACCTTCCCTTGCTGCGCCTGCATTATCCGTACTTACAGAAGAGGCTGGAATACCCTTCAGATAACGGTCAATCATGACAAAGGGAAATTTGCTGACGACCAGCTTCAGTATTTCATCACTGAAATACTCGCCCTGCGCAGGAAAGATAATTAAACCGTCCACACCCAGCTCCAGAAGCTCCCGAATGCTCTGCTCCTCCTGTTCGGGAATGCCAAAGGACCGTCTTAACACAAGAAAACAATCATGTTCCCGGGAAGCTTCCTCCATGCCATATAGAAGTTCCGTACCGTACATGTCGCTAAAATTGGTAATGACGAGACCGATAAGCAGCTTTCTCTCTTGTTCTTTCCCTACGGAAGGCTGAGATAGACGGCTCAGTCCCTCATGCGCAGTGTTCGCTACAAATGAACCGCGACCTGGCTGACGAACAATCAGGTGTTCATTGGCCAACATCTCCAGTGCCTTTTTGGTCGTAATCCGGCTAACTCCGAATTCATCACATAATTCTTTCTCTGATGGCACACGCTCACCAACCTTATATTGATGAAGCTGTATACGTTCTCTAAGCGACTCAAAGATCTGTTCATACATCGGCTTGGAAGCCGAGTCCTTCCCCAATACGAGCACCTCCATTAACAACCATTACTTCGTATGTCTTACATCCTAATATATCATGTTATATCATTAATGTGAAGAAAGAGATCATTTGTACAACTGAAACAACTCGACGTGAAAAAGAAAAACCGACAAGCCCTGGTACTTTGGCTTGTCGGTTGATTGTATGAATAGTGGAACAAATTGTCATGAGTGTCACATTGGGAGTGATTAAGGCAGCAGGTCTTCAGTCGAAGGTGCAGTGAGTTCCGACTCTGCTGGGCTGGAATCTACCTCTGGAGCAGGTTGCTCTTGTGCTGCACTTACGAACAACTTGCCCGCTGCTTTCACTTCCACTTTGTTGCCTGCTGCATCCTGAGCACGGATTACAATGACGCCACCCTCAAGGACAAGAGAAGAAGGTGTGTTGTACGTCCCTGTATAACGACCAGGCTCGGTTTCTACCAATGGAACTTCTCCTGCCTCCTGCGCATTCAGATTCAGCGGTAACTGAATCCGGAAGGATGCTTGAAGTCCCGGTTTGCTGTCAAATGAAACGGTCACACTCTCACCTGATGTGATTCGCACATCTTCTGCCGGAGTAATGTTTGCAAGTTCAGGCAACCCCGTTTCCACGTAAACGGTGCGGTTAACGGTTGTTTGGTTGCCAGCAAGATCTGTTGCCGTAATGGTGATCTTGTTCTCGCCTTGACTAACCAATAAGCGATGACTGAAACTTCTGTCTTTGCCCACTTGTACGGTTTGTCCGTTGATGGTTACTTTATTAAGGAATTGTTCCACGACATTACCCGTTACGTGAACAACTTCTGCATTAGTTCGGCTATTTTGAGCCGGGGTAAGAATCGTCAACTGTGGTTTGGTCTGATCCAGAATGATGACGACGGGAAGCGAACGATCCGTTGTTTTTCCGTTGACCACTGCCTCAGCCGTGATTGCATTGATTCCTGCACGAAGCTTCACCCCGTACGAGAATTTCCCATCTACTATCGTTGTTGTTCCAGCCAGATCCTTGCCATTGTACAGCTTGATTTGAGCTCCGGATGCTGGAGACGTTCCTGATACGGTGAAGGTTGATTGATTCGTATACGTGTTCTTAGGTGACGTAAGTACCGGCGCATGAACCGGATACTGCACGACTGCACGAATCATGTAATTGCCTTCTTCCGCAGGTGCGGTGCTCCATGCTCCACCTACACGCTGCCAGCTTCGTGCAGCATTGGTACTGTTCTCATCGGTTGCCAGTCCTGGAGCGCTTGTGCCAGCCACGCTCTGTACATACACGATGTAGAAATCCCCAGTTACGATTACCGGTTCCGGGAAATCCACGGATGTCCACTGATCATTACGAAGTGCAGTACCATTGAATGGTCCAGCCAGCTGTCGTCCAGGAGCTCCGCCAGCACCGGATGCATCATATACGGCATATTGGAATGCAGTCCCCCCGGGTACTGGCCATTCCGTGTTCCAGAATCGGAACGATGCACCTGTCAGTTGGGCGGTCTTTAGCTCTGGTGTCATTCGAACTGCCCAGGCATTATCCGCAGCTACAAAAGCTCTCGCATTCTCTGCAGTTCCATCATCATAAGCGATTTCCCCTGGGAAACCGATGAACGGTTTCAAGGCAACATTTGCCTCTACCGTTCCATTACCAGGTACAGTTACACTAACCGTTTTACTGTAATAATCAGCAGCCCGGATAGACAAGCTATAATTTCCTTCCAGTACCTGAAGAACGAAGCTGCCATCTGAGCCTGTACGAACTTCACCTACCTGAGCATCTTCCACCACTAGAACGGAAGCATCCACCAGAGGTTGACCTGTCCGCTCATCCGTGATTACACCTTCAATCTGTCCATATGGGATCGTCTCCAGATTGAAGTTGGCTTTGGCTCCGCTACCGTCAGTGATCGTCACCTGCTGAGTTCGAGGATAATATCCGTATGCCTCAGCCTTTAACGTGTAATCACCTGCCACATGTGTGAAGCTGTACTTTCCAGTCGTTGAATCGGTCTTCACCGAACGTCCGGTTTCCAGTACGGTCACCGTTGCACTTGCAGGCAGACTTTGTGGATTAACCGAACCGGTTCCCGGTTTTTCTACATCCGGTTGTTGTTGCTTCGTTTGGTTGAATTCCGCTTTGTCCGTTCGTGAAATTTTGTACCAAGGATTATCATAGGATGGTTTCGGCTTGTCACTGTTAAGTATGACAGCATTGTCCTCTGTTACCGTCTCCGCTGCAATCCCCAGCACCCGGAAGTCATCAATGAACCAGCCTGTCTTCACGACACTGTTGTCTGAGGTCAGGCGGAACCGGAATTGTACTTCACTACCTGTCAGTGCATCCAGGTTATAGAATACCGGTGTCCATTGTTTACCGTTCGTATTGTGCGAGAATTTGCCAAGTTCCGACCAAGTTGATCCACCATTATTGGTGACTTCCACATATCCATAATCATAGCCGCCCTCAATCTCGTACCAGTGATTGAACGTGAGCGTCCCTTCAGGCACGTCAGTCAAATCAATGATCGGAGATACAAGTGAATAGTTGGAACCATTCTCGTACGTATTGTCGAGATCAGTCGCCCATACATTCGGCGGAGAAACCGCGCTGGCAGGTCCAGATACCGGAGTACCACGCTCCCACTCGTCTTTGGTTCCCGAATGTGTCCACCCGTTGTCATCACCGCCATCGAAATGATCGAGGTACATGTCTTCAGGGACCTCCACGGTGATGGATACCTCATTCGACTTGTCGCTTTCATTGCCACTATAATCGAGTGCGGCAACGGTATAATAATAGGTCGAATCCGTCACTGTAGCCGTATCCGTAAATGTCGTTCCTCCTGTACTTCCAATCGATTCATAGCCTGTACCGGATGTTGTGGAACGATATACGATATAGGATTCGAGATCCTCATCGTTCGATCCAGTCCAGCTCAGGGTCACATTGCCCAGAATATCAGCGGTCGCATTTAATCCCGCAGGAGCTCCCGGTGCAAGATCATTCAGTTCCTCAACAGCGAAATCATCAATGTACAAACCAGCCTTTTGCACCGACTTATCACTGGTCAAGTTGAATTTGATAAACACCTGCTGTCCCGCGTATTCGCGAAGGTCCACATATTGCGTCTTCCAACTACCACCCGTGCCCGTAAAGGCTAACAACTCTTCAAACACATAGTCACTATCTTCTGAAGCGATGTATACCTTACCAAAATCAATATTATTCTCCAGGTCATACCAGTGTTTGAAGGATAATAACGCCCCTTCTGGACTCTCGGTGAGATCAATAGGTGGTGCAAGCAGATAAGCATTGCTATTCGCAACATATGTCCCTTGCACATTGGTTGCAATCACCTTATCACCGGAGTATGCACTTCCAGGACCACTGGTTGGTGCTCCCCATACCCATGTACTTCCGGTTCCACCCGTCGTGAAGCCCAGTTGATCTTCTTCAAAATCCTGGATGTATCCTGGTTGAACACCATTGGACACAGCCACTTTGTACACCTGACTTTCGAATCCGTTGTTGCCGTAATCATTCACCCGGATATAATACTCTACGCCTTGCGGCTCAATGAGAAATGCCGGAATGGTCGCTGTATACGTACCACCCTTGCTATCCCCGGCAATGCGGTTCATCGGCAGGTAGACATACTGACTTGTACCTGTCGTTTTGGCAAAAGCCTCAACGGAGATTACCGCGACGTTATCTGTCACATGTGCCGTTAAAGGAATATCAAGACCTGTAAATGCAGAGTTAACGGGAGTATGTTGCAACACCGGTTCTTCCAGATCATCTCCGGCTGTAACAACTCTTCCCGATACTGTGCCTATTCCTTCCATTACAGAACCCACAGCATCCAGGGCATTAATGATGCCGTGACCATACCCGTTGTTTGGCGTGGTTGGATACTGACTGTCCGTTCTCGGCGTCGCGGTATCCATAATGATCTGCTCCAGTTGATCCACAGTAAGTGAGTGGTTAGCTTGAAGCAGCAGTGCTGCGAGTGCAGTGGTATGCGGGCCTGCCATCGATGTACCGTTCCAGCCGCCCTCATACACACCGCCTGGAACTGCTGAACGGATATTTACCCCAGGGGCTGACACTTCCGGTTTGATCTCACCATAAGGAGATGGACCCAACAGTGAGAAGGAACCCAGATTACCATTGACATCTGTCGCTCCTGTTGCGAAACTTTCCGGGTAATTCGCAGGGTTTGCGACAGATCCGGGCCCACCCGGATTCGTCAATCTCACATTTCCGGCAGAGAACTCGGGAAAGATCTGCGCATCACGCCAGGCTTGAACCATAGGCCGGAACCATTCATCCAGACCTGCCCCTCCGCCCCACGAATTGTTAACCACATCCGGTGCAAGTTCAGGATGCAGATTGCCTTCAGCATCCACCGGAGCGATAAGCCACTGTCCTCCATCCAGAATAATGGCATCCGTCGTTTCCGGATTGAATATTCGCACACCAATCCATTTCGCACCGGGAGCAACCCCGATCTGGTTGGTGCCATCCTCTTCGGAGCCAACCATCGTACCCATGGTGTGCGTACCATGCCCATCTTCGTCCGCAGGAAGGGAAGCGTTACTGTGCGGATCATACCAACTCAGCTCGGGATCAACAATATTGCCCGAAGCATCGAGTCCCCGCCATTTGCTGCGAAGCGCCGGATGGGTGTAGTCTACACCACTGTCCAGATTGGCAACGACAATTCCTGTTCCATCAATGCCCCTATCCCATACGGCTGGCGCATTGATATAATCAATGTTCCATTCCACATTCTCGGTCAGCAGCTTATCTTTGACTGCAGGCTCTTTGTCTTTGACACCAACGCTGGCATCATTGCCCGAAGATTGTGCTGGCGTTTCAACTACACCCTTGGCAGGAGCAACGCTTGACGACTCTTTACTCACTTCAGCTTTTTGCAGATATCGTGTCTCATTCGGTAGAATCTTCTCCACCTCAGGCAGCAGGGCAATCTGCTCCATGACTTCTTTGGTGCTCGTTACCGCCAATGAATTGATGATAAAATAGCTTTTATATTCTTTGACCTTGCCCTGGTCAACTTCCTTTTCCAGATAATTTTCCAATGTAAATTGTGTGCGTGAGGCGGTTTCCCGCAGAGAGCTGACGACCGAGCTTCGAACGGACAGCTTCGTGGCTGAGGCCGTTTGTTTAGCGATGGTCGCCTTTTCCAAGGCTTGTTTGGAGACGGCCGCCGTGTCCACTTGTTCCTTCATTTTCACCAAATAGGTAACGTATTCGCTACCGTCGAATTCTTTGGATAACTTGGCGTTTACTTTGGATTCCGAAACCTTGGCGAGTCCAGATTTCATATCCATTTTCGATGATGTGGAGTTTTCAGCTGAAACCGGATGAATGATCGAAAATGCAAGGAGAAGCGAGAGCCCCATGGAGATGGGCTTGCGTAACCGATTAATCTTTATCAAACTTTTCCACTCCCTTTACCCGGTTTTGTAATTTAGTCTGGTACAAGTGCCCTTCTCTGCGAATTAAGACGATAAAATAACCTTTATTGCGGACGAAATAGACGCCCTGGGTTTCACATAAAGCCTCACCTCCTTTACAGGTATGGTTAGGGAACAATATGAGTCAGAAGAGATAGCAGATCAGTCTATGATTTTTCGCTTGGAAGTTTAGGAGATTGAACAACTCGGATTAAGCCATGAGAGTGATCGGTTTGGGTGTTTGGGTTATGCCATGCGAGTGAATGTCAATAAGCATTCATGTGGAAGGGTAATCAGGAGCGTTAGCAGAACGCTTGCTAAGGAGTAGTGCATATGAAATCCGATCGTGGTTCGGGTGATTGAAAAACGTTTTAAATTACATATACTAGTCTATTAGGAATTTAATTGTATTTTATTGGTATAGTATAAAATCATTATTCGATATATACAAGCACTTTATTGAAAAATATAGAAAATAAGTCTATTAAATGCTTTTATATGTCTGATGTCGCTTACGTATTTTATTACTTCTTTCGCATTCATGCACGATCTTGATAAATAATAGATTCAAACAGTTCTTTACGACTAAGACCTGATACCCAAATTTATCATGCAAGAAAAAGAACGACATGAGAATTCTCATGCCGTTCGTATGAGGAATTATATCCGATCAGGTGATATTCACGCCTCCACTTGCATAACCGACAACCGTATTCACAAGTACGAGTCCGGCTGCCGTTGCGGAAAATACCAGCAGCAGACGTGTCTGTGCAGTTACAGGAATAGCCAATCCAGTGGTTATTCCGTTGGAAATCGTACCCAAACCTATGAGGCTTTTGGTTCCTTTTTCAAATCCGAATGATGGACCAAGGCCAGCAATTTACGCAGTATCTCAATCAGGAGTGAAACATTGAGCGGAGTGGGATTGGCAAATATTTTCGAGAACGTGTTCGCAGTAAGAGCTGAATATTTCTATCTGCGAGCGGACATGCATCCACTTATCTTGCGGTGTTCAGGCTACCTTTGACGGACTCGAAACGGCTAAGAATATTGATTCAATAGGAGTAAGATTTTTAGCAGACCTGTGCGAATGAACGATCCATACCTTGGTTCCTTTAATATATTGGGGAGATGATATTCGATTTGTTCTCAATCCAAGAAAGGGGAGTTACGGATATGAGCAGGCAAGTAATTATTAATGCGGACGACTTCGGACTCTCGCCTGCTATTAACGTAGGGATTATGAAAGCCTATCAAGCAGGGGGTATTACGAGCACATCGATGATGGTCAACATGCCGGGCTTCGATCATGCAGTGTGTTCTGCCCGTGCATCACCGGACCTCGGAATCGGTCTACATTTCAATCTCACTTACGGGTACCCTGTTTCCAATCCGGGTAGCGTACCTTCTCTAGTGAGACCGGATGGTTCTTTTCATAAAGGAAATAGTGCATTGGTAAGAGATCCCGTTGATATTACCAAAGAACTCGATGCACAATGGAATCGGTTTATAGAAACGACCCGTTATCCTGCACATTTGGATTCCCATCACTTGTTACATCAGAACGATCCCATGATATATGAAATTATGGCGGAAAAAGCAATTCGGGAAAACGTTCCTCTTCGTAGATCTCAGATCGTTCATCCCATCCCCATTGGGCCTATACCCCGGATGACCGAGACGATTCTGTTGGATACTTATGGAGACAATGAGGGTTTACAGCGACTGCTTCATCATTTGGTTTCTCTGCCTGAGGGAATCACCGAGATTGTATGTCACCCTGGCTATGTAGACGACGTTCTGCGTCAAATTTCAGAATGGACGGACATTCGGGAACGTGAACTTTCCGTGTTCATTAATGCGGAAATCCCCCGAACAATGAAAGCATTGAATATCTTGCCGATAAGCTACACAGCTTTGAAGGAACTACAGGATGAACCATGTGAACCGCCGGCACTCCAACCACTTACACAACCTATCGATAAAAAAATGCCCCGTCATGTCCCGCATCGTACAGTCAAACGCAGACGGAAGATACATCGATTATCCCAAAAGCGAGGCACCAAATCTCGCCCGTCCACAACTCGAACCCGGAAGCGAGTGTAATTCATTACAGGATATCGATTATTGTGATAAAGTGAATCAACCCTCAAAGAGCGCATTCCGGTGAGTAACCATACCCCGGAATGCGCTCTTTTCATTTCAATAGCAGTGAGAAGTAACCTCTTTCATCTCCTCGGGTCTCCCCTTCTTATGAAAGGAACTCCGTCCACCTCCTAATCCAACTCAATTTTGAAAACAACTGGCGCATTACTCTTCACAGTTGTCGTTGTGATCGTCAGAGCGTCTGCTGTTCTCTCCCATTGCGATTGTTCCTCGTAGCCAAGTACCTGAATGTCCTGAATGATGCCTTGAAAATGATGAGAACCTTCCTTCAGGGATTGAATACGAACAATGCCATCCTCTGGATAGACAAGAACCGTGGCATACAGGCTGCTTTCTTTGACCGTAAACCGGATATCTTCACTCGTGAAGACCTTCGTATCCCCGTCCGTGAATTGCCCTTCCTTCACCTCGGTCGGCCCTTCACCAAATGTGCGCCAGAAGGACGTGTCATAGATCGCTTCTCCATTCACTTCCAACCACTTGCCGATATCCAGCAGAATGTCGCGATCTTCATCCGGTATGCTACCGTCTGCTTTGGGTCCAATGTTCAGCAGCAGGCTTCCGTTTTTACTTACAATATCAACGAGATCCCGGATGATCTCCTCTGCCGTTTTATAGTCGTTATTCTCCGTGTAACACCATGAATTTTTAGCAACAGCCGTATCCGTTTGCCAAAAGTAAGGCTTGAGATCAGCGAATTGTCCCCGCTCCACATCTGGAACGGCACTGCCAAACATATAAGCCTCATGTTTATAATTAATGGCTACCGGTATGCCCCACTCTTCGCCTTTGTTGTAATAATAGGCAGCGAATTTTTTGAGATAGGGTTTGAACGCAACCGTCTGAATCCACCAATCGAAGTAGAAGACACTTGGCTGATATTGATCCACCAGTTCGCAGCAGCGAATTAACCAGTCTTCCAGATACTCCTCGGTTGGAGGCGAGCCATACAGATCCTGATGATCCGGTTCCGGCATGGCAGGCCAGTAGAAATCCCCACGCTTCAGCGGTTCCTTGATATCTGAATCGAATTGCTTCCCGTGAGACATGAAGAACCAATGCTCGGCACGGTGGGACGATACACATAAGGTTAACCCCTGCTTCTCGTACGCAGCCTTCATCTCCCCAAGAAGATCCCGTTTGGGGCCCATTTCATATGTGTTATAGTGAGAGATAGAGCTCTTGTACATCTGAAAACCATCATGATGCTCAGCCACAGGCATAACATATCTGGCCCCGGCTTGTTTGAATAGCGTCGCCCATTCGTCTGCATCGAATTTCTCTGCCCGAAACATCGGAATGAAGTCTTTATAGCCAAACTCCTTATGAGGTCCATACACCGCAAGGTGATGTTCATAGGCTTTGGAGCCTTGAATGTACATATTTCGTGAATACCATTCACTATCGTAGGCCGGGACCGAATATATTCCCCAGTGGATGAAAATGCCGAATTTTGCCTTCTGGTACCATTCTGGAACTTGAAATGCGCTAAGCGAACTCCAGTTGTCCTTAAATTTCCCCTTGGCAATTGTTGCTTCAATCTGTTGTAAATATTCGTTTTTGTCCATGAACTGTTCTCATTCCTTCCGTTATCGTCTGCACTTGTATTGTAGAGCTACGCCGTAAGGATAAACATGCAGAACACTAACTTTAAGATGGACAATACTAACCTTGTGTGGAGTTGAAGAACATGAATCACCAAACGTTTAACCACAAAACATTGCTTACGAGCTACCTATCCAATCTGCAAGTTGAACTTTTCATGGTCAATCATAATCGGTGTGCAACAGATTGGCGGGATCTGGATTACACGCCCGACTACAGCAAGTTTTATTTCATATGCGAAGGTGAAGGTTGGATCAAAGTCGGGAATGAGGAGCATTACCCTGCTCCAAATCAGCTGATTTTAATGCCGGAAGGGATACAACAGTCCTACTCCGTAATGAATGATCGTCCTTTTCTCAAATACTGGTGTCACTTCAGCGCAAAGGTTGGGGGAATCAATCTCTTCCAAATCCTGAAGTTCCCCCATATCTGTACCATGGATCGTCCTGAGTTCATTCAGGAAATCTTCAGCGACATCCTTACCTATGCGAAATCCGATGAAGTCTATGCTCATATGATGGCTAAGAGCAAACTGACGGAGTTACTTTCCCACTACATCATGAGCCTTGATCTGGATCAGATCTCATTTATCAATGTGCCTGTCATGGAGAAACTGTCTGCCATACTGGCTTACATTGATGCCAACATCGAAGACAATATTTCAGTCCAGGACTTGGCCCAGATCGCCTACATGCATCCGAATTATTTCATTCGATTCTTCAAACAGCAGATCGGCATGCCTCCGATCCTCTACATAGCTGGTAAAAAAATCAATAAGGCCAAGGAACTTCTGACCTGCACCCCGAGCACAATTACGGCAATCGCCGAACATCTCGGATTCAGTGACCTGTATTATTTCTCCAGACAATTCAAAAAGCATACAGGACTTACTCCCACGGAGTACCGCAAACAACAAACGGTACGAACAACGTAAGGCGCAAGTCCTGATGCTCTGCTTTTTACTGATCGTGTTGAATCAACATGGATAGGGCACTTTGGCTCTCCAATTGGAACTGCAGCATTTCTTCTTCTCGAAGCTTAACCTGCACATTCCCCTTCACTTCTTTATCATTGAAGAGAACTAACGCCACTGAACCATCTGTATTTCTGAAAGCCACGGAATATATGGATGAATCGCTGGATGTTGACTCAATCCGAACAGCCTTCGGACGGATTATAGCACTGAAATGAGCCAGAGCATAATAATCAAGTGTATACGTGAGTTCCTTCGTTTGCTGATTCACCTGCACGATCCCACGGCATGTACTGCGACCAAACCCAGGAACGGTCGGCCCATTGTTCTCATTTAGTGCCATATTCCATAGTACCAATGACTTGCTGTAATTACGAAGGATCTGAATTCCCGTCCGCATCACATTCGAGAAGGCTTGCTCGAATGGCGGAATCCACTCCCCGCCTGAGCCTTCAGTGAAGTGTACTTCTTTACCCGCAAAAGCTTCATACACCTTCGTTTGGGCAGAGGCATCACCTCCATACCAATGCCAGGCCACTCCGTCAACGTCCTTTCCCGCCTGTTCGAGCACAGTCAGTGGATAGTCCGGTTGATCCCAGTTGTGATCGTAACAGAGAATCTTGGTTGAAATTCCGTTTCTGACAAAGGCTGGTTTCAGATGATTTTGGATAAAGTCTGCTTGCGATTCCGCTGGCATCAACATACCCGGATAATGCTCCGGTTCATAGAGCGCTTCATTCTGTGGCGTAATCGCATGGATTGGTAATCCATGTGCTGCATAGGCTTGGATATATTTCACGAAATATTCGGCATAAGCGGCGTACCATTCATGCTTCAATTGTCCAGTAATCATGGACCCACTCGTTTTCATCCACCCCGGTGCACTCCATGGTGAAGCAAACAGCTTCAATTCGGGATTCAATGCCAAAGCCTGTTGCGTTAAAGGAATAACATCCTCTTCATCATGTGAAATGCTGAATTGGGTTAATTCCGCGTCTGTTTGCTGTTCAGGCATGTCGTTATAACTATACACCGTTCTGGCATAGTCCGAAGCCCCCATCGGATTACGAATGACCGACAACCCAATCCCCTTCTCTGGATGAAACAGTCGGGACATCACTTTATCCCGCTGCTCCTCAGTCAATATTTGGTTCATCAGGTAGACGGATGAATCGGTAAAAGAAGCACCAAATCCATCGATCTCCTGATACGTAAGCTGGTCATTCAGTAGGATTGTTGTCGTTCCTTTATCGGAGTCGAGCGGTTTCAATTGCTCCTGAGACACAGGCACGAACAATTCATCTTCTCCCGTGGACTTATAGATTCTATATGTGGACATATGATTCCCTCCAGATTTCTTTATTGAATAGCCAGTTTCTCTTTGTTCTGCTTCATCTTTTCACTGCGAACCTTCACGATCTCTTCCCACCGGTTTTCGCCTAAAAAAGACTTGTAAGCAGCCAGTGCATTGTCCAAAGATGCGTCATCTTTGGATCGTATCATACTGACCAGCGTTGTATTCCATTTGGCGTTGATCGCCGATAACGCACGGGCTTCGGGTGTACCTTGGTCGGGACTAATATTCTCCAGAATGAAATGTGGTTTCAGCTTGCCCTTGCCCCACTCCTGCATCTGTTTAATGGCTTCCGGGAAAGCATCTGCACTGAGCGCCTTGTGACGGTCATGACCAAAGAACATGAATTCACCCATCCGATAGTCTTTTTTGAATTTATCCGCATTATTCAATTGCAGATCTTTCACAGCTGGCAGTAATTCAACGGTACCATCTGATTTAGTTTGGTAGGTCTCACCTTCAATGCCATAGTTCATGAGTGTCTGGCCTTCTTCACTCAGCAAGTAGGTAAAAATCTGAATGGCCTTGGCCGGATCTTCACAGTCCTTGGATATATAATTAATCATCCAACCCGTAATACCGGATTGATTCAGCGTGGGTGCATTGCCCTTGATGCTCTGCGGTCCATCAATGGCGACATAATCCTTGCCTGGATTGGCGCTCATGTAAATCTGCAGGTTGCCTCCCTGCTGAGGTGTACCGTCAAGCAGCATGGTCGCATATTTGCCGGATTTCACCTTTTCCTCAAAGGCCGTTCCATCATCAGCAAAACTGTCATCACTGATATTTCCGTCTCGGTATACCGTGTTAAGTGTCTTCAACCAAGTGAGGTAATCTTCATCCTGATTGCGATCATAGAACTCTCCCGATTCGGTCTCCAGCGGAACGCCAATGAAATCCTGTAGCGTATCCCCGAGTGAACCCGTTCCTTCCCCGACTGCATTGAAGCCAAATGGAATCAGTGTCGGGAACTTTTGCTTGATTTCTTGCATGACACTCGCGAATTGTTCAGGTGTTCCAATGACAGGGCTACCCAAAGCTTCGTATACATCCTTACGAATGACAAATGCCGTTTTGGCTGGAATGTTGCCACTATCATAATCCGCTTGTGTGTTGGAATAGTTCGGATATCCATAGGTTTTACCATCTGCCAGTTGGAACCAGTTGAGCGTATCAGCGGCCGCAACGGTATTGAAGTAAGGATCATATTTCTCGGCCAGATCATTCAGCGGCATAGCCCAGGTTGCTGCTTTTTGCACAACAGGAGAATTCGAGTCAAATACCGTCAGCATGTCAGGCATATCTCCACCGGCAAAAAAGGTGTTTAACTTGGTATCATCACCTGTGATGAATTTGATATTGATATTCAGATCCTCTTTGATTTTCTTGGTGACAATATCCTTGCCAAAATCGGTGTTCCACCAGTCTGCATTGACGTACCACGTCAGGTCAGTAGCCTCTTCCTTTGTATCCAGTTGCCAAGCTGGCTTAGTCGGGTCAACCGTATAGCGATCTTCAATGGATACCCAGTTTCCTTCACTGGAGCCCCAGATCCACCGCTGCAACCTGTAATCATAAGTACGGCCGTGAGCAGTGTTGCCAACATTTTAATCCCTTTTTTGCCTGATGCCTTGTTCAACTTCAACATGTTTTTGTTCCTCCTCATAATGGGGTGTTTGTTTCTTCTATTCCTTGACCGCTCCCAGCATCATTCCCGAGATAAAGTATCTCTGAACGATGGGATAGATCAGTACGATAGGTAGTGTTGTGATGACAATGGTGGCTAACTGCACTCCTTTCGTCGTTGTTTCGATAACAGCCGAACCTCCGACATTTTGCATGGATTGTGTCTGGGACTGCACGATAATCTCATATAGCATCATCTGAAGTGGATAGAGCGACTGATCGGTAATGTACAACTTGGTCGTCATGAAGTCGTTCCATTGACCGACCCCGTTAAACAGCGCAATAGTAGCCATCGCAGGCATGGAGAGCGGGATGAATATTCTCAGGAAAATATGCCAATCCCCTGCGCCATCCATTTTGGCTGACTCTTCCAGGGAATCCGGGACATTTCGGAAGAAATTCATTAGAATCACGACATCATAGAAGCTGAATAACGCCGGAATAATGTACACCCAGAAGCTGTTAAGCAGTCCAAGTGATTTGATTAACAGGTATGTTGGGATCATGCCGCCGGAGAAGAACATCGTAATAACACCCATGGCAACATATAATTTACGACCCCTTATGTACTTTTTGCTCAGACCGTAACCAACCATGGCACAGAAGAATACGTGTGTAACAACGCCAATCGTTGTTTTGGAAACCGAGATGAAAAATGCCTGCCAGATGCCCTGATCGTTGAATACAGCTCTGTAGTTCTCCAGCGAGAACTCGGGTGACCAGAAGATGAATCCACCTTCCGCCAGCGCCTTGCCCGAACTAAATGAAGAGATGATGACATTCCATAGAGGAACCAGAATAACAACCGTACAGATAATGAGCAAAATCATATTTAAGGTATCAAAGATTCGACTATCGAGATCTTCTTTAGCCACCTTTCCATTCACGCGGGGTGCCTCCTTCTACAACACAGATTGATTATCATTTAATTTGCTTGTGATTTTGTTCGCCGTGACGAGCAGAATGACAGAGATGATCGAGACTCCCAAACCTACCGCCGTTGCGTATGAAAAATCACCCTGAGACATCCCCATACGATAGACGTACGAATTGATGACTTCCGCTTTGTCGCGGTTCTGCGAGTTCATCAGCACCAGTGTCTGATCCAGATTGGACCCCAATAAACCGCTTACAGTTAGAATCAGATTTAGGCTGATGATTGATTTCATGTTGGGCAGTGTAATATTCCAGATCTGTCTGAGTCGGCTTGCACCATCGATTTTGGCCGCTTCATAATACGTTGGATCAATCTTCGCCATGATCGCCAGATACAGAATGGTTCCCCAACCTGCCTCTTTCCAGATATCCGATAAAGTGGCGATCCACCAGTACTTGCCTGCATCCAGCAGAATGTTCTGTGGTTGCGAGATCACACCCAGGCTAAGAAGCAACTGATTAAATAGCCCGGTTGTTGCGAACCAAGTGATCAGCATGCCCCGAGTACAATCCAGGACAAAAAGTGAGGTAAGTATGAAACCGTTTGCACAAACTTTTTGAAGCGTCCGCTGTTTAACTCGTATATCATGATTGCGAGAATGATGGGAATGACGAAACCGATGCCCAGCTTCAAAAAACTGATCCCCAGCGTGTTAACCACAGCATCCCAGAAGTATTTGTCGGACCAAATGATTCTGAAATTATCTAGCCCAACCCAAGGAGCGGTAGCCAATGTGTCGATAACCGTGTAGTTCTTGAAAGCAATCGTCAAACCGTAGATCGGAACATAACAGAAAATAATCATGAAAATGATGCCAGGGATAATCATGGATTGAATCTCCCACTGTCTTCGATAATCCACTACGAATTCTTTGACCCGTTGTTCAATGGGCTTTTTCCCATTGGGATGTATCGTGTTTTTACCTGTTGATGTTTCGACGGCTAATTTATCCACGTACTTGTACTCCCCTCCGCATTGTATTTCTCGTCATAAAAACGTTTTTATTTCTTGGCATAAAAACTCCCTTCATTCACATTGAAGTAAAAAAAGACCGGATACGATACCTCAGCTTATGTACGATAATCATTCCGGTCGATCTTCACATGACTTGAACCTCTAACCACAAGCTCACCTGCTAATTTTTGAGCAACGCCTTGCTCTTTTTCCTTGATCATGCCCACCAGTTGTTTGATTGCCAGAATGCCCTGCCTTGCAATTTGGTTTCTTACCGTCGTAAGCGGCGGGGAAAAATACGGAGCGATATCAATATCGTCAAAACCTACAACACTTACATCCTGCGGCACTTCAAAGCCCTCAGACTTCAATGCATGAATACAGCCAATTGCACTCAGATCGTTCCCTGCAAGAAAAGCATCAGGTCGCTTGCCTGGATACAGATGAAGAAAGGATTTGATAGCACTATATGTGCTCTCTTCCTCGAAATACCCTTGTATAATGTAATCTTCGTCTACCGGAAGCTGGTATTCACGCAAGGCAGCCAGATATCCATCCCTACGTTGCACACTGTCAAACATCGTATCCACACCCGAAATATAAGCTATTTTCTTATGTCCAAGCCCAATGAGATACTTGGTTGCTTCGTAAGCCGCCACATACGAATCAAAAATAACGCTTCCCATCATATCGCTCTGAAAGATCCGATCCAGAAAAACAGCCTTGATCTTATCTTTCTCCATCGCAATAATATCCTGCTCATCGATGCGAAGCTCTTCGTAAATAATGACGCCATCCACCCGGCGACCCAGAATGTTACTCATAATCACCTGTTTATCCTTGGTTACAAATACATTCAGCCCATAACCAAGCCGGTCACATTCACGAGACATCGACTCCACCAACTTATAGAAATATGGACCCGATACACTTGTGGTGAAGAATCCCAACATTTTGGTTTGACCGGACTTTAACAGCTTGCCATTCAGGTTGGGCACATAGTTTAACCGCTCTGCCACCTTCAGAACATGCGATTTCGTCTCCGGATTTAAGACATCCACGCCGTTCAAGGCGTTCGAGACCGTGGATATGGATACGCCGGCTTCCCTCGCTACATCTTTAATCGTTATCTTTGCCATAGTTTTGGTCCTTTGCTATAAAAACGTTTTTATATTATTTAAATTATCATAAAACCGTTTTCATGGCAACCTTTAATTTAGCGGACCGGACATTCCCTCCTGAATTCCCAACTCAACATATCAAAAAGCAGCTCATGGTTGAGCTGCCCATAGTCCAGCATCCTATTCCTTATTCTCAACATACATCGTACAAATCTGTTGCAATTGCTCATCCAATCGATCCATGCGAACGAAACGATCCGCTCGAATGTACTCCTTCTGCTCCACCAACATGATCATGGTCGGAGCTGTAAACACATGAAACCTGGATGCAACTTCTTGCACTTCATTAGCATTAATGTGACCGAATCGAACCCTTGGATATGCTTGAAGCAACGCTTGGATCTTGGGGAGTAAAGCGTGACATACACTGCATTCTGGTCGAGAAATATACAGAAAAACCAACTCATGTTGTTGAATCAACTTTTCAATCATTTCCATGGATGTTAACCGATACATATCTTGATCTTGCATGTAGTTCAGCCCTTTCAACCGTGTCAGCAGCAGACAATCCATTTGGATCACGTCCAAACGGTTCGTCTGCTTTGATTTTTCTTATTATTAAATTTTATTTCCAGTCTCTCTTCCGAAGATAAGATTCGAATAGGAAAGTTCCAAAAGGCAGAAAACCTGCAATCCCACCCATCAGCCAGCGCGTTATCTTCCACTTTTTGACCACAGCCAAGTGCACTAGCGCAATAAGGTACAAAGGAAACAAAACACCATGAATCATGCCCATTACGGCTACAGCGGAAGAGATATCTGCAAAATATTTCAGAGGCATTGCAATAAAAATCAACAGAAGTAAGGATACACCCTCCCATATGCCCGCTATTCTGAAACGTCCTGTCACTGTCTTCATAAAGTCGATTCTCACCTTTCTCGCAGATTGTTTGTGAAATATGTAACTTGTAACATGATATGAATACCTCAGGTCTCATCTCGTATGGATTTGACTTTGTAGAGATCCTATTCAGTATACCGCATGACTCCGATTCAGAAATGCTTCAAATTTGAATAATTATTGAATCCGTAATACCTGATCCCACGCATCGCACCAGGTGTTCGTTCTATATTAAGTCGTTGCCCGTTCAATCAGTTGATATGTCAGTTGTTTCGTCTGCAACTCCTGTTGACCAAGCACTGCCCACAACTGGTGAAAAGCCTGAGTCGATTGTTCTGCAATCGGATTGTGTATAGTCGTGATCCCGAGAATACGGGAAAGCTCAATGTCATCGAATCCAACAATGGCGAGTTGTTCGGGAACCAATATATTGCGTTTACGTGCTTCACTCAGGATACCGATGGCTGCATAGTCATTCGAACATAATACGGCCTGGGGAAGCTCCGGACCCTCCGCTATTCTTCGCATCGCTTCTTCTCCATCGGATGAGCTAAATACGGAATATTGATACGCTTCAGCCCATACAGGCCAACCTCTGCTCTTCATAAAAGATTCGTAAGCCTGACGGCGGCTCTGCGTATTTAAACTTTCAACTCTGCCAAATACGTTCGCTATTCTGGTGTATCCTCGCGATTCCAGATGTTCCAGAGCTAATCTGTATCCTTCCGCCTGATCCATGGCTACCGAGGGAATCTCGTCATTGCCCATTCGCTGCCAGGATACAATCGGACCATATTCCATATACATTTTCAATTTGCGAGGATCGTTAACACAAGTAACTATTAGGAGTCCATCCACCCGCTTGCTACGCAGATCTTCAAATCCTTGTAACTCAATTTCCTTATTTCCACGGGAAGTATAGACGATCGTCTGAAACCCGAAATCCATCGCTGTTTCCATAAACTGATTCATGAAGGTGAGACTGAGATCGTCAATGGTTGACGTTATGATGCCAATTTGTTTGGTCTTGCCTGTAGATAATGATACTGCATTCCGGTTCGGAATATAATTCAACTCTTTCATAATATTCGTTATGATATGTCTTGCTTCGTCACTAACATGTGGAGAATGATTGATTACTCGCGACACTGTCGCTCTTGAGTAACCAGATCGTTTCATAATTTCATCGAACTTGGACATCGGAGACTCCCTTCTTGTTACCCTGCTTCGAATAATAGTATGCCTTAAAAATAGGTCAAAAGTAAAACTTGACGTGTAACCCGTTACAACGTTTAAGCTTCTCTTATGCCAAGCATAATGAATGAAAATACAACAATATATGACGAATGGAGCGTTTACACATGAGCAAAGCTCTGAATCAATTTCAATTCCCGGAAAACTTCCTGTGGGGTGGCGCAATTGCAGCCAATCAGGCTGAAGGTGCATACAATCAAGGCGGCAAAGGTCTTTCTACTCAGGATGTAGCTCCCCAAGGCATCAAGGGTCCCATCACGGAAGAGCCGACTGAAGATAATATGAAACTGATTGGTATCGATCTGTACAACCGTTACAAGGAAGATGTGAAACTGTTTGCCGAGATGGGCTTCAAAGTTTTCCGTACGTCCATTGCATGGTCCCGAATCTTCCCGAAAGGTGACGAGCTCGAACCGAATGAAGAAGGCTTGCAATTCTACGACAACCTCTTTGACGAATGCCATAAATATGGAATTGAGCCATTGGTTACGTTGTCCCATTACGAGACCCCTCTTCATCTGTCCAAAGAATACGACGGCTGGGTGAACCGCAAGATGATTGGATTCTATGAGCGCTACGCAACTACTGTCTTTAACCGGTATAAGAACAAGGTGAAATACTGGCTGACTTTCAATGAAATCAATTCCATTCTTGAAGAACCATTCATGAGCGGAGGTATATACACACCCAAAGAGAAACTGAGCAAGCAGGATCTGTATCAAGCCATTCACCATGAATTTGTAGCCAGTGCTTCTGCCGTTAAACTCTGTCATGAGATTATTCCCGATGCTCAGATTGGTTGTATGATGCTCAGCATGCCAACGTATCCGCTGACGCCGCATCCAGACGACATGATCCAGGTAATGGAATTCGAACATAGCAATTATTTCTTCGGTGATGTGCATGTTAGAGGCCGCTACCCAGGATACATGAAACGCTACTTCCGTGAGAACGGAATTCAGATTCATATGGAAGATGGCGACGAAGAAATGCTGCTTCATACGGTAGACTTTATCTCCTTCAGCTACTATATGAGCCTATGTCAGACTGCTGATCCAGCTAAACAGATTGCCGGTGAAGGAAACTTGCTTGGTGGTTACCCTAATCCATATCTGGATGCAAGTGAGTGGGGTTGGCAGATTGATCCGCAAGGATTGCGTTATGTACTCAATATGTTCTATGACCGTTACCAGAAGCCGCTGTTCATTGTGGAAAATGGCCTTGGAGCAGTGGATGAGTTGATCACCGGTGCGGATGGCGAGAAAACGGTTGAGGATGACTACCGGATCAAGTATTTGAACGATCACTTGGTTCAGGTTGGTGAAGCCATTGAAGATGGCGTTGAAGTTATGGGTTACACTTCTTGGGGATGTATTGATGTGGTCAGTGCGTCCACTGCTCAATTGAAGAAACGTTATGGCTACATCTATGTAGACCGTCATGACGACGGTTCAGGTACGTTGGAACGTTACCGCAAGAAGTCTTTCCATTGGTACAAAGAAGTGATTAGTAGCAATGGGAAAAGCCTGAAACGCTAATGACTAACGTATCAAGTGAATAGTTTTACTTGAACGTCATATCTAATTCATCTATTTCTTCCTCCGGCAGAACAGGACCAGGCATCGTTAACACGATGGTTGAGCCGTTTATCCAGAGGAAGTCTTTTTTCATTTTAATGCTAAACCTCGATCTCTCTTGCAACCGCCTGAACGGTTTTCTCCTTGACATTAATGGCATATATTGCAGTTACCAGTCCAAGTAGAATCAGAATAGAACCTACCCATCCGGTATTTATGATGGATGATTGGTCAATGACCATTCCGCCAATATACGTACCCAGCGCAATACCCGCGTGTGCCATACCCGAGTTGGTACTAATTAGCGTCTCGGCTGTTTCTGGCGAAGTTTTGATAATGAGACTGTTTTGCACAGGTGTGACCGTCCAGCTCAGTGCACTCCAGATGCTTAACAACAGTAAGAAGGCGATCAAAGGTAATCCTACGCTGAACGGAATGACCGCCATGGTCACTATAAAGGGAATCAGCACAATGATGATCGCTTTAGCAGGGTGCAAACGATCGGATAACATGCCTCCGATTCCTCCCCTGCGACAGCAGCAATACCGAACATCATATAGATAAAGGTAACCATCGTTGCGCTGGCTCCCAGCGTTTCTTGGAGAAATGGTGTGAAATACGCATATAACGTCAAGTGACCCGCCAGAACAAGTAACGTCGTAGCATGGATCGCCAGCATTTTCGGATTCCACAGAGCCGTAAGTTGTTTCTTCAGAGATACAGCAGGTATAGGCTGGACACGATCCATGGCTATGCCAATAGCTACCATGACCAATGCAGTCAGAACGGCGATCAACATAAACACCTCACGCCAGCCTGCCAGGTTGCCTACATAGATACCAATAGGCACCCCCAGAATCAGTGATGCGCTGCCCCCCATCGTAATGATTCCCACTGCACGTCCTTTATACTGGGGCTCCACAATACGAGCTGCAAGGGTCAGAGAAAGCACAAAAATTAACGAACCCGTAGCTGCTCCCAGCGCTCTTCCTGCCAATAACATATAGAAGTTTGCGCTGAATGCAGAGATCAGATTACTGATCAGAAATACAAATAACGTATACATATATACTTTTTTACGCTCAAATCTGGCCGTCATATTCAGTAAAATCGGCGCAGATAACGCATAGACAAGTGAGAAAATAGAAATTAAATACCCGGCTTTCGCCAAGGAAAGGTGAAGATCTGTAGCAATGAGGTCCAGAATCCCGCCCAAAATCAGTTCAACGGTTCCCACCACGAATGCTGCAATTGCCAAAACATACACTTTCTTGTTCATTTTTAAAATCCTCCTCAAAAGTTACAACTACGATAGTAACCCATGAAGAAGAAAAATTCAATGCTCATTTTCATAATTATTTTCAAACATAGACCAGACATCAAGAAAATAAAAAAACGATTCTGCAAGAGAATCGTTTCTAATAGATTAATCGGGCAAGCAGACGTTCGATTTCCGCATCCTGTAACAATTGGTCCCCATATTTCTTCGTAATTTGTGTTAGAGCCACGTCATGATAGAAATAATCGGTCATGGCTTTCACAATCGGTTTGGACATGGTTTTGATCGCTCTCCAGGAAGCATGCTCCACACCAGCAAACAGCAGGTAGGTGTGATCCACAATAAGCAGCTGTGATGGTTCAAGTTCCTCAAGCAAAGGAAATAACGAATACTTGTGGGTTAAGGATGTCTCCAGCCCTCCTACAGCAAGCACCTCAACGTACACGCCCTGCTTTTCCTTCTGCTCCAGCAGTTCACGATATCTCTCCATTCTCTCATTCCAGGCTAGAAAAAGAATGGATGAATCCGCTTCTTCAATCAGCTGTTCAATGGTTGATGCGATGGACGACTCATCTTTTAAGGTCCAGATATGCTCATCTGTGAATGAACGTTTGATTTTATAACTCTTCAATTCCTCAATATCCTTCTCAAAATCAGCCTTGATCTTATGAATAATGGACTGAAGATCCACTGCCATATATAATTTTTTCTTTCCATCCATGGTGGTCAGTACCGTTCCCTTGTCGATCAGCCGATTGAGCACTTCATAGATCTTGGCTTTGGGTACATTGGAGTGATTCACAATCGATGTCGCATCAAGCGGTTCATCCTGGGCGAATATGGCCTCGTATACCTGACTTTCATATTGTGTGAACCCAAATTTCTGCAACATGTCTGGATCGGCCATCCCTTCTTATTGTGTCTGTTCTATACAGTGTAGACGGCTACACATCCCATGTCCAGTATGTCCCGGCTGACCTTCGTAGATGCCGTTACATCCGTCTGTTTATTGAACAGCATGTCTTTGGTCTAGCACCTTTTCATCTACGTTTCATTTACTATTAAGAACCTTAATAGAAATGAGATGATCAGGATGACTCGTGTAAATGCTGTTTCACAACCGGATCTTGTATTAATCTATTGGTCAAGAAATCCACTCGTCCCCGGTTCTGCGCGCAGAATCCAAAGTGTACGTGTAATTGGTAATACGTTTCCTTGTACGTTCACACTGGTTCCAGGCGCTCGATTAATCAATGCACTGAACTGCTTGCTGGACAATGATATCGGCTTCAAAGTGGTGTACCGTCATAAAACATCGGACATCAGTGGAGTTCTATTATTAAAACGCAAATAATCAGACGACTAGAAAGTGGCGCGCTCCGTTACGGAAGTGCGCTATTTTCTCATTCTACCTGCTTAGGGGAAGAGCTGCTCCAACTAAACTATGATTCCGTTCCCAACATCATTATGGTTTACAAATATATAAATTGATTGATATTATAATAAATGAAATCGCTTGATTTTTAATCAGGAAAGGGGAAACGTATGAAACCTTATTGGATAAACGTACTTAACCGTTCTTTACTAAGCACCGCATTACTTACAGCAACAACTTTGGCACCCGTCACCATTTTTGCAGAGAGTTCGGGGGCTACAGCAAAACACGCACCAACCATCTCCTCCTCCAGTATACTTGCTGCTCCAGCATTTAAAAATGTTTCCGTTCATGACCCTTCCGTCATTAAGGTGGAAGATACGTTTTATATTTTTGGCTCTCATCTGCAAGTCGCGAAGTCCAAAGACTTTCTGAACTGGGATTTAGTCGCCTCGGGTGTCACAGATAACAACCCCGTTGTTCCCAATGTAACCAAGGAGTTCGCCGAAGCCCTGCAATGGGCGCAGACAGATACGCTGTGGGCGGCAGATGTCATTCAGCTGGCAGACGGCAAATTTTATATGTACTACAATGCATGCAAAGGAGACTCTCCCCGATCGGCGCTTGGAGTTGCTGTTGCAGACAACATTGAAGGGCCTTACAAAGATCAGGGTATTCTGCTGAAATCCGGCATGTGGGATCAGATCAGTGAGGATGGAACCATCTACGATGCCACGAAACATCCGAATGTCGTTGACCCTGATGTCTTTTATGATAAACACGGCAAGCTGTGGATGGTGTATGGTTCTTATTCCGGAGGGATTTTCATTCTGGAGATGAATGAGACGACAGGCAAACCGCTTCCGAATCAGGGATATGGCAAAAAGCTGACCGGAGGCAATCACAGTCGTATTGAAGCTCCTTACATGCTGTACAGCCCCGAAACTGACTATTATTATCTGTATCTGTCTTACGGCGGACTGGATGCTAATGGGGGTTATAACATTCGCGTAGCTCGCTCCAAAGCGCCGGATGGCCCTTTCCTCGATGCCGAAGGAAACGACATGATCAACGTAAAAGCCGATAAGAACAAACCGCTGTTTGATGATCGTTCTATCGAGCCTTATGGTGTCAAATTAATGGGGAACTTCCTGTTCCAGAGGCAGATCGGTGATCCGGGCACAGGCCCGGGAACTGGCTATGTATCGCCAGGACATAACTCCGCTTATTACGATGCTGAGACCGGCAAATCATTTCTGATCTTCCATTCCCGCTTTCCGGGACGCGGTGAAGAACACGAAGTTCGCGTACATGAGATACATATGAATGTGGATGGTTGGCCTGTTGTTTCTCCGTATCGATATGCAGCCTTACCAGAGTTTCATACTCCACTGACAACTCAGGATATCGCAGGTCAGTATCAATGGCTGAATCACGGTAAGGAAATCACGGCGGAGATCAAGCCATCCGAGACCGTTCAATTCACAGCTGATGGCCAGATACGTGGTGCCGTGACAGGAAGATGGAGTCTCGAAGCAGGCAACCAGGTTCAGATCACATCGGATCAAGTTGTGTATAAAGGCGTCTTCACCCATGAATGGGAGCCAGATTCCCATAGTACAGTCCTCGCCTTTAGCGCCCTCTCCTCCTCTGGCCTAGCCATCTGGGGAAGTCAACGTGTTGAACGGAGTGATCAGGACATTGTGGATGCAGTGAAAAAAGAGCTAAGCGTCGGCAATGCGGGCGATGTGTACTTCAACCTCTCTCTGCCTACGAAGGCAACAAGTGATGCAGAGATTACGTGGACATCCTCCAACACTTCGGCTCTATCCGCTACAGGCATAGTACAACGTCCACGAACCGGTAAAGGCGATGCCAAAGTCTCTTTAAAGGCAACGATTCGCAAAGGAACCGTGGTAAGCTCCAAAACGTTCAACGTTATCATTCCACAGCAAGCGGTAAGTCCTTTGCTAGGCGAGTACACGTTCGAACACAAGAAACTTGCGAAGGTTGCACAGGATTATAGTCAAAATGGATATCATGGTCAAGCCTATAACGTGGTCAGCTCTGGCACAGGTGGTAAGAATCAAGCTGCCACATTTAATGGGACAGACAGTTACATTCAGTTGCCTGGACTGATTACAGATACAACGGATTTCACGTTTAGCGCTTGGATTAATTGGGGAAGCGGCGGTTCCTGGCAGCGCATCTTCGACTTTGGAAATGGCCTGACCCGTCATATGTTCCTCACGCCATCGCAACATAACGGAGCGCTGCAATTCATCATTCATGATCAAGGTCGGGATCAGAGCTTGATTGCAACGAAACCACTGCCTTCCAATCAATGGGTCCATGTGGCGGTTACACTCCAAAAAGATACAGGCACCCTGTATGTGAATGGACAATCCGTAGCAAGCAGCAGCGAGATCACGTTTAATCCTAAGGATCTGCATGTGACGGAAGCTTTTGTGGGCAAGAGTCGTTATGCAGCTGACCCTTTCTATAAAGGTTCCATGGATAACATAAGAGTGTATGATACAGCATTAACAGCCAAAGAAATTCAGCGTCAGGCCAAAGAAAAACCTTGATTCGGAATTTGTAACAAGCTGTGAATTCATAGCGTACACACGAATAAAGCAGCCGATATTCTGAACTGCATCCCATTTGTTAGACACGATTAACCATGGGGATGCAGTTCATTCATTTGCAATCCCATCCTGATCGTTGCATATCACTTCGAATAATGAATGACCATACTTAGTTTGTTGGTCCCGGCACCTGGGTTGCTATAGGCATGAGGTTTATCAGCTTTGAACCGGATCGACTCCCCTTGTTTGAGCATGTAGTCTTCTGCTCCAACCCGAATCATAACGTTCCCTTCATACACGGTAATAAATTCTTCGGCACCTTGAATGTGCGGTTCTGCGCTCATAGATGACTCTTTATCCATCTCCATCATGTACATTTCAAAACGACGTGCCTCTTCAAAAGGAAAATGCGGATAAATCCGAATGCGCCCCTCATCCTCCAACAATATTTGAGTGTCAGCGGTCGTTATAACGGTCGTGTCCGACTCCGGCTCATGAATCAATGTGGTAAAAGAAACCTTCAGACCATTGGCAATTTTCCATACGGTTGCAATCGATGGATTAGACTCACCGCGTTCAATCTGACCAAGCATGGTCTTGCTAATGCCAGACATGTCAGCAACCTTATCCAGACTAAGCTTTCGTTGTTCCCTGATCTGCTTCAAGTTCTGGGCAAGGGTAACATTGATGTTTTGCAAAATCCATCCCCCTCATTATGATAATTGTATTGTGCTTTATAGCGTACATAATGTACAATAATAAAGAACGTGCGTTATAACGTTCATATTGAACTATTATAACATACAAATCACGAAAATGTGGAGGATACATGAACATCATACCTTTAGTGACATACGCAATAATAGCTTCATTTACACCCGGGCCTAACAACATCCTCTCCATGACACATGCCAGAAATATGGGATTCAGAAAGACCCTGCCCTTTATTGGTGGTGTAGCAGCCGGCTGCCTGCTTATTATGTTTCTGTGCAGTTATTTCAACCTTATTCTTCATCAGTACATCCCAAGAATCACTCCCATCCTGAACCTGCTGGGATGTGTGTATATGCTCTATCTGGCCATTAAGATGATGCGAAGTACACCTAAAGATGCAGAGGAGAATAACAAGAATCAGTATTCATTTCTGTTCGGTTTCACCCTGCAATTCATTAATCCCAAAGTCATTCTGTATGGTCTTACTGCCATCTCGGTGTTTGTACTACCTCTCGGGCAGTCCCATGTTCAACTGATCGTATTCTCCTTCCTGCTAACCTTGATTGGCATTAGTGCCAACATGACCTGGGCATTCGGTGGTCTGTTATTCCAGAACTTCTTATTGAAATACGAACGTCCTGTTAATATGGTCATGGGGATTTTGTTAATCTACAGTGCCCTATCGATCCTCATGTAAAAAGTAAAAGAAAAAGCGTTCGCTCATTGGATGAGCTGAACGCTTTTTATGTTGATCCTTGTTACGGTCTCCACCAAGGATCTGTGGGATAATCCTCCGAATTCAGCACAACCTTCTCGCCAATTTTGGGAGTTGCAATATTAACCTTCAACAACTGTGCCGCCTGGGTAATCCGCTCAACCGGTTCGTTCCAGGCATGATAAGCAAGAGTAAATGCTGCCCAATGAACGGGAATCAGTAATTTTCCGCCTACATCCAAATGTGCTTGTACCGTTTCTTCCGGCATCATATGAATGTTGGGCCAACGCTCATCATATTGCCCACATTCCATTAAAGTCAGGTCAAATGGCCCGTACTTATTGCCAATTTCCTTGAAATGTGGCCCGTACCCGCTGTCACCGCTGAAGAAAACCTTCGTTTCCTGTCCCGCAATAACCCATGAACACCATAAGCTAGAATTGCGGTCAAACAAGCCCCTGCCCGAGAAATGTCGAGCTGGCGTGCAAGCCAATGTTAGACCCTTAAAGGATAACTCATCCCACCAGTTATGCTCGGTAATCTGTTCTGAAGGCACGCCCAGTTGAATTAAACGCCGTCGTATGCCAAGCGGTACGATAAATCGCTTTGTTTTATCCTTTAATCTGCGAATGGAATCATAATCCAGATGATCATAATGGTCATGCGAAATAATAATCGCATCAAGAGCTGGAAAATCCTCCGGTTGAATTGGCAGCTTGGTGCTGTAACGTTTGGTACCTACCCAAGACACCGGGGATGGACGATTCCCCAACATCGGATCAAAGAGCAACCGGTGACCCTCGATCTCAAGCAAAAAGGCCGAATGGCCAAACCATGTAACCTGTGGTTTATCGGATGCATGGAATGATTCAACAGGTTCAACGATCTCCATGGGCATCGTGCGCGATGGCCTGCGCTCCACTTTGCCGTTCATGGAATCTTTCAACATGCTGATCAGAGACTTGAAGCTCATGCCGACGGATGTCGGGATCTGATTCTCGTATTTTGTCATTGTATATACCTTCTGTTCGTATAATAAATTTAATCTTAATTCATTGTTCGTTACTATTCAATTCGCGGAAGAGCACACCCATTCCTGTATGTTCATAATACCATCAATTAAGCTAGAATTAAGACACTGTTTTCTCTCGTATAAGATTGGGCATATATAATAGAGAAAATACATCGAGAGAGTGTGTGAGAAAACATGAAGAAATGGCGCAAAAGATTAGTTAAATTTTTGATATTTGACCTCGCAATCGTTCTATTGCTACTGAGTACTGGCGTGATCTACCAACAAGTGGGTATAAGACAGGATGCCAAAATACTTGTCCCCCCTGGTAAGTTGTACAAGGTCCACGGTGATAACATGCATTTATACACCGGTGGAGAAGGTGATGTAACCGTAGTGCTTGCCTCCGGCTGGGGTACCGCTAATCCCTATGTGGATTATTATCCATTATATGAAAAGCTCGCTCCCAACACAAAATTTGCGGTATATGATCGCTTTGGATACGGATATAGTGATCAGACCGATAAGAAACGTGATGTCGATACGATAGCTGATGAATTACACGAGTTATTGGAGGTATCTGGACAAAAGCCACCTTACGTTCTGGTCGGTCATTCACTCGGCTCGCTGGAGACACTCCGCTTTGCACAAAAGTACCCAGAGCTCGTGAAAGGCATCGTCATGATTGATGGCGGAAGTCCCGAATATTATTCGAAGGACGATGATTCCTTGGCAGATACCATTGGTGGTTTTGCTAATAAATTCCGTATCCAGACCGGACTGTTCCGCTTGTCCATGCAGTCTGATCTTGTTGTCGATACATCCAATGCCAGTCGTAATGAACTGAAACTTGTGCCTGACGAACTGAAGAAATTGGATACCACTGCGTTGTTGCACAACTATGGTAATGAAAATACGATCGATGAATTACGTGAAATAGCGGCCAATGCCAAAGTCTTAGTAGCAAACAAGCAAACTCTGCCGTTCCCACTCACCATACTGACGGCTGATTACTTGGGAGCCAGTGAGCCCGAATGGGATAAGACCCAAGTTGAATTTAAGTCCTGGTCAAATGAGGCCAAGCAGGTAACGATTAAAGATACTGATCATTACGTCCACCAATATCGCCCTGACCTCGTTGCCAATGAAATCATGGCCTTGGTGAAGAAATAAAATTCCGTTGAACTAAGACAAGACCACTTGAATATGTTGAAAAAAGCCCCAAAGATAATCCGATATCTTTGGGGTTTTAGTATGCCATTTAATATGAACATATAAAATATTGCCGGAACATGAAGTATTTCTCTGAAACCAAAAAAAACGATGCGTCCCATCCTTCTGGGAACACATCGCTCTTATATGATATCCGGTTGTTGATGTTAATTAATGCGAAGGACCTTTTTGCCCTGCTGTGGAACCAACTTTGACCCGTTTCACGAAGAGTGAAGTGATCAGGCCGACAATTGCCAGAACCAAAGCAAAGACAAATGCATTCTGTACTCCTGACGTGAAACCTGCCAGTTGATTCTCCGGACTCTCCGGATTCGCTACCCCACTCAAAAAGCTGGACTGTCCTGCGCTTAGTATACTTACTGCAACGGCTGTACCAATCGCTCCAGATACCTGTTGCAACGTGTTCATGATCGCAGTACCGTGTGGATAATACTCCCGTGGCAACTGGTTCAGACCATTGGTCTGCGCAGGCATCATAATCATCGAAATACCGACCATCATGAATACATGCAACGTAATAATCGTACCCAGGGAAGTCGTCGCTTCAATGCTAGTGTACAAGAACAAGACAACCGCCACGACAGCCATCCCGATAATAACCAGCCATTTCGGACCAAACTTGTCGAATAAACGTCCCATGATTGGAGATAAAATTCCATTCAACAGACTGCCTGGTAGCAAGACCAATCCAGCAGTCAGTGCCGTAACAGCCATACCCTGTTGCAGATACATCGGCAAGATCAACATGGAGGATAGAATCATCATCATACAGATGAAGACCAGAATCAAACCGACTGTAAACATCGGATACTTGAACACCCGCAGATCCATCATCGGCTGTTTCATTCTCAACTGACGGATGCTGAACAACAACAAGGACAGCACACCAATAACCAGTGTGGCAACAACGATCGGACTTGTCCAGCCACCTCCGGTTTCACCGTGTCCACCTGCGCTACTGAAGCCGTATACGATACCACCAAATCCCAATGTAGAAAGAATGATGGATAACACATCAATTTTGGGCTTGGTCAATTTCGAAATATTCGGCAAGAACAGCAAGCCGCACACCAGTGAGATCAGGAAGAACGGTAAGGAAATCCAGAAGATCCAGTGCCAGCTGAGGTTAGCCAGAATCAGACCCGAGATACTCGGACCACTTGCTGGTGCAAACATGATAACCAGACCGATCAGTCCCATGGCCGCGCCACGTTTTTCAATCGGGAAAATAACCAATATGGTGTTAAACATTAGTGGCAACAACAGAGCTGTACCTATCGCCTGCAGTACCCGTGCCACCAACAGAATTTCGAAGCTAGGTGCAAGTGCAGCAACAAATGTTCCTGCAATCGAGAAAATCAAAGATGTGGTAAACAGCTGTCTTGTGGTAAACCATTGCAACAGCATACCGGACACCGGTACCAGAATTCCCAACACAAGCAGGTAACCTGTGGTTAACCATTGAATCGTTGTAGGTCCTACTTCAAGCAGACCCATAAGTGGTGTCAAAGCTACATTTAATGCCGTTTCTCCAAACAAGCCAATAAAGCCGCTCAGCAGCAT
Organism: Paenibacillus sp. PCH8; assembly: GCF_002968835.1. GTDB lineage: Bacteria > Bacillota > Bacilli > Paenibacillales > Paenibacillaceae > Paenibacillus. The sequence goes on along the minus strand of NZ_PKQK01000004.1, from coordinate 315,835 downwards.
CGCGAACAAAATCGGAAATACCTTGTATTGCTTAGTTTCTTCTTGATCCTGTGCAGAATCAGCCTTCATGGAAACCTCCACGATCCCATCCTCCTCAAACGTTTCAAACGTTCTCTTTCTCTTGGTATAAATTATTGAAGTTCCTTGGCATTCTTCACCACAACCGACAGATAATCAGCAGCCGTCAGCAGTGGCTGTTTATCCTGATTCGTCAGGCTGATAATCAGTGCGCCCTCCATCAAGGAAATGACCAGAAGCGATGTCTCTCGCGCCTTCACTTCACCAATGCCATCCAGAATCAGATGTTTCGTAATAACATCCTGCCAATCTGCAAATACACCCTGACAGGCAATGCGTAACTGTTGGCTAATACAGGATGTCTCCACGGCTGCCCAGAAGCTGAATGGCAGAAATCCGGTAAAGCCGGCTGCCTCCGTTTCATGAGCCATATCGTGTATAAATCGCTGAATGCCATCTCCCGTATTATCATGGGCTGCAAAGGTTTCTTCAAACTTCTGCAGGATATGTTCATTGGCTTTTTGGATACACTCGTGCGCGAGCTCTTCCTTGCCTTGCGGGAAATAATGATACAACGACCCTTTCGGCGTACTGCTCTCCTTGATGATCTGATTCAGACCGGTCGCATGATATCCTTGTGAAAAAAACAGTCTCGCTGCTGTGCTGACAATGGACTCTCTAGCATTAGACTTTTCACTCAATGGAGCCACTTCCTTCAGATAATTATAACAATCGGTCTATATAATTAAACCCGTTCAGATATGCACTGTCAATCATTTTTATATCGATTTTTAATGTAAACGTTAACAGTTAAGGAGGGAGAAAATAAATCAAGCGACTTCTCTTGATCAGATTACCAAAACAGCCGCTAATTTGGATACAAAGCTCCAGATTAAGCGGCTGTTTGTTAGTATGAGTATATTAAGGATTGTATAAAGTAGATATCGGAGTCATTTCCGTCTTAATGTACCTCCTGATGCACGGCTTTAGGAGATTCACTTGTTCGTTTACCTGCCCACACATCCTGCACGTAGCGTCCTTCGGCCTGAAGTTGTATGATCCAGTCTTTCGCTTGCTGCATCGTTGCTCCTTGCACCTCCTGATACGCTTGCCGCAAAGTCTCTTCCACCGCAGGAGCCATCTGACTTCCATCCCCGCATACGTAAATTTTCCCTTTGTTTATCAGCATGTGAAGCAACTGCTCGGCATCCTCTTTCATCAGATCCTGTACGTACGTTTTGGGTTTGCCTTCCGCACGAGAAAAAGCAGTGTGCAGCTTAACGATCCCTTCTCGGTCGTATTGTTGAAGCTCTTGACGATATATATAATCTGAATCATTCCTGCAACCGAAGAACAAATGCGCCTCACTCAGTGGCAAACCTCTCTGTTTCATGACAGCTCTTGCCTGGAGGAAACCCATGAACGGCGCAACACCCGTTCCCGGTCCCACCATGATCATCGGAACATCAGCCTCTTCCGAGAGATGAAATTCAGATTCAGGCGTGCGTACAAACATCAGAATACGTTCTCCAGACTGACAACCGGCGAGATACGATGATGCAACTCCCAGATACTCTCCCTTACCACTCCATGCAGGCTCTCTTACAACCGATACGGTTATACTTGCTTGCTCGGAATTCAGGCTTGGCGAGCTAGATATTGAATAATATCTGGGCTTGAGTGGAGGCAATAGTTCAAGGAACCTTTCAAAAGGCAGCTCACACGCCTCATACTTTTCTAACAGTTCCAGCATGGTGATTCGATTGGCAAGAATATAATCCCTGTAGCTATTTTCGTCCAACATACCTTCCAGTTCACGCTTATGAGGTGGGCATACCGTATGATTAGCTAACTCCTGCAACTGCGTTCTGGTAACAGCCATCTGCAATTCCACACAGTGAGTGAGCAACTCATGCACCTTGACGGGACGGTTCAGGGGAAGGTGCGTAAGGTGGCTGACGTCCGAAGTTAATTGGATCTGAACATTCCCACTTAGTCCGAACCGGCTGAGTATCCGATCCACGTTCCGCTTCTGATTATTAGGCAAAACACCGAGATGATCGCCTTCTCTATAATTCATACCTTCAGGCAGTAACACCTCGATGTGACGCGTGCTTCTCCCACTTCCCGGCTCCTGAAGCTCTTTATTCATCACAACCGTGGCATAGCTGGCGTCATAAGTTCGTGCAAGCGGCATATCCGCCTTTTCGCGGACAAACTTCATTTGAAGTTTGCTTGTACTTGGCACGGAAGGTTTGACCGCTTCCGCTTTGATTCCCAAAGCATTCAACACCTGAGGCCACAACATGTGCTGCCACGCTTCGACTTGCTTCTCCATGTCACCTCCGGCATCGGCTTCACCTCGGGATAACAGTCTTTTACCCCCTAATTCTTCAAGCTTCTCATCTATTAATCGTGGAATGCTCTGGTACGTGACGGACCAGCTCCGATCTCCACAGCCCAGAACGGCATAGTTCACAATCCGTGCTTCCTCTGATTCTGCTCCCTTCAACCAGTCTACAAATGCCGTAGCATTTTGTGGAGGTTTACCATTATACGACGCAGTGACGATGAGAACGACACCCTGACGGGGTAAACGGTCCATCCACTCATTCAGAGTGCCTGCTTCACTTGGGATTCCATACGAACGACCTTTCTCCACAAGCTCTCTGGCAATGCCTTCTGCTGTTCCCAGATTGGAACCATATAACACCAGGAGCGGTGGGTTACCATCTGCTTCAACGGCGAGGGTATCTCCCATTTGGTTGTAACTTTCTACACTTTTATGAACAACAGGAGCAGGTTTCTCTTCTGCATATACAGTAGCCTTATTCATCGTTTGCGAAGTCGTGCGCGCTTTCACCTGGATGCGGAAATCTCCCGGCTTCAACGTTAGCGTCTGTTTAACATTCAACTCATAGTTGCTATAATCGATCAGCTCAAAATGTTTGAGGACCATGCCGAGCACAAGTGTTGCTTCATACAGTGCAAACTGCATGCCGATACATGCTCGTTCCCCATTGCCAAATGGCTTATAGGCATGATGAGGCACCTTAGTCGTATCTTCGAATCGCTCTGGACGGAAAAGTTCCGCATCCTCTCCCCATGCCTCTCTGTCACGGTGAAGCTGGGGCAAAAGAATACTGCAACTTTCTCCTTTCTTCAAGGGATATTTGCCACCTATGACAGTGTCTTCTTTGGCGTATACATCGAATCCCGGAGCTGTTGGCCATAGGCGAAGTGATTCACTGAGAATCATACGAATATAAGGAAGCTGAAGAATTTCTTCGTATTGTGGTGAGTCACTGACCAATATCTGATCTACCTCGTCATACGCCTTTTGAAGAGATTCTGGATTTTTCAATAAAAAATAAAGGGCAAAAGATAACAAACCACTTGTCGTTTCATGTCCGGCAATGAGAAATGTAATAATCTGATAACGGATGTTCTCATCATCCAGGACTTCTCCAGTCTCCGGATCTTTACCATTCAACATACGTGCGAGCAAGTCGACCTCTCCGGGTGCTGAACTCGCTTTACGTTCCTCTATAATCTGATCTACCAGAGAGAACATCGTCTGAATATCCTCCTGGAACTGTCGTTTGGTTTTCACCATCAGCAGATTCTGAATTTTCAAACGTGAGCTCTTCTGCATCGCTTCATTCAGCGCCCGAACCATGCTTTCAATGAAGGGGCTGTGGTCCTGTCTGTAAAAGCTGTTAAAACGATAATTGAATCCACACAGTCCAATGGTATCCAACGTAAGGCGTGTCATATCGTCCGCAACATCAATCGTATCGTTGGAATTGAAGCGTGCCCACTTGTTGATCAACTGTTCGGCAATATCGACCATCATGGGATGATAGCCTTTCATGGCCTGCTTGCTGAAGGTGGGAAGCAGAATGTTATGGGCTTTTTTCCAGTTGGGCTCTGATGTTCTGCTTGTGAATAACCCATCCCCTCCAAAGGCACGTACGTTTTCGAGTTCATTGTATACAAATTTGTCAAAACGGGACACATCGCATAACTCAGCGACAAGATCTGGTCCAGATACGATTAAACCGGAATAACCGGGAACGGTAAGTCGATATATCGGTCCATGCTGTTCAGCCAGAACGCCTAACGATAACGTTGGTTTATCTTTATCAATCAAAGGCAAATTGCCAAGTGGGCCATACATTTTGGGCTGTGGAATGTAAGTTGCATCACTCATGATGATCACCTCTTATCTGTACGCCGTGGATTAAAGTATCCGTTAGCCATTTGATGGCTGTTCTGCTTTCATTCATAAGTGATCTCTCCTTTGATAATTGTATAATTGATAGTAATTTGTATCATTTGATATTACAATAAACCAAAATTAATTTAAAATCAAATTTTCTTCGACCTGAATTACTTTCATTCAACTGTTCAACGTTTAGATTGAATAACAACAAATAGAGGATTGCATATGCAATCCCCTAATGTATGAACCTAAGACGCTATAGTTCTATGACGCTTATTCATTTGGTCTAATGATGACTTGGCTCATCCCACTTCTCGAAATTCAATTCATTATTTATACTTACCGCAGACAATGCTCCCAGAGACGCAGCCGTGATTGCCTGATACAACTCGGATGCTGCATCTCCAGCACTGTACACACCTGATACGGACGTTTTGCCAAATTCATCCACGATAACCGTTCCTGATTCTGTAATATCACAACCGATGGCCTTAGGCAGTTCTGATCCGGTGAACAGTTTGGGTTGGAAGAAGATGCCTGTGCATGGAATCGCTGTACCGTCATTCAGTACAACTTGCTTTACCATTCCCTCTTCTGAGTCAATGGATTGAACGGGTGCATCGAATACAGGTACATTATGCTGCTTCAGCTCTTCACGCTGTTCATCGGTTAAGGAATCTGATCCATTCGTACAGATCGTATAACGATCTGTCCAGCCGGATATGACTTTTGCCATATGTAATGCCTTATCGCCATTAACGATGATGACAAGCGACTGGTCTTTTAATTCCCATCCATCACAATACGGACACACAAATGCACTTTTGCCGTACACCTCTGTTAATCCGTTAATATCCAAAGGCAGATCTTTCTTACCTACCGCAAACAAAATCTTTTTGGTGTGATAACTTGCTCCCAGGGCAGTCGTGACCCTAAAATCGCCATCGTAACCTGTTATCGCTGTTACCGTATCTGATGCAAAATGAACGGAAGGGTACGCTGCAATCTGATCCTTGGCTGCTTTGCGGAACTCACGCGGACTGGCCCCATCTCTCGTCAGAAACCCATGAGTTTCTTGCGTCACCCAATTACGTGGCTTCTCATCGTCAATAACCACTACATTCTTACGGGCCCTGCCAAGTACAAGCGCTGCATTAAGCCCCGCTGGTCCCCCTCCCACTATAAGTACATCCAGAAGTTGATTGTTATTATTCATTCTATTCATCCTTTCGAGATACTTAATATCTCTAATTTGTTTTTAAAAATAATCCCCGCCGTCTCTTTCTTCATGAAAGGTTTTTCGGAGATTCATAAGAATCTTTAAACAAGACTATTAAAGACATCTTATATCTACAATAAACAAATCAGCAACATTTTACAAGAGATATTTTCAATGCTCCTCTCGGATTTAACAGATTGTTAACAGATAACGATAGCAATTTCTCTCCTGTAACACAGAAATTACTTTTAAACAATTAAAAAGAACCTTGTTTTTAAATTGTTCACAATCAAATGACATTATTTTAAATACTAAAACGTTAATTAAATCACATCGTGCATTGAATGCTATAATAACGACATATTATATAAGTATAGATATAGGAAGTGAGTATTTGAAAACATTGAATAATGGTTCACAGACCAATATCAGCCTGGAATACAGTTCAATTCCGAAAGTTTTCTTCGATACGATCAAAATTGGAATCATCAAGTCCAACCTGATCGCCATGTTTGCCGGTTTAAGTTTGGCTTTATATGTATTTAATGCTTCAATATTAGCTAATATTGTACCGATTTTCCTTTCCTTTATCGGGTCTTCCCTCATTATCGGGGCTGCCGGGGTGTTTAACAATCTGTATGATCGTGATATTGATGCGATTATGGAACGCACGAAGACTCGTCCTACCGTTACCGGACGTGTAGATACCAAGTCAGGTCTAATCCTGGGTATCGCCATTACGATCATCGGGGGTATCATGCTGTATATCGCATCTCCCTCAGCTGCCGTATTTGGTATTCTGGGTCTGCTGCTCTACGTGTTCCCTTACACCATGTGGACCAAACGTACAACGATTTACAATACGGAAGTAGGAAGTCTTTCAGGTGCGGTTCCTCCGCTCATCGGCTGGGCAGCCATTTCTCCGGAACTCGGACATTTTGAGATCTGGGCATTAGTCGTTACCATGCTCCTGTGGCAGATGCCTCACTTCTATGGAATTGCGATTCGTCGCTTTGACGAATACAAAGCTGCTGGTGTTCCCATGCTACCTGTAGTTAAAGGGATCAGACGGACATACATCCAGACGAATGTGTATCTGGTGCTGTTATTGATCTCCAGCTTTTTATTCTGGCCGATGAGTCCATTGGTCGCTATTGTGGCATTTCTGGTTACTTTGGCTTGGCTCATTCTTAGTGTGGCAACCTTCGATCGGGAGCAAACCGAGAAATGGTCCAAACGGATGTTTATCTTCTCCATTAACCATATCACTATTATCTTCCTGGTTATCATTGCGTATTCTTTGATCGCTCAAATGATGAGATAAAAACTTTTCATCGTTCCACTCGTTATAACGACAAAAGCCTTACAGACTGTACTCTTTCAAAGAGTCGTCTGTAAGGCTTTTTTTCGTTTTACATTGTTGTTTATTGTCTTTCTTTTCTACATTCAACAGCTATCCGACTTTGGCAGGGGTTTGCTCTCCTTGCCACAACAGTTGCATCTCTTCATTGGTGGCAAGCAATTCAACCAAGCTTCCCTCCGCTTCAATGCGTCCATCTTTCATAACGATAATATGATCTGCTCTGGAAAGTGCTGCCCTACGGTGAGACACCGCAATACAGGTGACATCCGGTTCTTGGAACAATCCTTCCCATACTTGTTGTTCTGTCTCCACATCCAGTGCACTGGACAGATCGTCAAAGATAAACAGGTCCGCCTCCGTCATTAACATGCGTCCTGTAGCCGCACGTTGAATCTGACCGCCTGACAGCATCACCCCTCTGGGACCAACTGAGGTCTCAAGCCCCTGATCCAGATGCGAGATATCCTTTTCCATCACAGCCAGACGAATGGCTTTTTCAAGAGCTTGCTCGATGTTCCCCTGCTTGCCCTGTACTATATTTTCTTTCAGCGTATCGCTGAATAATCTAGGCACTTGTGGGGTATACGCTGCTCTAGGTGGCATCAGGAACGTGGCCGGATCAACGGCTTCTCCATTCCAGAGAATATCTCCATTCTGCTTGGGCAACAGTCCTAGAAGTGTTCGTACAAGTGTGGATTTGCCTGATCCGATCCGTCCCGTAATGACTAGAAATTGTCCACGTTTCAGACGGAAACTGATCTCTTGTATGCCATTTGTAGAATTCGGATATTGATACGTCAGATTATTCACCTCGAGAGATTGCAATTTCTCCTTGGGGTCTCTCGGTTCACTTACAAGCTCCGGTGGATCATCATACAGATAGATTTCTCTCGAATCCATGATCTGATCTTCTTCCCCTGGGCGAAATAGCTTACGCATACGATCATAGGATACTTTGAGCCTTTTGTGCTGAAACACCATATAACCGAATAATGAGATGCTAAATCCGATATTGGCCAGGTAACTGGTGAATAAGGCAAAATCACCGACCGTAAAGTTCCCTGCTTTCATCTCAGCGGCACACATCAGTAGAATCAATCCGGTACAGATACTTAGAACATGCTGATTCAATGATCTCATCCACTGCTTGAACAGATTGTCTCGAAGTGCAGCCTGGCGACGATCTTCATTCAACTGATTAAATCGCGTAGAGACATTCTCTTCGGCCTGACCCAGTTTCAGGGCTTGAACGGCTCCAAACGTCTCCGCAATAAAACTCGTAATTCGCCCAGTCGCTTCGCGATTAACTTGCGCATACTTCCGAGCACGATTCCCCGACAGATTGTTGAGCAAGGTCACGACCACCAATGGTAATACGGCGACCATGGTGATCTGCCAATTGATGTTCGCCATAATGATGATGGACACGACAGCAAATACGAGCCGTCCCCAGAAATCCACCCATGATTCTACATACTCCACGACTTCATCCACATCATCCCGAAAGCGACTCATCGCCTCCCCTGGTGAAGCCGGAAGATTACGCCCAGGCCAGCGCATGATCCCTGCGAGCATGTTGGTTCGCAAAATCGCCTGAACATGATACAGATACGTAACCCATGCATAGAAGGCTACAAAAAAGGTGCCCACCCTTGCCATTCGGACCAAAGCAATAAAGATGAGCGGCACAGCGAGCCACATATAGTCATTTGAACCCGCTGTCGTCCGATCAAAAAACCACTGCATCCCGATGCCAATAGCTAACGGCAAGGAATGAAATATACACCATAACAATCCATTGATTACAAACAAGAATGGCCTGAATCGAAACAAACGGCCTATAAATCCTGCTACAGTCATGCCAATTCCTCCTCTCGGCCTGTAATGAGCAGTCTGGCATAGTGCGATGCCGGGTTACTGGCAAGTTCTTCTCTCGCTCCAAATTCCAGTACCTTGCCATCCCCGAGCACCATAATCCGGTCTACTTTCTCCAGCGTAGCCAGTCGGTGAGCAATAATGACTCCGGTAGATTGTTTCATTAACTGGTCAATCGCAGATTGCAACATACCTTCTGTCGCAGCATCCAGACGCGACGAAGGCTCATCCAGAATAACCAGACTCGGTTCGGTCAAGAATACGCGGGTTAAGGCAAACAACTGTGCTTCCCCTGCCGACAATGAAGCTCCACCGGCTGCCAGATACGTATCGAGCCCTTGAGGCTGGGAATCAATCCATTGACTGAGTCCAAGTCGGTCTGTGGTCTCCTTAATCATGTGGTCTGAGACATCCGAATTGAACAGGGTCAGGTTGTCACGCAGTGTGCCATCAAACAGCTGCACATCCTGTGTTACCATGCCCACCCGACGATAGAGCGCTTGTAAAGAAAGCTCCGTAATATCTGTTCCACCTACACGGATCGTGCCGCGATCGAGATTATACAGGCGAAGGAGAACGCGACTGAGACTCGATTTGCCGCTACCGGTTCGCCCAATGATACCGAGACGTTCACCTGGTTTAATCGTAAAATTAATGTCCTGCAATACGGGTTTATCCGGGTTATAACTGAAGTGAACCTGGCTGAATTCCAGACCTAGCGGGCCTTGAGGCAATTGCTCCTCTTTCCCTTCTTCAATCTCACTTCGCATGGACAGCAGCTCTCTGGAGCGAAGCATACCGGATTTTGCTTTTTGGAACTCCTGCACCTGATCTCCAAGCATCTCAATGGGATCATTCAGCATCTGCGTGTATTGGTAGATCAGAAATAAAGTTCCGATACTGATTAGACCTTCCATATAGTAATGTACACCCAGCAAGAGCACTGCAGTGACTGCCAGAGCGAACAAAACTACCGTGGTATTCCAGGGAATAACCCGCAGCAGCCACGACATGGAGCTTTTCTCTGTTTTGGGCACAGGCCCCACCTCTTCATCGGTTTATTTATATAAAATGAACTAAAGAACATTACACTGTAACTACGATGACAGAATAACCTTTCGATCGCTGTTATCCCCAGATTTTTTTGATCCCTTTTCTATAAGGGAAAATCCGGTGATAAAGGCGAGCGCTAAGCTTCTTCATGTTATTTCTGTCCTCTCCGTTCTCGTGTAATTATTAAGTTCGTTTTATATAGTTGTTCTGTATTTTTGAATTCCGTTTCGACCACTAAGATGAGTCATACATAATTTCATTAAAATTCGCATTGACCATCCATGATTGATGTTTACAATGTGTATTGACCATTGTACATTCTCCTTCTTTTACATTCTGGTATTATAAAACAACGCTCCAAACGCTCCTTTCCATGTGAACAGATTGGTGGAATGCATGCAAAAAAGCCATAGATGAACTAATGTTCATCTACAGCTTATAATCATAAGATAGCTGGGGAAATATGCCAGGCATTCCCGAAACTCTCCTCTGCATCGCACTAATGATGAGCGTTCACGACAGGGGTGCACAAACATGACTGTCCCAACGCGATCATTTCAACAAAATTGGATTCGTGTCACTATGCTCATGCGTATTCAGTTATCGATTCAGAAACTGCTCTGCCATGAACATAACCATCATCCCACCCGTTTCACATATTTGTTGTTTATTGTATTCGCTTGTTCCACATCCGTCAAGATAATATTAACTGATTTGTTATTTAATTCATGTCATTAACCTTTAAAGTTTCCGCTATATACTCATTAATGAATGCTCTGTTTGCTTCTCTCTGGCGACAAGACGTCTATGTGCTATAAGAAGAAAAGGCACTCCTAGCGCAGTCATCAGCGCAATCGGTACAAAGACGGCAAGTCCATTCTCCGCTCCAAATTGACTTAACAGCAACCCTCCCATGACAGGAGCAATGACACTACCGATATTATTGAAACCGATGGTCCCGAAATACGTTCCCTTCCATTCCGGCTTCGCAATCCGATCAATGAGCATATCCATCATTGTGAACAGCAGCACTTCCCCAATGGTAAATAGTATGACACTCATCATCATCATGAGAACACCTTCGGCGAATCCGACCATCAACAAGCTGGTTGCGACCAGCAGGTTTCCCAGAATCAGAGGCACCAACGGTGGAACATTACGGAAGGTTCGCACCAGTGGATACTGAATAATCAGTACGGTCACCGCATTGAGGGAAAGCATGTACGAGAACATCTGGCTCCCATTCTCAAAGATCGGACTTCTCGCCAGATACTGTGCCAACGTTGAGCTGAAGTGCCCATAACCAAGCACACAAAATGTGGTACCAATCAACACCGGCAGAAATACCCTGTCGCGACCGGTGGTCATCAGTGCTTCTCTCAAACGTGGTGCGGTTGCCTGGTGACGCTCAGGCAGATTGGCATGCTGTAGCTTGAATTGCAGAAATAATACAAGTCCATATGCGATGTATACCATTCCGGAAATCACAAACGGGAACGTCGATTCAGATGATCCCAGCTGAAAGCCGATAATCGGCCCAAAGACCACACCAAGATTAATCGCAGCATATCGGAGGTTGAACACCAACAATTTGTTCTGTGGAGAAGTAATGTCGGATAGGAGCGCTCTTGAGGTGGGCTCAAATACAGCACGGCATAATCCGTTTAGCGTGTTGGCAACAAAGAACACCCATAGATGTTCCGCTGCCGAAAATATGAAAAACACACCTGCCCAGCTAAATACCGAGATTAACATCACAATCTTGCGGCCAATCCGGTCCGAGATATAACCTCCGTAGAAGCTAACCATTACACCTGCCAGCGAACTCACCGCAACGGTAATTCCGGTCTGTGTAGGGGTAGCCTCCAATACACGTGTCAGATAGATGGATAGAAATGGGATACTCATTGACGTCACAAGACGTCCAAACATGGTTCCGATAATGATCGTCCATGCCAAGGGGTGAATTTGCCTAAGATATTGCTTCATACGAACTTCTCCTATTCATTCTAAATGCTTCAAAGCGGACTTTTTGAACTACCTCTACTAATGCATGTTCAAAAAGTCCGGTTTTCAGTACCAAGAAGATGGGATGAAGCTAGAAATGGAGTAGCGGAGCGTAGGAAAACTACGTGAGCAACGGACATTTCGGCTGAATTCCATATTCGATGCTGATGATGTCGCTAGGCATCTTTCGTAATCAAAAGCGGACTTTTTGAACAACCTCTACTAATGTATAATTGTAAGGATAAAAGGGGGAAGTAAAAGTGTAAACATATGATCGCACTTTTCACCTTTATTGGAGGAGTCATGATAATGGATACCATACATACACACTTTATAAGACTCGCCGGGGCCGAAGAACTGTCTTTCAAGCTTCATGAACCTGTAGCCGTAACGATCGACAGCCTGTCCGCCGCCTTGTGCTGCACCCCTCGTAATGTCAAATTCATTCTGAGAAAACTCGAGGAACAAGGCTTCATTCACTGGCAACCCGGCCGTGGTCGGGGACACCATTCAGAGCTAACCATGCTGCGCAGTATGAATGAAGCACTGGAAGCTAGTTTTACGGATCTCCTGGGTAAAGGCAAAATGAAAGATGCCATTGAACTGATTGGAACCATTCAGATGGATAATACGTTGCGGGAACAGCTCATGTTCTCCCTCCATCAACAGATGGGGTTTCACAGCCAGAATGAAACGGCCTCTGGTCAGGATATCCTGCGTATCATGAGGTCACGCCGACTGGGCGATTTGGACCCCGCGTTCGTATATACTGCATTTGAAACCTATCTTCTGGGGCAGGTCTGTAATACTTTAATTACGTATGATGCCAAGACCGAATCCTTCCGACCCGCATTGGCCCATATGTGGGAATGCAGTGAGGATCATCGTATGTGGATCTTCTATCTCCGCAAAGGTATACGTTTCCACAATGGTCGAGTTATGACGTCACGGGATGTACAAGCTACGTTACAACGATTGATCGAAATGGATAGTCCGTCCATATGGTTGTATCGTGACATTGAACGTGCGGAAGTTGCTGGCGATTACTGCATCAAGTTTGTTCTACATCGTCCCAATCGCTTCTTCTTGCATCTATTCAGTTGCATTCGAATGACAATCCTGCCCTACGACTACAATGGAGCCCATACCTTGATGGGTACTGGTCCCTTTCAGATCACAGAGCAGAATGAAGATGTGCTGGAGCTTGCCGCTTTCGATGCATACTACGGCATCCGTCCGCATCTGGATCAAGTCCATTTCTGGTTCGTGCCCGACCTGAGTCCGAATGATCGCTACTATGAGCTACCGGGCACAGATCGATTGAGCCTGGCAACAGACTGTGATCACACCAACAGTATCAATTATCCGGCGCTGGGTTGTCAGTATATGCTGTTTAACTTTCGCAAGAAAGGCATCCATCATCACCTCCAATTTCGACAAGCACTGCGTATCGTCTATGATTCGGTTGCCCTTGTCAGAGATCTCGGCGGGAATCGGATCACACCAGCCTACAGCTTCCTGCCCTGGAGAAGTGCATCCCAGGACTGGAGCGCCACCTCTCTTGAACATGCTCGCGAATTACTGCATAGCTGTGGCTATCAAGGCGAACCAATAACATTATCCTATAAACAGAATAAGGATTCAGAAGTTGCGGAATGGCTCCAATGTCGTGCGCAGTCTATCGGTCTGAACATCAGCATGCAGGCTGTTGTGGATTATTTCAACACGGAGGAAACGACGAACGCGCAATTGATTTTGGCTGAAGAGATACTGGAGGAAGACTGGCAGTACGGTATGATTCATTTTTTCAAAAACGTGTCCAATCATTTTCATATATGCATGTCTCCTGCTTTCCAATCCCTATTGGATGACAAACTGGATCATTTCGCCCAGCTCTATCAGGCAGACCGTACGGCGCTTCTGGATGAAGCAGAAGCCTTACTGCGTGATCACTGCTGGATCTTGCATGGCTGTCACATGAACAAACAGGCTGAGCTGGATCAGAGCATCTTCGGTATGCAGACAGCGGAATTCGGTTATATGGACATCTCCCAACTGTGGATTAAGAATCCGTAAAGAGTTTTTTCCAAAAAACAAAAAACCGCTAACTTAATTACGTTAAGTTAGCGGCTCTATTGCCGATCAAGTGTTAACCATTCTAAAAGTCACATTTGAAGCTACTTTAGTCCACATGGTGTGTTTCCCGTTTACGCACGATTGATCTGTTTCTTCATATAATAGGTCTCCATCACCTGCATAATGGACTCGCTTTTAATCGGTTTGCTTACATACGCATCCATGCCTGCCTTCAAACATGCCTCCATGTCTCCTCTTACGGCATTTGCAGTTACCGCAATAATATATGGACATGTTTCTGGCTGCAAAGACTCTTTAATCGCTTTTGTTGCTTCGAATCCATCAAGCCTTGGCATATGCACATCCATAAAGATAATATCGTATGAATTGTGTTTGACCGCCTCGACCGCCTCAACACCGTCCATTACATGATCCACAACGTGTCCTTTTTTCTCGATCATCCTGCTAAGGACGAGCTGATTCACCTCATTGTCTTCTGCAATTAAAATCCGCAAGGCTGAAGTTTTGTTCTTTTTTTGCTGTTGATCTAACCTGTCACTCTCTTCACTATTGTTTAATTTAAAGCAGGCAGTAAATACAAATGTTGTCCCCGGGTCATTGCTTTCCTCGATCCAGATGTCTCCATCCATGAGCTCTACCAACTTCTTGCTAATGGCTAATCCCAAGCCGGTACCTTGAGGTTTGCGAGTCATAAAGTTCTCCAGTTGGTAGAAGGGTTCAAACAATTGTTGTTTCTGCTCAACCGGAATCCCAATCCCCGAATCCTTCACCTTAAAATAAAGCTCCACGTTATGATCGCACCGATCCTTAATCCCAACTTCAATCTCCACGCCGCCTTCTGCAGTGAATTTGACCGCATTGCCGATGATATTGGTAAGTACCTGTTTCAGACGATATGCATCACCATACACCGGAGTCGGTATGGCCTCATCTATGCACAAACGAATCTCCAGCTTCTTTTCGCGAGCCAGTGGCTTTACGATTTGCACGGTCTCCGTCACAATTTCTCCAAGATCAAAAGGATCATCAATCAGATCGGTTTTACCTGACTCGATTTTGGAGAAATCCAGAATATCATTAATAATCGCCAGCAAGGAATCTCCACTCTTCTGGATGATTTGGATATATTCCTTTTGTTCCCCGCTAAGTCCAGGCGTATCCAGGAGCAGATCCGTCATTCCAATTACACCGTTCATGGGGGTTCGTATTTCGTGGCTCATCATGGCTAAAAATTCGCTTTTGGCCTTGTTCATTCTCTCCGCTGTTTCTTTGGCCACAAGAAGCTTTTTCTGCTCGGTAATATCCTTCGCAATCAAGTAGAAGCCAACGTTAGTCTTGTTAATAATGATCGGAGCAAGCGTAGCCAACACTTCAGTCTCATGACCGTCAATGTGTTGAATGGTATTAATCTCTTTTTCCGCCATCCCATAATCGCTATTCAGGATAAGTCCTAGATTGCTTAATCCGATGAATCTACATATGCTTGTCCCGATCATATCAGCAACCGGGCAACCCGTCATTTTCATGGCTACAGGATTGGCATTAATAATATCCCCATCCATGTTGAACGAGATGATGGCATCATGATTGTATTTCTTGAGCGAAGTATAGCGTTCCACCGATTCCTGAAGTTTAAATTCAATACGTTTACGTTCGGTGATATCCTGCAAAGTTCCGTTCAACTGGATGGGCCGATAATCTTCATCAAAGGTCATTAATCCCCGTAGATGAAGATACTTATCACTGCCATCTAATGATATATGCCTGTATTCATAATCAAGGGGTTCCCCTTTTTTCAAACATTCAATTTTTTCTTTCAAAGATGCCACATCAGTAGAATTCATGGCTTGGAAAACCTCTTCAGCCCGGTAATATTTATTATTTCGGTCGAGTTCAAATATCTCAAATATCTGATCGGATATTGAAATGCTGTCGCCGATCATGTCCCACTCCCAACTGCCAATTATTGCAATGCGTTCAGCCTCTGCGCTGATATCTTCATGTTTCTTTCGCTCCGATATATCTCGTCCAATTGCAAGAATTAGCTGTTCGTGTTCCGGGTCTCCGATCATCTTGTATGTGGTTTCAAACCAAAGATACTGTCCATCCCTATGGCGGACTCTTATATTCAACAGATTACCTGTATTCAAGTTCATCCGCGAAATTCGATCCAGATCCTGTGGGTGGAAATAAGCGTTATTGTTTTTACCAACCACCTCTTTAGGCGTATAACCGAGCAGTTTGTCTATGGAGGGAGAGCAGAAGTGACATGTACCATCCAGAGAAGCGATATAGATGATTTCTTGTGCATTGTCAGAAATAAGCTTAAACATCTCTTCACTATGAAGCAGCTTTTGTTCAGACGATTTACGATCCGTAATGTCTACAGCGTGGCAAATAAAATAAAGAGGCTCACCGGTCTTTTCGTCCCGGGCCAATGAAATATGCAAAGAAACCCATAAAACATCACCATTTTTTTGAATGTAGCGCTTTTCGTATTTATATTCCTTCGATTTACCTGTAAACAACTCACTTTCATACATTAAATCCTGTGCAGAATCTTCGGGATGAGTGATATCCTGATAACTTAGAAGCATTAATTCTTCACTTGTATACCCAAGCATAGCGCAAAAAGCAGAATTCACTTTCATCCAAAGTCCCGTTGGCGCGATGAGTGCAATTCCAATAGGTGCTTGATTATAGATCTGTTCGAACAATTCGTGATGGTCGACCTTATGAACTTGCATCTTCAGCTCTCCTTTTGGAGTATTAATATATTAAAAGGTAAACACAGTATTTGCTTTATACCCATTACTACAATCGTTGAAACACGACTTCTTTAAGGATCTGTGACATTAAAGCAAAAAAGGCCAGAATCCAGAAGTATGGAATCCCCGACCTTGGTCGCTTATATATTATAAAACTGTGAAACTTTTGATTGGTAAGAAAAAACGGTCAGCGCTCGCGTCCAACGAGATAATCCAACAGATGTCTCAAAAAAGGAATTGGGTTTGGCATCTCTTGTAATGCATCTGTGGCAAGACAATAATGTTCCCACATCTCTTTCTTGGCACCTTCATCCCCAAGAATGGATACAAAGGTTGAATTATTGTTCCGCTCATCCTGACCAGAAGGTTTACCAAGAACAAGATGATCTCCCTCGAAATCCAGCAAGTCGTCCTTGATCTGAAAGGCGATCCCCGCATGATAAGCGAACTTCTTCAGTGTTGCCATCTCCGGTTCCTTCACTTGCGCCAGAATGGCTGGCATGACAAGCGCGGCTTCAAAGGCTATGCCTGTTTTGTAAAAACAGATCATGTTAAGCTGCTCCAGCGTCAACGATTTTCCTTTTGAGTTCAGATCCATTGCCTGGCCCATGCACATATCCTCTGCTTTTTCAGCCGAGTATTGAATCAGTGTAAGCACGGTTGCCGCATCAAATTGATTCAAAGCGGATTGTTCACCAATCGCCTTTTGGATGAGAAATAGACCGGTTAGTTCTGCTGTGGCGCTATTGTGTACCTGATGAAGCGTGGAACGCCCACGCCTTGTCGACGCATTATCCTGAGTTGGCAGATCATCAAAGATCAATGAAGCGGTGTGCATGTACTCCAGCGACCTTAATAGTGGAACGATGGACGATTCAGTTAGTCCATACTCACGCACACCCATAACCCAAGTCAGAATGGGGCGTAGCCTTTTGCCGTCTCCCTGCAAGCTGTAATTGGCTGCATCAATAAGCGTCTTTTTCATCTCCGGAAGTCCACCGGGTTTCGCAATCTGCAGCTCCACATTAATCTGTTCGCGAACGGTACGGATGGTCTGCAAGAAATCCTGTTTCTCCTGCTTGTCACTCTTCAGTTGAAGCACGACCTGATCCCGTAACAATTTGTCGAGGAAGTCGACATCATCCGCTTTGCGCACCATCTGTTGAATCAGTTGATTGAAGTCAGGCTGTCCAGAAGCAAAGATCGTCATCACTTCATCGTATTTCTCCTGACCCAGACGTTCCTTGCAACGCTTCAACCCGTTAATGGCACGATCCAGTATGACCTCGCGAGTCTTGGCGTCCGAGTTGTAGACCTCATGGATCAGATGCGAGATGACTGCCCAGTACAATTCATAAGGATTAATCAGATCGGGACGCAGATCACGGTATTTCAAATAGTACGTATACGGGGTCACTGCCCCTTCTTCCATATCGTCAAACATATCGGCAAAGTCATCAGCGAGCTGATTGTATATTCCGTAATAGAACGTGCGCAGATCGAATCCTTCATCCATCGGAGCGCTAAGTACTGATCGGACGATCAAGCGAGAGGAAGAAGATTTGATAATAATCGGAATATACAGTTCTTCATTCGTATAATGCGCGTTGGATAATTTCTTATTGCGATCGATCTCCTGAGACTGAAAGAACACATAGGATTGCTCCAAGAACGTACGTTGTGTCTCGGGGCGTTGGTAGTTCTTGATATACTCAAATGCTTCGCGAAGCTCGGAATGCACATATTCAATCACTTCAAGGTTACTGCCTTTCCAATCTCCCAGATCAGGTACGACACCCGTAAGAAGTGCATTTCGGATCATCAAGGAATATTGTTCTTTTTCCTGAACAGTCAGCGCCTGGGAATCCAGCAAGTCATCCACAAAAGGATACGTTAAGCCGTATGAATAACCGAGTCTGATCGCCGCATCGAATCTTCGAGCCCGTTCCTCCGGCGGTGTCTGCTCGTTCATCTCATCGTCCACATGAAGGACAACCCCGAGAATAATCTTGATAAGCTTCCGCTGCGCCTGCTCTGCATCCAGCTCCTTAGGGATGTTCGAGGCAACGTTCTTTAATTTGTTCATCACCCAGATGACTGCTGTTTCGATATGCTCCTTCTGACCCCATCGGTACAATGCAGCCGGACTGATGAAGTCAGGCTGTTGCTGCCGATCGCTGGCAGAGCGTACAAAGTACTTTTTGGTATCTTGAACTACGTGCTGAATTCGAGCCTGCGTCTTTGGAGAATCGAGCGCTTGACCCAAGTCCCTCATATATATATATGAGATACTCCGATCCAGGTAATCGTCCAGCTTGCCTGTAGCATTCAACCAATAGATATATTTATGAATATCCCGGGAATCCGGTTTTCTTTTGCCCGGTAATATATGAGAGAGCCATGCAAAACGATGAATATGTTTTTTTTGCCACACATGAATATCCTGTGTAAGTGCTGCCGTATACGTATGATCCATAAGTTGCTGATGAAGAGAAGTGAAATATTGAAATGCCTTCTGCTCAGCTAGCCGATATCCTGCATCAGCCTGTTCTGTAAGTACGTTATTCATAGGATGGATACCTCAACTTCTATTAATGTTAAACATGTATCCATAAGGAGTATGAGGTGCTCCATGGACGAAAACGGAACTCATTAGATGGTGCATCCAATGCAGTCTGCTCATGTTCATAACCTATATACGGCAATCGAACCGTTTGGTTACGAAATCGTCACTCTTGGTGTTAACGCACTGATTTTACAAAATGGATGACCAGACTTTGACTGCCGTAAAAGCAATAAGTACAATCAATGCATATCGAAGTATCCTCACATTGATCATTGAACTAACTTTTGAACCCAGGGATGCCCCAGCAAACTCCCAATCACTGTATAGATGATGGGTTCAATCGGAATGTCTCCACCCACAATTTTCCCTATAACTCCACCAATGGCGGAGATGAACACAATAGCTAGCGAAGAAGCAATCGTCGTGCGTACAGGGATCTTGAGGATCGTCAGCATGATAGGAATCAGGATAAAGGCCCCGCCCGCGCCCACAATTCCCGAAACGATGCCTACTGCCAAAGCAGTGCCTGCCGCAATCCATTGGTTAAACTCCAGGGGGGCTGCCGTCTCAAGCTTGCCTTTACCAGGAATCAGCATTAATACAATGGCGAAGATCGCCAGAATACCATAGATCAGATTAATAATGCTTCCATCCAGATAACCGGATATGAAACCGCCGATTAGACTGCCAGCAAGAATGCTGGAACCCATGTACAGCACTAAGCCCTTGTGGACGATAGCCCCACCATTTCTACCCGTTTTTACTTTTCTGCGGAATGCAATCACACCGGCAAATGAGGCAAAAAACACCTGAAACATACTGATTGATGATACCTGATGTGCTGAGAATGGCTCCAATCCCATTAAGGGTGGAACATATAACAGTAGCGGATAATTGATAATGGCCCCGCCAATACCCAACAACCCGGAGAAGAATGAACCGACCAGACCCAGTATGAACATGATGACAAAAAGCAGAAGATCCATCGGTTATGCGCTTCCTTTCGTGCAATTTAGATCTCATTCCGATACAAATCAAAAGCAGTATACACGGCGAATATTATCGGTTATAATGAAAACCAAGTAAATTAATCCGAAATGAGTGATTAAGCATGTTTAACGTGTTGAAGACTCTTTTTGAAAATAAATGTCCACAATGCAACGAAAAATTACAAGTGCATAGCGATTCGCTATGCTCGACAAAAACGTGTTCCCAATGTCAATACAAAGAAGAGAGCTATGGCTCTCTGGGTGTTCGAATTGTATATGACACCACAGAATGATAAACAGACCGTCTCGCTAATTGTATCATGATCTCTGAAATTTCGGGACGATTCGACATACTTATTTCCATCTCACATGCTACGATTACTTGATAATGAAAATACAAAAACGGTGCAAAACGAATAAATCGTTCTGCACCGTTTATTTCTGCTTTTTTGAGATGAGTTCCCTTAAATCTAGTTGGATTACTTACTTGGTTTTGAAGCTGAGGAATCCATCATCTACGGCTACGGTTGTCCCGTTCACTGCACTTGCTGCATCACTGAACAGGAATGTAACCACACTGGCTACCTTTTCCGGTTGAATAAGCTCTCCACGCATATGTTGAGTAGCAAGCGCATCCTTCATGGCTTTGTCATCACCCAGAATCGGTGTTTCGATAAAGCCAGGTGCTACACCGACTACACGAATGCCATGCTCAGCCAGTTCCAGTGCACCGGATTTGGACATCATGACAACAGCAGCCTTGGCTGCATTGTAGTTGAAGCTGCCTACTGCGGCAACACTTCCATAGATCGAAGCTGTATTAACAATGGTACCTTGTACATTCAATTCAACCATTTTTTTCGCACCATAATACATGCCATAGTAAACACTGTGCTGATCTACATCAATGACTCTGTGATAGGATTCCGGGTCCATCTCCAGAAACGGCTTCACAAGTCCAATGCCTGCGTTATTGAAAATACCGTTCAACGTTCCATATTTCTGAACTGTCCAATCAACCAAGGCTTTAATTTCGTCCCCTTTGGATACATCCACTTTGTACGCGCCTGCTGTTCCACCTGCTGCTTCAATCTCTGCGGCAAGTTTCTTCGCTCCATCTTCATTATAGTCAGCGACAACAATAGTTGCACCTTGATCCGAAAGTTGAAGTGCTGTCTCTTTACCAATACCACTTGCTCCACCTGTAATAATGATTACTTTTCCATTGTGTTCAGTCATGACGCAGTTCTCCTTTGGCAAAAATATTTAGATTCAGCATAAAACTTATAGTAAGTAACTATATTATATTAACCAATATGATCATCATACGCCTCTGTCACATCCTTGTCAAACAACATAGAATAATCGATATCCTATATGTGAATAAATTCATATCATTTGTATCTAGGCATGATATAGTCTTGCTAGTGTGAAGCTAAATATGTATGTGTTTGTGTTATTGTCTTAAAAGCTGATCGTAGATCTAAAAAGAATACAAGGCGAATATATCGGTAAACTCAATCATTCCGATCTCCCGCCTTTTCAAAGGATGAGCACGTCAACCTGCACGGTCTCTCATAATAATACGTTTAATTCCGTTATTCATTCCCCAGTCCGCTTAGCGGATCTCTCAGGTTGTTGATGTTGGTGATGAGTTCAGGAATTCCAGTCTTCTCCCAATTCTCCGTCGTAAAACCTTGCTCTGCAATCGTATTCTCGAAATTCCCTACAACTTCCGTTAACTGAGTATTATAGCTGACCAGATTCTCATGAATGCTTTCCCCTATCGCAGGTGCCGTCAACTGAGAAAATTCGCTTGCTTCCGCTTGAATCAAATCAATTTTCTCCTGAATCTGAGTCGTGATCTCCGGATTATTTACTGCACCTGACGCGAGTTCTTGCAAATCAGCCCCGGCGCTTGATACTTGTTCTATATAATCAGTAGCCCCACTAACATAATTTAAACTTTGATTCGCTTGTTCCACGACAGAACAGGCCGAGATCAACAGAATACTCGATGCAATAAGGCCTGTCATCATTAACGTGTGCTTTCTTTTTCTTATGAACATGATCATCTCCCCTTCTCCTAATCGAAATCCTTGTTCCAAGTCCATGATACCTGTTCAGACTGCTTCGTTGCAAATGTGGCGGCAGCCAGCGTGATTAACATGTATAATAGTAGAATCACACGGTAAAGGGATGTCATGACTATGCTTCAAGCCTTAAACCAACGCTTGAACCGCATCATGCCACTGATTACCCCAATCAGCATTATTATTGGCGTGTTATGCGAGAGTTTTCTTTCTTCTTATACCTTTCTATCGCCATGGCTGTTTGCATTCATGACATTTGCAGGAAGTATCAGTCTTGGAATACGGGATTTTGTAAATGTGCTGAAGAAGCCATTCCCGCTGTTTGTATGTCTGTTTATTCTGCATCTCGCGATGCCTTTAATCGCTCTGGGTCTGGGTCACCTGGTCTTTCCCACGGACGCTTACACCATAACAGGCCTTGTTCTGGCAGCCGTTATTCCAACAGGCATAAGCAGTTTCATCTGGGTCAGTATATATCGGGGCAATATTGCACTTACGCTTTCCATCATCCTGATTGATACCATGCTTGCTCCTTTTGTTGTCCCCGGCGTGTTATCTTTGCTCATCGGCACCAGTGTCACACTGGATACGGCAGCCATGATGAGCAGTCTGTTCTGGATGATCGTTGTGCCATCCCTGCTCGGTATGCTTTTGAATGAGTGGACTAAAGGTGCAATTGTCCCGGTCTGGGGGCCGAGGTTGAATCCGTTATCCAAACTGTTTATGGCCTCAGTTGTTGCGATTAACGGGTCTGTCGTCGCACCTTATTTGGCTGATATCAACTGGAGATTGGCTGGTCTTGCCGTTATCATTGTTTTCCTCGCTTCATTCGGCTATGCCCTGAGCTACTTTATAGCCCGACTGCTGGGCTGGAATGAGGCCGATCAGGTTGCTCTGGTGTTTAACGGGGCATGCGTAACATTAGCGCAGGAGCTGTCCTGGCCGTTACCTATTTCCCGGCACCTGTTGCTGTCCCAGTCGTTCTCGGAATGGTGTTCCAGCAAATGTTGGCCTCTCTAACCGGTTATTTGCTGGGGCGCCGTTCGCAGCTCCTACAGAAGACGGATAAATCGTCCGCAGCATAAAATATACTGCAACAATTAAAAGGGGTTGTCTCAAAAGGCTTCCTCCATACGCCTAAGCTAGTTAAGTTGGAACTTCTCTAAATCTCCACAGCCATATAGAGAACCATGCCATGTTCTAAGGGATCTCACACGCCTTATTTTAGTGATTTGGGAGAGGTGAGAAACGTAACGAATCTCAGCGACGCTATTACGTCCGAAAACTGGGATAAAAGGCGAATTCACGCATAAAACATGAAAATAGCGCTTCTCAGATTCGTTACATTTTCAAATGGACTGAAATGCACCCAATAGGGTCACCTCAGTTCGTTAGCCAAAGTGCTCAACAAAACACGAAAGGGACAAGGCAGAATGAATCTCTGCTTCGTCCCTTTTTCATGCGTTGATGTTATGGTTTTTCATCCATATTCTTTTGAAGGGCTGTTGAGACAGCCCCTTTGGCATTGCTATTGCTATACTTTCTATGATCCTGCTACTTTTCGTAAACCTAGTAGTTAGTTTCTGAAAGGACTGCTGTTAAACCCAAAACCATGATAAGAATATAGATTACAATTCCGATAGCTGCCCATAACAACGCTGCTTTGGCATAATTGGCTTTGGAAGGATTCGAATCCCCGAATGCCCAAACAAACAACATGATAATATTAACAATCGGAATCATCATAAGGAACAACGTAAGCATCCAACTACCAAAACTGACGGGCTTTGGTCCTGCTTTATGTAAGGCTTGATTAGGAACTGCTTGCATAATATAAAGTCCTCCTTTCTTCATCTTTTTTTAAAAAATCTACCTTCTAAGGAAATATCCTTCTGAACTTCAGAAGAAACGTTTACCGTAAATAAAAATACCTTAATTCTCATGAATTTACAATGAAATATTTCCCATATTAATTTAATAAAATGCTCCTGTATTGCCGCAATAGCGACAAACTCAAGAGCATCTTATAGCTTCATTTGTGCATATTAAAAATAATCAATTAATGGTTATATATCGACTTTCAGGCTATTTTGGAGCAACGCATCCCAGATATGACCAATCCAGTCAATTGGGAAACCAATCGCGAGGATGTGAACTATTGCCCGTCATCCCGATTGAAGAGTCGCAGCCTGCCTGTAACCATAGCTTCGGGCCAATGCCCGGCAGGAGCCATCTGGGCACAGATTAGCATTGTATTTTAAAATGGCTTTTTGTCTTGTCTTTTCGTATGAAGTACCAAACGGCGCCGACAATTCTGTCGGCGTTTTTCGTCGCTATATCTTCTGTGATCTTGCTACAGGTTAGCGTAGGACTGACCTTAACAACCTTACTTAGGCACAAAAAAACCATCAACAAGTGATGGTTTTCATGTAATCTATTCTATTCAGTGAGGCAATTTCGCCTCTCCTCATGAGGTGTTTTTATTTCGGCTGGATATATCCTTCAGCTTTGAGCAGTTCCGCAATCAGAACCGCACCGCCGGCGGCTCCGCGCAGCGTGTTGTGGGACAAGCCTACGAATTTGTAATCATACAGAGAATCTTCGCGCAGTCTGCCTGTGGAAACACCCATGCCACGTTCGATGTCACGATCCAGTTTCGTCTGCGGTCTGTTCTCTTCTTCAAAATACGTAATGAATTGTTTTGGTGCGCTTGGCAGAGCCAGCTCCTGTGGGCGACCTTTGAACTGCAACCAACGATCCAGAATTTCGTCTTTACTTGGTTTTTTCTCAAAGTTAACAAAAACCGTAGCCAGATGTCCATCCGTTACCGGAACACGAATACATTGTGTCGTAATTAAAGGAGCAGAAGCTTTGACGATCTGATTATTTTCGATGCTACCCCAGATCCGTAGTGGCTCCTGTTCACTCTTCTCTTCTTCGCCACCGATGTATGGAATGACGTTGTCCAGCATATCAGGCCAATCGGTAAAGTTTTTACCCGCTCCCGAGATCGCTTGGTACGTGGAAGCCACGACCTGAGTCGGGTTGAACTCACGCAAGGCATGCAGTGCTGGCACATAGCTCTGAATCGAGCAGTTTGGTTTCACTGCAATGAATCCGGTTTTGGTGCCCAGACGTTTTCTCTGTGCTTCAATGACGTCCAGATGCCCTGGATTAATCTCAGGAACAACCATAGGTACATCAGCCGTCCAGCGGTGAGCCGAGTTATTGGAAACGACGGGTGTTCCTGTTCTTGCATAAGCCTCTTCAAGGGCTTGAATTTCATTTTTTTTCATATCCACCGCGCAGAATATAAAATCAACCTGGCTTGCAAATGCTTCAACTTGCGAAGCGTCCTGCACCATAATCTTTTTAACGGCTTCCGGGATGGGAACAGCGAGTTTCCATCTGCCCTGTACGGATTCTTCATAAGTTTTACCTGCCGAATTGGCGCTTGCAGAAATTGCTGTAACTTCAAACCATGGATGTTGATCGAGCAGGTCCACAAAACGCTGACCTACCATTCCCGTTCCTCCGACGATACCGACTTTCAATTTTGCTGACATTCAATCATCATTTCCTTTCGGTTTGAGTAATTCTTCCCTTTGAATCAATCTCATAACTTACCAAAAACGTATTATGAAATGGACTCCTTAATTAACACTATTCAGGCAATTTCAAAGCGTGTAGTCACAGCTCCGAAAAAAACAAAAAAATCCCATCCCCAAGACAATAGTCTCAGGGACGAGATTGAACTCTCGTGGTACCACCCAGATTCGCCGATATGTCACCATATCCGCCTCTTCAAGTAAAGGATTACAACCATGTTGTAGCTGTATCCCGTTCATACTCTAGCTCTGTAACAGGAGCTCCTGTCACACCATCCCTTAATGCTAAGTTCCGATGTGCTGCTCTGAGTCTTTATTCAATAAAAGATTCTTTACTCCTTTTCAGCTGCCGGAGCTCTCTTTGAAAGAATGAATTTTATCTACTCGTCTCTTCGTCGCATTTGATATTGCGATTATAATATCAAAATTACCGTGATGAAGTAAACACATTTTTTTTAGATCATGGAATTTATACGTTTTCAGCGGAGCTGAACAATTCAATTATCCCAAGAAAAACCTCAGCTAAACGCGGTCTGTCTTCTGTGAAAGTAAGTCGACAGAACTTTTTCTTATAATTTGCTGCAAATAGCTATTTCCTTACTGTTTTTTGGCAACAATCGCATACGTTCCCAGCGGACTCCCAGGCCCCGAGATATGATGTGTCCTGAGTAATTTCAGTTCGGACAGAAGAAGTGTTTTTACTTTGTCCGGGATCGGAAGCAATTTCAATTCCACAGGCGCTTCTGCCAGTGTCATTTCGGTTTCCCAGCGACCGTCCTGCAGCTCGGGAGAATGGATTGAAGCCTCTTCCTTAATCGTCCAGCCTGCCGCAGAGACAAGCTCTTGGATATCCTCCGGTGTAAAGAGCGTGCGCACATTGGAGAAGCTGTTCTCCTTGTAACATTCGACCTGGGACTGAATCAGAACGGATAACCAGTGCGAGAGCTGGTTCACATCTGTAATTCGTGCATCCCATTCTGCGAAGCATAACTGATGTCCCCACGTCCTAACCTTGCTAAAAATCTGGGCGAGTTCGTCAAACGATTTCAAGTACCAAGAACAATGGGATAGCACAATCACATCAAACTCATTCTCGGAGAATTGAACTTGATCACTTAGAATGTCGAAATCATAATCCATTCGAATTCGATGACCCAGCGGAGATCTCCGCAGCTTGGCTGCCGCTTCCCCTACGGTCAGCGGTGCACCATAATCCTCTGGTGCAATATCTACACCATGAACGTACCCGTGCTCCCCCACCAGATGTGCAAGCACGGCTGTTGTATCTCCCTGACCACACCCGATTTCCAGAACGCGGCTGCCTTCCTTGATTCCCCAAAAGAGTCCCAGTTTCATCCGATGCTCAGTCTGAATATACTGAATGGCGGCGTTGTCCTCTACGTCCATATACTTAATAAGGTCCCTGATGATAGATTCATTCATGATTCCTCACCCCTCAAAGAGCAACTTGAACTTCTTGCTCATTGTAGCGTTACAGGAAGCAATGTACAATGCTGGAGTCTATGACAGAACCATGGCACGGAGGAGACCCCGTCCTACAGCAGATCTAGACCTCTGCTACATGAATCAATTTCATAACTCACTAAAATGGATTTATGTAACTAGATATAGACAAATTGAATCATTTTGATCTATTTCTAGCCCTGATTGAAGCAGCCAAAGGTATTATGAATTTGATTCACATCTCAATCCCTATGCCCACTGGGTTACAAGCTTCTGAAGATATGGTGTCAGCATGGGTTGTAATTCCTTGCGCATCAGTCCGATCTCCAAGATCGCCTGAATATATCCGAACTGATCACCAATATCGTAGCGACGCCCTTCCAGTTCAAGAGCCAACAGTTCCTCCGTCTGACTTACTTCTTTCAAGGCGTCCGTTAATTGATATTCCCCTCCAGCCCCTCTCTCGATTTGATCCAGAATGGGAAAGATGGAAGGTTTCAGAATGTATCGTCCCATTACCGCTGTTCGGGATGGTGCTTCTGCAAGGGAAGGTTTTTCGACCAGATTAGTGACCCGGTGAACCCGGTCCTCTGCACCATTCGAATCAATTATGCCATATTTGCTTACATCTGCAGCCTCTACCTGACGGACACCGATGATCTGGTTACCTGTCTTTTCATAGAGATGGACCATCTGTGCAAGTGCAGGCGGATCAGACACCATAATGTCATCTCCGAGCAGTACAGCGAAGGCATCATCTCCTACAAATTGCCGTGCACACCCAATCGCATGCCCCAGGCCAAGTGGTTCTTTTTGACGAATAAAATGAATATTTGCCATCTCGCTGATGGCCTGCACCTCTTCCAATAAAGACTGTTTGCCCTTGGCATATAAAGAATGTTCAAGTTCAACCGATTTATCAAAATGATCCTCGATGGATTTTTTGTTGCGTCCAGTCACAATGAGGATATTCTCAATGCCTGACTTCACCGCTTCTTCAACAATGTATTGGATGGCCGGTTTGTCCACGATCGGTAACATCTCTTTGGGCTGTGCTTTGGTCGCTGGCAGGAAACGGGTTCCGAGACCCGCTGCCGGAATGACTGCTTTTTTTATTCGCATTTCATCATAAACTCCTTTCATTTGCCATCTTCCAATTTATATTGCCACACACTGTGTGCAGCTAAGTAGCTATACGAAACACCCAATATCTGCTGGCCAGATAGTTTAGAACCATTCCTATCAAAGTCGCTAGTATCTTGCTCATCACAACACTCCAACCCAGCATGTCGTGCAAAGTCATCAGAATCAGGGCTGATATCGCGAGAACGATGAGATTGGTGATTAGAAAACGAAAAAGTTGCGCTCTATCGCCGCCTAGTGCCGCATCTCGAAAAGTCCACCTGCCATTCAGCCAATAACTGTTCGCAACGCCGCAGCTGTACGAGATTACTTGAGCAATCAGAACCGGTACACCGACCACTGCGAGTAAAGCAAACACCACCGCATCCACTGCCGTATTCGCGACACCCACAATACCGAACTTGAAGAGTGTGACCAGACGATTAGTCATGGTGAGCAACTCGGGCTGTCAATCGGGATTGCCCTTGCTGGCTATCAGCCTGAACCACGTCTCTCACAATGTATAGCGGACGCGCCTTGGTCTCATCATAGATTCGACCAACATACTCGCCCAGAATGCCCAGCATGATCAGGATGAATCCGTTAAACATCAGCATGATACTCACAATGGATGGCCATCCCTTAATTGTTGAATCCGTAAAGATGGCCGAAACAATTACCGTTAACATATAGATGAATCCGCCTATTGACAGGATTGCACCTACATAACCTGCGAGCTTAAGCGGTTTATACGAAAATGAAGTAATGCCATCCAGACTCAGCTTCAGCATGCGTTTCAGCGGATATTTCGTTTCTCCTGCCAGACGTTCATCACGTTCGTATTCAATGGCAGTCTGACGAAATCCCACCCAACTGACCAGACCGCGAACAAAACGATTCTTCTCTGGAAGACGTTTCATCTCATCACATACTTTGCGATCCATGAGCCGGAAATCTCCAGTATCCACCGGGATATCCGTATCCGTTGAGGCACGAAGTACACGATAGAACAGACTTGCCGACCATTTCTTGAAGCGGGTTTCCCCGCTTCGACTGGTGCGACGTGCATACACGACTTCATAACCCTCTTTCCATTTCGCAATCATGCCCAGGATCAGTTCGGGAGGGTCCTGAAGATCCGCATCAATAATAACCACCGCATCCCCCGCTGCATAATCCATACCCGCAGTAATTGCAATCTGATGACCGAAGTTACGGGCAAAATCAATCAGTTTCACATTCTCGTCCCAACGGGCGTAGTCACGGATCATCTGTGCACTTCGATCCATACTGCCATCATTGACAAACAACAGTTCATAGCTCTCTCCTGTACTGCCCATGACCTTCTTCAGACGTCGATAGGTCTCCTCGATCACCGCTTCCTCGTTGTACATGGGAATAATAATGCTGTAACGGTATGTGTGAGCCATGTTCGTTCCCTCCCTTTTCCAATGGACTTCGTTCACGTTTTCCATGTCAGTTTGTTGGTTCATCTGATTCACTCTTACAATTTCACTTCATACAAGGTGGTCTGTCCGCCGAATCCGAATCCAGCTCCGAAACCTGTGTCTGTGTTATCCGTGCCCGTGCTTGTCTTCCATTCTGAGGTTGGAACCTCGGTTCCGTGCTCTTTGATCCAATCGTTAATGTCCGAGTTCGCTCCTCGGTCACCCATGCCACCCATGCCACTAATCATGAAGTACTTCACTTGCCCACTCTTGACGAGTTGTTCCAGTTCTTCCGTTGTGTACACCGGATCTGAGCCTGAGAAACCGCCCAGTGTAATCACTGCTTCATTCTCGTCGATGATATAAGGTGCCGCCTGATTATAACTGGTGGTTGCAAAGAGATAGGTTTCGCCCGTGTTGTGTTCTCTCAGATAATTCAGAGTTGTGGCATCTACTTCTTCGTTCATACCTCCAGCTCCGCCCCGGCCACCAGTCATAGGCATTCCTCCCCCATTCCCCATACCACCACTGCTGATTCCACCAGTTGTCGGTGGCGCTTCCGTACCGGCACTGTCAGCATCCGATCCGCTGTTTGGAGATGGAATCTGTTGATCCGTATCGTCTGATGCATTCGGTGGAGTCATGGTGCCATTGCCGTTATCTTGTCGGTCACCCATTGCCATTCCCATACCCATTCCCCCAAACATCCCAGTGGGACCCGCTGCCGGAATCATGCTGTTACCACCATAGGTAATTGGCGTGAATGCCCAATAGGTTGGACCAATCAGCATCACCATGAAGCTTGCGATAATCAAGCCCTGTTTCCATGGATGTGAACGATTAAGCATCACAACCAGGATGAGCGTGATCAGAATACCTGCGATTAATTCACTAATGGACCAGCCTGCTCCGATGGTGTCGTCATACACCTGCATGATGTACCAGCCAAAAATGGTGGTCAGCAGTACAGACGCTGGTAGTAACCAAGCTTGCCAGCCCGTACGTTCACGATAGGCCGTCCACATGGCTACAAATCCTGCGCCAGTAAGCGCAGCGATTGGAGGTGCAAGCATAATCAGATAATACTGATGGAAGAAACCTGCCACACTGAAGAAAGCAGCAACCGGTAGTAACCAAGCCAGCCAGAACAAAGCTTCCTTATGCTTATCGGTTATATTTCTCCGTCTCAACCCTGCAAAAATAGCAATGCATCCAAGCAGTACGATTGGCAAAAGCCAACTGGCTTGGCCCGAGAGTTCAGTCTGGAAGAGTCGCAGAGGACCTTTTTCCCCGGTACCGAACATGCCGCCCATACCTCCACCGAAGTCTCTTCCATTAGGCATTTCACCGCCTGGGATAGTCATTCCGTTCATTCCACCCATACCACCATTATCCGGTGAGTTGCCAGGCGGAGCGGAGCTGTTCCCCGTCGAATCGGAAGTAGATTCGGGAGCGGATGTTGACGAAGATCTGTCGCTTTGATTATTTCCCGGATCAGCGGGGTTTGGCATACCTGCATTACCTGCTGTGTTCTGTTGACCTGTTAGGCGAGACAGACCGTTATATCCAAATGCCAGTTCCATTACCGAGTTTGTTTCACTGCTTCCGATATAAGGCCGCTGATCTTCCGGTATAGAATCCACGGTGACCGCCCAGGATAAGGAAACCACGGCCAGAACCGCTGTGCTGCCGATCAGCAGTATGATCTTCCTTCTCCATTTCGCCTGAAATGCAAGCAGGTAGAACAAGTAAAAAGCCGGGAGGATCATGTAGGCTTGAAGCATTTTCATATTAAAGGCTAAGCCAATTAACCCAAAGGCAACCAGAATACGCCACGCACTGCCTTGTTTGCTGCCTTTGAACAAAAACCATGAACCCAGCAGCAGTGTAAACACGAGCATACTGTCTATATTGTTGGTCCGACTGACTGCCGCCACGACAGGCACTGTCGCCATCGTAAGTGCCGAGATTCGTGCTGCTGCAAGGCCATATGTAGGTTTCACCATGAAATAAATCAGGAGTACCGAACCAATTCCTGCTAGTACCTGCGGCAAAATAACGCTCCATCCATGCAATCCGAATACGTAGGCAAAGGCCGTCTGTATCCAGAAGACAACAGGCGGTTTATCTACAGTTACCGAGCCTGCCGAGTCGAGGGATGCATAGAAAAAGTTATGGAAGTTGCTGAGCATACTCCCCACGGCAGTCGTATAATAGGAATTGGCATATTGGTCGTTCCAGATGCCGTATCCATTCAGAAATGCCGCCAATAATACAATTGGCAGAAGGACAAGGTCCATCCTTCTTTTGGTGTTATTCAATGGTAATCACTCCTTCAAGTTCTTCGTGTCTATTATTGTGCCATACCAAAATAAAGCTGGGATGAGTGCCCGCTGAATGTTGTCTGAGGATAATGTGCAATCCTTTCAGCTAAATTTCAGTTTGGCAAGCGATAATATGACATATAGCCCTTCGCTGGAAGGGACAAGTTTAGATGAATACTGGAATCAAGCATAGAGGAGACGTCTATTTATGAAGCTAAGCAGCGGAATAAGAATACTATTGGCTGATGATGAACCACATATTTTGCAATTTCTGGAGCTTGGATTAAGTAATGAAGGCTTCGATGTACGTACCGCACCGGATGGAGCAGCTGCGCTTGAACTCGCGCTTGAATTCCGGCCGCATATGGCTATTCTGGATGTCATGATGCCGGAGATGGATGGATTCGAAGTCGTCGAGCGCCTGCGCAAGACCGGAGCAGAGGTTGGAGTAATTATGCTGACAGCAAAGGATGAAGTCGAGAATCGCGTTAAAGGCCTGTGGCTAGGTGCTGACGATTACATGATCAAGCCCTTCGCCTTCGATGAACTGCTCGCCCGGATTCAGGCCAGACTGCGTAATCAGTTCCCTTTGTTAATCGGGGCCGTTACCCACGGTCCATTCCGAATTGACGATCAACGCAGAGAGATTACCTATAGGGATAAGGTGCTGGAACTGTCACCAACCGAATATGAACTACTAAAATTTATAGTGCTTAATCACGGGATTGTACTCAGCAAAGCGACCATTTTGAGCCGGGTGTGGGGGTATGATTTTGGCGGAGAAGAAAATATTGTGGAGGTATACGTTCGCTCCTTGCGCGACAAACTCGGGGATAAAGAGCACAGACTCATTCGCACGCTTCGGGGTGTCGGGTACAGGGTGGATCTCTGATGAACTCGCTGCCAAAGAAAAATAAACTTCGTTCAGGACGTCTTCAGCAATGGATCTGGCCGCGTTCACTGCGTTCTCAATTACTCTCACGTTCTCTGTTCGTGCTTGCCGGGCTGCTATTGTTAATCGGTATTCTGCAATTCTGGATCATGGAAAGCTTTCTCTACCGCAATCAGGCGAAAACCATGGAAGAACAACTCATGTCCATGCCCCCGGTTTGGCTCGGAATCCCTTCACGTAGCGGCTCTCCCGGTAATCCTTTCGGTGGACAGGCAGGAAATGGATCTGGTAACCGGGTGCTGTATATTCCGGACCGGTCCCTGGCTCTGTTTGATAACCAAGGTACGTTCCAGGATGTTTTTGGGGATGACGGTCTGAATGCCCCTCATCTATCAACTGTTGAATATCAGGACATTACAGCTCAGTTAAAAGAACACAAACATATTCCCTACCGGATCGTAACGGATAGCCAAGGTAATGAGCAATTGATTGTATTTGCCTCACCCGGTCCACGCAATCGCGGCTTACCGATGGTCCAGATGGGTACGGCTACGAAGCCACTGAGAGATCTGATTATTAAACAGCTTCTGATCTTTATCATGTTATCGCTTCTGGCCATGATAGCCGGTCTTATTCTATATACTAAGCTGCTACGCAGGACGCTGGTTCCCCTGTCCAACATGGTGAATAAAGTACAGCAGATCGATGCAGGCAGTCTCGCAATACGCCTTCCCGTCGTTCAGGGACAAGAGGAAGTGGATCAGCTCGCACTTTCATTTAATAGCATGCTTGAAAGACTTGAAAACTCGTTTGAAGCGGAGCGGGAATCAAAAGAACAGATGCAGCGTTTCTTATCCGATGCTTCCCATGAATTGCGTACTCCCCTTACCTCCATTCACGGCTTCATTGAAGTTCTACAGCGGGGTGCGGCGACCAATCAAGAGCAATTGTATAAAGCACTGGACAGCATGCATGGCGAATCGCTGCGTATTAACAAGCTAGTTGGAGATTTACTGCTCCTGACCAAGCTGGATCAAGCTCCCAAGCAGGAACAAGAAGTCATTCAACTGGACAGTCTGCTGCTCGAAATGCAATCACAGCTTGCCATGATGGCTCAACGAAGAGCTATTCAACTCGATCTGACAGCTGAAGTCCATGTGCTGGCTGACCCTTACAAACTGAAGCAGGTCGTGCTGAATCTGTTCCATAATGCGGTGCAGCACACCGATCCAGAGCATGGAGCCATCTCCATAGCGTTGTATGCCACGCACCATAAGGTTGAATTGTCAGTGAAGGATAACGGCACAGGCATTAAACCTGCACATCTGCCCCATATCTTTGAGCGATTTTACCGCACGAGCAGTTCTCGTTCGAGAAAACAAGGGGGCGCAGGTCTTGGTCTAGCCATTACCCGCTCGATTGTGGAGTCGCATGGTGGGAAAATCACAGTACAAAGTCAAGTAGGCTCGGGAACTGAATTTATGATCTCAATGCCGCTGTATAAGGCAGAAGTCTAGGCTGAGCGGATCGCTCGCTCTACGTAAGCGATAAGTTGGTTATACGAAGGTTATAAGTTAGTTACACGTAGCTCTACGTAATATCTACTTGTAGCTTATGTAAGCTCCTAGTCAAGCTCTCCAAACGCTGCTTTTCCTTCATCTTACTTCTGGCTTTTCATTGCATAAAGAATCCCCATTCATTTCGGTTGAGAAATGAATGGGGGATTTATTTAGTAGCTGCTTGAATTTGTGCTTGGGTTCGAGCTTAGGCTTGAGCATACCAATACACGCTAAAACTCATCTCAATCTATCGCTACTCTTGGCAACGGTCAATTACCAAGGGTACACACCGTTCTCATCTAGGAACTCCCCGTTATGGCGTTTGCCATCTGTCGCATAGCCCACAATAATCGCAGCGCCGGCTTCTTTTGATTTACCGCCTTCGGCATTGCCGTTAAGATCTGTTGATGTGAATCCGGGCGTCACCGCAAAGACTTGAGCCCTGCTATTTTTGACTTCATAAGCCATCGAAAGTGTCATGGCACTGTTGGCCGTTTTGGATGAGTTATAGTCGAAGGCATTTAACGTAAATTCCGCATTTTGCATATGGTCCAGAGAAGCCATGTCGGTCGATACATTAATGATTGTGCCTTCATTATCTTTGATTAACGGGAACAATCGCTGATTCAAACGGAAGGTGCCGAAAAAATTGACTTCAAAGGCGTTCCGCAAATCTTCCTCTTGGGTATCCGTAAAAGAATGAGAGAAAGCACCCGGCATACCCGCGTTATTGATCAGAAGGTTTATTGCGGGATAAGTCTTGTTAATCGTATCGGCTGCCTGTTCAATGCTTTTCAAGTCACTCATGTCGATTTGTACAAATTCTACGTCTAATCCTCTGGAAGTTAACTCGGAAACAGCTGCTTCGCCCCGTTCGACACTGCGTGCGCCAAGGATAACTTTCCATCCTGCTTCACCTAACTGCTTTACCATTTCATATCCAATTCCTTTATTTGCTCCGGTTACCAAGACAGTCTTTTTCATGCGAATCCTTCTTTCCCTGATTTGATTTATAATTAACAATGTATAAGTTACTATGCTACACTTAGTGTAGGTCAAATTTTTTTTATAAAAGGGGTTTAACATGTTAAGCATTGGAGAAGTAGCGAAAAAAGTCGAGGTCTCGATCGGAGCGATCCGCTTTTACGAAAGAAAGGGACTGTTGAAACCTGCTGCGCGAAGTGAGCAGAATAACCGTCTTTATTCGGAGGATGATCTGAACTGGCTGGTTTTTATCAAATGTCTTCGTGAAACCGGGATGAGTGTGGAAGACATCAAAAAGTACTATGATCAGGTAAATGAAGGAACCTCCACCCTGAAGCAAAGAACCCAACTGATTGAAGATCAAAAGCAAAAGTTGCTGAATGATATCGAGGAGAAAAAAGCGCAGCTTGTTCATTTGGATAACAAACTGGAACGTTATTATCGCGGAGAAAATTATTAATATAAGCCTTGTCCTATAGACTAAACTTTCGCATCTTATGTTAGAAAGCATGTTCTTTTGCCAAGCCCACCGTTTTATAACCTCTTGATCCCATCAGCTTGATGAAAGAAACATAGTTACATAAAATAAAACCAGAAAATAATCAGGCAGCCAGCAATAACTGTCTAACCTGATCCGAAATGTTGATGTTATAGCTATTTTCAATGGGACTATGTTCTACTAAAAATGACCTTGTTGCTTCCGCAGTTGGTAATTGTGATACGATTCATTTTCGATCTCGATCAAATTTAACCGTTCAAAATTACATTTCTGTATTACCTTATTGGATGCTTGATTGGTAATCAAAGCGATGGCATTCAGTAACTCGACGTTTGTGTACTCAAATAAATACTCCGTCATCCCTTTCACAGCTTGCGTTGTATAGCCACGGTTCCTGAAATGTTTTGAAATACCGTACATAATCTCCCGATTGGGTGCTGGCAGTTCGTCCTTGATCCCCGAACAGCACCATCCGATAAACTCGTCATTTTCTTTGAGTACGATAGCCATACGTAAATACAAATCTCCGATATCCCCTCCGCCAAAACAGCTTGTTTAAAACGCTGATTTTCAGGTATTTCATAGTCAGTAAGCCAGAGGGCCCTCTCCTCAATCGTAGCATTCCATCCCGGTAGGAATTCGTACACCTCGGGTTGCCACGTAATTTCCTGCAATTTCTCCAAATCTTCAAGTCGATACTCGCGTAAATAAATATCCTTGCAATCGATGATTAATTCATTGTTTGGAACGGGTTGGTTCATAATTCCTCCTACCATATACTTGATTTCAGCTTATTAGCTTATACTTCAAACAAGCCCTTCTTTAACCATAAACTCATCTTTGGTTAATCCAAAGAGGATCAGATCCTGGTATTTTCCATCGGTATAGATCACTTGGCGACGCACACCTTCCTGCACACATCCAAGCTTTCTCATCATGGCTGCGGAAGGTTCATTTCCTTGAAGTACATAATCATTAAATTTGTTGAGCCTGCGCTCGAAGAAGGCATAGTTCAACAAGATTCGAACGGCTCTGGTTCCGTATCCTTTTCCTCGATGATCCCTGTCAATTTGAATTCCAATGCTAAAGGTACCGTTCCTCTCATCAATGCTGTTCAGATTCACACCTCCGACATTCTCACCATCCATATTTACAATGGTAAACATGATCCGTCCTTTGGCTACAGAAAAATCAGAGAAGTTTTCCATGAAATTCTTAGCTTCAACATGAGTTGGCGGTAACTCTACTGCACACTCCAATAACCGACGGGCAGGTGTATCAAAGCGGTTATAATAATGGTCTTCCCAATCTTCCTCACGCAAAGCGCGTAATCTGATCTTATCATCCTGCCAGAAATATTGACTATAATCGATCTCTCTCATTCCGAAACCTCCGCCTATTAAACAATTTTTTTACTTCGAGCTACAAATATAATAACCCATAATGTGGAATTAGAGGAGATTTGTTCTCAAAATAAACACAACGAAAATAGCCCCGAACAGGACCAAACCTGTCGGAGGCTACGCTCTATTTTGTATCCATACTCATTACGATTCTTCCGGGTGTTGAGGCTTGGACACGTTATCTGGAACCGATTGCTCGAAAACATCCTGACCCGGATAATCCCGTATTTCTCCTTCATGAAGCTCATGATTTTCATAATCAAAACGATGTGCAGATCGCTGATCTACCCGCCACGGAGAACTCTTTCCAAGAGACTCGGATAACAAAGATGAACCGTAAGGCCCTCCGGAAATTCTTCAAGTGTGATATCGTTTCGCTGCGACTCCACCGTAGACACATCGGTATATTCTTGCCGTTCTTCACGCAAAAACTTATCTTTCATCGTTCGCCCCTCCTAATCCGCTTCCAGATGATCAACGCACACTTATTGTGAGCGAGCGCTCACGAAATTATGCATCATCATTGGCGAATCCATAATAATAGTACAAAACCAATGAGGCCAGCCATGCCAATCCAGGTGTCACGCTTGGACCATACCAATAACGAAGAACGTACACCAAGCAAAGAGTTCTCTCTAACTTTACGCATTTCCATCGCAATGGTCATATCCTCTGCACGTTGGAATAGCGCCATTAACAAGGGAATCACCATCGGACCCAAGTCACGAATTCGCACGGTATTTGGTCTTAAAGCTGCCTTCCCACGTGCTCGTACGATCAGTGAGAATCGCTGCCACTCACTCCAGATCATCGGGATAAATCGAAAGATTAACGATACAGCAAGTGCAAACGAAGCTACAGGCAACTTAATTTTTTTACCGATACCGAGTACCCAGTTCAGCCCTTCTACCATTCGCCCATAAGGCGTTGTCAGTGAAAACCATAGACTTGCCAACGTGACGATAAACAAACGATACACATTCAGCAAAGTGCCTTCTGCCTGTATGAGGGAAAAGCCAAAGTGCAGACCTCCTCCCTCTGTTGAAAGGGTGGTCCCAGATAGCGCCGTTGATATGATGAAAAATAATAATAATGGCTTCATTAACTTCATACAGCCAGCTAAAGTCTGACGCGGAAGCACAGCAAGTGCGGCCACTACCGGCACCAGTGTTAACGTCAATCCCAGCCAGCGCTGTTGAAGCATCGCTGCGGTGACCAGCAAAATATACAAAATCCATTTCAGACGCGGGTCCATAACGCCATATAATCCGCTTGAATGAGTCAAGGTGTTCGGAAGAAGCTTCGGATCGTCCTCTTCTATATTCTCCATTATATCGCTCTCTGCCACCGTAATTGCTACTCCCGATGCCGCTTTTGATTCGTTCTGAATTCCCACTTCAACGAACGTAGACTGAACAATGCTTTCCGCCATCTCTTCCGGGGTCATCGCGGTAAAAGGCAGATCAAGACCCGCAGCCCTAAACTGCTCTGCTAGTCGCATCGAAGGTGGCAGTCCGATCCCTGTCTGCTCCAGCAATTCAGGCCTATCGTGAAGTTCTCGCGGTGTGAGATCAGCAATTAGACGACCTTCCTGCAATAACAATACCCGATTCGCACAAGGCAAGAATGTATCCAGATCATGGGTTGCTACCACGACCCCACCGTCTGCCAGACGATGTTGCTCCAATGCATCCAGTAAAAGCCCCACACTTTGCGCTTCTAAACCGGCGCTCGGCTCATCCAGCAAAAGCCATGACGGATTGGTCACACTTCCGAGAGCAAGTCCAAGCCTGCGCTTCTCTCCCCCACTTAGTGCAAATGGCGACCTGTCCAGATGAAATCGCCGCTCCAGCTCCGGAGATACTGGCGGGTCCCACTGGTTGAGAGCTTTTGTGATCTGCTCTTGTTGTTCGTTCTCGGAAAGTCGATAAGGACGCAGAGAATATGTGAATTCACGCTGAATACTTCGGGCGAACAGTTGTTGTTCCGGAAATTGAAATACCAGCCCCATTTGCAATAAAATCGAATGCGGCACTTTTCCTTCTCGCCAGAAAGGCGTGCCATCCAGTGTAATATTGCCTGCATCAGGAGGCTTCAGACCAGCCAGTGTCTGTAATAAAGTCGTTTTCCCCGAACCCGTACAGCCCAGCAGCAAGGTGATTTCCCCACTGTTCAAGTGAACAGTTACATCTTCGAGCAGTGCACGTTTGCTCGAATCCGATGCTTCTATACGTATATTGGTTAATTGGATCTCCAACGTGCGACCTCCTTAGCCAGTTGCTCGGGTCGCAGTGGCATGGCTTGTGGCGGCATGCCTTTTTGCTTGAGCAATAACGCAGTCTTCACAGTAAAAGGAGGGTCCAACCCTAACCGTTCACAGGGAGATAGCTGTACATTTTCCCTGGTAGTCTTCTCACTCGTCTCTTTTTCATAGTAAAAGGACTCAGGCATCCCGTTGTATACACAACGTCCCTTTTCAATAGCAATAATTCGATCACACAAGGTCGCTTCTTCCAGATGATGCGTAATCCAGATTACCGTCGTTCCCTGTTGGGTGATCTTCTGAACGATGGCCTCGATACGGTCTCTTGCTTCCGGATCAAGCATGGCTGTCGGCTCATCCAGAATCAAGACATCCGGTTTGGCCGCGAGCGCTACGGCAATATTAAGCAGTTGTTTCTGTCCACCGGATAATTGTGCAATGGCCTTCTCCGGGGGAAATTGAAGTCCTACGGTATGTAATGCATCCTGCCTGTGCTCCAATTGCTCTTCTACAGACTCCATCAATGGTGACAGCGCAAAATGAAACTCCTCTTCAATCGTATCGCCCAGTACCTGTGCATCCGGTTGCTGCAATACACCCCGAACGGTAAGTTTATCGGAGATATTCCGTATCCCTCCCGATAATGGAATGAATCCGATGAGTAGCCCAGCAAGCGTACTTTTCCCACTGCCATTCGCCCCTACAATACTAATCCATTCTGCTTGGTGTAACGTGAGTGAAACTCCATCGAGCGCTTTTCTCACTTGACCACCTTCGGAAGCATAATGCACTCTAGCATCTTCTAATATAATTATTGGCAGGTTGCCTTGCATCGTAAATTAGTCCTTTCCCTTTCTATGGTTATGTGGTACGATCCTAATCGTTAACCGCTCATTTAGAATTGGTTAACAATCATATTACCAAAATGGAGAGGATTGTTCAAACATGAAATTATCTTTGCGAGGCATTGTATTCAGTGCACTTATGGCCGCAATTTTGGTCCTTTTTGGATACATAAGTATTCCTATTGGCTTCTCCCCTGTACCGATAACATTACAGACTTTGGCTGTCATGCTGGCCGGAGGATTACTTGGTCCACTCTATGGTTTTCTGAGTGTCACAATGGTTGTTCTGCTCACTGCGCTTGGATTCCCCTTGCTCCACGGGACCGGAGGACTTGCGGTATTACTCGGACCTACCGGAGGGTATGTGATGATGTGGCCGATCTCCGCATTATTCATTGGACTGCTGCTTGCACGAATCAATATCAAAGGTGTCACAGGATTCATTCTCGCTTTTGTTGTATTTGAACTATTTGGCTCACTACTTGTGTACGTCTCGGGTGTCCCTTGGCTTGCTTACGCATACAAAATGGACCTACCTGAGGCCATGATTCAAGGGTTCTATCCTTACATTATTGGGGATCTGGTCA
This sequence comes from Paenibacillus sp. PCH8, assembly GCF_002968835.1. Classification (GTDB taxonomy): domain Bacteria; phylum Bacillota; class Bacilli; order Paenibacillales; family Paenibacillaceae; genus Paenibacillus. The sequence continues at coordinate 274,564 of NZ_PKQK01000004.1, read as the reverse complement.
AAGCTGTATTTGCTGCGATCATCATTGCACCAGTTCGCATGGTATTTCCGCCTCAACGTCTCACAGGTAACATGCATTCAACCATAGTAAAAGCTGATGCATAACAGAAGCTACATAAGGTATCCGATCTGTCTATCTTTGAAAACGACGAAACCGCCAAAATCACTTTGGCGGTTTTCGTTACTTCTCTTCCTCTATTCGTTTATTATCTAGTTACCTGAAGCAATTGACGCTCTGAAATCTGAAATTGTAGATCTGCTGTATTTTCAATAAACCTCTGATCATGAGATACGTACAGAATCGTTCCTTCATAAGCCTTAATAAAACGCTCCAACGCTTTCAATGCATGCATATCAAGAAAATTCGTCGGTTCATCCAACAATAGAATGTTATATTGTCCAAGAAACAAGTGACATAATTGAAGACGAATCGCTTCTCCCCCGCTTAATGTCCCAACATTCTTGAGCAAGTCATTCCCTGTAAACTGCATTGCGTGCAACGCACTTCTCAGCTCTGATTCCTCATGTTCCGAACGATTCTTCAGGAATTGTAATACGGTCTCTTTTGTTGTGAAACGATAGCTCATTTGCTGAAAATAACCAAGCTTTGCTTTTGGAGACATGGTGATCTGATCTCTCCCATGGAAAACATGGTTAAGCAACGTGCTTTTCCCACTGCCATTGGCTCCGGTTATCGCTATTTTTTGTTTTAATGGGACCTGAAAACTTACATCCTCCAGCAATACGTGGCCTTCTATCTTAAGTGTAAGGCGATCTGCCATAATCGGGAATCGGTTGTGTAGCTCCAATGTCTTCGGTTGACGGAAGATCATAGGCCGCTCCTCTTGCACCGCTTTTACCTCGTGAAGTTGTTGCATACGCTGTTCAATCGCTTTGGCAGCTCGGTGTACTGCTTTTTGGCTGGTGCCTTTAGATTTCGTCTCAAACATCCGATTTGCTTTTGCCTTGGATTCTTTTTTGGACATGCTTCCAGCCTGCGTTATTTTCTCGGCTTTCTTCATCTTCTCCCGGGCGGCCAGCTCCAATCGTCTTTTCTCCTTCGAGAATTGTTCATGGGCCTGGTTTTGCTGTTCACGCTCAAGCCTCTTCTGTACCTGATAGTCACTGTAATTGCCGGAATATACACGCACTTCTCCCTGATGAATCTCCCAGATCGTGGTTACCAGTTCATCCAGAACTGCACGATCATGACTGATCAGCACCATTGCCCCATAATAAAAACGCAACTCATCCAGTAAGAATGCAATGCCCTCCTGATCCAGATGTGTTGTTGGTTCATCTAGTAACAATGCTTCGTGATAATGAGTGAACATTTGAGCGAGTTTTAGACGGGTTTGTTCTCCGCCACTCCCTGACTGGCCGTGTTGAGGAATAGATAATTTACTCAGTAAAGCCCGGTCAACTTCCAGATTTTCATTAGGCTGGGGTGGTTCAACCTGTTCCAGATATCCAAACTCTGCGTAACGTTTTACCTTTCCAGCAGTGGGTTGAATCTGTCCCGCAAGGAGTTTCAATAACGTACTTTTACCCTGACCATTCCCACCTACTATACCGATGCGATCCAGTTGATGCACAGCCAGTCGCTCAATACTCAGTACCAATCTATCCATATAGGTCATCTCAACCTGTTCTAATTCAAAACATATCTTCTCCATATTCGCTACCTCCGAAATAAAAATTTATTTCGTATCGATAGCGAAGCACGCTACTATCGATACGAGCTTATCGTGCCAGCTCGTATCAATAGAACAGTAACGTCATCATAGCAGTACCTCCAATAGTCTGTATTGAACGTTATATATAATTGAAATCGTGATAAGAAAAACAAAAAATCACAGGCAAAGCCTGTGATCCATGCATAATCCTAATTATAATTTTCCAATTCCACCCTGTCAACGGAGGGATGATAACACTACAGTATCAGATCAGTACATCAATTACTCTCTTGTTCCTGACCGTTACCACTACTTATCTTCAATAGAAGCTCCTGACAATGAACCTGCCCTGTAGCCTGTGGGATCACATCCTCGTAGTTGGCGGAATTCGTTACTATGATAGGTGTCACCGTATGATAGCCAGCAGCTTTAATCTGCGCAATATCGAATTCCAGTAACAGATCACCCGCTTTAACCCGATCCCCTTCTTTGATATGGGAAACAAAATGCTGTCCGTCCAATTTAACGGTATCCACACCTACGTGAACCAATATTTCGGCACCGGTGTCTGATACAACAGCCAAAGCGTGTTTTTTCTTGAATGCAACGGTAACTGTACCATCAAAAGGGGCTACCACTCTACCCACAGTTGGCTCAATTGCAATCCCTTTACCCATCGCTCCGGATGCAAACGCCGGGTCTGGAACTTCCGACAAATTCACAATTGTTCCTTCGATTGGGCTAAATACAATTTCGTCCGAAGCATTCGTTGCACGAACAGGTTGCTGAGCGGATGGAGCAGGTTCGGTTTTAGTTTCTTCTTCAACAGGATCTTTAAAGCCCAGAATGTACGTCAGTACAGCTGACACAACAAACGATACCGTGATACCCAGGATCAATCCAGGGAAGCCTTGTCCACCCGGCCCGTAGAAGATTGGCAAGGTCAGCAATCCCGGTGCACCGGATGCAAATGCCAGTGTACCCGCCTGACCAATAATTGCTCCACCCACAGCGCCGCCGATAACCCCTGCGATGAATGGACGTTTCAGTGGTAACGTCACACCGTAGATGGCAGGTTCTGTAATACCGAACAGTGCTGTCAATGTAGATGATCCCGCCAGCGTTTTCAGCTTTTTGTTTTTCGTTTTCAACATAACACCAAATGCGGCACCCGTTTGGGCAAAAATCGAAGCTGTCGCAGCCGGCTTCACACCATCTTGTCCATATACTGCAACGTTATTGATAAATACAGGAATCAGACCCCAGTGTATCCCGAAAATGACGAGCAACTGCCAACTTGCCCCCATCACGGCTCCAGCGAGCAATGGACTGAATCCGAATGCAGCAACCAGTCCGGCCGCAATCCCATTACCAACGTATACTCCAAATGGTCCGAATACAAGCAATGTTAAAGGTACCATGATCACTAGCAAAAATAGAGGCGTAACAAAGTTTTTCACACTCTCGTGTAGAGCTTTATTAAAGAATTTCTCCAGTTTGCTCATCACAATTACAGCCAAAATGATAGGGATAACCGTAGATGAATAATTCATCAGGATTACAGGAATACCGAAGAAATCAACAGGTGTTCCCTCTGCCTTCATTGCAATAATGGAAGGATAGATTAGCGCACCCGCAATCGTCATCGCGACAAACATGTTTCCTTGGAATTTGCGAGCGGTTGTAACCGCTAACAACAGAGGCAGGAAATAAAACAGGCTGTCTGCTGCTGCATACAGGATCTTATATGTGGTTTCTGTTGTCTCGAGCCATCCGATATTACTTGCGATGAGCAATAGTCCTTTAAGAATACCCGCTCCTGCCATAACGCCGAGAAGAGGTGCAAAAATGCTGGATATGATATCAATGATACCCCCGAGTCCTTTGGCTGCTTTACGGGGTTTTTCTTTACCTGATGAATCGTCCAGAATGTTACTGATCTGTCCAATGGCACTATAGACTTCAGGCACCTTGTTTCCCACAACAACCTGGAACTGTCCACCATTTTCTTTGACTGCGATGATTCCTTCTGTTTTCTCCAGCTTGGCTTTGTCTGCCTTGGCATCGTCCTTCAATACAAACCGTAACCGTGTTGCACAATGAACCAGTGATTCCACATTTTTCTCACCGCCGACCAGTTCTACAATCTCTTTGGCCAGTTTCTCTTGACTCATGATCTGCACCCCCACTTTTTCTCAAACAGGCTCTTTACCGAATTTTTTGCACGCAAAAAACCTAAGCCTTGAGTAAGGGGGACACTGACACAATGGTCCTGACCTTCTCATGACTTAGGTTTTGCCTGCATAACCAGTAACAATCCCAGTTAAATCGTATTCAATTCCTGTTAATCACATATTATTATAATTAAACCATTTTTGTCAACATTTTATTATTATCGATTGACTACTCGTTCGATATGAACCGTCAGATACAATTTTTCTTCATTGGTCAGCTCATGGTTATATTCCTTTTTGACAAACATCTCAATTTTCTCCGCACACGCTGCCGCATCTGGATGCTTCTTTTTAATCATCTCATAGAAATGATCATAGTTGTTGTCGTAATGCGTACCGCTGAGCACACGCTGTGAGAAGAACTTCAAATGTGTAATAAAGCGAAAATAACTGAGAGATTCCTCGTCGAATTCCATTTTAAAATGATATTTCGCTATATTAATAATTTGCTGGATAAACTTCGTAATATTCATCGTCGTAATGACTTCTTCATTCATCTCTGCATTAACAATATGAAGGGCAATATAAGCAGCTTCATCTGGCGGAAGCTCAATATTCATACGAGTGTTGATCTGTTCCAGTGTCCTCAGACCAAGTCCGAATTCGGGCTTGTACAACTGCTTGATCTCCCACATTAAGGCGTTCTTGATCTCCACACCTTCCCGATAACGCTCGATCGCAAAGTTAATATGATCCGTAAGGGATACATAGATGTTCTCATTCAGCTTTCGGCCCAGATGATCACGCGCATACGTGATGATCTCTTCCACAATTTCAATCAGTTCCATCGGAACTTCGCGCAGCAGCATTTTGAAATTATCGGATGTTTGTTTGTTTTTCAATGCAAATACTTTTTGGATGCGGGTCTCGTCTACTTTGTCCCCCGGCTTTTTCTTAAAGGCAATCCCACGTCCCATCACCACAAGCTCTGCTCCATCCGCCTGATAGATGCTAATGACGTTATTGTTGATAACCTTTGCTATTTTCACTTCAATCCCCCCGTCACGTTCCACTCTCTTGGCAGTTATACATCGTCTTTTGGGCATACAAAAAAAACCTCAAGCATCACAAAATAAACAAGACATCGTGGTCTGCTTTTTTTGGTGCTTAGGTTTTGCCTACGTCGTGTAGTAACAATCCCAGAAACGATATAATTGCGTCAAGTATAGCGCGAACCTGACTATATGTCAACGCTTTCAATGTGAGGACAAGCGGAAGTCCCATGGTTATATAAATTGAACTTGAGAATATTTACACTAGCTACTCCGATGACAGAACAACCTTCCGATCGCTGTTATCCCCGGATTTTTTGATTCCCTTTCTATAGGGAAAATCCGGTGATAAAGGCGAGTTTATGCTTGCGAAGTAGCTTTCCATTGAAAGCTTTTAGCTTCGCTTCTCCAGCTTTTTTCTGTCCTCTTCGTTTTGTGTAAAATGTTTAGTTCAATTTATATAGATGAAACTTCCGATGTTTTATTGCTGTACAAGACCATTTTAATTCAGAAAAATATAAACTACTCGTCACCCAGGTTTGTTCCGTTGGATGCAATCACGTTTTTGTACCAATCAAAACTCTTCTTCTTCAGTCGTGTCAGCTCACCATGTCCTTCATTATTACGATCCACGTAAATGTAGCCATAGCGTTTTCTCATCTCACCTGAGGAAGCACTCACAATATCAATAGGTCCCCAGCTGGTGTAACCGATGATATTCACCCCATCCTGAATGGCCTCACCCATTTCAGCTACATGCCGTTTCAAGTAGTCAATCCGGTACGCGTCATTCAATTCACCTTCTGATGTAACCACGTCATTGGCACCAAATCCGTTCTCAACAACAAAGAGTGGCTTCTGATAACGATCATGTAGTTGATTGGCGGTAATACGGAACCCTTTGGGATCAATCGTCCAACCCCATTCAGACTTCGCCAGATATGGATTCGCTACCGAGCCAAATACATTACCGCTTGTCATATTTTTAATAACTTCGGGATCGGTACTCGTTGTACGACTTGAATAGTAGCTGAAACCGATATAATCTACGGTATGATTCTTCAGGATTTCCTCATCACCCGGTTGCATAACGATGTTCAATTCGTGATCCTTGAAGAAACGTTTGGCGTAACCCGGATATTCCCCACGTGACTGCACATCGATGAAGAAATAGGACTCTCTATCTTTTTCCATACCCTGGAATACATCTTCCGGATTACAGGTATACGGATAGAAACTTCCTGCGGCAAGCATACAACCAATCATGGCACCTGGGATAATCTCATGACATGCCTTGACTGCCAGTGCACTTGCAACCAGTTGATGATGAGCAGCCTGATATTGAATCTCCTTGATGTTATCCCCTTCATTGAACGCTAGTCCCGCCCCAAGGAACGGAAGATGAAGCAGCATGTTGATCTCATTGAATGTCATCCAGTATTTCACCTTGTCTTGGTACCGTGTGAATACCGTTGTAGCGTATGTCTCGAATAACGTTACCAGTTCACGACTTCTCCAGCTGCCGTACTTCTCGATCAGGTGCACAGGCACATCGAAGTGAGCCAATGTAACCACAGGTTCAATACCGTTCTTCAACAATTCATCAAACAGGTTATCGTAAAATTGCAATCCTGCTTCATTCGGCTGCGCATCTTCTCCTGTCGGGAAAATCCGTGCCCAGGCAATGGAGACACGCAGTGCTTTGAATCCCATTTCGGCAAATAGAGCAATATCTTCAGGGTAACGGTGATAGAAGTCGATCGCTTCATGAGAAGGATAGAACTCGGAAGCGAGCGGCGTAAAGGCCGGAACATGACCTTTCATAATGCTTCTGCGCTTCTCTCCTGTAGGCAGCAAGTCAACGATACTCAGTCCTTTGCCATCCTCCAGATACGCGCCCTCCGCCTGATTGGCAGCAATGGCTCCACCCCACATAAAATCTGTAGGAAATTTAAAATTCGTCATCATCATTCTCCTTCCAAATATGTAGTTCAGCTACCCGCTTAGAAATATTAATAAGACAAACTATTTAAGTTGAACTGCACAATTACACATAAACGGAGAGGACAGAAAAAATCTGGAGAAGCGAAGCTAAAAGCTTTCAATGGAAAGCTACTTCGCAAGCATAAACTTGCATTTATCACCGGATTTCCCCTTTAAAGAGGGGATCAAAAAATCTGGGAATAACAGCGATCGGAAGATTGTTCTGGCCGCGCAGTCGTCCCGTGTAAAATTGTTTGTTCAACTTAAATACAAAAAACCCGAACCAGCCTGGGTACACGATTACGTGTAAACAAGCCAGCTCAGGTTATGCCCGTATCGGTAACATTCCCAGATCATAATTATGCGGATTGGATAAAACTTTAACAAGAATCAGAACCGTTGTCAACTTCTTGAAACCGGTTAAGCAATGGATTGCTCACTACGATATTCGATAGAATGCAGCACATGTGTCACCAAGAATCATCTCTTGATCTGACTCAGATAAGGAATGAATGTGAGCCGTGATGAGACCGTATACATCAGCATACGCAGCTGAAACGTTGCTTACTGGCCAGTCGGACCCGAACATTAATCGTTCTGCACCAAAGGCTTCTATGGCGATATCCAGATAGGGTGTGAAGTCCTTAGTAGTCCAAGTTCCCCAGTCTGCTTCCGTCACCATCCCTGAAAGTTTGCAGTACGCATTCGGTTGTGCGGCCAATGACTCCAGTGCTTCTTTCCAGGGTGAGAGTATACCTGATTTTATGTCGGGTTTGGCAAGATGATCAAGTACAAATCGCTGTTCAGGAAACGTCTTAACCAGTTCAACGGCATAAGGCAGTTGCTCCTTGGATACCAACAGATCGTAGGCCAAGTCATACTCTTTGAGCAATGAAATTCCACGCTGAAAGTCTTCTCTCAATACATACCGAAGATCAGGTTCATCCTGAACGACATGGCGCACTCCCTTGAAAGCCGGATTAGACGCGAACAGTTCAAGCTGATCCCGAACATCCTCCGAACATAGATCCAACCATCCGACAACACCTTTGATAAAGTCGTGTCGATCTGCCAACTGCAGAAGCCATTGGGTTTCGTTCAGTGATTGCCTGGCTTGTACCGCAATACATCCTTCCAGTCCTGATTGGATCAATACAGGTTCAAGATGCTCCGGAAGAAAAGATTGACGAATGGATTTCATCTCTTCTCCAATCCATCCATACTCGGCGACATTGTATTCCCAGAAATGTTGATGTGCGTCCAGTTTCATATGACATCCCTCCAAGGGTATTTAAATCTAATTATCATTAAAAAGCAACCATCTGATTTTCATTTCCAATGAGATGAATGCTTACTACACAATCGATGAGTATGACAAAATCACTGATTTACACATGATTTTTATTCCAATTATTCAGGTATTGTCCAAAATTAAATCATGATATAGTAAATTACGAAAACGCTTTCAGTGCATAAATCGGTGGTGATTTCAGTATCAAAAGTTCAATCATTCTATCGTATAAGGAGACTATGTAGATGAAAAAAAACCGTAAACCAGTCCTCTCTCTTACACTGGTGACTGCCATGATTCTGTCTCTGTTCTCTTCCGCTATGGCTTCTGCCGCAACTGACAATAGCGAACAGGCGAGCACTTCAGCAGCACCGAGCAAAATGCAGTCCTATGTTAACGCCATGGAGCCTGGTTGGAATCTGGGTAACTCTCTCGATGCCGTTGGTGAGGATGAGACAGCCTGGGGCAACCCGCGCATCACAAAGGAACTGATCCAATCAATCGCAAGTGAGGGCTACAATAGTATCCGTATACCTGTGACTTGGGAAGCCCACATCGGTAAAGCACCCGACTACATAATTGATTCCGCTTACATGAACCGGGTTCAAGAAGTGGTAAACTGGGCCCTCGATGCCGATCTCTATGTCATGATTAATCTTCACCATGATTCATGGCGTTGGATCAGTTACATGGAGAAAGATCATGACAACGCGCTTGCACGTTACAACACTGCCTGGACTCAGATTGCGGACCAATTCAAAGATGCATCCGATAAGCTCATGTTCGAGAGTGTTAACGAACCACGCTTTTCCGAAGGCGGGACAACGGATGCAGCGATTGGATATCGCATGCTGGACGAGTTGAATACTTCCTTTCACAAAATCGTAAGAACTTCGGGTGGAAACAACGAGACACGTCCACTTGTCCTTCCAACAATGCATACCTCTTCAGCTCAATCGGATCTGGATGAATTAAATAAAACCATTCAAAAATTGAATGACTCCAATATTATTGCAACCGTTCACTACTACGGGTTCTGGCCATTCAGTGTGAACATAGCAGGTTACACCAAGTATAACGAGGAAGTACAGAAGGACGTTACCGACACATTTGATCGAGTATACAACGCTTTCACAGCGAAAGGCATTCCGGTTATCGTTGGTGAGTATGGCTTGCTTGGTTTTGACCAACACACAGGTGTCATTGAGCAAGGCGAAAAACTGAAATTCTTCGAATTTGTTGGACAATATCTGCGTCAAAAACAGATGACAACGATGTTGTGGGATAACGGTCAACACTTCGGTCGCACAAGCTTTACTTGGTCTGATCAGGAATTATTTGATACCATGAAAGCCAGCTGGACAGGTCGCTCATCCACAGCCGAAACGGATCTCGTATATCTTAAACAAAATGAAGCCATTCAAGATAAGAAGGTAAAACTCAATCTGAATGGGAACAAATTCAATTCGTTGAAAAATGGCACTACCCCTCTTGTAAGAGGTAAAGACTATACGATCAAAAAAGATGTGCTTACGTTAAAATCCAATCTGTTAACCAAATTGACAACCTCTGGTGATTTAGGCGTAAATGCCACGCTCACAGCTGGATTCAACCAAGGTAATGATTGGAACTTCAATATCATTAAATATGACACACCTAAGTTGAACAATGCAACGGGTACAACCAGTGCATTTGCCATTCCGACTACGTTTAACGGCAATCAACTGGCTACCATGGAAGCAGCATATGCCAACGGAGAGAACGCCGGTCCACAGAACTGGACTTCGTTCAAAGAGTTCTCCTATACATTCAGCCCAGATTACGATCGCAATGTGATCGAGTTGAAACCTAACTTCTTCAATGAAACCAATGACGGCGAAGTTACCCTCAAGTTCCACTTCTGGAACGGCGATGTGATGACGTACAAAATCACGAAAAATGGAACCAGCGTTGTTGGCGTAACTTCTTAGTAATTATAAGGGTTCTCAACTCAATCTACATCCCGTGGAATCAGAAAACGTTCTGTCTGGAGCACCCGGCTCAGACAGAACGTTTTTCCTTTCGCGATTTTTATTTTATACATCCATGTCTCATTGCTTTGCTTTCTCAAACGTCACTTATTGAGGTTCAGTAAATTTCACTACCAGAACTGCTTCCCCATTGGCTTGTGCAAGACCTGATGAGGTTGCTGTAACAGTCGCAATGGTTTCGTTTCCGCTCGGAATCAGCACAGGTGTAATTACAGGCAGACCCGCAGCCTGAATGACATCCATATCGAATTCAATTAACAATTGTCCTGCAGTGACACGATCTCCGCTATTCACATGCGCGGTAAAACCGTTTCCTTTCAGTCCAACCGTATTAATTCCGATATGAACCAGCATCTGTACACCTGTCTCATGCTCTAGAATCACCGCATGTTTACTCTTGTTCATGACATGAGCGATGACACCATCAAACGGCGCATACACTTTACCTTCTGATGGCTCAATAGCAATGCCCTCACCCATGTGTTTTTCCGAGAACGCCGGGTCAGGAACCTGCTCCAGAGGAACGATAGTACCGTTCATTGGTGAAGCGATTTCGATCAAATCCACCTTAGGACGATGGCTTGTGACAGCATCGGTAACTGAATTCGCGCGCGGATTAGAATCCATTGCATTATCTTCAGCTGATGATACTCCACTGTTGTCATGGCTCACCGACTCCTCTGCAACCGGTTGATCCTTGTATCCAAAGAACCAGGTGAGTGCAAAAGCAACCGCCATCGCTACCACGTTGGACAAGATGTAGAGTGGTAGTTGGCTGTTCAGATAGAGCAACGTTCCGGGAATAACCGTGACTGCCATACCTGTACCCTGCAGATGGAACAACGAAGCGATGAAACCACCTACGCCACCACCAACGAGCCCCATAATAAAGGGTTTCATATAACGCAAGTTAACACCGAAGATGGCTGGCTCGGTAATGCCCAGAAATGCAGACAAGGACGAAGGCAATGCCAGTGCTTTGAGCTTGGTATTTTTGGTCTTCAGACCAACTGCGAGACAAGCCGCTCCTTGTGCTGCCATGGCACAGGTAATGATGGCGTTGAACGGATTGGATCCGGTCTTTTCCAACAGCTGAATTTCCAGGAAATTAAAGATGTGATGCACGCCTGTAACGACGACAATCTGATGGAAGAAACCAATAATAATACCAGCGATGCCGAATGGAAGATCCAATACAGCCGTTGTTCCATGCAGAACCCATTCTTCAAGAGAGTGGAACACAGGACCAATGGCAAACAGTCCGAGCGTAATCATAACCGTTAACGTAATAAAAGGAGTCAAAATCAAGTCTAGCGCTTCAGGTATGCGTCTTCTTAGAACCTTCTCGAACTTCGCTCCAATCAAACCCACAAAGAACGCGGGCAGAACAGATCCCTGATATCCTACAACAGGTATGAAGCCGAACATATGCAGCGGCTGTGCTGATCCATCTGCCACCGCGTAAGCATTTGGTAATGCCGGATTAACAAGCATTAGTCCTAGTACGATACCAAGTACCGGACTTCCGCCGAATACACGGAACGCGGACCATGCTACAAGTGCAGGCAGGAAGGCAAAGGCCGTATCCGTCAGAATCTGAGTGAATAACAGGAAATTGGATGAGATATCATCAGGTGTTGCACCGAACAACGCCAAAATTTCATTCTGGGTAAGTAATCCGCGCAATCCCATGAACAAACCTGTGGCAACCAGTACAGGAATAATAGGTACAAATACGTCACCAAACGTACGGACAGCCCGCTGAAAGGCGTTTCCTTCCTTTTTCCCCTGACTCTTCACATCATCCTTGGACGACCCTTCGATTCCCAGCTTCTCAACCTCTTCAAAGATTCGATTCACCGTTCCCGTCCCGAAGATAATCTGATATTGACCCGAGTTGAAAAACGCACCTTTCACCTTCTCGATATTCTCGACCGTTTTCTGATCAATTTTCTCTTTATCTTTCACCATGATCCGAAGACGTGTTGCACAATGTGCAAAAGATGCGATATTCTCTTTGCCCCCGATGGCATGAATGACTTCCTGGGCAATGCGTTGATTCTCCGACATGTTATCTCATTCCTCTCACGTAGTACTTAATAATCCCATTGGGTTGCTTCAAAATCAGCCTTGCCACCGTGTGCAAAGAAACGAATATCCACACTTTCCCGGCTTGGGAAAATTCGACTGGTAAAGACCTCTTCCCCATCGTTTACAAAGATCTCGACCGAAGATGCATCTACGAACAGATGGAACTTAATTACTTCTGCAGTAAGCGTGCAACTCCGTATCGTACCATTTTGTTCTGCCAGTTCGGCACCAGACAGGGTCCGATCCAGAACAACTTTTTGCTGAACACAATCATACTGAATGACCGTTCTCTCAGCTCCATTCGCCCGAAATTCAATGCCAACCATCTCTGCATCCACATGACTTATCTCACATTTCAGCTCATAAGCAATCCCATCCATACCAGCGAAAGATCGAACCTCATTATCAATCGTTGCATGAATATGAGTTCCTTCCTCTTGCTTGCGCAATTGCTCCATTTCTGCAACTGGTTGTTGGATTAACTTCCCTTCTCGGAGTGACAACTGCCGAGGAATGGTCAGACAATGCGCCCAACCACTATCGTCCGTCGGATATTCCAGATCGGGAAGTCCCATCCATCCAACCAGAATACGTCTTCCGTCCGTGTCCTGCATCGTCTGCGGAGCATAGAAGTCAAATCCACGATCCAACTCCTGAAATTCACCATGATTGAACTCTCTCGTCTGGAGATTGAGCGGCTCACCGATCAGATAACCCGACTGAAAAATATTCTGATAATGATCTCCTGCTGCTTCTATCCCTTGTGGAGAAAAGATGAGCACACCTTTCTCGTCCATCTCCATATAATCCGGGCACTCCCACATGTAACCAAAGGAGGTTAGCTGCGTACGAATTTCACCAAGGAATTCCCATTTTCTAAGATCAGTTGAGCGATACATCACCGTACATCCCGTCTCGTCTGTTCTTTGCGCACCGATTACACAATAATACGTTTCGCCTTGTTGCCACACCTTCGGATCTCTAAAATGTTCCGTATATCCGGGTGGAACCGAAGAGATCACGGGATAATTGAGTTTGGTTACTGAACCCCTCTCATCCATGATTGCCAAGCATTGATACGGATGTCTGACCCAAGCCTCATCCCTCGTATTACCTGTGTACAGCAAGTGAAGCTTGCCTTCTTTTTCAATCGCACTACCGGAATAAGCTCCATGTGAGTCATACGTGTCACCCGGTTCGATTCCAATACCGACATTTTCCCAGTTCACCAGATTCTTCGAGCGAGTATGATACCAGTATTTCATGCCATGTTCTGTTCCAAGCGGGAACCACTGATAGAACAAATGATAGTAGCCTTGATAATATGCAAAGCCGTTAGGATCATTAAGCAGACCCGTTATGGGCTGAATGTGGTAGCTCTGTCTCCATGGACACTCGGATATCTGTGCTTCAAGCTTTGCAATCTCGCCAGGCTCAGCTTGCTCAATTCGTCTGTAGCGCTGCTCTCTAGTCATTTTCATAGCTGTTCTCCATTCAAAATGTAGGAACCGGTTCCAATAGACATAAAAAAATAATTCCATATGGCATTCCTGCCTGCCCGTGTTCGCATATCCGAATTGGATACTCGCAATGGAACCGGTTCTATGGAATTATCATAAAGGATGGTTTTATACTTTGTCAACGCTTTCTCGTAGAATAAGCTCTGTATCGAGTACGGTTCGTTTCTCCACCAACTCCCCTTTGACCAAACGAATAATATGATTCGCTGCAACTTGGCCAGCCTGCAAATAATGATATTTTACGGTTGTCAGCGTGGGATGAATCATCTCCGTAATATCGTATCCGCCAAATCCCGTAACGGACAACTCTTGCGGTATTTGGATCTTCTTGGAGAACGCAATCTTCATCACACCTAATGCGATATTATCCGTAGCCCCCACGATGATTGTGGGTGTGCTCTCTTTCAATATAGTTTCAGCAGTGGCAATGGCTTCAGACATCTTGAAGCTCGTCTCATAATACTTCACCTCACATTCACCACACTCGGTGATTGCTCGCTGAAACCCCTCTCTGCGATGGATGCCTACCGCCTGATCCTTCTCGCTAACGCCCATATACACAATCTCACGGTGGCCCTGCTCTACGACATATCTGCCCATCTCATAACCTGCCTGATCATCGTTATGAACCAGACTATGTAGTTGTTCATGCTGCTGTCCCACCAATAACACCGGGATGCCTATATCCTCAGCAGCCTTCAGATGTGCATCAGTCACTTCAGCAGCCAACAGAATAATACCCGACACCTTCTGTCTTGCAAAATCATAGATGGCATCAATTTCGCGCTGCATGTCCTGACTCGTATTCGCAATCAGCATCTGATACTGATTACTCCGCAGTTCTTCGTCAATTCCGATCAGTGTCTGGGATGTCGCAAAAGAATCGAGTCGTGGTACAACTGTACCGATAATACTGGTCTTCTTCGCCTTGAGACTCTGTGCAAATGTGTTAGGAACGTAATTGTATTGTTTGATGATGCGCTCAATCCTCTGGCGTGTATCCTCACTAACCGATCCGCCATTCAGGAAACGAGAGACGGTGCTCTTCGCCACACCTGCCATCTGAGCGATATCAGAAATCGTTTTATTCATAAAGACTCCTCTTATTTTCATAAACTGGTTTACCTTTTATTATACTTCGAATCACGAACACATGGCGAATTGATTCAACTCCGTATACTAAGCCAAATTTTAAAGGAGTCCGATTATACTGCAAAAACTTGATAGGAATGTAGCATTCAATAGAGGAGTATGTCCGACATTCATCAGGACGGATCTTACATATCATTAATTTTATATTGAAGCTGAAATAATCTCTTCTATCCTAGGCCAACTGTAATCCTCATTGCCACGTACAAGCTTGATTTTCCTGTTCGGCTTATCAATCAATGTGACAACCCTACGCAGAATTTCATCGTCGAACGGATTAAATACGGTCAACGTGATAGATCTGCATTCCTGGTACGATTCAAGATAGCTTCCTCAATCAGCTGCACTTCCTGTTCGTCCAAAACCGGCTTCTCCGACTCGCGTTCCCAATCCTCCAGGATAATGATCTTTGATGTGTCGGACCTGTCCCAGTGTATGTATTCAAATGTAATAAGAGCGTCCAAAGCGGCAATGACATCAGACCTAGCCTTGCCTGTTTTGACCGTAAGTTCGTGGACTGTGGGCAAGCGCCGCCGTCCGCTATTGAAGTTGTATACGATTCTCAATACCTTACGTTCATAATCCGTTAGTATGTTTATGCCCCTTCCCCTGTTTTTATCGGATGCCATGCCAGTAACCCTGATTCGCGAAATGTCCGTGGCTGACCTGATAATAGATCATCCGCTTTAATCATTCCGAATCGGATGCTTTTGACCTGGATACGGCGTTTCGTGATCTTCCCACTTTGGTCCTCGTAAATAATCTCGACCAAACAACCTAAATATTTCACTGGCATGTTTATCCCTCCGATAAAAATGTTTGTTTGTATTATATACGAACAAATGTTCTTTATACAACAAGAAAAAAAGCCCATCGGCTTATTCCGAAAGGCTAATTAGGAGATAGGAGTCTCATACAATTCTATCCTACAAACATACTTTATAAACTTGTAACATTGATTCCCTACATTACATTTGCCTGCTCCCCGCAGCCCACAGCGGGGAGCAGGCATTGCGAGCTATAAGAGAGTGGGGTTCTTATTATTAAACATAAGATCCCTGCTAGCTTTTATTAGCATCGAGGATTGTTAAAATTTTCAAGCCTCCACAGCTTCGGGCCTTTTCACTTGCAGAGGAGGAGGAATAAGCCAGCCTTTTTCTTTACTCATTTGTAGAATACGAAAGCCTAAAGCGGTTTTAGTAACGTGATATTTCGCAAATAAGGCTCCAATATCCTCTCTAATGGATTGACCCATAACTTGACTACAAGCAACCAATCCCATCGAAGTATCAGACGCAATTTTGGCAGCTATCTCAGGATCTGTAAACCTTGCACCAACAGGGATATCTTCCAGTTTTACTGGAGGTCTTTCTGGTAAAGCAGGCGTTGGAGCGATTCCGTTATCCGTGAGGAGGGTGTCACACTCTTTAATCTCAAGTTTAGCTTGATCAATCAGTGCCTCCAATGTTTTTTTTAAATCTTTATCTCCTGCATGATTCAAAAATGCTTGGTAAAAGGAAAGGGCCCCCTTAGCAACCGTTGAACATTGCCATACACTGAAGATTTCACCGTAATGCATAGGTTCATTTTTTGGATTCCCACTTAATATTCCCATCAAAAACCGTCCCCTCATTAATTATTTGCAACCGGGATTATAGTTCCTAATTCGTTAACAACCTATTCAAAAATGCTTATTAATTCACAATGGAATAATTTATTAATTATTTGGAGAAATTAAATCCATCACGCTTGTAAAGAGAGGTTATTCGGATGAAGAAACGAATAATAACTGCTATTGCTTCAGTATTCTTGTTGGCAACATTAGCTGTACCTGCATCGGCTCAAGAAGCTTCTGTTAATGGGCATGACATAACAGTTATCAAAACGACAGCTCGAATTATAATACTAACAGCGTCCGCGCAAACTCTGAGTGGTAAGAATATTTAATTCTTCACTTCTGACATAACCCAAAATTTTATCTGAAGAATTATGCTAAAGAGATGATAACTGATAAGACAAAAAGAACGAGAATTGCTCCAATTGAAGTAAAGCTACTCGGTATAGAAAACCCAGATTTATTTTTCGGGACTCATGATCTTTTATTTGCCAGCACTTAATGATTGTGTGAATAAATAAAATTGCACCTTTAGTTCCCTCTGTATTGTTGTGTAGACATCTTCTAAATTGTTGTGCCATACAAAATCATTTTGTTCAATATGTACACAAACATGCTCGACACTTTCGAAGAAATGGGATCTAAGTTTATCATCTATATATTCAATATTTTGATTAATGAAACCTCTATAGTCGTTTAAAAGCGAATACTGAATCTCACGACTCTTTTCCTCCAGGTCATTCCATAGATGAACTCCTTCACTAACAATTGCATCGGAGTCTTCCAAATAGTTTAATGAAGAGCATTCAAGAATGAAATATTTTATTCTGAAGTTTATTTCTTCTAGTTGCTGTTCTATCGTACATCTCAGGGACATTGTACACTTCCTTTTTTTAGGTCTAATTACCCTGATAATACATTGAATAATATATAAAAAACAATAGAAATGTTCTTGTTATCACAACTATCATTTTAAAACAAAAAAAGGAACTGCCAGCGTATATGCCAGCAGTGCCTTTTATTTATCGATGCTATCGGATTTAATTTATACTACTATAAATCTCCTTTATGCTTTAATCTTTTTCAACGACCGACTGACGACAACACCCATTTCCTCACGAGTATTGGGCGTGCCTGACGTGTACCATCGAAGAACCCCTTCTCCGTTACTTCCTTCCATGTTGCTTCTGCCCACTTGCTTGGTAAGTTAATGTCTCTCTCCTGTGTCACTGGCTTGTCCTCCTTCACTGGCACTCTCTTCTTTGGATACTTGGCCCTCAGCTCCGCAACCGTTCCATCAAACTCATTCAGATCTACGGTACGCCGAGCGTTTAAGCCATTCTGACGTGAGTATAACTTTGAACACATATTCTCATGTGTTGCCTGAAATGCAAGAAAATCTTGTACAGAATTTTGAATCTGCAATGAACAACAATCCCAAAGAACCAGAAATTTGAACTTTTGTTGGTCAGATGGTGGTCGTTACTAACACGAGTTCCATTCAAACCCCTATGAATCAAGGTTTTTCGTATCTGTTTCGCCAATTGAAATTATACTTCAATAATAATAGGCAAGATCATGGGTCTTCGCTTCGTTTGCACGTAAATGTAGTGTCCGATCTCGTCTTTTAGCTTTCTCTTGATCACATTCCACTGATTCACACCCGCTCCGGTCAGCTCATTCATCCGGCTTAGTACCAGCTCATGAATCTCACGCATGAATTCTTCCGAATCTTTAACAAATACGAATCCTCTAGAAATGATCTCAGGTGAGGCAACCATTTGTTTTTCCGTTTTGCTCAGTGTGGTCACAATCACCAGCATACCGTCGGAAGACAGTTGCCTGCGATCACGCAGTACAATGTTACCCACATCGCCTAAGATCAGGCCGTCAACGAGACTATTTCCTGACGTAATTTTAGGGCCCGGAGAAGCCTTACCATCTTTGTACTGGATCATATCTCCATTATTCACGATAAACACATGCTCCCGTTCTATGCCAACCGACTCGGCAAGCAGTCTGTGCTGATATAACATGCGGAACTCCCCGTGGATCGGAATCAGATAATTCGGCTTCATCAGGGTCATCATCAATTTGAGTTCTTCCTGACTGCCGTGTCCAGACACATGCATCCCTGCTGCTCCGCTTGAACCATACATTACGCGCGCTCCAAGAACATACAGGTTATCAATCACATGAGCAAGATTACGTTCATTGCCAGGAATAGCACCTGCCGCAATAATGACCGTATCTCCGGCCTCCACTCTCACATGAGGATGTTTCCCCGTTGCCAACCGGGACAATGCAGCCATCGCTTCTCCCTGACTGCCTGTACATAATACAACGACCTGTTCAGGTGGGAATTGATTTGAATCTACCGCATCAATCAATAACCCCTCGGGCACTTGCAGGTAACCCAGATCACTAGCGACAGACACCACATTCACCATACTTCTGCCCAGTAAAGCCAGTTTGCGTCCCGTCTCAAATGTAGCATTTACAATCTGTTGTACCCTGCTGACATTCGATGCAAAGGTGGAGATGAACACCTTTTGTTTCGCACGGATAAAGGCATCCAGAATGTGGTCCCCCACAACGCGCTCCGAAGGCGTGAATCCGGGTCTTTCCGCATTGGTACTTTCGGAGAGCAATACATGAACACCCTGTTTGCCAATCTCGGCCATGCGGTGCAGATCAGGGAAAGGGCCGTTCACAGGAGACATATCGAATTTGAAATCTCCGGTATGCACCACATTGCCGACTGGGGTCTGAAAGAAAATACCGAGACAGTCGGGAATACTATGACTGGTTGCGAAGAAGGATACCTCGATACCGCCCAACGTAATGCTGGACTCTGCATCGATCGTGTACAGATCAGCCTTGCGCAACAGCCCATGCTCTTTCAGTTTAAGTTCAATTAATCCGCGTGTAAGTCTGGATGCATACACAGGTATATTCATTTGCTTTAACAAATAGGGAATGCCCCCGATATGATCCTCGTGTCCGTGGGTAACCACAAGAGCTCTTACCTTATCCAGATTCTCCAACAGATAGGTCACATCCGGAATGATCAGATCGATCCCCGGCAAAGTCTCATCGGGAAATTTCGAACCACAGTCAATCACAATGATGTCTTTATTGTACTGAATGAAATACATGTTCTTCCCGATCTCATTCACGCCGCCAAGTGCAACAATATACAGTTTGTTGTGGGCTAGATTCAAAGTCTATTCATCCTCCTTTGTTTGGCATACTTTGTGCGACACTGATCTATATTCCTAGTATGGAAATTATCGCCTTACTTATGCATTTCAGAGGGGTTATGAATCAAAAAACCACCACGGAATATTCATTCCGAAGTGGTTTGTAAGAAGAATTATGATAGATGCAACAAATGCCTCGCAACGGTTCATGATAGAAATGTAGGCTTGTAACCTTTTATACCCATGATTTATCGCGCTGTAACAATACGTTCTGTTCATAGGTTTTGATATCGGTGATCCACTTTTCGCGAACAGGCACTTCCTGCTGGGCACAATAGTAGTCCCAGATCGCACCAAATGGATAGGATTTGAATTCTTCCGTTAAGGCAAGCCGTAAGGTGTAATCGCCTTCCAGTTCAGCCTGTTTCAAGGCATCCACCGGTTCCAGCATTGCACGCAGCAACGCTTTAATCGTGTTGCGTGTACCGACGACCCAAGCAGCTACACGGTTGATGCTTGCATCAAAGAAATCCAGTCCGATGTGAGTTGTTGCCAGTAGATCATGTCGCACCAGTTCACGGGCAATTTCCAGCAACTCATCGTCCATAATGACCACATGGTCACTGTCCCAACGCATCGGACGGCTTACGTGAAGAAGAATGCCGCTTGTAAACAAAGCAAGGGATGACAATTTGTTGGAAATAACCTCTGTTGGATGGAAATGACCCGCATCGAGGCAGATTAACGTATCATTTTGAAATCCATAACCCATGTAGAATTCATGGGAACCCACGACATAGGCTTCTGAACCGAGACCAAACAGCTTGCTCTCTACCGCATCCAAATTATACGCTGGATTAAGTGGTTCGCCGAATACTTCATCCAGCGAATCTTTGAGACGTTTACGTGGTGTCATGCGGTCAACCGGATTATCCTTAAATCCGTCCGGCACCCATACATTAGTTACGCAGGTCTGACCAAGCTGTTCTCCAAAGTATGCGCCGATCCGGCGGGACGCCTTGCAGTGATCGATCCAGAACTTACGAATCTCTGGGTCTGGATGACTGAGCGTGAACCCGTCACTTGATTTTTCATGGGAAAAGCATGTTGGATTAAAGTCCAGACCGAGTCCTTGTTCTTTGGCCCACTTCACCCAATTCTCATAATGCTTAGGCTTGATCTGGTCTAGTTCAACCTGCTCGTCTGTATCTGTGTAAATCGCGTGTAAATTGACCTTATGTTTACCGGGAATCAAGGCAAAAGCTTGTTCCAAATCGGCTCGAAGTTCCGCAGGTGTTGTCGCGGCCCCTGGATACTGACCTGTAACGGAAATGCCTCCCGTCAGCTCACCGTCTTTGTTCAGGAAGCCTTTCACATCATCGCCTTGCCAGCAATGTACAGATACTTTGATCTCCGCGAGTCTGTTCAATACTTCGTCCGTATCAATTCCGTGCTGGGCATACAATGACTTGGCTGCTTCATACGCTTGCTTGACTTGGTTTTCCATCCGCAAGAACCCTCCTTTTTAACGTGTAAATGCTGCCGGTACACCGCCATCAATGGTCATCATGCAACCGGTTGTTTTCTCGGATTTGGAAGAAGCAAAGAATGCAATCCCTTCCGCAATATCTCTTGGGTAGATATTCACGAGCAATGTCGTCCGTTTGCGGTAATATTCTTCCAACTGATCTGGTTCAATACCGTATGCTGCCGCACGTTCGTTCCGCCAAGAGCCGTTCCAGATCGCCGAACCCTGCAGGATCGCATCCGGAAGAATTGTGTTAACACGAATGCCATACTCTCCACCTTCTGCTGCAATACAACGTGCCAGATGTGCTTCAAGCGCTTTGGCTGAGCTGTAGGCAGAGGCACTTTTACCCGCATACACCGAGTTTTTGGACCCGATAAATACCATGCTCCCGCCAATACCCTGTTGCTTCATCAGTCTGAACGCTTCGCGAGCCACGAGAAAATATCCGGTACCCAGCACATTCATGTTCAGATTCCATTCTTTCAGGGATGTTTCGTCAAATGGGCTGGATGTAGCCAAACCGGCATTATTCACGATAATGTCCACTCCGCCATATTGCACCGAAACATCAACATACGCGGATTGAACAGCTTCCTCATCCGTCACGTCCATTCGGAGCGCATAGGCACGATTCACACCGTATTGATCATTGATCTCCTGTGCTACTTTCTGTGCACCCTCCAGATTTAGATCTGCGAGTACGACATGAGCGCCTTCGGATACGAGTCTACGCGCCGTTTCACTTCCGATGCCACCTGCTCCACCTGTAATAAACGCTACTTTGCGGGAGAACTCTGTTTCTGCCGGAGCCAGGGACAATTTGTACAATTCCAGCGGCCAGTATTCC
The DNA here is from genome assembly GCF_002968835.1 of Paenibacillus sp. PCH8. Lineage (GTDB taxonomy): Bacteria > Bacillota > Bacilli > Paenibacillales > Paenibacillaceae > Paenibacillus. The sequence goes on along the minus strand of NZ_PKQK01000004.1, from coordinate 252,403 downwards.
ACATTATAGGACTCGTTCGCACTGAGCGATACGAATTCGCCCAGGCTTGTCGCACCACGCATGACAGCAATAGCTCTGTGATACAATGCACCACTTACTTGGGAAAGCGCCCAACTCTTGCCTGTGTTAATCATGCCTACACCCGGAATGAGAATCACGCGAGGTGCAGCTTCGAACATGACGTCACCTTCGTTTTGGTTGCTCTCAAAATACTGCTGATATTGCTCTTTGTAGGCGGCCACGCCTTCCACAAGCTTCGTTTTCAAACCTTCGATATCGTCCGCATCCGGTGTCCAGTCAATGAACAGTGGCACCACTTTGGTATGTACCAGATGATCCGGGCAAGCCGCACCTACCTGAGACAATGGCAGGGAATCTGCCCCACCTACAAAAGCAAGCACATCATCCTGATCATCAAAAGACAAAATCATTTTTTTGCTGTCCGATACGGCTCCACGAATCGTTGGCATCACACGTGATGCAATCTGACGACGAACATCAGCAGCAAGTGCCGGGTGCTTCACACCACCGAACAAGTTTCCTTCATCCACCCGTGCTTCAATGAAGGCTTCCGCTTCATTAATAATCTTGATTGTCTGAGCGTAACATTCCTCGGATGTTTCTCCCCAGGTCACGAGTCCATGCTTCTCCATCAGTACCAATTCGGCATTCGGATTTGAGAATACGCTTTCAGCAATCATTTTGGATAACGTAAATCCTGGGCGTACATAAGGGACCCATACAAAACGATCTCCGTAAATCTCTCTCGCCAGTTCCTTGCCATTATCCGCACAGCACAGACTGATAATCGCATCCGGGTGAGTATGATCCACATGTTTATACGGAAGGAACGCATGCAGCAGAGTCTCAATGGAAGCACGCGGGTGCTTGGCATCAATCATGCAATGTCCCAGATATTCAACCATCTCTTCATCCGACATGGATTCACGTTCGATTAATGGTCTGATATCATCAAGTCCAAGCCCGGTAAAATGCTTCCCTTCCATGGAACCGAGATCAGAGCCGCTTCCTTTCACATACATTACTTCTACCTCACGACCACGAAAATCCTTTTCCGTCGTTTTGGTGGACGTATTGCCACCGTATATGTTACATACACTGCGATCGGTTCCAATCAGGTTGGATCGGTAGACCAGTTGCTCAAGTCCTGTTGTTTTCTCAGAAGCCTGCGATGCATTCCATAAACTTTGTACCATTCGTTTCCCTCCGATAATGTTTGTTTTATTCCTATTCTGAGTTTATCATCTTTGTTTTGTTTTGAAAACAAAAGTTTTTAAATATAAACGGAAAAATTCAAAAGATGGATTCTACCAAATACCAGCAAAAAAAATTGATCAAAAAGGGGTTGTCTTAAAAGGTGAATATACGCATAAAACACGAAAGGGACAAGGCAGAATGAATCTCTGCTTCGTCCCCCTTTCATAGGCGGATTAGAAAATCCCCGCTTTTTGTGAAGTGTTTTTGATTCCATAGGTATCATTGACGACCGTGTTGCCAAAGCTGGTCAAGCTTCCGTTCGGACCGGTAGCGAGATCCAGATAATCTAGACCTGAACTGTTACCGTACCAGGACCAGGCAAGCCAGCCTACTCCTTTTTCCTGACCATATCTCATGATGGCATACTCATCCACATCACCATTGGTGTGATATCCACCGAATTCACCGATGATCACGGCCAACCCTTTGTTCAGCACATTCTCCATATTGGCTTTGACGGTTGCTGCATCTTTACCCGCATACTCGTACATGTGAATGGAGAATACCGTATTTTTCTGTGTATCGGCCGCAAATACACTTTGTCCATAATCTACAATGGATTGAGGGTATTGGCCCCATCCTGCGGCATCCACGATGAGCGTATTTTTAATTCCCGCATTTCTAAGTTTTGGAATGGCTTTTTTGTAACCATCCGCCCACGCACTTCCGTTCCACGTTCCATACCATTCGTTGGCTATGTTGACAATGACCCGATCCTCTTTCCCGATCAGGGCTTCCTTGATACTAATCCAGTAGTTTACCGCTGCGTCCAGCGAATTATAATCATCCTTGCCTGTAGCGTCATGTACTTCAAGTACAGCTATCATTTTATTTTGGTTGACCACGTTGATAATATTTTTAACAGAGTTCAGATCATCTTTGGTGTACTGGATACCATTCGAAAGAACAATGCGTACCGTATTGGCACCTGTTTTGGCGATTGCAGGAATTGCTGTATTCAGATCATTTTTGAACCATGAATGCCCGTGATTAACTCCTCTCATCACAAAAGCCTTACCTGTGGAATCATATAGTTTGTTACCGCTTACATAAAAACCTGTGGCAGCAGATGCTTTGGGCGCAGCACTCCCCAGAGCCATGAACATGAGTGCAGCAATAATGGTGAAGATTGTACACTTTTTCAGATCAATCATTCGTTTGAAACCTCCTGTATTTTTTTATTTATTTTAATTAACCCTGCTCCAGGCAACGAGTTAACTAAAACCTTCAATTATTTAAGTATTTTTATAAAATAAATATAAAGACTTTACTTTATTCATTTATATAAAATGAGTAATAAATACCTTATCGTTAAGGTAACAAATATATATTAAATTGAAAACGCTTACTGGTCAAGTTGTTTTTACCATGATTAGGAATAATCCGGTTCCATTCACAGCAAAAAAGCCCCCTCCCCTCACTTACGCTCGGAGAAAGAACCTTCTGCTGTGTAATGCACCTCAGTCAACTCTTGAACCTAACCAATGGTCTCGCTTATCATGCCAGCACCAAGCCGACCCGGTAATGTGGTACTACCCGAATTTGATTGAACCTTCCAATCTCGATTCCATTAAATCGCTCAACATAAGCTTGATTCACATAACTTTCTGTCGTCCCTTTCCGAATCGGAGTTATCGACAGGCGCAACGCATGATCAGCCAGCAAATGACGGGATTGCTTCAGACCAATCATCCATGCATGTCCGTATTGAATGTGATCCGTTAACATCTGGTTATGAATATATGCTATGGCAACGTCTCCCTCATAATCAATCTCAAGCCATAGATCATCTACCTGTTCCGGCCACTCTGTATCCACTCTCAGCGTAGCTGCATTCTCTTTCGGGTACTCGATCTCTGTAACAGATTGGTAAGGTGTGACCTTGAAGTTGAACGTGCCGAATAATCCCTTCGTTGACTGCGATGTCACAGCGTAGTCAGAAGCGGTAATGTGTTCTGGTACCGGATAGAAGGATACGTCCATCTCCGAGTGATCCACTGAGGTACATATGAGCATTTCATTCTGTATATACAGATGGCTGCTGCTAATCATAAGCCTCTCTTCCCCTCCCACACGAAAACGGTAGGCATGCAATGCTTCCTCACGGGTTAACGTTATGATGCGAATAACCACACCGTCTACCGTTGTGATCCGTAGAGAATGATCCTTGCCTGCCACGGGGTGTATAACATATTCTTTTTCTTGTTCAGATACGGTTCCTTCAGGCATCTCCACATTCATAACAGATAATGCATCAATCACATACTCGGGAGTCATTCCAGCATGCGCATAAAAGACAGCAGTAAGTTCCTGATTCACCATGAATCGGGTCAGTGGCTGAACGGTTGCACTAATGATCTTCATACCATTCACGTTCATATGAAAAGGCAGAATTGCTGCCATACCGGATTTCAGCTGCATCGTTCCTTCTCTTGGATATGAAGCTGCTCCATTCCGTGTATTCAGCTCCAGTCGAACATCACGATTCGGCATATCCATATGATCCTGATAATTATTCATGAACAGAAATCCTGAACCTGCTTGTTGACGAAGAGACCAGCGCAGATCGATCGTATTCTCAGAGGTTAACGATTGCTGATCTTCCGGAACAACACAACCCATCGGAGCAAGCAGTTCTCCATAGGCTTCCAGGAACATGGATAAGGTACGAATTCGATCATATGATTCGCCAATACGTCCAAATTCTCCGAGTGGAGCCTGGTAGTCATACGTCATTTTCGGCAATGCCTGTTCATTCATATAAGAATGTTTCCCTACCGGATTAGTACCGCCATGATACATATAATAGCCTACCATGTTGCTGCCGTTCGCCAGCTTCACAATGGTCATAGCCTCAACACTGTCCGCATCTACAATCGGACGAGCGTGATAACTGACCTGCATTCCACCAGCAAGTTCGCAATACGCAGCAGGATACTCCAGACTGTCATAATCCACTTCTTCAACAGGATTCATGTGCAGATCCCGGAATAAGTACTCCTGACTCGGGGGCTGATTGGGAATCCATGGTGTGTAGGCATACCCCGCCAGCATCGGTAACGTTCGATCTTCAGGAACAGCAGCTTTGCCCCAGGCTGTGGCCGTATAGAACATGGGTCTCATGCCCGCTTCCTCGGCAATATGACGAAGTGCATTCAGATGTTCCTGTCCGTCCCGGCCGGACGTAATGTATTTTTCGCGTATATAACCCCAGGCATCCATCGGTGCACCGGCGTGCATGTACTCATTTTCCAACTGTACGCCTATAACGGGTCCGCCCTCCTGATAAAAAGACCCTTTGAGCTGACGTGCGATCTCACGATATAATCGCTTGGCATAGTACAGGTATCCTTCATCATTGGATCTGACTTCAAATGCATAACTGAATAACCAATCGGGCATTCCACCATTGCGAACCTCCCCGTGACAGAATGGACCAATACGCACGATCAGAGGCAGCTGATGTTTGCCACACAGATCGACAAAGTGTCGCAGATTCAGATTGCCTGACCATACGAACTCCCCTTCCTGCTCCTCATGGTAATTCCAGAAGACATAGGAAGCGATGATGTTCACGCCGCCTGCCTTCATCTTCAGTAATTCTTCCTCCCACTGCAGGTATGCGAATCTGGAGAAATGAAATTCACCGACCACGGGAATACAAGGCTTGTTGTTATGAGTCATATAATAGTTGGTAAAGTCATAAGACTCTCCCAGTGGATTCTTGCCGCCATTGCCGGTCATACGACCAGCACGAATGTCTTTGTCTTCCACATCCAGGATAAAGCGAATATGGGTCCCTGCTACACTATCATTCATGGAATATATCTCCTTCGGTATAATGGGATACGCTTGAGTCGTTTAGAGATGGATGAATGCGCCTTGATGATTCGGATTTTTCATAAGTACACGTTTCAATTCAAGCTCGGCTTCACTTATCCGGCCAAGGCCCAGAAGACCCAGTGACCGCATGTAGCGGCAATGTTCTTCATTTCGCTGATCCAGATCATCTTCAAATACGAGAAAATCCGGTAAAGACACTGCGAAATAGTCCATTCGGATGTGATCATGCATATGTCTCTCTGCATAATCAATCAGTTTGTTAAACCGTCTGCTTGCTTCCTTGGCATTGCCGAGTTTCTGCCAGGCCAGACCCTGGTAATAAATCCATTCGGGCGGTTGATCGTTATAGAACATCGCGCTTGCGGGTTCATTCTGACCGATTGATGCTCTGCGGAAACTCTCCTCAGCTGAGTGTACCTTGTTCATTTGCTGATATGCACAGCCCAGATAAAAGTACAACGGATTGTCTCCGACTCCATCTAACTTGCCCTCCCCCAGATTCTCCGGGTATACCAGAGCCTTATGCAACAATTCCATTGCTTGCTCAGGTTGTTGTTTTTCCAGCTTTTGCTTCGCCAGTTCTGTCAGTGCTATCACATATTGTCCTGTAACCTTACCTTCTCCACCCTCCCAGGGATGAAACCGCCTGGTCTGGAGAGCGTTCCACGCTTCCTGATGACTTCCCTGCATATTTAAAAGTGTCACCCACTCGATATACAGATCATCACGGTGATGAACCAACTCCATCTGTTCTTCGAGCAGTTTGATTCGATGCTCACAGGAATATCCCAACTTCTTGCGTAATTGATCCAACTCATAGAAGACCCGGGCATCTTGTGTATCTAATCGGAATGCTTCCTCCAATGATTGCAATGCAAGATCCGATTGATTCAGCTTGTTGTAATAAGCCAGACCCAGATTGCGGTGTATGGTTGGACATGCAGCATCGGCCTTGCGCGAATTCTCCCAATGCACGATTGCTTCCTCATAGCGTTTATGATCATATAACCAATTGCCCACATAATAGTGAGCACGTGCATCGTTCGGATCAGCTGCGAGTGCATCCTGGAGCACCAATAGTTCGAATGGCGTGTTGGGAAAACAATAATCAGTCTGAGCGGATTCCCCCTGCTTCTGACATTTCCGGGCTTGATCTTCCTGACCCATCTGTCGATTCAAGTGGGCCTGAGCATAACCAACCATGGGATACGTCTGCGAAACTTCGGTTTCCACATGGGATAACACCATCTGTGCCTCTTCCCACAACCCACTTTCGGCGTAATCCGCGGCTACATTCAGATAATTGTGAACGTCTCTTCGCATGAGACGATGGAAATGGTCCCGTGCTTCTTCGGCTTGTTCTTGATCTGACAACAAAGCGGATTGGCTGTAGATCAGGACTAACTCATGCACAGCACCGAATTCAACAGGGCCTAGCTTCATTGTCTCGCGAGCGTATTGAATCGCCTCTTCCTCCCGATTCATTCTCCGCAGCAGAGCCACCTTCAGGTGGCGTGCTTTATAATTTCTGGAATTACGAATCAGCGAACGTTCGATGTGATCCAGTGCTTCGTTCAATCTATTCTGCGCCGTGTCGATCTGAGCGAGTGTATGATAACCCGTATCCTGATACTGTGCAGACCATACTGATTTGTACAAGGCCGCATAAGCTTCATCCTGTTTTCCCTGCATTTTCAGACACAGTCCCAGCTGGTAGAAAGCTTCACTGTCATATGGATTCGTGTTCTTCCACGTAAGCGATTGTACGGCTTGTCTGAAATGAATCTCCGCCTCTGGATACAAGCCTCTTCGCAATAACAATGTGCCATAAGCAATGTTTAGGCGGATATCCGTTGCATCACGCTGCAGCCCTTCGAGATAATATGGTTCAGGTTCATAAGTGGCATGCCGATATTGCTCCAGATGAAGACCAGCCAGGTATAGTTGTTCGTTCGTCCGAATCTCGAATGGCAGCGGAAGTGGCTTGGCTGTATCCGGGACTTCCTGAATTTTGGTTCGTTCAGGCTGATAATCCACAAGCAATCTTCCTTCGGCTGTACACACACTTAACTTGAGCTGATGCCATTCATCGTTCCCGCCCCATCGGAATGTCTTCTTGTATAGTTGCGTTGGTGAAATGTTACAACGATCCTGAAGATACATTGTGGTTCGCCCTTTTACCTCAACTGTCACTTGGTCCCAAACGGAAGTAGCATAGACCAGTACCGTTACTATTCCTGTTGATGTATCCAATTCCAGATTAACCGCAGCGTCGATCGTCGCATTTTTGACCATTCCAATTCCTTTGTATGGCATAAAATATTGCTTGAATGATTTAGCTTCATAAGGCTGTAACCACGTAAAATCAGGCTGATTATCGGTATAGAGTCCTGTCATTAGTTCAATATAAGGTCCATCCTCATCCGTTAATTGGCGGTCCCAGGCTTGCCCGAATGCTCCATTTCCCCATGTCCATTGTTTCTTGCCCGGAGAGACATGGTGATTGGCTACATGCAACAACCCTGCCTGTACACCATGATCATAGCCGCCTACAAAATTATAATCCGACTTGTACGCCATGTAAGATGTCGGAACGGGTATGTTTTTGTATCGGGAGATATCCACACCTTCGGAATAGTCCATCTTGTAGTACGTGCCTGTTGCGATGGGGAACCGGGATACATCCCGTTTGCCATGATCCAGCACAGCCGTCACATCAGGAGGAAACACGGATTGGGTGTGATCGTTGACGGCTACAGCCGGATTGGCCCACCATAGGAACGTTTGAGGCTCGCTAGTGCGATTGTATACCTCGGCGTGGATTTCAAGATAAGCTTTGCCAGGATGTAATGTGAAGCCAGCGGTCATTTTGGTTCCATACATACGATCAATCTCACCCATCCACACCGTAGCGCTGCCATCTTCATTGCTGTCAAATGTACAGTCAACTGGACCAAACGTATTTGGGCGATGATGCTGCGGCCAATTGAATTCAATTCCTCCTGAAATCCAAGGCCCTGCCAGACCCACAAGTGCCGGCTTTATAACACGGTTATAATATACAAAATCGTAGTTGTTAGTCCGATCAAGCGCACGATAGATCCGGCCGCCGAGTTCGGGCATCATCTCTATACGAACATATTCATTTTCGAGGATAATTAATCGATAGGACTGCATTTTCGCCTCATCTTCAATCTTATCGATTACTGGATGCGGGTACACCTTACCCGAGCTCCCCTGATAGATTCGCTTTTCAAGAAACATCGGATTCTTGTCCGGTTTACCTGTACCGTAGGTTGGAATATCTCTGGTTTCTTCCCATATGCGAACGTTGGACTTTGCTGTCACGTCATTCAATTTCCTCACTCCCTGCCCTCGTGTATATGTTGATCATACGCTCCGACATGGGGGAAGGACATTGACATTAAGCGGTTATTGATGGACGATCTTCGGATTCCCCCACAACCAAAGAGAGTACCTGTCCACTGGCTAATCCAGTGAAAGGTACTCTCTTTGGTTGAATTTGATGGAAATTCATCTGCGGCGTGCAAAATCCACAAATCTGAACTTGTCCGGTCGATGCCTCGACTCGGTGTACTGAAATTGACTGGCATCCTCCAGGTACACCTGGCTTCTCACCACAACCACATTGTGGAACCCTTCAAGGTCAAGTAGTTCCCTGTCCTCAGCGGTGGGTTCTTCCACCAGGATCTCCTTCTTGGCAAAAGAAATGGATAGTCCCAGTTCTTGTTCGATGTACGCATAGATAGAATCATTACAGATCTCTCTGCTGAGCCCTGGAACAAGTCGCTGGCTGATGTAGTCCTTGTCCAGAATGACATGTTCTCCATCCACTTTCCGCACACGTCTGATCTCCCAGACCTGTTCATTCAGACCAAAGTTAATCTTCTTGTACAGCGTCTGATCCACTGGTTGTTCCTCAAAAACCTTCACATACGTTTGAGCCCGATGTCCCATTTTTTGGGCCAATTCCTTGAAACTAACCAAACCTGAGATGGGAAAATCGATCTTGCGAATGTCCAGTACAATCGAACCTTTGCCTTGAATCTTCTGGATGTAACCTTCTTCGTATAACATTTTTAGCGCTTTGCGAATGGTTTCTCGAGACGTTTGATATCTCTCCGATAGATCCAATTCGGATTGAAGCAATGTGCCTGCCTCAATCTCACCCGTCCGAATTCGTTCTGCAATATCTTCGTAAATTCGGATAAATTTATTATTCATTATTCATCACCATTGTTCATTACCCTTTTTATCATATTAGCAACCTATTATAGCATTAAAAACAAATCGAGCGGTAATGTCACTCTTAGGGAGGATTAGGGCGTGTCTGAAAACTCCGAAGAAAGCAGATTTTGCCGAATTTTCGTTCCAAGCAAGGAAGTTTTTCGCAGGCGTGCCGGGGCACGTCAAGGGAAAGTGACGCAGCAGGGGGCGAAAAGGCGGTAAAAGATGCACTTCAGCGAGTTTTGAGACACGCCCTAGTTCAATTCAATCTAGATTTGACGATCTAGCGCTGATCCGTTCGTCACTCGATCTGTTTGATTCTTTCTCATCCATGACTTGAATCAGTTTCTGCAAACGGAAAATGAGTGCTGCGGCTTCCGATCTGCTCAGATGTTGCATGGGACGGAAGCTGCCGTCCTGATATCCTGTAATCATGAACATACCTGCCAGTTCCTGCACTTCTTCTTTGGCCCAATCCGATACATCGGTCTGGTCGGTAAAACTTCTTCCGGAATTCAGTGGTTCCGGTCTGATTTTACGGACAACATTCGCTATAATCTTGGATGCCTGTTCCCGCGTCACCAGCGCATACGGAGCGAATCTTCCATTCCCCATGCCATGAACCATATCACGATTAACGGCTGCCTTAATCTCAGCTGCAAACCAATCCTCATCGTTCACATCCTGAAAACCATGCTGGTCATTCCATGTGGGTTCAATACCCATCAATCGCACGATCAATGCGGTGAATTCCGCACGTGTGATGGGACGACGTGGTTCGAATCGAGTTTCACTGACACCTTGAATGATATTCTGTTCTGCCAGCCAGGTAATCTGGTCTCTGTTGAACGTTTGGCTAATATCGATAAATTTAATACTCTTTTTCGTCGATGTCGTAGGTGGCTCTATCGGTTCAGGTCGAGGATTTGCCTCATCAGAACGATCCGATGTGTCGGGTGTGCTTCCACTTGCGCTGCCACCGCTCCAAGCGGGAGGTGGATATGGAATAGTCGTGGCTGTTGCCGTCTTAATTACACTCTTTTCCCCGCCGAATTCTCCGTCCATACAGCCACCTCATACTGTTGCTCCGCATTCAGTCCGGTCCATATATAACTTCGTTCTGTGCCACGGTATATCTCACGATCTTTATGAGTGATCACAATCACCTCATTCTTTCCTTCCAGTTCCCAGTTCAGCCTAATCGTGCTGGTCCCTAGCGCTATTGCTGCGACTGTCAGATCCCCGGATGGCAACGTCTCGAATGTCGGAACTTCAACTGACTCACCGTCCCCTGCCTCATTGAATGGAATGATTGAAAAGTCAGCATAATGCTCAGCACTGTTTAATTCAGATACATGTATGGAAGTTTCCATTGTCGTTGCCATAAGTTCTTCATTGCGAAAGATTCGATAACCCGCAGCACCCGGAATCAGTTCCCATACGATGTCGGCACCATATGTGGAACGCCCCTCTACAACTGGAGGAGAAATCGCGCCACCAGGCAAGGTCATTGTAGTAAGATAATAACCACCATCACTACTGCCCGTACTATTCATGGTTTTAACCGTATAGATATAATTTACACCTGGTTCGAGCCCCGCATCATCATAGAACAGTTCATCTGCTGGAACACGAGCCACTTCCACACCGTCCCGCTCAATGATGAATTGTTCGGCACCTTCGACCTGACTCTGATCCAATAGAAGACGAATGCGGTCCTTTGCCGAGTGATACTCCACTTTGGAGGGAGAAGCCGGTTTGGTTAGAACTGAATATGCCAGCTTCGCCGACGCATCTCCCTGATCATTCTCCGTGAACATTTCTATCTGGTACCACTTACCGGCATTCAGTTGATCTGCGACATACTCTCTTTGTTTGCCTCTATAGATCTCGGTACCGTCAAGTAGTACGATGTATGTCTCGTTAATATAGGGGAATTCCCATTCCAGTTTAACGTGATCTGTCTCTGGATATAGCTTCATTTCCAAAGAGTCAACATGAGGCAAAGTGTAAAATGGTGTCACAGTCATTGGGCTTCCAGCACCGGCCGTATTATAAGGAATAATCTGTACCTGATCATATAATGTTGCACTCTCCAGATGAGTTAACCTTACTTCCGTGATGTGCTCTTCTTCAATAGTGGCGAAGACTTGATCTCCGATACGTATGATATATCCCTCAGCACCTTGTACCTTCTGCCAAGAGATAAGCCCATCCTTTTCGCCGATCATACGTGGATTCAAAGCTTCAGTAATCGTTGCAGGCAAAGTTCTTAACTGAACTTCGAAACCGGAATCGCTCTCTCCGGATGCATTGAATGTTTTGATTGTGTAGGTGTAGCTCTCTCCGGGTGTTAGTCCGATATCTTGAAATGCAGTCTGATCTGCTGGAACCTTAGCCACTTCAACGCCGTCCCGGATAATAATGAATTGCTCCGCTCCACGTGTGGAGCTTCCAGTCAGGTCCAGAGCCGCCGTCTGATCTGTTATGTGAGCAATGCCCGCTGTCTGAGGCGATATGGGCTTCGTCAAAACCTGAACCCGAACGGGATCTGAACGATGCCCCTCTTCATTTATAGCGATGAGTTCGAATTCATATGCTGTGCCGTCCAGCATACTGGTCAGATGTACAGAAGGTTCCGACACGCTCTCCACCTCTCCGGTTCCCAGATTGCGAATGTCATAAGCGGCCGCTCCCTTCACAGCTTCCCATGTCAGATCCAGCGTATGCGTTCCAGCATTTATCGTAATGCCTTCTGCAATCAGGGGTGAAGTTTGAGTCATCCTATCAAAGGCTAGCGGCTCACTCGCACCACTTGCATTGACTGCTCGGATTACGTAAGCATATTTCGTTCCTGGCGACAGATCCCTGTCCTCGAACCGGGTTACATTCGCATCCATCCGTGCGATTCCTCTCCCATCTCGTTCAATGATATAATGATCTGCTCCTTGAACACCTATGTTGCTGAAATCCAGACTGAGACTATTCTGTGTCACATCATGTACTCGAACTTCAACGGGTTTGCCTGGCAAAGTCAACACGGAGATATCCGTCGCTTCAGAACGAGTCTTTTGACTGTTGACCGCCCAAAGGACATAGTGATGCCACGTTCCATCCTGGAGTCCCGAAATAGAGGCCTCATTCTCCATTCCTCTGTAAATCTCCCGGCCTCCCTGTTCAATCACGTATTCAGCAGCCCCTTCCACGACAGACCAGGAGACTTTCGCACGATGTACCTCAGGGTCAACCAGCACGTCTGAAGGCGACATCGGTTTGGATAGTCGGATGAGCTGTGCAGTTTCACCAGTACCGGAACTATTCACGGCCTGCACTTCCAAAGCATACTCCGTACCGGGCAACAACCCTTCAGCCGTGTAAGCAAGTTCCGATGTTCTGCCCACCTCGGATCCATTGATTCTCACAACATAGATATCTGCCGTTTCTACAGCTTGCCATGTAAGTCCCATACCCGTTTCACCCGTCCACGTGACATTCAGTCCTTCCGGTCTGCTAGGCAGGGTAAGAACCGTACTGCTTGTAGATGCACTGTACCCGGCAGCATTTCCTGCCTGCACTTCATAAGTGTACTGACGACTACTGGACAGATGATGGACTGTTAGTTGTGTGTCTGATACCTCATGGCTCTGCCCATTGATGACCACACGATATTTTGTTGCTCCTGCAACGGGATCCCAACTCAAGATTGCTCCTTTTTCCGTTACCTGCACAACGTGGAGTCCTGCTGGGCTCTCGGGTAGTGTTGTTCCTGCGACTGAGCTGCGAACTCCTTGTCCACTTCCGTTCACTGCCTGTACATCCAGTTGATATGTTGTTCCAGAATCCAGTCCCTCAAAGGTCCATTCCTGGGTTCCCGCAGGAATGGTCCCCTTCTTCTCTCCGTTCACCCACAATTCGTATCGATCAGCTCCTCTTACTGCGTTCCAATCCAGACGAAGGCTCGTTCTGGTAGCATCCGATAGATTTAAGCTGGACACCGGCCCAGGTAACGTCTTGAGCAAAGGTAATCCAGCGAGTGGTCCAGGCCCTGTTTCATTGCCAGCAATTAGCTCGTAGCTGTAATCCGTTCCGCTATCCAGACCCGTATCCAGATATTCCGTCTGTTCTCCTTCATATATGGGTGAACCATCGCGCGAAAGTCCATAGTATGTTGCAGAAGTTACCGTCTCCCAAGCTAAAGAGATATCATGCTCTCTGATCTGAACCGCCATAAACTCTCCGGGCGCTGCCGGTAGTGTCAGGAATCCGGTTCTGCTACTTGCACCTGTACCACTCTCATTCATAGCCGTTACGGAAATGGTATGAATGGTTCCAGGAACGAGGTTGCTGATATAAGGAAGGTTTGCAATATCAGATACCGTCTGATCAAATACGGGGATCCCGTCTGAAGTATCTGCAATGATGCGATAAGCGTCAGCCCCCGGAACCGAATCAAATTGAATTTCGGCCAGATCTGGCTGGGAATCCACTTTCCGCACATGCAGTGTTCCTGGAGCCGCAGGAATGGTCAAGACCTGAACGGTTACTGCATCACTTACTCCGGTATGATTCCTCACTCTCACTTCATATTCATACACTTGACCACCGGTTAGGGAATGATTGCTTACGCTGTGGTTAGGATACTCCAGTGTCCATGTCTGTCCTGTCGTTCTATTCGTAATCTCATACTGATATCCATCGGTATACCTTTCACCTGTCGGCAAGTCCACTGTAAGTTCAGCCGAGGTCTCACCGATCTGTGTCACTCTTACCTGACTTGGTTGCTGGGGTTTGCGTTGGATCTGATAAGGTGAGGATGTTGTTTGATATGTATTTCCTGCTCTGTCTGTTGTTCTGGCATGGATGTACCAGATGCCTTCCGATTCAATGGAAATCTCATGCTCGTCAGAGCGAGCTTCAAGCCAATGATCCGGTGCCTCTGTACTGTTCGTCACTTGATAGAATCGTTCCAACTCCTGAACCCCTGAGTGGGCATCGGCATAATGAACTGTAGTGACTATATCCGTTTCCGTCCATTCTTGTCCGTTCAGTGTATATGCAATTGTTGGAGCAACCTGATCCACATAGGCGGTACGACTGACCTCCTTGCCCACATTCCCAACAGCATCCCTGGCTCTTGCTCGAATGATCGTAGCCCCATTTGTGCTCACCGTACCCGTGCTCCCTGTTATATAAGGGGCACCATCCAGGCTATATTCATACGAAATTGCTCGTTCATCCATACTTCCAGCGATGGTAAAGCGAACATCTTCTTTGCTCCACCCATTCTGGCTCAAACGAATGACTGGCTCGGTTGGAGCTGTCTTGTCAATTCGAACAGTAACCTGTGCCACTGTGCTTATATTCCCTACATGGTCAAGAGAGCGCGCGTACACGATCGTCTCTCCCTCATCCGTAACCTTCACTTCCCCGGTGTAATCGATCCAGGGGCCTTGTTCATGTAGTCGATATTGGCTTTTGGCAAGTCCGCTGCCTGTATCTTCACCACTGGTTATTGCAATAGTTACATCCTGATTCGCCCAGTCCTGCTCACTTAATGTAATTCTAGGCACTTCGGGCCCAGTCTTGTCAATGCTGGCCGTTGCCGAAGTGGAAGCACTGACATTGGCGGCCCGATCCACACTTCGTGCGTAAATTTCGGTTACGCCTTCGGTACTTAGTGTAAAGGGATTCTTGTAATCAATCCATTCAGCCTCGCTTCCAAGCCTATACTGCGTCAGACCCATTCCGCTTCCTTCGTCTGTACCCTCCGTTAACGTGACAACGACCGACGCTTTAGTCCATCCGGGGGATTCAGTGAAATGACAGGTGGCGTTGGTGCCGTCCGGTCTACCCTGGCTGTTACAGCCGTTTCCTGTCCTGTATTGCCGAAAGCATCAATACTGCGTGCAATAACAGAGGTATTGCCTTCTCTGCTCACGGTGAACGGGTTGCTGTATTCACGCCATTCTCCTGTCAGACCGACTTTAACTTCAGTCCTCTGAGTTCCACTTAAGCCATCCTTCCCCTCTTCCACAGTGACAAGAACATCTTCCTTCGTCCATGAGGACGGAGTGACTGTAACAGAAGGGGCCGTTGGTCCCGTCGTATCTTTGATCATTCCACCAGCAGATATATACGAAGTCTGTATCCCTTCTCCATTTAGCGCAGCCGCATATACTTCATATCTTCCGTCCGCAAGTCCGGTCAGAGTAAACTCTGTACGTGTGGAAGAGGTTGTTCCTGTGACAAGGACCTGCCCGCCAGAGTTGCGAATTTCCGTTTTGTAATGGGTGCCTGCAGGGTTGCCGTTAGGATTCCAACTCGCTATAACGGAGTTCCCCGATTGAGTCACTGCCGCAACAGAGGGCGGATTAGCCAATGTATACTTGGAGGTTGGACTGGAGTAACCCGTGAAAGAGCCGCTTGAATTCTTGGCACGAACAGCAAAAGAATAGCTGGTATTAGCAGTCAATCCAGTCATCTGACGGCTGTTCGATGTACCTGCATCGAAAATCTGATTCGTTGTCATATTCTTCAACTCATACGTAACCGATGCATCATTCGCTTTTTTATCCCAGTTCACTGTCAGGTTATTAGAGTTAACTAGTGTGTATGTTGGCGTTCCCGGCACAACAAAACTTCTCACTGTAAAGTTAACCGTTCCTGCCGAGGACACCCCACCCTTGTCATCCATCACCCATACTTGTAACGTATGTGTACCGTCTGTAAGCGTGTCAGGCAATGTATAGTTGGTGTTGAAATTCTGATTCGAACCTGTAGCCGTCATCTGTGTCAGCGTATTCTCAGCCCCACCATCAATCGACCATTTAACAGTCAACAGATCACCTGCATCGGTATCGCGCGTTGTACCGGAGATCTGAAGTTGCTCTCCTTTGTAGTAGGTTTGACCTGAAGCCGGTGCCATTAGTGTAAATGAAGGGGGAACATTTTGGGGGCCGATTCCCACGATCGTTGAAAATTTGCGTGAAGCCTGATTCTCCGTTGATTTGGCATTCCACCAAAATTGTGCAGCTGTATCACTCGACGTAACGATCTGACCCGTACTGAACGCAGAAGGCGATGAACCTCCTGTTAGCTGGGCGCTGTCCGGGCTACTGTACTGGCCCATATATATGCGATCTGCATTCACAACATTGTACGTATTGGCATAAAAAGCTGTGACCTGAACACCTCCACTGTAATTACGCCATCCATTCTCTATGACTTCAAACGGGGAAGCGTCATTGCCGTTCACCATCGTATCCCAATAAAACGTTCCTCCCAAACTCAGTGCCGATCCACTACGGTTGATGGCTTCCAGTTCAACCTTCATGTACCCTCCCTGTGACGTGGCATTCACAATGGATACACGTAAAATGTATTCGACATTGTCCTTTTGCCGGGACATTTCAATCACATTATTGTTGATTCGGTAATAATTAAGCGGCAACGATTTGAAGTTCACCGGAGATCCATTGTGGTCGATAATGGTAGATACATTCCCTGTATCGCCACCGTAAAATACATTGGTGTTCGGCAGTAATACGATTCTGTATTTACCATCACTGTTCATCTCCACTTTCACCTTGGAGGATTGCACTGCCTTCATTCCGGATGTATCGGTTACAATTCCGATGGTTTCAATACTTTCAGCCATGACAGTGCTCGCACCCCATTCAAGCAACAGGGCTTGAGGCGATAATAAAGCAAACGCCAAAACCACTTTGGTTAGCTGTTCCGCTTGTTTCTTCACTCGTTTTCCTGATTTTTTCAACGTCTGCTCTCCTTTTTGGCACACCAAAAAAGGGAGGCACCCCAACAAAGGAACGAAGTCCTAAGTTGGGGTGCCTCCCCTAACAAGTGTCATTTTTTCTTGATTATAACGATTCAAATAAGGAAAGTAAATACTCAAGAATTCTAAATCACTTCAGTTCATGAATAATTAGTTTATAAAGTATGGCTGAGAAACCACTTGTACAGTTCAGGATTGTCGTACGTCTCGGTCCATGCATTATGATTGCCTTCGGGGTATACCGTAAGCTTCACATCTGCGTTTAACGCTTCGAGCGCATTCACAATTCCCTCTGATTCCGAAAGCAATACGACGTCGTCCTTGGCCCCATGGAATGCCCAGACCGGTACATGCTGCAATTCTTCCGCTTTGGATGGATCTGCTCCTCCGCAAATCGGAGCCACGGCAGCAAATACGTCAGGATAATCCATTGGCAAATGCCATGCTCCGTACCCACCCATGCTGAGTCCAGTAAGATATACCCGGTTCTGATCAGCAGGATAGTTCTGCAATACATGTTCCACAATCGCCATAACGACCTCTTTCTGCATCGCCCACAACTCGTTCACTGGACATTGCGGGGAAATGACAATAAACGGGAAGCTTTTGTCCTGGTCAGCAATATGTGGAATTCCATTTTCTTTGACCATCTCCAGATTATTTCCTCGTCCTCCAGCACCATGTAGAAATAAAATGACGGGCCACTTCTGGTCGACAGCAGAGGGGGCCTCGGTTTCAGGAATGTGCAACAAATAGTCCAATGTGACGGTTTTAGTCATTTCTTTTACAAATTGATGACCGGTTTGGGACATATAGACGCCTCACTTCTCATCTCTTATTTTCAATAACGCTTCGTCCAATGCTCCAACGACCCGGTCACACCAACCATCAAATTCCGGATCTTCGGTCTGTAATTCAGGATGCTCCAGAATGTGCTCAATCGTACTCCGAATGCCCTGATCAGCTCTTGTCGTTGCTACAAATTCCGGCACAAGCCGCTTCAGCTTACTGTTATCGAACACAACGGTATTGGCCTTGTCTCCCAGCAAACCCCCGCGAAGATCCTGTTCACTGCATGCGGCCAAGAACTCCGATGGTACATGAACCGCATGAAGCTTAACACCGAGCACGCCAGCAATAATTTCATGAATCTGATTCCAGGTGACTGACTCGTCCGAGGTAATATGTACCGACTCACCAATCGCATGGATATTCCCCATCAGTCCAATGAATCCTTTGGCAAAATCCGTGTTGTGCGTAATAGTCCACAGCGATGTGCCATCTCCATGGATAATAACAGGTTTGCCTTCAAGAATGCGCTTCAGAACCTGCCAACTGCCTTGAGCCCCATGAACACCGAGAGGTACCGATTTCTCCCCGTACGTATGACTTGGACGCACAATGGTCACGGGGAATCCATGCTCTCGATACTGCTTCATCAGGTAATCTTCACATGCAATCTTGTTACGGGAATACTCCCAGTATGGATTCGATAATGGCGTTCCTTCCGTGATCCGGTAATCTGCCAAAGGTGTCTGGTACGCCGACGCCGAACTTATAAAAATAAACTGCTTCGTTTTATCCTTGAACAAACGGTAATCTCGCTCCAATTG
The DNA here is from genome assembly GCF_002968835.1 of Paenibacillus sp. PCH8. Lineage (GTDB taxonomy): Bacteria > Bacillota > Bacilli > Paenibacillales > Paenibacillaceae > Paenibacillus. Next base: position 233,629 of record NZ_PKQK01000004.1, on the reverse strand, counting down.
AGACGGTACAAAGGCGATAAAGTCTGCGACAACATCGAATTCGAGATCAGCAATCAGTTCCGCTACGCGTGTCTCGTCATTCATATCCGCTTGAAGTACGTTAACCTCCGCAGGCAACTCATCATTATGATTACCTCGATTAATCAAATAAAGTTCACAGCCTTGCTTCGCAAGCATTTTCGTAATCGCCGTACTGATGGTGCCTGTCCCTCCAATAAATAGCGCTTTCATTCCGCCACCTCCAGATCGATTTTACTCACTCCCTCATGATATCACGCACCAAAAAAAGGAGCAAAGTTCGGGGACCCGAAACCATGCTCCTTCTGCTTATACGACCTTAATCGTTGCGTATATCATGTACATACCACAGTGAATTTCGTATTCTCCCTTAGGCAGATCTTTGTCGACAGTATAATAATTGGGTCCCTTTTGCATGTATAGATCCATGCCAAGCTTTTGTGATCCCACCGATTTGACATGGGTAACCGACCGGGTCAGAATAAAGTTGATTTTGGTCGGCACACCCGCTTTCACCTCGATAACGTCTGGTCCAAAACCATCGTTACTCACGTCCACATCAATGACTTCATATCCCTTCAAATCCTCCGGTGTCTCGGCTTGTGCAGTTACCGCGCTACCCGATCCCGGGGATACGTCTTTACCCATAAAATAAACCAAAAATGATCCAAGCAATACAACAACAGCCAGACCCAGTGTTAACAAAGGCCATGCTTTTCTAAACCAGCTATTCATATAAACACTCCTCATTCAATGTCCCATCATGATTAATCTACAAATGGATGTACCCATTAAGCATACCTGATTCGCATGACAAAGAAAATGACCCCTCTGGGCTATTGTTGCCGAACAGAAACTCCCAATAGAAAAAGCCTGATTTCTCAGGCTTTTATCCTTGTATTCCCGTTCAACCACCGCAATATCCACTTCTTACTTCACTCAGGAATATGACGGTGTACTTCGACTACGTCTCATCCGTAATTTATACAACTCTGGCAGGGCTACACCAATCAGCACGACAATAACCCCGAACCATTGCAATCCACTGACATGTTCATGGAGCACGATAGAGGACAGCAGCACTGCAATCGGAAGCTCCACTGCACCCAGAATTCCGGCCATATCTCCGCCAATATGAGGAACGCCAATCGCGAATAGAACGGGTGGAATGAAAGCACCGAAGAATCCAAGCAGCAGTCCGAACACAAGCAACTGGCTCCAGATCAATCCGTTAAAGAGGAAGGTCGGTGGGAATAAAATGCAGAGCAGGATCAATCCGCCTGTAACCATCCACGCACTGCGGAAGGCTGGATGCGCGGAAGGTACCGCTTTGCCGCTGAACAATACGAACAGGGAGTAACTTACCGCTGCCATCAGTCCAAGAGCAATACCCAGACCATTAAACTCACCCAGTCCCTGTTCCAGGAAACCCGCTGCCAGCAAAGTTCCGCCGAACAGAATGATTAACGTCATGAACGTAACTTTGTCTGGACGTTGACGCTTGCTTACAGCCTGAATCAATACGCTAATCCATGTAAACTGAAACAACAGAATAATGGCAAGAGACGCTGGTATATAACGCAAAGACTGATAATAGACGAGACCTGTAATGACCGTTGGTGTACCGGCAGCCATCAAAATCAGGCGTTGTTTCCACGTTAAGCGTTTGAACACCTGTGATACGGCTGCTGATGCTTTACCATTAGCCTGTGACTTGCGTTTAGATCTAACTCGTGTGTATAGCGCTAGCATCCAGGACAGGAGAAAACCTGTAATCAGTTGTGTTCCCACAACCTCTCCAAGTTGGTATCCTTCGCCGTAAGCCAGAACCACAATCGTGGATAATATGCCATAGCTCATCGCTCCTGCGAGAACGGACAGATAATATTTCATTCGTGAATAAACCTCCTGATGATTGAAAAATACGTCCGCATGTTGGGTTCATGCCAAGGTCACAGACACCAGCCAAACGCAAAAAATCCTAACTACGAGCAAGGAATAACTTGATTCCTTGGCATCGTAGTTAGGAAGTATAGGCTTCCCGTAGAGACCCTCGCCCTGTGTACACTTTCGGCCTGCGAGGTTATACGAAATGATATATGCAATTTGGTGTTTTCCGTGTGTGACGACTTTTCATATATTACATGGGAGGTGAGAAGCTGTCAACCCTATGCACTATTTTAATTTAAATTAGGAATATTACATCGGGTCACTATGATTGCAGTACGATCTTCCGATCGCTTTTATCCCCAGATTACCTTTATTCCTTTGGTTCATGGGCGAAATTCGCGGAGTCCCATTCCAGTGTTTGCTGCAAACCTGCTTTTAGTCCATCCAAGTCCAGTCCATCCACGGCAAATGCCTCACGAATCAAAGGTGGTGCCACGAATTCATCATACTTGCCGAGATAAGGTGCTTCGTCTTCCGCAAGTAACGCAGATGCGTCCTCTGCCGTTCGACACTCACTCATGATCTCGGCCAACAAAGTCCGTTCATCAACCTTGCCGGATACGACAAAATAATACGGCTCCATGGGTACAACCGAGCGCAAAGCAAGCTTACCGGACAAGTTATGCTTCATAAGTCTCTCTAATGTACGGAATGACTTGCTTCCTACCCAGGGAAGCACATACATGGAATCTCCGCCCGCCGGAATGACAACCTGCTTCAGCAATCCGCTCTCGCGTGCGAGGCGACGTGCTCGTTCCAGACGATTAACCGCTTGTGGAGACAGGTAAGGATAGATCACCGATTCGGATAATACTTCACGCATTTTCTGTACTACCGTCGTATGAATGTCTCCACCCGCGCCAAGCCATAACGTATCCACTTTACCCTTGGCGGACTTCACATATACAGCTTTGTGCTTGTGATCGACCTCTTCCACTTTCCACAGTTTACCTGCGAGCGAGAAGCAATAGCCCGGTGGGGGTACCGTTGTAATGGAACCAATTTCTTCGGAGCCGTTCAGCACTTTATGTTCCTCATCGTCCTTGAACACCGCGTAGAAGCGATAATTATTCACGATTTTCTCACCCGTCAGTCCAATGATCAGTGTTCGCTCCTCTGTCCATTGAAGATGATCCGTCTCAATAAGATAATTCAGGAAAGCCTGATATTGATCAGGTCTGATCAATGCGAATGGGGCCAGCGACAGAATCGCTTCCGCAAGTTCTTTCGGCTCCGCCTCTCCCATGCTCTTCAGCATACTCATCGTCTGATGATAAAGTACACCAATGGGCATCTTCCGGGCTTCGAGCGGCTCGACCCACTTGGTCTTGACATACAATTCAATCACAGCAATTGCCCGCATCAACGTCCAAGGCATTCGTGCAGGTAACTGCGCCTCTTCATCCTCTTCCTCCGGGCAGACAAAAAGCATCTCCGATGCCATGTCCTCCCGTCGCCCCGAACGTCCCAGACGTTGTACAAAGCTGGATGCACTATACGGTGCACCGAGCTGAACTACACGCTCCAACTCACCCAGATCGATACCCAGTTCGAGTGTGACCGTCGCCGCAGCAACGGCTGGCCCCGATCCAGTTCGAAGAGCAGCTTCGGTCTCTTCCCTTAACATGGCTGAGATGCTCCCATGATGCACATGGAACACATCACGTTCCTGTCTGCGAGCAGCGACCCGCCGCATCTCAAGAATAGTGACTTCGGCATCGGTACGGCTGTTCGTGAAGATCAACGCTTTTTTGCGATGGGTACTCTCATAGATGAAATCATAGTAGGCTTTGCGCGCGTTATGAAGCAGTTCCGCCTGTTCTTCGTCCTGTGCATCCGGAAAAGAAAAATGTTCCACCCGCAGTCGCAGCTTGCGACCACCAGGAGAAGAAACCACATCCACATGCTGCTGCGTTCCAGCAGCAAGCCAGGCTGTAGCCGCATCATAGTCACTAAGCGTAGCCGATAGGCCAACCCTACGCGGCGTACAACCAGCCATACGCTCTATACGGGCCAATTCGCTCAGTACCTGAATGCCTCTGTCCGCCCCCATGAAAGCATGTACCTCATCGATGATGACATACCGCAGATCATGAAACAGCGCCGGGATCGCATTCGGTCGATTCATAAGCAGACCTTCCAGCGATTCTGGCGTAATCTGAAGCACTCCGGACGGATTCTTCATCAGTTTTGTCTTCTCCGCTTGAGGTACGTCCCCGTGCCAGTGCCAAACTGGAATATTTCCTTCGGACAAAAGATCCTTGAGACGTTCGAATTGGTCGTTGATCAGAGCCTTCAAAGGCCCTATATACAAAATGCCAACCGACTTGGAAGGCCGTTCATGCAGCTCGGTCAATGCAGGAAAAAAAGCCGCCTCCGTCTTGCCGGAGGCCGTGCCTGCCGCAATCAGCATATGATGCGAAGTATGAAAGCAGATATTACAGGCCTCAATCTGGGCAGGCCGAAGCGACTCCCATCTTTTTTTATAAATAAATTCCTGGACAAATGGTGCCAGCCGGTAAAACGGATTCTCACTCATAATTCAAACTCCGCCAGAAAATCGTCTAGATCATCCGTACCTGCGGAGGGTTCTGTTCCTTTCCCCGTTTCCTGAGATTTGATAGCCCGCTCGCCGAGTAATTGAGTGTAGGTTACTTGGGGATTCTGGTGGAGCGTATGCAGTACATCCATAAAGTCCCTGACCACTTCCCGCGTCGTCAACAATTCATCCGCACCCAGTCGGTTCACCGCCGTTTGCATAAAATCAACCAATTGTTCATCCGTCAGACCTGCACTGTATCCAAAATGCAGGGCATGAATCTGTCGCAGCTTCTGGAGCAGAATCAGAATCTCTTCATGTGATAACATCGCCAGCTTCAGGATCGGGCCCGTATAATTCGCATACTCTTTGGCTGCATAACGACCATCAATAAGTCTGGAGCGGAGGGCTTCATAGCTGTATAACCCGCGCCGTTCATCCTCCACAAATTGCGGCGTACCGCCCACAAATATGCCCAGGTGCTCCGCCTTGCCCTGCATCGTATCATTGAACATGGTCAGCAATTTTTCGTAGTTGCTTTGGCGGGAGACACTGTTTGTAATTTTGTACAGATTCACCGCTTCATCAATGAACAAAAGCAGTCCTTTATAGCCTATGCGCGCTGTAAATTCAGACCACAATTTGAAGTAGTCATACCAGTTGTCATCGTCAATAATAACCCCGACAGCGAGTTCTTTTTTCGCTTCCGTTTTGGTTGCATATTCTCCCCGAAGCCAACGAAGTGCTGCCTGTTTACGATCGTCATCCGCCAGCTTGTACCCGTTCCAGTACGAAGCCAGCACCTTGGCAAAATCAAAGCCGTGAACCAGATTCTGCATCTCAGCCGTCACCGCATAGATCTGCTTCTCCACCTCCAGCGGCAACGCCGGATCATCCGGGCGCAAGTTCTGACTCTGCATTGTTGATTGTTGCAGACCTGCGATCCATTTTTGCAAAATGGGCTCCAATGCGCCTCCATCCGGTCGTGTACGTGTGGATAGACGGATCATCAGTTCGCGATATGTCGCAAGCCCCTGGCCTTTAGTGCCGACAAGCCTGCGCTCTGGTGACAGATCCGCATCGGCCACAACGAAATTCCGATCCATCGCATAGTTACGAATCATCTGCAAAAGAAAGCTTTTACCACTGCCGTAACGGCCAGTAATAAGTTTGAATGCTGCACCACCTTCGGCAATATTGTCCATATCCCGCAAGATCGCTTCCACTTCAGACTTACGACCAACCGCAATCTGCTCCAAACCGATTCGGGGAACAACCCCTGCCGTCAATGAATTCACAAGAGCGGTGGTCAGTCGCTTGGGTATTTTAAGTTCTGTCATTGCCCATCACCTCTTCACATGTTCGAACACATCTATATAATCAGAAACGATCCGATCACCATCGATTATCAGGTCACCGATTGTTTCCATAGCTACATCATTAATTTCATCGAGCACATGCGCAGGCATCGTTCCATAATGTTCAGCCACACGCATGAGCTCCATATCTGGATTCTCACCAATCAGGGCGTAAATGGCCTGCACATGCGGAGGGGATAGCCCTTCCGCAAAAAGCAACCACTCTTCATCCAGATCTGTTGCGGCAGACTCGTCCCATTGCAAGGCGAACATCTCTACTGACATTCCAGATGTCGCAATGTTTTGGGTTTCTCTTGCAAGAGATGTTTCTTCTGTTGCTGTTACCGGTGTATCCATCAGATTAGTTGCACTCGTTATGTGGTTTACGTCTTGGTCCCTGTCTTCAGCAGTGTGATTATCCTCTGTCGTAAGCGCCATTCGCACATACTCACTTTCCCGCTGTAACGATGCAAGCTTCTCTGTATCAATACGAATCACTGGTTGTTCCACAGCCTCCGCCTGAGCATTCGCAAAGGCTATATCCAGATAACGTTCAATCAGATTCGCAAGTTCCGGTTCAAGAGTCTGTCCGCGCAGTCGGCCCCTGAAGCCGAGCAGTTCACGCCATTTATTCTCAGTACACCGATAGATCCGGGTGACCATCTGCACAAAATCGGTATGCTCACCAATGGGCATATACTTGAACGATACCGACCTCCCATAGATCGAATCATCATACACCCCTTTTCGAAACAACACGCGTTCCATTGTACGTTCATCGCTTGGTCCCAACACCGGCATTAATCCAGCTTGTCGCGTACGCTCCAAATACGAATGAACCAAGGGCATCACCCGTGGAATGTACTGCTCCATTACTTCTTTACCGCCATCTCTGTAAAATTTGCTAAGTGTGATATCGTAATCATAATATCTCTGCCACATATTTAAAGAGATATCCGACACCTTATCCTGTAACATGCGCTGTAACTCCATATCCAGCATCTCTGCTGGCAAATAGCCACCCGAAAGATCCATGACCTCGGATAATGACATCTGCAACGAATGAACCAGTACGTAATCGACCATCCATTCTTGCATGTATATATTCAGTTGAGGAAGTCGTTCTCGATAGTTCATCCATAAACGTTTCAATTGTTCATAGCCATCCCGGGAATTGGACCAGCCAATGCCGTTAAGTAACTCATAGATATGAATGAATAGATAAGACAGATCGGTATCCGGGTATTTTTCCTGACGTACTTCCGTCCTCCAATACATATACCATTTGCGCTGGGCTTCGTTCATCACACCATACGTTGGCCAGTAACTCATGAAGGGAACCCACGGGGATATCTCTCCCTCTACCTCTGCCAAACGACTCGCTTCTTCAACAAAACGTCTCTCCGAGGACAATATGCCTCCCCGATGCTGCGCCACATCATACGCGCCTTGCACCAATGTTGAACGATCAGGAACCGGAACAGCTGCTGTTGCAGGTTCTTCACTCAGATCCATCTCCATAAATTCCAACTGTCTTGAATCGTCTTTCATATAACGTTGTTTCACCCTCTTCTAAGACAGAATACGAACAAGTGTATCCATGGAGATCATTATAACACGATACAAAAAAAGAAGGCATCTCTGCCCTCTTCTTCTGATAATGATTTAATTAACACAGGCTTAATCAGTCGACAATCGCCCGATTCTTCCCTTCACTCTTGGCTTGAGCCAATGCGCGACTGGATTTTTCAATCAGATCGGAAGCATTCGAACGCTCATCCGGCTTCATAACTGCACCTCCGACACTAACGGTGACGACTCCACTTGAACCCAATAATTCTCGCTGAATCTGGAGAGCCAGAACGTGTTGTCTGATCTCTTCCGCCAGTTCGACTGCATATGCAGAAGTGGTGCTCTTCATTTTTAGCTGAATGTGCCTCCCTGAAGGCCGTATGCTGCATTATAAGAACGGAAATCATCCATGTCTAACCGCTTGCTTACATATTCTTCGCCAATCAGATATTCCAAAGGCATACCCAGATGATCCTCCGTATTTTGACTGCATTGAACAATGATTGGCGCAGAACTGGTATTGATCGCCAGGAGCACGCCATGAGGTTGAATAAACCCCTTCCTATTTCTCCGTATTGATCCACTGATCAAGCAGTCGGAATGTCTCTGATGCGCTGTGCACCATAGGATCATGATCCTCTGACGAAGTGATGCTCTGTTGCAGCAATACCATAAACTCGCTCCACCGGGTTCGGGTCTCCGAGCCGTAGGCATTGAAATATTCCAGACCACGATCAGCTTCAATGGGCAGGAACTGCGACAGGCGTTTGGTCATGATCTGTCCACCGTTTGTAGACCCCTCGATAACATACAGGTATCCGAACAGACGTGCAGGTGTCGAAATATCAGGCAACTCTTCACAGCGTGGAAGCTGATCAATCTCTTCTTGTGTTGCACCCAGATTGTGCAGATCCTTCTCCAGTAATCCAGCCTTGCCTCTGATCTCGATATCCAGACCTGTACTTTCCCAAAAAGGCTGTTGTACCGCCTGATCTTCCAAGGGCTTCAGAAATCCATAGAATTTCTCCAAATAGGTTCTATATTCTTCTAACGTCACCGTTTGATTCATAATGGCTTTCGCATACGGGTTCTGTTCTACTTGTCTATGATAATGAGCAGTCTCACTCTTCAGACGTTCCATAATATTCGTTGCTGTCATGTAGTCCTCCCCTTTCTTAATCAGTTCTGTTGGTGCACATGAATGCTTATCCTCAACTGAAATCTCAGTATATTTTGAAACAGAACCTGCTTTGGGTTGTATTCCGTTCCATTTAATCCAGACAAAGACTCTATGTAAGTATACTTATTCTTGTTTGAGAAAACTATATGAATCCAACATCCAGACACCACGAATAGTTTCCTGCGTTGTTATCTTAACTGTCTGGAAAACGGTATGATACGTCTGTTTTGGCTTCGACACTCACCAGACTTTCAGAACAAACGTATTTTCATTGCTGGTTATCCTCGAAATTGAGTTTTCATGGCTTACATCTGTATTTCAGATTTCAACATGGTACACTAATGTTATATCCTTTCATTGGAGGCATGAATCCCTATGAATCTCACTGTCCAAGACATTGTATTTCATCTTACCGATACCGTAGAACTGCCGGAAAACACTGTGGATCAGCTCATTACGGGCACACTTCATCAGACGGTCACAGGAATTATCGTTGCTTTTATGCCAACACAACATGTCATTGAACAAGCGATACAACATGGTGCCAACCTGATCATTGCGCATGAGTCTCCATTCTACAATCATCATAGCCATACGGATTGGCTCGGTACAGACCCGGTCTATATCCACAAAAAGAAGTTAATTGATGAAGCAGGCATTTCCATATTTCGATGTCATGATATCATCCACCGGTTTCAACCGGATGGCATTACTGAAGGGTTGATTCAGGCATTAGGGTGGTCCTCTTGTGTGGAGCAACGATTATCCGAGGCAAGTATTATTTCTTTTCCTGAGGGTCACACCGTTGAAGCTGTTGCAAACCACGTGAAGAACACGTTGGGACTTGATTACGTACGTGTTGCAGGCAGACCTGAAATGGAATGTAGACGCGCGGCAGTACTGGTTGGATTTCGCGGTAATGGTAATGTGACCATTCCTCTGATTCAGAACGAACAGCTGGATCTGATCATTGCTGGAGAAGGATTCGAATGGGAGACCCCGGAATATGTTCGGGATGCCGTGCAGCAAGGTAAGTCGATGGCGCTAATCATGATGGGACATGCCGAAAGTGAGGCTTCGGGCATGAAGCTTTTGGCAGACAGGTTGAGAGAACGATTTTCGGAATTGAATGTTCACTTTGCCGATGAGCGGCCTGTGTATACGGTACTGTGATTATTGAATAGTTAACGAACTGAGGACACTCTATTTATCGTATATTGGACGAGTTACACAAGTAACGACATTAAATTATAAGTTCCTTAATATTAGTCGATTACACAGGTGACCATTACATAGAAAATGAGTTACGTCGTACCATCCTACTTCAGATAGACAAGAGAGCCACAACTTACAGCTAACCCTTCTGGATTTTCAAAGTTCTTTATTGTACTCTAAATGCTGTGACTTCAGAGCTGAGGACATTTGTCCTTGGCGTTCAGGGCCCATTTATCATTAAATAGAAGTCGAAGTGATTCAATAAGGAGCGAACCCGCATGAGAGGAATTATTTTCGCATTACTAGGTGGAGCCTGTATCACCCTGCAAGGGGTGGCCAATACCCGGATCAGTACGGACATGGGCACATGGCAGGCGGCTACCATTACACAACTGACGGGATTCATATTAGCAGCACTGATCCTGATATTCGTTCGTGACACCAACCTTCAGGGACTCAAACAAGTGAAACCTATGTACCTGGCCGGTGGTGCTTTTGGTGCTGTAATTATTTTCAGTGAAGTGACAGCTATCCAGCAGATTGGAGTTACGTTCACGATCTCTGCACTGTTGATTGCCCAGCTATTCCTGACTTTTCTGGTCGATAGTAACGGTTGGTTTGGTGTAGTGAAGCAGAAGATGAAACTGCCGCAATTTCTGGGCATTGCCTTAATGGTTACTGGTGTAATCATTATGAAACTGTAGTTGTTAGACGTATACGAAAATATAAGGTCGGAGGTGAACAACAGCGTGCAGGAAATCCATAATGAGCAGCAATTAATAAACTATCTGAAGCATTATCAACTCGAAACGGTATTTCACGAATCCATACGTCCCCATATGACGTTATGCCACTTCGATAAGTGTGAATTGATCTGCCGTGAAGGCGAAGCTTCCGAATACTTATACGTACTGGTCGAAGGCAAAATCAAGATTTTCACCACCTCCGCTCAAGACAAAACGCTGGTTCTCTGTTTCAAGACACCGCTTGAAGTCGTGGGCGACATAGAGTATGTCCGTGAAAGTAACATTATTAATACGGTCCAGGCTGTGTCGCCTGTCGTGATGCTTCGTATTCATTATCAATGGCTTGCTGAACTTGCCAGCGATTATGCACCTTTACTGCAATTTTTGCTCAAAATCATCTCACATAAGTTCTACATTGACTCAAACTTTTCCAACTTTAATCTGATGTACCCCGTGGAAGTTCGACTCGCCAGCTACCTGCTCTCCATTTCAACCGAAGAAGCGGGCAACGTGGTTCACGAAGAGCTGGACGCGTTCAATCTGACCGACATAGCGAATCTGATTGGCACCAGTTACCGACATCTGAACCGGGTCATTCAGAAACTATGTGCAGACGAATTGATTGAACGACATCAAGGATTAATTATGGTCAAGAATCGGGCGGGTTTGCGTGAAATAGCAGGTCATAATATCTACGAATAAGGAGTTCGAAATCATGTTAATTACAGGTATCTCGCTTGCATTGCTGGCAGGTGCACTTGTCAGTCTACAAACCATTTTCAATAGCAAAGTCAATGAACGCACCGGTTCTTGGTCTACAACAACGATGGTGCTGTTCACCGGATTCATCGCTTCGTTCCTGATCTCCTTGCTCGTGGAAGGTAAGAACACGTTCAGCTTTCAGCATATGCAGCCTTGGTACTGGCTCAGTGGTGCCATTGGTGTTGGCGTAGTATTCTGCTTGGTACAAGGAATGAAACTGCTTGGTCCTACGTACGCCATCTCCATTGTGCTGACATCCCAGTTGAGCTTCGCTCTGTTATTTGACTCCATGGGGTGGCTCGGTCTGGAGCAAATTCCTTTTTCGTGGAATCAGTTGCTCGGTGTACTTGTGATTGTGGGCGGGATTGTATTATTTAAGTTCGGTGGACGTAACTCGACCAAATCAGATCCATCACCTGGAACGTTGCAGTCTGACTCATAAAAAACGAAAAAAGAGGGTCTGTCCAATTCCGCTGATTGGATAGACACTCTTTTTAGGTACTCTATACACGTATCGAACTTCATTTCGTTCAATTCACTTAAACGAACTCTACGTTATGATACACCTGCTGAACGTCTTCCAGGTCTTCAAGCGCATCGATCAGTTTCTCGAACTGAGCTTGTGCATCCTCTGGAAGTTCAATGTGGTTTTGCGCCAGCATCGTAAGCTCGGCTACGGTGAATTCAGTAACACCTGCAGCTTTGAACGCTTCCTGTACGGCATGGAATTGATCCGGTTCTGCATATACAATTACAGCTTCGTCTTCGTCCAAAATATCACGTACATCCACATCCGCTTCAAGCAGAAGTTCAAGCACTTCTTCGGAGTTCTTGCCTTCTACCCCAATCACTGCTGTTGGATCAAACATGTAAGCCACAGAACCGCTGACACCCATGTTACCAGCATTTTTGTTAAACGCAGAGCGCACTTCCGGCGCTGTACGATTCACGTTGTTGGTAAGTGCATCCACGATGACCATTGCACCATTCGGTCCGAAGCCTTCATAACGCAGCTCTTCATAATTTTCATCCCCGCCACCTTTTGCTTTTTCCATGGCACGGTCAATAATCGCTTTCGGTACGTTATACGTCTTGGCACGTTCCAGCACGACTTTCAGTGCACGGTTCGCTTCCGGGTCCGGTTCGCCCTTCTTGGCAGTTACATAGATCTCAACGCCGAATTTGGCGTAGACCCGGCTCGTGTTTGCATCTTTTGAAGCTTTTTTTTCCTTAATATTATTCCATTTACGACCCATATCGTTTCCGCTCACTTTCAACATGTAATCTGCTTTCTACTAAGTCATTATATCTTGTTGAACGTACTTCAACAAGTTAATACCCATGAAATAATGGGAATAACTGTGCCGATTAACTATCTCTGTTTAAAGTTTAGCCTTATTCTGAAAACTAAAAGCACCCCATAAGGGATGCTTCTATCGTTATACCCGTCTTGGCATCCGTTCACATTATCCGTTCATTCAGGCATGAAATTGTCGCCCATCCAGCACTTCTGGAACATAACCTGTACGGATCACAAAGTCTCCGAAATGTTCACCTTCATTGCGCTCTTTGGCATATTGATTCAACATTGGCGTTAACGTGTCCAAAATCTCGGTTTCACCGATATTTTCTTTGTACAGCTTATTCAAGCGATGTCCTGTGAAGCTGCCACCGAGATACAGATTGTATTTACCCGGTGCTTTACCGATAAATGAAATCTCCGCCAGCATCGGTCTTGCGCATCCGTTCGGGCAGCCGGTCATCCGAATGACAATCTCTTCGTCTCTTAGCCCAGCTTCGTCCAATACAGGCTCCAGTTTATCGATCAGGGACGGCAAGTAACGTTCGGACTCAGCCATCGCGAGACCACAGGTCGGAAGCGCAACACAAGCCATCGAACTTCTGCGCAGCGCTGAGTAATGCGCACCATCGGTCAAATTGTACTGTTGAATTAACGCTTCAATCTTTTTCTTCTTCTGGCTGCTGATGTCCCCGATAATCAGGTTCTGGTTCGCCGTCAGACGGAAATCTCCCGTATGCACTTTAGCAATCTCACGCAGACCCGTCATGAGCGGATACCCGTCAACATCTTTTATCCGTCCATTTTGAATAAACAGCGTGTAGTGCCATCTGCCATTACTGCCCTTCACCCAACCATAACGATCCCCATTATGATCAAAATGATACGCACGTGCCGTATCCAGTTTCCAGCCCAGGCGGCTGGTCAACTCTTCAGTGAACCATTCCAGACCACGGTCATCCAGCGTGTATTTGAAACGAGCATGTTTACGAACTGCACGATCCCCATGATCGCGCTGAATCATAACTGTTTTCTCCGCCACATCGATCATTTGCTCCGGCGTACAGAATCCGATGACTTTGGATACCTGAGGATACGTCTTCGAATCACCATGAGACATCCCCATGCCACCACCAACAGAAACGTTAAAACCCTGTAACTTGCCGTTCTCCACAATTGCGATAAAACCGAGATCCTGTGAAAATACATCCACATCATTGGAAGGCGGTACAGCAATCCCGATTTTGAACTTACGTGGCAAATACACTTTGCCATAGATCGGTTCAACTTCTTCGTCGGATTCCTGGGAATCGATTACTTTCTCCCCGTCCAGCCACAGTTCATGATACGCCCGGGTGCGAGGGTCCAGATGATTGCTCACCTGGCATGCCCACTCGTACACTTCGGCATGCACATCGGATTGATTCGGATTCGGGTTACACATGACATTACGGTTTACGTCACCGCATGCAGCGAGTGTGCTTAGCAATGAATCGTTCACTTCGCGAATGGTGTTCTTGAGGTCCCATTTCAGTACGCCATGCAGTTGAAAAGACTGACGTGTGGTCAGACGAATCGTCTCATTCGCATATTTATGGGCTACACGGTCCATCATCAGCCATTGTTCTGGCGTTACGATCCCACCCGAAGCACGCACACGTAACATGAATTGGTATGCAGGCTCCAGCTTGGACTTGTGACGCTCATTGCGCAGGTCACGATCGTCCTGCATGTAGCTGCCATGATGCTTCATCAGACGGTTGTCGTCCTCTGGAATTGCACCCGTAATCCGATCGGCTAGTGTTTCGGTAAGACTTCCACGCAGGTAGTCACTTTTGATCTTTATATCTTCCACATCGCTATTCGTACGCTGCGGGTTAAGTAAGTTATTATAAGCCATGCTGCTTTCTCCTCTCGTCTCTGCGGGATGGTTCAAGCCGGCTAAGCCGGAGATTAATAGACGTCCCGCTGATATCGTTTATCCTGTTGCAACCGTGTCAGATATTCCGATGCCTGCTCAGGCGATAAGCCGCCTTCTTGTTCCAGAATCGTGGTCAGTGCAGCATGCACATCATGGGCCATTTTTTTCTCGTCACCACAGATATATACGCTTGCACCCTCCTGAAGCCACTGGTACAACTCTTTGCTGTGTTCCAGCATGCGATGCTGTACATATACTTTCTGCTCTGTATCACGCGAGAAGGCTACATCCATCTTCGTGAGTACACCGTCTTTGAGCCAGCGCTGCCACTCCGTCTGGTACAGGAAGTCAGTCGAGAAATGCTGATCGCCGTAGAACAACCATGTTTTCCCTTCGGCTCCTGTTTCTTCACGCTCTCCAAGGAAAGATCGGAATGGCGCTACGCCTGTACCTGGCCCAACCATGATGATCGGCGTGTCCGGGTTCTCAGGCAGCTTGAAATTCGGATTATGCTGTATATATACAGGCAGTGTGTCGCCGGCTTCGATTCGTTCAGCCAGTTGTACCGAGCATACACCGTAACGCTCTCTCCCACGCGCTTCATAACGTACTGTACGAACCGTAAGATGAACTTCGTCCGGGAAAGACTTCGAACTACTCGCGATGGAGTACAGACGTGCCGGCATTTTACGGAGAACAGCGACGAATTCCCCGGCAGGAATGCCTTTTAGGCCATAATCTTGAACCAGATCCAGCAGATCACAGCTGTTCATGACCGTACGGAATTCGGAATCATCTGCAAGCAACGCTGTTAGCCCGCTTCCCGGATTCAGTTTCGCCAGTTGTTCCACAACCGGTTTGGTGACGGCAGTAATTTCAAAATAACGCAGCAACGCTTCGTGTACAGATGCCTGATCCCCGTTTTTGTTAACCGTGACACGCTCATCGGCATTCCATTCCATGGCTGTAATCAATTCATCGACGAGGCGAGGATGATTCTCAGGGAATACACCAAGGCTGTCACCCGGCTCATAATCCAGGTTGGAACCTTCCAAAGACAATTCAATATGACGCGTTTCACGATCCGACCCTCTGCCATTCAGATTGAGGTTTTCCAATACCTCAGACTTGAATGGATTCGTGCGATCATACTCGGATTCCCCGCTGCTCAGTGCAGCTGTAACCGCTTCAGTCGCTACCGATCCTGCTGTAGCTGATATGTTGCTTAATGAGGACAGTACTTCATTCATCCACTCCGCAGCTGATTCGTCAAAATCAACATCACAGTCCACACGCGGCACCAGAGTCGTACCCCCAATTCCTGCAATCGTTTGTCAAAATCCTTGCCTGTCTGACAGAAGAACTCATAGGAGGTATCTCCCAGAGCCAATACCGAGTAACGAAGACCTTCAAGCTTCGGAGCCCGTTTGCTGTTCAGGAATTCATGCAGC
This sequence comes from Paenibacillus sp. PCH8, assembly GCF_002968835.1. Taxonomy (GTDB): domain Bacteria; phylum Bacillota; class Bacilli; order Paenibacillales; family Paenibacillaceae; genus Paenibacillus. The sequence goes on along the minus strand of NZ_PKQK01000004.1, from coordinate 217,617 downwards.
GGAATCGCATTATCCGGTGGATCGCCTTCTCCGTGCGTACTTACAATAATGAGGAGATTATCAATTTTCTTGAGTCCGTTCGGTTTGAAATCTCCCATGGAGGATAATGTCACTTGAAGACCTTGCTCTTCCAGTTTCTTGGCCAGCTTCTTCGACAGACCACTTGAGTTCCCCGTTTGTGAACCAAAGAGTACGGTAACTTCACGAGACACTGCCGGAGCACTAACAGGCGCTAATCCTATCGATTGTGAAGCCTGTACCGGACTTGCCGGAGCTGCTATAGTCACACCTGCCTGAATTGCTGTAATATATCCACTCAACCAAGCCCGTTGTCCATCGGTCAACGTAGGAATTAGACGATTAAGCAGTTCAACTTGTTCTTGATTAAAAGGGCTGTTTGTCACTTGAAGTTCCACCATTTGCCACCTCACGCATTGCTTCAATTTTAATTCCTACTAAAGTGATCATATTAATTTCTTCTATCTAGAACCTAACACACCGGGTGTGGAGGGTCAATTTCAATCATTTTATGGCATTTATCAGTTTCGCTGATAAATGAACAATATGTGCAAATCCATCCCTGTTACGGTACATCAAAAAGGCTTACTCCGACCTGCGATCCAGGTCAAAGTAAGCCTTCTTCTTCTTCTCACGCGACAACCATTCTACGAATTCTTGTTAGCTTCAGTTCTTCCATACCAGCTTGCTCATCATCGCATATAGCAACATAGCCGATTCGGCCCGGTTTGCTTCAGCAAGTGGTTTCACTGAACCGTTATATCCAGCGACGATGCCCAGATCCACAAGCAATGCCACACTATCCCGGGCATAAGAGCCAATCTCGGAAGCATCACGGAAACGTGTGAGGCTATCTGCCGAAGTTAATTCGGAATCAACCAAACCCGCTGCTGTAAGTGCTCTCACCGTCAGCGTCATCATTTCCTGGCGGGTGATCGTTGACTCTGGCAAGAAACGTCCGTCCCCGGCTCCAGCAGTGATACCAAGAGAACGCGCAGCTGCGACTGCTTCGTAGTAAGGCTCCTTTTCATTTACATCAGAGAATGCCTTCCCTAGCGAAGCGTTCAAGCCCAGCGCAGTCACTAGCCACTGCACATATTCGCCGCGTGTCATCTCCAGTTTGGGATGCAACTGACGGGAATCACCGCTTGCTTGGGCATCAATCACACCTCTTACAGCCAAGGCTTCCATCGCTTTCTTCGCCCACTGCACTTCTGCTAGATCCGCGAATGTATGGTCTACCGACACAACCGTATAATTTCCTGTCCGTGACGTTACGGCAAATACAATCTGGCCGCTACTTGAGTCGTAATGACTTTGAGGCAACGGAGTTGCCACACCATTCGCGTCAATGGCAAACGCTATAACACTATCCTGCTGTGTATCTTGCAATGATCGGTAAGGTAAACGAAGCATCAACTCGTTTCCCGATGGCCATGCATGACCATCCAGATTCAGTTCAAGCTTAACTCCGTACTCCGTACCGAGTTGATCTGCAACCTTCTGCGGCAGCTCCGTTCTGACCAATCGTACAGATACAATCCCATCACCCTCTATATCCTTCGCTAAGAGCGTCGCCGGAAGCTCCACCGTTCCCAGTTCCGTAACGATGTTAAACACATGTGATTCCCCTTGATCCATGAGCGCAGAGACAGGCAGAATCACTTCGTAAGTCGTTGCTCCTGAGACCGGATTCAACCGAAGTTCGACCAGACGGTGACCATCAGCTGTAGATGGTGCAACTTTAAAAGCAGCATCAATCACTGAATCTTCCACCCTGGATTGCGCTACACCTTTCTGATCCAATTGAGCTTGCAACTCCAGAATGGAGCGGTCTTTCTGCGGCTCAGGGATAGGTTGTGGCGATGAATGGTCTGCAACAGGGGGGTTGCCTCCTGATTGTCCGCCATTGCTGTTAGAACCAGAACCACTGCCTGGATTCCCACCTGAATTGCCTCCTGAACCTTCACCTGGACCTCCGCCCGGCGAAGGTGTGTAAGCTGGAACTTTTACTGTCAAAGGCATAGTCATCGCTTTACTGTCGTCCGAGGTTCGGATCACTTCCAGCTCAAGTGTTACCGTCGTTTCACTCCATGGCGGGGTAATCGTTCCATTGGTTTGAATGACGGACGGTGCAGAGCTGGAAACGATCGCTACAGTGAAGCCCTGCGGCACAACTGGCAACTTTAGCTTCTTCGCGCCGGCGGAAGGCTGCTCCAGTGTCGTAAGACGTGCGGCCACATCGGCAGCCGTCTGTTCGGCTGTAATTACCTGGTAAGCGGAAGATAAACCGTGTATGGATTCCCCCGTTGCATTCAAAGCTTCCACTTTGTAATAGTAATGCTTGCCGGGGTTTAATCCGCTGTCGGTGTATTCCCGCGCGCTACCGCTGTACATCACGCTATACTCGCCTTGCTCACGATCCGAGCGGTAGAGCTTATAGCTTGCCGCACCCTGACGAGCATCCCACTGAAGCGCTGCGCTTGTTGCGGTGAGCGAATCGGCACTCAGGCCCGCACTATCATTCACAGGCGGAGCTGAATCAGGTTTGACGATCATGATCCAGCTGATCATCGGGTCCTGTGATGCCGTATTGCGCACGGTCAGTTCCAGCTTGTTGCCCGATACGCTAATACCTTTGTGAGCCCTAACACTGGATGGTGTAAACGTGACTGCACCCGTATTAGTACCATTGATGAGAAAATTCGCTCTGCGTGAAGTATTCGTCCACGGGTCATTGAATCCGGCATACACATCATATGTCCCGTTCGGCACATCGAAACTATAGGTTAGATCCGTGCCTTTCGGCGAATTGCTGGCATTGCCGCCGTTCAGATAACGCACGGTCGAGAATATATCTCCAACATTCGAACCGGATGGCAACGCATCGGCACTGACATAGCCCCAATCACGTCCCTCTGCCGGGGTATACATCTGATCCGCCATTCCTGGGTTAGCGAGCGTTCCTTTCATATAGCTACCCATTAGCTTGTAATCAGCTGTATCGTAACCTCCGCTGTTCACGAAATACAGTGCATTCTCCGGAACAACGTATACGCGAACGGCCTGCTTCTTGTTACGGTACTCCGGTGTCGTCACCTGCAGTGTGATTGGACCCGGCTTGGCAAAATCTTCTACGGTCATAGCCCGATTATCAATCGTCCATTCTGCCGCTGTGGGTATCAGTGTACCACCATCACGAACATGAACTGTCGTTGGCAAAGAAGGTATCTTGCCAAGCGTCACAGCTTCAGGCAGTGGATCAGCAATATCTACCTTGCCCATCGAATCCAGCAGATCGGTCGTCCAACTGTTATACCATTTAATCGCAATGTCAGAACCTATTCCGAATTCAATTGGCAAGAACACATATTTTGCAGCGTCATTTGCGAAATTGCCCCCGTTCCACGTATCTCCCACATAGATGAACTTGCCATTCTCGGGTCAACCGGAATGACCGATGTCGTCTGCGTACCGAACGCCTTACCCGGATCGGGATCACTCGGCAATGTGCGTACAAACGGATTGGTCTGCGTTGACCATGGACCAAAAATGTGTTCAGCCACCGTCACTTTATTTTCGTTAGGGGCCCAACCGGAAGCTCCCGAGGTCAAAATATAGTATTTACCTTGATATTTGAACATGGCTGGCGCTTCACGTTGTCCTCCCGGAAATACCCGGACGTAATCAACGCCGTACTCTGCCTGATAAGTGGAATCACGAACCGGATTACCTTTGTCATCCGTTCGTCCCTCTTTGTGCCACCCTGTTACATCGCTATAATCATCGGTCAGTTTGGAGATATATAACGTCAGGTTCTCTTCGCTGGAGTAGATCAGGTACCCGGTACCATCATCGTCCTTGAACAACGTCATATCACGAGCCATGCCCCGATCGCTTGGGAAATAATCTTTCTCCCCTTCGGGAGCTCTGTCCATCCGATAACTCTTCTGATACACGAAAGGTCCTGTAGGGGAGTCACTGATTGCGTAGCCGGCCTGCGCCTTACCGTAGTTTGCATTATTGTTGTAGGGGTCCTTGTCTCCGTCCATATGGGCCCACATGACGTATTTTTTCGTTTTGTCATTATAGATGACCTTAGGCCGTTCAATGATCCGCCCTCTGCGGATATCTGCCCAGATATTCACGCGGTCTTCACGCCCTGCATACAACTCGGAGATCAACGGGTCATTGTCAAAATCCTCCATCGATTGAAGCGTCGTGAGTGCCATGCCTTCGTCCGTCCAGTTCATCAGATCCTTAGATGAGTACACGCGCACACCAACAGCTGGCCATCCTCCCGTGTGGTATTCGCCGTACCAGTAATATTTTTCCGTCTGTTCATCATAGAAGAAACCTGCCCCGTGGGCATCGATCGGCTTACCGTTCTGATCCGGCCACAGTTGCCCCGGTGTAATGCTTGTGCGGAGGGTGGCAACACCGAGTGGGGCAGATGCTGGAGAAGCGATGCCGTCCACGGTTGCCTGAATCATGTAGAAATACCCTGTGCCCATCGTCAGGCCGTTATCGTTAAATGTATTTTCATTGCCACTGTATACCTGTTGGTACGTTCCCGAAGCACTGGTTGCCCTGGACACGGTATACGTTACATCAGATCCAGGCAGGGCATTCCATCCCAGAGAGATCGACGTATCGGTCACGGCTGTAGCAGCAAACTCTGCGGGAGAGTCAATGAAGTACGTCGTGACTTCTGCAACGGTAAATGCAGATTCTCCCGCTGCGTTAAAGGCTGTTAAACGATAGCTGTAGGTGTTGCCTGGCTCAAGCTCCTGATCCGTAAACGTGAATCCTTTACCTTCGTACACCTGCTCATATTGCTCACTGCCAGCCTTGGCTCGAACCACGCGATAGCCAGTTGACTTGTCCACAGCGGGCCAGGACAGCTTCACGCTTGTGGCGTTGAGTGCCACAGCTTTCAGTTCGCCCGGAGCCTGCGGTGCACTTGATGTCGTTCGAACCTCAAATGGCGCAGACCATAACGACTCGGTTAGCCCCCCGTATTCGTAAGCGAGCTTGTAATAATACACTGTATCCGTGCTCAATCCTTCATCCACGTAATCTGAAGAACCGGTGTTGGTCACCTGGGAATATCCACCTTCAGCTGTAGAGGAACGGTATAGACGATAGTTGGTTGCACCTGCTATTTCAGTCCATTGCAGTGAGACCGAAGATGCCGTCTGTTCATCACTGGTGAGCAGAGCATCATTCACGGGTGGCGGCTCGGCAATAATTAGATCATCCATATGTACAGACTGCCACCTATTCCGAATGCCAACTGTACCTGAAGTAATTGAAGTATCGATCACATCAAATACCAATCGATCTGATCCATTGTCGACTATATAACCACGAATGGAGCTACCCGATAGCACCACTTTGAGTGTGTACCATGTATTTTGGGCAAGCGTATAGTCCACTGATTTCAAAGGTGTATCTACTCCGTTAACCTTCTTGGTGAGGACCAATTTATTGTTAGGCCCCTGCATTTGGAAGTAATAATAGTTGCTCTTGTCGTGAAACCGCGGCAAAATTCCCGGATATCCTTTACCTTCTCCTGTATAAAAGCGCATGGAAACCGCCATATCGGATATCGATTCTCCAGTCGAGATAAAACCTTCTTCGGTATCACTTTGAAAAAGGACTTGGTTGGATGCATCCGCCGGGTCAGCGGTGACTTGCCAGTTACCTGAGATCACGTTCCATGCAGGTGATGTGGTATAGTCTCCATCGGAAAAATCGTCCTGTACCCATGTGGCTGGAATACGGATTGGATCTGCATGAACCCTGTCCGGGTACATCAAAGGTCCCGAAGATAACGCCAGTGTTGCGGATAACATGAACGCGATCGGTTTTCTCAGTTTATCCAATATCGATTCGCTCCTTTGCGTTAGAAGATGTATGCATATTTCCATGTTTCTTTTTAAAGACACAGCGTGTGGGTATGCTGACATGTTAGCTCAACCTGTTTAAGCAGTCATCAAGTTACAAACAAATGCCCAAGATACAGGCTCACCTCCCCTAACTAATGAAACCGGTTTCATTAGAGCGCATAAAAAGACCCGTCTTCCCTTCTAAGTGCAACGATGTCGACCATTCGGAATGCCGTGTCTTGTTTGCCCCTATGCAGTAAAACAGGTTTCTAATATGTAAATGTAAGTGCTTTCCTGAATTATATGATTGCCTCATTGACGCTGTCAACCACTAATTCAGCTCGGACATTTTTCGCCGTAACCATGCAAAAAAAGGCGCGCATTCCACCTGCTTCGCAAGTAAAAATACGCGCCTTTTTATCACCAATCGAGCTTGTTCGCAAGCTCACTCATCTTACGTTTAGAATACCTTCGTTGTCCATGACTCACAGTTCCATGTCTCCGTAACCACATCACGGTAGAATTCCGGTTCATGCGAAATCAACAGAATGCTGCCTTTGTAAGCTTGGAGTGCACGTTTCAACTCTTCCTTGGCATCTACGTCCAGATGGTTCGTCGGCTCATCGAGTACAAGCAGGTTGGTTTCGTTGTTGATCAGTTTACAGAGACGCACTTTGGCTTTCTCGCCACCACTCAGTACAGCAACTTTGCTCTCAATGTGCTTAGTGGTCAATCCACATTTCGCAAGTGCTGCACGCACCTCAAACTGGGTGTACGAAGGGAACTCTTTCCAGATCTCTTCGATACACGTGTTATAGTTGGCATCCTTCATCTCTTGCTGGAAGTATCCAATCTCCAAGTGTTCACCACGTTGAACAGTGCCTTCCAATGCCTGAATCTCACCCAAGATGCTGCGCATCAGCGTTGTTTTACCGATTCCGTTCGCACCAACGAGTGCAATCTTCTGTCCCCGCTCCATACGCAGATCCAATGCTCTGGACAACGGTTCATTATAACCAATCACAAGGCCTTTGGCTTCGAAAATGAGCTTGCCTGATGTTCTCGCATCACGGAAGTTGAATTGCGGTTTTGGCTTCTCTTTGGCAATCTCGATCACATCCATCTTGTCGAGTTTCTTCTGTCTGGACATCGCCATGTTTCGTGTAGCCACACTCGCTTTGTTCCGTGCTACAAAATCTTTGAGGCCAGCAATCTCTTGTTGTTGGCGTTTGTAAGCCGACTCCAGTTGCTGTTTTCTCATCTCATGCACTTCCTGGAAATGATCATAATCGCCAACATAGCGAGTCAGATCCTGGTTCTCCATGTGATAGATCAAGTTGATAACATTATTCAGGAACGGAATATCATGAGAAATGAGGATAAATGCATTCTCATATTCCTGCAAATAACGTTTCAACCATTCAATATGCGTTTCATCCAAATAGTTCGTCGGCTCATCGAGTAACAAAATATCGGGTTTTTCCAGCAAAAGCTTGGCAAGCAATACTTTCGTTCGCTGTCCACCACTCAGGTCATTAACGTCTTTATCCAGACCGATATCTGTCAGACCGAGACCGCGTGCGGTTTCGTCCACTTTGGCATCGATCATGTAGAAATCCTGATTGGTCAGCGTATCCTGAATCGTACCTACATCTTCAAGGAGTTGTTCAAGCTCCTCCGGCGTCACATCGCCCATTTTGCCATACATATCATTCATTTCCTGTTCCATGTCAAACAGATACTGGAACGCACCGCGAAGTATGTCACGAATGGATTGTCCTTTGTTCAATACCGCGTGCTGATCCAGATAACCGACACGCATCCGTTTGGACCACTCCACCCTGCCTTCATCCGGTTGAAGCTTGCCCGTAATAATGTTCATGAAGGTGGATTTACCCTCACCATTGGCCCCGATCAGACCAATATGTTCGCCTTTCAACAGGCGGAATGAAACGTTGTTAAAGATAGCACGGTCACCAAAACCGTGACTTAATTTTTCTACATTTAGTATGCTCATTCATGACACCTTTTCTATATAGACTTAATTCTTTGTATATTATAAGCGTTATCTCCTGTACAACTCAACGCCATATTAAAAATATTCCACCTTTTTGGCTGAAATTTGCCTTATATGAAAGTATGGGGTAAAATTTGGCCTTAAACGACTTACTACTATATAGAACGGAGCTCTCAGCAGAGCATCAGGTGAATATTATGATTGAAGTGAAACAATCCAAGTTGGGCGATGGTGGTGAATTTAACCGCGGGGTATTTGCTACCGTAGATATTGCCAAAGGCACGCTTATCCATCAGGCACCTGTTGTGCCTTATCCGAATGAAGATCATGAACATGTTGAAAAAACGATTCTGGAGGATTACGTGTTCGAATATGGTGTGAATCATACCGCTATACTGCTCGGATACGGCAGCCTCATCAACCACTCCTATGAACCAAACGCTACCTATGATATTAACTTTGAGAACCATACCTTTGACTTCTATGCGTATACAGATATCAAGGCTGGCGAGGAGATCGTGATCAATTACAACGGTGAAGAAGACAACATGGACCCGTTATGGTTCCTGGATGATTACGAGGAACGCATGCGTGAGTTGAATGAGTCCAATGAGGATGCTGATGATGAAAAAGGTGACAACACCAAGCCCGATGCTATAAATGCGGAGCAAAAGTAATCCGGGTTACGTTAAGCATGAGCTATTCATCCCTGTATAGACATACTATGTTATGCCTTTAGCTTCACATCACCAAATCACATAAGATCACACTAAAATAAGCAAGTCCTCCCTAATGGAAGACTTGCTTATTCATGCTGATTTGCTTTCTATACCTTGCTCCTGTTTCTTCGTTGATTTGTTTCAGGTATGAGGTTGCTTGGTTCCCCACCTGCTTGCGCTAGTCAATAATTGGAGGGTCGGTGTGCAAATCTACATCAGGTGCCGTGAATCTCCACTTGGTAAATGCGACCTCGAACCCTGCCCGCTTGGGTGAACACAAAAACGGACCTGCATGCTTGTTCGTCGGATAGGCAAACCGGGCAACCCGAATCGTTCGCCAAGGGTGCTCATCCGTGCGAGCACGAATGACGACGGATTCTTCGCTGTAAGAAGCTCTGATCGTTACGATTCGTCCACCCCACTCTGGTACAGGAGAGAGTGACCAATCGGAGTACGTATCCGTCACAACGGCTCCAACATGAGCTACGCCATCATTCACTTCAACCCCTGCCTTAATCCACTGATGCTCTCCGTGCCATAACATCAATCCCGCCTGATCGTATAATTCGGTGAACGAACTTAGATCGAACGACACTTCAATCGCTTCACTTCCGTCCCATGGAGCAAGCATGGCATGTCCATTCCGATGACAGAAACCATAGAATGTCTTCTCCCAGAAGTCACTGCCTTCCTTCGCCTCCACGATCAAATGATCCCCATTCATCCGCGTAGCCATAGGTTCGGTAGTCCACTGGCCTTCATGAAGCCCAAGAAAATTCGATGACATTGTTATACTCATCCTTCCTTGAATCCCCTGCGGGAGTTCAATCTCTTCTAAATTAAAGAACCCAGGTCCGATGCAGCAGTAGGATATGCAAAATTCATGGTGTTTAACTGATCGATAGTCAGATTGAACTGAATCGCCATTGCAAAAAGGTTGATCAATTCTTCTGTTTTGCTCCCGAGCACATGCGCACCCAGAATACGTCCGGTTGATTTGTCGATCACCACTTTGGCCATGGCAAATTTTTCATGAGTTCGCTTGTAAGTATACCATTTCGACATATCATTTACCTGCACCTCGTAGCCATCCTTCTTGGCTTGTTCCGTGCTCATACCTACAGCTCCAAGGGCAGGGACAGTAAACACAATGGAAGGCATCACTTTATAATTTGGTTTGTGTTGATTTCCCTCCAACAAATTGAACGATACAGCCCGGGATTCCTGACCTGCTAACGGGGTTAAAGGCAACCCTTTTGTATCAGTTACATCGCCAGCAGCATACACTCTCGGATTACTTTCACTTTGTAAGTACTCGTTCACCGTAATCCCCTTTTTGCTGTAGCTGACGTTGGCTTTCTCCAATTCCAGCCCATCCACATTAGGAACACGCCCCGCTCCATGAACGACAAGTCCGCACTGCCACTGGTGTTCTGCACCATTACGTGTGCCATGAACGACATAGGCGTTCCCCTCTTGCCGTATGGACTTCACCTTCGCGTTCAAGTGAACATGAATGCCGATCTCTTTTGATTTATGCAACAATGATTCTACAAGCTCCGCATCAAACGACTTCAGAGGTTGCTCACTCCGATGCAGGATATGAACTTCCGTCCCGGCTCTGGCCGCAATATGCGCAAACTCAAATGCAATGTATCCACCGCCTACCAGAACTAAACGATCCGGCAGCTGTTCCAGATCCAGAAAGTCATCACTATATATAAGATGCTCTGAGCCCTCAATCTCAAGTGGCGCAGGTCTTGCACCGGTAGCAATCAGGATGTGTTTGCCATGGAGCACTTCTTCTCCCACTTGAATATGATTTTCATCGACAAATGAAGCTTTACCATGGAACGTATCCATTCCGGCCTGTTTGAATTGATCTTCACTTGCTCTAGGTATGCTCTCGGTAAAGGTGCGTTTAAAGGCCATAAGTTCAGACCAGTTGATGGTCGCCTGTCCCTGAATTCCTTTCCCTTGCATCCGTTCATTCCAGTCAATCAGCTCCGCGGCTCCGGCCAGCACTTTCTTGGGATCACAGCCACGCAGTGCACACGTTCCGCCGAACTCACGTTCATCAATTACAGCAACTCTCCAGCCAGCTTCAGCGCAACGGGTGATTACAGAGCTTGCCGCACTTCCTGTACCAATCGCAATCAAGTCATACGTTTCTTGTGTCATCATGGTTCCTCCTCATCCTTTTGGTACATCTATTGCAGGGATGCCTGAAGTTACAGCAATCCAGCCTGTTTAAGGTACTCTGCTGCAACCTGTTCAGGATTCGCTCCCTTTACGTTCACGTCAAAGTTCATCTGACGCATCTCGTCATCCGTAATTTTTCCAGCAAGCTGATTCAGCACCTCAACCAGTTGTGGATATTGATCTGCCGTTTCTTGACGAAGCATCGGCGCGCCTTGATACGGTGGGAATAACTCCTGATCATCCTCCAGCACAACGAGTTCATATTGTCTCAACTCACTGTCTGTGGAGTAGGCATCTACCAGATTGATATCGCCACGTTGAACAGCACCATAGCGAAGCTTCGGTTCCATAGTCGCCACGTTCGGGAATTCAATCCCATACTTCTTCTGAATGCCTAGGTAACCGTCTTCCCGATCCGAAAATTCCAGCGTAAATCCTGCCTTCATCAGCTGTTCCACCGGTTTGAGATCCGAAATGGTCTTGAGATTGTATTGATCTGCGATGCTCTTTGGAACGGCCAACGTATACGTATTGTTGTAATCCATAGGGTTCAGCAGCACCATGTTGAACTGGCTCAGCATTCCATCTCTTGCCTGTTCGTACACCGCTGTGCGATCCGTACTCACTGCCGTTTCCTTCATGAATTCGGAGATGGCAGTACCCGTAAATTCAGGATAGATGTCAATATCACCCGACTTGAGTGCATTGAAGAGAAATGGCGTTTTGCCTAGTCCCGGCTTTAATTCAACCGTTAGGTCTGTATCCTTTTCAATTAGCAACTTATACATGTTAATAAGAATCTCCGGTTCTGCTCCCAGTTTGCCGGAAATAACGAGATCCTTCTGTCCTCCCCGTGCCAAGAAGGGGATCGTGATCACAAGTATAGCTATGAGAGCCAGCGAACCTAGTGTAATCAGCGTTTTCTTGAAGGATAACCGCTGGAACTGACGCAGCAACACATCGAACAAAATGGCCAATAAAGCGGCCGGAATCGCTCCAAGGATGATCAATGCGGTATCGTTCCGATCAATGCCAAGTAAGATCAATGCGCCCAAGCCACCTGCACCAATCAGGGCAGCCAGTGTCGCCGTTCCTACGATCAGGACCATCGCAGTCCGAATACCCGCCATGATGACAGGCATCGCGAGTGGCAATTCCACTCTGATCAGACGCTGACGACGATTCATGCCCATGGCATTGGCCGCTTCGACCATGGAAGGATCGACTTGAGATATACCTGTGTACGTGTTGCGAAGTACTGGAAGCAACGCATACACCACCAATGCGATTATCGCAGGCAATGTACCTATGCCGAATAACGGGATAAGCAACCCCAGAAGCGCCAGGGATGGAATGGTTTGCAGAACCGCTGTAAACCCGATAATTGGCTCCGCTACTCTTGGTTTGCGTGTCAGGTATATGCCCAGTGGAATGGCGATCAGGACCGCAAAGAACAATGCGATAAATGAGATCTGAATATGTTCAAGAAGAGCAGACAAAAGCTGACCTTTACGCTCACTGAACACCTCCGTGATTCTACTCATGTCCATCACCTCGTTCCTGCAACTGAGCGGACCAGTATTTCATCAATTCAGCCCGACTGATCTGACCGATAATCTGGCGGTTACGCTCAACCAGCAAGTGGTCATGTGAAGACATAATATCCACCAGTTCGGTTAGCGTTATGGATACAGAAACAGCCGTTTTGGCTGATTTGGGCACATGACCCGGTGCGAGAGGTAACATAATGGACTCCAGATCAAACACTGAATCCCTTCGTCCTTCCTCTGATCCCACATGTAATCCGTTTATTCGGCTCTCTTCTTCAGATACTGACTGTTTATTTATATCAACATCTGACCTTCCGACAAACTCACGCACGAAATCATTGGCTGGCTGCTGTATCAATTCTTCCGGGGTGCCTACCTGTACAATTTGTCCATCCTTCATGATGCAGATCCGATCCCCCAATTTCATCGCTTCCTGAATATCATGGGTGACAAATACAATCGTTTTCTTCATCTGACGCTGGATGTCCAGAATGTCGTCCTGCAATTTCTCCCGACTCATCGGATCAAGTGCACTGAATGGCTCATCCATCAATACAATCTCGGGATCAGCTGCGAGTGCGCGCAACACACCAATTCTCTGCTGTTGTCCTCCAGATAACTCGGCTGGTCTACGCTCGCTGTACGTATCCCCATGCAGACCGACCATGTTCAGCAGACTATGTACGCGTTCCTTGATCTGCTCTGACTTCCATTTTCTGAGTTCGGGAACAACCGCAATATTCTCGGCAATTGTCATATGTGGGAACAGGGCAATCTGTTGCAGCACATATCCAATATTCCAGCGCAATTCGTGAATGTTATATTCATCGATCAGGCGCTCATTAATGCGCACTGTTCCATCTGTTCGTTCAATCAGGCGATTGATCATTTTGAGCATGGTCGTTTTGCCACATCCGCTCGGACCAATCATGACGAACAATTCTCCCTTGTTAATGTCGAGATTAACCTGACGTAATGCAGTCGTTCCATCAGGATATTGTTTGGATACATTTTCGAACTGGATCATCCGCCTTCTTCGCCCCTTTATATCACACATTCATTCTCATCTATTTCCCCAAAAACACAGACCTATAATCATCCTCCTGAATCGGTGAATTGTTCTTTGTGTACGAATCATTGACACGATGAATATGCGATAAGCTTGATGAATCGGCAAAAAGACGGGCCAGCAGGCACCTTCTCCTTGCTTTTTGCAGGATGTAATTCCCATTTTCAGGTACAGGTTTAATTAGTAATCAGTAGAAGTTCTTATCCCTCGAAAGTAGTTATTCCAATAACAATTTTAAACTTGACTCTTCTGTACAATAATTGGGGAAGATTATTGTCTTATAAAAGAAAAATGCTCCCGTACCTTGGCTAGGTTTTACGGAAGCATTCCAATCAGTTGTTATAATAGTGAGACTGTTCGAGGTCGGAGATCAGTGCAGGTTGCATAGGGTGCCATCCCAGAAGTTCTTGAGTTACAGCGCTTGATCTCGGAATATCGAGCGCTGCAAGCGTGCTGAGAAAGCCGAAGTGAGCTTCTGCCTCTTCACGTGAAATGCTAACTACAGGTACGTTCAGGTGTATACCGATAACACTTGCAATGTCTCGAAATGGAACTCCTTCATCCGCGACCCCATTTAGTCGTGAACCGGCGGGTGCCTTTTCTAACGCAAGCCGGTATAGATATGCAGCGTCAAGGCGGTGTACAGCCGGCCACCGGTTGAACCCATCTTCCACATAGGCTGATAAGCCCTTCGTTTTGGCGATGTTGATCAGTCTTGGCACAAATCCGGTGTCACCTTCACCATGTACTGAAGGACAAAGTTCTATGATCGATGTTCGGACTCCGCGCTCAGCCAGCGATAATACCAAGTTTTCCACTGCCACTCCATTATTGTGCGTGGTGATCACGAACGGCTTACCAGAGCCCTCCAGCGCGCCCCCCATTGCTTCGACAGCATGCAAATCTGCTGTGAGTGCCCCTGCGAAATTCGAGAAGTCGTGATTGAATGCCAGATGAATGACCCCATCCACAGCTGCCGCACCTCTACGAAGGCTGTCGAGATCGTCAATGTCGCCGCGGTGCGCTTCAGCCCCGACCTCTTTTAGTTTTGAAGCGCTATTGTCTGAACGCACTAGACCAACGACCTGATGACCCGCATCAATGAGTTCGTGTACGACAGCAGAACCGATGTAACCCGTTGCTCCTGTTACAAAAACACGCATTATGAAATCCCCCTTAAAGCTGTTAACCATTGTTATATAAAATATAATTACCACGCAATGGGTCCATCCTCATCTGAGAACGTTCCTGTTGGACCGTCCGCATCAATCATCGCAAGTCGAACCGCTTCACGTGCTCCTTGTTCAACACTACGGGTACCAGCAAAATTATTGAGTGCAGTCGAGGTGAAGCCTGGACATGCCGCATTGACCTTGATATTTGTCGATTCAAGCGCAAAGGCAAAGGCAAGTGTTACTGCATGAACTGCCGATTTTGACGCCGAATAGGCTCCAAACATCGCACGATGCGAGTTTTCTGGAATGGAGTTCCAACTAAGGGACCCTCCGGTGCTGCCTATGTTGACGATGCGTGCTGCCGGAGCCTCACGCAAAAGTGGCAACATGGCCTGAGTGACAGCAATGACACCAAAAACATTCGTTTCATAAACCGCACGAATGTCTTCCAGCGAAGCGATGGTCATAAGACCGCTGGCCGCGCCACTGCTTGGAAAAGGATCACTCGATTTACCTGCGTGTGAAATACCCGCATTGTTCACAAGTACATCGAGACGACCAAATTCGTTCTGTATATGCTCTACTGCAGCAAAGATGGAGTCCTGATCCGTAACATCAAGCTGGAGAGCGTGCGCATCCGCCCCGATGCTTTTTGATGCGGTTTCTCCATTTTCGAGGCTTCGTGATCCGACTAGAACAGTGAAGCCATGTTTCACCAGATCCTTCGCAATTTGTAGACCGATACCTTTGTTAGCCCCGGTGACCAGAGCAACGAGTTTATTTTGCATAGTAATAATCTCCTTTTTTTATTGATTGATGAGCAAATAAAAATCATGGTTGACACGTCAACCTAGAACGATACTAACACGTTGAAGTTGACACGTCAACCATGTTATTATGCTTTTATGGATAATAACGAACTAAATGAAGAAGAAATGCGAATATGGCATATGTGGAAAGGTTCCTTCCAGACCATCTTCGGGCGTGTAGTCAAAGACATGTCTGATCACACAGGACTATCAGAGGGTGATTTTGGAGTATTAGATCGATTAATGCTTTTGGGGAACGGTAACCTTCGCCAACAAGAATTAGCCGACTCTATGGACTGGGATAAAAGTCGATTATCTCATCATCTGAAGCGGATGGAAAAACGTGGGCTAGTCATAAGGAAACCACTAGACACAGATCGCGGGATTCAAGTCATGATCACTTCCGTTGGAAAAACAATGTTAGATAATGCTCGTCCCTTCCTCTCCAAGGCAATACGCAAGCATTTTTTTGAACACTTAACCCATCAAGATTTGGAGTTAATAACTAATTTAGCTGAAAGGACAAACACAAGGTCTTAGTGTCTTATAAAGCTCCTTCACCTTGAACACACTTGTTAGTGACGAGCAATATCGACTTTTTTCATGGATTTGATTGACCAAATTGTAAGGCTTGCCTAAACCAGATTGGCGAATTTGGTTATTAATTAGCAGAAAAGGAACTGCCATCCATGCTGGCAGTTCCTTTCTATTTTTTCAGTAAATTAGTTACATGTTAAGATTGTCTAAACATACGCTCCAAAGTAACTGGGCTATGCCCTGTGACTTTCAGTACCGTATCCGTAACTTGATCTTCTCTGCCTTCCTCCCGAATGAATCTGTCCAGCCCAGCAAGAGCCACTGCGTAATCTTCCGACATTCCCGCCCGAATCATGCTATTCCTCAATTCTTCATCGGACAGAGATTCATGCTCTACGGATTGATTCCATACACGGCTGATGATTGCAGCAACTTGCCCATAGGACAATGTCTCTGGCCCCGTAATGAGATGAGCTGTATTATGCGGGATAACATCTGTCAGTGCATGGTAGGCAACCGCTGCGATATCGTCAGCACTGACAAAACCAATTTTTCCTTCGCCAGCGGCGCTGTAGATCTTCCCAAGCTGCTTCATCGTCTCCCGATGTGGTCCCTCGGTAAAGTTCTCCATAAAGTAGGATGGCCGTAATACAGTCCACTCGGGAGCTTGCTCTTTCAGGTACTGATGAACATTGCCAAATATAGGCCCGTCTTCGTCAACGGAAGCACTGCCAAGCAAAACAAACCGTTTCACACCGCTCCAAAGCGCCTCCTTGATAAACGGGATCATCACCTTTTCCGGGTTCATGTCCATGACAGGTACAACAAGGTACACATGATCCACATTTTTCAGTGCCGGGCCATATGTCTCTGAATCATACCAATCAAAATAGACATGGTCGTTACCAGAATCAGCAGCTATTGGCTGTTTTCTCCCTGCCAGACGCACCGGATATTGGTGCGCCTGAAGCTTGGCCGCAACGCGGCTTCCTGTTTTTCCATTTGCTCCAGTAACAAGTGTTACAGGTTTATTGTTGATCATCTTCATTACCTCCCGAGTCCGATCCTAGGACTACCCGTAGATTCCAATAGTCTTTGTAATGTGTAATCTTGCCGTTCTGATGGCTCATCATAATTCGACTAGCTATGTTATCGTTCTCGCTCATCTGTTGATACTCTCTGTTCACTAGAATTCCTCCTTGAATTTGGTTTTGATCTTTTTCCAGACTGATCAGTCTGGAAAAATGAAAAAATAAACGCTTCCGCGTTCATTTCAAACCATCCGTCCGTGCAATATAAATGTGTGGATGTGTAGTTCTGTACAATCAAATTTAATCCAGTACCCGTAATGTCACACGTACAAGATCTCGCAGCACTTCCATACTTGCACCACTCTTGGCCGTGAAGGTCATTGAGAGTCTGGAATAATTCAGATAACGGGAAAGGCTCGGCAATTCTTCTTCACTATGCTTCACTTCACCAGTGTTATGACCACGTAGAAGCGCTGCGTGAAAAACGTCCTCCATCAGCTTGTTGTTGGTCTGGATAAATTCCGAAATTTCAAGATTTTGCGGAGCCTGCTCGACCGCACTGTTGAATATAAAACATTCATTGCGACGTTCCTCGTCCATCAAAACATTGACAACTTCGTTGAACAGCTGTTCCACACCTTCACGCACACTTGAACATTCATTCAATAGTGTGATTCCTGCCTCTGTTTTCTGCCGAACATAAAACTTCAGGGCAGAGACAAACAGATCATGCTTGGTTCCATACGTGTCATACAGACTTTGCCGCGCGATACCAAGTTCACTCAGCAATAAGGTCAACGACGTACCTTCATAACCGTGAACTCCAAATACAGATATTGCTTTTCGCAGAACACTTTCGGTGTCAAACTCCTTGGCTCTTCCCAATGTCAGACCTCTCCTCCCTCTTTATTAAGTTAAGAATACATTTTCTTGACTGATCAGTCAAGAAAACAGATGGGTCGATTATGAATAAAATGGTATAATGACAATAGAAGTACAGTTCACCTTTAACCTTTTAAACATCTAACCACTTACGATCTTGCCAACAACTAAAGGAGTGTACCCATATGTATATTCAAATTACAGATCTGGCTGCAAAACGCTTGACGGAAAGCCTGAATGATCAACCGGGTTATTTCAAAGTGATCTATGACTTGGAAGGTTGCGGATGCAACGGAGTTATCGCTATTATCATTGTTGATGAACTTGCGGCTCTCGACGCGCAGATTGAAACCAATCTGGTTCCGTTCTATGTTGATCCGAAGCAGCAGCTGAACCTCGAACAACATATGAAGCTGGATACAGAAGAAAATTATCCTTCTTTCAAATTAAGCAGTGATTCCGGTGTACTGAGCAACAACGTTCGCGTTCGTGATACTCGTGCAATAGCTGTCGGAGGCGCTGGTGGATCTGACGCCTGTATGTTGTAACACAGTCACCCTGTATGAATTAACAGCACTCTCGTTTTGCTCAAAAAGGCTTTGCATCTATTGCAAAGTTTTTTTGGTGTTCTTTTCTTATATATGCCCCTAGATTTTATAGCAAACTTTGTTTACAACTCGGAAACAATTGGAGAACCTATGGATATAATCCTCTAGTATACTCGGTATATAGATTCATATAATCCGAGGAGGAACACACATCATGAAATCTTTTACTCGTAAATCCATCATATCCACTATACTGATAGGTTCGGTTGTAGCAAGTTCTGCTTTTACTACACTCCCGATTACGGCAAGTCTGAATCCCGTCGCTGCGGCTGCCAGCTCCAGCTTCACACAATTTTTGCAGGATAATGCACCTGGTCGTACGATTAAAACGATTAAAAGTGTAGCAACTGTGACCAATGTGTCCAGTACGGTTGTGCTAGTTAACAAAAAGAGAAACCTGCCTTCGACATATGCACCTCAAGATTTGGTTGTACCCAATATCCCATTTAGCTTCTCGGGTTCCAGTCCCAAGAAACAAATGCGCAAAGTGGCAGCAACGGCTATCGAGAAATTGTTCGCCGCTGCCAAAAAAGACAGAATTGATATCAAAGCCGTGTCTGGTTATCGCTCTTATGCAACCCAGAAATCAATCTTTGACCGTAATGCGAGTATCAAAGGAGAAGCGGTTGCCAACAAAACAAGTGCTCGTCCAGGACAAAGTGAACATCAGACGGGTCTTGCAATGGATATCTCCAGTGCTTCGGCAGGTTATGATCTAGAGCAAAGCTTTGGTAACACCAAAGAAGGCAAATGGCTGAAAGCCAATGCCCCTAAATACGGATTCATCATTCGTTACGGTAAAGATCAGGAAAAATTGACCGGTTATTCCTATGAGCCATGGCATGTACGCTATGTCGGTGTATATATTGCTGGCGAGATTACCAATCAGAAACTTACTCTGGAGCAGTATTTGGAACGTTCCAAATAAGAAGATTTCATCCTCATGCGTGGTAAAATCTCATAGGATACAGGAAGTTAAAATCATAGTCGTTGAAGCAGAAGGAGAGGGCCTGTTGGCCCTCTCCTTCTGCTTCAACGTTTAACTTATGAGCTAATTGTAAGTATAGATCAAAAGCCTGCAATTCTTCTAAAAACCAGTGGCAATCGCTTCAGACCTTCCGTTCCAGCCCAGGAACCCATCCCGGCAATCAACTCATTATGGGATAAATAAAGAGCGACATTGTATACAAGAGTTCCTAGAATAATCTCGATCACGACAAAGCGCTTTAGCGTGGAGGATTGGAAGACATATACTTTAAATTCATGTGAGGAATGTCCTGCCTTATATCTTGTGAGCAAGGATCTCATGAATCACCTCTATTGTTTTATATAAGCGTATGGCAGAGAGCTCTTGTCTTATTCAAAAAAAATAATACTTACATAAAGTAACTAAGTGTGTTATAGTCAGTTTATAAAAAAACAAGCGAGGTACATACCATGAGCCATTTAGAAGAATTGATCAAAACCCGCAGATCTGCTGTTATTTTCGAAGAAGGCATTGAAATTTCCGAATCAGAACTTCAAGAGATGTTTGCCCTGAACAAATTCGCACCTTCTGCTTTTAACCTCCAACATACGCATTACCTTGTGCTCACTGATGCGGAACAGATCGAGAAAGTCTATGAAGCTTCCCAGCAATATAAAGTAAAAACGGCCTCTGCGATCATCGTGGTATTGGGTGATGTCAACGCACACCATCATATCCGCACGATTAACGAAGGATTGCTGAATCTTGGCGCTCTCACGCCGTTCCAATATGAACAGGAATCAAAGAGCGTTACCGAGTTTTACGAGACACGCGGCAGGTTCTTCCAACGTGAGGATGCCATTCGTAATGCCAGCCTGTCTGCTATGCAGTTGATGCTGATCGCACAGGATCGCGGTTGGGACACCTGCCCGATGATCGGATTCGACGCCGAAGAACTGCAACGAAGCCTGGACATTCCTGACCATTATGTGCCTGTCATGATGATCACCATCGGCAAAAAGTCGGAAGCCAAACAGCGCCCGCGCGGGTACCGCAAACCGATTAACGAATATGTCAGCTTCAACAAAATGCACGCCGAGTAACATCAAAGTACGTTTTGCACTTACCCAAAAAGCACATACCAAAAAAGCCACGATTTCGTGGCTTTAATACGTTTTATAGATTAGCGTATCCAACGCTCCCCCTGGAATTTTGCTTCAGCCAAAATCAATTCATCTATATTCTCATCCGGATGGGCCTCGGCAACCGATAGGAATTATGGAACGATATCGCTGGGAACTGCTCCATCAGCATTTTTGCGAGATCTGTGTGCCTGTTCGACCTGTCTAATCCGTGTTCAAAGGAAAGGCACACCAAAAAAGTGACTTCATAACGAAGTCACTTTCTCACTCACTACTATTCGAGAGTTAAAATATTAAAATGCCCAGTTGCCCTTACGGAATACCGGCTCGATTGTGCCATCCTGCAACTCCCCATCAATGTCCAATTCTGCGGAACCAATCATGAAGTCGACATGGGTCAGACTAACATTACATTCATGTTTCAGCAACTCTTCGTTAGACATCGTGGTGCCGTCTTTCAGGTTAAACGGATATGCACTCCCCACAGCCAGATGGCAGGAGGCATTCTCGTCAATTCCCGTATTGTAGAAAATACGATTCAAGTTCGAGATCGGTGAGTCATGCGGAACCAATGCCACTTCACCCAGATAACGTGCACCTTCATCGGTCGCAAACAGGTTTTTCAGATGCTCTTCACCTGATGCCGCTGTATAGGCAACAACCTGTCCATCCTTAAACGTGATTCTCATCTGGTCAACCAGTTGCCCGTTCAGGTTCAGAGGCATCGTGCTACTGACATACCCATTCACGCCGCTGCGTTTAGGCATGGTAAACACTTCTTCAGTTGGCATATTCGCAACGGTGTAGACACCTTGTTTATTTTCGCTGCCGCCTCCGCCCCAGATATGGTTGTGAACCAATTCAATTTTCAAGTCTGTTCCTGGTGCACGGTAATGCAGGCTCTTGTAGTTTTTCTTGTTCAGCAGATCACTCATAGCATTCAGTGTGTCCAGATGTTCTCTCCAGTTCTGTACAGCATCTCCGCCATCGACACGGTTCATTTTGAAGATCGTATCCCACATGACGTTAATGCGATCCTCTTCCGGAATGTCGGCAAATACTTTGTTCGCCCACGCTTTGGTTGGTGCTTTGATCAGACACCAGCTAATTTCGTGGTTCCGCGTGTATTTGGCATACCCTTTACGTGCATGAGCAGCTGCCTTGGTCGCACGGGAGACGTTGTCTGAATCAATGCCTTTGTACAGCTCCGGGTCAGGTACTTTGATAGTCAAGGTTGCTCCGCCAGCTTCGGCGAACTTCTCCATCATATCCCCTTTCCAGGCAGGATAATAATCGAAACTGTCATCCGAACCATGCTCGAAGCGACTGCGGGTAATGTTGTCGTCATCAAAGTCCACTTGGACATACTTGGCTCCTGCTGCATAAGCTCTCTGGACAATCAGACGCGTAAATTCCAAGGTTTCAATGGGTGCAGTAACGAGCAGATCCTGTCCTTTTTGAATATTCACACCAACTTTGACAACCAGCTCTGCGTATTGTTCCAACGATTTTTCAAAGGATTGATCGAATTGACTCATGGTTGTGTTCACTCCTGTTTCATATATTATGACATTGAATCGATTCTTTCACTTTCACTTTATGCATTTCGTTTTTCTTGTTCACGTAACTCGATCCGGCGAATTTTCCCGGAGCTTGTCTTAGGCAAGTCTGCCACAAATTCGATCTTGCGTGGATATTTATAAGGGGCAGTCCATTCCTTGACGTGATGTTGCAATTCACGCATCAGTTCCGGTGAAGCCAGCGACTCATCTCTCAGCACAACGAAAGCTTTGACGATATTCCCACGAATCTCATCGGGACTCGCAACAACCGCACATTCCTTGACACTGGCATGTTTCATGAGTGCTTCTTCCACCTCGAAGGGTCCAATCGTGTAGCCTGAACTGATGATAATATCATCACTGCGGCCTTCAAACCAGAAGTAACCTTCTTCATCCTTGCGGGCACGGTCCCCTGTTACAAAATAATCGCCCCGCTGATTCGCTTCCTTACGCCCCTCATCTTGATAATAGGCATGGAACAAGGCTGGCATCTCCTTATGCACCGCGATATCGCCCACTTCTCCGGCTGGCAGTGGCTGTCCATCTTCGTCAATAATCTCAATTAATCCAGGCGTAATGGACTGACCCATGGAACCAATGCGTACAGGAGCATCTTTGAGACTACCGATTAACAACGTGCTCTCAGTCTGTCCATACCCGTCCCGAATGATCAAGTCGAAGTGACGTTGGAAAATTTCAATGACTTCCTGGTTCAAAGGTTCACCTGCTGACACTGCACTGCGCAGATGAGACAGATCATAACGTCCGAGGCCATCGGCTTTCGCCATCAAACGATATTCGGTTGGTGTACAACAAAGGACATTAATCTGATGTTCCTGCATCAGTTCCAGATACCGCTTGGGCTGGAATGATCCATTATAGACGAGTCCAGTCGCGCCTCTTCCGAGTACCGATAGGAACGGGCTCCAGATCCATTTTTGCCATCCAGGTGCAGCTGTTGCCCATACCGTATCTGTAGGTTGGATATCCAGCCATAACGAAGAAGCGATCCGCAGGTGGGCATATCCCCAGCCGTGGCTATGTACAACTCCTTTTGGATTACCGGTTGTGCCCGATGTATACGCGAGAATGGCAGTATCGTCACGGTGTGTCTCCACCGCAGCCATCTCATCCGGTTGATTCTGCATCAACTGATGCACGTTGACCCAGCCTTCAGCAGGTACACCAACTTCACCGTGGGGGATGCAACGATGCGATGTGCCAGTGACGGCAGGTCTGCATTCATCTTTTCCACTTCCGAGGTGGTCTCGGACCACACAATAACGCCCCGTGCCTCGGAATGCCGCAGACGATATTCCAGATCTTTGGCCCGCAGCATCTCGGAAGAAGGAATAACGGCAATCCCCAGTTTCAGACAAGCAATGTAAATGACATAGGCAATAATACGGCGTGGTACCATGACCAACACGCGGTCACCCTTCTCTAGTCCAAGTTCACGCAAGCCACCAGCAAGACGATTCGCCTGCTTGAATAATTCACCGTACGTGATCTCTTCCAATTCTCGATGATCGCTGAGCCATCTAAGTGCAATCCGATCTGATGGGTGATTCTCCATCTCGGATGTCAGGTTATACTTTTCAGGCGAAATCCACTGTTCAAAATTCAAATGGAGCCTCTCCTTCGTAGTTCAAATGTAAAGCTTCTATATATTATACCCTAAATCCTAGGACCAGGTGCTATGAACCAGACCCGTTTTGATAAAAAAATAAACATGGGTCAATTAATGATATCTATGATGTAGGATCATGCAACTTTCCAGCTAATGGAGAAACGAGGGTTTAACATACTCTCTTATTTTAGGGAAAAATAACAATCTTGAACCGTTATACGACTACCAAACATTAATGGAGATAGCTAGGGCGTGTCTCAAAACTCGCTGAAGTGCATCTTTTACCGCCTTTTCGCCCCCTGCTGCGTCACTTTCCCTTGACGTGCCCCGGCACGCCTGCGAAAAACTTCCTTGCTTGGAACGAAAATTCGGCAAAATCTGCTTCCTTCGGAGTTTTCAGACACGCCCTAATACAATCAAATGACATTTGAAAATCAAAAGAGTGTCTCCTATTTTTCAGGAAGACACTCTTTTTCTTACGTCCGATTTATTTTACCAAGGATAATTTCCCATCCCGTCCAAAATGCTCTCGATCTCACTCAATTCTTCTGTTGTTAGCTCGGGTGCCTTGAGAGCAGCCACGTTCTCTTCAATCTGGGACACTCGGCTTGCACCGATCAGTGCGGAAGTTACACGGTTACCACGTAAAATCCAGTTCAGAGCCAGCTGAGAGATCGTCTGACCTCTTCGCTCAGCAACCGCCTGAAGTGCATCGAACTTGGCAATCCGTTCGTCCGTGTAAGCCTCTTTTTTCAAATTACCTGTTGGATTGGCACGTTCCTCCTTGATCTTGTCCACGTATTTATTCGTCAACTGACCGCGGCCGAGCGGACAGAATGCAATGGAACCTACGCCCTGCTCCTCCAGTACGTCCTGCAATCCGTCTTCAATCCAGCGATTCAGCATCGAGTAGTTAGGCTGGTGAACCAGACACGGCGTACCCAGACGCCGGAGAATGGTTACCGCTTCTTGCGTCTGTTCTGCATTATAATTGGATAATCCCACATACAGAGCTTTACCTTGCCGCACGATATGATCCAGTGCCGTCATCGTTTCTTCCAATGGAGTCTCCGGATCTGGACGGTGATGATAGAAAATATCCACATAATCCAGCCCCATCCGACCAAGACTTTGATCCAGACTGGCGATCAGGTTTTTGCGGGAACCCCACTCACCGTAAGGCCCACTCCACATATGGTAGCCTGCCTTCGACGAGATGAGCAGCTCATCCCGGTAAGGACGCAGATGTTTTTTGTAAATCACACCAAAGTTCTCTTCCGCTGATCCTGGTGGAGGACCATAGTTATTCGCCAGATCGAAATGGTTAATTCCGAGGTCAAAAGCACGCAAAATCATTTCTTCCTGAATATCCAATGTACGGTTGCCACCAAAGTTCTGCCATAAACCCAGCGCAATTTGCGGCAGTCTGATCCCGGATTTACCGGAACGTACATATTTCATTTCATCGTATCGTTGTTCACTCGCAGTATAAGGCATCGTTATTCTCACTTTCCTGTAAGGTTTGTTGAATTCCTCTTCATCTTAGACATTTTTCTGGCAAAACGGTATGGCATTTCGCTATAACCCTATGGAATAATGAGTGTTATATATATGAACGATTACTAAATAATTAATCTTTAATACTATTTTATATGTTAAAATGCAAGATGAATCGAAATCATACAGGAGTGAACACCTTGATTACGTATATGTTCAAAAACAATCATTTTCAGGAGCTCCAGCTCCTTCATTATGGTACGGAAGCCTGTACACCGGGTCATCACTTTGGCCCTGCCATGAGAGACTATTACAAAATTCATTATATCTTGAATGGCAAAGGCACCTTCGAAGTCGGTGGCAAAACGTACACCCTGCACAAAGGCCAAGGATTTCTAATCGTTACGCATTCCGTTGTTCATTACGAAGCAGATCAGGATGACCCATGGGAATACAGTTGGGTTGCTTTTCAAGGCAGCAATAGTCCATCCTTTTTACAGCAGGCCTGTCTATCAGAACATCATCCGATCTTTGATCTGGGCAATGAGGATGACGAGATGAGATCCTGTCTGCATCGAATGGTCAATTCCCGCAATACTTATAAAGGCTGGGAGATCAGCATGACCGGATGGCTGTATCAATTTTTCTCCATTCTGATTGATCAGGCTCATTCGGAGAATCTTCAACCGGTGCAAGACTATTCGAAGGAAACGTATGTGACACAGGTGATGGATTTTGTCGAAATGAACTATGCTAACGCTATTACCGTTCAGGCCATTGCCGCCCATATCGGTTTGCAGCGCAGTTACCTGTGTTCTCTCTTCAAAGAACAGATGGGAAGCAGTATACAGTCGTATCTAGTCCATTACCGGATGCGCAAGGC
This sequence comes from Paenibacillus sp. PCH8, assembly GCF_002968835.1. Taxonomy (GTDB): domain Bacteria; phylum Bacillota; class Bacilli; order Paenibacillales; family Paenibacillaceae; genus Paenibacillus. The sequence goes on along the minus strand of NZ_PKQK01000004.1, from coordinate 191,428 downwards.
AGCCGAATTGACCCTTGATCCCGCGCTGACCATAGGCGATATTGCACGATCTGTTGGCTATACCGATCAGTTACTCTTCTCCAAAATGTTCAAAAAAGTGATGGGCGAAGCCCCCACCTATTATCGCAAACACAAAACAGCACCCTCCCAGTTAAGCAGCTAACGGGAAGGTGCTGTTTTTATTCCTATTTTAGTTGAGATAAAATGCCCTTTAGTATTGATTTAGGTATTAATCTCTTTCATTAGACCGGTTCCTGCATCGATATGCCAACGACTTGGACTTTAATTTCATTCACCATGACTCCAGCTAATTGCTCTACAGCCTGCTGAACGTTATGTTGAAGTTCACGGCAGACCTCGTGCATTTTGTTGCCATACTGAATATTAATGCGTAACTGGATGGATGCCTGGTCGTCTTTGACGTGCACATCAATTCCTTTTTGCAGACTCTTGCCACTGATGCTCTTGGCAATACCTTCAGTCAGTCCAACCGACATCGAGGATACACCTGTCGTTGTTTGAGCTGCCATACCCACAATTTTGGACAGTACATTGTTGGTGATGTGAATGGTACCCATATGAATAGATGGAGGTGCGATATATTCAGGTTCGTTAGTTGGTATTTCGATGATTTCAGACATGTTTCCCACTCCTTCTTCTGAATGTATTCTATGATTTCTTATTCTATGATCTCTGATGAATTAGCAAGATTACATCTATGCATTCTGCCATTTGTCCTTGAAGAACATCTGATAGATTCGAACCAACAGAATTTTGACGATCATGTACACCGGGATAATAATCAGAATCGCAATGATTCCGCCCAGATCCCCTGCACCCAACACCAGAATGATCGTAGTGAGCGGGTGAATATCCAGCTTTTTGCCAAATACATAAGGTGCAACCAGATTGTCCTGAATCTGCTGTGCGACCAGAATAATGATCAGAGACCAGATAGCAACCGATGGCGATACCACGAGACCCATGATCACAATCGGGACGGACGACACAATCGCTCCGATAAACGGAACAAAGTTCATGATAACCGCTACCACGGTCAGCAGCAGCGCATACGGCAATCCAATGATCAGGAAACCGATGTACATCAGAACGCCCAACGCCAGATTCACAAGCACTCTACCTACAATAAAACCACTTAGCGCCTGATCAATCTCAAGCACGACTTCGCGGCTGTCTTTTTGGAAACGTTTTGGTGCAATATGTGCCAGTTTACGACCAAATTTCTCACCTTGTAATAGCATATAGAACAAAAGGATTGGTAGTGTAAACAAGATGATCGCAAAACTGGAAACGAGTGAGAAAAATCCACTTACGTAATTGGTCACAAAATTGAACCCTTTGTTGATATAATCGGTAATTTGAGATAATGGCGTCGAACCCTCGGGGAACAATGCCTGTATGGCTCCATTCTGTTCCAGCTCTCTCAGCTGTTCACTTAATGTGTTAAGCAGATTAGGTGCATTATCGACCAGATTAACCAGCTGTTCACGCAGCGATGGCCATAGTCCAACGATGAACAACACAATCAGAATAGCAAATGCCAGGTAGATTAGCAAAATACTAAGCGTACGATTCAATTTCTTTCTCTCCATATAATTCACAAGCGGTCGCAGCAGATAATAAAAGAATACCGATAACATCATCGGCACGGTGATCACCGTGATCATGGTCACGAGCGGCTGAAAGATGAAGCTCACACGTGATAATAAATAGATATTAACCAAAACCAGCGCTAGTGCAATACTGAACCGGACAAACGAATTTCCTTTGAACAAAATATTCCCCTCCACATGACCTTTTCTTTATGTTGAAACCCATCTAACTCTATTGTCGGTTCTTTCAATCGGTATTTGTATAGTAAACACAGTGGTCTCTCGCCCGCGCTCTGAGAGGAGCAGCCGTCCACCTATTTTCTCTGTATTTCGTCTTGCGATGGACAATCCGAGTCCAGTACCTCCGGTAGCTGTCCGAGCCTCATCCCCACGCACAAACGGGTCAAAAATGGTGGCCCATAGTTCTTGTGGTATGCCCACTCCGGTATCACCCACCTCAATTACCACATGGGTATCCATTGGAATGAGCTCTACACGAAGTTCCGTTCCACGCGGATTGTAAGACAGTGCATTCGTGATCAGATTCTGAATAACTCTGGACAACAGCTCCGGGTCATACCTCGCATAGATCTCCTGATCAGGAACAAGCACATGAAGGACAAAATGTTTCTGTTCAATCTCCCCGTAGGTATCTGCCATAATTTCACGTACGAATTCCCCAATTTCTCTTCTCTCGATCTGCATGTGGAAATCCGGCGAATCCACTTTCAGCAGCTCCAGCATATTTTGTATCATGCGTGCGACTTGGACAGATTTGTTATAGATGTAACCCAGATATCTTTGCTGCCTGTCCTTATCCTCCCCGCGGCCCTCGACCAAAGCTTGGGCATATCCCTGTATCGAAGTTATGGGTGTTTTCAGGTCATGGGACAAGTCTACAATCAGTCGCTGCTTGCTCTCTTCTGCGTATCTTTTCTCAGCTGATGTATTCTCAATGACGTCCGCCATATAGTTAAAAGTCTCACCGATCTGGACAAACTCCCTTTCCGCCGAGATCAACATGCGCGTACTGTAGTTCCCCTGAATCATTTGCGTAAGCCCCGAGGAAAGAATACTCAGCGGTTTTTTGATTCGCCGTGCGACCCAGTAGCTGTACACGAAAATCAACAGCAAGACCAAACCGATGCCGATCATAATGTAAAAGGATAATGGATGCTTCAGGTTGGTTATCAGCTGATTATCATTAATCCGTACACTGACCAGATCACGCGGGATTTTGAGCAAAACATATGCTGCCGCTCCTTCTGAAGCAAACGGAGTGATCGAATAATAGTAAGGCTGGTCGCTCCGGTTTTCGAGTCCATCATACAGATCGGCTTCACTGTATTGGGTAAACGTATCTTGCTTGTCACCAACATGGCGAATCAACTTGCGATCTTCATCCAGAATCTCCATCCAGCCGCCACTATCCTTGAGACGTTGAATTTCTGTGCCGCTGGTCTGGTTGGGGTTACCGGAAGACCTTATATTCTCCAGTTCCTTCACATACACATGTGCTTCGACATTCAGATCGGGATCAACCACCTGATCCGAAATACGGAAATCGACCACATCCAATGACACGATAAGATAGACAATCAGTACCAGTAACAACAAAAAGAAGTTAAATATCAGAAAGTCCAATGTCAGGGATGTCTGCAACAATCGCTTTTCTCTAGCTTTCCATGGGCGCTTCAATTTTGTATCCCAGTCCCCTTATCGTTTTGAGATATTCCGGTTGTCTGGAATCACGCTCAATTTTCTCCCGAATGTTGCTGATATGTACCATAATGGTGCTGTCTTCGTGTGCATAATAATCTCCCCAGACCGCTTCGTATATTTTTTTGCGGGTAAACACTCGACCAGGCTGATTCAGCAGTAGTTCCACGATTTTATACTCGGTAGAGGTCAACGTCACAGGCTTACCCGAACGGAAAAGGATACATTGGGATCGATCCAGCATAAGCTCACCAAGCATAAGATTCTGTTCTTCTGTTGCCTTGGTCTCTGGTGCATCAAAATGATTGACTCTCCGGAGCAGTGCCTCTACTCTGGCAACGATCTCCAGCGGGTTGAACGGTTTAGATATATAGTCATCCGCACCGAGTCCAAGTCCCAGAATTTTATCGTGATCCTGACTTTTGGCGGACAGGAACAGAACAGGCATGTGATGCGTGGCCCTGATCTGCTTAATCAACTGTAATCCATCCATGACAGGCATCATGATGTCCAGTATGACCAGATCAATCTGTGTTGAACGTATGCATTGTAGCGCTTCGGCCCCGTTCACCGCAGTCATTATGTTGTAATCCTTCTCCAGATAGAGCTGTAGCAGCTCCACAATCTCTGGTTCGTCATCTGCAATTAATACGGTGTATCTCATGTCATTCCTCTCATTTCCTATACTCTATGCCTATCTCAATATTAATACTATATACTACGTCTCTTAATTCAACCTAAATCAATTCTAAAGATAATCTAAATAAATAGCCCTGGCGCAGGCCAAGGCTTTGAGCAACAAACTATATTCTTCATTCAGAAGATTCATTCGTTCATATATTCTTACATTCGTTCGATTCACACGGGATCAGTTTTCACGAGGAATAAGCCACGGTCCAACCTTAGCTGACAATGCTTCCTTGTCATATTGAACATATTGGCTCGCACGATTGCGGACGGGATCACCCGCATAGAAACGTTCGTACAGATCATGTCTTGCTCCAAGTGGGCTTCCGGTCAGTTCCCAGGCAAGCTGAAATAAACGAATTTTCTCTGGTGCTTGCATCGTAACTCCGCCAAGATATTGCCCCATCAGGGAACCCATAGATCCATTCTGCTCAAAAGTTCCTGAAGGAATCTGAAACAGCCCGCCGGCAGCGATCGTTTTCAGGATTTCCACCGCACGGGGGTAATAACGATTACCCAAGTTACGTGCTGTTTCGATATATTTGAATTCCGGTATCCAGTTCCCGAAGGAATCCGGTTTAGACTGAGATTCAGCTGCAATCACCAACCCCTCAATCGTCTGCATCTGACTAATCATCTCGCCGAGCTGTTCCTGCACATTCAGGAAGGAGTCTACCCCAATCTCCTTGGCAATGGATGAGGTCACAGCAGTGATGAACGCAAGTTTCGAATGCAAGCGAATGATGCTCTGATGATAGGCAAGACTGGATGAAGCTGCATTACAGCGAATCTGCCACACAGCTTCAGGATTGTTGTGCAGTAATACGCGTTCCCAAGGTACGAATACGTCATCAAAAAATAAAACGGCATCCATTTCATCATACTGCGCACTTAGCGGATGCGATCTATCCGAATCTTTGGCTGCAAAGGACTCCCGACACATCATATGTAAACCCGGACTGTCTGCGGCCACAATCACCATATGGGCCAGCTCGGGGCGGTGGCTCGGGATTCGCTGCACCGGGTATGCGATGATATCATCCGCATACGGAGCGGCTGTTGCAATCATTTTGGCCCCGCGAATGACCATACCTTCTGTATTACTTTTGACAATCCGCAACATGGCATCCTCGTCTTCTCCGACAGGCAATGAACGATTAATCTGCGGGTCACGCTGAACAATCGTCAGGAATGCATCTTTTCGTTTGGCTTCTTCATAATAGTCTGATATTCTACCCGCGAATGCCGGGTCGTGTGCTGTCATCTCATGCCGTGTGGCATACCAACCCGTCAGGCGGGATCGGGCATAATCAGACAGTCGGCTCATGACTCCATATGTCCGATCAGACCATAGTCGAAATGCCGCTGCCCTGCTGGTCACATCTAGAGCTGAACGCGGCACAAGAAAGGATTGATGCACGTAACTTCCTGTCTGTTCGTCCCAGTAAGCAACGATATCCCTTGTCTCCGGATCATCCGCCAGATTGAACAGCCCTTCTATCGTTTGCAGTGTTCCCTGAAAGGCCGGATGTTCGGTTACCTGGATACGCTCTCCGTCCAACCATACATTCCGCTCATCATTCAATCGGTGAATGTAAGCTTGTCCACGAGACATCGTGATGCTCATGATCTGTCCCCCTATTGAGAAACTATGTAATGATACATTCTGTATCTAATGAAATAGTACTGTGCCTTGCATCCAAAAGTCAACAGACACCGAGCGATAAGCCCAGTGTCTGTTCGCCATCTATTTTAGACTAACTTGGAATACATGTGACGCAGATACCGCCAGCGTACAAGTGCAAAAAATAATACCTGCATGGATGCAAACACCATGAAGATCCGCAGACTGTAGCCGAAGACCGAGAAATCGACCAGCTGCTGCAACGCTACAAAGGCAACCGAACTGTGGATGACGGCGACCAGAATCGGCAGGAAGAACATAAGCAATAGCTGCCTTGTTACGATCTTGCGGAGTTCAGGACGGCTGAGTCCCATCTTACCAATCATGCGATACTGCGCTTCATCCCGTTCTAGGTCTGCGTAGAGTCTGAAATACGTGAAACTTGCTGCAAAAGTGAAGAAAACAATGCCGATCAGGCCGCTCAAAATTAGAATAATGCCATTGGTCTGCTTGGAATTTAGCCAATCCACCACAAGCGCGCTGACCTCGTAATAACCTCTGTCGGAATGATCGCTTTTAATGGATTCGATCAATTCAGGAGCGAAGCTGCGTGTACTCATCCAATCTTTTACGACAAATTGAGTCGTACGGTTGGAATAGAAATTTTCAGGCATCCCCACTTCCTGGTTATACGCTGGTCTCATCTTCTCAAACCATTCGTCGGTTACGACGTAGAGATTAATTTCATTTTGAAAAGGAATCACAATATCGGTACCAGGTGTCACTAGTCGAATCTGTTCGGACCGATTCTCAATCAACAACTTGACCTCAGCCCCCGAGAATCCTTGTTCAGCCTGATCACGGAGCTTCTTACGAACCGCCAAATTGCTTGGTGTCATAAATGACTCATCGATCTGTTTCAACGTACGTTCTTCATACCCAAGTGCCTTCGCCAGACGGTTATAATCACTTAGCTTGATAATATTTCCATTGTTATTTTCCACTATAGGAGCATAACTGCCCTTCACGTAGGGAACTTCATGATCAATCAACGTTTCTTCAATCTGCCGAATATGTCGCTCTGACTGGGGAGTATCCCATGAATTCATATAGCTGAATGCGTACGGATTCGACATCGACGACAACCCCGGGTCAGCAATCGCGAGCATGGTGCCAATTCCCGTAAATGAAGAAGCCGAGATGATACTTACCATGAAAAACATGATCGCGTTATCTTTCATTCGATACGTAAGTTCCGATAGGAAGAGCAAATTGGTTTTACGGAAAAATAACCGTGGATTGCCTTTGAGTGCCCGGATCACGTACACACTGAGCTGTGTGAACAGTAAGTACGTACCTGCAATAACGACCACGACACTTGCCAGTAATAACGGAAACGAGAAGCTTACCCATACAAAAGTGAATACCCCTGCATAGCCCCCGCCGATCAACAATACTGATAACAAGGCGAGCAGACGCGATGCTTTGGGTTCAGGCTTGGGTTTTTCCTCCGATTTCACAAGTTCAATCAGCGTACCTTTGCGAATGAGCAATGATGAGGACATTGCGATGACCACGAACAGCAGCAGAAATGCGCCAGCCGTCAGGGCAATAGCTTTCAGTGGAAAATAAAACGGAAGGCTGTTCTCTACAGCCAGCATGGAGCCACAGATCAGCAGGATCAACTTGCCAAAAATGATACCCAGCCCGATACCCGCAATGATCGCCGCGATCCCGATACACATATTCTCCATAAACAGGAGCCGGTTCATCTGTTTGCGCGTCATGCCGAGAATCAGGAAAATACCAAATTCCTTTTTGCGTGTCTTCAGAAATGACCCGACCGAATAGAGCAAAAACAGGAATGAAAAGATGAATATAATCACCTCTGCAATCATGAATCCCTGGTTCGCAAGCATTGTAACCGTCCCGCTTGATCCCTTTAATCCTTCTTTCAGATCGGGATGAAACAGGAGCAATGCATAAGTGAAAAAGATCATGACAGAGAACGTACTGCTCAGAAAATGGGCCAGATATATCCGTTTGTTACGAACAACATTATTAATGGCGAACTGGCGAAAATTCATGTCCTGACCCTCCCATCAGGGATAATACATTAATAATCTTCTGATAAAAAGCCGCACGGTTATCACCGTAATGGATTTCGTTATATAATTTACCATCCTTGATAAAGACGACCCGACTGCAATAACTTGCTGCCATTGCATCATGGGTGACCAGCAGCATCGTGGCCTGATCCTCCTGATTGCGGGTTTCGAGTATTTCCATGACATCTCTTGCCGCCTTCGAATCCAGATTGCCCGTTGGTTCATCAGCCAGAATCAGCTTGGGCGAATGGATAAGTGCTCTGGCGATCGCTGTACGTTGTGCCTGCCCACCCGAAATTTCATATGTCCGCTTGTTCAAAATGTTCTCGATTCCTAGTTTACTTGCCAGCTGTTCTACACGCGTGTTCATCTCTGCTAGCGAAACGCCGTCAAGAGTAAGTGGCAGCACGATGTTTTCCTTGACTGTCAATGTATTTAACAGATTGAACGATTGGAAAACAAATCCCAGCTCTTTGCGCCGGAACAGCGCAAGTTCATCCTGGTTAAGTTCAAATGGATTCTTGCCTGCAATCCGCAGTTCTCCGGATGTCGGATGATCAATGGTCGAGATCATGTTCAGCAACGTTGTTTTGCCACTGCCCGATGGTCCCATAATGCCGACAAACTCCCCTTCCTGAATGCTGAGGTCGATGTCCGATAACGCTTCATATGAAACGATGCCTTTATAGATTTTGCTGATCTGTTGCACAGAACATATCTCCATACATACAACTCCTTACAATTTTAATATCATTATTAAGATGGATTCAGTTACACTTCACTTACATTGCTACTGTGTGAATGGATGAAGCAAATGGCCATTTCTGTAATCCTGTATGACTAATACGGTGATAATGTGATCTTCTGACTACAGTCTACCGAAGTTTGGACTAATCTCCTATGGTTTAACCTTTCATGAACATGACAATCTTGTAAGGTTGAATCAGGATACCCAAAAAAGACGCCTTTGCCCCGAAAGGCAATCGACGTCTACATTGTAATTATAAGCAGAAATATACCTATTACGAGCTGAAAGTAATACGGACGGTCGTCCCTTCGTGGTACACAGATTGGAGATCGATCCGATGGTTCATCCGCACCAGCACTTCTTTCGTAATATACAGTCCCATTCCCGTAGATTCTTTGAAATGCCGCCCGTTCTCCCCGGTGAAAAAAGGCTGGAACACCCGGTTCAGATCCGACTTCGGAATCCCGATCCCTTGATCCTGCACCTCAAGAATAATAGAGCGCTCCGCTTCATATGCACGAAGGTAGATCTTTCGCCCATTGCCAGCAGAGTATTTAATCGCATTGGACAGTAACTGCACCAATACGAAACGAATCCACTTGGCATCGGATTGTACAACCAGCGACGAATCGATATGCATCTCGGGATAGACATGATTGCGAATGAAGAAACGTTTCAGCTCATGGATCGCCTCCTCACCAACGGTCTTGAGTATGACGGGTTCAACACTAAAGTCCTGTTCAAAAGTATCCAGACGTGCGACATACAGTACCGTCTCCAATCCCCTTCTCATCTGGTCCGCTTCTTCCCGAATGCTCATGAGGCGTGGATCATCATCTTCATGCTCTTCCACAGTCAATTCGATGACCGATAACGGTGTCTTCATCTGATGCACCCACTGGTTCATAAACGTCAGATATTCCTGTTGACGCTGTTCCAGCCGGTGCAGATGTGTGTGATATTGTGCGTATTGTGAATCCAGCAGCTTTTCCAGTGCCAGCGATAACGGACTTGTCTCATTCAAGGGTACGAATTCTTTCAGCGAATCCATCGACCGTGTCATTCGGGTGTAGAAGGCACGATGGGACATATAACGATAGACCAAGTATCCTATGTACAAAAAAAACCCGAGCGCTGCTGCATAGGCAGCCGTTACCCAATCGTTGTATCCGTCGTACCAGAACACGGCTACAACGGTCAACAAGATCGCCATAACCCAGCAAGTCAGCGCGAGATGTTCTCGTAAGAATAATCTCATGAGGGTGAAATCGTCTTCCAGTTGTTGATCAGACGGTAGCCTGATCCTCTGACCGTTTCCAGTGCATCCGTAATTCCAAGCTCGGCTAATCGCTTGCGCGCCCGGGTAACATTAACGCTCAGCGTGTTGTCATCTACAAAGGAGTCATCCCAAAGCTTCTCCAGAATGGTCTCCCGGCTCACCAGCTTGGGACTGCGACGCAATAATGTTTCCAGCAGAATGGTTTCCTTCTTCGTCAACTGTACTTTGCGATCACCGAGCTGAATCTCCAGTCTTTCCAAGTACACGACCAAGCCATCCAGTTCCACCTTGCGCTCCTCGTCTCGTACAGCATAATCGCCGTATACCCGGCGTAGCTGACTCCGAATTTTGGCCATGACGATCTCATGTTCAAAGGGCTTCGTGATATAATCATCTGCACCGTTCTCCAGCGCCATAACCTGATCCATCTTGCCGCTTCGGGCGGAGATAAACAGGATTGGACATGTGGACATCGTCCGAATCTGGCGGCACCAATAGAATCCATCGTAACTTGGCAGATTGATATCCAGAAGCACAACATGAGGCTCTACCTGCTCGAACTGTTGTACAATCCTTTCAAAATCCTCAACCAATACAGCCCTGTCTCCATAGCGCTCAATATGGGATTTCAATAACCCTGCAATCTTCGGGTCGTCTTCTATAATCAGAATGGTATACATCGATGAGTCTCACCTCTGCCCAAATCATAACACAGGATGTATTATCGAGCATTGACTTGCTTGCCCCATTCCAGAATGTCCGCATTCAACTGCTTCAGATCTCCGGAGGCTTGCTGTTGGTCCGATAACTTGTACTGTTGTTTCAATGCCAGGATACGATATACACTTTCATCGATTCGAGACTTGGAAATCTTGCCTGAGTTCACCGCATTCATTAGCGTATCAAAAATCGTCTTCGCACTATCATAGCTGTGAGCTACCAACAAGATGTCACTTCCTGCCTGAACTGTCGCTATGGCTGCTTCGTCCAACGTATAGTTCTTCGCGATTGCTCCCATGCTCAGATCATCTGTAATGACGACACCGTCATACTTGAGTTTCCCACGCAGATGTTCACCAATAATGACATCCGACAAGGAAGCCGGATGATCCTTATCAAGTTTTGGGAACAAAATGTGTGCAACCATAACGGCCTCCACTTGCTCCTTCACTGCTGCCTGGAACGGAATCCATTCCAGCTTAGCCAGTTGCTTTTCTGTTTTGTTGACCACAGGCAGATCCAGATGGGAATCCACTGATGTATCGCCATGACCCGGGAAATGCTTCACTACCGGAATAACACCTTCACTGCGCAGACCTTTCAGCTCTGCAATCCCCAGACGTGACACCAGATCAGCAGAACTGCCGAATGAACGATCCCCAATGACCGGGTTCTTCGGATTACTGTTAATATCCAGTACAGGAGCGAAATCTACGTTAAATCCCGCAAGCTTCACCTGTCTGGCGAGTAATTCCCCCATCGTTTCAGCAAGCGCGCTATCTTTCGTCTGACCCACCTTCCCATTGGATGGAATGGATTCAACGTTCTCTGGCATACGGCTGACTTTGCCACCCTCCTGATCCACACTCATGAAGATCGGCACCGGGTTGGCCTGATTCGCTTTCTTGATGGATTGCACGAACTTGGCTGTCCCCTCAAGTGTCGTGACATTGTTGGCATAGAAAATAATGCCCCCTACCTTCTGATCCGTAATCATCTGTTTCGCTTGATCGTCCAGTGTTGTCCCTTGAACGCCAGCCAGTATCATCTGACCAATCTTCTCTTCCAGCGTTAATCCATTGAGTTGCTCCTGAACCGGATCAAGCTCCTCCTGCGCTTCATCTTGCGCATGTTCCTCTGGCGGGACTGTATTCTGCTCTGGTGAAGACGAAGATTGTCCGGTATTCGAATTCGCGTTGGAATCTGTTGCTGAGGAAGATTGCTGTCCTCGCCCACATGCTGACAAAAGCAGCAAAATACCCAGCAGAATACACATGATCTGCAGGGATCTGAACCACTTGTTTTTTGAGTTCTTCGAATCGTAACTATAGATGTTCAAGGATGTCATCCTCCTTATGTAGTGTCTCGTAATGGCGACTCAAAGGTTCAGGCATAACCTTATCATAAGGTGGTTAAATTTCAAAATGAGTCGTGCTGGAGATTGAATCGTAATGAAGCCGAAGACGCGCGTATAAAAAATGATTTCTTTGGAAGCCAAGGTGTGGTACCTAATGGTGTTGTGACATAGGGCGTGAGCGGAGTGAGGGATACGCAGAAGGTATCAGCGGCGGTTGAAATGATTTACTATTGTGAATTTTTCATATGTTGAAATTATCATTATAGTGGTATTAGAAAGCCGCCTGTTGGCGGCTCATTGTATTTTTCCCGGTTTGTTTCCGGTTGGGTTAATGGAGTGTTGTCAACACTTCCGTTGTAAACGGAATGATATCGGATGTACGACCTTCACGAACTTTGGCAGGCCATTCGGGATCACTCAGTAGTACACGTCCCAAGGCGATCAAGTCAAATTCACCATTCTCCATCTTCTCATTCAATTGCTCCAGATGGGCATCCCCTGTTCCCTGATTCTCGGCTGATCTGTCCACGAACTCCGCTTCCAGTCCTACCGATCCAACAGAGATCGCGGGTTTGCCACTTAACTTCTGTGTCCAACCCGCGAGGTTCAACTCAGATCCTTCGAATTCCGGCAACCAGAACCGACGCGTAGAGCAATGGAATATATCCACCCCTGCTGCAATCAACGGTTTAAGGAATTGCTCCAATTGTTCCGGTGTCTCCACCAGACGTGCATCATAATTGCCCATCTTCCATTGGGAGAAGCGAAGCACGATTGGGAAATCAGGACCCACCGCAGCACGACATGCTTCGATCACTTCAACTGCAAATCGGGTTCGCTGTATCAGGTCACCACCATACTTGTCCGTCCGTCGGTTCGTTTGCTCCCAGAAAAACTGGTCAATCAGGTATCCATGTGCCCCATGAAGCTCGATTCCGTCAAAACCAATACGCTGTGCATCCGCTGCCGCTTGGGCAAAAGCCTGCACAAGTTCTTTAACCTCATCTTCCGTCAACGGCTCACGCGTCGCTTCACCTGCCATGCTAACTCCTGAGGGACTTACTGGCTCAGCTTCTGTGTTAGGCAGATCGCCGGAACGACGTGCTGTCCCCACATGCCACAACTGGGGCATGATTTTGCCACCTGCTTCATGTACGGCTTCCACTACGTTAGCCCAACCTTGTAGTGAATCCTCCCCATGAAATAACGGGATACTCGCCCCACTAACAGAAGATGGATGACCAACGCCTGTGCCTTCTGTAATGATAAGCCCCACACCACCCGCTGCTCTGCGACGGTAATATTCTGCAACTTCTGGGCCAGGTACACCCTCTGGTGAAAATCCACGTGTCATGGGTGCCATAACGATTCGGTTAGACAGGGTTAGCTTATCCGAGGTGAATGGTTGAAATAATGCGGAAGGTACGTTCATCGTATATTGCTCCTTTACAATTGGAAGTGTGGAAATTTGCATTCACATGAATGCGATAGGCTGGTATATAAAATAAACCGATGTAATCCAGCTGACTGATCAAGGTTATTCCTCTATCCATTTTATAGTTTCTAAATTTTATTTTCAAATTTTCGAAGGCAGGCATTCATGCTAATCATAAGTACAAAAAAACAGAGCACACCCTAAGCAGTCTCTGTACAATCACAATGCTGCTTCAGTCTGCCCTGCATTCTACCACATCGTCAATTATTTTCCCGGTAACCAATAATGTGGATGTAGCATAGTATATAATCCATAATCTTCCTTCCAATTTAATTAGAATTCACGGGGATATCTCCCCTGTTCACTCGAAGCATTTTCCCTGACGAAGTCGATAACACATCCGGGTCCGTACCCAAACCAAAGTAGAAGTCACCTTCATTCTCTTCGAATGACTTGGCGTACGTGTCCTGATTAAATCGCAAAATCTCATTCCACGTTGTCAGATCAGTCGATTGATAGACCCGGTTTGTATACAGATTGGCACTTTGGCGTGTATATGTTAGTACGTATACCTTGCCATTCCGTAAGAGTACATCCGTAGGAAGCGCCTTGGCATCTGGCAGAATGACACGTCTTGCCTGATTAATGTCGGTCATGACATTTAACGATTTGGGCAACAGCTGCCCATCATTGAACACGCCTCCCGCTATATACAGTAACTTGTTATTGAAGTTAATATTTTTGCCTATTTTATTATAAGGAATGGTGCCCGTTTGATAGGTAAGTCCCGGCAACATTTTGTTGCCATAGATGACAACGTCCCGTTTCTGAAGTTGCTCATTAATCTCCAGAATATTGGTTTTGTCGTTCCATATTTTATTGGCAGGATACATCATGCCAGAGGCATATAATTTGCCATTAAGTTCGAATAACGTATAGGCCCTGAAGCCAAACGTATTGATAGTCGCATATTTTTGCCAGCTTACACCCTCATTATGAGAGATTAATAGGGTTGGTTTCGATTCCGTACCCAGCGCTGCAAACATCTTGCCCTTATAGGATGCCAAATCGTATACGTGTACACCTAGCGGCAGATTGCGATATTTGGTCCATACCTCTCCATCCAGACGATAGAAGTTGCCAAGTTCCCAAGCCTCACTATCTGAATCGTTGCCAGGGATATATAGCTTGTCATTCAGCACTCGGTAGATATCAATCTGTTCCTCATCCACATACATCTTGGTCGATGGCACAATGCCCGGATTGCTGTTGGTCACCGACTGAGTCTTGAATAATGCATTGGCTGTATCATAATAAATAACAGGAATAGGCCCTGAATTCGGCGCTACGCCCAGATTACTGCTATTTCCGTGACCCAAATAGATCTTACCTTTGTAAAGTTGCATGTCCCAGACGTTATTAGCATACGGTGTTTTGGTAAAAGGTCTCCCCAGCAGTTCAATCTTAGCTGTTACGTCAGCTGAACTGATTGGCGCATTCGACACCTTGGCAAGCCCACGTTCTGTTGCAGGTGGTTGATTCGTTGAAGTGTGGTTTCTCGGTTTGGAATTCCCCATAAGCATCCAGCTCATTCCTGCAACGATGGTCAAAATCACGGCTGTCCATTTCGTATGTCTCTGCATGTCCGCTTCCTCCTTCATATTTTCATGACTTTTACCTTTATACCAAGATGATACAAATTGTATCTTTTTATACTATGTAAATCCACCCGTGCATGCAACATATTCCGCCCGATATAGACAAAAAAAAATAGACAATCGCATCGAAAGATACGTTGTCTATTGGTAATCATCTCACTGCCGCTGTCTACTTCATATTTAGCTACTTCAACTTGGTTTCACACTTCTTTATTTCGTTTGCCACTCTACTTTCTATTCAGCTTTCACCAGAATCTTCACCTGGTTTTTCTCTCTCAACAGCGCCTCGAATCCATGATCCACCACTTCATCCAATGAGATTCGTTTGGTCACCAGCTTGTCTGCAGGGAAAAACCCTTTTTCCATCAGACTAATGACTGCCGGGAAAACATCGCGGTAACCGATAATGCCATTTACCGTACGTTCCTTCATTACAATGGAATTCGGATGAATAGGCGCTTCCTGTTCAAAAATGCTGACGATCATCAGTTCGCCGCCAATGCGTGTCGAATCGATGGCTTGTTGTAGCACACGCGGAACACCGGTTACTTCATAAGCTACGTTAACGCCGCCCTGTGTGCGTTCATGGATCTCTTCCACCACATTGAACTGTGTTGGATCCATCACAATGGCACCCAGTTCTGCCGCTTTTGCTTTCCGTTCCTCAGACAACTCCACCACATAAATATCGGATGCTCCCGAAGCTTTGAGTGCTTCAATCACCAGCAGTCCAATTGGACCTGCACCGAATACCGCTGCCGTATCGCCCACTTTCAGTTTGCTTTGGCGCACCGCGTGAAGAGCTACAGCCGAAGGTTCGACCAGTGCCCCTTGCTCGTAAGAGATGGAATCAGGGATGGAATGCACCATGTTTTCCGCAGCTGTAACGTACTCGGAGAAGCCTCCTCCGCCCCCGCCAAGCCCAGAAAGCCCATCTGATCGCACAAATTGTATCTTCCCTGTTTACATGCTTCGCAATGACCACAGGCATAGATTGGTTCAACCACAACACGGTCGCCCTCCTGGAAACGGGTAACGCCCTCGCCTACTTCCACCACCTGTCCAGAGAATTCATGACCCATGACTACAGGCGCTTGTTCCCCTGTTAACGGATGTGGAGCTTGAGCCGGGATGAAGATTGGACCTGCCGTATACTCGTGCAGATCACTACCGCAGATTCCGCACCATTCCACTTTTATTTTGACCTTACCCTCTTCAGGTTGGGGTTCATCAATATGTTCGAGACGTAGATCCTTCACTCCATGCCAACGTAATGCTTTCATTCGTTTCATCTCCCAGATCATAAGTATTTGATATAATCGGAAACGTTTCCGTAAATTAAATATGTCACATTTGAGATACACTGTCAAACATATTTCCCCATAAATATGTCTATCTCGTGATGATATACAATTTAATCCACGAGGGTTAATCTTCTATTGTATATGATGAAATCACGGAAACACGACATGCATCTGTATGAATCTGGTGCTGTACACAAGATACTTGTATGCACAAATGTTATAATCAACATATAGGATTATCATCCAATCCATACATATCCCTAAAATTCGGAATCGTTTCCGATAAAGTGAGGTAACCATACATTGAGCAAAGAACACAAACTTACGATTAAGGACGTAGCAGAACGTGCCGGTGTAGGTATTGCTACCGTATCCCGTGCTATCAACAACTCCGAAGGTATCAGCAGCAAAACAAGGGATACGGTCATGCAAGCCATTGAAGAGCTGGGGTTTGTACCCAACACCTCTGCACAAAGTCTGAAGATCCGGCAAACTCATCAGATTGCGCTCGTTGTACCCGACATACGCAATGCCATCATTCCCGAGATTTCCTGGTCTGTGGAGCAAACCGCGAAGCAGCATGGCTATCATGTCGTACAGATCAATACGGCCGGCAATGCCCGAACCGAATTGGAAACCATTCGTAATGTAAAAAAACTGCATGTGGACGGACTGGTCTTCATGCCCCTGGCATATCCCAAAACATTGCCCGGATTGATCGATAAAGCTCCTCTCCCCATCTCCATGATTAATTATGGCAAGAAACTGGAGTCAGGAATGAAGGCGGATATCGTCTCTCTCTCTCAACCTGAGGGCAGATTAGTGATGGAACATCTATTCAAGATCGGACGAACCCGAATCGCCTATGCCGGAGCACCTAAAGACATTATCGAGGAACGTTACCGTGCCTACGAGCAAGCCGTGGGTCATGTGGATATCTCTCTCGTCTACTTCGGTGAGGACTTTTCATTGAATACGGGGGCCAACGCCGCAGATTATTTCTATGGACTTACACATATGCCAGATGCCGTCTATGCCATTAATGATATGGTCGCCATTGGATTAGTTAATCGTTTCAAAGAGTTAGGCATTCGTGTGCCTGAAGATGTGGCTGTCGTGGGGATAGATAACAATCAGTGGACCACCGTCACTTCTCCGCAGATCAGTTCAGTGTCGATTATGGGGGAAGAAGTAGCCAGACTTGCGACCGAGCTGTTGTTAAAGCGAATTCGGGAGATGAATACTAGCGATTACGAGCATATTCAATTTGAACCGCGCCTAATCGTTCGTGAATCGAGTGTTGCCATGATTCGTTCCTCTTCGCGAGGATCACACGGTTAACTATTTGGAGTGTTAGGAGTCAGAATGTACTACATCCTAGACCCCCTTATATCCAAAACGTTATTACCACCATCCAGACGACTGACCCAGACACTAAAAAGGTGTTGCCCAGTATGCTCTCTTCTGGCAACACCTTGTTGTCGCTGAGTCTAATACACTTATAGCTGAGTCTCAATTCAGCCCATTTCTTCCAAAGGTAACAGTTGTCTGATCGGTGTCCCCTTCAGGAACATCTCCATGTTCTCTACAATGTGATTATAATAGATTTCATAATTCCCACGGGTAACATAACCCAGGTGCGGTGTGGCCAGGACATTGGGTAATGACCGCATAATGTGGTTGACCGGCAGTGGTTCCTGCTCATATACGTCCAGACCTGCACCAGCAATTAAGCCACCCTGTAACGCCTTCACCATAGCATCCTGATCGACAATGCCTGCTCGCGACGTATTGATCAATAGTGCACTAGGTTTCATTTGTTGAAATTCAGCCTGTCCAATCAGATTGCGCGTACGTTCACTTAATACCAGATGAATGGATACAATGTCGCTCTGTGCCAGCAGTTGTTCTTTGGTCTCGGACCAAATGACGCCCTGCTGATCGGCCTTCTCTGGTGACAGATTCTCACTCCAAGCCATCACATTCATGCCGAATGCATGTGCGATTTCAGCCATGCGAGTACCTATTCTACCCAAACCGAGCAAACCAAGGGTTCTTCCATGTAGATCTATGCCTAAGGTGCTCTGCCAGTTTCGATTGGAACGAAGTGCATTATTTTCCGTTACCAAATGCCTCGACAGACCCAGAATCAGTGCCCATGTGAGCTCCGTTGGCGGATTGAAGCTTCCCTCGGTTCCGCACACGATGACCCCGCTGCTTTCCGCAGCCTTGAGATCTATGGATGCATTACGCATGCCACTTGTAATCAGAAGTTTCAGCTTGGGTAACTGTGAAATAACCGTTTCCGGAAACGGGGTACGTTCACGCATCAGGACCACAATATCAAAATCCTGTAATTCCTGAATCACTTTTTCCTCCGAGCCCATATAGTTATTGAATGTCTGAACCTCCACCCGATCCAGCAGGGAATTCCAGTCCGCCGATGAAAGCGCAACGTTCTGATAATCATCCAACACGGCACAGCGCAACTTCGTATCCATTCCTGATCTCCTCCTATATCTGCTCAATTCTTATCTATAAATTGTACTAAAGAATATTAACACTGGTCACTACAATGACAGAACAACCTTCTGATCGCTGTTATCCCCAGATTTTCTTCGATTCCTTTTTATAAAGGAAAAATCCGGGGATAAAGGCGAGGCATATGCTTCCGATGTAGCTTTCTTTCAGAAATCTTTTAGCTCCGCTTCCTCAGCTTATTTCTGTCCTCTCCGTTTTGTGTAAATGTATAGTTCAATTGATGTATATTGTAGCAACTCTGCATTGATCTGCCCAATGCCATCAGACATAGATATCGCTGGTAAGCAAATTCCACCCTATTACTGCAACAAAGACAACGTAACCTGAATGCTCTGCTCTACAAACAAGCGGTCTGGTCCTGATTTCATCAATACAGTTAAACCAATCATGGATACGACCAGTGACTGCGCGACCGCACTTGCGTTCAGGTCAACGGACAACTCACCGCTCTGTTGCCCTCGTTCTAACGTTTCCTTGAAAAGTACACCCAGATACATCTGATGCTCCCTTGTAAGAACAGCGAATTTGGGATCATGCGGAGCCAGTTCAACCATCGTATTGATGCAAAAACAACCGTGACTGGGCTCGGTTACACTTCCTTCTGCTCCAATATGTTCAAATAAGCCACGAAATGATTCACGTACTGAAGATACCTGTTGAAGTTTCGCTCTTACTTGAGCAGCATGTTGAGTCGTGTACCTGCGAAATGCCGTTTCAAATAGTTCCTTTTTGCCGCCAAAAGCTGCGTACAAACTGGGACGTTGAATGCCCATCGCAGCCGTCAAGTCACTCAAAGATGCCGCTTCGAATCCTTTGTCCCAAAATGTATGCATCGCTGCTTCAAGTGCTTTATCCGTATCAAATTCCCGTTGTCTAACCATACAATTCACCTCTTTATATATCGATCAGTATAATTAAACTCTAATAGCAACCTAACTATAAAGTCAAATCATATCCATACAAGAATAAAAAAACCTTAGATCAATAGGTCATTTTACGAAGCATCCTATCTCATCCATTTCTCTGTTGACAGGTTTCACACAATTAAAGTATGGTTATGCAGGAACATAACATACCGATCAGTACATAATAGAAAGGTGAAATCCATTCATGCAAACTTCTTCTCCATATGTACAAACGGCCGATAAAAATGAAAATAGGCCAACCATGTCTCGTCTGACCGCTCTTTTGTTTGCCGTGTGCAGCGGACTTGCGGTAGCCAATATCTATTATGCTCAGCCTTTGCTCGACTCCATTGCACAAGAATTCGGCCTCGCTCCGTCATCCATAGGTATCGTCGTCACAGTAACTCAGATATGCTACGCGCTGGGACTGTTTCTTCTTGTTCCGCTCGGTGACCTCTTAAATCCCCGTAAATTGATCATCATTCAAATGCTTTTCTCTGTGGTTGCACTTGTTCTGGTAGGAACCTCACGGTCCAGTTCCCTGTTGTTCACCGGGATGGCTATCGTCGGTCTACTCGCAGTAATTACACAAACGTTAGTTGCCTTTGCTGCCCATTTGGCAGATCCATCCGAACGCGGTCGCATCGTTGGTCAGGTAACCAGCGGAATCGTCATTGGCATTTTGCTCGCACGAACGATTGCAGGTACACTAAACGATTGGCTCGGTTGGAGATCGGTATACCTCTTCTCAGCCAGTCTTACATTACTCGGGATTCTTGCCTTATTTGTTGTTCTACCACGACAGCAACCTCAACAACTGAAACAAAGCTATGTTCAATTACTCGGCTCCGTCCTGCAACTGTACCGTGAATTGCCCGTGTTGCGAGTTCGCGGTGTGCTGGCCATGCTTATTTTTACAGCCTTTAGCATCTTGTGGACTTCCATGGTTCTGCCGCTCAGCGCCCCTCCACTGTCCCTTTCACATACGGTCATAGGTGCATTCGGTCTGGCGGGAGCTGCCGGGGCACTGGCTGCTGCACGTGCAGGCAAATTAGCTGATCGAGGACTTGGTCAAAAAACAACCGGCATCTCTCTTGTTATTCTGCTTTTATCCTGGCTGCCCATCGGGTATGTCCACCAATCCCTGTGGTTCCTGATCCTTGGTGTCATCCTTCTCGATCTCGCCGTTCAAGCAGTACATGTTACCAACCAGAGCCTGATCTACGAAGTTCGCCCTGAAGCACAGAGCCGCCTGACGGCAGCGTACATGATCTTTTATTCCATTGGCAGTGCAATCGGCTCTATTGCTTCTACCCAGGTATATGCATGGGCCGGCTGGACAGGTGTTTGCTGGTTAGGTGCGAGTGTGAGTGCAGCCGCACTTCTGTTCTGGATGATCGATCGTCACATGCATCGAAATCTCAATCGTTGAATTAGTCCAGTTTATTCCACACCACAATAAAGAGGGTTGCTAATGGACCACATAACAGGGAAATCAGAAACCAGTTACGACCACTTCTGTTTTTTCCCTGAGCCAGTCCGGCATTTATCAAGGCAAGTGTGCCCCACCCTACATAATATTCATTGTCCATCATATGTCTTCTCTCCTCTCCCTTATCCAATTCATACTATTACTGCTCCAGCATCACTTTGAGTTTACGATTGCGACTCTCCAGAAATGCCTGCATGTATCTCTTCAGGATGAGCCGTTCTGTTGCCCACCCCAGCAAACCAAGAGGAGCTTGGAAACGTAGCGTATCTCTCATGCAAGTCATCTGTTCTCCGCATACACGGAAATGATGTTCATGTCGCATACTCTTGAAAGCTCCTCTCTCCATCTGATCCACAAAGAGAAACGGTGCTTCAAATTGTACAATTCGGGACTTCAACTTCTGTCGTATGCCAAAATGGGTTGCCTGAAATGTGACCGTATCCCCTGCTCCAATTCTTCCTGTGGTTATACCTGCGATCGCCTGTTCTTTTGTATGCTTCCAGACGGTCTGTGTATGTACCTCAATATCACGGGCATAATCAAAGCACCGTTCAATCGAAGCATGTATGGTAATCTCAGTTGTTACTTCAATCATGGCAATCGCTCCTTCTGAGGGAGAATATAATCTTTGCAAAGTATACTCCTGCCACTCTGGTCGAACAACACATCATGCGAGGATATAAAAAAACGGTTCCCCTGTCTTAGTACAGGAGACCCGTCTACAATATAAATATAGAACACCGATGAATATCGAAATCAAATAAGCAATTCATCAATCGCAAGTGTACGCTCTTTGGAGAGGTCGCGATATTCCTCAGACTCCACTTTGATCAACGGTTTAAAAATATCAGACGTATTGTTCATAACAATAACACCTTTTTCTCCGTTACTGAGCAACACCTGTTTGCCGATGAAGTTAGGAAGCAAATGCTGCATTAATGCCTGAACCGGCTTTTCGTTCAGTTTGCCAAATCCCATTCCATAGATATCTCTAAGGTTATTAATCAGATTCGGATTGCTTCCTCCGTGATTACCGGATCTCATCCCAATGTAGATATCGGCAACAGACACAATCTGGGTATACGGATGAATTTCGTTTTTCCCAAGTTGCATCGGATATCCCGAACCATCTTCCCGCTCGTGATGCTGCAAAGCAACCAAGGCTGTCGCTTCATCCGTCATGGAATTTTTGATGATTTCATGACCATAGATGGTGTGGCGCTGCATTTCAAGCTGCTCATCCGCCGTCAACGGTTCTGTTTTATTACGAATCCGGTGAGATACTTTACACTTTCCAATGTCATGCAAATAGCCACCGCGACTGATCTGATAACTTTCTTTCTGAGAATATCCGAGCCAGTTCGCGAGGTAGAAGGACAACAATCCTACCTGGATGGAGTGTGTATAGTTATTGACGTCATCCCGCTCCAGCATCATCAGGAGATGAACGACATCTTTCTGCTCATCCAGTCCCTCAACCATCGGTTGAAGTGCATCATCCACCATGGTCGCGTTGAACTTACCAACGGTGAGAGCTTCGAGGAAAGCATTTTGATAATTATGTACAGTCTGCATGAATTGGGACTTCATTTCTTCTTCAGGCATCTCTTCCTTCGTACTAGAGCCGGAAGCATGCTTTGCCGCTGCAGCAAAAAACTCTGCTTCAGTAATTTCCTCTTCGCGCAATTCAATATCTACATAATCTACACGGTGCTGCATGAGCAAGGAGATATCCTCACTTTTGATTACAGTCCCCTTCCCGAGAACGTGTAATCCTGCATCGCTGAATGTATCCGCTGTCAGACGATCTCCGTCTTGCAGGTTCATTATATGGATTCTCAAATCGGTATTCCCCCTGAACAAGTCATTATAGTAACAGCACCCAACGGATCGGGTCCACAAAATACCTATACTTCTTTATATCGTTATAATTCTTCTTTTTATGCATAGTTCAAATGACCTTAATCATAAAGGGAAATACGAACACCTAAGACTTTATCCTCAGTCTAATGCAGATATTAGTCCCGGTTTTTAATCATGAATGAAGCAACAAGGAGCCCAAACTCTCGCGTTTGAACTCCTTTAACGCATCCCGGATTACAATTTGATTGATCCCAGGCTGGCTCCATTCACAAAAAACCGTTCAATACTCTTCTCCACCGAAGCATCGGGAATCAGCGGGGGGCCTGGTGCGGTTTCACACGCGCATCAATAATAACTTGATCACAGCCCCAATGTTTGTGGTTGGTTCCGCTATTTACACCATACATATCATGCGAAGGGTTGCTACGGGTAAAGGTTGCCCATAAGAAGTTGCTCAGGTTCGCACTTAGGAACGAACTATCATCACAAAGGATGATCATCGGACACGATTCCAGCCCCCCCTGCTCCTTCAACAAGGACGTGAAGGCTTGCATCTCTAGTGCTGTATCTGCGTAACTCGTGAAGGCCGTTGTCTGAATCGAAACGATTCCCGGCATGATCATCTGCGGGGTCTCATAACCTCGAATGTTCTTCAAGGACTCTGGCACTTCCTTGCACAGTTCTCGAACCTTGTCACCGTATGCTGCAAAAACCACCTTGCTACCGCTGTTCAGCCCTGTGCCTGAATAATCCAGCGTATCAATCGTCGTATGTGTGTAGAAATGAATATCCCGCTGAAGATCTATACGCTCCAGAATATAGGTCAGGAATTCGACTTCACGATGTGTATCCAAAGTCTGCTGATCCTCAGCAGTAATAAACAGATACTTCGCCAAACTGAGTTGACCTGTACCCAAAATACGATTGGCTATGGTCAACAACTCGGTTGGCTGCTTCACAGCCTGATAAGGTGTGTAACGTTCGCTGCCAATCGCGAACAGCAATGGATGAACCCCTGCGGCATCTACCGCATGAACTTCTTTGACGCCTGGAATCTCCTGTTTGATCGCATCTCCAGTGATCTCATGAATCAAATCACCAAAAGCCGTATCCTCCTGCGGTGGACGACCAACAACCGTAAACGGCCAGATGGCATTCGGTTTGGCATATACTTTGTGAACTCGCATAAGCGGAAATTCATGCGTCAGACTGTAGTATCCCAGGTGATCACCGAACGGACCTTCAGGCTTCGTCTCGCCTGGGTAGATATCACCCGTGATCACAAAATCGGCGTCATTGCTAATACAATATCCATCCTTGTAACTGTACCGGAAGCGACGTCCGGCCAGCAGGCCAGCAAAGGTCAACTCACTGAGTCCTTCAGGAAGAGGCATAACCGCCGAGAGTGTATGTGCCGGTGGACCCCCAATGAAAATACTGACTTTCAGTGGTTCTCCCTTTTTGACCGCCTTAGCCTGATGTATCCCGATTCCGCGATGAATCTGATAGTGCAAGCCAATTTCCTTGTTTAAGTCAAAATCATTGCCATCCAGTTGCACCCGGTACATTCCCAGATTGGAATTCATAATGCCTGGTTTGTCAGGGTCTTCTGAATAGACCTGTGGTAGTGTCACGAATGCTCCGCCATCCATGGGCCAGTGCTTGATCAGCGGCAGGTCCGAGATTTGAATCTCTTGCGCGGACACGGGTAGGCTAATAGACTTCTGTTTTGGCAGCGCCTGCCATGCAGCAAGACCTGTGCGGACATGCTGAAATGGCGTCTTGAGCGCCTTCATGGGATCATCACGAACAGCCATCACCCGTTGTACGCCTTCAAGTGTACCGCGGAACATGAACTTGCTTCGTTCCACCGTACCGAACAGATTCGACACAGCCTGGAACTTCGAGCCTTTTACATTTTCGAATAGCAAAGCAGGCCCTTTAGCCTCATGTACTTTCATATGAATCGCTGCCATCTCCAGATGAGGATCAACCTCTTCTTTGACCCGAATCAAATGACCGTGCTGCTCCAGATCGTTAATACAATCTTCCATATTGCGATATTTCATTGGATGGCTCCATTCTCTGTATGATAAATTGATTAAGTTCAACTATTCACATAATGTCTCTTCTATTTTATCAAATGATTCCATGCTTAACAAAACTATATATGAAAATCTGTCCGATAGACACATAGCAAAAAGCAATATGGTAACAGTCTGAATCCTGAACTCACCAGGGACCGATTGTTTCCATATTGCTGATCGCTATTCAAGCTTACTTTAAGATGTAATAACCAATCTGGGAATTGTGACAATAAACTGCGTGCCTTCTCCCACTTGGCTGTGCACATCAATCGTACATTGATGCAGTTTCAAAATTTTAATTACAATGGATAATCCCAATCCATTACCTCGAAGCGAGCTACTTCGCGCTTTGTCCACCATATAAAAACGATCGAAGATATACGGGAGGGCTTCCTCAGGTATTCCTTGTCCAGAATCTCTTATCAATACCTTCACGAATGAAGATGACGTCTCAATTTCGACATGAATGGTACCATTAGAACTAGTGTATTTGATCGCATTGTTTATTAAATTCTGCCAGACCTGATCAAACAAATCTTTGTCCACCGTGATCTCGCAGGGCAACAAGTCCAATTCGATCTGTATATCCTTCTGCGCCCACTGCGGCTCCGCCAATAAGATCGTCCTTCTTAATTGTTCATCTAACTGGAATGTGGTGAAATCAACCGGATGATGCTCCGAATCTAGTGAGGCTAGTCGAAGCAAATTATCACTAAGCCTAGATAAGCGCAGCGTTTCCTCATATATGATATCCAGATGCTCTTTCTGCTCTTCTAATGGAATAACACCATCTTGTAACGCTCTGGTGAATCCTCTAATCGATGTGAGCGGAGACTGCATTTCATGAGAGACATTGCTGACAAAGTCATCACGAACAGAATCGATTTTCTGCAACTCACTGGCCATATGATTGAAGCTCTCCATCAGTTCGCCAAACTCATCCTGGTTGTTATGTTTTAACCGCACCGACAGGTCCCCTGACGACATCTCCTTCGCTGCAACCGTCAACCTCTTAATCGGTTTCACAATGTACCCGGACATGAACAGGATTAATAAACTTCCAATGACCAGAACCGTTAACAGTGAGGTTAAGAGCGTGTTTCTCAGCGTATGAAAAAGAGAGGAGAAATCGCTTTGTATCAGAAATGTGCCGATCCCCTCATCCGTTCCGGGAACACCTATGGTCGCAATTCCATCTTTACTGGACATAAATATTGCATTGGTTGTCCCCGCCTCAAATAACGAATGAACTTTGTCCTCTGGCAAGGAAGATAACACTTCACTTTGTTCACTGACGGGTGTGATGTTCAAGCCGTACCGTGCAAAGATATCCAAGCTAGATTTCACTTTTCCCGGATCATCGATCAGGTTAATCAGTGTAGCTAGATCTTCAGCAAAGGTAACCATAAAACGATTCGGCGTCTTTTCCTGGGACCCGCTATTCAGCATAAAGGAGAGAATCAAGCTCACCAGAACAATCCCAATAAAAGTAGCTACGATTCGAAGTCGCAGACTTTTCCTCAACATTCTCATGTCCGTTCCAGGCGATATCCAAGTCCTCTGATCGTTGAGATCACTAGCTCAGGAACAGGTTCAAGCCGCTCCCTTAACCGTTTGATATGTACGTCAACCGTACGCTCATCGCCTTCGTAATCGATACCCCATATATCATCTATAAGCTGTGTACGTGTGAATATTTTCCCTGGCGAACTCGCCAGAGAAAATAACAATTCACATTCCTTCTTTTTCAATTCGATGGTTCGTCCGTCCGCAACGACCATCAGATTACCCAAATCAATCGTTACGCCACTGATCTGAATCATGTTCAATGCACTTTTGTTATATCGTTTCAATAACGATTTCACTCGCAAGATTAACTCTACCGGATCAAATGGTTTAACCAGGTAATCGTCTGATCCTGCATTAAATCCTCTGACTTTGTCCTTGGATTCTCCCTTGGCCGTCACCATCAGGATCGGGATGTCCAGATAAGACCGGATATCTTCCGTCAGTTCAATGCCGTCTATTCGTGGCATCATCACATCCACAATCGCCAGATCAACTTTTGTATGAGAGAGAATATCTAACGCCTCTTGACCGTCTGATGCTTCCAGCACGGAAAATTGATTCTTTTCAAGATAGATTCGGATTAATTTGCGGATATGGGAATCATCGTCCACCACCAGAATCGTGTTCATGTAACCATTATCCTTTCCAAAATTGATATTTATTCGTATCGTAAAGATTCCATCGGGTCCAGCTTCGCAGCTTTCGATGATGGCATCAAACCGGCCACGATACTAATCGCTGTGCTAACCACGATACCGAATAAGATATAATATCCCGAGAGATTGATTAGTTTTGCTCCAAACGCATTGTCCAGAAGAATATTCAGCACATAACTAATGATCACTGCAAAGATTACCGCAATAATACCACTAAATACGCCTAATAAGGCAGACTCAGAGAAGAATATTCGCTTGATATCTTTCTTTCTTGCTCCAATTGCCCTAAGAATTCCGATCTCCTTCGTCCGTTCCACGACACTAATATACAGGACAACCAATATCATGATACCGGATACGATTAACGAAATGCCCGCAATACCAGCGAGTACAATCGAAGCCATACTTACATATGTCGTAATATTCTCCATGACCTTGGCCATTTGGGAGCCTGCAAAGCCAGCATCAACAGCAGCTTCATTGATTTCATTAACATATTTCATATCGGTTGCGTAGGCGTTAACCTGAATCGGTCCAATCGTTATTCCTTTGTCCGTATACATTTGCTCCAACGTCTCTGATGAAATGTATCCGGGGGATTGCTGCATTGGAGATCTTGGATCTGCTGCTTCATAGATTCCTGAGATGGTTACTTCTTTCTCCAAAGTTACTGGTTTATTATTGCCATCCATCTCATTAATATATAGAAACACAGACTTGCCGATCATGGATTCAGCTTGGTCATTTCCACTTAATTGTTTCGCCGTATCGAGGGGTAACAACATCTGATTTTCTACTGGCAGTACACCCGTTGTCATCAATGCTGGATCAAACGCATCCGTTAACGTCGTTAACTGCGTGAGTCCCACACTTTGTTCTTCATTCACCATCGTCGATTGGCCTGTAATGGTCGTGATCGTCTCTACATGATCCACATTAGGAAAATTGCGAATCGTCTCAATATCAGCTTCTGTGAATGGTTCACCTGATGCCATCAAGGCTTCGGGGCCTTGCATGTTCTTGGCTTCTTCACTCGGCTTGGTTATATCTACGAGCAAAGGGTCCATACTTGAATTGATCTCGTCGTTCATATACGTCGTTATTCCATTACCCAAGGAGAGCATCAGGAGTACACTTAATATACCTATAGATCCACCCAATGCTACCAATACATTACGCTTGGCGTTGAGTTTCATATTTTTAAGTGCCATCTTGAATGAAGCAAGCAGGCTCAGGCTCCGGGAAGAATCCTGACCACTCTCGTAAACAGCTGTAGAAGGATCTTTCAGGTGAATATCATCACTAATGCGCCCCTCTTCGACCTTCACAATACGTGTGCCGGAGTCAGCCACTTTCTGCGAATGAGTTACGGCAATAACCAGCATTCCTTTTTTTGCTATGCTGTCCAGCAAAGCCAGGATTTGATCTCCGTTCTCCCGATCCAGAGCACCTGTTGGTTCATCTGCGAGAATAATATCAGGATTGTTCGATAAAGCCCGTGCGATGGAAACCCGTTGCTTCTGACCCCCGGATAACTGGTTTGGACGTTTATTCAGATGATCTTTCAGCCCAACCTCTGTCAGTATATCAACGGCACGTTGGTTCCGCTCCTGCTCATTCGTATCCGTCATTTGCATTGCAATCGTAACATTTTCGAGGACAGACAGATGTGGAATCAGATTGAAATTCTGAAATACAAAGCCGATATTATTCTTCCGATAATCGTCCATTTCCTTCTCTGTCATGGCACTCAAATTCTTGCCGCGAACCAGAACGTCCCCTTCGTAATCCGAGTCCATCCCACCAATGATATTCATCAACGTCGATTTCCCACAACCAGACTCACCAAGAATCGAGACGAATTCCCCGGTTTCAAAGCTCAGGTTCAATCCGTGGAGGACCGGGACCTTTTCTTTCCCATACAACGTATATGATTTCTTCACATTTATAACTTCCAATATTTTCATCTGGATCTCTTCCTCTCCTGATCATGCGCTATATCTATCTATTTATTTTCATATCGTACCAAATTTGTGTGAACTGATAATGAACTGAACGGCACCCTGAGCATCGCTTATACGCAAAAAACCTACTACTTGCTTGAACAAGGATCATTTCAAGTAAGTGTAGGAACCAAACAACCCAAGTCCTATATAACTCAGGACTTGGGTTGTCTCATTTCGTGATTGAATCGGATTAGATTAAACCGGCTTTTGCCAGCAATCTTTTCACAATCGCTGCCGTTTGGGCACGGCTAATGTCTGCATCTGACATCAGCTTGCCTTCAACACCTTGTACCAGTCCTTGCTTGACGGCCGATGCAATTGGTTCTGTCGCCCATGCTTGTACTTTAGCGCTATCACTGTATGTGCTCAGAAGGCTTGTTGTCTCTGACGCGTCGGCCTGTGCCAGACCGACCAGTTTCATCGCCCGCGACACAATGGTCAGCGCTTCAGCACGAGAAATTTCGCTATTCGGACGGAAGCTCTCATCCGTATAACCTGAGATCAGGCCGTAGGACACAGCCGTCTGAACCTCATCCTCATACCAGCTACCTGTCTTCACATCCGTGAATGATGCCGCTTCTGTGCTGTTCGGGGAGTGCAGACCCAAACCCCTTAACAGAACAGCCGTGAACTCTGCCCGCGTAATACTCCGGTCCGGCGCAAACACGTTCTCACCGGTACCTTGTACGATCAGACGAGATGCCAGATCTTGTACATCATCACGACTCCAGTGACTCGTTACATCGCTGAATGTTGCCGGATGATAGATCAGGGCATACGTACTGTTCGTCAGGCTGTTAATTACAGCAGAGTCGTTCCCGTCACCCTTGATAACCTTGGTCGGCACATGCAGAATACTGCCATCTGACTGAAGCACGACTCCCGTCGTGATCTTCGAACCATCGACACCTTCTGGTAATGTAATGGAGCGCTCCACATAAGAGTTGAAATGATCCACGTTCACTTGCTGTCCATTCCAGATCGCTTTTACTTCAAAATCAACCGGAGCTGCGATGACCGTTGTGTTCTCCAGCTTGTCTGCTGCGGCCTGAATGGCTGTTTTCTTCGCTTCCGCACTAGGGGCAATCGTAATCTGAATCGTGATGTCCTCCAGCGGAGCGGAGCTTCCAAGTTGTTTCAGTACCTGATCCAACTGAATTTGGCTGGCTGGAAGCGTGTACGTGCCATTGTCAGTCTGAATGACCACTTCGGCATTGCTTCCTTCCATCGTTTTAACAAGCTTACCATTCAGTTCACCAACTACCGCGCCTTTGCCTGTACCTGTAATCGGCAGCAGAAGCGTTCGCAATCCACTTCCAATCTGATTAATGACTTTGTCATTATCCACGTGAACCGTGGTGGTAACCTGATTGTTTACCGTTGATGTGGTAGCCGTTGCAGATTGTTCCTGTTTCTGTCCGTTCACATAGATGTCTACGCCTTTGGTTGCCGCAGGAGTGGATGGAACAGGTGTAACGACTGGTGAAGTTGGCGATACACTTCCTCCCGAAGAGGAACCTGGCGAACTCGAATTTCCACCACCTGAGTTGGCTGCTGTAATTGTGATTGCTCCACCTGACAATTCAGTGTAGCTCTGATGTTCTACATTCGTAAAATGCCAATGTTCAGAATCCGTTTGATCTACAGAGAGCTGTTTTGTTCCAAGCGTCGCATTGCTTTTGGCTTTGATCTCGATATCGAACATTTGCTGTTCGTCTACAATTGGACTGTTACCCCCAGTAAAATCAACCCATATGATCCGTACCCAGCCTTCCGCATCATTAATTTCGTACTGGAAGTCTGCTACACCATCTTCATTTGGGGATGTGCTGATGACGTTGACAGATTTAGGCGTGATCCGAACAATTTCCAGTGCAGACGTATCATAATCAATCTGCATATTATAAGCTTTCACCCCGAAATAGGTCTTCTTCAATGCAACAGGCACATGAACGGTCTGCCCTGCCTGTACGCTTACATTTGCAAATTGTACTAGTGATGGTTCTACCGGTTCTGCCCCAGCTACATTAGGCAATATGAGTGAAGAGAGTAATGTCAGTGCGATCAGACCCGACATTGTTTTTCTGATTCTAGGACGTTTCTTTTGCGGTTGAAACATGTAATAGCCTCCATGTCTGTATCAAATGATAGATCTTATGGTAAAGATAGAAAAAGTATTGTTATCCGTTACCTACATTAGAAAACATGAGTTAAATAGGTCGTTGTATTTTTTCTTTTCCAACAATGTATGCTCGTCTAGTCTCCGTATTTGCGTTTGAAGTTGACTGAGTAATAACTTCGAGCACAAGATAATAACCTTCGTCCTCGTCTTTAACGATATACTGTTCTCCTGTTTCTCCTCCTATCAGCACTCTATCTTCTCCCGAAGCTTCCGTTGCGCGATACCACTGATAAGAAGGAGTAGCAATATCATCCGAATCAACATCCATTAAATAGTAATCAACAGCAATTGCATTCTCCATGTAATCCTTCAATTCACCATTCAGTACATACGGCGCATCATCCACTTGTTTAAAGGTCAATACATAGTCATTGTTTTTCCCGCCAAGTGTTTTGCCTTTATATCCGTTTAACAAAGCATCCATGTCCCCCAGAGTAGGTTCCGCATTACGATCTACGTCCATACGGTTCATCTCTACATAGGTAAAGCCGCGGCGACTTACCATATTGCGAAGATAATCGAATAGGTCTGCTGCATCCAGAGAATTCACTTTACCGTCTGCATTTACATCCCCTTTTTTACTAATATAAAGTTCAATGTTATCCGTAACAGTCTCTGGTGCACCAGAGATCATATAATTCGCTTTCAATTCGATGTTGATTTTGCCGCTTTGGCGAGGAATAACCACCAATGTACTGACAGGCGTTGTCATATTCTCATCTTCTATCGTATTTACACGCACCTCAGCTATGCTGATATCACTTGAGCTGGCTGTGAGCGTACTATACTCATCAGAGCGAAAATGTGTACTTAAATTGATTCTAACTATATTATCTTTAGTTACCTCGATGGGCACATCGGGTACAAAAGAAGGATCGTTTTGTTCCGATGAATAACTTAACCAGTTGATGCCATCGTTAAGAACAGGTTGTGAAATGTTTATTACCGGACCAATGACTCCTGCATTGACCTGCGGAAGCGTTCCACCCATAGGCAATGCAATGCCCAATCCGAGCGCAGTTAACATGCTTTTTTTCAATATCGGCTTAATCCGTTTTTTGTTTGGTTTCCCCTTCAATTCATGTTCCTCCTCGTGTACATTTCAAATTTGAACAACTACATGCTCAGTATAGCGAGCCATTCTGAACCGATTCTGAACAGGTCCATGGAACTATTCCCAGTTATAATTCGACAAAAAACGCCATGGAGTAAGTCTCCATGGCGTTTTGAGCACAAATCAGTTTCCAGTTTGGATCAAATTCACCTAAAATTAAATTCCCTCAATAATTCGTTTGGCTCTAACCTTCACCTCACGGTAAAGTTCATCCTCATCGATCGTGAGCAGCTTCCTGCCTCGCATGAGGATCTGACCATTCACGATCGTGGTGTCCACATCCGCACCGTTTACACTGTATGCCAGTAGCGACTCTACCTCATGTACCGGTTGAAGATGAGGTTTCGCCAGATCAATCAGGATCAGATCAGCTTTGCGCCCCACCTCCAACACACCCACTTCATGCTGTAATCCAAGCAGATTAGCACTTCCGCGTGTAGCCATGCGTAGAACGTCCTTGGCTGGCAAGCGTGTAGGATCACCATAGTCCAGCTTTTGCAACCAGGTCGCGGCTTTGATCTCCTCGAACATATCCACGGTTGTGGCACTTCCCGCTCCATCCGTTCCCATTCCCACGTTAATTCCTTGGGCCAACATCTCGGTAATCGGAGCAATTCCACACCCCAGCTTCAGATTGCTGACCGGGTTGTGTGCTACGCCGCCACGCATACCCTTTAATCTGCCGATGTCCCTTCGATTGAGGTGAACACCATGTGCAAGCAGCACATGTGCCTGTTCGAACATACCCGCTTCCTCCAAATACTCTGTCGGTGTCATGCCATAGCGCTCACGAATCTTCACGACTTCTTCCTTCGTCTCAGCCAGATGGATATGCAGCGGGATATCCTCCTTGACAGCCATAGCAATGACTTCACGGAGTGGCTCTACGGGACATGTGTAAGGTGAGTGGGGTCCATACATGGTTGTAATTCGCCCATTGGCGGCTCCAGACCAGCGTTGCACAAGATCGATCGCCTCTTGCAACCTGCGCCCTCCATCACCCTCCATGAATACCATTCCTCGTGTCAACGATGCCCGAATACCCGTTTGCTTAACCGCTTCCGCTATCTCATTCATGTGAATGTACATATCCGCAAAGGCAGTGGTACCCGAACGAATCATCTCGGCGATGGATAACTTGGCACCCCAATAGATATCTTCCGGGTTCATCCGTGCTTCCGCAGGCAGCATTTTGCGCTCAAGCCAGTCCATCAACTTCAGATCATCCGAGAATCCCCGGAGCAGACTCATCGGTGTATGTTGGTGGGCATTTATCAGTCCCGGCATGGCAACCTTATTGCAGCCATCGATAATCTCATCTTTAGGTTGAGGAGGAATGTGGTTCGCAATCTGTATAATGCGATCTCCTTTAACACGAATATCCCCCGTGAAGGGGGCATCGGCATCTTTCATCGTTAGAATGGTCGCTTGCTGAATCAATATACTCATTATATTCACGGCTCCTCTGGATTGGTTATCGTTCCTTCCATATCCGAGGTTAAGCCTTCACGTAACGGCAAGGTCAAGTTATTTTAATTTTTGGATCGTCATCTTTCTGAAACTTTGTATAAAAGGCTTGGGATCAATTTCGACCATATATGGATACACTCCTGTGCTTGTGTGCAGATAGAAAAACCCACCTTCATCGCCCATTCGTCGAAATGACATGTCAAACACTTCCGTGATGTTGAACTCGCGGTATTTGGTCACGATTTTATCTGAATACAGAATCATGGAGCGGGCATTCATCTCAATCTCTTGAGCGAGACCCGTCACTTCTCTCTGTACTTTGTAATAAGGTAATACAGCAACGCAGTTCATGATCTCCCTCCATTCATGCCATGATTATTGTTACATCATAGCAGATCGGAGGGGACCCGCAAAAGAACATGAAACTAGGTGATCTTGGTCGTCACCCTTAGTGGCGTATGAAGTGCATCCTGAATGTCCTGCAAAGAGAGACACTGTTCAATATGAAACACACCATGCGGCAACTCTGTTTTATATACGTGTTCTGCCACGGCTGCAGCCACCGCTGCTGTCGCATCTGCTTCCTTTACGCCATCCAGCAGTTGTTCGACACGGACTTGCTCACCATTTTCCCATCCTAGGGCATCGACCTTGACCGCATACATCGGCTCTCCTCCAGGAATAAGGCCAAATGCCTTAACCGTTCCATTGCGAATAGACGGGATACGTAGCAACGAAAACAACCCTGCACGTTTGGAGATTGCCATGGATCTTGTGATCCAGCGGGAGTCCAGACAGAGTCTGGTAGATACGGTTGGAATACGTAACGTTCGAGCAACCACATGCTGATCCGAAAAGTTAAATCGATACGCCTTCCGGTTACCCAGTTCCGCTCCAAAATCAATCCATTTGCCATCTCCGAAACTTTGTACCTCAGCAGGCTTGCCCTTCTGCATCACTTGGTAGGTGGCATTCATCTGATCAACGGTCCACTCCACGGCAGCCTTCCCGTGCTTCTCTCCAAGTCCCAGCATCACGGTGATGTCTGCTTCCTCCACCTGATCCATATGCATGGTCGCTTCGCGTACAAGCAGGTTAGTTACTCCAGGTGATAATCCAACGCTGAGTATCGCGGTCGATTTGGAACGTTGCATTTGGGTGTGCAGCTGTTCAACCTGGGCAAGAAAATCATACTTTGCAGAAATATCAATATAATCGGTTCCGGCTTGTGCGCAGGCTTCAACGAACCGGGTATCGCTCTGATCAACACACATGATCACCAGCTTCACAGGCCGTAACATGGACGGCTCCACAGGTTTGGTCACATCCAGTTGAAGCGGCAGTACAGCACCACCTGTGGATCGGCTGAATTCTTCTGCACGGTTCATGCGCGTACCCGCTGCCCATACTTTACCCGGGAAAATTCTTCCCAGCTGAGTACATATCATCTGCCCCACTTGACCATATCCACCAACTACCCAGATCTGATCTTTCACAGAATTAGCGTTAGTTTCGACTTGCATAATACCCCTCCACCCAGAACGCCCCGAAGTAACGTGTAATATGTGAGAAACCGCATTCGGTCAGTAGCTGAGTCATCTCTTCAGATGATACAGGATCGGATTCACGGCCCAAGGAAGCAGCAAAGCGCTCCCACTCTTCAGGAAGGACACCTGCACTTAACATGTGATCCTTCCAAGCTTGCATCATGACTGGATGTGCAGGTGAACGAAGATCGGCATTAACAGCCGCAATGATCAGTGGTGCACCCGGTTTCAGTCTCGCTGCCAGGCTGGTGAGAAACGTTCTCTTGGCCTCCATGCCCTGAAGGAAATGCAACATGAGCATGCTTGTTGCCCCATCATATTGAATATCCTCCGGTAATTCTTCAACTGTAGTCGGGTGCAATTTCACTCTGGAACCGATGCCTGCTTCTGCGACGCGTCTCTCAGCGAGTTGTAACATGGGCTGTGAAGGATCTACTCCGGTCAATGTCCATTCGGCATGACGTGATCCAAGCAGAGCTAATTCTTTTCCCCCTCCTGCTCCGGCGATAAGTATATGAATATCATTGTTATCCGCAAATGATGCTGCAAGCAGCCGTTCCATTAGATCATGCATATGAGAATAACCCGGAATTTTCAGGGCTATCGATTGTTCGTAACGATGAACATCTGTTGTTTCCCAGCTCATCGGTGATGGATTGTGATTCATGGACACCGCACTCCTCTTGAATTGAAGTTAGACTTGACTCGTTGTTCGTCTAATTTCATTATAGAAGGATACGGCGAACCTACAATCCCAGAACATTGGGATATGCGCACAGAGAGAGGAGAAATCTTGTTGACATCACGTATTGATCGGAACCACAGACTTATCACTTCTGTTGAAAAAGGAACCTGGACCTCACGTACCTACCGGGAAGCTGTTCTCAAGCAGATCCTTACGGTTGTACCTTACGACGCATACTGTTTCACCACCGTTGATCCCCTGACTCTTCTCTCCACAGGAGCTGTGACAGAAGATGGCATTGAAGCCATTCACGATCGGTTATTCATTAATGAATACATGGAAGAAGATATACATAAATACGCTGAATTAATACGAAGCGGTGAACATACAGCTATACTTCGTGCATCCATGAACGCACACCCTGAACAAAGCCCAAGGTACATCAACATTCTTCAGCCAGCGGGGTTCGGTGATGAACTGCGCGCTGTATTGGTCAGTGGAGACGCTTGTTGGGGATATCTAACTCTGTATCGCAAGACTGAGAATTCTTCTTTTACAGAGGAGGAACGGTTGCTGATTCAGACTTGGACTGCTTCTATTGCAGCCATGCTTCGTTCCACGAGTCTGACTTTAATGGATGAGATCACGAGTGGAAGTCCCGAGGAACCCGGAATTTTGATCACCTCAGACACGTTCCAGCTCTTATCCCTGAATGCCGCGGCAGAGTATTGGCTGTCCCAGTTACGTATGCTGGAACATGTAGGGCCAGACGTTCTGCCCCGTCCGGTACGTGCAGTGAGTTCCCACTTGCAACGCAAGAATCAAGCAGAACGGGCTGATGATACTCAGATCACTCCCGACTCACCATCCAAAGTCTGCATTCAACTTCCGGATGGGCGTTACCTCATACTTCATGCCAGTCTCATGAAACAGCTCGTGGGACCCGATCAGATTGCTATCCGTCTGGAGCAGGCGATGCCGCAGGATTTGCTGCCCTTGCTTGCCGAGAGCCATGGATTATCCAGTCGAGAACGGGAACTGCTCGGTTATGTATTGCGTAGCTACTCTTCCAAAGAAATTGCTGCAGCGATGCATATCTCTGTATACACGGTTCAGGATCATTTGAAATCCATTTTCGCCAAAACCAAGGTATCCTCACGTCGCGAGCTCATCTGGTATTTCGTTTCCCGTTTCCAGCTTTCGGATGAGCCGGACATATAAATCCTGATGTAATTTCCCAATAATCAAATTGACTATCAAATAATGAGAAAAACCAAAAGGATGCCAATACGATATCCTCGTAAAGGCATCCTTTTTTATATGCTTGATATGGATAAGCATAGCGGTAATGCAGGTTAGCTTCAATCTGACCATATCATTCAGTCATCTTCATCCTGGCCATATCCTGTTTCATCTTGTTTGTATTGATTACGTTCAGGAGGCTGGCGTCACATCAATCGCGCATAAATACCGTCGCTAACCCAGCAGTCCTCATGCGTACCCATCTCGGCAATCTCCGTTCCCTCCAGTACAACGATCTGGTCGACGTGCTCCTATTTGGCTTTCGCCAGTAAATAAAGAAAATATGGAACACTAATGACTGTAATAACGATTCCTGTCGGCACATCTCCTACCAGGCTAACCGTGCGCGTAATCGTGTCAGCCGACACCACGACTAGTCCCCCGGCCAAGCTGGCAGCCGGAATGAGCAATTTATGATCGGGCCCGACCAGTTTTCTGGCCATATGCGGAGCGATCAAGCCAACGAAGAAGAAGCTTCCTCCCACGGCCACACTGCCAGAGGATAAAGCAACAGCAGCAATTGACAACCCCAAAAACTGCCGTTTCACGGAAAGACCCAGTCCTTTTGCCGTCTGATTGCCCAGTTGGAGGGCGTTCAGCATGCGAGCCTTGTAGAAAATATAGCCGAGTAAAATCAAGACCCATGGTGTCAGTATGGAAATATAGCCCCAATCATCGCCCCATAAGCTCCCCGCCAGCCAGTGCAGCATGAAGTTCATCTGCGAATCATCTAGCTTGAGTGTCAGGAAGGTCGTTAGCGCCCCATACCCGCTACCTAGCGCGACCCCGGTCAAGATCAAACCGATTGGCGAGATGTCTCGCCCACGGCGATACGATAATAAGAAGATCAATCCCGCCGCCAACAGTCCGCCAACAAAGGCCAGCAGTGGCAGGACAATAAAGGAGCCCTTTCCTGTCGAAGCAATGAATACCACAAAGAACAGCACAAACAAACCCGATCCCGAACTAATCCCCAGTGTCCCCGGACTAGCCATATCATTGCGCAGCAAACTCTGCATCACGACCCCAGCCGCTCCCATTCCCAGACCTACCAAGATCGACAGTACGATTCGTGGCAGGCGAAAATCGAACACGATCAGATTTTGCTTGTCGGTACCGCTTCCCATAAGAACGTTCAGTACTTCTAGCGGTGAAAGATTCATCTTGCCAGAATTCATGCTAATGACAGCAAACATAAGAATGAGCACCGTAAGTACTACATTGACAATGATGCCTCGTTGCACCGTATAACGCTGCTTGATCATTCAAATCCCCTCCTTTGCCTACGAGCCAAGAAGAGAAAGTACGGAACACCAATGATAGAGAATATAATGCCAATCGGTGTTTCGAACGGCTTATTGATCAAGCGACCAACCAGGTCGGCTGATACGGTCAGCAACGCACCATATAGCGCAGCTGCTGGAATAATGTACCGATAGTCGACACCGACCATGTATCGCACAATATGCGGGGTAATCAGACCAACAAAACCGACCGGGCCAACCACAACAACAGCCAATCCAGTTAGCACAAGTACGATAATTGTCGATAAACCCTTAACCAGTCCGCTGCGAATACCGAGTCCACTTGCCACATCATCCCCCAAACTGAGCAGTGTAACAGAAGGAGAAAGCGCCAGCGCCAGCAGTACACCACCAACGAATAGTGGTGAGATAATCAGCAACTCTCCCCACTTGACCCCCGCTGTACTACCTGCCGTCCAGAATGCTAATGCTCGGCCCAGGTCGTAATTGATCGCCAAATACTGACTGAGTGCGCCAAACAACATTGAGATGGACAGTCCTGCCAGTACCAGCCGCTGAGGTGTCATTCCGTGCTTGCCCAGTGACGCGGTAAAGTAAGTTATCCCGGTGGCAAGCGCTGCTCCCAGACAAGCAAACAACATCATTTGCCAATACGAATAACCCGGCAGAAAGGCCAGGCAAAGCGCAATCGCGAATGCTGCCCCAGAGCTAATCCCCATCAGCCCGGAGTCGGCCAGCGGATTGCGCGTCGTCCCCTGCATGATCGCGCCACATACTGCAAGGCTGCACCCAACGATCAGATCAGCTATGGTACGCGGAAGACGCATCGTTTGAATAATTTGATGTTCAGTGAGCATTGGATCAAATCGGAAAATAGCCTCCCATACCGTTGCTAACCTCATGTCGGCGGCGCCAAACATAATCGATGCCGCCGACATGAGAACCGTTAATCCAAGCCCTACTAGCATGTACATGGTGAAGTTCATCGCCCCACGGCGTTTTTGTTCAGGCTTGCTTTTCATCATGTTTCCCTTTCATCATCACCTATTGACAATCCAAACGAATATGGATATTAGCGTCCATAAATTCGACTGGTCATGTTTGAAAATGTGGAGTTCTCAATTAAAATTTCGTTCTAACTCTTATTTAGCTAATGCCAGCAATTGACTAACAATATAATCAATCAATGCACTGGAAGTCATTACGTCCGTGGACCAAGATAGCGAAGAATCCACCTTGACGATCCGATCATGTTGCACAGCAGGTATGGAGTTCCACACTGCATTATCAGCAGCGACGTTACCATCTCCTAAAAAGATCATATAATCCCCAGAGTAAGCGGGTAATACTTCCATGGAGACATCGCCCCAATATTTATCTGCGTCGATAATATCCGTTTGGACTTTTGGAGGTGCCTGCAATTGAAGTTCATTGTAAACAAGCTCGCCAACCGCATGCTTGGCTCCAGCTATGTAGTTACTTTTATCACTGAATTCTCCAACCGTAATCGTCACATCAGATAGGTCCGCATTCTGAATGGCTAGCTTTGATTCTTCGATTTTTCCGGTATAAGCATTCAAAACACTCTTAGCCTCTTCCTGCTTGTTCAAAACATCGCTAATAAAATGTATCCGCTCTTCTGTAGTCATATCACCATAGGGAACATAAATTGTGGGAGCAATTTTGGATAAATCATCATATGACTCATCGCTCCATGCCAAAATGATGAGATCAGGCTCAAGCGTCATGATATCTTCCGGCTCCATGGCTACTTTTATGGAGTCTGTAATCTGGTTAGCATATACAGGCTCTGTCTCGCCCCTTGCCGCTCTTGCCACACCTAAAGGAGTTACACCCAGAGCTACTACATCACCAACCAAATAATCGACTACAACTCGCTGAGGGTTGTTAGGCACCTCCACCTCTCCCTTTACTGTGGATATCGTTCTGGTCTGCGAGACGGCTTCTGAAGCTTTTGTCTCCGACCCTTCCTGTTGTGTCGTCTGCTGTGTCTGCGCAGGTGTTGTATTCGCCGTTCCCCCATTATTCGCTGGCGTCCCTGACGTACATGCCGTCAATAAGAGCATCATGCTTATCGCCGCCGCCAAAATCATTTCTTTACTTCTTAATGATCCAAACATAGTTGATTCCCCATCTCTATAAGACTTGACTAGACTCGCTAGTTCCCTCTCATCGTAAGGGAGATGAGAATCATTATCAATACCATCAACCTGCATGGATAGTGCGTTTATTTTCCGATAATCACTTGGTGTCATCTTGTAATGTTTCTTAAACATTCGAAACAGATTCTTCTCATCTGCAAAACCAGCTCCAGTTGCGATTTCTTTAACCGTCGCATCTGTATGTTTCAAGCCATGACAGGCAACTTCAATCCTTCTCTGAATGAGATACTCCTGTAAGTTCATCCCTTCCCTTTTTTTGAACAACCGCGTCAATTGTCCACCACTGATCCCAAACATATCGGCAATTTGTTGAAACATAATCGGCTCCCTGTAATGTTTATCGAGATATATCTTGGCAGAACAGGCTGGATCTGGCTGGAGATACCGAATCTCACCACCTTCCAAATCCCTGTACACCTCATGAATCAATTGATATAAAAAACTTTTGGCCTGTAGCTGGTCCATCGCCTTGCCATGTTGCCAGCCATTCATCATCCGTTGGAACCAATCGCGTAGCAAGATGGGATTACTTGGCGTATAACCAAACTGTTGAACAAATGGATTGACTTGATCCAGTAATTGCTGCAGATGTTTCTTGAAAAAGAGAGGTGATTCTGCTCTATAAAACACCATAAAGGTCTTCACAATCTCCCCTTTAGGCGTAATACTGAGCAGGCTCCCCTTCCCGCCGTGAACTAAACCGAAGCGTTCCATTGCAAATGTGGTTTCATTCAGTTGGATTTGCGCTTCTCCCCATATGCATAGATAAACATGCTACTAGGCATTTTATATTGCTCCAACGGGTATTGTGACGCTACATTCTGAAAGCGTACATCTATTAATGTAACGATAGAACGTGTCCAGATACGGGCCATCGTATCAATCATCTCCGGTGTAAATCCCTGTCTCGTTTCTTCCTCTTGCATCTATCCGCACTCCTCATTTCACTTTTTCCCATGTATATATCACTTATTAATTGATATTGATTATCAATATCATGTTTCATCAGGTAAGTATATCATCATTAAGTGATATTGGGGAACAGGAAGCGGACGTTATGCTGTTCATCAGCTTTCGCAAAAAGATCAAAAAAAGGAATACCCTATAGTACAAAAAAAGCCTGATCCATATGGATCAGGCTTCTTCATTATGTTTTTCGTGTTCATCAAGTTTCCGTAATCACCGTGTCCGCAGCCAACTGCTGCGACCAAGTTTATTAAGACTTTGCAGGTTTCCGAGAAGGTTTGGATGAGGTAGATTTTTTGTTCTTTTTCTTGCTCACTTCCACAACCACAGGCTCCTGCGGGTGTTCGACCGGGTACATTTTGCGGAATAATAACGTCTGCAACACCAGAAACGAACCCCCGACCGTCCAGTAGAGCGGCATCGCTGCCGGGGCTGAAAGAGAAAAGAATGCCATCATCAGCGGAGAAAGATATCCCATAATGGCGAACTGTTTGCGCTGCTCAGGCGCCATGTTGGCTTGTGATACCTTGGCTTGAATCAGATAAATGACTGCAACCACCACAGCGAGTACATAGTCCGGCGCTCCCAGTTTGAACCATAAGAACGAATGGGAGGACAGTTCTGGTGTAAGTCGAATGGCTGTGTAAATACCTGAAAGTATAGGCAACTGAATGAGCATCGGCAAGCAACCGATATTCAGCGGATTGAACTTATGTTTCTTGTAGAGTTCCATTGTTTCCTGAGACAGCTTTTGCTTATCAGCAGGGTCATTTTTGCCATCATATTTTTTCTTGAGTGCATCCATTTCGGGTTTCATGGCGTTCATGATCACTCGTGTTCCCTGCTGAGACTTCGCCTGGCGCATCATCAACGGCAGCAGTGCAAGTCGTATGACCAGCGTAATTACGATAATTGCAACCCCGAAGCTACCATTAAATAGGGTTGCAATGTGCTGAATGAGATACGACAGCGGAAATACGACGTAGTGATTAAAAAATCCTGGTGTTGATGAAGTAATCTCCGTTACGTTGTTGCTGCATCCGGCAAGTAGCATAACTGCAAATAAAATTGCAATCAGGCCATAGATCCGTCCTTTGCCAAATGTAAAAGTGAACCCCTTGTTAGTCTTATGTTCCATATATATCCTCCTCGTTGATTTGGTGTTGACCAATCGTTCAACGAGGCATGACAATCTGGTTCATCTTCATCGGGCGCTTCTCTTCGTCTAATCATTCTGCCCCGGTCTTCCGTCCTGTGCTGTCTGTCCAAACACAAGGCGGGAAGAGCTGGTTCAAGTCCACCACCGGCGCCACCTTCCATCCAATACTCTGTCATGCCACAGTGAAGATGGGCAATATAGGCGTAACTGACGGTGAAGATGAGTCCAATCGAGAATATATACGGCAATAATTCATGAAGTTCAAACAAGGAATTCACCCCCTTTATAAGTTCATTTTTATATTATAACACTTACATATTGTTTTGCATAAATTAACTGCTGGAAAAAGCCGTTACGGATCTATTCCGTTCTCAATTTGGACAATTCCTGCTCGGCCCTGTGTCTTGCAACATTATAAGAAGGCCATGAACGGTCTGCTGTATACATGTCCAGATCGGCTTGACGTTCCAGCATTTCTCTCTTGAGATCCGGGTACTCCTTCAGAGCAAACTCTCGAAGTAACGGAGTCGCATCTGCTGATAAACTCGCCAAGTAAGATGCATCGATCTGCCCCGTCTGATGATATCGTTCAATATTCAGCTCAGCAATCCGATTATCCATGCCTACATAATTGACCGCAACATAGGCGGTGATCGCCAGGACAATATACCAGCGAATCAGCGGGATCGACGTATATCGGATGCGCAGACCAGCGATCAGCAACAAGAGTACCATAAAGATCATGAATGCGTGTACCAAGAAGCGGATATACGTATATCCATACGCCTGCTCATAGAGATTAAGGCGCATGAACGCGGAGTACAGCATGATTGCTGAACAGCTGACCAGAACCAAGAGCAGTACCTGATGCACGATTGACCCTGCTCTTCCACTTGAACGTGTATACTGCAATGCAATAATTAGGATGAAGAAGTTAATACCCGTGACGAGAACCAATTCTGCGAATCCACTTCTTGCGTACTCTGCATAGGACAGATCTGCCGGCAGATAACCCTCACCCGCACCAAACAGGTATGA
Organism: Paenibacillus sp. PCH8; assembly: GCF_002968835.1. Taxonomy (GTDB): domain Bacteria; phylum Bacillota; class Bacilli; order Paenibacillales; family Paenibacillaceae; genus Paenibacillus. The sequence continues at coordinate 147,146 of NZ_PKQK01000004.1, read as the reverse complement.
AAATTGTACGAGTACAAACAGAACGTACACACAGTTGATAACCATTAGCATGGTGCCCACAATAATCGGGTCCAATCGGAATGGTTCTCGATGAACCGGAGTGCTTGGAGGCTCGGGTGTCATCTTATTCGTAAACTGACCTTCAGTGACCGGCTTCTCAGGAGAGACTTCCTGCATATGATCACGGGTAATAACCGTGGATGCTGCTCCATTTTTCCAATGTGCGTTCGCTCTCTTCTCTGCCTCATATTGCATCGGCTGTACATATCCCCATACATAACCGAAGAACAATACACCTACAATGAAAATCCAGATGATTCTCGGCAGTCCTGGCATAAGAGTCAGCTGATTTAACCACTCCGGGAAACCCGATAGATACTCATTGAAAATTCCGTCAGCTGAAGACAGTAATGTTACCACTACGAAAAGGATTGGCAAGGATGCCACTAGGCCAATGAGCACTTTGAAAACAACCGTTTTCTGTGATTTGCCCATTCCACGTCCTCCTGCTTTTACAGCAATCGCTGCAACTGTCCCCCAGTGACGTATGGCTTGTGGCAACAAATGGTCAATAGCCGTACCAATCAAACCAATCTCCCACCACTGTCTCTGTTTTCTGCCAAGCAGATAGGTCATATGTAAGATAATAAGGCCCGGCACAGCCAGGAAGTTAAGCACACGTAGCAGTTCATTATCGTGTAACAGGAATGTTAGCGACAACAAAAGCACTATGCCAGCTACAAAAGCATCAATTGCAGTTAGCACTCTCATACGATCTCTGGCAAAGAGATACATGAAACCATAGAATAGAACTATAAAAATGGGATACGAGACGCCAACCTCATGGCCATAAAACAAATACTGGTGAATAACAGCCAGTATCCATGCCGATAGTAACGTGATTAAAGCGCGGTGTGGTGAAGCCATTATTTTATCAATCATGGGAAAAACCTCCATTAACCTTTCTATGCTTTATTCTAGATGATAAAATAGGAATATAAATAGAAATTAAAGTCGATAAAACTTCTTATTTTAATATATTACGTCAGAGATCGCCTCCAGGAGGGAATCCACACTTGAAATTACATCAGCAATACCTGCTACTTCATAACGAATATGGTCATCAGACAGAACATGAAATTACACTTGCAGATCTCGCCCAACTGCTCGACTGTACGCACCGTAACACACTAACCATTGTCAAAAAGATGGTTACTCATGACTGGATTAACTGGGTTTCCCAGCGAGGGCGCGGTCGACGCTCTTCACTGACCCTGCTTGTTCCGGCAGATCAGATCGCTGCAGAATACATGATGCAAGCCATGAACCGACAGGAGTTGCAGAAAGCCGCTGAACAGGTAAGAGCTTTCTCCAGTTCAACCACCATGCAGGATCATCTAAACCAATGGTTGCTTGGATATTCAGGCCATCATACAGAAGCGGGTACGAATAATGAGCGGATCGATACGCTTCGGTTGCCCCTTCGCCAACAACTTCATGCGCTTGATCCGCTGTACATTAATCTACTGGCGGAATCCTTTGTCACCAGTCATGTCTTCGATGGAGTGGTTCAGCGGGGCGAACAGGGTGAGATTCTTCCCTGTTTGGCTCATACCTGGGATGTCAGTGAAGATCGGCAGACCTGGATCTTTTATTTACGAAAAGGCATTACTTTTCACAATGGTCAGATGCTGACGGCTCATGATATTGTGTATACGTTCGAACGAATACAATCCACAGATCGCAGAACACTTTACCGTGATGTAAGTAAACAGATTCTTTCTATTGAAGCGGTCGATTCCTTAACCGTGTGTTTCCAGCTTAAAGACCCTCACGAATTGTTTCTGTCCTTTCTTACAACAAGTCGTGCGGCGATTGTACCTTTATTAGGAAAAAACGAACAGAACATGAAACATGCGGGTGATGTGCATGGGATGCAAAAACCTGTTGGAACAGGGCCGTTCAAGGTCACTGCCTGGAATGATCATTTGTGCAGACTTGAAGCCTTCTCATCGTATTTTCAGGGTAGAGCACATATGGACCGGGTAGATATCCTGCAAATTCCGTGGAGTGCCTCGGCAAAAATGGATGATAGTCAAGATATCGAAACTCCATTCTTCCATCTTGTTCATAATCCGCCTTCGTCCGAGGGTGCCGATTGGACACAGATTAGTGCAGGTGTGATGGTTCATAAATTACTTACGTGTAATACGCAAAAAATCGGACCGTTAAACGATCCGGAAGTAAGAGCACACATCAAGTCATGCCTTGCTGGAATGTATAGAGATGACGGACATACAGATGACTCTGAGGTCGTGGTTCCTGATTCTAGTAAAGTGAGTACCCAGATGGTTCAGGTTCACTCGGCGGAATCTAGCGATCTATCTCAACAACTCACTGCCACTCATCCCGTCTCCCTGCACATCGCAACCATTCCACAATATCGCAGGGATGCCCAACATCTGGCGTCCGTGCTGGAGCAACGCGGTTTCTCCTGTACCGTCCGTACCGCTACAATGGAGCAATTCAAAGGAAATCTGCGGCTGGAGTCTGATCTGATTCTCTTCTCGCTGATTCGGGACAGGGACGAGGAACTACGCAGATATGATCTTTACTCCACGTTGTCTGAGCATCTTGAAGATTCTACTCGAAGAACGATCCATGAGATATTGCAAACCATCGTTGCCTCTCCAATCGCAGCAGATCGAACTTCTGAATTAGACCGAATTGAGCGATTCTTGATTGATCAGAATTTACTGTTCCATTTATCCGAGAAACCGGTAGAAACCGCTTATCTGCCTTCCGTGCGTGGTCTATCTTTTAACAGTCAGGGCTGGGTGAACCTGCGTCATATCTGGTTTCCTTCGCAGGTAATCAAGTGAGACTACCATGTGGACTATGCTAAAATAAACAAAATAATATTAGCTTACATTCCACACGATCTTCTAACATACTGAGGAGGCATTACATTCATGAGCAAACTAATTTTCTTTCTCGGCGGGGCTGGGAGCGGTAAGACTACACTTGCCAAAACTCTCTCCCGTAAACATAAAGCTGCTTTCTTCGATATGGATATCCTGCTTCGGCCAGCGGCTGAGGCGATTATGACTCTTCAGGGACTCGACCCATCCGACCGGGATTCGCCTGAATACAAACGGCTGTGCCGTGATCTTGGGTACCGCATTACGATGGACGCCGCTCTGGATAACGTGCAGTTGGGTATTGATACAATCGTTGTGGGACCATTTACCAAAGAAATTGAAACTCCCGATTGGATTACTCAGGAACTTTCACAGATTGGGCGCACCCTGAATGATACCGATGTTCGAGTGGCCTATATTTATCTGAAAAATGAAGCCATGTATCACGAGCGGATCACAGCGAGACAATCCCCACTGGATGAATGGAAGTTAGCCAACTGGGATACGTTCACAGCTTCTCTCGTCCGAAAAGAAGTGGCCTGGCCGCTCCCTGCTGCATCCGTCGCCTATATTGACAACTCCAGTGGTGATCCTGCGATTGCCTATGCCGAACTTGAACGACGGATGTACGAGTAAAAAGAAAATACCTCACTGCCACCTTACTTTGATATTAGGTAGTGTAATCGTTACTCTCACCATATTGTGACTCCCTTTCTTGCACTCTAACAAAAATGGGAGCAGACGAGTGGAAATTGGCAGAAAGATGCTATAAACGAAGAGATAACGTGTCTCAGAAGTCTCAAATTCGTTTCAATTGAAATATGGATCATATTCTTTAAATAGAATGTGTCAGGTTCGTTAGCTTCGAAAAAGGAATCCGTCTCACCAAGCCCCCAGGCTGATGAAACCGATCCCTTTTCGATTATTTATCTCCACATCGTCCATTGCCATGTTATCTACACATCTACGCGCATAGCATAACACATACTTATATCCCTTATCCGCGCTGACGTGCCGCCTGACGTTCAGCAATACGACCTGTAATCAATCCATGACTTTCATCGATCTCCTCCGGTGTACAAGCCGCTTTAAGCTCATACACTTTCACTGGAGAACGGTCGATAATATCCAAAAATGAATCAAAAAAGGTCATGTCTTTACTATGGATGTATGGACACCAATGATCTGCTAACCCTACGGTTTCATGAATATGCACGCCAACCACATGATCAATCAACGCGTTAGCCTCACGTACATTATCGTACAGTCCCATTCGATCCATCATCATGCCGTGACCAATATCGTACCAGAGGCCAAGCGGCGCGCCCTTCATTCGTCCAATAATCGTTCCCGCTTCGTGCAATGTCGGCATCTGATAACAGCGTGAACGGGTCTCAATCCCAAAATCCACTCCGTATCCCCGCTGCTCCGCTAACTCACATACCTCTTCCAGACTATCCTGAATCCGTTTCAGGTAATGCCCGCTCTCATCTTCCCGCTTCACCAGCATCTCTTGCCAAAGTGATTGATACGCCGGTGAATCCGGTCCTTGATCGTGATAGATCTTTTTCAACGCTTCATCGATGTTATATTCAAACGGCACCTCGCCCGGATGCACTACGACAGCTTTGGCACCATACCGATGCGCATACTCGGCAGAGCGAAGCAGTAATTCTATCGCCCGTTTACGGCGTGGCTCATCATCAAACCCGAGCAGAACGGAATCCGTCCCGTAATCGGGATCAGCCACATGAGGGAACGTATTATGCACGCTGGATACACCGATCTCTCCCCGTTCAATCATCGGTTCTATCGTTTGCAGCAATTCTTCCGTAACGTTATAGTTCAGTTCCACCTTTCGGAATCCGAGAGACTTGATCTCTTCGATCATGCTTTGTCCAGTCGTATGACGTTTGATATTCCAACATGTTGAGAATGAATATTCCTTCTTGTCCGTATACATCACTGGTCCTCCTGTCTTCCATTCCAACGCCTATTCATATTCCATTGCTCTCTATCTATATAAGTTAACGATCTCACTATTTACATCTCATTTTCACAAATGTTCAATTCGAATCTCATCCGCTTCTCCATCTCACCCGGCACATAACGATAGATGATCTCGGCATGCTCTGCATACATTACCACCGAGGGCTCAGGCGCCTCGACCTTCACGGTACACGTAAGCCCAGGGAACTGCCACAATGTTGGTGTAATGTCCTGTTGACGAAGGGATGGTCCTCTGATTTCAAAAACCACCTCAATCTCGTCCGCAGTCTCCAACTGCACGTTAATATTCAATGAATTCGACGTGACATCTGCTTCAAACGTGATTCCCCTCAGATGACTACTCCAATCCCCGCCAACCTCACGGCGGATCAAACGCAAATCATAACGTTCCCCCGTCTCCGTCTGCCAGTGAATGGTGGCTGGATGCATCTGCCCGTTCGTATTTCGGCTTCCCGACATGGCTCCCATCATCCGATCCTCACCGATCCAGGCTTTCGCTGTACACAGATTCCGATTCGCTTTTGGATCATTCCGTTCACACAGTTCCATGAACTGTTTCTGTACAAGACGATCCCCTTGATGAGCCTTGAAATACCGAACAGCTTCAGCCGGTACATCCACACCCAGGAGTGCAATCAGCGGATCATGGCCAGACTCACAGTTGATTCCTGCCAGATATTCGTACCCTTCACCCAACATGAGATAAATAAACACACCCATTGAACTATGTTCTCGCATCTCCATGTCATACGCCCGAGAGAACGGTCCGGACAGGTTCTCCAGGTTGGCATTGTAATATAACGCAATGTTATTCCATAACCCGTGTTCAATCCGGTGAGCAATTTCAAGCATCCGATCCGTCCGTGCATATTTCCTGAACATACCAAGCACGGATAGATCAACCCCGTAATACGTTGTCGTGTTGAACTCCGCGAATGTACCGCCGTATTGTTCAAACTCCTTCATCAACCCTTCAGCCTGTTCATCCGAATGACGAATCCATTCCATCCGGTTAAAGCGATGACCATAATAGTGGGTGATGAAAATATGCATTAACTCAATATTCGTATTCATGGGAATCACGTCCGACAACCTGCGATCTATCGAGCCTTGAACCGCCAGCTCCATCGCATAATCCATCCGTTTCATGAGTGTCTCAGGCATAAGTTCAGCGAATTCAGCAGTCACAACTGCACAGACACACGCAATGAATTCACGCCAGTTGGGGTCATAGCTAATCCAGACGGGTGGCAAAAACGCGTTCACCGCAGCATTGAAAAACTGCTTCATCCGTTTCGGATCTGCGGCCTCTGTGAGCAGAGAACCATCTTCCTGTAGTTTATGGATAAACTGCGCAGACACCTTCTCAAAGGTGCGTTCCAGGAAATAGGCCGTGCCTGGCGCAAAAGATTTCCAAGCATAGTGACCCGCTGGTGGATGCACATCATTCGGTCGGGTCGCAAAGGTTCCGTGATAGATTTCATCCGGAGCGTCATATTGATAATCAAGCACCTTGTGGAACACTCGTATCGCGCGTTCCACATCACCAGGCTCATTTCGAATCAGCAACCCGAGCGCATAATGTGCACTTGCTCGTGTACTGTGCTGCGACGAATCCTCTTCAAAACTCCGAATCAGATCCCGTTCCTTGTCATAAAAGCTATCCATCATCAACATGGACTCATTCACTAGATACTGCTGCTCTTTGGACATTTTCTCTACCATTCGTTGTGTCATGTCATATGACCTCCCGAGACTGTTAACCTTTTACAGCACCTACCATTACGCCGCTTATGAAGTACCGTTGCAACCACGGATACACAAGTAGGATCGGTAACGTTGAGAATATAACGCTGGCCGCTTTCAGACTCTCAGGTAGCACCTGAACTGCGCCAATTCCTTCGTTCTGCATTAGCTCCGTAACCTGGTTCTGCTGAATCATCTGATACAATTTCAATTGCAAAGGGTATAGCTCAGGCTTGGTAATATACATGAGTGCATCCTGGAAACCATTCCAGCGTCCTACTGCGTAGAACAGACTCAGTGTCGCCATAACCGGAAGGGATAGAGGCAAAATAATGCGCATCAGTGTTCCGAAATGGCTACTTCCGTCAATGCCCGCCGCTTCTTCCAGACTTTCAGGAATACCTCGGAAGAAGGTAATGAGAATGATCATGTAGAACGGACTGATCAGTCCAGGCAGAATAAGTCCCCATGTGCTATCGAGTAAATGTAGATTTTTAATCAGAATGTACTCGGGAATAATGCCCCGCTGAAGAACATCGTCACCACAATGACAAGCATGAACCACTTGCGCCCCTTTAGATTACTCTTCGCCAGTGGATATGCAGCTGCAATGGTCATCGCCATGCTTAACACCGTACTCAGAACGGTCAGCCAAATGGTATAGATGAGGGAACGAATCATCGATCCATCTGCAAATACTTTGGAATACGCCTCAAAGGATAACTCTTTGGGGAAAAAGGAAACTTCTCCTGAACCGATCGCCCGGTTCGAACTGAGCGAGATCGCAATAATATGAATGAATGGTGCAAGACACAGCACCATCGTAATGATAATAAGAATGACGTTTACCGTGTTGAATATTCGATTCGCCGTGTTTTCAGACATCTCACTCACTCCTTACAGATCATATGTGAAACAATCCACTACATAATGCTCTCATCGGTTAATTTCTTGGACGTATAGTTCGCTCCGAGTATGAAGACAAGTCCAACTAATGCCTGGAACAAACCTACAGCTGTTGCGAGCGTAACCTGACCAGATTGTAAACCGACACGATAGACAAACGTGCTGAGTACATCCGAGTATTCACGCACAGCCACGTTTCCGATAATAAATGGTCGGTCGAAGCCGATGGAGATCATGTTGCCGACATTGATAATCAATAAGGTAACAATGGTCGTTTTGATGCCCGGCAAGGAGATGTGCCAGATTCTGCGCAGCCGGCTTGCTCCATCCACTTCCGCAGCTTCATACAGTTCCCGGTTAATGCCTGTCAGGGATGCCAGATACAGAATCGTACCCCAGCCTGCACTCTGCCACACGCCTACCGCAAGGTACGTGAAGAGCCAATAGTTTTTGTCTGACAGGAAAGGTAATGGATCAAATCCCATACTCATTAACATATTGTTAATGAAGCCCGATTGCGTACCGAATACCTGAAGTACGATCCCCCAATAATAACCCAGGAAATAAAGTGTGGAATGTATAGTAATGTCTGTGCCAATTTTTTGAACCAGGCCTTCTTCAGTTCGAACAATAGAATGGCCAAAATTAGCGGAGCCGGGAAAGAAACCAGCAAATCCAGCATGTTAAGAACTAACGTGTTGCGTAATGCAGTATAGAACCCCTGATTTTGGAACACTTCTCTGAACGCATCCAGGCCAATCCACTCACTACCGGCAATCCCTTGAAAGAAGTTAAAGTCCTTGAACGCAATCTGTACGCCATACATTGGCCCATATTTGAAAATGATGAAGTAGATCATGGGCAGTAGGAGCAACGCATATAGTTGCCAGTTTCTGCGGAAATAGACGCTTGTTTTCATAAACCTTCCCCCCATGTCATACAGGATTCTTTCATAAAGACGATGTTGTCATTCGCCTTTATGAAGTCCCTGTTCTTTGTTGCCTTACGTATTAGATGTGATCTCTACTCCACTTATTTCATTGCATTATAAGCTTCCATGCGTTCATCCAAGATCGCTTGACCGCCGCTTGCCATGTAATCCTTCATCATACTGTCATATGTGGCTTCGAAGTCAGCTGGTTTGGAGATCGTTGTCTTCACGAAGAACTCCATAAACTTGTCTTTCAACCCGTTACCATAACGAGACTCTGCCTCAATCGGTTTCGAGAAGCGTACGGGTTGGATCGTGTCTGTGTTGGATATCGCTACCGACTTACGCATATCATCCCGATACTGCGACTCTACCTGTACAACATATGCCTCTTCATTCTTCTTATCATCCCCAGCGTATTTACCATTGACGATAATGGCAATGTCACCGGAATTATAAATGCGACCTGCAATCTCTGGGGATGCGTCATCCTTGATTAGTGGAACACCATCCACAAGCTCGTAGTTCTCGTTCTCAACACCAAATTGCAAGTCGAACAGATTGTTGCCCGAAGCCATCCAATCCAGATACTTCATGGCTGCTTCAGCATTTTTGCTTGATTTTGGAATCATGACATACATCGCATTAGGTGCATATGCCGGTTTGGCGAATTTGCCTTCCGAGTTTTTGAATGCATCAATCGGTGTGATCACTGCACCAGGTTGATTGGTTTGCAGGTTTTTGTACGTACCAGAGATGTAGATCTCCCCCGCATCCTCGGTGTAGAATCCAACTTTGCCGTTAGATACATCTTCCCACAGCTTTTTCTTGTCTTTGTCGAGTCCGAAGTCCTTACTCATTAACCCTTCATTATAAAGTGTGTTCATATATTTCAGGGCGTCCTTGAAACCAGGCAATAAGGTTGGATAGTCATTGGAACCCAGTTGTTGCGTTAATGTATATTTTTGTTCTTCCGTCAGTGGTTCAATGAAAGACCAGATCAGCGGTTCATATTGAGCCGAGGCAATGGACATCCCCATAGGAATAAGTCCTGTACCTACCTTACCTGGATCTTTTTCTTTGAATGCTTTCAGTGTCATATGCAGCTCCTCAGCTGTCTCAGGTGAAGGCAGTCCGAGCGTGTCCAGCCAGTCCTGACGAACATAGGACGCGTACTTGCCAAGTACAAGACGTTTACCTGGAACCGCGAACTGTTGCCCATCGTATTGACCATAAGCCAGCGTTTCATCTCCCAGGAACTTCTTCAGGTTGGGACCGCTTTGATTGATCAGATCCGTAAGTTCAGTCAGACCTCCTTGCTCTGCATAGCGGTTGAATGTTCCCGAATCGTAGGTAAATACGATATCAGGTACTTCAGAGCCACTCGCCATCAGAACGTTAAGTTTCTGTACTTCCTCGGAGCGTGGTACCGGAACAAACTGAACATCGATGTTGTTTGGATCACCAAACTTCTCTTGAATGAAGCGAGTCAGATAACTGTCCGAAATGGTGTAGCCTGCCGGAGTATTTCCCCGGTCGAAGATTTCTACTTTCAAAGTCGTTTTTTCCCCCGAACCCGACTCTCCTGATGAAGATGTAGATTCGCTTCCTGATGAACATGCAGATAATAATAGAGTGAATGCTGTTACCACTGCGAGGATTGAACTTGCCTTGCCTGCCTTACGTCTTTGAAATAATCTCATTTGACCTTTCCCCTTTCGCACACACTCTGATATGGATTCACATGATTGCCACTCCACTTTGTTCTTTCGATTTCGTTGCACCTGTGAATGTCACTAATCATTACATATGATCTTATAATTAGACAATAAACTATTTTCAAAATGTAAAAATGACGTTTTTTTACTTGAATACCGCGATATATAAACATATTTCCTGACAATATACAATTTTCGCCCCTTTAACGTTAACTATAATAACATATAATGTTCTATTTATCTTGATTTCTCACATACAATTTGGCATCGCCCAAATCGCAATAATCCTTTTTCGCTTGATACTCCTTCAAAACATAACAAAAAGAGACCACATCTGTAGTGATCTCCATGTGCAGCACATATAAAAGCATTTCATGCACTAATCCCTCGGCGGAAGATTAAACTTCACTTGACCAAATAACGTATCCATGGCATTTCCCGCCAATTGATCGATGACATGTTCGTTGCTCGTATCCGTATGTTCCAGGATCAATACATTATACTTCTCATCATAATGCATCCCACCCAAAATAAACTGTACCGGAATGTTCTGGGCTGAGGTTGCCTTCGAAATAGCTTGAATTAGTTCGGATTCATGCCTCTGTCGACTTGTCGTGTATGTACCAACAGGTATCGTTATCGCATATGACGAGCCATCTACGTTAAATGTAAATATGTTGTTGCTTGCTGTAATGGTAACCTGTTTACTGATATCTACCGATCCCCACACTTGCTGACCGTATTTGTACATCATCTTCAACTCCTGCCCTATGAATGAATGGATTGTCATAATCTAGTATAGGACATTCGTAAAAATCCTTAACGCACCTGCTTAATAGACCTAAGATGTTGAAGATGTTGTATTAAACATCAAAAAATCTTCTGTAAAAGGACCCTAAGGTACGAACCTTATGTCCTCATACAGAAGATTTCATGTAATCACGCTAAACATATATTGAATTTTATTTCAAATTGCATGTTCTACCGCTCAGAACCTCGGTATTCAATCCCCTTGTTTCCCACTCTGCTTACGATAGTCTCCCGGTGTCACGACCATAATCCGTTTAAATACTCGACCGAATGAGATGGCATTAGCATAGCCGACTTGCAGCGCAATATCCTGAACAGCCATATCCGACGCAGACAACAGACGACAAGCCTTTTCCACCCTTAATTTCACCAGAAAATCAACAAACTTCATCTCAAACTCTTCCTTGAATAGATAACTCGCATATTTACCCGAGATTTGGAACCGATCACTCAGATGTTTCAGCGACAGATCTGGATCATCAAAATGTTCTTCAATATAGATCCGCAGCTCGTTGATCATCGCACGATGACTTTTCGTTTCATTCACAGACACATAATTACGATAGACCTCTTTCAGCCATTCCTGCAAAATCTCCTGAATTCCCTCCAGCGTCTCCACCTGCTGGATATCACTACGAAGACGAGTTAGAATATCCTCAGCAAATTGGCTTTGCAGCCGTTCAGACAATTCCCCGAATTCTCGGGACAACATCTGGATTAATGCCTGCAACAACATGCGGATATCATTATCCTTGATCTGATCTTCGCTGAATGCAACGAACATCTGATCCAGCTGTGTCCGCCAACCATCACCCGTAAGCCTGAATTCACGCACAAAGTCTGCAAGCATCTGCAAGTACTTGTACGATTGAAGCTCAAACCGATCCGGCAGTTGTTCACTGAGCACAATGGCATCCTTACCCAGGGTAAGTCTATGCTGCAAACCTGCCTCTGCACTGGCGTAGGACCTGGTGATTTCCTCCCAGCCCGAAACGGTTCGCCCAATTCCAAAGGTTAACCGAAGCCGAAAATGTTCCGCAATCCACATATGCATCTGCTTCGCCAGATCCATAAGCAATTCCCGATCGAGTCCTTCCTCTTCATCCGATGCAATGACAACAATTAGCCTGCGGTTACCAAACCATTCAGCCCAAGCGCCGAATTTCGTCTCGTTCTGGACCAGTTCTTCCATGACGTTCATGAGCGCAATCTTCAGAATATTCTGATTGGCCGAAAGATCTTCACCATTCATCTCCGCAATGAGGACAGCAACACTTTGCGGTTCCATGAATCGTTCCTCAAGCGGTTGCAGATGGCGTAGTCGCTGACGGAACGAATCCATTCGCTCTCCTTCCATCAGGTCAACGAGTAATTGTCTACGGTGAATAAGCAAGTTCTCATGATGCTGTTTCTCATAGTCAACCGTTTGGGCGATCAGATGTTCCAGAGCACGATCGATGAGTGCCAATTCATCTTTGACGGCCGGAGCTGCTTCTTCTTCCTCGGCACGTGGCTGTAATGCCTGAATTCGATTCATGATGAGCTGGATGGGTCGAGCATTTCTACGGGTGATGTATATCAGTCCCGCCACCGCACCACCTATGGTTAATAATCCAATAGCAATCCACACATAGGAGACGAGTGATACCCATGAATACAATTGTCCAGATTGAATACCACTCTCGAAGACCAGACCTAGCTTATCAGCAGGTACACGATTAAGAATTTCGCCTGCTGAAGCGTCCATCTGATGTGCTGTATAGACCAGATTGTCGTTGTTGTCGCGAACCTGAAGAACAGACAGCTTTTCATTGGTCATGTGATCGATCTGCCTCTCTACGGCATACATGCGGATCGTAATCACGAGCAGACCTTCCCCTCCCCACGGTAATGGAAGCCACTTATTCATACTGATTACCTGTGAGGGTACGTCAAAGGAACGCTCTTTGTACTCCCGGGGCAGGTTCCACCCGAGGTTCTCCCGATTCGTCAAGGCTTGCTCAATATAGGCACGATCTTCAAAATCTTCCATGCGCATCATACCTCTTGGTGTAAGGATCTGGGAATCGGATATACGATACAGATAAATGGATTGAATCATATCCTGCTGATCCAGCATACGTCCCAGCCCGTTTGCCGCATCATAGATGAACTGGCTCGACAACTGTCCCTGACCCGCTTCCAGAAAACGACTGTATATTTTGTTTGAACCGATATCTTCAAGCAACCGAATTTCAATGTCGCTCAGCGAGCGTTCCAGCGTATCTACAATGTAACGGGTGGAGATCATATCAGCTTTTTGGGTTTCGTTTCGTGAGAGTTCATTGACAATCAGGAAGGAGAGAAAAATCAGAATGGATATCGTAAGCAGAAAAATAGGAAAGTAGGAATAGATCAACTTGGTGTGCCAATTCCGCTTCAGATTAACCTTCATAGGCTCCAGCTCCTTCCTTCTTTAATCTAGTGAGTAGGATCTTCTCTGTTCTTTGGCCTGTCTGCTGACGATGTACAGAATAATAGCCCCAAGTGCCGCACTAATCGTGCAAGCAAGATACATCAGTGATGGACCGCCAGAATCGAGCAGGTATCCATTGAGCATATTACCAACAATTCCACCCAGTCCGGCAAACACCATGTTAAATAAACTTTGTCCTGTCGCCTGCATTTCCCGTCCGGTAACGGAAGCCACGTATTCCACTGCTGCGATATAGAAGAATCCAAAGGATAATCCATGCAGCACCTGAATTCCAATCATGACCTCAGGAGACGGCCATAGCCATTGTATGCCCCAACGTAACATATACGCCCCGGCTGCAAACAGCATGGTTCGCTCATGCCCCCATTTCCGGAGAATGTATGCGGCCGCCAACATGGATGGGACATTGGTGATCGATGCGAGCAGCAACGCTGTACCCGTCATGGTCACTGAACCGCCGGCCATCTGAAAAGAAATAACAAAAAAGGAGTTAAACGCAGTAAGCGTTTGGTTAACCAGGAAACAGCCAGTCAGAAAAAGAAGGAATGTCCGGTTTCGGAGCAATCTTGCCAAACCTACGGAGAAGGTTACCGAGGACGAGGATATGCTCGTCTGCCGGGGAAGTGTACTTGCCAGTATTGCGCTTAGAATATTAAACATAAGAAATGGAAGCCATAACATGTGAATGGAAAACTGGGAGAGATACATGCCTGCTGCAAATCCGCCAACTCCAGTTCCGATGCTCCCGAAGAGTCGGATCATGCCATAAGACGTATGGGCTGCTCTTGCGGCTGTAACCGCATAAGAGTCAGCCACAGGTATTTGAGTCACTTGGAATATAGTGCATAAAGTATAAATCAATATTAATATAAAGTACACTTGAATATTGTAGAAATAGGCTAAGGATGCTGGAATAAGCAAGCTTATAATCAGTACGAACCGTGTCTTTTTAAACTTATCTACCAGAATTCCCCATATAGGTTGAAGGATAATGGATACAAGTGTGCCAAATGCCATGATAAATCCGGTTTCTTTGCTGGAAAAACCTTGTGCAACCAATATGGGATTAATGTACGGGTTAAACATTCCTCCGGCAAGCCCCATAAATAGATATAGGCCCTGCAATTTGAGTAATACACGTCTTGCATCATTGGAATCGGCTTTTGTTTTCTCTGTGTAAGCCTTCATATGTCTGCTTCTCATCCGGATCTCCATCCTTTAGTTCTATAATCGCATCGCCTGTTCTCTATGGATCTCTCCGTGTCAGATGGACCGGATTGCGGCTAATGCTCCGATTGCTCCTGCTTTATTCCCAAGTTCAGCTACAGCTAAACGCGTAGGCAGAACGGTGTAACGCTCAAGACGTGTACGCACTTCATTTAGATAATAGGTTGGGTTGGATGCAGCCACGCCACCACCAATAACAATGATGGAAGGGTTAAGTAAAGCTGTGATATTCGCCAGCCCCCTCGCCATATAACGCATGGGCAGTTCAAGGATCTCCAGTGCAGCAACATCACCTGATTCGGCTGCTTTGAACACATGCCTGGCTTCAATCTGTTCCGCTTCCCCTCCCGCAAGACTCATAATCAGAGATAAGGAGCTTCCCTTGCCATCTGCAAAATAACGCCTCGCCTGTTCGGTAATCCCGGTGCCTGAAGTCACTTGCTCGAATACACCAAATGCATCAGCATCCGCTATGTACCCTGGTTGAAGTCCTTCGTCTCCTGTAATGAAATGCCCGATCTCGCCTGCTGCTCCATTCTGACCGCTGTACAGCTGTCCATTCAGGACAAGTGCAGCTCCAATGCCTGTTCCAACCGTGACCATGACACAATGGCGATGTCCGTGCGCTGCACCTTGGTCATATTCGCCCATCGCAGCCAGATTCACATCGTTATCCAAAATAATATTTCCGTTGTAATACTTCGCAATGATCGGGCGAATATCTTGCTCAGGCCACTGAAATGCCGGGGCATTACGCAGTATGCCCTCCTCTTGCAGTATCACGCCAGGGAATCCCAGACCTGCGCCTGAAAGTTGATCCAGACTGCACCCAACCTCACGGCAGAACGTATCCAATTCAGCGAATAACCATCGGAAGAACTCATCCGGCTGATCGCTGGCAAGGGTAGGCAAGCGACACTCATGGACTTCACTATCCGCCCGCTGTGATGACAACATGATTAATGTTTTGGTTCCACCAATATCAATACCTGCAATCCAATTGGATGTATCACTAACCGTTTTAACCTGATTGAACTGAAGATCATTACTCGCACTGTTTACGAATTCGGTCATCTCGTTCGCCTCCTCACATGTATATATCCAATATCTTATTCCATGGCTTCCTGCTGAAGATTCAGCAGCGTTTGTTGTACTGCCACCTGCACTGCCCCAGTGACGACAGCCTGCTCCCCAAGCTTGGAACCAATTAACTGTGGCTGCACCGGGAATTGCTTAGATACGATCTCTTTAAGCAATGGCAATAACACATCACCGTTTCCACCTACACCTCCGCCAAGCACAATGAGTTCAGGAGCAAGCACAACGCTGATATGACGCAGAGCTGAAGCAATCCTCTGGCTGTACTGTGTCATAATCTCTAGCGCAACTGCTTCTCCACTGCGAACAGCTGCAAATAACTTCTCTGGAGTTAGGTATCTGTGCAGATTTCCCTCCACTTGATCTTCATCTTCATCTGCGATTGCATCAACACTACGTATAACCGTCTCGAACGAAGCACCCTTCAGATGGAGGTGGCGTTTCGCCAATTGCATCAGACCCTCAGCTGACAGAACGTCCTCCAGGCGCCGATCGTCTTCCACCAGCATCTCCGCGATCTCCCCGGTTAACCCACCGAGACCTCGAAGCAGTTGTCCATGTACCATGATGCCAGCTCCCGTTCCTGTACCAATGGAGAAAAAGACGAATAGTGGTGACTCTGCTGCTGCGCCACTCCTGTATTCACCCAGCGCCGCAAGATTCACATCATTCTCCAGGATAACTTCACAGGGGAATGCACCAGACAACGACTCCAGCGAAAAAGCTTGTTCCAATCCCGCTAACGGGTCCACAATACGACTGATTCGCCCCGATTCAGGTCGTACCACACCTGGTATACCGAAACCGATGCACTGAATTTGATTCCAGTTCAGCTGATTCTCGTGCAACAGTTCGTTGATATGGCTCCGAAGAAGCATCAATATACTCGCTTCTGCTTGGTCATTGGCTTCGTGGATGACCATTGGATACGTTCGATAAGCGATGATCTCTCCATTCAGGTCGGATAACGCAATCCGAATACGTGTTGCCCCGATATCTATACCGAAGACATAATAAGCTGTTTCATTGAAACGGATGAGGGTTGCTTTACGTCCTTGTGCATTGTCAGCTCTCCCCGTTTCTCTCACCAGATTTCTCTCCATCAGATGTTCGATCGCAGACGACACCGTAGGTTTGCTAAGTCCGGTCTGACGGCTGATATCCGCTCTCGACATCGTTCCTTGAGCAATGAGAGCATCCATAATCAGATTCTCATTCAGGTTACGGATATATTGCGGTGTGCCAGCCAATTTATCGCCTCCTCTTTAGTTAGTTAAGTTTATTAACAAATTAATTAAATTCAATATATCACCGGATTTTGGAGGTGTACAGCTTTTGTTGCTTGAATAAATGACATGAAATTCCCATCCTCCTGCTCTTGTCGAGCTGAACCTCAGATGACGCCACGTGTTCGCCCGCCTACAACAAAAAAAGCTGCAGTGAGCTTTCACCGCAACTTTTTTTCTTCCATATAAGTGTTACGTCTTGGAAAGTTCAATGAATCCTTCCCCGAATACATCACGCACATCATGAATGGTGATAAAAGCAATCTCGTCTTCCGCTCGTACAATCTTCTTCAGCATAGAAACTTCTTGCTTGCTAATCACAATGTATAGAATTTCTTTCGGATTTTTCGTGTAATATCCATGACCAGACAGAACGGTTACTCCGCGGTCCATCTTCTCAATCACTTGCTTCGCGATCTCATCCTGTTTGGCTGAGATAATCATAACCGCCTTTTTCGGATTGAGTCCTTCAATAATGAACTCCATCGTTTTGGTTCCGACAAACAGCAAGACAATCGTACACATCAATCCTTGTGGTCCAATAATGAAGAATGACGAGAAAGCTACGATCAGATCGAAGAACAGAAGTCCATAACTGATATTCCAATCCAGATATTTGTTGGCAAGTCGGGCCAGGATAACTGTACCCGCCGTTGTGCCTCCCACTCTAACAATCAAGCCAATGCCAAGGCCGGCGAATAATCCGCCAAAGATGGTATTGATCCAGAGCTCATCCGACGCAATGGTCCAGCTCTCCGTAAGGTGCAGGAACAAGGAGTTGAATACGACTGCAATAATCGTATATACCGTCGTCGTTTTATCGAGAAACCGGTAACCAACGAGTAACAATATACCGTTTAGGATCAAATTCATCAATCCCGGTGACCACTCAAACAAGTAATACAAAATAATGGTGATGCCCGTGACACCGCCTTCTGCCAGATCGTTCGGGATCACGAAGAGATTCACCGCCAGTGCAAATAAAAACGCACCTGCCATAATAAATAAAATATCCGTTAATCGTTTTTTCATCATATGTTCCATCCAATCCATCAAAAATCAACCTATCGACCAGTCTCATAAGTTGTCATGCACTCAAAGATAGATTTTACCATGCTCACAACAAAAATTGTATACATAATACAAATTGTTGCGTAAATAGTGCAAAGGAATCTGAAAGAATGTTCTTTTATTGACTGACAATAAGTAAATACCTTCATACACCCATGACAAATGTCATGGGTCATCCTTGATATTCATCATAATAAAAGGCTGACGTTTATGACTTACTGTCATGATCGTATTGTTTTACAATGATAAAAACGCTTCCTAAGAGGAAAGTTCTACCGGGAAACGTCAGGTTGTAGCTGATTACAGTTATAACGAATGAAGGAGGACACACGTCAATGAGCAGAACGAAAGAAATGGCGCTAAAAAAAGAAATCACACCCTACGAAAACAATGATCTTCGATTAAGTATCCGACAATTAATCAATACATTGCTCCCCCTCGTTTTACTCTGGGCTGCGGCATACTTTAGCTTATCGGTTTCCTACTGGTTAACCTTCCCGATTGCCTTGGTGGCATCCGGATTCGTACTGCGTACCTTTATTATCTTCCATGACTGCTGTCATGGTTCATTCTTCAAGAGCAAACGTGCCAATGATATTTTGGGCACCATTACAGGCGTATTAACAGTAACACCCTATCAGCAGTGGAAAAACGAGCATTCCATCCATCACGCAACCAGCAGTAATCTCGATAAACGTGGTGTAGGTGATATCTGGGTCATGACGGTTGATGAATACAAAGAAGCCTCTCCTTGGGGACGCCTCTTCTACCGGATTTATCGGAACCCGTTCGTATTGTTCTGTGTCGGACCTATTTACGTCTTTTTGCTCGCCTATCGCTTTAACCGCAAAGGTGCAAGACGTAAAGAACGTATTAATACTCACCTGACTACGGTATTGATCGTTGGGCTTTATGCTTTCATGTGCTGGCTAGTCGGATGGCAGGCTTTTGTCATGGTGCAGGCACCTATCTTCTTCTTTTCCGGGTTCTTCGGTATCTGGCTGTTCTATGTTCAGCATCAGTTCGAAGAGACGTATTTTGAACATGAAGATGAATGGAGTTATGTAAAAGCAGCTGTTGAAGGTAGTTCATATTACAAATTACCTAAATTGTTGCAGTGGATCACTGGTAATATCGGGTTCCACCATGTGCATCATCTGAGCCCACGTGTACCTAACTATTTCCTGGAAGAAGCACATAATGCAACACCACCTCTGCAAAAAGCAACGACCATCACACTACGTTCCAGTCTGGTTGCCTTGCGCTTCCGTCTGTGGGATGAAGAATCGAAACAGTTTATTAGCTTTAAACAGCTCAAAAGCTTATCCCGCAAGCCTAATGCTCAACCAACTATCCGTGTAACGAATCCAGCGGGTCTGACAGAGAAGCCTTAACTCTGTCGGATTCGTTTTCTTGTATTCAAACTACAGTCATGCTAAGTTTGAGTACATTGCAAGTTTGAGGAGGAGAATTCCATTCAAAAATGGATGCAAAATTTTTATAAAAAGACAGGGTTGAATCTTTATGTATGGCTCGCCTTTTTCATCCTGCCCTTCTATTTCATTTCACAATATTCCAAATTATGGACGATGGTAACCGGCATCATCATCATCCTCGTCTTCTTCGTCTGTTATCTGCTCGCCTTCATCACCAAGGGCTGGCAGGTGTACATGTGGATTGGACTGCTTATTGCTATATCCATTACAATGACTATCGCCTATGATTATGCGTATTTCTCATTGTTTCTTGCTTTCTTTATTGGGAATATTAAAAATAAAGCCGGTTTCTTCACCCTCTATTCGGTAAATCTGGGAGCCAGTTTCGTAACCATTAATTATGGTTTCATTAATCAGAGTTCTCTGTTGGTGAGCCAACTCCCGTTTGTATTCATCAGCTTGATGGCCTCCATTCTGCTTCCCATCAGTACGTATAACAAAAACAAGACTGATCAATTGGAAGGTCAACTTGAGAATGCCAACAAACGACTGGATGATCTCGTGAAAATGGAAGAACGTCAGCGCATCGCTCGTGACCTGCACGATACACTTGGACAGAAGCTCTCTCTAATCGGTCTAAAAACCGATCTGGCGAAGCGTCTGCTCCGCACTAATCCCGAGCAGGCCGAGATGGAATTGAACGACCTAAGACAAACGGCAAGCACAGCTCTGAAGGAAGTACGGGAAATGGTAACGACCATGCGTGGTACACAACTGGTGGATGAGCTGTTTCGCGCGGAACAGATTTTAAAAGCCGCTTCCATGGAATCTGTCGTGAATGGCAATCCCAAATTGCAGGATACGTCCCAGTTAAATGAAAATGTGCTGGGTATGTGTTTGAAAGAAGCGGTTACCAATGTGGTCAAGCACAGTCAGGCCACGGTATGCACCATCACCATTAAAGAGACACAGTCTGATAACATTTTAACGGTTCAGGATAACGGTGTAGGCTTAGAACGAACGCGCAACAAGGATCGGCTCGGTACCGGCATTTTGGGTATGAAGGAACGGCTCGAATTTGTGAACGGTTGTCTGGATCTTCGCTCCGGAGCAGACAAAACAGGTACTCAAATCGTCATTCAGGTGCCCAAGCTGACGAGCAAACCATTGAAGGAGGATGCAACATGATCAGCATTGTAATCGCCGAAGACCAACGTATGATGCTGGGCGCCTTGTCTTCCCTGCTCAATCTGGAAGAAGACATGCAGGTGGTAGGGCAAGCAAGCAATGGAGAGGAAGCTCTGGCACTTGTCAGAAAACTGACCCCGGATATCTGTCTGATGGATATCGAAATGCCCGTCAAAAATGGGCTGGAAGCGGCAGAAGAGATGAGAGGTTTGAACTGTAAAGTCATTATTCTGACCACTTTTGCCCGAACCGGCTATTTCGAACGTGCGCTCAAAGGCGGTGTTCGCGGATACCTGCTCAAGGATAGTCCGATTGAAGAACTGGCCGAAACCATCCGCCAAGTCATGAATGGAAGACGAATCTTTGCTCCCGACTTGGTAGATGAAGCATATGTAGAAGAGAATCCCCTCACTGAACGGGAGAACGCCGTACTTGGCCTCATGGCAGACGGGAAGAACACGAAAGAAATTGCCGGACATCTGTTCATCACAACAGGGACGGTACGTAATTACATCTCGATTATTCTCAACAAGTTAAATGCCAGTAACCGCATTGAAGCCATCACTCGTTCCAAGGAAAAAGGGTGGTTCAAATGAAAGTACCGCTTTAACCCACTGAAACATAAATGAGCATGTTGCTTCCAGTAGAGTTCAAAACATGCTCAGAATAAAAAGCTTGGCTCAGGCTAAACACTTCCTGAACCAAGCTTTTTATTCTGCTGTTATTTCCATCTTCATCACTAGATCTTCGTTAGACGGTCATGATTTCACCGATACAGCCATACCAAGAGCGTCCAGTGGCACTTGATCGGTCTGAAGCTGGTGAACTAGATTCCTGTCCTGCCAAGAAATCGTTACATGAACAGACTTCCCACCACTTGGATATTCCACGAGGATATACCCTTTATCTTTCGGCACAGGCAGTGTATGTGACTCCAGGTACTCCACCATCTTCTTGGCAATGCCCGGATTGTTCATCTTATCTTCGGAAACCGAACGAATCTGCAGCGTCCATCTGCCTTCTTTCCAAGTCAAATATTGACTGCCAGCCGCACCTTCACCCATGCCTTGGATACCATGTCCCAAATCTACAGCCATATCTTTCGGAATATTGCTCAGATTGGTCTCAGGGAAAGTGTCAGATAGATTGCCACCCTTATCGGTTTTTACTTCATAGGAAGCCAGTGCAGGCACTTTGCTGTCAGAGGCAGTTAACGAATCATCATTAATGCCAATCGACTGAGTCGTAGCGTAGAAATTCACTTTAAACGCATCGGACGTGTTCGACGATATTGCCACACCTAAATATGTGCCGTCTTTCAGCGTAAATGATGTAGGCAAAGATACGTTTTTCATTAACAACTGGCTACAACCTGCTTGATTACCTCATTCACACCGGATTGACCTGAAGCGGTCTGGTTGTCGTACACCTTCGATCCCGATGTCTCCTTACTACCACTTCCGGTCTGAGTCTGTTCACTAACCGTTGTCGTTGGAGAAGAATTATTCTCTGATGATGTAGCCTTCGAATCAGGCCCCCACACCCTGCCAGAGCGAGTATAACGGCTGTCGTTACTGGAATGGTCATCCAAAGTTGCTGTTTCTTCATGTTGTGTTCCTCCTTCGTTTTAGCCGGGTTCTATCCATCGTCAGACCGAAAGATTCAAGAGATTAACGCTTGTCGTTCCAGAAGTTAACAGGCTGTACTTTCTTGGTCAACACTTCAAATTGATACCCCTCTGCCTTTAGAGCTTTCAACACTTGTGGCAATACTTTCAGCGTTGCTTCCTGATCGTGCATAAGCACAACAGGTGTTGTTCCGCCTTTTTGCACATTATGGATCTGCTTCATTACACTATTGTAGACTTTCTGGTGATCTTTCTTGTATTTCCAGTCTTCCGAATCCACATTCCAATCCCACAGATGGAATCCACCTTGACCGAGCAATACGTTGCGAAAGGCTGGCTTGAGGTATGGCTTACTGCCATATGGCGTCCGAATAAGACTTGTTTTGACTCCTGCAACTTTGTTCAAACTTACATTGGCCTGTTGCATTTCTTTCAGTCCGCTATATGCCGTTTTATAGAATTTGCCCGGAACATGCGTCACCCCATGCAGGCCCAATCCGTGCCCATCAGCTACAATTCGTTTGGTAGCTTTCTGGAATTGCTCCATATGGGGTCCCAACATGAAGAACGTTGCCTTTGCATTATACTGATCCAGAATATCCAGCAACTGACCCGTATGAGCTGTTGGCCCATCATCAAAAGTCAGGTATATGATTTTGGAACTCACTTTGGTTCCGGCATCCTTGGATGTCGTTGATTTGGCGGATACGGATTGTGGCAATAATAGTGAAATAATTAGTAGAATAGCAAGTGTGGTCATGATTGATTTGCGAATATGTAACATAATGTAAAGTCTCCCTTTTGTGTTGTATTTCCCCGGGTGTCCATGTTTCTTTACCTTCATCCCTTGGCGATTAATCCTTATACTATCAAACAACGCGGACTCTGTTCTCGCTTCAAAGGCTACGGTAGAGTTACACTTTTGTCAGATAAACTTAAAAATTAAAACGATTTTGATAGATTTGAGCAAAAAAAGATCCCGTCAGGATAGATCAATTGTGACATATCCTCTATTACCCACTTTCAGGATTTTGATAGTCTTCTTCTCCCATTCAGACCTAATGATTATACAAAATCGGATATGACAGCATGCAAAAAAGCCTGCACAAGTGCAAGCTTCTTCAATCAGCATATGGCATCATGCCATCCAGTCCTTGAAGATAGTTCAATTCCTCATGGCTGTCAGGATATCTGTCTCATGCTGTATGTACATGGTCTTCCATCACTGGAATCTTCATCTACTCCAGAGACAAAGTTATTCTGCCGGAGCAACGAACGAACGTTTGGCAAACTCTGCATCCAGCATGTAGAAGGCATTGCTGTCTTTTTCAATACGACGCAACTTCTGAATGATGTTGTCAAACAACGCTTCTTCTTCCACTTGCTCATCAATGAACCATTTCAGGAAATACATTGTCGCATGTTCACGTTCATTCAGGGCGATGTCAGCCAGATTGTAGAATTTTCTTGTGTTTTGCTGCTCATGAGCGTATCCGTGCTCAAATACATCCAGCATCGAAGCATATTCATTCTTAGGTTCTGGCAAAGCTGCGAGTGTGGCACGTTGTCCACGATCATTCAGGAATTTGTATATTTTCATTGCGTGGAATCGTTCCTCTTCCGCTTGTACAATGAAGAAGTTCGCAAATCCATCCAGACTCTTGCTGGAACAATACGCTGCCATTGCCTGATATACATGAGCTGAATAAAACTCAAAGTTCATCTGTTCATTTAAAGATTCTGTTAACTCTTGGCTCATTATATAAACACCTCTTTCTTCCTCTAGGGATGGTTATATTCTAACATAACGTCATCCGGACTTACACCGATTTTCTACAAAATTCGCCAATGACTGAATACAGCTCCGTGCAGGATATATGACAGCTGCTCTGGAGCTGGGTGAAGGTGCCAGAATTGCTATAGCTGCTGCCATGCTGGCTATTGGTCTGATGATTAATATCGTTGGCATGCAGGTCGCTGGCAAGGTTCAAATCGGTGTCGTCATCGCCATTGTGGCTGTGCTGGTCATGGCATTTGTCCTCGCTCTCCCCAATATGGACTCGATCCATTACACCCCGTTCATACCTAATGGCTGGGTCAGTATTGGTCAAGCCGGGGCGATTCTGTTCTGGTGTTTTATCGGCTGGGAGGCTGTATCTCATCTATCTGAAGAGTTCACGGACCCTCGCAAAGCGGCCATCAAAGGCGTGACCATCGCTGCCATCATTGTGGGTATACTCTACTTCCTGACTGCTCTGGCCACCGTGGGCACTCAAAGTTACCTTCATGGCGGGGCGGATGTATCCCTCGTGTGGATCATTAGCCAACCCCTCGGCTCCTGGGGTGCATGGATTGCTGGATTGACCGGCATATTTATCTGTACCGCAACTGTAATTGCCTATGCAGGCGCCGCTTCACGAGTTGGTTATGCACTTGCAAGACAAGGAGCTGCACCACGATGGATGGCTCTTCTGTCCAATCGCTTCCATACCCCCATTGCATCCCTTGGATTTCTCGCAATCTGCTTCATCCTTGTGCTGGGTGTCTATGCAAGCGGGCTTGTGTCGCTGACGACACTTATTCAACTTCCCAATGCGACTTTCATCCTCACGTACCTTGGAGGCTGTGCGGCTGGCATCCGATTGTTGTAAGGCAGTCGCACCGGCGTCACCATTAGCTGGATTTCCTTTGTAGCGACAGCGATCGTATTCCCTTTTGCCGGATGGGCTGTACTGTATCCCGTACTGATCGTTGTTCTCTATGGCGTGTTCAGTCGTAAACAATTCTCAAGGAAATGAACAAAAAGGGGCTGTCTCAAAAGCCCTTAAAAAGCGTAATGTCAAAAAGAAATAACACTCATACGTTCAAAAAAGGACAAAGCAGAGGTTTATCCTGCTTTGTCCTTTTTGTGTTTTTCCGTCATTGCGGCTTTTTTAAGCAGATTGTGGGCAAGGCAAAGCCACCCGACCTCCAGGCTTACTTTTTGCAAGCCGCGAAGCAGGAATCTTCGGAATCCCCGGTTGTTTTTGATTTGTCCAAACACACTCTCCGGCTCCGTCATGCGCCGAACGGAAAGGGTGTATCCTTCCTCGCTGCGCAGTCGTTCCCGCATCTCGTTTTTTTGCCGCATATAGGTCAGACTGATCGCGATCTCCCGATTTCCTTTGGCTTTGGTGCATGTTGCTTTCAGAGGACATGCACTACAATCTTCACTTCGATAATGGCGGGTACGAATCGTGTAACCACTTTCCGTGACCGTCTCGCTTTCGTACCGAAAACGTAACGTCTTCCCGGCCGCACAGCTCCATGAATCTTCCGTTTCGTTGTAGCTCCAGTGATCCACTTTGCCAATCGCTTGCTGAAAGGCCCTCGTTTTCTCCTTATGGTACGTCCCGTATTTGACGATCGCTTGGATGTTGTTCTCTTCGAAATAGCTGTAATTTTCTTCGCTTCCATATCCTGCATCGGCAATGACAGTCTTCGGTTTTTTGCCGAGCGTTTCTTCTAAATGATCGAGATGGGGCTTCAGACATTTCGTGTCTGTCGGTCGCTGGTGCACCGTGTAACCCAAAATAAATTGGTTTTCCGTTCCAATCTGCACATTGTACCCGGGCTTCAATTGACCATTTCGCATATGATCTTCTTTCATTCGCATGAACGTTGCGTCCGGATCGGTTTTGCTATAGCTATTCCGCTCCCCTGCGGTTTGGATCTGGTGCTCATACTTTTGCAGCCGCGGTAGCAAGTCTTTGCGTAACTGGCGCACGGCTTTCTTTACGATTTTGTTTTTCGGTTTTTCTTGTAAAGATTCCTCCAGTTGCTGAACCGCTTTTTCCACCTTTTCTGCCGTGAGTGCGGAAGCTTCCCCGAGCTCAGGGAGGTCTGTACCCGCGTGGAGCGCATCTTCTTCACTTTCGGCCGCTTCGATGGCTTGGAACAGGGTATGTACTTTTTCTTGCAGCTTGGCCTGGTACTTGACGACAGCCTTTTTCCAGACGAAGGTGTACCGATTCGCATTCGCTTCAAGCTTGGTTCCGTCCAGAAAGTAGTGTTCCAAGGATACGTATTGCTCCTGAACAAGCAACTCCAGTATATGGGTAAACACGGTTTCCAGCACTTCTTTCATCCGCTCGGAACGGAAGCGATTAATGGTCCGAAAATCCGGCTGTTGTCGCCCGGCGAGCCACATAAACATGATGTTTTCCCGAGCCGCCTTGGCGATTTGTCGGGAAGAATAGATTCGCTGGGTGTAGGCGTAGATGATGATTTTAGTGAGCATTTTGGGGTGGTAACTATGGCGGCCCCCGCCAGGATACGCCGCATTAAAAATGGAATCGCTCAGGCGGTTGACTGCGTCATTCACGACACGAACGATGTGATTTTCGGGGATATCTGTCTCCAAATCCATTGGCAAGAAAAGTTGATCCATGGTATATTGAATGTACAAAGAAACCGTCTCCTTTCAAATGGTGGGTCGTACTTCCATTTTACCAAGGAGCGGTTTCTTTTTGTTTTACAATTTAGAAAACAGGGCTGTCCCTAGCCATTTTTCTGACTTATGGGACAGCCCCTCTTTCATTCATTAGAGATATGCAATTATACCAAGAATGCTTTGGAGATGATAACCAACAGGATGAACAGAACCAGAATGGCACCTACAGAAGTGAAACCTCCGTATCCGTAGCCTCTTCCTTCTCCACCTAATACTTCGCTCATTGACGTACCTCCTCTGCAACAGGTATGGGTTATCTTATGCAGGAAGAACGACTTTGACAGGGCGGATGCCCTAATTATTCAAATGCTGTTTTTTCTTCGATTAGTACCGGGGAGATTGCACCCGCATGATATCCAGAAAAGGCACCTTCGCCGTGAACTCTTCATCTGAATACTCTACATGCACGAGGCGTGTACGTGAGTCCATTTTGATAATGACTCCTAGCACCTGATCTTCTTTGCCCCATACCGTCAACAGTACTTCCGAACGTTCACGAAAAGCTTCGACCAGCTGATTTCCCAACTCTTCAAGCTCAAACTCATCCCGTGTAGGTCTTTTTGCTACTTTTGCTTTTGCCAATGTGACTGCCTCCTCTACTCCGACGTCCCGATTCCACAGGTTGTTTGCCGAGTTCATATTCAATTAGTATACCATTCATTTACGTTCGTGTAATGTCATGACATCCTATTCTTCACCATACTCCACAATAATGCTGTATTCATTCGATCGTGATTCTCCTGCCCGTTTATGTCCATTCCATTCATATGTGTACATGGCGGTCAGCGCGCCTTGCAGCGTACCCGTCTGTTCGGAAGATAATTGCGCAACATAGGAGATATTTCTTTCTGTCCCAGGCTCAAGTTCACCTACATGAAGATATCTCGGCGTGGAATACTCTGGAATACTCCATTGAATCTGACCGGTAGCCTGCCCAAGCCATTTGGCACCCTTAGGCAGAATCTCCCCCAGTTGTACACGTGCCGGTAGATTACCCGTGTTCATAACACGCACCTGGAATGTGACCGTGCCACCCTGCTCGACCAAGGTAGGTAACACTTGAACATAAGCCTGGATTACCGGAGTTTTCAATTCGACCACCGCTTCATTGGACGTAATCATCCGCTGCACTGTCCGTGAATCCGGCAACCGAAACGTGTACATCAGCCTGGCATGATTCACATACCTGAAGTGATCAGGGACCGTTTCATCTCGTTCTGCAAGCTTTGCCTCGAACTGAATATTCAGAACAGCTCGGGCAGTCAACGTCCCCAGATTGACCCCTCTGATCAGATTGCTACCTGGACGTTTGACCCCATTCCAGCCTAAGCTACCTTCCACAAATGTCATGCCGGTTGGCATAACATCCGACAGGGTTGCATCCACCGCGTAGCTGCTTTCATTAGAGACGGTAATATGATATCGGACGATATCACCCCATGTTGCCGTTGCCGGGATAACACTTTTGACCACTGCGATCCGGGGTTGAACAACGTCCAAGGTAACCTCATTGGAGTAGACGGTCTCCTGCTTGCCTGCCGAGATATACTTCAGTACAGCTATGCTAGATATTCCATGCGTATCGCTCCCCCCTACGACCTGAACCCGGTATTGTATCCGAATGGAACTGCCAGGCTCAATGTCACCAAGCTCTATACCGGAATCAGGCGTTACTTGAGGAGCGAACATCTCATTCACAACGACACTGGCAGGGATAAAAACAACGCCTTGTGGCAAAGCAATCGTTACCTGAGCTCTCGTGGCTGCCATAAACCCCGGATTGCTCACAACGACTGTGTACAAGATAATATCCCCGGCGAACGTCTGGCCCCGATCTGCTTGCAGGCTAACTTCAAGCCGGGACGAGACCATGCTTACCTCCACCGTGTTCGATCTCTCTACACCGCTAACTGTCCTGCCTTCAGATGTCTTAAATTCATAGTTAACCTGAGCTTGATTGAGCAGCTTTAAGCCTGTGGGTATTCGCAAGACCACCACCTGAAAGTGATAACGCAATGTTGCACCAGGAGCTATCTCAGCAGGAGGCAGACCGCGCTCCGGTGATATTCCCGGCAATGGACTCCCATCACGAAGTACACTATTGGGGAGAAGTGCTGTTTCGGCAGATAAGGAATCCACGACTCGAACTGTCGCTGTAATATTACCTGTGTTTATAATTTCGATCAGGTAAGTCAAGGACTGGCCCAGTGTAGCCACAGCTAGATTACATTGCTTCTTCACTTCCAGCCTGGGACCAACCCAAGGGGTAATGACTGTATTTGAATACGCCACCTGTTCCAGTTCAGTCGTACCCGAGCTGAATCGAACCAACGACTGATTCTGAAGCCAGTGGGTCAACGGACCGGAAGTTTGGCTCATAACACAACGACCTCTACTCGGAATGTCACGGTCACGGAAGCACCGGCAGCAATTGAACCAAGCGTAATTCCTGTATTAGGATTTCCTGTAGGTCTTGCCACACCATCTACAGTTACACTTCCAGATACAAAGACCGTTCCAGCTGGTACAGGGTCAACCATGACAACATTATTCACGACTTCAATACCGCTATTGGTTACGACCACCGTATAGGTGATTACATCGCCAACAACGGCATCAATGGCACTTGTGCTTTTGACAACAGTCACATTTGGTGCAGATACTGGAATAACCAGAACATTGGAAGATACGGTCCCCGTCAACACACGACCATCGGGTGGACTAAATGTATAACTGGCCACCGCCTGGTTAACTAGTTGTTGATCCTGCGGCAACGAATCCACAGTCACTTCGAGGGTAACCGTTACAGTAACCGAACCTCCGGACGGTATGGTACCCACAACGATACCGGTCTCCGGATTGGCGCCTGGCTGTGGAACACCATTAATCAGAACACTGTTGGGAAGCAGTACCGCTCCGTTCGGTATATTGTCCGTTAATGTCAAATTTACAGCAAGATTCCCACTATTGATAATTCCAAAAGAATAGGTGATGGTGTCACCAATCGTTGCATTGGAGGTGCTCCCTGTTTTGGTTACGGCAATAATCGGCTGATAGATTGGTGTTACAACCGTGTTGGAGTACGCTGCTCCCGAGAAAACACCCGATGTGAAACTTACGGAAGATTGACTGCTCACCTGTGGTGGCGTCGGAAGTGCATTGACTCGAACCGCGTACGATACCGCTACAGACGCTCCGGGTGCCAGAGTACCTAGAGCAATACCTAACGCCGGGTTAGCCAAGACACGTGGAACTCCGTCCACCAGAACACTGCCAGTAACAAATGTGGTAGCGGGGCTGATTGGGTCGGTTAACACAATGTTATTGACTGGGTCAATTCCGTTATTGGTCACGACCATCTCGTATACAATCGTATCTCCTACCACAGCATCCATGACCGGAGTGGTCTTCACGACGCTGACATTCGGAGCAGATACCTGAATGTTGAGTACGTTGGACGTTATACTGCCTCCCAGTGTTCTTCCATCAGGCAATGTATAAGAATAGGTTGCAGATGCCTGATTAATTATCGACTGGCTCAAAGGTAACGTCACAATCACGACGGAGAAGGTAACATGGGTTATGGTTGAAACAACGCCAAGCGGAATACCCGAAGCCGGATCTGCACCTGGCGCAGAAGCCCCGTTAATAATAACGCTATTTGGAACAAACTCTGTTCCTGCCGGAATGGTATCGGTCAACGTGACGGATGCCCCATAGTTCCCGGCATTGGAAATGGCGATGCTGTAAACAACGGTATCCCCTACCGTGGCTATCGTCTGATCTCCCGTTTTGACTGCTGAGAGAATAGGTTGATAGACCGGAGTTGTAACCGTATTGGAAAATGTGGTAGCGGAGAATGTTCCTGATGTAAAACTCACGGTGGACTGATTATTCAACACTGCACTTGCCGGGAGTGCCCTAACCTGCACACTAAATACAACGGTTACCGTAACGCCAGGTGCGATGGAACCAAGCGTTATTCCCGTAGAAGGATTGGCGCCAGGGCGCAGAACACCATCGACAAACACGCCAGTTGGCGCAAGAACGGTACTTGTCGGCACTGCATCCGTGAAAACCACATTGTTGACCGTTGCAATTCCGTTATTGGATACAGCGATGCTATACGTTACGACATCACCAACAGATACTGCCGTCGAAGTTGTGGATTTGACCACATCGACATCCGGCGCCGATACGGTAATCGTCAGCACATTGGACAGAACGGACTCCGTGATGTTCCGCCCGTCCGGCAATGTATACGATAGAGCTATCGAAGCTTGATTCACCAGTTGTTGCGGACTTGGCAGCGTATCAACAACCACCGAAAAGGTAATGGTGGTCGTAGCTCCGGGAGCCACATTGCCTGCAGGAATGCCCGTTGCTGGACTTGCTGCTGGCAGCGGTTGACCGTTCACAATAACGCTATTCGGAACAAGGATCGTTCCGGCTGGAAGGTTATCCGTCAGGTTAATCTGGGCTCCATAGTTTCCCTGATTGCTTACGGTTATCGTGTAGCTGACGGTATCCCCAACGGTAGCATTTTGTGTACTTGCTGCTTTTTGCGCTGAAAGAATAGGTTGGTACACCGGAGTGACCACAGTATTTGAAAAGGTTGTGCTCGAGAATGTACCTGAGGTAAAACTGACCGTCGAACGGTTGCTCAACTGATCACTAGGCGGGATCACATCCACACGGATACTGAACGTGACCACCGCGGATGTTCCAGGCCCTAGTGTACCTAGGGATATCCCACCTGCGGGATTGGCTGCGGGTTGCGCAACCCCATTTACTGTAACACTCCCTGTGACAAAGGAGGCTCCGGCTGGAATCGGGTCCGAAAACTGAATATTGTTCACTGGTGCAATTCCGCTATTGGTGACCAGAATGGAATAGGTCACCGTATCGCCCACAGTAGCCGCAGTGGAAACTGTGCTTTTGACAACAGCGACGTTTGGTGACGAGACCGGGAACGTGAGTGTATTCGAAGTGGCTGAGCCAGTCAACATCCGCCCATCGGGAGGTGTAAATGTATAGGTTGATGTAGCAAAATTACTAAGCTGCTGCGGAGATGGAAGTGAATCTACAACAACGGCGAACGTGACAACAACCGTCGCTCCCGCTGCTACAATGCCTACCGGAATACCTGCTCCTGGTGTTACTCCCGGCTGTGGCACACCCGATACGACAACACTGTTGGATACAAAAGTAGTCGCAGCAGGAATGGTATCGGTTAACGTAACATTCGCCCCCAGATTGCCCGTGTTGCTCACCGTTACCGTATAGACAACCGTATCACCTACGGTTGCATTAGCGGTATTTGCGGTTTTGACAAGTGAAATCTGTGGCTGTATGACCGGAGTCTGTGTGGTATTGGACGATGATGACCCCGAAAATGAACCGGATGTAAAACTGACCGTCGACTGATTGTTAATCTGCGAAGGGATCGGCATAGTTATCCTCACCTCAAAAGTTATGGTTACTTCAGCCCCTGGGGCTAATGTACCGATTGGAATGCCGGCGGTCGGATTGGCGAGCGGTAATGAATTCCCGTTCACCATGACACTTCCGGGTATAAATGGGGTGTTCGAAGGAAGCGGGTTCGCAAATACCACATTGTTTACTGCCACCGTTCCATTATTCCGAATAACGGAAGTGTACCTGATGATATCTCCAGATACGGCGTACTCTGCATTATCACTGTTTACAACGCTAACATTCGGCAGAGATACGGGAATGGTGACCGTATTAGATGAAACAAAACCTGAAATCGTTCTACCGCTTGGAAGGGTGTAGTTATACGATGCGATAGCCTGATTAATGAGCTGTCTTGCATCTGGCAGGCTTGTGACCGTGGCAAGGAAGGTGACTGTCGCGGTTGCGCCCGCAGCTAGTGCTCCCAGACTGATCCCGGTGTTCGGGCTGACCCCTGGTGTAGGAGAGCCATTAATAATGACGCTGTTTGTATTGAATACAGCTCCTGCCGGAACAGGGTCGGTTAAAGTCACCGTTGCTGTGATATTGCCCGTATTCGCAATCTGGATCGTGTAATTAAAAGTATCCCCCACAGTCAAGCTCGTTGTGCTGGCCGATTTCACGACTTGAATAACAGGTTGAAAGATCGGAGTATTCACCGTGACAGATGAAGACACACCATGAAAACTGCCTGATGTAAAGGCTGCACTTGCTCGATTGCTGACCGATCCCGTACCAGGAATGGCGGTCACCCTTGTCTGGTAGGTTACGGTTACGCTGGCAGAGCTGTTCAAGGTTCCCAGAGCAATACCGGAAACCGGACTCGCACTTCCTGCAGCTGCTCCATTAATCGTGACACTCCCGGATACAAATTCAGAGCCCGCAGACGGTGTATCGGAAAGCACGAGATTTTGAACTGCACTGCTGCCCGCATTTGTGATTACAACCGTGTAGGTAAGTGCATCACCTACCGTGGCATCTGTTGTATTTACCGTTTTGGATACCGTTATGTTAGGAGCCGAAGCAGGTATGCGTACCACATTGGATAGCGTGCCCCCGGATAGATTGCGTCCGCTCGGAAGCTGGTACGTATAACTCGCCGCCCCCTGATTCTCCAATGTTGGCGGGGAAGGGATTGTCGTCAGTGAAGTGCGAAATACCACGGTTGCACTCCCTCCGGGCAGGAGATTCCCCAGCGTGATCCCAGTTAACGGACTGACCCCTGGGCGTGCTGCACCATTTACCGTTACTGAATCAGGAATGAACGTGAGCCCTGCCGGAATCGTATCAGTCACGGTCACCTGTGCTGCAATATTTCCGCTATTCGTCACGACAAGTGTATACGCTATCTGATCGCCCAATGTCGCATTAGTTTGGCTCGCCGACTTGCTGATGGCAACAACAGGTTGATATACAGGTGTCGTTATAGCGTTAGAGTTAGAGATGCCTGTGAACGCTCCTGAACTATAAGATATGACTGCACGATTAACAAACGAACCCGTGGTTGGCAAAGACTGCACATTGACCTGAAATGTCACGCTTGCCGAGCTTCCAGCATTCAATGTACCGAGGTTTATACCACTAGCCGGATTAGCTGCGGGTACACTCGCCCCCCTGACAGTCACACTTCCAGGCACAAAATTAAGGCCAGCAGGAAGACTATCGGTCAGGACTACATTGTTGATCGTTTGAATGCCACCGTTCGTTGTTACCACTGAATACGTGAACGTCTCTCCAACCGCAACGTCGGTAACCGTTGCGGTTTTGACGACAGTTACGTTCGGTAAGGTTACCGGAATCGTCAATGTGTTAGATGCTATCGTACCTGTTATGGTTCGGCCGTCGGGGGAAACAAAAGAATAGGAAGCTGTAGCCTGGTCAACTAATGTAGGTGGTGTAGGCAGATTCGTGACTAGCACTTGAAAAGTTACTGTAGTTACGCTTCCAGCCGCAAGACTGCCCAGATTAACGCCTGTAACCGGATTGGCGCCAGCGATGACAACTCCATTTACGCGAAAACTTCCTGCAACATAGGTGCTGCCACTTGGAATATTATCGGCGATCGTGACGTTCGCTCCAACGTTTCCTCCATTCGTCACCTGAAGCGTGTATGTCACCTGATCGCCTACCGTGGCATTGGTGGTACTCGCAGATTTCACAATAGACAGGTTAGGTGAATACACAGGAAGAGTAGCATTATTCGACGGAATGACACCTGTAATTACCGGACCCCCAGCAACACTTTGAAAAGTAAACGCCGCATTCGCTGAATTGACAAGTTGCAGAATGCTGGTATCATTCGCAATCACTGCGCGATAAGTGATCACAATATTACTCCCCAGATTCAAAGAACCCAGGGGTACACCGGCTGTTATGTCCAGGGTGGGTCTAGATACACCTGCCACAGTTACACTGCCTGGCACAAATGTCAAACCTGCTGGCAATGTATCAGATAACACCACACTGGCTGCGCCTGCTGTACCGGTATTGCTGACCGTTGCTGTGTACAGGATGCTATCTCCGGCAACAGCTCCCGTTGCCGTAAATGCCTTCGCCACCGTGATCCGCGGTGCATTGATATCCACCTGAATAGCATTGGCGTTGACGATATACGCATCACCCGAAGTCGTCAGCGTCAATACTGCGGAGGACTGGTTGTTAATCAGCCTTGCAGATACATCCACATTGGTGATATCCCAGCCTTGACGTCCACCAACAATGTTTGTACCTGGCGCTCCATTCGTCTGATTCCGTGTTCCAAACGTGCCCGTTGTGTTAAGAGCCCCGAATCCCCGTTGATTTGGGACGCAAAAAAGTTCGCGGCCAGATTATTAGGCCCAGACAAAGCAACTGAAGTTGCCGAGGTGGGTCCGAATAATGCCTGATCTCCTGTCCGATTCGCGTCACCCTCCTGCGCACTGAACAGTGCTCTGCCTCCGAGCGCGCCGGAAATGGGCGTTGCAAATCCTGTCAGTGTGGTTACTACAGGTGGTGAAGTGGATTGCACAAGTACGGCTCCTGCACGCAATGACATGTTTCGAAATGGGAGATTGGGATTCTGGTAAATCACGCCAAGTGTCCATCCGGCGTGATTGGTAGTGGAATCATTGGTAATCACAATCGTTCCTACGACTGCCCCCGTGATATATGTACCTGCCCCCCATTTTGAATAAGTGTCGTCACATTGGCTGAACGTACATACCCTGCCGCGTTGTTACCCAGATCGAATTGATTGTACGTCGCCGGATCCGGCGTAACGCTGAATGAACCCGCCGGAGTAATAAACGTTACCGGATTGTTGATCGCAGAGCTTAGATTGACAGTTCCATTGATGTAACTTCCGCCCCAGATTAATTCCGCGTATAGAACTGTAGTCCCTGCTGGAAGCACAAGAATCGCAGCGGAACTATTACTCTGGTACAGACTGGTCGTCCCTGGCGGATACGTCCCGTACGTTAAAGCCGTATTGGTTGTTGTGAATCCTCCAATGCTATCCTGCGTACCAGGCACCCCTGCTGTATCAGAACGGCTTAGTCCAAGTGTATTGCCCGTAAACGTAATTGCCCCTGTAGCGTTAACGGTTGAACGAACGACAAGAGGAATGGAAGTCACCTCCCCTTCATCAAGAATAACAATCCTCTGGAACGGAGCCTACTTATAGTCTATGATGCTCTTTACGAAATTTGTATGTCCCTTTCCGAAAGTTTCTTCCCTGCCTGTTGCAATATTATGTAAGCTTTGTTCTCATGCCTTGAATATAATGATTTGCGTTTTGAACAATGTGAATTATAATCATCTTATACGAGAGTCATTCTGTCGTATCATTATGATGCAGTCAGCGGTGATATATGAAGGGTTCCTATTCACACAGTAGCCACATACCCATGGAGTACGAAATTAAGCATTCCAAATGGATTAAAAAAATGCTTCAAGCCTATTGGATTGTCGTTATAGCACATGTGGTCATTCAAATTGGTTGTTTCCTGTTTCTGGATTATGACCGTACACCTGCAGATTTCATGATTAACGTTCTGTTGTGGCCGGCAGCAATAAGTATTTTTTGCATACTGCTTGCAAGCTGGATTGATCGGCGGTTCAGTTCCTATTCATTCTCTGCCATGTCTGTAGCCAGTACAGTAATTGCCTGGACGATTATTCATGTGAATTATGACATTCGGATTATATTGGCCCTATGCCTGTTGCCCATTTTCGCTTCCGTTCTGTTCTTCAGTAGAAAAAGAGTCTGGATTGTATTTCTGTTGCAGATGGCGGGTTACATTCTCGTTCTATTCGATTCGGTCTACCGTGCATACTTATCTACGTTTGACATCGTATCCATTCCAGTTTTTCTAATCCTTGGTACGTATGTAGCACAGGTGATTGTGACCAGCGGTGTCGAAGTACTGGACGAGCTCCAAGCTAATATGTTAGCCAAGCAAGATCTTATTGTGCGAAATGCAATTATGACCAAACAGTCCAAAACAGACGGTTTGACCAATCTCTATAATCAAAGCTCATTCAAAGATTATTATGAAAAAGCCTTTGAGTACGCCAAAAGTGGCATGAGTCTGCATCTGGCCCTGATGGATATTGATGATTTCAAATCCATAAATGATACGTTTGGTCATCGGGTTGGAGACGTTATTTTGGAAAAAGTATCCTTGATCATACAGGAGAATATCAGCCCGAGTGATATTGCAGCACGATACGGAGGCGAAGAGTTCGCCTTCTTGATGTTTGAGCAGTCTTTCGAGCAAGCTTACGTTCTGATGGAGCAGATTCGCGAAAAGATCGCCCTTATGGGCCATCTGGAACTTGAAGGTGCTTCCATCACGGTCAGTATTGGACTCAAAAGTTACAGTCCCAATCTGAGCAAAGATACGCTGTTCGAAGAAGTCGATGCCTGTCTGTATGCCGCCAAACGAACGGGTAAAAACAAAACCGTAACGTCCATTGATCTGGCGTAGTCCCTCAGGGCTAAACGCAAACTCAAAAAAGTTGTGCTGTACTCCGGAATTCCGGGTTGTACAACACAACTTTTTTTTGTTTTTGGTATACATATGCTCAGGAAGACGACCTTTCCCATAGAACTACGCTTTCATTCAGTCCGCCCATTCCCAGCGATGACGATATTGCTCCAGCCTTGGATGCAGATCTTCGGACTGCCCATCAATGATGATTCGCAGTTCTTTAATCCAATCCTTGAAGGAATCAAACGAAGCGAACAGGTTCGCCATCTCCACTGTCATATACAGGAAATAGGGAGCAGGGTATTCTGCAGTGATATGACGCAATGCGGTATCCAAGGGTGTATATCTCTTTCTTTTACCTTCCAGTCCCTCCACACGTATACGTAAGGTCGGATGATTCCGTCGCCAATCATGCAGGCGGTCTTCTCTTTTGTAATAAGCCTGTACTGCATCCCGAGTCATTCGCTTAACCGTGGCCTCGTGTAGCGGATAGAGCACGAGCTGTACGAACGATCGGGTATCCAACGCAGCAGCGGCGCGTTCCAGTTGTTCATCTGTCACATGTTCGAACGAGTCATAGAAAGTCAGTGTGCCTTTCCGGCTGACCGCAGGTGGCTCATAACCGTAAGGTACCGATGCATATTTTCCAGACATTTCACCCCTCCTTGTCTATGCGCAGATATCCGTACAACGTTGATTCGTATTCCTTAGCTACTGCTATTATACGCTAATTATCATGCTTCAAATCGGAATAAAATGTAATTCTGTTCTTACCTGCACGTTTGGATTCGTACAAAGCTTCGTCCGCCATCCGGATAATTTCACTTGGATTGCCGCTGTTGGTCGGATATTCAGCTCCTCCGATGCTACATCCAATCCGAATTCGCTCGTATTCAATAATGAACGGCTTGTTCAGACTTTGGATAGTGGCTTCTGCATAGGCGCTGGCTTCCTCCCTCGGATGATGTCCGACAGAACGAAGTACGATCAGGAATTCATCCCCACCCAACCGGACCGTTATGCCCTTCTCCTGACCAAGAGCAGTCAGACGCTGGGCTACTTTCTGTAACAGAACATCTCCCGTCTGATGTCCAAGTGTATCATTGACACTCTTGAATCCATCGAGATCCAGATAGAGAAAAGTCAGTGTGTGATCTTCACTTTCGGGCTCCAGTGACTCCTCCAGATACAATTCTAGAGCAGTACGATTCGGCAAACTTGTTAATTGATCGAAATGCGCCAGATTCTGCATTACGACCAGCTCCGAGTCTTTATTCGTAAGAGAGGTCACCATATCCCGAAGCGATCGGGACAAACCTTCAATCTCTTTAATTCCCCTGTTCTCGGGAATCTCAAGATCTTCACCTGCCCGCAGTCGATTGGCTACTCGGGTAAGTCGTACCAGCGGAGCGGAGATCAGACGCGAGACTAACCACCCGATCCCCGCAAAGAGGATCGTAACAGCAAGTCCTGTCCACACATTAAACCACAACAAGTCTACTACGGAAGCAAAGGCCGTGGATTTGACTTGACGAATAATAACCGTCCATCCCAAGCCCGGATAATCCTGGTGACCCTGACTGTATGCGAAACCTGTCACATAATCATGGCCATCCTGCCAGTTCTCAACGCTCCAACTGCTCTTGTTATGCTGTGCCTCCTCGATGCCTGACAATTTCAACGGTTTACCGACCCATTCTTTGGGTCCAAGCAATACTGTATGTTCCTTTTTGCTAATGATGAAGAATTCAATGTCCTTTTCTTCCCGCTCCAGTGGCGCCAGCACGGATTCTTCCACTTCTTTCGCCCAGGCCCAGCTTAAATGCGCAGCGAGTACACCCCTGATATGGCCCTGGCTATCCTTCAACGTAAAACTGATATCGACAAATTGCAGCGGCTCACCTGTTGGATTCGGAAGCAGTTTAGCCAAAAGTACGGCATTATGTACATCTCCAATAAATTTACCCTTAATACCCTCCTTATACACAGGACGTTCCGACAAATCTTCCCCGAGCAGGATACCATCCGTCGCAGCTAACACTTTTCCGTTGGGGTCCATGAATCCAACCCATGAGAATGAGGGAAAGCTATCTTGCAACTGATCCAGCAGCATCTGGATATTATCAGGTTTGAAGCTGTCTTCCAATGCAGCCATTCTGCCTAGCAGATCCAGTTCACCCATACGGGCTGACATAAAGCGATCAAGCTTGTCCGAAGCCTGGGAAGCGGTGGCTGTGAGTGAATGACCAACCTCTGTTTCTACGGCATCGAATGATTTCTGGCTATATACATATCCTATTGTAGCGGTAACCAATAAGGATAATACAGCGAAAATGACAGTGAGTACGGTCCTGAGTTTAAATGACATAATTGCCTCCAATACATGGTGAAGCCATCTTGCTTTTCAACATAATTATGCTGTAAAGGATACACGGGATGTCACCTAATCGTTTTCATCTTTATCGGAAATTTTTTATTTTTTTATTATACATGCCCATACAATATTATACTCAAATCTTCACTGTGTTTCTTCCATTCAAAGAATAGACACGATTCTGTATATACATACTTGGGTTATGAATATAGAGAGCAAGCATTTCCTTCGAGGATTATGCGCCTGTATGTCACAGAGAGAGTCGTCGAAATACTAAACATTGGGGGTGTTATGTTGAGCTTGCTTCATGTTGCTGTTATTCTACCTTTTGCCGCTGGCATCCTTCTTGCCATGCTGCATCGTTTCTTCCGTAAAATTCATTTGGGATGGCCGGTTCTCCTTGTCCCGGCACTATTATTTGTATATTTTGCGAGCCGTATACCTGATGTGTCCCAGCGCAATACCGTATCCGGAAATATCCCTTGGATTCCTTCACTGGACATTGGATTTAACTTATATCTGGATGGTCTAAGTCTGTTGCTGACCCTGCTAATCACCGGAATCGGTGTCCTGGTTGTTCTCTACTCCATCTTTTACATGGATATGAAAGAAGCCCTGAATCGCTTCTACCTGTATCTGTTGATGTTCATGGGAGCCATGCTGGGCGTGGTACTGTCAGATAATATGATTGTGCTATACGGATTCTGGGAATTGACCAGTATAACATCATTCCTGTTGATCGCATTTCATTACAAACGCAAAGCCTCGACTTCAGGAGCACAAAAATCCTTCCTGATCACCGTATTTGGCGGATTCGCCATGCTAACCGGATTCATGATGATGTATCTCATGACGGGAACATTCAGCATTCGTGCAACCATTGCCGAGTTGGGACCGATACAGGAAAGTGCACTATTTCTACCCGCACTTGTCTTGATCCTGATTGGAGCTTTCACCAAGTCAGCCCAATTCCCGTTCCATATCTGGTTGCCAGATGCCATGGAAGCCCCTACGCCGGTGAGTGCGTATCTGCATTCAGCCACGATGGTCAAAGCTGGACTGTATGTTGTGGCCCGATTCACACCGATCTTCGGTGGACAAGGGCTCTGGTTCTGGCTCGTCACCGGCGTTGGTCTGCTAACCTTGTGTTATGGATCATTCCTGGCGGTGAAAAAAAACGATCTCAAAGCGATTCTCGCCTATTCCACCATCTCTCAACTTGGCCTGATCATGTCCCTGTTCGGGGTCGGATCCGCTGCTCTCTACTTCGGATATGGCGAGTCCTCTGCAATGTACACCGTAGCGACAACCGCTGCGCTGCTTCACCTGTTTAATCATGCGACCTTCAAGGCCGCTCTGTTCATGGTCGTAGGTATTGTGGATCATGAAACGGGAACACGTGACATTCGAAAGCTCGGTGGACTTGCGTCATTCATGCCAATCACATTCACCGTAGCTCTGATCGGATCACTTGCCATGGCGGGTATTCCACCGTTCAACGGGTTCCTCAGCAAGGAGCTGTTCTTCCAGGCTATGGTCGAAGTCACGCATCTGCGAATCTTTGGACTTGGGTCCTGGAGTGTTCTACTGCCGGTACTCGCTTGGCTTGCAAGTGTGTTTACCCTGATCTATGCGCTTATTATCGTGTTCAAAACATTCCTCGGTCGTAGCCAAAGCGAAATTCCTGCCGAGAAGCTACACGAAGCGCCCGCCGGTATGATCATTCCGCCCGTTGTTCTTGGTGTTCTAGTCATCCTGTTCGGACTCTTTCCGAACCTGCTGGCCGGATCACTGATCGAACCGGCAATGGCCGCTGTGCTTCCTTCCCTGTTAAATGGGAATGAGCGCTTCGATGTACATTTCTCCCTATGGCATGGATGGACTCCGGAACTCATTATGACCATCGGAGTTGTGATTCTCGGGATCACTCTCTACAAGCTGTTGCCACGATGGAGGAATATTTATGAGCATTATCCTCAAGGATTAACAATTAACAATATGTACCATGTCGTGCTGGATAACCTTCAGCATTATGCACGCAAATGGACGGAAGCCTACATGAATGGGTCAGTTCGTAATTATCTCGTTTACATTTTCTCATTCACGGTCGCTTTACTGGTCTATGCCTTCTTCCGTTCAGGAGAAAATATTACGTGGAATCTGCAGGGTAATGCGCCCTATTCATTCTATGAAGTCATACTGCTACTCGCGCTCATTGCTGCTGCGGTTTCGATCCCTTTTGCCAAGAACAGGCTGTCCGCAGTCATTATGACCGGAGCAGTGGGTTACCTTGTAACCTTACTGTTCGTACTCTTTAGGGCGCCGGATCTGGCGCTAACGCAGATGATTGTCGAGACGGTGTCGGTTGCCCTGTTCCTGCTCTGCTTCTACCATCTGCCTGAACTGCAACGTGGCAAATCAAGCCGCAGTTATCTCACTGTTAATATGATTGTAGCGATTTCAGTGGGGATTGTGATGACTTTTGTCGCACTAGCTGCAAGCGGGACAGCCTCCATGGAGAGCATCTCTACCTTTTTCCTTCAGGAAGCCTATAATTCTGCCGGAGGTAAAAATGTCGTTAACGTGTTGTTGGTAGATTTTCGTGGATTCGATACATTATTGGAGATTATGGTCCTTGGCGTTGCTTCATTGTCCATCTATTCCATGATTAATCTGAATCTTGAAGCGAAGGATCTCGGAGCCAGATTGAAATTCCGCAAGAAAGACGAAACTCAGGATTCAGATCCCGAGCTGGATGATGAAGCGGACAATACGAAGAAGTATGGTAACCGCGAACGCAGCACATCCTCATGGGACACTGTACCGTTGCAGAGTAATGATGTATTGCTGCAAACGACTACCAAAGTGGTTGTATTCATCATCTTGACGTTTGCAATACACCTGTTCTTCGCAGGACACCATAATCCTGGCGGAGGCTTCATCGGCGGACTGGTAACAGCAGCAGCGCTCGTATTAATTGCCTTGGCATTCAGTACCGATACGATACGCAAAGCGTTACCAATTGATTTCCGCACCTTAACGGCGATTGGCTTGGGTATTGCCTTACTTACGGGCGCAGGTTCATTCATCTTCGGTGTCCCGTTCCTCAGCCAAACCTTCGGATATTTCGAACTTCCTTTGCTGGGAGAGACAGAACTCGCCACGGCCATGCTGTTCGATCTTGGCGTTTATCTCGCCGTTCTGGGCGTCACCATGACCATCATTCTACAGATCGGGGAGGATCGTTGATATGGAAATATTGATGTGTGTAGCCGTTGGCATTCTGTTTGCGGTTGCCGTCTTTTTAATCTTGTCGCGGAGCCTGCTCCGCATCGTGCTTGGCATGTCCATACTAACCCATGGTGTGCATCTGCTATTGATCACTATGTCGCGTCTCAAAACCGGATCACCACCACTGCTTGGGGAGATGGCGGAACGCTACGTCGATCCACTTCCCCAGGCGTTGATATTAACATCCATTGTTATTAATTTCGGACTCACTGCTTTCTTCTTCGTTCTCTCCTATCGTTCCTATCTGAAGCTGAGAACGGATGACATGGAAGAAGTTAGGAGGCGTCCATATGAATAATCTTGTTGTTCTGCCTATTCTATTGCCGCTGATTACAGGTGTTCTGGCACTTCTATTCTTCCGAAAAATCAACATCCAGCGGGTCATTAGTGTCATCGGACTTTTGTTCACAGCAGCAGTCTCCACAATACTGATTACTCGTGTCACTCAAAATGGAGTCCTGACACTAAATATGGGGGGATGGGCACCTCCCTATGGCATCGTGCTTGTCGCTGACATGGTGTCGGCACTGCTTGTTGTCGCCGCTTCCATTATTGCGCTGGCTTGTCTGTTGTATGCGTTCCGCAGTGTGAACAAGGAGCGGGAGGAACATCACTTCTATCCGTTCTTTCATTTCCTGATTGCAGGAGTGAACAGTTCATTCTTAACCGGAGATTTGTTCAATTTGTTTGTCAGCTTTGAACTGATGCTTATCTCTTCCTATGCACTGATTGTATTGGGAGGTACGGAAAGACAGCTGCGTGAGACGATCAAATATGTGCTCATTAACATTGTCTCTTCAGCACTATTTGTTGCTTCTATCGGCTTCCTCTACTCTATTACTGGCACGCTGAATATGGCAGACCTGTCTGTGCGAATTGCAGAAGTGGGGCAGAGCGGGGTCATTACGCTAATTGCCGTTCTCTTCCTGATCGTATTCAGCATCAAGGCCGGACTGTTTCTGTTCTTCTGGTTATCTGGCTCTTATGCCGCACCACCGGCTGTCGTCACTGCACTGTTCGCAGGATTGTTGACCAAAGTTGGCCTGTACGCCATTGTGCGAACATTCACACTGATCTTCTATCATGATCCGGATTTCTTCCACGCACTGATCGGATGGATGGCTGGGGCAACCATGGTTCTTGGTGTAATCGGCGCGATCTCGTACCGCGATGTGAACAAGATTCTCATCTACAACGTGATC
This sequence comes from Paenibacillus sp. PCH8, assembly GCF_002968835.1. Classification (GTDB taxonomy): domain Bacteria; phylum Bacillota; class Bacilli; order Paenibacillales; family Paenibacillaceae; genus Paenibacillus. The sequence continues at coordinate 102,891 of NZ_PKQK01000004.1, read as the reverse complement.
GCAGGTGTAGGCTTTGTTGCTTTCGGCATGGCCTCAGCCAGCCGCCCTGCCCTAGAAGGTCTGCTCTTCTACATGCTTCATGACATGTTGATCAAAACATTACTGTTCCTGCTGGGCGGAGCCTTAATCGCTGTTGCCGGAACATCCAAACTCGACAATATGGGCGGACTGATCCATCGTTATCCGTTGCTCGGCTGGATGTTCTTCATCAGCGCACTCGCCTTGGCAGGTTTGCCTCCATTCAGTGGTTTTCCGGGTAAGTTGCTTCTCTTCGAAGGCGGCTTGCAGGCAGGCTTGTACGGTCTTACCGGCATCGCAGTACTATCCAGCTTACTGATGTTATATTCGGTACTGCGCATCTTCATCCAGGCGTTCTGGGGCGAACCACCTGCCGGAGTGGTAAGACGCCCTTACGCGGTGAACGGCCTGCTAATTCCTGCCGGAATCCTGTTTGTATTCATCATCGTAATGGGTGTGGGGGCGGAAGGCATGTTCCAGTTGACCTCACGCGCAGGCGATATTCTATTGCATCCCAATATTTATATTGATGCCGTATTGAAGGAGTAGATGTCTATGGCCTTTCAGATTGTACTCAATCTTATCATTGCTTTTGTATGGATGTTTCTGAACAATGCCTGGAATGGTGTTGGTTTTCTCATAGGTTACCTGCTCGGACTGCTTCTGATCGGGGGGATGCGCAGATTCTTCCCCAGCGTTTCTATATTGTGCGAGTCTGGGCCATTCTGAAACTGATCAATCTGTTATTCAAGGAACTCGTGCGCGCCAGCATTGAGGTTATACGCCAGATCATCAAGCCTAAGCTCGATATTCGGCCAGGGATTTTCACGTATCGGACGCAACTGTCCTCGGATTGGGAAGTTACCTTGCTCTGTCTGCTCATCTCTTTGACACCAGGTTCCCTGCCGCTTGAAATCTCAGGCAATCAACGCAAGCTTTTTATTCATGCACTCGATATCAAAAATGAACAGAAAATGAGAGATGATATCCAAAATACATTTGAAAAAGCAATTATGGAGGTGACGCGTTAATGTTATCCTCACTGTTATTCATCTCGTTGCTTATTCTCTCCTTAGCCATCCTCGGTTGCCTGTACAGGGTGCTTAGGGGACCATCGATGGCTGACCGGATCACCGCACTTGATACCATCGGGATCAATGTCATTGCCATCGTCGCCGTTCTGTCGATGATGCTGCAAACCCAGGCATACCTGGACATCATATTGCTGATTGGTATTCTGGCTTTTCTAAGTACGGTTGCATTTGCACGTTATATTGAACGGGGGGCGGTATTCAAAAATGATGGAGATCGTTAAAGGAACCGCTGAAACGGCCATCGGTCTACTCGTACTGCTCGGTGCATTACTCAGTGCATTCAGTGCGTTCGGACTGATTCGTCTGCCCGATGTGTATTTACGAGCCCATGCCGCAACCAAAAGTATGACGTTAGGCGTGTTATGTGTACTTGGCGCGACATTTATCTACTTCTGGTACTTCGACAACTATATTAGTGCCCGCTTGCTGCTTGGTATCCTGTTTGTATTCATCACGGCTCCGGTCGCCGGACATCTGAACGGACGGGCCGCCTATCGTACAGATGTACCGCTGTGGGAGCAAAGTGTTCAAGATGAGCTGGAACCGTTGTTAAAAGGGAAGAAAGTGAATCATGAGGCCAAGGATATGATGGAGTAATCCAGCTAATCCAGGCATACTCATAACAATACCCCGAGGATTAACCGCTTGTTTCGCGGTATCCCCGGGGGTATTGTTCCTTTTTCACAGCTGAAGTAGATTAGCCACAGATTAACTGACAGATCACATTCTTATGTTTAGAATCCACTCAATCCCTGCCTTTTCAGATCCGCAGCTACAATGCGCGCAAGCTGGGCAGCACCCTGATGGTTTGGATGCAGGCTATCCCCTGTCATATACAACGCAAGTGTGGCTGCCGGACCCATCGATGTGAAATAAGCAGAACTCAGCTTGTTCAGTTCAACCAGCGTAACCCCCTCTTCCTGAGCGAGTGTACGGGTTGACGGATTATACCAGCGATTCTCAGCATTGTGTACATTGGACGAATTGAAGTCTGTCGCTCGGCCCTGTGGCGTGGAAAGGATAACCGTGGCCCCCTTGTTCTTCGCTTGGCGGACCATATCCCGCATGATTTCCTTGAACTGTGCCTCGGTTGTATTATTCTTGGCATTGGTGTCATTAATTCCAAACTGCAAAATAAAATAATCTCCAGGCTTGATATACTTCAGGATCGCCTCCATCTGACCATCATCTCGGAAACCTCTTGCAAATTGACCACTTGCCGCCATATTTCTCACCTGAAATGTATTGTTGTTCACATAGGAAGGAAATAGTTGTCCCCACCCACCCTGCACACTACTTCCAAGCGGATAGTAATTGCAAACGGTTGAATCGCCACCAATGTATATCGTGCGGTTGGTTACCGTCTGATTCGATATCTTACGGACTTCCAGTGCACTTAACGTAAAGGCTGTGCCAGCCTTGCCTTCGGTAACCAACAGGTTCAATTGTCCGTCGGTTATCGGGATTTGAAACCGGTCGGTCGCTCCATTACCCGTCATATTGATGATCTGGTATACTCCTTCCGCAGCGACGCTGGCTCTGGCTGTATTGCCCAGAACCACTTTGACCTCATAAAGACCATTGGACAGATCCACATTGAACGTATTGGTACTCTTCGTACCGAACGTCAGAAACTGCACTGCGTCACTCATGACTCCACTTCCAGATGCAGACACATTTCTCATATGGGCAGGCGTGTTGAAACCATAACCTCTCGCAGCTGTATAGGTATCTCCTGCGGACACGCCTGTGTAACCGCTCTCAACCAGGCCTGAACCAAAATCAAATCTGTAATTATCAGTTGCCGCTTCAGCGACCTGCCCTCCATTGCTTCCCAGACCTACGCCGATCGTACTTGCAAACAGAACAAGACATAGTAGAACTTTTACGGATGTTGACCATTTCATTACTGAATTCTCCTCTCGAATCAGAATCTGATTGGTACATGATCTGCATGATCCACAACTTTAACTTCACAGCACTTGATCAAGCCAGTCATATGCTTTCGCTCCGCTAATCTCATGTCCACCTGTGAAGAAATCCGCATCCAGCGATTTTTCTGCCCCCGCCTGCTCATATATGTGTGTCAAACGGGCATACGCCTCTCTCGCTGCATGGATTGGGAACACCTGATCATCACTTCCAGCTTCAATAAAAAGTGGCCTAGGCACAATCAGGCCGATGAGATCCGGCAACTCCGCTTCACGCAGGATACCTGGCACATAGTTGTCCAGACAATGGTTCCGATCCAATATGCTGCCTTGGAATGTATTTGCATAACCGCTTACCACAGTTGCCCTGAACCGTTCATCCAACGCGGCTGTAAATGCGGTCACCAGCCCACCGCCCGAGATACCCATGCTTCCAATTCGCTCCGAATCCACTTCTGGCCGAGTCGATACATAATCCAATACACGTGTTGTTTCATACACCCTATGACCGGCGAGGGTCTTCCCCACCATGAGCAGATGCGCAGCAATCTTCGTACAGGAGCTTACCCCTGGTGGCGCATCGCGGTCCTCTTCCAGTCTTCGATCACCAAATCCGAGCAACTCTGGAGCCGCAACCACATATCCCCGCTGCACAAGGGCAACGGCGAAATCCTTGTGTAATCCGGGATCTCCTGTTCGAAGTGAACCATCCGGCTCCATTCCAGATATCTCCCGGCTGCCATACCCGTGCCCGTGACAGGCAACGATGGCGGGTCTCTTCGCATCGGTAACGCTTACATCACTTGGAATCAAAATATAGACAGCCATTCGAAGTCCTGCATAGGTTGTGATCTCCACCCGCTCGCGGATATATCCGTCACATGCCGTGCGTTCCAACAATACAGGATTCAGTCCTTCCGCCATTGCTGGAAATCCGCCCAGTCGTTCTTTTACGCGTATACGCAATTGACTGCGCCATTCTTCCAAGGATTGATCTGCATGATAAGCGGAACGACCGCGAAGATTAGTTTGCTGTTGCAGATAGGATTCTATATCCGACATTAGACTGTGTCCCTCCTGTTTTTCGTAAGATTCCATAGGTGAAAGACCGAACTACCCGATTAATCCAGTCCATTATAGAACATAACTGTTGCCCATGAATTGAACATGTTTGCCAGTTTTGAATGGAATCCCACAATTTCGATCCAAAAAAAGGATATCCCTCACCTGAGCACAGGCTCTGGGGATACCCCTTTCCAATTGCAGTCATGTTAGACATGTCACCAATCATCTACTCCGTCTTCATTTCATCTGTCCTGGCAACCACCAGTTCCACCTACCCATCAATTTCATCAGTGCAGGTATCAGTATCAAACGAATCAGTGTCACATCAATGAATACTGCTGCCGTTATTCCGATTCCCAACTGCCTCACCCCTGTAACTTCAGCAAACGCAAATGGCATAGTCACCGCAAGCAGAATTGCCGCTGCGGAAGTAATTAAAGTACCCGTAGACGCCAATCCCTGTTGTACTGCCAGATCACTGTCTCCGGTTCGTATATAGATCTCCCGTATACGGCTCAGCATAAATACACCGTAGTCCATCGATATGCCGAATACCAGTCCCGCAATGAACACCGGAATCATAATGGCAATAGCTGACGGCTCCATCCCCAGATGTCCCTCATTAAATACCCACACCAAAATGCCAAATGAAGCGGCTAAACTGAGCAGATTCATCAGAATCGCCTTGATTGGAATGAGCAGAGAACGGAATGCTGCCAGCAGCACCACATAATTGGATACCACGACAAACACCAGAACTTTGGGAAGCTGACGCGTAACTTCCTGCATAATTTCATGCTGCTTGGCAGCTTCCCCACCATACCGAATGGTCATGCCATTCATGGCTAAAGCTTGATCATCAGACCTCATTCGATCGAGCCAGCCTGCGACCTCATCCGAACCCGGTTCTCCACGTACGGTAGCAACCACACGAATGGAATAATCTGAGACATATGAACGCAGCACCGTTGATATCGGATGAGACTTACTGACTTCCGTGGAAGAAGATCTAGACAACGCGGGAACTTGGAACTGGCTTTGCGAGCCATCTTTGTTCGGCTGTAACAGACCCCATGGTGACACGATGCTTAATACATCCGAGTCCTGCAGAAGTTGACGTACTTTATTGTGAGCCATCTGCCAGTGCACGGCAGTCAGTTGTTCCTGCTGCCCCCAATCACCATATCGATGGTGGAGATATTCTTTTGACCCAAATCATACTGTAACTGCTCTGCTGCCTGGCGAGACTCCATTCGGGATGGCAGTGAAGACGCATCCGGGATGGACAGTTCCAATCGGCTCACCGGAAAGACACACAGCAACAATACCATTGTACCCCCAATCGCCATACTCGCCGGTCGTTTCATAACCATGGCTGACCATGTATGCCAGATCGAACGTCTGGGTGATGAACGAACTGACTTCCGTCTGAATACCCGAACCGCAGACATGGACAACAGAGCTGGTAGCAGCGTTACGTTTAACAGAAGCGATAAAAGCAGAACGATAATGGCCCCAAGGAGACACTCAAAAACATCGGCAGTCTGATCCAGAGTAAACCCAGCAGTCCAAGGAGCACGCATGCTGCTGAGAACAAGACGGCTCGCCCTGCTGTACGTAGCGTTCGCTGAAGGACCTCACTTTGCAGAACTACACTCTCCAGAACGTTAGCTTCCACTTCATCTTCATAGGACTGTTGAAGTTCTTCCCTGTACCTGCTCAGGATGATCAGGGCAAAATCTATACTAAGCGCCATGCCCACCATGGGAATCACGTTGATTATGAAGTTGGACAGTTCAAGATAATAGCCCAGGAGCGACGTGACTCCCATCGCCGTAATCACAGCACTTATTCCCATCACCACAGCAATCATTGCAGCGTACAGACCTCTGAATGCGAAACACAAAATGACCAAGGCAATTGGTAATCCCACCACTTCTGCGCGTTCCAGATCCTTAAAGCTCAGACGGTTTACATCCTGCTGTACGACCGCTTTTCCTGTCAGCTTGATCGTACCTGGACCTTCATCTGTTGTCAGCACGGTGCGCAGCTGCTTCAAGGGAGGACCCATCTGATAAGACGGCACACCCATGTTCACCCAAGCGTAAGCCGTATGGTCATGCAACAGCTCCGCTTTGGTATCCAGAGGAGAAGTGATAGAAGTTACCGCAGGCAACAATTCAACCTGGTTCAGACGATCCCTGATCCATTGGCGAAACACTGTTGGTGAGGCAGTTTCCTTTTTCTCAAAAACGATAACAACCGGATCAGCAGGAGAATCGAATTCGTCCTCCAGAATATGTTCAACCGCTTGCGCATCCCCGTGAACCAATGTCAACCCGTGATCTTGCACCATGCCAGGCAACTTCCATGCCCAGACAGCTGACATCCCGATGACAAATACCCAGCAGAGAATGATGAACCGCGGATATCGGCTGATGAAGACAGCAAGGCTGCGATAACCCATATCCAAGCTCCTCTGCGATCAGATTGGTCATTCGGTTTAATGCGGGTGCGCAATTATTGGATGCCATGACTCACTGATTTTTGGTTCGCAACGGGGGCAGGGATATATGTAAAAGGAAGTAATTCTGCGGTCAGTCCCGGACCAAAGGCCAGCGCAATCCCACTGGAGTGATCTTCCTTCTGACTATAATTCTCACGGATGGATTGAAGTACAAAAAGAATTGTAACGGACGACAGGTTACCATAATCCCGCAGGACATTACGGCTGTAGGAGGCCTGCTCGTCTGTCAACTGGTACAACTTCTGAACGGCATCCACGATTCCTCTGCCTCCTGGATGGATCGCCCATATTTCTGGTAAACCGCTCCCCTCCAGCAACCGTGCTACTTCTGGTCCGAGATGCAAACCGAGCAACTTCGGAATCTGTGGCGACAGATAGAGATCGAAGCCTGTATTGCCCACTTCCCAGATCATCTCTTCTGCACAGTCCGGGAGTAGTACCGAATGCCCACGGCCGAGTCGAAAACATTCATTGCGCCCCGTTCCAGACGGGCCAACCACGCAAGCAGAGGCTCCATCTCCGAAGAAAGAAGCAGCATACAGATCATCACGCTTGGCGGACGGTTGGAAGTGAAGGGTACACAGTTCTACACACACGATCAGAACAGTGGCCTTCTGATCTGTCGTTACGATGGAATTCGCCAGTTGTATGGCCTTCAAACCGGCTGCACACCCTTGAAATACCAGTGGAATTCGGTTGATATCCGGTGACAATTCAAGTTGCTGTATCAGCCGAACATCCAGTCCGGGCAGGAATTGCCCTGTGCAACTCACCGTAATAAGATGCGTTAACTCCGCCGGAGATACGTCCGCATCCTGAAGGGCCTGTCCGGCTGCTTTCAGCCCGAGCGGAACAGCAGCCGCTTTGTATTTACCCATGCGCTCGGCTGTTGTCGGAACGTCCTCTGCCGCAGTGAAGGGCAAGTAACGGCAAGAATCCACAGGCTCCAGCAGATTCGGTTCACACGTATAGCGAGTCTCCACACCGCACTGATTAAAAATCCGTTTGGCCCACCTTCTGGCATCGGGCTCATGTTCCAGCGCTTGCGCGAGACGAGTAGACACATCTTTTTGCTCGATACGGTGCTCTGGCCATGCCGTTCCCATTCCCATAATACTTGCACCTGTAGTTCCCTCAAGCTCATTCATCGGATCAACCTCCGTATATATAAAATAGGTTCATATGACATGTGCAGGATATAGTACAAGTCTATTCACCCACTGGCCCGTTTATGTTCATATCACAAGTAAAGGCGGACAGCATATGCAAGTTACGCATGTGCTATCCGCCTTATTGGTAATGCTAGCCCCACCCTATATCAGATATACAATCTTTCCGTACTATTCAGGCCGAATGATTGTGAATCTCTCCCCAAGCTTGGCGTAATCATTACCCGCCAGTCGGCTGACTGGTTTCAAATGATCCATAAGGATATAGCCCTTGTCCGGATTATAGACCGCTTCGCTGAAATGGTACTGTACAATACGTACCAGCAGCAGGTCACTCACTGGTTTGCCATCATCGTTAGACACGGGAATGTGCTGATACAGTTCACACTCCATTCGAATAAGTGCTTCCTGTATTCCCGGAACGGAAACGATCGTACTCGGCACTGTAGTGAGTTTTGTCCGCTCTAGCTCACTTTCGTGCGGTTCAAGTATGGCCGCTGTCTCATTCACCTCTGCAATGATCGCTTCATCACATATGTGTACGACCAGTTCTTTACGGGCAAGCACATTGCGGGCGGTATCTTTCATCATGCCATCCTTGCGTGCAATAGAGATGGACAACAACGGTGGATCAGAGCTGACCACATTAAAGAAACTGAATGGCGCAGCATTAATAACACCATTCTCGTCTGAACGTGTCGTCACAAAAGCAATCGGACGTGGCACTACCGAACCACTCATGAGTTTATAGTTGTCTCTTCCCGTTATTTTACGTGGATCCAATGTATACATATGTAACTATCCCCTTCCTGATCATGAAGTAAGTGACATTCCTCCTTCATGACATGACAATGCTTCTTTTTTCTTTATTATATATCGTAAAATGCTGAACTAACAAAAAAACTCCCTGGTACCCATCATACCAAGGAGTTTGAACACACCATTTTGTATTGGCTATTTCTTATTTAACGATGCTGTTCTGAATGTCTTCCATAATTTGAAGGTTCGCTTGAACTCCACTATACAGCCAGCTGCTGGAACGGGTAAATTCAAACAAATTACCATTTTTCACAGCCGGGATGCTTTGCCATACTGGATCTTTCAGTGCTTCTGACCCCGTACCTTCATCACTATTCACAAAGAATAAGTAGTCTACATCCATTTCCGCCAATTTCTCCATTGAGATGGAGGACCAGTTACCTGTCGCATTAGCAGAGATTTCTTTCACAACTTCAGGCTCTACAAGTCCAAGTTCTTTGTACATCACTTCTCCACTCGATACATTGTCACTAACGATAAAGAACTTGCCGCTAACCAACCAAATGGCGGCTGCCGATTTCGTACCACCTGTAACGGTGTTGATCTTTTCCTTGATTTCGCTGGCTTTAACTTCGTAATCATCCAGTGCTTGTTGTGCTTCATCACTTTTATTCAGAATTTCACCGATTTTCAGTAGCGTTTTGCGCCAGTCGCTATTGATCTCATCGCCGAGCACGTAAGTAGGTGCAATCTTACTGTACTGTGCGTATTTCTCACCTTCAACCACACTTTCGGAACCGATAATAATCAGATCCGGGTTAAAGCTTGTTACCGCTTCGAAAGGAAGATCAAAGGCAATTGTTGGAATGCCATTTAGATCTTTTTGTAGATATTCCTGAATTCCATTGGCTACCGACCATTGGGCAACCGGCTTCACGCCTAGGGTTACCAGATTGTCTTCCAGATACGAAGCGATGATCCGCTCTGGATTTGCAGGGATTTTCACTTCGTGTCCCATTGCATCTGTCAATGTGCGTTCAGTCGGTGCTTCGGTCTGTGTCTCGGTCTCCGTTGTTGTATCGTTTTCTCCTGCTTCATTCTCTGCAGGCTTTGTTCCACACGCGGCCAACCAGATGGACATGACCATCACCGTAATCAGAAGCATGATCATCTTTCTATTTCTATTCAGCACTTTATTAACCCCTTTCAATATGGACATCTTAATTGGCGTTATTGCGACAGCTATCAACGTTCAAAAATATTAATACTGTTATTGATACATATAATATTGGTATATATATTTGTTCAATTCCATTGACAATGATAATTGTTATCATTCTAATTGTCAATTCGATTATGCTCTGCGCTATAAAGTTGAACTAAAGATTATTTACACTGACACTACGATGATAGAACAATCTTCCAATCGCTGTTTTGTGTAAATGATTAGTTCAACTAAATAGATCATATAAAATCTTCTTAAAGAAATTCACCTATAGGCGGATGCCGCCATATGCTGAATGCAGAATACGATGACAGGAAGGATGTTCTGTATATGAGTTACGTATATAACCCTTATATCAGCTATGGAGAAGACCGTTCATTTCAATTGCCGCCTCTGTTCCCTGGAGGTGGCGGAACACCCGGTGGCCCGATGTTCCCTGGGATGCCTGGCGGCCAAGGCTCCTATCCTCCCTTTATTCCCGGCGGAGGAACAGGTCCATCCCCATATATCCCCGGAGGCATTCCGAGTTCAGCTCCGGGCGTACCTGCGCAACTGGCGCAAGGCAATCTGCCCACCCTTCTTAGTGCCTATCCACGTCCGGTGGGTCAACCCCCGGCGGAAATGCTTTTCTTATATAACCTGATCAAAAGCAGCCCGGGTCTCCTTCCGCTCTTCCTCCAGCAACAGCCGCAAAGTCTAACTCAAGCGGTACAATTTGCACAAACAGGTGCGGCGGCGCCCCGGGATAACGAAGAACGTGCACTGCCCAACTTTTGCTACAACCGATGGTCCCTGGTATTCACATACAATGACGTATATCTGATGTGGCCTGCCATTAATCTGTTTGGTTTTGTGGTGGGGTACTTCTATCCATTCCTTACACCAGGAATTCTCCTGAATACACAGATTTTGTTTGCTCTCTGCTAAATCGTCCTTACTTACAGCAAACGCCCCAAGGGAAGGGGTTTGCCTTCCATTGGGGCGTTTTTATCGTTATTTTAACCAAGGTCACTATACTCTTTAACACCCAAACTGCACAAAAGTAATCCTACAGGATATACGTTCAACTCTGTGCCTAAGCATTCTGACGTCTCACGCCTCTACCGACCAGAAGGAAGTAAATCACCAAGGCACCGAGATCAGCACAAGCGATCACGATTCCCATTGGCACAGCTGTGCCTTCTCCTCCAAGTCCCACGAGCGGCGCCACAATCCCTCCGAGCAGGAATGTCATCACACCAATAAGCGCAGATGCGCTGCCTGCTGAATTGGCCTGATCGGCCATTGCCAGAGCGAAGGACGCCGTATTTACCAACCCCACACTGGATACCACCAGAAATAACGGGATCAACACGGAGATCAGATTACCTCCAGCCAAAATGGTGATGAGCAGTGATGTTCCTCCGAGCGCTGCGGTTAACAGTCCGGCGATTAACAAGCGGGTTTCAGACACTTTTCCTGCCAGTCTCCCGGCGATCTGGCTGGCCAGAATAATGCCAAGTCCATTAATGGCGAAGCAGAGACTGAACATTTGCGGGGAAACCCCGTATATCTTCTGAAGCACAAATGGCGAACCTGCTATGTACGCAAACATACCAGCTGCTACGAAACCCTGGGTTAACGCATAACCCATAAACTGGCGGTCCCCTGCGATTTGGCGAAACGTAATCAGGGTCTGCTTCAGTCCCCCGTTTGATCTGCGGTTCGAAGGCAGTGTCTCCCCGAGACCATAAATAACTGCAAACAACGTCAGTATACCTATGAGGCTGAGCAAAATAAACACGCCACGCCATGATGTATAAAGCAACAATTGTCCACCAATGATCGGTGCAGCAATCGGGGCTACGCCGTTTACCAGCATTAACAAGGAGAAGAATCGCGTGAGTTCCGGACCCGAGTATACGTCCCTGACGATTGCACGCGAGATGACAATCCCTGCTGCTCCAGCCACGCCCTGAATGAATCGCAACACAACAAATGAGCCCATCGAAGGGCTGACGAGACAAAGTATAGAAGCGATAGTGTAGAGCACAAGCCCTGCAATGAGCGGTGTTCGACGACCCCGTACATCGCTTAAAGGTCCCGCAAGCAGCTGTCCAACGGCAAGTCCGATCATACACGCTGTCAGACTGAGCTGGGCATACGAAGTAGACGAGCCGAACTCTTCTGCCAGCAAGGGTAATGCTGGTAAATACATATCCAGGGACAACGGCCCAAAGGCCGACAGCGTCCCCAGAATTAATGCCATCCGTACACGGGATGTGGAGCTGGAATTCAATGAAGCTGGTGTACTTTTCATCGAATGTTACTCCCGCCACCCAGTAGCTTGAGCAGGTTGGTTGGCAGTGTGAACTGTTGATTGTTAATAATAATACGGCGCATTTCTTCTTCGTCCCGCTCATTGTCGGCGTCCTTGATCTCCTGAATCTCACGGTGAAGTCGCTCCATCTGCTGATCCAGCGCATTTGCAGAGTCTGCCGCACTTTTCAGTTCCCTAGTCAGGTGCTCAGGTACATCTTTATTGTATTTATAGAAGATCTTATGCTCCAGGCTTGCCCAGAAATCCATCGCGATCGTACGGATCTGAATCTCCACACAAGCTCGTTCCTCCCCATTAGACATGTATACCGGCACTTCCACCAGGAGGTGAAGACTTTGATAGCCGTTGGGCTTCGGATTCTCGATGTAGTCTTTGACTTCCAGTACTCGCAGATCACTCTGGTTGCACAGCATATCCTTAATTCGATAGATGTCTGAGATAAAGGAACAAGTAATACGTACCCCGGCGATATCCTTAATATTTTGTTTGATGCTCTCAAACGTTAACTCATGATTTTTGCGGAACATCTTGTTCATAATACTCTCAGGTGACTTCAGTCTGGACTTTGTATGTTCAATTGGACTGTAATCATGCAGAGACTGGAATTCTTCCTTGAGTACTTCAATCTTGGTCTCCATCTGATCCAGAGCAAATTTATAAATCATCATAAATCTCGTAATTTCATATTTGAATTTCTTGAATTGATCGATCGGATGTGGAGCGTTCATCATATTTTTCTTCCTTTCTTTCTGCACACTAAAGTTAGTTTTATAATTGCGAAGACAAAGGTTAACTCCTATGTCTCCTGAACCATTATAAATCATATGGAGTCAATAAACGAATTTCTTACACTCAGGCTGCCGAATCGGCCAGAAAGGTATGGGGATTTTTTTTACGCACATCATATAGAAGCATCACGATCATCTGACACGCCATTACCGATGAAAGAGGTGGATTTTCCTGCTCTATCAAGTGACGTATTCATCCGATACACTTCGGGTTAAAGCTTATTTATACCTGCCACAAGGTTGTTCATTAACTGATATCACGACATATGAAACTTCTCATCCCGGCTCTGTCTCCTCTGCCTTTCCGGAATTCGCTTCCATACATACATCTCTACATTTGCAACCACTCGCCAGCCACTACCCTTCTGCAACAATGCATGTTACGGATAACATACCGGAACAGTGGCCAGTTCTGCTCTATTGTCGCGGCGGACTTGGCAGCTATGGCGGGGTAAATACCGTTTGGCTTGAGCAATTTGTACATAAAGGTTATATCGTGTTCGCCCCATCCTATCGTGGCAACGAAGGAGGTGAAGGTCGTGACGAGTATGGCGGGAAAGATGCCGAAGATGTGCATGCCGCTTACCGGTTGATACAGCGTTTACCCTTTGTCGACCCGACTCGCATATCGTTAATGGGGTTCTCCCGTGGAGCCATTAATGCTGTACATACCGCAACTGCCTATAATGAGGGACCGGACAAAGTACATAAATTAGTTCTTTGGAGCGGTGTCTCCGATGTGGAGCGCACTTATCATGAACGAACCGACCTGAGACGTACCTTGAAACGGGTGCTGGGTGGTTCCCCACGCGCAGTCCCGGAAGCTTATCTTGCCCGTTCCCCCCTGTCGAATGCACACAAACTCTGCTGTCCTGTCCTAATCATGCATGGCACATCGGATACGCAGGTGAATTACAGTCATGGAACACGGATGTATCACTGGCTGAAGCGACAAGGCGCGAACGTTACGTTTCATGCCTACGGCGGGCAGGATCATCATTTTCACGAGAAGATCCATCAGGCAGCGGTGAACAATATGTTTGATTGGCTGGCAGCACCTTCGCCCTGAATCACGAATTTCACTTTGAAGGATCATGCGTTACCGCTGTATACTGGAGGGGTTACGTTTTTTTGAAAGGACAGATCATATGAATCAAAGCACCCTCCAAAAATACGCCATGCTCCTTCTCTGCATGTCTGCCGGAATGATCGATGTGATCGGATATCTGGGACTGGGGCATGTGCTCACAGCCAATATGACGGGAAATATTGTACTGCTGGGAATTGCTATTGCCCGTGCTCAGGAATTTGTCGTACTGCGGGCACTACTTGCCCTTATCGGATTTATTGCCGGCAATGCCATTGCCGCACATATGATTGGACATGTACAGACCAAAAATGGATGGTCTTCCCGAGTTACAGCCGTATTCACTGTTGAAAGCATATTACTTCTGCTGTTCGCGATCGTCATGATTAGTCCGTTCTCAGAACAACTGTCCTATCTATTAATTGTCGTGCTAGCTGTTGCCATGGGGATGCAAACGACTGCTGCACGCCGAATTGGAATCGCGGGTATCTCGACAACCGTGCTCACCAATAATCTGGCCGCCGTGGTTGAGGATACCGTAAGCATCCTCAACAGGCTGCGACATGCCAATATCCGATCGTTGGCGAAAGCTCTATCTACAGACTCCTACCTTCGTGCGGGTGCTGTTGTAACCTATTTGGTCGGCGTCATTGCAGCCGCCTTGATATTCCACCGTGTGCCCATGATCGCAGTCTGGATTCCTGTCCTGATCATTGGCGGCGTAACCCTATACGCCCGATTACATGCATGGGGAACTTCACAACAAAGCAAAAGTTAATAGTTAAAAAAGAACCTATTCATTTTCAAGAGGCTGTTCAAAAGTCCACTATAGGGTACTGAAAACAGGTCTTTTTGAACACGTATTTTAAGTTATTTTAAGTTACAATCACGCTATTTATTTCATCAAAGCAGCTTCTTGGCGGATAAGCTTGACCAGATGCTGTGCAGCAGGCGATAATACCTCCGCCGCTCGTGTACATACGGCAACCGTATTTCTCAGCTGTACACCTCGAACAAACACACGTGCCAGCCTGCCTTGCTGCACATCTTCGTTCACAACCAAAGAAGATATAAAGTTGGCCCCATAACCTGCCTTCACCGCACTAATCGTTTCGTTCAGCCCGTTGAACTGAAGCGCAATGCGGGGAGCGGCCAGGTTATTTGTTGTGCAAAGGGAAACGAGTCGCTCACGTGTAGCACTGCCTTCTTCGCGCATGATGAACGGTTCTGCCATCATTTCATGCAGCTCGATTTCTTTTCCCGCGTAAGGATGGTCAGGGTGCACAACAAACCACATCTCATCGTCAAACAATTCATCCCATTGGACACCTGCATGTGTAATGCCACTTCCACCATACACTGCAATCTCTGCCTCATAACGAAGTAATTGGTCAAAAGCCATCCGGGTGTTTGTTGTGCTAACAACAATCTCCACATCCTCGTGCATTTGCTTAAACCGCGCAATCCAGCCCGGCAACAGAAAATTTGAAGGCAAGTAGGTTGCCGTAAGACGGATCAGTCCTTTCTTGCCCTCCCGAAAATCCTGCACAAAATTCTCGACATCCTGCTCCAGCATGAACAGACGTTCCGCATAACCTGTTAACTGTATCCCCGCATCCGTAAGCACCAGTCTTCTTCCCTCCGAAACAAAAAGCTGGATTCCCAATTCACGTTCAAACTTCTTCACCTGAGAAGATACCGCAGGTTGACTAATATTTAGTTCCTCTGCGGCACGAGTGACCCCGCCATATCTCACGATGGCATGAAATAATCGTAATCCATGCAGATTCATGTTTACACCTCTTCCACGTCAAATACATAATCTAAAGTTATATTATCATACATAATATATATTTTATTTATATATCTACTCCATTTATAGTTGAAATAAGAAATCCAATACAAGAAACAAGGAAAGGAACATGTGAAGATGAAAAATATAAATACAACCGAACTACAGCATACCTGGACTCAAGTCGACGACTACATGAACGATCTGCTGATTCCATCAGATTCCCTGCTGGAACATACACTGCAAAGCAATGCCGAAGCTGGACTCCCTGCTCATGACGTAACACCAAATCAAGGAAAGTTACTTCAACTCCTGCTGCAAATCCAAGGCGCATCCCGTGTACTTGAAATCGGCACATTGGGTGGATACAGTACCATCTGGATGGCAAGAGCGCTGCCTGAACACGGACGCATCGTCTCACTGGAATCGGAATCACACCATGCAGACTTGGCCCGAGCCAATCTCACACGAGCAGGACTGATGCACAAGGTTGACCTGAGAGTTGGTCCTGCCCTAACCACCCTTCCCGATGTTCAGGAAGAATACAGGGAACCGTTTGATATGATCTTCATCGATGCTGACAAACCGAGTAATCCCGATTATCTGAGATGGGCCCTGCGACTGACTCGGCCGGGGAGTCTTATTATTGGTGATAATATCGTCAGGGACGGTGAAGTGATCCGCACAGACAGCACAGACCCCAGAGTTCAAGGCGTTCGATCATTCCTGCAGTTGATCGCGGATCACCCTCGGCTTGAAGCTACAGCACTGCAAACGGTCGGTAGCAAAGGTTACGATGGATTCGTCATTGCTCGTGTGATTGATGCCCCTGAACCAAAATAAACAGTGGTCAATTCTTCCGCAAATTCCCCTTTCCTGTTAAACTGGAATCACTGCACAGGCAGACTGGGGGGAACCACTTGAGAGTTTTACAACATATTAATGATGAAATTCGCGGCTGGTCCCGCAATATTCAACTGTTTTTTCTGGCTAGCATTCTGTATCAGATCGGAAATGGCATGTTCTCTGTCTTGTACAATCTATACATTCAGGGTCTGGGCTATAATGATACAATGAACGGCCAGATTGTAAGTATTCAATCACTCGCAACAGCCATTATGTTTGTTCCTATCGGTCTATGCGGTGATCTGTTCAGCCGCAAGCGATTACTCATTACCGGGGCGTTATTCAGCGGAATCTTTCTGATCGGACGCTCCTTCGATTATTCGGCTACAGGACTGATCTGGTTCGCGGTATTCTCTGGCCTTTTCGCTGGGGTGTTCCAAGTACTGGCCATTCCTTATCTGGCGGAAAACGTCAAAAAAAGCCAGCGGCTGAAGATGTTCAGTTATTATTCATCTCTTGTGCTCGCTTCCCAGGTTCTTGGTAGCCTGGGTGGCGGTGTATTCGCAGATTTGTTACATACGGCAGGACTCGCCAAAGTGACCGGATTGCAGACGGTTTTATTTGTCGGTGGTGCAGCAACACTAGCTGCATTTATTCCACTGTTATTTGTAACAGAAGGCAAGGCTGCTCCGCAGACCACGATTCCGGCGCAACCCGTTCTTCAACCCAATGCGAATCTAAAAGAAAGTTCAACGAATACCCCAAGCACGGACGATTCGATCACGAAGAAAAAAGATTCCCGACTGATTGGTCAGTTTATAGTGACTCAGTTGTTAATTGGATTAGGTTCTGGACTGGTTGTACCGTATCTGAATCTGTATTTCACCAATCGGTTCTCGGTTTCTCTGAGCGGCATGAGCTTACTGATTGCACTTGGTCAGATTATGACGATTGTATCCATGCTGATTGGTCCTACCTTGGCGGCAAAGGTCGGAAGCGTAAGAGCCGTTGTCATTTTCCAGGTCATGTCGCTGCCCTTCCTTCTATTAACAGGCTTCACCAATCTGTTGTTCATCGCTTCGCTCAGTTTCTTATTCAGACAAGCATTGATGAACGCAGCCAATCCCATTCATTCAGCCATACTGGTGGATCGGATCTCGGACAAACGCCGCGGCATTGCCAATTCACTAATGCAGACCTCGTTCATGATTGGTTGGGCTACTATGGGACCTGTTCAATCCTATCTGGTCACTACATACGGAACGTACTGGGGTTACGCGATCACATTCAGTATCACAGGCTGTCTATACGTTATTTCATCACTGATGTACTTTGTAATGTTCAGAGAACCCAAACCTTCCGCTACGGCTCTCGCCGGATCTTAATGAGTTGAACAGTAGCAGTATGGTTGTTCCGCAGATAACGCAACGTATCTCATCATCAGGAGTGATCACACATGAACATGAATTCTTCATTAAACCTGAATGCATACCTGAATCTCATACCACCTCATTCAACCGGTAGGCTAAACGGATGGAACTGATGCGCAAGCTTGGTTCCCCACGTTGTCTTTCGGTTTTTTCTTAGTCTGGCTGTCTCTGTTCTTGGCGGATTGCTGTTCACAGTTATTCATACACCAATCCCGTGGTTGCTCGGGCCAATGATATTCATGCTGCTTGGCTCCCAAGCCGCCAAATGGCCGCTCACATGGCCTGCCTCCATTCGGGACTATGGCATTTCGATTGTTGGTTATTCGATTGGACTCACCCTAACAGAAGAGGCGCTACATGGCATTCTGCAACAACTGCCCATGATGCTGCTCATGACCTTGCTGTTAATCGGATTGTGCGTCCTCACGGCCTACATCGGATCGAAGGTAACTGATTTTGACTTCCACTCCCTGCTGGTTGGCAGCATTCCAGGAGGACTCTCCCAGATGGTGTCCCTTGCAGAAGAGATGAAATCCATCAATCTGACGCTGGTTACCTTTTTGCAAGTGACTCGGCTGATCATGATTGTCTTCTGTGTTCCGTTCTTGCTGTTCAGTCCATGGGTTGGAGGTACCGCAGTTAGAGGTTTGGATCATCCGTTCATTGACGTAGCGACGTGGGGTTCCCTTTTCCCGGAGATTCTTGTCTATGCTCCGCTCTGTGTAGCGGGTGCATGGGTTGCACGCAAACTCCGATTTCCGACGGCCTTTATGCTGGGTCCCATGATTGTCATGTGTGTCGTTCAATTAAGTACAACGATGCACACGCCAAGTCTGCCAACCTCCCTCTTAAACGTATCGCAATTGATGATTGGCAGCCACGTTGGACTGATGCTCAAGCCGGAACAGTTGCAACGTAAGACACAGACAGTCACGCTAGCGGTGATGAGTAGTGTACTGCTCATTGTTGGTGCGCTTGGATTGAGTTATCTGTTATGAATGTGTTCTCCCTCTCCGCGGCAACCTCACTACTCAGTACGGCCCCTGGCGGGATGGATCAGATGAGTATCATGGCACATGAAGTGAATGCCGATCTTTCGGTTGTATCCGGGTATCAATTGTTCCGCATCCTGTTTATCTTTTTCATCGTCTCTTCCGTACTGAAGATGATTCTTGTACATATGTTAAAAGAAAAGAAAGCAGAGCCCTCACTTCAATGATCATATTTCGCCCCGATTCCATGACAAAGAGAGTATCCATTTGATGTCACATCCTGCGGATACTCTCTTTTATTTGTACAGACTTAACTTCAGCATTTGGCTTCATTCAATTTTAAGCATAATGACGCTGCACACAACGTACACCTGCCGGCTTGCCATGAGCCATGCCCGGTATGGGTGACGATATGGAGATCGCGATACAACATACGGCACAGCCTGTCCTGCATTCCATACATATTCCCTCCTGATTAAAACTTATAGTACTTACAATACGTGTTCAAAAAGATCGGTTTTCAGTACCAAGAAGATGGGATGAATTCCATATTCGATGCTGATGATGCCATTAGGCATCCTTCGTAATCAAAAGCGGACTTTTTGAACTACCTTTTATATTATGAGCGATTTATCCAAGTCCAGGTTCTAGCCAGCCCCTGAGCAATTCTCCGATTCATACTTCGATTTGAAAAATACCCCCATGACTTAGCGGATTCCAACTCATAGCCACGCCGCCAGAGTTCACTTCAATGTCTTCTTTGACCGCTTTCTCATAAGCGGGATCAATGGGGCGTAATGGATAACCCAGAATATCATCCCGATCGTAGAAGTTCACCCACTCCCCTTCCAGCCCAGCATAATACTGATTCACATGGGAAGAGGGCACCTGAATTGGACAACTAAAGTCATGGTAACGCAAACTCCATAAGGGCAGGGTTGTACCAAAGGAGTAAAAATTGGTCAGCGTATCCCCCGCTCCAGAGCCGAGTTAACATCCACAACCTCAGGCACACGACTGGAGGGATATTGCAGATCGTAGAAGAAGTTACTGGCGATTACGGCACCCAAACTATGGGCAACCACACAGAGCGGAGCTTCCGGTCCATTACGCTGTGCAAGAGTATGCATCGCCTGATTCAACGTTCGATGTACGGCATCGTAGTTATGGCCTTGATTTTCCACCGGTTGATAAGCAACCGCATCAGCCAGGTAATGGATGACAAATCGGCGCAACGCCTGAAAGTTCAATCCCGGAGAGCTGACGAGCTGTTGAAAGAGTGCCTCTTCCCGCTCCTCAAATACATCCGCCCAATATACAGGTTCGATATCGAGCATCTGTTTGGAGGCTCCAGGCAAGACCATCACCTTGTCCAATTCCTTATGCAAACAAGCAATCAGCTTGTCCGCGTACCCATCCTTCCGCATACCCAGCCCGTGAATGACCATCACCGCAATACGTGTCATGGCTCTCCTCCTCATCGATTGACTAGGATCTCTTTCTCCACCATATGAACGCCACGACTCGAACATGCCTGCAGCTTGCTTTGTCAGAAGAACCTTTCCAACCACCATTATTTTAAAAAATGTGATTCTTCCATTTTATATACAGTTTACCATGATCGTCATGAAAATAACGATCATACTAGAGTAAAGGGTTGGATTCAAACCAGCCCCTCCTCATCAAACCGTACGTGAGGTTTTCCCTCGTACGGCTTTTCGATGTTTGTCATTCGTCGGCATGCGGATCACAATAACGTTTTTAGTCCATACATATTGGCAATATACTTGAATTCAGCTCCTGTGCTATCTCTTCTTCGCATAGCACCGGGTTAATCGGTTTCATTGCATTATCTTTCAATCCATGCCATTCCCTTTACGCCGGAGGGTTCTTCACTGTTGTCCCAAGTTCTGCACAGCTTCCTCGGCCTTCGTCCATTGTCACAAGACTCGGCTCCCTCTTTTCCTCTTAGCAGGGCCCTATTGACTGCGCGGCAGGATTCACTTGATGTTGCGGTCTGGGTTGTCGCTCGCCCGGTCTCTGACCGATACTTTTGTCGATGCGCTTTTACACACAGATCTCGCCATGCGCAAGCGTCCTGGCTACAAAGGTGGCATGGCCCCTCCTTTGATTGGACTTTCACCAAATAGATAATGCGTGCCTCTGGGTACGTACATAATAAGTATCACAAAAGGTAAATATAAAGAGAGCCAACTTAAATTATATAATTGGGTCTTTTTTGTTTAAAATGCTGAAAACAAGGAGATGTATGTATATGTCACGTAAGATAGCAGTCATTGTTATACACGGCTTAGGTAAACAACATGAGGATTTCGCAACAATATTCAGTGATAATCTACACAAGACCTTTACTACAGTTAGTGGAATGAAAAATCCTGAGTTATGTATAGAAATTAGACCGGTGTGGTGGGCATCTGTTTTTGCTGAGCGCGAGGAAGAGTTAAAAAGGAAGTTAGTAGGAGCACCATATAATCTCCGATACGAAGAACTTAGAGAATTCATGATTCATTATTTGGCAGATGCTGTTGCATACCAGCCTTTAAGGGACGGTGGAGAACAAAACTACGACGCTGTGCATCATACGATAAGCAAGCAACTGAATCGCATAAGTATCGAAGTTGGGCCGGATACTCCTCTCTGTGTGGTTTCACATAGCTTAGGTAGCGTGATCGCTAGTAATTACTTTTACGATCTGCAAAACGCTAAGGAAAAAACAAAAATAATTGATCCTAGTTCCGCTTTAGAACGAGGAGAAACCTTATCGCTTTTCTATACTTGTGGAACTACCCTCCCTTTATGGAGTCTACGTTATACTTCCTTTGATCATCCAATCCAAGTACCAAGCAAGGATTTTTCAACCATGCATCCGAATATAGCTGGGGAATGGATCAACTTTTATGATAAAGACGATGTCCTTGGATTTCCATTGAAAAGCATACATCCTGAATACGATAAAATCGTTAAGGAAGACCGTGATGTGAATGTGGGGACTATAATCGACCGATGGACTCCCCTTTGTCACAACGGATATCTCCACAGTAATAAAGTGATAAGACCCATTGCTGAGGGATTACATAAGATCTGGCAGCAGATTAATGGACTTTGAATAAATCCAAGTACATTACCTTCTGAAGGGATCTCTTTCAAACAATCCACCTAAAAAAACAACCCCAATCTAATATATAACGATTGGGGTTTGTCTAAACTAAACATCCTCTTCAATTTATCAATCCAGATTAGTAATCATAAGATGTTGGCGTTCCTGCTGGGAATGGATCGCGAGCTGCTTCTCGAACTTGCACAACATCACCAGATTTAATGGGTACTACTTGATCCACAAATTAATAATATAGCTAAAAATAACATAAATCTATTCATAAGCGCTCGCAAAAGTAATTCCAGCAATTTGAACCTGTCCACACTCTGTAAATTCAGGTTGTGTTTCAATCAATCCGTAGACAACATTGGCTGCCCGTTGTGATAATTATCTTCATCAACTTGATGTCAGACCCTCACATTTCTATGTATTCTTCTTTACCAACCTTACGAGTAAACAAATTGACGATGACCGCGAATGAGAAGCGATAATTTTTACTTTGTTCTCTCACAGCCGCCTTATTCATAGGGTAATAATGCAATCTATTGTCTCCTCCCTCCTATATAATTGCTATTATAAATTCAACAAAAACAGACAAATTTCCTTTTTATTCCACGTCTATGAGAGACTACGGATAAGAGTGAGAAAATTTTCCTCATCTATCAGCCACGGTTAAAACAATAATACTAGAGATAGAAAGTTAATTTTAATCCTCTAATACAAATGCAATATCTTCAAAATACCTTTGTAGTGACAAGTTTTTATTTGACGGATTGTAATATGAAGTGCGACAGTTCTTCTGCGAAAGATTCGTGAGCGGTCTTCCAACCTAAGCATTTTCGTGGTCTGTGATTTATTAGATCGAGTGAATGGGCGAGATCATCATCATAAACCCTCGCGAGATCGGTACCTTTAGGGAAAAACTCTCGAAGTAATCCGTTCGCATTCTCGTTGGAACCACGTTGCCAGGATGAATACGGATCAGCGAAATAAACGTGTAGGTTATGGGTGGTTTCCAGATGGGCATAGCATGCAAACTCCTTGCCTCGGTCAGCCGTGGCTGTTAGGAAGGTTCCCGTGGGATACTGTGAGATCGCTACACCGAGCGCAATCTCCATCGACAAAGCGGTGCGATCAGGCATGAGAACAGCGGTATATAAACGTGTCTTGCGTTCAATCAACGTCGCTACACAGCCTTTACTTTTCCCACGACCCGATACAACGGTATCCAGCTCCCAGTGCCCAAATGTTTCACGGGAACGGACTTCTTTTGGGCGATCTGAAATAGTCCTTTCAATAGCGAATTTACCGCGCGTTTCTGCGGGTTTCTGACGCTTCCCCTTATGCCGAAGAACCTGTAATACGCCTCGAACCAGGCGACCTGCATAGATCCAGCGATAGATGGTTTTGAAAGAGACTGCATCCCGCCCTTCGATGCGGAAACGTTCGGTGATTTGTTCCGGAGACCACGTTGCCTCCAATTTTTCCTCCAGTGAAGCAGCCAAGGCATCGGACCAATTCCCAGGAGAGACTGAAGCCTTACGACGCTCCTCATAAGCATTCTGAGCTTGTTCTGCCTGATAAGGATGTGATGAAGTCACCCGATCTAACTCACGACAAATCGTCGATGGATGCCGTCCCAGTTCTTTCGCAATGGCTCTTGAGCTTCTACCTTGTCTGTGGAGGACTTCTAGCTTGCTACGTTCGATGTTGCTAAGATGTCTGTAGCTCATGGTTGGATTCTCCTTGTGTGAATGGTGTTGTGGTGAATTCATTCTACACGAATCCGGCCATGGGCCATTTTTTATTTATTTCCAGTAGGTGTCGCACTTCATATTACAATCCGTCTTTTCTTTCATACAAATACACCTGAATTTTATTTATGGCTTTTACCCTTTAATCTGAGCCAAAGCTTGATTTATGTTCCGCGATTCCCAGGACTCCATTACTCTAATTCACTAAGCAGACGGATCTAACTGGATGATGCTTTTGTATCATTATTGTGTTGATTTATTAATTCATCTAATAGTTCAGATTGTCTGATAACCAGCGGATGTTCAATACCGTGAATGCTCACTAACTTGTTCAAGACATCCCGCTCTTGTTCTATTTTTTCTTTAATTATAGGATTAATCGACATCGCAAAGTCACCTCTATAACTAATCCTAACTCTTTCTATTCAAACTCCAGATTGGTGCATATATACATAAAATACAATTTAAAAAAACCTCCATCTAAGGAGGTTTTGGACATTACTATTCTGTTTTACCAACCGCCAGCACCGTGTGAGCTCGTTTTTATTATGGAAATTTCTTTTTTTGGAATAACTTCGTTGTTATCAGCTGATACCTGATTAAATGGAGCAATTACCAAAATTGCTAAAGTCACAGCCAAAGAAACGATCATTATCTTCTTCATATAACTAATTCGACCTCCTTTAAAATTGCTTTATACTTATCTAGTTGATCCACTGTTGCTGAATGCCTCAATTTCTCAAATAAGCAGAAGCATCTTACCAGATAAGCATCATTATTTAGTTTAGCAGATATTGACAAACTATCTAACACAAAGATTATACCAATATTATGACGTGAAGATCTAATATAATATTCAGCTAAATCAGCTAAGAAAATCACAAATCTGTCGTTAATTACTTGAGAAGTATATGTCCCAACCTTTTTCTGGGAGATTACCTGGTTTTGAATCATTTCGTTATAGCGCTCTAAAATATGGTCGATATTACAGGAGTATTTCAGCCCAGCTTTCACAACTTTGAATAGACCCAGAAGTATTTCGTTATCGTTGCTAGCCAGAGAATCTACATAATTCTCAATTAATTGGATATCCCCTGTCATTATTCTATAAAGCATTCTATTCGCGGTGGCCCAGACTAAAAATTGTTTCTTTGTTTGCTCGGCTGCAGCGTCGGTTTCAACGATCCAACTGTGATCCTCATATTTTTCTAAATGATAAAAAGCTTCATTGAAATCACTAGCCTCTTCAGCTACTGTCCCTAATATCAAATGCGAATACAAAATATACCCAAATAATAATTTTTTAGGTCCACTCACACTGATTTCATTTACTTTCCTTTTATGTTTTAAATCGTATTGTATTCTAGCTATTCGTCCCATTTCAGTGCTTAATTGTTTTGCTCTCTCCCATTTCTGCAAAGAAACATACAAGTTAACGAGGTCTTTTATAGCATCAAGTTGTTCTAATTCACCCAACCTTGTGAAAAAGGTTCGAATACAAGAGCAAGTTCATAATTGATCTGTTGATCGTCCCCTAGTGATAATTTAAAGATTCTATATTGGCATACAGCCAACCTTTCGGCGTGCTGATAACGTTCTCCTTCTGATACTTTTTTATATATAAGAAGTGATGCCGTGGTATTGCCTCCTTCATACAGAGACTCAGCAAAATCAAATAGCGAAGAAATATAGTAAGACTTCTCCAACATAAGATCAACAATTTTTTCAATACAGGTTAGATCATTTAACTGTGAGCATCTAATTAGAAACGGCCGTAACCTTCTCCAATCTGTTGATGGATCAAGTAGCAGTTCATCTACATATAGATCATAAAAAGTACCCTCTTCAAGTCCCATCGTGTATGTCATTCTATCAAGAGCTTTAATTGGAATGAGCTGAGAACCATTGATAAAGCGACTAAGAGTACCAGAATTTATACCCGATATTTCAGCAAAATGATAAACAAGCATTTGATTTTCTTCTATGTAATTTAACAACTCTGCCCGAATTGATTGTTGAGTTTTCACTTCCAAGGATGATTTCACCTCCATTGATAAAAACCCATTTTTTATGTCTTTATCATCTATATAGGTAATCATATGGATTATTCTACCACTGGTCAATGCTTTTTCTGCAATAATACTTAAACAATTGAATTTCGCAGAATTATAAGCTAACTTTTTATACGAGCAACAAAAAAAGGAACCAAACTAACCCGGCCCTTTAGGAAGTTCATTGAACCATTAATCACTAATAAATTCGCAGTTGTTTAATTAATCGACTTATCTAATAAATTTATTTGTAGACTGCTTACTTCAGCTTCTTAAAACAAGAACCCCAATAAAAATATTATGATTGGGGTTCTTCTAAAACTAAACATTCTCTTCACTTTATGAAGTATTAATCATAAAAAGTTTGCATTCCTGTTAAAATGGGTCACGAGCCGCTTCTCGAACTTGTACAACGTCATGCTACCCTTATTTATTGCCACTATTGACGCACATATAGAAGAAAACTGCCTCCGATGAGTTCCGGAAGCAGTTTGTAGTTTAGTACTTTTCAAGAATTGCTAAAGTAATCTCTTCAAACTGATTTTGGGGAATTGTTCATTTTCACATTTGATTTTCTTGCTGTTCTATTTTGTTTAGCAATGGCACTATGACTTCATCTAACTCTTCGAGTATTTCATTTTTTGTAGGATTCTTCAATATTAATTCCAATTCCTCCTTTAACATTACTAAATAAATTAAGGGTAATCTGCTAATTAAGCCACTTAACATAAAGTATTCCCACTGCGGATCTCTTGTTTTGAACACATTTTTAATATGGGGAATCAATTCTTCTCCGAACCTCAGAAGTAAATTTTCAACAACTCCTGAAATCGGCCAATTCCCGTCTTGTAACCACTCGAACAGTTCTGGTAATATCTCCTCTAATTCGTTGTTACTAAGGCTGCTAAGCTTTTCCACAGATTCGAAATCAGCTTTGTCCTTAGGTAACATCTTTTTTATACTCATTCATAATTCCCCTTTATTCAAATTTATTGGAATCATTAGTTCTCAATTAATATACTTTTTAGAATTGTTGTAAGATAATAAGGGTTATCGTCAGCATCCTGTTTAGACTCCATCCATAATATATGTTCGTATGGATCAACTGCTCGTACAGAAACATGGCCAGTCGCCGGATTGTCAATCTTTGCAAACAATACACCAGTCGCATTAACAGCTTCTATCGTTGTCATGGCAAATTTTTTAGTTTGAGGTTTAGTGAAAAATGATAATCCTGTTGTATCTGTAATTCTTGGAGTAAGATTATACAAAGTTTTAGAACCACTTCTAAAAATAAATTTTTGATTTTTAGGTGGGGTTTTAGTTTCAGTAACAGCTGTCTCGAAGGTTACTGCTCCTGCGATCCCCAACATTTGAAAAAACGCATTTAATGCAGAAGAAATACTTCCTGAATTAGGAGTAGCAACAACCATATTGCGCTCAATATTGAAAATCTGTATTTCTTTAGCACTTGCAACAGCCTTCTCTTTCTTTTTATTATATATCTTAATTATTTCATTATAAGATTTACCTATATTTGCATTTACTATGCTATCTGGGACATATCTTGATGAATTTTTAACATCATTACATCCCCCAGAATGTCCATATTTCCCATTGATTGATTGGCAATAATTCCCTGAAGGATCGATAAAACGCAATGGATTATTAGAAACATAGGTATATAAATTTAAACTCAATGGATCATTCTGCTTACCCTCAAATGTATCCTCATTAATAAATCTACCTATGTTCGGATCGTACCATCTTGCCCGTAAATACTGCAACTGCGTTGTATCATCCCACAGTTCACCGGAATAAAGGAACGGGTTATAAACCTTCTCCTCTTTCGATTCCAGATTGCCCCATACGTCATACTGATACTTGTTCAGTAACGCGCCATTTGAGTCCCGTAGCTCGGTAATATCCCCGTGACCGTTGGTTTGAACATATGCCTTGCTCCCATCTTTGTAAGCAATACCTTCAAGTTTAGTGCCTCGAATATAATTAGCTTTTAGTTCCGGTGTGCCATTATGCACTTCGGCCTCAGCAATGATCTGAGCTCCATCATCGTAATAATAACGAGTGGCCACTCCATTTTCAGTACGTTCAACGAGCAGATTGTCACCATTGTACTGATAGTCTACTTTGGCTGTGTCTGTGATAACTTGAGTCAAACGATTGCTGGTATCGTACTGATACTCACTTTCAACAGAATTATCTTCCTTATCAGACTGCATCGTCAGACGGTTGCCTTGTTTATCATAGGTGTACTGCTCGTTATTGCCACTTGCTGTTACAATTCGATCCAGTTGGTCATAGGTAAAATCATCCTGAACGCCTTGTTGCACACGCTTCGTTATGTTTTTGTTGTTATCATAACTGTAATTATACAAACCCAATGTAGTTTGATCACGTACTTGCTCAAAACTCACCAGATCCAGACCATTATACGTCCTGAGGTTATTTACACCATTAAGAGACTGGGACGATTTGAACAATCCATTCATATAATACGTGTACTGAGCATCCGGTGAATTCTTCACTGTACCCACCGATGTCATTCGGTTCATTGCATCGTACATGTAATACACGGTATTGCCAAATGGCCCCTTCATTTCAGTACGGTTACCATTCAGATCGTAGGTGAACTCAGTTATAAGTCCGTCTGGATAAGAGATCCGTGTCAATTGCTCCGTTGCCGAATCGTATTGATAACTTGTTGTACCCGTGCGATCCATCATACTTGTACGTTTGCCTACGGCATCTAGGGCATAGCTGATTGTTTCATCAGTGCTCACTTTACTAATCAGGTTACCACGCAGGTCATACTCATATGTGAACGTATTGCCATTGCGATCCACATGTTTCGTCAGGTTGCCGCCAGGTGTATAATAACTTCTCGTGATATTACCTGACTTGTCTTTCGTTTTAATGCGGCGATTGAGCTCATCATACGTATTCTCTTTGATGTTGCCTGTCGGGTCAATCGTCTTGATCAGATTCCCAACCAGATCGTAGTTGTACTGTGTCTGTTCTCCATTGGCACTGGTAACTTGACGAAGCTGGCCCATGACATCATAGTTAAACGTTTTAACGTTTCCATTACCATCGCTTTGCTCCAAAACTTTGCCACTGATGTTATCATATTTATTTTTTCCTAGTGTTCGAATTATTTGCTCCAACTGTGTTTTCTCTTCTGCTTTGATGCCTTTGCCCCATTTATCGTAGGTCGCAATCTGAATGTAGCCTTCGGCATCGGTACTTGTGGCTGTGCGAGCCACATCATCGTATTTCATAGATGTAGACGTACCATCGGCTCCGGTAGTCATCACCACACGGCTCCAATTATCATACGTATTACGAGTACGGTTACCCAGTGCATCGTCTGTCCAAGCAGCCCGACCATACGGGTCATACCCAGTACGTTGAGACACCACATAGCTGTTACCTGAGAAATAACCGTTTTCGATTGCCTGACCCAGTGAATTCCATTTCTGTAACCGTTGCTGACCAAGCTCATCCGTCACTTTAATGGTATTGTTGATGTCATCGTAATCCGCTCGGAGAGTAGTTCCATCCGTTTGTGTTACTTCAATGGTACGACCCATCGCATCTACGCGATACTTGGTTGTACGCTGCTCTGCATCTGTAGAGGAGATCAAGTCACCTGTAGACATATCATATTCAGATGATGTGCTTACTGGTGTTGTTTGACCGTCCACATCCGTCACCATCATAATTAGACGAGTAGGATATGCATTTTGATAAGTACCATCATATTCGAGTGTCGCATTTCGTTCCTGTTTGCCATCCGAGATACGCTGAGTTAACAGGTTACCGTATGCATCGTAAGTGTAGTCAGCCTGTGTCAACAGCTCACCACTGGCATTGTCTTTACGATTAACGATTTGCTTAATATTACCGACATTATCCCGTGCAAGTGCCGTATATTTCTTGTTGGTCGCATCCACCATATCGGTTACGCTCGTTAACCAGTGTCTTGTATCATCATACTTACTGGTGGTAGTGCGTCCTGTTGCATCCGTTACCGAAGTGATATTACCGTAGTCATCCAGCTGTAGGGTGGTTGTAAAGACTTCCTTAGCTTGGTTATCCGTTACTGTGGTTACCGTTGGTGTTGGTGCAGCATAACCACGTCCTTTGACGGTTTTACCATAGGTGTTCGTTGTTGTTTGTGTTTTACCCTCTGCACTAACAATGCTTCCGTCCAGATAGAACTGGGCTGGTGTGTCATTGTTAATAAAATCTTTACGGTAGTTGTATTGTGTGTTGGTTAATCCATTACTCACAGAGACAGCAAAAGTTGTGTCCTGCGAAAAGGTTGCTCCTATATCTGAAGTGTAGCTGAACGTCTGACGGTTGTAATCCTCTGTTGACCCATTTTCATACGTAATCTGATCTTTACGCGACAATACGCGGTAGGCATCATTGAAGGAATCTTCCCCAATGTACCGCTTCACCGATCCGTTCTCATAATCATAGAACGTTTTGGCACCGGTGTTATGCTGCACGGATGTCAGCAAGGCATACGGATTGATTGCCGCACGTTCAGGGCTAAATCCAGGCAAGTTAAACTTGGCGTCAGCCAGTTTGTAGGAATACGTCGTTTTTCGTCCTAACGGATCAATGACAGAATCGAGCAACTCTATGCCATTTTTCGTCTGTTTGTTATACGTGACTGAGCGGTTTCCCTGCACAATCGTTACAGCTGAAGATGTATAGCTGATACGAATGGTATTACCTATAGCATCCTTCACTTGGGTTAACAATTTGCTGTTATACAGCGAATTGTTTTCATAGAAAAATTGAATATCATTTTTCTGTCCATCGGAGATCTGGAGTAGACGTCCATCCGCAGAAAAATATTGCTTGGTTAATCCGTCTGAAGATGTCATAACGAGAGATGAGGTTTCTCCATTTAAAATTACTGAGGTATCCGGTTTCACGGTAATACCTTCCCAGTCATACCCTTTAAGCGTATTACCCACAATTTCGTAGCGGCCGCCATCTGCCATGACCATATACGATTTGCTATTTTCAGTTTCAATGTATGGTAGTTTCCAAGACCATCCTTTGCCTAGTGGTGCTCGTTTGTCCGCAGCGGCAGGAACCGTTTTGTTATAGTATGTGACATCAAAGTTACTCCCCACTTGATAAGCTCGTATCTCAGCAGATGGACTAGAAGCCAAATAATAGTTGTAACTACTATCCATTGAAGTAGATATCCCTTTTCCAGCATTGCTATTTACGTTGTTTTTCAAATCGTTAACTGCTGACCAATCGGGTGTACCATCCGTGTATAAAGTGATGGTTTCAGCCGGTCCTTCTGTTACTTCCTGCTCTACCCAAGGCTGCTCTCGGACGGAATAAGCATAACGATACTGGTATGGAGCCTTACCTGCAATCCAAGAATCATAACGTTGTTGAGAATATTGCCCAGGCTTAACGACACTTCCGATATAGGATTGGGAATATACTCGGGTGTCTGATTCTGGAATGGATACGGACCCGTTATAACGTGCTTCCCATGTTTTGGTACACACATAGTTCGCTACCGATTTATCTGGTGATGGACAAGCTTTCGTAGCCGTCACTGAAGAACGGGTAAGCGTAATCGTTTTGCCCTCAACGGTCGCTGTTTTCGTATCTGGACATGGGCTTCCTGACCCTGTCTGAGTCCAGACACCTTTGGAGTCATATTTTCCTGGAATTGAGTTAGTGCAAGTCTGCGTTGGTGCAGTAATTGTACGTGCAGGCTGATATTGTCCAGAAATGACCTGAAGACTACCTGATTTGTTTAATGTTCCGCTAAACCCACCTTGATTGTAACTTATACTTGAAGGTAGACTACTCAGACTTCCACTACGGGTTTGTTGCTCGGTACGGCTTTCCGATGGATTCCAAAATGCGATTTGTGTACTTGCCGCTTTCCGAGCATCGGCTTCGGTCGTATATGTGCCTTGCAGGATAGTCGGCGTTTCCACTACAATCGTGTCATTATCTTTGAGACCATCGCCATTGTAGTCTTCCTGAACCCACTTGTTAAGTTTATATTTAACGTGATATTTGGTAATGATTTTTTTCTTCACTGCCTGGTAGGTGAGAAAATAATTGTAGACCGGATACTCATATGTATTCGTTCCCACGGCCGGATCATAAAACTGGGCTGAATTCGAGTTATATTGCCTTTCCAATGAAAAGGACATCCCTGCACGTCCAGGCAAAGACGCATCGACATGCTCCAACATAAGGCCACCACTCATCGTTGAAATGGTTTCTCCGTTTTCACCTACGGTATAAGGAGCCTCGTTAAACGACTTTTTATTATAGACTGGTGCTTTTTCAGCGATATGTTTCCCTGGATCTGGGACACTCGTTTGTCCTGCAAGTGGTTTTACATCTGATTTTGATTTTTGCTTCGATTGTGATGATGACTCGGATTGCTTTTTATTCGTAATTGAAGCATCATTATTCTCCTTAACCTGTCCCTTTTCAGGCACAGATTTTGATACTTTTTCCGAGATATTCTTCGGTTCTGACTTCGATTCCATCGACGTAGGAGATGTGCTTACTGCACTTCCTTGTGATGATGGTGTTTCCTTGGTCTCAGCAGCCGGCTTTCCTTCAAGGGTAGAAGTGTTTTCGCTTGAAGAAGGTGCTGTCGGTTCTTGCCCTACATCCTGATTCGTTTGAGGTGCGTTTTCATCATCAGTTGTAGTTTCTGTCGGTGGTGCTGTTTCTTCAGTTCCTTCAGACTCTTTTTCACCTTCCGATTGATCATCTGGATCAACCTGTTCTTTTTCCTCATCCTCAGCGCTTTTGTCTTCCTCTTCTTTCGGTTCGTTTTCTTTCTCAAGGTCTGTATCTGGCGGGGAAATCAGTTCCTCTTCCACCACGAACGTTTCATACCGCTGCATAATACTGGATTGGTCAGCTTCCACACCTGTGATTGGTGCTTCTTCCTCTACAACAGGGTCCGAATAAACGTCACTGGTGACCGTAGCGGATTCATTAACTTCCTGTGGGCTTACAGCTTGCAAGGCTTCGTCGAATCCAATCTGTTCATCTCTAGCTTTATAAAGAGCTGAAATCACTTCATTCAACGTATAACCCTCATCGAGGTAACCTTGGATAAAGCCTTCTGTTGTGTCAAATTGATCTGCAATCAGAGAAAGAGACTCCAACGGAGAAGGGTTTTGGCCTGTAGAACCTTCTTGTTCGTTTTGCTCTTCTGCATATGTAGTCGCTGGTATCCAGTTTCCGAAAAGACCTAACACTACTGAAAAGATAAGAATGATATTCATAAACTTCTTCATTTTAGAATGTTTCAACTAAATTTCGCTCCGTTCAATAATTAGTAGCTACAATGTGCTCATAGTCTATGGATTGACTACTGTTGTCTTTTTCAAATTCCCATTTTTATCATATTCATAACTTATTTTCTTGCCTGATTTAAACAAAATGTCCGTAAGTTGTCCTGAAGAATTATAGGTGTAAGTATATTTTGCTATCTTTTCCACTGGTTTTGTTACTGTACCTGAATATACTTGGGCATAATTACGAGTGTCTGATGCAGGTAAAGTTATGGAACCATCATAATAATATACCCATGACATAGTACACGCATAATTCGCCTTTGATTTATTCGGTGATGGACAAATCTTGGAACTCGTTTCATAAGTCCTTGTCAACGTAATGGTCACATCTTGAACTTTAGCCGTTTTTTCCCAAGGACAAGAAATCTCTGGACCTGTCGGTACCCAATTACCATTAGCAACATATTTACCCGGAATGGAACTCCCACAACTATGTGTAGGTGCTGTAATGGTTTGGGCTGGTTTCAATTCTCCTGAAACCACGGTTGGATTACCTTGTTTATTAAGCGTTCCGCTGAAACCATCACTATTGTAATTCAAACTTGTCTCAAAGCTATCAACGTTAGTTGAAAATATAGTTATTTGCTGTGTACGTGATTCGAAAGATATTGTAGATAAATTTGGGTGCTCAGAAACTTTGATATCTTCTGCTTGAACGGTACTTGTAACTCTCATTGTCAAAATCAAACTTAAAGAAATTAATAATTTAATTACTACATTAATCTTCATTATTTGATTGTTCCCCTCACTATAATATTGTTATTTACTTTCTATAATATAATTTCTTCTCTTTACACCGATAAACCTCACTCCTTTTCATACACTGTTGCTAAATAGCTTTATCATTATCGTTCATTCATTGCAATTAATAAATAGGTGTAAATTGTATTTTATTGTATTTTCATGTCGAGTAAAAACCATTAATACTATATATATAAATAAATTTATTTTTTTAGTATTAATTGGTATTTAAAAAACCATTTAAAATATGAGCACATATTAAATAAATCTATCCAATTTCATGTGAGGATGTTGATTTTCATCTTTTCACCTTAAAACATATTCATCAAGTAGTAACTCAAACTAGCATCTCTTTTCTTACCATTTATTTAACATTTAATCCTATTTAAACCAATTTACTATCTAGCACAAAATACCTCTCACTAATTAAGCTGGTTAATTTATTTCTGCACTCTTCTGCGTTGGAATGGTAAATCGAATACGTCACGCTTGTTGTTCTCTGTATGCTTGCTCTTTTCATACTTGTGTCCTCCTTATATTAAGAAAAAAGGGACGCAATGTGCACGTCCTATTCTTTGGTCATATATCAAAAGCATGCTTTATTGATTGATCCTCAAACGATGAGGCTAGAACAATTCGATCAGAAAATCCTTTTTTTTTTTTCAAATTACTCCATGCTTTTAAGAAATCATGATTTACATGGGCTTCCCCATCAGTGACAAAAATAACATCTGCTTGATTAAATCGACTCTGCTTAATAACTTCGCTTGCTTTCTTTAAGAGCTGTACAAAATTCATACCTCCGTCAAGAAAAACGGTAGCAAGCTGAATCATATCTTGCACTTCAATTTTTCCTCGCTCATAGATGATCGCATCAGAAGCATGTGAGGAAAATGGAATCCACGCAAAATCCCTTCTCTGTTTCCGGGCAATACTCATGAGAGCCAAAGCAAATCCCTTGGAGATCGTATCCTGACTCTTCATACTACCAGATTGATCGAGACACAGGATAATGGGCCCTTTACCGAGTCGTTCTTTTCCCTTCGTATCATACTGAAGAGTTTGACATTCCGCATATCGGCGTAAAAAATCCATTTTGCTAATGGGGCTGGAGTAACTGCCTAGCTCCATCGGCAGCAGTTGCTTAATGTCACTTCCTTGCCGAATTCCATTCCGATCAATCGCGTCCTTATGTTTAGAACGCTGTTTACGATTCGCAATGACCTTCAATCGTCCTGCCCATTTTGCAATTTCTTTCAACTTCTTATCATGACTCAACTTTTCAGCTAGAATTAGTTGCTCTTTCAATGGAACCTTCTTCAGCTCACTGTCACCACTTCCAGCCTGTATTCCACCTAACATGGATTTCACATTTTCTTTAGTCTCTATCGCTTCATCAGCAGCCTGAGCGAGCATTTGCGATAATTGAGATCCGTTCTGATTAAGCGCTGCGGATAAAGCGTCTGTAGCCTGCCGGGAAGCTCCTTGTTCTCCTTGAATGAGCTTTTGAAAAGCTTCTGCCAAGTCTTGATCTTGCTTGGCCTGCTCTTTCACCCATCTAAGAACGGTTTCACTATAATTCGTTGTACCAATAGCTGCCGCCAGATCATCCAAACGAGTGAATTCACCAAAATCCAAATATCCTTGATCTCTCATCACTCTGTCCATGAGCTGATGGTTCATCCCGAGCTCTTCATGAACCTCATCAAGCAGCTCTGGCTTCATTTTAAACAAACCCGCCCATAGATCACTCATCGAGGGTTGGATCAAGGGGAAGATGTTCTTCCCCTCTTATCCAATCTTCTTCAGCTTGCTTGACATTTCCATTAATTGTCCAAATCGTCTACGGTCATAGGCATCTGTGTTTAAAACCGATTTCATAGGTACAGTCATCTGCTACACTCCCAACACTTGGGACGCTATACCACTCAAAGATTTTTGAACAGTTGCAATGGCACTCTCAACTTCCCGTCTGTTTGGATTGTCTTTTTGAAGTTTTTTCAGCTCATTGACCAGCGATTTCAGTTTCTTCGTACTTTCAACAGCAACGTCCGTAGAATTACTGGACTGATCCAAAGTTTTCATGATATCTGCTGTTTCTGCTTCAATTTCTTGAATGCGTGTCTTCAACGCATCCTGAGCATAGTTCCGCAAGATTTTCATGACCTTATCGCGTTGTTCCGGTTTCTCCCACAAACTGTTCTTGAGAATCATGAGGTCTTCCAAGATAGCCTTATCTCTGCCAGCAAGTACGGCCTTCGCGCGGATCACAGAGAGAGTCTGCTTAAACCGTCGATCTGAAGGCCGAATCCCTTCATCCATCAGTTCTCTCCTGATTTTGCTCAAGGCATCAAAAACCTTATCAGGAATCACTACGGTGTCACTAAAAAATTGAAGTTGAACCAGCTCCTCAATATTCATATCCGCAAGAGATGGTGAATATCCTTTCAACATAGATACAAAAGACTGATCCTCTCCGATATAGTTCACCTCAAACCTCAGTAGAAATCGGTCAAACAATGCCGCCAGTCCTTCACCCTCCTCAGGATACTCATTCGAGCTGCCAATGAGTGACATGAGCGGAACTCGTGCTGGTGCGCCATCATTGTAAAATATCCTTTCATTGATGAGTGTCAAAAGCGCATTCAAAATAGCACTATTCGCCTTAAAAATCTCATCGAGAAAGGATGTATGTGCCGTTCGCAATTTCCCAGCCGTGTTTCGTTTGTACACACCATGTTCCAATTCCTTTAAGGATACAGGACCAAATAGCTCCTCTGGTGTACTGAAACGTGTCAGCAGCCATTGAAAATAATTGGCTCCTGTAATACGTTTAGTCAAATCACTCACTATTGCGCTCTTTCCTGTTCCAGGTGGCCCAATCAACAAGGCATGTTGACGAGCAATCATGGCTACCATATGCCCCTCAATGACTTCTTCACGTTCTGCATACTGTTGTGACAGCGCATTTTGAATATTTTTAATTTTCATATATAAATACTCCATATATTGGTTTTAGAAATCAAAAAGAGCTGAACCCAAAAAGACATAGGGTCAGCTCCGTTTCAACAAGAAAATGTGAAGATCAATCGGCCATATTTGCTAAGGCATCCGCAACTCTCTTACGGATGAGCGCAACATAAGCCTCTATTTCTTGCAAATTCCCTGTAACAATACTTTCGTATTCTTTAAAGTTGCTCACCACAATTTTTGCATCTTCAAGAATAGCTTTTAGATCATTCTTCTTGAGTTGATTCTCTACCCCATTCTCACAAGCAGCCAGTGTTGAACGGAGATGATCCATCAATTTCCGAGTCACCATGTTTTTCATACCTAACGTGTTCATGACAGGAACCTTCTCCGCTTCCCCTTTTTCAAGAGAAACAATAAAGCGAATCAATGCATCTAGGTTCCCGTCAAATTGCGCTGGAACAAAATACACACCTCCAGATGGCCTTACTGGGGTTGGTGACATACTCTTTAAAGCATTCGTAATCACGGTTAGTAATGTCGTAGATCCATAATTATTTCGGAAGATATCAAATTGCAGGGCAGCGTTACTAACCAATTGCTGCGCCATGGAAGAAACGTAACCGGCATCTACCTTCTCCGTTTTCCGATCCAATACTAACGATCCTACATCCGGGATGTAGTTCAATCTTCTCCCTTTGGTATCAACTGTTTCGCAAACCAAATTACGCTGCACGAAAGCACTCGTCGATGCCACCTCTCTAAACATGTAGTTTTCATACACACCTGGCGACATCTCCCGTTTAAACTTTTCACTGGTCGCTCTTCTAAAAGCGTCTGTTAGACAATGCAGAACTTGGGACAACAGTGAAGAAACCTCAGGCGTAAAGGGAACGGCATGGATTGAAAGATAATGCATTGACTTCCTTGGCCTTCGTCCATTGTCACAAGACTCGGCTCCCTCTTTTCTCCTTCGCAGGGCCCTTTTAACGACGCGGCAGGATTCACTTGATGTTGCGACCTGGGTTGTCGCTCGCCCGGTCTCTGACCGATACTTTTGTCGATGCGCTTTTACACACAGATCTCGCCATGTGCAAACATCCTGGCTACAAAGGTGGCTTGGCCCCTCCTTTGATTGGACTTTCACCAACTAGATAATGCGTACCTCTGGGCACGCTAACAAAAAAGGAGCTGCATATCA
Organism: Paenibacillus sp. PCH8; assembly: GCF_002968835.1. GTDB lineage: Bacteria > Bacillota > Bacilli > Paenibacillales > Paenibacillaceae > Paenibacillus. The sequence goes on along the minus strand of NZ_PKQK01000004.1, from coordinate 64,613 downwards.
CGCAGCCCCTTCTTGTTGTTGTATGCAATTAACCCTTCAGATGAACCTTCAGCACACCATTCTGATTGGATGTAACATCACCTGTCGTGACTTCCACCCGATCAACCATATCCTGTCCGTCTGGAATAATAATTGGCGTAATCAGCGGATACCCCGCATCTTCAATCACCTTACGATCGAATTCCAGGAGCTTTTGCCCGGCTTTGACACGCTCGCCAGCTTCGACATGCATGTTGAACCCTTCACCTTTGAGTGAAACCGTATTAATCCCCACATGGATCAACACCTGCAAACCACTTGCGTGTTCCAGAATCACCGCATGTTTGCTTTTGATTACGTGAGCTACCTGTGCATCAAACGGGGCAACAACAACGTTACCTGAAGGTTCAATCGCTACACCTTCGCCCATTTGTTTCTCGGCAAAAGCCGGATCGGGTACTTGCTCAAGTGAAACGGCCTTACCTGTCAACGGCGCCATGACTTCCAGCGTATTCACAGGTTCGTCTCCAACCTGTGCCTCACTGCGTGAGCGCTTGTGTGTATCTGCATCTGGATTGGATGCTGTAGTCGAAGACGCAACTCCCGAAGCAGAATTCGAAGTCATAGCTTTGGACTCAGCAGCAGGACCATCGCTTTCACTACGATCTTCTTTTCTCAGTTTCGCTCTGCCAAAAATGACAGTCAGTACAAACGGTACAACCAATACAATTGCCATGCCGATGAAGAAGACACCCCATTTGTTAGGGAAAATCGACAGGAATCCAGGAATACCGCCTACACCGATCGAGGTGGCCTGAACATTATTCATCGTCAGCAGCACACCACCGATAGCGGAACCGATCATACCGAAGATAAATGGATATCGGTAACGGATATTCACTCCGAAGATGGCCGGCTCGGTAACCCCTAAGAAGGCCGAAACCGATGACGTTGCTGCAAGTCCTCTCATTTTCTTCTCACGCAGGACAAGCATCATGGCAAGTGCCGCTGAACCCTGTGCGATATTGGACAATGCCAGCATCGGCCACAGGAATGTACCACCCTGACTACCAATTAGCTGCACGTCTACCGCAAGGAAAGTGTGGTGCATACCGGTGATAACCAGCAAAGCATACAGACCACCGTAGATCAGGCCACCCAGGGCCGCGTATGAATCGTAGACATAGATCAAGCCAGAAGTAATTGCATTCGCGATACCGAAGGTAACCGGACCAATGATCGTGAATGCCAAGAAGCCGGTAACCAGCAACGTAACGGGTGCAACCACCAGCAATTTAATCGAATCATGTACCCTTCTATTCAGGAAAATCTCCATCTTCGCAAGCAGGTAGGCAGATACCAATACCGGCAGAACCTGCCCTTGATAACCGATCTTCTCAATCTCCCAGCCGAACAGGTTCCACGTTGGTACAGTTCCATTATTCACTGCATCTGCGTAACCATAAGCACTCAACAGATCGGGATGTACCAGAATGAGACCGAGTACAATCCCGAGTAGCGGACTGCCACCGAATCGTTTAACAGCAGCCCAACCAATTAGAGCCGGCAGGAACGTAAAGGCTGTACTCGCGATCGTATTAATAATGGAAGCGAGATCCTTCCAGGCCGGATAGACATCCACCAGTGATTTTCCATCAAAGAAGATGCCTGGCCCTGTCAAAATATTGTTAATTCCGAGCAAGAGACCTGCTGTGATAATCGCTGGCAGAATCGGAATGAAAATATCCGAGAGTGTCTTAATTGCACGTTGAATTGGATTTTGTTTTTTACCCGCAACCGCCTTCACATCATCTTTGGAGGAACGATCGCCCCCTGTGATCTGAATCATCTCATCATAGACTTTATCCACCAGACCCGGTCCAATAACCACCTGAAATTGTCCTTGAGAGGAGAATTGTCCTTTCACCAGATCATTCTGATCCAGACTCTCGGCATCCACTTTACTCTCATCGTACAGAGCAAACCGAAGTCGTGTAACACAGTGCGTTGCCGCCTCAATATTCTCCTTGCCGCCGACGGCCTGGACGATCTCCTCAACCTGCTTTTTATCAATGGCCATATTGTCACTTCCTATTTATAAAATATGATTAATCCTCTTGGGGCACAAGCCACATATAGGATGCATACGGGCTAAGGGAGATTTCCTGCGCCAGAGCAGGCGCTGCCTCCGTGTTTCCAATCAGTAATTCTGGTGATTTCCCTTCAATATGATCGTTCCATACCGCTTCCGGCAGCGAGAACGAAACATCCCGCTTACTGAAATTTGATACAACAATCAAGGTTTCGCTTCCATTGGTACGCGCGTATGCAAACACATCCTGATGTGCATCGTCCAAACGTTCATACAGACCGTCAGTCAGCACAGTAAGTTGTTTGCGCAGGGCAATCAGTTTGCGGTAGTGATAGTAGATCGAACCCGGATCAGCCAGCTGCTGCTCCACATGAATGGAAGGATATCTTTCATCCACTTTAATCCAAGGGGTTCCGGTCGTGAATCCGGCATTCTCACTACCATCCCACTGCATCGGTGTCCGGGAGTTGTCCCGGGAACGCTCCTTCACGATTCGGAATGCTTCTTCAGCGGATTTTCCTCGTTCTTCCTGAAGCAAGCGGTACATATTCGTTGATTCGATATCGCGGAATTCACTGACATCATTCCAGACCGGATTCGGCATGCCGATCTCTTCACCCTGGTAGACATATGGTGTGCCTTGCATCCCATGGATGGTCGTTGCAAGCATCTTGGCACTCTCGGCTCGATAATCACCGTCATCGGCGAAACGGGACAACGCCCGCGGCTGATCATGGTTATTAAGGAACAGTGCGTTCCACCCTCCACCGGCTTGCATACCTGTCTGCCACTCGCTGAAGAGTTGCTTCATCGCTTCAAAATCATATGGCATCAGTTCCCACTTCTGTCCATTCGGATAATCCACTTTCAAGTGATGAAAGTTGAATGTCATTGAAAATTCCCGGAAATCCGGATTCGAATACCGAATGCAATGTTCCAGCGTCGTAGACGACATCTCCCCGACCGTTACCATATTGTGAGGTCCAAACACCTCTTCATACATTTCAGTAATATATTCGTGTACACGTGGTCCATCCGTGTAGTACTTACGGCCATCGCCAGGTGACACGCTACCGTCATCATCAGGGAAGTGCTGATCCTTGGAGATCAGGTTGATAACGTCTAACCGGAAACCGTCTACACCTTTTTCCGCCCAGAACTTGATCATGTCCCGCACAGCTTTGCGTACTTGCTCATTCTCCCAATTCAGATCCGCCTGCGTTTTATCGAATAACGTAAGGAAATATTGTCCCGTCTGTTCATCATACTGCCAGGCAGGTCCACCGAACTTGGATTGCCAGTTGTTTGGCACACCACCATCCGGTGCAGGATCTTTCCAAATATAATAATCCCGGTATGGATTATCCTTCGACGAACGGGATTGCTGGAACCACGCATGATCTGTCGAGGAGTGATTCACCACGATATCAATCATCAGTTTCATATCCCGAGCCTTGAGACCTTTCAGCAGTTCGTCAAAATCTTCCATCGTCCCGTAATCCGGATTAATCCGATAATAGTCCGCTACGTCGTACCCGTTATCATGTTGCGGAGATACGTACACTGGCTGCAACCACACAATATCGATTCCCAGATACTGCAAATAATCCAACTTCTCGGTTAAACCACGAATATCTCCGGTACCCGATCCGGTTGTATCGTTGAAGCTCTTAGGATATACCTGATACACCGTTGATGTCTTCCACCACGATGACGGAGTTGTGTTCTTCGAACTCATGTTAACGCCTCCAATACATTGTAATGCTCTCATGTCATGCTCTCGCTAACTTCATATCTATATTATATAAATAAACATGTATATACAAGTTGAAACTATACTATGTTATTCTTTACCTCTTCTACACATTCCCCATAAATGTTTCCTCTGTAACATTTATTTTGGAACTTGAGTTCGTGAACTCCATGATATCTGTATTTGTAAAACGATATAACCGATGGTTTCCCGTGGAAATTCGCACCCGAAACCGAAAAAGGACGAATATCACGTCAATTATCTTGACGTGATATTCGTCTTTATTAATAAATCAATTTATGGTTGAACCGGGGTTACTTGTCCATCACAAGGTAATCGATTGTCCTGGGGCCAGTACTCGGCCTTCCAGACCTTTTGCAGCTAGTTGCTGCACGAAGTGTTCCGCATTCTGACGAATGACCGGGAATGTATTATAGTGTACCGGAATGGTCAGTTTTGCATTAAACCATTCCGCGGCTTGCAGTGCATCTTCAGGTCCCATCGTGAAATGTCCCCCGATCGGCAGGAACGCTACATCGATATCATGACGATCACCGATCATTTTCATATCCCCGAAGAGACTGGTGTCTCCGGCATGCAAAATGGTTTTGCCACCCATCGTGATGATATATCCTGCTGGCACCCCTGCATACATAATCCGTTGTTCTTCTTCCAGCACAATCCCGGATGTATGGAATGCCTGAATCATTTTGGCTTGAGCAAAATCAAGATCTACCGTTCCGCCCATGTTCATACCGAGCGTATTCAGACCTTTCCAGGACATATATGTAGCCAGTTCCACAATAGCCACGACTTTGGCATCATTCGCCTTGGCAATCGGCTCAGCATCCAGAATGTGATCCATATGCGCATGTGTCAGCAACACGACATCGGTCTTGATGTCTTCCGGTTTGGTGACAGCAAGTTCATTGCCACGCAGGAAAGGATCAATGATCAGAGACTTGTCTTCTGTGCTCAACTGTACACTGGAGTGTCCATGGTACGTAATATTCAACAACTTGGTATCCTCCTGACCTATGCCTTATTTTGGAGCCTGTTTATTATAAATAATAGTTCTTCACCAAAGCAAAATCACGCTATGTTTGTTCAGACTCATCGTTGCTTGCGATATACCCTGGCTTCATACGGCTGAAGCAGAATAGCACCCTCATCGGTAGAATAACGTCTGCTTACATTGCCAATGATTAGTTTGGCTTGCTCGGGGTTCCAGCCTTCGGGCCATTGCATCTCGGGTTCATTTCCACGGAAATTCAGAATGACCAGCATCTCTTCATCATCCAGCGTTCGAGTATACGCATAGATATTCGGATCATCCGGCAATAACAATTCATATGCTCCATAGATGAGCACTTGATGTTGTTTGCGAAGAGCTATCAGCTTACGATAATAATGCAGAATGGACTGCGGATCACTTTCGGCATCAGCTACATTAATCTCGGGATAATTATCATTCACCTGAATCCACGGTTGACCCTGGGTAAATCCTGCGTGTTCCGTATCATCCCACTGCATGGGTGTGCGTGCATTATCTCGACTCTTCAGCCAGATTGCCTGCATGACTTCATGCTTTGCTTTACCTTGACCAATATAATGATTGTAATAATTCTTCGTCTCAATGTCCCGATATTGCTCGATGTCCGGGAAAGCGACATTGGTCATGCCAATTTCTTCTCCTTGATAGATGTAGGGTGTTCCTTCGAGTGTAAGCATCCATGTAGCTAACATCTGGGCAGAACGAACCCGATATTTACCGTCATCGCCAAAACGGGAAACCGGACGTGGCTGATCATGATTGCCCATGTAGTTGGCGTTCCATCCTCTTCCGTGCAGAACCGTTTGCCAGCGACTCATAATTTCTTTGAGCTCAGGGAGCTTCCACTCCCTATAGTTCCACTTTCCAATACCGGAAGATTTGGCATCGACGAACATATGCTCAAACTGGAAAACCATGTTCAGCTCGTCACGATCCGTCCCCACATAGGCCAGTGCCTGTTCAGGTCCGAGTCCTGAAGTTTCACCAACCGTCATGGGTCCGTAAGGTTTCAGAATCATGTTATTCAGTTTCTTCAGGATGGAGTGTACCTGCTCTAGGTTGGAAAAAAGCTGATACGCAGGAACCACCGGCAGATTATTCGGATTGTGGGCACTTGGCAGACCTTCCGCCTTGGCGATATGCGCTACTGCATCGAAACGGAATCCGTCTACCCCTTTTTCCAGCCACCAATGCACCATCTCATACATCTCTTCTGCCATCTGTGCATTGTTCCAGTTGAGATCCGGTTGCTGTTCCGAATACAGATGCAAATAATACTCATTCGTCTCCGGGTCATGCTTCCATACCGAACCTCCAAAGTAGGACTCCCAATTATTCGGCACCTGACCATTCTTGCCTGAACGCCAAATATAATAGTCCCGCTTCGGATTCATCTTCGATGAACGCGACTCGGCAAACCACTTATGTTCATCCGACGTATGATTCAGCACCAGATCCATCATGATCTTGAGACCACGCTTGTGTGCCTCTGCCAATAACCGATCAAAGTCCTCCATGGTTCCGTATTTGCGGAGAATGGCGTAATAATCCCGGATATCATATCCGTTATCATGCCCTGGTGAATCGTAGATGGGACAGAACCAGATCACATCCACACCCAAGTTTACCAAATAATCGAGTTTCTCATAAATTCCCTGCAAGTCACCCTGTCCATCCCCGTCCGAATCCTTAAAACTACTCGGGTAGATCTGGTATACCACACTCTCTTTCCACCAAACGATATCGCCCACCTCGCTCTCATCTCTGTTCACTATATTAGCCGTTAATATGTTTTATCCGAAATGATTCGCTTATAAACACGTGAAAGGCGCATTATGCAAAAAGACCTGATTATGGACCGCCATCTACGGTTCATGATCAGGTCTTTCTTAATGAGAAAATGAATAGTTGATACCCTGCATAACCAATCCAGGCACCGATCGTGTTCAGAATAATGTCGTCCACATCGAACGAGCCCACACGCGCAATCAATTGTGTGACCTCTACAGCCAGCAAAACCATGACCACAATCGATGTAAAACTCAGGAACCTACGACACTTGCGGAACAACCACGGCATCCAGATTCCAAGCGGAATGAACAATACGATATTACCAAACAAGTTCTTGACCCAGGTATCCGTATTGTACCGCTCCCGTTCCAATAGAAGGGGTCGAATCGTCTCGAAGGGCGCGAGATTATACTGATAATTCGGACCAGGCGCTCGTCCACTGACAAAAAGCAGATTGCACATGATTAGTGTGTATAGGGCTGCCATGCAGATAACGATGATGAGCATCCATCTGGAGTGCAGCCACGACTGTTCGCTCATTCCATTCATCCCTCTGACCTTGATTTCCGCAGCGCGGTAAGGTCTATTTTAACGGGATTTAGATCTTCATGTCCAGTTGTTCAGGGGTCGATTTCCAGACATCCGTCACTTCAAAGTCAGGTCCCTCCCGGAATCTCAATTGAGGTAAACCCTTGTTCCAATACCGGCGATCTTTCATTGCTCTCTTCACCCACAATAAATGAGAATGCCCCCTCCTCTTCAAAGTGACAGGCGACACCATAAGCCATATCGGGACGTACCCGCTCTGGAATCTTCATAAATTTTTGCTCCATGCCAAACTCCTGATAGAATCCTGGGATCTCCGCATAATGCTGATCATCATTCAGGTTCGTCTTGTATTCATAGCCGATAATCCAGTAGGGTTCCCGTGTGATCAGGCGGGGTGTGTTCAACTGAAATGTGTCTCCAATCCGGGTTCGATAATCATTAAAATCATTGCTCCGTTGCATGTTCAAAAGAGACAACTGATCCGCATCCAGCTTGCGCAACTTCGCGGGTGTCATACCAAAACAGGCTGGTCTCCTATCTCTTTCGAAAGTTCAAATGATTTCTTATGTAGTATGACTGAGATCCATCATCATTTTTTGATTCTCTGTGCTAACTTGTTATCTAGGATGCAAGAATTCTACTTCTCCTCGTTTCCGAATGTCACTATAATTTACGGTATGCCAGAAGCCCCTTGTTCAACAAGGAGACACTCTCTGCTCTAATGGATTAACCCGCAGAGATGGCTCTTGTGAACAAGGGGCCTTGAATTGATTTCATTTAGAATTGAGTTGACACCAAACTATTCTTAACCTTTCCAGTTCCCAGACACCGGATGAATGCTCCATATGTCCGTAGCATACTCAGTAATGGTGCGATCACTGGAGAATATGCCGGAATGAGCCGTGTTCAATACGGCTTTCCGGGTCCAGCCCGGAATATCCCGATAAGCCTTGTCAATGGCAGCATGAGCGTCTGCATAAGCAGCAAAATCACGCAATACGAAGTATTCATCACCATGGGCAAGCAGCGAGTCATAGATATCCCAGAACTCCCCGTCACGGTAGCAGAATGCACCCGGATGCACCAGTTGCTCTACCACCTCACGGATGCGTTCATCATGCTGCACGATCTCATTCGGACGATAGCTACCGGAACGATAATACTCCATTACTTCGTCTGCACGCAGACCATAGATGAACATGTTCTCTTCTCCAACCTGCTCAGCCATCTCGACGTTTGCCCCATCCATTGTGCCGATCGTTAAAGCGCCATTCATCATGAACTTCATGTTACCTGTTCCCGAAGCTTCCTTACCGGCGGTTGAGATCTGCTCACTAACGTCCGCAGCCGGAATGATCTTCTCTGCAAGCGAGACCGAATAGTTCTCCAAGAAAAACACCTGCAAGCGGCCATTCACAGCAGCATCCCGATTCACCGTATCTGCAACGGTGTTAATCAGTTTGATGATTTTCTTCGCAAAATAATAACTTGGTGCAGCCTTAGCTCCGAAGATAAATGTGCGCGGCACCATATCAAACGAAGCATCATTCTTAAGTCGGTTATACAAATGCATGACATGCAGAATGTTCAGCAGTTGCCTTTTGTACCCATGTAACCTCTTCACTTGTACATCAAAGATGGAATCCGGGTTCACTGCTGTTCCGGTATGATCCAGAATATAGGCTGCAAGGCGCTCCTTGTTATTCCGCTTAATCGAACGGAATTGCTCCTGGAATGATGTATTATCTGCGAAACCTGCCAGCTGATCCAGCTTGCCCGGCTCCGTGATCCATTTGTTACCGATCGTATCCGTAATTAGATTCGACAGTTTCGGATTGGCATGCATCAACCAGCGGCGGTGGGTAATGCCATTCGTCTTGTTATTGAACCGCTCTGGATACAGTGCATAGAACGGAGCCATCTCGCGCTCTTTCAGAATCTCGGTATGCAATGCAGCAACACCATTCACACTATGACTGCCCACAATCGCCAAATGTGCCATACGTACCTGGTCGTTCGCAATGATCGCCAGATGTTCAGTACGTTCCTGATCTCCCGGATACAGATCCAGCAGCATGCCACAGAAGCGTTTGTTGATCTCTTCAATAATCATATAGATCCGCGGCAACAACTTACTGATCATGGCTACAGGCCATTTCTCAAGCGCCTCACTGAGCGTTGTGTGGTTGGTATACGATACGGTACGGGTCGTGATTTCCCATGCTTCGTCCCAACCATAACCTTTATCATCCATCAGGATACGCATCAGTTCCGGAATAACCAGCGTTGGATGCGTGTCATTAATGTGAAAAGCTACTTTCTCCGGCAATTGATCATACGAAAGCTCCAGCTTGTTGAACGTGCGCAAGGCACTCTGTACGCCTGCTGAACACATGAAGTATTGCTGCTTCAATCGCAGTAGCTTACCTTCATACTGAGAATCATCCGGATACAAAAATTCCGAGATCGATTCAACCGAACGACTGTAATCCAGATAGCCGTAGTAATTCGAAGGGGTGTCAAGTGAAGTCTCCCGCTTCGGTTCGGCACTCCATAACCGCAATGTGTTCACATGAGGTTGACCATATCCGATGACAGGCACGTCATAAGGAACGGCTACGACCGATTCGGCATCCTTGGTAACAAATTGATAATGCCCATCCTGTTCATGAGCTTCCACCCGGCCCCAGAACTGAACTTCCACCTTTTTGTCCGGACGGCGTACTTCCCATTCATTGCCTTTATCCAACCAATTGTCAGGTAATTCCACCTGGTTGCCATGAATGATTTTCTGTTCAAACAAACCGTATTTGTACCGAATGCCACATCCATGTCCCGCATACCCGAGGGATGCCAGTGAATCCAGGAAACAGGCAGCGAGTCGTCCCAGACCTCCGTTACCGAGTCCGGCATCCGCCTCCTGTTCCTCAACCTCTTCCAACGAGAAGCCCAGCTCAGCCAGACTGTCCCGGACTAACTCCAATTCATTCACATTGAGCAGATTGTTACCGAGCAGTCGTCCAATCAGGAATTCCAGCGAGAAGTAATAGACCTGTTTATCCTGACGCTGCTTGAATCCCTGATTCGACGCTGCCCAGTCCTGACCGACATATTCGCGAATCATGCTTCCGAGTACGTGATAGACATCTTCCTGTGTTGCTTCTTCAATTGGTTTACCCAATTTGCCGACCAGATTCCGCTGAAAGATGCTCTTGAACGTTTCTTTATTGTCAAACAAAAGTAGGTTCCTCCCGGTGAAATCCTGTAGGTTGATGGCGGTTCATACACGTCAGTACTACGTTTGCTGCAAAGTGGCCGTTAGGTTACGAATCGTTCTTATGATCGCTGTTGTCTCCAAATTTTCTTGATTACCTATATATATTGAACTAAATAATATTCACACTGGCCACTCCGATGACAGAATAACCTTCCGATCGCTGTTATCCCCAGATTTTTTTGATTCCTTTTTTAAAAAGGGAAAATCTGGGGATAAAGGCGAACGCTCCGCTTCTTCAGGTTCTTTCTGTCCTCTCCGTTTTGTGTAAATGTTTAAGTTGAATTTATATAGTAAAAGGTTGAAATTTGGAGACAATATACGCTTCTTCAGAATCGATTTCGTTCCCTTCACTACGTTTGCATGCTGGTGAGAACTTTCGAAGATACAATTTATGCGTCGAAAATGTACGAACCTCAAATCCATCCTACAGGATTTTTTATTTTATATATTTATAGAAGATATCGGTTACGAGCGGGTATTAGATAATAGTACTTTTTGCTAAAATATATGGATTCGACGGGTCGCCGATCAGCGTCTGTCCTCCGGTCAACCTCACGTCTTTATCGAGAATGACATTCTCAAGTACTGTTCCTTCACCAATGTAGCATTTCTGCATGATGATGGAGCCTTTGATCTTGGCACCCTTCGCCACCTGTACACCACGGAACAGAATACTATCTTCCACCTCTCCACCCACAATGCAGCCATTCGCGAGCAGTGAATGTTTGACATCAGCGGTATCCAGGTATTTGGCAGGGGCTTCATATTTAATCTTGGTCTGGATGGGATCTTCCTTGAACAGTTGTTCGTACTGCCCTGTATTCAGCAAATTCATGCTGTTGCGATAATAACTGTCAATTGAATTGATCACTGCGTGATAGCCATCATATGCATACGCAGCGATCTTCAATCCATCCGGATTCTTCTGAATCACATCCCGGAAGAAATGGCTCTCGCCATGATCAATGCAGCGCTGTACCTGGCGCAGGAACAATTCCTTTTCCATGATAAAAATTTCTGTATATATATTCGAGTGGTTGGCGCTTTGGTGAATGTCCACCACATTACCGTCTTCGTCATGATCCACTTTGACACAAGCATCATGTTCAGGCTGCAGCTGATCCACTTTTTTGCAGACCAGCGTAACGTCCGCCCCTTTGCTTATATGGTACCTGTAGACATCCTGAAGGTCCGCTTTGGTCACGTGGCGGCTGCCCGCATGTACGACGTATTGTCCTGCCCCTCTGCGGAAGAAGTCCAGATTGTTATGAAAATGCTGCAAATCACCCTGTGAGGTATCCGTTGGGTCGTTCCAGTCCGGTGGCAAAATAAACATGCCTCCATGTTTGCGATCCAAATCCCACGGCTTGCCGTCTCCCAAATGATCCATCAGCGAGCGGTACTTACGGCGGACAAATACGCCAATACTCTCGATTCCCGCATTCATCATATTGGATAGTACAAAATCAATCAGACGGTAACGCCCGGCATAAGGCACCGCGGCTCCGCAGCGAAAGTACGTCAATTCCTTCAATTCCTCAAGCTCATGGTCAAGGTTAATAACTCCGATCAATGTTTTCATCGCATGCACCGTCCTTTGGGCTTAGATTAGATCTTGCTCGTTATTCCCTGGCGAACCTGACGTTCCAATTCTTCCTGATCTACGAGCAATATATCACTCTCATCTCCCGGTGCAGGCGAGATCTGTGTTCCATCAGGGATAACCAATCCTTCTGAGATAATGGCCCGGTGAATGCGCACATTCTGCCCAATCTTCACCCTTGGCATAACAACCGAATCTATTACAGCGCTGTTCTCTCCGACTTCAGTTCCGTAAAACAGGACCGAGTGATTGACCTCGCCATGTACCATACTGCCCTCACTAATAATGCAATTCCGCACCTTGGCCGAAGGTGAGATGTATTGTGCGGGCTGATTCGGATTGCGTGTGAAAATACGCCAGTCCGGATCATTCAAGTTCAAAGGTGCCTCTTCGTCCAGCAGGTCCATATTGGATTCCCAAAGACTATTAATGGTACCCACGTCTTTCCAGTACCCTTCGAACGGATAAGCATATAAGGATTTTTCATTTTCAAGCAGCAAGGGAATAATATCTTTACCAAAATCATAGGAAGTGGATGCTTGTTGTTCGTCCTGGATCAGGAATCGTTTCAGTACGTCCCACTTGAAGAGATAGATACCCATGGAAGCAAGCGTGCTCTTGGGCTCAGGAGGTTTTTCTTCAAATTCATAGATGCTGTAGTCATCATGCGTGTTCAGAACCCCAAACCGGCTGGCTTCTTCCAAGGACACATCAATGACCGAAATCGTGCAATCCGCATCTTTATCTTTGTGGTACTGGAGCATTTTCTCGTAATCCATCTTATAGATATGATCCCCTGACAGAATGAGCACATGCTCGGGATCGAATTGTTCAATAAAGTTCAGGTTGCGGAAGATCGCATCCGCTGTTCCCCGGTACCAGTTACTTCCGTCTTCACGTTCATGAGGAGGTAGTACATATACCCCTCCATTTTTCCGGTCCAGATCCCAGTCACTGCCAATGCCTATATAAGAATGAAGGACAAGCGGTTCATACTGGGTCAATACACCCACCGTATCAATTCCCGAATTGGAGCAGTTACTCAGTGGAAAATCAATGATTCGGTACGTGCCTCCAAAATATACAGCTGGTTTAGCCAGTGATTTGGTCAATCCTTTTAACCTTTTACCTTGCCCTCCGGCAAGCAGCATCGCTACAACTTCTTTTTTCGCCATCATTACAGCCTCCTTCACGTGCATTCGTTCTAATTCATTTCAGAGCCCATAATCGATATTTTGTTGTGTGGACACCGTTGTTATGATTAGGAGCATACTGCACAGATGTGTAAACAGATTAAGGAAATCAATGAGATTGCTACTAAACGTCATTCGTGTGATACCCATAATAATGATGATGATACATGTGTAGAATGGCCTAGATTGCCTTACAGAGGTGAATGGTGGATGCAGAGCTTAAAGTGTAGCTCGTGAACAATGGAATAAACAACTCCTATTTACCATTAAACACGAAACGGACTGGGGAATCTTTCAGGGACCTCGACTTGAAATTTAGGTTGGATTATATCCTCTCTCAAGTCACTGCCACTTATAATGGGTATTCGCTAAATAAGAGTAAAAATCCTTTTGGAAAAGTTATGGTAAAACTATGACACATCTAGACCTTTGAGCCTATAAAATCAACAATAAGGGTCTTATGAATCAGGAAACGGGAATAAATCCATCCATTTTTAGGGGATTAAATAGAATTGTATCGAATCGAAAGAGTACATACTAACAAATATAAATTATTTGGCCTGCCGCATTGTTCAGAAGATGTTTAGCAAGATGTTTAGCAAAATGTTTAGCAAGATGCTTCAGCATCCAGATTGGTCTGCGGTGCATACAGATCCTGACCGTAATCCACCATGTGAATCGTATCGGGATTGACAATCCCACAGCTGTCTCCTCCTGAGTGGAAACCAGATTGCACACGGCATGGGTGTACAAAGGTCCAGTTCTTCGGTAACTCCTTTAATGAAAAAAGTTTGTACTAACAAATGAAAAAAAAGTCGCTTCATTAGCGACTTTCAGAGGCATCTTCTTCTTGTTTCTCGAATCTGAGTGTACCTGTCTATATAATTTTGCGGAACAGCTCCATCACTTCATCCTTGGATGGTTGGTACGGATTACCTGGTGCACAGGCATCTTTCATCGCATTGTCAGCCAGCAATTCAACATCAGGGTCCTGTACGCCGAGTTCAGACAGCTTCTCGGGAATCCCTACTTCCTTCGCCAGCTGCCGAATAGCTTCAATGACGTAATCCGAGCATTCCTCGTCACTTCGCTCTTTCACATCCATTCCAATCGCTTTGGCAATATGACGGAATTTGCCCGGCACATGCTTCGCATTCATCTCCTCTACATAAGGCAACAACATGGCATTGCACACGCCATGTGGCAGATCGTAGACTCCGCCCAGTTGATGTGCCATCGCATGCACATAACCGAGACCTGCATTATTAAAAGCAATCCCGCCAAGGAAACACGCATACGTCATATATTCACGTGCTTCCATATCCGTGCCGTCCTTCACCGCTCTTGGCAAATATTCAAAGATCAATTTAACCGCCGCAGCAGCCGTTGCACTGGTCACGGTAAATCCGCCGGGTGTAACCATTGCTTCAACGGCGTGGGTTAACGCATCCATTCCTGTAGCTGCTGTAAGACTTGCAGGCTTGCTCAGCATCAACTCTGGATCATTAACCGACAGGGAAACCAGACTGTTTCGGTCCACCATCACCATCTTCACTTTACGTTCCTCATCTGTAATCACGTAGTTAATTGTCACCTCACTTGATGTGCCAGCCGTTGTGTTAAAAGCTACAAGTGGCACGGACTTATGTTTCGATTGATGCAATCCTTCATATTGACGGATATCTCCACCATTAGCGGCTACAATGCCAATGCCTTTGGCGGCATCCTGCGGTGAACCTCCACCTATCGATATAATGGCGTCACAGCCATAATTCTGGAATACTTGAAGTCCATCATGTACATTCTGACATGTTGGATTAGGCTTAACCTCATCATATACAATATAGTCTAACCCGGCTTTCCTTAATGTAGACAGTACTGGCTCGGCTACACCCGAAGCAATCAATTGACGGTCACTTACGACAAGCGCTTTGCGGATACCCATCTCTTTAATCAACTGCCCTGATTCCTGTAAACATCCTCTACCCATCAAGTTCACGGGCGGAACATAATATGCATGTGTTGCCATTTGAACCAGCCTCCTGTAACCCCTGATTTACTATCTACATTGTAACTGAATCCGTTTTCAGATATAGTGAAATAAATCACAATAACTCGGATAGATGTTACACTTGCCTTGAAATTCATTACGATAATGTTCGTTTTCCATATTGCAAAAAGACAGCCCGAATACCCTAAGGTCTCCAAGCCGCCTTGATGTTTGAAATTCCATTTGACACTTCGTTTCGCTCTTTACCACTTCATCATGTACATTAGTTGTGTTCTAACAACCGTATCATAAGGTTTACTTTATTGACAGAGAGCCACAACTACCGCCCATCTGTAACGTGTCATGACTTATAATTACAGCGCCTTATCGTCCACGCCATCAAGCCATGCTTCAATCTCGCCAATCACGGAGGAGACACAACCATCCTCGAACGGAGAATTCAATCCGGCCAGTTCAACCAATCCCGTGAAGGACAGGCTTCCACCTGCTTTGCACAATGTCAGATAGTCGGCCCAGGCGGACTTCATGTCTTCATTGCTGCGTTTCCAGAACTGGAATGCGCAGATTTGTGCCAAAGTATAATCGATGTAATAGAATGGCGATGAGAAAATATGACTCTGTTTATGCCAGAATCCACCCTGCTCCAGATAGGCGTTATCCTTGTAATTAATGTGTGGCAGATAGATCTTCTCAATGTTGCGCCATGCCTGCTTGCGCTCTGCTGGTGTCGCATTCGGATTCGCATACACAAAGTGCTGGAATTCATCCACAGCTACCCCGTACGGAATAAACAATAGTCCAGAGGACAGGTGATCAAACTTATACTTGTCTGTATCTTCCTTGAAGAACAGCTCCATCCACGGCCATGTGAAGAACTCCATGCTCATGGAATGAATCTCCGCTGATTCATACGTCGGCCAGTTATATTCAGGCACTGCAAAATCACGGCTCTCATATACCTGGAAAGCATGTCCTGCCTCATGCGTTAATACGTCAATGTCGCCAGATGTACCATTGAAGTTGGAGAAGATAAACGGCACTTTATAATCGTTCAGGAACGTGCAATATCCGCCGCCCTGTTTGCCTTTTTTGCTAACCAGATCCATAAGCTCGTTGTCGGTCAACATCTGGAAAAATGCATCCGTCTCTGGTGATAATTCAGCGTACATTTTTTTACCATTATTAATAATCCAGTCTGCGTCACCTTTGGGTGTTGGATTACCTGTCTTGAAGCTGAATCCCTGATCATAAAAATACAGCGTATCCACATCAATCCGGCTGCGTTGACGTTCTCTGAGCTTCGTCGCAACAGGTACAATGTAATCCCGAACTTGTGCGCGGAATTTGGATACCATCTCTGCATTGTAGTCCGTGCGGTTCATTAGATCATAAGCAAGTTCCACATAGCTTGGGTATCCCAGCTTCTTCGCAATCTGTGTACGCACCTGAACGAGTTCATCGTAAATGCGGTCGAATTCAGCCTCATGTTCAGCCATGAAGGTGTATCTCGCTTCCGAAGCACGCTCTCGCATGGAGCGATCCGTGGACAGCTCAAATGGATGAAGCTGTGGCAGCGTGCGCTCTTCACCTTCAAACGGAATTTTGGCTGAAGCGATTAACTGGTTGTATTCCGTGGAGAGTTTATTCTCCTTCTGCAGGTCTTCAATAATTTCTGGACTGAATGTTTTCAGTGAGTTATCCGCAAGTTGGAACAGCTGTGAACCCCATTTCTGTTCCAACTCGGTGCGGAATTTGGAGTTAACCAGTGCGCGGTAATAATCCGTGATGTATTCCTGAACAATCGGCGCGTTCTCATCCAGAAATTCATTTTCTGCCTTGTAGAACTCATCGTTGGTATCGATGGAATGACGGATGTAGACCAATTGTGCCTGCGTCTCAAAATCACTGCGTAGCGCATTAATCTTATCCATATATCCACTCTGCTCATCAACCGTAACCGATGCCTCGAAACCGCTCAGCAGATCATGGAAAGATGTCTTGATATGTTCCAGATCGGGACGTGTATACGTATACTCACTAAATTTCATTTATGTACACCCTTTCCTGTTTGGCAAATTTCGGGACTAACCCGAGAAGCTACCCCCTATTATACAAAAGAGCAGCCTAAAAATCCCATTTATACGAAAAATATTTGTCCATCGGTCAAATTTTGCAACTTCACTGGTTATATAGATTACACGACAATGTAAGGTCGAGCATCGAAAGATGCTCCTCCAACACAAATAAGCCCGCCTCGCCTTAGCGAAGCCAGCTTATAGGCTTGTCTTCTGTTTTACAATGTAATTATTACTGGCTTTGATCTTTGTCCATAATCTGATAGAACCAGCCCATTCCGACCATGCCCACGACCATAATAACAGCCATAATAATGATATATGTCATGAATGTAACCCCCCTGCTTCCGTATATTCAACATACTACTTCTAGTTTACACGTTGAACCCCCGTTTGAATTGACCGAACATTGACAAAAATACGAAATCTTTAATTTTAATCAAAGGTACGTTCGATTTATAGACAGTATTCCGCATCAGATGACTCTACATCCCTCCCTGCCGCTCTCCTGTTAGCATCCATTAACTATCCAGTGTATACTATACATCTAAGAATTGGATGGATTTAACACAGAAAGGTTGAAAGACATGTCGACTCACAGCCCCTTACGTCAGCTATTGCTCACTGCTATGTTAATCCTTATGTTATCTATTTTATCCGCTTGTGCTGATGGAGAAGCCCATGTCACGGTGAATATGGATGGATCATCGGACCTGGATCTGAATCTTCGTGTAACAGACTCCGCCCTTGGCAAGATTGGACAAGATAATCTCTTGCCTCTGCTCGCAGATACGTTAAGACGGAACAACTTCGAGGCCGAGGTTACCGATCAGGGAGATCAGACACAACTGACAGCGGCAACCCATTATGAAAAAAGTAATACGACCGGATTCAATACTTCCAAGTTACCTCAAGGCATCAAAGTTGATCAGTCAACTACACCAGGCTTCTTCACCTCCAAGCTTCACATTACCGCAGAAGCCGACGTGATGGAATCCATGCCAGATGGAGAGATCAAAAATCAGATAAACAAGGTTCCTGGCTTCCTCAAAAGCCTCTTGTTGAAGGATGTAAACTTTGACTTCAAGTTGACTTTACCTATCAAGGCAGCCGATTCTAACGCCGACCAGGTAGAAGATGGGGGGAAAACGCTTATTTGGCACGTTTCACCACTGCAGATGAATAAGCTGGATCTGACTGTACAGGTTCCCAATATCCGCAATATCATCCTTATTGCTGTCCTTGGATTTCTGCTGATCCTGACTCTAATCATCTGGTTTTTGGTTCGCCGTAGACGGACCAGACCGCGTGAAAATGCAAGACCACATCGCGGAAAACGATAATTCCGTAACACCGATATTATTTGTGACTTGCCAAACGGTGTTATGGATAGTAGAATACATCCGTACTGTGTGAACGGTTAAATTTTGAATTCAGCTAAGCTAAAGAGGTGACAGGTTTGAATATCCGAGAATGCCCACTACCTGGTATCGGAGTTAAGTACCAGTTTGATACTAAAAGTGGAAATAAGTTAGTCATTATTGTACACGAAGACGGACGCCGTGAATTATACTCCGTTGATCCCAAAGACAACGAAGAATTCACTCTGATTGCAGAGTTAGAAGATGACGAATGCGTAACCCTCTCCGGATTAATCGGAGGATGGTCCTGATTGTTGTCAGGAACCCATTTCATGGATTGAATGACAGAATAACCTGCACCTTGAACTCAAGGCGCAGGTTATTTTTCCGTTATCGTCTGTAGTTTGTGTCAGGTTCAGCCATGAGCCGTGTCAGCTATTCTTTGAGAACGGATATACGGAACCCATGTATTTAGTACGCGGCTAATCTCCGTCGAATGGAACGGCTTGCTTATGAAGTCCTGCATACCACATTCCAGGCATTGTTCACGGTCACCTGCCCCTGCAAAGGCTGTAATCGCAGCAATGACTGGTATTTCCGGATGAGTCTGCCGAATGGTGCAGGTCGCTTCAATCCCATCCATAACCGGCATCTGAATATCCATAAACACCAGATCATATTGGACTTTATTCAATGACTCGACAGCCTGTGCACCATTCTCAACAATATCACATACCCCGCCAAATTTACGCAGCATCTCTTCCAGCAGATGACTATTGACCGCTTGATCTTCGGCAATCAAGATTCTGATGTCACGGGCAAGACTTTCTCGTTCCAATGGCAATTCTCCATTCACGACTACCTCGATCGGATCATTGCTTTCCTCTCGCCAACGCTCAAGCACCAAGGTGAATTGAAACTCTGCACCCTCACCAATCTCACTCTGTACACCAATGGCTCCGCCCATTAACTCCACCAGTTTCTTACTGATGGCAAGCCCCAGACCTGTTCCACCAAACTTGCGATTGATAGCCGGATCTAACTGTGAGAAGGATTGAAACAATTGATGTTGCTTCTCTATTGGAATGCCGATGCCCGTATCCTTCACCATAAACGTTAACATCAGGTGGTCCGGGCCATGCTCCTCTGAGAAATTAACGCCTACGCTCACTGTAATCCTGCCTTGTTCTGTGAACTTAACCGCGTTACCCACTAGATTAATCAATATCTGCCGTATTCGTGTCTCATCCCCTCGAATACGTTCTGGAATCTGATCCGACATCTCACAGTAGAGTTCAATATTTTTCTCAGAGGCTTTGAGCGCAAATAGCTCGATCACCCCACCCAGCATCGCTTTCATATCTACAGGTGAACGCTCAAGATCCATTTTCCCAGCTTCGATTTTGCTAAAATCCAGAATTTCGTTCAAAATGTACAACAGAGACTCGCCGCTGTCAATCATGATCTCTGCAAAACCTTTCTGTTCATCATCCAGCTCGGTTTCCATTAACAGATGGGCCATGCCCATTATGCCGTTCAATGGGGTACGAAGCTCATGACTCATGATGGCCAGGAACTCAGACTTTGCCCGATCAGCATGCTCTGCTGTCTCCTTGGCACGTATGATTTCCTTCACAGATGTCATATCCCGAAAAACAAGTACCGCTCCGCGCGTTCTACCCTGATCCATAATCGTCTTCAACTGGAACTCAGCCAGGAAACTGGACCCATCCTGCCTCCAGAATATGGATTCCGTACGCGGCAGGTTTCGTCCCTCACGTACAGCATGCAAAACGGGTGTATCTTTGGATGGATAAGGGATGCCTTCGCTTTGCATTTGGCTCATCATCTGTTCAAGCGGTTTGCCATTCATTTCACTTGGACAGATATTCATCATCTCTGCTGCGGCAGGGTTGGCAAAATTCAGGTTCCCCTCCAAGTCTAGTCCAATAACGCCCTCAGACATGCCATTCAGAATCAGTGCTCTTTCATAACTTAAATTCTCAATTTCTTCGACGTAACGTTTGGCCTCTGTAATGTCACTTGTGATCCCATACACCCCAACAACTTTATCTTCTAGTATAATGGGAACATTGATGACACTTGTCTCAATTCGCTGGCCATCTTTGTGTATCAAACCTATCTCATAGCTCTGTGCAGTACCTCTCACCGTCTCCTCAAAATGATACCGGGTCTTATCCAAATCCTCAGGATCAATGAGATGATCAAAGGGACGACTCAGAAGTTCCTCTTTGGTGTGTCCTGTCATTTGTTCCTGACCCACATTAGCCTTCAGCAAATTCCCTTCCAGATCAAGAGAAGCCACGCCTAGCGGGTTACAGTCAAACAAGGATTTGTACTCTTGCAAACTTAACTCTTGTTGTTTGCTCGCTGTGATATCACGGGTTACCGCGACCATCTCCGTCAAGTTACCTGCCTTGTCATATACATAATGGGTAATGGTATCTGCCCATAGCGTAGATCCATCCTTATGCTGAAGACGATAACTGATCCGTTCAGGAGCCAGACCCTGCATCTGCTCTTTCACGTAGGCTTCAACGATAGGTATATCCTCGGAGTAAATACAGAATATGCCCGACCGACCTACAACTTCATCCGGTTCATAGCCCAGCATGCTTCTGCATGCATCTGACACATATTTGAATGTACGTTGAGGATCGGCATCATGTATAGCGATCAGGTCAAGTGAAGACTCCGCCAGCAAACGAGAAATGCGGCTGCTCTCTTCCAATTGCTTACGCTGCACAATGAGGCGTTCCTCTGCATCCTTTTGTTTTGTAATGTCTGCAGCCTGTACCAACAAGTATAATGGTTCACCATTCGTTTCATCTCTTACAATGCAGGCTCTGATCGTTGCCCATAATAGTGAACCGTTTTTTCGTTTTAAGCGAACCTCTGTCTCATACATCGGGCGTGTATCATGGGTCATTTCCCAGAACTTTCTGCGGAATTCCTCCATTAACAAATCTTCTTCATAGATCATATCTACAACCGAAATATCAATCAGTTCATCTTCACTGTATGCGAGCATCTCGCAAAATGCCGGATTAAGCTGCAACCAACGTCCATTCACATGAGAAGCGACTGCAATGCCGATTGGTGCATGCGTGTATAATTGTTCAAACAGAGACCGGCTCTCTGTAATTGAGTTCGACACCACATATCCTCCTTTATGAGAATCTGAATGTATTCCGTATGAACAGTTCGACCTGAACATAACTTCATCTATAGAGTACTACCCCAAAAGCCATGATAATTAAACGAAAATCCCCAAAATCTCCGGCATTCATCAACAAGTTAATCGTCGCTACATACGACTTTCATGATGGGCATACCATTTCGCGCACATGGCTTCATATACTACACAATACCCGTGCGCTCCCGATTATACAATGTTAAAATCTGAATACAAGCGGAGGTTATGGATCATGATTATTGTCGGAAATCAACCCATCGAACTGATACCCTCGGAATGGTCTGCTTTTGAATGGCATTGGCTACAACAACTCCAGAATCGTCCAACGAGGTATGTTTACCAGTCCATGGATCATCTTCGTTTTGAATGGAATTTAAGGGGCTCGCTCGTGGAAGCAGCAGAAGGACTGGATCGAAGCGGAGTGAGTTTTGCCTCATTTGATAAATCCCGATGTAATCCTGTTTATTGGAATCGTAATGTAGAAGGTGGGTTCGAATTGAAAGCGAACGTCACCCCTGCCGACGGCATCCGGGATATCTGGAGGAATGGTCACTTATATGCCTTTGAATGTGCAACAGCTACAGTCATTGTGTTATATGGCGGAGTGCTGGGAAGCATTCGTGAAGATGCCTTTAATGACTTGTTTCGGAACTTGTTGCTCTTTGACTGGCATTATGATAGCGACCTGCGATTGACCGAAAAAAACGGTAAAGAAACTGCCCTTCCAGGCGATGTGCTGTATTTCAAAAACCCGGATGTCTCTTCAGAAACCCCGAATGGCAGGGAGAGAACACCATTATGCTACGGGAGAATTGGTATTATGGACACGGCATTGGTATTGCGCGCGGCGAAGATATCATTCGTACCCTGAATCAATTTCGTTTTCCAGGTAGCCGGGTCTCTGCCTATTTAATGGATATGGTGATCTATCCGGACTTCTACTATTTATCCCGTTTCGCCGAGAACAGTCCAGCCCATATTCCTGCCAGATCTACACCTGTATTACCAGGACAGTTATATGTACGTCTTGGTGGCAGCCGCTATTTACGTCAGGATTTAGCATAATTCAATATCAAATGCTCGCGGAATTTATGCAGAATACTCACATAGCTAAAACACAGAAACCAGATGTCATTACACATCGTGCATGGACATGGATAGATATTCCGCGGATGAAGACCCGAATAACTACAAAGCCCAATGAGGTACCATGCCACCTCATTGGGCTACATTTCTATTGATCTAACGCTTTAGGCAATCGGGTCAAGTTGCACAACAACCTGTTTGCCACTTACCTGTACACCCGTTGTTTTGCTGCCGTGTTCACCCAGAGCTTTGCATAATTCTTCTGCCCAGGTCTTGCCAGCAACACCCTCTTTGGCTCCGTGCACCTGAATGACAAGTTTCACCGAATCACCCTTTTTCAGAATGCGCTCTGCCTGAGATTGTTTCGTCTCCCGGTCATGGTCTTCCATGTGCAGGTTCAATCGAATTTCCTTTACTTTGCGTTTCTCGGGAGACTTGCTCCCCTTTTTCTTCTCCTGCTGCGCTTCCTCTCTCGCTGCTCCAGCTCCGATCAACTTGCATGGTGGTGGGCTGGTCATCAAGGACAGACACACCAGATCTACTTTGTGCTGCTTCGCTAGTAGAAGTGCTTCCCGCGTGGGCATGACGCCCAGATCTTCACCATTCAGGCCAGTAAGCTGCACTTCGGCCGCTTTGATCTTTTCATTTTTGATCATGGTTCATCCTCCTGTCTCTACATCAAAAGCCTGTCCTGACCCATTTCGGATCAGAGCAGGCTAGGATGGTGGTGCTAATATGTCCAGTACAATCAACCAACGGAATGATCCGCCGATCCGTGCACTTTAGAGCGTATTGAATGCTTCAGTAAGTACAGGTACGATTTGCGCTTTGCGTGATACTACGCCTTTCAGCAATGCTCTGCTATCAGACAGTGTCACATTATAGGCTTTCTCTACAGCTTTGGTGGATGCGCCATACGCCAAAGCAACGGAATCGTTGTTCAAGATGTCTGTTACGACAAATACGAACAGGTCGAGACCTTTGCTGGAAATGATCGCTTCAATGGCTGCTTCAAGCTCAGGTTGCTTCACGAGAACATCATTCACGTCAACGGCATTAACCTGTGCAATTTCCACTTTGGATTGACCCATGACGAATTCTTTCGCGTCCAGGGAGATCAGTTCAGCAATTGTTTTTTGGCTCAGATCCGCGCCGGCTTTCAGCATGTCCAGACCATAGCTGTCTGCATCTACACCAGCAATGGCAGCCAGTTCACGCGCAGCGGCTACGTCCTGCTCTGTGCAAGTCGGGGATTTGAACAACAGGGAATCGGAGATAATGGCAGACAGCATCAGGCCAGCAATCGGCGCACTCACTTCGATACCATTTTCTTTGTACATTTTATTCAAAATGGTTGCTGTACAACCTACAGGCTCTGCACGGAAATACAGAGGTCCGCTTGTCTCAAAGTTAGCAATACGGTGATGGTCGATGACTTCAACAACAGTCACTTCCTCAATATCGCTTACACTTTGCTGACGTTCGTTGTGGTCAACCAGAATAACCTTGTTTACTTCATTTGCAGCTGTTTTGATCAAACGTGGTGCTGCAGTTTTGAATTGATCCAGTGCAAACTGGGTTTCTCCATTAACTTCGCCAAGACGAACAGCTTCAACGTCCTGACCCAATTTTGTTTTCAAATCCGCATAGGCGATTGCCGAACAGATCGTATCCGTGTCGGGATTTTTGTGACCGAAGATTAACGCTTTTTCCATATTCATAGCCCTCCGTCAATTCTGATTTATATAAGTTTAACCAAAGAATGTTTACACTTGCCACTCCGATGACAGAATAACCTTCCGATCGCTGTTATCCCCAGATTTTTTGATTCCCTTTTTAAAGGAAAAATCCGGTGATAAGCATACGCTTCCGATGCAGCTTTCTTTCAGAAAGCTTTTAGGCGAACGCTCCGCTTCTCCAGCTTTTTTCTGTCCTCTCCATTCTCGTGTAAAAAGTTTAGTTGAACTTATATAGAAAATATATGTCATATTTTAATCATACCCTACTGATTATAGCGCTAATAGGGCTTAATTCCAATCCCTTTACAGCGAATTAATTGCAAATCATTCTCAGGTTGATACTTAGAGAACAGTTCGTCATGATCGTGCAGCTCTAATTCACAGAGGTCTTTGCCACATTGGCAATCAGGTGCTTCTCCAGTTTCTCCCCTTCACACAAGGCCTGAACAAGCGCTCTGCCTGAATCTGGTGTCATTTGACCATACCAGTCACCCTGTGGATACACAATCGTTACGCATGCATCGTCACACTGACTATTGCATTTGGTTCGTGTCGTATGGATGAATCCTCCTGCCTGCTGCTTGAGAATCTCGTCTCGCACCGCCTGAGTTACTTCTTCTCCCTCATTACGCATGCATGTCCCACCATTACAGAGTAAGATGTGATGTTGCAGTTGATCCAGATTATAGATAGCCAAACGTGGTTCATTCCCCTTCAAGTCGATATGATATGTATCCTAAATATTCCATGGTATAACCTTATAAATTAGCATATGAAACCCTGATGCGCAACGAAAACATTAAATTTAAAGTTCTTCCGGGCTCTGCCCTTGCCTTACATAAAAGCTCTGTAAACTGCCATCCTCGTTAATCTCCAGCAAGTTCAGTTGCGCACCATAGGCACAACCACCGTCAATACCAATTTTGTCTCTGTTCGGATCAAACCAGATGCCTGTCTGATCATGCAAATGCTTCACGGGTGTATGTCCAAATACAACTGTCTCTGTAACTCTAGTTGGTCTGGAATAAAATGATTCACGAATCCAGATAAAGTCCCGCTCGGACTGGCTTCTCCAATCCTCAATATCCGGGTTGATCCCGGCATGTACAAAAATATAACCCGGAATCTCGTACACCAGCGGAAGTTGTTCCAGGAAACGAAGATGGTGTTCATAGTGTGTACGTATCCACTTTTTTGCTTCCGTAAAAGCATTCCAGTCGATCTGCTGCTCATCATAAGTTAGATCCAGATAACTTGCTATCGTCTGTAAGCCGCCATTACGAATCCAGTGTTGGTCATATTCCTCCACATCATGATTGAGTGCCTTGACCATCATAGCATCGTGATTGCCTTTAAGTACGATAATATGGTGCTTCTGATGAAGCTCCATAATCTGTTCAATGACCTGTTTGCTACTTGGCCCTCGATCCACATAATCACCGAGCAAAATCAATTCATCCTGTATTGGATTATAATCTACATGCTGAAGCAGTGCATTGAATTCATCGTAACAGCCATGAATATCACTAATGACACATCTACGGATGTGAATCTCTCCTCTCCCTGATCACGCAAGAGTATAACCGGAACCTTGCAAGAGCAAGATTCCAGTCTGTTCAGAGTAGTTATTCCCGCTCGATCACCATTAGTCCTGCTTGAGTCCAAAGGCTTCCGCAATCAGGCTGAATGAGCGCAGACGTGCTTCAAACGAATGAACCGCTGACGCGATAATCACTTCGTCTGCTTCATGACGCTCAGCCATTGCGGTAATTTTGTCTTTTACCTGATCCGGTGTACCCACAATGGAAAAAGAACGGCGCTGACGGATCTGTTCCATCTCCATCGCTGTGAATGGATAGTTGTTCACCGTCTCCAGAGACGGGAAAGAACTTTGTTCAAGACCTCGTCCAAGGCGCAGGAAGAAAAGTTCGTTGCTGCGCGCAAGGTCAGCGGCTTCTTCCTCTGTCTCCGCACAGAATGCCGAGACAGCAATCATTGAATGTGGTTTGTCATTCAGGATAGACGGCTTGAAATGTCTGCGGTAATGCTTCATCGCTTCTTCGCCGCCTGGTGTTCCGAAGAATTGGGCAAACGCATACGATGTTCCTTGTGCCGCAGCAATTCTCGCACCTTCGGAACTGGAACCCAGCAGCCACACTTCCGGTACGGTTGGCACCGATGGTCCAGCTACCAGAGATGCGAACCGATGATCCTCTGGCAATTGCTCGTGGAAATATCCGCCCAGATCCGCAATCTGCTGGGGAAAGAATTGTACATTCGATGATTTGCCTTCGTTCAGCGCTCTGCTGGCAATCGGCATACCACCTGGCGCTCTGCCAATCCCAAGGTCAATCCGTCCCGGATGAAGAGCTTCCAGCAGACGGAAATTCTCTGCCACCTTGTAGGCACTATAATGAGGCAGCATTACACCGCCGGAACCTACCCGGATCTGTTCCGTATGTGCAGCTACATGTGCAATCATCACTTCAGGGCTGGAGAAAGACAACGCACCGCTACCGTGATGTTCTGACATCCAAAAGCGGGAATATCCCAATTGATCCGCATGTTGCGCGAGTTTCACTGTTTCCTGCAACGTATCCTGTACATTTCGGCCTTCATTGATATGTCCATGTTCGAGTACACTCAGTTTCATATATATTCAATCCTCTCGTCTGTTAGGTTCATGTGTTCTTTAAATGTGAGTTCCGCGAATATTACGCGTTCTTGCTCACTTCTTCTCACTTCTTTCTTGCTCTCTACATTGTAACATTAATTATTACAGTTTCAAACTTTAGTTATCCTCTTTATTACCACACTTGTGCAAGAAACATGCAAAAAACGCCACCAGTTCTTATAAACCGGTGACGTTTTTACTTTATTGTATTGGAAAATGTTAAGTTATGGCGCACGTTTCGGTAACAACTTCACATACTCGTCAGACAATTTCATCAGGCTGAGTACATGTTCATAATCGGAACGATACGGTTCCAGATCCGTTACCGGCTCATATGTCTTCAGCGAATAGGCTGTTCCATCATCAAAGCCCGCACCCGGAATAAACATAATGTCATTGTTGACAAATGAACCTGTCGGTAAGTAATACCGAATACCGAAGGCATTATGGTCCATGTTGAGCAGATCATGACCGAAGGCGGTGAACTTCTCATCCTGAAGCGAAACGCCCATCAGATTCATGATCGTTGGCAACATATCCAGTTGACCGCCAGGCTGCTCAATCACTTGTCCTTGGGTCTGTTTCGGCGTATGAATCAGGAACGGGATGTTGAAACGACTTACTTTGCCGTCATAAGGGACGCCCAGATTGGCCTGAATCTGCTGTGTAATCTCTTCGTCAGCAGGCAGACCGAAGTGGTCTCCATAGAGCACTAACGTGGTGTTATCCCACAATCCGTCCGCCTTCAATTCATGAATGAGTTGACCAATGGCATAGTCCGTATAGTTGATTGCTTGCAGATAGTCGTGAAGCAGTTTGTTCGTGATGGTCGCAGGAATCGTAATTCGTGCACGATCAGCAGGAACCGTAAACGGCGAGTGACTCGATGCCGTAATGAACTGAGCATAGAACGGCTGATTCGCAGCCTGATGCGCTGTCATTTTGTCCACACCTACACGATATAACTCTTCATCTGATGGTCCAAAGTCATTGAATCTGTCATTCTCGAAGCTCGGCTTGTCGAAGTAACGAGTGAATCCGAGAGCCGGATACATTTTGTTCCGGTTCCAGAAGGTGACGTCATTGACGTGGTACGTCTCAGACTCATATCCCTCTTTCCCCAATAACTTAGGCAGACTCGGCAGTTCACGGTCACTATACCCTGCTGACATGGGAACAACTCCGGTTGGATAGATAGACGTGTTCGACATGAACTCCGCGTCTGATGTGTTTCCCTGGCCGATCTGTTGGAAAAAATGAGAGAAATAATAGCTTTCTTTGGCCAGATCATTCAGTACCGGCGTTAACTCCTGACCGTCTAATGAAGCATTAATCGGGAAATTCTGAAAGGATTCCAGTTGCAATACAATCAGATTGCTGCCTTTAGCCTGACCAAAATATTTAGCTTTCACAGCTGTTCCGTCACTTGTTTTATCCTGATATGGGTACTGGCTAACCAGCTCATTGATCTTGGCAATCGTTTCGTTAATGTTGCCATTCGCAATGGCCTCATTCTCTTTGCTCGTCAGAATGGCGGACGATACCTGATAGTTCAGGAAACCGAGATTCTCGGCCCGTACTAATTCGTTATCAATCGTTTCACCTTTGACAATGAAACTGCCAGACAGCACGATGCAGAATGCAGCAGTGAGCGCAACGCCGAACTTGCCCCAATATCTACGCTGGCTTCTCCCGAAACTCAAACCGCTATCACGGTAGCTGCTACGGTTACGGCCGCCGGCACGTCTGCGCATCATCAACCATATTGGCAATGCCAATACGATGTCTACAAAAAACAAAAAGTGCTCTGGTCGTACCAGAGGTCCGATGCTGCCCCGCACTTGGGCAACTTGCCCCAGCTCACTGAGCGCAGTATAGGTGGGTACCGAACTGAAATGAACGTTATACAGAGTAGCCGCGAACAGAACCAGAGAAAACAGAACATTGAATCCTCCGTACACTGCTCGCTTCCAGCTTTTGGGCACGATCAGATCGAGCAGGCATACCAGAGTCAGAGCACCCAATGCATCTGTAACGAAACCGATGCCGGACAGACCCTGGAAAAAGAAATATCGCAGCAGTGACAACTTCAGCAACATCAGAATGAATAACACGGCGAATAAGGTCCGTGATGAAGTTCGTTCATTTTTGGAATTATACATGGTCGCTTTCAACCCTTACCCTGAAATTTTACGTTCATTTTACAAAACGTATATTTCAGTATAACAGTTTTCAGGTTGCTATTCCATGGAAGTTCCGTGTAGGACAGGGTGAACGTTACGCAATTGTGGATATATCTGCATTCTGCATGTTCGTGCCGTCTCTCTGCCCTTAATGGCTGCTTGTGCAGCCGCAATTCGTGCATAAGGGATCTGTTCAGGCAGGCAGCTTACGTAATCCAGACCAATACGGTGGCAGAACACAATGGACTCCAGATCAACCACATTCTCTCCACAGATCCCTGTCTTCAGATGAGGTTTTCGAATTCGACCCTGAATAACCGCCATCTCCACCAATTGTCCGACTCCCTCAATGTCCAGCACCTGAAATGGGTTATTCGTTACCGTACGAGAGTCCGTATCGCGTTGAAGGAATCGCTTCTCGGCTTCTTGGCGACTATATCCAAACGTCATCTCTGTCAGCTCATCCGCGCCAAACGAGAAAAAGTCTGCCTGACGAGCAATGTGAGTGGCTGTCAGCGCTGCTCTGGGAGCTTCGATCATCGCCCCCACTCTATAGTGACAATGCCGCTTCTCCTCACCCAGCACTTGGTCAGCCACATGATCCACCAGATCTCTCATCTCCTGTAGTTCATGCACATGACCGATCTGCGGGATCATAATCTCGGGACGTACCCACCAGCCTTGCCGGATGCCTTTCACCGCTGCGCGGAAAATCGCTTCAAGCTGCATATCAATGATTTCCGGGAATACTGTACTCAGGCGACAAACCTGTTGCCAAAGTGTCGGATTGTGTTCGTGCAATTCACTGACTCTGCGCATTACGCGCTCCAGTTCCTCCAGTTCAATCTGACCGTCTCCTTGTTCCTGTTGCTCCTCTGCCTGTAACCACTGGCGCCTTTTCTCCAGCACTTCCAGATCCGGTAACAGTGCATGTAACGGTGAATCGAGCAAGCGAATGGTTACCGGATACCCATCCATCGCTTCGAAGATCTGTTCAAAATCAGACTGCTGCATCGGCAACAGTCGCTCCAACCCACGCCTGCGCTCAGATTCACTATCTGCTAGGATCATTTTTTGTACAAAGGGTAACCGCACGGGTGACAACAGCATGTTCTCCGTCCTGCACAAACCGACTCCCTCAGCCCCAGCAACCTTGCTGTCAGGGCATCCTGTGGTCGATCAGCATTGGCAAGTACCGTCAGCTCTTTCAATTCATCAGCCCATTCGAGCAGTAGTTGCAGCTCCGGTGGAGAAGGTGAACCTGAGTTCTTATAAGCTGGAGATTCATCATTAGTTACTGGCTGGATCTGTATCGGAAGATTTCCAGTTCTCGCTTCTCTGCTAGAATCTGTGTTATGCTTCAACACTTCCGTGATATGCTGAGGCTCGATGCGGAGGAGTGCGTCTTCCTTGGTGATGAGTCCTTCATGCACAAAATCCACAGTACTCTTCAGTGTGGCTGTTGAGGATAATCGGGCGGGCTGGGTCTGCACAACATACAACGCGCCCGAATCAATCACAAAGGTGATTTCCTGCACTTCCCCTTATGCGTCTCCAACTGACTACCTATCTCCAGCAATCGTGCATATAGCTCAGGTTCGTCATTCCGTAAACGCTCCAGACCGTGATCTGCTTGGCTGGTGTTCCCGGTTGGGACGTATTGTCCAGTGATTCCCCTTTCTCCTGTAAGTGGGTTGTGCGTATATATTGTTCCGATCCCACTTGAGTCTCCGCATGTTCCATGTATCATCGTCTGTATAAGAACAGGAGCACCTTGCTCCGAAGAAATGTAATATGGTTTTCGCACGATCTCGTCCTGAGATCTGGATGGTTTAACACGCTGTGAAAGATATACCGCACGTACTGCTTCTTTGAATTGAAGTTGAACATCCTGAGGAAAAGGGGTACGCCCCTTCGCTTCCATTAAATATTTAAATTCCGTAATGGTTAATTCAAGTTCCGCTTCATCTAGACCCTTGACGTGACTCGATATTTCTGTGAAAAATTCAGACGGAATTCCATATACCAGCTGACCATATTCCTTTAAATAATCCAGGTAACATTGGAGTGCATACAACCGATCACCGGTTTGACGTGCGAGTCCTTCCACAGTAACATCATTCAGACCCACATTTAGCAGTGATTGTGTTGCCGTTGCTGATGCTCGATCCTGATCTGTACATACCGCGAGCAGTAGCGGATTCTCCGAATGTCCGAAGAACTTCCCAGTTTGCTGTTCCAGATGCCGGATCGCGTTAACAATCTCTTCCTCTCCTTCACCGGAAAGATGTCCAAGACGGGTACAGAACTCGCGACAGCATTCCGTTGTGACTACAAATCCGGCCGGGACAGACCACCCTGCATGGATAAGCTCTGCAAGATCAGCCCCTTTACTGCCCATTAGCCCTTTCATCTCTGCCGTACCTTCTTCCAACAGAATTACCCGTTTTGTCATTACAGCTCTCCCATCCGCCATTCATGGCTATGCTTGAAGACCTCAATTCCTGCGTTACAGATCAGCCTTCACTCTAATGGTATGTCGCAATCGTACCGTCAAGGACACCCGCTTTCGCATTTTGTGCTCATTGTTCTGTTTTTGTGTAAACGCTACACTAAAATGAGATGAAACAAGCCTTTTGAGTAGTTGTATTGGCTCATTTATCGTAATGAACAAAAAAAGCCCCTTCAGCTAAGCTGAAGGAACTTCACATTTTTCAGTATTCACTTACTTCAAAAGTCAGCACCCGATCAAACAGGATATAATCCTTCCGACTCTTAAATGGCCCTTTGTTGTTGTCGTGTTTATCGATCGCATACGATGCTTTTCCGCTTCCAGCTTGCTTGGCTTCATACCAGTCGATGAAATCATTCACTTCTTTCATACTTAGGTCGAATTCTTTCTCCAAGCCCGTTGTCATGGTGACAACAAAGATGGCACGGTTGGTGGATGGTTGCTCAGGTTGTTCTGGAGTTGTAGGTTCTTCTGGTTCTGGTGTGGTTGGTTGCTCTGGTTCAGAAGTATATGCATTAAATTCAAACACTTTTAACGGTGCACTGGCGTTTGTGTTAACTAGGCTAATTTTACTTACACCCGATGCAATCTCAGGCAGTGTTACTAAAGAACCGTCGGTCGTACTAACTGTAAAATTTCTAACGTACTGTCCTTTACTATCTAACAATTCAATTATGATATTTGTATTCCTATCTGCTTTCAAACGATAAGATATAATAGTCTGCGGGGATTCGAAATCATAATAGAGATGATCTAAAGTTCCTGTAGATCCCGGAGTACTCTTATCAACAGAAAAAAATGTACCCTCATTATTGTCAGTAGCTTCTGTACCTATTAAATTCCCTCCAGTAAATCCTCCACTGTAATAGAGTCTCTTCCCATCAAGTAATCCACCACTGTAATCTACTGCAGCTTTCACAGTTTGGTTGGGTATTAATACAAACAGCAAAACAATTGCTCCAATAATTAAACTAATATTCTTGAAAAATTTTAAGTTCATTTGAATCCCCCTCATCAATTTCACGTATTAACTAATTTATAATGATTTACTAGAACTGTCTAAACATAAACTTGCTCATCTATAAAATTAAGCTAAATTCTTGAAATTTTATTTTTTTATTGGATATTGAAAAAGCCCAATAAGAATAAATCTCTCCTTGTGCTCCCATATTGTAATTCTAATGAAATTAGCTATTCCCATTCACTTTTTTTGATGTAAGTTGCATCATAAGCAACAATTACATTCGTTTTATATGTTACCTTTTGTATATCATAGACCACAACTTCTTCTTCACCGAAATCTATTAAACTAGAATCCACTTTCTCGAAGACCCCACAATCCTTCACATAAATTACATCTGGATGGTTAGAATCATATTTTAAGCTTGCAGGAAGATCCTCGCCCGAAATTTCATGCGATTCAGCAACCGTAGTCGTTGATATTTCTGTAACAGAAATCATTCCAATAACAGCTACTACTAAAAGTGATATCCCAATTTTTTTCCGCATAAGTTATTCCTTTCTTCAATTCAATTTTTCCTATATCATACATTAAAATGGATTATTATAATATTTCCCCTCAAGCCATAAACCGCAATATATCCTCAATCTTCTTCCCATGAGAGATCACACCGTAGTTCATCCAGCTCATAAAATCCACTTCATACACATTGTCGCTCTTCACCGCAGGCAGACGTTTCCATTCGTCCCTTTCGAGCAACTCGCGCTCATCTCCAGGTTTGGTTGAATTTCCAGTGTCAAATGTAATCAACAAGTGATCCGCATCAAGCTGACTTAACTGCTCCAATCCAATGAAGATCCTCCGCTCGTGTCTTGTCCATTGCTGCACACGGGAGTGCGGAGTCAATCCAAGATCCTGATAAATTACAGGGCCCACGTAGCCCTGCTGATCCCCATAGAGAGTAATATCCGATGCCGATATACGCAAAAAAGCGACCGTTTGACCACGTATATATCGTGCTAATCGTTCTTTGGCTTCTATTGCCTTGTCCTCATATGCACCGATTACATCCTGAACCCGATTCACCTTCCCCAACACATCGGCGGTCGATCTCAAAATGGAGCGCCAATCTTCTCCTAAATGATCTACGTAAAACGTAGGTGCTACCTGTTCAAAGCGGTCCAGATTCCATCGATCATATCCCTTGTCCAGCATAATAAAGTCAGGTATATTGCCCACATTAAATTGAGCATCCTGCTGGCTCACATCGAATTCGGGCACATCATCCAATCCCAGATAATGCTGTCTGCCCCAGGAATGATGCGAACATTGTAATACGGGTTTTACGCCAAGAGCCAACACAAAGTCTTCCAGATAAGGAGCAAAGACACGAACCTCTTGCCGGTGATGACGGCGGTACAATCCAGGTGAAATACCAGCGTATTGCTTGAAACGGCGACCAAAATAATACTCGCTGCTGAATCCCACATGCTGTGCAATTTCATGGATGCGATCATCCGTCAGCTGCAATAGTTGTTTCGAGCGCTCCAGTCGAACCGCATTTACATAATCAAGCGGCAGCTTGCCCGTAATCCTTTTGAACTGCCGAGTGTAGCTGGCTCTGGTAAGACCAATATCTGCCGCGAGCTCATCCACGGTTATCGTCTGATCATAGTGGTCGCCAATATAACGAATTGAACTTTGAAGACGTGCACGCTCATCTGGTGCTTTTGTTTCGGGATCACTCTGGCAGAGCAAGTCGCGGAACCACTCTTGGAAACGAAGCTGTACCTCCCATTGCTCCATCCAATCGCTAGTGATCTGTTGACGCAACATTTGTTCCAAGGCTTCCAGACAGGAACTCCACGGACTGTAATTCAGTTGAATAAGAGGTCGTACTGTCGAAGCATCTGTACATTTGTGAAGTTCACGCTGCCCCGCAGTGTCTTTGGTATGCAAAGCGTTCGAAGTCTCTTCTTTCAACTCAGCTACCATCAGATCAAGCTTATAGTACTGCAATTCATTTTCTGTGCAAGTGGACCTTTCTATCTTAATGGATGTTCCAGCCGGAACAAACATAATCATTCCTTTTTCCAAATGATGAGATTCCCGATCTGAGCAAACCATTGAACCCTTCCCAGACGTTACAACGAATAGATAGTGGACGGTCGACATTCTGTTTAGCAAATGTTTATCCATATGAGATTTATGATGATCTACGTATTCCATATGCTGAAGCGAGCATAGCCAGGGTTTGGGAATCCGTTGTATTATCGTGGGGCACATGTTCATCTTCCTTAACTGAGAATTATTATCATTTAAAACAGTGTATACGAAAAAAGAAAGCTCTTCAACCCTGGCTGAAGAACTTTCTTATGGGATAATACTTATGGAGTCATTTTTTCCAAGAGATCATCAATTTTCATGGAATTCGCTGTAATCGCACCTGATTGCCAATGTGCTCTTTCCATGATGTACACCTGGTTGTTCTTAACCGCCGGAAGGGAGTTCCACAATTTGCTATCAAGTACCTTTAAGGCTTCCTTATTCTCTGGGGAAGACCATTCTCCATTGGAAGGGAAAATAATAAGATGATCCGCATCAAGTTGCGGGATGGCCTCCTCAGACAAGATTTCCTGATATTCTTCCATCTTGCTAACCAGAGGATGAGGTGTTAGACCAAGCTCCGAATAAATAAATCCGGTAAATCGATTCTTCACACCGAACAACGCCAGTGTATCATCGTTAACATTCAACCGGACAACTGCGACTGTCTCTTCCCCGACTGCTTTCTGCAACTTCGCCTTGGCATCTGCAACCTTGGCTCCGAATGCCGCAGCAACTTCTTCACCCTTTTCCGGTTTACCCACAACATCGGCAATGGTTTTCAAAATTTGATTCGAATCCTGCAACACGCTCTCAGGCAAGCGATACGTCGGTGCCACCTTAGAATACATCTCATATTTCTCCATATCTACCCCACCATCTACAATGATGAGATCCGGATCATATTCCAACAAAGCTTCAATGCTGCCTGTGGTATCAAATTGCGGAACATCCAGTTCTAAATAATCCTGTACACCCCACAAAGGATGATACCACTGCACTACAGGTGTAATATCGAGCGCCTTCAGATAATCTTCTACATATATTCCAGCAATCCGCTGTGGTTGAACCGGAATCGTCACATCTCCAAATTCATCCTGTACAACCCGTGTAGCAGGCTCTGTCTCGGTTTCAGTAGTATTTTCTCCAGAAGCTGCACTTTCAGTTGCAGGAGTCTGTTCCGCATTCTTAGCGGTATTTGTACTACATCCTGAAATCACTAGACCCATGAGCAGTAATGTAATCGCCCATCCTTTGAAACCTTTAATAAAACCTACCATGATACCCTTCACCCCTATGTGATCTGTTGAGTAACCGTGAGAATGTTCTACATATAATGATTATCATTCTCATTTATTGCCTAGGTGAATTGTAACTCATGCTTCAGCCGACTCACAATGTACATTTGATGCTATTTTTTTATACAAACGAAAACAACCATGTTCGTCCTCCCTCGCTTATCGCAGGGGCAACCGACCTATACGATAACTCTCCAATAGTTGATTCACAAAGGAATCTTGCATCACATCCTGTAACAGTGCGGCGCCAATTAAACCCATATCATCACTCACATATCCCGCTAACTCAGGTTCACCAGTGAGAGCTAAGGTTTGTTTGAACGCCTGTTCCCTGCCTGCGCGCAGCACCTCTTCTTCAGCCACAGCGGAAGCTTGAACCCATCGTTCAAAGGCTTGCATCTATTGGTCAGCAAATTCAGAGGTATCCCTCTCATCCAGGTAAACTTCCACATCTAACCCTTTGAATGTCTGCTGGGTCAGTATCCGCCCCTCGTTAAGATCCCTCAGTAGCTTCTCCACATCCTTTTTGTTCATTGATCTCCCTCCAGTTCCTCATCCTGGCTAATGCCTGTCTCATATACAACTCTGTTACTCCCACAATCGGGTGACCTGGACCAACTTGTGCTTCCATCAAACTCTAACTTATAAATATCCGGCATCGTAGTATTCTCCCAGAAGTCATAACCGTAGGAAGAATCATAGTGTTGTAAAATGAGCGTCATCACATCTCCATGGGTTCCAATAACTACCTTGTGACCCGCATGTGTATCCAGAATTCTCTCGATCACCGCTATTGCTCTTGAGCAAGCCTGTTCACCAGACTCTCCACCAGGGTAAGCATACGTAGAATCACGGTACAACCGTTGTTTGGCTCCGCGAAAATTCTCATGCTTCACATCCGTACTCGACAGCTGGCGTTCACGCAGATCTTCCTCGGTTACCACGCTTCCACCTGAGCGATCTGCCAGAATCTGAATCGTATCACCGCTCGCCTGTAAGGGCTGGAATAGAACAGTCGAATCTGCTCCCCTTGGAGCAGACTGGCAACCGTTCCAGCATCTTGATGACCTTGCTCTGTCAGCCCACGCTCGCGTTCCTGTCCTTCAACATATCGAGACTCCGCGTGTCTTACAAAATACAATACCGTGCTGGCTTCGCTCATCATCCATCCGCCAACCCTTTCTTCTTCTCAATGACAATCAGGCAGGTGCTGTCTGGCAAAGGAGCAATCTCGCCATCTTCGTTCATGAAAATAATTCGTTCTCCGAGTGCTTCTGTATACCCCTCCTGAAGGAAATGTTCGAAAGTGATAATCTCGGCTTGTTCGCCCAGCGCTTCTCGAATGCAATTCTCATAAGCCGTCGGTGTAAATATACCGAATTGTTCCTGAATCTCATGTACGTATGCCTCTTCGCCCCACGTATAGGTGTAGAGAAATTCCATCGCATCGTTAATTGGCATCACGACCTCGTTGTCCGAGATACGCTCATATTCAATTGCACGACCCCGAAAATCCGCTGCATACCGCTCCAGCCAGTGCATTCCATCCGGTTCCAGGAAACGAATCCGCCGCTTCTGCCCTTCCGGTTCGCTCATAATTCCATCCCGTATTAGAATTCGTCCTCCAGAGGACAATACCTGAAATGAACTTCTCAGCGCTGCCACAACCGTGTCGGAATTGAATCTTCGACCGTCAAGTTCAATATAGGAATACAACTCATGTAGTATCGATGAAAAAATAACCGTATCCACTGTGCCTGACTGCACATATTGCTCCAGTTGCAGGGCATCCCCCTTCCTCACTTGCCAGCGTTTTCCCTCACGCTGTTTTTTACGTTCCAGCGCTTCAATGACATTGGCTGAGATATCGATACCGATTGGCTCCACTTCCGGTTTTTCCTGCTCAATCAGATCCAGCAGAATCCCTCCGCCCGGACCAATATCCAGTACTCGTTTACCAACGATGTAGTCTAGCAGCACTTTTTTGTAATCACCGGAACTATTCATATCGGACAGATACGTCTCTTCATTGTGAAACCGATCATAGGCATCCCGGCGTAGCCCGAACAGATCGAATAACAGTAATACAGCCTTGTCATATAACGGTGACTTCTCCGCTTCAATACAGAATGCAATCAGTTTCTCCGCCGCCG
Source organism: Paenibacillus sp. PCH8 (assembly GCF_002968835.1). Taxonomy (GTDB): domain Bacteria; phylum Bacillota; class Bacilli; order Paenibacillales; family Paenibacillaceae; genus Paenibacillus. The sequence goes on along the minus strand of NZ_PKQK01000004.1, from coordinate 25,946 downwards.
GGGAGAATTCAAAGGTCACGAACAGGGTATCCGGCAGATCCGCATGATGCTCAATGCGATGGGTTAGATGAGGATACACGATCTGCTCTCCTCCAATTAACTGTTCCCACGAATACTGTTCCAGATATTTTTCAATCATTCGTTTTTTGTAAATATTCAGCTTCTTGACACCTTTATAGTCGTAATACATCGTATTCATCAAAGGTTCGAAGCTGATATGACGGACTATATCGGATTGACTCTCCATAGATGTTGGATTCATACTTTCGCTACTAAGCGTCAACAGGAACACTTTCACCATCTCCTGCAACGAGAAATCCTGCATGGCTGACTCCACATACCATAAGGTCCGATGAGCCAGCGGAGCCAGAATCGGTTCCACATCCAGTTCCGTTTGAAGTTTGGCGTAAGCCTCGTCCATGGCTTCTCCTTGTCGAATCGATGAGCTTCTCAAACGGGATAACCGTTCTTTCACGCTCCAATCTTCATGATCTGGTCCGGCGATAATCCAGCCTACAATTCGCTCCACCTCAGCCTGAACCTGTTTCCATAGCGCTGAATCAACGCCTGTAATAATGCACTCATTTAACGCCATCAGTATGGTGTGCAATTCATCTGTAGACAGCCATCCTTTAACGATCAAGGCGTGAAGCGGAGCATTCTCGGCAAATGGAATCTCTCCTCGTATGTATTGGCCGATAAGTCCATGCGTAGCAATTAAAGTACGAATAATCTCATGCCTTGGTGTGTGTGAAGTCGGCGCAGTAGGCTCGCTTATATCTGTACCCTTACTTAGTACACCGCTCGGAGATCCGGGTTGACTTATATTCGTCTCCTTGCTCTTACCAATATGGTTATTCAGGTGGTCTGCCCCTGCGTATAGATCATATAACTGGGCAGACCCCACATTGTGCACAAACAGATTAACGCCCTGCTTTTGCCATACTCGCCGCTGTACCCGTGATCCGGCCTTCGCCGTCTCTGACCACATTAATACTTCCTCCAGAATTTCTCGTACCCAAAAAGAAACCTGAAGTTGCTCCAGCACTTGCAGTGTACGCTCGGCATATTCCAGCACCGGATTGGTGCCCTCAAGTTCGGCGATGGAATGAATGCGTTCGAGATTAATATGGGGCTTCTCCGCTGCTGCCAGCAGTTGCAGCCATTGCTGCCCAGCCACCAGTGTGTTACCTGACTTGTATGAATGTATGGCCTCTAATGAGTGCAGCATGAATTCTTCACCTCGTAATATCTTGTTATATCTAATCCGACGTCCAGACATGTCGCTCAATAATATTACCCAGCTTGGAGCTACATCACCCGCAAGATTCCCGAATCCCAGTCATTTCGTCGATGATCCAGTATTGATCGCCAGACTCACTCCAATTTCCACCAACCCTCCTTAGTCGATTCGATGCAGCCCGCTGCTGCTACTTACGAACTCATCTGTATGCCTGTCACGCAAATGGAGCATCATGTCAGTACACTCCAGCTATTGGAGGCGTGCCTTTCGCACATTCGCTTCAGATTCTTCCAATGAAGGGATGTTCTTGGATTGAACTCTGTCATGCGTACCTATTCCTCCACCTGAAATATGGAATCAATGATTAGTGGTAAATTGTCCCTCACCGATACTGCACCGAATACGGAACGGGCGTGTACCCCCTGATTCCCGAATACTTCCATCATCAGATCCGAGAATCCATTCAGTACTTTATGATGCTCCTGAAACGAAGCGGATGCATTGATGAAGCCCTGCACTTTAACCACTCTCTTCACATGATCCAGTGAACCCAGCACGTCTCGAACAACAGCGAGCACCTCAAGTCCAGCGTTACGTGCAAAATCATATCCCTGCCCGGTTGTGAATTCCGCCCCCAGTTTACCACGTTCGGAGGTGTCGGGCCCTTTCCCGGATACGTACATCATTCCATTTACAATAACGGCATTCGCATATTTCGCTGCTGGCGCACTGGCTGTGGGTAGAATGATCCCCAGTTCATTCAATCTCGCTTCAATCATCGTATGTCTCCCCTTTTTTTATTGGTTTCACCGAACCTGATTCCTTGTACACCTGCCTATAGTCTCTCGGTGACGCTTGAACGGTACGTTTGAACATCTTACCAAAATGAGAAAAATTACTAAATCCCGCGAGCCAGGCGATATCCGTAATGGATTCCTCACTTTCCCGCAGCAGACGCTGTGCTTCCTTGATCCGCAGCAGGTTCAGATAATCACTGAAGGTAAACCCTGTCGTTTGTTTAAACAATCGACTTAGATAATGCGGACTAATGCGAAACATACCCGCCACCTCAGGCAACGTGAGTGTTTGGTGATAATTATCATTGAGGTAACGCACAACTACCTGCGTCTTGGGATGAAGAACCGGCTCACGATCATCGGAAGATAATCTGCTCAAGTGCCGATTACGATAGGCGTACACCAACAATTCAACAACCCGGTGACGCAGCAGCAAGTCGCTTCCGGCTTGGGGACGAAGCATCTCATCGACCATCTCACTAACCATCCGCTCCATAACCTCAGTCATCTGTGAAGGAAACCTTACAATAGGAATCTCCCAGCAGAAAGGCTCCTTCAACCCTTCAACCAGATCAGCTGAAACAGCCATCAGGGCAAAAAGCTCAGGTTTCATATACAGCACAATACGTTCATGGTCGGGCATGCCGCTCTCCAATGTCTTGTGAACCGTATTCCGATCGACAAATACCAGATCACCTGCCTTGACCCGATAGGTTCGGTCCTTGATGAAGTAGATACGCTCGCCAGACAACAAGTAGTACAACTCATAATGATCATGCAAGTGATCGTCCGTCATTGAGAAATATCCCATGCGACGATCATATTCAATATGCAATAAATCCGTGGGATCATGATAGTCTGCATGAAAAGGCTCTGTCATATCGCGGTCTCTCTCCTTTCCATAAATTATAGCAAAATATGCGGCATTTGAAAGCGGTTACGCATAAAATGCGGCGAAAGAAGTACTCCCTTGTTATAGTCTAGAGCTATATTCAAGGAGGCGATAGACATGAGTAACAAGAAACGTTATGTATTAGTTGGAACCGGTGGCCGTGCTGAATTTTTTTACGGTGCCTTGACCCAGAATTACAGGGATACATCCGAGCTTGTGGGCTTTTGCGATATAAATCAAGTCCGAATGACTTATGCAAATCAACTCTTGAAGGAAAAGTACAAGTATCCAGAGGTACCTGCCTATCCTGCGGATCAGTTTGATCAGATGATTGAGAATGAGAAGCCTGACTATGTCATCGTTACCAGCGTTGATCGGACCCATCACAAGTACATCATTCGTGCAATGGAGCTTGGCTGCGACGTTATAACTGAGAAACCCATGACCATAGATGAGGACAAATGCCAGGAGATTCTGGATGCCGTCAAGCGGACCGGGCAGAATGTCAGAGTCACCTTTAACTACCGTTATGCGCCGCACCACACCAAAATACGGGAACTTATTCTCAATGATACCATTGGGAAAGTCACTTCCGTTCATTTCGAATGGCTGCTGAATACCCGCCACGGTGCAGACTACTTCCGTCGCTGGCACCGGGACAAGCGCAATAGCGGTGGACTGCTTGTACACAAATCCACCCATCATTTCGACTTGGTGAATTTCTGGATTGGCTCGCAACCGGATACCGTATTCGCATTCGGAGATCTGATGTTTTATGGCAGAGAGAATGCCGAAGAACGCGGTGTAACACAATTCTATAATCGGGCAACCGGCAATCCAATGGCTCAGGAAGACCCTTTTGCTCTGCACCTGGATTCGGATGCACATCTCAAGTCCATGTATCTGGATGCCGAATCGGAAGATGGTTATCAGCGGGATCAGAGTGTATTTGGAGATGGCATCAATATTGAGGATACGATGGGCGTTCTTGTGAAGTACCGGAACAAAGCCATTTTGACATATTCTCTCGTTGCCTACCAGCCGTGGGAAGGTTATCGCATTGCCATTAATGGCACCAAAGGCCGGATCGAAATGAACATTGTGGAACAATCCTATGTCAATTCATTGGGTGACAAAAGCAAGGAAGGTGCATTGATCGGCAAAACATTGCGCGTTCTCCCGATGTTTGATGCGCCATATGAGGTTGATGTGGAAGAGAAAGCCGGCGGCCATGGCGGAGGTGACCCGGTTCTTCTGAATGATCTGTTCGGAGAACCTGTAGAAGATCCGTTCAACCGTGCGGCTAACCACGTGGACGGCGCAAGATCCATCCTGACCGGTATTGCGGCCAATCGTGCCATCGCCACGGGCTTACCTGTCAACGTCAACCATCTGGTTCGTTTCTAAGAATCACAAGTTCGCAATAGGATTGAGAGTCTCGGATGCACCCAGGTGCATCCACCCGAAACTACATCTGTCGCTAATCCCATACGAAAAAAGCGCAAGTTATAGAGGCATTCTGGCTCTGAACTTGCGCTTTCTGCATTCGGTTATATTCTGTTGACGGTATAAGGCAGATCTTGCTAATTTGTAAATAACCTTTCTTCCCCATCTGTAAAAAGTACGCTCGCTTCCTTTTACACCTTCCGTTTCCACGCCGGGTGACGATAAAATTCAATCGTATCAATATAATTCACCGCGAACTGTTGCTCCACTTCCGACAGCTCCAACAGCTTTCGGTCGATTTGTTTCATCCCCATGACCACATCATGGCGAAGCAGATCCATCGCTATTTTGCCTACAAACCCGCCTTCCATCTCTTTATATTTGGCACGAAACTCTTCATTGTAGATGAGTCCAGGTGTGAACGCCGCTTCAACGAATGCATTAACGAGCGTAAGCTCATTGCCCTCCATCTGTACAGCCATATAATAGTTGCCTCGCTCATCCCGAATGAGGTCTTTGTACATTTCTACGATCATTTGAATCACTCCCACGATATAAAATAAAACTCCGTTGCCCACAACGAACATGGGCTGTCAAATGTACACCTTCCGACCCCGTCCCTTCATATACTACGTACAAATGGCGAACGGAGGAATACTTATGAGCTGGCAGCATCTCCATACTGGAAAAACACTTCAGCAGCGTCTGGAAGAACTCCAGGGGCATCTTGCAGAACTGAATACTCCACTCTCCGGGTTGGAACCGGGACGTATTCGTCGTGTATATTCAAGGCAGTTTATCAAAGTAAACCATCAGTTATTCATCCCACTTAGTCTAAATTCCATTCGGGTATTCGATATTCCACGAACACGGCGAGGCATCCGAGTGGGAATCCGCACGACGTTCCCTTCCTGGAACGCATTTAACAATATCAGATTAGTTGGCGTGGGACTGGATTATCTGGAGCTTCAGGGAAAAGGCAGAGTCCCCTCCCGTATTCTCTTTCCTCTCTCCAGCGTCGAGTCGATCTATCGGCCAACCGTCAGAAGAAAGTGCTCGAAACGGTCGTTCACTCGATCGTAAAGCAGGTTCCAATGGTAACTCTTTCACAGATTTCTCCTGTCTGCGGATGGGCTTCCCTTCCGAATTATAACTCATAGACCCCATATCTGCTCAAGAATCGGCTCATATGCAAAAAGCGGTGAGAACAGAACTGCTTCTGTATCTCACCGCTCCACCAGTTACGGACCTGAATCACCATTCACTTCACATACTTACATCAGATACCTGTCCATACATCCTTGGCGTATCGCCCTTCCTGCTGAAGTTGATCGAACCATTCTTCGGCTTCCTGTGCAGATTTGCCTTGAATATCAGCGTATGCTTGCTTGAGTGTCGCCTCCACATCAGGCGCCATCTTGCTACCATCACCGCAAATATACAGATGTCCACCCTGTTTCAGCAAAGAAATTAATTGGTGAGCATCGTCTCTCATCAGATGCTGTACATAACATTTCTCTTCCCCGTGCACTCGGGAGAAAGCGGTATGAAGCTGGACAAGCCCTTCTTCCTGGGCTGCTTCCAATTCGTTTTTGTACAGATAATCATGTTCAGGATTCCGGCATCCAAAGTACAGATGGGCTTCGCCAACCTCCTGTCCTTGTTCTTTCAACACATGCCTTGCTTGCAGAAAACCTCGGAATGGGGCCACACCTGTACCCGGACCCACCATAATAACAGGAACCTGAGCGTCCCCCGGCAATTGGAACCCCGACTCAGGAGTCCGGATGAACATGACAACTTCATCACTGGATTTCAGGTTAGCCAGATAATTAGACGCAATGCCTTTGTACTCGCCCTGTCCGCTCCAAGCCGGGGCACGCACAACACTGACCGTAATACTCGCTCGATCGGGCTGAACACGCGGTGAACTGGAGATCGAATAATATCTGGCTTTCAGCGCAGGCAACAATTCGAGAAAACGCTCAAACGGCAGTTCACATGCCTCGTATTTCACCAGATAGTCTAACATCGAGATACGTTTATTTCGTACTTCTTCCATATACATGGACTCATCAAGCAATGCTTCTAGCTCTTTTTTATGCGGTGGACATACCGTATATGCTGCCATTTCTCTCAGTTGCGCACGAGTTGCCGCCTCTTGAAGTTCAACGCTATGACTGAGCAGATCATACAGGTTAACCGGTTGATGAAGCGGCAGATGTGCGGCACTTCGACCGGATGCATCCAGAACCAGATGTTCCGTTCCGGTGAATCCATATCGACGCAATGCACGTTCTACAAGCTCAGGTGGATTCTGCGGCAGAATGCCCAGGTGATCCCCTTCCCTGTAGGTTATGCCTTCTGGCAATTTGATCTCCAGGTGACGTGTGCTTCGTTCACTGCCCGCGTCGTGAAGCTCCCTGTTCTGTAATACGTCCGCCACATGTGCATCATACGTGTCTGCAAGTGGAGTCACTGCGAGTCCACTGACGAATTGCACAGATAGAGAGCTGCGTTCGCTATTGGAGCTTGTGTTCAGTTTCAGTTCCATCGTTCGTGCAAGATCCGGCCATAATTGCTCCGTCCAATCTCCCACCTGCTTCTCAAAATCACCGCTTGCATCGGACTCACCCAAGGGCGATAACCGCTCGGCTCCTCTCGAAGACAATTGTTCATCTATTAAACGTGGAATACGCTGATAGGTGCTCGCCCAGTTGTGGTCACCACATCCAAGAACAGCGAAACGCACGCCCTTGAATTCATTGGCGTCCGCATGTTCAATCCACTCGACGAACATCTTGGCATTACTTGGCGGCTGACCATTATAAGATGCACTGACAATAATAACGGCACCATCCTTCGGTAGTTTGCCTACACGATCATCCAGCGTAGCAACCTCACTACGGAATCCCTGATATCTGGCGGTATCGGCGATTTCACGCGCAATGCCTTCCGCCGTGCCTAGATTGGAACCGTACAGAACCAGCATCGGTGTGTGATGGGCATTTGCCGCATCTGGCTCTGTTCTTTTGGCGACTGGAGTCGGTTCTTCGAGCGCTACACCCGGAACGGCCATGACCGGTTGGCCCCCACGAGCACGTACGCGAATGGTGAAGTTATCCGGTTTGAGTGTCAAAGTTTCTTTGACCTTTAACTGATAATCGGAATGATCTATGAAGTCAAAATGCTTGAGCACCATGCCCAGCACCAAAGTCGCTTCCTGAAGTGCAAATTGCTGACCAATACAGGCCCGTTGACCATTTCCAAAAGGCTTGTACGCATCATGCGGCACTTTGCTCGGATCTTCGAACCGTTCCGGGCGGAATTCCTCCACATCATCTCCCCAGGCTTCGCGGTCCCGATGCAATTTCGGAATAAGTACACTGACGCTGTCGCCTTTTTGCAAAGGATATTGACCCGCAAGTACCGTGTCATCTTTGGCATACAGGGAAAAGGCAGGAGCTGTAGGCCACAATCGAAGCGCTTCATTCAGAACCATACGCACATACTTCAGATTGCGAACCTGATTGTACGTTGGAACCGGATCTTTCAGAATCTGATCCACTTCGGCTCTGGCTTTAGCGAGCGTATCCGGGTTCTTCATCAGATAATAGACGGCGAAGGATAACAGACCACTCGTAGTCTCATGTCCTGCAATCAGGAAGGTAATAATCTGATAGCGAATGTTCTCATCATCCAGTGTTTCTCCCGTTTCCGGGTCCTTGCCACTGAGCATATGGGACAACAGATCATCTGCGCCTTCCTGCGGTTTCTCTTTGCGCTCGGCAATAATGTGATCCACCAAGGAGAACATCGAACGGATATCCTGTTCAAACTGTTTCTTTTTGGTGATCATCAGTTTGTCTTGCAGACGCAGTCGCTGCAATGAACTCATGGATTCGTCCAGCGCACGAACCATACTTGTAATGAATGGATGTGGTTCTTCCCGGTAGAAGCTGTTAAACCGATAGTTGAAACCACAGAGTCCAATCGTGTCGAGCGTAAGACGTGTCATATCATCCGGAACGTTAACCGTCTCATCCGGGTTCAGTCGTGACCATTTCTGGACCAGCTGCACAGCTAGGTCAATCATTTTGTTGTGGTATCCCTGCATGGCACGCTGACTGAAACTTGGTAGCAGCACGTTATGGGCTTTTTTCCAATTCGGCTCTTCGGTCCAGCTCGTGAACAGCCCATCTCCTGCGAACGCACGAACCTTCGCAAGCGGTGCCCACACGCGTTTGTCGAACTTGGATTCATCTGTGACCTCGGCTACGAGCTTATGGCCTGAAATATACAATTCACTTCGTCCAGGGTACTCCATTCGGAAGATCGGTCCATACTCGTCAGCAAGTTTCACCAAGGATTGCACCGGCTCATCAAAGTTCAATTGCGGCAAATTGCCCAGTGGGCCAAATGTTTTCGGTTGTGGCACTGAAATTGGTGGCATGACGCTCACTCCTTCTCTCCAAGTTAAGAGTTCTACAACTACAAATAATGACGCGAATACATTACTCTACAGATCAACAGATTTAGTGTTATTTTTTGCACATTTTCTCATTTCATCCAGATAACCGTAAAATCACTGACAGAACCAACTGACCGAAATGGTACATTGGTCATTTTAGACTAAAAAAAAGGGATGACTTCGTTATCTTCTTTTACCATAACATTTCCAGTTCTAATCTTCAACAGTCCCAAAGTCATAGGACTTCAGGACAGTAATTGCAGCATATCTAGGAATTCTTCAACAGATTGAGAATAGCTGACTCCATCTCTAACGGGGCAACTGTCGTTTCATAACGGCCATGGACGTCTCCACTACGGTCGATCAGGAATTTGGTGAAATTCCATTTGATCCCGTCTCCTTGGTACAATTCTGGATACTTTTCCTTAACAAAGGTGTCCATCCACTGTCCTTCTTGCGTGTCCAGATCATAACCTTGAAATGGCTCTTTTTTAATCAGATAACGAAACAACGGATGCAATGACTGCCCAACGACCTCAACCTTCTCCAGGATCGGAAAGGATATCTGAAATTGATTTCTGCAATACTCTGCAACCTCAGTGCTATTGCCAGGTTCTTTCTCGTTAAACTGGTTGCAAGGGAACGCCAGAATCTCCAGTCCTTGTTCACCATATTTCTCATACATCTGCTGAAGTTCATTGAATTGACGAGAGTAGCTACACTGGCTTGCTGTGTTCACAATCAGCAGGACTTTCCCCTTTAAAGCTGAAAAATCACCCTTGTGCCCATCCATGAATGGAACCTGATAAGAAAATATACTCATCGTAACGCCTCCTTATTCTTCATTCGTAATCACATATGAATTCTCTGATGAGATGAATTATACACTGTTATCATTGATAGGTTAAATATATAATAAATATTAATTTAATAGCTTTAACCTATAAAAGATCAACAAAAAACTGCCCTTAGCAGCCAAAAGCTGCTTCTCGGACAGTTCTCAGAATTATGTTGTGCAATCACTCTAAACACGCAGCTAACCCATAATCAGACCATATACAATACCTGGTCCATGTACCCCAATGGTTAAATCATTTTCAATATCAGAAGATCGGCTTGGGCCTGAAATAAAGTGGATACCTGCCGGAAGATTCTCTCTTCCCGCTTCGTCAAACCGATCCAGCGTCTCACCCAGTCGGGTGTGTAGTCGGTCTAATGGAATAATAATGATGAGTACCGTAGGCAGCAGACTGACCGAACGACCCTTTTCCCGTGAAGAAAGTACGGTGACCGAGCCTGTATATGCTGTTGCATAATCCGCCATGACCACACCGATATCAGCTTCGGCTGCCCGAGCTTTCCAGTTCTCACTCGCTTCGCTATTCCAGACCGAGATCTGTACTTCGGGAAGTTGCCCTTCCAAACCAAGATCGTCCAATGCCTGTTCATTCTGGCGTATGAGATATTTCGCACTCAGTTCATGAGATTTGTTAACTATGAATTGAGATGCTTCTTCCAGGTTCTGAACTCGAGCAATGTGGGCGCCTACACTCACAAAGTTATCGGTAAATGCTTGAATACGCTGCCCTTCATCCCATTCCAGTTCTGTCCAGAAATCAGGTGCTCCCCGGAAGGGTTGGGTGGGCGCATGGCGCTGCCTTGGCCTTCTCAATTTGGATGCAATGTCATCCATGAACCGCTCCTGCTTCTCCAGGGACTTTCTCTCCAACTGTGCGAGCCATTGCTCATGTTCAGTGACCACGCTTACCCTCCCCTTCCTCTCGTTTACGAACAATCTGCTCCATGCGGCTGCGAACGGAAGAATCCATAGCCGGATGGTCCTGATTCAGTTCCTGATTGAGCTTCTTCCATTGCTGACGAAAGGATTGCTTGGCCAGACTTGGAGCAACCCGATAATTGTTCCAGCCTTTGAGTGGACCCAGTCTGAGTGAAATACCGTTGTTACGTACAATCGCTTTCTGGCCGATCTGTCCCAAACGTATAGCTGCGCTGAAACGCTTGGAATTCGCCACAACAGCTGCAAAACCCTTCATGCCCAAGCTTTCCATTTTGTCGCCATGTCCATCTTCCACCTTGCGTCTGCGTAAATAAACGAGCATATCATGCAGCGGAATTTTGACCGGACACGCTTCATAACAGGCTCCGCATAGACTTGATGCGCCGGCAATATCATTCCATTCATCAATATTGCCATTGAGTGCAGGTGTCAGTACCGCGCCAATCGGACCACTATAAGTTCCACCATAGGCATGGCCTCCAATATGACGATATACCGGGCAAGCATTCAGACACGCGCCGCAGCGAATACAATTCAGCAACTCCTGGAACTCGGGATCACCTAGTTGAAGGGATCGACCATTGTCCACGATAATAATGTGCATTTCGTCTGGTCCGTCTGCATCTGCTGTACGACGAGGCCCTGTAATGCCTGACATATACATCGTTAATTTCTGGCCTGTTGCGGAGCGTGGCAAAAGGGTTGCCATAACTTCCAAGTCGGCCCATGACGGGATGATCCGCTCCATGCCCATCAATGTAATTTGCGTTTTGGGAACCGTGGAGACCATACGGGCATTACCTTCATTTTCGAACAGTACCATCGAACCTGTCTCGGCAATTGCAAAATTGCAGCCCGTCATGCCGATATCGGCTTCCAGGAATTTCTCGCGAAGCTTTTTGCGGACAAATCCAGCAAGTACAGTGGTGTCCGGTTCCAGGACTTCACCCGCTTCCTTGGATAACAGCTCTGCAATCTGGTAGCGGTTCTTATGGATGGCAGGAATGACGATATGCGATGGGGCTTCACCTGCCAATTGAATGATGTATTCACCGAGATCGGTCTCGATGGCTTCAATGCCCGCCGACTCCAGCACCTGATTCAGATGTACTTCCTCCGACACCATCGATTTGGACTTCACCACCGTAGAAGCTTGCTTGTGAGCCACAATATCCAGCGCAATCGCCGCTGCTTCCACCGATGTATCTGCAAAATGAATATGAACCCCATTCGCACGGGCGTTATTGACGAATTCATTCAGATAATAATCAAGATACGCAATGGTATGTAGACGAATCTGCCGCCCACGTTCCCGCCATTCGTCCCAGTTTCCATGCTCTTCCGAGGCAGACTTCTTTCCATTACGCAATCGTTCTGTCGTAAATTTCACGGCTTTGCGCAGAAAATCATCGTTTAAGGCCAGTTCAGCACGTTCTCTGACCGTCTTGTCCATGACTCCCGGTTGGCTCATCCTGTTCGCACCCCCTCATACAGTAACTCTGCCAAATGCATGACACGCACCGGTTCATTTCGATATCGCAGATTGCCTGCGATATTCATCAGACAGGCCATGTCCAGCCCCACCAGCACTTCGGCTTGCGTCTCTTTGACATGATCGACCTTCTCTGTCACCATTGCTCCTGAAATATCGGACATTTTGATGGCAAACGTTCCACCGAACCCGCAGCAATCCTCAGCGAACGGCAGCGGAATTAATTCAAGTCCTTTTACCGCCGAGAGCAGAGCCATTGGCTCATCCTTCACACCCAGCAGACGGCTGCCATGGCAGGAGGGGTGATAGGTTACTTTATGCGGAAAATGCGCACCCAGATCGGTTATCCCGAGTACCTGAACGAGGAATTGAGTAAATTCATAGGCTTTGGCTTCCAATCGTTTCGCCTTCTCCAACCATATTGGTTCGTCGGCAAACAGTTCGGGATAATGATGAATCATATACGTACACGATCCGGAAGGACAGACGACAAAATCACTGTCATCAAATGCTTCAAGAATGGTCTTGGCCGCTACCCGGGTCTCATCCCAATATCCGCTATTGTAGGAGGGCTGACCGCAGCAGGTCTGAACTGGCGGAAAATCCAGCCGAACGCCGTGAGCGGCGAGCAATCTGACCATGGCCTCTCCCACTCGTGGATAGATGGCGTCGCTGAGGCAGGTAATAAATAAGGAGACCTTCATAATTACACGCTCCTATTAACTGTTTAGTAGATGAATTGACTAAAGAATATTTACACTGGGCAATCCGATGACAGAATAACCTTCCGATCGCTGTTATCCCCAGATTTTTCAATGTACTTTTTAAAGGGTAAAATCCGGGGATAAAGGCGCAGTATATGCTTCCGATGCAGTTTTCTTTCAGAAAGCTTTAGCTTCGCTTCTTCAAGTTATTTCTGTCCTCTCCGTTTCGTGTAAATGTTTAGTTCAATTTATATAAATAAATTCTAAAAGCTTAAACCGTGATGATTCCTATATCATATCCACTCAACCGACCTGCCTGTTCATCGTCCAGTGGTTGGTCTGTAATAATCGTATGAACTGCATGCAATCCGGTTACCCGGGCAAAAGCACGAACACCAAATTTACTGGCATCGGCGAGCAAAAAAACCTGATCGGCTATGCTGACCATCTTCTGTTTCAGCCTGGCCTGAAGTTCATTGGATTCACTGATTCCACCACCCTCAAGGTGCACACCCTTGCAGGACAAGAATAATTTATCCACATGATACGTCTCCAGAGAACGCTCTGCGAGCGGCCCAACAAAAGACAACGAGCGAGGTGCTAGCTGGCCCCCTGTTGAAATGACCTCAACCTTGTCACGACTGCTAAGTTCCGTGGCTACCTGAATGGAATTGGTCAACACCGTCAGCGGAAAATCTGGCATATTCGCTGCCATATAGCCTGCCGTTGTGCTGGCATCCAACAGAATGCGATCACCCGGATTAATCATCGTCAGAGCCGCTTGTGCAATGCGTTTCTTCTCTTCCGCATGGGTTGTCTCCCTGATCCGGTAAGGGATCTCCGGCTGATCTTCCTTCACACTCACTGCCCCGCCGTGAGAACGACGCAGTCGTCCTGCCTCTTCCAACCGATCCAGATCCCGCCGTATGGTTTCCTCCGTCACACGGCAGCGTTCACTCAGCTCAGATACACGCATACTGCCTTTTACATTCACCATCTCCACAATCCGGTCATACCGCTCGGCTGCCAGCATATCAGACCTCACTCCCCGCTTGTGAATTGGATGAGCCCGTCACACGCAAAAATCTGCCGTAAGCCTCTTCCCAGATTGTCCTGTCCTGCGGCTCATATACAGTAACCGGAAACGAATCACGAATGGTCTTGCGGGCTTCCCAGATATCCTTGAAGGCTCCGCTTGCCATCCATTGAACCGCCATATTTCCAATTGCACTTCCTTCTGCCGGACCAGCCCATACTGGTCTGCCAATGGAATTCGCAGTCCACTGACATAACAGGTGATTCTGGATACCGCCACCGACCATATGCAAGCCGTTGAACGTCTGCCCTGACAATTGTTCCGTCCATTCCAGAACTCTTCTATACTTCAATGTAAGACTCTCCAGAATTGCCCGGGCAATAGCTCCCTGATCCTGTGGAACTACTTGGCCGGTATCACGACAATACTGACGGATACGTGTAGTCATGTCCCCTGCTGGCATGAACAGCACATCATCCGGATCAAACAGACTCGCAAATGGAGGTGCCTGTTCTGCCTTCGCTAATAATTCAGCGTAACTCATCCCCTGCCCTTGGCGTTCCCATTCTCTCATGCTTTCCTGCAGAATCCACAGACCCATGATGTTCTTGAGCAGACGGAATGTTCCGCCCGCTCCGCCTTCATTCGTAAAGTTCAGGGCCAGACTCTCGGCGGTAATGGCCGGATGATCAATCTCGGTACCCATCAGGGACCAGGTTCCACAGCTCAGGTAAGCAAATGAACGTTCCGTTGCAGGAACGGCTACAACCGCTGAACCCGTATCATGCTCCGCAACGGCGATTACGGGAACCGGGGAAAGACCCAGATCGGTACAGATACTGCTGCGCAACTGTCCAACACGCGTACCTGGCATCACCGCTTCACCGAAGAGTTTCTCCGAAATGCGAATATGCGCCAGCAACTCACTGTCCCACTGACTCGCCAATGGATTGTATAATTGCGTTGTCGTTGCATTGGTGAACTCATTCACTGCTTCTCCCGTCAAGAAATAACGAAGCAAGTCCGGAATCATGAGAAAACGCTCTGCTTCATGAAGTAGCGGGGAACCGCTGCGTTGGAGTGTTGCCAATTGATACAGCGTATTGAAGCCAAGAAACTGAATTCCTGTACGTTCGAAAATCCGCTGAGAGGTCAGCTCTTGGCGTACCTGATCCATCATGCCATTAAACTGGGTATCACGGTAATGATACGGGTTACCCAGCAATTCACCATGACTTCCGAGCAGGCCAAAATCAACACCCCAGGAATCGATCCCCAAACTCTCCGGCTTTTCACCCCGTTGGTTCACAAGCGTAAGCCCTTGCAACACCTCATGATGCAGTCGAAGAATATCCCAGTGCATCCGCTCGCCAACGTTCACCGGTTCATTCTTGAATCGATGAATCTCACACGTTTCGATCCCACGATCATTCAGATGTCCCAGCAGTGCTCTCCCGCTCCCCGCGCCCAAATCATAAGCCAGTACACTCACCACATTTCACCAACCTTTCGAACCCATGCTATTTTCCAAACTGTATCTCTTGAGTCAGTCCGTAACTCTGTATTTTATAGTGTATTTATTGTTTGTTTATTTTTGTTTAATACTGTTTAACTTTATTTTATGAGTATATCATCAATGTAAGCGTTTGAATACCCTTTGATTCCGCTCTCTTTGTCCATACCAAAAACGACTCTCTCCCCGTGGGAGGAGCCGTTTCACTCATTTTCACATATGAAATTGGCCGTTGCGCACACTCGACTGGGGCTGTACATCTCTCTCAAATTGCTTGAAGCGTGTCCCTTGATACGTCAGCATGCCCCGATCATTCTCCACCAGCATACCGTAATGGTTTCCGCCAACAATTAGTTCAACGCGCTCTCCATTGTCTAGTTCAAAGGTAGCATAATATCGGGTCGTCGCACTGCTATCTCCGCTTCCACCCGTGACTTTCGTACGTTTCGCCACCACGGTTGAATGCAAGGTCAACAAAGCTGCCGCGTTATTCGATGACCATGTCCGTACCCCTGAGATAATGGCATATACAATCACACCCGCAACGATAAGAAATACGGCACCAATAAAAATCGAAACAAACGCACCCATGGCACCAAACTCATTCAATCCTGAAAAAAAACCACCCTGCACTCCCTCAAATCCCGGTACTCCATTCATGTCGTCAAATACGCCGAAGCCGTCCACGCTTAATTGGCCGATCGTTGAGGACATACTCGTTAACGCCATTCATCATCGTTCCTTTCCCCTTGCAAAATAAGATGCACCGCCCCACTCAAGGAGGGCGGTGCATGCAGACAACCCGTTCTACCTTGTCCGTATACTATATGAACCGGATCAGGAATACAGACGTTCAAGTTCGTCGACCAGACTACCGACATAAGCAACCGCAGAACGAATCGGCTCCGGTCCCGACATATCCACCCCTGCCAGCTTCATCAGTTCTTGCGGCGTGAGACTTCCACCCGACTTGAGTGCATCAAGCCAGCGATCCACCGCAGGCTGCCCTTCTTCGCGAATCTGCTGCGCAGCTGCTGTGGAAGCCGTCAAACCTGCTGCATAGGTATATGGATACAGCCCCATATAATAATGAGGTTGTCTCATCCAGGTAAGTTTGGCCCCTTCATCAATCACCAGTTCAGGTCCCCAGAATTCAGAGAGGATGTCTCCTTTGAGCTGACTTAACGTGTTCGCCGTAATGGGTTCGTCGTTCGTTGCCCGTGCATACACCCTGCGCTGCAATTCGCCTTCGAGCAGATGGGTAACGAAGTTGTGATAATACGTATTTAGCAGTTGCAAAATGACCCAACGACGCATTCTCGGATTATCGGAACGCTTTAACAAATGATCAGCCAGCAGCATTTCATTCATGGTTGATGGTGCTTCAATGAAGTAGAGAGACGGCCGTGTATTCGTGAGCCGCTGGTAACGACCTGCAAGCATGAAATGGCCTGCATGTCCCACTTCATGAGCAAGCGTAAACGCTCCGCGCATGTTATTCGCCCATGAGATCAGAATATAGGAGTGTGAACCATAGATGGAGGAACAGAATGCCCCCGTGGATTTGCCTGCATTATCCGCATAATCCACCCAGCGCTCACTGAATGCGCGCTCCACAATCTCGCCATACTCTGGTCCAAGCACATCAAGTGCTTCACGAATGAGTATGCACGCCTCATCATATGTAATGGTTGGGCTAAATTCAGGATCAAGCGGAGCTTTCAGGTCACAGAACATCAGCTTATCCAGACCCAGTTCACGTTTCTTCAGGGCCGCAAGTCTGCGCATATGAGGTGCAAGTTCCTGCTGGATAATATCCAGGACATTGTTGTACATCTCTTTGCTCACCTGCTGTGGACTGAGCAGCATATCTGTGACATCGTCGTACCCGCGAAGCCTGAACAGAACGACCTGTTTCTTCACTTCGGTCGCGTAACCCTCTGCGAATGTATTTTTGTAATCATTCAATGTGGAGCTAAACGCAGCATAAGCAGAGCGCCGTAGCTTCGTATCGGACGACATCTCATAATTGTTCTCATAAAAGGACCAGGACAGTGGACGAGTATTGTCCTCTCCATCGAGAGCATCGTCAAACGTCATGTCTGCCAGTTTACCGCGCAGATAGATTCGGTATGGCGAATCCAGTACCTCTCCGAGTGAAGCGAGCACCTTCTCGGTCTCGGGCGTAAGCCGATGTGCCTTTTCTCGAAGCAACCGCTCCAAACTCCGCGCATACGGTTCCAGTCCCGGAAGCTCTTGAATATAACGCTCTACAGTTCCATTCGGAAGTTCAACGATCTCCGAATGGACAAAAGACAAGGACGACGACAGATTCGATAGGATATCTCCTGCTTTGGCTGAATTCTCTACATTCACCGGATTGGTGCTGTCCTCAGACTGCTTCAGCCGGGCGTAAGAAGCCGCTTTGCTGATACGCTCCTGCAACGCTTCACGAGCATCCAGACAAGCCAGTAACTGCTCAGCGCCTTCACCCAAATGTCCTTTGAACGTCTCGATATAAGCCGCAGCCTCTGGAAGTGATTGAAGCTCCTGCTCCCACTCCACATCGGTTGCAAATAAATCTCTCAGATTCCAGGTTGTTTCCGGGTTTACCTCAGCGCGTGTACGTATTTTTTCCATCTTTCGTTGTCATCCTCCTTGCATTTTCCAATATCTCTCATCGTATCATATTACGCTTATCTATACATAGCATCTGCGAATAATTAGACTTATGGTATAGATTTATGGTCGAGCTGACAAATTAGTTTATCCGTATCACTCCGATGACAGAATAGCCTTCTACGTTTCGTATAAACTTTTGCTCATGTGACCATGGTTTGAAAGTAACTTAAAAACCGCCGGTAATGGAAGAATCCATTTATCCGGCGGTTCATTGTAGATCTTACTTATTTAGCTTTCTTTCCAGATTACGTTTTCACCGTAATTTTTGCCCCAGTTATACATTGCGTGCAGGACAGGCATCAGGCTCTGGCCGTGATCCGTCAACGTATATTCCACGCGAGGAGGGACTTCAGCATATACCTTGCGTTCAACCAGCTTATCTTCCTCCAGTTCACGTAGCTGGTTAGTCAGCATCTTCTGGGTAATATGAGGGATTAGGCGTTTCAACTCACTGAAACGTTTGGTGCCTTCGAGACCCAAATGCCACAATATAATCAGTTTCCATTTGCCCCCGATCACCGCAAGGGTCAGTTCCTTCTCACAATTGATTTCTTTCAGATTAATCCGTTCCTTGACTTCGGCTGCCATGGCTCCGAGCCCCCTCATCTTCCATCTTATATCGCATATATTACGCATATCACGGGGACACTTCACACGAGGTAAGCTTTCCGCTCCATGCATGATGTAATAAGTACATTCATTCGATACAGCTTTCTATTAATTCTACTACAGCCTGGGCAAGATGCAAAGGTAGAGGACAATGACCAAGCATTCCACAATAAATAATGAACCTGTACACCACACAAAAACCGGAGCCCTTCACATTCGAAGGATTCCGGTCCTGTATCTGTTCATTCTTTCAGCTTGCTGACGCGGTTCGTGATAGACTATTCCAGGTTGGCGTGGCGGCCAAACATATCCGCTCCGGTCATACCCTTCATTTCCATCATCGTAAGGATGAGAGCATCCATGCCGATTAACAATCCCTGTTCAAACAGTGAACCCATCGGCTGAATCGTAACGTCCGCTCCCGCATTCGCTGTGTCCTCTTTGGCTGATGCCGATAACCGAACGACCGTAGTCGCTAGTTGCCCAATTGTGGACTCTGGCTTAATCGTAATCAGACCGACAGGTGCACCTGCCTGACTAGCCTTCTGAGCCATCGCTACCAGACTGCCTGTCTCTCCTGAGCCTGAGCACAATAACAGGAAGTCCTTCGAGCTGATCCCGGGTGTAACGGTCTCACCCACCACATATACACGAAGCCCCATCTGCATCAGTCTCATGGCAAAAGCCTTTCCCATAAGACCTGACCGGCCTGCCCCAGCCACAAAAATCTGTTCTGCAGCCAGAAGTTGTTCAGCCATCGCTTGCATCTCTGCATCATCGATCTGGCTTAACGTGCGTTCCAGCTCCTTCAAGATGTCCGCTGCATATTGTGTTTTGCTCATCCGCTTACCCTTGTTTAACGAGACGCTGCATTTCAGCTGCTACTGCGGCTTTGTCTGCTTGTCCTGTGATACCGCCGCCTACAATAACCAGATCCGGTTGTGCTTTGATCACTTCTGGCAATGTTTCCAGCTTGATTCCACCAGCGACAGCTGTTTTAGCATTTTTCACAGCGGCTTTGATCGTTTGCAGATCTTCGAACGGGCTTTGTCCTTCGGCTTGCAGGTCATAACCCGTGTGTACACAGATGTAATCTACGCCAAGCAAATCAACTTCACGAGCACGTTGTTCAAGGTTAGACACGTTGATCATGTCCACAAGAACTTGTTTGTTTTGTTTCTTCGCTTCTGCTACTGCACCTTTGATCGTACTGTCATTGGTTGCCCCAAGCACTGTGATCAGATCCGCACCCGCCTCGGCTGCTTTCATGATCTCGTAACCACCAGCATCCATGATTTTAAGATCTGCAAGAACTTGCAGATTAGGGAATGCTTCTTTCATCGCTTTAACCGCGTGCAACCCTTCATTAATAACGATGGGTGTACCAATCTCAACGATATCAATATATTGTTCAACCTCTTTAACCAGTGCGATACCTTCAGGGATGTTTACCAAGTCGAGTGCTAATTGCAATTTCATCATTTATTTCTCCTTTGTTGTTCAAGTATGAGTCGTTCCTGTAAAAATAATAATCAGATATTTAGCCTGCACCAATTCTTCTGTTCAGATGCATGCAGTGTTTGTTATAGCTACTCATTCATTGTAGACCCTGACTATCCATTCAGGAAGTACGCACTTTGAAGTGGGGTAGTTACTTGCACGAAACTATTGATAATTATTCGTTGTTAGGTGAATTTATTTAATCATAAAAATTTAACTAATTAATTATTTATTATTTCAGTTCTTGTTTCATTTTTTTCACGCTTTAATATTTTCTCATAAAAAAATTGCGGTTTTCGTAATTCCGAAAATAAGGTGAGGTCAACATTTCACATTGTTGCCTCTAATATTTTTCTAAAAATACAGATGGTCAGAATTTTCCCCAGTTAATCGATCAAATTGTTTTATTTTCTCATTTATAAGGTCATAAGCTCCTTTACTCTTATCTATTAGCTGTATTTCTTCTAATGTGATAGGAATAATCATTTTCCCGCCTGAAAGTTGATATTTAATTTCTTTCAAAGCAATCGATGTGAATCCTGTGCTACTAAAAATTATTGCTCCATGAATTCCTTTAGCCTCCATAGTAGGAACCAGGTTACGAATATCTGATACTGCCGTCTTATTTAATCTATTCTTGCATTCAATCAAAACTAAAGCCCCAAGCCTCCATAAACAAGAATCATATGAAATGTTACAACAATAAATGTCTACCTCCGCTCTACCTTTTTTTGCTCTAACATCCGTAATTTTAAAACCAGGTATCATGTGAATAAAAGATTGTGCCAAATTCTCAAAACTAGTTCCTTTCTCGAAAGAGCTAGACGCTCCTTCTAACCGATCTAAAGCATATCTCCAGTCTTTTTTATTTGAATAGCCAGAATTAAATATATCCTTCAAAGTGAGGCTTGAATTCTTAATTATAAACTGATGGAGTTCAGGTAAATAAGCATATCTATTACGCATCATTAATAAAATATTTTTTGATACCCCTTTTTCTTCCTTACCTTTTAAATACGATCTTACGTTTTCCAGTGTTATTCTAAGTACTTTTACATAATCGCTTATTGTAATTATTCTTTGTTCAATTTGAATATAAGGACAAATGTTTTCTGCTATATAATCATAAAAGTTCCGGTACAACAATTCAAAATCAATCCTTTTTAACTTATCTTCTTCCAACGTGGCCAAAACGTATAAAAAAACATAAAACCACTCACATACTAAATCTGAATGTTCATAATAAAATCCAAAGGAATAAATAGGATTAAGTAATATTTCTTCAACTTCTCCTGCTGTCCATTCACCTATATGCTCACTTTTTAATTTACTCAGTCCAAGTTCTAAATCCTCTTTCAACGGTAAAAACATGCCCCCCTCCAATAGTAATCCCCAATTTCCATAGCTATCAGGAAAAGAAGCCAATACCTTTCGACCAACCATATTTCGCAAAATGAAAGAGCGGATAAGACACTGATAACCTTTTAAAAACGGTCTCTCTCGGTCAATCCAGAAATTAACGGTATCTTTAACCTTTTCAAACTGATGGTCACTTGGACTAGTACTCATATAGAAAACTAATATTACTAAATCATCGCCCTCATTATGAAATATCTTAGCCTCTGGATAATAAATATTTTCATCGGTCACTAATTCTGATAAATAAAGACAGTACAGTGACTCCAAACAGTATCGTTCTGTCTCCTTCAACTCTTTATCATTTATTCTTTCCATCATCTGTTTTCTTTGCAAAAGCTGCATAAAAACATTTTTAATCCTCTTTTTCCAAGATCTCTCTACTCGAAACACCTTGTCTCGATGACCAGATATTACAAAGAGCCTTGGGTTTTTCGTATGACTAACAGCATCAGTAGGGGGCCACTCATTTGTCTGGGCTTTCAACATAAAATCATGGAACGGATAATTATAGTTATCAATGCATCGAACCACAAACTCATCACCTTGAGAAAAACCATCTAAGATAGCAAGCGATAAACCTGTAGAATTGGGGAATTTCATACGTCCTCCTAAATCAATCAACTGAAACAAATCTGCGAATTTTAGTGTCATCTAGATAAGTATCAAGACGAAACTTATATTCTGCTTCCTCTGTCTTCTTTATCTTTTTCAGTATCTGCTGGTACGAACTCATTAAAAAATTACACACTCCCAAATCTTCGAGAATCTCTAGCAGGTCTGGGTTATTAGCATGTTCTGAAAAATCAAGTAAATACTCATTTTCTTCATATCCCTGTGAATTCTGCTGTAAAATGAATTGACTCAATCTAATTAAATTTGAATGTTGCTCCTTATTTCCCACGTCATTTTCATAGTGCAGGAAAGAATCTAATTCTATCAAGTCATGTCCAACAAACTCTAGTGCTGACATTTGAATTCCATTACAGGTAGATCCATTATATTTAGGAAGAAAAGTTTCATTAGGTATTTTGAAAGAAAAGGTAAGTTCTAAAAATCTAAAAGTGTTAGCGGCCACTATCTTATTACTGATTTTTTCCAATTCCCCTGAATATTCTTTTAGGATCGGTATCAAAAAGGGGAGATTAAAATTTTGTAAATCTAACTCAGAGCACAATAGCCAAATATCATGTTCATTATCAACAAAAGGACCCTGTAAATTAAGAAATTCGTTATAAGAATCTATCTCGTCATTTTTTTTGGAAGTAAGAAAGTTATTGAGAGACAGGTAAACTTGGAACGCCAGTGTTTGAAATTCATACCACTTTCCTCTTTGAACAATAAGAGGAAAAGACAGTATAGCAGATAAATCGATCTCTCTTGTTTCCAATCTATCCTTAAAGGCTGGATGATTTTTTAGAGTTTGTTCAGAAAATATGTTCTGTCCTTTTCTCATCATATCGAACGCAAATTCAGAGAACATCTCTACGATGGAATTAATATTTTTAGTTACAGTAGTATTACTATTTTGATGAATTAAAAGGATTAATAACTTTTCATAAAATGAAGCACTCGTTAACGGTAAATGCTTCTCAAGATGATAATAAGAAAGCAAAAGGGCTAGTCTATTCCAATTACTAAAAAAAGGATATATATACCAAGGATCTTCATTCTGAAATATTTCTAATACCTCTTGTGCTTCTATTTGCGTTTGAGTGTTTTTTCGGATAAATTCTTTTATGGCATCTTCATCATTCATTTCCTCTGTCTCTCCTATAAGAGAGCCTATTTCTTTCTTGATCAATTCATCAAATCGTTGCTGTTCCTCTTCGATATTTTTAATTATAATTTTATTACTTTCAAGCATCTCAGATCGTTTCTTATTGAACTCGTCATTCTCCTCGTCAAAGAAGCCAGGGGTTTCTTTTAATTCCTTAAGGAATGCCTTACTGTAACGGAGTTTATATGTTACTAGAATCTTAGGATAAATATAATCAATTAGAAAATCTATCCGATCGTATTCCAGGTTTGAAACAAAGAAATCAATATCATCTAGTAATAACTCTTTAATATTTCTCTTTATTGTTTTATGATTTTTTTTCTTGAAATTATTATACTCTTCTTGATATATGTCTTCGAATTCATTGAGTACTAGTAGGTGTTCTGCGAATCTGGAACGTTCATAATAGTCATTTATCAAATCGTTTCCATCTAATTTAATCTTTAGTGGCTTTGCCAACTTAATTAAGTAAGGAAAAGAAACCATATCATCGTAAGATAAAGGATATTTTTCTTCATGAAGTTTGGAACATAAATACTGAATTTTATTTATTATAAATTCGTCCATTATAGGATTTTCGTTTATAGATATACTGAAAATAATATCTGTCAGTTTACTTACAATACAGTCATTAGGTTTTACAAGTACAGAAATTTGATTTTCAATAACATTACTTTTTGCGTAAGAGTATTTTAAAGTATCAAAATCAGTAATTATTCTATTGATTAATATCTTCTCTAGATTTTCGGGTAAACGTATCCTATTCTTATCAAAATAATCTTCTTCTGTGAGATCATTGATTCCACGCACTACATTTGTGACCTTAAACATGAAGAATATTTGATTGATGAACGGACTCCCCTCTATTAGAGTCTTACCATAATAATGTATATTTTTAGTTAAATAATCATGTAAAAAGTCTTTAATGGACGGATTCTGGAATTTTACTAGTATTGTTGACGTTTCCTCCTCATAATAGGTCGTGATCATCGTTTTTTCTAATTGAGCAATAACGCTGTGAAAATCGAATTCTTGAATGGTTAGATTACTTTTCCTACTTGATTCTAAGCAAGAATAGTATGAAAACTCTAAATCGGTTAATCGTATAGGTTGAGATGATAAAAACAAAATAAGGGCTGTTAGTTGACAACCTAAAGTTTGCTTCATAAAGATACTCTTCCAGAAATCTAGAGGCTCTCTCAAGTATTTTAGAAATTCTTTATAATATTCCGAGGGAGAAACATCCTCAAACAAAATTGAACCTTGATCAAGAAAAGTTTCAATAATCCTTGGATTATAATTAGGATGATCTACGATTCTCTCGTATCCATTAGCTATAACCTGAACATATTCCCATTCAAGGCGGGAAAAGTAAATGTGATTAAACAAAATTTTCGCCTTAGTCAAATTTGAGTAATCTTCCAATTGAAGAATGCATTTCCCCATATCAAAGGTTCTTTTTAGTTGTTCATTTTGATATTGGGTTTGCCCTTGCTGAAGTACGTATTCTCGGGAAGTTAAGATCAAAATTTTATTATGTGAATTTGAAATTCGATGAATAAACTTTAACAAATGTTTTTCCTCATTATGAGGAATTTTTTCATCTTTAAAGGTATCTCCCCAAAAATCATCAAAAAAGAAAACCTGCTTCTCCTGTTCTTTATACATTCTCAGTGCCGTGCTTACTGTATCTGCATAAACGAACTCATTATAGCCTTTTCGCTGTAAAAAATAAGCAGCCAAACAACGTCCCAACGTAGTCTTACCGATACCTGGCTCTCCAGAAATTAACACATACCTAAATTTTTCTAAAATATCTATAGCACGACCAAAACTAGGGTTTTGAACAAACACCTTTACCGTTCTCTCTATTTCCTTTAATTCTCCCTTTGACTCCGCGATGATATCCCGGTGAACAACTTCATCAAGAAGTGATGTAATGATATTCGTGCTACTAATCCATAATTTGTAATGAGCACGTTCAACGCTATGGTACTTCTCATTTCCTAGCAAGTTGTTCAAATCAACCCTATCTATAATGTCAGCATGTCTTGCAATCATACCTTCAAACAGATCAAGTATCTTTTGACGCTGATTTAATTCGAGTTGAACAGAAGTTACAAGAATATAACGAGATGGTGCTAAAGCCTTTGCCTTCTGTTTTTCTTGGTTTTTTAAAATATTGAACAATTGATTGTAATTATTTTGATAACATTTAACTTGGACGATAATTTTGGTATCTTCTTCCCAATAACGCAGGTCGACGCCCCCATCTTTCCCTCTACCGGAAATTTCAAAGTCAACTTCCTCCTTAATCTCAAGAATATCTCGCACCAACTCCTCGAACTCTCTTGGAGATAGGCAATTATGAAAATCATAGTTAGGCATTTCCCCACCCGCTTGCTAGTATTTTAGACAATTCATCCATAAATTAAAAAAGAAGCATACAAATCTGTGTTTTCTAGACAATATGTATCTTTTCTATCAATATAATATATAATTCTTAAATTGTAACGTTGAGTAATTTAATTTTAATCACATATTTTGGAATGTTAGTAAGAATAAAG
>NZ_PKQK01000011.1 GCF_002968835.1 Paenibacillus sp. PCH8 | reverse complement strand
AACAGCAATGGCTTATCCGCGGTTGCCTGCAACAATTTTGCTGCCGCAGCCGCTGTTTTGAAGTCCGCTGTTTCCAATACCTTCACTCGAAATCCATCTGCACTGAAACGAACTTGTCCTGCTGGAAGACTTACACTTGCGCCGCTCTCCGATTGGATGCTCCATTGTCCCGTCGATTCAAGCGTAATGAGTGGTGTAGTCGATTTATACGTACTGCCCAGATTCGCAAACATGGCTACACGGATCATCTGTCCATCATTTCCTGCTGCATACGCCGGCACTTGCAGACATCCCACCGTCAAAAGAGCTGCCGCCAGTACCTTCAATCGACGACTCCACTTCTTCGTTCGTATTGCTTTTCCCACAATCAGACTCCTCTCCATGCATATCCTTCAGTATATATCGGATAAATCCTAGGTTTTTTCAATCTTTACAACCGGTAATGTACTTCAAATTTGAACTACTTACCGTCCCTTGGTGGGACAGGCAGACCCAAATGATGATAGGCGAGATCAGTCACAATCCTGCCCCTCGGCGTGCGCTGAATCATACCTATTTGAAGCAGATACGGTTCATAGACATCCTCAATGGTCTGACTTTCCTCTCCGATCGTAGCAGCGATGGTATCCAATCCTACCGGGCCTCCACGGAAACTGTTGATCATGGATTTGAGCATCTTATGATCAATGTCATCCAGTCCAAGAGGGTCAATCTGGAGACGTTGAAGCGCTTCTTCCGCCAGTGCCTGCGTTATGATTCCGTCACCACGTACCTGTGCAAAGTCCCGCACTCGTTTGAGCAAACGGTTTCGCAATCCTTGGTGTCCACGCGAGCGCAATGCAATCTCTTCCGCTGCATCACCAATAATCTCCACACCCAAAATTTCTGTAGAGCGTGAGACGATATAAGCCAGTTCATCCACCGTATAGAATTCCAAGCGACTAATAACCCCAAATCGGTCTCGAAGTGGAGCAGACAGCAAACCAGCACGCGTTGTAGCCCCAATCAGAGTGAACGATGGCAGATCCAGCCGCACAGAACGTGCACTTGGCCCTTTACCAATCATAATATCCAATGCCGAATCTTCCATAGCGGGGTACATAACTTCTTCAACCGTACGATGCAAACGATGAATCTCGTCAATAAACAGGACATCCCCTTCCTGCAGATTGGTTAACAATGCTGCAAGATCACCCGGGCGCTCAATGGCAGGGCCAGATGTGGTTCGTAAATTAACGCCCAATTCGTTGGCAATGATATTGGCAAGTGTTGTTTTACCAAGTCCAGGTGGTCCATATAACAAAACGTGATCCAATGCCTCATTACGTAATTTGGCAGCTTCAATATATATCTTTAAATTTTCCTTCACCTGATTTTGTCCGATATATTCATTCAGATACCGGGGACGAAGGCTCAGCTCAACATTCTGGTCTTCCATCATCAGGTTTGCGGAAATAATCCGGTCATCCATGTTCATCCCTACCTTTTTTTGAAGGCTACAGCAATTTAATAATATGTGCGGTTTCTCCCGAACTCAGCCGGTTTCTTTATCCCGTAAACAGCATTTGCAGTGCCCGTTTCATCAATACATCAACGGAATCCGCTGTAGTAACATCCTTTTTCAATTTGAGCCATACCTTATCCAGCTCACTATCCGTATACCCGAGTGCCTTCAAACCTTCACGTGACTCATCCCAGGCGGAGCCACTTCCCGTCTCTTCCGATGGAGGAGCGAACAGACCTGTTGCATAAGCTGCCACGCCAAAGCCATCCAGCTTATCCTTAAGATCCAGAATCATGCGTTGCGCCGTCTTCTTTCCGATACCTGGCAATTTGGTCAAGAACGTAAGATTCTCCTGATAAATCGCTGTAACCACATGTTCTGGTGTACCTCCAGCGAGTATACCCAGAGCCACCTTTGGACCGATACCAGATACTTCAATCAGTTTACGAAACAAACGCTGTTCATCCCTTGTAACAAAGCCAAACAGTAACATCGCATCCTCACGCACGTGATGGTGCGTATACACGGTTATTTCGCCCTCTTGTTTAGCAAATGTAAATGGGTTCGGACAGAACACGCGATACCCTACACCATGAACGTCCAGTACAATATAATCATTCTCTACATGCATGAACTGTCCTCTTAGAAAATCAATCATTTTCGCAATACCTCATTCAACTTGGAATTTAATGTATAAGAGTGTGCATGACACACGGCTACAGCCAACGCATCAGCTACGTCATCCGGTTTAGGAACGACTTGAAGACGCAAGAACATCTTGACCATCTCCTGCACTTGCTTCTTCTCTGCTTTACCGTATCCAACAACAGCCTGCTTGATCTGCATTGGAGTATACTCTGCAATGGGTAAACCTTTCTGTGCTGCAGCGAGAATCATAACTCCTCTGGCCTGGCTGACAGACATCGCTGTTGTAACGTTCCGGTTAAAAAAAAGTTTCTCCAGCGCTACTGCATCTGGCTTATATTTATCAATTAATTGCACCATACCCTCGTACACGTGAAGCAACCGTTCCTCATCCGGGGTATGAGCTTCCGTCTGAATACATCCATATTGTACGGGTACCACCTTACTGCCGATTTTATCCACAAAACCAAAACCAACAATCGCAATCCCCGGGTCAATTCCCAAAAAACGCAAAACCATCTCTCCCTCATAAAAAGCGAACATATGTATCGTTCATTTCATTATAACAAAAGATAGACCCTCCGGCAGGAAAAACTTTGTTCAACCCAAAACACGCCTTACTTCGTGAATTTTCTACATACTATCCGTATTTTATCGTTTTGAGTTAAAACGACAAAAAGGACATCTATTCGATGTCCTTCACTACATTCTATATAGGTTGTTAAATGTTTTCGTGTTATTCGATGTTTATAAAATTCATCTCAACATTGTAAATGAGTCGATTAGGTTACCCGCCATTACGGATTAATTTATGGTTTTCATCGACTGCATAGTCACTGAACGTAGAGATCACGCTGTCATATTCATCCTTGTCCTGAATTCGTATGCCCTGCTGTAATTGCCTCAACACTCCTTCAGGCAAAGAACTCTCCAACGTGCCAACATCCAGCTGAAAAAACGTTCGAATGACCTTCTCATCTGCTGGCTTACCCTCATACAAATTGAGATTACCTACAGCATCTATACTGATATACGCCTGTTGTTTACAGAGAGGTGACAAATCCTCTACACGTTGCTTCAAATACAATGCATCGGATGTATCCACCCTAGCATCCCACTCCGGATGTTGCGCTAATAGCATCTTTACCTCTGGGATAGCCATCTTGCCCAGCTGCTCTGTCTCCACTCCGCAGATATAATCTGTTTCCAAAACCACACTCGTTAAACGATCCGGATCAGGACCCAGTTGCTCCACTAGCGCCTGAATTTCCTCTTCAGATCTTGTTTCCTGCGTAACTGGTCCCATGGCACTTGTAGCCTCACTGAAATCAGTCGTCAGCAAACGCTCAATTGCAGATGATATTGGCAACCCGCTATATGCCAATATTGTAACTGCGAGCAAAGCCGCCGTCATCCATAATGTTCGTTTCCACCGTCGCCAGCGTCTCTTGAATTGTTTTCTGAAGTTAAACGTGTTCACATGAACCCCTTCTATCACTTTTTAAACTTATTGTGACCTAAAGAATAAGGCTTTATGCAAAATTAACCTGAAGACAATATAAGCTGAGGAAACTTATCCTGAGTTACTCGAAAAGTTACTTTGCTAAGTGTTCCATTGATCTAACACTCCACTATTTAGAACACAACAAAAAAGTACTATCTAATTATAGATAGTACTTTTTTGTGATCGGGATGACACGATTTGAACATGCGACCCCCTGGTCCCAAACCAGGTGCTCTACCAAGCTGAGCTACATCCCGTTATATATACCGGCGAGAGGACTCGAACCTCCACGGTTTCCCACTCGATTTTGAGTCGAGCGCGTCTGCCATTCCGCCACGCCGGCAAATTTGAAGTTATAATGGCGCGCCCTGAGAGATTCGAACTCCCGGCCTTTTGATTCGTAGTCAAACGCTCTATCCAGCTGAGCTAAGGGCGCAAAATATTGGAGCGGACGACGGGAATCGAACCCGCGACCCTCGCCTTGGCAAGGCGATGCTCTACCGCTGAGCCACGTCCGCATGCGATATTTAATAGTATAAAAATGGCGGAACCGACGGGATTCGAACCCGCGATCTCCTGCGTGACAGGCAGGCATGTTAGGCCAACTACACCACGGTTCCAGATTACTTTCTCTAAGGAAAGATAAATTGCGGGGGCAGGATTTGAACCTGCGGCCTTCGGGTTATGAGCCCGACGAGCTACCGGGCTGCTCCACCCCGCGTCATTATTAAAGTGTTATGGTGGAGGCTGAGGGGATCGAACCCCCGACCCTCTGCTTGTAAGGCAGATGCTCTCCCAGCTGAGCTAAGCCTCCATGAATATGACCCGTAGGGGATTTGAACCCCTGTTACCTCCGTGAAAGGGAGGTGTCTTAACCCCTTGACCAACGGGCCTTACTGGCTCCCCGAACAGGGCTCGAACCTGTGACAACTCGATTAACAGTCGAGTGCTCTACCAACTGAGCTATCAGGGAATAATATGCATTTGCAGAGCAAATGCAATTCATCGTACAACGTCCACATGCAAAGCCTGTTTTCTATGTATGATGAAAGAGTTCGCTTGGCGGCGTCCTACTCTCCCAGGACCCTGCGGTCCAAGTACCATCGGCGCTAGAGGGCTTAACGGTCGTGTTCGGGATGGGTACGTGTGGAACCCCTCCGCTATCGCCACCAAACGTGATTTGTCGAAGCATAGCTTCTTGAAATCAAATATGGAACTGAAAATCATACACACGTTCTGTGATGTACCGATTTTCATTTCAGAGATCATTCTCTGAAAACTAGATTCGAAACGAAATTTGCGATTTATCACTTGCATATTGGATAAGCCCTCGACCGATTAGTACTGGTCAGCTCCATGCATTGCTGCACTTCCACCCCCAGCCTATCTACCTCGTCGTCTTCAAGGGGTCTTACATACTGGGAAATCTCATCTTGAGGGGGGCTTCACGCTTAGATGCTTTCAGCGTTTATCCCTTCCGTACATAGCTACCCAGCGGTGCTCCTGGCGGAACAACTGGTACACCAGCGGTACGTCCATCCCGGTCCTCTCGTACTAAGGACAGCTCCTCTCAAATTTCCTACGCCCACGACAGATAGGGACCGAACTGTCTCACGACGTTCTGAACCCAGCTCGCGTACCGCTTTAATGGGCGAACAGCCCAACCCTTGGGACCTACTTCAGCCCCAGGATGCGATGAGCCGACATCGAGGTGCCAAACCTCCCCGTCGATGTGGACTCTTGGGGGAGATAAGCCTGTTATCCCCAGGGTAGCTTTTATCCGTTGAGCGATGGCCCTTCCATGCGGTACCACCGGATCACTAAGCCCGACTTTCGTCCCTGCTCGACTTGTAGGTCTCGCAGTCAAGCTCCCTTATGCCTTTGCACTCTTCGAATGATTTCCAACCATTCTGAGGGAACCTTTGGGCGCCTCCGTTACTCTTTAGGAGGCGACCGCCCCAGTCAAACTGCCCACCTGACACTGTCCCCGCACCGGATTACGGTACCAGGTTAGAACCTAGATACGATCAGGGTGGTATCCCAACGTTGCCTCCACACAAGCTGGCGCTCATGCTTCAAAGGCTCCCACCTATCCTGTACAGATCGTACCCAAATTCAATATCAAGCTGCAGTAAAGCTCCATGGGGTCTTTCCGTCTTGTCGCGGGTAACCTGCATCTTCACAGGTATTAAAATTTCACCGGATCTCTCGTTGAGACAGCGCCCAAGTCGTTACGCCATTCGTGCGGGTCAGAATTTACCTGACAAGGAATTTCGCTACCTTAGGACCGTTATAGTTACGGCCGCCGTTTACTGGGGCTTCGGTTCACAGCTTCGGATTGCTCCTAACCACTCCCCTTAACCTTCCAGCACCGGGCAGGCGTCAGCCCGTATACTTCGCCTTACGGCTTCGCACAGACCTGTGTTTTTGCTAAACAGTCGCTTGGGCCTTTTCACTGCGGCCCCCTCGTGCTATTCACACTACCGGGGCACCCCTTCTCCCGAAGTTACGGGGTCATTTTGCCGAGTTCCTTAACGAGAGTTCTTCCGCGCGCCTTAGAATACTCTTCTCGCCTACCTGTGTCGGTTTGCGGTACGGGCACCATCACCTGGCTAGAGGCTTTTCTTGGCAGTGTGAGATCATGACCTTCGCTACTGTAATTTTCGCTCCCCATCACAGCTCAGCCTTAGTAATGTGCGGATTTGCCTACACATCAGCCTTACTGCTTAGACGGACATCCATCAGTCCGCGTCACTACCCTACTGCGTCCCCCCATTGCTCATAACGGCTTACGGTGGTACAGGAATTTCGACCTGTTGTCCTTCGACTACGCCTTTCGGCCTCGCCTTAGGTCCCGACTTACCCTGAGCGGACGAGCCTTCCTCAGGAACCCTTAGGCTTTCGGCGGACAAGATTCTCACTTGTCTTTTCGTTACTCATACCGGCATTCTCACTTGTATAATGTCCAGCGCTCCTTACGGTACACCTTCAACCCTTATACAACGCTCCCCTACCCCTGATGCATTGCATCAAGCCATAGCTTCGGTGGCGT
Organism: Paenibacillus sp. PCH8; assembly: GCF_002968835.1. Taxonomy (GTDB): domain Bacteria; phylum Bacillota; class Bacilli; order Paenibacillales; family Paenibacillaceae; genus Paenibacillus. Next base: position 50,526 of record NZ_PKQK01000011.1, on the reverse strand, counting down.
GTTTAGCCCCGTTACATTTTCGGCGCAGAGTCACTCGACCAGTGAGCTATTACGCACTCTTTCAATGGTGGCTGCTTCTAAGCCAACATCCTGGTTGTCTGTGCAACTCCACATCCTTTCCCACTTAACACACACTTGGGGACCTTAGCTGATGGTCTGGGCTGTTTCCCTTTTGACAATGGATCTTAGCACTCACTGTCTGACTCCCGGAAGTAAGTCTATGGCATTCGGAGTTTGACTGAGCTTGGTAACCCTTGCGGGCCCCGCACCCAATCAGTGCTCTACCTCCACGACTCTGTTTTCCGAGGCTAGCCCTAAAGCTATTTCGGGGAGAACCAGCTATCTCCGAGTTCGATTGGAATTTCTCCGCTACCCCCACCTCATCCCCGCATTTTTCAACATGCGTGGGTTCGGGCCTCCAGTGCGTGTTACCGCACCTTCACCCTGGACAGGGGTAGATCACCCGGTTTCGGGTCTACGTCCACGTACTATGTCGCCCTATTCAGACTCGCTTTCGCTGCGGCTCCGGCTCTTCACCTTAACCTTGCACGGGAACGTAACTCGCCGGTTCATTCTACAAAAGGCACGCCATCACCCCTAAAACGGGCTCTGACTTTTTGTAAGCACACGGTTTCAGGTTCTATTTCACTCCCCTTCCGGGGTGCTTTTCACCTTTCCCTCACGGTACTGCTTCACTATCGGTCGCTAGGAAGTATTTAGCCTTGGCAGATGGTCCTGCCGGATTCATACGGGGTTTCACGTGCCCCGCACTACTCGGGATCCGTCTCGGAGAGAACCGACTTTCAACTACAGGGCTTTTACCTTCTTTGGCGGGCCTTTCCAGACCTCTTCGCTTAATCGGTTCCTTTGTAACTCCATGTGAGACGTCCCACAACCCCAAAGAGCAAGCTCTCTGGTTTGGGCTTCTCCGCGTTCGCTCGCCGCTACTGACGGAATCACTATTGTTTTCTCTTCCTCAGGGTACTTAGATGTTTCAGTTCCCCTGGTATGCCTCTGCATAACCTATGTATTCAGTTATGAGTAACTGGAAATTACCCCAGCTGGGTTTCCCCATTCGGACACCCCCGGATCAAAGCTTGCTTACAGCTCCCCGAGGCAGTTTCGTTGTTCGCCACGTCCTTCATCGGCTCCTAGCGCCTAGGCATCCTCCGTGTGCTCTTAGTAGCTTAACCAAATTGTTCCGATTTCGACGGCTCGCTTCTCTTGTTTTGCTTGCGCAAAGCCAAAAGTCACTCCCATTCGATACCATCACAACAGCAATTATCTACCTTATAAACACTTCACTTGTTTACACAAGATCAGCTAGGATGATTGTTGATCGGTTACTTGAACCGAACAAGCATTCATCCCTTAAAGGAATGTTCTAATTCGCAAAATTTCGTTTCGATATCTAGTTTTCAAAGAACAAGCTCCATGCAAAAGCAAGCTGTTTGAGAGTTTGAGCTCTCAAAACTGAGCAACGAGTGAGTGTTTTGCTTTTCATTTCATCCACACCGAAGTGACGGACCGAAATGAGTCGCTGTGCAGGTTCTAAAGAACCTGCTTATTTGAATGTTTCCACTCGGGAAACGATTCTCCATAGAAAGGAGGTGATCCAGCCGCACCTTCCGATACGGCTACCTTGTTACGACTTCACCCCAATCATCTATCCCACCTTCGGCGGCTGGCTCCTTGCGGTTACCCCACCGACTTCGGGTGTTATAAACTCTCGTGGTGTGACGGGCGGTGTGTACAAGACCCGGGAACGTATTCACCGCGGCATGCTGATCCGCGATTACTAGCAATTCCGACTTCATGCAGGCGAGTTGCAGCCTGCAATCCGAACTGAGACCAGCTTTGTTGGGATTGGCTCCATCTCGCGATTTCGCAGCCCGTTGTACTGGCCATTGTAGTACGTGTGTAGCCCAGGTCATAAGGGGCATGATGATTTGACGTCATCCCCACCTTCCTCCGGTTTGTCACCGGCAGTCTATCTAGAGTGCCCACCCGAAGTGCTGGCAACTAAATATAAGGGTTGCGCTCGTTGCGGGACTTAACCCAACATCTCACGACACGAGCTGACGACAACCATGCACCACCTGTCTCCTCTGTCCCGAAGGAAAGATACATCTCTGCATCGATCAGAGGGATGTCAAGACCTGGTAAGGTTCTTCGCGTTGCTTCGAATTAAACCACATACTCCACTGCTTGTGCGGGTCCCCGTCAATTCCTTTGAGTTTCAGTCTTGCGACCGTACTCCCCAGGCGGAGTGCTTAATGTGTTAACTTCGGCACCAAGGGTATCGAAACCCCTAACACCTAGCACTCATCGTTTACGGCGTGGACTACCAGGGTATCTAATCCTGTTTGCTCCCCACGCTTTCGCGCCTCAGCGTCAGTTACAGCCCAGAGAGTCGCCTTCGCCACTGGTGTTCCTCCACATATCTACGCATTTCACCGCTACACGTGGAATTCCACTCTCCTCTTCTGTACTCAAGTCACCCAGTTTCCAGTGCGATCCGGGGTTGAGCCCCGGGATTAAACACCAGACTTAAATGACCGCCTGCGCGCGCTTTACGCCCAATAATTCCGGACAACGCTTGCCCCCTACGTATTACCGCGGCTGCTGGCACGTAGTTAGCCGGGGCTTTCTTCTCAGGTACCGTCACCTTGAGAGCAGTTACTCTCCCAAGCGTTCTTCCCTGGCAACAGAGCTTTACGATCCGAAAACCTTCATCACTCACGCGGCATTGCTCCGTCAGGCTTTCGCCCATTGCGGAAGATTCCCTACTGCTGCCTCCCGTAGGAGTCTGGGCCGTGTCTCAGTCCCAGTGTGGCCGATCACCCTCTCAGGTCGGCTACGCATCGTCGCCTTGGTGAGCCGTTACCTCACCAACTAGCTAATGCGCCGCAGGCCCATCCCCAAGTGACAGATTACTCCGTCTTTCCAGTTCTCTTCAGGTGAAGAAAACAATTATTCGGTATTAGCTACCGTTTCCGGTAGTTGTCCCAAACTTGAGGGCAGGTTGCCTACGTGTTACTCACCCGTCCGCCGCTAACCATCAGAGAAGCAAGCTTCTCTTCAAGTCCGCTCGACTTGCATGTATTAGGCATGCCGCCAGCGTTCGTCCTGAGCCAGGATCAAACTCTCCAATAAAAGATGAATTTCAGTAACGTGGTTAGACGTTATAAAAATCATCTCAAGTATTTGAAAAGAGCGATATGCTCATTTTGAATCTGACGAGATTAAAAATCTCATTTGTGCTCCAGCCGATTCAAGCCAAGGCTTGTCTCAAACTTTCGCGTTCATTCTGCAAGCAGAATATTTACTCACTCGTTGTTCAGTTTTCAAAGATCAAACTTGTTATTCTGTATTCCGTGTCAGCACTATGTTTCAGCGGCGACTTAAATAATATATCATATGGCTGAATCTAATGCAACAGTTTTTTTGTTTCTTTTATTTAGTGGTTTGTATGAACTGAAAGGTATCACATTACATCGATTCCCTATCTTGTACCATTACAGTGATGACCCCATAGATACAAATATTTTAACATACTCATGAAAGTGTTTACAACAATTCCTCAATGAAATGTTCTACATCAGCCTGTCCTGAACAATTATGGATTCGTTATGCATAATCCAATTTATACTTATACAAAAGAGAAACCAGCTCTCTAATAAGGAGCTGGCTTATCTTTTGTATAACAGATAATTTCACTTACTTTTCAGCAACTGCATTTCTTTAGTTTTGTATCCATGGATTACGGCGTTTTTTGGCTGGTGTACGCGGGCTGGAAGTTGTTCTACCCTCTCTGGATGATTTTCCAGAGACAGAAACCTTGGATTTATTCTTCACTGGAGTTTTGGCTGTTCTGCGTTTCGCAGCTACCAGCTTATTCCCGGCTTGCTTGGACTTCGTCTCCGAATCAAACTCTTCAATTGATGCCTGACTTAAATTAGCGTCATCACGTCTCCCTTTTTTGCCACTCTTGCCTTGGCCTTGCGGAGGGTACATGTCGCCAAAAGCACCAAGTGGAGACGGCGGAACCATGTTCTGGGTAGGATAGGGATTCTGATAAGCATACTCAATAGGCTGGTTTGGCATCGTTGATGTGGACATTTCAGGTGGCATACCGTACGAAGGACCATACATGTTCCATGCCGGATCCTGATACCCATGAGATGGATAAGTATAGTGAGGCACATGTGAATGTGAACCACATCCGCATGGTGGGTATGGAAGCATCGAATATGGAGAAATGAAAGGCGGCTGATGATTCATATGACTAGGTGCTGCGAATGTCGGAAACGGACTGTTCACATGGCCAGCCGGTGCAATTGGAAATGAATTATTTTGCATTTCTGCGGACAGATTGGGCATAACGTTGTTGTGATTATGATTTTGCTCCGCCCCAGTCCACGGGCTGTTCGAAAGATCACCGCCACTATAAGGGCTAACTTCCGGAATTCCTGGAAACGGAGAATTGTTACTCGCTCCCGCCGTGTACATGTCTTGCTGAACAACATATACCTCCTGTGCAGGGACCGGCACTTGAGCATAAGGATGTTCCGCAGGAGCATGATGCAATTTATTTCCGCAGCCGCAAGGCGCTTTTGTTACAGGCGCAATCTCAGAAGGAGACTTCGTATTAGGCATTACTGGTAAAGGCATCATTTCTGGAGAAAGACTAGGCATTGTATATTTCTTGGAATCAGTAACGGGCTTAACATGAAGCTCAGGCTTAACCTCTTCCTTTTTGTGCGTTTCTTTTTCTTTTGCTTTTTCCGGTTTCACTTCAGGGATTTCAGGCAACTGCGGCAGCACTTCCAGTTCCGGCATCACATTTGGCTTTACCGGATTAGCCGGTGGCGAGACTGGGACTGGGACTGGGACTGGAACCTCTAATACAGGAGGAGTTGGCGTCACTGGCGCCGATGGTGAAGGTTCTTCTTTGACTCCCGTGTACTCCTTGCTTTCAGGCACCAACTTTTCATGCGCACCCATGTTGCTGGCGCCTGAATTAGACGTGGTATTTCCTTGTGCATGCATAGAAGGGATGTATACCGTTTCCCCCACCAGAAGAGCGTTCGGATTCTTCAGCTGTGGATTCGCATTAATCATATCTTTTAAAGGAACTCCCCAGGCTTGTGACAACTTCCATAATGAATCCCCTTGCTGAACCTTATGACTGTGCAACATGCCTTCTGGTTTCGGTGTTACCGGCTCTGCAGGGATCTTGACCTTCATGCCAATATCCAGTTTGTCGGGATTCGTGATTTGCGGATTAGCCACGATCAATTTGTCCAGCGCAACATTGTATTTTTGGGACAGCAAATATAATGTGTCACCTTTTTTCACCATGTGTATTTTCACAGGGAACTAACCTCCTAGACGTCATACTTGGGCAGTACATTCGCCCATACCGTTACTACATCCTATGCAGAAACCGGGCTAATGACATCAACTAAACAAAAAAAATCCTCCTGTCTCTAAAATCCCCATACGCCAGGTATGCTGAATTTTATCGGACAAGGAGGATTCCTGTTCCCTATGTTGTTCTATTCAAGCCTAAGATTCCCACACTTTATAGCCATCTTTGTCAACAATCTGACGGAATGCTTCAAGCAATCTCAGCGTAACAGGACCTGCTACACCCGTACCAATTGTTCTTCCATCTACTTCATATGCAGCGATAACTTCTGCAGCTGTTCCGGTGAAAAAGACTTCGTCTGCGATATACACATCATGGAGGGTGAATGGAATTTCTTTTAATTCAAGCTCAAGCTCGCCACATAGATCGATAATGGCTTGACGTGTAATCCCTTCAAGCGCTCCGAGATAACAAGGAGGCGTGTATACTACACCATTTTTGATGATGAAGATGTTATCACTTGAACCCTCAGTAACGTACCCTTGGGAATTCAGCATAATCGCTTCACCAGCACCTGAATAGTTAGACTGGATTTTAACCAGAATGTTATTCAAATAGTTCAATGATTTAATTTTCGGATTCAATGCATCTGGTATGTTTCGGCGTTGGGATACGGACACTGCTTTCAACCCAGTAAGATACGCTTCCTCCGGATAGATCGCCAATTGCTCCACGATGATAATTACAGATGCCTTGGGGCAACGTAGCGGGTCCAACCCCAGATTACCAGGGCCACGCGATACAATTAGACGAATATAGCCATTACGCATATCATTGCGGCGTACCGTTTCAGCCATTACTTCCAGCATCTCATCAATAGATAGCGGGATATTCAAACTGATGGATTTCGCTGAATCATACAAACGATCCAAATGGGCCTTACATCTAAAAATGTTTCCGTTATAGATCCGAATACCTTCGAAAATCCCGTCTCCATACAAAAATCCATGATCATATACCGAAACGGTTGCGTTCTCTTTGGTCACATACTGACCATCCAAATAAATCCATTGCTCTGCCACCGATGACTGCACCTCCATAAAATATCCATTCCCTGAACTCCGAAACGTTACTAACCCGTCCATTGTACACCAAATGACAAGCGATTACTCACTCATTCTACCCAGACTTATGACAACCTTCTAACATTCCCAACCACCATCAGGTCAATTACCTCGAAGGGTATGTATAACAGGGATAGCTACCAAGAACGCGCACCTGACAATTCAATGCCTCAATTTCAGCCATAGCTGCGGTGAGTAATATTGAGTCAACTGTTTCGATAACATCAATGTAAAAATAGTAGCTACCCAATCGTTTCTTCGTTGGACGAGATTCGAGCCGGGTCAAGTTCAGCTTCCGCCAGGCAAAAGCCGACAATACCTGATGCAAAGCTCCCGGCGCATCTTCTGGCAACGTTACCAGCAAGCTGGTTTTTACATGATCCGGTTCACGGGGGATGTTCACAGGCTCATGGCCTATGAGCACAAAACGGGTATAATTGTTGTCATGATCTGTGACCCGTTCAGCCATAATATGCAGACCGTGCTTCTGAGCAGCAAGCTTTGTCCCGATCGCTACCCAGCCTTTACCCGGATTTTTTTTCACAATTTCTACAGCTTCGGCTGTACTGTTTACACCTTCAAGGTCCGCTCCTGGTGAATGCAGTCGAATAAAATTCTGACACTGTGGAATAGCCACCGGATGAGACATGATTTTCGTGATTCTACCAAAGTCATACTCGCCACTCTCCGTCATAAATTCCTCGCCATGTCCAATGACATTCTGAATGGATGGATACACCCATTCTGCTTGCATTGGAATATCCACCTCATTCACAAGCCAGTCCATATGAAGACTAACAGAACCTTCTATCGTATTTTCGATCGGAATGACACTGTACTGTGCATTTCCGTTATCCACAGCACGAAAAACATCTGAAATCAGCTTGGAGTGAAGCAGGTCGAGCTTTTCACCGTTAAAGAGAAAATCAATTGCTTCATGGGAGACCGAGCCTTCAGGTAATACTGCAATTCGTTTCATGCATTAACTTCCCCTTTGATTCTGTCCAAAAAAGGACGTTCGTCTTGATCAGCCAGCACGGTTACACCATCCAAATCCGGATCCAGCCACAGTGCAGAGGCAGATATGCCTTCCCGTCCCATGGTGTCCAGCAAATATTGTTCCAGTTCTGCTTTCCGGGTGTCATGACGATCTACCAACGTCAACACAGTAGGTCCCGCTCCACTCAGAGCAGCTCCCAAAGCTCCATGATCGGCGGCATGTTCCAATATCTCGGACATGCCCGGTACCAATGATGCCCGGTAAGGTTGATGAATACGATCTGACATCGCCTTCTGTATCATATCCAATCGCCCACTTGCCAAAGCCGCTACAAGCAGTGCGGATCTGCTAATGTTATGCACCACATCAGACATGCCAAATTGCTCTGGAATCACATTCCTTGCTTTTGAGGTAGACAGCTGGAATTCAGGCACAATAACCAAAGCCTGCAAATCCTGATGTGGCTCAATACGTATATGATCTACGTGATGACCATCCCAAGCAGCTGTAATAATTCCGCCGTACAAAGAGGCACCCACATTATCTGGATGTTTCTCAAGAGATGTGGCCATATCCAGAAGCTTGGCATCTGACAAGAGACCACCAATTAATGCATTAGCTGCTGCCAGTGCGCCAACGATGGCTGAAGCGCTACTCCCGAGTCCCCGCGTAAGCGGGATGTCGGAATACATGGAAATCTCCAATTCGGGTACCGATACCCCAGCTTCTTCGAATACCATCTGTGCAACTTCATAGATCAGATTGGATTTATCCGTAGGCAAACCTGTCAAATGATCACCATGGAGATGGAATGTTGTCTGCTCCGCTGGTTTCATTTCCAACCAGGCATACAAAGACAATGCCATGCCCAGGGTATCAAACCCTGGACCCAGATTGGCTGTACTTGCAGGTATTTTTACGGTTACCTTTTCTAGCAAACTCATACAGACTGCTGCTCCAGTTGGGCGATAGCTGCCATTACCGCTTCTTCCGTATCCTCAACAACCAGTGGCTCGGTAGCTACCGTTTGGATCGCGATATTCGGATCTTTCAGGCCATTGCCTGTCAGCACACAAACCACAGTCTCTCCGCCTTTAAAGTACCCTTCACTCTTCAGTTTGTATACACCGGCAAGGGAAGCTGCAGAAGCAGGTTCAGCAAAAATCCCCTCACGAGCAGCAAGCGTACGATACGCCGCCAAGATCTGTTCATCCGTTACATAGTTAATCTGTCCGCCAGATTCCTCGGCCGCAGCTACTGCCGTTTTCCAGCTCGCTGGATTACCAATTCGAATCGCTGTTGCTACGGTTTCAGGCTCCAGGATCGGCTCACCTTTGACAATAGCCATCGCCCCTTCAGCTTCAAAACCAACCATGCGCGGCAGCGTGTTAGATTTACCTGCCTCTTTATATTCTTTGAAGCCTTTCCAATACGCAGAGATATTCCCCGCATTACCAACTGGAATAGCCAGAACGTCAGGCGCTTCGCCAAGTTGTTCAATAACTTCAAACGCCGCTGTCTTCTGTCCTTCAATCCGGTATGGATTTACAGAGTTTACAAGTGTGATTGGATGTTTTGCTGTAATCTCACGCACGATTTCGAGTGCCCGGTCAAAGTTACCATTGATCGCGATTACTTTGGCTCCGTAAATCATGGCTTGGGCCAGTTTACCCAGTGCAATGTTGTTATTCGGAATCAGCACGATACAATTGAGACCACCACGTGCAGCATAAGCAGCTGCAGCTGCAGACGTATTACCTGTGGATGCACACATGATTGTGTGGCTGCCCTCTTCCATTGCTTTGGCAACCGCCATAACCATTCCGCGGTCTTTGAACGAACCTGTTGGGTTCAAGCCTTCATATTTGAAATACAGATTCAAACCCAGTTCCTCAGACAGATTCTCTGCATGAATCAAAGGGGTGTTGCCTTCCTGAAGCGTAAGCAGGGGTGTATTTTCATTAACCGGAAGGTGCTCTCTGTATGTTTGCAATAATCCTTGATATCTCATTGTGGGTAAACTCCTTTATGATTTAATATTCTAAAATGATGAAATGCTTATGCTGACATGCCTATCATTGAACTCTTGAGTTATAACGAGATTCTGACGGGACAAGGACATTAACCTTCGACCCGATAGACACTCTTAATGCGGCGAATAACGCTGAGTGATTCAAAATGTTTCAATACTTTGTCCATACTCGCCTTACTTGCATTATGTGTAACAATAATAATCTCTGCATCCGGGTTATGCTCATTCGGCTGTTGAACAACCGAAGCCAGACTGACATCATATTCTGCAAAAATCTGCGTGATCTGTGCCAATACTCCTGCTTTATCATCAACATGTAATAATATAAAGTTTTTCGACATAATCTGCTCATCGCTTTGCAGTCGCTTCTGCTTATAAGGCACGATCGCTTTTAGACCATTCACACCCAGTTTAAGGTTTTTGATGACCGCTACAATATCAGCTACAACTGAAGTTGCCGTTGGGAGTTCCCCCGCACCTGCACCGTAGAACATGGTCTCCCCCACAGCTTCACCGTGTACATACACTGCATTGAACACGCCGTTGACGGAGGCAATCGGGTGATTCTGTCTAACCATCGTCGGCTGAACACTGATCGTGATTTCATCGTCAGTGCGATCCGCGATCCCCAGTAACTTCATCTCATAACCAAGTCGTTTGGCATACGTAATATCTTCTCGGGTGACGGTTGAAATCCCCTTAACGCTTACGTCCTGCAATTCCACATTGGTGCGGAAGCCCAACGTACTCAAGATCGCCATTTTGCGAGCCGCATCAAGTCCTTCTACATCCGAGGTTGGGTCCGTTTCCGCGTATCCCAAAGCCTGAGCCTCAGCCAGTACCTCTTCATAGGATGCACCTTCCTGACTCATTTTCGTCAAAATAAAGTTCGTTGTTCCGTTCACAATCCCCATAATGCGAGTAATCCGGTCAGAGGAGAAACCTTCAATCAGTGTACGAATGATCGGAATGCCCCCCGCAACACTCGCCTCATAGAAGACGTCACATTGTTTTTCTTGAGCCTTCGCCAAAATCTCCGTACCGTGCAGTGCCATGAGATCCTTATTCGCTGTTACAATATGTTTCCCACGTTCCAACGCTTCAAGAATATACTCCTTCGTCTGATCGATGCCGCCCATAACTTCAACGATGACATCAATATCCGGGTGACGAATGACTTCCCAAGGATCTTCCGTAAGCTTGGCTCGGTCTACAGCAATGACACGGTCTTTCTCAGTATTTTTCACTGCGATTTTCTCAATGATAATCGGCGATCCAACCTGACTGCTCAGATCCTCCTGATTTCCTTCCACAATGCGAACGACTCCCGTTCCGACAGTTCCCAGACCCAACAATCCGACTTTTACCGGTTTCACTAACGATCTACCCCCTAATGTCTAATCTTGTCCGTGAGCCAGCCCAGTATGAGGGCCCCAGATTCACCCACCGCAACTACCGTAACGTTGTATGTTGAAGCCTCATTAACCTTGGCCTACAATACGTGTGCGTCTTACGCCAGGCATATCCTGCATCCGATCCAGCATTTCACCAATCTCTCCATGAAGATGTGTCGTCTCCACCGAAATGACAACATTGGCTCTTCCCTGAAGCGGAATACTCTGATTGATCGTAAGTACGTTGGCTCCATAACCAGCCACATGTCCGAGCACACGAGACAAGATACCCGACTGATGCTCCAGATCAATGGAGATGGTTACAATTCTCTCACGCTCAAGCTGATTAATCAGATGAATCCCATCTTTGTACTTGTAAAAGGCACTCCGGCTTAATCCGATCTGTTCAACGGCCTCATGCACTGTTTTGACATCACCTGAAGCCAGTAGTTCTTTAACCTGCATGGTCTTCACCACAGCCTCAGGTAAAATATCTTCCCGTACTAAGTAATAGCGTTCGTTCACAGAACGTCCTCTCCTCAAAGACTCATGTATTCATATAGTGGACATTATATAGGATCTATGACAAAAGGGCAATACATGACACGCCTATTTTTCGAAATGCGTTCCTCACAGTATACAAGCTAAGCCCTTGCTCATGTCAGAAAAAACAAAAAAAAACGCAGAGCGGTGGGTTTCCTCCCACTACTCTGCGTATCCATATATATCTGTCTCTCCGTGGAAGACTACCACTTAGTAGTAGCTACTGCCTTCCACGAATTCGAATTCAAATTCTCCGATGCGCACAATGGTGCCTTCAACAGCTCCACGCTTGCGCAATTCAGCATCCACACCCATATACCGCAGTGTACGTGCCAGCTTGAGAATAGCCTCATGCGAGTTCAGTTGCATCCGTTTCATCATGCGATCAATCTTGGCACTTTCGACAACGAACATTTCATTGTCACGCACAATGCGGAAACCATCGTCCTCTTTTTTGTCCAAGCTGTACACTTTACGTTCGGATACATCTGCTACCTCTTCAACCACTCGCTCGTCTGGAACCTGATCGAGCAGATCAGCCGCACGATACAGAAGTTCTTGAATCCCTTTCCGGGTCAGAGATGAAATAGGCATCACTTCAATATCCGGTTGAAGTTCACGAACTTGTTGTAAAAATTGCTCCAAGTTCGCTTCGGAGTCTGGCATGTCCATCTTATTAGCTGCTACAACTTGCGGTCTCTCGGCGAGAAGCGGATTGTACAACTTCAGTTCGTCATTGATTTTCTGCCAGTCTTCAAATGGATCGCGTCCTTCGGAACCCGACATGTCCACCACATGAATAATAATACGGGTACGCTCGACATGACGTAAAAACTCATGTCCCAGTCCGATTCCTTCATGCGCACCTTCAATCAGTCCAGGCAAATCCGCCATAACGAAACTACGGCCTTCACCTACACCGACCACACCCAGATTCGGTGTGATGGTCGTGAAATGATATACGCCAATCTTCGGCTTAGCTGCCGAAACGACAGAAAGCAGCGTCGATTTTCCGACACTCGGAAAACCAACCAATCCCACATCTGCCATAACTTTAAGTTCAAGCACGATGTAACGCTCTTGTCCTTCTTCACCGTTCTCAGCAAGTTCTGGCGCGGGGTTGTTCGGTGTAGCGAATCGGATGTTACCCCGCCCGCCTCGTCCACCACGAGCAATAACAACTTGTTGATCATGACGTGTCAGATCCGCCAGTATTTCGCCACTGTCTTCATCCAAAATGACAGTTCCGGGTGGAATGCGCACAATCATGTTCTCCGCGTTCGCACCATGCTGACTTTTGTTACGTCCCTTCTCACCACGTGGGGCCTTGAAGTGACGCTGGTAACGGAAATCCATCAACGTACGCAGACCTTCATCCACACGGAAAATGATGTCAGCTCCTCTGCCTCCATCGCCCCCGGCAGGTCCGCCGTTCGGTACATACTTCTCACGACGGAACGAAACAATTCCGTCCCCTCCGTCTCCGGCTTTCACATAAATCTTCGCTTTATCTACAAACATTGGTTACCCCTTCTTCCTATATTCCACACGGCATTCTGAATTGTATAAACGTATCCTCAGACGGAAACGGCTCCGTTCTGACATTATTTCCTTTGAGTACGGCAGTAAGCTGCCGTAGTGTTTCCGGATCGGGTGTTTGATCCCCATCCAGCCGGACAACTACATCTCCATGATCCTGTCCGAAGTTCAAGGTCAGTTTGCGAACCTCTCCCCAAGACGACCGGCCACCGCCATATTGGTAGGCCCTGATTGCATCCGCAATCGCCCCCGTAAGCGACTCGCCATCCTCGGGAGAGACCAGAGCACTAAGCTGCAACTCATCCTCTATTTCCACATACAATTCCAGCGCAATCCCGCTGGCCCGAAAAGATTGAAGATAAAACACGAGGGAAGGAATACCCAATCTCGAGATTCGGCTTTCTTCTGTAACCCGTTCTTTTATTCTTTCCACACATTGCACAGATTTATCAAGTTTGCCCAGCCTAAGATATCCATATAACACCTGAAGGTCGTTCATCCAGTCGTGTCGATGATGATTTAATGAAGCTATTGCTGTCTTTTCCATGGATTGTATGATGGTTCTGCGTTCCGCCTCCGCCTGTTTCTTCATCGCATTCACAGAAATAAACAATACTGCGACAGACCACAATGCGCACACGACGCTTGAAATGATCGCCGGATACAGCATAACGAAAACCAAAGGAATCAGAAGTGAACATGCCGCAATCCACGGCACTCTTTTCCAGGATTTCATGGCTTCTCCCCGTTCTACAAAACTCGGTTGGTCTAAACCCACCGTAACCAAGTATAACATGTCTTTTCTGCCAGTTCATTATCGAATAATCGTTGAATACAAAAAACCTCCGGCAAAAATGCCGAAGGCTCCTTAGGCGGAATGCCGATATTACGCTTCTACTGCAGCTGCTACAGGAGCAACGTTTACAGGGTAGATGCTTACTTTTTTACGATCGCGTCCCCAACGTTCGAATTTTACAACGCCGTCGATTTTCGCGAACAAAGTGTCATCTTTACCAATGCCAACGTTAGTTCCTGGGTGAATTTTCGTTCCGCGTTGGCGAACGAGAATGCTACCACCAGTTACAGTTTGACCATCAGCACGTTTAACGCCCAGACGTTGAGCATTACTGTCACGTCCGTTCTTCGTTGAACCTACACCTTTTTTCGATGCGAATAACTGAAGATTTAATTTCAACATGATTGGTTGTCCTCCTTCTTTGCTTATTTGACTTGCTCTATTTGAATATACTTTCCGTATGACTCTGCAATATTAGAGAGCATAACCACCATGGATTCGAGTAGCAATTGTACCTGGGACCAAGTTTCCTCTTTGTCTAACAAAGGTAAAGAAGCGCTTAAAAAGCCATTCTTCATCTTGGCATCCATTTCGACACCAGTCAATGTTTCAATTGAGTTCACCGTACCCACTGTAACAGCGGATACCCCGGCACATACGATGTCTTCTCCACGCTTGGCAAAGTTAGCATGCCCTTCGATGGAAAAGCGTTCGATGCTCCCGTCCTCATCACGAAAGATTTGAACGATAATCACTTATCGCACCTTCTTACGCTTTGATTGTTTCGATAGTTACTTTAGTGTACGGTTGACGGTGACCTTGCTTCACATGGTAGTTCTTTTTCGGTTTGTATTTGTATACAACAACCTTTTGTCCTCTGCCATGTTTCTCCACTTTAGCCGTTACAGTAGCTCCGGAAATCAATGGTGTACCTGCTGTCAAACCTTGATCGTTAGATACAGCCAGTACACGGTCGAACGTTACGCTTTCGCCATCGTTCGCAGTCAATTTCTCAATGAACAGAACATCGCCCTCTTGGACTTTGTACTGTTTGCCGCCTGTTTCAATAATTGCGTACATTTGCCTTGCACCTCCTCATGTCTCAGACTCGCCCGGTCTCAGGTGACAGCCTCCTTGCGGAGCTGTTCTTGTACCCGGCCAGTGCGGTTACAGCATGTGCAAGACCAATAGGCTAAACACATACTTGAAGATTATATCACGCAAGATATCAAAAATCAATGTAAAGGTGAAATATATCTTTTTCCGGTTCCATGGCAGGAAGAACACGGCTCCACATAAGGCAGCGTGCTCTCTTCCCGTACCTTTTTGCGAGTAAGTTCAAGCAGACCCAGCTTGGTCCACCCCATTACGAAGGCTTTGGTCCGATCCTTCTTGAGCTCACTCTCCAAAGTTGCCGCTACTTCGTACCGATTTGAAGCTTCCTCCATATCAATGAAGTCGACAATAATCATGCCACCGATATCCCGAAGACGCATCAGTCGGGCAATCTCAACGGCTGCCTGCATGTTGGTCTCCGTAACGGTCTCTTCCAGACTGTCACCGCCAGCTCCCGTATATTTTCCAGTGTTCACATCCACTACAGTCAGAGCTTCCGTATGATCAATGACAATATAACCGCCTCCGGGCAGCCACACTTTACGGGCAAAATCCTTGTTTAACTGCTCCTGTACATCATAAGCAGCAAAAATGGACTCGGTTCCCCGATACACTTGTACTTTAGGTTGATGACCCGGGCTCATCTCTTCCAGTAATGCCTTTACTTCACGGGCTTGTCCTTCATTGTCGGTGATGACCTCGTCACTGCCTGGCGTATACACATCTCTGATGATTCGCTGCACCATGCTATGATCCCGATGCAAAAGGCTTGGTGAAGGCAAACTGTCCGCTTTTTCACGAATCAGGTACCACTGCGCACGTAATGTTTCCAAGTCTGCCTGAATGGCTTCATGCTGTTCTTCTGCAGATACGGTCCGGATGATTAGTCCCTCTTCTTCCCGCCTCAGTTGCTCTCCAAGCACCTTGAGCCGGGAACGATCCCCCTCACGAGCAATCTTCTTGGATACCGCTACATAATCAGCAACAGGCATGTAGACAAGCCAGCGACCCGGGAGTGAATAATGAGTCGTCACCCGGGCACCCTTGCCTCCTACCGGTTCCTTCAGAACCTGAACAATAACTTCCTGACCGGGACGAAGCAACTCCGAGATGGAAGGCTTCACCTTGGGCTGTTTCTCAAGATGGGGATGGAGCACATCGTCCACATACAGAAACGCATTCTTTTTCTGACCAATATCCACAAAAGCAGCCTGCATACCTGGTAACACATTCACTACACGTCCTTTGAAAAAGGAACCTAGCAGTCCACGCTCGCGTGTACGCTCTGCGGTGAATTCCACAGCTTTGCCTTCTTCCAGAAGCGCCATTTGCATGAGGTTATTTTCATTATGTACAATCATTTGTTTCATGGCTTCACCTCTAGAAGACAATTCAATTCGTCCACATCCATTTCAGTATCTTTGCATTTCTCAATCCTACATGTATTAACCATTTCAGAACAAGTCCACCAGAACGCTACAATTTATCGTTATTCTGTTGAAAATAGGAGCCGATAATCCGTTGTTCTGGCAAAACAGCCATAATTCGTCCCTGTCTGTTCATCACGTATACCATATGGTATCTTTCTCTCTTTAATAGACGCAAAATAGTGTCCAAAGGTTTCGCCGGAAATGAGATTATCGGCTGCGCCAAACTACCGGTAGCCGCATGACGAGCGAATGCACTCTCCCGATTCATGAGAAAGCGGATAAAGCGATAGGGCACATTGCGATAGTCCGTTATGTTGGAATAGAACAAGAAAAGACCGATTAACAATATATTTAGCGGAAGTCCGTAGTCTCCGTTAAGCCACCGGCTGATGGCAACCAAGATAATCCCTGCGCTGCACAGAATGCTAATTCTGTAAGTCCACATTAACGTTGTATAGTAGGGTGCCCACAGACTAACCAATGCCTGAACAATTTTACCTCCATCCAAAGGCAATACAGGAAGCAGATTAAACAGGGCAATGAGCAAATTCCCTTGAATGATATAGTTCAGAAAAAGTGGATCGCCCAGATTGGCATACTGCAACAGCCAAACAACACCAACCATCAGCATGTTTTGCAATGGGCCTGCCAGAGCAATGATAATTTCTCGGAAGGCCGTGATGTTGCCCCCATCTTCAATAACAGCCACGCCTCCAAAAGGAAGCATCTGTATTGACACAACACGGCAGCCCAGAAGGGCTGCCGCCGCAGCATGTCCACATTCATGAATAAATACGATGGCAAACAATGTGATGAGCTCAATAAAATGTCCGGTCAGAAGGGAAGCCATCATGATAATCACAAAAAACGGATGAAATGTAATACGTACACCCCATACCCTAATCAAGGGCAACGACTTCCGCTGGATCTACGTATTCCTCACCCTCTTTAACCGCAAAATAGAGCGTGGCCGGTTGTTCACCCCCAGTAGCCTTGAGACTCCCGACCTCATTCCCTGCTTCTACCCAATCATTCACGCTCACTTCACTCTCGTTCAAGCGGCCGTATATTGCTGTAACATTACCTGTGTGTTGGATAACAACCGTAAATCCACTTGCTGAATCTCCAATGACCTCCGTCACCCGCCCTGCATCCGAACTGGCAACCTGAATAAGTTGTGCACCTGCGGCATCCGGGACAATCTCAATGCCTTTCATACTGAGCGCGAATGGCTGCACCACGGTCCCCGAGATCGGTTTCCCCAATAACTGCCGAATACCTGAACCATTAACAGCATCCGTCGTATGTCCGAGAACGGGAAGAAAAGAAGGCGTCCCTCCAAAATTCCTTTCATACCAGGCAGCGGCAGAGGCAAAATTCATATCCCTATGGAGTGCATCGGCAATCACTGCTTTGGTTGATGTCGTCCACGATGTATTCAACTGAAACAGGCCCCATACTCCGCCAAATATCAAAGCGCTAATCACTGTCCGTCTGAGAAGTGACTTGAATAGATTAAATCTTGAATGACTGCCTGGAACGAAACGACCATTCTCTTTTTTCCACAGCCATTCCGGGTCTCTTTCCTGTATACCCTCATCAGACGCAAGCGGCTTCCGTTTATTGATTTCATTCTTGTGCAATAGCGAACCTAATTTTTGCTCCTGTAAGACTTCCAGAGTCGCACCGTCCATCAGTCGCCGAATGCGTTCTTCTCTTCTCTGCTTGATTCTGAGTTTCGTATTCATGGAATATCCTCCCGCCGAGGCTTGTTTACTACATCCTATGAAGAGGCGATTGAGAATATGAACAAGCCTGCCCGCAGATAACAAAAAAAGCCGGGCTACAAGCCACGGCTGTCATACGTTCAGTGTTATGAATAAGAGTGTTTAATGAGTTATCACATTCCGAAGAACTTTTTGAAGCGCAAAAAAGCTCCCTTTTTCTGATCCAGCTGCATTAATGGAACCGTATCTCCCAGAATGCGTCGTGCGATGTTGCGATACGCAATTGCCGCATGTGAATCCGGATTCATGACCGTAGGCTCTCCTGAATTGGCAGCCTTGATGACCAGTTCATCATCAGGTACGATACCGATCAGGTCAATATTAAGTACTTGTAAAATACCATCGATATCAAGCATGTCACCCGATTTAACCATATTATTGCGAATTCGATTCACCACCAGCTTCGGTGATTGAATGTGTGAACTTTCGAGCAGTCCGATGACGCGATCCGCATCACGTACTGCAGCATTTTCCGGTGTAGTGACCACGATGGCCTGATCTGCTCCTGCTACCGCATTTTTGAAACCCTGCTCTATGCCGGCTGGGCAATCAATAATGACGTATTCAAAATCTTTTTTTAATTCAAGGATAATATCCCTCACCTGTTCTGGAGACACAGAGTTTTTGTCTCTTGTCTGCGCCGCAGGCAGCATATATAATTCTTCAAAACGTTTGTCTTTGACCAAAGCCTGATTCAGACGGCAGCGGCCGTCCGCAACGTCGCACAAATCGTAAATAATACGGTTTTCGAGTCCCATCACGACATCCAAATTACGAAGGCCGATATCGGTATCTACCAGACAAACCTTTTTGCCGAGCAGCGCCAGCGCTGTCCCGATGTTTGCCGAGGTGGTTGTTTTACCCACGCCGCCTTTACCCGAAGTGATCACGATCGCCTCTCCCATGAGCTACACTCCTTTAAACACATTAAAATCTCGGCGCAACCGAACGATATTGCTCATCTTGTCGATCTGCATCTGATTGTCCTGTAAGTAAGCAAATTCCATTCCGGTCTCTCGGCTCTCCCATTCATCGGGAGGACGACTGATAATATCAGCAATCCGTAGCTGCGTTGGTGCAAACACCGAAGCAGCAATGATGGCTTCCTCGTCCCCGCCAATTCCAGCATGAGCCATACCTCTGAGTGAACCCAATACATATATATCCCCGGTACACGTCACCGTGCCCCCAGGATTAATATCCCCAAGAAAGAGGAGATTTCCTTCATGATGAAGCACCTGACCTGAACGCACCATGCCACACATGGTCACAATCGGCGGCGGTCCTTGAACCTCCGGTATGAGTGCAGGTGAGTCGATAGAACGTATAAGCAGATTCCCTTTTCGCTTCAACACATCGAGGATTGCTTCTTTCTGGTCCTCTGTCACTTCGCGGACACCCAACTTGACATCCACATGAACAATCGGTCCGGTCAAAATATTTTGATGGCTGTGTTCCAGCTTATAGCGGAGCTCATAGAGCAATTCCTCGAATTCACATTGATCGTCCAACAGGAAAACCAGGCCGTCTCGGATGCCTTTAATCGTTACGTGATTCGATTTTACCGTCATAAGCCTGTCCCTCCCATCTCATTACATTTCGTGCCCGGGTTCCCAAGTTCCTGCTTTGCGCTCCATAAATGTATTTAGGAAGCTTCCTCTGTCTTGCTCCGTCTCTTGCCGATCCGCTCCAGTTGCTTGCGAAGCGGGACATAAATGATCAAGGCAAACACAAAATGAATGAACAAATTAGGAATCATATATTCAAGCAACGCCCAGTCAAAAGTCACGTGATTGAGTCGGAAAAGCTTGTACAAGAAGAATAACACGGTGTCATTGAGCAGACTTCCTAAAATGACAACCGAAACCATAACTGGCAGTGGTGCACGCGGTGCTTGAAAAATAAGCCCCATCATGTAAGCCGACAACCCCATTGAGAATCCGTAGGGTCCAATCATCTCACCGTAAAATACGACGTCATGCAACAGTCCAAATAATATGCCCAGCACGAGTGCCGTGTGACGATGATGATATACAGCGATAAACAGAATGGCGATATAGACCAGGTTGGCCGAAATACGCATTTGCCAGCCGGAAGGAATAAGCAGTGGCAAAATCGTGCCTTCCACAATGAATAATACGAATAGCAACAGGAACAAGACTTGCTTGCGTGTCACCATTATTCTTTTACCTCAGGCGGGATAATGACAATCAGCTCTTTCCAGTCCAGAAAGCTTGCATACGGTTTAATAATCGCAGTCCGTGTCAAACCGTATTCGCCAACTTCAACCTTCTCCACTTTACCAATTCGCATATACTTTGGAAAGTTATTGATGATTCCGGAGGAGATGATTTCATCTTTATCAGCGATGTTGGAGTCCTCTGAAATCTTGGTCATCTTGAGCATACCCGTCTTCGGATCATAACTCTCAATCATACCAAATACTTTCTCTTTGCCCACAGCTGTAGCCGCGATGGCATTGGATGTCGGATCATTAGCATCCATGGAAGTTAACAGATTAACCGTTGATGTATAGGAGCTGACATGACTGATTACACCAACCAGTCCTTCCTGCGAAGTAACGGCCATACCCGGCTTAATTCCCGCATTTTCTCCGATATCAATATTAATGGTTCTGCTGTTCGGATCCGAATTGGCACTGATGACTTGAGCAATTCGTGAACCGTAATTATAGCGATTCTTCTGTTCTTCGGTGAAATTGAGTGCCTTCTGGAGCTGTTCATTGACCTGCTCCATGTCGTTGTACTTCAGCCGATCCCGGGTATAATGCCCCATCGCAATGCGAAGCTCTTCATTCTCTTGATATACCGTACGCATGTTCGATACATCTTTGAAAAAGCCCGCTACATAGGAAGCGGGCTTGTAAAATACGTATTGTACAAATCCAACTGAATCCTTCAGGAATTTCTCCGGCCAGGATAGAGTGGTTCGCGGACCGAGCGTAAAGCCCATTAACGCGATAAATGTAACAAGGCCCACCAGCAAAACAAAAAGTCTTTTGTTACCTAGCAGTTTAAACAGTTCGAACACCCTCTAACATCCATTATTCTCTTCCGAGCCATGCCCGGCGGGGAGACTGTCAGACCTGTAGTCCCTGCGAGAATATCAGCTGATCCTCCCCTGTTAAGCGGGTAATAGCTCTTCCCCGGGGTTAACCGGGTCCTATAACGATATCTTGCCACTTGGTACAGGGACCAAGCTAGGCAAATACCATTTAACGTTTGGAACGAACTGCCGAACTGCTTCTGCTTTTGAACAAATGAATATTCTCTAGCGCTTTACCTGTACCGATCGCCACACAATCAAGCGGGTTCTCAGCCACAATCACAGGCATTCCTGTCTCGCCAGCAAGCAGCTTGTCCAGATTGCGGAGCAACGCACCTCCACCAGTAAGAACAATACCACGATCCATGACATCGGCTGCAAGTTCAGGCGGACATTTTTCTAGCGTCACTTTAACCGCTTCAACAATCGCATTCACCGTATCAGCCAGCGCTTCGCTAATCTCATCCGAAGTAATGGTAATGGTCTTAGGCAGACCTGTAACGAGGTCACGTCCACGAATCTCCATCGTTTCTACTTGCTCAAGTGGCATTGCTGATCCGATGTCCATCTTCAATTGCTCAGATGTACGTTCACCAATCATCAGATTGTATTGGCGTTTGATGTACTGGATAACGGATTCATCCATCTCATCACCAGCAACACGAACCGAACGACTCGTTACAATCCCGCCAAGAGAGATGACAGCGACTTCCGTTGTACCGCCACCAATATCTACAACCATGCTTCCTGTCGGTTCCCATACGGGCAGATCTGCACCAATTGCAGCTGCGAAAGGTTCTTCAATCGTGTAGGCTTCACGTGCTCCAGCCTGCTTCGTTGCATCTTCAACCGCTCGTTGTTCTACCGCAGTAATCCCGGATGGTACGCACACCATCACGTTAGGATGACGCTGGAACATGGAGCGTTGCTTCTGTGCCTGACGAATAAAATATTTGATCATCACTGCCGTTGTATCAAAATCAGCAATAACGCCATCTTTCATCGGACGAATGGCACGAATGTTGCCCGGTGTACGTCCAATCATTTTTTTGGCAGATTCACCAACGGCCTCGATGCTGTTTGTATCCGTCCGAATAGCAACTACCGAAGGTTCGCGCACCACAATTCCTTTTCCACGTACATAAACCAACGTATTTGCTGTCCCCAAATCAATACCCAAATCTTTCGTAAAACCACCAAACATAACGTTAATCTCCTTTTCTGCCTCATATAGCCGCCCTCTCAGATCAAGAGCGTAACAATTTCATTCCCACGCAACACGTGGAGCTAATATTCGCATTTGTTTTTTTGCAATTGTAAAGTGAACCTATCTTTTACGGACAACGCCGTTAACATTCATAGGAAAACATCAACGCCAACCATTATATTATACTAAGCCCTTCTCCTTCAAACTTACGTACGTTCCATCTCCAATAATAATATGATCAAGCACGTCAATGCCGACGATTGTACCAGCTTCGATCAGTCTCTTGGTTATTTGGATATCCTCTGGACTGGGCGTAGGATCACCGCTCGGATGATTGTGTGCGCACACAATAGAGGCGCTGCTGCATTTGATGGCAGCCCGGAACACTTCACGTGGATGTACAATCGAAGCGTTAAGGCTACCCATGGAGAGTGTTTCCTGGGCAATAATATGATTTTTGCTATTCAGAAAGAGACACACAAAATGCTCTTTCTGCAAGTATCGCATTTGTTCCATCAGGATATCGGCCGCATCATGCGGTGTACGGATCGAGGTCGACGGTGTAAGTCTGCTCCTCGCAATCCGATGACCTAGTTCAATGCTCGCTTTCAGTTGTACAGCCTTAGCATTGCCAATCCCTTTCATCGCAGTCAGTTCTTCCAGACTCAAATCCATCAACGGGCGAATTCCACCCGCCTGAGTCAGCATCCGCTGTGCCATATGCACCGCAGATTCCTGTCGTGTGCCTGTTCGAAGTAAAATCGCCAGCAATTCAGCATGGCTCAAGGCGCCCGCCCCATATTCCATCATGCGTTCTCTCGGGCGTTCTTCCTGGGGGATGTCGCGCATCATATATTGAGGCGACTCCATATGTTCCCTCTTTTCACACGTCAATTATCTTCATTCATGTTCGTGGCAACACATGTACACCAAACCCATCCAACATATCACTCAGCAAGGATAGTGGCAGACCAACCACATTAAAATAACATCCTTCAATACGGTCGATCAGTGAAGCGCCAATGCCCTGAATGGCATATGATCCTGCCTTATCCGAAGGCTCTCCTGTCTGCACATAGGCACGGATGGTCGCATCCGACAGTTCCTTCATCGTTACATCGGTCTGGCGGTAATGAACAATCGATTGTCCATTGCCCGCATCAATACAAGCGACGCCGGTAAACACCCGATGTACGCGGCCCTGGAGCCGGGATAACATACGTTCTGCATCAGCTTCGTCTATGGGTTTGCCCAGAATCTCACCATCCAGCACAACAACAGTGTCACTACCAACAATAATGGCTTCCTGCTCACGGCCTTCAAGCCCACGATACACGGCAAGCGCCTTACGCAAAGCAAGCTCCTGTACCGTCTGTTCAGGTGTCCATTCTGGTGGCGTATCTTCATCGGCATGACTTGGTATTACATCAAATGCTAAATGGAGTGATGCGATCAGTTCTTTGCGCCGAGGCGACGTGGAGGCCAGAATAATAGGGCGTTGTTGCGTGTTATCCATGATGAACGGCTCCTTATGCTACGGCAACATCCTGTCCTGTCCGGATCACGATAATAGATGTCACAGATTTAATTTTGTCGTCATAACTCGTCATTCTCCTACAGTCTGCGATACAGCCATACAGCAGCAATAATACCGATCAGACTCAGAAGACTCATTTGAAATTGAAGTGAAATATCATAGCTGATAATATCCAGATCAGCCTGCGGCGACCAGCGAATAGTCGTGGCTTTCGTAAGAAAGGCTACGGCCTTTACAGGCTGCAATGCCTTGGCGATCCACGCTCCGGCCATCCAGCCGAGCAGCAGAAACAGTAATAACATGCCGAAGTTTTTTTTCATCGGTAATCTTCCCTCGCCATTTTTTGACACCCACATTATTATACGGGGTTTTGTACGTCAATACAAACACAAATCCGGCAAGGGGAACTATTTCCAGTTCCTTGCCGGACAGGTATTTCCAGGCGTTGTTATGGGAAAGAGCATGTTACTGCTTTATCGCTTCGAGCCACTTTTTCTGCTGTAATACATATTCCATCAGATCGGACTGTACGGACCACATGTGCACAACATCCGGGTTTTTGTTGTACTCCGCGATGGCCGTAATTGCACTGTTCATCGATTTCTCCATTCCGGCGATAATGGGTTGAACCTCTGCGGTCAGGCCGGGCGAAAGGCTATTTAAACCGGTTAACCACGCCTGGTGCTTATTCTGAATTCCGCTCATCGTTTCTGTAGATACTGCTGCCGGAGCAGACTCTCCCAGCTGCTGAATGGACAAGGTAGACAATTGATTGACCAGTGCAGAACTGTTCGTGAAGAAAAGCTGTACATCCTCTTGTTTGCCACCGAATATAGCAGGATTTATCTCAGGGTTAACGATCTCCTTGACGTACAGTTCAACTCCCCGGGCTTTAAGCCTGGAGCTGAGAAGCTTGGCCTCTTCACGATCAGCCGAAATGCCTGCATACACCCGATTGCCATCTTCAGGATCAGAACCTGCGGCTATTCCAGCCTGAGAAAGTTCAAGCTTGGCCTGTTCTGCTCGTTCCGGAGAACTGAAAACGCCGTATTGGAGTGCATAATATGTGCTACCCGTCGCAGCTGTCTGAATCTGCTGCTCTGTTCCTATATTTCCCTCTTGGCCTGTAACGGTGGAAACCGCCTGATTGACGGGGAGAAGATCACCTGGCTTGGCAGCTCCTTCTTTATTGAAAAATGAGAGAATAACCATACCAAAGAGTGCTCCCGTAACCAGTGCCCCAGTGACAGAACCAATCATTTTCCAGCCCTTGGAGGTCGATTACGCTTGTAAGAATAGTTCTCGCTATCTGCAAGCCAGTCATGGCCTTGATGATCATCATGAGCATTGGACAGATCCCGATGTTCTCCCTCTGGATCTGCCATATGATTATCATAACCGGATCTGTTGCCCAGATATTGGACCTCATTGAATTTCGAATCATGGCTCATCTGTTGGTCAGGTTCAGGTACAGCAGAGCTTGTCAGCACTGTCTCTCCCCAATCTCCAGGGATATCCTCTGGCGTCCAGGATGGGGTTGTATCCATCTGCTTTGGGGTTATCGTTTGATTATGAGATAATTCTTCATTCAGCGTTACCAATGGACTGGATGCGGAAATCCTCTTATTTTCAGGCTTGTCC
The DNA here is from genome assembly GCF_002968835.1 of Paenibacillus sp. PCH8. Classification (GTDB taxonomy): domain Bacteria; phylum Bacillota; class Bacilli; order Paenibacillales; family Paenibacillaceae; genus Paenibacillus. The sequence goes on along the minus strand of NZ_PKQK01000011.1, from coordinate 24,940 downwards.
GACTTATGATCCCCGAAGCGAAACGTCATTCTAGCATTGCTCACCGTACCCTCTCCTTTGTCTCATTTATATCAGCTATATGCAGAGAATATCAATAAAATTCCATATAACGCAAAAAAACCGCCTGCTTCTTATTGAAGACAGCCGGTTTCTGAATGGATCTATTTTAAACCTTTGGCAAGTGTATCGCCAACTTTCCAAATATCACCTGCACCCATCGTAAGTACAAGATCTCCTGGCTGTAGACGATGCTGCAGATCAACTACAACTTCCTCTTTCGTAGGTAGGTAACGTGCAGAAGCATTACTGTTTTGAACGATCAGTTCAACCAGTCTGGCTGAGTGCACCCCTTCGATCTCTTTTTCGCCCGCAGGAGAATAGATATCGGTAATAAGTACCTCATCCGCTTCGGCGAAGGCACGGCTAAACGCATCCAACAGGAAGAACGTGCGTGTATAACGCTGTGGCTGGAATACCGCTATAATCCGCTTGCCCGTTGCTTTGGCCGCACTAATCGTAGCTTCAATCTCCGTAGGATGATGAGCATAATCATCGATGATCAGCATGTCACGCGCCTCGCCCAATACCTGGAACCTGCGTTTGGCTCCATTGAATTGAATGATGGCTGCGACAATCTTCTCAAATGGAATGCCTGCTTCCAGACAGGTGATTACGGTAGCCATTGCATTATAAACATTATGTTTACCTGGAACCGATAACTCCACCGAGCCCATAGCCTTACCCTGATGATTCATCGTAAAGGAAATTCGGCGATCACCTAATACGATATCCGTAGCCGTATAATCCGCAGCACGGTCAATACCATAAGTCGTGATCCGTGACTTGAGTTGTGGCAGAATCGCTTGAACATTCTCGTCGTCAGAACATACAATGGCTGTTCCCTCCGGACGAATCTGGCTCAGGAACTGCACATAAGCCCTTTTGAGTTCCTCAAAATCACTGTTGTAATTCTCCAGATGATCTGCCTCAATGTTAGTTACAATGCCGAGCCATGGATGATACTGTAAAAATGAACCATCACTCTCATCCGCTTCAGCAACAACCCAGTCGCCTTGACCTGCCTTGGCATTAGTGCCCACATTCATGATTTCTCCGCCAATAATATAAGTCGGGTCCGTATCACATTTATCCATAACCAATGCAATCATGGATGAGGTGGTTGTTTTTCCGTGAGCCCCAGCTACAGCCACGCCTTTGCGTTCATTCAACAACCGCGCAAGCATCTGCGAACGATGCAGAATAGGAATGTTCAATTGCGCTGCTGCTACACGTTCCACATTATCGGCAGGCGCTGCCGTAGAGTAGACTACCAGGTCTGCTCCAGTCACGTGCTCTGCCGTATGTCCGATATATATTTTCGCTCCCTTGGCTGCCAGCTTCTCGGTCAACTCCTGTGAAGCGACATCCGATCCGGTAACGGTGTATCCCATTTCCAACATAACTCTTGCAATGGCACTCATGCCATAACCGCCAATTCCTATAAAATGAACATGTTCCGATGTATTTAACAAAACTTTCACCAACCTTTTTCAGAATCGGTTTGATGCAAAAGGGCTGCCCGCACATCTGCAATCAGGTACAGTGTGCCGGAAACCACCCCCAGATCTTCCGCTTCCGTCCGTGACTTCAATTGATCAAGTGCCTTCGCCCACTCGGGCTCGACGATGATTTCCAGCTCCTGCTTCGCAATGGCGGGACGTACCCGTTCGACAATCTGCAGCAATTCGGCTGCATCCATTTTGCGTCGGAAGTCTGGCTCGGTCAGGATCAGCGTATCCACTAGTGGCAGTATATGCTGCAAATATGCTTCGTGATGCTTATTTGCCAGCATACCCATCATCAAAATTAACTTGTTGTGAGGATATACCTCTCTAATGCTCTTGGCCAGTGCTTCTGCCCCTCCGGATTATGCGCTCCATCGAGTACAATTCGGGGTTCATCGACTACTTTTTCGAATCTTCCTGCCCAGAAGGCGTTCTCCAGTCCAAGTGCAATATCGTTGTCATCTAGCATAAATGCCATGAATTGTCTGAGTAGTTCAAGCACCATAAGTGCAGCCGCAGCATTATCACATTGGTGTGAACCCTGCATGCGTATGCGAACGTCCAGATCACGAAACGGGCCTGTAAAATGAAAAGACTGACCGTTCTCGTTGCTCTCGAGTCTATGATAAGAGAATTGATCTCCAGCCAAATACACGGTTGATTGAAGCTGCTGTGCTTTCTCCTGAATCACCTTCACAGCTTCGGGTTGAGTCGCACAGGTCACAACAGGAACTCCTGGCTTGATAATACCTGCCTTCTCTCCGGCAATCTCTTCAATGGTATCCCCAAGTACATCCGTGTGATCCATTCCAATGTTGGTAATGACCGACACAACGGGTGCAACAATATTCGTTACGTCCATCCTTCCCCTAGCCCCGTCTCCCATACCACAACGTCAGGGTAACACTCCCCTGCATAATACAGAAGCGCGAGAGCTGTGGACACCTCAAACATCGTGGGCGATCCAAGTGAAGTGGATGCCATTTCCAAGACCAGTGGGCGCAAACGGTTTGAGAGCTTCAGCAGAGTCTCTTCCGGAATATCCTCGCCGTTGTATTGAAAACGGTTTGTAAACTTGGTGATATAAGGTGACGTAAAGGTTCCTACATCATATCCGGCCTGAAGAAGCACTGACGTCAAAAAAGCGCAAGTCGAACCTTTGCCGTTCGTTCCCGCGACGTGAATAAATTTGAGACGTTGGTGAGGATTGCCTAACCGTAACATCAGACCCTCTATTCGTTCCAATCCAGGTCGAATGCCAAAAGGAATAAGGCCATTGATCCAGTCCACGGCCTCGTTATACGTAAGTAAAGGAGCTACTGCATCTGTCCCGTCTAATTCCGTCATCTGATTCACCTTCGGTCCCGAGTTTGATTGAAAAAAGCGGCCGGATGGCATAGCAGCTCTCCATCCGACCCAAATATATTAACCTTTCAGTTCCTTGATTCGTGCAATCACTTTATCCCGTTTATCGGCATAATCTGCTTGCTTGGCGCGCTCTTCCTCAATAACTTTGGCAGGTGCTTTGGCAACAAAGCCTTCATTCGTCAGCTTTTTCTCCACACGGAGTACTTCGCCCTCAAGGTTCTGCAACTCTTTCTCCAGACGAGCCACTTCCTGTTCGATATCAATAAGACCTGCCAGCGGCAAGTAAAGCTCTGCCCCCGTAATGATTGCAGTCATTGCCTTATCCGGCGAGCTTAGATCCAGCCCACTATCGAACTCGGACGTATTACAGAAACGTTTGATGTAGTGGCTGTTACGTTCAATGATGCTGGACGCCTCAGCGCTGTTTGCTTTTACCATTAATTCGATCTTTTTGCTCATAGGCACGTTCACTTCTGCACGAATGTTACGAACTGCCCGAATGGTATCCATAAGCAGGTTCATCTCGGCAACAGCTTCCGGGTTCTCAAGCTTCGGATCATATACCGGCCAGGATGCCAGCGTAATGGTCTCCCCTTCATGCGGCAGATGCTGCCAGATCTCTTCGGAGATATACGGCATGAACGGATGAATCAAACGCATCGTCTGATCCAGCACATAAGCAAGCACGGATTGTGTCTTCTTCTTGGCAACCGGATCTTCTCCGTAGAAGGACAGCTTCGCAAATTCAATGTACCAGTCACACAGGTCATCCCAGATAAAGTTATACAGGACGCGACCTGTTTCCCCAAATTCATACGCTTCGATTAGACGCGTAATATCACGGGAAGTTTCGTTCAGACGGTGTAAAATCCAATAATCCGGTGTACCAAGCTCTCCACTAATGTCACGATCCTCAAAAGTGAACCCTTCCAGGTTCATCAATGCAAAGCGAGAAGCATTCCAAATCTTGTTGGCAAAGTTACGAGCTTGCTCCACCCGTTCCCAACGGAAACGCAGATCCTGACCTGGCGTGCTGCTGGTTGAGATCATGTAACGCATAGCATCTGCGCCATATTTCTCAATCACATCGAGCGGATCTACACCGTTACCCAGAGATTTGGACATTTTGCGTCCATCTGAATCACGAACCAGACCATGCATCAGCACATCTTTGAACGGAATTTCATCCGTGAATTCCAATGCAGTGAAAATCATGCGTGCAACCCAGAAATATATGATGTCATACCCTGTCACAAGTACACTTGTTGGATAATAACGTTTCAGATCTTCCGTGTCTTCCGGCCAACCCAATGTAGAGAACGGCCATAATCCGGAGCTGAACCATGTATCAAGAACATCTTCATCCTGTCGGAGCTTGCGTCCAGCATTCTCTGGAAGCGTCGTCGGATCTTCAGCAGATACGATGATTTCACCAGTCTCCTCATCATACCAGGCCGGAATACGATGTCCCCACCAGAGTTGACGGGAAATACACCAGTCACGAACATTTTCGATCCAGTTCAGATACGTTTTCTCAAAACGATCCGGAACAAATTTGACCCCTTCGCCGCTCTGTTGCTTCTGAATCGCTCTCTCTGCAAGTGGCTTCATCTCAACAAACCATTGCGTAGACAGATACGGCTCAACAACGGCTCCGGTACGTTCGCTGTGTCCCACCTGATGCATATGATCCTCAATGTTGATCAATACGCCCTGTTCCTGCAGATCAGCTACGATCTGCTTACGACAGTCGCTGCGGTCCAGACCCTGATATTTGCCAGCTTCGGCATTCATTGTGCCGCTCTCATCCATAACCGTAATTTGAGCCAGATCATGACGCAGACCTACTTCAAAGTCATTCGGATCATGGGCAGGGGTAATCTTCACAGCACCACTACCGAAATCTTTGTCTACATAATCATCGGCAATGACAGGAATTTCACGTCCAATGATCGGCAGTACCAGCGTTTTGCCGATCATGTCTGCGTAACGCTCATCCTTCGGATGAACAGCAACCGCTGTATCTCCCAGCATCGTTTCAGGACGCGTCGTTGCCACAGTAACGTAACCACTTCCATCTTTGAGCGGGTAGCGCAGATGATACAAGTGCCCCTGAACCTCTTTATATTCAACCTCAATGTCGGACAGTGCTGTCCGGTTTACCGGGTCCCAGTTAATGATTCGTTTGCCACGGTAGATGAGACCTTTTTCATACAATTGTACAAATACTTTGCGCACAGCTTGGGACAGACCTTCGTCCAACGTAAAACGTTCACGCGAGTAGTCGAGTGACAAGCCCATTTTACCCCATTGCTGGCGAATGGTTGTGGCATATTGTTCTTTCCAGTCCCATACTTTCTCCAGAAACTTCTCGCGTCCCAGATCATAACGAGTCAGACCTTCTTCACGCAGCTTCTGCTCCACCTTCGTTTGGGTAGCAATCCCTGCATGGTCGGAACCCGGAAGCCACAAAGCATCATAGCCCTGCATCCGTTTCGTACGGATCAGAATATCCTGCAGTGTGAAATCGAGCGCATGACCGATATGCAGCATCCCGGTTACATTCGGTGGAGGGATTACAATGGTATAAGGCTCGGCATCTTTACGTTGACCGGCTTTGAAATAGCCACGCTCCATCCAGGTGGAGTACCATTTATCCTCTGCCGCTTTTGGATCATATGTGGTCGGCATTTCTGTTGCAGCTGATATTTTTTGATCTGACATGTGTCATTCCTCCGTTACTTCATCATCATCGCCAAAAAAACAAAAAAACCTTTCATCCATCAAAGGACGAAAGGTTAGCTTTCGCGGTACCACCTTTGTTTCACGTAGACAGAAAGATAGATTGCACCCGCTGTACTCACCGTGACACTTCAAGCAGATAACGGCTGCTACCGGCCTATCCTACCTCAGGAATAACTAACGATATATCATTCCTAGTATTCAAACAGGCAACTCCCGGGCGACTTCGATCAGTTGGTTCCTGCGGAATTTCACAGCGTAGCAATTCCACTCTCTGAAAGGTCATACTGTCTACTACTCCCGATCCACGTTGTTCTTCAAAAAACCTACACACATCATACCCTGCCCGTGCGCGATAGTCAACCTGACAACAGCGGAAAAAGAGCGCTGGAATGCAGGTTTAGGACGAATGATGCAAAAACCCGCAATCCTCAAGGGGATCACGGGTCATAATAAAGACTTTGATTATAGATTAAGGGATGTACAGTATCTGACCTTCTTCAACAACCTGTTCAGATAAGCGGTTATACAACTGAAGTTCCCTCGTACTCAGCTGGTACCGGTCTGCGATGGCATCAAGTGTCTCTTCTCGCTGTACAATACACAGTTTCACCTTACGGAATGGGGTCTGGTCCACGATTGTCCCCAAGAACAGATTCTTCCATTCTACGTCATCAGGCGCTTCTTCCTGAAGAACACCAGCAGGAATCTCTTCCCCTCGTTCCACTTCAACATCACGTGCCGCTCTGCCAGAGGATAACAAGGAAGAGATTCCTACGCCCTCCTCCTGCCTTGCTGCCAATTCTTTCTTGCTGCCAAAAGCAACCTTTAGCTCCGGCTTGTCTTCCGTCTCACCCACAGGCTCAGGAACCAATGCTTCGTTCTGCACGAACTCGTCTGCTCCAGTCACTTCAAAAGACGGTCGGTCTTCCTCTGCGTTCCCCGGTTCGGACGAACCAAATACACCCTGCCAGTTCTCCGTCTGTGACTCAACTGGAACATCGGCAATGGCCTGATTCTCCTGCTGGGGTACAGATCTCGCTGATTCAAAGTGCCATACGTCCGGTGCATCCGGTGTTGTCACCTCTTCAGATGATTGGGAAGCCACGGAAGGCTCGGACCACACAGAAGACTCTTCCGCCAAAGGCAGCAAAGGTTCCGATTCAGGGTAAGAAGCTAACCGATCAGCAGTCTCTGCCATAAATGACGAGATTGGGGAAGGCTCATTGGATGCCAATTCATCTCCGTCCGTTGTCAGAGATGCGAAATCCTCCTCAGCATCAGGTAACCTGTTTTCGTTCGAGTATTCCGCACTCTGATCCTCTGCATGAAGTGGCTCGGCCAAAGACGAATTCAGATCATCCTGATACAATTCCGGGGCACCGTAGGCAAGTTCTGCTGCATTCGCAAGTCTTTCTTCCTCACTACGCTGGAGCAGATACTCTTGTGCAAATGCATTGGGATCGTTGCCTGGCTGCTCTGCTTCATCGGAACGGCTATCTGGCTGAGGGTTAGGTGAATGAACAACGGTGAACTCATCTGCTGACCACACTTGTGGCTCCTCTACAGGAAAGCCCTCAATACCTCGCAGCGACAACACACCTGTAATGTTCAGACTGCGATTGGATAACAAATCCACATCAAAATTCTCAATCTCGATGGAAATATCCTCAATGGATCTTACCCGGTTCAGAGGCACCGTGATCTCCACGGGAATGAAATGTTTGAGTTCCTCTGAAGCTTCGTTCTCTCCTCTGTACGCACCTGTAAGCAATAGATGCCCTCTTAACGTGGCGTGGTCATCCTGTCCTATGACTTGAATGCGCGGGTATAGTTCAATTTCCTCCAATTCCTCAATAGCAGGAACTCCCTCAGACAAATGAACGCGCTCATAAATATCAAACCGCAAACCATAAGGTTGATTCAACAAAGGTAGCGTCCTCCTTTCGGCATATGTTCACCATGATCCTTCTCATGGGACTGATCCATGGTCCAAATCCTTCGTTACCCCATCTATATGCCTTGAATGAGATGAGCATGCCACCTTTTGAAAAACCTTGCTATATAAAGCGAAATAGAGAATGTTGCACCTAGCCACTTCAATGACAGAATAACCTTCCGATCACTGTTATCCCCAGATTTTTTTGATTCCCTTCTTCAAAGGGAAAATCCGGGGATAAAGACGAACGCTCCGCTTCTTCACGTTATTTCTGTCCTCTCCGTTCTCGTTTAACTATTGAAGTTCGCTTTATATCATTTATTAATACACCTTTTCATGCTCTGCCAATTGTGTAAAATCAGATGGCCAAGGGTCATTCACTTCAATCGTGGCTCCAGTTAACGGATGGCTGAACTGTAGCACTTCCCCGTGAAGCGCCTGCCGGCCAATGGCATTCGCTCTCCCACCATACAACGCATCACCGATGAGCGGGTGTCCCGCGTAACTCAAATGTACGCGAATTTGGTGTGTTCGTCCTGTATCCAGCTTCAATCGTACAAGGGTTGCTCGTTCCCATACTTCGACGATCTCCACATGAGTAACCGCTTCCTGTCCACCTTCCGAGACACGCCTGCGCTGCTTGTGATGCCTGTCTTTGCCGATTGGAGCATCTATCTTGCGAAGCTCACTGGATATCTGACCACCTGCGATGGCTACATAATGGCGACCAATCTCTTTGCGGCGCATCGCTTCATCCAGTTTGGCAAGGGCAAAAGCATTTTTGGCGTATAGGACAGGTCCGGTTGTATCCTCATCCAGTCGATGAACATGGCGTACGTTAGTCTGAATTCCGTTCATCTCATAATACGAAGCAACCGCATGATCCAGGGTGAGGGCATGATCAGCATGGCTTCCATCCGGATGCAGTTTCATGCCAGCGGGTTTGTGCACGACCAGACAGAAATCATCCTCATACAACACAGCCAGATCTGCCCAGCGTGCCTCAACATCAATAGGCTGGGACGCAAAAAGGGCCAGCCTAAGCCGGTCCCCTGCAAGTTGTATCCCTTGGTTTGCTTTGAGCTGACGGAGCAGCTTCTCCGGTAACTGAAGCTCAGACATTAACCATTGCTCAGCAGCCATCTGCCTGTCTGTACTACCGGTGACAACTTTGCCCGGCATCAGCTCAAGCCATTCCCCACGGCGTTTCCAACTTTTGATGCTCATAATGATTGTAGTGCCTTGCGGTTCGCCTGAATGGTGTCGTCAATATCCTGCTCCGTGTGCACACCAGAGACAAACATACCTTCATATTGTGAAGGCGCGACACTCACTCCTTGATCAATCATCGCCGCAAAATAACGACGGAAATGATCCTGATTGCTTTCTTTGGCAATATCATAATTCGTTACCGGAACGGCACTGAAAAATGGACATACCATGGAACCCACACGGTTAATCGTTACGGGTATACCCGTTTCAGCTGCATTTCGCTCAAATCCAGCCTGCAGACGTGCGGACAATGTCTCCAAACGGTCATAGACCTCTGGCGTCAACAATTGGAGTGTAGTATATCCCGCCGCCATCGCCAGCGGGTTCCCGCTCAGTGTGCCTGCCTGATAGATCGGTCCTGTAGGTGCAATCTGTTCCATCAGATCCCGACGACCACCATACGCTCCAACCGGAAGTCCGCCACCGATCACTTTACCCAGGCAAGTCAGATCAGGTGTAACTCCATACCGTCCCTGAGCACAGTTCAATCCTACGCGGAAACCAGTCATGACCTCGTCAAAAATAAGCAAGCTGCCATATTGAGTCGTCAAACTCCGCAAGCCTTCCAGAAAACCGGAAGCCGGAGGCACAACGCCCATGTTACCCGCCACAGGTTCCACAATAACAGCGGCCAGTTCCTCACCATAACGTTCAAAAGCAAGAGTTACGGACTCCAGATCGTTATAAGGCACCGTAATGGTATTCATGGCTACGCCTTCAGGTACTCCTGGGCTATCTGGCAGTCCTAGTGTTGCCACACCTGATCCAGCCTTAATTAGCAAACTGTCCGCATGACCATGATATGATCCTTCAAACTTCAGAATTTTACTGCGCCCGGTTGCCCCGCGTGCCAGTCGAATGGCACTCATCGTTGCTTCTGTACCTGAGTTCACCATCCGAACGATATCGATGGAAGGTACACGCTCACAGACCAGTTTCGCCATCTTGGTTTCCAGCAAAGTGGGTGCACCAAAGCTTGTTCCTTTAACGGCAGTCTCGCGCAGAGCTTCTACAACCTCGGGATGCGCATGTCCCATAATGAGCGGGCCCCATGACCCTACATAGTCGATAAAAACATTGCCATCAATATCGTAGATTTTGGAGCCTTCTCCGCGCTCTACATAGATTGGGGTAAGTCCCACGGATTTGAACGCCCGGACTGGGCTGTTCACCCCTCCTGGTATGTACTGCTTCGCTTCTTCAAATGCGCTGCGTGAGCGCTCATCATTGCGACGATTACCTTGCTGTGCAGTCATGAACATCCTCCTTCATGTAATTTATTTCTCGGCTAACCAGCGGGAAGCGTCTTTGCCATAATACGTAATGATCATATCTGCACCTGCACGTTTCATGCTGAGCAGAATTTCCATGGCGACTTTCTTCTCATCGATCCAGCCTTGAATCGCCGCTGCCTTCACCATGGCGTACTCACCACTTACATTGTAGGCGACGAGTGGAAGATCAAATTGATCCTTGATCGTACGCATGACGTCCAGATAGGAAAGGGATGGTTTTACCATCAGCATGTCGGCACCTTCCAACACATCGGTCTCGGCTTCGCGCAAAGCTTCGCGTGCATTGGCCGGGTCCATCTGATACGACTTGCGATCCCCGAATTGCGGCGTAGAATCCGCAGCTTCACGGAACGGGCCATAGAATGCCGAGGCATACTTCACAGAATAGGACATGATTGGAATGTGATTGAATCCATTCTCATCCAGTCCGGTACGGATGGCTTGTACAAATCCATCCATCATGTTGGATGGTGCAATAATATCTGCTCCTGCCTTGGCTTGGGACACGGCTGTCTGCACGAGTAGATCCAGTGATTCATCATTCAGCACATCTCCAGAGATGTGACCGTCAATTTCCACGGTGTGTACCATACCACAGTGACCGTGATCTGTGAATTCACACAGACAGGTATCTGCAATAACAAGCAGCTCTGGATACCAGGACTTAATCAGTCTCGTAGCTTCTTGCACAATACCATCTTCAGCGAACGCTGATGTACCGACACTGTCTTTGGTTTCAGGGATTCCGAACAACAACACCGCCGGAATGCCCAACTCGGCAATTTCCTTCACTTCTTCCTGAAGACGATCCAGCGAGAAGCGGAATACATTTGGCATCGATTTGATTTCGGATTTAACATTTTCACCATAAGTCACATAAATCGGTTGAATAAAGTCATCTACTGTTAGATGCGTCTCTCTGACCATATTGCGAATACCTGTGGATTGTCGTAAACGGCGATGCCGTACAATTGGAAAACTCATGCGTGTATAACCTCCCTGTAAATTAAATAGAGCAAAAAGGGAAGCGCGCTGGTATCCTAACGAATTCAGCACGCTTCATATGTCGGCAAGTGCATCTGGATTGATGCATTATGCTCTATGCATGCAATTCTGTTCGAATTGCCGTTCTTGTTCTGTCGATTATTGGGGAAGAGCCCCTTCTCTTGTACCTGTCCGTTTCCAGTTGCACAGAACCGTGATCAGGCTATCGATCGTTGCTTCCTCTGCCATTAGTGTAACATGTAGTCCAGCCGCCTCTGCCGTCTTCGCTGTGACAGGTCCGATACAGGCAACCTCCACACCTTTCAGCAAAGGCAATGGATCTTGCAATCCCATACGTTTCAACATATTCATGAAGTTGGTAACCGTTGATGAACTTGTAAAAGTCATCGCATGAATGCCGCCTTCTTCAAGTAGCTTGAGCAGTTCATCATCATCCTCACCAGCGAGGATCGTATCGTAGATGATGGCTTCGGTGACGTGAAGTCCTCGTTCTCTCAACTGATCACGTAACCACGTACGAGCCAGATCTCCGTGTGGAAGCAACACTTTCTGGCCTTCCTTCAGCTCGCTCTCAAAAGTCTCAAGCATACCTTCGGCCTGAAAAGGGCCTTTGACGACCTCTGCAACGATGCCATGCTTACGCAAGGCGTCTGCTGTAGAAGGTCCCACGGCTGCAATTCTCGCTTGATGAATTGAGCGAATGTCCTTGCCTTCCTGTTCCAGATGGCGGAAGAAAAACTCCACTCCGTTTACACTTGTGAAAAACACCCAGTCATAGGTATTTAAAGCATTGAAAGCATCTTGGACACTTTGCTTGGCAGACTCACTGGACGGCATAACCGTCTCAATGACCGGAAACTCATACGGTTCCCCGCCGAGTTCCTCAATCCGATTCACAAGTTCACTCGCCTGACTGCGAGCACGTGTCACCAGAATTCGTTTGCCAAACAGCGGCAATGCTTCTGCCCACTTCAACTGTTCCCGTTGATTCACGACATCACCCACCACAATAACAGCTGGCGGTTGGAAATTAGCCGCAATCACTTTCGCTTCTATATCTTCAAGGGTACCTGTAATGGTATCCTGTTCCGCTCGTGTTCCCCAACGAATCAGAGCCACAGGTGTCTGCGCTGGACGACCATGACGAATCAACTGTTCGCTGATATATCCAATTTTGGCAACCCCCATCATAAATACAAGTGTGCCCGTGGCATTCGTCACTTTATCCCAATGGATGCTGCGATCGAGCTTGTCCGGACTCTCGTGCCCTGTAATGATAGAAATAGAGGAAGCATAGTCGCGGTGAGTTACGGGAATTCCGGCATAAGCGGGTACACTTATCGCGGCTGTAACCCCCGGTACAATCTCAAAAGGCACTCCGTTTTTGTGCAGCAAATCTGCCTCTTCCCCCACACGTCCAAAGATGGTCGGGTCTCCACCTTTAAGCCGAACCACGACCTTGCCTTCCAGCGCCAGATCAACCAACAGTTGGTTGATTTCTTCTTGTTTCATTGTATGCCGATCCGGTCGTTTGCCCACGTAAATCTTGACCGCGCCGGGTTTCATTTGTTTCAACAATCTTGGACTTGCTAATCGATCATAGACTACAGCATCGGCTTTACCGATGGATTCCCAACCTTTTACCGTAATCAGCTTCGCGTCCCCAGGACCTGCACCTACCAAAAAGACCTTCCCCACCATGTCTTCAACCCCTAACTTCTGCCAGTATCTGCTCTGCTCCCCGTTCAATCAATCTCCAAGCCACTTCTTCTCCAAGACGAACCGGATCTGTGCCGGTCAGAGCTTCTTTAAGAATCAGTCCACCATCCGGTGTGCCGACCATACCCGTTAATTGTAACGTTTTTTCTCCATTCAGGGAATCTGCATCTTGCTCCGGCACCCATACCGCATGCGCACCAATTGGAACCTGACACCCTCCATTCAATACGCTGAGAAAACGGCGTTCCGCCTGTACAGGAAATGCTGTCTCAGGATCGTTATACAGCTGCAATAAGTGCAACAGTTCCTCATCGTCTTCACGGCATTCGATACCGAGAGCGCCCTGACCCACTGCCGGAAGACAAGCAGTTTCGGTCAGATACTCTGTAATCCGGTCTTCCCAGCCCATTCGGTACAACCCTGCAGCCGCCAGGATAATGGCATCCAGCCCTTCTGTCTCCAGCTTGCGCAGACGGGAATCGATATTGCCACGAAGTGATTCCAATTGCAAATCTGGACGATATGCCTTCAATTGACTGGACCGGCGCAGGCTGCTTGTTCCGACTCTAGCACCTTCTGGCAATTGGTCAAGAGTAAGTCCACCATTGGAAATCAACGCATCCCTTGGGTCAGCACGTCGTGGAACAGCACCATTGATTAATCCTTCAGGTAATTCAGAAGGCATATCCTTCATGCTATGAACGGCCATATCAATGGTGCGATCCAACATCGCCTGCTCGATCTCTTTGACAAACAACCCTTTACCTCCAACTTTCGACAACGTTACATCCAGGATCAGATCTCCCTTTGTAACAATCTTATGTACTTCAAAGTCAAAAGCTAATCCTTCCCGCTCACAAATGTCGCGTAAATCCTGAATCACGTGGCCTGTCTGTGTTAACGCAAGTGCGCTCTGTCTGCTTCCCACTTTAATTGTACGCATATCTACACTTCCTCCTGATTACGGGATATCCAGTCCCCGATTTCTGCTTCTGTCCACCACCGGAAGTGGCCTGTACGAATATCTTCTAATATGTTCATTTCAGTTAAATGCCGGAGTAAAGTCCTTCTGAGACCCGGAGAGGATACGCGTGACTTCACTTCAGACCTCATCTGATGCAAAAACTCAAGATACGTCTCATATTCATCTCCGAACTGTTGTTCGAGTGTCGCACGTATCGCAGCAGCAGCAGCAGGTCCTGCTCCAGCTGTCGAGATGGCTATACTTAATCTCCCTCGTCTGACTACGCTTGGTGTAATAAAATTACTGTGTTCAGAAGACATTGCGTCGTTCACCAGTATGCCCGCAGCCTCCGCATCCCGAACCACAGTCGTATTGACCTCTGAACGGTCAGTCGCTGCATATACGAGAAAGGCCCCCGCAAATCTCCATTGCGGTAGGACCGGGCTATCCATTGAATTCGGGTTTCATTATGCAGTTGTTTTAATAAGGGTGTAAGCTCCGGACTAATGACCGTAATCTGGGCTTCGGCATGCAGCAATCCCTTTATTTTGCGCTCAGCAACACGTCCACCACCAATTACGCAGCAATTCTTGCCTGAAATATTCACAAATATTGGCGTGTAGCGCTCCATAGCCTTCACTCTCCCGTCCAACGATGAAACGCTGAATACGCATTGGATAAAAAACTAATAATGACAAATCCATACCCGATTAGTGTCCACCTTGCCATAATAATTGTAGAGAACTGTTTTCTTCTCTTGGATATGAAATACCCCACATAGATGGCAATGGCCAGACCTGTTGCAAGCACTTTGAGATCCAGGAGCAGACCCCAACGTCTCTCTGCCACAATGGATAACACTGCAAGCATCACAGAAACCCCAAGAAGCGGAGTACCGATCAATGTAGCACCATCCATATATTTCCCAATCACTTCCAGGCTCGGCAGACGTCTCACGGTATCATTCCACTTTTTGTTCTTCAGCTTGTGATGCAGGAACAGATACAACAAGGCAAATACTGTTGCAACAGTTAACGCTGCAAAACCGAGATTAGCCAATGTAATATGCATAATAAGCAGGCCATGCACGGTCTGCCAGTTGTGCAATGATATCTCTCCAGCCGTGAACCAGAGACGATTCAATACGGTAACGGAGAAACCTACCACATTCAGCAATAGAATCACAAATTCTGAACGCTGTATTCGAGTCATGACCAGGGACATCAGCACGATGCTGAATGAAAATATAAATAAAAAGTCAAAGGTCGTGTAGATTGGGAAATGGCCCTCGGTCCACATACGTAGAATGACATGAGTGACCTGTAGCCCCCAAACAACGACAAGAAACCCTGTGCCTGTCCGCTTCGCCCCCGCATTGCGTCGAATGCAGTCCGAGAAATAGAACAGTAGGCTCAGGGCATACATATAGATTAGAGCTTCATAGACTTGTTCAGCAAGGGTCAAGCTGCCCACCCGCCTTATACGCCTGCCGGAGCATAAGCCGGCACGGGGTCTTGCCGGTTTTCGTTAAGGTGAGCGGCTGGTTTGCGCAAAGCCGAAGCATCACTTTGATTTACTTTCTCAGCGGCTACTTCTACTGCATCTTCCAGAGCAAAAATCTGTGTAAACATGCGCAGAGCTTCATCACCTTGCTTCGTACCTGCCATTTCCTTGATTCGGTTAATCGGATCAGTCGTCATCTGGTTCACGATACTTTTGGTCAAACGACGAATCACTTTACGTTGGTGTTCATCCAGTTCAGGCAGTTTATTAAACAGGCTACCCATCGTTTCTTCATGAATGGACACACCTTTCTCCTGCAAAGCCCGAATGACAGGGCGAACGCCCAATGTTTTGAGCCATTGATAATAGTCTTCCATTTCGAGCTCAATCATTCGTTCAATCTTGGCAGCTTCCACCTTGCGCATCTCCAGATTACTCTCCACAATTCCTTCCAGATCATCAATATCATAGAGGAATACATTGGATAATTCACCGATTGCCGGATCAATATCCCGTGGAACCGCGATATCAATCAGGAACAACGGACGTGATTGACGACGTTTCATGCTCTCTCGAACTACTGCAGCATCCATCACATAACGTTCAGCCCCAGTGGAACTAATCACGATATCAACCTCATTTAGTCGCTCCAATGCCTGTTCCATCGTGCAAGGCGTTCCCCGAAATTTGGCTGCAAGTTCTTCAGCTCTTGCGAGCGTCCGATTCGCCACAATTACTTCAGATGCTCCATTGGCATAGAGGTGTTTCACTGTAAGTTCACTCATCTTGCCGGCACCCAGAATCAGTACTTTCTTATCTGTGAACATACCAAAGATCCGCTTGCCCAATTCAACCGCAGCATAACTGACGGATACCGCACTCTCCCCAATAGAAGTTTCGGAATGTGCCCGTTTGCCCAAGGTAACCGCTTGTTTGAAGAGCATGTTAAACCAAGTGCCTGTTGATTTCACTTCCTGAGCTTTGAAAAAAGCCTGTTTCACCTGTCCGAGAATCTGAGTCTCCCCAATAACCATGGAATCCAGTCCGCAAATGACACGGAACAAATGGCGCATGGCTTGATCATCTTCATATATATATAAGTGTTGCGTAAATTCTTCCCGTGGTACATTAAACCATTGTTCCATGAATGTTCGAATAAAATAACCACACATGTGGAGACGATCTACTACAACATACAACTCGGTACGGTTACATGTGGCTACGATTACACCTTCCAATACACTCTTGGTCAGCTTGAGCTGCTGCAGCGCTTCAGACAAGTCCTTTTCTGCAAATGTGAATCGTTCCCTAACCTCTACAGGCGCCGTGCGATAATTCAAACCAACGACAACGATGTGCATTGCAAGTTCACCTGCCTAATAAATTTCCAATCATAGTGCTTACTACATATCTCTATCCATTTATGATTGACATGGTTAATTATATCACACATCATAGCCCTGACCGGGTCATTTTTATGAAATGTTTATGAAGTTACCATGTGTTCATCATCATATGCATTGTCATTATTTGTAGTGTCTCACCAAAGTTCACCGTTATGCGTTAAAAAGTGCTTATCATGAATATTCATGATAAGCCGGATATTAAAACAAATAGCCATGGAATTATTCCATGACTATTGGGTTGGGGAAGGTTATGTGTTCCATCCCGATCTGTGAACATTGTTCATGTGATATTCTTGATTTATCTAGAATTCACTTAACCTGCTCACTTTCCCGCATTAAATCGGTATATACTCTCGGTCATTCGTTAATTTCGTTGTTTTCTTCCTCTTCAGGAGCATCCTCTGCATCCATTACTTCTGGGGCATATTTATCTATGCGAGCATGGCGAGTAATGATGTCCCATAACTCTTCTTTTCCCATTCCTTCTTCGGATGAAAAAGGTACAAACAGATCCCCTGAACGTAGACCCAGTGATTCCTTAATGACCTTGATATATTTAGCTCTGCGTGTTTTGGGGATCTTGTCCATCTTGGTTGCGACGACAACCAAAGGCAAGCCGTTATGACGAAGCCATTCATTCATCATCTTGTCTTCTTTGGATGGCTCATGTCTCATATCCACCATCTGCATGACCAACTTCAATTCATCGCGTCCCAACAAGTATTTCTCCATCATTTTGCCCCAGGCAAAACGCTGCTCTTTCGAAACTTTAGCGTATCCATACCCCGGAAAATCGACGAAGTAGAGATCCTGATTGATTTTATAGTAGTTCAATTGCTGTGTCTTACCCGGTGTCGAACTTGTCCGAGCCAGATTTTTACGATTAATCAAACGATTAATCAGTGAAGATTTTCCCACATTGGAGCGTCCTGCCAAAGCAATCTCTGGCAGACCGTCCTCGGGGTATTGTTCAGGCCGAACGGCACTGATAATAAATTCAGATTGATTTACTTTCATATTGTATCTGTCCTCTCTTGAACTCCTGTGCTTTTGCATGACTGTTGATGGTATTATGCCATGGATTGTTCTATCATACCAAAAAAACCGTTCCAGCGGACGCCGAAGCCTCCGCAGAACGGTCTACTCTTCATACGCACCCTTCGGATACGTAGATTACAGGTCAATCCCTGCCTGCTCAACAAGTGCATGCTGCAGGACCTGATCCATATGGGATACGGGGACAAACTCCACATCTTCCTTGATGCTGTCCGGAATGTCACGCAGGTCTCGTTCGTTATCTTTGGGCAATAATATTTTTTTGTAGCCGGCACGATGGGCTGCCAGTGACTTCTCTTTCAAACCACCAATCGGTAGCACGCGCCCCCGAAGCGTTATTTCACCTGTCATAGCGATATCCTTGGAAACATGTTTGTTCGTCAAAGCTGAGATTAACGCGGTTGCCATCGTAATACCAGCAGATGGACCATCCTTCGGAATGGCTCCTTCCGGCACATGAATATGGATATCGTTCTTCTCATGGAAATCGGGTGCAATTCCGAGCTTTGTCGCTTTGGAACGGGTGTAACTGAATGCGGCTTGAGCCGATTCTTTCATGACATCACCCAGTTTACCTGTGAGGGTCAACTTCCCTGTTCCAGGTACCACAGTCACTTCAATGATAAGAGTATCTCCGCCCACTTCAGTCCATGCAAGCCCTGTTACGGTACCAATCTGGTCTTCCAGTTCGGCCATGCCATAACGGAACTTACCAGGCCCGAGAAAATCTTTGACCTCATCGGATGTGATGTTAATTGGGCCTTCCACACCAGATACGATATTTTTGGCCGCTTTCCGGCACAAGGAAGCCATCTGCTGTTCCAGATTCCTCACACCGGATTCCCGTGTATATTCGCGAATAACTCGCAGCAACGAGTCATCCGGGATTTCAAGCTGTTCTTCTTCCAAGCCATGATCCTGCTTCTGTTTGGGCAGCAAAAAGTTTTTGGCAATTTGCAACTTCTCCAGCTCCGTGTAACCAGGAATGTTGAGCATTTCCATCCGATCCAGCAATGGACGGGGAATGTTGTGTACCGTATTGGCAGTGGTTATGAACATAACGTTGGATAAGTCAAACGGCAATTCTACAAAGTGATCACTAAACGTATTATTTTGTTCAGGATCAAGCACCTCAAGTAGTGCCGCGGAAGGATCTCCACGGAAGTCTGAAGCCATCTTATCAATCTCGTCCAGCAGGAATACCGGATTGAGTGTACCTGCCGTTTTCATTCCCTGGATAATACGCCCAGGCATCGCTCCTACATAGGTACGTCGGTGCCCACGAATCTCCGCTTCATCCCTTACGCCACCAAGAGAAATTCTTACAAACTCCCGGCCCAGCGATCTGGCGATCGAACGGGCAAGTGATGTTTTACCCACCCCCGGAGGTCCAACCAGACAGAGGATCGGCCCTTTGAGCTTCTTGACGAGCTTCTGAACAGCCAGATATTCCAACACACGCTCTTTGGGCTTATCCAATCCGTAATGATCTGCGTTAAGCACATCCTCGGCTTTTTGGATATCCAGATCATCTGCTGTCACCTGACTCCAGGGAAGGCTGAGCAGCCAATCCACGTAGTTGCGAATGACGCCACCCTCGGCTGAACTTGAAGGCATTTTCTCCAGTCGATCAATTTCTTTCTCTACCTTTTCTTTCACCTTATCCGGCAAGCCGAGTTCTTCCATCTGAGTACGAAGTTCCTCGACCTCACCAGCACGGCCTTCTTTTTCACCCAGTTCTTTCTGGATCGCTTTCATCTGCTCCCGCAGATAATATTCCTTCTGCGTTTTCTCCATCTGTTTCTTCACACGTTGGCTGATCTTGCGTTCAAGTTCCAGCACTTCGCGCTCGTTGTTCAGGATGTCCAGCAATTTCTCCAGACGTTGCCGAACGTCGATGGTCTCCAGAATTTCCTGTTTATCTTTAATCTTCAGGGCCAGATGACTCGTGATGACATCGGCCAAGCGCCCTGGTTCTTCAATATCGGACACAGCCGCAAGTGTCTCCGGTGTAACTTTTTTAGACAGATTAATATAATTCTCGAACTGGTTCAGAACCGTACGCATCAAGGCATCCGTCTCCGGATGTGTGTTCTCCTCTTCAGGCAGTTCTTGTGCCAGCACTTCGTAATATTCCTCATTGTCCGTATATTCAATAATTTCAGCCCGTTCCAAGCCTTCCACAAGTACACGAATCGTACCATTCGGAAGCTTCAGCATCTGTCTGACCTTGGCCACGGTTCCGATTCTGAAAATGTCCTCTTGTGTTGGTTCTTCAATATTTACTTCGGCTTGGGAACATAGGAGAATCAAATGTTCTTCTACCATCGCTTTTTCTAAAGCCTTGACCGATTTCTCCCGGCCCACATCGAGATGCAGTACCATACTCGGGTAGACGAGAAGTCCTCTTAAAGGCAGTAAAGGAAAACGACGACCTTTCGCTTTGCTCGGTCCCATCGCTTTCGCACCTCCAATGGCTCTCAGGTTGTAGTCATTCATTATTCTATCAAATGTTCACATAAAAAACCAATGAAGGAAAGCGCTTAGCAGCTTCCCGAATCTGTAACCTGTCCCGGACGAGGCACGTCAGCACGCAAAAAGGAAGCGGATGCCGGTGGGAAAATCTCCGGTGCAGGTGTCGCTGCCTCTTCTGTCAGCTTCATGTGTTCCACCTGTGGTGATTCTGGGACCCAGGCGAATACTTCACGGAATACGTCCTGAACCGTATCTACCGGAATTACGCGCAATCCCTCCAGGTTCTCAAATATGGACTGCCAGTTCTCTGCTGGAATAATAACCGTCTTCGCTCCTGCCTGAAAAGCAGCCTCCACCTTGGCCAGTACGCCACCAATAGGTTTGACCCGACCATGGATGCTAATCTCACCCGTCATCGCTGTCTCATTATCTACAGGGCGTCTCTGAATGGCTGATGTAATGGCAGTCGCCATAGCAATCCCGGCAGATGGACCATCAATGGGCGTCCCCCCGGAAAATTCACGTGTAAATCATAATCATTCGGACGAATACCCATGGCTTTTAATACAGTTAACACATTTTCAACCGAACCTTTAGCCATACTTTTACGCCGGAGTGTCCGCGAACCGCCTCCAATCTCTTCCTCATCCACAACACCTGTTATGTTGATTCGGCCCTGATCTTTAAGAGCCGGAACAGCAGACACTTCAATCTCCAAAATAGTACCCATATTCGGTCCGTACACTGCCAAGCCGTTGACAAACCCCACCTGTGGCTGGGAGGGCACCTTACGATCAGGCCGCGGTTGGATCTGGCTGCTGCTAGCCACCCACTCCACATCCGACGCCTGAAGCGTCTCACGTTTCTCCGTGAGCGCGAGTCCCGCAGCAAGCTGAATGATATTAACCGCTTCACG
This sequence comes from Paenibacillus sp. PCH8, assembly GCF_002968835.1. GTDB lineage: Bacteria > Bacillota > Bacilli > Paenibacillales > Paenibacillaceae > Paenibacillus. The sequence continues at coordinate 3,715 of NZ_PKQK01000011.1, read as the reverse complement.
CCCGTTGGTTGCATAACGCTTGACCACATCAACGGCATCCGGACAAGGGCTAAACCCTATTTTCTGGACAGCGTCTTCTGCAATTCGTCCAATCTCCTCGGGCAGCAATGGACGGAAATAAACCTCCATACACCGTGATCGCAAGGCAGGTGGCAGCTCATGGGGAGAGCGTGTCGTTGCTCCGACAAGTCGGAAATCGGCCGGTAGTCCATTTTGAAAAATATCGTGGATATAAGCAGGAGTATGCGTGTCTTCGGAGTTATAGTACGCACTCTCCAAAAACACCTTTCGATCCTCCAGTACTTTCAACAGCTTATTCATCTGAATTGAATGCAATTCACCAATTTCATCAATAAACAGCATTCCCCCATGAGCTTTCGTCACAGCGCCCGGTTTGGGTTGGGGAATTCCTGCAACGCCCATAGCTCCTGCTCCCTGATAGATCGGATCATGAACCGAACCAATTAAGGGGTCTGCAATACCACGTTCATCAAAACGTGCTGTCGTTGCATCAAGTTCCGTGAATTTGGCGTCTGGTTTGAAAGGCGAAGACGGATTCTTCTTGGCCTCTTCTAACACGACCCTTGCGGCAGCTGTTTTCCCAACGCCAGGAGGGCCATAAATGATAACGTGCTGCGGATTCGCACTACATAACGCGGCCTTGAGTGCACGGAGTCCATCTTTTTGTCCAACAATATCATTAATAGTTGCCGGACGTGTCTTCTCCGACAGCGGCTTGGTGAGTGAGATTGAACGCAGCTTGCGCAGCTTCTCCAGTTCCTTGCGGGATTCACGCTCGACCGCACTGCGGTTCGTTTTCTGACCACGCAGCAGGTTCCAGAAATACAAACCAATCACCACTCCAAAAAATAACTGAATCAACATGAAGACCATTCCAAAATCACCCATATCTCAACATCCTCCTATTCCGTCCCTGTTCTCATCTGTGATCATGCTAATACTTGGTAGTATAGCCTTTTCACCGAGACGTAAACGGGAGATACCGAATTTGTATGCGAGAATATAAAAAGCCCGCCATTGCCGGCGGGCTGTTACAGAAACAAGATATGAATCAATCAGTGCGAACGACCTGGAATAACGCCCGTCTCTTCATAGGACTCGACGATTTTGTCGATCTCTTTCTTTAATTCCTCAACCATAATTTCTTCAGGCACTTTGCGGATCATCTTACCATGGCGGAACAAGAGACCTTCTCCACGTGCACCGGCAATCCCGATGTCCGCTTCTTTGGCCTCACCAGGGCCGTTAACCGCACAACCCAGTACCGATACTTTAATTGGCACTTTAAGTTTGGAGATATACTCTTCCACTTCGTTGGCAATGGAGAACAGATCGATGTCCAAACGTCCACATGTCGGACAAGAGATCAGTGTAGCTGCATTCGTGATCAAACCGAAGGTTTTCAGCAGGTCACGTGCAACTTTAATTTCCTCAACCGGGTCCGCACTAAGCGATATACGCATCGTCGAACCGATCCCCATGGATAACAAGGCACCCATACCTGCAGAGCTTTTGATGGTACCAGAGAACAGTGTGCCCGCTTCTGTAATTCCGAGATGCAGAGGGTACTTGATAATTTGGGCTGCTTTGGTATAAGCCTCAATGGCCATTGGCACATCGGATGCCTTGAGGGATACGATGATATCGTGAAAATCAAGCTCTTCCAGAATACCAATGTGATACAATGCACTTTCTACCATAGCATCAGCCGTAGGATAACCGTATTTGTCCAGCAAGTGGTTCTCCAGAGAACCGGCGTTTACCCCGATGCGGATTGGAATTCCACGCTCTTTACATGCTTTGACGACTTCTTCCACTTTGGAACGTTTACCGATATTACCCGGATTAATCCGTACTTTATCAATACCATTCTCAATCGCAAGTAACGCCAGCTTATAGTTGAAATGAATGTCCGCTACGAGCGGTATGTTAATGCGTTTCTTGATTTCCTTTATGGCTGCGGCGGCTTCCTCATTATTCACCGTTACACGTACCACTTGACAGCCAGCTTCTTCCAGTCGCAAAATCTCTGCAACGGTCGCCTCAACGTCTGCCGTTTTGGTCGTACACATACTTTGGATAATGACTTCGTTGCTACCACCAATCGTTACGTTTCCCACTTTCACGGGACGTGTATCTTGTCTTAAATACATGAGTGATTTCTCTCCCCACAACGTCAAAGCTCCACCCTGACAGAGACAAGAATTCGCCTTCTGCCAAAGTGGAGAACTGACAAGTCTATATTTCAGAGTACAACAGGGTTCAGTCCTTAATTAAGCACTTTCTTCCTGCTTATCGTCCTTCGATTGGCTCAGTTCAGGCACGACTCTTTTCTCAACAACTTCTTCAGTAATGACACAGTCTGTAACGTCTTCTCGTGAAGGCACTTCATACATGATTTCAAGCATGATACCTTCAATGATTGCACGCAATCCACGTGCACCCGTGTTACGTTTGATTGCTTCTTTCGCAATTGCGAGCAATGCAGCCGGTTCAAACACCAGATTCACATTGTCCAACTCAAGCAGTTTTTGGTACTGCTTTGTAAGCGCGTTTTTCGGTTCGGACAGAATCCGTACCAATGTATCTTCATCCAGCGGCTCCAACGTGGAGATCACTGGCAGACGGCCTACAAATTCCGGAATCAGACCGAATTTCAGCAAGTCTTCCGGCAATACCATACCCAAGTATTCACCTGGTTTCAGATCTTTTTGCTCAGTAACGGTGTTGAAGCCAATGACTTTTTTACCGATCCGGCGTTTGATCATTTGCTCCAGACCATCAAAGGCACCGCCACAAATGAACAGAATGTTGGTTGTATCGATCTGAATAAATTCCTGATGAGGGTGTTTACGACCACCTTGTGGTGGTACAGAAGCCACAGTTCCTTCAAGAATTTTCAAAAGCGCCTGTTGCACACCTTCACCCGATACATCACGTGTAATCGATGGGTTTTCGGATTTACGCGCTACTTTATCAATCTCATCGATATAAATAATGCCGCGCTCTGCCTTTTCCACATCATAATCAGCTGCTTGGATCAGCTTGAGCAGAATGTTCTCTACATCCTCACCCACATAACCGGCTTCTGTTAATGAAGTAGCATCAGCAATAGCAAAAGGAACATTCAGAATTTTGGCCATCGTTTGCGCAAGCAACGTTTTACCAGAACCTGTAGGTCCTAACAGTAAAATGTTACTCTTGGACAATTCAACATCTTCAATCTTGCTCTGTGTGTTGATCCGTTTGTAGTGATTGTACACTGCAACAGACAATGACTTCTTCGCCTGATCCTGTCCAATAACATATTGATCCAGAATATTGCGAATTTCTTTCGGTTTTGGAATATCCTTGAGGTCTATTTCTTCGTCATGACCGAGTTCTTCCTCAACGATTTCGGTGCAAAGTTCGATACATTCATCACAAATGTACACGCCTGGTCCAGCGACCAGCTTACGTACCTGTTCCTGAGATTTACCGCAAAAAGAGCATTTCAGTTGCCCTTTCTCATCGTTAAATTTAAACATGAAACCACCCCTTTAGGAATTGATCGGTCTACTGAGCACCTGGTCAATAATGCCGTACGTTTTAGCTTCGTCAGCGCTCATGAAGAAGTCACGGTCTGTATCCCGTTCAATTTTCTCAAGGGACTGACCTGTACGATCGACGTATATTTGATTCAGTTTCTGACGTG
>NZ_PKQK01000003.1 GCF_002968835.1 Paenibacillus sp. PCH8 | reverse complement strand
TGGTCTAATGGTGGTACAGGCTGCTGAACTTGCCGAACAGGGGAAGTCAGCAGCCGAGATTGCTGCTGCCATTGAAGGGATGCAGCAATCTCGCAAGTTGTTCTTTCTCGTAGATACGCTTGAGTATCTGCACAAGGGCGGTCGGATTGGCAGAGCTTCGGCCATCTTGGGAACCCTGCTTAACATTAAGCCGATCCTGTCTATTGATGAAGAAGGCGTTATCTACGCAGTTGAGAAAGTCAGAGGTCATAAAAAAGCAATGGCACGTATTATTGAGCTGTTTCAGAAGGATCTTGCAGGCAAACGGGTTAACCTGGCGGTAGGTCATACCGTGGACCCGGAATCAGCAATTGCTTGTGCAGAGCAGCTGCGAGGTCATTTTACACTGAATGAAGTGATTTATACCAATATTGGAGCCGTTGTTGGCAGTCATGTTGGACCTGGTGTCATTGCGATCTTTATGTGGCCTGTTCCGGAATGAGGGATTAGACATGAAATTGGAAGAAATATCAGTTAAGCAAATTAACGGCGTGAGTGCTCTCAAAGAGGGAGAGCTTCACGCCTTTGGCATCTCTACTGTTAAAGACCTGCTTGAATATTATCCGTTCCGTTATGAGGATTATCGTCTCCGTTCGCTCAGTGAAGTGAAGGATGGAGACAAGATCACGGTCCAGGGCCAGGTGATGGGTATTCCTGTATTACAACGTTACGGCAAAAAGTCCCGTCTCACTTGTAAGATCATGACGGAAGAATGGATGATTACAGCGACCTGGTTCAATCGACATTTTCTTAAAGAACAGCTTACGCCCAATCGTGAGATTGTGATCACAGGGAAATGGGAACAAAAGCGCATGCAGATGACGGTCACGGACTCGGAGTTTCCGGATAAAGGTGACGGGCGTTCAGGCACATTACAACCGGTATATTCGGTAACTGGCAAGCTTACGCAACAATGGATGCGCAAAACGATCAATCAGGGTTTGGTTCAATACGGGGATATGATTCCCGAGATCCTGCCCCAATCGTTGATGAAGAAATACAGTTTGATGCCGCGCAAGCAGGCGATTGCGGGTATTCATCGTCCACAAGACAACCGGGAAGGCCAAAAGGCCAGACAGCGAATGGTGTACGAAGAATTGTTCTTGTTTCAGCTGAAAATGCAGGCTTACCGTGCGTTGAACCGGAATCGGATGGATGGCGTGGTGCACACGACGGATAATACGACGATTCGCGAATTCGTGCGCAGTCTTCCATTCGAATTGACAGATGCCCAGAAAAAGGTGGAGCTTGAAATCCTGCACGATATGCGTTCGCCCTATGCAATGAACCGGTTATTGCAGGGCGATGTAGGCTCGGGTAAAACCGTTATTGCGGCGATTGCACTGTATACGACAGTTCGTTCCGGTTATCAGGGGGCTCTGATGGTGCCTACGGAGATTCTGGCGGAGCAGCATATGCGTTCACTGCAAAAGCTGTTTGAACCGTTTGGGGTAACCGTAGGGCTGTTAACGGGCAGTGTAAATGGCCGCAAACGCAAAGATCTGATTGCATCGCTGCAAATGGGCATGATTGATATTGTAGTAGGTACGCACGCTCTGATTCAGGAAGATGTATTTTTCCGTGATCTGGGTCTTGTGGTGACCGATGAGCAGCATCGATTTGGTGTGAACCAGCGCAGCGTTTTGCGTCGCAAAGGATATAATCCCGATGTATTAACCATGACAGCTACCCCCATTCCACGGACGCTTGCCATTACAGCATTTGGAGATATTGAGGTATCCACGATCTCGGAACGTCCGAAGGGTCGAATTCCTATCTCCACGTATTGGGTGAAGCACGATATGATGGAGCGGGTACTTGGTTTTATCTCCAGAGAAGTGGATCAGGGACGTCAGGCCTATCTGATCTGTCCGCTCATTGAAGAGTCGGAGAAGCTGGATGTCCAGAATGCCATTGATCTGCATGTGCAGATGCAACAGAACTTTCCGAAGTATCGTGTGGGTCTGTTACATGGACGGATGACAGCTGCTGAGAAAGAAGAGATGATGCGGGACTTCTACAGCAATGATATTCAGCTTCTCGTCTCCACCACCGTTGTGGAGGTTGGGGTCGATGTGCCGAATGCCACGTTAATGGTCATTATGGACGCAGATCGATTCGGTCTGTCCCAGCTACATCAGCTTCGTGGGCGTGTTGGTCGTGGGGCCCATGCGTCGTATTGTGTACTCATCGCTGATCCCAAGACTGAGGTTGGACAGGAGCGTATGAAGGTCATGACGGAAACCGAGGACGGATTCGAGGTATCCCGGCGAGATCTGGATCTGCGGGGACCGGGTGATTTCTTTGGTACCAAGCAGAGCGGATTACCGGAGTTCCGTCTTGCTGACATGGTTGCAGACTTTGCTGTGCTGGAACAGGCTAGAGATGACGTTTCCCATTTGATCGAGGACACGGATTTCTGGACATCTGTAGATTATGCACCTCTGCGTGATTTCTTACAGCAACAGCAAGTGTTCAAGGGTGATCTGATTGACTAAGGATGCCTCTGGCACCTGATTTTTCGATGGACCTTTGTAAAAAAAGACAAGTGTACAAGCCCTCCCAACATATGAATAAGAAGTGAGTTCATTACTTGGGAGGTGCTGTACGTTTTGGGTTACCAACAATATGGAATTAGTCCGCAGCTGGTGGAGCGGATCAAATTAAAGATGAAAAATCCCGCTGTCAAAGAGCGTGTCAAAAAGTTGATTGATGGAGTGACCAAGTCTGATCTGCAAGATAAGGCCAAGGTCAGAAGGTTGGTCAAGTCTTCGGCAGTCATTATGAATGAGAATTTCTCAACGGTGCAGGAGGAGCAGTTCGTTGCTTTTGTGCTTGCGCAGAAGATTGATCCGAACAATACGTTTCATCTGATTAAGCTGTGGGGCATGTTTAGGTAGGGTTTGGATGTAATGTTGGGTGGGCTAAAGAGGATTGTTTACACGGGGGCACTACGAGTGCAGTACCATCTTTCGATCGCTGTTATCCCCGGATTTTTTTTGATTCCCTTTTCTAAAGGGTAAAACCCGAGGATAGCGTATGCTTCCGATGTAGCTTTCTTCCAGAAAGCTTTCAGGCGAGTTTATGCTTACGAAGTAGCTTTCTTTCAGAAAGCTTTTAGCTTCGCTTCTTCAGATTGGTTCTGCCCTCTCCGTTATTGTGTAAACGAAAGTACTTTAGAAATGCCCAAATTACACTCAAGTTGGTGTGGTAATGTAAGAAGGGGTGTTCCATTAAGTCATGTAGATGACATGATGGAACACCCTTTTTTTGTGGTGAAAAGCAGCAGGGATGAAGAGGGTTTTAGTTGAGCTTTTTCATCTCTTTGTAATCTTGCTTTTATCCTGGAAAGAGCTGATGAATATTAAAGTTATGATTAAAACTACAATGATAATGCTATTGTAAGGGGATTCTTTCAGTATGTAGTCTTGCACAAGTAAGACCAGGATAGAAATAAATAAAATAATTTGCAGGACAATTGCCGATGAGCGATCGGGATGTTGACTTCGTCTGGAGACACAATAAATGGTAAGCCATATAAGACTAAAAAGAAATAATGAACCTAGGAGTAAAATTGCAAGCATTCATGAACACCTTTCTGTAATTAAACTCTGAATAATTGGAATAACATGACAACTAATTAATTATATCATAGGAATTTCTGGATTTGTTAATTTTATGGAAACATGAGGTGATCGTTGACCTTCACATATGCCCCTTTTTTGATTTTCACAAGATGTACTTTGCTTTCCTCAAGGGTGAGCGGTAAACTGTTGCATACGAGTCGTGTGAATCAGGCTTAATTTTATAGATGTTGTGGCGGGATGGCCTTACAATGAGACATGTTTTATTATTTTGGTCAGTTTAGGAGGAAGTAGGCTTGGAAATGTTTACGATGCTGCTGGGTTTATTTGAACGGGCGGCGCTGCTGATTATATTTTTATTCTTTCTGTCGCGGGTTCCACGGTTCAGACAGATTTTGCAAAAAGGAAAATTAAGATGGCAGGAGTACATGGCTGTGACCTTGTTATTCTGTGCTTTTGCGATCTTTGGCACATATACAGGCATTAACGTTGAAGGTTCGCTGGTGAATGTACGGATCATCGCAGTCCTGTCGGGCGGGATTTTGTTCGGAGCCCCTGTGGGCATTATTACGGGGATTGTCTCCGGGGTGCATCGGTACTTGATTGATATGGACGGTGTCACGGCAATTCCGTGTCTGATCACAAGTATTCTTGCAGGTCTGGTGTCAGGATATATACATAAGTATACGCCCAAGCCCAAGCGATGGATCATCGGTATCGGTGCCGGAATGATCATTGAAGCGCTCACGATGTTATTGATCCTGCTATTTTCCTATCCCGATCCACTGGGTGCCGATATTGTCTCGCAGATTGCGCTGCCCATGATTTTGGGTGAGGTCAATATTGGACTGATTGTGCTCTTGGTGCAGAGTGTTGAAGGGGAAAAGGAAATGATTGCAGCTCGTCAGGCGAAGCTGGCTCTGGAGATTGCGAACAAGACCTTGCCGTATTTCCGTTCCATCGATGAGGAGTCTCTGCGCAAGATCTGCCGGATTATTCAGGAGGATATTCAAGCCGATGCGGTTGCGATTACAGATACAAGGAATGTACTGGCCTATGTGGGATTTGGTGAGGAACGATATCATATTGGCAACGAGATTATTAGTGAGATGACGAAGAGCACGATATCCAGTGGGGAGATTACGATCAGTAATGATGTCATTGATGAAAAAACACCGGATATTCACTCGCTCTTAATTATTCCGCTCAAAGAACGAGGAGACATCACGGGTGCGCTCAAAATCTATTATCGCAAAGCGTACAAGATTACGTATCCATTGCAAACGATGGCCGTGGGTCTCTCGCAGATCATCTCCACCCAGATGGAGGTATCACGGGTAGAGGAGATTAAGGCTGCCGCCAATAAGGCAGAGCTGCGCGCATTACAGACGACGATCCATCCTCACTTTCTGTTCAACGCGTTGAATGCCATTGCGTCTTCGATCCGAACCAAGCCAGATCGTGCACGCGAGTTGATTGTGAATCTGTCCGGGTATATGCGATATAATCTGGAGCTATCGGATGAGTTAATTGATATTCACAAGGAGTTGGAGCAGGTCCGCAATTATGTGGAGATTGAGAAAGCCCGCTTCGGCAGCAGATTGAACGTGATCTATGAGATCGATGAGGTTGCTGTGCATATTCCAAGCCTGGTCATCCAGCCGCTCGTCGAAAATGCGATTATTCATGGCATTCTTAAAGTCAAAGGGCCAGGGACTATTCGAATTCGGGTACAGGATTACCCTGAATTTGTACGGATTCGTGTCAGTGATACTGGAGCAGGCATAGACGCAGACATTATCGAGAAGGTCTATCATGACCGTATGCCGGGCAACCAGATTGGGCTATATAATGTACACCGGCGGGTCAAGCTCATCTATGGACAAGGATTAACCATTACAAGAATGGAGCAAGGAACGGATATTTTATTTGATGTGCCCAAAGGAGAGGTCGTAACAAAGGTGATGAATAATCAATGAGAGCACTTATTGTAGAAGATGAGATTCTGGCAAGTGAGGAACTGAATTATTTAATTCAGGAACATAGTCAGATTGAAGTAGTGGATCGTCTCGAAGACGGACTGGATGTTCTGAAATTTTTGCAGGAACAGGAAGTTGACGTTATTTTTCTCGATATTAATATTCCTTCGCTGAACGGCATGATGCTGGCCCATCATATTGGAAAGTTTGCAAGTAAACCCTATATCGTATTTACGACTGCGTATAAGGAACATGCTGCGGAAGCTTTCGAACTGGAAGCGTTCGACTATATTCTGAAGCCATATGATGAGAAACGGATTGCTGCGATGCTTCATAAGCTGGAGATAACATTCATACGGGATCGTGAACAAGAGGAACTGGAACGTGGCAGTGATTATGGACAGGCACGATCTGCTACGCAGCAAGGAGGCAGTGAACGTTCGGCGTCTTCCATGCAGTCACACGAAGCGGACAATTTAACGAGCAAACGAATCAATTTGCTGCGCAATGACAATATTATCGTTACGGACACGGCAGATATCTACTATGCGGAGGCGCAAGAGAAAGTGACGAAGGTATACACCAAGAATGGTGAATTCACCATGCCGATAAGCATTTCGGATTTTCACAGCCGATTGCCACAGGATGCATTCTTTCGCTGTCACCGTTCGTATGTGGTCAATCTGTCGCAAATCCGTGAAATTGTACCTTGGTTCAACAATACGTACCTGCTTCGACTGCGTGATCTGGAGGCTGAAGTGCCAGTCAGTCGTGGTAAAGTCAAAGAATTCAGGCAGCTCATGCGCATCTAGAAGCATTTCATTCCACATCTGATGCAACTCATGCTCAAATCGGTGTAATGAATCCCCTTTCATGTATGATTAGCTTGTGAACGCATTCATGTATATGACATCGGCAAAGGGGAGATCACGATGAAAGCAGCTATTTCATCCGCTTCATCAGCACCTGCAACAGCATCTTCATCACTGAAAATGAATCGCTGGCTTATTGTACTTGGGACGATTATCGTACAAATGGGTCTTGGAACCATCTATACCTGGAGTTTATTTAACCAACCGCTCTCTGATCGTTTCGGATGGGACGTCAGTTCGGTTGCGATAACTTTTTCGATTACCAGTTTTGCATTGGCATTTGCTACATTGTTTGCAGGGCGGTTACAGGAACGTTGGGGTCTTCAGCGTCTGATCCGTGTAGCCGGGGTTGTGCTTGGGCTGGGACTTATTCTTAGTTCCCAAGTTTCATCGTTAACGCTGCTGTACATTTTGGCCGGATTCGTCGTTGGTTTTGCAGATGGTACGGCGTACATTACGTCGTTGTCCAATCTGATCAAATGGTTCCCGGAGCGTAAAGGCCTGATCTCAGGCATCTCGGTTGGTGCCTTCGGTACCGGAAGTCTATTGTTCAAATATGTGAACTCGGCCTTGATTGGTGCTGTTGGTCCTGCTCAGGCATTTATGTATTGGGGCATGATCGTTCTGGTTCTGGTCGTTGCAGGATCATTCCTGATCCGGGAAGCGGTTGTTCGTGAACAGGCTCCGGCAAGCAAAGAAGGAACAAAGCAAGCAGTAGTAAGTCAGGAGTATACGGTGAAAGAGATGCTGCGTACGAAAGAAGCCTACATGCTGTTCGTTATTTTCTTCACGGCGTGTATGAGCGGTTTGTATCTGATCGGTATTGTCAAAGATATCGGTGTACAGCTTGCAGGTCTTGATGTAGCTACAGCTGCGAACGCAGTCGCCATGGTGGCGATCTTTAACACAGCAGGACGTATCATTCTGGGTGCGCTGTCGGATAAAGTAGGACGGATGAAGGTCATTGCCGGAGCGTTGCTTGTTACGGCGGTAGCCATCATGACACTGAGCCTGGTTCCACTGACCTTCGGGATCTTCTTCGCCTGTGTGGCAGCGATTGCCTTCTGCTTCGGTGGTAACATTACCGTATTCCCGGCCATTGTAGCCGATTACTTCGGGCTCAAGAACCAGAGCAAAAACTATGGTGTCATCTATCAGGGATTTGGATTTGGTGCTTTGGCCGGAGCATTCATCAGCGCCCTGCTGGGCGGATTCCATCTTACCTTTATTGTAATTGCTGTACTCTGTGCGGTCTCTCTGTTGCTGGCTCTGATTATTACACCTCCGGGTCAAGGTCGTCATGCACGTTCGGCCGACAAACAGATGAATCTTAACCCTTCATCCCGGACAAGCTAAGCGAGTGCAACAACCGGTCATAGGCAATAACAACAATGTAATATTAGAATAACGAGCATGGATGTAAAGCACGGATCAAGGAATTTCTTTCAAACTAATTCTTCATATTAGATAAGGTAAAATCAAGCGGTCTCCAAATGAGGCCGTTTTTTGGTATCTATTAAGAGTGCCATATGGTTGGCCTGTAGGAAAATTCTACTATCAGGCTGCCAGCAAGCATGGCTCGCTTATGTGCATTCCATCATTCGCTTCTGTTATACTCTAGGTGAATCCAAGAAGGTCAAGACCAAGTGATGTATCCAGAGGAGGAAGTTCATGAACTTTGTTAAATACACAGAACCTGATTTTGAGCATTATTATTCGCTGGTTTCCAATATGGAAGTGATGAAACAAATTACGGAACGTGAAATTCCCGAGCAGGAGGCGAGAACCCAATTCGAATCCATGCTGGATTATAATATGAACTCCGCTTGTGGGCATTATCGGGTATCTAGCGAGGGTCATGCCGGTGTGGCATACGCCAAGTTGGTCCCAGATGAGGCTGATCCGACTCGGGCTGAAATAGGTTACATGATCTTGCCTGAACATTGGGGCAAAGGTCAGGGCACATCGATCGCGTCTCGTTTAATTATACAGGCTCAAGCGGCAGGGATTGGAGTACTCTACGCTGTCATTGATCCATCCAACGCAGCTTCTCGTCAAATATTGCTCAGACAGAACTTTGAATCCACCTGGACAGGCGATTACGATGGCCTGCCCGGCGAGATTTTGGAGTTAAATCTCCAAAGGAAGCGGTAAAAGGGAGTTCCAAGGGTAATCAGATGTATAGGGCATCTTGTATGATGCAGGTGGAGCTCATGAACTATCCTGATACATGAGTTTCTCATCTGCATCTGATGCAAGATGCTTATATAGAGAGTGGAGGAGATGCATATGAGCAATTCAACCATGGAACGTCTGACTGCATTACTGCCGGAGTGGCTGGAGACCAGTCGTCTGCACACGGGGCAAGGTAAAGTGGCTTCTTATATCCCGGAGCTTGTCAAAGCCTCTCAGGATGAACTGGGTATACATATCATGGACGCTGAAGGCAATTACGTGTCCGCAGGGGATTGTGGTGTCCCGTTTACAATGCAAAGTATTTCCAAAGTATTCACCCTTATTCTGGCGTTGATGGATCATGGGGAAGAAGCAGTCTTCTTTAATGTAGGAAAAGAACCTACAGGCGACGATTACGACTCAATGATCAAGCTTGAACTGGTTGAACCCGGAATTCCGTTCAATCCGTTGATCAATGCCGGTGCGATTACGGTGTCCTCCCTGGTGGGAGGAGATTGCAAAGAAGAGAAATCACGGCGCATTCTGGAGTTCTTCCGTAAGCTCGCGAATAATGATCAGTTGGGCTATAACGAAGAGGTATTCCAGTCCGAATCCGAGAGCGGCCACCTGAATCGTTCACTTGCTTATTTTTTGAAGCATAATGGCGTGATCAAGGATGACGTGGAAGATGTACTTGCCGTGTATTTCCGTCATTGTTCCATTGAAGTCACTTGTGCGGACTTGGCACGGATGTCACTGGTGCTGGCTTACGATGGAACCGATCCGATTACGGGTGAAGAACTTATCCCTCGCCGTTATGTACAGATTGCCAAAACCTTCATGACCACCTGTGGGATGTATAATGCGTCAGGTGAATTTGCCATCGAAGTTGGCTTGCCCGCCAAGAGTGGGGTATCCGGTGGAATTCTGACCCTGGTACCGGGACAATTCGGCATTGGGGTGATCGGACCGGCTCTGAATCGCAAAGGTAACAGTCTTGCCGGAGTACATCTGCTCGAGCGCCTTTCCAAGGAGTTTGATTGGAGCTTTTTCTAAAAAAAGAATCACAATCCCTTATATGTAGCCGATGAATCACGGATCCGAACTTTTGCTTCTTTCGAACGAAGTAAAGGTTCAGATCCGTTTTGTCGGCTGTTTCTGGTATTCTTCAGGCAGTGTAGGAAGACAGTCCTGCATGGCAAGGGAAATGTTTCATCTATCATAGAGCTTCCACAACTCCAAGTATGTCTCCGCTCATGTGCAACTTCACTCATTCACGGAACCCTTTATTTATCTACTTATTCGCTGGCTAGCACCACACCTGTAATAAGGTTCATCTGAATGTCCTGGGACCCGTCCTCCATTAGCAGTCTGAGGGTGCGGGCAGGGCGATCCAACCGAAGCACTTGCCCGGTATAACGAATATCCTCATACTCGTGAAACATAGTGATGGTGATCATATCACCAAGCATCATGGAGTTACTAAGCAAACGTGACATTTCCTCCGCGGCCTGGGCGTCTAGCGATGGGCGGGTGCGGGGAGCCAGTTGTTCCTGATGAAGAATGTAGGCTTCCCGGTGTTCGGGGAGCATCATACGTGAGGACTCAAAGATTCCGTTTTGTTGCAATTTTTTACTCATTTATAATGACCTCCAATTTTATGTGAACGTTCCTGTGCCTGCGCAGACGAGCAGAGGGAGGAGGCCCGCATGATGGCGGTGTCTCCGAACTTGCGCTTAATATCATCCGTGGCACGTTCCAGTTCTCGTTTGCGTTCACGGTCATCGAACCAGGACAGCTGCACCTCGGAATCAGGCACAAGTCCGGTCAGTGACACGCTGATGCGGCGGATGGGTAATCCGTCCCAATGACGCAGGAACAGAGCCGCGGCTGCATCATATACTTCATCCGTGATATTGGTGGGTTCATTCACCTTCATCTGGCGGGAGAACCCGGTTGGCCGATCATAATCCTGTCCACGACATCCAACGGAGACGACATGGCCCATGAGTGATTTGTCCCGGGAACGCCGGCTGACGAGTTCCGCCAGTTCAAGTAACACCACCTTAATATCTTCCCAGGTGTCATAGTCCCGGGGCAACGTCATCTGATGGCCAATCCCCTGTTGCTGATGCGTATATGTCCCGGGTTTGACCGGGGAATCATCGATACCGCGAGCGATGCGCCATAGGACCTCCCCGTTCACCCCCCAGCGCTCTCTCAGCCGGGACAGTGGAGTCTGGGCCAGATCACCGATGGTGTGAACTCCCATCTTGTAGAGATGCTGTGCCATTCGGGAACCGACCATGAACATGTCTCTTACAGGCTTCTGCCAGATGGTGGACGGCAGGTCCTTACGAGGCAGTGTACAGATACCTCCGGGTACTTTTTTGGCGTATAGATCACAGGCCATCTTGCTGACCACTTTGGTATCGCTGATGCCGATCCGCATGTACACACCCGTCTCATCCATGACCCGGGATTGAATGCTGCGTGCAATCGTCTCGGGACTGCCGAACAGGTCCAGGCTTCCGGTGACATCGAGGAATTGTTCATCAATACTGTAGGGCTCCACCAGATCGGTGTAAGACTGAAGGATGCGTGTAATATGAAGGGACACCCGAATGTATTCGGCCATCCGTGGGCGAACGACCACAACATCTGGACATTTGGCGAGAGCTTCGCCCAGTCGTTCTGCTGTCGTAATTCCATAGGACTTGGCGAGTGGACAGGCCGCAAGAATAATACCCGAACGGCGCGCAGGATCTCCCGCGACAACGAGGGGGCGGTCCTTGTATTCGGGATGTGCAGACTTCTCCACACTGGCATAGAATGACTGGCAGTCGGCCAGCATGATGACACGTCTGTCTTGGCGGGGCATAAGACTTCTCTCCTTATCCGTGATGCTGTGCTCTTCTGTTAAGCATCAATTATCTTCATCTGAACATGGATACTTAACAGTTTATTTACAGTATGGAACAAGTGTTCTTGTTTTATAAGCATATCCGACAATTCGAAATGCAGCAACCGGAATTATTTTGCAAATTGGACACAATTCCTGGATAGCTTATTAGAGTCAGAAATTAGGAAATAAGACGTACTTTTTTACATTAAATGTGAGAGATCTGTGACCTCTGGGTGATGACCGGGAGTTCATTTAGCTTTTTGTAAAAGGTTTATAAATGGGCACAGTCCTACAGAGGGGGACTGATGTCCTTTTTTGGTTTTCTGCACTTTTTAGAAAACCTTGATAGGACGCGGATTTTCGCTGATACGTTATCGGACTATAGTATCAATTTTGTAATCTTTATGGTTAATACTGTAAAAAGGTCCGCAACTTTAAAAAATGACTCGCGTTTAATGGGGTAAGTGTTCAAACAGCTAACGATGTCTGTACCCGCGTTGCACATAACAATAAAGGTTCCAGAAGTGCAAGATCAGCAGGGCATCCAGTCAATGTAATTACAGCACATATTGGTGTGAAGTCATGGCGAGCACTGCAGGGGCTTTGGAGTGCTGGTTGATGGCGCTTTTTATGAATTATGGGCAGAATGTTCCATTTCATGTTTGCTTCCAACAGCCTAGATACAAATGCAGAGTCTTAGCGCTATAGTGAGAACTACACCGCTGACATCTCTACCCAAGCGGACATCCGAAGCGGAATAATTTCGTTGCTTCATGTCTTTACTATCGACATTGAAGCAGGATGCATACTAGAGAGGTGAGCAATCAAAAGACATGAGCAGACAAAGACGAAGACGCTGGTTATTAACGGTATTGACAGGCGCAGTGGTGGTGACCGGCGGGATATTTGCCGGATGGCACTACATGCAACCGAAACTCGTTACGTACACAGCGGAGAACGGCACAGAGATGAAATTCAAGACCGATGGAGACCGGTTTATGGAGTATGGGCCGGATGGAACCTGGCGGGAGATGTTCGTCAAAGGTGTGAACCTGGGCGCAACTTCACCGGGTCACTACCCGGGAGAATTCCCGCTGACCAAAGAGGATTACTTGCGGTGGTTCCAGCAGATCGAGGATCTGGGAGCCAATGTCATCCGGGTATACACGGTTCACGAACCGATTTTTTACTCTGCATTGGTCGAATATAATCGTGGCCGGGAGCAACCGTTATATTTTATACAGGGCATATGGTCACCTGAAGAAGAGTTGATTGAGAAGCAGGATGCTTATGCTGCCCATATTGAGCAGACGTTCAAGCAGGAGATTGAAAAGGCAGTATCTGCTGTCTATGGCGATGCGGACATTCCTGCCAAGCAGGGAGAGTCCAGCGGCAAATACAAGACGAATGCAGGCAAATACCTGATGGCCTGGCATGTGGGTACGGAATGGGACCCGGCGATGGTGGACAACACCAATAAGGTGCACTCGGACGTACCGCAGTACAAGGGTGTTCATTTCTCCGCAAGTCCCGAAGCATCACCGTTCGAGAACTGGCTGGCAGAGCTGCTGGACCATACCGCGGTCATGGAGAAGAAGTACGGATGGGAGCATCCGATGACCTTTACCAACTGGGTAACCACCGACGTGCTGGATCATCCCGGTGAGCCGCTGTATGAAGAGGATCTCGTCCGTGTGGATGCCCGTCATATTCAGCCGAAAGAATGGCAGGGTGGATATTTTGCAGCGTACCATGTGTACCCGTATTATCCAGATCTGTTCCATATCGATACAGCGCTCCAAACGATCAAGGATGAGAACGGTGAGTACAACACGTACAAAAGTTATCTACGCAAACTCAAAGCCGAGTTTTCCAATATGCCTGTAATGATTACAGAGTATGGCGTACCCTCTTCTCTTGGTATTTCCCATCTGGGTATGGGAGGCCGGAATCAGGGTGGACATAACGAGGTGCAGCAGGGAGATATTGATGCGTCCCTGACGCAGGATATCTATGATGAAGGATACTCGGGAGCGATTCTGTTCATGTGGCAGGATGAGTGGTTCAAAAAAACATGGAACACGATGCCACTGGAAATCCCCGCGGATCGCCGGGCCTACTGGCTGAACGTGTTGACGAATGAGAAGATGTTTGGTCTGCTTGCCATGGACCCGGGTAAACAGCAACAATTGACCATCGATGGATCACTGGATGACTGGGATGATCTGAAGGATGACGAAGTCACCACCTGGCAGGGTAAGGTAGACGGCATTCAGGAAATGAAGATGACCCATGATGAAGCCTATATGTATATTGGGCTGACCTTGGATCAGCCTTTTGACCCGGATCAGACGGTGCTACGGATTGGAACAGATACACTTGCCGGAGGTAGCCAGCCTGATAAGTTACTCCCCGGCCGTACGCTCAGTGATGGTCTTGAGACCGTGATTACACTGGGACAGGATAAGGAATCACAGGTGGAGATCGCCAAGGATTATGATTTTAATCAGCGTCTGTATGGCAAGGAAGGTTACGGGATGCTGCCCGAAGAGCAAGGGAATGCGGCAGATCCGTTCCATCCATGGAATCTGGCGGTCAGCTTGAGGATGACACCGCCGGATACCCGATCTGCCCATCCATTCATGAATGAAATGGTTGGCACATTGAAGCGGGGAACAACGGCTCCTGGTCAGCCTGATACAGATTCGTTAACGGCGTGGCAGTATAATGGCAATCAGGTGGAGATGCGAATTCCCTGGATGCTGCTCGGGTTCGGTGATCCGAGTTCCCTGCAAGCGATCGACTATGGACCGCTCCAGGATGGACGTCAGTTCTCCACAGTTGGCGTAGAAGGCGTTACCCTGATTCCATGGTTAATGGATCGTACTACGAACAAGGTATCCTGGCCTGGGGGTGAACAGACAACCCTGGATCTGAAGACATTGCCGGTGTATAGCTGGCAGCCTTGGGAGCAGGTGCAGTATAGTGAACGGCTGAAGTTAAGCTACGAGAAAATGCAGCAGAGCTATGAGAAAATGCCTAGTTTTCGGATCGATTAAATACAGTATAAATGAGCATAAAGGAGGACCTTTTCACATGTTTCCAAGTTTGGCTTTGGCCTATCTGTTTTTATACATCTGTATTGCACTGGTCGTTGTAGGCGTCATCGTATTGTTTGCCATGAAAATGTCCCACAACGGCAAACGACGCAAGATTGCATTCTATGAATTGAAACAGCGTGACTACTTCACCTATCTGCAAACGGCCTTGACCGAGAATAGTCCGCTCAGACTGCCACCAGGCAAGCTGGCTCCACTGGAACGCCGGGTCATTCAGGATAGGCTTATCGAATGGATTGACCAGTTCAAAGGGGAGTATCGCGACAAACTAATCGCCTTGTGCCGTGAAGCAGGATTCGTGGAGCATGACCTGAAGGAATTAGGACGTCTGCGTTACGGTCGTCAGATCGATGCGGCTTATCGATTGGGTGGCATGCGTTGTCCTGAAGCTGTTCCGGGCTTGATGGAGTTGCTGAAGGATGAGAAGCCGGGTCCCATGGCCATTATGATTGGTCGTTCCATCGCTAGATGTACAACCCGACAAGGTGAACTGAAAGACATGCTGGCATTGCTGTTAACGAAAGGCAAGTCGATTCACCATCTGGCAGCAGACATCCTGCTTGAAACAAGTCTGGATACGAGCCGAATTCTAATCGAATTGCTGGAAGACCGGAACCCTGATTTTGTCAAAGTGGGACTTGTTGCGATGTGGGGACAGGCTGTACCTGAAGTGATGCCTGCACTCGACAGACTTGTAGGCGCCGAGCATCAGGATGTACGTGCCGAGGCGGTGAAGCTGTATCTTAGCGCAAGTCCGGCACTCCGGGATGAGACGATTCTGAAGCTGATCAAGGACCTTGATCCGGAAGTTCGCGCCGAAGTGGTACAAGCGCTTGGTTCGAAGCATGCATCTGGAAGCATTCCATTGCTGCGCAAAGCGCTGCGGGATGAGGACTGGAGAGTTCGCTATAACAGTGCGGAAAGTCTGAGCAAGCTCGGCGAACCGGGATTCGAAGCACTGTGTCAGGCTGCGGTGCAAGGTACAGGTGCTGAACGCGAGATTGCGATGCAGCAGATTGAGAGCACCATGCAGCACACGAGAACCGATGACAGAGCTGTAGAGCAGATGATTGCACATAACAAAAAAAGACTGCTGTACGATCGCTATTTTGGCCCTGTACGAGAGAACAGAACGAGCAAGAAGCGCACAGGTGTCGCTACGGTAGGAGGGGATTACACTGCTTAGGGATCTACTATTAATCTACGGCATGGTCGCAATCTACTATGTTGTTTTTGTAAATACGCTCTACTTTTCCATTCTGGCCTTATCGTTCCGTAACATCTGGACGATCTTCCGGCGGTCGCATTATTCCAAATACAATACATTGTCAGGCTCGGAACTGGTACCTTCCGTTTCTCTGCTGGTACCGGCATACAACGAGGAACTGACGATTATTGAAAATGTGAACTGCCTGATGACGCTGAATTATCCAACGTATGAAGTCATTGTTGTGAATGATGGCTCCAGTGATGCCACGCTGAAGATCCTGTTGGAGGAATATCGTCTGAAGCCGGTACCCAACACGAAGATTCGGGGCAAGATCGCCTGTCAGAAAATTCGTGGGATCTATCATAACCCGGAATTCCCGGATCTGTATGTCATTGACAAGGAAAACGGCGGTAAGGCCGATTCCCTCAATGCCGGGATCAACCTGTCCCATTATCCGCTGATCTCTTCCATCGATGCTGATTCCTTGCTGGAGAAGGATGCCCTAATCCGCATGGCACGCATGTATATGGAGAATCCGGAAGAGACAGTAGCCATCGGTGGAGATGTAAGGATCGCCAATGGCTGCAAAATTGAAAACGGGGCAGTGCAAGATGTATCGCTGCCACGAAAAATCTGGCCCATGTTCCAGTCGATTGAATATCTCAAAGCCTTCCTGGGCGGACGGATTGGCTGGAGTCACATGAACGGGCTGATCATTGTCTCCGGTGCCTTCGGTATGTTCCGTAAGGACGCTGTAATCGCCGTAGGCGGATACCGGGATGGTTATCCTGGGGAAGACATGAACATTATCATCAAACTTCACCGTTACATGCTTGAAAACAAATTGAAGTACCGCGTTGCCTTCTGTCCTGAGGCCGTATGTTGGACACAGGCACCGGATTCCTACCGGATCTTGTCCAGTCAGCGCAAGCGCTGGGGCCGCGGAAATCTGAAGAATATGATTGAGAATCGTGGCATGTTGTTCAATCCGAAATATAAGGTTATGGGTATGGTGACCATGCCATATAACGTCCTTTTTGAAGCGCTGAACCCGTATTTCCGGATTACCGGACTTCTGGCTCTCGCCGGATATGTACTTCTGGATATGACGCAGTGGCCGATCCTGGTGCTGTTCGGATTGCTGAACTTCGTGAGTGGTTATCTGCTGAGTGTAGGCGCACTTGTTCTTGAGGAGATTGCTTTCAAGCGGTACAACAAGCTCTCCGATCTGGTCAAAATGCTGGTCTACTCCGCACTGAAATTCGTCGGTTATCATCAGCTTGGTGTGTTGTGGAGATTGCAGGGACATGTGCAGTTCATGCAAAACAACAACTCATGGGGTGCCATGACACGACAAAGCTGGTCCGAGGATGAGAAGAAAACAAGCGAAGCCGCTTGAGAATGAAGACTATAGCAATACAGTAACAACAATATAGATGTTCAACTTAACATTTACATGATAACGGAGAGGACAGAAATAACCTGAAGAAGCGGAGCTAAGAGCTTTCTGAAAGAAAGCTGCATCGGAAGCATAAACTTCGCCTTTATCCCCGGATTTCCCCTTTTCAAAAGGAATCAAAAAAATCTGGGGATAACAGCGATCGGAAGGTTGTTCTGTCATCGGAGTGTCAGTGTAAATAACATTAATTGGACTTGTATAGATAACCGAGGAGAAGGGTGGAAAAGAACATGCCAAATACGGCGACATTGCAGCGTGAGGCTGCCGTTAATGTGTACCGCAGTGTAGAACAGGGATTGAAGGAAACGAGTGCCGAAACATGCGGCTTAATGTTCATCCAT
The DNA here is from genome assembly GCF_002968835.1 of Paenibacillus sp. PCH8. Taxonomy (GTDB): domain Bacteria; phylum Bacillota; class Bacilli; order Paenibacillales; family Paenibacillaceae; genus Paenibacillus. Next base: position 964,034 of record NZ_PKQK01000003.1, on the reverse strand, counting down.
TGTGCAGGGCCGTCTCAACCTGAGCAGCAGGTCAGGACACATCTGGAACAGACGAGTGAGTCAGCTTTCCAGGTGTGGAAGGATGGGGCTACTCAAGCGATTGCTGTCCTGCTGCCAGGCTTATCGCTGGATGAGGTTCATTATGAAGGACTTCGGATCAAGCATGAGCTGCAAGAGAGCATCCCAGGTGCCGATCCACAGATCACGCTGGCCAGTTTCCCGGAGGGGGAGCGTCCTTCGAAGGCAACCATTCAACATATGGCTGAATCGTCGAAGCTCGTAGATTCGTCGGAGATTCATATCTATACGCTGGACAATACGGCGGACGAGCCGGAACGAATTTTGATTGTGGACAACGATCCAACCGTACGCGAATTCCTGCAGCTGCGTCTGAGGATGCAAGGATACGAAACCTATGAAGCTGTGGATGGACTAGCAGCACTGGATCTGATTGAGAAACTGACACCAGATCTGGTGTTGACCGAGCTGAATCTGTATGGTATCGATGGTCTGCCATTCATTCATCATATCCAGAAGCTGGAGATGGATCAGCCACCCAAAATCGTTGTGTTGACGGAGCAACGTGTTGAACAGACGATCAGTCAATGTTTCCGCAGCGGGGTCGATGATTATATGACTAAGCCCTTCTCTCCTGTGGAGTTGGACGCCCGAATCAGACGTTGTTTGCATTAGAAGATAAAAAAAAGAGTAACAGACAACCATCTATTTACCGTAGTTTGCGCACCACCAAATAAACTGCCCGGAGGGAATATCATGGAGAATCAACAATTCCACACCTTACTGAATGCGATTGAAAATAAAGAAGCTGTACTCGGCGTCGTCGGGCTCGGTTACGTCGGACTTCCACTTGCCGTGGAAATGGTCAATCAAGGTTTCACGGTCATCGGAATTGATCTGGATGCGTCCAAAGTAGAAAGTATCTATCAAGGCGATTCCTATATTCACGATATTTCATCCGATGAGTTGAAAAAAGTAATGCAAAGCGGTCGTTTCCAGCCAACGACAGATTACAGCATGTTGCGCGTGATCGACGCGCTCAGTATCTGCGTTCCAACACCGCTCAGCGAAAATCAGGACCCGGATACGTCTTACATCGAAACAGTAGTGGATCAGATCAAACTGCATATGAAACCAGGTATGCTGATTACGCTGGAGAGCACGACCTATCCAGGTACAACCGAAGAACTGATCCAACAGCAGCTGGACAAGATCGGACAGGAAGCCGGCAAAGATTACTTCCTGTGCTTCTCGCCTGAACGTGTGGACCCGTCCAACGGACGCTTCACAACGTTTAATACACCAAAAGTCATTGGGGGCACAACAGAAGCCTGCCTGAAACTTGGAACAGCGCTGTATGGCAAATACGTTGAAACCGTAGTTCCGGTATCTTCACCAAAAGTGGCTGAAATGTCCAAACTGCTGGAAAATACATTCCGTAGCGTAAATATTGCCTTTGTGAATGAAATGGCGATGATGTGCGACCGCATGGGGATCGATATCTGGGAAGTCATTGATGCAGCGGCAACGAAGCCATTTGGTTTCATGCCATTCTATCCAGGCCCAGGCATCGGTGGACATTGCATCCCGCTTGATCCGATGTACCTGTCCTGGAAAGCCAAAGGCTTCCGTTTCTACAGTAAATTCATTGAGCTTGCGCAATCCACCAATGACAACATGCCATATTATGTGTTGAACAAGACGTCAACGATTCTGAACGAATACGCGAAATCCATACGGAAATCCAATATCCTGCTGCTCGGCATGTCGTACAAACCGAATATTGCCGACCTGCGTGAATCACCGGGACTGGAAGTGTATGAACTGTTTAAGGAAAGTGGAGCTAACGTTAGCTATTACGACCCGCATGCAGATTCCTTCCAGGACAAACATGGCGAGACCGTACACAGCGAAGTGTTCAATCTGGAACGGTTCAAAACGTACGATTGCATCGTACTGATCACCAACCACAGCGATCTGCCTTACTTTGATATTGCCGAGATGGGTGTACCGATTCTGGATACACGTAATGCATTCCGTTCGTACACACATCCGCACATCTACAAGATTGGTCACTCGGTACAGCATCCTGTGCTTGAGCCAAGTGAAGCGTTACTCGTCTGAGGAAATACATGAGTCGACAGGGCAAGCTGGCAGGTAAGGCGAAATGGGGCATTCTAGCTGTGGTGCTGTGCCTGTTGCTTCTGTCCTGGATGTTCAAATGGTTCTCCACCGAGGAACACAAAGCGACCTGGCTGTGGGACGCGTCTATTATTGCAGAGCAGACACCCGAGATTGTTGCTTTCTCCAAAGAGCAGGGGGTGGATACCATCTTCCTGCAAATCCAGGATGAGGTACCAGACGTGACATACCGCAAGTTTATCGCGGCTGCTCGTCAGGCCGAGATCGAAGTGCATGCCCTGAATGGACATGCGGACTGGGCCTATAAGGAGAAGCAGGAAGAGGGACTTGCTTTTATTGAGCGAGTACGAGCATACAATACAGCTTCTTCCAAGAACGAACGCTTTGAAGGCGTTCAACTGGATGTGGAGCCGTATCAGCTGAAACGCTGGGAGAACGAGGAGAACAGCGTCATTGCGGAGTGGAGTGACAACATGAAGGCCTGGACGAAAGCAGGAGATGCTGCGGGGCTGTACATGAGTGCTGCCATTCCGTTCTGGCTGGATGCCCGTCAGTCGGCTGAAGGGGACGGTACATTCAGCCGATGGGTCATTGACCACTTTGATGCGGTGGCAATCATGGCTTACCGGGACAGTGGGCAGCAGATGTATGATCTGTCCAAGGAAGAGCTGGACGAAGCGGATGAGCTTGGCAAGAAAGTATGGATCGGAGCGGAACTCGCGGATACACACGAGGGGGATCACCTGACCTTTTTCCGTAAACCGGTTAGCAATATGAATGAAGAAATGGCGAAGGTGTTCGATCTGGGTTCTTCTCATTCTTCTTTTGCAGGTGTGGCTGTGCATCATTATGAAGCGTGGTATGCAAAGGAGAACAGTATTCCGCTTGCACGTAAGGATGAGAAGAAGGAATAGCGTTAGTTTAACGTAAAACAACTTCGTAATAACGTAAATTAAGATCATATTAAGTATAGAAAGAAGGCAAGCTCCGGGTTAAAGGGGCTTGCCTTTTTTTGCGGGTGCATTCAGGGATGAATTTTGTAGGGTTGTGTATGCAAGTCCATCGCAATCCGTTAAACTTCGCACAGTGCCGGAGCCGAGATCACGGGGAGAGATAACGCAAAGGGGCGGGTGGAGGAGACTATTTGCTTCTGTTTGCACAGGCGAAACGGCCCTTCATCCTTTGCTGCTTTCCGCTGTCCGGTAGCGGTTGGGAGGTAGCCCGACTTGCTTTTTGAACGCTTTGGAGAAGGAGAACAAGTCCGGGTAACCCACGGAATGTGCTACTTCCGTTAAGCTTAGCGAAGTCTGCACAAGTAGACGCTTGGCCTGATTCATTTTGAGCTGCTGAATATATTGAACAGGAGACAGATCATAGGCTTTGCGGAACTGTTTGGCAAAATGGGTCCGGTCCACGCCCGCATGAGCGGACACACCTTCCACCGTAATGCCGCCGGCAAAATGAAGTTCCATGTATTCTTTGCCTTTCTGAAGCCAAGGTACGGTTGAATCCGGTTGGAGTCCCTTGGTGGCTGGAGAACGGGCAATTCGGTCGAAGAGCCCGAGGAACCGGATGAGTCGTCCCAAGTCGCTGGCTCCGCCTTGAGGGGTACGAACTTCCTCCATGAATGAGCGCATGCTACTTGCCGTCTCCGCGATCAACACCCCTGAACGGTGTGGAGATTCAGGCGTCAGTCCAATTCGTGAGAGCAGTTCGGCAGCATGTGTGCCGTCAAATGCAATAAATATTTTTTGCAAAGGCGCCTCCGAGTCAGTCCAGTACTCATGGGTAACATGCGGAAATAAACAGAACGCATCCTTGGCCCGAAGGGCATGACGCTGTCCGTTCTGTATGAATGTACCTTCCCCCTCCAGCACAAACAGCAAATAATGATAAGGTGTGGTACGAGGGCCAATATGATAGTTGCTCTTGGCTATATTACGGCCGATTCGGATAGGCCAGGCGCCACCGGCTTTCTCGAATTCAGACGGAGTGAAAAAAATGATGTCCAGAAACTCGTGGTGGTCCTCCTTCATGCTCTCGGTCAACAGGAACACCTCTTTAGATAAGTATAGTAATGACAGCCTGTAATAATCATTTATAACCTATTATACAGGTGGGTTTTGTACATATTCAAGATCAGGAAGACCTAATTCTGAGAAAAGACCACAAAATGACAAAAACAAATTGCCGCGAAATGACATTGCTCACAGACAAATCAATTGATATGATGTCCATACCTATTAAACCAAGTTAATTAATCGGCATTTGGATATGTACTTTGAAAATGAATTTAGAAATTAGGCACACTTTAAAAATAAGTTTTAAACGAGTGCGAACGTAGTGGAGGGAACGAAATCGATTCTGAAGAAGCGAAGCGTTCGCCTGAAAGCTTTCTGAAAGAAAGCTACATCGGAAGCATAAGCTATCCGCCGGATTTACCCTTTGGAAAAGGAAAATCAAAAAATCCGAGGATAACAGCGATCGGAAGAACGATTCGTAACCGGAACGGCCAAGTTGCAGAACAGTGATCTTATTTTTAACAATGGGACTTTATTTATGTCATAGAAGGGATTGACTTTGGTGAACGAACAGGAAGAAATGAAGTTTGGATGGTTTTTGCCTACAGCAGGGGATGGTAAGTATGTAGGTGTTACCCCGGAGAGGGAGCCGAGTCTGGATTATCTGGTTGATGTGGCACAGACGGCGGAGAAGGCAGGATTCGAATTTGTACTGATTCCGACAGGGGGAGCTTGTCTGGATGCGTGGGTGGTCGGCTCGGCGGTGATGAGTCACACGAAGACACTGCGTCCCCTTGTTGCGATTCGTCCCGGTCTGGTTACACCCGTTCTCGCGGCTCGCATGGGTGCGGCACTGGATCAGCTCTCTGGTGGTCGCGCCATGATCAATGTGGTGACAGGCAGTTCCGTTCGAGATCTGGAGGAACTTGGCGATCCACTGGCACATGCGCATGATGAACGGTATGTACGCGCAAGTGAGTATATGGAAGTCATGAAGCGTTCATGGACCCAATCGACGGGACTGAATCTGACGGAGTTTGCCAAAAGTGACACACAATCTAGCGCAGACACATCGGGCGATCTCAATCCTGAATTCAACGGCCAGTATTACAACTTCAAAGGACCGGTGGGCATACCGGAGACGGTGCAAAATCCGCATCCACCATTCTATCTGGGAGGAAGTTCTCCGATTGCCAAGAAGGTTGCTGTTGAACATGCGGATACGTTCCTGATGTGGGGCGAGCCCCATGACTGGATTCAAGAGCAGATCGAAGAGATTGAGGTCATTCGTCAGCAGGTGAAAGAGGAAACGGGGCGAGATCGTCAGTTACGTTACGGCATGCGTGCTCAGGTACTCATTCGGGATACCGAAGAAGAAGCATGGGCAGCGGCTTGGGAGATTATTAGCAAAGTACCACCCGAAGCAATTGAGAAGGCGAAAGCCGCCTTTGCCGAGACAGATGCAACGAATCAGCGCAGACAGAACGAATTGCGGGAGTTGTCCGAGAAACAGCAATTCGTCGTAGGTCCGAACCTATGGACAGGCTTGTCCGTTGTGCGTTCCGGCGGTGCGATTCTCATAGTAGGTACAGCCGAACAAGTCGCAGAACGCTTGATGGAATATGGAGATCTGGGCGTTACGACCTTCATTCTATCCGGTTATCCGCATCTGGAAGAAGCCGAAATCTTCGGACGCACCGTGATGCCGATCATTCGCGAGAAATGGAAAACAAGACAGAAGCAACATTCCGTTACTACTAACTAAGTTACTACCAATCTAAGTAAGTGCCCTTTTTTTTACACTTTAACGGAGAGGGCAGAACCGATCTGAAGAAGCGGAGCTCAAAGCTTTCTGAAAGAAAGCTGCTTCGTAAGCATCATCTCGCCTGAAAGCTTTCTGGAAGAAAGCTACATCGGAAGCATACGCGATCCCCGGATTTTTCCTTTTATAAAAGGGAATCAAATAAATCTGGGGATAACAGCGATCGGAAGGTTATTCTGTCATCGGAGTGCTCAGTATAAACATTCTTTAGTTAACATATCAATCATCCTCAGGAGGTCGTCTTTCATGAAAAAAAATAAAAAATTTATCCTGCCACTCGTCAGTATGTTGGTGATGTCCATCCTGCTGTCGGCTTGCGGCGGTGGGGATAACGCGTCATCTGGAGAGAACGGCTCCTCAGGTTCAGGCAAGGTTACGATCAGCTTCATGCATTGGCGTGGAGAGGATTCCGAAGCACTCAACAAGACCATTGACGCATTTGAAAAAGAAAACCCGAACATCAACGTGGAGATGCAGACACTGCCCTCCGATCAATACCAGTCCACCGTACAATCCAAAATCAGTGACGGTTCGGTCGGGGATGTCTTTGCTTCCTTCCCGGGTGCACAGTTCGAAGCTTTCACCAAAGCCGGATTGTTCACCGATCTGACCGGATCATCGTTCCTGTCATCCTACAATCCAAAGCTGATTGAATCAGGACAGCACGATGGCAAGCAATATGCGATTCCGTATCAACTCGTATATAACGATCCAATCTACAATGTAAAATTGTTTGAACAATACGGGCTGACGCCACCAACGGATTGGGAAGGTTTCCTCGCCTTGTGCCAGAAGCTGAAAGACAATGGCATCATCCCGATTGCCTTTGCAGGAGCGGACATTGGTCCGGGCCAATTCATGAATACGATGGTGATGAACAATGCACCAAGTGACGACATTTTTACCAAAGTAGAAGCGGGTGAAGCCAAACTCACAGATGAGTTCTGGGTGAAAACATTGACGCAGATCAAGGAACTGAACGATAAAGGTTACTTCCAGCAGGATGCACTGGGTACGAAAGACCCTGCAGCAGGCGCACTGTTCATTCAAGAAAAAGCAGCCATGCTGGCAAGTGGATCATATCAACTCGCTCAGAACAAACAGCAAAACCCAAATCTGGAGCAAAAATTGCTCGCACCAATCACGGTAAATGCCGATCAAGCGAAGTATGAAGGGGTGCATACGACCACATTCATGCTCGCGGTGAACAGCAAGTCGAAACATCCGGAAGAAGCCAAGAAGTTCATCGAATTCCTGAGCAATCCGAAAGTGGCGAGCGACTACGCTAACCAGACGGGACAGAATGTAACGGTGAATGATGTGAAGTACGATACGCCTGAGCTTCAGGTAGCCGGAGAATGGGCGAGCAAAAAGACCGTGTTCCAGCCACGGTTCACCATCCTGAACGGAGATAACCAGAAGGCAGTAACCAACTCCATTCAGGCTGTGTTGAGCGGTACTTCTCCAGAAGAAGCAGCACAGCAGGCACAAGCGATCATTGATCAGCATATCGGGAAATAAACGATGAAAAACCGTCTTCAGCTATCCCTGTTTCTGATCCCCGGGTTGCTGCTGTACGTTGGATTGTTCGTATTTCCTACATTGACGGGGCTGTTCTATTCCTTTACGGATTGGGATGGGGTATCCCCGTCGTATGCATTTGTAGGGCTGGATAATTACAAGGACAGTCTCAGCAGCATCGTATTCCGCAAAGCCTTTGGCAATAATGTGGAGTTCATGTTAACGGTTGTTATCGCACAAACCTTTATTTCACTTGTCCTGGCTCTGCTCCTGGTACGTAATACCAAGACACGCATTGTGCTTAGGGCATTGTATTTCCTGCCTGCGATTCTGTCCTCCGTATCGGTTGGACTGATCTGGGCATTTATGTATGATCCATCCATTGGATTGATCAACTATGGACTGAATGAAGCGGGGATGAGCAGCATCGCCCGCAACTGGATTGGTGATCCCAAGATTGCCATCTATTCTATCGCTGCGGTACAGGTCTGGGCCCATGCCGGACAGATGATGATCGTATTCATCGCAGGTTTGCAAGGCATTCCGGCCGAACTATATGAAGCGGCTCGCATGGACGGCGGCAGCAAGTGGCAGGTTTTCCGTACCGTGACCTGGCCGCTGCTGGCACCTTCGGCAACGATTGTTGTGGCCTATACGACTATTCAGTCGTTCAAGGCATTTGACCTCATTTTCACGATGACGGACGGAGGCCCGAACTACGCAACTGAAATTTTGACAACCTATATCTATCACACTGCCTTTGGCAGCTATTCCTTTGGTCTGGCTTCTGCCGGTTCCATGATCTTCCTGGTGTTGCTCGCGTTGCTGACGCTTTTGCAGTTCAAGGCACTCCGTGCCGACCGTGTAAGCTATTAAAGATTGGACGGATGTTCGTGAGTATGAGAGTCGTGAGTGCATGAGATGTAGAACAAGTTGTTGATTTTATCGTGTCGTAGTGAATTGAGGTGCTGCGGAAGTGTGGTTTAGGAGACGGTTGTGACTGGGCGGGGATAGCGATGGAGAAGTATTTGTCGTTTCAGCCGAGTCCGAACGGTGATCTTGAACAGCGCCCGAGCAGGCCCAAGGAAGAAGGGAGTTCATATGGTTTTAAAATGGTTCAATCGACTGATCCTGTTGGTGTACGCGTTGCTGATCCTTGTGCCGCTATACTTTGTATTCGTATCTTCGTTCAAAACAAGTAGCAACTTCTTCACCAGCCCATTCAGCTGGCCTGACCCGTTTACGTGGGATAACGTCACCGGCATGTTCCGCAACCAGCCGATGTGGCAATACTTCGGGAACAGTCTGGTCGTGACGCTGGGTACGGTTGCCATTGAATTATTGCTAAGTAGCATGATTGCTTACGCCATTGTTCGCTGGGGCGGCAGAATAGGCAAAATTGTGTTTGCCCTGTTCGTAGCGGGGCTAATTGTTCCTTCTCAGGTAAGCATGCTGCCAATCTATTCCCTCACGCGTACACTCGGGTGGTCGGACAGTCTGACAGGCCTGATCGTGGTATCTGCTGCGATGCTGATGCCAGTCTCGGTATTCATGCTGACAGGCTTCATGCGCATGCTTAATTCGGAAATTCTGGAAGCAGGCAGTATGGACGGTGCGAGCGAGTGGAGGCTTTATACCCGGATTGCGCTACCACTTGCAGCTCCTTCGCTGGCGGCTACAGCGACGTTCCTGCTCGTGATGGTCTGGAATGACTTGCTCATTCCAATGCTCATGCTCAGCAGTAAGTCCAAACTGACGTTACCACTCGCACTGATGCAATTCCGTGGGGAATACGTGACCAACTATCCGATGATGCTCACGGGTGTTCTCGTCACAGCCATTCCGATGATTGTGCTGTTCCTGTTGCTCCAGCGTTATTTTGTTGCAGGACTGACAGCAGGTTCACTCAAAGGGTGAGGATTGGAAAGAAGATTGGCGGAACTGCGTATTTTGCATTGATTTCTGTATCATTCTGCATAATAATGGTTTAGTGTCAGAATGACTACATAGAGATCAAGGGAGCTATAATTGATGAGCAAACTGGAAGTATTGCGGAATCCCAAGCAGCGCAAGCTGCTGTTCAGTGCCGGCATGAGCTGGCTGTTTGATGCAATGGAAGTTGGTATGATCTCCTTCATCGTGGCTGCACTCGCCAAGGAATGGAGTCTCAGTCCCGGACAAGTCGGGGTGCTGACAAGTATTAACTCGATCGGTATGGCGTTGGGTGCTTTGCTTGCGGGTGCACTTGCGGACCGTTTTGGACGCAAAGCCATTCTGATGTGGACCTTGTTAATCTTCACGATTGCAAGCGGTCTGTCTGCACTAGCTACCGGATTTGCTGTATTGTGTGCACTGCGTCTAGTTGCAGGGATCGGACTCGGCGGTGAGCTGCCGGTGGCATCTACGCTGGTATCGGAGTCGATGCCTACAGCGGAACGTGGACGTGCCGTGGTGTTATTGGAAAGTTTCTGGGCTGGGGGCTGGATTGTATCGGCACTCATTGCCAACTTTGTCATTCCAGAGTATGGATGGAGAATTGCGTTTGCCATTGGAGCGCTTCCGGCGTTCTACGCACTGTATCTGCGCCGTGCCATTCAGGACCCACCGCGCTACAAGAACCATACCAAGCTTCATAAAATGACGTTCCGCGAGAAAGTGGCTACCGTCTGGTCCGTACCACATCGCCGTACAACGTTGATGCTCTGGATTTTGTGGTTTACCGTCATCTTCTCTTATTATGGAATGTTCCTCTGGTTGCCTTCGGTTGTGATGGCGAAAGGCTTCACAATGGTCAAAAGCTTCCAATACGTGCTGATCATGACGATCGCACAGCTACCAGGATACTTTACTGCGGCGTATTTCATTGAACGTTATGGTCGGAAATTCGTACTTGTTGTGTATCTTACCCTGACCGCATTCAGTGCGATTGCGTTCGGACTAGCAACCACGGAAGCAACGATTCTGGCCGCGGGGATCTGCCTCTCGTTCTTCAACTTGGGCGCCTGGGGTGGATTGTACGCGTACAGCCCGGAATTGTATCCAACTTCCGTTCGTTCGACGGGTGTTGGTCTGGCTACATCGGTAGGCCGGATCGGTGGCGTAATTGCGCCATTAATGGTCGGTATGCTGGTTCAGCGTGAAGTGGCGATCAGCCTGATCTTCACCATTTTCTTCGTGACGATCCTGATTGGTGCAGCCGCTGTGCTGTTCTGGGGCCGGGAAACGAAGGGGCAAGAACTCGCTGAGTAATTGTCATTATATTCAAGCGCAACTTTTGTACGGGTCTGCCTGCCTACGGAATTGGAGGATGGACAAGCGATATAAGGTTGATACAAGAAGAGGTGTGACCCTGATATGACCATGGGCTCATGCCTCTTTTTGTTATGTTCAAGACTCATTTTTTCCTGCTCCATCGGTCCGATAGACGCCACTTTTTCTATATCCTATAATGACACTCGGGATGTAGGGCCGTGAGGATTCAGGGGGAGGAAGTGGATCTGGATTCAGAAAATGGAGGGTAACGAAAAGATGAAGAAGTATAAGCAGATGGCACCAATGAATGAAACGAATCGTGTGAATAGCATGAATGGAAGCCATAACGTGATTGACATGGTGAATGCATATATGAGTAATGACATACATGTAACGTACAGCAATGGACGGAGTGAGATGAACGGAATGTATGATGTGTATGTTGTGGACGAAAGTAAACCAATGAAAGAGATGGAGGAAACTAATAGCATGACTATTACGAAAAGTGTGAAGTACACGGGGAGCGATGATGAACTGATTAGAGCCGATAGCATGAATGAGCGATCTGATCTGGGGACGAGTACTGACATCATGGAGCCTATCACTAGCAGCCGGAAAGTAACCCATGGGAGAGGGAGAAGGGCTGGCAAAAGAGCAGGGCGGGTCAGCATGCTCCTCGGTGCCTGCGCGATGACTCTGGGGTTGACCGTGGCAGCTCCTTCTGCGGGAGCACAGAAGCTGGAACAGGGCGTTCGCAGTGAGCATGTGCTGCAATTGCAGGAGCAGTTAAGCGATCTGGGGTACTTTGACGCCGGATTGACCGGATATTACGGTAGGATTACCAAAGGCGCTGTCCGTAAGTTCCAACAGGCGCAGGGACTGAGTGCAGATGGTGTCGCAGGTCCTGCAACACTGAACAGGCTGAACAAAAAGGCCAAAGCCGAAGGCGAGACGCTGCGTCAGCTGGCGAAACTGATCCATGGCGAAGCGCGCGGAGAATCGTTGGAAGGTCAGGTCGCTGTAGGAGCGGTTGTTATGAACCGGGTGCATTCGAATGCATTCCCATCATCGATCTCGAAGGTCATTTTCCAGAAAGGGCAATTCACGGCGGTAGACGATGGACAGTTCAATACCAAGCCAACCCAGACCTCTTACAGGGCTGCTCGTAAGGCATTGAACGGTGCTGACCCGACGAATGGAGCGCTGTATTATTACAATCCTAAGATTGCCACTTCGGTATGGAGCAAGAGCAGGCCGACGTTGCTGACGATTGGGCAGCATGATTTTACGAGATGAGTATAAGTAGAGATAGGTAGTGTAACATTTGAAATGATAATGATGAACCTCGGCTGTACGCTGCTGATGCAGACGTGCTACCGGGGTTTATTGTATATTTTGGTTATGCAGGCGAGGAGTGCGGGGATTTCTTCCGAATCTTCCGAACCTTCTAAACCGACTTTCGGAAGAGATTCCGATTCTGTGCTGCCATAACAGGATGAATACTTGAAAAGATGAGGGCTACTGCAAAAATCGGGACTGTAATCTTCTTGAAATTCATAATAATCCTCAGGAATATGTCTATACCTATAGAAAAGAGAAATGAATACAGCTTACTCCTGATCCAGATTCAAGAATCAATTTAATTTCCTGAATGGAAGCTTTCGAGTTGTAATGAAACAAGCCAGTCTATTGGTGGGCTAGCTTGTTCTCTTTGAGTCTTTCAAATACACCACGATATTTATGAACACGCTTGACATTGGAATCATCGAACCAATCCTGTACAATGAATAACGACAAAAACAACGGAAGATTAAGGATGGATCAGTATGATACGAATTATGATTTCACCTGCCAAAAAGATGAAGATCGATACCGATCATATGGCTTGTGCGCAGATACCACATTATATAAACGAGTCAGAACAGCTACTTCGTTTGCTGCAAAAGTTATCCTATGACGAACTCAAAGCGTTGTGGAAGTGCAACGATGCTATTGCTGAACTTAATGTGGAGCGGATTCGGAGTATGAATCTGAAGGACAATCTTACCCCAGCCATCTATGCCTATGAGGGCATTCAGTATCAATATATGGCGCCCAGTGTTTTTCAAAAGGAAGAACTGGCCTATCTGCAGGAGCATTTACGCATATTATCCGGGTTTTATGGCATCTTACGGCCTTTGGACGGGGTTACCCCTTATCGGTTGGAGATGCAGGGCAAGTTGCAAGGGCCGGGTTTCAAGTCCCTCTATCAGTTCTGGGTAGCAAATTGGCGGATCAGCTTCAATCGGAAAGCAACTGCATTCTGAATTTGGCTTCCAAAGAGTATAGCAAGAACATCACTCCTTTTCTGAAGGAGGAAACCCGGTTTATCACTTGTGTCTTCGGACAAATGGTCGATGGGAAGCTGGTGGAGAAGGCAACCCGCGCCAAGATGGCCAGAGGTGAGATGGTGCGGTATATGGCAGAGCGGAAGATTACAGATGTGAGGGATATCAGAAATTTTGATCGGTTAGGTTTTGCTGTCTCAGAAGAGAAGTCGGATGAGAGTACTTATGTATTTATATATTCAGAGGAGAAATAGGCTACTGCCGACGACGGGTTTCATGTACATATTGTGAGGATTCTATTGTCACGTTTGGATGGAATTTGGACATGAATTGGAAGATTGTAACTCATAAGAAGTAAACTGTGATATAATTTATCGTATTAATTAATTTTGGTTCGTATAAGTTACGCGTTCGAAGATGCCATCAAAACATTTGATGGCTCTTTTTTGTGTGACAGTATGGCAGCATCGGCCACACGTACGCCACTTTCTGGATAGGAATAACCAGCTACTGAACGTCGCTCACTCACCATTTTCTTCGCTACTTTACCTCATAGTAGTTCGATCTTGGGATGCTTACAAGCCGTAAAACAAGCCGGATCACATATCCCTTTTCAATGTAGAAATTCTAGGGCAACAAGAAGCGGCGCTGAATATCATTGAAACCGAATCGAATTTATAAAGTATATATAAAGAAGGATATAAATTATTAGTTATAATTTGGATGAATGGAGAAGTAAACTTTAAACAGATGAGATGAAGTCACAGCATTTTAAGAAGGAGGACGAATATGCCATTTATTGGGGGAATCATTTTAATCTTTATCGTAGCTTTTATTCTATGGTCATTAATGTTCCCGCTATTCAATAAAATAGGTAGTAGAATTTTGAGAAAATACAATAAATTCAAACAAGAGGAGAATGGTGATGAAAAATTCAAAGACGTTTAGAGTAGGGGCAATTGCGGTTGCATTCGTTATTATTGTGGGAGTGTTAATGGTGACCTTCTTTTTAACACGAATTCCTAATGGATATGTCGGCGTTGTATATTCACCCAATGGAGGCGTAAAAGATAGTACACTGAGTCAAGGATGGAAACTCGTTGGAGCGTTTGATAAAGTGACGAAATATCCGATCCGCATTCAAACGGTTGAATACAGAGACATTCAGATTGCGACTTCTGACGGAAAGAACATCACAATCGATTTTGCTTACAACTACCAAGTAGAACCAAGTCAGGTATCTTCTATCTTTAATACATTTGGGCCAATTAGCATTCAAGAAATTGAGGATACATATCTCAAAACACGTTTCCGTGATGCAGCTCGTAAAGGGATTTCCAAGTTTACAGTAATTGATGTTTATGGCGAAAAGTCATCCGAAGCAGGCGTAGACGTCCAACAACGTTTTTCTGATGATGTTAAAGAGTTAGGCTTTATTGTATCAAACGTTACCGTAGGTGTTCCTCAACCTGACGCCAAGACTCAGGAAGCAATCGATAAGCGTGTCGAAGCCTCTCAAGAGCTGGAACGTAAAACGACTGAGCTTGAGATCGCCAAAAAAGAAGCAGATCGTAAACGCGTGGAAGCACAAGGTAATGCAGACAAACTATTGATCGAAGCAGAAGGTCAAGCTAAAGCAAATAAAGCGCTTCAACAATCCCTATCAAGCCAACTTGTTCAATATGAGACCATCAAGAAATGGGATGGGGCACTTCCGTATGTAAGTGGATCAAACACTCCAATGATTCAATTGCCGACTACAAAAGTAGAGCAAAATAGCGGCGCGGGGAGCGTATCTCCCTAATAGAGGATTGAACACCGTGCTTTCCCACCAATTGAATTTTTTGAATTGTAATGAACAAGTCGGTCCAATAGTGGGCTGACTTGTTCACTTTTGAGTCTTTGCAAAGGCACGACGAGGGGAATCATAAGCTTTGAAATTGGATTCACCTATCCAATCCTGAAAGTCTGATTCAACCAAGCGCGGAAATGGAAAGGGGTGTGGCGGGGCAACTCTAGGCTTGTCGTGGCATGATACTTCGGCAATGCCCTTGCAATGTTGCTCTACTGTTGCTCTTAGGAGCAACGTCACAATGAGAAAAGACGCAGGGGATATATATCCCTACGCCTGATCAAGAATCAAATCCGTGTCCATCAATCCAGATGCGATAAAAAAGACTCTAAAAAATGCTTTTCTAATTCAAGCTGGGCAGAGTCTTTAGCGCTTGTTAACGGATGATTAGCTCGTTCCAAAGCCGCACGGATTAGAGACTTGGCGGAATCTTTGTCTGCAAACACATTGTCCATACGTATACGGGCTTCCTTAGCACCATAACGAAGCATCAGGTTGTATTCCATCTCCATATGTCGCGCGAGCAAGGAGGAACCTGCAATTTTACCATCAGCATCGGTTAAGGGATTGAAGCCACTGCTTTGTTCCTCTGCTTTGTTCCACGCATTATGGACTTCTTGAGATGCATTCTTCAAGGCAGCCTGAGCAAATGTATTAACACAATTGTTAGCAGAAGAGTGAGCTGTCACATCAAATTTAGGTACGATTGAATTCGTATCCGGGCTGATGAGCTTTTGGGCTTCATTCCCGTATTCCTCATGATAGAACCAGGATAGCCAATTCCTCCAATATTCATATTACATCCTTCCTGTTAACGAACATTAATCCAAGCGGTCCACTTTGTTGCAATATTAATGGAATAGACCGTACCTACAAATTGTCCGCCTGTACTAGAACCTTCATAAACCCAAGAATGGGCCCAAGCATCTATGGTACGATCACCATCCAAATCAATAGCTTCAGACCAGTTGTTAGTCATAGTACTGCCGGCGAGTGTGCCGTAGTGACTGCTGTCATAACCGATCTGGAACGTAATACACTGAACCCAAGCCCCACCGTGATCATTGGTCGTGGAGAGCGGGTTATTATTGAAGCCGTAAATTTCTTGACCGCCATTAGGAGATACGACACCGTATACATTAATGTGAGATACCTTTGGGGCAGGCGCAAACAGAACCGGACCACCCTTATCATTAGCCTTCTGTGATTCAAATTCAGCTTTAGCTGCTTTCACAGCTTCACGGAATTCTTTGGAATTAATAATTTCTTCCTTTGTCAAAGGTTTGGCTTGAGTCACATCACCGTCTGCATAGGCAGCTACATTAAACGAAAGCACTAGAACAAGTATAAGAGCTAAACTAACCAATTTTCTCATAGCAATAAATTCCACCTTTCTTATTAGGGGTATCCTCTTACAAAACTGCGGTTACGACAAATAGACCTGCTTGCAGATTAAAGCCCCTTGCCCTCCTCTCTTATGAAAATGGTTCTTCCTCTTTTTTCTTTACTGAAACAGAAATAAAGGAGGTAGAACTCTACAGGCTAGAAAACTCTATGAAGTAGGAATGTATATGTAAAATGAATGCCTGCCAATGGTTATGTGTTGCAGACAAAATGTAAAACTCATTTAAACGCATTGATATCTTAGCTAGTGGTATACTGATTTCAAAATAAATATTTATATTGTAATATATTCCATTTATACAAACATATAGTACACCTGATCATTGGTATAAGTCAAGTTTATTCATACACAAACGATCTTTGGCGACTACCGGGCGAAAGTTCGCTCCGAGCAAAAGAGTCCTTGCCATCGCTAACTTATTCCTGATCCATAATACCCAGAAGAATTGATGATTCTTCAAGGTTGTGTTAATCAGGAAGCCAGTCCATTGTAGGGATAAAAGATTGCTCCTATTTTAACTGAGGAGAATTTACACACAATTTTGGACTTAAACCAGACCAATGTTGCTGACGATTGGGCAGCATGATTGTACGCGTTGAGAATAGTAGAAGAGTATAACATTCAATATTAAAAATACCCTTGGTTACACTCTGTTGAATGCAGATGTGTTACCAGGGTTATTGATTTTTGGCGAAGTGTATGATCCCAACTGGTAGGAATGTGTGATTTTTTTGTAGAAAAAGGAAATGTCTCAAAATTATAAAAAACAAAATCATTTGTGTTAAAATATGTATTAATTATGGAAAAAGGAGGGTCTAAATGGAAATACATAATAAGTTGAAGAGAATTAGAATTGAAAATAAATCAACCACTAAACAAAAAGCTCTTTCGATTGTGAACGTTATAGTTATTGGGGGATTTTGGGTGTAGCGGCAAAACTCGTAGATACCCAGGGGATTAACCCCATATTTGATGACATCGGTGGACGTCTAGGTATTTGGATTTTTGTTGCAACCCTTATATCGGTTTTTAGTTATTCTCCTAAATTAGCAGCAGTTAAGATATGCTTCTTTTTCTCGTCATTGCTAACTGTTTACTATCTCTATACGGTATTTTTGTTGTATTTCTTTCCAATTAAAGAAATTGTGTTTTGGGGGATCTGCGCATTAGTATCTCCGGTGTGTGCTTATGTAATGTGGTATGCGCGGGGTAATGGAGTCGTATCGAGTATAATTTTATCCCTTCCGATTACTGTTTTAATGTCCGAAGGGTATCAATTACGAAACGCGTACTTGCCCGAACACGAGCATTATTATTTGATTCCAGTACTTATGGGAATATATCTAATCATGATCACTACTTTACTATTTATTGTTCCTAAGAGAAAACTAAACCTTTTGATTGTACTCTCAATATCTCTAACATTGTCTTTCATCATGATATATTTTAATATCTTAGAGTGGATTTTTGGTGGATTGAACGCAGTGTTGTGAAGAATAATTTCTTTTTTACCTACTAGAGATGGAAGTGAGATACAAAATATTCGACAGTCCACATTGGCAGTCGTAAAAGAAAGTAACAATAGAGACATATTATTAGAAATAGTGAACTATATTTTGAGTGAGGAATATACTTTGAAGATGCTAGAATCGAGAGGAGACTATAATAACTTCAGTAACTATCCGCTCTCATACCCAACCTTTTACAATGAAAAAACAGTTTCTATCTTAAACCGGATGTATAACGGAAACTTTGATGCATCAATGATTTATAAAGTACAAGATGGGTCTGCTGTAGAGACATATCCTATTCCAGATGGATACAATAATTTTGATATGTCTGTTAATGAGGCTCTTACTGATGTTTACAATAATGAAAAAACAATAGAAGAATCCTATCAATATATTTTTGAGCTGTTTGAAGAATAGTTTGGCTTAGCATAATAACCAATGGTGACTCATAGACTTGTAGCCAAACCAATCAATCCTCATCCCTATATTATGAAAGAGTACCTATTGCAATATGATCCTGCATGGTTATAAGGGGGCAAAACATTATTAGCATCACCGCTCGTCGCAGTAAAATGAAACAGTATCCTGTAGTCGTCAAATTAAAGGACAACCCCCAGGAGGAATATGTATATGGCTACAGGGAAGAGCAATGGGTGGAGCTTACTCCTGATTCATATACCCTTGATGATCCTTCAAAAGTGTAGTGGTAACCAATGAGCCAGTCCATAGATGGACTGGCTTTATCGTTTTAAGTCTCAATAGTTGGGATCTGAAAGTAAGTTAGGACTGTAGCATGGATATAAATCATTCTGAGCGTGGATTCATGCAGTGAAATCAGGAGGTTAGCCGGATGTAATTGCCATTAAACTTCTGCTAACATAGTTGTATCATATATTAGATGAGCGGTGAAAATGGATGAATACCATTAAAGTTACCCCTGAACAGTTACATCACGTATCGAATCAGGTGGATCAGGCGAGGCAACAGTTGGAGCATATACGGGAGAATCTCACAAGACAGATCATGTTCCTTCAGCAGATGTGGCTGGGTGTGACGCAGGAGCGATTTTATGATGAGTTTGCGCGGTCACGTCCTGTATTGCAGAAGACGCTGGAAAGTATGGTGAACATCTCTAAGGAACTGAAGGATATTGCCACGCGATTTGAGAATGTCGATGCTCAGAAGGTGAGTCTGGGTAGTGCTGTTGGTGCTGTTGGCGCGGTAGCGATGAAGAAGACCTCGAGATATTATGCCGGTTCAGATGATAAGGGCTATCGGATGGCACAAGTCAATGTGTATGGGAAGTTGATGTGGATGCCTGTGAACGAGAATGGTGTTACGGATCAGGCAGCCCTTCAGGCATATAAGAAGGATCAGGGGCATTTGGATATCAATCGGATGCAAGCTACGGATGCTGAAGCGCCAGGAGAAGATATTTATGCGATGCAGATCAAAGCCTTTGAAAATGGAATTCATCCCTTCACAGGCGAGCCCGTATCCGATAAGTATGCTCAGATGATGTTGACTTCTCTGAAGTTCAGTCAGCTGTTTATGGCATTTCAGATGGTTCGCGGAAGTATGCCGGGTGGCAAAGGGCCGTTTCGCTTACCTTCTTCTCATCCAGCTGTGGCGAAGATTAAAAAGAATTTGGAAGAGGCTGAAGCGAAGAAAGCGAATCAAGATTCAGGTGTGATGGGTGAAGTTAAACTACAACCAAGTGGAACTAAAGGTGAAGGTGACGCTCTAAAACGCACATTCCAAGTAGAAGGAACCAAAGTGGAAATAAACAGTGGACATGGTTATCGTGGAAGTGGGCATAGAACAGGCAATGCTCAAGATATTGGCACCATGGATCAGATTGAATCCGTTATACTTAAAGATATGCAGTTAGCCAATAAGGCTAACATTGATTTCCCCAGCCCCCCTAAAACCATTGAACGAACGATCCAAGTGAATGATAAACCGATGGGCTATACCGTAACACAAACGCCAGATGGAACTTTAAGGGTTTCTACCTATTATCCCAAATAAAATATGAAGGGAACATAAATCTTGACTATACAAAAGAGAGTAGAACAGCTGCATCAGTTGATTGACCAGGATTGGTCGAAATTTGATCAGCCAGAATTAAAAACAACGAGAGAGACCGTAGACTCTCTGTCCTATCAACTCATATCCGAGATAGATCATACAAACGATTCTGATCATTTACTAGAAGCGATTAATTATGAGATTACACATTTCTTTCTGCCGATTCCTTGTGTGATGAAGATGTATCAAAGATTGATCCTGTTGAATCCAACCAACCCGTCCTACTATGAATGGTTCACGGATTATCTTTTACAGTTTGGTCCCGATTGGCAGGAAGAGGCGAATACTTTAACTGAACTTTACACAAAAGAAGACTTTCAACATGCTTGTGATTTTGCTCAAAAGATTGAGCATGTTAAAGATTTTGGAAATATAGGATAACGTCAGGGTGAATAGAGATGAATTTTCTAAAGGATCATTGATTTAATCACATTAGTAGTCATAGTTTCTGTCACATGGTATGGCGCACATAAAAAGGATATGAAAAACCTTGAAGAGGGATTAAAAACGTAATTAAACCGTTGAAAAGGGTATGAATGAAACCGATATTATTAGCATTACTGCTCGTCGAAGTAAAATGCCACAGTATCCTCTATTAGTCAAATTTAAGGACAATCCTAGGAAATGTTACACTTCAGAGGAAAAAAATGGGGTTTAACTTATTCCTGATCCGTATTTAAAAATCAATTCATCTTTCGATTTGTAACGAACAAGCCATGCCATTAGTGGGCGGGTTTGTTCGTTTTTTAGTTCTTTTCAAAGGTACCACGATGTGAATGAATGTGCTCTGACATTGGATTCAAGTAACCATTCTTATAAAAGGAATAATGACAAAACTACTGTGGATTAAGGATGAATCAGCATGATACGGATTATTAATTCACCTGCTAAAAAGATGAAAGATCGACACGGATAGTATTGCTTGCGAGCAGATTCCGCACTTTATGACCGGGTCAGAACAACTACTGAGTTTGCTACAAAAGTTAACCTATGACGAACTCAAAGCGTTGTGGAATTGTATGCGATCGCTGAATTGAATATGGGACAGATTCGAAATATGAATCTAAAGGACAATCTTACACCAAGGAATTTACGCCTATGAGGGCATTCAGTATCAATATATGGCGCCTGGTGTTGTGGCTTCAAAAGAGTAAAGCAAAAACATCATCCTTTTCTGAGTTAAGAGATTCGGTTTATCACTTGTGTGTTTGGACAGATGATCGAGGGGAAGATCATTGAAAAGGCAACCCGGGCCAAGATGGCCAGAGGAGAATGGTACGTTATATGGCAGAGCATAAGATTGCAGATGTAAAGGACCTCGGAAGCTTTGATCCGCTAAATTTTGGTTTTTCAGAAGAACCATCTGACGGTACGTATGTTTTCATTCAACCATAGGAAGAGTAGTCTGCTGCGTCAAGTACAAACGAGATGTTTGATGAGGCGCTGGAATTAATAATATAGTTAATTATTTAGTGAGTTAAATACGGAAATATAGATATGGAAGAATTGTTGGATGATGAAATTTAATTTTTTAGGAGGTTAGAAGGGAATTATGTCGAATTTAGTATTTTGAAGATTGTTCTAGAAACAGAAAATTTTTCGAGATATTAAAACTATATAAATTATTCTATTAACAGGGAGAATCAGCATGGACGGGGTAACTTCTTCGGATTCAGAGAAAGACTATAACCTACCTCATACGGATATCATTAAAGCAAAAGAAATAGAAAAATATTATGAATTATTTCGTATATTCACGACACGTGATAAAGAAAAAATAACATTGTGTTTATCTTCTATACGGACTTTAGCTCGAGAAACAGATGGAATATTTTCTAAAGAAGAAATGGATCAAGCATTGAGTTATTTAAATATTGATACTCGAAATCAGGTCATAAAAACAATTGTCAAATACGGATGGATTATTAGCAATGGGGTGAGATATCAATTTCCTGAAAGAATGCGCCATATGTTAATGTTTTTATTCAACGTGTTTGTTGGAGAAATGGACAGTTTTAATCGGGAAATTGCTCTTTCTTTAGCAGTAAGCGATTTGGATGAGATTGCAGGAGTTGATGAAGAAACATCAACAGAAAGCTTACAAATAGCTTTTGGAACATTGAGAAGAATTAAAACTGAATTTATAAATTGTTTGGAACAAAGGTCACCAGTGGAAGGGAGAAATTTACTTATCAAAGGTAAAGACTTCCATGAAACTATTGGGAAGATCGAGGATAGATTAAAAAAAATAAATAAGAGCTCATACCATTATACTCAAACTACAGAAGTAAGAGGACTTTTGGCAGAGATAATGAAATTGAGCCAAGAGTTACATGAATTCATTCAGCAAGACATACAGGCCAACGCTCGGTCTTTTGGCCAATATTTAACGCCTGAGCAGGTAGAAGAATTTCTACATGAAGCACCTTTAGATTTATTAGCGGGTTTAATTCAAAAAAACTTTTCTTCACCACGTAAGCCTAGTTTCTTAAGCCGTGAGGAATTGAACAGAAAGGCTATTAACTACTTGGAGAATAAACCTGAAACACAGGAGCTATCTCCACCGCCTCCTATTACTGAAATTGTAGAAAGGCGTTATGAAGTTTCGAATTATGAAGGTGCCAGTAATTTGTTTCATAAAGAAATAATGTCGAAGTTAATGTTTAATTCCCCATTTCCATTACAAGATATCTTGATTAAAAATAATTATGGTGAAACTGTATTTCGTACAGGACTATTAACTACTTTGAAATACGACTTGGATGATATTAGTGAAAACTCATTTGATATAAATTTGAAAGATAACGTTCTTGAATTTGAAGAAGGCTTTATACAAAGTATAACTGAGGGGGAAATTTCAATAATAATTAAAGACATAGATGAGAGAGGAAAATGTGAATGACTATCATTGATATTGAAGATGAAGCCAAGGCAATTTGTACACGTTTATATTACGGTTGGGTAGATAAACAGGAACTGCCAATCTTGGCAAACGATTCTTTATTGTATAGAACAGTTCAGGATAAACTTGCTTGGGTAGGATTTGATCTTATTGATCGCCCAGAATGCCCTTGGTATGTAATAAGAGTTAAACAGGAATATGATAGTTTTTCAGCATTTAGAAAAAGAAATCAATCTTTAAAAGGAGCTCACTTAGCTTTAATTCTTATATTATACGCTAAATTACTTCTTCCAAAAAGAGTCGGACAGGTAAATTTCAATCAAACACTTGCTATATCATTTGAAGAAATATATGAGAAGTTTGGGTACAAGTTTGCGCGTTCCCCTAAAATTCCAACTTCTAAACAAAGGATGGAGACTATTCTTAGTGTACTAACAAATCATGGGTATTTGATAAAGAAGAGGGCTGAAAATGTTTACTTAGCTGGGCCATCAATGTTTATGTTACATGAAGATTTATTATCAGACCTAGCCAAGGCTAGTTTAGAAACCTTGTTCGGATTTCACGACTAGTAAGATAAAACATAGAATAAAATTCGAATTATTGGAGGTGCTTCTTTGATTACAATTAAAGAATTTAATACAGCATACTGGGGTCGTATTGGCACGGTTGCTACTCCATATCAATTTCATAATAAAGTAAATGCTTTTGTTGGTGCATCAGGTAGTGGTAAAACGACTTTGATGGATGCGCTTCGAATTGCATTAGGCGATGCCAAGTTTGAGTATAATCGTGCTATGGACCATTACATAAATAAAATTTCTAATTGGTCTGTCGTTCAAGTTTCATTTTGGAATAGTGAGATCCAAGATAGACCATTTTTAACTTTAGGATTTAAAGAAACAATAGTTACAGTTTGTGTAAGACTTGATCGTTCTTCTGGGGAATGTAAACGCCAGTATTATATGTTTGATGGTGCTTTTTATGACATTACTAATTTAGGGCAAAATCCCAAAGCTTATCAGTTAAATAAAGTTAAATACGGAGAATATCTACAAAAATTAGAGGCAGTAGGATTAACTTTCGCGTTTAGAAAATTAATGTTAATGAAACCGGAAGATGTGCAAAATGTAGTTGGAATGGACTCGAATCGTTTATTTCAACTTATTTTTGATATTAAAGGACAAAAGAGTATACAGGCAGATCACGATCGCACTTCTGAAAAGTTAAAAGAAGTGAAAAATTTAGAACTTCAAAGTTCTGAGGATTTAATTAACGCCAAGAAAACTCTTGTAGAATATGAAAGCCAAAAATTACAATTCGAAGAGAATGAAAAGCTTAAAATTAAACTTAAAAAAATGAATTTATTATTTCATAAAAAAAAATATTGGAATAATAAAAATGAGCTAGAGCGACAACAAAAATTAGTAATAGAAGAAGAACTTAAACTAAAAAATTTAGAAACATATAAAGTCGATTTAGCTGAAGGGTTCCACCTTGTAGAAATAGAGTTATCACAAGAAAAACAAAAAGAAAAAGAATTAAAAGAAGAGATAAACTTTGCATATGAAGATGTAAGAGTCAAACAAAGTAATTACGAAAAAGTAGCTCAGTCAGTTCAAAAACTTGCTGCTGAAATTAAGCGGATAGAGTGCATAGAAAGGGAGGATATAGTTTTATTGAAAAATAAGTTGGGAGAGGTTGAAAATATTCTTCATGAAGTGAATTTCGATTGTAAAACAATGGGAAATAGCAAAGGGGATTTAATGAATGCGCTCAAACTACTAAAAAAAGGTGAGGGCACGTTCCCTACTTGGGTTATGCAATTTAAGGATGCATTAGAAAGTGAAAAAGTGCCCTACTTAATTTTAGCGGATAATATTTCAATTAAACCCGAGTACGAGAAATGGATTTCTGCTATAGAAGCCTATTTAGGGCGTGAAAGATATAGAATAGTTACTGCAGTAGAGTTCCATCTCCAAGCTAAAAAAATTCAAGAAATCTGTGAATATGGCGCACGTGTCTCAAAAAGCCGAGCAAGTGAAAAACCTATAAAAACCAAAAAAATATACGGGAATTTTATAGCTCTGAGAAATGCAATTGAAATTACCAACGAGAATGAGATTGGTGGATATTTAGATTTTTTAAATAATATTTATTTGGTTGAAAGTGTGGAAGAAGGACATCGACTTTTACAGGACGGTTATAAAAGTCTGACTCAAAAAGGATTGCTTCAGGATCAAGATGGTGGTCTGTTTCTGAAAGTAAGAGAAATGGTATGTGGACATTTTGCTAGAGAGAAGTATAAAGAGCAGATTGAAAAAGAGCTCGAGCTCTTATTAATTAAGTTGAATTCAATACAAAATAAAAAAACAAATATAGAGAAAATGATTAGTGATTATTCTAAACGGATTGATAATCAGGTACATTTACTTAATTCACGTCATTTGATGAACGAGAATAAAAAGCTAGAAAAAGAACTTGCTCAAACAAAAATGGAAATGGAGGAAGCTGATAATAATTATCAAGTTGCAAATGAGCTTCGAGATAAGTTTTTTGATTTGATTACTGGATTAGAAAAAGAACTCGTTCAAAAAAATGCAGAGATGATAGCTCTAAAAAAAGAGATAGATGATGTAGGCGGAACAATAAATGGATATAGAGGAAGTATCGGGAGTTGTAAAATTGTTTTAAGTAAATCAATTACTGAGTTGCAAAGTATGGGCTTTGATGAACATGCAATAGCTTTCATTGAGGTAGAAATATGCGAAGAAAATATTTTTTTGCGAGATGATGGGATAGAATGGAGTGTAGAAGAATTAGAGAATACAGTAAAGAACATCACTGAAAATATAGAGTACTTTGAAAAAAACAATAAAATCGATCAAGGCATTATTGCAATGGTAGAGCCACAAAAAAGGAGAGTGGACTCTTTAATTAAAACTTATGATTTGGCAAAAGAAGATCGAGAAAATTGGGAGACACAACTAGCATTAGCAGAGATAGCTTTAAAAAATCATGTTCAAGAAACAATGTCGCAATATATAGATGAGTTTAAGTCTATGGCTGAATTATTAGGGGCAAAAGCCGAAGGGAAATTTCAACAAGAGGGGCCGAGTTATTTAAACTGGAAAATCCAAATGAAGATAGGATTTGATGGAAAAGAGTTAGTGCATTATGATGACCCTGAGTTTTCTTCTGGTCAACGTGCAGCAATAAGCATTATGTTACTTCTTGCAGCAGTTAGTAACCAAAAAGAAGGAACTCAAAATAGTCTCATGTTTTTGGATGAGCCTACTTCACGTGTTGATGATGCTCGAGCAAATGAAATCGGCACAATACTGCAAAAATCAAATATTCAGTATTTCATAACTCATCAAGTATCAGAAAGTTTAAAATCAATTGACTGGATTAACCATGCATTTATTACTTCAAAACTTCGACTTGGACAGAAATTTGCTGATAATCCTATCTTCGAATCCAGAAGGGAGAGTTAGTGGTGAATATAAGCAATTTCAATCTTAATTTCACAATTGATGAAAATCATCCCGGTATTCAATTGGAAAAAATTTATAAAGGTTATCTTTTCCCTGTCAAAATGATAGCACTTGGTCGGTTTTTTAGTGGGATAGATGCCTCTCTTAACAAGCCGCATGGGAAAAAGGTTGTCATGGAATACATAGTGAATACTCTTTCTAAAGGCCAGAAACAATATAAACCTTTTGTTGATAATGGTATAAGAAAATTCACGTGGCCTGAATTGAGTGATGCTTTAGAGATTCTTTTAGTGGACGGTATTATACAAGTTACTTTCAGGAACCAGCGGCCTCGAAAAGGCAACGATTGGTTACCTTCATTTGTTCTTCTTGACCCTAGAGCAGTAGATTTCTTTTCAAAAAAGAAGCCCGATATTGCATTGGAGCTTGATTTGATAAGGAGTTTAGTAAACCAGTTATTATCTAATTCAACTGCTATAAGATTAAAACTCATTGATTTTCTTGATAATGGAGCTATCACAGATGAGTTAGGCACACAGATCGTCGATCACACATCTCTAGAGAAATTCAAATCAATTATTCTTGGAATTTCACATTACTTTAATCTAAAAGAGCAGGGTAGGACAGTTCCAATTCGTCATTTATCGAATCAAATGTGGGGTCAGTCTAAGATATTAGCAAAGTATAAAAAAGAAATTGCACTTTTATCATTAACTACGATAGAAAAGCTAGATACGGTTCTTCTTCCAGACATCAACAGTAGTTTAGATTATTCTTTAGTAGCTATCTCTTCAATAGAAGAATTACATCAACAGTTTGTTCATTTATCTAACTTTTTAAAGTCTGATGACCAAGCAGATTTAGCATTAGAACTTGTAGGAGATATTCGAAGCAGTATCATTTCACTTAAGGTACAAGTTCAGGATTATCATAATAACCATGATCTATTGCAAGAATTCGTAATGTTGTATGATACTTTGATAAAGGAGCTTGAAGAAGGTGAATTTATTAATGCAAAGCTATATACCTTGAAAAAAATTAAACAATTGCTTATTACTATAAAAAATCAATTATTAAAAGCAGATAATATAAAGCTTAAATTTGAGTTGATTGTTTTGGATCAAATAGGTAAGGGTGCATTTGCAAGAGTTTATAAAGTATTTGATCCAGAAGTAAATGAGTTTCTCGCATGTAAAGTACTCTTCCCAAAAAGCTACTTTATTCAGAGACATGGTAATGACGGAGAGGAATGTATACTGCGATTTAAAAGAGAAGTTAGATTACTAACCAAACAATTGCAGCATGATAATATAGTAAAAGTAGAGAAAATTCACATGGAGAGTTCTCCTTTCTGGTTTACTATGCCATTGGCTACTTGTTCTTTGCATGATTGGTTAAAAAATAATCGTGATGCATCTGAGGAGATGAGGATTGAAATATTTAAACAAATTGTATCTGGAGTAAAGTATATGCATGGAAAAGGGAAATTCCATCGGGATTTAGCTCCCAAGAACATATTGCTTTATCAGACAGAGGACGATTTGAATGTGAGAATCGCTGATTTCGGATTAGCAAAAGATCCTGAATCTCTTTCACTGTTTACTGGTAAATCAAAGCGTGATTATGGACATGAAGATTACACTGATCCTGAACAATTAAATAGCTTGGCTGATTCATCGAACTTATCAGATATTTATTCACTTGGAGCGTTACTATATAACGTGCTAAGTAATAAGCCCCCGAAAAAGAGAAAGTATGTAAAAGTGAGATGCCAAAAAGTAATAACGAAGGCAATGGATATACGGAAAAATCGTTATCAAACGGTATCAGAGTTTGAAGAGGATCTGGCTGAATTCTATACTTATTGAAGTGATATTCACGAAATACCCAACAGATAGCCAAAGAAAAGTTGCTGTACTTGCAATAGCTTGTTGTTGATCTACAGTACAAGTCATTGATAGATGTGGATTACTTGGTTTCGCAATAAGCTTTAGGAATCAGAAACACAGCCTTGGACTGTGTTTTGAAAATTAAAAGCTCAATTGAAAAGGTAATCCGTACCCGTATGATTATAAATAGATATTTTAATGACAGTTTGCAAATTAAGTGCGACAGTTCATCTGTGAAAGATTCGTGAGCGGTTCTCTAACCCAAGAATTTTAGTGGTCTGTGATTAAATCAATTCTAGTGAACAGAGGAGTTCTTCATCCTTCACTTGAGCGAAATCGGTGACTTAATAAAAAACTGTCGAAGCAAACCATTCGCATTTTCATTGGAACCGCGCTGCCAAGACGAATACGATTAGCAAAATAAACGTGTAGGTTAGGACTTGTATCCAGATTGGCATAGCATGTAAACTCCTTTCCCCGATCAGCCGTGGCGGTGAGGAAGGTAGCTGTGGGATACTGTGAGATGGCCACACCGAGCGCAATCTCCATGGACAAAGCGGTACGATAAGGCATGAGAATGGTGGTATACAGATGTTTTTTATGTTCAATCAACATCGCTACGCCCCCCTACTTTTCCGACGACCCGAACCGACAGTATCCCGTTTCCAGTGGCCAAACGTTTTCACGAGAACGAACCTCTTTGGGGCGACCCGAAATCGATTTACCGATGGCGAATGTACCGCTGGTTTCTGCGGGTTTCAGACGCTTCCCTTTTGCCGGAGAACCTGTAAAGTACCTTGAATTGGGCGTCTGGCGTAGAATCAGCCATACAAGGTTTTAAAGAGACCAAAGGTAGTCCTTGGATACGGAAACGTTCCGTGATTTGCTCCAGAGACCACGTCGCCTGGGGCTTTTCCTCTAAGGAAACAGCTATTTTGTTTGACCATTTACCGGGAGAGAAAGAAGCTTTAGGGCGCTCCCCATAAGCATCTTGAGCTTCTTCGTCCTGATAGGGAAGCGATAAAACGTTTCACTCCAATTCACAGCAAATCGTTGACGGATGCCTTCCCAGTTCTTTTGCGATGGCTCGTGAACTTTGGCCTTGCCTGTGTAGGATTTTTGGCTTGTGCGATCAATTTTGCTAGGATGTCTGTAGCTCATGGTGGATTCTCCTTGTGTGAATGTGGCGTAGGACCCTTCATTCTACGAATCCGGCCATGGGACAATCCGTCTAATAAAAAAGTTTTAACTGTCCCACCATACACATTCGACTTCACCTGCACTTGGTAGCTATTTGTGTTTAAAACATGCCTTTGTCCTATAGAAGTATTAATGTTATTGCACCAAAAACAATCACTTATAGCGCATTTCCCGCTAAATCCCCATCTCACCTCATCCCTTGATGTAAAATCTTCATGAGGTGACCTTATGATGAAGGATAACATGTCAAACCTGATCGAGGATTTGTTTCACGGGAACTTGCGGTTGGACGAGTCGATTTATCCTGAGCAAGCCGAGTATCAAGAGATCAATCGTCAGATATCGGATCTAATGCAGGACTACAAAACACAGCTTACCGAGAACGAATACGATGCTTTGGAACAACTGATTGACTTGATCGGACAGTCCACTTCCATGTATGTGGAAGCAGCGTTTGAGCAGGGTTTTCGCACTGGCGGCAGACTGATGATTGAGGTTTTAGCCAGAACGTAAGTATTTATCTATCTGCCTTATAAGCCAGCAGAGAATACAAAGCAATTCAAAAATCCCCTTCTCTATTACCACCAATTAGACTGGCATGGGGGAGGGGATTTTGCTTTTAAATGATTCCTTTATCTCAATAACTACAACTTACCGCGCACCAATATTCGTACCCGATGGCGTACCTGATCCAACCATATCACTGCCACCCGCAAGCTTCAGGAAATTGCCCAAGACAGGCGTTCCATCCGCGCTACGTGTTACCGAAGGCACGAGGGAGACAAAGTCGGCTGCGCTGGCGAGCAGGCCTTTGTCGTTGACACTCTTTTTGTTTTTCCACCAGACGTTGGTGCTGCTGACGTCGGTTCCGCTTGTTTTGTCACTGGCGCCGCCTTGGAAGGACAGGTTGTTGGTGAAGATATGGGTGCCTACATCAAAGGCAAAGTTGCTTTGCCCGTTGTTCCAGGAGGTGTTATTTTTCATCTGGATCGAACCGGGATTGCTGTTGTAGGTGAAGCCATGCTTTTTGTTATTAAACGCAATGTTGTTCTCCACAATATGGTTCACGGCAATCTTCTCACCACCGAGCTTAAAGCCGTTACCATCGCTGTTGGAGGTAGAAGTACCGTCTGATGTTGCACCGTTACCGTAGGCGATGCTGTTACGGATCGTGACCGCGCCGATGGCGCCTGTATCTGTTTTGCTATAGAGATCCCAGCCATCGTCCACGTTATAGGCCGCAGTACAACCGTCGAAGACATTACCCGGCCCTACCGTCAATTTCGCGGCAAAACCGTCTGCATCCTCGCCATCATCCGGGTCATAGTTGTTGTGGGAGTAGGAACGAATCACTTCATTATACGCAGGCCATTCACTCTTGGCGGATGTGGAAGCATAACGTCCCATTTGAATGCCCGTATCCCGGTTGTGATGAGCCTCAATCTGCTCCAGGCGATTGTAGCTGCCTCCGATGAAGATGCCGTTATCGCCTGCACCCTTCACCTCAAGCCCTTTGACGAACCAGTAGTCTCCGAACATTTGCAAACCCCGATTGGTGGAAGCGAAGGCTTGGGCCGAGAAATCAAAGACCGGTTTTTCCGATCCATACGCCACCAGGTTTTTACGTTGTCCCGATGTGCCGCTGTTACCACGTTCAATGGTAATGGTCTGGGAGAAGCTGTAGTTGCCACCGCGTAGATAGATGGTTTTGCCTGGGGCGATCTGGGTCAATGCGTTAGCGAGTGACGTAGGGCTGTTGAGTGTTCCCGGATTGCTGGCTGAGCCGTTAGGCGCGACATATAGATCACCCGCAGCAAGTGCCACATTGGAGGCAGCCACGGCTTCGGATTGATTTTGCAAACTACTCTCGATCAGTTCCGCCGCACCAACCGATCCACCGCCAATCAATAATAGAGGGAACGCGGCACTCAAACAGAGCAGGGTCATTTTCGATTTGAGGGAACGTTCTTTCAGGGAGTGCTTGGATCGTGTGGATACATGAGTTGATGTGGATGGGAATAATTTCATTACGTAGACCTCCTTGGTTAATTGGGAATAGAATGAGTGAGCTGTGCGTCAGATAGGTGGATGAGCGGGATAAGCACTCTGGGATGGAACCCATCTGTACGGCACAGCTTAATGGTAAATGTTGTAAACGTTATCATCAATAATCATTTGATCAGATGGGGCTACATGCAGGCCTGTCAGGTGTGGCCGCTTCCTAAGCCTATTATTCACAGGTTACATGTAATCCTACCGTTGGCTAATAGCCCTGATTTAACGATGAATCATCTGAAATGAACGTAGAGCAGCCCCTTTTGGCAACGTCCAAGGCATGATACTCACCCCTAATCCACCCAAATGAACTTCCGCATATTCAAAAAAATGAGCAAAACGCATCCAATGAGGCAGTATGATCCATCCATTCAACGAAAAAACCATCAAACAAGGAAAAGCCCCATAGCGGCTGCCAGAGACAACCAGACTAATGGGGCGATGTTCAATACGAAATTCTCTGATCCATGGGAGAACGGTCCTTCATTACAAGACAGATCAATTCAACAACGTGGTCAATTCAACAACGGTCCTCAATTAAACTGACACCGGACTTATCGATCCAAACACGGTCCTCTATTAAACCAACGTCAAGACTCAGCGATCCAAACGCTGTCCGTCCACCTTAATAACCATCCGTCTCACGACTACGTTTCTTCGCTTGCTCCACGCTTGGTTCATGCTTGGGTTGGACTGTCGTACTATCATCGGTTGGCACAGAAGCTAGTCCTTCAGAGACACGCCGACCGTAATCTGCATCCGCTTGGGTGAAATAAGAGATCATACGCTCCCGGATATCCGGTTTGCATTGTGCCAACGCGCCGACCATGTTGCTGATCAGCTCATCTCGCTCCCAATCCTCGAACGCCCGGTACGTAGTACCCGCTTGTCCAAAGTCATTGGTACGCTCAATCTTCTCGCGGACAAGTCGGCCTTCCACCAGTGGTTCATGATCCTTGCCACGAGGGGTTGCTTCTTTTAACCCACCGAGCGACGAAGGCTCGTAGTTCACATGCGGATTCTGACCGGGGCACGATCCACTTCATATTGCATCTGTCCACCAGTCTGATTGGTCGCAACACGGGTTTTTGCTGCATTGACAGGTAGTTGCAGGTAGTTTGCACCCACCCGGTGACGCTGGGTATCCGAGTAGGAGAAGGTACGCCCTTGCAGCAGTTTGTCATCTGAGAAATCCAGCCCATCCACCAGGACACCTGTACCAAACGCCGCTTGCTCCACTTCATTGAAATAATCCTCGGGATTACGGTTCAACGTCATTTTGCCCACGGGTAGAAAAGGAAACTGATCCTGTGGCCACAACTTGGTTGGGTCGAGCGGGTCGAAGTCCAGTTCTGGATGCTCGCCATCTTCCATCACCTGAACGCACAGCTCCCATTCGGGATAGTTTCCTTGTTCAATGGCGTGATACAGATCCAATGTCGCATGGTTGAAATTCTGGCCCTGAATCTCGCTGGCATCTTTTTGTAGCAGGTTACGTATGCCTTGATTGAGCGGTTCCCAGTGATATTTAATGAGTACGCCCTTGCCTTCCTGGTTGACCCATTTATATGTATTGACACCCGAGCCTTGCATCTGCCGATAATTGGCAGGAATTCCCCATGGAGAGAAGAGGAATGTGACCATATGTGTAGCTTCAGGACTGAGTGAGACAAAATCGAAAAATCGTTCCATATCCTGTGCATTGGTTAGCGGGTCGGGCTTAAAGGCATGTACCATGTCCGGGAATTTAAGCGGGTCGCGAATGAAAAAGATTTTCAGATTGTTGCCTACCAGATCCCAGTTGCCATCTTCCGTATAGAATTTAACCGCAAATCCGCGCGGGTCCCGCAGCGTCTCCGGGAATGACCACCATGAATAACGGTCGAGAAGCGAACGAACACGGGCGTTTCTTTGCCTTTTTCCTGAAACAGACGTGCACGTGTGTATTTCGATACCGGTTCATCCCCGGCCGTTCCATACGCTTCAAATACGCCATGAGCGCCAGCGCCGCGGGCATGAACGACCCGTTCTGGAATCCGTTCGCGGTCAAAATGAGTGATCTTTTCGAGAAAGTGATAGTTCTCCAGCGTAGTCGGTCCCCGACTGCCAACCGTTCGTACATTCTGATTGTCCGTGATGGGATGACCCTGTCGATCCGTTAATGTCTCGCTAGAGGGGTCTGGGGAATGCTCAGATGGTGAAGAATGTTTATCCATAGAGTGGAGCACCGCCTTTCCTTATAGTGGATTCTTGTATATATTTTCCCTGTGGGCAGGTTCTATACATGGTGGCAACCAACGAACATCCAAGCTACCTTTTGAAAAACCTATCCAAGCGCCCCTTAAATTTCCTCGCAAAAAAAGCTTGTCACCCGCCTCACCGCGTGCGATAATTAACTTTTGCCCAGCGGCCTTTTTGGAACGGAAAATTGAAATCGGACCGCTTTGTCTAAGAATGGAGGCTGACCTAGGATTGTCTACACAACGTTATCCTTTTGCATATGATCCGGCTGAACCTTTTGTATCCCGTCTTGGGGAATGGGTAGCCGATGTTTTTTACGATATTTTGCCAGAGTCCGGCTTTGAGGTACGGGATGAACAGATTTTTATGGCGTACCAGCTCGAACGGGCCTATGGAGATAAAAAGACCATTATGGCGGAGGCTGGTGTCGGAACAGGCAAGACGTTAGTCTATCTGCTCTACGCGGTCTGTTATGCACGATATACGGGCAAACCGGCGGTGATCGCCTGTGCCGATGAGTCCTTGATTGAACAGCTTGTGAAGCCCGGCGGAGATATTGCGAAGCTGGCTGCACATCTGGATCTGGAAGTGGACGCACGTTTGGGTAAATCACCGGACCAATACGTCTGTCTGAACAAACTAAGTGCGATGCGATTTGCGGATGAGGATGCGCCTGTTATTGAAGAAGTGCATGAGAGTCTGCCAGACTTCGTGAATACGCCGGGAACGCTTCAAGCTTTCCATCCATATGGTGACCGCAAACAGTATCCGCATCTGAACGATCGTCAGTGGAACAAAATCAACTGGGACCCGTTCCAGGATTGTTTTGTTTGTCCCAAAAGACAACGCTGCGGCCTGACGCTGTCGCGTGACCATTACCGTCGTTCCAAAGACATCATTATCTGTTCCCATGATTACTACATGGAGCATGTCTGGACCTACGATGCGCGCAAACGCGAGGGACAACTGCCCCTGTTGCCAGACCACAGCTCGGTTGTATTTGATGAAGGACATTTGCTGGAAGAAGCAGCCTTGAACGCACTGAGCTACAAACTGAAACACCGCATCTTCGAGGAACTCGTAACCCGCCTGTTAGAAGGTGAGATTCGTGAATCTCTTGCGGAGTGTGTAGATGAAGCGATTGAGAGCAGTGAGCGACTGTTTGCACTGCTGGATACGTATACGGTGGCGATTCCGGGATCGGAACGGAAGGAAGTTCGCATAGAGGAACCACTGTTACGTGAGATTGAACGGCTGACCAACGTATTGGATGCGATCGGCGAAGAATTGGTATTTGAGAGTGGATTATTCTCGCTGGATGGTTATCAGATGCGTGTTGTGGAAGAGCACTTGGACATGATCCAGACTGCACTCGCGCTGTTCCGTAAGGAAGATGGTTACATCTGTTGGGCGGAAGAGAGCGAAGAAGAAACAACCTTATCGATCATGCCGCGTACCGTGAAGGAAATGCTAAACGAGCGTGTGTTCAATACCGGTATTCCAATTGTATTCTCCTCCGCAACGTTATCTGTAGATAGCTCATTCCGTTATGTGGCGGATAGCCTGGGCATTGACGATTTTGTATCGTTCTCGGTGGCTTCCCCCTATGATTATGCGGACAAAATGAAGATGAGAATTACAGATGAAGCCATACCAGGTCACCCGGAGAACGAAAATCGGTTGCGTGACGCGGTGTCTATGCTTCAGGAGAGTGGGGGACGTGCGCTCATCCTGTTCCGTACGATGGAAGAATTGATCGCGTTCAAGCAGGATATCGTTCAGGTTCCTGAAGCAGAAGGTTTGCGCTTTATGTATGAGGGCGACCGGGAGATCAGTGACCTGATCGCCGCGTTCCAAGAGGATGAGGAAAGTGTGTTGTGCTCCGTCAATCTGTGGGAAGGACTAGATGTTCCCGGACCGTCATTATCCAATGTCATGATCTGGTCACTTCCATATCCACCACAGGACCCTGTCTTCAATGCAAAACGCAGTGCGTCGGCAGCACCTTACGAAGAGATCGATCTTCCGTATATGCTCCTGCGAGTGAAGCAAGGTCTCGGACGTCTGATTCGGACAAGCACGGATTCCGGTTCTGCGGTCATTCTGGATGAATCGCTGTATACCAAAAAGGAAGCCAAAGACCGCATTGCGGCTCTGCTTCCCGAAGGTGTGGAATGGACAACCCTGACACACTAGTTCGTTTATGTTACATGTTACAAAGGATATACTTCTTGAGTTTTCACACTTCTCTCAAAATAATATATTTGTCCTTAATAAGTCTTTGTTCTCTGCGGATTCAACATCTGTTGGGGAGCAAGGGCTTATTTTGCGTTGTTCAGGCTTTGTTGGTCTGGTGTCGAGTCCGAGAGATGGGTTTTCGATCCTAGTAATGCTTCTTTTCTGACGTTTGTTTTCTGACGTTGGTATGCCCTGTTTCTCTTACTCGTTTCGTTTTGTTAAATTCCTGGTGCCTCTTTGTTAAAAAATATCCATGCTCTCAGATACCGTTCCCCGGTATCCGGCGCAATGCAGAGCACCCGGTGTCCCGGCCCCAGTTCCTTCGCGATGCGAAGGGCGGCCCACACCGAAGCGCCAGAGGAAGGGCCGAGCAACAGCCCTTCCCGGGCAGCAAGCTGCCGCATCGTATCCAGTGCGTCCTCATCGGACACTTGGATAATGGCATCCCATACGTCGGTATTCAGAATGTCCGGAATGAACCCCGGACTTGTACCGACGAGCTTGTGTGGTCCGGGCTCGCCACCGGACAACACCGGAGAACCTTTCGGCTCCACCGCATATATACGGATATCAGGCAACTGCTTGCGCAGTTCTTCTCCCGTTCCGGTAATGGTGCCGCCGGTTCCCGCCGTGGCGATAAAAGCATCCAGTTTGCCATCCATCTGCTGCATAATCTCAGGAGCCGTCGTGATCCGGTGAATATCCGGGTTCGCCTGATTCTCGAACTGCTGCGGAATGAAGCTGCCCGGAATGTCTGCCTGAAGCTCTTTCGCTTTGCGGATCGCACCTGGCATCCGCTCCGCAGCAGGGGTGAGCACGACATCTGCACCATAAGCTTTCAGGATATTGATGCGTTCCTTGGACATGTTGTCCGGCATGATCATAATGGCTTTATATCCTTTGGCAGCGGCGTTCATGGCCAGACCGATGCCCGTATTGCCACTGGTCGGTTCGATAATAGTTGCCCCGGGAAGCAACAGTCCTGCCCGTTCAGCCTGAACGATCAGGTTGTAGGCGGCACGGTCTTTGACGCTGCCACTTGGGTTGAAGTATTCCAGTTTTACGTATACGTCAGCGGATTCGCTGTCTGTAAGTCTGTTCAGTCGGACGGCAGGTGTCTGGCCGATCAGTTCGGTAACATTCGCTGCTACGAGAGGATGTTGCTTTGTATTATTTTGTGACATCGATAAAGAATTCGAATTGGGTTCCATAAAGTACAGCTCCTTGATTGATAAGACATTGAGAACATATCCTTTTCCCGGATTGGAATGGTTGGATATGTCTTCTCCATCTTAATGAACACAGCATGCCATGGTCAACCCGTTCAACCCTTTTGTACGGAGAAAGTCTGAACGGTTTTTCGCGGCAGGATCAGGACGCAAGCTAAATCATGTTCATCACGTTTGCGTCAGATCCATCTGCAGATGGCGACTCAGCTCTTTTTTGACCTCATTGCGTGCAAATGTCCAAAGCATATAGAACTGTTGCATGTATCCCCTGCACAAATAAACGGTTTCAATGCCATCCTTTCCCCGCGTTTCCTCCAGAACTTTTACTCCACGGGTTCTCATCTGTTTGCGCAGTCCCAGCATCTCCTTAATTACTTCATTCTGAATGCAAGTGAGCGACAGAATATAGACCTCGGGCATTTTCAGAAGCAGCGTATCCAGAGTTCGAATATCCCGTTCCAGTACATCCAGCAAAAGCGTACGCACAACCATACCTTTGATCAGACGATGATCTTCATCCACAGGAGTTGGAGCTGAAGTGGAAGAGGAGGCCATATGTTCACTTCCTTAGCCATAAATATATCGTTCTAATTAAGGAACAAATGTTCCTGTTTATATTATAGTCAGCATAATCCTGAGTCATGCAGGTTTCAACCTGAAAATATTTACATTCTTTCTTAAAGCAGTTTAAATCACTTGAAACCCTTATGGGATAAGGGATATACGCAATTCCATATTGTAGAAGTACAGAACATGAAAGGAGAATTTACTCACCATGTTTAGAAGTTGTTTAGAGTTTGTTTATAGTAAATCGTTATAATATCTGTAAAATTTCAAAACACATCGAAAGGAGTACTAATATTTAAAAATACATATTCAACAAGTGTGCGTTGGATGAAAATACGACCAACGTAGTGGAGTAGCTCTCAAGTAGATGTGCAGGTTGAGACGGGGATCGAGCTGGATGAAACAGAGTATCGCATTTAAATAGGACGAACGGAAGGATGATGGTGATGAATAAACGATTACTGCGATTAAGAAAAGTGATAACGATGCTAATCGTGACTGCTTTAACTTTTGGAGGATTTCCAGGATTTCAGACGTTGGGCGTAGATCGTGCTTATGCGGCAAGTGGAACATGGGTAGACGTGGGCGGAGCCGGATTTACATCAGGGCAGACGGAGAATATTACGTTGGTTTTTGATCGGGAAGGTACACCGTACACCGTATTTAAGGATGGAAACAATGGCGGAAAAGCAACGGTTCTAAAATACGTTTCTGGAGCATGGCAATCCGTGGGGCCTGCCGGTTTCTCTACTGGCGTGATACATAACAGATCATCGCTCGCATTTGATTCCCATAATACTCCATACGTGGCTTATCAGGATGGTGATAATGGAAGTAAGGCAACAGTTATGAAATTTAACGGAGAACAATGGGAGATTGTAGGTAGTGCTGGTTTTTCAGCTGCGGCAGCGGTTTATGTATCAATTGCACTTAGTCCTGATAATATTCCTTATGTCGGGTACCGTGATCAATCTGTGAGTAATAAGATTACAGTGAAAAGATTGAATGGAAATCAGTGGGAAAATGTTGGCCCAGTCGGATTTACAACAAATAATGCTTCTGGATTATCTCCAATAGTGTTTGATAATGCGGGAATTCTTCATCTCGCATATACAGATTCAACGAGTAGAAAAGCAACTGTAATGAAGTTTGCAGATGGTTCATGGAAAAATGTAGGGAATGCAGCATTTACAGCAGACTCGGCATCTTATCTTTCACTTGCATTTGGTCCGAATAATGTGCCTTATGTTGCTTTTGAAGATGGTTCGAAAGTTTTTAAAGCAACCGTAATGAAATTGAATGGCAGCCAGTGGAAAGTGGTAGGGAATGAGGGATTCTCATCAGGAAGGCTAAATAGTATGTCACTTGCTTTTGACCCTCAAGGTATTCCGTATACAGCTTTTAAAAATCTTGTTAATTTTAGTATGGAACCGCAGGGTGTAATGATGAAGCTTGACGGAAGTCAATGGACTGTGGTTGGTGGTAAACCGTTCTCTGCAGGTCAAATAAACGACACTTCGCTTGCTTTTGGTCCAAACGGAAATCCCTACGTTGCTTATGCGGACGGAAATAAAAATTACAAGCTGACTGTCATGACACTCTCTACAGAACATTCAGTGACTTACAACGCCAATGGCGGGAACACAGGAATTGTTCCCATCGACAACAACAAGTATCAAAAAGATACAACAGTAACTGTGCTAGACAACACTGGAGAACTGGAATGGGAAGATCATCAGTTCACGGGATGGAATACAGCAGCAGATGGCAGCGGAACCAGCTACAGCGCAGCAGATACATTCTCCATGAACGATAGTGATGTTACGCTCTATGCACAGTGGCAACCACTGTATGTAAATATTAGTTTTGAATCGAATGGCGGAACCGAGATTGACAATCAAAAGGTGAACTACAATAGCTCGGCAGTGAATCCTGACGCTCCGGAGAAAGCAGGTTACACATTCTCGGGCTGGTATCAGGATAGCCAACTGCTGCAAGCTTTTGACTTCAATACGAGTCTGACGCAGAATATTACGCTTTATGCGAAATGGAAGTCATCGACAGCAACACTCTCCACACTTACGGTAAGTTCAGGACAGCTGACACCGGATTTCTCTGTAGATGAGCTTGATTATCGCGTTGATGTTGAATCTGACGTGACAAGTGTAGACTTCTCTCTAGGTAAAGCAAATGAAGGACAAGTTGTACACGTAACAGGTGCTACAGGTGAAACCGTGACGGATGGTATATACACTTACACAGTTACGGATCTAGTATACGGCTCAAACCTGGTAAACATTAATGTTCAGGCGGAAGACGGCACTAGTAACGACTATAAACTTAATATCAATCGAATTGACATCACCAATGCCAAGTTGAGTGAAATAGCTCTACCTTCGATCACATTATCTCCGACATTCAATCCAGATGTAGAGATCTATGAAGCAACGGTCAGTAGCTCCGTTAGCACGACTGAAATTAGCGTTAAACCGGATCAAACTGGAACCACAGTGAAAATTAATGGTGTGAATGGTAATAGTACAGTCGTGCAGTTAGTCAGTGGTATGAATACAATTACGATTGAAGTGACTGCATTGGATGGAGTAAGCAAAAAAACATATACGCTCAACATCAAGCGCAATAGTGATAGTTCAGGCGGATCGGGTGGCAATGGAAACTCCGGTGGAGGATCTGGCAACTCTGGGGGTTCCAGTTCTGGTGGAAGTAGTGCAGTTACACCAGTGACTACTCCCGTCTTAACTCCGCCAACTACAGGTGCTCAGGTACTCGTGAACGGTAAAGCTGAGAACGCTGGAAGCTTAACTACTACTGAAGTGAACGGGCGAAAAGTTGTAACGCTTACAGTAGACGCAGCTCTCATTGCACAGAAACTTCAAACCGAGGGGAACAACGCCATTGTCACGATTCCCGTGAAAGGCAACAGCCCAGGAGATCAGATCGTAGGTGAACTGACGGGGCAGACCGTCAAACTCATGGCTGATAAACAAGCCGTACTAGTGCTTCAAACGGATATTGCCTCTTACACGTTGCCTGCACAACAGGTTAATATTGAGCAGCTCGCGCAGCAACTGGGTATGAATTCTGACAATTCCTTGGAGAACATCAAACTGCAAATTGAAATTTCACAGCCGACAGAAGCAGTGATACAGACAGCACAGTCAGCAGCTCAGCAAA
The DNA here is from genome assembly GCF_002968835.1 of Paenibacillus sp. PCH8. Taxonomy (GTDB): domain Bacteria; phylum Bacillota; class Bacilli; order Paenibacillales; family Paenibacillaceae; genus Paenibacillus. Next base: position 923,059 of record NZ_PKQK01000003.1, on the reverse strand, counting down.
ATGGATATACTCTTCTGGGAGCACCAGTTGATTTTAAAGTAACAGCCACCTTCAATGGCAAATCCGTGAGCGTGGATAAGTTCAATAGCTATGTATCACGTACAATTGCATTACCAGCTAACGTTGATCCTAACCAGATCACCACAGGTGTTGTCGTGGATGCAGAAGGAATTGTACGACATGTACCTACAAAAATTACACAGGTCAATGGGGTATATCAGGCACAGATTAACAGCTTGACCAACAGTGTGTATGCCGTTATCTGGCACCCGCATACGTTCACCGATGTTGCCCAACACTGGGCCGAGACAGAAGTGAATGATATGGGTTCACGTATGGTTATCGAGGGCATCACGGACACTACCTTTGAACCGAACCGTGGAGTTACACGCGCAGAGTTCGCTGCCATACTGGTACGTGGATTAGGATTAAAACTTGGAGAACAGGTTAACTCCTTCAATGACGTGAGCGGAAGCGAGTGGTACGCGAGTGCTGTGAACACAGCGTCCAGCTATGGTCTAATCGATGGATATGAAGATGGAACATTCCGTCCACAGACACAGATTACTCGTCAGGAAGCGATGGCGCTCATTGCACGAGCTATGGCAGTGACTGGAATGGAAGCAGCTGTATCTGCCGGGAACGTTCAGCAATGGTCTGATTACGCAGACGCTGAGCAGGTAGCGAGTTGGGCGAAAGAAGCAGTAGCATCCAGCATCTCCACCGGACTGGTGTCCGGACGTGGTAAAGATACCATTGCTCCGAATCAATCGATTACTCGAGCAGAAACAGCTGTGATTATACGCAGATTGCTTCAACAGTCCGGTCTGATCTAGACGGGCGACAGTTCATACGCACGAATGATTTGGATATTACTGATGAGACAGGCAGCGCGAGGTATGCGTTGCCTGTTTTATTTTGTAGAAAAAAATTCAACTCTATCGAACTTCTTATAGGTCATAAATATAGTTTCCTAAAAATAATTTTGAAAAAAACTATGTTCTACTATTTACAGAACACATGTTCTTATTGTATGCTTGGAATAGCAGTAGTGAAGAAAAAGTGAGCCATTACGATCATTCTTCGTCTTCTTTAATTTACTGAAAGCAACAATCAGGACAAGCCCACTCCAAAATTAGGTATAATTTATGGGTTTTGCAGGAAACCTAAGGCCATAAACCAAATGAGCCTTATTCAATGCAGTTTTATTTTGACGAAAATGAGCAACAAAAAAGCCCCTGCCTTGGGCGGCGGGGCCTATGCAATACTGCCGATTCAGCGGCAGGTTTGATGATAGGTGCAGAAATTAAGCGAGATATTGAGGCTTTTCGTAGAACGCCTCTTTTTCAAGGATGACCTTATAAGGTCTTTCTTTGCCCTTTAGGGAGGGCCCAATGGTCGTTAGCGGTACGGCCGGCTTGTGGAAACGATCTTCTTCCTTGGGTTCCGGAACCGGTCGTGATGATTCGGGCGAAGAACTGAGGCGTACCTTTTTTTCGCTGCCCCAGCGCTTGCTTATTTTTTTAGTTTCCGGTTTCATTCCGGTTCGCCTCCTAACAAATCGTTGATGGCGTTGAACAGTTGACGATTCTGTAAGTCAATCTGCTGAAATACCGCCTCATCCGCTTCAATATGTCCAATAATGTGAACGGTGATTACATACCTCTTGCCTACAGGATAGCATAGCAGATACTCTTTCTCAAGGTAATCATCATACAGGTTGATCTTGATCTTGTTCTCCCGGTAAGAATCGATCACCAGGATGCGCTTGGGATCATCCGGTTGTTTATCGTCGTTAGCGGACAGGTCATATTTTCTCCCTGGTTCTCCAACATTACCACATAATTGCTCAATATAACCACTGTCATCTGTCCGGTATATGGCTGTGCCACGTACAGCGAATGGAGGATGAGAGACAAAGGCGGTACGCAAGGCATCGCTCATTCGATCCAGCATCTTGGCATCTGCTTTGCGGGTACGCAGCAATTCCCTAAAGAACCGTAGCAACTTGAGCAGTTGTAACCTTGCTTCTCCCTCAGTACGTTTGTGCTTCTCAATAATATTCTCCAATTCTGGATCACTCCAGCGTCCTTGTTCCTCAATACTGTCTGCAATTTTGGAACATGCCACCGAGACGGCTGGCGCCCACTTTCCGTCAGAACGAATCTCATACACGAGCGGATTTAGTCCCAGCAGATCGGTGGGCATCCGCAATCCTTCGACTTTGGCAGCATCCTTAATGTCCGTAATATCTTCAGGAAGAATGAAAAAAATACGCTTTCGTCCCAGACGGCCCATAAATAGACCCATTTCCAGCATTGTATTATCACGGACAGAGGCATAGTACTTCCCGCGAATTTTGGATATATCATCCGGATGAAAAATAAAAATGGCAAAGTCTGTTGTACGGACTTCTACTTCCAGGTCGTCCATCGTATAGCTGCTTGGATTAAAAACTCCGGAGTACCAAGGGGTAACTTCGGCTGAAAAACGTAAGTTTTCGTGTACTGCGGCTGCAATCGGCTTCGCTTCCAGCGAGCAGCCAATAAAGACTCTTGGCTTTAACGTTTTCATCAATCCGCCTCGCTTAAACGGTAGTGGGATTCAATTGTTATATTATACCATAAACAGCAGAGTAAGTCTGGAAACGTCTGAACTGGACAAAAATGAAGCCAATTATGTTTGCTATAGTGTATGTGCGAAAGGAAAATGATTCCTTTAAAAAGCGCAGGAAAATAAAAAAAGGCCCCGATTTGTCACAGTTGGGTGACTGACAGTTATTTTTGGAAGCTTTAGTCATAGAATAAAGGAGCAGGTTGCACCATTAGCAAGCATTGCTTATCCTGGTGTGCCAGCACGACTGCTGGAGCAGTCCAGAGGCTGCTTTATGCCTGTTTTTGAGGGGTCTGCTGTTTAGACCCAGTTACGTTGGTGTTATATAATAGAAGAACAAGCAAGTTAGCTATGGTGTTTAAATTGAATGAATGTGCAACTGCTATATGAGGACTTACAATGTACACAGCGATTGAAAGAGGGTACAGCAATCGAAGTGGTGAGTGTACAGGGTAAATGCTCAAGCGTCTGTCTGCATTATTGTTAATTTTCAGTTTAACTAAGCACAGCTAACTAAAACACACAGAAAGGATCAGGATACCATGAGTTCCCGAAGGACAATCTCCCCAAGGACAATCTGGAAACGTTACGATCTCTCATACACATAGCGCCCCTTGTAGAGTACACCAACCGGTTCAAAAAAACGGCTGACTCTGCGAAAGAGGGGATTGGAATGAATATTCGAAGGACGTACACGATGATTTCTTCCAGGCTTACCTTTTGCAGGGTATGGTCGGTCTAAAAAACCAACCTACAAATTGCGAGGGAACCTGAATGAAGAGAACATCGTTAACCTTACAACACGTTAAAACAGAGGCGATCAAGTTCGCCATTATGCTACTCGGTACATTTATTTTAGCTTTTGCTTATTATCACATTAACTTTCAGAATCATTTATCGGAGGGCGGATTTGTCGGTTTGGCCCTGCTCGGAAAATACGCAACAGGCTTATCACCTGCCATCGGTATGTTGCTACTCGACATTCCGGTCATGATCCTGGCCTGGTTCCTCAAAGGCTGGAAATTCATGATTCAGGCATTGCTTGGCGTCGGTGCATTTTCCCTATTCTATGACGGTTTTGAACGATACTCCACACTGGTACTGTCGTTCAACGGAAATCTGTGGATTCCGGCAATTCTATCCGGTGTATTGACAGGGGTAGGCGCTGGGATCGTGCTTCGATTCGGCGGAGCGACAGGCGGAGACGATATTCTCGCCGTGCTGGTTAGCCGCTGGAAGGGATGGAAGCTGGGAACGGTTTTCTTTGTCAGCGATGCTTTTGTATTGGGATTGTCGCTTTTCTTTCTTCCGGTAAAAGAAACTTTATATACGATTCTGGCCGTATGGATCGCCAGCAAAGTCATTACGTACGTCGTTAGTGTTCCTGCTCGCGGAACCGTGGTTACGACTTCAGCTGTGAAATTGCCGATGCCATCGGTTGCAGCCAAGGCAGTTAACGCTGCTGCTGTTTCACAACGGACTACGGTGGCTAGAGGGGTAACCCATTGACCATACGTTTCAGAACAACCATAACCTGTATGAATCATATTCAAGGTCTTGATCGTTAAAGTTCAAATAAAATCCCCTTTGTCTGCTCTTCAGCAGCAAAAGGGATTTTATTGTTTTTACTCATGGAATGATTTTATATTCGCTGAACTGTGGAATGACAGCGAACTGTGAATACAGCCGTTTTCCGATGTCATCCGATTCATTCAGGGCTTGATTGAAGAGGCAATCTGACCATCCTGATTATGAATAATGGCTCGAATTCGCTGTTTGCTGCTGAGTTCTTTGGCTGCACCCACAGCTTCTGCTTTGGTATCAAATGTAGACAGGTAGGTGGACTCACCCTCTTCCTTAATGCCCCAACCGGAGTCCGTAGGTACCACATGGATGTTATCGTGACTTTTGGATGATGACACTGGCTCGGAATGACGACGCTCCGTAGAAGATGACTGTTTACGGTTGGAATTTTTGGAAGAAGATTCGGATTCTTGTTTTGAACCTTCCGGCGAAGGATGATTCTCATCCCACTCTTCGGCTTTAGCCGTCGCAATGGCGATTGCACGTCCCTCCTCGTACCCGTCGTTGAGCAGAGCATTCGCGATTTCAATCGCTTTATGTCGGACACGCGGCTCCAGGTTTTTCATGGATACGGGATAATCCTGTTTGTTCCAAGGCATATGAATTCCTCCTGTACAATAATGGATTAGTTGTATATTACCCTGTGAGGAGAGGGATAAACGACAAAGTGGCGTATAGGTTCATCCCATTTAAAGTGGACTCAACAAGGACATGCTCGGATTAGTAGTGATTATGGAGTGAACGCTTCTTCTCATACCATCCTTTTTCTATACTTTACCGAACATAAGGCGTATAATCCGATGACATACATAAATAGTTCAATAACAGGAAGATAAAGGAGAACATACATAATGTTTAGTCTAAGCCTTGCTATTCCAATGTTGTTTACCATGCTGATTCATGCGGCAGACAGCCTATCGTATGCGCTCCGCCTTGGTGGATTACGCACCCGCAGAATCGCGCTGGCGATTTCACTGGCAGGTATCTTGCTCTTGGTTTCTCGAACCTCTAATATGGCTCAGGGGCCGATGGTAGGTAATCTGGTGGATACCGCAACGCGCGGAAGCAATCCACACTTTGCAGCGCAGCTACATTGGTTAATGGGTGCGGCAACGATAGGAACGGCGCTAGCCATATTGTGTTTCCCAACCATGGTTAAGCTCTCATCGAGAATGGTCGTGCATTTTGAAGCCGCCGGTTCCATTCCTGCGATGGTTCGCGGTATGCTGAAGCGGAGCAAGATTAGAAATGCAGCCTATTACATCACTCCGCCATCTTGGAAGATGGCGAAACGTTTAGTACAACATGGGATGCCCAGACGGTTAATGTTGCTGAATGTAGCGGTGACCGCAATATACACTACGGGCGTTTTATCCAGTTTGTACGCAGCGTACCTTTATCCGGGGCAGGCTGTTGCTGCATCTCAATCGACTGGGCTAATTAACGGGATCGCCACCATATTGCTGACCATCCTGATCGATCCAAGGATTTCCCTGCTCAGTGACAAATCATTACGTGGCGAGATCCGTTTGGATCGCATGAATCAGATTTATGGCTGTATGCTCGTATCCCGTTTATTCGGTACACTGTTGGCACAGTTGTTATTAATTCCATTTGCGTATTGGATCGGTTGGATTGTAAGTATGATGTGACGACTTTTTTCCTGATTTGTAGTAAGGTACTCTCTTGTACATCTTCTAATTGAAGTAAAAAAGAGGGTGCCTATGCCCTGTTGAATTGACGGGGAATTTTAGCTGTGATACTATTAGACCGAATAGTCGGTTTAGTTCATGGAGGTTTTTCCAATCGAAGTCAAACGAAGAAAAGATGTTACTCAGATTAAGAAAGACATTGCACGTAATACCAAGGAACTGTTTGCCCAAAAGGGATATAGTGCAACTTCCATGGAAGATATATGTACGATTAACAATCGGAGTAAAGGCAGTATCTATTATCATTTCAAAAGTAAAGAAGAGCTATTTATGTATCTAATCAAGCTGAATAATGAAGACTGGATGGATGCTTGGCTGGAGAAAGAATCCGGGTATGAGACGGCTGTAGATAAACTGTACGGACTTGCTGATCATTACGTGGATGATTTGGCGAATCCGCTGAATCATGCCATTAACGAGTTTGTTTCAGGTCAGGTCGTCAGCCAGGAGATGCTCGATGAGATGCTTTCCCTGATCCGAATTCCGTATGCGACATATGAGTCCATCATTACGAAAGGGATGAAGAACGGGGAGTTAAAACCGGATGACCCACAGGATGTAATGCACATTATCTATGGTCTGTTTAGCGGATTGACTACACTCTATTACGAGAAAGACCTGACGGATATTCGCCGTATTTACCACAAAGGTATGGCCAGTCTGCTGGCAGGCATTCAACAACGTTAACTATGAAAAGCTGATGTAACGTCAGTTTTTCTTTTAAATAATAATAAACCGAACAGTCGGTTTAAAAGAGGAGATGGAAAATGAACACATTGTTCAGGAATAAAGCTTTTTTAATCGTGACAGGGTCTGATCTGCTGCAAAATCTGGCGATATGGATCCGGAATATGGCGATCCTCTATTATGTGATGGATCGAACCCAGGGAAGTCCAATAGCCGTCTCGCTGATTACCGTAATGGAATATGCCCCGATTTTCGTTTTCTCCATCATTGGTGGTGCGCTTGCTGATCGTTGGAATCCCAAACGTACGATGATCCTGGGGGATATCCTGAGTGCGTTGTCCATTGTCATGATTATTGGCGTTTTATCTTCCGGTTATTGGCAGATTCTATATGTTGCCACGTTTGTATCCTCCATCGTTAGCCAGTTTTCTCAGCCATCCTCTCTAAAGATTGTGAAGCGAAATGTAAAGGGAGAACATTTGCAATCTGCAATTGCTATCACCCAGAGTGGTCAATCGTTGTTTTTAATTCTCGGACCTATCGTCGGAACGTTTATATACACTGCAATGGGGATTCAGGCATCCATGTACGCATTACTCATTTTGTTCCTCATCTCTGCGGTTCTACTCACATTTCTTCCTAAAGACGCCACGCAGCGGGAAATAAATACCTCATTGTTTGCGGATATCAAAGAGGGTTGGCAATATGTTGGTCAATCTCACTCATTAAGAATGCTTAGTTTGGTATTCATCTGTATAGGCCTTTCTGCTGGTCTCATCAGCCCACTTGGAATATTTCTGATCACCGAACGTCTGGGGCTTGAAGTAACGTCTTTACAGTTCCTGTCTGGCGCATCCGGATTAGGTTTATTGATTGGAGGAGGTATTGCGGCTGCTGTAAGCGGCAAGTTGAATCAGACTTTAACTCTGATCGTAGGTGTGCTGTGTCTGGCTGTAACTACGATGGGTGAAGTCTTATCCAGTTGGTTCTGGCTGACCCTTATAATCAGCTTCTTGAGTTCCATTAGTTTGGCATTTATCAACGTCATCATCTCTACGTACTTGGTCACACGGATAGATGAGCACTTGATCGGGAGAGTTAATGGTACCATCACACCCTTATTCATAGGAACGATGCTTCTCGGATCTTCCATGGCAGGTGTACTGATGAACAGCACATCCATTTTTATCGTCTACGCCATTTCCGTTACCGTGATGATCCTGGGTATTGTTCCAGGGCTGAAAATTCAATTTCGTAATGATCAGACGGCTCCTGCCAGCACATTGAATTCGGAAATCGCTTCTAGCCAAACTTAATCAATGCATTCTCGTACAACAATAGTTCACCTATTAAAAACAAGGAACTACAAAATAAAGAGCAGCGGGATCATCCCACTGCTCTTTTTGTAATTTACTAAAACTTATTGGAAAAGGACCGTGTACTCACCGTATCCTTCTTTTGGCATGTCTTCTTTGGGCACAAAACGAAGTGCCGCAGAGTTAATGCAATAACGCATTCCGCCTGCTTCGGCAGGGCCATCATTGAACAGGTGACCCAGATGGGAATCACCTTCCCGACTTCTCACTTCGGTACGAATCATGAAGTGGGTGAGGTCGGTTTTCTCCTTCACGTTGTAGTCGCGCAATGGACGTGTGAAGCTAGGCCAGCCGCAACCGGAATCATATTTGTCGGTAGAACTGAATAATGGCTCACCGGATACGATGTCCACATAGATGCCGTCACCGTGGTGATCCCAGAATTCATTATGGAACGCGGGCTCTGTTGCGCTGTTCTGGGTAACTTCATATTGCAGCGGCGTCAGACGCTCTTTCAGCTCGTTTTTATCCACTTTGCCGGACCAGTTACGCTCAATAAAGTCCAGACGACCAGAGCCTTTACTATAGCGTTTATAGTGGGCAGGGTTCTTACGGTGATAACCTTGGTGATGTTCTTCCGCTTCATAGAACGGTTTGGCTGGCAAAATCGGTGTGAAGATCGGTTTGTCAAAACGTCCGCTTTGTCCCAGCGCGGCTTTGGAAGCTTCCGCAATCTGACGCTGTTCTTCGCTGTGATAGAAGATGGCCGTCTGATAGGATGACCCGCGGTCATGGAATTGCCCACCTGTATCCGTAGGATCTACTTGCTGCCAGAACAGTTCAACCAATTTCTCATAAGGGAAGATGGCAGGGTCGAACGTAATTTGCACAGCTTCTACATGTCCTGTTGTCTCCGAGCAGACTTCTTCATACGTTGGGTTCTCGGTATGTCCTCCTGTATAACCCGATACAATCTTATGGATACCGGGCAGTTCCTCAAAGGGGGATACCATACACCAGAAGCATCCGCCTGCAAAAGTTGCTAACTCACTTGAATGTTGTTCCATGCTATAGTCACTCCATTTCTGATGAAGATTTAGCGCTCGTATTCGAGCTGTCGCTCCAGCAATCTACCGTTGTATTGAAACTTGTTAGCACAAGAGCTGGGCTTACACTTCTATTATAGCCTGATTTGGCAAGCCAACCAAACCGGACCCAAAACAAGCTGGATTTGAACTGCTGTTGTGTCCGCTGTTATATCCCTTAGTCAGGCTTTGTTGCGCGATCGTAAGCGGAATAAAAGTAATACAATAGCCATGAGCACCAGATATCCGGCAAGGATCGTTAAACTCAGCCAAATCGAGTTCTCCGCCTGTGCGCCCGCGTAGGCGAAGATGAAGATCGCTGGCATTTTGCCAATAGTTGTAGCGACCATGAAGACCCAGAATGGTGTGTAGGTTATACCCGCATAGATATTAACAGCCATCTGAGGTACGACGGGGAGTAAACGCATCGACATGACACCCATGAAAGGATGGGCTTCCATCCATGTCGTAAAACGATTCAAACCACGAATGCGTTCGAGGTACGTTCTCGCCTGATGCCTGAAGATCGTTCGTGCGCCGCCATAGACCAATATTGCTGCGAGTGTTGTACCAAGCCAGCATACCCAGGCAGCCGTAGTGGTGCCATAACTGTACCCAAAGGCGATAATAACCACCTTATAAGGAATAACAGGTACGAGGGCAAACAGCATCGCCATAACAATTAAAAGCGGGATGGACTGATTTTCGGTCCAGGCCAGCAGTTCATATCTGTAAATAAACGTGGCTCCGGCAAGTAAAACATAGACGAGGAGCCATAACCATTTTCGCAAAATGCCAAACGCTCCTTTCAGATCAGACCCGCGAACGCTGCTCGATCCGGTCTGCTATACTTTATAAGTTTACCACGGTGGGCCGCCATATGAACAATTCGTACGGTAGTCTGCGCAATCACTGGCATGTTGGTAGCTGAAGGGGTACACTATAGGACGTGGAAAGATAGAATCAATCTGAAGGTGGAATGAACATAATGGAAACAACCAAACGTACCCGAATTGCAATCATCGGACTCGGGGGTATTGCTCGAAAAGTATATTTACCGCTGCTGACCGCTCATCCAAACGTGGAGATTGTCGGGATTATGAACCGATCTCCGGAACCGGTGAAGGCCATTCAGCATGCCTATAGAATTAATCGGGGAACGACGGATCTGAAAGAACTGTTGTCCTGGGAATTGGATGCAGTGTTTGTACATACAGCGACAGAAGCACACTTTGACATTGTCATGCAGTGTTTGGAACGGGGATTGGCTGTCTATGTAGACAAGCCGTTATCCTACACGCTCCGTGAGTCAGAGGAGATGACTGCATTTGCAGAGGCGCAAGGTCTGCTGCTCGCTGTGGGCTTCAACCGCAGGTTCGCACCGATGTATCAAAAAGCGAAAGAGTGGATGCAAGGTGGAAAAGGCTATGAATCCATGACTCTGACGAAACACCGCACCGGAATTCAGGATCGTTCTGCTGCAGAAACCATCTACGATGACCTCATTCATATGCTGGACCTGATGCTGTGGTACTCGGACAATAATGTGGAGTTGGTCCATCAATGGGTAGGAAAAGATAATGTGGACCGATTGTTGCATGCAACCGGAACAGTCAAGCTGGGCAGAACAGCCTACGGTCGATTCGATATGGTGCGTGAAGCCGGGGCAGATCTGGAGAAGGTCGAATTGCATGGTGGTGGACGGTCTGTTGAAGTCGTGAACATGGATACGGTGAGCTACGCGGAACGAGGAAGTCTTGAAACCAAGGAAACTTTCGGGAGCTGGGATACCGTGTGGGCACGCAGAGGATTTGGCGGGGCTGTGGATGATTTCCTGGCTTGTCTGGACTCGCCTGATGATTGTCTGATTAGTGCTAGTCAAGTCATGGATAGCCATGAACTGGCAGAGCAATTAATCCGCAAATAATCCCACAATACACATATGGAGGAATACATGTCATGGATGAATATGAATATGAAAAGGAACGCAGCAAAAAGTTAGAAGAAGCAGTGATTGAAACCTATAAACAGGAAGAAGAGATGATGATCCTGGTATTTGCCCAGTGGTGTGTCAATCATGGATTAGATCCGGAAGAAATGTACCGGCAAGCCTACCCGAATCAGCAGAGCAACGAGCGCTTGCAGCAAGTGCAAAAGCTGATTGTATCCAAGGAGGAAGCCGGTGAGATTCCAGATGATACCGTGCTTGGTGTACTCTCCATGTTTGGTAATGAGGATCTTGCCATGGTGGTGTCCGAGGCCATCGCCGCGCGCAAATAAGTTCAACGTACGTATACTGGTATGATTACATCTGTTCCCGGTGAATGACCCGGAATTCCTTCGGGGACATGCCGAACCGGGAACGGAATACCCTGTGGAAATAGGTATAGTTATTGAAACCGGAAGACTCAGAGACCTGTTCCAGGGTCATTGGACTGAAAATAATCCGTTCCCTGGCCATGTTCAACCGCACATCAAGCGTATATTGCATGATGCTTTTGCCAAACGCTTCTTTGAAGAGATGAACACCGCGAGACACACTGATGCCAATATGTGTTGCCACATCATTCAGTTTGAATAGAGAGGAAGCATTTTCTTCAATGTAGTTCTTGATCTCATAGGCCACATAATTGGTATTAGTAATGGTAGGATGCTCCGAGAGCAGACGATCCACTTCAAGACATAAGATACGCATATAATAACTTGAAATTTCCGGATATGGATTGGAGATGCGGCGTTGCTCCAGCACGAGCTGTCTGAATAAGACCAGGAGACTTTCCGTCAACTCAACCTTGATTCGAGTTGGACGCTTATGACGCTTCCACCACTCATCCACCCAGGAGCCATTGAAGAAGATATGGTAGTCACCACTCTCTACCAGTCGTTCTCCCATCGGATTGGTTTCATTATCTATTCTCAGTTCATAGGGCTCGTCAGGATTAAAAAGAAGCAGATCGCCCGCGTCTACTAAGGACATGGACCCGTCAATACGTGAGCGGCAACGTCCGTCTGTTTGCAGTCTTAACAGGTAGTTCTTCACCCTTCAGGCTGCACCATAGCATAGGGTTTACGATGAAATGAGAAGCCTGCTGTAAGAACTTGGCAGGAATGATCTGTCGGCATGGGCATACTCCTTGCAATTCGAAAATTATGACCAGATAGTTCATGTTTCAATCATATTATTCATTTTAATTGAAGGGTAAACGGAATACCATAGTATTAGATTCAAGCAACAGGAAACATCCCATGACAGATATGCAATCTAAACATTCAAACACGGATTCTCACCATGCGTAAGGAGATGAACGTCACAGTGGAGAAAATGAAAGCAGGCATTATCGGGTGTGGTAACATCAGCGCCATCTATCTGGAGAATCTCAAAAATAACCCGGTCATTGAAGTCGTAGCTGTTGCGGATTTGATTCTTGAACGCGCTCAGGAACGGGCAGATGAATTTAATATCGCAAACGTTTACAATGTAGATGAGTTGCTGCAAGATAACGACATTCAACTGGTGTTGAACCTGACGGTTCCTGGCAGTCATGCCATAACCGATCTGGCTGCACTTGAAGCAGGCAAACATGTGTATGCCGAGAAACCGCTGGCGATCTCTCTTGAGGATGGTCGCAAGGTTGTTGAGCTGGCTGAGGAAAAGGGATTGTATGTAGGTTCTGCACCGGATACTTTCCTGGGTTCAGGCATTCAGACCGCTCGCAAAGCCATTGAAGATGGCCTGATCGGCAAACCGATTGCGGCGACTTCGTTCTTCATGGGTGGAGGGCCCGAAGCATGGCACCCCAACCCGGAGTTCTTCTATGTTGCGGGTGGTGGACCGATGTTCGATATGGGACCTTACTACCTGACTGCTCTGATTACGTTGCTTGGACCGATACGCAGAATCAGTGCTTCTGCAGGCATTCAGATTGCGGACCGCAAGATTGGCTCCGGACCAAAGGAGGGTACTGCACTGCAAGTTCAGACACCTACTCACTTGGCTGGAACCATTGACTTCACGGCAGGTGCCATTGCGACCATGATTACCAGTTTCGATATTCGCGGAGCTTCTGATCTGCCACGGATCGAAATTTATGGTACAGAAGGTACGCTAAGTGTACCTGATCCCAATTATTTCAATGGGGAAGTGAAGGTTCGCAGATATGGTCAAGACACGTGGGAGACGATCAAACCAGTCTTCGAAAGTGGATCAAACGAGCGAGGTATCGGGGTAACGGAAATGGTCGAATCCATTCGTGCCGGACGCGAACACAAAGCCAGTGGCAAGCTTGCATATCATGTATTGGAAGCCATGCATTCGTTTCAGCGGTCTTCACTTGAAGGCAAGCATATCCAGCTTGAGAGCAGCTACGATGCCTTTGCAGTCAACCGTACAGATCAAACGGAGACAGAAACCGTGGAATCGCATTAATACGGATTAATCATGACATGAATCTTTAAAGTCTTCCCAGTGGAATAACCAGTATTCTTACGTTCAATTTCAGGATAGAAACACTCTTGATTTTCCACAATAACTAAACAAGCATGTGATCTGAACGGTTCAAGGCACACAGTTCAATATTCACGAATTCAGCACTTATACGATATTTAATCCAGGGAGGAATCGCACTTGAAACTCGGCGTATTTTTGGTATTATTCGGAGGACGTAAATTGGAGGATGCACTTGATTATGTAGCATCCAAAGGATTGAGAGCAGTAGAGATCGGAACAGGTGGACACCCAGGCAATGCACATTGTAAACCGGATGAATTGTTAAGCAATCCTACAGCACTGAAAAATTTCAAAAATGCGGTGGAATCACGTGGATTGACAATCAGCGCATTGAGCTGTCACGGTAACCCGCTTCATCCGCAAAAGGATATTGCCAAAGGATTCCACGATGATTTCGTTAAATCGGTAGAGCTGGCTGAGAAGCTGGAAGTACCTGTAGTTAATACATTCTCCGGCTGTCCGGGAGACCATGAGGATGCTAAATATCCGAACTGGCCTGTTGCACCTTGGCCGAATGACTTCCAGGAGATCCTGAAATGGCAGTGGGAAAACAAAGTCATTCCTTACTGGACGGAGTGGGGCAAGTTTGCAGCAGATCGTAATGTAAAAGTTGGCCTGGAGCTGCACGGTGGCTTCTCGGTTCATACACCGGCAACGTTGCTGAGATTGCGTGAAGCAGCAGGTGAAGTGATCGGAGCCAATCTGGATCCAAGTCACATGTGGTGGCAAGGTATTGATCCGGTACAGGCGATTCACATTCTGGGACGTGAGAATGCAATCCATCACTTCCATGCCAAAGATACAACAATTGATCCGGTGAACGTGAACAAACACGGTGTAACGGATATGCAAGATTATAGCAATATGCTGGATCGTGCATGGCAGTTCCGCTCGGTCGGTTATGGACATGATAACAAGACTTGGGCAGATATCATGAGTGCCTTGCGTCTGGTCGGATATGATTATGTAGTAAGTATTGAACACGAGGACGGACTGATGTCGGTTGAAGAAGGATTCTCTAAAGCGGTACAGAATCTCCAGCAAGTATTGATTGAAGAACCGCTGGGCGATATGTGGTGGGTTTAGAGCTATACTAGGGGGAAATTGCATATGATCAACGTCACCATTTGGAATGAATTTGTCCATGAGAAAATTCACGATGAAGTAAGGGAAGTCTACCCGGATGGTCTGCATCGAGCGCTGGCGGACGGACTGGGCGGCGAAGGTTTCGCGATACGTACGGCTACACTGGATCAGCCTGAACACGGATTAAGTGATGAAGTGCTGAATTCCACGGATGTGCTGATATGGTGGGGACATATGGCACATGATCGCGTAAGCGATGAGATCTCACAGAAGGTTGTACAACGAGTTTTGAATGGTATGGGTATGATCGTGCTTCATTCAGGTCATTTCTCGAAACCATTCAAAGCACTGATGGGAACAAGCTGTGATCTGAAGTGGCGTGTAGCGGACGAGCAGGAGATTGTATGGTGTGTTAATCCATCCCATCCGATTGCGGATGGCATTGAAGGCAAGATTGTATTGGAAAAAGAAGAGATGTATGGCGAATTCTTCGATATTCCCGTACCGGATGAGCTGGTATTTGTAAGCAATTTCCAAGGTGGAGAAGTATTCCGGAGCGGATGCACGTTCCGGCGCGGTGAAGGCAAGATCTTTTATTTCCGACCAGGTCACGAGACGTATCCGACCTATTACAAGCCGGAAATACTAAGAGTGATCAGCAATGCAGTGAAATGGGCATATCCTGCTCGCAGCTTTAAGCCTCAATACGGCAAGAGCGAACCTGTAAGACCATTTGGTGGCGTGCTGGTCTAAGCCGCAAAAGCGTATACTCAAAGAACCCTTCTCCAAGTCGATGATGACTGTGGCAGTGGGGTTCTTTTTGGGTAAGATAGTATTATGGGAAGTTATAAGATATTTTCCATGGTTACAGGAGCAGGGTGTCATGTATACTGGGATATATAATCCATTGGGTTTTGTGCTTCTAAAATTTGAACTTTTTAGCGGCAGACGTTTTCTTTGAAGCTTAAATGTGTTAATATGAAATATACTAACAAAACGTAAGTTGAGTGATCTCTAAAGAGGTGATTAATGTGGAAGGCCAAGACTTGCGGATGTGTCCGCGTTTTGAGACGGCGTTTTCTTTTTTGGGCAAGCGCTGGAATGGTTTGATTATTCAAACATTGATGAGTGGTGCGAAGCGATTCAAGGACATCTCCAATCTGATTCCGTCTATGAGTGACAAGATGTTATCGGAACGGATGAAGGATCTGGAGAGTGAAGGTATTCTGGTTCGTCACGTCTACCCCGAGACGCCGGTTCGTATTGAATACGAGCTGACAGAGAAGGGCAAGGCACTACAGCCGGTCATGAACCAAATTCAAGACTGGGCTGAGCACTGGGTTGACTAACGTATAGTATTCTCACGTGTCCCTTGAAATAATGAACAAAAACTCCTGGTTTCCGTAGAAATCAGGAGTTTTTTGTCTTAGGTGTAGCGTTATACAATATAACGGAGCTGGGCGTTTTTCTCCTGGGCGTGCACATGTTGTCATGAGTTGTAGTATAATCTAAGAAAATGGCCACAGACGGCCGGAGCGAAGGAGGCCACTTGTCATGAGAGAAGAAAGCTTATCCCGTGAAGTACGCTACGGCAAGCAAGATATTGCGGAACTTGAGAGCGCATCCATTCAGATTCATCTGATATACAAAAAAGCTGCAGAGTTATTCAAGCGCACCGCATATTCCCGTTCAGTTAAGGATGATCCTGCTGACGTTAATATGTATTCTGTGAACAGTGATGGTCAGGGATTAGCTCCGGTGGTGCTGCAAAAATGGATTCAAACATCAAGAGGCTGGAAATGTATCGGATGTGAGCTGAGAAAACCGAAGGGTGAAATCTCTTCCACAGAAGAAAGCATTCCAGAAAAGAAATTGTATCTTGATGTGGGAGAAGGCCGAATGGTGCAGGCAGAGATGTTGATCCAGGCGGTTGTCTGGTCTCAATATGAGAAGATTCGAATGTTCGCACCCTGGCTTGGTGATGACACGTTCTATACCATGCAGGAACTGGATGTCATTGCCCGTTATATTGTTCCTACGTATTTCTCGGAACGCCCTTTGCATGAACAAGGCAAGGTATCCAAGGTACACCAACAATATGGTCAGATTCCATTATATCAGGAGTACGTGGACGCCCCTTCTTGCTGTGTGCAGGTGGATGGCGGATTGC
This sequence comes from Paenibacillus sp. PCH8, assembly GCF_002968835.1. Lineage (GTDB taxonomy): Bacteria > Bacillota > Bacilli > Paenibacillales > Paenibacillaceae > Paenibacillus. The sequence goes on along the minus strand of NZ_PKQK01000003.1, from coordinate 906,299 downwards.
TAGAAGGCCGATTGTTAACGGGAGTATATGTGTCTGAGGAACAGTTCTTCGGACTCAATCCATATCTGAAAGATGGAGATGGAGGCCGGACTTACATGCAGGTTTTTGTCCAGTAACAACGTATTCAACGAGAATGGAATAATCATTCAGTTTAGAGAGCCTGCGCGCAGGCTCTCTTTGTTGTACAAGCCCTGAATGCATGTTACAGTCCGTAAAAGTAACGGCTTTGACACTTTTTTTTGTTGAACATTGTGCCATAATAGAGGTTATGGACAACAGGGTGAATGATTTTACGCAGGGTGGTGTTACCTACATGAAGAAGAAAATCCCCGGTTACATAGGTGTTTGTTTGCTTATTCTGGCGATTTTGGCTGGTTGTAGCGAGACACAGCCTTCCGAGCAGCCGATTGTGAAAGAGACGGAAACAGCCAATACAATTACAGTAGCTGTAGATGGTAGCACGTTTTTGCCTGATGCAACGAAGTCGATTAAGCGAGATTTCAGTGAAGGTTTGACACTCAAAAAGGCACTGTTGAATAGTGGACTTGTTGATTTTACAGCGGATGGCAAACGGATTCAATCCGTTGGTGAAGTCTCATTGGATTCATCGCTTAGCTGGGCTGTCAAACTAAATGGCAAGGATATTGAACAGGATTATTGGGATATGGAGCTTCATGCCAAAGATGAAGTGATCATTTACGTGAAAGCCGCTGACAGTGGGGGAGACGGCGTTGCCTATCAGACAACGTTACTCAAGGTGAGCGGTGGAAATATTATGCCAAATCTCAATCGTCAATATGCCGGAGTCTATGTTCAGGAATGTACGGTTCGCGATGTATTGAAATCCAGTGGAATTGTGAGAATGTCGGAGAACAACAAATTTGTGGTTTCGGTTGAAAATGTCACCCCTCGCATGAATCAACGTTGGGTGATCATGGTGAATGAGAAGGAATTGATGGAAAACGGTTTGGATATGAAATTAAATCCACGTGATGCGGTGAAGCTTGAACTGACCAATGCATCCTAAGCATACAAGGAAGGGGCTGTCTCAAAAGCCCTTAAAAAGCGTAATGTCAAAAAGAAATAACACTCATACGTTCAAAAAAGGACAAAGCAGAGGTTTATCCTGCTTTGTCCTTTTTGCGTTTTTCCGTCATTGCGGCTTTTTTAAGCAGATTGTGGGCAAGGCAAAGCCACCCGACCTCCAGGCTTACTTTTTGCAAGCCGCGAAGCAGGAATCTTCGGAATCCCCGGTTGTTTTTGATTTGTCCAAACACACTCTCCGGCTCCGTCATGCGCCGAACGGAAAGGGTGTATCCTTCCTCACTGCGCAGTCGTTCCCGCATCTCGTTTTTTTGCCGCATATAGGTCAGACTGATCGCGATCTCCCGATTTCCTTTGGCTTTGGTGCATGTTGCTTTCAGAGGACATGCACTACAATCTTCACTTCGATAATGGCGGGTACGAATCGTGTAACCACTTTCCGTGACCGTCTCGCTTTCGTACCGAAAACGTAACGTCTTCCCGGCCGCACAGCTCCATGAATCTTCCGTTTCGTTGTAGCTCCAGTGATCCACTTTGCCAATCGCTTGCTGAAAGGCCCTCGTTTTCTCCTTATGGTACGTCCCGTATTTGACGATCGCTTGGATGTTGTTCTCTTCGAAATAGCTGTAATTTTCTTCGCTTCCATATCCTGCATCGGCAATGACAGTCTTCGGTTTTTTGCCGAGCGTTTCTTCTAAATGATCGAGATGGGGCTTCAGACATTTCGTGTCTGTCGGTCGCTGGTGCACCGTGTAACCCAAAATAAATTGGTTTTCCGTTCCAATCTGCACATTGTACCCTGGCTTCAATTGACCATTTCGCATATGATCTTCTTTCATTCGCATGAACGTTGCGTCCGGATCGGTTTTGCTATAGCTATTCCGCTCCCCTGCGGTTTGGATCTGGTGCTCATACTTTTGCAGCCGCGGTAGCAAGTCTTTGCGTAACTGGCGCACGGCTTTCTTTACGATTTTGTTTTTCGGTTTTTCTTGTAAAGATTCCTCCAGTTGCTGAACCGCTTTTTCCACCTTTTCTGCCGTGAGTGCGGAAGCTTCCCCGAGCTCAGGGAGGTCTGTACCCGCGTGGAGCGCATCTTCTTCACTTTCGGCCGCTTCGATGGCTTGGAACAGGGTATGTACTTTTTCTTGCAGCTTGGCCTGGTACTTGACGACAGCCTTTTTCCAGACGAAGGTGTACCGATTCGCATTCGCTTCAAGCTTGGTTCCGTCCAGAAAGTAGTGTTCCAAGGATACGTATTGCTCCTGAACAAGCAACTCCAGTATATGGGTAAACACGGTTTCCAGCACTTCTTTCATCCGCTCGGAACGGAAGCGATTAATGGTCCGAAAATCCGGCTGTTGTCGCCCGGCGAGCCACATAAACATGATGTTTTCCCGAACCGCCTTGGCGATTTGTCGGGAAGAATAGATTCGCTGGGTGTAGGCGTAGATGATGATTTTAGTGAGCATTTTGGGGTGGTAACTATGGCGGCCCCCGCCAGGATACGCCGCATTAAAAATGGAATCGCTCAGGCGGTTGACTGCGTCATTCACGACACGAACGATGTGATTTTCGGGGATATCTGTCTCCAAATCCATTGGCAAGAAAAGTTGATCCATGGTATATTGAATGTACAAAGAAACCGTCTCCTTTCAAATGGTGGGTCGTACTTCCATTTTACCAAGGAGCGGTTTCTTTTTGTTTTACAATTTAGAAAACAGGGCTGTCCCTAGCCATTTTTATGACTTATGGGACAGCCCCTTATTTTCATTTGAAATTATGGAAAACACGATATTGGATGAGGATGAATTAAATACGACAGATCTCGTTTGGACACAGTTCACAGTGGCAGATCCCTTGCAGTGTCTTCAGATCTTTGATGACAATCATGCCGTTGTCATATTCAATCGCATCTTTTTTGCGAAGATCACTGAGCATACGGTTCACACTTTCTCGGGTTGCTCCAATCATATTGGAGAGGTCCGTGTGGGTGATTTTTTTGTGAATAATGACATGCTCCCCATGAGGCTCGCCATAAGAATTCGAAAGCCGAATAAGGGTGGAGCACAATGCACCCGGTTTGCCGTACAACATGAGATCCCGGAACTTGGTCTGGGTTAGTCGGTGGTGGATGCCCATCCATTTCATAAAGTCAATCGCAAAATCACAATGCTGGCAAATCAGCATCTCCAGGTCTTTGTGTTCCAATACACCAATCTCACTATCTTCCAGCACTTCCGCTGAAAAGCTGTGTTTGGAGCCAAAGAAGGGGTCAGCCTGACCGATCATATCACCGGACTGATACATGTACATGATTAGTTCCTTGCCCTCATCGGTAGATTTGGTAATCTGGGCTCGACCCCGCTTCATATAATAAAGTTTGTCGGAGACGTCGCCTTCCCAGTACAGGTGGGTGCCTTCGGGATAGGTTCTATCTTTCATCGTCACCAGCAGATGGTTGAAATTTGTTTCCGAGAAACAGTTGGTATTTCCGCGTTTTTCCAGTACACTCGTTAGTTCTCTCATAAGTCTATCTCCCCTTTGTCTCCATCGGACGACCTTCTGTAGCTTGCATGTGTCTCCGAGGTTCGCCGCAAACGGTTGCCGTCCTGGATCAGGGTCATCTCGGCCGGGAGGAAGGACGGTACAAATTGCGGTGGTTCAATTTTTAAGTTCAGTATATACCTAATCTTACCGTTTGGGGGGCATGGAAAGGGGGCAAAGATGGCGAAATTTCAAACATTGTGATTAAATTCACTTTTTAGGGGGAATGATGTGTTCAATATACCTGCATTTCAAATAGGAAGTGGAATCAACTTGTTATCAGACATTACGAAACTAAATTTAAATTCGTTATACTTTGTGAAAAAAATCACATTGTGATTCTTTTCACTATGGTACGATGTGAATGTAAAGAAGAGAGACAAACTAATACGAACCTTTAGGAGGATGAGGGAGATGGCTGTAAAGAATGAAGTCGCCCCAGCAAAAGAACCGACAGCAGGTCAGTATATTCAAACGTTAATTGACAAAGCAAACAAAGCACACGCAGCATTCATGTCCATGGATCAGCAGCAGATTGACCGGATTGTGCAAGCAATGGCGCTTGCAGGACTGGATAAACATATGATGCTCGCGAAGATGGCGGTAGAAGAAACGGGCCGCGGTGTGTATGAGGATAAAATCACCAAAAATATATTTGCTACAGAATATGTGTACCACAGCATCAAATATGACAAAACCGTAGGTGTAATTGAAGATAATGAATATGAAAGCTTCCAGAAAATTGCGGAGCCGGTTGGTATCATCATGGGGATCACCCCGGTAACGAATCCAACATCAACGACGATGTTTAAAGCATTGATCTCCATCAAAACACGTAATCCGATCATCTTCGGTTTCCATCCATCTGCACAGAACTGTAGCCGGGAAGCCGCTAGAATTCTGATGGAAGCGGCCGTGAAGCACGGTGCTCCAGAGGGTTGTATCCAGTGGATTGATGATCCTTCCATGGATCGTACAAACGCCTTGATGAATCATAACGATGTAGCTCTCATTCTGGCAACAGGGGGATCAGGCATGGTACGTGCAGCGTATAGCTGTGGTAAACCTGCACTGGGCGTAGGGCCAGGTAACGTACCTTGCTTCATCGAGAAAAGCGCAGATATCAATCAGGCGGTTACGGATCTGATTCTGTCGAAGTCCTTCGATAACGGCATGATCTGTGCTTCCGAGCAAGCCGTAATTATTGAAGAACCTATCTTCGATCAGGTGAAGAAGAAAATGATCGCGAACGGCTGTTACTTTGTTAACAAAGATGAAGCAGCGAAATTGACAGCAGGTGCCATTAACGTTGAGAAGTGTGCAGTGAATCCAGCAATTGTTGGTCAATCTGCCGTCAGCATTGCGAAATTGTGTGGCATTGAAGTGCCAGCAGGAACTAAAATTCTGGTGGCCGAGATTGAAGGGGTAGGTACGAAATTCCCATTGTCTGCTGAGAAATTAAGTCCGGTACTGGCTTGTTACAAAGTTAAAACGGCAGCAGAAGGCATTGAGCGCGCAGCAGAAGTCGTTGCTTTTGGCGGCATGGGTCACTCTTCGGTCATTCACTCGAACAACGAAGAAGTGATTGGCAAATTCGCAGATCGTTTGCAAACTGGACGTATTATCGTGAACTCACCTTCGACACATGGCGCGATCGGAGACATCTACAACACGAATATGCCATCATTGACGCTGGGATGCGGATCATACGGACGTAACTCGACTTCTTCCAACGTAACCGCTGTGAACTTAATCAATGTGAAAAGGGTGGCTCGCCGTACCGTGAATATGCAATGGTTCAAAGTGCCGAACAAAATCTACTTCGAAAAAGGGGCAACGCAGTATCTTGCCAAAATGCCTGACATCACACGTGTTGCGATTGTTACGGATGCCATGATGGTCAAACTCGGCTATGTGGAAAAGGTTGAACATTATCTGCGCCAACGGCAAATGCCGGTAGCCATTGAAGTATTCTCAGATGTAGAGCCAGATCCATCCACTACAACGGTAGATCGCGGAACTGAAATGATGCAACGTTTCCAACCGGACTGCATTATCGCACTCGGCGGTGGTTCGCCAATGGATGCTGCCAAAGCCATGTGGTTGTTCTATGAATATCCGGACACAGACTTCAATGATCTGAAACAAAAATTCATGGATATTCGCAAACGTATCTACAAATACCCGCGTCTCGGCATGAAAGCGAAATTCGTAGCCATACCAACTACATCCGGTACAGGTTCTGAGGTTACATCGTTCGCGGTTATCACAGATAAAACACAAGGCAATACGAAATATCCACTGGCTGACTACGAGCTGACGCCAGATGTAGCGATTGTTGATCCTGAGTTCGTATATACATTGCCAAGAGTAGCAGTTGCCGATACAGGTATGGATGTATTGACTCACGCAATTGAAGCTTATGTGTCTGTCATGGCAAGTGATTATACCGATGGGCTTGCGATCAAAGCCATTCAACTGGTGTTCCAGTATCTGGAGCAATCGGCACTGCAAGGTGACAAACTGGCACGCGAGAAAATGCATAATGCTTCGACGCTTGCTGGTATGGCGTTTGCCAACGCATTCCTGGGCATTAACCATAGTTTGGCGCACAAATGGGGCGGACAATATCACACTGCACACGGACGTACTAATGCCATATTGTTGCCACACGTCATTCGCTATAATGCGAAAAAACCGACCAAATTTGCATCGTTCCCGAAATATTCGCACTTTGTAGCGGATGAGCGTTATGCCGAAATTTCTCGGATTCTCGGATTGCCTGCTCGTACGACAGAAGAAGGGGTAACTAGTCTGATCAATGCCGTTCGCAAAATGAACAAAACACTGGGTATTGAGGAATCGTTCCAGGAGATCGGATTTGATGCAAAAGACTTTGAAGCACATGTGGATTATCTGGCTGATCGTGCCTTCGAAGACCAATGTACAACCGCCAATCCGAAGTTGCCGCTGGTGACTGAACTGGCTGATGTATACCGCAACGCTTTCTACGGAAAGTTTGAATAACAAATAGTACAGCATAACAAACCATTGGTTAAAGGTTGAGGCAATGTGTTCAGGGTTCCCCGAGAGGGGAGCCCCGATTGCCGTATTTTCACACGATGACGAAGAGGGCAGAAAAACGGAGAAGCGAAGCAACCGCTTTTTCAGGAAACAGTTTTAAGACCTTGTTTGCTCCGGGCATGAGGAGCAATGGGTTCTATAGGGGCTACACGGAATCCGTGATGTGGCGGTTTGAACGAACCCTTTACACGACAACGGAGGGGCAGAAATAACCTGAAAAAGCGAAGCTTGCGTCTTTGAAATAGATTTTGAACTTTATTGTTTTATCAGTTGAACTACACATGTAGACGATAACGGAGAGGAGAGAAAAAACCTAAAGAAGCGGAGCGTTCGCCTTTATCACTGGATTTTCACCTTTGAAAAAGTGAATCAAAAAATCCGGGGATAACAGTGATCGGAAGGTTATTCTCTCCTTGCAGTGGTCAGAATACACCACCTATGGGTTTATTCGCTTTTCAGTAAATTTAAATAATGAACAGCGATTGGAAGGTTGTTCTGCCACGCAGTGATCCTGTGTAAAGCTCCGGTTCAATGGGACACAGCGCAGGTGGAGTGAGTTAGTTCACTGACTTTGTGACAAAAATCACAGATGATGAAAGCACCAAGTCGTATACTGAAAATGTAAGAAAAACATTCATACCGCGGTTCCGGTTCCCAAGTAGAGAGAACATGTTCCGGTTCATGTGAAACAATTCACATTAATCGCGGCTCTGGGCACACAACGATACGATGAAGCAATATGTTATGGGTCCAGAAAATCCAAATTAGTGGAGGGATTACGATGTCGGTGATTGAAAAAGATGTCAAACAACAAACAGGCTGGAGAAACTTTACCAAAGGAACATGGACGAAATCCGTAAATGTGAATGATTTTCTGGCACACAACTTGTCTCCGTATTACGGCGACGAAGCCTTTCTTGCAGGTGCTACCCAGAATACCAAAGAATTGTGGGATATCGTATCTGATCTAACCAAAAAAGAACGTGATAACGGCGGTGTCCTTGACGTTGACGTGAACACACCAGCTACGATTGTATCTCACCAACCAGGTTATCTGGATCAAGCCAAAGAGCAGATTGTCGGTGTTCAGACCGATGCTCCATTCAAACGTTCCATTCAGCCATACGGCGGAATTCGCATGATGATTGATGCATGTGAAGCATACGGTTTCGAAATGCCTCAAGGCGTCATTGATATATTCACAAACATTCGCAAAACACATAATCAGGGTGTATTCGATGCTTATACTTCCGACATGCGTGCAGCGCGTAAAGCAGGGATTATTACAGGTCTGCCAGATGCTTATGGCCGTGGCCGGATCATTGGTGACTATCGCCGGGTCGCTTTGTACGGGGTAGACTTCCTGATTCGTAACAAAAAAGGCGAATTGAATGCCCTTGAAGTCGATGTCATTGATGAAGATGTGATTCGTCTGCGCGAAGAGTTGTCCGAGCAGATTCGTGCCTTGCAAGAACTGAAACAATTGGGTGAAATGCATGGTTTTGATATTTCCCTGCCAGCGGCAACAGCGAAAGAAGCGTTCCAATGGTTGTACTTCGGTTATCTCGCTGCGATCAAAGAACAAAACGGAGCTGCAATGTCACTGGGACGTGTATCCTCTTTCCTGGATATCTACATTGACCGTGATTTGAAGGAAGGTAATCTGACAGAAGAGCAGGCTCAGGAATTGGTTGATCATTTCGTGATGAAACTGCGGATTGTCAAATTCCTGCGTACACCAGACTACAACGAACTGTTCAGTGGAGATCCAACGTGGGTGACCGAGTCCATCGGCGGTATGTCGGTTAACGGTGAGACACGCGTAACCAAGAGCAGCTTCCGTTTCTTGCATACCCTCCACAACCTGGGTCCTGCACCAGAGCCGAATCTGACTGTACTGTGGTCCACTAAACTTCCGGAAGCTTTCAAAGATTATTGCAGTAAAGTATCCATTGAAACCAGCTCCATCCAGTATGAGAATGATGATCTGATGCGTCCAATCTACGGTGACGATTACGGTATTGCCTGCTGTGTATCTGCCATGAAGATCGGGAAACAAATGCAGTTCTTCGGCGCTCGTGCCAACTTGGCGAAAGCCCTGCTGTATGCGATCAACGGTGGACGTGATGAGAAGTCTGGAGCGCAAGTAGGACCTGAATATCCTGCCATCACAAGTGAAGTGCTGGACTACAACGAAGTTATGAAACGCTTCAAACCGATGATGGGTTGGTTGGCGAAACTGTACATGAACACCCTTAACGTCATTCATTATATGCACGATAAATATAGCTACGAACGGATCGAAATGGCATTGCATGACCGCGACATCGTACGTACGATGGCTTGCGGGATTGCGGGTCTATCGGTTGCAGCGGATTCACTGAGTGCGATTAAATATGCCAAAGTAAAACCGATTCGCAACGAACAAGGCATCGCAGTTGATTTCGAAATCGAAGGCGACTTCCCTTGTTATGGTAACAACGAAGACAGTGTAGACAGCATTGCTGTTGAACTGGTTGAAAGCTTCATGGGCATGATCCGCAAGCACAAAGCATATCGTAATGCGGTACCAACGCAATCTGTTCTGACGATCACTTCCAACGTCGTATATGGTAAGAAAACAGGTACGACACCGGATGGTCGTAAAGCAGGTGAGCCATTTGCACCAGGTGCGAACCCAATGCATGGTCGTGACAAAAAAGGTGCACTGGCATCCCTCGGCTCCGTAGCCAAATTGCCTTATGAAGACAGTCTTGATGGTATCTCCAATACCTTCTCCATCGTGCCAAAAGCATTGGGTAAAGAGGAGAATACACGCAAATCGAATCTGACTGCGATGCTGGATGGTTACTTCGGTCAAAATGCACATCATCTAAACGTAAACGTATTTGATCGTCAGCAATTGATTGATGCGATGGATCACCCGGAAAACTATCCGCAACTGACTATACGGGTATCCGGTTACGCGGTTAACTTTATCAAACTGACACGTGAGCAACAACTGGATGTAATTAACCGTACGTTCCATGGTTCGATGTAACGAAGCAACAAGCAGAAGGCCGCTAGGAAAGACATTCTAAGTCATATTAAACGCACAGCGGATGCGGACACAGAAAGGAAGAGGCAACATGGTTAACGGACATATTCATTCACTCGAAACTTTCGGGACGGTTGACGGACCAGGCATCCGCTTCGTGCTCTTTATGCAAGGATGTCTACTCAAATGCCAGTATTGTCATAACCCGGATACCTGGGCACTGGATGGTGGCAGAGAAATGAGTCTGGAGAAGGTACTGGAGGAAATTGAGCCGTACCTCTCCTACTACCGCAGCTCTGGCGGAGGACTTACGGTATCAGGTGGAGAGCCCACGTTACAGTCTCACTTTGTAGCTGAGTTGTTCAAGGAAGTTAAGCGCCGCTGGGGGCTTCATACCACACTGGACAGCAATGGTTTCAATGAACCGGATCGGATTCATGATCTGTTGGATCACACGGACCTCGTTTTACTTGATCTCAAGCATATTGATGATGAGAAACATATCGAGCTGACAGGTAAATCTAATGAGAGAACATTGAATACTGCAAAGTGGCTCTCTGATAATGGGCGGAAAATGTGGATTCGTCACGTATACGTGCCTGGCATTCATAATGAGGAAGAGGATTTGCTTAACCTCGGACGATTTATTGGAACGTTAAATGGGGTCGAGAAGTTCGAAATTCTTCCTTATCATCAGATGGGTGTTTATAAGTGGGAAGCCATGGGTAAAATATATCCGCTGGACGGCGTTCCTTCTCCAAGCGAAGAAGAAGTGGAGCGGGCGTATCGCCTGATCGATCAAGGTCGCCAGGAAACAGCGGGTATGGCTTGTTCCGGTAAGTAATCCAACCTTCATATATAACGTACAAACCAAGAGCCAAGCAGTCCTTGCGAACATACTTCGCAGGGGCTGTTTTTTTGTTTCTCAACATATGGCAACGGTGATTATGGGTCCAGTGAAGGATTTTATCCCTCCATTGATGAATTGTCATCCTTACGATGTAAGCTCCGGCTTTTTATAATCAGAGTGTAAAGCCAAATGCTCAATATCTTGAGGAGGGTCAACCAGATGAAAAAAGGAATGACATTACTGCTTTCATTATTGCTTATCACTTCATGGACTTTGGCAGGATGTGCAAGCTCAAGTAACGAGCCACAGCAGGGCGCGGGTAATACACCTGCGGGAGAGACAAGTAAGGAACCGATTGAGATGCTTCTCCGCCACACGCAGGTGGGGGCCGACAAACAGAAAAGACTGGCCATCCTGCAGGCCTAGAATCCGATGTGAATCGCAAAGAGAAGCTACGGGGAGAGATGGCAGCAGTGGCGGATGATCCGCAGAAGCTGGAAGCCGTGAAAGCTGTCCATTTACAGTAGACTTATTGAATCAATTTATCTCTCTGCGGTATGGTGCTATTGGCCATCTCTTGGAGAGATTTTTTTAGGAACTTCTATTGGGTTTAATTGGAATCTAATACTATTAAAGATTATTGATAGATAACTATTTTCATAGTATTTTCCTTCTATTCAAAGTTTACAATTCTCATTACATTTTTTTAGCAACTTTTCCCGGTTGCAAGCGTCTAATCATATGACTTTTTGAGGGGGATCTTTATAAAATGGAAGCAGAAGGAGCCAAAGACACAGAATGAATTTGAAGAAGAAATTATCCATACTTACCGCTTTTGCTGTTTTTCAAGCGTTTGCAGTGATTCCTGCGAATGCACAATCAGCCGTTCAAAGCGATACTACACCAGTGAACACAGCCAAAGTGAAATCCGTTGAGGTAGTGAAGAAGGAACAAACTATCGCGGAATCCGAAGTGAAATCCGGATCAGACACTGGGCCAACCAATAATGAAACGACCGTAGAAACTAATCCTGAAACGAACGTTCCTACAGGAACAGACGTCACTCCGGTTCAGCCTGTTATTGAAACGCCTGCAGAAACGGATGAAGAAGAAGCACCAGCACCAGCACCAGTCGAAGTGGAGCAACCGTCTGCAGGAGGTTCATCTGTAGCTGGACGCGCGGGTGGAGATCTGACGCTGTATATGAACAGCAACAAAATGATGCAGGATGGCAAAACATATTTGGCCGGACAGCCAATGGCTGTAAAAAACGGTGTATCCTATGTAGCGATTCGCGCTCTGGTTGATCGAGTTGGTTATGATGTGAAATACGACAACACCACCAAAGAAACGATCATTATTAGTGGGGAAGATGAGCTGCGTTTCAAAACGAACAGCACAATCTATACCGTTAATGGTGTGTCTAAATCGATGAAGGGCCCTGCGTATCAACAAAAGAATACGTTCATGGTGCCGCTGACATCTATTACGCAGGCTCTGAACATTACGTATAAAGTAAATCAGTCTGCCAAAACCGTTGTACTGAATCTGAATACCAAACCGGTAGCCAGCTTTACGGTACAAAAAGAGGTTTTTGCCGGGGACCAAGTAACATATACAACCAGATCCAGTTCTCCCAAAGGTCTCAGCATTGTAGATGAACGTTGGACAGGCCGTCAGGATTCATTCGACCAGCCAGGTACATATACGGTAACCTATGCGGTCCAGGATTCAAGCGGACAATGGAGTGATCCGTACGCGGTTACCATCAAGGTTGAAAGACCAAACTTGCCACCTGTGGGGATGTTTACAACGGACAAAGAAGAGTACAAGATGGGTGAGAAAATCACCTATATTAACCAAAGTACTGATGATGAGAATGCAATCGTAAATACAGAATGGGACAACAATGCACTCGCATTTTTCGTTCCAGGACCTAAGACCGTAACGATTAAAGTTACTGACAAACACGGTGCGAGCAATAGCTACACCAAGACCATTAATATTACGGGCGAAACGCTGTACAGTTTGTCTGACTTCAATCAGCTGTTCACACCCGTTGGTGAGAAATTCACCTTCGACGGTGGAGGAGTTCCGGCATTGGAGAAAGTACCTTTCACCTACTATGACGAGCCGAGTCTGCTGATTCGCAGTAACAGCCCGGAAACCGTTAACAGGGAAGGGATTGTGTACAAGGAATCTTCCTTTGGACAGACTCGTTTCATGATTCACCATGTAAACAATACGGGCAAAAGCGTGAAAATGTATGTTGTGGCTACAAACAACAACGCATACACGGCGTCCATTGATCAGCAAAATATGGGCTTTGCAGGGCCGTCACCATTCGCAACGGTAGCTGGTAAGTTATCGATTGACCGTTGGTTCCAGTCCATGCAGAATGGTACCGGACAAAAGAAAGTATATATCCAGCCTGGAGAGAGCAAGCTAATTCTCAATGACCTGAGTGTTCTTCCAATGAAACAGGGACAAGTCATCTCCTTGTATTCGGATGTATTCAGTGACTATGAACTGGATTACAACATTATCATGATTGAAGAGAACAAAGATCCGATGGTCGTGTGGTCGAGTCTGCCGGTTCTGGATCGTGATGGCGTTCATAACCGCGGAACGTATCCGAATGCAACACGGATTATTACGTATGATCAGGAAGTAGGATCGAAGCCGGTACGTCTTCCGCTCGGAGACAATGCCAGTGATCCGAACTTGGTGGGTACGGACCCTATGGCCTTTACAGAAGCGTCCAACGCAGGTAACTTCGGTGTGTTGTACAAAATCACACTGAACAATGTCGCTCCGCGTACACTGATCTCATTCAACCCTCGTGGTGGAAGATATTCAGGAGTTGCACTTGTGAATGGACAGGTCGTTCAGATTTCGACTGGGAAATCAGTCACGGCACCTAATGAGCAAAGCGTTATGTATCGTACAGGCTCATACGGCGAGAGTGTAACGATTCTCTTCTCGGCAGCACCAGGCAGCAACTTGCCTGTTAACCTGCTGTTCACGCCGCTTCCGACTGAAAAGTAATATCTTATCACTGCACGGACGGTTTGGAGTGAAAGCTTATATCATATACCCGTTCACCCCAAAAGTCGCCCGAACGATTGACCATCTAAACCGTCAGGAAGGGGCTATCCCATAAGTCATGAACATGGCTAGGGGATAGTCCCTTCTTCATGTGATTTTTTCATGTAATCGTCAACTTCTATTATTATTTTCTGCGAAATAATACCGTACAAAGTATACGGATGACAAATGAAATGTATATATACAAGATATTACTAATTATTTAGAAACTTTTTCCTGAACCAAGCGTCTAATCATATGAGTTTTGAGGGGATAACACTACGTGGGAGCAGAAGGAGCCAAAGATAAAGAATGAATCTGAAGAAGAAATTATCCATTTATACCGCTATAGCCGTTTTTCAAGCATTTGCAATCGGTTCGGTGAATGCACAATCCGTATCTCAAAGTAACACGGCGTCAGTAAACACGGCCAAAGTAGAAACGGTTGAGGTGCTAAAGGAAGAGCAACCGCTTGCAGAGCGTGAAGTGAAGACTGGGAACGCATCCATCAACGCTCCGTCCGCTGAAGCAAAGAAAACCGAGAATTCGACAGGCACTGAGGCAACGCCGACAGCAGATGTGAAAAAACCCGCCATCGATGGGGGAGAGACGACTACAGATGAGGCGAGTACGAAACCGGCGATTCAGGCGGGAACTACGGAGGATGTTGAAACGCAAGTTACACCTGCTCAAGTAGAGCAACCATCTATTGGAGGGGATTCTACCGCAGGATCAGGCGGAAATCTGACGTTGTTCATGAATAGCAACAAAATGGAGCAGGACGGGAAAACGTATCTTGCCGGCCAGCCCATGACTGTCAAAAACGGTGTATCGTATGTTGCGATTCGTGCTCTGGTGGACCGTGTGGGATACGGGGTCAAATACGATAACCAAACCAAGGAAACCGTCATCATCAGTGGTGACCATGAGCTCCGATTCAAAACCAACAGTAAGGTCTATACCGTAAATGGAGAGTCGAGAACGATGAAAGGCCCTGCTTATCAACAAAAAAGTACGTTTATGGTACCTTTAACTTCCATTACTCAAGCGCTGAACATCACCTATAAAGTGAATCAGTCAGCTAAAACGGTTGTACTGAATCTAAATACGAAACCGGTCGCAAGCTTTACCATTTCCCAAAAAGAAATTTTTGCGGGCGATCTGGTGGACTATATGACTTCTTACAGTTCTCCAAATGGACTGAAGATCGTTGATGAACGTTGGACAGGCCGTCAGGAATCGTTTGATCAAGCGGGTACATATACGATTTCATATCAAGTTCAGGATTCAAACGGCCAATGGAGTGATCCCTATTCGATTACGCTTGAAGTTCTGGAGCCTAATCTTCCTCCTGTAGCCATGTTTACGACGGACAAGGAACAATACAAAATGGGCGAAAAGATAACGTATATCGACAAAAGTACAGATGATGAAAATAATATTGTTAAAGTGGTGTGGGAGAACGATTCGCTTGCATTCTTTGAACCGGGTCCCAAAACAGTGACGCTTACGGTTACAGACAACCACGGTGCTGCGAATACGTACTCCAAAGTCATCACGATAACGAATGAGACGTTATATGCTTTTTCTGATTTTAATGTACTCTTCACCCCGGTTGGACAGAAATTTGTCTTTAACGGTGGTGAAGTGACTTCTATGGAAAAAGTACCTTATACGTATACGGATGAGCCAAGTCTGTTGATCCGCAGCAACAGTCCGGAAACGGTTAATACGGAAGGTATTGTATATAAAGAATCATCACTGGGTCAGACCCGTTTCATGATTCACCATGTGAACAATACAGGCAAAAGAGTGAAAATGTATGTTATTGCAACAAACAACAACCCATATGCGGCAGTATTTGAACAACAAAATATGGGCTTCGCGGGACCGACTCCGTTTGCTACCGTAGCCGGGAAATTGTCTATTGATAAATGGTTCAAGTCGATTCAGACTGGAGCGGACATAAAGAAAGAGTATTTCCAGCCGGGAGAAAGCAAACTGATTTTGACCGAACTAAGTGCACTTCCGATGAAAGAAGGGCAAGTTATCTCTCTCTATTCCGATGCTTTTACCGATTATAGACTTGACTATAACGTGATCTTGGTCGAAGAAAATAAAGATCCGATGGCTGTATGGTCCACATTGCCGGTTCTGGATCGTGATGGTGTGCACAACCGTGGAACATATCCAAATGCAACACGGATTATTACGTATGACCAAGAAATCGGTTCGAAACCCGCACGTCTTCCGCTCGGAGATAATACCAGTGATCCAAACTTGGTGGGTACGGACCCTATGGCCTTTACAGAAGCTTCCAACGCAGGCAACTTCGGTGTATTATACAAAATCACATTGAAAAATGTCGCTCCGCGTACGCTGATTTCATTCAACCCTCGTGGAGGCAAATACTCAGGTGTAGCACTCGTGAATGGACAGGTCGTTCAGATCTCCACTGGAAAATCAGTCACGGCACCGAATGAGCAAAGTGTGATGTACCGCACAGGTTCGACTGGCGAAAGTGTTACGATTCTCTTCTCGGCAGCACCAGGCAGCAACTTGCCTGTTAACCTGCTATTCACGCCGCTTCCGGCTGAAAAGTAATTTCACATGAACATGCACGGACGGTTCGGAAAAGTCGCCCGAACGATTGATCATCTGAACCGTCCAGAAAGGACTCCGTGAAAATGCAATGTCATTAGCTCAAGGCTAAACGTAATGACAATGCATGTGAATGGAGTCCTTTTTCAATAGGTCACAGAAATCGGGGGAACCCGGTGCCTTCGTTGACTCCAAGCCTAAATTAATGCATTATTAGAGGATACAAGAAAGCAAAAGTTTCCGCTTTTTGCAGAAACAACTGTCGCTCTATGAATGATGCAAAATGCTCGTATGACAGGAGGTGCTTAGATCATGCTGTCGACAGAACAGATTATTACAACCATGTCCTCACAGGGGCTCCGCATAACCGATCAGCGGAAGACACTGGCCCGGTTATTTGCCGAGTCTCCCGGGTATCTTACACCCAAGGACGTCTATGAATATATGGGTAAGACATACAGTGGACTAAGTTTTGACACGGTATATCGTAATCTGCGTGTGATGCAGGAATTGGGTGTATTGGAACAGGTCATCTTTGAAGATGGCGTCAAATTCAAAGCACATTGTAGTGAAGACCATCATCATCATCATATGATCTGTCTGAAATGTCAGAAGACATATCCAATTATTTTTTGTCCGATGCAGCTTGCGGATGCGCCTGAGCAATTTCAGGTCGTGGATCACAAGTTCGAAGTGTTCGGATATTGCAAGGACTGCGTGGAGCATGCTCCGGCCAAAACGACGTCCGGACATCAACACGCTCACGGGAAGCGCTGACGATGAAGTTATCACGCAAAATAGCTCAGGCACCCATTCGAGTGTACCGCAACTATATTTCTCCATTGAAGCCGCCCACATGTCGATTCTATCCAACTTGTTCGGCCTACGCTATGGAGGCGATTGAAGTGCATGGTGCGCTCAAAGGCTCATTGTTAACAGCGAAACGTATAGCCAAGTGTCATCCGTTTCATCCAGGTGGTGTAGATCTGGTGCCGCCGAAGGCAGAGAAGTCTATGATGGTGTCGGAGTAACGATATAATCAGAAGGCATTCGGGTGGTCTGGAAGTAGCCTAGGATTGAACTTGAGTATGCTGTCCACTTGACAAAGGGGCCCGCATTTCAGTATATTTTTCCTATATATCCTGTTAAAAAAGTTTGGTTATATGATTTCCAGTGAAGGGATAAGTACAGACACACCCCCAGTGCAGAGAGCCGGATGAGCTGAGAACCGGTCTGGGAGGAGGATGGAAATGGTCCCGGAGGAACCTCTTCCGAGCGTGCAGATAGTGATTTTATTGCTGCTGTCGTAAGGCTGAGGCGTGATCCAGCGTTAATGGGCGGTCGAAGGACCGACAGAGCCTGTGTTTTGTGAAAGATACAGGGAATTTGGGTGGTAACACGTGAGAGCAACTCTCGTCCCATAGGGGCGGGAGTTTTTTGTGTTCTTTTTTAGATAAAAGTGCACAAAAAGCAGGAACATTTGAAGGAGGAGAAGTCATTCATGGCTGACCAAAAGACATTTTATCTAACAACACCGATTTATTATCCGAGTGACAAATTGCATATTGGGCATGCGTATACAACGGTGGCAGGAGATGCGATGGTTCGTTACAAGCGTCTGCGCGGGTATGCCGTGCGTTATCTGACTGGAACGGATGAGCATGGCCAGAAGATTGAACGCAAGGCTCAGGAGAAAGGACAGTCTCCGCAGGCATTTGTAGATGATATCGTTGTGGGCATCAAGGAATTGTGGAACAAGCTGGACATCTCCAATGACGACTTCATCCGTACAACAGAAGAACGCCACAAAACGGTAGTTCAGGATATCTTTGACCGTCTGTTGAAACAGGGAGATATCTATAAAGGCGAGTATGAAGGCTGGTACAGTATCCCGGATGAGACATATTACACAGAGACCCAATTGGTTGATGTGGAGAAAAATGAGAAGGGCGAGATTATTTCGGCCAAAAGCCCGGACAGCGGTCACCCTGTTGAACTGGTCAAAGAAGAATCCTATTTCTTCCGCATGAGCAAATATGCAGATCGTCTGTTGAAATATTATGAAGAGAACCCTGGCTTTATTCAGCCGGAGTCCCGCAAGAACGAGATGATCAATAACTTCATTAAGCCAGGTCTGGAAGACTTGGCCGTATCGCGGACCACATTTGAATGGGGCGTCAAAG
Source organism: Paenibacillus sp. PCH8 (assembly GCF_002968835.1). Taxonomy (GTDB): domain Bacteria; phylum Bacillota; class Bacilli; order Paenibacillales; family Paenibacillaceae; genus Paenibacillus. The sequence continues at coordinate 887,869 of NZ_PKQK01000003.1, read as the reverse complement.
TCAAAGGCGATCCAAAACACGTGGTATATGTGTGGATTGATGCGTTGTCCAACTATATTACAGCTCTGGGTTATGGTTCTTCCGATGCATCCCTGTATGACAAGTTCTGGCCTGCGGACGTGCATCTGGTGGGTAAAGAAATCGTGCGTTTCCATACGATTTATTGGCCAATCATGTTGATGGCGCTGGACCTGCCTTTGCCGAAGAAAGTCTTCGCACATGGCTGGTTGTTGATGAAGGATGGCAAGATGTCCAAATCAAAAGGTAATGTCGTTGACCCAGTTACTCTGATTGACCGCTACGGTCTGGATGCACTGCGTTATTACCTGCTGCGTGAAGTCCCATTTGGTTCCGATGGTACATTTACACCGGAGAGCTTCGTAGAACGTGTGAACTCCGATCTCGCGAATGACCTCGGTAACCTGTTGAACCGCACGGTTGCCATGGTAGAGAAATATTTCGAAGGTAAAGCTCCTGCATTTGCAACGAATGTGACTGAATTTGATGTTTCGCTGGAAGAAGCGGGTCATGCAACGGTGGAAAAAGTGGAACAAGCGATGGAAAACCTGCAATTTTCCGTGGCACTCACGGCGATCAGCCAGTTTGTCAGCCGCACCAACAAATACATTGATGAGACGCAGCCGTGGGCGCTGGCTCGTGATGAAGCGAAACGCGATGAATTGGCGTCCGTGATGTCTCATCTGATCGAGAGCTTGCGAATTTCTTCCATTCTGTTGCAACCGTTCCTCACGCGTGCTCCACGTAAAATCTGGGCACAGCTCGGCATTCAGGAAGGTGAACTCACGGCTTGGGATTCAGCCAAGCAATGGGGCCTGATTCCAACTGGAAACGCCTTACAAAAAGGTGATCCAATCTTCCCGCGTTTGGATTCCGAGCAGGAGATTGCTTATATCTCTGAAGCAATGACTGGCGGACAAAAAGCGGCACAGCCTGAAGCAAGTCAAACAGATGCTGGAGCTTCGGCTGCTGTTGAGCCAGTGACTGCACCTGAAGGCACGGAAGAAATCGGCATTGACGATTTTGCCAAAGTCGAACTGCGTGTCGCTCAAGTCATTGCCTGTGAACCTGTCAAAAAAGCTGATAAATTGTTGAAATTGCAGCTGGATCTGGGTTACGAGCAGCGTCAGGTTGTATCGGGTATTGCGAAATTCTATTCGCCTGAAGAGATGGTGGGACGCAAAGTCATCTGTGTGACCAATCTCAAACCGGTGAAACTCCGTGGTGAATTGTCTCAAGGTATGATTCTGGCGGCATCTCATGGCGACCAGCTCACCCTGGCTACCGTGCCGGACAATATGCCTAATGGTGCACAAGTAAAATAAGACAATTTTGAATATGTCGAAATTTTGACACGAGGTGGCCCGAATTAAATTCGGGTCCTTTTTTGTTGGGAGAATTCACAACTGACGGGAAGCGAACAAGCATATACTGTTATGAACTCCGTACTTCGGGAGAGAATGAATAGGACGGGATAGCTTGACAAGTACGAGCAGGTTACCTATAATTCTTTTAGTAATATTTACGATTAAGAGATGCGGAGTGAATCATAATGATCATTAATAAAAGTAGTCATTTATCAGAGGTTAGCGGCCCTGTGAAGACCAGCAAAAGAAGCAAAATGAAGTTGCTATGGAGCGGTCTGCTTATACTCAGTTTACTGGTGTTGTCCGCATGTGGGCAGAATAGTTCCAATACTGCGAAGATAGTGGAAGGCAAAGTGAATGTCGTGACGACATTTTATCCGGTATATGCGTTTACAGCTGCAATTGGTGGGGAAGATGCCAACGTCATTAACCTGCTACCGACGGGTGTGGAACCCCATGACTGGACTCCTAAGAGTCAGGATATTGTCAATACATCCAAGGCACAGCTGTTCTTCTATAATGGAGCTGGACTGGAAGGATGGGTGCCGAACTTCCTGAAATCGCTGAACAGCGATACGAAGGTGAAGTCTGTTGCAGTCAGTGAAGGGGTTAAGCTGTTAACGGCTGAGGGCGATGATGGACATGGTCATGGCGAGGAACATGAAGACGAGCATACAGATGATCACGCAGACGAGGGCACGAGTGAAGAAGTTGCCGATCACCATATTGATCCACATACATGGGTTAGCCCGAAATCGGCCATGATTATGGCTGAGAACATTAAAAATAGTCTGGTCGAGGCAGATCCTGACCACAAGACAGGTTACGAACAACGATATCAAGAGCTTCGTACGAAGCTTGAGACGCTGGATCAGCGCTTTGTAGACGAATTGGCTACAGTACCAAACAAAGAAATTGTCGTGTCACACCAAGCCTTCGGTTACCTTGCACGTGATTATGGACTAACCCAGCATGCCATAATGGGACTATCCCCAGATGCAGAACCGACAGGACAGGATATTGTGAAGCTTGCGAAGCTCGTTAAAGATGAAGGGATCAAATACATTTTCTTCGAAGAGCTGGTATCTGACAAATTGGCGAAAACATTGGCAAGTGAAGCAGGTGTCGAGACGATGGTACTTAATCCGGTTGAAGGATTGACCCAGGAACAGGCCACCAACGGGGATGATTATTTCACTCTGATGGAGAAAAATTTGCAAAATCTGCTGATCGCATTAAAATAAGATAGAATGAAGGATTCGCCATATAATCCTTATATAGAATGAAGGGCGGCTTTGCCATGCAGCAAATCATGCCACTATGTCATGATCCAATTATAGAGATTGAGAAACTATCATTTTCCTATGGGGACCAGCGAGTGATTGAGAATCTCGATTTTATGGCCCAGGAACGGGACTTTGTCGGGATTATCGGTTCGAACGGGGCGGGTAAAACGACATTGCTGCGCATGCTTGTCGGACTATTGCCTCCTGCGCAGGGAGATATCAAGCTGTTCGGACAGTCGATCCGCAAGTTCAAGGACTGGGACCGAATTGGGTATGTACCGCAAAAAAATGCGTTTAACCCCTTATTCCCCGCAACGGTTCGTGAAGTGGTCATGTCCGGATTGTATAATAACAAAAACATGTTTCGGCGTATGTCTCGCAAATGTCAGCAGCAGTGCACGGATGCCATGCAGGTGATGCGCATTGAGGATCTTGCGAACAAACGTATTGGACAGCTGTCTGGTGGGCAGCAGCAGCGCGTATTTTTGGCACGAGCGCTTATCAATCACCCGGATCTGTTGATTCTGGATGAACCCACAGTCGGTATTGATGCTGAATCCCAGGCCAGTTTCTTTGAACTGATTACGCATATGCATGAACATCACCGCATGACTTTTCTGATGGTGTCTCATGATATGGATCGGATGGAGAGTTATCTGGGTTCTGAAGCAGCGGTAACGAATGGCAAAATTAATTTCCATGTACGTCACTCGCATGAGGTCGAGGATTGTGCCGAGACCAACCTGCAACATACCACTGCACAGGTGCGCTAGCCGTGTTCATGGCCAACTAGATTAGAGCAAGGCCGAAGGAGTCGTGTTTGTTTTGGAAATATTAATGAGTGATTTTTTTCAGCGTGCGCTGGCAGGTGGATTGTTAATTGGCATTACTGCTCCGCTGATCGGATTATTTCTGGTGTTACGGCGATTATCCATGATCGGAGACACCTTGTCTCATGTCACCATCGCCGGCGTTGCACTCGGATTTTTGATTGAAGTGTATCCGATTGCGGTGGGCTTGATATTTGCCGTGCTTGCTTCCTTTGCAATAGAGAAGCTTCGTAAAGCCTATAAAAGTTACGCCGAATTATCGATAGCCATTATTATGTCCGGTGGAGTAGCGCTGGCTTCATTGTTCTTTACGCTGGGCAAAGGTTATAATGCAGATGTCATGAGTTACTTGTTCGGTAGTATATATACTTTGGATGCTACGGATCTCAAGCTGGTAGGTGTGGTTACGCTGATCGTTGTGATCGTTGTAGCGTTGTTACATAAGGAATTTTTCCTGTTGAGCTTTGAGGAAGATGCTGCAGCGGTTACTGGGTTACCTGTTCGAATACTCAACATGTTGATCACGGTGATGACTGCACTCGTCATTAGTACCGCGATCAAGATTGTCGGTGCACTTCTGGTGTCGGCGCTGTTGACCATTCCGGTAGCTGTCAGTCTGCTGATGGCCCGAAGTTTCAAATCCGCCATTATTCTGTCCGTAGTCATCGGTGAAATTGCGGTGGTGATTGGACTGGTAGTCGCAGGCATCTGGAACCTCGCACCTGGAGCAACGATTGTATTGTTGCTGATCATGATGCTTATTCTGACGATGATTGGAAAAAAAGGGTTCCGGGCCTGACGACTGAACGAGCAAGCACGAGAGTCCGGGGAAGGGAGACATCCGCTTCATGCCTGATGTTAATGTATGGATGGCTTTTGTAGCAGGTTTGGTCTCATTTATATCACCATGTTGTCTTCCGCTGTATCCGTCGTACCTTTCTTACATCACAGGTATGACGGTGCAACAATTGAAGGATGACCGCAATCAACGAGAAGTCCGTTTTAAGACGATGACGCATACGCTGGCGTTTATTTTAGGCTTCTCGGCTGTATTTTATTCTCTTGGCCTTGGTGCCGGACTGTTTGGCCAATTTTTCAATGATAACCGAGAACTGATTCGGCAATTGTCTGCTATTTTGATTATGCTTATGGGGTTATTTTTGCTTGGTGTGTTCAAGCCGCAGTTTCTGATGAAGGAACGCAAGCTGGATATGAAATGGAAACCAGCAGGCTATCTGGGCTCTTTTATATTTGGCATCGGTTTCTCAGCAGGCTGGTCGCCGTGTATTGGCCCTATTCTGGCAACAATCATTGCTATGGCTGCAAGTGAGCCCACAACCTGGCTGGCGTTGATTACAGGTTATACTGCAGGATTTGCGATACCGTTTTTCATTTTGGCGTTCTTCATCGGTTCGACACGCTGGATTCTTAAATACTCCAATGTCATGATGAAAGTCGGGGGAGCATTAATGTTGTTACTTGGCATTTTACTTTTTACGGATCAGATGACCCAAATAACGATCTGGTTGCAACAGATTACCCCGGACTGGATGATTATTTAAAGGCAATGAACTGAAATAAGAATTGGAACTTAAAGAGCGAAGCAGAACAGGTTACATGATACCAGAGCGAGTCTGGATCATGTAACCTGTTTTTAGTCTTTTTATCCGGTACAACGCATGAGTTAGACCAGACGCTGATCTCTCTTAGGTGAAGTAATCAATTTTGGCTAGTGGAAAATGTTCAAAGATCCGTTCCGTAATAAACTCACGCAGCGCATCTTGCTGGTCATCCTTATACACGTACTTATACTGTCCCCAGCGGCCCCATTTCATCTTGCGTTTCTCGATATCCATCTCCAACTTGGTTTTGGGATACCGCTTCTCAATGGTCGCTTTGGCCGTTTTGGTAAAACGGTGTTGAATCATCTCAAAGGTGAGATCCTTGGTTGCCTCTTCAGGAAGTGTATCTGCGAGCTTCTGCAAAAGCTCTGAATAGCCTTCTTCCCAGCCTTCATACCACATAATAGGAGCGATAATGAAACCCAAAGGATAACCGGCATGTGCAATTTTCCCAGCAGCTTCAATCCGTTCCTCAAACCTGGAGGTAGCCGGTTCAAAATTTTTGATCACATAATCCGAATTGACGCTAAACCGGATACGAGTGTGGCCATTATGCTTAATATTTAATAACGGATCTACATGATGAAATTTGGTCACGAAACGCAAGCGTCCATACTCTTCTTCCGCCATAAAGCGGATCAGATCACTTAAATTTTCTGTAATATGCTCAATTCCTACGGGATCAGAAGTACAGGCTGCTTCAAATCGTGTGATCTCAGGCGCGCGTTCTTCGATGTATCCCTTGGCAGCCTGAATAATCTCCTCCGTATTGACATACACACGGACATAGGGTTTGGCGCCAAGCGTCGTTTGAAGATAACAATAATGACAATGGCCCATGCAGCCAGTAGAGATCGGAATGGCATATTCCGCTGAAGGTTTGGATTGGTCAAACTTGAGTGTTTTGCGCACGCCGACGACCAGAGTACGCTTCGCCATCCGATACTTCTCCTGCTCGGTCTCACCGGGCAGGTTCGTAATCCGATTATGGGATGTGGTCATCTGATATGGAATGTCATTGGATGTGACCCATTCCATAATTCGTTTGCCTTTGTCATAATCCAGCGCACCAGGTTCAAAATACACTAAATCGGGAATAAAGGGTTTAGTACCTTTTGCTTTGCGAACCGGGGGTGTGGCTACACTTGTGCTCACGGAATCACTCCTTTCAATGCGGAACATAGCTTAGTTTGCCTCATTCCGGGTGAAGTCACGCCTGCCAATTACTTGAGGAACAGAGGATGCGTGGTTTGTGAAGGACTTGCCAATGCGTGTTGATAACATGTATCATTATAAGATAGGGACCAGGCACGAATAGGGGCCGGTCTGAGAGAAGAGAGGGAAGCAGATGCCAACGCCCAGTATGGAAGACTATTTGGAGCGTATATACAAATTAATTGATGAAAAGGGCTATGCTCGTGTGTCTGATATAGCTGAAGGACTGGAAGTACATCCTTCATCGGTGACGAAGATGATCCAAAAGCTGGACAAAGACGAGTATCTGATCTATGAGAAGTACCGCGGGCTGGTACTTACGCCAAAAGGCAAAAAAATGGGCAAACGTTTGATGGAGCGCCATCATCTGCTTGAACAATTTTTGTCGACGATTGGTGTTCAGGAAGAAAACATCTACAATGATGTCGAAGGTATTGAACATCACCTGAGCTGGGACTCCATTACCTGCATTGAGTCTTTGGTTGAATACTTCCGTCAGGATGAGAGTCGGTTACGTGACCTTAAAAATCTTCAACATGTAATGAGTAATACGGAGTCTTGAGTTTAGCGGATGATGTGGTTGATTGAATATGGTGATATACAATGAATTGTATCGTATAACCAAAGGATGCTTCTTGCCGTTTCTAGGGCGAGAAGCATTTTTTGGTTTGGGTTCACACCATAATTTGGTCATTTTCGCAACTAAACCAACATTAGAAGCGTCTATTAAACTAGTAGAATTTACCGCAAATTTATATGATTTTGGAGGACTGCACTGATGAATTTTCGTAAAGGATTGACCCTGCTGCTTATTATTGTTCTAGGTTTGCAGACAGCAGGCATGACAGCACAGGCAGCCGGGCAGAAGGAAATTTCTATTTTTCTGGACGGCACTCGCCTGGAATCGGATGTATCGCCTTACATCCTGCCCAAAGTAAATGTAACCATGGTTCCTTTGCGTGTAATTAGCGAGGGACTGGGTGCATCTGTCCTATGGTCTCAGGCTACACGTACCGTGACCATTCAGAAATCTGGTTCGGTCATCACCATGACGAGCGGACAGCAGCAGGCTACAGTGGATAACTCGATCGTTGGACTGGATGCATCTGTAGAATTGAAGCAAGGACGAGTGATGGTACCCATTCGATTCGTCAGTGAAAATCTGGGCATTCGGGTGAACTGGAACCAATCAGCCCAGACCATTGATCTGTACACAGGAGACGGATCAACAACGACACCTGAACCAACACCGGCTATACCAGCACAGCCTGGAGGTACGGGGACGGTACCAACTACAGATGAGATGCGGGGCGCATGGATCTCAACGGTAAATGGAGACTGGCCTTCATCGGGTGCCAAGGGAAATGCCGAGAAGCAAAAACAGGAGTACACGAAACAGCTGGATAGCTTGCAAGAAATGGGAATTAACGCTGTATTTGTTCAAGTAAGAGCAAATGGGGATGCGATCTATCCTTCGGGTCTCGTACCTTGGAACAGTGTTCTGACAGGGACACAAGGTAAAGATCCCGGTTATGATCCTCTCGAATTCATGATTGAGGAAGCACACAAACGGGGTCTGGAATTTCATGCCTGGTTCAATCCGTTCAGAGCTACCAATTCAGCCAATACAACGAGTCTGGCTGCAAACCACATTTTCAAACTTCATCCCGAATGGATTGTGAATGCATCAGGCAAAATGTACATTAACCCGGGTATCCCGGAAGCCCGACAGCATATTATCGATACGATCATGGAAGTGGTCAATCAATATAATATTGATGGCGTACATTTGGACGATTATTTCTATCCATCCAATGTGACCTTCAATGATGATGCAGCTTTCCAAACGTATAACACACTCAACACCAAAGACCGTGCTGAATGGCGTCGGGACAATATTAATCAATTCGTCAAGCAACTGGGACAGAGTATTCACAGGGTTAAGGCTGATGTTGAATATGGAATTAGTCCATTTGGCGTATGGCGGAACAAATCCGCAGATCTGACGGGCTCCGATACCAAAGCAGGTGTCACTGCGTATGATAGCATGAATGCGGATGTGCGGACATGGATCAACCAAGAGTGGATTGACTATGTTGCACCTCAGGTATATTGGAGCATGACACTCAGTGTTGCCCGATATGACAAAGTCGTTGACTGGTGGGCGAATGAAGTGGCTAACACGAATGTAAAATTGTATATCGGCCACTCCCCTTATAAGCTAGGAACTCCGGAGATTGGTTGGCAGACATCTCAAGAGATTATTGATCAGTTAAACTACAATAAGAAATATTCTTCGGTTAAAGGGGATATTTTCTTCAGTTCGCAGTATCTGACGAAGAACCCTTTAGGTTTGGTTGCCAAATTGAAATCTTATTATGGTCTCTAGAACATTTTATTTATTGTAGTTATAAGACTAACCCTCGTTCTCATACAGTGGCAGTAGAAACATGGCTGCCTGGAGAACGGGGGTTTTTGTGTGTTAATTAACGCGGTGTTTGAAGGTGGAGGCGTAAAGGGAATTTCCCTCGCAGGTGCTGTGCAGGGTGCTCAGGATTGTGGCGTGCAGTTCAATCGGGTGGCGGGGACATCATCCGGTTCCATTGTAGCTGCACTGCTCGCGGCGGGTTATCGGGCCGAAGAGATGAAAGTCATTATTGAGAATACGCCGTTTGCTTCATTGCTGCGTCGTTCTCCCATATTTAATACCCGATGGATTGGACCCGCCGCGAGGCTGTTCTTGAAGAAGGGACTGTATTCGGGGGAAGCGCTGGAATCATGGATTCGCAAGATGCTGGATCAGAAAGGGATTCGCACGTTTGCTGACTTGCCTCAAGGTAAGCTGCTCATTACGGCCTCAGACATATCCAATGGGACCATTCTGGTGCTTCCAGATGATATTCGGCGCTTCGGAATTGATCCGGCCAAGTTGGATGTTGCGAAAGCGGTACGTATGAGTTGCAGTATTCCCTATTTTTTTGATCCGGTCGTGATACGCAAATCGCCGGTATTCTCCAAGGGGTTGCCTTTTCAAGATCAGTTCGTATACGTGGTAGATGGTGGATTGCTTAGCAATTTTCCGCTGTGGCTCTTTGATGGTGATCGTTCGGAACGTGGGGGAGATATTATTCCTGTTGTTGGATTCAAAATGGTAGGTAAGACGGAAGTGGAGCCTGCGAGGATTAAAGGACCGCTAAGCATGCTTCAGGCACTTGTGGAGACGATGCTCACAGCACATGATGAACGCTATATCGAACAGATTAACCGGTTTCGTACCGTGAAAATACCAACGCTTGGAATTAAACCGACGCAGTTTCATTTATCGGTACAGGATAGTACAGCTTTATATCGATCTGGAGCAACTGCTGGAACCGAATTTTTTGATGGATGGAATATGAAGATATATGATGATCAGTTAGACAAACAAAGAAAAGAACTGCGCAAGAAACAGGCGGAAGCTCCACCTAAGATTCCTGTATAGACGAAAAAAAAGCAATTCTCCGCATGGTGGGAGAATTGCTTTTCTGCATGTTCACTGATTTTAGTGGAATTTCGGTATATCTTCATCGTTGCTTTTTCCCTTTTGTCCCTGTATAACCTGGAAAGGGTAATCCTTACGTTTCTTCGAAGAGCCACTGCTCTTTCTGGTGCTAGACTGTGCGTTTACTTTCGCCATGGTTCGGGCCGATGGCTTGATTTTCGGTGACTTTGCTTTTTGTGCCCAACGGCGCGGCGGATACTTATACAGCAGGAACACAACTCCGAACACGACCAGGGGGATAATAATTCTGGAAAGACTAGCGTTCCCCAGCCAAGTCAAGACTCCAACAGCAGCGAGTGCGATGAAGGTCCAAAATACGATTGCCTGCTTATTCATATCATTCACCCTTTCACAGGATCAAGTGTTGCAACAGGTACTTCTGATGTGGCCGAGACATTAGCGAGCTTGGCATCCAACTCGCGCATACGGTTAAACGAAGCAATGGATACTTCTACCTGTTCGTTGGTTGGTTCTTTTGTTGTAAGCAATTGCAGCCACAATCCCGGGTATCCGAGATAACGCAATACTGGAATGTCACGTACCGAGTTCGTGAGCTTTAACAGTTCAAAAGAAATGCCTAGCACAACAGGTAGCAGCAGTAGACGCTGGCCCATCCGTTCCCAGAGGTTATCGTAGGTGAAGAGGGAATACAGAAACACGCCGATAATGACAGTCAACATAATAAAACTGCTTCCGCAACGATAATGCAGCCTGCTGTACTTCTGCACATTCTCTGGCGTCAATTCTTCCCCGGCTTCATGTGCGCTGATGACTTTGTGCTCCGCTCCATGATACTGAAAGAGACGCTTGATCATCGGCGTCTGAGAGATGAGCCACAGATAGGCAAGCAACAGGATCAGCTTGATGCCGCCCTCCAGTAAATTATGCAAAAACTGATTGTCGAATGCATTTTTGAATAGAAAATTCTCAATGACAACAGGAAGCAATGTCAGCACAACTTTACCAAAAAGGAATGAGAGAATGGCTACTGCGGTAACACCAATGATCATGCTAAGGCTCCAGCCCGAACCTTCTTTCTCTTTTTGCTTGGCTTTTTCTTCCGGTTCCAGTTCATCATCAGCATAAGCGTCAGCAGAGTAGTTGAGATGTTTGCTGCCCTTGACACTTGAATCTATGATGCTGACAATTCCGCGTAATAAAGGAATCCGCCGCAATTTCGTGACCCAGGACTTGTCTTGCTTGGGAACTTCCAGATACGTAATTTCGCCGTCTTTTCTACGAACAGCTGTAACGTTGACATGTTTCCCACCAAACATTACGCCTTCAATGACAGCTTGCCCCCCATAGCTGACAGGCTTGGATTGTTGAGGCAAATTATTCACCTTCCTATTCTGTTCTAAGCCTTCGCAATCAAAGGCAGTTTAATAACCCTATTGTATCGAATTTTGAGAGCAATTTCTAGTTTGTACATCAATCCCCGAAGGATGTTGTTAAGATTGCCCTGATTTGACCATACTACCCCGTAGAACTAGGTGGAAAATTCGAGTGAAATTGCGGGGTTATCCTACTTACACGAAGGAGAATATCGATGACAGAACGTAAGCATGAAGATACAGCACCTCATGAAGATCAACGTTCACATGAACTGAAGCAAAAAGACAGAGATAGAGGCCCAGCCCATCGGCAAGGTCAGACGCATTACTACACGAATCCATTTTCGTTTGCTTTGGAGCTTGGCTTCTTTGCCGGTTTTATCTGGGGTGGGCTACACTGGCTATTCTATCTGCTGCATTTTACGATTGTGCCTGTGGGATTTCTGGCTGAGCCTTTTTTCAAACATCAATATATCTACACCGCAGCAGGACATTTGACAGGCTGGCTGTTTTTTATCGTCTTTTCCGTATTGGCCTCCTTGCTCTACACGTTCACGATCCGTAAACTGAAAGGTCCATTACCCGGCATGGTGTATGGCGTTGTTTGGTGGGTAATTCTCTTTATTCTGGTAGGGCCGAAAATGGGCATGATGAAGCCTCTGAATGGTTTAACGTGGGATTCGATCATCACGGAACTCTGTTTCTTTTTGCTCTGGGGACTGTTCATTGGTTATACAGTTGCTATGGAGTTCACGGATGAACGTAAACGTGAGCCGGAGCAAGCGGGGCTTAGCCGCAAAAAAGCTTCTCAATCCGGCAATGCCTGTGTTAAAATAGCAGATGGTTATTTGCAGAGAGGGTGGAGCAGCGGTGAAACGAATTATTGTGATCAATGGCCCGAACCTGAACATGCTGGGTGTACGTGAACCGGGCATCTATGGAACACTTAGTCTGAAGGATATTGAGGACAAAATTCGCAGACAGGCTGAAGAACTTAGTGTCTCCATCGCTTTTTATCAATCGAACCATGAAGGGGATATCATTGACCGCATTCATGCAGCCATGGGCAAGGACGACGGAATTATGCTGAATGCCGGAGCATTTACCCATTATAGCTATGCTATACGTGATGCAATCAATGCTGTTAAAGTTCCTACCGTGGAAGTTCATCTATCCAACATTCATGCACGCGAAGCGTTCAGACATCATTCAGTAATTGCAGCGGAAACAATCGGGCAGATTGCCGGATTTGGCGAAGTAAGCTATGAACTGGGATTGCTGGCTCTTGTGCGTCATCTGGACAAACAAACCTGAGCCGGGAACCCGGGAATGTGAGAGAAAGAAGGGTTACCGATGGAAAACAAAAGAGTAAATAAGTTGCGTGAAGCCATGCGTGGGCATGAACTCACAGCAATGCTGATTACGAATCCGATTAACCGTCGTTATATGACGGGCTTTACAGGTTCAGCGGGATATGTGCTGATTACGGAACAGGAAGCATACTTGCTGACTGATTTCCGTTACATGACACAGGCACCCCAGCAAGCCAAAGGTTTTACGGTGGTGGAGCACGGAGCCAAGCCAATGGATACGGTGCGCGAACTGTTATCATCCGCTAATATCAAAGAAGTTGGCTTCGAACAGGATACGGTTACATTTGGCACACATTCCGCTTATGCTGAGGCACTTCAACCCATTGAATTGAAAGCTGTATCTGGAACCGTGGAACAACTTCGCATGTTCAAGGATGAAGATGAGATCGCGGTTATGCAACGAGCTGCAGATCTGGCAGATGCTACATTCAGTCACGTACTGCAGTTTGCCAAACCAGGCATGACGGAGCGTGAAGTGGATCTGGAGATGGAATTCTTCATGCGTAAACATGGAGCGACTTCCTCTTCATTTGACACCATCGTAGCATCGGGTGAACGTTCTGCCATGCCTCACGGCGTAGCGAGCAGCAAGGTCATCGGACAAAATGAGTTGATTACATTTGACTTCGGTGCACTTTTGGACGGATACTGTTCAGATCTGACACGTACCATTGGAACAGGCACACCTGTACCTGAACTGCGCAAAATTTATGACATTGTACTGGAAGCTCAGTTACATACGCTGGAGAACCTGAAACCGGGTATGACCGGACGGGAAGCAGATGCACTGGCTCGTGATATCATTGCAGGTCACGGATATGGAGATCAGTTTGGACATAGCACAGGTCACGGTCTGGGCATGGAAGTTCACGAAGCTCCACGGTTGTCCAAACTTAGCGACGATATACTGAAACCGGGTATGGTGGTTACCGTTGAACCGGGTATTTATATTGACGGACTTGGCGGCGTGCGTATCGAGGATGACGTAGTGATTACCGAGACGGGTATTCATATTCTCACGAAGTCGGACAAGAAATTCACTGTAATTGGCTAGTATTTACTAGCCACTCGTGATATAAGACGATTTTTATTTTATAGATGGGTTATGTCCTGAGTTGTATGCGCAATAAGCGAAGTAGTGAAGGAGACGGAATCGATTCTGTAGAAGCGTTAGCGTTCGCCTTTGTCTCCCTATTTTAACCTTATACAAGTGCAATCAAAAAAATGGGAGACAACAGCGATCTGAAGAACGATCCGTAACCGGAACGGCCACGCCGCACATACTTATGAATTCAGGTTATCATCTCTAAATTAACCCATCGTCTCATATCACCACTTTTTAACCATATCAGGAGGGATTTTTTGTGATTTCAGTTAATGATTTTAAAACCGGCTTGACCATTCAAGTGGATAACGACATCTATACCGTACTTGATTTTCAACATGTTAAACCAGGTAAAGGCGCAGCCTTCGTACGTACCAAATTAAAAAACCTGCGTAACGGCAACACCGTTGAAAAAACATTCCGTGCAGGCGAAACACTTGGCCGTGCTATTATCGAAAACCGTGGTGTATCGTATCTGTACGCAAGTGGTACGGAGCACACGTTCATGGATAACGAAACGTATGATCAGTTCACATTGACTAGTGATCAACTGGAATGGGAATTGAACTTCATGAAAGAAAACATGAACGTAAAGATCATTAGCTACCAAGGTGAAATCCTCGGAATCGACTTGCCTACAAGCGTAGAGTTGAAAGTTATTGAAACGGAGCCAAGCGTAAAAGGTAATACTGCACAAGGTGCTACCAAAAACGCAAAAGTGGAAACAGGCTTGAATGTACAAGTTCCTTTGTTCATTAATGAGGGTGACGTTCTCCTGATCGATACACGTGAAGGTAAATACTCATCCCGTGCGTAATTTTCACATGCTGTAAGCTAAATAAACGCTGATAACAACCCTTTGCCATTCTATTGGCAGAGGGTTTTTTCGAAAAAAGATTAGCCTATCAGACGCTTTCGTAATATACTGGGTTAAAGTCATTTCTCGGTGAGAATAATGACGATGGACATCAATTATGCATACTGCACAAGGTAGGGAGTGGATTTGCGTTGTCATTGTACGTGATGAAATTTGGGGGCAGCTCGGTCGGAGATACGGAACGCATGAAACGTGTAGCCGGACGTGTTGTAGAAAAAGCTGATGCAGGACATCAGTGTGTAGTCGTGGTTTCGGCCATGGGGGATACAACGGATGATTTGATTGATCAGGCAAAACAACTGAACAGTGAACTGCCTGCTCGTGAGATGGATATGTTATTGACAACAGGAGAACAGATTTCGATCTCTTTATTATCCATGGCTATTCAAGCGCTTGGACGCAAGGCAGTATCATTTACGGGCTGGCAAGCGGGATTCCGCACAGAGCCGGTTCACGGGAAAGCACGTATTCATGATATTCACCCTGACCGTGTGAATGCAGCACTGGCCGAAGGTAATATTGTTATCGTTGCTGGCTTCCAAGGCATGACGGAAGACGGTGAGATTACCACGCTGGGACGTGGTGGTTCGGATACAACAGCTGTAGCTATGGCCGCAGCCATTAAGGCTGATGCCTGCGAGATCTATACGGATGTAGATGGAATCTATTCTACGGACCCACGGATCGTTAAGGTTGCGCGCAAGTTGAAGGAAATATCGTATGATGAAATGCTGGAACTGGCTAATCTGGGAGCAGCGGTGCTGCATCCGCGAGCAGTGGAGTACGCGAAGCATTCCGGTGTACCTCTAATTGTTAGATCCAGCTTTAACCATAATGAAGGAACGGTTGTGAAGGAGGAAGCAGCAATGGAACAAGGCGTAGTGGTGAGTGGTATTGCCTATGACAAAAACGTGGCTCGCATCAGTATTCTGGGTGTGCCGGATGTACCAGGCGTTCTGGCTGAAGTATTCGGTGCTCTTGCATTCGAACAGCTGGATGTGGACATTATCGTTCAGAGCGGAGTGATGGATGGCAAAGCGGACTTCTCGTTCTCTGTTGCATTGTCTGATCGAGAGAACGCATTGCGTGTCATTGAAAGCCTTCACAGCCGGTTGCCTTACCGTGAAGTCACATCCGAAGACAACCTCGTTAAAGTCTCTATTGTTGGCGCAGGTATGGTAAGTCACCCGGGTGTAGCTGCCAAGATGTTCAAAGTCATTTCCGCAGAAGGCGTGAGCATCAAGATGGTGAGTACTTCCGAGATCAAAGTTTCTTGTGTCATTGACGGCGATAAATTGCATGACGTAATTAAGGCATTGCATACAGCATATGATCTGGATACCGCTGAACAAGCCGTTATTGGCGGACCGCAAAATCGCAGATAAACGACTTCTGCACATGTAAATATAGCAAAGGTGTACAGTTGCCATCTGGCAACCGTACACCTTTTTGTTGTTCTCATAGCGAATTAAACAGCTTTCCTCCACGTATTCCGCGATAAGGGTGAATACGGTTCCCTTCCCCCATTTCGGGAACACAATCCAGCAAGTTAAGTTGAGAACAGTATGCAATATCATGAGCTTTTCCTAACTTTTCCAGCCTTCGTCCACCAGAAGATATCCTCACCAGATCAGGGATGCTTTCCCGACATTGGGAAACCGCCTGATGAAGCACCATGCCGAGATCGTTCAGCTGGATGGCAGAATGGGATTGACGGTGCAGTTCATCGATAATACAGCCAGCACACAACCCATCTTCCAATGCAAATTCATCCTGATCTCCCGCACATAACAGTAATACATCTCTTTGGAGTTCGCATAGAACAGCTGCGACAGCCTGCACATTCAGAAACGATCCAGCGAGTACATGTTTCGCTCGGGAAGCCTTGATCAATGCCCGGGTTCCATCGGTTGTGGTCAGTATGATCGTTTTGTCCGCAATGCCTTCTGTCATATATTCATAGGGGGAATTTCCCGCCTCGAATCCGGTGATTTTTTTGTCAAAACGTTCTCCACCCCGAATATAATCTTTCCCTGTCAATTGTTTGGCTTGTGGTACCGTCTCTACAGCAATTACAGCCGCAGCATCATACGCCAGAGCTGTAACGATCGTACTGGTCGTCCGCAGTACATCAATCACAACCGCACTACGTCCAGCGATATCAATGGTGCGTACTTCATTCACATTGCCTACGACATCGACTCGCACTCCCCACAACTCCTTTCTGTATCCGGGGGATCGGTATATCTTTTTCAGCCGGAATAGATCTTACCCGTATGCGAGCACTATATGCGAGCACATCTAGACGGGTGCCTAGAACAGAAGAGGGTCTATGGTTTCAACTCTCATCCGTATTCTGAAGAAATGATAGATTTCAGCGTCATAAATTGAATGTACAGGCATAAACTTGAGATATGAACAAGCGCCAGAAGCGTGAACAAAATGATTTTAAGCTTGGAGGAGCCTACCCATGAAGGTGAACTGGAAGGATCTTTTCCCGGAACCGATCCGAACTATTCTCGGAAGAATGCCGCCCGCTCTATTGGAACAAGTCGAGGAAGTACGTATTCGTGAAGGCAGACCCCTGGAGATTAATGCAAGCAACACGTACCACTTCCTGACATCTCAAGGTTGTCCGACCGGGAACCCTGATGAAGCATACGTTCCTCAGAAAGAGGTGACGCACAGACTGCTGGATCTGATCAGTAACCATTCACTCTATACATTGGAAGAGGAATTACGCAAAGGATTCATCACCATCCCGGGAGGGCATCGAATCGGACTTGCTGGCCGAACGGTCCTAAGTGGTGGACGTGTCGAATATCTGCGCGATATCAATGGGTTCAACGTCCGGGTAGCCCGTGAGGTACATGGAGTGGCTGACCGAATCCTTCCCTATCTTCTCGATATGAAGAGCGGACAGGTCCTGCATACGTTGATCCTTTCACCGCCTCAACAAGGAAAAACAACTTTACTGCGAGATCTGGCGAGACAAATCAGCAGTGGAACCAAACTCACTGGGGGCAGCGAACTGGTTCAGGGATTACGTCCGCGCCTGAAAGTGGGGATCGTGGATGAAAGGTCTGAAATCGCTGGTAGCTACAAAGGAGTACCTGGATTCGACGTGGGGCCAAGAACAGATGTGATGGACGGTTGTCCGAAGGCTGAGGGCATGATGATGATGCTCCGCTCCATGTCGCCGGATGTCCTGATTGTGGACGAGATCGGTCGTCCGGAGGATGCTGAGGCGGTGATGGAAGCTCTGCATGCAGGTGTCTCTGTGATCGCGACTGCCCATGGACGGGATCTATCGGAGCTATCTGCCAGACCCGCGCTGAGAACTTTAATCGCCGAGCAGATGTTTCAACGTTATGTGCAGCTGCAACGGACGAGCCGGGGGGCATGACCTTTCGGTTGGCCGATGGCAAAATGCGTGTTTTGCAGCAGACGGAGGCAGGAGGTGAAGCCTTTGGTTAACATGCTTGGTGCAGTGATCATTCTGTTCGCCAGCACCCTCGCCGGATTTTACAAGGCCAGACAGTATGCATTAAGACCGAGGCAGTTGCGGGAACTGATTGCGGCTCTCCAGCGACTGATGACGGAGATTAACTATGGCCTCACTCCTCTTCCCGACGCGATGGTTAAGATGGGAGCCCAGACCAAAGAACCGGTAAAGACACTGTTCCTTCATGCAGCTGCGCAGATGGAACCTCCTCATGGCCTCACTGCCCGAGAAAGTCTACAGTCGGGTGTGGAGCAAGCGTGGGGAAGATCAGCCATGAAGGCTGACGAGCGGGAAGTCATGCTGCAATTAAGCTTCAGCCTTGGCACAAGTGACCGTCAAGATCAGACTAAACATATATCGTTAGCCATTCAACAACTAATGCATGAAGAATCCCGTGCCCAGGCCGATCAAATGAAATATGAACGAATGAGCCGAAGTCTCGGGATGCTTGTCGGAGCGTTAATCGTCATTCTGATCTTCTGAAATAGCCGGGATAGTGAGGTGCCAAGGTCATGAATCTAGAAGTGAACGCAATCTTTCAAATTGCGGGTATCGGAATCATTATTGCCATGATTCACACGGTACTGAAACAAATGGGAAAGGAAGATATGGCTCACTGGGTGACCGTAATTGGATTTGTCGTTGTATTGTTCATGGTGGTCCGTATGTTGGACAGCCTGCTGCAAGAGATCAAATCGATATTTCTTTTTCAATAAAACGGTCATGAAGCCGGGTGGTGGTGACCTGTGGAAATTATCCAAGTTGTAGGTTTGGCGCTTATTGCAACCGTTCTGATTCTGGTCATTAAGGAACAGAAGCCGATGTTTGCCTTTCTGATTGCTGCTGCGACCGGTATTGTGATCTTCATGTTATTGATTGGCAAGATCGGAGCAGTAATCGAAGTGTTAAAGCGGCTAGCCGAGAATTCAGGTATGGAGAGTATCTATCTGAAAACGGTGCTGAAGATTATTGGCATAGCGTACATTGCTGAATTTGGTGCACAGATTGTCAGAGATGCAGGCCAGGAGAGCATTGCTTCCAAGATTGAACTGGCTGGCAAAGTGTTAATCCTTGTACTCGCTATACCGATCATCAGCATTATTATCGAAACCGTCATGAAGCTGATGCCGGTGTAGAAGGGGCGTGCGGACTTCATATGAAATGGATGCATCCCAAACCGCAGTGGCGTCTTACGGTTGTGCTGTTGCTCTGTTTTATGTTCGGTGTTATCGGACAGGTTACTGCAAGCTCGCCTTCCGGTGAATGGATGGAACAGCAGGCAGACCAGCTTCCCAAGGATCAGGTGGAGAAATACTGGGATCAACTGATGCAACAATACGGTGGTTTCTTCCCGGAAGGGAAAACCCCTTCCTTTATGGATATGTTAATACCCGGCAAAGAAGGCTTCAGCCTAAAATCGGTGTTTGTAGCCATAGGAACCTTCATGCTGCATGAAATTTTATATAATGGCAAGCTTCTGGTCACGATTGTGATGTTAAGTGTACTGAGCATGATTCTGGAGACCCTTCAGACCGCTTTTGAGAAAAATAATATTAGTAAAATTGCCTATTCAATCTGTTATATGGTCATCATCATCCTTGCGATTAACAGCTTCAGTGTGGCGATTGGTTACGCCAAGGATGCCATATCCGGCATGATCAACTTCATGATGGCGATGGTTCCCTTGTTATTCACGCTACTCGCGTCCATGGGGAATGTCATTACGGTCTCCGTGACCCATCCGCTCATCATTTTCATGATCCATCTGGTGAGTACATTGATTCACCTGCTGGTTTTCCCGCTACTCTTCTTCTCGGCTGTCCTGCATCTCGTGAGTTCATTGTCTGACAAGTACAAGCTGACGCAGCTGGCAGACCTCTTGCGTAACATTAGCGTGGCGCTACTGGGTATCCTGCTTACGATGTTTCTGGGCGTAATCTCGGTTCAGGGAGCTTCGGGCTCTGTAGCGGATGGAGTCAGCCTGAAGGCCGCCAAATATATCGCAGGCAATTTTGTCCCCGTCGTGGGCAGAACGTTTGCTGATGCAACAGACACGGTCATCACAGCTTCTTTACTTGTCAAAAATGCAATTGGACTCACAGGTGTCATTATCATTCTGTTTCTCTGTGCCTTCCCGGCGCTGAAAATTCTGGCACTGGCCTTGATATACAACGTTACCGGGGCCATCATGCAACCTCTGGGAGATACTCCGATCGTTGGATGCCTGCAAGCCATCGGCAAGAGCATGATATACGTATTTGCGGCGCTCGCAGCCGTCGGGCTGATGTTTTTCCTGGCAATCACGATCTTGTTGACTGCAGGTAATCTGACTGTGATGATGCGCTGAATGTATGTTCGCAAGAAAGGGGCTGAAAAGGATGGGTTGGCTGAGCAGTTGGCTCAAGGAATTGATCATGATCGTTCTGCTGGCGACTTTCGTGGATATGTTGTTGCCCAATCGATCCATGGAACGCTACGTCAAGCTTGTGCTGAGCCTTCTTATCCTGCTGACCCTTTTATCACCGATAACGAAGCTCCTGAGAAGTGATCCGGTTGGAGAGCTGAAACGGGCAATGACCGCAATGGATACTCCATCGGCTGGAAATGCAACACTTGAACAGATTCTGGCACAGGGCAAGCGGCTACAATCGAACGAGCAGGAACAATCCCTGCAATGGACAGCGAAAGAACTGGCTAACGTCATGAAAGGACAGATTGAAGATACCACAGGGGCGAAGGTTCAGTCCGTAGAGGTGCAACTCGTGATGAATAAATACGAAACGGAAATGGAAGCCGCCTCTTCGGTTGAACTGCCTGTAATCCGGAATGTAATCGTCGAAATGGCTGGTGAAGATGCGGGAGGGGACGTGGATTCAGGACAGCAAGAAGCCGCTGTCAATACTCAACCCATTTTAGGGACAGACACGGAATCAGGCAAGGATGAATCACCGCAAATACGGCAGCCCATCCAGATTGGTCAGATTGAAGTACCTGATGTACAGATTGATGTGAGTAAAGGTCAGCGTAAGGGAGATGAAGGACCTTCCGAACCTGTTACAAGCGATCAGGCAGACAAGACTAAGCGGCCAGGTGAGACATCCACACGGTCCGAACATGCGGTGCAGATTATTACATTGCTGACTGAAAAGTGGGATATCGATGCGGACAAAGTTCAAGTGAAAGAACCGAAAAGTGCCCAAGTGCTCTGAGAAGGAGGGTGTCCGATGAAACAATGGTTCAAAAAGATGGAAACCTGGATGGGTGGCGGAAATGGGGGGGCAAGACGGAGCCAAACCTTCCGCTGGCTAATTATTCTGGGTCTGATTGGGGTGGGAATCATGCTCTTCAATTCCTTCGTCAATGTCAAAAAAATTGATTCCGAAAATATCGGACGGGAACCACCGGACCCAGCAACATCCATGGCATCTATACAGAGTGATCCGACAGATCAGAACCCTTTTCAGGCGATTGAAATTGCATTTGAAGACAAAATTAAGAGTGTGCTGGAGAATATCGTTGGGGTGGGAACGGTTGATGTGATGGTTACCGTGGATTCCACAGAAGAGCTGGTCGTTCAGCGGAACGTGAAAGATTCTCAGCAACTTACCGAAGAAACGGATGCGAGCGGTGGCAAGCGACATATGACGCAATATACCCGCGATGGCGAGATTATTACGTATGAAATATCAGGGGATCAGACACCTATAGTGACCAAAAAGCTCAAACCGCAAATCCGTGGTGTGCTTGTGGTTGCGAGAGGTGCAGAGAACAAGGTTGTGAAGGACCTGATAACCGATGCTGTGGAAAAAGGACTGAATGTGGCAGCCTACCGAATCTCGGTTGTACCGCGCAAACAGGACTAATCTGGTTCAATGAATCGCAAGATTCGATTCTCATATAAGAATGAAGCCAATTCGAGGAGGAAGTTCTAATGAATAACAAACGTCAAACAGTATGGCTCGTTTCCATGCTGAGTCTGATGGTCATTTTGTCCGCGTATTATCTGTTCACTGAGGATTCAGCTCCGATTAATGCACCAGTAGCTGACAGTCAGCAAGTGGATGCAATCAAGCAAGGAGAAGCGCAGGAGACCGCTGGCATTCTTGATCCTACAGAAGGTCTGGTTGTTAATGAAGTGGTGAATGGCGGCGAAGTTGAAAGTGATCCAGGTACAGCAGGCACGACTGGCATGACAGGCACGACAGAAGATCCGGCTGCTACAGAAGGTGAAGGAACGGGGAATACAGAGAAATCACCTGCTGTCGAATCAGGTGAAAGTAAGGGCGAAGCAGGAAAACAGACCGACAAAGGGGCTGCAACTACACCAGAGGCGGACAGTCAGGCAGGAGCTAATCCAGTCAAGACAGATGAGGAAGTACTCAAGGAAATGGAAGAACAAAATACGACAGCATCTGCGAGCAGCCAGTTCCAGAACTACCAGTGGCAGCGTGAGGAAAGCAACAATCGAAAGTATGAGGAGCTGATGACCGTTGCAGGGGATCTGAGCAAAACGCCAGAAGAGAATGCCAAAGCAACGGAGCAACTGCGTACACTGGAAGAAAAAGAAGCCAAAATCACTGGCATTGAGGAGACACTCTCCCAACAGTTCGCCAATGCGATCGTTCAAGAAGATGCCGACAAGTATAAAATCGTGGTTCTTAGTGAGAAACTGGATGTCAAACAGGCGGTTTCCATCGTCGATCTGGTCATGAAAGAACTGGCGGTGTCCCAGAACAAAATCAGCGTGCAATACGTCACAGAACAATAATCCAAATCATGGAAAAGAAGTCCCGGGAGCTGGTTCCACTCTCGGGCTCTTTCCATTTTTAACGATTATGATATAATACATAAAGCCATATGACCGTCCTAGTGAGACTGGCATGATGCCGAAGGAGTGAATAATGGAAATGTTTAAATTGAGTGAGATCAAAGAACTGATTAAACTGGTAGATGAAAGTTCCGTTCAAGAGTTGGAAATTGAAAATGAAGGATCACGGTTATCGATCCGCAAACCGGGCAAAACGGAGTATATTCAGGCAGCTGCTATGCAACCGCAAATGATTGCTGCTCCGCAGGTACAACCGGCTGCAGTGGCAAGTGAAGCCGCTCCGCAGGTCGATACTACAAGTCATTTACATAAAATTGTATCTCCGATGGTAGGTACTTTTTACAGCGCTTCCTCACCGGAAGCGGGTCCTTTTGTGAGCACAGGTGATAAAGTTGTTGAGAAAACAACGGTATGCATCATCGAAGCCATGAAGTTGATGAACGAGCTTGATGCCGACATCAAGGGAGAAATCGTTGAAGTGCTGGTTGAAAACGGACAGCTGGTCGAGTATGGACAGCCCCTGTTCCTGGTGAAACCGGAATAACCGTTAATGCTGGATTACAGCAACCGCATGAGCTTCGAAGGAGGACAATAACGAAATGAAATTTCAAAAAATACTGATTGCGAACCGTGGAGAGATTGCGGTACGTATTATTCGTGCCTGCCGGGAGATCGGCATATCGACGGTAGCCGTCTATTCGGAAGCGGATAAGGACTCTCTGCATGTTCGTCTTGCAGACGAGGCGTACTGTATCGGACCGACACTGTCCAAGGACAGTTACCTGAACTTTACCAATCTCATGAGTGTAGCAACGCTTACGGATTGTGATGCAATCCACCCTGGATACGGTTTTTTGGCGGAGAATGCTGATTTTGCGGAAATTTGTGAGTCTTGCAATATTACGTTTATCGGCCCTTCTCCTGAAGCCATCACCAAAATGGGTGATAAGGCTGTTGCCAAACAGACGATGAAAGATGCTGGAGTACCTGTTATTCCAGGATCAGATGGTCTCGTGGAAAGCACGGAAGAAGCGATTATGATTAGCCGGGATATAGGCTACCCGATCATTATCAAAGCTACTGCTGGTGGCGGAGGAAAAGGGATTCGTATTGCTGAAGACGAAGAAACATTGGTGAAGCAGATTACGGCAGCTCAGCAGGAAGCACAGAAAGCGTTTGGCAATGCGGGCGTTTATCTGGAGAAGTTACTGACGGGCATGAAACATGTGGAAATTCAGATTATTGCCGACAAACACGGGAATGCCGTGCATTTGGGCGAACGTGATTGTTCGGTACAGCGCCGTCGTCAGAAATTGGTAGAAGAAGCTCCGTGTCCTGTTCTGAATGAAGAAGTACGTACACTGATGGGTGAAGCCGCAGTACGGGCAGCACTTGCAGTGGATTACTCTGGAGCGGGTACGCTGGAATTCCTGCTCAGTCCGAATGGCGAGTTCTATTTCATGGAGATGAACACGCGTATTCAGGTAGAGCATCCGGTGACTGAGATGGTTACTGGTGTGGATTTGATCCGCGAGATGATCTCGGTAGCGGAGGGTAATCCACTCTCTTTCCGCCAGGAAGACGTGGTTATCAACGGATGGTCGATTGAATGCCGGATCAATGCCGAAGATCCAGACCGTAACTTTATGCCATCACCAGGCAAAATCGGATTCTACCTCGCACCAGGAGGACCGGGTGTACGTGTAGATAGTGCTGCTTATCCCGGGTATACGATCTCTCCTTTTTATGACTCCATGATCGCCAAGTTGATTGTGTGGGGAGCGAATCGGGAAGAAGCGATTGCGAAGATGAAGCGTGCACTTGGGGAATTTGCGATTGAAGGTATATCGACAACGATTCCTTTCCATCAAAAATTACTGGAGCACCCAACGTTCGTTCGTGGTGATTTTGATATTAAATTCCTCGAAGATAACGAGATTTAATAGGCATATTGGGCTTGTTTGTCATAATGTAGCCCAAATGATATAGTATGTAATAATAAGAGCGCATGTCTCCTGCGAAGGATAAGCCCGCACACCCGCGGCTGTTTGCAGGAGTTCCGGTAAAGCCGGACCGGAAGGGTTATGACGGTCGATTGACCTGAGTTCCAGCGCCCTGACGGATGGCCACAAACTTATCTCGCGAAAGGTGTGTTGAACAATGAGTACACTACCGACTGAATTTGAACGAACGGATATCGGTGAAATCCAGATCGCACCTGAAGTTATTGAAGTGATTGCTGGACTGGCAACACTTGAAGTGAAGGGTGTTGCAGGCATGAGCGGCGGATTCGCTGGTGGATTTGCTGAATTGCTTGGTCGCAAAAACCTTTCCAAAGGCGTTAAAGTTGAAGTGGGCCAGCGTGAAGCTGCAGTTGATGTGTCGGTTATTATCGAGTACGGATACCGTTTGCCTCAGGTGGCTACGGAGATTCAACAAAACGTTAAACGTTCCATCGAGAATATGACAGGATTGAATGTGAATGAAGTGAATGTACACATTCATGACGTTCAGTTCAAGAGCACCGAGAAAGTGGAAGAGATCGACCTGAACAGTCAGCGCGTAAAATAAAAGAAGTCAGATTCCCCCGGCATCATCTGCCGGGGGTTATCCCGTCTTGGACAGGTCTTTCAGATGGCGAAAGCTAGTTGAGGATCTGATTTTGCTAGTGAACAGGTTAAGCAATGTTAGTGAGCAAGGGAGGCTGTGCAGTTCGTGGCTAAAATACTGGATCGGCTTCTGTTGTTTATATACAGCATAAGCGTTGGAGCAATATCGGCAGCCGTCATTCTTCTGATCAGCGGTGTGCTGCCTTACGAATTGAATTACCAGCAGGAACAAAATGTTATTGTTGCGGCGGTTGTTGCAGCAGCGATTTTGTTTATCCTGAGTTTGCGATTTTTCTACATCTCGGTTCGGCGTGAGCGTGCTTCATTGCCGTCAGTGGATCAACGTACGGAGTTTGGTGATGTACAGATCTCGATGGAGACGATTGAGAATCTCTGTCTGAAGGCGACTTCCCGTTTCCGGGGAGTACGTGATGTCAAGGCACGCATACGTGTGGTTGAGTCAGGACTGGAGATTATGATTCGCGCAGTAGTGGATGGCGAGACACCTATTCCTGCGCTGACTTCTGATCTGCAAAAGGCGATACATGATCATGTGCAAGAGATTACGGGTATTCCGGTATCTTTTGTTACGGTGTATATCGCTAATGTAACCCAGTCACCTAACTACAAGAGTCGAGTGGAATGAGGTGAGTTTCACTGATGCTGTGGAAAGAGATTTGGGACAGTCACAGAGGCCGAATTACCGGAATTATCGGCGGCATCTTTTTTGGATTTCTTTATGTATGGATCGGTTTTTGGGATATGTTGTTCTTTGCACTCTTGGTGTTCATCGGTTATACGTTAGGCAGACGAAGTGATTCGAAGCTGGGTTCGTCTATTCCCTGGAGGGAATGGAGACAATGGCTCGGCGATCGCTGGCGTCCGTTTAAATGATCTACCTGAACCCTG
This sequence comes from Paenibacillus sp. PCH8, assembly GCF_002968835.1. Taxonomy (GTDB): domain Bacteria; phylum Bacillota; class Bacilli; order Paenibacillales; family Paenibacillaceae; genus Paenibacillus. The sequence goes on along the minus strand of NZ_PKQK01000003.1, from coordinate 861,450 downwards.
CAATATGTTTCTTCCGAAAATAGAGCTGTAGTTTAGGTTGCCCGTTTTTTGGAGGAAACACATTGCAGGTTTTTTTGTGAAAAGGGATAACAATAACAATAATACCGTGGAAGCCATCGATCCATCCGATTACGGATAAATGAGATGGGTTCATGATATTAAAATAAGCATGATGACGCTCCAGATGGAGCGTTGCAGGAGGCAGGACATGAAAAGACGTTTGGCAAGGGAAATTGCAGTACAAAGTCTGTATCAGATGGAAATGAATGAGGTAGGCGCAGCAGAAGCTGTGAACATGTTGATTAATGAAGCCGCTGAAGATAATGAAACCGAAGTGGTCATTCGCGATGCAGATGTGATGCGTACTTACGTTACCGAGATTGTACAGGGAGCGTGGAACAACAAGGAAGCGATTGACGGGTTGCTTGTGGATTATCTGAAAGGCTGGCAGATTAGCCGTTTGTCGCGTGTAGATCGCCAGATCCTGCGACTGTCCACGTATGAAATGGTGTTCCGTGATGACATTCCGGCAAAGGTATCCGTCAATGAAGCGATTGAACTGTCCAAATATTTTGGTACAGATGAGTCCGGCAAGTTCGTCAACGGTGTACTCGGACGCATGATTCAGGAAGTCAGCACGATTAAAGAAAAACTGTCTTAAATTACGATTAACTATAGTGCGTGTTCAAAAAGACCGGTTTTCTGGCTTTTTGAACAACCTCTAAATATATGTTCACATAAGGGAGAGAGAGTACAATGACAGCATCTATTATTAACGGTAAAGAAGTATCCCAAGAGATCCGCGCAAGCATGACGACAGAAGTAAAACGGCTTAGCGAACAGGGGGTAGTACCTGGTCTGGCTGTTGTGCTCGTCGGGGAAGATCCGGCATCCCAAGTATATGTGCGGAATAAAGAAAAGGCATGTCATGACGTCGGTTTCTATTCCGAAGTGCATCGTCTGGATGCAAGCACGTCCCAAGAAGATCTGCTCGCGCTGGTGGACAAGCTGAATAATCAGCAATCTATCAACGGAATTTTGGTTCAACTGCCATTACCGAAGCATATCGAAGAGAAAGCAGTGATCAATGCGATCGCCGTAGATAAAGACGTAGACGGATTCCATCCGGTCAATGTGGGTAATCTCGTTATTGGTGACGATAGTCTGCTTCCTTGTACCCCAGCGGGTGTGATCGAGTTGATCAAGCGTACCGGGCTGGAAATGTCGGGTAAACATGCGGTGGTCATCGGAAGAAGCAACATTGTTGGCAAACCGGTGTCTCTGTTGCTTCAGCGTGAGAATGCGACGGTGACCATGTGTCATTCCCGTACCGCGAACATGAAAGAGATCACGCGTCAGGCCGATATTCTGGTTGTGGCCATTGGCCGTGCCAACTTTGTGGATGCCGATTTTGTGAAACCGGGTGCTGTTGTGATTGATGTCGGCATGAATCGTTTGGAAAATGGCAAATTGGCTGGTGACGTAGATTTCGAAAGCGTGAAAATGGTATCGGGTCCAATTACGCCAGTTCCGGGTGGCGTTGGTCCAATGACGATTACGATGCTGATGCAAAATACATTGATCGCTGCCAAACGCGCTCACGGATTGGCCTAGGGTTCTATCTGTGGCAGATCAAAAAATCTACTCTATCAAAGACCTGAACCGATACATTCGGATGAAATTGGAATCGGATCAGGTCCTGTCGGACGTCTGGCTACGCGGGGAGATTTCGAACTTCACACATCACTCCAGCGGCCACATGTATTTTACATTGAAGGACAAGGACAGCCGGATTAAGTCGATTATGTTTGCATCCCATAATCAGCGATTACCCTTTGTACCGAAGGAGGGTGCAAGGGTTATTGCTCGTGGTAATGTATCGGTGTATGAACGGGACGGACAGTATCAATTCTACGCCACGCATATGCAACCGGACGGAATTGGAAGTCTCTATCTGGCTTACGAACAGCTGAAGAAAAAGCTGGAGGATGAGGGGTTGTTTTCACCCTCAAGAAAAAGACAGATTCCCCGTTATCCACAGACCATCGGGGTTGTAACATCGCCAACAGGAGCGGCAGTACGGGACATCATGATTACACTGCAGCGCAGATATCCTTCCGCCAAAGTGGTGTTATATCCAGTGCTTGTTCAAGGTAAAGGTGCAGCACCATCCATAGTTAAAGCGATCGGCAACCTGAACCGCATGGGCGAAGCCGATGTGCTGATCGTTGGACGCGGAGGGGGTTCACTGGAGGAATTGTGGGCCTTCAATGAGGAGATTGTGGCGAGGGCGATTGTGGCTTCGGACATTCCTGTAATATCAGCAGTTGGGCATGAAACCGACTTTACCATTGCCGATTTTGCAGCCGATTTGCGTGCTGCTACGCCTACAGCTGCTGCAGAGCTGGCTGTGCCTAACCGAGCCGAGTTACTTGATCAGATTGCACAACGTCAGCGTCAGTTACAGCACAGTTTGCGACAGCGTGCCGTACATAATCGTGAACGGCTCGCCAGATTACAGCGTTCGCCAGTGCTCGTTCATCCAAGACGTACCTTGATGCAGCACACCGAACGACTGGATATGATGCACCAACGACTTTTGAGGACAGTGGATACGCGTATGAAATGGACTGGAGAGAAGCAGGAGCGTCTTCGAGCGGCACTGCAACGATTCAATCCTCGTGACCAGGTGAATTCAGCGCGCCGCGAAAGCACGGCAGCACGCAGGCAACTGGAGCTTGCGATGAGGTCCATAACCAGAGGCAAGCAGCAACAGTGGAAGTCATCTGTGCGGCATCTGGACGCGCTTAGCCCGCTTAAAGTCATGTCACGTGGATACAGTCTTGTCTATGATGAGCGGGAACAGCGATTAATCAAGTCGATGAAAGATGTACAGCCAGGAGATTCGATAAAGATTAAATTAACAGACGGACAGTTGGACTGTCAGGTTTGGGGAATGAAGGAGGACGACAATACCCATGGCGAATGAACCGGAATTGAATTTCGAAGAAGCAATGGCGGCATTGGAAGACATCGTAGGTCAACTTGAGCATGGTGATGTTCCGTTGGAACAAGCCATCGATCTGTTTCAGCGCGGGATGAAACTTTCGCAACTGTGCGGTTTGAAGCTGGAACAAGTGGAACGCAAGATCGAGATGATCGTAGAAGAAGATGGGGAGCTTCGCAAGAAGCCCTTTGGAACTGCTGACGATGAGAGCGGTGAAGTCCATGAGTAATCGTCCTTCGTTTCAAGCATACCTTCAGGAGGTCACAGCTGAGGTAACGGAAGAGTTGAAACATACTCTTCCGGTTCACTGGGATGTACCCCAATCGCTGATGGATGCGATGCAGTATTCACTTATGGCCGGAGGCAAACGCCTTCGCCCTCTTCTGGTCGTTGCTGCGGCGGAAGCCTTCGGTGCACAGCGTATAGCTGCAATGCCGGTAGCCTGCGCCGTGGAGATGGTTCATACCTATTCCTTGATCCACGACGACCTGCCTGCTATGGATAATGATGATTATCGCAGGGGAAAGTTAACCAATCATAAGGTATATGGTGAAGCAACAGCGATATTGGCAGGTGATGCGCTGTTAACTCATGCCTTCTATAGCATTGTTCAAGCTGGTCGCCGTAGTGGTGTATCGCCAGACGCTCTGCTGTCGATCGTGGAGGACATGTCCGAACTTGCTGGAGCAAGAGGCATGGTCGGTGGGCAAGTTGCTGATATGGAAGGCGAACAGGGGATGACCGATCTTGCGCAGCTTCAATATATTCATTTGCACAAGACGGGTGATCTGATCGTATTCTCCCTTATTGCAGGGGCACGAATCGGTGGAGCAACGGAAGGGCAATTGGAAGCACTGCGTGTGTTTGGCCGTGATCTGGGGCTGGCGTTTCAGATTCAGGATGATATCCTTGACCTGACGGGTGACGAGCAAAAGATGGGTAAGAAAACACAGAGCGATGTGAATCAGCAGAAGGTAACGTATCCTTATTTTATTGGCATGGACGCTTCTATGGATGAGGTGAAATCCCTTACGCAATCAGCAAAAGATGCACTTGAAAGAGCCGCGTTACCTGATGCATCCCGGTTGTTGGAAATTGCGGATTATCTGATGAGTCGAGACCATTAGTTTCGGGTGAAGCATGCTGTTTCAAAACATATATAACGGTGTAATGATTGTAATGTCCTTTTTCCGAGTGGTTGGAAAAAGTCTGTCCCAAATGAATTTGGGCATACATATGGAAAAGGATCATACATAATTTGCTGGCGGAAATGCTCGTTATCGGGAGTATGGAGCAGTAAATTATGATTCTTGTTCTTTTATGTTATAATGATCTAATGTCATTTGGATCATAACTTGTATACATGGTTTACATCAACAATCAAACAATCTAGGAAAGCGGGGAGATTCTCGTGCTGCTTCCACAAATTAAACAACCCAGTGATCTAAAGTCGATGTCTCAAGATGATCTTGTGCTTTTGTCGGCAGAGATCCGGCAGTTTCTGATTGAGAAACTGTCCGTTACAGGGGGGCATCTCGCACCCAACTTAGGAGTGGTTGAGCTCACGGTAGCCCTGCATTACTGCTATAACAGTCCAGCAGACAAAATGATTTTCGATGTAGGGCATCAAGCTTATGTGCACAAAGTCCTGACAGGGCGCATGGATCGTTTTGATACATTGCGTCAACAAAATGGCCTGTGCGGATTTGTCAAACGCAACGAAAGTGAACATGATGTATGGGAAGCTGGACACAGCAGTACTTCATTGTCCGCTGCTATGGGGATGGCTCTTGCGCGTGATCTGAAGGGTCAGGATAACCAAGTCATCGCGATGATTGGCGATGGCGCACTTACCGGTGGTATGGCTTTTGAAGCCCTCAATCATATTGGTCATGAGCAAAGAAAACTAATGGTTATTCTTAATGATAATGAAATGTCCATTGCTCCAAACGTTGGGGCCATGCATAAATATTTGAGCAAGATTCGTTCCGATCGTCATTATCTGAAAGCGAAAGATGATGTTGAGGGAATGCTCAAGAAGATACCAGCTATTGGGGATCGTTTGGCGAAATCGGCAAGTTGGATCAAAGACAGTGTCAAATATATGATGGTACCCGGTGTGCTTTTTGAAGAACTGGGCTTCACTTATCTGGGTCCGATAGACGGGCACGACATTCCCAAATTAATTGAGACCTTCAAACAGGCTGATAACGTGGCTGGACCTGTACTGGTTCATGTACTGACGACCAAAGGTAAGGGATATCAGCCAGCGGAAGCCGATTCACACAAGTGGCACGGAATATCTCCGTACAAAATTGAATCCGGTCAAGTATTGAAGGCTGTGGGCAAACCAATGTACACGGAAGTATTTGGTCAGACGCTGATTGATCTTGCGAAGCAGGATAAGCGGATTGTAGCTGTAACTCCAGCGATGCCTACCGGATCGGGTCTTATTCCGTTCAGTAAGGAATTCCCTGATCGCATGATTGACGTAGGTATAGCTGAACAGCATGCGGCAACGATGTGTGCTGCTTTGGCAATGGAAGGATTAAAACCTGTCTTTGCTGTATACTCTACATTTATGCAACGTGCATATGATCAGATTGTACACGATATCTGCCGTCATAATGCCAACGTCATGTTTGCTATTGACCGCGCAGGTTTTGTCGGTCCAGATGGGGAAACACATCAGGGAGTATACGATGTAGCCTTTATGCGTCATATTCCAAATATCGTTCTGATGATGCCAAAAGACGAAAATGAACTGCGCCACATGATGAAAACGGCGCTTGATTATAATGAAGGTCCAATCGCTTATCGTTATCCACGTAATAATGTGGTAGGGGTACCCCTGGATGATGTGCTTGTACCGATTCCAATTGGAACTTGGGAGCAACTGCGTCCATCTGAGGGATATGCAATTATAGCCTCCGGATCCATGGTACAGATTGCAGAAGAAGCATCGGAGACGATCAAGCGGGAAGGCATTACGGCTGGCGTAATCAACGCTCGCTTCCTCAAACCTCTGGATGAGCAGATGCTGCGTGATCTGGCTGTACGGAGCACAAAACTGATTGTGCTTGAAGAGGTATCACAAGCAGGTAGCATGGGTAGTGCTGTTCTGGAGTTCTATGCTGAACAGGGACTGCATGATGTTCATGTGAAATTGATGGGGATTCCAGATCGCTTCATCGAGCATGGCAGTATTAAGGAACAACGTGAGGAAGTGGGTCTTACCGTTGAGAATGTCTGTGCTGAACTGCGCAACATGGCTGTTCAATCAGCTTACGGCATGCCCAAAACACGATTTCCTTCGTAATTCTACAAGATAGGAGAAAGACATGTCACTCCCGAAAGAACGAATTGATGTTCTGCTGGTTGAGCAGGGCTATTATGAAAGTCGTGAGAAGGCAAAAGCTGCGATCATGGCTGGGCTGGTGTACGCTAACAATGAGCCGATTGAAAAGGCGGGCATGAAAATTCCACGGGAAGCCGAGCTGAAGGTTAAGGGCTCGGTACATCCCTATGTCGGCAGAGGCGGATTAAAGCTCGAAAAAGCGATCCGTCATTTCGGTCTTGATATGAGTGGACTTGTGATGCTCGACATCGGTTCATCGACCGGTGGTTTTACCGATTGTGCACTACAGCATGGCGCATCTCATGTATACGCAATTGATGTGGGCTATAATCAGCTCGACTGGTCATTGCGTAATGATGAACGGGTTACCGTTATGGAACGAACGAATTTCCGCTATGTAACTCCCGAAGATCTGAATGGACCTAAGCCGAACTTTGCGAGTATTGATGTGTCGTTCATTTCACTGCGAATCATATTGCCCCCGTTGCTTGCTCTTCTGCATGAATCTGCAGATATCGTGGCCTTGATCAAACCTCAATTCGAGGCAGGCCGTGATAAGGTGGGCAAATCCGGTGTGGTACGTGATTCCAAGGTACACAAGGATGTATTACAGACGATGCTTCATTTTGCAAACCAACTTGGCCTGCATCTGCAGGACTTAACGTTCTCCCCGATCACGGGCGGAGAAGGCAATATCGAATTTCTCGCGCATTGGCGTCTGGACGTACCAGAGGCAACACAACCAGAGAACGATCCGGCTTCACTTGATGCACTTGCGGAACAAGTTGCGAAAGAAGCTTCTCATACATTTAAGGGAAACTCATCATAGGATGGGTTTCTTTTCGCTGGAAAGATGATCGATGTAGAGGGAAATCGTTACTGAATCTCGAATAAGTCTTCGAGGTGAGCGTTAATGGATGGGCAATACGACACAATCGTTATAGGTGTACTTGCTGTCTGTTTGATCTTGTGGCTGTTCTTCGGCTTGCGTAATTGGGTTACCCGACCGGTGCCTGTGAGCTTGTCTGGAATGCAACTGAATGCCAAGATTCAGGATTCCCCGGCGTTGGATCTGCTTGAAGCACAAGGGTATGAAGTCATCGGTGGCAGAATGAAAGTTCCGCTGGCTTTTGAAGCCAATGGATCCGTTTTTTACAGCAGACTGTTCATTGACTATGTTGCAGAGCGTGAGGATGACAGGTATCTGGTGAAGACGTCCCGTCGCAGACAACCGCTTGAAATGACCGGACCTGCGCTAAGGGACCGCTTCCTTCATTATCTGTTGTTATACCCTGGCTGTGAAGGGTTGCTGTATGTTGACGTGGAGGATTCCGATATTAAGTTAATCAGGCTCATGGACTATTCGGAAGATGTGTATGATGGGTATGATCTGGACTAATATAAAAAGAATGAACATGGCATGGCAAAGCCTGCGGCGAACGACATTTGCTGCTTTATTGCAATACATTTAACTGGAGGCATATATGAAAGGACAACGACACATCAAGATTCGTGAAATAATAAGCCAAAATGAAATAGAAACACAGGACGATCTGGTGGAAACACTGCGTCAATCGGGCTTTCAGGTGACGCAGGCGACGGTATCCCGAGATATCAAGGAACTTCTATTAATCAAGATTCCGATGGATGATGGTCGTTATAAGTATTCTTTGCCAACAGATCAGCGATATAATCCGATTCAGAAGCTAAAGCGTGCACTTGTGGACAACTTCCTTCACATTGATCACGCGAACAATCTGGTTGTGATGAAATGTCTGCCGGGAACAGCCAACTCGATTGCTGCTTTGCTTGATAATATCGAGTGGAATGAGGTCATGGGGACGATCTGTGGAGATGACACGATTCTCATTATCTGCCGGACTGAAGGTAACAGCGTGACCGTCATTGAACGGATCATGGGTTACATTTCCTAATCAATGATTCAAAAACATAATTTCTGAGTTAGTCATCCGGAGGTGTTGTTGCAGATGTTAGTTACTTTATCGATTCGTAATCTGGCTGTGGTGGAAGAAGTTGACGTTGTATTCCATCCGGGATTCCATGTTCTCTCTGGGGAAACGGGTGCGGGGAAGTCGATCATTATAGATGCACTTGGTTTGATTGCCGGAGGACGGAGTTCAGCGGACCTGATCCGGTATGGATGTGACAAGGCTGAGATGGAAGCTCTTTTCGAGATGGAGCAGAGCCATCCGGTATGGCAGATATTGGAGAAGCTTGGTATCCATTGTGAACCGGAGGAGCATTTGGTGATCAGGCGTGAATTGAACACGCAGGGTAAAAGCACGTCACGGATTAATGGACAATTGGTCAATCTGACCATGCTGCGTGAAGTAGGGGAGAAGCTGATTAATATCCATGGTCAACATGAACACCAGAGTTTGCTGCGCGCAGAGAGCCATCTGGGGCTTCTTGATACGTATGGCTCGGAAGTAATTGGACCCGTCAAAGCGAAGTATCAGGAGCGCTACAGTAAGTTTATCACGGCCGAAAAAGAACTGCGTGCGCTTCAGGAGTCGAGTCAGCGTGCATATCAACTTCTGGATATGTATCGCTTTCAACTTGAAGAGATCGCAGCGGCAGGTCTAACTCAGAGTGAGGATGAATTACTCGGGAAGAACGGGTCAAACTATCCCATAGTGAGAAAATGATGGACAGTGTTGCTGGTGCATATGATCTGCTCAGTGGTCAACGCGGGCTTGAAGCTGTAAGCATTGCACTTTCACGAATTGAAGATATATCAGGATATGACAGTAAAGGATTACAACCAATTGTTGAACAGCTGCAATCGGCTTTTTATCAATTGGAAGATGCGACTTTTCAGTTAAGGGATTACCGGGAGAAAATTGAATTTAATCCGGGAAGACTGGAAGAAGTGGAACAAAGGCTGAATCTGATTTCTGGCCTCAGACGGAAATACGGAGACAGTGTGGAACTTATTTTGAGTTATTATGATCAGATTAGTCATGAAACCGACCAACTGGAGAACAAGGACGAACGTCTGGAGATATTGCGGGCTGAACGTGACAAAATGCTTAACCTTGTGATGGAGTCTGCCGAGGAACTCAGCAAAATTCGCAAACAATGTGCCGAGGAACTTGCTGCTCAGGTGGAAAGTGAGCTTAAAGATCTACAGATGGAGAGAACGACACTGCGTGTGCAGATTACTCCGTTCGAAGATCCGAAAGGCATTGAATGGAATGGACGGCGTATTCGTCTGAATCGTCATGGTGCAGATAATGCGGAATTCCTGATCTCACCGAACCCCGGTGAGCCTCTGCGCCCACTGGGCAAGATTGCTTCAGGTGGTGAGTTGTCGAGAATGATGCTGGCCATGAAGAGTATCTTTGCACGACATGATCGGATACCTGTGTTGATTTTTGATGAAGTCGACACAGGCGTTAGCGGTAGAGCCGCTCAATCCATTGCGGAAAAATTGTTCCGTTTGTCTTCGACGTGCCAAGTTTTCTCAATAACTCACTTACCACAAGTGGCTTGTATGGCAGATCATCAATACCTCATCGAGAAACATGTCTACGATGGACGGACGATGACGCAAGTGGAATCGCTGTCAGACGAAGGCAGAGTGAAGGAATTGGCACGTATGCTGGGCGGCGTGGAAATTACAGAAAAAACACTGCATCACGCACAGGAAATGCTGAATTTGGCGGAAGCCAAAAAAGGGTGAAACGAGCGGCTGGCGTAATGTTTGACAGTAATAAAAGCCTGGGGGCGAGGTTATCTTATAGGTACGCAATTGGCGACCACCTTTCGTCAAGCGAAAGAAGCAAAGGGAGTGTGACAGCCATTGAATTCCCCCTCAGGAAGAAATTTCTAGGTCTTTTATTTGCCTTCTTTCTTTGTGTGATCAGCCAGGCCATTCAGCCTGTGCAAAGTTATGCTTCGCTGCCGGATGAATTGCAGGTTTTTGCTGGCAGGCAAGTGGATGTACGGCTCGCCGTTCCTGCTGCTTCAAGCGCTGTTGTAGATCGTCCTGATATCGTTGGTTTGGATGATCAGGCAGCGATGCACGTTACCAGGCAACAACCTTTGCATCTTCACCCGCAACAGACGGGACATGCGAAATTGACGTTAAAGTTGTGGGGTAGAATTCCTGTCAAAACAGTGCATGTGAATGTGATTCCGGATTTGCGTGTGGTACCCGGGGGTCAAACGATTGGCGTCAAAGTTAAATCTGCAGGCATTCTGGTGGTTGGGCATCATCTGGTCCGTTCCGGGCAGGATGAGCGAGTATCACCCGGAGAAACCGCGGGCATTAAGCTTGGAGATCTGATTACGCATATGGATGGTAAACGTCTTGATGGCGTGGCTGGTGTCTCCGAAGCTGTTGAATTTGCTGGCAAGAACAAAAAAGGCATCGATGTCGTGTTGAAACGGGGTAAGGAAACCGTCAAAACAAGATTGACTCCGGCATATGATGCAGAAGATCAAGCATGGAGGCTTGGATTGTACATTCGTGATTCCGCAGCCGGAGTTGGCACACTCACCTTCTATGCTCCCGATCAGGGTGTTTATGGGGCCTTAGGCCATGTAATTACAGATATGAACACACAAACATCGATTGTTGTGGGTAGTGGTCAGATCGTTCAATCCAATGTCACGTCCATTTCCAAAAGTGAGACGGGTGATCCAGGCGAAAAACGTGCTCATTTCCTCAAGGAAAGCAAAATTTTGGGCAATATTGAACGCAATACGGCTTTTGGTATCTTTGGTAAGATGTCCGGAAATCCTGAGCACAGTCTGTATTCCAAAGGCATTCCCGTTGCTTTTTCCCATGAAGTTAAGGAAGGTCCTGCTGAAATACTCACCGTGGTTGATGGTCAACAAGTGGAACGCTTCTCGATTGACATTGTTCATGTGGCAGATCAATCCGAACCAGCGACCAAAGGTCTCGTTCTTCGCATCACCGACCCGAAATTGCTGGATAAGACGGGTGGAATCGTTCAAGGCATGAGCGGCAGCCCGATTGTGCAAAACGGTAAATTGATTGGTGCAGTCACTCATGTGTTTGTTAATGATCCGAAATCGGGTTACGGATGCTTCATTGAATGGATGCTACAGGATGCGGGTGTGATGATGAAAAAAGAAAACGCAAAGAACCTCAAGGCTGGATAACAGCCCTGAGGTTCTTTTTTGTCGAAAATAAAAATAATATATCGGATAATGAAATAAATTATTTATTATATAGTAACATGAAAAAAAAATAAAGAAAAATAATTTTCGACAGAAGGAATTTCATCAACTGTGTCGAAAATTTAACATGTAAGGAAATGTACGAAACGTTGTTTAAATTAAAGGAGGATACCGTTTTGCAAAAAATTGAGGTATTGCTGGCTGATGATAATCGTGAATTTACGAATTTGCTTGCCGAATATATATCCGAACAGGAAGATATGGAAGTAACCGGCATTGCATACAATGGAGAAGAAGTGCTGCAATTGCTGGAGCAAACCCGGGATGTACCGGATGTACTGATCCTGGATATTATCATGCCTCATCTGGATGGATTGGGTGTACTGGAGCGCTTGCGGGATCTGAATTTGTCTCCACAGCCTAAAGTCATTATGCTTACGGCATTCGGACAAGAGAACATCACACAGCGTGCCGTGCAACTCGGAGCTTCCTATTACATTCTTAAGCCGTTTGACATGGAAGTGCTCGCGAATCGTGTGCGTCAGCTGGTGGGAAATCAGACTGCGATGTCGACCAACAATGGATCATCCATGTTTATGAACAGATCCAATGTGGTGCCGATGGGCAAACACAAAAATTTGGACGCAAACATTACGTCCATCATACATGAAATCGGCGTTCCTGCGCATATTAAAGGATATCAGTATTTGCGTGAAGCGATTACGATGGTGTATAACAATATCGAAATTTTGGGCGCCATCACCAAAACACTGTATCCGGCCATTGCCGAAAAATTCAAAACCACGCCGTCTCGCGTCGAACGTGCCATCCGTCATGCGATTGAAGTAGCATGGACACGCGGCAACATCGACAGCATCAGCCACCTGTTCGGCTATACGATTAATATCAGCAAGTCGAAACCGACGAATTCCGAGTTCATCGCGATGGTCGCTGACAAGCTGAGAATTGAGCATAAGGTCTCCTGAAAGGGTCAGGAGTAGTGAGCCGGCATTGAAACTTTAGATTCAGAATAGATTCCAGCCAAATGAATTTTGGCGTTTAATATCTGATTCGTTCCTTTCATGCCGATAAACTTCAGTAATGTATGCCAACGAATACCGTCAATTATTGGATTAAACATATCCAGTAATGACGGTATTTTTGCATAACGAAATAACACAGATCATGATGATGAAATTTATCTCTGCAGGATTGTTTCTGAATTTTGAGATGAAGCTATAAAGAAAGGTCCCTAATGGTAAAATTCAGAAATAGGAAATGTTTCATAAACTTTTACCTTCAGTTAACGCTTTTTCAAGTAGAAAGTGGTACGATGTGACCATTGACAAAGTCCTACATATATAAAAGAATAATTAGATTTGATGCTACGAATAGAGGAGTAGAATGGTATGTTTACGCAAATAGGTGAAATTGCTGAACCGATTCCCGTAGTACAATCTGATACAAAATGCGATATCGTCTATCAACTTTTTAAGTCCAATCCTAGTCTGGAAGGTGTGGCTGTTATGGGGGAGAAGGGTGTGTCATTGATGATGCGACCCCGATTCTTTCAGCAGATTGGTTCGCAGTATGGCTATAATCTATATATGGGACGTCCTGTAGAACTGGTGATGAACATACGGGCACTCGTTGTGGATTATTCGGAACAGATTACGGATGTAAGCGTTCTTGCCATGGATCGAGATGAAGGGGATCTCTATGACCTTGTACTGATCACATCGGGGGAAAGTTTCTTTGGAGCGGTGAGTATCCGCCGTTTGCTGCTGGCTGTTGCGGATGTGCGTGCCGAAATGGCGATTTTTATGAACCCGTTAACAGGCCTTCCAGGGAACCATATCATAGATGAACGGCTATATCAGGCGCTCCAGATGGATCATTTTAGTGTACTGTATGTCGATCTCGATCAATTCAAATCCTACAATGATAGCTATGGGTTCAAAATGGGGGATCAGCTTATTCAGGCGACAGCTAACTTGCTTCGCCAGCTTTTTGTATTTCCTGAAGCCTTTCTTGGTCATATCGGGGGAGACGATTTTATTGCAATTCTGAATCATCATGAATACAAACAAATTAGTGATGAGGTTATATCTGGTTTCGAGCACATGAAGAGAACGTTCTACAACGATGAAGATTGGCATCATCAATATGTTCTGGGTGAAGGACGTTCTGGACTGAATCGCCCCATTCCTCTGGTTTCGGTATCCATCGCTGTGGTGACGAACAGCAAGCAAAAATATGAAAATATAGATGAAGTCATCAATGAAGCTACGCGAATCAAAAAAGGTTGCAAAGCGATAACTGGCAGCATCATCTGTGCAAATGATAGCGCTAGTTAAGCCATGCTAAGAAATATCCAGAGTAGATGCGGTTAACCTGTAAGAAGCAGAAAAACCGCCCAATATCAGGAGTATTACTCACCTGTACAAGCGGTTATTCTATCAGTGCATCATTGGATATGAGTCAAAGTCTCGTCACTGGAAAGGCTTCAAACTCCATATGTATACATATAGGTTATTAATATTAGACAAGGCTGACTTAAACTCGAATATCGACAGATGGATAAGGTGCAGCTGGAGAAGCAAATGTCGCCTTTTGTGAGCGATCGCCAGAATCCTGTTCCAAAACTTTTCGGTTTGAAGAACTTTCTGCGTTTCCAGCTTTTTGTTCTTCATTCACTTCCTGCTTCTCTTCTTGCTCACGTCTTGTAGAGAGAGGAGGTTGGACCGATTCTCGGGGTGTGGGTTGATGGATTTCTTTCACCAGATCCCCAATCTTCTGATTCACTTTGTTTAACTGGGAATGGATATCCTGAACTAATTCTCGTTTGGTCTGGAATACGGTACGCTCTGCATTTTCCATCATCATGGATTTGCCGATATCTTTTTCTGCATTGATCTCGAGAACGAGTCGGTCGAAACGGGTTTCTCCCTCGGTGGTCTGAATGGAACTTTGCATGTGATCACGCAAACCAACCAACTTGCCCAATTGGTCATAAGTCTGGCTATGCTTGATGAGGTGATCCAGTGAAGGGGCCTGTGCCTCGTCGGTTGGTTTAGACTGTTGTTGCTGAACCTTTTCGGGCTGGTTTAATTTGTTTTTTTCTTGCAATTCTTCCGCTTTGATTTGGGCAATCTGACTTTCAATCTGTGATATAGAACTTGTTAAGGATTTGATTCGCTCTGCTTTGGTCTTCGTATCCAGCTCGTCATTCGCCTTTACGCCTTGCATTTCTTCATTAAGTCTGATCTTCTGCTGCATGAGTCCCTGAATTTCTTTGTCCCGATTGGGGACTTGATTCCCGGGAGTGAAACTGCTTTTGGTTGCAGATGAGATTGAATTCATATCCTGTGCTCCTTTACGCTTTATCATGGATCTATTTACATATATCGGATGTTAAGAGAAGTAAATGAAGATGTCTCACTTCGTCTGAATGAATTCATTTACGTAGATGTATTGCTTACTTCATTGTTATAATTGATAATGGTTATCAATAAGTGAGTGACAGAGTTCAGTCATAATCTATTTAGACGGAGATGGGTTGGCAAAATGTGGAATGATTATTATATACTCTGGAACTATGCTGCTGTGAGTATAACAGATATCCGTTACATGGAATTGGGGGCGTATGAAGAGATAACATACAAATTTCCGACAAGCACCTTCGTGCTCACCATTCAGGGTGATGCTGGAGTGATGATAGACAACAAAAAGTATGAAGTGAGCCACTTTTATGTTCTCCATGGGGGAAAAGGGAGCACGTTGAATATTCGAACTGGAGCAAAGGGATTACAGTTATATTACCTCATGTATAAAGCGAACTTGCCGAGTGGAGGGAGAAACGATCTGCGAGGGATAATGGAGCGCATCAATCCGTTCCAAATGATCTACGGGTTTACCCCTGATACGCCAACCATACTATTTGGGCAATTGAAACGAATGCATTTTTTGTGGGATCAAAAGAACCCCATTCAGCACTTCCAGACCAAGAGTTTGTTCTATGCATTTGTGGAGCAGATATCATCACAGATTCCTCGTGCATCCAACCGCTATCTAGGAACCATGGATCAGGTCAGCAAAGTCATTGAGATTGTAGAATCTTCCTATACCAAGCCGCTTACACTACATGCTTTGGCAGAAATGATCGGCTCCAGTCCGAGAAGTTTGTCACGGAAGTTCAAGCAGTCGACTGGTTATAGCCCAATTGATTATCTGATTCAGTTTCGTTTGTTCAAAGCCAAGGAGATGTTACTGCAAACGGACGCTACATTGGAAGAGATCGCAGCAGGCATCGGTTATCCTGACGGATATTATCTGGGACGAATGTTCAAGAAACATACAGGTCTTTCTCCTCTGCAATTCAAAGAAAAGACCTCAATGCCCCTGTTTTGGCCTGATCTGACATCAGGCATGGCGCGAAATGACATTTCCAGAGGTGGAAGTGGAAGGTATGTTTATACTGATGGTGAGAATCATTATCAATATAAGCATGGAGGGTCAATCAATATGAACAGACAGACAAGAACGGGAATGCTGCTGAGTATTCTACTAAGTCTTACATTACTGCTTAGTGCCTGCTCTACAGGTGCTGCCAGTAATTCGAGCGGGGATGCATCCGGAAGCAATAGTACGTCAAGTCAAACGAAGACAGTAACAGCGGAGAATCAAAGCAAAACATCGGAAACACGTACAATCTCAACAGTTAAAGGAGATATAACAATCCCCGCTGAACCTAAACGGATTGTGGTTGACTTGTATCTGGGGAGCCTGATTGCTCTCGGAATCAAACCTGTGGGTACACCGGAGATGAACCTGAAAAATCCTTATTTTATCGAATCACTTGAAGGCGTAGAGAATATTGGTGAATACGAAACCATCTCTCTAGAAAAGGTGTTGGAACTTCAACCCGACCTGATTGTTACGGGTGATCCTGATTTATTTGAATCTTTCAGCAAAATTGCCCCAACTCTTGTTGTTCCTTATGGCCAATTGAAAAACACCCATGAAGAGATCGCCTACTTCGGAGAAGTGCTAAATAAAGAAAAAGAATCCGAGGCTTGGTTAGCCGATTATGACGCGAGAATTGCAGATGCTCAAAAGCGCGTCGGTGAGGCGATTGATCCAGCAGCCGAGGTGTCGGTCATGCAGTTCTATGATAAAGGACCGTTGGCCTTTGGTGATAATTTTGGTAGGGGAGGTCAGGCAGTCTACAGTGCGCTTGGTTTGAATCCTCCTGCAGATAAAAAAGAGATATTAATGAAAGATCAGCTTGTTGAGGTTTCAGCGGAAGCGATTCCTGAATTCGCCGGAGATTACATTATTCTAACTGCGGATAATCTGACTGTAGAGGAGTTGAAAGCCAAACCGGTCTGGAGCTCATTGGATGCTGTTAAAAATGATCGTGTGTTTATCTGGAGCCCGGATCGTTCATGGTACTTTGACCCGATTGCAACATTGGATCAGACCGAGGAATTAGCCGCGTGGTTTACGAAGATCTCTGAACAAAAATAAATGTAACACGTGCTTAATAAGATGAAACCCAATGCCAGTCCAAATTACAGTTGATAATGAAAATTATTATCATCTATAATGAAGGATATATTAGTGAACCTCTGCTACACATATGTTATAGGATGTGTTGCAGAATGATGACCTTGCCAGGTCTTTGTTGAGGGTGAGGCTGGGATTGGAGAGTATTTGATGCAATTAGATGAACAGATGAAATGCTGGAATCATGCCGCTGTTAAGGTCCTGGATATACGCCGGATTGTTATGGAGGCAGGGGCACAACTGGAGTCTTATACACTTCCGGCAAATGGTTTTATATATACGATTCGAGGATCGGCTCAACTTCAATTGGATGGAAATGCCTACAAGGCAGAGCGATTTTACATGCTTCATGGGGCGAAAGGATCTTCACTGGATATCCAAACCAACGAAGATTTCGAATATATTCTGCTCTACTACAGAGCATTTCTTGCCTTTCCTAGTTATCGCAAAAAGTGGTTATTGGCACAGCCTGATGTTGCACCGTTCTCTTTGCAATATGGATTTACACCAAGTAGTCCACTTGGACTGTTACGTTACCTTGATGAGCTTGAGGGTGCATGGGCACAGTCTGGCAGTCTGGATCTGCTACATACGAAAAGTTTGTTTTACCAATTCATTCATGAAATGATGGTTCAGCTGGCAGAACAGGAGATCAAAACAGAGCTTGCTGATCCGGTGAAACAAACGCTTCGTTACATACAGAACCATTACAGGGAACAGGTCACGCTCGATTTTTTGGCTGAACAATTCAACTATAGCTCCCGTCATTTATCCATGCAATTCAAACGACAGACGGGTTACAGTCCCATTGATTATTTAATTCAGACCCGAATTGTCAAGGCTCGCAATCTGCTTGTACGATCGGATGCAACGCTGAGTGAAATTGCAGCAGAAGTGGGTTATTCGGATGTGTATTATTTTAGTCGCATCTTCAAAAAACATGTGGGGATCTCTCCGATTTTGTATCAACGAAAGATGAGAGAAGAGGCGCGAACAGAGGATCGTCCATTGCAAATCTCTGAATCGTCCATTGGCCGAAGATGGAAGTCGGGATATATTGATTATGAGAATCATTATCAATATATAGACGGAGGGTCTACACCAATGAGAAGAAAAAAAACAAGTTCCAGTATGATCATGGTTGCATTATTGAGCATCACGATGCTCCTCGCAGCCTGTTCCTCAGGTACGGCAACAACACCAACAGCTGGCGAAGGAACGGGTGCCAGTTCCAATAACAGCAGTACGGCCGTGTCATCGGACACAGGCAGCCAGACGAACAAAGACAATGAAACACGCACGGTCTCAACGGTTAAAGGTGACGTGGTTGTTCCAGCGAACCCCAAACGAGTTGTTGTATTATATCTCCAGGGGATGTCGTTGCACTTGGCGTTAAACCAATCGCTACCTCAGATGTATACGACGGGGCTGCATACAAGAGTGAGCTTGAAGGTGTAAACGCACTGGGTACCTGGTTCGAGCCGAATCCCGAAGCGGTCATTGATCTCGATCCGGATCTGATCATTGTGCCTTCAGAAGAAACGTATACGTTATTAAAAGATATTGCACCTACGGTATATATTCCGTATGAAAAATTGTCTACAGAAGAAAGACTCCATAGTATAGCGAGTATTTTTGGCAAAGAGCAGGAAGCCGAGACGTTAATCACCAATCTCAACAACAAAGTTGAAGAGAGTAAGAAGACTCTTGCAGATGCAGGTATACTGGACAAAACAATCTCCATTGTGGAGGGTGGTTTGAAAGGTATGGTCATTGTAGAGAGCAAACAATTTGGCCGAGGATCTCAGGCGGTATATGAGTACTTGGGAATGAAAGCTCCTGAAGTGGTACAGAAAAAAATTGATGTGGTTTCGGATGCGGCCGGCTCCACGATATCCATGGAAGTACTTCCTGAGTATATCGGGGACTATGTGTTTCGCTCCGTGTATGAAGGGGCAGATAATCTGACGGATAATCCAATCTGGAGTAGTATCCGGCGATCAAAGAAGGTCGTCTGATCGAGATTGATTTCGATTTCTTCTATTATTCAGATATATATTCAATCAATAAACAACTTGATTTTATCGTAGATAAACTGTTGGCCGCTCCAAGAGCCCAATCGTAAGAAGAGAAGTCATCGCAAAAGTTTCGTATAAGAAATGTTTGATTTTTAGCCATTGTAATTTGATAAGATTGCCATTAAACTAGGTTTTAAGTGATAATGAGAATCGATATCAAATACTCGATGTTCTGGATCGAATTAACGGAGGTATTATATAAATGAATCAGCAGTTGGAACTCTATGATGTAACCATTATCGGCGGTGGCCCTGCGGGCATGTACTCTGCCTTTTATAGCGGCATGCGAGATATGAAGACCAAGTTGATTGAAGCACGTGACAAATTGGGAGGTCGCATGCTCTTCTATCCAGAGAAAATGATCTGGGATGTTGGGGGCGTGACACCGATGCTCTGTGAAGATCTGATTAAACAATTGGAAGAACAGGCGCGAACGTTTGAGCCAACCCTTGTGTTTGAACAACAGATCGAAGGATTTGAGCGTCAACCTGATGGCACGATTCTATTAACTTCTGCAACAGGTGAACAACACTGGACACGTACTGTCATTTTAGCAATCGGATATGGTATATATAAAATGGCCAAGCTGGAGCTTGAAGGGGCAGACCGTTATGAGGTTAGCAATCTGCATTATACCGTGCAAGAACTGGAGCCTTTCCGTGGCAAACGTGTGCTCATCTCGGGTGGAGGCGACTCTGCTGTAGATTGGGCGAATGAACTGGAAGCACTGGCAGAGCAAGTTACAGTTGTGCATCGACGTGACCGCTTTGGCGGGCTGGAGCGTAACGTACTCCGCATGAGAGAATCCTCTGTAGATGTTCGTACACCGTATGCGGTAGAGACCCTGCATAGTTTAAGTGGCGATGTAATTGAACAAGTGACCATTTCACACGTGGACACAGGCGAAACTGAACTGCTTGAAGTAGATGCTGTCATTGTAAACCATGGCATGAAGAGTGATTTTGGTCCAATCCGTGATTGGGGACTCGACCTTGGCGAATGGCATGTGACTACGACGGATAGATTGCAAACGAATATTCCTGGGGTTTTTGGCGCAGGTGATTTTGTAGATTATGGTAGCAAACTGTATTTGATTGCTGGTACTTTCACAGATGCAGCCCTCGCGGTGAACAGTGCGAAGCTTTACATGGACCCTGAAGCGGAGAAAGTGGCTTATGTGTCTTCCCATAACAGCCGTTTTAAGGAGAAAAACAAAGCTCTTGGTGTGGTAGAGGAATAAAGGTAAGCACTAGGGTCAGGATACGATTATAAGATGACTTCGGGTTAATTCCCGAAGTTATTTTTTTGCATAAAGTGGGTAATAAGAAGGCATAATTGCACAAGATAGAACGAGTTCAGAATTTGAACAAAGCCCATCATTTGTCTATAATAAGCCTGAGAAACTGTATGTAATGAAGAACAAGATGGCAATTCGATGAGAGTGGAGTGCAGCGTATGAAAAAGGGTTCACAACCAGAGCGAGGTTCCACCTTCATCCAGCGGTGGTTTAACCGACCTGCCAAGAAACGAATTAAGTGGTCCAAAATGTTTCTTGCGCTTGCCGGTGCACTTCATCGCTTGCTGGTTGAAGGACGGCGTGAACGTTCAGCAGCCAAACGATTGCAGCAGGACTTGCCTCTGCGCGCATTGGGAGAGATGAAGCTGGAGCCGGGGGATATTGTGTACACACCAAGCTCGGAATCGACGTATTACGCGGGACATATGGGCATCATCGGTCTTGACGGTAAAGTGTATCATGTGCATCCGTATGGGCCAGTATTTGCTGATTCCCTGGACTGGTATCTTACTCGCTTCTATGAAGGGGACCGATTTATCGTATTCCGTTCCAGATTGAATCAAGCGGGGGTGAAGGCAGCCGAGTGGGTACACGCACATTACAAACAGGTAAAATTCTACCGTTTGCAGACTAATTTGCATAGTATTGAACATAATTATTGTTCCAAGTTTATATATCAGGCCTACCAGTTCACCTCCGGAGTGGATCTATGGAGTCGCAGGTTTGCCCGGATGAAGCAGGGGTATATTTATCCGTTTCGCATTGAACGCTCACCCGAGCTGCACGTGCTGGGAACGTTTTATAAATAATGTGACGAAGACCGACCGAAATGCTGTTTTTCCTAAGAAAGGGGAGCAGGTTCTGTCGGTTTTTTTTGTATGGGTAGAGATTAAAAACAGGAAAAACGCTCAAAACGTCGAATAATTATGAGACAGGCATGTACAACTTGGAATCGTATACATAACAAAAGACAAATGTTTTTCTAGCTAAAACTGAAAAAACGACTACGATGTAGGCGAACAAGGAAGAGTGAAGCGAGATGAAATGGCTGGGCTTCTTACGCAGATTCCGACCAGACCCAAACGTAGTGAAGCTATCCGACTACACCCCAAAAAAGAAAAGGAGGTACTACTGTTCCATATGCAAGAAAAACGTGAAATCGATCGTACATTATGCAGCCCCACAGGGAAATGTTTCAGGTGTATGCAGTTCTTGTAAGACTTTGGCAGATGAACGAGAAATGTTCCCCATTTAATAAGAAAAGATGCGCTCAGGAAATAACATTGCTTTGATTTATGCGCGTTTTTGTAGTACATTAGCAAATGTATTCGAAGGAGGATTCTAATGTACTCAGGTAGACAAGACGATACTTTATACATCATGACCTACACCTTAAACAGCGGTATCAAGGGTACGGTTCCACTGTCAAATAAGCAGATTATTGAGTGGCTGGATTGCTACAGAAATGAGAAGCGCTTCGTGACCGAGATCGGCAAGGAGTTTTTTGGATTGAATGCAGGATTGGTGGCAGATTTCAAGGTTCAGAATCATTTATCGGATTATCAGCAGACCATTATGCCTACACAGCAGCAGGATAACCTGGAACGTTTGTCCAGTGCTTATAAATCAACCGAGCTATTAATGAAGATTGATTGTAAATGCGGCACGGCTTACGTGACGGAATCGCCATATAAGCGTACGAAATGGTACTGCACGAAGTGTAAAGAGATTGTATTTTTGGATGCGAAAAAAGGAATGGTGGAAACGTCGCGTGGTGACGCTTACTACATGACCAACAAATATTTTGTTTCCCGGGATTAGCGGGAAGTGACTCTGGAAGCATCGCTGCGAAGCGGTGCTTTTTTATGTGTTTGCCCATCATGAAGCTTTTTGATCGAATGCAACAAAAAAAAGCCCGAAAGGGCCTTTTAAATGATCTCACTATCCAGATGAGCATTCAACTTTGTGAGGGGGAATGAAGCAGCAACGACAACGTGGCTCGTAAGCTTCTGAATCGCCGATCATGACCACCGGACCCAGGGTAACGGGTTCACCATTGACGATACGTTGGGTAAAGGCAGCATCCGGGCTACCACATACCGCGCAGAAAGCCGAGAGTTTCTCAATGTCATCTGCCATGGCAAGCAATCCGCCCACATAACCAAATTCCTTACCACGGTAATCCATATTAAGTCCATCTACGATGACATGTTTGCCACAATAGGCTAACTCCGAGGCTAGTTCCATAATGGCACTGCTGAAAAATTGTACTTCATCAAATGCAACAACATCAGCATCTATGGTTTGGTTCAGGATCATCTCTACGGATTCCGGGGTTAATTGCCGGGGAATGGAATGAGCAGGCAGTCGGTAACCAATTCGGCTCACGATCTCGTCCTGGGCAAAGCGGTCATCCTCGGCTGGCTTGTAGGCCACAACCTTTTTACGGCCAAATTGAATTAGTTTCTGACAACGGCGAATGAGTTCACCGGATTTTTCACTGAACATGGGTCCAGTAATTACGGTAATGCGTCCAGTTTCCACGGTGCTGCTACTCCTCTCACATACGGGATTCAACAAAAAAAGCGACCATTACAGAGTACCACAAAATCTTTGGTAAGAGCCAGAACTAATCTGTGCAGCTTTGTGTTACTATATGGAATGTTAAGCCGTTGGTTCCAGCAACGGATCATCAGGAGTTATGGAAAAGAGGTGTTTACGATGAGTGAAGCATTGACATCACTGCAAGAGCGATATATAAGCCTGAAAGAACAGGGTTCTCTGGATGAAGCGGCGCAGGTGTTATTTGCAGAACTGTTCGCTGAAGCGGAGCGTCTACAGGCAAGTAACCTTACGTTGCGCAGAACGATTTTGAAGTCCTCTTCCAAAGAGTCACGTATGTCTACCAAACTGCGGGATGCATTATACGAATGACCCGGAGATTACTCCGGGTTCTCTTCTGTTTTTAATTTGCGGGGAAATAGAATAGCTGCTGTAATTCTGGCAATCATGGCAAAGGTGAGGCCGATGCCTGCAAACATGTAGATGACGGTAAAAGCTTTGCCAAATCCGGTGGATGGCACAAAGTCAGGGTGTCCTACCGTCGTTAGAGTTACAGCGCAGAAGTACAATGCATCGATCCAATGCAGACCTTCAACACGAGTGTAAAACAAAGTACCTGACAGCAAAGTTGCGGCAGTTAACGCGAACAGAGCCAGAAACTTGGGGTCCTTGAACGCATGGAAAATGCCTTTGAGCAATCGTTGTAACGTGATTAAAAACGAAACCATGATGATCCATCCTGTCTATGTAAAGTTGTCGGCGTGTTGCATGTGTGAATGAATAGGCATTATACCTTAACATTTTAAGTTAATAAAGCAAATGGTCAGCGTTCATATCATATCGTCATTATTGTAACTGTTATCCTACGGGGAGATTGAAACGACAAAAAGCCCGGACTCATGGAGTCCTTCCGGGCGTCTCTGCTTTTTCAGGTACACTTTTGGAGCGGAAGCGGGGACCTACATAATTACGCTTGCGGTCACGGAACAGGATCCAGCCTCCCAGAAAACTCATACCTGCCGCAAAAAGGACAAGTCCACCGCCGAAGGAAAGCCACTGGAAACCTGGTGAAATCTGTTCGTTCCCGTGCTCGGCATAATATAGGAACAGGGCATCTTTCATCATCAGAAAACCCTTCATTGCCATTAACCCGGGAATGACGAGAACCACAATCGCCAAAAATCGCCCAAAGACCAATCTTGTATTCATGAGCATTATACCCCTTCTGCCAGAGTCGACATAAAATAAAAGGTTGCGCTTACAGATCATTCCTGATTCCATCATAGCTTGGAATGCATAGGCTGTCCATGTGTGATTGGTTCAAACTTTGAGTTGACCGCGCAAGGAGAGTACAATGGTATATAGAGAATGTATGCAAAACGAGGAGTCAACCCATTATCATTTAATAAATCATATTGAAATTTGATCGATAGAGGAGAACATGAGAGATGCCAATTACATGTGATGTTGCAATACTTGGAGGAGGTACTGGCGGGTACGTTGCCGCGATCCGGGCTGCACAGCTCGGGAAACAAGTCGTTATTATTGAAAAGGACAAACTTGGTGGAACCTGCCTGCACCGTGGCTGTATTCCGAGTAAGGCTTTGCTGAAAAGTGCGGAAGTGTACGCCGAGATTCAGGAGAGCGAGACGTATGGTATTGAGACAGCTGGGGCCACACTTGTATTTCCCAAAGTACAGGCGCGCAAGGATGCGATTGTGGAGCAGCTCCACCAGGGTGTTCAATATTTGATGAAAAAAAATAAAATCCAGGTCGTACACGCGAACGGTCGCGTTATTGGACCATCCATCTTCTCCCCGCAGAGCGGAGCGGTCGCTATAGAGTTCGAAGACGGCGAGATGGATACGGTGGTTCCGACCAATCTCATTATTGCTACCGGTTCACGTCCGCGTGTGCTCCCCGGTCTGGAACCGGACGGTAAGTTTATTATGAGTAGTGACGAGGCACTACGAATGGATGAGCTTCCTGCGTCACTAATCATTATTGGTGGAGGTGTAATTGGTCTGGAGTGGGCATCCATGCTGAATGATTTCGGGGTAGACATCACCGTGGTAGAAGCAGCTGCGCATGTGCTGCCTGCCGAGGATGAGGATGTTGCCAAGGAAATGCAGCGTTTACTTGGCAAACGGGGTGTTCGTTTCCTGACAGGTGCCAATGTTCTGACAGAAACCTATAGCACCGATAAACAAGGCGTTCAGATAGATGTACAACTTGGCGAAAAAAAGCAGGAAACGCTGAGAGCGGAGAAAATGCTCGTCTCGGTTGGACGTCAGGCCAATGTCGAAAATATCGGACTTGAGAATACGGATATCAAACTGGAACACGGCTTCATCGCTGTTAACAAACAGTTACAGACCGGTGAAGGTCACATCTATGCTATTGGTGATTGCATCGGCGGTTTGCAGCTTGCACATGCCGCAAGTCATGAAGGCATTCTAGCTGTCAATCACCTGGCGGGCGAAACGGTACATGCTGTTGAATCCCACCGCATTCCGCGCTGTGTGTATACGCGTCCGGAAGCAGCCAGCATTGGATTTACGGAGCATGAAGCTAAAGAACGTGGCTACGAAGTCAAAACAGGCAAGTTCCCGTTTCAGGCTATTGGCAAATCGCTCATTCACGGAAGTCGTGATGGATTCGTGAAGGTGATCGCAGATGCCAAGACGAATGATATATTGGGGGTACATATGATTGGCACCCATGTGACGGAATTGATCGCTGAGGCTTCGCTGGCTCAGATGCTGGATGCCACACCTTGGGAAGTCGGACAAACGATCCATCCACACCCTTCACTGTCGGAAATCATGGGTGAAGCGATGTTGGCCGTTGATGGAAAGGCGATTGGAATGTAAGCCAAACAAGCTTGTGAGAAAGGTCCTTTCCTTTTTCGGGCAAAAGAGATTATAATAAGGTTAAGCCAAGTCTTAGTACCAGGTTATAAGATCGGGTAGTAAGACTTGCAAAGGCTCTGATTAAAAGGAGGTACCTCATATGAGTTCACAAGGTACTGCAGACGCGGTCCATCGGCATCAACAGCTGGGACTTAGCGATGGTGAAGTATTGGATATGTACAAATACATGCTGCTGGCACGCAAGTTTGACGAGCGTTGCTTGCTCTTGCAACGGGCCGGCAAAATTAACTTTCACGTATCCGGTGTAGGTCAGGAGGCTGCGCAAGTCGGCGCTGCTTTTGGTCTGGACCGGGATCACGATTATTACTTACCTTATTACCGCGATTACGGCTTCGTGCTGGCGGTCGGCATGACTCCTCGTGAGTTGATGCTGTCTGCTTTTGCCAAAGCGGAAGATCCGAATAGTGGCGGTCGGCAAATGCCGGGTCACTTTGGTCACAAAAAGCTGCGGATCGTGACGGGCTCCAGTCCGGTTACAACACAGGTTCCGCACGCTGTTGGATTTGCACTCGCTGCCAAAATGAAGAAAAAAGACTTCGTTTCTTTTGTTACGTTTGGTGAAGGATCGAGTAATCAGGGTGATTTCCACGAAGGCGCCAATTTTGCAGGTGTGCACAAGTTGCCTGTTATTATTATGTGCGAGAACAATCAGTACGCAATCTCGGTACCGATTCACAAGCAGCTTAGTGGCAAGATTTCGGATCGTGCGCTTGGTTATGGCTTCCCTGGACTTCGAGTAGATGGTAACGATGCGCTTGAAGTGTATGCTGCTGTGAAGGAAGCACGTCGCCGTGCCATAGCAGGTGAAGGTCCGACACTGATTGAAGCGATGATGTACCGGTTGTCTCCTCACTCTACTTCTGACAATGATCTGGCTTACCGGACCAAAGAAGAAGTTGAAGAGAATTGGAAGAAAGATGGCGTTCCTCGCATGAAGAACTATTTGATTGATTGCGGTATATGGGACGAAGCCCGGGATGCAGATCTGGCTTCTCAGCTTGCTTTAGAAATGAAAGAAGCGACAGAATATGCAGACAACGCGCCATATCCGAAACCTGAGGACACGCTGACGCATGTCTATGCAGATAGCGAAGAAGGGGGACGTTAACCATGGCGGTTATGGAATATATTGATGCAATCCGTCTCGCGATGAAAGAAGAGATGGAGCGGGATGAGAATGTCTTTATCCTTGGTGAAGACGTAGGGCTCAAAGGTGGTGTGTTTACCACAACCAAAGGATTGCAGGATCAGTTTGGCGAAATGCGAGTTATGGACACACCTTTGTCTGAATCAGCCATTGCAGGTGTCGCCATTGGTGCTGCGATGTATGGCATGAAGCCGATTGCCGAAATGCAATATTCGGACTTTATGCTGCCGGCAACGAATCAGATCATTAGTGAAGCGGCCAAAATCCGCTATCGTTCCAACAATGACTGGAGTTGCCCCATTGTCATCCGTGCGCCGATTGGTGGCGGAATTTTCGGTGGACTGTACCACTCCCAATGTCCGGAATCGATCTTCTTTGGTACACCCGGTCTGAAAATTGTAGCTCCCTAC
Organism: Paenibacillus sp. PCH8; assembly: GCF_002968835.1. Taxonomy (GTDB): domain Bacteria; phylum Bacillota; class Bacilli; order Paenibacillales; family Paenibacillaceae; genus Paenibacillus. Next base: position 833,918 of record NZ_PKQK01000003.1, on the reverse strand, counting down.
TCGGCATATGATGCCAAGGGACTGCTCAAGGCGGCTATTCGCGACCCGGACCCGGTACTCTTTTTTGAGAACAAAAAATGCTATAAACTAATCAAGGAAGATGTGCCTGAAGATGACTACATTGTTCCGATTGGTAAAGCTAACGTACTTCGTGAAGGTGCAGATATTACAGTCATTGGTTACAGTCAACCGCTGCATTTTGTGATGCAGGCTGCGGAAGAATTGGAACGGGAAGAGGGCATTACAGCCCACGTTCTGGATCTCCGCACATTGCAGCCGCTGGATCGTGAAGCGATCATCGCTTCCGCTCGTCTGACAGGTAAAGTGCTGATTGTACACGAGGATAATAAAACCGGTGGTGTAGGTGCCGAAGTTGCAGCAATCATTAGCGAGGAATGTCTGTTTGAACTGGATGCACCCATTCAGCGTCTCTGTGGACCTGACGTGCCGGCCATGCCAATCAGCCCAACATTGGAGAAATTCTACATGCTGAGCAAGGACAAAGCCAAAGCAGCAATGCGTACGCTTGCCGAGTTTTAATTTCGTTTTTGGATCGTTTAAATGCAAAGTTTGGAGTGATATGAAATGGCTGAACGTATGAAATGGATCGAGGTCATTATGCCGCAATTGGCGGAATCGCTGGTCTCGGCTACCATAGGCAAATGGTTGAAAAAACCGGGCGACCGTGTGGAACAGTACGAGCCGATCTGTGAAGTAATAACCGATAAAGTAAATGCCGAAATTCCATCCACGTTGGATGGAATTATGGGTGACCTTTTGGTGGAAGAAGGTACAACGATTGCTGTGGGTGAAGCGATCTGCCGCATGCAGGTCGCCGCTTCCGACGAAGAAGCAGCCGAGCAAGTAACGCAAGTCTCGCAGCAACAGGAGCAAGTGCAGCATAACACAGGCCGCACTCCTGTTGCCGCGTCAAATACAGCAGAACAAGATCCCAACCAGCCGATGCGCCATCGGTATTCCCCGGCAGTGCAATCCCTGGCAGCAGAGCATGGTTTGAACTTGCAAAGTATTCAGGGCACCGGGGCAGGTGGTCGCGTTACACGTAAGGATGTACTGGCATTCGTTTCCCTAGGAGGAAACGCGGGTGGAGCATCTGTGCAAGCATCTACTTCATCAGGTCAGCATACATCTTCTGCTTCTCCTTTCAGCGGGGTGAATCGTGGGAATGGAGAACTGGGTTTAACTGCTGGAGAAGCGATCTCAGCAGCTGATGCGGGTGTACCCGTAAGACACTCGGGAATTCATCTGACCGAAAGCCCGAAAATTCCACAGATCGAAGTGGAAGGTGGCGGCCAGGGAAGATCGGAATACTTCATTGATGTTACTCCTGTGCGTAATGCTATTGCGCGGAACATGCGTCAAAGCGTATCGGAAATTCCGCATGCGTGGACGATGATTGAAGTGGACGTAACGAATCTCGTGATGCTGCGCAATAAGCTCAAGGATGAGTTCAAGCGTAAGGAAGGCATCAATCTTACGTATCTGTCCTTCATGATGAAGGGAGTCGTCAATGCAATTAAAGACTACCCGATCATGAACTCGGTATGGGCAGTTGACAAAATAATTGTCAAACGAGACATCAACTTGTCCATGGCGGTAGGTACTGAAGATTCCGTACTTACACCAGTGATCAAACATGCGGATCAGCGAAATATTGCAGGTCTGGCCCGTGAAGTGGATGAACTGGCGCGTAAAACACGTGAAGGTACCTTGAAGCTGGATCATATGCTAGGTGGCACGTTCACAGTTAACAACACGGGATCATTCGGTTCGATTCTGTCCCAGCCGATCATTAACTATCCGCAGGCAGCAATTCTTACGTTCGAGTCGATCGTCAAAAAGCCAGTGGTCATTAATGATATGATTGCTGTTCGTTCGATGGCTAATCTGTGTTTGTCCCTGGATCATCGTATTCTGGATGGCGTAATTAGCGGACGGTTCTTGCAGCGTGTCAAAGAAAACCTTGAAGGATACACCATGGAGACCAAGGTGTATTAAGTTAGGCATTTTGCATCAATCCAAAGAGCGGTTTCCAATCATCAAGTTATAGATCGAAATGGTTCTTTTCGTCTAGAACTTGTACCCGGGAGCGATTGAAAATGAAGGATGCAAAATGTTCAATAGTTGAAAGACGGGAAAGTGTATGTGCCGCAGGCCGTGCACTTTTCTGGCTGTCTACCAACAGTTGCTCCATCATACTTTTGAACAATGATGCAGAAGGGTGTGGGGAATCATGAGTAAGCCGCTTGATGTTGCGTACATACCGATGCTTGATTATGAAGAGGCTTGGAACCGCCAGAAAGCGATTGTACAGAAACTGGACGAGGGAGAAGGAGCGGAGCAGTTACTGCTATTACAGCATCCGCCCACCTATACGATCGGCTCACAGAATCATCCCGAGCATCTGCTTCTTAGTCCGGATGAATTGCGGGAACAAGGAATTGCCTTGTTTCAAATTGACCGCGGCGGTGATATTACTTATCATGGACCGGGCCAGTTGGTAGGTTATCCATTATTGGTTCTTGGTCGGGATGAAGACCTGGACTTACATGGTTATTTACGGAAACTGGAGCAGGTCATTATGGATTATCTTGCAGACCAAGGTATCGAGGCTGGACGCAAAGAGGGATATACAGGGGTGTGGATTGGGGATATGAAAATCGCCGCCATTGGCATCAAGTTTAATCGATGCAAGCACCGCCGCGGTTTCGTCACAAGTCACGGGTTTGCTTTTAACATTACCTCAGGCATTCAACACGCAGGTTTTCAGGGGATTGTTCCTTGTGGGATCGAGCAGTATGGCGTCACTTCACTTGAGGACATGACAGGCAAGACCTACCCCGTGGAGCAGGTAGCTCAGGAGATCGTTCCGTATTTTAATCGCATTTTTCCATATCAGATCAGCTGGATCACCGAAAAAGAAGCCCTCCAACGTCTGTAATCAGACCGCCAGAAGGCTTCAGGTTGCTATCCGAACAGTAACGGTTCGAGCGCTATGAAAAGGGTGGACCCGATCATGGCGATCAGCATGAGATAGATGATGATTTTGAACCATTTCTTTTTTTGCATGATGAGAGAACTCCTTTCAACAAAAAGTAAACAAGCCATAGTAATTATATTGTACCGTATCCACGAGAGGGAGGAAAGTCTTATGATTAAACAACAACGTGTTATCAATCAGTTCATGGAACTGGTGCAGATGGATAGTGAAACGAAAAACGAACAGAATATCTCCAAGGTGTTAAAAGAACAGTTTGCAGACCTCGGTCTTCATGTCTATGAGGACAACACCATGGAGCAAACCGGACATGGCGCCGGAAACCTCGTCATTACCTGGGAAGCCGAAGGAACAGAAGGCGTTGCACCCATCTTTTTCACATGTCATATGGACACGGTAACGCCGGGACAAGGAATTAAGCCTGTGCTGGGTGAAGACGGATGGATTCGCAGTGATGGCACAACGATCCTTGGAGCAGATGACAAAGCAGGAATTGCTGCCTTGTACGAAGCGGTTCGGGTCATTCAGGAAAACAAAATTCCGCATGGCAAAATCCAATTAGTCATTACGGTTGGGGAAGAGTCTGGTCTGGTGGGTGCACGTGCCATGAATCCGAAGGATATCGATGCCGAGTTCGGTTATGCGCTTGATTCGAACGGAGCGGTGGGTACGATCTGTGTAGCTGCACCGGCCAGAGCGGAAATTCAGATGAGAATCTATGGCAAGTCCGCACATGCGGGAGTGAACCCGGAAGACGGCATCAGCGCTATTCAGGTTGCGGCCAAAGCGATTGCAGCCATGAAGCTGGGACGAATTGATGATGAGACGACAGCGAACATTGGCAAATTCCAGGGTGGATCAGCCCTCAACGTGGTATGTGACTTTGTACAGATTGAAGCGGAAGCCCGCAGTATTGTGCAGGAAAAAGTAGAATTGCAAGTAGCACAGATGCGTGAGGCGCTTGAAACGACATGTCGCAAATACGGAGCAACTGCTGAATTCAGAAGTGAAGTCCTGTATCCTGCATTTGGTTTCCATGATGAACATGAGGTTGTTCAGCTTGCACAGCGTGCGATTCGAAGCCTGGGGCTAGAGACTAGCACGTTTGCTTCAGGTGGTGGCAGTGATGCCAACATCTTTAACGGATTTGACATCCCGACAGTGAATCTGGCTGTAGGGTATGAGGATATTCATACAACCAAGGAACGCATCCGTGCCGAAGATATTGTGAAGTTGAGCCAAGTAGTGGTGGCTATTATTCAGGAAACGGCAGGAGCCAAGGAATAAAATCATACGAGGTGCATGCTGTATGATTCGATTGCTGTCACTCAGAAGATTTATGCAGCATGCTCATGTAAAAGTCCGAACCCGATCTGAATCGGATTCGGACTTTTTGCGAATTCATGTTATATTTCATGAAAGAAACTTATTAATTTCAGGATCAAAATCAATTCATGATCAGGGTCCATTTATTTGCGTCCAGCGAGCAGATCAATTAACTTGGCATCAGGCCCCCACTCGCGCATCCATTGCTTGAGTATGAGCTGTACTTGCTTGGCTTGTCCTACTACGTGTACGGATTTAGGTGTGAGATAACTGTTCATCGGAAATCCCCCTGATTCGTTTATATTGGCTGTGATAGTTCTATAAGTCACCATATGCCCAAAATTAGAGATCTATACATTAACCGAATAATATAATCCAAAGAAATGGAGTTGAAGAATGAATGAAACCAACCACATCTGCCCAATCCATCCTTTCAGCACAACCAGCCAACCCGAAGCTTGATGAAGTGACCGTGTCCACCAAGCCGATCTTCGAGGGGAAAGTCATTTCACTTCAAGTGGATACCGTTAAGCTCCCGAACGGCCAGACGGCAACACGTGAAATTATTCGGCACCCTGGAGCTGTAGCAGTACTTGCTTTGAACGGGGATCGCATGCTAGTTGTGGATCAGTATCGTCAGGCAATGGGACGTACCGAAGTGGAGATTCCTGCGGGGAAACTGGACCCCGGAGAAGAGCCGGAAGTGGCAGCAGCGCGTGAGTTGCGAGAAGAGACGGGATATGTCGCCAAGTCGCTGCGTCATTTGCGTTCGTTTTACACTTCACCAGGGTTCGCAGATGAGATTATTCATCTCTACATCGCTGAAGAGCTGGAAGCCGGAGATATGGAACTGGACGAAGATGAATTTCTTGAAGTATCCGAGATCACACTGGAAGAAGCCTATGCGCTTATGGATGAGAACCGGATTAGTGATGCCAAAACGATGATGGCTGTCTATGCGTGGGACCTCTACAGAACAACAGGACGGTTCTAAGGATGAAAGAACAACTGGCAACGTCCGCCTTGTGGGAGCCTTGTTATACAGACTTGCATATTCACATCGGACGTACGTCCCGTGGCGAAGCGGTTAAAATTAGTGGCAGCCGGGATCTGACATTTGAGAATATTGCACGTGAAGCTTCGGATCGCAAAGGGATTCATCTGCTTGGGGTCATTGATTGTCATTCTCCAGTCGTGCAGATGGATATTGAGAAATTGCTGGAGAACGGCACGATGTCAGAGATTGAAGGAGGCGGCATTACGTACCAGGACACCACCATTCTGCTGGGTACGGAGATTGAACTGCGTGAACCCGAAATGCGTGAGTTCCACATGCTGGCCTACTTCCGTGATCTGAGAACGATGAAGTCCTTCACGGACTGGATGAAGCGTTATATGAAAAATGTGAACCTCAGCTCTCAGCGGGTCTACGTACCCGCGCTTGAGATGCAGGCCGAGATTAAAGCCCGTGGCGGACTTATTGTGCCTGCACATGTGTTTACACCGCACAAAGGCATATATGGCAGCACAGCCCCTCGTATGGGCGATGTACTGGATACTCGTCTACTAGACGCGGTTGAGCTGGGGTTAAGCTCTGATTCGTCCATGGCCAGCTACATTCGAGAATTGGATCACGTTCCGTTCTTGACCAATTCGGATGCCCATTCTCTCGGCAAGATTGGACGGGAGTATAATGAGTTGCAGATTGCGTCTCCTTCTTTTGACGAGTTCAGTATGGCACTGAAAGGAGAAGCTGGCAGAGGTATTACAGCCAATTATGGTCTGAATCCAAGGCTGGGCAAGTATCATCGTACCTACTGTGCAGCATGTGGTAGCATTCTGGATGAGCAGGCGATGTCGGCAGAGCGCTGCCCACATTGTGGCAGCACGAAGCTTGTACAGGGGGTGCTGGATCGCATTCTGGCTATCGCTGATCGGGAGCGTCCTGATGTTCCTGCTAGCAGACCCGCTTATCATTATCAAGTACCACTAGAGTTCATTCCGGGACTTGGAAAAGCCAAGCTGCGCCAGTTGCTGGACCATTTTGGCACAGAAATGAACGTGCTTCATCGTACCCGTGAGGAAGAACTTGCTGCGGTTGTTGGACCTGTGCTGGCAGGGTTGATCGTGGCGGCACGGAATGGTCGGCTCGAGCTTTCCTCTGGAGGTGGAGGCACTTACGGGAAGGTTGCTGTTCAGGAGAAATCATCCGAGTAGCGTCATTTCTCGGTGAATCAATCTGGACAAGAAGTCATACAGGTTCATTCCGGTTCATAAGAATGACTATGAGGATTAGATATGAAATTCTTGTAGTGTGATAACCGGAAAGGGGACTCGTACCTGTATGCGCTCTTCCTACTTTACATTTAAAGGTCAGACTTCGTTATATGTATTCGTGGCTGTCTTGTTTCTGGTCGGCGTCATTTTTGGCGCGCTTATGGTGAATGCCTTGTCTCTTGAGCAACGTCAGGATCTGGAGGGTTATCTCGGTAATTTCTTCATGACGGTGCAACACAGCGCTCAGGGGACAGAGACCGGGACCTATTGGGACATTGCCATGCTTCATCTGAAATGGGTAGGTCTGATCTTTATTCTGGGTCTATCCGTCGTCGGATTGCCCGGCATCCTGGTGCTGGATTTTCTGAAAGGTGTGCTCATCGGATTTACGGTGGGGTACCTTGTTGGGCAGTATTCCTGGAAAGGGTTACTCTTTGCAATGGTTTCCGTGGCGCCGCATAATTTATTTGTCATACCGATCCTGCTGATCTGCAGTGTCGCGGCCATGACGTTCTCGTTATATATCATTCGCAATCGTGTGTTAATGCAGCGAACACCGGGGCGCCAAAGGCCTTTTGCTTCATATATAGTGTTAACTCTGGTCATGGCTGCACTGTTGCTCGGCGTGGCGTCTTTTGAAACATGGATTACACCTGCCATGATGCGCTGGGTTACCCCAATGTTACTGCCAGCCTAGCTTGTACTGGATAGTGTAAAATGTTGACTTTAATTACGCACTCCCCCTATAATGAAAAGAGTGGGTTAAGTTGCAGTGTGCAGTAATTTCCTAGGGGGAGGGAGAAAATGGAAGCACGGATCGATAAAATTAAGCAGCAACTACAGTCCCAAGGATATAAATTAACGCCCCAGCGGGAAGCCACTCTAAGAGTACTTCTTGAGAATGAAGAAGATCATCTGAGCGCAGAAGACGTTTTCATGCTCGTTAAAGAAAAGGCTCCCGAAATCGGTCTGGCAACCGTGTATCGTACCCTCGAACTGCTGAGTGAGCTGCATGTTGTAGAGAAAATCAACTTCGGCGACGGTGTAGCGCGTTATGATCTGCGCGGAGATACATCCAAGCATCACCATCATCACTTAATCTGTGTACAATGCGGAACTATGGATGAAATACGTGAAGACTGGCTTGGACCGCTTGAAGAACGACTGGAGCAGGAATTTAACTTTTCGGTAGTAGATCACCGACTGGACTTTCATGGAATTTGTTATCGTTGCAAAGCTAAAAATGAACAGAAGCCCAAAGATGAAGAATAACATAGCATATCTTCAAGCTCTCACCGGCGGTTTTGACGGGAGAGCTTTTTTGGCACCATACGTGAGGTGGCGTTTACTCCAATTGGCATAAACCTGTGTTTAGGGACATACCCTGATTCAAGGACAATACCGGATGTGAATCAGGAGGGGGATACACCCATGATTATATCAGTGCGGAGAGGGCTCCGTTTTATTCGATTTATACTATTTTTTGCTGCATTAGTATATCTGTTCTATCATGTTCTAGATCTGTTCAATGGTTGGATCTCACCGGTGGACCAGTACCAGATGCCGACAGGAAATGCGATCAAAGTATTTCAGGAAACGGATTGGCCGGGTAATGGAGAAGTACGTTCTACGATGGCAGAGCGTCTCCGTCTGTTCTATTGGTACGGGGAGTAGCTTCGAACAGCCAGGGATGCAAATACGGGAGCAGTCTGCCGGTGCGGCAGTTCTGTCAGATGAGGAGCGTTGTACATGAGACAGACAATACACGCCTATGCCTTATACTTGGAAGATGATAAAGGGATGTCTAGCAGCACACTCGAATCGTATCTTCGAGACGTGGACAAGTTCATTGAATTTGCAGATAAGGAATACGGCATTCGCGAGGCCGATCAGGTCAGACGGACTCATGTGGTCCTGTTTGCAGGTCAGCTCAAACAGGCAGGGCGCGCCAATGCAACCATTGCCCGCAGCATTGTTTCTCTGCGCTCCTACTTTCATTTTTTGATGCGACGGGGTGAAATCATACAGGACCCGACATTTGATGTGGAAGCTCCCAAGGCAGATAAGACGCCCCCACAGGTGTTGACTATTTCGGAGATTGAACTGTTGCTGACAGCGCCTGATATCCGTTCACCACAAGGCGTGAGAGACCGGGCGATGCTTGAACTGTTGTATGCTACAGGTATTCGGGTCTCTGAGCTGATTGCGCTGGATATTCGTGATGTGCAGCCTGGCATGCGATTTATTCGTTGCGGTGGGGCGGGTAAGGAACGCATCCTGCCCATCGGCGCTCCCGCTGCCCATTGGGCAAGTGTGTATGTGGATGAATTCCGCAATAAGCTGTTCAAAGCCGAATCGGACGAGCAGGCACTGTTCGTGAATGTATCCGGCAGACGTTTGACCCGGCAGGGATTCTGGAAGCTGCTCAAAAAAGCGGCGGTGGATGCGGGGATATCGGAAGAAATTACGCCGCATACGCTGCGACATTCGTTTGCAGCACACCTAATTGCCAATGGAGCGGACACACGTGCCGTTCAAGACATGCTGGGCCATGTGGAGCAGCCGGGACAACAATATGGCAATCATGGTCGCAAAACCATGAAAGAAATCTATGAAACCCATCATCCGCGGGCAAGATAGATTTTGACGCATGACATTCACAAATAAATGCGGAACAATGGGCCAATTTAGGATAAAATAAATTGAATACATCTAAACGCCGTTATACATAGGCAGTTTTGCATAAATTCGAGTGTATCGATTTTGCAAAATGCGGCTACAGACGGATCGTTTCAACTCAAGGAGGAACATACATCGTATGACAGCATTAAACCAAAACATGATCTCGGAAGCCGCTTCTTATATTCAAAGTAAAAGCTCCATCAAACCGGAAGTCGGTTTGATTTTGGGTTCGGGTCTGGGCGTACTGGCAGAGTTGATTGAAGATGGGGTCAGCATCGCTTATCAAGATATTCCCCATTTTCCGGTGTCTACCGTAGAGGGACATGAAGGTGAATTACTGGTCGGAACCATTAAAGGGCGTCCGGTAGTCATGATGAAAGGCCGCTTCCACATGTACGAAGGATACGGACCGGAATTGACAGCTTTCCCGGTACGTGTCATGAAAGAACTGGGTGTAAGTAGCCTGCTTGTTACCAATGCAGCGGGTGGTGTGAATACGTCATATGAAGCTGGAGATCTGATGCTGATCTCGGATCATCTGAATCTTACTGGCAAAAATCCACTCATTGGCCCTAATGATGCTGCACTTGGCGTGCGTTTCCCGGATCTGTCCCAAGCGTATAGCCGCCGTTTGCGTGCACTGGCGAAGGATACGGCCGCATCACAAGGTTTTAACGTACGTGAAGGCGTATATGCGGGCATGCTAGGTCCTAACTACGAGACACCGGCAGAGATCGTGATGTTGCGTACATTGGGTGCTGATGCAGTCGGCATGTCCACTGTATCCGAAGTGATCGTGGCACGTCATGCAGGTCTGGAAGTGCTCGGTATTTCCTGTATCAGCAATATGGCTGCCGGCATTTTGGACCAGCCTCTGTCGCATGATGAGGTTATGGAAACGACTGAGCGTGTGCGTGAATCATTCCTGGCGTTGGTAGTGGCCGTTATTCCGCAAATGTAATCAGGAGTCCATAGAGAAAAATACCTCTCCCAATGAGAAATCATTGAGAGAGGTATTTTTCTAATATCTTATTGCAAACGTGTTGCCTAGCTTTATGGTGAGCAGCACGTTTTTTGTGTTGACCTGCTTTTTAACAAAAAGTTCGGGAAATCATGCATGAGATGGAATAATTTACTGCAAACGCGCCGACAATGGTTAGCAGTACATGCATGGAACATGCAATAAGCAAGTCATTTGAGGAGGTAACCTAGTGAAGAAAAGATTAATGGCATCGTTCATGACCCTTAGTATCCTGCTGTCCCTTATGGCATCAACGGCACTGGCTAAAGAAACACCCAAGGCAGCAGGAGGAGCTGATTTGGCCCCGTCAGCGCGTTCTGCTATCTTAATGGATGCGGATACGGGAACGGTGATTTATGAAAAAAACAGTCATGATCAGCTGCCTCCGGCAAGTATCACGAAGATTATGACAATGTTGCTGACGATCGAAGCGATCGATTCGGGCAAGTTGAAGTTAACGGATAAAGTAAGAACGAGTGAGTATGCAGCTTCCATGGGAGGTTCACAGATCTTTCTGGAACCAGGGGAAGAAATGACAGTCGACGATATGTTAAAAGGCATCGCTATGGCTTCAGGAAACGATGCCTCGGTCGCCATGGCTGAGAAAATCGCCGGCTCGGAAGAAGCCTTTGTGCAGCTGATGAATGAACGTGCGAAGGAGCTCGGCATGAAGGATACTCATTTTGCCAACTGTAACGGCCTTCCGGTTGATAATCATTATTCTTCCGCTCATGACATCGCCGTTATGAGTCGTGAATTACTGAAGCACTCGGGGATTACAAAATACACCGGCGCATATCAGGATTACCTTCGCAAAGATACGGAAAAGCCGTTCTGGCTGGTGAACACGAACAAGCTGGTTCGTTTCTATGAAGGGGCAGACGGTTTGAAAACGGGTTATACGTCTGAAGCCAAGTTCTGTCTCTCCGCTACAGCATCCAAGGATGGACTGCGTGTCGTTTCTGTAGTATTGGGTGAACCTAATACCAAAACACGGAATAGTGAAGTGTCCTCGATGTTTGACTATGCTTTTAGTCAATATACGATGAAGGCTCTCTACAAGGCAGGCGATCTGCTGGGCAGTCTGAGAATCGAAAAAGGGGAAGTTGCCGAATTGCCCCTGAATGCCACGCAAAATTATAGTGTGCTGATGCGCAAAGGAGCCAAATCCAATGACATCCGGCATGAATTGATGGTCGTCAAAGAATTGAAAGCCCCGATCAAAGCAGGGCAAAGTATAGGTAAACTGGTGGTTTACCAAGGCAATGAAGTCATTAAGGAATTCGATATTCAGGCCCCGCAGGACGTGAATAAGGCTGGCTGGTGGAAGCTGTTCAAGCGAACCACATCCAATCTTTTTGACTAAACGGCGATTTACGCGTATTGCGCGCATCCTTTGAACAGATTTTGTAGTTAAATAGGAGTTTTCTTCTAGTTTTGTCGGGGGCAGGAAAAGCCTTCGGAAACGTAGAAATCCTTGTTCAAGACAGGGAGGAGAGTGGGCAAACGTGAACTTGCATATGGAAATGGAGCATCATCGCGGGATTCTGATTGTACGATTATCCGGGGAGCTGGATCACCATACAGCTGACATGGTACGGATGCAGATGGATGAAGCCATCCAGCGGAGACAAAGCGAGCATCTGATACTCAGCCTGAAAGATCTGCAATTTATGGACAGTTCAGGTCTGGGTGTCATTTTGGGAAGATACAAGCTCATTAAGAATAAAGGCGGCAAGATGGTTGTCTGTGACGTCAATTCGCCGGTGTACCGTTTGCTGGAAATGTCGGGTCTGTTCAAGATTATGCCGATATACGAAAATGAGGGAACTGCTCTCTCAGGTCTGGAGGTCGTCTCATGAATGAAGGAACGGGGGCAAATTTCATGAATCTGCAATTCGCGGCCAAGTCAGAGAATGAGTCATTTGCACGGGTAACTGTTGCTGCTTTTATCTCCCAGCTTGATCCGACGATGGACGAGCTCAGTGATCTGAAGACGGTCATCTCGGAAGCCGTGACGAATAGCATTATTCATGGTTACAACAACAATTCGGAAGGTGTTGTGTCCATTCAAGCCGAGATTCGGGAAGACATGATCACGATTATTGTGGAAGACCGCGGTGAAGGAATCGAAGATCTTGAACTGGCCAAGCAGCCGCTATATACGTCCAAACCCGAACTTGAGCGGTCGGGTATGGGTTTCACCATTATGGAAAACTTTATGGATGAATTCGAAGTCAGCAGTGAGCCCGGCAGAGGCACCTCCATCAAGATGAAGAAGAGGATTGAATCCAAGAAAGCATTGTATAATTAGGGGTTGGTGTTCTTATGGATGCTGAAGTGAAACCATCTTCACAGACCTATTTGGACGATGCCGAGGTCAAGCGGCTGATTGCGCTCAGTCAGTCGGGTGATCATGTCTCACGGGATACGCTGGTGAACTGCAACATCAGACTCGTCTGGTCCGTCGTGCAGCGTTTTATGAACAGGGGATATGATCCGGAAGATCTGTTCCAGATTGGTTGTATCGGTCTGCTCAAGTCAGTGGACAAATTCGATCTCAGTTATGACGTGAAGTTCTCGACCTACGCGGTACCGATGATCATTGGCGAAATCCAGCGATTCCTTCGGGATGATGGTACCTTGAAGGTCAGTCGTTCACTTAAAGAGATGGCGAACAAAGTCCGCAAAAAAAAGGACGAACTATCCAAACATCTGGATCGTCTGCCAACAATCAAGGAAGTGGCCGCAGAGCTGGGGGTGACCCCGGAGGAAGTTGTATTTGCTCAGGAAGCGAACAAACCACCGACTTCCATCCATGAGACGGTATTCGAAAATGACGGTGATCCGATCACGTTAATGGACCAGATTGCCGACGAGTCTCAGGAACGGTGGTTCGACAAGCTGGCGCTGAACGAAGCCATCGGCGGTCTCAGTGAACGGGAACGGCTGATCGTCTATCTTAGGTATTATCGTGATCAGACACAGTCCGAGGTTGCCAGCAGGCTGGGGATATCCCAGGTGCAGGTGTCACGTTTGGAGAAAAAAATACTGCAATCCATCCGCGACCAGATCGCGCAGTAATTTCGTGGGTTGCAACAACAATATTGGCGCTTATACAGCAATATACGACAACTAACAACCTTCTATCGCGCACTATGGCGAAGGAGGTTATTTGTTGTTAGAGAAACAAAACCAAGATGGATGGAATCGGTCAAAAGAAGCGAAACGTTCACCTTAGTCTCCAAATTTCAACATAGTTGTAGTCTAAGTCGTATTCAGAAGATACTTCAAGAGTCATGTAATTTCGAGCAAAACAAACCCCGAAAAGCTCAGCATTCAAATCCCTCCCCTGCCCCTTCCCAGCATATTTATTTTAAATGTTTGGAAACGGGAGGACTGCTGGTAGCGGAGGGATGGAATCGGTCAAAAGGAGCGAAGCGTTCGCCTTTATCCCCGGATTTCCTCCTTGAAAAGGAGAGTTCAAGAAATCCGGGGATAACAGCGACCAATGACCGATCCATCCCGCAGCGTCAACTCAGCCTTCCACCTTTTTTCCAACCAATTTGTAATAAATTTGCACATTATTCAAATACTAACCTAAATTACGCAGTAAAGGAGTGTTTAGGATGTCCCTGACACCCACTCCAACGGTCTACGTTCGTCTGCGCAGCCGTATTCACATCCAGAGGGGCAGAGCAGTCAAACTTGGAGATATCGCACACGTACTGACCACTACGGAGGATCAGGAGGACAGGTTACTGGAGCTTGAACTGCTGCGTCCTGGACCGGAGGATGGCAATCTGATCCTCATTGATATATTACAGATCATACCCCAGATTCGACGCATTCTGCCGGAGGTAAGCGTGGAGCTCATTGGATCAGGCCATACACTTGTTGAAGTGGTCGTGGGAAATGGTCAGCCTTCCAAATCCTTGTTCATATTGGTATGGCTGCTGCTTTTCTTCGGATCAGCCTTAACCATCATGAATTTTCACGCAGATGTGAACATGCAGGAAGTACAGATTCGCATTGTGGAGATGATTACAGGACATCGGGATGAACATCCCTATCTGTTCCAGGTGGCGTATTCCATCGGAATTGGATTCGGTATGGCGGTATTCTTCAATCATTTGTTCAAGAAGAAGTGGAATGAGGAGCCCACTCCTCTGGAAGTGGAGATGTTCCTATACCAGCAAAATGTAGACAAATATGTGGTGATTGAAGAAAGCGAACGGATGCATGAGCAGGAACGTAGGGAGATGAATGCGGATGAGCGTTCTTAATGGAGCAATCAGCATTGTACTGGGATAGCCGGGGAATTGCTGTTGGGAGCGGCGTGATTGCGCTCATTCTGGTGCTCGATATGATTCCCAGGTTGGCTCAGCTTACACAATCGTACGACAAGACTCACTGGTACGAAGGGGCGCTCATCGGGGGTTCTTTACTTGGTACGGTAGCCGATTTCTGGCACTGGAAAATGCACGGGGTGTTACTGCTCAGCCCCATCATTGGGCTGTTCTGTGGTGTTTTCATCGGTCTGCTCGCAGCGGCGCTCACCGAGGTGTTGAATGTGTTACCGGTACTGGCGAAGCGGCTGGGCATGAAACCTTATTTATTTGGATTATTGCTCGCCATGATATTGGGCAAAATGACAGGTTCCCTGTTTGACTTTTTTGTATATCAGCGGTAGAACGGGGCCAGAGGAGGATGGAAAATGGATCGACGAACGGAACATACAGGTCAGGAAAATAGTGAAGGTATAATGGAAGGCGTGATGCACAAGTCCCCCTACGAGATCCAGAAGGAAGAGGAAACGAAAGCTTATAATAAGAAAAAACAAAATGAGATGTCCGACAGCGTTGAGGAATCGGTGCAGTATTGGCAGGAAAATGATGATATATCCCCTCGTATGAGTGAGAATAAGTATACATTGAAGCAGGTCTTGGGACTCGGAGAATCCTTCGATGTGGATATGAGGGAAATGGTTCTGGGAGGAAAGCATGTTGGATTGTTGCTGCTGACCGGGTTTGCCAAGGATGAGATTCTCCTTGAGGTGTTAAAACGTTTAACCTATCTTACACCCGATCAAGTGTCGGAACATGCGTTAAAATCGTACTTTGAAAGTTACATTCCTCATATTCAGGTAGAAAAAGTGGACAAGATGAGTGCCGTCATCAACAAGGTCCTTACCGGAATGAGCGCAATGTTTGTCGAAGGGGACCGCTCCGTTTTGGTTATGGATACTCGGAGTTACCCGGTACGTTCACCGGAAGAACCTTCGTTGGAGAGAGTGGTACGGGGTTCGAGAGACGGTTTTACCGAAACCCTCCTGACCAACGTGACATTGGTGCGGCGCCGAATACGCGACCCTGGACTGAAGTTTGAGATCATGCAGGTGGGGCGGAGAACGCAAACGGATGTCTGCGTGGCATATATTGATGATATTGTCGATAAAGTGCAGGTAGATTCGGTTCGTGAAAAAATTCAGCGAGTGGATATCGATGGGATACCCGCGGCGGATAAGCAACTGGAGGAAGCGATTATCAACAAAGGGTGGAATCCGTTTCCACTCGTACGTTATTCAGAACGACCGGATGTCACGGCTTCCCATCTGCTGGAAGGCCGAGTCGTCATTTTCGTAGACACTTCCCCAGTGTAATGATTCTGCCTACGACTTTCTTTGACTTGTGTGAGCATGCGGAGGAGAACAGACAGACGGCCTTGATGGGGACGTATTTACGCTGGGTGCGTTTTGCAGGAATTCTGATATCGCTGTTTTTGCTACCCCTATGGCTCCTGATGGTGATCGATCCTTCGATCAAACCCATGGGATTCGACTTCATTGGTCCACAGGAAAGTGTGAAGCTGCCGCTGATTCTACAGTTTCTTCTGATCGAACTTGGTGTGGATTTATTACGAATGGCAGCGGTCCATACCCCTACACCTTTAGCATCGGCGATGGGATTAATTGCTGCGATTCTGGTCGGGGATATCGCTGTCAAAACAGGATATTTTGTCAATGAGGTTGTGCTCTACATGGCCATTGCAGCCATCGGTATGTTTGCCACGCCGAGTTACGAATTGGGGCTTGCCAACAGGTTGGTCAGGCTGGTTCTGCTCATTGCTGTGGCGATCTTCAAGGTTCCGGGGCTGGTCGTAGGCTGTACATTACTCATATTGGCGCTCACTGTTCACCGGTCATACAATTCATCGTATCTTTGGCCGTTTATACCGTTTAATGCAAAGGCCTTGGGCAACTTTTTATTCCGCCTTCCCTTGCTGGCAAATAAAAAACGTCCATCGTTCAATAAAACACGTGACAATACCAAAATGTCCGATGATCCAGACGGTGAACTGCGAAAAAGTAAAAAACACAAATGATCTGCCGAAAAATCCATTCATCTTGCTGCCTAATTTGATATACTGGTGTAAAATCATTGGAATAACAACTGTTCCAGTATATAAAAAGTGAGGAATGCAGATTATGTATTTACATGGTACAAGTAAAATAAATGCGCAAGGACATCTGGAGATTGGCGGAGTTGATGCAACAGATTTGAAGGAACAATTTGGAACTCCCCTGTATGTTGTGGACGAGCAATTGGTTCGCGAGCGTTGCAGAGAGTACATGGAAGCATTTCGTGCTTCCGGTCTGGGTTTCCAGGTTGCTTACGCAAGCAAGGCATTCTGTGTAATGGCAATGTGCGCCCTTGCAGCTGAGGAAGGACTTTCCCTGGATGTCGTATCTGACGGTGAACTGTTCACAGCACTGCAAGCAGGATTCCCTGCGGAGCGCATCCACTTCCACGGTAACAACAAAACGCTGGAAGAGATTGAGATGGCTCTTGATGCGGAGATCGGATGTTTTGTTGTCGATAACTTCAATGAATTGCATCTGTTGCAGGCTGTAGCAGCGGACAAAAATCGTAAAGTAAACATTTTGCTTCGTGTGACGCCTGGTGTTGAGGCACATACGCATGAATATATCTCCACAGGTCAGACAGACTCGAAATTTGGGTTTGATATCGGCAATGGTACAGCATTTGAAGCAATTGAACTGGCTTCCAAGCAGTCTAACCTGGTATTGCTCGGTGTGCATTCCCATATCGGTTCTCAGATCTTCGAAGTTGAAGGCTTCCAGATGGCTGTTCAACGTGTTGCTGAATTTGCAGCAAGCGTATATGAGCGTCTTAACGTTGCTTTCAAAGTAGTTAACCTTGGTGGTGGATTCGGAATTCGTTATATCGACGGAGATACGCCGCTTGAAGTTTCGCAATACGTGAAGGCCATTACAGATGCGGTTAAAAATCATTTTGCGCAAATTGGCTATGCCGTGCCTGAGATCTGGGTTGAACCAGGCCGCAGCATCGTAGGTGAAGCGGGAACAACGCTGTATACTGTTGGAACAAGCAAAGACATTCCAGGCGTGCGTAAATACGTTGCCGTCGATGGGGGTATGACCGATAACCCACGTCCTGCTTTGTATGAATCCAAGTATGAAGCTGTGCTGGCCAATCGTGCGAATGAGGCTGCTCAGGAAACCGTATCTGTTGCGGGTAAATGCTGCGAGAGTGGCGATATGCTGATCTGGGATCTGGACTTGCCAAAAGTGCAAAGTGGCGATCTGCTCGCGGTAGCTTGCACAGGCGCTTACAACTACTCTATGGCAAGCAACTACAACCGGATTCGTCGTCCAGCTGTTGTATTTGTCAAAGACGGTCAAGGGGATGTAGTGGTACGCCGTGAGACGTATCAGGATATCATTCAGAATGACCTGGTACCTGCGCGTATTGGTAAACAGCCAGTAACTCGCTAATTCGTCAACAGATAAGGCTTTTCTGAGTTATGCAGGATGTGTTGATTTAACAGTTGAGGCAGATGAAAAGGGAACTTCCTTTTTCATCTGTTTTTTGTGTAGTTGAGCTAAATCATGAAAAAGTTGCCGTTTTTTTTGCGATCCAGTCATTTTCGGTGTACACTAGAAAAAGTGCTGTAATGCTTGACCCAGGGTCATGCGTTCTAACACCATTAATGATGGTCAATACGAAAGGAGTCATTTACATATGGCGAAACAAGCGAAAGTTAAATTGGCAAACGGCGGAGAAGTTCTGATCGATCTGTTCGATCAAGAAGCTCCAAACACAGTAGCAAACTTTGAGAAATTGGCTAACTCCGGTTTCTACAATGGTCTTACATTCCACCGCGTTATCCCGGGCTTTGTAGCTCAAGGCGGATGCCCTAACGGTTCCGGTGCAGGTGGTCCAGGTTACACTATTAACTGTGAAATCAATCCGAACAAACATGAGCGCGGCTCACTTGCTATGGCACATGCTGGCCGTAACACAGGTGGAAGCCAGTTCTATATCTGCTACCAACCGCAACCACATTTGGATGGACAACATACTGTATTTGGTAAAGTAACTAAAGGTATGGAGTTCGTAGATGCACTCGAAGGTAAAGACAAAATGGAAACTGTTGAAGTTGTAGAAGCTTAATAAGCTCTCAATACACTTTAACGAATTCAAATCAGAAACCGAAGCACTTCTACTTATAATAGAAGCCCTTCGGTTTTTTTTATAAGTCATGTGTCGGAATTGAGCATAATGGATCTGGACCGATACCGATTACAGGAAGGATGAACCCCCTTGAATATGGTGGACCAGCTAAGCCTTTTAAAACGTATATATAGTGAAAGCACAGTGTGGGACGAAGAATTACAGGCTTCGCGGCATTTCGTTCCAGATAGCGTATCCGTACAGGATCGAGAATCTCTTGAGGCAGCCGGGCATGAACCGAATCGATTTGTACGTCCGCAACATGATGCAACGATCACTGAGCTGAAAAAACTTGCGAATCAATGGACGATAAGTGATGCTGCGCAGGTCTTTGTCTCCTCTTTGTGGTCAGCACCCATGATCTGGCGTTCGCTTCTTACGGGCAAACTTATTGGAAGTCGCATGCCAAGCCATGAACACACTCCGTATCCATCTTCGAGCACTTGTAAGATTTGCGGATTAAGCGTAGATCAAGCAACCGACACGACGTTGCAATGGTACTGGCGCATGACCAACGGAACACCTTTGGACGGTGATCCCTTTGGATACGTTTTGGCGCTCAGTCGGCTGGCTGAATTGCAGGAGCTTCCTGTTCCTAATGAATACGACCGTTGGACATTCCGTGCAGTGTTAACCGTGCTTCGCGCGTTACCTCCCAAAACACGCTATAGCAAGGCAGCCTTAGCGCTCAAAAAAGAACGTCTCCTACCTACACAAAAGGAATACGCATATCGTGACTTGCTTGAGACGTTAGCGCTGATTGGCATATTGGATACGCCGGATCATCCCGGCATGATAGAAGAATTCACTTCTTACATACAGCGTGACGAGCGCCCTAATGTACGGGTTGAAGTACAGGCACCTTTGGCATGGTGGGACTCAACTATCGGAATCAATGAGGATAATTTGACCAAGATATTTAATGATTTTGATCTAACCGATGTATCGCTTGAGGAGAGACCGGATCAGAGCCCACCTTTGAAAGAAACGATATCGGGAGCACTGGAGAAGAAAAGAAGTGTTCGTGGAAAAGTTCCAAAGGCTTCTCCCGATGCGGGAGCAGGCGAGGCACAGGCAGGAGATATATATGCGGTTCGTATTCGAGAAGGGGTATGGGTGACCGTATACTGTCATGAAGTCAGAGACAAGCGTGTCATCGTCGAATATCTGGATGGTGTCTTTCCAGAGATGCCCGGAAAAGCAGATTTGCATGAGACGTTTCGTCCGAGAACGAATGGACGCTGGAAATGCTCAGTTATCGCTATCGATTCCACTAGTTGGGTTAGAAGAGTGGCAAGAGAGTTCCCGCTCCCCGTTTCACCATTACAAGAGCCTGACCGCATTCCATTTCATAATGCCAAAGAGCTGAAACATATGGCCAGCTGGTGTTTCACTGAAATTTAGAATCATACGGACGATTCTAGAAAGTTACAATGTCATTGAAATGCATCCACGTGAAAACCGTATCTCCCACGAGAGAACGGTTTTTTTGTTGTATCTTAGCTTATTAAAAGTTAGTATGTAACAAAAAGGAACAAAAAACAATTGATTTTTTGGCATTAAAGTGCTAACATCCAAGTAATAACGAAAGCAATCCTTCAGGGCAGGGTGCGATTCCCTACCGGCGGTGATGCAGTAAGTGTAAGGACACATGTCTAGCACTTGATGCAAAGTCCGTGACCTGTCTGCCTGTGGCAGATGGCTGATCTGGTGTAATTCCAGAACCGACAGTATAGTCTGGATGGGAGAAGGAGAGGTGCAGACCTAACGGGTTTGCATTCAGCAGGAGTATTGCTGCACAGTCATCATTGTTGTTCTGTGTAGGGGGGATCCGGGTTATCCCGGTCATTTCCATACATAAGTCACACCACATAAACTCTTTACCTGTAATTGTAGTTCATTAAGGTATGTGTCTATTTTCACTTGCCTGAAATGAAGTTTTGGGCAAAGTGTTGGCGTGCTGTATCAATTTATTTTTACTCCTGCTGGTGACATTTGTCTCTCATCATCCCCATCGAACGATTGTTCGACGGGGATTTTTTCATAATCAAGACTTTAAACCGCGGGGTGAACGGATTTGGAAATGATCAATGATGAATTTTATATGGCACTGGCACTGGATATGGCGGAACGAGCACAGGGGCAGACGGGAATTAATCCGGTCGTTGGATGTGTAGTTGTGAAAGAAGGGCGCATTGTGGGCCTGGGAAGCCATTTGAAACGCGGAACCGGCCATGCGGAGGTACATGCACTCAACATGGCAGGCAGCGACGCAGAAGGCAGTACGGTATACGTTACACTCGAACCTTGCAGTCATTATGGCAAGACGCCACCGTGCAGTGAACGCCTGATTCATGAAAAGGTGAAACGTGTCGTGGTATGTTGTGAAGATCCAAATCCGCAAGTATCCGGCAGGGGTATAAGCATGCTTCGTCAACAAGGTATTGAAGTTGAAGTAGGCGTTTTGCGTGAGCGTGGAAGACGCATGAATGAAAAATTCATTAAATTTATAACAACGGGGCTCCCTTTCGTAACGCTGAAGACAGCTTCTACCCTGGATGGAAAGATTGCTACCCGCAGCGGAGACAGTAAGTGGATCTCCAACGAGCCCGCTCGTGAGATTGTGCATGCCCTACGTCATCGGCACCAGGGAATTATGGTGGGCGTGGAGACGGTGATTGCGGATAATCCAGAACTTACAACCCGTTTGCAAGTGGAGGGAATCAGTCCGGTACGCATCGTTGTGGATTCCAAGTTACGTCTTCCTGTAGGTTCCAAAATGGTCAAGGATGGTCTTGCCCCAACATGGGTACTCACCACAGATGAAGCCAGTCCTGAAGCTGCTGAACGTCTGGAAGCCTACGGTGTCGAGATCATACGTTGCGGTCCTGGACCACGTGTGGATCTGCTAAGCGGTCTGAGCAAGCTGGGTGATCGCGAGATTGGTTCGATTTTGCTCGAAGGTGGAGGTACCCTGAATGGAGCTATGCTCGAGGCACGGTTGATAGATCGACTACTCATGTTTATCGCTCCTAAGATTGTAGGCGGATATGATACACCTGGAAGCTTCCGCTTCGAAGGTGTGGAGCGCATGACTCAGGCGATTCAATTGAATCAGCTGGAAATCGAACAAGTTGGAGATAATATCAGCATTGGTGGTATTCCGGTGTGGCCTGAATAAAGAAGTGGATCTCGAGTGTTAGACGGGGTCTCTGAAATAAGTAAGGGAGGCGGTAGCATGTTTACCGGTTTGGTGGAAGAAGTCGGTCAGATCCGGCGTATCGGTCGGAAAGGCGAAGCAATGGTCCTGAATATCGGAGCTTCCGCCATTATGGACGATCTGAAGATTGGCGATAGTGTAGCGGTGAACGGGGTATGCTTAACTGCGACAACGCTCGAAGGCGGAGGTTTTACAGCCGATGTGATGCCTGAAACGTATCGCCATACGAATCTCAGTCAGCTGCAATCTGGCAGTAAAGTAAATCTGGAGCGAGCTATGCAATCAGGCGGTCGTTTTGGCGGACATATTGTGCAGGGGCATGTCGATGGTACTGGTGTAATTGGCAGTGTAACACGTGATCAGAACGCCATTGTATTTGAGATTAAGCCTGATGATCATCAGTTGTTCAAATATCTGATTCCCAAAGGTTCGGTTACACTGGATGGCATTAGCTTGACCGTTGTTCATACTTCGCAGACAGCATTTAACGTTTCCATTATCCCTCATACGATTGGCGAAACCGTACTCAATGTCAAAAAGACGGGGGATACCATCAATATCGAATGCGATATTTTGGGCAAATATGTGGATCATCTGCTTCATTATGGAAGAGGGCATCAAGAGACCGGTGGTGGAAAGCCGCGCAGTATCAGTGAAGATTATCTTGCCAATCACGGATTTGCATAAATAGAGAAAAGAAATAAACTGGAGGTGGACCAATGTCAGAACAATCCATTCTGGACACGATAGAAGAAGCCATTTACGATCTCATGCGTGGTAAACCCGTCATTGTTGTGGATGATGAAGATCGGGAGAATGAAGGCGATTTTATCGCTTTGGCCGAAAAGGCTACGCCTGAAGTCATTAATTTCATGATTACGGAAGGCCGCGGTCTAGTCTGTGTTCCAATCACACAACAACGTGCAGACGAACTTAACTTGAAACCGATGGTTCAGCAAAATACGGATTTTCATGGAACAGCCTTCACGGTTTCTGTGGATCACAAAGATACGACAACAGGTATCTCCGCACATGAACGTTCCATCTCTGTCAAAGGGCTGATTGATCCTGAAGCGAAAGCTGGAGACTTCCGCAAGCCGGGTCATATGTTCCCACTGATCGCAAAAGACGGGGGGGTGCTGCGGCGTGCTGGACATACAGAAGCTGCTGTAGATCTCGCCATCATGTGCGGTTCATACCCGGCAGGCGTCATCTGTGAAGTGATTAAGGAAGATGGTACGATGGCCAGACTTCCCGATCTGCAGGAGATTGCCCGCAAGCATGATCTGAAGCTGATCAGTATTCAGGACATGATTCGTTACCGTAACGAAAAAGAGCAGCTGGTTCAACGTGAAGTAGCTGTACGCATGCCTACGGACTTTGGCGAGTTTCAGGCCGTGGCCTACACGAATGCTGTGGATCACAAAGAGCATGTGGCTTTGGTCAAAGGTGAGATTGATGGTTCCAAACCTGTACTGGTGCGTGTACACTCGGAATGTTTGACAGGGGATGTATTCCACTCCCATCGTTGCGACTGTGGTCCACAGTTTGATGCGGCACTCAAACAGATTCATGAGGAAGGCAATGGTGTGCTTCTATATATGAGGCAGGAAGGCCGGGGCATTGGTCTAATCAACAAACTCAAAGCTTACAAGCTACAAGAGGAAGGTCTGGATACAGTGGATGCAAATCTGAAGCTGGGTTTTGCTGCCGACCTGCGTGATTACGGGATTGGCGCCCAAATTCTGAAAGATCTTGGTGTTCGCCAGATCCGATTGTTAACCAATAATCCTCGCAAGATCAAAGGCCTTGAAGGATATGGTCTTGAAGTCGTAGAGCGTGTTCCGATTCAGATGGAGGAGAACGAGGACAATACGGTATACCTTCATACCAAACAAGCGAAGCTCGGGCATATGCTCAAGTTTGATGATATCGAACAGAACGAAGAGTAAATGCACATTATACAGTTAGGGAGATGACTTGAATGCCAAATTTTTTTGAAGGACATTTAGTTTCGGAAGGATCAAGATATGGAGTTGTTGTGGGACGTTTCAACGAATTCATCACCAGCAAATTGCTTAGTGCAGCGCTTGATGCATTCAAACGTCACGGTGTACAGGATGATGAAGTGGATGTAGCCTGGGTTCCAGGTGCGTTCGAAATCCCTCTGATTGCTCAGAAAATGGCGGAGAGCGGCAAGTATGATGCGGTGATCACCTTGGGAACGGTCATTCGTGGATCAACGACACATTACGATTATGTGTGCAATGAGATGGCAAAAGGGGTAGCAGCTATTAACCTGAAAACAGGTGTGCCTACGATCTTCGGTCTGGTGACGACTGAAAATATTGAACAGGCCATTGAACGTGCCGGAACCAAGGCGGGCAACAAAGGTTGGGATGCGGCTACAGCGGCTATTGAGATGGCAAACTTGACGAAACAGCTAAAATAGTGCTTATTTAATAGTAGTGCCCTGCTACGCGCAGACGAAAACGGGAGACCGGATTCGGACGGCTTAGCAGGGTTTTGTATTTTTCTGGCGGGAGGATTCGTCTAGTGACGGTAGTTACATACAAACTGGAGACTTTTGAAGGGCCTTTGGATCTGCTGCTTCATCTGATCGATAAGGCTGAAATTCATATCCAGGATATTCCCATCAGCGATATTACCGATCAATACATGGCGTATCTGCATTCGATGCAGGAATTGGAACTGGATATTACGAGTGAATTTCTGGTCATGGCCGCAACATTGCTGGCGATCAAGAGCAAACTTTTACTGCCTAAACCACCGGTTATTGAGGATTTCGAGGATTATGATTATATGGAAGAAGAAGATTATGATCCACGTGCAGAATTGATTGCGCGTCTGATAGAATATCGCAAATACAAGGGAATTGCGCGTCATCTTCATGAACGAGAGTGGGAACGAAGCCTTATTTTTTCCAAAGAGCCTGAGGATCTGCGCCCTTACATGCCTGTAGAAGCACAAGCAAACCCGGTGGAGGGATTGCATACTTCTGATCTCATTGCAGCCTTTCAGAAGGCATTACGCAAGGCAGAGAAGCGCACAACGGTAACCCGGATCAAACGGGATGAAATATCGGTTAAAGACCGGATACGGGATGTCATCGGCGCTTTGGAAAGTATGGGGCCGGGAGGCAGACTGTTATTCTCCAAATTAATGGATGAGCATATCTATCGCCATGAGATTGTCGTGACCTTTCTGGCGGTGCTGGAACTGATGAAGATGAAGCAGATTGTCTGTTATCAGGAGCGGATGTTTGAGGATATTGTTATGGAGTGGAGAGGGGAAACAAAGAATCATGGATTTTCCGAAATTGAAGTCGATTATTGAAGGCCTGCTGTTTTTGTCCGGAGAAGAAGGTCTGAGTATCAAACAAATTGCCGAAATCGTGGACCAGCGAGTAGAGCTTGTCACAGACACGATTGAGGATATGATTCGTGAATTTGCACAGCAGGGCAGAGGGGTACAGATTCTGAAAATTGCTGGTGTAGTCCAGTTAGGAACCTTGCCTGAGCACGCTGTATTTTTTGAGAAACTGGCATACTCACCCGCACGTACCTCTTTATCCCAGGCTGCTCTGGAGACGCTTGCCATCGTGGCTTACCGCCAGCCCATTACACGAGTCGAGATTGAGGAGATCCGTGGGGTGAAGTCGGAGCGAGCCATTCATACGCTTGTGAATAAGGATCTGATCAAGGAAGTGGGACGTGCTGAGGCGATAGGACGCCCGATTCTATACGGAACGACCAAGTCATTTTTGGATTACTTCGGCCTGGCTTCTCTTAAAGACCTGCCGGAGCCGGGATTGTTCGAAGATTCGGAAAACCTGGAGGAAGAGACACAGCTGTTGTTCAACAAACTGGATCTGCAACAAGTGGATCTCGGAAGTGCAGAAACGACGGAAGATTCGAGTCTTACCGTTCAAGAAGAAGATCTTACAGATGATCCGTCCGTTTGATTTACAAATTGGTAAAAACCGACTCCATCCGTGGAGTCGGTTTTTTGTGCATTGCTTTTATATGAACGTAGTGTTGGATATTTTTCGAAATAGGAAATGGGATTTTTAGGTCAGACGTGAATTATTTCCAATATAGAGTGCCATACTAGACGAGAAAAGAATTGAGGGCTTGGAGGTAAGGCCTGTGTGGATTTGGCTTGGAGGAATCGGTGTATTGTTCGCATTGCTAATTGCCGCAGTCCTCATCTCAAATGTTCATGTTCACTTTATATTCAGTAAACATAAAAGTGATGATTACGCCAATATCCATGTTCGTCTTCTCTATGGAATGGTGCGAATTAACTATGAAATTCCCAGTATTGTTTTCCGCAATATGAAGGAAGGATTCCTGGTCAAGACGGAACAATCCATGAATCATTCCAGAGGGGAAGCCCAGGGAAGCGAGCGGGTAAACAAACGTAAAGTCAAAAAGTGGGCCAAAGATGTCAACATTATGCTAAGGGCGACGGATGCGCTGAAGCTCTGGCTCAAGCAAACACTCACCCGTGTACACATGACTCAATTGTCCTGGTCAACTCATATTGGAATTGGAGATGCAGCGTATACGGCGGTTCTGACAGGCTGGATATGGAGTATCAAGTCGATCATTATTGGTTTTCTCACCTATCAGGTTCGTTTCGAGAAAACACCTGTACTTCAGGTTACGCCAGTATGGTCAG
The DNA here is from genome assembly GCF_002968835.1 of Paenibacillus sp. PCH8. Lineage (GTDB taxonomy): Bacteria > Bacillota > Bacilli > Paenibacillales > Paenibacillaceae > Paenibacillus. Next base: position 807,111 of record NZ_PKQK01000003.1, on the reverse strand, counting down.
ACGAGATGGAATTCCGAACTGAACTGGACTGTAGGCTGAAGATCCGTGTTATAGCTATAATGGTTGCAGGAGTCACGCTATTGACTCGTGTGCTGCAAGTGGAGGGTGGATGGCGGATGTGGTTCAAGCTTCTCCAGGAGCAACGTCGCAGGCGTAAGAAGAAGCAAAAGCAGAAGCTCAGTGGGACAACACTGTAAATCCCATCATCAGAGGCCTGTTTTAAGGGAAATGGGAGTGGAGTTCGCAGTATGTAGTTAAAATGCTTTTGTTACATAAGTCCTGCTTGATTTGGGGATGATATGGTTAGATCAAACCTAGCTTACATTGAAACTGGAGGGAATTCAGATGTCAGATCATCCAATTCAAGGCTTAATGCAAACCGCAATGGAAAATATCAAGGCCATGGTGGATGTCAATACAATTGTTGGTGATGCAGTCGAAACACCTGATGGTACCGTGATTCTGCCGATCAGTAAGGTGGGATTCGGATTCGCTGCCGGCGGCAGTGATTTTAACGTCAATGAAGGAAAAAGCAAAGAGGTAAGTTCCACTACGGGGGCTAAAAGCGAGCATGCTTCCGCAAGTGTATCTTCACCCTTCGGTGGAGGTAGTGGCGGTGGAGTATCCATCCGTCCAATTGCGTTCCTGGTTGTGGGGAAACAGGGGGTACACATCGTACCACTCGATAATTCCACACATTTGTTCGAAAAACTCATTGATTCCACACCTTATGTTCTGGATAGAATACAGGGCATGTTCCAACGTAATACTACCGAAAAAAATTCGACAGAAGTGCCTGTTACACCAGATCATTCAACATATAGCTGAATCATTACACGATAATCCCTCCCGCTTACATGCGAGAGGGATTTTTGCTGTTTGCAAAGCGATCGGTGAGCGTTTTTTGGAAGGTAACCGTATGGAATGAGACTTATGTCTGTAATCCGCCTAACCTAGACATGAAATAGGTTATTGAAGGGGGAGCGTTAATGCACAGAGACACCGTTTTTATGGTTTTGTTTGGCTGGCTGCTATCGGCCGTAGTGTATTTAGTAGGAGGGATTGATCACCTTTTTATCGCAGTGACCATCTTTGTGGGGCTGGATTACATCACAGGGGTGCTGTCTGCATGGTACAGGAAGGAGCTTTCCAGCAGGGTTGGTTGGTGGGGGCTAGCGCGTAAGTCATTGACTTTTGTCTTCGTCATTATCGCACATCAACTGGATATGGTTGCAGGTAATTCAAATGATTTTATGAGAGATGCCATGTTAATGTTCATCATTGGTACGGAAGGAATCAGTATTTTGGAAAATATGGGGAAACTGGGCCTGCCTGTACCGAAGTTTATCACTTCAGCTCTCTTCAAGCTTCGAGGCAATGAAGATCAAGTTGAAGATAAGGAGAAGATGTAATGATACAGATTACCAAGGATTACATACCTGTTAATAAATACAGTCGAGCCGGCCTGAAATTAAAAGCGAAACGTGGAATTGTGATGCATTATACGGCTTCTCCCGGAGCGCCCGCCAAGAATATCAGCAAATACTTTGCAAGTTTGGCACAGCAAGATTCCAATAAAGCAGTGAAAGGCCGTTATGCAAGTGCACATTTCTCGGTAGATCGAACTTCGATATATAACAGTCTCCCGGATGATGAACTAGCCTATCATTGTGGGAGTGCAACATATACCAAGGGAGCTCTAGCAGAACTTGGGACATACCCGAACAATAGTACCGTGGGAATTGAGATGTGCATTGAAAAGGATGGCAGTATCCACGAGGATACATTCAATAACGTTGTAGACCTCGCGGTATACCTAATCAGGGAACGGGGATTCCCACCCGTCTTCTTCACACATAAAGAAGTGGTCGGATGGAAGGAATGCCCACTCCCATGGATTAAACAACCAAATGAATATGAAAGATTTAAGCAAGCAGTACATACAAAATTAAACCCGCTGCAAGAAATAGCAGTCACGGAGGATGATGAAATGAATACCGTTCTGGATTACGCACAATGGGCTTGGAATGAACTGGATCAGTACATTGGAAATGCGTATAACGATAAAGTGATTGACGAGTGGGCATGGGTTGAGAAGGTACGAAAGAAGAAGTTAACGTATGGAGAATTGCTGTTGCTAAAGGTCTTAATTGATGAGCGCAGACGCAAAAAAAGCCTGACCTAAAGTGCATCTTGAAAAGGGGCTATGCCTGCCTGCTTGTTAACCAAGAGTTAAAGTGAGCTGTATCTTTCAAAAAATAAAAATGTTGTATAATCACGATATGATTAGGATACTCCAGTTCGTATTGGGTCTGAATCGAAGATGCATCGATGACTCCAATAACAGGGAGTTGATTCGTTTTGATCATATGTATTGGCTCAGGTGGACTCATACAACCATCCTTTCGTTAATTAAGTCAGAGTCAACAGGAGTGATGGAGCTGTCCATTGTCCCTAGATGACCTATACGAAGCAGGATGGAGAATGTTAAGCTGATCGGGTTCGAAATGGGCTGGGTATTAAGATATAGAAAAGCAGAACCCCATGTCATTGTGATGTGGGGTTCTGCTGATGTAACTACTCTTTTGCGAACGTGTTCAGGGCCTCATCGGTAAGATGAAGTTCTGCGAAAGCCCTGCATATCTTTTGGAAAGATCTAATTGTATTCGTCTCGTACAACATCTCAATGGGATCAAAGCCTAACATGACGAGCGAATCCACAAGTTCTGTCTGATCTACTTCTTCACTATGGTGAAGCGCGTCAAGCATGGTTTCAATAACTGCTAAAAATAGTATGGCTTTATTCACTGTCTCGATCGATGTCCCCTCCTTCCTAATACTATTAGGATAAGCGGAGGAGGACAGAAAATAACGTGGATATCAATTTCTCCATCATGAAAACAAAAAAATCAGTCCAATGAAGAGATATCCTTTTGTATGTAAGATTAAGCCTGTTCGTTTACTTCGTGGAGAATGGAATCAATTAATTCATCATCAATCAGAGTGCTAGCTTTTTGAAGTGCAGACAGAATACCTTGCGGTTGTTCAAAAAACACTTTAGACAGGATGGGGGCGACCTCATCTATGTCGATTTTTTCAGCTTTGACCATACTGATCAAGGCAACAACGATCTCATGTCCCTCCACGTTACCTTCCATGAATCTTGTTCTTAGATGAGTTGCTACTGTTTCGGTCTTTGACTGCGAGTACGCCATGACATTTCCCTCCAACGATTTGAATAATCTGAGTAGAGCTCCTCTTTATGCAAGTCTAAACCAGTTAGATTAGGAGTTATCTTAACAATAATAAGGCAGATAGTTCAAATTATCAACAGCTAGCAAGGCGATAAAATCGGTTTAAAATCACTGTTTTATTCATTAAAAAAGACCCTGAACGGGTCATTTCTGAGGTCTGCCTTCCCAATAGTCGGGAAATCCGTTGTAATCCCAGGCGTTCAGATTTTCGGTATCGGCTTGAATGGCAACATCGGCTCCTGACCCAAAATCAACACCTACGGTATGTAGTTCTTTCGCCTTTATAGCAAGTACTTTGCCAGGCGCACCTGCACATACAAGCGCGAGCTTCCACGGTGTCTTTTGGTAGATATGTTCCATTTGTTTGGTTGCGGCGCTCACATGAGACCATGAGGGGCAGTCCACCGTTCCAACGATGCTTGTCCACCCGTATCTCCGCTCCAGAACTTCTTTATATTGCTCCGCCTTGGCTCCACAGATCAGAATAGGCATGGTCTTGAATGTTTCGTAGAACAATTCGAATCGGGCGATATAATTATTTTCAAAAGCATAGAAAGTCTCCTTGGGCTCAACCTTGTAATAAGCAAGGCACATATCAAATAACGGCTTGAAGTACCAGTGATCTGTCTGTGTCAGATGTCCAACGTAATCCGCTTTTCTCAGGCAGTGTACGATAATTTCTCTCGCACTTGCATGAGGTAAGGTAATACCGCAATAGGTAGGATCATTCAACCAGCCATAATGAGACTTGATGAAATCCATGGTTAGAACGGTATCGTGAGCGAGAATGGTATTGGAAGCATCCCCGAATCGTACAGAAGCATGTGATTCACCGTTGGAGGCCATTTGAAACCAGTTATGGATTAATTCTACGCTGCCCAGCATGCGATTCACCTTCTTCCCATATGTGATTGTTGGTTTCTTCGTTATACATAATCATCAACCCCTTCTGTAATAGAATAGGAAAAATGCTTCATTCTCTCTCTTTTTTTGAAGAATCAGCTTTTTTTGTTCAACGTGCCAAAGGTTATTGAGGAACAGTCTAGACTATGTAAAAAGGGAGAGGGGATGGACTGTGAATCATGTATTTGTAGGTAGTCCTGTGAGGAACCGGGCTTGGATTATGGATCGGCATCTGCAATCAATTAAGCAACAAGCCGTACAGAAGCAATATACATACATCCTGAATGACAGTGAAGATCAGACGGAGGACATTCTTCATGAGCATCAGATTCCTTATATGACTCACAATCTGGGAAGAACATATGGGCATATGCGTGGACAATACTCCTATCATCATCTGGCATTACTGAGAAACGTACTTCTGGATGAGTTCCTGAAATCGGACTGTGATTATCTGTTCTCAGTGGATACAGATATCATCATTCCTGAGCACAGCTTGCAGCAGTTAATGGATAACGATAAGGATGTGTGCTCTATGCTGATACGAAATCATCCAAAGGTGCAGGCGCATAATGCAATGATCGGTGAGAAACACATTTCTAAATTCAGAGAAGGCTTGTTTCCGGTGGATCTGACAGGTGCCGTATATTTGATTAAGCGTGAAGTGATTGAAGCAGGCGTTCGATATGGTTCACATCCAACAGGTGAAGATGCTCCTTTCTGTGAGCAAGCAAGGCGACTTGGTTTTGAACTGTATGTAGACACCCGGCTGCGGCCTGTTCATGTTTATGCGGAAGGGGTTGAATTGATTGCTACATTGGCTGCTTCGTAGAAAGAAACAGGAACGTCCTGTTTTTGAAAGTGTCGAAATGACCATTGTCTATCCACCTGCACTTGACTGGAATCTTTTGTTTCAGCGACCCCAGCAATTGATGACCGCGTTCTCCAAAATTCCGGGTGTACGTGCCATTTTCATTAACGAAGAAACGTATCGGAAACAGAGCTGCCCCATTGAGAAATTAAATGAGGATTTATTCCTTGTACAAAAAGGAGTGAACTACGATCATCTGGTCATAGGAAAGAAGGTCCTCTGGTTCTCCAGTCCAGGTCAGTACAACTATTCGGATGGACGAGAGTTTGACTTTACCGTATTTGACTATCTCGACAATTCAGCAGATGAATTCGCTGTGTGGAAAACCTACATACCCAAATGTTTTGACCGGGCAGATCTAATCTCTACCACGGCCAAGGTGATGTATGAAGCACATAAACAGGATGGTAAACCAATCTTCATGTGTCCGAACGGGGCAGATTATAATCACTTTGAAAAAGCAAGGGCTACCCTTCCAAGACCGGCGGACTTCCCCAAGGTTCATGATGGGCAGAAGGTTGTAGGTTTCCATGGGGCCATGGCTTCTTGGGTAGATTATTCACTTATTACCGATATTGCGGATAAGGGTTATCGTGTCGTTCTGATTGGAAACAATGCCCTCTATCAAAAGAATATTGTGCATCCCAATGTGACTTGTCTTCCGCACAAAGATTATAAAGTGCTTCCCGCCTACATTGCCCAATTTGATGTTTGTATCGTGCCTTTCAAGTTGACCGAGATGATTCGAGGCTGCGATCCAATCAAATATTACGAATACTTGTCTGCGGGCAAACCTGTGCTCACGACCCGTATGGAGGAAATTGTTCATAAGTACAGTGATGTAACTTACTTTATGGATCAGCATAATTGCGGAGTGATGTTGGAGAAAGCGATTCGTGAGAATAATGCTTCCAAAATTGCAGCACGAGTAAGAGTGGCTAAGTCTAATAGTTGGGATGGAAGGGCAATGGATGCTGTGAAGATGATTAACCAGGTTATGGGAGGCAGGAAAGATGAAAAAGATATTTAAACGGATTTTTGGCAGCCAATCAACTACACCGCTAATGGAGGTAGAAGAGATAGATATAGACTCGATGGAGTTTAATGTTACAAAATACACCCCAAATACAGATACAACGATTGTATATCTGCCTGCTATCGATTTTCATAGTGAACGATTCGGACGCCGACCACAGCGACTGTTAAAAGCACTTGCAGAAGTGGGATACAATGTAATATATCTCAATTCGAGTGACGAATTCTATCAAGTGGATGCCTTGGAAAATCCTTACCCGGAGCTTCCAAGCTTTGTGGTAGCCCGTGTCGGCCAGAACGTTCGTAATCTGTTTCGGGGGGACCGGGTGGTCTACTGGGTGAACGATAGCCGTCTGTCCAGCTCTGTCGAGACAGCCTATCCTGATCTGGTCGTATTTGATTCGTTGACAGATCCGGATCATTACGAGAAGGACAAGCATGGGATGGAGGCGATTGCTGATGTTGTTTTCATTACACCTGAGCGAATATATGAACATGGCAAATACTGCTCGCATGTCCACCTGATTACTGCCGAGGAATTCGAGATCCAAGAACGTGCTGAACAGGTCGCACGAATCATAGATGATTTACCAAACAGATCGGCCCCTCTGATGTAGGGGTCTTTTCTTTGATCAAAATAGGACTGTTTTTCTTATCAAAGAGGAGAGGGCTATTCATGCTTTATAAGTTCTGTGTACATCATCGTTAGGGAATATAGATATCGTTCTACACTACATAAAGCAGAGACGGCGAACAGCCAGACAGGTTAAAAGAAGGATCTCCCGATCATGAAGTCTTATAACCTGATTCAGGCTCATGCCAGTCTCCGTTGTGACAAAACTACATAACCAACCTAAGGAGTGGACAGATCAATGGCTAAAAAAATGATTATCAAAGGTGTAGGTACATTCATGGCTAAACGCTACCCTACAGATCCGATGGGTGCAATCGAAGTAATTACTCTGGGTACCTTGCAAGACCTTAAAATCGACCTCAACGTGGAGCTTGAGGACATCTTCGGTGGTGACGGTCTGTTCGCCATTGATGTACTGGTGAAATCCAAATCCATTGAAGTATCTGCTACGGATGCCAAATTCGATCTGGATGCGATCCAGCTGATGATGGGTTCAACGGTACAAGAGCAAGTGAAATCTTATGTATGGGTGCTTAATGAACAATCTACTACGGCTGCTGGAGTTGCCAATTCCGGATTTGCTGAATCCAAACCCAACTACGCAAGTAAGATCTATGGAAAAGACGGAGGAATTACGGTTCGGCTCAAAGATTCCAACACGTTGCTGAAACAACTTAGTACGAAAGGAACGACTGTGGCACCAGATCAATTCTTCTATGATGAAGCGAATGGCGTAGTTGTTATGAACGCTGCACATATCGGCAAGGAGATTGTACTGAATTACAAGCGAGATCAAATTGTAGACATGGTTGATCTGTTGGTGGACGAAGTACCATTCCCGATCTCTGTCATTCACCATGGTACGTTCCAGCAAAAAGATGGTTCATTTGCAGGTGTTGAAACCGAGCTGTTCATGTGCCGTGCCAAAGGAACGTTCAGCATCAATGCTCAGCGGGCTGCCGCTTCTGCATCTGCCATCTCCTTGCAGATTCTGGATCCTGAACGTGCTGACGGAAAAATCGGCAGTATCAAACGCTTCAGCGCACCAAGCAAAATTTAATATCCAATAAGTTATTGCTCCTGGCAAGGTATGAAATGGCTGCTGTGTTCTCCCCTTCACAGCGCCTTGCCTTGTCAGGTTCTTTTATACGTGTGCAGAAAATATTCTGAGGAGGTCTTAGATATTCATGGAAACAGAACAAGAGAAAGCTGAGCGAGAACTTGCGGAACAGCTGAATGAGGAAGCGGCGAAACGAATCAAAGATGATCCGGAAAACAAACGGGTGACGCCGGAGGAAGTGGAAGCTGCTGAACGTGCATTCTTTGAAGACGATGAGATTATTACGCTGCGGGATCGACGTAAATACCGTATCCCCCCTTGTAATCTGAAGGACGCCCGTCGTCTGATGAAATTGCTGAAGACCGTAAATATTGATGCCATCATTCTGAATTTCATCCCGACGGAGAATGATGAACTGGATGAGAAGCGGCAACAGGATCTATTTGATGTGTTGGCCATGGCGTTTAAAAATTATTCTTACATTGTGACCAAAGATGAGCATGGTGAGTACGTGATCAATCGAGAGTACCTGGATGAATATCTCGATTTGAATACTGCACGTAAAGTCATTGATATGCTCATTGGGCTTAATGGTCTAAAAAAGTAGAACGCGCCGAGGGTGAGACTTTGGAGGGGACCGAAATCCGTGATACGGAAACACAGGAACCCGTGCACTGGGGAGAAATCTTCTTCACCCTCCATAAGCATTGTGGATTGAACAAGTGGGAGATTTGGGAGTACACACTCCCTCAGGTTGCGGAGCTGTGCAAGTCAGCCGAGAAATATATTCAGTTTGAGGTTGAACTCATGACAGCACCTCTCCGCATGTTCGGTGGCGGTGGAGGTGAGGAAGTCGGAGAAGATGGAACTGTCAGACGTAAAAGAACTTATGAAGACGAGGATTACACAGAAATATCAGAGGATGATATCGGTATGCTTGCACAAGCGCTCGGAGGATAAGAGAGAGACATCCCGTTTTGCCTAAACGAAGGTAGAACGGGATTTATGCATAAAGGCGGTGATTCTTATGACTGAAACAGAAGGACAAGGAGACAAACACTCCTTAACACAAGAAATATTAACGGATAAGGATCAATTAACTGGACAAAACGCGGCGCTGAAAGGTAGCTCCCTTTCAGGCGTTAGCACGTTGGTTAGACGTGTGGAGACGATCAGAAGTGGTATGCAGTCGCAAATGATTGAAACACTGACTACTGATTTGGAGCAGTTTTATCGTGAAGCTTTCAGTGAGATGAAGGATGTGTCTGCAGCTGGATCACAGGAGTTGTTAGACTCCGTTATGAATACGATGAAATATATTTCATCAGGTGAAACCAAGGGGTATTCATCAACACTACTCAAAATATCCCTTGATTCGTCGCAACAGATGGATCAACAGATGACCAGGGCAGCCCAAAATTTCGAGCTTAGGTCTTCTGGAACATCGGATGATAGTAGGCAATACCCACAAAATGGCACGGTCAAAAACCTGCAACGAATTGCTCTGCAACATGGTATGGATCAGGAAGATGTAGGTCTTGCGTATCGTATTGGTTCTCGTAATTATGATCACCCATCCGAAGCGACAGAATTTGCTGAAGAAGTAGCCAAGCTGCACTCCGCGGGCAATACGGATGTGGAACAGACGGCAACAGGCTTGGAATCTGTTACTTCGGCATGGGGAAGCAGTGGCTTCGATCTGTCCCAAGTCACAGATATGATGATCAGGGCTTCAGCAATGTTGGATATTGGCATTCAGGACTTGATGGGTATGATGCGTCAGACCCTTCCGATGGCTGGTAATCCTGATGAAACGGTAGCACAAGAAGATGTATTAGCCAACTGGATTAGCAAGGCTGCTCTGTCGGTTCAGGCAAAAGGTGAAGTGGTTCCGCAGCAGGCTTTTGCATCGAATCGAGTCATGTTTGATCTTCTTGCTGAACAATTGAAGAGTGCGGATGCAAACACGTTGATCCATCAGCGCTCCGGTAGTAGAGATAATCTGCAATTCCGACAACGAGAGATCGAAATCGCATTTCAGGTTGCAACGTATGAGGCGATGCAAGGGTTGAAAGAGGAATTTGCCGAGTTAGGCAATTATCTTATCGCAGTCATGCGGTTAATCGGAGATCGCACAGGTGGCATTGTTGATCATATGGAACTGCTTAACCGAATTATGGATGAAGTCGGTGTTCAGGTTGCGTGGGATAAGTTCGGTGAAGTGATGAATGAAGGCGATCAGAAAAGATATGGTACTACAAAATCAGATCAAGGGAAAGTCGAAAATACGGGGAGCGATGTTCCCGAGCGACTTCGAGTCACGGATGTGCAGCGTGCTGGTGTAGCGCAGGAAATGGGCAGACAGCAGAGTCGTCTACAGACTCTGGATCATCGTAGAACAGTAATTCAAAGTAGGGATGCCGCCAAGCAAGATGATGTACTTCAGGCACGGACTAACCGAGATCATCGACATGAAATGTACAATCAGGCTATACAAGATGGGGATACAGCTGCTTCTTCCATTCATGCAGAAGAACGTGACGAAGCTGAGAAGCGAGTCAAAACGTATAGCCGAGAACTTCTTCTGTTGCGAGAAGAAATGCATTCTCTCGATGTTCAGATCGCGAAGACGAAGCGAAGCCTTGAGTTTCTAGGCCGAGAACTGGATGACACGAGTAGAGCAATGATGCAACTTGAACACCAAACTAGAGTTTTGATGATGGCGATGGATGACATGGACCTGGATGCAGTTGAACTACGAAATAAGTTGTATTTTCTAAATGCTGAGTTTCAATACGGTTCAACCGATGTTCAGCGCTACGAATCCGAGATTCAGAAGCTGCGTAAGCAGTCAACGCTATTGAATGACGTTCTCTCCACATTGAGAACCGAAGTCAATGAGTTAAATGCCTCTTTTAGACAGGGCATGATCGATGCCACAGCATACATTTCCAAACTGAAGGAACTCGAACAGGTTCAGCTCGCGAGTATGATGAATGGCTCAGGTGGATTGCTAGTTACTCCGGGTATTGCGGGAAGCGTCGGAGCTGGCACAGAGGGCGAGAAGAAAGATTCAGCAAACAAACCTTTCCTAGAGAGACATCAAGATCTTATCAATGATGTAATCAAGGATATGGCGACATCAAAGATCGAGGAAGTTATGGATTTCGGTTCGGATAAAAAGAAGGACAAACCTAAGGGAAGAGGATTAATTCAAAGATTCAGGGATATGAAGGAAACCGGTAATCGCAAAGCCTTTTTTAACAAGGATGCACCTATTCGTGACTCAAACGGTAATGCACTTAGAACCCCGCAAAATAGTAGTGGAACCGGTAATCAAATTATTACTCAACGTGAGATTAATGCCGAAAGGGTGGCACGGGGGAGAAAATACCCGGTAAACTTGCGAAGCTAGGTAAGTTAGGTAAGTCCATACTGAAACCGCTCAAGGCTGTTCCTTATCTTGGCATGGCCATGACCGCGGTGGATGTTGTATCCGGTTTAGTTGATCCACTGAGCAACATGGGGAAATCAGAAGCGGAGAAACAAAGTACTCGTGCCACCAACAAAGAGGAACTAGCCAAGGATTTTAAAGATATGGAGCAGTCCTCATTTGTAGGTAAAGTATGGAAAGGCCTTAACCTCGGAATGGATGCTGTTGTTAAGGGAGGAATGAGTACCCTATTTGGTAACAATGCCACCAACAATAAGTTCGGGGATTACTGGAAGGGATTTAAGGCGGTATGGAGTGAAGATGGCGGAGGTGCAGTGGAGAAGAAACTGGGCAAGGAATATAACTACGAGCAAGAGAAAAAAGAAGCCCAGATTCAAATGGATAAAGAGTCTGGAAAGCCGCCTGAGGACAATACACAACAACCGCAGATACAATACATTCAACCTCAAATGCAGTACATTCCTGCTGCGGGCGGAATAGGTACCATTGCTAACGGTTATACGCCTCAGCCACAGAGCAATGGCATTGATGAAATGATCGCCAAGATTAATCGGCAGCTTAACAAATCGGCAAGTGACAACGAAACCAATTACCAAGTCACTCGATCCCGTCTGTTGATTAGTGGTGTTCGCGAAGATTCGGGTCAGATGCGCGCACTAATGGAGAAATATTTGCAAGAGAATATCAAGTTCTTCGATAAAGCCATTGCAAGTTTACAGAAAACGTACGACAAGATGGCTGAAGGCAAGGAGAAAGATGAACTGGGCTTGGAGATTAATGAGAAGAAACAGCAGAAAGCACAATCAGAACTTGAACTAAGTGGTGTTAAAAACAGCCAAATTGATGAGCTTAGACGCAAGATGAATGATCAGTTTGAGTTGACGCAATTGGATTATGATAAACGAATGTATGATCTCCTGGCGGCTAATGGGGGTAAGGAAGATGCACCAGAATTAATTGCATTGAACAAATCCCGTGCATCTGAAATGAACTCACAAATAAGTTCGATCAAGCAAGATTGGAAGAATCTGCTGAATAGTGGTGTGTTTAAACCGGGCTCAAATGAATATATGGAGATTTTTAAACAAATCCAGTCATTGGGTGTAGAACAGTCCAAAAATTTGGCTGAAATCAGTAAAAAAATGGATAAACCGATATCCTCATTCAACATTCCAGCAGGTCTTAAGGTCATGGATTACTTTGATTACATGACGACGAACAATACACATAAAAGTGTGATGGTTGGCTCAGGTGATGTCACGGTTCATGTGAACATCGATAATATGACAGGCAGCACAAAAGATGTGGAGAGACTGACATCTACGCTGGACAAGACATTACGGCAGAACAACCCAGGTATGGTGAACTATATGGCCAGCAATGTTGGTGCGGGAATGGGAAGTAATCATATCCCTAGATATAGTAGATAAGGAGGAATTCTGATATGACTCAGCAAGACCCATTTGGCTTAGTTAATGACCGGTATAAAAGAAAGCTGTATGTGGATACAGGCATGAAGTTCGAGCCAGTGAACGGAAGAATTATTGATCCGTACTCTTCACCTTCGCCCAATCCGCAAGTGAGGGAGATTAAAATGATTAATGCTCCCTCGCATTTTCATCAGATGGGCGTATCTTCGTACAAGGCCATCATTAACATCCTGTTTAAAGATAAGCAATCCTATCACGACTACGCCATGTACGTAGGCTGGACACACAAATTTTATGATGAGAAGGGCAATATCTATGTTGGTGTTGTAGAGTCCATCAAAGTTGACCCTATTTTCTACCATCAGGATACGATGGATAAAGATCAGAAGGGGTACAAAGTCGAATTGACCATGACCCTGATCAAAAAAGATGGATATGACCGTAAGAGTGCAATACAGTTTCAGGATTTACAGACGACAGAAGGCAAGGACCACTGGGCAAGAGATTCCATTGAACGTTTGGCTGATTTGGGGCTGACGGTTGTAACCCAATTGGATGGCACACCTATTCTATATTTCAGACCGGAAAACTTCATAACCAGAGCAGAGTTTGTTACTTTCCTGATGCGTACTAAGCGTCTGTTGGAACGAACAATTCGAGAGTAGGGTGACCTACTCTCTTTTCTGTCTATTCTAAAGATAGGAGGTGTTTATCATACGAAAATGGGTTGATGTAAACGAAGGGGACTGGTTCTATAACGATGTTATGGAAGCCACGAATATGGTTTTGGATGATGGTGAAGTCTTTGTTGCGGGGATCAACTATAACAAGTTTGAGGAAGGCAAGCCTTTTGTATATGAAGAAATCAAGGGGAAAGCGGGGCAAACCTCATTTAGTCTGCCTGTGCTAATTAAACCGACAGATAACAATCCACTGTATGTGTTTATTGATGGTGTTCAAACAATCTACCAAACGGCTGAAACCAATAGTAAGGGATTAACCGATGTGGAGTTGTATACCGGTGTGAAAGCAGGACAGGTGGTGTCCTTCTGTAGTTATGGAGAACCGTTGCTGGACAGTGCTTGGAAAAGGCCACCCATGTCCTGGACTGGAGATCTGCCCAGAGCTGTACTTAGTGCAGCGACGACCTATTTCTACGATCCATTCAGTCGTAATCATCAGGAATACTTGTATGCAGCAGGCCAACCGCTTCGCAGACTTAGTATTCCTTCCGAAGTATGGGCAGACACCATGGGAGATGCAGAGGCGGTAACCAAAATTGCAACAAAGGCTATTGGTTACCGAACGGATGTGTATTGTGTCAGCCCGGGGGGCTCGGTGTTTCTTCCTTTTAATCTGAACGGTGTTACCTGCAAGTTCAATTATTGGACGAAGAATAACAAATTCATGAGTGAAGATATCAAAGCCACAACCCTCAAACCAGCATACAACAATTGTTTTTTTCCTAATGCCATTATACAGCGGGGAGAAGCCTTTCATCTGATTAACAAGTTGCGCAAGGTATTCTATGCCAGATTTACGGACAAGGAAGCACCTACGACAGGTATTAATGAGCCTATTACGGCTTTTCAAGGACAACGGGTTTTTAGACTTAACGGCAATTATCCGGCAGGTAAAAAGAAACTTAAAATTACAGTGAAATTCAAAGAAGAAAAAAAAGATAACGTCCAAGAAACACCGGGTTATTCGGAAATTGACAACCACACGGTTGTCTTCAATCAGCCTTTGTCAGAAGGCGACGAAGTGACGTTCTATTATCTCAAAGATGTGAGCGAGAGGTTCGCAGACGTCGGCAAAGATTCGGCCATTTATTATCGGGACAAAAAGGAGCGAGTCGTACAGAACAAGGATGCCTTCTGGAAAATAGCCGTCTCGGAAATGGAAGACGAAACATTTGCGAACAATGATCCACTAATTAATGGCATTCCTATCAAGAAAAAGATGGATGGTGCAGCGGTAGTCACGGATATGGGCAGACCTGTAGGTGGTACAGACGAGGAAGAGATATGGTTCCTTGGAAATTCTGCAATGACACGAGCTGAAGCCGTAGCTTTCCTGGACCGATTCATGAAATGGACCATCGAGCGATTCAAGTAAGGGGGAGATTACAATATGATTCCAATTTCGGATGAGGTTATGAATGTGCTATCCCAGCGTCTGAAGCTGGGGGAAGGGGCGCTTCCCAATATCCGTGTCGAAGTAGATCGGTTGGCATTTATCCCGGGACGGACGGAAGAGTTCAGGCATATCGTAACCGAGCAAGTGCCCATCATCAGTACAGAATCCGTTTGGGTGGATGAGTCGAGTAATGGTATATATAACGGTTCGACTCAAGCGAATGCTCAGGAGATTTATTTTCCGGTCAAGGGTAAAACGATCGATAGCATTACAGTTACAGATAATTTTGGTGCTCCTCGTGATAAAGGTACAAGAATTCATAATGGTATTGATTTGTGGGATGACATTGGAACGCCGATTTTGGCTGCATGGGCCGGAAAGGTTGTTCGAATATCCTATAGTAAAACAAAGGGTGCTGGTAATGCCGTAAATATAAGACATGCAAACGGTGTAATCACCAAGTATTTTCATTTAAAAGAGATCCTCTGTTCGGTGGATGATGAAGTAGCTCAAGGGGCTGTCATTGGAACGCTAGGCAACACGGGTGGCGTGTATACCGGTGGTCATAAGGTGTCCGCAGCTGAACGTGCGGCGGGCAAGGGACGACATCTACATTTTGAGATCTGGGAAGGAGTCAATCGAACAACTAGAACTGGAGAAGGCGGCAAGCCAGTTAATCCTAGATTGTATTTCAAGGGCCAGCGCAAGTTGCACGGAAATGCGAAAACAACATTTACTGATGTAAAGCCGGTTCAGGTCGAAGGATATCCCGGAGAGATCAAACTGAATGAGAAGTTCGACAAGCGAAACTGGCATGAGAAAAACGTTTACACAACTGGATTGAAATTTTTGGATTATGCCAAGATTGAATCGGGCTGGACTATGTTTGATTCAGGAGGCAAGTTGCTGTATACGTTTGAAGCCAAAGCCGCCGTAGCCGAATTTGAGATTAACGTGACGAAACTGAGTATGCCCACTCAAGGGCTGCTTAGTATTGGAATGGGGACTAATTTTAGCGAAGCGGAAGGGGATTCTTTCGCTGTAGTGATTGATGGTAAAACGTATGCCTATGTCAATAAGTTCAACGGGGCCTATGACCTGACCAAACTCACGGAATTAAATAATATCGTGGTTCCTGCAAAAGCCAAGAGTCTCAAGATTAAGGTGACGTATGGGGGCAAACAAAACCCCACTATCCCAACCGGATCTGTTCCTGCTTCGAAAGAGAAGTATAAAAAGTTCGCCATCGATTATATTCGCATACAAGAGTTGTTGCCTGCTCCGTTGAAGAATCAAAAGAGTGAAGAAGGGCTCGATCCGTCTAAAGGATATTATCAAACGAACAGCTACGGAGATTTTATCAATAATAGAAGGACAGAGACGGATGTTATTCAGGTCGGGTCTTTTGTCTATATGGACACGCAGGTTCTTCCCAATATCATTAGTGCCGAAATCGATGATCAGTTTGATTCTGAAGCCAGGGAAGCACGGCTGACCATCTCCAATCCGAGAGGATTCTTCTCCCCGGATTATAATCCTGCTCATTTTCCTGAGCTTGGGGGCGTGCCGTCTCCATGGTCTTATTTCGCAAACGGATTCCATATCGGGGTTCTGAGTGAAAACACACCGATACGCATATATATGGGATATGGTCAGCACATGATGCGGGTATTTACGGGGCTGATTGACAAGGTGGATATCAATGGCGAAGGCTCCACGCTGGAGATCACGGCCCGAGATATGTACAAGCGTATTATTGAGAAAGTCATTTCAGAGAAAAAAGCCTATCCAGAGGTAGATGAGATTGATAATGTGCCAGATCCGGTGCCGCCTGCAGCAGTTGGAACGGATCGGACAACCTCCATTATTCAGGCTGCACAGGCCCAAGCTGCGGCGTATGGCGTACCTGATCATAAGTTCTTGCTTGCGATATGCAGGCATGAGACCGTTCTCGGAACACTGGGGAAGGGCAAAGAAGAGAACGGCAGCTTTATTCTTGGATATGGTTGCCCTAGTACAAGTGATTGTAATCCTCTTTACAAGGGAATTCAGGAGCAGATGAAGCGCGGAGCAGAACGGATGTCCAGAGCACTGGCTTCCAGAGGGAAAAAAGTAACTTCCAAGGCGGATGTACTTTATTTCCACAATGGAGGAGACATTGCTCCGATGACCTGGAGTCAGGATCGGGAGAATTGGGTGAACAATGTATGGACCTTTTATCAGGAGATGCTCGCAGACCCGGCAAGCTGGATCGTTACAGCAACCTCCACTCCGGCAGTTACACCGACACCAACTCAGCCTGTGGAGCTAGAAAAGCCGGCCTGGGTCAAATCAACGGTTGTACTAGATCTGGTTAAACATGCAGGTATGGTGGGTTGGCGGGCAACCAGTGAGGATCGCTCTTATCCTGACTATGTGATTGATGAGACCTATCTGATTGAGGTGAATCAGAAGACGGGTAGGGTGATTGTTCCCGTACCGGGTCAGGAAGGTGAGTTTGAAGTTAAGGACGCAAGTACAGTGCTGACACCGAACGGATGGCTTAATCCATTTATTGAGGAGTATGGCAGGACGTTTGAGCAATGGTCTGCCAAAGTTACGGAAGCTGTTCAGGAGGTGATCTCGGAGATTCCGTATCGAAGCTACTGTGACCGTTATGGTACATACCGATTGGAACGTCTGAATTATGACAAATCGGTCGTAGCAGAATTTTCCGAGAACGACAATCTGATCTCCATTACCAAATCTACGGATTGGTCCAGAGGTAGAAGCCACATCGTTGTTATCGACTCGAATGGTAGTCAGAGCAGTTTCGTAGACAAGGAGATTTTGCTCGAACTCAAAGGAGAGATTCGAACCATGGTCTTGGCCGTTCCTTGGGCGAAGACGGTTGAAGCCAAAAGGCAGGTGGCAGAGCGAGCTTTTTTTGACATGAAACGGATGTGCCGTACGCTACAGGTATCCATTCCTGCGAATCCTGCGCTTGATCTGCTCGACAACGTCATTGTGACCGATAAAACGACCACCACACGGGCTGTATATACGATTAAAAGTATTAAAACCAGTTATTCGGTCGACCGTGGCATGTTACAGGTCATTGATATGATGTGGGCAAGAAAGGGAGTGATGGTGTAATGGCCGGTATTGTGAATGAAAATATTGTATTTCCCGTGCTGGATCTAATCCACCGGGAACTTCGCAAATATAGCAGTATCTCCAATTCGAATGTTTCTCCTCTTGAAGGTGAGCCTTCCGTTACATTATATCGGGAGCACATGCAGGACCCGGACAGGGTGACTGGAGCAGACCTCTTGTATGAATCGGCATGGAAGGTTTCGATCTGGATGAAGTTTGGCTCAGAGGATGAGGAAGACTTTCCTTCCGGGGTGGGCTACTCCCACCCGGATTATGATTATTACAAGTATTACAGGTTAATGCAGGTGACAGCCCGTACATATGATGCATCTGGGGAGTCGATGTTCACTTACAATATTGGTTTAAATTATGATGACGAAGGACGCTTAACTGGAACGAGCGTAAGTCGTATATAACATGTAGGAGGTGGTTCCATGGCATTTAATGTATCTTACATCGCGGGTGGCGTCATCGACAAAGTGCGCGAGCTGCCGTACCCACACTTCAGTAAAAAGACGATCCCGTTCATTCGGGGACAGATGTTAGACATTCCGGCGGCCAAGACCACCAAGTCTGATACGTTCACCTTGGCGTATGACACAGAGTTTCTGAGCATTGCGTTTGCTGCGAGCCACTACTGTGTCGGCGATTACTGGGAGCTGATGATCGGGACCGAAAAGGTGTGCCGCACCATCTATTCGAAAGAACTTCCCGAATCAGTTTCTATGGGAAATAGTTTCGGAATTGTCTACCCGATTCCGGCGGGAACGACCATCCAGTTTGATTTCTTCAATGCGGTGGCTGAAGCCAAGTCGGTCTGGTACAACATCAAATTTTTGAGATAAGGAGGGTGACGATGGCACAGACAGTACCATTAACCAAGTTCAGTGGATTTGTGTCCGGCGAAAGTAAAGCAGAGCAAATTATTTTCGACCTGGCCGATGCTATTGTAGGGGCGAAGATTCCAACCACCAATGGCTCAAATGTAGAGAATAAGTGGAAAAAAGTCTATGAGTCCATGTCAGATGTATGGGTGACTTATAAAGAGATGACCCGTGCAGGCGTCCAAGGAAAGTATAAGCATACAGATGGTAAATCGTATGATGTCTTGAAGTTGGCGAGCAACCTACAGTCTACCCTAGCACAGGAAGATGGAAGATTACTTGTAGATGAGAATGGATACTTACATGAGGTATTTGATACGCCTAATAAGTTGTCTGGAAAGAAAATCAGAGTTTCAGCTCATGAATTTCTTGATGAGAAAGAAAATCCGTTTTATATTAATTTCCCGGGTGCTCTAGTAGTTATTATTCCAGATGAGACTTCCAATATTGGACTCCGGTCTTATTTCGTAAAACAAGTACATAAGAAATCCGATGGGACAAAAGTAAATAATACAGACTGGAATGAATTTGAAATTATAACCGAGATGCCTGCTGATTGGGCGAATGCTTTAAGCAAACAGAATTTCAAATTCAGAGTGGAACATAAACAATATAACGTAGACGGATATAGACGTTACTACACAACAGAACTCGTACTCGCAGCAAAATATACATTCACCGAACGATACTTCGTCGCTGAGCCAACTAACTACACCACACCAAAAGTAGTGCTGAAAGCTACGCCAGATGTACCAGAGGGTATTTCTTCTCGGGATTATTTCATCATGTTTACTCAACCTCAGAACTTCGCGGGCGGAGACTATAATTACTTCGATTGTCAACACGGTGTTGGGTTTGTTGGCGAATTAAGCAAGGGTGATCCGTCAGCTACATTCACGGGCATCTGTAATCCAAAAACTGTATTGCCAGGTTCTACACCCGTTGTGGTGGATCAGACAGCAGCAGAAGCGATGTATGAGCAGTGGAATGATTCAGAAGCAACCAAATTATACACACCACCGAGTATCACATGGGATAAGGATTTCGATGGAATTACAGAACTAATTAGTCCTGCTTCACATTTCTTTTATGGACGTAACTCGACCGTGAAATGGCTGCCGAACAAAAAGCGGAGACCAGATTACCTGGTAGCCTATCATATTTCGATTAATAATGACCGAGTAGCAGTAGTCATAGAAGGAGATCCTTCCCCGAACATTCATGGATATTACCGTAGCTTTGGTTATTTTGGCAAAATTGTACCTTTCAATGACCATGATCACATTGGCAACTTTGGCTTAACCGTAGGTATGGGAGATTTGAAACAAGACCTAACGGGATACACCAAAAATGAGATTCGAACTGATTTGAATCCAGACAAGTATGCACAGTATGGAGAGTACACATCAAACGGGATGGACTCGGTATCTCTCCTCAGAACCAGAGGTAATGTGTTGTATCAGGCGCATTATCCAGCATTCATCACTCAACTTCCGAATTATCCTGATGTGGGGAGTATTCCAAAAGAACTGTCTAAACTAGTTTTAGACAAAGATGGTTTCCAGAAGTCTTTATGGACTGGAAAATATCATGCAAGTCCAGTTTATCTGGTGCACCAGGCAGAAGGTTATCGCGGTTATATGGATGGAGTCGTTGCGATTTACGATCAGAATCTGGTGAATCTGGATGAACTGATTGTAGATACAGAGATCCCTAAAGACAGTAATAATCCAGCAGGCGGTAACTGGACCGAAGTGTACAAGTTCTTCAGTATCAAATCGCCGATGAATTTTTTCAAGCACTCGCCTGCACCAGATCAGGTCACGATTGCAATACTCAAGGAAATTAAATAAGGAGGATTAACATTACATGGCAAACTTCAAGTATGTAGAAACCATTACAACATCCCAAGACCTTCTGAACAAAATGAAGGAGGAAATTACTTCTTTCGAGAAATTCCCTTTTGAATCAACAGCAGGTGAAACAGCTGACAATAATTCGTGGAAGGTATTTTACGAGGAAAAGGATGCTGAAAATCGGATCAGTCTGCTGATTCTGCAAGGGACCATGACCATTGGATCAACGGAAAAGCCAATCACCAAAAAATACTATGTACAGTTCACGAATCATGCTATCGTTCCACGAGTGATCACACCAACACCTAAATATGTAGAGCATAGTACATTGACGGTCCAATTGCTTGAAGGACTGGAAGGGGAAGAGTCAGCTGCTCTACCAGTAAAGACACTACCAACATTCAAATTAACAGGTCATCCTGTACTGTATCAATGGGCACTGGAGAGTCATACGCCAACGGATCGCAATAAAGAAAAACCGGTATATATGTACATCAACGTTATGAATAATCGTCTGGCCATGGTTCTGGTTGCAGATCCGGCTGTGAATTTCATGGATTACAAAAAATCATTCCTCTATGTAGGTGCTCTGAAGCCATTCAAGTACAACCTCAATGATGTGGATGGAAATGTGATGCTGACGGCAGGTGCAGTTATTGACGAACCGGATATTGCAACAATTGCCAAAGACGGTACATACTATTATGGCCAGTATACTTCTGCAGGTAACAACACGTTACAGATGCTCAAGACCAAATCGGGCATTGAATTCCAAAGTCATTATCCTTCTTTCATTACACAGGCACCACCAGTGGGTAAAGCCTTTATTGATCCTGAACTTGGCGATACGGGGCTTGAACTGGAACCACAAGGCTTCCAGGCTTCCAAATGGACGTCCAAATATCACTTGTCTCCAATTTACGTTGTTCACCCGTATGAAGGCTATCGCGGACAGTTTGATAACTGTATTGCGGTGACGAAGCATAATATCCTTCACCTGGATGAACTAATTATTGATGTGGAGGGAAAACCTTGGCATCAAGAAGTTTATCGTTATTTCGATACAGATACGCAGCAGAACTTCATGAATCTGTCGGCAAACCAACGCATGGGTGTGGCGATTCTGAAAGAGGTACGCTACTCAAGTAAACAAGCATAGATCTGAATCGTATAGATTCAGTAGAGGGAACCCTGACTCCGCTCAGGAGTTCCCTTTTTATTTGGAGGGGGTGATGCAGTGCTCACAACAAACGAATATTATTTTAGCATCCGTGACGTTGCGAAGACTTCACAGGGTTATTTGCTTATGGTAGGTAGTACAGGAAGCAGACCTCTGGACTACATGTTCGTATACATTCCCTATAGTCGCTATGCCAGCGTATTAATGCTGGATTTCTTCATGGCACGGAATGCTGCTGATGATACGATAAAAGAGGAATTGATTGACTCCATTAAGAAAGACTTAGAAGGGGAAGAGCAATTCATTGTTCTGTCTGATGGACAATCAAGAGATCAGGTCAATATAAGCCATGCGCCTGTTGGAGACAAAAGAAATACGGTGCAAGCTGAGATTGAAGAAGAAATTAAAGCTATGCGTTATCGATTCGGTGCGAATGAGTCTTTAGTAGAACCGATTGAGGCTTTCCGAGCTTCCCTTCGAAATAGTGATTTTATGGATAGCCCTGAACAAAAGACTGCTAATCGAATTCAGGAGTTGCATAGTGCGGAGTTACATAGTGATGATGCAGCATGGCGTGTAGATAATAACAAAGAGTTGAGAATATTCAAGAATGTTACAATAACTCGCAATTTATTAAAAAATCTGGACAAAATTCATCCTTCCCAGTGGGGTGTTCGTTTCTCAGATCAAGATGTCATTCTTGATTATTTAGGAGAATATAGTCGTGATGATGCAGTTGTAACGGTAGTAGAACGAATTATGGCATCAGCCAGAGATCATCAGAAGCATACTCGGCTTGAGATTTTAGCATTAGCCCATCGGACAGCCACGATGCTCACGGAGCAAATGGTAATCGATGGTGCTTTGAAAGAAACAGAGCGACAAAGCATAATAGAGAGTGTAATCGACAGTGTAAAAGAGAGACTAAAAGACACTGCACTATCAACTTTGGAATTCGCTTCATCCATGACTCGGCGTGAACTTAACCTTTCATATGAAAATGTGCTAACAGCGACAAAAAGCCATCATCGGGACACTTTGAAGGGAACTATGCACGAATCCTGGCGTTCCGACCAAAAAGAAACCGATATAGAGCGGGATACACTAAAAGCAAATTCTTCACGTTCTCTGCAAGAAGGCTATATGGAAATTACGCATAAACAAATACTATCTGCTGTAGATCATTCAAGAGTAATTAGTGTGCAGCAGCCCACACTTGGGGAGAGAAATGGCAGTTTCGACGGACTAGTGAACAAGTTCACTCATGCTTTGCGTCATATTGATTTTGAAACACAGATGCAGTATGTGCAGCGATTGGGTAGACGTAAGGATTTCGAAGCAGGATCGATTATGCGGCCACCCCTCTTGGCTAAATTGAAAACTCGCCAATTTCCAAGTATGGTACACCAGACTGTTTTAATGCAAAGAAAAACTAAAAAAGAACTACTTTTATCCGAAATGCAATTATATAGACGGAGCAAAGAGCAGGATATCGTGTCCTTAAATGAAATTATAGAGTTCGGAAGGAACAGACATACTGCACCTACCGTAATTAATAAAGATCATGCATGGGGAATCATGGACAATGATGTCCAAACTTATATGGATAGACCCTCAGCGAACAGGTATCATTTACTCTCTGCACTAAGAGAGAATCGAAGCGATCCCTGGGTGATCCAAAATCATTTCCCAGAAGCTCAGCGTATCATAGATCATAATTCAGCAAGAATAGACGAGGAGTTCCCTTGGGGCAAAAGAATTATAGATCATAATCCTGCTTATATTGAAGATGTTAGTACACAGATCAAGGCACGTCGGCTTATTGTTGTACTTGGTGCGGTTGAGGCCACGGATAAGCAAATTCTTGCTTCAAGAGAATCTACCGAGTCAGGTATCATCTTCCGAGAGAAACCCGAAGCACACCGGGATGAAGTAGAATTTGCTTATGTCGAAAGAGATAAACCTGAAAGTACAAGGATTGACAAGGAAGCAGCACATCTGCTCAGAGAATATTCAGAAGGTCGAAGAATTGACAAGTTCGAATCGTTAATAGAAGAGAAGTTTCACACAGGGCATGTTGGTCCACGAGTGATGTATCTTCCAAAAACAGAAAAGCACGCCGATCGAATAGATGCCTATGACATGAAAATACGATCTTCTCGCTTGGGTGATCGCAGTTCCGAGAAAAGCATTTGGATGCCGCAACATTTACGTGGAGATCGCGATGAGAAGCCGCTTACCATTGAAGACACTGTATATGAGGCGTTAAAAAAAAGGGACAGTAGAGACCTCTTTCTTGACGATGAGATGTATGTGGCGCTGAAAGGTAGCAGAGATCTTAATGTAGCGAATATATGGGAATCATTAAAAAATATAACACAAAAACATATGGTTTACATGGATGAGTTGCTGGAAAAATTCATTAGTGATGGTGGATCGATCGGAAATAAATTATATCCGGGACATCTGGAAGATTCATTGCTCGCCGCTGAATTATTGGATCGACCTGCACTTGTGCTGGAGATGATGATTGATGCGGTGTATCGGACTGATGATGTTGCCTTTATAGACGAAGGCCTTCTTGCTGGAGTTCGAGAGAGAATAGATGCACTAATTGAAGTGGGTATACTTTCTTCAAGTAAGCAAAGTGAGAGTGGACTCATTACGTTCAGTGCCGAGGGTATTCAGGACTTGCAACAGGCAATCACTGACTTGGAGATGACAGAAGCTTATCAAGATAGAGATGATGCATGGACAGATACAGCGTTTATAGATGCAGATCATCTCTCCCGTCAAGGGGATGTAGATGAAAAGATGCCCGAGTCCATCAAGGAAAAAGACAGCGACTATAATCAAGTCGGATTGCTGAATGAACAAAATGCAGGTTCGAAGTTGGATCACCGTGGAGAAACGATTGAGGTGACTTACGCGGATTATGATGCTAAACCGATCGTATTTAATTTTGATAATCCAATTGGATTTACTCAGGCATCACCAGGGGATTTTGAAGAAGAACGTTTCGAAATGAATGTTGCTTACTCACCGGAAGACTTCGGTACGGTGAATGAAGTGTTAGATGGCTATAATTACAACCGAGTTGGATTATTTGACGAGCAAAATTATGTAACAGGAGAAACTACCCTTCGTTCAGGTGAGAACCCTAATATATACGTTGCAGGTTCAACAGATCTTCGAGAATTCACAATTAATGAGGAATACTCCATCGGTTCCCGTTTCAAACAACAAGGAGCTGTGAGTGAGGAATACAACTTGGGGAGTGCTGTTGATCGTGAGCTTCAACAGACTGGACAGATCATTTCAGGAGGAGCATCCCAGACAAGAGAAGCGGATATAGGTCATATGTATACCTCCAGCACTTCTGGGCTGCGTCAAGCCAATACGAGTGAGGGCTATGAATGGGCATCTCCACTGTTACGACAAGGTCTCTATGATGAGGAGCAAGGTCTGGGTTACAAGGATTTGCTTGAGATGCATTGGGATGATGGGGATGGATATATGGCAGAAACCCATTCTCGCGTAGCCGTAATAGCTGATCAATCTACTTACGGTTTGATTGAATTAAAGCAAGCAAACATGATCGATGATACCCGATTTGCTACAAACTCAGCACGATTGAGCGAATTAGAAGGACTGGAACACGCAACTCAATTGAAATATTCAGATCAGTTAGAACAGATAGTCGCTGTGCAAACCAAGTATGGTCATCAGGAGTGGGCACTGGATCTGACGGAACATGTGAAGGACTCATGGATAAATGAAGATTTTCTGGGTCAGGTCTACAAGTTCGGGAACTTGGAGCAACAGTGGGTTGCTAGTAAATATCAATATGGCTTGATGGATCATTATCTTGAGGGTGGGGACAAGCCAAGATACGCAGACGTACCTGTCGAGTCCATTGGAGGTATGCCGCTCAAATATGGGCAGATCGAAGAGGAGTTTCAGTCAACCAAGTATCAGTATGGCAACTTGGCAGAGCAGCTACTCGGAATTAAACCTCAGTATGGAAAGATCGAAGAAATACTTTTTTCTACCAAGCCTCAATATGGCAATTTGGAAGAACACCTTCTCGCTTCTAAAGATGGTATGAAATCTGAATATCTCTTCACTAACAACGGATATAAACTTGGAAGAGATGCGTATGTTGAAGAACAGCTAGCAGGAATAAAGAACGAGCTGATTACAGGTCTTGAAGAAGGAATAACGGGGATTCTAAGTCTTCGTCGGGCTGTTGTTGAATCTGGTTTGTCTGGTATACAAGAGAAATCCCATGCTGAGTGGGAAAAATCTATTGTAAGTGACAAGGTAAATAATTATGGCACAATAGTCACACCTTCTGAGGCGTTAAAAATTCAACAACTTGGACATGTGGAAGAGCAATTATATAGTAGAAAGCTGGATCAAAGTGGTTCCCTGCTGAATGGTGCACAAGGAATGAAGGAACAGGCGGATGGTGAATTTAATCATTACACATGGACAGGCACGAACACAGAGCGACACGCTAATCTTGCTGAAGAAATCACCGGGGAAATGGACCCGCGTGAATCCATATGGACATACGAAATAGTGACTGCACTTAAAAAGAGTCTTCATGGTGAATTTAATCCAGAAGATTCTAACATTTCAATCAAATTAAGTGGCGCAGGACATTCAATTGACGACTTTTCATATTCAGAATTTGAAAGTAGAGTTGCACTTGTGCAGAAGGATGTCATCGCCGCAGACCGAGAAGATGAGCGTATTTCTCATCTGGAGAACCAAAGAACAGAGGCATCGTTAGCGAATGCGCGCCTATCTGAGTTACAAAATCCGGAGGATACGTTCGCGACCTTTGAAGAAAGATGCGCTCAGGTGATTACAGGCTTTATTTTTGCTGAACGACCGGAGATGCGAGCAGAATACTTGGAGCAACTCTATGCATTTTTGCCAGAACGAACAGCACACCTGATGAAGGTGTATCATGAAGCCAAAGTGGAAGGACGATCTTCTGAGATTGAGACGAATTCGGTGTTGGCATATCGGGATCGAATGACTGAAGGTTATCTACCCATTATGGACACTACTGCACAGGGACTTGTTTTCGATTATACCGACAATCTGCTGGACCGTGGAATGAATCCTGAAGACTGGGAAGGCGGGTTTGGAGTGCCAGAAGAGTATGATCCTCATGATCCGTTCAACGTATATTTTCCTTACTCCAAAGAGATGGATGCTCTTGAACTTGTTCAGGCAGATGATTGGATTGAGTTCGGAAGTGGAGATTGGAAACGGGATGAGCTCCTCGGTAAGTTTTACAGTAAAAATAAAACTTCTCAAATGAATGGATGGTATCGAAATAATTTCCTGGGAGATCAGTATAAATTCTCTGTCGATTTCAAGGTGGATGCAAACGAGAAGGGTGACGATGGCGTAGGAATTATCTTTAAATTGCAAGATATCAATAACTATTGGATGTTTATGGTCAATGGTGGTGATTCGACAAATGCTCTGGACATGAGGACACCGATGCAGCTATATCACGTCGTCGGAGGGAGAAAAGAGTCTATAGGTTCTCCGATGCAACCTTTTAAATGGGAGAGGGATCGATGGTACACAATCTCGGTATCTATCATGAAAGGTAAACTGCAAATTTATACCGATTCCAAACTACAATACGATTTGACGGGCACTGATTAACTCAGTGTTCTTTTTTTCGTATAGAGCGAGTACGAGGTGATTTTATGGGTCATACATTTGGATTGTTTACAATGTCTCAGAAAGGCGTATTGTTCGCCAATATGAGAGCTAAGATAGCTGATAAAGACGATTATGCCAATCCTAACCATCCAGAGCATCTCCCGGAGAGTCCCAATGCACCGAGAAGTGAAACGGACCGACACGGTGAAGAAAATAATCCTATTCTGGGTGATCCAGGGTACGGTCAAATCGGACGATGGCAGACGGTTCAATTGGATGCACTGGAAAACAGTATTGATCAAATCATTGAGCAATATCTGAAAGATAAGTCCTGGTATGCGAGTGTACGATGCCGTGAAGCACTGTGGAATATGTACCGCAGGATTGAATGGTGGGTAGAACAGCAGCAGCCTCCAGACAAAACACAATATCAGCGAGTTCTGCAAATGGTGAAAGACTGTATTCACAAGATTCTTGAAAACGCTCAGAAGCCTGGCGGTAGTCATCATGGTGTGTCATTGCCGATCTGTCCGGCACCCTACTACCATCATTTTAGTGGGAATTACTTTAATCATTTTGATGCAACCGTATATGAGATTCCACTCTTTTCGATGAAAAAGGATGTTCCGTTTTCGAATAAATTCCCTGATTTCTTCAGATATGTATCCTCAACGGAGGATCAGGAATGGGTAGCTGTCCACTCCGTAGGGCGAAATGAACAATCTGGTTCAGAGATGATCTTGAAACTGGACCTAGGACTTCTGGAGATTGGCAACTCATCCAAAATTACATTTAACTGGCGTGTGAAGCGTTATGGACAGATCAGGTTCAAGTACCTGGCTAGTGCTAAGCGCGGTAATGGCATGCTGTTCTATATTAATGGGCAGCAAGTTGGGGGCGAATGGAGCGAGAATAGCGGATGGCAGGAAGCTACATTTACATTGCAGCCAGGACAGATGTACAAGTTCGACTGGTTAATCCGCAAAATGAGACCCGAAGTATGGCAGAACAATGGCATCTATATCAAGGATGTTGAAGTCGTTGAGATTGTGGATACACGTAAGCCGCCTGCGCCTCTGGATTATGATTTGGATGGGGAGCATGTACATGAGTACGGTAATTGGGTAGTAAGATCCCCACAAAGTGTGGCACAAGCGCATTTTCAAGGTCAATTTATTGCAGATGACTTACGAAAAAAAACGATGATAATGGATTTGGACAACGAATGTAACGGAAGTATCTCATTTGCCTACAAAATGGGTGTAGATGAAGAGCCCTATCCTGATCATGATTATGAGTTGTTTTTCGACGATAAAATGCTTCAACGTACCCAGCGCGGGGATGGAGATCATGGCAGCTATGCTCGATCAGTGCATGGTGTGGAGTGGATACTAAATGGAGAATATTCAGAAACGGAAACCGACCTGGCCAAGATTGAGTATGAAATTGTTGCAGGGCATGATACGACCATTGACCTGAAAGGGGTAGTTGAGGTCATTTGTCCACCTCAAGAAATTGATCACTGGGAGCCCAGTCTTTATGGACAAGGGATTGGGAATTATCAATGGACAATGTCGGGAAATCCCAGTTGGATTCGTCACAATGATACATTGCGTCTGGATGAACCAAAGCAAGGTGATATGATTGCCCAAACAGAGGTGATTTTAGATGATGATGGCTGGTTTTTATTCAGTTACTCACATCAATTGAGGACTACTGAAGCGTTCGAGGTAACAGTCAACGGCATGTTAGAACATTATACAACCATGCAAAGTCACGGAGATCAGATACGAATCCCTTTGGAGGCTGGTATTAATTTAATACAGTTTTATATTCGAGA
Organism: Paenibacillus sp. PCH8; assembly: GCF_002968835.1. Taxonomy (GTDB): domain Bacteria; phylum Bacillota; class Bacilli; order Paenibacillales; family Paenibacillaceae; genus Paenibacillus. The sequence goes on along the minus strand of NZ_PKQK01000003.1, from coordinate 777,742 downwards.
TCGCTTGACCGAAGAACCACTCATATATGAGATGGATAAACCGTTCACCTATGGAAACAACACCGGCAATACATATCGTACCTTATCTCCGCTAGGCTCATATGTTGATGTGACAAGGAACTGGGATGTTACGGATGCTGGTGCAAGGACAGAACAACATGGAGATACGATTACGTATAAGGCGGAGTTGAACCCTGGTGCCAAGTTTAGTGTAAAAGAGCATATGCGTATTTATCCCTCAATGGACCCCGCGTACAATCCTGATAAAGGAGGTACAAGAGATGAGAACGTGTTTGAAGAGATATTTAATGACGAAGGCAACTATGATGAGGCATTGAGGTTCATAGGGAGTTGGGATTGGAAAGAAGTTGTAGTCGGAGATGGCGTGATGTGGGCCCAAGGTCATGATCAGGATTTCATATGCGAGTTTGAAGCACAGTTAGACAACTCAGGATATATCTGCTGGCAGTATGGAGGGGAATTTGACACCGGCGAGAAACTGGAACTTCAAATTGATGGTGTTTCAGTCTGGACAGGGAGTCAATCCAATGGAGACGATGGAACAAATTGTATGTATCCATTACCATCGGGGAGTCACAGTTTCCGCTGGATTTACCGGGATGGTAAGGCGTATGCACCAGGTAATGGTAGTACAGGCGGAGCAGAAAATGGATCAGCAAATTCCGGAGGGAATGGTACCGGTAATGATCAATCAGGTATAGCAGTTAAAAATCCTTTTGGAGAAGAGTGTTATCCAGCTTCGTTCAAGAATCATGACATTCAATACGGGCAAAAGCTTTATTCAGGTAAGTCTGATCGTAATGCTTTGTGGAAGGCTTATAATCAGGGACAGGTCTTCTCAGGATCTGGTGGAGCATATGCGATAGGTGTTACGAATAATAAAGTCATTAAACGAGATTTTGTTGTTTCCGACGTTGGGACCATTGAATACTCGGAATATCTCACTGTATACCCCGTTCAAAAGTTAAAGGTAAATGGATTAAGAACGCTTAAAGATTCTACTTTCAAAGCAGAAGCAGGAATAAAAGAGCCGGGTAAAAATTTAAATTATTACTCAATAGATGTCCTTAATACCAAACCAGGTGATAAAGATTCAGATTTTGGAAGTTTACACACCAGAAAAGTTTACGTTGAATTTTATTGTAATGGAAGCTTTGAAATAAGTTTCGATTACATGTGTTATTTATTTGACGGGAATGAGAAAGCCAGATTTCGAGTCCAGTATTACAAAGGTACACAAGTAGAGGCGAAACATGGTGTAGTCATCTTAGATAAGAAGAAAAATTTAGGATACAACCAAGGAATAATTAACTACAAATCCATTACTGATAAGCAATGGAAGGATGCAATACCTTTTAACAAAAAAGAGATTGTTAAGGAGCCGGGTATTTATACCTTGTGTATTGGACTTACGGATACCTTGAAAGACGAAGATAAAGATTCAAAAGGGATACCTTATCATGCATCCATTAAGAACCTTCAAATTCGGACTGAAGATCCTAATGGTAAAAATGGAGAAAAATTAGTTAATTATTCCATTTATGATAATAAAACTTATGTGGATGTTGAATTGACAAATAATAAAAATAAGAAAAAAATCCTTATTAAAACATTAAAAGTGGAATCAGGTAATCAAATAGGTGAAAGAATCCAAACTCCAGATAATCTAGAACCAGGAACTAAATATACGATTACATACACACTCCATAAAAATAAGGGTTCATCGAACGCTACGGGTCTTGATGCTGGTGGTTTCACGCTTAGTCATGGGAGCTTTACAGAAACATGGGGCGCTTATTGCACTGATGCGAAGGGGGGGATATATCTAAAGGATAAATCTCCCCATCCAGGAGAAGATTCATGGAATCCACCTAGCCCAGATACGACTGCGCCAGATGGTGGAAGTCATGCCTGGCTCGACGTTATTCGATTGTACGAAAATAGAGATAGGGCTTGTCAAGGAACCAAAATTGTCATTGAAACTTATGAGAACGGTCAACTATTAATTCCACCACGACCAGTGACAAATCAAGATGATCAGGTCATCACAATTGAAGTCGAAAACACTTCAAATCAGAAGAAAAACTACGAGGTGCGCGTTCGATTCGAGCAGGGCTGCCCTGGAGATGGCGCCATGATCTGGGGAGGAAAACTTAATATTGATGACATTATTAAAGTTGATCCATCCTGGGCAGAAGTGACCCACTTCGAAGTTTGGAATAACAAACCAATCTGGATGGGCGGCTGCGATAACAGTAATATGCGCGTGAAAATTACCCGCGAGGATGGAAAAGTGTTGTGGGATGAAAAGTATTACGGGGATGGGTACCGTGGCTTCGAACTGAATGATCTGGCTCCCAAGCCTTATAGCAAGTATAAAGTGGAGATTACAACAGATCAGAAGGGCAGATCAGCGACTGGACAGGAAAACGATATCTGACCACCTTCCGGGTGCATGACTTTAAAGCCTACGAACGATGGGTGTGGGTACCTGAACCGTTTGATTGTCAACTGGATTTCTTCATTGATAACGAGCTGATCAAAACATTCACTCAAGATGGTGGATACTATACCTTTTCACATCCTGTGCCCAAGGGCAAACATGAATTCAAATGGGTGTTCACCTCGCTTCAGGAAGTGGGTACGCGTAGTTACGAATACGCTAATCTGGACTGGATGGAACTGACCAACTGGATCTGTGATGATGTCTATGTCATTCCTTACTGCGAAGGCGGTGGGGGAGACAAGTGTGTTGAAGCACTTATTAAATGCTTGCTGGAAGTTTGGAAAGCAAGACCGAAAATGTGTGTAATCGGTAAGCGGATTTGGCTGTTTACGTAAAGAAAGGAGGATCTGGATGGGAACTGTGAAACGTCAGGAAAAAGGGCTAATCTATTTTGATGAATTCAATAAATCCGAACTTGACTCAGGGTGGGAAGTATTGACTGACGATCATGGAAGATACAATGCTGATCATGGGGTACTGGAACTAAGACATGGAGAGTCTCCAATATATATGTTTTACACGGAGTTAACCCGAATTGAAGAGTTCGTGATGGATGTCAAGAATGAGTATAATCCAACTGTTGAGGGAGACTCCGGGGGACTTATTGTATATGCAGACGATGAGAATGTGGTGAAATTGGAAGAGTATTTTGATGCGGAAAAAGGGATAGCTAGAAGCTATCCTTGGATCCGTCTGGTACGAAGTTTTAATGTATATTCCGCATACTGGTCAGAGGATGGTAAGATATGGCGGTTTATTGGTAATCAGGAAGTCATCTCTTCTGTACCTAAGATCGGGCTTTTCTTAGAATCAGGAACACAAGGTGAACCGCTACTCATTAATCATATACGAATTCAAAGAAGTACCAGAGTGAAGGTAGATAATCTGAAACAAGGTTATCAGGTTGAACTCCGGGATCAGGCAGGAAAAATTCTTGAAACCAAGATATGTAAATATGAGAATACATCAGTCATGTTTGACCTTCAACGATATGGATATCCGCTTACGGGAAGCTTTGCTGTGACTTTACCTGACCACAATAGATTTGAGGCGTCGGACATATTAAGTATATATGGAGGCGATACATATTACTTTGAACCTAGAGTGGATCTTTACTATCGTGAGTATAGCGACAATGGAGAATTCCTTGATATGCGGTTACAAGACAACCAGGAACGTTTCCTCGGTTATATGTCCTCTGGTCAATCCGTAACGGAGAATGTGTTGTTTATTGCCAAAAATTCATTGAATCAGGGTGTTTTTCAAAATGTTAACTTCGAGCTTGCCTCTTATCGGGGAGATCAGTATCAAAACGTAGTTCGGTTAGCGCCCGATGTTGAGGGAGAACCAGGAGCTTGGAGTATGCAAGTGAACGCAACCGAGATAACTCCAGAAAGCCCTTATCAATTCTGGGTGAGAGTAGAGAGGCTGGATACCAGCACCAATTATGAAGCCCAGGTCACGTTCGGAATCAAAGTTTCTTCAACGTATATATAGGACTAAACTTTGAACACTTTACCACGTATAGATCTAGCAAGGGTTAAGTTGGAGGTGAGAATATGTCTGTCCGCTTTAGCGGGACAAGTTCAGGATCGAACAATGGCAAGTTGCTTGACCACAATAGTTTGCTAAACAAAGGGACTCGATCCCACCAAGAAATTGATGAGTATCTTTCAGAGATGGAGGAAGCCAGAAGCGTTTATGTCAGCCTCCCGAGCGTTTGGATCAGATAGAACTTGTAGGCAAACAGAATGAAACAGGGATAACCGGTCATGAATTGCGTATTGCTGATCTGGAACCTCGGGTTTTGAATCAGGGAATATTGTTGGAAGACCAGAAGTCCAAGTTGGGTGAAGTTGAGAAAATCGTAACGGATATAAGCACGGATGTTCATGCACAAAATGAACGTTTGGCGAGTTTGGAAAATGAATTAGGAGATACTCGGGGGAATCGTGAATCACTTGCAGATGTTATATCGGATATAGAGCATTCTATTGATGAACTAAAAACGATCCCATTATCTGATTTGGCAATAAGCGCGGCAGCTATTGATTCTAATGGTCTGCTTAAGGTTCAGATCAACGGTGGTTATGCAAGCATTAACAGTATACTCGTTCAAAAAGAGGCGTCTTTCTATTCTTTTATAGCTGGGCAAGATACTAGATATTATATATTTCTAAAGAATGATGGAACCTTCATACATCAGTTGATTTCCGATGAACCCGATAACGGCATGATTCTGGGATCTGTCACTACAGGTGCCACCTATGATGCGGTATATCTTAAAGACCAACGCTATTATCTAACCAAAACGTTGTCTACAGGGGATTTTCAAGATCTCCAAGCAAGAATCACAGATGCTCAATCCAAGATCAACGAATTAGACGAAGAAGTGGTCAGGTGGATTGATCATACCGAAGACTTGTCCAAACAAGTTGAAGGTTTGGGTGAGACTAAGGCTGAAGTGTCAGATGCTAGAGTAGACAAAGATGGCTTTGAATTTGATAAGCTGCCGGATCGTTTAAACCATATGCAATCTAAGCTGGAGCTTGCTGCATCCAGAGGGACGATGGAAAATCAATCGATTTTTCGTATTGAGTACCCACCTGATATAAGGCTTTCAGAACAAAAGAGCTTTTATTGTCCAAAGTATAGCATTGGTTCTGACAGTGTAGAGGTACTTCTGGATGGCATTAGGGTAACTCCCGGGGAAGATTATATCGAATATACGGATACGGAGATTCGTTTTCTCTATGATATTCCGGTAGATTCCCGTGTGACACTGCTTAGCCGAGGATCGATCATCAATACGTCTTCAACATCAGAGTATGAGTATGACTCCAAAGGCAGAATGAAGCGTGAGATTATTACCGGAGGTATTAACCGCGTTATTGATTATGAGTACGATTATGAGGGGAATCTTACAGCGGAACTCATTACGGAGAGTGACGGGCAAGTTAAGACGATAACCTACGAACGTGAAGAAGGAAGAATTAGACGCAAGTTAAACAATGGGGCAATGTACTTTTACTTACAAGGCAGTTCAGCCTATGATGACAGCTCTATTAAGCAACGTGTGTCTGAGCTTGAAGATATGGAAGAACAGGACGTTTATTTTGAGTATGACGCTCTAAGCGGCCTAATTATCAAAGAGATTACATATAACAACGATATAAAACCATTAGTTATAAAGATTATTGAATACAATTATAACTCTGATGGTAGTGTGGATACCGAGATGGTCGACTTTAATGGTTCGAAAATAGTAAAAAAATATAAGTACGATTCGGATGGAAATATCCTTGGCGTCCAAAAAAGAAAGGTAGGCTGATAGAGTGGAATCACATTTCTCAATGACCAAAATTAAAACCGGATTTCGCCCTTTATTTGACAAAATGGTAGGTACGAACCTTACGCCAATTACAGAGGAAGAGGTGGAACTCCTGATGTTTATGTTGCGGAGCGATATTATCTTCGATGGGACAGGGCAGCAGTACCTTCCGATGCTGGAAGGTTTGGAACAGGCAGTCCCTCTTGAGTTAAAAGACGAAATTAGTCAGGAGCTTGTGGATCAGGATACACAACGTCAAGAGCAAGATAGACAGATGCAGATCCGCACCGTATTTCTGACAGCAATGAAAGAGTCGATGCTTCAGGAATTGAAAGTTCGATATGGTATTTAAGGAGGTGAGGGCATGACGGCCACAGTGGTGCAGGGATTTAGACGGTACGAGTTCACGAGTACCGTGACCAATTTTTTGAGTACTTTGGCAACGGAGATGAACACTTTCCCATATGAAGATGTGAACTGGAAGGTAACTTACTATCCTAAAGATCCGTATTCTCAGCCGAAGGCCTACAATTCACAGAATCAGCCATATTCTAATCCTCTGGGTGCTGTGACACTTGAAAATATAAATGATCCTTCGATATTTTTTACTTTGAGTCTAAACCTTTCTGTTTCGTATGGATGGACTACTTTTGGTTACCAATTAAGGTGTGGTTTAAACCGTCCTACTGTTGGAGAGGAGCCTTACCCAGATGTTTCACTTGCTATTGGAGAAGAAAGTAATGTCCCCTTCCATACTTCGTCTAATAATATAACTTTTAATATCACATACAAGTGGACAGTGTTCCCATTGAAAGAAGCTATATTTATTTTTGGAGAAGCTATTACAAATATCGGAAACGCTTATCCATTTAGGTTATATATGGGTAATCTAACATCTTATGAGAAAGAAGATCCGGCTATAGAGAATAATTTTGTTGGTATATTCTCTCATGCACCTATTGGAAATGATACTAACTGGGCAAATAATAATTTATACAGTGTTGGTAGAGGGGTAGTCAGAACTTCCCGTAATAACAAAAAGTACGAATTATATAACTTTTGTACTAGTGCCCAAGCCACCTCTCCTGGTTCAGGTAATCGGTATTTTGTTTCCCCCTGGTATGTGTTTCAACCTAAGGAAGGAGTACGAGGTGAATTTCAACAAATGAGGTCTGCAGTATTTAAAGATGCTAACCAACATCCAGACGGGTCGATGATTGATCTGGATGGTAAAAGGTACCATGTATTTCACGTTACAGATCAACAACAACCGACAAGTTACAAATATTGGGTCGACATCTCAGGTCAGACTAGATATATTCAACCCTACTTCTTTGACAGCAACACGCTCTTGGGAGAAGGACAACGAGCCATATTATTCGAATTACCAACGGAGGTGTCCAAGTAATGGCAGTACCTAAACGATACTCATGGGTGAGTACAATATCTGAATTTTCAAACAACGTCGAATTACAGATGGCAGGGGACTCGTGGTGGGAAGTGAAAAAATATGCTACTGGTGCAGTTAGCGGTGGGGCAACTGGGGAAACACTGTTTTCAAAAATCTAGCAGATAACAGTTTGTGTTTCACAATGGCAAATCACGCAGCGTCATATAGTGCCGTAATCAGATGGGGAATGATGAATAATCCAACGCCTAAGGTAGATGTTTATACAGATTCTCTAGGAAAAGTTTTAACAGAAACACCATTCTCAGCTAACAATAATCAATATAACGTTACATACAAATGGACTTTGTTCACAACCAAAGACATTATCTTTATTCACGGTGAGTACCAAAATTATACTGGGAATGCGTTACCTATTCGAATTTTTTTAGGTAGATTAACAGCACTTGAATTAGAGGACCCCGCGATTGCTAATGATTTTGTAGGTATATTTACACATATGCCTTCGAACGTAAATAATAATAACAATTTAGCTTCTGGTGATTTTAATGTGGGGAGAGGCGTTGTGAGAAAGTCCCGTAATGGCACTCTTTACGAGTACTATAACTTTACTACAGATGCCCAGCTTACATCTCCGGGTGTAGGTGGACGATACTATGTTAACCCATTTATGGTATTTAATCCATCCGAAGGAGTACGGGGACAATTTGCTGACATGTTCACAGCTTGTTTGAAAGATGCTTCACAACATCCGGACGGATCCATTCTTGACTTAGGTGAAAATAAATATTATGTATTCCATGTTATTGATCAGCAAATGCCTGTTAATGCACCACATACATTATGGTATACATCTTCTAACAGCACTAGATATTGCAATCCATGCTTCTTCGGCAGCAACAACGTTATGGGTGGGCAACGAGTCATTCTATTTAAAATATAAGGAGGTTTCCTATACATGTCATTCTTCAGTGGTAAAGTCAAAATGAATCTGTTGTTTCAAGCATTAATTAATGGCTTCAAGGGAATTGCATCCTCGCCTTGGTCGATCTATTTTGAAACATCGGATATCCTCGTCATTAGATCAGTGGGCTCAACAGGAAAAGATAAGTTATTTATTAAGTTTGAGAAAGGAAATACCAAGGAATTAAACGGCAACTATATCATGGTAACTTCAGCAGAAGATGTATTACTTGCTGACGGGAGTATTCCGGCAGGGAAAATGTTTACTACACGGAATTTCTACTGTCATACATCTGTTGTTGATTCCAACCTCTTAACAGACTACCAGGTATCGGTTACAGCAGATCGTGTAATTATGTGGTTGGCGGGGGATGTGAACTCGGTAACAGGGATATCCAATTTGGGGTATTTCGGTCTGATGTATCGCTATTCCCAAGAAAATCACTCGGGTGCTCAGGGGATCGGAGTAAGTTATCAGGGATTCAACGGTATTCGTACCGTTAAGGATCTGGATAATATCCAGACTAATAATGTGTACAAATCATATTCAGCAATGGTTCCGACGAATCCGGGCTGGGGCGCGCTCTATCATCTTTCCCCATGTATCATGGCAAATAACGCAGAAGGTCCGCGAGGCGAACTGCATGATATTTATTTTGCGCCCGCAGCAGGTGTAAGTCACGGAGATGAGATAACAGTGGCCAATAAGACATACAAGGTATATTCTCTGACCACAGGAGGTTCAAGCTTCCTACCGGGTAACACCGTAGCTGTATTGATGCAGTAGAGGAGGGAGCATATGGCTGTAGCAGGGACAGAGCAATCTATATACACGCCTTCACGAGCAGTGATAAAGCGTAATTCAGGAGTGCTTTATACATATCTAAGCAGTACTTATTATTCCAATAGAACAAAGGCTAGCTCTAGCTATGACCCTGAGAGGGCAGGCCAGCAACATAATTCAGGAGTACTTTACACCTACGCTCAGGGTCCATATCGTTCCAGGGCGACGCAATCTATGTCCCTGTATACGAGCAAAAGCTCTGGTAAAACGGGGCAACTGAAGCTCGAGGGAGTCCAGTACGAGTACACAGTTGGAAAGCTTCATCATCTCGCTTCAAAGAACTCATCGGAGCAAAATATTTATTCCATTTGGGGGTATGATCAGGAGGAACTCCCTCAGTATTATACAGGCCGTTTCATGTTGACTGACATCCATGGTGTAATAATAAGCCATACCAAAGAGATAAGCATTTACGATAGTGTGGGTTATCTTCCAGTACACAACACGCCAGAAGCTCGATTCACAGGTAATCTTGGTATGGGAGGTTATCAGGGCTCTTTAACGAAGCAAGCAAATGGTCGCTGGGTACATGTTACCAAGATTGTTTTGCCTTCAAAGGATTCATTCAAGGGAGTTATTCGATCAATTATTGTAGGTCAGAGAACCCCTGCTTCATCGGAGGGTGAAAAAATTCAATATATTGTAAAGCACATTTACAAAGACGAAATGAATGAGTTTCAAGGCTATCTTTCTGGTCAAGGAGGTAATATAGATCCAACTATACCTCCCACGATATTGCCACGGAGGTATCCTGCTACCTATATTCCAGTTCGGAGGAGGCCTGGGCAATGAACAAAACATGGCGAATTATGCAGGAGCTGAAAGATGTGTACAAGCAGGTAGAATTGTCTTATGAGATCGAAGAACTAAAGGGTGAGGGAGAATCAGTCCTTGTTTCTCTCCCTATGAAAAGTCCTCGTTTTCTGATAAAGACTGTACGTGTAATCCCGACAAAAGAAACAAATATGGAACTTCACATCCTGGATAGTGCAGTTAAAGCTAAATCCCAGATTCTATACTTCAATACCGCGGAATATAGTACGGGCAACTACATCGATGGGATCTACGACAATGTCGATATACCTTATGAAGATAAGGATGGTACTTCCCATTTTCATTTTGAGATCATTAATCCAGGCTCAGTACCTTCAGGTTTTACGGTTGAGGTAACTGGTTTGACGGTCAGATAGGAGACGACGATCATGGATATCATTACGTATGGTAAAGTGGTCAAGCTTTCAAACGAGATCAAGGAAGCCAGAGAAGGTAATGGGACACTTGATGCTCGATTGGACAAAATTGCATTAGGCATGATTACAACAGTGAATGAGAAAAAAGATCTTCCCTCACATGAAATACCGGATGCTATATATGTCGTAATTGAGGATGAGAGTAATCAGAGTCTCCCGACACTATATATTTACGCCGAAGAGGAATATACACGTATCGCTGGATCTGATGTAGCATATAAATCCAATGGAATTCTCACAATTAATGGTATAGATATCGTGGTGTATGAGCATCCAGACACGCATAGTGCGGATATGATCAGTGATGGTGAAACCCATGTGAGCATGACTTGGGCCGAACGAAAACGCCTCAATGTCATTGATCCGTGGGAATCGATCAGCGATTTGGTGGAGTATACAGATGTGGTCACTTATTTTGCTTATGATGAGCGGGGAAGAGTCACTCGACAAGTGGTTACAGATAACTACACGGAGCAGCTGGTTAGAGAGCCTGTACTCACTATGCCGGCTTCTACGGATGGTTATGCACCAGATGAATCTTTTCTGGTCATCTCCATTGGTGAAATTTATCGATTTGATGGTCTGGACTTCGTGCAGCTCCCTACTATGGTTGAGGCTATTTATAACTATGATAATGAGGGGCGAATCATCGCCAAGTCCATCACCAGGATGGGAGCAACGCCTGTTCAAACCAATTTCAGCTACATATACAACTCTCTGGGTAATCGTATAGCGATTAAGAAATATTGATATGGAAGGATAGCATATGCTATCCTTTTTTGTTTCTTTAATCAAGGGAAACGGAAATGGATCCGACATTTGAATACGAAGATTAACATTAACACTTTGATGATCAGGACGTATAGAGATAGTAGTAATGGAAAGAAAGTCTAATTTCAATGGTTTTTTTCTACCATGTAACGTAAAAACGCAATTATCCCGGGAGGTATCATACGATGAATATTGAACTTACTGCTCATTTCTATTTCAGAGGGAGTGGCAAAAAGAAAACGGTGAACTGGATGGAGGATAATCCGAGACTGCAACAGAAGGAGAAAGATTCCGATAAAGTAGTGCGCGAAATTCCGCTAACTGCTGATGAGGTTAAGCAAGAATATCGGAGACTTTTTACGAAACACAAGAATGAGGGGAAATCGATCACATTGGAAGATACAGACGATGTGGTTCACATTATCGATCTAGCCGATGTACGAAATATTGAACTTACCTCTAAGGAGGAGAACGCAGATGCTGTACAGGCTGACCTTCGCACTGAATAATGAAGAAATTGTTACGACAGAGATGACCTCGGATAAAGAGGATCTGGTTGGAGCTACGGAGGAAGCGTTCGACGTGATCGAAAGAGAATACGGTACTAATGCCGTTTTGAATTTGGTGGCGTTTAGTTTGCTTAGAATGGAGATCCGCCCTAATCAATAATATATTGTGAAATAAAGGAATAGACCCCAGCCTAAATCTGGGGTCTATTCCTTTTTCATGAAGAGATTACAGAGAGCTGGTTCATTAATTGAATGGAAACTTGTCTTGTATAAGCAGTTTTGATTAAATTAGGTGAATTCATGTATTCAAGTGCAATTGAGGGATTAGGATGATTGGCGAGGAGGGGATGGGACATAGAAATAAAAGACTTGGAAAGAGAGCTCGCAAAGCTGGCATCCAGAATAAGAAAAGATTTTACTGAACGCGGGCCGGTTGATACCAGAGTCTCCATCATGAATCATTTTATCATCTTAAAGTTTACAGCAAAATTCACCAAGCCTGAGGCATTCATGCTGGAACATATGCAATCGCACTCAAGCCAAATCTTCGCCGAGTACAAGATGAAGCTTGCACTTATAATGAGAGAAGAATTCAATCCCGTTTTCTCCTATATCAACTTGGGTCTGAAGATTGAAGACATCGAAACAACATTTTTTGGTCATGATTTTGCGGAACAAGTCACAGTCTTTAAGATGAATAAGGATGTTGAAATACTGCTGAAAAATGATGAAATTAACATGCCTTAAGACTTATAAAATAACGTTTGAAAACGGGACAGGTCTTACGAACTGATTTTGTTGTTGACAATATCCTACATATTTCCTTATACTACCCTTATGGCGATTAGATAGATTAATAATCTTGACGAAGCCTATAACTTGTAAGAGAACTTAAAGACCATATCTTCGGTAATTGGAACGAAATAGATGTCAGACCAAGACCGACACATTCCACCATTTTGGTATTTTCCAGTGGTGCGCTCTGTGTTGGTCTTTTTGTATATATAAAATGCTTCTTTACCTTTCACGATATACATCGTATATAGTCAGTAAAGGTATTTGAGCGAACAAGATAAATAATAGTTGCGAACATTAGTTCGTATTTGTTATTCTGAATGTAATCGAATGGGAATGAGGAGGCGGATCAAGGGCGGTTTTCTACGTTCGTGCAGAAGTGACAAGTCTACATATTGAAATAAGAGATTATGGAGCAATAGTGAGAATATATAGTGAGATCACGTTCGATAGTTACTAGACTGTGAAGAAAGTATATGTACAGCGATAATTAAATAGTTATGGGGGAAATGTATAATGTCTGCTACAACGGCCATGGGTTTTGATGATTTATTTGAAATTGGGGATATAGACATGTTCTTGAACAAAGCGCAGGAGAAGTGTCGCCACAAGCTTAGAGGTAAAACGTTTGCCGGGATGGAGAAAGAGGATGTGACCCAGGAGATTATGATCAAATTGGTTAACTCACTGGACAAGTACGATGCGGAAAAAGCGAAAATGTCAACGTTTGTTGATCATCTGATTGAGAATAAAATTAAGGACATGTACCGCAAGTGCATGTCTGAGAAAAACCTCAGTGTCGTTAACGCTGCTCAGCTCATGTGTACGGATCATGGGGGTGGCGATGAATCGGAGGGCACAGATATAGCATTAGCGCTTGGTCATGCTGGGTTTGCTTATGAGAATTTTGAGTTTGTAACAGATATCATGGAGAATATGAGGCTGAACGAACGTGAGAAGCAAATCTTTAAACTTCGAACATCGGGGTATGAATTTGTAGAGATTGCAGGAATGCTAGGTGTATCCAAGGCACGTATATCCCAGTTATGGAAAGCGATTCGTGAGAAATACGAAGCATTATAGTCCTAAGTGGCAATAAATAGCCCAAGTTTCATGAAGATAGATTCGGTAACCTACATAGAACAGACAGCACCCTTAACTGGGTGCTTTTTTATGTCGTATAGAGAAGTTATGAAGGAATGAAAGGTGGAAAAGAATGCTTAATGTAGTCGTTTTGGGATTTGCGATGGAACCTCTGGAGGGATTTCCGGATATCGTTTGGGCAAGTCATGATTCTTCCACAGCTTCTGATTTAAGCAACAGGGAGTATGCCTTAATCATTGAGAAGGTCATCATGCAGGCTGATGCAGTCTTGGTTAATCTGGATGTTGATGCTTTGACCTCCACTGAAGTTGTAATCATGCATCATGCGTATATTCACAAAAAGCCGATTATGGGTGTTGGTTTCAGGGAGAAAGAACCTGTTATCGAAGAAATGGTCTCTAAACGAGTTGTGGATTTGGATGCTGCTGTAGTACATATGCGAACTCATTATACAGTCATTAGCAGTGGATGAAGTACTTTTTCGTTGCCTGTAATTTAACTGATGATGATATAACACGTATAGAGAATGTAAGGCCATGAACGTTCGCCAGACTTTAATCCAGTGGAGGAATATACGAATGACACATGTAATCAAAGCAAAAGACGATACATTAACGGAAGAACTTGTAGCGAGTATGATTGGCAAGTATGTCCATGCACCGATCAATATGCATGAGGTTCAGACACCTACAGGAGCAACAACGAAAGCCAATGTTTGGTTTGCTGGAATTGTGGCTGGCTACGAGAAGGCAGTAATTGGATTTAACTACGAAGAGGGCACGTTTCATGAAGCATCACAAACATTCTATAACGTACATTTAACGGATGGTATGGGATACATTCTTACAAGTGCTTTTGAACTGGAGCTTCATGAACTGATGGAAGATGAGTTTAATCAACTCATTGAGGAGAAAAAGGAAGAGGAACGCGCTTCTGCTCCGCCCACTCTTGAGGAAATCAATCCAGATACACTTGTAGACGAGAAGAAAGATCACGTCGGTAAAGAGCAATGAAAGTGTTGAATTACGCTTCAGAATTGGCCGTAAAAACTTTTGTGTCTGCCAGTGCCAAAGGAGTGGAAGAACAGATGAATACATGGTTGGCTGCATATCCGCATACGTTCGTTACCGGGCTGGAGATCGTAAGTGTGGTTAATCCACTAAGCAATGAGTTGGAATTCGCAGCAATTGTCGTTTATCAGCCAAGCGAACAAGATCAATCTTGACCAGTATATGAAATATTCCTTCTATATATAGAAGGCTTCATTAAGGAGGTGGGCGAAGCTGTTGCTCCCTTTGGAAAAAATTATGGGCATTTTCGCAGCGTTAATGTCATTCGTATCCCTGTTTGGCAACCTGTCGGTTGCAGGAAATGACAAGTCGGTAGAAGTAGTTGTAGACTCAGTGAGATTAGAGCAAGTAAAGAAGGATTCCCGTGAAACTGTTCATGAAGAAATGGTGGAAATGCTGGAAGGTTACATTGAATCCCATCATGAAAAGAAAGTAAATCGTGCGAAACTGCTCAAGTATGTGAAGTGGGTAGAACAGTATACGAAGGAATCCGACGTGGACTCGTTGTGGATCTTGGCGATGATGTGGCAGGAGAGTCGTATGTTGGAGAAGAGCGTGTCATCTCATGGGGCAATAGGACTGCTTCAGATTCTTCCTAGCACGGCCCAGTCGTTCGGTGTGAGTGAAAATGCTTTATATGAGGCTAAAACGAACATTAAAACCAGCATTATTTATATGAATTATCTGATGGATAAATACGAAGGCAATCTTCGCACAGCAACGATTGCTTACAACCAGGGGGAGGGAAATGTAGCTAAGGGTAAGGCACGCTCCTGGTACTACAATCAAGTAAAGGAACATTATAACAAGATGCTTAAAATGCTCAAGTAGGCTCATTAAACATCGGATAACAATTTAATTCAGATATTCAAAGGTTGATTATCAATTTTACACAGGGAGATCCAAATGGGAAAATTTCCAGAACATATTAGCATGAATTTGAAACTAGATAAGAAGTATTACACAATGGATGACGTAGAAAATATTGATCGATGTAAGGCCGATGAGCATTTCCTCGGTGATTGTATACTGGTCAACGAGAATTTGATTTGGCATTCTGTACACAAGTATATAGGAAGACCCGAGATTATTATCAAGAATCATTGTGTGGAGAAGGATGATATTCTTCAACTGGGCCGGCTGGGATTCATCAAAGCGGTTAAAGCATTTGATACAGAGCGTGGCGTCAAGTTCAGTTCATTCGCTGTCACTGCGATTGTCAGGGAAATCAGATGTTTTTTAAGAGATAGTGCAAGCATCATTCGGCCAACTCGCACGGCTACTGAATTAATCAACCGAATCAATCGAATCGAGCACGATATGGGCTACCTTCCAACAGCGCACGAGATTGCATTGCTGCTTGACGAGGAGAAAGAAAAGATCAACAAAGCGCTTCAAGTGGGTAAAGGTGTGAAATATCTGGATGAACCTGTAGGCGCTGATGATCAACAAACTCAGTCAGTTACGTTAATGGACACTATTTATAGTGGGGAAAACATTGAAGATGGTGTTTTGGACAAGTTATATGTTGATTCCGTGATCAATTCGGTCAAGCGCAAGCTTAGTGAGAAAGAAGTAACTGTATTGAAGCATCGAGTCGACGGATTTAATCAAACACAGACCGCGGATATGGAAGACATTAGCCAGATGAGAGTTTCAAGGATTATGCGAAAAGTAGCCAAGATGTTGGATAAACCCAATGAGAATTAAATACTTTATAAACTGAAGAAATATAATTTGACTAAACATTCACACGAGAACGTAGAGGACAGAAATAAATTGAAGAAGCGGAACGGTTCTTTAGTTCAATCTATATAGGTCATACATAACCCTATGAAAATCCTTATCGCACTGTTGTGCGCGAGGGTTTTTTGCTGTTTTTGCACTAAGGGACATACTCCAAGTTGTCCAGACATAAGATAGTACAAGATTCCAAGTGACCCGGAGGAATGAATGGATGCGAAAATTAACGAAAGTCATTGTAGGTATGCTTATCCCTGTCTTCTTACTCTCTTCATTAGGGGTTACTCAAGCACAGGCAACGATTCAAGGTCCTTCCACACATGCGCAAAGTGCTGCGCTCATCGACGTCACATCAGGACGGATCCTATACAGCAAGGATGGAGATAAGGAACTGCGAATTGCCAGTTTGACCAAAATCATGACGGCAATCGTAGCGATTGAACACAGCAAAATGGACGACAAAGTTAAAGTGACTCCTTCGGCTTTTGCCAAGGAAGGATCATCGCTCTACCTCAAGTTGGGCGAAGAGATGACGCTTGAGAACATGTTGTACGGGTTAATGCTCCGTTCAGGAAATGATGCCGCCTCGGCGATTGCCGAACATGTCGGTGGTTCGGAGGAGGGTTTTGTTCTGTTAATGAACAAAAAAGCAGAGCAAATTGGTCTGAGCCATTCCCATTTTATGAACCCCCATGGACTGGATGCGGAAGGGCACTATTCGACTGCCAATGATATGGCCCGATTAACAGCCTATGCGTTACACAATCCGGTGTTTAAACGCATTGTTGCCACGGAAGACAAATCTGCACCAAATCCTAATGAGAGCTGGGAGTATTCCTGGCACAACAAAAATAAAATGTTACGGCTGTATGAGGGTGCGGATGGTGTGAAAACCGGTTATACAAAGAAAGCTTTCAGATGTCTGGTCAGTTCAGCTACACGCAACGGTCAACAACTTGCTGCCGTGACGTTGAACGATGGAAACGACTGGAACGACCATGCCCGGATGCTGGATTTCGGTTTTGAATACTTTCCTCTGGTAGAGGTCGCGAAGCAAGAACAACCTGTGCAAAATACGGATGTCGTTACAGGCCGCGGATTTTGGTATCCGCTAGCCAAGAGTGAGCAAACCTCGCTGACCAAGAAGTTGGTTTTGATCGAAAATCGGGGGCAAACGGGAACGGAAGGAAAGGGCCTATCCACAGATCCTTCGTTCGGTTTGGCAGGTCGCATTGAAATGCAGTTTGATGGCAATCTTGTAGGCTCCATTCCGGTGTATCGCAAAGGCAGTTATATCCCGCCTGAACCAAAAACGGAAGATGCAACGCTGGGTGGGATCGGAGATGTCTCCTCTTGGGCCGCCGCATGGCGTGTCGTGTTAAGTCAGCTATTGTCTCCTTAGTTATATCGCCGTTGAAGGGAGGGAGTTGCCCGTGATTAATCTGATCTGGCTTCTGATGATCTTAACCGGATTTGCTTTTGCGGCAGTTAACGGGAAAATTGAAGTGGTCACTCAAGCGGCCTTTGATGGAGCAGCTACGGGAGTCACGGTATGTTTTGGACTAATCAGTGTGCTTGTGTTCTGGATGGGCATGATGAAAATGGCTGAAGATGCGGGTCTGCTCGCCCGAATTGCCAAGCTACTCGGTCCGGTTGTAGGCTTCTTGTTCCCTGATGTACCCAAAAATCATCCGGCGATGGGATATATTCTATCCAATATGAGTGCCAATTTGTTAGGGCTTGGGAACGCGGCAACACCGATGGGAATCAAAGCGATGCAGCAGCTGCAAGAGCTCAATCCTGATAAAGAAATAGCTTCTCCTGCCATGTGTACTTTACTGGCTCTGAATACGGCAAGCATTACGCTTATTCCAACAACCTTGATTGCCATCCGGCTAAATTATCATTCTGCGAATGCGACAGAAATTGTGGGTACAACACTGATGGCAACGATTATCGCCACACTTGCTGCAATTATGGCAGACCGCTGGTATCGAAACAGGACATTACGCAGACCGCCACGGATACAGAAAAGTGGCAATCCTGGTATGAAAGGATGAGCACCCTTGTTAACCTTCATCAACTGGATTTCCGTCTGGGCCATCCCGGTTATTATCGCGTTTGTTCCATTATATGCGTTTACCAAAAAGGTCCCGGTCTACGAATCTTTTGTTGATGGGGCCAAAGATGGTTTCTCTACGGCAATCAGCATTATTCCGCATCTTGTGGGCATGATGGTCGCGATCAGCGTATTTCGTGCCTCGGGTGCACTTGATTTTGTAATCAGTTTGTTTGCTCCCTTGGTTTCATGGATGGGAGTACCGGGAGAAGTTCTACCCCTGGGAATTCTGCGCCCGTTGACCGGGACAGGCTCACTAGCATTTACAACCGATCTAATCAAAACCTATGGTCCTGACTCCATGATTGGACGCATGGCATCCACAGTACAGGGAAGCACAGACACCACATTATATGTACTAACAGTTTATTTTGGAGCCGTAGGCATACGTAACGGTCGATACGCGCTCAAAGTAGGGTTGTTTTCCGATGTCGTTGGATTTATTGCTGCGCTTGCCATTTGTTTAATTGTTTTTGGTTAAAAGATAACCCCTCTCCTTCCGATATAGTAGATATGCTAGAATAATAGCGGAGGAGAGTGAGACATGCAGAAGAGTTGGAAACGAATGCTCCGTTTCGGTATATCAGGCGTGCTTGCTATGGCAATGCTCGCTGGGTCAACGGGACTGGTGGCGGCCCAAGCCATCCAGACAATACATTTTACAGGTTATTTCGACAAACAGCTGCGTGCACAAATGGCAGTTACAGCGGACTCTTTTCCCGTCGTGAATGTGCGTTTGATCAAGCAGGATGAACCCGATATGGTTTATTATGATGTAGGCACCTCCATACTGATCTCCAAAGATGAAGTGCTCACGAATTACCATGTCGTTCAGAGTTATGCTGAACTGTCTGATGGCGATGAAGGCACACTGACTGTAGCGAGTCCTGGCCATTTGGATCAGCCCGTGAAGGCCACAATTATAAAGACAGATTCGGTGACGGACATGGCTCTGTTAAAGCTGGACAAGGAAATAGACGCCAAACCGGTGACTTTCACTGTCGCGAGGGATAATCAGGTTGTCTATACGATTGGATTTCCCAAAAATCCGGCTGGTGATCTTGTTATCCTGGATGAAGATTTTCCTTCCATCTACAACACCATAGCCAAAAGCCGAGTATTCAGTTCCCAGGCATCGGATGTCCCAGGTAAGAAAGGCATAGGCAGTATTGTGAAATCCATGGCACAAGGGAATTCAGGTGGCCCCGTTCTGGATCAGAACAACCGGGTGATCGGCATGATGACGTTTGTGTACGGTGGACGTACATATTACATTACTTCCAAAACATTGCAGACTTTCATTAAGAACAGTACTACGCCTGCCAAAAAGCAGGTTTCGGTTGCCGGCAAAGTTTCCAATTGAATTCAAGGAAAAGGCTTATTTTTACACTATCTGTCAGAAACAGGTCGTGTGAAGGTAGGCTTTTTTTGCGTCAATCTGGAGGAGGAAGCCGGACTACAATGGGTATTCGAGTTCCCGGTTTACAAAATCCTTGGATTATCCTTGTGATTTCCCTGCTTGATGGGTATCATTAGTGTGAGGTGACATGACAAACATGGAAAGATTACAAAAAATTATCGCTCAGGCAGGTATTGCATCCCGTCGCAAGAGCGAGGAACTGATTCAGTCCGGCAAAGTGGAAGTTAACGGGGAGGTCGTAACCGAACTGGGTACGAAAGCGAACCCCGAAGAGGATATGATTACGGTTAATGGTAAACCGATTCGCAGTGAGAAGAAAGTGTACTTGATGTTGAATAAGCCAAAAGGCGTAATCACAAGTGCATCGGACCCAGAAGGTCGGAAAATTGTATCCGACTATCTAAAAGGTGTCAAAGAACGTGTGTATCCAGTGGGACGTCTGGATTATGACACAGAGGGATTGCTGATTCTGACCAATGATGGCGAGTTTGCGCATTTGCTGACGCATCCTAAGCATCACGTACCCAAAACGTATCATGCAACCGTTAAAGGTGTTCCGCACGGTTCAGCTTTGGAGAAATTAAAGACAGGCATTATGCTGGATGACGGCATGACCGCTCCAGCAGAGGTAGAGTACAAAGATGTGGATACAGTGGCAAACGAATCGGTAATCTCCATTACGATCTACGAAGGGCGTAACCGTCAGGTTAGACGTATGTTTGAGGCTATTAATCACCCGGTTTCCCGACTGAAACGGATTTCGTTTGGTGGTATTTTGCTACAAAACCTTAAAAGGGGTCTGACTCGCAATTTAACTAAAGAAGAAGTCAACAACCTGATTCAGCTCGCCTTATCAGAACCAGCCAAAAAAACGAAAAAAAGGTAATGTAAGACACATAATATTCATAAAACTGCCGCAGTTTTGTGACGAAATTCGCTATAATTGTTCATAGGATGTTCACAGTTGTCTTAGACAAATGATATGCGAATGGATATCGTCACATCAAAGGGGAGCCGCACATGGGGAAATCAAGAAGAACGGTGCAAATCGTCATTTTGTTATTGATCCTGGTGTTGGGCGGATATGCGATAACCACATCGGTATCCGACTCGAACGGCAAGCCGAAGGAAGGGGACAAGTCTCCTTCTTTTGAACTGCTGGGCCTGGATGGTCAAGTTCACACGTCTGACGAGTACAAAGGAAAAGCGATGGTTATCAATTTCTGGGGCACATGGTGCGAACCTTGTGTGAAAGAAATGCCTGCACTTCAGGCGCAAGCTGATAAATGGAAAGACCAAGGCGTTCAATTTGTCGGAATTAATGTTGGGGAAGACCAGATGACCGTGGATAATTTTGTGCGGCAGGTTGGGGTTACATTTCCAATCATGCTTGACCGGGAGAAAAACTCGGTACGTGATTTCGGGATCTCTCCGATGCCAACGACATTCTTTGTATCTGACACGGGCAAAATCTCTACCATTCATATCGGGCAACTTGATTTGGACACACTTGACGCTCAAATTTCACAACTGGCGAAGCAGCCCTGACAGGAGGTCTATTGGTGTTCCAAAATACGAAATGTGAGTGTGGACATCAGAATCCGGTAGGCACTGTGCTGTGTGAAGCATGTGGCAAGCCACTTTTGGAGTCTGAGGCTAAATCGGATGAAGTGCTGGAAATGCGTTATGATGGCATGGCACGCCGTTCACAGCGTAGCAATCCCAATATTATCGACCGCATATGGAACTTTTTCTCCTCAGTCAAAATTGCTGTCTATATGATTGTTCTGACGTTAGTTGGTTCCATGTTGGGCACGATCTATCCGCAAGAAAGTACGTTTCTGAACATTGACCCTTCCGTGTATTATCAAGAAACATATGGTCAGTCGGGTCATATCTATTACCTGTTGGGTCTATCCCATACATACGAATCCTGGTGGTTTATCCTGCTGCTGGTGCTAATTGGCGCCTCACTGGTGATATGCAGTCTGGATCGCGTCCTTCCGCTCTACAAAGCATTGAATAAACAGAAATTACGCAAACATACGCAATTCCTTACAAGACAACGTCTGGTGTATCAAGGTTCCATTGAAGAGGCACCAGAAGAGTGGGTTAAGAAAGCGGTTACGCCACTGAAGAAGAAAGGGTACCGCGTGCACACCCAAGGTGATGCATTGCTGGCTGAGAAACGACGTTTTAGTCGGTGGGGACCCTATGTCATCCATATTGGACTTATTATCTTTCTGCTGGCTGTGCTCGCAAGGGGGCTTCCTGGTCTGAACCTGGATGAGCACGTTGCTTTTCCCGAAGGTGAGATCAAGAAGATCCCGAATACGTCGATGTATCTGCAGAATGAACAGTTTAATGTTGAATTCTACAGTGATGAAGACGTACCTGAACAATTCCGCAACCTCAATAAAACGGTACCGAAACTATTCGAAACAAAAGTCATTCTGTATGAATGCACGGCAGACTGTTCGGATCTCTCGAAGAAACCTCAATTAACTGAGGTGGCAAGACATGATGTGCGGGTGAATCATCCATTGAATTATCAAGGCTTGAAAGCTTATCAATTTGATTATAATCTGACTCCAACCATCCGCTCCGTAACGCCAGATCTGGTCAATACGAAGACGGGTGAAGTGTACGGAGCGATTAAGATCGACATGGTAGATACCCAAAGAACATTTGAAGCAGGTCCGTATAACCTTACGGTGAAAGAAAAGTTTATGGACTTTGGATTGGATGAGAATGGTGAGCCCAAATCAAAATCGCCATCACCTAATGCACCTGCTTTTCTCTTTCTCATCCAGGGGCCAGATCTGCCAGAAGAAGGTATACAATATCTGTATTTTGCGAAGCAGATTGATAAACAACGGTTTCAACAGGATGCAATCAATCAGCAGTTGATTGGAGCAGAGATTCCTTTACAGCTGGAAGTGGATAGCATGGACAAGGTAGATATTATTCAGTCTGTAAGTTATCTAAATATACGCGTGGATAAGGCGATGCCTTTTGTATGGGTAGGAGCCGGAATCGTAATGTTGGGTCTGGTCATGGGTTTCTATTGGCATCATCGCCGCATATGGATCCGATTCGATGATAAGAAGCTCACCTTGGGTGGACACACCAACAAAAACTGGTTTGGCTTCAGGCGCGAAGTTGCTGCCGTCTTGAAACAGATGAATCTGGAAGTGGAAGAGAAGTCGTTGGATAACGGGGGGAACCAAGCATGAGTATATTGGATTTCAGCAGCGACGCATTTATCGTATCTTTCTTTCTGTATTGTGCTGCATTCTTGTTATATGCTGTCGCGGTCATGGGCAAAAAGTGGAGTAATCGTGATCCCCTTGCCCATCTGAATCGTTGGGGCAAACGGGCTTTCATAGCTTCGACTGTCGCCTTGGCTGCACATATCGTGTTTTTTATCACCCGATGGGCTGGGGCAGGTCATATCCCGGTAAGTAACATGTACGAGTTCATGTCCTTTCTGTCCATGATGATCATGGTTGCCTTTATTGTGGTATATGCCATATACCGCAAGTCATTACTGGGTTTGTTTGCATTACCACTCACGATCATTATTATGGCATATGCAGCTGTATTTCCTCAGGAAGTACAGCCACTAATACCGGCACTTCAGTCGATCTGGCTGAAAATACACGTGACGTTGGCAGCCCTTGGTGAAGCGTTCTTCGCGGTGGGTTTTGCGGCAGGTTTTATGTATTTGCTGCGGACCGTTGATTTTAGTGGCAAAGACAAGTCTTCGAGGCGTCAACGTGGATGGGTCGAGTTTACCCTGGTTACGATAGTCGTAGTGATCGGGTTTATCGGAACCGTATTTGCCTTTCGTACAGCTGGTTACGAGGCGGTTTTCGTACAAAAAACGGTCAGCATTGACACAGAGGTACAGGGAAATAGTACAATAGATAAAGTGATTTATCGCATGCCTCCCATTTTTGCACCATATAATAGCGAAGTGGAGAGCATGAAACCGTTTCTCGGCATGAAAAAACCTTTACTTGAGACGCCTTCCTGGATGAATGGAGTAAATGCCGGGCGTAAGCTTAATACGGTGGTTTGGTCACTCATTGTAGGCTTGATCTTGTATGGAATTGTACGACTTATTGTGCGCAGACCGCTTGGACAAGCGCTACAGCCAATGATGGACGGAATCGATGCTGATGATCTGGATGAGATTAGTTATCGCGCGATTGCCATTGGATTTCCGATATTTACACTGGGGGCATTAATCTTTGCCATGATCTGGGCTCAGATTGCCTGGAGTCGCTTTTGGGGATGGGACCCCAAAGAAGTGTGGGCATTGATTACTTGGCTATATTATAGTGTGTATCTGCATTTGCGTTTATCCAAAGGCTGGCAAGGTCAGAAGTCTGCTTGGCTTGCAGTTCTTGGCTTCCTGGTCGTTATGTTTACGCTGGTTGGAGTGAATCTGATTATTGCCGGATTACATTCTTACGCTGGCGCGGACTAGGGTAAACTCATATTGCAAAGGTTGAATCTAGACGCGAGAAACACTAATTAATCCTTTTAACGAAGGATATTCAAATATTGTTCGCCAGATCGAACATAATAGAAGTACTGAGGAGTTATTGCAAAGGGGCTGGAGAGGCATGGCTGAACATGAGAACCGAATACTGGTCGTGGATGACGAAGAGAGAATCCGCAGGCTGTTGAAAATGTATCTCGAAAAAGAAGGTTACGAAATTGATGAAGCCGAGGATGGAGAAACTGCGCTGCGTAAAGCAACTGCAGGGGACTACGGGCTGATTTTGCTTGATGTCATGTTACCGGGTATGGATGGGGTTGAAGTGTGTACACGTCTTCGTCAGGTGAAATCTACCCCGGTTTTGATGCTTACAGCAAAGGGTGAAGAAATTAACCGGGTTCAGGGATTCGAGGTTGGAGCCGATGATTACGTCGTAAAACCATTCAGCCCACGTGAAGTGATTTACCGTGTTAAGGCGATTTTGCGACGTGCTTCCGCGACTGCTTATCTGTCTAAAGAGAGCAATTCAAGTAACAACATTGTGTTTCCGCATTTGGTCATTGAACATGATGCACATCGAGTAACGGCAGGCGGCGAAGAGATCAGTCTCACACCAAAGGAATATGAATTACTGCACTATCTGGCAACATCTCCAGACAAAGTATTCTCCAGAGAAGAATTACTCAAAGATGTATGGAACTATGAATTCTTTGGCGATCTTCGTACCGTGGATACGCATGTGAAGCGTCTTCGCGAGAAACTTAACAAGGTATCGCCTGAATCGGCGGCCATGATTACGACGGTGTGGGGTGTGGGTTATAAACTGGAAGTACCGAAGTAGTTTTAGTTTCTGGAGATCGCTGGTCGGGAAGTTATGGATCACTATAATTTGCCTTGTGGGTTGTGTACTTATAGCGCTGGGTCTTTTTTTGCTGCCCTACATTGATACGAACTTTGCAGAATCCGAATCCAGAGATATCAAGCGGCTATTTACCTATATTTGTATTATCGGATTCAGTTTAACGACGTTCTTTGCGTTGTTTCTATTCACCAAAATTACGCAACCCATGCAGCAGTTGATTCAGGCAGCCAATGCCATTCGTAAAGGAAATTACGGAACACGGCTTTCCCTGGTTACCAGTGATGAGATCGGTGAGCTTGCCAATACATTTAATCACATGGCAGCCCAGCTGGAAGATAACATTCGGAATCTTAACCACGAGAAGGAACATTTGGCGAGTGTGCTCCGAAGCATGACGGATGCAGTGGTTACTTTTGATGGTGAAGGGAAAGTTATTTTGACGAATCCGCCAGGAGAGAAGATCATGCAAGCCTGGTATGACCTGGATTGGTCACAGATGGACGAGGGACAAGATGTGGATTCGTTCGGAAAGTCTTCGCGTGATGTTCCGGAGCCACTCGTTCCTTTGTTCAGAATGGTGATGGAGCAGGGTGGGGACCAGAGCTCCAATGTACATGTACAACAAGGGGTCTGGTCCGTTCAGATGGCACCGCTATATGCTGACAGTGTTGTCAGAGGAGCCGTTGCCGTATTAAGAAACGTAACGGAAGAAGTCAGGCTGGAGAAAATGCGGCGTGATTTTGTGGCAAATGTATCTCATGAGATACGAACCCCGTTATCCATGATGCAAGGCTACAGCGAAGCGCTTCTGGACGGCATGGCAACCTCACCAGAGGAGAATGAAGAGCTCATTCAGGTCATTCATGATGAGTCTTTGCGGATGGGAAGACTGGTCAAAGACTTGCTTGATCTTGCCCGAATGGAAGCTGGACACACAGACATGGTAATGAAGGAGGTTGACCTCGGAGAACTGTTAGAACGAGTGTATCGGAAGTTCTCGGTGCGTTCGAAGGAACAGGGAATCCAACTGCAGTTTGAATGCAAACAGTCAACCATTGAACTTCAACAGGCGGATGAGGATCGACTAGAGCAAGTATTCACTAATTTGCTGGATAATGCGTTCAGGCACACGCCCTCTGGCAAAAATGTAACCATATCTGCTGAGTTAGTCACACATCTTCGCGCTCCATTCGCCAGAGTATCGGTGAAGGATCAGGGAGTAGGTATCCCTTCTTCCGACTTGCCTTTTATTTTTGAACGCTTCTACAAAGCAGATAAGGCACGAGTTCGGGGTGAAAGTGTAGGCACAGGACTTGGTCTGGCCATTGTGAAAAATATGGTAGATGCCCATCAAGGTATCATTCATGTAAATAGTGTATTAGGTGAAGGTACGGAGTTTATTTTACAATTTCCCGTGGATTCATCGAAATAGCCTGATTTCATACAAAAATTGCGGAAACACCCTCTTATGGAGGGTGTTTTTTTGTTGAAGAGTACCGTTTAATCTTGTTCAACGTGGAACATGAATCATCCATTTATTTTAATCAGAAAAGGTGTCCAAGATAAGTTTTCCTCCTATGTAACATAAGCTTGAAAAAAAAGAATGTTAAAGGAGGAGTGATTTAAGCATGTCCGAAGATCGAAAAAGGGTCAATATCAAAGCATTTCTGGAGGGCAGATCTTTTAGAGCAGGCTCGCCATTTATCCCCATAACAGCAAGTGAAGTAGAACAGTTCGAATCCATACTTCACTCTTTGGCTGTGACTATTCCTGCAGCAATTAGTCAGCCAACCTCAGTCAATATACTAGCATTACAAAACGGATTGCGCCAATTGCTTACTTTTGTAAATAATTCCGGTTTTCGTGCTGGCGTAAAAGCAGAACTGCAAGCCGTATTGGAATTAACGATTGCAGGCTCGGAGGTTGTCCCTGTTGCATTAATCAATCTCGCGGGTAACTTACAAAACTTGCTAGATGACTTGTTAAATATGACTTTGCTTCTGGAAGTGCCACCTGCAGAAAAGGATAAACTTGTAGGATTGATCCGTTCCATATCGGTATCTTTGAGTCGGGCGACGACGACTTTCGGAACCGGGGGCATTACTGGGCCGGCTGGCCCACCCGGAGTTCCGGGAGTGCCAGGAGTTCCGGGGGTACCCGGTGTACCAGGCGTCCCTGGGGTGAAAGGACCTGCGGGACCCGCAGGAGGAATTGGACCAGTAGGACCAGTAGGTCCGGTGGGGCCTCAGGGAGCACAAGGGCCAGCGGGAGCACCCGGGGTTGGTTTGAACAATATCACTGCATTCGACCCTGCTCTCGGGCCAACTTATGCCCAAGGTCAGGTTGTAAGTTATAATGGGAGTCTTTATGTTGCAAATGTGGATGGCCCAACGGGCACACCCGGAAGTTCCCCTGACTATACTTTACTTTTGGAGGGTGGAACGGCTGGTGCAACAGGGGCAACCGGAGCGGGGTTGACGGGAGCATTAGCATTTGATCCAGCGCAAGCACCAAGTTATCCCGCAGGTCAAGTTATCACGTATAATGGCAGCACCTACATTACGAGTGTTGCTGGTCCGCTTGGAACACCGGGAACTTCATCGGATTACACATTAATTGCTGCTGCCGGGGTAACTGGAGCAACCGGGGTAGGTTTAACAGGAATAACATCTTTCGATCCAGCTCAGTCCCCAACGTATCCAGCGGGTCAGGTCGTTACCTATAACGGGAGTACATTCATTACAAATGTTGCAAGTCCTGTAGGAGTGCCGGGCAGCTCGCCGGATTACACGCTAATTGCAGCAGCGGGTGCAACAGGTACGGGAACGACAGGGGCAACCGGAGCTACAGGCATAGGTTTGAGTGGCATTGTGCCGTTCGATCCGGCATTAGCACCAACATATCCCGTAGGTCAGATCGTCACATTCGGGGTAGTACCTATATTACGAATGTGGCATCACCAACAGGTACGCCAGGAAGTTCACCAGATTACACGTTGCTAGCAGGATCCGGAGTCACAGGTGCAACAGGAGCCACCGGCATCGGTCTTGATGGGGCAGTTCCGTTTGATCCGGCAGTAGCTCCAACGTATCCCGCAGGCCAGCTTGTCACCTTTAATGGCAGTACGTATATAACCAATGTAGCTTCACCTACAGGTACGCCGGGAACATCGCCAGACTATACATTGATTGCGGGAGCAGGACCTACGGGAGCAACGGGTGCGCCCGGAGCAACAGGAGCCACAGGAGCCACAGGCGTAGGTTTAAGTGGCATTGTGCCGTTTGATCCAGCTGTAGCGCCAACGTATCCGGCGGGTCAAGTCGTAACGTTTAACGGCAGTACGTATATTGCCAATGTAGCATCACCAACAGGAACACCTGGTACCTCACCGGACTACACCTTAATTGCGGGTGCAGGAGCTACGGGTGTGACAGGTGTAACCGGAGTTGGACTAACAGGTGCAACTGGAGGAACAGGAGCAACTGGTATCACTGGATTGGCCGGAGCGACGGGGATTACGGGAGCCACGGGAGTAAGCGTCACAGGAAGTACGGGGTTAACAGGTGCGACTGGAGGAACCGGAGCAACGGGTGTTACCGGGTTGACCGGGGCAACTGGAGTTACAGGAGCGACAGGCGCTAGCGTCACAGGAAGTACGGGATCAAACGGTGTAACTGGTGGAACAGGAGCGACTGGTGTAACGGGCTTGACTGGTGCGACTGGAGAAACCGGAGCAACGGGCGTCACCGGATTGGCTGGGGTAACAGGGATTACAGGAGCCACGGGAGTAAGCGTCACAGGAAGTACGGGATTAACAGGTGCGACTGGAGGAACCGGAGCAACGGGTGTTACCGGGTTGACCGGGGCAACTGGAGTTACGGGAGCTACTGGCGTCAGCGTAACCGGAAGTACGGGATCAACCGGTGCGACTGGAGGAACCGGAGCAACGGGTGTTACCGGGTTGACCGGGGCAACTGGAGTTGCAGGAGCGACAGGCGCTAGCGTCACAGGAAGTACGGGATCAAACGGTGTAACTGGTGGAACAGGAGCGACTGGTGTAACGGGCTTGACTGGTGCGACTGGAGAAACCGGAGCAACGGGTGTTACCGGGTTGACCGGGGCAACTGGAGTTACGGGAGCTACTGGCGTCAGCGTAACCGGAAGTACGGGATCAACCGGTGCGACTGGAGGAACCGGAGCAACGGGTGTTACCGGATTGGCCGGAACGACGGGGATTACGGGAGCCACGGGAATAGGCGTCACAGGAAGTACGGGATTAACAGGTGCGACTGGAGGAACCGGAGCAACGGGCGTCACCGGATTGGCTGGGGCAACAGGGATTACAGGAGCCACGGGAGTAGGCGTCACAGGAAATACGGGATTAACAGGTGCGACTGGAGGAACCGGAGCAACGGGTGTTACCGGGTTGACCGGGGCAACAGGTAGTACAGGAGCCACGGGAGTAAGCGTCACAGGAAGTACGGGATTAACAGGTGCGACTGGAGGAACCGGAGCAACGGGCGTCACCGGGTTGACTGGGGCAACTGGGAGTACAGGAGCCACAGGAGTAAGCGTCACAGGAAGTACAGGATCAACTGGTGTAACTGGTGAAACAGGAGCAACGGGTGTAACGGGCTTGACTGGTGCGACTGGAGTTACAGGAGCCACGGGTGTTAGCGTAACCGGAAGTACGGGATTAACAGGTGCGACTGGAGGAACCGGAGCAACGGGCGTCACCGGGTTGACTGGGG
The DNA here is from genome assembly GCF_002968835.1 of Paenibacillus sp. PCH8. GTDB lineage: Bacteria > Bacillota > Bacilli > Paenibacillales > Paenibacillaceae > Paenibacillus. Next base: position 747,765 of record NZ_PKQK01000003.1, on the reverse strand, counting down.
CAACTGGGAGTACAGGAGCCACAGGAGTAAGCGTAACCGGAAGTACGGGATTAACAGGTGCAACTGGTGGAACCGGAGCAACGGGCGTCACCGGATTGGCTGGGGCAACTGGAGTTACGGGAGCTACTGGCGTCAGCGTAACCGGAAGTACGGGGTTAACAGGTGCGACTGGAGGAACCGGAGCAACGGGTGTTACCGGGTTGACCGGGGCAACAGGGATTACAGGAGCCACGGGAGTAGGCGTCACAGGAAGTACGGGATCGACCGGTGTAACGGGCTTGACTGGTGCGACTGGAGTTACAGGAGCCACGGGAGTAAGCGTCACAGGAAGTACGGGATCGACCGGTGTAACGGGCTTGACTGGTGCGACTGGAGTTACAGGAGCCACGGGAGTAAGCGTCACAGGAAGTACGGGATCGACCGGTGTAACGGGCTTGACTGGGGCAACGGGAGTTACGGGAGCTACTGGCGTCAGCGTCACAGGAAGTACAGGATCAACCGGTGTAACTGGTGGAACAGGAGCGACAGGAGCAACAGGAGCAACAGGAATCACCGGGTTGACTGGGGCAACCGGTAGTACAGGAGCCACTGGTGTAACAGGAACTTCGGTTACAGCAGCTTCATCCTATGCAGAGAATACGAGTGGCACCATTATTATTGTGCTAGGTGGAACAGTCGTTTCTCTTCCTGATAACCAGAACATTGGAACTGGGATTACAGTGAATGGGTCTAATGATACCTTCACTTTGGCTACAGCAGGCAGATATTATATTAGCTACAAGTTTAGTGTGAGTGCAGCAGCATTGATACAGTCACGGATTTTACTTAACGGGGCTGTAGTCCCGCCGAGTGTAATCTCACCTGTTCTCACGGTAAGTCAATTGGCAACCGATTTTATTATCACTGCCACAGCGGGTTCGACCATTCAGCTTCAATTATTCGGCCTAATAGCAACAGCCGTGTTATCACCACCAGGGGCAACACTCAACATTATCCGCCTGAGCTAATTATGAAAAAAGAGACGGTCCCCAAAGGGATCGTCTCTTTTGACGCTTATATCTGATGAGTATCTACTAAAGAACAATTTCAACAGCTGTGTTAATTTCCGGCAGAGCAGCAAGTTGTACAAGCACATCTTTTGGTACAGCCTTATCCACAGTCAGGATCATGATTGCAGCACCACCAATAATTTTACGTCCCACTTGCATGGAGGCGATGTTGACATCATTTTGTCCAAGCAGTGTACCTACCCGTCCGATAATACCTGGCTTATCGTTATGGGAGATCAGGATTTGGTGACTTTCCGGTGCGATATCGACAGGGAATTTGTCCAGGCGAACAATACGTTCTCCATAACCTGCAAGCAATGTACCAGCTACACGGCGTTCCTCAGCATCCTGAGTTGTAACCAATGTTACAGTAATCAGATTAGTAAATCCTTTGGAAGTGGAAGTTTGGCTCACAACTACATTCAGATCACGGATTTTGGCCAAATGCATGGAATTGACAATGTTCGCTTCTCCACCCAGATGTCTTGCAAGAATACCTTTTACAATGTAACGAGTGAGGGGGGACGTATCTACTTCAGAAAGTTCCCCGGCGTAGTCGATCCGAATCTCTTGTACCGCATTTTGTGTAATCTGTGCCGCAAAGCTACCCAAAGTCTCACCAAGTTTAAAGTAAGGCTGCAATTTGTTCATAACCGTTGGAGCTACAGCCGGCATGTTAACTGCGTTCTTGAACGGTTCATTACGCAGAATATGAAGCACTTGCTCGGATACGTCAATCGCAACGTTCTCTTGTGCCTCTACAGTTGATGCACCAAGGTGAGGCGTAACAATAATGCTAGGATGATTCAGGAAAGGATGGTCCTGGGCAGGTGGCTCACTTTCAAATACATCAAATGCAGCCCCAGCAACGATACCTTGATCAATAGCTTCCACAAGAGCCATCTCATCGACTACACCACCACGGGCACAGTTGATAATACGCATCCCTTTTTTCATCACTTCAAATTGTGGACGTGAGATCATATGGCGTGTTTCCGGTGTCAATGGAGTGTGTACGGTCATGAAGTCTGCATTGCGAATAATATCATCCACACTGGCCAGCTTAACCTGCAGCTTCTCGGCACGCTCCTCCGTGAGGAACGGGTCGTATGCAAGAATGTCCATTCCAAAAGCTTTGGCGCGCTTGGCAACTTCACTACCGATCCGTCCCATTCCCAATACACCCAGCGTTTTATTTCTTAATTCCACACCCAGGAAGGTTTTGCGATCCCACGTACCTTGAATGGTCTTGGCATAAGCCTGAGGTATGTGCCGTGCCAGTGCCATCATCATGGCAAACGTATGCTCACAGGTAGTGATGGTGTTACCGTCAGGTGCGTTAATAACAATGATACCGCGCTGTGTAGCAGCTTCCAAATCAATGTTATCTACACCAACCCCTGCACGTCCGATCACTTTAAGGTTGGTACCAGCCGTCATAATACGATCTGTAACACGAGTCTGGCTGCGAACCAAGAGGGCGTCATAATCACCAATAATGGCAACAAGTTCATCTTCACTAAGACCGGTTTTCTTCTCAACAACAACATCATTTGCATCCACCAGTTGCTGGATCCCCAGATCACTGATTGGGTCCGACACTAACACTTTGTACATGGTTTCTTCCTCCTTAGGTATGTGTATCTATATCGTCAAGGTCTGACCTCAGCGAAGAGGTATTCCTTAAAACCAAGTTGATTCTTCCGTCCAACAACGCGGTGTCGCAGCAGAGGAGGAAGGTGAAGCAAATAGAGCGATCCCACAGATATCCTTTAAAATAAATTAAAAAACTCTCAATCCACATACTGCTTGCGCAATAAGGGACGAGAGTTGTCGTGGTACCACCCTAATTCACCGCCGTTTCGCAACGACAGTCTTAGCGGTCAATGAAGACCGAAGAGGATAACGGGTCTAAACCGATTGCACCTACTCCAATTTCAATGCAATAACTCAGGAGCGCTCAAGATCATCTGCCTGCCACCGATTTACACCCTCCACCGGCTCTCTGTAGGACGAAGCAACGTCTTTTTTCCATCATCGTGTTTAACGTAACTAATTTTTTCATAATGTATCATGGCTGACATGAGCATGTCAATAGGCTTAAATGTTTTAATATGAATTGAAGATCTCATTTGATTTAGATATAAACTAAGCCAATACGAGCTATACAATAGTTCCTGTACTTCGCGCGAAGGGCTCGAATACATATTGTTTGGTGAACTTGATTTTACTGCTTTAATGAGGTAATGGTGTTGACCTAAAATCGGGACTTCGGGCAGGTCTTGAACCTAATTCGTTTTTTGGCTATGATTTAGTATACTATCCGATTGGATAATGAAATTGTTATCCATCAAATATAACTCAAGAGGACAGACGCATCCGATGAAAAAATTCAAATTTCCCAAGTTTAAGATTCAGAAGGCTGAACCACAGCAGCTTACCGAGCGTTTGCTGTTAATCAATCTATACTTTACACAAGGTCTGACTCTGATTATTGGAGTTGTATGGATCTTACTACAGAAGAGAAATTTGTTAGATGTGCTTGCGTGGCCTGACAATTACCAATTTATATGGTGGGGTCTTGGTCTTGCAGGGGTCATGCTTGTTATGGACTTGGTTCTGTCATATGTCATACCTCAGGAAAGCATGGATGACGGGGGAATTAATGAGATGCTGTTCCGTCGGCGTCCGATCTGGCACATTATATGTATAGCGGCAATTGTCGCTGTGTGCGAAGAACTTTTATTCCGGGGAGCCATACAACACGCAATTGGTCCTTATTGGACGAGTATTTTATTTGCAGTGATCCACATTCGTTATTTGCGGCACTGGATTCCAACAGGATGGGTGTTTGTTTCAAGTTATGGATTGGGTTGGATTTATATGCAATCCGGCACATTATGGGCGCCTATACTGTGTCATTTTATTATTGATTTGGTGTCCGGATTAGCGATACGTTATCGGAGGGGATCATGAATCAGCCGTTAAGCAGAATGAAGACATATGGCAGTCAGCGCAATCGTCAATCGGATAAAAAAGAGACATCCGAGCGTCAGGTGGCTCCTCAAGTCAGCCTGGTTGCTGAGACGGTAGCAGCTGATGAGGTTGGCGGAATCACACCAATTACTTCCGTTTCTTTACCTAGATCACAGCGCAAGTCCTATAAAGAAAAACTGGAAAGTCCAGTACTTCCTCAAAGGGCACCATCACGCTCCAAAAAAACGCCGAATTCAACAGATGAATCGATCCCCGAAGCGGGTTCGCTTCCTACACGGACAGAATTACATCCTTCACGTCGGTTAAAATTGAGCAAGAGGTTTGTCAATTCACTCATATTTATTTTTGTCATGCTAACGATCAGCCTGGTTTGGTGGGGGTAAAAGGGGCACCCGCTCTGAGTACGTTCCTGCCCTTACCGTGGTAATGCTAATAATCGCAGGTTCAATCATTTTGATAGGAATCATATTAATTCTTCATATGTGGCGCGAAGCCCATACTCATCAAATAATTGAAGAAGAGGTTGAAGTTCCCCATCTGCCATCATCCTTTGACGGGACTGTGATTCTGTATATATCAGACACGCACAAGCGCAAGCTGAAGCAGACGGATCTGGAAAACTTTAAAAACAAGGTGGATTGGGTTCTTATTGGGGGGACGTTGCCGAAAAAGGGATCTCATGGTCTCTGGTTAGACATAATATGAAACTCTTATCGAACATTGCTCCTTCTTTTACAGTGTATGGCAACCATGACAAGCGGGCTGGTACCGCTCAACTTGCTCGAATCCTTCGGGAATCGGGCGTTCAGCTCCTGCAGGATAATGTGGAATATCTAAAAAGCGGCAACGACAGATTGAGCCTGATCGGTATGGATTATCGGTCCAAACAGGGAGATGTTTTGCTAGAACAGATCGGCGACAGTTTTTGCAAAATTGCTATCGTTCATGATCCTTTGCAGGCCCTTCGCTTGGAGCAAAATGCAGATCTTATTTTAAGCGGTCATACCCATGGCGGACAATTGGTATTACCATTTTTCGGACCTGTGTTCCTGAGCAAAGCATATCGTCCCATATCGAATGGATGGTACTCCCTGAAGCACAATCCGGAGGACATTGATCAAGAAGGCAAAATGCTTGTTAGCAGAGGATACGGTACGAATCATCTTCCTCTCCGACTAGGTTGTCCTGCGGAGATGCACATCATTACGTTAAGAGTGCCTACAGAAAAAGTGCTCACAGAGAAACGGGGCTGTCCCATAAGTCAGAAAAATGGCTAGGGACAGCCCTGTTTTCTAAATTGTAAAACAAAAAGAAACCGCTCCTTGGTAAAATGGAAGTACGACCCACCATTTGAAAGGAGACGGTTTCTTTGTACATTCAATATACCATGGATCAACTTTTCTTGCCAATGGATTTGGAGACAGATATCCCCGAAAATCACATCGTTCGTGTCGTGAATGACGCAGTCAACCGCCTGAGCGATTCCATTTTTAATGCGGCGTATCCTGGCGGGGGCCGCCATAGTTACCACCCCAAAATGCTCACTAAAATCATCATCTACGCCTACACCCAGCGAATCTATTCTTCCCGACAAATCGCCAAGGCGGCTCGGGAAAACATCATGTTTATGTGGCTCGCCGGGCGACAACAGCCGGATTTTCGGACCATTAATCGCTTCCGTTCCGAGCGGATGAAAGAAGTGCTGGAAACCGTGTTTACCCATATACTGGAGTTGCTTGTTCAGGAGCAATACGTATCCTTGGAACACTACTTTCTGGACGGAACCAAGCTTGAAGCGAATGCGAATCGGTACACCTTCGTCTGGAAAAAGGCTGTCGTCAAGTACCAGGCCAAGCTGCAAGAAAAAGTACATACCCTGTTCCAAGCCATCGAAGCGGCCGAAAGTGAAGAAGATGCGCTCCACGCGGGTACAGACCTCCCTGAGCTCGGGGAAGCTTCCGCACTCACGGCAGAAAAGGTGGAAAAAGCGGTTCAGCAACTGGAGGAATCTTTACAAGAAAAACCGAAAAACAAAATCGTAAAGAAAGCCGTGCGCCAGTTACGCAAAGACTTGCTACCGCGGCTGCAAAAGTATGAGCACCAGATCCAAACCGCAGGGGAGCGGAATAGCTATAGCAAAACCGATCCGGACGCAACGTTCATGCGAATGAAAGAAGATCATATGCGAAATGGTCAATTGAAGCCCGGGTACAATGTGCAGATTGGAACGGAAAACCAATTTATTTTGGGTTACACGGTGCACCAGCGACCGACAGACACGAAATGTCTGAAGCCCCATCTCGATCATTTAGAAGAAACGCTCGGCAAAAAACCGAAGACTGTCATTGCCGATGCAGGATATGGAAGCGAAGAAAATTACAGCTATTTCGAAGAGAACAACATCCAAGCGATCGTCAAATACGGGACGTACCATAAGGAGAAAACGAGGGCCTTTCAGCAAGCGATTGGCAAAGTGGATCACTGGAGCTACAACGAAACGGAAGATTCATGGAGCTGTGCGGCCGGGAAGACGTTACGTTTTCGGTACGAAAGCGAGACGGTCACGGAAAGTGGTTACACGATTCGTACCCGCCATTATCGAAGTGAAGATTGTAGTGCATGTCCTCTGAAAGCAACATGCACCAAAGCCAAAGGAAATCGGGAGATCGCGATCAGTCTGACCTATATGCGGCAAAAAAACGAGATGCGGGAACGACTGCGCAGCGAGGAAGGATACACCCTTTCCGTTCGGCGCATGACGGAGCCGGAGAGTGTGTTTGGACAAATCAAAAACAACCGGGGATTCCGAAGATTCCTGCTTCGCGGCTTGCAAAAAGTAAGCCTGGAGGTCGGGTGGCTTTGCCTTGCCCACAATCTGCTTAAAAAAGCCGCAATGACGGAAAAACACAAAAAGGACAAAGCAGGATAAACCTCTGCTTTGTCCTTTTTTGAACGTATGAGTGTTATTTCTTTTTGACATTACGCTTTTTAAGGGCTTTTGAGACAGCCCCGTTTCTCTGTGATGCGCAAAATTACAATTTAACGAGCTTCCAATTCAATTGCACGCGGATCGACAAAGGAATAGCCTTTCTTCTCAAGTTTGGTCAACAATTCATCCAGGGCTTCAATTGTCCATGGCAATTCGTGCATCAAAATATTGCTTCCGGGATTTAATTGATCCAGTACATTTTGAATTACTTTCTCTGGTTTGTCTTTGGTGCTTTTATCCCAATCGAGCGAACCATTGGACCATGTCATATACAACATGCCGTTCTTCTTCACAGTAGCCTTCAGTGCATCATTACCAGATCCAAAAGGTGGACGGAAGAACTGCGGTTCTTCACCGATGGTGTCTTTCACAATCTTCTGAACATCCGCAACTTGTTTGGCTGCTTCAGACGTGGTCATTTTTTTGAGATCCTCATGATCCCAGGCATGGTTGCCTACAATCTGACCTCGCTCATGTATGAACTTGAGCAGACCCGGATTGTTTTTCACCCGATATCCATTGACGAAAAATATCGCTTTTGCGTTGTGTTTATCTAAAGTGTCGATTAGTGAAGTAATCATTTTTTCTTCTTTGGGTCCATCATCAAAAGTTAACAAGACCACTTTGCTTGGGCTCTTCTCATCGTTCGGTTTAATATAATAATTTGCATTCATATGATACGTCTTTTGTAGTTCCTCTTCTGTCGCAACCTGCTCGGAGCTTGCATGCTCTGCCTCTGTCGCCGTTGTTTCGTTCGTTATAGGCTCGGATACAGCAGTCCCCGTTTCTCCTGTTTCACCTTGGTTAGAATTACTCGGCTCTTCTGGAGTTGTGGTACTGGGTTCGCCAACGGGGGTGGCACTTTCTGTCACTTTTTTGTCCTCTGCCCCACAAGCCGACAGCAGCAAACTTGCAACAATAATTAATGCAGCGGTATATCTGAACATCATTTCAACTCGCTTTCCTGTATTTATTCGGAATGAGATTGCTCGCTCCCGCAAACACTACATGTGATTTTAACACTTAAAGGAGGTTGGTGTAATGAAGGCGTCATCCTTTTTCTGGGGAATTGTAATTGGTGTTGCAGCCAGTTCGTGGCTGTCCAAAGGCAGATTGCCCATGCTGTCTTCGGGTTCATCGCGAAACATGATGGATCAGGCGAAACATAAAATGATGGAGATGACTTTTCCGGGTATGGATGGGTTCAGCAGCAAGCAAGATCAACATGGTGAAACCCACAAGAACCCAGCCGCAAAGAGCGTAAGAACAATCACTCCGCAGGAAAAAGAAGCGAATATGAGCATGCTCAAGGATTTTATTCGTACGAATCCGGATGTTAAGCACGAAGTTGAGCAGATTTTGACCCAAACAAACACAACAGTACCGGGTTTATAAACCAAAACCTCCAATTAGAATCATCCACAGTCTTGATTTGCTGTGGAATGATTCTTTTTTTGTCGATTTTACTTCGTGCATTTACAGGTATAAAATGATAACATAACTACATAGATTTATTTTCAGCACATATTGTTTTGTGCTTCATAATCTGTTATAAGACTTGCTTATAAAGGGGAGATCCTGTATGAAAATAGAACGACTAAGTCACGATAAGATACGGATTTTCCTGACCTTTGACGATCTGAGCGAGCGCGGAATACAAAAAGATGATATGTGGCAGGAAATACCTAAAGTTCATGAACTGTTCACTGAAATGATGGATCAGGCTTATTCCGAACTTGGATTTGATGCTACAGGTCCACTTGCTGTCGAAGTATTCGCCCTACCCGCTCAAGGGATGGTTGTCATTGTCACCCGTGGAAAATATGATCCGCAACAATATGGTTCAGGTCATGAAGATGATCTTCCTGAAGAAGTATACGAAATGGAAGTTACACTCGAGCAAAGCGATTCGATCGTTTATGCATTCAAGGACTTTGAAGTGCTTATTGAAGCTGCACATATGTTGCGTCAGCATGTTACGGGTGCTGGGAGACTTTATTCTTATAAAGACAAGTGGTTTTTGCATTTGGAACCAGATGAGGTGGATTCCACCAAACATGCGGCATTGATCGCATTGCTTGCTGAATTTGGTGAAGGTTCTTCTGTTACACCAGCGGTTATGGAAGAGTATGGTAAGATTGTTATTCCTGAACAAGCGATTGATGTTATCTGCACCCACTTCAAACGTCAGGATTAATCTCTAGTTGTAATCGCGTCTATAGTCAGAGGAGGGAATTTCGGTGCTTTTGTTTTCGGTCTTAGCGGCAGCAGTTGCTCCGGGTCTCGCCTTGTTAACATACTTTTACCTGAAAGACCGTTATGATTATGAGCCACTTCATATGGTACTGCGAGTTTTCCTCATGGGAATTCTGATTGTATTGCCTGTGATGATTATTCAGCGTGGCATGATGATGTGGCTCGGGGATAATCCTTATCTTGAGGCCATTCTGATCTCAGGTGGTGTGGAAGAATTCGTCAAATGGTTCGTGATTTATCATATCATCTATAATCACACTGAATTTGATGAGCCTTATGACGGAATCTTATATGCAGTTGCAGTTTCACTCGGATTTGCCACGGTCGAGAACGTGTTGTATGCCTTTGCGGGGAATGCATCCGTTTCAGCCATGTTTCTCCGGGCACTACTTCCTGTTTCGGGGCATGCTATGTTCGCAGTAATCATGGGGTATTACATGGGTAAGGCCAAGTTTATCGGTGGCAAGAAAAAGCGATGGTATCTGGCTCTTTCACTCGTGTTACCTTTTTTCTGGCACGCATTGTACGATGTCATCATGAACACGATGAATAATCATTGGTTGTGGTTTATAGCTCCCTTAATGGCCGGACTGTGGTATGGGGCGATGGGTAAGATTACACGAGCCAATAACCGTTCTCCTTTTCGTTTTGTGAAGCGGGAGGAAGAGATTAAATTATAAAAATACGGACACACTGGTGGACATGAAGCGCATATTGCGCCCGCGGCCCCGGTGTGTTTTTATTTTGCAGATAAACAACTCCCGGGCAATGACTAACAGAAACGGGGATCGACTGTGATGAGAATTAAAATCAAAATCAGATGCAAACAATGCGGCGAACGATTCACATTAAGAGGGAAGAAAGAACGGGGCCGGATTGAAACGGGATTCAAGCAGTGTCTCTGTGACAACAGAGATCAATTTGAGATCGAAGAAGAGGGCATGGTAAGCGGGATTCAGCTGAATTAAGTAGAGGATGCCGAGCAGTAAGTAGGGTCAGCCTGTGTAAGGACTGGAAATCGCATGCATAAGAGATCTTTCTTCGATCCACAATAGAGGTAGTGGTTTAGAAGAAAGGAGAGTCTACCGATGTATAAACGTTTAAGTTCAGTTATGTTTCCGATATTTGCGGTTCTGCTGGTCGGTGCGCTCGTATGGGGCTATCAGGAGAATCAAGAGAAGAATGCAATTCTGATCAAGGCAGAGAATCAATATCAGCGTGCCTTTCACGATTTATCTTTTCATATGGACAAATTGCACTCGGAGATTGGCAATACACTGGCAGTGCACTCCAGTTCACAGGGGATGCATCGCAAAGGTTTGATGAATGTATGGCGACTCACCAGTGAAGCTCAGAATGAGATTAATCAACTCCCACTCACTATGCTGCCATTTAATGAGACAGAGGATTTTCTCTCGCGTATTTCCAACTTTGCTTATCGCGCGTCGATGCGTGATCTGACGAACGAACCACTTAGTGAGAAGGAAATGGGTAACCTGAAAAAGCTTTATCAGAATTCATCGGAGATTACCAAAAATCTGCAGGATGTACAACAGAAAGTCATTTCGGATCGCTTGCGCTGGATGGATGCGGAGTTAGCCATGGCAACTGAAGAGCAAACGATGGACAATACAATTGTAGATGGCTTTCGTACCGTAAATAAAAAGGTGCAAGAGTACCCTGAGCTTGATTGGGGCCCTTCCGTATCGAATATCTATGCTAAACGCTCAGTTAAGAAACTGGACGGCTTACCGATGACCAAAGAGCAGATTCAGAGCAAGGCTGCGAAATTCTCAGATGCGGACAGTAGCAAAATTCAAGTGCAGGAAAACGGTAAAGGAACAGACTGGGAATCTTACACTGCAACGATTGATCATGCACACAGTGGTAAAATGATGATGGATTTCACCCGTAATGGCGGGATGCTCATCTCTTATAGCGATACGCGTCCAATCGGAACCAAAAAAGTTTCCCGTCAGGACGCCATGGCTAAAGCAGATCAATTCCTGGTTAACAAAGGTTATAAGGAAATGAAAGCCGTTAATTATGATGAGTATGGTAATCTGGGTAACCTTACTTATGTGCGTAAGCAAGGAGACACCTTGATCTATCCTGAAAAAATGTCAGTCCGAGTTGGATTGGATACAGGAGAAGTAACCGGTTTTCAGGCGAGTGACTTTGTCTATGAACATAATGACAAGCGCAAAATTCCGAAAGTGGGGCTTTCGGAGCAACAGGCGCGTCAGAAACTCAATTCCGAGTTTGAAGAAAATTATGTTCGCAAATCTCTGATTGAAAATGATTACAGCAAAGAGGTATTGTGTTATGAATTCGGGGGGAGAATTAACGGTTCTCGTTACCGGATATACATTAATGCGAATACTGGAATGGAAGAAGCAGTGGAGGAGATTAAGCCGGTCAATCAACCTTCTTGAACTGATGAGTATCAGAACTTTCATACGCATAAACAACCAAGGCAGACCACGATGTGGTCTGTTTTTTTCTTGTTCAATGTGAGAAAGGTCATGGTATAATACTCCTTGTACATACGAAGATAAATACATAAAGTGGCGGTGAACCAATTGTTTCCTAAAATAAATGAAATTTTATACATCCAGATTGCTTCTGTAGATGAAAAAGAGGAACACAAAGAATACAAATCACGCATTGCAGATATGGATGATACGAGTTTTTTGATTGAGGTTCCGATGCAACAAGGAAGCAGTCGGTTAAAAAGACTTTTTTTTGGCGAGGAATTGTCCATTTCATATATCACTGAGGAAGGAGTCCGGCATTATTTTAATACCTATGTTTCCGGATTTGAAGAAGATGTGGTCCGACTTGTGCGTATCCGGAAACCGCTCCCAGGTGATATATCCAAAATTCAACGTCGCAGCTTTCTTCGTGTTCAAGCCAACATTGAAATGGCCATTCAGGGTGAAGATCTGACCCGTGCCGTGGGTTTGACTGAAGATATCGGAGGAGGCGGACTGTCCATCTATGGAGAAATTGATTTTTCATTAAAAGAAGGACAGAAGTTGAAGTGCTGGTTGCTTGTCCCTTTTCGCAATTCGACGATTGAACACGTGAATTTCGAGGCAGAAGTGGTGCGAATCAAAACGTTGGAGACTGGCAGGTTGCTCTGCATGCTGAAATTCGTGCAGATTGCAGATTCGGAACGCCAAAAAATTATCAAGTTCTGTTTTGAACGGCAATTGGACTATCGAGTTAAATAGTCATATTGTGGTATAAAAAGATATAGCGGCGGGTACCGTAATGAAAAAAACGGAGGCTTTGTCGTGAATCAACGTCATGCAAACCGCAGATATGAACGACTATATTATGTTTTCTCCAAGCGAATGGAACGCAGGGGCATGATTCTGATCATATCCCTTCTGATTCTGCTTACGGTGTACCAAGTGCTGTTGTTGATACCTGGCTTCAAAAAAAATATAACCACCATTGATCGCTTGGAAGGTACGCCAATTCATGTGCAAATGATGAATGATTTTGAACATCGTTAATTTGTCTGTTTTTGCATCCATGTGTAGAGTGTGGTATAATTTTCACGATGCAGGCAATGCCTGTTTTTTTATTGAGGCTTATCGTTTGAGGAGGAATGCCCCGTTGGCAAGCCAGAACACATCAGAGAACGGGAAAATGAACGTTGCAATTGACGGACCTGCCGGTGCCGGGAAAAGCACAGTGGCCCGATTGGTTGCAGAGGCGCTCGCGTATGTATACGTCGATACAGGCGCTATGTACCGCGCGGTAACCTTGCATATGCTTCGGAAAGAGATTACACCGGAAGATGTGACACAGGTGCTTCAGGAAACCCAAGTGCTGGTCATTGATTTACAACCGGATCCCGACGGACAGAAAGTGTTCTGTAATGGGGAAGATGTAACCTCGGAAATCCGCTCCCGTGAAGTGACGGGAATCGTGTCCCGATATGCGCAAATCGAGGGGCTGCGTACGCAATTAGTGGATACTCAGCGGCAAATGGCTTTGCGCAAGGGCGTCGTCATGGATGGACGCGATATCGGAACGACAGTACTGCCCGATGCGGAAGTGAAAATCTTCATGACTGCCAGTGTGGAAGAGCGTGCGCTTCGCCGCTTCAAAGAACTGGACCCCTCTGAAGGACTGACGTTGCAACAACTGGAGCGAGACATTGCCACCCGCGACAAATTGGATGAGAACAGGGAAATATCCCCGCTTCGTTGTGCTGAGGATGCTATCGTTCTTGATACAACTGAGATGAACATCCATGAAGTGGTTGACAAAATCGTATCTTACTGCACAATGGTCAGAGGAGAGAGCGGTCTATGATTTACACATTTTGCAGCACATTACTGCGGATCATTTACACCATTCTTTTCCGCTTGGAGGCCGTTGGACGGGAGAATATTCCGAAAGATGGCGGCGTACTTTTATGTTCCAATCATATCAGTAACTTCGATCCTCCAACCGTTGGTATCAAACTTCGCCGTCAGGTACGTTTTATGGCCAAAAGTGAGTTGTTTGATATTCCGGTACTCGGCCGAATCATCAAAGCCGTGGGCGCTTACCCCGTTAAACGTGGTGGTGTCAGCAAGGAATCCATCAAGACTTCACTCCATATTTTGCGTGATGGTCAAGTGCTTGGGATCTTCCCCTCGGGAAGCCGTCACAATGATGGAGGCATCGGTAAAAAAGGAGCAGCGAGTTTTGCTCTCCGCAGTGGCGCTACAGTTATTCCTACTGCTATTATCGGTAACTACAAAGTTTTTCGTAAGATGAAAGTTGTATATGGAGCACCGGTAAGTTTGGACGAGTTCAAGGAAGACCCATCCGGAGAAGCTCTGGAGAAAGCGACTGAGAAGATTATGTCCAAGATTAATGAAATGGTGCAAACGGGCGTGCCAAGCAAGTAGTGGCATCGTCGAAAGCTGAGTGCATGTTTCCATATTTTTGAGGGAGACTATGCGTAAGTACTCAGTGATGAAAGTGTTTTGAACTCTGCTATAGGCAGGTTTGAATATAATGGGGTTTTTGAATTGAGGAGGGTATTTGACATGTCGGAAGAAATGAAAAATCAAGAAGCAACCCAAGATGAGTTGGATCAATTCGTTTCCTTGAAAAAAGGAGATACCGTAAAAGGAACCATCGTCAAATTGGAAGATAACCAAGCCTATGTGAGCATTGGATATAAATATGACGGTGTCATTCCAATTCGTGAATTGTCTTCTTTGCATGTAGACAGCGCGTCTGATGCAGTTGAAGTTGGACAAGAAGTTGAAGCTAAAGTTCTTAGCATCGACGACGAGAAAGAAAAACTCGTTCTGTCCAAACGTGCAATCGACAGCGAAAACGCTTGGGATCAATTGCAAAAGCATTTTGAAGACCAAGATGTATTCGAAGTTGTTGTAGGTGACGTTGTTAAAGGCGGTCTGGTTGCAGACGTGGGCGTACGTGGATTTATCCCGGCTTCCATGGTTGAGCGCCATTTCGTTGAAAACTTCAGCGACTACAAAGGACGCACATTGCGTGTTAAAGTGAAAGAGATCGACCGTGAGAACAACAAAGTGATCCTTTCCCAAAAAGACGTACTGGAGCAAGAATTCGAAGCAAACAAAGTTGAAGTTATGGCTGGTTTGCAAGAAGGTCAAGTCATTGAAGGTACAGTACAACGTTTGACTCAATTCGGCGCATTCGTTGATGTGGGCGGAGTTGACGGTTTGGTTCACGTATCCGAGCTGGCTTGGACACATGTTGAAAAACCATCCGATGTTCTGTCTGAGGGCGATAAAGTTAGTGTGAAAGTGCTGAAAGTTGACCCTGAAAAAGGCAAAATCAGCCTGAGCATGAAAGCTGTTCAACCAGGTCCTTGGGAAACAGCAAGCGAGAAATTCAATTCCAGCGATATCGTAACAGGTGTTGTAAAACGTCTGGTAGACTTCGGTGCATTTGTTGAAATCGCTCCTGGTGTTGAGGGACTTGTGCATATCTCGCAAATCTCCCACAAACACATCGGCACTCCTCATGAAGTGCTGAAAGAAGGACAGGAAGTTCAAGTTAAAATCTTGGACATGAATCCTTCTGAGCAACGTGTAAGCTTGAGCATCAAAGAAACTGAAGAAGCTCCTGCTCAACCACAAAGATCAGAGCGTCCAGCAAGAAACAACGCTCCACGTGAAGAAATCAACAATCCTAACGTTTCCTTGAACAATCAAGGGATGAGCACTACGCTTGGCGAACTGTTTGGTGACAAACTCAGCAAATTCAAATAAGTTAACAATGCATGGTTCTTAGTTATATACTGCATATTTTGCTGAATAATAAAAGCAAGATCGGCGAGCCCCAGGCGGGTTCGCCGATTGTTTTTATTACGACTATAATGGCATGAAACGTTAGCCAAGACATATCTTTTTTGCTATGATGAGTATCGTAAGTATGGACAGGAGGAGTGGAATGTATGGCAAGACCCGTTGTGGCAATTGTCGGACGACCGAACGTGGGGAAGTCAACCATCTTTAATCGGATTATCGGCGACAGACTGGCCATTGTGGAAGACAAGCCGGGCATTACCCGTGACCGGATCTACGGAATCGGCGAATGGAACGGTAAACCATTCAGTATTATTGATACAGGTGGTATCGAAATTGATGGTGAGGATGTCATCTTAAAATCCATCCGGATGCAGGCAGAGCTTGCCATTGAAGAAGCGGATGTTATTGTATTCATGTGTGATGCAAAAGCAGGCATTACGCAATCGGATGAAGAGGTTGCGGAGATGTTATACCGCTCAGGCAAACCTATTGTTGTAGCCGTTAACAAAGTGGATAATATCGGACGAAGTGAGCTCATTTATGAGTTCTATGGTTTTGGCTTCGGTGATCCAATTGGTGTATCAGGAAGTCATGGTACAGGCGTAGGTGATTTGCTTGATGCGATCGTGGAGAAACTGCCAGACCTTGAGGAAGAGATCTACGATGAAGATGTCATTCGTGTAGCTCTGATTGGACGTCCAAATGTTGGTAAATCTTCACTAGTTAACGCTATACTCGGCGAAGAGCGTGTCATTGTAAGTGATGTTGCTGGAACGACCCGGGATGCGATTGATACTCCTTTTGAAAAAGACGGCCAACGTTACGTGCTGATTGATACAGCAGGTATGCGTAAGCGTGGTAAAGTATATGAAACAACCGAGAAATACAGTGTTATGCGTGCCATGCGTGCTATTGAGCGTGCGGATGTCGTTCTGATTGTCATTAATGGTGAAGAAGGCATTATTGAACAGGACAAGCACATTGCAGGATATGCATTCGAAGCGGGCAAAGCGTCTTTGTTTGTCGTGAACAAATGGGATGTCGTGGAGAAGCATGACAAAACGATGAAAGAGTTTGAGAAGAACATTCGGGATCACTTCCTGTTTATGACTTATGCTCCGGTCGTATTTTTGTCAGCCCTGACAAAACAACGCTTACAAAAATTGTTACCTGTTGTGAAACGTGTAGCGGAGCAACACTCGTTACGTGTTCAGACGCATCTGCTTAACGATGTCGTATCGGATGCGGTTGCTATTAACCCTCCGCCAACGGATAAAGGACGTAGAATGAGAATTAACTATGTGACTCAGGTTGCAGTTAAACCGCCGACCATGGTTGTTTTTGTGAACGATCCGGAACTGATGCACTTCTCATACGAGCGCTATCTGGAGAACAAAATCCGTGCAGCGTTTGACTTTGAAGGTACACCAATTCGTATATTTACTCGGAGGAAGTCCGACGAAGGTTAGGGGAGAAGTGTGTGATTTTACAAATCGCAGCGATTGTACTGAGTTATTTACTCGGTTCGGTCAGCTTTAGTGTCCTCCTTGCAAAAGCGATTCGGGGGATCGATATTCGTCAGCACGGAAGTGGAAATGCAGGTGCTACCAATACGTTGCGTATTTTGGGTAAAGGGCCGGCAATTGCTGTTCTGTTGCTTGATGTACTCAAGGGTGTTGCAGCTGTGTGGATTGGGATTTGGCTGGGCGACGGTTCTGCCTGGGTTCCAGCACTCAGTGGTATAGCTGCCATTGCAGGACATAACTGGCCGCTTTACTTCCATTTTCGCGGAGGAAAAGGGGTTGCCACGGCCATTGGTGTGCTGGTGAGCCTTGCTCTCCTACCTGCGTTATGTGCTGGAGTGATCGCCATTTTATCCATTGTATTGACACGATACGTTTCATTGGGGTCCCTGATTTTTGTGGCATTGACACCGATCTTCATTCTGGTACTACCCGGATATTCCATGAGTCTCTTCTGGGGGAGTCTAATTATTTGTCTGTTTGCGTTCTGGAGACATCGTACCAATATTGCGAAGCTCGCCAAAGGACAGGAAAATAAATTGGGATCGAAAAACCCTGGAGGGGGTAAACGAGTTGTCTAAAAAAGTTGCTGTTCTGGTCGCTGGTAGCTGGGGAACAGCTCTGGCCAGTGTACTCGCCGCTAATCAGTTAGATGTGATGATGTGGACACGTGGTGAAAATCAGGCTATAGAAATCAATAGCAAGCATACCAATACTCGCTATCTTCCGGATGCGGAACTTTCACCTCAGATTCAGGCAACCAATGATATGGAAGCAGCGGTTGAAGGCGCTATAGCTGTATTAATTGTTGCGCCTTCTTCAGCCATGCGTTCAGTTACGAACCAGCTAAAGGCTTATTATAAGCCTGACATGTTAATCATTCATGCAACCAAAGGTTTTGAGACAGAAAGTCTAAAACGAATGTCCACAGTCATTTCAGAAGAACTTGAATGTGAAGAAGGACGTGTTGTTGTACTTTCTGGCCCAAGCCATGCGGAAGAAGTGGTGAAGCGTTGCCCAACGACAGTTGTTGTGGCTTCACTTGATAAGGGATCTGCCGAGGCGGCCCAAGCTTTGTTTATGAATGCCTATTTCCGTGTATACACGAATCGGGACATGCTCGGTGTTGAACTGGCAGGTGCTTTCAAAAATATTATTGCTCTTGGTGCAGGAATGTCCGATGGTCTTCAATTCGGTGATAATGCCAAAGCAGCATTGTTGACTCGCGGTCTTGCAGAAATTACACGTATTGGTGTGGAGATGGGCGCGAATCCGCTAACGTTTTCCGGACTTGCCGGAATCGGAGATCTCGTTGTAACGGCTACAAGTCAGCACAGTCGTAACTGGAGAGCAGGTTCCATGCTGGGCCAGGGACAGAAGCTGGATGATGTCCTGAAGTCCATGGGGATGGTCGTAGAAGGTATTCGAACCACGCAGGCGGCGTACTTCATCTCTAAGAAATACGGTGTGCAAATGCCGATTGCGGATCAGTTGTATCACGTTCTATTTCAGGAGAGACAGCCGCGCGATGCAGTTGAAGCCTTGATGGGACGTGACCCGAAGACTGAAATGGAAGTCATGAAGCTTGAAACTTGGGAACAGTGGCATTCCTGATTGTAAGCAGTCTTGAATGTGCTTTGTGAAATAAGAAGCTTATTCACCTTTTCTGTTGCAGACTCATACTATACACATGAGTATTGCCGGAGGAGGGGAGACGAATGGGTAACAACATTTCCAAAGATGCGCTGAATGCAATCAATAAAAAAACGGGTAAAACGATAACTGAAGGTGCCGTCAAGAAATTGGCAAGCACCGTGAAACCAACGACGATCCAGAATGAAGCTCAGTTGCGCCAATTGATCAAGCAAGTATCCGCTATGGCGAAAGTTCCGGTATCTGAGGATACGGTTCAGGATATTGTGAGTGCAGTCAAGAAGAGCGGATTGAATCCAAACAGTATGGAATCGTTAATGAAAATGATGATGAAAAAATAATAGATCACGCCTGTCTGTACAGGTGATCAAGTAAGACAAAAAGACGAGTCGGCTTCTGCCGGCTTGCTTTTTTGTCTTTTTTTTGGAAAGTTGCGCCGAATTTCGTGTTATAATGGTTGCAATTGTCACGGTGTCAGTGATGAATATCGGACTGAAGGGGAGACTGCTGGATTATGAACGCAATGGATAAGATGTGGCTGTCATTGGTCGCAATCCTCATTATGGGACTATCTGTATTCCTGATTACGTTTGCTCGTGCCAAAACCAAAGGCATTGTTCGGGGGATTCTTTCCTTAATTGCATTTTTGATTATGCTGATTGGCTTTTTCGGCGGGATTGCTTCTCTGACCTGATCACCTATGCCTGAAGGATAACATCCGCATACGCACATCATAAGAACTGACACAATGAACACGGATGAGGGGAGTGGGAGCCTGTGGGGTCGCATGATACGGTGGGTCAGACAGAGCGTTATCCGCAATTACACGCGGCTTTGCTGGAAACGGCAAAAACCTGGAACACACAGCCACATACATGGTTGCTTGGAGGAAGTTGCGGGTTGCTGCTTCAGGGGGTTGAGTTGCAACAGGCTCCCAGAGATATCGATATCTATGCGGATGTTGCTGCAGCTAAGGAACTTCACCGAACGGCTCCGGGAAGGATGCTTGACGAGCCTGTAGTCGATAAGACGGGACCGTATGCTTCTTTGCTAAGTCATTATCAGGTCGGGGAATGTGCGTTGGAACTGGTTGGTGGTTTCGAAGTATGGGCGCGCAAAAGTTGGTACCGCATTGATATTGAGCACGTACTTGCTCCGCATGCGCCAGTAGCTCAAGTGGGCATGTATACGCTGCAACTGATGCCACTTGCGCACGAGCTGTTGTTTAATCTGCTGAGAGGTCGTGAAGATCGTTACCAACCCATTGCGAGACGGATGCGTCAGCAACCACATATACATCAACCTCTGATGACACGGTTAAGTCAACAGAATGTATGGACAAGCCGCTTCAGAACAGAAGTGGAAGAACTTGTTGGCTTTGCATGGACCCAGTAGGTTGAGGGAGGAAAATGATGGATTACAAGATTACTTTTATACCCATGAACAAATCAATCCAACTTAAACCAGGGGCAACTCTTCTTCATGCGGCGCGCCGTGCCGGAGTCAAGATTACGACTCGATGTGATGGTAAAGCCGCTTGCCTGATGTGCAAGGTTAACGTGGACGAGGATTATCGAGCGGCTCTGTATCCACCAACGGATGCAGAAAAACGCAAACTGGGTTCACTGTTGGAAACCGGTACACGACTGTCTTGTCAGGCTAAGGTATGCGGAACTCTATCCGTTCACGTCCCTGAGGACCCGTTGAAGGCAGCCATTCGGAAACAATTGGAACGTCAGCAACAGGAAGATGACTGGTTCTAAGACCCATGAAATTGATTCTCGCATGAGTTATTCAAGGAGGATACGGATGATTAGGAACAAGCCCAAGTCTACAGATGGAAGTGGACGGCAGCACCTTTTGCAACAGACGGGCTGTCTGCTGTTATTTCTTTTGTTTGCTTTGACAACAAGTGGTTGCATGTATCCATCCCAGAGCAATACGGATCCCAAAATAGCATATAGGGAAAGTGTGAGCCGTATTCAAAATGCGGTAGAGACATTCCAGCAAGATGAGGGGATTTTGCCAATCATCAATGCCGATATGGAAACGCCCAAATATGAAAAGTTCAGAGCGGATCTGCCCAAGTTGAAGCAACTGGGGTATCTGGATGAAATACCGGCAACGGCTTTTGAGAGTGGTGGTGGCGCTTACTTTCTTATTCAGGATGAAGAAGTGAATCCCACTGTTAAAGTTATGGACCTTCTGACTGTACAGAAAGTAAACGATGTGCAGCGAATGGTTAATCAATATAAGTCCTTACATAACAACAAGCTGCCACGCGGGGAAGAACTGTATCCTGGGCTATACGCTGTGGATATGGAACTGGCTGCGCAGGCAGGTACGCCTTCCGTTACGTTAAATAGTGTATATTCGGGGCAGGAGCTGCCTTTTATGATGGATGACGAAGGCGAGGTCTATGTGGATTATGCTTTTGACATTATGCAGGCTATTGAAAAGTCTGATCATCCTTCAACGGAAGTACAAGACCTGCGTCAATTTCTGTTGGAGCATTCCTTCTTCGTACCTGTTAAATCAGTTCCCTACGTTTGGCAAAATAACATACCTGTAGCACAACCGATAAATTAAGCAGGCGCACAAGTCAGTGGTGCAAGAGTAAGTTTCCTTTGCTCCGATGGCTCATTAAGAGATATTCCGTATTACGGGATATCTCTTTTTTTCTGCAGCATGAGAGGAACAGTCATAAACGCTTCACGGTTCACATAAATTAGATTGAAATAAAGACGCGCAGTCCGAGATCGGGGGATTCTTTTCATGTCATCACCATGAGATAAAAAAAACAAAATTACGCGTCATATTGCTGCATACGGATACATAAGATGATACTAGTCCAATTGCATGTACGAGTTAACGCCGCTCTCGCCGGTTTCATCAGAATGCAACGTTCGGCGGCGGACGACTTCCGGGCACTCACAAAGGCGGCTCTACCGTTGCAGGGATTTCAGTCTTCTGATTGAAAAAACGAAGCGGATGCTCTTTAGCATTTTTCCTTCGGAGTAATTTAGGGAGGGGATTTCATTGGAGAAAGTGGACATTTTTAAGGACATAGCTGAGCGGACCGGAGGGGATATCTATCTCGGGGTTGTCGGCGCAGTCCGGACAGGAAAATCAACATTTATCAAACGATTCATGGAAACCATTGTGTTACCAAACATCACAAACGAGGCAGACCGTGCTCGGGCAGTGGATGAACTTCCACAGAGTGCTGCAGGTAAGACCATCATGACCACGGAACCCAAATTCGTACCGAATAACGCGGTTCAAATTAAGGTGGCCGAAGGACTCGATGTCAATGTGCGCCTTGTGGATTGTGTAGGTTACGCGGTGGAAGGAGCCAAGGGATACGAGGATGAGAATGGTCCACGCATGATCTCCACGCCTTGGTTCGAGGAGCCGATTCCGTTCCAGGAAGCTGCCGAGATTGGTACTCGTAAAGTCATTCAGGAGCACTCCACACTGGGTGTTGTGGTCACAACTGACGGTACAATTGCAGAGATTGCCCGCAGTTCCTATGTGGAATCAGAAGAACGGGTTATTGCGGAACTGAAAGAAGTGGGAAAACCATTCGTCCTGGTCATTAACTCTACTCGTCCTCGCAGTGAAGAAGCTCTACAATTGCGCAGTGAGCTTGCAGCCAAATATGACATTCCGGTCATGACACTCAGTGCAGCTACCATGACGGAAGATGATGTGACGGGTGTTCTTCGTGAAGTGCTGTATGAGTTCCCGGTACATGAAGTGAATGTGAACTTGCCGAGCTGGGTTATGGTACTGAACGAGACTCACTGGCTGCGCAGCAACTACGAGAATTCTGTACGGGATACCGTTAAGGATATTCGCAGACTTCGCGATGTGGATCGGGTTGTGGCTCAGTTCATGGAATATGAATTCATTGATCGAGCGGGTCTGAGTGGTATGAATATGGGGCAGGGTGTAGCTGAGATTGATCTGTATGCACCGGATGAACTCTATGACCAGATCCTGGTGGAAGTGGTCGGGATTGAAATTCGGGGCAAGGATCATCTGTTGCAATTGATGCAGGAATTCTCGCATGCGAAGAGAGAGTATGACCGCTTCGCAGAAGCGCTAGAGATGGTTAAAACGACTGGATACGGCATAGCTGCTCCATCTCTTGCCGAGATGGCTCTAGATGAACCTGAACTCATTCGTCAGGGCACCAAGTTCGGTGTGCGCTTGAAAGCAACAGCACCTTCCATTCACATGATCCGGGTTGATGTGGAATCGGAGTTTGCTCCAATTATTGGAACGGAGAAACAAAGTGAGGAACTGGTGAGGTACCTGATGCAGGACTTCGAGAACGATCCGATCAAGGTATGGGATTCAGACATGTTCGGTCGTTCCCTTCACTCCATCGTGCGAGAAGGAATTCAAGGCAAGATTGCCATGATGCCGGATAACGCAAGGTACAAATTGCAAGAGACGCTGGGAAGAATCATTAACGAAGGTTCGGGTGGCTTGATCGCCATTATTCTGTAAGACATCAAAAGACCGTCAGGGGGCAACCCCTCGCGGTCTTTTTTTAGTTTCTTTTCTTAATTCTGGATGAATTGGAATAGGAGATGATTTCTTTTGAGAAAACTTAGTGGTTTATAGCTTTAAATTACTAAAACCTATTTACATACTGGGGATTAGCCGTTATATTAATATTCAACTATTGTGATCGAGATCACAGAGAGTGCGACAGGGGGAAACAGAGATGAATAGAAAAGATACGAAATGGCTATGGTTGAGTGTGTTGTTAGTATTTACATTGGCACTGTCCGCTTGCGGAATCAAAAAAGAACCAGCAGCGACTCCGGCCTCGGGTGCAACAGGTGAAACTCCCAAAACGGAAGCAGTCACAGGTCCACTAAGCGGCAAACGAATTGCACTTATTATGGAATTTAATACGGGTACTTTCTCGCAGCAATATGTACAAGGTGTCAAAGAGGAAATTGAAAAATTCGGTGGTGAACTGACTACGTTTGTGGCCGATAATGATAAAGCAAAGATGGTATCCTTGCTGGACAGCGCAATCAACCAGAAGTTCGATGCGATACTTACGGATCATGGGGATTCTCTACTGGAGCCTGGTGTGAAAAAGGCAGTAGAACAGAACATACCCGTAGTTGTGTTTGATGCAGCTATCAGTGTTCCTGGAGCGACAGTCCTGTCACAGGATGATCAAAAGATGGCTGATCTTACGCTGGAGCAAATGAAAAAAGATATCAATGGACAAGGCAACATCGTCAAAGTATGGGTTGCAGGCTTCGCACCGATGGAACGCCGTCAGATTGCATACGGCGAGTTCATGAAAGAGAATCCTGACATTAAGGAAATCGCTACATTCGGTTCTGCACAGAATCCAGCGTTGGATACACAAGCGAAAATGGAAGCTATTCTCAAGCAATATCCAAAAGGTGAGATTACTGCCGTATGGACAGCATGGGATGAGTTTGCGAAAGGTGCAGCACGTGCCATTCAGCAAGCTGGACGTGATGAGATCAAAGTATATGGTATTGATATGAGCGACGAGGATCTGCAAATGATTCAGGACCCGAAAAATCCTTGGGTTGCTTCCGCTGCTGTTGATCCAAC
This sequence comes from Paenibacillus sp. PCH8, assembly GCF_002968835.1. Taxonomy (GTDB): domain Bacteria; phylum Bacillota; class Bacilli; order Paenibacillales; family Paenibacillaceae; genus Paenibacillus. The sequence goes on along the minus strand of NZ_PKQK01000003.1, from coordinate 723,368 downwards.
GGACATTGGCCGTGTTCAGGTACGCTATGCTTATCAGAAGTTGAACGGCGAAGAGACGGAAGATGCCGTTGTTCTTAACCCGGTGTATGTCCAACGTGAAGCTTTACCCGATAAACAAATCTCTACTTCGGAGCTATCGGAGTACGTCGAAGGTTGGGGAGGCAGCACACAAGGGATCAAGGACTGGATGAGTGAATACGGAATTACTGCGAAGTAAGCAGCGTAAGGGAAGCGCGCCGCAAGGCGCGCTTTTTCCAACGATGATGATGGCATGTGAGATATGAGTGTGAAAAGGGATACTCCCGGAAGGGAAGAATTTTGGAGGTTAACATCATGAGCACTGCACCGATTCTGCTTCAAATGCAACATATCCACAAGCAGTTTTCAGGCATTCCTGCACTGAAGGATGTGGGGTTCTCGGTAAAAGGCGGAGAGATTCATGCTTTGCTTGGTGCCAATGGTGCCGGCAAGAGTACACTAATGAAAATTCTGTCGGGTGCCTATCAGCTGGATCAGGGTACGATTCTGTTGAGCGGACAAGCGCTTCACTTGAGTTCTCCGGGGGACGCAAAGGCGAGTGGTATTCACTGTGTCTATCAGGAGGTGGATGCAGCACTGGTGCCACAGTTGACGGCTGCGGAGAACATCATGCTGGATCAGTTGGCCTCCTCTGCTGGAGGCTGGTGGAAAAGTCCGCGGAAGCTGCAACTGCGTGCTGTTGCAGCATTGAAGCAATTAGGAGCAGACATATCCGTTCACTCCAAAGTGGCCGATCTGACGCTCGCAGAGAAACAGATGATTTTGCTGGCACGGATTCTGATTCAGGATGCCAAAGTTATCATTTTTGATGAACCAACTGCACCCCTTAGCCAGGAAGAAACGGATGCATTTTTCCGTATTGTGCACCTGTTGAAAGAACGGGGAGTAGCCTGCATTTTCATCACCCATCGCCTTGCAGAAGTGACGGGTCACTGTGATCGAGTTACCGTCATGAGAGATGGACAACATGTATTTACCGGTGAAGCCAAGGGACTGACGATCAATGAATTGGTGACTCAGATGTTAGGCAAACCATTCGAAGAAGAATTTCCGAAGATCGAAGCACCCTTGGGGGACCTGCTGCTGGAGGCGCGGGGACTTCGTCGTGGCGTGAAGGTCAAAGGGGTGGACCTCTCTGTACATCGAGGCGAAGTCCTCGCTGTGGTGGGTCTGGTGGGCGCTGGCAAAACAGAATGCTCCCGTTTGCTGATCGGTGCAGATCGGCTGGAGGGAGGCGAGATTCGGCTTAACAAACGTAATCTTCGCCTGTCTCAGCCCGCGGATGCAGCGGCTCTGGGGATTGTGTCTGTACCGGAGGAGCGACGTAAGCAAGGAATACTGATCGAGGAGAACGTGGAACGGAATTTAAGTCTACCTTTGCTCGGTCGTCTCAGTACATTAGGTTTCGTAAGCCGGAAGCGGGAGCGGCAGAATGCGGAGTCTCTGGTGTGGCAGCTCGGAATCAAGACATCGTCCGTGAAACAGGAAGTAAAATACTTGAGCGGTGGTAATCAGCAGAAAGTAGCCATAGGTAAATGGCTGAATGCGGATGCGGATGTATTTATATTTGATGAGCCAACCAAGGGCGTCGACATCGGAGCCAAAAGTGATATTTTTCGTATCATCAATGAACTTGCTTTGGCGGGCAAGGCCGTAATCTATTTCACCTGTGAATTGGATGAAGGTATGGGGATTGGCGACCGGATTGCTGTCATGTGTGAAGGTGTTATCGTAAAAGAGTTCAAACGGGGCGAGACTAACCAAGAACAGCTGCTATACTATGCAAGCGGTGGACAAGAGGTGCAATTATGAAGGATAAATCACTGGATTTTGCGTTCCGTTACGGGGCGATTATTGTCATTATAGGTGTTATTGCATTTTTCGGCATTAAATTACCTTATTTCTTTACGTACAGTAATTTGACCGATATTTTGGGCTCTATTTCGATCGTTACTTTCGTAGCAATCGGTGTTACGTTATCTCTCATAGTCAATGGATTTGATCTCTCGGTAGGGGCGACCGTCTCGTTGACCACCGTCGTTACCGCTTCATTAATGATATGGTATCAACAACCGCTGGCCGTCGTGATTATCGTGCCCTTGGTCATTGGAGCTGTTATTGGTTTACTGAACGCTTTGCTGATCGTAAAACTGCGTATTCCGGATCTTTTAGCGACACTTGCAACGATGTACATCATTGGGGGAATTCACAAAACATATGCGCAGGGGTACACCATCTACAATCATATGCAGTTCCCGGATGGAAGCAAAGCAGCGGGAGAGATGGACCCAACATTCCTGCTGATCGGACAGGGGAAGTGGCTGGGAATGCCAATCTCGGTTATCTTGCTGCTTATTGCTGTCATCGGTGTGCATATCTTTTTGACGTATACGAAATACGGGCGCCAAATGTATATTACAGGTGGTAATGAGGAAGCAGCGCGTCTGTCCGGAATCAAGGTGAAAAAGGTTCGTACACTCGCGTATGTAGCCGCTGGAGTGTTTGCAGCAATCGGGGGTATCATCTATGCATCCAAAGTAGGGTCTGGGCAGATTGATGCAGGATCACCGTTGTTAATGGAATCCGTGGCGGCTGTGTTTGTCGGTTTCTCTGTGTTTGGCGCGGGTAAACCGAATGTCATCGGAACCTTCATCGGTTCGGTTCTAATTGGTGTACTTGTGAACGGTTTGACCATGATGAACGTACAGTATTTCACACATGATATTGTAAAAGGCGGGGTCCTTGTGCTCGCCCTGGCGGTTACATTTTACGTCTTAAACCGCAACCGGACTTGAAATTGTGTGCTGTCTGTATTAGTATGAAATTTGTTCGGCGTCTGGAACGCCCTTGGGTTTCAGGCGAGATTCTGCCAGAAATGACTGTTGACCGCAGGCGGAGATTGGTGTTCATCGCTCAAGATGTACGTAGATTTTTTGCGTATGAACGTATATTTCGCTATAAAACGGAAACACAGTATAACATTCAGGACATTGATTCAGGAGGTGAAAAACAAATGAACAAATCAGACTTGATTACAAACGTATCTGAAGCGACTGAATTGTCCAAGAAAGATGTAACGAAAGCGGTTGATGCCGTGTTCGAAGCAATCGCTGAGGCTCTTCAAAGCGGAGATAAAGTACAATTGGTTGGTTTTGGGAACTTCGAAGTTCGCGAGCGCTCTGCACGTAAAGGACGCAACCCGCAAACAGGTGAAGAAATCGAAATTCCTGCGAGCAAAATTCCTGCATTCAAACCAGGTAAAGCGCTCAAAGACGGAATTAAATAAGATTTCTACATATTCCATATGTCGACGAAAAGACCGTGACTTGTTCACGGCCTTTTCTTTTGCCCTTTAACGATGATTTTTCTGGTGCTCTGGCTGTTCAGGATCATCAGGTTGCTCGGCATAAGCAACGAGAATCAGTTCTTTGCCAGCAGTGACAGACAGATGCTGTTCAATTTCTTTTAACTGATGAATATGCTCGTCTGTAAGCAAGGCAGGGGTGTACTTCATGCAGATTCTCCTTTCTGTGGATATTCAACTGTAGTATGACCCGAGCGTAGATGATTCTTGCGGTTCATTTGGATAAGGCATTGGTTGACAAATGCAACAATCTTAATCATCATTAACGCTATCGAACTAGAGAAGGGGACGTGCGTGATGGATCAACCAACCGGCAATGATTATATCGTAATTAAGGCAGAGGAAAATGGTGTCCAGGTGATCGGATTAACCCGAGGTCAGGATACACGTTTTCACCACACCGAGAAATTGGATAAGGGTGAAGTCATGTTCGCCCAGTTTACCACCCATACTTCAGCTATCAAAATTCGGGGCAAAGCCACGCTGATTACCAAGCATGGACAGATTGAATCGGAGTAAATGATGGATTGAATACGTTCAAATGAAGATTGCAGGCATAGCCTGCTTTTTTTCATTGTACAATGAGGTATGAGCTTTTACCGGACAGACTACACTAACAGGTAAAGGCAGGGAGGCGTATATGAAACCGCGGATGATTGTGACTGTTTCAGTGCTGGCAACGGTAGCAGCGGTCTTTCTGCTTGTTGCGATACAAACTTTACATATGCGTACATGGGGTGGGGAAAACGTACAGCCTGTCACAGCATCACATCATCCCGTGCAGCTAACGAATGACAATCTGGTGGATGTGTTGAGTTCTATGCAACTATCCACACCCATTGCCAGAGTGGAATGGAAACAATCTATTTTGAAACTGGACCTCAAGGTTAAAGGTATGGGTACAAGTTACACTGAGATTTATGAGAACATGGCAGCTGTGGCGGATCTGGGCTTTCGGAGCCTGGACAACGTGGATCAAGTGCTGCTTCGTGTGATGGCAGAGGATGAATGGATGCATAAACGACATCTGTTGCTTGCTGCTGATATTCGTCGTGGAGAGTGGCCCCTGTATGCGATTGAAACATTACGGAACTGGAAAAGCGCCACCTTTTCAGACGAATTGAAGGACTGGTTTCATTTGATGGAGACCGAACTCTGGAAGAAGCAATTCGAAATGACAAGTCAAGGGTAATAGAATAGCAGGATTCAGTGCGTGCCCGATCAACATATGCTATAATATATAAGATTGTATTGCAGAAATGGTATAACAATGTTAAGGCTCGGAGGCTGAGAATGAATTCATATCGCGTACCCCAACTAGCAAAGAAATATACGGATTACGACATGATTCGACAACATACGGAAATCCCATCATTTCCGGATAGCCGGGCACGTCTGCTGCAGGTATTTGTGGGCCGCACAGACGAAAAGGTGCATCATGAGCTGTACGCTCTCGCAACTTCGCTCGTTCAGTTGGCCATGGATACGCATGATCGAATCGATACGATTTCCGGAGAGCGGAGAGAGCAGGAGATGCGTTCACGCCAGCTGAATGTGCTTGCCGGAGATTATTTAAGTAGCCGCTTCTATCAATTGCTTGCCCATGCGGGCAGAATTGAAATGATTGGCAAACTCAGTGGTGCTGTATCCGAAGTGAACGCACGCAAGATGACGCTGTATGAACGGATGAAGAAGCTTCTCGTTTCGGCTGACGAATACTTGCGTGAAACGGTACAGCTGAGGATGCAGCTGTTTCTTTCATTTACAGGCTTGATTCAGAATAACGAAGAGTCGTTATGGAACAGCTTGTTGACCGAGTTCAGCTCCTGCGAGACGATTGTGGAAGAACTGAAACGGATGAATGACAAACAACAATTTCTTCATAGCTATGCATTCTGGCATATATACGAGCATGGCAACGACGATGAGCGAAATGTGCTGCGTCAGTCTGAGCTGGATGCACGGGCATGTAACGCCATGGTGTTGAAACACAGGGTGGGCGAGGTCTTGCTGGACAAGCTTCGCAATTGCACACACCGCATTCAGATGTTGTTGCGAGACGAGGAAGGCCGGATGGACTTGCATGAGTTGAATGCAATCCTGGAGCCTTACCTGATATATTTGCAGCCTTCACATGCGGCAGTAAGGGAAGATTGAGGGGGAGACAGACGAATGGGGAGCGGAGAGACCAAACCGAAAGAAGAATTTGTCCATTCGGTTTTTCAGAGTATAGCCGGTAAATATGACGTCATGAATGATATTCTGAGTTTCCGCAGACACAAGGCTTGGCGCAAATTCACCATGAAAAAGATGAATATGTCTAAAGGTGATACTGGTCTTGACTTGTGTTGTGGCACATGCGACTGGACGCTAGCTATGGCAGAAGCAAGTGAAACGGGGCACATGCATGGACTTGATTTCAGCAGCAACATGCTGGAGGTCGGCCAGACGAAGATCGATGCAGTGCAGCGTCAGAAGCAGATTACCCTGACACAGGGAAATGCCATGTCGCTTCCTTTTGAAGACAACTCATTTGATTATGTGACCATTGGATTTGGGCTTCGTAATGTACCGGATCTTAGACAAGTGTTATCCGAAATGAAGCGTGTGGTGAAACCAGGCGGTATGGTGGTTTGTTTGGAATTGTCCAAGCCAACCTGGCAGCCATTCAAAGGCATTTATTATTTTTATTTTGAACAGGTGTTACCGAATATTGCCAAATTGTTCGCTAAAAGTTTTGAGCAATACAAATGGCTGCCAGACTCTCTGGCACTTTTTCCTGGGAGAAAGGAATTGGCAGACATTTTTGCGGAAACCGGATTGCAGCAAGTGCAGGCCTACCCTCTGACCGGAGGCATCGCGGCACTGCATATTGGAACCAAGGAGAATCAGCATGTTTAGGAAAATTCGCATCTTTTTAGAAATGATCAAGATTGAACATACGCTTTTTGCTTTACCGTTCGCATTTATGGGAGCCATCCTCGGTTCCATGGTAGTGAATGATACCTTCCCAAGCTGGATGCAGATCATGTGGGTATTGCTTGCAATGGTTGGTGCACGCAGTGCAGCATTCGGTTTGAATCGGATTATTGACCAGGCGATTGATAGCAAAAATCCGCGTACCGCGATGAGAGCGATCCCTGCGGGGTTGTTGAAGAATGGGGAAGTCGTTATTTTCGTGATTGTCTCATTTATATTGTTATTCTGGGCCTCTTCCAATCTTAATGTATTATCCATGCAGTTATTGCCTATTGCTGTGTTCATGTTGGTGCTGTATTCATACACCAAACGGTTCACATGGTTGTGCCACGTTGTTCTTGGAATGACGATTGGTTTAGCTCCACTTGGCGGTTGGGTAGCCGTAACAGGTACAATGGATTGGACAGCGATTGTGCTGTACGTTACGATTGTGTTCTGGACAGCAGGCTTTGATATTATCTATGCTTGTCAAGATCTCGAATTTGACCAGGGTGAGGGTCTACACTCCATACCTTCCCGTTTTGGCTTAGCCAAATCATTGCAGATCGCTAAGTTCTTCCATGTGGTTACTGCGGTTGGTTTTCTTGCGTTATTGTTGATGACAGATCTGAGCTGGTGGTATGGCGCAGGTATGATGGTTACGTATGGAATTCTTTTCTATCAACACTATATTGTATCGCCTAACAATATGAGCCGTGTTCAAACGGCATTCTTTACGATGAACAGTTTACTTAGTTTAATTGTATTTACGTTTACTTTGATTGATCTGGCGGTGAAGTAATGGTACAGCAGCCGGACAATAAACGACTAGTTGTCGGAATTACCGGAGCGAGTGGCAGTATATATGGCATTCGATTCATTGAAACGCTGCTTGATCTGGATTATACCGTTCATCTGGTCATATCCAATGCAGGGTGGCGTGTACTGAAAGAAGAAATGGACTGGGATGTGACGAATCGAGACGCGGTGCTGGAAGAAAAATTCGGCAACCGTGCCGGTTCTCTGATCTATCATCCTGTGAGTGATATAGGGGCCTCCATTGCAAGTGGTTCTTATTTGGCAGAAGGCATGATTATCATGCCTTGTTCCATGGGAACTCTCTCCTCCATCGCGCAAGGATCTTCGGATAATCTGATGTCCCGTGCAGCGGATGTCATGATGAAAGAGGGTAGAACATTGATCCTCGTACCACGTGAGACGCCTCTTCATGCGATCCATCTGGAAAACATGCTGAAGCTCTCGCGTCTTGGTGTACGAATGATTCCGGCCATGCCTGCTTTTTATTACAAGCCTCAGAGTATGGATGAGTTGATTATGTTTTTGGTGGGGAAAGTGCTGGATAGTTTGCGCATCCCGCATCAACTGTTCACAAGGTGGGGAGAACCGGATGAACGGGGATGATAACTGAGCCCGACAAACGGTCTTTTTGACAGGGTGTTGCTCGGTTTATTTGTCCCCCGAATCCCGGGTATTGGTGAGTGCTGATGGTGAGTCTTCATGAACCACAGTCTTGACCCATGCGCCGGCAACTTCTGTACTTTTGTTTCAGAACAAGTCGCAGAGTTTAATTCCCGGGTGTCGGCCTTGACATTCGAAGAAGAGAATACGTTAAGATTACCTTATAGAAGTTCAGAAGCAAGAACGGCAAGCCCCGGGTTTAATGTAATGCCTGCAGGCCCGACTTGCTGGAGGGGAAGGTAAATATGGATTTAGGGACTGACAATACGCTGATACGGGTGAACGAATGAAACTATTGGATATTTTCGGGTTGTTAAAAAAGGACATGGATTACATTGAGAAAGAATTGTATCGCAGTGTTCAAGGAGAACAGAAGCTGCTAAGTGAAACTTCACTTCATCTGCTCAAAGCAGGAGGAAAACGGTTGCGGCCCGTTTTTGTGTTACTAGGCGGGAAATTTGGTACATATGACATTGAACGTCTGAAGTTGGTTGCGGTTCCGCTGGAACTCATTCATTCCGCTTCTCTTGTTCATGATGATGTTATTGATAATGCGGAGACACGCCGAGGCAAACCCACGGTGAAGTCAAAATGGGATAATCGGATCGCCATGTACACTGGAGACTATATCTACGGTAAGGCACTTGAAATGACTGCGGGATTATCCGATCCAGCGATTCATCGTATACTTGCCAAAGCCATGGTACAGATGTCAATCGGTGAAATGGAGCAAATTCGAGACTTTTTCAATACGGGACAAAGTGTGCGTAACTATCTGCTGCGAATTCGTCGCAAAACAGCACTGCTGATTGCGGTTAGCTGTCAGTTAGGGGCTTTGGCCACACGTGCGCCTGAGCAGGAGTCTTCCCTGCTGTATACGTACGGATACAATGTGGGTATGGCTTTCCAGATTCAAGATGATGTACTTGATCTGGTAGGTACCGAGAAACAACTTGGCAAGCCACCTGGCAGTGACATGAAGCAGGGGAATATTACTCTTCCAGTGTTGTATGCGCTGCAAGAATCCGATCTGCGTGAACCTCTGTTGAAGGAAATTTCCCGTGTCCAGCATGAAGAAGGACGGGCAAGTGCATCGGATGCCATTGGAATGATTCGCCAAAGTCAAGGAATTGCTAAAGCAGAAGCCCTTGCTGACCGATATATGAAGAAAGCGCTCGATGCTCTGGATCAGCTACCTAACATCAAGACGACCAAGAACCTGCGTGATATCGCTCATTTTGTGGTTAAACGTACGCACTAAACTTCGTATGAACCACAACTCCTTAATAGACTGGACAACGTATAGTTGATTAGGTCTGATACAGGTACTCACACCCGAAGATAACAGACTGTGACATTCCTCATTGGGAGGATTTGGACATGTATGTTACAATCAGGGGGATTGCGTTTACATAGTGACTAACTTTGAACCGTGAGTAGGAGTGAGCTGATGGATCGTACATTTTTGATGGTGAAGCCGGATGGTGTGCAGCGTGGTTTGATCGGTCGTATTATTAGCCGTCTGGAAGACAAAGGATTTAAGTTGGTGGCAGGCAAATTGGTGCATATGTCTGAGGATCAGGCGAAACGCCATTATGCTGAACATGAGGGCAAACCGTTTTTCGATGATTTGGTTCGTTTTATCACATCTGGGCCTGTATTTGCCATGGTGTGGGAAGGGGACGATATTGTGACGCTTGCGCGCATTGTCATCGGAAAAACCAATGTGAAGGAAGCCGCGCCGGGAACGATTCGCGGAGACTTCGCCAGCCATACACCACATAATCTGATTCATGGGGCAGATTCACCAGAAAGTGCTTCCCGTGAAGCAGCCAATTTCTTTGCTTCGGATGAACTGGTGGTATACGACAAGAGCATCGCAGCCTGGTTGTAATTATTAGCCAAAGGGTGATAAACGATGCTGGAGCAAGAACAACTAGACCCGGATTATACCGGATTCATTCGTCATATCAAAGAGAGCACAGGCATTGATCTTGCTCAATACAAGGAAGGCCAGATGAAAAGAAGGCTGACCACACTTCGCAACAAAAACGGGTTTCATACATTCTCTATTTTTTTTGATGCCATGCAAAAAGACAAATCATTGTTCTACGAGTTCCTTGATCGTATGACGATTAACGTTTCGGAATTCTGGCGTAATCCCAATCGTTGGGAAGTGCTGCGCGATGAGATTCTGCCTGAGTTGCTGGGGTCCAAGCGTCGTGTTAAAGTCTGGAGTGCAGCCTGTTCAACAGGAGAGGAACCTTACACGCTCGCCATGATTCTGGACACAATGGGGATTCTGAAAGACAGCTCGATTACAGCAAGCGACCTGGATGAAGGGGCATTGGCCAAAGCCAAGGATGGGCGTTATATGGAACGCTCACTCAAGGATGTGCCAAAGGAAACGGCGAATCGCTACTTCAAGCAGGATGGTTTGGTCTATCGAATTGATGAGCAACTCAAAAGTTCGATCAAGTTCATGAAACAAAATTTGCTGGTTGACCGTTTTGACGATGGATATGATCTGATTGTATGCCGGAATGTCATGATCTATTTTACCGAGGAAGCCAAAAACCTGTTGTATCACAAATTTGCAGCAAGTTTGCGTCCGGGCGGTATTTTGTTTGTGGGCAGTACGGAACAGATCTTCTCCCCGGGTCAATATGGGTTGGAGACAGCTGAAACATTTTTCTACCGGAAAAAATAATGAACATGAACACCAACCGTCTGAAGCACATGTACATGTGTTCAGGCGGTTGTTTGCATATTCCATCAACGGGATGTTGAAGAAACGGCTGAGTTTCTTGTCAAAGCCGGTCAGCTATACTATAATAAGCAAAGAAATTATGGGATTTTAGCAATGTGAAGTTTAACAGTTTAAAGGGGGAACGTATTATGAGTTTACGTTATTTAACCGCAGGGGAAACGCACGGACCCCAATTGACCGCAATTATTGAAGGATTGCCAAGTAATCTGACGATTGACTTTGAAGAACTGAATTTCCAGCTTCACCGCCGCCAAAAGGGATATGGCCGTGGACGCCGGATGCAGATCGAGAAGGATCAGGCCAATTTTGTTGGTGGTATCCGTCACGGATATACAACAGGTGCTCCGGTAGCGCTGGTTGTTCAAAATAATGACTGGAAACATTGGCAGAATATTATGAATATTGAGCCGATTGAAGGTAGTGACGAAGAGAAACGTCGCGTTCATCGTCCGCGTCCCGGACACGCCGATCTGAACGGTGGACTCAAGTATAATCTCAAAGACTTGCGTAACGTACTGGAGCGCTCCAGTGCGCGTGAGACAACGGTACGTGTAGCATGTGGTGCCATTGCACGTCAGTTCTTGGCTGAATTCGGAATCAAGGTAGCTGGGCGTGTACTTCGCATTGGAGAGATTGAAGCTCCTTATCAGGACCTTCCGATTGATGAACTGATCGCAGTAACAGAAGCTTCCTCTGTACGTGTCACGGATGCTGAGACAGAGAAGAAGATGGAAGCCTACATCGACCAAATTAAACAAGAAGGCGATTCCATCGGAGGCATCGTGGAATGTATCGTTGAAGGCGTGCCTGTTGGCCTGGGAAGCTATGTTCAATACGATCGCAAACTGGATGCACGAATCGCTCAAGGCGTAATGTCCATTAATGCATTCAAAGGTGTAGAGATTGGAATCGGATTCGAAGCCGGAGTCATTCGTGGATCACAGGTACATGATGAAATCATGCATACGGATGAGCGCGGCTACCACCGGGCAACCAACCGTCTCGGTGGATTTGAAGGTGGGATGACGAACGGTATGCCAGTGGTTGTACGTGGTGTGATGAAGCCGATCCCAACGTTGTATAAGCCGCTGCAAAGTGTGGACATTGATACCAAAGAAGCATTTACGGCTCAGGTTGAGCGTTCAGACGCTTGTGCTGTACCCGCAGCGAGCGTGGTTATGGAGCATGTCGTCGCGTGGGAGATTGCCAAAGCGTTCCTGGAGAAATTCGGCGGGGATTCGATGGAAGAGATCCGTGCAAACGTTGCGAGCTATAATGCTCAAGTGGAGAATTATTAATATGCGTCAGCTGACAGTACAGTTGGAGGAACGCTCATATCCGATTCTGATTGGCAGTGGTCTGCTTGCTCAAGCCTCTCAATATTTTGAACAATATGGCTTGACCAAAAAAAGTCCGTTACTTATTATTACAGACGAAAATGTGGCTCCGAAATACTTGTCAGGTTTGGAACAAACGCTGCGTACGGCTGGTTATACAGTCGTATCGGCAATTGTCCCCTCTGGTGAAACATCGAAGTCTCTTTCGGTGTATCAGGATATGATGACAGTCGCCATCGAAGGAAAATTGGATCGGAGTTCGGCGATTCTGGCCCTAGGCGGTGGTGTCGTAGGTGATCTGGCTGGCTTTGTTGCCGCTACATATATGCGTGGAATCAAGTTTGTACAAGTACCCACGACAATTTTGGCGCATGACAGCAGTGTGGGCGGTAAAGTAGCTGTCAATCATCCATTGGCCAAAAACATGATTGGTGCGTTCCACCAGCCTGAGCTTGTGCTCTATGATGTGGATACACTTCAATCCTTGCCGCCACGAGATGTTTCAGCAGGTTTGTCAGAGATGCTGAAGCACGGACTGATCCGTGATGAGGCTTTTGCACATTGGTGTGAGGAGCATGCGGAAGAGTTGCTTGCGCTCAATTCGGAAGCGCTAGGATACGGCTTGGAGCGCGGGTGTGGTATTAAGGCAGAGATTGTATCCAGAGACGAACGTGAAAATGGAGAACGTGCGCTTCTGAATCTTGGACATACGATTGGTCATGCGATTGAAGCGATTGCCGGTTACGGAGAATTCCTGCATGGAGAAGCGATCTCGATTGGTATGGCTGGATCAGCACTACTTGGCGAGAAGCTTGGTGCGCCAGCAGGGCTCTACCAAGATACAGTTCGCATGTTGCGTTCACTACGCCTTCCTACAGTGATGCCTGCCCATCTGGATACGGATGCATTAATGGAAGCCATGATGCATGACAAAAAGTTCCGTGAAGGTCATATGGTCTTCATCATTCCTGATCGAATTGGAGCAGCAAGAATTGTGAAGGACGTACCTGTGTCGGCAGTACGGGAAGTCATTGAAATGCTCAGGAAGGGAGAATAACAGCAATGGTCACACGAGGAATTCGCGGGGCTACAACAGTCACGCACAACAACGAAGAACAGATTTTGAAGGAAACGGCTGTATTGTTGCAGGAGATCGTGGATCGTAATGAGATTAAACCGGATGATATCTGCAGTGTGTGGATTACGATGACTGGAGATCTGGATACTGCTTTTCCCGCCAAGGTCATTCGTCAACTGGACGGCTGGGAGTTAGTGCCACTGATGTGTGCACTGGAAGTTCCGGTCAAAGGTGCCTTGGCACAGTGCATCCGTTTCATGGTGCATGTCAATACAACCAAAGGTCAGAACGAAATCAACCATGTGTATCTGAACGGTGCACAGGCATTACGTCCGGATCTGGCAGCCCCTTCAGGATCTTAAATCAGTGGGTTGTCAAACGGATCATTATGATGTATAGTAAGACCCAGTTGAGTAGAGTAGAGATTGAGCTGAGAGCAGCTGAGCATAGTGGAGTATATAGCAGAGTCCAGTGGGTGGTAATCGGGGCAACAGAAACCGGTCAACTGATTCACGGTACGTCGTGCTAAGGAATGATACAGGAACAGGGGAATGAGCGTGTCTGAGGACATCGTTTATTTGGTATAACACGATTAGTATTCTTCCCATATTTCAGGATATACTGAAATGAACGGGCGAAGTGTTATCGGAGATATATTTCCTGATATGAATGGATGCGATAAGCATTGGTTCAATAACCTGTGATTCATCCGGCGGCGAAGTATAGGGACTTGTTATTTATGAATTATCACATTGCCTGGATACAGCTTATAACCAAACCTCTACCTGATGGTAGAGGTTTTTTCGTCGTAAAATAGAAACTTTTCTTCTACCTAAATCTGAAAGGACGTGATCTGATGATAACGCCAAACGTTAATCAAGTGTTGAAAATGTCAAATGAGTATAATCTGATTCCGGTCGTTAAACGGATATTGGCAGATATGGAGACGCCAATTCGAATCTTCCGCCGTTATGCGGACAATGATCGTGCATTTCTGTTGGAAAGTGTAGAAGGTGGTATTCAATGGGCGAGATACTCCTTCATTGGTACAGATCCGTTCCTGATGATTTCGGCGAAGAAAGGCCGGATCGTTGTGGAAGAAGCGGGGCGGACCCGCGAACTGCCAGGCAAACCGATTGAAGAACTCAAAGCATTATTACGCAAGTATCGTAGCCCCAAGGATGACGAACTGCCGCCATTTACAGGTGGAGCCATTGGTTTCTTTGGATACGATCTACTACAATATTATGAGAAACTTCCAGCACACACGCTGGATGATCTGAATATGGACGACATTCGCTTTATGTTTTGTGATCAGATTATCGTGTTTGACCATGTGAAGCAGCAAATGTTGCTTGTTGGTAATGTACACATCCAGGACGGAGCAACCGATGCGGAGATTCGTAAGGCGTATACAGAGACTTCGGAGAAGCTGGAGCAGGCCGCAGAACGGTTGCAGCAGCAAGGACCAGGGGAAAATCTGAATCCTCGCTCGATCCCGGGTGACGTGGATTTGGGAGACATTCGTTCCAATCTCACGAAAGAGCAGTTTATCGACAATGTGCATAAAGCCAAAGATTACATCAGCGCAGGTGATATTTTTCAAGTGGTTTTATCCCAGCGTTTTCACATCGATACGGAAGTTTCTCCACTGCATGTGTATCGCGTGCTTCGGACGCTGAATCCATCACCTTATATGTACTATCTCAAGATGGATGATGAGATTATTGTAGGCACCTCGCCGGAGGCATTGGTGAAAGTGGATGGAAATCGTGTAGGAACGCGTCCGATTGCGGGTACACGCCCAAGGGGAGCAACCGAAGCGGAAGACCGTGCACTTGCCGCGGATCTGTTACAGGATGAGAAAGAGCGTGCAGAACATCTGATGCTGGTTGATTTGGGCCGGAACGACTTGGGCCGGGTATCCAGTTTCGGCAGTGTAAAGTGTGACATGCTCATGGAGATTGAACGGTATTCCCACGTGATGCACATGGTATCGAATGTCACTGGCGAGCTTAGAGAAGACAAGGACTTCTTCGATGCATTTCTCTCCTGCCTGCCAGCAGGGACCGTATCTGGTGCGCCAAAACTGCGTGCGATGGAAATTATCGCAGAATTGGAGAATGAGGCACGAGGTGCCTATGCAGGAGCCATCGGCTATCTTGGTTTCTCTGGAAACATGGATTCCTGTATTACAATTCGTACGATTATTTTCAAAAAAGGAAAAGCATACGTACAGGCTGGAGCAGGGATTGTATGGGATTCCGTGCCTGAGAACGAATATGAAGAAACAGTTAACAAAGCCAAGGCACTGCTTAAGGCGATTCGAACAGCAGAAGCAATGTTTCCTGTAAAAGCGGCGGATAGCAACTTGAGACTTGCGAATGCAGACTATTTTGTCACCCCAGCGAACGCTACGAACTGAGAGAGGAGAGACCGGAGATGAACATGAACCCGATTATGAATGATAGCCCCGAAACACCTGTAGCTGAGATAGTCCGTGAGGAAGGCATGAAGATTGGTTTGGCGAAAGTTCTGGAGGGTAGTCACCTGGAACAATCCGAAGCACGAGAATTGATGTACACGATCATGAGAGGAGAGGCAACGCCGGCTCAAATCGGAGGTTTGCTGATGGCGCTGCGGATGAAGGGGGAAACCGTGGATGAGATCACCGGCTTTGCCGAAGCCATGCGCGGTCAGGGCGGACGAATTCTTACCGACGGAAGCGGATTGCTGGACACATGCGGAACAGGTGGTTCTGGTATTCATAAATTCAACATTTCCACAGCATCTGCTATTATTGCTTCGGCTGTATCGGTTCGGGTCGCCAAACATGGCAATCGTTCAGCTTCTGGCAAAGCGGGCAGTGCGGATGTATTAGAGGCACTTGGTGTCAATATTCATCTGAATGGAGAGCAGGCAAGACAGTGTCTGGATGACATCGGAATCTGCTTCTGTTTTGCCCAGGTCTATCACCCTTCCATGAGACATGCCGCAGGACCAAGAAAAGAGTTGGGTGTGCGTACCATCTTCAACATGCTTGGACCTTTAACGAATCCTGCTGGAGCGGATCGCCAATTGCTTGGTCTGTATGATCGCTCCCGGACACCGATGATTGCTGAAGTGCTGAACCGTCTTGGTCTCAAAAGAGCGCTGGTCGTTGCCAGTCATGATGGTCTGGATGAAATCAGCATCTCGGCACCAACGCAGGTATCTGAACTGCGGAGCGGTGAAGTGCACACCTATGATATTGATCCACGGGACATGGGCTTGTCTCTGCATCCCCTTGAAGCGGTACTTGGAGGAGATGCGGCACAGAATGCCGAAATTATTAAAAGGATCTTTCAGGGTGAACGCAGTGCATACCGTGACGTCGTTCTGCTGAATGCCGGAGCGTGCATCTATGTATCCGGTCTTGCGGATACCATTGCTGAAGGAGTAACCCTTGCGGCTGAAGCGGTAGATTCGGGCAAAGCTGCCGGGAAGCTTGAACAGTTAATTCATACAACGGAGGCGTACAGTCATGTATCTTGATCGAATCGTTGCAACCAAACATAAAGAAGTAGAAGTTCTGGCACAGACATTTCGCATGGAAGAGGCTATTCAAAAAATTGAACAGTTACCTGCAACCCGGGGGTTTGAAAAAGCATTGTCGAGCGAACGCAATCGCAAACTCGGTCTTATCGCTGAAGTGAAGAAGGCTTCCCCATCCAAAGGGTTGATTCGTCCGGATTTCCATCCGGTAGAGATTGCTTCTGCTTATGAACGGGCGGGTGCAGACTGCATCTCGGTATTAACGGATGTTTCGTATTTTCAGGGAGCAACGCGTATTTGCAGGCGATCCACCAGGCAGTGAACATTCCGCTGTTACGCAAGGATTTTATTATAGATGAACGACAAATTGTCGAGGCCAGATTGCTGGGTGCGGACGCGATTCTTCTGATTGCCAGCATTCTAACACCGGAACAGATTCGTCAATATCTGGAGTTTGCGAAAAGTATGGGACTCGATGCCTTAATCGAAGTTCACGATCGGACGGAGCTGGAACATGTATTAGAGATTCCGCAGGCCACACTTGTGGGCATCAACAATCGGAATTTGAAAACATTCGAAACCAGTCTGAACACGACGCTGGATCTGATGGAATTGATTCCTGCGGGTGTCACGTTGATCAGCGAAAGTGGAATTGATGGTCCAGAATCAACGGTACCGCTTATAGAAGCTGGTGTACACGGTATCCTCGTAGGAGAGCACCTCATGCGCAAGGATGATGTCGAAGCAGCCGTATACGATCTGATGGGACCCAAAGGATGAATACATCTATGCATGATGGCACAAGCGGCAGATCCTCGGAGCTGCCGAACTCGCTGCCAGTGACCGTAAAAATATGTGGACTTCAGGACGTTGAAGTGCTAAAATCGATGATAAACTTGCCTGTGGATTACATTGGTGTTGTCTTTGCCAAATCACGCCGCAGGATTGAACCGGAGCAGGCTGTTGCGTTAAGAACGGTGCTATTCGAATGGTCGACCTATGACCGGCCAAAGCTTGCAGGGGTATTTATGAATCCCACACTCGAAGAGTTGCAAGACATAATGCAAGTAGTACACCTGGATGTTATCCAGTTACATGGACAAGAGACAGCGGAGTTCTGCAAGCAGGTGAAGCAACGATGGGATGTCGAGGTATTCAAGGCGTTTTCTTTTCCCAAAGATGAAACGGGCCCGGAAGCGGACAATGCAGCATTAAAGACTCTAGATGCCTACGAAAATGTCGTGGATGCGATATTGCTTGATACCTATGATCCTCTATATGGAGGGGGCTCTGGGAAAACCTTTGCCTGGGAGCGCATTCCTGCCTATGCCGAATGGGCGAACAGCCACGGAATTGCGATGTTCGTTGCAGGAGGTTTGCAGCCGGAAAATGTACAACAACTGATACAGACCTATGCACCTTACGGTGTCGATGTTTCTAGCGGCGTGGAGACGGATGGTGTGAAAGATATGGACAAAATTACAGCATTTGTAGAAAGGGTGAAGCAGGCATGACATATCAATTGCCGGATCAATACGGGCGTTTCGGTCCCTTCGGAGGCCGCTTTGTACCCGAGACACTAATGAACGCACTTATAGAATTGGAGGAAGCGTACAGTCGCTTCTCGGAAGACGAGGAATTTAACAAGGAACTGAACTATCTGCTGAGCGAATATTCAGGACGTGAAACCCCGTTGTACCATGCAGAACATTTATCCCGACGGTTGGGTGGACCAAAAATCTATCTGAAACGTGAGGATTTGAACCATACCGGTGCACACAAAATCAATAACGCCATTGGACAAGGTTTGCTTGCCAAACGTATGGGCAAAAAGAAAGTCATTGCTGAAACAGGTGCGGGCCAGCATGGCGTTGCAACAGCAACGGTTGCTGCTTTGCTTGGGCTGGAATGCAAAGTGTTTATGGGTGAAGAAGATACACAGCGCCAACAGCTCAACGTATTTCGGATGAAACTGCTCGGAGCAGAAGTCATTCCGGTGACGTCTGGAACACGGACACTGAAGGATGCAGGTAATGAAGCACTTCGTAATTGGGTCAGCAATGTAGACGATACGTTCTATGTGCTCGGATCGGTCGTGGGTCCTCATCCATATCCGATGATGGTGCGGAATTTCCAGCGTGTAATCGGGGATGAGACTCGTCGTCAGATTCAGGAGATCGAAGGACGGTTGCCGGATGTGATTGTCGCGGCAGTTGGTGGCGGAAGTAATGCAATTGGTATGTTCTATCCGTTTATCGGTGACAAGGATGTGAAGCTTGTTGGCGTTGAAGCAGCAGGCAAAGGGGTGGACACCGAGTATCACGCGGCAACGATGAGCAAAGGAACACATGGAGTATTCCAGGGCTCCATGAGTTACTTGTTGCAGGATGAGTATGGACAGGTTCAGCCCGCACATTCCATCTCGGCCGGACTTGATTATCCAGGCGTTGGTCCCGAGCACTCCTATCTGAAGGATATTGAACGGGCAAAATATGTACCGATCACGGACCAGGAAGCATTGGATGCCCTGCAACTGTTAAGTCGCACGGAAGGCATCATTCCTGCGCTGGAGTCAGCTCATGCGGTTGCACAAGTCGTCAAGATTGCAACTGAACTCACAGCAGACGATATTGTGGTCATCTGTCTGTCTGGACGTGGAGACAAGGATGTTGAATCGATTATGAAATATACGGGAGGCGACTTGACATGAACTTGATGGACCAGACCTTTCGGCAGTTGAAGGAACAGAATCGAACGGCACTTATTCCGTTTCTAACCGTTGGAGACCCGGATTTAGACACAACAATCGACATTATCAAGGAGCTTGAACAGGCCGGAGCGGATATTCTGGAACTGGGTGTTCCCTATTCCGATCCGCTTGCGGATGGCCCAGTCATTCAGCGTGCTTCCGAACGTGCGCTGAAAAGCCAGATTACCATTCGTACCGTTATGGAAACAGCTGCAAAAGCTCGTGAGGCAGGTGTGAAACTGCCTTTCGTGCTGTTCACCTATTATAATCCGGTGTTGCAGACTGGATTGGATGTGTTCTTCGAAGAATTGGTTAAACACGATATTAGTGGCATGATTATTCCGGATCTGCCGATTGAGGAAGCAGAAGAGATGCGTAGCCGTGCAGGTCGTGCAGGTGTGCATTTGGTTCCACTCGTTGCACCTACGTCTAATGCTCGAATTGAGCGCATTGTAACGGGAGCAAGTGGCTTTATCTATTGTGTTTCATCTCTTGGAGTGACCGGTGAGAGAGCTTCATTTTTTGATGGCGTAGAAAGCTTCATTGAGACGGTGAAAAGTCTGACAGACCTCCCTGTAGCGGTAGGGTTTGGTATCTCCAGTCATGAGCAAGTGGCACATTTTTCCCGTATCTGTGACGGTGTAGTGGTTGGCAGTGCCATCGTTCGTCAGGTGGAAGAAGCAATTCCGTTGCTTGCAAATCCCGAAACTCGTGAGGCTGGACTGTTGCAAATTCGCAACTTTGTGGCACAATTAAAGGGATAGGGATGTCATGAAAGTGCATTCGGGACACGTAAGGTTACGCTGATTCGTGCCCAACATAATTTCATTAACAGGAGGCGGTCGGATTGAAACCGAAATCCCAGATTGTCAATCTGCCTGTGTATCAGCCGGGCAAACCGATTGAAGAAGTGAAACGTGAACTGGGGCTTGAACAAGTCATCAAGTTGGCCTCCAACGAAAATCCGTATGGCAGTTCTCCTGCCGCTCTGGAAGCCATTACAAGAGAAATGGCTAATGTAAGTATATACCCTGATGGTAGCTCAGCTGAGCTCACGGGGGTTCTTGCCAATCACCTTGGAGTGGAACGGAATAATCTGATATTCGGATGCGGATCTGATGAGATCATTGCTTTGATTACACGGGCTTTCTTCCTGCCGGGAGACGAAACCATCATGGCTGATCAGACATTCTCCGTATATAAAAGCAATGCAGATATCGAGGGTGCCGTCACCATCGAAGTACCATTGAAGGATGGGACGCATGATCTGACGGCCATGCTCGCTAAAATCAGCGATAAGACCAAAGCCGTATGGGTATGCAATCCGAATAACCCTACCGGAACGATTATCTCTGCACAGGAACTAACCGCATTTATGGATCGCGTACCTTCTCATGTGATGGTTGTGCTGGACGAGGCGTATTATGAATTCGTAACGGATGAGGCCTATCCGCAAAGTATCTCATTGATCGAGCGTTATCCGAATCTCGTGATTTTGCGGACTTTCTCCAAAATATATGGTTTGGCTTCACTCCGCATTGGATACGGTATTGCACGTCCGGAAGTCATTAATCTGATTAACCGTGTACGGGAGCCGTTTAATACTTCCCGTTTCGCACAGGTAGCGGCTATGGCTGCACTTCAAGATCAGACTTTCGTCCAAGAATGCTCAAAGCGGAATGCGACGGATCGGGATTTCCTGCAAAATGAATTTACACGGTTGGGGCTGTCCTATTTCCCTTCACAGGGTAACTTTATTATGGTTGATCTGAACATGCCTTCGGCGGTAGCATTCCAATCCTTGCTGAAACAAGGCATTATCGTTCGCCCAGGATTCCACGTATACCCAACCTACATTCGTGTGTCCGTAGGAACATCAGAACAGAACCGTACATTTGTCACGGCACTGGAGAACACGCTGGCTGAGAAGGCGGTAGTACGCCCTTAATTCTGGCGATGAAAGAGTGAGGACCCATGAAACTAAAAATTGCAATGATCGGAGTAGGGCTCATCGGCGGCTCACTTGCGCTTTGCTTCAAAGGCAAACCTGGTGTAACCGTGATGGGCTACGCCCACTTGGCTGAACTGAAAGACAAGTACATAGCGAGTGGTGTGGTGGATGATGCTACACTCTCTCTGGAGGAAGCGGTACAGGGTGCCGACTTTATTTTTTTGTGTGTGCCCGTAGGGCTGCTTGAATCTTATTTCGAACAGCTTTCCAAGCTTCCATTAAAAAAAGGGTGCATTATTACGGACGTGGGAAGTACCAAGGCTTCCATTGCCGCTTGTGCCGAGCATGTGCGGTTGACCGATGCTTACTTTATTGGCGGTCATCCCATGGCAGGATCGGAGCGTGCAGGCGTAGACGCGGCTTCAGCCGTGTTGTTTGAGAATGCATACTACGTCTTGACTCCTTCAGAACATGTGCCTGAGGAAGCGTACAGCAGGTTGTCTGAGCTGCTTGCGTATACCCGTGCCCAGATCGTTCGTGTAGAGCCACTGCTGCACGATGACATTGTGGGGCGATAAGTCATCTGCCACATGTTATTGCTGTAGCGCTGGTAAACCAGGTGCGTGAATATAATGAGTCGAATCCACTATACAAAATGCTGGCCGCAGGTGGGTTCCGAGATATTACCCGGATTGCGTCCAGTGACGCCATTGTGTGGAGAGACATCCTGCTTAGCAACCGTAATGTACTCCTTGGCTTGCTCAAGGACTGGAATAGCCAAATGACGGCCTTCACGGATATGCTGGAGCATAAGAATGGTGAGGGCATTGAGGAAGCATTCCGTCAGGCACGTGAGTTCCGCAGTATATTGCCAGAGCGACGAAAAGGTATGATCTCACCCTTGTTTGATCTGTATACCGATGTCCAGGATGCACCTGGTATGATCGGCAAGATCGCAACGGAGCTTGGAGCAAATGATATCAACCTGAGCAACCTGGAGATTATTGAGAACCGGGTGGATGTGCCGGGCATTATGCGCCTGTCCTTCCGCCAGGAAGAAGATATGGAACGGGCCAAGACGTTATTGGATTCCTTAGGCTATCAAGTGTGGATCTAGGAAGAAGAGGGCGAAAGCCCTCTT
Source organism: Paenibacillus sp. PCH8 (assembly GCF_002968835.1). GTDB lineage: Bacteria > Bacillota > Bacilli > Paenibacillales > Paenibacillaceae > Paenibacillus. Next base: position 700,968 of record NZ_PKQK01000003.1, on the reverse strand, counting down.
TTTTGAACATAATTTTAGTTAGTTAAAACGATTGAATAGGATGACGGAAAAAAGGATGAATTACCCTGGATTTCCGTTAGATCTAATTTTTTCAAATAAATTCACTTAAAGTGTTGACAAAATGAAAACGTATACATATAATAAGGGTACAGTATGGTTTCTCTCCACTCCTATCCAATAACTGTATTGCTCCACGTGAGCAATGGCCGCTTATGTAAGCGGTCTTTTTTTTGCGTTAAAATATAATTTTGTTATGATACTCACACCCCCACACCCCCATAACGATTCTTCTCATCTGTTTTAATAGCCCTTGATAGAAAGTAGATTAAAAAATCACATTTTTGTAACCTTTTTAGCTTCTCTTTCGTTTATTAAGAAAGGCGTTCCAAAAAGCTTCAAAACAAAGTCATGAAGGCGAAAATGACCGCATATGAATGACAGGTCGGGTTTCTCTGTATCGCAATGGATTTGCCAGGATGATGCAGACCGTTGTACAATAAATACTGTTAATGTAGAAACGTTGGGGAAATTGCCATTACATAGGGGAATTTGGCGGGAAGGCCAGTTATGGCACTGAACGCTGTTTTATGCGGTGAGAACCGCAACTTTTTTGCGCCTGTTCGGTAATACATGGGTAGAGTCGAACGGGGAGAAGCACATGGATGGGCGAGGAGGGGTCGCACTCAAATGACGGATTCCCAGTTGATTCGAGAGATCAAGGAAGGTAACTTGGAGTTATATTCCGAGCTGATGGGTCGTTATCAGCGTAAAATACTGGCTTTCGTATATCATATGTTGAAAAGTTCCAATATGGAGCTGCTTGCGGAAGATCTCTGTTCTGAGACTTTCTATAAAGCGTTCCGCAGTCTGCACTCTTTCCGTGAGGTGGATGCCTCATTCTCAACCTGGTTATATACCATTGCGAGAAATACGGTGCTGAGTGAGCTTCGCAAACAGCGTAGTGGAAATATTCCACTTGAAGAGAGCGGGATTGTCCCCGTTGCTCCTTCGGAGAATGGGCCGGAGTATGCTGTACTAAGAGGCGAGCGGGTCATGCTGGTTAGAGATGCGATTAACAATTTGCCGGAGAAGCAGCGTTCTGCGATTATACTCCGCGAGTATGATCAACTAGACTACCAAGAGATTGCGAATATTCTTGGGCAGAGCGTCAGTTCTGTGAAATCGCTATTATTCAGAGCAAGATCGAGCGTAAAAACTCAGCTGGAGCCTTATTTCTTCGAACCGGTGTACGAGCCATATGAAGGGATGAAGAACCAATGAATTGCAATGAAGCCCAGGAACTGTTTGCACTGGTCTGGGACTTGCCGGAAGCTCATTCTCAGCGGATTGCATTTCATGCTCATCTTGCTGGTTGTGAAGAGTGCTCGGAGCAGTTTGAGGTCTGGGAAGAAGCACAGATCTTACTGCACAGTATTCCGGTCCCAGTGACAGAACAACAGGCAGAGAGAGTGAACCGAAACGTTATGGACCGAATCTACGCGGAGTCTCCATGGCTATTGCCGGAAGAGGCAAAGGTTAATCGTTTCTCTGCTGCGATTCGCAAGCATATGTCTTTGTGGATTGCTGCGTTCCTGGCTATATTTTTATGCAGCTTTCTGTACATGGCGATGTTTAAGCCAAACGTATCAGAAGCTGAGAAATCCAGTGTTGTAACTACGGGTATACTGGAGACGGGTGTTGCAGGAAGCGCATCGTCGTCCTCTGGGTTGTATCAGTACAACATTTCGGAAGCGGACAGAGGAAGCATTATTGAACCATTCGTTGTGAGCGTGGGACCTGCTTATCCTCAGTATTGGATGGCACTGTCTTTACTCGCAATAGGAATGGCTTTATTTTCTCTTGGACGTATGCATCGAACAACGAATAAACGTAAACAAGGTGCACGTGCATAGGTAATTAACCTTTCGTTCACCGTGTGGAGAAATGAGGGATGAAGGTGCGAATTGGGCTTATTCGTCACGGTCTTACAGACTGGAATGCGGCGGGCCGTATTCAGGGCCAGACCGATATACCTCTAAATGGAGAGGGTCGTGAACAGGCAGAACGCCTGGGAAGACGTTTGTTGACCGAAGAATACCAATGGGATTATATCATCACAAGTGGATTATCGCGGGCACAGGAAACAGGGGAGATTATCTCCAAACTGTTGAATGTACCTATGCTTGAGCCGGACGCACGGTTGAAAGAAAGGGCTTTTGGTCAGATTGAAGGTCTGACTTCAGAAGAACGGGTTGCTCGCTGGGGGAATCCTGGGAGGCTCTGGATTTGGGTCAGGAACAGATTGCTGATATCCAGGTTCGTGCACTGACGTTTCTGGAAGATTTATGGTCTGCCTACCCGGACCAAAACGTGCTTATTATATCTCATGGAGCATTTCTGGCCAACCTGTTAACTGTTTTGTATAAAGATCGGTATACGGAACGAATTGGAAATCTGTCCCTGACGATCCTGGAAAAGGGACATGACGACTGGATTCCACTTTTATATAATTGCATACGACATTTGTCTCTGGATACAGCGAAACAACCTAAGTAATCCAACTTGGGTTGTTTTTTTGCGTTTTATGGGCAAGTAAGTTCTATATGATTACAAACCTCTCATTTTTCTTCTGATTGTCCAACATGGGGCATAGTATGGTTAACGAATCAACTTCATAATTCACTAAGGGTATTATGAAATTGATTCCAACATAAAAGATTTCCAAAAACAGGTTTAGATTATGGGGATTCCGTCAACGATATTTACAAAACCAAACTATTTCAGGCCCCGAATCAGCAGCCGAAGTAGTAAACGGGCGAGGCGATGGACCCATGAATCTAGCGGATATGCTAACTTTTGCCGATATTGGCCAGCTTAATCGAATAGCAGACTATTACCAATGTGAATGCAAGCCTAACTCCAAACACGAACTCATCCAGAGTATTCTCACTACATTGGGTAGCAGACCTTTTTTTGAGGAGCAGGTACGTCAACTGAATCAAGCAGATCAGCGCTTTTTGAACAATGTATTGTTTGATCCTCGGAAGTACTATGGTATGGAAGAACTCGTTGCCATAGCCCGTCAATCGATGGACAAAAAGGAGAGTGAGGCTGGCGTCAGTCCACGTGATCTCATCGTACGCTTTAATAAGAGTGGATGGTTGTTCAATGGGACCACGCAGCAGACCCGATATCTGTATCAGGTGCCACAGGATCTGAAATTGAGATTCAGGGATGTGTTATCCACACATTTGCGGGCAGGTATTACCAAAACGACGGAACCGCCTATGTATCGGGATGAGTACCATCTGTTAGCGGATGATCTCAAGTTGTTCCTGCAGTTTGTCCAGCAGTATGAAATTGCCCTTAACGCCGAAGGCATGATGTACCGTCGCTCTCAACAACAAATTATGGATCATCTGCATATTAGTGAAGAATTGGTAGGCAAAGCTGGATGGAGATTCGGATATGGACGTTCATTTAAGGATTACCCGGATCGTTTCGCTCTGGTATACGACTATGCGTTTCATCATCGTCTGGTCCGTGAGGAGCAAGGCATGCTGAAGTTATCATCATCTGGAGAAGAGAAGCTGGGGGCTGAGAAAACAGCCGAAATGATACAGCTATTCAGGTTTTGGTTAAGATTGTATAAAGGTGCTATTCCGAATCTGTCTTCTATTGTGTACTGGACAGGTGAATGTGCCTCTGAATGGTCAACCGTCGAGTCGCTGTTTCGTCAGATCGGCCCATTCATTCAGCCGTTTTATTATGATACGGCAGAAGCCATTTATGATAACCGAATCATTAAAATGATGTTGCACCTTGGTATGGTTCGCATAGGGGAGCATGAAGAAGGCCGGACAGTACAAATGACAGCTTGGGGTTCGCGTCTTGCTGCATCCTGTCGTTCGATCTCAGGAGAAATTAAACCTATTATGTTTGACAAGTAAAGGACAAGTTGCTAAAATCACTCCCAAATTAAGGAGTGATATGAATGATAATTCCGTACAAAGGTCTACAACCACAGCTACACCCTTCGGTATATATGGCTGAGGGAGCAAAATTGATTGGTGATCTGAGAATGGGAGAAGACTCTTCCGTCTGGTTCAATGCTGTATTACGAGGCGATTTGGCACCTATTATTATTGGACAACGCTGTAATATCCAAGACAATGCTGTTGGGCATGTCAATACAGACCAACCATTAATTATGGGAGACGATGTTTCAGTAGGGCATTCAGCGATCATTCATGGTTGTCGTATTGGAACAGGTTCATTAATCGGAATGGGAGCCATCCTGCTTAATGGAGCCGACATTGGCGAATATACGCTGATCGGGGCCGGTTCCGTAGTTACTGAAAATAGCAAAATTCCGCCCTATACTCTGGCTTTGGGGACACCTGCCAAAGTGATTCGTGAGCTGACAGATGCCGATCTGGATCGGATGTCCAGAACTTCACTGGGTTATGTTACCAAAGGAAAAGAATATAGGAGCTCTTAAATCCGTTTTTGGAGGTGCATCCTATTGGATAAAATGAAAGTTACGTATGAAGTCATGTTGGGGCTGGCAGCTGAGATGGTGTGGGACGAAGCGCTTCGCAAACAGCGCAGCGAGAAACTCTATTTGGAAATCGATAAAGCGTTAGCTACCGGAGACGAAGTAGCTTTCCGGAGTCTGACGGATGAACTGAGGACCATAAACTGATGGGTACTAAACTTCTTTTCTAAGATAAAAGGGAATGCGCTGATGCGTGTTTCCTTTTTGATATGCGTGATTTTGAAATGAATGTCTAGCTTTATAACATATGCTCATATATAATATGGGAATAAAATGGATAGAAAGGGGATATAGGGAATTGAAATTCAGTGAGATGAATCAAGACAGCTGGGCTGAACTGCAACTCTATCTGGATACATGCCTTATACCATATACGGCTCTTAGCGGTAATCAGTCGCCAGTTGAAGCTACCGAGGCACTGGAGCGGCTGAGAGATTTTCTGGATCTGGTCGAAATACCTTTCAAAGGAAGAATCATGACGTATCCAGCCTTTCATTATGCTCATTCAGAAATGTCAATGACATTAAATTCCTTGTCCGAACAGCTCAAATCCTCTGGTTTCAAATATGTGGTTATTATGTCATCTGATGGTGAATTCGGCGGAGCGAAAATTTCATCTGCTGATCTGGTGTTGAGTCGATCAGCGTTAACCCGTGAGATCGGAGAAGAAGGACTTGCGAGATATGTCGGGGAGAAAATACGAGAGTTGTGGAAAAAATGAGGTTTTTGATCTAAATGTGACAAAATTACAACACTTTTTTAATAACGCTTACAATTGAACCTTAAAAATGTGTGACAAATTCTTGACGGTGTTCTAGGGCTACTATATGATTATGTATGTTCTAGTAAGTCGTGGAATTTCTGATAATGAAAACGATTGAGAGAGTTGGCTGAAAAAGGGGGGTGGAGACAGTATGAGCAGTGAGCATGACCAGCACGAAGCCTCGATTAAATTGCCAAGCAGGATGGAAATGTCACGCAGGCAGTTTTTGACTTACACGCTTGGTGGAGCTACAGCCTATATGGCCGCCGGTGCGATTCTACCCATGGTCCGTTTTGCGGTGGACCCGATTTTGCAGCACAAGGGAGAAGGCACCTCTGTCAAAGTAGCTGAGATCAGTAAAATTACGAATGAACCTCAAGAATTCACCTTTGAACTTCAACAACAGGATGGTTGGTATCTGAGTAATGCATCGTTGGTAGCATGGATTCGCAAAGACGAGCAGGGGAAAATTTATGCGCTCTCACCTATCTGTAAGCATTTAGGGTGTACAGTAGGCTGGAATAGCGATAAACAATACCCTAACGAGTATCATTGTCCCTGCCACGGCGCGCACTATGACAAGGAAGGGAAAAATCTTGCCGTAGCCCCCAAACCGCTGGATGAGTACGTAGTTAAGGAAGAGCAGGGTTGGGTATATCTGGGCGACATTGTTCCGAACACCCGAGTGAATTAGGAGGCGTGAACGCAGATGTTTAAAAATGTCTATGACTGGATTGACGAGCGTCTCGATATCACGCCAATCTGGAGGGACGTTGCGGATCATGAAGTACCAGAGCATGTAAATCCGGCTCATCACTTTTCCGCATTCGTGTACTGCTTTGGTGGATTGACGTTCTTTATCACTGTTATTCAGATTCTGTCAGGCATGTTCCTGACCATGTATTATGTACCTGATATTATCAATGCATACGCGAGTGTGGAGTATCTGCAGACCAAAGTAGCTTTCGGTCAAATTGTGCGTGGTATGCACCACTGGGGAGCCAGTCTGGTTATCGTAATGATGTTCTTACATACGATGCGTGTGTTCTTTACAGGCTCTTACAAAGCACCGCGCGAAATGAACTGGGTTGTGGGCATGCTTATCTTTTTCGTTATGCTAGGTCTGGGGCTGACAGGGTACTTGCTGCCATGGGATAACAAAGCCTATTTTGCAACAAAAGTTACACTGGAAATCGCCAATACGGTCCCTTGGCTCGGACCCATTATCAAAGAATTCCTGCAAGGCGGTACCATCGTTGGTGCACAGACACTAACCCGATTCTTTGCCCTGCATGTATTCTTCCTCCCCGCGGTGCTTCTGGTGCTTCTGGTCGGACACTTCATCATGATCCGCAAACAGGGCATTTCGGGACCACTATAAACTGAGAAGGGAGGAATCGCAATGGCTCATGGACACAAGAAGGATGATGAGGAAAAGGTTATCTTTGTCGGTGATTCACGCGTTCGTAAAGGGGCGGGATTTATTACTCCGCCTGATTACACGGCGTATCCTGGCAAGTCAGAAGCTTTTATTCCCAACTTCCTGCTGAAAGAATGGATGGTTGGTGTCGTTGTATTGGTGGGGATCCTGGTGCTAACGATCTCAGAACCTGCACCCTTGGGTTATCCGGCCAATCCGAGCGCATCCGTTATTCCCATGCCGGACTGGTACTTCCTTTTTCTGTATCAGTATCTGAAGTATCCTTACGCATCAGGTGATTACGTCCTGCTGGGGGTGCTCGGGGTCAGCGGGATTGCCTTTGGCGCTTTGCTGTTGGCACCATTTCTGGACACGGGCAAGGAGAGGCGTTTCTACAAACGTCCGATTGCTTCATCCCTGATGCTTCTGTCGGTCATTTCTGTTATTTATCTGACAAATGTAGCTTGGACGCACTACGAGCATGAGTTGGAAGCAAGTGGTCAGAAGCCTGAACATATTCAACGTGAAGAAGAGGCGTTGGAGAGGCGTGAACAGGGGCTTCCACCAGTTTCCAATGCGCCAGGGCAAAAGCAAGAAGTTGCAATCGTGGAAAAGGATGACCCTGCAATGGAAACGTACAAGAAGGCCGGTTGTATTGGTTGCCATGCGGCTGATATGAAGGGAGCAAGTGGACCTTCACTTCGAGGCGTAGGTGACAAACACAGCCAGGAAGAGATTCTGACCATTATTAAAGAGGGTTACAACGTAATGCCTCCTCAGTACGATAATGCTATTGCCAAAGGCGTCACGGATGAAGAGATTAATCATCTGGCCGAATGGCTTGCGAAACAGAAGGTAGAACAGTAAAATCGAAATAGCCAATGAAACCTGATCGTTTATGCGGTCAGGTTTTTTGAAGTGTTTTTTGGACAACACAGTAATATGCATAACATGTGATGAAGGAAGGGGCGGGCATGGTGGCTTTATCGTTTTTCTGGAGTAGGGAATTTCTGACCAATCGGTATTTCCTGTGGCTTTTGTTTTGGTGTAATGCGGTAGGAACCGTATACGGTTACATCTGGTACGGAGATCAAATGAAGATGACGCTAGCTGAGCAGCCCGTTTGGCAGATCGTATTTGTGCCAGATAGTCCAACGGCAAGTTTGTTTTTTACGTTAGCATTGTTATGGGTGTTATACCCACCACGATCTATCATTATTAAACGGATTGGACATGTGATTCAGGCACTTGCAGTGGTCACATCTGTGAAATACGGTGTGTGGGCCGTATCCATTATTTTCGCTGGCTGGATGCAAGGCGGTGCACAGCACTGGCAAGACTGGATGTTGATTGCCTCGCATAGTGCGATGGCGATTGAAGCTCTAATCTATGTGCGGTTCTTCGGCTTCCGTTGGGCTAGTCTTGCAGTTGCAGGTCTTTGGACGCTGTTGAATGATACGATGGATTATACATATGGTATCTACCCCTGGTTACCCGGTTCCCTATATAGTCATATCAATGGTGTGCGTAATTTCACATTCGGGCTTACGCTGGTGAGTATTCTGTGTGCATGGCTTACATTGAGACAAGCAAAAAGGAACTAATATCATATCTTGAGCTTGTTCTAAGGGACTTCACTCTGCCATACATTGATGGTGGGAGGGATGTCCATGAAGAGAACGTTTAGGATCAAGACCAGATTATTAGTGGTATTGTTCATGGCTCTGCTGCTTTGGACGAACTTATCATATCGTGTATCCGCGCAAAGTGAAGGATTGAATTCGAATACAGACCAGCACGTGTCTACAAGCAATTCAATTGCACAATTGAATGAAGAAGCAGCCTTGCTGTATCGTCAGGCGCTTGAGAACGATATGGAGGAAGTGCGAGGAAGCATTCTGCGCATAAGTAAGAGTCTGGAGCACATCTCCTTTCAGGGACAAACGACAGTCGAGGGCATTCATGCCTTGTCCGAAACCGTAGTTGAAGTGAAAGAAGCAGTTGTTAAGGTGAAACATGACGATGACTCACTCCAGCAAGCTACTGCCAAACTCAGACTTGCAGCAGATAGTCTCGCGAATCCGACCAAGCCTTTATGGCTTCAGTATTATAAAATCGTAAAAAACGATCTGGATGCTTTATCCGCTGCTACAAATCAGGGGCAAACTGCAACCATACTGGTGAACCGCTACGCTGTTCTTGAAGAGCATTATGAGACGATTCGCCCTGCTGCAATGATTCGCCATGAGCCATATGTGATTGCGCAGGTGGACGCTTGGTTATCTCATACCAAGGGGCTTACAACGGCCAAGAAGCCTGATCTCGTTCAATTAAAGAGCATGGTGGGCCATGGGGAGGAATTGGTGAATCAGTTGTTTGGTCGCGAGAAGGACGAGAGTGCTTTTGTACCGTTTGTGCAGGGGCCTGATCGAAGGGCAGCCGGGTTGCTCATCAGTTCGGCCATTGTGGCCACACTGGGTTATGCCGGGTATCGTAAATATCGTGCGCAGCAGCATGGCGTTTTTCCTTTTCGACGGTAATGCATTATGAACCTGATCGTATATAAAAAGACCTCTACCCACACATAGAGCCTGTATACCGGCTATTTATGTGGAAAGAGGTTTTTTTATAATCTGTGTTCAGTGTACATGCGTTAACTCTCTTTGAAACCTTCTCCATGCACATCGTGAACATCACTTATGATGACAAAAGCCCTCGGATCAATGGAACGTACAATGGTTTGCAATCGCCTGAACTCTTGCCTGGAGATCACGCAGTAGGCCATATGCTTGGCCTGCTTGGAATAGGCTCCAATGGCTGGAATGAGGGTAACGCCGCGATCCATATCCCTTGTAATCTGCTCTGCAATCTCGGGTGCATGGTCACTGATAATCATGAATGCTCGTGCAGAATATGCACCTTCCTGAATAAAGTCGATGACTTTGGAGGCAATAAATACAGCCACCAGTGTATACAGGATTTTCTCTTTGGGGATGTAGATGAGAGAGAGACCAATAATAATGAAATCGATGCCCAGCAAAACTCGGCCCATACTCCAACCATACTTGCGATTGAGAATACGAGCAATAATGTCCGATCCGCCCGTCGTTCCACCCCAGCGAAATACGATACCAAGGCCAGCACCCAAGGTAACACCTGCATATAGTGCTGCAAGCAATAGATCATTCTCGGTATGTAAGGGTTTAATCCATCCCAGATGAATCCATTTTTCGAACAACCACAGAAACACGGTTAATGCTCCAATACCGATCCCGGTGTAGATCATCTGTCTGCTGCCCAAAATTTTGAGTCCAATCAGAAAAAGGGGAATGTTAAGAATCAGGGTGGTGAGTGAAGGTGAGATCCCGAATGCATAATTAATCAACAACGTAACCCCGGTGAGGCCACCTTCCATAAGCTGGTTGGGGATAATGAAATACAGGAGCCCGAAGGCATATAAGGCAGTACCCAACAAGATGGGCAGAACCAGTTTGACTTGAACCCAGGTTTTGGAAGTGCTCATAAGATCCCTCTCTGTACTTAATTTAGAATGAGGAAGCAATCATTCCATCCTAGTATACCTGTTTATCCATTCTTTAAAAATGATTTGTGGCTAATGATGGTGGAAGTGAATCTAAATAACTGATATATTAGGAACAAATACGACATCATTTCAAAAGGAGAATCCGTTCTCATGGAGAAAAGCATCGCAGAAATGCAGCGTGAGGTTGACCTTTATATTTCCCAGTTCAAGGAGGGATACTTCAGTCCTCTGGCCATGCTCGCCCGGATGTCAGAAGAGGTTGGAGAGCTTGCCAGGGAAGTGAATCACGAGTTCGGTGAGAAACCGAAGAAGTCTTCCGAAGCTGCCAATTCCATTGAACTTGAGCTCGGAGACATTTTATTTATCACGATTTGTTTTGCCAACTCGCTGGGAATTGATCTGGCTGAGGCGCATGACAAAGTCATGCATAAATTTAATACTCGCGATGCCAATCGGTGGACTCCAAAAAACACCGATTAGGCGTAGATTACATATGCTGTACCATCACCCAATCGGGGAGGTCAGCTTTGATGATGAAACCGGAAGATTATATGCAGCAGGCATACCACTGTATATTGAAAAATGATTTTGAGCAGGCCATTCGTTGGTTCGAGTCAGCCATTCATGCTCATCCAAAACATGCGGAGTTATATTATCGCTGTTCGATTACGCATGCCCGTAGCAAGCATCTGATTCCTGCGCTTGAATACGCACGCAAGGCGGTTGAATTGTCCAATGGAACAGAAGAGTATATTCTGCATCTGCAGACATTGGAAGCGAAACAATTGACCTTCAAAGCCAAACTGCTGCTGGAACAGGCTGGTATGGAAACACAAGAACGTTATGTGGAAGCGTCTACGCTTCTGAAGGAAGCGGTCAGACTTGATCCGCTTTTCGTCGAAGCACATGTTATGCTTGCACTGGCCTACAGTGACCTGAATGAATTTGAATGTGCCATGCAGGCGCTACGTGAGGCCATTTTACTGGACCCGCAGAACGGGCAATTGCATCAGATGTTACAGGAAATCAAGCAACGTATGAAATCCATTCAGTAAGATTTCATTTCACAGGGATATCCCTGTGAAGTTGAAATGGATTCAACGATATATTCCAACATAGCGAGGAGATGCAGCCAATGAGTGAAGTAATAAGAGTTGCCGTGATCGGAGCGGCTGGTCGAATGGGCCGTGAAGTCGTGAAATTGGTACTTCAGGACCCGGAACTGGAGCTTGCAGCTGCAGTCAACCGCTCCGGAGCAGGCACGGATGCCGGAACACTGGTTGGTTTGCCAGAGTGTGGAGTACTGGTAACCGATGACATTGAAATGGCTTTTGCCGAAACGAAGCCACAGGTTATGGTTGATTTTACAGTGCCGCAATATGCATTTGCTCATACCGAGATTGCGATCCGTCATGGAGTCAGACCTGTCATGGGTGTTACTGGCTTCACGCCGGAGCAGATTGAACAGTTGGACAAGCAGTGTCAGGACAAAGGGATTGGTGGGCTTATTGCCCCTAACTTCTCGATCGGTGCCATTCTAATGATGCGATTTGCAGCACAGGCTGCCAAACATATGCCTAATGTGGAAATCATTGAATATCACGGAGATCAGAAGCTGGATGCCCCTTCAGGGACAGCAATCAAAACAGCCGAGCTGATTGCTGCCAATCGTGAAGAACATCGTCAGGGTAATCCCAATGAAGAAGAAACGATTGAAGGATCACGAGGCGGTTATTACAATGGTTTCCGAATTCACAGTGTACGATTGCCCGGCGTTTTTGCGCAGCAGGAAGTTGTTTTTGGAGACTACGGACAGTCGCTTAAAATTCGGCATGACTCTTATGAACGTGCAGGTTATATGCCTGGTGTTAAGATCGGTGTACAGAAGGTTATGGAATATACAGGACTTATCTACGGATTTGATCACTTTATTGACTAAAGGAGATTGTCATGTTGAAAATAGCATTTATCGCCCATGATCGCAAAAAAGAAGAGATGGTTAACTTCGTAACAGCATATGAACCTGTTTTTACAGACCATCAATTGTACTCCACCGGAACAACAGGGCTTCGCATTATGGAAGGAACTTCTCTGCAGATTCATCGATTTGAATCGGGCCCATTGGGCGGAGATCAGCAGATTGGAGCCTTGGTTGCACAAAATGAGATGGATCTGATTATTTTTCTGCGTGACCCACTGATGGCACAACCACACGAGCCGGATATTAATGCGCTGCTGCGTCTCTGTGATGTACAGGGAATTCCACTTGCCACGAATATCGCAACAGCCGAAATTCTGGTAAAGGCTCTGGATCGTGGCGATTTTGCCTGGAGAGAGCTTGTACATAAATACAAGCCGGAGGCAGGATTGAATTCAGGTGATTCTGAATGAGTCTGGATATTCTCATCTTTGGAGCACATGCGGACGATGCGGAGATTGGTATGGGTGGCACCATTGCCAAACATACCGCTGCCGGCTTGAAAGTAGGCGTGTGTGATCTGACGCGGGCTGAGATGTCATCCAACGGAACAGTAGAGCGCAGAACCGAGGAAGCGGAGCAAGCCTCCAGCATCCTCGGTCTTTCGTGTCGAACCAATCTCGCTCTTCCTGATCGGGGATTATATATTACTCCCGAACATGTACAGGCTGTAACCGCTGAGATTCGGCGTCATGCCCCTCGCATGGTATTTGCCCCTTACTGGGAAGATCGTCATCCGGATCATGTCCATTGCAGCAAACTTGTGCAGGAAGCCGTATTTAATGCCAAGCTTCGGAACTACATGCCGGACATGCCTGCCGTACAAGTGAAGGAACTGTATTTTTACTTTATTAACGATATTGGACCTACGGATTTGATTGTGGATATTTCGGAACACTATGAGCAAAAAGAAAATTCATTGCTCAGTTATCGTTCCCAATTCGAACGGGGAGACGGAGTGGTCTCCACGCCACTCAACCAAGGGTATATTGAACGTGTAAAGGCTCGTGATTCCTTGCTTGGACAACGTAGCCTCATAGCGTTTGCAGAAGGTTTTGCTACAATTACACCTTACGTGGTGAATCAATTTGGCACAGCTGCTCAATAAACGATTTTACATTTTACGTGTTAATGAATGAATCGTTTCATTTCATTATTCCGTTGTATTATATCAACCCGCTGTATGCGGGAGATTAAAGGAGCGTCCACCGGATGGATCAAAAGCTAAAAATTGGAATCACCTGTTATCCGTCCCTCGGAGGGTCTGGCGTTGTCGCAACGGAGCTGGGCAAATTGCTTGCCGAACAGGGGCATCAGGTTCACTTTATCGCCAACAGTATCCCGTTCAGACTGGGCACGTTCCAGAAAAATATTTTTTATCATGAAGTAGAAGTAAACGACTATTACGTTTTCCGTTATCCTCCATATGACCTTTCACTCGCTACAAAGATGGCTCAAGTAGCCAAGTCCCAGCAGCTGGATCTGTTGCATGTTCATTATGCCGTGCCACACGCAGTATGTGCCTTTCTCGCGAAACAGATGGTAGGGGATGGTCTCAAAGTCGTTACCACTTTGCATGGAACGGATATTACCGTTCTGGCTCAGGATGAAACTCTAAAGGATTTGATTCGTCTTGCGATTAATGAAAGTGACGCGGTCACTGCAGTATCGAAAGATTTGATCCGAGAAACGGTGGATCTGCTGGATATTCAGCGTCCCATTGACCTGACCTACAATTTTATTGACAAACGAATATATTATCCGCGGGATGCTGCCAGTCTGCGAAGAGATTTCGCTGCGCCTGAGGAAAAAATATTAATGCATATTTCCAATTTCCGTCCTGTGAAGAGAACTCAAGATGTTGTAGAGGTCTTCCGTCAGGTGCAGGAGCAGGTTCCATCCAAACTGTTATTTGTTGGTGAGGGGCCTGATTTGCCTAAGATACAATCGAAGATTAATGAGCTCGGTTTGAGTGATAAGGTTCATTTCCTTGGCAAACAGGATGACATTGCTCAGGTGATTTCCATGGCTGACGTATTGATGCTTCCATCGGAGAAAGAAAGTTTTGGACTCGTGGCGCTTGAAGCGATGGCTTGTGGTGTACCAACTGTCGGTTCTCAGGCTGGAGGAATTCCGGAACTGGTTTTACATGGCAAGACAGGCTTCCTGTCCTCAATCGGAGATACGCAATCCATGGCCGAGAACACGATCCGTTTATTGACGGATGATCGTTTGGCTGCGGAGTTCAGGGATGCTTGTCTCCAGCGCGCACATCATGATTTTTGCAATGATGCAATTCGGCATGAATATGAACAGATTTACTACCGAGTGCTGGGTAGAGAAGTTCCGAATCTGAATCCGGTTTGCGGTTAAGGAATTTGCCGAGCGAAATGATACTGTGCAGACCACAACAGGGCAGACCACAACAGGTATGAGAAGAGGTGATATGTGGTGGTTCAATGGACACAGGTAGAACGTGAGATGGCAAAACAAAGTGAGAACGTACTCACGAAATTAAATGAACGAGGTTATCAAGCCTACTGGGTCGGCGGTTGTGTGCGCGACGAATTGCTGGGACGTGTTGTAGATGATATGGATATCACGACATCTGCTTCTCCACAGCAAGTCATGGAATTGTTCGATGACTGCATACCTACTGGCCTGCAACATGGAACGGTTACAGTTCGTTCAGGGGGTTATTACTTTGAAGTTACGACGTTTCGAACAGAATCGGAATATCAGGATAATCGAAGACCTGCTACGGTTCAATTTGTCCAGGATATCAAGGAAGATCTGGAGCGGCGTGACTTCACGATGAATGCTCTTGCCATGGACGTTACGGGGACAATGGTTGACCCATTTGGGGGACAGACCGATATTAAGGAAGAACGAGTCAGATGTGTTGGTTCTGCGATGGAGCGATTTGGTGAAGATGCACTGCGGATGCTCCGTTGTGTTCGGTTTGCTTCGGTGTTTAATTTCAAGATCGTCCATAATACGTGGAAGGGTCTTGTAAGGCAGGGAGACTTGCTTCAGCATATAGCGATGGAACGTGTGCGTACCGAGATGGTGAAAATGATGTCTGGCCCACATCCCCTAAGAGGATTGGGGTTGTTAGATCGAAGTAAAGCACTTGCACATATCAAAGCTCCGGTCAGCTCAGCCCGATTTAACAAGACTCTCTTATCCAATCTGGAGCAATTGTCTGGTGAGCATGTGTTGCTTCGCTGGTCACTCCTTCTAATTGCAGGTGGTTATAGTAAGGATGAGGCCGATGTTTTGTTGCGTCAGTGGACATTCTCCAATGAACATCGCTCACGTATAACAGGGGTTCTTCAGGTGGAGCAGCTGGTTCAGGCCTCCATTCAGGAACTGGAACAGAAGGATATAACCAGCCTGCGAACAGACTGGATTGTTACCGTACTGACTTGCGGAGTTCAGGCTGCGGACGATTGGCTTCGCCTACAGTCGCTGCTGCCAGCGGGTTGGCGTGATCAGCTCGATCAGGCAGAGTCGCAATTGGTTTTGGTTCAGGAGCATGCAGCCGAATGGAGCCAATCCATCCCGGTACATGACTTGAAAGAGCTGGATATCACAGGTGAACAAGTGTTGCAGATGGTGCAGCGCAAAGGCGGACCGTGGCTAGGACAACTGATGAAACATTTGCTAAAAGAAACGGCTATTGGAAATATTGCGAATCAACATGAGGCGCTGAGCGCAGAAGTGAAGCGGGTGGTTGCAGATGACCAAGCATGAAGAACTGTTACATATGTTATTGAATGCTGACGGCCAATTTGTATCGGGTGAAGAGATCAGCCGTAATCTGTCCATCAGTCGGACGGCCGTATGGAAACATGTGAATAAGTTACGCGAGATGGGTTATGAGTTCGAAGCTGTATCCCGCAAAGGGTATCGACTGGTGACGAAACCGGACAGTATTGACGCCACAGCTCTCCAATTGGCGTTGAATACAACCGTCTTTGGCCGTAAGGCTGTTCTGTTGGCATCCACCTCGTCTACGCAAGGAGATGTCCTGAAGCTCGCTGAGCAAGGTCAGGGAGAGGGTGCCGTGGTCATTGCGGAAGAGCAAACCGTAGGAAGAGGACGTTTTGGTCGGAAATGGTTCTCTCCTGCGGGTAAAGGGATCTGGATGAGCGTACTCTTGCGCCCTGATTTACCGCTGCAAAATACGCCTCAGTTAACCTTATTAACAGGAGTAGCTGTATGTCGTGCCGTTCGAGCCTGTACTGGAGCCGACGCGGGTATCAAATGGCCGAATGATCTATTGATTGATGGGCGCAAGGTGTGTGGCATACTGCTCGAATCAACGGTGGAAGACCATCAAGTCAGATACTGTATTGCAGGTATAGGCGTGGACGTGAACTTTGATCCGGGTGATTATCCGGAAGAGTTAAGCACCATTGCCACTTCGCTTAAAATGGAGACGGGACAGACCGTTGATCGGACCAAACTTGCCGCAGCCATTTTGACGGAGCTGGAGCAGTTGTATTATTTGTATCAAAATGAAGGATTCGGTGTCATCTCAGCACTCTGGGAGGCTCTGTCCGTATCGATAAATCGAGAGATCACAGTGACTAATCATCAAGGTACCATTGAAGGCTTGGCAATCGGTCTGGATCCTTCCGGAGCGCTTGTGGTGGAGAAGCATAGTGGAGAATATGTGCTAGTTATCTCTGGTGAGATTTCATGGAAATCGTAAACAATTTGTCGAATTTCCACGGGTAAAATGAACATAAGACGTGAAGTTTGAGCAGAACTTTGGTATACTGTGTTCGTGAGGTGATATCGGCTAATGGTTGCCGAATTGCACTCCGACAAGAGGTACCTTTGTTCTGCTTTGATGTGTTTCATAGTATCAGTCAGCAGTTCAAAAATGAAATATGTTCAAGTGAGTTGTTGGATTCTGCTCTGAGCCGAAGAGGACCGAGACAGAAGGGACGATCGCAAGTGACTCTTTTTTGACTTTTCGGGACTTTTTAGTGGAAAACTAAAAGGTTTTTTTGTTGCGTCTAATTGAAAAGGAGAAAGGAGCCATGAGAGAAAATGGCTAACAAACAAGCGTTGAATATTGTGAAAATGAAAAAATATAAGCAGGATGGCGTGCCGCTAAGCATGATAACGGCCTACGATTATCCAACAGCTCTCCTCGCAGAGGAAGCGGGAATCGATCTGATTCTGGTGGGTGATTCACTTGGTAATGTGGTACTCGGTTATAACTCCACCCTTCCGGTGACAATAGACGACATGGTGTACCACACACGTTCGGTGGTGCGCGGAGCCGAGAACACGTTTATAGTGGCTGATATGCCGTTTATGACGTACCATGGCAGCGTAGATGAGACGCTGAAAGGTGTGCGTCGCCTGATGCAGGAAGGTCATGCTCATGCTGTCAAAATGGAGGGCGGAGTTGAAATTGCGGATACTGTCAAGGCAATTGTGCAAGCAGGCGTACCTGTTCTTGGACATATTGGATTGACACCCCAATCGGTCAATCAGATTGGTGGGTACCGGATTCAGGGCAAGGATGCAGCGGACGCGAAACGTTTAATGGACGAAGCCAAAGCGCTTGAAGCGGCAGGTGCGTTCGGTATCGTGCTCGAACTGGTCACGGAAGAAGTTGCTCGGGCGATCTCGGAGGAATTGTCTATCCCAACCATCGGTATTGGTGCTGGACGAGGCTGTGATGGTCAGGTTCTGGTATTCCATGATGTAGTTCAGTATGCTTCCCCTTATATGCCCAAACGTTTTGTCAAAACGTTTGGTGATGTTGGTGCATTGATCAGAACCAGTATTGAAGCTTATGCGAAAGAAGTTAAAGATCGGTCATTCCCGGCGGAAGAGCATGTGTTCAATGCAGCGGATGGCGTTCTGGATCAATTGTATGGACAACGCAAAAAAAAGGTGGAGAGTAACTCATGATAGTACTTCGGACGATCGCAGAGTTAAGACAGGAACTAATTGTGAAGCGTCAAGCGATTCGATCCAGAGAGTCCATAGTAGGTCTGGTGCCGACAATGGGCTATCTTCATCCAGGTCATGCAAGCTTGATGCAAGCTGCCAAACAACAAAGTGATATTGTGGTATTGAGCATATTCGTTAATCCGATTCAATTTGGTCCCAATGAAGATTTTGACAGTTATCCGCGCGATGAAGACAGGGATGTGGAAACAGCACGCTCACAAGGTGTAGATATCGTATTTATTCCCTCTGTTGAAGAGATGTATCCACAGGCAACACAAACGACGGTATCTGTCTCACAACTTACAGAACGCTTATGTGGTGCTTCCCGTCCAGGACATTTTGACGGGGTAACGACGGTGGTCTCCAAGTTGTTTAACATCGTACAGCCACAGCGTGCATTTTTTGGGATGAAAGATGCCCAACAGGTAGCCGTCATTCAACAGATGGTTAATGATCTGAATATACCTGTAGAGATTGTAGCGTGTCCGATCGTCCGTGAAGAGGATGGTCTGGCTCTGAGTTCGCGAAATGTCTACCTTAGTGCTGAGCAGCGTAGTGAGGCGCTGGTTCTGTCCAGAGCGCTACGTGCGGCGCAAGAAGCAGCAGATTCAGGTAGCGTGACCACGGCGGCAGACATTCGTCTTATGCTACGTAAGCACATTGGAAGCTCGCCGCTGGCCGTCATTGATTATGCTGAGATTCAGGCTTTTCCAAGTCTGGAGCCGCTCGCAGATCAGGAAGAAGTTCAAGGACGTGACGATCTGCTCATTGCACTTGCCGTAAAATTCGGGAAAACCAGATTGATTGACAATATAAGGCTACAAAAATCGGAGGTGCTGTCCCATGTTTAGAACACTCATGAAATCCAAAATTCACCGGGCTACGGTTACGGAAGCCAACCTGAACTATGTGGGTAGCATTACCATAGATGAAGATCTGATGGAAACATCCGATCTGATGGAGAACGAGAAAGTTCAGATTGTAAACAATAACAATGGTGCGCGTTTGGAAACTTATGTGATTCCAGGCCCACGCGGGAGCGGCGTCATATGCCTTAACGGTGCGGCTGCACGTCTCGTACAGCCGGGAGATACCGTCATTATTATTTCTTACGCCATGATGTCTCAAGAAGAGGCAAATAATCACAAACCAACGGTCGTATTTGTAGATGGACAGAATAAACCTGTGCAAACGATGAAACACGAAGTCCACGCCACGATTATGTAATCGACTGGTAAGGAGAATGAAATCGGCCCTTCAAGCAAAAAATGAGTACAGGTTACTGCACTAATCCATTTTTTCAAGGGTGGGGATGCATCGATGTTCCAGCATGTTTTCGCAGAAATGAACGACATGTTAGATGAAATTATCAAGAGCTATCCTTCCGCTGAAGGTCTGAACAAACAGGAATTGCTGCAAAAATGGAACCTGCTCAAGCGAATGAGTGACGGAATGCTGGATGAATGGCTGATGTTTGAAGAAAAGATGAGTCAGGTACGGGAGCGGGAACTGGATAAGCCTGCTTCCCTTGAGCCGGAACAAGAAGCTGTCACCGCGCTGCCGGAACTCCATCTGGAATGTTTCAGTCGGGGTCAGGGATATTTCAAATTACAGATGTATCCACAAGCAATTATGCAGTTCTCCCGGGTTGTGACCGATCATCCGGAGAGTGCATTAACCCGTTTTTACTTGGCGCTCGCTCATCTGAATCTGGAACAAACTGCAGAGGCAGGAGCACATTTGCAACAGATCATGTTTCTTAACGGGTCACCGCGTCTAAAAGGGCTCGTATGTAACGCCCTGGGCTGTATTCAGGCCAAGCATGCAAATCCGGAAGCAGCATGTTCACTTTTTGCACAGGCACTTCAGCATGACCCAACAATGACCGAGCCACTGTACAACATGGAAGCTTGCAGGTTGAACAGGGGAAAATTGCAATATGCAAATCAGCTGACGGCCCTCCATTAAGCGGGAATTCAGCGACAAGAAAACGGTGTTCCCTCCTTTGGCATAGCGGCGGGGACACCGCTTTTTTGTCAGTTAATTTTCAAATCCCCTTTTTTTTGCTATGCTGTAACATAGACTGGAATGGAAGGGATCGTACATTGCAATGAAATTTGCCGTATTGGATTTCGAAACAACCGGCACGCAGTCCGACGGTGAGATTATACAGGCCGGACTTGCCATCATAGATCATGACTACAGCATAACTCAAATATATAGTTCTTATGTGAACCCGGGTGTACCGATTCCCCCGTTTATTTCGGGTTAACGGGTATTACCGATGCAGATGTGGCGGACGCTCCTTCACTCGAAGAGATGATGATGGAGATGGTTCCGCTGCTTAACGATGTGGTTCTTGTTGGACACAACGTTGCTTTTGATTTTCACTTTTTGCAGAATGCACTTGACCGTTGCGGTTATTTACCGTTCACCGGTCGCATTCTGGACACGATTGATTTTCTGAAAATTACGTTCCCATCACTTGGATCTTATCAACTCGGTTATGTATCTTCTGAATTTGGATTTCAGCATGATCGCCCTCATCAGGCAGACAGTGATGCACTGGCGACAGCTTACGTGCTGCTCAAGTGTCTGGATGAGTTGAAGGAATTACCGCTCATCACGATTCAGCGGCTCAGTGACCTGTTCGCACCAGAAGACAGTGACTTGGGTTGGTTCCTGGACGGGATGCGTAGTGAGAAGGAAGCAGAGCCGATTCAGGATCTGGACGGACATACCTATTATCGACAGCTTGCTCTTAATGTGAGTGATTGGACTGATATTGGTGCACCGCGTGACGAACGGGAGGGTAATCCTCTTCATGGTGTCGGCTTCGATCAGTTTATGGACCAGGTTCGGGAGATCTTGAAGGATACGCTGGATCATTATGAAGAGCGCGAAGCGCAGACTCAGATGTTCGGCAGTGTGAGGCAGGCTCTGGATGAAGAGAAGCACCTCTTGATCGAGGCTGGAACAGGCACGGGTAAATCTCTGGGTTACCTGTTGCCGGCTATTTACGAAAGTGTGAAGCAAGAACAGAAAGTCATGGTCAGCACGCATACGATCAACTTGCAGGAGCAATTGAGAGAGCGGGATATTCCGATGCTGACCAAAGTGATTCCATTTCCGTTTAAGGCTGCTGTGTTCAAAGGACGAGGACATTACCTGTGCCTGCGCAAATTCGAACACAAAATCAATAAACGCGAATTCTCCACCCCGAAAGAGGATTATTTCACGGCGGCTCAGATGATTGTCTGGCTTACGCAGACTGAAACCGGAGACGATGAGGAACTTAACCTTAGCGGACGCGGTGGAGACTTCTGGGAGACGGTACAGAGCGAATCAGAGTCCTGTCTGGGAAGATCTTGTCCATGGTTCCGCAAATGTTTCTATCATCGCGCCAAACATGAGGCTGGTTTGTCCGATATTATTATTACGAATCACTCCAAATTATTCACGGATGTAAAAGCGGCGCATCAGTTGCTGCCGGCATATGAGAGTCTTGTCATTGATGAGGCGCATCATCTGGAGGATGTGGCTGGTAAACATCTTGGCTTGCATATGAAATATTTCACCTTGGTTCATACACTGACCCGTCTGTTTAAAGACAGTCGCAATGGTCAGCTCCCCATGCTGCGTTCGCAGTTATCCGGACATGAAAAGTCGGTGCAATGGGGCTTCATGGTGGATCAGATGTTCCCGCTCGCAGTTGAGGTCAAGGAGTTGTGGGATCGATTGAGTGATGCTCTGTTCGGTCTGCTACCTGAACGAAGCGATGCTTCACCGGGAGAGACAGGGCAATTCACCTTACGACTGAAAGCATCCCAGAAACCGGCCAAATGGCAGGAGCTGCAAGACGTCGAGAACCAGATCTATGTGACGTTGGGCGATTTGATTCGTAAAGGGGATAAATTACTGCTTGAGGTGAAAGAGGATCAGGATGACTATCAATCGGATAGCCTGATTACGGACATTACAGGACTGCTGAAAGATCTGACAACATTGAAGGAGAATTTACGCTTCTTCATGCGAATGGATGATGCCAAAACGGTGTACTGGATGGAAGCTAGCGGCCAGTTCCGCAGCAAGTCATTGCAGCTGTATGCTGTACCTGTAGATGTTAGTGCACAGCTTAAAGATTTGTTTTTTGATAAAAAGAAAAGCGTTGTGCTTACCTCGGCCACGCTCTCTGTAGATAAGTCATTCCAGTTTATGATCGAGCAGCTTGGTTTGCAGGAAGCATCCGATAATAATCGGCTATTAACATCCATGTTGCCATCACCTTTTAATTATCGTGACCAGGCACTGCTTGTTATTCCGCGTGATTTTCCAAGTGTGAAGGGCAGTGTGGGTGATGCACACTTTGTCAATATGCTCGTGGAATCCCTTGCGGAAACCGCGATCGCAACGCGTGGACGTATGATGGTTTTGTTTACTTCATACAAGATGCTGCGTCAGGTCTATGATCCGCTGAAGGAGGCTCTGTCTGGTAATGACATCTCGTTGCTTGGGCAAGGTGTGGACAGTGGAAGCCGTTCCAAGCTCACTCGCAGGTTCCAAGAGGCCAAAGCAACAGTACTTTTGGGCACAAGCAGCTTCTGGGAGGGCGTAGATATCCCAGGTGAAGCGCTGACTTGTCTCGCTATTGTGCGATTGCCTTTCCAGCCGCCGAATCATCCTTTGGTAGAAGCCAAGAGTGAGTTGCTTCAGGAGCAGAAGAAAAATCCGTTCATGAAACTGTCCGTGCCTCAAGCGGTCATTCGTTTCAAGCAGGGATTTGGCCGATTAGTACGTACCTCGAAGGACAGAGGTATTGTGATTGTTTATGATACACGAGTCATTGAAGCGTATTACGGAAAATTCTTTTTATATTCATTACCCGGTCCCAAAATGGAGCATATGCTCACAGAACAGATGGTTCCACGGATTACCGAATGGTTGGAAAAACCCGCTAAAGATTAGTAGTAACTGTCAATTTAGTTGTTATATCATTGCATGATGCTACATTATGGCGTTAAACTTTATGAGTCTTTCAATTCAATGCAGTTGCACCTAAGAACTTATAACCTAATTAAAAAGAGCATTCTGTATATAAAGTCACATCTGTTCTTGAATATATACAGGATGCTTATCTTAATATCTATTCTTATATCGTGGCTTTGGTAAGGGGGAGCAAGAATGAAATCGGATAAAATTTCAGAAGCGGTAGTCCGGCGTCTGCCTGTATACTTGCGTTATTTGAGCGAGTTGCATCAACGTGAGGTGACTACAGTTTCTTCTCAAGAGCTTGGACAAAGGCTGGATCTGAATCCGGCACAAATTCGAAAAGACCTGGCTTACTTCGGTGATTTTGGTCGTAAAGGAATTGGATATGATGTATCCTATTTGATTGAGAAAATTCGCCACATCCTCAAGATTGATCAGCAAATTAATGTGGCTCTGGTAGGAGCCGGTAATCTAGGACAAGCGTTGTCCAACTACAATGCATATCTGAAAGATAACATGAAGATTGTTGCCATATTTGATGCATTCGGACCGAAGATTGGCACTCAAATCAACAGTTTGACCGTAAAACCGATGAACGAATTAACGGAAGTGGTTAAAACCGATAACATCCGCATTGGAATTATTACGGTTCCGGATACCGAAGCTCAGAATGTAGCCAATCAGCTTATTGAATCGGGAATTGAAGCGATCCTTAATTTTGCACCAACGATTCTGAAGACACCACCGCATATCCGTATTCATCATGCGGACTTTACAACGGATCTGCTGAGCTTGGCCTATTACTTGGAGAACGGAAAGGACGACGAGGAAGATGACAACAAATAGATGGGTGATTCACAACGGTAAATTTGCCGTGAACGAAGGCGCAACATGGAATGTGGTCCATGGATATATGGTTGTTGAGAATGACAAGATTGTGCATATTGGTGAGACATTGCCGGATGAAGACGAACATTGTACCAAAGTAGATGGAAAAGGGCTATTCTTCCTGCCGGGTCTGATCAATACGCATGGTCATGCAGCGATGTCACTGCTTAGAGGTCATGGAGATGATCTTGCGCTGCAAGTGTGGTTGCAGGAGAAAATGTGGCCAATGGAAGCCAAAATGACTTCGGAAGATGTATATTGGGGGACTTCGCTCTCCGTTCTTGAAATGTTGAAAGGCGGAACTACGGCTTTCCTGGACATGTATGATCACATGGATCAGGTTGCCAAAGTTGTGGAACAATCGGGCGTTCGAGCAGCACTCGCGCGCGGTGTAATTGGTCTGTGCTCGGAAGAAGAACAACTGCGTAAGCTGGAGGAGTCGGCTGCTTTCGCTAGGGAGTGGAATGGACAGGCGGATGGACGCATTACAACCGTCATCTCTCCACACGCACCGTATACATGCCCTCCTGACTACATAGAGAAGCTTGTACAGGTAGCTAACGACTTAAACCTCCCGCTGCATACACATATGTCGGAAACACTTCGTGAAGTGGAGCAGAACGTAACAGACTACGGACTGCGTCCTGTCGCACACTTGGAGAAATTGGGCTTTTTCTCCCGTCCATCTCTGGTTGCGCATGCGGTGCATCTAAATGACGAAGAGATTGAGATTCTGGCCCGTCATGATGTGGCTGTATCCCATAATCCAGGAAGTAACCTGAAACTCGCTTCCGGTGTTGCGCGTGTACCTGATCTACTCAAAGCAGGAGTCACCGTGTCTCTGGGAACAGATGGACCAGCAAGCAACAACAATCTGGATATGTTCGAAGAAATGAGACTGGCTGCATTAATCCATAAAGGCGTATCCGGTGATCCGACCGCAGTACCTGCTGGCGAAGCATTATTGCTAGGAACGTCATATGGTGCCAAATCCATATTTTTGAATAATACTGGAGCGCTTCAGGCAGGTATGAAGGCTGACTTTATCGCCCTGGACATTGAGCAGGCACACTTCTATCCACATACAGACCTGATCTCTCATACGATCTACTCGGCTTCTGCCAAAGATGTAGAACATGTATGGGTAGATGGGAAACAAGTGGTTAAACACGGCGAATGTCTGACGCTGGATGAAGAGCGTATTTTGCGTGAGTCTCAATTGGCATTTGATGGTTTGCTGGCTTGTTAATCGCGGACAGAGCATCATAGGGAAAGGAAGTTCGGCTTTTGAAGAAAAAAAAGAAGTGGATATGGATCTCGCTGCTTGCTCTGGTTCTGATCCTGTTTGGACTTCAACGTTATTATGTTTATGTCACTCAGGACCAGCGTAAGGAAGAAGCGTTTGCGATACAGGCAGCACAAGAACAGTTGGGCATTACATCCCCTGATGAGCTGCGAAAGTACGTCTGGGGGGGAAGGAAGGCTCTGACAACATCTACTGGACCCTGATCGGCAAAAACAAGGATAATCAGGATGTGATGGTCTGGGTTAAATTCGACGTAAACAATCAACCTGCTACGGGTGCAAATGTAATACACAGTGAACTGATGCAGAACGGCATGTCCGAAACACAGATACGCAATCGATTCAGTTCCGAAGTTCCCGCCGGGGAGATCAAGAGAATCATGCCGGGTGTGGTTAACGGTATATACGTATGGCAAGTGTATTATAACGATGATACGCATAACTACTATCGCTTCTATCGATTTAGCAATGGAGAACAGGTAGACCTGGTCTACACTGTCCCGAACAGCTAGAACAAATGGAATGATTTTCTTTAACTGCATATATACGCTGGAAGAACCGGCAGACGGATATCCGACTGAACCGGTTCTTTGTATTGTCTGCAAACCGTTTTGATTTAAATAGTTAAAATTATTAATTTATTCATATTTTCGCCTTCGAAATTGTATATACGATGTGATATACTCAGATATGTACTCAAAGTTACATCAAAAACAAATAATCCTGTACGAAATTGTCGCAGGAGTCCATGTTCACATATTCATATTTTGCCTATAAGCCATTGAATGGGCCAAACTCTGGGAGGGGTAATTCACTTGAAGCTAAAAGTATTGCCTATTGCTTTAACTGCCGTCATTTCAGCCGTTGTATTGTTTGGAGGTTGGTTTGTGTATCGTCAGGTGGCCGTGCAGAATCCGATTGAAAAGATGGTTACCCAGTACGATGGAGTCAATGACGTTCAATTAACTATTAACCGCAATGATGTGCAATTGAAACTGGATCTGCAACCGGATGTTGATCTGGGCAGGTTGGTACAATATATTCACAAAGAAGGACAGACCCTGATTGGTGCTCGCTCCCTAAAGCTGGACGTTGTGGATCATTCCAACGAGGAGCTTGAGAGTTGGTGGGGGATGCTATGTTTACCGTGGCTCAGGCAATGGAGAGCAAACAGTATACTGAGATTACACCTACGTTGTCGAAAATGGCGACGAATGGGATTAAAGTAAATACAGCTATGGATGATAACAATGTTTATGTCAGTCTCAGAGACGGAGATGCCAGCAAGTTTATTATTCTGCCGCGTGTACCCGGTCAGATAGGAGTGTGGCCTAATGCCTAAATGGACGAAAGAAGTTGCCATTGGATTTGTTCCCGTGTTCATTATCTTCCTTGCTTTTACTGGTGTTAATATTGTTCCGATTCTTATTGCTGCTGCAGTTGTCGGAGGTCTGCTGTTCATGATGCAAATGCGCGGTGGAATTACGGTGGGCGCTGCACAGGAACGTAAACGGAAGAAAAAAGGACCTTCCAAACTTACGTTTGAAGAAATTGGAGGTCAGGACAGTGCCAAGCAGGAGTTGCGTGAAGCACTTGACTTTCTTATCAAACATGAGGAAATTCAAAAATTCGGTATTCGCCCACTCAAAGGGATCTTGCTAACCGGTCCTCCGGGGACAGGTAAAACGTTAATGGCCAAGGCTGCTGCACATTACACCGATTCTATCTTTGTAGCCGCATCGGGTAGCGAGTTCGTGGAAATGTATGTTGGTGTGGGTGCCAGCAGAATTCGGGATCTGTTCAAGGATGCAAGAACGCGTGCCGCCAATGAAAATAAGGAAAATGCGATTATATTTATCGATGAGATTGATGTCATCGGTGGGAAACGTGAAGGTGGGCAGCAGCGGGAGTATGATCAGACATTAAACCAGCTTTTGACGGAGATGGATGGAATATATACATCGGACACACCGCGAATTTTGGTTATTGCAGCAACGAACCGCAAGGAAATGCTGGATAGTGCTTTGACACGTCCGGGTCGGTTTGACCGTCACATTCAAGTAGACTTGCCTGACAAGAAGGGCAGAAAGCATATACTGGAATTGCATGCGGTAAACAAACCTCTGATGGAGGAAGTTAACCTAGAGAAAACAGCGGAAGAATCTTATGGTTTCTCAGGTGCGCAACTGGAAAGTGTAATGAACGAAGCGGCAATCTACGCCATGCGTGATGGGTTGTTAAATATTGAACAACGACACTTGTCTCTCGCGATTGATAAAGTCATGATGGGTGAGAAGACAGACCGTGAGTCCAGTGTGGAAGAGAAGAAAAGGGTCGCAATTCATGAATTGGGACATGCCATTATGGCCGAACTGGTTCGTCCAGGCAGTGTAAGTCAGGTGGCTCTCAGCCCGCGTGGACAGGCACTGGGATATGTACGTCATAATCCGCAACAGGAACAGTTCCTCTATACGAAACGGTTTCTGGAAGAGCAGATCATGATTGCCCTCGCAGGAGCGGCTGCGGAGGAGATGTACTATGGCGGACGTTCCACAGGTTCGCGTAATGACTTTGATCAAGCGACCAATGTGGTACAGACCATGATGGCTTCCGGTTTAACTTCATTGGGCATTGTGAACATGGATATGGTCACTACCGAGGAATTGATGCGAGAGAATAAAGTGATTCTGCAAGAACTGATGGAACAGACCAAACGATTGCTTGAAGAACAACGGACAATTTTCGACAATTCACTCGACATCTTGATTCGAGAAGAAGTATTGTCTGGCGACCAATTTCGTTGTCAATTTCGTGACAGTGCCCTATTACCAGCATAATTTATGTATGCTGGTTATTTTTTTTTACATTTCACTCGTGCTAAGATATTATTATATGTTGGGTCGAAATTTGTAATTTTCGGCGAACAGGGTACAATAGAGAAATAGAGAACCGAAAGGATGGAGCAGAACCATGTTTTTCAAAAAAATAGGCGTTGTCGGCGGCGGTACGATGGGACAAGGTATTTCCCAAATGCTCGCAGCCAAAGGACTTGATGTGCTTCTGGTGGAACACACAACACAGAAGCTTGATCATGCATACGACATGATTGAAACAAACCTGGATAAACAACTGGAGAAATGGGCGATTACTAAAGCGGAGAAGAAATTGATTCTTTCCCGGATTACCAAAGTTGCTCATTTGGCTGAGCTCGGAACTTGCGACATGGTGATTGAGACGATCACCGAAGATCTGGACGCAAAAAAAGCGGTATTCAGTCAACTGGACCAGGTTTGCCCAAGCAATGTCATTCTGGCAAGTAATACATCCACGCTGAGTTTGACCGAGCTTGCAAGCTCGACCAAATATCCAGAGCGTGTTATTGGCATGCACTTTATTCACCCGGTATCCCGGGTTGATCTTGTAGAGATTATTCGTGGACTGAAAACTTCGGATTCGACATTCGAAGAGACCAGACGTTTTGTAGAAGAAGTAGCGGACAAAAAAGGGGTAATGATCTACGAATCACCTGGATTCGTAACTTCCCGACTGATCTGCCTGCTGATTAATGAAGCATTGCATGTATTGCAAGAAGGTGTTGCATCTGCCGAAGATATTGATGATGCGATGCGTATCGGATACAACTTCCAACATGGACCGCTTGAGATGGCTGACCGTTTCGGGCTGGATTCGGTTGAAGCTGCGCTGGAAAGAATGTTCCGTGAATTCGGAGAATTGAAATATCGTCCTTCCACAGTCCTGAAGAAAATGGTACGTGCAGGACACCTGGGTGTTAAAACAGGCGAAGGATTCTTCAAGTACGACAAGGATGGTGACCGGCTGTGAAAGTACTCGTAATTAATGCGGGGAGTTCCTCGCTCAAATATCAATTGTATAATATGACGGATGAATCTGTACTGGCGAAAGGTCTGGTGGAGCGGATCGGAATGGACTCCTCCATTCTGACACACAAACCAATGGGCCGTGAGGAAGTTACAGAAGTTAGCGAAATTCTGGAACATACCACAGCGATCCGTAAAGTCATCGATATTCTGACTGACAAAGAAAACGGTGTGCTTGGTTCCGTAAGTGAAATTCAGGCTGTTGGACATCGTGTGGTTCATGGCGGTGAAGCATTTAAAGAATCTGCACTTGTGGATGATGCAGCCAAAAAAGAAATTCGTCGTTTATTCGATCTGGCTCCACTTCATAACCCGGCTGCAATGATGGGTATTCGTGCGGCAGAATTAAATATGCCAGGTGTTCCGCAAGTCATGGTGTTCGACACTGCTTTCCATCAAACGATGCCTGAAAAAGCATATCTCTACGCGATTCCGCGTGTATTGTACAAAAAATATAAAGTACGTCGCTACGGTGCACACGGCACTTCTCATGACTATGTCAGCAAAGCCGCTGCGCAATACTTGGATCGTCCATTGGAAGATCTGAAGATCATCACTTGTCACGTCGGTAACGGCGGTAGTGTTACTGCTATTAAAGGTGGCGTCTCCGTGGATACATCCATGGGCATGACTCCACTTGAAGGTCTGATGATGGGAACACGTAGTGGTGACCTTGATCCGGCGATCGTACCTTATGTGATGAACAAGGAAGAACTGAGCGTAAGCGAAGTGAATTCCATGTTGAACAAACACAGTGGATTACTTGCTATTTCCGGAATCAGCAGCGACATGCGTGAGATTACGGAAGGTATGGAGAATGGAGATGCCAACTCCACGCTTGCTTTTGAAATGTACGAATATCGTCTGCGTAAGTACATCGGTTCCTATGCAGCTGCAATGAACGGTGTAGACGCAATCGTATTTACCGCAGGTGTGGGTGAGAACTCGGTTGTTCTTCGTCAAAAAGTATGTGAACAGCTCACATACCTAGGTGTTGAACTGGATGAAGCGCTGAATGCCATTCGTTCCGGGGAACCACGCCGGATTACAACAGCGAATTCCAAGGTGGAAGTTCTCGTTGTGCCAACAAACGAAGAATTGGTCATTGCACGTGATACACACCGAATCGTATTGAATTCTCAGTAATCTAACGGTAAAGTAAACATAGAATGACATGGAAGTGCAGAGGACAGGCATAAGCCTGCCCGCTGCATTTTCAAATTCAGGAACCAAGGGGAGATATGGCATGAATACGAATTGTGTAATTCGTAATGTGAACGAGCATGTGGGCGAAACCGTGACGATCGGTGCCTGGATTAACAACAAACGTTCCAGCGGCAAAATTCAGTTTTTGCAGTTGCGTGATGGAACCGGATATATTCAAGGGGTTGTTGTGAAAAGTGAAGTAAGTGAAGAGATCTGGAACAATGCCAAGAGCCTGACACAAGAAAGTTCTTTGTATGTTACAGGTATTATTCGTGAGGAACCTCGCAGTGCGTCCGGTTATGAGATGACTGTTACAGGAGTCGAAATCATTCATCTGACTGAAAACTATCCAATTACGCCTAAAGAGCACGGTGTTGATTTCTTGATGGATCATCGGCATCTATGGCTTCGTTCTACGAAGCAACGTGCTGTTATGGTGATTCGTGCAGAGATTATCCGCGCAGTTCAGCAGTTTTTTGATGGTAACGGATTCACACAAGTTGACCCACCGATTCTGACACCATCGTCTGCGGAAGGTACGACTAACCTGTTCCATATCAAATACTTTGACGAAGATGCTTATCTGACACAAAGTGGTCAATTGTATATGGAAGCAGCAGCCATGGCGCTGGGCAAAGTATATTCTTTCGGTCCAACTTTCCGTGCCGAGAAATCCAAAACACGTCGCCACTTGATTGAGTTCTGGATGATTGAGCCGGAAATGGCGTTTGTTGATCACGAGGAAAGTCTGCGCGTGCAAGAGAAATTTATTGCTCATGTCGTGCAATCTGTAGTGAAAAACTGCCGCGCTGAGTTGGAATCCATCGGTCGTGATGTATCCAAACTCGAAGGGATCGTCGCTCCGTTCCCTCGAATCACGTATGACGAAGCAATTGAGTTCCTCCATGGACAAGACTTCGACATTTCTTGGGGCGAAGACTTCGGTGCACCGCACGAGACAGCGATTGCTGAAAAGTATAATACACCCGTCTTTATCACACATTACCCTGCTGGAATTAAAGCTTTCTATATGAAACCAGATCCGAATCGTCCAGAGGTTGTTCTCTGTGCCGACATGATCGCACCAGAAGGCTACGGAGAGATTATTGGTGGTTCGCAGCGTATTGATGACCCGGAACTGATGCAACAGCGCTTTGAAGAGCACAACCTCTCGAATGAAGCGTACCAGTGGTACCTGGATCTTCGTAAATACGGATCGGTTCCTCATTCCGGTTTTGGTCTGGGATTGGAGCGGACGGTAGCATGGATCTGTGGATTGGATCATGTTCGTGAGACGATTGCATTCCCACGTATGCTCTATCGTCTGTACCCTTAATGCTTAATCGGGGAGAATCGATGGAAGACACCACCTCCAAAGCCTGGTTGAGTGGAGCGGCACATGGTATGGCTTCCGGTACAGCCCAATTACCTTATGCGTTGTTACGTTATTATCACCAGCTTGGTTTATCCGATGCAGAAGTACTTCTTCTGATTCAGTTGCTGGGGTTCCGTCAGGCAGAATTTAATGAGTTTCCAATGCTTGAAGAACTGGCTGGACGCATGGGACTTGCGCCTGAAGGCATTGCCAGAATGTTGCAACGTCTGATGAAGGACGGATATATCTCTATTGACGAACATCGGGATGAAGAACGTGACATCCAGTATGAGCGTTATGACTTGCATGGTTTATATACGAAACTTGCGACGTGCACTGCCGAAGAATTAGCTACCTCCCGTGCGGAGCAACGGAGCAACAATTCTACACGTTCAGATTCGAACAGTGTTCAAAAAGAAGAGGAAGAGCGTAATATGTTCTCCATTTTTGAAAAAGAATTTGGTCGCCCGCTCTCTCCCATGGAATGTGAGACGATATCCGGCTGGCTGGATCAGGACCGTTATCAGGAGGAACTGATTCTTATGGCTCTGAAAGAAGCGGTTTTTGCAGGTAAAGTACATTTCCGATATATCGATCGAATACTGCTTGAGTGGAGCCGAAATCGGGTCAAGAATGTGCAAGACGCGAAGGCGTACACCCAGCGGTTTCGTAGTGGAGGACGTTAATTCCAGCGTAAGCGGGAATCAGAAACAGGCCAGAAGTCATTCTGCGCCTGTTTTTTTTGGATTACAGATCGGATGAGCTGAAAACTTATAAATTCTATTATCTAAAAATTTGATGGATCACGCAGGGGTAAACACACAAGCTGTCGTCTATTGTAATGGAGAGGAGGGGAGAGTTATTGATGAAGCGCGCGTAATCGAACAAATCCGTCAAGGAGACACATCCAGAATGCGTGACCTGATTGATAAGTACAGCCAGCATGTATACCATGTGGCCTACTCCGTATTACGCAGCGATCAGGAAGCGCAGGATGCCGCTCAGGAGGCGTTCATTCAGATGTATAAATCTCTCCCCGACTACCGATCCGAAGGCTTCAAAACGTGGTTAACCCGAATTGCCTTTCACAAAGCGATTGATGCTAAACGCAGGCTGGGCAGACGAAGTGGCGAGGATCTGGGCGGAGAAGAAAAAATAATAAACTTGCCCGGACGGGATGAAGACGTTCTTGCCCGTCTCGTTCGTGAAGAACGTCAGAAGAAACTTCGCGAACGAATCGATCAGCTGCCTGCTCAGCACCGTGACATTATCACTGCGTATTATTTAAGCGAAAAAAATTACGAGCAGATCGCCGACGATGCACAGGTAGCTGTGAAAACCGTGGAATCCCGTTTGTACCGTGCCCGGCAGTGGATTCGAAATCATTGGAAGGAGGATGAGTGGCGTGAGTAAACAGGAGATATATACCGCTGCGCAATGGACTGATTATATTGAAGGCCATGTGAGTGAACATCAAGCGAGCAGAATGGAACAGCTTCTGATAGAAGACCCGGACGCAATGGAGATCTATCTGGACGCGCTGGACATCCAGCGTGAAATGCCTTCGTTACATGACCCGAAAGGATTTACAGATTCCGTCATGCACCGGATTGAGGGCATGCAAACATCCAAGACACAACGCAAATCCCGTTCTGGGCGAAACCGGCGTTGGCTCGAACACAAAGTGTTTCATTATGCGGTAGCGGCCTGTTTGACGGTGATCTTTCTCTCTTCAGGCCTCTTTGACAAGGTGGCTCCTTATCATAAGTTCCAGGATGGCGATCACAGGGGATCTTTCACGGAAAAATGGACGGAGACAGCCACTTCATGGCTGGATAACTTCAAGCCTAAACCATAAATGCTTTCGCATTGCCTGAAAAGAAAGGATGAAGACTGTGCAATCAGATCGTAACAAATTACTTGCATTTCTATTAAACCTGATACCGGGTCTTGGTTTTATGTATTGGGGTCGAGCCGCAAGGGCTGTGATTTATCCATTGCTCTTTTTTGGAACAGCTGTCGGCTCATTCATGCTAGCAATGGTCTTTAGTGAACAAAATCTAATGATTCTCGGTGCACTTTGCGCCGCTCTCTTCTGGGGGATCAGCATGCTGGACATCGTGATTGTGCTTCTCCGTGCGCCTTCTGCCCGAGAAGCTCATTACAGAGGATATGGTGCACATTATGGAGATCCTCATCAAGGAGCAGCGTACCAGGGAGCTTACATGGGTCAGCAAGGGCCTATGGATCAGATGAATGAAGATGAGCTGCATCAGCCTCAGCATCCCGGTAGTGAATATGCTCACCATGAAGGTGTCCATGGTCAACCCATGTATCGCAAAGGCAGCGAGGGCGAACGATTCTTCACCATTTTGCTCTCATTTGTTCCGGGATTGGGACATCTTCATCTGGGATTGTTACATCGCGGGTTGTCGTTCCTCATGGCGTTCTTTGGTTCATTTGCCATGATGGTTTTTGTGGCTTCCATTACAAATGAATCGGTATTTCTGATGTTCTTGCTCATTCTGCCCGTAATCTGGGTATATTGCATGTTTGATGCAGTTCAGCACGTCCATCGCAAGCAGGCTGGTGAGGTGTTGCAGGATCGGACATTATTCGAAGAATTGGAGATGGGCAGAGTAGCCGGACGACGTAGCAAAGTGCTTGCAACGCTGCTATCCGCTTTTCCAGGTGCAGGTCATCTATATCTGGGTATGCAAAAGAGGGGCATGCAACTGATGTTTCTGTTCCTTGGAAGCATCTATGTTCTGGACCTGCTTCGCTTATCGGTATTCCTGTTCATGATTCCGCTGATCTGGTTCTACAGTTTTTTTGACGGGTTACAGTGCTCCAGCCGTTATGGACGTGAGCCGTTGACGGATCAGCCGATCTTCAAGGATTGGGCCCGCCATCAGCGTTTGATTGGATTCGGTATTGCTGCGCTGGGTCTATATTATCTGACCATCCGACTCGTCATTCCACAACTGAATGAATGGTTCCCAGACGCATTTATGACCTACGAGATCCGTTCTTATGTGAACACGGTCATTGTATCGTTACTGCTCATTTTTGGTGGCTTGAAGCTGCTGTTTGGCAAGCAACGGGCAGCAGCCACGAATCATGCGGTTCATCGGAATGAGGAGGAAGCAGACAGCCTCTTTTTATTCAAGGATCGGGATGATCGACTGTAGTATGAAGACAGAACAACCTTCCAATCGCTGTTATCCCCAGATTTTATCGATTCCTTATATGTGTAGCTGGCTGGATCTTTATAAAAGCAATCTTGGGAATCTAGTATTCTCACAACCTAAAAACACGCCAAGGCTATGTATACCAGCCTTTGGCGTGTTTTCTGTTAAGCATCTCTCATTTTGAATAAATGAGTGCTATTTCGTAGCGCCCTTCAGGAGAAGTTGACGGTACATGACTTCGAACAAAAATTCGAAAGCTTCGAGATGACGTTTCGCTTCAAAAGCATCCTTGCCCCACGCATAGATACCGTGGTTACGAAGCAAGATCCCTGGCACTTTGGCATCCAGAGCATCCGGGACCAATTCAGCAATGGACGGAATGTCGGCATAGTTAGGCAGAACCGGTACCTTTATCTCCGCATTTTCTTCCCAGATGTTAAATGCTTTGATCAATTCAATGCCTTGGATTGGTACGTAACCCTCTGCTCCAAAGAACTCACTAATCAGGTTGTTAAACACGGTATGCACGTGGAATACAGCGCCACAACCCGTCAAGCGATAGATTTCACAATGAATTAACGTTTCGGCGCTTGGTTTCAGCGTTGTTGCTTCAATGGCTTTGCCATGCTTGTCCACAAAAAGAAAATCTTCCGGTGTGCGAAGAGACTTGTCTTTGCCTGAGGCAGTAACTGCAAAATAAAATTGTTCCGGGTCAAAGTCGCCTACACGCATCGACAGGTTGCCACTTGTACCGGGGAACCAGTTACGGCTGGCGAACAGTGCTTTAATATCAGCCAGTTCTTCAAGAACCTGGCGTTTATGTTCCAATGTGATCTTTTCAAAGCCCATCTTCTACAGCACCCCTTGTGTTTGCTTCTGTTTCATATCTTCCATGATATCGTAAAAGGTGGCGAACGGCACATGGTCTACACCGAGTTCAATGCATTTGTCCGTCAGAATGGAACGGGAGTAGACCAGATCTGCAATTTTGGCACCTTCAAAATCCGTCAGGCTGTCCCCGATGAGAATTCGATTATATTGTTCTTCCGGGAACGTACGGATCACGGTCGTTTTGCACATGCCGCAGCCGCTCTCACAAGGAGGCTGACAGGGATGCGACCATTCAATGCGAATGAATTCACCCGAGAAGTCAGCTCCGTTGCAATAGACATGATCCTGTGGAATATCAAATGGTGCCAGTAACGGTTCAATGAAAAAGTCCATGCCGCCACTGGTCACATTGAACTCGATGCCTTCACCGCGAACGTATTCAAGAAATTCACTGAACCCCTCACGGATGCCCGCTTGTCCAAGTACAAATTCCACAATTTCGTCTTTTTGCGAAGCAGGCAGGAGAGCGAACATCGCTCCAACACCCTCGCGTAGCGAAATTTTCTGGTCAATCGTATCTTGCATAATAGCTTCAATGCCTTCAGGTTTGAAATGTTTCATGATAGCCACAATGTTGTCCGAGAGCGTAATCGTTCCATCAAAGTCGCAGAAAATGGCTGTTTTCTTATCGCTTCTCATCGTTCGCCACCCCACAGGTCCAGTGCGCTTTGCAGCTCCGGATGTTCAACTGCATATTCAGCGAGTGGAATGGAACGCCCGGCTGCCTCAATGGCTTGCAGGAATGCACGTCCACCAGCTTCGGTTCCCATTGGATGTCCATGGATACCGCCACCGGCGTTCACAATCACATCGTTGCCAAAATCACGCAGGATCATCGGTACAAGCCCTGGATGGATACCCGCTGAAGGTACTGGCATGCTGGTTCTCATTGGCAGATCAGATGATAGCAATTGCTCTGTGATCGCCATATTTTCTTCCTTCGGCATCGTTACCGATCCATAAGGAGAGGGGAAGAGCACCAGATCTGCTCCAGCCAAACGCATCAACTGACCGAGCACCACTGAAGCGGAAATACCGTAATGTGGTGACGGATATAGCGCACCTGCAAGAGCAGGGTGAGCCATGATCGGTACATTAATATCGGGATCACTGCTAAGTTCATGCAGGACGTCATAGCCGTAGGACAGTACGTTGAACAACAAGGCATTGGCTCCTGCGCCGATGGCGTGTTCAGCCTGTTGCTTCAGACGAGATGTAGGGCCTGTCAGATTGGTTGCATACAGAAGTTTCTTACCTGTCTCCTGACGTGCCTGTTCAGCAGCTTTCATGCAGACCTCGACTCTTTTTTCGATGGGAGTCAGTTTATTCTCGAACAGAATTTCGTCGTCCTTGATCAGATCAACGCCCCCAAGGGCTTGACGGATAAACTGTTCACGCAGTTCATCTGCGTCCAGCCCAATCACGGATTTAAAGATACTCATTAACAATGGACGGTCATGAACTTCAAGCAGATCACGAACACCATTCAATCCAAACTTGGGACCCGGGAATGCACTGAGGAAGCCATCTGAGAAACCAAGCTTTGTCAATTTGATTCGGCCATCCATTGAGATTTTGCCAAAGACCGTCACGAGCAGGGCAGGGATATCACGGCTAAAGTTCACATCGGGATATCCGATGGTAATATCGGCGTAACGCTCACCCGCACCCACTCCCACTCCCTCAGCTTCATATACTTCTACGTTTATCACTTCACCCAGATGCTTCTGCATCGCTTCACGCTGGGCTTGTGGCAGTTCAGTCCAGCTGCCAACGGTCATGCCGATCGCGATAGATTGTGCCTTCTTACGAAAGTCTGCATGATCATCATGCAGACGATATGTGGCTGTGCACATGTTATTCATTTTAGATCCCCTTCCAAAGCAGCTCCCATCTCCCGTGAGCGCTCTGCACAGCGGTTAACGGCTGCGATTACATTTTCGAAGAAATCTCCTTCGTCTAGCGTTTTCAGTGCCGCTTGGGTTGCCCCTCCCGGGGATGTCACATCACTGCGAAGCTTCATCGGCTCCAAACCCGTTTGCTGCACCATTCGTGATGCACCCAGTACGGTCTGAACAGTCAGATCACGAGATTGCTGGCTGGATAAGCCACCACGAATACCTGCGGCAATCATAGCCTCCATTAAATAGTATACATAAGCCGGGCCGCTTCCGGAAATACCTGTGAGCACTTCGAGCTTATCTTCAGGCACGATAGTCACGATGCCAACTGCTTCAAACATGGTCATAACCGTACTACGCTGTTCATCCGTAATTTCCGCAGAGAAGGCAAGCCCGGTTGCACCGAGTCCGATAGTACTAGATGTATTAGGCATCGTTCTGGCAATGGGTTGTTTACGACCGAGTAGGGTCTGCATCGTGCGGATCGATAATCCGGCAATGACAGACACGATCAGTTGATCGTGTGATAGTAACGGACCCAGTTCGCGCAACGCAGCAGCAGCATCTTTGGGTTTCATACAGAGTACAATGACCGGAGATGAGGCAAGATGATCATGGGATTGTGAGGCAGTTCCGGTATGAACTGCATAACGGGTGCTGAGCTCTTCCTGACGTTTCTGGTTGCTGCGGTTCAGCATCGTAATATCCTGAGGACGAACGACTAGGCGGGAGATCAGTCCGCGCACGATGGCTTCTGCCATCGCGCCTGCTCCGTGGAATGTTATCTTCTGTTGTAGTAACGTCTGTTGCTCTTGACTCATAGTAATCGTTCCTCCTATATAACTGATGCTGGGATATTATTGACGAATCTGTCCGTTGCCTGTAATGCGATACTTGGTTGACGTTAGTGCTGGCAGTCCCATAGGTCCACGTGCATGCAATTTCTGGGTACTGATCCCGATTTCGGCTCCATAACCGAATTCGAACCCGTCGGTGAAACGAGTGGATGCATTGTGATATACAGCAGCTGCATCTACGTCGTGCATGAAGCGCTCCGCATGGGCCGCATCCCGGGTGACGATACACTCCGAATGTTTGGTACCATAACGTGCGATGTGTTGCATCGCTTCGTCCAGGTTCTCGACCACACGGATGTTCAAAATATAATCATTGTACTCGGTCGCGTAGTCTTCCTCGGTTGCCTCCAGTGCAGAGGGAACAAGTCGGCGCACGGTGTCACAGCCCTTCAAGACCACATTGGCTTCACGGAATTGTTCAGCGAGAGCAGGCAGATGTTTCTCCGCGTATGTTGCATGGAGTAACAAGGTTTCCATGGAGTTACATACGGATGGACGTTGTGCCTTCGCGTTGATGGCAATTTCCGCTGCCATGACCGGATCGGCAGATTCATCCACATAGGTATGACAGATGCCTGCTCCAGTTTCGATTACAGGTACCGTTGCATTGGCAACCACATTACGAATGAGTGAGGCTCCGCCACGTGGAATAATGACGTCCAGCAGTCCGTTCAACTTGAGCATTTCATCCACGGAAGCACGATCGGCATCTTCAACCAGTTGCAGTGCATCAGCAGGCATATCTGTCGTTGCGAGTGCCTGATGAAGTACCTCCACAATTTTGCGGTTGGAAGACAGGGCAGCGGAGCCGCCGCGCAGAAGCACTGCATTACTTGTTTTGAGACATAATCCGGCGGCGTCAACGGTCACATTAGGACGAGCTTCATAGATGATACCGATCAGACCAATAGGCACTCTCAATTTCTCAACATGTAACCCGTTCGGACGATTGAATGTCTCCAGCACTTCGCCCACAGGGTCAGGAAGAACTGCAATCTGGCGCAAACCTTCTGCTATACCAGTAATCCGTTCCTTATTAAGTGCAAGTCGGTCGAGCATGGATTCCGGCGTGCCTTGTTCTCTGCCACGTACCAGATCTTCCGCATTGGCTGTAATAATGGAATCGGCTTCGGCAATCAATGCATCTGCCATAACACGCAGGGCAGTATTCTTCTGATCCGTATTCAATCGATTCAACTGTGGAACGGCGGCCTGAGCCTTGATTGCTTTATCTCTCACTTCACTCATCATAATTCCTCCTCATATATGAAGTTCAGTATTCGTTCAATACTCGATATCATCTATTTATTTTAACGTAATCCATTCATCTCTATGAATAACCTCAAGTCTGTGGATGCTGCCAAGCTGCTTCATGACTTCGCCACTGGACAGTCCGGCGATATGTCGAAGCTGATCATCATCATAGTTGACGATACCGCGGCCGAGTAAGGTCTCATCCAGACCAATGACCTCTACGACGTCCCCGGCATGGAACGTTCCAAGTACCCGCTTGACTCCAACTGGCAGAAGACTGTGGCCCCCATGGACCAGTGCTTCTTCCGCACCATTATCCACAACGACGGTACCTAACGGAGTAGACATGAAGCCGAGCCACTGCTTTTTACGAGATAGGGAAGCGAGTCGTGTTTCAAAGTAAGTTCCTTTACCCGTTCCATCAACCGCCTTTTGCATATCTCCAGGTTCTTTCACACTGCCCACAAATACAGGTACACCTCCACGCGTAGCCACCTTGGCTGCATCGACTTTGGAGCGCATTCCACCTGTTCCAACCGATGAACCCGAACCACCAGCATAAGCGTAGATCTCGGCTGTAATTTCGGGGATGCGATCATAACGCATGGCAGAAGGATCTTTACGCGGATCTGCTGTGTACAGTCCATTGGTATCGGTAAGAATGATCAGATGCTGTGCCTTCACGAGGTTCGCAACCAGCGCGGACAACAGATCGTTATCACCGAACTTCAATTCGTCCACCGATACCGTATCATTCTCATTAAAAATCGGAATCACTCGCTGTTTGAGCAGTTCTTCCACGGTCATGCCTGCATTGCCCATGCGTTTACGACTGTGAAAGTCGGTACGGGTGAGCAGGATTTGCGCCGTAGTAACGCGGTGCGCTGCAAAAGCCTGTTGATATGCCTGCATCAATAATGCCTGCCCAACGGCCGCTGCGGCTTGTTTCTCATGCAGCTGTTTGGGGCGTTGGGGGTAGCCGATCTCCCGAAATCCGGCCGCTACCGCTCCAGAGGTGACCAGAAGAACTTCATGGCCCTGATCTGCCAATGCTGCAATTTCTCCCGCAAAAAAAGTGATTGAACTGCGATCCAGACCGCCTTCTTCCGTTGTAAGCGAGCTGCTTCCAATCTTAACTACAATACGTGAAGTCATGGTTTCACTTCCTTAAACATGATTAATAAGTGGTTCTGGAGCAGGCTTTTGCGGTACAAAAAAAACTCCCGCCCTTTAGTTAAAAAGGACGAAAGTTCGTTACTTCCGCGGTACCACCTTTATTGATGATTAGATCATCCGGCTTCATGCCCTGTAACAGAAGGCACTGTCCTGTACGTAACAGGCCGCTCAGGGGTAGGTTTCGGAGAAGAGCCGCGGTAAATTCTTTCAGCAGGGTGGAATTTACTCTCTGGGCGCGACTGATATTCTCTTACTGGTCCCGTCATCACGTTTCGTTCAATATTTCTTATAACATACCATGGAAACTTGGCATATGCAAAGGGGTTATGCTCCTGAACATTACTTAAATAAATTCAGATTGCCAATCCGCTCCACCGCTTCGCGTAATCGATTTTCGTCACTTAGTAGTCCAGCACGCACATAGCCTTCACCATGCGAACCAAAGCCAATACCTGGCGCGACTGCTACCTTGGCTTCACGCAGCAGCAAGTCTGCCAATGAAGCTGAGGTATAACCTGCAGGTACAGGTAACCAGCTGAAGAATGAACCTGCCGGTTTCGCAGCCTGCCAGCCAATTGAGGAAAGGGTATCATGAAACGCATTGCGGCGGGACTCATAACGAGCAACCAGCGCAGAGACACATTCCTGTGAGCCAGTAAGAGCCTCCGTCGCCGCAGCCTGGATACCACCGAAAAGACTGACATAGATATGATCCTGAAGAAGATTAATTTTGGAAACAATCTCTGCATTGCCAAGCGCGAAGCCAACACGCCACCCAGCCATATTGTACGTTTTGGATAAGGTATAGAACTCAATGCCCACTTCCTTGGCTCCAGGGGCCTGCAGAAAGCTTACTGGACGATGACCGTCGAATCCAATCGCCCCATATGCGAAGTCACTGGCGACCACAATTTGATTTTGAATGGCGAATTCAACCGTATCTTCGTAGAATGAAAGAGGAGCCGTTGCTGACGTTGGATTATTGGGATAGTTCAGGAACATCAGCTTGGCCTTCTCCCGATCTTCAGCTGTAATGGCTTCATAGTCAGGCAGGAATGAATTGCATTCCAACAAAGGCATGAATGACATGTTCGCTTTGGCGAGAGCAACACCAGACCAGTAATCGGGATAGCCTGGGTCAGGAACTAGACAGGTGTCCCCTGGGTTAAGCAATACCTGAGGTAACTGGACCAGTCCTGTTTTACCCCCAAATAGAATCGCAACTTCGGTCTCTGGATCAAGGTCCACATGATAGTCTTCCTTATAACGCTTCGCGACAGCTTCCTTCAGGAAGCCATATCCCCGAAACGGTGAATATTTGTGATAGAGCGGATTCTCGGCAGACTCTTGTAATGTTTTGACGATGTGAGGCGGTGTAGGTGTATCCGGGTTGCCCTGGCCCAGATTGATGACGTCATGTCCATTGGCAATTTCACGACCCACACTTTGAACAAGGGTAGCAAAAAACTGTGTGGGCAACTGTGTCATCATATTTGATGTCGGTATCGTAAACGCTGAACGAGCAGCTGTATTCTCTGAATTCGTCATTAGTTTCATCACTCCGGTTATTAAAAATGGCAAATAGTACTCATTAATTTATCACGTCAATCCCGAGCTGTATAGGGGGAAAAGGACTTTGTTACTTGTGGAAAGAAGCAACGAAGAGTTTTTGTACAAAACTGAAAAGGCGATTTCGTTTTGTCCATTGAGCTGGAAGGTAGCCTGATTTATGATAATATTCGATAATGATAATCAATATCATTAAATGACTGGAAATCATGTACATGATTCAGGGGAGAAATAGGAATGAAAAAGGGAATACGAAATACGGCAGTATTATTAACAGTGACATGGTTATCTATCCTTCTGCTGGCGTGTGGGAATCAAAGCTCAACACCAGCTGCGGGCACCGAAGACTCCAGTGCAACTGCGGAAACCCAAGCTAATGGAGCGACGACCGATCAGGAAAAGACTGCGTCGGATGACAGTCAAGATGGTGAAACCCGAATGTTCAAAGATTGGACGGGCCATGACGTTAAGGTCCCTGTAACACCGAAACGTGTCATCTATCATGGGGAAGTTACCGGAGATCTGCTCGCGCTTGGCGTAGTTCCCGTGGGCTTATTGCGTCAGGAAGGGACTGTATATGAAGATCAGGTGGCTCAGGCGGAAGATGTAGGATTCCCTTTAAATGTTGAAAAAGCACTTGCATTGAACCCAGATCTAATCATTTTCTCCAATAGTGACGAAGCACAATACGATCAGATCTCGAAGGTAGCGCCGACGGTGACGTTTGATTCATTTGCAACCGTGGAAGATCGTATGCGAATCCTTGGCGATTTGTTGAATAAAAAGCAAGAGGCTGAGACGTGGATCACAGCTTACACTAAAGCGACCCAAGAGATGTGGCAGCAGCTTCATGAGAACGGGTTGAGAGAAGGAGAAACGGCTTCGGTATTCACCATGTATCCGGGGAATCGCTTGTTTGTCATGGCGGGTGCAGGATTGCCACAGTTTTTGTATGGAAAAGACGGGCTGAAGCCAACCGCAGAAATCCAGAAAGTATTGGATGAAGGGATGGGTTTTGCCGAGATTGCAGCTGAAAAAATGACAGAAGTCGCAGGTGATCGGATATTCATCCTCGACCCTGAAACGGATGATGCCAAGCAGTCCACCAAGGACTTGCTGGATAGTACAATCTGGAAGAACCTTCCTGCAGTAAAAGAAGGAAAAGTGTATCATTTTGATATTGTAAAAGCTTCGGGTGATGCCCTCTCCAGGGAATGGTTGTTGCAGGAGTTGCCAAAACAGATGATGCAGTAAGAAATGCCGATCTTAACGAAGAAGAGCTTACAACTTGTTGTTGAAGCTCTTCTTTTTGCTGATTGCAAGTCGATCTGGATTATTAATCAAGGCTCACTTATAATCAGAGCATACCGAATAATGATAATTATTCTCAACATAGTTACGAGGTGAACCAATATGCATTCGTTAGATGCAGATCGGGGAGCGTTGTTCTTTTCAGCATTTATGTTTCGGCTGAATGATCTGGAACAACGAATGGAGCAACCAGATCAGGTCATGCTGGAGGTGGAATGTAAGAAGCACACGTTTTTGATCTGTGAGGAAGGGGAAGGTCACTTATATATTGGACATGAGCGGTTGGCGTTTAGTGCCGGTTGTGTATATCCGCTTTCTCCTGGTGAAGCGTACCAGATTGAACATGGACATTCGCCGGAATTGAGATACATG
Organism: Paenibacillus sp. PCH8; assembly: GCF_002968835.1. Classification (GTDB taxonomy): domain Bacteria; phylum Bacillota; class Bacilli; order Paenibacillales; family Paenibacillaceae; genus Paenibacillus. Next base: position 656,539 of record NZ_PKQK01000003.1, on the reverse strand, counting down.
GTCATGACGTTTGATGTAATACATGTGCTCGTTGATGATCCAGAGCAATATACACGGTCTGTATTTGAAAAGAGAGATCAATTGTACGGCTACCCGTATGCTCCATTAAGTGGAGTGCTGGAACAGTTATACGCCATACGGATATATAAAACGGATGCCGAATACAGTCATCGAAATACACTGTTTCAGAAATGGATGGAGATCATCATCTCCCGGTACACTTCACCCCAAACGGAGCAAAGTATGGAAGATAGAATATTCAGTACGATCCAGTATGTAGATGAGCATTATGCTGAGGAAATCACAGTACAGAAACTGGCGCGGCTCGCCGATATTCGACCCGCACAATACACAACGTTGTTCAGACAACGAACCGGGCATAAACCTCTTGATTATGTCAATGATGTACGAATACAGCATGCCAAGGACTGGCTGCGCAAATCGGATGAACCGCTTCGAGATATAGCAAGCCGTGTGGGATTTAAGGATGAGTATTATTTCAGCAGACGATTTCGACAAATGACTGGATTGTCCCCTCGGCAGTATGATAGGTCCATCCAGCAGAAGACTTTAGTGCAGGATTGGTTGGGGCATGACGTCATTATTCCTGCGAGTCCAGAGCGAATTATGTATTATGGAGATTCCGCTGGAGACCTGCTTATGCTGGGGGTACGGTTACTTGGAGATCAAGTATACGATGCCGTTGCCCCGGTAAATGTGGAAGAGGCGGTCAAGATGAAGCCGGACCTGATTATTTTTGATAGTAGCAACGAACAACAATATGAACAATTCGCTCGCATAGCGCCAACGCTGGCTTATAACTCTCATGCAACGCTCGCAGACCGGATTCGCAGAGTAGGGAGTTGGTTTGGCAAATTACCTGAGGCTGAGCAATGGCTGGCTTCCTATGAGGAGCGCACGAAACAGATGTGGGAGAAGATCCGTATATCGGTCAAGCCTGGGGAAACGGCATCTGTATTTGCATACCACCGAGGTGCACGATTGTTTGTTATGGGCAATATCGGTCTGGCTCCGCTATTATACCACCCGATGGGATTCAAGCCTGTGGGCAAAGTGAAGGAGGCACTCGCAGCGGGCAGAGCTTACAAGGAAATCTCTGCTGATGCGGTCAGGCACTATGCGGGAGATCACATATTTGTCATGCTGCCTGAAGAAGTTGTTGCCAGACAAGCCACGGAGAGACTGATGCAGACTCATGCATGGACAGAACTACCCGCTGTGAAGGATGGACAGGTGTATCCAGTGGAGGAGATGGTCTGGAATTTGAGTGATGCGCTGACAAGCAACCAACTATTAACGCTTCTGCCTGAATTATTGTGCGGTACTTCGTAGCGAAAACAAGTTGCAGTCCTTCGGATGATCAAGCTATGATAGCAGATATTACGGTTCAGAGGAGTGCTTGGTATGACAGAACAACAAGGGGAAATGCGTGTAGCCCTGATTCAGGGCAATATTCAGCTCGGAGACCCTGAAGCTAACCATAATCATATGCAAATGTTGCTTGAACGAGCAGTAGAGCAATACCCGGATCTGAAGCTGGCGGTGCTTCCAGAGATGTGGAATACAGGCTATGCTTTGTCGCAAATTCATGAACTCGCTGATCCAGACGGTCAGAAATCAAGAGAGTGGTTGTCTGCTTTTGCCCGAAAACATCAAATTTCTATTGTTGGCGGCTCGATTGCTGAGAAGCGCGACGGACAAATTTTCAATACAATGTATGCGTATAATAGCGAAGGAAAACAAGTTACAAGATACGATAAATTACATCTGTTTCGACTGATGGATGAGGAAAAATATTTACAGCCTGGCGCGGAACCAGAAATTTTCGAATTGGAGAACGGGCTTACCGCGGGTGCATCCATCTGTTACGACATCCGATTTCCGGAACTCGCTCGTACTTTAGCTCTTAATGGAGCTAAGGCGTTAATTGTACCTGCGGAATGGCCCAATCCGCGTTTGCATCACTGGCGTACCTTGCTTACGGCACGAGCGATTGAGAATCAGATGTACGTGATCGCATGTAACCGTGTGGGTAAAGGGGGAGAGACCGAATTTTTCGGTCATTCGCTCATTATTGATCCATGGGGCGAGATTGTGGCCGAGGGCGGCGAAGAGGAAGAGATCGTGACCGGATTCATCCGACCTGCCCTTGTAGACGAGGTTCGTGGACGTATTCCGGTATTTGAAGACCGCAGACCCGGTGTTTATTTTGGCGGTAATTAAATAAGAGAATGGTTAGGGAAGTGTTTATTCTTCCAGGAGGCGGGTAATGATAACTATCCCGTCACCAAGGAGGATGATCAATCAATGGACAACCATGTGAAAGATACACTCAGGAGATTGGAACAGGATAATACAAGGGAAGATCACTTTAGAGCATTCTTAGAGAACGGGGCAGGAGGGCTATCACCCCCTGATTCAACCGTTCAGGACGAAGGCCGAGTAATGAATCAGCAAAACAGGCTGACGAGTGATCGTAATTTGCGAAAATAAATATTTGTGATTAGACATGAAGTTCTCTTATGTACGTTGTCTACGTTAACATATAAAATAAGCAAGCTCGTAAGAAAGTAAAGTATTCCAGCAACACTGTAATGGAACGAGTTACTGTGATTGCGTGAGGCATCATGTGAGACGTTGTCTTGCGTACGCAGGAGTAGAGTGCACAACAAAGGCTTGGCCCATAGGGGTCAAGCCTTTGTTGTGGTTCAGTAGTATAGCTGCACTCGTATAAAGGAGCCTTCTTCACTTAATCTCCCTGCGAGAGTTCAGCGACAGTCTGCTGGAACGTATGGATGAAGGCCTCGGCTGCTTTTGACAGCACTCTTCCTTGACGATAAGCGACGACCAGTGTCCGGCTTGGTGTTGGCTCGGCAAGCGGCACATAGACGGGCACGAATTCACTGCGAGGTGCGCGGGCAATAAAGCGTGGAACCAGCGTAATTCCCATACCTGTGGCAACCAGCGACTGAACGGTCTCAATGTTCGTACTCTCAAACACCACTTTAGGATCAAAACCGGCCTGCTCACAGAGGTCAAATGTAAGTTTGCGGAAGCCCTGCCCTTTCTTCAATACAACAAAGGGTTCGTCACGAAGCTCGTCGATTCGCACAGGCTGCAAATGTTCGGGATGTCCCCGATGTGCCAGAGGGTGATTCGGGGGAACGGCCAGATCAATCCGTTCTTCTCCAATCGTTACATAAGACAAGCTGGGCTCCTGTAAAGGGAGGGAGAGCAGGCTCAAGTCGGCTTTGCCGCTTGCCGTCAATTTTTCGAGTGTAAGCCCGGAGTCTTCCAGTAAGGTTACTTCAATCTCTGGATAGGCTTTTTGAAACGCAGGGAGAACGTGCGGAAGTAAATGCGAGCCAGTGATGGGCATGCTGCCAACGACGACTTTACCTTTGCGCAACTGAGAAATGTCTGACATTTCCTGTCTCAATAACTCCACCGCATCCACAATCTTCTGTGCCTGTTCTACAAAAGTTACTCCTGCATGTGTCAGCTCCACAGCACTGGTGTTCCGTTGGAATAGCAGTACGCCCAATTCCCTTTCAAGCTTCGATAGCTGTTGACTCAGGGAAGGCTGGGCAATGTGCAGCTTCTCTGCTGCTCGGGAGAAATTCCGTTCGGCTGCGATTTGCAGCGTATACTGAAGTTGTCTGAATTCCATATCAACATGTCATTCCTTTCGTTATGCGACCATTATATCATTACAGATGAAGAAATCATTATTTTGCTAAAGCGGTTGCACTGCTTGGTCAGAGCTGGTATACTATTCTTGAAAACGCTTAATGATATAATCTTACCCGGGTATAAGCAAATGATCGTTTTCAAAAAAACGCAGTTGTACAGTTTCTGTCTATGTTCCTATTTTAAATGCACTTATTCTTTTTCGTTTATATAATTGAATATCCATTCATCCAACGATGGCGTGTTACTGTTCGGCAGGCAAGACCTAGATTGGGTGGGAAAGATTTTTTTCCTACCCTTTTTAGGTCTTTTTTTGTTCCCAGTATATCAGAAGGCGGAGGTACACCATGAATCATAAACAATTAGCCCAGTCGATTACGGAGCTGGTTGGTGGCAATGATAATATCAACACGGCCATTCATTGCTCCACAAGGCTGAGACTTACACTGAAGAATTCGGATGTGGCAAAAACCGAAGAAATCAAAAAACTGGATGGTGTCATCGGTGCAGTAAACAGTGGCGGACAATACCAGGTGATTATCGGTAATGATGTCGGATACGTATACAATGAACTTATTAAGATTGTGGATACCAAGCAATCCGATGGAGTTCAGGAAAAGCAAAAAACGGATTACAGTCCCAAGGGTCTGTTTAACATCTTTGCCAGTGTGATCGCAGGCATATTCCAGCCGATTATCCCGGCTATCGCAGCTTCAGGAATGTTGAAGGCGCTGTTGCTGTTGGCAACGGTCACGGGAGTGATGTCCAAAGAGAGTCAGACCTACACTGTACTGAGTGTAATGGCGGATGCGGCGTTCTATTTCCTGCCCGTTCTGCTGGCCTATTCCAGTGCTAATAAATTTAAGACCAATCCTTTTGTAGCTGTCCTGTTCGCGGGGATTATGTTACACCCCAACATGATCGGATTACTTGGAGGGGAAGATCCGGTGTCCTTCATCGGACTACCTGTGGCTTCCGTTCAATATGCAACATCCGTTGTACCGATTATTTTAACGGTCTGGTTCATGTCTTATATTGAACGTTTCGCGGACAAGATCTCACCAGGGCCCGTTAAGATTTTTCTAAAGCCGTTAATCGTTATTCTTATCGTGGCTCCGATCGCCCTCATTGTACTTGGCCCTCTGGGTATGTATCTTGGAACAGGCATGTCCAACCTGATTTACTGGATTCAGGACAAGATCGGCTGGTTAACTGTCGTAATTATGGCGATATTGATGCCGCTTATTGTCATGTTCGGTATGCATAAAGTGTTCTATCCTATTATTTTCGCGGCACTGGCTTCACCTGGATACGAGACACTGGTACTGGTCGCCATGCTGGCGTCCAATATGGCACAGGGAGCCGGGGCACTGGCGGTATCGTTCAAAACCAAGGATGCCAAGCTCAAACAAGTTGCCTTGTCTGCCGGGATCTCTGGCGTGTTTGGTATCACCGAACCGGCGCTATACGGGGTGCATTTAAGACTCAAGAAAACGCTGTTTGCTTGTATGATCGGTGCCGGAATCGGGGGGTTGTTCGCAGGTATTGTGAGCCTCAAGGCTTATGCTGCTGTGGGGCCGGGGATTGCATCGATGCCGATGTTTATCAGTGAAGACAACATGAACATCGTCTATGCCATTATTACCATGCTAATCTCATCCATTGTCGCGTTTATCGCGGTATATATTATTGGATTTCAGGATGTTACCCCAGCGGCAGCTTCAGTAGCGGGCCCAACGGTTGACCAAGTGGAAGATAAATCTGTAATCAAGCCAGCAGTCCAGATCAAATCGAAAAAAGTGGTATTTGCTCCACTGGAAGGCACAGCAATCCCATTACGAGAAGTGAAGGATGAGGCTTTCTCACAGGAAGCTATGGGACAAGGTATGGCCATTCATCCAAGTGTTGGCAAGGTGTTTGCCCCGTTTGATGGGACCGTTGAGACGGTGTTCCGTACCAAACATTCCATCGGTCTGAGATCGGTGGAGGGGGTTGAACTTCTGATTCATGTAGGATTGGATACGGTGAAACTGAAAGGCCAGCATTTTGATGTGAAGGTTACCGAAGGAGAACAGATTTCCCATGGTCAACTCCTGATGGAGTTCGACCTTGCAGCAATACAGGCCGCAGGATATGACACCACGACCCCTGTCATCGTGACTAATTCATCAGATTATCTGGAGGTATTAGGCAACGAATCAACACAAGTGACGGGACCGGAGAAACCACTGATTACGGTGTTATAACCGCTGAAATATGAAGGAGAGGCAGGCAACCGGATATGGAAGTCATAAAAGTACTGAACTCAAGTGTTGTTCTCGCCAGACGTGGCGAGGATGACAAGGAAATTATTGTGATGGGAAAGGGCATCGGCTACAAGAGTAAACCGGGAGATGTCGTGAGTGAGGATGAGATCGAGAAGATCTATGTCCTCGAAAATGAAACGATCTCTTCAGATCTCACTGCCCTGATGAAGGAAACGCCAAAAGAATATCTGATTCTGGCTGATGAAATCATCTCTCATGCCAAGCATACATTGTCCCGACATTTGAGTGATCATCTTTATGTCTCATTAACGGATCACCTCTATATGGCAATGAAGCGATTCAAGGACAACATGACGATCCAGAACCGAATGCTGTGGGAAGTGAAAAAGTTCTATCCGCAGGAGTTCAGTATCGGGTTGCATGGGCTGTCTCTCATTCAAAAACAGCTTGGTCTCTCCCTGCCTGAAGAGGAAGCGGCCAATATCGCCTTTCATCTCGTTAATGCACAGCAGAATGATGACAATATGAATCAGGTCATGCTGATGACCAATACAGTCAAGGATGTACTCAATATTATAAAAATTCACTATCAAGTGGAGCTGGATACACACAGTATCAACTATTCACGCTTTTTGACCCATTTGCAGTTCTTCATTCAGCGGCTCTTTGAACATAAAACATTAAATACGCAGGATCATGAACTGTTTGAGCAGATTGCTAACAAATATCCGCTGGAAGAAGCGTGCGTACTGTTAATCAAGGATTATATCGAAGCCCGGTTTGAACATACGATCTCCAATGAGGAGATGATGTATTTGATTATTCATATCAATCGGGTCATGAGTCGCAATTAAGCAAGAATTCAAAAGTTAAAGAATTAATCCAAGGAGGAGTACACAATGACCAATACAACCAGGACGTTTCCAGAAGATTTTCTATGGGGAGGGGCAATCGCTGCCAATCAGGCCGAAGGAGCCTGGGATGTGGACGGCAAAGGTCTATCTACAGCCGACATTGCGATCTATCGAAAAGGTGTTGCAAAGAGTGAGTATAAGAAACACAATGCGATAACTGAAGAACAGATCAAGGCTGCGATGGAGTCAACCTCGGATAGAGAATATCCGAAACGCAGAGGCATTGATTTTTACCACCGTTATGAGGAGGATCTGGCCCTGTTCGGGGAAATGGGTCTCAAAACGTTACGCTTATCTATTGCATGGACCCGAATTTTCCCTAATGGCAATGAAACAGAGCCGAATGAAGCCGGTTTGCAGTTCTATGACCGAGTTATTGATGGCATGCTGAAACAAGGAATTGAACCATTGATTACGTTGTCCCATTATGAAATGCCGATGTATCTGGTGAATCATCACGGGGGATGGACGGATCGCAAAGTCGTAGATTATTTTGTTCACTTTTGCAAAACCGTGTTTACTCGCTATAAGGACAAAGTGAAGTATTGGATTACATTTAATGAAATTGACAGCATTGTTCGTCATCCGTTTACCAGTGGTGGTATTGTTCCGGAGCGTTTTGCGAATGTGGAGCAGGCTGTATATCAGGGGTTACATCATCAATTTGTAGCGAGTGCGCTCGCAGTGAAATACTGTCATGAGATCATTCCAGGCTCCCAGATCGGATGTATGCTTACCAAACTCACGACATATGCACATACATGTAATCCAGAGGATGTATTGGCGGCTTCACGGGACAACCAGTTCAATCTCATGTTCACGGATGTTCAGGTTCGTGGGGCATATCCCTACTTTATGAAAAGATTGTTCGCTGAAAAAGGAATCGTGCTGGATATGCACGAAGGGGATGAAGAGATTCTGAAAGTGCACACCGTGGACTTTATTTCTTTCAGTTATTATATGTCCCTGGTATCGAGTGTGGATGGTGACCGATTGGAGCAGGTGAGTGGTAATACTACTGGAGGGGTGAAGAATCCATACCTCCAAACCAATGATTGGGGCTGGCAGATTGATCCGGTAGGTCTGCGAATCTCACTGAATGAACTATATAGCCGGTATGAGGTACCCTTATTTATCGTCGAAAATGGGATTGGAGCGGTAGATACGATTGAAGCTGATGGTAGCATCCAGGATGATTACCGGATTGATTATTTCCATGCCCATCTGGAACAGATGCATGAAGCGATTCTTGACGGGGTCGAGTTGTTGGGTTATACGAGTTGGGGGGTTATTGATCTGATCAGTTATTCTTCTTCAGAGATGGAGAAAAGGTATGGTTTTATCTATGTAGATCAGGATAATGACGGCAATGGAACACTGGAGAGAAAACGCAAGAAGAGTTTCTATTGGTACAAAGATGTGATTGCGAATAACGGCTTGTAATACGTTAGTAGGACAAGTCCTCTCATAAGTCATCATTGAACGTGATGTTCATCTAATGAGAAAGTAGGAAAACAGCTCTGAATTCAGGGCTGTTTTTTGTGTTCTAGATAAAAGCATTGACAGAGAAGAAGCGGAAACGTAGTATAAGACTTATATGATAATGATAATTGTTATCAATTAAAACCTATGCATGCAGCAGTGGTTTATTTGTCTTTCCCTCATTATAGGTTAAACCTATTACATCTATAGATATTATATCTTGGAACAATGAAGGACAGGGTGATATATTTATGTCATTCAAGAGCTTCACTTTTAGAGGAAAACAAGAGGCTCTTCCAAGGAACGAACTTATAATGAGGTGAAAATGATGAGTAAAAAAACGATGTTTGAGAAAATTTGGGAAAATCACGTAATTCATCAAGAAGAAGGTAAACCAAGCATTCTGTATATCGATCTGCATCTGGTACACGAAGTCACTTCTCCGCAGGCATTTGAAGGACTTCGTCTGAGTGGACGTAAAGTTCGTCGCCCTGAGCTGACATTTGCGACAATGGATCACAACGTTCCAACGAAAGACCGTTTCAACATTACAGATCCAATCTCGAAACAACAAATCGATACACTTTCGCAAAACTGTCGTGATTTCGGCGTTAAATTGTACGATCTGGATACAATCGACCAAGGCGTTGTACACGTTATGGGACCTGAGCTTGGTCTCACTCACCCGGGCAAAACGATTGTATGTGGTGACAGCCATACATCCACACACGGTGCGTTTGGCGCATTGGCATTCGGGATTGGAACAAGTGAAGTAGAGCACGTTATGGCAACCCAATGTTTGCAGCAAGCGAAAGCCAAAACGATGGAAGTTCGTTTTGTGGGCAAACGTAATCGGGGAGTAACGGCGAAGGACATGATTCTTGCAGTAATTGCGAAATACGGTACAGACTTTGCAACAGGGTATGTTATCGAGTACACAGGCGAATCCATCCGTGAGTTGAGCATGGAAGAGCGTATGACGGTCTGCAACATGTCCATCGAAGGTGGAGCAAGAGCAGGCTTGATCGCTCCGGATGAGACGACATTCGAATATCTGCGTGGACGTGAGTACGTACCTACAGATGCCAAGTTTGATGAAGCTGTAGCAGGTTGGAAACAGCTTGTAACAGACGAAGGTGCTACATTCGACCATGTGGTTGAAATCGATGTAGAAACATTGATTCCGCAAGTCACTTGGGGAACAAGCCCTGGCATGGGAACCGACATTTCTTCGAAAGTTCCTGTTCCGGCTGAACTGCCTACAGAAAACGAACGTAAAGCGGCTGAAAAAGCGCTTGAATATATGGGTCTTGAACCGGGAACACCAATCGCCGAGATTCCAATTGATTATGTATTTATCGGTTCTTGCACCAATGGACGGATCGAAGATCTGCGTGCAGCAGCACAAGTAGCCAAAGGTCACACCGTATCCAGTCAGGTTACAGCGATTGTTGTACCGGGCTCGGGACGTGTTAAAATCCAGGCAGAACAAGAAGGTTTGGATAAAATCTTTACGGAAGCCGGATTTGAATGGCGCGATGCGGGATGCAGCATGTGTCTGGCGATGAACCCGGATGTATTGAAGCCAGGACAACGTTGTGCTTCGACTTCCAACCGTAACTTTGAAGGACGTCAAGGACGCGGAGGACGTACGCATCTGGTATCTCCAGCAATGGCAGCAGCAGCAGCGGTTAAAGGTCACTTTGTAGATGTACGGGACTGGAATTTCAAAACAGAAACAGCGATCTAATAAGTAACAACAGAAGGGAGAACGGATCATATGGAAGAATTCAAAACACTGCAAGGCATCGTTGCACCGGTAGACCGGGTCAATGTAGATACAGATGCAATCATTCCTAAACAATTTTTGAAACGCATCGAACGGACGGGATTTGGACAATTTTTGTTCTACGAATGGCGTTTCGACGAAGAGGGTAACAACATTCCTTCCTTCGAATTGAATAAACCCCGGTATGAAGGGGCATCCATCCTGATCTCTCGTGCCAACTTTGGTTGTGGGTCTTCTCGTGAGCATGCACCATGGGCAATTATGGACTATGGATTCCGCTGCGTGATTGCACCATCGTATGCAGACATCTTCTATAATAACTGCTTCAAGAACGGGATCTTGCCGATCAAGCTGTCAGAAGAGCAAGTTGAAGACTTGTTCCAGCGTACAGCGACACATGAAGGTTATGAGATGAATGTGAATCTGGAGAACAAAACGATCACGGATGCTTACGGTCTGCATATTGATTTTGATCTGGATGAACATCGTCGCCAATTCCTTTTGCAAGGATTGGACGATATCGGGCTTACCCTTCAACATAATGATGAAATTGATGCTTATGAACAACGCCACGCGGCAAAACTGTTTGGTTAGACGGTAAAGTATCGGACAGTAAAAAGCTTCTGCCTCCCCAATAGGAACAACGTTCCTATGGGGGGCAGAAGCTTTTTGTAATTTCAGAAGCTAAATTATATGAATGAGTCATCTATACATAGAACTCCTGATCCTTTTTGGCCGAATACTTCAACACATACTCCTTGTCATTGTTCAATTCTCTGGATGCAATTTTGATTCGGGTGTAGTCGAGTCGCGTCTCTTTAAGCACACGCTTAATCGCTTGAATTCCAAGTTTTTCATCCACAACATAGCAGTATATATTCAAAGCGAACTCCGTAATCGGATTAGCCGTCTTGCCCATATCGTGCCCATCTACAACGCCCAGCCCTTTCCAGCCAAGCTCACCTATCAGTGCTTCACTGGCCTTATCTTTGAGCCATAGATCACGTTTGCTTCCTGATATACTCTTCATGGGATATTGGACGAGCAATATGTAAGCGTACTGATTGGAAGCTTGTTCATAGCCCTGGTCTATGAAGCGCTTCAGAAAGTCACTTTTGAATTCGTCCTCATTGCAATACGCAACTGGAAAGTCTGATTTAGTTGTTGTCCCATAAGTTCCAACTGTACCGGTATGTTCCACAACCTGTCCTTCTTCCATCCAGTATTCCGCATAAAGTACCTTGCCATTGGGTTCGTTCTTATATAAGGTGAGCATTCATTTCCCTCCTGTAAGAATTTTTTATCTACTGATCTCTTTCTTATACCAGCACTTCCTGTGCCAGGATATGTATACTTTAAGTTACATTAGTAATTGTGAAAGCGTCAATCTATGACATCATTGAAACGATATACCGTCATAGAAAGAGGAGGTTATGCTCTTGAGTATGATCGCCTGTTACCATCTTATTTCCGACTAAATATGACAACGTTGTAACCGGATGAAGCGACAATATCTGATAGACTGGTTAGTAGATTATGGAAGGTTACATAGAGTCAGAAATGTTGCACTGAAGAGAATAGGGTCGGATTTTAAAATGACAAACAGAATGGTGGATGAGCTATGAAGAAATGGTCGGCAGCAGTCATTTTGTTTCTTTTCCTATGTATATTTCCTGTTATGGCATATGCTGACACGACTCCCTCGATTGTACTCGACGGTGTGACCATTAACCAGCAGACGGGAGCTCCTGCCGAAAATATCGGAAAGACGGTTATGGTTCCGATCCGGATCGTATCCGAAAATCTTGGTTATCAGGTGAAGTGGGAGAAGAGCACCAAGACAGTCAATGTTCAAAAAGGAAACAGCACGATTCTAATGACAGCGGGTAAAGATGCAGCTACAGTAAATGGAAACGTAGTGAATCTGGATTCGCCCCCACTGATCAAACAGGGAACTACGCTTGTTCCACTTCGCTTTGTCGGGGAAGGCATGGGGTTACGTGTTGGCTGGGACAATGGAACCAAGACAGTAAGCCTATTTAGTATTCCTCCTGTGGTTGGAACGGAAGGTGACAGTGACCCCGTCGAGGCGCCTGTACCGGATGGCCTGGCAGAACTTCAAGGCATCAGCTTCAGTGGAGATCGATTAATTGTAGCCACAAATGGTAATATTAGCCCCAAAGTTTCCAGTCTTGGTGGGCCAGACCGGATTATTGTTGATCTGCCTGCAGCGACTTTTTCTCAGGAATTCATTCAGGGACAAGCCTCTAATGCAGATGGAAGTGGGCAAATTCTAGTTACCGATTCATCCCTGGTTTCCAAAGTTCGGTATGCCATGTTCAGCAAGACACCTTCCACCGTTCGTGTCGTTCTGGATCTGACTCAGACGGCTACAGCCAAATGGTCTGTTGGAGATAACAACGTTTTGCTCGTTGACCTGACAGCCACAAGTGGAGAACCCACAAGCCAACCGGCAGTGCCTGCGAATGATGGCAAAACGATTGTGGTCATTGATCCGGGACATGGTGGTCGTCAATCTGGTGCAGTGAGTTTGTCAGGAGCTTATGAGAAGGATTTCAATCTGGCTGTAGGTCTGAAAGTTCAGGCAATCCTTCAACAATACAGAGATATTCAGACTGTGATTACACGTCAGGATGATACAGAGCTTTCACTCAAACAGCGCGTAGATATTGCAGAATTGAATCAGGCTGATATTTTTGTATCCATTCATGCAAACAAATTCACGACCCCCGTACCCAACGGCATTGAAACGCTCTATAGCCGAAAGGAAAGCAAGGTTCTCGCCGATACTCTTCACAAATATGTATTGCCGATTACAGGACTTAAAGACCGGGGAGTCAAAACGGCCAGTCTGCATGTGACCCGGGAAACAACGATGCCTGCCGTTTTAATTGAACTTGGATTTTTAAGTAATCCTGCAGATGAAGCAATCATGCTCACTGAAGCATATCAGGACCAATGTGCACAGGCTATTGTAGATGGAATCGTGGATTATTTGGGTCTGTAGGCCAGATGTTCGCAAATACGAAGATCAGGACAGTTCGTTGTTTAGAGATGCATACTTGATAATTCAGGGAAACTCAAGACATAAAAATGTAAAAAAAGCTTGATCTGACAACGTTTTTTTTCTGTTATGTTGGAATATATTCGCAACTTTTGGGATTGTGAGGCGTCTAATAGGTGTCTGGTAATGCCAAGTGGTCAGTCGGAGTTGAAGTATGACAACATGCGGCAAAAAAAAATGAGAATGGTAGGGGTGAAGGATGAAGAAGTTCGGTTTTTTGGTACTGTTATTTGTCTTTGGGCTCGTTTTCCCGGGCTATAGTCATGCAGCAACAGACACGAAAATTATTCTGGATGGAAAAGAGATCGTACAGCCATCGGATGCCAAAGCGGAGAATATCAACAGCACAGTGATGGTTCCGATCCGGGTGGTGTCCGAAAATCTTGGATATACCGTGGACTGGAAGCAGCAAACACAAACGGTGACTATTAGCAAAGACAACACTGCCATGCAGATGATTGTTGGACAGAAGACGGCAACGGTGAACGGCAGTAACGTAAACCTGGATGTCCCGCCACTCGTGAAAAACGGTACCACACTCGTTCCTCTCCGTTTCATTGGTGAGCAAATGGGTATTAAGGTGGGTTGGAACAATACCACGAAGACGGTAACATTAGTTACCCAGAATTCAGGTTCCGGAAACGGGACAACTACTCCTCCGAATGCTGGCAATAATGGTGGAGGATCGGACGAGGAAGGTCTTGTACTGGTGAACGGCATCAGCTTTAGTGACAACCGTCTTATGATCGCAACAAGCGGAAGTACGAAGCCGAACGTCTTCACGATGACAGGACCGGATCGAGTTGTTGTTGACTTGCCGAATACCGCATTTGCTGATTCGTTCAGTGAAGGACAGGCTTTAGACAGCAACCAGAATGGACAACTTGTCGTTAGCGGTTATCCGGATGTGTCAAAGATTCGTTACTCATTATACAGTAACAGTCCATCCACGCTTCGTTTTGTGATTGATCTATCCAGCTCCAAAGGATACAGTGTGCAAAATGATTCCGGACTGATTATGATTGACCTTAACAATCAAGGTGGCACTCCAGCTCCTCCTGTCGGTGACAATGGCAAAAAAGTTGTCGTTATTGACGCGGGTCACGGAGATCAAGATCCGGGAGCAATCGGTGTAACAGGCAAACGTGAAAAAGACTTCAATCTGGCGATGGCTCTGAAAGTGGATGCATTGCTGAAAAAAGAGTCCAAAATTGACGTTGTGCTCACGCGCAGCGATGATACATTCCTAGCATTGAAAGAACGTGTGAAGATTGCACAAGACATAAAAGCAGATATTTTCATCTCCATTCATGCGAATAGCGGCCCGGTTGCCGCGAACGGTGTAGAGACATTCTATACACGTTCCAACAGCAAAGCACTTGCTACGGTGATGCATAAGTATCTTTTACAGTCTTCCGGACTGAAGGACCGCGGAGTGAAAACGGCAAGTCTCCATGTAACCCGTGAAACGACAATGCCAGCAGTTCTGCTAGAAGGAGGGTTCCTTAGTAACAAGAGCGATGAAGCGGCACTGTTCACTGAAAGTTTCCAGAACGGCGTAGCCAAAGGGATTGTTGCAGGAATCAAGGAGTATCTGGGAATTAAATAAGGGACGAGCCCTTATGCCAAGGAGGCGGAGTTAGAATGAACAAGAAAATATGGATTGCAGCCTTGCTGGTGACGGTCATGGCAGTTGCTGCTGGATGTGGAAGTAAGCCAACAGCTGCTCCAAATCAGACTCAAGGCGCAGGAACCGAGAACAATGTGACTGAGGTTGAAGGCGAAACGGTAATCACTGAACCGGCAACTGCTGATCCTGATGAAACCACAACTCCTTCAGGTTCAACCGAAGGTAGCTCGGAGGGAACAACAGCTCCGTCTGGTGGTACTTCTACCGAGAAGCCTGCGACTACCGAAAGTAATGAAAAAAAATCAATCGATGTATTTTATACCGATCCGGAAGAACTGGAACTGCACAAAGCTACGGCTGAGATTTCATTTGCTTCGAATGATGCCAAATATAAAGCCGCCTTTGAGTCGCTGCAACAGAGTAAGGACGATAAGCTCGTTCCGCTTTGGGCGAAAGAAATTGAATTGAAGTCTGTTCAGTTCAAAGACGGCGCACTTACGCTGGATATTCATATGCCAGATACAGCACGACTTGGTGCAGGTGGAGAAGTATTTGCACTGGATGCGCTGAAACAAACGTTCTTCCAGTTCGATGAAGTTAAATCACTTGATTTACTGGTAGATGGTCAGCAGTCCGAGAGTTTAATGGGGCACGTGGATCTTGATCATCCAATGACTAGATCCGAATAATTTGGCAGCATGCTGTTGTACCGTGAATCCACGGATAATGGTCGTTTTACATGAGAGAGGGGAATCATAGGTGACTTTTAAATATAACCATTCATCACACTCTAAAAAAGTAGTATCAGCCGTTCTTGCAGGCATGATGGCCCTTAGCGCCGGCGGAGCTGCCATGGCAGCAGAATCAACAGAAACGGGGCAGGGCCAGACTGCGGCAGTAACGAACGCGGCTGCACCAACCGGTATGTTCAGTGATATCAAGGTCGGATACTGGGCTGAAAAACATGTGTATAAACTGGCATACCAAGGTATTCTTCTCGGTAATAACGGCCTGTTCCGTCCCGGAGACGCGGTAACGCAGCAAGAAGCAGTAACGATGGCAATCCGTTTTATGAATCAAGAAGACCAGTTGAATACCGACAAGGCTACGGCATTACCGACAAACATGGAAGTGGGAAACTATTTCAAGCCATATGTCGCGCTGGCACTTCAACTGGGACTGATTGACAAGACGGAAGAATCAACTGTGGATGTATCCAAGACATCCTGGGGCCAAAAGCCTGCATCGCGGGAATGGATTACGAAATTGTTAATCCGTTCACTGGACAAGGATGCTGAAGCCAAGGCGCAAAATAATCAATCTACCGGATTTGCTGATAATGCAAGCATCTCGGATGGTGCTAAAGGTTACGTCAATCTGGCTGTTAATCTGGATCTGGCCAAAGGTGTGGAAGGCAACAAATTCAATCCAACTGGTTCCGTAACCCGTGCTCAACTTGCGACATTCTTCAGCCGTGGCGAATCGTTGACAGATACGAAGTATCCAAACACTTCGACGGGTTATGTGACTGGATTGAAAGATGGGCAGATCACGCTGGTTGTGGACGGTAAAGCCGTTAACTTCGCAGTGAACAGCAGTACGCCATATTTTACAAAAGACAGTGAAACCCGTGTATCGGCTACTGATGTGAAACTGTATACAAAAGTCATGGTTGTCGGTTCTGTTGGCGGGGCTTCCTATGTGGAGGTTGTAGATGCTAGACCTCAGGTAGAGAGCGTCGAAGGTACTTTTGCGCGTTCACTATCAGGGAACAAAATTGGCATCTTTGTGGGCGAGAACTATGAAACATACAGTTATGATGAGGCAACTGCATTTGTCGACCAGAATGGAAATGCAATCAAACTTTCCGATATTACTGTAGATAGTATGATCGAAGTGCAGCGGGAAACATTCTCAACTGACAAAAAAACGGTCGTAATCCGGGTGAAGTCAGGCATTGTAAACAAGAGTGACAATGGTGTAGTTGCAGAAGTCTCAGCTTCTGGCAAAACGATCAAGCTTGTTAATACAGCTGGTAATACAGAGCAATTCACCTATAGTGATAATCTGATTATCACATATCAAAATCGTATTCTGTCCGTGGCTGATCTCAAAGCCGGCAGTACCGTGAAATACACCGTAAAAGACAGCGTACTGCAAACGATCGCATTGTCTCAAGGTGTGGAGCAGTCTGTGCGTGGCACACTGGTTGAGATCGGGGGTAACCAATCCACGTTGACATTCAAACGTGAAGGGGGTTCCCTTGAAGCGAAATTGTTGACTGAGAAACCGGAAGTCATTATTAATGGAATTCAGGATGCAACGCTGAATGACCTGATCACAGATGCAACCAATGGGGATAAGGTAGAACTGACGCTGAACTCCGAAGACCAAGTAACGCGTATTCAGGTCATTGGACGTCAGATGGAACCTATGAATGGGGTAACGGTAGTTTCTTACAATAGTAAAACAAAGGTGCTTACTGTGCTGGATAGCAACAAAAAGCCATTTGTATTTACATTGGATGAGAAAACCAAGCTGGACTACAATACATCCAAACCTACACTGGCAGGTCTGGAGTCACTGTTAAATGACGGGCGCAAATTGGATTTAACCTATGTCGGAACCCGTGCATTGTCTCTTAAAGTGATTTATAAGTACGAAGGCACAATCAGCAGCATTGATACTTCTGGTAGAAAGATCAGCCTATTGTCCGGGAATCAGACCATCACAGTACCTTACTCCACTGTTCCTACAGTTGAGATGTACAACAAGTCCGGAGCAAGTCTGGGAGATTTGAAGATTGGTGATAAGGTTACGGTTACGCTTGGAGCGAACCAGGATGTTGTACAGAAGGTTTCCCTGAACACGGTGGCCCAATTCGAAGTGGTTGCTGTGGAAACGAATGGTCGTATTCGTGTGAAATCGGATCTGCTGACAAGTCAGTTCTACGTGGATCAAGCGGTACTCACAGGAGAGAACGGTCAGACGATCACGCCTGCACAACTGACAATAGGGAACCTTATTAATGTAACATTTGAAGGTGCTACGCCAAAAGCGGTTCTAGTTGTTAAGCGTACACTTGCTGAAGTTACATCGGTTGATGCTTCATCAGTAACGCTTAAAATGTTTAACGGTCAGAGTGAGACGGTCCCGGTTAGTGGTTCTGTTAAAGTTGTAAAATCAGGATCTACGCTAACTTCACTGAACAGCCTTACCGTGGGAGACCGTGTGGAAATGACGAAGGATACGGATAATTCCACACGTTTCAGAGTGCTTACCGTCATGAGCAAACAATTCTGGTCTTATGATGGCGTGGGTAACCAAATTCTGGTTAAACGGGAATCAACATCAGATACCAACTATCGTTTTGCACTCGCTTCTGGTGTATTTGTTCACCAGGCTGACAACACTTTAAGCGTGCAATCTCTCAAAGATAATGATAATATTGTATTATATCTACTGAACAATGTGGTCATGGAGATTCAAAAACAGTAATCTTTTCTTTTCGAGGATCAAAAGAATGACCGTCTTGATACGGGATCTTTCCCGCATCAAGACGTTTTTTTTGCAAGATTTTTGAGATCCCCGCAAAGTACTTGGATCCAGCTTCGAAGTAAGGCTCCACGCGTGGAGTCATTTTGTGGGAGGTAGCTCTTCATGAATGCAGCGACGGTTAGGCATATACTCGATACAATGGAAGCCATGTTTCCTGACGCACATTGCGAATTAAATCACAGCAATGCGTTTGAATTGACGGTAGCTGTCCTTTTGTCTGCCCAGTGCACCGACGAAACAGTGAATAAGGTAACCGCGGATTTGTTCAAAAAGTACACCTGCCCTGCCGATTATCTGACCGTTCCTCTCGAAGAACTGGAACAGGATATCAGGCGGATCGGTTTATACCGGAACAAGGCCAAGCATATTCAGAACATGTGCCGAATTTTAATAGAGCAGTATGGCGGAGATGTACCGCAGGAACATGATCAGCTTGTGACGCTACCAGGTGTCGGGCGGAAGACCGCGAATGTAGTTGTATCCAATGCGTTTGGAGTACCGGCAATTGCGGTGGATACTCACGTTGAACGAGTATCCAAACGGCTGGCGCTTGCAGGTTGGGATGACTCCGTACTTGAAGTCGAGAAGAAACTGATGAAGCGCGTACCCCGGGAGGAGTGGACCCTAACTCACCACCGGATTATATTTTTTGGACGCTACCATTGCAAGGCACAGAACCCTCAATGTCATATCTGTCCGTTGCTGGACATATGCAGAGAAGGGAAAAAGCGTATGAAAACGTCCCAAATCAGGAAAGATAAGGAACGTGTCACCACCCGAAAGCGAAAAATAAATTAATGAGTAGAAAAGGATGAATAATCATGAAATGCATTTCCGTGTATACTGACAATTTTGAGGCCTTCTCCGATATTTTCGAACAAATCGTTGAACAGGAAATGGCTGAAAATGAAGAAAAAGAAATAGAAGGTATCACTGTGAGCCATTCTGGCGATGTGCCTGAACATTACCTGGAGCGTATGTCCACGAAGCTTGAAGTCGTTGTAATGAGAGACAAAGGCAGAGACATCACGATTCTGCAACATGGACAAGTATTCGAAATTTTGCTGCCTTCCATGGAGAATGCCGTTTCTTAAAGAAGTCATTACACAAGAGGCCATGTTGCATCCATATCATTCAAACCATCCTGATTAAGGTGACCTGACTGACATGAATTGCAACTGGCCCTTGCGTAAGCCTTTTTTTATAAATGCTAATTATAGAACGTATTGCAGATAAAACCGACTTGATCGGTTTTATTTTTTTATATCAGGATATAAGCATCCATTCAAAGAGTGTTTTTCAATCAAGAGACATCTAAATTAAATGGTGTAAAATAATTGTATTTATATGTTTAATGTAGTGTCATGTATATTCAGTTCGAACCGTTCAAATTCAAACTTGATAATGTTAATATAAATGATGTATAAGATATAGGCGCCGAGATGGATGCCAAATTAGAGGAGCCAGGGGGAAGGCCAGTCATGTCCAGAATAGATTACCCAAAAGAAATGGCCAAACCTCTGCTTCCGTTGCGTGAAGTGATGGAGCAGACAGGAGACCATACGGCTGTACAGGCTTTAACGGATTTAATCAGCAAGGCGGAAATGAAGCATCTGACGATTGCGTTCTGCGGTCACTTCTCTGCAGGCAAATCGAGTCTGATCAACAGTTTGTGCGGTAAGCGCGTGTTGCCTTCAAGCCCCGTACCAACAAGTGCAAATGTAGTATCTATACGAAATGGTGAACCGAAAGCAATTATTCATACAACTTCAAACGTAAGCGCTGACAATGGACCGGAAACACTTGAAGTTTCTCCTGAGGAATTGGAGGTGTATTGCAAAAATGGCGGAGCTTACAGCTCGATTGAAGTATGGGATGATATTCCGCTTCTGAAAGATGACGCTGTCCTGCTGGATACACCAGGTGTGGATTCAACAGATCGCGGGCATAGTCTCGCCACTCATTCAGCGCTCCATCTGGCGGATGTGGTGTTCTATGTCATGGACTATAATCATGTTCAGTCTGAGACGAACCTTTCATTTGCCAAGAGTTTATCGGATTGGGGGAAACCGTTGTTTCTGATCGTGAACCAGATCGACAAATATCGGGAGCGGGAGCTTTCTTTTGACCAGTATGTTGAAGGTGTAGAAGCTATCTTCACAGCATGGGAAGTTAGATATGACGGATTGCTCTTCACTTCATTGCGCGACAAGGAGCATCGATACAACCAGTGGGCACTACTTCCTGAACTTATTGGTCAGATGATGGAAGAGAAGGAGGGCTTGATTAAGCACAGTTTGGCAAGTTCAGCCAGTCATATAACGGAGCAACATCTGGCAAGACAAGCAGAGAAACGCGAAGAAGAAGAAAACTCTCTGCTGGAAGAGATCGGCGGTAAGGAAGGCATCGAACGTCTGGAACGGGAGCTTGCGCTTATCGATCAGCAAGCAGCAGATCTTCGATCCTTGCCTTCACGAGCACGTGAGAAATTCCGGGCTGAACTGGAACCGCTGCTGTCCAATGCAAACCTTACACCTGCGGATATTCGCACGTCAGCAGCTGCTTATTTGGAGAGCCGCAAACCGGGTTTCAGAGTTGGCTTACTATTCTCAGGAGGCAAAACCGAACAGGAGAAACAGCGACGTGTTTCAGAGTTGGCTAGGTTATTACAGGATCAGACTTCGGGACAGGTGGAAGTACATATTCGCACAATGCTCAGGCAACTGGGTGAATCTCATCAACTGTGGGGCACACAGTGGGAGCAGGCGCTCAATATGGAACTGCCTGCTGTAGATGAAGCATTATTGGAGATGAAGCGGAGTGCCAGTGCTGAGGTGTCACCCGAGTATGTTCTTCAATACAGCAAAGATCTCCGGGGCGAGATTGAGACCCGGTATCGCAGGTCGGCCATGATGCTGGCCGACCGCATCTTGGAAGCGCTGGGCTCGCAAGGCGAAGCCGCGCTTCAGGCGCTAGACGCCAGCCGCGCAGCGCTGCTGGCGCAATCCGCGGCGGCGGCGCGCTACACGGCGCTCCAGCGCAGCGCCGCCGCAGAGGCAGCAGGGCTGCGCAGCCTGCTGCCCCATGCGGGCCCCCTCCCCTCCGGGCTATTGCCGGAGGTGCAGGGCCCGCACGTGCCCGCGCATGGACCGGGCGAAGCTCCCGGTCCGCATGCGGGCACGTCCGCGTCTGTGGCGGCGCAGCCACAGACGCCAGAGGCACAGCCGCCGCAGCGCATAGCCGCGGCGGTAGTGCCTGGGCCATCGGCGGCAGCTGGCGCCGAGCGTCGCCGACGCCTGGACGCAGCAGCGGCACGGCTGGAAGCCGCTGCTGCGTTGGTGGAGCCGTACCCCGCCAT
This sequence comes from Paenibacillus sp. PCH8, assembly GCF_002968835.1. Classification (GTDB taxonomy): domain Bacteria; phylum Bacillota; class Bacilli; order Paenibacillales; family Paenibacillaceae; genus Paenibacillus. Next base: position 634,745 of record NZ_PKQK01000003.1, on the reverse strand, counting down.
GGGGTCGGCGGTACGTGATCTGCGTGCACGCGCGGCTTCGCTCGCGGGCGGCACGTTCACTCTGGCGCTGTTCGGAGCATTCAGCGCCGGCAAATCTTCCTTCGCCAACGCATTGCTGGGCGAAGATGTACTACCTGTCTCGCCGCATCCAACGACAGCGGCGATTAATCGGATCATGGCTCCTGCCGGTGGCGCGGAGCATGGAACAGCCCGGGTCCGCATGAAGACCCGGGACGCCTTCCAGGAAGACCTTGCCTATTCCTTCCGATTGCTCGGCTTGGGGGAACCTGAGACAGAGTGGCAGAAGCGAGTTCAATCTCTCTCGCCACAGGATGTACATCCGGCGGGGCGTCCGCATTACAGCTTTTTACAGGCAGCAGCGGCTGGCTGGGAAGAGACAGCGGACCAACTGGGTCAGGATGTGCTGGTAGATCTGAACGGATATCGCAATTTTGTAGCGAATGAGAAGAAGTCCTGTTTTGTAGATAGTATCGACCTGTACTATAGCTGTGATGTGACAGAACAGGGGATCGTGCTGGTGGACACGCCGGGTGCGGACTCCGTGAACGCCCGTCATACAGGCGTGACCTTCAATTATATGAAGAATGCAGATGCGCTCATTTTTGTAACCTATTACAACCATGCTTTCTCCCAAGGGGACCGACAGTTCCTGAATCAACTGGGACGAGTGAAGGACAGTTCTGCCATGGATCAGATGTTCTTTGTCGTTAACGCGAGTGATCTGTCATCCTCCGAGGAGGAGTTGGAGCAGGTTCTTGATCATGTTAGTACTCAACTGCGGAGTAATGGAATTCGGGCACCACGACTCTTCCCGGTATCCAGCTTACAGGCGATGGAAGGCAAGATGAGCGGAGATACGAATATGCTGGAACAATCCGGATTTATCCGTTTTGAGGAAGAATTCAATCGTTTTGCAGGCAAAGAGCTGGCCGATCTTGCCGTAGGTGGAGCATCCGAAGAGATGGCTCGTGTCATTCAGCGGCTGAAGAAGCGTGCGGAGGATGCAGCTCAGGGTGAAGAATCGTTGCAGCGTCGCCGGGATGAATTGGAAACCATTCAGGGTCAGTCACGCCAGCGAATTCAGCGACTCGCAGATCGATCCATGAAGGAAGAACTTTCACAGGAGACGGCAGAACTGCTCTTCCATGTAAGACAGCGACTTGCCTATCGACTGGGCCTGTTTATGGCAGAAGCGTTCCATCCGTCGGTACTTCGAGAGGATCGGGGCAACTTGAAGACGGTTTTTGCTGCCTGTGGACGTGAGTTGCTACGCATGATTGCCATTGAACTGGAGCAGGAACTGCTCGCAACAACCCTCAGACTCGAACAGGCAGGACAGACCTGGTTGATGAAACAAGTGACAGAATGTATAGACGAGGTAAGGCAGTTGTCCGGAGGCGTGGATGTCTCACTGCCACTGAACCAGCGCTGGAGCACACCTGTTCTGGAAGAAGTTCGTTTGGAAGAACCATCAGGATGGAAAAGCTATTGGAGTTACTTCCGTAATCCGAAACAGTTCTTCGAAGGAGATGGGCGTCAACGTCTACAGGAGGCACTTGATCCTGTACTCAAACAGATGATCATTGAAGTTCTTCCTGCTGCACAGAACAAGTTGATACAGTTTTATGACAACCAGCTTGAGCAGTCGCTACTGCATCAATCCCGTCAACTGGAAGAGCGACTGGACGAGGCAGTAAGTGGTCTGCATGACATGCTGACAAGTGGAATTCCTGTAGGAGAATGGGAGAGTTTGGCTGTGCAACTGGAACAGATTGAACGTGGTTAGCATTCTGCCGAGAGTAGCATACTCTGGAAAGCTTTGTAAAAATAAATGATCAATACAGCAATACATTGAAAATGTTGCGAAAATCATCTCAAAAAGGCTCCCGCCCAAAAGGCATATAGGGAGCCTTTTTTGGGTACGAACAACCTGAAATAAAGAGAATATTCAAACATTTGATTGAAAGGTGGGCATTAACCTCCGTTAATGCGTCAATAAGCTGAAAGCAGGCAGAATATGGTCTGTTATTCGCTTTGCCGCGAATGGGGGACGGTGATAAACTTCATAAATGTTCATACTATTTTGAACGACATAAGAGGAGGAGAAACATGGATGTTCTTAGGCAACTGCAAATCTTTTTTTGGGAAAAGCGAACATATTTATTTGTTTCAATCTTGTTCCTCGCCATAGCGACCGCGCTCGGATTGGTATATCCGTACCTGCTGAGGATATTGATTGACGATATTATTGTTCCGCGAACTTTTGAAGACGTTCCCATACTTGCTTTGACTGTGTTAGGTGTAGTTATTGTGAAAGCGGGAATGCAATTCTTACACGGTTTTTATGGAGGACGCCTTGGTAACTTCCTGGCGTACAAACTTCGTAACGCTTGTTACGAAAAGCTTCAATTTTTATCCTTCCGTTATTACGATACGGCCAAGACAGGTGATCTGATGTCCCGCCTCACGGGAGATTTGGAAGCCATCCGTAACTTTATCGGCTTTGGTTTCGCCCAGATTCTTAACATGGTTTTCATGGTCGTATTCGGCGCAATCATGATGATGACCATGAGTTGGCAGCTTACGCTGTTCACGCTCATATGCATCCCGCTGCTCGCCTACGTTGCGCTAAGGTTCGAATCCAAAATCCATCCCGCGTTTCAGGAGATGCGACTGGCGCTCAGTTCACTGACGACAGCGGTACAGGAGAATATCACGGGTGTACGTACGGTAAAGTCCTTTGCGCGTGAGCCTTATGAAGTGGAGAAATTCTCCACACGAAATGAGCGTTACAAGACCAATCAGATTCATGCTGCAACATTGTGGAGTCGCTATTTTCCGATTATGGAGATCCTTGCTTCGGTGAGCATCGTGTTGTTGCTGGTAATCGGAGGAAGAATGGTTATACAGAAAACGTTGACCCTCGGTGAACTCGTTGCCTTCTTCAGTTTGATCTGGTACATAATCGGTCCAATGTGGAACCTTGGTTTCCATATCAATAACTATACGCAATCTAAAGCTTCAGGTGAACGGGTGCTCGAACTGTTGAATACGCCAGTGGATGTGGAAGAGACGGAAGATCCGGTCATTGTGGAGGCAGATCAAGTGAACGGTCATGTGACGTTTGAATCCGTTACCTTTGCCTACGGCAACAAAATGCCAGCCGTAACGGATATTAATTTTGATGCTCCACCCGGTTCTGTAATCGGTTTCCTTGGGGGGACAGGGTCGGGTAAATCAACCATTATCCAGCTACTGATGCGTGCATATAACGTGAACTCGGGAACGATTAAGCTGGATGGCAAAAACATTAAGGATATAGGTATTCGTAGTCTACGGAGTCAGATCGCTTCTGTTTTCCAGGAAACGTTCCTGTTCTCATCCAGCATTCGCAACAATATTTCCTATGGACTCAAGAACGTCACCATGGATGAAATTATCCGCGCAGCCAAGCTGGCCAAGGCCCATGACTTCATTATGGAGTTTCCTGGCGGATATGACACAGTGGTTGGTGAACGCGGCATGGGATTATCGGGAGGACAGAAGCAACGGATTGCCATTGCAAGAGCTTTACTGAAAAATCCCAAAATTCTGGTGCTTGATGATGCAACCAGCGCCGTTGATATGGAGACGGAACATGAGATTCAATCCGGTTTCCAGGAAGTTATGCGGGGAAGAACTACATTTATTATTGCACACCGTATCTCTTCACTACGACATGCAGATGAGATTCTGGTACTTGATGAAGGTCGCGTGGTACAACGCGGTAAACATACAGAACTCATTGAAGTGCCTGGACCTTACCAGGATGTTTACAAAATTCAATATGCAGACTATATTGCCCGCGGTAAGCGGGAGGCTGGGGAGCAGGTGAATTCATGAGTGCCGAGACGATAGCTGACAGGCGCGAGGCCAAAGGGGCCTCGGAGAAGAAACTGAATGAACGATTTGTGTATCAGGACGATGAAATTATTGAAAAACCGTTTAACTGGAAAGAATTCGGACGTTTGTTTGCATATATGAAACCTTATGCAAGACAACTCTTACCACTCGTTATTCTGATGATGATTCTGGGTACCATTACGAAACTGTCCGTACCATTTCTGATCAGTCTCGCGATTGACAGAGCGATTGCACCGGAAACGGGATTGACAAGTATGACCATGCTATATATCATAGCGGGTTCGATACTCTTGCTGTATCTCATTCAATGGGCTGCCAATACGTACCGGATCAAACTGACGAATATTATTGGACAGCGTGTCATCTATGATCTTCGCTCGGATCTGTTCAAGCATATCCAGAAGCTGTCCTTTAACTTTTTTGACAAAAGACCGGCGGGCTCCGTACTGGTTCGTGTTACCAATGATATTAACTCCCTTCAGGATCTGTTCACGAACGGTGCCGTTAACGTCATGATTGACTGTGTGCAGCTGCTTGGGATCATTGTGATCTTGCTGCTCATTAACTGGAAGTTGGGTCTTGCCGTAATCATTACGGTGCCCATCATGTTTATCATCTCGACCAAACTGCGGGTTCATATCCGTCGTGCCTGGCAGGATGTACGCATGAAGAACTCTCGCATTAACTCCCACTTGAATGAATCCATTCAGGGGATTCGGGTGACTCAGGCTTATACACAGGAAAAAGAGAATATGAAATACTTTGACAACATGAATCTGTCCAGCAAAAAATCATGGGATAAAGCATCAGCCATGAACCAGGGCTTTGGCCCGCTGATTGAGATTACCGGTGGTTTCGGTACATTAATCCTCTTCTGGTTTGGTGCCTACCTCATTCAAGACGGTCAGTTAACTGTAGGATTGCTTGTGGCATTTGCCAACTATGTCGGCAACTTCTGGGACCCGATTAACCGTCTGGGACAGATGTACAATCAGCTACTGGTTGCCATGGCGTCATCGGAACGTATCTTCGAATTCATGGATGAAAAGCCAAGTATCGCAGATAAACCAGGTGCCAAGCCGCTTCCTTCTATTAAGGGAGATATCGCATTCGACAATGTTGTGTTTGAATACGAGAAAGGCAGACAGGCGCTGAAGGGAATCAGCTTCTCCGCGGTTGCAGGACAGTCGATTGCGCTTGTGGGTCATACGGGATCAGGTAAAAGTACGATCATCAATCTGATCAGTCGTTTCTATGATATATCTGGTGGGCGTCTTACGATTGACGGACAGGATGTTCGGGATGTAACGGTAGAAAGTCTGCGCAAACAGATCAGCATTGTATTGCAGGATACCTTCATTTTCTCCGGTACGATCCGTGACAATATTCGTTTTGGACGACTGGACGCAACGAATGAAGAGGTGGAAGACGCTGCCAAAGCAGTCAATGCGCATGAGTTCATCATGAAGCTGCCGGGTGGATACGATACCGAAGTTGAGGAACGTGGGAACGTATTATCTATGGGACAGCGGCAATTGTTATCCTTTGCCCGTGCGCTCCTGGCTGATCCGCGCATCTTGATTCTGGATGAGGCTACAGCCAGTATTGATACGGAAACCGAGCTTAAAATTCAGGAAGCGTTGAAGGTGCTGTTGCAGGGAAGAACGTCCTTTATGGTTGCTCACCGTCTCTCAACCATCCGGAATGCAGATCACATTATTGTCCTGGATCATGGCGAGATTAAGGAAGAAGGAAACCACGAACAGCTTATTCAAAAGCAAGGCGTTTATAATGGTCTCATCGAAGCCCAATACAGATTTTTGTAATGAAGCCTTTGGACGCCTGTGAAGCGTCTGATAGTATATGATATGAACGTATAACACTCTGGCGTTCTTTAGCCTGGTCCTTCAAGAATAAGTACGTATTATTCATTGAAGACAGGCATAAAGAATAGCCGGAGTTTTTACTTTACTATCAGCTTGATAAGCAAAACTTATTTTAGTACATACACATGCACTCTTTCTTTTCCCTCATCAGGTTCGGGAGATAGATATGTGGTATGTTATATTCTTAAACGTAAGCAAGATGATTACGATCACGACTGTTGGAGGAAGATCAATGCAGATGGACAATAACGAAATAAGATCAGAGCATTTCGATCACCTGGACCATATGAACTTTAGACTTAACGATGTGAACCATACGAGTAAACATGCAACGGAGTGGCTTTTAAGAAAACACTTCATTGAAACATACATGTTATTATTTGTGGCCAGTGGTCAAGGCTGGTTAAAGATTGATGGGAGTTTTATCGAATTGAAGGCGGGCGGACTGTATATATGCCTCCCGGGGCAGTTGGTTGAAGCGGCTGTTCATTCATTAGATGAGCGAGGCGTGTATCACATGAGTTTTGATGTAATGTATGCATTGGAACAGGAGGGACGAACAACCCTTGAGGTTATGAAGCAACTTCTGCGTAATGATGTTAATGGCGAGGTTATCTCAGCTTCACCCGTTGCTGTGGGCGTAATTTGTCAGATGATTTACCACCACATACACATGAAGGATGGCTTGCAACGGTACTATGGTCAGATTCGTTTTCAGGAACTGTTGTATACGATGTTTTATGATGGAGCCAGTGTAGAAGAGACAGAACTTGCCTCCCCGATTGAACATGTGAAAGTCTTTTTGGAGCAGAATTACGCGAAGAGATTAAACATAGAGCAATTGGCAAACGTTGCACAAATGAGCCCCAGACATTTCATGCGCTTATTCAAAAAAAGATATGGGTACAGTCCAGTGGACTATTTAACTTTTTATCGAATTAAACAAGCCCAGATCTTGATGAGAAATGATCACAGTCATCGACTCAAGGATGTTGCTTCGTACGTGGGTTACCAGGATGAAACGTATTTCCGGCGTAAATTCAGGCAGATCTCTGGCATTCCACCAGCAGCGTTCATACGTAATAGCAAACAAAAAATTGCTGCGGTTGACTCTTTGAGCATTGGTACACTGCTTGCATTACAGATCATTCCCTGTGCCGCGCGGGCAAGTCATCCGTGGACGTATTATTATAGACGCAAGTATGAAACTGACAAAGTAATTCCGCTAGCCGAGGTAGAGCCCATCTTGCTCGAAGAGCTTCGTCTGGTTAAACCGGATTATATTATTACCGTCGGCACGGAGTCTGAGGCTTTGCATAGTCAACTTGATTGCATCGCACCCGTATGTAACATCCCGTGGAGAAAAGGGATTGGAGGGAACATCTGAGATATGTTGCAAGCTTTTTGAACAGATCGGAGATTGCAGAGGTGTGGCTTCAAAGATATGAAGAGAAGGCAAAGATCGTGAAAAATCAGCTTGCGGATATCATCCGACAAGACAGGTTAATTGTACTGAAAGTTTATGGTGAAGAGTTACAGATGTTAGGGCCAAGGAGCATTGCTTCCGTTTTTTACGTTGATATGCAGATGGAGGGTCCAGAAGGAATTGAGACTTTTTGGGATAGCGGCACAGTGGCCATTAAGGAGCTTTCATCTCTGGATTTTGAAAGAATATTGCTCATCGTAGGTGAGGATGAGATATCGAAACAGACTTGGTCTGCTGTACGAAAGTCCGAAGACTGGAATGAGTTGTTAGCGGTACAAAATGGCCGAATGGATATTCTTATGTCAAGCGTCCTGCTCGACTATACGGCGTTTACACATGAGCTTATGCTGGATGAGATGTTAAAGTTATGGCAAGATCGTCCATAGCAAAAAGTCTGAATAGTCAATATCATACCTGAACATATTTTAATATACTTACTCCTATATCAAATGATAATGATAATTATTATTAATTAGACGTTGTCATAACTAAATGCCATATAGGGGGTACATAAAGAATGAGATTCAGATGGTTAACGGTACTATGCACCATGATGTTGGTGCTCATTATTTCGGCTTGTGGTGCAGGGGGGCAAGATGAGGCTACGAGCGAAGGTCAAAAGACTGGTTCTGCCAATACATCCACAACAGAAACAACAGAAACAACAGAAACAAGTCAGGTAAAAAAAGTGACTACCAAGATGGGAGACATTGAAATCCCGGTTGAACCACAAAGAGTAGTGGGTCTGTCCCTTGTATATCCGGAGTTTTTGTATGCACTTGGCATCGTACCTGTTGCTGTGCAGAACTATCACGAGGATCATCCTTCTTATTTGGAAGAGCCATTCGCGAATACCATGAAAATGGGCATCGCACGAACGCCGAATTTTGAAGCGGTTATGGAGACAATGCCTGATTTGATTATAGCTCCTGACTGGTGGTCCGAAAAGGATTATGATCAGCTTTCTCTGATTGCACCCACTGTACTTCTTCCACAACGTGATGATTGGCGGGACGAATTGCGTGATATTGCCAAAGTTCTGGACAGAGAAGAACAGGCAGAAAAGGTTATTGAAGATTTGGTAGCGAAGGAAAAAGTTGCAGCCGACAAATTAAACGAGATGATCGGAGAAGAAACAGTTCTCTATATTCGAGTCATGGAAAAAGAAATCGTCCTTCACGGGGAGAACCTTGACCGTGGAAACTTCGTGCACAAGCGTCTCGGTATGAATCCACTCCCGAATTTCCCGAAAGATCAAGTTGCCATGTCCGTATCCATGGAAGTATTGCCTGAATACGATGCAGATCACTTGATCGTTCAACTGGATGACGATAAGAATCCTGAAATTAAGAAGAAATTCGAAGAGATGTTGGCAACTTCACTATGGAAAAATCTGAAAGCAGTCAAAAATGATCATGTGTACATGGTTGGTGGTAAGGAATGGCTCAATCTGGGGATGTCTCCACTGGCTGACGAGTATGTTATTGATGACATTGTAGCTGTTTTTGAAGAGAAAAATAAATAAGGCAAACGGTGCATGTTACACATATCTCTAAATTCACTACTAAATAACAGGATGTGTCCAAAATGAATAAGGAAGATATCTATGACTTGACCATCATCGGAGGCGGACCGGCCGGATTATATGCGGCATTTTATGCCGGGATGCGTGATATGAGAGTTAAGATCATTGAAGGCAAAGACCAACTTGGTGGTTTTCTGCATACCTATTCCGAAAAAACCATTTGGGATGTGGGTGGCCTGCCACCAATGAAGTGTTCAAAGTTGATTGAGTATCTGGTTCAGCAGGCGAATACCTTTAATCCAACGGTTGAATTGAATTGCAAAGTAGATCGGTTCGCTCGACTGGACAACGAGATTTTGGCTCTGTATACTGCTGAAGGCGACATACACTATACGCGTACAATCATTGTCGCAGTAGGCCGTGGTATCGCAGAAATTCAGAAATTGGAGCTTCAGGAGCCGATTCAATATGAGCATGTGAATCTTCATTACACCGTGCAAAATCCAGAACATTTTTCCGGGAAGCGCGTACTCATTTCAGGTGGAGGCAACAGTGCTGTAGACTGGGCAATTGAACTTGCTAAACTTGCACGGAGCGTAGTGGTCGTCCACCGAAAAAATGAGTTTCGTGCAATGGAACGCAATGTTAGCGAGATGAACAATGTAACGGATGTCAGAACTCCATATAGCATCACACGGCTTCATAATCATGGTGAACGTATCCATCAGGTTGTAATTACGCATATGGAGAGTCAGGACAATGTATTGTTAGATGTGGATGAAGTCGTAGTTAGTCATGGGTATAAAAGCAATTTGAGTAACCTTGCCAGTTGTGGACTGACTATGGATGACGGAATGGTTCTAATGAGCCAACATGCGCAGACGAACCTCCAAGGTATTTTTGCTGCAGGGGATTGTGCAACTCACGATAGCAAAGTCAGACTTATTGCCGGAGCCTTCAACGATGCGATTTTAGCTGTAAATAGTGCGAAAAAATACTTGACTCCAAATGCTCCCATGATGGCGTACGTCTCCTCCCATAATGAAATTTTCAGAGAAAAAAACAAACAAATCCCAAGGTTCTAAACTTGGGGTTTGTTTGCTGATTCATGTTCACTGGAATATTAAAATCTGCTGTTTCAACATATCCTTATTTCTGGGAAGAATGGAAAGGTTGACGAATCTGTAAGCGATAATTGTAAAATTTGATCGAAAAAACACAAAAAATCTTGTAAAATTCACAAGAAAAATAGGGAGCACTCTTGCATTCTTTAACCAAAACCCCGAAAATAGAGAGATAGATATAGAAGATTTCTCTTTGGAGGATTGGAAAGAACATGTGGGGTGCTCCTTTTACGGCTCAAGCCAAAAAAATGCTGCTTCTGGGCAGCGGGGAATTGGGAAAAGAGGTCGTTATTGAGGCCCAACGACTCGGAGTTGAAACGATTGCTGTAGATCGTTACGACAATGCGCCTGCTATGCAGGTTGCTCATCGGTCATACTGCATCGACATGCTGGATGCGGAAGCTTTGAAACAATTGATCCGTAAAGAAAAACCTCATTACATCGTACCTGAGATTGAAGCTATTGCAACAGAAGCTTTACTGGAGCTAGAGGAAGAGGGATTTTGCGTAGTACCTACTGCCCGAGCTGCACGTCTAACGATGGATCGCGAAGGCATACGTCGTCTTGCAGCCGAACAATTGAAACTTCCGACAGCAGCCTACCTTTTTGCGGACAACCTGGAACAACTTCAGGAAGCCGTACGTGAGCTTGGCACACCTTGTGTCATTAAACCCTTGATGAGTTCTTCCGGTAAAGGGCAGAGTGTATGCCGAACACCGGGTGACGTGAAGGATTGCTGGAACATTGCTCTTTCGGGGGCTCGTGGCAAATCCGCTCGTGTCATTGTGGAGAGCTTTGTGCAATTTGACAGTGAGATTACATTACTCACCGTTAGATCTATATCAGGCACCATTTTTTGTCCTCCGATTGGCCATATTCAGAAGGATGGGGATTATGTCGAATCCTGGCAGCCTCATGCAATGACTCCTGAGCAATGGGAGCAGGCCTGTCATATCGCCAAATCCGTCACAGATGAACTTGGCGGTTATGGACTGTTCGGAGTGGAGTTGTTCCTGACCCCGGATGGTGTTGTGTTCAGCGAGGTATCTCCTCGTCCACATGATACAGGTATGGTTACAATGGTGACGCAAGACAGTTCCGAGTTTGCGCTGCATGTACGTGCAATTCTTGGTTTTCCGGTCACAGATGTACATCTGTTGACACCGGGAGCTTCAGCAACGCTGAAGGCTAATGATGAAACATCTGACTTTACTGTAGGCGGGATTGAAGAAGCACTGGCTCTTCCTCGTACTCAGGTTCGTGTATTTGGCAAACCTGAGACCAAAGTAGGACGCCGTATGGCTGTAGCGCTTAGTGCTGGCCAAGATGTGGAAGAAGCTCGTAAAACAGCGGTGCAAGCCGCTAATATGCTGAAAGTGGAGGTAAATCATGTCCAATAATGTTGAGGCCCCTGTACTGATGATCCGAGAGTGTGAACTGCGAGATGCTGAAGCGGTAACGGGACTGATGCGTGAGGTCAACTATCCGACAACAGCCAATGTCATGAAAGAACGCATTGAATGTTTGGAGACCAATCCAAACGCATGCATGCTTGTTGCCGAAGTGGATGAACAAATTATTGGTGTGATTGGCTTGCAATGTGTGCAAAATCATGCCTATCCGGAACCTGCCGCACAAATCACTTCCCTGATCGTAGGTCAGGAACATCGTGGTGGTGGGATTGGCCGACGTCTGATGGCTCGTGCCGAAGATTGGGGTAGACAGCAAGGTGGTAAACAACTGTTTGTCACCGGTGCAAACCGTGAAGTGACTTCAACAACCTACGCCTTCTATGAACACATTGGTTTCCAAAAGAGAGGCTATCGTTTCAGTAAAGTTCTTCTATAGTATAGATGAAGTGGCATTCGGCGAGTAATAATCGTCCGAGTGCCTTTTTTCTGTCTTTTGGTGAGTAGAGAAGACGTACTTGAAGTGTTTTTAAAATGACAAAAAAGTTACTTTTCCATATTTTACGGGTTCACAATCTCCTTTTGAATTGATATACTGCTAGAGTATTCATTACAAAGTTGTAATAATTAATCTTGAGGAGATGAAATGAATTTGAAGAAGAATTGGATGAAAATCGTCGTAACGAGCAGTTTGACAGCGGTACTGGCTGTAGGGGTTATGCTCCCTGCCTCTGCGTCTGCTGCAGATTCAACATATAAGTCTACAACGACGTACAAGATTACGAGTACAGATAGCCTGAAAGCTTATATTGAACAGTGGCTGAAGCAGAATGGATATACAGTAGCTGAGGAGCAAACTGCTGAGAAACCAGCAGTACAACCGACTCAACCAGTGAAACCTGCTCAACCAACAACAAAGCCTGTGCAACCAACCAAACCAGCGCAACCAACGCAAGAAGAGAAACCGGCAACAACACCAGCCAAAGATCCTTCGAATACTGGCAGCACGGGTAATAGTGGCAAACCAAGTAACACTGGAACTGAAAGCACGCAATCAGATTTCGCAGCTCAAGTTGTCAAACTGGTCAATGCAGAACGTGCAAAAGCAGGTCTGGGCGCACTGGCTTCCGATGCTCTTCTGGACAAAGTGGCTGTAGCCAAAGTAAAAGATATGAGCAACAACAATTATTTTGATCACCAGTCACCAACGTATGGTTCTCCATTTGATATGATGAAACAATTCGGAGTAACTTACAGCTATGCAGGTGAGAACATTGCCAAAGGACAAAAAACACCTCAGGAAGTCGTTACCGCCTGGATGAATAGTGAAGGTCACCGTGCTAATATCCTGGGCAAAAACTTCACCAAAATCGGTGTAGGCTACTACAACGGATATTGGGCACAAGAGTTCATCGGTCAATAAGCTTTTATAATGAAGAAGATTTGCATTTGTTTACCCAAAGGGTTATGCCAACACAGTTGAGAACTGTGTATGGTATAACCTTTTTTCCGTAAAATGACATATGGAAAATGAATTCCACGAATACAGCGGCAAAATTTGCAAATTAACGACAGAACACTTATGTTATTTAGGAAAACGTCATCTTAATGTAAAACGATTAGATTAAATTTGAAGCACCAGGATCGGTGTATACGAGCGGAGATGTGATGAATGAACAAGAAAAAGAACCTCGATTCAGCACCATGGATCTGGAGAACCGTCAGTACAGTATCCATTTTGGCAACACTTCTGCTCTTGTTTGGTTTCGGATACGCTATTAAAGACGTAATTTTCCCTAAGGGAGATTCCGCGTTAACTACAGGCCAGGAGACTACCGCAATACCTAAGGAAAACGAGGGGAAAACGGCTGTAGTAGAGGATGGCAAGATTCGGATGGCAGTCATCGGCGATTCCCTGGCAAGAGGTACGGGGGATGACGAAGGACTTGGCTTCGTGAGACGTGCAGGAAATCTGCTCAAAGAAGAAGGATATGACGTTCAGGTTCTTAATAATCTGGGGGTTAACGGTCTTAGAACAGATGCATTATTGGAAAAACTGGATGAGCAAGGTGTGCGTTACGTACTTCAGCAGTCCAATTTTATTTTGCTCTCGATTGGCGCCAATGATCTGTTCCAGGGAGGACAGGTTTTGCAAGGAGAAGATCCGCCAACAGCGGAGCAATTGGCAGCAGCTTTGCCGGAAACGTCAAAACGCCTTCAAGAGATCCTGAAGAAAGTGAAAGAGATCAATCCCGATGCACAGATTGCGTACATAGGGTTATATAATCCATTTGGTGATGTGAAGGAACTGGAGAAACCAGGCAACGCTGTTGTTGCTGCATGGAACGAAGCTGCCCTTGCTACTCTGAACAATGAGGACAAGATGACACTCGTGCCTACATTTGATTTATTTGAAAATCATCTGGGAGAATATCTGTCTTCCGATCATTTTCATCCCAACGGACTAGGTTATGAGCAAATTGCAGTTCGGATTGCACAGGAATTTCAGGCAGAGACACCGACAGGAAGGAGTGGAAAATAAAATGGCAGAGCAGCAGTATGATTCCGTCCTGTCCGTACAGAATCTGAAGAAGAGGATCGGGCGCAAATGGATTATTAAGGACGTTACCTTTGACGTTAAACCTGGTGAAATTTTCGGATTTCTTGGCCCGAACGGTGCCGGAAAAACAACAACGATTCGGATGCTTGTGGATCTAATCAAACCGACAGAGGGCAAAATTAAAGTCTGCGGATATGATGTGAATCGGGACCCTGAGCGTGCTTTAAAATATGTAGGGTCCATTGTTGAGAATCCGGAGGTATATACCTATCTGACCGGTTGGGAGAACTTGGAGCATTTTGCCCGTATGCAGCCCGGTGTGGATAACGATCGAATACAGGAAGTCGTGGATATTGTCCGTCTGGATCAACGCATTCACGATAAAGTCAGAACATATTCACTGGGTATGCGTCAACGGCTCGGTATTGCGCAAGCGTTGCTTGGACGTCCGCGTCTGCTCATTCTGGATGAACCGACGAATGGACTTGATCCGAAAGGCATTAAGGAACTGCGTGTCTTTATTAAGCAACTTGCCAGTGAAGGTATGGCCGTATTTGTCAGCAGTCATCTGTTAAGTGAGATACAGCTTCTCTGCAACAGGGTAGCCATTATCAGTGCAGGACGTGTGCTTGCTGTTGGGGGCGTTAGCGAACTGATTGAGGATCATTCCAAGTTGGCGATCTGGCATGTTTCACCACTGGAGCAAGGCAAAAAAATGTTGATGGATGCAGGTATTGCCTTGGTAGCCCGTCCTGCGGATGTTATGGATGATACCATTGTTGCAGGCCTTGGTCCAAACGCTGTTGTTGCCGAGATGCACGAAGATCGTATTTCTGATATGGTACAACAGATGGTTCAAGCTGGTGTGCATGTTGAAGGAGTACAGCGAATTCAGCCTACACTCGAACAACTATTCTTGAAAATGACAGAAGGTGAATCCATTGAATAATATCATGCCGCTGATCCGGAATGAAACGATTAAGATGGTGAAGAAAAAACGTCTTTATATTATTTTTATTGTTCTGGCAATTCTGGTACCGATGTTTACGTATGCTCAGATGAAATCTTCACAAAATAACCAGGACAAGTTTAACGGCGATTGGCGGCTTGAATTGCAGCAAGCTATCACAGACAATCAAAACTCGCTCGGTAGCGATCGGGTACCCGAAGAATATAAAAAGTATAGAACGGTATACATCCAGCAGATGCAGTATTATCTTGAGAATGACATCAATCCGAAAGAGCCGGGTGGTGTTACCTTTACGCGAGAGTTCATGAACAACGCGGTTGGGTTATTCATTCCACTGTTAATTATGGCGATTGCATCGGATCTGGTGTCAGGTGAACGCACGACGGGTACCATTAAGATGTTACTAACTCGTCCGGTCAAGCGCTGGAAAGTGCTTCTGAGTAAACTGATTACGCTGATTATGTTTGTTTCAATTATAGTGGTATCAGCCTACGTGATCTGTTATGTCATATCTGGTGCCGTCTTTGGTTACAAAGGGTTCAACATGCCGATCTTCACAGGGTTCAAGGTGGTGGGAACGGATGTCGATATGTCGGCAGTGCATGCTGTAGACCAGTGGCTGTATATGCTTATGCAGGCTGGACTGATTTGGTTTGTGAGTGTAATTGTGGCTATGCTTGCATTTATGGTATCTGTGCTTGTCCGCAGTACTGCTGCAAGTATCGTCATCATGATGGCCGCTCTGATTGCAGGAACGATCTTGACGAGTATGGCAGCATCTTGGCAGACAGCTAAATATCTCTTCATGGTTAACTTAGAACTTCCTGATTATTTGTCCGGGGGACTGCCACCAATTGAAGGAATGAATTTGGGTTTTTCCCTTATTGTGCTTAGTGTTTGGGGCATTGCTTCACTCATTGTGTCATTCCTTGTCTTTACGAAACGGGATATCTTGAATTAAAATGGACAAGGATAAGAAAACATCTGTTTGCATTTTAGGCATTTTTTTAGTTACGAGTTAAGAAGGGGGAGCATGAATGGTCGAGCAAATCGATATGTCGGCAGGTTCGACAGGCGGAGGACAGGGGTCTTCAGGCTACGACGCGGACGACATTCAAGTACTTGAAGGGTTGGTTGCAGTACGTAAACGGCCGGGGATGTACATCGGCAGTACCAGCACTTCGGGTCTACATCATTTGGTATGGGAAATTGTGGACAACGCTGTCGACGAACATCTCGCCAAATTCTGCTCCAAAATCGATATCACACTGCATAAGGACGGTTCTATTACGGTTCAGGATAACGGAAGGGGAATTCCGACAGCTATACATAAAACAGGGATTCCTACTCCCCAGGTCGTGTTTACGATTTTGCACGCAGGCGGAAAGTTCGGTGGATCAGGATATAAGAAATCAGGCGGTCTTCATGGCGTAGGTGCTTCGGTTACCAACGCTTTGTCGGAGTGGCTTGAAGTCGAGATCTTCCGTGATGGCAAGATTCATCGTCAACGTTTTGAATATTGGCAGGACAAAAAAGGTGTTGAACATGTCGGAGAATCGGTGTCTGGCCTCGAAGTGCTGGGCAATACCAATCGGACAGGTACGAAAGTTACATTTAAACCGGATATTCGGGTATTCCAGAGCGGCATTCAATTTAATTATGATACACTTGCAGAACGTCTACAGGAGATTGCTTTCCTGAACTCGGGTCTGAGAATTGTGCTCAAGGACGAACGTTCAGGCAATCAGGATGAATATATGTACGAAGGCGGAGCAAGCCAGTTTGTTGCTTTTCTGAACGAAAATAAAGATGTGCTGCATGATGTCATTCACTTCTATGCGGAGAAGGATGACACTGAGGTCGAAGTAGCAATCCAGTATAACGCGGGTTATACCGAAACGCTTGCTTCGTTCGTGAACTCGATCCCTACCCGGGGTGGAGGTACTCATGAGACCGGATTCAGGGCGGCGTATACACGTGTAATGAATGATTATGCGCGGCGTACCAGCATGATTAAGGAAAAAGATAAGAACCTTGAAGGTAACGATTTACGTGAAGGCATGATGGCTGTCATTAGTGTCAAGATGTCTGAGGTTGAATTCGTAGGGCAAACGAAGGATCAGCTCGGTAGCGCTTCCGCTCGAAGTGCGGTGGATTCGGTCGTGTCCGAAAATATTCAGCGGTTCCTGGAAGAAAACCCACAGGTCGCGCAAACGTTAATTCGCAAAGCGGTTCAAGCCTCCAGGGCTAGAGAAGCAGCGCGAAAAGCACGTGATGATATGCGTACAGGCAGAAAACGCAGTGAGAGTTCTAACCTGAACGGAAAGCTTACACCGGCGCAATCGAAGGATTTTACCCGTAATGAGTTATTTATTGTCGAAGGTGATTCCGCAGGTGGTTCTGCCAAACAGGGACGCGACTCGAAGATTCAGGCCATTCTGCCGCTCAAGGGGAAACCGCTCAATCCGGAAAAATCAAAGCTGGCCGATATTCTCAAAAATGAAGAATACCGTGCAATTACAGCGGCGATCGGGGCGGGTATCGGAACCGAATTTGCAGTTGAAGACAGCAATTATTCCAAAATCATAATTATGACCGATGCAGATACGGATGGTGCACATATTCAAGTGCTGTTGCTAACATTCTTTTATCGCTACATGAAGCCATTAATTGATGCAGGTAAAATATATATTGCTCAGCCGCCACTGTACAAACTTACTCGTAAGTCCGGAAAGCTTGCGAGCGTTCGATATGCGTGGACAGATGAAGAACTGGCGAATTATATGAAGGAATTCGGCAATAATGTCGAGCTTCAACGTTATAAAGGACTGGGCGAGATGAATCCGGATCAACTGTGGGAGACAACGATGAATCCGGAAACGCGTGCGATGCTTAGGGTCCAAATTGTTGATGCAGCGAAAGCAGAACGTCGTGTATCTACGCTCATGGGCGATAAAGTTGATCCGCGTAAACGCTGGATTGTAGAGAACGTCGACTTTACAGAGTACGAAGAATAGAAGGTGCTTGGAATGAGTCCATCAGAACAATTTTTGCCGGCCTTTCTCGAAGAGGTCGTAGGGGACCGTTTCGGTCGCTACTCCAAATACATTATTCAGGATCGAGCCATTCCCGACGTGCGGGATGGATTGAAGCCTGTACAGCGGCGTATTCTGTACGCCATGTACGATTCAGGTAATACGCCTGATAAGACGTACCGTAAATCTGCCAAAACCGTTGGGGACGTAATGGGTAATTATCATCCTCATGGTGACTCCTCTATCTATGAGGGGATGGTGCGGATGGCACAGCCATGGAAAATGGGCCATATGCTCGTGGACGGTCATGGTAACTGGGGATCACAGGATGATGACCCGGCAGCGGCGATGCGGTATACAGAGGCCCGTTTGTCGCCAATTGCGATGGAGATGCTTCGCGATATCGAGAAACGGACTGTTCTGTTTAAGGATAATTTTGATAATACAGCCAAAGAACCGGTTGTATTACCATCCCGTTATCCGAACTTGCTGGTTAATGGTGTAAGCGGAATTTCCTCGGGGTTTGCGACGGAGATTCCGCCACATAACTTGCGTGAAGTCATTGATGCTTCCATTGCGGTAATGGAGAAGCCGTCTATTGAACTGGACGAGATCATGATGTTCATGAAGGGTCCTGACTTTCCGACAGGCGGATTGATTATGGGCGGCGACGGTATTCTGGATGCCTACCGTACAGGTAAAGGACGGATCTATGTCCGGTCCAAAACCGAGATTGAAAACATGCGCGGTGGCAAACAGCAAATTGTCATTACCGAGATCCCTTATCAAGTAGTGAAGTCTCGTCTGGTTACAGCGATGGAGAACATTCGACTTGAGAAAAAGGTTGAGGGTATTGCCGAAGTGCGTGATGAGAGTGGACGCGAAGGTCTGCGAATCGTGGTTGAGCTGAAAAAAGAAGCGGACGCACAAGGTATTTTGGCTTATTTGCTGAAGAAAACCGACCTGCAAGTCACCTATAACTTCAATATGGTTGCGATTGTGAATAAAGCACCTCAGCAATTGGGATTGAAACCAATTCTGGAGGCTTATATTGCCCATCAGCGTGAAGTTGTGACATTCCGTACCCGGTTTGAGCTGGAGAAGGCGGAGGACCGTGCTCATGTGCTCGAGGGCCTGGTTAAAGCTCTTAACATCCTCGACGAGGTCATTGCAGCGATCAAAGCGTCGAAGAATCGTCAGGATGCTCAAAATAACCTGATGTGGATGTTTGGGTTCACGGAACGACAGGCGGATTCCATCCTAACATTGCAATTGTATCGTCTGACCAATCTGGAGATTAATTCTCTGGAGAAGGAACTTGGAGAGCTGAGAAAAAAGATTGCGCAATTGCAATCCATTCTGGACAGTGATCGCAAGCTGATTGGGGTTATCCGCAAGGAATTGATGGAGATTCGAGAGAAATACGGTATAGATCGTCGCTCTGCAATCCAGGGTGAGGTGGAAGAACTCAAGGTTAATCTGGAAGTGCTTGTCAATGCAGAGGATGTATTTGTCACGTTATCCAAAGAGGGATACGTAAAGCGTACGGGCATGCAGTCCTTCACACGTTCTGGTGGTGAACGGAGTGGAAGTGGTGTAAAAGATGGCGATTATATCACTCGGGTTCTGGAAGTGAATACGCTGGAGAACCTGCTTGTCTTTACGAAAAAAGGTCAGTATTTCCTGTTGCCTGTTCATCAGGTGCCTGAATTTAAGTGGAAAGACCCGGGAACAGCGATCGTGAATGTGATTCCTCTTGCCAAAGATGATCGTATTGCCAGTGTAATTCCGATCAAATCGTTTGAGGAACCGGATCGCAGTCTGGTCTTCGTTACACGTAAGGGACAGGTAAAACGAACGGAACTGAAGGACTATGTTACTAAACGTTCCGGGGCCGTTGCGGCATGCAAAGTGGGCCAGGACGATGAAGTGTTATCTGTACATCTGAGTACAGGTGGCAAAGATATTATGTTGATCACGAAAGAAGCTATGGCAATCCGGTTCCGGGAGGATGAAGTAAACCCGATGGGGCGTGTATCCGGGGGCGTTCGTGGTATTCAGTTAAGAGATACAGATGAAGTGGTATCAGCCCTGTGGGTTGACGATGACGAAGGTGAGGTTGCTGTATTGTCTGACCTCGGATATGGTAAACGGTCATTACTTCTGGACTACGCTTTGCAAAGTCGCGGAGGCAAGGGACTGGCTACATTCGAGTTCAAGGAAGGCAAGCGAGTGAAACCAAACGGTAGCCGCATTGCTGGAGCATTCTATTGCAGAGAGAAACGAAATTTAACTGTAATGACCAAAGAAGGCCAATCACATCCGATTTCTTCTGAAGGTATTCCGATGACCGAGCGCAAACATATAGGTAAACTGCTCATTCATGTGGACAAACAGGACGAAATCGTTGAACTTCTAAGGGATCTTAACGAGAATCAGCCAGGGTCATCTTCATAAAAACCAAGTAATCGAGACTCTTCGCAAAGCAGATAATCCTGTCATGCGAAGAGTCTTTTTTTGTTGTTCAAAGGCGGATTAGAAGAGAGCAATCATGCAAAGTTTAACAACCTTCGTCGATTACGGTCGATCGCTGGGAAATTGAAAAAATGCAGCAGGAATGCGGCTTTGGAGCGCGAAAACTTAAGCAGGTGAAGTGATAACCGGTTGCTGAGAGGAGCGATGCAAAGATGTATAATTCCGATTTTGCCAAGTGCTGGTCAAGACTAACCAAAGACTATAAGCTTCATATGGATCAGGAATTGTCACCCTCATTAACAGAGGCTCAGCTGGCTGTTCTGGAGGTGCTAGAGGATCATCCGAAGATGAAGCCTTCCGATCTGATCCCGTTTCTGTCAACCACGCCGGCAGCTGTAACCATGCTGCTGGACCGTATGGAGAAGAACGGTCTGATTCGCCGGGATCGAGATGATCAGGACCGACGAATTGTATGGATATCACTGTCAGAAAAAGGGAGAACGGAGACAGAACGGGGCATTACAATTCGTAATGAGTTCATGAATTCAGTTCTCAGTAACATTTCGATGCACAACCAGCAACTGCTCGTATATTTGTTAGGTAAAATGACAACCCCCAAGACCAAAGAGCACGCATTATCCACTTCCGGGTGATGGAAGGTCTATCTTATTAACCATAGGCGTTCCTGCTCGTTTCATGCAGGAATCCTGTGGTTATTTTATTTGAAAAATACATATGCTACTCACTGTATCCAGGTTGATTGGACCCGGGTCATGATGTAATGAGAATTAGTATGGTTGAATATTAATTTGCGAAATTTATATGTAAAGAGTTGACTATGTAAATATTTTTGCTATAATAAGTAATTGTTCCCCTGATATTTCGTGTACGAAATATTATATTCCAAAGTAAAAGGGTGAATCAATGACTGATACGCATGAAGTATTCTATATTATCAATTCGTTCCGGCAAGTGAATCAAATGCTTTTTCGAGCATTCTGGAATGAGAACAAGGAGATCGAGCTGACTTCGATCCAGTTTATGGTGTTATCCATTCTAAGGGAGCGTCCTTCCATTGGTATTAACGAGGTTGCTGAATTATCCCATATGGGCAGTAGTTCCATGAGCGCTGTTGTGGAACGTCTGGTTAAAGGAGAGTACATCATTCGTACGCGTTCCGATGCTGATCGCCGATCCGTCAAGCTTCAGATTACGGATAAAGGGGAAAAGGCCCAGCAGGAAACACATCAACTCTGGATGGAAAGAGTATCACCCATTCTGGATATTTCGAAGGAAGATCTTGAACACCTACTTAGAATTCATAGCCTTATGATTAAAAAGTTAGAAGGAAGAGAGATGAACAACGTATGAGTACGACTACTGCTGGAGCTCCATCCTCCGCGATGGACAACATCAAGAAAGGGCCGATTGTAGCGGCATTACTGATTGGCGCCTTTGTAGCATTCCTGAACCAAACCCTGATGAACGTAGCTCTTCCTAAAATTATGGAAGACCTCGCTATTAATGCAAACAAAGCTCAGTGGCTAACTACGGGGTATATGCTCGTCAACGGTGTACTGATTCCGGTTACGGCATATCTGATTGCGAAATTTTCTACACGTCAAATTTTCATTACAGCCATGACCCTCTTTACGATAGGGACGTTGGTCTGTGGACTTAGTCCGAACTTCACCATTCTGATGGTGGGTCGTGTCATTCAGGCGGCTGGTGCAGGTATCCTGATGCCTCTGATGACCGTTGTGTTCCTGACCATCTTCCCGATAGAGAAACGCGGTCAGGCGATGGGTACGATGGGGATCGCGATGATCCTGGCTCCTGCGATTGGGCCTACATTATCAGGTTATGTCGTAGAACACTATTCATGGAGATTGTTGTTCTACATCATTTTGCCATTTTCCATTATTGCAACATCAATCGGTATTGCTTTTGTCAAAAATGTAACACGTCAGTCCAAACCTAAACTGGATTATCCAGGCGTTATTTTATCTACACTCGGTTTTGGTAGCTTGTTATATGGATTCAGTGATGCAGGTACGGATGGATGGGGTAGTGCAATTGTTATCGGATGCCTGGTCGTAGGCGCGCTATCACTGATTCTGTTCGTTATTCGTCAACTGACAACAGATCATCCACTTCTTGAGTTCCGTATTTTCAAATACAATATGTTTACATTAACAACAATCATCAATATGTTGGTGACCATGGCGATGTTTGCAGGTATGATTTTACTTCCGATTTTCCTGCAAACCATTCGTGGATTCTCACCAATAGAATCGGGACTACTGATGATGCCTGGTGCGATATTAATGGGGATCATGTCTCCGATCACAGGCCGTATATTTGATAAAGTAGGTGCCCGCTGGCTTTCAGTTGCAGGACTTGCGATTACGGCAATTACGACTTGGGGACTAAGTCGTTTATCTATTGATACGACTTATGGCTACATGATGTTTATCTATACGGCTCGTATGTTCGGTATGTCGATGTTAATGATGCCAATTCAGACAGCGGGTCTGAATCAATTGCCACAACGTCTCAATGCTCATGGTACAGCGATGTCCAATACGCTCCGTACCGTTGCGGGAGCAATTGGTACAGCGATTCTCGTGACTATCATGAGTAGCAAGCTCAAAACTCATCTGGCCGAGACCTTGGCTGCGGGTCAGGTTAATCCGGATGATCAGGCGGCGATGGTGCGTGCTACGGCAGATGCAACGATCTATGGTGTAAACTATGCGTTCATCGTGGCTACTGGAATGACTGTGGTTGCGTTGATCATGGCGTTCTTTATCCGTAAAACAAAACCAGCTATTGAACCAGTAACCGTGGAACAGGAAAAAGTGAACGCTACAGCCTAAACGGGAAAAAATATAAAAAGAGAACTTCGACAGTTGGAAAGGAATCATCCCTTAAACTGTCGGAGTTCTCTTTTTGTGTCTGGAATAGGAGGGGTGACCATTTAATCATACATTAGTCAGACTGGACCGAGGGATCGAGGAGAAATTCAGGCTCGGGATCATGTCCGAACAGCTTGAGGTTAATGGTTCCATTCATCTGAAACTCCACACCCTCGCTAACAAGTTCCGTTTCCTGCATCATGCGTGAATGTTCGTCCGGTATGGAGATTTCTCCTTTGGCATTGACAACACGGTGCCAGGGAAGGCGTTCCTTGCGACTCATGGAGTGAAGAATGCGAACAACCTGTCTCGCAGCTCTTGGACTTCCGGCGTGGGCTGCAATCTGGCCATATGTCATCACTTTACCTTCGGGTATAGCTGCGATAATTGCAATGACTTTTTTGGTGAACGGGGTCATATCAGGGCTCCTCTCTTTGGTATATAAAACACAAAAAAACGTGTCGTTACAGATACAGAATCTGAACGACACGTGATATGGACAGATGTGACCTGATCTGTGCATTTATTCAAATGACGAATGACTCGCTGAGAAAGCTTTTTGGTAGACATCAGCTGGCCATTCTGCCCAAGGGAATTCTCTTGCGGGCAAAGATTGCAGAATAACTTCTTCCTTGGTAACCGGATGGGGAAAAGCTGCAATGACAGACCAAAGAGCAATTTGTTGCCCGGGCTTATTCACACTTGCACCGTATTTCTGATCTCCATACAGAGGGCAACCCATCTCTTTCATTTGCACCCGTATCTGATGAGATCTCCCTGTGTGTAATTCAATATGAACCAGGCTGTAGCGGTCTGTCTCACCAATGACCCGGTAATCCAGAACGGCATCCTTACCACCGGTTGTACCCTTGGGTACAGCCGTTACGGTATTCGTGCGCGCATCTTTCAGCAACGTGTGCTGTAAGGTTCCCTGCTGTGCAGGCAACCTGCCATGTACAACAGCCGCATATATTTTACGGAAATCCCGTCCCCGCACAGTCTCGGACAATCTCGAAGCTGCTTTGGATGTTTTGGCAAAAATCATGGCCCCACCAACAGGTCGATCAAGCCGGTGCACTAACCCGAGATAGACATTCCCCGGTTTGTTATACCGTTCTTTGAGGTCCTGCTTTAACAAGGTAAGCAGGTCCGGATCACCTGATGCATCTTCCTGAGTAGGCACATTGACAGGCTTGGTTATACCTAACAAATGATTATCTTCGAACAGGATCGGAATTACTCCGGTTTCACGCTGATGCTCAGACATGATCAGGACTCCCAACGGCCCAGAATACCACATGGCAGATCAAGACCACTGCGTGTAATCGGCAGACCGATTTCACCAGCTGTAATTTCACCACCGTACTCGGCAGACATCGTCATGGTCAACATATTGCGCAGAACCGTGGACGAGATGCCCGTGGTGTAGGAATTAACCAGCATGAATAGTGGATTATCCGACAGAATCGTCATACATGACTTCAAGAAAGGATAGAGGTTCTCTTCCAGCTTCCATGTCTCTCCATTAGGACCTCGACCATACGAAGGGGGGTCCATGATAATGGCGTCATACCGATTGCCACGGCGCTGTTCACGCTGTACGAATTTGAATACATCATCTGTGATGAAACGAACAGGGCGATCAGCGAGTCCAGATAATTGTACATTCTCCTTGGCCCATTGAACCATGCCTTTGGCCGCATCCACATGAACAACAGAAGCACCTGCATAAGCAGCAGCTACCGTTGCACCACCTGTGTATGCAAAGAGGTTCAGAACGGAGATCGGGCGACCTGCGCCAGCAATTTTATCCATCATCCAACTCCAGTTGGCTGCTTGTTCCGGGAACAGGCCGGTATGCTTGAAACTGGTTGGTTTAATGTGAAATTTCAGGTTTTCGTACCCGATGGTCCAACGTTCCGGAATGGGTTTTTTCATGTCCCAGCTACCGCCGCCAGCAGAGCTGCGATGATAGTGGCCATGCACTTGGCGCCATTCATTGGTTTCTTGTTCAAGGGGCCAGATAATCTGTGGATCGGGTCTGCGCAAAATAACATCACCCCAACGCTCCAGCTTCTCGCCACCTCCCGTATCGATTACTTCATAGTCCTTCCAATTCTTAGCTAAGTACATAGTGATTTATCCATCCTTCAAAATTCATTTGGATACTATTGTACAACAAAAAAGGGCTTGTACGCCAGTTGGGGTGCGGGAACAGGGAAGACAACAAGCACATTTCGACGGAAAGTGCAGCGTATTTTTGGTGGTGTTGGATTTTGACGTTCACCATATACTTAAAAACAAAGATAATCAAAAATTTAATTTGACAATGATAATCATTATCACATATGATTTTGATAATTCAAATACACTCTTTCTCCTGAAAGAGAATTAATGTGATCAAACTAAAGTGAGGGAAACATAGATGGCTAAATTGTTAGTGGCTTATGCGAGTATGACGGGAAATACAGAAGAAATAGCGGAACTGATTGTGGAAGGAATTTTGCAGGGAGCACATGAGGTGGACCTGAAATCCGTAATGGATTGTAATGCGTCTGATGTGTTGGACTATGACGGATTCATCATTGGTGTCTATACTTGGGGAGACGGAGAGTTGCCGGATGAGTTCCTGGATTTCTATGAAGAGCTGGATGAACTTGACCTGACTGGAAAGCGGGCTGCGGTGTTTGGTAGTGGCGACACGTCGTATGAACAGTTCTGCGGGGCTGTTGATCTCGCGGCTGCCAAGCTGCAGGAGCGTGGGGCGGAGGTATCTCCAGAGATGTTAAAGATTGAATATAGTCCGCTTGAGCAGGAGAAGGAAACATGCCGTGACTTTGGCAAACGCTTCGCTGCTGCTGGACTACAGGTGTCCTAGCGATCATGTTAAGACATAATGTTCAGGCAGCGATGTCGCTTGGAGAGAATGGCCTTCCTGGCCGCCTGCTTGAAGATTACAGACTTGAAGAGATGCTACGCAGCCCGCATCGGTTCATCCGCCCTGAACCGGCGACTGAACAGCGCTCTCCGTTGCAATGGAGACACCGTGTACAATATGCGGTCAGCCACGCAGTGAATGCTTTTTACAGTCTCGACCCTAATGTTCGCAAAGAGATTCCATTACAATATTTACTTGAGAAGTGGTGGCCCAAGAAGACAACCGGTTTCGAATCGGTACTTCATTACTGGGATGTGAAGAGCAAGATTACGGATGAATTATCACTCGCCATTGCGATGAACGATGATCTGAAGCATCCTGCGATTCTGTTTGAACAGTGGAGAACGGAATTGCCTACATTGTCGATGCATATATCAATGATATTCCATGCAGCCTGGCAACCAGAGGGATGGGATTCATTGCTTATCCAGAAATATATGGTTGTCCATGATCCAAACGTTGTAGAGGCCTTTCAGCATATGGTCAGCGTATTTTGCTGGGAAGCCTTCGGCCAGTTACCGGGCATGATCGAAATCTACTGCCTGCTGGAAGGACGCAAGATCAGATACATTCCTGGGCGCCAATCCTTGGTTCGTTCCATGGATTATATCCGCTTGATACGTGATAGTATGCCGCAAGAAGAATCGGTGGTTGAGTCTGAGCAGTTTACAACGCGTGATAAAGCACGGATACACGAAGAGGTAGATCGCTGGAGAACGGATGCCGCGGAAACGAAGAAGACGTGGTTGATGTGAGTTCAGTCAGGAGATGATCATATTTCGCGCAGATAGAGGAGGGGAAGTTGTATGTCTACCGGTCTAAGACAAGACATCATTCGTGGCAAGAAACGTACAGGAGCTTGCGAATTCAGTCCATTGCCCGTACCACAGTCGGTCATAAGAAAGCTGCTTGATGAAGCTGATCCGTCCTTGTATGTCATGAGTTCGGAACCCTGGCGATTTATGTTGTTCTCAGGTGAAGGACGACAGTTGTATCTGCAAGCGGTTAGACAGAGTTATCCACCCCATCTGGCCGATCGCTACGGGGAGTGGGCTACCTATCAATACACTGAAGCGATCCCTGCACATCTGGTTGTTGTGGCACCCACGAATGCTCACGAAGATCATCTTCATCCTGCCAAAGCCTGGAGCAAACGCTTCTGCATTCTGGCCGCGGAACAGGGCTTGAATGCTGTCTGGAAAATCAACGATTATCAACAACATCCTGTGTTTATGAATTTGATGGGTTTGACTAGTGAAGAAAAGGTGCTGGGGGTATTTCATATTGGTTACGGAGACCAGCCTGCATTCCGGGATATGGATGCAAGCAGACCGGCCTCCGAACTGATGACGGTATATGACCATCTTGTGTGATTGGTAATCCTTTTATTCTGTAGTAGGCTTACTTGCTGGAGTTTCCAAGAAAATCCCGAACGAGTTGACGCTGTGTCTGATCCTTGTTGCAGGCTGAGAACAATCGGCTAGATACGGTAATTGTGTTTCCAAAAAAGAAACGTTCGAACTGGGTTTGTCTGCCTCCGAATGATCCTGCCCCAAGCTCCCAGATCAGGCGGAACAGAGCGTTGCGATCGCGCGAAGCCATTTCGTTACCTCTAAGATATATATTCAGAGAAGGAGCAATGTCGGAGTGAAACTCTTCTTCCTGAGGAATCATAATGACCCCGCTTGAACCCAAGAGCTGCAGAATCTCAATCATCTCAGGATAGAGTTTGGGAAAAAGCAGATTGGCTGCCATTAAAGGTTTGGGGGCAGGTAACACAAATCCCCGTCCGTCCGGTATAGCGCCTGACTCGGCGGCCAATGCCAATGCTTTTAACGATTCAAGACCCACGAGCACACGTGCGGTTTTCTCTACAACATGGGCTTCCGTATTCAAATCAAGGGTGTCCGTGAGCAGTTGGAGTGTACCGAGCACAAATTCCGTCTTGGCAATGTAACGACACAATACCTGATGACCTGCATGGATGTGAAAATTACTACCACTGAAGAGACGGGATGACATTTCCTCACTACCTACAAAAAATATCCGTTCATGCGGAACTAGCACCTGATCAAAGATGACGATGTTGTCCATTTCTTCATATCTGGAACTCAGGGGATAGTTGTAGTGGGACTCAGCTGCGTAAGTATCTCTGCACACCAGGCTGATCCCTGGCAGATCATTGGGCACAGCAAAGGAGAATGCAAATGGATTCTCATCATCGAAGGGTGCAGGAGAAGGTGAAGGATAGACAAAAATCTCATCCGAAGTAGCCGCTTGTGTAGCCATCATAAATGCTCCACTAATAATAAGACCTTCCTCGGTGCGATCAATGACCTTTGCGGCAATGGCATCCTCTGTAGCATCCATCTGCCCCGATATTTTGCTGGCATGTGGCTGAATGAAAGCATGTGACAATGTGATATCATGATCACGGCAGTAGGCATAATAATTCTTCAGATTCTCGGCGTATTGGGGAGATAAATCATTGAGAAGCTCCGCACCTGTGTAGAAGGCCATGATCGCCGTATTCATGTAATCGGGTGAGCGACCGAGAAAACCATGATGAGCATGAGCCCAGATGTTCATTCCTTCCCGTCGTTTACGGAGGTCTTCGGCACTGGTGGGGGGTAGAAAGGAAATGCCTACAGGCTTCCCGTCTGTGGGGGAGGCATATGTCATCGTGTTCGCCAATTGCGGATCTGATTGCAGATCGTACATCAATTTCTGGGTCTCCATCAGTCCGGCAAATGCCATATGTTCAGAGCGTTTTCCGGTAACAAGCTTACCTTTGTACCAGCAAGGGACGGTTTGGGCATTGATCTGTTCAATATACTGTGCGCCAGTTTTAACGGGCATTGTTATTCACCTCTTGGTTCTAATCGTTCATGGGCAGATTAACTTCCTCCGTAGTGTACGTAAGTGTTCTGTCCAATGTGCATCGAAGAGATGAGTTGGATTTTTTGAAGATTAGGGCTTGATAATAATTATCATTCTTGTTACAATAGACAAAGAAAAAAGGAACCGGTAAGGGCTCCTTTAACTAAAGAATATGAAATTCCTTATTTCACTTCAAACGTTTTGCAGTCTGTTTCAGCAGACTGGCGTACTTCATCTTTTGAAGTGTGACTTACAATGTAGATCGATGAAGCGCTACATTTGTTCTCTTGAGCCCAGTGACGACAGGAATTAACTTCACACAATACGTCTTTTGCCATGATTATTAACCTCACTTTGAATTGGATTACAGTCGTTGGTATAAAGAATCCGGAATCAGCAAGTTGCCGCTTGCGAATCTGGAAATTTTTGATGCTCTCAAGAAAGTAGAGGGCTTTTTTGCGTTATACACAACGATGCACTTTTAGAATAGCAAATTTTGATGAGCCTTGCAACCAAATGACCTCTTTCTATGGCAAAATAGTGGACGTGCAGTAGTCTTCTTTGCAAATAGTGGACAGTGTGTTATTATTTAATAGTAATAATTACGAATAAAATGCAATTCAAGACGTATGATTCTAGTTAGAATGAATCAACGATAGATACGTTAGAACGAAGGAGCACACAACACATATGAGCAAACTCACTCTGATGCATATGACGAATACAGGCCACGTGTAGTGGAAGCCTGATTTTCTACAGAAATAGCCCAGTCTCCTGAAAAGGAGTTCTGGGCTATTTCCGTGTGTTGTATGGGTTAAGGTCAAATTAAGCTTTGACGGCTACACCATAAGCCTTTTCGGATACAACAGTGTCCTGGGTTGCAACCCAGCGCGGGAGACTTAGGCTGAATTTGCTTCCCTGCGGACTACTGGAGACAAGACATAGCTCCCCGCCCTGTTCTTGGGCCAGTAGTCGACTGTAGGTCAATCCAAGACCGAGGCCGCGATTACGACGTTTCTTGATTTCTCCACGATAGAATCGTTCGAAGATCTTGGGCTGATCTTCTGCCGGGATGCCTGTACCGTAATCCTGAACATCAACGAACAGCATCTGACCTTCTGCACGCAGATAGATATCAAAGACTACTTTTTGCTCAGGAGCTGTAGCATGTAGTGCATTATTAAGCAGATTGACAATAATCTGTTGGATGCGAAGAGCGTCCCCCATGGTAAAGAACGAGCCTGGAGGTGAGTGGAGCTGAACCTCTGGCATCTTGTCCTCATAGGCAATCTCCCACTGATAGATAATCTCACCTACTAACAGTTTCAAATCCGTTCGTTCTCTGCAGACAGCAACGCTGCCTGCACACATCGCATTGTAATCGAGCAGATCCGCGACCATGCGCTCCATGCGTTCGGATTCCTTCAAAGCGATATCCAGAAACTCTTTGCCTTCCTCTGGACTGACCACATCGTCACGTACCGCCATGATGAGTCCCTTAATAGAAGTTACCGGCGTTTTGAGTTCATGGCTTACCCCTGCCAACGAAAGTGTACGCCATTCTTCGAGTTGTTGTAGACGAGTAGCCATATCGCGAAATGAATTCACAAGTTCGTTGATCTCACGCTCTCGTGTATTCAAATCAAGACTCACTTCGTAATTACCACCTCGAATCTGCTCTGCGGCATAGGCAACCTGACGAATAGGTCGGGATAACTTTTTGGACAGAAGATAGATCGTGAACCATCCACAGAGGATGAGCCCCCGAGAATGAGAGCAACGAGCCATAGGGTCTCCGGGCCAAAGGTAATGGATTGTTTGGACTGCATGACCCACACTTTGCCCAGGGTCTGATCCCCATCCGATATATTGACAGTTACGCCGGCATACTTGTTGTTTCGTGGTTCTAGAAAATCGTCGGATAGCCGGTAATACACATCTTCCTGTGCCATTTTAGGCTGGGAAAAGAGTAATTGATTGTTGTTATCCAGTACCATGACACAAAAGTAATGATCTGTATTGAACAGCTTTTCCCGTTTGCTTACCAGCTTGTCAAGGTTCTGTGGAACTTGAAGCATATGATTTTCACTGGTTACTCTGTCTGCAATTTCGAGTCCAAGCAGTTCTGCCGTTTTGAGGCTTTTCTCAATAGAAGTTGTTCGAATCCAGTAGAGCGCACCTGCCGCAATAATGGTGAATCCGATACATAGAATCAGGAAATATCGCAGTGTCCAGTGTGACAGAATGGATATCGTTCGTTTGGGCTTTTTATGTTTCAGTTGGCGATCCAAAATTGATACCCCATTCCTCGTAACGTCCGAATTTCGCCTGTCTCCGGCAACCAGTGGGAGAGCGCCTGACGCAGTCGTTTAATCGATAAATCCACAGCGCGATCACTTCCGTCATAATCGATGCCCCATACCTGTTCAATGAGATGATCTCTGGTAAATGTGCGGTTCGGATAATCGGACAGGAACAGGAGCAGCGACAGGTCTCGTGGCGTGAGTGCAACCTCGGCCCCATTTAATAACACCTGCTTGGCAGCAAGATCGATGACGAGATTACCAAAGGAACGCTTATCTTCGCCCCCTGAGGTTAAGTGTGGATTCCGGCGTAACACGGCATTAACTCTAGCGACCACTTCTTCGGGTACAAAAGGTTTGCTCATATAATCGTCAGCACCGGCATTCAAGCCGTTCAGACGATCTCGAATTTCATCCAGTGCGGTTAGCATAATCACGGGACAAGCACTTTTTTCACGAATAATTCGCAGCAGATCCCATCCATCCATTCCTGGCAACATCACATCAAGTAATACGAGGGAAGGTATTATGGAATTAAAGAGGGTAAGTGCAGTCGGTCCATCTGCTGCATGATGAACTTCAAATTCTGCTTTTCTCAGATAAGCAGCCAATACGCGTGCAATGGCTTGCTCATCCTCGACGATGAGTATGGATTTCAAAAAAAGTGGTCTCCTTTCGCTTCATAAGCTTGTGTTCTGATTCTACATGAGCAAGAGCATAAAGCCAATCCTGTATTACGGATTTTAGAAAAATATGAAACTTGTCTTATCTTGACTTCTTCCTGACACATTCGACTGATAAGATCCATATCAACAAGCAATTTAAACAAACATGTACTGGAGGAAAAATAGAGATGAACAAGAAAGCAAAAGCATGGCTTATTACAGGTGTGGCGGCGGTTGCCGTAATCGGTGGCGGTGGTTATTATCTGGCGAATAGTTTCTTGGGGAACAATGTTGAAATTGAGCAGGTGCTTCCTGCTAGTACGGCGACTTCCACAACAGCGGTAGATAGTACAGGAACGGCTGTAGCCAATAAAACGGCAGGAGCAGAGCAACTGAATGGAGACTGGAACATCAGCAAAGGTTCCAAAGTATACTTCTCGGTAACGACATCGCAAGAGACGGTTAATTTTGTGGATGAGCAGGTTACTGGAACATGGTCGATTAATGTGGATGATGCTTCCCAGATGAAAGCCAAGGGACAGATCGAATTGAATGGCATTGATTCGGGTAATGGTCAACGGGATGATCACGTGAAAGGAGCCGATTTCTTCGATATTGCTACATACCCACAAGCAACATTTACAGCGACTTCGGTTGAAGGAATGCCAGCGGAATTGCCTGTTGGACAGACGGCTGATCTGAAGTTGAACGGTACTCTTACGGTAAGAGGTGTTGAGAAAGAAGTGACATTTGATGCGAAAGCCGCTTATGAGAATAACCAAGTGTTGTTGTCCGCGACATCCATGGTAACGTTCGAAGATTTTGGAATGAAGAATCCGCACTCGGTAGTACTCTCGACAGAAAATGATATTAAAGTGCAACTTGAATTGAAGCTTGCTAAGTAAGTAAAAAATAAACGCGTACCAGCTGGAAATCTGTTCTGTTCTGCCTGAAGGCAAGACGGACAGTTTTTTTGCTTTGTTCGGAGAAAAGTGTGGAAACAAGCCCAACTTGTAACTGTCACAAGATCATGTTGTTAAAATAACTGCTGTTTCCTTTGGATAATACCGTGTCTTGCATTGGCATGAAGCGCTTACAATGAGAAGGATTCATGACATTCATTGATCCATGCACAATCAAACACAAAAAGGGGGAGATCAAGGGTGAACAAAAGGTACATAAGTGGGTGTCTCGTTTTGCTGATGCTGTTCTGTGATCTGGGCTTGATGGTTCGTCCGGCGGCTGCAGAAGATGCGAAAGTGAATGTGGCCCTTAATAAGGTAGTAAAGGTAAGCTCGGAGGATCTGCTGTATAAAGGAGAGAAAGAAAATGCGGTGGATGGCAAAATAGACACGCATTGGAGTGCAAATACACCTGCAACTGACAGTCAGCCCCACTGGTTGATGGTGGACCTTAATGGACAATACCAGTTATCCGGTACGGAATTGACGTGGAAAGATGAAAATCAGGTTGTAAAATATCAGGTTGAAGTGTCAGCTGATGGTGACAATTGGACAACTGTCGTGGACAAAACTAACAATGATAAATCTGCGACCACGGACAGTCAGGAATTTCAAAAAAGTATACCTGTTCAGTATGTGAAAATTACAATTCCATTTTATGCTGGCAGTGATTGGTGGCCGGGTATATCCGAGATCAAGATCTGGGGAGAAGAGGAAGCTACTGATCCAGCAACGATCACAGGGTACGACGCAGTACAGGTCAAAACAGTGACGGGGAGTGCTCCTGTTTTGCCGACGGAAGTTAAGGCGAAATATGGGAACGAAAAATCTCGTTCGGTTCCAGTGGAATGGGAGAGTATCGCTCCTTCACAATATGACGCTGCGGGCAGTTTTACGGTGAAGGGTACAGTAGATGGTGCGCCTATTCAACCAGAGGCAAGTGTGACGGTTGAGGGATATCGGGCTGATTACGTCAGAGGGGTGGATATTTCCACGTTAACCGCCATTGAAGATAATGGAGGAAAATATCTGGACAGTAATGGCACAGAAAGGGACTTGCTCGATATTCTCAAGGATCGCGGTGTCAATTATGTACGTCTGCGCCTGTGGAATGATCCGCAGAAATCCGGTGGCTATAATGACAAAGAGGATGTCATTCGTTTAGCCAAACGGGTGAAGGAAAAAGGCATGAAGATTTTGCTTGATTTCCATTATTCGGATGAGTGGGCACATCCTGGTCAACAACTTCGACCGAAGGCATGGGAAGGTCTCTCCTTTGAAGAGCTGAAGCAGGCTGTATACAATTATACCGTTGAAGTCGTGGGCGAGATGAAGGATGCTGGCGCCATGCCGGATATGGTTCAGATCGGTAACGAGATTAACAGTGGAGTTCTGAATGGCTTGAACAGCAATGTGAATTTTGACGAGAATGTAGCCTTGCTGAAGAGTGGGGTCGATGGTGTTCGTAAAGTTCAAGGTGACAGCGCCGAGAAGGTTCAGATCATGATTCATCTGGCTGAAGGTGGCAAAGCAGATACATTCAAATGGTACTTCGGTGAATTGGAAAAAC
This sequence comes from Paenibacillus sp. PCH8, assembly GCF_002968835.1. Taxonomy (GTDB): domain Bacteria; phylum Bacillota; class Bacilli; order Paenibacillales; family Paenibacillaceae; genus Paenibacillus. The sequence goes on along the minus strand of NZ_PKQK01000003.1, from coordinate 600,115 downwards.
AAGAACTGGAGTACGACATAATCGGACTGTCGTATTATCCATTCTGGCATGGGACCTTTGCCGATGTGAAGAAGACCATGAATGAAGTGTCAGCGAAGTTTGGCAAAGATGTCATTATTGCCGAAACATCCTATCCGTTTTCCTATAAAAACGGGGATGCCCACGGTAATATCATTGGATCGGATGAAGCACTTCATGTAGGTGGAGCAACATTCCCTGCAACGGTTCAAGGTCAATATGATGCTATCGCGGGCATCATGGACATGATTGCTGACGTGCCGGATAATCACGGAGCAGGATTCTTCTACTGGGAGCCGGCATGGATTGCAGCTAATGTAGGCTGGATTGCTTCGGAAGGCGATGCGTGGGAGAATCATGCCATGTTCGATTATGATGAGTATCCAAGCAACGGAGGATATTCCTACGAAGGACGAGCTTTACCATCCCTTGATGTGTACAAACGCGGACTGGGGCTTCTGCCAGCGAATCGACAGCATTTGGATGCGGCTCTTACACGAGCCAAATCGCTAGTTTCCACTGATTTTACGCCGGGTAGCTGGGAGAGTCTTGCTCCTGCACTAACCGCAGCAGAGAACGTATACCGTCAAGCTTACACAACGGATGGGGTAACCCAACAGGATACAGATGCTGCAACAACAGCATTGCAAGATGTCATGCAGCAGCTCGGGGTTATTGCTCCGCAGCTTGACGAGCTCAGATCAACAATAGAGAAAGCGCGCACGTACCAGCAGGCGGATTGGTCTGCGGCAACATGGGCTGTGTTGACCAAAGCCCTGGAACGTGCCGAACAGGTCTTGACTGATCCAAGAGCGACTCAGACCGATGCGAACACGGCTGTCGAACGTTTGAATGATGCTATTCAGGGGCTGTCGAATGTAGACAAAACGGAATTGCACCAGTCCATTCAGGAAATGCAGCAGCAGAAGGAGTCATCCTACACGCGTAGAAGCTGGTCCGTACTCAAGGATGCATTGCAGACGGCCATTCTGGTCAGAGATCATGCGGGTGCTGTACAGTCTGAAGTCAATGCAGCACTCAGTGGTTTGAAGCAAGCCTTCAACGATCTGGTATCGCTGGAAGCGTTAACGACAGGCAAAACCGCAACAGCCTCGACCAGTGCAGGTACAGGCGGTGGGGAAGCCAATTCTCCAGGTGGAGCCATTGACAGTAATCCCAATACATCATGGGGTACCGATCAGAGAGACGGCAGCTGGTGGCAGGTAGATCTGGGACAAGTCGCCAACTTGCGTAAGATTGAGATGTCTATGTGGAGCGGCGGAATCAAATATAAGATTGAAGTGTCCAATGATAACGAACATTTTGAAAAAGTCGTAGACACCACAAGTGACGTTGTCGTTTCGACAGCACCAAGTCATGTTCTGCCTGAAGGTACAGAGGGGCGTTATATTCGTGTAAAAATCACAGCAGGTTCGACGTGGGTCGGATTCATGGATTTTGAAGCATATGGTACATTCCCTGCGGAGAAATCAGAATTGCAATCCACCGTAGAGAATGCTGAGAAATTAAAACAATCCGACTACACTGTTCCAAGCTGGAATGTGTTTAGCATAGCACTTGCTCAAGCGAAGGCATACGTCCAGGATGCAGAATCTTCAGCACAAGATATCAACAAGGTGAATCGTATATTGAAAGATGCAGTTAGCCAGCTTGTACGTCAGGATTCATCACCTGGCACAGGCCAGCCGTCACAACCGAATGGGCCTTCGCAACCGTCCAACCCGGTGCCGACTCCATCACCGGAGAGCCCGAATGTGACACCACCGGTTGGATCGGGTAATACACCAGCGAAAGGAACGATCACATTAAAAGGAACGACAAACGGGGATGACCAGTATTCCATTCGTCCGAGTGTATCCGAACTTGCGCGTGCCTTGCAATCCATGGACGCGGGCAACCGGACGTTGAAGCTGATTGCAGATGTGCCTGATCGTTCCAAGGCGGTCACGTTCCAGCTTGCGGCAAGCCAGCTCTCGGCATGGGTTCGTTCAGACGAAGTGAAATTTCTGGATGTCGTGGCAGGCGAGACAACGGTCCGTGTATCTCTGAACTCGCTCCCTCTAACTATTGCGGAGACTGCCGGAACATTCGACATTGTGGTGGCAAAAGGAGCAACGGACATGTTGTCAGCATCACAACAAGCATCCATAGGTGACCACTCGGTTATTCAAGTGGATCTGTTATTGAACAATAAGCCACTCCAATGGGTGGACAGAGCGGTTGAAGTTGTTTTGTCCAAAATAGATCCAGTGAAAAGTAATAAATTGGTTATGGTTGTGAACTCCATTGCGTCAAGTGGAGAGATGACGCCAGTAACGTATTCCCAATACGATGAATCTGCGGCAACGATGGCTTTCAAGCCACTTCAATCCGGCAGTTATGTCATTACGGAAATTGAAGTACCGTTAACAGATATGCAAAATCATAACTGGGCGATCCAAGAGGTGCAGAATCTCTATGGCAAAGGCGTTATCTCAGGAATGAGTGCAACCCGTTTTGTTCCCCAGGGTGAACTGACACGGGCGCAATTTTTGCAAATGATCATTAAAGGCATGGGTGAGGTGCGCCAGCCTGATCCGTCTATTGCTTCTCCGTCAGATGTGGAGGAAGGGCAGTGGTATGCCGATTCGGTACGCATTGGCCTCGCAATGAATATTGTCCATGGTCGGGCAGATGGGACGTTTGGAGCGAATGAGAGTATCTCGCGGGAAGATATGGCTGTCATGCTGAATCGAGCTTTGCAGGCGGCAACTCGGCAGAAGAACACGATTCCTTCTACAGCAGGTCATCTTGCGTTTAAAGATCAATCCGATATTGCTGAATATGCGAAAGAGGCCGTAGCCTCCATGATGCAGCTCGACGTGCTGAATGGTATGCCTGACGGCACGTTTGCTCCAAAACAAACAGCGAATCGTGCACAAGGGGCGGTAGCGGTAGCAAGACTGCTGAAACAGCTTTATTAAGAATCGTAACAAAGCAACACCACACCGTAACAAAGTTGCTTCAATAAGCAAGAGATCGAAAAGAGATCGAATCCTGGATTCGATCTCTTTTTTTGCGTAGGAGAAGATTTACTTGAATGGGTTGCTCCTCGTGTAAATGACCCAATAACCAAACTCAACCTGCAAAATAAATCGTTAATGTCGTATTGACAATATCAATTTCATTTGTTATCATTTCGATAATATCATAACGACATTATTAAGAAATGGGGAATGAACCATGTTTGGATTCCGATTCGTGAAGTTTCAACCCAGTGAATATGTGATGAAAGTGAAGAATGGTGAAGTGCAGCGTCAAGGTGTGGGTTTGTCATTTTATTACTATGAGCCGACTACATCGGTAGTCGTTCTGCCCGTATCATCGGTCGATGTACCGTTTATGTTCGAAGAGATCACGGCGGACTATCAGACCGTTACTGTGCAGGGCCAGTTAAGCTATCGGATTGTGGATTATATGAAAATAACGCAGAGTCTGAATTACACGTATAATTTACGCAAAAACAGATATATCTCCGACGACCCCGGCAAGCTGGATCAACGTGTAATCACGACAGCCAAAGTGCTCACCAAGAAACATCTGGAGCAAATGCCGCTAAGAGAAGCCATTCAATCCAGTGAACGGTTAGCCAGCAGCATGAAGCGTGAAGTCGTGCAAAGTGAAGAGTTGGAGAAATGGGGTGTTGAGCTGATGAGTATATCGATCCTCGCCATTTTGCCTAACAAGGAGACCATGCGTGCCTTGGAAGCTCAAGCTCGGGAAGAAATTTTGCGTCAGGCAGACGAAGCGTTGTATGTCCGTCGTAATGCATCCATTGAACATGAGCGAGGGGTGAAAGAAAATGAACTGAATACCGAAATTGCCGTGGAGACCAAAAAGCAGCAGATTCGCGAGACTCAATTACAGACGGAACGTTCGGTGAAACAGAAGCAGAACGAAATGGAGCAGGAGCAACTTCAGTTCAACACAACAATGGAGGAACGCAAGCAGCAACTCATCGAATGGACCATTGCCAACCACAATGCAGAAGCGGATGCAAAAGCTTATGAGATTGCTGCTGTAATGAATGCATTGCAGAACGTACAACCGAATGTACTGCAAGCGATGGCCAATATGGGCATGAATTCGGATAAACTGATTGCACTCGCATTCCAGGAATTGGCCGAGAATGCAGGCAAGATCGGACAGCTTAACATCTCGCCGGATCTGTTGCAGGGACTGATGACTCCCCCACCGGGCAGAGAGCAGGGAGGTCGAGCAAGATGAGATTAGGGAAAAGAGATCAGACGGAGCGAACAAGAAAGTCAGCTCGTCAGCAGGTTACTGTGGACGATGGAATGAGTGAGCACAAGCTGATTCTGGTTAAACGTCGCACAAGACTGGAAGAGTTGGTGGTTCGATATAACACGGTGCAACAGGCTCAGTTCTATATTGAACGTCTCGGCTCAGACTTCAGTGATTATCTGGAAGAAGACCGACGTTACAGGCAATCCGTGCAGCTGGCACAGCAGCAATTGAGTCAACTGGGCCGGGTTCAGACAATTGATCGGGAACATGTACCCAACTTTATTTTTGGAAAGCAGGATATTGTAGTCGTCGTCGGTCAGGATGGACTAGTAGCGAATACTCTCAAATACGTAACTGAGCAGCCGCTCATTGGGGTTAACCCGGACCCACTGCGTTGGGATGGGGTGCTGTTACCTTTTACCGTGGAAGACCTGAGCTTCATTATTCCGGATGTGATTCGCAAGCAGCGGACGCTCAAGGAAGTCACTCTCGCCAAGGTGGAACTGAATGATGGACAATATTTATATGGTGTCAACGATCTGTTCATTGGTCGCAAGACGCATGTCTCAGCCCGATATGAAGTACGTTTGGGCTCATCTACAGAGCAGCAATCCTCCAGTGGCGTGATCGTATCAACGGGCATGGGATCGACAGGCTGGTTCAAAAGCGTGCTGGCCGGAGCCGCCGGCATTGTGGGGTCGGCTGCATGGCAGAACATGAATTCTGAAGGTGAGGCTGCTGCTTCATCAGCTTTGAATCATGGAAATAGGGAGAATACTGACCAGTTTGGGTGGGATTCGCCTTACTTATATTTCACAGTACGTGAGCCTTTTCCGAGCCGAACCACAGCGACCAATCTGGTGTTTGGACAGATCCATTCGCAGCAACCCTTACACATCGTATCCCAGATGCCGGAAGACGGTGTTATTTTCAGCGATGGTGTAGAACAGGACTTTCTGGAGTTTAACTCAGGGGTGGAAGCTGTTATTGGATTGGCCGAGAAAAGAGGACGCCTAGTCGTCTAAATCTTTATTTCCTAACCGTTTCCGACTAGAATGGGTAACTAGATGTCATACAGTGATGTCAGGAAACGGAAAGAGGGTAAACGATGCAATCGATATTGTTGGTTGAAGATGACGCCAAGCTGGCTGGATTGCTGGCGGAATATCGAAGCGGCAATCAGCAAACGGATCTGGAATATTTCGGGTCCGATGCGGATCAGAGTGCTGTCTCGGTCATGCCGCTTAGTCATTATAACCAATACAATGCTATATAAGGGAGAAAGACGTTCGAATTGGATACTGGATCAGATAGATTAATCATCCAGGTAATGAATGATTACGAGTGATGGAACATGATTCGCTCACGGTCCGCATTTTCTTGATTCAGATCAAGGAAATGCGGGCTATTCTGCGTTAAGATGAATGTATTCACAAGATATATTATGGAGGAGGACGATGAACATGAGTATCACTTCATTGCAGGAAGTCAAAACATTCAGCGCAGATCGCTTTACCAAACGGGTTATATTTCAACAGGGGGGCGGTGTTACCTTTGCTCTTCATTTTCTGCCAGGACAGCAGCTTCCGGTTCACAAACATCCAGGGGCAGAGGTCATCCTGCTGGTCGTTGAAGGTACGGGCACACTGATTCTGGATGGTCAAGAACATATAGTAAAAGAAGAGGATGTGATCTCTTGCGGCGGTGAGACGGAATTTGCATTCCATAACACAGGAGATCAGGAGGTTCGTTTGTTCGTGGTATTGAATAAAGTGCCTGAAGCTTCGTATGCGAAGGACATCTAATCGCAAGGAATTCACAACATGCACCATCGATTGGAAGATTAACATAAGGGAAACTCTTTATTGGAGTTTCCTTTTTCGTTTGTTCTTTTGAAAATGGAATGTTCTTCTCGGACAAGTGTCCCAATAGCAATCTATAGGGTTTAGAAGTGAGTGTATAGGAGTGAGAAGTGAGTCATGTGTGTATTACCATCTCATAACAAAAAAGCGTACCTGGGTCTGAGAACATCAGAGTTTAAGTACACTTCTTCGTATTCTGCCGACAACGGGTTCATTCATCCGGTCTATAATCATTTTGTTTAGAAATATCCCAGCAATTCTTTGGCTTCATTTGACATCAACTGTGGGGACCACTGCGGCTCCCATACCACTTGGACATCAATATCGGTCTTCTTCGTATGCTCTTGCAGAACCCACTTCACCGCACCTACGATGGTATCGTGTAAGGGACAACCCGGCGTAGTCAACGTCATATGTACATGTATCCGTTCGGGCTCCTCTTTGACTTCATAGACCAGACCCAAATCAACGATATTCACACCCAGTTCAGGGTCATATACTTCTTTCAGACACTCCAGCAAATCCGTTGTTTGTTCCATCCTCATCATCCTCCAGTCAATCTTGTTAACGTCTGAACACCAAAGCGATATTTGCGATATAAGCAATTGAAACAAGAGACAACAACGTACCTCCAACCATCATGACCTCTGCCAGATTAATGATCATGCCACTTACAAGCAGCAGACTGGCGGCAATCATGGCAAGTAATCCCCCATTTACTTTCTTTTCGCTCAGCATGCCGGCCATCAGCGGTGTTCCGGGTCGGCCGGCTAACTTACCATATTTGTGTGTCCACCATAGAAAAGGCACGATTTTGGAAGCATAGCCCAGTACGGTGAGGGACACCCATCCTCCGAGATATACCCAACCACTCAGAAGAACAACACGCGGATGAAGCAGCAATTCGGTACCTTGTGCAGCATAGATCAGCAGGGCAACGGCATACACGGCAAAGGCTCGGCTTATATAGACAGTCCAGCGAATACCCGGGCCTGGGTTACTTTTATGCCGTTTCTCCTGAATCTGCTCCAGATGGTACACATAGCAGATTAACGCTGTGGTCAGGAGCAAAAGCGCAAACCAGAGCAGTCCTCCCTTTATCCCTGTCAGAAAAGCGACAACACCTGTAATTACAGCCGCATTCCATAGAAGTAAAACAACTTTCTGCAACCGAATTGAAAAATCGTGAGACAAGTAGAACATGGGCAGCATTTTGTAACTGAATCCAGTAATTAACATCCCGAACCAGCCGAGAGTTCCCATCCAGATATGTGCTCCGAACAAGCGATCATGCAGACCATCCCAGTAACCAAAAGCAAAATTCAGCCCCATCAGCATGCCGGACAATCCGGTTAACACCAGATACAGACAGGCGCAGGCGGCACTAATCGTCACAGGGTTCCACTGGGAAGCACGGGAGAGGGTTACAGCCATATTCCACCCGAATGATAGTATACCTAACAGTGCAAATGTGGCGGAACCGGCAATCCAGCTGACATCTGCACGAATGAAGCCGTACAGCATGCCTGTAATTCCAATCGTGAACAAAAAGTAATGACAATATCCAAGAAACACACTATAGATATTGGACTGTAAAATGACATGTATCAACTGATAAACAGCACCCATGGCCAACATGGTTGCCCACCCAAGCACAAACAGATGGGCATGAAACCAGCCTTCGGGACCTCTTAATTCATCACCAAGCCAGCCTGTCAGCGAGAGCAGGGAGAAGGCGTGATACATTACAAATCCAAAGATGCCCGTGAGGATAAAAAGAAATGGCAACCTGGACATGGCTTTCGCCTCCCTACCCTTTTTCAATTCTCACTTTGGCCGTACCATCCGCCTGATCCTCAACCGTGTAGAGACATCCCAGATTGTTGAGTTCCTCAATCAAAAATACAGGCACACGGTCATTGTGAATCAGTACGACTTCCCCAGGCTTGCAACGCTCCAGCGCGGCAAGGGTGCGCATCATCGGCTGCGGCGGTTCCAATCCGCGATTATCCAGAACAACGGTTGGAGTCCGTGGTGATTCGTCTTGCCGAGCTTCGAGGGTAACTCCTACGGGGTGGCCCGCGCAGGAAGTGGATTCGTCACCCGAAACCGAATCACGTTCAGTTTCAGGTGTCGTACCGGATAAAACTGCTGCAGATATGGACTCTGTACTGGTTTTATTTTTTTTGTGTACAAAAGTGGTGACCCAGTGATCTGAACCCATTCGTTCAGATGTACTGGAGTACCCTTTCATCTTGAGAATGCCGAGCAGAGGCGTTGGTTTAAATGGTGCATGCAGTACGAACACATCGGAAGGCTGAAGTCCTTTGACCGTATCCATAATTAATTGGAAAGGCTCCAGCTTTTTATTCAGATGAGAACGCACATCCAGTTCAACAATGTGTACGTCAGTTGGAGACATGTGCGTTCACATCCGATCCTGTGCCAACTGCATCGGCTTGCTCTACCAACTTCAGGGATGATTCGTATAACGCGGCCATACCACCGTACAAGGCATAGAAGAATGACTCCGGTGCATCGAGGGAGAAGGACAGATAAGTTTTGGGGTCCATCCCGAGCACACGCTCAAAGAGTCTTGCACTGTCATAGGCATAAAAACAGAAATGAGAATATTCGAACACTGGCATTTTCTCGTAAATGGTGATGATTTCTTGCGCATATTCCACTTGCTCACGCTGTGCCATTTGAATCATAGTTGTTGCATCTTCCAGCCGTAGCGTGATGCGAAGTGTAGTGGCATCAATGAATTCAACGTGTGCCATAGCGGTTCAGCTCCAATCTATAATTTGCTGATTTTGACCTGGAAGGTTGTAGGACCCTGTTCAATATACTCCCAGTTGAAGCCATCCGGATGTGTGGACTGGAACTGGAATCGTAGCGGCTTGGGATCGTGATCATTAATAAGTAGCATGGATTCCTGAGGCTGTAACTGCTCAAAAGTTTCGAAAATTACTTTATGTTTCAAATGCGGTGGATACTCCGTGGCATTAATAGTTGCTGCATATGTGTTCATGTGTCATTCCTCCAAATTGGGATAGTGTGTGTTGCAATTTAATTATAGAAAACATGACGAGGGAGCCGTGTGAGCCTGCTCACACATTTACTTTTGTCATAATCTTGACTTATTTCATGCTGAATCCTGTTTGGAATAGGGTTGCATTGCCGAACTTCCTGGTCACGAACTTTCAGATGGACAAAGTCGAAGCAGGTATTCGTACAGCAGGCTTCATTCTCGTATGCTACCATCATGAGACCCATTGGAGGATGGCTCGTAGATCGCTTTAATCCGTATCAGGTAACAGGATAAGCGTTTCGATAACCAATTATGGCTGGAATTACGTGAAAAAGGGTATTGTCAGGGCGAGATCTGGAACCGGAAGAAAAACGGAGAAGGGCTGGGATCACATGTCCCTTTGTTGCTTCAATGCGTACAAGTCAAGAATGATAATCCGGCTGCGATCCACTTCAAGCAGATGTTCTTTGGTGAGCTGGTTCAGCAGTCGATTCGCTGTTTCCCTCGTTGTTCCAATGGAATTGGCGAACTCCTGATGTGTCATGGGCAGGTTGATGATGATTTGGTCTCCGTTCGTCTGTCCATGCTGCTCTGCGAGCATAAGGAGGAAAGAAAGCACACGGTTGCGTACATCCTGACCGGAGAGAACCTGTAATTTATCCTGTAATTCCCGTATTTTATCGCCAAGTACACGCATGATTTTGATCGCAATGGCGGGTGTGCTCAGCATTAATCGTTCGAACTGCCTTACGGGTATAGCCAGTAGTTCGGTAGGTGTTATTGCTTCGGCGGTAGCCGGGTATGGATGCGCGTTAAAAAAGCCGGTGTGTGGGAACATATCTCCTGTTTTGAGGAAAGAGACAATCTGTTCATGTCCGTTCTCATCGGTTTTGTAAGCTTTCACGATGCCGGTACGAATGAAGAAGACAGCTTCTTTTTCGCTACCTTCGCTGAAAATGACCGTTTTCTTGTGAATGCTTCTGGAAATGGCGATATCTTCGACCTGCTTCAATTCCTCCGGGCTAAGGTCCTGGAAGATGGGGAATTGTTGCAGAAATTCTGCTGCTGAATCTTTATTTTCCCTGTTCATGCGAATTCATCCTCCATTCTGCTGTAATTTGCATTATTTCATCATAGCGTGATTTATTAACACAACAGGTGATATAGGTCACAATGTTACAGGATTGCAGATGATTAAGTAGCTGTGGTCACAATATCACCGATGAAATAACATTTAACCAATTCAAAATAACTGTTTGTAATGTGTTAACCAGGGTTAATGGAATGATAGAATATCAATGATCATGAGAGGGGTCGGCCCGGATGTGGACTGCGTTCATGTGGGGCGGCATCTCTGCCTCAGCGGTTGTGATTGGTGCCCTTGCAGCACTGTTCCTCAAGATACCCAAACGAGTAATCGGCTGGATCATGGCTTTCGGAACAGGAACACTGATTGGTGCAGCTACGTTTGAACTCCTTGGAGATGCGCTGAATGATGGAGGGATTGTACCTACGGCTATTGGTTTTACGGCAGGAGCTGTTGTATATACCCTGTTTGATCTGCTCATTTCAGCAAAGGGAGGTGCAGGCCGCAAACGTTCGGGGAAGAAAGAGGGCTCGAACCAAAGTGGGCTGGGGATTTTTGCTGGTACGGTCATGGATGCTATTCCGGAATCCATTATGCTTGGTGCCAGCTTGCTGGCTGGTAACGGTGTTAGTGTCGTATTAGTCGTATCGATCTTTGTCAGCAACATTCCTGAAGGATTGTCGAGTACGGTTGGACTGCAGGGCAGCAAGTACAGCAAAGGGAAAATCCTGTTCATGTGGCTCGGTGTGCTGCTGATATCTGCGCTTGCGGCTCTGGGTGGCTATCTGTTTCTGGAGCAGCTTCCCGAAGAGATGGGCGCGGCAATTGGTGCGTTTGCCGGCGGTGGGATCATTGCTATGATCTGCTCAACGATGATGCCCGAGGCCTTTGAAGAAGGCGGGCCTGTTGTGGGATTGATTGCATCCATGGGATTGCTCGTTTCCCTGTTGCTGGATTTGTGAAGGTTATAGATGATATGAATATTAGATACCTGTTGCATTTCTTCAAAAAAAGAGTATCCGCTCAGATTAGTTCTGATGCATGGATACTCTTTTTGCTTGTTTAATTCTAACCATAGGGATTAATGATTGCCGGAACAGCTTCCTCCGCAACCACAGGCTTCCTTGCCGAGTTCAGTGGATTCGGGCAGGCGATTCAACTCCAAGGATTTCGTGAAATAGTGGCTGATCTGTTGACGCAATTGACTGAACTCCCGCTGTGCGTAGATGAATCGACGAATAAGGGGATGATCGTAAAGAGCACGTTCCTCTTCTTCATATACCTGGATCTCAGATGCCAGCAATTCGATAGTTTGCCGTTCCTTCTCTTCAATGGCCTGATGTTTCTCCATAAAACGCTCATACTGGGTAGTCGCTTCTTCATCTGCGGCAACCTCATTTCGCTTTAGCACGCAATTATTTCTTTGAGTTCTTCCAATTGAAGAATGAGAATAGAGTTTCCCGTAACCTGCAGCAATCCTTGAGTTTGCAACATGGCAAGTTTGCGACTAAGCGTTTCGGGTGTAATGCCGAGTAATAGTGCCATATCTTTTTTGAAAACAGGTAAACGGAGCTCTTGTCCAGCATGATTTCGGGTGTGGAAATACAGTAACAGCTTGGCAATTTTCTGCTCTGTTGTCATTGCACTGAGCGAGCTATTCCATGCATCGGTCTCGCGGAGCAGGTCGGAAACGGCGAGCAGGAAATGATAAGCCAGCTTAGGATCATGTTCAAGTAACTGGTCAAAGTCATGCTTGCTAATCGAGCAGATGGCAGAAGACTCCAGCACCTCAGCGTTCGCGGCATGCGGTGTTTGATGTAACAACGAGTCTTGGCCGAAGAAATCTCCCGGAAACAGGAAGCGGGTGATATGTTCCTTGCCGTTCTCGGTATATTTGGATAACTTCACACATCCCTGATGAACGACATAGATCATATCAGAGCGTTCCCCCTCCTGAACGACATAGTCTCCTTTGTGATATTGACGGGTATGTAGAAGGGAGGTCAGTAATACAGATTCGGCCTGATCCAGATGCTGGAACAGAGATACTTTGGAGAAACAGGCATCGTTCGCTTCATGCGTACAAATCATCTTTCAATCACCTCGAATGGTTCAGGATAGGATGGACTTGGTCATCACTCAGTGGGACATCGCTGGCCCACCATGATCTGTACCATCCTTGGTCACACGTAGAACAGCTGAAGCTCCTTTGGCTACATGTTTAAATTGGTGGGTCACAATCGGATAATCACCTTCCTCGGTTACTGTGAACTCCACGACGGCTCCGCCACTTGCAGGAAGCATAACGGTCTGTATTCCATACTGGATGTTTCGTGGATTACCGTCGGTGTACACACGGTCCATCATCGTACCCACGATGTGGAAGGAGGAAACTTCGTTAGGTCCAGCATTGCTGACATAGATCCGCACCGTATCTCCAACTTTAGCCAGCAGAGGATGTTGGGTTAATCCATAATCATTGCCGTTAAAGACAACATAATCTGGCTCCCCATTCAAAAAGGCATCGTAGTCATGCTCTTTATACCACTCACTCTGAACCAGAGTATACTCACGATCAACGAGATGATCAGAAGGGTATCCTGCCTTGGGCTCAACAATGATCATGCCATACATACCGTTGGCGATATGTGCAAGGACCGGTTTGGTTCCACAATGATACATAAACACGCCGGGGGAGGAGGTTGGATAGGTGAACGTACCTTCTTCGCCAGGCATGACATCAATGAATTTGCTGCTGGGAGCAGCATGTACAGCGTGAAAATCCATGGAATGGTTCATTTTGGCATCTTTATTCTTCAACGTAAAAACCAGGGTATCCCCTTCGGTTACGCGCAGAACAGGTCCAGGAACCGTGCCATTAAACGTCCAGGCATTGTAGATCACACCTTTGGAGATTTCAATATCTGTTACCTGAGCCGTCATTTCAATATATACCGTAGTACCTTCTCTGCGGATGATCGGGTCAATGGGAGCCTGACTAACTGCGGAAGTCGAGACTTCATTGTGGTGAGGAGACTTCGCGGTATCGGAAGAACTGCAGTGCGAAAGAGTTGCCGTGAACACCGTGAAGATAAGGGACCATTTATATACGTTCATTAATGAAAACATAGGGACACAACCTTTGCTCAAGTGATATTTTTCACAATGTGACTGACATCATTTTTATTTACCTAGGTATAGATTACGTTATTGAACCAAGCTGGGGTGTGATGAGGCACACACTTGTTCAGGTCTTGTCGCAGCAGTTCACAATCGATCCATAGCAATTGTTGTGCTACGTAACAGAGTTTCATATAATTTTAGAAGGACACATTGGTAAATATTGAGTCAAGCACGTTGTCCGTACACTGGAGAAGCTTCAATAGAATACTGAATGAACATGAAGAGGTTACGATTCAAATGAACCAATCGGAGGCGAGATAATGAATGCGTATGGTGTACAACACGGACCTGCATATCTGGAAGGCTTAACCACGAAGGGATCAGATTCCGAGACCCATGAAGTGGAGTGGGCGGGCAAACTTCAAATAAGTGATGGTCATGATCAATTCCATATTTTTTATTATGGTGACTTAACGGAAGATGATCTGATTGCCTGGCATGATACGACACCGCTTCTCGTATATGCCGAGCATACAGTTACAGGTGAACGTTATCTCCTTATTGATGCAGCGAGACACGGGTATGATGCCCTGTTGTGTGAGACGTATCCTGAGGAAGAACTGAATAATAGGCCGCTTCGTCCTTATCTAGACATTGAGGGAGAGGACATTTTTGAAGTACAACTGACTGCATTCTACAATGTGCCATGGGATGAGGAATTTGGCGAGGATGTAGGTGAAGATGGAACATATGAATTGATCACGGGTCAGCGTATGGATTTCAATCAGGTCAAACGTAATGGCTATGATGCTTTTGCGATCAGCATCTTGAACCGCAAAGGGGTACGAACGGACATTGTACAGGAAGAACTGGCTTGAAGTGAGTCATAACGTAGTTAGCTTTTGTATCCAATGTTGAATGCCTTGCAACGAGGCAATATGCAGAAATAGGAGGTGTCGCCTAATGTATATGGTTACCCGTGCGTTAAAGCCAGTGTCTGGGCAAGAGTTGGATCATGTTGAACAAGAGCATCATATCAAACTGCCTTCATCATACCGAAGCTGGATGGAACGATACGGAGAAGGAACTTATTCGGGCTGGATGAATGTGCAGCGACCTGATCCGGAAGTGTTGAAACCTTTTGTCGAATATGATTTCTGGGTACATACAGACGCAACCTTGATTAGTCAGCGTCAATTGGAGGAGTGTATTACCATCGGAAGTTCGGTCGATGGGGATTTTCTGGCAGTTCATCCGGATGTCGAAGGATTGCTATGGCTTCCACGCCATGATGAGCAGATCACGCTGTGGCCGTGTAACGATAACGGTGCTTCTTTTGTTGAGATCCTGGACCGAATCTATTGCGGATATTACCACAGGGACAAGCCCGTTGCTCCAGCCTATTATGAACCATGGAATGAGCAGCGTCATCACGCCTTCTATAATTTTACGGGTAAGGAGAAAGGGCTCTCCATGAAAGCATTGGCCGATCTGTGCAAATCCCGTTTTTCATGGGGTGTTATCATTGAAAATGAGTATACATGCAAGCTGTTCAGTGTTTCCATGGGAGGTTATATGCGTTTTAATTATGCGTATGAGAGAGAAATTGCACTATTCTATGAAACCGAAGATGCTGCGGCAGGAACAGAGGTGGAGGAATTACGCCAGTTTTTGCAGGCACATCACTGCACGGTTCATGAATAGAAGAGAAATGAAGGCAAAGCACTACTTATTCATTCCCAATCTGGCAGAGATTGAAGAATATGAGTTAGAAGACACACAGCTGGACATGGGACATACTGCGGTCTCTTGGGATGGTCGTTGGATTGCCTATGGCAGTCTGCGCCCCTTTCGCGGACAACTTCATGAAGAGAATTTTCATGAGTTAATGGAGATATTGCGAGTCCTGGCTCCGGAACTTGCGCGTCCTTCACTGGATCGGGAAGTAATGGCTTGTATGTGGAGTATTACCCATCTTACAAGGGCTTGGGCGATTGAACCGGAGGGCATGCTTCGCAGTAATCATCTGATCTCGGATGAACAGGTGGTTATGATGGAAGAGTGGCTGAATCTTTTCTCGTACGCGGTAATGATCCTGATTGAGGGTGGTGGAGAGGAAGAGGCGTTCTGGGAATATCAGCAATATGTGCATGAGAGAAGATATAAGGAAGGAGGAGGGAAGGGATGAAGTCAAAGCCGGATGTCATAGTAGAAGCACTGAGAGAAGAGTTAGATCAGTTATTGGACGACAAAATACAGGATGAAGAGATTCGTTCATTGTATGATGAATATCTGCTAATGAAAGAGGCATCAGACGATGACCTGAACCAGTTCGAGAAGGTATATGGCATTCGCTTGCCGAGTGATTTTCGTACCTTTTACCGCAGCAAAGATGGCAGTGGCTATGGCCTTCATATTCTGTATCCAGGGGATGCGGAAAAGGGTCGCTGCACTCCCTTTTATCTGATGTCTTTGGAAGAGATTCGGGAGACCAAACTATATTTCTGTGAAGTGGATGAGAAGCTGGAAGAGCACTATTCTGCCGAAGACATTAGCCATTTGGACCCGGAGATAAAACCATTTCTGTTCCATACGTCATGGATTCCTTTTGCAACGATTGCTGGAGGTTCTCTGTATCTGATGCTCGATTTCGATCCAACTGAGAAAGGGACATATGGTCAGATTATCATGTACGTACACGATCCTGACTTTGTCCATTATCTAGCGGATACCTTCACGGACCTGCTTCAGATGTCGAACCGGAATTTGAAGATGATGGGTGAAATCACATATTAAGCGATGAATTAGTCGAAATAGTGTTGGATGGAATGATAAAGAAGCTGCCGAAGCAGCTTCTTTACCTGATCTGAACTTGGACTTGGATAAGTCCAGTGTTCACCACTGAAAGAAACGATGTCCGTGAAATCCTCCACCTGGATGACCGCCTGGACCACCTGGACCACCTCCATGAGGACCTCCGGGATAACCGCCTCCAGGAAATGGACCATGGTGGCCGCCTGGGTAACCACCTCCGGGATAACCACCATGCCACCAAGGACCGCCGATCGGAAATGGCAATGGAAGAGGAACGATGGGCGGGTATGGATAGGGATAAGGGTAAGGATAAGGTGGGGGTGGCGGTGGGTAATAAGGATAAGGATAACCCGCAGGTTGCGGGGATGACGCTGAACCAGGAACGTATGCCATATCACAAGCCTCCAATGACTGGATTGATGATATCAGCCTATGCCAGCGTATAATCAGATGATACAGCTGGATGAACATTCCCTTTGGCACCTCATGGGAAGAAGTCTGGGAGATGAAAAAGAATACATAACGAATGAGCCCTGCTCGTGATGCTCGTGTCAGGGTTATTTGTCATGTGATGAAAACCTTTCGGAAATGGGCTCACGCATCTGGGCGCGGGGCATAAGCTGGCGTATAGGTTATCACCTAAACCGAGAGCGAAGGGCAGGCGTTTTATTTTGGCAACTTCTTACATGGATTTTACCTTACCAAGCACCCAGTTCACTTACGATTTGAACAGAAATCCGTTATTCAAAAAGGATGAGAACAATTATATTAACTTCCTTTCCATCGAACAGTTAAATACATTGGGCAATGTCTCATTGCTGGATATTTTTTTAAGCACGGGTAATGTGGTCGAACCTCACATTCACCAGAATGCAACGGAACTGGTATACTGCATCAGTGGTGCAGCGGTTGTGTCTTTGATTAATCCGTTCACCAAGGAGTTGCTTCATTTCCCCATCACTCCAGGTCAGGTAGCTAATGTGCCTCAGGGCTGGTGGCACTATGAAGTTGCGACAGCTGATCAAACACACTTACTCGCGATCTTTGATGCGCCTGTTCCTGAAGCGGTTTTTGGCTCAGACATCTTGCGTCTCACACCTGCAAATGTACTGGCCCATACGTATTGTCTGGATGAGAGCAAAGTGGAGGAAGCACTGTCTCCTATTCAAAAAACGGTTATTATTGGCCCGCCGACAGATTGCGCGACTTCGGTGGCACCCGCCTCTAACAGCGCTCCAATTGTTAACATTCAGCCTAACGTCATGCCTAATGAACAACTCAATGTACAGCCAAACATGCAACCAAACATGCAACCAAATATACAGCCTTATGTGAATCGTCTTCCATATTGGGGCACTTGGGTAGACCCACGTATTATTCATGAACCGAGTTGTCCGTATTACAGGGAACTTCCCGTAAATACGATTAACCAAGGATAAATAAAAAAGTGAATGTGATCTAAACATAGGATTAACACGAAGTGAACCACTGTCTAATACATGTATTGGGTAACAGAAGAAAGAGATGTCCCAACGTCATTAACATGGCGGAGGACATCCTTTTTTTGTTCAAGTGCATTTCGATTGGTTTAAGCATGCATTTCGATTTATGACGTGTAATTTCGCCCCAGACCAAGCTCCGTTAATAATTGGCGATAAGCAATCGAAGTACGGTCAGCGGGAATATGGGCTTCTGCATGTAGATCTAACGGCAAATCTTCTGGTTTCTGCGATTCAACCATCTCACGATCTTCCTCAAACACCTGCAAGTTAAACTTGATTGTGTCTTCAATTGGAGCTTCCTTGTCAAAGTTGCGTGTAATTGGACAGAATAGTCGTGTATAACGTGCAGAGATGGGCGAAGCACAATTCAGAATATTTAACTTGTCGTCTCCAGGGAAATGTACCGTAAGTGATGCCGCAAAGGGTGGGAACACCCGGAACTCTCGCAACCACTGAAAACCTTCAGGCGCAACGATATCTTGTCCCTTGCCATAGTTGCTGACTGTACTCCAATACTCAGCTAGAAGTTCATTACCTTCGCGTTTAACTTTGTATTGGGGTACTTCGGTGTTGTTCCGGTCACCAAACGTTTCTGTATGCACATAGGCAAAATGGGAAACATCCAGGAATCCTTCCATTTGTCGTCCAGATGAACCTGCAATATCAAAGTGGGGTGGCAGTATATTAATGTAATCTGGATCGTCCCATTCAGGAAAGGAAGGAATCTGTTCTTCGGTTCCGGCAAGTGTTGTCCAGATTAAGCCATAGCGTTCGACTGCGGGGTATACGATGAGTTTGAGCTTTGGAGAGATTTTGGAGCTTGGGTGCGCAGGAACTGTGGTACATGTCCCTTCGCAGTTATAACGGAATCCGTGATAAGGGCACACGATCTCGCCATTTTCTACCCAACCTTTACTAAGAGGAGCCCCGCGGTGAAAACAAAGATCTTTGGCCACTACAACCCGATCATTACTGCGATAAAGAACTATTCTGACATCAAGCAATTGAGCAGCCAATGGCTGGTCGGTTACTTCGCTTGCTTGGGCTATCGGGTACCAATATTGAGATAATACATGCCAGTCTTCGGCTGAAAAAGTACAGCCACGAGGCAGTTCGGATGTTAGAGGACGGTTTGAGTTGAAAGTTATCATATTTAATCACTCCTTGCCGAGATGAGAAAACATATCTGTTGCATTATCGTGTGAGGAAAGTTAACTTATTAGCTATATTTTACTACTATTATGTTCGTGGTATCAATATACATAACAAAAATTTGGTTGAAATCACAAATAAATCGTAGGAATCCTGACATGAACACGGATTCTTCCAGTTACAAATATTATTTTAAGAATTATGTCACAGATCTCAGCCGTCATTTGTCTTCAGTATGTAAACCAAATAACGGAGGCGAATGAGAGATGAGTCTAAGAATGAACTACAGAGCAGCCAGTTCGGGTGCTTATAAAGCGATGATGGCAATGGAGCAATATGTATCCGGGCAATTTGAAGATAAAGTATTGTACGAACTGCTGAAAATCCGTGTGTCCCAGATCAATGGCTGTGCCTTCTGTCTCGATATGCATGCCAAAGACCTGATGAAATTGGGAGATTACGCGGATCATATCCTGTTGCTGAGTGTGTGGCGCGAGGTACCTTTCTTCACCGATGAAGAACGTGTTATGCTGGAACTGGCTGAAGCCGTAACCCACATCTCGGAACATGGCGTACCCCTTGAACTGTATAATAAGGTTCGTGAACATTTCAGTGAATCTGAACTGGTGGACCTGATTATGGCCATAAACACCATTAACAACTGGAACCGAATTGCGATTACAACAGGGATGTATCCGGGTTGCTTTAATTAAACACATATACGATCCATGCTAGAGGAGGCCATTCTCATGAAGTCCAATCCCCATGCCAAAGAGCCAGAATTGTCTTCTCTGGATGTTGGTGAACTGTATATTCGTTATAAAAATTATGCCTTCTCGATCGCTTACCGTATGCTGGGCAGTGTGATGGAAGCTGAAGATATCGTGCAAGAGTGTTTTGCGGGGCTGCAGAGCAAACCTGCTCAGGAAATTCGTCATCCCAAGCCCTATATAGCCAGGCTCGTTGTGAACCGTAGCTTGAATCTGCTGAATTCCGCCCGCAACCAAAGGGAAAGTTATGTTGGTGAATGGCTGCCAGAGCCGATCGGTGATCGTGAAATGGGAAATACACCTGAGGAAACGATACAGAAGAAAGAGATGATTTCCTACGCCTATCTGGTCATGTTGGAGCGTCTTTCGCCCATGGAACGTGCTGTCTTTGTACTCCGTGAAGCGTTCCAGTATGATTATTCCGAAATAGCGGATTGGTTGGGCAAAACGGAGAGTAATTGTCGTCAGATCTTTAGTCGTGCCAGACGTAATCTGCCTGATCGGCTTCCAGCCATTGAGCAGAGTGATGCTGATCTGAAGACCAAAGAGGAACTACTAAGTCGTTTTACAACGGCTTTCCTGCGTTATGATGTCTCTGCCATGCTGGAGTTACTAGCGGAGCAGCCTGTATTTACAGCGGATGGCGGAGGTGTCGTACACACCGTTATGAGAACGATGGGGGTGCACAAAGGGGTGCTTGCACTCCTGACCTCACGCCGAGTACTTATCCAATTGCGGACGAGAGAATGGGTACCCACGCTGATCAATGGTGAGCTTCAACTCGCGTTGATGAAAGAGGGGCAGTTATCCGAAGTGCTTTGTTTGGAGCTTGATCCTTCCGGTGAACGAATTGAAGGAGTGTATCTCGTTGTGAATCCGAACAAACTTACATCGGTTCAACCTTCGTTTCATTGATTCAACCATCTGGTAAGAAACGGATATACAAAAGTAAAGCGGCATTTCCTTTGATGAGGACGGCCGCTTTTTTTTGTATTTAGGCAGGATGAATCACTCCACGGCATAGTGTTGCTGAACAGGCTCAATGATTTTTCTGATTTCAGGTGTCAGCTCATTCTTGTTCTGATTAAGCACCTGCAATAATTGCTCCAGTGTATCCAGAATCAGACTTTTGGTGTCGGGCTCCCGTTTGGATAAAGCTTTCTCGTATGCCTGTTTCACATCAGGAACCAGTGTACGGGTCTCATCGTCTGTGTACCAATCGTAAGCAGGTGTGTTATCACTTCCATAAAAAACATATTCGACAAACAATAAATGCTTCACCATCGTGGTTCGATTCGAATTGGGAAATTTGTTCAAAAATGCTTCTTTATCCAGTGTACGCTGAATTAACTCGCTCCACGGGATGACAATGCCTGCATCTGAAGTGGTCATCTGATTGGACTCGGCAGCCATAATATCAATGTATGAGGCAATGTCTGCTTGTACGAAGGGCTTGAACTTTTTGTATATCTCATAGTTAATAATAGGGTAATATATTCCTTCACTGGTTTCCAGTTTGAACCCGAGATCAGAGGCTTCCTGCAAGAGCTTACGCACGGCCGGATCTTTAATCTCTTTAAGCAAATTACTGTAGGTAAGATTCTGTTCATACTCTATCTTCTCATGGGCATGAGACAGGGCTTGTTGAAAGTGCTCTGTGTACATTTTTTGATCCATATCAGCGAGTTTCACGTTCTGCATGTTCTCCAGTTGCAGAGTCATTAGTGTAGCCTGCCAAGGACCGACTTTATCGATATGATTCATCAGGTACTTACGTGCCTTTACCAGACTCTCTGTGGACTTCGCTGCTTCTGTTCGATAGGTTTGGAATTGATGATATACCGCTTTGGAAGCGGGAACAGGCGCAGCCAGTGTTGTCTGGGGTGCAAATGTTGTACCGATGACAGTAGCGATTACAGTTACTGCGCAAATACGAGTTATAGCCGTGTATTTCAATCGCATGTATAAACCTCCTAATAATAGTCCATAGACCATTTGTACTCACTTACAATTTGTTACACATATATCATAGTAGGATCAAGGGGTTACTCTGTACAGGTTTGTTTTGATTAAACCAGTTTTTGGCAAGCGAATCAAGGATCTTCCGCAGATAATGATTAAACGCAAAAAACAGCCTCTCACAACCTGATTGGGTTGAAGAGACTGTTCTTGGAAGATCAGGCCTATGTTTAATTTCTTTGGCTAATTAATGAAGAGATTTATTGTTCACCGGCATCTGAGGTGTTGAAGTTGCCGGAGTATATGCCTGAAGCATCTGTTGTGTATCCATTGGACTGAGTTGTGGAACTTGATAATAAGCATTTTTATTTTGGAACATGAAAATCTCATAAGCCATCTCAATAAAGTGTTGTATCTGTGAAGCGATGACTCGGCGCACAGTCCCATTTGTTATTTCATTAGCGGACATGGCTAGGAGAGCGGTATGTGATTTGATCAGTCCCAACATATGACTGCTGATCCCGGCATCTTTGACATCAGACAAGCTTTGGTTCGGCTTTTTTGGTGCTGCTGGCTTAAGACCATACATCGTTGGTACAATGTTAGGTATCATGTAGGTTGCAGTCTCCTGATGGGGCTTCAGTCCCGAGGCGAAACATTCTGCGGTCAGATTGTACTGGGACAATATGAAGTTGTACTGACGATCCAGAATATCAATTAGCTCTTGAGATTGTACGAATGTACGGAAAATCATGTACTGATCCAGTACATTAATGGTTCCTGCCAAAATCTCATGTACATCAAATACTTCATGACCGCCATGATTAGCGATGGGTGTGAAACCAGGGTTGGTATTTATTTGTGGCTGAACTCGGTTCTGGGGGTTTATCGGATTCATTGTGAATTTGATTCTCCTTTGGTAAATGGTATGATTCTAGTATGCTTGCTCATCAGTAAATTTATGTAATATGTTGTGGGGACAAGTACAAATAGAGACAGGGTATGGTGGTGGATGTGACAGATACCGAATGGGATGTACCAAAAAAATGGTTTGTCAAATATTATGGGAGCGCTATACAAATGCACCGAGAAGGTATATATGCTGACTACAAGCGCTGGGAAGTACCTCAGGAGTTAGAAGAACTATGGATGAAGGAAAGAATGGATCAATTATCTTCTGAACTGTCCATCATGAATTGGAATGCAGTGGATGAGCTTGCGCTGATCGCCAAACATCGGACAGAACCGACCATTATTACGGCGATTACAGCATTTGCTTCAAGACAACTCAAGAGTGCGGACAGTATGGTTCGACTTGTGTATGCTGAACGTCTCATTGAACTGATCAAACGGTATGAATCATTTATCTCGATGGACAAGTTACGGGAAGCCTACCAATTGACGATGGATTTGTTGGTCGATGTGGCAACCAAACCGTTGGTGCTTGATCCAGGCCATGAATTGCAGCAGTATGGGATAAAGGATAAACGAGGATTGAATCTGCGTGTCGAAAAGAATAAGGAAGAAATCATCCGATATTTTCGGAATTAATTAAGAATTTAATCAAGTGAGGTCAGAATCATTGAGAAAACTGAATTATATTCGCATATTTATTTTCCTTAGTGTGGTCACAATAGTAACGCTTGGCTTGTACTACGTAGCCGCAGATTGGCTGGATCAGCGTTATTTCCGCTTCTTGATCTGGAATCTGTTCTTGGGCTGGATTCCTTTTGTGTTCTCTTATGCAGCTTATCTTCTGAGTGATGTGAAGTGGAAAGGTGCTTCATGGCTTGCAGTGGCAAGTGGGCTGCTGTGGTTGTTATTTTACCCGAATTCTTCCTACATTGTTACGGATCTAATTCATCTGACGGCTAGAAGTTCCCGCTATTATGGTGGGAATGGGGTGGACTACACCTATTGGTATGATTTGAGCGTTGTATTAATGTTTGTCTGGACTGGACTCCTGCTTGGCTTCCTGTCAATGTATCAGCTTCAGGAAGTGATCTATCACCGAATTGGACGTTGGGCATCCTGGATTTTTGTACTGGCAGGCTGTGCTTTGGGGAGTTATGGAGTCTTGCTTGGACGTGTATATCGACTGAATAGCTGGGATGCACTGACGAATCGCGAGACCCTGATTGAGCTGATGCACGAAAGTGTGAGTCGACCTTCTCTGGCGTTTTGCCTGTTTTTTGGCACGTTTATCACTACAATCTATGCCGCATTGTATTATCTGATCAATACGAGGACTCCCCGTGAAATGAAGAAGAGTGCAGGAAGTCCCGAGTCGGACCTGCAAGCGTTACGCTAACATTTGTTTTCTTAAACCCGAACTTATTAGATCTAATCTTAATGTTCATTGCTTGAAGGGCTGTTCCAAGTCATACACATGGCTATCGGAACAGCCCTTTAACATTGGATCGAGCGCAGGATGTTCTGAAGAAAAATATCTCTACTTATCAGAGATTAGCTCAAGGATTGTTTTCACAACCAGTTCAGGTTCATCGTGAATAATCATATGCCCGCTGCGGGTGGCCACAATGAGCTGACTATCCTTCGATATATTCAACATGTTCCGTTGCCCCGATTGCCATATGGATTCGAGCTTCTGCCCAATGTCAACCGGAATCCCTGCACTAGCATAGTCTTGAGGACGTCCGCGTGCAATGATACGTACAGGGATTGATCCAAGACGTTGGCCACGAATGGCATCTTCTGTTGAATGGGCGTGGAGGGCTTCTTCTTCTTTGGCGTGAAAATAGGAAGGGGTAGCAATCACATTAACAAAAGTATCCCGATCTTGCTTGGCAACCAGACCATCAAGCATAAAGTCTGGGAATAATCTGAAAGCTCCAGATACCTTCAGTAAAGATAACAAGGAGGCAGGCGGGTTTCCCTGAAACTGAGCCTGTTCCAACAAAGCCTTTGTGTTCCGTTCATCATCCTCAGGTCGCGCATCAATGAGGACAAGGCTCTGAACCTCACTTGTATACGACTGTGCGAAGAGTCTGGCATACATACCACCAAGGGAATGCCCTACCAGAATGTAAGGGCCACGGATATTTTCCTTCTCCAGAGCTGTATGTAAGTCCTGAACGATATTCGCACCTGTACGTTCTGTGGATGCAGATTCACTCCAGGCGTATCCTGCGCGATCATACGTGACCACCGTTGCATGTTGGGCTAGTTCGGCAGGGATGTCTCTCCACGACAAACTGGTCTCACCACTTCCAGCCTCCATAAGGACGGTTGGCGAACCACTGCCTTGTTTATTGATGTGTAATTGGTAACCGCTGACTTGAACTAACTTTCCGGGAGGTGGGAAATCCTCTTTGGCTTGCGATGAGGCAAACCACTCATAAAGGAATGACGCTCCAATCAGTAATAAGATTGTGCATAATATCCTGATTATGAAGGTGAAAACTCCGAATTTTTTGCGTTTTGAGGTGGGGATGGTCGTATGCATGATCTTATGAATTCCTCTCCTACAGCTTTTTTTTATTTAATACAAAGTATTAAAAAGATTATAGCACAGTGTATTACAAAAAGAGAAGCTTGGTGTATAATGTTGTCATGCCAAAAATCGTAGATCATGAAGCTCAAAGGATAATCGTTGCTGATGCAGCAATCCGGGTCATACAAGAGCACGGACTGGAGCATGCTACAGTTCGGAATATAGCGAAGGAAGCGGGACTATCTGTAGGTTCCATGCGTCATTATTTTGCCACACAGGCCGAATTGTTCACCTTTTGTATGAACCTTTTTGCAGAACGGGTACAGAAAAGGGTGGAGGCGTTACAGATGAGTGAATCTGTACTGCAGGATATGAAGAATCTGCTCTTGCAATTTCTCCCGTTGGACGAAGATAGAATGATGGAAATGGAGGTCTGGTTTTCGTTTACAGCCAAATTATTGGTGTACCCCGAATTAAAAAAGTTAAGTGATCAGATGCATCAAGGGATGTATCGATCGGTTCAATGGGTGATACTGGAGTTGCAGAAGCAGGGGATGACACATCCTGAACTGGATGCCGAGATGGAAACAGAGAAGTTATATGCTCTTGTGGATGGACTCGCCATTCATATGTTAATGCAGCCAGATAGACTTACAGTAAAACGAGTGGAACAAGTGATTGAACAGCATTTGAGCATGCTTTGTCAAACTTAATCTTACGTTGTCTGAAGAAGGGTTATTTCCTTTTATAAGGGATTAATCCTTCTTTTTATGGAAATTTGGCAGGTATGCAGGATATGACGAAGAATTAAGAATGAGAATGTAATGAATACATAGACAAGTAGGTGAGCAACAAAATGTTGAATGCAGTAGAGTTGACAACAAAAGTAGAAGAAGTCATGGAACGTGTGAATTTTTCGGGTGTTGTATTACTCCAGCAAGCCGGGAAAACCCTTTTGAATATGAAACGAGGTTATGCGAATCGCAGTGAAGAACTTGCCAATCAGGTGGATACACGCTTCGGAATTGCATCAGGATGTAAGATCTTCACGGCAGTGAGTATATGCCATCTAATTGAAGCAGGCAAGTTGTCTGCTGATTCCAAGCTGAACGATGTGTTGGATGTGGAGTTTCCACTATGGGACGAAGGAATTACCATCCATCAGTTGTTAACACACACGTCAGGTATTCCAGATTATTTCGATGAAGAAGTGATGGAAGACTTTTCAGAATTGTGGAAAGACAGACCGGTTTACGTGATGCGGCAATTGAGTGACTTTCTGCCCATGTTTCAGCATCTGCCGATGAAGTCTGCTCCGGGGCAGCAATTCCACTATAACAATGCGGCTTTTATTGTGCTGGGGCTTATCGTGGAACAACATTCAGGACTGTCGTTTACAGATTATGTGGGAGAGCACATTTTCAAACGGTGTAGCATGAAGGACTCCGGTTATTTCTTAACAGATCAGCTCCCGCGTAACACAGCTTTAGGGTATATCGATCATGAAGATGGCTCCTGGAACACCAATATGTTCTCCATTCCTGTCAAAGGTGGATCAGATGGTGGGGCATATGGTACAGCACCGGATATGATCCGATTTTGGGATGCTTTGCTGGGACACCAATTGTTGAATGAAGAGACGACGCGGCAGTTATTAACTCCACATGCTCATCAAGAAGACGAAGAGTACTATGGGCAAGGGATCTGGATTGACCGCAAGGCGGAAGATATTTTCAAATTTCATGTCATGGGGTTCGATCCAGGTGTGTCGTTCATGTCTTCCGTGTATCCGGACTATGATCTACAACTGGTTGTGATCTCTAATCAAGAGTCTGGTCCGTATCCAATAACGATTGCAATCGAAGAAGCTTTGGCATGACGAAAACCCCAGCCTATGGGCTGGTTAATGCCTACATAAGGTTGGGGGTTCATTGGTCGGACAGGATAGAAGGACTGCCTGCGTTTATAACATTTTCCATAGCTCGGGGCGATTAATCGAGGGAAAACATCCAGCGGAGGTTTCTCTTTCTTTCGTTTATCATTGGTTAACACCGTAACGAGTTCCAGCTGAGGGACAATGTATACATACTGCCCACCAAACCCTCGCGCGTAATAATAATGGAGATTGGGTTTGTCGTCTTCAGCAGCAATATCTTCGGCGGAAGACCTTTCGTTCGGATAGACATCCACCCACCAATGCCAAGCATAACTGCCGTGATTTGGTGGACTGACTGTAATGAAAGGCTGCGTTGAACGGGAGACGAGATGATTTAAAATGAGAGACTGCCCCTCCCATATACCTTGCTGTAGAAACAGCTGACCGAATTTCAACAGATCTACGGGCAACAACTTTAGACCAAACCCACCTGTATGAACACCTTGAGGGTCGCTTTCCCATTCATAATGCTTAATTTCCAGAGGGTCAAAAAGATAACGTTCTGCGAACTCGGCTACGTTCATGCCTACATTTTGCATCAGGATGGCGGATAGAATCTGTGATACTCCTGAATTGTATTCCATGTATGTACCCGGTTCATGACTTAGGCGTTGTTCCAACGCAAAATCCACCCAATGATCGGTGCGGGTCATGCGAGGGAATGAATTCTGCCCGCCGAATTCGTCCCAGTTGAATCCGGCTGTCATGGTGAGCAGTTGTTCCAGCGTAATCGCTGGTTTGCGAGGATCAGGATCGGATGTCAACTGTGGAAAAAAGGTGGAGATTGGGGTAGATGCCTCTGGCAACAAGCCTTTATCCATCGCTATACAGATGAGCGCGGACAGCACACTCTTGGTACATGAATTGATTTTTGCAATATCTGTCGCAGCCTCGTGGTTGCGGTAGTGTTCGTACATGATCTCACCGCGTACGCTGACCAGACAGCTTCGCAGATCCAGCGGTGGAATGATATGTTGTAACTTGGATGACAGTGATGAAGGATTCATAGTGTCCTTTCTGTACTGTTGATTTGTAATAGGATCTTGTGGAAATAGGTGTCCATTATCTTAGCATATTCCCGAGGTAGGGCTCAACAAGCATTGCATTATTATGTCAAAGAAAGCATGTAAAATGCGATTTTCTATGAAGGCTATAAGAATTACATGCGAATATTGCATAAAACCCCATCATTTTCTCTGAATCTTATATAATTGTCATGAGATGAGTACTAGGCATTTATTAGAGAAAGGAGGGCTGTGATGTGGGAAATATAATAGAAGAATTATATTACGGTAATCTCAGACCAGAAGAGAATATTGTTCCTCAAGATGCGGAGTACCGAGAGTTGAATAAGAAAGTTACCATGTACATAGAGAGGTTCCAAAGCAAATTATCAAAACAGGATTTTCAAGACCTTGAACAAATGATGGATCTTATAGATCAAGTGCATTCATCGTACTCAGCTGCTTGTTTTGTCAAGGGTTTTAAGACAGGCGCTATGGTTATGGTAGAGGTAGGTACAAAAGTTGAATAAGTATTTTTAATATAAAGGTGTGGTGTATTGTGCTTCAAGAACTATTAAATTATTTCAAAATGAACCCTGAGATATCGCTGATTTCAACCATTGTGTGTACAGTCATCATATGGTTATACAAAGAATTCAAAGTAATGATCGAAACGGATAACAAGAATCAATTAGCTCAAATTCAAAAGAAGATGGAGTCATACACTAGAGTTGAGGCCGCAATAGCTAGTGTGTTGGCACAACATAATCATGCAGGAGCAGTTCAAAATTTATACGACAAATTTGGCGAGTGCAGTTCTTACTTTTCTGAAGATATGCGAGAATTAATAAGAGGTTTTTATTCCCAGCGGGATACATCCATCCTTTCAACGATAATGAGTTTCATAAAAGTTGAAATGAAGAAACTTGAGAAACAAAAAAATAAAATAGATTCGCAGGATAGCTCGGGAGAAGCTTCTGCTTCCATTCTTCGTTTGTATAAGCCGTTGAAACCTATTCTAATTATTTTCATTATGTTCTTTGTTACGGCATGGTTCGTTGTACTTGCATTGGTAGAAAGTAGTGCATGGAATAGATTTTATTTAGGTGCTTGTTTTGTTACAGTTTCACTGGGAGTTATGTTTTTGGCTACAGTTATTTCAGTCTGGGTCGAGGGTGAGTTATATATTAGAGGTAAATTAGATTCATTTCTTAAACTGAGTATGATTTTCTCGCCACTTTGGGTATTGATAGACTGGAAATTATCAATTTTATCATTACTTATCCAATTTGTAGTGGGTGCAATATTAGCAAAGAGTATGAAAAAAAGACTGGTAGTCGTGTAGCCAATAAGTGCAAACGCAAGGCGGTTATAAATTTGTTCAAAATCGGAAATCAAGGATCATTTGAAACGCTTCCTGATCACGCTAGGGCAATATATGAGGGAGACATGGGTGCTTTAGAAAAATCCATTAAACAGGGCATGGATCTCGAAGAAGAGATCGTACTCAGCAAATACATAGCATTGACGCCACTCGACCTTGCCTTAATCTGCAATCAACCGGAAGTAGTTAAGTTGTTGGTGGAGTATGGGGTTAACCTGAATGTCAAAATAATCCGGAAATCCTAAAGGTAGTTAGATATTGTGAAGAAGAGATTGTCCGATATCTATACCCGAGTTGAAAAATGATTGGATATGCAGACATTGAACATCAAGAACATGGAACGATAGCTACATTTGAAAATTTCATGGTAGATCCAGCGATATGAATTGCAGATTTTTTTGATGAAATGTAGCAAGTTCCGAGAACATATAATGGAGTCTGGGTGTTTCAATGAGCTTCATTTATAGATATATACTATTGTTAAATGTGAACCTGCTATATACGTAATTGTACTCACACAAAAGAGGGTCCCACCATGTTCACGACAGACCCTCTTTACATAAATAGTTTTCTGGCACAATATTGCCGTTCTAGCGAATAGACGAATCGTAACATGCAACCTAGAAATCCCTCAAACGATCAAATACCTCAT
The DNA here is from genome assembly GCF_002968835.1 of Paenibacillus sp. PCH8. Taxonomy (GTDB): domain Bacteria; phylum Bacillota; class Bacilli; order Paenibacillales; family Paenibacillaceae; genus Paenibacillus. Next base: position 570,056 of record NZ_PKQK01000003.1, on the reverse strand, counting down.
ATAATTCCTCGTGATTAACCTTAACCGAATCATCTTGCCGCAATTCCAACTCCTGTACCAACTGATCCATCAATCCCTCTAGTACAACGTAAATCTCCTCACGCTCTATCGTTTCAATAAAGCCGGTCTTGGCATCCATCTTGTTGAAGGTCTGGGTGTAGTTTTCAACCATGGAGACGAGCTGCTTGTGTATAGACTCCTGATCCATGGGACCTTGACTTAATTGACGGATTTCCTTCAAGCACTGCTTGTACAATTGAGCTGCTTTTTTCGCGTGTGCTGCCTTGATGTGGTCCCGTCCATCCCAATCCCGAAACGGATTGTTCAGGTTCTCGGCAAGCCATTCCGGTTTGCGTGCTTTGGTGATCTCCACATCAAGTCCGGCAGTAGCAAATTTTTTATATTTTGTTTTGATCGACTTGGCTGCATCGGCAGGCAGGCTCGTTAGCCACAGCGTAGTCAATTCGGGAAGCAGCTCTGGATCAGGGAATTGATCACCGTCGAAGCCGAACACGTCATATGTAGTGAAGGTTTGCAAAGTCACCAAATGCTGAATCGTTTCTATATGGGATACATTGCCGGGTTTACCCCACAATCGTAATTCTGAAAGCTCAGGATAGTACTGCACAATTGGCTCCAGATTGAGTTCTGTGATATCTCTGATATACAGACCTTCAAGTCGCGAAATACCAGTAACCTGTGACAAGTCCACTGGGACATTCAGAGTGATGCGTTTACCATCTTCATGAGCTACGATACAAAGACTAGGGGACAGCTCTCCTGTGAAGTTCAGACTCGTCATCTTCGTGTTCAAAATCAACCGCTCCAACCCGCTGACATCCACAATGAGTTTGGTCAGGTGACTCTTGCTGATATCCAGCATCGTTTGACCATGATGTATGATATGAAGCTCTTTGATGAACGGATTGTCCTCTATAAATGGAAAGATGGATTCCATATATCCATCCATTTCAATATGTGTCAGACAAGGTAGCTTGGCAAGTTCGGTTACATCTTCCGCAGATGTAGGGCTGAAATCTCGGAGGGTACTCGTACTGCGCCGTATTACACGATCGCCAATCATGACTTCTTCGTCATCATCCGCAGCTTGTTTGAACTGTGCTCTTCGGATCGCATCAATACTTTCCCATTCACGCTGGAGGTGAAGTCTTTCTCCGATCGGCCAGCCTCCGCCATACGAATTCGTTTCCTCGGTGTAGAGAGGAGGGAGGTTACCTGCAAGCACATACTGTGAAGGAACATTAGCACTCACGTAACTATGGTCAACTCGATTGTTCCAGAAATAGAAATTACAGATTAGAGGTTGCATCTGATGAAGCTGCATTTCATCAGGTAGTTGATCACCAGTCCAATCTAACTGAAGAACTGAGGCAAGCGTGTCGGAAGGTTTACCTTCCGTTTCTTTCAGCCCGATTACCTGGCAGGCGGTATATTGTTGTAATTTTTCGACGTACACGCAGTACACATCTCCAACCTTAGGGATCATGCTCTGCTCCTTTCGTTCTACACCAGTCAATGCTAAGCTAATTGATATCTAGCATTCTGTAGAAATATGAATAAATGAATTATATCAAAGCCATTCAGAGACTTCCATTTCTGGATAGAGTCTGACTCGCTTCAATTCACTTTATATAAAAGGAACGATGTTATGGACACAGGAACGAGTCGTAATAAAATACTGGGTGAGTTTTTGAAATCACGGAGAAGCCGCATTCAGCCGGAACAAGTCGGATTGTCGGGATCTTATGGACAGCGAAGAACGCCGGGTCTAAGAAGGGAAGAAGTAGCCGTATTGGCTGGTGTCAGTGCAACGTACTACACGTGGCTGGAACAGGGTAGGGAATTGGCGGCTTCACGAGAAGTGATGGAGAGCATAGCGAACGCGCTCCAGTTAACGCTGGAAGAGAAGAGCCATCTGTTTGACATATGGGACCCCAATACGGAACATGAATTCCTTGCTTCGTATTCTCAGCTGGAGCCAGGGTGGCAGAGCATTATTGGGCAGTTGACTCACCCCGCCTTCATTACCAATGAACGTTCTGAGGTACTTGCCTGGAATGAAGCTGCAGACACGAACCTCTTCCACTTTTCCTCGATGCATGTGAATGAGCGTTTAATGATGCGGATTTTATTTCTGGATATAACGCTCAGGGAGCGTATGCACAACTGGGATGAATTCGCACGGCATTCAGTAGCTGTTTTCCGTACGTACTATGACAAGTATCCGAGTGACCCCGAGTTTGCAAGGATAGTGAGTCGGTTGAGTGAAGAAAATGTGGATTTCCAAACGATCTGGAACCTGCACCAAGTCGAAATGAAACAAGTCAATCGCGTCCTGCTTGAAACGACGGATCGGGCAGATGGTGTTGTGCATGCGTACGATATCTTTTCCATGAATAATCTGAACAGTCAATCAGGTATTCATTGTTGTATTTACGTCCCTGTTGCCGTATAGAAAGTCGATCACCCTGGTAGTTTCATTACTAGCATAAACAGAGTGTGGTTGGGATCTCTGGAGTGAAATAGAATGAACTCAAGTTCAAACGTATCTATTTCACGTTTCTATTTTAACAAGAAAAGAGGGAACCACATGATCAAGACAAGAACGCTGGGAAATGATCAATTACGAATATCCGGGCTCGGCCTGGGTGTGATGATGATGCCGGATAATGACGAATCGGTACTTACCATTCAGGGTGCGTTGGATGCAGGAGTCACTATGTTTGATACGGCGGATCTGTACGGAGAGTATGAAAAACAGCGATTTGGAGGGAATGAAAAGCTGCTTGGACGTGCGCTTCAAGGTCGAAGATCCGAGGTTATCGTTGCCACCAAATTCGGTATAACACACACGCAGGGCCCCAAAGGAGACCCAGCTTACATCAAAAAGTCAGTAGATGCGAGTCTCTACAACCTGGGGATGGATTATATCGATCTGTATTATCAACATCGTCCTGATCCCAATACACCCATTGAAGAGACGGTGGGCACGCTTGCCGATCTGGTTCAACAGGGGAAGATTCGATATATTGGGTTGTCTGAAGCGCCAGTAGAGATCATTCGGCATGCGCATGCTGTTCACCCGATTACGGCGCTACAGACCGAATACTCATTGTGGAGTCGTGAGCTTGAGGATGAAATTATGCCGGTCCTGCATGAGCTAAACATTGGTTTGGTTCCATACAGCCCATTGGGACGTGGTTTCCTGACAGGTCAGATCCGATCTTTGGAGGATTTGCCGAAAGATGATTATCGTCGTCACTATCCACGTTTTCAAGGTGAGAACTTTCAGAAAAATCTGGAGGTTGTTGGATTAATTCAAGAAATCTCTATGCAAAAAGAATGCACGGTCTCACAACTTGCCTTGGCTTGGTTGCTTGCAAAGGGAGAACATATCGTTCCGATCCCGGGGACTCGCAACCTGGAAAGAGTTCACGAGAATTTAGGAGCGCTACAGGTTTCGCTTACAGATGATGAGATGAACCAGATTGATCGTATATCACCCCAAGGCATTGCAGCCGGAGCAAGATTCCCTGGTCAAGTCTAGTTCCTAAGAAATGATGCAAGAAACTTGTAGTTTCGGATTAAAAAGAGTTCATAACATGTGTCAAAATGGTATTATCTTTCTATTCTCCGGCATACAGTACAACAATGAGATGTATGCCCAAGGAGGAGAAATAATCGCATGATTAATCCGATTCTGCAATCCCCGAACGTGCAGTTGGCGGCTGATTCTAATGCTGTTGTTAATTATCAAAGAGACCCGCGTAATTATGTGACCCAGCTATTTGGAGCGCAACTGCCAACGATTGAAAATGGTTTCTTCAATGTATATCTGAGCAAAGGCATTATTGTACAGCCTCATTGGCACACCAATGTGACTGAGATGGTCATCGTCATCCGTGGTGAAGTTACAACATCAGTGTTCAACCCGTTCACACGTGAGCGAATAACGTATCATTTGAAACCGGGGCAGGTTTCCGTGTTCCCTAAAGGCTGGTTTCACTGGTTTGTAGCCGAAACAGATGATGTACACGTATTAACTATTTTTGATCAACCGACCCCTGATATTGTATTCGGAGCTGATTTTCTAGCGGCAACACCACCCGAAGTGGCACATCGAGCCTATTGTCTGGATGAGGAGGCTTATGCCAGAGCCGTTGCGTCTATACAAAATGATGCTATTTTGGGTCCACCTATAGGGTGTGATACTGCTGTTTCTGACCTGTCTACCCAACCATCCAATGCACCTAAACCAACTAAAGGATCTAGAGATTAGGGGCAATTCCTCTCTAATAAAATAGAATCATCTAAGCCTGCAACTGGAACTTATCTGGTTGCGGGCTTATTCTATACGTTAACACCTATAGAAATCTCTGCTAAAATGGTTGTAACATCGATGAAAATGGGGGATACCATCCATGACCATGTCAGAAATGGAAATGCTTCAAACCGCAATGAGTTATGCACCTGTATTGATGTTTGATCGGAACGAACCTTTCTATCCGGATTTGGTGGGCGTTTCTGTGTTGCATCGTTCAGGGCCTTCCCCTTCGTTCAGGAGGGATATTGAGTTTCCAGTCGAGGTAGTACAATATGTGATTGAATTTGCGATCTGGTGGGATTATGAGATTGGACATCTGTATGAAATGGAGCATGTGTGGATCTATGTGGGTCATGACGGAGAGGTTGTGGACTGTGAAGCCAGCTTTCATGGCAAAGTGCTGCGCGGATTGTTGAAAGATCGGGTCAATATGATAGGACGTCATGTATGTCTGTATTCACAGCCTGGCAAACATGCTTTTTCACCACTTCCAGTTGTATTCGAGTTATTGCCAAACTTGTACATCGCAGCAGGTGCTAAAGCGGGATGTGATGGGCTACTTGTGAATGAATTGTTCCACGGTTATTTTGAAACGAATGAACAGATCGATGCTCAGGTGATGCGATATCTACAGACCAAGGCATTCGTGCCAGCTATGGAGTTCCAAGAATATTTGTTGCAGCCGGAGATGTTCATGACTTGGGACAACTTGTTTGGTATTATTCCTCAGCGAATTGAGAATCGATTAATGGAACTGGAACAGCTGTACGGTGTGTAAATTTATCCATATGAATGGATAGAATTATATTATAATAATCAAACTCTCTTTAAGAGGGTTTGGTTATTTGTGTGTGACCATAGAATTAGTTAAAGTTTCTCCATAGTTAGACTTTAGTCATGGGGGGGGACGGTATTAAAGCTTAATTAAACAATTAATTTTGATAATTGACATCGGTTGTTAGACCCAAGAACTATATATTAATATCTTGAAAATGTAAAAAAGGAAGTTTACATATTTCGAAATTGTTATGTCTGATAACTCATGTATAAAAACAATAAAATAATATATGGTTTTCGTATATATGAATTATAATATTTTATTAATCAGGTACTTAGTATATTACATTCTATATTACTAGAATCTTAATATCTAAAATATAAATTCGTAATAGTGCAAATTAATAGAAATGAAAATACGCTATTCAGTTTTGATATAAATCTGTCGAAATAGATCGTATGCTGTCTGGAGTGCAACCTCGGAGAAGGGTTAGCAAGGTAAATTACATAACTGGACACGATAATGCATAGGGGGAGTTTAGATGGTATGGTTCAGTAATATGAAAACAGCAACAAAGATTATTTCAGCGTTTTTAGTTGTGTCAATGATTCTGGCAGCACTAGGAATTTATTCAGTAGTCACGTTGAGAAGCACCAATGAAAGAATGCAAGATATGTATAACAACAATCTGAATTCAGTGAAAGAATTATCTTCAGCTCAGGTTGATTATCAGAGAATGCGGGTTAACATACGTGATCTGAACTTTGAGGAAGTAGCAGCAGAGCAGACCAGAGTTACAGAAAGTATAGCCATAATTCGTCAATCCCTTGAGGATCGAATTGCTACATATCGTCCTCTGGCGACCACAACGGGAGAAGTGGAGTTACTTCGTAAATTAGATACCCAGTACGACAGCTATATGAAACTGTACGATGAAGGTGTCACGCTGGCATTAGCAGAAGATGATGCAGGTTTTATTAATTTCCTGAAAGCAACATTGAAACCTCCGGGTGACCAGGTAGTACAAACGTTGACGGATTTGGTGGACTTAAATGTATCTTTGGCTGAACAGGCCAATACGAAATCGGAAGAAGCCTACACATCTGCCTTTACAGTAACCATTGTTATGGTTGTTGTATCTGTACTCTTCAGTATTCTGATCGGTTACATCATTTCTCGTTCCATCTCGAAGCCACTCATGGCCATGCTGGGTCTGGCAACGGAAGTCGCGAACGGAAATCTGACCCTCAAGTCAGACATCTCCAGCAAAGATGAAGTGGGTCAATTGTCCGCGGCTTTGAATCGGATGGTAGACAATCTGAAAGAGTTAATCAACAATATTGTGATGAACTCCCAAAGTGTAGCTGCTTCTTCACAACAAATCTCAGCAAGTACACAAGAAATTGCAAGTACCAGCACAAGCCAATCCCATGAGGCAAGTAACATCTCTGAATTGTTCAAAGAGTTGTCACTGGCAATTAACTCTGTAGCTGCAAGTGCAGAAGAAGCAGCTGAATTGTCCAATGATACCGTGAAGACTGCTCGTGAAGGTGGACAAGTTGTACAGACTTCATTGGAAGGTATGCAAGCGGTAAATATGAAAATGTCCAAACTTGAAGATGATTCTCGTAAAATTGGTGACATCATCGAAGTGATTGACGATATCGCTGAGCAGACCAATCTGCTTGCACTTAATGCTGCAATCGAAGCAGCGCGTGCAGGTGAGCAAGGGCGAGGATTCGCTGTTGTGGCAGACGAAGTCCGGAAGCTTGCGGAGCGAAGCGGTGAGGCAACCAAAGAAATTACAGTCATCATCAAAGCCATGCAGGAAAATACAAGACAAAGCGTACAGGCTGTTGCCGCTAGTGTTGATCAGTCTTCCATGACTGGACAGGCTTTTGATCAGATCATTGATATGGTCAATAACTCTTCACAAAAAGTAAACGAAATTGCAGCTGCATGCGAAGAAGAGGCAGCTCAAGCGGCAGAGGTCATGAGTTCTGTTGAATCCATCTCGGCTTCCAGTGAGGAATCCGCTGCTGCGTCGGAAGAGACAGCAGCGACATGCCAGTCACTGGCTCATCTGGCGGAAGAACTATCTAATTCCGCAGCAGCCTTCAAAACCCAATAATTATATCGAATTGAGGGTGAATCGATGTCTTCACTTCAGAAGGAACAATATATAGAATTGTCTGTCGGTGCAGAGACTTGCGCCATTCGAATTGAAGAAATTCACGAAATTATTAAAGTGCTCAGCATTACGGATATTCCATTCAGCCGTCCGGAGATTAAAGGGGTAGTTAATCTGCGTGGCAAGGTTGTATGTGTCATGAGTTTGCGGAATCTGCTGGGGATGCCGGATGAACCGGATACCCGGGCAACTCGAATTATTGTGGTTCGATATCAGGATGAATTTATAGGATTGATCGTGGATCGAGTGAACAAAGTAACAACCTACTCGGAAATACATCCACCTGCCGGAGGTCACAGTCGTAACCGTGAAGCATTCTTTCAAGCCGTGGGCCAGCAGGGTGATGAACTGGTTGGTATTTTAAAACTGGACGAAATATTGGGCGGTTAGGGAGGAATACACGAATGATGGATTTATCTGCCTACCGTGACATCTTTATCGAAGAACTGAATGATCAACTGGAACGGATGGATCAATCTTTGCTGGCACTGGAGCTTTCGCCTTCGGTAGAACTGATTCAGACGTTGTTTCGGGCAGCTCATACCATCAAGGGATCCGCATCCACAATGGATTTCCGTGAATTAAGTGACCTTACTCATGAAGTGGAGTTCGCTCTGGAATGGGTCCGGGAGAAAAAACCTGAAATGACCTCGGAATTGATTGATACCTTATTTCGCTCTCTGGACGCCATGAAGGTACTTCGTGATCAGTATATCCGTGGGGAAGCTTATGCAGACTTTCGAGAGGTAGTACGTGAAATAAAGGCATTGATTCAGACGCCGGCAGTAGTCGGGAAAATAAAAGCACCTCAATTGCAATCAGCCGAATCGATCATGGCGCAGGTAGCCATCGTGTCAGGCAAGCAGCTACTGTCTATTCAGATCGTGCTGGAGCAGACCTGCATGATGAAAGCAGCCAGATATCATATTTTGCGACAACGCATTGAGGATATATGTGGCACGGTTGTTGCTACTTCTCTTATGGAGAGCCAGCCAGGCGCAGAGAATGAGGACCATCATTATGGTCAGTTTATCATCATCGTGGCTACTTCGAAGGACCAGCAACAACTCAAGGCAGAGTTGTCTGCCGACTCGGATATCCATATGCTGGAGATTGGTCCGTATATGCTGGAATCCAATGAGGTTGCAGCGACTTCTGCACCACTGGAATTAACCTCTGAAACAGAGCGGACGACTCCAAACGTGACCATGCCTGTCTCGGAAGAGAAAGTGAAGGCTGCTCAGCCTACGGTTCGCGTGAATGTTGAACGTCTGGATCACTTGATGAATCTGGTTGGAGAGTTGCTAATTGATCAGACATCCCTTGCAGATCTTAGTGGTTCGGGCGCACGTAAGGAGCCTTCTGCACTCATGCAGAATATTGGCGGGGTATCCGACCATATGGGCCGAGTGATCAAGGAGCTCCAGGAAGGTGTTATGAAGACACGTATGTTACCCATTGATCAACTATTCACCCGCTTTCCGCGACTGGTTCGCGACCTTTCGCAGAGACTGGGCAAAGATCTGGAACTGGTTATCCAGGGTGGAGAGACTGAACTTGACCGGATGATTATTGAGGAATTGAGTGACCCATTGATTCATCTGATCCGGAACAGTGCAGATCATGGCATTGAAAGCGCGGAGATTCGAGCGGAGCACGGGAAGCCGTCCAAAGGACGCATTACCTTGACTTCGTTTCATGAAGAGAACCATGTCGTGATTCGTTTTTCGGATGATGGCAAAGGTATTGATGGTGAAAAGATTAAGGCTTCTGCTTTGGATAAAGGCATAATAAGTGAAGAACAGGCAGCACGCTTGACTACACAGGAATCTGTACATCTCATATTTGAACCTGGATTTTCGACAGCTTCTTCTGTCAGTGATGTGTCAGGCCGGGGCGTGGGAATGGATATTGTACGCAGTCAGATTGGACGTCTCAACGGAATTATTGATATAGATACAGAGGTTGGAGTGGGGACCACATTTACCATTCGTCTTCCGCTTACATTGGCTATTATCAAAGGTCTGTTAGTCAAAGTATCAGGACGTGTCCTGATCTTGCCGATGTACAACGTTGCTGAGATTGTTCGGATATCCCCTGAGGATATTCAGATGATTCAAGGGCAACAGGCGATTCTGAATCATGGACGAATTGTACCCTTCCACAGACTGTGTGACAAACTCAACTATTCACGATCGGATCGCAATTCCAAAACCATTCCACTGGTTATTGTGCGTTCCGTTGACAAAATTGCAGCCTACGCAGTCGATGAGATCATCGGGAATCAGGAAGTCGTTATTAAGACGCTAGGTACTTATCTGGGTGCCATGAACCATCTGTCTGGCGCAACAATTCTGGGTAACGGAAGGGTGGCCCTCATTTTGGATGCTTCCTATCTGGTCAGTCATTAGTCGTTAACTAAACATTATTCAATCCAAAGAGCCTCACTTTCCATAAAGGATAGTGAAGCTCTTTGTCGTACCTGTTGTCATCTCTGACAACTCAGGCTTTGAAAATAAGATCCATAAAACGGTTGGCTGCCAGAGATATTGGCATATTGCGTTTGCTCATTATCCCTACATGTGAAGGAGGCAGCGGGACATCAAGTTGTATTTCAAACAGAGAACCTTCCTCCAACTCTTTGGAGATGAATTCACGTGTTACATAGGAAATACCCAATCCTCGACGTGCAAATTCAATCAGCAGATCCACACTGCCGACCTCGATCTCAGGCTTCAATGTGTAATTATAACTGTTAAACAATTCGGTTATCGCCATCCGAACCCGACTGTTCCGGGAGAAGAGGATCAGTTGATGCTCCAGGAGCATCTCAAGTGTCATCACTTTACCTTTGAGCTGGGAATAGCGTTCTCCCGCCACAAAACAGTCTTTCAGCTGAATGCTTTCCCTGACTTCAAGCTGTGGATCAACAATGGGCATCCGGACAACTCCAAGGTCAATCTTACCTTCCTTGAGGAACGTAATGACTTCAGGCGTAGTTCCATGACTCAGATGTAACTTGATATTAGGGTACAGCGTATGGAATTCCTCCAGATACGCCAGCATGTAATGCTTGAACAGGGAGTCACTGCCACCGATCCTCAATTCACCATTGTCAAGACTCTTCAATGCTGCCATTTTCTCTTCGGCAAGCGATATCAGAATTTGGGACTGCTCAATATAGGAATACAGACTGGTACCTTCCTGTGTCAACGATACACCTTTGGAATTTCGATAGAACAAGGTAAGACCAAAGCTCTCTTCCAACTGTTTGATGGCATGACTGACACTGGGTTGAGTGATATACAGTACTTTGGCTGCCTGGGTCAAACTTCCCGTTTTGGCGGCCCAGTAAAAGACTTTATATAGTTCATAATTTGTTGTCATAGATATTGTCTATAGCTCCTGTGAAATATATTAATTACTTGTATGGCTATGAAACGTATTATAGTGTAACTACAACAAAGAAACCAGAGTTACTTGGAAGGAGAACGGCGAGATGGAACCAACTACCATTGTTTTATTTGGAGCTACTGGCGATTTAGCCAAAAGAAAAATATATCCTGCCTTATATAACTTATATCTTGAGCAGAAGCTTCCGGAAACCTTCTCATTATTTGGTCTGGGACGCAGAGAGTGGTCTGATGAATTCTTTCAGGCACAAGTGGAAAAATCATTAAACGAATTTTCCAGACGCCAGGCTGATCCTGAAAAGGTGAAATCATTTGTGAAAGCTTTCCGCTACAGTGTATTGAATATAAGCCATAAGGAAGATTATATAAAGCTGTTGCAATTAGTTGAACAAAGAGAGGCCGAGCTTGGCATTCCGTCCAACCGCCTATTTTACCTATCCGTCGGACCGGAATTCTTCGAACCCATTGCGGAGAACATTCAGGAAAGTGGGTTGGGTTCCACGGAGGGCTGGAAGCGTCTCGTTATTGAGAAGCCATTCGGTCACGATCTGCAATCCGCCAGAGACCTTAACCGCAAGTTAAGCGAATCGTTCACGGAGGAAGAGATTTATCGGATTGATCATTACTTGGGCAAACCGATGGTACAGCGGCTTGAGACGTTACATCAGAGTAATCCGATCATGAAGGCACTATGGAACAACCGTTACATCTCCAACGTGCAAATTACGGCAAATGAGACTGTAGGTGTCGAAGAACGTGCATCCTATTATGATCATGTAGGCGCTGTGCGAGACATGTTCCAGAATCATATGTTGCAATTGCTCATGATGATGGCGATTCAGCTTCCATATAACAGCACATCGGAAAAAGTCGGCTTGAAGAAGAAACACATCATGGAATCTATCCAGCCATTGCAAAAGCAGACCGTTGGCGCAAGCATCATTCGCGGACAGTATGCTGAAGGAAACATTCAAGGCAAGTCGGTAAGCGCTTATGCTGCTGAACCCGGTGTAGCGGAGAACACGATGAATGACACATTCATTGCTGCCAAATTGCAAATTGATGATTTCTTCTGGCGGGGTGTTCCGTTTTACATTCGTACGGGTAAAAGAATGAAGGAGAAATCAACACGAATCGTGATTGAATTCAAAGAACCTTCAGGACAGGCGAATGTAACGAAAGACAATGGTTCCAAGCCGAACCTGCTCGTTATTGAGATGAGTCCTGACCAGAGTATGACTTTGCAGCTGAATGCGAGTGATCCTGAGAATAAAGGTGAATTCAAACCGGTTCATATTGACCTGTCTCCGGATAACGGCGATCTTGCAGAAGCTTATGAGAACCTGATTCGTGATGCTTTGCATGGAGATCCAACATTCTTTGCCCATTGGGATGAAGTAGAACTGTCCTGGGCTTGGGTGCAACCGATTCTGGATGCATTCCAGGAAAACCTGTTGCCACTTCACCTGTATCCTGCAGGAAGTTATGGTCCGGCTGAATCGGATGCTATGCTTGAAGAGGAAGGTCACCATTGGTGGTTTGATGAGCCAGCGAATCAGCAGTTGGAAGTTGAAAGTGACGTGCCCTTGGCAGTTAATGCCAATCTGTAAACCATACTAAAGTATATCTGGAGGTAATGAATCATGAAATTCTTTATCGATACAGCTAACGTGGATGATATTCAAAAAGCTTATAAAATCGGCGTATTGTCCGGTGTAACAACGAACCCTTCTTTGGTAGCCAAAGAAGGCGTGAAATTCGAAGATCGTATCGAAGAAATCCTGCGTTTGGTACCTGAAGTTGAGTCCGTATCTGCGGAAGTAACACCAGATGCTCTTACTGCTGAAGAGATGATTGCCCAAGCAGACGAATTGATCAAAATTAATAACAGCGACAAAAACATTACCATCAAACTGCCAATGACACTTGCAGGTCTTGAAGCTTGTCGTTACTTGACCAAAAAAGGTGTGAAAACCAACGTAACGTTGATCTTCACGGTCAATCAGGCGCTTCTGGCTGCACGTGCGGGTGCAACATATGTATCCCCATTCCTAGGACGTCTCGATGATATCTCCGAAGATGGCGTACAATTGGTTTCCAAAATTGCTGAATTGTTCCGTACACATAGCCTGGATGCTCAGATTATTGCGGCTTCCGTAAGACATCCGGATCACGTTACACGTGTAGCGATGGCTGGAGCGCATATTGCTACGGTTCCATTCTCCGTTATTGAACAGATCTCCAAACACCCGCTGACCGATCAGGGTATGGACAAATTTGCAGCTGACTGGAAAAAAACAGTACAGTAATATGTAATAATTCATCCGTTTTAACAACATAAAATATATAAATAATGGAGTATTGGGAGGACATAATGAGTAAACAGCAGATTGGTGTTATTGGATTGGCAGTAATGGGTAAAAACCTGGCTTTCAACATTGAAAGTAAAGGTTTCTCGGTAGCGGTATTTAACCGTTCCCCGGAGAAAACTCATGATCTTCTGAAAGAAGCAGAAGGTAAAAACCTGATAGGTGCATTCTCCATCGAAGAATTTGTGGCGTCCTTGGAGTCGCCGCGTAAGATTCTGATCATGGTACAAGCGGGTAAAGCGACGGATGCAACCATTGAGCAGCTGCTTCCTCATCTGGATCAAGGCGACATTATTATCGATGGAGGTAATGCTTACTTCCCCGACACGCAACGTCGTAGCAAAGAGCTGGAAGGCAAAGGTTTCCGCTTCATTGGTGCAGGTGTTTCCGGCGGGGAAGAAGGCGCTCTGAAAGGCCCTGCAATCATGCCGGGTGGACAAGAGAGTGCTTATCAGTTGGTTGAACCGATTCTGACGGCGATCTCGGCCAAAGTTGGCGATGATGCTTGCAGCACGTACATCGGACCTGACGGTGCCGGACACTATGTGAAAATGGTGCATAACGGTATCGAGTACGGAGACATGCAGTTGATTGGTGAGGCTTACCATTTGCTCAAATCCGTATTGAACGTTTCCGTAGAAGAGCTGCATGAGATCTTTACGGAATGGAATCAAGGAGAGCTGGACAGTTACCTGATCGAGATCACAGCAGATATCTTCTCCAAATACGATCCAGAAACCGGTAAACCTATGGTTGACGTGATTTTGGACGCTGCTGGACAAAAAGGAACAGGTAAATGGACAAGCCAAAGTGCGCTGGACCTCGGCATACCCTTGTCCATGATTACGGAATCCGTATTCTCCCGGTTCTTGTCTGCGATGAAGGATGAGCGTGTAGCAGCAAGCAAGATCTTGAATGGACCAGCGACGGAAGCATTCTCTGGCGACAAAAAAGCATTCATCGAGAATGTGCGTAAAGCACTGTTTGCAAGTAAAATCGTATCCTACGCACAAGGATTTGCACAGATGCGTGCAGCATCCGATGAGTACGGCTGGGATCTGAAATACGGCAACATTGCTATGATCTTCCGTGGCGGCTGTATCATCCGTTCGCAGTTCCTGCAAAACATCAAAGAAGCGTATGACAAAGACGCAGAACTCAAAAACCTGCTGCTTGATCCATACTTCCAAAATATCGTTGAGTCTTATCAAGGTGCTTGGCGTGAAGTTGTAGCGGCTGCTGTAAAACAAGGTGTTCCGGTACCTGGCTTCTCCAGCGCACTGTCTTACTACGACAGCTACCGTACGGAGCGTCTGCCAGCCAACTTGCTGCAAGCACAACGTGACTACTTCGGTGCTCACACATTCCAACGTGTGGATAAAGAAGGTTCATTCCACTTCCAGTGGATGGACACGAACGAGTAAGATTCTAGTACGAAGAAGGGCATTCCCGCGGTCGTTCATGACGACTGTGGGAATGTCTTTTTAGTTCTAGCAATGATATTGGGCTAGGTGAGTTAGATATCTAGAAATTAAGTATCACCAAATTGTAATAAAATGTACCTATCTAAAGATAGCAAACCGGTGTTTGAACTCCTGCTTTTACGTTATACTTGTTCAGACGGACTTGTTCGTTATCAGAGTTCAGCATACAACTTATTGACGTGGAGGTTAGGCCAGGCATGTTCGTATTAGTAGGTATATTATTTGTGGTAGTATATGGTTTATTAGTATTCTACATAGGCAGGAGCGGCTGGAGTTGGATGAAACCTGTCGTGTCAGCCAGATTTCGATGGTTGTATATTATAGCGCTTGTATTTCTTGCTTTTTCTTTCATTTTGGCACGATTGTTTGGCAGCATCTCTTTTCTCAGTATCATCGGTTCCTACTGGCTTGCGATTTTCTCGTTATTATTGCTAATTCTGCCTGTAGTTCATTTGACACTGTGGTTACTGAGATTAACCCGAATTCCTAGACATCATGCACACAAGTGGGCAGGTGTTGCTACCCTCGTATTGTTAATTTCAACACTGGGTTATGGCATTTTTAACGCCTACAGCCCGGTAGTGAGAACATATAACATTCAGATTGATAAAAAAGTAGAAGGTGTAGACAAGCTCAACATTGTCATGGCTGCCGATATGCACTTCGGGCTTCTATCTGGTCCTGCACATGCCAAACGCATGGTGGAGGAGATCAATGCACTGAAGCCAGATCTGGTGCTGTATCCTGGAGATATCATTGATGACAATCTGGAAGTGTATCTTAATAGCGGAATTGCTGACATTATCAGTGATATTCAGGCTCCGTACGGCGTCTATGCTTCGCTCGGGAATCACGACAAGTTCGATGGTCCGATTGAAGATCTGATTGCTGCGCTGGAGAAGAGCAACATGCAAGTTCTGTACGATGACAAGATCGTTCTGGATGACAAAATCACCCTGATTGGACGGAAAGACCGGACAGAGAAGGATCGGGCAGAAGTAGCTACATTAATACAAGATACGGACTTAACCCAACCGGTACTTATGATGGATCACCAGCCGTATGATCTGGATATTGCGGAGCAAAACAATGTAGATCTGGTCGTATCCGGTCATACCCATCGTGGTCAGATTGCGCCGGCTCAGTTCATCACACAGGCTATTTACGAGAATGATTGGGGTTATCTGCAAAAAGGTTCTATGCACTCCATCGTAACCTCCGGATTTGGCTTCTGGGGACCTCCGATTCGCACAAGCAGTCGTTCGGAGATTGTACAGATTAATGTAACGTTTCAGTAAGGACAAAAGGCCCTTCGAGAGAAGGGCCTTTTAATAACTATAGTTTTACCATTTTCTTGGATTTGAAGTTCCATTCGTAGACTTCTCCTGTGTACATGTGTATGTAATAAAGGCCATAAGTTACTTCATGTGTTTCTCTGTCAGAGTATGAACGCATTACATAATAATCTCCGTCTTTTGGTTCCTCACCAACAGTTAAACTATACATATCGATTTCTTTTTTTATTTTTTTATATAACAGTTCAAACGCTTGATTTCCTGTTAATTTAATTTGTGGTTGTTTGCCGATGTACAGATTGTTTGACTTTAAAGCTACGTTCTCACCGAGTGCAGCACTTATACTTCTAACGGGTACATATGTAGTGTTGTTAAAGGTTATTGCATTAGCTGTCGACTTCTTTGTTCCGTCTACATAAATATTTACTTTCTGTAGTAAAGCTTTTATTGGCGTTCCTGATGCTGCATAAGCTGTAACTCCTGTAAGCATTGATCCAATTGTGATACCAATGAGTAATCCTTTTACTTTGTCCCTCACGAATAAATCCCCTTTATTCTAAAATTATTTACTACAATGTAAATCATTTCTCTATTTAAGGTGAAAATTCCTTCAAAACATTTACTTTAGTTATAATCTCATTCGATTCAACCGATGAGTCGCTGGGAATATTTCGTTTGAATCTGTATCAATATGTGAATATTAAAACATATGTGCCCTTAAACACGGAACATAGGGAAATGACTCAAGTAAGGGAAGAAAGTTGAATATCAATGGCAGTATTTGTGGTTGACACCGTTTTCAGGTTATGATAGATTAGATCCGAGGCTTGTTACCGGTAATGCGGGCAAAACCACTATGGAAATGATTCTATTATTTCTGTTTTGGTTTTGCCCTTTTTTATTCCTCAAAAAAAACCAGGTGGGTCCATAATGATTATTAAACAGATATTTAATAACAATATTGTCAGTACCGTGGATGACAAAAATCAGGAACTGCTGATCCTCGGCCGGGGTATCGGATTTAAGTTCAAGGCAGGCGATGTAATTGATGAAGAGCGGATCGAGAAGGTCTTCCGTCTTCAGGATGCATCGATCTATGAAAAATTCAAATCCATCGTAGCTGAAGTGCCTATTGAAATTCTGCAGGCAACAGATGATATTGTGACACTGGCACGAACGCAACTGAACAAAACCATCAGTGACGGGATCTATGTCTCGTTGTCTGATCACATTCACTTTGCCGTTCAACGCTTGGAAAAAGGAATGATTACTCGAAATCCACTCTCCTGGGAAGTTCAGCATTTCTATAAGGCGGAGTATGATGTGGCCAGAGAAGCACTGACCTTGCTGAAGGAAAGACTGGATATTGAGTTCCCCAAAGATGAAATCTGCAATATTGCTTTGCATTTCATCAATGCGGAAGTGAATGATTCCATGAACGATGTCACCCATCTAATGCAGCTGTTGCAGGAGATTATGAATATCGTCAAATATCACTTTAACATCGAATTGGACGAAGATAGTGTCAACTATTTCCGCTTCATCACCCATTTGAAATATTTCTGCCAGCGTGTCATTACACATTCTTCACATGACGATGCCGAGGAGTATTTGTATGAAGTGGTTCGGAAAAACTATCCGGAGACTTTCAAATGTATTGGCAAGATCGAGACTTTTATCCATAAAAACTATCAGTATGACATGACCCACTCCGAGCAGTTATATCTTACGCTCCATCTGGAGCGTCTGATGAAACCTAAGCGGGACATCTAACATGTTGAACCTTAGTCAGTATGGAGAGTCATACACAACATCATATCTATGGGCTTGTTACTGTTCAATCAGGCAATACCCGAATGAAAAGGCGTGATGATCTGCGCTATTCGTTCGGGTATTTTTTATTGGAAAAATAAGGAGGGAATCAACATGAAACATCAGGAAACGGCACAGGAAATCATTAAAGCCGTTGGGGGAACCAACAATATTAACTCGGTGTATCACTGCGTCACTCGACTACGTTTTGATCTGAAAAGTAATGACAAGGTCGATAACGGCTCACTCAAGAAATTGGATATGGTCATGGGAACCAATATTTCCGGCGATCAATTCCAGGTCATTATCGGTAATGATGTGGCAAAAGTATTCGATGCTATGGTGAAGGAACATCCGGCAATCCAGCAAAGTACAGAAAATAAAGAGCCAAAGTCGGATAAAAAACAAAATGTAGTGCTGAATATTTTTGAAACAATCGCAGGCGTCTTTGCTCCGATGCTTCCAGCGATTACTGCGGCAGGTATGCTCAAGGGATTACTTGCCCTATTCGTGTCCGTAGGTTGGATGTCTGCTGGAACGGATACGTATCGTATTCTTTCAGCCATTGGTGACGGCGTATTCCACTATCTGCCTTTACTGATTGCAGTCAGCGCTGCTCGTAAATTCGGCAGTAACCCGTTTGTCGCGATTGCGCTAGGTACCGCACTGATGTACCCGGATATGGGTGCGCTACTGTCTAGCGGTGAATCAGTTGCGTTTCTCGGCATTCCGGTTACAGCAGTAAGTTACGCTTCATCGGTCATCCCGATTTTACTCGCGGTATGGTTGATGTCCTATGTTGAGAAGTGGGTTGACCGCGTTATTCCTGCTGCACTCAAGCTATTGCTTGTGCCACTGATTACATTGCTTGTTATGGTTCCAGTGACGCTGATCGCGATTGGTCCGTTGGGTACATTTGTAGGTAGCGGATTGTCTGGTGGTATCAACTGGCTCCTGAATGAAGGCGGATTGATTGCAGGTATTGTTCTTGGCGGCGCGATGGCGCTCATTATTATGACAGGAATGCACTATGCACTCGTGCCAATCATCCTGAGCAATATTGCTACACTGGGCTTCGATAAATTCTTGCCATTGACCTTTATCTCCAATATGGGTCAGGCTGGTGCAACACTCGGCGTATTCTTCCGGGCAAAAGATAAAAAACTTAAAACCGTCGCATTGTCCACGAGCTTTACAGCTCTGATGGGTGTGACAGAGCCTGCCATGTACGGGGTTAACATGAAGTATAAAAAACCGTTTGCCGCAGCCATGATCGGTAGTGCTGTAGGTGGCGGATTCGCTCTTGCCTTTGGAGCAAAAGCTTATGTACTTGCGGGTAACGGTGGTCTCCCAGGTCTGCCTTCTCTGATCGGGCAAACCTTCTGGTATTCCTTTGGTGGCATGATTTTGGCCTTTGTCGTGGGTACGATTATGTCTACGATATTCGGCATTAAGGAAGAGGAAGGCGACGCTGAGGCATTGGCTAAATTCTCGCCTGGAGCTTCTACAGCGCCAGCGGCAGTAGCTTCCAAGGGTACTACGACAACTATGAATGTAGATGTAGATAATATGGGTACTCCCACGCCGACGAGTAATGCGATTGCATCTGCGCCGATGACAGGACGAGCAATTCCGCTTCGTGAAGTAAATGACCCGACATTTGGCGATGAATTGATGGGCAAAGGGGTAGCTTTTGTACCCACGTTGGGCGAACTGGTATCTCCGGTCTCAGGGACGGTTATGAACGTGTTCAAAACCAAACATGCTATTGTTGTTCGCAGTGATAACGGTATGGAATTGTTGATTCATGTGGGAATTAACACGGTGAAGCTACGCGGACAGTATTTCGAGGCACATGTCACTTCAGGTACACGGGTACAAGCTGGTGACCTTTTGCTGACATTTGAACTCGATCAGATTGCCAAAGAATATGACATTACAACTGCAATGGTTGTAACCAACACAGCGGATTATCAAGAGATCGAACCTGTTCAATTGGGCGACATCAAGATGGGTCAAGATGTGCTGAAGGCTAATATGTAATAAATAAGACATCGTCAAACGAATGAACAAAAGAAGGAGAGATAGACATGATGAATCGACAAGGATTTCCCGAAGGATTTCTATGGGGCGGTGCTATTGCCGCCAATCAGGCTGAAGGTGGATTCGACGCTGGCGGCAAAGGATGGTCCACGGCGGACATGGTTCCTTATTTTGAGAAAAAGGATTACACCAACCTTAGAGAATTGATGCATGTCACCAGTGCAACCGTTGAGAAAGCCATGGCACATCATAGTGCGGAGGGTTATCCGAAGCGTTACGGAATTGATTTTTACCATCGTTTTAAAGAGGATATTGCGTTGTTTGCCGAGCTGGGCTTCAAGACTTTCCGTCTGTCCATCAACTGGCCGCGCATTTTCCCGAATGGTTATGATGCTGAGCCGAATGAAGAAGGGTTACGCTTCTATGACGAAGTGTTCGATGAACTCCGCAAATATGGTATCGAACCCCTCGTAACACTCTCGCATTATGAGATGCCGATGTCACTTGTGTTGAAATATAACGGCTGGGCAGGTCGCGAAGTCATTGGACATTTTGTGAGATATGCTGAGACGGTGATGACCCGCTACAAGGACAAGGTTAAATACTGGTTGACATTTAATGAGATTAACACAACCATTATTGAGCCGTTCACCGGCGGAGGTATCATTGAAGATCGGGTCGATAACACGATGCAGGCTTCTTATCAGGCACTTCATCATCAATTCGTAGCCAGCAGCCTAGTGACAGAGAAGGCGCGTCAGATTAACCCGAACTTCCAGATCGGATGTATGCTCGCCCGCATGATTCATTATCCGGCAACCTCGAAGCCAGAGGATGTGCTGCAAGCTCAAATCGACAATCAATTGAACCTGCTGCATACGGATGTACAAGTTCGCGGCAGTTACCCAACGTTCATGGCGCGGTATTGGGCAGAGAACGGGATTACCATTGCCATGGAACCGGGAGATGAGCAGATCCTGCGTGAGCATACGGTTGATTTCATCTCATTCAGTTATTACACATCCCTGGTATCCGCAGTTAATCCAGAGGAATATGGAGTAACTGGAGGCAACCTGTACAGTACGATTAAGAACCCGAACCTTGAGCGTACGGAATGGGGATGGCAGCTTGATCCGATCGGTCTGCGCATTGCATTGAAAGAGCTCTATGACCGTTATCAATTGCCATTGTTTGTAGTGGAGAACGGGCTTGGAGCGAAAGATACGGTTGAGGCAGACGGTTCCATCAACGATGATTACCGTATTGATTATCTCAGAAAACATATTACACAGATGAAAGAAGCCGTAATGGATGGTGTTGATCTGATGGGTTATACCAACTGGGGAGCCATTGATATCATTAGTGCATCCACCTCGGAAATGTCGAAACGTTATGGCGTCATCTACGTTGATCAGGACGACAACGGTGAGGGCACATTGAATCGGTATAAGAAAAAGAGCTTTGGCTGGTACCAAAAAGTCATTGCCTCGAATGGTGAGAATTTGGAATAGTCCATTTAATAAGGCGCACTCCGGTCGCAGCTATTGCGGCGCAGGGGCGTCTTTTGGTATAAAGGAACATGTTTGGACTCCTTCATTGCATGGGAACTCCAACGTAAAAATGATGACTTCATGACACTCAGGGTGATATACTGTGTTCGTATTGGGGGAGGGGATAACGATGAAAAAACCGATTATCGCTGTGGATATGGATGACACGATATGTCAACTGGTTAAGCGAGCCATTTATCACAACAACCTCAACTTCCCGACCCATCTGCTTCGCTATGAGGATATGATTCATTGGGATACATCCCACTTGCGTCATCCGGAAAGCACTCATGATGTATTTTACGGTCGGCCGGGTCTGTTCGAGGAATTGGAATTATACGATGAGTATGTTGTCGATGAGATGCGGAAGCTGAACGATGCTTATGATGTCATTGTTGTGACGGCAGCAGAACCAAGAACCGTTGTTGAGAAATGGAACTGGCTCCAGCACCATATGCCTTTTATAACAGCAGAACAGTTTATCACATGCAAAAGAAAAAATCTGCTTGGTTTCGATCTGCTGATCGATGATGGAGCACATAATCTGATTCCTGCGTATGAGGATGGCAAAAAAGTCATCTGTATTCCGCATCCGTGGAATATACAGGAGCGAGAGCAATACAACTTTCCGTTGATGACTTCATGGAAAGATGCCAAGGTATACATAGATGAAGTATTGCAGGTTGTGAATGTCTAATGGTTTAAAAGTACGAATGTTCTAATATCTTAATGTTTGAAAATTGCTTGTTCAAAATCCAGAGTGCTGTGCTCTGGATTTTTTGCGATATAGAAGCGGTGTCTCACCCGTTATTTTTTTGAACACAGCGTAAAATGAATCCATGTCCCGGTAACCGACAAGCTCTGCAATCAGACTTACTTTGTGCTGTGAGCTCTTGAGCAACTCACAACTTTTTTGGACGCGAAGATGTTGCAGATGATTGCTAAAGGTCTGTCCGGTATGACGTAGAAACATTCGTGCAATCTGTTTTTCACTCCAGCCCGATACCCGTACAAGATCAGACATCTGAACACGATTGCTTACGTGTTGCTTGAGATAGCGAAGGATAAACTCAAAATCCGTGGAATGACTTTGTTTATCTTGGACATCTTGATAAAGATGTCTATAGGTCGTCAATACCAACTGGGTTGCCAGCATGTATAACATGGTTGACGAACCGATCCCGGGAACGGAGAATTCACGGTACAGCTTCAGCATCAATTCTTCAATCTGGTTGTTGTGATCCACAACGGAGATGTAAGGAACCTGATTTTGCTCCAGATTCATCAGATGTTGTATAATTTCTTTTTCCTGAATGGTGGCTGTCAACCTGTTGATCAAAACAGTATCAAAAAGACAATTATATATAATTAACGGATTTTCATTCGTGTTAGTACTCGCAGGACGGAACACATGAGGAACACCGACAGGAATGACAAATAACATACCTTTAGTTACCGGAATCACATCTTCGGCTACGTGATGAAAGCCCTTACCTTCCGCTACATAACTGTACTCGACGAAATCATGTGTGTGAAACGGTAGCACAAAATCTTCAGAGCAACGATTGACGAAAAGCTGTAGATGATTATTCAGAAAGGTTTCACTCTTCATTCGTTGAACAGACGGATTCATAAGTAACCTCCTCCCACAGATGGCTGAATCACCGGATAAAACAGTCTGGATTACCGGGTATTTACTGCAACGGAATCGATATAATTATATCATAACCCGATGGGGAAGCCACCATGGAAAGGACGAGTTGCTGATGATGTTCAACGTTAATCACCTTCGCTGTGAGTACAGAATTAATCCGATTGGCCTGGATGTAGAATCACCGAGATTAAGCTGGCAATTGCAATCCGATCGTCGAAACTGCATACAATCCGCTTACAGAATCCAACTGTCCCTGACAGAAGAGTTCGATGAAACGGTATGGGATTCAGGCGTGCAAAACACGGATCAATCCATACATGTGGAATTAAACCATTTTCAACCTTTACCACGAACGCGATATTACTACCGGATTAGGGCTCTTGATGATGCCGGAAATGATACGGGCTGGTCCGAGATCGCTTACTTCGAGATGGGACGTATGGATAGACATAACAAGTGGGAAGCAGAATGGATCACAGCATGCCATAAGGAGGATGAGAATACTTCTTGCCCACGTATGCGCAAAACATTCGAAGTGAGGCAGCCAGTAGCATCCGCCAGAATATATGTGACCGCACTTGGTTTATATGAGCTGCATCTGAACAACACAAGAGTAGGAGAAGATTTTTTTACACCAGGCTGGACTTCATATCGTAAGCGGTTACAATATCAAACCTATGATGTTACACCCTTGCTTCAGGATGGACAGAATATATTAGGTTCGTATTTGGCTGATGGCTGGTATCGAGGCTATCTGGGTTGGAACAAAGAACGGGAGGTATTCGGATCAACATCCGCATTGCTGCTGGAACTTCATATGAAATATGCGGACGGATCAGAGGAATGTATTATATCCAATGGGGATTGGTCGGCTACTTCAAGTGCCATTCGTATGTCGGACATCTATATGGGCGAAATCTACGATGCGCGAATGGAGTCTGATTGGTCGGATTCATCTCAAGCGAGCTGGTCACCCGTGAAAGTGTTGGAGTATTCCAAAGATATGATCGTTGCACAGGAAAATGTACCTGTCACCAAGGTAGAACAGTTACAACCGATCGCCTTGCTGACAACACCCCAGGGAGAATGTGTAATCGATATGGGTCAGAATATGGTGGGGTGGGTGAGATTCAGCATTCAAGGTGAGGCAGGTCAGATGGTCGAGCTGCACCATGCTGAAATATTGGATCATGAGGGCAATTTCTACACCGATAATCTTCGCGACGCCAAGCAGTGCATCCGTTACACGCTAAAGGGAGGTGGAGTGGAAACATTTGAACCCCATTTTACGTTTCAGGGATTTCGCTATGTGAAGCTGATCGGTTTCCCCGAACAACTTCTTCTGGAGCAATTCACCGGAATCGTGCTGCACTCGAATATGGAGAGAACAGGTCATTTCTCATGCTCAAGTCCGCTCGTGAATCAATTGCATCACAATATATTATGGGGGCAAAAGGGTAATTTCCTTGATGTTCCGACAGACTGTCCGCAGAGGGATGAACGGCTCGGTTGGACCGGCGATGCACAGATGTTTGTCCGGACCTCTTCCTATCTGATGAACACGGCTCCTTTCTTCACCAAATGGTTGCGGGATTTGAAGGCAGATCAGGGAGAGGATGGGGCATCCCTTTTTTCGTTCCTGATCTGAGAAGTTCCACGTCAGAGGGGTGGGGAGACACGAATCATTCTTCCGCCGCTTGGGGTGATGCAGCAGTTATCTGTCCATGGACCATCTATGAGATGTATGGGGATGCCAGATTACTGGCCGAGCAATATGAGAGTATGAAACGGTGGATCGAGTACATTCATGTGCAGGGTGACGATCCGTATCTGTGGAACACGGGATTCCACTTTGGCGATTGGCTGGGGCTCGACTCCAAGCCCGATAGTTATGTTGGTGCAACGGACACGGATTATGTGGCGACTGCATTCTATGCCTATTCGGTTTCGTTAACTGCTAAAGCAGCCAAGGTACTTGGGAAGACAGACGACACAGAATATTACAATCAGTTGCATAGTCATATTTTGGATGCATTTCGAAATGAGTTCGTGACTCCAGCTGGCAAAATTGCAGTCCCAACGCAAACTGCGCATGTTCTTGCTCTTCAATTTGATCTGCTGGATGAAACTTCGCGGATGCGTGCAGTTGAACAATTGGGCAAACTTGTGAAAGAGGCGGAGAACCATCTTACTACGGGCTTTGTAGGCACGCCTTATCTAAATCCGGTGCTGAGTGACGCGGGTCTTCACGATCTGGCGTATACATTACTTTTTCAAGAGGACTATCCGTCCTGGCTATATCAGGTAACTCAAGGTGCAACAACAGTCTGGGAACACTGGGATGGGATCAAAGAGGATGGCAGTCTCTGGAGTTCGGACATGAATTCATTCAATCACTATGCCTACGGCGCGATTGGGGAATGGCTGTACCGCTATGTTGCTGGAATCCGCTCGGATGAACATCAGCCAGGATTCCATGTTGTGCATATTGAGCCACAACCAGGGCCAGGACTGGATTGGGTAGAAGCAAGCATGGAGACGATGTATGGTCAAGTCACTTCGAGCTGGCATCGGTTGGCGGACAACGAAATGGAGATACGGGTGCATTTTCCTGCTAATACGAAAGGTACCGTTCGTCTTCCTGGGGCAGGTACACAGATCGTTCTGGAGCATGGGGAACCTTTGGATCAGGTAAGTGAAGTTCAGGGTATTCGGAGCATTAAGAACGATGTCCAAATCACACTGGGATCTGGAAGTTACCAATTCACATACAAGTATTCTACTACGAAGAAAGAACGGAACGTGCAGGAGCCTACATTGACAGAGTCCGTATAATAATAGAATAAGCGGAAAGCTGCACTTAAAGAGGATCTGCCTACACGCAGGTCCTTTTTCGAACTTGTTTAAAAGTTGAACAACAAAAGGAGCATAACCATGGTAAAACTTACAATCATAGATGCACCTTGAGCCTTCCAAGAGAGTTATTCTTCGAAATGGTGGCATCCGTGATGAAGACTATGTGGATCAGATGGTAACGTTGTCGAACGATTTTGGGTTAATAATGTCGAATAATGCAGAAAAATGATGTAATATAGCAAAAATAATATAGATTATGATTGTAAAACCCTCGCGTGCTGATTAAAATGAAGCTTAGAATCTGGATTGCGGCCGGAAACTATCATCCCATATCAGTCACAAGTGAGGTTATCTTTATGAATCAACCGGTTAATCGGCCCCGGCGTATTGAGTATCTGGATCTCTATCGTGCTTTTGCCATTATGGCAGTGGTAGCCATTCATGCGACTTCAACAGCAGTTGCGCATTACCCCAAGCATACGCTCGATCATGATGTGTATTACTTCTGGAATACATTTCTGCAATTCGCTGTCCCAGCGTTTCTGTTCCTTTCTTCTCTGGTCTTGTTTTACAACTACAGTTCCAAGGTGAACGAGAAGGGTTGGATGCTTGCTTTTTATAAAAAGCGTCTACTCTATGTTTTTGTGCCCTATTTGGTATGGTCCCTCATCTATTTTGTCATTAAACAGCTGCTTGCGGGCAAGGAACCCTGGACACATGGAATTCAGTTTGCCAAACAACTAGTGATGGGAACGGCTCATACACACTTGTACTTTTTTCTGATTATCCTTCAGTTTTATGCCGTTTTTCCATTGCTTCTGTCGCTTACACGCCATCATCTGTTTCATAGGTACTTGCCATTATTCTTTATTGCTGCCCAGGCCATATTCTATGCATTGCATTTGCAGTTTCACTTCGAACGAACAGGTAGTTTGCTACCCAGTTATTTGATTGTGATCGGATTTGGCGCATGGATTGGGCTAAACTTTGAGTTGGCATTGAAGAAACTGTATACCTTCCGTTATGCGCTTATAGCTGCATTGTTGTGTGGAGGTGCCATTTTTATATATGGTAATGCGTATATCAAAACCGCTTTCGCTTCATACCCGGTGGTGACCTATACGGTGCTGTTCCTTTTCCGAAATCTGTTTACTCTCTCAGCCTGCTTGCTCCTGTTGATCTTATGTGAGCGAATGGGAACAAGAAAGCATACCGAGGTTCGTAAAGCGACTCGTGTTCTGGATTCTCTGGGTGCAGTTGCGTTCGGTGTATTTTTAATGCATCCACTCGTGTTGCTCTTCTGGAGACGTGAACTCACAGATGAACTGGCCAGGCATTTCAGTCTTGGTATTATTTTATCTTATGTTGTGGCGCTCCTGATCTCATGGATCTGCACGATTGGATTGCGACGGATGAAGTGGGGATGGGTACTGATTGGACGTTAAGTCAGGATAAATATATATAATTTAAGGTAAGAGGTTTCAAGTGTTCCATCTAACATGGAGGGGAACACTTGAGACCTCTTTTTTATTTGTTCTAAAGAAGGTATCCTAGTTAAATGTCCATAAAATTCAAATAATGGAATGAACACTACCCTGACAGGAGTGATGAAATGAAATTAGTTATTATTTTTGGTCCGCAGGCTGTGGGCAAAATGACGGTTGGGCAAGAACTGGAGAAGATAACGAATCTGAAATTATTTCATAATCATATGACGATTGAACTGGTGTCACCTTTTTTCAATTATGGTACGCCTCAAGGTAAAAGACTGGTGAGATTGTTTCGTGAAGAGATTTTTCAAGAGGTCGCCAAAAGTAACCTGCCGGGTCTGATTTTTACGTTTGTATGGGCCTTTGATCTGGAAGAGGACGGAGAGTATATTCGCCAGATCAGCGAAATGTTTGCATCAAACGGAGCTCAGGTCTGCTATGTGGAACTGGAAGCTGATTCATCGGAGAGACTGGAACGCAATAAGAGTCCGCATCGCTTGCTACATAAGCCAACGAAGCGTGACACGGAGTGGTCTGAACAAGATCTGCTCGATAGTATGAAGCAATATCGATTGAATTCCGAACCGGGAGAAGTTACGCATGAGCACTATATTCGGATTAATAACACACACAAGAGCCCGGAAGAAGTATCACATCTGATCCTGGAACGATTCGACTTATAGCCAAGCATTTGGAAGATCAATTAGCGGAATCTTTGAGAGATACCTATGAGAAAAGGTTGTAGTCAATCTGAGTTCAAAAGGGGGAGAATGATCGTTGTACTTTTTTTTACTGTTGATTGTAGGCGTTATACTATGTTTTTTGTTTCCGTTTGGCACGGTTTTGGTAGGGGGTATCATATTTGCACTCGTTGCGGACAATTACCGGCAGACGTTGAACATGCGTGAGGATATCTGAGCAATCAAGAATCATCTGAGACTAATGAATAAGGATGAGATGGAAAAGTACGAGATGGATAAAGAGTACACTCAAGTTAATCGTTTGAATTCAGAAAAGATGGATATCATTAACCGCAGAATTGAAGCGGAGCTGGAGAAAGACAGCAAAATCAATAAACCATGAGTTCCTGTAAAATGCTTTGTGTTGCACTATGTAGAATTATGTAATATTATGAAGGCAACACGTACAACATATCGGGTCGTAACTGTAGAATTAGGCAAAGCCGTTTACCTTGAGAAAAGGGATTGGTTTGTCTTTTTCTGTATATTGGAGTGATGAAGTGAAAATCGAGAAGGTCCTGAACAACAATGCTGTAGTTGCGATTAAGGATGAACGGGAAGTCATTGTCATCGGCCGGGGAATTGCTTATCAGAAGCGGGCGGGTGATACAGTTTCGGAACAGCTTATCGATAAAATATTTACTTTACAGAATGAAGATATTCAGGAAAATTTCAAGGCATTAATCTCAAGCATTCCGCTGGAATACATGAAAGTGTCCGAAGAAATTATTGCTTATGCTAAACTGAAACTTGGCAAAAATCTGAATGACAGCATATACTTGCATCTCACAGATCATATCCACTTTGCCATTGAGCGGTATCGCAACAATCTACCCATCCGCAATGGTTTAATCTGGGAGACGAAGCAGCTGTACAAAGAGGAGTACGAAGTTGGACTAGAAGCACTCAACATGATCTGTGATCAGTTTGGTGTCATCTTGCCTGAGGATGAAGCCGGTTTTATGGCGCTCCATTTTGTGAATGCAGCCCTGAACGAGGATATGCCCAGCATCAAGAGTATGACCCAGGTCATGCAGGAAATTCTGACGATCATTAAGTATCATTTCAAAATGGACTTTGATGAGAACTCCTTGACATTCTATCGCTTTGTGACACATTTGAAGTTTTTCGCTCAACGATTGGTCAAAGGAAAACATTACAAGAGCAATAACGACGATGAACTGTTCTTGATGATCCAGAAAAAGTATCCTGTAGCACATAAGTGCTCGGAGAAAATCAAGAAGTTCATTGAAAGTAACTACACATATCAACTAACTGACGAAGAAATGATGTACTTAACAATTCATATTGAAAGAGTAGTGAATGCAACTTCTGAATAATTCCATAGATCAGCTCGCAGAGTTCCAGTCACAAGGGCAAAACCTGGACGAATAAATGACAGAACATGACCAACAACCGGATGTTCCGTTATATTTGGTGTTCAGGTTTTTCTGTATTCAGGATCACTTCGATCATTTCCTTGTTTTTCATAAAAATAAGTGTTGCAAATGTAGTTCAGATGTACTATTATGAATTCAAGAAGTAAGCGCATACATCAATCGGGTTGTAACTGTTCAATCAGGCAATTCCGACCATCCTCAGTTCAGAGGATATGGAATGCAACTTACTTTCGTTATCAAAATAATTAAATACCAAGTGTACAGCCTTACAGGGTTGCAACCGTTAAGGGCAAAACCTGAATTGCTGAATAACACGACTGATTTCCGGATGATCCGGTATGTTGTGTATGTTCAGTAGTTCAGGTTTTATTTGTTTCAAAAGTCATGGGGAGTCTACTTAGAGAGGGAGAATTACAATGAGCAACTACGATCAATTAGCTAAGGACATTCTATCAGGTGTAGGTGGTCGCGAGAATGTGAACAGCGTATTCCATTGTGTAACAAGACTGCGGTTTAAACTGAAAAATGAAAGCGTGGCCAAAACGGAAGAACTTAAAAATCTGCCAGGTGTTATTACCGTCATGCAAAGTGGTGGACAATATCAAGTCGTGATCGGCAACGAAGTGCCGGATGTATATAAAGCAGTTGTTAAAGCGGGTAATTTCCCGAGTGAAGGTCAGTTTGAGGAGGAAGCAGACAACTCAGGCAAGAAAGTTGGATTGTTCAGTCGATTTATCGATATGATCTCTGGTGTTTTCACACCACTACTCGGTTTGCTGGCTGCAACAGGTATGATTAAAGGTTTCACAGCCATGTTTTTATCCTTTGGATGGATTACAGACACTTCCGGAACGTACCAACTATTGAATGCTACGGGTGACTGTCTGTTCTACTTCTTCCCAATCTTCCTTGGTTACACGGCAATCAAGAAATTTGGCGGTTCACCGTTCCTGGGTATGGCGATAGGTGCTTCGTTAGTTTATCCTACGCTGTCCGGTTTGACTGCTGGAGATCCATTGTACACCCTGTTTACAGGTACGTTAATTGAATCACCGATTCACATTACGTTCTTGGGAATTCCGGTTATTTTGATGAGCTATTCCACATCGGTTATTCCAATCATTATTGCTACATTCTTCGCTGTTAAGATCGAAAGATTCTTTAAAAATATTATTCCTAAAGTCGTTAGCACATTCCTTGTTCCATTCTTTACTTTGCTCGTTATCGTTCCAGCAACATTCATTCTGATTGGTCCAGTATCCACTTGGGCAGGCCAATTGATTGGTGCAGGAGCAACAGGCATCTACGAGTTAAGCCCAGTTGCAACAGGTTTGATTATCGGTGGTTTGTGGCAAGTGTTTGTACTCTTTGGGCTCCACTGGGGACTTGTGCCAGTCATGCTGCTTAACTTGAGTACTTCTGGAGCTGATCCGGTAATTGCAATGTCTTTCGCTGCATCCTTTGCTCAAATCGGTGCTGTACTTGCCGTCATCCTGAAAACCAAAAATACGAAATTGAAATCTTTAGGTATTCCGGCATTCATCTCTGGGATCTTCGGTGTAACTGAGCCAGCGATCTACGGTTTGACACTTCCACTGAAAAAACCATTTATCATGAGCTGTATTGCTGGTGGTATCGGTGGTGGTATCTTGGGATTGGCCGGTTCGAAATTATACATCTTTGGCGGACTGGGTGTGTTCGGTTTCCCAAGTTTCATCAATAAAGCAACAGGCGTTGATTCCGGGTTCTATATGGCCCTGGTAGCATGTGGTATTGCATTCATCCTTGGTTTCATTCTGACGTACGTAGTTGGATTCAAAGACAAAGTAGAAGCTACACCAGCTCCAGCACCTGTACTTGATCCAAATCCGAATCAAAAATACGAAATCGTAAGCCCAATGGCTGGTGAAGTCGTTGCACTGAAAGAAATCAATGACGTAACATTTGCAGGAGAGCACATGGGTAAAGGGATTGCGATTCGTCCAACCAGTGGTAGAGTGGTATCACCAATCACAGGTGTTGTTCAGACCGTATATCGTACCAAACATGCCATTGGTCTTGTAAGCGATGATGGGGTAGAGATGCTGATCCATATTGGACAGGATACAGTTAAACTGAAAGGTCAACATTTTACAACCCATGTGAAAGACGGAGACCGTGTTAATGCAGGTGACCTGATTGTTGAGTTTGATCTGCAAGCGATTAAGGATGCAGGGTATGAAACGGTTACACCGATCATTGTCACGAATACTTCAAAATATCTGGATGTTGTAGGTACCAAAGATGCATCCGTTCATGAGAAAGATAAGTTGATCACGGTATTAAGCTAATCGAAATTACTGATGGTTAGGAGGAACTCCTCAATGAATGAAAAGTTTACAGTCTTCCCAGAGAATTTTCTCTGGGGAGGAGCAACCGCAGCGAATCAATTGGAAGGCGCCTATCTGGAAGGTGGCAAAGGTTTAACGACCGTAGATCTGATTCCGATTGGTGCCAATCGATGGAATATAGCTCTGGGCAACCTGGATTCTTATCAACCCAAAGAAGGTGAATTCTATCCTTCCCATGAAGCTATTGACTTCTATCATCGGTATAAGGAAGATATTGCGTTATTTGCAGAAATGGGATTCAAGTGCCTCAGGCTTTCGATTGCCTGGGCACGGATTTTCCCTAATGGCGATGAAGCGGAGCCGAATGAAGCAGGTTTGCAATTTTATGATGATGTCTTCGATGAGTTATTGAAATATAATATTGAACCTGTCGTGACAATCTGTCATTTTGATGTACCTGTACATCTTGTCGAGACTTACGGCGGATGGAAGAATCGCAAGATGATCGGTTTCTTTGAGAAATATGCGACGACGCTATTCGATCGATATAAGGATAAAGTGAAGTACTGGATGACGTTTAATGAGATCAATATGTTGCTTCATCTTCCGTATATCGGAGCGGGCATTGTTCTACAGGATGGTGAAGATAAGGAACAAGTGTTGTATCAGGCAGCACACCATGAATTGGTAGCGAGTGCACTTGCTGTTAAGGCTTGTCATGAGATCATTCCTGGTGCACAGATCGGGTGTATGTTAGCAGCTGGAATGGTCTATCCATACAGCTCTAACCCGGATGACGTGTGGAAGGCTATGGAGAAAGATCGCGAGTCATTCTTCTTCATTGACGTGCAGTCGAAGGGAGCATATCCAGGATATACGAAAAGATTTTTCAGGGAAAATGACATTCGAATTGAAATGCAACCACAAGATGCAGATATCTTGATGCAGAACACGGTCGACTATATCGGTTTTAGCTACTATGCAAGCCGGTGTACAAGTACGGACCCTGAGATTTTGAAGGATTCGACAGAAGGCAATGTATTTGGTTCAGTGAAGAACCCGTATCTGCAAGCATCCGAGTGGGGATGGACCATTGATCCTAAGGGACTCCGAATTACATGTAATCAGCTACATGACCGTTATGGCAAACCTTTGTTTATTGTGGAAAATGGTCTCGGAGCAACGGATGTATTGCTGGACAATGATACCGTTGAAGATGACCATCGGATCGAGTATTTGAATAGTCATTTTACCGAGATGGCTGAAGCGATTCAAGACGGAGTAGAACTCCTTGGTTATACAAGCTGGGGACCGATAGATCTGGTCAGCGCAGGTACCGGAGAGATGAAGAAACGTTATGGCTATATCTATGTTGACAAAAACAATGATGGAACAGGAACACTACGTAGAGTGAAGAAGAAGAGTTTCCATTGGTACAAAGGTGTTATCGCAAGTAATGGTGCACAATACTTCTGATTGGGTGTCTCAAAAGGCTTCAGATCTTACACGCTTTATTTTAGTGATTTTGGAGAGGTGAGAAACGTAACGAATCTCAGCGACGCTATTTCATCCGAAAACGGCGATAAACGGCGAATACACGCATAAAACATGAAAATAGCGCGCCTCCGATTCGTTACATTTTCAAATGGACTGAAATGCACCCCATAGTGTCACCTCAGTTCGTTAGCCAAAGTGCTCTAAACATCTGATGGAGTTCATGTGGAGCTAGAATAAAAGGGACAAGGCAGAATGAATCTCTGCTTCGTCCCTTCTTCATGCGTTGATGTTGAGGGCATTAGGGTACTTGCAGACTCTGATAAGCATTCAGTCGCCCATACGTCCAGTAGACCCCAGATCCTGAAACGGGATCGGAAGCGAAGCACAATGCATCCCGAATCTGGGCATTTGTTTTGCCTTGTGCAGCAAGTAAAGCCGCCACTCCTGCCACATGTGGTGCAGCCATGGAAGTTCCGCTAAGATAAGCATAGGAACCACCCAGGTATGTGGAGAGAATGGTATCCCCTGGTGCAGCCATATCGACCCATGAACCGTAATTGGAGAAATTGGATTTGAGATCGGAAGGGTTAGTTGAAGCGACGGCAATGACGTTGGGATAAGATGCGGGTACAATCGGAAACGAAGTGTTGTCGTTACCCGCTGCAGCGACAATCACGGCACCTCGATCCCATGCATATTGAACGGCAGCCTGGAGGAAGGCATCACCTATCGGTCCTCCCAGACTCAGATTGACCACCTGAACACCGTTATTCGCAGCAAAGACAAGCCCGTTACCAACATTGCCTACCGTTCCCTGTCCGTTGTTATCCAGTACGCGGAGCGGAACAATAGAGGCCAGTGGAGCCACGCCTGCGATACCCACACCATTGTTCGTAACGGAGGCGGCGATTCCAGCGACATGGGTACCATGACCGTTTCCGTCTTCGGGGATATTATCATAATCAACATAATCGTATCCGGGCAGGAGTTTGGCAGCCAGCTCAGGGTGGTTTAGTTGAACCCCTGTATCGATGATTGCAATTTTGACAGAGCTGTTGCTCTGGGTAATATCCCACGCAGCAGGTGCATTGATTTTTGGCAGGTTATATTGGTAAGGGAAGAATGGATCATTAGGAATATAAGATGCTTCAACGAGGTAATTGGGCTCTGCATGTTCGATAAGCTCATGATTCTTGTAATGCTTCAGCATCCGGTGCATTTGTTTGCGGGATTCTATGCGGTACCAGCCCAAATCTTCGTAGGTCTCAGCGACATGGCACCTCCCTTTTTTGTGAAGAGTATGCATTTCATCAGGGGTTGTACCTTCCTTGAATTTAACCAGAAGCTGCTTGGGAGCGTGAGGATGGAACTTGCTCTTTACCTGATGGCCCAGATAGCGATACATGATCCCGATGAGTAGAAAAATGATAGTAAATATACCTATCCATAACCACATGAGCATTTCCCCCCTTTAAGCTGGATTGTGACACGCCTTATCGTATGCGAACTCTATCAGACTGTGCGGGCTTTCTTCCATTTTGGTTAGATATGTAGATAGATTGATAGGACAGGATAAATTCGGTAAGATGAGATGAGAGAGATGACCTGTCATGGGAATGAGGGTTCATATCAGGGCAGTAATCAGGCTCCAATTCAGAGGTGAGGAATGTGAATGCTTTGAGACATCTTCATGATGCACCAACAGTTATACCTGTCGAGGAACACCAGATTCATGATGCAATCGATTTTGCCATGCGTGTACGCAGAGAAGTATTTCCCATGTTGGACCATACCACATTGCCCGTGGACTTCCAGCAGTTCAGGGAATATTATCTGGATTCACCCGAAGCGATCTTTCTTGTCGCAGTCATGGGTGATGCGGGCATCGTTGGTTCAATCGGGATTGTGCCATACGATGGACGTATCGCTGTGGTACAAGGTCGATATCCTGACCAATCGGCTGCCGAAATAGTTAAATGTTATGTAGATCCTGCCTATCGCAGATACGGCATCGGGTCGATGTTGGTTAAGGAGCTGGAAAGTCTGGTTGGGGACATGCAGTATACAACGTTATATTTACATACACATCGTTTTTTGTCCGGCGCCGTAGATTTCTGGAAACGTCAGGGATATGAGGTTGTTGCGGAGCAGAATGATGAGTGGCAGACGGTTCATATGGACAAGTTGGCAAGAAAATGACTTTGGAATAATTAAAGCATGTAAAGCGGTAGTACTACTTTGATACGCGAACGGTGGATGACCTTGGGGAGTACAAGGTGATGCGCCTGAATTACCAATGGTATGATATAACATAAGCAAGCTACACGATGGGAGCAAACACAGATGAATACAACGAATAGAAAGATTATTTTTATTGATATTGATGGAACACTGGTAGATGATGATGGAAATATTCCATTGTCTGCTCAGAAGGCATGTATACAGGCCCGGGAGAATGGTCATCTGCTATATCTATGTACCGGACGCTCCAAGGCTGAGATCTACGATTCCATCTGGGATGTAGGGTTCGATGGTCTGATTGGTGCCGGTGGCGGTTATGTGGAATTCGGTAAGGATGTACTTTATCACAAAAGGGTAACCGCAGATGATGTACGCCATATGGTCGATTTCTTCAATGAACACCAGATTGACTTCTACCTCGAATCCAATTCGGCATTGTATGCAAGCAGCAATCTTCAAGCTCATCTGGAACGTCGAATCTATGGCGATGTGCATAATGATCCGGTAGCCCGGGAGAAGAAAGAATTGAAGCCGCATCCATTTATTGCCGGATTGACGTATGGAGAAGCTGATCTGTATAAGGATGACGTGAACAAGGTATGTTTTCTGGAGAGCGCTGTTGTTTCGTTTGAACGGATTAAGCAGGAGTTTGAAGGCAGGTTCGAAGTGATTCAGTGCACTGTGCCGATCTTTGGTGAGGGAAGTGGTGAGCTGATGATTCCGGGTATTCACAAAGCCATTGCGATTGCCGACCTGCTGGAACATCTGGGTATGTCGCGTGAAGACACGTTTGCTATCGGGGATGGCATGAATGATGCCGAAATGCTGGAGTTTTGTGCTGTAGGAATTGCCATGGGCAATGCCAAGCCAGGCCTGAAAGCCATTGCCGATGACATAACTGGTTCAGTGGAGGAAGATGGTTTGTACTACAGTTTTGTGAAATATGGGCTGATTGAAGGGTGAGGTACTCTGTATTAAAGCATATCGGATAATGAGTACAGATTGATCTTGTATAATTGAATATTAATAAAACAGGCATCTCCGCATGGGAGATGTCTATTTTGCATGTTTAGACTCCATCCAATATCCAGTAAATAACAACAGTAAATGCCCGACGCAGATGCCAACAAGTAATGCAAAAAGAGTCACGATTTTTTTCCATTCTTGCTAACCGATACTCTTTTCGATTTTATAATTGCATAACTGACCATACAGGTTTAATATAAATTTTGCAAAGAAGTCATTTATTGGTTTATACATGGTTTGAATATATGAAATTTAAAGTTGAATACATGGAGGATGCTGAATGAGTAATATAGCGCTGTTGTTTCCGGGACAAGGCTCTCAGATGATCGGGATGGGTAAGGGCTTTTGGAATCACTTCGATATGGCTAGGAAGATATTTGAAGAAGCGAGTGATGCTATTTCTTTCGATTTAAGAAAGTTATGTTTTGAAGGCAGCATGGATGATTTAACAATGACGATAAACGCTCAGCCTGCACTTTTAACCGTTAGTGTCATAGCTTATCAGGTGTATATGCAAGAAATGGGTGTGGAGCCTCGTTATTTAGCGGGTCATAGTTTAGGTGAATACTCGGCTCTTGTATGTGCAGGTGTTCTTTCTTTTCATGACGCCATTAAACTTGTAAGACAGAGAGGCATCATTATGCAGAATGCAGACCCCGATCAGCAAGGTACCATGGTGGCTTGTTCGAATATTAGATTAGAAACACTTCAAACCATATGCGAAGAAGTATCAACGTTAGAATATCCTGTCTGTGTTGCTTGTATAAACGCGGATCAGCAATTTGTCATCTCAGGACATCGTCGATCCATACAAAAAATGATAGCAAGGACAGAATTCAGGGGCATTAAACATTCTTTTTTAAATGTCAGTGGTCCCTATCATTCGCCTATGATGCAAATTGCAGCGAAACAATTCAAAGCAGAATTGGAGCAAATAAAATATAATCCAGCAATAATCCCTATTATTTCTAATGTTACGGCAGAACCCTATCAGCCTGATCGTTCCGTCATAGATTACTTAAATATGCAAATGACAATGCCTGTAAGATGGTTAGAATCCATGCACTATTTGATTGGAAATGGGATCACAGAAGTGATAGAGTTGGGGTCCAAACATGTTTTAGCAGGTCTAATGAGCAAAATAACAAAGAGCATTATGCCCTATTCTTTAAGTCAGCCTTCGGATTTACTCATACTAAAGAATATACATGGAAGAAAAAATAAGTTGATGACTATTCGTAAAAATATGTTATCTAAACTGGTGGTAACCGCACACATTACACGGAATTATAATCCTGATTCCATATCTTATGCTGACAGAGTTGAGCCCTTATTTCTAAAGTTGCAGCAGGTAAAAGAGCTGCTAGACAACCCTGGATATGAACTTAGTGAAGAAGAGATCAATAGCTATATACAGATGTGCCATTCAATCCTTTCAGCTAAGCGAATTCCGATGATGAGATCCTGTTAATTGATGCTTTTAGTGCCAAATTTTCTCCTTAACATTTCAGGCTACCTTATGCAGAGGGTGGCCTGTTTGTCATTGATATGTAAAAAGTTTGTTATTTTATTTACAAAAGTTTACTTATAATTACACAAATATACTTGAAATTACATAAATTACTATGGTAGAATTTTGCTTGGAATCAGATGGGATATATAAACAGAGCATGATAGAGATGATCCATTTGGAGGAGAGCTTATGTATACTAACCAATTTCGAACATTAGTGGATGTCATTCACGACCGAAGTAAAATAACTGACCGTGGTATTCGTTTTATTGATGCTGATAAAATCGAAACGTTTATATCATACAGTCAATTATTCAATGAAGCGTTAGGATATTTGGGTTATCTACAAGAAATCGGAATTAAACCGAAGCAAGAGATTATTTTTCAGATACAAGAAAACAAACGTTTTTTAGTCGCATTCTGGGCTTGTATACTTGGGGGAATGATCCCTGTACCTGTAAGTATTGGTGAAGATGAAGAACAAAACCTGAAAGTATGCCGTATTTGGGAATTGCTAAATAACCCTTTCATGATTGCATCTGAGAAGGTACTGGATAAACTAAAGAGATTTGCTTTGGAACATGACATGCTGGATTTCCATCGTCAATTGGAAGTTAGAACGGATACAATCCAAGACTCCATCTACAACTATAAATCTGTGAAAAATGATGAACCTCAGGCAGAAGACCTGGCATTTATTCAATTCTCTTCCGGATCAACCGGTGACCCCAAAGGCGTGATGCTCACACATCGAAACCTGATCTATAATACTTGTGCTGCGATTAATGGTACAACAATCAGTTCGAACGATAGTTTCCTCTCCTGGATGCCACTCACTCATGATATGGGTTTAATTGGATTTCATCTCGTTCCACTCGTGGCAGGTATCCACCAGTACTTGATCCCAACGGAATTATTTATTCGAAAACCGATTCTATGGATGAAAAAAGTAAATGAGCACAAAGCAACCATTCTGTCCTCTCCTAACTTTGGTTATAAGTATTTCTTGAACTTTTTTCGGGACGACAAAGCGGAGGGTTGGGATTTATCATGTGTCAGGGTTATCTATAATGGTGCCGAACCTATATTGCCCGAAGTGTGTCATGAGTTCTTGAATGTAATGTCCAAATATCACTTGAAGAATACGGCGATGTTTACCGTTTATGGATTAGCAGAGGCCTCGGTTGCCGTCTCCTTTCCTAAAGCAGAAGAAAAATTTACTGCCGTTTACGTTCACCGGGATCATCTGAACTTTGGAAAGCGCGTCATTGAAGTCGAGAAGGATGCCGACCATGTGGCATCGTTTGTTGCTGTTGGTCAGGCTGTTGATTATTGCCATATCCGAATATGCGATGAGGAAATGAACAGTGTTCCCGATTATGTTATCGGAAAAATTCAAATCAAGGGAGATAATGTCACCCAAGGTTACTATAATAATTTACTCGCAACGAAGAAGCTGTTAACACACGACGGATGGGTGAATACAGGGGATTTGGGTTTTATCATGAACGGCGCCCTTGTTGTAACAGGGCGAGAAAAAGACATTATTTTTATCAATGGTAAAAATGTATACCCCCATGACATTGAACGTGTCGCAACACAACTAGATGATATTGAACTCGGAAGAGTTGCCGCTTGTGGTGTGTACGATTCGAATAGTCAAAGTGAAGAAATTATGGTGTTTGTCGTTTACAAAAAAAAGATCGAACACTTTCTGCCGCTTGTTAAAGAAATTAAAAAACACCTATATGTGCATGGAGGATGGAGTGTCAAAGAGGTACTGCCCATCAAAAAATTACCAAAAACAACAAGTGGGAAAATCCAGCGATATCAGTTAGCCAAGCAGTATGAAGCAGGTAAATTCTCTACAGAGTCTGCATTTATCCAAGACTGGATCATGAATGACAATCATAAGGCGAAAGAAAAGGCTGTTGTTTCGGTTCGAGTTATAGAGCATGAATTAATTTCACTATTTTCTGAAGTGCTGGTCGGGAAGACGATTGAACTTGAGGATAGCTATTTTGATATGGGTGCAACTTCATTACAGCTGGCCCAAATCGCTGAACGTATCGAACAAAAGTATGGAGAAGAGCTTGCTGTTACAGATCTCTTTACCTATCCCTCGATAACTGAATTGGCAGGATATCTGGCTAGAGGCTCCAGCGAAACTCTGCAAGTTAACAAAACTCAAGAGGATCATACGCCATCCAAAGATATTGCTATTATCGGGTTGTCTTTGAAATTCCCTGGAGCTTCGAATGCGAGTGAGTTTTGGCATGTTCTGGAGAGTGGATCACATCACATTCAGGATTATCCTGAAAATCGGATAAAAGATGCAGCGGATTATTTACAATCCATCCGAAGTGAAATGGATGAAATTCAATGGATCAAGGGTGGCTATTTAGATCAAATTGATCAATTCGATTATTCTTTCTTTGGCATAACCCCAAAAACCGCACAGTTTATGGACCCGAATCAAAGAATGTTTTTGCAAACTGCATGGCATACGATTGAAGACGCAGGCTATGCAGGGGAAGGAATCAATGGAAGAAATGTGGGCGTGTACGTGGGGTATTCCAAAGTTGGCTATGATTACGAACGGCTCGTGACGGCGAATTACCCCGCAGAACTCAAAAATTATATCATTGGAAATTTACCATCTGTACTGGCGAGCAGAATTGCATATTTCTTGAATTTAAAAGGCCCAGCCTTAACGATGGATACCGCCTGTTCATCCTCACTTGTTGCTGTTCATATGGCATGTAAAGGATTGCTTGCTGGAGATTGTGAAATGGCAATCGCAGGCGGCATTCGAACGGCATTATTACCGATAAGTATTGGACTGGATATGGAATCTCCAGATGCATTGACAAGAACGTTTAGCGAAGATGCCAACGGTACGGGATTTGGCGAAGGTGTTGGAGCGGTAATGTTGAAGCCAATGCAGCAAGCGATGAAGGATGGGGATCATATCTATGGTGTAATTAAGGGAAGTGCGATTAATCAGGATGGCAAGACGGTAGGAATCACAGCACCGAACCCGGAGTCACAGACCAATGTGATCGAACAGGCATGGAAAGAAGCTGGCATTTCTCCTGATACGCTTAACTTTATTGAAGCACATGGAACAGGGACAAAATTAGGTGATCCTGTTGAGTTCAATGCTTTGCGTAAAGCTTTTGAGAAATATACGGATCGGAAACAATTTTGTGCAATTGGATCTGCAAAAGCAAACATTGGACATGGCTTTGAGGCAGCGGGTATCGCTGGATTAATTAAATCCATCCTTATGTTTCAACATAGAAAGATTCCACCATTGGTTCACTTTGATAAGCCTAATCCTATGCTTAAATTTGAAGCTTCACCTTTTTATGTGAATCAGGATGTAATGGCTTTTGGTCAAGAAGAGAGTCCATTACGATGTGGGGTTAGTTCTTTTGGTTTCAGTGGTACGAATGCGCATGTGGTTCTCGAAGAATATGTTCCTTCCAAAACAGTAGATAGAAGAATGTCCCAGGAGCCAAATCTATTTGTTCTATCTGCTGCTACGGAACGGGCGCTGGATGAACTGGTCAGAACGTATCATCAATATCTAACCGATCACACGGATGTTTCCATTCAACAAATCTGTTATACAGCCAGTACGGGAAGGGCTAATCTGGATTATCGACTTGCCATCGTAATCACGAGTACACAAGCATTACATGAAAAATTGCAACAAATTGCAAGCGGAGAGGGCAAGCTGCCAAATGTTTATTTTGGTTATGCCAAAAAAGACAAGACACTTGTTACCGATCATCTATATACACGGGGTAAGGCAGAAGCTATAAATGAACTCGGTCAGTTATTTACACTTGGGGCAGTGATTGATTGGGAGAGGTTTTATAACCATGATGTCATTCCCAAAATTCCATTACCTTTATACCCATTTGAACAGAAGCGATGCTGGATTGAAGTCAAACATCCGATATCAGCGGAACATAGGTCAGAGAGGAATGAGGTTCAAATGGAGATGAATACAAACGCTATTGAATTAAAGATTAAAACAAGCATCAGTCGTGCATCCGGGTTGAAGTTGGAAGAGCTAGATCATCAAGCACATTTTCTCCAGATGGGATTGGATTCTATTATTCTGGTGCAAATTCAGAAGGAGATATCAGAGCTGTTCCGTTTGCATATCCCGATGGAGATGTTCTTCGAAACCCTTACAAATATTAATTCCTTAGTTAAATATGTGTCAGAGAATACAAAGCATAATAATGTATCTGAACATATCAACAATCAAACGGATCATAAGCAGGCTGGAGATCAAAATCTTGCATCTGTGAACAATACGATTACGGCAAAATCAACAGGAAATGTTTCGGAGCAAATTGTGATGTCAGCCATTCAGCTCATGGAATCCCAATTAAAAAGTTTGAATCTGCTGTTAGGCGATCAGATGAATGCTGTTCAACCGCCTCATTTGGAAATGGAACAACATGAAATTAAAGAAGTCCGAGCAGCGCCGAAAATGAAAGAAACCAATGAAGTTAAACCCTTTATACCGTATCAATCGTTGAAGATTCATGAAGAGAGCGGATTATCACCGCTTCAGAACCAGTATGTTGAACAATTTATAACAAAGTATACTGCCAAAACCAAAGGCTCCAAGTTAAAAACAGGGGAAACTCGTTTGATTCATGCGAATAATCGCAATGTAGCCGGATTTCGTTCGTATTGGAAGGAAATGGTGTATCCGATTATTTCAACTCGTGCAGAGGGATCTAAGATATGGGATACGGATGGCAATGAGTATTTGGATCTGACGATGGGATTTGGTGTGAATTTATTTGGTCATAATCCAGCCTTTATTCAAAATGTAATGGTAGAAAGCATACAAGAACAAATGCCCCCACTAGGTCCGATGTCAGACTTGGCAGGAGATGTCGCAGCAAAAATTTCCGAGTTGACGGGTGTTGAACGTGTTACATTTTATAATTCAGGAACAGAAGCTGTCATGGTTGCGCTTCGTTTAGCGAGGGCAGCAACGGGGCGTTCTAAAGTTGTATTATTTTCAGGATCTTACCACGGTACACATGACGGAGTGTTGGGTGTAGCGAATCCAGGGGATGCGTTAGCCTCTGCACTGCCTATGGCTCCAGGTATTGTACAAAGCGCTATGGATGATTTGATTATTCTTAATTATAACCATCCACAATCATTGGATATCATTCAGAGCCTGGGTGATGAACTGGCTGCTGTACTTGTAGAACCGGTACAAAGTCGAAGACCTGATGTGCAGCCAACACAATTCTTACGGGAACTTAGAGAAATAACAAATCAATTTGGAATTGCACTTATTTTCGATGAGGTCATCACTGGATTTAGAATTGGTTTGGGTGGAGCGCAGGATTGGTTTGGCGTTCAAGCAGATTTGGTTACGTATGGGAAAGTGGTTGGTGGCGGTTTGCCTATTGGCATAGTCGCGGGTAAAGCTGAATTTATGAATGCGGTAGATGGAGGAACCTGGAACTTTGGTGACCATTCCTATCCTTCCGATGCAGATAAGAAAACGTTTGTTGGTGGAACCTTCTGTACACACCCTCTTACGATGAGAGTGACGTTAAAGGTATTACAGCATCTCCAATCCGAAGCAGGAACATTATATAAGGAATTAAATGAAAAAACAGATTATCTTGTGAATGAGTTAAATGCGTTTTTCAAAACATCGAATGTACCTATACAAATGGTGAACTATGGATCTTTATTTAGATTTATATCATTTGGGGATATGGAATTATTCTTCTACCATTTAATTCATAAAGGTTTATATATTTGGGAAGGCCGTAACTGTTTTATATCGACTGTGCATTCTATGGATGACATGGATACGATTATCAAAATTGTAAAAGAGACGATCCATGAACTCCGTGAGTTGGGGTTTATCCCTGGTGACTCGCCTGTTTCGGAATATTCTCTCTCTTTAGAGCAGAAACAATTGTTATTAACTTCATTAC
This sequence comes from Paenibacillus sp. PCH8, assembly GCF_002968835.1. Taxonomy (GTDB): domain Bacteria; phylum Bacillota; class Bacilli; order Paenibacillales; family Paenibacillaceae; genus Paenibacillus. Next base: position 526,031 of record NZ_PKQK01000003.1, on the reverse strand, counting down.
ATGGGGAAGATGCAAATGCTGCATTAAATCAGAGTGTTATTTTAAAAATGACAGGCGACATAAAACCTTCCACACTGGACAAGGCCATAAATCAGATCGCACAACGTCATGAAGCCCTGAGAACAGTGATCCATGCCGATCGTGAAACACAACAAATTCGATCCGTAATGGAATTTCAGAGCACATGGTTGGATTTCTCAGCATATGTGGGTGAGGATCAGGAACAGGAAATTTCCAATTGGTTATCTGCCGATGCGAGTGAAGCCTTTGATTTACAGTCTGGGGAACCGCTATTTAGAATCACCTTGCTGAAACAGACGGCGAATCAATACCTTATGGTGCTGACATTTCATCATATTGTTGTAGATGGTTGGTCGATTGCTGTATTCATTCAAGAGTTGGAACATACCTATTCTGCTCTTGTCCGAGGGGTTCCGGTTCAATTACCTGAAGCCACGCCATTCCGTCAGTTTTTAAGCTGGCAACGACTGGAACATGAAAAAGGGTCATTTACCCAAGGGGTCCAGTTCTGGAAAGAGCAATTTTCCTTATCCTATCCCAACGTTACACTTCCAACGGCACAGTCCGATGATGTGCAAAAGGGGTATTCCGGTGAACGATATTCCATGAAGCTGGATCATCGATTAACAGAATCCTTGCGAACGTTAAGTATTAATAATAAGAGCAGTTTGTTTGTAACGATGTTTGCAGCGTTTCATTTATATTTGCATCAACTAACAGGGCAGTCTCAACTTGTCATTGGCGTGCCTACGGCGGGGCAGTCTCATATGCGAAAAAATGCGCTGATTGGCAACTGTGTCAACATTGTACCTGTTCATCATGCCGTGTTGACGGAGCAGTCCATTGTAGACCATGTCCTTCAGCTCAAGGAAACGCTGGCTCTTGTCATGAAGCATCAGCATGTTCCATTGGCCCTTGTATCCGAACAGCTTGCTCATATGACTGCACCGGATACCCGCATTTTATTTAATATGGACAGAACGATTCACCATCTTCAATTTGAAAATATAGAGACTGAATTCATGTCGTATCCCATCAAACATATTTCTTACGATTTATTTCTTAATATTACGGATGTTAGCCATGAATTGTATTTGGATTTTGATTACAATACCGATCTTATTGGACCTGAGATGATGAAACTGTGGTCCGAAGGATTTAAAGGTTTACTGCAAAATATGGTGAGTCATCCAGAGGTTGAAATTTCTTCTTTGACGTTGTTCTCATCCGAGCAACAGGACCAATTACAGGAAATGTACAATCGGTTTGTAACGGAGCGACTTCCTCACGTTCATCATGCAGCCATGTTTGAGCCTCCAGTCAATGATGTGGAGAAAAAGCTGGCTTTGATCTGGGAGGACGTATTATCCCTGCATCAAGTGGGGAGAAATGATCACTTTTTTGATCTCGGAGGAAACTCGCTCAAGGCGACAGTAATGCTCTCCAAGGTACATGAGCAGTTTCAACACAAAATTTCAATCGTTCAATTTTTCCAAAACCAACGTCTGAAGCAGCTTGCCAGTCTAATTACAGGCGAGAACGAGGAAACATTCATTCCGATTAAGGCATTGGACGTAAAGGAGTTCTATGAGACGTCATCTGCACAACAACGAATCTACTTTCTGGATCAATTTGAGCCGAATAGTGTGTTTCAGAACATGTGCGGGCATATCACGGTCACAGGAGATATCGATGAAGCTAAATTAATCTCGTCATTGGAACATATCGTGCACCGTCACGAAGCTTTTCGCACCAGTTTCCATATGGTTGATGGAGAGCTTTACCAGCGTATTGCCCGAGCGATTGATTTTGAAGTGAAACGATCTCAGGAAAGCCCTGATTCATTCGAACAACATGTTAAGGCGTTTGCCAAACCATTTGATTGTTCCAAGGCGCCATTAATACGTGCCGAATTCATTCGTGTAAACGATGATCATGCAGAGATTCTCATCGAGATGCATCATATTATATCGGACGGATATTCTGTTGGCATTCTTGCGAATGAACTGATCGATGCGTATGACGGAAGAAGCATGCCGGAGATTGAGGTTGAATACAAAGACTTTGCAGCTTGGCAGAAAGAATTTCTGGCGGGGGAGTCTTATAAGCAGCAAGAAAAATATTGGCTGGATCAATTCAGAGGGGAGATTCCTAACCTTAATCTGCCTACTGATTTTGTTCGGACACCTCATTTGACTTCGGCAGGTTCAAGACTGTCATTTGTGCTCGATCAACATTTGAAGCAGTCGCTGGAGAAGTTTGCGAAACAAACGGGAACCACGATGTTTATGGTGTTATTGGCAGCGTACAATGTGCTGCTTCATCAATATACGGCTCAAGAAGACATGATTGTAGGTACGCCAACATCAGGAAGAAACCATCCGGATGTCGAGAGTATGATAGGTGTCTTTATTCAGACGGTAGCAATTCGATCACAGCCAGCCGGGAATAAGTCGTTTCGATCCTATCTCGAAGAAATTAAAAAACAATCCCTGGATGCGTTGGATAACCAAGATTATCTTTTTGACAACCTTGTAGAGAAATTAAACACACATCGCGATACAACCGGGACAGTACTTTTCAATACCATGTATATCTTTTTGAATACCGCGCTGAACCAAAGGCAAGAAAAGGATTGCAGCTTTAAAGTCAAAGAATTAAATGTCGGTGTATCGTTGTATGATCTGATGTTCATTGTTGAGGATGATAACGAGTGCCTGGAAATGCACTTTAATTACAAGACGGAGCTGTTTAAACGGGAAACCATCGACAGGATGAAAACCCATCTGTTCAACATTCTCAGAGACATGGTGATTGAACCGAATGCTGCCTTGTCCGATATTCAAATGCTGTCTGAACATGAGCAGAACGTTCTTTTATATGACTTTAATGATACCAACATAGAATATTCCCGGGAGCAGACCATTCAGGAATGTTTCGAAGCACAGGTGGAACGGACACCCGATCAAGTTGCCATTGGTTTTGGAGATCAGCGATGGACGTATCGTCAATTGAATGAACGGGCGAATCAATTGGCACATACGCTTAGAGCTCAGGGAGTGCATCAGGATCAATTGGTAGGCATCATGACAGATCGTTCGATTGACATGATCGTTGGCATCTTTGGCATTCTAAAAGCAGGCGGGGCATATGTACCGATTGATCCGGATTCTCCTGGAGAGCGTATCTGCTATATCCTGCATGATTCGGGGGCAACGCTGTTAGTCACGCAAAGTCATCTCAAGCAGTTAGTATCGTTCAATGGCCAAATCATTGATATGAACGATGAAAAAGTCTATGCAGCTAATCTGTCAAATCTCGAACCAGTAGGGGACTCCGGGCAGTTGGCTTATGCGATCTATACTTCGGGTACAACAGGCATGCCAAAAGGTGTGATGATCGAACACCGTCAGGTTCATCATTTGGTTAAAGCGTTGTATAGCCAAGTTATAGACGATCAACATAAAAGTTTGCATGTCGCTTTACTTGCGCCTTATTATTTCGATGCATCTGTTAAGCAAATTTTTGGCGCACTGTTATCAGGTCATGCCTTGTTTATTGTAGACAAGGAAACGGTATTGGATGGACAAGATTTAATGAACTATTATCAGCAACACCAAATTGATTTGACAGACGGTACACCTGCGCACCTGAAATTACTTTCCAAAGCAAAAAACGTTCAAGGAATATCGTTGAAATATATGCTCATTGGCGGTGAGGCTCTTTCTCAGCAAAGTGTGGCTGAATTAACCTCCTTATTTTCTCTCAACCACATCACGCCGCCAACCATAATTAACGTCTACGGTCCGACCGAATGTTGTGTGGATGTTGCGACGTACAGGGTAACTCCAGAGCAACTGGATACTGCAAATAGACAAGCTTACCTACCGATTGGACGAACATTAGGAAATAACCGGCTGTATGTATTAAATAAACATGGAAAAGCTCAGCCTGTGGGCGTCGCGGGAGAATTATGTATTTCTGGCGATGGGGTAGGTAGGGGGTACTTGAATTTACCTGAGCTAACAGCCGAGAAATTTGTTCGTGATCCGTTTGTCCAGGGAGCAAAAATGTACAAAACAGGAGATTTGGTGAAATGGCTTCCAGATGGCAATATCGAGTACTTGGGACGAATGGATCACCAAGTTAAAATTCGTGGATATCGGATCGAAGTAGGGGAAGTCGAAGCAGCACTGTTAAAAATAGAGTGTGTGAATGAAGTCATCGTCATTGCACAAGAGGATGACAACGGGGACAAATCGTTATGTGCTTACTTTACAGCGAATTCCACGCTGACCGTTGGAGAGATGAAACAAAGCTTGTCAAATGTATTGCCGAATTACATGGTTCCGGCCTACTTTGTGCAGTTGGATCATATGCCTCTGACCTCAAACGGGAAAATCAATCGCAAATCACTTCCGAGTCCAGAAGAAAACATACAAACGGGAAGTGAATATATAGAACCCCGAACTGGGGTGGAAAAACAGTTACTTCCTATTTGGCAAGATGTGCTTGCCGTGAGAAAAATCAGTGTAAAAGATCGTTTTTTTGATGTAGGAGGCAACTCTTTACGTGCAACCAAGCTGGTGTCCAAAATCAATCAAAAGCTGAATATCCGTATTTCGGTAAGAAACGTCTTTGAATGGCAGACCATGGAACAGATGGCTCAAAGTATTGAACAAATGGAGCAGGATGTATTAGTGTCCATTCCTCAAGTGGAGGACAAAGAATATTATCCTATTTCTTCGGCGCAAATGAGAATGTACATCATGAGCATCAAAGCCGGCAAGGAACTCATGTACAACGTGTCTGGTATGTTTAGGCTGGAAGGAGCGCTCGATCAGGTTAGATTGGAAGAAGCATTCCAACAATTGATTCATCGTCATGAATCGCTTCGGACCGCGTTTAAAGTTATATACGGGGAACCCAAACAAATCGTATATGCTGAAGTGAATTTTGGGATTGAATCGATCAAGTCAACGGAAGAAGAGATCGAGGATCAAATTGAAGAGTTTGTTCGATCATTTGATCTCAGACAAGCACCTCTGATGAGAGTGAGGCTGATTGAACTTCAGCAGGAGCGTCATGTGTTGCTGGTAGATCTGCATCATATCATTGCAGACGGGTTATCCGTGCAAATTCTGATGACCGAACTTAGCCAGTTCTATAAGGGAGAGGAGCTGCCTCCTCTTCGAATTCAATACAAAGACTATGCTGAATGGCAGCAAATACAACTTCATAGTGAACGGATGAAAAAGCAGGAGAAGTATTGGCTCAGTGTGTTTGGTGAAAATATCCCGTTATTGGATTTGCCAACAGACTATGAAAGACCTGAAACCCTAAGCTATGAGGGAGATGTGTTGGACATTGTTTTGGAGGAAGACATCCTGCCAGGTTTAAGAAAAATGGAAGCTCTGACAGGAACAACGCTATACATGATTCTATTAGCCGCCTATACCATTCTGTTGTCTAAATACAGCGGACAAAAAGATGTCATCGTGGGTACACCGATTGCAGGAAGGACGCATGCTGAGCTGGAGCCGGTGATGGGGATGTTTGTGAATACACTGGCTATTCGAAATTATCCTGCGATGGATAAAACATTTACGGAGTATCTGCTGGAAGTGAAAGAAAATATGTTGAACGCATATGAGAATCAGGATTACCCGTTTGAGGAATTGATTGAGAAAGTCCATCTAACCAAAGATGCTCGGCGGAATCCGTTGTTTGACACCATGTTTGTATTGCAAAATACAGATGCCTCAGAGATTCAGATGGATGGAGTAACTAGTAAGCCTTATGCTCCAAATACTAGAGTATCCAAATTCGATTTAACGCTGTATGTTACCGAATTGCATCACAAGTTAGAAGCCGCTTTTGAATACAGTACGGTTTTATTTGAGAAAACAACGATTGAAGCAATGTCACAAAATTTATTGCTCATATTAACAACCATTGCCAACGACCCTCATATCGAAATCAACAAGATTCAATTGGTTGAAGAACTCATGAATGAGGATACGCTGACTGATCTAATTGAAATAGATTTCTAAACTAACCTTAAAAAATAAATGTGATCGGGGTGCCGTATGTCTATTTTTAAGAAACAGGAATCATATTGGGCAAGCCGATTTGAAGATGATGATGTTCTTGTTCATTTGCCTTATTGCAAGACAACTTCCAAGCACTCAGACGATACTCAGCACCAAAATTATATATATAAGCCCTTGTCAGCCGATGTTTCACATAAAATCAAAACCATGTCAAGAAACACTCCTATGGCGATTTATACGATACTATTAACCGGAGTTCAGTGTCTGTTATATAAATATACAAATGAAAACAAGATGATAATTGGCATACCGACGATGGAAGAAAGGAAGAATGATCTGTCGCTTTCGAATAAGGTACTCATCTTGAAAAATAATATCGATCATGCGATATCATTTAAATCCTTATTTAATCAAGTGAAGACCCGTTTAACCGAAGCCATTCAGCATCAACGAATACCTTTCCGAAAAATGGTTGAACATTTAAATGTCCAATATGATTCGAACCATTCACCTCTGATTCATACCTTGGTTTCGTTGAATGAAATTCATCCAATTCTTGATGAAAAGAGCGTTAAAGCAGCAACTGTTTTTCATTTTGATCTGGAGAACGACTTTGTTCATTTAAAATTACTTTATGATGAAGATCGTTATGATCGCGATTATATGGTTCAAGTGGCAGAACATTTGGACCAACTGTTATCCGTTGTTTTAAACCAACCTGATCTGGAATTAAGCCAAGTCGATATGTTATCAGAGTTGCATCGAAACAAGCTCTTATTTGACTTTAACGATACAACGGTGGGGTATCCACAAAACAAAACGTTGCATCAATTATTTGAAGAACAGGTGGAACAAACACCGGACCATCCAGCAGTAATATTTGAGAACAAACAACTAACGTACAGAGAGTTAAATCAACAATCCAACCAATTGGCCCGAACACTTCAAGCTCAGGGGGTTCAGGCGGGTCAATTTGTTGGTATTATGGCAGAGCGCTCACTTGAGATGATCGTAGGTTTATTCGGTATTTTAAAAGCAGGGGAGCTTATGTTCCAATCGATCCAGAATATCCGGCAGATCGTATTCACTATATCCTTGAGGATTCAAAAGTAGCTTGGTTGCTTCATCAAAGTCATATACAGAAGCCGGAACATTTTGCAGGGACATGTGTCATTCTGGATTCTGAAATAAATCACCATGATCATCATTTAAATTTGAAAGATGGAGCGATTTCCAGTGATATGGCATACATGATCTACACCTCTGGAACAACAGGAAATCCAAAAGGCGTGATGATTGAACATGCCAGCATTACGAATTCCCTGCAATGGAAATCCGATTTTTATAATTTTACCGGAGATGATCGGGTATTAATGCTGAATCCCTTCGTTTTTGATTCGTTTATTACCCACTTCTTTGGTCCGTTAATATCTGGATCAACGGTGTATTTGTTAAACCAGCAACAGTGTAAAGATGCTATAGCTATCAATACAATGATCAAAAAACAGGAAATCACGCACATCCAAAGTCCACCCAGTTTCTTGATGACTCTATTGGAACAGGTGAACGCTGAAGATTGGGCTTCCATGAAAAATGTGGTTGCTGCGGGCGAGAAGATTGTTCCTGCCTTAATTCACAAATTGCAACGCATCAATTCACGTATTGAAGTATGTAATGAGTACGGGCCAACCGAAAACAGTGTTGTATCCACAGTTCTGTCGATCAACTCCACTGATCAAAATATCTCAATCGGGAAGCCAATTGCGAACGTTCGAGTCTACATTTTAGGGGAACAGAATGAATTGCTGCCGATTGGAGTTCAGGGAGAATTATGTGTAGCCGGGGCAGGACTATCCAGAGGTTACTTGAACCGTCCAGATCTGACGGCGGAGAAATTCGTAGGTGATCCATTTGTTTCGGGAGCGAAAATGTACAAGACGGGTGACTTTGCAAGATGGCTGCCGGATGGGAATATTGAATATATTGGCAGGGTGGATCATCAAGAGAAAATTCGTGGATACCGGATTGAACTTGGCGAAGTGGAGACGGCCCTTTTGAACATTGCCCACATCCAGGAAGTCATCGTTCTAGCCAGAGAAGATGAAACGGGCACCAAGCAATTATGTGCATACCTGGTAGGAGAGGAAGCCATCACAATTGGGGAATTGCGGGAGGAGCTGTCCCAGCAACTACCAAACTACATGATTCCGTCCTATGTTGTACAACTGGATCAGATGCCGCTTACATCCAACGGGAAAATTGATCGCAAAGCGCTGCCTGCTCCCAAAGAACATATGTTGAAGGGGTCAGAGTATGAAGCACCGCAAACGATGGTGGAACAACACCTCGCATCCATCTGGGAAGAGGTACTTGGCGTAGAGAACATCGGGGTATTGGATAATTTCTTCGAGCTAGGTGGAGATTCGATTAAATCCATTCAAGTTTCTTCAAGGTTATATCAAGCAGGTTATCAGATACAGATGGATCATCTGTTTAAACACCCAACCATTGCAAGCTTGATTCCCTATGTTCAACCCATAAGTTCAATGTCAGAACAGGGAGTCATCACTGGAAAAGTGTTGCTGACTCCAATCCAGCATTGGTTTTTTGAGCAATACAAAGTGGACACCCATCATTATAACCAGTCCGTGATGTTGTATCGAAAAGAAGGCTTTCACGAAGCCACACTTCGTCGTGTATTCGATAAACTAAGTGAGCATCATGATGCACTTCGTATGATATATCGCCTTACGGAACAGGGTTATGAAGGGTGGAATGAAGGGCAGGATAAGGAACCCTTATATACACTTGAAATGATGGACTTTAAGTCATTAGCAGATCCGTCTCAACAGATCGAGAAAAAAACAAACGAAATTCAACGTGCGTTCACCTTGGAACGGGGACCCTTGATGAAGCTCGGCGTGTTTCAATGTGCAGACGGAGATCATCTATTAATCGTTATTCATCATCTAGTCATCGACGGGGTTTCATGGCGAATTTTGATCGAAGACCTTTCCATAGGCTATGAACAATTATGTCATGGAGAACCGATTCAATTACCGCAAAAAACGGCTTCATTCCAATTATGGGCAGAACAGCTCAAGTTGTATGCGGACAGTGAAGCGGTAACACAAGAGCTTGCATTCTGGAATGAAATTGAACAGACATCCTATAAGCCGTTACCTACTGATTTCCAAGCAGATCATGCATTGGAAAAAGACAGTGAAGAAATCACGGTGGAATGGACAGCAGCAGAAACGGAGCAGTTATTAAAACAAGCGAATCGTGCCTATAAAACGGAGATTACCGATTTGCTGCTCCATGCATTAGGTATGTCTATTCACCAATGGACGGGCATGGAACAGGTGTTGGTCAATCTGGAAGGACATGGAAGAGAATCGATTATACCGGATCTCGATATTACACGAACGATTGGATGGTTTACGAGCCAGTATCCGGTTGTACTTGATATGGAAGCAAGTTCAAATATGTCTCTTCTCATCAAGACAAACAAAGAAATGATTCGTCAAATCCCTAAAAAAGGGATTGGTTATGGTATTTTAAGATATTTAAGTGCACATCAACAAGAAACTCCATTTACCTTGAATCCTGAAATTAGTTTTAACTATTTGGGACAATTCGATCAGGATCTTCAGAATAGCGGGATGCAGATCTCCCCCTACCCAGGCGGAGCAACAGCAAGCGACAATCACAGAAGAAATGTTCTTATGGATATGAATGCCTTAATTGTAGAAGGCAAATTGACGTTGTCACTTCGGTATAGTCGCACACAATATCGAAAAGAAACGATGGAGCAAGTGGCGACATATTTTAGAGATTATCTGCAAGAAATAGTGATGCATTGTGTGACAAAAGAGAAGCCGGAATGTACACTAAGTGATTTAACGTTAAAAGGAATTACCATTAAAGAATTAGAAGGGTTTGTTCAAGAATCGGAACACATTGGTGAAATCGAAGATATATATGCGTTGTCACCGATGCAAAATGGGATGTTCTTCCATAACTTGCTTCATTCAAAATCTGAAGCGTATTTCCTTCAAACCGCACTGGATCTGCATGGTTCGTTAGACGTGGAAGCTTTTACGAAGAGTCTGGATCAGTTGATAGAGCGAAATTCAATTCTCAGAACCAATTTCCACAGCAAATGGAAGAATGGGCCCCTGCAAGTGGTATACCGTCATAAACGGAATGGGCTTATATACGAAGATTTGCGTGAGATGAATGAAGAAGATCGTGAAGCATACGTGGCAGACTATACGAGAGCAGATAAAATAAAAGGTTTTGATCTATCTCAGGATGTGTTAATGCGTATCTCGATCTTGCAAACTCAGGATCAAACCTATCGTTTCATTTGGAATTATCATCATATTTTGATGGATGGCTGGTGCCTATCTCTTGTAATCCAGGAACTGTTCGATGGATACTTTGCGATTCAGGAGCAACGAAAGCTGGAGGAAAAGGGTACGATTCCATACAAACACTATATCGAATGGCTGGAGAACCAAGATCATGAAGCATCCCTGAAATACTGGAGTGACTATTTGCAAGGTTATGATGAGCAAACCACTTTGCCCAAAGAACATACCATTACGAAAAGTGATGAATATCATTCAGAGCATATGATATGTACACTTAGTCAGGAATTAACCGGACAAATCGCACAAGTCGCCAGTCAGAATCAGGTGACGCTGAATACGTTCATGCAGACCGCATGGGGAATGTTACTACAGAAATATAATGGCAGTGAGGATGTTGTATTCGGAAGCGTGGTATCAGGCAGACCTGCGGCGATAGTCGGAGTTGAACGCATTATTGGCTTATTTATCAATACTATCCCTGTACGAATTCAGACTCAAGGAAACGAGACTTTTGCAGCGATCATGAAACGGAATCAGGAGCAAGCTGTTGCTTCGCATCCGCATGAGACGTATCCATTATATGAGATTCAAGCGGAAACTTCGCAAAAGCAAAATTTGATTGATCATATCCTGATATTCGAAAATTATCCCGTACAAGGCATTATGGAACAGTTTGGGGATCAGGAGGAGACAGCTCTTCGAATTACGAATGTAGAAGCAGATGAACAAACGAATTACGACTTTAACTTGATTATCAAACCAGGCCAATCCATGAAATGCATGTTCTATTACAATGCTAACGTCTATGATCGGGCAAGTGTAGAACGAATTCAAGGTCACTTGATTCAGATGTTAGAACAGGTGGTCAACAATCCGCATATTCCTATCCATGACATTGACTTGACCACAACACAGGAGAAAACACAAATTTTGGAACAGTTTAATGATTCCATGGCTGATTATCCAAAGGACAAAACGATTCATGGGCTCTTTGAGGAGCAAGCGGCAAGAACTCCTGAACACGTTGCGGTTGTATTTGAGACTCAACAGTTGAGCTATCGGGAGCTGAACGAAAAAGCTAATCAATTGGCAAGAACGCTCCACGCTAAAGGCATTCAGAATGATCAGTTAATCGGAATCATCGCTGATCGTTCGCTAGATATGGTCATAGGAATCCTGGCGATTTTGAAAGCGGGTGGCGCATACGTACCGATTGATCCCGAATATCCAGAGGATCGTGTAAGCTACATGCTTGAGGATTCGGGGGTACATGTATTATTAATGCAAAGTCATTTGCAAGAACGCATCTCTTATGCAGGAGAGGTCGTTTGCCTGGATCAAGCTGAGTCCTATCATGAAAATCATTCCAACTTGGGAGTTACTGCTGCACCAACAGGCCTGGCATATATTATTTATACTTCGGGAACGACAGGTAAACCAAAAGGGACGTGTATTGAACATAAAAATGTGGTTCGATTGTTGTTTAACAGTAAAAATTGTTTTGATTTTAATGCATCAGATACATGGACGTTATTCCATTCCTTTTGTTTTGATTTTTCGGTGTGGGAAATGTACGGGGCATTACTCTATGGCGGAAAACTGGTTATTGTACCCCCAATGACGGCCAAAAGTCCGGAGCAATTCTTACAATTGTTAAAAGACGAGCAAGTGACGATATTGAACCAAACACCGACGTACTTCTATCATCTTCTTCAGGAAGAACTGGCAGGTCATGCAGCAGATCTGAAATTAAGAAAAGTGATTTTTGGAGGAGAAGCCCTCAATCCAATATTATTGAAGGATTGGAAGCTGAAATATCCATTTATCCAGTTAATTAATATGTATGGGATAACTGAAACAACGGTTCATGTAACTTATAAGGAAATAACCGACATCGAAATACAGGCTGGAAAGAGCAATATTGGAAAACCAATCCCGACGTTGCAGACCTATATTTTGGATAAACATCAACGCATTCAACCGATCGGTGTTCAGGGAGAATTGTATGTAGCGGGTGAGGGTCTTGCCAGAGGTTACCTGAACCGGCCTGCTTTAACAGCGGAGAAATTTGTAGATCATCCCTGGATTGCAGCAGGAAAAATGTACCGAACAGGAGATGCCGCAAGATGGCTGCCGGATGGAAATATTGAATATTTGGGACGAATCGATCATCAAGTGAAAATTCGCGGTTACCGAATTGAGCTTGGCGAAGTAGAAACCGCGCTTTTGAAAATAGACTGTATTCAGGAAGCAGTCGTTATTGCCCGTGAGAATGAGGATGGTTCGAAGCAGTTGTGTGCGTATTGGAAAGGCGATAGCTCACTGACAACGAAGAAAATCAGAATGGCATTATCTCATGAAATTCCAGATTATATGATCCCGTCTTATTTTGTTCAATTAGAGCATATACCGTTAACATCTAATGGAAAGATTGACCGAAAGGCCTTGCCATCTCCACAAGAACGTATGCAAACAGGTGCCGCGTATATGGCGCCGCAAAACGCTGTAGAACAAACAATGGTCTCTGCTTGGGAAGCTGTGCTTGGCGTTCAAAAGGTTAGCATATCAGATCATTTCTTTGAACTTGGGGGCGATTCGATAAAATGTATTCAAGTTTCCTCACGACTGCTTCAAGCAGGGTATAAAGTGGAAATGAAACATTTCTTCACCTATCCGACAGTAGCAGAGTTGAGTGAGCACGTTACATCCGTAAGTACTATTTCTGACCAAGGGGAAGTTACGGGACAAGTGATGCTGACACCTGTTCAGCGCTGGTTCTTTGATCAAAATATGGTGGAGGCACATCATTACAATCAGGAAATGATGTTTTTTCGTGAAAAAGGGTTTGATGTCCGTTTTATTCACAGCATCATGAACAAGATCGTTAAGCAGCATGATGCTCTCCGCATCCTTTATCGTCAAACGCCTGAAGGCGGATATGAAGCGTGGAACCGTGGGGCAGACGAAGGTGGATTATACAGCCTTGAAATCGTTGACCTCAAAACAGAAGCAGATCCTGCACCGTGCATTGAAAACAAAGCGAAAGAAATTCAGAGTGGTATGGATCTGTCTAACGGGCCTTTGATTAAACTTGGGTTGTTCCAATGTGCTGAAGGGGATCACCTGCTTATTGTCATCCATCATCTGTTGGTAGACGGGGTTTCGTGGCGTATTTTATATGAAGATATTCAGACAGGGCAAGACCAGTTTTTAAGAGGTCAAGAAATCCAGCTTCCCCCAAAAACGACCTCGTTTAAACAATGGGCAGAACAATTGTCTGCGTTTGCAGACAGTGCGGCGATGAAGCAAGAGAATCCATACTGGAGTCGTGTTGAGCAGGCCAAGCTAAGCTCGCTGCCTAAAGATATGGATTGGGATGAGACGATTGGCAAAGATAGTGAAACAATCACCATCCAGTGGACGGCAGCGGAAACCGAGCAATTATTAAAGCAGACACATCATGCGTACAATACGGAAATTAATGATATATTGCTAACGGCATTGGGAATGGCTGTTCATGATTGGACGGGCATGGGAGAAATCCTCATCAATCTGGAAGGGCACGGTAGAGAAGACATCCTGCCAGAGCTGGATGTTACGCGTACAGTGGGGTGGTTTACGAGCATGTACCCCGTCATGATTACGATAGAGTCCGGGGCTGACATTTCAAGGAGAATGAAGTCCGTCAAAGAAGGGCTGCGCCAGATCCCAAACAAAGGCATTGGTTACGGGATTTCAAGGTATTTATCACATGGACATGAAGGATTCAAGTTAGAGAAAACCCCGAGATTAGTTTCAATTATATGGGACAGGTGAATCAGGATTCGGTCCAAGATGGCATTAAATTCTCGCCTTATTTCAGCGGACCATCCGTAAGTGAAAACAATAAGAGACCATTTGTACTTAATATCAATGGCATCGTTACAGAGGGGCGGTTGTCGCTGTCCATTAACTATAGTCCAAAACAATATCACCGGGAAACGATGGAGCAACTGGCGAGTCTCTATAAGGATTGTCTTAATAGAGTCGTTGAGCATTGTGTAACGAAGGAACAAACCGAACTTACACCGAGTGATATTTCATGCAAATCATTAACCATTGAGCAATTGGATCAAATCGTGGAACAAACGGGGCACATCGGTCGAATCGAGAATGTGTACCCACTAACACCTTTGCAGAAGGAAATGCTGTATGAAAGTGAACGAAACCCAATTTCGGGCGCTTACTTTGTACAAATCATGTTTGACATGCGTGGAGATTTTGATGTTGACTCTTTTGCGCAAAGCTTGGATCAATTAATGCAAAGGCATGCGATATTAAGAACTAATTTTTATAGTGATTTCGTGGACATCCCTCTTCAAATCGTGTATAAAGAGAAAAAATTTGAATTTAACTATGAAGATGTAACAGGCACAAGTGAACTGCAACGTGAAACGTATGTTGATGAGTATATGGAGCAGGACAAGGCAAGAGGATTTGACTTACAACGAGATTCGCTAATACGTATGTCTGTTTTACGAACAAAGCCTGAGGAATACCGCGTCATATGGAGTTTTCACCATATTTTGATGGATGGCTGGTGTATGTCTTTAGTAAGTAAGGAAATATTCGAGAATTACTTTGCGATTCGGGAGAATAGAAAACCTCAAGTGACTCTACTAACACCTTATAGTCAATTCATTGAATGGCTGGAACAGCAAGATCATCAAGGTGCAATAACCTATTGGAGTCATTACCTGGAAGGTTATGAAGGGCAAACGAAATTGCCTGGAGAAAAAATCAAACCGAAACATGAAAGACAGAATTCCAGAACGTTAAACTGTTATTTGGATGATGTACTGGTCGAGCAAATGAAACAGATTGCGGAACAGCAGCATGTAACGCTCCATACGTTAGTGCAGACTGCTTGGGGTGTATTGTTGCAGCAATACAATGATAGCAATGATGTTGTATTCGGAAGTGTTGTATCGGGCAGACCACCTGTCATTCCTGGGATCGAAAGCATGATTGGATTATTTATTAATGCAATTCCCGTTCGTATCCAGGCTCAGGGCGGTGAGTCATTCACATCCTTAATGAAAAGGAATCAGTCACAAGCTGTGGAGTCACATGCATATGATACGTATTCGTTATATGATATTCAAAATCTGACCAAGCAAAAACAATCTCTGATTAACCATGTGGTTGTATATCAGAACTTCCCGGTAGATCATCGAATGGAGAGTTTGGGTCAAAAAGGCGAAATACCACTTGAGATTATGAATGTTGGGGTACAGAACATAATAGTTTTGATTTTACGCTGATCGTCAAGCCACATGAGAACATGAAGATCATATTGATGTACAATGCTAATGTGTATGACCTGTCCACCGTTGAACAGATTCAAAAACACTTTATTTCCATGATCCAACAAGTGGCCACGAACCCGGAAGTTAACATAAACGAACTTGCATTGATTACATCAAGAAGTAAGTAGTTTAGTAGTAAGGATATTTCGGTATATTAAGCCAACAAACCCAAATAGCTTCAATTCTAATGGATTGAAGACGTTTGGGTTGTTTGTGCTCATTTTGATTTTTTTATAAGTTCCTCCTTCGCAGGAATGAGCAACATCATGCGGCTATTCCCGTCTATACGTTGTAACAATTGTTTTATTTTGACCGATATATAATAGGAACATCTAAGTGACAGACCGTGAAAGGAGTGCTTATATGGATATTGCAGCATTATCAATGGCAATGAGCCAAGCCTCAGTAAAGCAATCAGCCAGCTTGCAAGTAATGTCGGTAACCAAAGATATGGCTCAGCAGCAAGGTCAGCAGTTGGCAGAAATGTTAAAGTCAGCTTTTGCTCCTCACCCTAATCTGGGTGGTAGTCTGGATATCTCGGTGTAATTTAAGATTTGCAGTATGTTTCCTCGTATAAATGATGCAGCAAGCAAAACCGAAACCACTCCAATTCGGATGAATTGAAGTGGTTTCGGTTTTTTTAATTATATTCATTCAGATTGCTTATCTTCTCAGCTCCGACAAGATTGGCGATTTGTCTTCAAAAGGTAGTGTCTCCTTTAATGTCCATAATTCATCATAGCTGGAGATCTGGAGATCGGCTTTGGACAAGTCCTGATTGCCTGATCCCGGATTGCGATATCCGATACAGCGCATGCCTGCACTCTTAGCGGCTTGTACGCCGTTGCGAGAGTCTTCAATTACCAGGCAATTTGAAGGGGACGCGCCAATCATTTCAGCGGTGACCAGAAAAATATCGGGAGCCGGCTTCCCTAAGGCAACCTCTTCACCTGTCATTCGCAACTCAAAGTATCTTCCCAGCCCCGTCTTGTCCATGATCAGATCGATCAGCGCGCGCGGAGAGGAGGATGCAACGGCAATTGGAATGTGCTGCTCATGTAGCCAACTGAGCCAGCGTTCTACGTGAGGCATTGCCTTCAAGTTCGGATGGGCCAGCATCGTTTTCATGACGTTATGCTGATGATAAGCAAGGATATCTTCCATTGACGTTGTCAACTGATGTTTGTCCAACACTTGCTGCCACATGGATTCGAGCGTAACTCCAACATAGGAGTGATGTTCTTCATCGGTCATCATCGCACCAAAATGAGCAAAAGAACTGCGCTCGATCTCAAAATAAATCGGTTCACTGTCAATCAGTACGCCATCCATATCAAAAATGACCGCTTGAATGGGGTGATCGTGAGTTACTCCCAACCCGCCAAACTTTTGGTTTGCTGCCACGTTGTATTCCTCCTCGGGGTTTTGTATCTATCTTTAAGGTTGTTATGATTTATGGTTAATTGACCTTAATCTTCATGTCTAACATTCCAGATTAGACACGGGAACCGCTGGATTGTAACACGACTTTAATGGCATGTGAAGAGGCTTGAAGGGTTCGACCTTGAATATCACAACCTAGTGTACGAAAAGCCTCTTCGTAATCTTCCAACGGGAAGGAGTGAGTGATAATTTTTTTGGCGGGAATAATCTGCTGCTCAATCATGTAATGTGCTGTCGCAAATGTTCCCAGGGAATCGATAGAACCAATAATTTTCAGACTACGGTCCACGACTTCCTTGGGATTAAATGATGTACTCCCATCTCTCAGACCAACGAGCATCAGATAACCCCCGCTGGCAAGCTGAGAAAGCACTTGTGTGCCGACAACGCCTGTTGTATCTACGATCATATCGACCTGCTGAGTGGAAGGGGCCAACGCCTCTAAAGCATGTTCGAAGGAAGAATGAACTTGCCAACGATCCGGTGCAATTGATCCGGCAATGGCCAAACGTTCTTCGGAGATGTCGACCAGACACCCGGTGACGCCCTTGGCAGCGAGTGCGTAACTGTACAGAATGCCAATCGGTCCTGCGCCGAGGATAATTGTTCTGAAATTCGGCAGTAGCTGGATCTGATTAATACCCGTAAGCATACAGCTAAGTGGTTCGGTCAGGGTTGCTTCCTCATAGCTAACATGATCCTTTAATTTGTACAAAAAGCGATCCTCGGTTACATAATAATCCGTAAATGTCCCGTCTGCACTCACGCCTGTCTCCGTGACAGATTTATGAGTACAGTGATTCTGTCTACCTGTTCTGCACATGTCACATTGTCCACAATAATAGGTAGGATCAATAACCACACGGTCTCCCGGTTGAAGCGTCGTTACGGCAGAGCCTACAGCAATGACTTCGCCAGCCGATTCATGACCAAGGATGACGGAAGGAACTGCATGATATTTACCACTGACAATTCCGAGGTCGGTACCGCATACTCCAGTTGCCCGAATTCGAACCAGTACTTGAGTATCTCTTGTGATTTCCGGAACAGGCCGTTCTTCCAATGCGACATCCCAAGCGGATTTGTATACTAATGCAAGCATGATAAAATCCTCCTTATAATAATAAAATTATAAATATAGCGATTCATCTTAAAACAGTTTTTGACAAAATACGAACGTAGTGAAGGGGACGACGGATCGACCACTTTAAACAGTTACATTGAAATGTTTAATGAACGCTGGCAAGCACCGAATCAAGCCGTTCTACGATTTCAATCAGCTCGTCTTCCGTTGTGGTAAGGGAAGGTCGCACCTTAACGACATTGCCGAAGCCATATCTTGAACTTCTCAAGATCAGATGCTCATCTGTAAAAGCTCGATCAACAATGGCATTGGTTTTGAGCGTATCCGGTTCATTCTCATCTCCCACAATTTCAATGCCCCACATCAGTCCGACCCCGCGAGCTTCCCCGATACTTGGGTATTTCATAGCCAAATTATGCAGTAACTCGCCAAGTATTTCACCTTTGCGTTGTACGGCATCCAGAAATCCAGGTTCGGATACTACCTCCAGGGTAGATTTGGCAGCGGTGACCGATATCAGATTACTTCCGGATGTGAAGGAATGTTCATGTTTCTCCAGTACGTTCAATCGGGACTGCATTAAAACGGCAGCAACAGGTACACCAATTCCGCCAAGCCCCTTTGCCAGAGTAATCATGTCAGGCTGGATATCGAACAACTCGCTGGCGAACATCGCTCCGGTACGTCCGACTCCCGTCTGGACTTCGTCAGCAATAAGAATAATATGATACTCATCACATAGTTTACGAAGACGTTTGAAATATCCGGCAGGAGGAATGATATTGCCGCCATTACCAAGAATGGGTTCTATAATCATGCAGGCGATCGAACCTGAACTACCATATTCTATAGCATCAGATATAGCTTCAACGCACTGATAGTTGCAGTTTTCCTTTGATGAATTGAAGGGGCAGCGATAGCAGTATGGGGCAGGTACATGAACGGAGTTAGGTGCAACCGAATTGGGGAACCGTTTCCGCCTAAAGGCATTTCCCGAAATCCCAGTCGCAAATTGGGTCTGTCCATGATGAGAGAGGTACAGGCTGATAATATCTGTTGACTCGGTATACTTCTGTGCAATCTTGGTTGCACATTCGTTTGCAGTTGAACCTGTGATATCCCGCATCCATCCGGCATTGATGTCGTTTGGAGCATATTCGATCAGATGATCAAGTACTTCATTGACGTACGGTTCTGTGAAGGAGGAAGACATATGCGTCAGATTACCGATCTGTTCCTGAAGTTTGCTAACTACATGTGGATGATTATAACCCAGTGACAGATTGAACGTGCCCGAAACGCCGTCCAGATATTCAACGCCTGAATCGTCAATCAACTTAATCCCTTTTCCGACTGTAAAGCGGTTATTGGTTAAAGTTTGCATGCGCGATTTCCTCCAATATAATGGTGTACTAGCTCGACGAACAAAATGGTTCCAAACCGGATGATGCGGGGCATCACCTCCTTCAATAATTGCGGACTATACTTCTTTGGTCTGTTGTGCGATTGGAGCACTTACTGCATGATTTTTCATATTCCACAGGTGAGAGAGTATCAAGGTGAACAGCAGGATGAGACAGAAGCCGGCTAGAATCCAGATTGTGTTCACGATCGGTCCTGTACTCATGCTCCATCCGGTCACATATTGCAATATGGCACCACCAATGCCGCCTGATGCGATCAGGATGCTGGTTGTCCGTTCGGTCATGCCAGGAATGAGCACGTTGGCATAGACCAGTGCGATACAGAACAGACCTGACATGAACAGGCCAGTTCCGAAGATTAGTACATACGTTGCCAACTGTCCGGTTACGAACACCATTGCCACTGCAAACAAGAGTGTGCCGATGGTACTCCAGATCAGGAAAGGCATATAATTCACAGCTTCCGCTATTTTACCTGAAAACAAACGACCGATGATCATCGCAATCCACAGGATGGAGACACTTAGTGAAGCGACAGATTCCTGAAGCCCTAATCGTTCTACGAGGATGGATGGCAGGAAGTTCATCAGTCCAAGTTCCAGCCCCATGTAGATAAAGAAAAATATAACGAAGATCGTCAGTATTCCCAGTTGCTTTCTTGAATATCGTGATTTGCCTGCTGCATGTGTGACGGTATTCTCACCAGCCTGTTCCAGATAAAGTGCAGCAGGACGTGGCATGGTGATCCATAACAGCATGAGAATGAATGACAACACCGCCACCGTATAAAAAGTTAGATGCCACTGATTCATCCAGATGAACAGAGCTGCAATAGCCGGAATGAGAAGTGCACCTAGAGCGAAGAAGACATCAAGTTTGGACATGGCGACCGCTTTTTGATTTTCGGTGAATTCAATCGTGAATGCACCAACAGAGGGTTCGATGATCCCTGACCCAAAGCCTACAATGATTGTAAGTAGCAGAATGACGTTCCAGGACGGCAAGAATCCGAGCAGAATATAGGCAATCACAATACAGCTCAGGGCAATGGTCAACATGGCTTTTCGACCGATACGTGCGGTCATGGATGGGGAGATGAGAACACCGACAAGAAATCCGATGAACTGCAAAAACAATAAAAATCCACCATCACTGTAACCACGCCCATAATGCGGCAGTAAAACAGGGAGAAGTGCACCGAGTACAACGCTGGTTATGCCGATTAATAGATAAAAACCGCAGCTTAAAGCGAATATTCTTCTCAAATGGCCACCTCCTTGAATGGGTATAAATTTTATATTATGTAAATAATGTTTATTACTCATCTAACTTATACCAAAAATATGCAAATGTACATGCTTTTTATTGTAAAATAATGTTAAGTTTTGACGAATGAAGAAATTTTATTGCTTGAGAATTAACCTAAATCGATTTCGTGTCGAAATGGTAGATCGACTGAAATCGATTCACAATGAAAGTTTCGGCCTCTCGATCCATGCCGTTGCTTCGTCCCCATATACATGAGAAGATATGAAGTGACTAAGGGCAAGCAGCTATATTACAGATGAGAAGCGGTGAAACATGTTAATTAACAAATACATAAGTGTGACAGGATTCTGCTCCCGCAGGGAAACGAACCGATTCATTGCAGCTGGACGTATCACGATTAATGGCCAAGTATGTACAAAAGGGGCCAACGTTGAACCAGGGGATGTTGTGCTAATTGACAGGAAGGAGATTCCTCACCATGATCGCGAACCTGTCTACATTGCCCTGAATAAACCCATCGGTATTGTCTGCACAGCAGCAGAACAGGTAGAAGGTAACATCATTCAGTATATGAATTATCCTTCTCGAATCTTTGCCATAGGCAGGCTGGATAAGGCATCAGAGGGGTTGATTTTGCTTACGAATGACGGAGGGATTGTGAACCATATGATGCGTTCGGAGCATAATCATGATAAAGAATATGTAGTAACCGTGGACAAGCGAGTGACGGACGAATTCATACAGTCGATGTCAGAAGGCGTTGAAATTATGGACGTGGTGACCAAGCCGTGTGAAGTATACAGGCTAAGTGAGAATGTATTTCGTATTATTTTGACCCAGGGACTTAACCTGCAGATTCGCAGAATGTGCAAAGCCTTGGGATACAGAGTGCTCAAGCTGGAGCGCATTCGAATTATGAATATTACGCTGGATCAACTGGAACGGGGGCAATGGCGTCATCTGGAGAAAGAGGAACTTGAGATTCTTCTGTCTCAATTGAATTAGGTATAGGCAGACACGAATCCGCGGGGGACTCGTGTCTTTGGTGTTAAGCTTGTTTTCTTTTTTATTTTCTTTTTTGTTCTGAAATAATTGATCCGAATAAGGTTAAGAATGCTCCGAGGATGATTACCCAGGTTATCCGTTCATGAAGAATTAGTGCAGATGATATGACAGTAATAACAGGTACCAGATAAATGTACACACTCGTTTTGATCGCTCCGAGAAGACTTACGGCTCGGTTCCAGGTTACAAAACACAAGGCAGATGCTCCCAAACTGAGGTAGAGAAAATGGGAAAGGTTGATCATGTTCGTAAAGCGAGCGAGATCCCAATTAAATTCCAACAGGAACAGAGCTGGCAGCATGAAGATCAATCCATAGAAGAACACTTTGCGCGTAGCGCCAATAGTGTGATAGGCAAGCATGCCTATTTTGCGCATAAGAACAGAGTAAATCGCCCATATTGCCGGAGCTATGAAAGCAAGCAGATCACCTACCGGATTCAGTTTTAGAATGAAACTTCCATTCCATGCGATAAGCACGATGCCGCTCAAGGCAATCCCGAATCCAACGATAAAACGGCGAGTCAACTTCTCGCCATCGAGGAAGAAGTGTGCAAGTAGAGCTGTGAAAAAGGGCGCAATAGATACGATAACGCCTACGTTCGAAGCTGTTGTGTACACCAGTGCTATATTTTCAATGAGAAAATATAAAGTCACTCCGCATAGTCCGGCTCCGATAAATAATAATTCTTCTCTGAATGATACCATCCGCAGCGAACGTGGATAGATCAGTAAAAGTACGAAATACCCGATCAGGAAGCGGAAAAACAAAATTTCTACAGGGGTAAATTCAATCAGCAGAACCTTGGTCGAGACGAATGTGGTTCCCCAGATCAATATGGTGAATAAGGCAAGCGAATGGCCGGTAGAGACCTTGGTGCTAGGATGACTTGTCATAAGGTGCTATTGGTGGAGCGTTTCGACTCTGTGTCATGATTGAAGATACGTCTATATTGTTTGGGTGTCAGGCCGATCAATTTTTTGAAAAAGTTCGTAAAGTGGCTCTGATCACTGAATCCTGTCTGAGCGGCGACTTCAATCGGAAGGTGGCCTTGTTCCAATAGCCGTTTGGCTTGATTAATGCGAATCGTTTCCAGATAGCGGTAGGGTGATATGCCTTTTTGGCGGGTGAATAGACGCAGCAAGTGATATTTGCTCATCTCTGTTAAGTCGACTAATTGGTTCAGCGTGATGCTCTCCATGTAATGCGATTCTATGTAATCACATATGCGCCGAATCTCGATGGTCACATCCTGGTTGGAAACAGGCAATTCGGCGTCCGAATAATCTCTCATCAATTGATCCAGTAGTAAGAGTAACAATTCTTCCTTGTAGAAATCGGATTGCTCCTCCAGAATCATCTGATGCAGTTCACACAGGGAGCCAACAAGTTCGCTTTGATAGAGAACAGGTGTTGTGAATCGGGGCAAGTAGTCTTGTCCGGTAATATCCCGTGTATACATTCGCATGACCTCAGGTTGAACATTGATGCAGCGATAATCAAGGGTTCTTCCGTCAACCTGTTCGCACGCATGGGGATCCTGTGGATTAAAGAGAATCATGTCTCCACTATTCAGAATGTACTCTTCGTTATTACAGACGAGGTGTCGCTTGCCTTGCTCAATAAATCCAATGACGTAATAGTCATGAAAATGATTGGGAAACTTCTGCATAATGCCTTCGAATTGATAAGCTTCCAGCTGTAAATCGGTATCAAATACCACAGTCCGCACTTCCCGAGTCATGGTGCACCTTCTTTCTGGTATGTTAAAGTCATTATATAATGCAAAGAAGGAATTTTCTTGAACGATATTGCTATTGCTCGACGTGCTTTGACAGGTGTTTATACTAAACAAAATACCCGCAATCCCAGAGGAAGTGCGAGCCCTTTGCTTAGTATAGTTGATTCATGATATCAAACATACCTATATATATGGGACAAAATATGTTAGGAACATTAAGCAATTGTTGTTAGTGTAATGTAGCTAGTGCTTCAGGTGTAAATGCCTGGATCTCCGATAGACGTCCTTCGCGCATTTTGGCAACCCATGCCGGATCACCTAGAAGGGCACGTCCCACAGCCACCAGATCAAATTCTTGTTGATCATAACGCTTCATAAGTTCATCCATACCTGGATGCTGTGCTCCATCAGCTTCTGGCTCATTGGACATCCCCACAGAACCGACTGTAATTGTGGTTCGGCCACTCAGCTTTTTCACCCATCCGGCGAACCCTAGATCAGATCCTTCAAACTCAGGCTCCCAGAAGCGCCTTGTCGAGCAATGGAAGATGTCGACCCCTGCGTTAACAAGTGAGTGCAGGAAGGGTTCCAATTGTTCTGGTGTGTCAAACAGTCTGGCTTGATAATCATTCATCTTCCATTGGGAAATCCGCATAGCAATGGGGAAATCAGGACCTACCGCAGCACGAACTGCTTCAACAAGTTCAACCGCGAATTGAGTTCGTTTCTGAAGGTCACCACCGTAGCGGTCCGTTCTCATATTCGTTGTTTTCCAGAAAAACTGATCAATTAGAAAACCATGTGCACCGTGAAGTTCGATTCCATCAAAACCAATTCGTTGTGCATTCGCTGCTGCATCGGCATAAGCTTGAATAACTGTTGTTATCTCCGCCTCCGTCATAGGCACGCTTACCTGATTGCCTTCCATATCGAGTCCAGATGGACTAAGTGACTCTGCTTCCGGGTGAGGTTGAGATCCGGATGGACGGACAATTCCCATATGTAAAATTTGCGGAAAAATCTTGCCGCCAGCGTCATGCACTTGTTGAACCACCTCGGACCAGCCCTGGAGTGCTGCTTTCCCGTACAAATGTGGGATATTTGGCTCACTTGATGCAGCAGGGTGGTCAATCGTTGCACCTTCAGTAATAATTAATCCAACACCATGTTCGGCACGGCGCCGATAATATAAGGCTACATCAGCTCCTGGAACTCCATTCGGCGAAAAGGCACGAGCCATGGGTGACATAACAATTCGTGAGTTCAGAGCCAGCTTTTGGTCCATGTATGGTTGAAACAGACGCTCTGTGGATATAACGCTATGTTGTTGATTATTCAAAATGAACACCTCCATTATTCTGCACCTTCAAGCGGGTACGAGTGCAATCTTATCAAGCTCTATAGGCGTACTCAACCAACAATTTGAACGTTTTGTCGTTTAAGCGAAAGACTCCCAACAATGTACGGTGAATTAGGGAATTGCTTCACTTGTTGATCCAATAGCAATTATCTATAATGGAGGAACCTGTTCAAATACCTTGAGCACAAAGGAGGATGAGGGAATGGCCGATGCATTGTCTCCAAACTCAAACGATCCGCGTGTGATTCGCACTCGTCAATTAATATTGGATGCTTTTTTATATCAGCTACATCTTAAAAATTTCAGCAGTATTACGATTCAAAATATTACTGAACAAGCTACGATTAACAGGGCAACTTTTTATGCCCATTTTCAGGACAAATATGCGCTGCTTGAAGCATTATTATCTGACGCTTTTATGGAATATGTAACGAAGAGAGTAGACCCGGAAGCGCAATTGTCCAGCGAGATGATGCAACAGCTCATTTTTTCACTGTGTGATTATCACGTTTCGAGCAATGAATGCATCAAAAAATATGAGACGGTTGCACCGATTATCGAAGAAAATATAAAGACACAGTTAGAGTCGTTTCTTCTTCAAATCATGCTCAAGAGATCGGCAGATGCTGATCTCAAAACACTGAAAATGACGGCAATTATGTTGAGCTGGTCTATCTATGGAATAACGTATAGATGGAATATAGAAGGTAGACAAGAGTCTCCAGCTGACTTGGCTAAACGAGTAGTGCCATACATGATGGGCGGATTGGGGCTTTTGAGGTAATAGATCGTATTTGGAGAGTGCTTTGTGTAGGTAAGTTTCAAAATACTGAAATAAGGGAGATGTAATATCATGTTCGAACATTTGGTTATCTTTAAATTCAACGACAAAATTACACCTGACAAGCAGCAGGAATTTGTTGCTCAATTACTCGCCTTACAGGAACAGATTCCAGGAATCATCGATCTAACAGCAGGAGAGAATGTAACGGAAGAAACGGACCGGATTCAGGGTTATACAATTGGACTAAGAGTGACGTTTGAAGATCAGGAAGCATTGCGTGCCTATGGTCCTCACCCTGCTCACCAGGCCTTTGTTGCCTCCCTGGACGGATGGATCGAGAATGTCATTGTGGTGGATTACCCGATTCACTCATGATGAATTGAATTTCCATGCGGCTACATAAATGAGAATTGGTTCACAAGGTTAACATATCAACAAGGGAAGTCCCTTAGTCAAAAAGGAGTTGTGATCCGTATGCAACAAGCAAAGCTCGAAACCGGTTGGAATTTGGATAACAGTTATGCGCGTCTGCCGCAGATATTCTTCACCAGTCAAGGAGCTGTACCTGTCGAATCACCGAAACTGCTGATCTTTAACACTTTACTTGCAACAAGCCTTGGACTGAATGCTGAAGTGCTGAACAGTGAAAAAGGCGCAGCCGTATATGGAGGTAACTTGACTCCTGAAGGAGCAGAGCCCTTGGCGCAGGCGTATGCAGGTCATCAATTTGGCAATTTCAACATGCTTGGTGATGGGCGGGCCTTGCTGCTGGGTGAGCAGATTACCCCACAAGGTGAGCGCGTAGATATCCAGTTGAAAGGTTCGGGAAGAACACCTTATTCCCGGGGAGGTGATGGACGTGCCGCCGTTGGGCCAATGCTGCGTGAATATATCATAAGTGAAGCGATGCATGCATTGGGTATTCCCACTACACGGAGTTTGGCCGTGGTATCCACAGGGGAGAACATTGTCCGTGAAACCCAACGACCTGGGGCGATATTGACGCGAGTTGCTGCCAGCCACATCCGCGTTGCGACGTTCCAATATGCAGCCAGATGGGGTGCGATAGAGGATCTGCGGGCTTTAGCAGATTACACATTACAACGACACTTTCCACAGATTCAAGGAGATGAGGATCGTTACCTTCGCTTGCTTCAGGAAGTGATCAAGCTGCAGGCAGCGCTTATTGCCCAGTGGCAGCGTGTTGGCTTCATACATGGGGTTATGAATACAGACAATATGGCCATCAGTGGAGAAACCATAGATTATGGTCCATGCGCCTTTATGGATGCTTACAATCCAGGTACAGTGTTTAGCTCTATCGATACCCAAGGTCGGTATGCCTACGGCAATCAACCGTATATTGCTGGATGGAATCTGGCTCGTTTGGCTGAGACACTCCTGCCTCTGCTCCATGAAGATGAGGAACAGGCGGTGCAAATTGCCCAGGATGCCATTGCCCAATTTTCAGAGTTGTATCATTATCACTGGTTATCAGGTATGCGAGCCAAAATAGGATTATTCAATGAAGAAGCGGAAGATGATACTCTGATTAAGGAACTGTTAGAGCTTATGGAGAAGCATTCCGCAGACTATACGAATACGTTCGTTGCTCTGACTCTTGGCGCGCTGGAAGGTTCCGACCTGAACGGAGAGCCTGACTTCACGGAATGGCATGTACGTTGGCAAGCGAGATTAGGTAGACAGTCCGAATCGAAGGATGAAGTTATACAACATATGAAGAGAAACAACCCCGCAGTGATTCCCCGGAATGACAGGGTGGAAGAAGCACTGGAACGAGCAGAGAATCATGGGGACTATAGCGTGATGCATCAACTTCTTGCTATTCTTCAAGACCCTTATGCGTACACGCCTGAACAGGCTGAAAATGCGATATTACCCGTTTCATGTGATCCATCCTATCGTACATTCTGCGGAACCTGATCACTGATCGTAGATTGCAACGAGTCAGAAAATGTGGAAACAAATAGGTATTCTTAGGTTGTGAAGAAGCTGCCATAGGCGGCTTTTTCATTACCATGTCAAGTAGACTACACATCCGTTTATTACTACTTCTTGCATTGACTTGGTTGTTCCGCTATACTGGCTATAATTGAATACATGAAATACGTTGATGGAGCGCAGTAGCGGCTTTGTCCCTGTTACAGAAAGTCAGGGGTTGATGGAACCTGATACATACAAGGGCTGCGAATTACACTCTGGAGTACTTGGGTAATGCCAAGCGGAAAGGCAAACGATATATTGCCGAAAGTGGTATGGACCACTTTATTGGAGCATAAGAAACGTTCGAATGAGTTGTCCGTGCAATCTGGGTGGTACCACGGTTATGATAATCGTCCCTATGTCTAATGAAGACAAGGAGGCGATTTTTTTGTGTCCAAAAATGCCACTGCACTTATTATTCGCAATTGAACGTAATCATGAATGAATCTTAACGATAGAAAAGGGGTTATACGAATGAATATTATTGATGAACTACAGTGGCGTGACGCCATTAACCAGCAAACGGATGCAGAGGGACTGCGTGAGTTAACTGAAACGAAGTCGATTTCCTTGTACTGCGGCGTTGACCCTACGGGGGATAGTATGCATATCGGACATCTGATTCCCTTCATGATGCTGAAACGTTTTCAACAGGCAGGACACCGCCCAGTCATTCTGATTGGTGGAGCTACAGGCACGATTGGTGATCCAAGTGGGCGTCAGGCAGAGCGTTCTTTACAAACGATGGAGCAGGTGCAGGATAATGTGGATGCACTAACTGCACAGATGAAGAAGTTGTTTGTTACGGACGGGGATAATCAGGTTCGTATGGTGAACAACTATGATTGGACACACAAAATCAATATCATTGAATTTCTGCGTGACTACGGCAAAAACTTCAACCTCAACACTATGCTTGCGAAGGATGTAGTTGCGAGCAGACTGGAAGGCGGAATTTCGTTCACCGAATTTTCCTACCAGATTCTTCAGTCACTCGACTACCTGCACCTGTTCCAGCACGAAGATGTGCAGCTGCAAATCGGTGGTTCTGATCAATGGGGGAATATCACAAGCGGTCTCGATCTGATTCGTAAGAAAGAAGGATCTGAAGCGAAAGCGTATGGTCTGACCATTCCGCTGATGCTCAAGTCCGATGGAACCAAATTTGGCAAAACAGCTGGAGGTGCAATCTGGCTTGATCCGAACAAAACGACACCATTTGAGTTCTATCAGTTCTGGGCGAATACAGATGACCGAGATGTCATCAAATATCTCAAATACTTCACTTTCCTGAGCAAAGAAGAAGTTGAGGCCTTGGCTGAAAAGGTAGAGACCGAGCCGCACAAACGTGAAGCGCAGAAGGCACTCGCAGAAGAAATGACGAGATTCGTCCATAGTGAGGATATGTTGGAGCAGGCTAAGCGTATTACGGCCGCGTTATTTAGTGGAGATATCCGTTCCCTGACAGCGGATGAAATCGAGCAAGGCTTTAAGGAAATGCCAACATTTGAAACGGATGGCGAAGCCAAAAACATCGTGGATTGGCTGGTGGATCTTGGTCTGGAGCCATCCAAACGCCAGGCGCGTGAGGATATCACCAAAGGTGCCATTTCCATGAATGGTGAGAAAATCACAGAGCTTGAATTCACGGTTTCAGCAGAGCATGCGATTGGTGGTACATTCATCATTATCCGCAAAGGTAAAAAGAACTACAGTCTGGTTAAACTTCAATCCTAGGTTTTTAGCCAGCACTGTCATCGTCATGCATGTATAAACGAATCAAAAGGAACGTATTCCTATCTGTCGGATGGCAGAAGGGATACGTTCCTTTCATGTAAAAAAGCCCCCATATGGGGGCTTTATGCTTTATTGATTGACAATCGCAGTGATCTCTTCATCGAGATCCAGTCTTACATCTTCTCGATATGCTCGGACATTATATTCACTGTGCAGGTAGCGAAGAATGGCTTCAATCATATTGGATTCGACCAGGTATTGACTACGACCTTGAACCCAGACTTCTGCGGAATAACCTGTATCTTCTTCCCAGCTCAGTTCTACGTTTACATCGGTTGGACGTACACCTTTACGTTCTGCCGTGTGAATACAGATCGCATTCACAATTTCATCCATGCTCAGAACCATAGAGATTAGTACCGTCCGTTTCTGTTGTTATCATCATCCCGATTATCACGGCGGTTATAACGACCATCTGCTGCCGGTTTACGACGATTTGTAATGGCTCTGAAGAGTGCCATAGCCAACATAACGATCAACATAATAGCTGCAACGTTTACAAGCAATCCAAGAATGTTACCCAGAGCGCCCATGCCACCAAACAATCCGCCGAACATCATACCAGCAAGACCACCAAGCATCATGCCTTTCATGAATCCGCCGCCACCGCCGAAGAATCCACCACGATTCGTTGCAGCTGCACCGTTATTGGAATTGTTACGTGAATTGGATTGGCTCACATTATTGTCAGACTTCTTAGGTGTATTGTTATAACTTTTCGTACCGGATTTGAATCCGCCACCACGTCTTGCATCTGCAGAATCCGGATTGGTTACTCCGACTGTTGCGAACAATAATGTAAAGGCCATAAATACCATCATTAAATGTTTAACTCCAAATTTTTTCTTCATTGTAAAGATCGTACCCCCCGATTAATTTGTTTGAATCGCCCCAAAATGGGCCTTACTCATGTAATACGATCAACTTGCAGGAACGTTTCAAATTTTGGTTAAATTTCTGAAACGCTTGGACTCGGGTCTTGAATTGCAGCTTGGCCATCAAGAAGTTGGGTAACCCAGTTACACCATTCGAGGCCTGTTTGTGCATGCATTAACCCTTTTTGAACCAGGATGTAGCTTCCAAACTCTCGGTTGCCTACACGAAGATTATCCTGAGGTATTCGTGATTTCAAACCCTCGAAATAACGTATGCGTTCCATAAACCAGCTTTTACGCTCATTCAGAATGCGTCTCATGCTTCCGTCTTCCGCTATGCCAACACACAAAATACGTAAATTAAACTCATCACGTGTAACCGGTGCGGTAACGGGAGTGATCATCCATCCCAAGAGCTTTTCAATGCCTTTTTCCGTAACTGCGTACATTTTTTTGTCCGGTTTGTCAGACTGTTGTACCCAGCGGGAGGCCAATAACTCATCGTTTTCCATCTTGGACAGGAGTGGGTAGATCTGGCTGTGTTTGGCCTGCCAATGAGGCTGTATCTTCAGCATCAGATCATAGCCCGATGACTCCTCGCGGGTAAGCAGCCCGAGCAAACCATAGGAAAGTATGTTCATGCACATGTCTCCTTAATATTAGGGCTGGGCCAGAGAAAACAATCAGATAACAATCGATTTCGCTTTCTTTGACCGCTTTCATAAAAGTGTACACTGAAACTGTATGGTTTGACAACCTGATAGCATAACTGCCTTAATTTAGACAAAAAGAGTGCGAACCATAAGGTCCGCACTCCAAACGATTTAGAGAGATGCCTGTTGTCCATACCCCTCAGCAACAAGATCAAGCTCACCTGTGTGAGAATCAATGACCATGCCGTGGACGGGTACATTGGGCGGAAGTAATGGATGTTTCTTGATCACTTCCACAGTATGTTTTACCCCTTCTTCGACGCTGTCAAACCCGCGCAACCACTTTTGCAAACGGATGCCAGAGTTCTCTAGGGTTGTCATGACTTCTTCAGATACACCACGCTCGACCATATGTCCGATCATCGTCTCTGCATGAAGGGAAGCCATACCACATTCCGTGTGTCCCACAACCAGAACTTCATCTGCTCCCAGTTCATAGATGGCGACAAGCACACTACGCATTACACTGCCGAAAGGCTGAGAGATAATCGCGCCTGCGTTTTTGATGATTTTCACATCACCGTTCTTCAGATTCATGGCCTTGGGCAGCATTTCTACCAGACGGGTATCCATACAGGTGATGATGACCATCTTTCTGGTTGGAAACTTGCCTGCCGTATACTTTTCGTATTCTTTGGTCTCGACAAATGATTTGTTGTAAGCCAGAATCTCTTGAATGTTGTTCATGTCCATTGCCTCCTGTTATCCAATACGACGAGCACGGCCACTTGCATTTGATGCAGCTTGTCCTACGCGCCCTTGCTTGATTAGTATGTCACGGTCAGCATATGGCATTACTCCGATCTTTGAGAAGAATAATGCCAATTGCCTCTGTTAAAAGTTGATTATACGCAATGCAAAAAGTATCATCAATAGGGTGTCCAAACTTTTTTGAAGAGGTGAACGTTAACAATGGATAAACAAACACAGGAATATTTGGAATCCTTCCGCAATTTGGCTCGTAAAATTAAAAGTTATCATGAAGCTATTGGTTTGCTTCACTGGGATCTGCGCACAGGTGCGCCGAAAAAAGGTGTTCCGACCCGTTCGGAGACCCTAGGCATGTTATCGACCGAAGCTTTCAAACTGCAAACTTCAGCGGACATGAAACTCTACCTCGATACACTAACAACTCCGGTAGTACTGGAACAACTTGCGGATACAGACCGTCGTCTGATTGAAGATTGCAAGAAAGAATATGACCGAAGTCAGTCTGTACCGCCCGAAAAAGTACAAGCGTACACTATTCTCACGGCCAAGTCGGAGACCGCTTGGGAAGATGCAAAACATAACAGTGATTATGCCGGATTCTCCCCGTATCTGACAGAGATCGTTAAACTCAAACAGGAGTTTATCGACTATTGGGGTGTCAAAGACACACGTTATGATACGTTGCTTGATATGTATGAGCCGAATCTGACCGTTGAGAAAGTAGATGCAGTATTTGCACGCCTCAAGGCACGTCTAGTTCCTCTGCAAGAGAAGATTAATGCTTCGGACAATAAACCGAACACGGAGTTCCTGAATCAGCTGTTCGACAAGAAAGAACAGGAAAAGTTCAGCCTGTTCATCCTGGAACAGATGGGATATGACTTCGAGGCGGGGCGACTGGATGAGAGTGTTCATCCTTTTGCAACGGGCCTTAACCCGGGTGATGTGCGGATCACAACGAACTATTTACAGGATGATGTGACAAGCGCAGTCTTCAGTTCTCTGCATGAGGGTGGACATGCCCTGTATGAGCAGAATATCGATGAGAGTCTCGCGGGTACGCTTCTCGCTGAAGGAACGTCCATGGGTATTCACGAGTCACAGTCCCGTCTATGGGAAAATATGATTGGTCGCAGCCTGCCATTTTGGACACGTTATTATAAGGATTTGCAGCAGCATTTCCCGCAATTGAATGAGGTTGAACTGGAAGATTTCTATCGTGCAATCAATCGGGTGGAGAGTTCTTTAATTCGGATTGAAGCAGACGAACTGACGTACAATCTTCACATTATTATCCGATATGAGATTGAGAAAATGTTGTTCAATGATGGCCTTGAAGTGAAAGACCTGCCAGAGACCTGGAATGCAAAGTACAAGGAATACCTAGGTATTATGCCAACGAATGATGGCGAGGGTGTTCTTCAGGATGTCCACTGGTCCGGTGGCGACTTTGGTTATTTTGCTTCGTATTCACTGGGTAACATGTATGCAGCTCAAATTCTACATACATTGCGCAAGGAAATGCCGGAGTTTGATAGCCATATTACCGAAGGTAATCTTATTCCAATCAAGGAATGGCTTACAGAAAAGATCTATCGATATGGCAAAAGTCGCACGCCTTCCGAATTGATAGTTGCCGTAACGGGTGAAGAATTGAACCCGGACTATCTGGCTGACTATCTGGAAGCCAAATATGCCGAGATCTATAAGCTGTAGGTATCCTTGAAACGGGATATCAATACTACGAATGGAAGAGCTGAAGAGTGGGGCACATTGCCCGACTCTTTTTTGCATCCAAGTTCTTAACCTTTTGCTGGGCATCAGCATATCCATAATAGAGAGAAACTGCTGTAACCAGTGAAGGAGGGAAACAACATGAAATACACGCCATGGTTCGTCCGGGGCATCGTTATTCTGCTGATTATCATTGTGGCACTCACCAGTTGTAACAAGGAAGAGAATGAAGGCAAGATCACAATTGGCGAAGTGACACGTTCGGTATTTTATGCACCGGAATATGTGGCCGTGGCCCAGGGTTTTTTTGAGGAACAGGGACTTGAGGTGGACATTCAGACGACTGCTGGTGGGGACAAAACAATGGCGGCATTGCTCGCTGGTTCAGTGGATATTGCGCTGGTAGGAGCGGAGACGTCCATCTATGTCTACCAGCAGGGAGCGGAAGATCCGGTCATTAACTTTGCCCAGCTCACTCAGACGGATGGTACTTTTCTATTCGCTCGTAACCCGGAAGGCAGCTTCGATTGGGAGCAACTGAGGGATTCCACATTTCTTGGACAGCGTAAGGGCGGAATGCCGCAAATGTCAGGGGAGTTCACTTTGAACAAACATGACATTGATCCGCAAACTGATCTGGAGCTGATTCAGAATGTGGACTTTGCAAATATTGCGTCCGCTTTCGCGTCGGGCACGGGAGATTATGTACAGTTGTTTGAACCCCAGGCATCCATCTTCGAGCAAGAAGGTCGGGGCAAGGTGGTTGCATCCTTCGGAGCGGAAGGCGGTCATCTGCCTTATACCGTCTTTATGACGAAACAAAGCTATCTTAACGAAAATAAAGATATCGTTCAGAAGTTTACGAATGGTCTGCACAAAGCGCAAGTCTGGGTAGATTCTCATACGGCTGAAGAGATTGCCGAGGTCATTACTCCCTTTTTCAAAGACATCGATCCGGCCATTCTAATCAGCAGTGTGAACCGTTATAAGGAACAGGGCACGTATGCAACGGACCCCATCATTGATGAAGAAGAGTGGAACAATCTGCTTGATGTGATGAGTGCTGCCGGAGAATTGGAACAACGTGTGGATTTAAATGTAATTGTGGACAATACCTATGCGGAAGAAGCTGCGGTATCGAAGTAATGGGGTATTCAGGAAAGGAAGTGAGCAGGAATGCCTGAATCCGAAAGTGTGATCCGACTGGAAGGGATATCTCAAGTCTACGTTAGCGAGCGGGAAGCTACGTTGGTGATCGAAGACTTGAGTCTTGAGATCCAAAAAGGGGAGTTCGTCAGTCTCGTTGGTCCGAGCGGCTGTGGTAAAACGACATTGTTGTCCATTATCGCTGGACTGCTCACACCCACCCGAGGAGAGGTCAAGGTTAAAGGCAAGCTTGTTGACGGTCCCTCTGCACAGATTGGTTATATGCTTCAACAAGATTATCTGTTTCCTTGGCGGACCATTCTGGATAACGCACTGATTGGACTCGAACTGACAGGCAGACTGGATGCAAGAAGCCGTGAGCGTGCACGTGAACTGTTGGTAAGTATGGGGCTCGCAGGGACAGAAGAGCAGTATCCTTCGGAGCTTTCGGGAGGTATGCGACAACGGGTGGCGTTGGTGCGAACGCTGGCGACTGACCCAGGAATTCTCTTGCTGGATGAGCCTTTCTCAGCACTGGATTATCAGACCAAGCTGCAATTGGAAGATCTGGTCTCGGATACGTTAAAAGAGTTTGGCAAAACTTCTGTACTCGTTACACATGACTTGTCTGAAGCCATTGCGGTCAGTGATCGGGTCATTGTGCTTAATCGTAGTCCGGGCCGCATCCGGCGTGAGTTCATTATTCCTGATGGAATTCGAAATGCTCAGCCGTTCCACGCAAGGGAGCAAGCAGGATTTAATGATTTGTTTCAAGCGTTATGGAGTGAACTGGATCAGTCCGGGGGAGGTGAGAAAGACGCGTGAATCAGACGAATCCTAAGCAGGAACAGCGGGACGAATGGATGGGACAGCTGCATCGGAACCATATTCAGCAGGTGGCCAGATGGCGACATCAAGTGCTTGCTGTACAGTTATCTATGCTGGTATGTATGTTTTTGTTGTGGGAACTGGCAGGCAGACTTCGCTGGATTGATGTATTGTTGTTCAGTTATCCGAGCAAAATTTTTGCTCAGATTGGGAAGGATATCGCAAGTGGCGAGCTGTGGGCACATGTCGGGGTAACCGTAGGGGAGACGGCGGTTGGTTTTTTGCTGGGAACACTTGTCGGAACCCTGCTTGCCGTTCTGATTTGGTGGTCTCCTTTTCTATCCAAGGTGCTCGACCCCTATATGGTTGTGTTCAACAGCATGCCCAAGGTAGCACTCGGCCCCATCTTCATTGTCATGTTTGGTGCGGGTTTTACAGCCATTGTCATGACCACATTGTCCATCACGGTTATTATCACAACCCTTGTGGTGTATAACAGCTTCAATGAAGTCGACCCTAATTATATTAAAGTCATTCGTACGTTTGGTGGAGACCGTTCCGAGATTTTCACAAAAGTGGTATTACCAGCTTCTTTTCCGGCTATTGTATCTACCCTGAAAGTCAACGTGGGCATGGCTTGGGTCGGTGTCATTGTGGGTGAGTTTCTGGTTGCTAAACAGGGACTTGGGTATCTGATTATTTACGGGTTTCAGGTGTTTAACTTCACACTGGTATTATCGAGCTTGTTAATCATTGCTGCAGTTGCCACAGCCATGTATCAACTTGTCGTCTATGCAGAGCGCAAATTACTTGCAGGGCGCAGATAACTCGGCAGAGTTTACTCGTATGTTGATTGGATATCATATGTAACCAATTTCACAAGGGGTGTCACGTTGCCCGATACCGTAAAATCAAGTACCATAATTAGTATGAATATTCCGCGCAGATCCGGAATGAATGCGATGATTGGAGAAGAGGGCCTTGAGGTTCTGTCGCAACGATCTAACTTGCCAGCGTCCCTCATTCGGGGCGCGTTGCTGTGACCGGCATGCGTGCGCATGTCGGTTGATGTCGTCTAATTAGCAGTTGGATGAGTCATACTAGTCATTAGGGTTCCAAACACTTTTTACAGCTTAGAGGAGATGGAATGTTAAATGGGTTTTAGGGTAATTAAAACTGCAATCGCTGCGCTAATGGCCGTGCTGATTGCAGACTGGTGCGGCTTGCCAGGACCAACATCAGCGGGGTTGCTGGCTATTCTTGGCGTTGATGTGACGAGGAAAAGAAGTATTCGCACCATATCGGCGAGATTCTTCGCCTCGGTAGTCGGACTTTTATTTGCAAGTGTACTTTTTCACTTTCTGGGCTTCCACTATTGGGTGCTGGCCGTATACATATTAATTGCATTTCCGGTTATTGTCCGGGTCGGTTTCAAGGAAGGTATTGTAACAGGTTCGGTCGTCGTGTTTCGGGTATTCGGTGGTGGGGAGATGGACATCCATGTCATCCTCGTGCAAGTGGCTTTACTGCTGATTGGTCTCGGTTCGGCCATGGTGGTCAATCTGGCCTATATGCCTGCAGCAGATCCACAGATGTTACGTATTCGCAAACGAATCGATGAACTTTTCTCCAAGATTTTCAAAGAATTCTCGGCAACGCTACGCAATCCCAATGAAGTGTGGGCGGGGAGAGAACTGATTGAAGCAGATAAAGCGATTCTGGGCGGTATTGAAGCAGCCAAACGTTCGCTGGAGAATCAGGTGATCCATCCGAATGAGGAATGGAGTGTCTACTTCTATATGCGCAAAACACAGCTCGATTCCATTCAGCACATGATGCATCTGGTATCCCAGATCTATCAGAAGATGCCACATGCGGAGATGGTATCGGAGCTGTTCGATCAGCTTAGTCAGGATGTACTTACTGAATCCTACACTGGACGAACTGAAAAACTTCTAGCAGATGTGCAGGAAGAATTCAAACGAATGGAATTGCCAGATACAAGGGAAGAATTCGAGATTCGTTCCGCAATTCTCCAGTTGTGCCGGGAACTCGCGTTGTATCTGAAGATTGCAAAGAAGGACAAAGCGCCGTCCCCGATTTCAGAGCGATCCCAATCTACACAAGAATAATAGAAAATAGTTGTCACCCTAGACGGATGCCCTGCATACACTTGTAGTGAATGATTGTATGGAGGAGGTTTAAAGATGTCATTGAGTCATAAACATCAATGTAGAGAGATTATCACGAAGGCGATCTGCGGCAAAGGTCGTAAGTTCTCTACCGTAACACATACCGTGACTCCGCCGAATGGACCGACAAGTATTTTGGGGGCTTGGATTATCAACCACCAATATGAAGCCGTATCAGCGGGTGACGGAATTGAAGTTATTGGTACTTACGATATCAACATTTGGTATTCCTATGACAAAAATTCGCAGACGGATGTAGCGAAAGAAACGGTGTCGTATGTAGAACATGTACCTTTGTCCTATCTGGACCCGAAACACCGGACTTCCACAGTAGAAGTATCTGCGGATGCAACGCAGGAACCTAGCTGTGTGGAAGCCACTGTATCTGCAGGTGGAAGCAGCGTAATTATCCGGGTAGAACGGGAATTCGCTGTGGAACTCGTTGCCGAAACCAAAGTTTGTGTGAAGGTCTGCACAGATGGTTGCGGTGATTACGAAGACAAGGATTATGACTTTGGCAGTGGCGATGGAGATTATGACGATCTCGATCCCGATCTGCTCGACGATGAGCTGTAAGTTTGATGCCTGTGTTCAATAAGTTAAGGTATCATATGCGCCGGGAGGTGCGTTGAAGAGGGCGTAAGCCCTCTTTCTTCTTAATTAACTAAAAATGGGTGATAATGAGCCTCGCCAAGTGCCTGGAATACCTTTCATGAGAAGGCTCCGCATTGCGGGGTTATTTTTATTTGAGTGGCCTGAATAGGAAGGAGGGGTGAGATGAATGTACTGGAACAAACCGAGGAAGCGTTGCGGCGATATCAAAACATGACTTCTGGTGAACGAACAGAGCGATTAAAACAGGCGGGTATCGAAGTATTGGCACTTCGAGACCTGCGAAAGCGTGAACCGGGCCTTCGTGTACGTTACGATGTGGAGATCAGTTGTCTGCAGGCTATCCGAATTAAACGCAAGGATACAAGTGGTATGGGAGGGGCGCAGGAAAGTCTACTGGAGCGCGAAGCGGCATCGACCTTGTACAGGCGTGTTGAACGACTTGCGATCAAAACATTGTATACGCTGGGACTGGATCATGGAGCTGTTCGAATGGAAGCCTCCGGGAACGGTGGCTGTGCGGTGATTTCGATTGATCCCCGTCCCTGGAAAGGTGTGACCAACCTCGCTGTAGCCTACAGGGAAAGCTGGAAACGGCATCAGGAACTGCTTGATGAGGAGCGGAATCACAGTCCTGTTCCGGTACTTGGTATGGACCCGGAGTTCCTTCTGGTACAGATGCCGGAATCCAAAATTGTACCTGCCTCCAGATTTCTCGAACGCACTGGAATGGCAGGTTGTGATTCCGTGACCATTGGTGGTCGGCGCATATATCCGGTTGCCGAATTGAGACCCGCTCCCAGCTCCGAGCCACGCGAGCTACTGGCTCACCTGATGAAGGCATTCGCAGCAGCCTCTCGTAGCATCAGCGATCATTCGCTCATCTGGCAGGCGGGAGGCATGCCGCAACGCGGGCTACCTCTGGGCGGTCATATTCATTTTAGCGGCGTGAATATGACCGGAGAACTGCTTCGCTCACTGGACAATTATCTGGCATTGCCACTGGCATTTCTTCAGGATCCTCGTGGATCGGGCAGACGGCCCCGTTACGGAGCACTCGGTGATTTTCGACTGAAATCCTACGGTGGTTTTGAGTATCGCACATTACCGAGCTTTCTTGTGTCCCCTCTTGTAGCCAAAGGGGTTGTGGCCTTGTCAGGTCTGATTGCAGGCGGGTATACTCAATTACGGCAGCGCCCATTGGCTGAAGCTGCAATTCACACCGCGTTTTATGAAGGAAAGCGCGATGTAATGCAGAGATATATTCCAGCTTTGTTAGATGATCTGAAGAATGTGGACGGATACGCCCGTTATGAACGGTATGCATCTCCGTTCATTCGTCAATTAGAGCTGGGAAGAACCTGGGATGAAAGCCGGGATATTCGTAAACTCTGGAATATTCGGGCAGGTTCATGAAGTATGGACATTTTTTTGATATAATAAGAAACAAGTCTTTTATAAGTTTTAGCTACGGAAGAGTTGAAGCAGCAACCCGTGAAGGAAGTGGCTTACAGCCAAACACATAAGACGGAGGCGCGAACGGAGTGCCTGACCGTCTTATTGTCCTTCCACGACGCGTTTCTTCCTGACATTATAGGAACGGGATGGAGGATATTGATCATGGCTCAGTACACGCCAATGATTCAACAATATTTGCAAGTGAAGGCCGAAGCGCAGGATGCTTTTCTATTTTTTAGATTGGGTGACTTCTATGAACTGTTCTTCGAGGATGCGATTCATGCTTCCCGTGAACTTGAAATCACGCTGACCGCACGTAACGGGGGCACGGATGACAAAATTCCGATGTGCGGTGTACCTTATCATTCGGCTGACAATTACATACAGCGTCTGATTGAAAAAGGATATAAAGTGGCCATTTGCGAACAGATGGAAGATGCAAGTGTAACCAAAGGCATGGTACGACGTGAAATTGTACGTGTGGTCACACCTGGTACGGTAATGGAAGGCAAGAACCTGGGGGACAAGTCCAACAACTACATGGTCTGCCTCACGGGGAATCAGAATACGCTGGCGCTGGCAGCCTGTGATCTGTCAACGGGTGAGTTGTACGTGACATCGGTGCCCTATTCTAAGGAATGGCTCAAAGATGAGATCGGCATCTATGAACCATCGGAGCTGGTGGGGGATGCAGCGCTGCTTGAAACAGTGGAAGCCGAGGCCTCCCCAATCGGTCGCCCAGTGGTCTACACGACATGGACGAAGAGTAAGGAAGATCTGGTTCGTCAGCAGTTTGGTGAGGCCGTATGGGCCAGACTGGAACCTGAACGTCAAGCGTGTATTGCACGTCTTTTCTCCTATCTAAGTGAAACTCAGAAACGTTCTCTTGGGCAATTAACACAAATTTCAACGTATGAGCCGAATCATTATATGATCCTGGACCCGTTTACCCGCCGCAACCTGGAACTAGTGGAAACGGTACGTGAGCGCTCGAAGAAAGGTTCATTGCTCTGGTTGCTTGACCGGACAGAGACGTCCATGGGCGCGAGAATGTTACGCCGCTGGGTCGATAAGCCGTTGCTGCAAAAAGGGAAGATTAATGAGCGTCTGGAAGCAGTGGACACGCTATATAACCAGTTTATATTACGTGAGGATCTGCGGGCAGAACTCAAAGATATCTATGATCTGGAACGTCTGGTAGGCCGAATTGCTTTTGGTAATGCCAATGGTCGTGACCTGAATGCACTCAAGTCATCATTGGACAAAATTCCAGGGCTTCGTCAGCATTGCGCGGGATCATCTTCCATAACGCTGCAACATATTGCCGAAACAATGGATGATTGCCATGATCTGCGGGAGTCTATCGGGCAAGCCATTGTGGACGAGCCGCCTGTATCGGTGAAGGATGGAGGCTTGATTCGTGAAGGGTATCATGAACGTCTGGATGAACTTCGGGAGGCGTCGGTCAACGGAAAACAGTGGATCGCTGAGCTTGAAGCAAGAGAGCGTGAAGCGACGGGCATTCGATCTCTGAAAATTGGATATAACAAAGTGTTTGGTTATTATATTGAGATCACCAAATCCAATCTGTCTTCGTTGCCAGAGGGGCGTTATGAACGCAAACAGACACTTGCCAATGCAGAGCGTTACATTACGCCGGAGTTGAAGGAGAAAGAGACGCTGATCCTCGAAGCCCAGGATAAAATGGTTGATATTGAGTATGGCTTGTTCGCAGAACTGCGGGAGCGACTGAACAAAGAGATCGCAAGATTGCAGAAGCTGGCTGAACAGGTTGCAGAGATTGATGTGTATCAATCTTTTGCCGTGATAAGTGCGGAACGTAACTTTGTACGCCCTACGCTGACAGACGGTTATGATCTGGTTGTGCAACAAGGACGTCATCCGGTCGTAGAGGCAGTTATGCGTGATGGAGCATTTATTGCCAATCACACCGCAATGACGAAGGATGAGGCGCGTATTCTGCTGATTACCGGTCCGAATATGGCTGGTAAGAGTACGTATATGCGACAGGTCGCTTTAATCTCCATTCTGGCGCAAGTGGGTTGTTTTGTGCCTGCGGGTCAGGCGGAAGTGCCGATCATGGACCGTATTTTCACACGGATTGGTGCCGCGGATGATCTCATAGGTGGGCAAAGTACATTCATGGTGGAGATGGCGGACATCCAGGTCATGACAGACAAAGCGACGCCGCGCAGTCTGATTATTATCGATGAATTGGGCCGGGGAACATCCACCAGTGAAGGCATGGCGATTGCTCAATCTGTTATTGAATACGTCCATGATATTATTGGTTGCAAGGCTCTCGTATCTACTCATTTCCATGAGCTTGCTCATCTGGAGGAAAGT
The DNA here is from genome assembly GCF_002968835.1 of Paenibacillus sp. PCH8. Lineage (GTDB taxonomy): Bacteria > Bacillota > Bacilli > Paenibacillales > Paenibacillaceae > Paenibacillus. Next base: position 483,624 of record NZ_PKQK01000003.1, on the reverse strand, counting down.
CTGGATAAGCTGGCGAACTACTCCATGGCGGTACAGGAGAGTGGTGATAAGGTTAACTTCTTGCGCAAATTGATAGCCGGAGCAGCCAGCAGCAGTTATGGTATCTATTGCGCACGCCTTGCAGGCCTGCCTGACAGCATTATTGAGCGGGCGAATGGACTTTTGCATGGGTTCGAACATGCGGCCGCGCAGGTAGCCGTTGGGAGCGAATATAACGGGAACGAGAAGCGGGAAACAGGTCTGAATGTACAAAGTGTAGAATTTGAACACACGGATTCCGTACCATTGATCCGGGAGCAGGAGACTGTGGAAAGTTTGGATCACACCTCTTCTACTGAAGATTTGGTTGTGGAGCAGTCTAGCAAGAAATCAAACAGAAAGGGACAGTCAGGTGCAAGTCAATCGGACGTGGTTCAACTGTCCATCTTTGGGGATGATGAGCCGAGAGTGGCAACGAAACCGGATGTAGTTGTGGTGGATAAACCAGCACGGGAATTCATCCGTTCGATGAAAGATATTGATGTCATGAATATGACGCCTTTACAGGCGATGCAGATATTGAATGATCTCAAATTAAAGGCACAGCAATTATCCTGAGGATATGGGAGGGAAAACCTGTGGCGAAAATACATGTACTGGATGAACATATTGCCAACCAGATCGCGGCGGGTGAGGTGGTCGAACGGCCAGCTTCAGTCGTCAAGGAGTTGCTCGAAAACGCAGTGGATGCAGGCGCCACCAAAATTGAGGTAACGGTGGAGGAAGGTGGCCTCCTGAGTATTCGTGTCAAAGACAATGGATCAGGTATCGAACCAGAGGATATGGAAACCGCCTTTTATCGTCATGCGACCAGCAAAATAGCTCATGGCCGAGATCTGTTCCAGATTACGAGTCTTGGATTCCGCGGAGAAGCCCTGGCGAGTATTGCCGCAGTATCCAAGGTAGAGGTGTTATCAGCAAGTGGAAATGACGGGCGAGGGCGTCGCATCGTGATTGAAGGCGGGAACCTTCGCTCACACGAAGATGCAACTTCACCCCAAGGTACCGATTTTGCAGTGAAAGAACTATTTTACAATACGCCAGCCAGACTCAAATATATGAAAACCATCCAGACCGAGCTGGGACATATATCAGATGTCCTCTATCGGATGGCGATGTCTCATCCAAATATTTCGTTCAGGCTGCGTCATAATGAGAATGTGTTGCTTCAGACGCTCGGAAATGGAGATCTGCTGCAAGTAGTTGCCGCGATCTATGGCACAAGTGCGGCGAAAGCGATGCTGCCCATTCAGGGAGAAAATCTGGATTACCGAGTAAGCGGGTTAATCAGCCTACCAGAATGGACACGTGCGAATCGGGGTGGCATGTCCACCATCGTAAATGGTAGATATATTCGTAATTATGGGCTGAATCAGGCCATTCTAAAGGCCTATCATACGCTACTGCCAATTAATCGCTTCCCGCTACTCGTTGTTCAACTGGAGATGCATCCATCCCTTGTCGATGTGAACGTGCATCCGGCCAAATTGGAAGTTCGGTTCAGTAAAGAAGCGGAGCTGTATGAATTTGTGGAGTCAACGATGCGAGGGATATTGCGGCAGGAGGTACTGATCCCGCAGGTCAAGAAGCAACAGATTCGGCGTGGGGACGATAGTTCCTTTATTCAGGAACAATTTCTCTTTCCCCGAGGCCCTCTGAAAGATGCGACAGAACCAGAAGGATATGGGCAACAAGGACCGCTGGGAAAACACGCACCTGCTACACCTGCCGTATCTGCGAAAATGACTGCGGAAGATGATGACCTGGATTTGGATGCTCCCGCAGATGTGCCAGCAGGACACACGGGGCCTGAGCAGGCTCAGACAATGCCGTTACCCGAAGCGCCACCCGAGATGAACCCACCTTCTGAAGCATTAGGAAATGGGAGCGGGGATATCCTTATTGGAGATACGCTCCATAGTAAAGATACTGATAACGAGAAGGGGAACTCTGTTCACCTTCCAGCTTCTTCAGAGGGCGGCAAAACCAGCTCCATAGAAAGTAATACACAGGTTGCCGTGTCTTCTCAAGAGCATGGAGCAGCCGCAGACCGGCAAGGTGACCCTGCTGCTTATCGCTCCAACTCGGTAAATTCTCCGGTGAGGGAAAGTCGTTCAACATATAATCCGTCTGCGGTTTCCAGAAATGAACGGACGTGGAAAACTTCAAGTTTACCTGATGCGACAAGACTTGCAGCTGCAATTAAATCGGATGTATCGATGCCCGCATTTCCCGAGCTGAGTCTGATCGGACAGCATCATGGCACGTATCTGATCGCGCAAAATGACGAAGGTTTGTATCTAATCGATCAGCATGCCGCCCATGAACGTGTGAATTACGAGTACTATTACGAGCAATTTGGTAACCCTGCTCAGGCTTCACAAGAGTTACTGCTGCCCATTACGTTGGAGTTCACACCCTCCGAGACGGAAAAGCTTAAAACAAGGCTGGCTTGGTTCGAGCAGGCAGGTGTATATCTGGAACATTTTGGTGGACAAACATTCCGTGTACGCTCCCATCCGTTCTGGTTTCCCCAAGGGGACGAGAAAGATATTATTGAAGAAATGTCAGAATGGGTGCTCAGCGAACGAAGCATTGATATTGCAAAAATGCGGGAAGCAGCTTCGATCATGTGCTCGTGCAAAGCATCAATCAAAGCCAATCAGAAGTTGACGGATCAGGAGGCAGAAGTGCTGATTCAGCGTCTGGGCTCGTGTCGACAACCTTACACTTGTCCGCATGGGCGACCGATTGTGATCTCATTTTCAACTTATGATCTGGAGAAATTATTTAAACGGGTCATGTAGCTATTTAGGAGGACAATATGTATATTACAACCGGTGAAAAGGAAGCAACTTCACTTGTGGAGCGTGCCCGAAACCTTGCTGAAACAACAGGGGGTACTTACGTACGGCGTAATAAAATGTCTCTGCCCATGATGATTGAACATTATGGGGCGGAGGAGGTTCTGGTTGTACTCCAGGGTAAAGTACGATTGTTTAGGAAGGATTCACCGTTGCTGGAGTTCCACCCCAGTATGGGATTTGTTCGTGCCAAACGTATATTAAGAGGAGAACCTGATCCGCTACTGGAGGCGGGGGCAGTGAATGAAGGGGATACCATCATCGATTGTACAGCCGGACTAGGCACGGATGCACTTGTATTCTCGGTTGCAGTGGGCAAAAGTGGACGGGTAATTGCATGTGAGAGCTCTCTTCCGCTATATACACTATTAGTGGAGGGCATGTCTCAATATGAGACGATCAAGCCGGCGGTAAATGAAGCTTTCCGGCGCATTGAGCTGCATCATGCGAATCATCTCGATTTGCTTCGATCCTTGCCCAATCAAAGCTGTGACACGGTATATTTTGACCCGATGTTCCGTGAACCAATGTTGGATTCAAGTTCCATACAGCCTTTGCGAGATTATGCGAATGCTCATGCATTGGATGAACAGAGCATTATAGAAGCGAGACGGGTTGCCCGTAAACGGGTAGTTATGAAAGAAAAGCGCGGCAGCATGGAGTTTGACAAGCTGGGATTTGAAATACTTGATCGGGCGAATGCAAAAACCCTGTACGGAGTGATTAATGTTGAAAGCGGAAGTTAAACCAAAGCCTAAACTGCTTGTGCTGGTTGGACCAACAGCAGTAGGCAAAACGAGAATGAGCATCGAGCTTGCCCAAGCCTTCAATTGTGAGATCATCTCAGGGGATTCGATGCAGGTATATCGTGAAATGGATATTGGCACAGCCAAAATTACAATTGAAGAAATGAAGGGTGTACCCCATCATCTCATAGACATCCATGAACCGGAGTACCCGTATTCCGTAGCTGAATTCCAGGAGAGCTGTACACGCCTGATTGGTCAAATCCATGAACGTGGCAATATGCCTTTTATTGTTGGTGGAACCGGTCTGTATGTGGAGTCGGTATGTTATGGCTTCCAGTTTTCAGATAGCGGTTCGGATGAAGCGTTCAGGGAAGAACAATTCAGCTATGCGGAGCTACATGGAGCACAAGCTCTTCATGATCGATTGAGGGATGTGGACCCGGTTAGCGCGGATCGTCTGCATCCCAATGATCAGCGGCGAATTGTACGGGCGCTTGAGATCAATCATCTCACAGGTGAGAAGTGGTCCGACCAGTTGGCAGCACAGAAGAAAGAGTCGCCTTATGATCTCCTTATTGTGGGCTTGACGATGGATCGCCAGAAGTTGTATGCCCGGGTGGAGGAACGGATAGATCTCATGATCGAACAAGGTCTGGTGGATGAAGTGAAATCCTTGATGGAGCGCGGGGTTGCCAGAGGTCATATATCCATGCAAGGGCTGGGGTATAAGGAAATTGCAGCGTTTTTGCAAGGAGAAGTGAGCTGGGAAGCTGCTGTTGAGTGGTTGAAAAGGGATACACGTCGTTTTGCGAAACGTCAATTGTCCTGGTTCCGTCATATGAAGGATATTGAATGGGTGGATATGACGGACACTGAAGATTTTGAAGGCAATTATAAGCAGGTATGTGAGTTGATTAAACGGAAGTTTCAGTGATTTTGAGCTGGATTAAAGCATTGGATCAGAAATGTTGAACCTCTATCTTTTGAAAATTTAAAAGGATAGAGGTTTTTTGTTATCATAGAAAGATGGGATTTATGTTAACAAAAGGTGATTTGAGTGATATTCGAACGGGTAAATGGGAAAATCATAGATCGAAAAAAACAGTAGTATAACCTCTAGAACAAGCTCAATATATTCCCATCACCGAGATGTGAATCTGCATGAATTACACCGAGAAATCGAAGGGTTTATCCCTCTTTTGCAAAACCAGTAAGCGGTGTATAATGGATAAGTCTTCTAGTTATTCAGCATGCCAAGACTGGGGTGTAAAATAGTAGACAAGGGGTTTTTGTGGATTATATGAAACTGTTCATGATATAATAGCACGAAAGCTACTCAGCGATATTGAATAGTACTTGAACACGAATTCAAATGAACCAATGGGGGTACGGCTAATGAACAAGTCCATCAACATCCAAGATACGTTCTTGAACCAACTGCGGAAAGAAAATATTCCGGCTACGGTCTATTTGACCAATGGCTTCCAGATCCGCGGGACGATCAAGGCATTTGACAATTTTACGATCGTCATTGACAGCGACGGACGCCAGCAAATGGTCTACAAGCATGCCATCTCCACGTTCACGCCGCAACGCAGCGTATCGCTGATGCAGCAAGATAACAACAGCGAAGCATAAAAATGTCGAAACCTTTTCACCAACCATTTCGTTTACAAGTATAGGCACTGAAACAGAGCAACCTGAATAAAAGGGTTGTTCTTTTCATTCCGGGCAAAATATGTTCAATATAAGCCTGCGCCAAATAAACGAATAGAAATTATGCAACCGAAAGGGAGTCAGGAGGTAACATGCCAAACGATCCGTTGTCGAGGTCTAACAATCGCAACAACAATAACAAGTCAACCAAAAAAGCGAAGCCAAAGACCTCTAAAAAGAAAAAAATTACGGGTAAACGCGTTGGATGGACACTATTTTTCACAATGGCAATCGCCATATTCTGTGCACTTGGCGGATATTTATTTATTATGGTGAGTGGTGAGAATCTGCTCAAAGCTAACATGGATAAAACAACAATAAATGAAACTTCAAAAGTATATGATCGCAATGGACAATTAATGGGTGAGTTATCCATTCAGAAACTCGAACCAGTAGTGGGCGATGATATTCCCAAACTGGTGAAGGAAGCATTCGTTGCAACCGAGGATAAACGGTTCTACGATCACCAGGGTGTGGATATCTGGTCCATCGGTCGTGCAGCAGTAAAGGACGTTATGGCACGTTCGATGGTGGAGGGTGGCAGTACGCTGACCCAGCAACTCGCCAAGAATATGTTCTTGTCTCGTGACAAGACGTTCTTCCGGAAAGCAACGGAAGTGTCGATCGCCATGGCCTTGGAGCGCAAGTACACAAAAGACGAGATCCTGACGATGTATCTAAACCGGATTTTCTTCGGACATCAGCGTTACGGAATCAAGGCTGCATCTGAATTTTATTTTGGCGAAAAAGATCTGAATAGACTTGAATTGTGGGAAATTGCGACACTGGCTGCGATGCCTAAAGGGCCTTCTGCGTATAACCCATTAAGTAATCCGAATGATTCCAAGGCACGCCGGGGTGTGGTTCTACAGTTAATGTACGAACAAGGCTATATCACCGAGGCTGAGATGGTTAAAGCTAAAGCAGTGGATTACAAACACACCCCGCCAGTGAAAGACAAGAAATATCAAGCTTTTATCGATTACGTGCTACGTGAAGCTGAGCGTGTAACTGGTAAGACGGAAGATGATCTGAATATCGGCGGATACAAAATCTATACGACGATGGATGCTCAGGCTCAAACAGCTATGGAAAGTGCCTTCACGGATGATAGTCTGTTCGAGGCAAGCAAAGATGATCAACAGGTTCAAGGCTCCATGGTGATCATGAACCATGAGAATGGTAGCCTCGTTGCCCTCCTTGGTGGACGGGATTATCAGACTAAAGGATATAGCCGTGTAACGCAGAGTCGAAGACAACCAGGTTCAGCTTTTAAACCGATTGTGTCTTATGCACCGGCTCTTGAATCAGGGAATTACAGTGCTAATTCGTCTCTTAGTAATGCGAAGCAATGTTTTGGTAACTACTGTCCTGGTAACTTGCATGGTTATTCTTCAACGATCAGTATGACGGAAGCCATTACGAAGTCGGAAAATATTCCGGCGGTGTGGCTACTCGATAAAATAGGGGTTAACACAGGCATTAATTTTGCCAAGAGTGTAGGTATACAGCTTACGGATGAAGACAAAAACCTGGCGATTGCCCTCGGTGGTTTGAGCAAAGGTACTAATACACTGGAAATGGCGCAAGCCTACAGTTCATTTGCCAACCTCGGGGAATATCGACAAGCCTATTCCATTAAGGAAATTAAGGATAGCGCAGGAAAATCAACGTTCAAACACGATAACTCGGACACTACGCGTGTCATGAGTGAGCAAAATGCGTATCAGCTTACACAGATGTTGCAAAACGTGGTGAATGACGGTACGGGACGTTCAGCACGTCTGGATCGTCCGGTTGCAGGTAAAACAGGTACGGTCCAAAGTGGTATCTCTGGCAATAGTTCCAACCGTGATGTATGGTTTGTTGGATATACGCCAGAATGGACTGCCGCAGTGTGGATGGGATATGACAAGCCAGATGCGAATCATATGCTCAAGAACAGCAGTAAGCTGTCGGCGTCCTTCTTTGCCAAAGTCATGGGAGATGCATTAAAAGGAGTTCCGGTGAAGGAGTTTAAAGCACCTGCTGGTGGGCAAACACCTCCGCCAAAACAGGAACCGCAGCAACCGACATTGTCTGTTGGCGGCCTAAGTGGGTCTTACGATCCGTCTGCACAGACCGTATCCCTGAGTTGGACTGGAACGGGTGACGCGAGCACGCAATATCGTGTGTATCGTAAGGAAACATCTGAAGCCCAGTTCACCCATCTCATTGATGCGATAGGAGCGACCAATGCACAGGATCTAAGCGCAATGCCTGGTCTGACTTATGAGTACTATGTCACGGCTTATGACCTGGCTTCTGGACTTGAAACGGATCCTTCCAATACCATATCATTGATGATTGAAGCACAGGAAATGGAACCGGAGCAGCCTGATCCGGGCATTGACCCAGGAACAGAGGGGGAACCGGAGCAGCCAGGAACAGAGAATCCGGATAATGGTTCGATCGACAATGGCAATTCGAACGGGAATAACGGCAATGGTAACGAAAATGGCAACAACGGAAATGGAAATGGTAACAACGGGAACAATGGTAACAACGGCGGAGCCGGTCAGGGAAGTGGCCAACCTGGGGAGGAAACACATCGCCTGGTCAGGGAACCACAGATCCAGGTGGCACAGGTGAGGGCCCCAATGATGGATCGGTAACGACGCCGGGCGAAGTTGTAACACCAGACAACGGAACGAGCGGCGATACTGGAGAAACAGAGGCACCAGCAGACCCTCAAGCTGGAGCCGGTGGTTAGAAAACTGATTCCTTGAATAGTTAGATTGAAATAAAACTGCTTCCCGGAATACCGGTGAAGCAGTTTTTTTGTGTTCTATAGATCATCTGAGATAGCAGCATATTGGACGAATAGTTGGGACAAAGCTTGATTTTGAGTGTATAACTTAAATATGGTAAGCTGTAACTATTCGTAATACGTTGTGCAAAACAGATCCAGAGCGCTGGAATCTGTCATGCGGACGTTATACATTGTTCACCAATATCAGAGCAGGTCACGGACCTGTAGTCGGCAAAGAGGGGTTCGTATGAAACGGAAATTCGGGGATCGCGCGAACTGGCGCCGGATTACGAACCGACAATTTACATGCCGGTTCGTTCAATCCAACATGTTCACAGGTTATATTACGCTGTACACCATACAAGATCTGAAAGAACCTCTGTGGAAAACGTATGGAGGCAGTACCTTCTGTATCGCAGATAAAGGTTATTCCTGGCTGCAATACTATCCGAAGGGAGAACACTTTGTGGTTACGGCGATGTTTGACGATCAGCAACGGATTGTGGAGTGGTATATTGATACATGCCGTAGTCAGGGCATAACGGATCAGGGTGTCCCTTGGTTTGATGATCTGTATCTGGATGTCGTTGTCCTGAAAGATGGAGAAGTATTTTTGCTGGATGAGGATGAACTCGAAGATGCACTGTCACGGAAACATATTACGGCGGGCGACTATGACCTCGCGAACAAGACAGCAAAGGAACTGCTGCATGCCATCGATGCACATGTATTTCCGTACTTCCAGTTATCACTGAAGCATAGACTGAGTTTGTTTGAGAACGGAGAGTTTCGAAAAAATATTCAGATTTGATACCAATAATTTGCTGTAGAAATCTTCATCATCCTTCTAATATTGGAGCACTTGATAGAATACATTAATAATCAGGAGAGTTCAGCCCGATAAAATAGAGGTGATGGCGTATGAACGGACGGGTCATGGCTGCAGGAGGGCAACCGGGAGGCAGACCATCCAGGCAAATTAATGTTGTGTTACGTAATCAGGAACCTCAGATGTTGGTCAAAGACGAAGCAGCAGCAGTACAGGCAGCTAAGAGTATAACCAAACATGCACACTTCCAAGAGATACAGAGTGAATTGGAGCAACTGGTTGGACTCGAAAATATCAAGGACTTGGTATTTGAAATCTATGCTTTCCTACAGATAGCTCAAATGCGTACTGAAGCAGGCTTACACAGTGGTGCGCACGTGTATCATATGGTTTTCAAAGGAAATCCAGGGACGGGTAAGACAACCGTGGCCAGGATCGTCGCCAAACTGTTTCAGAAGATGGGTGTGTTGAGTAAAGGGCATCTGATTGAAGTGGAGCGTGCAGATCTGGTAGGAGAGTACATTGGTCACACGGCGCAGAAAACAAGAGATCTGGTCAAGAAGGCGCTCGGTGGAATCTTGTTTATTGATGAGGCGTATAGTCTTGCTCGCGGTGGTGAAAAGGATTTTGGCAAGGAAGCTATTGATACGCTTGTAAAGTCCATGGAGGATAATAAAAATCAGTTTATTCTGATTCTAGCCGGATACTCGGAAGAGATTGATTTTTTCCTTCAGACGAACCCGGGTCTGCCTTCCCGTTTTCCGATCCAAGTGGAGTTTCCAGACTACAGCATTGATCAGTTGATTCAAATCTCCGAAATCATGGCCAAAGAGCGTGATTATATCTTGATGCCACAGACCATACTCAAATTAAAGCAGCAGCTGCTTCAAGAGAAAAATGATTCGCTCCATGCATTCAGTAACGCACGATATGTTCGTAATGCTATTGAGCGTTCGATTAGGCATCAAGCGGTTCGATTGTTGGAACAATATACAGAAGGCAGTCCAGGTAAACTGGAGCTGATGACAATCCGTACTGAGGATTTGAACTTTGAGCGAAAGTAAGCGATAATATAGTTTTTACACCAGCCGGCCGGGCCAACCGGTTCGGCTTAAGGCATGCCATGGCATATTCATGGCGATGAATATCAACGGATAAGCAATTAGAGGGAGTGAACATATACATGACAAATGGTACACATGATACAGATATGGTCAAAAAAGACCGCGCCGTCTTGGTGAGTCTGGTTACGGACGATGTAAAACGTACAGGCATTAATCCTGAGTACTCTCTGGAGGAACTGGTGAAACTTGCCGAGACAGCTGGAGTGGAAGTGCTGAGTGTACTCTCACAGAACAGGGAAAAACGTGATACCAAATGGTTCATTGGTAAAGGGAAGGTAGAAGAGCTTCGTGCGATTGCGGAGGAACTGGGAGCAACCACAGCTATTTTTGATCAGGAGTTGTCAGGAGCTCAGGTTCGTAATCTGGAAGAGACCTTGGATCTCAAGATTATTGATCGTACCCAATTAATTTTGGACATCTTCGCACAACGTGCTAATACAAGAGAAGGTATCATTCAAGTAGAATTGGCTCAACATAGCTACTTGCTGCCGCGCTTATCGGGTCATGGCAAGAACCTGTCCAGACTCGGTGGAGGAATCGGAACAAGAGGTCCGGGGGAAAGTAAGCTGGAGACGGACCGTCGTCATATCCGTGGTCGCATCGATGATCTGAAACGACATCTGGAAGAATTGACACGTCATCGTAAGTTACATCGTGAACGTCGCAAAAAGACCGGGATTGTTCAAGTGGCTCTTGTCGGTTATACGAACGCTGGTAAATCAACCCTGCTCAAGCAGTTGACTGCCGCGGATGTCTACATTCAAGATCAGCTTTTTGCTACACTTGATCCAACATCACGTACAATGGAACTTCCAAGTGGCAAAGAGATTGTGCTTACCGACACGGTTGGTTTTATTCAAAATCTACCTCATGATCTGATCGCAGCTTTCCGGGCAACGCTGGAGGAAGTAAATGAAGCAGATCTGATCCTGCATGTTGTGGATGCCTCATCTGCTATGCGGGAAGATCAGATGCGAACCGTTAACACGATTCTGCAACAGTTGGGTTCAGGAGATAAGGCACAGTTAGTGTTGTATAACAAAAAAGATGCATGCACACCAGAGCAACTTGAGATGCTTCCACTGGATAAGGACCATATCAAAGTAAGCGCATTGGATTCAGAAGATTTGCTTAAAATCCGTGAATTGATCCAGGCAGAGCTGACAGGTGACACGAAACGCTTCCGTATTCCGGCAGAACGTGGTGATCTTACATCTGTACTCTATAAGATTGGTGATGTAGTTGAGACGAACTTTGAAGAAAATGATGTAATCTATGAAGTGGAATTGCAAACAGGTGAATATGAGAAATATGGGTATTTACTTGAAGAATTTATTGAACTGTAATATTCGTGACATATTTGTGTGATAAGTTCACACGATGATGAATAATCAACGTCAGATTAGTGCTATGAAGGGGAATGAAGCAAGATGGCAAGCTTTGATTCAGAAATATCTGATCTACAACATCAAGTGGAGCGTCAGATTGAAGGGCAACTACAGCAGATTGATCGGATCACGGATCACAACCAATGGAAGGTTATAAATGCCTTCCAACAGCGAAAAGTAAGTGATTTCCACTTTGCAGGATCAACAGGTTATGCGTATAACGATCGTGGGCGAGAAGTGCTTGATGAAGTATATGCTGATGTTTTCGGCGCGGAAGCCGCACTGGTACGTCCTCATTTTGCTTCAGGTACACATACGATTAGTACAGCTCTATTCGGAGTATTACGTCCAGGTGACGAGTTGTTGTACATCACGGGTAAGCCTTATGACACATTGCATAAAGTTATTGGCAAACCCGGCGATGGTACTGGTTCGTTGTGTGACTTCGGCATCGGTTACCAGGAGACTGCCTTAACTGCCGATGGCGGAGTGGACTGGACCGCAGTAGAGAGAAGTATTACACCGGCTACGAAAGTAATCGGAATCCAACGTTCACGTGGTTATGACTGGCGCTCATCCTTCTGCATTGCTGAGATTGCTGAAATGGTTACGCGTGTTAAAGCGATGAAGGAAGATGTTATCGTGTTCGTGGATAATTGTTACGGTGAATTCACGGAGGAGCGTGAACCGACAGAAGTCGGGGTTGATCTAATGGCCGGATCGCTGATTAAGAATCCGGGTGGAGGGATTGCGGAAACCGGAGGATACATATGTGGGAAGGAAGAGTATGTCCAACTGGCAGCATATCGTCTGACAGCCCCTGGCATTGGGGGGAGGTTGGAGCCATGCTGGGAACAACACGTGGTATCTACCAAGGACTTTACATGGCTCCGACAATTGTTGGACAAGCTATCAAAGGAAGTACGTTCGCTGCCGCGGTGTTTGCGGAATCTGGATTTGTGACTAAACCCGCCTGGAACGAATCTCGTACAGATCTGATCCAAGCTGTTCAGTTTAGCTCTGCAGAGCATCTGATTGCCTTCGTACAAGGTATTCAACGTGCAGCGGCTGTAGATAGCCATGTGGTTCCTGAACCGTGGGACATGCCTGGTTATGAGCATCCTGTCATTATGGCGGCAGGTACGTTCATTCAGGGCGGAAGTCTGGAATTATCAGCTGATGCGCCTATTCGGGAGCCGTATATCGGGTATATGCAAGGTGGACTAACATACTCTCATGTTAAATATGGCGTTTTAATGGCATTACAGACCATGAAAGATCGCAAATTATTGTGAGTTTATCTAACATGTCATTGACACTTGGTAATAACTAAATGTACAATAGGGTCAAGAATAGATGACTGGAAGGTTGATGAACATGGGTGATGAAATCCGCAGAAATATGGCCTTATTCCCAATTGGTATTGTAATGAAACTTACAGATCTGTCCGCACGGCAGATTCGTTATTATGAACAGCACAGCTTGATTGTTCCTGCGAGAACGTCAGGTAATCAGCGTTTGTTTTCTTTTAATGACGTAGAGAGACTGCTGGAGATCAAGGCTTTGATTGAAAAAGGAGTAAACATTGCGGGTATCAAACAAGTGATGAATCCTGTTTCAAAAGAATCCGAGGAAGCTACAGTCATCACGCCGGATACTGAAGTCAAACGCAGAGAGTTGTCCGATACGCAGTTGCACCGCTTGCTGAAGCAACAGCTTGTGTCAGGTAAGAGACCTGGACAAGTATCTCTCATTCAGGGAGAGCTCTCTCGATTTTTTAATAAAAAGTAAGTTCATATAACTTGGCGAGTGAGCAAAAATCATGCACTTGTGATGTCAGACTCCTTGACCCGTGGAACTTTCTAATGTACAAATATAACAGGCAAGCCAAATACGCAGATAAGAAAGGGAGAGGGAATCATGAGTTATACAAAAGAAGATATTCTCCGCATCTCAAAAGAAGAAAACGTACGATTCATTCGATTGCAATTTACCGATTTGCTTGGAGCTATCAAAAACGTTGAGATTCCTGTAAGCCAGTTGACTAAAGCGCTGGATAACAAAATGATGTTTGATGGTTCTTCCATTGAAGGTTATGTTCGTATTGAAGAATCCGACATGTACCTCTATCCAGATCTCGATTCTTGGCTTATTTTCCCATGGGTCGCAGAGAATCGTGTTGCTCGTCTGATCTGTGATGTATATCTTCCAGATGGAAATCCATTCCCAGGAGATCCGCGCCGCGTGTTGAAACGTGTCCTGAAGGAAGCCGAAGAAATGGGATTCACTTCCTTCAACGTTGGTCCTGAACCCGAGTTCTTCTTGTTCAAAACAGACGAAAAAGGAAACCCGACTAACGAACTGAATGACCAAGGTGGTTATTTCGACCTTGCGCCTACGGATCTTGGTGAAAACTGTCGTCGTGACATCGTTATCACACTTGAAGAAATGGGATTTGAAATCGAAGCTTCCCATCATGAGGTAGCTCCAGGTCAGCATGAGATCGACTTTAAATATGCTGATGCTCTGAAAGCAGCAGACCAGATCCAAACGTTCAAACTCGTTGTTAAAACGATTGCACGTCAGCATGGTTTACATGCTACCTTTATGCCAAAACCACTGTTTGGGATGAACGGATCCGGTATGCACTGCAACCAATCCTTGTTCAAAGGCAATGTGAACGCATTCGTTGACGAGTCGGACGAGTTGGGTCTGAGCAAAACGGCACGTCACTTCATGGCTGGAACTCTGAAGCATGCGCGTGCGTTTGCAGCAATTACTAACCCAACTGTGAACTCATACAAACGTCTTGTACCAGGTTATGAAGCCCCTTGCTATGTAGCATGGTCTGCTAGTAACCGTAGCCCAATGATCCGTATTCCAGCTTCCCGTGGTCTCAGTACACGTGTTGAGGTTCGTAACCCGGATCCGGCTGCTAACCCTTACCTTGCTTTGGCTGTATTGCTGAAAGCAGGTCTGGATGGAATCAAACGTGAGCTTTCCTTACCAGCTCCAATTGACCGTAACATCTACATCATGTCAGAAGAAGAGCGTGTGGAAGAAGGCATTCCAAGCTTACCGGCTGACCTGAAAGAAGCGTTGAATGAATTGATACGCAGCGAAGTTATCTGTGACGCTCTCGGCGACCATGCCCTGGCTCACTTCTACGAGCTGAAAGAAATTGAGTGGGATATGTACCGCACACAAGTCCACCAATGGGAACGCGATCAATATATCACGTTGTACTAATTGAATAAACCTTATACCTACGGGGTTTTTTGAGGATCTGAATGGGGGACGTTTGAATAGGGATTTCACTTCTATTGAGGAGTGTCCCCCAAACGTCCCCCATTTTGATTTTTTGAACCAAGAATGTTGGCAGTATACTGTTCATACTTATCAATATTGTGTTGCTCTAACTTTTTGGAGATGTGAGCATATATATCAGGAGGTGATCTGCACACTTCCATGACCAAGCTGTTCTTGAACAAATTTTATGTCTGCACCGGCTTCAAGCATGAGTACAGCATATGTGTGTCTAAGAGAATGGATTCGAAGATCTTCACTTAACTCTGCACGCTTTATAATCCTCTGGAAAGCATTGAAGAGGGTAGACTTTGGCATGTGGTTTCCGTCGTTTCGACACAACACTAAATTTAGATCATGCCTGTACATGGATTCTCCCAGGTTAATTTTATTTTGGTTTTGCCAAGTGGCGTGATATCTCAAATCATTGATTAAGCTAGCGCTTACAGTAATTGTGCACGTAGATCTGAAGGTTTTTGTATCTCCAAATAGCTCATCATCATTTTCTGCCTGAAAGTCAAGCGTTTCATCAATGTGTATCTATTTTTCCTTGAAGTTAATATCAGACCATTTTAAAGCTGCTGCTTCACCTTTTCTCATACCTGTTTCAAGAAGAAGCTTAAAGAAAATCCAATAGATATATCCATATCCTCTTAGACTAGATGAGCCTCTTTTTATAAGTTTGAATACAATCTATAGAAAAACTCAAGTATTGCAATCTATGGATATCGAAGATATATCATCAGAAGTCTCAATTGAAAATATTCAAAGGTTAAAATATCAATTTGATGACTGTATCAGAAAATTAAACGCATTTGTGGAAGAGAATTCCTAATTGAGTCACTTTGCCTTGTTGGTATTTTAAGCGTAATGATGGACATTCATAAATATAGAACAAAGGGGCTGTCTCAAAAGCCCTTAAAAAGCGTAATGTCAAAAAGAAATAACACTCATACGTTAAAAAAAGGACAAAGCAGAGGTTTATCCTGCTTTGTCCTTTTTGCGTTTTTCCGTCATTGCGGCTTTTTTAAGCAGATTGTGGGCAAGGCAAAGCCACCCGACCTCCAGGCTTACTTTTTGCAAGCCGCGAAGCAGGAATCTTCGGAATCCCCGGTTGTTTTTGATTTGTCCAAACACACTCTCCGGCTCCGTCATGCGCCGAACGGAAAGGGTGTATCCTTCCTCGCTGCGCAGTCGTTCCCGCATCTCGTTTTTTTGCCGCATATAGGTCAGACTGATCGCGATCTCCCGATTTCCTTTGGCTTTGGTGCATGTTGCTTTCAGAGGACATGCACTACAATCTTCACTTCGATAATGTCGGGTACGAATCGTGTAACCACTTTCCGTGACCGTCTCGCTTTCGTACCGAAAACGTAACGTCTTCCCGGCCGCACAGCTCCATGAATCTTCCGTTTCGTTGTAGCTCCAGTGATCCACTTTTCCAATCGCTTGCTGAAAGGCCCTCGTTTTCTCCTTATGGTACGTCCCATATTTGACGATCGCTTGGATGTTGTTCTCTTCGAAATAGCTGTAATTTTCTTCGCTTCCATATCCTGCATCGGCAATGACAGTCTTCGGTTTTTTGCCGAGCGTTTCTTCTAAATGATCGAGATGGGGCTTCAGACATTTCGTGTCTGTCGGTCGCTGGTGCACCGTGTAACCCAAAATAAATTGGTTTTCCGTTCCAATCTGCACATTGTACCCGGGCTTCAATTGACCATTACGCATATGATCTTCTTTCATTCGCATGAACGTTGCGTCCGGATCGGTTTTGCTATAGCTATTCCGCTCCCCTGCGGTTTGGATCTGGTGCTCATACTTTTGCAGCCGCGGTAGCAAGTCTTTGCGTAACTGGCGCACGGCTTTCTTTACGATTTTGTTTTTCGGTTTTTCTTGTAAAGATTCCTCCAGTTGCTGAACCGCTTTTTCCACCTTTTCTGCCGTGAGTGCGGAAGCTTCCCCGAGCTCAGGGAGGTCTGTACCCGCGTGGAGCGCATCTTCTTCACTTTCGGCCGCTTCGATGGCTTGGAACAGGGTATGTACTTTTTCTTGCAGCTTGGCCTGGTACTTGACGACAGCCTTTTTCCAGACGAAGGTGTACCGATTCGCATTCGCTTCAAGCTTGGTTCCGTCCAGAAAGTAGTGTTCCAAGGATACGTATTGCTCCTGAACAAGCAACTCCAGTATATGGGTAAACACGGTTTCCAGCACTTCTTTCATCCGCTCGGAACGGAAGCGATTAATGGTCCGAAAATCCGGCTGTTGTCGCCCGGCGTGCCACATAAACATGATGTTTTCCCGAGCCGCCTTGGCGATTTGTCGGGAAGAATAGATTCGCTGGGTGTAGGCGTAGATGATGATTTTAGTGAGCATTTTGGGGTGGTAACTATGGCGGCCCCCGCCAGGATACGCCGCATTAAAAATGGAATCGCTCAGGCGGTTGACTGCGTCATTCACGACACGAACGATGTGATTTTCGGGGATATCTGTCTCCAAATCCATTGGCAAGAAAAGTTGATCCATGGTATATTGAATGTACAAAGAAACCGTCTCCTTCAAATGGTGGGTCGTACTTCCATTTTACCAAGGAGCGGTTTCTTTTTGTTTTACAATTTAGAAAACAGGGCTGTCCCTAGCCATTTTTATGACTTATGGGACAGCCCCTTATATGAGTTTAGCGTGATAATTCACCTGAACCTACATATTTATCTTTCTTACTATTCCACTTATGGTAAGCCACAGCAGTATCCCATCCTCCTTCAGGGAAAAAATTCTTCCACGCTTGTCTGATTTCGCCTGATTTTGATATTCTAATACTGACATCGCCAATAATAGAGAGTTTATTTTTAAGGGTTCCATCCTGGTACTTAAAAACAAACAGTTGAGTATTTGAAGGTGGATAGTCTAACGTTATAGCAACATGTTTCTCTTTTGAGGAAACATTAAGAAAATGGAAAGTAGGATCTTCTTCGTTGTAATAATTTGTATCTATAAGTACGATAACACCTTTAGAGTTGATGAGGTAAAAGTTGCCTGAGTCAGTGATCAATAAATGTTCCTTCTTATTGTCTCCGTTTAGGTCTACTGATTTACTGACTGTTACACGCTCCCTAGGGAATTTCTTCTCTAACAATGTCTTCGGATTTACGGTTGCAGCATCAACAGTGTTAGTTGGTAGTAATCCAAAAAAAATTGATAATGAACATATTAATAAGAAGACTTTCTTCATTTCGGTTCTCCTTTTTTCATCGATTTCATTTCACTTGTACAAATTCGTCAACAAACTTTTGTCGATCATTTTTATTAAAGTACTTACTACTTAATTCTGATTTCCAAGCTTCAGGATCTGCATTAAGAGCATTGAAATCTACATTGAAATAAGTTTCGGCCACGGATTTCTTCAAATCAACAGAGTGTGTCTTTCCTTCAAATGGAACGGTTATTACAATGTTATCTGCATCGATGAACTGTTTTAACAGACGTACTGACTCTTCCATAAGAATCTTATTGGTTTCGTCACCAGAAGCGAAATATTGGACATAATCTTCTTCTGAAACTCCAGATTCAGGATTAGCAGACTTATAGTTTTCGAATGTATCATGAAATACTACATTTATGTTATGATCACCGACTAGAACTTCTTTTACAAAGGCACGTCCTCTAATATTTGCTGTATAAGTTAGTACAGCTTCTTTATCCAAAACTTGAGCCTTTTCAGTTTCTTTTCTTATTTCTTTATCCCCTTTATCAACTTGTTCGTTAGCCGAAACTGCTTTACTATCTTGTGCTGGTTCTTCTGGTTCAGGCTTATTGTTCGTATTACCGAGGGCTATAACAACCAACACGATGATGAGCCAAAACCACCATTTTTAAAAAATAGGCTTTTTCAATCTTCTTCCTCCTGATATAGTAATAATTAACAACAAAACATAGTCTATCAGACCTAGGTATAATTTTCTATAAAAATGTATGGATGTGGGAGAATGAATACATATAGAGTACTATATACAGATATGGATTACCTCGTGGCAGCCTTAAAGCAGGTTTGGGTATCCGTCTGGCATGTTTTAGACGATCGAGAGCATATCATAGATTATGGCGGTCCGGTGGAGTCTTATAGCGCAGTATCCATTAAGATCATGGGGAAGAGATACTTTCGTGATACATTTGAGTTTGGGGTAGAAAAATAGGAGCCTTATTTTAGCGGCTCCATCATTTAATATGTATAGTTATCTCAAAAAGCTAAATCCTTCAAACATTTCAAGGAATTCTGACAAGCTATTGAATGCTAGACCTATCAAACCAAATCCCAGTAAAAAGCAAAAAAATATTGAATCTGCATACCCATTAATTTTTCCGAAATTTTCGCCGCAATTAGGACAAATGATTGCTGATCTAGAAATTGGATGTCCACATGACCTACATGACTCCATTTTTCTGATTCTTATACCAATTAATTTCCTATAGATATTAAGAAACATCCTGCCTATAAGCATAACACCTAAAACTAACATCACCAAGATGAAGACTGCAAAGAATAACATACCAAAGGTCTCACTGATATTATCAATCATAACATACCTCCAACTGTATAAGTAACCCTGAATAGTCTATCAGACCTATGTATAATTTTCTATAAAAATGTTTGGATGTTAGAAAATGAATACATATCGAGTAATAGATTTAGTATGCAAGAAGTTAACAGCTTTATCGATTGGTACGAAGCAAAACAAGCTGGAAGCGGAAAAGCATCTTATGCAATTAACAAGCACGATAATAACAAGGGACCATTCAAAAGTCGCAAGGATTACATCCTATTTGATCGTGTCTTGACGTTTGAAGTAAGCGAATACTAATAATTTGTTACAAAGGCTACCGCGATGGTATTGCGGCAGCCTTTGTTGGTTCTTTTATATTAAACTGAAATACCTTTTCATTTTTCTTTATCCTGGTATAGTAATAATAAACAACATGAAATAGTCCATCAGACCTAGGTGCAATTTTCTATAAAAATGTATGAATCTTAGAAAATGAATACATATAGAGTACTACAAACAGATATGGATTTCCTCGTGGCAGCCGTAACACAGGTTAGGGTATCCGTCTGGCATATTTTTGATAATTGTGAGCACATCATTGACTATGGCGGACCAGTAGAAGGATATAGCGAGTCATCTATTAAGATTATGGGTGGCAGATACTTCCGAAAGCAGTACGAATTTAGAGCACAAAAAAAGGAGCCCAATTCTGGCTCCTTTTTCTTAGTATTGCGATTAATTAAAGTATCTTTTGAAGAAATCCAAACTAATGATACCCTCTTCGAAGCAGAGTTCAAGTCCATACAACGAAGCAAGCAAGAATCCGCATCCGGCCAATAAACAGTAAAATATAGAATTCCCAGCTCTTGATCTCCCGTAATGATGTCCGCAATGTGGACACATGAAAGCATCTCCAGATATTGCACTTCTGCAAGATACACAGTTAATAAAGTTACTAGAAGGTGGTTTGAATCTTTTTATTATATTTCTAAACATTGCTTTAAAGGCTAGTACCGAAAGTACAAACATTGCGATAATGATCCCAATACCGAATAAATTACCCACGATATTGTTTATGTGCTCTAACATGACGTTCCTCCAGCTATGTAATCAATCCAGAACAGTCTATCAGACCGAGGTACAATTTTCTATAAAAAAATGTATGGATGTGGGAGAATGAATACATACCGAGTATTTGCATACAGACACAGAATTCCTAGTAGCAGCATTAACCCAGATACGTGTATCAGTCTGGTTCGTTCTACCTGATCGCGAACGAATTATGGACTATGGTGGAGTTTTGGAAGCGTACAGTGATGTATCAGTGAAAATAGCTGGGAATAGATTCTTTAGAGACGAGTTTGAATTTAGAGCGGAGAGAGGTAGGTAAATGGTTAACCTTAAAGGTATTATTGATGAGGAATTAAGAATGAGGTTTAGTGCAGCAAAAGCAGCCGGTAACGACTACCTGGATGTTATTTCAGGGGATATACATAAGCAACTTGGTTTTAAACACCGTATGCCTTCTTGTTGTCATGCTATGAGGGAGATAATGAGAACTGGAGATATAATCTTAGATGCGCCACCTAAAGGGAATGGCTCAAAACTGAGAATACGATACTTTTTATAAAAACTCAGCCACTATATTGGTTGAGCCCTAGTTTGTTTAATCTTCAAGCCTAAGTAATTCATTGAACTTTTTGTATCGCTACTTCATTAGTCCGTTCATACTCCACTCTGACTTGTGGACTGCCGGTTTGTTATTCGGAAGAATTAGGTTCAGCGTCCTGACTCTCAAGGTAAGCTTTCTTGCTGTTCCAAAACTCATGAGTGTGCTTGTACATCTGAGAAAAGCGAAAAATCTACTCTGACAAATACCTTACCTTCATCTTCCTTAATAATCGGTTTTATTGACCACGAATCATTAATGTGAATTTTTAGTTTATCAGACCTAAAATGTTGTTTAAATTCCTTTTTTTTGAAACAGAAAGATGATGATATTGAACCTTAGGTATAGACGAGAATAGGATAATTTAAATTTAAAAAGGTATACAACTGTAAGGCTAATTACTTATGTTAAAAATAGTACATCCGTATCATTCCTCTTAATCCAGTATATTACTATAATTACAATATACAAAAAGAGAGGATGATTTTAAAATGCGTAAATCTTTATTGGTAGTCTTTACTTTAATATTGGTACTTGTTTTCCCTGCTTCTTCGTTTGCAGCTGAGTCTAACGAAGCATTGCCAGACCAATTCACATCAGAATTTTTACTTGTTGAAAAGGAACAAAACAATCCTGATGTAGTCTCTACGCAAGCAACGCCTAAACCAGCTGGATATGGAACTATCCTTTGTAAAGCCATAGGAAGCGGAAAAATGGAATGCAACTGGACAATCAAAATAACTAAGTCCGGTGAAGCGATCCAAAAAGCAGCATTGGTATTTGTAATTGATAACTTTGATGGAAAAGAAGTAGGTAGAAGAAACACGACAGTTGAGCCGCTTGGTACCAATTACAATACATTGCGTGGGCAAGAGACGTTTAACCCAGGTAAAGGTAAATTTAAAGTTTATAAATATGGTGCCGTTGAGGGAAGAAAAGCTATATATGAAATTGTAGCTGTAACTGCAGATGTTATTGAAGTAAAATAGTTATTAAACAGAATTGCGAATGAACACTGTCCTACTACAAGGCAGTGTTCATTTCATTAGGAGAGATGAAACAATGTTGTTGAATGTTTTTAAGGTTATAGATAGCATAGAAAGAAATGATGTTGAAGAGAGTTTTGATGAACCAACATTTGAAATAAAAAGATTGAATGAAGAACAGAGAACAGATTTGTCTTATGAATTTAAAGACAACGCACTTTTGCAATGGGTAATTATTCCTTTTTTGAAAGCTGGAAAGGGAGCGATAATGCAAATTCAGATCCATTCACAAGAAACTGAACTCTTTATCACTGAACATATAATTCCTCATTTCGAAAAAGTTGAGGCTATTTATCTCAACGGAGAATTAAAAGAAATTCAAATAGGAGAGATGAAAGACTCTTCTAAAAAAAGATTCCAAGATCGTGCTAACTCGGCTGCTGATGTTAGCGATGTAATCAAAGATTTTTATTTAAAAGAACAAATTATCAGAACGGAGTCAATTCAATGCGTTGATTATATAATGGACATTAAACAATTCCGTTCTTGTGTAAAATTAGAGAATATTGAGGGGGATCTATCTTTAGCAAAATATTTAAAAGAATCAATTAGATTAAACAATGGAAGTTTGTTTTTATCTCCATTAAATTGGAGGTTTGACGATGAACTTTTAACATCATCTGCCCTTGAATATTTTTCTCGATTTGCTGATAGAATCTACGTTACTGTTAATGAAACTAATGGTCACATTAGATCCGTTGAACTAATGTAATGAAGTCGGATAAAGATAAACCTTGCAGCCCGAATAAAGCTGAAGGTTTTTTTGTTGTTGATAAAAGAACGTATGTTCTCATATAATGATGAAGAGGTGATTTACATGTTAACGGATTATCAAAGGAAGGTCCTTCGGATCTTATATAACTACAAAGGTGGCGGGCGAAGGTTTCCAACTATCTACGAACCTACAGTCAAAACGGGTAAGCATAAGCCTGATGTTATGGCGGCCTTGGATGCTCTTATAGAGGCTGAGTACATACATTGGGAAGACAGGTCTGACACGGCTAACATAGTGATCTTGGAAGGCTGGGTACGTGAGGGAGAACGTCCTAAGGTAGAACACACAGCACCGTCTGGAAACATCGACTATTGGACTCGATATTAAGGGGGGGCTTGTCGTGCATGGCAGACTGAAGGATAACGGGTTGTATGACATCTAGGATGATTATGCCTGAACACAGAGAGGTATGGTTGGCCCAGTGTGAACAACAAAAAAGACGCGGTAAGCCGGAACCGACTGATCAGGAAATGCAAAAGATCAGTGAAGTACTTGTTGACTCTTATAATAGAAGTAGTACGGTTGATTTGATATTATTTAACCCTTTCTTCGAAGAGCAGATATCAGAAGTAGTTGTGGGATTAAACTCTGCACGGTGTGAAATAAAATTGATGTTAGAGGATGAGTTTCGCTGGTTTTTTTAGCCGAAATTGTCTCTGTTAATTAATGAGATTGTATCGCTTTGATAAGAAAAAAGGGCGCCCACAAAATGCCCACAAAAGTCTGAATGATTATGATTAGTTTTGAAAAGCTGATCACTGATAATACTTGTTTTAAGCGGGTTACATTTGTTGAATGATACACTTTGAAAGCATGGAACATAAACCGCACACAAGTCCACCAATGGGAACGCGATCAATATATCACGTTGTACTAATAGCTCAATCCCTTGGAACTCTAGCGCTGAGGGGTTTTTCTTTTTTTGGCAAGTCCCTACATACTTAATGAAAAAACCAAAGTGCCCACAAAATTTCTCTATTTGAAAATTGTATCAATAAGCTTTCAATAATCCGACGCACATAGCTCTATGAATTATATTAGAGTAGGAAATCATCAAAATAGATGTGCGATTTAATCAACTATGTTCTGCCAAAAACTACCTTTCCCAAGACGAAGGGTAGTTTTTCTTTCTCATTTTGTGATTTGGAACGGATGAACAGTTTCCTCAACCTGTTTACTGTAACCCTGTAGCTTTGTAACTTCATTACAGTAATCTATATTAAAGACTACTCCATTCTTAATAGGATTTTTCAAGAAAAATGTTTCATTTTTATGTTGAAAGTTTCATATAGAAGAGGTATACTTTAATTAAATTTTGAGCAATTTAATTTTTAATAATTAATTGGAGATGTTAATATGATTCAAGCAAAACAATTGGTGACAGAACAACGTACATTTTTTTATACAGGTCAGACCAAGAATATTGAATATCGGATTAATGCTCTGCAACAGCTAAGAAAAAGAATTGAAAAGTATCAGCCGCGAATTCTCGATGCGCTCCGTACTGATTTGAATAAATCCGAGGCAGAAGCTTACGGTTCCGAGATTCGCATTGTGCTGGGGGAATTGGATTTTGCATTGGAACACCTCCAGGAGTGGGCTTCACCAAGACAAGTCCCAACGAGTACGGCTATGCCGGATGGGGTGAGCACTATTTACCCTGAACCATACGGAGTGGTACTTATTATTGCACCTTGGAACTATCCTTTCCAACTGGCTTTCGGTCCGCTGATTGGAGCCATTGCAGCTGGTAACTGTGCAGTGATCAAACCTTCGGAGTTAACACCAGCGGTATCTCGTCTGACGTATGATCTCATTCAGGAGATCTTCCCTCAGGAGTACATTGCAGTTATGGAGGGAGAAGTCGAGACCAGCACAGCATTACTGAAAGAGAAATTTGATTATATTTTCTTCACAGGCAGTACGGGAGTCGGTCGTATTGTCATGAGAGCAGCAGCAGAGTACTTGACTCCTGTAACGCTGGAGTTAGGTGGAAAAAGTCCTGCTATTGTTCATAGTGATGCCGATCTGAAGCTGGTAGCCCAGCGCATTGTTCGCGGTAAGTTCCTGAATGCAGGGCAGACTTGCGTTGCACCGGATTACTTGCTTGTGCATGAACAAGTTCATGATGAACTGATCGATCTTATTGGCGCAGAGATCAAAGTTAAATTTGGGGATGATGTGCTACAAAACGCTGATTTTCCGCATATCGTCAACGCGCGTAACTTTGATCGGTTGTCGGGATTCCTCACAAATGGCAAAACGCTGATTGGTGGACGTTCTGTGCGTGAGCAGTTACTGATTGAACCGACTGTACTTGGAAATGTGAACTGGGAATCAGCGGTTATGCAAGAAGAGATCTTTGGGCCGATACTTCCTGTTATTACGTACACGGACTTGAACCCGATGCTGGATGAGATTGTCCGTCGTCCTAAACCGTTGGCAGTATATCTTTTCACGCAAAATGAGCAACTGCAGAATCAGATTCTGAATGAAGTGTCCTTCGGTGGGGGATGTATTAATGACACGCTTTCTCATATGACTTCACACTATCTCCCGTTTGGTGGTGTAGGAGAGAGTGGTATGGGCTCATATCATGGACAACAGAGCTTTGAAGTGTTCTCTCACCATAAGAGTGTTCTGAAACGCAGCGAATAATTGTTTGCATAATCTATATAATATGAAAAAAGAGGTTGTCCTGTTCATCAGGACAACCTCTTTGTGTATTCCAGTGCAGTGCATTTAGTTCTGTCAATCATATTAACTATTAATGAATATCACGGAATAGTCCAATGACTTTACCCAGAATACTAACGTGTTTCAAGCGTAAAGGTTCAAAGGTCGCATTCTCCGGTTGAAGGCGAATATGATCTTTCTCTTTATAGAACGTTTTCACTGTAGCTTCATCGTCTTCGGTCATAGCAACTACGATATCCCCGTTATCAGCAGTTTGCTGTTGACGGACAATAACATAATCTCCATTAACGATACCAGCTTCTACCATACTGTCACCAACTACCGAAAGCATGAACACTTTCTGTTCGCCCACGTATTGGGTAGGGAGAGGGAAGTAATCTTCAATATTCTCTGTTGCAGTGATTGGAATCCCGGCAGTAACCTTACCCACGATAGGAATTCGTGCGACGCTATGCGCAAACTGATGTGAATGTTCAGACTCTTCCTGACTCAAAAGCTCAATAGCTCTTGGTTTGGTTGGGTCGCGTCTGATTAAACCTTTCTTCTCCAAACGATCCAAATGTCCATGTACTGTTGAGCTGGAAGCAAGTCCAACAGCTTCGCCAATTTCCCGTACGGAAGGAGGATACCCCTTCAACCGGACTTCATTTCGTATAAACTCCAGAATAGCCTGCTGCCTGCTGGATATCTTCGACATACCGTATCAACCCCATTTTAGTAACGTTTGGGAAAATTATAACATAGAACCTCCGTTCGTACAAACGTAAGTTCTAAATAAAACGGCA
Source organism: Paenibacillus sp. PCH8 (assembly GCF_002968835.1). Taxonomy (GTDB): domain Bacteria; phylum Bacillota; class Bacilli; order Paenibacillales; family Paenibacillaceae; genus Paenibacillus. Next base: position 457,308 of record NZ_PKQK01000003.1, on the reverse strand, counting down.
TTAAATCAGTGTTTTTTAACTTTTAGATCCGAATTTGTCCAAAAGTCAGAGTAGCATACTGCAAATGCTTCGCAAAATGCCATAATTAAGACATTTCTCTCATGAAAATAAAAGCGAACAATTGTTCTAAAATTCTATTGAACAAAACAAGTGTTCGTGTTATATTGATTCCAACAGATAGGAACAAACGTTTGGAGGCGGTATTTAATGAGATATTCTACTTATCAAAGCATCTATGAACCGATGAATTCGGAACTGGTTAAGTCTAACATAGGGAACTACAAGAAGGTTTTGGCACGTTTCAAGGTTTCGTCATGGATGTTAAAGCTGGCTATTACCTCTTTAATTATATGTATTGGATGCAGCACCGTTTTAACTGTGTTCGCAGGAAATGAAAGTGATGTTCTTCCAGGAGGAAAGATCGCAGTCTCGCAAGGGGAGACGTTATGGAGTATTTCGTTAGAGCATAAACCCACGAATATGGATACACGTATTTATATAGAAGCAATTAAGAAAGTGAATCAAATGTACACGACTTCGATTCAAGTAGGCCAAGTATTGATTTTACCGCAATTTACAGAATAAATTGCACATCGCCGAGTGTTAATGCGTGTCAGCTTGACAAGCTGCCTTTATCATGTCAAAGTTAATATGACTTTGTATTTTTGGAGGGGACAATCTTGGATATAGATAGCCTGGTAGCACGTATTAACGAATTGGCCCGTAAGCAAAAGTCCACTGGATTGTCAGAGGAAGAACTTGCTGAACGTGCCGAACTTAGAGAGATTTATTTAAGTAATATTCGCAGCAATTTCAGACAGCAACTGGATACAATTGAAATTGTTGATGATGAGAATGATCAGGGCCACCAAGGCAAACTTAAACACTAAGGAAACCTAATGATATCATTTATGATATTTAGGTTTCTTCTGTTATTTTGAGTATGCAATTATAGGGGAAATGTTGGTTTACAGTTATGTAAGCCGATACAAAGACACATAAGGGGGATTCTCATGTCGCGTTCGTTCGAGAGAACGGTTAGAAAAAATTCAAAGCAGCTAAATCAGCAACGTAAAAAAAGTGGTCAACCGATCACAGGTACACCAGGTGAAGAAGTCTTTAAAGGGCGCAGCTTGTTGTTCCCTATATTTCTGATTGGTCTTGCCTTGTTGTATCTGTTTATGAGCACGTTCCTTGTACAAGCTCCGATGACAACCTGGGATTGGGTAACTATGTTGCTTTACGTATTCTTGGCAGTCATTTTTATGCTTCGTCGTCCCTACATCAAGATTAGCAGTAATCGGATTATTACAACAAAGGGAAATCGCGAACGTTCAATCGGGGTTGATGATATAATCAAGTTCCGATTTGAACCAGGTACAGTCGTTATTGAACATAACAGTCGTGGCAAAAGATGGGTGTTTACCAAGTTATTAAATCGCTACGACACAGATGCGATTACCGAACGGTTACTGAAATTCGCTAAAGCACACCAGATCACCGTGGAAACCGTGGAAAAGTAATTATTGCATAAAGGGGTAGATGATCGGAATGGCGTTAAAAGCGATTTTGTTCGACCTGGATGATACTTTGTTATGGGATGAGCGCAGTGTTCGAGAGGCTTTTCATGAGACATGTCTAATCGCAGCGCAAGAGACTGGGGTTAAACCTGAAGAACTTGAAGAAGCCGTTCGTAACGAGGCACGTGGACTTTATGAATCATATGAAACTTTTCCTTTTACCAAAATGATTGGAATCAATCCGTTTGAAGGCCTATGGGCTAACTTTACTGGCGGGGATCAACCTGAGTTTCGTCAGTTGGAGCAACTTGCTCCTGTGTACCGTAAGGAATCCTGGCGTCGTGGTTTGTTGAAATTGGGTGTAGATCGAGAAGATCTGGCCGAACAACTTGCCTCGCATTTTGGAGTAGAGCGGAGATCCAGACCCCATGTGTATGAAGAGACGATGGATACCTTGCGTCACTTACAAGGGAATTTCAAACTCTTGCTGTTAACCAACGGTTGCCCGGCTTTGCAACAAGAGAAGTTAGACGGTGTACCTGAATTGACTCCTTTCTTTGATGAGATTATTATTTCGGGTAACTTCGGAAAAGGAAAACCAGATCCATCGATTTTTGAACATGCTTTGAGCAAACTGGGTGTTGCACCCGAAGAGAGCATGATGGTTGGAGATAAGTTGACAACGGACATTCGTGGTGCTTTATCAGCTGGCATTCGGTCCGTATGGATTAACCGAGAGAATAAAATCAACAATGAAACGTATGCACCTGATCATCAAATTACGCATTTATCGGAATTAGATCATCTCATTGCTAATTTCTGAGCAGATCAGCTAACAGCATCTTTCTCAGCACCCTTAAACATGGGTAACTTCAATAAACGATGATGTCGTTTATGAAGTTACCCATGTTTTTTTAGTTGAATACGTGGACTCGTATTCCTTTTTAAAGAGTATAAGTATTTTTTGCTAAAGTTATTAAATTATGGAACAGATGGATTAGAATATAACTAACATACTAGTATGACTAGCATTTAAATATTTCAAAGCAATTTCTTTTGGCTTAATCACTTTTGAATTACTTCATTGAATGGGAATAAGATTTATTTATACTTATTTCTCACATATTGCAAGCATTTTACATACCTTAATAACCTTTTTCCAATTTATAAATCACACCAGCTTATGAAGTGCTCTAAACGAAGTGAAGCACCTGAACTTGTGTGATTCTAAATAATGCGCCAAAATGATATCGCTTACATTTTGTTGTTGTCTATTTCGTAGTGGGGGTGAAGTTATAAGGAGTGGTTGTCTTCTATAAAAAGAAGAGAAGATGGGAGTTGTACATGAACTAGCCTTTACTTATCAAGTCCAGGATCGGAGTGAACAACACATGGAGTCGGAAACCGCTAAAACCACGTCAACCATGACATCTTTACGTAAAGAAAGCCGATTAAGAACGGCAGCAACCTTGTTCCGCAAAGACTGGCAGCTGTATTCACTATTGATTCTACCGATCATCTATCTCCTTATTTTCAAATATGGTCCGATGATCGGTAATGTGATTGCGTTCAGTCGTTTTGTTCCCGGTGGAAGTATATTTGGAGAAAAATGGGTTGGATTAAGGTACTTCAAAATGTTCATCGATGACCCTACTTTCTGGGGATAACCGAAATGAATCAAAAACCACGCAAGTTTGTCGGTAAAATGGTTTTGGCAACGATGATGACTGTCGTTCTAGCAGCTTGTAGCAGCGGCACTGGAACGGGAGATGACGTTACCGAAGTTCAGACGAAATCAGCCATGGAGACATACAATGTAGGGGACACATTCAAGGCGACTGAGCCGTTTAATCTATCGATACTGTATAGCGATTAACCTACTTATCCTTACAAAAAAGACTGGTTGCTTTTTAATAAAATCACTGAAATGACGGGTGTTACACTTGAGCCCACTATTGTTCCCATGAGTGACTATTCTCAGAAGAGATCTCTTCTAATCAGTTCGGGCGATGCACCGTTGGTTATTCCAAAGACCTATCCTGGTGAAGAGTCTGCTTTTGTATCTTCCGGTGCGATTTTGCCCGTTAGTGATTACATTGATTTGATGCCCAACTTCAAGGGAAAAGTGGAGAAATGGGGATTGGAAGAAGAAATCGAAGGACTTCGACAGGAAGATGGCAAGTATTATGTACTCCCGGGTCTGCATGAAGAAGTATGGCCAGATTATACATTAATCGTAAGAACGGATGTCTTTGAAGATAATAATATTGCTATCCCTACCACATGGGACGAATTATACGATGCCGCCAAAAAGCTAAAAGAGATCTATCCGGATTCCATTCCATTCTCTGACCGCTTTCAATTCAACAGTACGATGAGTATCGCCGGGGTTGGATTTGGCACCAAGGCTGGATGGGGTTTCGGTAATGGACTCACGTATAAAGAAGATCAGGATCAGTTTGTGTACACAGCTACAACACCAGAATATAAAGAAATGCTCACCTACTTTAACAAGTTGGTATCCGAAGGACTGCTCGACAAAGAGAGTTTCACACAGGATGATGATCAGGCGATACAGAAGTATGTATCCGGCAAATCATTCATGATTAACGGTAATTCCCAAACTGTGGTTCTGCACCGCAATGATATGAACAAAACACTGGGTGAGGGGAAATACGCTGTTGCGAAGATTACGGTACCTGGTGGTCCGAAAGGACAGTTGATGTCCGGCTCCAGACTGGAGAATGGGGTCATGATCTCCGGGAAAATTCAAAAAAGTGAAAACTTCAAAGCCACTATGCAATTCGTTGATTGGCTGTATTATAGCGATGAAGGTCAAGAGTTTGCCAAGTGGGGTGTAGATGGTGAAACATTTACCAAAGAGGGAGGAACACGCAAGCTGGTAGAAGATGTGAACTACAATGGTTTGAATCCAAAAGGAACGAAAGATTTGCGCATTGACTTTGGCTTCTCAGGTGGCGTATTTGCGTATGGGGGTACCACCGATCTACTGCAATCCATGTTCAGTGAAGAAGAGTTGAAATTTCAGCAAAATATGAAGGATACCAAGAAAGTGATTCCCGCAGAACCACCGATTCCTTACTCTTCGGAGGACCGTGAACGGGTGACACTTCTGAGTACACCATTGAAAGATTATTCTGATCAGAATACACTCAAATTCATATTGGGTGAACGTGATCTGTCTGAGTTCGATACTTTTGCCAAAGAACTAGACAGTCAGGGCTTACCTAATTATCTGAAGCTTGCAAATGATACGTATAAAGCCTATAAGGAAAACAAGTAATAAGCATAGAAAATGTTGGCCCGATTACCGTTTCACTGAGGATATTTAAGTGGAACGGTAATTTGTGCTAAGATGAAGAAATACGGCTGAGAGAAAGAGGTCAAGGAATGATACTTAATCAAAAAATTAGAGGCTCGACTCGGGCATATTCATATAATCTATTAAAGGAACGAATTCTTCATCTGGAACTGGAGCCTGGTACCAAGATTTCGGAAAAGGAGATTGCAGACGAGTTGCAGGTGAGCAGAACACCAGTGCGAGAAGCATTTATGAAGCTCGCTGAAGAAGAGCTGCTAGACATCATTCCACAGAGTGGAACCATCGTTTCTCATATTAACCTTGAGCATGTGGAAGAAGGCAGATTTATGCGTGAGAAGATGGAGAAGGAAATCGTAACGCTGGCTTGCGCTTCATTTCCGGAAGAATTCAAATTCAGACTTGAAACCAATATTGCAATGCAAGAAGTATGTATTGGTAAAAACAATTTCTATCGACTTTTTGAACTAGATGAAGAGTTTCATCAGATTCTGTTTCAAGGTACGGGTAAGCTGAGAACGTGGAAAATGCTGCAACAACTGAATATGCCGTTTAACCGTCTGCGTTTATTACGTCTGGCGGAGGACTCCAACCTGGAAGTGATAATCTCGCAGCACAAAGAAATTTATCGGCTTATTACAGAGCGCCAGACGGAACAAGCGGTTCAGGTGATGGAAGCTCATCTCAGGCTAGTTGTTGTTGAGCAGGAATCAATAAAAGCGAAGTACCCGCATTATTTTATATGATGAACGAATGTTGTATAATATGCTCAACATGCCAAACCCCCTGTTCAATTAAACAGGGGGTTTGGTTGAGCAAGTCCTAATCCAGCAGTGTTAGGCTTGTTTGATAAAGGTTGGATCAGGATACGGATCTGCAATCCAGCCATCTTTTTCGATAAAAAGACGCACAGCTATAATTTGTTTGTTCTCCATTAATGTGAAGAAGTGCGGTGTATTCTCAGGTACGGAAATCACGTCTCCAGGAGACAATTCTACATTAAAATAGCCTACCTCATCAGGAGCTTTAATAACAAAGATTCCTTTACCAGCGACAATCGCACGGATCTCATCTTCAGCGTGGGTGTGAATCTCTTCGAACTTAGCCAGCTTTTCTTCGATATCTGGTGTTTGTTCGGACAAAGTGATTACATCCCAGATTTGATAACCGCGACGTGCGGCCAAATCCCTGATTTCATAATCGTACGTTTCCAAAACCTCATTCTTCTGATCCTCAGTCAATCCAAAGTTGTTTTGCAGATCAGTGTTAAGTTTCGATGCATCCCACTTCTCATATATTACTTCGTATTTGTTCAAGAAATTTCGAACGTTTTCGTCACCAGTGATACGTTCGTTCGTATTTCGGATTACAATTTCAGCCATATTCTTTCCCTCTTTTCCACTTGGTTTAATTGATATTATATCGGATTCCTCTGTTTTTGTCGATTCACAAATTCCGTTTTCATTCGTGTAAACCCGCCATCCTACGGGAATAAAACCGATCTTTCACATTAAGTTAGTTTCTGTTAAACTAAGATTTAACGTTTTGCGGGGGTGAAGATATTGGATAAACTTAGTCTACACGATGCATTAAAACAACGAATATTAATCCTCGACGGTGCAATGGGGACCATGATTCAACAAGTTGATTTGACTGGCGCAGATTTTGGCGGAGAAGATCTGGATGGATGTAATGAAATGTTAGTACTTACGCGTCCAGAGCTCATCCAGCGCATTCATGAAGAATATCTTGAAGCCGGTGCTGATTTGATTGAAACCAATACATTTGGTGCGACATCTGTCGTACTTGCAGAATACGATATTCAGGATCGTGCACGTGAGATCAATCTGGAAGCAGCCAGAATTGCGAAAGCTGCGGTTGATCGATTCTCTACACCTGAATCTCCACGTTATGTGGTGGGAGCCATGGGTCCTACAACCAAAACGCTGTCTGTAACTGGAGGAGTAACGTTCCAGGAACTTATTGACAGCTATTTTGAGCAAGCGCTTGCTTTAATAGAGGGAGGCGTTGATGCGCTACTGCTTGAAACCTCACAGGATACCCTCAATGTAAAAGCAGGCAGCATTGGAATTCAGCAGGCGTTCGAACAGAGTGGCATTACACTGCCACTGATGATCTCAGGCACAATTGAACCGATGGGAACAACCCTTGCGGGCCAGAACATCGAATCCTTTTATATATCCTTAGAACACCTTAACCCAATTTCCATAGGACTAAACTGTGCTACAGGTCCGGAGTTCATGCGTGATCACATTCGCTCGCTATCCGGAATAGCATCCGTTGCAGTGAGTTGTTACCCGAATGCAGGTCTTCCGGATGAGAACGGTAATTATCATGAGTCACCAGATTCTCTTGCTCATAAGATTGGTGCTTTTGCCGAACAAGGCTGGTTGAATATTGCTGGTGGGTGTTGCGGGACAACTCCTGCACATATTCGAGCCATGCGCGATACACTTGCCAAGTACCCTCCAAGAGAATTAAACGGAACGCATCCACCTGCATTGTCTGGTATAGAACCGGTCTATGTAGAACAGGATAATCGTCCATACATGGTCGGTGAGCGTACCAACGTGCTGGGATCAAGAAAATTCAAGCGTCTGATCGTAGAAGGCAAGTATGAAGAGGCTTCGGAAATTGCACGTGCTCAAGTGAAGAATGGAGCGCACATTGTCGACGTTTGTGTACAAGATCCGGACCGTGAAGAAGCTGAAGACATGGAGAAGTTCCTTGAACTTGTTGTCAAAAAAGTAAAGGTTCCGCTCATGATTGATACGACAAATGCTTCAGTTATTGATTTGGCTCTCCAGTACTCTCAAGGTAAAGCGATCATTAACTCCATTAACCTTGAAGACGGCGAAGAGAAATTCGAACAGGTCACACCGTTACTGCATAGATACGGCGGTGCAGTTGTTGTCGGAACAATTGATGAACGTGGTCAGGCCATCAGTCGGGAGGACAAGCTGGACGTAGCCAAACGTTCCTATGATCTACTGGTGAACAAATACGGGCTTAAACCGGAAGATCTGATTTTTGATACGTTGGTGTTCCCGGTAGGTACAGGGGATGAACAGTACATTGGTTCAGCCAAGGAAACCATTGAAGGTATAAGAGTTATTAAGGAAGCCATGCCTGAATGTCATACGATCCTGGGGATCAGTAACATTTCATTCGGACTGCCTGAAGCAGGCCGCGAAGTACTGAACTCTGTATTTTTGTATGAATGTACCAAAGCAGGTCTTGACTATGCAATCGTGAACACAGAGAAACTGGAGCGTTATGCATCCATACCGGAAGTAGAGCGCAGACTCTCGGAAGAGCTCTTATATAATACGAATGATGAAACACTGGCGGCTTTCGTAGCGGCATTCCGCAACAAAAAGGTGGAGAAGAAGGAGAAAATCTCGAACCTTTCATTAGAAGAGCGCCTCGCTTCATATGTAGTGGAAGGAAGCAAAGAGGGATTGCTGCCCGATTTGGAACTGGCACGAGCCAAATACACAGCACTTCAAGTCATAAATGGTCCACTCATGCGCGGTATGGAAGAAGTAGGTCGTCTCTTTAACAACAATGAGTTAATTGTAGCTGAGGTGTTACAGAGTGCGGAAGTCATGAAGGCTTCTGTAGCGTACCTGGAGCAGTTCATGGAGAAGAACGAAACTTCTGTTAAAGGCAAAATCATTCTGGCCACAGTCAAGGGCGATGTGCATGACATCGGTAAGAACCTGGTGGAGATCATCCTGTCCAATAACGGTTACCGAATCATTAATTTGGGTATAAAAGTACCACCAGAACGTATCATTGAGGCATACCGGGGAGAAAAAGTTGACGCGATCGGGCTCTCGGGTCTATTGGTAAAATCAGCGCAGCAGATGATTCTTACCGCTCAGGATCTACGAACAGCAGGTATTGATGTACCTATTATGGTTGGCGGAGCGGCGTTGACACGTAAATTCACCAAAAATCGTATTCGTCCTGAATACAACGGGATGGTTGTATATGCGAAAGATGCGATGGATGGTCTGGATCTGGCGAACAAATTGATGAATCCCGTTACACGTGAAGTGATGCAAATGGAGATGGATGCCGAAAAAGAAGCTGACGCTTCAGGTGCGGTAGCCGTTCAGGCTTTACCAGAGCTTACCCGAGTGGAACGTTCGGACATTGCTATAGATAATCCGGTTCTTGTACCACCGGATCTGGAGCGGCATACGATGCGTAACTACCCGCTATCGCACATCCTGCCCTATGTAAACATGCAGATGTTGCTGGGTCACCATCTGGGACTTCGCGGTTCGGTAGAACAGCTGTTAGCCTCGGGTGATCAGAAAGCCACGGATCTGAAGGCAGTCGTGGATGAAATTATGCAGGAGGCTGTTCGTGACGGGATTATTCAGGCACATGCCATGTATCGTTTCTTCCCGGCTCAGTCCAGTGGGAACAGCGTCATCATCTATGATCCTGAGAACACGAGCAATATCTTGCATACCTTTACGTTCCCACGTCAAAAAGTAGAGCCGTTCCTGTGCCTGTCCGATTTCCTGAAGCCTGTAGAATCCGGACAAATGGATTACGTAGGTTTCATGGTTGTCACTGCCGGACACGGTGTACGTGAACTCTCAACTGCATGGAAAGATCAAGGCGATTATCTTCGCTCACACGCTCTGCAATCCGTAGCGCTTGAAGTAGCAGAGGGATTAGCGGAACGTGTGCATCATATGATGAGAGATATCTGGGGATTCCCGGACTCCGCCCAGATGACCATGAAGCAACGTCACGGTGCGCGCTATCAGGGAATCAGAGTGTCCTTTGGATATCCGGCGTGTCCGGATCTGGAAGACCAAGGGCCGCTATTCAAGTTGTTGCAGCCTGAAGATATCGGTGTGGAATTGACTGAAGGTTTCATGATGGAGCCTGAAGCATCCGTATCAGCGATGGTATTCAGCCATCCGCAAGCCAAGTATTTTAACGTAGAAAAGGCATAAATCAGTAGAGTGTCAGGCAAAGCCCTCCGCATTGTCGGAGGTTTTTTGCTGGCAGCAGAAAGAGGTGCGATCCAGAATGGAACTATATTTCCTGGGAACTAATGCTGGTGTACCTACGCTACAGCGTAATGTAACTTCCATTGGGCTGCGCATGTTGGATGAGCGCAGAGCATTGTGGTTGTTTGACTGCGGGGAAGGAACACAGCACCAGATTTTAAGTTCACCGCTTAAATTAAGCAAGTTGGAGAAAATATTCATTACCCATCTTCATGGAGATCATGTCTTTGGGCTTCCGGGACTCATTTCGAGCAGAGCTTATCAGGGTGGCACAACACCTTTAACTGTATATGGTCCCCCAGGTACCGAACGAATGATTAGTACAACAATGGAGCTTAGCCAATCCCGTGTTAACTATGATTTGAAAATCGTGGAACATACGGGCGGGGTACTATTTGAAGATGACAGTTTTATCGTGGAATCTGCTTTGCTGGAGCATCGGATTGATAGTTATGGTTACCGGATCACGGAAAAGGATCGCCCAGGCAGCTTGGACCCAGCCAAACTGGCTGAATATGGTTTGAAACCGGGTCCGTTGTTCGGACGACTGAAACGTGGAGAGACCATCATGCTGGATAACGGTGATTCGCTCCGTCCCGAAGATGTGTTGGGAGCGCCAAAAAGAGGGATGGTGATCACTATATTAGGTGATACACGTCCATGTGACAATGTGCAGCCTCTTGCCACGGGTGCAGATGTACTTGTACATGAAGCTACATTTATGCATGATCTGGCAGATACAGCACATGAATACTATCATAGTACTTCAAAACAAGCGGCAGAAGCGGCTAGAGCAGCGAATGTAGGGCAATTGATCATGACTCACTTCAGCTCACGGTATAAGGATGAAGATCAACTTCAGCCGCTTCTGGAAGAAGCACAGTCCATATTCCCAAATACAAGACTTGCGAATGAACATCAGCTTATTCCTGTCGTTCACCGTAAGCAAGAATCTTAACCATGAATGCGAACCTGTGCACGGCTAAATACGTCATATGAAGAACCGGGTAATTGCACGGGACTGAGGGAGAGGACTCCCGCGGTCCCTTTTGCAATCTGGTCAAAAAGCGTGTAGGATGGGCAATATGAACAGGAAATGATTCGAATTATTTTCCGGGAAAGCGCAGGAAATGACATGCTTGTACAGAAGACGCGCAAGTTAAACCGTCTGTGTTCGATCCGGTTCGACGAGTTGTGTGCATATGCGAGCAGACCATTATTTTTGCCTGATTACATAGGTTCGCGTTAAAGTTCGAGGGAAATGATTAAGGACATGAAACGTTAATGGACTAAAGAAAGGAAGTGCTATGTGTGATTAAGGCCTATCTGATTGACCTGGATGGTACGCTCTATCATGGCAGACATCGGATCGAAGGAGCAGATCAGCTTATTCGGACGCTCCAAGAGTTAGGAACCCCGTACTTATTCGTGACTAATAATTCTTCCCGCACACCCCAAGGCGTGGCAGATCATCTGAATGGAATGGGCATACCTGCGGATGCGTCACAAGTATGTACCTCTGCAGTGGCAGCTGCTGAATACGTTGCTGAAGAGTCCCCGGGTGCAAAGGTGGCTTGTATCGGAGAAGCAGGACTGTTGCAAGCCATAGAAGAAGCGGGACTACAACTGACAGACGAGGCACCTGATTACGTGATTCAGGGAATTGATCGTGAATTTTCCTATCATAAACTGACCAAGGCACTGCGATGGATCAATGGAGGTTCGCAATTCATTATGACCAACCCTGATCTGCAGCTCCCTTCGGATGATGGACTGACGCCGGGGGCTGGAACTATTGGAGCGGCAATCGAAGCAGCAACGGGAGTTCATCCTACCGTTATTGGCAAGCCATCGAGTGTTATAATGAAGTCAGCCATCAGTCGGCTGAAGCTGGAGCCTCATGAAGTTGCAGTGATTGGAGACAATATGCGTACTGATATTGCAGCGGGAGTGGCAGCAGGGTGTGAGACGGTGCTGGTTCTTACCGGTGTTACAACAAGGGATAATATGGATGGGCACATTCAAGCAGCCAAGGCTCGTCCTGATCATGTGTTTGAAGATTTGCATAAATTGAATGAGTGGCTGTCGCAAAAGACAGACCTCGCTTCCAAAAAGGGGTAATGTATGATGCCGGAACTGCCGGAAATGGAAAACTACCGGACTTTACTGTCCGAGAAAATACTTGATTTACTGATTACAGGTGTAGTGGTTAACCGTGATAAAACGATAAATACAGCGACTGATGTGTTTATTAGCGAACTTACAGGCAATCACATCATATTTGTGGAGCGCCGAGCGAAGCATCTAATTTTCCACTTGGCCAATGGCAAACGTCTGGTGCTGCACCTCATGCTGGGCGGTATGATTTTCTGGGGAACAGAAGAGGAACGCCCTGATCGTTCCACTCAGGTGGAAATTCAGTTTGGAGATCACATTTTATTCTTTATTGGACTGCGTCTCGGATATTTGCATCTGCTTACATCAAAGGAAACCGAAGAGGCCATGTCCGACCTTGGACCTGAACCTCTGGATCGACGGATGAATGTGAAACGTTTTGCTTCTTTGTTAAAAGGCCGTCGGGGTACACTTAAAACGACATTGGTGAACCAGCATATTATTGCAGGGATTGGCAACTGTTATTCGGATGAGATTGCCTTTGCTGCTGGGCTAAGACCAAGTTCCAAGACGCAGAATATTGCAACTTCACCAGAACTGACGGAGCGTTTATTCCATTCCATGCAGTCTGTGTTGCGGGAAGCAGCTTCTGAGGGTGGTTATATGGAAATGCCGTTGATGCAAGGGGATACCAAAACAGGAAGTTTTGATGAGCAATGTCGGGTGTATGACCGTGAGGGCGAGACTTGTCCACGTTGCGGGGGAACGATTGAACGAGTGGAAATTACGGGCAAGAAGGCATTCTTCTGTCCGCAATGCCAGCATGAGGCCTAAAACCGGAATCGGGGCACATGTTAGTACCAGAGGCGGATTCATTCAGGCTGCCAAGAGAGCATATGAGATGGGGGCATCGGCATTTCAATATTTTCCGAAGAACCCGCGTAGTCTCGGCCTGAAGGAATTGGATCTCAAGGATGCTGAACTGTGTCGGGATTGGTGTGAACAGCAGGGGATTTCTTCCATTGCACATTCACCCTATCCCACAAATCCGGCTTTGGGTATGACCCGTGGAGAGGCGGGATTTCATGCTACCATCGCTTCTATTCGTAATGATCTGGAAATTTCGAATGCCTGTGGTTCTGTTGGGACGGTGGTCCATTTTGGTCATATCAAGACGAGCAACCCGCTTGAAGGGTATCAGAATCTCATACTTTGTCTGGATACCGCTTTGGAGAAATGGGAAGGTGAGTCGAAGATATTGCTTGAGAATCAGGCCGGTGATCACGGTCCCATGGGCACGACAATGGAGGAACTGATACAGATTCGCAAATTAAGCCGATTTCCGGAGCATATTGCCTTTTGTTTTGACACATGCCACGCTTTTGCCTCCGGGATGTGGTCAGCAGGAAACGAAGCAGTAATGCTCGATAAGGGCACGCTACTTGGATATTGGGATAATGTTGCTGCTGTACATTTTAATGATTCGAAATACGCGTCCGGTTCGTTCAAGGACAGACATGCGAGAATCGGACAGGGTTATGTAGGATATGAATCGATGCAGCAATTGTTAAGTTCGCCTGAGTTTCAAAAAGCAGTCGTTGTGCTGGAAACAGAAACGGGCGAAGATGGAACGCACCGTGATGATATAGCACTCATGCGTTCGTGGCTATAATTGGGGAGAGGAGCGATTGTATGCATGTTTTTTTGGATGACTATCGCGCGTGTCCGAAAGGATTTGTTCTGGCAATGAATGCTGAAGAGTGCCTGATGCTGCTAAGAGAAGGTGACGTGGATATTTTGTCGCTTGATTATGAACTTGGTCCGGATTCACCGAGCGGCGGTGAGGTAGCGGCATCCATAGTACGGGAAGGGTTGTTCCCGCGCGAGATCTATTTGCATACGTCCAGTATGTTTGGTAAACGTCAGATGTACGAGATGTTATACAGTAATAAACCGGATTCAGTCATCATTCACAATGGACCAATGACGGGCGAGGTCATGCTTCGTGTTGCCGCTGGAGACGGAAGTCGATGAAGCCGATCACATCCAAAATGCTAATGCGTGGCGTATGGGAAGGCATGCCGCAAGCTGTATTTATATATACCCCTTTATGTGGGACATGTGTGGCAGCCCGACGTATGTTGGATGTAGCTGAGCACATGCTGCCAGAAGGGATCTTGTCCGAAATGAACATCCACGACATTCCGGAACTTGTGCAACAATTTCAAATTTCAAGCGTACCCGCAGTGATGTTGTTTGATGGCCAGCAAGATGTGCCGAAAATGGTATATCGGATGAGCTCTGTGGAGCATCTGCTCAGTGAGATCCGGAAGGCGGTGCTGAAATGAGTATAATTACGATGGAGCATATCTCGCTCAGACGGGAAGAGAATCAAATCCTGGATAACGTTCATTTGCGCATCGAGCAAGGCGAGCATTGGGTTATTCTGGGGCGTAATGGTTCAGGTAAAACAACGTTGCTGGAAATGATGAACGGTTATATGTTCCCAAGCGAAGGGCGTATTGAAGTACTGGGTAATCTGTATGGACAATGTGATGTCAGGGAAGTGCGTAAGGAAATCGGGTATATCAGCCAAACGCTGATCGAGAAACTAACCCTCAGAGATCCGGTGTGGGAGGTCGTCGCTACAGGAGCTTATGCTTTTTTGCGTTTTTATCAGACGATCCCCGATGAAGTGAAAGCCAAGGCACTGAATTTGCTGGATGAGATGGGTTTCGCTAAACTATCCAATCACCCACTGGGAACGTTGTCCCAGGGAGAACGCAAAAAAGTCATGCTCGCACGGTCTCTAATGGCTGATCCTAAATTACTCATTATGGACGAGCCTTGTGCAGGGTTGGACTTGTATGAACGCGAGAAAATGTTGGCTGAGATTGATCGTCTGCGCAAGCGTAACATTACAGTTGTGTATGTAACACATCACGTTGAAGAGATCGTACCTTTATTTACACATGTGGCCTTGATCCGCGATGGACGTATTGCTGCGGCAGGCCCTAAGCGTGAAGTTTTAACACAAGATACAATTAAGCATACGTACGATGTTCCGGTCGATATTCGGTGGGATGAAGGCCGTCCGTGGATACGCGTACGTTCTGGAGGATAACACATTTTGAGTACACAATCGTCTTGGAGAGAAGGAGACTTCTCCCGTTTTATCTGCACTGCCAATCACGGCTTTGCCCCTTATGCTCAGGAAGAATTGCGCCGTACGTTTGGTGCAGTCAAGAGCACTGTACTTGTACCTGGTGAAATATTGCTTGCTAGTCTGCCGGTTGCAGAGGAAGAAGTAGCAAGCAAACTACTGGAAGAGTCGCCGACGTTTTTGCGTCATATTCAACCTGTTCAATTTCAGGAGAATACGGAAGACTCCGAACAGTCCATGGAGAAATTGCTTGCATTTGTATTGAACCACAAGCAACTTTTCGGTACTCGTGTCGTACTGCAGGTACGAAAAACGGAAGGTTCCTTTTGGCAGGAAAATGCGGCTTCATTGAAGCAATTGCTCACAGAGAAGCTGGATGAATTAGGTTGTGAATGGGTCGTTCGTGATGCTGAATATGTCATTTCCGTATTTGTTACGGATGATATGTTATATGCTGGCGTGTCCAGACCTGATCAGAATCTTTCTGACTGGAGCGGAGGAGCCGTTCGTTTTCAGAAAGAGGACGGACAGATCTCACGAGCCAAGTTCAAATTGCTTGAAGCCGAGCAAACGTTTGGCATTGACTTCACCTCTTTTCACAAAGCACTCGATATTGGTGCAGCACCCGGTGGATGGACCTCCTTCCTGCTTGAACGCGGGCTTGAAGTAACGGCCGTAGATCCCGCGAAGATGGATGCGACCCTGCTGGCATCGCCAAAACTGACTTTCTTGAAAAAGAATGCAGGTGATGTGCGTTTTCGTGAAGGAGAATTCGATCTGCTTGTATGTGATATGAGCTGGAGCCCCAAGCTGATGAGTCGACTTGTATCGGATCTTCTGTATAGTCTTCAGCACGGAGGAACAGCGATTGTTACGGTGAAGTTATTGCATAAAAAACCACTGGCGCTCATTAAAGACGTCATTGATACGTTTGAGCGTTCGCGGATGCAGATTCAACGTTCCAAACAGCTGTTTCACAATCGGGAAGAAATCACGTTGTATATGATCAAATATTAAGAGATTAAGCACATTAAATTTTGTGCTTTACAATCTATTCCTGCGTGTACTATAATGATACCAATATTAACCATAACAAACCTAAGGGAAAGCATCCCGAAGGGAATGAACCGGACATCCGGTCTGTTCCTCTTCGGTGAAGCTTTCCCTTTTTTGTTGTGTATGGAAGGAGGAATTGACATGAGACATCCGGCCAGGCTGGAACGCGGAAGCCTGCTGGGAGGGAGATATCGTATCGTATCCATTCTGGGTGCAGGTGGAATGAGTCATGTATACGAGGCGGAGGATCTGAAGTTGCCGGGCAAAATTTGGGCCATTAAAGAAAGTGTAACAGCGATGCCGTATGAAGGCAGTATGGAGACTGAGGCGGCCCTTCTGACATCACTTCGCCATCCGAGATTGCCACAGATCGTTGATTTTTTTGTCCCGGATGAAGATGGGTACACCTATTTGGTAATGGAATTCATCGAAGGGTTAACGTTGAGTGATTATTTCAAGCAGTGCCGCGGTAAGATCCCGATGGAGCAGTTGACAGCGTTGGTGCTTCAATTGCTGGATGTATTGAGTTATCTGCATAATCTGAATCCGCCGGTAATATATAGGGATCTGAAGCCATCAAACATTATGATCACTCCGGAATATGAAGTGCGATTAATTGATTTTGGTATCGCCAGAAGTTACAAAGCGCAAAGCGCTGAAGATACAGTCAAGTTGGGAACGGCCGGTTTTGCTGCACCTGAACAATATGGTTCAGGACAGACCGATGCACGTTCGGATCTCTATGGTCTTGGGGCTTTACTGCTCTATCTCATGACAAGTGGGGCATATACGGAATGGATTCAAGGTGTGGAAAGTTCCATCCGTAGTGATGTTCCGCGTACATATATTCCTGTTGTGAGAAGGTTGTTAAGGTATAATGCCGAAGAGCGATTCCAGTCTGCGGATGAGGTACGGAAGGAACTGTTGCGAATACCCGGGATGTCAACATCCGGTGGGGATGCAACAATGAACCTGAACGGGGGGACAAGAGTTATTGCTTTAACAGGTGCTTCATCTGGTGTGGGGGTTACTCATACAGCCATAGCTATTAGCCATTATCTCGAAAGGCAGAACTTCAAAGTAGCAGTCATTGAAATGTCGCCTCGCTCCCAATCATTTGCACGTATTCAACAAGTCGCTCAAGCGGGCAAACCCGTACCTGCTGGCAGACAGTTTGCAGTGGATGGTGTGCATTATTGGAAACAATCCGGACGAGCAGATATACTGTCTTTGCTTGGAGGAAGCTATCAATTCATCGTTATGGATCTCGGTAGTGGTCAGGATCAGAATCGATTGGAAGAATTCCTGCGTGCGGATCTGCCCATCGTTATAGGTTCAGGTGCAGAGTGGAAACAGGCTGAGATCAGTGCTTTTGTTCGTGCACATCATCGATATCCACGAGAAAAATGGATATATTGTCTACCCTTGGCGGCGACAGAAGCTGTTCTGCGGATTCGTAAAGCACTGGACACATCAAGTGTATATGGCCTGCCCTTACATATGGACCCTTTTGACAAAGACGTACATATGGATAAAGTGTTTTCTCATATTTTAACGCATATGATGGCACAGCAGCCCAAGAAACGTTCATTTTTTTCACGAAGAAAAGTACATGATTAGAGGAGATTACGAAAGGAGAGCCTCTTTTGTCTAAATTAAGAAAACAAAGTCGTCAACTAATCTATGCCGGGCTTATCGGAGCAGGAGCAATAGGGTTGGTGTTCGGAGGATATGTGATTTACAATGTCAAAACCATGGGTGATGTCAGGTCGGAAGTGGAGGCCCGTTATTTATCGGTATATGAGGAAAAGGAAGCTGAGTTGAAGCAGCAGTGGAACTCCGGAGCACAAGGATGGGTTACGATTAGGGATGTTGAAGCAGGGGAACCGATATTACCTGAGGATCTAAAACTTATTGCAGTTCCCGACGCTCAAGCTCCACGAAATCTATGGTCCAGTACCAAGCAGATGGAAGGCCAAGTCGCCAAAATAGAATTGAAAAAAGGTACAGCCATTACAACTGAAATGGTGTATGAGGATATACCGGCTCCACCGGATTTAAGAAACCGAGAGTTGCAAGTTGTGCTACTTCCGTCCTCACTGGTTAAGGGAGATATTATTGATGTTCGTATTCAGTTTCCCACAGGACAGGACTATGTACTTCTATCGAAGAAGAAAGTGGAACGATTAAATGCAGCTACATTATGGATTACGATGACGGAGGAAGAGATACTGTCACTGTCAAGTGCAATTGTAGATGCCTATTTACATAAAGCTTCAATCTATGCCTTAACCTATGTAGAACCACAGTTTCAGACACCTGCAATCCCGACGTACCCTGCCAATACAGAAGTGTTAAAGCTGCTGGAGAGTGATCCCAATATTGTTCGGCGAGCTGAACAGGAATTATCCAAACAGGTGCGAAGTTCGCTTGAAAGTTCTCTGGCTGCCTCCATGTCAGCACCATCCAAAGGGGTTGAACAGGATGTAGCGCAATCCTCTGTTACCTATAATAGTCGTCCCTCAGCAAATCAATCTTCATCATCGGATGGAGTGATCTGGAATGATGGTTCAGAAAACGGAGGAGGAGCTAATCCTGGAAGCATGAATAATTCTGTGGAAGCTTCACAAACGGATGAACAACAGAGCCTGATAACGGGTGGAGAATAAAGTGGATGCGAAGGTTACATTTAGATTTAATTCAGATAACAAAGGTAATGAGAACCAGGAGGGAGTTATGACATTTATGCATACATGGATCTTTGCGGGTTTGTGTGAAAAGAATGATCTGATGCTGTATCTGTGTAAAATATTGGCCTCTTCAGGCAAACGGGTTTTGCTCGTAGATGGAACCTTACAACAGAAGTATGGGCATGGAGTGGGTGACAGTCAGCAATCTTTGCGGATTGCGGAATTTGAAGGATTTGATATCGCTTGTCATTTTGTCACTTCAGCAGCTGTAGAGAATCATCTTGAAGTGAACGGTGAGCATTTGGACAGTTATGACTATGTATTATATGACGTGGAGACCTCACACTTTGCTTCGCGTAATCTTTGGCTGACTGCGGATATTCGTGTCTGGGTGAGTGATTATGAGCGTTACAATCTGGAACGTGGAAAAGGTTGGCTGGAGCGGTTACTTGAAGAACAATCATTGCCTGGTGAGCTGTCATTTCAACGAATTTTGATCAACGGGGTAGACTGCAAGCTTGAGGCACGTTATCTGTGGGCATACCTGGAAGGCAGTCCGTTTGTATGGACAGGAGAGTCCTTAATACTCCCATGGGATGAGTTGACAGCCGCCGTTAAGCTTGAGAATGAGCATCATCGCAGAGTTCAACTCAGGCCTCTATCACGCAATTACAAAAAATCATTGTGTCGTGTGGTGGAACAGTTAACAGGATGGGAAAGTGTCCGAAGTCGCCGTGCGATGAAAGATGCAGAAAGGATGAGAGCATGAGCACCATTACGTTTTGGAGCCCGTATTCAGGAACAGGTTGCACCTCAAGCGCATTGATAAGTGCCTATGCGATGGCGCTTCACTACAGGACAAGAATATTACTTGTTAATACAGGCCTTGCCGGAAGCGGCACAGAAGCTACTTTACCACTCAATGAAACAGATTCTGCGGATTCCGTGTTCTCCTTCGAAGAAGGCAGCTGGGATGCTGTTGAACGCCTGAATTCCAGCGGGAGTTTGAACAAGCATAATCTGAGGGATTATACCAAGCCGCTTCTGAAGGAAAGACTTGATTTCCTGACCGGAAGAATGAATGAGATGGAACGTTCGTCGCAAGAACATAGTGAGACCGTGAAAAAACTGCTGCATGTCGCTAACGAGTACTATGATCTGGTTCTTCTGGATGCGGATCATGTCGGTGCGGATTCTCAGCTTATGCTGCAACAGGCGGATTACGTTGTAGTTAATCTCGATCAAAATATGCGGAAACTGGAGTTGTTTTTTGAAGAGATTTTGCCAGAGAGAATGAATCATCAGAATATGCATGTTGTAATTAACAAGTACGATCCGGATTCCCGTGCAACGATCTCCAATATTCGGCGCCGGTTTAGATACAAGGGGACAATCTCTGCAATACCGTATACGACTGGATATATGGATGCCATGAATCGGCGAGATGTCGCCAAGTACTTGCAGTTGGAGAGTTTGAGTAGGAATAAGGATATTCGTAAAGGGAGCTTTGCTGCAAGCATGGGCGAACTCGCTCGCCTGATTATGGACGGCGCAGGAATGCGCACTGTTCTGAAGAGGCTGGAAAGGGGAGCCTGAAACTCCGATGCTCTGGAATACCATATGGATAAGTTCAATATTGATTCTGTGTCTGACTTATATCGGGTTCAAGTATAGAACGTTTCTTCGTGATAAAAATGCACGTGTGCCTGAACCGGAATCATTCACGATTGACATGTTGATTGAGAAAGTGAAGAACTCTCTTCATGAGCTCAGCCATAGTCAACTCGCGGACGCAGGTCTGCATGAAGAAGAATATCGACGAAGAATTAATCAACGTGCCGAGATGAGGAAGGCCCTGAAGGGCTGTGTCTCGGGCAGTATCAGCGACAAAACGTATGTCAAAAACCTAATAGGGGATCTGCTAACTCGAAGTATAGGCTTGAACAAATCGAATGTAGATGAAGTTATTTTGTTTGCGGAACCTGATTTGTTGACGATCCAGGACCGATTCGAAATTGTGTTTTATCTGTACCGACAGCAATTTGGTGCAGATGCCCTCTCACGAATGATTGATACCTACGATCTGGGCAGGCTGAGAATGGAAGAAGGATCAGAGGATGGAGGAAGTTATTATATTTCCGAGGAAGATATTCAGTATGTTTTTGAATGCGAATATAGAGAGCTTGGATTTAGAGAAAAGACGGATATTATCGTGCAGCGCGTCTATCAGCATTACAAAGGCTTTTCGGTTGTTGACGAAATAAGGGACCAACGTATTGACGGTGTCAGTGGTGGTGTCAGTGGTATGCTCGATACTGTTCATAATACGGGCTTTCAAAAACCGGCATCATGGAATGATTTGCTGGAGCAAGGACTTGAGGATGATGCACATGAAGAACCGTTTAGCGGAATGGAAAGTGTCTGGATTTTCTATAAAGGTAAGTCCATTCATCTGTCCTTTCTGTCATTCGGCAGCATCCGTGAACTGAAAAGGGTATGCCAGAACATATACAAATACAATTATCCGGGTCAGTTGTCGGAAGCGAGTGGGTATAAGGTTAACGAGATGAAGGACGGTTCCCGTGTCGTTGTTGTTCGTCCTCCGTTCTCGGAATCTTGGGCCTTCTTCGTCCGTAAGTTCGATATTCCGAATGCTTCACTTGAACAGTTGATTACAGGTAACAACGCTGATTTGCCAATTACACTACTGCAATATCTGATGAAAGGAAGTCGGATTACTGCTGTAACCGGGGCGCAGGGATCTGGTAAAACGACGTTGCTTATGGCTATGGTCAAACATATCTATGCTTCGTATACCCTTAGGGTACAGGAGATGGCTTTTGAACTTCAATTAAGACGGATCTATAGTCGACGTAACATCTTGAGTTTCCGAGAGACTGAACATATTTCCGGTCAACAAGGGCTTGATTTACAGAAAAAAACGGATGGTACCGTAAATATTCTGGGTGAGGTCGCGAGTGATGAAGTGGCTGCATGGATGATTCAAATGTCTCAAGTGGCCAGCTTGTTCACCCTGTTTACACACCATGCTAAAACCTTTCGTGATCTGGTTTTCTCTCTCCGTAATTCATTGCTCAAGACAGGTATGTTCCAGCATGAACATATTGCTGAAGAGCAGGTGGTGAGTGTCATTAATTTCGATGTTCATATGAAGAAAGATGCTGAGGGACGCAGATATATTGAACGGATTACGGAATGTCTTCCTCGGGCGAATAAAGGTGACAACGTGGAAGAGAGGGCAGGTTTTTCATTTCGTAATGTAGTGGAGTACAGGGGGGGAGCGTATGTTGCTACTGCTCCAATCTCTTCGGGAAGTATGAACGATATGTGTGATCAGATGACATTACAGGATGCCGAGAAGTTTAAACGGTTTATAGAGGAACACTGGGGTGATCCGCATGACGATTAAATGGATTCTGCTCCTCATATTAAGCATTTGCGCAGGGGGGCTGCTGATCACGCTCCTGGTTTTAGGTTTGTTACGTCGTAGAGGAGGTGGTTCGACAAGTCAATCCGGCGAGATTCTTACGCTGAATGGTAATGGGTTAAAGGGATTGGGATCACTCTTGTTGCAGTCCTACCGCTTTGGAATGAAAGTACCACTGCTTTCGGCCTATATTCTACAGGTGCAGAAACGTATTTCGTTCCGCCATGTTGGGGATGAGCCTTCACTTCGAAGGCTTACGATGACAGTGGTTCTGATTATCCTGGGAGGTTATGGAGGCATAAGTGTCATTCTGTTTCTTCTGCAGCCAGGTATAGCTTTTGTCATATTGTCCGTGCTCT
Source organism: Paenibacillus sp. PCH8 (assembly GCF_002968835.1). Taxonomy (GTDB): domain Bacteria; phylum Bacillota; class Bacilli; order Paenibacillales; family Paenibacillaceae; genus Paenibacillus. The sequence goes on along the minus strand of NZ_PKQK01000003.1, from coordinate 434,557 downwards.
GTGCTGTGGTGTTGAACAGTCTTGTGCTGGATATGTGCCTCAGTCGTATGGAGAAGAGATTGCTTGTACAGATGCTGGATCTGTTTGCAGATGTAAGGCATCGGTACCATCAGCATGGCATGGTTGAGGAAGCGCTCTATGAAGCTGCTGAGGCAGGCACAGGAGAAGCAGCAGAGCAGGTAAGACTGATCTACGAAGCGTTAACTTCTCCAGATCCGAATGAAGCACTTGAACGTTATTACGAAGTGGCTCCCAACCGTTTTCTCAAAGGTTTTGCTGGCGTATCTTATATGGTTATGGAGTTCGGAGACAAGGACAGGGAGCATGGGTCCATCTATCTTAAAGGACTGGGTAACCTGACTCAGGAGATTCATCTGGAAATTTTGCGACGTGATAAATTGGACTATCTGCTCAAAGGACTTAATGTCATAGCGCTTGCTCCAGTATTGTTTACTGCTCCGATCGAACGCTGGGCCAGAGTCAGTTTTCCAACGATGGATGAATTTTATCGCAGCAAAATCGGTTTTGTTACCAAAATATCCATCTATGTCATCATCATTCTTGCTTATTTGCTTCTGCAAAGGCTCCAGCAAAACGATGAGAGTCGTTATCGGTCAGGGCATAAGCATTCATGGTTGGATCAGTTTCTATACAAGCAGATTTTCTTACGGAAAATGGCGATGTTGTTCGCAGCTAAACCTGGCAGTACACAATACAGCCAAACGATAAGGCTAATGAGGGAGAGCAGTTCGGAGTTGAAATACGAATGGCTCGCCATTCGTCGAGTGATGTTATTTGCAACTTGTATTGTGCTTTCAATGGGGTGCATTTTGCTCTTGCACCAGGTTGAACGTAATCACATCTTGCATGATCCGATCAGGGATGATCGAATGTTTGGCGCAATGGCTGAAGCGGACCTCAGGAAGGCTGAGGAAAAAACAGCGTTGGATCAATCCGTGTTGGAGAGTGTAGAAATGAACCGTGGGGCTACATACGAAGAGATCTCCATAGTGTTGCAGCAACTATCTCCCGTTCAATTAGATCATGATACACAGACTGAGACAATCGCGCGCGTTATGCAGAAATTAGAGGTGTATAACAAGCAATATGTACGCTGGTGGGAAATAATTATAGCACTTGTTATGGGTGTGGCAGGTTACTACATGCCCATATGGCTGATGTTATTCCAGCGGAAAATGCGAAGGTTGGATATGCGACATGAAATCTATCAATTTCAGACGGTGATTTCCATTTTACGTGAGATGGACCGCATGTCAGTAGAAGAAATATTGGAATGGCTTAATCGGTTTGCTGTCATTTTCAAGCGTCCTTTGCAGAAATGTTTGTTACATTTTGAACATGGGCCCGAGCATGCACTTGAACAATTAAAGGAAGAGGCCGGTTTGCCTGAGTTCCAGCGACTCGTTGATAAATTGCAGCTTGCTCTAGGCAAAATTACAATACGTGAAGCCTTTGATGATCTTGAGAGCATGATGGCATTTTATTTTGAACAACGCAAACAGGAGTACAGCAAAATGATTGATGTAAAAGCATCGTGGGGAAGAACGATCGGATTTACACCGATGTATGCCCTTATTTTTCTATACCTGGTTATTCCATTGGTCGGCATGAGCTTTTTGCAAATGAACATTTATTATGATCAGATTCAGAAATTGTAAAACAGTTCATCTGTGTGACGGTTTGAAATGTATGAATAACATATAACTTGGGAGGATTTATTATGAATAATGCATCAAGCGCTTTAAAGGTGGCAGCAGGGATATTCTTGACGATCGCTCTGATCACTATCGTAGTTCTATTGTTTATTTCGGCTCAAGAGGCAACCAAGACGGCTCAGAACAATTTTGCCGATATCCAGACCGAGTTGTCCCAGGCCGCATTTACGGTGTATGACGGAACAACAATCAGTGGATCACAGGTAACCAATGCACTGCGTAAATACGCGGACAAGGAACAGTTTGGTATTAAAGTCATTACGGGTAAAAATGTAGCTGGTCAATGGTATGGCAATCAGTTGAATATTTCTCAGGATCTTAATAATGCGGATTATGGCTCTGTCATTGGACCTGAAGATAAGGTAGGTATTATTAATCAGACCATGAGTGAAAAAGACAACCAGTATGTCAATCCAAGTGGTAAATTCAAAGCCATTATTGTGAAAGACCGATCGAACGTGGTAAGAGGGCTGATCTTCCAGCAATCCTGACAGGAGTTGGTTTAACATGTCCCGGAATACCCAGCATCTGATGTTGTTCTGTACGGCGGCTGTCCTGTTTGTGACAGCCTGCCTTTACGGGCAACACCAGATCAGGATTTTATCGGCAGCTTTGAATGACAGAATACAGACAATGGCAGGGTTGGAGGGGCGCCTGATTACAACATTGCATACAACCAATCCAGATCAATATAGTGGTGCGGAAGTGGTGCATACTGTAAGGCAGATGACTGGAACGGGCATTCGTGTCGAGGTGGATGGTAACGCATATGTTATTGATCCACTCCTTAACAAAGCAGCGACGATTCCTGTCCAGCTCACTTCAAGGTACAGACCAGAATTCTACCGGAGCGAAACCGGAGAATTGCTCAAGATCGCTTTTTGGAAGGAGGCCAGCATGAAATGATTAATGCCGCATCCAAGCTGCTTGCCGTATTGCTAGCAGTCCTTCTGCTCTATGTGTATCCAGCTGCTGAAACCGCTGATCGGCAAGATGATATAGCGCGTATGACAGCTACTCAGAATGTAACACGTTTTGTAGATAGTGTACGAACGAAAGGCTATATTTCACCACGAATGTTCGCTGAGTTTGAGGAGCAGTTAGCCCAGACAGGCAATGTATACGAGGTCTCGATGGAGCATTTACATAAAAAATATGTGCCTCACTATACCGACCCGATTGTCACAAACAGTTTCGCCGGGACGTATGAGGTCGTACAGGATGGATATTATTCAGCTCAGATTCGGGAGAGACTGTTTCCGTCTTCGGGTGCGGCATCCGTTGATGATCTTGTCCGAAGATACAAGTTGACAACGGGAGATTTTTTCACTGTAACTCTCAAAAATTCGAATCGAACACCTTCCATGCTCATTCGTGAATGGTTGAGTGGAACAGCTCAGGCTTCAGCGGTATTTATCGCATATGGAGGTATGGTCCTCAATGAAGATTACTGAGCTATCCATTGTATTCATACTTATCTTCTTCCCACTCTTCTGGATCATTTCACTCCATAGCCAAGATGCCGAAGAGGCTCAATATCTGGGCCACCGATACAGATTGGCGCTTCAAAATGCAGTAATGGATGCTGGTGCAGTGATGCATCAGAATGAGAAACAAAATGATGAAGCGGGTTATGATTCAACCAAGTTTGTTAAAGCGGACAAGGAGCTTGCGCTCGCAACGTTCACCCAGACGATGGCTCTTAATATGGGAATTCAGGATGATCCGGCAGCTATTCAGAACATGTTTAATTATATTCCGGCTGTGATTCTTCTGGATTATGACGGCTACTATATGTTGTCCAAAGAAACAGAGATGACGGGGAACAGCGAGAGTTCTTTCCGGCAAGTGTGGAGTCCGAAGAAACCTTATACATATTCAGATTCAAATGGTAGCAGTATCAACTTCACGCTGGATGGCTATGTATATGCTTACGATGCAATCGCAGGGAGATGGATTGAAGGGTTCCAAAAAGAACTTGCTTCTAACACAGAGATTCCTTTGCTTCAGGATGCTGACATATTTGAGCAGGTTAGACGAAGCCGGATTGTGACCACTGTGCAGGATGATCTGGCGCATGTAATTAATCGTCATAATGAATTTTCCAGAAAAAATGGAGTGTCCTATACGTTTACTATGCCTCTGATTTCTCAAGAAGAATGGTATAACTCCATCAATGACTCAGGGATTATGGCATTTATTCAAGGAATTGCTGTAGGTGATCAGAAGATCAATAATTACGCGATTGGCGGAGGCAGACTTGTCAAAAAAAAAGCCATCGTGGGCGGGGTCGACCCGTTAACGGGAATCAAATACTACTATCCCTCCACTTGTGGTAATGGATACCGTGCTGAAGAAGTGTTTACAGATGCCAAACAAGCAGCCGCACAGGGTTATTTCGAATATAACTGTTCTATTCATTAGGTTGTCTACATGGGGAATTCATGGAAGAGGTTCCTGTTATGTTTACATTACTTTCAGAAAAGACGGAACCTGTGCTAGAATAGGGTTTCAGAACTATAAGCAAAGTAATGTCTAATAGATAGGAGCAACCTCATCTTATGAGTTTATTGTCAGTAGAGAATGTGAGTCACAATTTTGGAGATCGCACGTTATTTAAAAATGTATCGTTTCGCTTACTCGCCGGAGAGCGTGTAGGACTTGTTGGTGCAAACGGTGTGGGTAAATCCACACTTATGAACATCCTTACCGGCAAATTGCTTAAAGACAGTGGGAAAGTAGAATGGACACCTAGAGTCCGTTATGGATATCTGGATCAGCACACGAAGCTCACACCAGGCAAAACCATCCGTGATGTGCTAAAGGATGCTTTCCTGCCGTTGCTTGAATTGGAAAAAGAAATGATGAATATTACAGATCAGATGGCAGATGCAGATCCGGAGAAGCTGGAGCAGCTGCTGGAAGAGATGGGCGAAATTCAGGAACAATTGGAGCAAGGCGACTTTTATCTGATTGACGTGAAAGTGGAAGAGATGGCCAATGGTCTTGGTTTGTCTGCAATTGGTCTTGATCGGGATGTCGCATCTCTAAGTGGTGGACAACGTACCAAGGTACTTCTTGCCAAGCTACTGCTCGAGAAACCTACAGCTCTTTTGCTGGATGAGCCGACCAACTATCTGGATGTAGAGCATATCGAATGGCTGTCGCGTTATTTGAAAGATTATCCGCACGCATTCCTTCTAATCTCCCATGATACAGAGTTCATGAATGAAGTCGTTAATGTCATTTATCATTTGGAGTTTGCCAAATTAACGAGATATGCAGCGAACTATAACAAGTTCCTGGAGATGGCGGATATGAATAAAGCCCAGCATATTGATGCGTATGAGAAGCAGCAAGAGTACATCAAGAAGCAGGAAGATTTCATTCAGCGTAACAAGGCACGTGCTTCCACTTCAGGTCGAGCGAAGAGTCGCGAGAAGCAGTTGGATAAGATTGATCGAATTGATCGTCCGGATGAAGCAGCCAAACCAACGTTCAAATTCAAGGATGCACGTGCGAGCAGTAAAACGGTCTTTGAGGGTATTGATTTTGAAATCGGATATACGTATCCTTTACTGCCCAAGATGACAATGACAATTGAACGCGGTGAGAAAATTGCCATCGTAGGTTATAATGGTGTGGGTAAATCGACACTGCTGAAAACCATCCTGGGAAAAATATCTCCGCTCAGTGGAAAGACTTTCTTGGGAGACTATCTCGAAACAGCCTATTTTGAGCAGGAAGTTCGTGCTGGGAATATCACGCCGATTGAGGATGTGTGGAATGAGTTTTCACATTTGACCCAGAATGAGGTCCGGGGTCATCTCGCTCGCTGTGGGTTGAAAAATGAGCACATTACTCGCCCGCTTAACATGCTGAGTGGTGGAGAACAAGCGAAGGTCCGTTTATGCAAGCTTCTGATGCGTGAAAGCAACTGGATTCTATTCGATGAGCCGACGAACCATCTGGATGTCACAGCCAAAGCGGAGTTACAACGTGCCTTGCAAGAATTCAAGGGAACGGTGGTACTAGTATCTCATGAACCTGAGTTCTACGAGGGTTGGGTCACCAAAACATGGAATGTCGAAGAGTGGTCCGAGAAAAACTAGATTTTCGAGCAGCGTTATAGGGCAGTAAGTCGTCTTGAATCCCGTTATAATAGAAATGAACGGTGACAAAAAAATCCGTCTATGGTAACATAAGCTACAACTTCATATGAACACTAGGGGGGCCGCACGATGTGGCTGAGATGGAAGAATGCGATTCCGGACCCTTTGCACCTGATCTGGATCATACCAGCGTAGGGAAGTGGCGCGCACGTTTCAGTGAATGACGCGAACAAACGGAAATTCGAAAGAATTTTAATCGTTTGCATAGCGAATTGAAACATGCAGTTCCGTGTAACATTACGGCTATTCATTCTATAGCAGTTTGCACACGCAATGAACTGTATGCATCATTCAATCATCTGTTCCAGCAATATACGCAGCCACTCCCCTACGGGAGTGGCTTTTTTGTGTTTTTCTTGATATCACTCACATGCGGAAGGAGATGGACAACGCGTCAATCGCTCATGAACACGTGAATGGCTCATTTGAGCTACATGTTATATCTACAGGAGATGGAGATAGAGTATCTTTTGTTCAGGCAGCCAAGGTTGTCTGGCCATGGGTGGATTATATCCACATTCGGGAGAAGCATCTCTCGTGGCAGAATCGGATCTATTGGGCTGAAAGTTTGCGGAGTGTTGGGGTTCAAGCTTGTCGCATTGTGATCAACGGCTGCGAACTGCCTTCGCAGTCTCGCACCTATGGTGGTGTACATTGGGGACAAGAGGCTATGCGTGATTACAACATGGAAGCCGTAAACAATATCCAACAACAACGTCTGGGTGTTTCTGTTCATTCCATGGATGAAGCGAGAGTTGCCGAAGATCGGGGAGCGCATTACCTTTTTTACGGGCATGTTTTTGCCACAGGCAGCAAGCCAGATGCGGAACCAAGAGGATTAGATGCGCTGGCTGAAGTGTGCTCCGGCGTCTCCATTCCAGTAATCGCGATCGGTGGTATCCAACCAGAAAATATATGTGCAATCCGTTCGTCGGGAGCGAAAGGAGCCGCCGTAATCTCAAACGTGTGGACTGCCGATAGCCCGGAACAGGCTGCTGCGTCATTAAGAAAGGCCATTATCGATTCGGTGAGATGGAGAGGTTAGAACTGAACATAGCCGCAATAAAGCTGCTTAATCAAGGAGATGAGACGATGGGAGAAGAAGAAACGGATTGGAACAGGAACCGTTCCAGATTTCACTCGGGCTCGGAATTAAGAAGCAGGAGCGTGGCTGAGAAGCGGGATAAGCTTCTTGCAGAAACAATTATTGTAGGTGGCGGCGTGATTGGCTGTGCCATTGCATATGAACTTGCTTCCCGGGGCGTGATGTACTGCTGTTGGAGCGATCAGCGATAGCGAGCGGAACTTCATGCGCAGCGGCCGGGATGCTCGCGGTAGACAGTGAGGACTTTGCTCACCCGCTAATCTCGAAGCTTGCCCGACAGAGTAGAAAGTTGCTTCATGAACAACAGGAGCAGATGGCTACACGCTACGGGGTGGAGATTGGTCTCCAACGTCATGGATTCCTAACCCCGTTTCGTTCATACAGTGAAATAAGCAGTTATAAGAACAAACGGAATTCTACTTGGTCTACAGAACCAGTTTGGTGGGATCGTTACGCTGTGCAACAGGAAGCACCTTGGCTAAACAGGGATACGTATGGAGCCTATTATAGACCTTTCGAAAGTGAGGTTCTTCCTGTTCATCTGACCCAGGCATATGCTGAATCCGCTCAAGCGATGGGAGCGAGGGTGATGGAAGGGATAAGGGATATACGCGTGAAAACCAATGAACACGGCGTGCAGGGGATCACCACTTCTATCGGGGAGATGCGATGCAAACATGTCATCATTGCGGCGGGGTTACAGGGTGAAGAACTGATGAGACATGTCGATCTAAGCTTGCCTGTTTGGTCGGTAAAAGGAGAAATAGCTGCCGTTCAGTTCTCAGCCGAACATGCAGGCTACAGACCTGACAGAACCGTGTATGCAGAAGACATCTACATTGTTCCCAAAGCCAATGGGGAAGTCTGGCTCGGAGCAACCAGTCTGCCCGGCAGATCGGATCAGAACGTTTCTGTTCAAGGGGTTCAGAAGCTATTAGCGGCGGCCACCCATTGGGTTCCTGGGATGAAAGAAGCACAATTTCTGCGAGCTTGGGCAGGTGTAAGACCGGCAACTCCAGATGGGCTGCCTTATATAGGAGCTTGCAAAAGTATTCATGGGCTATACGCTGCTTTTGGACATTATCGTAATGGAATCTTGCTCAGCGCCATTACAGGCAGACTAATCGCTGAATTGCTCGAGGGCAGAAGTTCAGAAGAACTGGGAATTGAGGAATTGTGCCCTGAGCGATTAAACAGAAAGGGAGTTGTACAGTGAATATCATCGTTAATGGTCAACGGATGGAGATTGAAGACCGTTTAAACCGTGTAGACCAATTGCTTCAATCATTTGACTTGCAAGTCAAGACGGTCGTTGTTGAGCTAAACAAGCATATCTTAACACGAGAATATCATGAGACGACGGCATTAAAAGACGGCGATCGAATCGAAATTGTTCATTTTGTGGGAGGCGGTTGATGATGTTGAAGATTGGGAAATACACATTTGAGTCCAGATTGTTGCTGGGAACAGGCAAATACCCGGATCTGAAAGTGCAAAGCCAGGCTGTGGAAGCATCGGGTACAGAAGTTTTGACATTTGCGGTTCGGCGTCTGAATCTGGAAGAACGAAGCAAACAGCATTTTCTGGATATGTTGGATCTGGAGAGGTACACTCTCCTACCCAATACGGCTGGGGCTTCTAATGCGGAAGAGGCTGTGCGAATCGCAGAGCTTGCGCGGGCTTCGGGACTTTGTGATATGATAAAAGTCGAAGTCATCGGAGATGGAATTACATTACTTCCAGATCCGATTGAAACGTACAAGGCTTGCGAAATTTTGCTTGAAAAGGGCTTCACGGTACTGCCTTATATTTCGGATGATGTGATTCTGGCCAAAAGGTTGCAATTGCTCGGCGTACATGCTGTAATGCCAGGAGCCTCTCCAATCGGAGCAGGCAGAGGTATCATCAATCCTTATAATCTGGAAATTATCATTGAGCAGGCCGTTGTGCCTGTAATTGTGGATGCGGGATTACGCTCTCCCAAAGATGCTGCCCATGCCATGGAACTTGGTGCAGATGGCGTATTGTTGAATACAGCTGTATCCGGATCAGGAGATCCTGTGAGCATGGCGAAAGCTATGCGAATGGGGGTAGAGGCAGGCAGAATGGCATATGAGGCAGGAATGATCCCCATGAAGCGTTATGCAACAGGCAGCAGTCCGGTGGAAGGAATGATTCATACATGACAGATCATCAATTAACATCTTCCGAGCAGGCCGATCGTTATTCCAGACAGGAGCGGTACGCGCCGCTTGGCAAAGAAGGTCAGGCCAGATTGAGGGACAGTAAGGTGTTAATCGTAGGTGCTGGTGCACTTGGTACAGGAATCGCAGAGACATTGGTTCGTTCGGGTGTCGGGTGCATTACCATTGTGGATCGGGACTATGTGGAGTGGAGTAACCTGCAACGGCAGCAATTATATGTAGAAGAGGATGCGATTCAACGTATGCCCAAGGCGATGGCAGCGGAAAAACGCTTGTCGGCCATTAATTCTACTGTTCATGTACAAGGCAAAGTAATGGATGTCAGAGTGGACGAACTGGAAGAACTCGTACAGCATGCAGACTTGATCATGGATGCAACGGATAATTTTGATACCAGACTACTCATTAATGATATGGCGCAGAAGTACCGTATTCCGTGGATATATGGTGGATGCGTGGGTAGTTACGGAATTACGTATACGTTTATGCCTGGGGAAACCCCTTGTTTAAACTGCTTGTTGGGTGAGGTCCCGCTTGGGGGAGATACCTGTGATACTTCTGGCATTATTCCTCAAGCGGTACAGATGGTCACTGCGAATCAGACAGCAGAGGCGATGAAATGGCTTAGTGGTAATGCGGATGCGCTCAGACGTAAGTTACTGTCATTTGACGTATGGAGGAACGAATACATATCCATCAATGTGGATGGTGCGAAAAAGCTAGACTGTCCTTCTTGCGGGGATTCGGCAACGTATCCATACCTTTCGGCATCCAATCTTCAGAAAACGGATGTATTGTGTGGCAGAGATACCGTTCAGATCCGACCTTCACGGCGCATGAATCTGGATCTTCAACACACAGCGGAGCGTCTGGATCGACTCCAGGAAGGGAAAGTAGAATCCAATCCTTTTTTGGTTTCTTTTACGACAGGAGACCATAGGATGGTCATTTTCCAGGATGGACGGGTCCTTGTTCACGGTACCAAAGATACAGCTGAAGCACGTACGCTTGTTGATCGATATTTTGGCTGAATCAAAATTAATGCAAAGTCTGTTCCCACCGAGGGAATGGACTTTTTTGTTTTACGGCATGATAACTGTACCAACCCTGCTGTGAGCAGCGGGATAGAGACAGGCCGGGTGAAGAACAGTGAAAACAGCCATACTGTTAATTGGAGTAGAGGAGCAGGTCAGCCTTATTCAGGGCGTATTATGTGCCGAAGGGTATGAGGTACAACGAAAGGAATGGTCTGAACTACATATATCGGTTGAATCTGCGTTGTCACACATCAATCTCATCATCGTGGTTGACAGGGAAGAGGAAGAATCTAATCAGAGGGAAGAGCAGAAGTCTGTGCTCAAACAATTCATTAACAAGAGCCCAAGCACACCTTTACTGATTATTATCTCCAAAGCATCTCCTCAATTCATTGTAGAATGGCTGGATTACGGAGCTAATGATGTGCTGGAGCAACCCATTCACTGGAAAGTGATGCTGGCAAGAATACGAAATTTATTACGTGTTTTCGCTAATGTAACCCAAGAGAGTGAAGAAGTTATTGTAGTTCATGATCTTAGAATGAATTTACGTTCAAGGCGGGTAAATCGGTCGGGTGAATACTTGACACTAACACCAAAAGAGTATGAATTATTGGAATTTTTGGCTTTGCATGTGAATGAAGCGTGCACTCGGAGTGATATTTTGCGGAAAGTCTGGGGGTATGAGTTTGCAATGGATACCAACGTAGTGGACGTGTATATCAAACATTTGAGGGATAAGGTGGACAAGGGAAGAAATGTGAAATTGATTCATACTGTACGGGGGATTGGTTATATGCTTCATGACAAAAATTAAACGTCCTCCCGGTTCCATGGAAATCCAGTTTGGAGTGTGGGGAAAAGAGGGTGAAAATAAAAAAGACCGGATTATAGGCTCCGGCCTTTGCATACTAGTTATCTCGTATAAATGCTTCTCTAAAGAACGCGACGAGCTTTAACATACGTTCTCTTCCAAGTACCGGAGTCCAGATCCGAGAGGGTCACACCGGGAGATCCATAGGTATGCAGAATTTGCCCATTTCCTGCGTACACACCGACATGTGTCACGTTAGAGCCGGTAGAACGGCTGCCGCTGGAGAAGAATACAAGGTCACCAACACGCAGATTTGCTTTGGACACAGCCGAACCTTCTTTGGATTGATTAACGGACGTGCGCGGCAAGTCTACACCATACTTCTCGAAAATATATTTCATGAAAGAAGAGCAGTCAAAAACTTTGGTTGTATTTGTTGAAGCACCAAACTCATAGGGTACACCCGTAAATTTCTTACCATAGTTAACAATTTGTTGACCTGTAGATACAGAAGCGGTTGCTGCCTGTGCAACAGGTGCGTTAGTCATTAATACAGCTCCAAAACCTAGTGTAGCGCACAACCCGACGGTTACGGCCTTTTGGACAAAGATGTTTGTTTTCATAATAGTTAGTACCTCCAAAATTCGTTTTCGTTAAGTTGCTAGAGCGAGTATAACAGGTTTGTAACAGCCTAGAAATTGGATAGGTATGTGGAATCCCTTATGCGACAGTCGTTTGGGTATGTTTATTAAAATACAATTAAAAATGTCAAAAAATTAATCATTGACGAATGACAATCCTAGACTAAATAGCAAAGACCCTTGGTAATCAAGGGTCTTAGTGATGTTTCAATCTATTTACTTCTTCAAATCATTGGTTACAAAAACGTAATAAATAAGAATGAACTTGCAAATAAGTTTAATCTTTGCTCTGAATAATCAATAGCATGCCGCTATCAATCGTGATTGTACCTGTGGTACCTAATAGTTTATTACTTACGCCCAGAGATTGTCCCATGCGAATGGTAGCATGATCCAGTGGATACATGAAACCTTCCAAACTTATTCCTGTAACCTCGTGAGTCAGGGGTAGCAAAGAAACATATGTATAATCACGGTGTTCAACCACAGTTCTGGATGTAGTCAATGTCATGTAGTTATGCTTATCCTGAATGGCACAAGAAATTTGGTGCTGCATGGCGCGAACCATAATATGTACATTGGCGAGTGTGTGATCCATGCGTGTGCCTGTTGCTCCTAACATAAGGATGTGAGAAGGTTCATGATCAAGTGCCGTCTCAAAAGCCATCTCCGTATCTGTAAGATCCTTATGAACAGGGTCACAAGCAATGAACTGAATGCTATTGTTACGAACAATCGTTTGTTCCGCTTCAGTAATAGAGTCAAAGTCTCCAACAGCAATGTGGGGCTGTACACCATGTTGAATCAAAAATAATGCCCCGCGATCAGCCGCGATAATCATATCATCTTCCCGTAGTTCCTCCATTAATTCAGCCGAGAGGTTTCCGCCAGTAAAAATAACAATTCGTTTCATCGTCATTTTAATTCATCCTTCCTAAATTCCGAGAAAAAATAATTTATTATAAGAATATGGTTCTGAACTTGTACAAATATAATCACCAAACCAGTATAATCCACAAATTGTGGTTGCACAATTTCAGTTCTCGCGGATACAATGGTTAGAGCGACACGGAGATGACTTGAAAAGTGAGGTTTGAACAGGTTGGACTTACACATTTTTGAAGTATTCAGCATTATAGGTACCATCGCGTTTGCAATGTCAGGTGCTTTCGTGGCCATGGAAGAGGAATACGACATTTTGGGCGTACTGGTGCTGGGACTTGTGACTGCATTCGGAGGGGCATAATCCGTAACGTACTCATAGGTATACCTGTAACAACATTATGGAGTCAGGGATCACTTATTATGCTGGCCTTGGTATCTGTGGCAATTGCGTTTATACTACCGCTCAAGTGGATTGGTCACTGGAAGCGAACAGAAGCATTGTTCGATGCAATTGGTCTAGCAGCATTTGCGATTCAGGGAGCCTTATACGCGGCGAACATGGGACATCCCATTAGTGCGGTTATTGTGGCGGCAGTGATGACCGGTATAGGTGGCGGCGTGATTCGTGATCTGCTTGCTGGACGTAAACCGCTTGTATTACGGGATGAAATTTATGCTGTATGGGCAATGACAGCCGGTTTTGCCATAGGTATGGGGTGGTTATCTACCAATGCGAGTCTATTACTTTGTTTTGCGGCCGTTGTGTTTTTCCGGATGTGTTCTGTACATTATAAATGGAAACTGCCTCGTCGTTCACTGGTGCAATCGGGGAACGTCAACCCACAGCCAGAGATTGTTATAGCACAGTCAACACCACCGGTGCTACAAGGCACGTTAAGCAAGGGGGATTAATATGATTCACGTTTTATTTGTATGTCTGGGTAATATATGCCGTTCACCAATGGCTGAAGCAGTACTGCGTCACAAGGTCCTGAAGAAGGGGCTTGAACATCAGATTCGTGTTGACTCAGCGGGAACAGGCAACTGGCACGTTGGCAAACCTCCACATGAAGGAACTCGGGATTTGCTGGATTCCTACCAGATTTCATATGCCAATATGGCAGCAAGACAATTCGCCAGCGAAGACTTCACGCAGTTTGATTACATTGTATGCATGGATGATTCCAATGCGGATAACGTGCGCAGCATTCCTGGTGGAGCTGAGGCGGAAATCATTAAGTTGATGGACTTGCTCCCGAATGAGAAGCTCAGGGAAGTACCTGACCCATATCACACAGGGAATTTTGAAGAAGTATATGAACTGGTGAATGCAGGTTGTGATGTTTTGTTGAAACAGATTGAAGAGCAACATTCATTAATCTAGGAAATAAATACGATCTTATACTTACCTTGTAAACGGACAAAGGAGCAGGAGCGAACAAGCGTGGTTTCCTGCTTCTTTTTCAGATTATAATTGTAAGCGGTATCATATGTTAAGGAAACAATGGCGGTCTTTCGACCGCCTGTTGGAATGGATCATATTCATTTATTTATCTTTCCTGAAGAAAATAAAGCAATGCATCAGGCAGTTCATTCTGCCAAAAGCCCCACTGGTGATTCCCGTCTTTCTCCTGGTAGGATACGAGAGCCCCACGCTTTTCAAGCAAATCCCGGGTATCCCGGTTTAATTGCACGAAATTATACGTACCTGTGTCTGCTGCAAAAGCAGTCTCCTGCAGACCCACGATCATCCAGATCGAAAGCCAGGACAGGTCTTCAGCTGCGGCGTAGATTTCCTGAGAAGCAGAATAGAAGGCACCGGACATGCTGATAACACGTGTAAACAGTTCCGGATATAACAGAGCGAGATGAAGCGAAACACTTCCACCGAGCGAGTCCCCGGCTAGTATCCGTTCTTGCGGAGAACGGCGCACAGGATATTTCTCTTCTATATAGGGAATAATCTCTTCAGCGAAGCAAGTGGTATATGCCTTGAACCGATCTCCAAAAGGAGCATATTCCTGAGTTCTTACAGATACATCCACCTGAACCCCTACAATAATGAAAGGTTCGGCTCCTTCGTCCAAAATAATACGGTTAGCTGTTGTAGCAATTCGTCCAAAATTAAAAAATTCTTCGCCATCCTGACAATAAACGACAGGGTAGCTAAGCAGTTCGTTATATCCCGGAGGAAGATAAATGCGGAGAGTGCGTTTCTCTCCAAGATATTGACTCTCGATCTCTTCCTTCACAATCGTGCGTTTCAAATAGCGGGAATCCGTCATAAAACGTCACCTTTCTCGGTTGATTTTTGCATTCGACCGCGCAATACGGTAAGATTACCCTTGTGCGGGGATAGGTCAAACAAGCAGACATGTATTATGCTGTTATACCAATATTAAACCCCTGTTATACATACAATCCGACAGGAAACATAAAATAATTACGGATTTCTTTGACGTATGCAGTGAAACAGGTGTATAATAATATTATAACAGCGGAACTTGATATTCAAATTTTTTGTTGAGGTGAAGAAAAAAATGAGCAAGGTTCCTTATGAAGTGTATACAGAGGATGTAGAAGCTCTGTCCGTGCTGTCTCCTGACGGCGAAATTGTCAATAAAGACATGATGCCTAAACTTTCCGATGATCAATTAAAAGAAATTATGTACCGCATGGTATTTACCCGTACTTGGGATGACCGTGCAGTGAACTTGGGCCGTCAAGGTCGTCTTGGTTTCTATGCTCCAGTATCTGGTCAAGAAGCTACAATGGTTGGTAGTGAATTTGCAATTGAAAAAGAAGACTTTGTATGTCCTGGCTATCGTGACATTCCGCAACTCGTATGGCATGGACTTCCTCTTTATCAAGCATTCTTGTATTCCCGTGGACACCAACATGGTGGACAAATCCCGGATGGCGTTAATGTTTTGATGCCACAAATCATCATTGGTGCACAAATCCTGCACGCAATGGGTATCGCTATGGGTTACAAATTAAAAAAACAAAAACAAGTTGTTATTGCTTACACAGGTGATGGCGGTTCTTCTGAAGGTGACTTCTATGAAGGTCTGAACTACGCTGGTGTGTATAAACTGCCTGTGATTTTCTTTGTACAAAACAATGGTTATGCCATCACAACTCCTTTTGCTAAACAAACAGCAGCTCTGTCCATCGCTCACAAAGCGGTAGCAGCAGGTATCAAAGGTGTTAAAATTGATGGTATGGACATCTTCGCTGTTATCAAAGCGGTTCAGGAAGCTGCTGAACGTGGACGTAACGGAGAAGGCGCGACTTTGATCGAAGCAGTAACTTACCGTTTCCGTCCTCACTCCCTTTCGGATGATGCTTCCAAGTATCGTACAAAAGAAGAAGAGGTAGAATGGAATGCTAAAGATCCTATCGCACGTTTTGCTAAATATCTGGAGAAAAAAGGTCTTTGGACTGAAGAAGATACAGCACGTGTGAAAGAAGAAGCAAAAGCGAAAGTAAATGAAGAGATCAAAAAAGCGGAAAAAACCGAGAAAATGACGATTTCAGGCTTGATCGACAGCATGTTCGAACAAACGCCTAAGCACTTGGAAGAGCAAAAAGCTGACTTCCAATAAGTTTTTTCCGATAAAGCATAAACATCCGCGACACCGATGTCCCGGTATACATGTATGAATTCAAATGTGAACTGTCAATGTTTAAGGAGGAAATGAAGCAAATGGCACAAATGAACATGAAAGAAGCAATCCGTGATGCGCTTCGCGTGGAGCTGAAACGTGATCCTAACGTTCTGCTTTTCGGTGAAGACGTAGGTAATGTAGGCGGCGTTTTCCGTGTAACGGAAGGTCTGCAAAAAGAGTTTGGCGAAGAGCGTGTATTTGATACTCCACTGGCTGAATCCGCTATCGGTGGTCTGGCTGTAGGTTTGGGTGTACAAGGCTTCCGTCCGGTTGCTGAGATCCAATTCGTTGGTTTTATCTTCGAAGCCCTTGACCAAATGGTAGTGCAAGCTGCTCGTATGCGTTTCCGCTCCGGTGGTAAGTACCATTCTCCAATCGTATTCCGTACACCTTTCGGTGGTGGAGTAAAAGCGGCAGAATTGCACACAGATTCCCTGGAAGGTCTGCTTACGCAAACGCCAGGTATCAAAGTGGTTATTCCTTCTAACCCTTACGATGCAAAAGGTCTGATGATCGCTTCCATTCGCGATAACGACCCTGTATTCTTCATGGAGCACTTGAACCTGTACCATGCTTTCCGTGCAGAAGTGCCCGAAGAAGATTACGTTGTTGAATTGGGTAAAGCGAACGTTGTCCGTGAAGGTTCTGATGTTACGATCATTACTTACGGTATGATGGTTCACACTTCTGTGAAAGCTGCAGATGAACTCGAAAAACAAGGAATCAAAGTTGAGGTTATCGACCTTCGTACGGTTAGCCCGATCGACATCGATACCATCGTTGCTTCCATTAAGAAAACAAACCGTGCAATTGTTGTACAAGAAGCTCAAAAGAGCGCAGGTGTTGCAGCTGAAGTCATTGCCCAAATCAATGAAAAAGCAATCCTGCACCTGGAAGCACCGGTTCTGCGTGTAGCTGGTCCGGATACTGTATATCCTTTTGCACAAATCGAAGATTCATGGCTGCCTAACCCGGCACGTATCGTTGCTGCGGTTAACAAAGTCCTTAATTTCTAATTTAATCATCTGACATGCCGCAAGGCGCAGTATGGTGATTCACACCGCAGCGCAAGCTGCACTGTAAACAGCCATTAGCCCCTTGAGTAACAGTTATTTGCATTAGCAGTAACAGTTGTTTCTTGGAGTTAAGGGTTGTTTTCAGGATTGAGCACATAATCAAGGAGGTTTTTCAGTTGGCTAAATTTGAATATAAATTCCCTGAACTAGGCGAAGGCCTACACGAAGGCGAAATCATCAAGATGCACATCAAAGTCGGTGATAAAGTAACTGACGACGATATCATTATGGAAGTACAGAACGACAAAGCGGTTGTTGAAGTACCTTGTCCGGTAAATGGAACAATCACAGAAGTATTTGCTAAAGACGGTCAAGTCTGCCACGTTGGCGAAGTTGTAGCCATCATCGATGCAGAAGGCGAACTTCCTGAGCAAGACGACGCTCCTGCTGGCGATCAAGGCGAGCAAGAGAAAGACGCAGCTCAAGGCGGAGCTGATACAAGTGGTTCTTCTTCTGCAGCTTCCAGCTCGGATGCAGCTAAAGAAGGCGGCAATAACAGCGTTCCGGCAGTATCTGCCCAAGACGTTCTGGCAACACCAAGCGTGCGCAAGTTTGCTCGCGAACAAGGTGTAGACATCACACAGGTTAACGGTACTGGCAACAACGGTAAAGTAACCAAAGAGGATGTTGAATCCTTCAAAAATGGTGGCGGTCAATCCGCAGCGGCAACTTCTTCCGAAGCTTCGGCTCAAGAAGAGAAAAAATCAGCAGCACCAGCAGCTGCAGCTGCTCAACACCTTGAAGAAGAGCGCGTAGCATTCAAAGGTATCCGTAAAGCGATCTCTAATGCAATGGTTAAATCGGCTTACACAGCACCACACGTTACCATCATGGACGAAGTAGACGTGACTGAGTTGGTTGCTTTCCGTACTCGTATGAAACCAATTGCAGAGAAAAAAGGAACAAAAGTTACTTATCTGCCATTCATCGTTAAAGCACTGGTTGCGGCTTCCCGCCAATTCCCGGCTCTGAACGCTATGATTGATGAAGAAGCGAACGAAATTGTTTACAAAAAATACTACAACATCGGTATCGCTACAGATACAGACAACGGCCTGATCGTTCCTGTTATCAAAGATGCGGATCGTAAATCCATCTGGATGATCGCTGATTCCATCCGTGATCTGGCAGCTCGTGGCCGTGAAGGTAAATTGAGCGCTAACGAAATGAGAGGAAGTACAATCTCCATCAGTAACATCGGTTCTGCTGGCGGTATGTTCTTCACTCCAATCATCAACTTCCCTGAAGTTGCTATTCTAGGAACAGGACGCATCAGCGAAAAAGCAGTGGTTAAAAACGGCGAAATCGTTGCAGCACCTGTAATGGCTCTTTCCCTGAGCTTTGACCACCGTATCATCGATGGCGCAACAGCACAAAACTTTATGAATTACATTAAACAGTTGCTCGCTAACCCTGAGCTGCTTGTTATGGAGGTGTAAGATATGGTAGTAGGCGACGCTTCTCTAGATATCGACACATTAGTAATTGGTGCAGGACCTGGTGGCTATGTAGCTGCCATCCGCGCTGCTCAATTGGGCCAAAGCGTATTGATCGTAGACAAATCCGAACTGGGCGGCGTTTGTTTGAACCGCGGATGTATCCCATCCAAAGCCCTGATCTCGGCTGCGCACCAATATGAGTCTGCACTTCACGGTGAGGCTTTTGGTATCTCTGCTGAGAACGTAAAAGTAGACTTTAGCAAAACTCAAGAATTCAAAAACGGCGTTGTTAAGAAAATGACTGGCGGCGTAGCTGGTCTGCTCAAAGGCAACAAAGTAGAAGTTTTCAATGGTGAGTGCATGTTCATTAACGAAAACGAAGCGCGTGTATTCAATGATCACGAATCTCCGCGTTACCGTTTCAAAAATGCCATCATCGCAACAGGTTCCCGTCCAATCGAACTGAAACCTTTCCCGTTTGGCGGACGTATTCTGTCTTCGACAGAAGCTTTGAACTTGCCTGAAGTACCAAAAAGCATGATCGTTATCGGTGGCGGTTATATTGGTGCCGAGCTTGGTCAAATGTACTCCAAATTCGGTGCAAAAGTAACAATCATTGAAGGTTTGGATACAGTATTGCCAGGTTTTGATAAAGACATGACTAGCCTTGTGGCTAAAAACATGAAGAAAACAGGCATCGAAATCGTAACGGGTGCAAAAGCTGAAAGTGCTGAGCAAACGGATAAAGATGTAACTGTGAAATATTCCGTAAACGGTGAATCCAAAGAAGTAACTGCAGATTACCTGCTTGTTACTGTAGGACGTCGCCCAAATACGGATGGTGAGCTTGGTCTGGACATGATCGGTGTAGACGTTGACGAGCGTGGATTCGTTAAAGTTGACAACCAAGGCCGTACTAGCATCCCGCAAATCTTTGCAATCGGTGATATCGTATCTGGTCTGGCTCTGGCACACAAAGCTTCTTATGAAGGCAAAGTGGCTGCTGAAGCAATCGCAGGACAACCATCTGTAGTTGACTACAAATGTATGCCAGCTGTTGTGTTCACAGATCCAGAATGTTCCAGCGTAGGTTACACTGAAAAAGAAGCTAAAGAAAAAGGTTACAAAGTAAAAGCAGGCAAATTCCCTTATGCGGGTAACGGCCGTGCTGTATCTTTGAACCACGCTGAAGGCTTCGTGAAAATCGTAGCTGACGAAGAAAGCGGCCTCGTATTGGGTTGCCAAATTGTAGGTATTGAAGCTTCCAACCTGATTGCTGAGCTTGGTCTTGCAATTGAGATGGGTGCTACTTTGGAAGATCTGGCTCTCACTATTCACGCTCACCCAACTTTGGGCGAAATCGTGATGGAAGCTGCGGAATTGGTTATGGGTCACCCGATCCACATCATCTCCCGTTAAGATCGTCTAAGCTTCGGATTTATCCGGCATTATACGTACATGAGAAAGAGACGGACAGCGCTAACGCGTTATTCGTCTCTTTTTTGAATGGAAATTTAAAAAATGATGATACAGTTTACAGGATTGGGGCTTACGTTTCGCCTCGTAAAGGGTTTAACGAATTACGTTTTAAGCAAGTGCTCAATTGTGTTACACTGTTATAATGATTGCCGAGATATGACTTCAAGCGTATCGTGATGCAAGTAGGTAAGCTATTAAGAAGTGCGAGGAGATACCCATAAATGAAAAACTATCTTGATTTATTAGAGGATATTCTGGACAATGGTGTGCATAAAGGAGACCGTACTGGAACCGGCACACAATCCGTATTCGGCAGACAGCTCCGTTATGATTTGTCCGAAGGATTTCCGCTGGTAACAACGAAACGCATTCATCTCAAATCCGTTATTCATGAACTGTTATGGTTTTTGAGTGGTGATACCAATATATCGTACCTGAAAGAAAACGGTGTTAAGATCTGGGACGATTGGGCAGACGAAAATGGGGATCTCGGACCAGTATATGGTTCGCAGTGGCGCACATGGGAAGCGCCAAATGGAGAAAAAATTGACCAGATTGCTGCGGTGATTGATTCGATTAAAAATAATCCGGATTCACGCCGTCATCTCGTGAGTGCATGGAACGTGGCTGAGATTAACCGTATGAAACTTCCGCCTTGCCATTTTGCGTTTCAGTTCTACGTCGCAGAGGGTAAGTTATCGTGTATGCTTACTATGCGTTCCGTGGATACGTTCCTTGGATTACCGTTTAACATTGCGAGTTATGCACTCTTGACTCATATGATTGCGCAGCAATGTGATCTTGAGGTGGGCGACTTCGTCTGGTCTGGAGGGGATGTTCACATCTATTCTAACCACGTGGACCAGGTCAAAACGCAGCTGGAGCGTGAGCCATTTGCGTTGCCCAAATTGGTGATCAAGCGTAAGCCAGATTCTATTTTTGACTATACTTTTGAAGATTTTGAGTTTGAGAACTACCAGCATCATCCGGGCATCAAAGCTCCGATAGCAGTATAAGGGCAAACCTCTATAAGAAACTTCGATTGAAGGAGTGTATAACCGTTGAGTATTGAACTTGTATGGGCAATGGGGGAGAACGGTGTGATCGGATTGAATAATTCACTCCCTTGGCGTTTACCCAAAGATATGGCCTTTTTCAAAAAACAAACACTAAACAAAACGATTATTATGGGGCGTAACACGTGGGAATCTTTTGGTGGTAAGCCGCTTCCTCAGCGCCGTAATATTGTCGTGACGAGAGATCTGAATTACAAAGTGGAACAGGCTGAGATCGTGCATACAATTGAAGAAGGCCTGAGTATAACCAAAGGTGAGGAGCTGTGCGTCATTGGGGGTTCCCAAGTGTATCGTGAGTTCCTGCCATTTGCAGATCGACTTGTAGTGACTAGAATTCATGCGGAGTTTGAGGGAGATACTTTTTTCCCTGAAGTGGACTGGTCTGAATGGGAACTGAAAGAACAGATCGAGGGCGAGCAAGATGAGAAAAATATGCACCCGTTCACATTTGAGTTCTATCAACGTAAGCGGTAAATTCAGCATAATACCTATACGAAAGAGGTAAAACTGAGTTTGTACTTGTGTGAGAAGGGCGCTGATTACGAAATATTCGTAAACAGCGTCTTTTTTTTGAAGAAAAATAAGTCGCTTATTTGAAGTGATATACATATTACATTAATATAACATTAAATAACTGAATTTATGTATAATATACATATGAATAGAGAGTTGGTATTTTGAAAAGTGTAAAAGATATGGGATTTCAGCGTTGTAAAGCCCTAAAATCACTCTAGTATTCGGAAATCAGAGAGATTCTTATCATAATCCGTTCTTCATGATGACAAATTATCTGACATTCACATGACACTTCGACTTTTAATGCATGTAATACACGCCTAATTTCGCATTGCAGAATCACATTTAAGACCAAAATAAGGGTGTTGACCGTGGGCAGACATGAACGCTATGATGTATAAAATACAAATAATTATGCGGATAATCCATTTAATATTCATTAGAATACATGCTACTATAATTGAAATATCTTTGAGAAGATTTTGTGATACAATAGACAAAAACTCAACAATGAGTAATCCATTTCATATAGAACCATGCAGATGAAGGGATTAAGACAAGAACGGATGGGGGAAAACGTAAGATGTCTACACCTACTGGATTTATGGAATACAAACGGCAATTGCCTACGGATCGAGAGCCGGCTGAGCGTGTTAAGGATTGGGAAGAGTTTCATAAACATATGGCTGAAGAAGAGCTCAGAACACAAGGTGCACGATGCATGGATTGTGGTACCCCGTATTGCCATACAGGTATAGATATGACTGGCGGTACATCAGGCTGCCCTGTGCATAACCTGATTCCGGAGTGGAATAATCTTGTATATCGCGGACTGTGGAGAGAAGCGCTTGAGCGCCTTCACAAAACGAATAATTTCCCGGAGTTTACAGGTCGCGTCTGTCCTGCTCCATGTGAAGGATCATGTACAGTGGGGTTGATTGGTCAACCAGTTACGATCAAAACCATTGAAGAAGCGATCATCGAAAAAGGTTTTGAAGAAGGATGGGTCGTTCCGCAACCTCCTGAAAAACGTACGGGTAAACGTGTAGCTGTTGTAGGCTCAGGTCCAGCGGGACTGGCTACTGCGGCTCAATTGAATAAAGCAGGACATACGGTAACCGTATATGAGCGTTCAGATCGTGTCGGCGGTTTGTTGATGTATGGTATCCCAACGATGAAATTGGATAAGAAAGTGGTTCAGCGTCGTGTTGATCTGCTTGAAGCGGAAGGCATTCAATTCGTGACGAACACCGAGATTGGTAAAGATATTGCAGCACAGCAATTGGTTGACGATTATGACGCTGTGGTGCTGTGCGGCGGTGCAACCAAACCACGTGAGTTCAACATTGAAGGTAGCGATTTAAAAGGCGTTCATTATGCCATGGATTTCTTGAACGGAAGCATTAAGAGTTATCTGGACTCCAATCTGGAGGATGGTAATTATCTTTCTGCTCAGGACAAGGATATTATCGTAATCGGTGGTGGGGACACAGGCTCTGACTGTATGGCTACTTCGCTGCGTCACGGTTGTCGGACTATTACGCAATTTGGTACACATACGCAAGCGCCTATGGAACGTGATCGCATGAACAACCCTTGGCCGCAATTCCCTAACGTGTACACACTTGATTATGCACAAGAGGAAGCCAAAGCGTTGTTTGGTGCAGACCCGCGTGAATTCTCCATTATGACAACCAAATTTGTTGGAGACGAAGAGGGTAACCTCAAAGAATTGCATACAGTGCAAATTGAGCGTATTGTGGATGAGACAGGTCGTAAGATCTATCAGCCCATTCCAGGTACAGAGGGCGTATTCCCAGCTCAAATGGCCATGATTGCGATTGGTTTTGATGGACCGGAACAAACGCTGGTTGAACAACTTGGACTTGCAACAGATCGTCGAACAAACGTTAAGGCGCGTTACGGTAAATACAATACCAATGTGGATAAAGTATTTGCAGCAGGTGACATGCGTCGTGGTCAAAGTTTGGTTGTATGGGCGATTAATGAAGGCCGTGAAGCTGCTCGTGAAGTGGACAAATACTTGATGGGCGCTACGGTTCTAGTGTAAAAAGGCACTTTACGAACGGATTTTTACGAATGCTAAAACTTATAAAAGTATAGTCCAGCATTTCAATCGCAACCCTCACGTTTAGTGGGGGTTGTTTGCTGTGTTTACATGGATTTAAATAAGATAATTCACGCAAGTGTGAGCTATAGCATTGCTTTTTAAGTGATAAAGATTTATTATTACATTATAATAATTATAAATAAGACGATAACTGAAACTAAGAATCAGTACCAACAAAGCAAAATTAATCTAATCCGGAGGTGCGACCAACTATGGCAAGTAACCGGGACAAGTCCATTTCAGAACAGATATATGACATCAAAAAACAATTGGTTGAAAAAGGATATAAATTGACCCAGCAACGTGAAGTTACTGTACGTGTATTGCTTGAACATGAGAAAGATCATTTTAGCGCGGAGGAAGTATTTCTTCTGGTTAAAGAGCAGTTTCCCGAAATTGGACTGGCTACCGTATACCGAACGCTTGAACTGTTGAGTGATCTTCAAGTCGTTGAAAAGATTAACTTTGGGGACGGTGCAGCTCGCTTCGACCTCCGTAGTACGGATGGGTCCCATCATCACCATCACCTGATCTGTACAGAGTGTGGCAGTGTGGAAGAGATTATGGAAGATGGTCTGCTTCGTTTGGAACAACAAATTGAGCGCCAGTACGGCTTCGCAGTGACAGACCACCGTTTGGACTTCCAGGGTGTATGCAAAGAGTGCAGACAAAAGCATGTCCTGAAAGAACAGGCAGCAGGATAATTCAATTCAGGAGGGTGCTCTTGAATTGGAAATCTGATATAATAAGTTTCAGAAGCAAGGGGCTTCCGTCGGCGGAAGGCCCCTTTTTGCCGTCATGCGGGCGGTGAAGGAGGAGAGATGGACGGATGAAGACACTGGTTATAGCGGAAAAACCCGATATGGGTCGAACCATTGCCGCCGTCATAGAACCAAAGGCCAAGAACAATCGCACGTATTTGGAGGGTGAGCATTACATCATCACCTGGGCGATTGGGCATTTGCTTGGACTGGCTGAACCGGATGCCTATGATACGAAGTATAAGCGTTGGAATATAGCGGACCTGCCGATTATACCCGATCAGTTCAAGATTGTACCCAATCCAAGAACAAAAGATCAGCTTAAAATGATTGGAGAACTAGCTAAACGGGCTTCGGCGATCGTAAATGCATGTGATGCAGGGAGAGAGGGGCAATATATCTTCGCTCTTATTCAACAGCAATTAAAGCTGCGTCAGCCGGTAAAGCGTCTATGGATATCAGATCTGACAGCGGAGAGTATTCGACGTGGATTCGATGGTTTGAAGGACGCCTCTGAATTTGAGAACCTGACCCATGCAGCCCGGGCTCGAAGTGAAGCTGATTGGCTCATTGGAATGAATGCCTCAAGGGCGTTTACCACACGCCATAATGCATTACTATCTGTAGGCCGAGTGCAAACACCGGTACTGGCGCTAATCTATGATCGGGAAATGGAAATTGAAGCGTTCCAGTCACAGACCTTTTATGAAGTGGCCGCCTGGTTTCGTCAGGAAGGTGTCGAGTACCGGGGGTTGCGTCAGGGAGATAAGCTGAGGGATGCCGAGGCAGCAGAGGCGATTGCAGCCAGCGTGAAGGGCAAGTCAGGTCAGATTGCCAAATACGAAGTGAAGCAAACCAAAGAGTACCCGTACCGTTTGTATGACTTGACCCTTTTACAGCGTGAAGCGAATGCCAAGTTCGGATATGGAGCCAAAAAAACATTGGATATTGCACAGGCCTTGTATGAAAAGCACAAGGTGATTTCGTATCCACGGACCAATTCTAACTATGTTACTGAACAGAATATTGAAGGTATGCACAAGACACTGAACTTGCTCAAAAACGGGACGTACAGTGAACTTGCACTAGGCGCCAAGCCGGAGCTTGTTCATAAAAATAACAAATCGGTATGTAATCCGAGCAGGGTCGAGGATCACCATGCGATCTTGCCTACATTGAAACGACCGGGTACCTTATCCAAGGATGAGCAGAACGTCTATGATCTGATTGTAAGACGTTTCTTGTCTCATTTCTACCCTCCGGCAGAGTATAAGCAGCATACGGTGCTCACCGAAGTGGAAAAGCATTCGTTTAAAACATCTGTCAAAGAATTGTTGTTTCTTGGGTGGAAAGTAGTCCTGGGGTCTGGGGATCAGGATGAGGGAGCAAGCAAGAAGAAAACCAAGAAGAACAGCAATGAAGAAGAGGAAGCAGAGGAGTGGACGGACAAGGCTTTTGCCGTGCAACCTGAGTTACCTGTTCATTGTACGAAAAGTGAGTTCAAGGAGAAGGCGACCCAACCTCCCAAAAGTTATACCGAGGGAACGTTGCTGAAAGCCATGGAAAGTGCAGGTAAGCAAATCGAGAATGAAGAGCTGCGAGATGCGATGAAAGATAGTGGCTTGGGTACTCCTGCCACCCGTGCTGCAACGATTGAGCGTCTTAAAAATGTGGGTTACATTACGATGCAGGGGAAAAAAATGCAGTTAACCCTCAAAGGCAGAACAGCTATCGAATTGATACGCCGGGCAGGTGTAGATCTGTTGACCTCCCCGGAGATGACTGGTCAGTGGGAACGGAGACTGGTTCAGATCTCCAAAGGTGAGGCGGAACAGGACAAGTTTATGGAGAACGTCAAAAAATTCACCTTGTCCATCATTGAAAAAGTGCGTGTGCAAGCCCCTGCGGCGGCAGATGCTTTTGGAGAAGATTCGCGTGGGAGCAGGGGGAAAGGCAAGGGAGCCAGAACTCAGAATAGCAATACAAAGACATCTGCCAAGGCAGCCTCCACATCCAGTGCGAGTTCAGCTGTAAAAACCTCACGCCAGGTTTCGGCATCTTCGCCCAGAACGGGTGGGACAAGCTCGGTAGCCAAGGCGCCAGTCTCTACTGCAACCCAATCGGGTGTGCGGGAGACACTCGCAGCCTGTCCTGCTCCAGGTTGTGCAGGTCAAATTATAGAAGGCAAGAAGGGCTACGGATGCTCACGGTTCAAGGAAGGTTGTACATTCGTGGTCTGGAAAGAGTATGCAGGTAAGAAAATCACCAGTACGATGTTGAAATCGCTGATTGAGAAGGGGAGTACGCAGGTACTATCTTTCAAGCGGAAAGACGGGAGTACAGTGAAGGCACGTATTATTCTGCAAGATGTAGTAACGGGCAAGTTATCGGGCGAGAAACAGGATGCCTCATCCTGATCATAACAAAAGGACCCTTATCCAAGGGTCCTTTTTTGTTGTTGCTGTTGTATATTTTCGTGTATGACCTTAGGTACCTCTTCCAGTGCTGTGATGGTATACATCGACGTTTCGGGATTAGGCTGAAGCTCTACGATGTTGTATTGCCATTCGTTGGGCTGTTTAATATATATGCTGTGGATTCCAGCTTTAACTGCAGGCATGATATCTGTCCGAAGGGAGTTGCCGATCATCCATGTTGCACGACGATCAAACGGACCATTAGCCAGAATGCCCTCCAACGCCTCAATGTTTTTGTGTTGACGGATATATATGCGATTATCGAAATAAGCCGATAGCTTCATCTGATCTATCTTTCGTTGTTGAATGACCGTTTCGCCGCCCGTATATAAATAGAGGGAATGCCCGGCTGACTTGAGATTCTCAAGTGTTTCAACCATATGCGGGTAAGGCTCGACCTCCTGGTCATATACACTCATACCCAGCTTGCTCAGATAAGATTCTTCTCTGGGGAAGTCGATCTGGCGAACTTTCCGGAGAAGTAACGATAGGTATCAATAAGGGACTGCGGAAAATGGTGACTCGCGAATCCAAGCTTGTTCACACCTGTTACATCAATCTCCAGCTGTTTCTCACGAATCTCCCCCGTTGTCAGGGAATGCCCATCGAACCACTCCTGCATGTTCTCGAAGAACTCTCCGAGAATCAGGTTAAAATATTTGTTGCAATATACGAGAGTATCATCAAGGTCAAACAAAATATGTTGCTTCATTAATTTCATTAGTCAATTCACTCCTTGTAGCCAGCAACTCCACAAATAGTTCACATCAATTATATGCGAATATAGGATTCCAGGAACATATTCAATTCAGATACGCCATCCGGCCGAATACTGTATTTCTCTTTGCGATTACTTCCAAGCAGATGGGTCCTTAGCAGACCTGCGATGCGCAGCGCCATAACCTGATCTTTCACCGTATCTTCGTCCTTACCCAATTCCTCACACATCTCAGCAAGAGATTTGGGTTCATCAGATACGTAACGGAGCAGGCGAAGTCTTTCGGGATCAGCCAGAGCATGGGTGAACCGTAAAAGGCATGTTGGAGGTTGGTCCTCATTTTCTTCAGGTGCATCCACAGGATACTGCATAATCATCATGCCTTCATAGAAACAGTACATATTAATGGGACGATTGTGTACTGTTGGAAACAGGATGACTTCGTTCAGTCCAGGCATAGGTTCAACAAGGACTCCGGCTGTAGCATATTCGATAAGCAGCTCTGGTCCCATTTTATCAAGCAAAGTACGTTTTTCATCGGCATCTTCTTCAAGCCACACGCGTTGATCTTCGCTCATATTCTGACAGTAGTGCTGGTCCCATAGTCGCAATAATGGGACATAGCTATTCCGAATGCGCGTAGATTCTTCTATTGTAAGAGAGGGCAGTAAAGGAGACACACGTGCATACAGATCATCCGTTGTCATTTCGGCCAACATGTCCAGAAAATCACGATTCTCTATCGTATCATTTTGATACGCTGCCCACGCGAACAAGACATCAAAATCATCAAAAGGCCAAGTGGCAGCAGGTGCGAGCGCAGCTCGTACATTGGAACTTAGTTTGCCTTCCACTTCCAGAATCCATTCAGGACCAATATCCAGATGCTGAATCCATTTTTTCGTAACATAGACAAGAAAACTATTGAGCATTTCATATATCGGTGAAACATCAATTTTAACTTGATAAGCCATAATGTTGCAGAATCCTCCCGTCACATCTAAATGTACGCAGCGACTTAAAAGTACGATTAGTGCGCGTTCAAAAAGTCTGGTTTTCATCTTCGAAGCTGATGATGCCGCTAGGCATGATTCGTAATCAAAAGTAAACTTTTTGAACAACCTCTATTATGGCTTGTTTTGCAGGGCGTTGTCCACTATAATGTTCAAGTCCGGGCAAAGTCCCGATGCTTGAACGGTGGTTCAAAACTATATTTATAACATATGAAAGTCGTCAGAGATGACGATTTTTCTTTGTGTGCTCGCAGGAGGAATGAATTCGTGTCATCGTCGATTACTAGTCCCCAAACCTCTCACTCGACATCCAACTATCTAATTCTGATTACGGTTATCGTCGTAGCAGGGATCAGCCAGGGGCTCTTGTTGCCTGTACTCTCGATTTTTTTGGAGCAAAAAGGGGTTTCACCAGGTTTAAACGGGTTGAATGCGGCGGCGTTGTACGTTGGCTCTTTTGCGATGACATTGGTCGCAGAACGACTACTCGGAGCATTTGGATTCAAAAAGCTGATTATGGGCGGCCTGTTATTGGTCATGATTCCTTTGATTCTGTTTCCGTATTTCCCGGATATTAAAATATGGTTTATCTTGCGCCTGGTCGTTGGAATCGGGGACAGTGCACTTCATTATGCGGCGCAGCTCTGGGTGTTGCTCGTTACTGCGCCTGAAAAACGGGGAAGGTACATATCGCTATATGGTATGTCTTATGGTCTGGGATTCAGCATTGGTCCCTTGGGGATCAAGTTGCTTGGATTCGGTGCTGCCGTTCCTTTCTGGGTATTATTCGTGTGTATCGCTGCAGTACTTATCCTGGTATTAATGAAGCTTCCGGATACGAAGCCTGAAAAAGCAGAACATGGCCAACTGCCAGAACGCCGCTTTCGTCGTAGTCTGGCATGGGCTTGGTATGCACTTTTACCTGCACTCTTATACGGATATATGGAGGCCGGGATGAATAGTAATTTCCCTGTATACGGTCTGCGTATTGGATTTGACGCCAATCAGATTTCATCTTTGCTTCCTTTTATCGGAATTGGAGGTCTGTTCCTTCAACTACCTTTGGGTATGCTCAGTGACCGATATGGAAGAAAGAAGATATTAATGTTTGCGGGCATCAGCGGGGGAATCATCTTCATGCTGGTTCCGGTCGCAGGTACACATTTTTGGTGGACACTTGTATTATTGACGATAGCTGGTGGGCTGGTTGGTTCCTTTTTCTCACTGGGCCTTGCCTATGCCGCTGATATTCTGCCTAAAGTATTGTTGCCTGCAGCCAATGTCGTGGCGTCCTTTCATTTTACCATTGGAAGCATGATCGGACCCAATCTGGGGGGGCAAATGATTAACTGGATTTCACCCGGAAGCATGTTTAGCTTGCTGGGAATCATGTACCTTCTTTTCGGGGCGGCAGGCGTATTATTTCGTCGTAAACCTGAATTCGAATCTGTGTTAAAATAGAAGCTGGTGTTCGCATGGAAATTGATGTCCATTTCCGAGTACACTAGTGGTAGGGAAAAACATGGACAAGAGGAGACATCGCGATGATCAGAGTGGAGAACTTGAGCAAATCCGTTGGAGTGGACCGTATTCCGGTTCTGCGGGATATTCGATTTGATATGCAACAAGGTGAGATGATTGCAATTGTTGGCTCAAGCGGGAGCGGGAAAAGCATGTTGCTCAAATGCCTGGCCATGATGGAGAAATGGGATACGGGCCGCTTTACCGTGGATGGTGCCGAGATTATGAAAGAAGGCTGGTCCGGGAAAAGGAAAATCAAACGGGAATGGGCATACTTGGAGCAGAATCCGGAATTGTATCCCCGTCGTACAGCTCTTAAAAATGTATTAATCGGACGATCTGGACAGACTCCATTATGGAGAATGGTAACCGGAATGGTACGTTCCGATGATTATATGGGTGCCATGGATTATCTCGAAGGATTGGGATTATTGGATAAAGCACACCAAACTGCAGAGAAGCTGAGTGGCGGTGAGAAACAGCGTGTTGCGATTGCAAGAGCGCTTGCTCATGGTGCCAAAGTGGTCTTGGCTGATGAACCTGTCATTGGTCTTGACCCTCATACAGCAGATTCAGTGATGGAAACGCTGCGTAAATTATGTGAGGAAGAGCGTGCAACAGTCATTGCAGTACTGCCTATTGAACTTGCTGAGAAACATGCCACACGGATCTGGGGATTGGCAGACGGCAAGATTGCTTTTGATATTCGTGGACGGAGACTGACACAACAGGAAAAAAACCAGATTTAAACTAGTGAAAAGAGTGATGAGATTGTTTAATTCACGTTGGGGACGCTTCATGGCAGCAGGAACAATGGCAATTATGCTTGGTTCTGTTCTGAGCGGATGTACAGTCATAAGCGACCCTAAAGGTTTGATGAGAAAACCAATGATGTCTACAGATAAGGAAAAACTGTACAACGTGGTTCAGCTTAAATTGCCGCCAGAGAGTACATTAATTCGTCCCAAGGACATGAATAATACCAGTATGATTCGAGTGGAAGACCTGAATGGGGATGGTACTCGGGAAGCCATCGTCTTTTATGAGACACCTAATGAGAATGTACGAATCCATGGCATGATTTTGGAAGAACAGGGAGGCGCATGGGTTAAAAAGCTCACATTCGATGTACCAGGTAATGAATTGCAATCCTTTAAAGTACTTGATATTACGAATGACGGAAATCCGGATATTGTTCTTGGCGTCAGTTTGCAGGAACAGAAAGCTCTGACTGCATATTCGTACAAAGGTGGAGCACTGGAGCAGGTTCTAGGTGGAGTCCCATATAACCAGTACATCATTGACGATGCGCAGGGGAATACACTTGATTTGAGTGGGGATGGCAAAAGCGATTTTGTTATCGTTTCGCTGAACAACAGCGGGTTTGCAACGATTGCATTATATCAGTACGAAGATGGCAGCTTCAAGGAAGTGGATCGGGTGCAGACCGATTATACCGTTAAAGAGGTTTATAGTGCGCTTGGCGGAGAAATTTCCGAAGGGAAAATGGGGATTGTACTGGATGCTGAACTCGATGATCGAAGTTCTTTCTCGCAAATGATGTACGTTAAGGATAACAAGTTAGTGAATGCTTTCAAATCACCGGACCAAACATATAGAGATGACAAAATTTTAAGCGGTGATGTCAACAATGATGGTATTATTGAGTTTGGACTTAGAGAAACGCCAAAAGATTGGGAGCATTACGTTTTTGACTCTCGGTTGTGGTTCTATACCTATTATCAGTGGGATGGCAAAGACGGTAAGACATTTGTGTCATTTCAATTTCGAGATGATGCGGATTTATTTCATTTAAACCTCAAGCCAGAATGGTATGGCAAAATCACCATTGACACGAAATCGGAGAAGGATAAGTATATTCGATTTAAAATGATTGATACGGACGAAACCGTGGCAGAGATCAAATATTTCACCCTTTCACAGTGGGAACAGGAAAAGGGTAAAAGCTGGAAGGAAATTACACGAACCAAAGATCGGGTTATTGCTTCACGAGTAGCTCAATCAGAGGCGGGTAAAGATGCACTGAGCAATACTTCTCAGCTGAATAGAAAGGGAGAACTTAATGAGTAAAGTACTTATTCTTGAGGATGAAGAATCCATCCGCAGTTTTATAGTGATTAATTTAAAGAGAAACGGATTCGAAGTGCTTGAAGCGGGTGATGGCCACGAAGCGCTTCGCATATTGCAAACAGTACCGGACATTGATCTGGCTCTGCTGGATGTCATGGTACCTGGTATTGATGGATTTGAGGTATGTCGTCGGATCCGTGAAACCAACGAACGTCTGGGTATCATCTTCTTGACGGCCAAAGTTCAGGAACAGGATAAAGTATACGCTCTCTCTGTCGGTGCAGATGATCACGTAAGCAAGCCTTTCAGTCCTACAGAGCTGATTGCGCGTATCCAGTCATTGTTACGTCGAGTGAACGTGCACCGGGAAACTGCGGCGAAGGTCACGTTCCAGTCCGGGCCATTTTCACTGGATCTGATCTCGAAGCAATTCAAGAAACAGAATGAAGCGATCGAGTTAACCCCAACAGAATTTTCCTTGATTCAGTTTTTCCTGGAAAAAGAAAATACTCCGCTCAGCCGTGATGTGTTGTTAGATCACGTATGGGGCAAAGAGTATATGGGTGATCCCAAAATTGTGGATGTCAACATTCGTCGTCTACGTCAGAAAATTGAGAACAACCCTTCCGAGCCTGAATACCTGCAGACTGTGTGGGGTCACGGGTACAAATGGAAGGGCCGGGAGCAATGATTAAAAAAGGCATTACACGGCAGATCGTACTACATTATTTCTTTGTAGTTTTCCTTGCTCTGCTGTTGGTCGAATTCGTATTTATGTTGGCTGTACAAAGGTATTATTATGAAAGTATCTACAATACGATTAGTACCCATATTTCCAATTCAAAAGACTTTTTCGAGCCGATTGCCCGTGAGAATAACACCGAAGATGGCAATAATCTGTCCAGACTCATTGTTAATTTGGCTTTGTCCAACACTGAATTGGAGATTTTGGATCTGAACGGGCGCGTATTGGCAAGTTCGACGGCTTTTGAATCTGACCGAGCTGTGCTGCAAACAAGTGATATCATGCAGGCTTTGAACGGGGATATGGGGCGTTGGATTGGAAGACAACCAGGTACGGGAGAATCCGTAATGGCCGTCTCACACAAGTTTGACCTGGGCGGCGAAAATACCTATGTTATTCGATATCTGACATCACTGGAAAATGTGAATTCCAAGCTGCTGAATATGGGAATGCTTGCGATTGCGGTCGGTGTTGCCGTGCTTGCGATTGTGTTGATCATCAGTATTGGAATGGCGAATTCCATTGTACGTCCAATCAACAACATCACTGCAGTATCTGCTCAAATGGCCAGAGGACGGCTGGATGTCCGGGTTAAGGGGAACTATAAGCACGAACTCGGCGAATTGGCATCGACGCTTAATTTCATGGCACATGAAATCGTACGCAGTAACCAGATCAAGGATGATTTTATCTCTTCGATTTCACATGAATTAAGAACACCTCTGACTAGTATTAAGGGCTGGAGCGAGACACTGGACTCGGGCGGTTATGATCCAGACGAAACCCGAATCGGAATGGGGATCATTGCCAAGGAAACCGAACGACTGATTGGACTGGTTGAGGAGATGCTCGATTTCTCCAAATTGCAGCAGAATCAGATGAAGCTAGTGAAAGGCACAGTTAATATTCGTGAAATTGTGCAGGAAACGATGTTGAATGTCTGGGCTAAAGCGGAACAAAAACAGGTTCATCTCAAGTTGGAAACGGATGAGACTCGTTCTTATAACGTGCATGGAGATGGCAACCGACTGAAACAAGTGTTCTTGAATGTTGTGGATAATGCGATCAAATTTTCACATGAAAATTCCTGGATCTTCTTGTCCCTGAAGGAAGAGAATGGCCAGATTATTGCTGCTGTTCAGGACACGGGTATCGGAATCAGTGAAGAACACCTGATTAAGGTCAGGGACCGCTTCTTCCAGGTGAATCATCAAAATGGGGGAACGGGATTGGGACTTGCGATTACACAGGAACTGGTGGAGCTACATGAGGGAACCATTACGATGCAAAGTGAACTGGGATCAGGGACAACGGTTACGGTTACATTACCGGCTGTGGCTGAGGAGATGGGTATAGAGGAATCTGTAACCACGTCTGCTAATCCAGAAGATACAAAAGAGCGAACAGTAACCGATGTTAAATCGGATTTAGAAAAGTCTTAAATATGTAAAAGAAACTTTTCTACAATGATGATTGAACATTCACATTCAAACAATTATATCAACATAAAAAAAGGCGAGCCATCCAAGGCTCGCCTTTTTCTCTGTATATATTATGAAGAAAGTTCACCAGCACGCAGACGACCTGTCTTCTCATAGACATCTTTCAACATACGTACAGGCTGTGTCCGTACAGCTGGCTTGGCAGAGACGATCTCGTTAGGCCCAACGACGACAATCTCATCCCCTGTACCCTTAACAATCGCACCGTCTTTGATAATTGCGCCTTCACCAATGATGGCGCGTTCGATGTGAACTCCACGGCCTATGCGGGCGTTCGGCATAACGACGCTGTCTTTCACATCAGAACCCTTACCCACTTCAGCACCGCAGAAGATCACGGAACGCTCTGCACGGCCTTCAATAGCGCAAGAGTCGTGGATCATGGAAGTCACATGTTCAATTTTCGTATGTCTAGCTTTGTAAGAACTTGGTTTGGAGCGCCAGTCGCGTGTAAACATCGGCCAGTTCTCTTTTTGCAGACTCCAGTCTTGCTCGTTATGCAATAGATCCATGTGTGCGTCCCACAGACTTTTAACTGTACCCACATCTTTCCAATAACCATTAAAGTTATAGACAAAGAGGGGGCTATTCTCATTCAACATTTGGGGGATAACATCTTTACCGAAGTCATGGCTGGATGCCGGGTTAGCGGCATCTTCCATTAGATGTCGTTTCAGGTAATCCCATTTGAACATGTATATGCCCATGGAAGCCAGATTACTTTTCGGTTCAGCTGGCTTCTCGGCAAACTCGGTTACACGCAGATCCGCATCTGCAGCCATGATGCCAAAGCGATGTGCTTCATCCCAAGGCACTTCCATAACCGAAATAGTTGCTGCTGCATCGTTGGTCTGGTGAGCGTCCAGCATTTCACGATAATTCATGTGATAAATATGGTCACCCGACAAAATTAGAACATTTTCGGGGTTTTGTTGATCAATATAGTCAATATTTTTATAAATAGCATCCGCCGTTCCCAAGTATTCGTCATTTCCTGTATGATAAGATGGAAGCAAGGAGATTCCCGCCTCATTCGAGTTGCCATATCCCCAAGGTTCTCCTCCACCAATGTGATCGTGCAATGACTCCGCTTGATACTGCGTTAATACACCTACAGTGTCAATCCCTGAGTTAACGCAGTTACTGAGAGGAAAATCGATGATCCGGTAATGCCCGCCAAACGGTACAGCGGGTTTTGCGATACTTGAGGTTAAAGGAGCTAATCGCTTCCCTTCTCCTCCCGCCAACAGCATAGCGATGCAATCTTTATTAAACATAATCGTTCCCTCCCAAAATATTGTGCAGTGTAGTACATACATAAACGTATAGTGGAGCATGTGAAACGATGTTTACTGTAAAAATTCTGAAAAAATACAACATTTTTTTAAACACAGCATTTTTCTTTTCAACTTGGCTAGAATGGGGTAATGATAACTGTTATATCTATTTTCTTGAGAAGAAGGTGATTTCTTGGCTATTCAACCATTGGCACACCCGGACATTTTGTCGGAGCATATTTATTTATTTCACGAAGGTAACCTTCATCACAGTTATCGAATGTTGGGCGCACAGCCTGAGACTTACGATCACCGTCAGGGCTACCGTTTTACCGTGTGGGCACCAAATGCCGCAGAAGTAGGACTGGCTCTGGACCGTAATGGATGGAAAGGCGAAAAGGAACCTTTATATAAGATACCCGATTCAGGATTTTGGAGTCGTTTTTTTCCGGAAATCAGTGAAGGAACTTTATACAAGTTCCGTATATTAACGGAAGATGGAACAGAGTTGCTTAAAGCGGACCCATACGCGTTTCAAGCGGAGGTTCGCCCTCAAACAGCCTCTGTCACCAGTTCAATCGAAGGGTACAAATGGAATGATGGGGCTTGGAGACGTAAACAACGAGCCTTATATAACAAGCCATTACATATTTACGAAATGCATATGGGAACCTGGAAGCGCAAAGAAGATGGCAGCCTCTATAGTTACCGCGAGATGGCTGATTTGATCGTTCCTTACTTATTAGAAATGAAATATACTCATGTTGAGATGATGCCCCTTAGTGAGCATCCCTATGACCTTTCGTGGGGATACCAGAATACAGGGTTTTACGCGCCAACGAGTCGTTACGGGCATCCGAAAGATCTGATGTATCTGGTGGATACACTGCATCAGGCTGGAATTGGCGTACTGCTCGATTGGGTACCTGCACATTTTGCCAAAGATGCTCATGGTTTGCGTATGTTTGATGGGACCCCCCTTTATGAATACGCAGACCCGATGTTAGCCGAGAAACCAGGCTGGGGTACACTTAGCTTTGACTACTCAAAACCTGAGATTCGTTCATTTTTGATCTCCAATGCATTGTATTGGATGGAGATGTATCATTTTGACGGACTTCGTGTTGATGCGGTTACGAGCATGCTTCGGCTTGATTTTGAGAAAAAGCCAGGACAATACCAAACCAATGATGAAGGCGGTCTTGAGAACAAAGAAGCTGTAGCCTTTTTGCAGCAACTGAATGAGACAGTGTTCAAGTATTATCCTTATGCATTGATGATGGCTGAAGAATCCAGTGCATGGCCAATGGTAACTTTGCCTGTAGATGAAGGCGGTCTGGGTTTCAACTACAAATGGAACATGGGCTGGATGAACGATACGCTTGATTATATGGAGACTGATTTTCACGAGCGTCCTTCCAAACATCATTTGCTGACTTTCCCGGTCGTATACTCCTTTGCTGAAAATTATGTGCTTCCTCTGTCTCATGACGAGGTTGTTCATGGCAAAAAATCGCTTCTCGATAAGATGCCAGGAACATATGAGCAGAAGTTTGCTGGTATGCGTGCTTTTCTGGGCTATTTTATGACTTTCCCAGGGAAAAAGCTGCTGTTTATGGGTGGAGATTTTGGCCAGTTCATCGAATGGAAAGACGAAGATCAACTGGACTGGTTCTTGCTGGACTATGACAGTCACCGCAACTTGCATAAGTTTGAGCGTGAACTGTCGAACCTCTACTTGGGCGAAAAAGCTTTGTGGGAGCTTGATCATTCCTTGGACGGTTATGAATGGATCACTCCGGATGATCAGGATCAGAGTGTCATTTCATATGTACGCAAAGGAAAAAAACCTGCGGATACACTCCTTGTGCTTATTAACTTTCAGCCGGTCAAGCGGGAGCGTTACCGGATTGGTGTCATGCGTCCCGGTATGTATACCGAAATTCTGAACAGTGATCATTCCGATTACGGTGGATCAGGCACAATTAATGATATGCAGCTACCTACCGAAAAAATTCCTTTTCATGGGCATCCGCATAGTCTCGAATTGGATTTGCCCCCGCTAAGCATCGTAATCCTAAAAAAGAACACGCGCCGGAAAACGGATGAGTCACCTGCAAGTGTCGCTTCCGTCAGTTCAAAATCGAGTACCAAAAAAGAGAGTAATACGCTTAAACCGAAGGGGAGGACAAAGGCATGAATATTCTATTTGCTGCTGCTGAAGTACATCCATTTATCAAAACAGGAGGCCTGGCTGACGTAATCGGTGCGTTGCCACTGGCATTGAAGAAGAACGGGGCAGATGTTAGGGTTATTATGCCAAAATACAAGGGGATTCCCGAGGAATATAAAGATGCCATGGAAACAGTTATTACAACGGATGTTCCCCTTGGCTGGCGCAGACCTTATTGTGGAATAGAAATGCTGGTTCATGATGGAATTCCAGTCTACTTTGTGGATAATGAATATTATTTTGAGCGTGACGGGGTGTACGGTTATATGGATGATGGCGAGCGCTTCGCCTTCTTCAACCGTGCGGTTCTTGAAGTATTGCCACAGATTGATTTCAAACCGGATGTGTTGCATAGTCACGACTGGCATGCGGGAATGACCCCTTTGTTGCTCGAAGCTCATTATAGACACGATTCATTCTACAGTGAGATACGTACGGTATTCACCATACATAACTTGTTGTACCAAGGGGTATTTCCACATCAGTTATTCAGTGAAATCCTTGAGCTGGACGATCGATATTTCACAGTCGATGGAGCCGAATATTACGGTAATGTCAATTTCCTGAAATCAGGAATTGTGTTCGCTGACCATGTGACAACCGTGAGTCCTACGTACGCCCAGGAAGTGCAGACATCCTATTATGGATACGGATTGGATGGATTGCTCAGCTCACTTGGAGATCGATTCAGCGGAATAGTGAACGGGATTGATACCAAGAGTTACAACCCGGCAACGGACGCCAAGATTCCGGTAAAATACAGAACGAGTCTGTCCAAGAAAACGGAGAACAAAATTGAGTTGCAAAAAGAACTTGGACTTCCTGTTCGGCCGGATGTACCTCTCATGGTGATGGTCACAAGACTTGTGGATTCCAAGGGGTTAGATCTGGTCTGCCGCATTCTGGATGAATTGTTGTACTATGATGACATTCAATTTGCATTACTTGGAACAGGTGAACAGGCATATGAACACTGGTTCCGTGAAGTCGCGAATCGGTATCCGCTCAAAATGTCTGCCCAGATTACATTTAACGATGGGTTATCCCGCCGTTTCTATGCAGGCAGTGATCTCTTCCTGATGCCGTCCAGGTTCGAGCCATGTGGTATTAGTCAGTTACTGGCTTTGCGTTATGGCAGTGTGCCTTTGGTAAGGGAAACAGGTGGTCTGAACGATACAGTGCAGGCATACAATGAGTTTACTGGGGAAGGGAAT
The DNA here is from genome assembly GCF_002968835.1 of Paenibacillus sp. PCH8. Taxonomy (GTDB): domain Bacteria; phylum Bacillota; class Bacilli; order Paenibacillales; family Paenibacillaceae; genus Paenibacillus. The sequence continues at coordinate 395,023 of NZ_PKQK01000003.1, read as the reverse complement.
GGTTTCTCATTTGAAAGCTTCAACGCACATGACATGATGAATACCATTCGGCGTGCGGAGGAGATCTACAAACAGCCTGAACATTGGAAGAAGATTGTGAAGAATGCAATGAGCGGAGAATACAGCTGGAACGTCTCAGCCGATGAATATATGGATATCTATCGCCGGATTACGCTTGAGCCTGTGAACTGAAAATTGCAAACGGATAAGTATATAATAAGCCACAGCATTCGTGCTGTGGCTTGTTAATTGTGTATTAGCGTGTAGCTTGCTCAAACTCTTTACGGATGGATTGGAGCAGATCCGGCCGGCTGAGGACGTCATAGGCTGTTGTAGCAAGTGCCTTCGCTCCAAGAATCATCCCATCCAACGCCCGTTCTTGAAGTGCAAGGTCACGGAAACCTATCGAGTGCAGTGTATGCACCTCATCTACAACACGAATATAAGGATGAATGGCAGGACATCTCAGGGAAACGTTGCCGATGTCCATGGAGCCGTGATCGTTGCCACTGACAATCTCTTCTTGCGGGATGCCGAGTTCCATGAGATTTTGACTGAAAACAGCAGAAAAGGCTTCATTAGTGACCATCTCATCATAGGACGTTTCGTAATTGGATGTCACCAGCTTGCAACCTGTTTGGAGGGCTGAACCTTTAGCAATCTGAATCACGCGCTCCGAGAGAATATTCAGTTCTTTTCGGGTTGCTGCACGTACATAAAATTGGGCGGAAGCATAGTCAGGAATGATGTTTGCTGCCTGACCGCCATTGTTGATCACACCATGGATTCGAACGCTGCTTTTCACTTGTTGCCGGAATGCGTTGATCCCGTTGAACGTTTGAATCACGGCATCCAGTGCATTAATGCCTTCATGCGGGCTTGCTGCAGCATGTGAAGATCTGCCATGGAATTCGAACTGAACAGCATCAATAGCAAGGGAACTGCCTGACTTTTCATAGGCATAATAAGGATGGGCCATAAGAGCAACATCACAGTCATCGAACAAGCCTGCTTCTGCCATCGGCACTTTGGCACCCCGAGTCTCTTCAGCGGGTGTACCAAATACTTTAATGGTTCCGCCGATTTCATCCAGAATGGATTTCAGACCTACAGCAGCCCCAAGGCTCATCATGCAGATCAGATGGTGACCGCAAGCGTGACCGATTTCCGGTAAGGCGTCATATTCACAGAGCAATGCAATCGTTGGACCGGGTTTGGCGGCTGAATAGGTTCCTATAAAGGCTGTGTCAAGTCCAAGGACCGGAGCTTCGACAGTGAAGCCGTGATACACCAGTTCTTCTTTGAGACGTGCAGAAGCAAGGTACTCTTCATTCCCCAGTTCGGGGTTGGCACCGATGTATGATGAAATGGCTTTGAAACGGGAAGCATATTGATCAATAACCGTCAGAATCTGTGATTTATTAGATGTCATATTAAGCTCCTTCTGCAAAAATGAAAATAATTCATTGATTATATCATGTTTGCTTCATTTTTTCAGAAACAAGTCAACATTTGTAATGTCAAAATGCATTGCATAATCATGCATTGTACTTTATAATGACTCAGTCATCAACATGTGAAGCATACAACGTATTGTAAGGGGAGAGAAAAGGGTTGAAATTGATAAGTCGTTACACTATGATGCTGTTGACCTTTGTCGTTCTGCTGACAACTGCCGTTCCTGTGGCACTTGCAAGTGGAACTACAGGCAATTCAGGCAGTAAAAAGCTGGTGCTCGGTACAAGTGCCGATTTTGCACCATATGAATTCCATAAAGTGATCAATGGCAAAGATGAAATCGTTGGTTTTGATATTGAAATTGCCAAAGAAATTGCCAAAGATCTGGGCGCTGAGCTTGTGATTGAAGATATGGGTTTCGACGGTCTTCTGCCTGCATTGCAGAGCGGTCGTGTCGATCTGGTCGTTTCGGGCATGACACCGACTGATGAACGGAAGAAAAGCATTGATTTTTCCGACACCTACTATAAATCCAAACAAGTAATTATGGTTCGCAATGTGGATAAAGACAAATATCCAACCATGGCAGAACTTGAAAACGCGAAGATTGGCGTGCAGAAAGGCTCCATTCAGGAAACGATCGGACAGAGTATTCCAGGAGCGAAGCTAACTGCGCTTGATAAAATCTCGGATATTGTGCTTCAACTGCAAACGAAACGCGTTGACGCGGCAATCGTTGAGGATACCGTAGCGGCCGGTTATTTGGATGATATTATTGGACTTGCTGCGGCTGTCCCGGACGAAGAGCAAGCAGAAGCTGCAATAGGGATTCGCAAAGGCAACACGGAACTGCTAAGTGTAGTCAATGGAACACTGGAGCGGTTGAAAAGTGAAGATAAAATCAACCAGATGGTGACGGATGCGAGTCTCCTGATGGCTGATAAAGCGAACACATCACAAAATATTTTTGAAGTGTTCTGGCAGTTCAAAAGTTTCTACGCAACAGGTGTAGGCTACACCCTCTTGTTATCCGCACTGGGTGTTATTTTCGGAGTAATTATCGGTTTAATCATCTGTTTGTTCCGTCTGCATGACGTTGCGATTCTGCGCTGGATCGGTACAGCTTACGTTGAAGTGATCCGTGGCACACCGATGCTGGTACAATTGATGATTATCTACTATGGTTTTTCCCTGAGCTTTGGCATTAACTTCACTGCACTTCAGGCAGGTATCATTACACTTTCGATTAATAGTGGTGCCTATCTGGCGGAGATTTTCCGTGCAGGTATTCAAGGTGTGGATCGTGGTCAGTTGGAGGCAGCTCGTTCTCTGGGTATGGGGAGAGGCGCGGCGATGCGCTATATCATATTGCCACAGGCCTTCAAAGCTGTATTACCAGCGATCGGCAATGAATTCATAACCATCATCAAGGAATCCTCTATTATCTCGGTTATCGGTATGGTGGATATTATGTATCAGGCAAGTGTGGTCAAAAACATTACGTATCAAGGCTTGAGTCCATTTTTGATTGCAGCAGCCATCTACTTTGTATTGACGTTCATTTTGTCCAAGTTGCTGGGACGACTGGAAAGGAAGTTGAGTGCAAGTGATAGACGTTAGACAATTATACAAATCTTATGGAAATAACGATGTACTTAGGGGTATCAACGTGACGATAGGCAAGGGTGAAGTTGTCGTTGTGATCGGTCCTTCCGGTTCCGGGAAAAGTACGTTCTTACGTTGTTTGAATCTGCTGGAACAGCCTACATCCGGTGAGATTGATTTTGAAGGTGTATCGATCACGGACCCTAAGCACAATATTAATGCCACTCGTGAAAAAATGGGGATGGTGTTCCAGCACTTTAATCTATTCCCGCACAAAACAGTGCAACAGAACATCACGATTGCTCCGATCAAAGTGAAGAAACAATCGTCACAGGAAGCGGATCAGATTGCAGCAGATCTGCTGAAAACCGTTGGCTTGTCTGATAAAAAAGATACATTCCCGAATCAGCTGTCCGGTGGACAAAAGCAGCGGATCGCCATTGCAAGAGCATTAGCCATGCAGCCGCATGTGATGCTGTTTGACGAGCCTACTTCAGCACTCGACCCTGAGATGGTCGGTGAAGTGTTAGATGTCATGAAGCGCCTTGCAGAAGGCGGCATGACAATGGTCATCGTAACCCATGAGATGGGCTTTGCACGTGAAGTGGGAGACCGAATTTTGTTCATGGATGGTGGGGTAATTATGGAAGAGGGAACACCTGATGAGGTGTTTGGAGCACCCAAACATTCACGTACGCGTGATTTTCTCGCCAAAGTACTCTAAATTAGTACACTGAAATAGCGTTACTGACTTTAAGTCGGTAACGCTATTTTTTGATGCGGATTAACCACATAGAGGTTCGAAAAGTAACTTTTCTGTCACCTGTTATAAATGAATGACCGAGTTGTTTGTTCTGTAATTTCCACTATTCGCTCACATAAAGACATGCCACAAAGCATTTGGTAAGAATTACTACAGGTTCAGGTTACAAAATTGTGATATATTGAACTCTGCCGAAACTTCCGGACAGGAAGTGTGGGGGATGTAACAATGCAGACTGTGTAAGGGGAAGATCGACGCACACTGCTTGGGGTGAATTAGGGGTACATAATGTTTCGAATGTAACAAAGAACCTATAGGGTGGGCTCCTCATCCGAATCCGACAACTAACTTCGCAGGCACAATAAGGGAGGAAGACCATGATTAACAAGAAACGTATAGCCAAGACAGCAATAGCATTAATGACAACAGCAATGCTCATTCAAGCCGTTCCGGCTCACGCAGATTCAGTTCATGTGGCCAAAGAGGGGGATACCTTCTACACCTTATCGAAACAATATGGAGTAGCTCTTAATACACTGGTTAAAGCAAACAACGACATCTCTTCTTACAATATTTATGGTGGCTTGAAAATTACGATTCCCGGCAAAAAAAACACTGTAGCTGCTGCGGCTGCTGAGACCAAAACTCAGGCCAAAATGGTTACAACAGCAAGTCTGGATGTTAAGGCAGATGATAAAGTGGTTTCTGCTTGGGGGAAAACATTCGATTACAGTAAAGCTGTGAACGTAAAAGCAACGGCTTACTCCGCAGATCCGTCTGAAAATGGTGGATGGGGTGCTGTGGATTATTTCGGTAATGATCTTGAATTGGGCACGATCGCAGTTGACCCAAGTATCATTCCACTCGGAACCAAAGTGCTGGTAACAGGACACAGCCATCCTGGATTGCCAAAACAGGCTTTTGTAGCTACAGCTCGTGATGTGGGCGGTGCGATCAAAGGTCACCGGATTGATATCTTTATCCCTGGTAGCAAACAGTCCGTGAGCACCTTTGGGTTTCAGGATATCGAGCTGTACATTCTGAAATAGAAAATGAAATACATCTAACGATTAATTCAAATAGGGTGTCTGTCAGTCGCTAATTGCGATTAACAGGCACCCTTTTAATATTCATCCATAAACTCACGCACCATTGGTCCAATGGATACTTCCTAATCTTTGGCCTTAGGCAACCCCAACATTTCGTCCAAAGTGACCAGTTCATACCCCCGGTTACGCAGTTCCACGATAATTTCGGGCAAAGCCTCAACCGTACCGTTCAGATTCGATCCAACACCGCCTCCTGCGTGTTGCAGAACAATGGAACCCGGTTTCACAGCGGACAAGATGTTATCTTTTACCTTATCCTTGGAAAGGCCTTTCCAATCCAGTGAATCGACATTCCAGTTCACAATACTATAATGTTGTTTGGCAGCCCATTGCAGCTGTTCTTCATTAATATCTCCATAAGGTGGTCGAATCATCTTGGGCGTATATCCCGCCAGATGGCGAATGATATCCCCGGTATGTAAAATTTGTTTGCGAAAGGCATTCATCGACAGCTTACTGAATTCCGGATGATTGTAGCTGTGGTTGCCAACGATATGTCCTTCCTTAACCATGCGTTTCACCAGATCCGGGTGTTTCTCAGCACGACTACCCACAATGAAGAATGTAGCTCTGACTTTATATTTCTTCAGCACATCCAGCACCTGAGGAGTAAACCTTGGATCGGGCACATCATCAAAAGTCAGCGCAACCTGCTTGGTTGAAGGACCATTCGTTTTGAACGTATCGGCATATTTTTGTCGTAGCTGACCCAATGTCAACTGTTCTTCCTCTACGGTATCCGAACTGGATACCGATTCACTTGGCGGGCTTGAGGTATCCCGCGATGAAGCAGGAGAATGGTGTCCTCCGAGAAAAATAACAATTACGAATAACATGATGAGGCGTACACGCATAATAACGGCCTCCTTTTCCCAAAATTACGTTCTCTTTGGTATGCCCGAGGCATCTGGATTTTATGCGTAATGTGAGAAGTTTCATTGCTAATTGATCTCATCACAGCCATAATTCCTCCATATATCACATATAAAAAAGGATAGGTGGATGGCAATGAGTACATACAATTTGAAATCAATATGTTTACAGGTTATTGAAGCAGGAGAGGACAAGGTTTTTTTGGTTACCGGAGGTAAGGCGCATATTGGCGCTGTAGCTACGTTCTATGTGGATCATGAGCGGGTTAGCGGGACAACAGTACATATTCCGGGCCACAAGGAACAAGAGCTATGTGAGCGACTTGCCCGTAAGGCAGCACTCCAGTTGAAAGTAACCGTCACGGTAATTATGGGTATTCATTTTGATGCCATTACACGGATGCAGATCGACGAAATCGTGCAGACTGCAGAGAGGTTGATGGAGGATCATCTCAATAAGGATAAACAATCTTCCTGACCAGATGAAGCGAAAGCTGATTTTATTTGCTAAAATTGAAACGAGTTGTAGAGTATTACGTATGTATAATTATATACGATGTACTATCGACTAGGAGGAATACCATAATGTCCATTTTCAAACGTTTGCGCGATTTAACCATGTCTAATGTTAACGCCATTATTGACAAGGCGGAAGATCCGATCAAGATGACGGACCAATATATCCGTGACATGCAGGAAGATCTGGAAGATGCGGAGAAAGCAGTTGCTGCACAGATCGCCATTGAGAAGAAATTCAAGCAGCTGTTCGAAGAGCAGGAAGCTCTTGTGAAGAAACGTGAAGAGCAAGCTCATACAGCTGCACGTGCACAGAATATGGATCTGGCTCGCCGCGCTTTGGAAGAGAAGAAGGTTGCTGAAGAGAAGATGGCTGAGTACAAAACCAGCTATGATCAGAACAAGGCATCCGCAGATAACCTGCGAGGCAAGCTTGATGAGATGCGTAAGCAATTGACGCAAATGAAGAACAAACGTGAGACATTGGTCGCACGATACAATGCAGCGAAGGCCCAAACCGAAATCAACAAAGCGTTGAATGGTTTTGGTTCGGATACAGCAAGTGCAGGCATGAAGCGTATGGAAGAGAAAATGATGCAGATGGAAGCTCAAGCTGAAGCAAGTAACGAGATGTCATCCAAAGGCAAGTCGCTCGATGAAGAGTTCGAGAAGTTGGGTAAAGATCAGGCTGTTGAGGACGAACTCGCAGCATTGATGAAACAGTACGATAATAAGAACTAACACCTTGGTTGTCAGCAGGGGTTAACCAGCGGAGGAGAAGAGTGTTTCTCCTTCGCTTTTAAATGCGGTTCATGTTGATATGTGGGGGCTGTGTAAATGGATTTGAATATTTTGGCGATGCTGGTCTGGACCGTATCCGGTTCGGTCTTGCTGTTTGTCTTGATGTATGTGGATTCCCTGTTCACGAAGTATAAGGATTTTGCTGAAGTGAAGGCTGGCAATATGGCTGTGACTACACGTATGGTCATGAAATTATTTGCACAAGGGTATGTATTGGCTACATCCATTTCTACGGCTGGTCATCTTGGAGAAGCGTTGTTGGTCTCCGTTGTATCGTTTATCATATTGTTGATTCTGGAAAGTGTCGTACATTTTATGATTCGTAGATGGGCCAATCTGGATCTGGATACGGGAATTCAACAAGGGAAATCAGGATATGGGCTGTTCTCAGGCGCTTTACATATCGTAGGCGCGCTAATTATTGCAGCTTGTTTATAAGATAAGAACAGGAGTAATTCGCATGAGTGTATGGAAACGGATTAAAGGAATACTAACGAAGCCCGAACCACCGCAAGTCGAGAAAACGATGCTTCAGCTCGCACCTGGTGACATCTGCGAGGTTTCTCTGGTAACGTATGAAGTCGTTGGTCGGGTACAAAATCGTGCTCGAAATGCAGTTGTGCTTACGCTGCAGGATGGTACCGCATTTCGATATTTGCATATTGAAGAGCGGGAGATCACCCGTTACGCCCTATATACACCCATTGATGGCAGGCTCGATGCACCTGATGAAGTTCCTACATTACTTGATCTGGATGGGCGTGCATATCATCTCGAGGAAGAGTATGATGGCGTGGTATCCACAGTCGGCAGAACGCCGTATGGTCAGGCAGGGGAGCAATTGGTATGGCAGTATCAGTCGGATGATAACATGCTTCTTCGTGTGGAGTGGCAAGACAGAAGATTTACACTGTATGAGGGTGAGTCCATTCTTACTGCGGATATCAAAGTGATTCGTTCGAGCTAGGAGAGGTTCCAATGAAAAAACGCTTGGCGCATGGATTAAAATTAATGCTGGTCCTCAGCCTTGTGATGTCTCTGTTGTCCGCGTGCGGAGCACCATCTGTTCAAGACACATATCCGCTTGAATCGGTTAGTGGCAGCGGTAACTCGACTTCCTATGTGTACCGAGCTTCGGAACGAACAGTTCCCGAGGTGGCTCAGGAATTGTCGGAGCAAAGGCAACCGGATCAGATCTCGGCCGAGAACACGGAGCGAATGTTCCTTGTGTATCAGGACGAGTATTATCATCTGCAACAAGATCCGAACAAATTGGAGGACACCTTGGTTGAGGTGGACTCGAAGGAATATGTTCGGCAGAACTATGATTCATCCTTTCTGCAAGGTTACCTGACCGCCACACTAATTGGTAATCTGTTCGACTCTTTTGGCGGACGGGGCTATGGGAACTATAGGGGATATACCCATAAGGAAACCTATAAGCCGAGTGCGGGATCTTATCGTGCGCCAACAAGCAATGACAAGAAAGTAGCTCCGCCGCTTACCGTGAACCGCAAAGGTTCGGTTACGAGGCGTGGAAGTGACAAAGATTCGAGTGTAGGCTCCGGTGGAGGATTATTTAACCGCAATAAGGATCAGAGTAAGGGAACCATTGATCGCAACAAGAGCAGTGGTGGCCTTGGCGGGTTGTTTGATTCACCAAAGAAATCCTACAAAAAGCCGAAAACACGTGTGGGCGGCGGTCGGATTATGAGGCGCAGGTAAGCAGGAATAGTTGAAAGAGGCTGAACAGCCCGTTTAATACGTTAAATGCAAGAACAGTGAAAAGGTAAGGCGGGTCCATCTCTGCCAGCGAAATTACCTTGGAGCTGTTCTTTTTGGTTTATGATTTGCGAACATGATTGGATTTGCGTACTCGGGGAATGGTTGATGCAGGCTGTTTGCGAATCCACCGGATAAATGGAATCATTCGTTCATCCTGTCTCAAGGATTGCAGGTCTGTAAGACCAAAGGTTATGATATCGCGATTGGTATATAGCGAATGAATTTGTTTGTGACAGGGGATGCACAGATGGGCCGTTGGCAGAAATGTGCCGCCCATCTCCCTGGGTGTCAGATGATGAATGGTGGTGTTCACAGGTTCTCTTCCGCATAATTCACATCGATCACTCATCTTTTCCCCTCCTTTTGTCCATTGTATTATAGGCAGATCAGCGGACTTTCATGTTGGATATAGCTATGCACTTGTCATCGTGCGGCATTCGGGCTACACTTTCTTAAACGATGATATGTCATTAGGAGGTAAGAGCACCGGTGAAACTGAACTCACATGCATATGATATGACAACTGCCAAATTCAACCGCACAGCGGTTCAAGTGCCGGAAGCCCAAGCCAGAATAGCAGCACGGGTTACTTCTGGCTACATAGAGAAAGTAGACCTTGCATCCGCGCATGGGCGCACACTTGCAGAGACCATCCATGCACCACATCCGTATCCGTTCTTCCGAAGATCAGGTATGGATGGTTTCGCCATTATTAGTACAGATACCATAGATGCTTCAAGTGAACAACAGGTATGGTTTCGTGTAGTCGACGAGATTCCTTGCGGTTATACCTCGGACCATACCATTGTTTCAGGTACAACTGCTCGCATCATGACGGGTGCACAGGTTCCAGAAGGTGCGGATGCGGTGGTCATGATGGAGATGACCGAGAGCAAGGAAGAGAACGGAGAACAGTGGATTGCATTGAAACGGCACATATTGTCTGGTGCTAACATCACACCAATCGGACTGGAAGTTCAGGAGGGTCAGCAACTGCTTGAAGCAGGAACGATCATCAGGGCAGGAGAGCAGTCTGTGTTAGCGACTTTTGGCATTGCAGAAGTCCCCGTATTTCAACGTCCGAAGGTAGCGATCTTTGCAACAGGTACGGAATTGCTTGATGTAGATGAACCATTACAACCTGGACGGATTCGTAACAGTAACAGTTATATGCTGCGTTCTTTGGTCGTTGAGGCTGGTGGAGAGCCAGTGATGTATGGTTTCATTGCGGATGATGTGAATACGGCACGTGCCAAGTTGGAAGAGGCCATTCACGATAATGATATTGTGGTAACAACAGGCGGTGTATCGGTCGGGGATTATGATATTATGGGTGAGCTGGTACTGGAAGAACATATGGAGATGCTGTTTAACAAAGTGACGATGCGACCCGGCAGTGTAACAACAGCTGCTGTATACAAAGACAAATTGCTTTTTGCGCTTTCCGGTAACCCGGGTGCATGTTTTGTGGGTTTTGGACTGTTTGTTCGTCCAACGATTCGTTCCATGCAAGCGGATGCTCATCCCTATTTGGAAGAGTGGACTGCGATTCTGGAAGATGGATACACCAAAGTGAACAATTTCACCCGATTCGTACGTGGGCGCACAGAAATCCGTAACGGAATGGTATACGCAATACCTGCCGCTTCCCGTGTAGATGAATCCAGCGTGATGATCACGATTAAGGATAGTGATTGTCTAATCGTTATACCACCTGAGATAAAAGGCATTCCTGCGGGTGAGCAGGTACGCATTCTCAAACTTCCTTCAGGTCATGTGAGGTAGTTGCAATATGATTAAAATAAGTGGAACCAAACCACATGTTATACAGGTTGTTGGTTATAAAAATACGGGCAAAACCACGATGACGGCTGCGCTGATCGCGTATCTGTCTAATACAGGGCTGAAGGTAGCCGCAATTAAACATGACGGACACGACCATTTCGAGATGGATCACGAGGGAACAGACTCGTATCACTTTGGAGAAGCAGGGGCTTCGGCGGTTGTTATCATGTCCGAGAAGCGGACTGCGATGATAGAGTGGCATGCAACCCGATTGGAAGAGATGCTGAGCCGTCTGACAGGATATGATTGGGTTGTTATTGAGGGATTTAAAGAGGCTTTATATCCCAAGCTCGTAATGGTTAGGGAAAAGAATGATCTGGCCTTAATTGATAAGCTTCAAGCCATAGTAGGGATCATCTCCTGGTTACCCCAAGATTCAGTTCTGGAGCCAGGCACAGTAAGCAGTAACATAGCGTGGTACTCGGTTCATGAGCCGGAATATATAGCTAAATCGTTGTTACAGATGATGAAAGGGAGTAAGTATTAGGGGTTGGTATAGCATTACGAGAAGTTTATAACATAATATATATTATGTAAACTAAACAAAAATAATTTACTACTTAGATAGTAATAAAGAATCAACTAAAAAGCAGCAAATCTTTCTCGGATCGAAATCCTTGACAAGACTTGCTGCTTTTTGTTCATTCAGGATGCTATATGCTCTCTTCCGAACGGCGCTCAATAGCTTGAGACATTGTTTTATCGGTCAGGTGAGCGTAGATCTCGGTCGTCTCGGTAGAAGCGTGTCCAAGCTGCTCCTTGGTTTTGTAAATATCGTTCTGCAGATAATAGTCGGTTGCGAATGAATGGCGTAGCTTGTGCACAGTCAGATAGGGTTTACCGAAGCGTTTGGCGTATTTCATAATCATGGCCTGGATCGCTCGTTTGGTCATTCTACTGCCTTCCGAATCCCCGTTACGAAGTGCAATGAACAGACCTTTCTCCCGCTTAGGTGTACGGTAACGTGATTGCCGCAGATTCGTATAGGTTGCGAGTTCGTCCTTGGCCTGTTCCCTGAAATAAACGGGTGTTTTGTACGTCTCATCATTGTTACCTTTGCGATAAACATACAGAAGTTTGTTATTCAGATCCAGATCATCCACATTCAGATTCACAACTTCAGACACTCGTAAGCCCGAATTCAGAATCAGGCTTGCAATACAGGCATCCCGCTCTTTGTTGAGTTCATGAGAGTATAACGCCTGTTTGTTCTTCTCCATATCGACAGCGTAGCCTTCAAGGATATATCCGATAAATTCCAGTAGTTCGTCTTCCTCCAGAATTTTACCTTTGAGCTTGGCAGCTGTATCCTTGGGTTTATGTGTACGCTTGATCTCGATTTTGGCCATGATGTTCCGTTTCAGCAAAGGATAAAAGTCTTCATCTTCCGCAATCTGGCTCAGGTAGTGAAACAGGGAGCGCAGGGAAGAGAGCTTGCGAGAAACGGTAATTCTGGAATTGGCCCCCTCACGCTTGGTTGTGAGATACAACCGATAGGCAGTAACCGAATCCATACGAAGTACTTCCAGTTCAGTTAAAGTAACTTCCTTAATGGAACTTGCCTCGGACAATCCTTCTGCTCGCAACCAACCGAAGAAAGCTTCGTAATCTCTCAGATATTCGAGCAGGGTGGAGGGGGACAGGTCAGGCAGCTTATAGTCCATGAATTGCTGAACGAACCAAGGCATAGAAGGTAGTTTTTCATCCAGCTTACGTCGATCAATCTCTTTTTGCACGTTGGTCAAGTTCGGCACCTCCTTGTGAAAATGTATGATAAACGTATGAAAGTAATATTCAAGGCTCTAGCATTCTATGCTCTAGTGTACCATAATTTACATGATCACAGCTTGTGCACTGATGCGAGCAACAGGTATGGGATGCATCCTTGCCCTTCTCCGTGTAAACCATTAAAGTAATCAGTATACGTAGAGCAGAGGAGGTGAACCGGATGAATATGCAAATCGAACTGGTTCCCCGGGAACGCAGTCAGGTGATACGGCATTTAATGCAATTTTATCTATATGATTTTACCAAATATCTGAATATTGATGTAGACAGCAATGGCGTTTTTCCGGATTATCCCGGTCTGGAAGCATTCTGGACAGAAGAGGGTCGCAAATTTCCTTTTTTGATCACAAGTGATGGAGCGCCTGCAGGGTTTGCTCTGGTGGAGAAAACGGAGTCTGGGAGTAAGGATAATGACTACTATTTGACTGAGTTTTTTGTATTGCAAAAATATCGGCGCAGTGGAGTGGGCACTCAGGCAGCCTATGAATTGTTCAAACGTTTTCCGGGAAGATGGAAAGTAACTCAGGTTCGGAACAATGTCATTGCGCAGGCATTCTGGCGTAAAATTATAGGGGATTACACAGGTGGCCGTTTTCGGGAGAAGTTCCACCCGGAACTTGGCAATCCAAGCCAGTATTTTGTAACCTGATCTGAATCGGGCTTCACTTACATATAAGCAATCTGAAGAAGGAGTGAATGACATGAATGAACCCACATTCCATCTCGATGGACAGACGGCACTGGTGACAGGTGCAGGAAGAGGGATCGGAAAAGCGATTGCGATCGGACTTGCCCAATCAGGCAGTGACGTGGTGCTTGTATCCCGAACGATGAGAGAAATTGAGGAGACAGCTGCCTATATCTATGAACAGACAGGTCGGAAGGCACTGGCTCTGACGGCAGACGTGACATCAAGAGAACAACTGGAAGAGACATTTCGAGAGGCCATCTCTGAGATGGGTAGTCTGGACATTCTGGTGAATAACGCCGGTATGAACATTCGGACAGCGGCACTTGAAGTGACAGATGAGCAGTGGGAGACCATCATGCAGACGAATCTGAAATCGGCATTCTTCGCTTCCCAATTGGCGGGACAACATATGAAGGAACGAGGAAGTGGGAAGATCATTAACATCTCTTCGGTGGGTGGTCATACGGCTCTGCGGACAGGTGTGGTCTATGGTGCGACAAAAGCGGCTTTGATTCATATGACCAAAGTGCTCGCACTGGAATGGGGGAAGTATGGAATTCGTGTCAATGCAGTTGGACCGTGGTATTTCCGGACACCTTTGACCGAAAAACTGTTGGATGATCCTCAGTATTTGCAGGAGATTGTAAGTCGTACACCGCTTCAGCGAGTGGGAGAAATGCAAGAGGTGGTAGGGCCAGTAGTATTCCTGGCATCGGATGCAGCGGGGTACATAACCGGGCAAACGTTATTAGTAGACGGTGGGATGTCCATCTATGGTTTCTAGATAATTCGGTAACAGTCCGAAAAAATGGGTGGGACTACCAACTCACGGGTAATAACATACGGTAGCTAATCTGTACTTCTATTTATCTATACCCAATTCATTGAATATGGAGGAAGATAACGATGGAACTGCGTAATTACGGAAATACAGGCATGAAAGTCAGTACACTTGGATTCGGTGGGTCGGAGATTCGAGATTCATCCAAAGCAGATGTTGAAAAGTTGCTGAATCGTGCCTTGGATGCAGGGTTGAACGTAATTGATACGGCTGAATGTTACGGTGACAGCGAGGAATTCATTGGTGAGGTGTTGTCACATCGGCGTGATGATTACTATTTGTTCACCAAATGTGGACATACAGCCGGTGTAGACGGCCCAGACTGGGATGCCAAGGTACTGGAGCAAACCATCGATCGTAGTCTGAAGCGCTTGAAAACAGACTATGTGGATGTGATCCACTTGCATAGTTGTTCTGAAGAAGTGCTGAGGCAAGGGGCAGTTATTGAAGTTCTCCAGCGTGCCAAAGAGGCAGGGAAAACCAGGTTTATCGGTTACAGCGGGGATACGACGGATGCATTATATGCGATTCAGACAGGGATATTTGACAGTCTGGAGACCTCATTAAATATCGCTGATCAGGAAGCGATTGAACTTACTTTGCCTGAGGCGAGAAAGAGAAATATGGGTGTTATCGCCAAAAGACCCATAGCTAATGTGGCCTGGACGTATGAGACACTTTCGGAAGAAGAATATCCATATGTATATTGGAAACGTTTAAGAGAGCTTAACTATGATTTTCTGGACGAAGATGCCCAGGTAGCTGTAGAAACTGCACTGCGGTTTACACTGAGTACTGAAGGCGTAGACACGGCTATTGTAGGTACAGCGAAGCCAAACCGCTGGCAACAAAATGCCAACCTTGTGGCCAAAGGTGCGCTTCCACAGGAGCTGTATGATGAGATCAGAGCACGGTGGAAGGAAATTGCCGGGGCAGACTGGACGGGTCGAACCTGACATGATTTTATGGATGAGAAATAGTACGCAACTTTGCGAAGTCGCCTATGGCGGCTTTTTTTATATCTATAACCTTATTATTTCAATACATGAAAAATTCATAATAGTTATTTTACAACGAAAATAAACAAATATGGCCACCATTGGCATGCAATGAGGCATCGCGCACGGCGTGAAAACTTCTTTAACAAGTCTTTTTTTAAATATTTCAACATATGAAAAATTCACAGTAGTTGAATCATATACTCACCTTTGATACTTTATCACATTGAATTACTCATACACTCCCGCAACGTAAAAAGAACTACTTGAATCAGCGATTGAAGTCAATCATTATTTCGGAAAATGGAGTAAGTGAATGAACATAAGAACAATCAATCAAATCTTATTTTTCAGAAATAAGTATACATCCTTATTATTATGTTAACCAACAACCATTTCTTTTCATTACATAGACATAAAACCTCCATAACCTGTAAACCGTAAGGGGATAAGGCAGAAGGAGGAGCTTCATGAAAAGTCAGCTGGATGGTAAAAATGACGGTAAACTAAGTTGGATAAGCTTAACTTTGTTTGGAGCGGGATGTACACTCGGTACGGGATTCTTTCTGGGAACCAGTCTCGCGATACATTGGGCAGGAATATCAGTACTTGTTCTGCTCATCCTCGCAGCGGCAGGTACTTACTTTGTATTTGGTGCACTGGCTCAGATGACGGCAGAAGATCCCAAAGAAGGCGCTTTTCGTACTTATGCAGGCGAAGCCTTTGGGCGCTGGGCCGGTTTTGGAAGTGGGTGGATGTACTGGTCCTCCGAGATGCTCATTATGGGAAGTTCTCTAACGGCACTTGGACTCTTCTCTCAATTTTGGTTTCCTACGTTTCCGTTATGGGCATTTGTAGCGATCTATGCCTGTATCGGTTTGTTTATCGCTGCGCTAGGGGCCAAGGGGTTAACCCAAACGGAGAACGTACTTGCTGTGATCAAACTTGCTGCAACGATTGCATTTATTGCTATTGCGGGAGCAGCTTGTCTAGGATGGCTGAATGTAAAAGTTACTCCAGAACTGTTGAAGAACGAATGGTTTCCTCGTGGAGGAAAAGGGGTCTGGACGGGACTCATTTATGCATTTTTTGCTTTTGCGGGGATCGAGGTGATGGGTTTGATGGCGGCCAAACTGAAAGAACCCAAAGATGCAGTGAAGTCAGGTCGAGTGATGTTATTATCTGTGAGTACACTGTATGTTGTTGCGATTGCATTGATCTTGCTGCTCGTGCCCTCGAATCAATTAACGGCAGATGAAAGCCCACTCGTCAAGGCGATGTCATCGATCGGATTCACGGTAGTCGTGCACATCCTCAACGGAGTCCTGATTATTGCTGGATTCTCCACGATGGTTGCGTCCTTGTACGCGATTACGTCCATGTTGGTGAAGCTGGCAGAGGATGGAGATGCGCCGAAGCGCTTTACGAAGACGTGGGGTAAAAAGGAGATGCCCCTTCAGGCACTGGTTTGCACTGCGGGTGGATTAATCCTGTCTACGCTTCTGGCATTATGGATGCCCAAAAGTCTGTTCGAATACATCACGACAGCAGGCAGTCTGGTGTTAATGTATACTTGGCTTCTTATCTGCTTGACATATATCAAGAAAATGAAACCTGTGAAGTGGAATCGCATTAAAGTGTGGATTGCCATGGTGCTTATTGTTGCAGCGGTAGCTGGAACATCTATGGAGAAAGCCAGCAGAACGGGTCTGCTGGCAAGTATTGGACTCGTGGTGGTCATTGGGATTATCACGTACATTGTTCATAAGGTACGTGACTCCAGACCCACTAAGTCTGCACTGTCGAAACCTTAAACAATTTTGGGGTGAGTAAGGTACACCACTGCATTCATGAGTTTTCATGACTTTGTCAGATTGCCAATGGCTTGCTTCATTCGCATAAATGGACATTTGGAGGGTGTCTGCTCATCATCTGGCAGGAAATATTGTTTCCATTCCAGATTATCTTGTTGCCCGTACCACATGAGTGAAGGGTGAGCAGGTACAGCATCATATTCAGCGAGACGT
The DNA here is from genome assembly GCF_002968835.1 of Paenibacillus sp. PCH8. Classification (GTDB taxonomy): domain Bacteria; phylum Bacillota; class Bacilli; order Paenibacillales; family Paenibacillaceae; genus Paenibacillus. The sequence goes on along the minus strand of NZ_PKQK01000003.1, from coordinate 377,924 downwards.
TTGCGGATTAAGGTTTTCATTTTACGGCCAAGAGGGGTATTGTCATTAATGGATTCGAACACCCACCGTGGTTGAAAAGCAAACATGAGATAGGGAAAATGCCTGCTGGCTCTGAGTTCATGCGCGGGAGTTGCACAGAAGCAGAAGTAAGGCTCTCCGCCAAAGCAAAACTCCCACGTTGAATCATGCGGGTCTGTTGAAATGTGTTCCGGCCAAGGAGCAGCATCGTGGGAACTAACCCGATTAAGCATTTGCCAGAATAAGGACTGATACTCCTCGACCGTGGTGTGATCTTTCAGATCGTTCGGTGTCTCACAGATCACGACCATGGAAGCGTACTGGCCCGTATCTCTGGATATAGGGCCGTACTGTCGAAGGAGGTCTGCCATATCTTCGGCAGCCGCTTCGGATCGGGGGTCACATGTGAAGCCATACCTCAGATGTCCGGATAAAAAACCCATTCGTCCAGGCACACACGGATAAGTATTCTCCTCATCTGCTATCATATTGGCAAATTGCGAATAAGCGTCCCGTTGCCATAACGGAAGACGCTCAAACACAGTGTTTATTTCATCGGCACTGTACAGTTCCGCCATTGATCTCCCAACTCCAATCCACATGATACCCTTACAGTATTAATGTGGAGGAAATTGGGTGACTGTCCAGAGTGATTTTTCTGTCAGAAAAAAATAGAACGAACAGCCTCGAACCCGAAATACAAACCAAACCCAATCAGACAGATGCCAGAAAGTACTGAAATCCATCGTAAAACGGCTTCGCTGCTATGCTTGTGGAATCGGCTGGCCATTCCAGCCATAATGACATCCCACACCAGAATGCCAATGAATATGCCGGAGCTGTAGAACAGCAAATGTGCCATATCGGTATGTCGCACAGTGGTTGCGAGTATTGAGCCATATATGCCGAGCCAAAATAAAATATTAAGTGGATTGGATAGGGCCATTAAAAATCCCGAAATAAAGGATTTTTGAATCGTCGCCGCTTCAGTAGATGTTCCTTGAATCCCCTGTTTTAACTTCGAGAACGTTTCCACACCTGTATAAACTAGGATGAAACTGCCAAAGGACCATAGAAAAGAGCGCATAAAAGGTGTATCCAGAAAATGTGCAACTCCAAAATAGATCAATAGCATGTACACCAAATCGGCAAACATGGCTCCAAGTCCCAAGATCCAGGCATGCATGAAGCCATGGCGAGCTCCCCGATCCAATTGAGCGGCATTAATCGGACCAATTGGAGCTGACAGAGATATTCCCAGAATAATATAACTGAACAGTACAGACATAAACACGTTCACTCCTTAACGGGTTCGATGAATTGTACCAGTCGTCACAGAAAAAGGGTACAAGTCATCGTATTCCCGCAAGGAGTGAAATAGAACGAACTACTTTTATAATATGGACTTATGGTCGTGTCATTCTGTTGCAGATTCCACATCCAATTGAACAGGGGTGCAGTGATAGCCGTTGCAAGAACTTTCTTCGCAAGGGCAGGCAGAAAGTCCGATAATAAGGTCCGTTAACGCCTCCATCTCCACATAATCACCTACACGAGAGTCAGGAGCCACAACATCAATCTTGCCTTGACTGTCTACAACGGACTTCATAAACAGGTTAAAAGGATAATGCTGATCTGGTGGTATAATCCCGAAAGGTGACAAAGCCATATTTAAATTATGATAACAACTGGCATGATCCTTTTTGTCATATAACACCTCATACATCTCAGGACGACAAGCAGAATTGAAAAAATCATGTACGCCCACGGTATCACGTACGATTTTCAGCAAGGGCTGATAATGGTTGGAATATATAGCTTGTCCGGGTTTGATCCGATAAGAACGCAATATATCCAGGGTTACGCCGGGGTCCAGTCGGTTGTTAGCATCCAGTGCATCATAGGCAACAAAATCAACCACTTGCTGTCCCTCCAGATCGGTGATGCGAATCAAAGAACCCTTGTTTACTTTCAGGGCATACCCTGTCTTGGCAGGAATACGAAAAGACTGTTTATGGCGTTGCTTGGTATTCATCCGTCACATTCCTCCGCGTTTTTGCTTTCAGTATGCGGAGCAGAGGGTGCTTTCATGCATTATGGAAACGTATGGTTAAGTTTAGGCTGGAAACAGTGGATTCCCATTCATCCCGATCCAAAGGTCGGATTTCTCAAGCTGTCCAGCCAAGTGTAATAACCAATCTTCGCGTCCTTTGGTTGCCATGACTTGAACGCCTACCGGTAAACCTTCAGGTGTCATATGCAGTGGTACACTCATCGCCGGCTGTCCTGTCAGATTTGCAAGCTGAGTGAAAGGTGTATACGTGAGGCTTGGCTCAAACATCTCATAAATCAATTGTTGCTGCTGGATCTTGTCCAACTCGCTAACACGCATCAGGTGCTGGATCTGTTCTTCATGCGGCGTCAATTCTCCAATCTTTGGTGCAGGAAAAGCATTGACAGGTGTGATATAGAAGTCATACCGCTCAAATAACGTAGACATCTGGGCTGCAGCAATGTCCCATTCTGCCAGACTATGCACGAATTCCGCAGCAGACACCTTTTTACCGGCTTCCGCCAGAACCCAGGATTCAATCTCCATATCATCGGACGTCATCACTCGGCCCATAGAATGTTCCATGGAAGAGATCATGGCAGCCATCTCGCCACTGTTCATCATATAATAGTTCTCCATCAGTTTGACACCGTTGACTGGACTTAACTTCTCTTCAACATGATGACCTTGTTCTTCCAACCAGCGAACCAGCTTGTATACGGCTTCTTTGGCTTCTGCACTGACGGGTGTGCCTACAGGTGAATCCGTTGTATACGCGATCTTCAGGTTGCGTTGATGGGGATAGTTCATGTCCGCGAGATAACTTCCCGGAAAGAGCGGAGCATGAAATGCAGCTTCAGCTTGAACCACTTGCAGCGTATCCAACAGCGCAGCACTGTCCCGAACAGAACGAGATAGTGCGAAGTCGATTGATGCCCCTTGCCATTGACGACCTACACCAGGTCCTACAGGTGTACGCCCACGGGTTGGTTTGAGTCCAAATAATCCGCTGAAGGAAGCAGGGATGCGGATCGAACCACCTCCATCACTGGCTCCAGCAAGGGGAACAATCCCTGAAGCTACAGCTGCGGCGGCACCCCCACTTGAACCACCTGGCGAGTGATTGATATTCCAGGGATTGCGGCTCGGCCCGTGAAGACGAGGCTCAGTAATATTTTTCAAGCCAAACTCTGGTGTATTGGTATGCCCAATGATTATAAATCCTGCATCAAGGAGACGTGATACAAAATTGGAATTCCGCACTGAGCGATGCTTGCTGAACAGACGAGAGCCTGAAGTCAGGATTTCACTCTCCAGGGATTGGGAAATGTCTTTCAAGAGCAGCGGCACGCCAGCAAAAGGTTGTTCACCCGGACGAACCAGGCCAGCTTCCTGTCTTGCCCGGGTTTCATATGTACGAATGACCGCATTAAGCTGCGGGTTTATTTCTTCAAGTCGTGCAAACGCGGCTTCCAGCAATTCAACCGGAGATACTTCCCGGGATCGAATCAGTTCAGCCAAGCCTACGGCATCGTAGGAAGTATATGAAAATGAAGACATGATGATCATTCCTCTCTGAATATCATTCGTTTAAAGATCCATATGTCATCGTACCACCGGAATAGATAAAAGACAAAAGGCTAGGCCCGATAGATAAAAAGGAGAGTAATTAATCATTGGATAAATGGATATAAGATCAGGGTATACAAAAAGCACTGCTCATCTATTATAATGTGCAGTGCTTTTCGTTATATTAAATTCTGAACTAACCCTTAATCTGTTCGAAGCTTAGGTGCTGCATCAGCTGCGGTTGTTGATCGTTCCTGCTGTTTGGAGATCGCGAACAGGGCAACCCAGATCAGGATGAACCCGAGCAACTGCTCCCATGTAATCAGAGAGCGGAAGGCAATCCAGTTGACCAATACCCCAGCCATTGGGAAGCTAAGTTCCGCGAGGGTGGCAACAGACGCTTTGGTAGATGACAGACCTTTGTAATATAACAGCAAACTGAGTAATCCCGGCAATAATGCCTGACCCAGAACGTTGAGAGCAACAGCGGCCTGTTCACCTGTTCCGGATGGGAATGTCCATGCAGCACCTTCGTTCCACGTCATGAAGAACAATAGTGGGAGAGCAACAACGAAGCGGAGGGCAGTAACGGTTTCGTAACGTGTCTGTCCCAGCATCAGTCGGCCCATAACGGTTGAGCCTCCCACAAAGCAGCAGCACCAAGCGATAACAAGCTGCCTGCATGGATCCAGTTGTCCCAGTTACTCATGGGAAGCGTGAAACCGAACGTTAGCAGATAAGTACCTGCCAGTGCAATGAAAAACAATCCACCGAAGCGGCGTGGCAATGTTTCTTTCAATAACAATTTAGCCAGAACAATAGCGAAGAGAGGCTGCATTTTTTGCAGCAACAATACGGTGTTCGGATCGTTATGTGTAAGTGCCAATGTGAATAATACCGTTGCGAGCGCCGACCCTCCCCATGAGATAAAGATCACGGCAATCCAATGGCGTGCACGCAGGTTTTTCAGATCTGCCCGAAATTTCCACAGTACGGGAATGGCCACAAGGCTGACAATGATATGTTCTACCAGCACAATCTGAGTGGATGTCATCGTTTTTAGCAAGATAATGCGGAATAGTGGATCTACACCCCAAAGGGCTGCGCCAAGAACTACAAGCCAAAATCCAGTATTACTTCGCTCCTTACGGTAAACCGTTGGTGCAGATGATGTCTTTTCCATATTCAGGACTCCTTCGTCAGAACACGGAATCTTCAGTTGGCAAAATCGACAAAATCCCCCGTTTTGGTATAAACCAAATAAACGGGGGACCATCCAAGGACATGCGTCAGGAAAGAGGCCTTCCCGTGAACGGCATGTCAATGTGTTGATCTTCTCTCATCCGGACTGTACCGTCGGCCTTGGATTCTCACCAAGTCAGTCGCCGAATGCACTACGCAAGTACATTCGGCGAGTCGCGGGCTGGTTCCGTAGAACATCACCGCCGGTTGGGAATTGCACCCTACCCCGAAGATCCTATTCAATTATTTAGTATGTTGAACAAGCTGTAACATTAATAAGTTCATCTTATTCCTGTAAGCGCTAGCAGTTCAAGTGTTTTTTTAGAAAACAATAGTCCAGCTTCCCTGCTGCCTGCGGAGAAGAACAATCTGACCCGCATGATAAGCATCATGCAGCATCCAGCGGGCAAGTGCTTGTGCCCATTTATCTTCGGAGTCCATATAAGTAGCTTCAAGCTCTGACTCCTCTAGTACCTCCAAGTGATTACGCAATTGCTGTGCCAGCAGAGCTGTATCCTCCATAAGTTTACTCCAGCTCACTGTATTGGAAGGATCTCCGGAATCTCCAAAAGTGGATTCGTTGGAGTCAGCAGAGGGTATTGAAGATGCAGTTCCTTGGATACGATGTAACAAGCGCTGATTGTAATAGTACATATGGTTAACCAACTGCCAGATGCTTAGTCCTCCTGAAGGTGGAACCCAGGCTGCCTGTTCTGCTGTAAGTCCTTCCAGTGCTTTCGACAATGGAACTATCCAATTACATTGATCCCATATGTCATCTTTCTGTATCAATAGCACATCTAATGCTGTTGTCCTCGTCATTGTTTCATTCCTCTCCTTGAATACAATTGGTGTGTAACTAGCTAAAATGGCTCAATAAGGTTACACTCAATATAACATAACAAAGGCATGATGTAACCTTCTTTTATAATATAAGATGGTTACATCAAAACGGAGGCTTATATGGATAGATTATGGACTGATTTTGTGAACAGTGATTATCATGATTGGCGTGGTGGGGATCGATCGGAGGACAGATTGGGGAATCTGAACTGGCAGCAAGGTTTTCTGAATCGTTGGCAACTAAGTGCCTTAATACCAGCTTCCTCTGAAGACGAGTTAACGATGAGGCATTTCAGAAATGAACTGCTCGCTCTGGGAAGCGAATTATCTCTTGGGAATGTATTAACCGATAAAGAACTGGATTGGCTGAACTCTGTCATGGAAGCGGGAAGGGTAAGTAGAAGATTGATCTCAATGGATCAAAAACTGAAACTTCAACTTGTTCCGGCGGAAGCGAATTGGACGCAGGTCATGGCAGAGGTAGCCGCTGATTTTGCAATGACTTTAGTGGAAGGGGAAGGAAAGAGGATACGAATCTGTGACAATTCCGATTGCCGCTGGATGTTCTATGACGATACACGGAGCAGAACACAAAAATATTGTGATGACAAGATGTGTGGTAACTTGATAAAAGTCAGAAGATTTCGGGCCAAACGAAAAGTGGGATCTAAAGAATAATAGAAGATGAGTCCAGGCTTGTTCAACCTCTCATCTTACATTCCTCATATATTGAACGTATTCCAAAATTGACCATATTTAATAACTGCTATATAATGTATATATACTAGCGAAAAAATAGTCAGAAGCAGTAACGATTCGTATGCAAGGTGGTATCGTCTTTCAAACTAACAAGATTGGAGATGTGTCTTATGCAGACAAGTTATCTGCTAAAAAATGGTTGTGTTATATCGATGGATGCCCAAGTAGGGCAGTATAACAGGGCGGATGTTCTAATTGAGGATTCACTGATCACAGCGATCCAGCCCGATCTGGATATTCCCGATGTAGAAATTATTGATGCTTCCGGGATGATTATCCTACCGGGGCTGGTGGATACACATCGGCATATGTGGGAGTCGCTTGTCAAAACAGCGGGAACCAATTGGTCTTTGCCTGTTTATTTGCAAAATCTCTATTATGGGGCATTAGGGAGCAAACTGCGGCCGCAGGATAGTTATATCGGGAATCTTTTGGGTTCTTTGGAAGCGCTTAATGCAGGAGTGACGACCGTACTCGATTGGAGCATGCCTTATTCCCCCGAGCATGCCGATGAGCTGATTCGTGGGCTTCAGGATGCCGGGATTCGGGCAGTATATGCTCATGGGATACCAGGTGAGACTAATTACTGGAACCGGGATAGTCAGTTGACGTATTCGAACGATGTGAGAAGAGTGAAAGAGCAGTATTTTTCGTCCAGGGATCAATTGCTCACTTTCGGTCTTGCCATACGTGGTCCTGAGTTTAGCCACTGGGATACAACGGTGAAGGAAATACAGCTGGCACAAGAACTGGATGCCATCTGTTCCATGCATGCCGGGTTTGGCAGTTGGGGATCGGTAGATCGCTCGATTAGTCGTTTGTATGAAGCAGGTCTCTTGAGTCCCCGGGTGAATGTGGTTCATGGGAACACAATGGGTCTTGATGAATATAAAATGTTGGCGGACAGCGGTGCCTCCCTATCGGTTACACCTGAGGTTGAGATGATGATGGGGCATGGATATCCGGCTACGGGTTACTTTCTTGAGCATGGAGGAACGCCTACACTTGGTGTGGATGTTGTGACATCTACAGGTGGAGACATGTTCTCCCAGATGAAGTTTGCACTTCAGGCTGAACGATCCAGAGTGAATGAACAGCTACTGCAACAGGGTGATATGCCAGGTGAGCTGAACCTGAAATCCAGTCAGGTATTGAGATTTGCAACTTCAGCGGGGGCACAAGCACTGGGGCTGGAACAGAAAATTGGATCGCTGACTCCTGGAAAAGAAGCAGACCTGATCATGATTCGTACCACAGATCTCAATATGTTCCCTGTTCATGATCCCATTGGTGCTGTGGTTCAATTCGCGAATCCTTCCAACGTCGATACCGTGTTTGTGGCAGGCAAGCCCGTGAAGCGGGGAGGCAAGCTGCTACATGTCGATTTGGACGCTGTTCGTCATGCGGCGATGCAGAGTAAAGAATATTTGTTAACTCAATACCAGATGTCCGATGCGGAGAGAATTACATTTTCATAATAAAGTAGAGTGAACTAGAGTAGTATCTCTTCACGTAACTCTTACAACAATCCATATCAAAGGGCCGCAGATCGCTGTGCGGCTCTTTGACGTGCTTGCGTATAGATACATAAGACAGATTGAGTTAGGAAAAGACAGCGGAAAAAGACGAAAAGAGTCCTCTTTCTCTGATATTCATATAACAACGATATAGAGAGTGTTTGGACGAATAATAAGGTTCTGAAAAACTGCGCATAATATAAATTATACGCAGTTTTGTTTTAAATCCATTTTCATAATCCACCACGTGCAACAGATCATGATAATATTCGTGGAAAAAGAACAAAATAAGTCGTATTCAAAAATAAATTTAACCAAGCAACGCGATAACGTGTAGAATTCGATAGTTTTTTATAGATGACCGATAAGATAGAACAAATGACTTTTTCATAGAACAGATGAAAAGCCATCCAATCTCGACTTCATTCAGAGCACATTCAAGATTCATGACGAGAGGAACATGACCATGCGTGAGAACGAACAACGATCTTCATTATTTCGTAAAAAACCAATTGCCTCTGGAGGCGATGACAACGGTGTATTGAAAAGGGCGCTGGGTCCGCTTGATTTAACCACACTCGGGGTGGGCGCTATTATTGGTACAGGGGTTTTCGTACTGACGGGTGTAGCTGCTGCAACGTATGCGGGCCCGGGACTTGTATTGTCCTTTCTGCTGGCAGGTATCATCTGTGCGTTCGCCGCATTGTGTTACTCGGAATTTGCATCAAGCATACCTGCATCGGGTAGTGCGTACACGTACAGCTATACAGCTTTTGGTGAAGTGATTGCCTGGATACTGGGCTGGGATTTGATATTGGAATATGGTTTCGCGAGTGCGGCAGTAGCCAGCGGATGGTCGGGATATTTCCAAACGTTATTGTCCGGGTTCGGATTGGAATTGCCTCATGCACTGACGAGTGCGTTCAGTCCGGAGAAGGGAACGTATTTTGACATCACGGCTGCAGTTATTACGCTGATGATTACCTTCCTGCTCACACGTGGGGTGAAGGAAGCGGCTCGTGCGAGCGGGATCATGGTCGCGATTAAACTGATCGTGGTGCTGATCTTCATCGGGGTGGGTGTGTTCTATGTCGAGCCAGATAACTGGCAGCCTTTCCTGCCGTTTGGGATCTCGGGTGTAACCGCAGGAGCGGCGACGGTATTCTTTGCCTACATCGGATTCGATGCGGTCTCTACTGCGGCAGAAGAGGTGAAGCGACCTCAACGGGATTTGCCGATTGGTATTATTGCGTCACTTGCGATCTGTACCGTTCTCTACATTGTAGTATCGTTGATTCTTACGGGCATCGTGCCGTATAACCTGCTGAATGTGAGTGATCCGGTTGCTTTTGCATTTGAATATGTACAATTAAAGGGGCTATCCTGGATTGTGTCACTTGGAGCAATTACCGGGATTACGACAGTGTTGCTCGTTATGATGTATGGTCAGACACGTCTGCTCTATTCCATGTCCCGTGATGGACTGCTGTCGCCTGTTTTCTCCAAGATCAGTGGCAAAAGTCAGACACCGGCTGTTGGAACGTGGGTTGCGGGGATTATCGTCGCTTTATTCTCCGGGTTCATCTCGCTCGGACATCTGGCGGAGCTTACAAACATCGGAACGCTATTTGCTTTTGCAGTGGTAAGTCTGGGCATTATCGTATTGCGTAAAAATAACCCGGATCTCAAACGCGGCTTCCGCGTACCTCTTGTGCCATTGATTCCGATTCTGAGCGCTCTGGGTTGTATGTACTTGATGACTCGTCTTGCGGCTCTGACTTGGATTACGTTCTTCGTCTGGTTGTTCATCGGACTGATCATCTACTTTGCGTATGGACGACATTACAGTCATCTGAATCCGGCACGACGCATATCTGGTGCTTTCAGATCAAAGGGTAAATAGACAAGAGTCAATTACACTGTCTCCTTCGATTCCTCATTTCGTATCGCCAAGGCGAAGCGGGATGGGGATTCTTTTTGAAATAGGAAGAAAAGAAAACGGGTTGCTAAAAGAAATGAAACGTTGGATTTTCCAACAATTGTGGGTAAGTAATAAGGGGTATGGCTAACGTGATCACGGGAATCGGGGTTGCGGCCAAGCCGAATATGAAATATATTGGGGGATGTGACATGCCATCAGACAGAAAAGAGGGGATGAATCATGAATACACTATTACATACGAATTCAAATCACCAGAACTCAGTTTTTGGATTTGCACTTGCTGACTCAGCCGTACTCGCCGAGGCGCAGCTAATCATCTCGCAATCAGGGGATACAGACGGTGTGCTGCTGGATATAGATCCACAACGCCGATTGAAAGATGGGCGCAAAGTATCGGTAGTTGCACAACAGCTGGAATCACCCATCGATCGTCAAGGTGCTAATATCATCTATGGTGAAGAGCTTGCATATGTGCAATATGCTATTCACCTGAAACCGGATAGCACGATTTCAATTGCTTCTATTGAAGGGGTTGAACAAGCTATTCAACTGGGGTGGTCTGCATTCATGGAAGGAGAGTACGAACTTCGAATCTCCCTGCACATGAAGACACCTCGCATCGCTGAAGGTACACTCGAACCTGAACAGCTTGCGATGGTAAAGTACGCGCAGGTTATCACCGTATATATATCGCTTTTCCCCGCAGAAGCGTCGTTGAGTTCACCATCTCAAGCTGTGTGGAGCAGAAACCATCATGTATTTGACTCCTACGGTAGAGGGGGGTTCATTCTTGCTGATCTGCCTCGGCTGGCTAGACGTGTGGAGGAACTGGTCGGACCGGGTAGCCATAATCTGATTGAACAATTTGCAGAGGGTGAGCTGTCGGACACACTGCTGGAAGAAGGTCTTATGGCCATTGCCTGGGGTGTTACTCCATGGTGTTACTCGATCTATTCTGCACCAGACGAGCAGTCTGCACAGCTGTTGGGCGTGGACAAGCTTGACGATGAGCCTGAACGGAAAGGGATCTACCCTATTGATCCTGCCATTCAGCAATTAAGTATTGTACCGGCTAACGAACTGGCACACTGGCCTGCGTGCATTCAGCAAGATTGGCCTGTTATTAATGTGTCTGGTAAAGGTGAGACGTTGCATATGGACCTGTATGTTCAGATCTGTGAGTCTGTGAATGGTCTGCACGAGAATCCATTGCCATCCTTTGTACTTACCCGCAGAGAGGGTAAGCCAGAGGCGATCCGTCCAATCATAGATGTAGTTATTGTAGATGAAGCACAGGATCTTGGCTTAACCTGAATCATAGCCTGAATAACAGACTGTCAATACATGCGAATGGAATGGGAGGTGATGAATGCAGATGATGACCGAGGAGATTCAGGAACAGTATGCTGATGAGCTTGAAGCTTTTCACATCTGGATGAAAGATGCCGGTTATACAGGGCATACAGTAAAATCGTACACGGGTGACGTGGTGGAATTCCTCATTTCCATTCAAGGCAAGTCACTGGAGCAGGTCAAGAAGTTGCATGTGTTGTCTTATCTGTCTCGCGCCCGTGATCGCGGGGTTAGTGATGCCACGCGGAATCGTAAACATGCGGCGGTTAACTGCTTCTATAAGTCCCTTATTGAACTCGAAGTATTGGCAAATAATCCGGCATTCGGGATTAAGAAGTCCAAAACCGAGAAAAATCGTGCCCCCGTTTTCCTGGACGAAAGTGGTTTGACACGGTTTTTGAAATCGGTGGAGGGGAAGTATCGGACACGGAATATGGCTGTTTTTCTGCTCATGGGATATATGGGATTGCGGGTTGGGGAAGTGAACGCCTTGAATTGCAAAGACTACAATGCGGAGCGGCGTACATTGGATGTATTCGGTAAAGGCCGGAAATGGCGTACACTCCCTGTACCAGAGACCGTGGCCGAGGTGTTGTCACAAGCGCTGAGTGAGCGGCTGGACCCGTGGCGTGGAGACAAGGAAGAAGCGCTGTTTGTCTCGCAGAAAGGAAAAAGGCTGTCCATTCGGAGTATTCAGCTCCTCTCGACGGAAACGTTTGAACGCTTCCAGCAGGATTCGCCTTCCAATCAGCGTCAGAGTTACTCCAGTCATAAGCTGCGGCACTCCTTCGCCACGATGATGTTACGGCGCGGAGCGGACTTGCGTACGGTGCAGGAGCTGCTTGGTCACGCTTCAATTCAAACGACCACTGTATACACTCATGTAACGAGCCGAGAGAAGGAAGAAGCTATGGCTTTGCTGGAAGTTAAACTTCCGACCTACTAAGATGCGAATAACATTGAAATAAATCAAGTGAAATGAATCAGAAGAAAATCCTGTCCAGGTGACAGGATTTTTTTGTTTTCGTTTGGAATGTAATAAAGGATATAGAATAATAAAACATAATTAATATTATGTAAACTAATCAACAGATTTGTGTATCAACTAATCATTGAGGTTCAAACCAAAGAACCATTCGAATCTTCTCTGCGGAAGAAACGAATGGTCGTTTTGGCTAAAGATCAGCATTTCATTATATTAACTTTCAACGTACTGTATCTTTCACCACATAAATGATGGTGTGGCTAGATTATTCCAGTCCGGCGATTTGTTCTTTTAATTTGTTAGCAGATGCCTGGAAGGCGATTTTCTCTGTTTCGTTCAATGGGAGAGGGAGAATCTCACGTACGCCGTTGCGATCTACAACACAAGGCACACCAAGATAGACATCCGATACGCCATTATAATCCTCCAGGAACGTGGATACATTCAGAACAGAGCCCTCGTTGCCGAGAATTGCAGCTACAATGCGATCCAGTGCAAGTGCGATTGCATAGGAAGTCGCGCCCTTGGCATTAATAATCTCATACGCTGCATTTTTGGTACGGTCGAAGATATCTTGCTGTGTTTCTTCATCCAGTTCCAGATCTGTTCCTGCAACGTTAGCCAGGCTCCATACCGGAACTTCGGAATCGCCATGCTCACCAATAATGTGGGCGTGAATGCTACGTGGATCGATTCCTTTATTTTTACCAATCAGGTAACGGAAACGTGCGCTATCGAGCAATGTGCCTGAACCGATGACACGGGAAGCAGGCCATCCGCTTTGTTTCCATGAAGTATAGGACAGAATATCTACAGGGTTGGTTGCAATCAGCAAAATACCATGAGAATTCACTTCAGTGATACGTTCGATAATATCTTTGAAAATGCTTGCATTTTTCTTCAGAAGATCAATGCGGGTTTCGCCAGGCTTCTGAGAAGCACCAGCTGTAATAATGATGATATCTGCGTCTTTGCAGTCGGAATAATCACCAGCCCATACTTTTACGCCACCTGTAAATGGAAGACCGTGATTCATATCGAGCATTTCGCCGGTTGCCTTATCATGATTCACATCCACAAATACCAACTCGGACGAACGCTGTCTCAACATTAGCGTGTATCCCGTTGTTGTTCCTACCGCGCCCATGCCTACAATCACGACACGACTTGGTTTCAATGCTGCACTATTTGTCATGTTCATATCCTCTCCTTTTTGGGGTATACTCCCATCCATATTAAGGGATACGAAGGCATAAAGCGAGTCCTGTCTATAAAATACTTCACATTTCATGTCTTTTTGCGAAATATTATGTCGAAATAACAATATACCGATGAGATGATAAGCTAATCAACAAAATGGTGACGAAATGCGAGCATGGGGTGAGTGTGAGCCTTTAGGGAAGGGTTTGTGGTAGAATAGGAGCAGTGGATTCTGATGAATCGTAAATAAAACTTCATAGGACAGGCATGCGCGCCTGCATATTGAATGAGAGAGGTGGAACCCACTTGCGCTTGCAATGGATCAAAATCGCGCAGACAGCATTGCTGTCTATAGGTATAGTATTCGTACTGGCGGCCTGCACCGACTCAGATCAGCCCCCGGAAGCAGAACCTCCGCAACAGCAAGATGACATCGGGAACACAGGGCAGACGTTAACCGTCGTTCCTCCTGTGAACAGTACTGAATCGGCAGAGATGGCGAAGTATCAGATTCAGACCCGATTGACCGATTTTCAGTTGCTTAATAGCAACGGAGGATTGGCATGGGGAGTGACGCGGAATGCGCTGCGACTGTACTACACTCAGGACCAGGGAAAGACTTGGACCAATATTTCCCCTTCGGAAAATGTGCAGTTTCCGGCTAACCCCAAATATGGACAAAGTATTTATTTTGTAGATCGTACTCATGGTTGGATTGTTCGTGAAGGTATGGGCGGAACAGACACCATGGTGCTTCGGACCAACAATGGTGGTGTAAGTTGGAGTCTGTCCTCGTTGTCCAAAACGGATAAAGTGACCGCGATCTCATTTGTATCTCCTGAAAAAGGCTGGATTCTTACCACGCTGGATACTGCGATTGGCAAACAGGACAAGAAATTGTACTTCACCGAAGATGGTGGTATTACCTGGAATCGAATGTCGTCCAGTGATGAAGATGGTAAAGAGGAATCTGATGAGATATCGAGACGCGGATATACAACAGGTATGACCTTCTCCGATCCGAAGCATGGTTTCCTAACCGCGATTGAGTTCGGTACCCCGAAGTTGTATGTGACGTCAGACGGCGGAGTGAACTGGGATACGGGGCCATCCTTCTTTGATCGAAACAAGTTCAAGGGATGTGGTAATTTTAGTATCAGTTCACCGGAATTCTTCGGACGCGAAGCACAGTCAGCCTGGATGTCAATGTCATGCTCTCAAGGGGAGAGTACAACATTCAATGGTTTCTTCACATCAGATGGTGGAGAGAGCTGGAAACTATCCACGTTCAGTTTAAACAAACAAATGGGTACGAATCGCAATCTTTCACCGGTATTTCTGAATGCTTCAGAAGGCTGGGCTATGCAAAAGGGCATAACCTATTACACCAAGGATGCGGGGAGAACGTGGAAAGCCCTTCCTGTAAGCAGTGTGCTGGAGAAGATATTCAAAGACTACCCGGAGATCGTAAAGCTTCAGATGGCTAATTCAGAACTAGGCTGGCTTTTGGTTGAAAATACGGATACCAAAAGGTCATTGTTACTGCAAACGCTTGACGGTGGTGTACATTGGAAAGTGTTGTAACTGGAAGTGTTTTCGGATGGGAAAGAAAAGGGACCAGAGTGTTCCTTTTTTTCTCCTTAGTTTGTGAAAAAAATCACAAATAAATTATGGATAAGATGATATATTTAATTCAACAAGAGAAGGAGTGATGAAGATGAGAACCAACGGTCAAACTCAATCCACGCAGGCGGATGAATTAACCAGATATATGCTTCACTTATGCTACACATGTGACGATGCCAATCGTTGCACAACGGAGGAAGCGGTGAAGGCATGCATGGCAGAACATGCACAGGCAGATCAGCCGGAGCCAGCCAAAGGTGAAGATGTTACTCGCGGGTTTATGGACATGATGTACGCTTAGGTGGGTGATACACAGAGTATACAGTTACAAATGCTAGACACTAATAGTTGACGAAGAGCACTCTTAAAAGAGGGCTCTTTTTGATGCGGAGATATGTAATTGTAACCTCCGTATAATCGGAAGGTTTGAAATATATAAGTGGATTAGACTATTTGTATGCGCTCTTAATTTCACTTCGCAATTACAGCAGATTGGGTTATTATATAAGTAATTCAGGTATTTTAATTAAAATGTGGTATTTATGAAGTGCATAAATTAGATGTTATATGATGTATTGAAGTAGATATCATCTAGGCGTGCTGATTATTATAAAAAGGAGAGTTTACTTGCAAAGATTATATTCAGAAGATTCCGGACTTATCGTTTCTGCTCAATTTAATACATTACCTGCGTTAAATTCATTTTATTTGGATTTTGAGGATAGGGAAACAACCAATGTAGAAGATGGTTACGCTACTAAAGAAGAACGCTTATTTAGAGTTCACCACAAAGATGTGGATCACATGATCTCACAATTAGGTGAGAGTAATTATTTTTCATTACATCGTGTATTTCTTAGCTATTATGAAGCGCACTGGAAATTATCACTCCTTTGGAGTCATCAGATTATTAAAGAAATTCGACAAATGGGGGAGCATATTAATATAAGCGACATAGAGAACCTGCTAAAAACAAAAGAAATTCAAATAGCTGATTCGAAAGCTTTAAAGTATGCAAATTCATATTCTGAACCAAGGAAGAAAACAATATATAGAAGCAAACCCATTCCAAGAGTATCTATGGGCGATTCAGATGAATGAGCTACTTGAAACGTATAAGGTGTCCCCTTTTGAGAAATATAAAATTGATAGTAAAGACGTATTCAATAGTTCTTATCTGTTTAAGGGTGCAATAGTCAAAAAAGAAATTAGTGTAGTATTGTACGAATGGGCTAACTTATATAGTTACACACAATCTGATTTTATTAAAAGGCTAAGCAATATTTTGGAGACCATAAACAAGGATATAATTCGAAACAAAGTCTTATATGATGAAAAGTCTAACATACCTGAAGTAAACCGATTGGTGTATTGGCTAGATAAACAAATTCATGATAATTTTCATTTTAAGGGATGCTTCCTTGGAGTATTTAATGCTTCAGATTTATTTGGCCCTTATTCTCGTCACGGCAGTCTCCCAATTAGAAGTATTAATGGAATAAACACACAAGAAAATGTCAGTTGTAAAGATATGATTAAAAATTGGAGAGATCATGGCATATTGCCGACCGACCAGCAGTTTACTAAGCTATTTCAGCTTTGGTACGTATCTATCTCTTACTTGGTAATCAATTGGTTGAGACTTCCTCATTTCACCCCATAATTGATAGCTGTCAAAACCATAGAACTAACTTATAGTTCAATAATCGTATTAAGTAAACTTATTCAAAGGAAGCTGATAAATATGGGAAAAGGGAAAATTATATTTCTAAATGGCGTAACAAGCTCAGGTAAAACTTCCATTGTAGAAGCGATGCAAACAAACTCTGATCCATTTTTCTATGTTGTTGCCAATGATCTTTTTGAAAATACGATCGGAGATACACATCTCCAGACAGATTACTGGAAGTATTTAAGTGAAGCCATCATTATCATGTATCAAACGGCAAGGCTATTTTCGGATCGTGGAAATAATGTCATCATCGATGGGATTCTCGTGGAAAGACCAGAGTTAAAACCACATTATGAACTCGTTAAAGACATATTTGACGGATATCCACTGGATATTGTTGAGGTGTATTGCCCTTTGGATCTTTGTCGTCAGCGAAATATTGAACGTGGAGATCGAAGAGAAGATCAATCCGATGAGCAAAGTGAAATGATGGCAAAAAACATTCGCTATAGATCTTTCGTTGATACGAGTTTAAATACACCAGAAGAATGTGCTGAAATGATTATTACAGCATTATTCAAACATGAATAAATGGAGATTATACTTGTTCCAGTTATTATTGAGGATAAAGAAACGCTATCGAATTTATATCCATTTTACGAATATGACTTCAGTCAATATACCAATCAAGAGATACATAAAGACGGAAGATATGAAGTGTTTATTGATTATTTTTGGGAAGGTGACAATAGGTGGAACCCTTACTTTATTCTTTCATCAGGGGCAATCGTAGGTTTGTGGTAGTATTATTTGAGAATATGGATACTGATCCAGATCCGACACATGTCATCTATGATTTTGCAGAAGCATTCTAGTACAAAGGAATAGACGCTCTTGAGATAGCTTTAAAAGCAGACTATTTATGGGGGATTTTAAAATGAAAATCGATTTTAGAAATTTTGATGATTCTTATTATGATCAAGTGTGTGATTTTTTGATTGAATTATCTAAGGACGATCGTACTCATATTAATTGGAATTGGGCAAGATGGGAGTGGATGTTTTTCCATCCCGATTTTAACCATGACCTGATGGACAAGATTGGCTTGTGGTATTGTAATGACGAGTTAGTTGGTTTAGCAACCTTTGATCACTATTTCGGTGAAGCCTTCTTTGCAGCTAAACCAGGATATGAAGAATTACAAAATGATATATTAGAGTATACCACTGCGAATTTTAGTAATGAACATGGTTTGGGGATTGCAGTGAACGACAAGGATACGCATATGTTAGATTTATTGCACAGTAAGAAATATGCAGCGAACGACATGACTGAAAACATACTTGAACTCACACTATCGAGTGTTAGTCTGGACTATACAATCCCTGAAGACATAACCGTAAAGAATATGGATATAGAAAATGACTTATATAAGCTCCATCATATGTTATGGAAAGCATTTGACAACGAAGGATCTGTACCAGTGGACGATGCTACTATGAGTAAGCAAAAAACAATGATGTCCGCAAGAAATATGAATCCTTTCCTACATATCGTTGCTGAAAATGAAGAGGGGGAATATGTTGCTTACTGCGGCTTATGGTACAGTCCAAAAACAGATTATGTTTACGTTGAACCTGTATGTACCCTTCCAGAGTATCGGAAAAAGGGACTCGGTAAAGCAGTGATTTTGGAAGCCTTGAAGAGAGGCCGCTCCTTAGGTGCTGAAAAAGCGTATGTTATTTCGGACAGTCCATTTTACAAGTCGTTAGGCTTCCAACAGCATTCACACTATACTTTTTATTGGCATAAGGATTAGAAGAAAGAATCATGATGAAGCAGATTGAAAGTCACTTTAATTTGAGCGACTAAATAAATATGTAAGCGTATTAATTGGCGGTTCTTACTGAGCCGTATTCTAATTGATAGGTTTTGAGGAGACGAGTTATGCCACACACGATTAGAATAGCTAATAAAAATGATATTGATGGACTATGCTCCATAAGGAATAACAAGGATTTATTTATGTTGTATCTGACTCAGCAAGAGAATAAAGAAACAATATTGGTAGTAGCTGAGAAGGAGAATCTCTTACTGGGGTTCGGCGTTCTACGTTTAAAAGGGGCACGGTTTCCCAAGTTAAGCGATTTGTATGTTAAAGAAGTGTACCGTGGTAAAGGTATAGGGTCAGCATTGATTCATTATAGAGAACGTCTTGCTTTAGAGTTAAGTTTCACTGAAATGTACGTTAGTGTTGATCCTGTTGAAAACCCCAAAATGATTAAGCTTATCTCTAAGCATGGTTATTCTGCTATTTCAGAACCGTATTCAAAAGATGCTATATATTACAATGAAGATGGCTCAGGTTATGAGAAGACCTATACAAGGATTGATTTTAAAAAGATACTGAGTTAGGCAGGGATGAATGCTATGGAGCAATATGTAAAAGAGCTTATGAATGACCAAATACTTGCGGATGCAGCGAAATCTTATGGACTGGGCTTACTTGATTTAAAATATATCGGTGGTTTTCAAAACTTCGTTTATGAATATGAAAGAAATGGTACAACATATATACTGAGAATCACTCATAGCTCTCACCGTTCTTCAGATCGCGTAAAAGGGGAGCTGGAGTGGGTTCAGTATCTTTATACTAATGGAGTGTCTGTCAGTAAACCAATCGTGTCCAAGCATGACAGATTTGTGGAAACGTTAGAACTGGATAACTCTTACATGATAATCACTTCATTTGAAAAAGCTTCAGGAAATAAGATTTTTTATCCCGAGTGTATGAATAACGATTCTCTCTCAGAAATGTGCGGGGAAATAACGGGTCAGATTCATACATTATCAAGAACCTATGTCCCAAGTAAAAAAGAAATCACACGCCATAATTGGACTGAAAACGCTTATTTGAAAGGTATGAAGAAATTCATCCCCTCGAATCAGATCCTGGTGTTCGCAAGTTTCGAGCAGGTCACTAGCCAAATTAATGGTTCAAAAAAAGATGATACATACGGGCTTATTCATGGGGATATCAATGTAGGAAACTTCTTTATCGATGATGTTAAAATGACGCTTTTTGATTTTGATGAATGCCAATATAGTTGGTACGAAGAAGATATCGCCATTCAGATTTTTTATATGGTTTATGTGGTGCTTAATGATTCAAAAGCTGAGCGAAATGCCCAAGCCAGAAGATTTTTGAAGTGTTTTCTAAGAGGATATGAACGATACAATAGAATGGATCATCAATCATTAAATAACTTGGTTTTATTTCTCAGATTAAGGGAGCTTATCGTTTATATCGGGATGTACCGGAGCTTTGACTTTTCCAATTTGAATGATTGGACAAGAACTTACCTTTCAGAAAGTCAGGAAAGGCTTGAAAATGGAGTGCCGATCGTAGAAGGACTCTTTTGAATACAGGGGAGCAAACTATTCAGTCGTGAGTCCCAAAAGCTAATTCTAGTATTGGTTATACAAGAAGCTATACTAGCGTACCACAGGGAGGTTAAAGTTTGAATTTGGCTAGGGAATTCAAGCGGCTTGAAACTGTTCGTAGTCTTGTTCATGAAATGCTTCTTGAGAATATTCCCAACAATCAGGGTGCGTGGGTCTATCTTTTTGGTGTTTCTAACTTTGCTTCCATACTTGCTGCGATCTATTTTTTATCAAGAAGATATACATCTGAACCATGGCTCATACGAAGAAATTATAAAAGATGCCATTCTCATGCAGTTGTATTTCCAGAATCCAGGCGACAGCTTAACCAGGATAGAGTTCATTGATATGGATATCATCAATAATGTAGATTGGCAGATTGCCAAAGAGAATTGGTTACGGATTGCTTATAGCATATCGTTAAGCGGCCGAGGGACGATTTTATGTGGAACAATGGTGCCGGAAAACATTGCATCGTCCGAGTATAAAGATCAGTTTGATCGAATTCTATACGTTAACTTGCATTGTGATGATGTTACCAGAGAGTCGCGTTTAAGAGCCAGGGGGTGGGATGAGAACCTGATTGAAGATCACAAAAATTTTGCCAACTGGTTAATTCAGAACTCAGAAACTGCATTTGATCCGGCCATGTCAACAATCCATTCCACGGAACTTTCAGCAGAAGAAGCCGCCGAGCAGATTAAAGAATGGGTTTGGAAGAACTGGTGATGGGGTCGCTGTTCTATTTCGAGAATAGATAAAGTAGTACAATATCAATTAGGAACATACAAAGGGGAAGTTATAAAATGATATCCAATGTCGTGCTGTGGTTGATCATTCTTGGGGTAATCGCCCTTTATTTTAGTTTTCCCAAGAAAGATTACATGTACAGTGTCCAGGTGCCAACTACATATCATATTCAATCTCCCAATCGAATGGATATTCAGAATAACTATGAATGCGCTGCGTTCTCCAGTGCGTATGTTTTGAGACATTTTGGTATCGAGTCAGACGGTCCGAGGCTCTACGAAAGATATCCCCGCAAATTACTGGATGGGACGGTATATCCCAAGGCGGTCGTTGTATTTTTTAGGAAGCTTGGATATCAGGCAACGTACTTGCGTGGCAATGTGAATTCATTGAAGAAGCGTATAAGCCAAGGGGTACCTGTTATTATTTTTATCAAAGTACATCCCAAACAACGTTATTTACATTTTGTTCCTGTTGTTGGTTATGATGAAACGCATCTCTACTTGGCTGATTCGTTGAGCCATACCATCAACTGTGATGAAGAACATTACAATCGAAAAATGAGCATAAGTGAACTGGAACCGCTTTGGAAGACGTGGTTACCTTTTTCCAAAAACTCGTATATCGTTGTAGACGCGAAGCAGATTTAAGATGGCTCTCTTTCATGGGAACATGATATTTGCTTTTAACGAACTAATCGGCTTTATTCGGAACGTCTGCGTGGTTAAATCATGCAACTCATGCCCAAATGGCATGAGTTTTTTTTTTGGCAGTTGCTACAGATTTTATTGTTTTCACTGAAAATCAGCGGAGTTTTTTAATTAAATTGGTTGTTCGTCCACGCATCTATTCATCTACATACGTACGTTAAACTATGTCTATAGGGAGGTGTCCACACTGTGAGTCATTCAGAAGTGAAGAAGCATATGAAGAGAAAAAAGGCAACAGTATGTCCGTGCAAAGTTAAAAGAAAAGAACGCCGATTGAAAGTGGTTAAAAAGTTCGTTCAAGTAAAATGTCCGCCTCCAGAAGTGAATATATCTACCCCTACTGTTGTTGGGCCAACAGGACCACAAGGTATACAAGGCGTACAGGGTATACAAGGTAAACAAGGAGTGGAAGGGCCACCCGGAGCTCAAGGACCAGCGGGGGGCCACCTGGACCACAAGGACCTCAGGGACAGCCTGGTCCCGCTGGAGCAGTAGGCTCTCAAGGACCGGTGGGGCCTGCTGGACCGGTGGGAGCTCAGGGGATTCCGGGAGAAGCAGGTGCTGTAGGGCCACAAGGTGCGCAAGGTAACCCAGGACCTGCCGGAGCCATCGGACCACAAGGTTTCCCAGGCCCCGCTGGGACGACAGGCGCGACAGGAGCAGCAGGTCCAGCAGGAGCGGTAGGTCCCGCTGGAGCAGTAGGCCCGGCAGGTGCAATAGGAGCGGTAGGTCCAGCAGGTCCAGCAGGTGCAACAGGAGCGGTAGGTCCCGCTGGAGCAGTAGGCCCGGCAGGTCCAGCAGGTGCAACAGGAGCGGTAGGTCCCGCTGGAGCAGTAGGCCCAGCAGGTCCAGCAGGTGCAACAGGAGCGGTAGGTCCCGCTGGAGCAGTAGGCCCGGCAGGTCCAGCAGGTGCAACAGGAGCGGTAGGTCCCGCTGGAGCAGCAGGCCTGGCAGGTGCGACAGGAGTAGCTGGTCCCGCTGGAGCCACAGGAGCTACAGGTGCGACAGGAGCAGCCGGAAGCGTACTGGGATTCGCTGACTTTTTCGCACTGATGCCACCTGATAATGCTGCAACGGTTGCTCCCGGTACTGATGTAAGCTTTCCTCAGGATGGGCCGACAAGTGGAACAACTATCGCACGCACGGGGCCTAGTTCATTCAATCTGGCAGCCATTGGTACGTATCAGATTTTGTTCCAGGTGAGCATCAATGAAGCGGGTCAATTAATCTTAACTCTCAATGGGGCAGATCTGGCTCCCACAGTAGTTGGGCGAGCAACGGGAACGTCTCAGATTGTTGGTATGGCTTTGGTGCAGACAACCGTGATTAATTCTATTCTGACCGTTCGGAACCCGGCTGGTAATGCTACTGCATTAACAATCACGCCACTTGCGGGCGGAACAAGACCTGTATCGGCACATCTTGTGATCACACAATTAGCATAAGTTCGTTAACAGCCTAGGCTAATTGTCCTTTGTTTATTAAATATACATCCACAATGGGTTTGCTTGAACTGAGATAACAGTCTTTCCTTGAAGCTGTTATCTCAGTTGGAGCGGATAATGCTACAGGAATAACACGACTGAACCGTTCACAATCGTTTGATGTGTGGGAAAAGGTGTCCACGAATCCAGAAATGATGAAAATGAGAAAGTATGACATTGCTACATATCGGACTCCATTTGGTCTGTTGATTTTGTTGCTCAAATATTTAATTGGATAACTGGTCAGCTTGTATGGGGAATGGAGCCGTAAGAAGGTAAGAATAGGGGGTGGACCGGGGATTACACCCTAAGCCAGCCCTTTTTGTTTTGTGAGGCATGGCAAAAACGTCACCACTAATTATTTTTTTTATTAAAAAATATGATAAAATATTGGAGAAACATCAGAGGTGAGTACATGAAGAATGGACACTGGAGTAAAATAACATGGGTTATTGCGGCATTATTATTAATCATGATCACGGCTTGCAGCAATAGCAAATTCAATCCAAACGAATTTTCAGAACAGGATATGGCTGTGACGAAGACCGACAGTGAGGATAAGATTACGTATGGAATGAGTCAGGAAGAGGCGGAGAAAATCCTCGGTGAGGGAACATCAACCGGTGTGGGTCAATCATATCAATACAATAACGGGATCACGATTGGCTATAGGGATGCCAAAGTCGTTAGTATCATCTTGAATAAGGACTCGAAAGAGTACTTCAAGACGGCTCGCGGGACTGAGGCGGGGATGACACATCAAGAGATTCTCAATCTGTATGGCAAAGAACATGTTTTAGTCGAATCTGAACGTAATATCGATTATGCCTATCATATTCAGAAGGAAACATTCCTGGATGAAAAGTCGCTGCAAGCGGAAAAAGATGATTTGGCTATCTATCGTGCATCGTTCATACTGACAAAAGAAGGACAGGTCAATCAGGTTATATTGTTGGATCATCGATTTGCAACAACCTTTAAGTAAAAACATGGCTGCTAGGTATATAGGGTATTAGATAATGAAATAGTATTTATTTTCGTATGAAGCAACCCTTCGGTATTCTGCCGGAGGGTTTTTCCCTTCACACCGTTCGATTTCAATCCGGATAACAAGTTCCTTGTTTACGTGCATATACATTTACAGGAGACGGGTCAAGACTCCGGCTGTCCTAAGTTGTATGAACGGAGGGAGAGACATGGGCATTGAATCATCCTGGATGTTTGATTTGTTTGGAACCGTCTTTCCGGTTGTATTTGTTCTGATTATAGGTATAGTCCTTCTGTCGATGGGAAAAGAGGTATGGAGGTGGGGACGCAACAACTCGGAGCCGCTATTGACCGTACCTTCACGAATCACCAGCAGACGGATGAAGATGAGCCAGTCGCAATCTGAACCAGGCAGTACAGCACGAACCTTATATTACGTCACCTTTGAAGTAGAAAGTGGAGATCGGCTCGAATTCAAAGTCAATGGCGAAGAGTATGGTTTGTGCGCGGAGGGGGACGAAGGACGGCTCTCGTTCAAGGGAACGCGTTACATAGGCTTCGAGCGATATAATCGCTTATATTCCGAACGCCTACGCGGTTAAACCGAACAGCTTGCGCCAGGATGGCGTGAGTTTTTTTTGATTATTTGCTGGACAAGCGTTTCTTAATGGCCCTAACGTGTTTTTATATAAGAAGAGGCTCAATTGAGATTAGAATTGAAGGATCATTACCATAGAGGAGGTAATCTATATGTCATTTACAGATCAGGTCGTTGTTGTAACCGGTGCTGCTCAAGGGATAGGACGAAGTGTAGCCGAGGCTTATGCGGTCGCCGGGGCCAAGGTTGTACTTGCCGATTACAAAGAAGCAGAGGGTGCGGCAGCCGCAGCTTCCATTCGCAATGAAGGCGGAGAAGCCATCTTTGTTCAATGTGATGTTCGCAACGAGCAGGATATTACGAACCTTTTTCGTACCACCATGGAGGAATTTAAGCAAATCGATGTACTGGTGAATAACGCAGGGCTTGCGAAATGGAAATCGCCCTATGAGTTAACGCTGGAAGAATGGGACGATGTGCTCAATACCAATGTGAGAAGTTGCTTTTTGGCGAGTCGGGAAGCAGCCAAACATATGAAAAACAATGAACATGGGGGTGCCATTGTGAATATGGCTTCTACCCGTGCGCTGATGTCTGAGCCGGATACTGAAGCCTATGCCGCATCCAAAGGTGCGATCGTTGCTCTGACACATGCGATGGCAGTCTCACTTGGTAAGGATCAAATTCGGGTCAATTGTATCAGTCCGGGATGGATTGAGACTGGAGATGTGTCCAAACTGAAAACGGAGGACCATGAACAACATCCATCGGGCCGGGTTGGGATTCCTTCGGATATCTCCCGTGCTTGTCTGTATTTATCCGATCCAGCCAATACCTTTGTCACGGGGACTAACCTCGTAATTGATGGAGGCATGACCCGAAAAATGATATATGAGGACTAGAACCGGGATCAATCCGAGCGAGTCCCGTCGCAACTCCATTTAAGAGCAATAAGCCCAAGTTAAGCACTTGGGCTTATTTGTTTTTGATAACTCGGTTGCTATAATGAATGAGATTTTACAACAGAACAGGAATGGAGGGAGTATATGTTCGGGAAACCAACCCGGAAGGTGTTTTGGCTGTTACTGCTGATTGGAGGGATGATAATGATTGGGTCCAAGTCACCTGCTGAAGCAGACGGCGCGGATATACGGGCGGCCTGGGTATGGCAGGCGCAGTCGATTAGCAACGGAGACGAGCTGCTGAATAACGCAGCTAAACATAAGATAAACAGACTGTATGTGAATGTAGATATGACACTCTCCAAGGAGGTGTACCAGACGTTTATCGCCAAAGCCAGCCGTGTGGGTATTGCGGTTGAAGCGCTTGGCGGAGATCCATCCTGGGCGGTTAGTGGCCGCGAAGGACCAATGCTTCGTATGGCCTCATGGGTGAATGACTACAATCAGGCTGCTGAGCCTAATGAGCGATTCGATGCTCTTCATTTGGATATCAAGCCCTATGTTCTGCCAGCCTGGGCTAAGGATGCCAGAGCGCTGGTTCAATCTTGGACAACCAATATGAACCTGTTGTTAGAGCAAGTGGAACAGAATGGTGGTATGAACGTTAATGTGGATTTGCCCTTTTGGCTGGATTCGTACACCGTAACAGGGAATAGAACTTCGGAGGATACAGATAACGAATCATTGTCACGTTGGTTTATGGATCGGGTAGATCATGTCACTTTACTGGCTTACCGTGATAGTGCACAAGGCAACAATGGCATCATCCGTTTAATTGAACAGGAAATGGAATGGGCGGATGCCAGTGATGCAAGTGTCACAGTTGGAGTGAACACCAAACCCATGCCTGGCGAAGAGTTCACGACCTTTGCCGGTAAAGGGACAACGCAGCTGGAAAGTGTTATTGAAGAGGTTGCTTCCGCATTCAGTGACCACAGTTCCTACGCGGGCATTGCTGTACACGACATCGTATACTGGGGACAACTGGAGCCGGCAGAAGTGCCATTACCGGAGAATCCATCCAAGCAACCAGAGATCCGGGGAACGTATATATGGGAAGCCTCACAAGTGACCAATGACGGAGGAGAGCACATTCTGGAGTTTGCCAGAGAGCAGGATATCAACTGGTTATATGTTAGGTTGGATCTGGATCAGCCGTATTCCAGTTATCGCAGTTTTGTGAAACGGGCTACAGCTCAAGGCATTGAAATCCATGCGATGGGTGGACACCCGATCTGGGGCAAGGAGGAGAATCGTCCACGGATACAGCGCCTGATTGATTATGTGAAAAATTATAATGCTGAATCCGAGCCTGACGAGCAATTTGAAGGGATCCATCTGGATATTGAACCATATACTTTGCCGGAATGGGAGAGTAATCGGGATACATTATTGACTGAATGGGCTGCCAACATTGCTTATTTCCAGGAAGAGACGAAGAAGGACAGCCATCTGGAAACGAGTGCAGATCTTGCTGTATGGCTGGATAGCTTCGCGTTGCCAGGAAAAGATACATCGGTAGCAGAGTATATGATTAAGACGCTCGATCATGTATCTCTGATGGCTTTTCGTAACATGGCCGAAGGTTCCAATGGTATTGCTGCTGTCGTGAGTCAGGAGATGGAAATTGCTGATCGACTGGGAAAACGACTGTTGATTTCGGTAGAGATGAAGGAGAATCACGAAGGCCATCATATCTCATTTTACCAAAAGGGTGCAGCAGAGATGGAAACTCAACTGGCCAAGTTGCCTGACCTGCTGGCTGATTATCAGGCTTACCAAGGCAACATTGTTCATGCCTATGATTATTGGATCGAAGCCAAGCCTTGAACAGGCGGATATTATTAGAAAGGAATTGCTTCGGAACCTCCCTTTGGGAAAGGTTCCGGGCTTTTTTTTATGGAAAAAAGATGGAATCGTGTCACCGAATGGGCTCCTGCACAATACGATGTACGGAGATGAACAGCTGAAACAAGGGAGGAAACAGACTATGGCTGTTATTAAAGCCAACTCAGAGGACGTCAAGCTATTGGCTAGGCTGATGAGGGCGGAGGCTGAAGGTGACGGCGAACAGGGCATGCTGCTGGTGGGCAATGTAAGTGTGAACCGAGTGCTTGTAGATTGTCTGGACTTTAAGGATATTCGCGACATCAACAGTATGGTTTTCCAGAATCCAGGAGGCTACGAGTCAACACAGAAGGGTTACTTCTACCAACGGGCAAGACAGTCCGAGATTCGTCTAGCACAGCGGGTGATCAATGGAGAGCGTTTCTGGCCAGCCAGCAATTCATTGTGGTTCTTCCGACCTGTGGGTGAGTGTCCGGAAACGTGGTATAACCAGCAAAATACAGGACGTTTCAAAGCGCATTGTTTCTTCAGTCCTTCAGGCGAAGACTGTCCGGAAGTATATTAAATTTGGGGAGGAATCACTATGATTAATCAGCCTTATCAACCTACGACTCAAACGTTGGGTCAACAAGCTAATTCTCAGGTTCTAGGTCAACAAGCCAATTCTCAGGTTCAAGGTACGTCTTACAAAATCGGTAACGGAATGCCTACTATGTCACCGACGCCAGGTATGGTATCTCCAAGTTCAACAAGTGTGCCCCCGCTCGTATCCAGTGGAAGCCCAATGACACCAACGGGTGCAGTGATCACAACCACGGCTCCGCAATTCGAACAATCCTACATTGAGAATATTTTGCGTCTGAACCTCGGGAAATTCGGTACGTTCTACATGACATACGAAGGTAACAAGGAGTGGAATGCTCGCATTTTCCAAGGGATTATCGAAGCGGCCGGACGTGACCATATTATCATCAGTGACCCGAAGACAGGTAGACGGATCATGCTGTTGATGGTTAACTTCGACTATGCTACGTTTGATGAGCCATTGTTATATCAATATCCGGGTGTCGTAGGCAACTATCCGCAAGCGCCAAGCAGACGTTAATCGATACATTACGGAATTGGCTTGAACATGGATGGGATTAACACATAATGAAATACTGGCTGTCCTGAATGTGGAGATGCTCCGCATTCAGGACAGCTTTTACATATATAATTAGAGTCAGACGTAACCTTTTGTTGATAACGTGGCACTTATAGATGAGCAGAACAAGCAACATGCATATACGAAAGGAGTCCATTGCATTGAAGTCATGGATTGAAGGAGCAATGAAGGGTGAACCGGAAGCTTACGCACAACTGGTAGGCCAGTATCGCGGCATGGCTCTGGCAGTAGCCTTTCACCGATTGGGAGATCTGTTTTTGGCAGAAGATGTCGTACAGGAAGCGTTTACCGAGGCCTTTGGCAATCTGTCCAAGCTTGAGGACGCCGAAGCTTTTCCCGGATGGTTCAAGGTCATTGTGGAGAGGCAATGTTACCGCTGGCTAAGGCGCAAGCAACATGCCATGATTCCAGTTCAAAAGCTGGAGCATGTATTTCAGGAAGACGACCAGGCGCATAATCCAGAAGCGCAAGCCATGCGAAACGAGATGTATCGTACACTGCGTGACTCCGTAGCAACGCTGCCCGCATCAATGCGGATGGCTGTTGAACTATTTTATTTGGAAGGATACTCACTCAAAGAAATGTCGGATTTCCTCGGAGTTAATGTTCCTGCGTTAAAGAAACGACTGTTCGATGCCCGATCCAAACTCAAGCGTTCGATACCTGTAAGGAATCTGGCAACGATGTTCAATGACCTGTATGAAGGAGGAAAAGATATGCTTCACATTATGAATGGGGATCACGCCGCTAATCGTCTCAGAGAGAGTGGAATTCAGGGAGACATCCTGGTATGGAGAGAATTGTATACATTCGGTCCGGTAACCAGGGATATGAAGGAGGCGAAGGTGCGGAAGAATCGCGCAGCCATACTGGAGCAGCAGTTGGGCATTCCACAGACGGAATATTTGCAGATTAATGAGCTTGAACGCAAGCTACACTCGTTTCACCAATACAAGGAGATTGTCTTATGGTTCGAATACGATCTCTATGATCAGACGATGCTATCGTATCTGTTACATTATTTCAGAGGACAAGCGCTCCAGCATACGAATCTGAATCTGCTCTGTATTGACTCGTATCCAGAAATTGAGCAATTTCGGGGGCTAGGTCAACTGACCTCTGTGCAGATCGAAAGTCTGTCCGGAAGTTGGCATGTAATTAACCAAACGGAGCTACAAGCAGGTGCACAGTTCTGGGAAGCCTATACATCGCCGGAACTCCGACATCATCTGGGGTATTTGCAGGCAGAGGCTGCGGTCCTTCCCTTTGCGAACGCTGCGTTCAAGGCTCACTTATCCCGTCTGCCATCGGTATCGAACGGCCTGGGTGTTATTGAACAAACGACGCTGGAATCCATTAAAGCGGGTGTGGGGAGTCCGTATCCCTTGTTTCGCGAGGTAGGGGACAAGCTTCATGTTCTCGGGATAGGTGATCTGGAATACTGGGCACATCTGAAAAGGATGACTGAAGGGCCTCATGCGCTGCTTCAGATGACGGGAGCAACTGCTTTTCCCAATTTCGTGCGGCAAGATGAAGATTTCCGTGACGCAGTCATGTCTCTGACAGAACTTGGTACTCAGGTGCTCCAGGGAGAGGTCGATTGGGCTCTACTGAAGCAGGATGAATTCTGGATTGGCGGGTTGCATAACGAAAGCGGGAAACAGGCAAGGTGGCGCTGGAACCCGGCTTCTGAGACGGCAGTGGAGTTGGAGTCGATCTAGGAATAGTTGGTAAGAGAGCAAGGTTGGAGTTAGAGCTAGAAGCTACAGATAGAGCCTGAATTATAATAGTAAAAGAGAGTATCCAGCTATGCTGAGGCATAGCTGGATACTCTCTTTAGTTGGGTTGGAGGATGTGGCTACATTACTTCGATGCATCCAGTTTTAATGCGGTTACCATTTTACGGAAAACATCCGTATTATCCAGATAGCCTGAGAACAGATGGGACCCCGGTCCTGATGCATTAATGGGTACATCGTCAAAGGTATGAACTTCCTGACCTTCATCATGGGGCAAGTTGCCTGTGTAATGCACACCGTCCGGGTCTTTGTTCGGGTTGGCGATATACCAGGGCTTGTCCTTCACGTTAGGGTCCTAAATGGTTGGACTGATCGGCACCGGATTAGCGAGATAATTCTCATTGTTATCTGGCATGTAGCCCCAACCTACAGCAATCTTCCACTCGGAATCCGGATTGTCCGGAAAACCATCTCCGTCTTCATCCACATATGTCGGGAACTTTGAGTCGGCGTACTTGCCGATTAATTCTCGTAATTCATCCCCCGTTTTTCCTTTGGCAGCTTCGGTATTATACGTCCCGTTAAGGGTAAGGGAATGCCCATGGTCGGATGTGACAATGACGAGAGTGTCGGGGTGTTCCTTGGCGTAGGCTTTAACCCGTCCAACTGTTTGATCAAATTCAATGGCATCCCATACGGAACGTTCAAAATCCATAGAGTGGGCCTGTTTATCAATGGATGCCCCTTCGACCATCAGGAAAAAGCCATTTTTATTCTGACTCAGAACTTGAAGGGCTGTATCCGTCATCTCCATGAGTGTAGGTTGATCTGTATCCTTGCCCACGATATCTGTGTTGTTGGGTTTGGTGTATTCCCTATCATAATATACGCTCATATTTCCTTTACGGAATAATCCAAGCATTGTTGGTAAATCGTTAAAAAAACAGCGTAATCGCTACTTCTGTTAAAGAATTAAGCCATTTGTACCATTTTGTTGTCATAGGACACGGATTGACTGTGTAGTGTAGAATTATATAATAAAAGAAGCATATCATTGTTATCGACCAAACATAGTGGAGGTGGGAACATTGGGAAGTTGAAATTGCATATGAACGGCATAATGGCTAATATCCTACATTTTCGAAGGAGGTGGACCTATTTGCCGAAGAATGACGGCGAATAGGATGAACATTTGAGTGACCCCTTACCGAGTATATTAAATTTAGTAATAATTGGTTTACTTGTATTGATGAATGGTTTCTTTGTGTCGGCGGAATTCGCAATGGTGAAAGTTCGTGGAAGTCGGATTGAGGCTTTGGTGGAAACTGGAAACAAAAATGCAATATATGCTTCCAATATCGTACGCAATATGGACGCATATCTGTCGGCTTGCCAATTAGGTATAACCTTGGCTTCACTGGGACTCGGGTGGCTGGGAGAACCGGCAATTGCACACCTGTTAGAGCCCATGTTTACCGCATTTGGTCTGGGACCAGTCTACGTTCATGGAATTTCTATTGCCATTGCATTTGTAATCATTACGATCCTGCATATTGTACTGGGGGAACTTGCTCCTAAGACAATGGCAATTCGAAAGTCTGAGACGATCACGCTGTGGTCTGCAGCTCTGCTAACGTTCTTCTACAAGTTAATGTATCCATTCATATGGGCACTGAACGGTATGGCTAACGGCTTGTTGAGACTGTTCCGAATGGCACCCGCGTCTGAGATGGACGACGCGCATAGTGAAGATGAATTACGTATTCTGATGAAAGAAAGCAATAAGAGCGGTTTAATTAATAACACTGAATTAGCACTTGTTGATAATATATTTGATTTTACGGATACAACCGCCCGTGAAATTATGATTCCGCGGACGGAAATGATCTGTCTGAATGCTAATCAGTCCATGCTGGAAAATCTCGAAATTGCCAGTGATAGCATGCGAACAAGGTATCCAGTATATAACGGAGATAAGGATCATATTATCGGCTTTATTCATATCAAGGATCTGATGCGATCCCAACTTACGGATACCATCTCCGTGATTCGTCCTATCCTGGCTGTGCCAGATACCACACTGATCAGTGATCTGCTCAAGCGTATGCAGCGTAGCAAGACACAGATTGCTATCCTAATTGATGAATACGGAGGAACCTCCGGCCTTGTCACGCTTGAAGATATTATGGAAGAGATCGTCGGTGAGATTCAGGATGAATTCGATCATGAGCGTCCGGTCATTGAGCAAGTGGATGAGATGGAATACTCCATTGATGGATTGATGCTGATTGAAGAAGTCAGTGAACGATTCGGACTTGAGATGGATCGTGCCGATTACGATACCATTGGAGGCTGGCTCTATTCTAGAGTAGACTCCATACCACCACAGATTGGTCAGTCGGTAGCGTATGGGGGTTATGTCTTTGTCATTCAAGAGACAGAACAGAAGCGGATTTCCCGTGTGAATGTGATTAAGCTGGACCTGATGGTTGAAGGAGAAGGCGCTTAGCCAGTCGAAACAGTAATGAACGAGCTGTATTGTGACGTAATGGTCATCATACAGCTTCTTTGCATGGTCATACATCTTTAGATATAGGATTGACACGATTGGAGTCTAACGGTTATCTTTCACAGTTGCCTGGTTTTTCCTGAACTTGTGAAGACTCAAAGCGTATTTCGTATAGACATTACTCATTCATACGGAGAGAAACAAGTTAAGTTTCAGGTATTCTGGAGATGCAGGGCAAAAATAAAAGACGCCACCGACAAAAATCGGTGCGTCTATTTTTTTTGAAACCTGTTAGCCGTTCCATCCGTTTATACCATTACACAAAATCAAGTATGGAAGTGGAGGATGAATAAATATGCGAAAAATGAATACATGGGGCACATCATCTATACTCAAAATCACCTTGGCTACCCTCTTATCGGTGTCCACATTTCTGACTTTACCTAATGTCGGGTCAGCCCTTGCAAGTCCAATAATCAATGTGACTTCAGGTGCTCGTACAGCTCCACCTCCGCCGGAACCCTCGAATCATATGATGGTTGCTGATTCGAAACATATCTATCAAGCGATCGGTGCAGTGACCCCTGGGGGCGGGCTGTCCGCCATCATCAATACATCGACCACGACATTTAAGGAAATGAAGATACTCTCAGTGAATTATCGACTGGAGCGCTGGACAGGAACAGCATGGGTGACATATAAAAGTGAATCCAAGACCGCGAGCAAAGCACGCTCGCTTAACGCTGAATCAGACTGCACGGTGATTCCAGGATATTATTATCGCGTAATTAGCGTTCATACGGCGAATGATGGAACTGTATCCGAGACAAAAACACATACTTCCAATAACGTGTTATTCTGACATCATCGGGTACTACCGGGAAACTTCTGTACTTGAAAATCGTTGGCAATCGCAATCATCTCTTCTTCCGAGATGGTGCTGAACAGACTCATATTGACGGAACCCATCATCCATTGAATGGAGTTAAAGGGCGGCCCGATGTATATCAGAGCTTCCGTGCCGTCCTCCAGCTTCACCGTGCCGGTTTCGCGCAGCATGAGACCTTCAATAACTTGTCCCGGCATGACATAGGCATAATCGAATTGAATAATCGCTTCATCTTCGCTCTTGCCTTCGCTGGTATAACGAATTCTCATGCGTTTGGATTCGTAATAATTGTCCGGGTTCACCGGATTTTCCGTATCCAGCATAAGTTCGAATGTGACCTCGTTAAACTGCTCGGGAATGACTCTGGATAACAGAAAATCACCCATGAATCCCTGACGTGCAATGTCTTCCGATACAACAACAGGGCGAAGAAGATGATCAGACAGCTCAAATGTAGGCATGTTAAGATCGGGGTCTTCTGTGTAAGAAACCTCATTGGCCCCCGGTTCAGGAGGAGGAGGAGTTTTGGCTGTAGACGGATCAGCCCCCAGCTGAGTCGTGCGATCTTCTATGATAATGGATTTCATGCCGTTGCCCAGATCCTTAATGGATTGAACAAAAGGAGAGACGGCTTGTGTCCCAGAGGGCAGGCTGAATATAACGGCGCCGATGGTAACAGAGGCAGCTACAACAACAGACAGCCGCAAGGTGCGCATTCTTTTTCTGCGTACGCCAATTCTATTAATTTCTTTTTGTACCTTCTGCCAGGATTGTTGCATGGATTCGGTATTGGAAGCGGAGGGGGTAGAGACGGCCTGATGGAAAGCCTCATCAAAAGCCAGATCAAACGCGGCGTCGAAATAGTCGTCTTCCAGCTCTAATTTGAATAGCTCAACGTGATTATCGGACTTGCCTTTGCTCAATGCTTCCACCCCATTCCTTATGTAATTTCTTCTTAATACTGCCACGGGCTCTGAACAAGCGCTGTTTCACAATCTCTTCGGTGGTATCCAGCAACTCAGCCATTTCCCTGTAGGAAAGACCTTCTTTCCAGCGTAGCTCCACCAGAACACGATATTCAGGTTTGAGTTGTCCGAGATAATACTCAATGGATTCTTGCATCATCTGTGTCTCTACCATGCTTTCTACGGAAGCGGACGTCTGATTCCTTGTCTCCATATCTATAAAAACACTGTCCGTATCCAGTTGGTTACGGTTATTTTTATTTTTTCTCAGATAATTAATAGCTGTGTTGCGCGTGACGACCTTGAGCCAGGCTTTCAGTTTGACTTCGTCTTCAAAAACGGGTTTGTTTTTAATGATTTTGATAAAAGCTTCCTGAATGATATCTTCTGCAGCAGCACGTTCCTTAATAATATAAACGATAAGACCATGCACCATATTATAGTATTCGTAATACACTTCTTCCTGAAGTGCAGACCCTAAATTATGGAAATCTGAAGCGAGTAGTAATTGAAGCCGATTGGCCATGATGTTCTCCTTTCTGGTGAACAATCCACAAACATTGGTATCATTACATTTTACAACATAATATGGAAACGATACAATGGGAGGTTGGTCCGAGATAAACCAGATGAGGTGAGCGTGTTCAGCC
Organism: Paenibacillus sp. PCH8; assembly: GCF_002968835.1. Lineage (GTDB taxonomy): Bacteria > Bacillota > Bacilli > Paenibacillales > Paenibacillaceae > Paenibacillus. Next base: position 342,445 of record NZ_PKQK01000003.1, on the reverse strand, counting down.
TCCAGGACAGTTTGCTGAAAATTAATAAAAAGGCTGTCTTGCAACCATGAACATATGGTCGCAAGACAGCCTGAATGACTAATTCAGTGAAAATATATTACGGGGAGAGCTCAACCGTTATCCGTTAGAATGCCCAGTCTCCCTTGAGGAAAATGGCCTCTCGTTCACCGTTTGCCGTAATACCGTAGATGTCCGTCTCAGGAGAGCCCATCATGAAATCCACATGAGTAATGCTGGAGTTCATGCCGCGAGCGGCAAGTTCTTCGGGAGACATCGTCTTGCCACCTTGGATATTAGATGCGTAGGAACTGCCGAACGCAAGGTGACAGGACGCATTTTCATCATACAACGTGGTGTAATACAAGATACCGCTCTCAGAAATCAGAGAATGGAAGGGAACCAGAGCCACTTCGCCAAGGTAATGTGAACCTTCATCCATGGAGATGAGTCTTTCGAGCGTATCCTGACCTTCCTCCGCATGAAAATCAATAATGCGTCCATTCTCGAAGGTGAGTGAGAAACGATCAATGATGCTTCCGCCATAACTGAGCGGTTTGGTGCTGGATACGGTACCGTTGACACCAAGTTTGGCTGGAGCTGTGTATACTTCCTCTGTAGGGATATTCGCTACAAAAGGTGTACCTTGCTCATTCACGCTGCCAGCTTGCGCCCAGATATGTCCCTCAGGAAGTTCAACGGTCAGATCCGTTCCCGGGGAGAGGAAGTGAAGAGCTTGATATTTTTTGTTATTCAATGCAACGGCCTTGGTCTCCAGTCGTTCAATATGCTGTTCCCAAGCCGCCACAGGGTCCTCCAGATCTGCTCTCACCGCAGCAAAAATGGCTTCCCACAGCTGGCTAACCTGCTCGGCTACCGGAAGATCCGGGAATACTTTGGCAGCCCAATCTGGTGAAGGACAAGCTACACCGGTCCAGCTCATTTTGTCTGCCTGTTGATACTGACGGTATTTGGCCATCGCCTGACCGTATGTACGCTGATGGGTCGAGATCCGTTCCGGGTCAATGCCTTTCATCAGGTCTGGACTGGATGACAATACCGTCAGGAAGGCTGCGTTATTGGCTGCCAGTTCTTCAAGCTCCGCTGCATGCCATTTCGGGGGCTCTTGGAAAGATTCCTCAGGAGCCATTTCAAACCGCAATCGATTGACGGTTTCATCACCGTATTTTACAATAACCTGCTTGGCGCCAGCTTCGTATCCCTTGCGCACCAGCAAGCGTACAAATTCAGCGGTATCAATCATCGCACTAATGACAAACACTTGCCCTGGTTGCACGTTTGCGCCTACTCTTACAGCAAGTTCGGCATAACAATCCAGTTTTTGTTCAAAACTTAACATATGCGTTCCCTCCAATGATTGAATTTTGATCTGTTGACACAGGAAAAGAGAGGAGTAATCTCCTCTCTCCTGATCACATCAAACCGTATTAGAACGCCCAGTTACCTTGCAAGAAGATGGCTTCTTCCGTGCCTTCAGACGTAATGCCATGGATGTTCATTTCTCCAGACCCAATCATGAAATCGACGTGAGTAAGGCTGGAATTCATGCCACGCTCAATCAACTCATCTTTGGACATCGTTTTACCACCTTCCAGACAGAAGGCATAGGCATTACCGATCGCCAAGTGATTGGATGCATTTTCATCAAACAGGGTATTGTAGAACAAAATATTCGTATCCGAAATGGGGGACTGATGTGGAACGAGAGCGACTTCACCCAGATAGTGTGAGCCTTCATCCATTTCGATCAGGTTTTTGAGTGCATCGAGACCTTGATCCGCGGTATAGTCAACAATTCGACCGTTCTCGAATGTCAGAGAGAATCCGTCAATCAGGTTGCCGCCATAACTCAGTGGCTTCGTGCTGCGTACTGTGCCGTTAACACCTGTTTTCAGTGGAGCTGTGAATACTTCTTCCGTAGGCATATTGGCAATAAAGACATGCCCTTGCTCGTTCACACTTCCACCGGATACCCAGATATGGCCTTCGGGAAGTTCGATCGTCAAGTCTGTGCCTGGAGCTGTATAGTGGAGCTTTTTGTATTTCTTGTTGTTCAGGAGATCCGCGCGGGAATCGAGGTTCTGCAAATGGATTTTCCATTCGGCCACAGCATCCTGTTCGCCGATCCGCACCGTTTTGAAAATGACATCCCACAGGCGATCCACTTGCTGTGCTTCTGGAAGATCGGGGAATACTTTGGCTGCCCATTCAGGAGAAGGAACGGCTACAATAGACCAGCTGAATTTGTCAGCCATTTGATAAGAACGATATTTCTCCAGCGCTTTGCCGCGCACTTTCTGACTGGTGATGATCCGTTCCTGAGCGACACCGTTCAGCAGATCCGGGTTCTCGGCAATAACGTGCAGTACTGCAGCGCCTTCTTCCACGAGTTCAGTCATTTCAGCTGCCAACCATTTCGGTTCAATGGAGAAGGCCTCATCTGGCGCAAGATCATAATGAAGACGGGTAACGGCTTCATCGCTCCAGTTTACTTTGACCAGTTGGGCACCTTTGCCGTAAGCTGCTTTGACAATCAGTCGTACAAAGTGAGCCGCCGAGATTGGGGCATTAACTACGAGTTTTTGCCCAGGATGCACGTTGACACCAACTTGAACAGCGAGTTCGGCATATTGCTGCAGATTCGTTTCAAAAGTATTCATGCTATTTTTTCCTCCAATGTGATAATAATATTGTAGCATGTTGGCTATTATAGATGTTGTTCAAAAAGTCCGCTTTTGATTACGAAGGATGCCTAGGGCATCATCGACGTCGAATATGGAATTCAGCCGAAATAAGTGGGGGCTTACGAAGGTTGTTTCCTTCGGAAACATTGCGGTTGCTCACATCGTTTATCCTACGCTCCGCTACTCCATTTCTAGCTTCATCCCATCTTCTCGGTACTGAAAACCGACCTTTTTGAACACGCTATTATAATCCTCATTACAGTATGTAAGGACTCAGAATGATTCCTTCATTGAATAAGGTATACGTTGCTACGATATATATTGTACAATTAACCAATAATAATTACCAAACTAGGTTTACCAGAAATATTGTGACCTAGCTGCAGAAGTGAGATTAAAGGAGAGAATGATTGTGAATATTGAAATTATACGTACTGAAATGCGCCGTGAAGGTGAAAAAGGTTATGTGGGTAATACCATTTTCAGCATGGAAGGCGAAAAGTCAGTGTATGAGATTACGTTTATGAGTAAGAACGGGAAAGACTGGGACTACAGTCTGCATTTTACCGAGCAATCCGGTGACGAAGATGAGTTGCTACGTATGGACGAGCTGCTTGTGAATGATGATGATCTTTACAACCAATTACTCGATGCTGCGCTGGAATCATTTCCGGCTTAACTCGCCCGAGATGTTTTGGTTCTATTGTGTCATGTCGAAGATTATACTAGACGGTGTATGCCCGAAACAGGGTGTATGCCGTCTATTTTATTGGAAAATTAGGAATAGATGATCCAGAAAAGGGAAGTCTACGAGATGAACGGAACCAGAGAGACAATCCGCCTAATGGGAGGTAACCGTGAATGGCATCTGACAATCTGATTACAGAAGGGTTGACGGGACTTGAAGAAGTCGCGCCCGATATTCTCAGTCTGCGTACACTATTCGTTAATGTCGTGTTCATCGGAGAGCCAGGAAGCAGGAATTGGGTCCTCGTGGACACTGGAATGGCGAGATTTACAGATCATATTGTTCAGGTTGCAGCAGAACGCTTTCAAGGTCCGCCTTCTGCAATCATTCTGACCCATGGTCACTTCGACCATGTCGGAACGGTAATTGAACTGGAACAATTCTGGGGTGTGCCTGTCTATGCTCATCCGCTTGAGATTCCTTATTTGACGGGATTAAAAGATTATCCGCCGGCAGACCCCTCTGTGGGTGGAGGTCTGATGGCCAGGTTGTCATTCGCCTATCCGAATGAAGCCATTAATCTGGATGATCGGATATTCAGTCTGCCAAATGATCATACCGTTCCAGGCGCATCAGGATGGGAGTGGGTGCACACGCCCGGTCATACCCCGGGACATGTGTCATTGTTTCGGGAAGAGGATCGTTTGCTGATTGCAGGGGACGCCATCATCACGGTGAAGCAGGAATCGCTGTGGAGTGTGTTACTTCAGGACAAACAGTTGCATGGCCCGCCGTCCTATTTCACAACGGATTGGCAGGCAGCCCATCAATCGGTTCAGCAAATAAGGCATCTGGAGCCGAAATTAGCGATTACCGGGCATGGGCATGCCTTGAGCGGAGATATGCTGAGTGAATCCCTGAAACAGCTTGATTTAGAGTTTGAAGAGAGCACTGTACCGGATCACGGCAAATATGTAGATTAATTGAAGCATGATATGAATGGCGACAGAGACAGCCGCATCCGTTTGCAGCTGTCTTTTTTGTGGAATGAACATGAATCTGTTCTCTATCACAGATTGGTATTTTGTGCTCTGACATGATATAGTCGAGCCGTATAATATAACCTTAGTACGCAGGAGGTACATATAACGATGACACAGCAAAATGTAGCATTTGAAGAACAATTTGGAGGCGTACCCGCCGTTTGGCTTCGCTTCAATCAATTTGAAGCGGCAGTTATTCCAAGCGTGGGTGCTAACCTCGTCGCTTTCCGTGATACAGAACAGGGATATCGTTACTTGAGAGAGCCGGATCAGGATAACATGGATGACTTTATGGCTGCGCCTGCAGTCTATGGTATTCCAATTCTATCACCACCAAACCGTTATGAAGATGGTCGTTTCCCTTGGAATGGCAAAGTGTATCAACTGCCAGTGAACGAACCCGCTACAGGCAACCATTTGCATGGATTCTTACATGATGCGGAGTGGAAGGTAGAAGGTTATGGATCTGACGAGCTGGAGAGCTATGTGCTGCTTAGCCAGGATGTGAAAGAAGGACATACATTCCACAAGTACCTGCCTTTTACATTCACGGTAACGCTTCGTTACTCACTCAGCAGTCTGGGACTGCAACAACAATTGATTGTTCGTAATAACGGGAAGGAATATATGCCTAACCTGTTTGCTTTCCACACGGCGATCAAAGTACCGTTTGCACCGGATAGTCAAGCCTCCGATTACACGGCAAAAATTACGATCGGACAACGTCGTGAATTAAATGAACGTTCTCTGCCAACAGGACAATTTCAACCGCTTACACCAGAGGAAGAGCAATTAAAGAAAGACGGTGTTAATCCGTTCTTCGAAGCCATGGATAATCATTACACCGCAGAGCCTCAGAACGGACGTAACTATATGGAACTTACGGATCAACGTACCGGAGACAAACTTGTGTATGATGTGGGTACATCCTACAAACATTGGATGATCTGGAACAATGACATGGGAGGCGAATTCTTCTGTCCTGAACCTCAGATGAATCTGGTTAACGCTCCGAATGTGCAAGGCATCCCGGCGGAGGAAATGGGATTGATCGGTTTGCAGCCAGGTGAATTATTCGAACAGACTAGCCGACTGTATCCAATTGCGGCACAAAAATAAACTTATGCTCGTTTTGCGTTGCGCTTACAATTTTGTCGAAAAGGTGAAAACCTGCTCGTAAATCATGTATAATATGACGAGATAGACACGCTTTGTAGAGACCCAAACCATCTTTTTGGAGGAGGACAAGCAAGTGGAATACCGCATTGAGAGAGATACGTTAGGCGAAATGAAAGTACCAGCCGACAGGCTGTGGGGAGCTCAGACGCAGCGCAGCAAGGAGAACTTTCCGATTGGCCGCGAACATATGCCGATGGAAGTTGTTCGTGCCCTTGCCATTTTGAAAAAAAGTGCTGCGGCCAGCAACCATAAATTAGGCAAATTATCTGCGGCCAAGTCAGATGCCATCGCTTATGCGGCAGATGAGATTATTGCAGGACGAATTGATGACCATTTCCCGCTGGTCGTGTGGCAGACTGGAAGCGGAACGCAATCGAATATGAATGTGAACGAAGTGATCGCCAATCTGGGTAACCAGCTGCTGGAGCAGAAGGGCAAGGAGGAGCGCTTGCATCCGAATGATGATGTGAACATGTCGCAGAGCTCTAATGATACTTTCCCAACCGCTCTGCATGTAGCCGGTGTACTGGCTGTTGAGGACCAACTCTTACCAGCCATTGCGGTATTAAAAGCTACTTTTGCTGACAAGTCGGACACGTTTAAGGATATCATCAAAATCGGACGTACTCACCTTCAGGATGCAACGCCCATCACGCTTGGGCAGGAAATCAGTGGTTGGGAAGCCATGCTGGACAAGAGTGAGCGCATGATTCGAGACAGTGTTCAATATATGAAGGAACTTGCCATTGGCGGTACAGCCGTGGGAACTGGCATTAACGCGCATCCTGACTTTGGAGATTTCACAGCCAAAGAGATTGGTAAGCATACAGGTAAAGATTTTGTGTCTGCACCGAACAAATTCCACGCGCTTACAAGTCATGATGAAGTCGTGTATACACACGGTGCAGTTAAAGCGCTTGCAGCTGACTTAATGAAAATCGCCAACGATGTTCGCTGGTTAGCCAGCGGCCCACGCAGTGGACTCGGCGAGATTCGGATTCCGGAGAATGAGCCGGGCAGCTCCATTATGCCTGGTAAAGTCAATCCAACTCAGAGCGAGGCGATCACCATGGTGGTGACCCAAGTGATGGGTAATGATGCAGCAATTGGCTTTGCAGCGAGTCAAGGTAATTTTGAGCTAAATGTATTCAAACCAGTGATCATCTATAACTTCCTGCAATCCGTGAAACTGCTCGCAGACTCCATTATTGCGTTTAATGACAAGTGTGCTGTAGGCATCGAGCCTAACCTGGAACAGATTAAACATAATCTGGACAATTCGCTGATGCTGGTTACAGCACTGAATCCGTACATTGGATATGAGAATGCAGCCAAAATCGCGAAGCTTGCGCATAAAGAAGGCTTGTCTTTGAAGCAGGCGACGTTACAAACGGGCTTGCTTACCGAGGAACAATTTGATCAATATGTCGATCCGGCCAAAATGATTGCGCCAAAGGCTTAAATCCAGCCTATCTGAGGAGTATGGATGAAGAAGACGACCTGTACAAGCAGGTCGTTTTTCTAATGAGAATTAATGAACTTAACGATGAACTTAAAGCTTGTCAGACTATACGTATACATATAAAATACATATGCAACAGTTTTAATGAACGTGAATGGGATTCGTATATATTTGGAGGTTTCCGCGTTGTCAAAAACGAGAAGATTTACGATACGCTCCAAAATTCTAATGGGCTATCTTGTGGTTGTGCTTTTATTTGGTGCTTTCTTGCTGGTTCTTACGGCCCAAATTAATGTGTTACAGAAGGAAAATGATTTTATTAGCCATCATGATCTGGAAGTGCATAATCTGACTAACGCGATTGAAAAAAATGTCTTGAATATGGAAACGGGACAGCGTGGATTCATGCTTACAGGCAATGAAAGTTACCTGGAACCTTATTCTCAAGGGCTCTCTCAGTGGAGTTCCAACTATGATCAGTTGATTGCTCTCATTCGTGACAATCCTTCACAGCAGCAGAGTCTGCAGAACATCAAGGCACATATTATACGCTGGATTGAGATCGCCGGGGAACCGTCCGTGGACTTGAAAAAGCAAGGGGATCAAGCGAAAGTTATTGAGTTCTTCCAATCTGATCCGGGTAAAACGGAAATTGATCTGCTGAGGTCCCAACTCACAACCTTCCGTAACACCGAAATTACTCTGACTGAAGCAAGGGTAACGGACCTTGCCAGACGCAGCTCCGCACTGCTGACAATTATGTATACGCTGTGGGGCATTATTGCTGCACTATCCGTCACCGCTGCGTTCGTCATTTCAGGGAATATTGTCAAAACGTTGCGAGATGTTATGCAAACGATCAGCGATATCTCTAGAGGTGGAAACCTGAAGCAGAGAATTCAGGTGCGATCACGCGACGAAGTGGGTGATCTGGGGCATGAAACGAACAAGTTGCTGGATGAAGTGCAGGAACAGAATCGGATCAAAGATCAGATCACAGGGACTGCCACACTCTTGCAGAACCCGACCAACCTGGAAGGATTATCACGCTTGTTCTTGAACGAGCTTGCCATTCTGTTGGAGGTTCCATATAGCGTCTTATATTATTGGAAAGATAATCGACTTCTGCGTGTAGCAGCATACGCTGCCGATGGGGAGAAAGAACGTTCACTTGGTAAAGTGTCGCTTGCTCCAGGTGAGGGACTTGTAGGTCAAAGTGCTGTTGAGAAGCGAGTTTTGCGCATGAATGATTTGCCTCAAAATTATATCCGAATCTCTTCGGGCCTTGGGCATGCATCTGCCACATCCCTTACGGTAGTACCGGTCTTATTTGAAGGTAGAACCATCGCAGTAATCGAGCTCGCTTCGATGAAGCCGCTGCAAGAGAAGGATATGAAACTGATTCATGAACTGACTGACATTTTCGGTGTTTCACTTCACTCGACAGTTACTCGTATGGAATTACAGCACTTGTATGATGAGTCTCAAGTCCTGAATGAAGAATTACAGGCACAGTCGGAGAAACTTCAGGCTCAGACGGAAGAAATGCTGTCCCAGACGGAGGAACTGCAAATGCAGACTGAAGAGCTTCATATGCTGAACGATCGTCTGGAAATACAGAAGAGCACGGCAGAGACATCAGCCAATGAACTTGCGGTTGTGGCAGATCAGTTACGAACTAGCTCGGGATACAAATCCGAATTCTTGGCTAACATGTCTCATGAACTGCGGACACCGCTCAACAGCATGTTGATTTTATCCGAGATATTGTCTGAAAATAAAAATCATCACTTAAATAGTGAAGAGCAGAACTATGCTTCAGTCATTCACAAATCAGGTAAGGACCTGCTGAATCTGATCAATGATATTCTGGATCTGTCCAAGGTGGAAGCCGGGCAGATGAAAGTAGATTTCGACGATGTCTATCTGGGCAGTCTGCCTGAAGTCATGAATCAGAATTTCCTGAAAGCAGCGGAGCAGAAAAAAATAGATTTCCGGATTCAGCTCCAAAGTCCTTTGCCGGAAACGATCGTGACCGATGAGATGAGATTGCATCAGATTCTCAGGAACCTGCTCTCGAATGCATTCAAGTTCACCAGTGAGGGTGAAGTTGCCCTAACCATCTCCAGAATGAGTCTGGCTCATCCTGAAGTAAAAGGCCAAGAGACAGACGTGATTGCTTTCTCCGTCAGTGATACAGGTATCGGGATTCCGGATAACAAACTCGTGCAAATCTTCGATGCATTCAAGCAGGCAGATGGGGCTACGGCACGAAAATACGGGGGAACGGGACTTGGGTTATCCATCTCTCAATCGCTTGCGACCCTGCTAGGGGGTTCGATCTCGGCAACAAGCCGTGAAGGACATGGCAGTGTGTTCACACTGTTCCTGCCACTAAGAAAAGATGAACCTGAGACGATGCAAGCTTCACGGTTGTTCCTGAATGAGGCAGCCAGCACAACACCTGAGATCAACAAGCTTCCTACATTAAGCCCAGGACAATCTGATGTTTTATTGACACCTCTGGAAGAATCGTTGCTCCGCGGTCGTCTGGTCCTTGTCGTTGATGATGATATACGTAATGTATATGCACTAGCTAACGCGCTTGAGCAATATGGCATGAATGTCATATCAGCTCAGAACGGGAATGAATGTCTGGAATTACTGGAGCATGGAGGCCTCAAGCCAGATATCATCATGATGGATATCATGATGCCGGAACTGGATGGCTATGAGACGACTCGTCAGATTCGGGAACGACTGGGCTTGACTCAGCTTCCGATTATTGCGCTGACAGCCAAGGCCATGAAAGAGGATCGCGAGAAATGTATTGTGGCAGGCGCTTCGGACTATCTCAGCAAACCGCTGAATATCAAAGAAGTATTATCCCGCATGAAATTATGGATGAATCACGAAACAGTAGAGATCTGATCGAAACAAAACCTATGCCAATTACAGGAGTATGTGCTGAATTGGGTCATAGGTTTTATTTTTTTGTCGTGTGAGCTTTGTTTTGAAATTAGATGTTATAATACTTAACAACAAATACAAGTTCAAATTGTTTATTTAGACTTAATTTGGAAATTGTCTTTGGAATTAAGCCGAGAAAACGATAATGACACTTAATTGTGTTATATATATGGGAGGTAGTGTCCATGCAGCTTACGGTTAAAGAGGCTTTACAGGTATACCCGCTCTCAGAAGCCAAACTGATTGCGGGCGGAGAAGGGACTTCGCGGATAATGAAATCCGTTAACGTCATGGACGCTCCTGATATTGCGGATTGGATTAAATCCGGTGAGATGCTGTTCACCACCGCCTTCATTATGAAAGACAGTGAGACGGATGCAATGCGTTTGATGCGACGCTTGAATGAACGTGGTTGTGCGGGACTCGGGATCAAGCTGGGACGCTTCTGGCAGTCTATTCCCCAAGGCATTGTGGAAGAAGCAGATCGGCTTCAGTTGCCGCTGCTGGAACTTCCATTCCAATTCACCTTTTCCGACCAGATGAATGCTTTGTTCAAGGCTGAACATGAACGCAGTAACCGATTGCTGCATGAAGTTGTGCAGAAGCAGAAGAAATTAATGCAGTTTGCACTGCAACAGCAGCAACATCGCAATGTATTTGCCGAACTTGCGACTGTGCTCAATCATCCGCTTGCAGTCGTTGGTTCTCGTGGGCATGTGCTCTATGGCAGTGAAGGGATTGCAGGCAATGCTGTAACACAGGGCTGGCCTTGGAAATCCGTCATGCACCGGGTGAAATGGAATCAGGGGAGCTGTCATCGCGTACCCATTAAGCAAAATGATGAAGAATACGGGTCCTTGCTTGTGTTTACCGATTCCGCCTTGTCACTTCGAGCAGAGGAGGAGCTATTCCAACAGGCAGCCGATGTACTGGCATTCTATATGGATATGACGTACCGTGAGCATATTAATCCGACGGTGCAAGATGAGATGCGAACACTGCTTGCACAGTATTTGGATAACAAAATGACTATTGAGGAATTGACCACTTTAAGTGAAAATAAAGGTGTACATCTGTTTCAAGGAACCTATCAATGTGTGTTGATCACGCTTGAGCCGACGTTGTTTGCCGAGGGAAAACTGCTTAAACAGATTCATCGTGAGTTACAATACAATCCACTGATGCAATATACGGCCTCACAGCATTTTCAGATCGAGGACGGGATTCTGTCCATCTACACCTGTCCAACCGGGCGAGATTACGGAGAGGAGCTATCGGCTTTTCTGTTGAACCGTTTTGGTGATGTTCTGGCTGCGCAAGAAGTGAAAGGTGAACCGGCTCCGCGTTTCTGGATCAGCAAAATGAAGCATGAGCCCAAATCGCTCCGTGAAGCTTACCAGGAGTGCCTGGATACACGACAACTGGCTCGTCGATTCGGCATGAAAGATCGGGCACTGCAATTTGAAATGCTTGAATTCGCCTATGTGTTTCAACATGTACCGGATAACATTATGGAGAACTATTGCAATAAAGTGCTGGAACCGTTACTTGCCAGGGATGGCGACCCCAATCAGGTTCTGATGAATACATTGGAATCCTTTATTGAAAATGACGGACTGATCAATGAAGCGGCCAAGCAGCTGTTCGTGCATCGCAATACGGTCACCTATCGTATGGAGAAAGTGGGCAGTTTGCTGCAAATGGATTTTAAAAAGACGAATGATCTGCTCAAGTTAAAGCTGGTATTCACATTCCGCAAGTTTGTTCGAGACAAAGCAGCTGTAAGGTCGCAAAATTATCAACGCTAGACCGGACGTTGTGCCATATTACTCTGTTGCTGGGCAACACGAAAGAACCGCATTTCCTTGATGGAGTGCGGTTCTTTCGTGTTCAAAGACAACCAAAGCTCATCTTCTCGTGCATAGCAAACAAATCACCTCCCCGATGTTATGTTATATTACAAAATTGCGTAAATATTATTGTCGCAGTAATGAACGGCACTTAGAATGAAGAACAATAATCACAGACCGGAGGTTCTAACATGAGCGACTTCATTAAACTCGTTAACAACTGGTCTATCACGCAGTTCGTGCATACGTTTGGCGTATTATTCGAAGAATCACCGTGGGTAGCCGAGCGTGCCGCAGCTTCACGACCTTTCGATTCATATGAACAGATGATGAATGTGATGAGGAACGTGGTGTGGACGTCGGAGCATCAAGTAAAATTACAACTGCTTCGGAATCACCCGGATCTTGGCGCACGGATCAGCATGAGCAGTAACTCCGTGAAGGAGCAAGTGGGTGCGGGACTTGATTCACTTTCACAAGAGCAATACAACGAACTTCGTCAATTAAACCAAGTCTATACTAGCCAATTCGGCTTTCCTTTTATACTGGCCGTGAAAGGGCATACCGCAGGGTCAATTCTGGAGTCGATGCGGCAGCGTTGTCGTAGAGGCAGGGAAGAAGAATTCGAGACTGCCCTGAAGGAAGTATTCAAGATTGCTGCTATTCGCTTGCAGCAATGGCTGGCGCAGGTTGGTCATGAACATGAGCTGGTGAAGAAGTCAGAGGTACTGCAACAGCGGACCATGTATTACGGTAAAGGGGATGTGTGGATGTACCGTTCCTACGTCAAGCCGCTGATTGGTGTACAGCCGATCCCGGAATCTCCGTTTACGGGACGCAGCAATATTCTGTTCGGTTTGAACATCAAGATCGCTGTGCAAGGCGATGAATTTTTGCCTTCTTTTATAGAAGGAGATAATTCGTTGGTGGTAGCAACTGATTCCATGAAGAATTTCATTCTCAAACATGCAGCGGATTACACAGGGGCTACGGTTGAAGGATTTCTTGCGCTGGTAAGTCGGCGTTTCCTGGAGACGTATCCGCAGATGATCAAGGTTCAGATGACAGCGGACCAGATTTCATTTGAGGATATACCAATTAGATTGGAAGACCGTTATCGACCAAGTACGCTCGTATTCCGTTGTTCACAGAATGACCGCGCCACGGCAGCCGTGGAGGCGGAACGAACAGGTGGCTCGATTGAACTTGGCAACCATTTCAGTGGTGTAGCCGATCTGAGGTTGATCAAGGTCAGGGGAAGTGCGTTTGCCGAATTTGTGCAGGATGAATATACAACCCTAGCAGAGACGCAGGATTGTCCGCTTTTTATTGTCCTGAATATCAACTGGCGTTACGAGGCACCGGAAGATGGCATGGATGATCAGCGTGGACGTTATGTAGCGGCGGAACAGGTCAGAGATTTGGCTGCGGCGGTATTTCATGAGTGTCGCTCTGCATCCATTCAACATCTGATCTATCAGATTGGACGAAGACTGTTAGGTCGATTCGAGCAGCTCAGTGAGGTTTCATTTGAATCCAATAATCGGACTTGGGAAACGGTGCTGGAGAAAGTAAAAGAGGGAGAAGGCAAAGTATATACCGAGCCGAGGCCGCCATATGGATTCCAGGGTTTCTCCATGACAAGGAGCGATCTCGGAACAGATGAGCGTGAATCTGTGATAGAGGGTGACGTCTAATGTCGATGTCTGGTGGACGAATTACAACACATGTGCTGGATACTTCCAAAGGTGTGCCTGCTGCGGGTGTTCGGATAGAGCTATATATCCTGAAGAGGGATGCAGAACAGGAAAACAAGACAAAAGTTGCTGAGTCGGTGACGAATGCGGATGGACGTCTGGATGAACCTCTGCTGGAGAGCGGTGAGCTGGAGCAAGCGATATATGAGCTTCAATTCCATGTCGATCGTTATTACGCACAGCGTTTGTTAGAAGAGCTAGGGCAGGTACTATGGACGGTTGTCCCAATTCGTTTTGCGGTATCGGATGCTTCAAGCCATTACCATATTCCGTTATTGATTGCTCCAGGAGGCTACAGTACATACCGGGGAAGCTGAACATGTACACATCCGGTTCTGATTCAGGGGAGGGTCATCCACATGACAACATTTGATACCATCATTAGGGGGCTCGGGTGGTACTGAAAGATCGGGTAGAAGAGCTGGATATTGGCATCACGGGTGAGAAGATTACGGCGATGTCCTTGCGTTTAGCGGGGGATGAAGAGACTCGAATCGTAGAAGCAGAGGGCCTTGCGGTCATGCCAGGTGTAGTGGACATTCATGTACATTTCAATGAACCTGGACTTGCGAGCTGGGAGGGATTCAAGTCGGGATCAGCATCTCTTGCCGCAGGGGGAATTACGACCTATGTCGACATGCCCCTCAATGGTGTACCTCCAACCACAAGGCAGGAAGCATGGGAATTGAAAAAGAAAGCAGCTGCAGATCAATCGTATGTCGATTATGCGTTCTGGGGAGGGCTCGTTCCCGGCAATCGTGCTGAACTCGCTCCACTTGCAGAGCTCGGTGCAGCGGGGTTCAAGGCATTTATGTCCGAACCAGGCGGAGAAGGCGATGACATCTTCGCCAGAGCGGATAACGTTACTCTGCTGGATGGCATGGTCGAAATCGCAAGATTACACCGTGTGCTGGCCCTGCATGCAGAGGATGAAGGTATGGTTGCCGAACTCTCGGCCAAAAGTGTGGCGGAGGGGAAGACTGAACCAATGGACTATGTCCGGTCTCGACCGGTTGAAGCAGAGGTTCTGGCTGTTACCCGGGCGTTAGAATATGGACAACTGACCGGATGTGCCTTACATTTTGTACATATCAGTACCCGGGAGGCACTGGATCTGATTGCGGAGGCGAAGCTGCGTGGACAGGACGTAACTTCGGAGACATGCCCCCATTATCTGACGCTGACGGATCAGGATGTTGTCCGACTGGGTGCTGTAGCGAAATGTGCACCACCTCTTCGCAGTTCTTCGGAACAGGAGAAGTTATGGGACGCACTGAAGTCAGGGTTGATTGATGTAATTGCCTCAGACCATTCTCCATGTCCGCCTTCGATGAAACAATCCGATAACTTTTTTGAGATCTGGGGCGGGATTTCCGGAGCTCAAAGTACACTGCTAATCATGCTGGAGGATGGGCATCTCCGGCGCAGTATCGACCTTCCGTTACTCGGAAGAGTGCTCTCCCTGCAACCTGCCAGAAGGCTTGGTCTGGAGAGCAAAGGAGAAATTGCGATTGGCAAAGATGCAGATCTGGTGCTGATCGATTGGGAGAAGAGCACGACCTTGAATACGGATGATCTTCTCTATAGACATCAACAGAGCCCTTATGTGGGACGTGCATTTTCCTGCCGTATTACAAACGTATTCTGCCGAGGAAAGCGTGTATATAACTCGGAATCCGGGTTATCTCCAGAACCTATGGGGCAGCACATTGCGGCGCACGCCTACTCTTATAGTCCCATCAAAACAGGAACGGAGGAGACGCCATGACGGAGTCTGGAGTGTACAGGTCATCGGGCACGAACCATTCGTCTCTTCCTCTACCGAATGTGGAACAGGTGGAGCTTCAATCCATGCTCGACTGGCTGGCGACATATGGAACCGATGCACGGGGTGGCGTGACACGCCTATTGTATGACCAAGCATGGTGTGAAGCACAGCATGCTCTCGCAGCCAAGATGCAGGAGAAAGGGCTGTCTCCCGAATTCGACCAGTCTGGTAATCTGTATGGCACATTGAAGGGCGAGGGTCATGAATCACCAACTGGTGCTGAACCATTGCCGATTGTGACCGGATCACATATTGATTCTGTGGTACATGGCGGCAAGTATGATGGCGCCTATGGTGTAGTGGCGGGAGTCCTTGCCCTGGAATATTTACAGCATCATTTCGGAGCACCTAAGCGCACTCTTCAAGTGGTATCACTGTGTGAAGAAGAGGGAAGTCGATTCCCCTTCGCGTATTGGGGTTCACGAAGCGTAACGGGTGTAACGGCGCTGGAAGACGTGGAGCACTTAAAGGATGCAGAGGGAACTACCTTTGCACAAGCGATTCGTGATGCGGGCTTTGGTCCTGATCGTGAGTATAGACCCGCTATGAAAAAATACGGTGCTTTTATTGAACTTCATATCGAGCAAGGTCAGGTTCTTGAACGGCTAAGGCATTCCATCGGAGTCGTATACGATATCGTGGGTCAGAAGCGATTCAGTATTACCGTAAGTGGGGAAGCGAACCACGCGGGAACGACTCCGATGTGCTGGCGCAAGGACGCACTTGCTGGAGCAGCCGAGATGATTACAGCAGTAAGGAACATCGCGTTGCAAGCAGGGGAACCGTTCGTAGCCACAGTTGGGCGAATCATAGCTGATCCGGGTGTTGGGAATGTGGTTGCTGCCCGAGCCGTATTTTCACTGGATATTCGTCATATCCGGCAGGAGATCATGGATGGCTGCTGGCAGGAGATGTTACAGGCGTTTAGTCAGATTGCAGCCGAGCAGCAGCTCGGGCTGGACTGGGAAGAACATCTCTCCGTGGCACCCATTCCCATGAATGCGCAGATGATCTCAGATATTCAAAACATCTGCGAGCAGGAGCAATTATCCTATTGGTCAATGCCAAGTGGTGCAGGACATGATTCGCAGATCTTCCAGCCCGCTTGTCCGACAGCGATGATCTTCGTGCCGAGTCAGGATGGCATCAGTCATAATCCACTTGAACATACAGCCGAAGCAGACTTGGTGCGCGGATTCCGGGTTTTGGTTCAGCTACTCTATAAATACGGTTATGGGAGTTGAGAGAAGATGTCCACCTATAAAGAGCTATCTCCATCCTTGCGGACCATTATGACCCCGGACCCGTTGAGGTTGATCCACGCGTACTACGAGCATTATCCTTCCCCATTCTGGGGCAGTTCGACCCGGAATTCACCTCCTTGATGAACGAGACGATGGCGATGCTGCGTGAGCTATATATGACCGATAACGAGTGGTGTTATCCAGTAGATGGTACATCCCGTTCGGGGATTGAGGCGGTGTTGGTCAGTCTAATCCAGCCTGGTGACAAAGTGCTCGTCCCGATCTACGGGCGATTCGGACATCTGCTGGTTGAAATCTCGGAACGATGTGGTGCCGAAGTTGTCTTTATGGAAACGGAATGGGGAACAGTATTTGACCCGGAAGAGGTGATCAAGGCGATCCATGCCCATAAGCCGAGTCTGGTTGCCATGGTTCATGGAGAGACTTCAACCGGACAGATGCAGCCCCTTGCCGAGATTGGCAAAGCCTGCCGCGAACTCGATATTTTACTCGTTGTGGATGCTGTGGCGACCATAGGCGGGACTCCCGTGGAGACGGATGCCTGGCATCTGGATGCGGTGATGGGCGGTACGCAGAAATGCCTGTCTGTTCCATCCGGGATGGCGCCTCTCACGTACAACAGTCGGGTGGAGCAGAAACTGATGAGTCGCAAAACGATTGAACGCGGACTGCGGGATGCAACCAGTGCACGGGCAGAAGGCCGCACCATTGCTAGTAATTATTTGGATCTGAGCCAATTGCAGGATTACTGGGGTCCGGCGCGGTTGAACCACCATACGGAAGCGACTTCCATGCTCTACGGTCTTCATGAAGGGTTGCGCATTCTGCTGCAAGAGGGATTGGAGGCTCGTTTTCAGCGACATCGGGTCAATGAACGTGCGTTGGTCGCTGGAATTCAGGGGATGGGACTGCAATTGTATGGCGATCTGTCCAGTAAACTTCCGGTGGTCACTTGTATTCACATTCCTGAAGGGATCGATGGTGAATCGGTGCGGAGTATGCTGCTGAACGACTTTAGCATTGAAATCGCGAGTTCATTCGGACCATTGAAGGGGAAAATATGGCGCATCGGTACGATGGGATTCAGTTGCCAGCGCAGAAATGTACTACATGTGCTCGGAGCGCTGGAAGCTGTTTTGCTTCGCCATCGACATAGCTTGCCTGCCGGTGAACCGGTGCAGGCAGCACTGGACGTGTACGCAGGGAAGGAGGGAGCCTTATGCTAAACCAGATGCCGATCTCCAGGGAGGTCATGGTCACCTCTCCACATTATCTGGCAAGCGCAGTGGGAAGCTCCATCCTCCAGCAAGGCGGAAATGCTTATGATGCCGCTGTTGCGGTTAGTGCAGCACTGGGTGTGGTATATCCGCACATGACTGGACTTGGCGGGGATGCGTTCTTCCTGATTCATGATGGAGCGAGCGGTGAGATTACCGCCTTTAACGGAAGTGGCCGATCTGCAGCAGGCATTCATGCCGATACGTTCAAAGCGATGGGCATGAATACGATCCCTCAGCGCGGTGTACTCAGCGCTATTACGGTTCCGGGCATGGTGGATGCATGGTGGGAAGTCTGGTCCCGATACGGCAAGCTATCGTGGGAGCAGTTGTTGGAACCCGCTGCGCAGTATGCCGAAAAAGGATGCCCAGTATCCCGGAATCTGCGATTGTGGATAGAAAGGGATGAGGATTTCATTAAGGGGCATACGCCGCTGCGCGCGGTATTTGCCCCTTCAGGTATTCTTTTACAGGAAGGCGAGTTACTAATTCAGCCTGATCTTGCTGCTTCCATTCGTCGGATTCAGAAAGGGGGGCGAGATGCTTTTTACACTGGAGAGCTTGCGAGACGCCTGACTTCGGCTATTCGTGAGGATGGGGGTATGCTTGCACCGGCGGATTTTGCGGGTCACCACGGAGAGTGGGTGAAGCCGATCAGTACGGGTTATCGAGGATATGAAGTTCATCAGATGCCGCCCAACTCGCAAGGATTCTCGATGTTGATGATGTTAAACATGCTGGAGCATATTGATCTGTCCTCGATTGCACGCACGTCACCCGAGTTCTATCATCTGATGGCGGAAGTGGTGAAAAAGGCGTTTCGTGATCGTGACCGTTATCTGACAGACCCCGATTTCAGGGACATTCCGTTGGATCATCTGTTATCCAAGGGTTACGGTGACCAATTGTGGGATGAGATCCAGTCTGCTGCGCCAGTGGCACAACCGTATTTGTCCAAAACGATGGGTCAGGACACTGCTTATGCGGCGGTTGTTGATAGCGAAGGCAACGCAGTGTCATTCATACAAAGCCTGTATTTTGACTTCGGTGCAGCCTATGTTCCAGGGGATACGGGGATTATCATGCAGAATAGAGGGTCCTTTTTCTCTTTGGATACGAAAGATGCCAACGTATTGGAACCAAACAAACGCTCATTCCACACCCTCATGCCGGGCCTCGTCACACGAGATGGCAAACCTTATATGCTCGTGGGTACGCAGGGAGGAGAGGGCCAGCCACAGACACAATTATCGGTTCTTACCGGTGTACTTGATTACGGTCTCAACATTCAGGAAGCGATCAGCTTGCCACGTTGGGTGTACGGACGTACCTGGGGCGAAGAAGGCGATTCGATGCGTGTGGAGAACCGATATCATGATGACGTATGTGCAACCCTTGCCCAGTGGGGACATAACGTTGAAGCGAGAGCATCGTGGGATGGTATTATGGGACAGTCGCAAGGTATTGTTATTCGTGAGGACGGCATGATTAGCGGCGCGGCAGACCCTAGGGGCGATGGAATGGCTATTGGATGGTAACAGCTACATGAACACTTATAAGTTCAACTAGATATTTACACAATAACAGCGATGGGAGGTTAGTCTGTCATCGGAGTGCAAGTGTATATATGTATGCGTTGAACGATATAGACAGACACAGATAGGGGAGATTGGCATGGGAACGATCCTGCTGAAAGGCGCACAGCTTGTGACGATGAATGCGGAAGAGGACGTATTCATCGGAGATCTGTTGATCGAGGATAACAAAATTAAGGAGATTGCAGCGCATATTGATGTTCAGGCTGATCAGGTTATTGATGCTCGTGGCAAAGTACTTCTGCCAGGCTTTATTCAGACGCATATTCATCTGTGTCAGACCTTGTTCCGAGGACGTGCGGACGATCTGGAACTGATGGATTGGCTCCGTCAGCGCATCTGGCCGCTGGAGGCAGCGCATGATGAGGAGTCCGTCTATTACTCGGCGATGCTTGGACTCGGCGAATTGATCTCCAGCGGTACCACAACCATACTGGATATGGAGACGGTGCATCATACGGATTCGGCATTTCAGGCGATGGCGCAGAGCGGCATCCGGGTTATCTCTGGCAAGGTGATGATGGATCATGGAGATGAGGTTCCTGAACCTCTGCGTGAGAACACAGCGACATCACTGCAACAGAGTGTGGATCTGCTGGAGAAATGGAACGGATTCGGCAGAGGTCGCATTCAATATGCCTTCTGCCCGAGATTTGTTGTCTCGTGTACGGAGGAACTGCTGATTGAGGTACGTGATCTGTCGAATAAATATCATGTCAAAGTCCACACCCATGCCTCTGAGAATCGCGGTGAGATCGAACTTGTGGAACATGAACGCGGTATGCGTAACATCGTGTATCTCGATCATATCGGTTTGGCTACCCCGCGACTGGTGCTTGCTCACTGTGTATGGCTGAGTGAGGAAGAGAAGGAAATCATTCGCAAGCGCGGTGTCAAAGTCACTCACTGTCCGGGGTCCAATATGAAGCTTTCCTCCGGAATTGCGGATATTCCTGATCTGCTGAATCGTCAGATTGCTGTTGGAATCGGAGCTGATGGTGCGGCGTGCAACAACAATCTGGATATGTTTCAGGAGATGCGTCTGACAGCTCTGATGCATAAGATCCCTCATGGCCCGACGGTGATGGATGGCCGGACGGTATTGCGTATGGCTACCATGGGTGGTGCAGAAGTACTTGGCATGTCGAAAGAAATCGGGAGTCTGGAAGTGGGCAAAAAGGCAGATATGCTACTGCTGGATCTGAATGATTTTCATACGTATCCTTCCTACGAGACCGATGTATATTCTCGCGTGGTCTACTCTGCAACACGTAGCTGTGTGGACACCGTGATTATTGATGGCAGCATCGTACTCCAGAATCGCAAGATTCAGACGATTGATCGTGGTATCGTGCTGCGTGAGTCGGATAAAAGCATTGCCAGATTGATGAGTCGTATCTAACTAGAAGCACTTGTGCAGCAAGTTTTAGAAAGGATGGAGACCCGTATGGAAATGCATGATCTGTGTGCAATCGCGGCCCGTGAAAGACGATGCGTGCTCGCAACAGCAATCAAGGTTGAGGGTCATGCTTACCGTAAGCAGGGAGTCTCTATGCTGTTGACCGAGGATGGCACGATGTATGGAAGTATCAGTCCCGGATGCCTTGAGAGTGACATTCAGGCCCGGGTGAGTCGTGTGCTGGATACAAAACAGATGGAATTCGCGGAATACGATATGCGACCCGAGGATGATCTGTCTTGGGGCGAGACGATCGGCTGCGGCGGACTTATTATTGTACTTCTTGAACCCGTATGTGGTGAATTTCGATCGATTTTGCAGAAGATGCATGAGTGTCTACAATCTGGTGCGGAGACCATGTTAATTCGTACGTTTCGAGATCATTACACAAGGATTGAATACGACTGGAAACGGATCGAATCAGACGAAGTAGATGAGAATCCCTTGATCGCCAAACACCAGTCTAACTGGTGTCCCTCACGCGTCCTCCCTTATGATCATGTGGAAAATCGTAGTCGATCGCCAGTGCTGTCTGATGAACAGCATAGCCAATATACGTCCAATGCTATAATAGCGAAGAACGATTCAGCTTCAGTTCACCCTTGGGGCATCCCGGAGCAATTCACCTCGAAATACACCCCTACCCCTCGTCTGATTATCATCGGAGCCGGTAATGATGTTGTTCCTGTAGTCAGACTGGCCCGCGCGGCAGGATTTCGAGTTGTTGTGGCTGATTGGCGCGAGTCTTTATGTACCTCAGAACGGTTCTCTGGAGCCGAACTTGTGCCAGGTTTCCCGCGTGAGGTGATGCCTCTGCTGAACGTGAACAACAGAGACTATATCATTTTGATGAGTCATCAATTCCCGCGTGAACGAGAACTGTTGGAGATATTAGTGCACTGTGAATATGCGTATCTCGGCGTCATGGGTTCCAAAACACGAACAGCGCGTCTGTTGGATGGCTTACCACGATTGAAACATGTACATTCTCCTGTGGGATTGAGCATTGGGGCAGATGGCCCGGAAGAGATCGCCATTAGCATTGTGGCTGAATTGATTGCTTGTATACACAAGATTTCTTTCGAGAGTTATGGGGTGCAGAGGGGGAACGTTGTACATGCGAATGACGGGCATTGTTCTGGCGGCAGGTAAGAGTCAACGGCTGGGACGAGATAAACTCTCGGTTGTTATGCCTGATCGGAGGTCACTTGCAGCATGGTCACTGGAAGCTGCGCTGAATTCGGATCTGGAACAGGTGGTCTGTGTGGTGAAACCGGAGGATTCGCTGGCCTGGTTGCCTGTACATTGGCTTGATTCAGCGACGTATGCCTATAACCCTAATGTTAGACTCCGAATTGCAGTCTGTGCTGACTATGCTTGCGGCATGGCTAACTCTCTTCATTGTGGCATACTGTCGGCTATGGAGTACAAACCGCAAGGAATCCTCATGCTACTGGGAGATCAGCCTTTATTGAAAGCACAGGATATCAATCAGGTGGCCGCAGCATTAGATACCCATAAGCTGAGTGATTATGCAGCAGCTACGGACGGAGAAGGGGGGAAACCTCCTGTCGCCTTTCGCTCCCATATGTTTGGACCTTTACTGTCCCTACATGGAGATGAGGGAGCGCGCAAGATTATGCGAAGTGCCAACTATTCAGGTGTACATGTGCCTTTGCCTGAACGCAGTTTCTGGGATGCGGATACTGAACCGGAATTGGAACGGATTATGAAATATGTATCTGAATCAGATCAGACAGATTGACTAAAGGGAGAAGATTATTGCTAATGTATAATTTCATAACATGAGACAGGTCAGCCAGGTACTTTGGTTGGCTTGTTTGTCTTCTTTAATAGTGGATTGAATCAGAATCTGTGTTAGCTTCTGGTAGATCATGATGCATCAGGCACAAATGAAACAACGGTTTTATACATTTATCCAAAACGATGTGAAGGTAATTGACGTTATTTCTGAACTCCAATATGATTTGAAGAATTATCTGGATCAGACGGTTGAATCAGCATGATGAAGAGACGCATAAGTCCGATCAACATCCTGTCCATCGAAGAGAGAGAAAGGGGATGTAGCGATGGTAACACTGGCATACGGTTCTGGAGCACTGCCAACGGTATGGCAGCCTGAGAATATGCAAGAACTCCAAACGTTAAGAAATAGACTAAAAGGGATGTTGTGTTATGCAGCAGGCGGGACATGGCTGCGAACCCAGTGGGAAGGTGGCTTGGTTCCTTCGCCTGAACACATGATTAGCCTGGCTCGTATTCCTGAAATGAGAGGTATATATGTTCTCGGAGATGAGTTGGTCATCGGGGCGATGACCCGATTGAAGGAATGTGCTACGGACGCGTTGCTACATCAACTACCGATCTTGCAAGAAGCCGTGAATGCAATCGCTGCACCATCGATTCGTAATGTGGCAACCATTGGTGGAAACATTGTATCCGGGGTAGGGGATACCATACCGGCTTTGCTTGTACATCACGCAGAGCTGCACTGGTTAACTGACAGCGGAATCGAGATCCGCAGTGTGTCTTCCTGGTTAAGAGGTGCACGTGACGGAAGTCAGAATCCGCGTGACGTGTTAATTTCCATTCATATCCCGATGAGTTCGGTATGTGTAACTGATATGCAAGACGAACACAGATCTGCTGTACGAAAGGTTTCCTTTTACCGCAAGCTGGGTCGACGGGAGACGTTCAGTGCATCGCTGGTGACGATTGCATTCTATGGAGAGATCAGCACGGATGACCGCTGGACAACGATTTCGATCGCTGCGGGTGGGGGATCAGGCATGGCGATGAGACTCCGAGAGTCTGAACAACTGCTTCGCAGCAACACGGTCTCTGTTATGCAAATTACGGCTCTTGCGACCGCTGTAGCTGCTGAATTCAAGACTTATGGGGATGCTTTTGCTACGGAACACTATCGCAAGCAGACTGCGGGCAATCTGATTGGCGCCGGTCTGTGGGAGGTGCTTAACGGATAGAAGAATCTGGTCAAGCAAAGGGAGTGAGCGCATGCTGCTGAATCGGGAAAAGAGTGGAAAACGCTGGCACCTGCGGCCGGATGGAGCACCGAAAGTAACAGGTCAGCTTCAATATCTGACGGACATGACACTGCCTGACATGATCCATGGAAGAGTATTGCGGAGCGCATATCCCTATGCTCACATTTTGTCTATAGATATTGCTGAAGCAGAGGGAATGGAAGGTGTATACGCGGTTCTGACCTCAAAAGATGTGCCTGGACTGAACCGTTTTGGCATTGCCATCCCGGATCAGCCTGTGTTCTGCGAGGATGTTGTTCGCTATGTGGGTGACGCCATTGCCGCAGTGGCTGCAGATTCACCTGAACGTGCGGCGCTGGCGCTGGATGCGATCTATGTAGTATACGAGGAACTTATGCCACTACATAGTACCGGTGCTGCTCTGGCTCCGGGTGCTCCCGAATTGCATGAACATGGTCCGGGCAATGTGCTGCATCGTACAGAGATCAAACGAGGAGATGCCGAGCAAGCCTTTGTAACATGTGATCATATCGTGACGGAGACGTACTATACACCTCGTCAGATGCACGCTTATATGGAGACAGAAGGTGGTCTTTTTGTCCCGGATGAAGAAGGGAGACTGAATGTATATGCGGCAACACAACATGGCTACAAGGATCGGATGCAGCTTGCGCGCATTATTGGCTGCCCTGAAGAAGATATTCGGGTAGTGTCTTCACCTATTGGGGGTTCGTTTGGCGGTAAAGATGAATTGAACGTACAGCCTTACGGTGCACTACTTGCCTTGAAATGCGGTCGGCCTGTGAAGATGCACAATTCACGGAAAGAATCCGTGCGTGCAGGGCTGAAACGGCATCCGATGAAGATTGAAATGCAGACTGGCATGAGTCGTGAAGGCATCATACAGGCTCACCGTGTCCGTATTACGGCAGATACCGGAGCGTACGCCACACTTGGTGCACCGGTGCTGAACTTCTGCACCGAGCATTGCCTCGGCCCTTACGCCATTCCTAATGTGGATGTTGAAGGCGTATCTGTATATACGAATAATGGACTGTCGGGAGAGTTTCGCGGATTTGGCGGTAATCAGGCGATTTTTGCTATGGAAGGACAGATGGATCGACTAGCGGATATCATGAACATGAACCCTTGGGAGTTTCGCAGACGCAATATGCGGGAGAAGAATGACCCCGGACCACTGAATCAACGGATTCTGGTTACGGATGGATTATCCCAGGTATGGGAAGCTCTGGATCGGACGGAATTATGGCAAAAACATCTGCATCCACCGGCAGATCATTCCCGGCCTCCTTGGATTAAACGTGGTGTCGGTGCAGCGATCGCCATGCATGGTGCTGGACTGGGTTACGGCATTCCGGATCCGGCTGGAGGCCGGCTGTCCCTAAACGGCGATGGCAAAATTGAGGTGGCGTTCAGCTACGAGGAATTCGGTCAGGGCCTGATTGCAACGCTGGAAATTATGCTCTGTGACCTGTTCCAATGCAGCACAGCAGATCTGAATATTATCATAGGGGACACAGATCGTGTGCCGCACAGCGGGTCGAGTACAGCTTCACGTTCAACGACCATGGCTTGGATGGCCCTTCAGCGCTTGCAAACGCCATTTCGTTCCCGTCTTCTCACGGTTGCGTCAGATCTGTCGGGCATTCCGGCTGATGAACTTGTGACAGGTCCTGATGGTGTATGGCGTAAAGGCCAGCTTCCTGCCGAAACTTCGGATTCAACAACAGCTGCACATGGGGGAGGAGAGAAGGACGTAACGCTGGCGTTGGATGGAGCCGAAGGAAGGGATGTAGCGGAGATCAGTGTTGAAAGTGTATCTTCTCCCTCGACGGAAGTGCCTATCCCTTCAGGCGTTGTGGTTTCCTATGCGGATCTTGTGAAACAAGGAGAAGCCAATGAATGGATCTTTGATACAAAATTTGATTATCCTACTACACCTGACAACGTGGTAGGCGGTCATTTTTTATATACGTATGCAGCGGTTGCAGCAGAGGTGGAGGTGAACACCTTAACCGGGGAAACCAAACTGCTCGACACACGCCATGTTGTGGCGGCAGGACCTGTCATTAATCCGATGGGTTACATCGGACAGATTGAAGGTGGTAGTGTAATGGCACTCGGATTTACGTTAACTGAGGATGCAGTTATGCAAGATAGTCGGTATGTAACAACCAATCTCGACACCTACCTGATTCCAACCATTAAGGATATTCACACCAACTTGGAGGTTGAAGCTATTGAGGACCTGCCGGAAGGCGACGCATTCGGGCCAAGAGGGATCGGTGAGGTTGGGTCCGTAGCCCTTGCTCCGGCCATAACTGCTGCTATTCATCAGGCTACAGGTGTATGGGTTAACCGTCTTCCTGTACCGCGGGAGCAGCTGGTCAAGCCGCTGAATGTATCTTTGCAGGAAGGAGTTAGTCCACTATGAGTAAGCCCATTGGAGACGACTGGATTGCCGTTGTGAACGGGGAGCAGAAGCAACTACAGGTCGCCCAAACGACTCGACTTGTTGATGTACTGCGGACTCATTTGCATCTGACGGGTACGAAGGTATCCTGCGAAGTGGGTCGTTGCGGCGCATGTATGGTCTTGATCAATGGAGAGCCTGTTAATTCCTGTTTGATCATGGCTTATCAATGTGAAGGCAGTGACATTACGACGATCGAAGGTCTACACGGCGAGGCGAAAGGTGACTTGCATCCCATTCAACAGGCTTTTGTAGAGGAAGGTGGCTTCCAGTGCGGTTATTGTACACCAGGCATGGTGATTTCAACCAAGGCTTTACTGGATATCCACCCCATGCCTACGCAAGAACAGATTGAAACAGGGCTGTGCGGGAATCTGTGTCGTTGTACCGGGTACGGTGGTATTATTCGGGCGGTACGTAAGGCAGGGGAACATTGTAAAGTAACGGAAACATCAACCGAAGAAACTGCAAGTTGAGCTCGATACATCTGTTAAAATTAACAATGAATGCTACATGTGAGAATAAGCACATGAAACAGAACATGAAACACCAGATGAAAAGCGGATAAAAAATCATTCGATATGGAATGATTTTTTATCCGCTTTTTTTATCGAGTGACACTGTCCGATACATATCCAATTGCAAGGTAAAATGCAGGAAATAAATCGATCAAAAATAAACCGTTTTCGGTTAAGAGTTATAGCGGTGAGACAATAGGAGGAATAATCTGAAAAGGTAGTGATATAAGAGGTTTTTGAATTTAGGTTGTCCATATATTTACAAATATTGGTGAACATGCTATGTTTTATTTTGAAAGCGCCATCATGAATGGGTTCATTGATATTTCATTATCATATTTCATGTGGAAAGGGAGATGAAAATGAAGAATTTGTTTCAAAGATCAATCGCAATGATGCTGGCATTGATTCTACTGCTTGGATTGATGACAGCGCCCGTTCATGCGAACGCCCCACTATTCACGCTTGAAAGTGAGAACGCTCAGTTAACCTCCGATCTGCAAGTGGTTACTGAAATTTACGGACAGCCCAAGCCAGGATACTCGGGAAGCGGATTTGTCTGGATGCAGAATTCGGGTACGATTACGTTTGACGTAACGGTCCCGGAAACCGGAATGTATGCCATTTCTACCCGTTATATGCAGGAACTTAGTGCAGATGGCAGAATTCAATATATAACGGTTAATGGGGTTAACAAAGGGTCGTATATGCTGCCATACACAACGACGTGGTCCAATTTCAATTTTGGCTTCCATAAGTTGAACAAGGGCAGCAACACGATTCAATTGAAAGCTGGTTGGGGATTCTCTTATTTTGACTCCTTCACAGTGGATTATGCCGATCTTGATCCTTTGGATGTACAGCCGGTTCTTACCGATCCTCAAGCTACACCGGAAACTCAAATTTTGATGAATTACTTAACGGAGGTATACGGAAATAACATCATTTCGGGTCAACAGGAGATATATGGAGGAGGGAATGACGGAGATTCTGAGCTGGAGTTCGAGTGGATCCATGATCTTACCGGAAAGTATCCGGCGATTCGCGGTTTTGATCTTATGAACTATAATCCACTATATGGTTGGGAAGACGGCACGACCGACCGTATGATCGATTGGGTGAATCATCGCGGCGGAATCGCAACAGCTTCGTGGCACATCAATGTACCACGCGATTTTGACACGTATGAACTCGGAGATTTTGTGGATTGGAAAAAAGCCACCTACAAGCCGACAGAGACCAATTTTAATACAGCGAATGCAGTGGTTCCAGGCACCAAAGAATATCAATATGTAATGAAGACCATTGAGGATTTGGCGGAGCAGTTGCAGATTCTGCAGGAAAACGATGTACCCGTCCTATTCCGCCCGTATCATGAAGCCGAAGGCAATGGTGGGCTGAATGGGGAAGGTGCCTGGTTCTGGTGGGCTTCAGCAGGTGCGGAAGTGTACAAAGAGCTGTGGGATCTGATCTATACCGAGCTGACCGAAACGTACGATTTGCACAATCTGATCTGGACGTACAACAGCTATGTCTACAGCACTTCTCCCGCATGGTACCCGGGCGATGATCAGGTGGATCTTGTTGGTTATGATAAGTATAATACGATCTACAACCGCTATGACGGTTTGTCAGGTGTACCTAATGAGGATGCGATTACCTCGATCTTCTATCAGTTGGTTGATCTGACGGACGGTACGAAAATGGTAGCCATGACGGAGAATGATACCATTCCAAGCGTACAGAATCTGAAAGAGGAAAAAGCGGGATGGCTCTACTTCTGCCCTTGGTATGGGGAGCATCTCATGAGTAATGCATTTAATTACCCGTCCACACTGAAAGCGCTCTATAAGAGTGATTATGTCATCACGCTGGATGAGCTGCCGGATCTGAAGGTTAACAACCCCAACCCCAATGCGTCCATCACACCTGCAACTGTTGAATTTGATAAATACACACCGAACCAGAATGATAAATCCGTGACCGTGAATGCGAATGGCAATACGTTAACTGCGCTCCGTGCAGGCAACACTGCGTTGATTGCAACTACGGACTATACGTTGAACGGACATACATTACTTTTGAAAAAAGCTTATCTGGCGACACTGCCGGTTGGTGAACACCAGATTATTTTGGATTTTAATCAGGGTCAGGACCCGATATTAAAAATCAAGATCGTAGACTCAACACCGAGTCCAAATGCTGCAATTTCTCCTGTAAATGCAACATTGGATAAAGCGACGAATCCGTCCCAGGATCTTATTGTCTCCCTGACCTTGAACGGTCGTCAGCTTACGAGCATAACAAAGGGAAGTACGGAGCTTGTATCCGGCCAGGATTATACAGCTTCGAATACCGCTGTCGTTCTGAGACAATCGTATCTTGCTACGTTGCTACTGGGCCAGAACGTGTTAACGTTTCATTTCAATGGTGGAAATAACGCTGTGCTTACAGTGAATGTCGTAGATAGCACGGTTATTGAACCGACCGGGGACTTGACGATTCAGGCATTTAACGGCAATACAAGTACATCGACGAGCGGAATCTCACCCAAGTTTAAAGTGGTTAACTCTGGTGTATCGCCGATCCAGTTAAGTGATGTAAAACTTAGGTATTACTATACCATCGACGGCGAGGAAGCACAGACATTCTGGTCCGATTGGGCGAGTGTCGGGAGTGCAAATGTAACGAGTACATTCGTCAAACTGGCAACTCCGGTTGCCGGGGCTGATTATTATCTTGAATTTGGCTTCACAAGTGCGGCTGGAACGCTGAATACAGGCCAGAGTGCAGAGATTCAAGCGAGGTTCTCCAAAAATAACTGGAGCAACTACAACCAGTCCAACGATTATTCCTTCAGGGCATCCAGTACCCAGTTCACAAATCATGATAAGGTTACAGGGTATATAAACAGTCAATTGGTATGGGGAATAGAGCCTTAAAGAAGAAAGAAGCTGAAAGAGCTGGGTCGTGGAATGATGGGAGCACATTAGAATGACACTGATCCAGCTCTTTCTATTCGTATCATGTACATAGTATAATTCATTTTTTGTTGCAATTGCAACAAAATTAGGTTAAATTCAATGTAACCTTGTACTGTATGTTGCAATAAATATGATCAAGCGCAAACAGGCATACAAAGAGTGAGAGATCGGTTGAACAAATAATGAAGCTATAAAGGAAAGTGATGTATAGATGACGATTCGTATTGAGATGTGCGCTGTTGAGCATGTCCATGAACTGCAAGAGATTAGCTATGAGACATTTAATGAGACGTTCAAAGAACAAAACTCACCCGAAAATATGAAAGCCTACTTAGAGAAGGCATTTCATTCTGAACAATTAGAGCACGAGCTGTCCAATGTAGATTCACAGTTCTTTTTGGTTTATTTGGATGCTACAGTTGCAGGATACCTGAAAGTGAACATTCATGATGCACAGTCGGAGAAGATGGGGCTTGAATTCCTAGAGATCGAGCGAGTGTACATCAGGAAAGAGTTCCAGAACCATGGACTCGGCAAGGTGCTGCTCCATAAAGCTATCGACATTGCAAAAGATTATGGCAAAAAGAAAATCTGGTTAGGGGTTTGGGAGAAAAATGAAAAGGCGATCGCTTTTTATGAAAAAATGGGTTTTGTTCAGATGAGTACCCATGCTTTTTATATGGGGGATGAAGAGCAGATCGATCTGATCATGACCAAAGCAATTTCTCAGGATTAATGATTGGGCTTCGGCCAAATCATGTTATTGCGGAGAAGTATATGAGCCTTTAGGGTTTGTCAAAATGAGTGAAGAAGTAGTAGATGGTGAAATGATATACGTCTACTTCAAATAGGTTAACCCATTTCAGTGACTGTCGGCACACGCCGGCAGTTTTTTTGTGTGGTAATATTTTAATTACATGTAGAATATTTCAATTTAAATAACATAATAATTATTATGTAAACTTACAATTTTCGATAACCTCCATAAGCTACATCTATAGCAGTATGAAATGCTAAAGTCCTGATTAATATATATATTGCGTTAGATCTCAACGCGAAATCAATGAATAACATTACATAAAATTCAAGCGATGAATTCCAATATATGTGTTCAACCGGAAGACTGCATCCCGGAAAGAAAATCGTTTTCGTACATGATCTAATACACAACGAAATTCTCTTGTTATCCATCGTAAAAGGTTTATCCAGTTATGTTAAACGAACCTAGAAGTTATAAAGTCAGGGTCACAGCAACTCCACGTTATACCCTGTAATTTCATAAGATAAAAATGGTAATTTTATTAAACTTCACAAGAGAAATTAAGAGCAAATGACCTGGAAAAACGAGTTGGTAAAAGGAGGTGAAACCGTCCGTTATTGATTTGGTCAATTATTACAATTTATATCAAACCAGCGCCACTGCGCCAATTATAGATCGATTTCATATGGATTTGCGATGGATATTGTACTGCTCTCATTGTATGCTGTGGGAAACTGGAAAGGAAGTGGGGAATATGGAACGCGAACTGGCGTTGGAAATTGTCAGAGTAACAGAATTGGCTGCGTTAGCTTCAGCCCCGTGGATGGGAAGAGGCGACAAGAACAGTGCAGATGAAGCGGCTACTTTGGCCATGCGCGCCATGTTCGATTCCGTGTCTATTCGCGGCACGGTGGTAATCGGTGAAGGAGAAATGGACGAAGCACCCATGCTGTACATCGGCGAGGAAGTGGGCAACGCAGAAGGGCCTGAAGTCGATGTGGCTGTAGATCCGCTGGAAGGTACAGATATTGTGGCTAAAGGACTAAACAACGCTCTATCGGTTATTGCCGTGGCGGGAAAAGGCAACCTGCTCCACGCACCGGACATGTATATGGAGAAATTGGCCGTAGGCCCAGCCCTTGTCGGCAAGGTCAGTATTGAAGATCCAGTTGAAGTTACACTGGAAAAGGCTGCTGCCGCATTAAACAAGAACATCTCGGATCTAACTGTCATGATTCTGGATCGTGTGCGACATGAGAACACAATCAAAACACTACGCAAGGTTGGTGTACGAATCAAGTTCCTCAGTGACGGTGATGTTGCTGGTGCGATGGCACCAGCCTTCCCGGAGGCGGGCATTGATCTGTATGTTGGTTCAGGAGGAGCGCCAGAAGGTGTGCTGGCTGCTGCTGCCCTGTCTTGCCTCGGGGGTGAAATTCAAGGTCGTTTAATGCCTGCCAATGCGGATGAATTCCAGCGCTGCTTGCAGATGGGGATTGATAATCCATACAAAGTATTAACGATGCAGGATATGATCGGTACAGAGGACGTTATTTTTGCCGCAACGGGTGTAACACCTGGAGAAATCCTTGGCGGTGTTCGCTATCTAGCTGATGATCGGGCCGAGACCGATTCAATCGTCATGCGTGCCAAAACCAAAACGATCCGATTTATTCGTTCCCAACATTTCCTGCCTAACAAAGAAGTACTGCACAAAGTAAGACAGCTCCAATCCACGCCAGAGCCTCCGGATCGCATTCCGAGTCAAGTGAAAACGATGGAACAGGCGGAGTACAGTCAATCCTCAGCAGAACGTAGTATACCAACAATGTTATGAACGAGGAGTGAGGCTTCACGTACGAATAGGAGTAACCTCACCGAATTAAACAGATAACAGCTGCACTATAAATAATAAGGAAAGAATGAGGACGGGTCCAACCTGTTCCTCATCTTTTTTTTGTGTCAAAGCATTGACAACGGTTACATGGCATGAGAAAATGTACGCGCGTACATAAATATTATTTTTTAACTACTACAGCATTGAAGGATGCGCTAGAAGGGAGTGACATCCATGGCATCTCGCAGAGAAGTGGCTGATCTTGCGGGTGTTTCCGAAGCAACCGTGTCTCGGGTACTTAATGGGGTAGGACCTATTAAAGAAGAGACCCGACGCAAGGTCCTGGAAGCTTCCGAACAGTTGGGGTATGTGCCCAGCGCACTTGCTCGCAGTTTTGCCAGAAGTAAAAGCGGGAATCTGGGCGTGGTCTTACCCTATGTTCCGAAGGCGCATCTGTTCTCGGCCTATTTGTTCTCGGAAATGCTGAGCGGTATTGGAAGCAAAGCCAGAGACAATGGCATGGACCTGCTGGTCATGTTCAGAACACCGGATGAAGCGATGAATTATACGGATCTCTTCCGGCGGCAGAAAGTGGATGCCTGTATCATCCTGGGCGCCAGACATGATCACGGAGAACTGGCGGCGATGCAGCAGCTGTATCAGGAAGGGCACCCGTTCTGTGTAATGAATCAGCACTTTGAAGGAGAATCGTTCACGGAAGTGGATGCCGATCATGTAGAAGGAAGCAGACTTGCCATACGCCATTTTACCGATCAGGGGTATCGCAAGATCGCCTTTGTCAATGGACCGGACAGCTATTCCAACAGCCAGGAGCGAATGGAAGGTGTCCGTCTGGGCCTGCAAGAAGCGGGCATGGAACTGGACCCTGGCCTGTTGCTTGAGGGGAATTACAGCAGGCGAAGCGGGATTGAGGCGTCAGCAATTATAGCGGAACGATTGCATGAGATTGATGCGGTATTTGCGGCCAATGACCGGATGGCGATTGGAGTCATGCATGGTTTGCGCGAGCGGGGCATTCGTGTTGAGGATTTTCCGGCTTTTGTCGGGTATGACGATTCCGATGCCGCCGAGATGGCGGTCCCGCCGCTGAGCAGCGTCAGGGTTCCTTTTTTTGAAATGGGTGAACTCGCTGTATCGAAGCTGATGCATGGGTCAGTTGATGGGGCGGATACAGCAGATACAACAGACGAAGCCAGTGACTCCAAAGTAATCCGATCCGAATCTATAAGAGCCTTGTTACCTACCGAACTAATCATTCGTGCTTCTTCTACCCGTCAATAGTTAAATGGTGCACATATTGAAAAGCTATTTATATTCCAAAGGAGGAAATGACCATGTCAAATCGTCTTCGTGTCGGAATGGTTGGATACAAGTTTATGGGGAAGGCCCACAGTAACGCCTATCGCAGTCTGCCGATGTTTTTCCCGTCTGCTCCGCTACAGCCGGAGATGTCCGTAATCTGCGGAAGGAATGAGCAGGGCGTTCAGGAGGCGGCTAACCAGTTCGGTTGGTCCGAAAGTGTAACCGATTGGCGCGAGCTGGTGAAGCGGGATGATATTGATCTGATTGATATTAATGCGCCGAGTAATGCTCATAAGGAAATTGCGCTGGAGGCAGCCCGTCAGGGCAAACATCTGTTCTGTGAGAAACCACTCGCCTTGTCACTTGCGGATTCACGCGAGATGCTTCAGGCAGCAGAAGAAGCCGGCGTTGCCCATATGGTCGGGTTCAATTATCGCTTCTCTCCTGCAGTGCAGTTAGCCAAGGAATTGGTGGAAAGCGGACGATTGGGTAAAATCTATCATTTCCGCGCGTTCTTCCTGCAGGACTGGATTATGGACCCATCGTTTCCACTCGTATGGCGTTTGCAAAAAGAAGTGGCTGGTTCCGGTTCTCATGGCGACCTGGGCGCACACTTGATTGATCTGGCTCGTTTCCTCGTTGGAGAGTTCCAGGAAGTGATTGGCATGAGCGAAACGTTCATCAAAGAACGCCCGCTTGCTTCCGAGATGACCGGACTGAGTGCAAAAGGCAGTTCCCATGCGGATGCACCCAAAGGGGAAGTCACCGTCGATGATGCCACGCTGTTCCTGGCCCGATTCGCAGGAGGTGCACTGGGCAGCTTCGAGGCAACACGTTTTGCAGCCGGACACCGCAGTACGAACTCGTTTGAGATTAACGGTAGTCTCGGCAGTGTACGTTTTGATTTTGAACGGATGAATGAACTGGAAGTGTATTTCACCAAGGATGAAGAGGATGTGCAGGGTTTCCGCCGTGTACTGGCAACTGATCCGGCGCACAAATATGCAGAGGCCTGGTGGCCAGCCGGACATACGATTGGGTTCGAGCATACGTTCACCCATGAAATGCTGGAGCTGATGACAGCCATCTCCGAAGGAAGACAGCCGTCACCAAGTTTCCATGACGGGGTTGAATGTCAGGCTGTGCTTGAAGCCGTGGAACGTTCGGTAACGGAGCGGCGCTGGGTATCAATCGAAGAGATGTAACATCACTATAACTTGAGAGCGAGTGATTAAACGATGAGTAAAGCACTAATTGTATGGGGTGGCTGGGATGGACATGAACCGGAGCAGGTAGCAGCGATTTTTGAGCGTATTTTGAAGGAAGAACAGTTCGAAGTTGAAGTCTCCAATACGTTGGAATCCTATGCGGATGCTGAGAAGCTGCTGGATTTGGATCTGATCGTTCCACTATGGACGATGGGGCAGATTGAACAGGAACTGGTCAATAACGTGTCGGCTGCCGTTCAGAGCGGCGTAGGTCTGGCAGGTATTCATGGCGGCATGTGTGATGCCTTCCGTAACAATGTTGACTGGCAGTTTATGACGGGTGGACAATGGGTTGCGCATCCAGGTAACGATGGAGTGGAGTATATGGTGAACATGAAACGTGGTTCAAGTCCGTTACTCGATCATATTGAGGATTTTCAGGTGAAAAGTGAACAGTACTACTTGCACGTAGACCCTGCCGTGGAAGTACTGGCAACGACTCGTTTTCCGGTAGTGTCAGGTCCGCATGCAGCGAATGGTCCCGTAGATATGCCTGTGGTCTGGACGAAGCGCTGGGGTGCTGGACGGGTATTCTACAACTCGCTGGGGCACCATGCAGACATCGTGGATATGAAGCCGGTAACTGAAATGATGCGCAGTGGCTTCAAATGGACAGCAGCAGGCAAACAGCTGGCGAAGAGCCGCGCTGGTGCGGTAACCGAGGTATACACAGGCATGGCAGATAACCAGAATTAATGGTTTTGCAGACGCAAACCATATGTATATCATGTCAGTTTCATTATTAATCCAAATTACACTTTGATTTACGGCGAAGGGAGCCCAGGCATGAAAACAATGAAAGTAGGTATTATTGGCTGCGGTAAGATCAGTGGCATATATATGGAGAACTGTCATCGCTTCGAGGTGCTGGAGCTTGTTGCTGTTGCAGATCTCGACCGGAAACGTGCAGAGGAGCAGGCCGCGGCCTATAACGTGCCTAACGTATATAGTGTCGACGAAATCTTGGCCGATCCCGAAATTGAGCTGATCATCAATCTGACGATTCCTTCCGTTCATGCGGATGTATGCTTGCGGGCACTTGAATCGGGCAAACATGTCTATGTGGAAAAACCTCTCGCTGTTACGCGTGAGGAAGGGCAGGCTGTGCTCGAAACAGCAAAGCGTAAAGGACTGCTTGTGGGCTGCGCGCCAGAAACATTCTTCGGCTCAGGCATTCAGACGTCACTTAAACTCGTTGAAGATGGTGTAATCGGTAAACCGGTGGCAGCTACTGCTTTTATGATGAGCCGTGGTCATGAGCACTGGCATCCCGATCCAGAATTTTATTATGCCTCTGGCGGCGGGCCTATGTTTGACATGGGTCCATATTACCTCACGGCACTGGTCCAACTGATGGGACCGATTAAGTCTATTGCAGGTATGACAGGTAAAGCTATGGAAGAGCGAACCATCACCAGTGAGAAAAAGAGAGGACAGACAGTTTCTGTCGATATTCCAACGCATGTAACGGGTCTGTTGCAGTTTGAACAGGGAGCGATTGGTACGCTGATTATGAGCTTTGATGTCTTTGGCGGAAGTGCTCTGCCACCCATTGAGATCTATGGCACACACGGCACATTACAGGTGCCTGATCCGAATACCTTCGGCGGTCCGGTTCGCTACCGTTTGCTGGGTGAACATGAATGGACAGAAGTTCCGCTGCTCCCGGGGTATCAGGAGAATACACGTGGTATCGGTGTGGCAGATATGGCCTATGCAGCCCACAGCGGACGTGCACATCGGGCAAGTGGCGAACTGGCTTATCATGTACTTGAGGCGATGTGGGCATTCCACGATTCTTCGGATGAACAGACATTCTATCCCATGAAAAGTACTTGTCAGCGTCCAACTGC
Source organism: Paenibacillus sp. PCH8 (assembly GCF_002968835.1). Taxonomy (GTDB): domain Bacteria; phylum Bacillota; class Bacilli; order Paenibacillales; family Paenibacillaceae; genus Paenibacillus. The sequence goes on along the minus strand of NZ_PKQK01000003.1, from coordinate 305,307 downwards.
CTTGCCGGCGGATCTGCCATTATACACACTTGATCAATAATAGCTTACGGATATCTTATGGTATGACGAATAGCCCCTCTTCCTTCAGACAAGGAAAAGGGGCTGTTTTTATTATTCATGATCGATCACCAGAATGTGATTCAAGGTTCAAATCCTTCCTGACTGATCCAGATCTCATTATCGGCAAAATAGTCTTTCATCCGCTCTACCACCATCTGATGTGCATCTGGATGATACCAGTGATCCATCTCCACTTGCTGATAGAGCGACTCCATTCCCAGCCGCCGGGTTCGCTTGCCTTCGCTGCCATCGCCCATGAAGTAATCGTCAATGCATACACGCTGAACCAACGGTCTTAACGTGGCTGCGAACTGTTCACTGCTGGGTAACACGGGAGCAATGGCTACTTGTGTGGGAATTCCGGCATCCCGCAATTGTTCGAGTGCTCGTAGACGCGCGGCAATGGGAGGAGCAGAAGGCGTGAAATGCTTGCGCATATCGTCCAGATCGGTCTCCACCGTCATGCTGACCCGGACCCGATCCCCTAACTGCTGTAACAGATCCATATCCCGTGTCACAAGTGGACTGCGGGTTTGGACCAATACGAAATCCGGTGGATATTGCAGCATGGTCTCCAGTAATGAACGCGTGATACGCTCTTTATATTCGGCGGGTTGATACGGATCGGTACTCGATGACATGAACAGGGTGACCTTGCCTTTCAACCGGGCGCGCTGCATTTCTTTGGCAAAGACGGTAGACGCCTGCTGTTTCACATCAACCCAGCTTCCCCAATCCTCCTTGCGAAAGAGGGAGACGGGCATCTGCCTAACGTAACAATAAGAGCAACCGAAGGCGCAACCAGTGTACGGATTCAGCGTATGGGTATATCCATTAAGGAACCCCGTTCCTTTGTTCAATAACATTTTGGGTACTTTGTAAGCAAGATTGATCTTCATGAATTGTCATGCCTTTCACGGTAATGTGCAGGTGTGAGACCTGTGTGTTTGCGAAATACAGTAATGAAATACGCCGGATTGGGTATTCCAACTCCACGACCTATCTCGGTGACGGTAAGTGTGGTATTTTCGAGCAACTTTCGAGCTTCGGTGATTCGTTTATCCTGAATATATTGAACAGGCGTGCGGCCTGTAATCCGCTTGAACACCCGATGAAGATGATAAGGGCTACCATGACTCGCCGTGGCAAGAACTTCCAGGGTGAGCGACTCGGCATAATGATGTTCAATGTAATCTGTGATCCCGTGAATCCACTCCTGATCTGGAACCCGTTCGCCTGTTGGTTTGCACCGTTTACATGGTCTGAATTGTCGGGCTAACGCTTCTTCAACCTGTTGAAATATCAGAACATTCTCGTATTTGGGTACTCTGGACTTGCAGGAAGGTCGGCAAAAGATACTCGTTGTCTGCACGCCGTAATAGAATTTCCCATCATAAGAACTATCGTTGTGGACAATGGCTTGCCAGTGTTGTTCCTCTATTGCTCCGGGCAGTTTACGCTCTTGATCTGGATGTTCCATGGTGATCACCTCATCTCTAATTATACCCCTGATTGCAAGTGATGGACGATATTTCAGATTAAAAAGCAAGATACCAATACCTCGGATGAAGCACTTTCCTTCAATCTGAATGAAATATGAGCTACAATGTACTAGGGCGTGTCTTAAATCTCAATAAAGGGCATCTTTCACCGCCTTTTCGCCCCCTGCTGTTGAATAATAGACAGATGTCCCATGAAATTTATTAGATGAAAGAGGTAGGTAGCATGGTTCGTTTTGGCGTAGTGGGTACCAACTGGATTACAGAAAGGCTTCTTGAATCCGCAACACAGGTTGAAGGATTTGATTTGACGGCAGTGTTTTCAAGAACTGAAGATAAAGCTAACGCATTTGCAGATAAATATAATGTGGAACATCGGTTCACTGATCTGAAAGGTATGGCGACAAGTGATGCGATTGATGCAGTGTACATTGCGACACCGAATACGATTCATGCGGAACAGGCAGAACTTTTTCTGAAAAATGGTAAACATGTTCTATGCGAGAAGCCTCTGGCTGCGAATAGCGTGGAAGTGCGGAGCATGATCGACACAGCACAGGAACATCAGGTTCTGCTCATGGAAGCGATGAAGTCCACCCTTGTTCCCCAGTTCAAAATGGTGCAAGCAAATCTGCACAAAATTGGTCCTGTCCGTAAATATGTTGCGGGATACTCCCAATACTCTTCACGTTACGACAAGTACAAGGAAGGGATTGTCTTGAATGCGTTCAAGCCTGAACTTGCCAATGGTGCGTTAATGGATCTCGGCGTGTATTGTCTCTATCCTCTGATCACACTCTTTGGTGCACCGAACCGGGTTCAGTCCCAAGCGATGATGCTGGAATCAGGCGTGGATGGACAAGGCAGCGTGCTCCTGGATTATGATGAGATGGATGCGGTCGTTACATATTCCAAAATCTCCAACTCTCATGTCCCTAGCGAAATTATGGGGGAGCGCGGAAGTATCATCATTGACAAGATTGGTTCACCTGAACATGCAGAGATACGATACAATGACGGTACAGTGGAACAACTTGCAGTCGAGCAGATGCATCCGTCGATGTATTATGAAGTAGAGGAATTCGTGAATCTGGTTCAGCAGGGTAAACTGGAATCTGACACGAACACGTATGAACGCTCCTATGTTACCATGCAGGTCATGGATCAGATCCGCAAACAGATAGGGCTTGTGTTCCCTAACGATTAATTACAGGAATAGTAAACATCTCAATATTATGTTTGAATAGGAAGAATGAACACCAGAAACAGGGTAGGAGGTTTTTCGATGAATAAAGTGCTTATACTTGGGGGTACGCGTTTCTTCGGCAAACGTCTGGTTGATCACTTGCTGTGGGAAGGGAAGTCAGAGATCACAGTCGCTACGCGCGGTAAAACGGAAGCTGATTTCGGACCCGAAGTGAATCGAATCAAGATGGATCGTGAAGATCCGGAATCTCTGGCAGAGGTTGCCCGGACAGACATGTGGGATGTCGTGTACGATAACATCTGTTATTCGCCGGATGCGGCGAAAGCGGCATGTGAAGCTTTTGCAGGGCGAACCAAAAGATACGTTCTGACATCTACACTCTCTGTGTACGGTGATCCCCAACCTGGATTTGCGGAAGGCGACTTCGATCCGTATACCTATCCTTTGCAATACGGAAGTCATGAGGATTTCTCGTATGGAGAAGGTAAACGGCTTGCGGAGGCTGTATTTTTCCAGGAAGCCAATTTCCCGGTTGTGGCGATGCGGATTCCAATTGTACTCGGGATGGATGACTATACGAGAAGACTTCACTTTCATATTGAACATGTGCAAAAAGGTAAACCGATCGGCATGCCGAATCCGGATGCGGAGATTGGATTTATTAATTCCACCGAAGCTGCGAGATTTCTCGCTTGGCTGGGGCATTCGTCCATTACGGGTCCGGTGAATGCTGCTTCCAAAGGTGCGATTACGTTGTCTGCCATGATGCATCTGATCGAGACCGTCACGGGCATGCAATCCCAGATCCTCACCGAAACTGTCAAAGAGGACATGTCACCCTTCGGGATTGAACAATCCTGGACGATGAACACGTCCAAGGCAGAACAAGCGGGATATACGTTTGAGGCTCTGATGGACTGGTTCCCGGGCCTCGTTCGTGAGGTGGCTCTTGCATTACAGTCGGAGCGCTAGAAGGATCAGATCGAATATGAAACGAAATGTACGGAATGTACGAAATGTATGAAATGCACGAATCAACCGATCGATCATTTCAGCGAATGAACATCAAACAGGGTGCAACCAGAGAGTTATCTCCGGTGCATCCTGTTTATGTTGTTCATGTTCATTTTAGGAATCTCAACGGGTACCTAATCCACTCTAGTCAAGTCTAAACTAATCTGGAACTTAACTCTTTTCTTGCTCCCGTGGAGCAGAGGCAGAGGCACGTATGCGAAGTTCTGACGGCAGAATGACCGTTTGGGCTTCGGGTGATGCCTTGCCTTCAATGCGGTCAATCAGCATGTGCACCCCCCGATGTCCAAAGTCATATGCGGGCTGTGCAGCAACAGTCAGGAAAGGATCAAAGGCAGAAGCCAGATCCAGGTCGTCGAAACAAACGACAGAGATGTCTTCAGGCACACGCAACCCCCGTTTACGCAAAAGCCGAATGACTCCGATGGCCAGCATATTGTTGGCTGCAAAAATGGCTGTGGGTTGCTCCGATTGAGAGAGAAGTCGATCCAGTCCCTCTTCATCGCTGAAATCCCGGTACCCGGTTCGAAGTACAAGTTCGGGATCGGCACTCAATTCAGCTTCATGCAAAGCATCCATATAACCTTCCTCTCGCAGTCTGGCGGTAGAGACCTCCGAAGAACCATTGACCAGTGCAATCCGGCGGTGTCCCAGCTTCACCAGATATCGGATGAGTTCAATCGCACCTTCACGGCTATCTCCGGCAATAACATCAGACGTGATGCCAGGCACGGTCCGGTCCAGAAATACAAACGGAATGTGGCGTTCCTGTAACTGTTGCAGATGATGGAGAGAACGGTCTCCTGCAGGGGCAAAGAGTACACCATCCACGCGTGTAGACAGGATCGCATCCACGTAGTCTTTCTCCTTGTTATAATTCTCGTCACTGTTGCCGAATAAGAGACGGTAGCCGCGAAGATGGGCTGCATCTTCAGCGCCACGGGCCAGTGTGGTATAGAAGGGGTTGGTAATATCCGTAATGAGCAAAGACAACATCTGCGTTCGCTGGAGCACAAGGCTTCGTGCATTGGAGTTCGGAATGTAGCCGAGTTCGTCAATGACCTGCTGTACACGTTCCCGAGTGGCTAAACTTATGCGGCCTGTGTGATTAATAACCTTGGAGACGGTCATAGCGGAGACGTTAGCTTTTTTGGCAATATCATAAATGGTAATCAATGGAATCTAACCTTTCCGCAACATAGTCTTACCATTCTATAGGATAATGCCAATTGACAGCAAGATAGGCTCGTGATATGTTAGGGTTACCGATAACCCTAATGTTGTTAACGTTTAAATTATTTAAACCATTGCGCTCCATTCGCTTATTACATGGTCGATGAATGAAATGGTTTATTGACATTTCTTTATTTGTAAACGCATTCAATACTACAGAGTACTCTCTCAGGACACTCCGTAATCTGTTTAATGGATAACATGTCTTGCCCGCCACACCTTGGGTATCGGCCATATTGCTGTCATTAACTCATTCCCATCTTTGCTCACGGATCAGACAGAAGTTCATATCTAATTCCATGAAACAAATTAAAGGAGGACGCGCTAGTATGACACATCAGGATTACCGATATAAGCAGGCTTTCCCCAAGATTGGTATTCGTCCCACAATTGACGGAAGACGTAAAGGCGTTCGGGAGTCCCTGGAAGAGCAAACGATGCGGATGGCGACATCTGTTGCTGAACTGCTCGCATCCGAACTTCGTTATCCTGACGGATCTGCCGTAGAGTGTGTTGTTGCTGAGACCTGTATTGGCGGAGTAGCCGAAGCGGCAGCCGCAGCAGAACTATTCAGTCGTTCCAATGTGGGCGTATCGATCACCGTTACTCCATGCTGGTGTTACGGTACGGAAACGATGGACATGTCACCATCCATGCCTACGGCGATCTGGGGTTTTAACGGGACTGAACGTCCGGGTGCCGTATATCTGGCAGCTGTACTCTCTGCACATGCACAGAAGGGAATTCCGGCCTTTGGAATTTATGGCGAGGATGTGCAGGATGGTGGCGATACAACGATTCCGGAAGATGTACGTGAGAAATTACTTCGGTTCAGTCGTGCTGGTCTTGCCGCTGCAACGATGAAGGGCCGGGCCTATCTATCCATCGGTTCGGTATCCATGGGTATTGCCGGCTCAATCGTGAACGACTCTTTTTTCCAAGAGTATCTGGGCATGCGAAATGAATATGTGGATATGAGCGAATTGACTCGCCGGATCGAAGAAGAAATCTATGATCCCGAGGAATACAAGCTGGCGCTGGCCTGGGTTAAGGAGAATTGTAGTCAAGGCCCGGATAATAATCCAACCCATTTACAGACAGACCGCAAACGAAAAGATTATGAATGGGAAACGGTAGTGAAAATGACCCAGATCGTACGTGACCTGATGGCAGGCAATCCAAAGCTCGCGCAGCTCGGATTCGAGGAAGAGTCGATGGGTCATCATGCGATTGTATCTGGATTTCAGGGACAACGGCAATGGACGGATCATGCACCGAACGGAGATTTTCTGGAATCGATGCTGAATTCCTCGTTTGACTGGAATGGCAAACGCGCGCCTTATCTCGTGGCAACCGAGAATGATAGCCTGAATGGCGTATCCATGTTGTTCGGTTCTCTCCTGACGCATACCGCGCAGATCTTCGCTGATGTACGGACGTATTGGAGCCCGGGTTCTGTCCAGCGGGTTACAGGTCATTCGTTGGAGGGGCATGCGAAAGACGGCATCTTACATCTGATCAACTCCGGTTCTGCGGCATTGGATGGAACAGGACAGCAGTCAAGGGATGGAGAACCTGTACTCAAACCATTCTGGGAGATCTCTGATGAGGAAGTGCAGGAGTGTCTGAAAGGAACTTCATGGAGACCGGCATCCGTAGAATATTTCCGTGGGGAGGGTACTCGGCCGATTTCCTCACCAAAGGCGGCATGCCTGTCACGATGACTCGACTGAATCTGGTCAAGGGGCTGGGTCCAGTTCTGCAAATAGCTCAAGGTTACACCGTAGATCTGCCTGAACAAGTGCATGATACGTTGGATCAACGGACCGATCCGACGTGGCCTTCCACCTGGTTTGCCCCTGTACTTACGGGAACGGGTGCATTCACTTCGGTCTACGAGGTCATGAATCAATGGGGAGCGAATCATGGCTCGATCTCTTATGGACATATCGGTGCTGATCTGATCACGCTGGCATCCATGCTTCGTATCCCTGTGAATATGCATAATGTACCTGGTACTGAGATTTTCCGTCCGCGTGCATGGGGATTATTCGGCACAAGTGAGCCAGAGAGTGCAGACTACCGTGCTTGCAGCGTGTTAGGCCCGTTGTATCGTTAAACCTAAGCTAATATCCATTCCTGTCAAACGCCATGTGCCTTGTGAAATGAGGTAACATGGCGTTCTCTTGAAAGCTGTGTTCAGAACTTGAATATGGCTTATCGCGCAGAGTTAAGGAGGCTTGAAAGAATGTGCAATTTGGCAACACATGTGCTGGCTGCCGATTACGGTGCCGGAAGCGGCCGGGTCGTTCGGGGGCTTTTGACGGGAACAGGCTTGATTTGCAGGAAATCCATCGGTTCGCTAATGATCCCGTACAGTTGGGAGACGGACTGTATTGGGATTTTCTGCGTCTGTTCCATGAACTTAAACAGGGAATTGTGAAAGGAACTCAGGGCAACTCGTATACGATCCGTTCCATTGCAATAGATACGTGGGGAGTGGACTATGGACTTGTGGATGGTGAGGGTAGATTATGTCGTAACCCGCACCATTATCGGGATTCACGCCATGCGAGGTACATGGAAGAAGCCCTTCATATGGTGAATGAAACCGAATTATATTCCATGTCCGGTGTTCTGCCACAGCAGATTAATACCGTATTTCAACTGCTGGGCAGTGTGCGAGAAAGCGCAGAGATGATTAAATCGGATACACGTATGTTATTCATGCCTGACTTGTTTCATTATTATCTGTCCGGTCAGCAGGCTTGCGAATACACGATTGCGAGTACCAGCGGACTGTTACATGCCGGAAAGCCTCAATGGAATGAGCAATTAATCAGCCGACTTGGCATACCCGAAACGTTGTTTCCCCCAATCGTACAATCGGGTACTGTACTGGGGCAGTTCAGTGACGCTATAGTCACGGAGCTGCGAACCGGCCCCATGCAGGTCGTATCGGTCGGTTCGCATGATACAGCATCGGCGCTCGCGGCTATTCCGGTAACGGATCCCGATTTTGCTTTTATCAGCTGCGGTACATGGTCCCTTATGGGGGTTGAACGGGAATTCCCTGTATTGAACGACCGAAGCCGTGAGCTGGGGTTCACGAATGAAGGAACGGTCAGTGGTCACATACGAACGTTGAAAAATCGTTCAGGTCTGTGGCTGCTACAGGAATGCAAGCGACAATGGGAAAGGGAGAATCAACCCTTCTCCCATGAAGAATTGGTACGGTTGGCTGACGCGGCAACGTCGCATCAATGTTTCGTCATGCCCGGTGATGAGGTGTACTTGCCACCAGGGAATATGCCTGAACGAATCCGTCAGCAGTGTAAAACCAGCGGACAGAATGTGCCAGATACCAACGGAGCGGTTGTGCGTTGCATTCTGGAAAGTTTGGCACTGGAGTTTCGGCAGACATTGGATGAACTTGAATGGATAACAGGTGTAAGGCCACCTGTCATTCATATGGTCGGTGGCGGTGTGCACAATCGACTGCTCTGCCAATTTACAGCTAATGCAGCCGGAGTTCCAGTGATTGCAGGACCAGCCGAGGCAACTTCTGCTGGTAATTGCATGCTGCAATATATAGCGCATGGTGAAGTGAGCAATTTGTCCGAAGTGCGGGAGGTTATGGCGGCGTCCTTTGCCACCAAGAAGTATATGCCCGAAGATACAGATCAATGGCAGGAAGCCTATGGGACGTATCAACAGCTGAATCCAATGGTAGCAAAGCATTAAAGCACCTTAAACATAAAACGCAGTAAGGAGTGGTGAGGGACATGTCTGAACAGCAAGTAAGAGAAGAATTAACGAAATACGCTCGCAGAGCGGTTGCCCAAGGGCTTGTGGTGGGTCCTGGTGGTAATCTCAGCGCTCGCTCCGGGGGAACGATGCTGCTGTCTCCAAGTGGTTACGCACTGGAAGATCTGGAACCGGACGAGTGGATCGCTATTGATATTGAGACAGGGGAGACACGTGCAGGATCAACGCGGCCTTCTTCCGAAGTACTGATGCATCTGTATTGCTATCGAGTGAACCCTGACATTCAGGCCATTGTGCACACGCATCCGGCCTACACCATCGCACTTAGTCTTGTTTTTGATACGTTGCCACATCTGTTCCCGGATCAGTCAGCACTTGTAGGGGATATTGGATTCGTCCCATATGTTCTGCCCACAACGAAGCTTCTTGCGGATGCAGTGGCAGGCAAGGTAGAAGAACATACAGCACTCATTCTCGTTAATCACGGATTGGTCACGACAGGTAAGAATCTGCGTGAGGCCTATTACCGAACTCAAGTCGTAGAGGAAAGCGCCAAGGTATACATGATCGCGAAGGCAGCGGGAGAACCCAAAATCCTTACGGCAGAGGAATACAAGGGAATTCAGTCTCTTGAAAGTGAAGCTTATCGTGTGCAGTTATTGCAGCAACTCAAGTCTTGATCTACTTTTCGTCAAAACATGACATGAGACTCGAAAAAACACGATATTTTTCTCGACAACTATTGCATAACCTGAAATACCGAGTATAATACTGGGTAAATAGATAAAAAGGGGATGCAATAAACGATGAAAACACATGCTGAATTAAACTCACTTCTTGTTGACGATTATCTGGATCTCCTGAACATAGCTAAACAGCTGGGCGATGAGGATTGGAAAGAGGCTATCCTGCAGGCTTTGAAGGAAGAAGTCGATGCGAATCATCATCTGGATTCAACAGAGGTAAGACAGGATCTATGGAGTCAATTTGAAGGTATTAATGAACAGATGCACGATCTGTTAATGCAATTGAAGCATACCGACAATCCAGAGGCGAAAGAGCAGATTATTGAAATGATCTGGGGATTGAAAGTGGACCGTCATGCCATTACACGTAAACTTGAGACCATGAGCCGTGCCAGTGCAGGACATTAAATAACGGCTCAAAGGTTGACTATACAACGATAACCCGCATGTTCACCTGGGAAATAACCTGGGTCGCATGCGGGTTTTATTTATTTATATTTACAAATAAGTTGAACTAATCAATTACAGAACAACGTGGAGGACAAAAAGTAAAAAAAGAAGCGTTCGCCTAAAAGCTAATATATCCCTTTGTCAAAACTGCTCGGCAAAAGTACGTGCCTCTTCAATAGCTTGTTGCTTGATCTCATCCGCGCGATCTTTGTACTGGTTATGTCCTTCAACAAAAATACCTTCAAGCTTGGGTACACCAAGGAAAGACATAATAATGCCTAGATATCGGTGTCCCGATTCCATCTGAGCCGCAGGACCTTCGGAATATATGCCGCCACGAGCTTGAATGTGCAATGCCTTTTTGTCAGACAGTAGTCCGACAGGACCTTGCTCGGTATAACGGAATGTTTTGCCGGCTACGCAGATGGAGTCTATATATGCCTTCAGAATTGGGGGGAACGAGAAATTCCACATCGGTGTTACAAAGACATATTTATCGGCGGAGGCAAACTGATCGGATAGTTCATTCAAACGACTTACTTTGTTCTGTTCTTCAACAGTCAGATCACTGCCCGATTGCAGTTTGCCCCATCCACTGAAGACATCCGTATCAATATGAGGAATATCCGAGCGATACAGATCCAGGTGAACGATCTCATCGGAGGGATGATTTTCACGATAAGCATCAACAAAAGCTTTACCTGTAGCCATGCTATAGGAGGTTTCATGATCATGAGGATGGGCAGTAATATACAATAGGGTAGACATACATTTCTTCCTCTCTGGGTTAGTAATAGGGTAAAACGATGTTGGCAATAATGAAGCAACCGCGTTAGTATGTATCATTTCTCCTGTCTTATATACGCCAGCAGGTATCCAATTCAACAAAAGTGCAACAACGGATTTTAGTGGTATATAGTGAACAGATACGCAATCCATGTATAATATACAGGACGAGAATCGCCGCTAATGTAAGGGCTTAGAACGCATGTTATTATCCAACATAATAGGGATGAGTGAGATGAGCGCATATGAGTATGGACCTGGAGAAACAACGATTAAGTATTGAAGCAGCTAAATTGTATTATCAGTCCGATTACAGCCAGCAGGATATTGCCTCCCGATTGGGCGTTTCACGTCCAACGGTATCGCGATTACTTCAGTACGCCAAGGATCGTGGATATGTCCGAATTGAAATTATGGACCCGCTGGAGGATATCGATATCATTGCCGGAGAACTCAAATCCAAATATGATCTCGATACAGCACTTGTATGTTTTGCACCTCTGAAGAGTGATGAGGAAATACAGAAACATATTAGCAAAAGAGCAGCAGACTATCTGCAGGAAACGGTTCAGGATGCAGATATCATCGGGGTGACCTGGGGAACAACAATGCATGCCGTAGCACGTCAGCTTCGTCCCAAGCAAGTTAAAGGTGTCGAAGTCGTGCAATTGAAGGGGGGCGTAAGCCATTCCCATGTCAATACGTATGCGGCTGAGATTGTACATTTGTTCGCAGAAGCCTTCCATACGGTACCGAGGTATCTGCCGCTGCCCGTCATTTTCGACAATATTGAAGTGAAGAAGATGGTCGAAGCAGACCGACATATCGGAAGAATTGTGGAACTTGGCCGGCAGGCCAATATTGCTTTATTTACCGTTGGAACAGTGAAGGAAGATGCATTATTGTTCAGGTTGGGGTATTTTAATGAAGAAGAGCAACAATTACTGATGAAATCAGGTGCAGGGGACATCTGTTCACGTTTTTTTGATGCCGAAGGACAGCTGATCAGTGAAGAAATCAATAGTCGAACTGTTGGAATTGACCTTGCTGAATTGCGAAATAAGGAGAAATCCATTCTTGTCGCTGGTGGACAACGCAAAATTGAAGCGATACATGCTGCGCTCAAAGGACATTACGCGAATATTCTGGTGACGGACCAGTACACAGCACAGGCATTACTCCGTTTCTAACCTGGAATGAATGACAACATCTGCCACTAGAAAAGGGCGGATGTTTTGCTTTGTTAGGCAGAAAATATAACGAAGCAAAAACGACCAGTGGATCACTATTGTTCGGTTTTGAACACTTTCGAGGTAGTGAAGGCCACATTACGGCGTGAACAAAAGTTCAATTTGATTTTTACATATGTTCATGTTAGTCTATGGATATGAATTATAGATCAGATAAGGGAGAGATTTGAATGACTACACCACAATTAGCCAAAATGATTGATCATACGTTGCTTCGTGCGGATGCAACGCATAGTGAAATGACGAAACTGACTGAAGAAGCGAAGCAATATCAATTTGCTTCTGTCTGTGTTAACCCGGGTTGGGTTTCATATGCGGCAGAGCAGCTTCAAGGAAGCGGCGTTGATATCTGTACTGTCATTGGTTTTCCACTGGGTGCTTCCACTTCCGAAACAAAATCATTCGAGACCAAAGATGCAATCGCCAAAGGTGCAACTGAAGTCGATACGGTAATCAACATCAGTGCGCTCAAAGACGGTAATGATGATTTCGTGGAGCAGGACATTCGTGTTGTTGTTGAAGCGGCGGCAGGCAAAGCATTGGTGAAAGTTATTATCGAAACTTGTCTGCTTACGGATGATGAGAAGGTACGTGCATGTCAAGCAGCAGTGAGAGCTGGAGCTGATTTTGTTAAAACTTCTACAGGATTCTCCACTGGTGGAGCAACGCCGGAAGATATCGCTTTGATGCGCCGTACGGTAGGTCCGGATGTGGGTGTTAAAGCTTCCGGAGGCGTTCGTAGCCTGGAAGATATGGAGAAAATGATTGCAGCAGGTGCAACTCGGATTGGCGCAAGTTCCGGTGTGAAAATCATGCAGGGCGGACAGTCAACTTCTACTTACTAAGTTTGATTAAGCTATACAACCAGTTCTCTGAGTCCTGGCATCTAGCCGGGCTCAGAGAACCGGTTTAACAGTAATATATTTTAAAACCGGAATTTATTGTAAGCGCTTCATATGTTTTCTGAAAGATCATGTTTTTAGAATGCAGGAGCACCCTTTGAGCTGAATTCCACATCCGGCTTAACTACCTTCAAAGGAGAGATCAAATGAAATTTTTAATTGCCATTATCGGCTTACTCGTTGTTTTTGGACTGGCTTATATCGCAAGTAACGGTAAGAAGAAGATCCGTTATCGACCGCTTGCGGTCATGATTGTTCTACAGGTGATCCTGGCGTATGCCTTACTCAATACAGGGGTTGGGACATGGCTAATTGGTGGATTCGCGACTGTATTTAAAAGTTTGCTTGATTATGCGAATGAAGGGATTGCGTTTGTATTTGGTGATTTGACCACCGTAGGTGCAGATACCGTAGGGACACCGTTCTTCCTCAGCGTATTGATGCCGATTGTTGTCATCTCTGCCCTTATTGGGATATTGCAGTATATCCGAATCTTACCTTTTGTTATAAAATATATTGGTCTGGTATTAAGCAAAATCAACGGAATGGGCAAACTGGAATCATATAACGCGGTTGCTTCGGCTGTATTGGGGCAATCTGAAGTGTTCATTTCTGTAAAAAAACAAATTGGGTTGTTGCCAAAACATCGGCTGTACACTCTGTGTGCTTCGGCGATGTCCACGGTATCGATGTCGATTGTCGGTGCCTATATGTCCATGATTGATCCGAAATATGTGGTTACGGCACTCGTGCTGAATCTGTTTGGCGGTTTTATCATTGCTTCCATTGTGAACCCTTATGAGGTTACGGAGGAAGAAGATATATTGGAAGTGCAGGATGAGGACAAACAGTCCTTCTTCGAAATGCTGGGCGAGTACATTCTGGATGGATTCAAAGTTGCCATCATCGTGGCTGCGATGTTAATCGGTTTTGTGGCTTTGATCGCACTGGTTAACGGAATTTTCAGCTCGGTGCTTGGTATTTCGTTCCAGGAGCTGCTTGGTTATGTGTTTGCACCATTTGCCTTTATTATGGGTGTTCCTTGGAAGGAAGCGATTCAGGCGGGAAGTATTATGGCAACCAAAATGGTATCCAACGAATTCGTCGCCATGCTTGCTCTAGCGAAGGAGACAGCATTGTCTGCCAGAACAACAGGAATCGTATCCGTCTTCCTCGTATCGTTTGCGAACTTCTCCTCTATTGGTATTATTGCCGGTGCGGTGAAGGGTCTTCATGAGAAACAAGGTAATGTGGTGGCCCGCTTCGGTCTGAAGCTGCTTTACGGTGCATCGCTGGTCAGTGTATTGTCGGCGATCATCGCCGGACTGTTCTTGTAAACCGGATTATTGGAAGGAGTGCTTGGGTTATGTCAACATTTAAAAGAGTACATCTTGTCGTAATGGATTCTGTAGGGATCGGGGAAGCGCCTGATGCAGCAGAATTTGATGATTTTGATGTGGATACCTTTGGTCACATTGCACGTGAACGTGGAGGTCTAAACATGCCCCATATGGCGAGTCTTGGACTATCCAACATTAAAGAAATTGAGGGTATTCCTGTAGCTGATGCGCCTAAAGCTTATTACACCAAAATGCAGGAAGCATCCCGAGGCAAAGATACGATGACAGGCCACTGGGAAATCATGGGACTCTTCATCGATACACCTTTCCGTGTATTCGAGAACGGCTTCCCGGATGAGTTGATCCAACGTATCGAAGAGAAAACGGGTCGTAAAGTCATTGGTAACAAACCAGCGAGTGGCACGGAGATTCTCGATGAGCTGGGTGCAGAGCATGTCGAAACTGGCGCGCTGATTGTATACACGTCTGCTGATTCGGTTCTGCAAATTGCGGCCCATGAAGACGTGGTACCTTTGAAAGAACTGTATGAAATCTGTGAGTTCTGTCGCGAAATTACACTTGAAGATCCGTACATGCTGGGCCGCATTATTGCACGTCCATTTGTAGGTGAAGCGGGTGACTGGAAGCGTACTGCGAATCGTCATGACTATGCGCTCAAACCATTTGGACGTACCGTCATGAATGAACTTCAAGATGGTGGTTTTGATGTGATCGCCTTGGGTAAAATTGCAGATATCTACGATGGCGAAGGGGTAACGAAGTCTGTTCGTACCGTCTCCAACATGGATGGTATGGACAAGTTGTCCGAAACGATGGATGAAGAGTTCACGGGACTGAGCTTCCTGAACCTGGTTGATTTTGATGCCCTGTACGGTCACCGTCGTGATCCACAAGGTTATGCTCAGGCGCTTGAAGACTATGATGCACGTCTTCCGGAGATCTTTGCCAAAATGACCAATGATGATCTACTGCTGATTACCGCTGACCATGGTAATGATCCAACCTACCGCGGGACAGACCATACGCGTGAATATGTTCCACTGCTTGCCTACTCTCCGCGTTTCAGCGAGGGTAAACAGCTGGATCTGCGAAGCACATTTGCAGACCTTGGTGCAACGGTTGCTGAGAACTTCGGTGTGAAGATGCCGGAATACGGCACAAGCTTCCTGAAGGATTTGAAATAAGCTCTGGGTCGTTCACAGAACCCTGGAATTAAGCTTTCTTTTTAAAAAAATGGACGGGGATGTCGGAGTAGCTATGGCTGCTCCGTTGCCTGTCAATGCGAGATAAACAAACGGATAATTGGAGGAGAATAATCATGAGTACACATATTGGAGCTAAACCCGGAGATATCGCAGAAACGATCCTTTTGCCAGGAGACCCTTTGCGTGCGAAATATATTGCGGATACGTACCTTGAAGATGTTGTATGTTACAACGAGGTTCGCGGAATGCTCGGTTACACAGGTACATATCAAGGGCATCGGATTTCGGTGCAAGGTTCGGGCATGGGTATTCCATCCTTCGCCATCTATGCGAACGAGTTAATCAGCGAATATGGCGTGAAAAACCTGATTCGTGTAGGCACTTGCGGCGGTATGCAGGAGCATGTGCGTGTGCGTGATGTCATCCTTGCACAAGCAGCTTGTACGGATTCAAGCATGAACAAGCACATATTCGGTGGATATGACTTCTCGCCAATCGCTACGTTCTCTTTGCTGAAAGAAGCATATGACCGTGCTACAGCCAAAGGCATGAAAATTCATGTCGGTAACGTGTTCAGCTCTGACTCATTCTACCGCGATGACCGTTCCGTTACCGAGAAATTGATGCAGCACGGCGTACTTGGCGTAGAGATGGAAACAACAGCATTGTACACCATCGCTGCCAAGTTCGGTGTTAACGCCCTGACGATCCTGACAGTAAGTGACCACTTGCTGACAGGCGAAGAAACATCTGCTGAAGAACGCCAAAAAACGTTCAACGACATGATGGTAGTTGCCCTGGACACAGCAATCACACTGTAATTGTTACATTTTATATTCATAATCATTTGATTTTAATCGAAACTTTTGTTTTAAGCACGTAGTGAAGGAACCGGAATCGATTCTGAAGAAGCGAAGCGTTCGCCTAAAAGCTTTCTGAAAGAAAGCTGCTTCGGAAGGATACGCTGTCTCCGAGTTTTCTCCATTGCAAAATGGATCAAAAAAACTTGGAGACAACAGCGATCGAAAGAACGATCCGGAGCCGTAACGGTGTAACATCAAAGTGTTCTATACAATCAACTTACACAAGGAGAGATCATCATGAGAATGGTAGACATTATTGCCAAGAAACGCGACGGAAAAGAACTGACAACAGCCGAGATTGATTTTGTTGTTCAAGGGTACACACAAGGAGAGATCCCGGACTATCAAGTGAGTGCTTGGGCGATGGCCGTATTTTTCAAAGATATGTCGGATAAAGAACGCGCTGACTTAACGATGTCGATGGTGAATTCGGGGGATACGATCGATCTGTCCGCCATTGAAGGTATCAAAGTAGACAAGCACTCCACAGGAGGTGTGGGCGATACGACGACACTGGTACTCGCTCCGCTCGTTGCTGCTTTGGATGTCCCTGTTGCCAAAATGTCCGGACGTGGTCTAGGCCATACGGGTGGTACAACAGACAAGCTGGAATCCGTTGCCGGCTTCCACGTAGAGCTTGAAAAAGAAGAATTCATTCGCCTCGTTAACGAACACAAAGTTGCGGTTATCGGGCAAAGTGGTAACCTTACGCCAGCAGACAAAAAGCTCTACGCCCTGCGTGACGTAACAGCTACCGTTAACTCCATTCCACTGATCGCCAGCTCCATCATGAGCAAGAAAATTGCTGCAGGTGCGGATGCGATCGTACTCGATGTCAAAACGGGTGCGGGCGCATTCATGAAAACGACCGAAGATGCCAAAGAATTGGCTCATGCGATGGTAAGCATTGGTAACAATGTTGGACGTAAAACGATGGCTGTTATCTCCGATATGTCCCAACCGCTAGGTCTGGCGATTGGAAATGCGCTTGAAGTGAAAGAAGCCATCCTCACGCTGCAAGGTAAAGGTCCGAAAGATCTGGAAGAGCTGTGTCTGGCGCTTGGACGTCAAATGGTATTCCTGGCTGGCAAGGCAGATTCCTTGGAGCATGCTGAGGAGAAATTGAAAGAAGTCATTCAGAACGGTAAAGCACTGGAGAAATTCAAAGACTTCCTGGCCAACCAAGGCGGAGACGCTTCAGTCGTGGATCATCCCGATCGCTTGCCGCAGGCTCAATACCTGGTTGAAGTCCCAGCGGACAAAGACGGATATGTTGCTGGAATCGTAGCTGATGAAATCGGAACTGCTGCCATGTTACTCGGTGCAGGACGTGCAACAAAAGAATCCGAGATCGATCTTGCCGTTGGCCTAATGCTGAACAAAAAAGTGGGTGACCCGGTGAAAGCTGGTGAATCCCTTGTAACGATTCATGCGAACCGTGAAGACGTAGCAGACGTCATCGCGAAGATCAAAGAAAACATTACTATTGCGGACCGTGCTGAAGCTCCTGTGTTGGTTCATGATATCGTAACGGAATAGTCATTCAGAGCAGATAAAAGGTAATCTTTTGTTTGGCTGAGTAAGGAAGCCCCGAAGCTGTGTACCACATAGCTTCGGGGCTTTTTCGTTGGAGAAAACATGCTATTTACGTTGTAAAAATTTTATATTCTCATACGCCATCACCGAATCGGCACTTGTGTATATATAAGGCGTAGCTGGCTGCTCGACAAGCATCACCTTTGTAGCGCGAATTTCAATGGTATCTTTGCCATCTACCTGAGCTGAACCAATGGTACCATCAATTTGCACCCAGCTATCTGTCGGGAAGTTGTCTGCATCCGGGATGTGAATCATTACACCGAAGGGTGCCGCATCAGCAGGGCAGCACATCACGAGAAATCGTCCCAAGGCAAAATGAGATTCATGTTCCATGCTTTTGTCCCGGTAGACAAAGCCAGTTAACGAGATATCTTTGCCTGCAAACTGTCGCTGGAACATGTCGATGGTACCAAGCGTTTCGGAGAAAATCTCGGGGTACACATCAATGACGGGTTCCGCATATAATTTCTCCGCCAGTTCAGCGAATTCGCGGCTGTACTCGTCTGGAGGAACGAATTGAACTTTGGTGACGGAAGAAGGGGGAACTGGCGTTTGTTGTACCAGGTCGTGTACATTCAGCTCCGATGCCAGAGTAGGTAAAGGTTCTTTACGACGAATCTCGGGAGGCGCATAGGTGAGAGACATTCCTTTTTGACTGGCCATGGAACTGCCAAGAGCCCGATCCGGTAACAGGAAGCCAAGCAATAAGGGAAGGGCAATCAGACCATATACCAGCGCGCTGCGTAGAAACCCGGAAGGAGGTGGATGCTCACAGTCGCAATGAACCTCGTTTCTACCGAACAGTCCATGCCAGGCCATGATAGCAGCAATAAACAATAAGGGAACAGGACAGCATAGCAGCAGCTTTTGCATCGTGGGTGCCAGATAATAATGTAGAGAATCACTTGAATTCAAGTGAATAATGTACACTGCCAGCCCGCCAATCCAGACCGCACGAATCAGGTTATGCCATTGAATGATGTGAGATCTTGGAACTGGAGGTTGGGTCATCGTATAGACAGTGTGGTTCATAAGATCACCTCATTTCTATTCATCGTCAGTAAGATAGTTCAGGGGATTAACCATTCAGGTCATGAAGTATGTGGCTCAACCATTATACCAGCAGATTAATCAACCATGAGCCGGCGAAGACGAGCGTGATAATGGCCAGACTCAAACCAATAACAAACCGGGTACGGAAGGTGGAGAGCAGCATCAGCGTACTTTTGAAATCAAGCATCGGACCCAAAACGAGGAACGATACAAGTGGCCCCAGTGCAAAGGTATGTGAGAATGCAGAAGCAACAAAAGCATCGGAAGTGGAGCAAAGCGATAACACGTACGCAAATCCCATCATGAATACATAAGAAGCGACAGGGCCATTGCCAAGAGAGATCAGATCGCTGCGGCTGATAAATGTCTGGATGCATGCTGTAATTAAAGCACCGATCACCAGATATTTGCTCATATCTACGAATTCGTCTCCCGCATGAATGAAGAAGCTGCGCCAGTTTTTCACATGATTGTGGTCATGGGCATCTGCGTGTGTATGAGCATTTGAGTGCGCATGAGGTTGAGCCATTTTAAATCCAGGATGCGTCTTGACCTCTGTCAATGCGACTTTCGGCATACGAAGGGGATTACGTCGAACGAACACATACACGAGCATGCCTATTGAAGCTGCTACGGCAAAGGCCAGTCCCATGCGGGCAATGGTAATCTCAGGATGGGAGGGAAAAGCGAGCAGGGTTGCCGTAAAAACAATGGGATTCACAACCGGTCCGCTTAGGATGAACGTTACTGCGATATAGGCGGGCATGCCTTTATGCATGAGTCGCCTGACTACCGGAATCATGCCACATTCACAGATAGGAAAAATAATGCCCAGCAGCCCTGCGACCAGCACACCGCCGATCGGATTCTTGGGTGTAAGTCTGCGTACCATCTCTTCGGATACAAACCATTGCATTAATGAAGACAAGAGTACCCCCATGAGCAGAAAAGGTGCTGCCTCAAGGAATATGCTTACGAATATTGCTTTCAGATTATGCATAGCTTCGCTGTTCCAGGCATCTTGCAGATCGGGAGCCAATGTAATAAGCACAGGAGTAAGAAATGCACAAGGAATCAGATAAGTTAAGAGCTTCAGGTTGGCTCCCAATTTCATGCAACAGACCTCCACAACTAAGACTTTGCTAGAATATATGCTTGTACTTGCTGCAACATACATGATTCAAGTGTTCTAATCCATATTTTTACGATTAATATCGTATCCTACATTGACATAATAAAGATCATAGGCTACTATCATTAAATAGTAATAATTACGATTAATGAAAAGGGAGGCTACAACCATGAGAGTCATTGTAACTTTAGCTTGCGCTGAGTGCGGAGACCACAACTACACCACAACCAAGAACAAGCGTAACCATCCGGAGCGCCTTGAGATGAAGAAATATTCGCCACGATTGAAGAAGATGACGATTCACCGCGAAACACGCTAAATTTTTTTGTTGTTTTTAAATCGTAATATTTACGAAAAGAGGAAGCGGGATGATACTATCTTCCATGCGTGATGTTGTATATGGATATGGCAAAGAGCCGGTCATTGATCACCTGTCGCTGGATATCCATGTGGGAGAGTTCGTAGGCATAACAGGCCCCAACGGTTCTGCGAAGACAACGATGCTGAAATTGCTGCTGGGGCTATTAAAGCCCTGGAGTGGTTCGGTTCATATGAATACTCAGAATATACAAGGCAAAAAACTGCAAGTTGGTTATGTACCTCAGCAAGTAGCATCGTTCAACAGTGGTTTTCCCAGTACCGTAATTGAACTGGTACGATCAGGATGTTATCGCAAGCTGGGGCTCTTTCGGAAATTTTCAATCGAACAGGAGAACGTGGTCGAGCGAAGTCTGCGGGAAGTTGGGATGTGGGATCACCGGAATACACGGGTGGGTGAGCTGTCGGGCGGACAGAAGCAGCGGATCAGTATTGCTCGAGCATTGGCAGGACAACCACAGGTGCTCATGCTGGATGAGCCCACCACAGGTATGGATCGACGCAGTCGGGAAGGATTCTATGACTTGATGCGCCACTATGCCGATGTCCATGGTCTAACCATCATTATGGTCACTCACGCTCTGGAAGAGATGGGCAACCGACTAGACCGGATGATCCTGCTGGAGCGTCAAGAAAGTGAGGAATGGCAGTGTTTGAGTACGAATTCATGCAGCGTGCCTTTTGGGCAGGTGGACTAATTGGTATCATCGCTCCAATCTTGGGTGTCTATCTGATGCTCCGGAGACAGGTGCTGATGGCCGATACATTATCTCATGTTTCACTGGCGGGAGTGGCGCTTGGCTCAGTCCTGAATCTAAATCCGGTAATCAGCGGTTTCGCTATTGCGGTCATCGGTGCATTATTGGTTGAACGGTTGCGAAGAAGTTACCGAACATACAGCGAGGTACCCGTAGCGATCATCATGACATCGGGGCTGGCACTAGCTGTGGTACTCATGAGCCTGAGAAAAAATCTATCCAAAACATTCAGTTCCTATTTGTTTGGTTCGATCGTCGCAGTCAGCAATATACAGTTGTTGATGCTGGTAATTGTATGTGTTATCGGTTTAGTTTTTTTCATTGTTTTACGAAGACCGCTATACAATTTGACGTTTGATGAAGAGACGGCCTCGATCGGGGGCGTTCAGGTTAAAGGATTATCGTTTGCTTTTGCCGTTCTGACAGGAATGACCGTAGCTTCAGCCATGCCGATCATCGGTGTGTTACTTGTATCAGCGCTCATTGTACTGCCGGCAGCACTTGCACTAAGAGTATCACGCAGTTTTGCAGCAGCCATTGTTATTGCTGTGGTCACTGGACTCCTCGGAATTTTTAGCGGACTGACAACTTCTTACCATTTGAACACACCGCCTGGAGGAACGATTGCACTCATTCTGTTGGTTTTTCTATTGACTGGAATATCAGCGCAGAAGCTGGTTTCACTATACAACCGTAAACGTCACCGCGCAGGGCAAGAACAACATAAAGCCAAACTATCCATACATTCAAAGGAGAATATTTAATATGAGATTTGGCAAAAAATCAGCACTTGTACTGTTCTTTAGTCTATCCCTCGTTGTTGCAGGCTGCGGTCAAACAAAGACCGCTTCCGAAGCAGATCTCTCATCGGCGAGTACTCCAAACACTGCTGAAGAGAAATTGAATGTGCAAGTCAGCTTCTATCCGATGTACGAATTCACCAAAAATGTAGCAGGAGACCTGGCAGATGTACATACACTCATTCCAGCCGGAATGGAACCTCATGATTGGGAGCCGACACCTCGGGACATGGCAAGCATTGAGAAAGCAGACGTTCTTGTGTATAACGGGGCAGGCATGGAGAATTGGATTGACCAGGTGAAGGACAGTCTGAGTAGTGAGAAACTCATTCAAGTGGAAGCAAGCAAAGGTATTGATCTGATTAAAGGTGTAGAACATGAGAATGGGGACGCTGCTGACGAAGATCATGTTCATGCGAATGAAGGAACTACAGAAGACCACGACCATGATCATACTTCTGAAGCGGAAGAGGGGCATACACATAGTCATAGTCACGATCATGGTGGACTTGATCCTCACGTTTGGTTGTCCCCTGCATTGGCTGTTAAAGAAGTGCGTAATATTGAAGCCGGACTGGCAGAGGCTGCACCTGAACATGCGGTAGAGTTTAAACAAAATGCCGATGCTTATGTGAGTAAACTGGAAGCATTGGATTCAGACTTTAAGGCAGCAGTAACAGGTAGTAAGAGGAAAGACTTTATTACACAACATGCTGCCTTTGGCTATCTTGCGCAGGAGTATGGATTGCAACAAGTACCTATCGCAGGATTATCTCCTGAGCAGGAGCCATCCGCTGCCCAGATGGCATCTGTGATTGATTTTGCGAAGGAGCATCAAGTGAAGACGATCTTCTTCGAAACACTGGTTTCTTCCAAAGTGTCAGAGACGATTGCAAACGAAGTTGGAGCCAAAACGGCTGTATTGAATCCGATTGAAGGACTCACTGACGATGAGGTTGCAGCTGGGATGGACTACATTGGCGTGATGAGACAGAATCTGGAGGCACTCCAACGGGCGCTGAACGAGTAATAATTATTGATTTGATGCCTGTCACCGAAAAAGGTACAATAATACAACATGCTGAGGAATGACCGGATCAAGGGGACAGGAGGACGCGATTGATGAGTGCCAATGAGGAACATGAAGTATTGTTAAGTAATCAGCCTGCCCATCTATGGAGACGGCGCAAGCTGGAACTGATGCAATGGACCGAACGTGATAAACATACCGTATCCCCGAAGAGAACAGTGTTATGGAAAGGTGTCGAGGTCGATACCGAGCTTGTGAAGGCGTTGTCCATACTCCAGAAGGCAGGCATGACGACGGAGTTTTCATGTGCAGGGGTGAGCCCACTGGATGAACCTGTCGATCATTCGCTGTATGCCTACGTTACCCTAGTACAAAGTGAGGTGGCGGATCAGTTCGTGCGTTACGCGCTCAACCGGATGCGGAATCGACTGCTCGTTACCTTGGAGGCGGAGAGGGGCTGCTATGATCTTTCATCTTTTTTCATTGGACACAATCGCAGTTTCTGCTGGTGGATGGAGCACTGCGCCTCACAGTTCACAAATCGAAACGGATCGAGCGAAAAAAGCGTAGTATAAAGGATAGGCTCGTTTACTTGAAGGTTAAGGAGGTCTCACCCGATTGAACAAGTGGCTCAAAACCATACTTTTTGTAGTAGCCTCTGTCTTTTTGACCCGATTCATTCCATTCTCGTCCTTGTTCCGCAACCTGGATACGATGATTCACGAGTTCGGTCATGCGCTAATGACACTGGTGTTATCTGGAAAGGTGCTGCGCATTGAATTGTACGCGGATCATAGTGGTGTAACGTATTCGTCCATGCTGACACCAGGCAGATCGATTCTGGTTTCTCTGGCAGGGTATATCAGTGCTTCACTCTTTGCCTGGTTGTTGTTCTACCTGTACCGCAAAGGTCGGCATATGTGGGGACTTGGTATCATGACAGCTGTAGCTCTCGTATCACTTCTGTTGTATGTAAGAGGGGAGTTCGGCATGTTGTGGTTGACGGGTTTCATCGTGCTGAATGTGATCATTATGATTTTTGGTGCCAAAATTGTGAAATTCTATTATCTGTTACTCGCTTTTCTAACGCTGGAAGAGTCTGTGGTTAGTGCCATGTATGTCGGGTGGATGTCTTGGACGCAACCTTCCAGAGCAGGGGACGCGGCCAATCTCGCACAGCAGACATTCCTTCCTGCATTGTTCTGGGGTACACTGTTCGCTCTGTTTGCACTATGGTGTGCGAAAGGAGCACTCGCTCTTTTCTTCCGCAAAGAAAGCACCTCCCGAATGACAAAGTCTAAATCTCGCAGATTACGTGGAGCGTAACAATAGAAATGCTAAAGGCACTTCCTTTTCTGATAAAGGAGGTGCCTTTGTCATGTGCATTTGGATCGCCTGTCCTTCATGCTTCCATTGTCGCTTCTCCTAGTCCCCCAAGTTATCCCATAACGCGTAAAAGTAATAGATTTCTTCTTTGATTGCCTTATCATCTTCAGCTGCAATCCCGCCTTTGATCCGTGCAAGAGTACCCAAAATATCATAGATCGTTTCTCGTTCTACACTGAATTGAATACGATTGACGATTCGTTCCCAGGCCTGCATCGCATAATCGATTTGAGACTTGGCTGCGTTCCACTGTTTGGCATCGACCTGCTTCTCCAGCGTTTGTACCGATTCCATCAAGCGGTCTTGGGTACCAAACGGTTTTTTGAGTAATGCTCCGCTGGCCATAATGGCGATAAAGATCAGAAGCAACAGGATTGGAGTCACATATAGCAACCAGAAACGCGTTTTCATTCAACCACCTCCCGCAAGATGTGAAATTTAGAATGGCCCTTCATAATCTCCCATATCCGTTTTCTCAGAAAAATGATCCTTGAAGAGATCGATGTACAGCTTGTCATTAGGGAGAATAGCGGCAAATGCAATATCCTGAATCGTCACTTTTTTCTTTTTTAACTGTTCCGTTAACCAGCGAATGTCTTTGTTCCTCTCTTCCAGGTTCTGTTGGATCAGAACGCCATCAATAATTAACTCCGTCATCAGCTTTCTTTGGGGAGAATGTATATGCATGTCCTTGGCGGTGACGGGCTGATTTTCAGGCTTCAATACAACAGAGAGAGAACCATCAGGCTCAAGAATTGCATAGTCCAGCGTTGTAATATCAAATACATCCTTCTGCCGCAGCATCATGGTCAATTCGTCAAATTTCACACGCATTTTATGTAGATTTTGTTCGAGAATTTTGCCGTTCTGAATGACCAGAGTAGGGTCGGAGTCCATCAATTTGGAGATGGTTCGATTTTTCATTGTAATAAATTGAAAGATAATTGTAATGATTGTGAAAATGGTCAGAGCAACAAAATGAACCCAGGCTTTGGACGATAAATCGGTTGCAAACGTACCCGCAATGGAACCGATCGTAATACCGTTAATGTAATCAAAATACGTCAGGTTACCCATCTGCTGTTTGCCCAATACCCTCGTATAGATGATCAGGGTCAAAAAGGCGATGATCGAACGAACAGCTACAACCCATGTTTCTTCCATCATGTATGTATCACCTTCCTTGACTTCTTGGGATGAATCTGGAATGGACAGTACAGTACTAGCATCAAGAGGGGGAGTTATACTCACCAATACAATCTTTTCCTTCGTCAGTGAATATTATTCTGAACGCAAAAAAAACCGAAGCCTATATTCACGTCCAGGCTTCGGATAGGAGGAGCCAATCGATATCGTGTTAATTCACGGTTTACAAAAGAAAAAGTGCACTATACACCAGAGTACGCCATAAACCCGCCATCTACTGGAATGACTGTGCCCGTGACGAAGCTGGATTGACTTTCATCTGCAAGCCACATTAACGTGCCCAGCAGATCTTCCGGTTTGCCAAAGCGGCGCATGGGTGTATGGGCAATGATTTTGCTAGAACGTTCTGTAGGTGAACCGTCAGGTTGAAGCAGCAGGTTCCGGTTTTGCTCGGTCAGGAAGAATCCTGGGGCAATCGCGTTGACACGAATACCGGATTCAGCCAGATGTACGGCGAGCCACTGAGTGAAGTTATTAATGGCTGCTTTGGCGGCACTGTACGCAGGAACTTTGGTCATGGGCGATGGGGCACTCATTGAAGAGATATTAATAACGGTTGCCGATACGTCACGTTCAATCATGTGTTTGGCAAAGATCTGGGTAGGAATAAGGGAGCCGACAAAGTTCAGATCCATAACCTGACGAAATCCCTCTACGCTTACATCAAAAAAAGTAGTGACGTCATGCTGTTCCAAGTCTTCCAGTCTGAAAATTTCATTCGTGGTGTTCGCACTGGCCTGATTACCACCTGCACCATTGATGAGAATATCACAAGGTCCGAGCTGCGCAAGCACCGTATCTGCCGCTGCTTGAACACTATCGACCTGTGTTACATCACAGGCGACAGCAATCGCTCTGCCACCTGCAGCTTCAATTGCAGCTACAACTTCAAGCCCCTTGGACACCGTACGGTTCAGAATGGCAACTTGAGCGCCGTGGCGAGCAAGTTCTTCTGCCATGGATCGGCATAATACCCCTGCACCTCCGGTAATTACAGCTATTTTGCCTTCCAGACGTGATGTGCGTTCCATTTGAATTCCACTCATACATTTATCCTCCTTTGCAGGGAATCCCATACACCCCAGAGATACATGATCCCCAAAGCCCGGTCATACAGCCCGTAACCAGGTCTGCACTGTTCTCCCCAGAGATGTCGGCCGTGATCCGGTCGTGCGTAGCCCTCATAACCAATATCATGATAAGCTTCAACAACGCCTGCAATATCGACGTTTCCGTCTTGGCTGCGATGTGAGGTCTCAATAAAGTCTCCGTTATCATAGATTTTCACATTACGAATATGGGCAAATGGAATCCGGTCCTTGAACTCGTGAATCATTCCGATAATATCATTGTCAGGACTCGCTCCCAGAGACCCACTGCACAGAGTCACACTATTGTAAGGACTGTCATAAAGGTTCAGATATTTGCGAACATTCTCCTGACTCGTAATAATCTTTGGTAATCCAAAGATCGGCCACGGCGGGTCATCCGGATGGATGGCCATTCGAATCCCCAATCGTTCGGCCGTTGGAATAATCTCTTGCAGGAAATAACGTGCGTGTTCCCACATATGTTCCTCGGTTACATTCCGGTAGGCTTCAAATAGATCTGATAGATATTGCAAACGCTCCGGTTCCCAACCGGGCATGGTCAGTGCAGAATTTTCGGTGATTTGACGAACGAGTTCCAAAGGTTCAATATTTTCGAGTTTGTTCTTCTCGTAGAAGAGGGCAGTGGAGCCATCCTCCATCTCCTTATGCATGTCGGTACGCAACCAATCGAAGATCGGCATAAAGTTGTAACAGATGACTTTCACACCAACCTGGGCCAGCTTCTCCATCGTTCGAATATAATTGGCAATGTACTTATCCCTCGAAGGCATACCCAGCTTGATATCCTCATGAATGTTCACACTCTCAACGACATCCAGATGTAACCCGGCCTTGTCTGCCGCCGCTTGGACCGCCAATATTTTGTCCATGGGCCATTCCTCACCCGCAGGAACATCGTGCAGAGCCCACACAATCCCTTCAACTCCGGGAATCTGCCGAATGTGGTCCAGTGTTACCGTGTCATTGCCTTCGCCAAACCAGCGAAAAACCATTCTCATCACGTTCACCTCATCATGAATAATAGTAAAATAAATTCACTCATTGAAAATAGGAAGGATATGTATCCTGCAATACAGCCAGATCGGTGACGGTTAAATGCAAGTGTTCCTGCATCAGTCGTTCTGCCGTCTGGGCATCATGCTGCCGAATAGCTTGGACCATGGATCTATGCTGTTCAATCAGGTGATCCCACTGATGATCCGAAGATAAACGGAGCATACGACTGCGATTCAAATGCACATTCATCTGCTGAATGACAGTCCATGTCTTGCTTTTATTACAGCCTGCAAAAAGAGTACTGTGGAATTCTTCATCCAAGTGGAACATTCGTTCATCATCCGGTTCAATCAAGCATTGCTGTTGTGACATAAGATTCTGTTCCAAGGCGAGCATCTGCTCATCCGGAAATTGTACACAGGCAAGCCGGATCACGGCTCGTTCGAGCTGTTCACGCATGAATCGTGCTTCCTCGACAAGATCGACCTGGATTAGGGAGACGTATGTACCACGCTGAGGATACACTTCCAGCAGACCTTCTTGCGCAAGCCTTACAAAACTTTCTCGAACGGGAGTTCGGCTAACCTTGAACTCCAACGAGATTTCCTTCTCGGAAATGGCTGTTCCCGGAGGCATCTTCAGACTCAAAATCAGCTGTTTCAGTGTGACGTATACGGCATCTCGGGTCGAATAAGACGGTTTGTTCATGGAAGACAGACCGTGTATGAAAGACGATGACAGACCAGCCTTGGATGATAACTTTGAGGTGTATTCCACAACTTCAACTCCTTCATTGCCATACTACCATACAAGTATGGTAGATTGGAAGCGCTTTATCATTGTGAAGTTCAATATTTATGATGTTTTACTTGTAGTCCAAGTCACGAGAGAGTACAATTCAGTTATTAGGTTCGAATGTTTAAACTAACAGACGTTAAGTGGGTAACGATCATTTAATAAATAGTAGAATGATAATCGAGGTGTAACCATGGGTCAAAAAGCGATAAATATTTTCGAAACTTGTATCCCGTTATTTCAAGTACTAAGTGACAACCATCGTCAAACTATACTGCTGACACTCAGTGAGAAGGGCAGAATGACGGTAAATGAAATTACAGAACGATCCAGCCTGTCCCGGCCAGCCATATCTCATCATCTCAAGCTATTGTTAGAGAAGGGGCTTATATCGGTTGAACAGAAGGGAACGCAGCGCTATTATTCGGCTTCATTGAATGCTTCTGTGGAACTGTTGAAGGAACTGGTTGCCGCATTGGAAGAGGAATGTCTGTAAAGGGATGAAGTGTACAAAGTAAAACATGCTTATGCATGTGTCTTATAGGTTCGTAAGTTTAAACTCTTAATCAATACGGTAACAGAGGAGAATGAAGTTATGACAACCATTCACGAAGTAAGCAGTCAGGAAGTCGAAGAGATTCTGGAACAGCAGCGTCAATTCTTTCGGTCAGGTGCCACACGGTCGGCGGAAGTCCGAATTGCACGTCTAACGCAATTGAAGCAGGCGATTCATAAGTATGAGTCCAGACTGACGGAGGCGCTCTATCAGGATCTGGGTAAAAGTGAGTTCGAGTCCTACACGACAGAGATTGGATTCATGATGGACAGTATCACACACACGATCCGCAAAGTGAAGAAATGGGTGAAACCCGTCAAAGTCAGAACGCAAATAGCTCTCCTTGGCTCCAAAAGTTATATTATTCCTGAACCTTACGGGTCGGTGCTAATTATCGGACCATTCAATTATCCATTTCAGCTCCTGATTGAACCTTTGGTTGGTGCTATTGCAGCAGGAAATACAGCAGTGCTCAAAGCATCCGAGAACACGCCTGCTGTATCTGCTATCGTACGAGAGATGATTGCGACTGTGTTCGAACCGGCATACGTACAGCTGCTTGACGGTGCCAAAGATACAACGACAGCGCTGATCAACGCCCCGTTTGACTATATCTTTTTTACAGGCAGTGTACCGGTAGGCAAGATTGTGATGGAAGCTGCCGCCAAAAATCTGGTTCCGGTGACATTGGAGCTGGGCGGGAAGAGTCCGGTTATCGTGGATGAACGGGCGGATATCAAAGTGGCAGCCGAGCGCATCATATGGGGGAAATTGCTCAATACAGGACAGACTTGTATCGCACCTGACTACTTGCTAGTGCATGAAGGCGTGAAGGAACAATTGATTACAGAGATGAGAGTAGCGATCGTTTCATTCTTTGGTTCGGATATCCAGCGTAACAAGGACTATGGTCGAATCGTGAACAAAGGACATTTCAAACGCCTGACGACGCTGATTGAACGGGATCAGGCGAAAGTGATTCATGGGGAGCATCGGATGAGGGAGATCGCTTTATTGAACCGACACTGATTGACGCGGAGTCCTGGGATGCAGCGACGATGGAAGATGAGATTTTTGGACCCATTCTGCCCATCATCAGTTATCGGGATATTAATGTAGCGATTGGAGAGATTGTGAAGCGGCCTAAACCGCTGGCCTTATATCTGTTCACTTCAGACACACAGGTTCAGGACAAAGTGCTGCGCGAAGTTTCTTTTGGAGGAGGTTGCATTAACGATACGATTACGCATGTAGCTAACCCACGTCTGCCGTTTGGCGGAGTTGGACATTCAGGTGTTGGCTCGTACCATGGTCAGTACAGCTTCGAAACCTTCTCTCATCTCAAAAGTGTATTGAAGAAAAGCACCAAAGTGAATCTGCCGATTCTGTATCCACCGTATGATAATAAACTGAAGCTCATTAAGCGTTTGTTGAAATAAATGCAATACATCTCAGCTTACGGATTACGCCATGCTGATAAGAAGCAGCCTGCAATGGATATCATTCCAGAGCAGGCTGTTCCTGTCGGTACCGGGAGGGTGACATGCCGGACCAGCGCTTGAATTGACGACTGAAATGGGCGATATCCTTGTATCCAAGCATAACAGCTATATTTTGAACGGACAGATTCGGATTACCCAGGAGAAGCTTCGCTTCATGCAGAACCATCTGGGACAAGACAACCCGGGGCGACTGACCAAATACCTGCTTGAAGACACGATTACAGTGTGAAGAACTAATGCCCAACTCCGCCGCGATATCATCAATACCATAGTGACTGTCGAGTTCATGCCCTTGTTTGAATTGTTGACTCATCAGACCCTGCAACCGAGTGCGGATCAGATGGGCAAGTTCGATTTTCTCGTATCCTTCGGTGAACGATTGGGCTGCTTCGTGAGAGACAGCCTCCCACAGATGACCAAAGAGTTCAAAGACCGCTGATTGCAGCTGCATGCGCTGACTCATCGTGCTTGCTGCCTGATTATCCGCGGAGGACATCAATTTGTGCAGAACCGGCTCAATCTGCCGGGTAACCGGACTGTCTGCGCTGAATAACACCTGTTTAATCCGTGCCAGCAACGAGAGGAACAATTGATCATCAATATCAAAGTGCATGCAGAAATAGGTGAATCCCTCGCCGTTACGGCTGTGGCTGGAATGAATGCTTCCCGGTGGAATCAAGAGCAATTCGCCAGCCTTTTGTACATACAACGTTCCGTTCACCATCATATGCTGCTCGCCCTCGGTTACATAGTTCAGTTCGTATTGAGGATGCTCATGCGCCGGATAGTCCCAATCCGTGCCGACACTTCGCAGATGGATAGCGAACAGATTGACGGTCGTTTGTACATCTGGGTAAAAAACTTCATGAGCACTTTCTCCCAGAGCGGGAGGCAAGTATGTAGATGACATGGAAATTCCCCCTTAGTTCAAATGGAATGCAGTATTCGCTTATCCAGACAAGTGATCAGATGTTTTAGTGTAACCGCTTCAATCATTATAGTATATCAGCTTGATTTGGGTAAATATCCGATTGATTTGATCATGGTCTGGGGTGGGATCGCGTGTTAGGATGGGGCTAATGAGAACGTATGCATATCATCTGAGAGGGGTTATGAATTATGAGCACATCCAAATCTATTTTTTATAATGCACATCACTCACCAATCGGCGCTTTCGCCAGCTTTACACTGGGGTACAAAGGGGCCAAAGGCGGCCTGGGTCTGGAACTCGGCAAGCCGGCAGACCAGAATGTATATATTGGATTACAGTCCCGTGATGGGGATCATTATCAGGCACTTCCTTTCTATGAAGCAACGGAGGACGAGAGCAGTCGATACGATGTAGAGAAGCTGGAGAACGGGGATCAGGCCAAGGCTCCACAACCGCTGATATCGGCATTTGCTGATGAGGATATTACTCGTAAATTCACTTTGGGAACGGACATGTGGGCTGCGGGAGACCTTACGTTCCAGATATATTCACCTGTACGTCCGGTACCAGATCCAACGAGTGGGGATCGCGAAGCGTTAATGGATGCACTCGTACCAGCCGTCTTGGTGGAGATGACGATTGACAACACGCAAGGTCAACAAGCACGTAAGGCCTACTTCGGCTATCAGGGCTCAGACCCATACTCTGCCATGCGCCTGATTGGAGGACCGGAGGGTGGTTCCACCACGGGTGTTGGACAAGGACGTCTTACCGCAATTATGTCAAAGGATGACGGGCTGTGGCCTGCGCGCGGATTTACGCTGGAGAAGATTCTGCAGGAGAAGCATCGTGAGAATCTGGCCTTTGGACTTGGCGGAACGGCTGTTGTACTGATGGAGGTGCCGGCAGGAGAGAAGCGTACCTATCAATGTGCTGTTTGTTTCTACCGTGATGGCATTGTGACATCCGGGATGGACACGACGTATTGGTACACACGCTACTTCGCGGATATCCAGGCAGCAGGAGAATATGCGCTTCAACGTTTCAGCGAGCTGACAGCATCCTGTGCAGAAGTGGATCAGCGCCTTGGAACAGCTGCCCTGACCGAAGATCAGTCATTCATGCTTGCTCATTCCATTCACAGCTATTATGCCAGCACTCAGATGCTGGATGCCGATGGTGAGCCACTCTGGGTTGTGAATGAAGGGGAATACCGAATGATGAACACACTTGATCTGACCGCAGATCAGTTGTACTTCGAACTTGCCATGAATCCGTGGACTGTGCGGAACGAGCTGGAATGGTTCGTGAAACGTTACAGTTACACCGATCAGGTTCGATTCCCAGGGGAAGAGAAGCTGTATCCGGGCGGTATTTCCTTTACCCATGATATGGGTATAGCCAATGTATTCTCGCGTCCTGGACACTCGGCGTATGAGTTGGTAGGTATTGATGACTGTTTCTCACAGATGAGTCATGAAGAACTTGTGAACTGGCTGTGCTGTGCGACGGTATACATTGAACAAACACAGGATCAAGCGTTTGTCAAAAACATGCTGCCTGTGATTCAGGATTGCTTCGAGAGCATGCTTCATCGTGATCACCCGGACGAAGAGCAACGGAATGGTCTGATGGGTCTGGATAGCAGCCGTACCCAGGGGGGAGCGGAGATCACAACTTACGATAGCCTGGATGTGTCACTTGGGCAGTCTCGCAATAATATCTATCTGGCGGGCAAGTGCTGGGCGGTCTACGTTGCATTGGAGAAACTGTTCGCAGCTGAGAAGCGGGCAGATCTGTCACATCAAGCAGGGCGTCAAGCGGATCGCTGCGCCGCGAGTATCGCTGCACAGTTAACGGATGGCGGCTACATTCCGGCAGTTATTGCGGAGAATAACGATTCCCGCATCATTCCGGCGATTGAAGGTCTGGTGTTCCCGTACTTTACAGGTTGTGAAGCCGCACTGGATGTCAACGGTCGGTTTGGACCTTACTTGAAGGCACTCCATACACATCTGAAGACAGTTCTTGTACCGGGTACATGCCTGTTTGAAGACGGAGGTTGGAAACTGTCCTCGACAAGCAATAACTCATGGCTAAGCAAAATATATCTGTCCCAGTTTATAACGAGAGAAATACTCGGCATGGAATGGGATGAGACAGGAAAGGCATCTGATGCGGCTCATGTGAACTGGCTACTGCATTCGGAGGAATCCTACTGGTGCTGGAGCGACCAGATCCTGTCCGGTGTGGCGGTAGGAAGCAAGTACTATCCGCGCGGGGTAACGTCCATCCTATGGCTACTTGAGGGTAAAGGAAATCGTCTTGCGCAGATCCATGCCAGCAAGGAGGCTGTACAATGAGCCAACCCGTTGTACAATCGGGTCTGGCAGGCCCGCAGTATGATGCATGGCTGGGATATCACTCAGGTCTGTTGAATTCGGAAGGAACTGCCCGAAAGGCAGCTCCTGCTTGGAGCAAGCTGATATTAGCTGAAGAAAATCATAAGATCATGACTACAGCTGTGACCGAGCTTGTTGACGGGCTGGAGAAGTTGTATCGCGTGAAGCCGGATGTTGCTCATCTGGCTGATGTACAGAAACGTGAACGGAACGAATGCGCTTCCGCAATACGAGTCGGCACTTGGGGGGAAGTCATGCTGTTGCTGACGCCTTCAGCGAGGAAGAGCGTTCAGCTGTGCAAGGTGAAGGATATGTCATTCGTGAGCACGAGGCAAACGGCACATTGGTGATTGGTTCAGAGACGCCCCAAGGCGTGCTGTATGGTGCATTTCATCTGCTTCGAGCGTTGACATTGGATCATGAAAGCAGCAGTGAGACGAATGAAGCGGCGAAGAAGTGGAGTTTCATTACGGAGCAGCCAGCCAATTCGCTGCGAATGATTAATCAGTGGGATAACGTGGACGGTAGCATTGAGCGGGGATATGCCGGAGATTCCATTTTCTATGATAACGGGGAATTCACGCAAGACTTGGGGCGAATCCGGGATTATGCACGATTGCTCGCTTCCACGGGAATCAATGCCATATCGATCAACAACGTCAACGTGCATCGGCGGGAGAGCCTCTTCTTGACGGAACGTTATCTAAGTGATGTTGCGAAGGTTGCTGCTGAGTTCAGATCCTACGGCATCCGGCTGTTCCTGAGCGCCAATTACGCAAGTCCGATCGAGATTGGTGGATTGCGTACAGCCGATCCGCTTGATACACAGGTACGAGAGTGGTGGAATATACAAACGGCCAAGGTGTATGCGGCGATTCCGGATTTTGGTGGATATCTGATCAAGGCAGACTCCGAGAATCGACCAGGCCCGTTCACGTATAATCGTGATCATGCCGATGGCGCGAACATGCTGGCCGAAGCACTTAGGCCATTCGGTGGACTGGTGATCTGGCGCTGCTTCGTCTATAACTGCAAACAGGATTGGCGAGACCGTTCCACAGACCGGGCGCGTGCAGCATATGACCACTTTACGCCGCTGGACGGACGCTTTGCCGAGAATGTCATTTTGCAAATCAAGAACGGACCTATGGATTTTCAGGTAAGAGAAGCGGTATCTCCGCTATTCGGCGCTATGGAACATACAAATCAGGTTATTGAGTTTCAGATTACGCAGGAGTATACCGGACAGCAGCGTCATCTGTGCTATCTGGTTCCCCAGTGGAAGGACATATTGGATTTTGACACGTACGCAAAAGGTGAAGGTTCTGAGATCAAACGGATCGCGAATGGCTCCCTGTATAACCGACCCTATAGTGGTTTTGCTGCGGTATCCAATATTGGAGCTGATGCCAGCTGGACAGGACACCCACTTGCACAGGCGAATCTGTATGGATATGGCAGACTTGCGTGGAATCCGGAGCTGACAGCGGAAGAGATTGCCAATGAGTGGGTCAGACTGACGTTTGGACATGAGGACGAAGTCGTGTGTCAAGTGATGGATATGCTTATGACTTCACTAGGCATATATGAGAATTATACAGCGCCTCTTGGTGTGGGCTGGATGGTTAATCCGGACCACCATTACGGACCAAATGTGGATGGGTACGAGTATTCCAAATGGGGTACGTATCACTTTGCCGATTGTCATGGAATTGGTGTAGATCGAACCGTGAACAGTGGTACAGGTTATACTTCTCAATATCACCCGGAGAATGCTGGTCGTTATGAGTCCTTGGACACCTGTCCAGATGAGTTGATCTTATTTTTCCATCACGTGCCGTACACCCATGTCTTGCATTCCGGTAAGACGGTTATCCAGCATATCTATGATACACACTTTGAAGGTGCTGTACAGGCGGAGGCGTTAGCCGAGACATGGAGACAACTGGAGGGGAAAGTGGACCCGGTCATCTTCAGCAAAGTTGCTTCATTACAGGACAACCAAGCCAAACATGCGAAGGAATGGCGCGACATGATCAATACGTACTTCTATCGCAAGAGCGGCATTGAGGACGAACAGGGACGAATCATCTATTAATGGGAAGTTGAAGTACAGATGGTTTGGATGAATACAGAATGCCCAGATGTAACCTAGACAGCTTTGACTTACAGGAGGAGGAGATACGTATGGGACAGCATCAACTGCCTGAGACGATGAAGGCAGCTGTCATGACAGCACCAGGACACATTATCATTGAGGAACAACCCGTTCCCCAACCCGCTGCGGATGAGGTTCTTATTCAGGTGATGGCTGTAGGTGTGTGCGGTTCGGATGTGCACTATTTTGAACATGGACGCATCGGCAGATTTGTGGTGGAGAAACCGATCATTCTGGGGCATGAGTGTGCGGGAATCATTGCTGCTGTTGGCGCGAATGTAACTCGTCTACAGACAGGAGATCGGGTTGCTATTGAGCCAGGGATCACCTGCGGACGTTGTACGTCATGCAAGGAGGGGCGCTATAACCTGTGCCCGGATGTTCAGTTTCTGGCGACCCCTCCGGTGGATGGTGCATTTGTACAATACATGGTGATGCGTGAGGACATGGCATTTCCGATTCCAGATCATCTGTCTTACGAGGAAGCTGCGATGAATGAACCTTTCTCTGTCGTTATTCATGCGGCTCGACGCAGCAAGTTGGCTCCAGGAACCACTCTGGCTATTATGGGCATGGGCCCCGTTGGACTCATGGCTGTAGCTGCAGCCAAATCATTCGGTGTGGAACGCATCATCGTCACGGATCTGGAGGAAGTCAGACTGGAAGCGGCTCGGCGGATGGGAGCAACCCACGTCATTAATGTGCGAAATGAAGATGCAATGGCTGTGATTCGCGAGTTAACCGATGGTGTAGGTGTGGATACCGCATGGGAAACCGCCGGTAACCCTAAGGCGCTACAATCGGCTCTGTATTCACTTCGGCGGGGAGGCAAACTTGCCATCGTGGGTCTGCCGGCACAGGACGAGATCGCACTCAATGTTCCATTTATGGCGGATAATGAAGTGGATATCTATGGAATATTTCGTTATGCCAACACATATCCGGTAGGAATTGAGTTTCTGAGCTCTGGTCAGCATGACGTGATGTCTCTCATTACAGATCGTTATTCACTAGAAGAGACACAGCAGGCTATGGAGCGTGCGTTACACAATAAGAGCGGCAGTCTGAAAGTCATGGTGTACCCGAATGGCGTATAAGACGATTGGAGCATAAGACTTTACTGGAAGAGTTCTGGAGATCAGGACTCTTTTTTGTTTTTTTTCGTAAACGCATTGTGTAGATGTCAAAAGCCTGCTGGGGATGGGATGAACTAGAGGCCTTGGAGTACATGCTGAATGTACTGGAGAGAGGCACAGCGTAACGCTGGATCAGATGAAAAATCACATGAGTTATAAATTTTTTATCTATTCCTCAAATCTTGCTGGTACTTCGTGCAAAAAAAGAGTATAATAAAATGTAGTTTGATTCTAAGAAGTACCCATATTAAAGGAGTGTAAATAGATTATGCCAAAAGTTGACATCCATCCAAAGACACAACTCGTAATTTTTTACGATGCAAGTGCTGATTTCAAATTCTTGAGTTCTTCCACGAAGTTCTCTAACGAAACAATGGAATGGGAAGACGGTAACTCTTATCCAGTAATCCGTGTGGACACTAGTTCCGCATCCCACCCGTTCTTCACTGGTAAACAAAGAAACGTGGACATCGGTGGCCGTGTTGATAAATTTAACCGTAAATACAACATTAAATAGTCTGTCCAACCATTACAAGAAAACCTCGGGATTCGTCCTGAGGTTTTTTTGTATGCCAATCAATGGGGAATCTGTGTAATCTGTGCCTGAAAGTTATAGTGATAACGATGAATATCTATTTCATTAAAAATTAATTCAACCAATTATTGCGCTTACAATACTTTCGGATGTACACTAGGAAACAGAGTAAGACATATTGGAGGAGGAAATAGAGATGAGTCGCATCACACATATGGTAACGTTTACACTTTACGCGGGTAAAGATACACCAGAGGCAGAAGCCTTTCTGACAGAAAGTTCGGATGCACTGGCAGCCATTCCTGGTGTAGAGCAATTTCAGGTTCTGAAACAGGTAAGTGAGAAAAATGAGTTTGATTACAGCTTCTCGATGGTCTTCGCTGATCAGGCTGCGTATGATGCATACAATAATCACCCCGTTCACCGCCAGTATGTAGAAGAACGTTGGGAAAAGGAAGTCAGTCGTTCTCAGGAAATTGATCTGATCAAGCATAATTGATGAATAATCCCGATAGATGAGACATCGCATGACTTCAATTCAAATGAGTATTAATGCGAGGTTATATATAACTAAGGTAACGTGAAATATGGTAGAAGTAACCGTGGTAATCGAAATCGTTTTCGGATTTGCGGAATATATGTGAACTCAAGGAGGTTTCTGTTAGGATGCAACTGGATCTCACAGGAAAAACAGCTCTGGTTACTGGTGCAACCGGACAACTGGGGAGAGTAATTGCCCGTACCTTGGCCGCATGTGGTGCCAATCTGGCTCTACATTACATAAATAATGAAACGAAGGCTCGAGAGCTACAGGGTGAGATTGAAGCTCTCGGTTGTCAGGCTGTAATCGTACAGGGGGATATTACGAAGCAGGATACGGCATTTCGAATGCGCGATGAGATACAGAGCGTCCTCGGCGGCGTGGATATTGTTGTTGCCAATGCGGTCATTCAATATGAATGGACAACCGTGCTGGAACAGTCACCTGAAGATTACTTGAGTCAATTCGAATCCTGTGTCATGCAGAGTGTATATCTTGCCAAAGCATTCATTCCGCATATGCAAGAAGTCAAAGCCGGTCGGTTCATTGGCATCAATACAGAGTGTGCGATGCAAAATTTCGCTCACCAATCTGCCTATACCGCTGGCAAGCGTGGAATGGACGGAGTATACCGTGTGCTTGCCAAAGAGGTCGGCGAGTATCAGATTACCGTGAATCAGGTTGCGCCTGGTTGGACGATTAGTGAACGTGATCGCTCCAGTGAACCTGGACATGATGAAGCATATACCCGCACCGTACCGCTGAAGCGCAGGGGTGAGGATCAGGAAATTGCCAATGCGGTAGCCTTTCTGGCATCGGATCTGTCCTCATTTATCACAGGTGCCTACATTCCCGTAAGTGGTGGTAACGTTATGCCTGCCATCTGAGTTTTAACCGTAATCCGTTTGTCATTCGACAAGCGGATTTTTGACGTTTTCCCACATCTCAGGAAGAGGCCGATTTCTTATACTGTGAGTGTAACCGGTCCTAACGTTGAGATAACGATTTCAATGGAACGTTTGTTCATATATTCACAATTACATATGTTTTGATTCGGAATTTAAAAGATTGGGGAATAAGAATAGGTATATTCACAGGATGGAAAGATAATCAAAACAAGCAATTAAAGGGGACCAATTTAAGATGAAAAAAACAGTTGCAGACGTTTTTGTTGAAGTATTACTGAACGCTGGCATCAAACGCATATACGGCATTGTTGGAGATTCTTTGAATGCGGTACTCGACTCCATCCGTCGTTCGGGCAAGATTGAGTGGATTCATGTACGCCATGAAGAAGTCGCTGCATTTGCAGCTGGGGCTGATGCTGAGGTAACGGGGAGTATCGCTGTCTGTGCAGGGAGTAGTGGACCTGGTAACATGCATCTGATTAACGGTCTGTATGATTGTCACCGCAATCGAGTACCAGTACTCGCCATTGCTGCCCATATTCCAAGTGATGAGATTGGCAGTGAATATTTCCAGGCGACACATCCGGAGTATCTGTTTCAGGAATGTAGTGATTATTGCGAAGTCATCACTACAGCCAAACAGATGCCGCGTTCCCTCACTATGGCCATCCAGACAGCAGTTGCACGTTCAGGTGTGTCTGTCGTCGTGCTGCCAGGGGATGTAGCTGGACTCGAAGCGGCCGATCTTCCTGTGCCTGAGCATGTGTACCACGCAACCCATCCAGTAGTACATCCTTCTGAGCCGGAACTTGTGAAGCTGGCGGAATATCTGAATCAGGACAAAAAAATCACGTTGCTGTGCGGTGCAGGCTGTGCAGGCGCTCGGGAACCCCTCATGCAGCTCTGTGATCGATTGAAATCTCCCATGGTTATTGCTCTCAGAGGTAAGGAATATTTGGAGTATGACAATCCGTATTCCGTGGGTCTTACGGGGCTGATTGGATATTCATCCGGTTATCATGCGATGATGGACTGCGATGTGCTGTTGATGCTGGGAACGGACTTCCCGTATCGTCAATTCTATCCGGAAGATGCGACTGTCCTTCAAGTCGATATTCAATCTTCCCATCTGGGCCGACGCACGAAGCTCGATTATGGCGTTTGCGGAGATGTGAAAGCGACCATAGAAGCTTTACTCCCTTACCTGACAGAAGAACACAGCGACAAACATCTGCATAAAAGTGTGGATCGGTACGTGAAGGTACGCAAAGATCTGGACGAACTTGCGGTTGGCAAACCGGGTAAAAAGCCTATCCATCCACAGTACCTTACTAAAATACTAAGTGATAACGCAGCTGAAAATGCAATCTTTACCTGTGATGTCGGTACTCCGACCGTATGGGCGGCCCGCTATATTGAGATGAGCCGCAATCGCAGATTGCTCGGTTCATTCAATCACGGTACGATGGCGAATGCTCTGCCTCAAGCGATTGGCGCGCAAGTGGCTGATCCTGGCAGACAAATTATCTCTTTGTCCGGTGATGGCGGTATTACGATGTTGATGGGTGATCTGTTGACATTAAAACAGCATAATCTTCCGATTAAAGTTGTGGTGTATAATAACGGCGCACTCGGTTTTGTTGAACTGGAGATGAAGGCTGCCGGCTTCTTGGAGTCGGGCACCGAACTCGTGAATCCCAACTTTGCGATGGTTGCTCAAGCCATGGGCATGGAAGGCATTCGGGTTGAGGATCCGGCTGAACTGGAAGGAGCAGTGCAGCGTGCGCTTCAGCATGATGGGCCTGTTCTGATCGACGTGGTGGTGAATCGCCAAGAATTGTCCTTACCTCCAAAGATTGATATCAAACAGGCGCAAGGGTTCACCTTATGGATGATGAAAGCCGTGCTGAACGGACGTGGAGATGAGCTGATTGAATTAGCCAAAACCAATTTACTTCGATAAGCAGATTACACGGCTTGCCGTTGATATGAACATCAATTTGAGATCGTTTTTGCATTCGAAGAAGGAGCATGCACAATGCCAGTTTGGTTGTGTGCTCCTTCAATTCAATGCTGAACGTGTGATGTGTGATATAGTATGTGTCGATATTATATCATTTGTTTTTATGTCGAAAGTCTATTAGAATAGGTGAAGTCAGGAAGGATGTATGACATTTCTGACCTACATAGGTTTGCAATATTTCATGAACGTTTCATATCGAATTCATTGATCCAATCACAAGATGACACAACCACATGGAGGAGATCATCATGAGTCACGCAGGAAAAGTAGCCATTATCACCGGAGCAGGAAGTGGATTAGGCCGAGCAGCAGCACTGAAGCTGGCTGAGAAGGGCGCATCCATTGTCGTCGTGGATCTTGTCGAAGAGACAGGTCTTGAAACAGTTAAGGAGATTGAGAAACTGGGGAGTAATGCCATTTTTGTACAAGCAGATGTGAGCAAGGCACCCCAGGTTGAGAATTATGTGAAAAAAGCAGTCGAAGAGTTCGGGCGGATTGACATGTTCTTTAACAATGCAGGTATCGCGGGTCCTGGTATCAAGTTGATTGAACATACCATCGAACAATTCGACCAGATTATTGATATCAACTTGAGAAGTGTATTCTACGGGTTGAAATACGTGATTACGGAAATGCTCAAAACAGGTGGGGGTTCCATCCTCAATACGGCCTCTACAGCGGGAATTGTTGGTGTACCTACAGTTGCGCCTTACGCAGCGACCAAGCATGGAGTGATTGGCTTGACCCGCACAGCTGCAATTGAATACGGCAAAGACAATATCCGTGTAAATGCGATTGCGCCCGGTACCATTGAGACACCCATGGTAGTTCAGTTCGGTAAAGACAACCCTGAAGTATTCAAAGCCACTGTTGACAGCATTCCGTCCGGACGTCTGGGCAGACCTGAAGAGATCGCGAATTTGGTTTCGTTCCTGCTTGGAGATGAAGCGCCTTATATTAATGGTGCTGTATATCCGATCGATGGCGCAGTTACGGCCCAGTAAGGTTCAGCAGCAGATCGAGTTCGTAGCATAAAATGGTCAAAGAGAGGTCACTGTGTATGTACAGTGCCTCTCTTTGACCATTTTGTTGTACTCCCATCTTCTATAAAACTGATCATGCAGCGTTATGCGATGCATGATCAGATTTGTGTTCTTTTACCTGATCCTGAACGGTATGAGCATATGACTATAAACAGGGCAACAGCATCACATGTATTTGGAGTTGTTCAGGTTACGAATTACGTGCCAGAGCATCCACATAATCTTTGGCTTCCTTTAACGATAGACCTCTGGCCTCGCGCAGTCTTTTGATGGCTACAATTTTATTTCCTTTCTGCACTATTGCAAGCAGTTCCTGATCCAGATCGGCCTGGCCTGGTTGGCTTGTGTGGGAAAGGGGTGTTTCCTTTGGAGACAATGTGGAATTGAATTCGGAGC
Organism: Paenibacillus sp. PCH8; assembly: GCF_002968835.1. Classification (GTDB taxonomy): domain Bacteria; phylum Bacillota; class Bacilli; order Paenibacillales; family Paenibacillaceae; genus Paenibacillus. Next base: position 262,569 of record NZ_PKQK01000003.1, on the reverse strand, counting down.
GCGTGTTGACAGTTGAACCGTTTTCCAGGCGTTCCATATCTCTTTTCATTTCATTCACTTGGCGTTGCAGGCTGCTGACTCTGACCAGTAGTACAAAGATTAGAAGCAGAGAAATGATCCATATAATAGTGTTCATTTCCATGATGTAAGGGACCTCACTTTCATTCTTTGTGAATTTTAATTAATTAAGTCGAACCGGAATTTCTTTAACACCTCGAACAACCATGCCTGGTCTCCATTCGAGTTCATTCACATCCGCTTGTAGCTGCATATTAGGAAAACGGCTTAGCAGCGTACTCACTGCAATCTCGCCTTCCAGACGTGCAAGTGGTGCGCCGAGACATAGGTGTATGCCTTTGCCAAATGCCAGATGCGAACTCTTCTCGCGGGTAATGTCAAAGACACCTGCATCCTTAAACTGTTCTTCGTCACGATTAGCCGAATCCAGAGCAACGACAACCAATTCTCCTTGCGCAATATGCTGTCCACGGAATTCGATATCCTCCAGAGCCCAGCGGGATGTGCTAAATTCAACGGGCCCGTTATAACGAAGCATCTCTTCAATGGCTTGGTGGATCAGATCAGGTTGTTGGATAAGGGTTTCTCGTTGCTCGGGGTGCTCCAGTAGAGCAAGCATTCCATTACCAATCAGGTTAACCGTCGTTTCATGTCCGGCAATGATTAATAACGAGACAACGCTGAGCAGCTCTTTTTCAGACAGTTGTTGTCCAGATTCTTCGGCGATAACGAGTTGACTGATCAAGTCGTTCCCTGGTTGTTTGCGAACTTTGGCGAACCAATCAGTCAGATATTCGGTGAATTCACTGGAATGCTTTTCAAACATATCGGGATCGGAATGTAATGCATCAATAATGGTATTTGACCACAAGCGGAACTTGTCCTGATCTTCGAGAGGAACGCCCAATATTTCACTAATGACAATGATCGGTAATGGAAAAGCAAAGTCGTCAATCAGATTCATTTTCTCCTGAGATGCTAAGTTATCCAGTAAATGATCTGCAATTTCCTGAATATGTTCTCTCATGTCGGCTATTAATTTGGGGGTGAATGCTTTCTGCACCAATCCACGTAAACGACGATGATCTGGTGGATCGGAGAACAGCATGTTATTGACAAAAATACTTTGATACTCAGACCCATACCTTTTGGTGAAATCCTTGCTAAAGCGAGGATCTTTCAATATCTGGACTGCATCTTCATATCGCGTAATGATCCATCCAAGCTCTCCTTGGGGAAACAATACTCTGAAGACCGGCTCTTCTTTTCTTAATTTCTCATACACTGGATAAGGATTATGTGTGAATTCTTTGGTGAAAAACACTGGTTTTGAGGACTCGTTGGGTTCATTTGGGTTCAAAATACAAACTCTCCTCTCATATTCCTGCATAATACCTGCACCCTCTATATATTCAATACACAGGCTTTTGAAACCTTGTTTTTGCCCCGTATGGAAGAAGGAGCAGGAAAATAGAGGAAGAGGAAAGAAAATATGTAGAGAGAATCTACATCCTAGCGTCGTATAAATAAAAATGAGGTGAATTCTGACATGTCCTACACACAACTTCCCTTGCATCACTACCAGATTCCTGCCAGTCCCATCGTACTTGGCTGTATGCGGTTTGGGGGTGAATGGGATGGCCTTCCGATTACACCAGATCTGGTTCTGGAAGGTCATCGGGCGGTGGAAGCAGCTATTGAAATAGGCATTAATCACTTTGACTTGGCGGATATATATACACGTGGTAAGGCTGAGCATGTATTGGGACGAGTTCTATCCGAAGCTCCAGGTTTGCGGGAGAAGATCATTGTCCAGTCGAAGTGTGGTATACGTCTAGTGGGTGATGATGAAGGACCTCAGCGGTATGATACGTCGAGTACACATATCTTGGCAAGTGTGGATGGTATTCTGGAGCGGTTGGGTATCGAATATCTAGATATTCTGTTGTTACACCGTCCTGACCCACTCACTCATCCGCAAGAGATCGGTGAGGCACTGGCAGAACTGCATCATTCCGGTAAAGTGCGCCATTTTGGAGTTTCCAATATGGGGTCTGAACAGATTCGGCTTCTTCAGTTGCATAGTCAAGTACCTCTGATTGTGAACCAGTTGGAGATGAGTTTGGACAAAATCGGATTTGTGGAAGCGGGTGTAACGGTAAATCGCCTCCAAGCCAGAGATAATGTATTTCCTTATGGCACGATGGAATACTGCCAGGCAGAGCATATTCAATTGCAGGCCTGGGGCCCACTTGCTCAAGGTCGATTTACTGGCAGGGTAGTCGAGGGGCAACGCCCGGAGATTGAGCATACGGCCCAATTGGTTGATCGAATGGCCAAGGAGCGTGGTGTTACACCTGAATCCATTGTACTGGCTTGGTTATTGAAGCATCCGGCAGGTATTCAGCCCGTAATTGGTTCAATTCGGCCAGAGCGCATTCTGGCCTGCCGTGATGCGACGAACATTGAGCTAACGAGGTATGAATGGTACGAGCTGTATTCCGCTTCAGCCGGACGAAGAATGTAAGTAGGGGCATTGAAAGTATAAGAAGACACAGGCGCCTTGAAGTGGCCTGTGTCTTTCTGTGTAATATGCAACTTCAGTTGGTTGAAACACAATATAGAACGTTTAATGGTCCATAGGGTCATATGGCCTATCATACGAACACGTTTAGAATAAGTCCTTCAATTCGATCCGAACTCATGTGTTTAGCACGGATTGGATGATACGAGCTCTTCATATTTGTGCTAGGAACTATGTCCATGGACTTAGAAGAAATGCTGATAAGAAGGACGTTTCAACCATTTTTATCGTTTTTCGGGGCAGTTGCTGGGACGCTGTGATAAAATGATACAAATAAGAACATACGATCTGTTTGTGTGAGAGGAGACACCTTGACGATGGAGATGCTTAAACCACCCGCCGAGACATTATACGAGGCAGAATTACGTGCACTGCGAGGGGAAGATCAGGGTAAACGCCCCCGAACTGGTTGTTATCCCCCGCCTACGTGCGCGATTTTATTATTGGTAGGGATAAGCCTGCGGTATGGGACGGGGAAGAGATTCCGATCACTCGAAAATACTATGGGAATGACGTGTTAATTGAACGTGCAGTGGTCACGCTGGCAGGCAATCGAGGCTTGATGCTCGTCGGAGAACCCGGAACAGCCAAAACTATGCTTAGTGAACTGTTAACCGCTGCAATTTCAGGCACCAGTCTGAACACGGTTCAAGGTACGGCGGGCACTACGGAAGATATGATCAAGTATTCATGGAATTATGCCATGCTGCTTGATAAAGGCCCTTCGGAAGCGGCCCTTGTACCATCGCCGTTATATAACGGAATGAAGAAAGGTATTCTTACCCGTTTTGAAGAGATTACACGTTGTCCCGCCGAAGCGCAGGATAGTCTGATCAGTATTCTCAGTGACAAGGTTATGAGTATTCCGGAATTGGACGGCGGTGTACTGTTTGCCAAACCTGGATTTAACGTCATTGCTACAGCCAATATTCGGGACAAGGGTGTAAACGAAATGAGCGGTGCATTGAAACGCCGATTCAATTTTGAGACGATCAAGCCCATCCATAACGTGAAAATGGAAGCCAAAATTATTGAATCCCAGGCACGAAGCCTATTATTACATAGTGGAATTGATACTGAAATTAACCCGGATGTGGTTGAATTGTTGGCTACAACATTCATGGAGCTTCGCACCGGCATGACACGGGAAGGTTACAAGCTGGATACCCCACAGGCATCCATGAGTACTGCGGAGGCGGTGTCTGTATATGTTCAGAGTGCGATGACCTCCTATTATTACGAAGATAAGGCCATAGCGCTGGATCGGTTGGTGCAGAACATGCTGGGGACTATTGCGAAGGAAAACGAAAAGGATCTGTCCATCCTCAAAACCTACTTTTCCAAGGTGGTCAAAGAGCGTTCCAAGGAAGAGGAAATCTGGAAGGACTATTATGAGGAGAGAAAATGGATCGGTTAACAGGATTGCCTGATTCTGATGTTGCTCAGTTGCAATCATTATTCAAATCCCAGGTATATAACCTGAGTAACCACACGATCTATTATCCCATACGACACCATAGCCCTGTATGTTCATATCATTTGTTACGCTTAATTGGAGAATACAAACCGGATATCATCCTGATCGAAGGCCCGGAAAGTGGTAATCATCTGATTCCGGTAATTAGTGATGAGGCAACCATACCTCCTGTCAGTCTGTACTATACCTATGAGAATGCTCTGGAAAGAGAAGCCTGCTATTATCCGATGCTTCGGTATTCGCCCGAGTATGTGGCTTTGAAAGAAGCAGCACGTCTGGGCATCCCGGCGAAGTTTATTGATCTGGATTATCGTCATTTCACCAGACATGCAATCCAATCCGGGTCAATCGAACAAAGGGAAATCTCTATCCAGGACGAAACCTTGCTTGCAGGGTCTGACTTTATTAACCGGTTGTGCCAGAAGACAAACTGTCGCAGTTTTGATGAATTGTGGGAAAAGGTATTTGAGATTGGAGGTCTAGAGAAATCAACTTCCGAGTTCGTACAAGATGTATTCACGTATTGTACGTTATCCCGAATGTGCTATTCTGCGGAACGGTTGCACACAACAGGTGATCTGGCAAGAGAAGCACATATGAGACAACATATTGAGAAAGCGGTTCAGGAGCATGACCGTGTACTTGTCATTACCGGTGGATTTCATACGTATGGACTGTTGATGTTCGAGAATGAGGAATTCAATTCAGGTGCAGCGAACCTGAACGAGCAGCTTACAGATCAAGATTCGGTCCAGCAACAAATGTACCCGATGGTCTATACATTTGCTGAAGCGGATCGTCTCAACGGCTATGCGAGCGGGATGCCTTATGTGAATTATTACGATCAGATCTGGAACCAGCTACTTCGCCAAAAAAACACACCGTATAACGTAACGGCCCTGGACTTGTTATCCCGGTTAATGCGCAAGTTACGGGACGGCCATGAACACGTATCCACCAGTGATGCAATTGAGGCGTACAGCATGATTCAGGGTCTTGCGGGACTTAGGGGCAAAAGGGAAGGCGGCGTCTATGAGTTAATGGATGCAGCACTCTCTTCCTTTGTTAAAGGCGAACTTTCCTTGGCTACGGATAAACCGTTGCAAGAGCTACAGCAGTTATTGACAGGGGACGTCATTGGAAGTGTGGCTCCCAATTCATTCTCTATTCCTATCGTAGAGGACTTCAAGACCCGTTGTACGGATGCCAAGCTACAGATTCGCATAACAGGACAACACAAGAAAGTACTGGATCTGTATGCAAAATCGGATCACCGCCGGATCAGTCAACTAATTCAATGCATCACCTATCTGGTTCCTGAATTCGCCAAACGGCAATCCGGGCCAGACTGGGTCACCGAGCGTGACATGAATCTCGTTCGCGAAACTTGGGTTTATACGTACTCCTCTCGCATTGAAGCCCGATTAATAGAGAACTCGATCTATGGCGGAACATTAACGGGAGCGGCTACACGTAAAATGGAAGAAGAAATGCAGGAAATACCGGATCATCATAGCGGTGAACTTGCCCGATTAATGCTTCAGGCGCTGTTAATGGGACTTCAGGACACAGCGATGAAACTGTATGAACAAGTGCGCTCTGCTCTGAGAACAGACGGGAATTTTCTGTCTTTATGTAACAGTCTGCATGTCTTGAACCGAATCCATCAACACCGCAGGCTGCTGGGATTAACTGACGAGCAGCATCTCCCTGAGTTGGTATCCGAAGCTTACAGGAACGCAGTGGATAAGTTGCTTCAACTCTCCAGAACCAATTCCGATGAACATGAAGCGATTATTCAAGGCCTGAAGTTGCTGGCCATGCTCGCAGAGTCATCAGAGGAACGTTTCCAAGATGAGACATTCCGGAATCATCTGAGTGAACTTCTATCTGATCACCAGCTACCGGCACAGCTGGAGGGGGTATGTATTGCCATTGCCTCGGGTCTTGGCGACAGACCAAGGCACGAGATTGTTGATCGTGCACGCGGATATATCCGGGGTACTCCGGAACAGACCCGTCAAACAGCACTTTTTTTACAGGGAGTATTCGCAGTAGCACGGGACGCATTTTTGTATGAAGATCAGTTGTTATCCGAGTTAAATGTTCTGATTGAACAGCTGTCATATGATGATTTCATAAGCATGGTACCAGAATTGCGACTGGCCTTCACCTATTTCACGCCGATGGAGACGAGCTTGATTGCGGAGCGGGTGGCGATTCTTCATCAGGTGGAACCGGAAGAGATGTTATGGCCTGCGGTAGATGAGCATATGCTGATTCAGTCCAAAACATGGGATGAAGCACTTCGGAAGGAGTTTGCCGCATGGAAACTAATATGAAGAAGAATGAAAACTCCATTTCCGATGTAAACAGCCTGAGTGAGCGCAATGTTACTGAGACCCTGAATCGATGGCGACTTATTCTGGGTGAATCTGCCGAAGAAGGATTGTCCAATACAGGGCACTATACATCGGATGATTTCAAATATACGGAGATTGATGAGATCCTGGGCTATCTATATAACCGTGAATACGGTGAAGAACAAGGATACCGAAAAGAGGGCGGACGCGGCCCGTCTGATCTCACTGTACCGAAATGGTTGCATAAGGTCAGAGAGCTATTCCCCAAACCTACGGTGGAAATATTGGAGAAACAGGCACTCGACCGCTACGGACTCACGGAGTTGTTAACGGACAAAAAATTACTCGAATCTCTCGAACCCAACATGAACCTGCTCAAGAACATTATGCAGTTCAAAGGGCGGATGAAAGGTGAGGTGTTAAAGAGTGCGAAGGACATTGTGCGGACCGTGGTTGAGGAGCTCCGAAGCAAGCTGGAGTCTCAGACCCGAGCCAGTATTATGGGTAAGCGAAGTCGCTACACCTCAAGTTCTGTACGTTCCTTACGCAATCTGAACTTCAAGCGAACCATCACCAAGAATTTGAAGAATTACGATAAAAACAATCGCAGATTTGTCATTGAGCGTCTGTATTTCGACGGGAATATACAGCCCCATAACAAGTGGGACATCATCATTGGTGTGGATGAAAGTGGCAGTATGCTGGATTCAGTCATCTACAGTTCGGTGATGGCCAGTATCTTCTACCGTTTGAACGCCTTGCGTACAAAACTGTTCATTTTTGACACGCAGGTTGTTGATCTGAGCGACAGGCTGGAGGACCCCGTAGATGTGCTCATGAATGTGCAGCTCGGTGGGGGCACACATATTACCAGAGCTTTGCGCTATGGTGAGACGTTAATCGATAATCCAGGCAAAACCATATATATCTTGGTCAGTGATCTGGAGGAAGGTTACCCGATTGCGCAGATGTACAAAGCTTGTAAAGATATCATTGATTCAGGATGCAAGCTGTTGGTTCTCACCGCACTCGATTTTAACGGGGATTCGGTCTATAACCAACACGCAGCGCAGACGTTAACGAATATGGGGGCGCACGTAGCGGCGATTACCCCGAATGAATTGGCGGATTGGATTGGTGAGATCATCACTTAGCAGGTCAACTATCCATTATTTATAAACTCATATTTCAAGGAGGAATGTGTAATGCTTACCGCAGACCGCGCAGTAGAGACTTTGGTTGAAAAATTTGCTGTCACATGTTCAAATGATTATTCATTAAAAACAGACCGGAGTTCCGAAATTATTGATTATGTCATGGGAACGACAGACCAGTTCCCGGATATGCTGGGGAATTCGAGTCATTATGTCTATCAGACGGTTGACGCATTAGAGAAACTTGGCAAAAAAGAGGACGGAGAACGATTTTATCGTGCAGGGGCTGTGGCGATTCACTTGGAATCCAATTATTTCAGACGAAGCCCGTGGGGAGTCAATAGCTTTGCTGTCTGCCTCGGAAATGACTCTGAATCCTACGGACTAAGTGAAAAGAGCAAAAACGCTGATCGCATGGGTGGATTGTTGTCCCGCTTGGAGAAAATTAAACAGTTTGCTGGTGAAGAAGAAATTCATGCTGAATTAAAGAGCAGATTAAAGCGTGCTCAGTGGCTCTTTGATTCCAAAAAAGCAGACAGCCAAGGGAATTACCGGGAAGTGATCAATGCGTTGATACTCCTGCAGCTCTATTTGAAGATCAGCGATAGCCCTTCTCATCTTGCAGAGCTTCAAGCATCTGTTCAATCGTTGCCTGTGTTGTTTCAACATGTGATGGCCAATGATTCGGATAAACTGCGGGATGAGCTGCATACATTAATTGAACCTGTGGTGGTCTGCAATATTCAAGGGAAGCATAACGGATCTGCCCAAGAATTGCAGGAAGAATTCCTTAAACCAAAGCGTAATCGGCTCATAGCTGAGAACTACCCAAATACGTCTCTCTCTCCAAAAGAACAATGCTCACATAGTGTGTTCCATCAGACAATGGTTCTTGTGAGCAGTGCCTTGTTGTATCTGATCAATATTAGTGGAGGGAAACAGCGGTTCCTGAATGCTCAGAGTGAGACGGGCCTTGTTGTACTTGAAGCGTTACATCAATTACATGAGATCTATCCAATTGAAGTTCGCCGTTACTTGCTAAGTATGGACCCAAGAGCAAGGAATGCGAATGACTTGCTTACCGGCCTGGTACCTCTGGACGAGCCATACCAGTTGGTTGAATTACTGCGAGACGAGCTTAATATGTACACGGTATCCTGGAACATGTTGCAATCCGCTATAGCGAACCAGCCTGAGCAAGCGATTCGAGCATACGAGATTATCAGACCACCATTTCTCAAAGCTTGCATTCAGAAAATGATGGACGATCAGGGCTTAGTTCTACCGAATCCGGAGGGAACCTTGGAGCAAGAGGTCTTCAACGTTCTTAGGCATCCTTTAAACGGAGGACGACAAGGACTTGCAATTGCACGATATTTGAGCGGAGAGAATTCACTTGAAGAATACTGGGAGGACCCGAACAGTCGCGGACTGTTTAACCACCTGAATCGTGACCGGAAACGTATTCATAGTCTCATTAGCATTAGCTTCCTGCCCTTGGATTCGGAGGCCATGCGTCGTTTCGCCATCCTGACCACTCATCCCGATTGGACACTGGATATTGTGTCAGACATGTACAATTCGTACGCCTTCAGTGGAGAGAAACTGCTTCAACGTTATGGGCAGGATCCAGAGGTGAAACGCGAGAAACTGCTTACTAGTCTAATCTCACTTAATGGCATGACGGATTACCGTTATAAATCCATGCCGCAGGATGAATATCGCCGAATTATTCAGCAGAATCTGGACTTTGCACTGGCACAGTACAAGAAACTGCCAACGGACACGCGAATTTTAATGCTGGAGATTACCTTTGAACAACGTCAGGAACTTTCCAAAAAACAACTGGCTGAAGCGATTCGTGCCGGGTTGCAGGATTCATCCAAGAAAGCGAATGGCGTAGCTCTAGCCGAATTCAACCGGATGCCTGATGAAGACTTATATAAGCTTATATACCACTCGGAGAAAAAGGCGGGTATCAAAGAAATGGCTTTGACCGCCATCCGCAGTCTGGAGAATAGCAAGGAATTGTACCGTGAGCTTCTGAAGAATGAGAAGTCTGAGGATTGGAAGAACCTGATTCAAATTCTCCTGGATACAGCAGATTTAAGCCCAGAGTATGCTCATGCTGCGCTAGCTGATCAGGCAGATTCCAAAAAGCTGTCCAGACTAAGCTGGCTGTCCTTGAAAGAACTGCCCTCCCTAACGCGTAGAGAGGACAGCCAGCCGTTAGATGATCGAATTAAGCAATATGCCTTGGTGCAATCATTGGATCACACATCTGGACCCAATGAACGACTGAATGAACTTCGGGACTATGTAAGTGAGGCATCGTTAGCACGCTTTGCAAGTGAATTGCTCCAAGTATGGATTCAGGAAGGTGCTTCTGCGAAAGAGAAATGGGTGATGTATGTGTCGGCCCTCTTTGGTGATATTCAGATTGTGAATATTCTGGCTCCGCAGATTAAGGAATGGACAGAGAACAGTCGTGGCGCGATTGCAGCAGATGCGGTGAAGGTACTCGCTTACCTGAAAGATCCATCCGCGCTCATGGCAATTGACAAGATCAAACGTGGCGTGAAGAATCGTCAGGTTAAAGGTGCTGCTGAAGAAGCGTTGCAGCTTGCAGCGGAACAGATGGGACTTACCTCGGAACAACTGGAAGATCGTCTGGTCACGACGCTTGGTTTTGATGAAAAGGGGACCCTTCAGCTTAGTTATGGGGAGCGTTCATTCCTGATTAAGGTGAATGGAGACCTGCAAGTCGTTGTCCTGAATGAAGAAACGGGTAAATCCGTTAAGAGTCTGCCTGCACCTGCACAGAAAGACGATGCTGAACTTGCGTCGCAATCCAAAGCACGGTTCACGCAACTGAAGAAGGATCTCAAATCGATGGTCACTATTCAGGCACAGCGACTGGAAGAATCATTATCCAAGCAACGTCTGTGGTCTGCGGATGAATGGAAAGCTTTGTTCGTACAAAATGTTATCATGCAAAAATTTGCTGTCGGTCTGATCTGGGGAACGTATAAGGATGGCGCTCTTCTAAGTACCTTCCGTTATATGGAGGATGGAACATTCAATACTGTGGATGAGGATGAATTAGATCTGCCTTCAGATGTACAGGTGGGACTCGTACACCCGCTGGAACTAGATCAGTCCACTCTTGAAGGATGGACAACGCAGTTGGAGGACTACGAAATCAAACAGCCGTTCGAGCAACTGAATCGTGAGATTCATCAGCCGGAAGACGAAGATAAAACCAAAAGTGAATACGATCGTTTGCCAGAGTCCGGGTTCTCCCCAACCGCCTTCCCCAAAGCACTGGAGAAATACGGCTGGATCAAAGGCCCGGCACAGGACGGCGGTTGGTATCATGAATTTTATAAAGAGTATGGGGATCTTGTCGCAGAACTGCAATTCAGCGGCACCAGCATAACGTATTACGAAGGATTGGATGACATTACACTGGAATCCCTACATTTCTTCAAGCCGAGTAACAAGTCATATTATTACTATGGTGATAACAAGCCAATCGCTTTGGGCCAAATACCGGGTCGGGTATTCAGTGAAACGATCTATGATATTCTCAGAGCAACGGGGCGTTGATGACGTGAGTGGATTTAGAGAGAAATTCAGGAATTTTTCAAAATTTTGTACAGAGGATTATCTGATTCGGTATGCCAACAAGGGATTGTACAAAAGGGCTTTGAAAGAGCTGGATAATGGTGTAAGTGTAAAATACACATGGAATGAATCATCTGTGAGTTGCCAGTTAAGTGAAGGGACACGGTGTACACTCGAAAATACGCTGGATCGTTGGGAATGCGCCTGTCCGTCAGAGCATATCTGCAAGCATGTGCTGATTGCCATACTATACGATCAACGGGAACATTCATCAGAGGGTTCGATGAGTGCTGACGAGAAGCATATGCCGGATAAGGACTCAGTGATATCGGATAATGATCCGTTGGACGTATCAAAAGATGTACCAGTAACAGACTCCGTGTCAAACGTAGTATCAAACATGGACGATCCAGGCGAAGTTCCGCAGGGGGTATCTCGTGAGAACGATTCGCGTTTCCGCTGGATGACGGAGTCTGATCTCACACCGCTGATTAAACCATACAGTTCTTCCATGATAGAGGAAGTTGTTTTCCGACTAAGGTACCCAGAAGAAATTAAGATTATTGAAGATTCGCTTCTTACGGTACATCTAACCAGTCAGCATATCGAGGTGTCTTTTACGGAGGAACCAAACCTTGCCAAAGCGCTATGTAAGGTGCAGCAGACCGCTGGGAGAATGGCGAAGCTTGAAGCTTTGCTACGATATCGGGTACTGAAAGGTCTGGATGATACGGATGCATTAAGTGGACGGGTGTACGAAGCCAAGTTCTCTCTGCAGACAGTGCAGGAATGTCGCGCTATGCTGGCAGGATTGTTAAAGACGGGACTAGCCCGTCTTCCGGAGTCCTATATGGCACAACTGGAAACTTTGGCAATAGCAGCTCATAGTGGTAACCTGCCTGACATAGAACGCAGTCTGCGAGGGCTTCAAGGAGAACTACAGTTGTTTTTTAACAGACATGTACGTTTTTCCATGCAATCCATGTTGGATCGAGTGAGTAAGCTATATCTTGCGCTCAAGGTTCTTGAAGAAGAAAAGGTATCTGCCATTCAACAGAGCCAGCTGATTGGACAATTTCGAAGTAAATACTTTACGGTGCCTTCGCTCCATCTATATGGATTGGGGGCTGATGCGTGGGAGACACGATCCGGTTTCCGTGGAATAACCTATTACTTCTATTGTTTCGATGATAAGGAGATCTACACCTATAGCGATGTGCGTGCTGTGTATTATGATGATCAGCAGTTCTCGTATACAGAGCATTATGGTGCATTCACACCGTGGCTACCTCACCTAACCTTTCGTCAGCTCGTGGGGGAAGAAGTGCAGTTCCATTCAGTTAAAGTAAATGAGGAACGGCGGATATCTTCCGGGGAAGGTGCAAAGCTTGTGATTTTGCCACGAACGGATGTGGAGTCATTGAATATGGACAAATACATGCAAGATATAACTTCTGTAATTCGAGAGGAATCGCGATCTTTTGACTTGTTCGCTGCCCCTAAAGAACGACTGGCTGTCATTAAAGTCGCCCGAATAGTAGAGCATCACTTTGTGAAGCAGACCCAAGATTTGATGCTAACGATCGAGAGTGCTGAAGGAGAAAGCTTGATCCTAACTCTCCCGTATTCATCGGACTGGCAGATGATGATCCAGAGACTGGAATCGGGATATGGTTCCAAATCGCTCGAACATTTCTACGCCTTTGTTCGTGTGGAACCCAAACGGATTAGCCCGATCAGTTTCCTGAAGGGTCAAACGGTGCTCAGTCTGAAACTCGATATCGGCAATGGAAGGATGGGAAGACTTGGAAGAGCATAATCAGTTCATGCAGAACATTAGCGGCTGGTCAGAAGAGTTGCTGTTGCGAGGGTTATCCCAGTTTACGATCCGAGATATTGAGGTACTTGAACAGCTCGCAGTAGAGTCCTTACGGTTGCAGAAGAGTTTCCTTCATGAATTGTTAAGTGGTATCCTGGACACTGGGCGCCGCGTTGCGCTGGGACAAGGTGATGAAGATCAACTGTTGGCTCAGTATTGTCGTCTTACCCAATATGTACAGCTCAGTTTGCAAGAAGAGGCTTGATACTGGTTAGTAACCGCGAAGCGAAGGCGCATGAAGCGATATGATGTAGAAAATAAAGATGTACTATAGAATATAAGAAGATTTGCAGAAGGCTACAAGGCCACTGCAAATCTTTTTTATTGTGGAGTAAGTAAAAGTCATTTCTAAACGAATATAGGTAGGAAGCACGGATCAACACGAGCATTCGTGACTCACAGTGAATCGTGATCCTGAGGCTATGGAATGGGTGATGAGGAAGGTCGTTCTGTCATTGGAGTAGCTAGTGTGATTATTAGTTGGTTCAACTTATATAAAATGAATTTCATGTCATATCCCGATTTATGACGCATACCATTAGGCGAATGCGGTCATAAGGGAGGAAACTGAGATGTCCATGAGCGAACCGCTGTTAACACAAATTGTGAATCAACATATTCCGGCTGGTGCAACGGTCGTCACTATTGATAAACCTGTCCAACATCCAGCGATCTACGCGGCGGATCTTACTGGTGATGGTATGCCAGAGATAGCTGCTGTCTACCAGTTGAATGGTGAGCTGTACTTGCTTATTCTAAGATTTTACCAAGGACACTGGATCAAAATGTCTCTAATCAAGGGGTTGGGGTATGGGGTAACATTAATGACTGCAGCCCCTGTGACGTCAACGGCAAGGAATAATCTGATCATTGGCTGGCGGATTGGCGCCATCTGGTCTAAGCTCGCTGTATATGAGTGGACCGAATCAGGGCTCAAAGATCTGGCACCTGATGATCTATACTACAGCTATGCAGAAATCATTGATATGCCTGGACAGCACGGAAGAGATGGCAAGGTGGAAATTGCACTGTGGATTCACGATACAGGAGAAGCCTACCGTGTGGAAATTATCCGGTGGCAGCATGGGAAATGGGTGCCTGCAACAGACGTATATGCATCCTATTATCCCAAAGTGGTGCAATATTACGAGAAACTCACCCAACACTACCCGGACTATATCTTTTATTGGTACTATCTTGCGGATGCTCAGTACCATGCGGGTCAGTATCCGGCAGCACTCGCCTCCGTTCAGAAAGCACTCAGCTTCCCGGAAGCTTATCCTTCCAGAGAGGTATTACTTGAGCTGGAAAAGAAAATTAAACAGGCTATGACCCCGATAAGTCATGCCCGGTCAGCGACATGGTTATATCCAATCTCCGTTCGAACCACGAGTGGGACGCGTTGGGGATATATGGATGCCCAGGGGCATGTTCGGCTAGAGCCGGTTCTGGATGACGCGCATGAGTTTCAACCCAATGGATTGGCTGTCGTTGTGAAGCACGGTCATGCCGGTGTTATTAATTTGAATGGGCAGTATGTAGTTCAACCTGTATACGATTCCATCAACTCTTTTTCTGAAGAACGGGCGATGGTGATCGATGCTCAAGGATTTAAGATGATTAATGAACAAGGCACGGTACTGACCAAACGGGCATACTCGTATATCTCGAATATGAAGGACGGCCGAGCGTTGTTTTACGATTCTAATCCTAGTCAGACAGATGGATCGGTGAGTCTGTATGGTTATCTGGATGCCTCAGGCAATGAGGTGATACCGGCACAGTTCGCATCAGCGAACGATTTTCAAGATGGCAAAGCGGTTGTGCAGATCAAGGACAATGAATATGCGCTGATTAATCGGAACGGACAGCGGATTGCGACATATCCATATGCTTATGTGGGGCCACTAGGGGATGGACTGCTCGCTTTTCAAAAAGAGGCCTCGGGCAAATATGGGTATATCGACGAACGGGGTAATATTCGCATTCAGCCCAAGTTTTCATCGGCATTTCCTTTTAGCAACGGTCAAGCGATTGTTAATACAGCGGAGGACTACAAATCGAACTATGGTGTCATTAATACGCAAGGATCATTTATCATTCAACCCGCGTATAATGATATTCGCGAACTAGGCGAGCATCGTTATGCGCTGGGGCAAGCGATTAACCCGGAGCAGCCGTATATCGGCTCTGTGTACGCGATTGCAGATACTCACGGTAGAAGGCTTACGGAGTTCGTATATCGCGATGTGGGCAATTACAAAAACGGCCTTGCCTCCGCATCCGACGGGAGACAGACCTATCTGCTGGATCTGAGTGGAAGACCTGCCGCTGGGTATCCCCATGTTGAAGGTTCGGGTACGCTGGAGCTGGTGGCACCAGATCTGATCAAGGCGTATGTAGACCAGCGCTTATCGTATGTGAACCGTGCCGGACAGATCATCTGGCGGCAAAATACGATTGTTCCGCTTCATCCACCATACCGTGTACGCGAAGAGAAGTACAAACCGAATAGGGATTACCTCGTATATTATCCGCAGGTAGAAGGATTGACGAATCAAGCGGAGCAGCTTGCGTTGAATACGAAGTTGAAAGAACTCTCTCAGGTGAAGCCAGTTCCTACTGATCAACAGCTGGATTACACGTATACAGGCGATTTTGATATTACTTTCTACCAAAAGCAGTTGCTGCAATTCCAGCTTACAGGTTATAACTATCCGGCGGGTGCAGCGCATGGTATGCCTACGATGATCTATGCGATTATTAATCTGACGAATGGTCAGTTGTATGAGCTGAAGGATTTATTCAAACCGAATAGTGACTATGTCAAAGTGTTAAGCCAGATTGTGGGGGATCAGATCAAAAATGATCCTCAATACTCGTATGTGTTTCCGGACACCTATAAGGGGATTAGTGCAGATCAGCCGTTTTTTGTTACAGCGGATGCTCTGCATCTCTACTTCAACCCATATGATATCGCTCCCTATTCAGCTGGATTTCCAACGTTTACGATTCCTTTTGTTCAGATCAAAGATATCATTAATACAGAAGGTTCGTTCTGGAAAGCATTCCATATGTGAGTGTCATTTCACAACCTGTCAAAGTCAGAGGCCATATGTCCAATATGGCTTCTTTTAGGTGTAATTAGTTCAAAATCATGTAACTTGAGCGCTTCTAGCTGCGTTTATACATAGGGGGGAGCTGATGTTGGTGAATGCAGTTCAACGTTACATGGTATTAGGACTACTATTTATCGTGATTTTTTTTACAGCACTCATCGTTCTTGAAAGGATTGAAGGGTACCAAATAACAACAACAGAGTACTACGGCTTACGTAATCTAGGGGTCCTGATATATATTTTGTCGCTCATCCTGGGATTCGGTCACTATATGCTCGCTTTTTATGTTGTAATTCTGAGCCCAATCTCATGGTTGTTGCGGAAATATGTGCGCTCTCTTACAGTGAGAACTATCATATATATGGGTGGTTTTGGATGGGGAGGGTTGTGAATTTTTGATCAAATGTACAGTCCATATTTCGTGAATGGATATCAACTCAACCGAATGACATCTGTCTGGATCTTTGCTATCGCCGGTGTAGTCTATGCCATTATGGAGTATAAGATTTGGCAAAGAGGGCAGATGCAGAATGAAAAAAAGGATACTTAACTTCTGTTTAAGCATCTTTTTTTGGTTAACATAGGGAGCTACAAAATTAAAAAGGGGGATAAATGAAGTGAAAAAAGTGACATGGACAGCAGTTGAGAAATTTAATGATTTGTAATAAATTTCACAAAGATATATGAGAAAAATAGAAGCAATATCGAATATCGTAAATAGGTAAAATTTTCTGTTATACTATTTGAGTTGTGTACATAAATTTAGATATTTTTTAATGAAGGGAGTTTATGAAGTAATTTAGCCGTTTAGTTTAAAATTGTAGTTTGGAGGAAAGCATTTTGTATAAAGCAGGTTTTTGGATTAGATTAGGAGCAAGTATACTGGATAGTCTTATTATTTCAATTCCTTTAGTGATTATTGCGGGCGTGCTCGGTATGCGTGAAGATCGACGTGCAATTCATGACTTTATAGCAGGAACAGAAGTAGTTTGGGATTAATCAAAGAGGTTGAAAAACACTGTGCAGCTTTTAAATCATTAGTACTGTTTCACAAAACTCGTATTTTGTACATATGTCAATGGTAGTCCCAAAGAATAATCTACTTCATTCATCGATACCTCCCAAGCTTTTTGATCAAAAGATCAAAATAATTCATTTCATTCGACCGTCCCCGATCGGTTAATGTTCTGGGAACGGCCATTATCAATCCTTTTAGTATTTTTCAAGTTCTGTCTTTAAATCCTCAATTAGTATATCGACTTCTAATACAGCAGAATCAGCATTATTTAAGAATATTGAAGGTTTAAAACCCTCTTTTTTTAAATTGGGTAGAAACTCTTCTATGAACTCGTACAAATCCATACTTTTACTTGAGTAAATTTCCCAACCATCAGTTGCACAGTATTCCGCGAATTCTTTCTTAGGCCAAAATGGAAGTAATTTATTACCTTTATCATCTTCAGTAACTGACCAACCATTCTCATAAAGCCCCCACACTTCTTCTGAATCCACTACTTTTTTGATGAAGTATTCATAACGAATATTTGCAGGAAGATTGATGACTGATTCAAATTCTTTCTGATTCATATTTCCTCCTAATGATGTTTTATCTTATTTTTCCATTATTATCGTATCTATGTTGTGTCTTATGGTTTTTTGTAATATTTAAAACACTGTGTTCGTAACCGTAACCCTTTCTTGCCTCGAAACCACTTTTGTGCTGCATTTGGTATCCCTGAGGGACTCTTACATTTTTGCGTTTTTTTCTTTTAATTTCATTTAGATCACGTTTGATTTCTCCTCGTAATGAAGTTGAAACCTTAGCATCATTTGCTATTTCTTTGAGTCTAGCTTGTTTTCCTGACCTCCCCGTCTTCTTTGCTGCTGCAGATGATGTTCCCTTTTTTATTGCTTTTACTGTAGCTTTTTTCGCAGTCTTCTTGACTCCTGTTTTGACTACTTCCTTAACGACAACTTTAACAACGAAAATAACGAAATAAATTATAAAAGGGTTATTTCCATCATCATCTACATATACAACTGGATTATTTAGACCGTAGCTGTATCCATTTCGATTCAGCGGGTTATCTAGATCCAAATCTTGTTCGGAGTCCAACGAGATAAAGGAACCAAGCTGCGGATTGTAGTTTCTTGATATCAGGTAATACAATCCAGTTTCTGCATTGTATCTATAACTAGCATAACGGTATGGGTTTTCATCCGCAAGCGAGCCACTCTGATTTACAATATTCCCCCATGCGTCATATTCATACTGTGCTACTTCGTTACCAGCCTGATCTGTTAAACTGACAACATCTCCATGACCATTCAAATGGTAATAATAGGTCAATCCATCTTTAGTCATTGCTACCGGACTTCCACTATCATCCCATGTGTACTCTCGAAGTGTTTTATTATTTTCGTCCGTTTCATAGATGACTTCATCGCCATCGTAGAAGAAATTCACTGTTCCGGACTGACCAGTGGACTGAATACGTCTTCCGTTCTCATCATAACTATAGTGTTGTATTTTCTGACCAGATTGATCTTGCACTTCAATTAATTGATCCAGTGCATCATATATATACGTTTGTTTACCATCATTTAATAGGTTTCCATTATTGTCATACAGATAATCTTGTCCATTAACAGTAGTTAATTGGTTAGCGTTATTATGCTCGTATACAGTGGTTTGCTCTTGCCCATTTGTGACAACTACTTTTTGTGTCCGATTACCTACATCGTCATACCTGTATTTAATCGTCGTCCCATCAGGTAGAGTTTCTTGTTCGAGTTGGTTAAGCGCATCGTACTCATAGGTTGTATCACCTAATTCCGAATGAATTGTTTTTACATTCTCATTAGAGTCATACGTGTAGTCGTACTCGCGAATTACACTTCCTGTGCTAGAGTAATCACCGTAAGTGCGCAACTGTTCCCCAGTATCGTAGTCAGCCTTGGTTAAAATTCCGTTTGCTCGATCGGCTTGTTCCATTGCAGCCATATCATTGTACTGATATGAAATGAGGTTTTGATTATCTTTGCTAATGCTTTTGACTTGATCTAACTCGGTGTAATCATAACTTACAGTAGACGAATGTCCACCAGTTGCATATGAGAGCTCCTGAAGTCCACTATTCGCATTATAGATATACGACTTTTGATGTCCTCTATCTACCTCTGTTTCAGGTAACCCATCAGACTTATACGTAAAGGAACGAGCACCATTGTTTACATTGACAAGTAAACCATTTTCATTATATTCATAAGCCCACTTTTGTTGCCCGTCTATACTTATAGTTTTGAGTTGATCTAAAGCCGTGAATGTCGTAGATATTGTGTTCCCATTAGGAGTCGTGGTCTCAATTATGTTGCCATTTGAATCATATTTGTTATCGGTCACATTGCCAATGGCATCTGTCTTTTTCGTTAACTGATTTTGCCCATTGTACTCATACTGAACTACAGCCTGTTTTGGATTAATCGTTTTAGTCAAGTTTCCGGCTGTATCATACTCATAAGTTGTCTCTTTTCGCTTCGGATCAATTACAGCTTTCAGACGATTTAACTTATCATAATGGTAATCGGTACGATTGTTATTTCCGTCGGTATTTGCGATCATATTCCCAATAGTATCTGTTGTCACTGTTGTTGTGTTTCCTGCTGCATCTATTACCGATTTGATATTGTTACCTTTATCCTCGTAACTGTACGTTTCAATCGATTGGTCTGGATACGTCGTCTTTTTTAAGTTACCATAGGTGTCATATTCATAACGCGTAACCTTTTGCTTGGCATCCACGATGGTTTCCAAATCACCAGCTGCGGTATACGAGTAATTGGTAATATTTTGTCTAGGGTCAATTTCTTTGACAACATGGTTCAGGCCATTGTACTCGTATGTCGTAACATTTCCGACCTCATCGGTTTGAGTCAGAACATTACCTTTACTATCATATGTCTGCTCAGCAACAGTTCCATCTGGATTGGTTACTTTCTTGACATTGTAGTTTGCATCTAGGACATACTGGGTAATCTCACCTTTGGCATTTTGGATTTTCTCTGCCACGAAGTTAGAGTTCAGCGTATAGTTTGTCGTATGGCCATTTGCATTTGTTATGTCTGCTGTACGAGCAGTGGTGTCATATTTGTACTGGGTTGCCGGCCGATCACTTGCATCTGTAACCGAAACCGTTGAAGGTTCCTGCACTTTAACCAAGTACTCTTGATCATAGGTATAAGTGGTTAATCGATTATTCGGGTCAAAGATGGTTTTAATGTAATTGCCGCCATAACTAAACTGAGTTCGACTGTAAGTACCATCCTCACTATACTGATCTACAGTGACTAACTTTCCATTTTGGTACGTATAATCCGTTTTACGCCCTTCTAGCATGGGATAATCAACTAACCCATCTGAAGTATATTCAAATGTAATGGTACGTCCTGATGGGTCCTCTATACCAGTTAGTGCTCCGTTCCCATTCCTTTTATACGTAATTCGGTTTCCATGCATATCTTGTTCATAACTGAGTTTGGCTTGAGTGATGCTTACTTGATCATCATTGGAAACCGTATCAAAATGCATCAGGTATCCATGTTTGTCCGTTAACTCATAACCAGTCGTTGCCCCTGCGCTACTTTTCACCTTTTTTAGTGTCAGATATTCGCCCGCTGAAGGTGTATACGCAGAGTATTCCGTCCATGCTTTATTGACACTATTTAGTGTGATATCTACATTAGTATTATTTGAAACGGACGCTAACCAGAGGTTCAAGTCAGCCGTTAAAACCTTTGCCCCCTGTGGGATCGTCGATGTGTCAAACTGAATGAGAGAACGGATGACATTAGAGCTAGTAGCGTCTTTATATAGACCTACACCTAGTGTCGTGTCGGTTGCTCCAGTTTGTTTGGGAAAAGCACTACGTATATTGGTATCCGCTAAGCGGTATGTCGGTTGAAATTTAACAATAGTCGGATCGATGGTGACTGGGTATACACGTGACGCATCATTAAGCCATGCGAGACTGGGAATCACGTCAATGTATAACTGTCCATTTTTCTCTTTCAATTCATAGTGAATATCGTAGGAAAGAGATTCTTCAGGGTAAGCATTAACTCCCTCTGCTTGCTGATAGCCTTCGGGTATAAAAGAGTCATACATCAACGGTTTATCGATGATATATTCAATATGGCCATTAGATGGGTTAATCAAGGAAACGGAGCCATCCTGTTTCTGGCGGTAATCCAGATTACCTAGGGTTAAGGCAAAGGAGTAAATCACTGACTTTTTGCCTGTCGGCTTTTTGCTAAGTTTAAGCTCTTCTTTGAGTCTATCGTTTCCTAGGGTATAGATTAAATCAGTATCGGGATAAAGCCCCTTATACGTCATTACATTATTCTTAACAATCCCTGCAGGCTTTGTACTAGATAGGCTTTGCGTGGTTTTTACCGGATTTGTTTCCGCTACTGGGTTTAAGCCAATGCTGAATTTATCCTCTTTGATTTCTACTAAATCGTCAGTAGTAGAGTGTTTCTTGTTCATTTCTACTTTGAATTCATGATCATTATTGTAAGCCGTTTGACTCGTCGTGTTTAAACTCCGTTGTGATAATGGTGCACGTTGATAATTTCTTTCCGTCCGGATCCAACCAAGTGTCAAACAGACCGGCAAGGGAGAATATAGAGCCATCTCTCATTAAGATTCGCATTGGCTGCTTTCCGGAGTCCTCCTTTTTCCACTCATAAAAACCTGAACAGGGAATAATGCACCTCTTAGTACTGACCAGCCGCCTAAATGAAGGTTTCTCGTTTAGCGTCTCAGCACGTGCATTTATCATCTTAGCTCCGATTTTGTCATCTTTAGCCAATGAAGGTACCAAGCCCCATCGGAGTGAACCTAAGCGATTACCATTACTGGTTGCAATGATTGACGGGATAAACTGCATAGGGGCAGCGTTATAATTTGGACGATAGTCAAAACCTTTAGTGTCTGAAGCCAGGTATCGTTCCATTATGCTATCAATAGGATCAATAATTGTAAATCTGCCGCAAATACGAATACACCTCACTTTAAAATTCGTTATAGGTCCAGGTGGGGAATTGTTATTCTCCCAGACTCCGCACCTCGTTATGCTACAGTCAAATCAACTAGTTTCTCTATTATTGGTGATCTTAGTTTACCATCTTTGGTAAAGCACTGAAATCGAACTTGGCAGCTTACAACTGGCTCAAGATAAATCCAATCCTTATTCTCATTTCTTACAAGCCTCTTGGCTTGAGAATGAAACTTAGACAGTATGTCTTTATGTGGTGGGAATTCAAGTATCCCTACGTGTTTGCCATTCAATTGTAGCCCCCAGCCAAATGCTCCTTTTCGAGTTGCTGAGACCTGGCAAGTTACATATTGATATGCCTTTATTTTTGTAATTACATCTTTTGGTCTTACATTTAAAAAATATGGTGCATCACTGTTGTATTGAACTATGCCCTCTAACCCCTGTTGTTTTACTCCTAAGAAGAGCTGGAGGCCGTCATCATATAAAGGTGTTATGGATATTGTCTCAGATGGGTTTAACACCGTCTGAAGAAGTTCACGCCTCTTATCAAATGTCATTGTCGTTACCGACTGGCCATCGACCCACAAAACGTCCCATATCGGAAATGGTAAAGTTAACCGGCTTGCCGGTGAGGGCTGCTGAAAATTTGAGGTTAGGGCTGGACACAGCTCAATAGAAATAAACTCTATATATTATAAAACAGAAGATTCTATTTTCTGGCATGGGTGTTTGTAGGGGAGAATGCATGTTGGAGGAGATATATTTCATTATTTCCTGAAGATAAGCAGAAAAAAAGCATCTCCTGGAGGAGATGCTTTTTTTCTTGAGTAAGAAACATTTGTTAGGATTGCTACTGGGAATCATTCGTCCTAAAGTGAGGAAGTATAAATATATTACTCTCTTTTTTCAGCATCTAATCGCCGACGAAATACCAAAGCCGAGACAGCAAATACAATAAACGATGCTGCTGAAGCAGCGGTAACCATCTTCAACACATTGCCTATTGGAGAGTTAAACAACAGAGCAACTGAGATGATTAAAACAGCACCAGTTAAACCCATCCCCAAAACCGAGATCGCTAAAATCTTGTTCATCAAATCACCTCACAGGTAATTGAAACAAGCTACTGCCCCAGCGATAGCACCACCACCAAGAAGTGCATATGCACCAATACATGCAGCACATATCGGAGCAGTCACAGGTGTCGGTACTGCACACGAACCCCCACACGCGACCGCAATAATATAAGCCGCCGTACCACCAATTCCAAGTACTGCTCCAAGACAACCTGCCACTGCGCCTACACTATTTGGTTGCACTCCAGAGTTAACTGGCTCTTCTGCAAGCATTTCTTCATCTGTGATATAAGGTCTGTCAGTGTCCACGGATTTAACAACTGATCCATTCAAATACGTCTCAACTCGGAAGTTTCCTGCCTCATTCTTGGTCACCAGCATTTCATTTGTCTGCAATACGGTATTATCCTCATCGAAGAATACTGTTACGTTACTAGGAAGGCTGTAATCCCCATGCAAAGGAACTGTAACAACCGTAACTCCACCGCCAACCGTGTACACACTCGATTTTTCCAAATCAAAAGCAGAGACAGGGGCGATATTCTCAATTTCACCTGCTTCTACTCCATGTAGCGTTGCATCGATCAATTCCTTGGCTTCATTACCTATAACTACAGCAAAATCTTGGCTGTTATCCGCTTGTGCTGTAACACTCAAATTTGGAGATAAACTTAAACAGAAAATAGACAAAATCATTAATACTGGCAAAAAGACCTTTTTCGCCTTTAACATAATAAAAAACCTCCTATTTTTTAATATTTCGTCATAACATTTCCTCTTCAAGATTGATACCATCTGTATGCAATTGCTTAGATACCAGTTCGATAGCATCTGCATGTTCAATGATGGCTTTTTCTTTCTCGTTGTCCGACGTACCTGGGAGTGTATTATAGAACTGAATGCTGCTAGGCCTGGATTTGGATTTCTTTTCCTGCCCCGAGTTGGTCTCCTGACACGTTGCCCATTAAGCTGAAGCTTAGGCCAAACGTACCCGCAATTAACCAAGTCTTCTTATATTTCAATAACATTCACGCTCCTTATAACCAGTTTTGAGGATTTCCCTCACATATATAGACACCCAAAAAGGAAAATAGTTTCCTTTTTATTCATTATTTTGTCACAGAGTCCAAAAAAAGTTATAATAAGCACCTATATGGACGACACACCGTAGAAACAAATTCCACATACTAAGTAAGAAAATCCGTCTCTAAAGGTATAGCTTCAGTAATCTGATCTAAGGTCCGAACAGGAACCTGAATAACCCCGTTCATAATTCTACTGAGAGTTCCTGAATTAATCCCTGCTCTCTCGGAAAAATGAGAGATGATTATTTGATTATCTTTTATGTGATTGTATAATTCTGATCGGATTGTATAATGTGTATTTGTGCCAATAAAGCCTTACCTGAATGTACTTTTTACTTAGATATACACCTAATCGGCAATAGGACGGTGTTCTTGTCCATTTCGGTAATCGGTACAAGTTCTTGTCCTTGGCTCGGGACAAGAACTTGTACCGATAAAACAAAAAAGCCGCTAAAATAGCGACTTTAATGGGACCATATTCTTGTCCCTCGACATCGGAATAAGTATTACTTAATAGTTTTTGAGTTTTTTCTCTATTTTCTTGAATTGTCCTTCTCTCTTCTATATCTAAATCTTCAACCCTTTTGTTACTTTGGGTTAGTTTGATGCTTATCTCTACTTCTTCATTTAGTATAAAAAAAAGATGTTCTGACATGCGACCTTTATAATATTCATACCACTCGTAACGCTCTATTGCACCTTGACATATTTGACCTGTTATTGGTTTCCCATCTATCATGGGCTGAGAATATCCAACCGCGTGTGTTGATCGGTTGCCAAGAGAACATGTGCCGAATTCAGCACTCTCCTGCATCCACCCAACCGAATGACGATGCGCTAGCAAGTCTGCTACCTGCTCCGCAATGCTCATTCCTAACTCTTGTCTGATCGTTGTCCATTCCCTCCAATGCGCAGTCTGCTCCTTAATCTGGTCTTGCATCTCTATTGCAGTTCCCCAGTAGACATGCTCCATTTCGGGCCGTGTCTTTTCCTCGCTATTTTCCATGGAAAACTGTGCCAGAGCAGCGCCCAGTGCTGCGCCTGCATCATGTGTGATCGGTTGAACAAAAACAGCGGTGAACAGGCCCGAATCCAGTAGCTTCGAGTTGAGAGCTACATTGCCGGCAAACTCTCCTCCCACGCACAATGTATCCATTCCCGTCTCTTCCTGGAAATACCGGACGATATGAAACACGATCGCCTCTAAGACTTCCTGTAGTGCAGCCGCCAGATTACATCGTTGTTCGATCCCTCCTGAATGGCCCTCTAATCGCAGACCTTCTATTAGTCCATTGGGGTCAAACCGCAATTTGTAGGCGCCATCAGGCAACAATTCATAACAGGCCTGAAAGAAGGCACGGTAAGGGGCTGCACGTCCCTTCATCGCGATGTGCGAGAGCTCCGTCAGACTTCCAATTGGGGGGTTCATGATTTCGCCAACCTGATGACAGAGACCAACCATTGAATCAACATCATGAAAAGTATGAAGCCGCTCTAGCTTTCCCTCGCTCCCCTTGGCTACAAGTCCGGAAAACCCATCTTCTGCCTTGTCAAGCGATAACACAAGTGCTCGTTCATAACCGGAACAGGCCCAAGCGCTCATCGCATGTGAATACTGATGCTTTACGAAGAATATTGCGCTTTCATTTATTTCGTAGCCACATTCCTCGTTAAGATACTACTGAATAAGCTGTCGCATGGTTCCATAAAGGGGATAGCGATTTGGATCATGCAGATAACTTTTCTGAATTAAATGATTATAAAACTTCTCCTCGCCATAGACTGCAACTCCATCGATGTCAGCTAGCGTCAAGCCGGCTTCATTCAAACATTTCTGAATCGCAAGCACAGGCCTCTTATTCGTGCCAGGGATGCGGTTGAGTCGCTCCTCCTCGATAGCAAAGCGCACCCTGCCATCCTCAACTAGCACAGCAGCAGCATTCTCACGAACCTTGCTCCAATTAAAATTGCTAGGCTCATCGTCCCAGATCTTGTCCAATCCCCCGCTTAACCCAAGTATTCGCATGCTTTAGTCCCTTTCCTTATCGTTTTTACCCGTTTTCTTCCGAACGGACAGGAACAACCTTTAAAATATTGCGTGGATCGATAATGACGTCGCCAATTACAATCGTCTGAGTCTGACGCTCATTGATTTTGCTATTGATTTCTTCTGCATTGTAATGCTCAACAGTCGTTGTGACTTTATTGTAGTCTTGTGTATAAATTTCAAGTCGGATCACCAGTGCTCACCCCCTCCACAAATTTACAATAGCCTTTATATAACTAGATTTTTAAGTATATTTTCGGTTAAAGCTTCATCGACTTCCTTTAGATTCACGGAGAGCGAGCGAACCCTCTCGATAGCCTCTTTGTTTGTACCAAGCGAGATTTTGAGATAAGCATGGCGTAACCGCATCGCGAGATCGACCATCTCACGGGGCTTGTTCAGCAGTTCATCGGCATGGTTCAGCCGATGTTGCCCATTCAAGTATTCCAAACGCATTGACATGCACTGCTTATGCTCCATTAGCAGGTGAGTCAACCGAATGTCATAGTAGAGCTTGTCCTCTCTGACCCTATCCAAATGATCCAGAAACCCATGATAAACTCCAATGCCGAAATCATACTGATCAGACAATGGATTAATAAAGGAACGTAATCGTTTAGTAGAATTGTAGGAGTCAAGATAATCAGTTAAAGCGTTCTGAATCGCTTCCATGTCCAGTTCATAGTGAATCCCCTTCTTGTAGATCTGGGTTATTGGTGCATCTACGCTCTTCATCGCCTGCGCCATCTGCTCAAATCGTACTTTGGTCTCCCGGTATATCATATTTTCGTCATAGCCAACAATTGTATAGGTTCTATCTGTGAGGTCATAGCCCTTGATCAGGACATCGTGATGGAAATGCTGTTGCTGGTAGGAACGCCGATGGGGAATGTAGTATTCATCTACTAAGGTATAAATATAAAACTGCTCCTGTAGTGAGGCTTGCAATAACTCATGGATATCGCATCCTAATTTCCCTAGGAACACATCCTTGATCAAGGGACAATAGTCTAGCCATGGAAACGCAGTATGGAAATCCTCCGATGGAGTAAGAAAGTCTATACGGTATTCAGTCGGATTTTCCCCTTGTCGTCCTACCAGTTGAATAAAGTTGGAATAGAACCACGGCCAGCTTTCCTCATGATGAAGAATAATAGATAGCCTATAGGCATGAAGCTGTAAATACTTAATTGGGGAATTCGCTAAAGGAAGCGAACATTTCTCCATGCATTCAACTCCTTTCTATATCTTTTAGTTTTAGTTAAGGCTAGCACACTTTTCCAACAACGTTAACCTGATGTATTATATGTCTTTAGAGGTCGGAGCCAATGATCAAAGAGAGTTGAATGGGTCTGAAAGGAGGAGTCGCTAAGAAAAAATAAAGTTTCCTGAGCAATTTAGACGGCCAACTAGTCAACAGGAACTATGACTTAGCGATAAGATCGGGTTGAGAACAGCTTTCCTTAGATTTTGTGGTAAAACTGGTGATGAAAGAAGATTAAGAAGAGAACGGAGTTTCTACATGGCAAAGGTCCTAACTTGCACCAGTTCCATGGACTTCCACCCCCAAGAGATTAGCCGGTTAAAGACAGAGTAAGTGATTACCAGCAGAAGTAATATGTGAAGCGACAAGGGTGCCTGAAGTGGGCCAAATAATTATATTTTTGGCGAAGGGGATTGTTGGTGTCAAGCAGGCTTTCTTTCCTACAAGTTACAAGGGAGTTTGGTTAAATTGAAGAGTATCGCCCTCATTACAAACCTGAATATGATCTGATTCATATGTTATCGTATTACTATGTTTGTAACATTCATGAACAGCTTAGAGAAGCCCAGCTTGAAGATTATGAAGTAAACAATAGTATGTCTGCCGTCTGGATCGACATACATCAGGCCATTATGCATAATCGACAGTTTAATAAAGTAAAGGGACCAAACTCTCTCCCTAAACAGGGACAAGAGTTTGGCCTTTATAATTAAACTAATCTGCCTGTTAGTTTAATGGATTAACAGGCAAAATAACGATTAGATAAACGCTTAATCGGCAATGAGAACATGTTCTTGTCTAATTCGGGTAATCGGTACAAGTTCTTGTACTCAGCGGCTAGTTCTAGTGCCAATATTTCGCTTTTTTAATACGTACCCGCCCATTTTTATTTCTATCGAGCTGTTTTTTCCATAAAAAAATTGATAACTGTGCTACAATATGCTGCCTGTTGAGTCTTAAATCACATCGTTTTTTTTGATGCTCACCTAATCGGCAATCGGACTATGTTCTTGTCCCTCGACAAGTTTAGTTTTGTTTTTTGTTAAAAAATTCAATTCATTCTTCTACTTGATTTTCTTAAATTTTGTGTAATCTCCAGCACCAATTAAAACTGCTAATGCTTCATCCATATACTAAATAAAGCTAAGGATCGCCCTTGTCGGGAAACGATCATTAGCTTTATTTTCATCAGAGTGATCTCTGGAACTATAGGTGATAAACTCTACACTATCTAGTCGGGTCTCGGTGCCACTTATCATCTCCCATTATTCTATCAACAATATGATGAGCTTCCCAAGCAGCCGCCATCTCTAACCCTTCACATTCTTCGTGAGTAGAAGGTCTAATCTCTCCCAAATGATATATTTCATACCCTCCTGATATCCTATCAATGATACAGGCAGGTGGGGGCCACGCCTCTTCTTCATCCGGGAACGGACGATTCTCAACGACCGGCCAATCGCCTGATTTCAGTACATCATCATATACACCCACGATAAATTGGTATTCCTCTTCTTGAGGTATCTCTTCTATCGTGTCACTTATCACATTATAGATTGCAATACTGGCATCTTTAAGCCTTCTCCCAAAGGCAAACTTACCGTTAGGCAGAGGTATAGCGTAGATATCACCCAATTTTATTCGTTTACGTCTCGTATTTTTCACGGTTTTCCAAACTCCTTCGTTGCGGCTTTAATATACTTACTGTACTTCTTATTTTTTGGAGCAATTCCATTATACGCATTACCAGAAGTGCCCTTTTCAGATTTGGCTCGGCATTTTTAATGATCATTTGCTGTTCTCTTCCACGTATTGCATTTTTGTTACTTGAAGACTTATCTATGAATGCACGACCATATCCTTGTTTGTTCATATGGTGAAACCTATCCCTTGCTGTAACGTTTTCCAAAGGTGTTTTTCTTCCACTTGTTCGCCCTGTATAAACCTTACCCGTTTTAGGATGAGTTTTAGTGTAAGTTTGATACGTTTTGGTTGTGGCTTTTTTTATTGCCTTAGTCGCTGCTTTTTGGGCAACCTTTTTGACTGCAGTTTTTACTACTTCTTTTGCTACGACTCTTACAATCACTATAATAATAATGGGGATAAAAGGGAAATTTCCATCATCATCTACTAACGAAACCGGATTATTTAGCGAGTAACTATATCCATTTCGGTTTAATGGAATTTCTAAATCCATATCCTGTTCAAGATCTAGAGTTATGAAATTTCCATGCTGAGGATTATAATATCGACTTAATAAATAATAGAATCCTGTTTCAGTATCATATTTATAACTAGCATACCGATAGGGGTTCTCTTTTGCAAGCGTACCGCTCTGGCTTAACACATTCCCCCATGCATCATATTCATACTTTGCTACTTCTTGTCCGTCTTCATCAGTTAAAGCTACAACATCACCATGACCGTTTAAGTGATAGTAGTAAGTATGTCCATTTTTAATCATTGCAACCGGACTACCACTGTCATCCCAAATATACTCTCGAAGTACATGGTTACTTCCATCTGTTTCATAAATCACTTCATCGCCATCGTAGAAATAATTTATTGTTCCAGACTGGCTAAAGGACTGGATACGTCGTCCCTTATCATCATAATCGTATTGAATAATCCTCTGACCGGCTTGATCTTTCACTTCGATTAATTGATCTAGTGCGTCATAAATGTAGGTGCGCTTGCCATCGTCTAATAAGTTACCATTTTTGTCGTACTGATATGCTTGCCCATCTATATCGGTAATCGGTACAAGTTCTTGTCCTTAGCTTGGGACAAGAACTTGTACCGATTACATATAAAAGCCGCTAAAATAGCGACTTCAATGGGAATATGTTCTTGTCCCTCGACAATACTCACCATAGTATCATCTGTAAAGATGAAATCATCATCAAAATCTTCTCTATTTAAAAATTCGGCTAGTATAAACTCTTCCGAATCTTTCGAACTATGAGTGTCAATGCTACTAACTGAACCAATTTCTAAATCAATATCGTTATCAACGCACCAAGAAAACATAGTTGAAAACTCTTCTTTTAACTCTTCTGGATCAAATATAATTTTACCCAACTGTTCTCTCATCTTTCTCTCCTAAAATAAATTCACCTAATTTATATCGATTTAATAATACTAAGTGATTACAATGTTTTATATAATCTACTTTAGATTTTTTAGTGAGAAAACAGTATTTTGAGGGTAAGTATTTTATTTTTGATATTGCCAAACAATTTGTCAATGTATCCACGCCATTCATCTACACTCAGGCAGTTATAGCACTCTTCCCGGCTGACGTCACAGAAGATCAGTTCGGCACCCAAGTCGTTCGTGCATGCGCTTCTCAGCATACCCGCCAATCACCCAAGCGCTTCTGCACTTGCCATACCTGGTCTTAATTATTTATGTACTGCCCTAACATTTGATAGCAACCCGTCAGGCAGCAAAGAGACAGCGGCGAACAATTTATCCATATCAACCACGATATCGCCACGGTTCATATGCTCAGCTACGTATTCGTCATGCCAGCTAGAAGCGGGCCGTATACGATATATACACTCAGTTTGAATTGATAACCGAATCGCCGGTTGATTTGATTGTGGCATTCATGGTGAACAACCATAAAGAAGCCGCTAAAATAGCGACTTCAATGGGAATATGTTCTTGTCCCTCGACAATAGAGTGTTCGATAAACCCCAAAATTATCACAAGTATTTTTTCCTCACTTTTGGTTAATTCATGGTTAATTTAAGTAGGTTGATTAAATACGGATTCAGTATATTGCCAAATGCAACGTGTGGCGGAACCTCGCCCTCTTCTTTCCATAGTTCATTTAGCTCTTTTATGTATAAAGTATTTAATATCAGCAATAGCCTAAGCATTCCGTGAACAACATTTTTATAATTTAACGTTATCTCTTTCCTCTTTAAGCAAGGTTAGTCCCACTCAACTCTTCGACTTATTTGTTAAACTATCCTGCCCTTATGATACGGTTCGGCGTATTATCATTAGAGCGAAATTGAAGGCACACAGTAGGGTGCCTTCGATGTTCTTACTGTCTCTCTTTGGCAAGTTGGATAAACGAACTCAAATCCATCAACCAACCTTGTTGTGACACTCGTTCATTGAAAAGAACGTGCAAGTGCTTCAACAGAGCTGCGGAAATCGGGTCTGCCGTCAGCCGTCCACAAAAGCGCTGTCACAAATGTATGGCGATTCGGATCGTACAGCGGATCTCCTATAATGTTCTTGTACGTTCTTGCGTGAAACACAAATAGCGTCTCTTCGTCGTCCTCTGACACCGTGAAGGAATTATGACCGGGACCATACATTGAGATGCTCTCATCTGTCGAGAGAACCGCTGTTTGCGACTTGCGCCATGAGGTGGCATCGAGCAAATCAGCATCCGCATCGGCTTCAAGTAGGCCCATGCAATAATTGAAATCGGTGGCGCTAGCCGAGTAAGAGAGGAATACCCGATTACCCTTGCGAAGAAAAGCCGCGCCTTCGTTCACTTTATAACCAATGATTTCCCAGTCATATTCCGGCATCGAAATCATCGTTTGCGACCCAGTCAGCGTCCACGGATTGCTCATTTTAGATATATACAGATTAGAGTTACCTCCGATGTTCGGATCCTTTTGTGCCCATACATAATAACGGCTGCCATTATGCTCAAAGGTAGTGGCATCGAGGGCGAAGCTTTCCCATTCGGTACGAACCGGCCCTCTTTCCATCCAACTGCCTTCGAGCGGGTTGTCATTTTCATTCTCTAGCACGTACATCCGATGGTCGAACAAGCCTTCATTCGTTTCTGTCGTGTGTGCGGCAGCGAAATACACGTACCATTTGTCATCAATAAAATGCAGTTCGGGTGCCCAAATATTGGCACTAAGGATACCAGTCTCGCGCTTTCTCCAGATCACTAGAGGAGTTGATGTAACAAGCTCCTCAAGGTTCTGGGCTCTACGGATTTCAATCCGATCATACTCCGGAACGGATGCTACGAAGTAATAATAACCATCCGAATGTCTGTAAATAAAAGGATCAGCTCTCTGTTCAATTAATGGTTGAATGTCGTGTGACGCTCGTTGTTGGATTTCCATCGTATCACCTGTTTCATCATAATATAGATTACCCTTTAACAGCGCCTGCAGTCATACCGTCTATGAAATATTTCTGAAAAGCAATGAACAGTATGAAAATTGGAATGATGGAGAAGAAGGAGCCCACGATCAATAGGTCATAGTTATTGCCATAAGGAGTTAACAACGTTTTCAAACCGATTGGAAGTGTATATTTACTCTGATCTCCCAACACCATGAATGGCCACAATAGATTATTCCAGCTATTCATACCATTCAATATGGCCATTGCTGCAAACGATGGCTTCATAATCGGCATAATTAGTCTGAAATAAATCGCATACTCGTTTGCGCCATCAACCCGCCCAGATTGAATAATCTCTTTGGGTATGCTTCGTAGATATTGCCTGAAGAAAAATATTGTCGCGGCATTGGCTATACCGGGCAGAATGATTGCCGAATAGCTATTCACCATTCCCAAATCATTAATTAGGCTGTACAAAGGAACCAGCAGTATTTCGAAAGGCACCATCATAATGAGCAAAACACATATAAAGAGGAAGTTCTTACCTTTAAAAGGATATGTTGCAAAACCATATGCAACAAATGCGCTTACAAAAAGTGTTAAAACCACTTGAACGATTGTTAAAATCATACTGTTCCAAAACCACACAAAATAATCATGTTCTCCAGTAAACAGAAAGATGAAATTATCAAAACTCATGATTTCAAAATCCAAACTTAGGTTAAGACCATATCTAACTAATGATTCACCTGGTTTAAAGGATGATAGGGCCACTGCGTAGAATGGGATCATAATTATAACGAATAGTATAATGAATAAACAAATAATTACTATTCTAGAGCTGAAATCACTCCTCGTCTGACTTCTGCCCACTTTAATCCTCCTCCTTTTTGAACATTCCACTAAATTTCAACTGCGTTAAATTGATAACCATAGCAATGACTAACAGAACGATACCAACTGCAGCTGCGTAACCCAGCTTATTCTGCTCAATCCCTTGTCTATACAAATATCCAACAATGGTTAAGCCAATATTTTGGGGTGATTTGTTACCGTTGAACATCATCAGGCTCTCGGTAAACATTGCTAAACCTGCATAAACACTTATTGTCGTAACATATACCGTGGTCGGCTTCAATAATGGCATTGTGATCGTTCTAAACTTCTGCCAAGCAGATGCACCGTCAATTGAAGCAGCCTCATAATATTCATTGTCAATGCTTTTCAAACCCGATAGATAGTAAAGCATATTAACACCTGTCCATCTCCAACATGCGAGGATTAACAGTGCTGCCATACTCCAATTTCCGTCTTTCAAAAATTTAATAGGCTCTACACCAAATAGACCTAGGAAACTGTTCATTAATGAACCTTCCATCTCACCGAATGTAAGGCGGAAAATGGTACCCGCAACTGCGACAGATGTCAATGCAGGGAGAAAGAACGAAGATTTAAAAAACTCTCTTCCCATCATTAACTTACTGTTGATCATAACGGCGAATAACATGGGAAAAGGAATCAACAGCACTAAGGTTCCTAACATGTACACAATGCTATTTTTAATAGATGTCAAAAACACTTTATCAGTAAGTAATTTCGAATAATTTGCTTCACCAATCCATTTAGGATCTTGTCCCAACATCCTATCTTGAAAGCTCATTACGAATGAATTTACAAGCGGGAAAAACCAGAATATCAAAAATATGAGTATAAATGGCAATACAAAAACATAAGGTGCAACTTTTTGAGAGTATACAAATTTCTTTATCATATTCTCAATCTCCCTTGACTATGGTTAAACCTGCCGACCACTATACCTGCCGACAGGTTTAATCAAATCATTTACTTGTTATATTTATTTCAATTCTTGTTCAATTGCTGCTTGTGCTTCATTCAACGCTTCCTTCACGTCTTGGCCATCTTCAAAGATAGCATTCAAAGTAACCGTATTGAATATATTGCCGATGGTTGGTGAAGCTTTAACGGACTTAATCGCTCTAATTTCGTCCTTGATTTCATTCAAAGTATCAAATGCATTTGTTTTAAAGTATTGGACGTATTCATTTTCAGGGTTTTTCGTAACTGCATCATCTTTCCATACTTCCATGTTGATTGGGTCAAATCCAAGTGTATTCCAGATTTCAGTAGTAGCTTCTTTCGAAAGCTTAGCAAAGGCTACAAATTCTTTTGCCAACTGAACGTCTTTACCATTCTTAGTAACAACTGTGCCAGTACCGCCTAAGCCAACGGAACGAGGATTACCTTCTTCAAATACAGGCAATGGAGCTATTGCATACTTACCTTTAAGGTCCTTCATTTCGTTTACAAAGCGGGACATGTACCACTCAGGCATCAATGCACTTGCGTAGTTGCCTTTGTTATATTCGCCTTTTGCTTCTTCTGTGTCGGGTTGTCCGCCAGGGATCGTATGAATAACATTGTTCTTCTGCAGATCGACTAACATTTCATACGCTTTAATCATTTCAGGCGAGTTCACTTTTGGATTACCATTTTCATCTGTAAAATCAGCATTTTGCTGAGCTAGTAGCAGCGATGCTTGCCACGAAGCTGATGTATCAGCCGTACCTAAGTACTTGCCAGTCTTTTCGTAAACCTTGATACCTGCTTGTTTGTAATCTTCCCACGTTTTGATTGTCTTGTAGTCAACACCTGCTTGTTCGAGAATTTCAGTGTTGTAGAAAGCAAGCGTAGCACCTACGTGATAATCAAAGCCATAAACCTGATCCGCTTTGGAGTAAATCTCGACACGTGAAGGAACAACAACGTCTTTGTATGGTGCAAATACATCATTCAAAGATTCCAGGGGAACGTTGTCACCTTCCAAGAATTTAGGGAATTGACCAAGCTCAATATCCGCGATATCAGGAGCACCTTTTCCGCTTGTAACTGCCAATAAGAGCTTGTTGTGCATATCATCGTAAGGCATAACCGTTACATTCAACTTAATCTGTTTGTCTGGGTTCTGTTGGTTCCATAACCCCAGCATTTTATCCAAATGCTTGCCGTGCAAATCTGCGAATGTCCAAAATGATAATTCTGTTGCATTCTCACCGGCATTAGCGCCTAATTGCTGTGTTTCCGTTTTTGAACCAGAAGGATTACCACATGCAGTAAAAACAAGTGACATAATAAGGAGTGTAACGATGGAGATTAAAGCACTGCGTTTTTTCATTTGTTCGTCATCCTCTCTTTTTTGTTATGCATTTGAAAAGTCGGCTGACTAGTTAGTTCTGTTAATTTAAGCGGTTACAATCCATCTTGGTACCACCATCCTTAACATAATTCTAACCTTTCAAAGAAAAGACCCCTTCGCAACAATTTCTCAGATTCCATATTGTAAGCGCTTTACATGCCGTATTATAATATATATGAAATAAGCTTTATATAACCAATTGATTATAAAATCATAAAGTTTATGGGGAGATGCTACTCTTTGAAAAAGCTGGCGCTCTACAAACAAATTCGAGAAAATATTATACAGAAAATTAAATCAGGGCAGCTTCGGCCAACGGACCGCATTTCTTCTGAACAAGAACTAATGGACGAATTCAGAGTAAGTAAAATAACCGTCAGGAACGCCCTAACCCTACTAGCTGACGAAGGATTAATTATACGCGTACAAGGCAAAGGCTCATTCGTCTCTTCTAGTCTTGTTGTTTCTAGCATCAATTTCTCGCCATCCCCACGCAGCGCGTCCTTCATGCCGCTCATCGGCTTCATCATTCCGACGATGAGAACCCGTGTCATTCAGAAGCTCGTTGACTACACGGAACACTTCCTACAAGAAGCCGGCCTCAGCATGGTACTAAGCATCACGCGCGAGTCCTCCTCTATCGAATCAAACGTCATTCGTACACTAACGGAGCTCGGTGTGAAGGGGCTGATCGTTTTTCCAACAGAAGATGAGAAGTATAACGAATCATTACTGCGTTTGTCACTCGATAAATTCCCGTGTGTGTTCATCGACCGCTATCTGCGCAACATTGAGACGTATACCATTACATCCGACAATTACGGCGGTGCGTATAAAGCTGTATCCCATTTGTTATCCAAGAGTCATCAGCAGATTGCGCTCATCTCACCTGAAAATGCCAATACAGCCGTCGAGGATCGCACGCTCGGCTTCGAGCAGGCGTACACAGATCAAGGCATCTCGATTGACAAGAGCTTGTGGTGTCACATCCCTCTCGACATTCTACGCAGCGAGCAAGCATTGGACTATGTAAGCAACTTCTTGCAGAACCACAGTGGAATTTCGGCAGCCTTCTCCTTGACTGAAGAAACAGCACGCCTTACATCCGCCGCTATCAGTCTTCTGAACGTTCACTCAAATATCGATTTGCTATCTTTTGATAATCCACATCTTTCAGGCGTAGCTTATGTGCAGCAGGATGAACAGGAAATGGCACGAACAGCCGTAAAGCTGTTACGTGAACAAATGGATGATATCTATTCTCCTAAGAACGCCGTCATTCCCGTGCAACTCATCTTCCCTTGACACGACAAACGTTGCAGCCAGGCGATAGATGAACTGGGCTATTGTTTGGTTTTACCGGCGATGTTGTTCATACTAGTTGTTATATTTCAAAATCATTATTTAGTGGCTGAACGTTATCATAAACAAAAAAAGGCACCTCTGTGGAGAGGTACCTTTAGCTATATTATCCGCAAGACATGTTTCTGGCTGAGCAACGGATAAACAT
Source organism: Paenibacillus sp. PCH8 (assembly GCF_002968835.1). Lineage (GTDB taxonomy): Bacteria > Bacillota > Bacilli > Paenibacillales > Paenibacillaceae > Paenibacillus. Next base: position 224,978 of record NZ_PKQK01000003.1, on the reverse strand, counting down.
TGAATCATGCTGCAGATTTCAAACACCATAAATAAATTTAGTTGTCATTGTATACAGCCTCCCTTTTTCGCAGTACCACTACGATATCTGTCTGAGGTACAAATAAATTATAATTCGTTACATGCACTTGTCTCGTTTCGGTTACTGATTCAATCTTTAATTCAGGAGGAAGACAGCGCTCTATGTGAGTAACTAATGTTTCTTTGGTAAATCTCCAAATTACACCATCAATCGAAGAGTTCGCCATATAACCACCGTCCGTTACAGAACCTGAAAGAGACTTGAGAACAACCGGGTCCGCAATAATGATAGATCCACCGTCACGTAGCAGTCTGCAGCTCTCTATGAAGGCTTTTTTGTGATAGCGAATGTGATGAAAGCTTCTTGCAAACAAAATCATATCGCAGCTATGATCAGGTAAAGAAGTCGGCTTATCAATGAAAGCATGGATATAAGAATTAAATCTTCCCCACTTCTTTCCAAGTTTTAGAGCATTTATATTCGGATCCATGTTGAGAAAACGAACATCCTTCTGCTTGCGAAGATACTTGTTCAATAAACCTGTACCACAGCCCACCTGAAGAACATCGCCCTTTAAAGGGGGTAAAACTTTGTAGACATTACGAGGAATAGGGAAATTTTGAACGTACATGGCCAATTCGTAGAAAATCGGATAACGCTCTTGCAATCGAACCAATTTACTGGTGTAGAAAGGATTCCGCTTTTTGTGACGTTTAAAGTCCCATTTGTTCAAATAGTAGACAGGGGTTAACAGCAAGAACAGAATAATAAAGACACTTTGGACGCTATAAATTCCAAGTTTACTAAAACGATCATTGGAATTATGAGACATCATTTGTTTAGAAGTATTCAAAATGATCACTCCCCTCTCACAACGCTATAAATGGTGTAGAACCTGTTCTATCATAATAAACGAATCCAATATATGGTTGAATGCGCCGAAAAATACAGACATACTGTCCATAAGCAATGCTTCCTTCCAAATGACTTACGGAGCGGAGGGAATCTGATCATGCATCACCATGATTTTGTTGAAATCGCTTATGTATATGAAGGAGAAGGGCTTCATCAGATTGGGGACCAATGTATTTTGGTTTCCAAAGGCGACTTGTTTGTCATCCCCCCTGGTGTATCACATGTGTTTCAACCACTGAATTTGAAAGAACAGGCTCCGTTATATATTATGAACTGTCTGTATAAGCCGTTTTTGGAGAAAGCATTTTCGTGGAGGCCTCAATTGGACAATGTATGTCGAGCGGCGTAACGAATTTCGCAACGTATTCGAACAAATGTTACATCAACAGGAGGCTGATGCTACGCCTTATTTAGCTGCTGCTCAATGCCAGTTACTGAGTAAATTATTCTACATTCTCTACAATAGTAAACAGCAGAAGTTGTACAGAAAGACCGAGATCAAGGAATTTTCAATACACCAAGCCATTCAATATATGGGGACCCATTATAGGAATACACTTACATTGCAAAAAATAAGCCAGCTTGTTGCGATGAGTACAAGAAATTTTCAACGAATGTTTAAAAAAGAAACGGGTATCAGTTAAATTCAGATGTTACAACACATTCGTATTTTATACAGTTGTAAACTGCTCGAGTATTCAAACTGGAGTGTTCAAAATAGTCTCGTAGCCGGTATCATATCAATCATAGTCGTCTTGGTTTTGAATGGTACAATGTTTTTGTCCCGCTTCAGTCCTCCAATACTATGTCATTGAAGTTAACTTTATTGCATAAGAAAACATCTTCGTTAGACTCACTTCTACACTTAGATATTTATCTAATTGGAAATTGGAACATGTTCTTATCCCTCATCTGAGCATCGAAAAAGCCGCCCACAGGCGACCTTTTGAGCAAGAATACGATTTTCAACTTGAGGACGCTGGATCATATAGGTCTGCATCATGTTCGGAGATCCAATCAATTTGCCTGTATCCATGGCCAGCCATCGTTTGCTGCTGCACATCCAGAACCTCTAATACCGGTGCCTGCCAAGGCGCTTTTTTCGTTTCCATCGGTCGTCCCCTCCTTTCTACAAAAACTGGAACCAAGATGCGAGCCCCTTACATTACTTGCGCGATACAAACTTTTTAAGATACGGTATGTATCTTTATGAAAATTATAAGACACAATACGTATCTGAGTAAACAACTATTTCATCCCTTTCTCTGGGTTAAGTATTTCCCCGTAGCGCTACTGACCCAAGTTAAAGCCCGCTCGCCTCTATATAGCTTTTTTATTTAGACACATATCTAATCGGTAATCGGACTATGTTCTTGTCCATTCCGGCAATCGGTGCAAGTTCTTGTCATTGGCTCGGGACACGAACTTGTACCGATAAAATAAAAAAGCCGCTAATATAGCGACTTTAATGGGACCATGTTCTTGTCCCTCGACAATAATTCTCGCATGATTCGCCATACTTTCTTGTGATTGACATTCAGACCCGCCTCCCACAATGCCGTTGTCATGCGAGGATAAGCAGACTCCGGGTTTGTAAAACGAATAGCCATCATGTGTTCTTTGATCTCACAATCCTGGTCTTGTCTTGCGTCTCGCTATAGCTGCGTAGCTCGCCATTTGTAGTAACTCGATCGAGGTATTCTTGCAATGGTTAATAGGCGTGTAATGCCATGCAAGCAGCGCAGTTCATCTACGATTTCGTAGTTCTCGCGTTGGCTCAGCGCTTCTCCTTTACCAGATTGGGATACCGCTTTTTTAAATAATCCACCTGTGCTTTAAGATAGTCTCGCTCTTCCTCCAAGCTGCCAAAGGCTTTACGTGGGCGTCCCTTCACTGTTTCTTTTACTGATTGCTCAATTCTTCGGAATAATTCATTGAGGTCTTTTTCGTTTTTCAATAATTCTACACCCACCCCAACAAATGTTAAAGGGATTATGCAAGCATCTGCTCTGGATTGTCAACGTTAAATCAGACAACTTTTTTTAAGGGCTACTTGACGATACTAAACAGGTGTTATGTACCCCAGTGATCCGTGAATTCGATGCTTGTTAAACCAGTTGACGTAGTCGTATAATTCCAATTCCAGATGATGAAGGCTTTGGAATTCCATCTGGTAGATAAACTCCGTTTTCATTACCTCTTGTAGGTGGCTTCAGCCATGGTGTTATCGTAGGGACATCCTTTTTTGCTGAGAGATCAGCCAATATCAAAGGTTTTGAGGAGTTCGTCCATCGTTTGGTTGTTAAACTCACTGCCGCGATCCGTATGAAACCACTGGATCTGGCTGAGATCGCCCTCTACCGTAGCAAAGGCACGGGAAATCAGTGCAGCGTCCTTCGCTCGACCTGCACTATGGCCAATAATCTCTCGATTGAACAGATCAATGAGGACACAAACGTAGTGCCACCGGTGTTGAACCTTCACATATGTCAGATCGCTGACGACAAATCATTTGCTTTCCGTCTGTTTAAACTCACGATCCAATACATTCGCCATCGTCGACTCATTACAGGCCGTTTTGTGGGGCTTAAACTGGGCAATGGTATCCCCTGCCTTTCGGTTCTTGTGAAAGATCTCCACGATGACTTTCGTTAATTTATCTTTCTTTTGGTTGTTCCTTTGCTTCATAGTAGAACGTGCTTTTGGCGATTTCCAGGACGTCACACATTTCTGAACCCGAGCATTTATCACGGTTATTCTGGATGATAGCTACTTTCTTCCGATGATCAGCGCGGCTTGCTCTAAAATGTCGTTCTCCATCTGGAGACGCTGGTTCTCTTTTAGTAAAGCATTGTTCATGATAAGTATCGCAACTTTTTGTGGTGAATACGATATCATTGATTGAATTTCTCCTTTAGCACTTTCATGTTGATAAGGACATTCGCATTTAAGTATCGATTCATTTTTACTATGGGAGCTCGCTTGTTGTTGTCATTTGTACAATCTCCTTTTTATACCGGTCTCATTGAGTGCTCATTATATATATTTAAGACTGATATACCTAATGAAATGAAGCATCGGTTGTCAGTTTAAACTCTGTACTGTATAAAATGTAAATGTTAAGGGGATTTTAAGCTCGGGCGTGTATGAGTCTGTTTAATCACATCACAGGAGGTATATTATGAATGAATTGCGTTTAGTTCCACCTTCCCCTGCAGTACAATTTTACATTTTGAATGAGTACCGTACGAAATGGAAGAATCGTGGGTTTAGTTTTGAACAATTTTTATTTGCCCGAGGGTACCAAAATCCAGCCCATGATTTGCACGGAATGGACGACAATGTAACGAATATCATGCGGGATGGACGCAATGAATTTATTTCGATCCCCCACACCCCTGTAACAGGTACTCTGAGAGTTTTAGTCCTTTTGGTAGACTTCCCAGACGAACAAGGAATTTTACCAAAAAGTCACTATGATGAATTGCTGTTCTCTAAAAAAAATTCTCTTACTGGAAGTTTGTCAGACTATTACGAAGAGGTTAGTTCAGAGAAAGTCCATATTGAGGGAGAAGTTCACGGGTGGCTCAGAATGCCTCAAAACTATAGTTATTATACCAATGGGAGTTCGGGTATGTCTGAATCCTATCCTAATGCACAGGTACTTGCTGAAGATGCTGTGAAGACAGCTCTTTCAAAGGGGATCACCTTTGATCCTACGCTTGATAAATTAGGTAATCATGAGATAACTGCATTGTTCATCGTACATGCAGGTTTGGGTGCTGAAAAACTGAACCCCTCCTTACGAGGAAAGCATATATGGTCCCACAAGTGGGTAACGAGGAATCCGATTGAAGTTTCACCGAATCTGTATGCAAGCACATATTTAATGGTCCCGCAAGATGCAAAATTAGGTGTGTGTGCTCATGAACTGGGTCACCTTGCTTTTCAATGGCAGGATTTTTACGATCCTAACTATGATGAGGATGGTGATCACTGGGATGGAAGTGGCATGTGGGATCTAATGGCAAGTGGATCCTACGCTGGGAATGAAGTACGCCCTATCCATCCAGCGGGGCTCCATAAATCTCAACATGGTTGGGTTGAAGTGACGAAAATTTCACAATCAACGAATGAGGTTGTCTTACCTCCAGTTACAGGACCAAATGGAAAAGTACTTAAAATAAGTGGGCCTGGCTATACAGAAAAGCAATATTTGCTCTTAGAAAATAGAATAAAGAATAAATTTGACGGTGCTTTACCTGGAGAAGGACTATTAGTATGGAGGGTGGATGAAGACGCTAAACAGGAAGGAAGCCATCGACCAGGAATGTTATTAATTCAAGCTGACGGTAGAAATGATCTTAACGATCCCAACGATTTGAATGCTGGAGATGCTGGAGATCCTTTCCCAGGGTCGAAAAAAGTGAGCGAGCTTAACGACTCTGGTATAATATCCACATCCTTCTCAGACATCGCTTCCGGAGTCAGTCTTAGAAACATCTCATTTAACGAGGCAACCAAACAGATTCAACTTGACATCATAATGGAGGGTTAGAAGATTTTTGGAAAAGACGTTATTCCGATAGGGCAATTTCCAGTTTAATGACATAGAAAAATTAACATGAAGAACTTAGGCCGATATTCTATCGGCCTAAGTTCTTCATGTTTCAATTTACGCTGTTAACGGCTCAATCTTGAGGTTCGGGATCAGATTGAGGTCGAAATAAGAAACCGCATGTTTTTGGTAATGACTTGCGGCTAGAGTCCGAATAATGTGCTAATACAATGTAAAATCCGATTGTGGCGACAACAATGATCAATAAAAACTTCAAGACGCTGCCGATGTAGCCAACAATGTGAATGACTTCCATTATGCAATGCTCTAAATATTCCCCTCATAGGACAGGAGTAACGATAAAGGTGTCCGTCATCCAATGCACAGAAATACCGATTCGGTCAGCTACAGTTTTCTTATTAATTTCTACCGGCTTCTCAACTTCGATATTCTTCCCTTTGAAAGGTGTGCTCTTATCATTGTACTCGTCCTCTAACTTTACAAGGTCATCCGTAAACGGTTCGGCTTCTACGTCAGCTTCGATTAAAGAGTGATCCTTTGGCTATAGGAACTGATTCCCGTACATGCAAAACAGGATCACATCGTAAGCGTATTTCTACGGTATCCATTGCTTTACGAGTCTCATCGAAAAGCTTGGCGCTCTTTTCTAAAATATTATTTTCGGGTTCTGAGTTTATCAACTCATCTGAATCAATAATTAGTCCGGACGAGTGTTCCCTCTCCGGCTCTGCCGCGAGAGTGTCAGGTTCATCGGTTTGATGTTCGGGAGTATCGCTTTCTAATGTCGGTACAGCCTCACGGTCTTGGGCAGCTTCTACAGCTGTTTCGGCAAACTCAAATTCCTGGTTTGACGATGCAGGATCAGGTATCGACTGGTCAAAATTATGATTTGGATCGATACTTACCCCGATGCCAGCATTGATCTCGCTTTCGTCAGTGGAGAAGAACGAGCAGTGCAGGTCGTCATAGGTATCAGATTCTTGCCCAATGTCAGTGGAACATGAAATATATTCTTGAAAAAAAGAAAAATCAGCCTTAACAATCGAACTACCCGTTAGCTTAAATGAAAAAGACAGCCAATTAATTTCGCTGGCTGTCTAAATTAAAGGAGACTCCACTAGCTATACATAGAGGCTACATTTCTCAATCCTTATCAAAGGAACTGGGAGACACCGAATTTCATTTCTTGGTAAGCCGGCGAGCTATTTGTCAATAATAGATATCCAGTGAATTTACATCAAAATAAATATCAACCCCACCGAAACCTTGATCCCATTCCTTGTATACCTCAGCTCTAACCTTTCCTTTATTCGTACCCACAGATTCAATGGAGTCAGCTATGACTTTACTACCTTTAGGAAGATCAACCCACGTTCCCTGCCTATCAGCAGGTTTTGTACCTTTGCCATTATACACAGCTAATAAAGGACCTTCCTTGACTGCACCTTCGATATTATCTTCCCAGTAAGGATAGATTACAAAGTTATATACATTAATATAGTATTCATTCTTCGTTGAAATTTCTTGAACAAGTAAAGCACCCTCATAAGTGCCAAAACCTTTATGGGTCCCCTACTCACATAAAGAAAATGCAATTTCATTTTGGTCATGCCTTCTTTACCAGTAACAGCCAAACACTGCTGATATTCAATTCGTTATTGATATAAACGTTTACTGGATCAAAATATCACACAATAAATTAGTAGCATCACTTTATTCATTAGATTTGTGTATGTTTCTTAACAGCAGGCATAATGATTGTTGCTAGTAGTTCAATGTTCTTTTTAATCTGATCCATACTGACGCCACCTGCATCGATCTCGGCTAAGAATCGTTGTTGACCATACATCTCGTATTGATACAACATTTTTTCAATAATTTGCTGAGGAGAGCCCACCATGAGTGCATCTCGATAATCGGTAGCAGCCAAGAATTGTTGCTCAGGGTAACCACTGCCTCTTAATTGAACCGAAGCGTTATTAATATGTGGGTAGTATTCGCGTAAGGCTGTTTGGCTATCTTCAGCTACGTACATGAGACTCGTTGTGGAGATGGGTAATCCTGCAGGATCAAAGCCTGCACTTCGTGCAGCATCGCGGTAACGATCTACAGCAGTTTTAAATGCTGTGGACGGTCCACCAAGTGTCGTTAGCATCATGGGTACCCCTGCTAAACCTGCTTTAATCGCACTTGCTGGTGGTCCTCCTACTGCACGCCATATCGGCATTTTCCCATGTAATGGTTGGGGGATGATTTCGGCATGATGTAGTGGTGCCCGGAATTCCCCTTGCCATGTAACACGTTCTTCTTCGTTAATCTTCAGCAGTAAAGCCAATTTCTCTTCAAACAATTCTTCATAGTTACTCACATCAAAACCTAATAACTCATATGAACCTAGACGTGAACCACGTCCTGCAACAATCTCCGCACGTCCATTTGAAATCAGATCCAACGTTGCAAAATCTTCATATACCCGAACCGGATCGGATGTACTCAGGACTGTTGCTGAACTGGCGATTTTTATAGTTTTGGTTGCTTGAGCAACTGCTCCAAGGATCACGGTATGTGCCTGGGTTGCAAATAACGGCTGATGACTCTCCCCTACTGCGAATACATCAAGTCCTGCTTCTTCAGCCAGTTTGGCAGTTTCAATTAATTCATTAATCCGTTGCTGTGCAGAGATGCGGTGGCCTGTTAGTGGATTGCTTAAATGATCTCCAATGGAATAGAGACCGATCTCCATACCTTTTTCTTGGTGAATACGATATTGTTCCATCTTTGTCTGTCCTTCCATATGAGTTCCATGGAGGCCTAGAAACCAAAAGTTGATTTCATCTCAATTCATTCGTTGATCTTACTGGCACCTAGTCCGAGCTTCTTGAGAAGATCGGTTAACTGTATTTTTTCTTCATTGGTAATCGAAGACAGATTTTTGGATATCACCTCAACGTGTTGAGGAAAGATCTCTTTAAATACATTTTGGCCTTGATCCGTAATAACTACAATTGAAGATCGACGGTCTGTTGGACTTGGTTCTCGCTTTACTAATTCTTTCTTTTCAAGCTTATCAACTACATATGTGATGCTCCCGCTAGGGATAGAAAATTTCTCACTTATACTTTGGACCGTATGTGGTCCTTTATTGTAGAGGAGTTCCAGAACCATAAAATTCTCATTACTAATGCCGTATCGTTCTATATCTTTTACAACTTCATCAAAAACAGCTTTACTAGCCTTTACCCACACACGGAAAAGCCGTAAATCTATCTGACTTTGTTCATCTCCTTGAAACATGTACAGGACCTCCTATTAGATACCTTCAATTCGTAACAGTTATCTTGGTTTTCTGTATAAAGGATAATCAACTTCAGTCGGAACTTCAATAACCAAGATTCTAAGGTCTTGATCAACAGCTTGTAGGGCTACTCTCTCCTCTTGCTCTGATTGAACGATAATAAAATCCTTATGTGAGAAATGAGTTGCTTTAATGGTGTCTGACAAAAGAGTTCCATCTCCTCTAATGGCTAAACTAGCCAATGTACGACCCAAGGAAAGGCTATGAGTATATACTGTTCCCTTAGGAATAAGTACATCCCACATTTTAGCATCAGTCACGGTTTGCATAGGAGAATTGTTTCCTAAGAGTGTTTTAATTTTGACGTCATTTATATCTACTAACGAAAACTGATTAGAATCAAATTGCGAATAAGTAGGTGTACGTTTAACGGCTTGGCTTAGATGTGGTTCAAACCAAATTTGAAAGCCTTCAGTCGGCTCCATTAATGCCTCAGCATGTTGCACACCAGAGCCTGTTTGCATGAGCTGGGCTCCTCCTTCTTGTACAACACTTTCCGTACCCAGTGTATCCCGATGATATCCCTTACCATGGATCACATAAGTGATGATTTCGAAGCCTTGATGTGGATGGAATCCGATTTCTGCTGGTTCCTGAGAATGAGCCCAAGCCCAGTAAAACAGGGGTCCTAGTCGAGTAATGATGGAGCCTTCTCCGGAAAAACCGATTGGTTTTTGTTCTTTGATTTTACCACCATCGAACTGACCACTCGCTTGATCTTTGGGTTTAATAATTTGGATTCCCATTATACTCACTCCTTAGTTTAACGGACCATTCACACAAACAAAGATCCGTAATTGATTAGAAATACGACCAACCCCAGAATTAATAAAATGATCGGCATGAGCATTTGTTTCAATTGATCCTTTATTTTAATGTGGGTCAAGATCGCACCGATCATCGTTACCACGATGAGTAAACCTCCCCATGCAGCCAAACCATCAATCCATATACCTGCAATAACTAAACCTGCTGCAATGACTTCGATCAATCCTGTAAATACTCGGAATGCTCCAGGATATCCATAGTTCTTAAATCCTTCCACCATCTGCTTGGACCCAAACTTCATCAACCCAAACATAAGAAAACCTAACCCTAAAATCACTTGCAAAACAATGGATAGAACACTCATAATTTCAATCCCCTCTTTACCCTAGTATTATTCATCCTAATGTTAGGATTAATGTATCCTAACATTAGGCTATAAATGTGTCAACAAAATTCTTTCGAAACTAAAAACCTTCTCTCCGAAGGAAAGAAGGCTTTATGTTTAATTAAGATAAATTTATTAATTCAATCAGTATACTGTTGAAATATTCTTTGTTCAGCAGAGATTTTCTCCAAGTTTGAGTGAAACCACTGATCTCCTATCAAAAAAGCAGCCCCGTCAGGAGCTGCCTCATGCTATGCCTTATCTTGTAATCTTATCTGTTTCCGCTAACCCGCTAGCTTACTCGGCACCCGGATAAGGATTGATCTTCTGGATCGTTCCGTCTTCGTTGTATTTCAGCTCGGAATATTTAACGCAGCGCTTGTGGTTGACGCCTTCCGACAGGGAGCTGTCGTGATAGAACAGATACCACTTGTCTTCAACTTGCACAATGGAGTGGTGGGTTGTCCAGCCGATAACCGGAGAAAGAATCTCGCCCTTGAACGTGAATGGTCCCATCGGGTTCTTGCCGATCGCATATACGAGCTTATGCGTGGTTCCTGTAGAATAGGACAGGTAGTAATAGCCGTTATATTTATGCACCCATGGGCCTTCAAAATATCTCCGTTCCTCATCCCCGGCCAGAATCGGATTCCCGTCTTCATCGACAATCGATATCTCGGCAGGCTTGCCTTGGAAGGACAGCATGTCGTCGCTAAGCAGTGCAACTTGCGGTCCAAGCGCCGGCTGGTCAGGAGCCGGTCCTTCTGCATCTGGCACGAAGCTGCCGGTCTGCCATTTCTCTAGCTGGCCACCCCAGAGTCCTCCGAAATAGATGTATGACTGATTGTCGTCATCCAACAGTACGGCCGGATCGATACTGAAGCTGCCTTCCATATAATTCGGCTGCGGCATGAACGGGCCTGCCGGAGACTCTGATGTTGCCACACCCAGACGGAAGATCCCGTCATGGTCCCGTGCCGGGAAGAACAGGTAATAGGTATTGTTCTTATAAGCGGCATCCGGTGCCCAGAGCTGCTTGGAGGCCCACGGAATATCTCTCAGATGCAACGCTTCGCCGTGATCAACCACCGGGGAATCGAAGTTGTTCATCGAGAGGACATGATAGTCTTCCATTTTATACTGGTCGCCGTTATCGTTGCTCGGCTCGTCATGATCGAGGTCATGGGAAGGATAGATGTAGATTTTGCCCTCGTAGACATGGACGGACGGGTCCGCAGTGAAGATGTGGGTTACGAGCGGCTGGTGGGGCTTAGGTAGTTGTTGTTGATTCATAAGGCATCTCCTTTGGTATTGGAATAATAAAATCCTTCATAATAAGCAGGGCTGGCGTTCTCTGTACCGTTGCCCGAGGCGCGCAGCCCCAGGCAGACGCTGGTGAAGCCGCTGGCTGAGGCACGCGAACACGGGAGGCGCCTCATCGTCCAGCATGTAGGCATTCCCGTGCTCGGTCCAGGAATAGCGCTCAAATATCCGGCGATTACGGGATTACGGTAATTCATTGATTGCATCCTCTAAATTCAAAGCAAGCGTTTACAATCTCTATTGTATAAGCCCCGCTTGTTCTTTCCTATACACATACTAAAGATCTTCCCCCGAAAAAATGTATAATTCCCGCCCACCTCATTATACTGGAAATATAAACCGATTGTTCGCATTTTGTTTACCCGGGTGGACATTTTTTGGTTAGTTCTATTACAGGCCGCAAACTTTGTAACAGATCTTCCCCCTATACAAGCTGAAACGATAACGTCCTTTATAAGGACATTATCGTTTCAGCGAGAAATACAAGGATAAGTTATGATGTGAAACATATACATTCTTATATTTTAAATAAGACTACTTCAATGAAGTGATCTTTTTTGCGTTGTCTTGTCACACATGATTACTTCTTCTCCTCTGGATCGAAACCATTTTATGTCTTCACAAGTTTTTGAGCTGGTAAGCTTTTTTCTCGAAGTTCCACCGTCACACTTAAAATTTACCCGCAGAAGCAGTTCTGCTCTTTTCGGCATGTTTCTTTGCCGCCTCTATATTATGCAGATATTAGTGTGAATCTCTTCTATAACGGAGATTCGATAGAGTGCTTAAAAGTATAAAAGCTCTTGCCTGCATCATGCCAGGGAGCACGAATTGGGTAAAGTTAAAGTAGATCTGCGCATTCTTAAAACACGGAAAGCCATTAAAGAGGCTTTTCTCAGGTTAGTACAAACCAAAGGCTATGAACGAATTACTGTGCAGGACATTGCGAACGAAGCGATGATCAATCGCAACACATTTTATTTGCACTATGTAGATAAACCTGAATTCATGAGATGGATAAAGATAAGTTTGCTACCATGTTAAAAACGATTTTCGACGATATTGAAGCCAATATGATATTTTTTAAGACAATGCTCACTCAAAATATTTATCCAAACTTCTCGGTATACTTGAAAGAGGCTTTTAAAATGATCATTTTTTCGGGGATCGGTGATCATCGCCACAATGAGAAGATAAAAATTGGCATCGAATACATGATATCTGGATTGGTAGGAGTAATTTGTCTCTGGATTGTTGAACGGGAGAACTACAGGGTGGATAACTTTATCGAGCAACTGAGTGAAATTCACTATTCTAACATGGTTGACTTGCTGAAGGATACTTGATAATAAACCAAATTAAATTGTAAACGTATGTAAATCATATCTGTATATGATCTGAACAGAAAGGTAACTCCCCCGAATCTGATCTGGCTCGACTCCCTGCTTAGATCTCTCTGAACCAAGCAGGCATAGGATAATGTTTGCAGTCGAGAGACTGTCAATTCGACGCAAACTGTGCACTACCAAACCCTGTCGTCATTTCCAATTGGTTTCGAAATATGAATGATGCTGCTGACGCTTATCTTCTGGGCGAGTTTTACAGGATTTTTAGGAGCACTCGCAAAAGAGATTCTATATATAGAAGAACAAAAAAAGATCGGTTCATTAATAACCGATCTTTTGCTTTTTGACTCATGCTTAGCTAATTCCTGAAATGATGGCAATGCTAAAAATAATCATAATATCCATATTATAGTCCCCTATTAGATATTAGATACCTACCTGGGATGTTAACCTACACTTTATTGATCAACTCAGTCATTCGTTCAGAAATTCTTTCTTTCATATCAGCGTCTATGTTCCCCACGTTAAATAGTTCAGAGTACCACAACCCATCAAATCCTTCCTTCAGAAACAACTCGGGCATAACAATAACGACCCTGATCAAGTCTTATTGCGAAGACATCTCCTATCTTCACCTTACCCCTTTTCTCACTAATCTGATTTCGTTTATTTTGTAATGTTCCATCGTTTTTTTGCAAACCACCATATTGGTTGATTTTTTTCTGCTCAAGCACTTGAAGAGAATTATGTTCGTCTCAACTTCAGTTGGCTTGTGCCGAAGACTCCAGCATCAAACGTGACGACTTCCAGCTCCTGATCATTTGTAAACTCAGATTGGTGAAGTTCAAGCTTTAGAATTGATTCAACTGCACTTTTCGCTCCGACTCTAGCACGAGTGCCCGGAAGCTTACGGCAGCTTTCAACACGATAATCACCGGTCGTAGTCGATACACCGATCAGTGCGGTCATACTCAAGTAACTCCCTTGTTTTTCCATATGATCCAGAATGAATGAGTCAGCAATGACGCAAAGAGCATGATTTTTTGTACCACTACTGAACATCCAGTCTAATATTGTTATTGCATTAGCGAGAGAAAGGCTACCCGACTGCCCAACGGAAATGGGCATAACCTCACTTAGTCCTAGTTCTTGTCTCAATTTAGCACAGCCATGAACACCCGTTTCAAAGTCCGTCTGATGACAGTAACAGAGCAAGTCAATTCCTTCGGTCCAATGCCTATTCTTTTCGATTAAATCGGTTATCCGAACCCATGGCATTTCTACGCCTACAGCAGCCTCTGCGTGATGAATTGTCAAATACATAGCTCGTTTACCTCCTTGACATACCGATGAATAGCACAACCGTAATAGCCACCGAAGCCAACGGAAATCGTCATATAAAAGTAGTCAGGCTTTAATAAGCCTGTACGGATTGCGTGGTCAATATTATTTAGGATATCGGTGTTGTGAATATGACCGTCTTGGGCAAGGGTTAGATTGTAGAAGCGTTCCAAGGGTACCTTCAGCACTGTAGCCAACATACTCCATACGTGTGTCCCTAAATTAGTGCAAAAGACCAAGGCGATCTGAGCAATGTGCATACCTGACTCGTTTAATGTTGCCCTTACTGCCTGTCTAACCCCTAAATAAAACGTAGAGTAATATAATTGGATACGATTTGGAGCCAGATCGTATACGAGGCCGTCGACTCTCATCACCGAAGCAAGTGTCTGCTGTCCTTCGCGTTGCCCTCTCATATATAAAGCAGCACTCGCACCATCACCAAACAACATGAATGTATCGCTTCGTTCATAAGAATTCTTAGCTCTGTCGGCAGTGATGAACAATATCCCTTCACCTTGCTGACATGGGAGCATGAAGTAGTTCGAAGCCAGGCATAACGATAAATGCATGGTGGAACAAGCATATTCCTCCAAAGGGATAAATGGAACTGCCTCAAGGGCGAATTCATCTGCTAGGTTATCAAAAAGATTCCGTTCCTCGTTTTCATTATTCGTTACACTAGCAAATATAACCGCCGCGATCTGCACATTCATTTGCAACGCCCGGCGTAGAATTGGTCTACACACAGTGGCAATCATCTGTTCCAAATCAAGTTCCTCTTCTATGGGAACCAGCTCAAAGCCTTTGTTTAAGTATTCCGAATCGCTAGTTTGGAAATCTACGCCGTCAGCCTTCACCTGCTGAATCGCTTCCTTTACATGGATACGTGACTCTGGTAGATAGACGGAATAATCGACGATCGTTACGTTACACATTGTGATGAGCCTGCTTTCGGAAATGCATGATCTTGTACTGACGTTCCCCGCTTTTCATTTCATCGTACAGGGGCGTGCCTGGCACACCCATTGTGTGCCAAATCGCAGTGTTCATCTGATCTTCAGATCCAAAAGCGGCTATGCGATTCTTTTGAACCTGATCACTTGAAAGCAAAACTTCACCCGTGATATCGCGTGACATAAGCAGCTCGAAGCCCAGTTCATGCAAATATCGTTCACCGTCGTCAAACTTCCAGGTTGGTAAATCGTCGGCATAAACGAAAATTCCACCAGGCTTCAGCACCCGGAAAACCTCGTCATAGAATGACTTAATCGAGGGATATAGATCAGATGCTTCCATGTTCAGGACAATATCACAACACAACGAACCGATAGGAAGCCTCTCAGCGTCCCCAATACAAAAATAAGCATTGGGGAAACGGTTATTTAATTGGCAAAATGCGATATTGGCTTCGGTTAGATCTAAGCCAACGACGCTTTTCAGACCGTAGCTTCGACAAAGCTCTCTTACGCTTCCGCCCCTGCCACAGGCTACCTCCAAGACGTTCGCATCCTCGAGATTTAGACCATCCAAACATTCCTGCAGTAGCCGGATAGAGTTTCGATTGACACTAGCTGAAGTCTGACTGCTATTCGTAGCGAACCCCCAATTAATGAATGTCGAGAAACGGGACAAACCACTCTCGTCCAGAGATTGATTGTAGGCAGTAAACATATTTATGACATTCTTCTTTAAGGCAGCAGTATCCCTGCTGTCATGTCCCTGCAGTTCACCCAGCATGAATGGAACACCGCCATCCTCTATGGAGTAACTGACCGTACAGTCCAGGCACAGCAACTTCTGATCCGCTTCTTCCAGTTCTGACTTGCAAGAGGGACATACTAAAACGATGCCGGTTACCGGCCAACGAACCATATGCATGTCATTCCTCCTTAACTTAATTGAAGTTGTCAGCCTTTATCCGCTTGCACTGTTATAACTACGTATTGCCCGACTCCAAACGAAGCGAACGATTACAAGGAGCACGATTGGTACGATAGCGCCCCATACCGCCAAAGCAGGGGTCAACTGATTCATCACCATCATAGGGGCAAAATTTGTAATGACGAGAAAAGGCAATACATACACGCCGATTCGTTGGATAAAACGTGAATAGATCGGCATTGGCATATTGTTGGCATCCCAGATGGAATAGAATATCCCGGCCAGCCCTCCCGTATTAACAAGCCAGAAGGATAATAAGGCTGGGATAAACATGAGGCAGTAAGTAATGATCAACGCTGTCCCCAAGTAAAATGAAAATGAGAACAAATTCCATGCGGTTACCGGGATATTTAATGCATTCCAACTAATCACAACCATCGTTCCACCCGCGATGAAATTCGGAATGGGCATCCCAAGATCGATATAGCGCAGCGAAACCAAAAACTGTAGTGAAATTGGCTTAACCATAAGCAGATCCAACGTCCCGCTGCGTATATACTCGGATACCCGGACGAAATTAGGAAAAAACAAACCGGAATAGAGCCCTGTCATAATTGTGTATGTGCCAACAAACATCAAGATACCATCAGGCGTGATTGAACCGATATGTAAGTCCGTCTCATAGACTACGACGACGTAAAGCAGCTTCGAAAATAAGTAAGCAATCTCCACGGCAATCCCGAGTATGAAGTTCGTCCGGTATTCCATTTGAGCAATAAAGCAGTTCTTAATGAACAAAGAGTAAATCATCAGATAATTTCGAAACGTCCCCAGCCATCTTGTCACTGGTCAGCCCCCAATCCGAGATACTTCTTCATTCCAGCGCGCCATACGAGCCGTGAAAAGGCCACCAGCGCGATCATCCAGAAGAACTGCATCCCAATGCCTTGTACTGCCTCGTCCATGGACAATCTGCCGTTTATAACATTAGCAGGAAAATGGATCGTATATTTGAATGGCAAGTAATCTAGAATCGTATTTATGGTCTTACCAAACACCTCGATCGGAAAAACGCCTCCACTTAAAATGATGACAAATAAGCCGGTCATTTCAAAAAAATATGAGATTTCCGACAGCATAAAGGCAACAGCGGCGAGCGTATAGGAGATGAGAAAGTTTAACAACAAAGACATAACCATCGACACCATAAATAGTAGAATGTGTATCAATGGAATCTGTATATCATAAGTTCCGGTCAAGTAAAAAAGTGTAAACAGCAAGATACATAGCATGACTGAAAAAAAGAAAATCTTTTGCCCCAGCATCGTGAACAGCTTCAGAGCGAAAAAACTGACAGGTTGAACCAAATATTTATTCAATCCACCATCCTTGATCTCGGTGGCCACGTTTTGTCCTATATCCGTTGTCACAATTTTCGTTACGATGGCTGCTGTTATGGTGTATAAAATCATTTGGCCGTAGGTGTATCCGAAAAATTCCGACGAATCCGATCTTCCATAGACCGCCGACCAAATATAATATTGAATCAGAATTGGAAAGAATGCACTGATTAAGGAAAAGAGAAAGTCAAGTCGATATTCGAGCGAAGACTGAACGCCCAACTGGAACACACGCACGTATTTGGGAAAGGCACTCATCCGGATACCCTATGATCCCGCTGATACAAGGATACAACGACTTCCTCAATGGGAATATCTTCGATCGTAATATCTTCAACCGGGTAGTGTGCAAGCAAATCCCTGGAAGCCATGCTAATACGTTCTTTACTTATCTCTAGCGTGGCCTGAAATCCGTCCGCTTGGCGCACCTTCCCGTATACCTCAAGCTGTCCAGTCGATACGTGTTGCTTAAATTTCAAATGTATGATTTTCGTGTCGTTTAAGACATCGTCGATTCGCTTCAGATCCCCGTCAAAGACGAGCCTGCCATCATTGATGATAATTGTCCGCTTGCACAGATCCTCGATATCCTTCATGTAATGACTTGTCAAAATAATCGTTGTCCTATGCTGTTCATTGTAAAACTTCAAGAACTCCCGCACCTTTCTCTGAGTAACAATATCGAGCCCGATCGTCGGCTCATCCAGGAAAAGCAGCTTCGGTTTATGAATAAGCGCCGCAAGGAGCTCCATCTTCATCCGCTCTCCAAGCGATAAACGCCTTACTTGGACATTCATAATGTGCTTGACATCCAACAGTTCAATCAGTTCATTTAGTGTTTGTTTGTAGTGCTGATCGTCAACCTGATAGATATATTTGTTTAACAAAATGGATTCTGCTGCGGGCAAGTCAACCCATAGTTGACTCTTCTGCCCCATTACAATAGCGAACTGCTTCTTAAATTCCTTATTTCGCTCATAAGGCTTGTAGCCCAATACGGTAAGCTCGCCACTAGTTGGATGCAAAATGCCAGAGAGCATTTTCAGTGTCGTCGTTTTGCCTGCCCCGTTAGGTCCAAGGAAAGCAACCATCTCCCCCTCTTCAATCGAAAAGGAGATGTTCTTCACCGCTTCTTTAGTCAAACTTTTTCGATAAAAAAGGTTTTTAATGGAATGAAGCATTCCTACCTCTTTTGTGTAATAGGTGAAGTTTTTAGCTAACTGCACCACCTGGATCGCTGTCAATTGCGCTCCCCCTCAACATATAAAATGGACTTAGAAGGTGGCCGATTACGTTTAACGGCCATAATGATAAAGTAACCCGCATCGGGAACAAACCGGCATCAGTCCGCAGGCTAATACCTCTCGGTGTTTGGCGAAATTTTCTCCATGCCAAACCTCCTTCACATCCACATCACGGATGTTGCCGACTGCCATCTCGGGAAAGAACTTGCACGGAGTGACGCTTCCGCTTGGCAAAACATCCATTCGTGTAGAGATCGCCAAGCATTCCTTCCGCTTCATCCCGGTTCTCTGCACGCCAGTGACAAAATCTTCTATCTCGTCTTGCTCCAATGCGGGCATAAACCGAACTCTGCTTCCCCATGTGTGCTCAGAGACACGACGAACCTCCTCCTTAAGTGCACCCACCTTGTCGCCAGAAAGGCGATAAGTGAATGAATGCCAACTGCAGCTGCCCTGACGGATTGGATCCAACCAATCAAACTCTTTGATGAAGAAATTGTCCATCTCCTGAGCAGACTCGGGTGCGATATACCACGGATATACAAAGTAAACCGAATCCACGCCCATCTCCTCGAAAAACTTCATAAAATCAAACATTTTTGGAATCATCAGATCATTCATCGTCAAGCTGACGGACACTCTGCCCTTAAAAATGCCCTGCCGTTGCAACTCCAGGAGACGTTCTATGGCACGAACTACCTTTTTGTAGGTTCCTCTGCCCCGAATTGCGTCGTTCTCAGTCTCGAATCCCTCCAGACTTGCTAAAACGACGAGCCCATCGCCGATCTTGAGTAATGAATCTAACTTTTCCTCCAGAAGAATTGCGTTTGTACAAATCGTCGTCGTCCGCTGATCGTGTTCTAGCAGACTCGCAATTTGATCGAACTTGCTATGGTACAATGGCTCTCCGCCCCAAAGATAGACTTTCGACTTCTTCTCATGTGTAAAGGCAAGGAGCTTATCGACTAACGCGACATCGATTTCTTTACCTTGCTCCTCTTTAGACATGTCCCAGTGAAAACCATCCGTGTTCCACTCATAGCAATGCTTGCAGCGCAAGTTGCACCCGTTGTTTAGCTTGATCCCGATATCTTCTGGGATATCCATTGCATAGCGACTATCGGTAGCTCGAAGCCGACTGACCCTGGACATATTCATAATTGTACGCTTCAAATCGTTAAACACACGTTCATCGAATTTTCGAGTCGTTTTTGGCTGCATTATTTACACCTCCATAAGTTTTGCAATGCTCGCGGGCGTTTAGTAGATTACAATGAGCCCGTTCTAATATCTCGATGTCGAATCCCTGCGTCTTCCAATCCAGAAAGGACACGCCAAATCCTTGTTTAATCCAATAATCAGCATTGTCAGCTTCATGCCTTCCAAAGGGCTCAAGAAAAACCATAGGTGTTGCAGCAGCGAATGATTCCATTAAGGAATAGCCCCCCGGCTTACTAACAATGGCTTTGCATCGGCGAATTCGTTCGAATAGTGGGTGAACCATTTCGCTGTCTAAATAAATGGGCCTCTCTCCATCTTGAATCTGGGCAATTGGAGGAAAACCGAATCTCCCTCGTTCATTCCTCAGCCATGGACTCCACAAGGGGTCGTTTCGATAATAGCAAATGCGTGCATTAGGCTGGATATCTTCATCGAAATAAGCCAGAACATCCAACTTCATACCGTCTTCAAGCAGGTCTCGAACAGCCTGCGGGTAAGTCCCAATTCCCCAGCCGCCACCATGGGCCAGCACCCTCTCTTCTCGCTGGTGAAAAGGGATCGGTGCCTCGTCCGTTATCGGAATTTGTAACTCGAAGCTCTTCTTGGCCGGATCGTAAAACCAAATGTGGTTATACCGCTTGCTTCGAGATCCATAGACCAAATAAGATGGCGAAAGCGCAGTATCGAGATGGAGCATGTCGACCTCTAGCGGAGTTCCAACAAACCGCTCATATTGTTCCAAAATCGGAATCCAGAACCCAGTCAACGAAATGAACGACGTCCGGCGCTCACGGAACCAATCTTCCAGCAGTAGCTGTACCTTGATGGGATCCAGGCAATCCGTAATATCGCGAGCCAATTCCACACTCTTCCGGGCGATGGCGAAATTATCATGAAAGGCCTTACGATAAGTCGGCACCTTGTTCTTTACCTCGTCGATATATACATTTTCGAGCACACAGACTTCGTTCAAAATGCCAGAACGGTCCAAGTGAATGCCTAGCTGTACGGCAGGTATGTACACGCCTAGTGAGTTACCTGATCCGAGTATAGTGACACAAGGCTTCAAATGATTATCCATACCACTTTCCTCCATGGGCTTCAAAACGCTCCCTTAGCATGCTGATCAACCTTTCATGCTCCTGCACATCTCGCGCGATTACAAATAAATAAAGCCTACCCTTGATGAAACTCCCTTCGCTTAACGCCTTTGGGTAATCCGATTCTCCATAGCCAGCAAACAAGCAAGCCGGGGAAAGTGGGACGATGCCCTCGCCTGCATTATTAGGGTATAGAATGCCGTCATCATTCAGTTGACGCAACCACTGCCCGTAATCAAAGCGATGGCGACTGCCTACCGCTCGGAACGTAAATGTTCCGTATTTCCCATTTTCCAACCGTTGCCCGAGCCGATGACTGATCAGTCCCATAGATTGACGAGCGTTGATTTCTACAATCGGTACAAGAGTGCCGTCCCTAAGTATCATGGAGTCAACACAAACATGGCCGAAATACCCATCCTTGTTTAGGGACGAAGCAAGCTTCTCTATGACATCAAAATAACCTTTCAATATAAGCGTCTGGCTATTCGTTTCCTGCATCACTTGCGATCCCACATAAGCAAACTGCCGGTTGATGATTTGTTGCAAGCCGATGATCTGGTACGATCCGCTCTCATCAATCGAAAATTGGCAGGAAAAATCATATTCCACGTCAAGGAACGGCTCGACAAGAAATGCCGTTGAGGAACCGACTTGCTCTTGTTTGCGCAAGTAGCTGACTATACGCTCCAAGGATGTATTGGTTTTAAGCAGCATGTTGCCTTTACCAGCAACACCAAAGGGGTCTTTTATCAATATCCCATTCGATAACTCCATAAGCTCCCGCCCTACTGTAGCCAATTCATCTGCGCTCAACACAGGATGGCTGTAGGAACTACCGAGCAGTCTCTTGGCAAGATCGGCGGAATACAACTTAGAATTTACTCGTTTAACGTCTGAAAGCATAGGCAGCCTGCTCGTATAGTTGTACTTGTTGAGAAGTTCGTGAACGTAAGGTAGAACCGAAAAGGGAGTCATTTCGTTAAACAGCTTCAGCCGCCCGTCGGTCTCCGGAATTTCGCTCAGAGCCCGAAATAGATTTGGTTCATGTATCGGGACATTCGCGCTAAGTTGTGTAAAATGTAAGCCGATGTGCGACAAATATGCCTTGTGCGCCTCATCCATCTCAAAGCGGGTCAACAATGTATCTTCCGGACCGCATAAGGCAACCAACAATTCATCCATAGCCATTACTGTGCGAGACCTTGACGGATCAGGAATAAATGGCAACCTGCTACTTCCTTCTTCACGCCAATAGGTTTCCGAATCAAAGGTGCTAGCAAACAACATACTATACGACCTCTTGATTCATGCGATTCAAGAAAGCCATGAAGGCTTCGATTGAGCGCAGGTACTCCAAATCCAGGTCCTCATATACGATCTCTACCCCGAAAGCATCTTCAACGCCGAGAATAAATGTTATCATCTGAAGGGAATCTAATTCGACCTCGTTGATCAAGTCGCTTTCCAGTGTGAGAGTTTCACGAAGCGAGTCATCCTCAAGCACAGTTGCAATAATTTTTTTCAATGTTTCAAACATAAACGTCACCCTTTCAAATAGTAGTTTTATTATTTATTTTATATATATTTATTACATTAATTCAAATAAATAGTATAATAGTTAAATGTTTAATTTTATAAGGAGGGCTTAAAGCCTTGAATAACCATTATCTATTTATTTCTGCCCATCTGGACGATGCTATTATTTCTTGTGGAGATTATATCGATTCGCTTGTTCGTGCTGGTCAGAGGGTGACCGTAGCAACTGTCTTCACTGGTACTGGTACTGGTACAGATCTATCTCTACTTGCCCGCATCCTGCACAAAAAATTCGGGCTTAGCTCCAACGTAATGAAAGTGCGCCGGGAAGAGGACATTAATGCATGCGGCCTTCTGGGTGTGGACACGATTCATCTGGACCTGCAGGAATCTATTTATCGTAAAGACCACAGCGGTGCTCCCTCATATACAAAGCTGGATGACCTGTTCCGTGGAAACTACGAGACTGAGTTGGACGTCATTTCTGAGGTAGCAGAGGTGCTGTCGACACGCCTCAGTCTTACTGATTACGAGCGGATCTATATTCCTCTTGCAATCGGAAGACATGTGGATCATGGTATTGTGCGAATTGCATCCGAGCAGGCTATACGAAGTAATATTGAATTGGAAGTCACTGCCCGCTTGATCTACTACGAAGATCTGCCCTATTTAAACTATGGTCAGGATACGCAATGGGAAATCGAGCTAGCATGCCACCTTCACCCAGTCTATAATTCACTTCCAAGATGTTGTTTAAAGCAGAAGACTGCCGCCATTCTAGCGTACCGCTCCCAGATTGGTCTTCTATGGAATTCTCGGTGGGAGATGCTTAGACAAGTGATTCGGCATGCCCATTCGTGCCATCCGCCGGAACTTCAGCTCGATCCAAACACATATTGCTTCAGACTGCATGCGATGAGCGTACCGGAGCAAATACCGTTTGCTAGACTTGTTCCTGAGAATTTTTAATAAGATCAGCCAGGTCTCCGATTGTTAAATGACTGGCAGTCATGTTTCCCACCAGTTCGTCCGGAAGCTCGAGTCGGAATTCGGTTTCGAGCTCCACGACGAATGTAATCATCTGCATAGAATCCATTTGAATCCATACCTCTGCAAGTAATGTATTCGCGTTTGTTCGTTGTTTATCGTAGTCAGGTATCTTCTGATGGATAAGGTTTTGGATGCGTTCCAGACATGATTGTTTTTCCAACATCAGACATCACCTCCCGTTGGGGCCATATTTGACGCATGGCTCAAGTTGTGGATCATAAGTTCCATCGCCTCTTGTTCACAAGCCTGAATACGCCTAATTAGGGCTTCCACTTTATCGAGCGTATCTTTGTTTTTGGTTAGGGAATATTTAACGATCAAATTTCGCGCCATCAGGGCATCATCGGCAATGGACTGATAACGTACTTTAAGCTCCTTTCCTTGTTCTAGAAGACCAGCTTGATCCATGAAGTCAATTCGCTCCAGCATCAAGATTTTATGGTCATAGATCACTTGAAAAGGACGTCCATCTTCCGCATTTTGTCCAATTCGAATGCGCGTCATCTCCAAAATGAGCTGCTTATAAACACTAATCCCCCATACACATGGATTCGTTATATAGCCCAATTCCCTGTATTTGTCGGAGGGACTTTCTCCATTCAAAAAGTCCTCAAGTTGCTCGATAACATAGTTTAGATTAAAGTCATACGCTGCTCGGTCGTTGAGCTGTAACAGAGAAAGGCCTCCCTTCCCCGCATACAGCCAATCACCTTCGTCATCGATTCCTTCATAGGCGCGTCTCATTTGCTCAAATGGGATTTCCTCAAACGAGTATTTACCCTTGAATGTAAAGTCGGCAATATGAAATATGCCCCGCTCCTCGTCATACCCAAAAATAAATGAGTCATGCGAGAAAGAAAGTTCAATATCCAAAAACTGCGCTTGATCAAGTAGCAAATAAATATAATTATTCATGTCTATACATTCCATCAGAAAAGTACATATATCCTTGTTGAAGTGCCGAACCAACTGACGATTTAAATGTTGGCGAAGTAACCAAGGACAAAATTCAAAGGTAGGAGTACGATAGAAGTCCACGTAGGAACTTCCCTTATTCAATGTGAGCTGGAGCGGAATGAAATGTGTCATGATCCACGGCTTGGCTTGCGGGTAATTGGCTAGGATGGCAAACGTATTTGCCTGCCATTGCCACGAGGTGATGGCCGGATATTTCATTGGTAATATCTTGGCTCGCAATTAGGAACCCCCTTAGGTAGAGAATTTGACTTTAGTGTCAAACAGCGTTTCATCGAATCAAGCCATTGCTAAAATCTAAATACTCTCATTTCCCCAAATGCTTATGAGATCATTGATTTGAAGTGATATGACCTTTAGTTCTCCGCCAAGAGTATAGAGCTCTAGTCCGCTACTTTCCAAATGCGGGAAAATCATGTCTGAAATAATTGTTGTTCCATTGTTACCAAAGACCTCTACACTAGACCAATCAACATAGATACTCAACTGTATCCTTTCATGCTCTGGCTTCATAAGGGCCTTATGTTTTGCAGCAAAATCGGGATGGAAATCAACGGTGTTCGACTTCGTCCGGTCGACAAACAACTCCTCATTCAAGACAGTATATCCGATGACTGTCTCCTGATCGAAAGAGGAAGATTTTCGCACCTTGAACCCGAATTCTGTTGCAGTACCGATTTCAAATTCCGCAATAATTTCAATCTTTGCAGCAGAAACAGCAGACAAAACGTTCATATCTGGTTTAATCGTAATGTCTTGCAGAGACAGAATCGGTCTTCTAAGTTGATTTAACTCTGTTACGGGTGCTTGAGTTAAGCGAAGACCTTCCGAATACGTCCTAAGCTGAATCTCGCGTGGGATTGACATGTGGCCACGCCATTCCTTGGAAGGAAGAGTGGAAGCATAACGCCAATTGTTCATCCAGCCGACCCAAATTTTTCGCCCGTCCTCATTCGGGATATTATCCCAGGTCACGGCTGCGTAAAAGTCAGATCCGTAATCTATCCATCTGATTGTATCAATAGAGTCCAAGGTTTCATCTAGTTTAAAAAAATTCCCATCAAAGTCACCAATAAAATACATCATGCCAGAACCGCCTGCGGGTGGTTCTGAATCGTTTGGATTTACGCCATTTCTATCTCCGACACTTAGTATCAGAATCCACTTTGTGGTATTAGGGTCCTCATCCACTTGGATTTCAAATACCTCAGGACATTCGAATATTCCACGATGGATACCTGGAATATCGGAACCGAAATCACTTGCAAAGGACCAATCTTTAAGATTCGAAGATGTGTAAAATTCTACACGGTCTCTTACAGCAAGAACCATTACCCAGTTTGAAGATTCTTCATGCCAGAATACCTTTGGATCCCGAAAGTCTAGCGTTTCTTTGGGGAATAAAACAGGGTTACCTTCGTATTTTGACCAGGTTCGACCTTTATCTTTGCTGTATGCGATGCTTTGAACCTGTGGTTTACCGGGCTGAGCGCTGTTGCCATCATTCGTATAAATTGCAACCAATCCTGATCCCGCTTCCTTGAAGAATCCGCTTGTATTGTTCTTATCGACTACTGCACTTCCCGAAAAGATCGCTCCATCTTCCCCAGGCGGGATAGCTGGTGGAAGTTCGGCCCAATGTACTAAATCATTACTTACCGCATGACCCCAATGCATTCTGCCGAAGTCAGGCTGCGTATCATGAGGTGTATGTTGGTAGAAAAGGTGATATTCTCCTTCGTAATAAACCATTCCGTTAGGATCGTTCATCCAATTTTCCTTAGGTGAATAATGTATTTGCGGTCTGTATTCATTTTTATAAATATTGTTTTCTGGCCCTTTGCTGATACTATTTTCACCGGATAAATGTACTTTTTTAATTTTGTTCACTCTCCCTTGAGGCAATTTATAATCTGAAAAAAAGTAATATTTAAACATTTTTTCTTACGAATAGGATCACATGCCTTAATGTGTTTAAAATACATTCCTCACTAACAAAATAATCCATTTGTTTTCATTTGTCAAAGTATTTTTGATACATTGCACACATTTCAACATAGTAAACTCTACAAATTGTTTACATTTGCACATTTAATGGCGTTTTAATCGATAAAAACAACTTTTTTTAAGTTAATCTGAATGTCCTTCTTTATTTTTAAACCGCGTAATTTACAAATGTAAACTAAGATGGTTGTTGAAAAGTGTTAATTTAATCTATCCTGCCATTCCGGCGAGCCTGCATTAGCCACCATTCACAGTAATGAGAGGAGTATCAAGGATATTCCAAATAAAGAAAACCGTATTCTTGATGAGTATGACTCGTCAAAAATACGGTTTTCTTCATTTGGACGTTCTTTACCATTTCGTTTGTACTATTTTACATTGTACTGATAGTGCTGTATCACACTGATTCCCAAGTCACTCATAAAATAACAATTTAGACTACTTATGCCTTTGGAATTGCCCCTATTTGTTGGAGCAAGCCAAGCATATCGGGTTGACCATACTCTTCAATAATTTGTCCATTAGAGATCCGATAAAAATTCATTGCCTTTACTTCAATTTTTTTCCCCGTTGGTGGAAACCCGAGAAACACTCCGTCTTGTGTGCCCTTCATGACAAAATGAGCTGCTGTTAGATCCCCTTCTGCTACCAGCTCCTTAACAGTCCATTGTATATCGGAAAAACCAGATCTCATCATATGAATTATGGAGAGATAACCACTTGGACCAAGCATTGGTTCTTTTTGCATAGGTACATAAAAAACAGCATCTGGAGCAATCAATTCTTCAGCAAGTTCTTTACTTGCCGTATTAATGAAGTTCGTGAAACGATACATCAATTGTTTGTTTTCTGTAATCGTCATATTTAAACCCCTTTCTATTTTCGTGAGCATATACCCTCACTTAAATTTTATCTCTACTTTAGATAATTGGTAAGTAGGCACCTTAATGTTGCATAGGAACCTTTTTGTAACTATTATTTTATCATTAGGTTGCAGAGAAATTATCATTCGTCTCTAAAATGTCATTGGATATAACGATCTTACCGTTTGCAGTGTTGCTTTCCATTAAAAGATGTGCCTTTCCAATCTCCCCGAGTGTAAAGACTCGGGCAATAGGTGGGACTATACCGTGTTTTTGGATATGCTCAAATAAAGAGATCAGTGTACTTTCTTTGATAACTTCACTAATGAACGCTGTGAAATATACACCTGTGGGTATATCCACTAAAGGTTCAAAGGCATCAAGAGTCCATTCATTTCCTAATATTCCTGACATGCAACAAATCCCTCGTTCTGAGATGAATTGCAAGGACTCCTTTACAGTCGTTGTACCAACCAACTCTAGAACCTTGTTTACCCCATTTGGAGCAATAGCGTACACCTGTTCTCTCAAATGCTCATTATCGAGCAGTGCATAGTCTGCTCCAGCTTGTTGGAGAAGTACAAATTTCTCTTTGTCCCGAGTCGTTGATATAACTGTTGCTCCTACACTCTTAGCTAGTTGAAGTGCTGCTAAGCCTACGGAACTTGTCCCACCACGAATAAGTAGCATCTCTCCTGAAGTCAATTGAAGACATTCAAATAAGGATGCATACGCGGTATAATACATTTCCGGTATCGCTGCAAGTTCAGTCCATTTCATATCGCTAGGAATAGAATACACTTGGTCCGAAGGTATAAGTGCATATTCAGCATAACTTCCATCAAATGCACGGCCTAACCCTCCCATTAATGAAGCGACGGTCGTTCCCTTTATAAATGTGCTATCTGAAGGGTCTTCAATCTCCCCTACGCATTCGATCCCAATAATACGCGGGAATTGAACGGACGGTGAATGCCCCTGTCTAGTGAACATTTCGGAGCGATTTATTCCAAACGCCCTGATTTTTACAAGTACCCACCCAGGTTTGACTATAGGAATAGGTACATCTGTTATTTGTAGTTCTTGTGGGGTACAGACCCTTTCCAATATAACTGCCTTCATTATTTATCTCCCCGATCTCAAATGTATTTGTTTCTCAAACAGCATGAATATTGCGTTCGTCACAATGGCAAGTCCTGCTGACAATAAGCCCCCCCACAAAATTTTATCGATATTCATGGTCCGTAATCCATCGTTCAATATCGTACCTAGCCCTCCTGCATTAATGAAGGCAGCGATGGTTGCCATGCTAATGGTTGTTACCGAAGCAAGTCGAAGGCCTGTAAATAGAGGCTTGATTGCTAAGGGTACCTGGACTTGAAGTAAGATCTGAAATCGGCTCATACCGACCCCTGTAGCAGCTTCAATAACAGATGGTTCAACATGATTCAAAGCTGCAATGAACTGACGTAGAAGAATATATTGGTTATAGGCAATGAGCACGGTAATGGCTGTCGTTTTCCCCAATCCGGTCACAGGGATCATGATTGCAAACAATGCCAAGCTCGGAATGGAATACAAGATTGAAAACATGTAAATGAGTGTTCTAGATACCTTATCAGAGGCCAGAGCTAAGATGGTTAAAACGATTGCAATGATCACAGAGAGCAGCATGGTCAGAATGAGGATCTCCACATGCTCCAATAATGCTTGTACCAACTTATCCGGATGTTTAATGGCATAGTCGATCATGTTAAGTTCCCCCAGAAGCGTCCTTGCTCCTTCGAAGACTGAATAAGTGAGTACACAAAATCATCTGCAGGATGAGTTACAATTTCTCTCGGGGTATCGAACTGGCAAACCTTACCCTGATTCATAATCATAACCCTGGTTCCCATCTTGAATGCTTCATTAATATCATGAGTCACAAACAAAAAGGTTTTTTTCATTCCCCCATGAATCTTCAAGAGTTCATCCTGGAGATTTAAGCGCGTAATAGCGTCCAAGGCCCCAAAGGGTTCATCCAGCAGCATAATATTGGGATCGGTTGCTAATGCTCGTGCAAGACCGATTCTCTGTTGCTGGCCTCCGGACAATTGTGAAGGATAACGTCGTTTGAAGTTCTCTGAATCTAACCCAACCAAAGCTAACAATTCTTGTACCCGTTCTTCGATTTTCTTTTTGTCCCATTTCAAAAGACGAGGAACAGTAGCTATATTTTGTTCAATATTGATGTGGGGGAACAAGCCTACTTGCTGAATAACATAGCCAATTTTTCTTCTAAGTTTTACAGGATCAACTCCAGCGATATCCTCCCCAAATATTTTAATAATCCCGTGGGAAGGATCGTTAAGCCGATTCACCATCTTCAATAAAGTTGTTTTTCCTGATCCAGAGGAGCCGAGGATTGTAATAAACTCCCCTTCACTTATCGACAAGTTCACATGATCAACTGCAAATTCATTGGAATCTGAATATGTTTTGCTCACATCATGGAATTCGATTGCTGTTGGATTCATGTTAACGCCATCCTTATTTAATGGAATCATAAAATTCTTTTGCTACATCTTCATATTCTTCTTTGTCTACGTCCACTTTTGCGTTTAGTGCGGTTATGGTGTCTGTATCCAATACCGAACTAACCTTGTTGATCACTTCAGCGATGCCGGGATCCGTTGAGAGCACATTATCACGGATAACAGGCGCCAAGTTATAAGGTGGCCATACTTGTTTGTCATCTTCCAATAGGGTGAACTCGTCTTTGTTTACCAACTGACCTTCAGTGGTATATGCGGGCGCAACATCAGCCTCGTTGTTTCTAAGCACTGCATATTTCAAACTGTTATCATATACTTTGGATGATTTCCAATGGAGCTTGCCATACACTTTCTCTAATGCTGGAATACCGTCAGCGCGCTGGTCAACCTCTCCTTGGGAAGCAAATCGAATCTCACCGGCATGTTTTTGCAAGTCAGTAATGGTCTTGATCCCTAATTTTTGTGATACTTCCGTTCGAATAACGAGACCCGCTCCATCATTTGCTTTTGAATAATCGAGCCATGTGATATTGAATTGCTTTTTGTACTCTTCTTTGACTGTTGTATACACTTCATCCGGATCTGTTATCAAACCCATTTTTAAAACGGCCAACAAACCCGTACCTGTGTACTCTGGATACATATCGATATCGTTATTAACAATCGATGAATGAATGATGGAACCCGCAATATTAGGAACTCGCTCTACTTGGTACCCCGCGTTCTCCAAAGCCAAAGCATATAGCTCTCCAACAATTAAATTCTCAGTGAAGTCTTTTGAACCAATTCGTATTGTCGCTCCATTATTATTCGTTTTATTACCGCATGCGCTCAAAATGATGGACAAAACAAGTGTGATTGAAATGGTTAAAAGTATTTTTTTCTTTATGTTCTTTTTCATTTGTGTGGACCCTACCTTTGCAAGAATTTATATCTAAACAATACACGTTCAGACAGATCTAAAATGAAGCCTATCCCAATAGCCAGAATCGCTACTGAGATACCACCAATTAAAAGTAAATCCGTTCGATTGAGTCCTAAACCGGTAAAAATGATCTCTCCTAATCCACCAGCTCCAATTTTGGCAGCCAAAGTAGCGCTGGCGATAATTTCAATCGCAGCGGTTTTAATCCCTGTCAAAATTAATGGTCCAGCCACTGGAAATTGGATTTTCCATCTAATTTGTCGTTCAGACATTCCTACACCTTGTGCAGATTCAAGTAAAGACATGGACACACTTTGTAACCCGGATACTGTATTCATTAAGATAGGAGGGATTCCTAAAATAATGAGAGCGACAAGGGCCGGCCTAATTCCAGTACCCATGATAGGAAGCAACAGAAGTAAGATCGCTAGGCTGGGAACGATTCGTAATGTTTGAAATAACGAAAGGATCCATTTTTCGGAACGACCGTATTTAGTTGATAAGGTACCTAATGTAACTCCGATAAGTGTAGAACCCATCAATGCCAATAAACTGATCTCTAAATGCTCTTTCCAAGAATTCAAGAACGTTAACATATGATTCGAAAAATAGTCACTCAGTTGCATCCATAAACTTTCTTGCAAACTCCCTCCTCCTCTCATTCATTTTCATTTGATTTTTCATCGACAGAATTATAATATAAGCAATGTATTGGTTTTGAAAGTAGGCACCTTTTTGTTATATAGGAACCTAATAGTAACTATTGGAGGCGATAATGTAGTGATTTCAAAAAAAGAGTTGCCGTTGTGTCCCGTCGCAACGACTGTTGGCTTGATAGGTAACAAGTGGAAGTTATTGGTTATGAGGGATCTTTTGAAGGGAACTCAACGATTCGGAGAACTTCGTAAAAGTATCCCGGAGATCAGTCAAAAGGTTCTCACTGAAAATTTACGTTCAATGGAAGAGGATGGAATAGTCATTCGTACTGTTTTTGCAGAAGTCCCTCCGAGAGTCGAATACAGTTTAAGTGATTTAGGAAATTCACTGAAGCCAATTATATTCTCTATGGAAACATGGGGACTCGGGTACCAGAAACTCAATGAGTAACTTCCAAACGATATTCATCAAAGTGAATGATGTCAAATTGTTACTCCACGGTTATTTCAAAATAAAATAAGCTCCTCTATTATTTCCATGGAATCTTAAAGCAAGTATTTTCATCTTCAAGTTAAGTCAATGGAGGGCTCATGCGTCCTCCATTGATTCGTAAGAGAAAGTTGATCTTCTAACACCAGTTTCTGCAATATTTCTATTGCATGAAGAAAAACCGGGCAAGATCCTCATAAAATGAATGGCTATATAAAATCAAAATGGATATGCGTTGTTTTTGGATACATGAATGATTTCAGATGGAAACCTTGCCTTAAAATATTTTTCCACTTTCAGATGAATTCTTTTCTCATACCATTTGTCCCAGCCGTTCGCATCAAATAATTTTGGCATCCCTAAACGCTCGGATCTCATCCCCATTTGACCATCACCAATCAGTAACGTATCAATCCAAATTCGATCAGCTATGCCTTGTATCATGTTAGCGAAATTAGGTGAAAAAGGTAGCGCAGGGGAAATAGATACTTGTGTATGTATCCCTGCATCATGTATCTTTTTCAAGGCTTTAAATCTTAAATTTATTCCAGGAGCATAGGGTGAAAAAATTCGTTTCACGTCTTCGCGATCTGTCTCGATTGTCATGGAAACCAGAATTTGACATTTTTCCTTTAATTTCAGTAGTACATCAAGGTCTCTGGCAACCAGAG
This sequence comes from Paenibacillus sp. PCH8, assembly GCF_002968835.1. Classification (GTDB taxonomy): domain Bacteria; phylum Bacillota; class Bacilli; order Paenibacillales; family Paenibacillaceae; genus Paenibacillus. The sequence goes on along the minus strand of NZ_PKQK01000003.1, from coordinate 192,389 downwards.
GGCTTCTAGTTTGAATTTGAAGTGAATCTGGTGGGTTTTTATCCATTTCTTCCAATAGGCTTCTTGTAATGTTTGCCCTCTGCTCTACAGGTTGATAAGGATCTGTGGCTGATGACATAAATATACTTATGGGTTTATTTTTGCGTCTTAGAAGAGAGACTTCCCTTAGATAGTTTTCTGCTGCATTTTTTTTGATATCTACCCACATTCCCCAAGGAATATCCTTAAACTTTTGAATAGGCATTTCTCTGACGTAACAGTATTCGCAAGCAAACGCACAACCCGTATAGGGATTTAGTGAATGAGTAAAACCAATATCTAGATAACCCTTTACTTCACTCAATATTTTCTTAGACACAATGTCTTTGATTTCAATCGGCATGATGTTACCATCCCCTCAATTACTTTCGTTTAATCTCCAACTTAATCGGTTTAACCACCTTTCTTTTTATCTTAAAATTTCTCATGCTACTTGAAAAGTAGGCACCTTTTTATTAGATAGGAACCAAAATGTAACTATTGGGTGTTAACAACTGAAAAAGGTTCCTTCCTATTTTTCAGAATTAGGTATTCTAATTAGTTGGTTTAACGGATTGGGCTCAATACTAGGCGTTAGCTTATCCACCCGGGTGTATCTCTTCTCGAGTCATTTGGTTCAAGAAATGTGAAACAGTCCTTTCAATGCTTCCTATTCAAGTTTTAACTCCATGTTCTTTTTTTGGATATACATATGGGCGGGAATAGGAACATGTACTTGTACCGATAACATAAAAAAGCCGCTATAATAGCGACTTCAATGGGACCATGTTCTTGTCCCTCGATTTTCCGGCTCGGCTGTGTATCATACGTCCGTCGACAAGAAACACAGCCCATTATTACACAAAAAAACCCCCGTTAATTTTCAAATAATGAAACTAACGAGGGTTAAAAAATTAATCTTTACAAATCGTATTCTTCATCAATGTTTACTTGTTTATTCCATCAAATCGGTTACTGCACCTTTTGAAGCAGAAGAAACTAATTTGGCATATTTAGCAAGTACACCGGATTTTACTTTCAGTGGCGGTTGTACCCACGCTTGTGCTCGAGCAGCTAACTCTTCTTCTGAAACCTCAACCTTCATCTCCTGAATGTCGCTATCAATGGTAATAATGTCCCCATTTCTAAGCAACGAGATCGGTCCGCCTACTTGTGCTTCAGGTGATACATGGCCGACTACAAATCCATGTGAACCACCCGAGAATCTACCATCTGTGATGAGAGCCACTTTCCCGCCGAGTCCTTTTCCTACAATGAGTGCTGTAACGGAAAGCATCTCAGGCATACCAGGTCCACCCTTCGGACCACAATAGCGTATGACCACGACGTCTCCTTCTTTAATTTCATCATTCATAATCGCTACTGTCGCTTCATCTTCGCTATCGTACACCTTTGTTGGACCGGAAAACTTCTGTATCTTCATGCCTGACATTTTGGCAACAGCGCCTTCAGGAGCCAGATTTCCTCGAAGTACAACTAAAGGTCCATTTGGCTTAAGTGGATTATTGAGTGGTCGTATAATCTCTTGATCATTTTCAAGTGGGGCAGATTCCGCTAAATTCTCTGCTAACGTTTTACCCGTTACCGTGAGGCAATCCCCATGAAGTAATCCCTCAGCAAGCAATAGCTTCATTACCCCGGAAACACCGCCAATATCATTCAAATCCTGCATCACATATTGACCACTTGGCTTCAGATCCGCCAAATGTGGAACACGCAAGCGAATTCGTTCAAAATCATCCAATGTTAGATCTACTTCAACCGAGTGCGCAATAGCTAGCAGATGGAGAAACGCGTTGGTTGAACCACCTAGAGCCATGACAACGGTGATCGCATTCTCAAATGCTTTTTTCGTCATAATGTCTCTTGGGTAGATTTCCTGTTCAAGAAGTGAGATGACCTGTTTACCGGCTGCTTCACATTCCAATGCTTTATCTGCTGAAATGGCTGATGTCGAAGAAGAACCAGGTAAACACATGCCCATTGCTTCTGCAGCTGCGGCCATCGTATTAGCGGTATACATCCCGCCACAAGCCCCTGGACCTGGACAAACACTGCACTCGACCTTATGCAACTGTTCATCTGTTATTTTTCCATCTTGATATTGACCAACTGCTTCAAAAGCTGAAACGATATCCACTTTTTTACCATCGAGATTACCCGGTTGAATGGTTCCTCCATATACATATACGGAAGGAATGTTCATCCGTCCAATAGCCATCAAACATGCAGGCGTATTCTTGTCACACCCACCGATTGCAACAACGCCGTCAAAACGCTCGGCTCCGGTCACAATTTCAATCGAATCAGCTATAGCTTCCCTACTCGGTAGAGAGAACAACATCCCTCCATGCCCCATCGAAATCCCATCTGAAACGGTAATCGTATTAAAAATTAGTGGAGCACCGCCGTTATTACGTGCGCCCTGCTTAGCTTGCACCGCTAAATCATTGATGTGCATATTACACGGTGTTACTTCACTCCACGTACTCGCTATTCCGATCATTGGCTTTTTAAAATCCTCATCTTGAAATCCAACTGCACGCAACATCGCTCTGTTCGGTACCCGGTTAGCACCTTCACTGATTACCTTGCTTCGAATACGAAGATCTTTTTTATTTTCCATGTTCTTATACCCCTCACTTCAAAGTATTTCGTTCAGCTCCTGCATCGGACGAATAAAATTTTGTTTCATTAGTACTTGAGCATCGTCACTATTCTTGCCTTCAAAAGCTTTAATGATCAAATCATGTTCTTCGACTGAAGCAAGTGTAGCCGTAATAGGTTGTTTTAAAAACACATATTTAAATCGCCTAATGTGAATCTGAAGAGATGTATTAAATGTGGCCACATAAGGATTATCTGAGAGCTCCACAATATAATTATGAAATAGCTCATCCACCTCCATGGCCTGATAAACTTGGCCATTCTTAATGGAACTTGCAAATTCCAAATTTATGGATCTTAGTTTCTCGATCTGTTCTGGAACAATAATCTTGGCGGTGATTTCAGCAGCCAAAGCCTGAAGAGCAGCCATGGTTGAATACATCTTAAAAATATCGTTTTTCTCAATATTCGTTACTTTTGTTTCTTTTCCTGGATGCATAGACACGAGGCCTTGAACTTCGAGTAACTGAAATGCCTCCCGAATCGGTGTCCGGCTGACTCCAAGCGATTCAGCCATTTCCGCATCAATAAGCTTTTCACCTGGTTGCAGTGTTCCATCAATAATCCATCGCTGAATCTGAGAAAATGCTCTTTCTTTGGCCGACATACGGACTGGTAAGGAAAAGTCTTTAGGAATTGGCATTGTATTCATCCTCATTACAATTATTATATGCAATATATCGCATACACGATTGAGAAGCAAATATTATTTCATTTTTTACTCGCTCAATTAAGTTTATCCAGATAACTACCTGTTTTTATTGAGAGTTTGAGACAAAAAAGAAAGACAATAATTTAAGAGTCTTTCTTTGAGAAATGTTACATAAGTAATATATTTTAATGTAATTCTGTTCTTATATATAATTATTTGGTACTAATGAGGGCTTATGTACTTTTTACTTACGTACACATCCTAATCGGCAATCGGACGATGTTCTTGTCCATTCCGGTAATCGGTATAAGTTCTTGTCCCTCGACAATATTCGACCGTCCCCGGTCGGTCGATATTCTGGGAACGGCCATTATCAATCCTGTTAGTATTTTTCAAGTTCTGTCTTTAAATCCTCAATTATTATATCGACTTCTAATACAGCTGAATCAGCATTATTTAAAAATATTGAAGGTTTAAAACCCTCTTTTTTAAAATTGGGCAGAAACACGTCTATGAACTCGTACATATCCATACTTTTACTTGAATAAATTTTCCAACCATCAGTTGCACAGTATTCAACCATTCTCATAAAAGCCCCACACTTCTTCTGAATCTACTACTTTTTTGATGAAGTATTCATAACGAATATTTGCAGGGAGATTGATGACAGATTCAAATTCTTTCTGATTCATATTTCCTCCTTATGATGTTTTATCTAATTTTTCCATTATTATCGTATCTATGTTGCGTCTTATGGTTTTTTGTAATATTTAAAACACTCATGATGATCCACTTAAACCAGACTAGTATTCCTCAGAAAGTATGTCATTACTTCGATAATAATATCATATGTGAGGTCCCACAATGGATCACAGAGTGTTGATCTTAAATATCCGATGATATGTGTAGAGTACATAATCCACCAATTTATGAATTAGCATTCACACATTTGGGCTGCTGACCATAACCTAACGAAGAATTGGAAGCAACTGTTGAAGAGAAGAATTTTATTGAGTTATTCCTATTTTTGCTATGAGATGATTGTGGGATTTTGGTGTTACTTTTAGAGGAATGTTTGGTTAATCGGTGGAGGCATTGCTGTACTCCCTGGCGGAGGTATGTCTAGTGATTCATTTTGTTTTAAAACGGATACCAGTGAAACAATCTGCGCTGCATAAGGATCCGGATTGGGGGGCCGAGGCGTACTTGGTGGATGAATCCCCTTGGTAATGATTCAGTTCAATGTTGATTTTAAACTAAAACATCTGAAATGAGGTATTAATATGCATTATTCTGCTTATTGTTATAACTGCTACTTAAATAGTTTAGCTTTGCATAATATGCACAGACAGCTTCCTATTCCAGGATTGTTTCCCACCGGTCAGCCACCGATGGTTCCGGGTCAGTTTCCCGGTTATTACCCGACGCCTGTGACACCAATGATCCCTGGTTCTCCTCCGGGACAAATGCCTGAGCAATCGGCTGGTCAAGGAGCTGCACCAACGATACAACCTCCATCATACATTCCTGTAAAGCCACCGCAAGCTTATGCAATTGATGCACCGAGTATGTTTGGTTGTATCTACAAGTGGACATATGTTTGGCTGAGTAATGGGAATCAAATGTGGTTCTATCCTACCTTTATTGGACCAACATCCGTTGCAGGATACGTTTGGCCATCAGGATCACCTTTTCCATCTTATTTTGGAATAGATGCAAAACAAATTGATGCGTTTCATTGTTAATGGTAATCTAATGTTTCATATAGATACCTAATCACACCATAATGGATGCCAAGGCCAAAAAAGACTTGAATGTACACGCTAATTTATCATATCGAGTCGCCAAACGACGAAAATTCTTTACTTTATTAAAGAAGCATTCCACCAAATGGCGCTCTTTGTAGGCATCTTGATCATATTTCGGGATCACTTGGCGGTTTTTTTCCAGGAATCACAGGGATCGCCTGTTGTTCCTTCAAAAAGGTCCGAATGGCATTCGTATCATACGTTCGGTCGGCTAGATCTTGCTTCCGGGTCAATTTCATGCTTTTAAGGACGTTGAAACCTTGGACGGAGTCAATCGTGGCGTCAACCACTCACGCTTTTCTCGTCAGGAGCTAGGGAAACATGCTTTAACACTTCATCCCCAATGCCCGCTTGCTGCCAGCGTCGAAAGCGGGTGTAGACGGAATTTCAATTGGGGAAGTGGTCTGGCAGATCACGCCAGGGGCGCCTGAACGAGTTACCCAAAGCATGGCGTTTAACATAATTCGATTGTCCACTGCGACGTCCTCCTTGTGGTTTTCGTTCAGTTGGAAACAAATCCTGGATTAGCCGCCATTGTCTCTCGTGAATTTCGTATCATGTATTCAAATTAATATATTTAACCCATGTTCTTGTTTGCTCACTCGTTCTCAGGTTTTCATTCATTGACCGATAGTCGAATAAAGCCGCCGATCCTGTTGATCGGCGGCCTCCTTTGGTTTTATGGAACTATTGTTACCCATTAACTTAATCACTGTTTCAGTATGTGATACACTTCTCCGCACTACAAGTAACGGCAATTTTAAAGTTATCTTTTTGCATGATGACCGTTTCTGTATACGTTATTATGGACAACTGAATAGCTTTATAAATTTGACGTAAATCGGATTGACCATGAGACCTGTCGGGCTTACGGAGTATCTTTTTTCCGTGTCCAAGTGGCGAATTTGTTCCATTTCCTCTGGGTTCAGCTCAAAGTCGAATAGATCACTGTTCTCTTTTATTCTTTGGGGATTTGACGATTTAGGGATCACAATAATACCGCGCTCCAGATGCCAGCGCAAAATGATTTGTGCAACCGACTTGCGATGACGAAGAGCAATTGCAACCAGCTCTGGATGCTCCAGCAGTGCTTTGTTCCCCTGTCCTAGCGGGCCCCAAGCCTCATGCAGAATCTGATTCTGAACCATATAATCATGCAATTCGCGTTGTTGAAATTCCGGGTGTGTTTCGATCTGATTCACCATCGGCAAAATCCGAGCATGTTTCTTGAGGTGCTCCAAATGCTCGATCTCGAAATTAGCTACACCTATGACTTTGATCCGGCCTTCGTCGTACAACTCTTCCATCGCTTTCCAAGCATCCACATAATGAGCACCGGCAAAATGAATCAAATACATATCGAGATACGTTACGTTCAGTCTTTGGCAAGTTTGCTCAAATGAGTTTCTCGTCGCATGATACCCGAGATCCGTCGTCCATGCTTTCGAGGTGATGAAGAACTTCTCTCGAGGAATGTCACTTTTTTGAATGACTCGGCCTAGCGCTGTCTCATTACCGTAAATTTTTGCTGTATCGAAATGGCGGTATCCGATTCGAATCGCCTCTTCAACCGTTTTTTCGAAAGATTCCCCTTTCTTAATCTTGTATAGGCCGAATCCGAGTTGCGGAATATCGACTCCGTTTGAAGCTTGGATTGTGTGTTTCATCAAAGATCGTCCCTTTCATTGGTTCCGGATTGTGGCTTCCGTTGCATGCTCCTCACAATGTTCAAAAAGCTTATCGATTTCGTTCACCAAGTTTTTCAACGACATCAGCTTACTCCCGGCGTCCAGACGATAAAAGTTACGGGTTCCTTCTTTGCGAACGCTGATAATCTGCGCGTCTTTCAATATTTTCAGATGATGCGATACAGCAGGCCGTGAGAGGTGCGTTTGCACTCTGATCTCACCCACACGCATGCCCGATTTCTGCGGCCCTTGAATCAAGGCCATCAAGATAGCCTGCCGTGTCTCGTCTCCGATTGCATTCAGCACCTTCAGGTTGTTATTAAATTCGATCGCGATCGTATTCGAAAATTCCTGTTCTACGGAAATCTCCCCTTTTCGTTGAACCGTTTAATTCTTTTGACGAATATAAGATACCACGAATTCAAACATAGTAGTACTTAGGGAAAGATAATCCAGAACCTATTTTTCCCAATTTCACGGAACTTCCCGAAAACTTGCCGTTACTTGTGGTGGTAGAGTTCAGCGTGATTGATTTTTAACTAACAGTATTTCGGGAAAAATTCGGTATGACGCCGCAGGATTAGCGGGTGCAATATCGTGTACCAGCTTCGATAATAAATGGTTAATATTTCTGAATGATTTAACATCCAGATAAGTGGATTATATTCCTTTTGGTTAGCGCTTACATATAAGAAATATCTAATAATGATAACAAAATGTTAATACGAAGAACCGTCGATCATTTTAGATCAACGGTTCTTCGTATTAACGAATAAGATTATCACACATGAAGTTTAAAGGTTAATATTTGGACAAAATATTCAGGAGAACATCCCCATCAATGTTGCCACCGCTTAACACAAGTGCGATATTCTGACCTCCAATTCGTTCTCTGTGTTCCTTAATTGCCGCAACCGCAGTAGCACCTCCTGCTTCAATAATGTATTTTTCCTCTTTGGCTAGAAAACTTACGGCTTGCCCAATTGAATGCTCTGATACCGCGATAAAATCATCAACATAATGCTTAGCCATCTCGTAACTCAGTTTTCCAACCCCACCAATAAGAGCGTCACAGAGCGAATCTTCGCTAGGATACTGTTCATACAAGGTATGATCTTCGTAAGATTTGATCATGGCTGGGCAGGCCTCGGTTTGCACTCCAATAATTCGGATAGACGGCTTGATCGATTTGGCAGCAACCGCAATACCTGTAATCAGACCCCCACCACCGACTGGAACGACGATCGTATCAATATCGTGGTTTTGTTCCAGAATTTCAATGGCTATCGTCCCTTGTCCACCATAAATTTCGGGATCACTGTAGTAAGCATCAATATAAGTCAGATCATGTTTATGAATGTACTTCATGCCGAGCATATGAGCCTCGTCAAAATCTTTACCTAGTTTCATGACCTCTGCCCCAAAATAGTTTATTTTATCGATCTTGCTTTGTGGCGTCGTTTCGGGCACGATAACTTTGACGTGATCTATTCCGAGAATGGATGCAGCATAGCTCACAGCACTTCCGTGGTTACCCGAAGAGATGGCGGCAACACCCCGGCTCTTTTCTTCATCGGTTAGCGTCATCATTTTGTTTAAAGCGCCTCGGATTTTAAAACTCTTTGCTCGTTGGAAGGACTCCAGTTTGAAAAAGTATTTTCTGTTCAGATCGCCTAGATAAAAGGACTCTTCAAGTGGTGTTTTCTGCAAATGATTCTTGATTCGATCATATGCTTGTAACACATGTTCATAGCTAAAAGTCATTTCATTTTCTCCCTTAGATGTCAATTTTAACGCCGAAATTTCTTTCCGCTGCAGTCTGTAACGCCATTTTCGCTGCATATATATCCAGAATCGCCATACCTGTAGCATCAAATATGGTGATTTGTTCGTTTGAGGTTCTTCCCTCAATTTTCCCTAAAATTAAATCGCCGATCTCACCGCATATATGGCTTTCTGTAATCTTGCCTTCTTTGAGCGGTATTTCAATCTCGCCCACTTGTATGCAGTGCTCTCGATCATCTACATATAGGCGGGCTTGTGACATCAAGTTGGAATCAATCTCCTGTTTCCCCGCCATATCTGCACCTATGCAAGAAAGGTGTGTTCCTTGTTTCACCCATTCTCTCCTAATGATTGGCGTTCTTGATGATGTTACGGTGATAATAATATCACTACTTTTCACGGCTTCTTCTAGCGATTTCACTGCTTCAAACTTGACGTTCTCTACGTTCATACCAAATTCAGATTGAAGTCTCTGTGGTATTGAGTTAACCAAAGATCTCAGCTTTTCTTGGTCCCTGGCGGCAACACAAACCGTTTTCAAGTTCGAAAGCGCAGATAAGGCACAGGCAATCTGGAAGATCGCCTGGTTTCCAGATCCTACGACAAGGAGAGTTTCAGAATCCTGTCTTGCTAGATATTTTGCTCCGATCGCTCCCGAAGCGCCTGTACGTATGCCTGTAATATAGGACGCCTCGGTGATTCCCATAGGTCTCCCTGTTTCAGCATCGAATACGGTTATGAGCCCCGTTAAAGTGGGTATTTGCTTCGCTTCATTCTCCGCAAACCACGTGATTGTTTTATGCCCAAATACCTTATCACGTTTCAGATACCCTGATTTAATGTCCATATCTGCCTTGCCTGGAACAAAATCATAAAAGATTGTTGGCCAAGTCTCTGCGTTATTCTCACTTTTTGCTTTATACACCGTTTCAACGAGATGTATTACTTTTGGAACATTCAACCCTTGTCTAACGTCGTTATCACTTAAAAATCGCATCGAATATACCTCCTCCATCATCAAAAAAAGCATTGAATCTCATCCCTCCTATATACATAGGCCCTAATGGGGATTGAGACTCAATGCTTTAATCGTTTTTACCCGGGGATAAAAACAAGCATGATATAAAATTTGTACTTTATTTTAGCTGAATTTGGTTGAAAATACAACGATAACTCTCCCTATTGGTCCATTGCACTCGCATGGTATACTTCATTGTGCAAGTCTTCAGGCGAGATTGTTTTGAAAAAGCGTAATGACGAACGATTGTTCATGATCGATACATGCGTTTATTCATTGCAAAGATTGTTTAGTTTGCTTTCTTTTAGATAGAGAGTTATCAAGCAATGTTGATACAATGCCAATCACAAGGGCAAGCGCACCGATCCACGGAATGTAGTTCAACAAGTTGTGGTTGACAGCAATACCCCCGATACCAGCTCCGGCAGCCATTCCAACTTGTCCAATCGCGCTATGCAAACTAAGTACAATGCCTGAAGCAGCGGGAGCGAGACTTATAAGCTGAAATTGGATCGGCGTACCTGAGGACCAGGCTGCTATTGCCCAAGAAATAAGTAATATATATAGAAGAAATATAGATTGACCTATAAACGGGAACAACATTAATGCAACCGCATGGAGTATCATTCCACCAGCTAGTGTACGGAATGTGCCCCATCTATCTGTACTGAGTCCGCCTATTTTGGAACCAATAGCACTAGCGATACCAAATATAAACAGGGCTACGGTTACACCTTGATTACTCATGCTAAATATATCAAGGAGATAAGGCGAAATGTACGTAAATAAAATGGAATATGAGCCTAACCACACGAACGTAATCAGTAACGCTGCTGCGATACGGGGTTGCATGATGAATTTAAACTGATCACGCAAAGGAACTGCTTCTTCAGCAACTACTTTGGGTATGATCAGCAGCGCTAGGAATAAGAGAATAAGTCCGGCTACTCCAAGACCAATAAAGATGATGTTCCAATCATAATGCGAAGCTACAACCCTGCCTATGGGTACACCAATAACTAATGCCGTACTATTTCCCATAATAACAGTAGCAATTGAACTGCCTTGTTTGCCTGGAGCAGCCAAAACCGCAGCAAGAGTAAGGAGCGTAACCTGAATAACACCGGCACTAAGTGCTGAAATAATTCTAGCTACGATAAGCATCTCATATCCTGTTATCGTTGCAATTAAAATGTTAATAACAGAGAATACAGTTAATGCATAAACCAAGAGTTTTTTTCGATCTAATTTAGATGTGAAAGCAATTAAAAAAGGAGTACCTACACCAAAAGCTATAGAGAACACGGTAATTAGCTGTCCAGCAGAAGAAACTGAAATGTTGCTAGATTCAGCAATTTTGTCCAAGATCCCGGCAATAACATATTCTGATGAGCCATTAAGAAAACTAATTACAGCTAATAAATATATTTTCCACATATTTTTCAACAATTGCACCTTCTCATTTCTGTATTTCTAGAAAAATAGATAAATTAAATATTCACCAGATCTATTCTACATTCAGTCATCTGGGACAAAACCAATTTCTATATATACCTTACTATTGAATCAGTAGCTAGAGACTTTCCCACAGAAAAACAGCCCCTAATCGAATGGTTAGACTCATTCGTGTTCCACCTTTCAGTGTTAAATCCATAAGAGATTCTCATTTGCACAACTTATGTTACTTTTATTATTCAAATAAATATATACCTTTCGGCCTTTTAGTTTGAATTAACATGAGATCACATTTGTTACTCAAATGTAACGCAGTGTTTTTTTATCTGCTTAATATTATGTAGAAGGAACAAGTTTTTTGGTTTTACTATGCAGCATCAAGACAAAAACGACAGCGTTTCCAAAGATGCTTTGGAACCACTGCCGCTATGGGTAATCACCAGATTAAACTTTGACTGTGTACATCCATTCTTTTTCATGAATTTTGGTACGACCAGCCGATTGCACATCGGTATATTGATCCATGTTCGTAATAATGACCGGCGTAATCATGTTGTAACCCGCTTTTTCGATCTCTTCACGGTCAAATTCCATCAATAGGTCGCCTACGGATACTTTTGCTCCAGCCTGTACCTTTGGCGAGAAAAATTGGCCTTTCAGCTTTACCGTATCAATTCCGATGTGAATCAGCATCTCTGCGCCAAGATCACTTACGAGACCAATAGCGTGACCACTCTTAGAAACAGAGAATACGGTGCCGTTAACTGGGGAAACTGCACGTCCTTCTGCAGGTTGAATGGCAAATCCTTTACCCATCATTTCTTCTGAAAAAGCAGGATCTGGAACCAGGCTAAGTGGCTTAACTTCCCCACTCATAGGGCTGAATATTTGTTCATCCTGTAATTTAGTGTCCTCAGCTACTACAGGTATAGTTGCAGACAATGCTGATGGTGCAGGTACCTCTTCCTGGAAGCCCAGAATATAAGTAATTACGCTAGCTACAACGAATGCAATTAAAGCAGCAATCAGTGCATAGAGCAGGTTGCTAATGTCTGGACCGACATATGAGGCAGCTCCCGGAAGACCTACAGTGCTGATGAAATAGGCTTTAACAGAAAAGGCTCCCAGAAACGCCCCAGCGACTGCGCCCCCAATGAGCGCTGCAATAAATGGTTTTTTGAATTTCATGTTAATTCCGTACATGGCAGGCTCCGTAATTCCCATAAGAGCGGTCAGTCCTGTAGAATATGAAAGTGATTTGGTTTGGGTGTTTTTAGACTTGAAGCCCACACCAAATGCAGCACCACCCTGGGCCATATTAGCTGCGAACATTAACGGAATGATAAAATCGTAACCAAGTGTTGCAATCGAACCAACTGCAAGCGGCAACAGTGCATAATGCATGCCTGTAATAATCAGTACAGACATTGTGCCACCAATTAAAATACTTGCAAAAATGGATGCGTTATCAAATAACCATCTGATACCCCCAGATAAACCGTTTCCAATAATGCCACCCAGTGGCCCGATCGCGATCAAGGTTAGTGGTACCATGATAAGTAACGTAACCGTTGGTACAACAATCAGTTTCAGTGAAGAATGAGTGATGCGGTCAATCGCTCTCTCCACGTAAGAAGCGATCCAGATTGCAATGACGATGGGAATAACCGATGATGCATAGGATGTGGCAATAACCGTAATGCCTGCAAACGAAGTATTCCCCTCTTGAAGCAACGCTGTAATGGTTGGATGCATGAGGCCGGCCGCTAGTGCAGCACCTACATAAACATTGCTCCCCATTTTCTTCGCAGCACTAATGGCCAGAATAATGGGCAGGAAGTAGAATGCGCCATCGCCAACGGCGGACAAAATGATATAGGTTGAACTTGTATTCGTCATCCAACCAAGAGCCACCAGAATGGACACGATCCCTTTGATCATACCTGCGCCAGCAATTGCTGGCAGGATTGGCGTGAACATGCCCGAGATGAAATCAAATAATGCGCTGATCGGATTCCTTTGTTTCTTTCCGCCTTCTGCGTTAGGCTTCATGCTCATGCTCATATTGTTCACTAGTGCTTTGTACACTTCGGAAACTTCATTGCCAATAATCACCTGAAACTGTCCACCGTTTTCCGTTACCCCCATAACGCCAGGTGTGTTTTTTAACGTTGTTCTGTCTGCTTTATTGTTATCGTTTAGATTGAATCTAAGTCGAGTCATACAGTGCGTAACTTGATCGATATTCTCTTCCCCACCAACCAGTTTGAGGATATCTTTGGACAATTGTTGTTTATCCATGTTGTAAGGCTCCTTCGACGTATATTAAGGTAGTAAAGCTAAAGAAAGCTCAACAAGCTTGAAACTGGAACTGGAACTGGTTAAGGGTAGTTTGGTCTATTCATTGCCACCTTCGTTCTCTGACCATGGACGCGTTAGCCAGTTATAATGGAAGTGCGAAACATATGTTATAACGTCATGTTACTCAGAACAGAGAAGAAAATATATATTGTTTAAGTGTTTAGTTTCCTTTGACACGAGATGATTTTTGTTACAAAAATGTAACACGTTGTTTTTTGAGTATAGGTAATGTATACTGCCTAAGCAGGTTATCTATTATTTTTATTATGGTCTAAGGGAGTGCATATCCATGTTCACCAGTGAGCAAATCTCATCCTATAACGAATTGGAACTATCTTTATATAACTATATTTCTCAGAACATGGAAAAAGTGGCGTACATGCGTATCAGAGAACTGGCCGATGAAACTCATGTATCTACAGCCAGCATTCTGCGATTTTGCAGAAAGAATCAATGTGAGGGATTTTCCGAATTTAAAGTAAAAATTAAGATGCTCGTTTCCCAACAAGATAAACTAACGAAGCAGGAGTTGAAAAGTCCACATCATGCAGTGTATGAGTTTTTTGAACGTTCTCAAGCTCCTGAATTGGAGGAGAAAATTCGGACGGCAGCAAAGTTAATTGCCAATGCCAGTAACGTTATTTTTATTGGTATCGGGAGCTCCGGAATAATGGGCGAGTATGGAGCCCGATTTTTTTCAAATCTAGGGATCTGTTCCGTGTACATAAAAGACCCTCATTATCCTGTTCATATCAAAATGCAAAAAGACAGCGTTACGATTGCATTATCTACGCGAGGTGAAAACCCGTATGTACTACCTTATCTCCAACGGATCAAGCAGGAGAAGAATAAAATTGTGGCGATAACGAACAATCGCCAATCCACCATGGCTAAAATATCAGATGTAAATATCCCTTATTATGTAAAAGAAGAGTATTACGAATCCACGAACATCACCACTCAGGTTCCTGTTACTTTCCTGTTGGAATGGCTGGGACGAGAGGTTTTCAAAGAAATGACGAATAGAGAATGAGAGTACAAGAGAGAACGGGTTCTTTTTAAAAATACGCACCATAAAGAGAGCCATCTGGACTCTCTTTTAAGTCGTTATGGCTCTCAACTGGATGACTACGTTAGACGCTTTCCGTTACTTTCTTTCCTCGTGTTGCTGCAATTTGCGTCATAATCATTAGGATGATGATCACAATCATTCCAATCATAGCAGGTGTGAAACTATTGGAAGCATCATGAATCCAGCCAAGCAATATTGGACCCAGCGCTCCAATAACATACCCAGCAGATTGCTGCATCGCTGACCAGGAAGTTGCATCGTTCACATTGGTTGTAGAATCAATCGGTAACATCAGGTTTAAAGTGAACAAGCCCCCTGCTCCAACTCCAAAGAGTACAACGGAAACCATCGGTATGAAATTCATCATCAATAAAATCAACCCAACCATCATGAACAGAGATTCACCAACCATCCATACTCTTCTTGAAGGAAAGTTCTTCAATAATACAGGGAGTACAAAGCTAATCGGGATCTGGATGACAACAAATATGGTCAGACAAAGCGTTGCATAGGATTTGCTATACCCCATTTCCTGAATCATTAACGGGAGCCACGCTGTAAAAGAATAAAACAACATAGCCATTAATCCAAATGAAAGCGTAAGCGTCCATGCACTTCTATTTCCCCAGGGAAGTTTAATTTGCGGGCGTTCTTTTCGTTCACTCACATGAGCAGATTCAGATCGCGGCTTCACCATGGTCCACCACACGATCGCTGCTACAAAGGCAATTACTGCCCACCCTCCTACCGCTGTCTGCCAAGAATTGAAGTATGCCTCTAAGGGAATGGATACCATTGAACTAACTGCAGCACCTACAGTGATCGCAATACTATAGAGTGCAATCATAGATGGAACATGATCGGGAAAATACTTTTTAATAAAACCTGAAGTTAACGGGCCAATCGAAGCGATCCCGATACCTACGATCAATGCAGATAAAAGTAAAACGAACGTAGACTGTGTAAATAGTCGAGTGGATATTCCGATCCCAACCACAATCAGGGAATATCCAATGATTCGTTCTATTCCCCATTTCCCACTTGCTTTGACGGCAAAAGGTGAAAATACCCCCATACATAGTACAGGTATTGAAGTTAGCAAACTGGCTAGTGCGGCGCTCATCCCCAGATCTTCCCGAATCGTATCTAGCAGCGGAGATATGGAATTAATAGCTGGGCGCAAATTCAATGTAGCAACAAATAATGCAATAATTAAAAACATTTTTTTTCTCATCTTCTGCTCCCTACTCTTTCTATCCATCATTAGAATAAGAAAGAGCCGCTAACTGGCGGCCCTTTCTTATTTTTATTCTGTAGGCCTGTACGCTGATCTGTAATAAAACGTTTTTCCAACATTAGCGCCTGTCGCTATTCACGAAACAAGCTGCTCCCGTTGCTCTGAATAACATCTTTATACCAGTGGAAGGACTTCTTACGATAGCGTTCCAATGTTCCTGAACCATCATCATGACGATCCACATAGATGAATCCGTATCGTTTTTTTAATTCTGAAGTTGTTGCACTAACCAAGTCAATACAACCCCATGTTGCATACCCCATCAATTCAACACCATCTTGAATGGCTTCAGCAACTTGAAGCAAGTGCTCTTTCAAATATTTGATGCGATAATCATCGATAACGGTTTTGTTGCCATGTTCGTCCGTGATGAGTTCATCTACGGCTCCTAATCCATTTTCAACGATGAATAATGGTTTCTGATAACGATCATAGATCGCATTCATGATGTACCTTAATCCTTGAGGGTCGATCTGCCAACCCCACTCACTCGCGACCAAGTGCGGATTTGGAATACCCCCAATCAAGTTTCCTTCTCCTTTAATTTGCTTGGCAGGATCAGCCGTTTCACAACAACTTTGATAATAGCTAAAGGAAATAAAGTCAACGGTGTTTTTCAATATTTCTTCGTCGCCAGGTTCAAAATGAATGGTAATCCCGTTATCTTTCAAATAACGTTTCATATAACCTGGGTAATAACCACGCGCGTGAACATCCATGAAACCTGTGTTCTTATGATCCGCTTCCATCACTTTGATCATATCATTTGGGTCAGGAGTCAGTGGGTAAATTGGCATAGCAATGACCATACAACCAATTTTGAAGTCTGGGTTAATTTCATGCCCGATTTTAACCGCCAGTGCACTTGCAACAAACTCGTGGTGAATCGCTTGGTACAGATCCTGTTTACTCAGTTGATCCTTATGTGTGTTGATCCCGCCACTTACAAACGGATGTTCCAGAATAGAATTAATCTCGTTAAATGTGAGCCAATACTTCACTTTGTCTTTATATCTGTCAAAAATGGTTCGCACATACCGTTCATAGAAACCGATCATTTTTCGATTCGCCCAGCCATCGTATTCCCTAACGAGATGTAGAGGAGTCTCATAATGAGAGATCGTAACTAGAGGTTCAATCCCGTATTTCCGGCACTCGTCAAAGAGGTTGTCGTAAAATTGGAGGCCTTTTTCGTTTGGCTCAAGTTCATCCCCTTTCGGGAAGATTCTGGACCAAGCTATAGACGTGCGAAAAACTTTGAAACCCATTTCGGCAAGGAGTTTAATATCTTCTTTGTATCGATGATAGAAGTCAATTGCGATTAACTTCATATTATCCTCTGTTGGTTCAATCGTCGGAGGTGTCTGAATGCCGTTTGGCATGATATCCTGAATGGAAAGTCCTTTTCCATCCTCTAGATATGCACCCTCAATTTGGTTTGCAGAGACGGAGCCTCCCCACAAAAAACCATTAGGAAATTGAAATGTTTGACTCATTTGGTAAGCCCACCTTTCTTTTAAACCTTCAGCGGATCTGGATATAAAACGAATCTCGCTTTATCGGTTTTTTATCATGTATTTGTTTTCACAACTTATGTTACATAGATTAATTCATAAAATACATGTTATTTCGTATTTAGTACAAGGTATCACAGATTCACATTTGTAACATAAAAGTAACACAGTGTTTCAAAATATTACTGTATGTAATTTTAGGGTAACTTTACTTCTACTACGCCATCATAATGGTCAACAAAATAAAAAAAGCCGCCAAAATGACGACTTCATGCTCTGTTAGCTCATCGCAGGCTGAAGTGTTTCCAGCAGTTTCTTGATCTCTTCATCATATTCCAGTTGAAATAATGGAATGATCTCATCTAATCTTTGCTGGAACAAATCAGGATCTTGGACACCAAGCGCAGCTCTTAATTCCATTTCCTCTTCTGAACCTTTGTCGTTCAGAATCATGTTCAGCACATCACCTTTAAAATATTCACTTGGAGGTAGGATCAAAGCATTCATCAGGAATTGCATAAAAAAGAGATGGTTTTCTTTTTCCTGATCCGCTTTTTTCATCGCTTGCTTCGTAAATAAGTTGATATATTTCTGAGCAAAATCCACTCCTTTTAGTTCATATGGCCCACCATGTGCTACCCCACTCCAACGCATGTCAGCCACGGAACTAAGCCACCAAGCCGGATCGATGGCCTGCTGCATTCGAAGCAATACGTTCCGTTCAAACTGCGGATCGGGATGCAAGCGCTGTGCTTCCAAACATTTTCCTATCGTTTCCGCTTCGATCGCAGCAACGGTGATACCTTGTCCATGAATGGGATCAAAGCTGCAAAATGCATCGCCAAGAACGAGTAATCCAGGGGGCCAATCTTCCATGAGTTCAAAATGCTGGCGAACAGACTCGGAAATACGGTACCCCCTAGGCCCTTGCAATGGCTCTAACTGCTCCATTAACTTTACAATTTTATCTGAAGCAAATAGAAGCTTGATTTGTTCTTGAAACTCTTCCGGCTGAGTGGACGGATACTCATCTCCTCCAGCATTGAAAAGAATGAGTCCAGCGATATTATCCTCAATGCGCGTAAATAGGCCTGCACGAATACCTTGCTCAGGATCTGAATCAGACATCACCAATTCCTTGGGAATGGAGGATTTTATGTTGTAATAGCGGGTGCTGTAACCAAGAGATACCTTCAGCACTTCCGGTTCAGGCACAGACAATCCAATCTTATTAAGCCATCTGATCAATTTGGAGGAACGACCTGAGGCATCAATAACCATATTCGCTGGAAGTTGTTCTTCCCTTTTTTCACCGCTTCTTTCTTTGGTGTAAATGCCTGTAATGGAGCGTTGATCTTCAGAGACCATTAGCCCGGTAACTTCCATGCTGGTTAAGAAGCTTATATGAGAAATGTCCTGAATTCGTTTGCGCAGCACCCATTCCAGCAAAGCTCTGCTGCACGATGCAATTTTAAATGAAGAAGGATCCTCCTTGTTAACTAATGTACCGTATCGATTAGTAACTACAAGCTTTTCATGGTGTGAAGAGATCGCCCCTAATTCTATCAATTCTTCATTGTATCCTGGGAAATAATGTTCCAAAATCAGCGCGCCGCGCGGTTGTACACGGTGTGGATGAAAAGATTGAGGTACACCCTGCCGGTTATTTGGCTCCGTAGGGAATTCATCTCTTTCGATAATACATACTTCTTCATAATAATCAGATAACATTCTGGCAGTAATCAACCCTGCTATCCCTGCCCCAATGACTACCGCTTTTTTCATGTCAGACATCGAAACTTCATCCTTTCTTCCAAATTATATTTATTCTAAACTTGTAGATCTATCAAAATATTACTTATAATACCAATATATAGTCAAAATATCTCTTCTGGTAAGAACCAATATAAAGACACTGTATAGTTAAACTACGATACGGAAGAGGTGTAGAAAAAATTATAGAGAAAAAGGTTGATTTGAGAGTTGCCCGGACTCATAAATTGTTAACTATGGCCTTTAAAGATCTGTTATCTGAGCAAGGCAAACTATTCAGCAATATCACGATTAATGAAATATGTGACAAAGCGATGGTTCACCGTACAACGTTTTACAAACATTTTGAGGATAAATTTGCGCTGTTATCCGCTACCCTCACGTGGGTTCTTCAGGATTATTTACAAATGAGTATAGAAGATCGGCTTCGGCAGCCTTTGCAAAGCCTATCTAGATTCATGTTGGAGAATTTACTGGAGCCGATTGTTCAAAACCAGAAGAATGACAAGGGATTTACTGATTTTTTCAAAAACTATATCGGGGATATATCCAGAAGAGATTTTCTGGAACTCAAAAGAAGAGGTAAACCATTTTCACCTCCCATAGAACTTTTAGCCGAATATCATTCAGGGGTCATTAGTTTACTTGTGACGTGGTGGATATATCATCTTGAAGAAGATATTACGGCAGAACAGATGGATGAGTACTACTATCAAATGGTTAACGAGAAAATCATATTAGATTAGCACGAAGCTCATTCTAAAATCCATATCTGATTTTAAGTTTGAGCTTTAAGGTTATAGATCACGTCTCATAAAGATGGCGATCAAAGCAAAAAAGCCGCTATAATAGCGACTTTAATGTTGGATACCAATATGAACACACACCTGTTGAATATGATTCTCCTTTACGATAATCTCAATAAAAAATGAAAGAACACCTCATTCAAATCCATGGATGAGGTGTCTTTTTTCGGTACTCATTGATTTCTTTTATTTTAATTCATTCATAAACTTCCTAAAGTTTTCGACCATTTCTTTGGATCGGGTGTGATGCAAATAATGTTCTCCCTCGAAAGTCATCACTTTTCCATGCACTGAATCTTTGACTTGCTCTTCATGCAAGGGTATCCATCCTTCCGTTTCGGTATCATTTGCCTGTAAGAAGAAAATCACAGGAAGATCTTTGGGGAAGGACAAGTTCTCAGCTGCTTTGAAATTAGGACCGAAATTTTCGCCTTCATTCAGGTTGTTCGGATTAAACGTATTTTTGAGTGAAAGTATTCTAATTTGCTCTCTGGTCTCGTCATCAACGTCAGGTGCAATCAGTTGATCAGGGGTCAGTTTCATTAACAAACGGTAGAATCCTGATTTTTTAAGCAGTTTGTACGTTTCGGTTGGAAATGGATCATCGTTACCTCCCTGCGTTGGGACACTACTCTCAATGCCGACAAAGGAACTTACTTCGTTGGGATATTTGTTCACATAATCCAGGCCGTATATCCCTGAAATGGAGTGAGCCATAAGCGTGTAACGATGAATACCAAGTTGCTGTAACGCTTCATGAATTTCACTAACCATATTTTCAGTGGTACGCTCTTTTTCAGTAATGTCACTTAATCCATAACCGAAAGGCTCAATGACAACGACTTTGTAGAATGGAGATAGCTCATCGATGAGCGGTTTGAAATCAAGGGCTGGGGCGGGTGTTCCATATCCAGGAAGCAATACTACCGTTTCTTTGCCTTTTCCTTGAATCAATACATTCATGTTTTTTCCGTCAACCGCTACAAACTGGCCATAAGGTTTTATTTTCCCTTCCTCCGATTTGTTGCTAAATACATTAACAATAAAGACAGTCGCAATAAATAATGCAAAAGCGATAACGATCGCACCGAATATTTTGAGCAAAATGATTAATATTTTCTTCATCATGATGGTTCTCTCCTGTTGAGTTCGTTTATTGTACAGACGGTTGAGACTCTATGCCTTTTACTTTTTTAATGAAATTTGAAATTGGGAACCAGCCTCTCCTGCAAATACAATACGGCCGTTCTCGGGTAAAACAACATCATTCTTACCGCTGACTACGCTGTGATTAATACAAATACCCGTCTGGTCATAGACGGCAAAGGCTCCCTTTGCAGGCAACTTCACTGTCATGACTTTTCCTTTCGCAGTCGCGGGTACCGAAAACCATTTGGCATATCCATCTGTTTGAATGGTTGTTGCGGATCGTTTACCCGAATAGATTGGTTTCACCATTTCCTCACTGGCGTATACATAACCTGAAAATGTAAGATACTCTCCTCCGTTCTTTTTGGAGAAATGAATGTCCATCGTATCACGTCCGGCAGAACCCGGAATCTGCAATTGATTGGCTGCTTCGTTGGCTCCAATAATCTTATTATTGGACATATACCCTGGATTCTCTTTATTCATATGAATAGGCAGGATCGATGTAGCACTAAGATAGAGCATGGATGTGTATTTCTCATTCACCAGATAATATTTTTTACCATCGCGCTTTGCCCATGCAGCATTAATTTCCTTGGGTAATGTATTGGCTTTAAGCTTCTCCGCATTATATTCTGAGAGAGCCACCTGTCCGAGTCCTGGAACGGAGATATAAGATCGAGACCACAGGTAGGTATTCCCATTTTTCTCCACAACGAATTTCAACTTTTCTGTACCATCATCACTCACAAAAGATCCCTCTGATGTATAGGTGTATTCTTGAACAGGATTACTTGGAGCTGTGAGAGAGGAGACCGTCATTCGTCCTGCCTTATTTATTTTGATCTTCGTAACTGAATTATTGCTACCATATATACCTGCAAACTTGGAGATTTCTTTAGGCATATCGGCCTTCACAGGTACGCCAAATGATTTTTCCGGTTTCCGTTCTGTAATAATGCCCTTATCTTCAAGTGCGCTGAGTAATAATTCACTCGCAATGAATTGATTGGTTATGCTTGCTCCGCCTGAAGAGATAACCGCTGCAGCCATGTTGTATTCCGGAAGTACCACGAGTGAAGAATGATAAGATAACGTATCTCCACCTTTCATAACAGCCTGAATGCCGTATTCGTTGAATGGGAATAAGTTCACACTATCCCACCCTAACCCGTAAGACATCAGCGTATCGCTATCCTTTGGCCACATGCCTCTTTTATATTCTTCTTGCGCCATGGCTTTTACAGACTTACTGGAAAGAATGTCGTTGATCTCTCCCGTGAAGATTTTTGAAAATTTGACCAGATCTTCAGCAGTGGAATACAGACCTCCAGTACCGAGGACATTATAATTCTCTTTAGGGAGTTGTCCCTCATAAAAAGGGGAATAGATTCCCGCCATTTCTGCCGGATTAACCACATCCTGTGGTGTTTTGGTATGATTCATATCCAAAGGCTCCGTGAAATACTGGTGTATAAATGCGGTATAACTGATGCCGCTCACTCTTTCAACCAGAATCTCGGCTAACGTAAAGCCATCGTTGCTGTAGACGGAGTATGCGCCGGGATTGGCCTTCAGGTTTTGATCCGCCAATTGATCGAGAAACGTATCATGTGAATACGTGTCATTATCTCCGTACAATGTGGCACTGCTGGTTGAGGTGCCCAGAAGACCAGAGGAATGATTCAGCAACATACGGGGTGTAATCTGTTTGTGTCGGTTATCTTTCATTGTAAAATCAGGCATATAGTTCATCACAGGCACATCCAAATCGATCTTGCCTTCGTCAACCAGCTTCATTACAGCGGCTGAAAGCATCATTTTACTGGTTGAACCAATGCCATAGATCGTGTTTGAAGTAAGAGGTGCCTTATCATTTATATCGTTCTTGCCCGTATGACCAGACACCACAATCTCTCCACCATCAATGAGCGCATATTGCAGACTCGTCGTACCGTAAGTCTCAGTCAGTAATTTGGATTTTTCGATTGCGGTATTCTTTGTTGTCTCATACGTAAGGTTAACGTTGTTATTCATGGCAGTCGGTGCGGCCATTGCAGACATTGGAGCAAGTATAGTCAGCATGAGAGTCACAGCAGCTATAGTATTTCTTTTTCTTGCTGTCCTCACACTCATCTTCATTTTTGTTACCTCTCTTGGTTTCACTTTTGCATCTACTCCTGTCTTCATCATTGTGTTAGGCCACCTTAACGTGGGCGCTAAAGACAGTGTAACCTACCAAGATGTCCACCTAATTAATACAGTATGAACGGAGGATGAACAGGCCCAAAAAGTTTGCATGATCACGTGCAAGGAGGGTTATACATGGTTGCATAGCCTAGAGAAGGCATGAACTCCAATCACCCTGCTCGTGGTGTGATTGGCAAGATGACTATGAAGGTCGTTCCTCGTCCGTATTCGCTCTCAACCATAATGTCCCCTTGATGAAGTGAGACAATCTGCTTTACAATAGCCAGTCCCATACCGCTGCCTTCATATATCTGGCTGTGGGAACGATCAGCTTTAAAGAATCGGTCAAATATACGCTTTTGGTCTTCCGGCAGGATACCAATACCCGAATCCGATATACGGATCGTCACGTTCTTGATATTCTGTTTGATCCTGACGTTAATGCGGGCACCATCTTTGGAAAATTTGATGGCATTGCCGAGGATATTGATCCACACCTGATTTAACTGGTCATGATCGGCAGTGATTTTGGTGGGCTGCAAATCTAGATCGAACTGAATGTTGCGGGCTGACCATTGGGGTTGAATAGCGACGATTACTCGTCTGATCTGTTCATCCAGACTGAGCGTGGCAAGTCGCATTTGCAATGACTGAGATTCGAGCAAACTCAGCTTTAGCAGACTATCACTTATTTTGGACATCCGTGCAGTTTCAGTGATGATAATGTCGAGATAAGAGCTTCGTTCTTCATCCGGGATGTCTACCTGCTTGAGCGCTATAGCAAAACCGGAAATGGAAGTGAGTGGAGACTGAACTTCATGAGACACGTTTGCTACGAATTCCCTGCGCATCTGCTCAAGCTGCTTTAGATCGTGCATCATTTCTTCGAAGCTGCGAGCCAAAGTACCTATCTCACCCTTTTGTTTAATATTAAGCTTGACGTTGAAATCTCCAGCAGCTATAAGCCGGGTCGCTTCTGTCAATTTTTTGATCGGTCTTACCAGAAAAATAGCCGCAATTAGTATCAATAGGCTTCCTGCTAACAACGAACAAATCAAAAAGGTTACAACAAACTTGATGAGAAATGAGGTGGAAGAGGAAGTGAGGGGCTCTACAAACATCGCTATGCTTCCCATTTCAGTTTTTATCGGCAATCCCAAGAAGATCGTATCGATTCCATTAACTTGGACTCTTCCTCCATCCAGCACTTTCTTCACTTGTTCTGTAGTCACTAGGAAAGGATGTTGTCCTTTAAGTTCTCCATAGGATTGAAACTGATCCGTTGCTTTATAGATTCGAATGTGGTAAGAGTTGAGTTGTTTCATTTCACTTATAAACATTTCTGCTTCGCGTAGCGGCAATGTCTCGTAGATACGGACGATATCCTGGCCAAAGTCAAGCAAGGAGCCTTGTAAGTTTTCGTTTAATTTATCTTGAAATATCCAGGTTGTAGCAAGAAAAGAAAGGATTGTGCCCCCGATCACGGAGACCAGAAATGTCAGGACTACACGTGTATATAGGGAGCCGGTCACTCCTGCACCTCTAGCCGGTAGCCAAGTCCCCGCACCGTTTCGATGCGAAAATCGGAGATATCAGCAAAACGTTCGCGTAGACGTTTAATATGTACGTCTATCGTTCGATCATCGCCAGTATAATTAATTCCCCAAACTTGATCGATTAATTGCTCGCGCGTATAGACTTGTCCCGGTAATCCAGCAAGTTTATACAATAATTCGAACTCTTTAAGCGGCAAGGTGAACGACTCTGTCCCCCTCAGGACCTTATAAGTCTGCCGGTTCAGAATAACGTTTCCTAACTGGATGGTCTGCGTTAAACCTATACGGTATCGTTTCAACAGTGCCTTGACGCGAGCCATCAACTCAAGCGGATCGAATGGCTTCGTCATATAGTCATCTGTCCCGAGCTGAAAAGCTTGTACTTTCTCCCAGGTTTCGTTTCTTGCCGTCAACATTAGTAACGGAAGATCCGGATTGGCTCTTCGAAGTTCCTCGCATAATGCCCAACCGTCCATGACTGGCATCATAATATCAAGAATGACCAAATCGACTGGCGTGGAGGTATAGATAGCTAGGGCTTCCTTTCCGTCTGCGGCGTTGATGGTTGTAAATCCGTCGTTACGTAAAAATAAACCAACGAGTTTGCGAATGTTCGCATCGTCGTCAGCAACCAATATCGTAGGCATCGTTTCCACTCTCCTAAAAAAGAATAATTCTTCGGTTGAGCAAGAGCAAAGAATTCTAAATTATGCTACCTCATTGGCTGAAATCATGCAATGGGGTTGATGCGAGAAATGATCCCAAAGTGTACCCTATGTAAAGGACATTTTGAAAAAAACTAGGCAACTTGTTGAAGCTGTCTGTATTTTACAGGCGGCAGCTTTTTTAAATTCCAAAAGTTGTGTATGGCAAAATTGTACAAGGAGAAAATACCTGCCCCTCCTCCCGGGCAGGTATTAAAGTTGAATCGTATGAATAGCTTACCAACATTGATCCCTAAATATTAGTCCAGAAGGCTGTAAATCTGAATGCTCTCCACCTTGGCATCCTTGATATGAAACGACATCACATCCACATAATTGGATGGCTCGTAACGGAAGTCATCCTCCTCATCTGGAGCTCCATCACCAAGCAGTTTCCCCTCAGGGTAGGCATCTTTGAGTGTATCCAGGCTATCTCCTGCTTTAATGTTTCGCACTGTTGCATACTTAGGATCTGTAATTTCGATATGAAAGATGGAGTCTTGTTTCCCCTCCGGTATACGGATTGTTTTAATCTCCAGACCAGGATACGTATAGACTTTTTCTGTAAAACCGATTAACGTATCCATGTTTGTTCCATCGTCGGCGCTGTACGTATGAGATTTCAGGTTATCCGGTTGGCCCAGCATCTGTTCCATCTGATCCTCATTCGCTGTATCCGAAATCGCAATGGTGTGCTCATTATAGACAAAAGCAAGCTCCTTCAGCACCACATTGCCTTCCTTCTCCATCGAACCTTCCTTAATAGCTTCAGCACTCTGTCCTTCCGAATTTTCTGAAGCAGGCGCTGTAGAATTTGATGCTCCTTCGCCTTTGGCCTGTTCGTTCGACGTGTTTTTTTCAGCCGAGTTCTGCGCCGCTTCTGGAGACTTGGCACCATTGGACTGACAGCCCGTCAGAGCCATCGTTAGTAAAGTACTCAGCAGGATAATAGCTGTAGCTTTGTTTATCAATTTCATCATGATCCCTCCATAAATGTGTGATTTCTTCTTATGAAGTGATTATATAAAACCTTTTCCCAGTTGACTTTCGATGTCGATATACCCATTAAACCGATCTACAATTTCTTTACAAATAGAAAGTCCAAGACCTGAACCGTTCGCTGTACTTGCATTTTTCGCCCGGTAAAAGCGTTCCTGCACTCTCTCCAGCTCATCGCCCGCGATGCCGATACCTTGGTCGCGTATCCATATAACCACCTCACTCGGTGTATGTTCCATCTCTAATTTGATCTGCGAGTGATTGGCTGAGTATTTGATAGCGTTGTGCACAAGATTGGCGATCGCATGTGACATCAACATTGGATTTACGTTGGCGTAAACTCTTGTCGTATCCTCATCATCCGGTTCTCCCTCCGCTTTACTGACTCTGATCTCGATCCCTTTATCCTTGGCCTTCGCTCGCATACATTCAACTGTAATCTCAAAATCTTTCGCTCTAATATTCTACGCTGATAAACAATCCCCTTTGTCTGACTTTCCAGCAGAAATTGTTCTTGAAGTTGACCTTTACGCAGATTTAAAATGCGATGTGCTTCCTCAAACTGTTTGATCTTTTCCTTCACTATACCCTCCTGTTTATCCAAAAACAGATAAATCTCCTCAGGTGGCATTTCAATAACCTGCTTAATTTAATCAAGCCGTGTTCCAATAAACTTTAAATACTTAATGATATCCAGATAAAAAATTTGTCTAACGCTATAGTAAAGGTAGTTATTATCTTTGTTTACATATTCTGGATTGAATAGATTCAGTTTATCGTAATGACGAAGCGTCTGAATGGTAACATTGTTTAATTTATCCATCTCTCCAATGGATAGGAAAGTTTTCATTATCTCACTCCCATGTAATGTTTTATATCATATAGCGCTTACATTCATAAAACCGCTCTTGACTGTATTGTAACAATAGACTTTATATTTGAAAGTGCTGAAGCTGCAGAAGCAGCATGGGTATCCGATATAGGGAAACGTCTTGATGACGATACTCTGCGAATGTTGGATGTATCGTCGATGATTACAATTCCTGTAGCAATCAGAACGGTGTTTAATCAAGCTAAATAATTGATTCAGAGGAGCGGAACGTTATGTCAAAAGAGAGTAGCAGCAAGAACTACGACCAGGCAGCAGCAGATATTGTCCGTTTGGTTGGCGGCGAGTCCAATATTGATAGCCTGGTGCACTGTGCGACACGCCTTAGATTCGTGTTAAACGATACCAGTCAAGCCGATAAACCATCATTAGAACAATTGAAAAAAGTTTTAACGGTGGTAGAGAGCGGTGGACAGTATCAAGTTGTTATTGGGAATCAAGTTCCAGAAGTATATAGCGCAATTATGAACCAGATTAATGTAGGTTCTTTGAATAAGGAACAGACCAGTACGAAGAAGAAGAGTATGACTTCCCGAATCTTCGAGATCATTTCTGGCGGTTTCTCTCCTCTTCTTCCTGCCCTGGTCGGTTCAGGTATGGTTAAGGCTTTGTTAAGCATTTTGACAACACTCGGATGGCTTTCTGCGGAGTCACATACGTACCTGATCCTTGCTGCTGCTGGTAATGCCGTTTTCTATTTCCTGCCGATCCTGCTGGGCATTACGCTAGCAAACAAGCTAGGCGCTACGCCATACGTATGCGGAGTCATCGGCGCAGCATTGATGGAACCCAATTTTACTGGCATCCTGGCTTCCGGTGTGGAACGCACAACGTTCCTCGGCATACCAGTTATCCTTGCTAACTATGCCTCTACTGTGTTTCCCGTCTTTATTGCGGTCTCAATCTTTGCTGTATTGGAAAGAAACTTGAAGAGAATCGTTCCTAAGAGTGTGCAGTTGTTCCTCGTTCCGATGCTGTCACTAGTTATCGTGGTACCATTAACCGTCATTGCGTTTGGCCCATTCGGTGTGTACGTGAGCCAAGGTATTGCTGGTGGCATTACATTCCTGGTCGAAAACAGCGGTATCGTTGCTGGTTTAGTCATTGGAGGACTTGTTCCTTTCCTGGTGGTTCTTGGCGTCCACTGGGGGTTGGTACCGATTATTCTGTTGAACCTGAGCGAACTTGGAGCCGATCCGATCATCGGCATGTGGCTGGCAGCAACATATGCGCAAACAGGTATAGCGCTAGGTGTCTTCCTAAAAACCAAGGATTCCGCATTAAAAGCAGCTGCCGGTTCCTCAACCATGACTGCATTACTTGCAGGGGTTACTGAACCAATTCTGTAGGGTATCGTTCTTCGTTACAAAAGGCTACTTCCTTTGATGATTGCGGCGGGAGCAATTGGAGGCGTATTTCTGGCTTTATTTAAAGTCAATGCGACATCCTTTGTTCTCCAGAGTGTCTTTGCGTTTGGAGCATTCACTCCAATAAGTTACGCAATACTCGGTTCATTATTATCCTTAGTCTTGGCAACGGTGCTCGTACTGATTTTCGGCATCGGCGAAGCCGAACCCTCCAACTCGCCTAACAAAGTAAAAACGGATTCAAAAAAGGTTGAAGTTCCCCAGACCCATATTGCAATCCAAGAAGTGATCAGCTCTCCGCTTAATGGACAGATCAAAGCTCTCAAGGATGTGGATGATGCTGCATTTGCGATTGAAGCCATGGGAAAAGGTATTGCCATCGTCCCGGTTGAAGGTAGGTGTGTGCTCCTTTTAACGGTAAAATTGTTACCACATTCCCGTCCAAGCATGCCATTGGATTGCGGTCTGAACAGGGAGCCGAGCTGCTTGTTCATGTAGGTATAAATACAGTAAAACTCAAAGGAAAGTACTTCTCGCTTCATATTAATGAAGGTGACGAGATCACTCAGGGACAGCTATTACTGGACTTCGATATTGCTAAAATTCAGGAAGCTGGCTTTGATATCACAACTCCAGTCGTTGTCACGAATACCGATGCTTATAAGTCGGTTACACCAACACAGGACACGAAAACGACCTATCCAAATGAAATCTTGACGCTTATACCTTGAAAATAACTACGATCAAATTAAATAGAGCATTGCTTATAGTCAATGCTCTATTATGGAAAGGAAGTTTATTATGAAAGAATTTCCTTCAACTTTCTATGTGGCGGCGCACTAGCCGCCAACCAAGTTGAAGGAGCCTATGCAGAGAACGTTATCGTGAAAAAGTATCCGACTGGCTAACATTTAATGAAATCAACATCGCCCTGCATGCCCCATTCATATCCGTTGGGATTCGTCACGATCAGGGGGAGATATCTAAACAGGTATTGTACCAGGCGATTCACCATCAGTTCCGTTGACTCCTCATCCCTCCGATATAATTAAGACTCTTGAACAGGAACGCGAGACACTTTTCTTTGCAGACGTTCAAGTTAGAGGTTACTATCCAAGTTACATCAAGCGGTATTTCAAGGAAAATGACATCCAGATCCATATGGAACAGGGTGATGAGGAAATGCTGCGTCATACAGTAGATTTCATTTCGTTTAGCTATTGTATGAGCGGATGCGCAACTGCAAACGAGGAACTAAATATTCAATCCAAGGCTAATATTTTGAGTACAGTCAAAAACCCTTATCTTGCAAGCTCAGAGTGGGGTTGGCAGATCGATCCAGAAGGTCTGCGTTACACGCTAAACACCTACTATGATCGTTATCAAAAAGAGATACGGATTTATCTACGTAGACCGTCATGATGATCTTAGTGGAAGTTTCAAGCGAATCAAAAAGAAAAGTTTCAACTGGTATAAACAGGTTATCGAGTCAAATGGAGCTGCTTTAGGTAAGAAAATCGATCAAAATTAATTACCGTTCAGGTTAGATAGAAGAAATTTTAACCCTTTTAAATCAATGCCTACGTTTGATGGCACTGCTTTAAAAGGGTTTTTATTTAAGTTCTGAAAAATCGTATCCTGATTTCATCCATTCTTTCAGTGGCTGAACTCTCATTTCATGTAGCGATATTCTAGTAGATCCTTCAAATTTGAGATTTTCTGCAGCAGCTTTTCCCCGACATTGGTTTCCCTCACCAGTTTCCGCTCCAGTTCTTTGTCCACCAATCTTTTTACAGATAACACGTCCGTTCCGTTACATAACACATCTTCTTTTGAATTAAATTTCTTATGGGCGACGAGTTGCATGCCAAAGGAATTGTACAGCAAGGTATATCCGGCAATGCCCGTTGTGGATTGATAGGCTTTGGAAAAACCGCCGTCAATCACGATCATTTTGCCGTTTGCTTTAACAGGGCTCTCTCCGCTAATTTCTTTGACTGGCGTGTGGCCGTTAATGACATGTCCATGATCCGGATTCAAATCAAACTCCTGCAAGATTTTTCGGCAGACCTCTTCATTTTCACGTAAATGGTAGTAAGGATTTTTTTTCTCCTTATGTGCTTCTTTATCTTGGATAAAATAACGTTCAAAAGTGGTCATTTCTCTCTTACCAAAGAGCGAGGAACATTCCCCTGTCCAGATGTACCATACCATATCCGTCGCCAGATCTTCTGTCTCTTCGGGATGTGCAAAGGCGTAACGTAAATAATCTTCAAAAACATCAAGCAATTGACGGCCCGCATATGTCTTGTCTTCAATCTGCATTTCTTCCATATTTCCTTCTTCATCCAAAGGAATACAGCCGTGGATTAACAAATTCCCATTGTATTTTAAATAAAGGCTACCCTTTTTCATGAGAAAATTCACATGTCTCGCCAGCTTTTCGGAATGCTGAACGGAGAACAGCAGCTTTTCCATCACCTGGCGTTCTTCCTCCAGCAATTGTTCAGGCTTCTGCGGATTTACGGTTGTAAAACAGGTGTTTTCCAGCAGGTACGTTTTTCCGCAGATGTTGATTTCATTTTTGTCGTAATCAATCTGCTCCAGCAAAAGTCTTTCAGACATATTAAAGTATGGGCGTCTTTTGATAATCGGGCTTTCAAGTTTAAATTGGATCATGGCAATGGCTTGGTGAATCTTGGTGATCTGCAGAATTTCCTGCTCCGATACATTATTGCCAGCCTGTAACTTAGGTCTGAAGGGCAGATTGTCTTCATAGTATTTTTCCGCCAAGTTTAGCAGTGGGCGCAGATTGATTCCGTATACATCTTCTATGATGTCCAGATTGTCGTATCTGGCGCAGATCCGGATAATATTCGCAAGGCAGACCAGAGAACCCGCGTAGGCACCGATCCAGAGGACATCATGGTTCCCCCACTGAATGTCTACAGAATGGTAGTTGATTAGCGTATCCATAATTTTATCGGGGTCCGGCCCCCGGTCATAGATATCTCCAACCACATGAAGATGGTCAACCACCAGGCGCTGGGTCGTGTAAGCAAGGCCAATAATGAGCTTGTCCGCTTGGCCCAAGGATATAATTTGCCGATAGATTTCCTCGTAATAAGGATCCTTATTGTTGTTCGAATCCGTCTTGTATAGAAGCTCCTCCACAATATATACATACTGCTCCGGCAGAGCTTTACGTAATTTCGAGCGCGTATACTTGGAAGAGGCATAAGAAATAAGCTTGAGCATGTGTTCAATCGTTAGTCTATACCACTGGTTCAAAGCCTGTCTATTGCTCAGTTCTCCTATAACCAGTTGTATTTTTTCTTCGGGATAATAAACCAACGCCGCAAATTCATTGATTTCTTGATCCGTCCATACCTCCCGGAATAATTCTTTAATTTTTTCTTTGACGGTACCCGAACCGTTTCGCAGTACATGCTGAAAAGCTTGGAACTCTCCATGCAAATCACTGACAAAATGCTCGGTTCCCTTTGGGAGATTGGAGATCGCTTCAAGGTTGATGATCTCTGTGATAATTTTTTCTTCTGTATCATATTTGTGGCCCAATAAATCTAGAAACTGCTCATCCAAAACAGATGTCCCCCTTCAAAGAAGTAATGCCATTTATACATGTGTTGATTATCAGCATTGCTCTCCCTCATCATACTCCAGTTCATCATATATGAACAAATTCATTGATTCTGGTTACGGTTTCCATGAGCTACCTTGATTGTGGTCTAACTCTTCCGGTAAGCAACCTTATGAAAAGCATTGATATAATGAAATAGTTCCTCACCCTCATCAGACACCGGAGTGCTTCCATCCATTGGTAACATCATTGCCTGATACGGTTCAGGTACCATTCTATATTGATGAACATAGGTGGTTAGGACAAACCCGTTGTGTTGCCAAAACTGAATGCGTTTCTGATGAGCCTCTGTTGTCCCGGACTCCGCCTCGATGATAATCCCTTTGATCCCGTGTTCCCTCAACGCCCAATCTCTGAGTTGCTTTAGCATCCATGTTCCTATACCCAACCCGCGCAGCTGCTGTTCAATCGCAAGGTAATCAATAATCAGGATGCGGTCTGCACCCTTACCCACCAGTCCAGTAACAGCCATCGCAACCACTTCTCCATGATGCACGCCCGTGTGTAAATAACCAATGCCCCGATCCAGCATACTGCGAAGAATCGCTTTTGTCTTGGCACCGCTTGGAAAAGCTTCATGATAGATCCGCTCCATCCGCGCCCACAATGCTTCATCCCATACCTCTATAGTCGTAAACTCTAATTCCAGCATTTTTTCACCCCCAGATTTTCTCTTCGAATTCAGTAAAATCCCCCCTCTTCTCAAAAGGGAGGATATACGCTAACCGTGTTAGATTAAGATCATTTTATTATTTTACTCTAAAATTGTGTTTGGAGCATATTTGCTTACAAGAGGTACAGCACTTAACAGATATGCTACAGTCAACACGATTAAGACAATAGTGAGTACCCACAGTGCAGGGCCTACAAACATCGCCATAACAAAGCCTAATGAAATCAGACTGTTCACGTGTACATTAGTTGTTCCAACCCTTTCAAAAACATTCTAATTTATGCGTGAACATATTAAAACCTGTCAAAATGTTGTTAGTAGTAAAACTATAGATATTCATGATAATCAAAATTGGTTGTAAAAATAGATATAGGCTTCAATTCGCCTTTGTGCCTCATCTCATTTTTGGTTAGCTCTATCTGCTCTAAAGAGTCGCGCTTCAAAGCGTAATTACAGCGATGCGCGCCGAATTCGTGAGCGGATTTAATAGCTAATCCTTGATCTCGACTACATCCCCATGGTCTTTATAGTAATAATATCCCCTTGCGACCCACTTTCATGGAAAAAAGTACAAATTCATATAAAAAACCGTCGATCATTTTGATTGACGGTTTCATACCTACTTTCAATAGAATAAGACCTGATAACTTCAACGTGAAACTACTTATTACAACGCCCGTTTTGTCAAGAATTTCCCGATCTCATCCATATAACCTTGCGTTGTTATGCTTCTTGGAGCAAATAGGAAACGAAGTCCCATCTTCCATTCCGACCCTGCAATAGATGTGGGCAACATGGAATGTTCCGTATGTTGGAATGTTTTTACATGGAGCAAGTAAGACGGATTGACCTCCTGACGGTAGGTACGTTCTGTATCTTTAATATCCACATTAACATCATCTTGTCCAAGCAGCAGCAGAACCGGACTTTTGAAATTGCGCAGACTTTCGGTAGCATCCGCATTATAATTTTTGCTGACAAAGTTCCAGCGTTCCCGGGACATCGGTTCTTCGCCTTTCCGTGTATGCTGGGTATATTCCTCATAAGTGCCATCACTCTTTAAAATATCTTTGGTCTGATTCTCGTACGTTACCTGTGCTTCAATCTCCTGTGACGAGTGGCCATCCTTTGCCATCTGACTCCGCGTATTGTATTCGCCTTGGTTCAGCCAATTAATAGCTGGTGATACAAGGATGCTGAATGCGAGATTTTCCTTGCCAGCAAGTTTGGGGATGACCCAGCCCGCCTGACTTGCTCCCCATACGCCAATCCGGGAACCGTCAATCATCGGCTGTTGTTTGGCCCAGGCGACGGCTTGCTGTGCCTCAACTACGCGATCATCGATGCTTTGATCCAGCCAGTTCCCCTCCGAACCTCCTATACCGCGTTTGTCCAGGGATAAGGATGCATAACCGATGGAGGCAAGGCGCTCCCATAGCGGTTTGTAGCCTTCACTATGCGTTGCGTCGATGGGACCGTCTCCGTGGATAAAGAGCACCAAGCCAAGCTTCGCTTTCTCGGTATCCTTTTTGGGGAGTGTAAGGATGCCTGTCAATGTCCCCTGGGCAGTATGAATTTCTACGGGGTGTTCCACCATGTTATAGTCCTGTTGTGCAACGATATATAGCCCTGTACCAGTGAATAATAAAATGAAAATGAGTAAGGAGATCCATATTTTTTTGCGTTTAAGCTTGTGCTGTTTCAACGTAGTTGTCTCCTTTGCGGGTCATGTAGTTCCATTGATGTTCACCGAGTAGCAATCCTGTTAGAATGCTGTTTGTACTGTTTTGTTTGAGAAAATGATACCGTTCGTACAGCTGCATCGCTTTCTGATTATGACTCGCGACATGCAGACTTAGATAAGACAGCTGTGCAGTTTGAAGCTTGTATTGTTGTGCCCAGGCCATAAGTTGTCTGCCAACGCCTCTGCCTTGATGATGCGGGTGTACAACGATATCTTCGATATAACATTCCCCCGCATCAGGCTCATGTTTTAGCAGCTGTATTCCCGCCATGATTCGAAGCAGTTTCCAATATCCGATGTGCCTGCGCATTCTCCACCATTTTGACGGGGTAGCATCAGCCTTCTTAATAACCTCACTGGCCTTCCATTTTAGAGCCATCGTTCCTAGGAGTACATCATTCTCCAACGCTGCAACGCGCAGACTGCCTGTCTGCTTGGGTTCATAAAGCAACAACTGCTCGAAGACGGAAGCCAGCTCGGATATAGACAATGAAGAAGACTTTTGGAATTTGTGCCCGAAACCATACGCCATCAGTTTTGCAGCATCCCTGTATTTCGCAGGTGTTATGGGTTCGATCCGGACGACTTGGGTTTGAATGAGATTTGTATTGATGAGATTCGTCTGAACAAGATTGCTCATAAGTTCACCACCTCAGGATTCGAGACATGCGAGAGTAGTTCATAATATAGCTGTTCAGGTGTGAAAAGGGATAAATAGGATTTTTCCACCATGATCAGCGGTCCTGAACAGATGTATCCCATCTCTTCAGCGTAAGCATAGAAATCCTGAATATTAGCAGTGAGTTGTTCTTCATTTTGTACCCATAGGGTACGGGATACATATGAACCTGCTGGCAGCATTAAATCACTCAGCACTTCTTCTTCCCGAGTGTACATGCCTACGATGCCAGAATCGCTGTACACATAATGAATATCTGCTTCAAACAGATTAGGAACGTTGCTACTGTTGTTGCTGTTCTGCACAAGCTCTTGGGCGCTCAGGCTGGCAGGTGCCTGCAACTCAAACCACAAGGACAGTGGAACCTCGTCACGCTGAACGAGCGCATATGCACCTTCCTCTGTTTGGGAAATGTACTCTTTTTCCTCAAGCAGCTTTTCAATAAAACGTTTGGTCTCCTGCAGCTTTCGGATCTCCGCCTCTGTATCTGTCAGGGCCTGACGAAAAAGCGGAGTAATCTGCTCCGCAGTCAG
This sequence comes from Paenibacillus sp. PCH8, assembly GCF_002968835.1. Classification (GTDB taxonomy): domain Bacteria; phylum Bacillota; class Bacilli; order Paenibacillales; family Paenibacillaceae; genus Paenibacillus. The sequence goes on along the minus strand of NZ_PKQK01000003.1, from coordinate 156,310 downwards.
ATGGGACAGGCACTCTTTGATCACTTGCACAGACAGACCCATCTTACGCAGCAATAGAATATGAGCAAGTCGATACACTTCGTCGATCCCGTACATTCGGTATTGATTATCACCTGTATATGCCGGCTGTAGTACCCCTTTTTCTTCAAAATAACGAATCTGATGTACGGACACTTGCATCAGATTGGCCAGCTCGCTAATTGTAATTTCATCCTTCATGGCACTCATGGTTATCTCCACCTTTGTTGTCCTATCTGTTAATAGCATAAACCTTAGGTCAGACCTAAGGTCAAGTATTATTTATTCTATGATGACCCCTTACATAGGTACTAAAACACCAAAAAGAGCAAGTCACATAAGTGACCAGCCCGTTTTTTCGATTACATATTCTTACTAGATCACTGCTGCAAAATGATCCTCAAGCTTCTCCGCAGTCATTGTCCCCCCACCAAGGTTATGAAGTTCATTTCCTTTTTGCAAGAAATTAGATATTCCTAACTTTCAGACGAAAATCAAGGGATCATCCTCAAGTTGGCCTGGGATTTCCAGTCCTTCAGGAGTCAGTATTGTGACCGGTGATTATACAGTACACTGTTTCTTGGGCTTGTTTCCAAACCTCTAATGACTGGATGCTGCAATAAATCATTTTCATGGGTACCTCCGTGATTTAAATTTCTCGCCAGTCTTCCCCATATTCACTTTCTAACTGATCTTTAAATTTGAAGTATAGATCAATTACCAAACCCGTTACTCGATCCCTATCCATGCCCATTATGTTAAAGTCTAAAAGACACTTTCCCGCCATTCACCTATTCGTTTAGATAAGTTGTGACCCGGTTTTGGATTAGCTTGGCCACTTCCTCTGCAGTTTTCTGTCCGCCAAAGAATGCAACGGACTCTTCTCCGGCAATCCTTAACACTTTAGCATCCAGATCTACATATTGATCGGCGGATTGAACAATTTGTTTAAATACGGTGAACTGTTCATCCGATACTTTTGCCATCTCCCCATTCGGAAGTTTGTAGTCGCCATTCTCAACTTTTTCATGAAGCTCATCAATTTTCTTTTCATTCACGGATTTTAGCATCGAGAATCCTTTTCGATCTTGCAGCATTTGCACTTCTTCCGACAATAAGAAGTTGATGAACTTCCAGGCTTCATCTGTTACGGGCGATTTGGCATGGATTGCGAACTGCGTCATAGTAGAAACTCGCGCGCCTTTGCGATCTCCAGATTCTCCCGCTTGTGGTGTTTGCAACAGCTCAGGTTGATCAAAAAGCATATAGGGACCTTCGATAAAATCAATTGGCGATGTAATCGACGTGGAATTGAACATTTGATTGCCCGGCTTTGCCTCTTCTGATGTCACAATCTTTTCCTCATACATTTGTTTAACTTGCTCGAACAGATTCACAAATTCGGGAGAATCGAATGTTGCCTTTTTGGCTGAAGGATCGACAAATGCAGCGTAGTTCTCAACAAGCATCTCCTGAAAGAGAAGTTCCGGCGGGTAGGATGCTAACGCATAAAGCTGATCGGTATCGCTTTTCTTTTGGATCACTTCCTTCGAAACCTTTTCGAACTCTTTCCAGTTCCAGGTCTTATCATCAAGCTTAACATTAGCGTTGCTCAGTATCTCCCCGTCTCCTACGAATAACCGTAACATGTACCCCAAAGGTATCGTATACATTCCATCATTCAGCTTCAAACCGTCCAAAATATTCATTTGCAAATCGTCATTATCCAATGTCTGATCTTTCTTGAGCAAGTCATTCATGTCGAGAAGAAAACCTTTGTTCACATAATCTTTGAGTGGCAGGTCATCGACTTCAATGATATCCATGCTTTTTCCCGATAACATGGCTGTATTCATTGAATTCCGATACTTCTCGTATTCCCCTGGTTCCCATTGTTCACCCGTTTTATATGCATTGATCTGCAGATCGATGTCCGGGTATTTCTCTTCGAATTTTTTTTCCACCGTTTGATAGAATGGACTCGACTCTGTCACAGACAGGGTAAGCACTGTTTTTCCATCTTTTGATGTCACTTTATCCGTTTTACCACTTCCTCCTGAACTGCATGCGGTTAAAACTACGATGATAGCCATCATAGAAAGGAGCAAAAGCCACTTTTTCATTGTATAATTCCTCCTGGTATTTTCTTTTTGTTACATCTCACTATTCCAGACGAATACGGTCGCCCTCCTGTAAAGGCTCGCTGCTGTTCAAAATAATCTTATCCTCTGCATAGATGCTGTCGGTTTGGATCATCGTTTCTTTGTCATTCTTCTCGCTGGACTGGATATCGACTTTACGGACAACAAATACATTACTGAGTGCACCCGGCCTCTCGTCGACTACAAAAACATAAGTGCCTTCACGGTTCTGATGAATAGCTTCATTGGAAACAAGCAGACCTTGATCGAGAGAACTTTTCTCGATTTTAATCCGAGCCTGCTCACCTCCTTTCAGTTTGGCATCAAGGAGCTTAATGCGAAGGATCTTTTGAGGCATGGTTACCACCCCGCTCCTTCATCAGATTCAGATGATCCCTCTATAAGTGGCTTCGCATTATTGATTTCTTCAATGATGCCATCCATGCTTCTGGCTTGTTGCTCTTGGTCTGTATCTACCTCTACCTTGATTCGTTCTCCAATGGATATCCCTAAGCTGGACAGACGCTTTGCATCTGCACTAACCTCGAACCTGTACCCGTGGCTGCTTTTCGAGACGATGATATCCGGCTCGCCTGCGGAAGCCAGTCCTTCTACCGCGTTCAGCTTCGTTATAATACCGTCGAACGGAGCGGTCAGCATCTGATTTTTGGACACATGTTCTCTTATTTCGTTGATCTTGCGCTCCTGTGCAGCGATATCAAGTTTACCTTTTTCAATATCACGTTGTGCGCTGCGCCGCTTGAGTTCATCTTCTTCGAAAGACGCCAGGATAAACTGGTCCTGAAAATTCTGCTGCTCGATCTTCTGCTTTTCCAGATTCGTTACTTCAACTTCAATATCTTGTTTTGCCGGTTTACTGTCATAGGTGATAAGCTTCTGTCCTTTCTTTACGCGATCGCCTTCTTTCACATGAATCTGCTGAGTCTTCCAGTTGGTTGAACCGGATAACTTTGCTTCAGCGATCGGCTGAAGGATTCCGATACCTTCGAGAACTAACGGAATGCCGCCCTTTTTCGGCTGCTCCGTCGTTACTTTCGGTAAGGTCAGCGATTGCAACGTGTTACTGAACAATGTAAAGATCAGCAGCAATAACATAAAACTGATGAACAGGACTAGAATGATTCGCTTTCGTCTTTGGTCAGCAGCCCCTTTACTTAACTCCATATCCTTTTTTTCTCCTCCCAAACTCGCGCACTGAAAAGTTAACCTTTCACTCCGGATAATTGAATACCTTCAATGAAATACGACTCCGCATACAGAAATACCATCACCATCGGGGCCATATAGAGCATGGACGCAGCAAAAGCAATCCCCTGCTCGCTTTGATTAATCGTAGATAAAAAGACGGACAGCGGTTGCTTGAACGGATCGTCCAAAAAAATAAGAGGCTGTTCCACCATGTTCCAATAATCAACGAAGAGCAAGATCACAAGTGCGGCTAACCCTGGCTTGATCATTGGAACAATCATCGTAACAAATATCCTTAAATGTCCTGCTCCGTCCATCTTGGCAGCTTCAATATAAGCGTAGGGAATATCCAGCATGAATTGTCTGAGCATAAACACGCCAAAAGCTGCGAAGATGCCAGGAACGATGATGGCACTCGTACTATTCAGCATTCCAAGCATATCGACCATAATATAATTGGGCACCAGCGTGACTTGGAATGGCATGAGCATCGTCATGACATATATCAAAAATAAAGAGTCTCGGCCGCGAAATTTCAGCTTGGAGAATGCATAGGCAGCCAGAGCCGCAACAAGAGTCTGACCTACAATGATGGGTACTACCATGAACACGGAATTCCAGAACATCATCAGATATTTCGGATTGTCGATAAATATCTTCCCATACTGTGCAAAGGACACTTTATCCGGAATCAGTTTCAGGTTGGCAAATGTACTATCTCTACCGACTGATGCGTCATTCATTTGCCCGATGAGGCCATAATTAATCCCAATTTCCTGTTCGGTCATCATAGAGTTTGTGAATATAATCACTAATGGTGATATTAGAATCAAGGCAATAACACTCAGGCTGAATGCTAATACACCATTTTTTAATATGTACACTATTCGCACAGACTTCGCTTCACCTCCTATTCCATGTACTGCCGATGCCGACGTTCCATCGCAAACAGCGCCAGAACGATCAGTAGTATACTGACAAACATCAAGGATGCCGCTGCGGTTAGTTTCTGAATGTCGAGTGATATGAACATGTTGTTCATATAGTGCTGAATCATGTAAATACTGTCATGCGGATATTCGCCTGCAATCAGATACGTTTCACGAAATACTTTGAATGAGTTGATAATCGACATAATCACTACGAAAAACATCGTCGAGGTGATGTAAACCAGTGTGACACTCCGGAATTGCCGTATACGACCAGCACCTTCAATTCGTGCCGTTTCGTAGTAATCCTTCGGAATTTGCTGCAATCCGGCAAGGAATAAAATGACGTTGTAACCTATGTTCTTCCATATATACACAATAATCACGACTATACGTGCTGATTCGGACTTCATCCAATCCACGCGTCCGTATCCGAAACTGTTCAGCCAGGCGTTCAGGGAGCCGTTCCAATCAAAAAGGATCTGCCAAATCATGATGATCGAGGCCGTGGGCACAACAAGCGGCATCACATAAGCTGTTCGAAGCCCTTTTTGGATATAGACATTTTTATGCAGAAGCATCGCGAGCCCCAATGACAGAATGATCATAAGTGGAACACTGATCGTACTGAAGTATAACGTATTGGAAGCTGCTTTGAGGAAAGACGCACTTCCGAGCAGCTCGCGATAATTATCGAGTCCCACATAATGACCGTCTACCGAATGGCTCATAAACGAATAATACACACCCATGGCAAACGGAATAAGGTAAAAAAGTGCAAATCCGATGCCGCTTGGTACAAGGAAGGACATGGCCGCCGAAGCATCCTTACGGAGCCATTTTTTCATGGTTTTCTAGATTCATCCTTTCACTGTTAAGTTTAGTCTCTCATTCTGGTTCCTTTTTCGCCTCCCTTTGAATTCATTGTAGAAAAGATTGTTTAAGAAAATAGTGGGAATATATTAAAAATCCCTAAAGTTTCTTACTGATTTTGCGGTTTCATAAACCTCCATGCTAAATACGATAGTCAATTCCCTCCGATTGACACACAGATCATGCAAAAAAGGATCTAGGGAAGGGAAAAACTTTGGCTATTATATGTACGATATTGATTAATCAAATCACGTCTTTGCCATTAAGTATTAAATAACGAAAACCCAAGCATATTGCTTGGGCTTTTTGATGAATTGTCAGCTTTTTCAAACCAAATATACTATGGTTGTTTTTTTTGATAAGCATGCATTGCAGTTTGAAATTGATCTAACGCTTCTTGATATTTCAGCCGATCCTTATCATTTGATGAGAGTTGCTTTCGCATGGTTAAATCATTCTGTAATCTTTTAACTAATTCTGTTATTTGATCATTCGGATTTGAATTTGCAGCTTTAGGCAAAGAATTTTTACCTGTCTGTACTGTGAGTTAACAATTGGGGTGCAGTTCATAGCGATTTTTTTTTGACAATATTTTGAACTGATCTCTGATATCGGGTGCCCAGTCGCTAATCAATTGGTGGAAACGATCCTGATTCCCAGCATACAGAGCTCTCAAGGCTTCTTCGTGCTGAGGGAAGTCTCCCGTCATTGCTGCCATGACGGAAAAACGCAAACGGGACAAAGCAGTATGAACCTCTGCTTTGTCCCGTTTGGACGTATCGGTGTTAATTCTCTTCACCGATGTGTGTAATTTTCGTTCAATATCATTCTCTCTTCTTACATTATATCGTAATTTATATGTTTTTTATAGACTGTTTTTTTTGTGATTCCTACACTATACTGCTAAATACAAATCTAAAAATAGAAGAGGTGCATCAGTATGGATGACCAAAAAAATGTTTTAGATAATGGCCCTTTTTTTCATGGTACTAAAGCAGAACTGAAGATTGGTGATTTATTAGAACCGCAATACTTATCCAATTATCAAGAGAAGAAATCTAGCCACATATACTTTACTGCAACTTTAAATGCTGCCAAGTGGGGTGCTGAATTAGCAAAAACGAATTTAAAAGAAAGAATCTACATTGTAGAACCATTAGGAGATTTTGAAAATGATCCTAACTTAACTGATAAAAAATTTCCTGGAAACCCAACACGCTCATATAGATCTAAATATCCTCTGAAAATAGTAGCTGAATTAGCTTCATGGGACAGACACTCCGATGAAGAGATAAATCATATGCTTACATCTTTAAAAAAATTAAGTGAAGAAGGAAAAAATGTGATCTACGATTAATTTCCCTATGAAGTTCATCTCTAGCCTAGTTCATCATAACGGACATAACGGCGAAACTTATATCTACATGCAGTAAAAAGACACTGATATTTTGTTTATCAGTGTCTGTTTTATTGATACTTTTCCAGCATCATCATGTTTCATCGTTGAAATCGGACTAATTCATTTTAGCCCTACCCTATTCGCTGTAACTAACTTCACTTTCTTGTAGTCATTTCAATCAAAAAGTTGTAATTTAAAGCAACTTAATTAGCTCTTCTAGCTCATCAACCAAACCTTTTGCAAGTTCAAAATTAGTATCTTTTAAGGCCAATTCTATTTTAATTTCAACTGACTTTTTCTTTTGTTCATTTTCTAAATAGTCTCTATTAAAATGACTAGCATAAATCATCTGTCTAAATTCTTCCATACTCATTTTACTTATCGTCTTATCGTCAATGATTAAAACATAATCCATACCATTTACAACAGAATAAAAATCATGAGAAATCATGAGAATCGCACCTTTATAGTCTTCAATGGCTTTTTCCAGTGCTAATTGTGTGTAGATGTCTAAATGGCTTGTCGGTTCATCAAGCAGTAATACGTTTGCTTTACTGGCAGAAACTTTAGCCAATTGAAGCATGTTTTTTTCTCCACCAGATAAAGATTCGATCTTTTGATCAAGGATTTCGCCTTCAAAGCCATAGTTCAAAAGATACGATCTGATCTCATCATAGGTTTTAAACCCGGCATCAATGAATTCATTTAGTATGGTATTGGAATCCTTTAGCGTTTCGCCTTGAAGCTGAGACAAATAAGCCACTTTAACATCAGCGTTTACTTCAATGGAATCATGACTATTTTTGAAGATTTCCCGAAGCAAAGTTGTTTTCCCAGTACCGTTTGGACCGATAATGGCGACTTTATCTGTAGATTTGATCTCAAAGTTAACATTTTCTAAAAGCAGCTCATCAAAGGAAACACTATAATCCTGGACATTTACCACAACGGTGTCTTCCATTTCATGATCGATACCAAACGTAATATCCGGCTGCTTAATATCAACAAAGGGCGCTTTGATTCTACGTGCTTCCAATCTTTCTTGAAACCTAACTCTGGCTTTTAACGCTCTACCTCTGGATGCTTCTGAATTATAAGTTGCGATTTCTCTAAGATTATCGATGATGTTATCGTATCTCACGATTTCTTCACCTTCGGCGACTGCAATTTCTTGTAACTCTATTTTAGTCTGAAGTAATGAGAAATTATAATCGATATAGCGCCCATCAAACTCTTGGAGCTCTGTGTTTTCCAGGTGTATAATTTTGTTGAAACAATGATTCAATAGATACCGGTTGTGCGTGACCACCAGCAGCATTCCCTTGTGGGAATTAATTAGTTTTTTAAGTGCATTTAGGTTTTCGAAGTCCAAAAATACATCCGGTTCGTCCATAATCATTAAGTCTGGACCGTTCAGCATTTCCTTCATGACTTGAATGAGCTTAAATTCCCCGCCGCTCAGCTCAGACACACTAACATCTTTTAGCTTCATGAGGTTGGCCAGATTTAGCTGCTTATTAATCTTGCTTTCAAAATTGTCCCCATCCATTGAATCGAATGCGTCTAAAGCGGATTGAACCTTTTCCAGCAACGAATCCATATCCAATGTGGTTTCCATTTCAGCATAAATCGATGTGATTTCATCTTGTATCTTGATAAAATCTTCTCCGATATATTCGAAAACGGTTGTTTCTTTTGGTTTCTCAACTTGTGAGAACTGACTTACATACCCCATTTTGCAATTTGGGTCTATCTCCAACTTGCCATCGAACAAATATCTTTCCGGGTCCATCAGTATATCTATCAGTGTACTTTTCCCACTACCACTTGTTCCGATAAAAGCGCAGTGTTGTCCCTCTTCAAGCGTAAATGAAATGTTTGTATATAATTCTTTTTGCGGAAATGAGAAGGATAAATTATCAACTTTTATCATAGTGTTACCTTTCTTTATAACTAAAATGGTGACTATTATTAAATGTACTGTCGAACATAGACTTTTAGAGTAACACTGTTTACCACCAAGTTCAATCCATTTTTAGCTCTTACCCTCACTTCGAAATTTGAATACTTTCTTTAGGATGGTGGCTTATTGGACGATTTCATGAATCGTGACAACGATCCACCCTCCCATGTCTTGATTCCATTTCTCCTCGGAGATACGGATTCTTAATTAAGGGTGTGTGTGTTCTTGAGGAGCTTGGCAAGCGCCTCTGTGTACCTCACCTTGAGACGGTTTTTTCCATAACCATGTGCTCGACTATTGCTTATTTAAAAAACGCTTGTTATAGTTGGTATATAACAGATAACAAAAGAAGGTGAACGCTTGATTATTCAACTGGATATGCAATCTGAACTGCCCATCTATTCGCAACTTGTTTCTCAGATTATTGAAGGCATTGCTAGTGGTGAGTTACAGCTTGGTGAGGCTCTACCCTCTGTTCGGAATTTGGCAGCAGATATTGGAATTAACCTTCATACGGTCAACAAGGCGTATACCCTACTCAAGCAAGATGGGTACATTCAAGTTCATAGACAAAAGGGAGTCGTAGTAAACCCTGATGGAATGCCTGATTTAACAGATGATTTTCTGAAAAAGCAACAGAGTGAATTAAGACCGATTATTGCCGAAGCGATCTGTCGAGGAATGACAAAGGAGGATCTATCAGCGGTATTAGCCCAAATGTATGATGATGTGAAGATGGGTCACAACAAAGAATAAAGAATCAAGGGAGTGTGTTATGTATGCAACTATTTAGTATATTGCCTATCATTTTAATCTTTGCTCCATTAGCCTTACTTCTATCCTTTGCACCCTATGTGACAAGGGAAACCATCAGCTTTGGAGTCACGGTAAGTGAATATAATTACCACACACCCATCTTACGTAAGCTACGGCGTACGTTTGCTACAGTAAGTCTGATTGGAAACGGGATTATTATACTTGTCTGTCTGTATGTACTCCGATCTGCTAATGAAGAGTCTACCGCAATGATCACCGGTGTGTGCACAGTGATATTTATTGTGTACTGGTCAGCACTACACATATTATTTCATTTCAAGATGAAAAGGATAAAAGGAACACTTACCACTGCAGATGCACCTCAAAAGGTTAAAATTGATACGAACTTCCGCCAAAATAAGCTCACCTACTCCAACTATTGGTTTCTCATTCATATTGCTATTATTGTAGCTATTGCGATCATTTCGATCTTGAATTATAACGCACTACCTAACGTCATTCCAATGAAATATGATCTTCAGGGCAATGTCACTTCCAGTGTGCCCAAAACCTACCTTTCGGTACTGGCTATTAACCTTGTACAGCTAGGATTCATTGCACTTATGATGTTGGTGAACTGGAGTATTAAAACAAGCAAACAACAACTTACTCCATCTAATCCTGCCAAATTTGCTGCTGAACATATCCGATTTCGCCGTAAGTGGTCCCTATTTACGATCATCACAGGGTTTCTTCTTACCATTTTATTTGCCTTCATTCAGATAAATATGTTCGTCCCTAATCAGGTCTTGTTAACAGCAATTAGTCTGATCACCCCGGTGGCGATCGTATTAGGCGCTATATTGCTGTCTCTCACAGGCAGACAAGGCGGTGGAAAGATTAGGAATCATCAGGAAGATCACGAACGGTCCAAGGAGCAGCCTGTGAATGACGATGATTATTGGAAACTTGGTTTTATTTACTTCAATGCCAATGATCCTTCTTTTACCGTAGAAAAACGTTATGGTATAGGCTGGACGATTAACTTCGCTCGTCCACTATCTTGGGTCCTGTTGTTATTCATCATTGCTATTGTTGTTTTAAGCAGAGTTCTGAGCCAATAAAAGCTCATAGACTATGCATATTATAAAAATGATTTGGAGGAATTATTACTATGAATCATTGGAAAAAGCTATTCCTTTCTCTAATTACCGCATGTCTCATCCTACCCGTGACATCCATTTCAGCTGCTACTGAAGAACCAACTGGTGGGAAAGCTCTGGTTCCTGTCCGTGAGATTGCCAAAAAGAATGGTGCAGAGGTATCTTGGCAACAAAAAACAGGACAAATCACGATAAGTAAAAATGATCTAACTATTGTAGTTAAGGTAGGAGAGAAACAGGCGATTGTGAATGGGCAAGTCGTACCTTTAGACAATCCTGTTCAGTTAACGAAAGGAGTTACCTATTTGGATGGGGCATTTCTTACAGAAGTATTAAAGGAAGCACCTGAGGATATATTCATTTCACTTGTACGTGCGGGCGATGGCAAGGAGGCTGCAGGGTATGTTCATCATTCTGTAAGCAAAGTTCTTTCACCCACATTACTAAGTCAGCTCTGGACATCACTTGAAGGTCAATTTGGTGAGATTACAAGCGAGCCCTTAGCTAAACAGATAAAAAATAATACGGTGCATCACAATGTAACCTATACTTTTAAGACAGAACGTACTAGTTTGAATATAACGGTTAGAATGAATCATAACGGGCTTGTGGATGATTTGTATATCGCCGCTGCTACACCAGATGTGTATCAAAAACCGGGATATGATGACCCATCCAGCTATACCGAACAAGATATCACTATTGGTCATGGTGAATTCGCTCTACCAGGTACATTAACTTTACCCAAGGGTGATGGACCTTTTCCAGTCGTAATTCTGGTGCATGGATCTGGACCCAACAATCAAGATGTTGCCATCGGTGGTGCAAAGCCATTTCGTGATCTCGCTGTGGGCTTGGCTTCACAAGGGGTTGCTGTATTAAGATACGATAAAGTCACATATGAGCATACCTATAAGGTCGCTTCCCAGCCTAAATTCACATTAAAGCAGGAAAGCGTAGATCATGTAACCGAGGCAGTACAACTCCTCAAAAAGAATACGCAGATTGATTCTACAGCGATTTATGTGGCTGGACATAGTCAAGGTGGGTTCGCATTACCGTTAATCATTGCCGAGGATCAACAACATGATATTGCAGGAAGTATTCTACTCGCTGCGCCGAGCAGTAGCTTTGTAGATGTACTTACCGAACAACAAGACGAATTGGTAGATCGGGTGAAGCAGCTTGGTCTGGACACTGAGGTTTTTAAAGCACAAGCTGATTTCTATAAAAATGTTGCTGCGATAGTTAAAGATCCAAAATATTCTGTAGATCATCTCCCTGACGCCTTCCCACTTCAACCCGCTTACTGGTGGTATGAGCAAAGGGATTATGTGCCTTCGGAACTCGCTAAAACACAACATATCCCTATGCTAATCATGCAAGGTGAAAATGATGTACAAGTGTCTATGAAGCAATTCCAAAGCTGGAAATCAGCTCTTCAAGGTCATTCCAATGTTACGTACAAAAGCTATCCAAAGGTAAATCATATTTTATCCAGCTATGATGGACTATCGATTGGCCAAGAGTACATGCAGCCGTCTAATGTCTCCAAAGCCATTATCGATGATATTGCTAAGTGGGTATTAAATTAAACTAGGGTACTAACAAAATAAGCGGATACAGGGTTTTAGCCAAACACCAAGTCGAGCGATCCGGTTTAAATAACCATTACAAGGTAAAGTGTTTGTTTACAAGAAGGATTTCATAACAACAAAGAACCGCCTTCTGGCGGTTCTTTGTTAATCTAGTTTGTATAAGTGCTTTCTGGTGTTGCAGGGGCATTTAAACCTTTAATAGTTGAGCTCCCGGATTTTTGATACATCTCTGACTTACACTTTATCGCTTAAACCAACGATTGTTTCGAACGGTCGCAACATCATTGGCAGCATGCCATTCTCATAGTTGGTAAGCCAGATCTCTGAGAAGTTGAGGCCAAGCTCATCTTCCCCAAGCTCCACGATTTGTTCAGTAAGATTGATTAATACGAGCACCTGTTGGTCTGCCAGTGTACGTGTATATGCAAATATACTCGGATGATCCGGCATAAGAAGCTCATAGATACCATAAGTCAACGTATCGTGTTCTTTTCGCAGCTGAATCATTTGTTTATAGAAGTGAAGGATGGAACGTGGTTCCTGGAGTTGTTTCTCTACATTAATATTGATGTAATTGTCATTCACCTTTAGCCATGGCGTACCAGTGGTAAACCCGGCCTGTTTGGCCGAAGACCACTGCATCGGCGTTCTGGAATTATCGCGACTCGAAGCCCAGATGATGTTCATGATTTCCTCATGCGACATCCCCTCTTCGCGTTTGATCTGATATATATTCCGATCGGCTATGTCGTTATAATCCTCTATGGAAGGATAAGCCACATTTGTCATGCCTATCTCTTGCCCCTGGTAAATGAAAGGAGTGCCTTGCATGAAAAAGTACATGGCTCCAAGCGCTGTGGCGCTTTCATACCAATACTCCGCATCATTTCCCCAAGACGAAACTTTGCGAGGCTGATCGTGATTTTCAATAAACAAAGCATTCCAGCCGATGCCTTCCAGTGATTTTTGCCACTTGGTCAAGACGTTTTTCAATTTGGGAACATCAAGTTGCCTGTCCGTGCTGTTTTTCCACAGGTCAAGGTGTTCGAATTGAAAGACCATATTAAATTTTCCTCTGACTTCACAGATCCAATCATAGAGATCTTCTTGGTCCTCTACCTTTACGCCATTCGCTTCCCCAACAGTCACGACGTCATATTTGGATAATGTTTCCTCTTTCATTTCTTGCAGATAACGCTGGATACCTTTGACATTCATATGCTTTTCAAAAGAAGAGATGTATTTGACGCCTTCTCTGATTGGCATGTCCAAGAGGCCCTCTTCTTTGTGAATATGGCTGATTGCATCGACACGGAAACCATCAATCCCTTTATCGAGCCACCAATTCATCATTTCATAAATGGATTTCCGAACTTCTTCATTTGCCCAATTCAAGTCCGGTTGTTTTTTGGAGAACAGATGGAGAAAATACTGTCCAGAGACTTCATCATATTCCCAAGCAGAACCGCCAAAGATGCTCTCCCAGTTATTTGGTTCGTCTCCATTCTTCCCGTCTCTCCAGATGTACCAATCTCGTTTGGGATTATCCAGCGAACCTCTGGATTCAATAAACCATGGGTGTTCGTCACTTGTATGATTGATCACCAAGTCCATGATGAGTTTCATGCCGCGGTGATGCACTTCATTCAGTAATTGATCAAAGTCCGCCATCGTACCGAATTCATCCATAATGGAACAGTAATCACTGATGTCATAACCATTATCATCATTGGGTGACTTATACATTGGGCAGATCCATATCAGATCAATACCGAGATCTTGAATATAATCCAGTTTTGAAATGATCCCCTTAATGTCACCAACCCCATCTCCGTTGGAATCCATAAAGCTTCTCGGATAGATTTGATAAGCTACTGCTTCTTTCCACCATACTCTTTTCATTGGATACAATCCTTCTTTCTTAAGGACTAAACTTTATTTAACGTATTATGCTTTAATCATGGATAAGGTACATTCTTGCTTCGTATGGACGCAATTCACTCTCCGTCATATCACCTGTATAATTGCATATCAACAGCTGATTCGTCTGTACCAATTGTTCCTGAAGCGGGAGTTCGGTCGTATATCCTTGGAAATTGCATACGACAAGAATTTTGGTACCATTCAACGTTCGGGTATATGCAAACACGTCTTGATTCTCTGGAAAGATCAGCTCATATTCACCATATACGATGACATCATGATCTTTCCTTAGTTGGATTAACTTCCGGTAATAATGGAATATGGATTCAGGGTTATTCAAACTTTGTTCGGCATGGATATGCTTATAATTCGGGTTCACCTTAATCCAAGGTTCCCCTTGTGTAAAACCTGCGTTATCGGAAGCGTCCCAATGCATTGGTGTTCGCGCGTTATCGCGTCCCTTGGCGTAGATCGACTCCATAACGCTTTGTTCAGGATAACCTTTCCCCATTCTTTCCTTATAAAAATGGAGCAATTCAATATCCCGATAATCCTCGATCGCATATTGAACATTCGTCATACCCAATTCTTCCCCCTGATAAATGTAAGGCGTACCTTGCATGCCATGAAGAAGGGTAGCCAACATTTTAGCCGATTCGATCCTGAATTCTCCGTCATTTCCCCAACGGGATACAATTCGAGGCAAATCGTGGTTGTTCCAGAACAAACTGTTCCAGGCATCGCCCTTGAGCTCCGTCTGCCACTTGGACAGCACTTTTTTTAATGCGATCACATCCAAAGGTTTAAGAGCCCACTTTCCTTTGCCTTCTTGTTCATCCAAGCTGATGTGTTCAAATTGGAAGACCATTGAAAACTCACTGCCGTCCGGATTGCTGTACAGTTTGGCGATCTCCGGAGTAGCGCCCCATGTTTCTCCAACCGTTAGCAGATCTTCCGCTTTTTGAAATGTTGCTTTGCTCAGTTCCCTGATATATTTATGCAGATTAGGTCCGTTTCCCGTAATCTTCAAATCCGGTTCTTTACCAATTAAGTCGATCACGTCAAGTCGAAAACCACCAACCCCCTTGTCGATCCACCAATTGATCATGTCGTATATCTCCTGCCGGACTTTGGGGTTTTCCCAGTTGAGATCTGGCTGTTTTACGGAAAATAGATGCAAATAATATTGCCCGATCTCAGGCACCCATTCCCAGGCTGAGCCACCGAATGTGGACCCCAAGTCGTTCGGTGGCGTTCCTTCAATGCCATCTCTCCAGACGTAGTAGTCATGGTACGGATTGTCTTTACCTTTTTTGGCTTCTTGAAACCAGGGGTGTTCATCCGACGTATGGTTCAACACCAAATCCATGATGATCCGAATATCTCGTTTCCCGGCTTCATGAATTAACGTTTCCATATCTTCCAATGACCCAAACATCGGATCGATATCCTGATAATCTGAAATATCATACCCAAAATCATCTTGAGGGGACTTGCAAACGGGTGATAACCAGATCGCACCGATGCCGAGTTCCTGCAAATAATCCAATCGGGACACAATGCCCTTCAAGTCGCCGATTCCATCTCCGTTACTATCTTGAAAACTTCGTGGATATATTTGATATACAACGGTTTCTTTCCACCATTTTTTATTTTCCATGCTCCATTCAACCTCTCTAATACACGAAAACGTGGTTTATTTTTATTTTCATCATCTCACAGCATCTTGTTATTCTTTGACCGAGCCTACGACAATGCCAGTCACAAAGTATTTTTGCAACAGCGGATAAATCAGCAATAGCGGAATAACAGCGACTACAATTTTGGCTGCGTTCAGGTTTTTGTTCGAAATTTCAGTCAGGTTGCTGAGCTCACTGGAATTCGTGCCGGCTTGAAGCAAATCGGCAATATTTACGTTAAGGGACTGAATATAGGTCATGAGTGGATAATTGCTGACTTTGGTCATATAGATCAAACCGCTGAAGAAGTCATTCCATGTACCCACGATACTGAATAAGGCGACTGTCGCCAGCGCAGGAATGGACACCGGAACATACACTTTGAACAAGACCTGGAGCGGATTCGCCCCATCGATGAATGCTGCTTCTTCAAGCGCTTTAGGTACAGCGGAGAAGAAGTTCATCACGAGGATGACACTGAATATCGGGACAGCGCCTGGTAGAACAAGTGCCCAAATCGTATTCAGCATATCCAGGTTTTTGATCAGCAGGTAACTCGGAATCATGCCTCCGCTGAACAGCATGGCAAAAATCATAATATTCATATAAATGTTTCTGCCTTTAAAATCCCGTTTTGATTTGGATAACGGATAAGCCATCAAAATAATCAGAATCATGTTAAGCACAAGGGTAAGCGCGACACGTAGAATGGATATGCCAAAGGAACGCCAGAACTGTGCATCATCAATAATCTTGGTATACGCTGCTGTTGTAAAATTGACCGGAACGAGACCTACTGCATTCGCTGATACTGCCTCGCTGCTGCTGAATGAGATGGCGACGATATTCCATAACGGAAGAAGGCAGACCAATGCCAGCATGATGACGATGGCATAGATGACAAACCGGCCAATTCGATCTTTTAAATTTGCAGAATAGGACACAGGTTTTGCCTCCTTAGAATATTTTTCGGTCCGTATATTTTTTAGCCAACTGGTTGGCAGACATGAGCAGAACAATGCCGATCACGGACTTGAACAAGCCAACAGCCGTACCGAAGCTATACTGTCGCCCAACGAGACCGATTCGATAGACATAGGTATCCAGAATATCGCCCGACTCATAGACAACCGGGTTATACAGATTATAGATTTGATCGAAACCGGCGCTCAAAATATTGGTCAGGCTCATTACACCCATGAGCAGAATAATAGGGAGCATGCCTGGCAACGTAATATGCCATACTTTTCTCCACCAACTGGCTCCATCCATTCCTGCCGCTTCATACAGACCGGGATCAATTGACGTAATAGCAGCCAAATAGACGATGGAACTGTAACCAAACTCCTTCCACACGTCTGTTCCGATAATCAGTGGCTGGAACCAGGTGTTGCTGCCAAGAAAATTAATATTTTCCAGGCCAAAGAACGCCAACATTTGATTCACAATTCCGTCCAAACTGAACATGTTGACAACGACGGATGCCAGTACAACCCAGGATAGAAAGTGAGGCAGATAAACAATCGTCTGCACGGATTTTTTGACGTATTTAATACGAATTTCATTTAACAAAATGGAAAAAATGATGGCCATCATCGTTCCGAGCAGAATTTTGCCAATCGCAATCACCAACGTATTGCTGACGACCTGCGCGATATCCGGCAGCTTGAACATATAAATAAAATGCTTCAGCCCTACAAATTCGGAGCCGAACATGCCCTTGGCCGGTATATAGTCCTGAAAAGCCGTAATGATGCCGACCATTGGAACATAGCTGAATACAAGCAAAAACAAAATGCCCGGCAGCATCATCATATGGTACATGGCACCTGCGCCAAGCCGGCCCCTTGCTTTCAAATTCCCCTGTTTCATGGATGAACCCCTTTTCTGAAGAAAGGCTGCATAACGCAGCCTTGCCACTATTCATGATGTTTATTGTTTTGATGCGACCTCGTCTTCAATTTCCTGAATGACTTGATCACCACCTTGTTTCTTCCAGTTACTGACGAATGTATCGAAGTAATCGAGCGGTTCTGAACCCGTGACAATTTTGATAAACGATTCCTGTTCCAACTTCGTCAGATTGGCCCACGTCTGTTTCATACTTGGTGTAGTTCCAGAGAACGCAGGTATCATCCAGACGAATTTGTTTTCCTGTGTCAGTTTGTCGATCAGTCCAACACCGTTGATCCGCGAATGATATTTCGACCAAGCAGTCGCGTCATCTGTATCCATGTCGCTCAAATAGGTTTTGATGCTTCCGATATTGTTCTTCGATTCGGTTGTGCGAACCTCATTCAGGCCAATCTCTCCTTTAATCCCGCGAACGACGTCAGAGTAATCATCCAGCAGCGATGTAGCCGAGTTGACTTCGATATTAAAAGGTCTCGTAGAACCGTCTACCCCGTTCTCCTGATACTTGGCAGCTTCCGGCATGGTTGTTGCAGCATCTTTATCATTTGCCAGTTTATCGTAGAACAGGTTTACAATCTTAACGGCCAGCTCAGGGTGTTCATATCCTTTTCTCACCACGATAAACTGATTGGATGGATTGGCATGCGCCACGTTAACATTGCCGTCTGCATCCTCCAACGTATATGCGGAGAATTTCGCATTTTTATCCATCTGCTTCACGCTGACCAGTCCCCAATCAGGGATATGCCAGGGTCCAAAAGCGATACCGCTTTGGCCATTGGCGTAGAGTGCGGTAATGTCATCAAATGTGCGGGTCCCAAATTGGGGGTCCATGATGCCATTCTTGAACCAATCCGCCATGATACCCAGCATCTGCTTGGTTTCTTCTGTCGTGGAACCATACACGATTTTGCCATCTTCACCATTCATCCAATATTGCGGGAACGCGCCCTTGGTTGAGGCAACACCCAGCATGGTATAAGCAGAGCCATTATAATCTGTTGTATTCAACGTGTTCACAAATGGAATACCTACCGGGTTCCCGGATTGGCCAGGGTCTCTTTTCAGGAATTCCAGCGCTGTTTTCTCCACTTCATCCAGCGAAATGGCGCCGTCTCCGTCTGCATCCAGTTGAATTCCCAGCAGATCCAGCCAATCTTGACGGACCCAAACCATCGTTGGTGCAGAATCCAGGGAAGTCGCCGGAAGACCCATCAAACGTCCATCAATCGTCGCATTGCCTAATGCACGTCCATCATAGGAATCGTACATCTGCTTGATGTTATTCGTAGCATATTGATCATAAATGGCTGTAAGATCCTCAATCAGATCATTATCCACCAGTTCTTTCAGTTCATCTTTGGAATCGACACGCATCATGTCAGGCAATTCCCCGGAGGCGATGGCGAGCGAAACTTGACGGCTATAATCTTCACCATTGGCTTCAAATTGATCTGTAATCTGAGCGTTAAACGTGTCTTTGACCAGCCGAGTATACGCGTTGTTCTCATAGGTATCTCCAGCCGGCAGTTTCGGGTTGGCTGTAGTCACCCGTCCCATGGTTACGGTGATCTCGTCTTTATAGGCACTGAACGGATCACCCGGTGTTACCTCATATTTGCCTGCTTCCTCTGCAGTAGGAGGATTGGAAGTGCCTCCACATGCCGCGAGGGTTGCAACCATCAAGGCAGACATGGACAGCACGGCGAGACGTTTCGTCAACCGGTTGCTTTTCATAGACCATTTTGTTCTCATCTAGTTCGATTCCCCTTTATTCTGATGTTCAATATTTGTTTACGCTTTCATTATAAAATGAAGTGAAGACCCATCGAGATAGGGATTACACGTCCGTTTGGATAGAGAAATGTGTACAGTTCTTAACCAGTGTCCTAAAGCATGGGTTAGCTTGTGAACATTTACCCTACCTACTGGCCTACATTCGTCTATCTATCCTTATTCTCAATCAATAACAAAGGCCGGCAACTCCTAGAACAGGAAGCTGTCGACCTTCATTTATCAAAAATCGATATAATGTCTCTTGTGCATTTATATGAGGGCCTACAACGATCATTATGAAATACGGTTACTTTTCCTTATGGAATGGACATTGGGAAGCTGTCCGCTATTTATTTCCTCTGCCTAGCTGCCGATACTCGCTTGGCAGAAGACCTGTCAGTTCACGAAAAATCCGGCTGAAATATTTTTCATCCGTATAACCCACTCGCTCCGCAATCCAGAAAATCGTGTTGTTCGTATTGAGCAAATACTCTTTGGACTTTTCTACCCGGATGAACCGGGAGTACTCATTAAAGGTTTTCCCCATCAGATCTTTGAAACATTGACTGAAATAACTTCGGCTGATATTGAGTTGTTGAGAGAGACCTAAAGCTGTATAAGCCTGCTCCAAATCATGCTGCACGATCATCACCGCTTTTTTCACGGCATCAATGATTTCCGGTGAATACGAAGTCTGTTCATCGGCCTTTCGAATGCCTGCAGCAGTCTCCTTGATCCATTCTTCAACCTCGTACCAGGACTCGAAAGAATGAATCATGGAGATTCTTCCAAGCGTAGTTTGGGCAAAAAGGTGGTTCCACTCCATAACGATCGAGTACAGCAATCCCATCAACTGACCTTTATGTAATCGTAATGATTTAAACTGGTCAATAAGTTGGTTGTAGTAATTGTCATGGTGGGTCCATGGTGTTTGGAACCAACTTTGCTTAATCCGGTCAATGTCCTCATCCTGCGGCTCTTTTGAAGATGCGTCTTCCTCATTCATCGAAACGGCAATGACTTGGTTATTGGGGTTGTACGCATAAAATAAAGATGTCTCTGTATAATTCATAATCCAGTTTTTGATTTGCGACCACGTACGCTCTTGTACATCAGACAAAACCAATAACGTACTTTGGGGATTTGATCCAGATATTCCTTCAAGTGATGGAATAGTTGATCATCTTCATACGGTGGTGCAGCCCACATGCAGCTATTTCGCTCTACCTCCCACCTTATCTCATCTTCATGCGCAGTTATCTCCATTGGCCACATATGCTCTGATTTGCGATCCTGTGAAACAAGGGCATACACATTTGGATAATGGACATTAATTTCATTCTGCGGCGGCATCTTTCTTATCGTGTTCGTCAACCCGCTAATTCGGGTATGTATTCGATGCAGAACATGTTCGAATTGCTCTTTCTCCAGCTGGACTTTGGCTATATAGTCGATGGCTCCCAGTCTGAGCGCTTCCTGGATATAATCGAAATCCTGATGCAGTGTTAACACAACGATATGAAGTTCCGGATAGAGCTGCCTCGCAGCTCGCATCAATTCAATCCCTGACATGACCGGCATCGCAAGATCCGTCAACATCAGATCGACCGGTTGGAATTTCAGGAAATCCAGTGCTTTCGCCCCGTTGCTTGCTTCTCCTACAACCTCCATGTTGAACTCGTTCCATGGCATCGCAGAGCTAATGCCTTTACGAACCAACTTATCATCATCTACAATCAATACCTTAATCATGCCGAGATATCTTCTCCTTTAATAGGCAATACAAGCAGTATGCTTGTCCCAGTTCCCAATTCACTCTCGATCACCAGTTGCGCTTGATCCCCGTACTGTGCCTTCAACATGCGGTGAACGTAATTGAGTCCAATGCCCATCCCTACTTTTTGTTGTTCAGCTTCACGATTGTTCAGCAGATTATGAATGGTTTCCTCGGTCATGCCTGCACCATTATCTTGTATCATAATGTTCAATGTTGCTGTGCATGTCACTTCAATTTGAATAAAACCTTCGTCACTCAATCCATGATATAGCGAATTTTCAACCAGAGGTTGCAGAATAAAGCGGGGCACAGGAATTTGAAGCACTTGTTCATCTGCCGTAATGCGGACGTCAAATTCAAAGTCATATCGAATTTGCTGCAAAATCAGATACTGCCTTAACGCATCAATCTCCTCTTCCATTGTGGATACTTGCCCTAACTTGCCCAAATTGTAATAGAGCAGCTTGTTCAATGACTGTACCAGCTTGTCGATCTCCCCTTGTCCGTTCATGACGGCCAGCCAGTGCACCGTATCCAGCGTATTCATGAGAAAGTGCGGGTTAATCTGATAGAGCAGTTTCTCCACTTCCAGGTCTGCACGAATCTTCTCTTTCTGCTGCACTTCCTTGAAGAGGTCACCGATTTGATGCTGCATATTCGAAAATTCACCCAACAGAAAATCAAATTCAGGAATTTGAGTACGAGCTCGGCTCCCTGTTGTTTGTGGGTTCTTGGACATCCCATTGATTTCCGAATGGAACAGGCCGAGTGGCTTGTAGACCATCTTCCACAGGAGCCAAGCAAGAAATACGGTAAAGCCGAGGAAGAATAAAGCGACCAGCAATATTTGAAGCAACCACTGGTTTTTCTCCTGTTGATATTGAGCCTGCGAAATGACCGATACGACACTCCATTTCTGTGAGGCATCCTCCTTGAACCAGTGATACCCGCGAGTTATTCCGTCCTTGGCAGAATCGGCCGTTAAGCTGGAGAAATTCTCCCCGACCTTCATGGCTTCCGGTATTTCGCTGTACACAATGTTGCCTGTACCATCCAGGATGAGGTGAGATAAGGCCCCGTTGTATTGATTGTAGCCCAAGATATCCTGTGTAAGGCGAAAGCCGGATTCTACGTAAATGTACACGTCGTTCCTTTCGGACAGTTGTACTTTTCGCATAGCAGACAGAACGAGTTGGTCATCAAATCGGTTCATACTATTGTGGGGACCATAGTACTTAATGCCATAGGTTTTGAAGAGCACAGGCAAAGACTCAGGAGATAAACGATCCTTGATTGGAAAGTTGCTGAACTGCGTCGTGCCTTCTTTCTGGAAGTAATATAAGGTCAATCCGATATTGGGATTGGTAAACGTGACAACACTTAACTCGCTCTTTAATTCGTCCCTGGCTTCAATCAATTCGAAGATATCGGAGGACGGATTCAAGAATTCATCCAGCTTTTTGCCTAAAGTACCCCTGTAAGACAATTGCTGCGTAACGTGATTCAGATTGGTAATTGAATTCTCCAATGAGGATGTCACCTGCTGTAAATTGCTACGGATGCCATCATCGATCTTATTTGCGAAAATGGAGTCAATGGTATAGTAAGAAATCGCAAAGATGCTGATAAAGGGGATAAACGCACTGAGAAAGAACAATAAAAAGATTCTTTTTTTAAGTGTCATTTTGACTTATTCTCCTTCTAGAAATGAAACAGCAAGCCTCCTGCTTATGGAAGCTTGCTGTGAATATACATCCAGCTATGCCGATGATTATTTTCTCCACAGGCCTCGGCCATTTTAAAGCTTGTTGGCAATTTCAATCCATTCAAGCGGACACGCTGTCTGTATCTTGTCCAAGTCCAATTTCCTTTAATCATTATAGATTGATATTCAAATATGTCAAACGCTTTCATGCTGAGCGTATATAAAAAGTGCTACTCCTCAAATGATGAGGAATAGCACTTTTTACACGCGTACTCTAATCCGGTTCTAATCATTACTTATTGTTAAAAGAATGCCTCAAACATTTCAGCTTACTCTCGAACCGTCACATTTAATTTGTATGATCTGGTTTCCCCTGAAGAATTACGAAGTACAGCTTCATACTCATAGATTCCAGGTACCCTTCCGGAGATTGCGGTAACCGCAGACTGTGCACCAGGCGAATGACCTTGCAGCGATTGTGTGTCGATCAAAACACCATTTTCGTAAAGTTCATATTCGGTTGCGTTCGCTCCCCACCACAGATTCATGGTGACATTAAAGTTGCCGTCACCGTCCCAGTTGTCATTTGACAGAACGGCTTGCCCCGGGGAAGCATCCGTGACGATGACTGTCAGCGGAACACTCCTGGTTGTACCCAGTGCATTGATCAATTCTCCAGTATAGATGTAGGTGCCATTTTTCTTTCCAGTAATATCAACTTGAACAGATTGGGCGGATGGGGATTGATCCACCAGAGAAATTTCCTTAATCAATTCACCATTCTCATACAGCTTGAACTGATTGCCGTTATTTCCCCACCACAGATTCATCGTGACGGTATAGTCCCCGTCTTTGAGCCCCGTGTCGTAACCGTTATTGTCAGATAACACCGGAGTTCCAGGGGCCCCGTTCGCTAGTGGAGTTGCCTGATGGAGCCATTCCTCCCATTTAAGCAGCACACTTGCCTGCTCATCCGTGAATACGGTTCCTCTAGCTGCTTGAACGTCATTACCGTAGGATGCAAGCAGTTGACGCGCTTTTGCTTCTTCACGATTGTTTGCGGCCTGTTTGGCCTGCTGTAACGTGTTCGCAAGATGACCAGCAAGAACGACGGCATTAGGATCGATCGATTCATCAGCAAAGACGTTGGTCAAATTGATCAGGCTGTCGAATGTAGCGATAACCCCGAAACTATATTCTACCGTCTGTTCCCAGCCAGCCAAATCGGAGACGGTTGCCGCAACGTGGTTCAGGCCAGGTTCCAGTGTATACGCCGGAGTGTCGAGGAGCACACCTTCCGGTTCAGCCACACCAGATACCGTATCAGAGGCTGTATAGCCAATTTCCACGTGCTGATCAATGGTGTACTCGTTTTGACCATGAATTTCAATGGTTGGAGGTACGAGATCAATAGATATGGACAAAGACTGTTCACTCTCTTTGTTACCGTCTACATCGACGCTCCAATAGGTGATGGTATGTGTACCTTCTTCAGTTAGGGTCAACTGTGTGCTACTCACCGTTTCGCCACCATTGATTTGATAATAGGTGCCTTCAATTTCGGAATCTTCATCGCTTGCTGTGAAGGTTACTTGGACTGGAGAAGTATACCAGTCGTTCTGCGATTCTCCTTCCACCGTTGCCGTGGTCTGCGGGGCTTCCTGCTCCGGTGATACCCCTTCCAGCGTGACAAAATCAGATAGCGGTATATTCAATTCCTTCACAAGGCGTGCCACGAGTTCAGATACCTTGATTGCACCGTTCATCTGCAAATGTGTATTGTCTTCGGTTGTACCTACCCACATGAATATCGATTTGGTTCCTTCTGTGCCAAGCTCCTGGAAATGCTCCCAACTGGCTTGGTTCAGATCAATGATGAGTGTTTCCGTTTCCTGCGCAACTTCTTTCATCGCCTGTACGTATGCCGGGAAGCTCTTGTTCAGCACCTCTCCGGTAAAATCACGACGGTTCACTGGCGTGACCAGAACCGGAATCGCACCTCTCTGCAGAGCACCGTCAATGTATTCTTTCAGGTACACCTTAAACTGCTCCGGCGTAAGATAACGCTCTGGTCGAGACGGTGTGGAATCGTTATGAGACCACTGCATGAACAGATAATCGCCTTCTTGAATGTCGAGTAAAATATCGTTGAGATATCCCCCAACCAGGAAGGTCTTGCTGCTCAAACCTCCAACTGCCCGGTTATCAATACTGACTTCATTTGGATCAAAATATCCACCCAACGTTTCTCCCCAGCCCGCTTGCGGTCGATAGTTCTCCGCGTAATTGGCCACAGTGGAATCGCTGGCCAAATAAATAACTGGTTTATCGCTTGCACTGTGACCTGGCAGTCGCTCCAGCTTCAACGCATTGATCTTTGGTGCATTTCCAGTGAAATTGAAGTTAAAGACCCCATCGATCAGGGCAATGTCATACGTGATTTCTTTGAATTCGCCCTTGGCAATGCTAGTAAGAGGCAGTTTTGTCATTTGCTCTACAACGACATTCGCGCTGGTCGATTCCTCCGCATCCCCGATGGTCATCGTTACCCGGTAATTAGCCGGCTCCATTTCCACCAGGAAGGAGGTGCCGTTTACCCGTGTGAAATCTTCCTTGAGCGAATCTCCAGTTTCCCGGTTCTCATCTTTGGTCAGCGCAGTATCGGCAAAGCCGTACCCGTTGTCTTCGATGTATGCTCTTTTGGCATCTACTTTGATGTATCCGTCGGCTGCGCCGCCAGAACCAAAGTCAAAATTATATTCGTTAATCTCTTCGCCTGGTACACTTGTCAATGAAACCTTCGCAACAGTTAACATGTTAAACGCATGGTCAACTTGAGCCTGGGTGGCTTCCGTATTGAATATAGCTTCCGCAGCTGCCAAAGCCCGGTTCACCACGGCCTTCGATGCATCTGTATATTCCGACAGATCAAGTGCTTTGATCTCATCGTATAAAGCGAGTAAGGCCGTCTGGTCGCCGCCCTCCGAAGCAAGTTCTGTGCCTTCAATCCGCACGTTGTCGATCTGGGTGGTCCAGTTCAACGTGCCTCCACCGCCTTTTCTCGTACCCAGGAACCGCACGGATCTGATATTGTCCGCATAGGCGGCGGAACTCATCTGGATACCTTCGATTGTCTGAGTAACTATCGGATCTGTCAGATTCGTTAAAGTCAGATCAAGTGTTTTCTCGGTAAAATTAACGGTTGTATCCACATTGACCCACTGATTCTTGGAAATATCTGTAGCTGTTCCCCCTTCAGGTATGGCCGTATCCCCTGTGCCGTAGTCCGGATTATACGCACCGATAAAATAATGGATTTTCGAGCTTCCGGTTTTCGTGTACAGCGTGAAAAGGGCGTTTTCGTTAGAATCCTGGATCGTGAGATGTCCCTCTGATGGATAGGCACTCACATTACCGGATTGCCAGTCAAAGTTCATCTTCACCTGATCGCCATTTACGGCATCGAACAGACGGAATACTTTGGCTCGATTGCCCGATCCGGAACCCGCGACGGATAGTACCTTATTTCCGGACTGTTCAACCACGGTTCCCGTCATGGTTCCTGCAATACCCGTGGCGTTGACCATCGCATACTGATAGTCGGCAGCATTGCCTTCAAAATCCTCTTCATATAACTGGATTTCCGGTTCGGGTTCGGGTTCGGAGATATCCGGGTCGATAACCAGCGATGAAATGCTTAGCTCCATGTCTTTGACCGCACCAGCAACGAGTCCGGCAATTCTCTGCGCACCATAGCTGCTGAAATGGGTATTATCGTTGATGCCATTCGGGTATTTTGGATATTCACCCGGATTAGCATACAGGAATACTTTTTCCGTAGCTGTATTACCAATTTTGTCGTAGTACGCAATACTTAACTTGCTCAGATCAATCAGCGGCACGTCAAGTTCCTCTGCCACTTCTTTGGCAGCCTGCACGTATGCCGGGAAGCTGACATTGAATTCCTGAGTCACTGTGTTGAAATCTCTGCGTCCAACTGGCGTGAGCAATACAGGTGTAGCACCGCGCTGTTTGGCACCGTTTATATAACGAGTTAAGTAGATCTTATAGTCCTCAGGGGATGCATACCGGTCCGGTATCCCTACACTGGCGTCGTTATGACCAAAGGAAATGAAGAAGAAGTCCCCCGGCTTAATTCGTTGCAGGATCGTATCCAGACGACCGTCTACCATAAAGGATTTGCTGCTTCGACCACCGATCGCATCGTTCACGACGACTGCCCCATTGGAGAAATAACGTCCGAACTGCTGGCCCCATCCTTCTTGAGGAGCCTGCAATTCACTGTACGATTGCATGGTTGAATCACCAGCCATATAGATCGTCGTTGCCGCACCCGCTGCTTTCTCCGGATATTTCTCGATGATGACATCCTGGATGTCTATGGCTGTACCGGTGAAGAGCAGATCGAGCTGTCCATCCACCAATGCAACATTATAGGAATACTCCAGCGGTGTTCCCGCTGTCACATTCGTTACGGCGAGCTTCTGAACGAATTCGGATTTAACTCCAACGTTCGAATCATTGGCATCATTGCCCAATCGTAGCGTCACCTTATAATTGGCATTTGGCAGGTCAACAGCAAATGTCGTGCCTGTCGCGACCGAAACCTCATTTTCACCTACGGTAACACCGCTTGTATCCTTGAACCCATATCCCATCTCTTGTGTGTATAACGTGTCTTGTATAGCCGTATTTCCTGACGCTGTCTCTGTACCAAAATCAAAACGGTAAACCTGCTCTGGCATTTCTGCTTCGCGCGTCAGCGCCAGATCGGCTTTCGGGAATGCGGTAGCTTCCGCTCCGAGATAAAAGCCGGTATGAGGCGGCTGGTTGTAGGCTACATTTTGCCAGGCTACGCCAAGTCGATATACAGGGTCCTGCATCAGCGTAGGGATGCGATAATCTGAAGGAATGGTCGTCGTGTAGAGACGATACTCCGAGCTATCTTCGCTCCGCAGCAGAATTTCCTCACGCCAGTCGCCCAGAATATCCGCCTGAAGCGCCGGATTTCCTTTAGTATGATTGTTCGTTAGCGTACCAGTTGCCCGGAAGATTTCATTCAGCTTTTTGTTTTCATAATCCCATTTGTAAATGAGTGGAATTCCTTTGGCGGTACTGTTATCCCACTGATGGTCAAACAGCTCTCGCTGAAGATCTCCATCCCACCAGATGGCGAAGTTGGCAGTTTTGGGTCCTTCGTCCACAGTGTAGATAACCTCTCCTGCAGCCGAATAGGTACTAGTTACAGGTACACTTTGCCCGTTGGTAACGGTCGTGGCCCATGATTCGTAGCCCGGATAGTTCGGATCAATGTCCGCTGACATCCCGCGACCGGTGTCAAAACCTGTTTTCTCACCCAAGAGAATTTCACCTGTTGCCGCATCGCGCATTTCCAGTCCGTACGCCGCATCTGAATGCTCATGCACGCTTACCACCTGGTAGCCATCCCGGTTCGGGTCAAGCTGGCCAGCATGCATGGCATCACCGTGTCCAAGTCCGGTGCTGTACAGCAAGCTGCCGTCATCGTCTATAGCTAATGCACCGAACATGATCTCGTCCTTGCCGTCATGATCGGCATCCAGAACACTTAAATTATGGTTGCCCTGTGCTTGGTATTGTGATCCTGCTTCGTTCGTGTCGAATGTCCAGCGTTTGACGAGTTCCCCACCAACATAATCATAAGCAACAAGCACAGTGCGGGTATAATAACCCCTGCTCATCACGACACTTGGCTTCGTGCCATCCAGATAAGCAATTGCGCCAAGGAACCGGTCTACACGGTTGCCGTAGCCGTCACCCCAATCGCTGACGTTGCCTCTTGGCGGATCATAGTCCACGGTGGATACAGCCGCTCCGGTCTCACCATCAAACAGCGTGAGAAATTCCGGCCCTGACAGTATGTATCCCCCTTCGTTGCGATAATCCTTTGCCCCGTCACCAATGACCGTGCCTTGGCCGTCCTTCGTGCCGTCCGCTGTCTTGACAACAACTTCGGCCTTTCCGTTGCCATCCAGGTCATATACCATTAACTGTGTATAATGCGCTCCCGCACGGATGTTAACACCCAGGTCAATCCTCCACAGCTTTGTGCCGTCCAGCTTGATGGCATCGATGTAGACATTGCCAGTGTAACCGGCCTGCGAATTGTCCTTGGAATTACTCGGACTCCACAGGAAAACGATCTCATATTCGCCATCGCCGTCCAAGTCTGCTACGGTAGCATCTCCTGCATAATAGGAGTAGGTTCCACCGTCCTTGGTCCGGCCGTCGGCCGGTTTATCGAGCGGAATCGGCAGATACTCGTTATGCCAGACCGATACAACCTCCGGTAGCATTTGCTCCTTGCCCGCAATGATGGTAGAGAGTTGATATTGCGAGCTGTCAAAACCAGTGGTGTCCACATAGTTTGTCACGTCGCTTATGGGCAATGAATTCACTTTGGTTCCATTTTTGTATATATTGAAAGCGATATCATCAGGATCATTGTTCAAATACCTCCAGCTCAGAAAAACACCGTTGTCTACAAGAACCGCAACCAAACCCCGGTTAAGATATTCCCCCTGACGGCCCGTCAGTATATCTGCTGACTCTGCACGTGCCGGTGCGGGAGGTACAGCCAATGAAATAATCATAAGGAATGCTAGAAAAGATACAAACATTGATTTCTGGATGGAAACAGTTCTTCGGTTCATCGGATTAGCTCCTCCTTTATCCAAAAATTCATTTTGGAATCATAAGTTCGATCTGCCCTGCTTGGTATCAAATGAACACAAACTACAGTCACCATCCTTTCTTATGTTACCGCTTACATTTATCTTACAGGTCTAAAAAAAGACAGACAATCTAAAAAATGTGACGTATTATATAATATAATTGACTTTTTTAGGCAGGAGATGAAAGTATGGTTCATACGGTCTCTTATGCTTTTCGTAATGACGATACATCAATCATGACACTGGACTCTATTGGATGGCAGATTGTTTCAAGCGAGGAATACCGTTGTCCTAGTGATAATAGACCGGACCCGGGGCATGTTGTTTTTCAATACACGCTTAATGGTCAGGGCTATCTGGATATTGAAGATCAAACGATTCCTTTGCCGAAGGGACATGCACTACTCGTTAAAATTTCCGGAGATCATTGCTATTACTATAAGCAAGAGAATAACGAACCGTGGGAATTTATATGGATTAACATTCGCGGGGATGAAGCGAACCGAATTTGGGATATGATCCATGATAATGAGGGCCATGTCATTCGACGAAACGCGGATTCTTCCTTGATTCAAGAGTTATGGCAAATTATTCATTTGATACATCAAGAGAAAGTTACGGACAAGTATCGCCTATCCTTGCAAGTTTATCGGTGGTTGCTTATCCTGGTGCAGACGAGTCGGGATGCGGAGAGGGATATCGGTGCCCTTTCCATCACTACGATTGAGAAATGTAAGAAGTTCATCCGAGAGAATTATGCAGCCCCGTTGACGCTGGATCTGCTAGCCAGCCACTGCGATATTAATAAACATTATTTATGCAGGTTATTTCAGAAATCAGAGAAGACCTCACCACTAGCCTATCTCAAAGACAGACGCATTGAAGTTGCAATCCGACTACTCCGCACGACGGAACTTCCGATTTCTCTTATTGGTCAACAATGCGGCTTTGACAGTCCCAGCTATTTCGGTAAAGTTTTTCGGCAATATATGTCCATGTCGCCCAAAGAATATCGCATGAATAAGTTAGAGTTTCCTTATGAGGCCATCTATTATGAATAACCAAACTCGCTATTTACCAGTTGTCATGGCTCAGGAACTGCTCTTGTGCCGTGAAAATGAAAAAAAAGCCGCTAGATTAGCGACTTTTAATGGGACTATGTTCTTTCTTGTGCTTCGACAATTGCTGCAATTATTGAGCGGTGTATCCTCCGTCTACGATCAGGCTATTTCCTGTCATGTATGAAGAATCGTCGCTTGCCAGGAACAGAACAGCTTTCGCCATTTCGTCTGCCTGACCCAGGCGTTTCATCGGTGTTGCTGCAGAGAGTGCTTGCTTGCTCTCTTCCGGGATAATTGGTGTGTCGATGAAGCCTGGGCAAAGGGAATTCACCCGAATATGCATGATCAGTTCTGGACCTATTTAATGCGTTCATCGTCTCTATAAACTTCCCTTGTTGTTTCTATAAAAGATAATATAATCGGTGATAGCCACTTGTCTTTATGCCACAACATCTGTGTGTATACATGCAAATCCGGAACTTGCCATGGCAGGACAACAAGTTCTCCCCGTTCAACTTCGGCTTCCGTGACAAAATCAGGAAGAAAGGCAATACCGATACCTGAAATTGCACATTGCTTAATGGCTTCAGCACTTTGAAACTCTAAATAGGTAATGCTGTCAATGCCCTCTCTCTCAAATGAACGGTCAAACATAGTTCGATAGGGGCAGCCCTTTTCATTTGTCAGGAACACTTCTCCGTGGAAATCTTCCAGCTGTAGTTCGGTCTCTTTGGCAAGTCGATGTTCTGGAGCAGCGAACAAACGGAAGTTCTCTTCCAACAATGTCTCCACGGAAAGTCCAGTTGAGCGAATGGGTTCATCCAGCATATAGACGATATCTGCAGTTCCCTCAAATAGTCTTTGCTTGAGCTCCTGATTTGGAACAGAACGGAAGATCAGACGAACTCCCGGGTGCTGCGAACGGAACCGTTGAAAGACAGTTGGAAGTCTATAGGCACACACCACCTCATTGGCACTTATCGTCAAGGTACCGGTTAGATTTTCATTGTCATGAACGTCGCTGCGAGCTTCGTCCAGCTTGTCCAGAACTTCCTGGACATAAGTTAAAAAACGTTTACCCGCAGATGTAAGCGCGAGATGTTTACCTAAACGATCAAAGAGACGAACATCAAGCTCATCTTCCAATGCTTTAATTTGCATCGTGACATTGGAGGGAACGTAATTCAGAACCTCCGCAGCACGAGTGAAATTCAATGTTGAAGCAACTGTACGAAACGTATTTAGTTGACGTAATTCCACCTTTGCTCCTCTTTTCACTTTCAATATTATTGATGACTAGTATGAATTCTGTTCACTTTTTTTAAAAGTACCACAGCTCTATACTAAGCACAAGAAGTCTCACACTTAACGTGGGTGATTTCATTTGAAGGGAGCGATTATACGATGGATTATGAAATTTTTAATTTAGGTGATGTAATTGCAATCGGAAGTTACCTTACCCAATGCTTTTCTTGCTTACAAGACTTATGGGAAATTAAATAAACAGAAAGACAATGTCATTGTCTATCCAACTGCGCTTGGTGACCAGCATGTTCAGAATGAGTGGTTGATCGGTGAGGGAATGGCACTGGATCCGGAAAAATATTTTATTATCATTCCCAATCTACTGGGCAATGGCTTATCTTCATCTCCCACAAACACACCTCCCCCGTTCCATCGTGCTCATTTTCCGCAGGTAACGATCTATGACAACGTTAGATTACAGCATCGACTGGTGACTGAGAAGTTCGGGATTCAAAAAATAGCTCTCGTAGTTGGTTGGTCCATGGGGGCATTCAGGCATTTCAATGGGGGCGAGTTATCCGGAGATGGTAGAACGAATTGCACCGTTTGCGGGAATTTCCAAGACTTGGCCTCACACATCTGTAGTTATGGACGGTGTCAAAGCTCCACTACTGTCTGTGGTTGGTAGCAAACTAGACCAACTGACTTCTGAAGATATGCGCGCTGTTGGCCGAGTCTATGCAGGTTGGGGACTATCGCACGCATTTTATAGAGGAGAGTTGTATCGTGAGATGGGATTTGAAACTTTGGAAGATTTTGTGGCTGGTGTATGGGAAAGTAGCTTTATGAATATGGACCCGCATAATGTCTTGGCAATGTTATGGACAGGTCAGCACGCAGATATTAGTGCCAATCCTTCCTATAACGGAGATTTTGATAAGGCGCTGAAGAGTATTAAAGCTCTCGCCTGCATCATGCCGGGGAGCACGGATCTCTTCTGTACAGCGGATGACAATGAATATGAAGCTAAGCTCATTCCTAATGCCATGTTTAAACCGATACAATCGATCTGGGGTCATTTTGCTGGTCGTGGAATTAATAGTGCCGATAATCATTGTATTGATCACAATCTAAAACACTTGTTGGGGCTTCATGCAACGCAAATGACAAATAAACCATAACCTTTGATTACAAACAAATTGTATAGAAGTCTGTGCATACTTGCCTAAACTTATCAACGTATGATCATATAAAAAAGAGTCTCTAATATAGCAATAGAGACTCTTTGAGCATTCATTTAACTTTTTTTGTTGCTTCCCTTGAATTGGTAACTACTTTAAAATCTTCGGTTGTATTCATTTCATTTTGAAACTCCTCATTAATGGTAATCGTGTTTTCACTATCAGTATCAGTCCCGTATTATACTTTCTTCAGTTTCCACTTTGTATAACGGAAATGTCACGTTTGGTATTGGAGCATTACCAATCACATTCCAGGTACCTGGAGTGTACAGTCTGTATTAAAGAAAATGATTGGTTTAGAAGTGATTTCACTTACTGTTGGGTGTTCCGTCGATACCATATCAAATACAATCAAACAATCTGATATTCTTCCTTTAGAAACAACTTGTCCATAACAATATCGATCCTGATTAAGTCTTATTGAAAAGACATCTCCTATCTTCACCGAAACTCTTTTTTTCATTATTATTATCCCTTACTATTTCTTATTATTTGATGCAGCCTTCTTAGTTAGTGTCCCAGGGTTGCAGGATACTTTTCAGTGCCTTTTTTATTAATCAAAGCAACTTCAAAATCAGATACCCATGTAAGTTATTAGCAGTCGAAGCGTAATCTTTTTTTTCTCCAAATCATTTTTTTTACTAAATTCATTCAAATTAAATTGGATTGGCACCGAACACACACCAGAATCGTTAACAATCCTTTTATCCGAAATGTTTTCAACACATTCTATTAGGACTTTCCAACAATCTTTCGTTTTGTATTTCCCAAATAGACGTTCATACATCGCTGTAATACAGCGAGTTTCCATACTAAAAGAGCGTCTTTTCCATCTACAATTTAACTCATAATCTAATTTCGTTGCTTCGTTGTACTCACATTTTTGCTTTTTCATTATAGATTCAATATTTTTATCATCTACAATATACGGTAAATCCAATTCAAATTCTTTTAGATACATCAGCTGATCCTCTCCATGGTTTATTATAGAAAAACTAAAAGACATTTAGCCAATCAAGGCCTCATCCTCATTCAGTGCACAATTAACTCCTATTCAAACCCGAAGCCCAATTTTTAAAGCAATCAAGTATCTCATCTAAATTTGTTGCTCCCCCTGCACCGTGAAACACTCCATCTCTCACGATACAGTAGTACCAATCTTTCTCATTTCTTTCTTCTTCAACCAAATCAAATGGCACATCTTCTAGATATGTATCCGTCAAGTCGATTTCGACAGACCAACCAGGATTATCCACAGTATCAATTCTCACACCGTATGAATGTTCCCAATCACCGTCACAGTTCTCATAATACCAGCTTTGAATCCATTTAAAGGTATCCATCGTAATGACCTCTTTTTTTGGTTTTTTCTACTATAGTAACTTATTACTTAAAGGAATCCTTATGCCATGTGTGTGCTGTTCTCCCATTATCCTATCCACAATATGTGGAGCTTCCCACACAGCTGCAATTTCTTATCCCTGGCATTCTTTGGGCTCAGGACGTTCAATCTCTCCCTTGTAATATATCGAATAATCTCCTGTCCGTTGATCAATTATACATGCAGGAGGTGGCCAAGCCTCATCTTACGTTTTGTATTTTTCCGGTTTTTCTAACTCCTTCGTCTTAACCAATACTTTTTCGTTTGGATTACCTATAGTAATAATTTGCTTTTTTAATGTAAGGTATACTTAAAAGCAAGGGAAAAACGTTATTTCAAATCATGGGAGGATGTTATGAAAGCAATAATGCTGTTTATCTTCAACAGTATGGTGATACTTCCTGGCTGTTCTAACAAGGTAGAAAAAGAACCTTATCCAGTTTACGAGGGTACTGTAGTATTTAAAACAGATGAAAATGAAAAGTACAAATTTCTTGTTCTTCAAAATATAAGTAAGGAAGATTTGGAGAATGGTAATCTTGAGGATTTTATAGAACTAGCACAAGACCAGGAAGCTTCTTTTTCTATTGCCAAACGACAAAAAGACCTTAACGTTTCAAGCGAACGTAAGGACTTTTTATCATTTTGGTTTCAAGAGTTCGGAGTTAAATCTCGTGCGGTTAAATCCGACCGACCTCTCCTCTCATTACCCTCCCGAAATTCATTCAAATAGATGCTAAGGCTGTTGAGACTTTTATATGGTGTCCAAAGCACCCGCTTCATGTTTTGTTTCGTTATATACAAAGTAATCAAAATCAGCCTGCTTCCGCGTCCCGCCTAGATCCTGCACACAAAGACCGATATAGGTTCCCGTAAACCGGACATATTCGGGAGATTCGTCTGACAGATGTGTAATATCAATCCATCCGCCTACCCGATACCAGGATTGATCATTAGATAACGCATAATAAAAGCAGGCACGATCATGATTGACCACAACCTTTAACCGAATTCTGTTCACTGATTTTAACGGGATATCCTCCAGCAGTTCGTCGTATATTCCGTACCTGGACTGAATAATTCCCAGGCACAGCCCTTTCTCTTCATGATGAGTTACCCGTAAATAGAGGTAGTCTTTGGTATCGTAGTACAGAATCAGTCCTGCCATTTGCTGCGGATGATCCGGCGCAAATTCCAGACAAGTTTCGGCTTCACATTCAAAAGCTTGCAGTCTCTGGGCAACCATACTTTGCCTGTGCGTTGAACTCATGGACTCCATTCCGCGCAAACGCAAGTAACCGGGACGTTCCGTTAGGCTGAGCCAAGTCGGATCGGGTGGTATCCGAAGTGTATTCCAATCATTCCGAAGCTCGAATTGATCAAAGTGATTCATTTCCGCTGCTGGTTGAAATGGATGTGCCGTGATCTTTGGTGCAGGCACCTGAACCTCGGGATACCGGTCACCGCTTGCTAGCCGCAGCCACCCGTCTTCGTTCCAAGTACATTGCTGAAGAGCGGTCTCACGCCCAAGTATGCAAAACTTTTGATTGACTGGTCGGCCGACCAGATGAGCCATGTACAACTCGCCGGTGTGCGTTTCGACGAGACTACCGTGACCGGCCTTTTGCAGACTTAAATCCGGCCTGCCGTATGAAGTGAGGATCGGATTGGCAGGATCGACCTCATAAGGACCTTGCAACGTACGGGAACGTGCTACCGTAACCGCATGCTCATAACCAGTTCCCCCTTCAGCCGTTATTAAGTAATAATAGTCCTTGTGCTTATACAGATGCGGCGCTTCCGTCAGTCCTAATGGGGTTCCCTTAAAAAGGTTAACAACAGGTCCAACCATCTTTTGTTCACGGACCGAATATTCCTGGAGAACGATGCCTGCAAACCGGTTTTTGTCCTTACGGTGATCCCATATCATATTGACCAGCCACTTACGTCCATCTTCATCATGAAATAAGGAAGGGTCAAAACCGCTGCTATTCAGATACACCGGATCGGACCAAGGGCCTTCAATATCCGTTGCTGTCACAAGGTAATTGTGGGTATCTTTAAAAGCGCCTACCCGGCTTTTAACATCGGTGTAGATGAGGTGAAACAAGCCGTTGTCGTAGCTGAGGCAGGGAGCCCATACGCCCCCGGAGTTAATGTTTCCTTCCATATTCAGCTGTGTGATGCGGGTCAGGGGCGAAGCTATCGCGCGCCAATGAACCAGATCTCGGGAATGGTGAATCCGTACACCCGGGAACCATTCAAAGGTGGAAGTAGTGATATAATAATCTTCCCCCGCCCTGCATATGGACGGATCGGGATGAAAACCGGGAAGAATGGGGTTTGTGATCATATTCATGTAAGAAACCTCCGGTATGAAAGTGATGATATGTACAAAAACATGTACAAAAAAGGTTGATTTCATTACCAGCCTAGCGCTTTTTTGCCGGCTTCCAGGGCAGTTATGATGCGCTCTACATCGTACACATTTCCTCTCCATGTTCCACCGCTAACCGATTGCAGCGCAGCCCACAGCTTGGTATCATCCGGTAGATCTTCATCAGGCCGCATATCTGGATGAAAGGACCTTTGTGCCAGGATAAGAGCTCCTTCTTCCGGGGAAACCTCCATCTCCCCTTCTCCGATAAAGTTAATGCTGCCCTCCAGCGTGTTACGATCCACGACGATGTCAATCCAGTCACCATTGCGGAGCTTGCCGATCGGCCCACCAGCCAGCGCTTCGGGGCCAACATGGCCAATACACGCTCCAGTAGAAACACCAGAGAACCGGGCATCCGTGATGAGCGAGACATACTTGCCAAAAGACAAATGCTTGAGCGCAGACGTAAGCTGATACGTTTCCTCCATTCCGGTCCCCGAGGGCCCACGTCCGAGAAGTACAACAACGTCGCCGGCCAGAATACCGCCTGTTTTAATCGCACGGATCGCCTCCCGCTCGGTTGTGAACACCTTTGCCTTCCCTCGATGACGATACACGCCATACTCATCGAGCACAGCGGGGTCGATGGATGTGGATTTGATTACGGAGCCTTCCGGAGCGATATTCCCGGTTGGAAATGTCACGGTCGAGGAAATCCCAAGACGCTGGGAATGCTCTACACTCATGATGACACTGTCCGGATCAATCCCGTCCTTCTCTTTCAATTGCTTCCGCATGAGATGACGGCGTTCCGACGATTCCCACCAATCAAGTACTTGGCCCAAGGACGCACCTGTTACTGTAGGCACAGACTCATCTAACAGGCCAAGCTGCCTAAGGTGCAGCATGACTTCGGGCACACCTCCGGCCTGAAAAACCCGAATGGTCGGATAGAAGATCGGTCCGTTCGGCAGGGCACTAACCAGTCTCGGAACATTCTTGTTGACCTGTATCCAGTCCTGTACTGTGGGTACAGTCAAACCAGCTGCATGGGCAATGGCCGGTATGTGAAGAAGCAGATTGGTAGATCCGCCGAACGCGGCATGAACCGTCATGGCATTGCGAATCGACGCATCTGTGACAATGTCCGCCATCTTCATTCCCTGGGACTCCATGTTAATCAGTGCGCGTGAGGATTGGCGCGCCATCTCGATCCAGATGGGCTGCCCGGAAGGTGCAAGGGCAGCATGCGGTACCGTCATGCCCATGGCCTCAGCTACGACCTGGGCTGTTGCCGCAGTACCCAGGAACTGGCAACCTCCTCCCGGTGTAGCGCAAGCCCGGCATCCTAACTCCGACGCCATTTCCAAAGAGAGTTCTCCGCTGACGTACCGTGCGCCGATGGTCTGAATTTTACCAGCGTCCTCTCCATCGATAGGTGGAAGTGTGACGCCACCCGGAACGATCACTCCCGGAAGTTGTGGCATGCCCGCAAGCGCGAGCATCATCGCCGGAAGACCTTTATCACACGTTGCGACGCCGATTACGCCTTTACGCGTCGGCAGTGAGCGAATCAGCCTGCGAAACACCAAAGCGGCATCGTTCCGGTACGGGAGCGAGTCGAACATGCCGGTTGTTCCCTGTGTTCTGCCATCACAAGGGTCGCTGACATATCCGGCAAACGGGATACCTCCGCGGCTTGATATTTCTTCTGCGGCAGCTTTCATCAGCAGGCCGACCTCCCAGTGGCCCGTATGGTAACCGAGAGCTGCTGGACTGCCGTCCTCATTGCGGATACCGCCCTGTGTACTTAATATCAGAAACTGTTTTCCGTTCAGTTCTCCGGGCTTCCAGCCCATTCCGACATTCTGGGACATGCCGAACAAGTCGCCGCTTGGAGCATTCCGCAGCAAATCATCGGTTAAGGGCAGACGTCCTGTTGCCCCTGGAGCGTGTGCTATGATATCGAAGCAGTCTGACTCCTGCTCTCCCATAATCGACTTAATCTGTTCGTACATGAGACCCTCCCGCAGTTTATGACTTCACAAAGACTGTTTTGATCGCCGTGAAAAACTCGATGGCCGCTTGCCCCTGTTCCCTGGAATGCGAGCTTGACATCTTCATTCCACCGAACGGAGCCTGCAACTCTACGCCGGCTGTTTCCGCGTTAATCCTAACCAATCCTGCATCCATATCCCGGATGAAAGACAGCATAGCCCCGACATTTTGTGTATAAATGGAAGCACTCAAGCCGTAATCGCTGTCATTGGCCACCTCTATAGCTTCTTCTAGAGAATCTACCGATATCAAGGCAAGCACGGGGCCGAAGATTTCTTCTCGGGCTATGGACATGTGCGGTTCGACACCTTCAAATACGGTTGGCTGGACATAGAATCCCTCTTCAAGCCCTGAGTCGTCCGCTCTTTTTCCGCCGGCTAGCAGAACGGCACCTTCATCCTGTCCTTTTTGAATATAACTCAGCACGGTCTTGAGCTGTCCTTCGTTCGCACATGGACCCATCCAGCTTTCGGAAGACATGCCGTCGCCTAGCCTGATCTCCTGGATTTGCGCCAGGAGTTTTTCTTTAAACGCATCATATATTTTCCGTTCAATAATGACCCGGCTGGTGGCTGTACATTTTTGGCCGGTAGATTTCAAGCCGCCGCTGATGGTAGCCTCAACAGCCAAATCCAAGTCAGCGTCTGCTGCGATGATGATTGGGTTTTTTCCGCCCATTTCAAGTTGATACTTGGCCCCCGTCCCAGTGCTGCTGCGCCGACCCGCTTTCCAACAGCATTGGAACCTGTGAACGTAATCCCATTGACATCCGGGTGCTCAGCAAGTGCAGATCCGATCACCGATCCTCTGCCGCATACCAGATTGAGAACACCTGCCGGAATGCCCGCCTCCTCAAAGCATTCCATTATTTTAGCCGCAGTGACCGCAGTTTCCTGTGCCGGCTTTAATACCACCGTATTGCCATAAATCAAAGCCGGGGCCGTCTTCCAAATGGGAATAGCTACAGGAAAGTTCCACGGAGCAATAACGCCCACAACGCCAAGCGGTACGCGGGTCGTAAACAACAGTGCTTCGCTGTCCGTCGAAGGAATAACATCGCCGGTTTTTCGCATTCCTTCACCAGCGTAATACCTCAGGATAGCGACTCCACGCATCGTCTCTCCTTTAGCTTCAGGGAGTGTTTTCCCCATTTCCCTTGTCATGGCCTCCGCAACCCCATCGGCCCGGCGTTCCAGCACGTTCGCTGCCTGAAATAGATAGTTACCGCGCTGCGCACCTGTTAACCTCCGCCAGTCCTTCGCTGCTGCCTTGGCCGCTGCGACAGCACGGTTAAGGTCCTCTACACCAGAGTCTGGTACATACCCCACGATCTCATTCCGATTCGCTGGATTTATGCTGGGTTCGGTACCTCCTGACGCAGCCTCCACCCATTCTCCGTTCATATAATTCCTGTATGTCTGCTCTACCTGAAATGCGTTCATTGCCTTCATCCTCCTTATAAACTAGTTTGAAATGACAGGATTAATAAGTGTACCGATATCGCTAATGGTTATTTCAATCCGATCCCCTGGTTCAAGCGTGAACTCATTCGGTGGCACAATGCTTGTGCCTGTCAGAAGTACCGTACCGTCAAACAAATCATTGTCCCTTGCCAGAAAAGAGACCAACTCATCCAGCTTTCGGTTTAATTCACCTGTACTCGCTTCACTCTTAACAACCATTTCTCCCTCGCGATAGATCTGGCAGACGATGCTGAACGCATAGGGATTCTGCACCGTTTCCGCTAGTCGAATAGCTGGGCCAATGGAGCAGGAGTTGCGCCATATTTTTGCTTGTGGCAGATACAGCGGGTTTTCCCCTTCGATATCGCGGCAGCTCATGTCATTACCGGCGATGTAACCTACAATGCTTCCATCAGCGGCAAGCACCAATCCAAGCTCAGGCTCCGGGATCTGCCAAGTGGAATCGCTGCGAAGCGTGACAGCCTCATTCGGTCCGACGGTCCGGGCTGCTGTGGATTTGAAAAAGATCTCTGGTCTCTCTGCATCATAAACCTTATCGTAAAAGGTCTTTGAATCCAGCTTTCCATCGGTGGCTTCATAATTTCTCGCTTCCCGGCTCCGCTGATACGTAACACCCGCCGCCCATACTTCCGGTGCTTCCACTGGAGTGACAAGATGTAACGAAGTCCAATCGTCGGTCAGCTCGTTTAATGGTTTAAAAGCGCTTTCAACGAGTTGGACAGGAGAAATGCCCTGCTCCCTCGCTTGATAGATCAAAGTCATAAAATCTGCCTGTGGCAAACGATAGGCTTTTTCATCATCCGTAACTGCTGCCAGCCACTTCTGTTGTCCATCCAGAAATCGAATAATTCTCATTCAAGCTTGCCCCCATTTTTCCCCAATCGGGTTGATCATTCTACCATATCATCAGCTGTGGTTCATGACGATGTTCTAATCACTCCGACGAATTACCCTTTTCACGCATTCTTTTTCTGTTAAGATGAATCTAGACGAATGGATTCTATTTCGGAATACAGAACATTACGAGGAGGTTGGGTTGCTGTGACCAAGCTTTCAGAAGCTCCGTATTTAGGCCGTCTGCCCAATGTTCGCATGTCTTTTCAATTATTGGGGCTGCACGCAAGAAAAGTAGATACCCACTGGACCTATCCGTCCCATGAGCATTCGATGTATGAAATCCACTGGATGATGGACGGTCAGATGAACATGGTGGTCAACGGACAGTCGTACAGTC
Source organism: Paenibacillus sp. PCH8 (assembly GCF_002968835.1). GTDB lineage: Bacteria > Bacillota > Bacilli > Paenibacillales > Paenibacillaceae > Paenibacillus. The sequence goes on along the minus strand of NZ_PKQK01000003.1, from coordinate 114,669 downwards.
AGTCCGTGGGGGACCTTCTGTTCATCCGCCCCGGTATGACCCATTCCTGCACCGGTGCCGGGCCGCAGGGCTTTACGTACTTTTCCGTACATTTCAGCATACACGATACCTCCTTTTGCAGAGAACTTAATCGTTGCAAGGATATTTATTATCCAGCAGATTCGAATTTGGCTCTGGGATTGTCCTCTTCACTGTCTACATTGTATGATCTGGCCACAGAGCACTTATCCATCCCGCTATCGTCCTCCAAACAGATGAAGGTTCATGCCGCTGTATTCGAATTGCTCGGCTCCCTGGTAGGCCAGTTATCTCAGAACGCATCCGTTACCTTATCTAGAAAAGAAGCTATTGCCCATCAGATTGCTGAGCACATTGAGGACTCCGTAAGGTATATCCATCTTCATGGTGCAATTAGGGAGAATGAGCGAACCTGGATTCAAGACATCGCCAAGTCGCTGAATATTAGCCCGTCGCAGGTCAATCGGATCTTTCAGCAGGTATACGGCACAGCGCCGCGCAAGTTTTTATCAGAAACCCTTCTGAACGAAGCCCAGCGGCTGTTAAAGCAAACAGACCTGAACATGGACCATATTGCGATGATGCTGGGTTATAAGACCAATGCGCATTTCAGCCGTCAGTTCAAGCGGTGGACAGGCATCGCGCCGAGTGAATTTCGCACCCATTCCCAGCAGGCTGCGGCAGCCGATCATTCGGATGATTGAAGTTAACATTATGAGCCCCCGAGAAAAGTTGTCATTCTAAGAACAAGCGAACATTTCCAGGAAATCACTATCATTTTTTGGGAAAAAGCGGCTTCTTCTAAAGCAGATGTCCATCCACATGAAATAAGCAGCCGCTGGATTACCAGCAGCTGCTTTGGCTTTACGCAGTTTGAATCTATTCAGTCGTTTATTCTAATGTAAATGAGGCCAAGCTCGCGCCTCCTGTTCCCTTGTAAGTGAAATACAAAGCCTGTCTGCCGTCCGGGATGGTAATCTCTGACGTGTAATTTCTCCATTCATTTGTAAAATGTACCGGAATTATTCCGAGAACGGGACTGTCCCATGCGGTTTTGATCTCGAAGACTCCATTACAATATCCGCGTACTTTGATTGTGACCTGGCGGATACCGTTACAAGCGAAATATTTAAAACCTGCCGTTGCAGATTCAACCATATTGGCAATATATCCGGTCTCTTCATCGCCGTCTCTTCCATCCTGGGTAATCTTCGGAAAGCGGCTGTCCAACCAAGCCCCCTCTCCGAAACCTCCTGTATACATTTGATCATCTTTAGTAAATAGATTGCATGCAAGGTATGCGGGATACTCCCCTTTTCCTTCAAGTGGCCCTCCATTCGGGCCGCAGGAGGTCATTTCCACCTGAAGAATGGTTCCGTCCTCCTCAAAATAGATCCGTTCGATGCAACCCTGACGATTGAATGCGTCCCCATTGGTATGACGGTGATAAAAGATATACCAGTCCCCGTTTATTTCGACCATGCTACCATGGTTATTGCCGCCATAATACATCGGCTTGTCAGCTGGTTTATAGGAGTCAATATGTAGATCGCAGTTGCTAATGATAACACCCTGATATTCAAAGCCTTTGTTTGGAAATAGACTTGTGGCATAACATAATTCATGCATAACGATAGAGGAATAAACCAAGTAGTACTTATTCCCTCTCTTCCGGATAGAAGGTGCCTCAAAAAATTCATGTCCTTCAAATCCGCTGCCATCGCTGTATGGTTGACTTGGCGCTACGAATATGGGCTCATCCACAATCGTTAGCATGTCCGCACCAAGTACCATCGCCATCGCGCCATGTCTCGATTTATCTCCGGGCGCACAGAAGCCGGTATACAGATATGTATGCTCTCCTTCGGTCAACACGCCAGGATCGAATTGTGGCTCGTCCCCATCTCGTTCTCCCAGTCGAGTTCCGTCAGCATATTTTACATAACCGTAAAATTCATATTTGCCAGCAGGTGTATTGCATACAGCCACAGAAACAACGGGTACTTTATCCAGTACATAATAAAGATAATACCGTCCGTCTGAACCTAACGTAACGTCAGGCGCATAAAGACACATACTACCATCGGGATTTAGCGGATCATCTGTTTTTCGGTAGATCACACCTTCATTCCGCCAATTCCCAAGGTCGTCTACTGGCGCCGACCAGCACACATAGTCGTTTAAACAAAAGACATGTCCATTAAACCGATCATGCGAGCCATACACATAAACTCGTCCATTAAATACATAAGGTTCACCATCAGGGACGTACTCCCAGGATGGAAGGTATGGATTTAACCCTTGTTTCTTCATTTAAGATACACTCCTCGTAGAACGTAATTAGGGAATATGAATTGTAAATAAATCCCGTATAATAGAAAACAACTAAAGCGAGATAAAGGTGAGGAATAATGACAAACATTTCTTATGTTGAGTATGACGCGGCACATAACAGCAATTTTGTTTTTGATATTCCAGAAGGGCATGATTGCTGGCTTTTGGTTATTACACAGACTCCCGCTCAGTTCTGGGTAGATGGAGAACTGAAGGAATATCCTCCCCATTGTGCTGTTCTCTTTAAGCCGCATCAAAAAGTGTATTATCGCGCTTGCACACAGCAATATATGAATGATTGGATTCGTTTTGAAAGCGATGAACCCTACGTGACCGAAACCTCCCTTCCATTTGGCAGACCTTTTCCTTTGGATGACCCCGAATATTGCCACAAGCTGTTTCAATTGCTTGTCGCAGAGAATTCATTCAATAAAGACTACAGGGAATCGTCCATAGATTGTCTACTCCGGATTCTGATCAACAAACTGCTTGAGTCTTACGTTCAAGAGGAAATTAGTCCTCAGCACTATAATCTTTTGAAACTACGGTCGGCCATCCACAATAATCCCAGCCATCCGTGGACCATTTCGGAAATGGCTAAACTCATTAGCATTAGCCCAGGGTACCTGCAGTTAATGTACAAGAAATGGTTTGGCCTCTCGTGTATGGATGATGTTATTCATAGTCGAATTCGTTTAGCCAAAGAATATCTCAGACATCATATTTACACGGTTGCGGAGATTGCAGATCGGTGCGGTTACCGTAATGTGGAGCATTTTTGCAGGCAGTTCAAACAATTGACCGGTTCGTCCCCAAAGAGATTCCACAAACGCATCGGTGGCTTCACTGTCGACACAGCAGATTCCGATGAGGTCAACCCTTGATTCCTGATTGAAACCTGAAAAAACGGAATGATACTGATCTATTCTTATTCAAAATTAAGGTTTCTGACTGTTTGATGCAATGACATATCCTAAAGCATTATTGATGAATAATCATATTCTGAATTCGATAGTCATCGCTGAAGTTCATTCAGAGAAAAGGCATCTCCTCCTCTTCTTTCTGTTATTCTTTTGTCTGTATAAAGTATTGATTTTTTATCCAAATATGAAAAATATATGATATATTTGATAGGTAACTTAAAACATATTCAGGAAAAGAGGATGTTGTATGAAAAAAGTCTTTTTGTCTTGTCTGGCCATGCTCATGTTTGTGATTTCATTTTCCCCTGTGACTTCTGCCGCCAGTGGAGATCGGCTGATTTATGACACGATGTATAATACCGCCGGTGGAGGGTTAGTGTCCAACAATATCAGGTTTTCATTTCAATTCAATAACTATGGTGAAGCTCAAATCTGGGACGTCAAGTCTAAAAAGATGATATGGAGCACCAAAATCAGAGACACGAGAATACATAAACTCCAGATTGATTATTTCAGCGGGAAGCTGGTCATCTCCGATCCGCAAAACACACCTTATTGGACGTCAGATAACCTGGCGTGGGCTAAAGCATGGTATGGAGCAGACCATGTGCCAGCCAATCTTAGAGGCAATGTGCTCATCATGCAAACGGACGGCAATCTGGTACTGTATAACAATGAAAATCCGGCCTTGGGCTGGTATCCTGTCTGGGCTTCCAATACAGGTGGGCAGTAGACACCATAATATTCACACTCTCACCCCACGCTCTCATCTGTCATGATTATGTAATGTGGATTTGAATTAAAAAGTTGTTGTACACCAAAAGAACTCTTCAATTGTGAAGAGTTCTTTTGGTATTTCATATATAACGGAGGTCTGTCATACAAAAATTCAAAGATTCGCCTGCCGGCAAGAGTCTCTGTGTTGCATTAGTCCTTAATATTGGTTGTAAATGCGGTAGAGGAATACTGCCGCTTCCGCTCGTGTCGTTTGCGCCTGTGGGTTAAGTTTATTTCCAGAGCCAGAGATAAGTCCTTCCTTCACCAGAGTTGCCAGATTCATCTTAGCATACACCGCTATGTCCTCTTCGTCACTGAACGAATCAAGAATGGTGAGATCTCCCGATGCTTTCATCTGCTTGGCGATCTCCAAAGCACGAGCCGTCAGCACCATCATATCCTGCCGTGAGATACGTTCCAGCGGATGGAATTCATTATTTCCAGATCCTGTCGCCAAGCCTAGCTTTTTGGAAACACCCAGCGCTTCATAATAATAATCACTCGGTTTCACATCTGTAAAATTCTGATCAACCCTTGCTGTCAAATTTAAAGTCTTCATGAGCAGGACCAGATAATCCGCACGAGTAATGTGAGCTGAAGGAGAATAGGTTCCTGCGACTGTTCCGTTAATTATACCTTTGGATGCTAACACTTCGATCGACTGCCTTGCCCATTCCACACTGTTCAGATCACTGAAGTTTTTCTTCACATAAGCTACAGCATAATCGCTAAAGTGTGTCGTGGAGAAGGTCACTGATCCGCTCTTGGCATCATAACGGCCACTTGGAATAGTTGTAATATTGCCAAGATCATCAATATACCAGATAACGATATGTTCCGGATTATTTGTTTCTTCAGCTGTTGGTACGTAAGGGATAGAAATATTCACGTTGGTATCGGGATTGTTCCACGGTGTCTGCACACCATCCAGAGCCAAGGATAGTTCCACGAACGGTCTATTGCCAATGGCAGCTTTTGTTTCAGCATTCAAGGCCGTTTGGTTACCGATTCCAATCGTAATACTAGCTACTTTATCCTTTAATCCCACCATATTTTTAAGCATATCCGATGGAATTTCAATACGACCTGCTTGGGTCGTCAAAATTATTTTTCCTGTTTCCTTTGTATTGGACAATGTCTCAGCTGGTAATTCCAGCGTATAACTACTCATATTGGGTATTAGAGGGAGATCGAGTTTTATCGTGTTTGAGCTGCTAAACCATTTTTCTGCCAATGAGCCAAGAGAAATTACTGCGCGACCAGACTTTTCATCTATTTTAACTGGAATGTTTAATTCTGTTCCAGCGATGCTGACCATGTAACTGGATGATGTACCAGTAGCTCCGGCTCCACTAGCTTCAATAGGAGTCACAGTACCAGATCCGCCAGCACTTCCAGAACCACCAGTGTTTCCACCGGAACCACCCGTAGCACTTGTGGAAACCAGCAATTTTACTGTGTACGTTTCTGTGGAATCCATATTTCCATCATTCGCAGTAAACACAAATGTCATCGAACCAGCCGCAGTAGCTGTATAGGAATAAGCCGAATTAGCCGCTACCGCTACTGCCCCGTCAATAGATACTTTGTAAGTCAACGTATCCCTGTCTGCGTCTTCAAATATCGTAGCTAAATTAAGTGTATAAGGTGTATTAACAGTCACTGTTGCACTTGTTGATGCGTCCACGTCAGACTTGCGAGCAGGTATAGTATTCACAGTCATATCAATTGTGTAGGTATCTGTCGAATCCATATTTCCATCATTCGCAGTAAACACAAACGTCATCGATCCGGCCGCTGTCGGTGTATAGGAGTAAGCCGAATTAGCCGCCACCGCTGGTGCTCCGTCAATGGATACTTTATAAGTCAACGTATCCCTGTCTGCGTCTTCAAATATCGCATCAAGGTCCAGTGTGTATGGAGTATTAAGTGTCACGGTTACTTTGGCCGACTCATTTACATTTGGATTACGAACAGGTACAGAATTCACTGTAAGATTCACTGTGTACGTATCCGTGGAATCTGTATTTGTGTCATTGGCTGTAAAAATAAGTGTAACTAATCCAGCTGTAGTCGCAGTATACGTGAAGTTCTCATCTGCAGGTATTGGATTTGCGCCATTTACGGATACTTTGTAATTCAATACATTACTATCCGCATCTTCAAATATGGTTGCAAGATCAAGCGTGTACGGCGTATTCACTGTAACTAACACCTCATCTGTTTCGTGCACACTTGCTTGGCGAACTGGGATGCTGTTTCCAGTCAAGTTCACCGTATATGTGTCGTCCGAATCACTTTCCCCGTCGCTTGCTGTAAAGACCAACGATACTAGACCTGCTGATGTCGGCGTATATGTATAGTTCTTGGCCGCCGATATGGCCTGTGCACCATTGATCGATACTTTATAGGTAAGTGGATCCTGGTCTGCATCTTCAAAGATTTTGGAGAGATCAAGCTCATACGTTGAATTAATCGTTACGGTCGCACTCGTTGTGCTAACTACATCTTTTTGGCGGACAGGCTTGTTGTTCGGTGCTTCTATAACGATTAAGTAAAAATCCTTCGTTAACATTTGTCCGCCCGGATGTGTGACCGCAGCTGTTAATATTACGGCATGATCATCATCGCTTGCTCGAGTTACTTTGCCTGAACTTGTATCAATTAGTCCAGTCTGTCCAGTCACAGTCCAATTAATCGTTGAACCTTTAGCCCCGGTAATGGGAAGAATAAGATCCCCTGTCACCTCATTTTCAGCCAGATTAGTACCTTTGATACTGTCCCACGTTAAGTCCCTATGGTCCATAAAAATAATCTCATCTGGTGAAAAAGGCTGCCATTGGAATGAGGGATACGTGTAACCCTCGACAACTCTCCATAATGTATTGAATTCCCATCCTGCGAAGGTCGCTTGCTTCTTCAGATCTGTAGCGCTTTTTCCGACTCCACCAAAGGAATTAGAATTTATGTCATTGTTATAATAGCTATCAGAAATAATTCCATTTCCTTGCTTGTACCCGATCAGTCCACCATTCGCATCGTTACCGCCACTTGCACTTCCTATGCTGTAGCTGTAGCTAACGTCACCTCCGTCATTCATGCCAATCAGACCCCCAACAAAGGTAGCGTTATAGCCGATTGCATTTCCCGAGCTATAGCTATTCGTAATATTCCCGTTAGACTTGTAACCAACCAGGCCTCCAGCCATACCTTGGACACCAACAGATGCGTTCCCCTTACTGTAGCTGCGGTTTATATTACCTGAATTCCGGCCGGCCAGACCACCAACAACTGATGATGCTTGGCTACTTGCCTGACCTGTACTATAACTGTCATTAACGGCGGCATCTGTTGCATTGAAACCAATTAAACCACCGACAGAAGACGTCTCACCCCCAGTTACCCGGCTGCTGCTAGAGCTCATGTTAATTGTGCCAGCATTTGTACCAACCAAGCCTCCAAGATAAGCTCGAGTACTATCAGGTGAGTTGATCGTGCCGCTGCTTATGCTGTCGCTTATCGTTGCGTTTGTTCCGTTCGTACCTACCAGGTTGCCAGCGCTAAAACTGTTAGAATTGCTGTCTATCGTACTTGTACTCGAGCTGTTAATAACACTTCCGCTATTATAGCCAGTCAGTCCCCCTACATTGTTAGAATCAGTTAAGGTAATACTACCGTTGCTACTGCTATTACGAACAGTTGCACCCGTATTAATCATGCCGACCAATCCGCCGACAAATGAATTTTTTCCTGTAAAATTAATGTTTAAATTTTCCAATCTTATATTTTCCAGTACAGCTCCGCTTGATAACGTGGAGAACAGCCCTATAGAAGAAGAATCTTCAGAAGAAACGATTGTAAGATCTTCAATTGTAAGGTTTCCTCCGTCATAGATACCTCCAAAGCTGCGAATAGGTACCCAATGACCTGTTATTTGAAAATTAGAGATTTGTTGAAAATACGTTCCTGGTGCAGGAATCGTTATATTCTTGAAATTAGCCTCTGACGCAATCTTGTAAGGATTAGCCAGGGTACCTTCCCCACCTGCAAAAAGAGTGGTATCCTCCTCTGCGGATACCGATTGTGGCATTCCCATCGATACAGACATGCTCGTTAAGAAACTAACCAAAATAAGCATAATAGTTAATTGATGTAATCTTTTTTTATACATAGCATTCTCTCCTCTAATAACCTGTTATCATACAATCAAATGGATTATAGCATGACTTAAAAAATAAAATAATAAAATTAAAGTAAAGAATATAAACATTTTTTTACATTTAAATAATCAACCCGCTTTATGAGTACCTTATTTTGAACTATAAAATATAGTAATCAGAACAAGTTCTCGTACCAAGCCCAAGACAAGACCTTATTCCGATAAATTAAAAAAAAGCCGCTAATATAGCGACTTTCAATGGCGAACAACCGCAAAACGAATTAAACTTCTCAACATATTGCGAAGTACACGATTAATTCTTCGATTACAGATGGTGTCTCAACCTTTTCGACAAACACTAATGATGGACGAGGATAAAGAACTGAACGGGGTTTTATCCCAGTCTGCATATTGGTTTTCGATATTAAATCCGTGATCTGTTAACAAACGGTTAAGTGCATCATGATCTGTGAAACGACATGCGATTCGTGACATTGTTTTCCTGGTTCCCCAATCACGGAAAGTGACCCAATGCATGATCTGTTTCTTGGAATCATAGGATTGCGTTCCAGATACCTTAACATTCACGCCAGCGCTATCGATAAATTCTCCCCAAGTACTTTCCTCTTGGTCTGATAAATCAGTTCCTAGAGGATTACGTGTTTCAAAAACAAAGATTCCATTTGGCTTTAAGTGCTTGTACACTGTTCCAAGTAAAGCGATTTGATCCTCATTACTCAAAAATGCCTGAAATGCATTGCCAGTCAGATAAATCATGGAAAAGCGCTTTTCCGATTCGAACATAAGTGCGTCCTCTTCTATAAAATCTGCAGGCAGCCCTTGAGCTTTAAATCGCGCATAGCCAAGCATCTCCGAAGCAATATCAACTCCAGTTATAGGAATTCCCGATTCCGCTAAATAAATGGTTGTTAAGCCTGTTCCACATGCAAGCTCTAAAACTTCCCCCGGATTCAATCTGGCGAATTCAAGATAGAAATTGTACTTTGTTGTTTCACCACCAAATTCAAGATCATAAACTATCCGTAGCTGAGCTTTTTCTGATGTATGTTACAATTTACTTTATGGTTTGAGGACATCCCTACTTTACTTGCATGAGGTGATCACCGTTTGATGAATTTATATGGCACAGAGCATCATATTCTCGTACATTCAAATACGATTGATGCAGATCTGCACAAGCATTCTTTTATACAAGTCACGATCGCTTTGGAAAGCCATTTTGAGATTGAAATGCAAGGACAAACGGTATGTACAGAGGGAATTGTGCTCAATTCCAATGTTACTCATCGTTTGCAGGGGTCAGGGCAACCCTTGGTACTGCTTCTGATCGACAGCACCTCGATCATGGCGGCAGCCTTTAAACGATATTTAGGTCAGCAAGCATACGTCGTTTTCCCACCAGCTAATATTGAAATAATTGCCCAATATATCAAAACTCAGCTTCCTTTCACCCAAAATACGGAAAGTTATCTTTTATTTTTGGAAGAACTCATGCGGCTTTTTAACTTAGACTATACTCAACCTGTGATGAAGGACGCTCGAATAAAGGAACTGATTCAATGGATTAAGGACTGTACCGATTCGTATCACTCTATTCGTTACTACGCGAAACAGCTCGGTTTATCTAACAGCAGGTTGTCACATCTCTTTAAAGAGAATACAGGCATATCTCTCAGCGGATATATATTGTTACATAAGCTTCAAAAGGCATCCTATCTGATTTTCAAGGGGAAAAGTATTACAGATGCGGCTATGGCGGCTGGTTTTGATACACCCTCTCATTTTGCAAATACAAGCAAGAGATTACTAGGAATGACAGCCAAGGACATTCGTAAAGATAGCGTGTTTTTGCAAGTTTCCTCTCTGCACTAACGGTACAATGTTCACAGGAGGTGCTGATATGGAAACTTATGTGGTACAAACAGAATTGCTAAATTATAATCATTCGACCATTCAGAAACTAATTCGCAATCGTAACTGGGCTGCACAATCGACTAGGGAGCAGATTCTTAACGTATATAACTATGTTCGGGACGAGATTGAATTTGGTTATAATCGCAGTGATTATATCAAGGCCTCAGAGGTCTTGCAGGATGGGTACGGTCAATGTAATACCAAAGGCATTTTATTCATGGCAATACTGAGAGCCTTAAAAATACCTTGTCGAATTCATGGTTTTACGATTCACAAGCAATTACAAAAAGGGGCAATGAGTGGTTGGTACTACCATTTATCCCCGCAAGAGATCATTCATAGCTGGGTTGAGGTATTATATAACGATAAGTGGTTAAATATAGAAGGTTTTATTATAGACCTACCCTATTTAACCAAACTACAGTCAAAATTTAAGCAATGTACAGGATCATTCTGTGGTTACGGGGTGGCTACCGATAATTTTCAAAATCCAGCGATTGAGTGGGATGAAAATGATACCTACGTGCAAAAAGAAGGTATTGTACAGGATTTTGGAATTTTCAACAACCCTGATGATTTCTTCTCTTTACATCAACAAAATTTAAGTGCTTTGAAAAAAATAATATTTAGCAAGGTTGTTCGACACCTCATGAACCGGAATGTTAGGAACATCAGGCAAGGATAACGATATCATATGAATTCAATACGGAGCTGATCAGGCTTCGTATTTTCATTTTCGCATAACGTTCGTTACATATGTTGCAAAAAAAAAAAAACGAAATGATGCAGGAATTAAATTCCGCTTCGTTCCGTCTCAATCGTATGATTATTCCGATTTACTTTGATGCCCATTGTACTCTTCATTCTATTTGATGTTATTGAATAGAGAAAACCTCTTTTTTCAATAAGGCTTCTGGCTTTTGACCGATCACATCACTGTGGAAATAATTGCGGATGACTCCATCTTGAAGATAGTTAGCGATTGAAACCATAATCATGCCTTGATCCAGTGCCAGATAAGCTTTGGCAATCTCTCCGGTTTCAACGTTAACGGAGTCATAGAATCCGTATTTGCCAGCCATGTTTAACTTCTTTAGCGCTCTTATATTTTTGCGAGCAGCTTCGGGTGCATATTCCAAAGCAAGGAATGTAGCATGAGCCGTTACCGTAGCTCCGTCTTTATAGCCCGAAGTTCCAAGCGGTGTGGCTGCAAATTCACTGTATCCTGTCGGTGTTGCAGAAGGTGAAAAGCCCCAGGCAGGATACCCTTTTTCTTTGGCGTATTTGATTTGTAAATCTACATGACGTTGGTTATTCAATCCCAAGGCTTGGGTACCGAGTTCTCTCTCCTTTATCACCATACCGGGCATAAGCGCTTCAAACATACTGCCTCCCCAGCTTGGCACAAACTTTTGATCCTCGTATACATAGCTTCCTTCAAAGACATTCACACCATCGTACTTGACGAATTGACCTTTGGGAATCTGGGATTGCCAATCCCATTCTGGAGGCATGGTGCGATATAGCTTCCACCAATGTTCCTGAGGAACGTCACCCTTCCCAATCGCAATATAGCTGCCTACACGCGGTTCGGTATAAAACATTCCGTAATGGTGATCAGTCAACGCGCCTTTCGCTACATCATAGCCACCACGGAATTGGCCGACTTCCGGGTCATATAATGGCGTGTAGTTCATATTTTTAACCAACGGCTGAGTTTGTGCATATAGTTCTTCATAGGCTTGACCAACAACGATCAAACTTGCGGATAACCAGCCATTATCGACCTGGGATATAAATTGCCCCCAATCTTTCTTTAGCGAGCCATCATTCGTGTTGTACCAGTTATAAAATAATCCATTCCACTTATCCATCTTCTCTAGCGATTTTAACGTCGTTTTCAAACGTGATACCGCTTCTTTCTTGGGAATCATACCCAACTGCTCCGCTGAAACCGTACTCATCATATACATGGCTATATTGGTAGGCGAGGTACGTTGAGCTTCTTCGATTCCCTTTTCCGTCATTCTGACTTCGTCATAAGTCAATCCGGTATGGGGATCGGTATAGTCTTCAAAATAATTGAAGGTTTGATAAGCAATCGCTTTCAATTCTGGTTTGAACCCAACAGGATTACTTGAATCATGTGCTGAAATCGCAGGCGTTAAAGCCACATTCGCGAACAGACAAAAAGTTAAAATAAGTCCTAATCTTCGTACCATTTTCATCTTCTTGCTCCCTTCAGATGGATGCGAAACGTTTCGCATTTCATAATATCATAAATTTCCCAGTCTGGTAAACCGGTTCGATCGGGATGATGTCCACAAGGTTGAAGTAGTTTGTACGAGGACACCAGGCTAACAAAAATAAGAATAGCCCTTGTGCAGTCAGGGGCATTGTGAGGTGTGCATCTGCCCGTCAGTAGGAAATACCCACACGAGCATTAATATACTGACGATCATGGAGCTGTTTGTACGTGAATTCGGAGGTATCCCGACTGATATTTCAGTGCCGCCTTCCGGCAGGACATCACGCTCTACACGGTATATGCCGAGACGTTCTCCATCCGGCAAGTACGTAGGACACACGATCGTCCAATCCAGCGTGGATGACTGGAGCAACGAAAAGGCACGATGATGTTCCTCCGCTGCACGTGTGGACTTACGCTTCGATTCACTGGATTGATACCTAAGTACATTCGGATCGGTTCTGCTTTGCAAAATGCCGGCTGTTCCAACCGTTATGATGCGTTGTATTCCTCTGCGGTACATGGCCTCAATTAGTATAGGTGTGCTTTCGGAGAGTGTTGTAGTTCCATCCGTGTTCAGTGCACTAATGACAACGTCTACACCTTGGGTTGCATGCAACACATCTTCTGGATGTAAGACATTACCTTGAAAGACCGTCAAATGGGGATGATGAGCCTGCACTTTCTCCGGGGTACGTACCAATGCAGTCACATCCTGTCCATCCCGAAGAGCATAATTAACGATTTGCCTTCCAACACGTCCGGTTGCCCCCAAAACTAAAATATGCATAAATAAACCTCCTAATTTTAATGCTGAATGATTTCTTGAGTATTTTAATTTACTGGCTTGAAATTATAGAATAACAAAAAAACCGTTAACCTGATACTTCGGTTAACGGTTCAAAGCTAAACTTCAATGGATGCTTCTCTCAAACCTTCTAACTTTCTCAGCGATTTCTTCTGGATGGGAACGATATAAATAATGATCTTTTTCAAGTAAGACGATTTCTCCTTGCACGGAATGCTCGATTTGTTTCTCGTGTTCAGGAACACAAGTTAAAAAAAGTGTGACCCAAGTAAAATAAGTGCAATGTTCACTTTTTCAAATTCTCCGCTGTGACTCTTAAAGTAAAAAACGTATACCTTCTAGTCAAGAACGTTTATATCCCATCCGCTCATTCTCCTTTACAATATCTTCAAGTACAACTTGCCTGACCTATTGATCCTAAGGGGGAACGAATGTGAACAAGAAAATCAAATGTTTAGTATTGTCTTTGAGTATGTCGACCATCTTAATCGCTGCCTGTAGCAGCGATACGGGAAAAAGCTCCACGAAGACGGACGCTGACAGCAACGAGGCGGGTACCGTAAACATCCACACGGTAACGTCCGAGTATAGTTCGGCGAAATATCCGAAAGGCGACGATATTACCAATAATGTGTGGATTAAGCGTTATCAAGAAAAATTTAATATCAATGTCCAAACAGACTGGGTTAGTGATGAATACGACACCAAATTGAATCTCGCGATCTCCTCAAACGACCTTCCCGACGTGTTTCGGGTTAACCCTTCGCAATTGCGGCAGCTGATGGAAGCGGATATGTTGATGGATCTTTCGGTAGCCTTTGATCAATATGCCTCAGAGCGGCTCAAAGGTTATATGACGTCAGATGTGGACAGTTACGAGTCTGGTAAGAAGGACGGTAAGCTGTACGGGATACCCCAAATGCACTGGGGACTCATTGAACAACCGGACTTCGTATGGATTCGGAATGACTGGAAAGAAGAACTGGGTCTGAAGGACCCCAAATCCGTGGAAGATATCAAGAATATCGCTCTGAAATTTATGGAAAAGCATGGCGGTTACGGTATAGCCGTGGATCAATCGCTCGATTATCTCAACTTGCTCGGCATAGCGTGGAACGCGCATCCCGATCTGTGGATTAAGGATCAGACCGGCCAATTGGCATATGGCTCCATCCAGCCCGAAATGAAGAATGCGCTCGCTGAATGGGCAGAGTGGTACAAGCAAGGTATCATTGATCCGGAATTCGCCATCAAGGATTTTAACGCAATGAACGCCGATATTGTCGCCGGCAAAGTCGGCATACAGCCTTATTATCAGTGGTGGGGCTATAACCCTGGCGTAGATACGGTAGCCAATCTGGGGAAAGACGCGATCTTTTATCCGTACCTCATTCCGACTGTCGATGGCAAAGAAGCCAAACAATCCATATTCTTCGCCAACAACAATTATATTGTCATGAAAAAGGATTTTGCTAACCCTCAGGCCGTGATTGAAATTCTGAACGACTATGCTTACGTTGTCGATGAAGGCAACGGCAAAGAATCTCCAGAAACGTTATCCGCCTTGCTGGATAATGACATTGCCCATGTGGTTGGAGCGTTCCGTGTACTCAATCCGAACTCAGATTATGAGCAGTTTGAAGCAGTATCCGCAGCCCTGGAGACCAAAGATACCAGCGGACTCACCACTTCGGGCATGTGGCAGAAATACAACAACAGCGTGGAATTCATGAAAAATGCGACCCCTGGAGCAGTAGGTGACTATCTGCAACAAGGCGCTCCCAAAAATGCATATGGTCTGGCCAAGAAAGTGCTCGACAGCGAAAACTTTACAAAAACGGCTCTATGGGGAGTCACGCCAGAGATACTCTCAAGCTACGGCACAACCCTGGATGACATTCTGACCGAGGGATTTACCAAGATCATTATGGGTACAGAGAGCATCGACAGCTTTGATGTTGTCGTGCAGAATTGGCGTGCAGCCGGAGGTGACGATGCCACCCAAGCGGTAAATGACGCATACGGAAACCAATAATATCGATGGTCATCAGGAGGGATGAGCATGTTCTCATCCCTTTATTTGATAGCGGTTACAATATACGCACCATGAACGGAGGAATACGAATGCTAAGAAAATGGAAGCAGCAGAGTCCTTATCATCTTATGCTGATCCCAAGCGTGATCTTGGTCTTCATTTTTAGCTATATCCCATTTTACGGGCTGATTATTGCATTTCAGAAGTACAATCCGGGCCTTGGGTTTAGCTCCCCTTGGGTTGGTTGGGACAATTTTTCGCATGTGTTTAATCAGCCCAACTTCGTAAGGACCATTTGGAATACGCTCTACATGTCCATCTTCAAGATGATCGGTGGCATTCTTGTGCCTGTTATTTTCGCCTTGCTACTTAATGAAGTACTGAACAGCGGGATCAAACGTACCTTCCAGACCCTTGTCTACATTCCGAATTTCCTGTCTTGGGTCATTATGGCCGGTATCATGCTTGATATTCTGAGTGCAGATGGCATCATCAACACATTTTTGGGTGTGTTCGGAATCAAGCCGATCTCCTTTCTCGGAACACCATCCATCTTTCCCTGGACCATGATTGTGAGTGATATATGGAAGGGATTTGGCTTCGGCACAGTCGTATATTTGGCAGCATTAACGAGCATTGACCCCGGACTTTACGAGGCAGCGGTGATCGACGGAGCCAAACGTTGGAAGCAGACGATCTATATTACTTTGCCTCTCCTTATGCCAACGGTTGTTTTGATGACCGTACTGTCGCTGGGGAACGTACTTAATGCAGGCTTTGATCAGATCTATAATCTCTACTCCCCTGTCGTCTATCAGACCGGTGATATTATAGATACCTATGTCTACCGGCTGGGGATACAACAGGCACAATATTCGATTGGTACCGCTGTTGGATTGTTCAAATCCATCATTTCCAGCATTCTGGTTGCCGTATCTTACTTCCTGGCATACAGGGTAGCTGGCTACCGGATCTTCTAAGGAGGAACGATCATTATGATATATGATAAAAGTCTGAGCAGACGATTGTTTGAAATCATCAACTACACGATATTGCTTATCATTTCTTTACTTTGTATTCTCCCGTTTATCAATATGCTAGCGGTTTCGTTCAGTAGCAGCTCGGCAGTCTCGGCGGGCAGTGTCACGTTCTGGCCCGTTGAATTTACGACCAAGGCCTATGAATTTGCACTGTCGGGAGGGGCATTTTATTCCTCTCTCTGGGTTGCCGTCCAACGAACTGTACTCGGAACATTAGTGAATCTGGTATTGATTGTACTTACGGCTTACCCACTCTCCAAATCAAAACAAAAAGTGATGGGTCGCAATATCTACATGGGATTTTTCATTGTGACGATGTTATTTAGTGGAGGATTAATTCCAACCTATCTGGTAGTGGTCAAAATGGGACTCATTGATTCCATCTGGTCTCTGATCCTGCCTGGTGCATTACCCGTGTTCAGTATGATTATTCTCATGAACTTTATTCGAGGGTTACCGGAAGAAATTGAAGAATCGGCAATTATCGATGGCGCGGGACCGTTACAGGTACTGCTCCGCATCTTACTTCCACTGCTCAAGCCTGCACTTGCAACAGTTGGCTTGTTTAGTATCGTTGGTCATTGGAACTCATGGTTTGATGGAATTATCTATATGAACAATCCGTCCAATTATCCATTGCAAAGCTACCTGCAGACGCTGCTTCAGAGCTTTGAGCAAATTATGCTGAAATCTGGATCGGATTATACCCAACTATTGTCCATGATGAACGCCAGAACGGGACGTGCTGCTCAAATGTTTCTCGGTGCCATTCCAATTTTACTCGTGTATCCATTCTTGCAGAAGTACTTTACCAAAGGTTTGGTACTCGGTAGCGTCAAAGGTTAGAGTCAGGAGCCAGAACATGGTCTCGACAGGGTTGCCTCACATCCCAAGGCGCTAACGAATCTGAAGCATCTTGTTAGACTTATAATCAAGTCCTTCCACGTTTAACGAACTTCAGTGACGTTATTACGTCATAAATCGGTGTTTCAACTCACGAATGAACTGATTTATACGTGATAACGTCTCTCTGACTCATTACAAGTTAAACATGCGCATAAAGAGGCAAATGGCGTGTGTACAGTTCGTTAGAAAATAAAGGACATCACCCAACATCACCCAACGTATCAGCGCAGGTTTAAAATGTTACTAACAACGCCTGCTCCCTAACTCCTCCAGATTCCCTCAATGGGTATCTGGTAAGTTAGCAATGGCAGGGAGCAGAATGGAAAAAATCGTACCTTCCCCTATCGTACTATCCACCTGTATCCCATAGGACTCGCCAAAATGAAGTTGAATGCGACGCTGTACATTGTGAAGCCCAATCCCTCTGCTGCCGTTTCCTGCTGCGTACGTTTCTTCCATAACGGTTTGGATCGTATGATCATCCATACCGACGCCATTATCGCAGACCTCGATCAACATATCACTGCCCTTCGGTTGAATGCGAATCGTAATGATCCCATCATCTTCGAGTTCGGCAAGACCGTGAAAAATCGCGTTTTCAACAATGGGCTGCAGAATCATTTTGGGCATGCGATAATCCATTCGTTGCTCCTCAATCTCATACTTCATCTGAATACAACCATAGTATCTGACATTCTGAATCGTTACGTAATTAACGATGTTATCTAACTCCTCACGAATCGTTACCAAGGTTCCATCGGATCTTGTCGCATAGCGGAGCATCGAGATTAGTGCATCCGTCATGTCCACGATTTTGTCAGCCTGTTGCATGGACGCGATCCATTTCACCGACCCAAGTGTATTATACAGAAAATGAGGATTGATCTGATCATGGAGTGCACGCATCTCGGTTTGTGCTTTCTCTATTTCTTCCTGCTGCATCCGCTCGACCATACGCTTCAATTCATGCGACATCCTATTGAATCGAATAGATAAATGTCCAATCTCGTCGCGAGAGCGAATATGTTGGACTTGTTCAAACTGCCCCTTCTCGACCAGTCCGATATTACGCAGCAGTTTCTTGATGGGGGTTGTGATCACATGAGATAGAAAGATTGAAATGACGGCAGCAAAAAGAAACATGACGATCGCCAGTGTCACCAGGTTACGACCCAATATTTTGCCATCGGCAGTCAGCTCATCCAATGGCATGTACAAGTAAGTGGTCCATTTTTGCTGACTTAGTGGACTGGTCACGACTACATTTACTGATTCGGGTGGACGAACGTTGTCCCGGAACAGTGTGCCGATCAATCGATCATTCACATTATATACAATCTTGTCATCCTCATCGACGATCATGAACCTGGAACGCAGCCCTTCCTGCAAGTTACGATTGACGATTTCAATGAATTTGATATCGATGCTGACGACGATTACGCCAAGCAGTTTCCCACTAGCCACATCATGAATTTTTCGAGCGTGCGAGACGGCCAGAATTTTATTCTGCAATTGCTCATCTATGCGGGTTGTCAGCGTGATGGTTCGATCATTGGCATGCATGAACTTCTTAAACCACAATTCGTTCGCCACTTTGAAGTTGGGGTCAATGGGCTGGTTAGGACTAACGAACAGATCTTGTCCTCCGTTCATGTTATACAGGTAGATGGAGAATACGCGGTCTTTCATCATAATATAGTTCATCAGAATATTGTATGCTGCAATCTCATGCTGCTCATCCCCGTCTCGCAGGAAATCCTGGATTGGAAAGCTTCCTTCATGAGTCGCGGATAGATTATTGCTCAGACCATTGCTCGCCAGTAGTGAGATTTTCTCAATTTCTTTTAGAAACTCATCGATGCGAATGTTTGTCTGTTTGGCCAGATCACTTAGCAGTTTGTTGTAATTCTGTGACAATAACCGCTCAGAAGAGTAATACGAATTAATCGTCATCACAAATACAGGAAGGATAATTACCGTTATACATATCACCATGATTTTGTTCTGGATTCGAAAGAACCAGGCATGCCTCATTTGATGCACCTCTATTCATGGATTACATGGATCTCTGCTGCAGATCTCGATATTCTTCAGGCGTATACCCTACCGTTTTTTTGAAAATCTTACTGAAATACGTGTAGTTATGGTACCCCACCTTATCTGCAATTTCATATACTCTTAATTTCCTGCTCAATAGGTAAGCCTTCGCCTGTTCGATCCGAACTCGTGTTAAGTATGTGACAAAATTCTCTCCTTTCTCCTGTTTAAACAACCGGCTGAGATAGGATGGATTGACATTAATTTGGTTAGCTACACTTTGCAACGAAATATCCTCTGCATAATACTTGTCGATGATCTCTATGGCGAGGTCTGCGTAGGTATGTTCCTGCATGATCTGAGAATCGATTTGGAAGTAATACGCGATATGAGCCAGCATATCTTGGTGAATATCCTCCCAATACTCTCCCTTTAACACGATTTCGTAAGGTGACTTTTCCGTAAAAGAAGGCTTGGCTCTTTCTGTAGTCCGTGACATATGGGAGTGTATTGTTTCCATCACCGTTATATATTGCTTTCGGATGCTGCTCTCATCCGCTCGTAATACCTCCAGATCAGATCGAATGCCTTCGAGGAAATCCTGCGCCCGCTGGTTGTCTTTGCTTACCCAAAATTTTAGAACATCTCGTTCTTGCTGCGGACTTAGCATTCCGTTCACTTCTTTTCGAGCAGGAGTTAGAACCACATCCCTGTAATGCAGTACCTGGTTGCTGCCTGTGTAGAAACCCTGTTTTAAGGCGAATTCAGCTGCTTGGCATGCCTTTCGAATGGAAAGAAAATCGGGAACGATTGTACTTACACCCGCGGAGAGCGACAGATTCATAAAATCCTTGATTGAGGATATAAGCTTGGTACATACTTTATTGAGCTCAACGTGTACAGTTCCACTCTCCAGAGGTACATTGACAATAACCCAATATTCAGACGAACTTTCGACGAAAATCTCTTTCTCCCATTTGCACGGAATGATCTCTTCCATCATATTAAGCAGAGAAAATCGGAGTAATTTCTCCCCCTTCTCTACATACTTCCTCTTTGCTTTCTCGTAATAGTTCACGAAAAACTTGATGACGACCAACTGATCCGATCTTATGCGTAAATACAGCTCTTCAGCTTTGGCGACAATTTCCCCTTCATCAATGAATCCGCTTACAACATCTTGGAAGAAGCTATCTTTGAGATGTCTCAGACTCTTGGAATATTGATGTGCCATCGTGTTGGTTGGGTTAACCTGTTCGCTATGTAACTTCTGTCCGATGGTAGTCAGGAGTTCAATAAGGGTGGTCTCGGTGATCTCACTTTTAATCAAATAGTCGGAAGCGCCGAGTTTTAGTGCCTCTTTGACGTAATGAAGTTCGTCGAAATTACTCAGTATGACATATTTACAGGTTTTGAGTGAGCTGGATGCCTCTTGAATCAGCTTTAGACCATCCATAACAGGCATCTTGATATCCGTAATAATTAGATCGGGAGAAATGTCCAGCGCGAGCTCCAGTGCTTCCCTTCCATTTCCCGCTTCACCAACCACATGAAAATTGAACTCTTCCCAGTTGAGCATCGAACGAATTCCAACCCGCATTAATAATTCGTCATCTACGATCATCAGTTTATACATGAGAATCCCCCACTGTTCATTATTCATGGATTAAACCATAATACTCTATAGATATGTGATAACGGTGAGCCAACCTAAACCATGTTTAGCCATTTTACCACTGCATACAGGACTAGCCTATCGAATGAGCACCAGGTTTAATAAAAAAGTGAAATAAAACTATAATGGCCTAATCAGCCAAGAAGATGGTTGTGATCTTTATTCTGGCACAGAAGCAGTCTATATAATGACAAAAAACTGCGGCGCCCAGTATGGCACCACAGTTTCATGTGTAACGATCAATCTATGGATGGATCTGCTTCATGTATGTTTTGAATTCCTCGGCGATTTCTTTGAACTTCGTATGATGCAGGTAATGTGAACCTTCCATCGGAATCATTTTGCCCTGAGCGGATTGCTTGGCTTGCTCTTCATGCAGCGGTAACCACTTTGGATTGTGCTCGTTATTGGATTGAACAAAAAGCAGCACTGGCAACTCAGGAGGATAGGAGGAGTTTTCTGCATTTTTGAAATTGGAACCCAGATGTTTGAGTTCATTCACCAACGTCGGATTAACCGAGACCTGATTCGAGATCAGATTCATCTGTTCTTTGGTGTGCTCATCGTATGCCAATGACTCATATGAATCTCCGCCCAATTTTTTGAACAATCTCATCATTCCTGATGTTTGAAGGAACCGCATCGATTTCAGAGGCAATTTGACATCCATGCCGGGTTGATTGGGAACACTGCTGTCGATTCCGACAAAAGCAGTAACTTCATCCGGATAATTGTTCACATAGGATACGCCGTAAAGTCCCGTGATGGAATGTCCCATCAGAATATAACGGTCAAGACCGAGCTGTTGTACAGCTTCATGAATTTCGCTCACGATATTCTCGGTAGTTCGTTCTTTGTCCGTTTTATCGCTAAGTCCATAGCCGAATGGCTCAATTGCCACGACTTTATATTCAGAAGTCAGCTCATCGATCAACAATTTGAAATCCAGTACAGGCGACGGGGTCCCTTGTCCAGGGAGTAGCACAATGGTCTGTTCTCCGCTGCCTTGAATGGAGACATTCATATTTTTCCCATCGACTTTAACATACTGTCCGTATGATTCAATGTTCTTCTTCTCAATTCCATTACTGATGGCATTCACGACAAACACGATGCCCATGAATAACACGAGTGCCCCAACAATACCTCCAATTATTTTCAACCATAGTTTCCGCTTCTTGCGGCTCTTGGTTTTCGTTACGTTTGTATCCACTGTTTCTTCCACATTCATCTTCTCCTGTCTGTATATCTGTAGTGCCACCTTCGCGACTTATTCAAAGTATAATCGTATAAAATGTCCTCAACGTGACGGCAATATGAACGGAATATGAACAGATTAAATAATCGGGTTTAATTCATGAGAGAGATATCTACATATAATACTATTTTGTCCGATATTTAACTAGTTGCGACGGATACCCATCCGTTTTTACTCATTTGCTCATTTAATTTCCTTTTTTAACACATCAAGAACTTGTAAAGATCAAAAAAGCCGCTAATTTAGCGACTTTTGAGCCAATATGAATAGGAATCCGGATGCCACTTATGTGGCTAACTTATTTCTGCAGTTTATAATGTCTCTCCGTGACTTGCAATGCATTCCTTGTACCAATAGAACGAATCTTTTCTTAACCGTCGCAACGTACCGTTTCCGTCATTGTCTTTATCGACATAGATTAGACCGTATCTCTTCTTCATCTCGCCCGTTCCTGCACTGACAAGATCTATACATCCCCATGGGGTGTAACCCATCACTTCCACTCCATCTTCAAGGATTGCCTTTTTCATTTCTTCTACATGCTGTCTAAGGTAATCGATTCGATAGGGGTCATGCACAGAGTCATCCGCATCGACTGTATCTACTGCACCCAGACCATTCTCCACGATAAAAAGTGGAATTTGGTACTTATCGTACAACCAGTTTAGCGTAATCCGAAGACCAACCGGATCAATCTGCCATCCCCATTCACTGGCCGGTAACAGGGGGTTTTTGTAACCACTGATCTCATTACCCTCACTCTTGTTCTGGTCACTTGGATTAGCCATGACAACAGAGCTGGAGTAATAACTGAATCCGATATAATCTACAGTGCCTTCGCTTAGCATCTGTTCATCCTCAGCCGCAGTCTGGATCTCCAATTGATGCTGCTCCAGAAAAGTATAATACGAACGAGGGTACTTGCCTCTTACATGAACATCCAGGAAAAGATAGGCTTGCTGAAGCTTCTTGACATGCGCCAACACATCATTCGGATCACAGGTTGCTGCATAAGACGTTGGATGAAGGAACATGCCGCCTATTACAAATTCGGGATTGATTTCTTTCCCAAGCTTGACCGCCCTGGCACTGGCTACCAGCATATAATGCGCCGCCTGATACATCGTCTGGAGCTTGTTTTCCCCTTCAGCCCACTGGATACCTCCAGGTTTCCATGGCTTCCGAGCAATCATATTGATTTCATTAAAGGTCATCCAGTACTTAACCTTCGTACGATATCTTGTATATACAGTTTCACAATAGGTGAGATAGAAGTCAATCAATTTCCGATTACGCCATCCCCCATATTCGGTCACCAGATGATAAGGCATTTCAAAGTGAGAAATAGTGACAACCGGCTGAATTCCGTAGGCCAAACAGGTGTCAAACAAGTCATCGTAGAATGCCAGCCCTTCCTCATTCGGCTCTGTTTCATCTCCGTTCGGGAATATCCGTGTCCAGGCGATACTGGTTCGAAAGCACTTGAATCCCATTTCATGAAATAGCTTGATGTCTTCTTTGAATCGGGAATAAAAGTCACTTGCTTCATGGGTTGGATAGTAAACGTTCTCTTCAATTCCCTGTGTGATTCTCCGCTCCACGCCATGCGTGGCAGATGTCATAACATCTGCGACACTAACACCCTTGCCTCGCTGGTTCCAGCCACCTTCAACCTGATTGGCCGCTACAGCACCTCCCCACAGGAAGTCTTCTGATAACTTACTCATTACTTTGACCTCCTCTAGGCATGAATGCGTAACAATACCTCATTGTTTGCCACTCGATTGGTAGCAACTTGCTCAACACTCTGATATTCAAATGAATTCGAAATAATAATCGGAACGACTGTATCAAATCCTGCCGCTCGAATAGCTTCATGATCATATTCAATCAGCAAGTCACCCTGTTTAATGATCTGATCTTGCTGCACATGTGCAGTAAAGTGCTTGCCTTTCAATTTGACCGTGTTAATACCTACATGCACCAGCATCTCGACACCATCATCGGACATCAGGCCGATCGCATGTTTGGTGGGGAATAAGGATATAACCTTACCATCGAATGGAGCGTATACTTTTCCATCCACAGACTCAACCGCTGCTCCACTGCCTAAAGCAAAGATTGGATCGTCGATTTCAGCTATATTTTTAATCATTCCATTAATAGGCGAGTCAATCGTCCGTGTTCCGGTCAGCGGAACCATCTCGCTCAATCCAGCGCTATTGGTTGAGGACGTATGCATCGCGGAAGTTGTGGCAATGGCACTGGCTGATGTAGCTGCCCCACGACCTGCCCCATTATCATTTGCTATTGCTGGAATTTCCTCTTCGATCCCCCAGATCAGCACTGCGACTAAAGCAAGAGTAATACTGATAACCACACCGATAATGATATGAATGTAACTGTCTGCAATATAGGTTGGCAGTGCCAAAATTCCCGGCAAAATCAGAGCCGTTGCTCCGCCACCCCAGAAATTGATATAGGCTGCTCCAATACCTCCAGCTAACATTGCGCAGATAAAAGGTCTTTTATATTTCAGATTGAATCCAAAGATCGCCGGTTCTGTAATACCAAACATAGCGGTTATACCGCTGGATAATGCGCTAGATTTGCTGGCTCTGTGTTTCAATAACAGGAATACGCCGAGACAAGCTCCCGCTTGAGCTAGATTTCCTGTCAAGTTGGCTGGGGAAATAACGGAGTAGCCGTATTCCGCAATCAACTGGCTATTAATGGGTGTAATGGCATAGTGCATGCCAAATATAATGAGCAACGGTCTGAATGTTCCGAATAAGAAAGCGCCAATAACGCCATTCACTGTATATAGATACGTAACAATTTGGGCTACACCACTGCCGAAGTATGTGCCAATCGGTCCGAACACAATCAATCCAAGCGGAACCATGATGAACAGTACGATCATTGGCACAAACAAAATTTTGAACATATCCGGGATGCGTTTATTCACAAACCGATATACATAACTCATTACCCAGACTGAAATGATAATTGGAATAATGGTTGATTTATAATTCACGAGCAGCAGCGGAAGTCCGAAAAAGCTCAGGCTGGTGACGCCGGTTTCAGCTGCCTGTGCTGCTCCATCCATTATGGTTGGATACATGTAGGCTCCCGCCAGGGCGATAGCAAGATACTCATTTGTTTTGAATTTCTTGGCTGCGCTGACTGCGAGAAAGAAGGGAAAGAAATAGAAAATGAGATCACTGATCAGATTAAACGTTTGATACGCACCGCTTGTCTTCTCAAGAAGGTTCATTGTAGTCAAAATAGCCAATACTGACTTGACCATACCGCAGCCGATCAATACAGGAATAACTGGGCCGAATATACCTGCAATCGTTTCCACGATTCTGGAAATTACATTCTTCTTCTGTTGTACTCCTTTGACTTCGATATCTTGATTTTCCAGATCAAGTGTTTCACTAACCGCGTCAAATACCGTTTTGACTTTAGCACCAATGATGATCTGCAGCTGACCACTATTAAACTGGGCCCTCAGAACACCTTCCAGTCGATCAAGCGCTTTCAAATTGACCAGAGATTCATCTTTTACATTGAATCTCAGTCTTGTCGCACAATGTGTAGCATACGTAATATTATCCTGACCGATATTAGCGATAATCTCCTTCGCCAAATCCTCTGTTTTCATACTTTCCCCCGCCTTCTTAGCTGTCTTTACTTGCCACCGGCAAAATGGTATAACATCTTCTCGCGTAGAGCTGATGTATCCTTACCGAAAATTTCTGCAATTTTGTATGCAAACGGATATGGGGTTGCTGGACCCTGGCTTGTAACAATGTTCTGATCTGCTACAACGACTTCATCTCTGAAGATCCCCCAATCAATTTTTCAGCGTAACCTACATATCCCGTAACCTGTTTGCCGTCAATCACCTTGGCATCAGATAAAACAACTGTCCCTGAACACATCGCAGCGATATACTTGTTATTTTCGTTAAAGTATTGCACCATCTTAATGACGTCCGGGTTCTCCTTCAGGTTTTGTCCACCTGGACGACCACCTGGCAAAACGACCATGCTATATTCTTTGACTTCATCCCCGAAAGGCTTATCTGCTTCAACATAGATTCCGTGCATGCCCTTAACCAGTTTATCGCCGAAATAAAACGTATCACAGGTCAACCCTGCTCTTCTCAGAATATCTACGATGGTCAATGTTTCGCCTTCTTCATAACCTTCTGCCATCAATACAGCTACTTTACTCATCATGTTGATTCCCTCCTATTCAGCATCAAATGCATTGAAATATACCATCCGGTTTTTGACAGCCATACTGTCCCCACCCAGCGCATCAACCAATGCGTAAGCAAATGCATACGTTGTTGCGGGTCCACGGCTTGTAATCAAGTTGCCATCAATGACAACAATGTCTTCCTTGAATGTACCGCTGGTTTCAATCTTCTGTTCATAACCTACATATGCAGTGTAATTCTTGCCTTCCAACAGACCTGCTTTGCCCAGAGCAAGAGGTGCTGCACAGATTGCCCCTACATATTTGCCAGCCTGATTCATTTCTTGAAGCAGCTTGATCACTCGATCATCATCACGCAGGTTTGCAGCTCCTGGCATGCCTCCCGGTAGCACGATCATATCGTAATGTTTAATTTCGTCATTGATTATGGCATCTGCCTTGACAACGATATTGTGACTGCCTCGAACTAGTTCCACTCCAGTACTAATCAGGTGACACTCCATATGAGCACGTCTCAAAATATCCACAATGGTCAGTGTTTCACTTTCTTCAAATCCTTCTGCCATCATCACTGCAATTTTACTCACGTTCACACCCTCCTATTTATTCAAAATTCAGTAGGCATTCAATGCCCCGATCACACAGACAACCATTCAGTTGCTGCGAATACATTCATAATTTAGCATAGATAAACGCAACCCTAAAGCACATTTACATTGCTTGTATGTAACTATTAGTTGCAGTGTAGTTCAACTATTACTATGATTACATCAGGGTAGAGAGGATATCATCTCAGGAGGTTATCATGTTAAATAACTATAAATATTTTCTGGTTCTGTCCGAGGAATTAAATATTTCCAATGCGGCTAAACGTCTATATATTTCCCATCAGTCGTTGAGCAAATACTTAAAAGGATTGGAAGAAAAGCATGGCGTTGCTTTTTTTGAAAGGAAACCCAAAATAGCTTTAACGACAGCAGGAAAAATTATGCAAAACACGCTACGTCAGATCGAGCTTCTGGATCAAAACATGGAGAATCAACTTACTGACCTTAAAGAGGATAAGTCAGGAACGATTCATTTTGGTATTACAGAAGGTCGCTACCCGATCATCGTTCCTAAGCTCTTAAAGGAGTTTCATACCCTTCATCCCAAGGTGGAGCTCATCATCTACCGTACAACGTCACCACAGATGCAGGAGATGGTGCTGAATAATTCGCTGGATCTGTTCCTGTCCGGTGTTGACAATATCGTGACTCATAACTTGAAATATGAAACCATTATCCATGAGCAGATGTATATTGTGATCTCTGACCATTTGCTGAAGCGGTATTTTTCAGAACAATATCCCGGTTGTATAGAGACGTTTGCACACGGTGCTGACTTGAGTCTGTTTCAACATGTACCTTTTGTTCTGAATAAGAAAAACTTCAATTCTCGTATTCTGCTTGACAAACATCTGTCTGAAAGAGGTATTTCGCTGAATTGTATCAATGAGTTGACTCAACCAGACATCCATCATCTTCTGTGCGCTGAAGACTATGCTGCCAGTTTTTGTCTGACCATGTACCTTACCGGAATCAATGCACTAAATAATTCTACAAATACAAACTCCCATCTCCACGTGTTTCCTATTTCTGATTTTTCATATCTCAATCCGTTGGCGTTGATATATCATAAAAATAAAATGTTTCCTACCTATACCGAGGATTTGAAAAAGATTATTAAACGATACTGCAGCCATGCATCACTACCCAATGAAGTCACTTGATTCACAGGCAGCGCGTCCATGTGCATACAAAGGTTGAGTTGGTGCAGTTAACTTCTGCTTGAGTTGAACATCATCATCACTTTATATTTTGTTATGTAAACTTCATGTGTATTACGGGGTGAAGTCAAAATAACGAGGTGAACTGTTGTGAAATATATGATTGTTGAGCTTGCGGATTATGTAACCCGTCTTCAATATGAAGATCTATCCGAAAGGGCAATTGAGGTAGGCAAACAGGCTATACTGGACTCTTACGGGAACATGGTGTTTGGTCGATACTCTGAAGCAAGTGAACGCATTATGGAATATGCACAATTGGCAGATACCGTTATCCAAAAAGAAGATTTGGTTTCGCTGATTGGTGAACAGGACATCCGGACCAGCTCGGATACAGCGGTGTTTGTACATACGATGATGGCTCGTTGTGCAGATCTGGATGATGGTTATCGTCATGCCATGGGGCACCCAGGTTCCGTTCTCGTTCCCCTGCTGCTCAGTGTCGCCCAGTTGCACCAAGCGGATGGCAAACAGATGATTACTGCGATTGTTGCAGCGTATGACGTGTACGCCCGATTGGGCGAGGCCATTAATCCGTTTATGTATCGGGAACGAGGTTTTGATGCAACGGGGGTATGTGGTGCAGTTGCAGCAGCTGCGTTAGTATCCAAGTTAACCAAAGCGAATGCAGCTCAAACCAAGGATGCTATGGGAATTGCTTCCCTGTTTACCGGAGGGTTAATTGAATACCAGAACGACGGAACTTCAGGTAAAATACTGTGCAGTGGATGGGCTGCTCTAACTGGTTTGAGAGCGGTAAGACTGGCTTCTTGTGGATTTACTGGCCCGGATGCCGCAATTGAAGGGAAATATGGATTCTTCCAAGCTTTTCAGGGTACGAGTGGTTATTGTGACTCAAGTCAGGTGCTAAAGAACCTGGGTCAGGATTTTAAAATTACCGACATCTATTTCAAACGTCATGCTTGTCAGAGGGGGCTTCATGCAACGCTTGATGCCGTGCTTGAACTGCGAGAAAGGTATGATTTAACACCTTCGAAGATTAAGTCGGTGGACGTGAGAACATCTTCATTTGTCTATCGTTTAGCCAATCCCAACCCCACAACGGCTATTGGTGCGCAGGCGAGCACTCAATTCACTTCTGCCGTAGCTCTCAAATATGGTCGTATGGATTCAGAGAATTTAATTTTTAGAAGCTTTGAAGATCCCGAGGTTCAAGAATTGGTGCAAAAAATTACAGTGACCAAGGATGAGGGAGTTCAACAGTATTTGGCTGAGAACCCGACACATTTTTGTGCAGCGCGTGTTGTTCTGAGAACGCATGAAGGGAATTCATATGAAAAATGGATGCCTCTTCCTCTTGGTGATATGGGGACACCTTTTGGTTGGGATATGCTTGAACAAAAATTCAATCATTTGATCGCAGATACACCGTGCGAGAGAACCAAACAGGCCAGATTTGACCTGATTAGAGAGCTTGAGAAGGTAAACAATATCCATATGCTCTTCCGCTTCTAAGTAAAAATTCTAAATGTGATTCAGCCCTACCTTTCTCAATCCAGTTCCATTTCACTTAACCAAAAAGAGAACTGCTTTGATACAAGCAGTTCTCTTTTTAGTAAACCGTTTCCTAGTGGTCGAGGAATACAAGCTGGATGAAGAACAATATCGCAAAAATGTAGAAAATCGGATGAACGTCCTTACCTTTGCCACGAAGCAGCTTGAGTACCGGATAGAAGATGAACCCTACGCCGATGCCTGTCGCAATACTGTGCGTCAGCGGAGTAAGTATGATGATCAGGAAGGCAGGAAATGCTTCTTCGAGATCTTTCCAATTGATTTTTCCGATTACATTAATCATAAAGAAACCAACGATAATCAATGCTGGAGAAGTGATCGCTGGAATGCCTGATATGACACTTACGATCGGTGTAAAGAATAACGTAAGCCCAAGCAGTACACTTACCGTTACCGCCGTCAGTCCCGTTCTTCCTCCTGCAGCTACCCCTGTGCTGGACTCAATATAAGCCGATGTTGGGCTTGTACCGAGCAAAGCACCCGAGGTAGTCCCTACAGCATCCGCCAACAATGCACCACGCGAGCGTGGAAATTTACCTTCCTTTAGCAGTCCTGCTTGTTCTGCAACACCGAGCATCGTGCCCGTTGTATCAAACAGCGTGATCAGCAGGAATGTGAATATGATCGTATATAAGCCATTAGAGAATACGCCTGCCAGATCTAGTTGTAATGCTGTTGATGCAAGGCCCTGCGGCATGGAAACAATGGACTCAGGCATTTGGAATAGGCCCATTATCCATGCTAATACGGCTGTAATCACCATTCCAATAAACAGATAACCCTTTACATTGTAAGCCATAAGAACAACAGTAATCACCAATCCGATAATGGTCAGATAAGTCATTGGCTGCGCCAAGTTCCCGAGTGTAATCAAATTGGATTCGGAAGCGGCGATGATACCCGCATTTTGCAGACCTACCGTGGTGATGAACAATCCGATCCCTGCCGTTATGGCATGCTTTAAGGTCGCAGGGATTGCATCAAGCAACATGTAGCGGAATGAGGTTAGTGATAAAACGATAAACAAAAGCCCTGCTATGAACACCGCTCCCAGTGCAACCTGCCAAGATACGCCGTAACCGGCAACTACACTATATGCAAAAAATGCATTTAAGCCCATTCCAGGCGCAATAACGATTGGATAATTGGACCATAACCCCATGATCAGAGTTCCCACAATACTTGCCAGTACCGTTGCTATGAATACTCCATTGAAGTCCATTCCTGTACTGCTGAGTATTCCTGGGTTTACGATAACTATGTATACCATTGTGAAGAATGTTGTAACCCCTGCGATGATTTCAGTGGGAATGCTCGTGCCTCTTTCTTTTAGTTTGAACCATTTGTCCATGATAAAGCCAGCCTCCAACCTTCAAATTATACTCCTAAGCTAAAAACAAAAAATCCTAAGCTTCATATAGGATTGTAATATTAACGCTCCTATATTCGTTGTTAGGATTAAAGATTTAACAGCTATGCTCTAAACGAAACATAAAGATACTCATATCTGTTTTAACCTGAAGTCCATTTCGTATTTTAATTAAAATAACAAGCGATGTCAACGATTTAACGATTTGTTCACAGTTATTTACGAACTATATATACCTTATAACTCGTGTTCATTCGTTTTCAGAACATAGTATGTACTTATTGCTCAATGTCCCTAGCATATGAAGAAAGACTGCCAGCAATGTTCACTGACAGTCTTTTGCTTAATTCGTAGTAGGTTTCTCTTCATATTCGCTGGATAATTCTTTTAGCGATTTGATTTTACCATGGGGATGCTGTTCTTGCTTTCGTGACTTCCAGGCAGCTTCTTTTCGTTTCTTCTGGTCAGCCATAAAAGATATCCTCCTCTGGAAACTGAGATATATACTACCTCTTTATGATGTCACTCTAAGGTAACTTTATTCCATGTTTTTTAGGTGCTAAGAGGATTAGGCAAGCATGTAAGATGAATTAGATATCTGTTTCTGAATCAGGAATGGCATAATATAGACAAGCTATAACTTTGAGGGATAATACATGAAAAAAGTAATTTTAAATAATCGTGTTGAGATGCCGATTCTCGGCTTTGGCGTTTTTCAGATTGCAGATGCAAACGAGTGTGAATAAAGTGTTATAGATGCCATATCGGCAGGTTACCGACTCATTGACACAGCCGCTTCTTACCTAAACGAGGAAGCCGTTGGTAGAGCAATCAAACGTAGTCGTGTGGTCAGAGAAGAATTATTTGTTACGACGAAACTTTGGGTTCAGGATACGGGTTATGAACGTACAAAATTAGCATTTGAAAAATCCTTGGAAAGATTACAGTTGGACTATTTGGATTTGTATTTAATTCATCAGCCTTTTGGAGATGTACATGGCTCTTGGCGCGCAATGGAAGAGTTATATCGAGAAGGAAAAGTACGTGCAATCGGAACTTCCAGCCGGATCGTCTGATGGATTTGATTCTGCAAAACGAAGTAACTCCTGCTGTAAACCAGGTCGAAACGCACCCCTTCAACCAGCAGATCTTAACTGAACAATTCATGAAAGAAAACAATGTTCAGATCGAATCATGGGCACCTTCGTGGTCATTCCAAAATCAGTTCGTAAAGAAAGAATTATGGAAAACATCAATATCTTTGATTTCGAATTAAGCCAAGAAGATATCAAGTCGATTACTGCGCTAGATACCAAACAGAGCCTCTTCTTCTCCCATAACGATCCTGAAATGGTGAAATGGATTAGTAATCGTAAACTGGATATCTAAATATGTATCCAAGCAAATCGATAAAGTTCAAGTTCTGATCTTGCTCTTGCTTGGGATGTGGGCTTGGTTCTTTATACTACTAAAAGCCGCTATTATAGCGGCTTTTGTGTGTGGTACGATGTGCTGGTCGGGTTCTATTTCGCACCAGCCCGTACCAAAATTCCTTCAATTTCCTTAAAGCCTTTATTCTTCGCATGGCTGAGCGGTGACACCCCATCACGATCGGGTATGTTGACGTCTGATCCGTGGTCAATGAGCAATTGAATTGTCTCCTGCTGCTGTGCATTGCCATCATTAAGAATGATCGCTTCCAGCAGTGCTGTCCATCCCAATAGATTCACTTGGTCCACATTCACTGAAGTTTGGATCAGAAGTTCTCGTACTACTTCCACATATCCATGCTCCGAAGCTGGAATAAGTGCAGTCCCTCCATATCGATTCGTTATCGCCGGGTCCGCTTCCGCCTCAATCGTTAACTTCAAGATATCCAAGTATCCTTCAGCGCCAGCATACAGGAACGGATTATTCTTCATATTGTCCTGTATATTCACATCTGCACCCGCTTTAATTAACACGTTAGCTGATGTTAGATCATTATTGTAGGTTGCAATCATGGCAGCCGTTCGTCCACTCTGATCTTGAGCATTGATATTGGCGCCTGCTTGAATCCATTGTTCGATACGTTCAGTGTCACTGTCCTCCACTGCCTTGAACAGCTCTTCATCTGCTGAAGTCATGGTCTTTTCCTCCGCATTTGAGTCGTTTTTCACTTCAGGGACACAGCCTTGGACGATAAACATACTGCTTATTAGGATAATGATAATCAGTGACTTACTCATTCTACCCTCCTTACTGCAGTGTCACGGTAACCGAAGAAGCGACACTCCAATCCCCAACTGGATGTATTGTATACGTAGTACCTGGAGTCAACTTCCCATCATTCGTGATGTCGAAGATACCCGTCGCACCTTTTCGACTTGAATATTTATAAGTAGCCGTCACAACATCCCCGCTAGGTGGAGTTAACGTTACACTTCGACCAGAGAACAGTTCATCCTCAGGATCTTGGACAAGCGTAACTTCAATGGCGGTTTCACTCAGTGCTTGGACACTTGCAATCTCCAATGCATCAAACGATTTCGCTGTAAATGAAGCATTTTCGAGGTTCGCCCAATCCGAAGAAACGGTATATGTGACACCTGATTTCAGCGTTTGTCCTTCAGGTAAACGGAACTTTGGTTCTTGTTTACCGTCTGTGGATTGCGTGAACGGAACATATCTGGCAACAATTGGCTCGCCATCTTGTGGCGTAATTACAACTTGTCTTGCCTGCATGGAAGAGATGATTTGAAGCGTTTTGCCTCCTGCTTGCTCCTGATCATTCAGCACGAATGCATTAGCTCCTCTACCACCACTGTAAGCCGATATAATATAACCGTAATCCACTACACCGTTTTCTTGCAGGGCTTCAATCTCGAATGTATCATTCGTTACTTGACTAGCCGTTTTCATGTTTATTTTCGTGCCATTGCCTTCAAAGGAACCAGTATCTTGGCCTTTGTAAGTCAGGCTGTACACTTTATCAGCATCTTGTACGGAAGTTGGGACGATGTAAGTCGCAATCGACCCTGTTTTCAAGCGGGGCATATTGGTCAAAGTTAGCCCACCACTGAACGCAAAGTCCGTTTGTGCCTTGGTAAAAGCCTCATCTGCTGCTGTCAGCGGCTTGTCGAATGTGACGATTAACGTAATGGCATTAAGCGATCTAACGCTCTCAATTTGAGCTTGCTCCGAAGGAATAGCTTGGTGTGCGGTTTGCAACAACACTGCTGCTTCGCCGCGCGTTGCTGGACCGTTCTCGGCGTAAAATTCACTCATCCAATGGTGAACGGACTTTACATCACGCTGCATCGCTTTGGATACGACCTGTTCGAGTTCAGCATCCGATACATGAGTTTGTGGATTGAATTGTCCATCATTCGTCTGCATGATGCCGAGTTCAACAAGCTTTGACGCATATGGCGCATACCATGCATTAGGACTAACATCTGTTAATTGTACGGTGTCTCCCGTCTTGCTCTCCAAATTAAACGTTTTGAAAACCAATGTGGCTAACTCCGCCCGGGTAATTGCTCGATGTTCACCCATAGATTCATCTGCATACCCGTTCATGATCCCCAAGCTATTCAGTTCCTTGATAGCAGTTTCAATCTGCTGTGGGGTGAGTTGTGCAGTTGTTGCCGCAATGTTAGTAACGTATGTAGCTGCATGTACTTGATTCGCAGTTAGTGGGAACACTGCTGTACCTAATGCAGTTATGGTTAGAAATGTAGCGATTTTGCGTGTTGTAGAATTCATGGTTGAATTCCTCCTCTATAGGTTGTAGGTGCCTGTATCTATAGAATAGAGGACAAAAAGAAACTCCCAAGGACAAAATGATTAACAAATTATAAACTGGATCTAAAATTTTACGAAACTTATGCAGTAAATCGGTAGCCCGCGCCCCAGACGGTTTCAATGTACTCTGGTTTTTTGGGGTCTGTCTCCAACTTCCCTCGCAATTTGCGAATATGGACGGTAACTGTGGCAATGTCTCCGGTGGAATCCATGCCCCAGATGCGCTCGAATAGATCAGATTTGCTGTATACACGATTGGGATGACTCGCAAGAAATACAAGTAGCTCGAACTCCTTCGTTGTAATGGCCACCTCTTCACCATTAACGAAAACACGGCGTGAGCCTTTGTCGATGTGAAGCCCACGGATATGTATTTCATCCTGCTGGGCTGGCTTGTTTTTGCCAAGTAGTCTCTCGTATCGGGTCAAATGGGCCTTGGCTCGTGCTACCAATTCACTTGGGCTAAATGGTTTTGTAATAAAATCATCCACTCCCAGATTGAACGTCCGAATCTTATCGATTTCTTCCTTTTTCGCAGAAACGACAAGGATGGGTACCTCCTTCACCTCGCGAATGCGCCTGCAACATTCGAACCCGTCGAGTCCAGGGAGCATCAGATCAATAATGATCAGGTCGTAGTTTCCCTCCAGTGCTTGCTTCAGTCCTTTATCACCGGTATGGCAGAGATCCACGGTAAATCCGTTGAGTTCAAAGTAATCCCGTTCCAGTTCAGCAATCGTTATCTCGTCTTCAATGATCAAAATGTTCGCCATTA
This sequence comes from Paenibacillus sp. PCH8, assembly GCF_002968835.1. Taxonomy (GTDB): domain Bacteria; phylum Bacillota; class Bacilli; order Paenibacillales; family Paenibacillaceae; genus Paenibacillus. Next base: position 78,989 of record NZ_PKQK01000003.1, on the reverse strand, counting down.
CTCATTAGTCCCTCTCTTCATTCAGCCGTTTCAGTTTGATATATATGCTCGCGCCATTATTGGGCTGGCTTTCAGCCCAGATAATCCCCCCATGTCCATCAATGATTTGGCGGGCAATTGCTAGTCCGAGCCCACTTCCGCCCGTTGAGGAATTGCGGGATTGTTCTGCACGATAGAATCGTTCAAATATATAAGGTAGTGCCTCTTCAGGTATTCCCCTGCCATTATCTTTGAACGCCATCGTGATCCATTTCTCATCAGCTTGAAGTGTAATCTCGAATCGTTTGTGTTCATTCTCCAAGTATTTGAGTGCATTATCCACCACATTGACAACGGTACGTTTCAACTTTTCCGGGTCCACAGCAGCCATAGCGGGGCCAGACACCTGATTATTCCACTCCAAGGCAACACCTTTGTCTTCCAGATCGTATCTCAACTCTTCAATACTATCTTCAAGGAAATCAACAAGATCAACTGCCTTGAACAAGAAAGGCTCTTGGTTCAAGTCGAGCTTTGAATACAAAAACAGTTCATCCACCAGCTTATCCATACTAACTGCTTTGGAGTGAATGATATTAACGTAACTCTCCATTTTCTCGGGAGTATTAGCCACCCCATCACGAATACCCTCAATATAACCTTTGATATTGGTGATCGGCGTACGGAGATCATGCGAAATGTTGGAAATAAGCTCTTTGCGGTTCGCTTCGTCTTGCTGACGTAACGCATAAGAGCGCTGCAATTGATTCCGCATGCTCTCAAACGCTTCGCTAAGTTGTCCAACTTCGTCATTGGAGTTTAACTGAAGCTCAAAGGATAGGTTACCCTCCTTAATATGTTCGGCTGAACTTCGTAGTTGATTCAGTGGCTTAATGAAGCTGCGAGTGATCCAACGGAACAAGAGCAGATTGGTGATAATGAGGACACCGATAAGCAGGAGTGACATTACAGGTAGCAGTTTGCGAGTAAGCTCCGCAAAGGGACTCTTCTCACGAATGACGAAGATACTCCCCCGTTCCCGGTCTGAATATTGAAAATCAAATTTCGCATACGCGTAGAACCGCTCACCAATATTGAATGTGCTCCGAATCTGATAATTGTTAAGATCATAGGCAGGCAGTGCTTGCTTCAGTTGCGGCTGGTTGAAGGTCAGCGATTCGAAGATCTGACTATTCTCCCGTCTGACGTAGAGCCCTGACTTCTCAGCTCTTAGCTTCATGTCATATTCACGCAACAAAACCTTGTTCTGCAGGTCGTCCGGGTCATTTTTAGCCAGAAACTTCATCTCTTGAAAGATCGATTCTCCCTGTTCAGTCAGTGGGTTGATCTGATAATGTACTTTGTATATATCGCGAAAACTCTGCAGATCACCTGTGGCCGCAATCGTATACAGACTTGCTGTAAGCAGGATGAACAGCAGACTTATAACGAGCATGCCCGTGAAGGACAGCAACATTTTTATTCGAATGGACATGGGTTCCCCTTCTCAAGCAAGCATTTGGTTTAGTTAGTGCACATGTTAACACAAGATGGATTCTATTGCCCATATGTAAAAATGAGGTTTCGTATTCTCATAATTGTTGAAGAGTGGTTATTTTGTATATTAACAATGATAATCGTTATCAATAGTGTAAAATAAGACGATAACGATTGATTGTAGATCAGTGGCAAACACTATTGAAATGAGGTACGAAATGTGAAAGTAGACGTTAATCAGTTAGCAGCGCATTTTGCACACATTCCTTTTCAAGTAGAAGGAGTATATCGATATGCTAGAAATCCAGGCGTGCCCCACGCTGACTATACCGATGCTTTTCCTGGATTTGTATTTCCTCTGACAGGAAAGATTCAATTCCAATTTGATGGTTCACCCTATATTTTCTCACCAGGAAAAGTTGTACATGGCGGTGCAAAAATGAAACTGGATCAAACCGTGTCTAATAACTCGGAGTGGGAATATATCCTGGTTTTATACCGAATATGTAGTTCCGGCCTTGAAGAATCAAGCTTTTCACATCAGCATTTTGAATTATCAACGGGCCAATCCCCTCGTCTGATCGAATTAATTATGCGTCTTTGGCATGTGTACAACCAGGGTGGAGGTATTTCAAGGTTTCAGACCGAGATGCTGTTTCGCGATGTACTGAATGAAACCTTATTATGTGTTGATCATAGGCAAAATAGTTGTGAATCAGATGCTTTGTTTGAACGGGTTTCTAGCTATATCCAAGAATACTATGATCAAAATCTGACCATTGCATCGCTTGCAGAACAAAACAACGTTAATCGAAATCGACTTTCCTACGTGTTTAGAAGACATGCGGGTATGGGTCCAGCAGAATATATATTGAAATATCGTATAAACATGGCACAACAGATGCTACTGGCAAGTGATGCATCTGTCCAACACATTGCTGACACCGTTGGCATTGCCGACCCCTTTTATTTTAGTAGAGTGTTCAAGAAACAAATGGGCATGTCTCCTACTGAGTATCGTCAGAAGTTCATCAATAATCCATCCTGATTTCAACAAGCATCCATTTCAAACTAAAATCTAATTCCGTATACTGAACATAAAGGATTAATACACAGGAGGAGTTACGATGCACTATCAAGCTATTCAATTGAATGAGGAATTTTCGAAATTAAACGATCTTTGGTCTCCCAAACTCATTGGAGAGATGAATGACCATCAATTTAAGATCGTTAAGATTGCTGGAGATTTTGAGTGGCATGTTCATGAGGAGACCGATAAGTTGTTTTTTGTGCTCGAAGGGGAAATGATTATTGATTTTCGTGATGGACAAGTGAATATCTCTAAAGGCGAGATGTATATTGTTCCCAAGGGAGTCGAGATCAAACCTTCCGCCGAAAAGGAATGTCATATCATGTTGATGGAGCCTGGAAGCGAAGTAAACATTGGCGGGACTAAGGCCGAATAAGCATCAGTTAATGGAACCAGGATGTCAATGTGTAATCTCAAATAGAATTCAATGCCTGAAATATGAGAGAGCCGATAACCGCGTAATAGGGTTATCGGCTCTGTGTCTGTACGGATAGCTTTTTGACATGCGTTTATCAGCAACCTCTCGGTTATGTCACTTGCTGCTGGTCTTCTTGATCAAATCCACGCCATCGTATGCCAGACTTTCCACACTTGCAGCCTTCTGCAGTATGTACTGATCAAAAAAGTTCTTCGTATAGTCTGTAACCAGATTTCGCATCTCCATAGCATCCCGTTCCCCTCGGAGTTCCTCATTAACGCTGGTAAACACGATGTCGCAGTAATCTAAATGTGCCACACGATCCACCGAGAAATAATAGGTTTCCATGCTATTGTTAGCGCCAATGATCGCATTCATATTATAGTTAGGTTCGCAATACAGCAGCAAGAAGGGTTTCTTTAGGTCGCTGTCCAGAAGGCCGAACGCACCGCTATCCAAGCCAATCCCGCAGGCAAACCGATCGTCGTCCCGGCAAACCATCGCGGTCGTAGGCCCTCCATAAGAGTGTCCAACTATGCCCATGCCGATGTCAAGCAACAATCTGCCCTTAAAGATGGAATTCAGCTCTCCAGAGTCCAGTTTGTAAAGATAATCGGCTACATACCTTACATCTTCTGCCTGTAATTTACTATACTCTGTTAACTTGGCAAGTATCGGCAGTGCAAGCACGTTGTGAGACATCTCAATGGCAGTTTCATCGTCAGGCCGCATCTCCATCTTACCAGCCAACGCGACCATCCCCGGATCTTCACCAAACGCTGTAATGACATCCGAAAAATCCTTTGCTACATTAAACAAACGCCCATCTTTTCGCTTATACATCGTGCTATTCTGATGGCCGATGCTCACCACAACATATCCGATGCTTGCCAAGTCTGTACAGATCACTGTGCCCCATTCTGGAGAACCGCCTCCGCCGCAAACATAAAATAACACCGGATAGCGCCTTTCCTTCCCGGAGAGAGCAAGGTCGTCGTAACACTGAGTCTTGATATCTATAGAGAAAAAATCCTGCCCTTCAAGATACGCAGTGACAAGTGGCTGCTCATTTAACATCTCATAGACTTCAGGAAACATGTACGTTGATGTACTCTTACCTTCGCTACTGTCGGAAGGATAGTACACAAACGCCGTCAGTTCTCTTTTGGAGTGATCTGATGCCGTGTATTCAAAATCCATCTGGGTTCGACCGACAGTATAGCCGCCAATGGGTTCTGGAAATGCGTCATACGTTTTCATTTTCTTGTTCCTTGGCTCTCTTGAGATCGCTAACCACTTCAGAATATTTATGATCTTCAAGCAGCCCATGACCCATAAAGCCAGTAAAGTACTTGCTAATCTTATGTTGCAGATTAGCGTCCTTAATATCGAATTCCCTAAAAAACATGACTAAATTAAACTGCATGGACTCAAACATAAAAGAAATCAGGTCATCATCAATATCAGGTCGGAGATATCCATCAACCCTCATTCGGCGTAACATATCCTTGATTAAGGGGGAAGACTCACCCTTTAGCACATTCAGATAAATTTTGAGCAAAATGTTCTCAGGAATGTATAAAAGTGTTTTGGTGAGTTTGACTTCCAACTCATTCAGTGGCTCGGTCACCATGCCATTCACATTACCAAATAAGCCAGTAATGAAAAACTTGAAAAGGGAATCTTCATTACTGTTATTAAAATACGCAGCTCTCTTCTGGGTCACCTCACGTATTAAGAGACAATAAAGGTCATCTTTGTCTTCAAAATACCGATAAAATGTCCCGGGGTGCATAGACAAACGATCCAAAACCATCTTCATCGTTATATCCTCGTAAAGATTATCAACAAAAAGATGCATAGCGCTAGTAGATATTTCCTCGCGCCTTGCTTCATCTAAACGAAAGAACGTATTTTTTGGCATAATTTACTCCTTTATGTGAAGTGTGAACTGATTCACACTATATCAATAATTCATTCATATGTAAAGTCGTATTGAAAAATCATGAGACAGAAAATGGGTTCCTGATAACAAAAAAAGCCGCTAAAATAGCGACTTTCATTGGTACTTACAACCCTAGATCATCAGCGAGTCCTTCAACACCTGTGAAGATGGAATCTCCATATCCCCAGAAGTTGTTGAAATCAATAATGTAGATTTTCTTATTTTTAACTGCGTTAATGTTTTGTACCTGCTTGTTAGCTAGCAACTTTTTAATCGTTTCTTCAGGATCAATACCACCAGCATACTTAGAAATAATCATGGCATCCGGATTAATCTCGATCAGCTTTTCCAGACTGAGTGTTCCGGTTTCATTAATCAGCATATTATGCATGTTTATTAATGACATTGCACTTTCAATAAACGTATCACCGTTTCCGTTGTAGATCCCTATGGTTCCATCACCATTATCCGAAAAGGATGCGTAGTTGATTGTTTCAGCACTAGCCCGGGCCGACAATGCATTCTCGCGTACTTTGAGCTGTTCAATATATGCCGCTGCATTAGCTTGTACGTTGAAAATCTCACCTAATTCAGTAATATCCTGATACAGACTATCTAACGATGCATCAGGAACACTGGTGCTTTGTACGTACGTTTTAATTCCCATATCATTCAAGCTGCTTACTGTACCAACACCCCAATCCGCATCCTCAAACAATCCACCACGCCCCACAACCAGGTCAGGCGAAGCGCCTATGGTCACTTCCTTACCTACATAGCCTTCAGCCAGCACAGGAATTTGTTTGAACTCATCAGCAATATCATCAGGCACATTGCCGAACAGCGCTGCTACTCCAACAATCTTGTCAGTTAAACCAAGACGAATCAATAACTCAGCCGCACCTTGTGTATTCGCAACAACCCGTTCAGGTACCTTATCGAAGGTTTGTTCTTTAGCCACCCATGTCCCATTTTCAGTTGTATAGTTTGAAACGCTTATTGGATACGTGGTTTGAGCTGCACCTGAAGCGTCTGCATCCGAATTCTTCTCATCTGTTGCAACATTCTTCGCTGCTTGCTGTGAGCTATTGTTTGCATCATCGCTTCCACCAGTACTATTGGAGCAGGCTGCAAGTACAAGAACAAGTGCAGCAATAAAACAAAATAACATTCCTTTTTTAAACCGTGTAGACATTTGATTCTCTCCCTTTTGAATTCATAATTTTCTATTTATGCATTATGTAAAATAGTTATTGTCAGTATACAGCAAATGTCGAATCTCGTAAATGAGAATTATAATCATTCTCAATTGATAAACAAACGGGACATTCTCCTCCCCGTCTTTGCTTTTGCATTCGTCAAGAATCACAAAAAAGCCGATCAATTTGTATCCACTGATCGGCTTTGCTTGATACTATTCACACTCTAGTTGTTCTAACGACTCTTACCAACCACGGTTGGACATGCGATCTTCTGGAGCTAATTTAGAAATTTCGATCCCTTTCATAGGGGCGCCCAAGTTTTTGGATACTTCGGCAATCAGTTTGTAATCCGTATAATGTGTTGTAGCTTCAACGATTGCACGAGCGAATTTCTCCGGGCTATCTGATTTGAAAATACCTGATCCTACAAACACTCCGTCTGCTCCCAGATGCATCATCAGTGCTGCGTCAGCCGGCGTAGCTACACCACCTGCTGCAAAGTTAACGACAGGAAGTTTTCCATTTTCATGAACTTCGCGCAGCAGCTCATAAGCTACACCCAGATTTTTTGCTTCTGCGTACAGCTCGTCCTTGGACATGTTTTGCACTTTGCGAACCTGGCTGTTAATGAGGCGCATATGACGAACTGCCTCTACAATGTTGCCCGTTCCAGGCTCGCCCTTTGTACGAATCATCGATGCACCTTCGCCAATACGGCGAAGCGCCTCTCCCAAATCTTTGGCTCCACATACAAATGGTATAGTGAACTCATGTTTATCGATATGATACACTTCGTCTGCAGGTGTAAGAACTTCACTTTCATCGAGATAGTCCACACCCAGGGATTCAAGCACTTTGGCTTCTATGTAATGACCGATACGTGCTTTGGCCATAACTGGGATAGATACAACCTTCATAACTTCTTCAACGATGGTTGGATCTGCCATGCGAGCTACACCACCGGCTGCACGAATATCGGAGGGTACCCGCTCAAGAGCCATAACAGCTGTTGCCCCTGCCGCCTCAGCGATTTTGGCTTGCTCTGCATTCATAACGTCCATAATGACGCCACCTTTTTGCATCTCAGCCATTCCTCTTTTTACACGATCTGTACCTGTTTGCATGATTGTATTCCTCCTATTAACTTTGGGTGGTTTTCAGTAAAGGCATCGCTCTAATCTATGCTTTAGTATAAAATGAGAATGGTCAACTAAAAAGATCCAATAATTTCAGTTTTTATTGTACCACTTCAAATCTAACTTCTGGAGGGCATATGCAATTTCATGTAGCTTACAGTTCATATTTGAACCGAAAATATACCAAAATGAAGGCTCTCTATCATGCCATTCGTGATGCTGTTCATGAAGGTAATCTTATACATGGCGAGAAGTTACCCTCGACTAGAGAGTTAGCTGCGACGTATCACATTTCCAGAGGAACCGTGAATCAGGTCTATGATACGTTGACTGCTCAAGGTTACATTCAGTCAGAGCATGGAAGAGGAACCTTTGTTGCTTATCAGGCGGATTTAAGTAATGATGCGTCCACCGTGAAAACTTGTACGCATCACTTATCATCCTGGGGGAATCGCATTCAGCAGTTTGAACAACAGACGATTCAAAGAAATACACCAGCGAATGCAGATACACATGATTCCAGTCTAGAGAGCGACGAAGTTATCGACTTTAGCAAATACCAACCTGATTTATCCAAATTCCCTTACGATGAATGGAACAATCGATTGTATGCAGAGATAAGGCAGCGTGAGCATCACCTGGAAACGCCTTCTGCGATGGTTAGTTCAACAGGGGAACCGAGATTACGAGAAGCCATTGCCGCCTACCTTCGAAGAATGCGGGGAATTCAAGTCGATCCGGATCATATTGCAGTGACTGCAGGCTCCATGCAAGCTATAGCTCTACTCACGCAATTACTTGCAGATCCTGGGGATCATGTCGTGACGGAAAGCCCTTGTTATGTCGGGATTTCTAAAGCCATTTTGGCTGCGGGTGCAACGTTGATTGAAGCCAATCTCGATGGTCAGGGCGTTGTGCCCCAAGACTGGGAAGCGCGTATGTTGTTTGTCACGCCTTCACGACAGTTTCCTACTGGCGAAATGCTCAGCCTTGAACGCAGACAAACCTTGCTGGATTGGGCACATCGTCATGATGCGATGATTGTCGAAGATGATTATGATAGTGAATTCCGATATCGCGGAATGCATGTTGAACCTCTGAAAACACTTGATAAAGCAGGACGCGTAATCTACCTGGGCAGCTTTACGAAAACACTACCCTTTGAAGTACGACTTGGTTTTGTGGTTCTCCCTCCCACCTTGGCAGACACCTTTAGAAAGGCACAGGCTTTATACGAGCCAAGACCTGTCAACCTGATTGAACAACGGGCATTAGCGGCATTTATGACAAGCGGTCAATATGAGCGTCATCTGCGCAGGATGAATCGTCTATACAGTCGCAAATTCCATCTGTTACTCAAACTTTTGAACAAGCAACTCTCTTCATGGTTTGATTGGGTGGAGAATGAAGCGGGTCTACACGTGTTTGGCTGGTGGCGAGGTAATGCATCCACGTATGAGGTCTTTCGAGCATCGGCTAGGTCTGAAGGTGTGGTATACTCAGAAGTCAGCAGTTCAACATCTGACGGTACGAAGTATGGGTTATATTTATCCTTTGCACATTTGTCTGATGTTCAATTACAGGAAGGTGTATCCAGATTGAAAAATGCTGTTACAGCTTCATTGTGAAGTACATCGTCTCCTGAAATTAGTACAAGAAGATCATTATTCGGAAGAGGGGCGATCGTTATGAATTGGTTAAATGAACTCTATAAAATAAATAAACGGGAACCGAAAAAGGAAATCGAACGTTCTTTGGTTAACGCCATCTTCCGAATATATGACCGGTTCCCCCGAATCGGCCTTAGAGAGCGGATCGGACAGCAAGAAATGTCTCTCGATATAGCCGATGCTTATATCCATGGACGTAACGCCATGATCGAAGCTGGTGTCGGAATCGGTAAGTCTTTTGCATACCTGATCCCAAGCCTGCTCACGAATCAAATGTCTCAGAAACCAGTCATTATAGCGACATCCTCCATTCAGCTTTCGGAACAGATACATAAAGATTTAAGGATCATTGGTAGCCGGCTGGGATTCTCAACGGTTCGCTCCGTCGTGGGGAAAGGTATGGGTCAGTATGCCTGCCGAAGTAGAGCAGCGGAATGGATCAGTCCTGAGGATGCGAACTCCTCCGTGCCTACCCTTGCCCAGCGCATATTAGATTATGAAATTGATGAAAGAGCGGATATTAAAGCTGGAATTAGTGATGCCGAATGGTCCCACGTTTCGGTGAATGATTGCAAATTTGAACGTTGTCATCATAAAAATGCATGTTTGTTTTACAATATGAGAGCAAAATTGAATGCAAAAGCTCATGAAATTGATTTTATTATCGTGAACCAGGACCTGCTCATACGGGATTTGATGAAGAAAAAAGAAGGAACGAGAAGCATCATCTCGGAACAGCCGGCTCTGATCGTCATTGATGAAGCGCATAATCTGGAAGCAAAAGTTCGAGATGCGAGAACGCTTGAGTTCACTTATCGGGGAATCTGCCGCATTCTGGATACCACTGTGCAGCTTCTCACGAAGCAGTCCGGGGATAAGGAGCTCTTTTCACAGTCCAATTTTATCAAAAAGTGTGCCCAGCGTATATTCCAACAGATCAATGCGGATCTGCTCCAACATGCCAAGCAGGATAACGACCGAATCAAAGTGTCGGAGATCAAAGGAATACCTTTGAGCCAAGTTTCGAATGATTTGAAAGATTTCAGTCTACGCCTTTCCATTATGACCTCCCGTCACGAGCGAGAAATAGATGATGCATTTGAAGGCATCAACGGGCTTATTACCCTCATCGATGTCTTGGCTAGTATAAAGGACAACTATCTCCTATGGGCGAGCAGTCCCCAGCGAGTAGCCACGATTAGCATCTGTCCCAAAGACATAAGCAAATTTCTGAAATACACTTTATTTAATGGCAAGGTACCTGTAATTCTCACATCAGCAACGCTGTGCCAAGGCGGGGATACGCTGGAGGAACAATACTCTTATTTGACGCACTCCCTCGGTTATAAGGGTGATTTTGTGGAGCGCAAATCTTCCCCTTTTGACTACACCAACCATGCCATGATGTACATTTCGCACAACGTTCCCTATTACCACCACGACCAGCGCGAAAACTATCTTGAAGCAGCTTACCAAGAGATGGTTCGACTCTGTAATCTAACTCAGGGAAGAACAATTGTCCTTTTTTCAGCAAAGGAGGACATGAAGTACATTCATAAGAAGTTGAGTTCAAGGGCTAATGAATATACATGGGCAGTCCATGTTCAAAAAGAGGGATCTTCCCAGGACAGTGTTATCGCCGAATTCAGGAAAAGCAAAGGTGTACTCCTCGGTACTGGTGTATTCTGGGAAGGCGTAAATATCGAGGGTTCTGACCTGTCACAGGTCATTATTTTCCGTCTGCCCTTCCCTGTTCCTTCGGATCCTGTATATGAATATAAGGCATCTGTAACGGAGAATTCGTTCATGGAAGTGTTTGTACCGGATATGCTTCTGCGGTTACGGCAAGGAAGTGGACGCTTGATCCGCAGTGAAACGGACCTTGGCTTACTCAGCATCCTCGACTCCCGTCTCAGTGCAGCGGCAAAAAAGAGTTACCGGGAACAGGTGCTTGAAACGTTGCCGTTCAAAAAAGTGACGGAGGATTTTGCGGTGTTGGAGAAATTTGTGCAAACTAAAAGGATACGACGTACGGATTAGAAGTGGTACAACCAAACGATATAAACTGTTCAAATTACATGAAACGGCCCTTCCACCCATCAAGCGGAAGGACCAATTTCAATGCTGGAAGTAAGATATATGCTACAATATATTCCAGATCAACGAATCCCAAAGGAGGCATTTACATGGTTGAAAGACCAACTACAGATGAATATGCAGCTTTTTGTGAAGGTTATATCCGGCTTGTTCCTGATGGAAACATCATTGAAAAGTTGGAGCAGCAGGCCAACATCGTACAAAATTTGCTTTCTTCATTGACTGTGAACCAAGCAAATTATCGCTACGCCGAAGGCAAATGGAGTGTGAAGGAGGTCATCGGCCACCTTTTGGATAACGAACGCATCATGAGCAGTCGATTGCTTCGCATCGCCAGAGGCGACAAAGCGAAGCATCCAGGCTACGATCAGGACGTGCTTATGCAGAGCCATCCCTTCAATGCGTATACCGTGGCTGATTTGAACGAAGAATATGCCGTCACACGCCGCTCAACCATTCTTATGCTCCGTCGCCTCACGCCGGAAGCTTGGCTCTGTAGAGGGATCGTCAGTGATAATCCTGCTTCAGCTCGATCGATCGCATTTGTTATGGCTGGACATGAGTTCCACCATTTATCAGTACTTCGCGATCGCTATTCGCTGGATGTGAAATTATAAAATTCATTCGACTGCCGTTTTGAATTGCCTTCCCGTTTAGCTAGCAGAAAGACTTTGAACCTTCATTCTCTGTGGGATCAAAGTCTTTTCTCATATAGGTACTCCTCCTCTGATCGGTTCAGCACAAATGCTGGCTGCGTACGATACGTCGTTTCATCACCAAAATCGCTGAGCATCCCCATTTAAGATATCCAGCAAGCTGGTCATTGGCCAGCGGCGCATAATCTCACCTTTGAACCGGATTAAATTAACTGGCTCTGCTTGAGCAGTGATAAAGGAATCTGCATCCAGCGGCTGATTTAAAGCTTTGTAATTTTCCTCCCGACGTTCCTCGAAGTTTGCCGGCAAATCCTCATCTGGTATATTTTAGACAATAAGATTCTCAAATAGCTCAAAGTTCCGCGGATACAGATGTGTTTTGTACGCATTTTCAATAAGAACATATGTTTGTTTTTTTTCCTTTTCTTTTGAGCAACTATTTTGTATGATAAAAGAGACATGAATGATAGAGGAGGAGTTTGGATGTATCGACAAGTGGATGATTTTTTAAAGGAATGGTAGGCTGGCATTTAGTAGAAACAACAGGTTATTTTAGTCATTTAGCAGGTTTAACTGTACCAATGATTGGTCAAGATGAACCAGTTCCAGCGACAGCAAGAGAAATTGTAGCAGCTTACGAAAAAGCAGCAGAGGCGGTCAAGGAAGAGGTAGCCAAGCTATCAAATGAGGACTTGCTAACAGAAACAGGCTTAGAAAGCCTTGCAACAAAAGGTTCATTATTACGTTTCTTAATTGACCACCAAACACATCACCGCGGCCAAATGATGGTGCTATTACGTCAAGCAGGCTTACCAGTACCGCCTGTGATGGGTCCAACAAAAGAAATGCATTAACGAATAGATGTCTTCCTTGGTAGTGGCTCCTCAAAATTAGAGTTTTTAATATGCAACTGATTAGTTGGTTTGAGTTCGGTATTACATTGGACTCAGCCAGCCAATAAAAAGTACAAGAAACAAGAAACACCCTCAGCGAGTACGTGCAGAAATTCCCCTTCACGCCTTCGTTTTTATTTCCCCCTCCATCTTCCACAATACTAAACTAGAGGTAGGTGCAAACATGATCCAATTAACAAACCGCCAGGCACGGCAATTTCTGTTGTTGAAGCATGGACTTTTGGGCGAATATAAATTTAGTGAGAAACAGGGCGTATTGGACTTTGCTCGGCAGGTCAGCTGCATTCAATACGACCCCATCGATGTTTGCGGAAAAAACGCCGAATTGGTGCTACAGTCGCGAATCAAAGGATTTACCAAGGAAATGCTCGCCGAATTGCTCTATGAGGATAGAAGCCTTGTCGATTATCCTGACAAGAACCTGGCCATTATCTCTGTCGAGGACTGGTCGTATTTTGAGCGATACAGGCAAGCAGCCCGACAACATGCCGAACGTTATCCCCAGATGGAAGTGTTGACAGAGCAAGTACGGGCGCATATCCAAAATCACGGTGCACTAAGTTCGAATGATTTAAAATTGGATGGAGATTTCTCTTGGCAATCTGCCATACACTGGAGTGGTGGAAACAATACATCTCGATCGGTGCTGGAACAGATGTATTCGACGGGTGAGTTGATTATCCATCATAAAAAAGGAACGCGTAAATATTATGATATAGCCAAAAAGTACATACAGCCCGATCTGCTGAATGCATCAGAACCGCTGGAGGATGAGCTTGAGCATCATAAGTGGCGGGTACTGCGTCGAATCGGCTCTGTTGGTCTCTTATGGAATCGAGCGTCAGATGCATGGCTGAATATATGGGGGTTGAAAGCAGCACAGCGCAATGAGGTTTTTCGCCAGCTATTACACGAAGCTCGCATTGTTGCTGTTGCCGTGGAACAAATGAAGGATACGCTTTACTGCCTCGCGGAGGATTTGCTGCTTATTGAAGCCGTTCTACAAAATCAGGAGCCGAAGTTGCGTTGCGAGCTTATTGCCCCTCTAGATAATTTCATGTGGGACAGAAAACTTATCAACGAATTGTTTGGCTTCGATTACACCTGGGAGATTTACACGCCTGCAATCAAACGAAAATTCGGCTATTATGTGCTGCCTCTATTATATGGAGAAAGCTTCATTGGACGAGCCGAGATCATCGTGGAGCGAAAAACTGGAACGCTCGTTCTTAAAAACATCTGGTACGAGAACGGTGTGAAGCAGACAACGCAATTGCGAACAGCCTTGAACAGTTGTTTCCAAAAGTTTGCGATATTCAACGGATGTGAGACGATTTCGGCAGAGTCTATGAACTGAAATTCTTTTATTTGTATAGGGTTAATAAAGTTGTTTACTTGTGATGTAGTCTTTAACATTCCCTGTGTATAATTCAGCCCATTTCATAAAGTACTCTGAAGCCAGACCGTTAGCTACTGTTTTTTGCGCTTAAAACACATCTTACCAAAAATAAGTCCGGTACCAGATGAACATATCAGATATCCGAAGAATAGGAAAAGTAAATAAACACCATGAAGATCTTCAGGAATATGATGTACACCTTCAAACCAAGCAGAACGAAATGGATACAATAGTGCCACCCAAACGATCAGCAAGAATAGAAGATAGTTAATAATTTGTCTCACAATAACGATCCTTTCAACTGTACGCACTATATTTAGTTAGCTTATGTATTAAACCTGATTTGTTGAAACTATAAAATAATTATAAAGGATAACTCGCTAGGATACGAACATTCTAAGTTGAAATTAGTTTAATAAGACATTATTTAGTTATTGATCCAATCGAATCGGATTAAGAATTGTAACAATAAAAAAAGTCGCTAATGTTAGCGACTTTCTATGGGAATATGTTTTTGTCACTACTTAAAAAAAACCTCTTGAACACATTAAAGAGTGGTAATAATAGGACCCTTTTTCGTAAGGATAATGGTATGTTCAATTTGCGCTACAAAACTATTTTTCGTAGCAAACGTCCAGCCATCATTTTTTTGGTACACTTCTTCTTCATGAGTTGAGATAAACGGTTCGAATGCGATAACCATCCCATCCTTCAACAATTCATCATCCGATGTATCGTTATAATTATAGATATGGTCGGGTGCCTCGTGGATCGCACGTCCAACACCATGTCCAGTGAGGTTTCGGATCACCGTTAATCCATGCTGCTTGGCTGTTAAGAATACCGCTTTACCGATACCACTTTTCTTAGAGCCTGGATTGGCTTTTTTAAGGCCTGCTTCAAATGCTTGTTTGGCTACGTCGCATATTTGGGTCAGCACTTCTTCTCCCTGACCTACGACAAACGAGAGACCTGTATCTGCAAAATAACCATCCTTTGAACCGGAAACATCGATATTAACGATATCTCCTTCCTGGATCACCCGATCTCCCGGAATACCATGTGCCACTTCTTCATTGACACTAATACACGTAAAGCCGGGAAAGTTATATTCGCTTTTTGGAGCTGAAACGGCCCCTTCTTTCTCGAAAATCGCTCCAGCCATATCATCAAGTTCTTTGGTCGTAATGCCTGGAATCGTTCGTTGTACCAATTCATCTCTGATCAAGGCAACAATTTTGCCGATTTCCTTCAATCCTTGAAAGTCTTCTTCAGTTTTAGCAATCATTTCTCTACCTCACTATCCTATATCATTCATTATCATTAACAATGTTTAACTTCATTCCAACATAAATCTCTGAAGTTTGCAACATTTTAGGGTGTATCACGCACAGGTAACAACCGGATTGAACCAGTACACGCCACCAGTCCTTTGTAACACATCCAATGGATCTCGGGATTTATCCGATCACAAGCTGGTTTATGATGTATTTCATCTTGGGGACATGGGTAACCCTATTGGGCATATGTGCATATCCTAATTCATATTCGTTTTGGAGGGATTCAAATGTACACAGCTTATCCTTATTATTACCGGAATAACTTTGCCCCCATATGGGCAACATCGACAGCTGAAGCATTGGGATTAATTCAATCGGCTGTGCAAGGAGAACGAAATGATGAATTGTTCTATGATGCACTCATTCAGATGTCGCCTGAAAATGATCAGACTTCCATTATTACAGGAATTCGAAACGATGAACGCGGACACAATCAGATGTTCAGACAAATATACAAGGATCTTACAGGCCAAGAGGTTACAGGCGTTAATAGTGAAGCGGAGGAAACGGTCTCTTCATATCTTGGTGGACTACAAAAAGCATTTCAAGGGGAACTTGCGGCAGTTGAGAAATATAGAAAAATATGGTTTGGTCTCCCCTATGGTATTTACAAAGATACGGTGTGGGGTATTATTCTGGATGAACAGAAACACGCTGACAAATACAATAATCTGATCATGTATAATTTGCCAAGATAATCTCTGCACAGCGCCCAGCCGAATAGCTTCTTATGAGGATCATATTCCAGCTTCTTCCTTGCCGAATGATGGTCATATCTACACTGCGACTGTTCAACTTTTCCATTCCAAACATATCCTGAAATAACCCATTGAAAGGAGACGAATCAATGTATTTGATCTGGGTATTAATTGTTGGTGGGATCATTGGCTGGTTAAGTGGCAATCTCATAGGACGGGATGTTCCGGGAGGTGTGTTAGGCAATGTCATTGCTGGTTTTATCGGATCGTGGCTAGGCTCAGAACTGCTGGGACCTAGGGGACCGGTGGTTGGAGGGTGGTTTCATATCATTCCGGCCATTGTTGGATCAATCATTGCATTGTTGATATTCTTTGCACTGGCACGCGGTGGGGCCTTTCGAAGACGTTAGTATCCCGCGTGCTCTGACGATCAGAACACTTTGAAAGTAGATTGAATTCATTAAGTATACATGAGAATTTATTTTAAATCATGAACACCCGTTGCAAGCGGGTGTTTGTTTTTCTTTCTGGTAAAGCGTTTTGAATATCATAACTTTCATCTCTTTACAATAACTTACATAAAAATACGGAGTATGGCGATACTACAAACAAATTCTCCAGTTTGGAGTGAAGCCAATGAAACAATCCTCATCCAAGATTAATACTTCCGAGGTTATTGTTGTGGTTATCAATTCGATACTTGGAGCTGGGATTCTAACACTCCCTCGGACAATCAGTAAAGCAGTAGGAACTCCAGATGTGTGGATATCCGTCCTCATGTCAGGGGTGCTCGTAACAGGAATCAGCCTCCTGCTTGTAACCTTGTCGCGTAGATTCCCCGGTAAAACGGTGTTTGAATTTGTACCCGAAATAACAGGTAAATGGATCTCTTATCTATTGGGACTTTTAATTATCGTATATTTTGTTGTTCTTTGTTCATTTGAAGTCAGAGTCATGGCTGAGATTACTAGTATGTACATTCTGGAACGTACTCCTACTTGGGTCACCATCATGGTCAGCTTGTGGATTGGTATATACATGATATCTGGTGGTTTGAAGGTCATCATCCGGGTCTTTGAAATTGTATTGCCCGTTACACTATTGTTGCTCGCCCTGGTTTTTCTTCTAAGTAGCAAGATGTTTGAACTTGATAATCTCAGACCGGTTCTAGGAGATGGTTTTATGCCGGTGTTGAAAGGGATTAAGCCTTCGGCTCTTTCCTATTCGGGATATGAGGTATTGCTCATCATTACAGCATACATGGCGGACAACAAAGGTAGCAACAAAGCCGCTATATACAGCATACTTAGTTGCACGATTATATATTTAGTCACGATTGTATTAGTGGTGGGAAATTTATCTTTGCCAGGAATTCAAACACGGATGTGGCCAACGTTAGACATGGTTCGAAGTTTTGAAATTGAAGGGTTTCTTTTTGAGCGCTATGAATCGCTGTTTATGGTGTTTTGGCTGATGCAAATTTTCGCAACATATGCTTTTAAGCACTACTTTGCTTCCGTTGGCATTCGAGATTTGTTTCGTCTCAAAAATGTTACAGGCATACAATTCGCGATGTTACCTGTCTTGTATGTGATTGCTTATTTGCCTAAAAACCTGGAGGAAACACTAGCTTTGGGGGATTTTCTCGGAAATATATCCATTTTTTTATTCGGCCTGTTACCACTACTGCTGCTACTCATTAGCTTTGTTCGTAAAAAAGGTGGGAAGCAAGATACTGATGGAACTCTGGAGGTGAATTCCGTTCAAAGTCAATAAACATGATGAGCCAGACTTGTTCTTCCAGCTTGAAGAAATATCTTCTATGTTCATCCCCCAAGTAGAAGGACTCCTTGAGGGGTGTTCTTTTCTGTATTATCCGCAAACCATGTGATCGTTTTATGGCCAAACACCTTCTCTTTCTTGAGATAGCCTGCTTTGATGTCCATATCTGCCTTGCCTGACACAAAATCATAAAAAATGACATCGAATCCCCCCTCCTATCACATAGGCCCTAACGGGAATGAGACTCAATGCCATTTTAGTTTTTACCCGAGGATAAAAACAAGCATGATATTATTTTGTAGCCGTATCATATCTGATTATGAGTATGGTTACAATATATTTTCGAAAGCTTTGATATTCATGTGAAAATCAGGCACAGTCTGACTATCTTCAGCGGATTGAACCAGTTGTACAACTATACCGTCTTTGACCATTTGAATTAGGTACGCGCCTTAGCGTTGCTATATAAACAGATTGTGATTGGCCTGATCTGCCTGTCCGAGGTAGTATCCGACACCACCAATGGTAACCTCGTCTATTAATTCTTCATGCTGAATGCCCATTAGATCCATGGACATCTGGCAAGCAACAATTTCAACACCTTGCGCAATGGCAATTTGCATCAATTCTTCCAGAGAAGCAACGTTATTTTTCTGCATAAGACCTCGGATCATCTTGGGACCTGCGCCGAGCATGTTCATTCTGGACATGCCGAGCTTGTGACTGCCACGCGGAAGCATGATATCAAACATACGACCGATCATTGTTTTGGAGACAGGCTGTGCTTGGTGTTTACGGATAATATTCAATCCCCAGAATGTGAAGAACATCGTTACTTTACGTCCGCTTGCTGCTGCTCCATTCGCAATAATGAAGGATGCAATCGCTTTGTCCAGATCACCGCTAAAGACAACCATCGTGCTGGCAGGTTCACCTCTAGGAGACTCCAACGTTGAGTTTATGGTTTTTGCTGTATTTTTGGCAAGGATTGCCTCGATCATGCCTCCTTTTTTGCGTTCCAGGTGCAGGAGCGATGAACCCGACATACCCGCCCACGCTTTCACATCTTCATAGAATCCAGGATCAGAAGCTTTCACACGCAAGGCCTGTCCGTCCGAAAGTTGATCCATCTTCTGCTTGACTTGAATTAGTGGACCGGGGCAGCTTAAACCGCATACATCCAATTCTTTATGGATACGTAGTGGTTGTGCAGATGTTTGGCTGGTCGTTTCCAGTGAAGTTTCCTTTACAGCAAGCATGGGTTGGTTATGACCCTGTCCACCCGTATTCTCCCCGTTTCGGGTAGGATATGGAGCTGGTTTAAATTGTGCCTGACGATATGTTTTGTAGCCACCACTCAGATTTTTCACGTTAAAGCCATGCTGACGCAAAATCTGTGAAGCGGTATAGCCACGCAAACCGACTTGGCAATATACCCAGATTTCTTTGGCTGTGTCCAATTCATCTAACCGCTGACGAAGCTCATCTACTGGAATGTTTAGTGAACCCGGAATATTTCCGTTGGAGTGCTCTAGTACACTACGTACATCCAGCAGTATGGATTGCTCTGGCTGACGTTCAGACAGCTGATCATAGGTGAACGTATGAACACGCCCTGCCATGATATTCTCCGCCGCATAACCCGCCATATTAACCGGATCTTTCGCTGAAGAATAGGGCGGTGCATAACTTAACTCAAGTTCGGTCAGATCACGGATATGACCACCAAAATGAATCGCTACGGCAATGTCGTCAATCCGCTTGTCGACACCCTCATAACCAACGGCTTGTGCCCCCAAGATTTTCCCTTCGGGTGTAAACAGCAGTTTGAGAGTAATTGCACTTGAACCTGGATAATACGATGCATGAGAACTTGGATGTACAATTACAGACCGATAAGCTTTACCCAGACGTTTTAGTGTTTTTTCATTGCTGCCTGTCGTTGCTCCGGTCATGCCGAACACTTTAATAATGGATGTTCCTTGTGTTCCTTTGTAGGTTGATTGGAGTCCAGCGATGCGATCAGCTGCGATGCGTCCTTGCTTGTTGGCAGGTCCTGCAAGTGGAATGGCGGTCTTGGTTCCATGAATGTAATCTGTTACTTCAATGGCATCTCCAACAGCATATATATGAGGCTCACTGCTTTCCATTGCTTCATTGACAATGATATGCCCACGTGTACCAAGGGAGACGCCGCTATTTTGTAGGAATGAAGTATCTGGAGTCACCCCGATCGCGAGAATAACCAGATCCGTGGAAAGGATGCGACCATCGGCAAGCTCAACACCAATGCCCTGTTCAAGCGTATGGAAGCCCTGTACACGCTGGGAGAATAACAGCTTTACACCATGTTGCTCCATTTCCTGCGATAATGCAGCAGCTAATTCAACATCAAACGGCATGAGAACCTGCTCATTGCCTTCAATAAGTGTGACATCCAATCCGGCTTCCCTCAGATTTTCGGCCATTTCAACACCAATGAATCCACCGCCAATTACGATTGAAGATGCGTTGTTAGACGAACTTACGTGTTTCTTGATCCGATCAATGTCTGGAATGCTGCGGACTGTATAGATTAGCGGATGATCCTTGCCAGGCACATCGGGAACGACCGGACGCGCACCAGGTGACAATATCAACTCGTCATAGCTCTCTTCATATGAACCACGTTCACGACTGTGTACCTTAACTGTACGATTGTGAGAATCAACGGAAACGATCTCACTCTCTGTGCGAACATCGATCCGGAAGCGATCCGCCATACCCTTGGGTGTCTGCACGAGCAGACGCTCGCGGTCCTCGATCGTACCTCCGATATAATAAGGTAGTCCACAGTTCGCAAATGAAATATAAGGACCTCTCTCAAATATAATAATTTCGGCATGTTCATCCAGACGCCGCAGGCGTGCGGCAGCAGATGCACCACCTGCTACACCGCCCACAATAAGTATCTTTTTACTCATGATTCAACATCTTCCTCTCCAAATAAAATCGTTACGATCTGTTCAATACGTTGGTCGGCAAGTACATAATTCACTTCAAGGCCATTACGCTCGGTGGCGACAATGCCTGCACTGCGTAGCTTCTGTAAGTGCTGGGACACTGTTGATTGCGGGAGATCCAGACATTCCTGCATATATGAAACATTACATTTCTTTTTTCGCATTAGCCCACGTACAATGCACAGACGAATGGGGTGAGATAGAGCTTTAAGCAGATTGGCAGGTTCATCGAACTGCTTCAGATTCGTACTGTCAAAAGCGGGAATATTCATACTTGCGCCTCCTAAAACGTTATATTGCAATATTACGATATAGCGATTTAAATGTCAAACCACTTTTTCATCATGAACCTCCCCCTCCCTCCAAGTTTTCATAAAAAAGGCTTAAACAAGGCGGGTATATTTAATATACCACCACCCCATTTAAGCTTTGTCTGCCGAACAGCACCTCGCTAAATGGAATCATTCCGAATCTACACCTATTCAATACTTTAGTGCTTCCCTAGCTTGCGTTGGATTACGATTACGGCTGCTCTTTATATACACGTACATAATCCACTTGCATCGTGGCAGGGATATCAGCCGCACTCGGCACACGGCCGCCGTCAAAATTGCCGCCGATCGCCAGATTCATGATCAGATAGAACGGTTCGTCAAAAGGAGCGTTCGGGTTGTTCGGTGCACCAGCCGAGGACCACTGCTGGTTGGTCACTTTGTAGAAAAATTTGCCGTCCACATACCACTTGATGTTGTCCTCTTCCCAGACTACTGAATATACATGATAATCGTTTGCAAAGGTTTGCCCAGCAGGAAAATGATATTCGCCCCCCGCATATTGGTTGGCAGGCCACTGTCCGCCATAGTGAATCGTTCCACTCGTTATGCCAGGCAGACGCCCTCTCGCTTCCATTACGTCAATCTCGCCTGATGCAGCCCATGTACCATATACAGAATCTTGCGGGAGCATCCAAAGTGCAGGCCAGACGCCATCACCTGTAGGCAACTTGGCACGGAAATCTACTCGTCCATACTTCAAGGTCAATTTATCTTGGGTATTTACCTTGCCGGAGGCGTATTTTGCATAACGGTTAGGGTCTTGCGGGAATGACTTGTTATCGTTCAATGCCCGGATATTCAACTTTCCATCCTGAACAAAAATATTTTGCGGACTGTTCGTATAATGCTGTAGTTCGGCATTGCCCCAGCCCCAGGTTCCAGGATCGTCATTGAGATAATAGCCTGTTTCCATATTCCATTTGCTCGTATCTAACGTTGTTCCGTTGAATTCGTCCTGCCAGATGAGATTCATCCCCTCGATAACCGGATTGGTCAGTGTACCCAAGGAAATATCGTCTTGATCCGACACATCCGGACGCGGAGCGTTAGGATTACCAATTAATGTATAGTTCACAAAGTTGTTGCCCACATTCCCGCCCGTTTGTCCATTGAGCGGATAGCCAATCCGCATCTGCATGTTCTCCTGAATAGGCTGGAACCACAGACCATAGATGTGATCAGCCCAATAGCCCCACTGGTTAGCATCGGACATTTTGTTGTAGCCATTGCTGGAGTAAGTAAATTTGCTTTGACTGGTGTTGCTCAGATCCACCCATTGGCCGTTGATGTTAATTTGATATATGAAATGATCCAGTTCCTTGGCAATGGGTGCACTGCCATCAATTTTGGGAAGAGGTATGCCGATGGAACCACTATCATTTGCTGTGAATGTTGTCCCTTCATACGGAGTAATCAGGAATGAATTTCGTACAGGTTCATTAAACGTGATGGTGTAAACAAGATTCACGGAGGATGTTTTTGACTGCAATTTCACATGAATCGACTCGGTGACGTTAAACCAATATCCCCCTCCACCCTCTGTGAACTGGCCGAAATTCTGATCGTATATCCAGCCGCTGGCCGCATGATTATCAATATCAATCCAGTTGTTGCTGTTTACCGGTTTGACATACACCTTCAGGTCATCCGCTACGGCTTCATAGCTAACTGCAGAATTATTGTTGAAGGTTGGATAGGTGAAGCCTGACCCGCCTGTGAAACTGGCTGTAATATGGGGTCCTTGTGTGGTATTCATCGCTGTGATCGTTGTTTTGTTGATGTTCTGGAAAACAAACTGATACTCAAGCTTTACTCCATTAGCCTTGGAATATAACTGAATCTCAGTCGTAGCAGAGACCGTAAACCAATATCCATTGAATCCGCCATCGCTCCAATGTCCCCAGTTTTGGTTGTAGACATAACCTTCCGCTTGATCAATATCTACCCAGTTGTTGCCTACTTTCACATTGACGCCCACATCACTATGCACATCGTTCCATGTCGCAGAACCGGCATTGAATCGGGGCATGACGAATCCGTAACTGGCTTTGCCAACCCCTGACTTCGATATCACAGGTCCGTCTGCCGCTGAAAAGTAATCCATTGAGGTAACTGTTGTTCCTGCTGCCCGAACCATCGAGGCAGGCCATATACCGATACTGGCCAGCATAATCAAGATGAGCAACAGAACAATGCCTTTCCGCACCAACCATGTCTCCCTGAGATGAGATGGTCTCATTTATTGTCCTCCTTCAGTCCTCGGTTTTTCCAATCTATGAGCATTTAGGTAAACGCTTACATATTGGATATCTTTATTCTATCGTAAAGAATGATTGGCTGAAAGGTGTATCGTTAGATAAAATGATACAACATTACTCAAACACAAAGAGGCCACCGGTCTATATCGGCTGCCTCATGCACATGTGTAATAAATATTTCTCTCCATCATCTCTCATTAAACAGGATGCGGGGCATCATAGTAATAACGAATCAGAATATCCTGATCGTAATTGCCGAACCCCTTCCCGAATAGTGTAAGCCCGCCTCGCCCCTGCATCCCTTCTTCAGGGCTTATTCCGAAGGTCCAGTAAGTGGCTGCTTGGAGATCCAGATCAGAAATGCGAACATCCGAGATGCGTTGACCGTCAATACATGTGCCTTCCGCATTGATACGAAGTACTTTCAGCATACCATACTGGTTGACGTCAGATTTCCACCATTGGGGGGTAAGCTTTCCTTGCCGATCTCCGAAGTCGCCGGGGCTTGTCCAGGTTCCGAGGTAATTTCCGTTAAGCGTAAAGCGGATGTCAGAGGGCCAGTTTTCATTGACTTTGGGTGCTTCTGAGCTGAGTTCAAGTGAAATTTCAATTTCCCTGAGTTGCTGATCTGTATACAAGTAGTTAGGGATTTTATATTCAAGAAAACCTCGTGCTAACCAGAGAATACTTGCATTTACCCGATCCGGGTCCATAAAGCACGCTGGCGTGTCGTATTGTCCGATCATCTGGGTCGTTGTCGCTATACCGCATGTCGGCCACGCTTCGTAATCTGTATACTGCCCTACCGGAATGGACACTTCGTGGTATGGTGCATCAATCGGTTCAGGAGACAGGCTAATCGTCATGAACTCTTGCAGAATAAAACAATATTTATAGGTTCCACCGTTCTCACGCTTCATTCGGCTGCCTACTATTCCGGCCTTTTGCAGCTTGCTCACATGGGTACTAACGATTGCTTTGCTAAGATAAAGCTCTTTGGCGAGCGCATTAATGTGCATTTCTTTGTTTTGCAGCAATAGACGAACGATATTTAATCGTGCTTCACTTGCGAGCGCCTCATAAATGATGAGTGAAGATGCATCCGTACCAAGCATCATGAGCTTCACTTCCTTATCGATTTGATTTTCATTATGCCGTGATTTAGAATTCGTTATTTTGCGAATCCTACAAAATAAACTTGCTCGTATAATGGCATTATGATACATATTAAGTACGAAATCAATATATTGAGTTTTCTGAATAGCGAATTCAACTCGATTTGAAGTCATGTTGACACCACTACTTAATCCAATGGAGGTTTTCATTTTGCTTACATCCAAGATGCTTATTGATAAAGACTTTAAAGTGGCTGAAGTTGATCCACGTGTATATGGTTCCTTTGTAGAACATTTGGGACGGGCTGTGTATGGCGGTATTTACGATCCGGGTCACCCCACGGCAAACGAACAAGGATTCCGTCAGGACGCTATTGATGCGATCAAAGCACTGAACGTGCCGGTCGTCCGTTATCCAGGTGGAAATTTCGTATCCGGTTACAATTGGGAAGATGGCGTGGGCCCGGTAGCGGAACGCAAACGCAGACTTGAACTTGCTTGGTGGACCATTGAGACCAATGCGGTGGGTACCAATGAATTCGCAGATTGGGCCAAGCTGGTTGGAACTGAAGTGATGATGGCTGTTAATCTAGGTACCCGTGGCATTGATGCTGCAAGAAATCTGGTGGAATATTGTAACCATCCTTCGGGCACGTATTGGAGTGATCTGCGGATCTCCCATGGTTACAAGGACCCTCACCAATTCAAAACCTGGTGTCTTGGCAACGAAATGGATGGTCCTTGGCAGATTGGCGCCATGACTGCGCACGAATACGGCCGGATTGCGAATGAGACAGCGAAAGCCATGAAATGGGTCGATCCAAATATTGAACTCGTGGCATGCGGAAGTTCCAGCCGTGGCATGAGTACATTCGCAGATTGGGAAGCCACTGTTCTCGATCTCTCTTACGAAAATGTGGACTACCTGTCCCTGCACGCTTATTACAACAATAACAAAGACAACACATATGATTTCCTGGCTACATCGCTAGATCTGGATCAATTCATCGACAGCGTTGCCTCGATCTGTGATTTTGTGCAAGCCAAGAAACGCAGCAAAAAGAAATTGATGCTCTCGCTCGACGAATGGAATGTCTGGAACTCTATCGGCACAAGCCGTATGGAAGAACGTTGGCAGATTGCACCTCCAGAATTCGAAGATGTGTATACCCATGAGGATGCACTGGCGGTGGGCTGTTACCTGATTACCATTCTCAAACATGCGGACCGTGTAAAGATGGCTTGTCTTGCACAGCTGATTAATGTCATTGCACCAATCATGACCGAGAACAACGGAGCGATCTGGTTCCAGACGACCTATTTCCCGTTCATGCATGCATCCAATTTCGGACGCGGTACGGTGCTTCGTTCCGTCGTATCTTCACCGAAATATGATTCCAAAGACTTTACCGATGTGCCTTACCTCGAAGCGATCAGTGTGCATGATGAAGAAAGCGGCATGATCACGATCTTTGCGGTAAATAGACATCTGGATGAAAAGATGGAGCTTAATGTGGATCTTCGTTCCTTCGGGGAGACTACATTTGTGGAACATCTCGTACTGGAGAACAACGATCTGAAAGCGATCAATACCAAAGAGAACCCGCGTAACGTTGTTCCTCACAACGGCGGACACACAACGATTGACCAAGGCAAAGTACAAGCAGTTCTGAACAAAGCGTCATGGAATGTGATTCGTTTGAAAACGAAACAGGCTTAAATTTTAACAGATCAGATAAGCTGTCTTTTTGGAGTTGGAAACTTGGCTAAAACACAGCGGTTTCCAATGCATACCAAAAGACCTTCAGCCTTCTTACGGGGCTGGAGGTCTTTTTGGTATATGTTCTAATGCACTTTCAGACGCAAATAATCACGGTTATGCATACTTTTGGCGACTATACGTGTCGGTACCAGATATCTGGAATCATCTCACGCTCTAATTCCAGCAATTCGTTGATGATCTTGTCCGCATCACTGATGGAATTCACGAGTGGATCGGTGAGCATCGCCCTTCTCAATTTTTCGTAACTTTGCTCGATGACAGCTTCGACCGTAAGCTCATGCGTATCCAGCACAAGTTCTTGCATGCCTCTTATCCCCCGTGGCATCTCGCCTACAGGGATCGGTTTCACTCCGTTCATGTCTACTTCGCACAGCAGTTCGAGGAACGAATCTTCATTCATATTCGTTACCGCGCCGCGATTGAGCGTATTGATGAAGAATGTTTTACCCAAATTCCCCACCATATTTTCAATGATATCTGTCGCATGATCCGGGCCAAAGGTGCTCATGTAGTCGGCAATCGGGAGATTCCCTGCAAGGAAATCATCGACCTGATGCCACATTTCATCATGTCGTTCGTACCTGTCCTCCGTCTCCCAGATCGACAATGGCGGGATCGCGTCGGCAGTATTGCCGAGCCCTTGCCAGTACCGAACGTATTCCTTCGTATGCGCCGTGCAAGTAGGGATTATCCCAAAGATATCGTACAGTTCATAGGTTATTGCGTCGTTAAAAATGGCTTTTGCACCGCGATCGCCGCCGTTGTTCTCATCACCTGCCATCTTGCGCATAGCTTCCGCAATCGTGGGCATGACATTTTTTTCTTCATATTCGGCTTTGAGAAGCCAAGTGAAATGATTGACACCGGCTATGCGGAAATCGAAATTCCGATCGATCTCGTTGGTGAACTCGCTCTTATCTCCAATAATACCGGCTCGTACTGCGTAATAGGCTTTCTTATGTGGCATATGATGACTATCGCACAGCGCAAACGTTTTGAGCTTGGGTGCATAATGGTGTAGTGCGATACCATGAACGGTAGACGGATTAATATAGTTGATTACCCATGCGTCAGGGCACAGCTCTTCAATGTCTTTGGCACATTCCATAATCACCGGCAGTTCCCGCATCGCCCGAAAGATCCCGCCCGGTCCAATGGTATCGCCTGAGCACATACGAATGCCGTACTTTAAAGAGACTTGACAGTCGATACCCCTGTATTTGACGGATTGCTCCGCAAAGCTGAGTACAACGAAGTCCGCTCCCGGCAGCACCTGCCTTCGGTCGACCGAACCCTCCACTTTTAAGGATACATGGTTCTCCCGAGCGACCATCTCCGCCAGTGCTACCATTTTCGTGAGTCTTTCCTCGTCCGTATCCACCAGTGCAAGCGTTCCTTGATTCAAGTATGGCGAGTGGACCATCTGCCAAATGGACTGACGACCGAAAAACAGGCTGCCTGCTCCGATGACAACTACCTTAGGGTGCTGCATATTCGAACCCTTCATCAATAAACCCTCCTCATAGCGATATAAGTCCATTATAGGCGAGTGGCCAGAAAGCGGAATGTGTGAGGGTTTTTAAAACATGTCATATCGTACGATACTTAACAACGCTTTAATCCTTTGCTATATTAGTTGAAAAGTACTGGATGTCATAAAGTAGATACGAATGGAGTGAATCAGATGCATAGAGGGACTGTAAATATGAGTGTTATTGACGAACTTTCGGAGCATATCACTCTTCGAATGAGTTCCTATCTGGAACAAACTCACGATCGGACGTGGACGGAGCACAAGTCACATTCGGATTACGATCTGTGGTTCATTACAACAGGCTCCGTCAAAGTTACCATCGGTGGAATCGAACATACGGCAGTCCCCGGAGACGTGGTGTTTTTCTATCCGGATATGCCCTATATTGCCTCTACGACCAGAGAGTTGTGCCGATTCATATATATGCACTTTGATTTCGGCATCGCCGAGCAAAAGCGAATTCTGGGGGAGTTTCAGCTACCGGGCATCGTGCAGGGCAACCTCATTCGGGAGGAGGCGACGTTGTTTATCTCATCCTATCGACGGTTCAAGCAGGGCAACGGCGGTGGTAGTCCACTCTACTTAAAAGCTTCTCTGCTGCTCGTCATCGCGAAGATCCTTGAACTTCACAGGCAGGACCTGTATAGCGGTGATTTCCTGAAAAATCGGAAACCCAGGAAACCGGAAGGAAGTCTGGACATTCTGCAGCACGTATTTCGATACGTGGATGATAATCTGCATCGTGCCATCCGGGTTAACGAGCTTGCGGCTATTGCCGGTGTCTCCGAGAAATACTTTATCTCTTTGTTCAAGAAAATATTGGGGATCACGCCAGGGCAGTACATGAATCAAATTAAAATGAACCGGGCCAGGGACTATCTCTACGAGAAAAAATATACGATTCAGCAAATTGCCGGATTCTTGGGCTATCCCGACCCGTTCACCTTCTCCAAAGCCTTCAAAAAAGTGTACAACGTGCCTCCTTCTAAATTCGAATAACCCGCTTGGATAGCTCTTTTTGGCGCACAAAGGCAAGCAAATAAGCTGCCTCCGATAATGTACGGAAAGCAGCTTGCAGCTTCGTTTCTTTGCGCTGAACGGATTATTAGCTCTCTCCCGTTTCAGCTTCAGCTTGGGCAGCTTGACCTTGGGCCGACGGAGCCATCAGACCTTGCACAGCACCCATAAATGGCTGAATCTGCTTAATCATGCCGTAGCCCATTTTCACAACGGGTACGAATTGCTGGATCATGCCGAACAGACGCATTCCGCCGCCCAGCATACCTCCAAGTGAACCTCCCCCACCAAGCCCTCCTAAGAGCGAGCCCATCATGGGCATAAAGGATGACACCTGGGCGGGAGCTTGACGAGACGTTGCGCGAGAGGTTACTCGGGTCCGCTTCGATGACTTGTTTATGCCGTTTACCCGTTTACGATTCACAGAAGATGCAGATTTGCTGGCTGGAGCAGCCTTCGCTCTCGATTTCGTACGTCGTGTACTGCCTCCGGATGTTGATCCATTCGACAGTTTATCTACCCCGGTCAGCACCACATCCCCACTGCTCACTCCGGAGATGTAACCGATGTACGTCTCCCCATTATGGAGAGTCACGCATACCGGGCGACCTCTGTACCGTATTGCCTTTGCACGTATTTCATTGGTTTTAGCCATGGAATTCACCTCACTCCACTGGGTTTACTTCAGTGTACGCGATGGGTGGACTGGTTGCCTGTGCGAATAGGACATCCGTGTGTCGAAAACTGAAGTGTCATCTGTATAGGACCTCTCGTATTCTTTGATAAGCACATAACGCTGGACACCTTTGACAGCATCGATCGCTTCATGAGCATGTACGATTGCAATTTCACGATTACCCGCTTTCAGTTCGATGCCCGCGAGAAGTATGGATCTCATCCACGGTTTCTTAATCGTTTGCAGCAGCTCTCTTGCTTTTTCACTCCAACCATTCTCTACAAGCAAAATCGTTTCGTAATATGTACGATAATCCGATTTGGGCATATTATTGACCGCATTCCTTAGCGTTAGCATGTCGTTGCGATAATACCCATAAGCTGCATTATATACCGCTTGTGTCTTTTTCTTCGGATACTTGCTTAGGAGCTGCTCCATCGTGATTTCAACTTCTTCATCCAGTCTGTTGGCAATCACATAATAAATGTAGATATAAGGCGTATGCTGATTTTTTCGCAAAAAAGTTTCCATGCGATCCATCCGTGTTTCCCAAGCCATGGGATGAATGACGCGAATGGTAAACGCGATAAGTGTGGTGATAAGTACAGTGCCTAATATCAGAACAATCGATTGCTCGTACAACAACATCACCAACACAAATACAAATACAGCAGAATAAGAAACAACTTCCCACCTATTCATTCTCATCTTTCATTCCTTTCAGCATTCATATCATGAAGATTCTATTATATCAGAATAAAATCCTTCGTTTGTATAAATTTAGGATATGTGATTCTTTTTTGGAGCACATCCACGCAAAAAAACGAGCAAGCCACATCTGTGACCTGCTCCCTCTCTTAGATATTTCATAATGTTACCATCGTATAGCCCTCATTCAGGAATGCTAAAACTTCCTGCCCGTTCGAATAGACGCGATCAACTCTTTAACGAGAGGTGCTGCGAATGCTTGAGACTTGCCTGTCCTATTATCGTTTACATGTACTAATATTACTTTCGTGAATTATAACCCTCGGGGAAATTGTAATAACGCATGGATAAATGTGCTAATTATATTTCTATCATTTTCCTGTCTTTTATATGTTCAATATACATCTCGTTCAAAACATGCTGCATACGATATGTGTTCTCCGCTAATTCAGATTTAACATATGACTCGATATCACTCTTCTCGATGTTGTACATCACCTCAATTTCTTTGGAGAACAGAAGCTGACCCTCCTTGATTTTTTCAGACAATGTAGTCATCCCTCTTGGTTTCAGTTCTTCGCCCGTCACTTGCTGAAGTGCTTGAACATACGTATCAAGGGAACGTGCACCGACCACTTTCACGCCTTGGTTATCTTCATTGACGATGACAATGGACGGGAAGCCTCGAACCCCCAGACGAGCAACCATCTCGAAATCTTCCTCTAATGAATCTTGTGCGGATTGCTGGGCAGCTTCTTCAACGATTTGTTTTCCATTCAAACCCAGTTCATCGACGATGTCCATAAGTACGTCATCTTCTCCAATATTTCGGTTAAATGCAAATACGGATTCACGTGCTCGTCTCAAGAATTCATGTTCCTTTCCAGGCTGTTTGCCCTGAATCACTTTGAAAACGCGAGATGGAGGATATGAAGAAAGAATCGGATTGTCGTGCCACAATGAGCCGTCGATCGGCATCCGTGAGTGCTCTCCTACTTCTCTCCAATGGCCGGCAACATCAGAAGGTTTCTGAATTCCGTTAGCACCATCTGAGAATCCATCCCAACCCGCAAGCAAACCACCCATTTTTATTTCAACATTAAAATAATGACCGTACTCTTCCATAAACCGATTCAGCACAGGCTCAAGTGCCCAGCAGTGGGAGCAAATCGGATCAGTTGCATAATAAAGGGTTACCTTCTTCTCGACTTGGTTAAGGTTGACTGCTTGCATGACCTCTTCATCACTGACACCACATACCCCTGTTTCCAGATCACACATCATGGATTCGTTACTCATATCTATCCCGCCTTTATTTATCTTATGAATGGATTACTTGTGTTAGTATGATTATAATGTCTACAATCTTTAGAACAAGTACGATTCTTTTTCTGACTTAGTATCAAAAAGTATACTATTGGGGGTTATCAAGTGAAATACGACTTTAATTTCGATCAATTATGTCCGGCGACTTATGCATTTCAGGTGATTGGGGGCAAGTGGAATCTGCCTATATTGGCAATCCTCAGTGAGAATGAGAGCATACGTTACAATGAATTAAAACGAAGACTTCCCGGCATTACCGGAACGATGTTGACCAACTGTTTGAAAGATCTGATACAGTACGGCATCGTTCATCGGGAGCAGTACAACGAAGTCCCACCAAGAGTAGAATATTCACTTACGTCATCTGGGAAAGAACTGGTTCCCTTGATTGAATCCATTGTGGTATGGGGTAAGAAGAATATGAACGCAGGAATAAAGGATGCAGGCTCGGTGTAAAAATGAATATACACCACAAAGCGAACAAGGCATATGCATGCCCTGCTCGCTTTGTGGTGTATAAGTTTTATCGTTTAATGTTCATTATTGCTTCAGTACCTTTACTCGCCCAGACTGTTCCAGAACGTCTGGAAAGCACCCTGCTCGACTTCAAGAAATGCCGGTACGTTGCCGTAACGTACTAAACCTTCACCGAACAGGACCAATGGGACTTGGGTCTTGTCTTCCAGCGTCAGGTAGATGATCTTGCGATCTTCTTTACTGTAGAGATTCTCTTCCAGTTGAGGGCTTGTTGCGATCGGTTTGGCGGCATACAACGCTGAGATGAAGGTATCCAACGATTTGTCCGTTGTCAGCGGTTGCATTTGCTGCAATCCGTTGTTCCAGCTATCAAAGGTTTCCCACTGAGCTGAAGTAATTCGTCCTTCAAGATGAAGTTTACCGATCAGATCAGCACCGCTACTGATGGTCATGTCATGCATCTTATCAAACAACTGGGCATACACCTGACCATCCATTTCGGTGTAGGACATGATGCGGAACTCTTTATCGTAACCGCTCACCGCGTAGATGTCAGCTTCCCCAATGTTGGAAGCCAGCTCTTTGTACTCATCCTGGCTGCTCAGTTCATTGATGCCGCCCGTCGTCGTGCCTAGCTTCTCTCCGCGCAACGCCAGCGCATTTGCACCTTCCAGCGAAGTTGCAGACTGCGTATAGACATTCCCCTGATAGATTACCAGTTGCAGCATATCCGCCATCGCACCTTTGCCTTCTGACTTAGGCAATTCTGTTTTTGGAATAACCACCGGATCATACGCTGTATTCGGCGTATTGGAAGTAGTTGTCCGCAAAATATCATTCGACGCCACTTCTGTCACCGGTGCGCTCGTTCCACTCCACTGCTGCCATACACTCGGTGCAGCAAGCCCGATGCTTGCTGCTACAACAACACTTGCTGCTATGTAGAGAGGTTTGCGTGAACGTTTTGGTTGCTGACGCTGTGTGTTTAAGGATTGCTCAACCCGTTTTTTCATTTGATCGTCTGTTTTCATATGATCCACCGCTTTCTTATAGTTTCGTTTGAATTGTTCCTCGTTCATTGGTGTTCTTCCCCTTCCAGCTCCAGTTTTAACAGCTGTCTTCCCCGCTTTAATCGCATCTTCACCGCTGACTCGCTGATCTGCAGAATGTCGCTAATCTCCCGGACGGGATAATCTTCGTAATAAAACAGATGAACTACTGATCTATACTTGACGGGCAGTGACCGTACGAGTTCAATCAGCGCCTGGTCTTCTGGACTATCCGTCGTAAGGGGATCTGTTTCCTCCAGTTTGACTTCCCGTTTGCGCCAGCCTCTGCCTACTAAGGATTTGCAATGATTGGTGATGACCCGGATCAACCATGCTTTTTGATGCTCTGCATCGTTGAATGTGGGGGCCTTTTCAATAAATTTGATGAAGGTATCCTGAGTGGCTTCCTCCGCGTCCTCTCGTCTGCCGAGGTGTACCATGGCAATCCGGAACAGCGTATCCGCGTATGCCTCATAGATGTTCATCACATGATCGCCCGGCTCGGGCAGTGATCGCTGCATGGTTGTTTTGCCCTCCTTTATACCGTAAACACTCTTAAAGACGACATTCGGTCACATTTTGTTTTATAAAAAAGTAAAAAAGCTATTCCGCAGGACTGTGAATGTCCATCGAAATAGCCTTCTCTTCATATGTTTCCCTATTGTTGAAGATGAATGATACGAATAAGGTCACCGGGTTCAGGAACCTCTTGGCACATATTTGGCATACATCTCCAAGTCATTCAATTGACCAGTCTGTATGTGTGTAATGGTTTCACCTTTATTTAGCGACCGGGAACCAATAAGTTTTAAAGCAACACATTCTTCTGCTCTGCTTCTCCGATCACCTGCTCAATCCCCAACAAAATCAGCTTCAAGCCGAGGGATAGGACTCTTCTACTTATTAGAACTGATTAAATAGACAAGGCTGCCGAGTGATTGTTGCTTACGGCTGCTCTTGTCTATTTCACAGACTAATTGTCGGGCAGTTGCAAGCCTTGCCAGTCGTTTACATCACACTGTCCATAATCATTATCACCCACAGCCACCACTGTGCCATCTGATTGGAGGCCGATCGTATGCGCGCAACCCGCTGCGATCGCCACAATATTGCCCCAGCTACTTACATTGCATTGATCATACTTATTCCAACCCGTTGCGGTCACCGTTCCGTCTGACTTCAGGCCGATCGTATGACTGGTACCCGTAGCTATGGCTACAATATCGTGCCAACCACCTACATCGCATTGATCGTACTTATTCCAACCTACCGCCACCGCCGTGCCGTCCAGTTTAAGCCCAACGTTATGAAGATAACCCGCTGCTACCGCTACGATGTCACGCCAATCGCTTACATTGTATAGACCATATCGATTATTACCGACAACCGTCACCGTACCGTCCGATTTAAGTCCGACCGTGTGCCAATCACCCGCTGCTACCGCCACCATATCACGCCAGTCGCTGACATTACACTGGCCTTCATTATTTCGACCTGTAGCGACCACCGTGCCCTCCGATTTCAGGCCAACGGTACGACGCCATCCTGCAACTATGGCTACAATATCACGCCATTCGTTTACATCGCATTGGTTATGCTTATTCCAACCCACAGCCTTCACCGTGCCGTTAGAAGTTAGGCCGATGGTATGAGCATTCCCTGTATTAGTCGCCATATGGACATTACCAGCTGCAACGGCAACGATGTCGCGCCAGTGGCTTACATCACATTGACCCCATTTATTATCACCCACAGCGCTCACTGTGCCGTCCGATTTAAGACCAACGGTATGACGACGCCCTGCCGCTATGGTTACTTTAGCCCGTGGTTTCACCAGTAAGGCCGCTTCAAGCGGTGAAGTATCATTCATGCTTTTACCTCCTTAGAACAAGAATAAGAGATCCGTCCGAAGCATCTGACAAAATTCACTTCTGGGCAACGATCTGCCCAACAAAAAAGTTCTGCTACTATAGCAGAACTCCCATTCAACAAGACCGGTTTACGTAAGTTTGTTATGTAAATACAAATATACATATGTTCACGAAGTCAGTGCGCGGTATATGGCTATATCTACTCCATGCTCCGTCGAACGTCCTTTCCCAACAAGGATATCGGTATTCAAGAAAGACAACGCTTTGCTATTTGTAATAATCTTGGGGGAAGTACGAAATAAGTCCGTTTTCACATTGCTCATGAAAGACCCGTTATTTTCGATGTACATTTCGCAGGATTGCCCTGTGTGATCTCTCCCCTGAAGCATATACCTGGCGGATAGACTATGCCGATCACCAAACTTCCCGATAATCTGCGTATCCACCCCTCCGTCCAACACAATTCCTTCGAAATACGTTCCGGTAGCGTTACCTGTAAACGCCATCATGACTACGGAGTCATTATCGATATTGCGTAATTCATAGGTCTTCTCTATACGTACATGCACCGTGAATACTTCTTCAAACTCCACCTGTCTTCCCCCTATTCCCGGTTATGTTGAAACGGCGGCTTATCTTGCTGTGGTCGATTTAAGTGAGTAGATAGAAATCTTGCTGTGATATCTAGCACCTGCGGATTCCATACCCCTGTTCCATGCTCTGCACCCAATATTTTATAAAAGACAACGTTCTGTCCATGCTTCTTCAAAGCCTTGTACATCTCAATACTCTGGTTGATGTGCACAATGCTGTCACTGTCCCCATGTACAATGAGAAATGGTGGTAGCTTTTGATCCAAATTCTGATGAAGAGGACTTGCTTGCTTCGCTAATTCGATATGATCCCTCACTTTACCACCAAGAAGCAATCCCTCTGGAGAATCAGCTGCATCATGATCGAGAATATGATTGTATTTGCCCAATGACAGCAGGTCGGAGACCCCATAATAATCAATCACTGCGCTGACTTCGTCTGATTGTTCACGATAAAGACCGTTGTCATATTCACCAATGGTAAGTCCCGTCATCAAAGACAAGTGTCCGCCGGAAGAATCTCCCCATACGGCAACACGATTCGAATCTACACCATACTTCTCTGCATTGCTGCGCATGAATCTTATGGCACATTTAACATCCTCGACAGGAGCCGGAAAACGCGCGATATCCGTGTCCCTGATCTCTACACTTGCGATGATGTATCCTTTCGCAGCAATATGAGAGAGATTCGGAATGTTGGCATATATTTGTTGTGTTCTCCAAGCGGAGCCTTGAACAAAGACCACTAACGGGAATGAATGTCCACTGCGTTGTGGCCTAATAATTTGCAGTCTTCTTTCTACATCTCCGTACTTTGCATACACAACATCAGGAAGATAATTGCAAGAATAGTATGACCCTCCTTCCGCAAACTCTCCATAGATGATCTGAGTTCCTTCAGGTGTTTCGTTGGCTGCAATATCCGCTTCTTTCTTGTCCACGATCAACAACCTCCTGTATCTATAACGTACTTAGCCTAAGAAAAGCGTTAACATCCATATTCTATCATATTCAAGCCTCATTCAGTCATCCGGGATAAGCGGAAATGTCGGATGTCGTAGCCATCCATAAGTGAATAGCCCTGTCCTTTACTTCGTTGTAATTCAAGTGTAATGGCAAGCTGTCGCTCCGTTTTGTTCATCGTACTCTCCCCCATATCCAAAATCCCTTTTTGCATTATACCCTGCGTGAATATAAAATACGATGTCCTTGCCAGACTCTCTGGACTGAATTAACGGTACCCGGATTCCATGATAATAAAAGAAAAGCAGGACAATTATGAATAAATGTAGAATTATGTAATAACTTGCGTGGAAAATTCAATTAGAAAGAATTAAACAGAGGTGTAAAATGAAAAAAATAGTTTGCTTAATCTTATTTAGTATGTTCTTAATCCTGTCATTTCCTCATCAATCAAACGCATCAGCTCCACAAACCAAAATCATATTAGATGGTCAGGAACTTTTACTGCCTTCTGAAGTTGAAGTAGTCAACATTAACAAGAATGTCATGATTCCTATCCGTGTAGTTGCCGAGAATTTGAAATTTAAAGTCGACTGGAATCAGAAGACTCAGCATGTGAACATTGCACAAAATTCAAAGATGATCTCTCTTGGCGTGGGCAAAAAAGAAGCCATGGTGCAAAATGAAGTCGTCTCGCTTAACACCGCCCCGCAAATGATAAAAAACACAGTTGTCGTGCCTCTTCGCTTCGTAAGTGAAGAAATGGGTCTCCAAGTAAGCTGGAACAATAAGGACAAGATTGTTGGTTTAACGAGTGCTGTATCACCAGCTCCTTCCGTGCCCTCCCCTTCTACGCCAGATCGCGGGAATGAGAGCACATGGAATAAAGTGAATGAGATTAACTTATCGAATCATCAGCTCGTTGTATCTGTAGATACAGAGATCACTCCTAAGATCACCAGATTGAAGAATCCGGATCGAATTGTTGTGGACTTGCCAAACACCACTTTTGGAGACACGGGACCTACGATACAGCAGGGTAATATGGGTAAACTCGATGTCAGTGGAATTGCAAACATTACAGAGGTTCGATATTCGCTTTTCAAAAACGACCCTGCCGAGGTTAGAGTTGTAATCGAGCTTCACAACCTCAGCGATGTTCAAGTGAATCATCAATATATTGCTGGCAAGTTAATCGTTGATCTAAGTGTAACAGGTATTGTGGGAATTCCTGTTATACCGGCAGGCACTGACTCTGGCAAGAAAATAGTTGTGATTGATCCGGGTCATGGTGGGGCTGATCCTGGAACCACGAGTATCTCGAACAAACATGAGAAAGATTACACACTGGCAGTGGGTCTCAAAGTTCAAGCACTCCTGCTTCAAGAGCCCGGCATTGAACTTGTCATGACACGCGAAACAGATGTATATCCCACGCGCCCGGAACGTGTGCAGCTGGCGAACAAATTAAATGCAGATGTATTTGTATCCATACATGGGAACAGTGTAACTGCTTCCCCTCAAGCGACGGGGACCGAGACATTTTATTATCAGCGCAGCAGCAGTAAAGAATTAGCCGATATTATTCATAGACATTTGGTTGAAGCGATGGGATTGAAAGATCGTGGAGTCAAAAATGGCAGTTTGCAAGTGATTAGAGAAACGACCATGCCTGCTGTACTTTTGGAAGTTGGATTCCTGAGTAACATGACGGATGAGAAAGTGATGCTGTCAGAGAGTGGTCAGAACAAAGCGGCTCAAGCCATTGTGGATGGTATTAAAGAATTTCTGAATCTATAAGAGAAACGATGAGGAGGTGCAACTATGAACAAAATGAAGAAATATACGAGCTTTATGGTCATGTTCGGACTATGTGCAATCATCATTGCTGGATGCGGAGACAAACCGGTTACGAATTCGGGCACGACTGCCAATCCCAAAGATACCGTTAACTCCTCTTCTCCGAACGAACAAGATCAAGTAATTGAACAATCCGAAGAGATTGAAGTAGCGTATGTCGATGCTCAAGTAACCACCGTTGTGAAAAGTAAAGCCGAGATAAAGTTCTCTGACAGCAAGGACAAATACACTAAAGTGTTTGAAGCGTTACAAAGCGCGGATGACCCTAATCATGTTTCGTTATGGAATAACATTGAACTCAAATCGTTGGAATTCCTGGATGGTACATTGACGTTGGATGTGCATATTCCAGATGAAGCAAGACTTGGGTCAGGAGGAGAACTCCTTGCGTTGGACGTTCTAAAGGAAACGATGTTCCAATTCCAAGAGGTGAATAGCCTGGAACTTCTTGTAGATGGCGCAGCTTCAGAAAGCTTAATGGGACATTCGGAATTGGAACATCCGATGGTTCGTGTCACCGAGTAAATCAACCAAAGCTAACCCACACCGAAAACCCCGTTCGAATTTGAATGGGGTTTGTTCTTGCATACGTAACGTCACACTTCACTTCCGTTTCTTTATGTTTATAAGATGTAATTCAGTCAACAATAGAAGAAATCAGAAATCATCCACGGAGGAAGTGATTCAATGGTGTTGAATGTTATATTGGGTTTTGTGATCCCTATGGTTGTAGGGTGCTGGATTTTAAGAAAAAATCTGGACTTACTCCTCATTTTTTTCCCGTTCGGTGTTGCAACCTCCACTGTTTTCAATAACATTGGTTTCAATTACTACTGGTACCTGGTTCCCGAATACACGAATCGTTCCTTTTCAGCTCTGCCTTTCGATATAGGTCTCTTCCCAATGGCTGGATGTCTTATGATATATTATATATACAAACATCGTGCACATCCATGGTTAGCAGCCATTATATCCGCTTTCGTACTGACTAGTATCGAGTGGATCGCCAAAGAAAACGGAAAAGTATCGTATTTTAATGGATGGAACATCCTCTGGTCTTACATCTCGTATCTGATCCCTATGATTATGGCGTATGTATATTATCTGATTTTCTTCAAGGTGTTCCAAGCGCGCAAGTCTCATTAAGTAATCTCAGCCAGCGAAACAACAACTTTGAATAAAAAGAGGTTCTTACGATTGCTTCTTTCAAACTGTTACTTCTGTAATAATGAATGAACTCTAAACCCAAAAAGCCGCCAATTGGCGGCTTTTCATGTATATGCTTATCTTGTTTCCATAATTACAGGGACTCACCATTGCTCTCAATGACTTGTTTATACCAGGCAAACGAATCTTTACGGTGTCTTTGCAGCGTTCCATTTCCGGCATTATCTTGATCTACATAAATGAAACCATATCGTTTCTCCATTTCGGATGTGGAGCAGCTAATAATATCGATGGGTCCCCAGCTGGTGAAGCCCATCAAATCCACGCCATCGGCTATCGCTTCCTTCATTTGCTCGATATGCTGACTCAGATAGTCGATTCGATACGTGTCATGAATGGAGCCATCCGCCTCAAGCTTATCGGTAGCACCCAGACCGTTCTCAACGATGAATAACGGCATCCGGTAGCGGTCGTATAAATTGTTCAGCGCAACTCGAAGCCCAATCGGATCAATAGGCCAACCCCATTCAGTAACTTTCAAGTGAGGATTTTTCACTTGGCTAACCAGCATACCGGAATTGCTGTTGTCATTCGGATTGTATTCACCGATATAGCTCATGTAATAGCTGAATGCAATGAAATCGACTGTGTTGTCTTTAATAATTGCATCATCCTCAGGTTCCTTCACTAATTCGATCCCATTCTCCTTGAAATATCTCTGCATGTAAGATGGATATTCGCCCCGAGCTTGAACTTCTGGATAGAATAGGTTCATCTGATCTTCCTTCAGTGTTTGCAGCACATCCTCCGGCTTACTTGAAGCGGCATAGGTCTCCAGGCGGCAAATCATGCAACCGATTTGAGCGTTTGGCATCTTCTCTTTACCATTTTTCACAGCCAATGCACTCGCTACAAACTGGTGATGAGTCGCTTGGTAGGCAACTTGTTCCTTGCTGCCCTTGATTTGATCCTCAAGGATACCGCCTCCTGTATACAGGCTTGTAAGAATCATGTTCATTTCATTAAACGTAATCCAGTATTTCACTTTATCTTTATACCGGTCAAAGAGTGTATTGGCGAATTTCAGATATAGTTCAATCAATTTGCGGTTTTCCCAGCCATTATATTTTTGAGTCAGCTGAACGGGCATTTCATAATGGGAAATCGTCACGAGCGGCTCAATGTTGTGTTTCAAAAGTTCATCCAGCACATCGTCATAGAATGCCAGACCTGCTTCATTCGGAACTGCCTCTTCTCCTGTAGGGAAAATGCGCGTCCAGGCGATGGAGATTCGAAGCACTTTGAATCCCATCTCGGCAAACAAAGCAATGTCTTCTTTATACCGATGGTAGAAATCTACGCCGTTGCGTTTCGGGAAATAAACATCCGTGTTGCCTCCCAGGAATTCCTCAAGTTCAACAGAATCCACATCAAAGGTGAAATCTTTACCGTTGCGTAGTTCCTTGGGTACGAATGGGGCCATATCCGAGGTGGATAGTCCTTTGCCGTCGGTATCAAAAGCGCCCTCCAATTGATTGGCTGCTGTTGCTCCTCCCCACAGAAAGTCTGCCGGGAATACTTGTTTGTTTTCTTGTTTTGTCATGATGGTTGTGCTCCTTTTATATGGTAGTTTGTGTTGAAAGTTAAGATCACTCATATGATAAATGTGATAAAACATTTAGCGAACAGTGAGAAGAAGCAATTCATTCATTGAAATCACCCCCTTCACATGTACGGGTACAACATCCAGATAATCCGGCGTATTCGTCACAATGATGGGTGAAACGATGTCCAGTCCCGCAGCTTTGATGCTCTCCAGATCGAATTCAACAAGTGGATCGCCCAAGCGGACTTCTTGTCCCGTTTCTACTTTGACATCAAAGAACTCTCCTTTGAGCGAGACGGTATTTAGTCCGACGTGGATGAGGATGTCAATGCCATCCGTGGAGTGAAGCATTATGGCATGTTTACTTTTGGCCACCATCGTGACTGTTCCGTCAAAAGGCGCAGTCACTTTGCCTTCTGTCGGTCGGATGGCAATGCCTTTGCCTGTCAACTCATCCGCGAATGTTTTGTCTGGTAGCTCCGCTAGTAGTACAAGTTCTCCTGTAAGCGGACTCTTCACTTCGCCTTTCTTCTCTTCAATGGAATGAACCGTAGTGGGCAATTCGTTCTCCACAGACAAGGATTCAGGCTCCAATTCCATTGGCGGAGAACCCGGTTTGGCAGATGGCTGTGGCTCCGAATCATCCCATTTCAGCATCAAGGTTAAGACTAACGAAACGGTAAAACTGATGGAGATCCCGATCAACGCATACCAGAAGTTCGACATCCCTCCATTCGGGTCAATATATAAGGGCAGTGACAGTATGCCAGGTACAGCAAAGCCGAAACTTTTCAGACCGACAGCTGTAATGAATCCCCCACCTGCGGCCCCTCCAACAAGTGATGCGTAGAATGGTTTTTTCAACTTTAGACTTACCCCGTACAATGCAGGTTCCGTAATGCCCAGGAAAGCGGAAATTCCACTCGACAGAGCAAGCGACTTCATTTTTGGGTTTTTCGTTTTGAGGAATACAGCCAGCACAGCACCTACCTGGCCCATGTTCGTGACCAAATTAATAGGTAATAAAAGAACGTCATATCCAAGTTTGCTCAAATTTTGCAGCGTTCCCGGGAAGAAAGCATAGTGCATACCCGTCATAACGATGATTGGCATCAGGCCACCAAGGATAATGCCGGTCAGAGGCCCGGAATGGGCAAAGAGCCATGAGGTACCCATTTCCAAGTAAATCCCGATGTAAGTGCCGAGCGGTCCGATGGCAATCAGCAGAATCGGAACCGTAATCACAAGCACGATCATCGATGTGAAAATAACTTTAACCGGGCCTGGAATAACCTTATCCACCCAGCGATATACGTAGCTCAGTAACCACACACCCAGAATAATCGGAATGACAGACTGTGTGTAATTCACAATCGAAACCGGAAGCGATAGGAAACGAATCGGTTCAAGATGTTGGGCATTGTATGCATCCAGGATCGTTGGATATAACATCGTGCCTGCAAGCGTCAGAGCAATATACTCATTCACCTTGAATTTGCGAGCGGACGATACGGCTAACAGGAAAGGCAAGAAATAAAAAGCAGCGTTTCCGATGGAGGACAAAATCTGATATTCGCCACTGGTTTCGTGCAACAGCCCCAAGGTCACTAGCAGTGCCAGAATCCCTTTGAGCATACCCGTGCCCACAATAGCGGGCAGAATCGGTGTAAATATGCCCGAGATGGTATCCAAAACGGCGTTGATGCCTCTGGAGCGTGGAGCCTGTTTGTCTTGTTCGGTAGCGTCGCCCTGCTTCAGTTGTCCCTCCAATTCCTCATATACCGCAGCGACATGATTCCCGATCACAACCTGGAATTGATCGTTCTGAAACTGGGCACCCAGAACGCCATTTAAGTTTTTAATTTGTTCCAGTTGAACCTTTTTCTCATCATTAACATTGAAGCGAAGCCTTGTGATACAGTGCCACGCCTGGCTGATGTTCTCTTCTCCACCCGTCAATTGAATGATTTCCTTGGACAACTCTCTGTGGTTCATGCTGAGTTCCTCCTCCATTTTTGGCGAAAAAAAACCAAATGTTATACCTTTCTGCCGCAGGTGCAGAATCGGTAACATTTGGTGGTGCCTGATCGAATCAGTAACACTCCATATTCAAATCTTATTCAAACGTGATGTTCAGTCCGCATCAGGATGCGTCGTCACTCTCTCGATGTGAATCATTAGGTAAACCATCTCGTCAGGAGTAATGATGAACTTATACTGGTGTTCCATAAATTCCTTTATTTTTTGAGCACATTGGCAGCTGGAAGGATAGCGTTCCGACAACACGTCGTACAAGAAATGCTGATCCTTGAACGAGAGCACTTCCCGGTTCAGTTGACGCACGATGAAGTAGCGTAAATGCGTGACGAATCTGGAATAGTTCACCGATTCCTGATCTGGCGCAATCTCGAAATGATGAGACATGATCTCCAGAATATCATTAATCATTTTAGTGATTTTGATCGTTTGGTTCATGCTACCTGAATCGAACTGTGCATTCACGAAGTGAAGTGCGATGGAACTTGCTTCACTATGGGACAAGCTCACATGGAAAGCCTCGTTGATCAGATTCACCGCTTGTTCGCCAGCACCATACTCCACCGGATACAAATGACGAATGTCCCAATGAAGAGGATTCTGGATATCCATACCCGTTTTCAGGCGTTCCAGTGCAAAATGAATATGATCTGCCAAGGTCAACAAGATTGAATCATGAAGCTTTTTCCCAATCCTTTTTTGACCTGTCTCAATAATCTGATCCGTTATATCTATGACTTGCAGCGGAATATCGTTGAAAAATTGCTCCATCCGCTGATACTTATCATTTGCACCAATTCTAAACGTTTTTTGGATATGTTCTCGATCAATGGTTTGTCCCTTGACCTTTTTGAAACCTACTCCCGTACCAATAACAATGACTTCACATCCATCTGTATCTTCCGCAAGGGCAATGTTGTTATTGAGCGATTTTTTGAATTTCATGTTCTCTCACCCCCTATAGACAGAAAGCACCACCAAGTCTACAAACGCAAGTAATGAACTTGCGAATTCCAGACTGTGGTGGTGCCTGATCGAATCAGTGACACTCCTTATTTAGCTGTATTGTATACCACAATGTAATCGGTGTCAAATAGAATCTGTAAAAGATTTTTTCAGATAATGTGAACAAAGACTATTGAGCAGGACCCATATTAATCAGGCTGACATCGGACAATGAGACGGTTGTATTGCCGTCTTCTACACCGTCAATGTTACCCAGATCGAATGAAATTCGAGTATTGGGATAGCTTCCTTCTGTTGCATCAAATGTGAAGGTGAACTCTTGTTCTTCGCTGGTCAGACCCACCCTCTGTCCGAAGAAACCATGCCATTCATAATTGGATTCTGCATCGACCCATCCAATACCCAACCCCAATTTTCTAGGCTTCTCAGCTTTGGCTTTAAACGTCAGCTTGTATTTGAAACCCTGTTGGATGCCGAATCCTTCATTGATCACTTGACGATCCCATGGATTCTGACCTACATTTCCAATCTTGGCTTGAAGCTGTTGATGACTGACATGAATCTCAAGGTCTGCCGCATTACCATCCGCGTGAGTAAACCAACTCTCATTACCTTTGGAGAAGTCCCCATTAGGAATAAGATTAACATGAGCCGGTTGCCCTCCTTGATCTGCATTGGGATTAACTTCATATAACTGCACGTTATTGATGGAAATCGCATGTTCAC
This sequence comes from Paenibacillus sp. PCH8, assembly GCF_002968835.1. Classification (GTDB taxonomy): domain Bacteria; phylum Bacillota; class Bacilli; order Paenibacillales; family Paenibacillaceae; genus Paenibacillus. The sequence continues at coordinate 34,094 of NZ_PKQK01000003.1, read as the reverse complement.
CTGTGGCTAACGGATAACCTAATCCAAATGCAAGCATGGCCGCCGAATCCGTAGTATCTCCCATAGTGAATGTATAAGCATACGATTTAGTAGCCGCAGTTAAGTCCACTTTTTCTTCCAAATACTTCACAAAGTCCCCTTCATTCTTTGAAAGAACAGCTTGCATAGATTTGGGAATGGATGCCGATGCTTCAAAGGTAAGTCGGTACGTTGTATTTGCGCCGAGTTCGATCTGACCTTGTTGCATCAGCGCATCCCACCAATGTTCACTCGTACCGGGCAGGGTAATCGTTAGACCTTTGTCCTCACCATGTGAAGCTGCCAGATGATTAGGACTCAGCTCCCAATGATTCAGATCAGCTGTAAGTTCACCATTTTGAACTTTGCTTTGTGAAATATCCATCCAGCGCGTATTATAGTTCTCTCCTTCAAAATTCACAAAATATGATTTGCCTGCTGTCAGAGTAACTGCTGGGAAATAGACCGTTTTGTATACCTGCCATCCACCCGTGTCTCCGAGACTCAGGTCAGATTGTGCAACGGTTGTACCTTGTTCGTCTTTGATGCTGAAACGAACGCTCGAATCGCTTTTTCCACTGGCCATCCGGGCAGACAGAACATATCTCCCGTCGTGAGCCACATCGATTTTATATTGCAGCAGATCTCCCTGATCCATGTAACTGACATGTTTACCTCCTTCTTCAGAGTTCTCCAACTGCAATCCTTGCATCATCCAGGCTTCGGTTGCTGGCACATGAGCATAACCATTCACCGATAGAGGTTTTCCTCGTTTGGTCAGACGAACATTGTCCACATATACCTTACCGTTGGAGCTGCCGAATAACAGTCTAAGCTCGGAATTGGCAATGGATGCCCCATCACCCACGTTGATCTCGCCAGTATACGTTTTCATTTCTTGGCCCAAGGGAAGGTTCTGCCCTTGATGAACCTGTACGGAATGTCCGTCATTGCTGACAAGATCAATATCCATGTTTCGCGGTGTATCTGCCTTGGCTTCAAAGGAGAAGCCATACGTTGTATTCGCTTCCAGCTTCAAACCCGGTTGGTTCACTGAAACCTGCTCAGGCTCACCATTGGTTTGTGTAACATCAACGACCAGTTGACGCTCCATAATCGGGAACTTCGAAAAGTTATTCACGCTGATCTTGGCTCCAGCATTCTCGTGAACGCTACTGGACCAGAAACCAAGGCGATCCTTGCCTTGATCAAATGTACCATTGTAGATGAAATTGCCATCAGGCAGCGTGTTTCGTTCTACAGTCACCGCGTCAGCCTCACCCATCTCGATCAGGCGGACATTGGCAAACCAAACGGTTGTATCATCCAGCCCCAGATTAAATTCGAATCTGGCATTATTATCGGAGCCATCCCGCATATTGAAGGTATATTCATAGGATTTCCAATCTGTCGTGAGTGCAAAGGATTGCTCACCAGAGTAATTGGTCCAGCTTTTTTCGAATTGGTTCACTTTGGATAGGATTGTACGGTCAGCAGATGCCTTCGCATCAAACTGTATTTTGTACTTTTTGTTTTTCTTGATGTACATGGGCATCTGAGTGAGTTGAACCGAATAGTTTTCAGTCCCCGATGCATCAATGGTAACTTGTGCTGCTTTCCCTTTCTGATCATCCTCTATAACTTTGACACTGCCCGCTCCGTCTGCATTCGTAATGAATTTCCACTGAAGAGGAACCCCATTGTCTCCAGAACCTTCCGAAAAATCATCATTGTAGAGTTGATTACCATCGGCTTGTGGTTCGCGCTGCTGTACTGGCTCTATCGGATTCGTTGTCACATCAGGCCATGTGCTTAGATTCTTATACGAATACACACGCACAAAATCAACGTTCATCTTTTCGGAAGTGAACTCGCTCTCAGGTGAACCCGGCCAATCTCCGCCAACTGCCAAATTCAGAATGAGATAGAATGGACGATCGAATGGTGCAGGGAATGTGTAATACTCCGGTTGGCCCGTAGCCTTCGTTTGCCAGTTAGTCACTTCATGATGCAACTTTCCATCCACATAGAAGCGAATCATGCCAGGCAGCCACTCCACTTGGAAATCATGATAATCGTCAGCAAACGTTTCTCCTTTCGGGAGAATGAGACTTCCCTGGTCATGTCCATGGGAACCGTCAGGCTTCACACTGTCATAATGCAATGTACTATATACCTTGTTGTTGCTTTGTTTGCCACCGATGAGCTCCATAATATCGATCTCTCCAGAGGCCGGCCATCCTCCATAATGCGCTTCATCTGTCGGCATCATCCATATGGCTGGCCACATGCCTTTTTCTACTGGAAGCTTCGCACGTACAACCATCTTACCGTAGGTCCAGTCGCCTTTCCCCATGGAGATCAATTTGCCTGAGCTGTAATCCTTACCATTTTTCGGACCTTTTTTGGCTTCAATCTGCAACACACTTCGATTCTGATCTTTCGTAATACGAGTGTTATCCGGGCTGTAATACTGCATTTCATTATTATAAACCAGCCCCGTATCCTGCACGGTCCATTTGGAAGAATCAATCGCAGGTCCATTAAACTCATCATTCCAGACAAGCTCCCATTGATCATGCGGAATCGTTGTTGCTGGAATCGGTTTTTCACCCGCAGGATTGCTTGGTGTCGATGGTGTAGAAGGCGATTGCCCGTCTGGAGAAGATGGCGTTGGTGTGCTTGCCACATTCGTTGAATCGCCAGGCTGTGATGTAGCGGGTTGTTGAGCTTCACCCACCATGGATGTACGCAGACCTTGTTTTACTTTCTCTCCATTGATCACGACATCATTGGCATCCACACTCAACTTTGTAATCTTACCTTTGGTATCCAATCGGGTTTGATTCGCCTCCGCGAGAATGGTCATCGAATCAACCAGGCTATTCGAAGAGATCTCCAAGATGGATTTCTGCATAACAATCACTTCTTGAATGCTGCTTCCTTCCGTAATGGCAACTCTGACGGGTTCACCACGTTTGTCAACGACCACCCGATTCAGCTTGGAGTTGCTAATGTGGATGGAATGACTGCCCCCGCCTTTAATAATGACACTGCCTGTAACGGTTACCCCCTGCAGCACGACAGAACCCTCGTCAATGCCTTCAGCCAGCAGCAGGTTTCCATTGACGACCGTATTTTTTAACGTGATATCCGTTGATTTAAGGATCAAGTTGCCATCAACCCGGGACTCATATGTACCCGGAACGCTTTTCACATCTGCAATCATCGCTGACAATAACCCTGCCGTCTCCGCTCGTGTAATCGGGGCTTTGGGATTTAATTGGCCTTGGTATCCTTTTACTATATTTTCGTTCACCAGATAGGTAAGCGCTTTCTTTGCATAACTGGAAATATCAGCTGCATCTCGAAACTTCAATCGTTCGCTATCTGCGTTCGTACCCGCTGAAAGTTGAAATGCTCGATCCACCATAACAGCTGCATCTTGCCGGGTAATAGGTTTTTTCGGTGACAGATGCTCACGATCTGTTCCTTCGATAATGCCAGAACCATTCGCACGTACCATCACATCATAGTACCAATCCGCTGAGGTCATATCCGCATATGAACCAGGAGCCGCATCGCCTGTGAAGCCAAAGGCCCGATCCAAAATCATGACAAATTCAGCTCGGCTAATCACCTGACTTGGCTTGAATGTACCATCCGTATAACCTTGCAATAAATTCAAGTCTTGCATACGTGTAACTGCGGATTGTGACCAATGCCCGTTCAGGTCTTTATAGGGAACAGAGGAGTGCAGGCTATTCGCCTGCACATTCCCCACCTCCGCTTGACCCTTTGCACTTTCTGCTCCAGCAGTTGCTGGATATACGAGTGAAGCCATTAAACTCCATGCAACCATACATGCCAGTCCTCTTCTCATCTTACTTCCTCCCTCAGCTCAGTTATCCTTGCATTGCCTAGCCTTGCCTATTCCTTGACTGCTCCAATAACGATTCCTTTAACGAAGAAACGTTGTAAAAACGGGTATACCATTAGGATCGGAAGCGCACCAATAAAAATTTGTGCTGCGCGTACAGTTCGCTGCGAGATATTCTCCAACATGGAAGGGTCCACGTTGATCTTGCTGAGATCTTGCTGAACGATAATGGTCTGTAGCAGAGAAGCAAGCGGATAATTTTTAATATCAGACATATAGATCATGCCGTCGAACCAGGAGTTCCACTGATACACCATCGTAAATAAAGACAAGGTTGCGATGGCCGGAAGCGACAGTGGAACGTAGACCAGAATCAATGTTTTGATATGACCTGCTCCATCCAAATAGGCTGCTTCTTCAAGTTCTTTCGGCAGACCGCGGAAGAAGTTCATCATGAGAATGACGTTCCATACCGACAAGGCTCCAGGCAGAATAAGCGCCCAGATCGTATTCATCAGACCAAGCTTCTGTATCAGAATGTAACTTGGAATCAAGCCGCCGCTGAACAGAATGGTGAATACAAAAAACCACGTATACAACGAGCGGCCTTTGAAACTGATATCTTCCTTCGACAACGGAAATGCGGTTATCAGCATGATGACCATACCGATGATCGTCGCAATTACAGTCCGTTTAAGAGATACGATCAAGGAGTTGATGAAGTTTGAATTTCCGAATGTTTTCACATATGCATCGGTTGTGAACCCGATGGGCCATAAGGTAACCAGATTTGATGATGCTGGCGCCATACTGCTGAATGAAACGGCTAATATATGAATAATTGGTAAAATGCAGAGTATTGATAAAATGCCAAGAAAAGTATAGTTGGCAATGCTGAATATGCGGTATCCTCTAGTTTTATAATACAAGCCCTTTTCTCCTCTCTAGAAAACTCGATAATTGGCCAGTTTGTAAGCCATTCTGTACGATACAACAATCAAAATGGTGGCAACCACTGATTTGAACAATCCTACTGCTGTGGCAAAACTCATCTTCCCGTTCAAAATCCCCAGTCGATATACAAAGGTGTCAATGATGTCGCCTTTGTCGTACACAAGTGGGTTGTACAGGTTGAACACCTGATCAAAACCGGCGTTCAGAATGTTGCCGATGGAGAGCGTCATCAGTACGATCGTAATCGGCAACAATGCTGGAATCGTAATGTGCAGCGTTTGTTTAAACCGGTTGGCCCCATCCACTTCGGCTGCCTCGTAAAGCGCAGGATTGATTCCTGAGAGAGAAGCCAGAAATACGATCGTACCAAAACCAAATTCTTTCCATACGTCACTGACGATCAGCGTTATACGGAACCATGTACCATCTCCAAGGAAGAAGATCGGTTCTCCTCCGAAGGCTACAACAAGTTGGTTCACCATGCCTCCTTGCGGGGACAGAATATCAAGCAGAATCCCGCCGAGGATAACCCATGATAGGAAATGCGGCAGATACACGAGCGTCTGACTCACTCTCTTGAATGCCGTCAAGCGCACTTCATTGAGCAAAATGGCAAACAAGAATGGAGCGAACAGTCCCGCGATGATTTTGAAAAATGCAATGACTAGCGTATTCCAGATGACCTGGCCTACGTCCGGATATAAAAACAAGTATCGAAAATTGTCCCAACCTACCCATTTAGACTCTGAAAATCCCAGGTATGGCTTGAAATCCTGAAAAGCAATCACAATGCCGCCCATCGGTATGTACTGAAACACCAGTGCCAGCAATACGGCTGGAATGAGCATCATATGCAAGGTCCAGTTCCGTTGCATATTCCAGCGCTGTTTAACCCTGGTGGAGCGCCGTTTATGCGGCGTTTCTAACGTATGTTCCTTCACTCCTACATCCCCCATGTTCTAAATTTTGTATTTTACAAGTCATCGTGAACTTGTATATTAAAATTATAGCAATGGAAATTTGCAATCTATATCCTAATATTGCAACAACGATATCAATATTTTAATGAGATTAAGGAGGTTGGACTTTGTTCACACGCATGAATGTTTTTACCAAAATTACATTGTTGTTTGTGATGCTGCTTATTCTGGTATTGTTTCTCTACACATACTCGAACCGGGAAAGCGTGCGTGTCATCGAACGCGAGATTCAGAACAATACGATGAATCATCTATCAACATTTGCCGATTCAGTAGAATCCAATATTTACCAACTGTCATTATATGGGATGTCCATTGGACAAGATTCCAGCATTCAGGAATATCAACGCCCTGACTACAAAGATATTCCTTATGAACGCGTGAAAGTTGGAAGCGCCATTCTGGAGAAGATGAATCTGTACAACGCAGCAAGCAAATGGCATTCGACCATTACGTTGTATTTCCCCCGGATGAAAAAAGTGATATCAACGGATTATTATGCTTACATCCCGTACACGGATAATGAATTTAAGGAGCCGCTCTCTCAGTCCTGGACCTATGCCGATCATCGGTTTATCTGGTACACCACCGATCCAACGACAGCAATGGCGAAACCCGGCAAAGCCAGATTAATTACCAAAATCAGTTTTCCAGTTCATCACTTAACTGCGCTCCTTAATCAAAACAAATTAAACAATAAGGGCGACCCATTTATGTTCCATCCCGATTATGGTTTAATCAGCAATAGCTCCGGAAAGGATACCTTGAATGCCATCCTGCCTACTCTGAGAGAAGCACCGTTGCAAGCCAGCGGCGGGTTCAGTACAACATTAAACAAAACGGAATATTACGTCTCCTACATTCAATCTAAGAGCCTCGGCTGGTATTATGTTGACTATGTTCCCATGCAGCAAATATTAAAGCCGGTTACGAGCAGTCGAAATCTGTTTTACGCTTCAATTGCCGTCCTGATCGTGATGAGCGTCGTTGTGTTGTATACACTCTATCGCAGTGTGCAGCTTCCGCTCCTACAGTTGGTGAAAGGAACGAATCGCTTATCCACCGGGGATTTTTCCGTTCGTCTGCACCATCCGGCGCGTAATGAATTCAGTCTGTTATTTGCACGTTTCAACATCATGGCTCAACGAATTCAAGAGTTAATCGAGAATGTATATGAGGAGAAATTAAGAAGCCGCGAAGCCACGCTCAAGCAGCTGCAATCGCAGATCAATCCCCATTTTCTCTATAACTGTCTCTTCTATATCAAGAACATGGCCCGAATGAAAAATGAAAAGGCCGTGGTCGCCATGGCACTGAATCTGGGAGAGTATTACCGATACATAACCAGGTCCGAAAAGGATCAAGCCACGCTTCGTGAAGAACTGACAATGGTCAAAAATTATTTGGAAATTCAGTCACTTCGTCTGGAGCGGATGCATTTTACAATCGACGTGCCCCATGATATTTTAGATAAAACAGTTCCCAGACTGACCCTCCAGCCTATTATTGAGAACGCTATTATTCATGGTCTGGAGCCCAAATCGGTGGATGGCGAGATTAAAATCTATGCAGACTGCGAGGATGACGTGTACACAATTACAGTGGAGGACAGCGGGCTTGGTATGTCTGAGGAACAGCTTGTTCATCTGAGGGACAATCTTCTCAAACCGCTGGATGAGAACATGGGATGTGGTACATGGAATGTGCATCAGCGTTTGTCTTTTCAGTACGGCGAAGGGTCTGGACTTACTTATGATCATTCTTCATCGGGTGGGATTAAAGTTAACATCACATGGCACGATAATACAGACAAGTAGGTGAACGACCCATGCTGCAAATATTACTAGTAGACGATGAACGTTCAGTCGTGGAAACGCTGGCCGAGACTATTCCGTGGGAAAGCTGCGGGATCGGTACGGTTCATGAAGCCTTATCCGGTGCCGTAGCGCTGGAAATCATGGACAATCACGACATTGACATTGTTATTACGGATATACGTATGCCTGAAATGTCAGGCATTGCACTTATTACCGCGATTCACGAAAAGTGGCCCCATGTGCAGACGATTCTGTTATCTGGTCACGCTGATTTTGAATATGCCAAACAGGCCATTGCGCAGGAAAGCTTCGATTACCTGCTGAAACCTGTTAGTGATGAAGATCTGATCGAATCCGTGCAACGTCTCGTTCATCGAATCAAAGAAAAATGGGAAACAGCTGCATCCCATCAACGGGCCTTACACGCCTTTCAGGATCATCTGCCATTGCTTCAATCCACGATGCTGCATGAGTTGCTGACTGGAAAAGTCTATGATCCGAAGACGTTGGTAGACAAGCTTGAACTGCTGGAGCTTCCCTACTCCGTAGGAGAGGATCTCGGCATGCTGATTATTCGTATGGAGAAGCATTTATCCGATATGGCACACGGCGACCTCGCCCTGATGGAATATGCGATATGTAATATCATTAGTGAAGTGATGCATACTCATTTTCATATCTGGCATACAAGAGACGTGCACGATTACATTGTTGTTCTCGTCAGTATGAAGCATTCAGCAACGATGAGTTATAACAGGGGCGAGACGCCCCAGACCCTGCTTGAGCAGTATGCTGCCCAGATTCAAACCAATGTTCAGTTATACTTGAAGGGTGCAATCTCGATTTCCGTATCCAATTGGGGTAAGTTCCCGTACGAAATTGGAGAAATCTATGAGCGAACGGTCATGTCCATGCGTAAACGGATGGGTCAGGTTCAAGGTTTGTTTGTCACAGCTTCCGATGAAACGGACGCCAATCCTCTGCATACGATCAGGTCGCTTTATCAGCCGCCAACGTTGATTAGCCTGCTTGAAGCTGGTCGTTTTGAGGATGTGGAACAGAAAATCGAGCACATTTTTGAGGAACTGCTGCATTCGAATGAACATCATGATATTGCGGAGTCAACTTTTGAGGTGTATTTTGCTATTGCAGGTGCGTTTGCGTACATCATTCATAAAAATGGCAAACAAATATCTTCTTTGATTCCAACAGAGTCTTATCGCTACTTTCAAGCTCCCAGTTACTCCACAGCACATCAATTGCAGGACTGGTCCATACGTACACTTCATTACATACGAGATGATGCCGAACAAGAGCTTAGAGACAATCACAGCACCATTGTACGCAGCGTCAAAAGCTTCGTAGACCTTCATCTGGCTGGAGATGTATCTCTGCCTGCGATTGCCGACCATGTGCATCTGCATCCGGTGTACTTGTCCAAGGTGTACAAGGCTGAGACTGGTGAAGCACTTACAGCCTACGTATATCGATTGAGAATGGAGAAAGCAGTATATCATTTGCGAACGTCATCCGCCAAGGTGTTTGAAATCGCCGAACTTGTCGGTTACAACAATACCGCTTATTTCATTCGAGTATTCAAGAAATTTTATGATCTTACACCGCAAGAATATCGGGAAAATCTACCGGTTTGACGGACATCTCAAATCTGACATCCTGGCGGGTTTCTTCCTCGTTATCCTCCATGTCGCATACGAAAAGGCATTGCCGGAGATCTTCTCCTGCAATGCCTTTTGGGTGCATATGTGGCCGCGATGAATCAATTCAGGCAGCCCTGCTCTTATTATTTTCCGCTTTTCACGGAATCATACCACTCGTTAACTTCTTTCGTAATCTGATCTCCGCCTGAAGACTTCCATTTCTCAACAAAGGAGTCGAACGTATCCGGAGAGGTTTTGCCATATACAATCTGAGAGAAGGTATCCTTCTCCATCTTCGTCAAAATATCATTATTCATCTGCATGGTTGTCGAAGGCGCACCGGTAAACATTTGATTGAAAACGATGTCCTTTTGATCCAGAACAATTTTGGCTGCATCAAGCATAGGTGTAGGTACGCCTGATTTGATTTTTTTCTCAAATGGCGTAGTTGCTTCTTCACCGCTTGCCAGCTTCGCAAGTGTTGTCATGCTCAGATTCGGAATACGCGCTCCATCAAACGTTAAGGTGTACTTCTCGGGAGCATAACCACCTGTAAGGCTTGAATCGGTTGATGGTTTCCCATCTACCATAACCCAATCGTATCCTTCGGCAAATCCATGCTCGAACTCATCACCCTCTTTGGGATTCGCATAGTGATCAAAGAGATAGTTCTGATAGGTGAAAAAGGCTTCCGGATTCTTCATGTCTTTGTTAATCAGAACTACGCCATTTCCATTCGACGTACCATGTCTTCCTGCTTGGCCGTTTGGACCGGAAGGAATTGGATACGCCTTGTATTCAGCCTCAGGATTGTTCTTCTTCACATCCTCCAGCGGCCAGGATGGCATCCAGTGAGGACCTACCACAATACCTGCTTTTCCAGCGGTAAATTCTTCAGCAGCCTTCGTCTCGTCATACACGCCGGCTTCTTCCGGGATATAGCCTTTGCTCATCCAGCTTTGTAATTTGGCTAAAGCCTGCTTCGCACCGGGTGTCACGGAACCGTATTCAAGTTTTCCGTCTGCCGTCAGATTCCATTGGTTCGGCATTGTACCATAAGCACCAAAGACCCATCCAGCTTCTGACATCCATGTGTTCAGCCAGTTCTTGAAGCCAATGGTCAGTCCGTACGTATCCTGCTTGCCGTTACCATCCGGATCTTGATTCGTAAACGTTTCCATAATCACTTCAAGATCATCTATGGTTTTAGGTGCTTCCAGATTGAATTTCTTCATCCAGTCTTCACGTATCCACATGACAGGATCACCATTATAGGAATAGTCCAGAATCGGAATGCCGATTTTCTTGCCATCTTGCATGTATGGATACCATACGGAAGGATCTTCGTTTACGGCTGCTTTCCATGTGTCGCTGGCATATTTGTCAAACAACTGGCCCGCATCGACAAATTTTCCGGACTCAATCAATTCACGCACCAGATTGAATTCACCGCGATACGAAATAATGTCTGGCATGTCCGCATTGGAAGCAAGCGATAGACGCAGCTTCGTCTCGAATGCATTATTGGTGGAAGGAGATATCCACTGGTTTTTCAGTTCGATTCCAAGCTTCTCCTTCGCCCATTTCGTATGGACGTTGTTGTCCTGATCTTCGCCTGGCTTAAACTTCACATCTGGACCCCATGGCCGCAAATACGTAATAGACACGGGCGGATCATACTTCCCATTTTTGAGCTCCAACGTTGTCGCTGGTGTACTCGATTCTGCTTGCTTGTCGCTCCCGCTGCTGCTGCATCCACTCAAGGCTGCTGACAGGGCCAATACACCGATCATGACCAAGCTGCCTACTCGTCTCTTTTTACTTGTGTCCAACTTTGTTCCCCCAGTCTATGTAATGTTGCTTACAGGTTAATCATAATGAATGATTGATAATTATGCCCATACTAATATTGCAACATTTATTGCATTTATTTAGGATATTGGATATTGAATACATATATTTAATAAATACAACGCCTGGATATAGAAAAAAGCAGCCGTTAGCGGCTGCTTCTGTCTGCTTAATTACTCGTGTATTTAACCCAGTCATACTCTGCATAGAGCGGATTGGCACCATTATAAGGACCGAGCCAGCCATCAACACCTGTTCCGTTCCAGATGTTCATCATAATTTTACCTGGTATTTTGGGGATATTGTTGGTTGCGGTATGCTTCAACACGCCATCCACATACCATTTGATATGTCCCGGCTGCCAATCGAATGCATACGTATGGAAACCTTGCGATGCATCAAAGCCTAGATTGATAACCTTCTCATGATTGCCAACCCTATTAGTATAATAATTAAACTGTACTTTAGTTGTGTCTTTTCCTAAAAATTCAATATCAATTTCATCCCACTGTGTACCATGAGCCGGTCCTGTGTACGTAAAAAAGGAGGAAACTATACCTGTGTTTTTGGCAGGTTTCATACTGACTTCATACAAGCCGTAGCTATACGTATTCGTGGAACGGTACTCTCCGCAATCAAACTTGTTCTGTGCAGAACTGGTTAAACCCAGTTTAAGCTTACCGTCACTTGTGAAATTGACATTGTTAGCCCTCCATGTACAATTGAACATAGATCCATTGGAATAACCGTCCGCCTTTTGCCACGTGTTTGCGTTGAAGTAGCTTAGAGGTTCCCAGAAAACATAACCCGCGAAAGCGCTTACTGAAAAAAACAGAGAAATGATGCCTGTTACCGCCAGAGTATACCAAGACTTCCTCTTCATCATACACCTCCATCCATGATTCCAACCATGCAAGGATCGAGGCAAGTCATCCACCGGAGAACCGGCAAACATCTTTGCTACAACGAATATAAAACGCTTACATGGTTGGTATTTCCATTTTATACTGATAAGGAGCACTACACTATAGCAAACTTCAAAGCAGAGATATCCATTTTTTAAGATTTTCGTGTGACTAGCACATGGTATGGTCCAGAATTGACACAAATCAAGCACCTATCCTTCAACATAGGAAGGAATCAGGCGCTTGATTTGATTGTCAGCAATCATTATATGCGTTTCTCATGTTTATTGTATAGACAAATAAAGTCGCTTTGGAAGCAACTTCAAGAAATTCACATGTATCATGTTTTTCGTTCGAACGCTGTTGAACGCGCCACTACTCTCTCACCGTGTATGATCTTTCTCTGCATCAAAAATAGCATATCCGTTCTTGCCATTTTTCTTAATTCGGTACATGGCCAGATCGGCATATTTCAGAAGCATAGATGATTCCTGTCCATGCTCAGGATACAAGCTAACCCCAATGCTGACGGAAAGGTAGATGTGATTGTCAGCAATTTCGAAAGGCATCTCGAATGCAGCTGCCAGTTTTTTGGCGACATTCTCAGCATGCTGACTATCCTTCAACTCACTTAATATGATACTGAATTCGTCCCCACCGTGCCGTGCCACAATGTCCGTGCTGCGGATGTTTTCCTTCAATCGTTTTGCTGTCTCCAATAAGACTTGATCACCCACATCATGCCCATATCCATCATTAATTTGCTTAAAACCATCCGTATCCACATACATCACGGCCAGCTTGCCTTCACTTCGTTGAGCATGGTTCATAGCTAAGACAAGGCGATCATTAAACGCCATACGATTAGGCAGACCGGTAAGCGTATCATGCAACGACAGATGTTTGCTGATCTGTTCAGATATTTTAATTTTGTTGTACTCGACATCAAGTTCCTTGATCAGGTTCTTCAGTTTGTATACGCGGGTATTGGTACTCGTCATGTCACTAATCTGAATGAGTGCATAACTGCGTTTATCTTCATAAAGCGGGTCAACATGCATGTTCTGTTTGAAAAAATGTTGATCCTCTCCCTCTCCAGGAAGAATAAACGCCTTATGTAAAGCGCTGGAGCAGAATCTGCTCTGGCCATTATATAACGCATTTTGCAGTATGTTCAGGTACATGTTTAACTTGAATCTTGGGCATACCTCAAGCAGATTCTGTCCGACAACCTCTTCTGAGCCTTTGCCAGTAAAGCGTTCCAACCAACCATTCCAAAGAACCACTTTTAATTGCTTGTCAACGATAATCATGCCCATATTGGCTTTGTTCAACGCTTGTGATAAGAGATTATCCATGATAAGCCCCCAATAAAGCATCAATTTTGTCCAGTAGGCTTGAAATGGAACTCATGCTCAGCGCAATAATAATAATACCTTTCACATCCGTATCGGCAAGTGAAAACGAAGTATGCAGAACGAGCACATAGACCTCATTTTGAAGTAATATCTGTGAATCGGAGTGGGTACCATGGATCAATTCAATATCCGGGAGTACATATTCAAGTTTTAACTCCAGGAAATTACCGAATTCCCCAATGATCGCGTTGAGCAGGACATTGCTGACTTCTTTCAACACGTCCAGATCCGTATCCATTAAGCGAAAATCTTCAGGTACAACGGTCTCCGTAAGTTCTCCGAGACACATATTGGCCAACACCTTTGCTTGCTCCGCAGGAAACATCAGAAATGCTTTTCCCTGAAATTCATAGCCGAACTGTAAAGAGGATCTGAATAGATGTCCTTCATTGAAAAAGATGTTGTATCTCCGGTCTTTCGGATTAACGTCAGAGAAGGAGATCAGTTCCACTTCTGGAATGCTCAACACAATATGCTTGTCAACAATCTCTGATAGCATATTAGCGGCTTGTCCAACGTATACGTTCACAAGTTCAGTGAGCAGATCCTTCTGCATATCATTCAGCATGGGCAGCCACCTGAATCAGTTGAATCAATGTGTTTGCTTTATCTACGGTTAAGGGTTTATTTATAAAACCTGAAATTTCCAGTTTTTCTACTTCTTCTCGAGTCGCCTTCTGGATATCTGCGGATAAAATAATAATCTGGACTTCCCGATCGATTTCCCGAATCATGCGAAGCATTTCTTGTCCGTTCAATCCAGGCATCAGCAGATCAGTCGTTATAAGATCAGGTTTGAACTCCTGGTATAGGCTATATCCTAGCTCTCCATTATTTGCAACCTGAATCTCGCACTCTGGAAAGTGATCCATGATCAGCTTTTGAAGCAACTTCTGTACAAAGATGGAATCTTCCACAATTAATACTTTCATTTTTCTTCAGTCTCCTCAATTAAATGGTAAGGGTATGGGCTTGTCAGGCGCTGTGGACAGTTCTTGATAAGGAGATTCGCGCGCAAGGCACCCTTGAAAAGAGACTGACGGATGGATTAAGCAAAACACTATAAATTATAGTAACTTTCATTCAATTGTCAACCCTATTATTGAATAAATGATATGGGTGTCAATCAAGGTGGACGAATGAATATAAAATTTTCATTTGGATTAGCCTTGTTACCTCTTGTCTTTTTAGCACGATGCATGAGAATACGACAAAAACGGCCACCAGGGTGACCGTTCTCAACCGTTTTTCTGGAACTCCATTCAAGTTTACTCTTTTACCCCTCCGAGCTGCAACCCATGAACGAAATACTTTTGCAAAAATGGGTATACAACTAGGATTGGTAAAGCCGCTACAATGGTAATGGCTGCCCGAATCGATACGGGGGTAACCATATTGCGCGCAGCACCGATATCTGCGCCATTGGCAACCGATGCGCTACTATTGGAATTCATAGAGGATGATAACAGCTTCATCAACTCGTATTGCAGCGTACTCAGGTTCTGCTTGGAGGAGGCATACAAGAACGTATCGAACCAAGAGTTCCATTGACCGACTGCAATGAACAGTGCAACTGTGGCGAGAACAGGCTGACACAGCGGCAGAATAATCGATATAAATGTTCTGAAATCTCCAGCACCATCAATTTTGGCCGATTCGATCAGTCCTTCTGGCAGTGTCTGGATATAGGTTCGAATAACAATCATGTTAAACGCACTGATCAGTCCAGGAATAATGTATACCAGAAAGTTGTTTAACAAATGCAGGTCTTTCATCAGGAAGTACGTTGGAATAAGTCCTGCACTGAAGTACATCGTAAGTACAACGGTAATCGTGATTGGCTTCCGTAATATATAATCTTTTCGGCTTAGCGTGTAAGCCAGCATGGAGGTCAGGAACAGACTCAAGACTGTTCCCAGAACCGTTCTCGCTACAGAGATGCCAAAGGCGCTGAAGATCGTCCCTCCTGCAAATACAGCCCTGTAGTTTTGATCCGTCCATACCCGAGGCCACAGGTAAATCCCACCCCGGATGGTGTCATTACCGGCATTGAACGATACGGCGAGTGTATTCACAAACGGATACAGGGTAACAATCGCGATCGCGATCATCAGCACACCATTTAACGTATGGAAGACAATCGGCTCAAGCCGAGATTTATTAATTCCCATCTCTAGTCCCCCTTATATTAATCGGTCTTCCCCGAGCCGTTTGGAAATGGAATTCGCCGCAAAGATCAGCGTAATACTAACTACCGTCTTGAAGATACCTGCTGCGGTAGCCAAAGAGTAATTCCCGATCTGTAGTCCATATTTCAGGACAAATATATCTATCGTCTGTGACCAGTCCACAACCACACCATTCCCCAACAGATACTGAACTTCGAATCCAGCTTCCAGAATCCAGCCCATATTCATGATCAGCAAAATGATAACAATGGATTTGATTCCGGGTAAAGTCACATACAGCATTTTCTTATATCGGTTCGCACCATCGATCTCTGCCGCTTCATAGAGCGAGGGATCGATAGACGTTATGGCCGCCAAATAGATAATGGCATTCCATCCTACTTCTTTCCACACATGAGATGCGCCTACAATGCCCCAGAAGTATTCGGGAACGCTAAGCCACATGATAGGTTCTTGAATGATATGCAGCTTCATGAGTACTACATTGACAATCCCGCCGTCTACTGACAGTGAACTTGCCACGATGCCTGTCACGATGATCCATGAGAGAAAGTGAGGCAAATACGATATGGTTTGAATGGTTCGTTTATAGAACTTATTTTTGATTTCATTAAGTAAAATGGCAAATATAATAGCTGTTGCAAATCCTAGCACCATATTAATTACACTCATCGCAATGGTGTTACGAAGCACGTTTAGAAATGCATCGTCCGTCAGCAAAAACTTGAAGTGTTTCAGCCCAACCCATTCCTGCTGTGAGAAATTCTTGGCTGGACTGTAATTCTGAAAAGCCATGACCCAGCCCCAAATGGGATAATACGAGAATACGAGAATGTAAGCAACGATGGGTAATGACATGAACATCAGTTGCCTTTGTCCCTGCAACCGTTTTAATAATGGTGCTTTGGCAACGACAGTTCGGGCAGTTTGCTCCGGTATGGCTCCAGGCGTGTTCGCCATCTTTCACTCCTCCTATTAACTTGCAGCGACATTATGCATGACAATCTCGGAAGGCACTTGCCTGAGAAATGCTCGGGTTGGTACCTTCCGAGGGGATCATTGCCGCATTTTTTTATTTAGCAGACCAGTTCTCAATTCTCCATTTCAGTTGTTCATTAATCCGGTCTTCATAGGATTTGACATTAATTTTCTTGTAAGCTTCTTCATACTCAGTCCAAACGGAATCAAATTCATCCGCTTTCGACATGATCGCCTTAGGCAAGAATTTTAATGAAGTGTCTGTCATTTGCTTGTTGGCTACCGCAGCATCCGAACCTTCTTTCAGATCGACCTGCCATGCCGGATAGTACACAGGATTCTCTGGTGCAGGAGAGAAGAAGTCACTCCATGTTTTGAAGCCGTATGCATCCAGAAGTTCTTTGTCTTCCGGTTTGAGATTGTCATAGAATTCCTCTGCTTGGTTGATCGCTCCAATGGCATTGCCATCTTCAAATGTTCCTTCGAGCTTAGGTGCTGCACCGTAGAAACCTTCTGCTTTGTTAATCAATCTCCACGCCGGATCTTCCTGCTCTTTCCGTTGCTCTGGCGTCCGATAGAACCTTCCCTCTTCATTCACCTGATAATCTACACCCTCTTCACCCCATGACAGGAGCTTCTGGTACTTCTCGTCCATAAGCTTATCAAGGAATTTGATGAGTGCAACAGGGTCCTCAGCGTCTTTACTGATACCAAAACCATTGTTCAAGTTGATGACCGGACGATCCAGATAATGGTCTTTGATACTTGTATCATAGACCAACGGGAAACCTACGTAGGTTTGGCCGATCTTGCCCTGAGCTACGAGTGGGTCTTCACCGGTTTGGAAATTCCAGTGTTGATCGAACATGCCCAGTACACGTCCTGACGAGATTTTGGCTAGATACTGATCGTAGTTCTGAACAAAGGCTTCTTTGTCAAGCAATCCATCGTTATACAATTTGTTCAGTTCCTTATAATACCGTTTGGAGATGTCTTTGTCGGCAAAAACACTTGCAACTCCGTTCTCATCTACAACAACACCGCCATCATTGGGATGACCCGTAAGATGCTCTGGTGGATTAAGCAATGGGAACGTCCGCCAGTCAGAAGCGAGTGTAGTAAATCCAATGGTCGGCTGACCATCAATCGTTGGATTCTTGGCAGCGTAGTCACGAATCAACTGTGTGAATTCATCCAACGTTTTTGGAGTCGGGTACCCGGCATCCTTCAGTATAGACTTTTGAATCCAGAAGGCAGGGCCGGAATAATAGTTACTAATGAACTCGCCTGTGTACACGCCATAGTTAGGCAGCCAGTAAATATGCCCGTCACTGGAGTCTTTCATCCGATTCCAGTCTTTACCGAAATGCTTCTTCAGATTGGGTGCGTGCTCCTCGATCAGATCTTCCAGCGGAATGACCGCGCCGGCTGAAACCAGCTTGGTGTCTGCTGTGATCAAGTCAGGGAAATCACCACCGGCGATCATAACGCCCAACTTCTGTTGCAGATCACCTACCAGAAACTCCATGTTCAGATTGACGCCCAGTTCTTCCTGGATCTGTTTGTAGATTCGGTTATCCTTCGATGGCGCCTGATTCGGCGTTCCGATAAAGGCCGAAATGTTCAGCACTTCTTTTCCATCCGGTGTAGTCGTTTTTGCATTGTCTCCGCTACATCCTGCAAGTGCCAAACTTAAAGCCATAACAAGTGATACGGAACCCCAAAGCTTCTTTTTCTTCAGTCCCCCCATGTACTTGCCCTCCTTGGAAGTGGTATGTCTTACTGTTTTTAGTATGAAGAAATGTATGCGGTTACATAATACATAAATTTAAGATCCACCCCCCTGTAATTGCAGGTTTTGAAGAGGGGATTTCTCCTCTTTCACGGATTAAATCGTGGATTTTTGTCTATATTCTAATGGTTTCATAGTCGTTCTTTTCTCAAAATGTTTTAGAAAATGTTGGTAACTTCGGTATCCGACCTGTTCTGCAATGGCACTTGACGTTTGGTTCGTTTCCTGGAGCAGACGCTTCGCTTCTTCCATTCGCAAATCATGTACTACCTCTAGTACGCCCTTACCGTACTTGCGCAAGAATGACTGTCCCAGATGTACCGGGTTCATAAAGAACCGTTCCGAGAGCTCCTGAATCGTAAATGTCTCCTTGTAATGACTCTGCACATATTCTGCGACCATGGCCTGTATGCCTCCCACCTGCCTCTCACGGAGAATTGCAAGAGCCGACTTGCAATCCAAACAGAAGTTCTCCAGGCAGTGCGCGACCTCTTCGATCTTTCGATGGCTCCCCTTCAGGATCCGACTGGCCGATTTATGCATCAGGGCATGAGGCTCTCCGCCCAACTCTTTACATAAGGACAATCCACGAAACATAATATGCGTGGAGAAAATATGTATAAGCTCTGGCGCAGCCTTCATCTTTTTGAAGATATCAAAGGCATTCCTGACAGCATACGAGAGTTCATCTGCAGACCCATTCTCAAGCAAATCGTTAATACGTTCTACATCTGACAAGGTCTCCGGATCAAAAGGTAATATTTCAGGCTCCATATCTTCTGCAAACAGCAAACGTTCTTGATTAAAAAACAAATAACGTTCAACCTCCTTCACGGAGCGGAAGGAATCAGATAGATTCGCCAGAGTGCTGACCGTTAATCCGACGGCGATACTTATATTAATGCAGTCGTTATCTTGCATATTGCTCATTAAGAGATGGGCAAAAGCTTTTATTCTTTCAGATGGCCCGATTTCACTTGGAGCTTCATCCCCCCATACGAGTCCCATTATGCCTTTGGATCTTTCGATCACATAACAACAGGTTGTTTCACTTGCCATATGTTCGGCGACTGAACAGGCCTGCTGAGTATCACCCTGAAAAGCAATACGAAGATATGTCCAATGAGACTTGTTTAAACGAGATACGATGTCTGAGTTCTCCTGTTCACTACTGTCCTTTTGACCCATAATCTGTGCCGACAAGAAGGCTTTGATCCTTTGTTGATTCGTATATTCACGAATTTGCTCTTGTTTTTCGCGTTCTTGCAATTCCAAGCGCAAGCGCTCCAACATATCCTCGGCTTCCGTGCTGTCAACCGGTTTGGTTAGATAGTTGGAAACGCCTAAACGAATAGCTTGCCTCGCATAATTGAAATCACTGTATCCACTCGTGATCGCAAATAGTACAGATTCATGCTCCAAGCGACGTGCTTCCTCGATTAATTCAAGTCCATTCATGACCGGCATACGAATGTCTGTAACGACGAGATCTGGCCGATCTTGTTGCATCATCCGAATGGCTTCCTCGCCGTTGGAACATACACCTCTGATTTCAAAACCATGTTTTTCCCAGTTAATCATAAGCTGTAAACCTTCAATGGCTAACGGTTCATCATCTACCAACAGCACTTTATACATGAGAGTTTACCCCCTATTTCCTCGGTTTTAGCCGGGATAACGGTATACGGTATCCCGCCATGGTCTCATTTCCAGGCACGCTGCTTAGATTAAAGATCGCATCCCCTTCATAAAAGAGCTCTAACCTGCGGTATACATTACGTAGTCCTACATGTTCTCCGTTCCTTGGTCTTTCCGAACGAACATCTCTCAGAAGTTCGGTTAGTCTGCCTGCGTCCATGCCGATCCCGTTATCGATAACCTGGATATCCAACTCAGAAGCGATTCTTTTCGCGGTCACCTTAATCTGTCTTCCATCTTTTCGTGCCTGTAACCCGTGTTTGCATGCATTCTCGACGAGAGGTTGAATACTCATTCGAGGAATGAGCAGCGACGCTACATCAGGATCGACATCGAATGTATAATCAAATAGTTCTCCAAAGCGAAACTTCTCAATTTGAAGATAAAGATTCGTGAATTGAAGCTCTTCATGCAAGGGAATCAAATTGTCGGAATGACTGAGCAACTGTCTCATCAGTACGGACAGACTTTTAATAATCTCAATGACTTCCGTATATCCATTCTTCGTACTAACCACCAGCAATGCATTCAATGTGTTAAACAAAAAATGAGGATTCATCTGACTCTGGAGCATGGACAATTCGGTCCTCACTTGATCGAGCTCCAGATCTTTTTGTCTTATTTCCAGTTTATATACGTCATTGATAAGTGTATGGATTTTACCAATCATCATGTTAAATGTGCGAATTAGACCGCCAATCTCGTCGCTGCCCTCCTGAATTTCGATCAGGTCAAATCGTTCATTGCGAACCTTTTCCATATGTCTGGAGAGTTTACGGATTCGGTAATGGTAGGAACGTAAAATAATATAGATCAACAAAGACGGCACCACAGTGCATATTGCGAGTAGCCCCAAAATGGAATTACGTGCTTCGTTGAGTAATCGATCAAGATGTCGGGTATCCGCGACTCCAATCAATTTCCAACCCTGCAGGTAGGCTAGATTACCCAACGATTTTTCAAGCGTGTAAGCAGAATCCTCACTTTCCCTGGATATCAAATTTTCACTAGTTTGGGATAGGTCACCCTCGGTCCTCTCACCACTCGAAACGACAATTCGATTGTTGCTGTCCACCAGACGCAGCTGAAGGCTGTCTGTTTCACGGTTTAAAATGCTATACACCCGATTCACATCCAAATCAATCTTGGAATATTTCGCGTAAGTGGCATAGGAGGAATAGATATCCATCTTGCCAATCACACTGATGCGTCTCCCCGGGTTGAACACGGAGGGTTCACTGTAGTCAACAACGAGAATACCGCCGATGGTAGACTCCAACTGCTTCAAACCAGGAAGCGGGGCCGTCTTGTCATTCATGACAATATAATTACTGCCCGTCTGGATGGTATCGTTATCGGTGTAGATCCGTACCTCCAGAATATTCGCTGACATATAACGCGTTAGTTTGTCTCGCAAAAATGCATGATACTCGTTGTAGTAATCCACAGGTGAGGGATAGCTTCGATCCAGTACCTCATAGAGTGAATCGTCTGCTGCAATAATTCGACTCAGAGCCACACTTTCGTCAATCATGCCCAGCAGTTCCCCCGCAGCACGTTCTATGGATTTGCGCAGATTTTCCTGTTCTCGTATCTTGATATCTGCTGAAGTTCGTTGATAAAAGAATAGATTAATGGTTATTACCGGAAGGAGAATACTAAGTATATAAATCAGCAGAAATTTGGATCGGAGGGGAATGTCATTAACTTTACGGAACATCCAGAATTTATGGCGCATATGATCACCCTTGGTTTTTGTTTTTATAGACAGATGGAAGCTCCCCTGTATGCGCTCTGAATTTTTGGGTGAAATATTCAGCATCATGATATCCCAAATTAAATGCAATATCAGTGATCTTCATGTTGGTACGTCGTAGAAGCTTGCGGGCCTCTTCAACTCGAAGCTGATGAACATAATCATTGAAACTGACTCCCATTTCCCGTTTGAACTGTTGGCCCAAATAGGCCGAATTCACGTGAATACGATTAGCCACTTCTTGCAGTTTAATTTTGCTGCGGTAGTGTTGCTTCAATTC
Source organism: Paenibacillus sp. PCH8 (assembly GCF_002968835.1). Lineage (GTDB taxonomy): Bacteria > Bacillota > Bacilli > Paenibacillales > Paenibacillaceae > Paenibacillus. The sequence goes on along the minus strand of NZ_PKQK01000003.1, from coordinate 11,920 downwards.
ATGGACTGCTTCCGCCACCAGCCCTCCCTTGCCGATTTTCTTTCGATCCGTTGGAGAGAGTTGTTCAGCGATGCGTACACATAGCTCTTGTAATATGCCGGAAGACCAGCGTGCGGTCTCATGCCATTCCGGCTCACATAATATTTCCCTGCAAATATCTGTCTTGCCATACTTGCGTAGTAGTTCTCCATGGATATATCTGATGACATGGTGTACCCACTCCAAGGATACCTCCTCTTTTTCAACCATTTGCAGCAAGTTGCTCACAGCAGGATCGATGGAATCAGCATCGCCAGCCTCAATTAACGTCAAGATATCTTTGGAGAGGTTCAACATTCTTTCCAGATCATATTCTTCCGTCTCTGATTGTGCATGTAGAAGGTCTGCTTGTATGTCATCCATTAACATGACGTCATCATACTGTTTTTGCTCATCTCTGCGTTTGTCCAGAGGTTCAATCATTTCCATAAGTAATTGATGAATTTCTTCGGTAACAAGGGGTTTGAGCACATATTCATCAACCTGATACCGAATAGCTTGCTTGGCATAAGTGAAATCTGAATAGCCTGTAACGATGACAATCTTTGAAGTATAGGCTAGTTTCTCTCGTAACGTTTGAATCAGAAGAAGCCCGTCCATGACAGGCATCTGTATATCCGTGATGACAAGATCAGGTCCAACAGAGTGGAATAGAGCCAGTGCCTCTTCCCCATCCGTTGCTGTTCCGCAGAGTTCGTATCCACAGGCCTGCCAGTCAATCATGGTTCTCCATCCTTCCAGCATAAAAGGCTCATCATCCGCGACAATGACCTTGTACATTTGCTCACCTGCCTTTCCTTCAATGATCTGCTGTATGAAACTTTCCTAACCTGCTTGTAGATTCCAGTCGTTCTGGGAACACGCTAAACAGCAGAACAACAGCCAGATCGTTGTCTGCTCGCAGAGCTTGGAGCATAAGACTCCTATACCATTTCCATTCGTCTCATCGACAGCATCCTTAACACCGAATTCGGCCCATTATATATCTTGCGAGACTATGCTTTCTTCAAGCAAGTTCCGGTTGTAGCTAAGACGCGCTGTTCACAATCCAAGTGTAACGCTTACAAATAAACACAACAACCTGACAAATTATAGGTTTCCCCCGACAAAGTATAGGTTGAGCTCTAAGTTGGTCTCTTTTCAGGACTATTCTTTTCTAATCTCCACGTACAATACGGAACCCTTGATCGGCTCCCAAACCATTCGGATCAAATTTGCCTCGGAATGAGATCTCATTATTGTTTTCACCACCAACCCAACCGCCACCTTTCACAACTCGCCAGGTTTGATTCGTACCTCCTGAGTCGCTGTACCATTCCCAGCACCATTCTCTCACATTCCCGGACATATCATAGAGCCCTAACTCATTGGCTTTCTGGATTCCAACTTTTTTGGTTTGATTCCGATTGTTCTCAATAACGGGCCAGCTCCAGTCACCAGTCAAGATGGTTTCACCTGCGTTTCTCCAGTACCAAGCCACTTCATCGAGATTATTACTTCCACTGTATGTGTAATTTAAGCTCTTTTGGCCTCCGCTTGCAGCATATTCCCATTCTGCTTCTGTAGGTAGTCGATACCCGTTCGCGTCCTTATTGATCGTTACGATCCATTTCATATTATCGTGTTCATTGTGATTATTCGAGTCCTGATTATCTTTATCTATATTGTAATAAGGTTTCAGATTCTCCTTCATACTTTTTTGGTTACAGTACTCTACTGCATCATACCAGGTTACCATTTCAACGGGCAGGTCATCTCCCTTGAAACCAGATGGGTTATCCCCATGACCTCAACCCATTCCTTTTGGGTCACTTCGGTTTTGCCGATGTAAAAGGAAGAAATCGTTTCATTTCTTACTATATTGCCGGACTTACTGCTCTTAAAGGTTCCTCCTTCTACGAACTCCAAATGATCGTCTGCTCCAGGGTTACTCGCGGAACAAGCACTCAAAGTGACTACTATCGCAATTAAAGTTAACAACACCAGCTTTCTCATTCGTTTATCTCCTTTAGGCTGATACATATTATAATTCATGAGGATCTCCTGCCAAGCTTGAAGCCGGTAATGTTGAGGCCCGTTAGTCTAGTGAATAGCGGTCCTCAACATTTCCGGAAAAGAATTCAGCAGTTATTCACATCATTTTACCAAACCGTTACGTTGGCATTTCCGCTACTTTGATATCCCTCAGTTGCCATCACCTGATAGGACCAGCTGTTGCCCAGATGCATCCCTTTACTTGCCCACGCATTCACATGATTACTGAACGTAATGGTAGAATTGACTCCGATTGGTTTCTTGGATTGTCTAACACTCCAGTACTGAGGGAAAGTTTGGGTACCGTCTATGGAAGGAGCATTGTATCTCATGGTTGTATAAATGTCATATGTTCCACCATCACTAGTCATCGAGCCCTTATACGTTCCAGTAGGACGATATGATCCCCAGCTATCCACCACGTAATATTCAATCAAAGCGTTTCTGGTCCAACCGTAGAAGGTCAGGTATCCATTACCAGAAGGAGAAAATGCACCCGCATTGTAATTAACAACCCGGTTAGGCGTACCATTATTCCACCCTTTTCCGACAACAAAGTTCCCTACATTTTGCCAATTAACGCTATAATTACCACCTGATCCATTCACAGCGTTAACGGTTCCTCCGCCATCCGTCCAATTCTGCCAATAATCTGTTGCCGCACTGGAAGTAGCTGCGAAGACACCAAAACTCATGGAAGCTGCAAGAACAACGGTCATTAATTTTTTACCGAATTTAAACATGTTAGAAAACCTCCTGATATTTTAATAGATTTGGTTGATACGTTTATCCGATACGAACTTTCCCCGGCGAGTTTTTACTTGAAAAGGCGTTGTGAAAACAGATACAGATCGTTCTTCCACACGGGCCAGTCATGTCCGCCACATTCCTCATGCCAAATGTGAGGTACTCCGTGATGCGTCAAATATTGGTGAACCCCGAGACTGATGTTTATGAGATTGTCCTGCTCACCGCAAGAAAGCCATAGCAACGAGAGTCGTAACGATGTTTCCGATGGGTCAGGGACAAGCAACTCGGGACTTCTGGTATTAGGCGCTGCGGAAAAAGCACCGATCCAGGCGAAATGGTCGAGATGGCTCAATCCGATATTCAAGGACTGACCTCCGCCCATGGACAAACCGGCAATCGCCCGCTTATCCCTGCTTGTGTACGCAGGGTAGTTAGACTCCATGTAAGGTATCAAATCGTGAAGCAGATCCGATTCAAAGCGTTCAAATGCTCTGATTTTCTCAGGTTCAAACAGATCACCCTCGGCCCGGTCGTTGGACATGGCGCGGCCATTGGGGAAAACAATAATCATTGGTTCAAGCAGGTTATCGCTGTACAGATTATCCAGAATAATCTGCGGAGAGGCATGATTATGCCATTCGACTTCGTCTCCACCGATACCATGCAACAGATACAGAACAGGATATTCATTGGTCGAAGAAAATCCTGGCGGGGTATATACCATCGCTTTACGCGAATGACCAACCGTTGTGGAAGGGTAGTCTACTAATTCAATAACTCCGCGTAGTATATTCTCACGATATTGGTCATATCCCGTTCGTGCTGGTGAGATCAATGCAATTCTCCTTTCCCTCTGTACATGCTACTACGGGTGAAAATCCCACTTCAGTTAATCTACATAGCCAAAACCCAGAATCGTGAAGTGCTTATGTTCGTGCCCATCTGCCATTTCGATCTCAACGAAGTGCTCCGCAACGTGCTCTTCGTTAATCAGAAGTATGGCATGGCAATGCGTCCAGTTCACCTGACGTGGGTCGGCCTTTTTGACAAATTCTCCATCCACCCTGATATGAGCGGTTCCGAATTCGTCTTTACCAGAATCCTTAAAGACCAGAATAAGGCGTTTGCACCGCAAATGTAGTTTAAAGCCGCTCCGGACCTCTTCTCCCCACCGGAATACATCCAGTTGTTAGGGAACTGGGGTGTGCCGAAGCTGTGAAGATCCATCTCAGCCATCTGCAGATCCGTGTCCGTTTTCGTAAATGGACCTGCATCAATTCGGGCGATATCGCTACCGTTTTTCCGATCTAGCAACTTTACATCCACGAAGTCATTTCCAATGAGCGGTGCTTTTTCAATATCATGATCCCTCTGGTCTGGCTCGGAACGATCCGTTACGTCGAACAGGAATTCCAAACAGTCGGCCATGATGCGATGCCCCAAGTTAGTCGGATGATAGATATCATGGAAAAATTGCGCTTTGGAGATTACGTTGCCTTCATCTTTCGTCTTGTGGAACTGATCTACGACCGCATCCTTCACACTTACCATTGGCAGATCATAATGCCATCCAACTGGAGCGAGACGATCCTGGAGATTCCAGTCATTCTCAAAGACACTGAACAACAAGATGACCGCTGGCTTGTTATCGGCAGCAAGTGCTTTGAGAACCAGACTCTCGTAGCAATTGCCCTGCGTTTCATCGTCTGCGTCATTGACTGCGAATTCTACAATGACAATATCCGGCTGAATAGTGCCTTCTCCGAGTACATCACGATCATAGCGTACAATTCCCAGTTCAGAAGGTGTACCACCTACACCTGCTTTAGTCAGGTGTATCGGACTGTCTTTTGAAAGCGCAAACATAAACTTGAACAACTCGTACGACCGATAAACATAACTGCGGAGATGAATGGGTGCTGCACCAGCCCCTTGAGTAATGGAGCCTCCAATGTAAGCCATAACGACAGGTTCGCCGTTTTTTGCCTTCTCAATGGCTTGTTTTAAACGGATGTTATTTCCTTTGTTCAGAAGAGATCGGGCAATCATGTCGCGATATACTTGTGATTCAAACTCAATATCCGGCTCGTATGCCGACTCCACCACTCCCACGGGATCGCGCGGTGCCGTCACTTCCTTGTTTCCACCGGCATCTCCTGAATCGTGGAGCATAATACACCATCACACCCTTTCTGTTAGATTTTGATCATATTTAACAACATTTGAAGGAATGAATTCTCCCGCTATTATTACACCGGGTGTGATCCTTCTCCCAAAGTGTAGCGCTTACATAATTTTACAACAACCTGACAAAGTATAGGACTTGATTCACTATATCATTTCAAACCGGGCACGATCATGCACATCATCGAATACCTATAATTTTTCATGTAAACGCTTTATTCTGTATACTCTTGCCATGTTATAATTTTAGTAAACGGATTAACAAAGGAGAAAATCAATGACTATCACAGGTCAGGGCGCGTACGATACGGGTACATATGCGAATCTATTTCTGGAGCTAGGCTATGATGAGAACGAGATTAGAACAAGATTGGACGAGACATGGAACGAGCTGTTCTATGGCGATGAGAATACGCGAATATATTACCCCATGGGTGAGGACAAAGGATATTTGCTGGATACGGGTAATCTGGATGTTCGCTCCGAGGGTATGTCTTATGGCATGATGATGGCTGTGCAGATGGATAAAAAAGAAGAGTTTGATCGACTCTGGAATTTTTCGAATACATTCATGCAGCATACGGATGGCCGATACAAGGATTATTTTTCATGGCATTGCAAACCGGACGGAACGCGCTTGTCGCCAGGACCTGCGCCGGACGGTGAGGAGTTTTTTGCTATGTCCCTGATCTTTGCCTCCAATCGCTGGGGTGATGGAGCAGCGCCATATAATTATGCTGCACAAGCGAGAAGAATCCTTCATGCTTGCGTACATCAAGGAGAACATGGCGAGGGTGATCCGATGTGGGACCCGGAGACAAAACTGATCAAATTCATACCGGAAACCCCGTTTAGCGACCCTTCCTATCATCTGCCTCATTTCTATGAGCTGTTCGCGAAATATGCGGATGAGGACGATCGGAGCTTCTGGACAGAGGCTGCAGCTGCAAGCCGGGCTTATCTGCACACAGCCTGTCATCCGGTAACCGGACTCTCACCCGAATATGCCAATTTTGACGGTACACCTGCACCCCTTCAGCCTGATGGCGATTTCAGACATTTCTATAGTGATGCCTACCGTGTTGCGGCAAATATTGCTCTGGACTGGGAGTGGTTCCGCAAGGATCGCTGGCAAGTAGAACAGTCCAATCGAATTCAGGCTTTTTTCAGTGATATTGAAATATCAGATTATCGACGTTATACCATTGAGGGCGAAGCTTTGGACGAGCCGTCTCTGCATCCTGTTGGTCTTCTCGCTACCAATGCGATGGCTTCCCTCGCTGCGGACGGTCCTTATGCCAGCCAGTATGTCCGCCAGTTCTGGAACACGCCTTTGCGACAAGGCGAACGCCGCTACTATGATAACTGTCTGTATTTCTTCAGTCTGCTCGCGCTGAGTGGACAATATCGTATGTATTAATATCCATTATCAATATACGAAAAGACGGACCCGGCTCGCAGGATATGCGAAACGGGTCCATTTTCTTAGGAACAGGCTTAACCGATTTTCTTTGATCTCAGACGGTTCAGCTCCTCCCCACTTATTTGGAGATTGACGAGGAGTCATAGGAGGCCTGCATAATTTCCAGATATCGATTGATATTCAAGCCCTCCAGTCCTTTCACATAATCATCCCAATCCTTGTCAAGACTCTTCGCTCCTGTAATGAATTGCAGAGCGTTCTGATCAATATAATCCTTGAGATTTGTCTGCATCATACTTGTTTCATCCGCACTTGAAGGATCAACCCACAGTGCCCAGTGAGGAAATACTTCTTTCGGTTCTTTGCCTTCCATTAATAAAGTCGCCTCATACAGACGGCGTTCGTAGCCATCATTTGCATAGATGTCTGTGCCTTGCACTTCCGCATCGCGGTATGCCCGGTGGTGGTTATACTGGCTTAGTGCAGCCCAGCTGTCATTGCGCGGTTCTTCTCCAGCAGGAAGCGGAATTGCTTTGTATAATGGTTGCACCTGATCGTTCAGAGCCACTTCACCTTCCTGTGGTTTACGCCAGCTTGAGTCTTCTTCACCCAGATAAGAAGCCATGGCTCCTTCTTGTGAGTAGAAATAATCCAGTAACTTGATAGCCGCAATCTGCGTTTCCTCACTTGCCTTGTTCGTTAGTACAAAAGATGCTCCCGGATCAATTGGATAATTGTAGGTTGCATACTCAGCATTCGGCCCCTTCAGTGGAGAAATCGGATTGTAGTCATTTCCATACGGAGAACCTTCGGAAGTAGTTACAAATAAGGACGGATGCATGGCTGCACCTGCGCCAAGAAGCTGTGCATCGGCATTATCTCCGATCTTCTTGAACGCCCCTACATTTTGCGTAAAGGCCCCGGGATCGATTAGCCCTTCATCATAGAGTGATTTGATATAGGTAAGTCCCTCCTTCCACTCCGGTTTATTCGCCACCGTTTCGACTCGGCCATCCTTCATAATGAGATAGTTTCTGTCATCATCATAGATGAAACCGTTCATCAAATACGGAATGATGTGCACGCCGAAATTTTCAACGGAACCACTGAGTGGAACTTCATCAGCTTTGCCGTTGCCATTCGGATCTTTGGTTTTGAATGCCTCCAGCAACGCTTTGAATTCCTCAGTCGTTGAGGGCTCGGTCACCCCAAGCTGTTCCATCCATTTGGTGTTGACCCACATTTTGTTCGGGTAGGAACAGTGGAAGCACTCATTAAGACCTGTCAGACCATAGATATTGCCATCTGGAGCCGTGTTCATCGCTTTATAATAATCACTGCTATCCAGCACTTTTTTGATATTTGGAGCATATTGGTCAATCAGATCATTGAGCGGGATGATTACTCCCTGCTGGCCGAACTTCAACAAGTCGGTCTGTGAGAACCGGTCAACCCACGGAATGAGCAGATAGAGGTCTGGATAATCCCCTGAGGCCAAAGAGATTTGTCTCTTTTCAGCCGCACCGTCAAAAGGCACCGTTGTCCAGTTGAACTTGATATTAAACTTCTCTTCCATCTTCTTCGTAAACTTGTTCGTTTCCAGATTGGTGTCGGAGCCTTGATGCGCGAATACATTAATGGACACGTTATCTCCGGACGAACCCCCTTCGCCCTTTTCCCCCTTACCGGTGTCAGAAGACGAACAAGCAGTAAGCACGATGGAAAAAAGCAGCAGATACGCGATTAATCTTGATCCTGTTTTTCTCAAAAAGACCCTCTCCCTTATGAATCATAATATTGGAATTATCCTTTGACCGAACCGATGAGCATGCCCTGTACGAAATATCGCTGAACAAAAGGATAGATGACAAGCACGGGCAAACTCGCCATGACAATCAATGAGTATTTCATGAGTTCAGCCATTTGTTGCTGTTTAATCATCTCAGACGCATCCATATTTCCAGTGCTGCTATTCAGTATCAGAATACTGCGCAGAATGAGCTGTAGCGGGTAGAGCGATTGCGATTTCAAATAGATCAGAGCATCGAAATACGCATTCCACTGACCGACGGCATACATAAGCGCCAGAACGGCAACGATGGGTTTGGCGAGAGGCAGAATCACACTGAAGATAAACCGGATGTCGCTGCAACCGTCAATATCTGCGGCTTCGGACAGTTCTTCTGGAATCGAGTTCTGAAAAAAGGTTCGTGCGATAATGACTTGCCATACCCAAACGGCATTTGGAATCAGAAGTGCCCAGCGGGTGTCGATGAGTCCCATGAATTTGACCACCAGATAGGTCGGAATCAGTCCGCCGGAGAAGAGCATGGTGAACACGATGAACATCATAAGTGGACTGCGCCCCACAAAAGTCTTTTTGGAAAGGGGATACGCGATCATAATCGTCAGAGCTACACTGATTAACGTGCCACTTGCTGTATAGAACAGCGAATTGGCATAACCTGTTATTACCTGAGCATTACGTAACACTGACTTGTAACCATCCAGTGTTAAGTCAACGGGCCATAACCACACTTTCCCCGAGGAAACGGCTGCAGGGCTGCTCAGAGAAGAGCTTACAATATAAATCAGTGGATATAGTACCGCTATTAGAACTACAGTCAGAACAAGATAGATTATGGTCATAAATATACGGTCCCCGGACGATTCTCTGATCGTGCTCCTTCCGTTAACCGGTGATCGGTTGGCATGGGATTGTAACTTGCTCATTGCATGGACTCCCTCCCTCTTGCAGCCTTACCACAAGCTTGTATTGGACAGCCGTTTCGCGGCCGCATTAACAGTTAACAACAGGACCAGATTGATCAGAGAATTAAAGAGGCCAACAGCCGTAGCAAAGCTGTAATTGGCATTCAGCAATCCCATCTTGTACACATACGTGGAGATGATTTCCGAAGCCGAGAGATTCAGCGGGTTTTGCAGCAGATATATTTTCTCGAACCCGACTGCCATGATGTTACCTACGCTAAGAATCAAGATGATAACGGCTGCCGGTAACAGGCCGGGCAGATCGACGTTCACTATTTTCTGAAACCGGTTGGCTCCATCAACCTTGGCTGCCTCGTATAATGAAGGATCAATGCCAGCCAGAGCTGCCAAGTAGATCACAGCTGAATATCCCATGCTCTGCCAAACATCGGAAAATACATAGATCGATCGGAATAACCCTGGCTCTCCAAGGTAATTCACGGCTTCAAAACCCAGTGCGCCTGTAATGGTGTTAACGATTCCGAGCCGCGGAGATAGAAACAACATGATGATGGATACCATGACAACGGTCGATATGAAATAAGGTGCATAGGTGACCATTTGGACGGTTTTCTTGAATTTGGCGTTCTTGATTTCGTTCAGTGCCAGAGCCAGTAATATAGGAACGGGAAACCCAACAATTAAACTGTAGAACGAAATATACAGTGTGTTTTTGATCAGTGTGAAAAATGCAGGGTTTTGGAAAAGTAATTCAAAATACTTGGTACCTGCCCACGGACTTCCCCAGATTCCCTTGATCACGTTGTAATCTTTAAAGGCCAAAACTGCATTAACCATCGGCACATACTTGAAGATGATGAAATATGCGACGGGAGGAATGATCAGCAGATAAAGTTGCCAGTGCCTTCGCCAACTTCTGGATAGCACCTGCTTCATCGCTGATCGCCTGCGTTGCTTCACAACCGTTTTACCATTGGACATCGTCGTTCTCAGATTCATCCCCCCATTAGGCAGCAAGTGAATGATTACCACCTTTTTTTGATAGCGCTTTCTTGCTCGTAATCATAAGATTGCGCTCCCGGTTGCGTAAAGGTACACTTCGACAATTGAGGTACGATTCCGGTAAAACCAAGATGGAATCCTTGGTACGCCTTTGAATTTTGGATGTGTCCAGCTGATCGATATGGCGGGTGCGGGTATTATTTGTTGGTATGATCCATCTGCCTGAATGCACTTGGGGATATCCCACGAACCCTTTTGAATGCTCTGCGAAACGAATGCGAACTATTATATCCGGTTGTTAGCGCGATGTCGTCAATCGTCTTCTGGCTCTCGCGCAACAGGTCAGTCGCCATGTCAATTCGTACCCGTTCTACATAATCTGAAAGATTCTCTCCGGTATGCTCCTTGAATAATTGGGAGATAAACTTCTCGGACTTGCCCATCTGTTCCGCAATCCGGTATAACGTCAGGCTTGCGTCACTATAAGATGCCCCGATATAATCAATGATTTCATTCACGGTATCCGCATGCATCGTAGATTTCTTCCTCTGCACGTCTCCACAGATATCTTCTGTCAATTGACTGAACTTGTCTCGCAGTACGGCAATACTCTCTGTAGCCTGAATTGCAGCGACTCTACTTTTGAAATCTTCGACGAGTGATTCTTCTATCTTGATAGTCAGTTCATCCAATTTCAGAAACGTTCCCTTCAGCTCCATGATGAACTGCTGCGTCATGTCGTAGGACAGCTCTCGCTCCTCAACATTTCGCATGAACAATTGATCCAGAATACGGTTGGATTCTGCAAGTTCTCCCGCCTTGAGCGTATTAAGCAGACGCTGCTCAGACTCTATCGGATAATAGTACAACTCTGTTTCCTTCAAGGTATCCTCGTATCTCACGTGACAATCTGCTCCAATATGAATTGCATATTCCAGTGCTTGTCTTGCTTCATCAAACGAACGCCCCACATCATTCCAAACATCATAAGGAGAACCGGTACCGAGTGAAGTGGATACCCGGTAGTCCCGGTATATGGTATCCGTTAAACGGCCTAGCTCTATTTCACAAGTACATTGCGATATATCCGAAATTGCTTCACTAAAGGGACATACGAATGCAATCTGATCTGTCCCCCAGTCCGTGACCAGAACATCAGGATTCCATTCCGTCAGCACCTGTCTTACAATCAGTCTCGTCACACTCAGCTCCTGAATAATCTCCCCACTATCGGGGCTGCCATAGCCGTTCACCTTCAGTAAACCGACCATGCCCTGACTACTGCGGAGCGAAACTCCAGTCTGAGAAGAGATGGCTTCCAGTTCGGGGGGGTATAGAACTCGCCAGTCAACAGACGTTTGATGAAACCATCCCGCAACAGCGGAATCTGTTCGTTCAATACATTTTGGAGAAGATGATTGTTCGTAATCAAATTGTTGATATTGCTGGCTAGAAAATCATATTCATTGCGTGGCTTACCAATAGATTCGTTATCTTGCTCTCGAAACACAGACAGCAGTCGATGAATGGGTGCGCTGTTTCGGTAGGCCATCATAAGCCCGAGGAACAGCCCAAAACCGAGTGTAGCCAATGTAAAGGCAAATGTAACCTGTTTAATGTGGTCAGCATTCTTGAGCAATGCTTCTTCGGGAATGCCAGCCATATAGTTCCATCCGCTCTGCTCGGAGCGAGTGGATATCAGTAAGCGTCCGTCCCTCGTAGGCCGCACTTCCTCATCAACAGCTTCAGAATAAT
>NZ_PKQK01000002.1 GCF_002968835.1 Paenibacillus sp. PCH8 | reverse complement strand
AGCAAGGCCAAAACGTCTTCTTCCACAACCGCTCCGTCGCTGCCCAACATGGTCAAGATGGACGGAACCGATGCCCTCGCGCTGCCGCTAAATCTGACCGGATATGGAAATATCCGACTAAGCTACTACACGCGTGCTTCCTCCTATATAAGTGGAAGCGTGATGATTGAGTGGTCGAAGGACGGAGGTATTTCCTGGGCAACGCTGGAGACGTATGAACTTCCTCCAGGTACTCCGGATGTGAAGAACAAAGAGGGCAATACACTTAAAAGCTGGTCACTGGGTGCGGAAGCGAACAATAACAGTACAGTGAACATTCGTTTTCGGACAGGAGGTGTGATGCAGGCTAATATGTATATCGACAATGTTGCCATTTACGGTCAGGCCATCCCAGGCATAACGCCTGCCCCATCCCCTGTGCAGCCTGGAGAAGAAACTACTGAATTTACGCCACCGTCAGGAGTAACTTTATATGAGGATGTAGAGATTGGCATGGCTGGTGGGCGGGCAATGTATTCATCCATTGCGGTTTCCGAGACAGCGGCATCTGAACCGATGCCAGTTATGATCTATATCCATGGAGGTGGGTGGAATCACGGGGATCGGAAGCAGGCATTGAACTCCATATGCAATTATGTACTCAAACGCGGTTACATCGGTGTATCTCTGGACTACCGGCTGACATCTGAGGCTGCTTTCCCTGCCCAGATTCAGGATGTGAAGCTTGCTATCCGATATTTGCGAGCGAATGCAGCCCAGTACAATCTGGACCCGAGTCGTATCGGCGTCTGGGGCTCATCTGCGGGCGGCCATCTGGCTGCATTACTCGGGACAACAGGGGACGTGGTCGCCGGTGATACGGTAGTGCTCGATACAGGAGCAACGGTAGAGGTACCTGATCTTGAAGGTTCTGGCGGATGGCCTGAGTATTCGGATAAAGTGCAGGCTGTAGCCGACTGGTACGGACCTGCTGATTTTACGACGACATTTGCCAATAACTATAGCTCGGTAACGTCTCTCTTTGGCGGACATCGCGCATTCGATGTTCCGGAACAGGCCAGACTTGCCATGCCGGGCACGTATGCTTCACCAGATGATCCGCCGTTCTGGATTCGGCATGGCAATGCTGACGCCACTATTCCCTACACGGACAGCGTTACTTTTGCGGGACAGCTTCAATCCGCGGGTGTGCCGATTGTGGATCTGAAGATCGTACCGGGTCAGGGCCATGGGTTTACAGGAACGGCATCCGAGACGGCTAATGCAGAGGCGTGGGCCTTCCTGGATGAACATGTGAAGAACCGGGTCGTTACCGAGCCAATTATATTCAAAAGCAATGGAGAAGATACTTCACCTGAAGATGAAGAAGGTAAAGAAAAACGAGCGTTGCTTGAGAAGGTCATAGCCAGCAAGCTGCCAAGTGATGATGCGGCGATTGACAGCGGCAAGCCTGATCTGAATTTCAATCAGGCTACGGGATCTAGCACCGGATTACTGAGCATTTCCTCCACTTCATCCACCAAGAAATATGTGTATTTCAAGTTTGACATGACCGGAAATGAGCCTGAGACAGATCGGTATCGATTGCGGATTGCCGCGAAGAAAGGCACGGCGAATACGGATACGGAATTGTCCCTGTACGGTTTGGATGCAACGAACTGGAGCGAATCATCACTAACCTGGTCGAATGCGCCAGTCCAAATTCTCAACGAAAGTTCGCTGGTTGGCACATTCCAGGTCACAGCAGATCGTAGTGGAAGCCCGTCTGTCTATGAAGTGGATGTAACCAATTATGTGAAAAGTCGTCCAAATGCGGGGCAGTTTGCATTTCTGCTCGCGGATGCGGGGGCAACAGGTGTCTCCGTGAACGTATATACCAAAGAAGCCAACGGAACGAGCAATCCACGTCCGCAGTTATCTGTCGTTGCTTTAATAGAAGAGGGTAGTGATACCCAGTCACCGGAGTGGGAGCAGGGAGCGGAACTTGAGATTCGCAACTGGGGAATGAATTTTGCAGAACTGAGATGGCCTGCTGCCAGCGATGATACGGCTGTATCTGCCTACCGAATTTATCGGGATGGAGTTTTGCTGGCTGAACAAGGTAAGCAGTCATTCCGGGACAGCGGACTTACAGCCGGAACATCGTACACGTTTCAAGTGAGAGCGATTGACGAGGCAGGCAACGTCAGCAGTGATCTATCCACCGATATAGCCACTCTTGTCGTTCCGGTAACGTCTCTGCCTGTGGCTTCCGTCTCGGCAAGCGGCAGCGACGGCAACCTGCCGATCAATACCATCGACAATAACAGCTATACACGCTGGTCTGTTGCCGGAGAGGGGCAATGGATCACATTTGATCTCGAGCAGGTATTGCAAGTTGGCTATGTTGGGATTAGTTTGTACAAAGGGGATGTCCGAAAGACCTTCTTAGAGATAGAAACGTCTGTTGACGGTGAGCATTGGACCCAGGTATTCAGCGGAGAAAGTAGTGGGGATACAACAGAAATGCAGGCTCTTGATATCCCGGACACTTTTGCACGTTATGTACGGATCACCGGGCATGGCAATTCCGATGCTAGTATTTATACGAGTCTGACCGATGTGCATCTGTATGCGCCTTTTGCAGGGGGAGGAACGCCGGTTGCCCTGATTCCATACATCGTGCCACAACCACCTGAGGGGACGATGCCATTTATTGCCCCAGGTCTGACGGAAACAGATGGCACACCACATGTTGTCCATGCTCCACATGCCGTGACTGGACGTACAATTGATGTACGGGATTATGGAGCAGATTCGGCTGACAATACGAGCGATGACCGCCCCGCTATACAGGCTGCCATGGATGAGGCCAACGTCGGTGATGAAGTGTTTTTACCCAATGGAGTATACAATTTGTTATCCGGGCCGGATGGAACCACCAATCTGATGCTTAAATCCGGGGTAAACCTGCGAGGTGAGAGCCGTGAAGGAACCCTGCTCAAGACATCGCTGGATCAGGTGACCGGCAGCACCGTCCTGAAAGCAGCGGCTCAGCACAGTATTCTCGTATCCAACATGACCCTAACTTCATCCTGGTCAGGCAGCTACACGACCGATCACCAATCCAATAATCCCTCCGCAGGCGGGCCGGATAGCATGATTCACATCGCAAGCTATGGTGAGGCTCCATCCTATGACATTACAATCGACAGCGTGATTGTGGAGAAATTCAAACGAATGGCTATCCGCATCGAACATAGCCGTGATGTCGTGGTGAAGGATGCAACATTCCGCAATGCGACAGATCTGGGCCCGGGGGGTTCAGGATACGGAATTTCCATTCAAGGGACGGCCAAGACGGATCGACTAGGCTTTGACAATGATACGTTATGGAATGTGGTGGAGGACAGCACATTTAAGGGTCCTTATCTCAGACATGGAGCATTGATCCAGTTTGTGGCTCATAATAACGTGCTGCGTGGCAATACATTTAACGGAACGAAGCTGGATGCCATCGATCTTCATGGTGAACTGGAGTATTTGAATGAAATCTCCGGCAATGTGATTACGGATGTGCTGACAGGTGCAGGGATTGGACTCGGCAATACCGGAGGTTCAGCACCTAGCAACCATAGCAAGTCAGGCAAAGGAAACTACATTCATGACAACACAATCACGAATAGCCAAATTGGCATTTCGGTAATTATGGGCACCCCTGATACAGTAATCGAGGATAATCTCATCGAGAATACAACCACGATTGCAGATGCGGCAGGAATTAAAGTACTGAACGGACCAGGCACGATGATTCGCGGTAATGTGATCCAGAACAATACCGGCAGCAATTACTGGGGTGTGCGGCTTGAGCGTGACAAAGGCGACGCTGGAGCAGGTAATGTTGGCGAAGGAAACCCCGAGAATGTGCGGATTGAAAATAACCGTATCGAAGGTAATACGAACGGAATCGGACTCTTCGCCGGGGTTGGCATTGTGCTGAAGGACAATATACTGAGTAACTTGAATGAGGATTATTACAAGGCGGCGGGTGTGACGGAAACGGAGTTGTGAAATTCGGAAAAGCAGCACGGCAACAGTGAATGGTGAGACACTTGAAATTGATGCCCCAGCCATGATCCAAAACAGTCGCACACTTGTGCCGGTACGTTTTATCTTTGAAGGACTGGGGCTGACCGTGGATTGGAATCAATCCGCTGCACAAATGAGTCTTATATCCAAATAAAAGTATTTCCGGTCGAGCAACGTTGTTCTATGGAGAATGAGAAAAGGGATTCGATGGTCAGATCGAATCCCTTTTTGCTTCGCTTTTCCGGCAGAAGGAATCATAAATTTCACATGCTATATTTACTTTGCCGAGAAAAGCATACGTATGATAACAAAATAGATAATACAAAAACAATAATTAGAATACTAAAAGAGGTTATTTCAGAAACAGGGGTAGGTTTGAATAATTGAAATCTACCTTTAAAATCAAAAATGTCATGGGCTATTACGGAAATAATGTTACGAATATCATATTTTCCAAGCACGGGAACTATAAAATCGTATACAAAAAATAGAATGACAGGTATAAGAGCAGATTTAAATAAAATACCCAGTAGAAAACCGATTGATGCAAAGATGAGGCTTATCATTAAACTGAATAAAAGTTGAACAATTAAGTTGTTATGATCTAGGCTAGTATTGAATCTTGCTAAAATGTCATTAGGAATTTCATTGATAAGTTGTTGGTGGAACAAATATCCTGCCATGAATGAAACGAGTGTTGTCGTAACAAAAATAATTAAAACTCCTAAATATAAGGAGAGTAATTTTGATGTAATTAATTTTGATGAAGACATTTGAGTTGCTTTTATTCTAATCGTTTTATATTTATAATCATAAGAAGCTATATATATAGAATAAATCACAAAAATAATTGGGAAAAAAACAAATGTCATCCATTCTAAAGTATTTGTGATAATTGAACTATTTTTGAGTAATCCTATAGCATCACCTGCCTCAGCTAAACGATAACGTACAGGATTATCCACAACTTGTTCGGAACCAGTGCCACTGATATTTATTGGCATATCTAGCATTTTATCAACGTCCATACCTTCTTCTTTATACAAATTATAAGTTTTAACATATAGCTCATAAGAACTCGCAGCCTTTGATTTTAAGTTATATATATTGAGTAAAGAAATGAAGACAGAAATAATTACAACGATCCATATTATGTGAGAATACCATTGGTATTTCAATTCTTTTTTTGTACTATTTAATGTAACGTTTGTAGATGTCATTCAATCCTTCCCCCTCTTGAAGTTTGAAATCTTTGATTTGGATCGCAGATTGATCATGAATTAAGATTAGATCGTCTATGATGGAAGTGTAATACTCAAAATGATGTCCTATTGCTACAATTGTGGTATCTCCTGACAATGTTTCTAATATAATTTTGAGGTCGATCAGCGTATCATGATCTAATCCATTGGAAGCTTCATCTAGAAATAAGTATTTTGGCTTAGTTACCAAAGCGATCATTAGACTTAATTTTTTTCTTTGTCCCAGAGAATAAGATTTAACTTTATTTTTTAGAATTTCCGGTTTAAGAAAATGTGGCATTAATATATTATGATTTTTTTCATGTATTTTGTTAGATGTTTGATTAGATAATAATTCTAAATTTTGAAGCCCCGTTAAATTGTGATAAAGAGGACTATTATCATAAACAACCAAGACCTGTTCTCTAACTTTTTCTAAAGGTTGATCATTATATTTAATTTCACCATGATAATTTTCGAGATTTAAAAGACATTTTAGTAAAGTGCTTTTTCCAGAACCATTAGGCCCTGAAATAAATGTAATTTTATTTTCGGGAATTTGTAATTCTATATTATTGAAAACAACTTGTTTTTTATATTCTTTTGATAGTTTAGATATAGTTATCATAGTTGTCACCTCTCATAACTGAAAACAACGACCATTGTAAATGGTCGTTGTTTTCAGTTGTTATAAGTATTTTAGTAGTTAGTAGCTGTTCCATCTTTGAACACTTTAATGTAATCAGAAAAGTCAGACTCGTAGACATTTACATCTCCCCAAGGAGTGACTACTCCGGCTCCGATGGTAGTTTTAGAAAGATAGATATGGTAAGAAGCAGCAGACGAAGATTGCTTGGTTATCCCTCCTTTTTTAACAGTATTTGGAAATACAAACCCTGAATCTTGGCTACCACTACTCGATGTAATTTGAGTTGCGTTTGCAGTCCAATCTACCACCGCATCGGACCAAGCGAGAAAACTACCTCTAGATAATTTTACTGAATAAGGGGAAGCAGCTGCCGCTAATGAGCTAACATTGTCACCACTAATATTCTTCTTAATTACTTGACTAAGTGTAGCATTGTTTGCTGCTTCAATTACTTCAAGTTGATCCGGAGTGAGGTCCTGAACACCCGAAGCGAAAATTGGGGAAACAGAGAATAATAAACTTAAAGCCAAAGCACCTGATGCAAATTTTGGTAAAATGCGCGATAATTTCATTCAAAAACATCCTATATAATTATAATACTTTTAAACATTACCAAATAAAATGACAAAAGTATACATTTATTTGTAAAAAAAATAATTTTTGTAATTTGTTTATCTAAGATTCATTAAAGGTTTGTCTCTAGCATTTCTCATGTGATTTCTGAATAATTCCTGCGCCCATAATAAAAGATGGATTATATACTTCAATCTCCCGGCAAATAAGCTATAATACAAAGCAGATCATTATAAACGTCATTAGCATAAATGAAGGAGGAATATCTTGATGAAGCTCCAATACGGCAGACCCGCACGAGTTTGGACGGAAGCGCTTCCAGTCGGGAACGGCAGACTGGGTGGAATGGTATACGGCACGGTAGAACAGGAAACGATCCAGTTAAATGAGGATACGTTATGGTCCGGTTTTCCCCGAGACAACAATAATCCGGGAGCCCTGGAGCATTTGCCTGAGATTCGTAAACTGATTCAGGAACAGCGTTATGTCGAAGCTGATGCATTGAGCAAACAAATGATGGGAGCTTACACCGAATCCTATCTGCCGCTTGGTTATTTGCATATTCGCATGGAACATGGGAACAGCCATCAAGCCTATAGCAGAGAGCTGGATCTCGATGAAGCCATCGCACGTACAACATA
Source organism: Paenibacillus sp. PCH8 (assembly GCF_002968835.1). GTDB lineage: Bacteria > Bacillota > Bacilli > Paenibacillales > Paenibacillaceae > Paenibacillus. Next base: position 1,013,071 of record NZ_PKQK01000002.1, on the reverse strand, counting down.
CAAGGTTGGGGAAACCCGGTACACACGTGAAGTATTTGCTTCGCATCCACATCAGGTGATTGTGATCCGTCTGACTTCGAGCACACCGGGACTGCTTAGTTTCCGTACGCAGATGGACAGCCCGTTGCGTGCATCCCTCTCCGTATCTGAACATCAGACGGTTATGCGCGGAATTGCTCCTGAGCATGTTGCACCATCGTATACCAACGTAGACCATCCTATTGTATATGGAGAAGAGGGCAATACGGAGGCGATGTCATTTGAAGCGAGAATTCACGTCAGTCTGGAGGGAGGCAGCAGCCGGGTGGATGGAAGCGGCCTGCATGTTACCAATGCTACAACGGCTACACTGTGGGTGAGTGCGGCAACCAGCTTCAGCGGATATGATCGTTCACCGGGGAAAAACGGACAAGACCCAGCCCCGATCACACAGGAGACTATTCGCCAAGCTTCCTTACTAGATTACGAAGAGCTGCGTCAAGCTCACGTGGAAGACTACCAGAATCTATATCACCGGGTTGAACTGCATCTGGAAGGGGATCGTGCCCCTGAAGAGCTGTCAACCGATCAACGGATTGAACAATACGGCGGCAGTGACCGTGGACTTGTTGAACTTTTGTTCCAGTATGGACGGTATTTGTTAATCTCCAGTTCACGGCCCGGCTCGCAGGCAGCCAACCTGCAGGGCATATGGAACAAGGAGACACGGGCACCATGGAGCAGCAATTATACTTTGAATATTAATGCCGAGATGAACTACTGGCCTGCGGAGACAAGTAATCTGGCAGAATGCCATGAACCACTGCTGAAACTGATTGGTCAATTGGCGGAGAACGGAAAGACAACCGCAGCAGTCAATTATGGAGCGCGCGGTTGGACAGCCCACCATAATACGGATATCTGGGCCCAGACCTGCCCTGTTGGGGACTTTGGTGACGGTGATCCGTCGTGGGTCATGTGGCCGTTGGGTGGCGTATGGCTTGCCCAGCATATGTGGGAGCATTACACCTTCGGACAAGATGAATATTATCTGAGGGAACAGGCTTATCCGATTATGAAAGAAGCTGCACGGTTCGGGCTGGATTGGTTACATGAGAACAAGGATGGACATCTGATCACATCTCCTTCAACGTCTCCTGAGCACAAATTCCGTACTGCAGATGGTATGGCAGCCGTAAGTGCGGCGGCTTCTATGGACCTTGAACTTATGTGGGATGTATTCACGAATTGTATCGATGCCATAGCCATTCTGGAGATGGACGAAGAATTCAGGCAGGAGCTTGTCCAGGCGCGTGAACGCTTGTTGCCGCTCCAGATTGGTAACCGTGGTCAATTGCAGGAATGGTCCGTGGACTTCGAAGATGAGGATGTGCATCATCGTCATGTATCCCATCTGTTTGGTGTATTCCCGGGACGTCAGTTGACTGCTGAGAAGACACCAGAATTATTTGAGGCTGCCCGGCGTTCATTAGAGCTGCGCGGGGATGGAGGCACCGGCTGGAGTCTGGGCTGGAAGATTGGATTATGGGCTCGTTTCCGTGACGGCAATCGTTCACTCCAATTGATCCACAATTTACTGAATCTGGTGAGAGAAGATGAGAAGCGTCCATCTCAGAAGGGCGGGGTGTACCCGAACTTGTTTGATGCACATCCGCCGTTCCAGATCGATGGTAATTTCGCGGCAACTGCGGGCATACTGGAGATGTTGCTGCAATCCCACGAAGATCAGTTGGAGTTGTTGCCGGCACTACCGGATGCTTGGCCGGACGGGAATGTGAAAGGCGTGCGCGCCCGAGGCGGATTCGAAGTAAACATGCATTGGGCCCAGGGTCAGTTAATGGAGGCCGAGGTCTTATCTGAGCAGGGGAATACATGTACAATCCGAATTCACGGGTCACGTCCATTCGGCATATTTACAGTGGATGGTTCGACAGTGAAAGTTGACTCGGCGAATGTGGAGAAGGGCGTATACACCTTCCAGACCTCTCCTGATGAGCGATATCGAATCGTACCTGATCCAGCGTAACAGGGTCATGGATTGGGAATAGCAGAATTACAACTGTATATCTATATAGTTATGGGTCACACTTTTTCTGGTTAACAGAGAAGGTGTGACCTTTTTGGTCTGGTTTAATATTCCAGTATGTGCTGTTATCCGAAGCATGAGCATCGGTACCAAAATTAGTTTGGTTGTTATCAGTATATTTATCGTCTTCTCTTCAGCTGTGGCAGTAAGTGTAATTATGAAGGGGAGCGTGCTGTCGGCCGTTCAAAATCTAATATCTGTTACAATAAGGGGAAAGGAGGGAATACCTGTGGCCCCTGATAAAACAAAACTTTTCCCGAATGAGAATATCCGCACGGTCTGTTACATTCAAAACTTGCCACCGCGTTCCAATGTAGACATCGGTGATTATACGTATTATAGCGATAATACGAATTCGCCGGAGCAATTCTATGACCGGATCCAGCATCATTATGACTTCATAGGTGATCGTCTCGTGATCGGCAATTTCTGTGCGATTGCAGAAGGTGTGACATTCATTATGAATGGTGCGAATCACCGAATGGAGGGCGTGACAACCTATCCGTTCAACATTTTCGGCGGAGGGTGGGAGCGTGTGACACCAACGCTTGAGCAGCTCCCTTATAAGGGCGATACCAACCTTGGGAACGATGTCTGGCTTGGGCAAAATGTGACGATCATGCCTGGTGTTACCATCGGAGATGGTGCCATTGTTGCCTCCAATTCGACAGTTGTTAAGGATATCGAGCCTTATACGATCGTTGGTGGTAATCCAGCGAAGTTTATCAAAAAGCGTTTTGACGAAGAAACCATTGCAATGCTGCTGGAACTGAAATGGTGGGATCAGGATGAGACGTGGCTGGATGCTCATCTGGAACGATTGGTCTCCGGATACGATTCACAGACATTACGCGAATTGCTTAATAGCAAGTAGGATGGGTTGACAAAGAAACGAGAAAACGGCTGGTTCCTGACGGAGCCAGCTTTATTTGACCAGGCACTTGGTTACTCTGAATGTACTTCGACAAAGATATGAAGAAAGTGAGGATACAAATACTCGTGCTTAAAACAAATCAGGCCCTGGACCGTTTGGAGCGGAACAGGACCTCTTGTTGTCCAAGATGAGTATATACGTTTAGCGAGTGGATGGTCGCAGGGGATGTTCAGAATCCGCTGATGAGGGTTTACCATGGGAGTGATTTTCTGTATTATTCGGGTTCGTCTGCTTGCCGGAATAAAAGTTAATGATATCATCAACGGTAGAAAACACGACATTTAAATCCATATTATCATTGTGTGTTTGAATAAAAACCTCTTTTCAATGGGTGTTGCATTGCTTAATTTAAAGCTTCCTTCATGCTTATTCCTGCTGTGAACACAGGAACTTTACCTGCAGGGAGTTGTATTTCTTTACCTGTTTTGCGGCTTCTTCCCGTTCTTGCCTCACGGTCACGCACTTCGAACTTCCCGAATCCAACCAATTGAACTTCTTTACCTTCTTTTAGAGCTTCGAGAATGGAATCGAGTACAACGGTTACAGCTTTTTCAGCGTTCTTCTTAGAGAAACCGCCAGCCTTGGCAACTTCTACGATCAATTGTTCTTTGTCCATGGGTAATACCTCACTTTCAATGTAGATTCAATGGTGGATAACAGTTTAACGTGTGCAATATGGTTATAAATAAAAAGCTGCCTTGTTAAAAGGCAGCCTTCATATAATTAAAGTTTAGTAACGTTCTCAGCTTGTGGTCCACGGTTGCCTTGAGTTACTTCAAATTGAACGCGTTGTCCTTCGTCCAATGATTTGTAACCTTCACCTTGAATTGCACTGAAATGAACGAATACGTCTGTTCCTTCTTCAGTTTCGATAAAGCCGAAGCCTTTATCCGCGTTGAACCATTTAACTGTACCTGTTTGCATGTGATTCCTCCAAAAAAATAAGTTTTTGCCGAACATTACGACGAGTATAAATTAAGTTAACACTCACCAGGTTCCTTGTAAACCGCAGACTTGATGTCCACTAATGTATCGATTGATATGATAATACCATGTCCGCGAATATAAGTCAAGATTTGGAGGTTTTTAATATTGAGTCAGTCATCGACCGTTTTGGTTGAGCGGAAATCGACGATCGAGGAAGTTATACATATGCTTGCCAATCAGGAAGATTAACAAGGAGAACATCGTTAGGGCTGCCTCACTCCTAATGAAGAAAGCGATTACATATTTCCGATAATATTGTATATTATGATGGCAACATTAGAGCTTCTCTACATAACCATTATTAAATGATGCGACAAGTTTACTTATCTATAATTGCTCGGGCTTATGCCCGTCAGATAAAAGGGAGGGATATGAACGTGTACCGGGTGCTGCTGGTGGATGATGAAGAAGATGTACGCGAAGGGTTAGTGGTAGAGGTCGATTGGGAAGCACTCGATCTGCGGATTGTCGGTTTGGCAGAGAATGGGCGGGAAGCGCTGGAGATGGCGGAACGGGTAGAGCCGGATATTGTGGTTACGGATATCAGCATGCCTTTTATGGATGGATTGGAATTGGCACGAAGATTGCGGATGCGGAATCCACTGGTGAAAGTCGTTATTTTGACCGGATATGATGAATTTGATTATGCCAGGCAAGCCGTCTCGCTGAGTGTGGATGAATATCTGCTGAAGCCGTTCTCGGCAGGGCACCTGACCGAGCTGCTTACAAGACTGCGTGCCCAGATGGCGGCTGAAGTGGCCGAGCGTGAAGATGTACAGCAGCTACGTGAGCACTATCATGCCAGTTTGCCGTTATTGCAGGCAGATCTCATGGCAACGCTGCTCCATCGTCAGAAATCCTCGACCTATATTCATAGCAAAGCCAAACAATGCGGATTGGATCTGGCAGGGGAAAGATACGGTGTATCCGTATTAACACTTCATATGGATGGAGACACGAAGAAGGAGAAGCACGAAGGAATATCTAATGATCCACAGCGACATATGAAAACAGCATCAGAGCAAGCAGATCAGCCAGAGGTCATTGTACCTGGAGGTTCCTTGCGTCAATCGGAAGATGCTGAACTGAAACAGTTCGCTGCACTTAATATTGCGGCAGAAGTCTGGTCGGAACATGGGGCTGGTCATGCATTTATGCATCAGGAGGCCGTTGTACTGCTCTACGTGGATCGGTGGGGTGGGACAGATGGGGCGAAGCGGCAACAGAAGGCGCTGGAAAATGTCATGCGTAGTATCAACCACTATTTGCGCATCCCGGCCACAGTGGGATCTGGTCAGATTGTGGATACCCTTGCGGATGTGAATCATGCCTATGAAGATGCCCTGCTGGCACTGGATTACCGGCTAGTTCCCGGGACTGATTCGATCATATATATTGCGGATGTGGAGCGCCAGACAGCGGGCAAACTGCGATTTGACGAGTTGAAGCAGCAGACGCTGACGCGTTGTCTGAAGGCGGGCACACAGGTGGAGCTGGAGGAGACGCTTGCGATCATTTTCAGGGAAATTACGGTGGAGCATGGGCGAAGTGACATTCAGCTGTATCTAATAGAAGTGTTAACGATGGTATGGAAGGCTGCACAAGCATCAGGAGAAGCCATGGAAGATATCTTTGGTGCAGGATTCCAGTTGTATGCGGATCTGTTCCGACTGCCCGGATTGTCCGAGGCACAGGAGAAGGTACGGGAGGTCTGTCTGCTCGTACAACATCGCATTGCGAGCGGTCGCCAGCACGTATACAAGGATATTGTGGAACAGGCGTTAACCTTCACCAAAGAGCACTATGCCGATCCTGACCTGTCCATTCAGAAGGTATGCGGACATCTGCATATCAGCTCCGGTTATTTTTGTGGCATTTTCAAAAAAGAAGTACAGCTCACCTTCCTGCAATATCTGATGCAGATTCGCATGGAGGCAGCCCGCGAACTGCTTCGCTCGACCGAGCTGAAGTCGTTTCAGATTGCGGAACAGGTCGGCTTCGCCGAACCGAATTATTTCAGCTTTTGTTTCAAAAAACACATCGGTGTCTCGCCCAAAGAGTATCGTAAACAGGCTCCCCAGGCGGCAAGCGAAGGTTCAGTACGATGAGATCCTTGATCAGATGGGTGAAGTCCATAGGATGTCGCTTGCGCTCTCGTCTGCGTTCATCCAGGGTCAGCAGTATCCGTTCTATCATAACGTGGTCCTTCTCTGTCTTCATTGTATTGGTGTTGACCATTATGGCGATGCTTCTGCACGACAAATTCACGCAGGCTGCCGAGCGAAGTGCGGAACTGACGACGAGACAGATTGTAGATCAGGTCAGTTATAACCTGGAGGATTACGTACGCAGTATGTCTCATCTGTACCGTGCGATTGAGGAACACATGCTGCGTGACGGGATATGGGAAGGGGATCAGGTGGACAAACAACTCGATATACTGCTCAGCAGCCGTGAGGATATCATCTCGATTACCCTTCTTGACTCTACTGGACATTTGCTCAAGAACAGACCTTCGGCCGAATTAAAACCGAGTGCCCATGTGACACAGCAAGGGTGGTTTCAGTCTGCCCTTCGCGTGCCAGATCATCTTAGTTTCTCATTGCCTCATATTCAGAATATGTACACAGGCCCATACAGATGGGTCGTTTCCATGAGCAAAGGCATTACGATAAGGGAAAATGGACAGGATCTGCAGGTGATCCTGCTGGTCGATATCAACTTCAAACAGATGGATGAACTGAGCCGCCGAGTCAGTCTGGGGCAACGGGGATACGTCTATATTATTGATGAGAGTGCGGGCAATATCGTGTATCATCCGCAGCAACAATTAATGTATATGGGACTCAAAAGCGAGAATATTGAACAGGCTCTGGTGGCAACCGGCAGTTATGAAGATGAAGCAGAGGGACAGAAAAGGCTGAATACCGTGAAGTCCGTCGCCAATATCGGATGGAAAATTGTCGGTGTCGCCTATCTGGATGAGATTATGACAACTCGCCAGGAAGTCACTGGCTATCTGGTTCGTGTATTGGTGGTTGTGCTGGTACTGGGCATCCTGGTATCCCTGTTCCTGTCCTCCAGTCTGACTCGTCCGATTCGGCGAATGGAACGGAAGATGAAGGCTGTGGAGCGCGGGGATTTCAACGTGGAGTTGCCTATTGAAGGACCGCTTGAAGTGGAACGTCTATCCCGTCGCTTTAACCTCATGGTTAATAAAATTCGCACCTTGATGGATGAGATCATTCATGAACAGGAGCAGAAGCGACGTCTGGAGCTGGAAGCCTTGCAGGCTCAGATCAATCCGCATTTTCTATATAACACCCTGAATTCCGTGGTGCGCATGGTAGGCATGAGCCGCAATGAGGAAGTGATTACGATGATTACGTCACTCTCACGCTTGTTTCGCATCAGTCTCAGTCAGGGAAAAACGATTATCACCATCAGGGAAGAACTGGAGCATGCCCAGCATTATCTGACAATTCAACAGATGAGATTCAAGCGCAAATTCAACTTCAGGATCATGGCAGATGAGACGCTGCTGGATTGCTTGACATTGAAGCTGGTGCTTCAACCCCTGATTGAAAACGCTATTGTTCATGGCATCGAGTATCACATGGACGAGGGATGTATCGAGATTGATGTATATCGTGAGGACAACAAGCTGGTGTTTCGCATCACGGATAATGGTGTGGGTATGACGGAGGAGCAGATGTCGGGATTAATAAGTGGTCGTCCTGTAGTCAAAAGCGGTGCAGGATCAGGTGTCGCTGTACGCAATGTACATGACCGTATACGTCTCTATTACGGCGAGAGCTATGGTCTTGAATTCACAAGTGAGCTGGAAGAGGGTACCACCGTTTGGATTCGGATTCCCGTTCAATCAGAGCAGAAGGAGGGCGAGCCCAATGATGGACATCATGGTTAACAGGGGCAGTGGAACAATCCGTACATTTCTAAACATGCTAAAACGAATTGATGTACCCTTATCTACATTCCTGAGATGGCGATCAGTACATCGAATAGCCGGAAGCGGCTGTCTGCTGCTATTGTGTGCAGCCTGTGGCATATCAAGTCCTGATGCAACGGCGTTACCGCCACGTATTGCGCTGATCACCCCTGCTGGAACAGGGGAACTTGCGGAAGCCATTCGGCTTGGTGCCGAAGCGGCTGCCAAGGAGAACGGGGCGGAACTGATTACGGTCGAAGCCTACCCTTCCGACGGCAATATGTACACGCTCTCCATCCCGGACACTACCGAGAGCCAGATCCAGGTCAAGCCAGCCAATGCAGATAGAAGAACACTATCTCGTAGTGCGCGAGAGTATGCTCAGGTGGAAGCCGCAGCTTTGGCTCTGAAGCAGGGGGCCTCGGCTCTATTGGTCGATCCCCTGAGTGTGAAGGCACTTAGCGACATCATTCAGAAGGCAAAGACAACGAATTCCGATGGAGCCATTATTCCCGTCATCGTGCTTAATGATGAGTTTCCCGTGAAGGGCATAACCAGCGTAATCTCCATGGATAATCTGGAAGCGGGCAGGCAGGCGGGGCAGGCCATGGCGGAACTTCTGGAAGGACGAGGACATGTTGCGTTAATGGGGCCTGATCCGCTCAACGCGGGTTTGGTTCACAGGGAGCAGGGAGTTATGGAAGCCTTGGCACAGTATCCCGGGATTCAAGTGGAACTCAAATCGGTATGCAATACGCGGGATGGTTGTTGGCAGGCCGCCAAGCAGTTGCTGGACCAGCAGCAAGTGAATGGCTTCATTGCACTACAGGAACCTGCTTCCCTTGGAGCAGCGGATGAACTGAACCGACGCAAATCTGCGGACAAGGTCAGAATTGTTGGGTTTGGCAGCGAGCAGGAGCAACTGGAGCAATTGCAGGAAGGTGTCTTTGAACATCTCATCGTGCAGAATGGGTACAGTGCAGGGTATCTGGGCCTGAATCAGGCTGTTGCAAGGCTGAATAATCAACAGGTGCAGGCGAGAGTGACTCTGGAGACGAAGGTGGTTAGTACCGACAATATGTTCTGGATGGATAACCAGAAGTTGCTGTTTCCTTTTGTACAATGAGGAAGATTTCGATAGAACAGGTGAAGATATTGTATTTGAATGTATTGTAAACCCTTTCATAATAAAGATATCGGTGAAGCCGAATGAACTTGGGGGAGGTCATTAGGATATGAAGAAGACGTGGATGACATTGTTACTTACAGCTTTTATGGTTGTGGCGGCGGGGTGCAGCAGTGGTGGAGACAGCGCAGGTGGCAATACAGGAACAGAGACAGGTGGTCAGGCGGCAGGTGGAACAGAAACGCCCAAGATTGGCGTCGCCATCTACAAATTCGATGATACATTCATGACGGGTGTGCGTAATGCGATGACCGCAGCAGCAGAAGGCGTGGCGACCCTGGATATCGTGGACAGCCAGAATGCACAGCCGACTCAGAATGAGAAAGTTGATCTGTTCGTATCCAAGAAATACAATGCGATGGCTGTGAACCCGGTAGACCGGACGGCAGCTGGCGTCATCATTGACAAGGCCAAGGCAGCCAACATTCCAGTCGTATTTCTCAACCGCGAGCCGGTGGCAGAAGACATGAACAAGTGGGATAAAGTGTACTACGTAGGAGCGAAAGCGGAGGAATCAGGCACGATCTCCGGGCAGCTGATTGTGGATTACTGGAAGGCACATCCGGAAGCAGACAAAAACGGGGATGGCAAGCTGCAATACGTCATGCTGAAAGGGGAACCGGGTCACCAGGATGCGGAACTGCGGACCAAATATTCCGTTCAAGCGATCCAGGATGCCGGTATCGAAGTGGAAGCACTGGCGGAAGACACAGCCATGTGGGACAGGGTGAAAGGGCAGGAGAAAATGCAGGCATTCCTTGCTTCCCATGGTGAAAAGATTGAAGCCGTGCTTGCGAATAATGACGATATGGCCTTGGGCGCCATTGAAGCGCTGAAAGCAGCGGGGTACTTCAAGGATGGCAAATCCATGCCAGTCGTTGGTGTGGATGCAACGGCACCTGCCATTCAGGCTCTGCAAGATGGTACGATGCTCGGTACAGTTCTGAATGACGCCAAGAATCAGGGCGCAGCAACGGTGGCACTGGCTGCTGTTCTTGCCAAAGGCGAGACACCAACGAAGGAAAACACCCAATTCGACATTACAGATGGGAAATACGTCTGGATTGCATACAAAAAAATTACGAAAGACAACATCGCCGACGCCCAATAACAGCAGCAGACAGGGACGTCCGTCATTCGGGTAGCGTCCCTTTTTCTGCCGGTCATAAGGAAGGGGAGCATACAAGATGGAATCACCTTACCTGCTGGAGATGAACGGAATCTCCAAAGCTTTTCCCGGTGTGCAGGCACTAAGTCAAGTCACGTTGAAGGTGAAGCCGGGAACAGTTCATGCGTTGATGGGAGAAAATGGAGCGGGCAAATCCACGCTCATGAAATGCTTGTTCGGCATGTATCGGCCAGATGAAGGAACGGTACGCATCGATGGAGAGGACGTGGATATACCGAATTCGAAGGCAGCCCTTCAGCATGGCATATCCATGATTCATCAGGAGTTGAATCCGGTCCCTCATCGTCCGGTGATGGAGAATATATGGCTGGGGCGTTTTCCAATGAGAGCCTGGCTGGTAGATGAGAAACGGATGTACACCGATACACTGTCCCTGTTCCAGGATTTGAATCTGGATATTGATCCGAAGGCTCAGGCCAGAACGCTGTCCGTGTCCAAAATTCAATCGATGGAAATTGCCAAGGCGGTCTCGTTTAATTCCAAAGTCATCGTCATGGATGAACCCACCTCTTCCCTGACAGGCAAGGAAGTGGAACAGCTCTTCGCCATCATTAATGAGCTGCGCAGTCGCGGGGTATCCATTATCTATATTTCGCACAAGATGGAGGAAATTCTGACGATCTCGGATGAGGTCACGATTATGCGCGACGGCTTTGTTGTCGGGACATGGGATGCTGCCGATCTAACGACAGATCTGATCATTACACGTATGGTTGGCCGTGATATGAATGAGCGGTTCCCGGAACGGACGAACGTACCGGGTGAAGTAATATTGAAGGCCGAAGGACTGACTTCGAATCAGTCCAACTCGTTTCGTGAGGTATCTTTTGAGCTGCGCAAGGGTGAAGTGCTTGGGATTGGCGGTCTGGTTGGAGCACAGCGGACGGAGTTAATTGAATCGCTGTTTGGATTGAGGGACTCGCTTCAGGCAGCATATCGATTCATGGGCGCAAGGTGAAGATTAATTCGCCCGCTGCTGCGAAGCGTCACAACATCGCGCTGTTGACCGAAGAGCGAAGGGTTACGGGAATATTCCCGGTGTTGTCGGTGTATGAGAATACAATCATCGCGAGTCTGGGGCGTTACCGTAATCGCGTGGGATTGCTGGACGAGAAAAAGGGACGCGAGGAAGCACGAGAGCAGATGCAGAAATTCAGAACCAAAACGCCTTCGGTTAACACGCTGATTCGAAACCTTTCGGGTGGTAATCAGCAGAAGGTTCTACTCGCCCGCTGGTTGCTGACCGACCCGGAGATTCTACTACTCGACGAACCAACGCGTGGAATTGATGTGGGAGCCAAGTTCGAGATCTACACCATTATTACCGAGCTGGTCCGTCAAGGTAAAAGTATTATTATGATTAGCTCCGAGATGCCGGAACTGTTAGGTATGTCGGATCGCATTATGGTCATGAGCGAAGGACGTCTAACCGGAATTGTAGACGGAGCCGAGGCTACCGAGCAGGATATTATGAGGCTGGCCGCGCAGCAGCGGATGGCTTAGTCAGGAGGGAAACAGATGAACCCACAGATGATCAATCAAGTGAAGCAATATGTAACACAGCGAGCCATCTTTATCGTACTGATTCTGCTCATCATTGGCATAGCTATTGCCGATCCGAACTTTCTCGCTTTCTCCACACTACGGGATATATTACAGCAGTCCTCCACTCGGGCCATTATTGCACTCGGGGCAGCCTTTATCCTTGTCACGGGTGGTGTCGATCTGTCGGCTGGACGGGTGGTTGGTCTGACGGCTGTGGTATCGGCATCCATGCTGCAAATTGACGAGTATGCGAACCGCTTCTTCCCCGATCTGCCTCAGTTATGGGTGATTGTGCCTATCCTTGTTGGCATTACAGCGGGTCTGTTCGTGGGACTCGTGAATGGACTGATCATTGCCAAATTACATGTGCCTCCTTTTATCGCTACGCTGGGTACCATGGTGGCCGTGTACGGACTGAACTCTATTTATTTTGACACGGAACCGAATCAATCGCAGCCGATTGGCGGACTAAGACCGGACTTCACCGCCATTGGTTCTGGTTACATTGATCTCGGCGGTGGGTACTCCATCCCGTATATTGTACTGATTGCGATTGCGGTAGCCATGATCTGCTGGGTTGTTTTTAACAAGACACGTCTCGGCAAAAACATGTACGCGATCGGCGGCAACATTCAGGCAGCACATGTATCCGGAATACATGTGGCACGCAACCTGGTTGCCCTGTATGCCATTGCGGGTGCATTGTATGGTCTGGGTGGTGTGCTGGAGGCAGCACGAACCGGTGGGGCCACGAACAATTACGGTAACATGTATGAGCTGGATGCGATTGCCGCATGTGTGGTAGGCGGTGTGTCAACGGCTGGCGGTATCGGAACAGTGCCTGGAGTGATGGCGGGTGTGCTGATCTTTGGGGTTATTAACTACGGCCTGACCTTTATCGGCGTGAATCCATACTGGCAGTTGATTATCAAAGGATTGATTATTGTCGCTGCGGTGGCTTTTGACATCCGTAAATATATGGCGAAGAAATAAATGGTTCTGCACTCTCCGTTGTGGCGTAAAAATTTATATGGAAAAGCAGCAAAGAAGCCAGCCCTCGGGATATAGAGAGCTGGCTTTCATTGTTTAACCGTTGACCATCCAATCGATGACGTGGATAAACGGTCCAATGATGCATAAGAGCAACATAAATCCGGCGACGTTATAAGATACACCGGTGCCCCAATGGGCGCGATATTTTCTGGCGATCAGAAAGGTCGGAATCCAGAAGAGGGCTGCGATTACAAAGGGGATGTGAAGTCCTTGAGTTCCGTTGCTATAAATAGGCAAATGTATGAAGTCGAAAAGGTAATGACTGAACATAAACTTCGTTGCTCCCCATGGAAAGTTAAAAGCGAGACCCATCGCGAGAACAAGTAGTGAGAGGGTTCCGAGACCCAGTGGTTTTCGTTGTGTTATCATGAAAATTCCTCCATAACCAAGAGATTTTCCTAAATTAATCCATACATATATATAGTAACACAATAACACGGCTTGAAAAGGGATTATTTGTAATATTAATGAATTTCAATTACATTACATGTCCTATTATCTTTATAAATTATACATTCTTGCGAATTTGACGATCCTCCACTAATCGACAACATCAGCTAATCATTATCGATATAATACATGTACATAAGTTGTTAGATGTGAGTTAAATGTCAAAGGGGGCGAGGCTATTTGCTAAGTTACACGTTGAAAATGGTGATATTCCCACTGGGCTGTCTGCTTGTCATTCTGTCCTCTTATGTCCTAAGGCTTACCCCTAATCTGTCAATAATGTTGCTTGCAGGCGCTGTGTTAATAGCGAGTATCTATGGAGAAAGACGATATCCTGTGTTGCGGAAGTTTCATTGGATCATTCTCGGGATATTCCATTATTTCAGTGGACTGAACTGGTGCAACATGTTGTATTATGTGCTCATTATTTCGATGATCCAGGACAAACAACGTGTAGCGCAGACCATACCCATTTCACTGCTGCTCATGTTGCAATATACGGTGATTCGTCTTTCCTATATACCTATTGATACGTACGCGTTGCTGGTTTCCCTGTTTGACCTGTTAACCTCGGTGGTCATCGTTTTTTTGTATCACACCCTGATTAACAGCGAGACCGAGAAACGCAGACTTCGTGAGAAAAATCGATTCCTCACCCTTCATGATCAGTTAACGGGACTGTTGAACTATGCGGGTTATATGGAGGTGTTAAATAAGACCGTAGAAGCGCAACGGTCCTTTGTACTTGTTCTTTTGAACGTCAATAATTATAGCGGATTTAAGAAAGAATCGGATGATCCCTGGTGTTCGGTAATCACGGGTACAGGCAAGATGATTACCAATCAATTCCCGGAGGCGTATGGTGTATCCCGATATGCGGGAGATCGGTTTGCAGTCGTTTTGCCGAAAATGCAAGATATTGAAGAACGCTTGGCATCATTGCTGTCTGTTCAGCTCCAAAGGCTGCAGGTTAGCTATAGTATCTCGCTATTCTCGGAAACGTCGGAGCCATTGGAGCAATTTATGACGATTGCCGAGGACAGGCTACTTCAACACCAGCACAGTAAGTGGCTGAAGAATGAAGAAGAAGTCTTTCGTTCCGAAAGACTAAGGGCCGTAGGTGAACTGGCCGCTGGTATGGCTCACGAAATCCGGAACCCGCTTACGGCGATTCGGGGATTCCTGCAACTGTCACGTGGACAAGCCTTCAATATCGCACCATGGTATGAAGTCATTATGGGTGAGGTGACCAGAGTAACGGATCTGACGGCTGAATTCTTACAGTTTTCCAAGCCGCATGTCAATCATATGAAGCCAGAGCAGTTGGGAAACTGCCTCGAACGGGTCATGTCTCTGACCGAGTCGGATGCGGCATCCCGCGGGCATCGAATTACACTCGAAATGAATGGTGGACCGGTCGTGATCAACATGGATCGGGACAAAATTGTGCAGGTATTGATAAACCTTATTCGTAATGCATTTGAAGCGATGACAGACCCCGGTGAGGTACATATGAATTTGTTGCAGGAGGGGGACAAGGTGCTTATCTCAATTACAGATACGGGCAGCGGGATTCCGGAGAATTCTTTAACTTCCATATTCAATCCGTTCTATACGACAAAAGAAGAAGGCACCGGACTCGGATTGGCGCTCTGTCAGAAAATTGTGCAGGACCATAACGGGAAAATTACCGTCCATAGCGAAATGGGCATTGGCTCCACCTTCACGCTTCATCTGCCTGTGGATATGTAGTATGTTCCGAAGAGCCAGAAGCAGCAACGTCTCAACTAAAACAGAACCCAAACAGAACAACGGCAGAACAAGATCAGCGAAATGTAGTCACCCAGCATAAAGGAACGGAGGAGTACTATGATAGCAGAAGAGTAGAGTAACAGAAAAAAATAAAGTGAAAACGCCGCACGGGGTTCAAGAGAACTCCATGCGGCGTTTGGTTTATGCATAGCTAGGGCTGAATCCACATGACACGACAAGTCCCCCGTGTAACCAATGAACTGAGCTATCCCTGATGTAATTGATAGTAGAATCCCTGTTGCTGCATTAACTCGTCATGGCTTCCTCGCTCAGCAATCTGTCCATCATCAATGACCAGAATCTGATCGGCTTCGCGAATGGTGCTCAACCTGTGGGCGATAACGAAGCTGGTACGATCCTTCATCAAGGTGCGCATGGCTTGCTGGATCTGCATTTCGGTACGTGTATCAATGCTGCTCGTTGCTTCATCCAGGATCAGAATGGCAGGGTCAGCGAGAATGGCTCGGGCGATCGTTAACAACTGTCGCTGGCCCTGACTCAAGTTGCTTCCTCCAGAAATAATCGGAGTGTCGTAGCCCTGCGACAGTTTGCGGATGAACGAATGTGCATTCGCAAGTATGGCCGCTTGCCGGATCATTTCATCGGTTGCATCCGGCTTGCCATAGGCGAGATTATCACGGATGGTGCCGGAGAACAGATAAGCATCCTGAAGCACGATGCCGAGTTGCCGTCGCAGCTGATCCTTCTCCAGTTCAGAGATGTCCTGTCCATCGATGGTAATTCGTCCACCTGTAAGCTCGTAGAATCGGGGCAACAAGTTAATGATGGTCGTTTTGCCTGCTCCGGTGGGTCCCACAAGTGCGATCATCTCGCCAGCCTTAGCGGTGAAGCTCAGCTTCTTCAGAATGTCTCTCTCTGCACTGTATCCGAAGGAGACATCCTCAAATACAACGTCACCCTGAATGTGATCCAGTTGTTTCTTCTGTTCCTCCACATACTCAGACGGCGTATCCATAATCTGAAATACGCGTTCGGCACCTGCAATCGCTGCCTGAATCAGATTGTATTGATTGGCCAGATCGTTGATCGGCCGTTCAATCTGTCGGGAGTATGCGAGAAAGCTGACAATCAGTCCGATGGAGGTCAGATCATGATAGGCCATCCATCCACCAACCGAAGCCAGTATGGCAAATCCGATGTTATTAAACACGTTCATTGTAGGCCCAACCAGACCCGAAACGCTTTGAGCCTGAGTGCTGGACGTGCGTAGTTTCTCATTCATGCTCTTGAAATGGTGGTGTGCCTGATCCTGACGGTTATAGGCCGCTAAGACTTTCTGTCCGGCAATCGTTTCTTGAGCATATCCGTTAAGCTCACCAAGTAATCTCTGCTGGGCTGTAAAGTGTTTGCGCGTCTTCGAAGCAATCAGTCGAGTGGCGATGGTGATTAAGGGTACCGTAACCAGACTGAGCAGGGTAAGCCGAACATCCAGCGCAAGCATAATCGACAAGGAGCCAACGAGCAAAATGGCACTGGACATCAATTGGGTTACACTTTGATTCAGCGTGGTGGACACGTTATCGATATCATTGGTAGCCCGGCTCATGAGATCCCCGCTTTGATTTTTATCAAAGAAGTGGATAGGCAGCTGTTGTAGACGCGAGAACAATGCATGCCTAAGATCCTTGACGGTCAGTTGGGACACGCCAATCATGACATAGGATTGAGCCCACATCAGGAGCGATCCAAGGACATAAACACTAAGCAAGAGAAGACATTCCTTCAGCAGACCGTCCGTTACTTTGGGAACGATATGTTCATTAACAGCACGGCCGAGAAGGTAGGGTCCTGCCAGATTCAGCAACGTACCCAGAGCTGTAAGTATGAGAGCTACAATAACCCCTTTGCGATGACGTCCCATATAGGACCACACCCGGATTAGAGCATGACGGGCATTATGGGCTCTGACTTTGGGGACAGGTTCTCTGCCTGGTGGACCGAATCTTCCAATCGGGGGTACGACGGTTTGATGGTTGGAGGGAGTTGTATGTTTAGCCAAATTGAGCATCCTCCTTCCGTTGCTGTGAATAATAGATGGATTGGTAATGTGACGAATGAGCCATGAGATGATCATGTGTACCTTGAGCAACGATCTGGCCTTCATCCAGCACATATATGCAGTCTGCATCCTTCACGGAAGAGATCCGTTGTGCGATCAAAAAGGTCGTACTGTCTTTCATCAGGGACTGCAAAGCCCTCTGAATGCTCGCTTCTGTACGCAGATCGACAGCACTTGTACTGTCATCCAGAATCAACACTTCCGGTTGCATAAGCAGAGCGCGTGCAATGGATATACGCTGTTTTTGTCCACCTGAGAGGTTGACCCCGCGCTGACCCAGCTCCGTGTCATATCCATCCGTCAGTTTCATAATAAAATCGTCGGCTGCCGCAGCCTGTGCTGCAACGCGCATCTCGGCATCCGTCGCATGGGGCCGACCGAAGCATATATTATCCCGAATGCTGCCACTGAACAGGATGGATTCCTGCAACACAATGGACACGCGACTGCGAAGATCCTGAAGATCCCAGTGGCGAACGTTCACTCCATTCACGAGAACTTCACCCTGCGAAGCATCATACAGACGAGGGATCAGCTGCACCAGCGAGGTTTTACCTGAACCTGTTGAACCAAGTAACGCTACTTTTTCACCGGGGCGAGCCATCAGATTAATGCCTGTGAGTGTATGTTCTCCGTCATAACGGAAGGACACATCTCTGAATTCCACTTGACCCGCTGAACCCGAGGAAAGGGGAGACGGTTGCTGGTGGCCCGCGTCACGGGTTGGCCGCATCGTGTCGGAGACATCGGTTCCCGACTGAATATCGGGCTGTGTATGAAGTACCTCGTTGATTCGCGCAGCCGAGACCTTGGCACGGGAGAAGCTCATCATCATCATGCCGATTGAAGTGAGAGACGAGAGTACAACCGTGACATAGTTGATAAAAGCAATCAGATCCCCGGCAGCAATATCGCCGCCTACCACCTGAAAACCGCCAAACCATAGCACGGCCACAATGGTAGCGTTCAGCATCAAGCCAAGTACGGGTGCATTCAGTGTTACGATACGCCAGGCCTTCACGGCCGTTGTGGTGTAATCTTCATTGGATTGCTTGAACCGCTTTCTCTCCAGACGTGCACGTGCAAAGGCTTTGACGACACGGATACCGGCAAGGTTCTCCTGAAGAACGCCGTTGACCTTATCGAGCTTATCCTGAACACTGGCGAACAGCGGGTAGGAGGCTTTTATCAGGATAAATAAAATAATAAACAGTACCGGCACAGTGGCAATAAGAATCAAAGCCAGCTTCACACTGATCGTAAATGCCATAATAATACTGCCGATAATCAGCATCGGCGAACGGATAAACATCCGCAGCAGCATCTGCACGAACGTTTGCATCTGGGTTATATCACTGGTCAGACGGGTAATCAGAGATCCTTCCTGGAACGTATCCAGATTGCGGAAGGAGAAGGTCTGAATATGGTCAAATAACTCCTGGCGCAGATCCGTACCGTACCCAACGGCAGCTCTGCTTGAATAAAGTGTGCAGCCTGCGCCGCCAATCCAGCCGATTAACGCAACGAGCAACATGAACAGGCCTGTAGTGACGATATGGGACAGGTTCCCTGCAAGTACACCATCATCCACGATGCTGGACATCAGCTTGGGTTGGAGCAGGTCCATGGCAACCTCAAGTACCATGAGCAGCGGGGCGAGAATCGCCGCCGACTTATAAGGGGTTAAGAATCGTTTTAACGTCCACAATTAGGAAATCACCTCAATCTTCATTTCATAAGTGAATCAATTTCATAATACCTGCAAGTATATTGTTTTAAACGATATCGCAAGTATGTATCACCTCAAGCTTCACGCAGGTTTTGGAGCATACGCTGCGCGAGTGCAGACATCAGCCGGGATTCTTCCGGTGTAAAATCTTTCTGGGCCTGCTGTTCCAACTCCTGAACCACTTCTCTCAATTCTCGTAGTGCAGAGCGCCCCTGATCCGTCAGGAATACTCGCAAACTGCGCAGATCCTTCGGGTCCGCTTCACGTCTCACATAACCGGATATCTCCATGCGCTTGAGCATCACCGTTACCGTTGCGGGACTGCGCTGAAGTTGTTCGGCCAGATTTTTCTGGGACTTACCATCTTCCCGTTCAAGCTGGAACAGCAAAGGAGGCTGTCCCGGGTACAACTCGGGTGGTTCACAAGTTTCTCATGAACCTTGTAACGTTTCAGCTTCACGAGTTCGGACAATTGCTCCATTAACCGTTCATTCTGGACTGGATTCATATATACTGCTCCTATCCGTTAGTTAGTCGACTAACTAAATCATAAGTTTGATCTGACATATCGTCAAGCCAATCCATTACATTTCTGTCGAACTGGAAATATTGACCTGAGACAAAATGATGTGATAAATTGATATTATCAAATTGTTAATAACATAATGTTAGTAACAGAATGGAGTTTGTATACGATGACTTACGAAGGTTCCTCTGGTGGAAAAGACCCCGATTACCAGGAGCATCAGGACCATGTACATATCAGTGAACAACAGTTTTTGGAAACGTATAATGCTGGCGATTACGAACGTCCTTCCGTCACCGTGGACATGTTAGTATTTACGATCCGCAGTGAAGCTCAGGAGAACTATCGCAAGCTTGCGGAACCTGAACTCCAGTTGCTGCTAATCCGGCGGGGCGGCCATCCCTATCTGGGTCAGTGGGCGTTACCGGGTGGATTTGTCTCTATGCAGGAATCGCTGGAGGATGCTGCTCGGCGGGAACTGCTGACGGAGACGGGGCTGGATGAGATCTATCTGGAGCAACTGTATACGTGGGGGGATGTGGAACGCGATCCGCGTACACGGGTCATCAGCAGTTCCTATATGGCGCTGGTTGATAGCAGCGAGCTGCAGCTTCAGGCTGGCGATGATGCCAGCGAGGCCAACTGGTTTCGGGTGGAGCAGCGGCTTCTGGAAGAGAAGCGCCATATCCATGAGCGTGGACGTGTGACGGAACGCAGGCTGCAGTTGATTTTGACCAATGGAACAGAGGAATTATCGGCGGTCATTGAGACGAAGGAAACGGTGGAAGGACGAGTACAGAGCCATAGCATGACATTAGGTGAGGTTCAGGGGATTGCCTTTGATCATGCCAAAATCATTCATTATGCGCTTGAGCGTCTGCGATCCAAGATGGAGTATACGGATATTGCATTCAATCTGATGCCGGAGACATTTACGCTGACTGCGCTTCAGAAAGTACATGAGATCATCACTGGCAAAAAGCTGCTGGCTGCCGCTTTCCGGCGCAAAATCGCCGATTGGGTTATCGAAACAGGAGAATATGCGAGCAGTGCCGGTCATCGACCTTCCCGCTTGTACAGACTGAATCCGGAGAGGCAGACTCCGTAGAAGTGGTAAGCATCAATGAAGTAGGCAGAAGTGATTCAAGCCAGGGGCGGGATTGCTACAACCATAAGGAACAAGTAAAGAGGGGATAAGGATGGGAAAATTCACATTTTTCTGGCGTACCGCATCTCCATTCTCGCAGTGGCACCCGGCAGATTTTAATGTCGGTGGAGTTCACTACACGAGTGCGGAGCAATACATGATGCACCAGAAAGCGCTGCTGTTCGGCGATCAGACCATCGCAGACAAGATTCTGAAGGCAAGCTCTGCTTCGGTACAAAAAAAGCTGGGCAGACAGGTCACAGGCTTCGACCAGACGTTATGGGAAGCTGAATGCCAGCGTATAGTTTACGAGGGGAATCTAGCCAAATTTACACAAAACGAAGAACTGCTGACCGCACTGCACGCCACTCGCGGAACGACCCTTGTGGAAGCAAGCCCGGATGACCGGATCTGGGGTGTGGGACTGGCGGAGGAAGATCCGCGTATTCGTAATAGAAGAACATGGCGGGGAACCAACTGGCTGGGTGAGATCCTTACCCGTCTAAGAGAAGATATAGGAAACCCCATCATCTGAAGTTGAAGCTGTATTGGGTCGCATTGAAAAACGTTAAAGGGATTTCAGGATCGCTTGGCTGGCATATAAACAGAGTCAAATAGATAATAAAAAAACAAAAACCTCTGCTTTGGGCGGAAGAGAGTATGATAATGGACTCTGTTCCGGTCTCTAAAGAGAGGTTTTTTGGTGGTCGCACATTAAGTGTGGTGTGTACAGAAACTTACTTCTTGGAGAACATTTCTTTGGCCTCATCCAGGGCCATTTTGTTTCCAATAGAGGAATAATCCAGCCAAGGCTGTGCACCGATCGGGTAGACGTGACCGGCTTTGACTGCTTTCAGGCCTTGCCAGATCGGATTGCTTTCCAGCTCCTTGAACATGGTCTGAGCTTCATCATCTGAATTCACAACCACAAAGATCGCATCTGCATCATAGTCTGGCAAAACTTCACGGGAGACGACTTGATACGGTTTGGTCGAATCGATATCTGTAATGCCTTTGGCCGGAGTCAGACCGAGATCCTCATACAAAATGGGACCCATGGGGCGGCGTGTACTGAACACACGCAATTCTTTGGCAGTGACCCGGATCGCCATGACCGTGCCATCACCAATGGTGTCATGAATCAGGGATTTCACTTCTTCCGTTTCGGTTGCATAGTCCTGAATGTACTGCTCGGCTTCTTTCTCACGATTCACGAGCTTGCCGATATCTTTCAAATGGTCGCGCCATGTACCTTTGTTCAGGTTGAATACATGCACAGGGGCAATTTTCTCGAATTTGGCAATGTCATCACCGGAGAATTCTTCATCCAGATAGATTACATCTGGCTTCAGGGCAAGCAAAGCTTCCATATCCGGGTCTTTGACGGGACCAAGCGGCGTTGTGTTTTGCAGACGATCAGCAACATGGGACAGGAAGGCTTTGGCTTCGCCGCCAATCACGGAACCTACAGGCGTAATGCCGAGGGAGAGCAGGTCATTGGTCAGATGGATCGACATGGAAGCGATGCGTGGTTCGCCTGAAGCAGAACCGCTGTCCTTGTTGTCCGTTGAGGTATTTGAGGCAGAATCACCAGAAGCAGAAGAGGAATTATTCGCAGTTCCGCTTCCGCAGGCTGCGAGCACAAGCACCAGACAGATACTCATGACAAGCATCAAATTTTTCTTTAACATGGGTAGTCACATTCTCCTTGAACATCTCTTGGATGTCTTTATTGTTTTTGTGAATAACAGATCACTTGCTTCGTACCAGTAAATACAAAAAGTAAGGTGCACCAATCGCAGCGACCACCACGCCTGCCGGAATCGCATTGGGCTGGAAGATGGTTCGCCCGACCGTATCGGCAGTCACCAGAATGACCATGCCGATGAGTCCGGCGGCAGGGATTAAATGCCGATGCATCGGACCAACCAGTCTACGGGCCAAATGTGGAGCTGCCAGACCGATAAAGCCGATCCCGCCCGCCATGGATACACTGACGGCAGACAAGGCCACGGTACACAGCAGCAAGGTAACACGTTGGGATCGGACCGGCGTACCTATACTGGTTGCAGCAGCATCTCCCAAATTGAAGGCATCGAGCGTTTTGGAGCGACTCCAGATATAGGAGATACATAGCACCACCCAGGGAAGCATAGCCTGCACATGGATCCAGTCCCTGCCCCAGACGCTACCTGCCAGCCAGCGCGCGGCGAAGGAATAGGTGTCTTCATCCAGACGTAAGGACAGATACAGGGTCAACGCATGGAACCCGGCGGCTACGGCGATCCCCACCAGAATAAGCTTGATGGGCGAGACGCCGTTATTCTTGTCATAGGATAGGAGCATGATGATTAAGGCCGCGGCAACACTGCCTGCAAAAGCAAACAAAGGGATGAGCAAGGCAACAGAGCCATTCATCGTAAAGGAAAGACTTACAAACACCATTAGTCCGAAAGCGGCCCCTGCATGCAATCCCAGAATGCCCGGATCGGCAAGGGAATTGCGAGTGATCCCTTGCAGTGCAGCACCAGCAATGCCTAGTCCTGCTCCGGCAAGTACCGTTACCAGGATGCGAGGCAGTCGGTAATCGAACAATACGATCTGATCATCTGGCGTCCCATTGCCAAGCAGGGTGTGAAGCACGGCTGCGGGAGACAGGCGAATGGTACCGGTGTTCAGGCTGATGATGATAACGGCAATGGCGATGCAGATTAGCACTGCACTTACGGTGATCGAACGCCTGCCTCGTGAAAGTGCACTAGTCGATTTCATCGCTACAGGGCCCTCCTTTCTTTACGGGCCAGATAGAGGAAGAACGGCACTCCGACAAAGGCGACCATAATACCTACTGCAAGCTCCTCGGGTGGATTCACAATACGGGCACCCAGATCGGCGAGCACCAGCAAGACAGCTCCCAGCAAGGAAGACATCGGAATGATAATCCGATAATCCACGCCTACCAGTTTGCGGGAGATATGGGGGATGACCAGCCCGACAAATCCGATCGAACCTACAGCGGACACGGACACGCCAGCCAGAACAACGACCGCTGTCAGAGCGAGAAACCTCGTCCAGCGCAGGTTGATCCCCAGATTAATCGCTACTTCTTCGCCGAGTGACATCAGGGATATGCGCCGGGCAAGTGGCATGGTTAGTACCAGTGTCACGAGCAGCACGGGCAAAATCAGCTTCAGATGCCGCCATTCAATCCCTCCAAATCCACCGGCGTACCAGAAGGCCAGATCCTGACTCAGATCAAAATAAATGGCAACCCCTGTGCTGAGCGAGCTTAGCATAGCAGCGATAACCGCCCCTGCAACGGTGAGCCTGATGGAGCTTAGACCACCGGGTGCTGCCCTTCCGAGCAGGAAGATAAGCAATGTGCCCAGAACAGCTCCAATGAATGACAAAAACATAATCCAGCCGTATGGCAATCCGGGCCAAAAGGCGAAGCTCAGTGCCACAACAAAAGTGGCGCCTGCATTGATGCCCAGAATGCCGGTGTCTGCAAGCGGATTACGCGTAATGCCTTGCATTAAGGCTCCGGCAACCGCAAAGGCAGCACCAATCACAGCCGCAGCAAGTACACGAGGCAGCCGAAGCTCATGAATAATCTGATGAGGCGTCAGAGCCGGGTTGTACTGGAAGATGGCAGTCCATACCGTTTCCAGTGTCAATCCTTTGGCACCTAAAGAAATGGCAATAAACATACTTAGCAACAGTACGGCAATGGCAGACAGAAACATCAGGCCAACCGTCACTGCAGATTTTCTTGAATTGGACGGACGATGTGGCAGTCCCGGATGTGGAATACGGGTCACTCCTTTAGTACCAACAACGTATTCATTGTTATTGATTATCATTATCAATTAGTGATCATTATAAAATCTTAATTCAGGTCCGTACATGGCATATATTAAGATTTTGAGGAATGGACATTCTTTAGATTCAGCATTTTGCATAATTTGATTGTGCTGATTGGAAGACGCTCATTGGATTTATGCCAAATGCTCAGATTACAAATGTGAGCGTTTATTCGTCAACATATGGATCGCTTCATCGAGCTGAATATTAATGGAATGTGGGGCATATACCACCCATGAGTTCCATTCGACAAAGTGCACACGTCCGTTTTGTACGGCTGGATGGCTGTTCCATAGCGGATTCGAAGCCATCTCTTGCAACAGTGTTGCCCGTTCTTGCATGGAATTAACCGCGAGCACCAGCACATCTGCCTCCAAGCCGTCCCATTCCCCCGGGGTGAAGGGCATCCAGTTGAAGCCAACGCCGGGAACTTTGCCAGCCAGTTCGGTCCGAATTCGCTGGGGCGCAGTCAGTTGCAAGGTTCGGTAAAAGACGTGCCCGAAGTTACGATGGCTGTACATCCGTGGACCCTTGGGCGTTAACGTACCGACAGCAACCGTAATATCTCCTACCAGTTCTCTGATTTTTTTGCGTGCACGTTCCGCTTTACGCTCGTGTCGATCCAACCAATCTGTCGCCGCTTGGGTGCGATCCACAATGGATGCAATCTTCTCCAGATGACCAAAGATGTCTGTCTGGTTCCAGGGAATGGTGATGATGGGCGCGACATCGCCAATATGCTCCATGGCCTTCGCTGCTGCATTATCCTTGGTTAGAATCATCTCGGGATTCACATCCAGGAAAGCTTGACGACCCTGTTCCCATGGTTCATAAGCATGAAATGGCAGTGACAGCGACTTGGGCATATGAGGCAGGTGGCCCTGAATCTGAGCTGCACATGGAGTGATGCCAAGTGTCATCAGGTGGTCGGTATAGGGATAGGAAAGTGACACAATATTCCGATGGACCTGCTTCGCATAGGACGTGGGGGCATATCCGGCGTGGTTCCGAAACCGTCGGCTGAAATAGAACTCGTCGCGATAACCAACCTCACGGGCCACATCACGAATGCGCAGGTCGGAAGTCAGCAGTAATTCCTTGGCCCGATTCATGCGCAAGTGGGTGATATATTCAATCGGATTCTTCTGCATACGGCTCTTGAACAGCTGCGAGTAATAGGACGGGTGCATGCCTGCCAGTTCAGCCAACTTTTCGAGCTTGATCTCGTGCATATAATGTTCACGCATGTATTGCAGGGTTGACTTGAGCCACTGCTCGGGTTCTTCCTGCCCTGCTGAATCAGACGGGTCTACTTGAGGCCAGAGCATATGTAGCAGGTCCGTCAGGAGGAGTTGTGTTTTTAAAGGGGTGTGCGAGGCTTCGCTGGTCTGTTGTGCCAGCTGTGCGACAATTCGCTGTATGCCGTAAAACGGTCCCTGAATCCAGCCTGTAACGGGTGAGCCGAGTTCTCGTTCATAGATTCGCCTTGATTGGGTTTTCTCAGCAACCCGGAAAAGATCGTAATGGATAATATATATTTCCATCTCGTGACCTGCGTCAGAGGAAAGCTCCAAAGAAGTGTCGGGTGCACAGAGAAAGGCAGACTTGCGGAAGACTTGGAATTCAGTCCCGTTTACAATCAGCTTGCCAGTGAATTTGTGCATATAGATGAAGGTATGATGCGCAAGCTCCGGTTCATTCCAGTGCCATTCCCCATTGCCGGTCACGAGCTGCGCATGATGAAGTTCAAGTAGGGCATCGTTCAGAAAAGCATGCAGTTCCGTCCGAGCAGTAGATTCAGTCTCAGGATTGACATGGGGCTGCTGGTTTAATACGTTCGGGATTATTCTGTTCTGGCTAGCGCCTGGATTGCTTATCATCGTGTAACCTCCTCTCTTGAATGGCTTTAACTTCCCATTGTCATCCCGTTTAATGGAACGATGTATTGGGGAGTGGGCTCCGCAATGTTCAGATTGCTGCGTTAACATGTTTCAATAAAATACGCTGCTCTGTTGAACCAATACGTTTAACACGCGATCTATGGTTACTAGTGTGGACAACGTGGGATCGTCCTTTCATCCGTGATCTGCTGATAATCTTAGCAAATCTACTGAGGAAATGAAATGCGCGCAGATACGGTTGAGGCGCTGATGAGCTTGGTGAAGCTGGTTGAAGTATGGTGATATCAAGATATCGAAATCGCTTTCTGACGTGAGCGGTTCTTTTTGGTAAAATAAAGGAGATACATGTTGGCCTGATCTGAATCATGAACCTTTTTAACTCAATTCGAAGTAGGGAGGCTTTAATATGACAGAAATAGTGGGACGGGACACAGTACGTTGGGGCATTATGGGCACAGGATGGATTGCATCCCAGTTCGCCAGGGATCTGGAGCATGCCGGGAACGCAGTGAAAGCGGCGGTAGGTTCACGGACAGCGGGAAGTGCGGAGAAGTTCGCAGCTGAATATGGTTTTGCACACGCTTACGCTTCGTATGAGGAAATGCTTCAAGACCCTGAGCTGGATATTATCTATGTGGCAACTCCTCATCCTGTACATAAGGAGAATGTGATGGCTTGTCTGGAGGCAGGGAAAGCCGTTCTATGTGAAAAGCCGTTTACGATGAATTCGCGTCAGTTGGAACAATTGGTAGAGACCGCGCGAGAGCGCAACCTTTTCATGATGGAAGGCATGTGGACACGCTTTTTGCCACCCATTGAACAAGCCAGAGCCTGGATTGCGGAAGGTAGAATTGGTGAAGTTCGGTTGCTCCAGGCAGACTTTGGATTCCGTGCAGGTTGGGAGCCGGAAGGAAGGTTGCTTAATCCGAATCTGGGTGGGGGCGCGCTGTTGGATGCAGGGGTATACCCAATCTCGTTTGCGTCGATGATCTTTGGCGAACAGCCCCAGCATGTATGGAGCACGGCCAATATCGGTGAGACGGGTGTGGACGAGCAGTTTTCGGTATTGTTGTCCTATTCCGAGGGACGCTCTGCATCGCTGAGTGGTGCCATTCGTCTTAACCTCAGCAATGAAGCGGTCATATACGGTACGGAGGGTAAGATTCGCCTGCCTTTATTCCTGGCGGGAAAAGAAGCCTATCTGCATGTGAACGGTCAGGATGAACCCGAGAAATTCACGGATGAGCGAATATGTATTGGCTATGCTTTTGAGGCAGAGGAAGCAGGGCGCTGTATCCTGAAAGGTCGGACGGAGAGCAATACCATGAAGCTGGACGAGTCCCTGGAAATCATGAAGCTAATGGATACGATTCGGGGCCAGTGGGGATTACGGTACAAATCGGAGTAGAAGGACAGGAGTGTATGTAACATGGTGAAAATACTGCTATCCGGGTTTGAACCTTTCGGCGGGGATACGTTGAATCCGACGGGAGCGTTGATGGAGGCACTGGCGCATGAAGTGATCGAGGGTGCTGAGCTAAAAACAATGCTGTTGCCCGTTCACTTCAATGAATGTGCAGATCTGCTGATCGCAGAGATGGAAGCCTATCAGCCTGATGTTGTCATCGCTTGTGGGCTGGCGAAGGGCAGAACGGCTATAACACCGGAGCGTATTGCCGTTAATGTCAAAGACATTCCCCCTGCTTCCTACGCGGATAACGAGGGACAGCATCCTGTGGATGAGCTGATTAGGGAAGGCAGCCCGGACGGGCTGTTCTCCACCTTGCCGATCCGTACCATGGTGAATGAGATGTCAGCAGCAGGTATTCCGGCTGCGGTCTCCAATACGGCGGGCACATATATATGCAACAATACGATGTACCGAGTGCTGGATCATATTCGAGATGGGCAGCTGCCCATCCGCGCCGGATTCGTTCACTTTCCAGCCTCTACGGAGATGGCTGTATTGCAGCCTTCTGTCCCTTCGCTGCCTATTCCCGTGATGCTGGATGCGCTACGTGTCATGGTTCGCACGGTAGTGGCTGAATCGTAGACGACGGTTGCGAGAGGAAGAGAAGCAGGGTGGGACGGAGTGTTGTATATAGTTGGGCTCAGGATGAAGTGAGGAATGAAGAGTAAAGAGTGAAGAGTGAAGAGTAGATAGTGAAGAGTAAGAGTAAGAGTAAGAGTAAGGTGTGGAGTAACTATTTACTGCATCGATTTTGGATCAGTGAAAAAATGAATATAAAGGTACAAATATGAAGAAATGAATAAAGGGCTGTCCCATCGTTCATATGCTTGCTTATGGAGTAGACTGGTGAATTTAAAACCTGTTGCTGTATGAGCAAGTATATCAGCAGGGACCGCTCTTTTTTGTGTGATGTGAGCCAGAAGTAGTCTGGTGGTTGTAATCCGGCTCCATTCTCCCCCGATCGCTAACTATGGAATGTGAATGTAAATGGAAAGGGTTAAGTGAATACGGCACAATGTGGCTTACATATCATACTTAAATTTGCGAAAGCAATGGGTTGAGCATGAACTCCCGAGGTTCCATAAGTTGAACTTTAACGAACTGAGGACACGCTATTAGCCGAAAAGAAGCACATCTGGAATTCTAACGAATCAGAGAAACGCTATTACGCGAGATCATACGAGATTTTCGGTAATATAACCGATATCCAGCTGAATAGCGTGTCAGAGATTCGTTAGGATTTTTAAACCATGAAATTCGGTCAAATAGGGTGTGGTGGGTTCGTTAGAATTAGAACGGTAGAGCTATATAAGTTGAACTAATCATTTACACGATAACGGAGAGGACAGAAAAAACCTGGAAAAGCGAAGCGTTCGCCTTTATCCCCGGATTTTCCCTTGAGAAAAGGGAATCGAAAAAATCTGGGGATAACAGCGATTGGGGGGTGATTCTGTCATTGTAGTGTCCGTGTAAATAATCTTTAGTTCAACTTATATAGAACGTTAGATATGCCGCATTAAATTCGCAATAGATCTAGATCGAATTCGGGAACGAGTCCTTCTTTCATGGCACG
Organism: Paenibacillus sp. PCH8; assembly: GCF_002968835.1. Lineage (GTDB taxonomy): Bacteria > Bacillota > Bacilli > Paenibacillales > Paenibacillaceae > Paenibacillus. The sequence continues at coordinate 983,589 of NZ_PKQK01000002.1, read as the reverse complement.
CCCAAGCAGTGCAGTTATTGCACCGTAGCCATCGTCGCCCAAGTTGGCGCTAAACTCGTTAACATACAGGCCGATATGCTGTGCAGCAACATCAGGGTCCATCTCTTGTGCATGTTCCATCACGTATGCTCTCGACTCATCGGGGTGTGCCCATGCATATTCAACCGAGGCTCGTGCCCATCCAGCGAGTGCATGAGCATCCATATTGCGACGCGCAATGATGGCCCCAAGCGGGATCGGAAGTCCGGTATCGCTTTCCCACCAGTTACCGAGATCAGTCATCAGTTTGAGATCATAATTCTGGTAGGTGAAGCGTGCTTCATGGATGACCAGTCCTGCATCGATCTTGCCGTCCCGAACAGCAGGCATAATCTGATCGAATGGCATGACGACAATCTCGCCCACACCACCGGGAACATTTTGCGCTGCCCACAGACGGAATAACAGGTAAGCTGTCGAACGCTCGCTCGGCACAGCAACCCGACGTCCAGACAGATAAGCTGGATCGGTTGTGCCATTTGCAGTCAGAACCAGCGGTCCGCATCCCCTGCCGAGTGCGCCACCCGCGGGTAACAAAGCATATTCCGACAGTACGTAAGGCAATGCAGCATAAGAGATTTTCATGACTTCCGGTACGTCAGGTCCGATTGGACTCGCCGCCAGACCATTAGTTATATCGATATCCGCATAACGAACATCCAGCTCAGGTGCGCCCGGAATCAGTCCGTGCACCCAGGCATGAAAGATAAAAGTATCATTAGGACAAGGGGAAAATGCAATTTTCATGATGTAATAACCTCCCGTAAAATGGAACTTGCTGCCTGAAGCGCATCGAGGGCATCCTTGATGCGCCAAGCGTCGCGGTCGCGTGGACCGACCGCGTTGGATATGGCCCGCAGTTCGAGTGCAGGCACGCCGAACTGCTGGGCCGCTGTTGCCACGCCGAAGCCTTCCATGCCTTCGGCGGCGGCATCCGGCACGCGGCGCAATAGCTCCGCGGCCGTCTCCGCTGTTCCGGTCGCCGTGGATACGGTGACCGCAGTGCCTCCGCTGACAGCGAGCCCGGCCCGCTGCAGCTCATGGCGCAGGCGAGCGGAAAGCTTCGCATCCGCCGCCACACGGGACGAGCCGAATCCGAGCTCGTCCACACATAGGAAGCCGTCTGGCGTCTGCGAGCCCAGATCGGCTGCAATCATGGCGTCGGCTACCACGAGGGAGCCGACGGGGCGCGGCCGGGGAACCCGCCGCCGATGCCGGCACTGATCACCAGCGTGTAAGCTGGTGAGCATCCGGCCCGGCAAGGGGCCCCGGCCTTGAAGATGTGGCAGATGTCTGTGCCACATCGGATTGTCTTGGCGCGGTGGAACCCTGCGCCAACGCACTCGTGCTTGCAGCCGCTACGGCATAGGCCAATGTAGCGGCAGTTCCCGCTGCGGCCGAGGCTGGACCAACGCCCGCAGCGATGACGTCAAATCGTTCTGCGGCTGAATCTCCCAAGCCACGAAGGACCGCTTCTTTCTCCGCATCAACCGCGGTTACAATTAACACACGCTGTGATGAATTTGCTTGGACGAGACTTATATCTGTAGTGGTCGTTTTCCCGGTTAACTCCCTCTGTTGTCCACGGGGTTCAAGTGATGCGTTGGGTTTATTATTATTCTGATCTGCATCCTGTCTATGTTCATTCATCTCGGATTCTCCTTATGAGGTATTAGAGGCATAGCGGATGCTTCCGAAGCATCTGGTTTGAAGAAAGCTGTTGCTCCGCATCTTATGGTTAGCTCTATCTTAGACGATTACGTGTAAATAAATAGCGACTTATATAAATTAGATTTGAGAGTATGTTTGTCCTCTTAAAAAGGACATTTCTCTCGATTTTGTCTTTCAAAAAGTGGACATATCTACAATATGTATGCTCAGTGCGGACAGTAAGAGCTTGCATAACGGGGCCGGGTCTTCACCGATCCCTACATAGTAGCTCATTTGTGCAAACCCGAACTTAAAGCAAATACACAGTCTCGCTAACTCTAATACAGCTGCCTGCTGAGCAGCCAACCCCTGTGCAGACCATAGTTCTATAACGTAACACCTATCAAGATACAGTGATTATCGAACAATATTTCATCTCCATCATAACGGAAGGGGGAAGGCCTGAACAACCTTTGCATGTAATTCTGTCAAAAGCGGTAAAGCAAATGTTTCGGGTAGACGTATCACTTCAAGTCACCGCATCACTTCAAATAACCCGTTTTGCCTCATCTCATGTGAATACCACCCTGATCCTGCCCCGTCCTAGGCGGAAATGAACCTGCCCCCAAAGTTCGATATGTCTAATTAACCATATGTATATATCTCTTTAACGTACTCCGAATAAAACAAGAAGTCAAAGTCAATGGTTGACAATCTGGTTTAACTGTATTAATAATAGTAGTACAGTTAATACACCTTAGTTTTGAACACATACACCTTAGATAACACGTTACTTTCATTTTAGTGTTAACACTCACACCCCAGATAACCACACATACACCTCAGATACAGTCATATTAAACGCACATGTTATTCACACATTTTTCGAAAGGAGGTGCGGGATGTTCGAATTAGATGTACGTAGCCGTAAGGCGATCTACGAGCAACTGGTGGACAAAGTCAAAGAAATGATCGTATACGGTATTCTAAAGCCCGACGAGCAACTACCTTCCGTTCGTGCATTATCCACGCAATTGACTGTGAATCCGAATACGATTCAAAAGGCTTATCGCGAGCTTGAGCGTGAAGGTTACATTTATTCTTTGCAGGGAAAAGGGAGCTTCGTATCATCGTCTGTGGAACATCCGAATGAAGCCATGAGAGATGAGATCAGAGAGTCTCTGGTGAAGTTGATCGCAGAAGCTTCGTATTCCGGGTTAACCAAAGCGGATATGACGCTTTTGTTTGAGGAAGCGATGGCCCGTATAGAGAAGGAGGAGCCTCATGATTGAGCTGAATCAAGTCGTCAAAGCGTTTGAACAGGAAAAGGCAGTGGATGGCGTAACCATGCACATACATAAGGGATCGATCTATGGTTTGCTCGGTTCCAACGGGGCGGGCAAAACATCGCTGCTCAAAATGATGGCTGGCATTTACCGTCAGGACAGCGGGACTGTTCGTATCGAGGATACTGAGATTTATGAAAATCTGGATCTCAAAGGCCGCACGATTTTCATGGCAGATTCGCCCTACTTTTTCCCGCAATCTTCAATTACTCAGATGGCATCATTTTATCGTTCCGTATATCCGCGCTGGAATGAGGATCGATTCAAGCAACTGGCCACCGTGTTCAAACTGGATGTAAAACGCAAGCTGCATCGCATGTCCAAAGGCATGCGCCGTCAGGCAGCCGTATGGCTGGGACTTAGCTGTATGCCTGAAGTGCTGCTGATGGATGAGCCGATTGACGGCCTCGACCCGGTCATGCGTCAGCAGATCAAAAACTTGCTGTTCCAGGAAGCAGCTGAGCGTCAGGTAACCATCGTCATCTCGTCCCACAACTTGCGAGAGATTGAAGATCTGTGTGACCATGTGGCGATTATGCACAAAGGGCGAATTATTGTAGAGAAGGATCTCGATGATCTGAAGGCAGATACGCATAAAATCCAAGTCGCTTTCCGCCACCCGGACCATGCTAAAGCCATGGATGAGCAGATTGATATTTTGCATGAAGAGAAACGGGGAAGCGTATCCCTGTTCATTGTCAAAGGCACCCGACAACAGGTAACCGATCAATTTCGTGTCCACGATCCGTATCTGCTCGATGTATTGCCACTAACACTGGAAGAAATCTTTATCTATGAAATGGAGGACGCAGGGTATGATATTCAACCGATTGTTCTGTAACCGGGGCATCCTGATCCAAAATTTCAGACAGCATGGATGGATAGGCATTTTGTATCTGATCACATTGTTGTTCTCACTTCCGTTATATATCGCTACCGAATACAGGGACGTGCCACAACAGATTACAAGTCTGTTTCAAGCTAATGGTGAAGTGCAGATTCTATTCGCCATTACATTGCCCGTAGCGGCTGGAATCTTTCTTTTTCGGTATATTCAATCCGGTGCACCTTCTGATCTTTTTCATAGTTTGCCGTTACGTCGTAAACATCTATTAACGGTTAATCTGTTGACCGGATATGCCATGATCCTGCTTCCAATCTGGATTACAACTGCGATTACTGGCTGGGTATGGGTGGTACTGGATCAACCGGCTTTTATGTTCGATGGTAGTACGATATGGATGTGGGGATTGAGCATGAGCATCTACTCGCTGTTTATGTTCATGCTCACTGTGGTGATCGGTATATGTATCGGGCAATCTGTATTGCAGGGGCTCACCGTGTACGCTCTCCTCTTATTACCTGTTGTCGTGTGGTTCATTATGTCACTTCATCTCCAGCATTATTTGCTCGGGTATCCGTACGATGAATCGGGGCGCAATGAGGAGGAAATATCGCTTGTTCTTCGCATGGCTTCAATTAGTGACTCTCCTGTGATTGGCGAAGAACTAATAATCTATTCAATATTCACAATCCTGTTTATCCCACTGACTTATGTGCTCTATGCGAAGAGACAGGTTGAATCCGCTACTCAAGCAGTTACATTCACTCTAGTGAAACCTATATTCAGATTTGGTTTAATGTTTACGCTGGTTCTGATCGGCGGAGCTTACTTCACGATTATCGCTCCAAGAGAATCATCCGGATGGGGAATCTTCGGATATATTCTTGGTGGAGTTGTGGGCTACATCGTTGCCGAGATGATTATTCGCAAAACATGGCTGATCTGGAGGAATACGTTGTTGCCCCGATTTGCCCTGTATAGTATCGTAGCTGGATTGGTTCTGTACATACCAGTTGCCGATTGGAATGGCTATGCAGTCAAAGTGCCTGAACAGAACAAGATTAACAGTATCAAGCTTGGCGGGGAGCAATATTCCTATATTAATGGTATCTCCGAGAAGGTTGATGATGGCCCGCTCTATTCAAATGATCCGGAATATATGGGAGCTGTTATCGCCCTTCATCAAAAGATCGTGGATTCCGATCTGCCTTTGCTGAATGACCCGATACATCCAAATATTCGTAATGATGAGTATATATTTATAAATTACAAGCTGGATAACGGGAAGGTCATGAAGCGCAAATACGATATTCCGGAAGCCCAATTCCGGCAGGAATTAATGGCTCTGAAACAGTTCGAGGATTACAAAAGAGTCGCATTCAGTACGTATAAGTTGGAAGAGGATGCACTAAGTTTTGGAATTCGTTCCACCCTTGGTTCATACCGGAAGGTGTATATTAGCAATCCAGAGCAAGTTCGTGAATTCAAAGACCTGTTAAAACAGGATATTCTGGATCAAACCTATGAGGAACAACGTTCACCGTGGCAGTCTTTTGCAGACGTAGAAATGAATCAGGATTCGTCTTCGAAAGATCCATATCAACCGAGAACGATGTGGAATATAAATATCAAACCTAGCTATGACCGGCTAATAACTTGGCTGAAGGAGAACAAATTATACGATCAGTTGCTTGTCCAAGTTGATGAAATTATCTCTGCCCAGTTTGTAAAGCAGGAGATCAATAGTCCGGGTTCGCCTCAGTGGGTGACTACGCAGCCGGAATATATTGATGGCAGTCTAAGCATCAACAAGCAGATAGCGACCAAAAACAAAAAAATCATTAGCGATCTGCTTCAGCGTCAACGGTCCAGTTATCAATCAGAGAGAGACACCGTCTATCAGATCAAGTTGAATGTAACTCGTGGTGAGAACATCTACATGATGCTCAAAGAAGAAGATCTGACCGAAGATATGAAAGCTATGCTGGCTGAATAGTGAAGCACAAATTGAGATGAGACAGGAGAGGATGAGATGGGCGTTCCTGTTGAACATGTGCTGGAATTCAGTCAGACCAGATCAGATTGCGCTAAATCTGCTTGACCAGATACAGCATATGGAATATATTAGGAACAGGAAAGGTTCGAGCGACTCGTTCAATCGAATCTCATATGGAACGGCTTATAAGGGAAGCACCCGTAAGAGCAGGCAAATGCCTGACTTGCGGGTGCTTTTTTGTCGTTCGCTGATTACTGTTAGAGCTATTTTCTGCTGAGAGGAGATGGGGGTGGAGTTGCTCGAAATGCACAGCTCAGAGGATCGGGTACAGCAAAATATCTGCCAAATATTTTAGAAGAAAGGGTGTAGAAATGCATGCAAACAGAAGCGTGGAAGGAAATGATAGATAATCAGGAGGCAATGGCATGTTGTTCTTCCCTATTGGAACGAGCAGGAGGACGTGACTTGATAGAACATCACGGCTTAGTGGAAGGAAAGAAGGGACGACAGCATATCGAAGATATAGCTATAGAAGATATAGCTCCGATGGAGACAAGCGTAAGTCCCTCCTTCTCTCCAATAGCAAGTAGCCATAGTCACATGACGGATCAAAGGAAAGTCCAACGTGGTCAATTGCCAGCGTTCGCTCATGTTATATGCAGGTCACGCCTACTTATAGGACTTGTAATTCTGTTCAGTGTGGGTACGATCTACTTTGCTCCGGCAGCCGAGGCTGCGAGCATTGATCTTGGTGTGACGGCACAGAAATCATGGGATTCCGTACTGAACAAGGCTGATGCACAAACCAAGTTAACGTTGCAGCAAGCGTACGAGAAAGTGGGGAACTGGAAGACACAAGAGCAGGTCTGGGAACAAAAAATAAAGACACTTCATGCCGCCAATACCGAGGAATTAGAACGATTGCGCGTGGGAATAAGACAAACCGATGAGGCGAAGATCGCAGCTCTAGCTGAAAAGGTAAAGCAAACCCAAGCTCGGTATGAACCGCTATTCGCCCTGTACAGTTCAGTCAACAGACAGCTGGATGCAGCCAAAGCCATCAAAAATAAGGAATGGAGTACAGCAATTCGCACCCAGGCCGAGACGTTGAGACCCGTTGTACAGCTTGCCAGAGAAGATATTCGGATCAAGAAAAAGGAACTTGCCGAAGCGCGTAAACGGAAGAGCACAGAAGTAAAACGTTTACGCGCTATGCTGGCAGGAGCCGATTCGGTGAAGAAACAGATTCAAACGGCGAAGAAACAGGTGAGCCTGGCGAAAGAGCGATATTCCAACGCACTACAACACTTCAAACAGAGCACGAAGAAAGGCCAAACGTCTCGTGTACTAAGTTCATTGAATTCACTGGCTTCCTCGGCTGAGAGATGGTCCGGCTCGAAACAAAATATTCACACCCTGGAGCAAAAAGTATCCGCAACGTACGTCAAAGTCAGACAAGAACTCACCAAGAGACTCAAATAAGAGGAACCCGATTCTCTCCGCTAACGTACACCACTTTAGATATGTTAAGACGCTTCAATGATGATGGAACGAGGTGAAGCTGTTGCAGTCAAAGTTGGAAACGAAACGTGTGAGGAAAAAAAGCTTTAAACGTAAACGGTACTGGATTCCCATCGGTTTATTATTCTTGATTATAGGTTTGGTTGGAATCGGTACACAATTAACACCCCAAATAACGATATTTTTGCTGAAATCAGGAATTGGGCTTGCTAGTGCAGACACGAACGGCCGGTATAATGTCATCTCGGAAGGGGTAACTCGTGTTGTAGATATACCTTATGCGGACGAAGGGTATCACGATAGTACGCTAGATATCTATTATCCTTCCGTAACAACGGAATCATTGCCGATTGTGCTGTGGGTTCATGGTGGTGGATGGGTCTTGGGTGACAAAGACGACATAGCAGATTATGCAGTGAAATTAGCCAAACAGGGTTATGTTGTTGCCAGTATGAATTATGCGCTCGCACCAGACACGAAATATCCGATTCCCGTAGTCCAGACGGATCAGGCTTTGACGTACATGAAGAACCATGCCATTGAGTTCAAGGGTGATCGGAAAAAGATATTTCTCGCAGGTAATTCCGCTGGTGCCCAGATTGCAAGCCAGGCTGCGGCAGTGGTGACGAATCCCGACCTGGCCAAGCTAATGCATATTACTCCAACCGTTGAGCCGGAAGAGTTACGGGGTGTCCTTCTGTTCTGTGGTCCTTACAACCTGAGCACGGTAGAGAAAACGGGATTCCCGTTCATAAGTACATTTCTCTGGTCATATACGGGAACCAAAACATTTGAAGAATATCCCCGTTTGAATGAAATGTCGACTGTGCTTCAGGCTACAGCAGCGTATCCACCTGCATTTATCACCTCAGGTAATAATGACCCGTTGACGAGTCAATCGATTGAACTTGCACAAGTCTTGAAGCGCCTTGATGTTGATACAGAGACGTTGTTTTTCTCGAACTCCCCGGAGAAGCTTGGGCATGATTATCAATTTGATCTGGAGAGTGAGGCTGGGCAACATGCGATGCATTCGGCAGTACTCTTTTTGCAACAGTATAGTCGATGAGCAGACAAGTCTGTGGTACACTCGAAGCAAATGAGGGTGCAGGAGGAGAAGCATGGCAGACAGAGAAGATTTGACCCGGTTCGGGGTGGCGTTTCCGACACCTCTGATTGCGCAGTTTGACCAGTACATTGAAGAACAGGGTTACAAAAATCGGTCTGAAGCTTTTCGTGATCTGGTTCGTAAAACGTTGCTACAACCCTCCGCACTGCAATCGGAACAGGATGTAGCCGGGACCATCGTGATGGTCTATGATCATCATGTCAGTGATCTTCCTGTTCGCTTGATGGAACTTCAGCATGAGGCGCATCATGATATTATCTCCAATATGCATGTGCATCTGAACCATGACCAGTGCCTGGAAGTGATCGCCGTTCGGGGGAACCTGGGACGGCTGCGTCATCTGCATCAGCAGATTCAGGTGCAAAAAGGGGTATTATACGCGGAGCTGTCCGTGACTTATGTGGATGAACTTAACAAACTGGCGAGCTCTCAGGCGCATGGTCAGGGACATAGTCACGATGATGAAGGAATTCACAATCAGGATCAGCTCAAGCCAGAGGCACAGTGAAGGTCATCAAAGGAATATGAGCGCGAATTAGCAACGGATAGAAGTACATTTTGCAAAAGAAAATTGTCGCTTCAACGAAAACAGACCATTGGTTACGTGCCAATCGTCTGTTTTTTTTGATTCTTGTAACAATACCTGACTTGTATTGCGTACATAGCAATCTTATTAGTGACTTACTACAAATTCAAACCTGATAAATGATAATATATGGATTTTGAAGTTAAGTTTATTGACATATAATTTGTGTTTTGTGCTACAATTTCCGTAAAAAGTAACACGATATGAAATTGGTATAACAGAATTTGGAGGGGGAACGGTGAACATGAGTTTATTTTCAGGGAGATGGGGACAACCATCGCTTAGAGCAGGTGTAGGCATCTTGCTAGTATGTTCCATGGGTCTATCTGGTTGTTCACAGGGCACAACATCAACAGCATTAACAACGGAGAGCGTACAACAGGAAGCTGGCCATGCAAAAAAAGAATTGGTACTGGCCGTGGGTACCGAGCCTGAAGGAGGCTTTGATCCGACAACCGGTTGGGGGCAATATGGTTCACCACTTTTCCAGAGTACCTTGCTAAAGAGAGATGCCAAGCTGCAACTGGTGAATGATCTGGCGACCGCACATTCGATTAGTGAGGATGGTCTGACCTGGACCGTTACGATCCGAGATGATGTGAAGTTCTCGGATGGAGAGCTGCTTACGGCAGAAGATGTTCAGTTTACATTCGAAACGGCTGCCAAGAGTGGTTCTGTTATTGATTTGACCAATATGTCCGAGGTACAGGCTCCTGATGCAAGTACGGTGATATTCACATTAAAGTCACCGCAGTCCACGTTTATCAGCCTTCTGACTACACTTGGCATTGTACCTGAACACGCCTATGGTGCTGATTATTCGGAACATCCGGTTGGATCAGGACCGTACAAGCTGGTCCAGTGGGATCAGGGACAACAGGCTATCGTTGAGGCCAACGATGAATACTATGGAAACAAGTCCATGTTCCAGAAGCTCACTTTCCTCTATCTGGATGAAGATGCGGCTTATGCCGCTGCGCAGGCAGGTACGGTGGATATGGCTGCCATCCCGGCAGCATTTAGCAAGCAAGAGGTGAACGGCATGCGATTAGAGGCTGTGAAAACCGTAGACAACCGGGGAATCATGTTCCCTATGCAGCCTGCGGGTGCCGAGTCTGGGGAGGGTCTTCCCGCAGGTAACGATGTTACATCCGACCTCGCCATTCGCAAAGCGGTGAATGTCGTGATTGATCGTAATGCTCTGGTTGAAGGTGTGCTGGAGGGGTATGGTCGTCCGGCCTATTCTGTCAGTGATGATCTGCCTTGGGGCAATTCGGAAGCTGTGTTCACGGATGCTAGTCTCCATGAAGCGAAGCAGATTCTGGCGGCAGGCGGCTGGATAGATACAGACGGGGACGGTGTAGTTGAGAAGAACGGCGTAAAGGCCGAATTCAACCTGATTTATTTTGCAGGTGATCTGACAAGACAATCGCTGGCACTGGCGGCTGCGGATATGGTTGCCCAGGCGGGCGTCCAAATCAATGTCGAAGGTAAAAGTCGTGAAGAAACGAAAAAGATGGCTTACTCCAACGCGGTGTTGTTCGGCTGGGGCAGCCATGATCCATTGGAGACATACAATCTCTACAGCAGTACCCACAAAGGAGAAGGCTATTATAATGTAGGACTGTATAGCAACCCTATCGTCGACTCGTGGATGGAGAGGGCCCTTCAGGCAACCAGTGAAGAAGAAGCACTGCCGTTCTGGCAGAGAGCGGAATGGGATGGAACAACAGGGTTCAGTTATCAGGGGGATGCACCATGGGCGTGGCTTGTGAATATCGATCACCTTTATCTGGTCAAGAATGGTTTGAATATTGGCGAGCAGCAGATCCATCCCCATGGTCACGGCTGGCCTGTGACATCCAATCTGGAAGAATGGTCCTGGGATGAGCGCACGAACTAGGAAATGTGAGCTTATCCTGATACGGAGGGGAACCATATGACAGGTAACCGTAGGTGGGTCAAATTTCTAGGGCTTAAAGTGCTGCGCCTCTTATCTTTGCTTGTTGGTGTTAGTGTGGTGTCCTTTATTCTGATGCAGTGGTCACCTGTTGACCCGATTGAAGCCTATATAGGTGGGGATATGATCAGGGTAAGCGCCGAACAGCGCAGTCTGATTGAAGAACGTTGGGGATTGAATGCATCCCCTGCTGAACGATTGTTAACATGGGGGCAAGTGCTTATTCAGGGAGATCTGGGAACATCGATGATCTACAGACAGCCGGTAGCGGATATTATCCAGGAACGATTCATGAACTCAGTCACACTTATGGCTGTAGCCTGGATACTGTCAGGCATCATTGGGTTCGCTCTCGGTGTAGTCTCTGCGATGAGACAGGATTCGAAGCTGGATCGCCTGATCTGCTGGTATTGTTATACGCTGGCCTCCACTCCGGTATTCTGGATTGCGCTGTTGTTGCTCATGGTATTCGGTGTATGGCTGGGGTGGCTTCCGGTTGGACTTGGAGTCCCGGCAGGCATGTCGGCTGATCAGGTGACGTGGGGAGATCGGGCGATTCATATGATTCTGCCAGCCTTGACCCTGAGTCTAACGGGAGTTGCTTCGATCGCGCTGCATACCCGGCAGAAGCTTACGGATGTACTGGAGTCGGATTATATTTTGTTCGCTAGAGCACGAGGGGAGTGGGGGATTCAACTGTTTCGTCGACATGGGTTCAGACATGTTGTGTTGCCTGCGATCACGCTGCAGTTTGCTTCTTTCGGTGAACTGTTCGGCGGAGCAGTACTTGCGGAACAGGTGTTTTCATACCCCGGACTGGGACAGGCAACGGTCCAGGCGGGGTTGCGTGGTGATGTGCCACTGCTGCTTGGACTCGTAATGTGCAGCGCAATCTTTGTTTTTACAGGCAATATGGTAGCTGACATTCTGTATCGCTTGATTGATCCACGAATGAAGGAGGAGCTGATGTCATGAAGCAGACGGTAGAGCGCTCCTCTGAGCAGACTCCTGAAACAGCCGAAGTGCAGAAAGTGAACACTGCAACTCAAGAGGTAAGGTACAACATTCATCCGGGGTTACTGCAAGCTGGAACAAGAACAGGAACAACAAACCAAACAAGAAATGGTTATGCGGCTACCGGGAACCAACGTTTTCGTAATCCTCGCCAAAGGGCTTTGATCTGGGGGAGTTTCGCGGTGATCTGGATTGCTCTCGTGTGGTTAACAGGCAGAATGCTTCCAGCGGGTTCTACGCTTACGTCTTTAATGGACCGGAATCTGGCTCCAACCTGGGCACATCCATTTGGCACAGACTGGTTGGGAAGAGATATGTTCATGCGCACGGTAAAAGGATTGGCAACAAGCATTCAAGTTGGCTTACTTGCTGCGTGTGGTGGTGGACTTATCGCACTGGTGCTGGGTCTGGCTGCGGCTTCAGGCAAGGCTGCTGACAGGGTGATCTCATGGATCATTGATCTGTTCCTGAGTGTACCTCATCTCGTATCACTGGTGATGCTGGCCTTTGTATTCGGTGGAGGTTTGATGGGGGTGGCGATTGCTATCGCGCTGACTCATTGGCCGAATCTGGCCCGAATTGTGCGAGCAGAGATGATTCAACTGAAATCTGCAGAATATATTCAGATTTCACGCAGACTGGGAAAGTCGCGATTACAAATTGCGGTGCAGCATATGTTGCCACATCTGGTCCCACAGCTGTTCGTGGGTGTGCTATTAATCTTCCCCCATGCGATTCTACATGAGGCAGCAATTACGTTTCTGGGGCTAGGGTTATCCCCGCAACAACCGGCAATCGGAATTATTTTGTCGGAGTCGATGAGATATTTATCTGCTGGTATGTGGTGGCTCGCCTTTTTCCCGGGACTCGCGTTATTACTGGTTGTTCGCGCGTTTGATGTATTGGGCAACAGTCTGAAGACATTAACAGGTACGGGTAGTTCAAGGGAGGTGAGGTAAGCATGGCTCTTCTCGAAATCGAGGGCGTATCGGTGTCGTTTCGGCGTGCTCGTGGATGGTTGGGGTACGAACAGACTTATGTCATTCAGGGTCTGGATCTTACTATAAACGAGGGGGAAATCGTCGCTGTTGTAGGTGCAAGTGGTTCGGGCAAAAGTGTGCTGGCGCAAGCCATTATGGGAATTCTGCCTTCCCATGCCAGGCTCGAAGGAAGAATTAGCTATGCGGAGAAGCCGCTGACTATGGAACGGCAGCTTGAACTGCGTGGAGATGAGCTTGTGTTGATTCCGCAATCCGTCAGTTACCTGGACCCACTCATGAAGGTGGGAAGACAAGTTCAGCCGGTAAGTAGGCTACGGGGACAGAAGCGACGATCCATGACTCGCACCCCCTTGAAAAAAGCGGAGCAGGAGCTGATGGAGCAGTATCATCTACCTCGGGGAACCGCAGGGAAATACCCGTTTGAGTTGTCAGGCGGTATGGCGAGAAGGGTGCTGATGGCGACAGCAACCTCGGGACAGCCCAAGCTGATCATAGCGGATGAGCCCACCCCTGGTATCCATCCCGAAGTGCTGGCCGAGACGATGAAGCAATTTCGCCAGCTCGCGAATGAAGGCGTAGGCATCCTGTGGATCACCCATGATATCACAACTGCCCTGACGGCAGCCGATCGCATCGCTGTATTCTACGCAGGTTCAAATGTAGAAACGGCACAGGTGCATGATTTCACAGAGAATGGAGAACGTCTGCGCCATCCGTATACAAGAGCGCTCTGGAATGCGTTGCCGCAGAACGGATTTGAACCACTTCCAGGCTCCCAGCCATTGGCGGGACAACAGATTGCTGCGGGATGTTCCTTTGCTCCCCGATGCAGCGCTGCAACAGAAGTATGTAATCGCGAACGTCCAGAGCTGCGTAAGGTACGAGGTGGAGAAGTGAGGTGTGTTCATGTCACTTGAAGCACGGAATACAAGTTACCGTTACGATCGAAACACGTGGGTGTTCCAGCAACTGAACATACAGATACAGCAGGGAGAAGTGATTGGCTTGTGGGGTCCTAGCGGTTGTGGCAAAACAAGTCTGGGTCGCATCCTTGCAGGGTATGCCGAGCCCGTAGCAGGACACGTATTTCTGGATGGGAAGCCACTCCCGCATACAGGAGCTTGTCCGGTTCAGCTGGTATTCCAGCACCCGGAGAAGGCCGTGAATCCGCGCTGGCGAATGCGCCGCGTGCTTCAGGAGGCGGCTGTGCAGGATGAGCCGTTGTTCGAAGCTTTGGGTATTCAGGCGAACTGGCTGGACCGCAGGCCAAGTGAATTGTCTGGTGGAGAATTGCAACGCTTCTGTGTGGCGCGAGCGCTCGGATCAGCGACACGGTACGTGATCGCAGATGAGATGACAACCATGCTGGATGCGATCACTCAGGCACAGATCTGGCATACCGTAATGGATGTGGCTCGCCAGCGTAATCTGGGATTACTGATCATAAGCCATGATCGGGAGTTGCTGAACAGGCTATGCGACAGAATCACCGTAATGCCAACATCATTGTAGTTTTTCCAGTATATAATGTGGACAGGCTACATTAATGCGCATGAATCCTGTTCCCTCCGTTCCTAAGAAGCTGCCGTCATTGAAAGCGAGCCCTGCTTCGTGAAGTAACCTGTTGCATAACTGTGCATGGTGGATATTGTACTCTCGGAAATCCTCCATAGCAGATAGGTCGCTTTGGGATATGGTCCGAAATTCGGGACTTTATTCATATAAGAACAACGTAACGAGCTAGAGAACCGTGGACATACGATAAAGACTATTTTTGTACGCCCTTGGTCCTGTTTTGTTCACATATCGTATACAACCTCTGGTCAGATGCTATTATATTTCTAACATTTGGTGGAACAACGGGCGGTTATCAGAAGAAGCTCGTCCCCGAACAAGCTTTGCATGCTTACATTTGAATTCAGGAGGCGTATTAGAATGAAAAGCAAAAAGTGGTTGATAACTGCGGGTGTATTCGGCATGGTGTTCACAGGTTCGGCCGGTGTGTATGCAGGCACACAACTGGAGACGATCAAGGCGTATCTGAACCATGGACTTGGCATCGAAGTGAACGGGCAGAAATTCACACCGACAGGTGACCAGGGCAAGAAGCTTGCACCTATCACGTATCAAGGCAGTACATATTTACCAGTGCGGTCGATTGCAGATGCTTTGAAGACCGAAGTGAAGTATGATGCTAGAAATAATAAAGTGAGCATCGGTTCCTCAAGTTCATCCGGTGGGTCTACATCCATGGGCAACAGTGGTTCGACATCGCCGTCAACCGGTACGAACACACAGGCTGAAGGCGTAAAGTCCAAGGTTCTGCCAGTGGATTTCCCATTACCTAAGGATGCGAAGGCGACAAGTCTCATTGAGAGTACAGTAGATGGTAACAAAAAGGTCGTTCTCACGTACACAACGAAAGAAACGTTGTTAACGGTTGGAACGTCCTACAAAGACTATTACCAGACCAAAAACCTGAGCCAGAACACTCAGGATATTCAGGCAGATGGCTTCAGCATCGTGGGTCGTGAAGACGGGAAGTATGCTGTAACCATCACGGGTTCTGTTTCCACAAGTAACAAGGATCTGAACGAAATCACTGTGGTGTGGGGAGAAGAGTAAGCGGGAATAACAACAGTTTTCCATATCCATCCCGATTGAAATCACAAGGAATTGTATAACCGTAATCTTGTATTGTATAAAAGGTAAACAGCAAAAGCCGCCCATGGAATGGATACTCATTTCAATGGACGGCTTTTAATTGTTAATCTATACCCGTGTTCTATTCAGACATCATGTATAGGGAGAATTCTTACATATTTAATAGATATGAAATAAAATTCCGTTACAGGTACTCGTTAAACCATCCGGCGATATGCTCCAGACGGCGTACCCTCAAGTGAGGGTGACCTCCACGGGACAACTCATGGTTGGCTCCCGGGAAACGAACGAGCCGAGTCGTCTGTTTGCGACGTTTCAGGGCGACGTATAATTGCTCGGCCTGTTCCATTGGACACCGCAAGTCCTGTTCGCCATGCAAAATAAGCAGTGGTGTGTTGACGTTGCCTACATACGCGAGTGGGGAGTGCTTCCACAGTTTTTCGGTGTCGTCCCACGCATTGCCGCCAATCTGATCTTCCGTGAAGAAATATCCAATGTCACTTACGCCGTAGAACGATAGCCAATTGGAGATGGAACGCTGGGTAACAGCAGCCTTGAAACGATTGGTGTGTCCCACAATCCAGTTGGTCATGAAGCCTCCATAACTGCCGCCGGTTACGCCCAGCCTGGATTCATCAATAAACGTATATTGAGACAGGGCGTAATCCACGCTTTCCATGAGGTCACGATAGTCCCCACCACCGTAGTCCTCGCGACAGGCATTGACGAATTGCTGTCCATACCCGAGCCCCCCGCGTGGATTAATATACACGACGGCGTAGCCCTGGGCCGCGAGGATCTGAAACTCATGCATAAATGTAAAGCCATACATCATATGCGGTCCACCGTGAATCTCAAGAATGGTCGGGATTTTGACCCCATCCACCATACCGTGAGGTTTCAATATCCATCCTTGCAAGCGTAATCCATCCGAGGAATCGAACCAGAAGGTTTCCGGTGTGCTGAGGTGGATCTCATCCTCCAACTGTGGGTTGCTGCGGGTGAGTTGAATCGGTTCTGCGTCGGTATCTTCTGGCTGTTCATACAGATAAAGATCACCAGGACTTTGCGTATCGGCTACAGCAGCAACGAACTGCCCATTCTCCAGCTCGGCAAATTGATAAATCTCCTGCTCGTCAGGCAGTATATAATCGGCACTGCTGCCGTCTCTTGCAAATCTCGCAACGCGTACGCTGCCATGAATGGTGGCAAGACAGAGGATGGATGAACCATCCCGACTGAATACAGGCCCCGTGGTTGTCAGATGTGATCGCATGTCGCCGACAATGCTGTGATTCAACTGTACGTCCCAATCTGTGCTCAGACATACGAGTTTACCACCTGATATCGGAAGGGTATACAACTTCACAAGCGTGGCATTTCCATAGGAACGGTCACTGGCGAGCAGTGCCAAGGATTTTCCATCCGGTGCGAAGCTCAGTCTGCTGAACGTATATCCTTCCGGGGTCAGTTGCTGCACATCCGATCCGTCTGCCTTGGCACGATACACATGGTTGGTCAGCGTATAATCGTTATGTTCTTTACCTTCTTCGGGCGGTTGGGCAATCCATACGATGGATGTCCCATCCGGCGACCAGGCGTAATCTCCAACATCGTAATGACCTGTAGTTACAGGGTGGCTTCAGCGCTCAGGGGCACAATTGCAAAAAGATGAGTACGTTTTCCATCCCATAGCCCGCTGCCATCTGATTTCATGCGAATCCGGTTTACAACGAGTTCTTGGGGCAGTTTGTTGTCATCCGTTGTATCCGGTTTGGAATTCGTAGAATGCGATTCTTCTTGGTTTGTCATATCCACGGATGACTTCACAAGTATGGTCCGGCCGTCGGGTGACCACAGCAGGGAACTGACTCCATGTTCCAGGTGACTAATCTGCTGTGCTTCTCCGCCATCCGAAGGGATTAGCCACACTTGCGATTTCCTATCAACCTCTCGTATAAAGGCAAGCTGAGATCCATCCGGCGACCAGGCCGGGGAATGATCCTTGTCCCCAAAGGTGAAGGGCCTGTCCTTTTGACTCCCCAGATGCAGTAGTCTCAGGTGAGAACAATAACCGTCACGTGCTTCATTCGTTTGCCGGCTTACGTATACCAGCTGTCCATCTTGAGGAGACGGAGTTGGATCATTAACCCATGTAATCTGATACAGATCTTCCGATGTTATGCCGCGTAGACTGTTCATTGTGTATCCTCCCACCCTGATTCAGAATCGGTTAATTTCCTAACCTTTCCATTTATACTAACGGAAAGCGAAGGACAGGACAATATCGTACTGAATGTAGGCTTAGGACTTTTTATGATTGTATGGGAAATGAAAAAGGATTTGCTCAAAGGATGACGAATCCTAATGTTGAATAAACTCGGAAAAGACGAAAAATGGTATGAATATCATGTTTAATGCACGTTCATTTGGTTTAATGTACAATGCAATTCCTGTTGGGAACACAGATTAGTTGATTCATTGAACTTCGTTTATATATAACACTTATATTCAGTCGTAATGAAGGAGGAACGTCACGTTGAGCGTATCCTATGAGCAGCATGTAGAATATCCGAACCGGAAACGAATGGCGTGGCTTACAGCAGGGGCGGCACTTTTTGTGGCAACCGGATTTTTTTTGATTATTGATGGGTCATCAGGGGCGAACGGGTCTATCATTTCGGAGGTGATTGGACTGCTTTCCATTCTGTTTTTTGGGCTATGTTTCTGCTACAGTCTGGTCAAGATGATTAAGAAGGAACCCTCATTCGTAATCAATGAACGAGGGTTTGTCGATTCATCTTCCTACACGGCGGGTGGTGCAGTGGCCTGGAAAGATGTTGAGAAAATTTTTATGTATGAACTCATGGGTCAGAAAATGATTGGGATCAAAATGCGGGACGAGAAGGCCTTCCTGGATCGCCAGAACGGAATGAAGCGCAAGCTGATGACGGTGAACAGCAATATGGTCGATGCGACCCTTAGTATTGCCCAGAGCAGCCTCACATTGCCGTTGGACCAATTGTATATCATGATGGTGTGCCACTGGAGACATGAGAATGATAGCCTGGTTCATCCTTCGTTAAGTCGTAGATAGAGAGGTCACAACGGAAATAGATTCTTCAGAATGGAGGAATACAGATGAAGCATGGTGATCAAGCACGAACGATTGAACTTCCGGATGGAACGTTGTTGCCTGCGATTGGGCAGGGCACATGGAACTTGGGTGAGAATCCATCCAGCCGGGAAGAAGAAGTACGGGCACTTCGTTTCGGAATTGAACGGGGATGAACGTTATTGATACAGCTGAGATGTATGCAGAAGGTGGAGCAGAAGAGGTTACGGGAAAAGCGATCGCGGGATATCGTGATGATGTATTTCTCGTGTCTAAAGTGTACCCCCATCATGCGGATCGCAAGCAGATGATTAACGCCTGTGATCGCAGTCTCGCGCGTCTCGGCACCGATCGCCTGGATCTGTATTTGCTCCATTGGCGTGGGGGAGTCCCGCTCGAAGAGACGGTTCAGGCTCTGGAGCAACTGAAGCAGTCCGGTAAAATTCTGCGCTGGGGTGTATCAAATCTGGATACAGGGGATATGAGGGAGTTATGGAGTTTGCCGGATGGCTCTCACTGTATGGTCAATCAGGTGCTATACCATGCGGCTTCTCGTGGCATTGAACGAGATCTGCTCCCCTGGATGCGTGAACGGCGTGTTCCGATCATGGCTTATTGTCCGCTGGCTCAAGGTGGCACACTTCGCGGTGAATTGTTGGAGCACCCGGTCATTCGTGAAATTGCACAGGATCGAGGGGTAACTACTTCACAGATTGCGCTGGCTTGGGTGATCAGGGATGGAGATGTACTGGCGATTCCCAAAGCAGTGCAGCTACATCATGTGGCAGATAATGCGGCGGCGTTGAGCATCGTCTTGACACAAGACGAGTTGACCCGGTTGAGTGAGGCTTTTCCTGCACCAGAAGGCAAAGTACCTTTGGATATCGTATAACCACCGGATGAATAGATGAGGATACCACGGCAAAAAGAGCAGATCTTCATGATCTGCTCTTTTTGCCGTGGTATCCATATCCTCATTCCCGTTCCCTTTTCTATTTCCCCATCCGTTATGAAAATATTAAATAAATGGGCTTTACAATACCAAATCACTAGTGTACTATGTAACTAACACACCAATACAGAGAGGAGTGAGCGCTTTGTGACTATGGAATTTGATAATAACTTACCGATCTATCTGCAGATTATGCAGTACATCAAGAGACAGATTGTGACCGGAACACTAAAGGCAGGCGACAAGATTCCTTCGGTTCGAGAATTGGCCGCTGAATTGCAGATCAATCCAAATACAGTACAACGGACATTTCAGGAGCTTGAGCGGGAAGAAGTGGTCGAAACCAAACGGGGCTTGGGCAGATACGTGACCAGTGAGGAGCGGAAGATTATGACGATCAAAAAAGAAATGGCCGGTGAATTACTGGAACGTTTTCTGACCGGAATGAAGGAACTGGGGATCGAAGAGCAGGATATCTTATCGATCGTGGCCGATGCCGTTGCGGAAGGAAAGGGAGGAACAACGCATGAGTAATATCCTTGAACTGAATCAGGTGAACAAAATATATGGTAACAAGAAAGCATTAAGCAATATTACACTGGATATCGCTCCAGGCCGAATCGTAGGTCTGCTGGGGAGCAATGGTAGCGGAAAGAGTACCTTGATGAAGCTGGTTGCAGGTTTGTTACATCCCAGCAGTGGAACGATTCAGGTCACCGGTAAGCCTGTCGGATTGGAGACGAAGTCGCTTGTATCCTTTATGCCGGATCGTCCGTTGACGGAGAATTGGATGAAAGTACGAGATGCGATTGCATACTATCGTGATTTTTATGCTGATTTTGATGAAGAGAAGGCGCGGGAGATGCTGGATTTCATGAACCTTGTCGAGAGTGATCGGGTACGGCATCTGTCGAAAGGCATGAATGAACGACTACAACTAACACTGGCCCTTTCTCGCAAAGCTCGTCTATATCTGCTGGATGAACCTATTGGCGGAGTAGATCCGGTTGCGCGAGGCAAGATTCTGGACGCGATCGTCAGATTCTATGATGAGGACAGCAGTTTGGTCATCTCCACACATCTTGTGAATGACATTGAACGGATTTTTGATGAAGTGGTCTTTATTCGCGAGGGCGAACTGGTGATGCGTGAAGAAGTGGAAACGCTCCGTCTGAAGTATGGAAAAAGTGTGGATGAGATGTTCAAGGAGGTCTATGCGGAATGATGACATTGTTGAAGTATGACTTTAGAAAGAACTGGAATACACTGCTCGCCGGGCTAGTCATATTGATTATCGCTCAGATTGGGCAGACCCTGTTCCTGTCTGGAGTCACAGGGAATATACTTGGCATTATGGTATATATTGGAGCAGGTGTGGCGATCTATGTGAAAATGATTAAAACCTACACGTCCAATATTCGCTCGTATAATCGCCGCCTATTACCCGTAACGGGTCTGTCACATGTGTTGTCTCCATTAATCTTTGGAGCCCTTTGCGGATTGGGGTTGTTGATTATAGGTAGCATACACGTTTACCTCTACACTACCATGAAGCTTGGGATAGACCTATCCACCTATATCAATCTTTCAGGTATGCAAGTATCGGATATGATCTCACTGTTGCTGTTTTTGGCTTGGATTATCTTATTCAGTCTCTTTATCATCTTTCTATCCATTAGTATTGCAGGCAGCTTCCGCTGGAAAACAGGGCCGTGGATCGGAATTGTTGCATTTCTTGTCCTGGTCAATCTGATTAGTTGGCTCGAAAATATTGTCTTGGCTGGACGTTTTAATCCGAATGAGTTGTTTCAATACACAGAAGAAAGTACAGGAATTTCAATTACGGCCAATGGCTTGATATGGTCGGATGGCATGTTTGGAAGCATTATATTTGAATTGATCGTGGCAGTCATACTGGTGTGGGCTACCATTTACCTGAATAACAAAAAAGTTGAAGTATAATGAACACGTTATGAATATATCGGGATAAAATGACACGGGCGACGAGAGTTGCTCGTCTTTTTTTATATACTGAAATGTGAGTGAAAGGAGAGATCGTTATGGAACTTTACTTCAGGGATAACTTTTTCAATGCAGGTTATACCGAAATTATGAATCCGAATCAAGAACAGGCCGGACATCTGGATTTGAAAAGTGTTTTTGGAGCTTCGCTCGATGTATCGGATCACGCGGGATTGGTCTGCAGCGGCAAATTCCGCATGTTAACCAATCGTTGGGATATCACTTCAGCAGATGGGAGACATCTGGGTGTATTGCGGGCGAGATTCAGTTTCTTCAGCAAGAAATATGAATATGACGCAGGATCACGCGGGACGTATGAGGTGTCTGCTCCAGCATTTTCACAGGAATATGATATAACCGGCAGTAGTGGCCGCATCGTAGCCAGTTTCCGTCGTACCAGTGGCTGGTTTAGTACAGCCGCATTTGTATTAGACAACCAGTCGGAACAGCTGGATACGTATGAATTAATTGCGGTCGTTATGGGCGTACATGCGATTAATAAAAGACGGAATTCGGCTGCCGGCAGTAGCAGTACGTAGAGATATAACAAAAGGGGGCTGTCTCGAAAGCCCTTCAAAAAACGATTGGGTGCATTTCAGTCCATTTGAAAATGTAACGAATCGGAGACGCGCTATTTTCATGTTTAGGCCTATGGAGGAAGCCTTTGGAGACAACCCTTTTTTGCTGGGTTACAGGTTTGCTTTTGCTTAATGAATAAGAATGCAACCTCATGCCAAATCTTGACCATCAGCCTTAGCATGAGGTTCTTCCTCATGCTGGAGGTGCCGGCCTCCCAATGGGTGTTCGATATTTCGGTCGGGTTCAGATTCAGCGTAACGTGCCAATACTTTGGCGGCAGTCTCGGACATGCGCTGTTGGAGAACGGCATGGTCAGCAATCCGAACCCGTTTGCCCAGAAAACGCATTTTGGATAAGACGTAATCGATCTCATTCCGTGGAACGGTCAGCTCAATTCTGTACATTTGCTGATCCTCTATATACTCGACTTGTTTCTCGAAGCAGGAGAAGGCATACAGAATTCGTGACAGCTCCTGATTGAATTCGGGCAGTACCTCGATGGTGACGGTCGTCTTGCGCTTCTCGGTCAACGCAGCAATGTTGGCAGTGTACACCGAAGCGCTCTCCGGTTCGACATGCTGGGCTTCCGCCGTAACGATGCTGTGCAGCTTGGTGGACATGAGTTTGTCGAAGCGAGGGGCGTACCAGAGCACGTACCATTCTTTTTTGACCATGGAATATTCCAGTTTGTACGGGAAGCCGAATTGGTCTTGGCTCGTGCGTCCATTGCGGACGCGACCCGTTAGTCGAAATCCCTGATGGTGCAGAATGATCTGCCGTAACGGTTGAAGTAGTGGATGAGAAACACTGTTTTCTTCACTCTTGGCTTTTTCTGTCAGGTAATCCTGCAGGTTCAGGTCATGTTCCCCATCGAGCATATGGTGCATTTTGTCCAGCGTAACCGGGCTCAGCGCTTCTCGTGCAGCGGGGTGATGCAGCATCATACGAAGCCAGGCCCGTTCCTGTGAGGTCCAGGTGAACAGTCCGGTCTCATTCAGCCTCGTCATCATCTGGTAGTTGAACATCTTCTCGAACAGGTTCATAATACGCCGCAATCTCCTTCCATTCCTTGATCATTTCCTGACGCAGCCTAAGGGGTGCAATAACCTCGCAGCTTGAGCCAAAACTCCTTAGCCATGGTTTGATCTCGGTGATGCCGTTCACTTGAATCTCATATAGAAAGGTGTGGTCCGTTTCGGGTGTAATCGTTCCCCATTGGCCTTGTAGACGAACCCGATCCAGAATGAAGTTGCGCTGACCATGCCCGGGATGGAAAAAGCGGGCTTGAACCGTCATGGTATTCCCTGTATCCACCAGCCAACTGTAGCGACTGATTTCGGTCCACTGTTGCTTCAATTCAAGCATGTATTCCTCTTCCACTGAATCCTGTTCTTCCAGTTGTGTTATACCTTCCATGCGGAACTTCACATATCCGCGGCGACCCTGATATCCAATGACATACCAGCGACCATACTGATGGTCATAGATCACTTCGAGCGGAACGATCCGGTTGGATTGTCCACTGGCTTCGCGCTCGAATCGTGGATTTGTATTCTGTGAGCTATAGCTGGATGGTTTTTTCGGTGAGAAGTACAGAAATTGCACACGTTTGCGCTGGCGAATTGCACCAAGCAGGGTGTACAGGTGAGCTTCGTCCAGGATGCGAGAATAATAGTGATACTTATAGATATAAGGTTCGGTAGCCTCTTCCTGTGGAAAGTTCGCTGTAATAGCCTTCTTCAGACTATCCCGCAATAAATACCCCTGTACGGATGGAACCTGAGTGTTCGCCATGATATCTACAAAATCATACAACTCCAGCTGTTCTTCTACCGTTAATTTGGTAAGCATATCTTGTTGCAAGGCATACCGATAGGGTCTGCCACCCGGCTCCTTACGAATAACGCCGACTTCTTCCAGATACTTCAGATCCGAGCGAATGGTCTTCTCGTCAGGCAATGCCAGCTCTTCTGGCAGATCGGCACAACAGGCGTCTAGCAGTTCCATTGCGGTGGCGGCGTTATCTTGTAAAATTTTCAAAAGGACGGAAAGTCGCTGGACTTCAGTCTCTTTCATCGACTTGGCGCGGTAGAGGAAGAGCAGCATGGGTTCAGCGGATTCTCCGTACTGAAAACGAACAAGGTCAGCCATCTCCCGGCTTGCTTCTGCACCGAGTCGCTGGTCAGCGACAGTCTGCATGATTTCTTTTAATCGGCGCTGGGTTTTGTCAAAGGTATGTACGGATATGCCAAGGCGCTCAGCATACTGTTTGCGATTATATGCACCGCTTGTCAGCGATAACATACGCAGAAACTGAATTTCTTTGTCAAAACTCTCTCTTGCCATACATATTCACTCCTTGGTGGCCTGGAGTCAGGCGAATGGTGAGCGATATCATTCGCTCTTTCGTACTTCTCGTATCCCTGTATTGTATCAGGATGAGAAGCTGGTTTCATTTTAAACTTATGATTAGCAAGGTCGTCATACTTTTACCGTGTTCGTGCAGGTCATTTGAGAGGCATAATAAGAGATATGGATTGTTTTTTGAAGGAGGAGAGCGGACATGACTTATGTTCATGAAGATATGAGGGATACGATCAGACAGCAGCTGAAGCAGATTGAACAGGAGGAGCAGGTGCGGATCATCTATGCCTGTGAATCGGGCAGCCGGGCGTGGGGGTTTCCTTCACAGGATAGTGATTATGATGTGCGTTTCTTATATGTAAGACCTTTGGAATGGTACTTGTCGATTGAGGATCGAAGGGATGTTATCGAACGTCCGATCAGTGATCAGCTCGACATCAACGGTTGGGATCTGCGCAAGGCACTGAAGCTGTTTCGCAAATCAAACCCGCCGCTGCTGGAATGGTTGCAATCCCCCATCCAGTATGATGAGCCGTATAGCGTGGCAGAACATATTCGGGCACTATCGCCGCTTACGTTCTCGCCGAAGTCCTGCATGTATCATTATCTCAATATGGCGAAGGGTAATTTTCGGGATTATCTGCAAGGTGAGCAAGTGAAGATCAAGAAGTATTTCTATGTGCTGCGTCCGTTACTGGCCTGCGGCTGGATCGAACGTTATGATACGATGCCGCCGATGGCATTTGAGGAATTGGTCCAGGAACTTGTGCCTGTGAATGCACCACTTTATACGGAGATTCATGAATTGTTGCGCCGGAAAAAGGCGGGCGAGGAACTGGATCTGGAGCCGCAGCTGCCTGCGATACAGACATTTTTGGCGGAGACGATTGAGCATGTAGAACAACTGGCCGCCCAGATGACGAATGAGGATGCTGTTGAGGTGGAGGAATTGGACCGTATCTTTCGTTTGGCTTTGCAAGAGGTATGGGCGGGTACTGGTACGCTTCTACTGAAATAGGTGAAGATAGACCCGCGTTTGTAAATTGTTAAGTGAAAATAATTTTAAGTATCCACCTATATTGTATGGGTAATTATGGTATGATACTCTGGCCATACTAATTGCTGGAGGTTATCTATATGCGCATCAAAGTAATGAGCAGTTTACTTGTCATTTTCATGATTTTTGCAACCGTTGCGTCTGCTCACCCGGGAAGAACAGATGCGAGTGGAGGACACACCTGTCGTACCAACTGTGCAAAGTGGGGGTTGAAACAAGGGGAATATCACTATCATAACGGAGGTTCCTCTTCAAGTTCCAAGTCTTCATCTTCAAGTTCATCCAGTTCGGGAAGTACTAAGAAAAGTAACAAATCTTCTTCAACTGCAACCCAAAAGAAAGCCACTCCCAAACCAGAATATATCAAGTCTTCTGTTCAGGTA
Source organism: Paenibacillus sp. PCH8 (assembly GCF_002968835.1). Classification (GTDB taxonomy): domain Bacteria; phylum Bacillota; class Bacilli; order Paenibacillales; family Paenibacillaceae; genus Paenibacillus. The sequence goes on along the minus strand of NZ_PKQK01000002.1, from coordinate 957,367 downwards.
AAGGTGAATGGTTCCAAGGTTATTTTCACCGAATCTCCGATTGTAATGAATAACACGAATCTTGTACCCCTGCGTGAGGTGGCTAAAGCGATGAAAGCCAAAACGTTTTGGGACAGCAAGGCCCAAACTATTACCGTTACCAAAGATAAGTACAAGCTAATCTTTACCTTGGGCAGCAAAAAGGTGAAGGTGAACGGGAAAGATGTCCATTTACAGGCCGCTCCCAAAGAAATTAAGGGTACAACGTACATTCCGCTCAGAGTTTTGGTAGAAGGGCTTGGGGCTTCTCTCACCTCGTCCGGCAATACGTTGACAGTGAAAGTGAAAGAATAAAAATAAGAAATCATACAGAAGCAGGTTGGATCGAATCCTAACCTGCTTCTGTTTTGTGACGGACTTCGTTAAAGTGAGTAACTTATTAGGCGTTTTGCTTGGTGCTGGGACGTTTGAGGTAACTCGGATCAGTTCGTATGTGCAACGGCGCGAATCTCAATGAGTTGATGAGGGAAGGCCAGTCCCGATGTGCCGACCATTGTGACCGCCGGACGATGCGTACCAATGTACTCTTTGTACACGGCCACACATGACTCAAGATGCTCCTGCGGGTGAACCAGAAAAATCTCCAGTTCAGCAATATTCGACTTGGTGACATTGAATCCGGCGAGCACGCGATCCAGGTTATCGAGTGTCTGACGCACTTGTGCTTCAATATCATCCACCCCAATAAACGTCCCCTGCATATCATGCGAAAATTGTCCTGCAATGTAGATCGTACCGTTAACGCTGTATCCCTGAGCAACGCTGAATGCTTCTTCCCACGGGACACCGTGGCTATAGATTTGAGCTGTTGACATATGTTTCTCTCCTTTGCAATTCAGTATAGAGTGAGGACGTGTCTCAAAACTCGCTGAAGTGCATCTTTTACTGCCTTTTCGCCCCCTCCTGCGTCACTTTCCCTTGACGTGCCCCGGCACGCCTGCGAAAAACTTCCTTGCTTGGAACGAAAATTCGGCAAAATCTGCTTCCTTCGGAGTTTTCAGACACGCCCTAGTATAAACGGAGAAAAACGACTTGGGCAGTACGCACTTTCATGATAGTGGTATCCAGAAGGATAGCGTGAACACGGTGTTTGTGAGCCTAACGACTCACTTGAGAGAATCTTTAAATCAGGATGTTTAACTTCGGTATAACTAACTTAAGTCCTATATCCTTCCACTAGAATCTGGGTAATAATTATAATAGGCAAGTGATTAATGGAATCTCATAACGTAACGATAGGGGGTAACCTGTATGGCATCCTTGATTCTGCTGGTAAAACAGACGGAAGACGATGAGAAGGTTATTTATCGATTCGGACCGAATGAGCGAAAGATGGGGCTCATAGAGATGAATAAGATTAAGGAAAGTGTGAGGGAACTGGAACCTGTTCAGGTGGATGGGGTAAGTCCGAGTTTTTTCTTTAACCGAGCCGCGCAGCGACTGGTACGATGTTTATTCAGGGAAGGCGGCAAGTTCCCGGAACGAACGACGTTTGAATCATAGTATACACGCGATAAACTAAAACACTCTGTATCCCATGTTGTAGACTGGATACAGAGTGTTTTTTTACGTTCTATTTGCTTGAATTTTTTTAAGCGTACCATCTGCTTTTAGATCGAGATATAACCTGTGAAGAATAGTTGCTGCTTCTGCTGAAGACAGGTCTTTCCAAGAATGATGTGTATATTCGTTACATATCTAAATTTCAGAACGTTTTGGCATAAGAGATCAGTGCCGTAATCGTAATGATGTTCAAGAGCGTTGAAATTAGCACCGTCTGGGCTGCAAAATCGGGTTCGTTATCGTATTCTTCCGCCAGGATAGATGCGTTGACACCGGTAGGCATACCTGAAGCGATAATGAGTGCCTGTGCAGCGATGCCTTCCAGCCCTAACATGAGCACAATCGAAATCCCGATGGCGGGGCCGATCAAAAGACGCAAAAATGTGCTAATATACACATCAAGACGGTACAGCCGGATGGGATATTTCACAATTTGAGCACCGAGTGTCAGCAACGCCACAGCAACCATACTTTGCTGCGCATAAGTCAGCGGCATGGACAGGAACGTAGGCAAGGGCACCTTCCAGGCTTGGAACAGAATGCCCAGCAGGAGCGCGTATGGCACCGGCATTTTTAGGAATCCGATAATGACCGCACGATAATTTCCCTTGAGCTTGGCACCCTGAATGGACAGCACACCATAGGTGAATGTCAGCAACGCCTGTAAAGACATGACCAGTGCCTGAATGGATGAGGCCAGTGGATCGCCGCGGAATACCAGTGCATTGATGGGCAGACCATAGTTGCCTGCGTTATCTAGCATAATGCTGTTGTTGAAGGCCGCTTTCATGCCTTTATTCATCCGAAGCGAGCGGGTAACTATTGAACCCACAATATAGAGAATGAATACATATATCGCGTAAAATAATGTCACAGTTCCGAGCAGTTCGCCTGACATATCCGAGTGATACATGCTCATAAAGACGGCTGCGGGGGTAATACAATAGAAGTTGATTTTGGCGAGTGTGTACAAGTCCAGCTTGAACACCTTTTGCATCCAGGACCCGACGGCGATCAGGAGAAAGACGGGCAGGACGACTTCTAGCATGATGTCTGCAATCATTAGTTCAGCTTCCTTTTTCATGAAAATTTCAATCCTGTATGGAAAACACTTCGCTCATTATATCATTTTATAGGCGAGCATCTTGCATAAATCCAAAGAGTGACTTTCCCGGGAACGATTATATTCGAATTATGAAAAATGCTGACACAGTTGAAAGCGTGAATCGGTCAAAAAAGATAGGAGGTTATGCATCATGATTCCAGATCATCTGGATGTGGGTTTATCCATTCTATTTATCGGATTTAATCCGAGTATCACGTCAGGTGAAACCGGACACCACTATGCCTACAAGGGCAATCGTTTCTGGCGCATCCTTGAACGGTCGGGGTTAACCCCGCGTTTATACGATGCACAGGAGGATGGGGAGTTGCTGAAGCTGGGGTACGGATTTACTAATATTGTGGCAAGGCCAACTAGAGGTATGGAAGATATTACGAAGGAAGAGTACGCAGAAGGACGCCAGATTTTACGGAAAAAGCTGGAGGACTACCGACCGGACATCGCCTGCTTTGTCGGAAAAGGAGTGTACACCCAGTACAGCAAGCGCGCCAAAGTGCAATGGGGATTTCAAGACGACCCGGTCGTCAAGGAAATTCAGGAGTTCGTCGCTCCGTCGTCCAGTGGACTCGTGCGCATGTCGATGGATGAGATTGTGGCGATCTATTCACAGCTTGCTGATTTTGTTACGGAGAAGAATGGAGAAGATGAATAGGCAAGAAAGATAGGGGAAATAAGAGGCAGCAGGAAGAGGCTACGACGGAATGTATGGTTCGGGTTGCTGAAAAAATCATTACGAAACCTGTTGAGAATATGCAATGGCGATCACCATATGTTGGTAAGCAGAGTTCACCCAGTCGGCTTCGCCGATGAGGGCGAATTCTTTTTTTTGGATAAAGTGAGAGGTTTCGGGAACGGCTCCCGTCTATATAGTACAGAACCATGCATGGAAGCTGTAGAGAAGGGGGATTACATGACTCAACAGATACCGGAGGAGGAGCTTATTCAGCGCATAATTGCAGGGGATAAGCAGTTATTCTCCGTGCTTGTGGATCGATATAAAAATAAAGTCTACGGCATGATGCGCGGAATGGGCGCGAGTCATCCAGATGCACAGGATCTCGCTCAGGATACGTTTATTCGTATCTATCGCAATCTACCCGCGCGGCGGGAAGGGAGCAGTTTCTCGTCCTGGGTGTATACCATTGCAGTGAATCGGATGCGGGATCATATACGGGAAAAGAAACCCGTGATGTCTCCAGTCGATCAGGGGATCGAACCTGTCAGTAATGAAACACCGGAAAAACGTGTGCTGCATAAAGAGATGCAGCGTGAAATATATCGACAGCTCGAACAGTTACCTGAAGCGTACAGGCTGGTGTTATTACTGAAATACACGAATGAGTTGAGCTATGAAGAGATTGCGGATATTACAGGCATGAGTTCAACCAAAGTGCGTAACGCCCTGTATCGCGGGAAAAAAACGCTGAGGAAGCAAATGGAACGCAAAGGAGGTTTAGCTACGTATGAAGCCTATTTCAAATGATCAAAAGAAAGAAGATCGGATGTGGGAGGAGCACCTGTACCGTGAGGAACCAGATTCCGATTTTACGCTGAAGGTCATGCAGAAGCTAGATGATATGAGCATGGAAAGTGGCGAAGACGAGCATCCATTTGTAAAAAAATCCATAAGAACCCATTGGATGCGCCGGACTGGAATCGCCGCAGCGGCAGTTGTGATTCTTGCGGGAGGGGCCTGGTTTGTTTTTGACCGTACAGCAAAGCCAGCGCAACCCGCAGTAAATGCTGTGGATCATCTGCCACTGCCCAACATACCTGTACCGGAAGAATTGAAATATTCCTATTTTGCAGATGATTACAAACGTCTCAAGCCTCTCGGACTTGTGGTGAATCCGAATATCAATATCAATGACCAGGGCTACACGCTTAAAATTGAAGACGTGCTGGTAGACCGATCTCATATTGTAATGACCATGCAACAAACAACTCCTGATGGATTAGGGTTATCACGGTTACTGTCTGAGATGGGGAGAATTCATGTTACGGATGAAGAGGGGAGCCAGGTTGCCACTCTTGCGAGGGATACCAGAACAAAGGGTTCCGTAACCGAACGATTGTTATTCCAGTTGCATGATGAAATTCCAGATCAGCTGGTCGTGCGGGGTGAACTGCGTAATTTGAATGTGGGCAGTTATTATGATTACGAGAAGAAATCCTACGAAGATAAAGAAGTTAAGGTGGATTGGAGTTTCCAATTCAATATTGATATGACCAAAGCCAAATCATTGGCTGTTGAAAATTATATGGATGACACATATACGACGCCAGAAGGGCTGAAGCTCGATATGACCCAGCTTGTACGCACCCCAAACGGAACCCGACTTGACCTGAATGTGAGTCTAGATGATGAACTTCGTGCCAAAGTTAATGAGGATTGGGCGAACTATATGAGCATCATCTACCATCTTGAAATCCCTGAAACAAATGAATATCGAATTTTCAATGGGATAAGACTAGATACCCGTCAAGCCAAGTTTCGACTCCAAGATCTGAGTGATTTAAGGAATGGTGGGCCGTTGAAGTTGTCGGAGACATGGGACCCTGCATTTGTTACGGTAGATGCTAAGAACATTCGCTTTGTTCTGGATGGTTACACCCTCCCGGTGAAGGAAGAGAAATCAGTGGAAGTTGATTTGGATAAGAGGCGTAAGGACACCAATTTTTATACATTTGTAGAGTTTGAACAGCTTGGAGATAAAATATTATTTTATGATTTTGAGTACGAGCCAGTAATGGAATCGTATGATCCTCCTAAGATTGATGTAAAGAAAGGGTATTCGCTAGTTCTAAAGGGGAGTGGGACGTTCCGAAATGCGTTCATGGGTGATCGCTGGGTGGCAGTAGATTCGGATGGAAAAGAGTATCCTGTTGAAGTGATCGGTCATCCGGATCAGCCTAATAATAACGGTGAATACGTTGAAGATGATCTGCAATTGAAGATTCGTGGTTTTTACAAAGAAAACGGTACGAAGTTCACCTTAAAACGTGTGGTAGTTAATAGAGAGTATCGTAATGTCAATTGGGAAGTGGACCTTCCATCTTACCAAACCTTGCCATGGTTAAAATAAATGCCAATGTTCGTCCTTCGTCCTGATTCTAGGGCAAGAAGGAAATGATGTCTGGATGGATGCGATATGTATGGACAACACAAGTTATAAGCCTGGATAAATATAAGGATATAAGGTATCACATACTAAAAAAGGTGGCTGTCTCAAAAGGCTTCCTCCATATGCTTGAGTGGAAGAAGATAGATATAAGTTAGCTCGGAAGAGAAGAGAAGAGAAGAGAAGAGAAGAGAAGAGAAGAGAAGAGAAGAGAAGAGAAGAGGGCTCTAAGGCAGCTCAGGTGGAACGTCTTTACCCTTCACTGTTGTGCCGTATAGTGTGAAGGCAGAGAGGCATTCCATTTTCTAAAGAATCTCACACACCTTATTTTGATGATTTTGGAGAGGTGGGAAACGTAACGAATCTCAGCGACGCTATTTCATCCGAAATTCGCGATAAACTACGATTACACGCCTAAACCGCCAAGATAACGCGTCTCAGGTTCGTTACGTTTTCAAATGGGCTGAAATACACCAAATAGCGTCACCTCAGTTCGTTAGCCACAGTGGTCGAATCGTCTGCTGGAGTGCGTTGTCGAGCTCAAAATAAAAAGTGGATATTCCGAAAATTTCAACAACCAAACATATAAGGGACAAGGCAGATTAAATATCTGCTTAGTCCCTTTTTCATGCGTTGGTGTTATTGTTTTTCACCCATATTCGTTTTAAGGAATTTTGAGACAGCCCCTTCTTCTTTTTGAACTAGATTCGACAGGTAGAGCAGGTATCTATTTAATTCGTCTCTCAGAAGAGATGTTGTCCAACGGCACTTATGCCGATTCTCTTGGAATCAACGTAGTCGATAACATAACCGTCTCTTTCGGTGTTCCTGGGCGTTCAATCCGGCGTTGTAAAGCTTCAACGGCACGATGCCCAAGCTCCTCTTTGCACAGATTAACTGTGGTCAGGGGCGGGGAGGACGTAACCGCAGAGTGTACATTATCGATACCGATGACAAGACAATCTTTGGGCGTGGAGATGCCCATCTCCTGCAATTTGTGCATCCACTGCAAGGCGATATCGTCATTAACTCCGATCCAGGCATCCGGTCGCTCATGATCTGACATGTTCTGAATGGTAGTAGCCAATTGGTTGTGCCATTCACCGTTTTCATAGGAAATATTAAACTCCCTGAAGCTGGTTGTGCGATTACTATCTATATTGAAATGGTTCAAAGCAAGCTCGATCCCGATCTTGCGTTGTGCGAAGCTGGCTGCTCGACCATCATCCGTAATCAGGCCGATTCGCCGACATTCCATCGACATTAAATATCTTGCAACCGTGATGCCAGCTTCCTGATTATCATGGCTGATCGTATCACAATTCAGTAACGGCTCCTGATGATCTACCAAAATAATGGGCCGGCCGGTCTGAGCGAGTCGTTGCAGAACGGCATGGGGAAAAGCACCCATGACAATAATTCCTGCACAGCGTGCCCAGTCCAGATGAGGGGCAATGGCTTTTTCGGGAGGAGTGTTCTCGTCCGTTAACCCCAGAGAAGGGAGACAATGGCATGATGCCACCCGCGCTCATTACAAGCGGATATCATACCTGACAGAACACGCTGCCAGTAGTGCGGTTCGCCCCGATTAAGCTGATTCATACAGATAAGGGCAAATGGGGGCTCGGACGGATCTGCATGGTTTGCGGCAACAGGACTGTTGGTAGCACCTGGAGTGCTTTGGCGATATCCCAGAGCCCGAGCCAGTTCCAGCACACGTGCGCGTGTTGCTTCACTGACGCCCGTCTTGCCACTGAGTGCGCGGGAAACTGCGTATTTGGATAATCCGAGCTGGTCAGCCAGCGTTTGGATGGATACTTTGCGTGACATATCATTACTCCTTCATTTGACGATCATCTTCTGACACAGTACACTTACAAATAATAATGTTATTATAATTTATCATAACAAAAATAACAATGGTGTAAGAGTGTTAGGGTCAATCTAAACCAATCTATATAAGTTGAACTAAACATTTACACGATAACGGAGAGGGCAGAAATAACCTGAAGAAGCGAAGCTAAAAGCTTTCTGCAAGAAAGCTGCATCGGAAGGATAAACTTCGCCCTTATCACCGGATTTCCCCTTTTAAAATGGGAATCAAGAAATCTGGGGATAACAGCGATCGGAAGGTTATTCTGCAATCGGAGTGCTGGTGTAAATAATTATTAGCTGAACTTACATAAACCAATTCAAAGGAGACGACATCCATGGAACAGTTTAGATTACCGAAAATCCCTATGCCGCATCTGGAATTGCCACAAGCTGTGCAGGATATTCTGATTGAGGCAGACGAACGTTTGCAGCATAGACCGAGATTGCTGGCACAGTTTCGCAACTGTTTTCCGAATACACTGGAAACGACGACCAAGCTTCTAGAGGATGGGACAACCTTTGTGATTACAGGAGATATTCCCGCCATGTGGCTGAGAGATTCCGTAGAGCAGGTCATGCACTATGTTCCGCTCGCGAAGGAAGACATACAGTTGCAACGTATTATCGGGGCTTAATCAAACGGCATACGTTCTACGCTGAGATGGATATCTATGCCAATGCGTTCAATGAAACGGCGAATGGATGGCATTGGGATGCTAATGATGAGACGGAGATGTCACCGTGGGTGTGGGAACGGAAGTTTGAACTGGATTCTCTTTGTTTCTCCATGAAGCTGGCTTATACATATTGGCGGGAGACGGAACTTACAGATATATTTGACGAGCGCTTCAAAAAAGTGATGGGAAATGTATTAGATTTATGGGAAACGGAGCAGTGTCATACAGAACAATCACCTTATCGATTTATGCGTCGCAATTGTCCAGCCCATGATACGCTCCGTAATAAAGGATTGGGTATGCCGGTGAATTATACGGGAATGATCTGGTCGGGATTTCGTCCGAGTGATGATGCGTGCGATTTTCATTATAATATTCCGGCGAACATGTTCGCTGCGGTGACCTTGCGTCAGATGGGTGAGATCGCGAAGTGGGTGTTCCGGGATGAACAGTTGGTGAGTCGGATGTCTCGTTTGGAAGAAGAAATACGACATGGCATCTCCTTGTACGGTACTTACCGTCATACAGAGTATGGGCAAATTTATGCCTATGAGACGGACGGTTACGGTAACTTTTGTCTGATGGATGATGCAGGTACGCCTGGGCTGATGTCTATTCCATATATGGAATATGCTTCGATTGAAGACATCGTGTATCAGAACACACGGCGATTTATTCTCAGTAAAGAAAATCCGTTCTACTATGAAGGGCAGGTAGCTAAAGGTATTGGTAGCCCGCACACCCCTCCGGGATACATCTGGCACATGGCGCTATCGATGCAGGGGCTAACCGCAGATAATGACGAGGAAATGTTGGCGATGATTGAGCTGCTGGAAAAAACGGATGCGGGTACCGGATACATGCATGAAGGTTTCCATGCCGATGATCCGAACACGTTTACCAGACCCTGGTTTGCTTGGTCCAATAGCCTATTCTCGCAACTGGTGTATAAGGCAATGAAAAAAGGAATTTTATAAAATGATGTAAGTTCAAAAAAAATTGCTCACTGCTCGCGAAGCAGCCGTTCCGGTTACGAATCGTTCTTTTGATCGCTGTTATCCCCGGATTTCTTGATCGACTTTTGTAAAGTCGAAATCCGGGGATAAGCGTATGCTTCCGATGCAGCTTTCTTTCAGAAAGCTTTTAGGCGAGCACTTCGTTTCTTCAGAATCGATTTCGTTCCCTGCACTACTTTTACTATCGAGCGCGACTGTTTTTTGAACGACATCATTTTTAGAATAGGAGAGTAAATAAAAACCAGGAAAGCCCAAGCTGCTAATCTTTTGCAGTTTGGGCTTTGCTTATGGTGAAAAACTCAGGCGCTTCGCTATGTGTTTTTCAGCAGATCAGCGATGAATACTTTCTGGCCTGTGCGTGCGCTTTCGAGGGAAGCGAGCACCATAGCCATGCTGAACTGGTTATCGCTGCAATCGGTTTCTGGCAGTCGTCCAGATTCCAGCGCTGTGAACATGTCTTCCAGGCAGCCGTGGTGTCCTGTTTTCTCCATGACAGGTAGCTCGGCTTCAATCCGCTCAACGGGCTGGAAGAAGGATGGTTTGCCGTCGACATCCAGGTTCTGCACAGCAACGACCTCAGCATAGATGTCATCATGACCATCCCAGATGGCGGTTCCCTTTTCGCCAGTTACGCGCCAACTTGCTTCCCATGACGTCGGAACGCCTTCTGTGCACCAAGAGCCGCGGTAGTTGAATACGGACCCGTCCGACATTTCAAATATACATAACGCCATAGCGTTACCCTGGTACCAGGAACCTGGGGGATTGAACTCGTGGCAGTACACCGAGACGGGGTTGGCTCCAAGAATATATCTGGCCTGATCAAACGTATGAATGGCCATATCCAGTAGCAAAGGACTCTCCATCAGATCCCGGAATCCGCCGAAATGTGGCCCAAGGAAGAAGTCTGCTCCTGCATACCCCACTTGCCCAACCGCTCCGCCTGAAATGAGCTGCTGATAGGCTCGAATCCGCGGATCGAAACGGCGATTCTGCATCACAGCCTGAATTCGTCCTGTACTGCGAGCCGTTTGCACAATATCGGAGCAATCGGAGAAGGACTCCGCAAGTGGTTTTTCGCCGAATACATGACATCCTTCCTTGAGAGCTGTCATCGCAATTGCGTAGTGACTCGCCGGAATGGTGACATCAAATACAATATTGGCATCGGTAGCTTGAATGGCCTCACGGATATCTGTGAATGTGGGACAGGAGAGGCCGTGGCGTGCAGCAAATGCAGTTGCCGTATGTTCATACAGATCGACCAGCGCGACAATCGTCGTATCCGGCCTTTGCAAGGCGTAATCGGCCCATGTGTTCGCCATGGCACCGCAGCCAGCGATAATTACCCGATAAGGATGGTTCATCCTCTCATCTCCTTCGTATGGATTGTGTTCTACAGCTAGTATGGTTTTCTACACCGGATTCGGTACAAAATCCCCGCCACGACATTGTTTCAAATATCGTAATGCATGTACCTGACCAGTCATTTCGAGTTCGTCTTTGTAGACGGGATCATGCCAGCCTTCAATATCAATCGTGCCTTGGTATCCGTTCTGACGCAGTATGGTAATGATGTCGGACCAGTTGTTATCGCCGAAGCCGGGCGTGCGGTGCCAGACAAATTCACGTGGGCCGTGCACACCATATTCTTTGACGATATCCCAGGCAATCGTGGCATCCTTGCCATGTACGTGGAACACTTTGTGGGCCCATTTGCGTAGTTGGGGAATAGGGTCGATCAGGCTGGACATTTGATGGCAGGGCTCCCACTCCAGACCGATATTGTCATCCGGTACAGCATCGAACATCATCTCCCAAGCGGTCGGATTATGCGCAATGTTCCAATCGCCCGTCTGCCAGGTTCCACCCATATCACAGTTTTCAAAAGCAATGCGTACACCCCGGTCGGCTGCCCGGCGTGCCAATTCACCAAATACTTCCTTGAACCGGGGGATGGACTCGTTAATGGGTTGATCGGTCAATCGTCCGGTGAACCCGGAAACGATATCTGCACCGAAGAGTTGGGCGTGATCAATCACTCGTTCCCAGCTTGCCAGTGTATCGGCGTTGTCTCCGGCTCCAGTGAGCGGGTTACCAAATACACTTACTGCGGAGATGACAATCCCCTGTTCGTCGACGATTTCGCGGACACGTTTGGCTGTTTCAGCCAGGTCCAGATCACCTGTCGTTTGCCAGAAGGTCAAGTTAAATGATTCGAAGCCGTGTTGCATGATCTGTGGGATCACCCGGACGGCGTCCTGCCCGCCTACAAGGGTACCGATGCGTAATGATTTATTCATGGTTGTATTTCACTCCAATATTGGCTTATAGTACTTCGTGACACACTCATTATAGCCGTGCATTAACGGGATGGCTCTACACAATCTTGTGTAATATTAGTCGGATCTTGTGAAGAGGGGGAAGAAGTCGTGCTGGATCTGAAAGCGCTTCACGAAAACACCCGAATTGATCATAAATCACACCCATTTCAGTTGTTCCGAAATCGGTGTTCGGATATGAAAGTGGAAGAATGTATTCTGTATTTGCATTGGCATGAACATTTTGAACTGATTGTCATGCGCCAGGGCAGTGCGCTGTTCCATATTGATAGCAAACCTTATGTGGTTCGAGCTGGAGAGGTCATCATTATTCCCGGAGGCACGTTGCATGTCGGGTATGCCCTGGATGATGGGGATGTGTATTATGATTCCGTTGTGGTCAACCGTGCCCTGTTCCATGATTTCACCCATGATCCCGTGCATGAGCAATACGTTGCGCCGTATCTGGAAGGAAGAGTGAGGTTTCCGGTCAAACCGGCAGAGGAAAACGCAGCCTGCGCAGGCTATTATTCTTTGCTGAATGAGGCTGTGGAGGAAATGGCGTTACAGCCCCCGGCTTATCAGCTCGTGGTGAAGTCCAAACTGCATGCTTTGTTCACCCTGCTTGCGCGTACCTTTATGCCGCAGCAGCTGCCGGATAAATCGGTCGGATCGTATTTTCCCAACCGCGAACGTTTCAAACAGTTGATCGCACAGATTGAAGCGGACCCCACAGGCAAGATGTCTGTTACGGAAGCGGCAAGCCATGTGGGACTGAATGCGTATCACTTCTGCAAAATGTTCAAAAAGCTGACCGGACGTACCTTCGTGGAATACGTGAACGGGTGCAGGATGAGTGTGGCAGAACAACTATTGCAAGGCAGTAGTCTGACCATTACGGAGATCGCCGCCAGAGTAGGCTGCGACAATGCGAACTATTTTACGAAGTTATACAAACAGTACAAGGGAGTAACTCCTTCCGGGGGGCGAATGAAGAAGCAAGTTTGAGTCACAAAAGTACCCTGTTCATCGTCATGTATGCATTAAGCGGAGGAGATTGATGTACATGACAGAGCATCATAATGAGCCAGTATGGGATGTTGTCATCATTGGAGCAGGCATTGCCGGATTAACCGCCTCGATTTATCTGGCCCGTGCAGGAAAGACTGTACTGCTGCTCGACAAAGGGGTACAGCTCGGAGGACGCGCTATCTCAAATGAGATCGCGGGAGCACGCGTAAACCTGGGGGCACATGCTCTCAGTAAAGCGGCGTTACCCATTCTTCATGAGGTAGGCGTCACACCTATCGGATCAGTACCGAAACCACCAGATACATTGGTGTTTAAAGAAGGAAATAGAGGGAATAAGACAATTTCCCTAGCACAGCTCTTGCTCGGATCGTTTTTGAAATGGAGGGAGAAGTGCCAGCTCCTTAGGTTCTACAGTTCTCTCCGAAAGGTAGATACATCCGTTTTGCATAACGTTAGTTTGCGGGATTACCTGGAAACCCTGATATCGAGTCCCCGTGTACGTAGTGTCGTGTTTGCGCTCGTTCGTTTGAGCACCTATTGCGATGCTCCTGATCAGGTAAGTGCTGGCGCCGTCATTGAACAACTCAAACAGGACCAAGTATTGTATATAGATGGAGGCTGGCAATTCCTCGTTAGTCGGCTCACAGAACAAGCACAGCAAGCAGGTGTATCCATCCGCACGAGCTCGGTCGTGCGAGAAATTGCCGGGAGTTATCCCCAAATGATCGTTTCCTTAAAAGGTGGTTCACAGTTGACGACTCGTCACGTCTTATCGACGGCTGGCCCATTGGATACCCTAGCTCTGCTTAATCCTGCTCTTTCACCCAGTGAAGCTAAACTGTATCACAAGCTAACTCCTGTTCGCGCCGCATGTCTGGATCTTGTCGTATCCGGGATGCCACAACCGAAAACGAAATTTGTTTTAGGCGTAGATCATCCTTGGTACTACTCGAACCATTCCGCCGCGGCCTCTTTATCAGAGAACCCGGCACATGAGGTTGTGCATGTGATGAAGTATTTGTCGGAATCGTCTAAATCGGATCCAAGGCAGGATGAAGACGAACTAAAGGGCTTTCTCGATTTGATTCAGCCTGGGTGGCGCGAGCATATCATTAAGCAGCGTTTCCTTCCACGAATGCTTGTCTCACATGGCAGTGTCACAGCCGAGAACGGAGGCTTCTCGGGTAGACCTGGATCTGAGATCACAGGAAGACCGGGGCTCTATGTTGCTGGCGATTGGGTAGGGGATGAGGGGATGTTGATTAATGCCTCTCTGGTGAGCGCAAAACGGGCTGCTCAAATGATAATAGAAGGTAGAGGAAAAAATAAGGAAGGAATACATTATGGAGATTGAATTGGTATACAGGACGTACAGACCCCTTCTTCTTTCTATCGCATATCGTATGTTGGGATCTGTCATTCATGCTGAGGATGTGGTTCAGGACGCATTTGTAACAGTACAGCAGCAGGGTATTCATAAAGAGAGTAGCTCTGTTCGGAATCTGAAAGCATACTTATGCAAAATGGTGACTAACCGTTGTCTCGATTACTTGAAATCAACACGTAAAAAAAGGGAACTATACGTCGGGACGTGGCTGCCGGAACCTCTGGTGCAAAATTATAAGACTGATCGAGAATCCGTTTCAGCGGTGGAACATGATCCACTTCAAACGATTGAACTGGAAGATACGATTTCGTACGCCTTCCTGGTCATGCTCGAACGGCTAACCCCAATTGAGCGCGCGGTATTTATTCTGCGAGAAGCTTTTGAATTTGATTATGGTGATATAGCAGACTTCTTGAACAAGACGGAAGTCGGATGCCGGAAAATATACAGTCGTCTTAAACGTAAAATCCAGGACGAGCCGGAAGTCGAGTTGACTCCCAGCGTTCAGTCCGAGCAGCTTGCACTTCGTTTCCTCCAAGCCACGTCGAGTGGAGATATGGAAGGACTCTTGAAAATGCTTTCGCACGATGTCGCCTTGTACAGTGATGGTGGTGGTAAAGTTGTAGCAGCAATTAAACCCGTTACATCAAGCCAGCGGGTGCTGGCGTTCATTCAAGGGCTATTATCCAAAGGGGACAGCGCTGGTATTGTACGTCTCGTCAAGGTCAATGGACAACTAGGATTTGTATTAAGCAGCCCCTCTGAGGCATTCCCGACTGTGGTCAGCCTGGCTTTTAGAAACGATTGTGTTGAGCGGATCTATATCTTGCGTAATCCGGATAAGCTGCAACATCTGAATTTAGGTTAAAGTGAAATGAATTTGGATACTCATTTCATAAATTTCGAGAACAGACGATTGGCTTTCTTGGCGAGGTCGTCCATTTTGACATTGGCATGATCGAACTGATTGTATCCCCATTTGATCGTTTGCAGCATACGAGGAGATATGGGCGTGCCCTTGATCCGTGGATAAATGTTGTGATAGGCCCATACGAGATGCTCCCAGCGATTGTCATTGCCGTCTTGAATATACTCGGATACGTCGATGACTTTCCCGCGTCCGTTCTGAAGAAGTACATTTTTGAGATGGATGTCGCGGGGGTTCAGCCCGCGGCTGCGAACAGCTTCTCGCGCGGCGTCCACATCGAGCATCACCTGCTCGGGGACGGGGATTCCTTTTTCCAAACATTCCAGAAGGGTATCCCCGGGTTCAAAACTAATCACAAGAACATTCCGGCCGCTGCCGTAATAGGTAGGGAAGTATGACAGGCCTTTGAGCTGCTCGTATACCTGCTTTTCATTTTCGAGCTTGTCCAAGGCATGATCCGAGTACATCTTGAAGGCATACTGCGGCAAACCGTCATACGTAAATACAGCCGCATCCGTACCTGTGCCAATGCAATTCAATCCTTCTACATCGCCGATGATGTTTACGAGCTCATTCCGGTCGCTTCCGATGACTTGGATCTGTTGTAATGCTTCTTCCGCCTGGAACCAATCCGGTCGATTCATGGGTAGTGCCTCCTTTGGGGATATGCCTGTACAGAATTTGCGCATAAGTTAAAATCGTGAATGAATGGTACACTGGACCACTCCGTGCGCAGCCATATGAAGATAAGTATGAAATTTTCTAACGAACCGTATAAGTCTTATTTCGCGTAAATCGGCAGATCTGAAAATGTAACGAATCTGAGACACTCTATTGGCTCGTTTACATGCTATAAACATGTGATTCAGCCGAAATAAGACTAGATAGCGTGACTGGAGTTCGTTAGATTGTGTAAAGCCGTGTTATCCATGCAATAAGGTGTATCAGATTCGTTAGCGTCGGATGGATCGCATTAGCTTCGTTAATCTTCAAGTCACAGTATCACCGGGTTCCCTTAATTACAGGGAAATCGGCCATGACGTATGCTGCAACTCGGACACGGCTCTTTTCCTAACGGTGCTGAGGCGTAAAATAAGCTTAGGACGCTTTAGCTTTTTCACAAAAAGTTGTAGCTCTGCATTTCAGTTTCTCTGCCTCTATGAAGTATATTATGCGTTCTGCTCCGCAATTTCATCTTTTGGTGATGTAACTATATAAACGATACGGATCGAATCGGAAACGGTTGCGTCAGAAGAAAATAACGGAAGCGCGCTTGCGGCAATGTTGCCCGGGCTTTATACTGTGAGCATTAAGGGATCTCATGCAGATCCGGCATACAGAAAGGCAGAATACTTTATGGCACAGTACCCGCAGTGGTCTTATTCGCAGTCGCGGGCGAGTATGTTCGATGAGTGCCTGCGCAAATATTTTTATCATTATTACGGTGCCCATAACGGCTGGAAGACAGACTCGGCTGAGGAGATGCAGGTTCGTCTGTACCGTCTGAAGCAGCTGAGCAATCTGTATCTCGTATTCGGCGACCTGGCGCACCGGATGTGTGAATCGGCGGTACGCAGCAGGGAAGAGGGCAAGGATAAACCACGCGAACATTTTCTGGAACAGACGATCCGCAAATTGCTGAATCAAGCATATGTGGAATCGATGGACCCGGATCAGTGGCGGCTTGACCCCAAGAATCGCACGATGCTGTCCGAGATTTATTATGGCGATGATACGCTGAATGACCGGATTGCCATGATCAAGGAGCGGGCTTCGGCTTGTGTCAGCAGTCTGTACCATACCCTCACGTGGGAGGACTTGTCCCGCGCGAGCACGGACATTCTGGAGATTGAGAAATGGGATACCATGATGCTGCACGATACTCGTGTATATGTGAAGATGGACTTATTATATCGTCGCAGTAACGGCAACATTGTCATCGTGGACTGGAAGACGGGCAAGGAAGATGACTTCTCCGATCAGTTAATGCTGTACGCATCCTATGTCAGAGAACACTATCGGGTTCCGCTGGAGCAGATCGAGCTGCGAGTGGAGTATCTGTTAACCGGAACGCACCGAGAGTTCACGCCAACGGAAGAGGATATCCGAAAGGTGGAGGAGAATGTGGGTCGTTACATCGAGGAGATGCGATCCTGTGTGGAGGATGAGTACTACAACCGTCCGAAGGACGTCACCTATTTTACCGCTATGCCTTCGCACCGAGCCTGCCGGGATTGTAACTTCCGTGAAGTGTGCAGCGAACGGGCGGTTTAGAGCATCAAATCCAGAGGAAACATCAGGCCTTATACGAACGAGCTATCTTATATGTTAAAAAAATCAAGAAGCGCAAGCCGGGGACATCATCTGCCCGACTTGCGCTTCTATTGCGTTCCACAGGCCTGGCGACAAGGCGCCGGGGTGGAACGATCATATCCCAATCACTGGACAGCGGCGGTATTCTCCAGCGCCTGTCCCGCAGGAACATAGGCATGCCCGAGATCCCGGGCAACCGCCTCATACGTGATATGTCCATTCAGCACGTTCACCGCGCTGCGAATGGACGAACTGCCGCGAATCGCGGCGGCTGCACCGTGGTTTGCCAGTTGCAGCGCATAAGGCATGGTGGCGTTGGTCAGCGCCACCGTAGACGTGCGCGGCACGGCGCCCGGCATGTTCGCCACCGCGTAATGCACGACGCCATGTTTCACATAAGTAGGCTCATCGTGGGTCGTGATATGATCAATGGTCTCGACGATCCCACCCTGATCAATGGCGACATCCACAATGACCGATCCCGGTGCCATGGTCTGAACCACCTGCTCGCTGACAAGGGTTGGCGCCTTGGCGCCTGGAATCAGCACCGCACAGATCAGCAAGTCTGCTGCCGCAACGGCCGCTGCAATGTTGGATGGGCTGGATACCAGCGTGTGGATCTGATTGCCGAAGATATCATCCAGCTGGCGCAGACGATTCAGATTCAGATCAAGGATAGTGACATCTGCTCCAAGACCAATGGCAATTTTGGCTGCATTCGTGCCTACCGTACCTCCACCAATAATGACCACTTTTCCCCGACTGACACCCGGTACACCGGACAACAGAATGCCCTTGCCGCCTTCCGTCTTCTCCAGCAACTGTGCCCCAATCTGGGCTGCCATGCGTCCTGCGACTTCGCTCATAGGTGTAAGCAGAGGTAAGGTATTGTTGACCTCCAGTGTCTCATATGCGATGGCGGTTACCTGACTTTGTATCAGAGCTTTGGCAAGCTCAGGTTCCGCGGCGAGGTGCAGGTATGTGAACAGAATCAGTCCAGGGCGAAAATACCCGTATTCACTGGCAAGGGGCTCTTTAACCTTAATAATGAGGTCCGCTTTCTCCCAGACGCTGGTGGCCTGGTTCGAAATTTCGGCGCCAGCAGCTTGATACTCCTGGTCTGTGAATCCACTGCCAAGGCCCGCACCTTGTTCGAACATCACTTGGTGGCCGGCTTTGATGAAATCTGCAGCCCCGGCAGGAGTCATTGCTACACGATTCTCATTATTTTTGATTTCTTTGGGAATTCCGATTCTCATCGCCATGCACCTCGTCCATTTATTGGTTGTTAGATTATACTACAAGTTTATGACTTGGATAATCGTTTTGCACCTTACTTGATGTCTAATCTTTAGGAAAATAACTCAACATATTGTCGAAAAAGTCTGTTCAGGACATATGTCCATGGATTATAATGTAAGAAAAAATAACACTAAGAGGGATCGATATTGCAAAATGACCGTGTGTTTACAATTAAAGATATCCTTGCACGTCCGGTATTCAGCAGAGCACGATTAGCGGCTGGGAAGGATGGAGTGAGCCGTCAGGTTGGCTGGGTTCATGTGCTTGAGATTACGAATGTATCACCTTTTGTTAGCCCTCATGATCTTATTTTATCCACCGGACTATGGCTTCAATCGGAAGAAGGCCGTGAAGAGTACCTGCTTCAGCTAATTGGCAGTGAGGCAGCAGGGTTGTGTGTGGAGTTCGGTACCAGCATATACGCAATCCCTGAAGAATTGATTGAACTGGCGGACAGTCACCAGTTTCCGCTGATTGTATTTGAGCAACCTGTCCGCTTTGTCGAGATTACACAGGATATTCACTCCCTACTCATTAATCATCAGCACCAATTGCTGAAAAGCCTGGAAGCGTACTCCCGTCAGCTTCAACAGCGAACATTACAGAGTACGGATATGTCTGCTGTGCTACACCAGCTGCATGAGTATGCGGCAAAACCGGTAGTGTACATCTCGTCCATGGAGCCAGGCAGCTTTGTTCCCGAACTTGCTCCGGAGATGGAACAGGCCATCTATACCTGGTATGAACAGGAGGTAGAGCACCTGGATCTGAATGATTCGGATACCGAATTATGGTTCCACATGGATGAAAAGAAGGCGTTGCTCTGCCAGCCGGTTGTCTGTTTCGGGCAAGTCTTTTCTGCTATAGGCATGATCGTGCATCACTCCGTCCCGGTAGAGTATCTCAAGCTGTTGCTCGATTATACGGCGAAGGCAGCGGCAGCGCTCACGCTTCGTTCTCAATTTCTTGAAGCGAAGATGGTTCACAGCCAGAATGAGCTGATCCAGGATCTGATGAATGGAAACATCCATCAGGAGGAACAGGCTCAGACCCGAATGGGGCTCCGTTTGTTGGTGAAGGGACAGTACTGGTTTGCAGGAGGGGTCATGGAGATTGAACATCGATTGAAAGGAACCGGTCGGGAGCGAATGGAGGCGAATCATCAGGATATTCTGGTCTTGCTTCGTTCTCTGCTCAAGAAGAACAATCTGCCCAGCCTGATCATGCTGAAGAACAATCAGGTATATCTGTGCTGTGCGAAGGAGGAGGGGGCTATTGCTGCCCGCCATCACTTGTTTCGATCACTGGAAGGGATCACCCTGGATGTGAAACGGTTTGCCAGCCGCAACCTGAAGCAGGTCACGATTCATGCCGGATTTGGCAAGTTTCGAACCCGCTTGACCAGCATGTCGGAGAGTCTTCAGGAGGCGTATCAGGTGATCGAAGTTTCGAGATCCGTAGATGTAATGGAACATGTTCACTTTTACGAACGTATGGGTATATATCAAATGTTGAAAGCATTACCCCAATCGTTCCTGCAACCCTTTGTCCAGGATCACTTGGGTGTGCTGATTGAACATGATCGAACCCATCAACTGCGACTGGTGGAGACACTGGATGCTTACTTGAAGAACTTTGGTTCCAAGCGGGATGCCGCTGCCCAGTTGTATATTCATCGGCAAACGCTGTACAACAGACTGGAGAAGCTTGAAGAACTGATAGGGCCAGATTACATGGAACAGGGGAGAAGAATCTGTCTGGAAATGGCGCTGCTCGCTCATGCAATGATTGAGAATGGACAGTGGCAATCCTCTTGATGGGGTGAATGGAATGTAAGACAGACTGTGCATCTATCTTTCTCTAACAAGTGCACAGTCTAACCCTTTTTGCTAACCCGCCGAGTATGTCGTAATGAAGCAGACAAGTGCTGTTGGTTGGGAGTGAGGCGTCGCCCTCGATACAGTTTGGTTTGACCGGAGGGTAGTACCAATGATAATGAAGAAGGAGAAGCCAGACGATACGGGGGTGATGTCCGGTCGGAGCGACCCGCCGGTTTTACCTCAATGGATGCCCCTGAAATACCACTTTGGTGCAGCCATTCATTAAGTCGCTCAGAATGGATTCCGAGTTGTCCGCTCAGCTTACAGATATCGAGGTTTATTCTCACACAAATCCGCCTTTCCTGGAATATCGGGCTGGTAGTAGGGTTTGAAAGGGAAGCATGAATTCGAGATCGGTAATACTCATGTACAAGCTGGGTGTGATTGATCGGCGGAATGGTTCATTATGGTATGAAGCGGCGCGGAGGATGGTATGTATGCCATGTTAAACGTTTGCGCACCTGCTGTTATGCATATTTACTATTAAATGGGCTTTTAATAAGATTCTATCATTTCATCTGCATCTGCGCGTCTCAATATAGTCTCAATTTGTGAGAAAATAAAATATATTAAAAGTACCAGTATCTAGTACGGAGGACATATATGGGAAACAGTAGTGAGGCTCAATACGACAAATATGTCGGCGGTGGGAAACGTTTCGTGGGTCGAGTCAAGGAGCTGATGACACTGGAGCGGTGGTTCGATCACCCGGAAGCACCACTGAGTATATTCTCAATTACGGGCATGGGTGGAATCGGCAAATCTTCCTTGCTTTCAGAGATGATATCCGTGTCTCGGGATCGAGGTGCGACGGCGATATGGATGGATGGTCGGTCATGCGGCACAACACCTTCTGTATTTATGGATTATCTATCTTCTACATTGGGGCTGGAAACATTGGACAGTGAAGGGAACCCGCGACCACTGAGCCTTCTGAAAGATACTTCGGTCAAGAAACGAATGGTTTTGGCCGTGGATAATTACGAAGAGCTCGCTCTGCTGGAAAGCTGGTTCATGGAGGTCTTTGTATCCAAACTTCCTGTAAGAGGAATACTTGTCATTCTTGCATCACGTCCGGAACTGGCATCCGCCTGGCGTACACATCCCCGTTTGCATCAGCGGTTCGTGCAGATGCGGCTTCCACATTTTACAGTCGATGAAATTACGGAGTATATCACAGTAGCAGGCTCCCTGAGTCAGGGCATGGCAGGGACCATTACGAGAATGACCGATGGACACCCGCTGGGTCTGGCACTTGCAGTAGAAGCTGCGGATCAGAGACGGAATTTTCCCCATACCGAATGGGCGGAGTTGTCGCATATGATCAGTGCCCGATTACTGTTGGAACTTACGATTCCCCGTCTGCACCCTATGGTGGAAGTATTAACACTGGTTGAGACAGCGAATCAGGAATTGTTATCCGCTGTATTGGATATGATTGTGACGCAAGAAGAGTACCACATGCTGAGAAATATGTCGTTTATTCGTTCCGGCCCGGATGGTCTTGCTCTGCATGACATAGCCAGAGTCCATCTGTTACGGGATTTTCGTCAACGTGAGCCACAACGGTTGCAGAATATGCGTATCAAGATTGCAAAGTTGCTGAAACCGCTACATGAACAGGCAGGGCGCCATGAGCGTCGCCAGATCGCCCGGAAGATGCTGCTGCTCTGCCAGGAATCCATGCTTCAATATCGCAAATACGCGGATGTGTCGCGTGACTCCTTGTTCTCGCCACTCGAAACCATGAGAAGAGAGGATCTGCCTTCGATGCACCGCGTGTTACAGCAATGGTGTGAATATAGCGTTGAACCATGGCAGACAGCATCCTATGGCCCTTTTCTGGACGAACTGGCTGATCGTTATCCCGAAGGGATCGTATTAATGCGTGACAAGGTTGGAGAGACGGTTGCCATGTTCATTACAGTACTTGTACATAGGGATAGTAGCGAGATGCTCCTGAAGTATTTTCCGAATGAGATGTATGAATGTTTTACACCACGGGAGCTGGGGAGTGACCCTGATCAGAGTGATACCCACTTTGCCTTGCTGGCTGCGGCCAGAGATGATGTGCCTGGTTACACACGAGAAGAACTGGTGGGGTATATGTCGCTGGATCGACTGTCTCTGTTGGGTGATGGTGCGAGAGCGATACTGGTTGCAACGAATCCTCACTTGAAATTGTTCTTGCAGAGCATTGGCTTCCGGATGCGGAGGACCTGCACTCGTATCTGTGACAGATATGAGGATCAGGCAGATGTACTTGATTTGGATTTGCGTAGCGGACAATTCGGGGCGTGGGTCATGTCCCTGCTTGATCCAGAATCGCAAGAGAGTCAGGTACCGGCAGGTACTAAGGAAGAGGACCATGCAGCCTGGACGGAGCAGGATGTTCGCAAAATGCTGGGAAACCTTCGTTCTCCAGGAGAACTGCATGAATATGCTGACAGGGTTAAGGGTGTAAGGGATGGCATCCAGTTACAGCTATACGTCATGGATTTGCTGGAGGGCAGAGTGCATGGTCTGTCTCCCCAGGATCAGATGCTGTTGTACGCGGCCTATTGGACACATGCTGGCAATCCAACTGCCGCAGCGCAGACTTGTTCCATGAGTCGGGCGACATTCTATCGTCATCTCAGAACAGCGCTGATCCGCTTGGCACGAATTCTGTAGCAAGTAGAAATCGAATGATGCAAAATACGGATACAAAAAATACGCAGTAGCGGATTAGTCCGAAACTGCGTATTTTAGTTGTCCGAATTCATTAGGCACGCTCTCCAATGTGAATCCCATGTTACGTTCAACAGTTATTGCTTGGTTTTCACTAACCAATCTGCCAGTTCTTCGGTTTGGGTGAGTATGGCGATAGGGTCCCAATACCAGGAACGATCAGCCCCCCAGATATACACACGATCATTTTTGACGGCGTCCAGACCACCCCAGATCGGATCTGCCTTCAGGGTTTCCATCGTTTGGTTATCCGTAGTCAGAACGATATAATCACCGGCATATTGCGGCAGCACCTCAGTAGAGAGGCTTGCCCAGCCTGGATCTTGTAACTCAGCCATCACCGCAGCTGGAGGTTTGAAGCCAAGAACGTTATATATCGGTTGACCGCCTTTGCCGTAGTTGGAACCAACAGTTGAGATATCTTTACCCAAATACTCCAGTATGGAGAATGTGCTGTCTGCAGGAATGACTTTCAGCACCTTTTCTTTGGCCGCAGCGGTGCGGCGATCATATTCGGTAAGCCATGCTTCAGCTTCTTTTTCTTTGCCCAGCAGTTCACCAAAATAAGTAATCTCCTCATGCACCGTTTTGAACGAAGCATACGGCACGATGACGGTGGGGGCAATCTTAACGAGTTGCTCATTCATCTCGGCATACGTGTCGTCCATAATGATGAGATCCGGCTCCATGGCTGCAATCTTCTCCAGATTGCCGTTTCCATCCCCTAGATCTTCAACGTTCTTCAACACATCGTTCAAATAAGGATTAATAATATGGTGACTGGACGTTCCGACAGGAGTTACCCCCAGAGCGATCAAGCTACCCAGATATTCACCAGCTACAATTCGTTTCGGTTGTACAGGTACTTCAATATCTCCGGTAACGGTGGATACGGTTTTGGTCTGTGGCTGTTCGGACGTTGACGTACCTGCGGCTTGTTCTTGTTTGGTGCTCTTTGGAGCTGCCCCGTTTTCTGCTGTGGTAGAAGAGTTGTTTGCTACATTCCCCGTTCCGCAAGCGCTGAGCAATAACATGAGACTGAATAATAATACGACGGCTGTTGATGTTTTTGACCCGCTATACATGTTGATTTCGTCCTCTCCATCACGATCTGACTGATAATCATTATCATCTATATCAGTATAACGGAGCGGTTTGGGAGGGCCAATGGATAATCTCATGGTTGTAGAAGGACAATCTTCCAGTCCAGGACGCCTTGCTTGTTGTGCCCGATAATGAGAGGGAGAGACGCCTTTATATTTTTTAAACAACCTGCCCAAATAATAAGGGTCCTGATACCCGACACTGGCTGCGATTTCTTTTAACGTAGCATCCGTCTCTAGCAGCATTGCTGCTGCCTTGTCGATCCTCACTTTAATAAGATAATCAATGGGACTAAGGCCTGTCCGGCTTTTGAAATAGGAAGACAGATGTGCAACGCTATAATTCAGACTCTCGGAGAGAGATTCCAGTGTTATGACATCTGCGTATCGTGTTTGAATGATCGAAATGATCTGCGCCGCCAAATCACGCTTATGTGAACGCGTGCCCTGTGTCTGCATCTGATTCAATAACTCACTGATCAACTGGAACATCAGGCTTTTGACACGTAATGGTCCGAGTAGATCCGTTATCTTCCACTCCTTGTACATGTCGGTAATCAACCGATACAGCATGACCGGTTCGGAAGGCAGCAGGCTATAAGAGGTGTCAAAAGGGCGAAGGTCAGCTTCAACTTCCTTGAGTTCCTGACTTGTCCCTGGTGACAGTGTTGCTTTATAGTATACGGCATAATATTCGTAGCCTTCGGGTCCTGCTTCCATCGTCAGTACGCTGCCTTTGCCGGTATGGAATATATGGAAACGTCGGGCGCTGTAAGCTGTCTCATTCAGCATGACCTGTGCGCTTCCGCGTACCGACAGGATCAGGAGGCTGGCAGGCACAACGTATGAACGTTCGGATTGTCCTGATTTCAGCATCACACGGCGGACGTCATATATTTTGCAATACGCGTGATTCCACAACAACATGTGATTGAATATATCCATCCTCTGCAACTCACCTTCTTCATTGTAGCTAACGATATTTCGTTGTTCGTTTCATTCAGTATAACGACAAGAAGAGGCTGGTCATAGACCAAGCCTGTTCATTCGATTATAGAGTGTTGCCCTTGAGATGCCGAGTTGCTTCGCAAGTGTTCGTTTGTTGCCACCTGCCGCTTCCAGATATTGAAGCAGAAGCTGAGCCTCATAGGTGTCTAGTTGCTGCTGGTAAGAAACGCTAGGCGCAAGGTCTGGATCACCCACCGTTGCCGCTACCGGATTAACTTGATCCGTCTCTGTCCCCATCGAATGCTGAAGTTGCTCATCTGTGCTGCCGGGATATGAATGAATTCCCGATGTCAGCTGAATTTCAGACTGTTCTTGAAGAGAGATGGGGGTGAGCGTATCAGGCAGGTATTCCGGTTTCACCTCACCATCCGTGGTCAGAATGGTCAAGCGTTCTATCACATTTCTTAATTCACGTACATTGCCTGGCCAGTCATATTGAAACAACAGCTTGAACACTTCGGGTGGAACCAGTTCAATATGACGATTATAGAGCAATGAGAATTCTTGCAGGAACGTCTGGGTTAGTTCGTATATATCTTCCTTTCGCATGCGTAGGGGAGGAATGACGAGATTAATGACATTAAGTCGATAATATAGATCTTCCCGGAATTGATTGCGAGCAATCATACGAAGCAGATTTTGGTTAGTTGCTGCGATGATCCGGCAATCGGCCTGTTTCATGCGTGTTCCCCCGACGGGAAAGTAACTCTTCTCCTGCAATACTCGAAGTAGCTTCACTTGCAGTTCCAATGGCATCTCACCAATCTCATCCAGAAAAAGAGTACCGCCTTCGGCAAGCTCAATCTTACCCTTTTTGCCTTTGGGATCAGCTCCGGAGAACGCACCTTTCTCATAGCCGAATAATTCACTCTCGAACAGGGAAGCAGGAATGGCTCCACAGTTAATGGCGATAAACGGTGCAGTCTGCGGTTCACGAAGGTCGTGAATGGCTTTGGCGAATAGCTCCTTGCCTGTTCCGCTCTCCCCAAGAATAAGTACGGTAGCTGAGGTAGTGCTGATCTTACGGATCGTTTCCAGACACTGATGAATTACGGGACTGCTGCCTTTGATGCGGGCAAAGGGGTCCATATCAGGACGCAGCCTTGCAACGGCTTTCTCCAGATGTTGGACTTTGGAGGTCATATGTAATAATTCCTGATGCAATCGAATCTCCGTTGTAATATCGACTTCCGCAGCAACCGCGCCCACAATGCGTCCATCCAGCAGAACCGGGCGTGCGTTGATCAGAGCGAACAGATCCGGTCTCGGCTGATGTTGTTTGCGATAGACGGTTTCGCCAGTGTGTAACGTCTTGAGGGACTGAAGTCGGTCAGGTGGGAAAAAATCTGCGGCAGGCTTTCCGATGATGTCGTTTTTGCTGATTGAAAATACATGCTCCGCCCCGGATGTCCAGTAGGTCACTTTAGCTTCTTCGTTGATTAAGGTCAGGGCGGAACCCGCTGTTTCCAGTGTGGTCTCAAAATAAGCTTCCATTAATCGATGGGCATGCAGTACGGCATGGAGAACATCGGATACCGCGATGTACCCTTCCCATTCGCCGTGATCATTAGCTATCAGAAGAAAAGGGCTCTTAGCGAACAAGGGGATAACTTCCACGAGTCCGACTGAAGCAGAGACGACAGGCACGAGCAAGCAAGCGTCATATGTTGTTTTATTGGGTTGGCTGTACAACCAAGCGCATCCAGTATTGCAGCGTATAAAGACAGGCTGGTCCGCACTTGAATGGAGTTCTGGTTGCAGAGACTGAAGTGTAGGGTCAGTATGAAGGATTTCATCGTGAATACTCATATCTGTTCGTAACAAAGAGTATAGATCGGGAAGCAAATGTTTTATCGGAATCACCTCAGTTGAAGCATATCCTAATCATAGGATGTGAAATTATGTATATTATAGCGCCCTGACGAAGGTGTGTACATATTTTTAGACATGAGTTGTTCAGGTTTAACGGTTGGAATCTGTGGATATGAGAACATAGCAATTAGTATACGCTTTTATTGGGTAGGAGTGAGTATAACAACTGAGATTATCACAAATGTAAAGGTTTTAAGTAGAAATTATGTCATAAAACATAACGTCTATAATTCTGTGAAATAGAGCAAATAAGATCAACTATATAAGTTGAACTAATCATTTACACGATAACGGAGAGGACAGAAAAAACCTGAAAAAGCGAAGCGTTCGCCTTTATCACCGGATTTTCCCTTGCGAGAAGGGAATCAAAAAAATCTGGGGATAACAGCGATTGGAAGGTTATTCTGTCATCGTAGTGTCCGTGTGAATAATCTTTAGTTCAACTTATATAGACCCGAAAAGTAAGAGGATTAGGAGGAGTTTGGTTATATTGTAGGCTTTTAAAAGAACAGGTGTGTCTATTATATTAGACATTTTAATTTAAGGTTTCTTATTTTTTAGACATATTTGCCCTGAAAGCTCTCCAACACAAAAATTCCTCAATCTCGAACAACCATGCTCTCCAAGAAACAGGACAGCATGGTTGTTAGGAAGGTTATTTCATGAGTAAGATGTGTGTTCCACTGAAGTATTAACGGAACATATTCTTGACGACCATCCAGAGATTCGCCGGTTTTTCGGCCAAACGACGAGTATAGTACGGATACCACATGGTGCCGTAGGGCACATAACAGCGAATGCGATACCCTTCTTTGGCCAGGCGTTCCTGTTCATTCATCCGCAGACCATATAACATCTGAAATTCATATGCATCCGGTGATATTCCACGATCTTTGGCGTATTGCTTCGTCCAGTTAATGATCTGGTCGTCATGTGAGGCAATTGCCGTGTATACGCCTTGATCGAGATGATTGCGAATCATCGTTTTGAATTGATGAATGACCTCGGAGGTATTTTGATAAGCGACAGATGCCGGTTCTTTGTAAGCCCCCTTGACCAGACGCAGCCTGATGCCTTCCCGAATCATATCCCGTGTATCTTCTTCGGTACGATGCAGATAAGCCTGTAATACCGTACCAGTATTGTCCAATCCCTCCTTGTGCAGTCTTCGCACGAAGTCCAGCGTAGCTTGGGTGAAAGGACTATCCTCCATATCAATTCTGACATATAGATCATGTTGTTTGGCTTGTGCAGCAACGGTGCGTATATTCTGATATCCCTCTTCGGGATCGAGGGCAAGGCCCATCTGGGTAGGCTTCAACGAGACGTTAGAATCTGCCTTCTCACGTGCAATGCCTTCTACCAATCGCACATACTCATCTCTGTATAATGCCGCCTCGCTCAGGCGGGTGATGCCTTCGCCCAGATGATCGAGCGTAGCCATGATGCCCTTGTTGTTGAGTATGCGGATCTCTTCGAGAGCTTCTTCCAAAGTGTTTCCTGCAATAAACTTGCCTGCCAGCTTTTTGCCGTATTTGATGGACAGGTTCTCTACAGCTTTGTTGCCTGCCACAGTCAACAAGGTTTTACGATATATCTCCGTTCCCACGCTCATCTTGGTTTCCTCCTTCAGCATTGTGCATCATTCAATCCAACTCGGTTGAATCTTGCTATTTATCCCTTATAGAAGCAAGAAGCGTGCCAGCACAGTCGAGATCCCATTTTTTATTTTCCAAAAAAATATTTCAATTCCAAGCGGAGTTGGCACGGATTTTGCTTCATATATTGGATGAGGAGTAACATGTAAGGCAATTCAGGCGAGCAGCCAGTGAATCCCACATCCTGAAGGAGGAATCATTCATGAATATCCCATTTGTTAACGAACCATTCACATCTTTTTCGCTCCCGGCGAACCGGGAAGCATTCAAAGACGCACTTCGTCAGGTCGAAGCTGAACTTGGGCAGGAATACCCGATGATTATTGGGGGCCAAAAAATAACAAGTGACCGCACGGTAACGTCCGTGAACCCGGCAGCGAAGAATCAGGTGGTCGGCACGATCCATCAGGCTACTCAGGAACTGGCCGAAAAGGCCATTCAGATGGCAGCGGAAACATTCCACACCTGGAAACATACCGAACCGAATGAACGGGCTCGTTATCTGTACAAAGCCGCAGCGATTATGCGCCGACGCAAGCATGAATTCTCGGCATGGATGGTGTATGAAGCAGGCAAGACCTGGCCCGAAGCAGATGCGGATACAGCCGAAGCCATTGATTTTATGGAGTTTTATGCACGAGACATGCAACGTCTGAGTGAACCTCAGCCCCTCGTCCGGGTTGCAGGAGAAGATAATGAATTGAGTTATATCCCACTGGGCGTTGGCGTTGTGATTCCACCTTGGAACTTCCCGCTGGCTATTATGGCAGGTATGACCTCGGCTGCACTGGTATCTGGAAACACGGTGGTATTGAAGCCTGCCAGCACCACACCAGTGATTGCCGCCAAATTCATGGAGTTGCTTGCCGAAGTGGGTCTGCCGGATGGCGTCGTGAACTTCCTACCGGGACCAGGCAGTGAAGTCGGTGATTATCTTGTGGATCATGCACTTACCCGGTTTATCAGCTTCACCGGTTCCAGAGATGTGGGACTGCGAATCAATGAACGTGCAGCCCGTACCGCTCCAGGTCAGAAATGGATCAAGCGGGTTATTGCCGAGATGGGCGGCAAGGATTCCATCGTTGTAGACAGCGACAGTGATCTGGAACTGGCAGCCGAATCCATTACGGCTTCAGCATTTGGTTTCTCAGGACAGAAATGTTCTGCGTGTTCCCGTGCCATTGTTCATAGGGATGTATATGATGAAGTATTACAAAAAGTGATTGAACGGACGCAAAAGCTGACGATGGGTAGCCCGCTTGAGGTCGGCAGTCAGGTGGGACCCGTCATCGATGACAAGGCATATAAGAAGATCACGGAATATATCGAACTGGGCAAAGGGGAAGGGCGTCTTGTGCACGGTGGGGGTACCGGAAACGTCGAAGGTTATTTCATTGAACCAACCATCATCGCTGACGTAGACCCGAAGGCCCGGATTGCACAGGATGAGATATTTGGACCGGTGCTTGCTTTTATCAAAGCTGAATCCTTCCAGGACGCACTGGATATTGCGAATAATACCGATTATGGTCTGACTGGTGCGGTGATCTCGCGTAATCGAGAACATCTGGAACAGGCAAGACGTGAGTATTTCACGGGTAATCTATACTTCAACCGGAAATGTACCGGGGCCTTGGTAGGCACTCATCCATTTGGCGGATTTAACATGTCGGGCACGGATTCCAAGGCAGGTGGAAGAGACTATCTATTGCTATTTACACAGGCGAAGCTGGTATCGGAGAAATACTAGGAAAATACGAAGGGTTACTCCTGGGATTTGCTCTTACTCAACTATATTCTGCTGACATGTTCGGGTTCGTATGTTATTATCTCTGCAAATCTTTTTGTTTATATCCAAATGCGCGTACCAGACTGTCTATAAGAATCATTAACGTTTATCGCCAGCAGCGTATAAGGAGGAAAACGGATGTTAGGTGTTCAGTTGGTACAGGAACAACGTATTCGGCTGTCCATCACGCCGGAGATGAAACAATCCTTTCATTTGCTAACCTTGTCTGGACAGGATCTCACCCGTTACTTGCAGGATGCCGCGGAAGAGAATCCAGTACTTGAACTGGAAGAAGAAGTTGCACCTCTGGTCCGAATTCCGCGGCGAATGGATCAGCGAAGGTATGCTTCCTATGATCCGCTGCTTCAGGCACAAGGTGCTGAGCCTACATTAGAACAATTACTGGCTGCACAGATTCGGGTGATGACCCTTCCGGACGGAATGGAATATATAGCGGTATACCTGGCAGGATGCATCAATGATGATGGATATCTGACGATTGAACTGACAGAGGTGCAAGCAGCACTGGGGCTGTCTATGTGTGAGGTTACAGCAGGACTGGAACTTCTTCAGTCTCTTGACCCCGCAGGTGTAGGGGCGCGGAATCTGCGGGAATGTTTGTTACTCCAGATCAGGCGTGATCCATCGGCCATGCTGTATGCGGAGCGGATGGTGGAAGCGGGACTGGAAGCACTGGTTCCTTTTCATCCAGGCAGAACGGCAACACGGTTAGCGATCACTTCACGGGAAGCTCAGGCGGCCTATGATTATATTACGAGACTTGATCCCAAACCCTGTCGATCGCTCGGATGTACCGAACGTCCGCATTACATTCTTCCGGATGCTATTGTTGAATTACGTAACGGGGAGGCGTGTTTCAGGCTACATGCTGCTGGGAACCCCGGGATATCGATCAATCAAATGTGCTCCCGCTGGATCAGGGATGCAGCTCCAGACAACATTTGGTCTACCCGAGCGGCAGAGGCGAGGGCCATCATTCGCAGTGTACACCTGCGGCGCAGAACACTAATGCGTGTGCTGGCGGCAGTCATGGAAGAGCAGAATACCTTTTTGGTCGAAGGACCATCCGCACTAAGGCCGCTTAATCTGTCTGTTGTTGCAGAGAAGATTGGCATGCATGAATCAACGGTAAGCCGTGCCGTCAGTGGCAAATATATTCACACACCGTATGGTGTATATGAACTCAGAGCTTTTTTTGACTCGGGGATTGGTACAACTTCGGGGGATCAAACATCAGCGTCGGCAGTGAAACGGAGATTGAAAGCATTAATTCGTAAGGAACAGTCCCATAGGCCGCACTCGGACAGTCATTTGGCTGCACTGCTTGCCGAAGAGGGGATTGTTATCTCGCGCAGAACGGTCGCCAAGTACAGGGAGGAGCTTCAGATTCTGCCGTCCCTTGAGCGAAAACGATGGATTTAACGCAGGATGTATCTGGCGTATTAGATCAGAACACAATAACCCCCTTGAACCGGGTGAACGGTTCAAGGGGGTTATTTATTTGGATATCGTGAGTCGTGTGATCTCGTGTCAAGAAGTTGATTGTGTATGTTGAGATTGAATGTTGTACAACAGATATAGTCTACAAGCGTTCCATATTACGCAGGAAGTGTTCTCCTGCAATTCCTGGTGTGGTCATCTGCTCCGGGTGAAGAATTTCTTCCAGTTCTTCCGGTGTCAGCAGTCCGCGTTCGAGAATGATTTCCTGCAAGGTGAGTCCTGTCTTGAGTGCTTCCTTCACAATGGAGGCTGCCACATCGTAGCCCAGATGCGGATTCAGCGCGGTAATAACACTGAAGCTCTGCTTCATGATTAATTCACAGCGCTCGCGGTTCGCTTCCATCTCTTCAACCGCATAACGCGTGAAGACGTCGATGCCGTTATTCATAATTTTCAGCGATTGCAGCAAGTTGAACGCAATAACCGGACCCATGACATTCAGCTCGAATTGTCCGGCTTCACATGCCATGCAGATCGTATGATCGTTCCCCATCACCTGGAAGGAAACCTGGTTAATCACTTCCGCCATAACCGGATTCACCTTTCCTGGCATGATGGAAGAACCTGGCTGACGTGGTGGCAGGCGTAATTCGTTGAATCCAGCACGCGGACCTGAAGCCATCATGCGAATGTCATTACAGATTTTGGACAGACTGACCGCACATACCTTCAGCGCTGCGGAAAGTTCCAGATAGGCATCCGTATTCTGCGTGGCATCCACGAGATCCTCAGCGGTTTGCAAGGGTAGCCCGGTCACATCAGACAGATGCTCCGTAACCTTGATAATGTACTCAGGCTTGGCATTAAGTCCTGTACCTACAGCAGTTGCGCCCATGTTAATGGTAAGCAGACGGCGATTGGCGAATTCAAGACGCTCGATATCCCGTCCGATTACTCGCGCATAAGCTCCGAACTCTTGTCCCAGACGAATCGGCACAGCATCCTGAAGATGGGTACGGCCAACCTTGACCACATCGTTGAATTCCACTTCTTTTTTACGGTACGCATCCTGCAGTCTCTTCATGGTAGACAGTAACGTCTCCGACAGTTGGTACGCCGCAATGCGCAGTGCTGTTGGCACGACATCATTGGTTGATTGGGACATATTCACATGATTATTGGGGTTACAGTGGAAGTAATCTCCCTTGTTATGCAATAACAGTTCCAGTCCGCGATTGGCAAGAATTTCGTTCATATTCATATTCATGGAGGTGCCTGCACCGCCCTGAATGGAGTCCACAATAAAATGATCCAGATGATGGCCTTTCATCATTTCTTCAGCCGCCATGACAATCACATCGCCAATCTTGCTTGGCAGCATCTTCAGCTCCATATTGGTAACTGCCGCAGCCTTTTTCACCGCAGCCAGAGCTGTGATCAGCTCCCGGTGTACCGGAACGCCGGTAATGGGGAAGTTCTCCACGGCCCGCACCGTCTGAATTCCGTAATAAGCATAAGCCGGGATTTCTTTTTCGCCGATAAAATCTTTCTCCGTCCGTGTGGACATTGTAGACATTTCGTTCGCCTCCAGTGGCATCCAATAAATAGGTCAATTTCAGCGTTGCTGAAACGCACTCAGTATATCATTTAAGCAAAATGAATGCCAAGCTAAATCATTTTGCATGATTTGCCGATAATAATTAAAATTAGGGATTTAATTTACACGCAGTTCATCATTCAAGGGGGCATAGCTTGTCTTATTCATTATGAGCTTTATGGTATAGAAGTCATGCATGAACCGCTGGTCATTGGGAAATAGAGCGTTTTCAGTGATATATGTCACATGATATCTGGTTAATGATTGGTAAAATAGGAAAAAAGGACTACGGGGTGTAAATATGAAATGGACTATAGGCGCAAAGACTGTCGCGGGTTTGGTACTGATCTCAATTATTACATACGGAACTAGCGGCCTTTTTATATTTTTTGTAAAAGACTGGATTTCACTTGATATACCAAGCTGGTTATATATCTCCATCATTCTGCTGATGGGGGTGTGTTGGAACGGGATTCTGGGATGGTTCGCCTCTCGCTGGCTGACTCGTCCGATTGTTGATCTGTCCCGTGCGGCACAACAAGTTTCATCCGGGGATCTGACGACCGAGATTCCACAGCGGCGTACACAGGATGAACTTACTGTATTATATGATGCTTTTCGTGTAATGGTTTCTAATCTGAGAAGTATTGTGAACGATATTGCGGACAGTACACGGACAACATCACAGAACGCCCAGGCTCTAAGTGCTGCAATTACCCAAGCTGCCGAACAGATCGAGATGATGTCGGAAGCGGTGGATCATATTGCTGTGGGTGTTGAAGAGCAGAAGGTCACATCCTCCCAGTCCCTGATCACAGCGGATGAGATGTTGAACGATTTCCAGCGTATGCATAGCCAGTCCATGGGCATGACAGAGATGTCTGGCCAGATGGAACGGTCGGTGGATCATACCAAACAGACCTTCTCCTCGCTGATGAAAGGAATGGACGAACTGGCCGAGTCTCATCATCGTTCCCGTGACATTATGCTGCTGCTGGAGAAGGAAGCGTCCGATATCGAAGCGATTACCCTGTCTGTCAAGAATATTGCTGAGGAAACAGGGCTACTCGCCCTGAACGCTTCCATTGAGGCAGCGCGAGCTGGCGAAGAAGGTTCAGGTTTCGCAGTCGTGGCACAGCAGATCCGCAAGCTGGCAGACGAGAGCAAGGAATCGGTGCATCGGATTAATGAGCTGATCAGCCGTGTGCAGCAACGGATCAGAGAGACAGCACAACTGACTCACGAACAGCATGGGCTGGTGGTTAATGAATCAGAGCGGACCATCTCGGTGGATCAGACGTTGCACGAACTGACAGGCACGGTTGAAGTCTTTATGAAGGGTGCCCATGATATCGGTTCCAAGATTGCAGAACAGACAGGCCGGGTAGAGCAAACGCATGGTCATGTGAAGAAGATCCAGGGTAAAGCCGGATCATTCTCGGATGAGGCGAGACGAATCATGGATGCCGCACATGAAGAGACGGCCATCATGCAGGAGATTTCATCCTCAGCTGAGGAGCTGAGACAGTTAACAGATCGGTTAATGGACAAAACCAAAGCATTCCGGATGCAGCCTTGAGCTGTGTTCGGAATTTTTTCTGGTTTTCGGGGAAGGATTAGACTTGGGAATTTGCTTATTATGGTTAAAGCCGAACGTTCTTTCGTGGAAATAAAAATTTGTAAAGATTATTTTATGAAACATTAACAAATTCGCAACTTGCGGGCGATAAATGAAGATATAATAGAAGTATCACAACAGATGAAGGAGCCCAGTATATTGAAAACTTGGACAGGTATCCTGCTGATGATTATTTTGGCGGTAGCTACGATTAGTACAACTTCAGCTGCCAGAACCATGAATGAATCGCAAAAACAGCTTAACATAGATGATCAATCCAGCCAGACCGAAGTGGTCGAGGCTTCCAATATAGAACAAATGCATGACACCGCGAAGACAACACAGAGATCCATTCCTGTGAAAGAGGAATATGTTTCGATTGCTCCAGAGAATGAGAACGTCAGAGTATACCCTATGAAAGTCGAGGGTTCAGGATATATATATAACGGAATGATTTTGGAAGTGAATGGCAAGTCGCGAGAATTCAGTGAATGGCAGGGAGAAGGCGGGTCTTACAAACCCGAAGTACACGAGCTGGATCTGAACGGAGACGGACAGAAAGAGATTGTTGTTCTGTACACAGAAGGTCATGGAACAGGAATATATAAAGGGCAAGCCCGCATTATTGATTCGGTAACGCTGGAAGAGATGAAGATGCAATCTCTGGACGAGATTGTGAAGCAACATGTGGAGTCCAAAGTTACGGTTAGATCAGACCGTGTGGTTGTTGATGTCGCCGTTGATGGAGTACAAGCACAGCCTTCACAGATCGAGGAAGACACGAGTGGTGGCATATATAACGAAGAGTTGGGATTCGGTGGAGTGACCTATTACAGTGTGGAGGATGGTCAGATTGTCGTATCAGCAGCAGGATCTTATGGTTTAGGACTATATGCTGGTGATCTGACATTCGCTTATGCGTATCAAGATGGCGAATGGAAAGCTGTAGAACTGAAGTACAGCATGGAAGAGTATGAAGAGGAATACTATGAATCCTTTGATTGATAACATCGTGTAGACATTGCAGTGTGGCGGGGATGGGCAGTTCTCGTGGTGAATGTGCAGTTCTAGCAGTGAGCATCTGAACAGAATATTTCTCTTTCTGCCTATATGGACAGCGAGAAAAGGGCGAGGCTGAAAAAATCGGGACATACAGCCTCGTTTTGTGCTACCCAGAGATAGGAAATGTGTACTAAAAACGTAGGAAACAATTGACATTAACAATTTAGTCGTTTAAATGTATAAAGGACAACTCATTTTACGTTCAGGAGGGATTTTGATGAAGAAGAAGGTTGTACTGGGTTTAATGGTAGGCACATTAACTTTTGGGATTGGAACAGGTGCACTCGCAACAACAGGGCTGGAACAGATTAAAGCCTATCTGAACAGCAAGATTACGCTGAAAATGAATGGTGCTACGGTGACAGCCAAAGATGCAAATGGCAAAACGGTGCTGCCGATCACCTATAACGGAACGACGTATCTGCCTGTACGTGCCGTCGGTTCATTACTGGGGACAGAGATCACATATGACAGTGCAAGCTCTTCGGTGTTAATCGGTAGCAATAACGGATCTGCCCCATCGGAAACCAATAAACTGACACTCAGTTCACTCGGAACCTCTGTGCTGGGAACATCGGCATGGCACACCAAAGATCCTGCGGATACTTCTTACAAGGGCAAGGATTATAAGGATGTATATTTGCACACAGACTCTGTGAAGCAAGGGGACGACTTCCAGATCATGACGGGCAAAAAGTATTCTTCCCTGCATTTGGAACTGGCTGCTCTTAAAGGTAATCAGGAGATACAGGTGATCAACCAGGACAATACGGTTCTCAAGAAGCTGAGTATATCGCCGGGAAGCGGCTTGGTAAGCCTGGACGTGGATGTATCAGGCACTGAGGCTATTTTTGTTGAGATCGTGGAAGAAGATCCGGGTTCGTCCCTGTTTGTGCCTCTTACAACATCGTATCTGACCAAATAAGTGTTATAAAATAAATGATATCAATAAAATTCATCAAATAAAAAAACGATTATCAGCAATGCAGCAACTGGATCACGTCCGGAATGCATTGCGATAATCGTTTTTACTTTTTGTTATTTACTTTTGAAATTCATATAATTTGTTCAGAAAATGCGAAGCCTGATCCGGTTAGCGGATAACGGTGTCCAGCGGTTTGAGATTGGCTTCAATCTCGGCGCGGCGACCTTCAAGAAACGGAGGCAAGGCAAGCGACTCTCCCAGATGCGCCATTTCCTCATCTGTATCGAAACCTGGGCCGTCGGTAGCCAGTTCGAACAGGATTCCGTTTGCTTCACGGAAATACAGGGAGCGGAAGTAGAAGCGGTCTACAAAACCGGAGCTTGGGAATTGGAAGTTATGAACCCGTTCCACCCATTGTTTCAGTTCTTCCTCGTTGTCTACACGGAATGCAACATGGTGCACACTGCCACGTCCAGGACGTTCTTGCGCAAGGTCATTACGTTCTTCCACATGCACCTCGGAGCCGCTACCACCTTCACCTGATTCGAAGACAAGTACATCAGGTTGACCTGGGGTGAAGGCAGGGTAGCTTCCTTTGGTTCTGAAACCAAGCAATTCGGTAAGAACCGGAGCGGTAAGGGAGGCGTCTTTGACTGTAAGATGGATAGGGCCCAAGCCTACAATGCCATACTCAGCAGGTACAGGACTCTGATCCCATGGTGTACCTCCAGCGACGCCAGAATTATGTTCATCCGAGACCAGAATCAGACGTTGTCCTTCAAAGTCCGTAAACGCGAGTGTGGCCCGACCGCCTCGTTCAACAATCTCTCCATGAGAAACATCAAATTCGTCAAAACGCTGTTGCCAGTACGTAAGTGCCTGATCATTTGAAACACGCAGTGACGTTGCTGATATGCTGTTCACGCCTTCACGGGTCTGTCCCGCCATTGGAATCTCGAAGAAAGTGAGTTCAGTGCCCGGATTCCCTTTCTCATCACCATAGAAGAGGTGGTAGACGGACACATCGTCCTGGTTGACCGTTTTCTTGATCAGGCGAAGACCCATGATATTAGTGTAGAAACGATAGTTCTGATCGGCATGTGCTGTCAGGGCGGATACGTGGTGAAGTCCTTTGATTTGCATAATAATTCCTCCTAGTTCGGTTATAAGTTCAACTATGATGATTTACACGGGCACTTCGATGACAGAACAACCTTCCGATTGCTATTATGCTCTCCGTCATTGTGTAAATGTTCAGTTGAACAATATGTTGAGTACATTTTATATTATCCTTGTTAAGAAAGTTACTAACTTTTAGTTTGTCTTGGTTCTGAAATTATCTTAACATAAAGATATTTAAATTACAATCCTTATTTAGAATTCCAACTGGACAGCATATTCATTCAATGGCAAAATGAAAAAGTTAACATTAGAATCAATTTCATAAGGAGAGAAGAGAGGCATGGCGTATCCACCATGGTTGGACCCGTATGATGCAGAGCCTTTTATCCTGTTCTCCAGTTCACATATCGTTGCAATTAGCCTCATTTCAGCGTTAATGATATTAATGTTTTTGCTTCGACACCGGCTTCGTTCATGGTCTGAGAGGACACGCCGCACGCTGCGAATTGTTCTGGCCTGTATGATGTTCGGCTGCGAAATTGCGCTTCAGCTCTGGTACGTGTACGGAGGGGTATGGAGTCTGAAGACTGCACTGCCACTCGAACTATGCAGTCTGTCATTGTTACTATCCGCGCTATTACTACTGACACGCAGTCGATGGTTACATTCTGCACTGCTGTTTGCAGGTATAGCTGGAGCCCTTATGGCGATCCTGACACCTAATCTGGGTTATGCTTATGCACATTTTCGATTCGTTCAATTTTTTGTCGCTCATGCCTGTATCATTCTGGCTTTACTCTATATGACGTGGGTGGAACAGCTGCGTCCAGGCTGGAGATCTGTGGTGAGTTCGATGATATTTGTCAATGTGGCAGCACTGTTCGTGTATGTTGTAGATGTCATGCTTGATGCAAATTACATGTTCCTGAGACACAAGCCGAATACAGCCTCAGTCCTTGATATGCTTGGTCCATACCCTATGTACATCCTCGGTGAAGAGGTGCTGGCGCT
Organism: Paenibacillus sp. PCH8; assembly: GCF_002968835.1. Classification (GTDB taxonomy): domain Bacteria; phylum Bacillota; class Bacilli; order Paenibacillales; family Paenibacillaceae; genus Paenibacillus. The sequence goes on along the minus strand of NZ_PKQK01000002.1, from coordinate 917,833 downwards.
GGTCCTGTTCTCGCTACTGTACGTTCTGTTATTTGCCATTCCAGACCGTTTGAACCATCGTGTGAAAAAGGGCAAAAGCTCCGCGGTATAAATTAAAACGACAAGTGGTCCATTGCAGGACTATTTGCAACCAATTGCCGCAATAGCGGGTTGGGCAGTGCTTCTATAATACATAAACAACCCGCAGCCATCTGGTCCATCCAGATTCATTGCGGGATGTTTGGTGTTGTCCCGGCAATGGGGCAACTCGAACTTTGATGTCTATCCGCGGAGCAGAGATTCCGCACCATCGACGTAGATACGTGTACCTGTGATATGGGAGGCTTCATCGGAAGCAAGAAACAGAACCAGATTGGCCACTTGTTTCGACGTTCCAGGTTCACCCTTGAGCGGATTTTCATGACCCTCAGGGAATTCAACCGGAATCTGCACTTCTTTCAGGTCATCCGATGGATAGGTGTTATCATCAATGTTGGTATCGATGGCACCTGGGCATACGGCATTTACGCGGATTTTGTAACGAGCCAGCTCCAGTGCAGCCATCTTAGTAAAGGCTGTTTGTCCGGCTTTGCTGGAAGCGTATGCAGAGAATCCAATTCCTGAGAATACCCGATTGCCGTTAATGGAGCTCGTGATAATGATACTGCCACCCTGTTCTTTCAGATGGGGGATGGCGTATTTGACGGTAGCAAATGTTCCGCGCATATTGATATCCATCGTTTGATCCCAGTCCTCGATGGTCATCGTTTCAATCGGAGCCATCGTTCCGTTGATACCAGCATTCGCAAATATGATATCCAGCTTCCCCGCTTCTGCTGCGGCCTGATTGATCGCCTTCTGCACATGGTCCGGTTTGGAAATGTCACATTCGATCACATACGCTTCTCCGCCAGCCTGTTCAATCGTCTGTTTGGTGTCCTCCGCACTCTCCGGGGTACGATCCAGCATATACACTTTGGCTCCATGCTCGGCGAATCGAATGGCGGTAGCCTGACCAATGCCCGAACCACCTCCGGTTACGATCGCCACTTTGCCTTCCAAACGTTGTTCAGTCATCTCTGATCCCTCCATGGTATAGATTATCGTTGTACCTTCTACTTCTACATACCCGGCTCAAGACTGGTGAATCATATGTGTCTATATCAAAAGAACAGGCCCGCAACGCGGCCCTGTTCTGTGGGAAGATCATCTTATACTTGGTCTGCTGTAATATGATTTTGGCATGGGGAGGAGTGATGTTCCCTTTCCCTGGAATCATGCCCATTCCTTACTTATGCTTCTTCCAGTCCATCGCACTGTTATTGAGCAAATATTCGAAATCGTTATCCCGTCGCTTCTGCTCCGCTTGGCGAGCTTCATCTGCCTTCTGGCGTTCCTGCTCTTTGCGCTGTGCCTCGGCAGCCTTGGCTTCATCAGCCTGTGCTTTCAGTTTCTCCAATACATCACTGCTTAACAGATCCTTCAGTGTCGTCGGTTTATCCTGTGCTGCTGCTTTGGGAGCAGGGGTGTGCTTTTTGGATTTTGCCATAGGAAAATCTCCTTTCCAAACATGAATCAGGTTCCATTGATCGTACAGTAGTCATAGTATATCAGGTTCCTGTAATTCATTCCATGAATCTGCGGAACAAAAGCAGGAAAACGAGGGTTGCATGGCGAATGAAAATGGTTATAAAATCATATAATAATACCGATACTGCGACTATTCCCTGGAGAAAGGAGTCGTTGTTCGTGGAAGTAAACCGTAGTTTACTGAAAGGGCTTGCATGGGGCGTTGCCTTCAGCTGTCCGTTATGGATTGCGATTATCGGCTGGTTACGTTTGATGGGATGGATGTATTGAGGATGATGCCGGATGAGGTCATTTTATATAAAGTCATGTATGAGACCGTTATCATTAAATAAAGCTCTGTCTTGCGAAATTCGCACAGGACAGAGCTTTTGTTTGTTTTGCTCGTTATTAAGGCATCTTAACTGGTTCTGGATATTCCAGACCATGGGTATCTACGGTCACTTTTTTCATGACCTGATCGGTAACCGGTTTATCGTTTGCACCCATTTCTTGAGCTGCAATCTCATCCACAACCTCCATGCCTTCGGTCACTTTACCAAAAGTAGCATATGCGTTATCCAGATAATCAGCATCAGCTAACATGATGAAAAACTGGGAGCCTGCCGAATCCAGATTATCCGATTTACGCGCCATGGAAATGACTCCCCGAGTATGATTCAGATGATTCTTGTGACCGTTGGATGTAAATTCACCCTTGATAGCATAGCCTGGACCACCCTTACCGTTCCCGTCCGGATCCCCACCCTGGATCATGAAGCCTGGGATAACACGGTGAAAGATCGTACCGTCATAGAACCCTTGATTCGCAAGTGAAATGAAATTGTTCACTGTATTGGGGGCAATTTCGGGGTATAGTTCAATGACAATCTTCTGACCATCTGCCATTTCAATGGTAGCAACTGGATTAGGACCGGTAGGTTCGACCGGAGCTGGTGTATCCGCAGCGCCACTTGAAGGGCGTCCGCAACCACTAATGACGATAAGCAGCATCGCGAGAACCAGCGAAACTACTGTGTTTTTTCTCCACCTTAAAGACATGAAAACGTTCCTCCTTGCATCTCTGCATCATATATTTTCTCCAAATATCGTGTGGATATTTCTTCAACTATCATACCGTTTATATGGACAAGATGGCAATGCAATACGTGTGGATGGGGTGAACAGGGGATGGTCTTCATAGGGACATGGGTGTAAAATAAGGAAAATGCTTCCGCAACAGGGACGTACGGGTCTGTTCCGTCCGCTCCAATACACGGCAGTCCCGACGTCAGTAACGGAAAGGGCGTGCGGGTATATGGACTTCTCGTGGAAGCGCAATCTAGTCATATTGTGGATTGGTGTATTTTTTTGCAGCACTTCCTATTCGATTTCGATCCCATTTCTACCCTTGTTCCTAAGCAATGATCTGGGGATTCGAGATCATCTGGAGTTATGGTCAGGACTGGCCTTCGGTATTACATTTCTTGCGAGTGCGCTCGTGTCTCCCTTCTGGGGGTCACTGGCTGACAAATACGGACGCAAGCCAATGCTGATCCGGTCGGGATACAGCCTTGCGATCTTGTATTTAATCAATTATTTTGTGCAGGACCCCTATTCGCTGATCGTTGTTCGATTGTTTCAGGGTCTGCTTGCCGGATTTGTTCCTGCGGCGATTGCCCTTGTGGGAACGAATACGCCTGAGGAGAAGACAGGGTATGCACTCGGTATCATGTCTACTGCGGGAGCGACAGGCGGTATTATCGGGCCGTTAATTGGTGGCGTTGTTAGCCACTATTATGGTAACCGGAACGCATTTTTATTTTCGGCCATTGTAGTGCTGGTCTCAGCGATTATCGCAACCTTCTGGGTAAAAGAGGAGAACTTCAACCGGAACAAGCCGCGTTCCCACGTCATGGATGATATCCGTGAAGCCAGAGCGAATCGTTTGTTTATGACGGTGCTTGGCATGATGGGCATATGTACGTTCTCCGTGATGATTCTGGAGCCACTATTGACGGTCTATGTGATGGAGATGGGGGTTCAGCCGGATCGTGCCTCACTTAGTTCGGGTATTATTTTCTCGGCGGTGGGTGTAGCCACGGTCATTATGGCGCCGCGTTGGGGCAGGATTGGTTCGCGGATTGGATTTGGCAAAGTGCTGATCATTGGACTCGTAGGTGGGGCAGTGGGGAATCTGCTACAGTTCTTTACAACAGGGTATATCGGATTCGGCATATTAAGATTTGTGTACGGTCTATTCTTCGCGGCTGTATTTCCAGCTATCAATTCCATGATTGTGCAGGTCACTGCGCCTGAGTTCAGGGGAGAGCCTTCGGTCTGAATCAGTCGGCTGCTCAGATCGGTACGATGGCGGGGCCGATCATTGGTGGTGTTCTCGGTGGCTGGCTACCGATTCGCTGGATTTTTATCATTAATGGAATTGCACTCTTGATCACTGCCCTTGTCGCGAAGTGGTCGGGATTGGAGCACAAGTTGCCGGGAGCGGGCAAGGCTTCTGAGAAGCAGTGAGTAGCCCTCACAAAGTGAACATAAAGGCAAAGAAAAGATGACGCTGTAGATACAGACGTCATCTTTTTTAAATCTACTACGGATTTAATGGTCATCCGAAGAGGGCTTAGGAGAGGCCTTCTCTTTGGGAATGGCATGTTGGACCGCGTCGCGTTGATCCTCATCTTCGAGTGCTTCGGGAAAGGAGTCTTCCGTGAACAGTCCGAAGTCGGGATCGATATCCCGTTCGGTTACGAGATTGTCGGGTTCATGCACAGGTTTTGGCCGATCTTCCTTCATCGGGATGCACCTCCTCATACAGGATGTGATTACAACTAGCGACGTGGTGGTATGTCATTCTCCGGTTTCGCGTCCGCTCCGGCACCATTGAGCAGATCTGTACCATGCAGCGCATCTGGATCGGGTGCAGCTGGATCAACGGGACTGTTGGGTTGCAGAACATCTGCATCCGGTACGGATTCCAGCGGCGTCTCCGCCAAACGTGAATCCAGTTCCGGTTCTTCCGCATTCGTCGTTGCTATTAGCGGCAGATCCGAATCCTCCGTTATGATTCTTCTGCCGGAAACTTCGTCAAAGGTATCCATGTCACCTTCTGGAACTGCTGTCTCCGGTGGAATATCACGGGACCTCTGATAACGGTCATAATGGCGGTCGCTCTCTTCATTACTGATAGGTCTGTCAGACATAAGTAGCACTTCCTTTCGTATGAGTTATATCTGATTTCGATTATTGAATGGCATATACAAGTAGTTGTTCAGTAGCTTTCTATTGGTGAAGGCTCCTTACCCTGTAGTTACCCAAACAGCGTATGTTGTAATCTTGTCCAGATTAGTATCCCCGAGTGTTCGCTACGCTATGAATGCCTTAAAATTTCGGGAATACATACTTCACCAAGAAGTATAGGAATCCAAAAAAGATAATGATATAAGCGGCATATTTAATAAATGTGGAAGCGACCATACTTGAATCTGATTTATGCTGAATATCCTTATGTTCTACCTCAACAGTGCGATGTGGCTCATTCATTGGTATCATCTCCTTAGCGTTTGTGTTTGCTTTGAGAAACCATTACACATGAAGGAACGGATTGAAACGCAGCTACCGTTTTTGCAGCTTTTCATGTTTTGCCTATGTTATGATGAAGCATGAGTATGTAAGGGAGGGATTCAGGTGGACTGGTTCACACTGGGGAATATGATTACACGCATCCGTATAGGGCAAAAGGCGTCCACACCCGGTTTCTCCCGTACCGTCATCCGTCGTCCGGATGGATTGTTCTGGGTAGGTGGCATATGGTCCGGACACGTGGTCCAGTTGCGGGATTTCGTTTTCTCCGACATATGGACCATCTATGATGATGAAGAAACGGAGCAATGGCTTGAATTTCGCAACCTGGTTGAGCAGAAGGAACGTGAAATGATTGAAAATCAATTCGAAGACCTTCGTGAATAATCGGACTGGATTTTAACAATAAAATGGAAATAAATCTATAAATCTACTTAAATGTGAATTTTCATGTATCCCAAGAAGGTGACGTGACAAACTGTGGCGAATGATAGATGAGAGAATGTAAAGATTGGGAAAATAAGAACTTTGAGGTGCTGTGAATGAAAAATGTGCCCAAAGCTATCATCATCTTATGGATGAGTGTAATGGTTATTCTATGCATGCCGCACGGGATAGTCTTTGCAACTACAGGAGAGGCTAAGCAACCTGTATCCATTACAGGATGGGAAGTAAAATGGGGGAACGTAGACGATCAGGGATTCATCAGTGAAGTTGCGGGAGCAGACGAGATATGGGAGAAGCAGGGTGTTGATAAGCTGAAGTATAGCAATACTGATCGTATGAGTTCCTTATGGACTCGCCTGACCATCCCTGAATTAAATGAGGAAAGTTCGGCCATTCGATTCGGGAACATCAAGGGTAACCACATTGTTATCTATTTGGAAGATCGTAAAGTCTATGAGAACTACCATTACAATTATGATAATAATGCGGTGTTATTGCCCTTATCAGGTGATAATTCAGGTGACACGCTCTATGTATGGTCGCAAAATGAGAAAGGCCGTTTAGGAATACAAGGGATCGTTGAAGTTGGCCCCTATTCCATGTTGCAGGAGCAATATATTCATAACGGGCTCATTGATGTGATCTTGGGCGCGACATTTGTATTCACAGCAATTACGATGCTAAGCTGCACGTTTTTCTTGGGCAAATTCCACAAGGGATTGTGGATCTCGCTATGTATTGTGATGGGGTCCATCGGAACGATGATTATCACGTACTCGCAATTTTTGTATACGTTCTATCAGGTGTATGGTGACCTGTATTCCGTCGTATTTGACTTGGCTATGCTGCTCGGCATGCCTGCGCTCTGTTATTTTTTTGAACAGATTATCGGGCCGGGACTACATGGAATCTTCACCAAACTACGAAAAATACAATTCATATATTCGATTGTCGCGGTGTTCTCTCTGTTTATCTATATTGTTACAGGAGGACAATGGGATGTACTCTACAATCTGCTCGTACAGCGTGTAGTTGGTATCGTTCTGGTCATTCTGCTGACGATTCTATTCATTGGAACCATCGCCAAAGCGCTACAACGCAATCGTGAAGCGATGCTGCTCGCGACGGGGTTCGGGACCTTTGCCTTGATTAGTGTGGCTGAACTGTTGTGGTACTATCAGCGGAATGGTTCGTATCATCTGTTATGGTGGAAATGGTCCATGGTTGCCTTTGTCATCTCGTTAATTGCCATTCTCGGAAGTCGTTTTGCCGAAAAACACACGAAAGTTCTGGAGTACTCGAAGGAACTGGAGTTGTTCAATAATGAGTTGCAGCGATCCGAGAAGATGGAGATTATTAGTGAACTGGCGGCTTCCGTTGCCCACGAAGTGCGTAATCCGCTTCAGGTGACAAGAGGATTCCTGCAACTGATGACAGAACAGGAAGACAACAAAAATAAGGGGTATGTTCGAATTGCACTGGAGGAACTGGATCGGGCTTCGGGCATCATTACAGACTTTCTTACATTTGCCAAACCGGAGTTTGACCATATTATCTCGTTAAATATCTCGGATGAATTCAATCATATCGAAGGTATTCTTGTGCCTATGGCTAATCTGGAAGGTGGCAAAATTACAACCGACATTCCGCCGGACCTGATAATCCGGGGGAACTCTTCAAAATTCAAGCAGGCCTTTATCAATATAATCAAGAACAGTATCGAAGCTCTACAGGGACAAGGTCAGATTGATATATGGGCGTATAAGCAGGATGGAATGATTAAGGTGCATGTCCGGGATAACGGAGAAGGTATGGATGAGGAAGCACTTTCCCGTCTGGGGAACCTTATTTCTCCAATAAAATTAAAGGTACAGGCCTTGGCATGATGGTTACATTCCGGATTGTTGAAGCCATGCAAGGGCAGATCAGCTTTACAAGTACCAAAGGGGTAGGAACGGAAGCTGTTGTATCTTTTGCCGAGTTCGTCGAATGACGAACTCCCAGAAGGATACAGCGGCTTTTTTTGTTCCTACCCCTGATTTTTTACAATGATTTCTTATACTACAAGGCTAGTTTACCCGTGTTAGTTCCTCCACGGTCCGCAATTCACATCATAATTGACCTTTGCAGGGTTCGGCGGTATAACGAGAACATAATCATTCTGCCGTTCCTCTACGGTACGTACCTGAATGTGCTCGGGAATTTCAATACCGAATGCTTCACGAAGTGCCTGCTTCGGATTGGCGTGCAATTGCTGTCTGAAATGCTTGTCTGTCCAAGCCTTTTCAATAATATCCTCATGCAACGTTTTCTCTGATACCATCATCGTCAACATTCCCTTCATATTTGAAATTAAACTGAATCAGCCTATTTCTTATCTTCAGAATCCCAGCTGTCGATCGCTGATCCAGTGATGAAACCCGCCTTGTAGGAGCTGTTTCTTACGCTGTGTAATCTCCTGAACAGCTTGTACCAATGTGCTGCACAAATAAGAATTAAACGCTTCTAGATGCGATATTCCCAAGTTAGAAGATGTTAATGTACGGTTATATTGATTGGCAATGTCTACATAGGAGTTCATCATTTGAGTGTTGTATACATTGTCATGTACACGTTCGCTAAGAGGATGAGCGGGATAGTTATGATTCAATGCTGCGGATATGTGAGAGAGATAGCTGTTGTAATTTCCGTGCACAGCATCTTGATTCGTGTCTGTGAAGTCATCGGTCATCTGGAGTGTCATGAGTGTGATGTTGATGGCAGAGCATAACGGGATCACCCGGTCGGGCTGTCTCAGCAGAATTAGTGCACCTGTAGCTCCAATCAGTAGAGGAGCGGCTTTCTGCGCAATCAACAAGGGATTGAGTTGGAAATAATCAACGGAATGCTCGCCAGTGACACTGACAGCCCAATCCACAACATATTGTCTGAAATACGTCCAGAATGTGGAGGAAAGATCGAATAACTCTGCGTAGGATTGAAGTGCATCCATGTAGTATAGATTACCCAGGGATAACTTCAGTGTGGTATCCTCAGGTAGTTCATCCATCACATCGTCCTGATTCAGGAAATACAACATGTGAATGAGGCAGGCTGTACTCAGTTGATGTGCGCTTTCTTGGGATAGTCCATCCGAGTGTTGCATCCAGAGTGGAAGGATGTACCCGATATAACTGTGCCCTGAATCGCGTAATAAGGGATTGAGCAAATAAAGTTGTTCCAATGCATGTCCTGCAAGAGGTTCAGGATACTTCCGCAGATTTTGCTCCGCCGAAGCGAACACGACCTCCACATCGGATGTAAATGGATCTAACCATTCTCTTCGCATCGTTACATATCGTCCTTCCTGCGATAAGGTGTTTAAGGACTATTCGATTAGCTCATGAAGTTACATTCAGTATAGCGGAAATTAACTGAAAAAAATAGGATTTTTTGTGATCATTTGTGAGAAAAATGATGACATTTTGTATTTTATGGCATAAAAAAGTGGATTTTAGGCTGAAACTAGGAAGGCACAGGATTTTCGACACAGGAAAGGTGGTAGACAAATGAAAATGAAATGGAAAACGTGGATGTCAGCTGGATTGGCAGCCATATTCATAACAGTAGCAACAGGGCAGGTGGTATATGCTGATCCGGCTGTTCGGGCTGAGGTACAGGATGATTCGTCCAGAGCTTCTTCCTCCAGCGAACAAGCGAAGCCGTGCATGCAGGCTGGACACGGACTGTTTATGATTGGTGAAACGGCAGGCCTGCTTGGGATTGGGCTTAGGGATCTGAAAGAACAGATGGAGCAGGGCCAAACACTAACCCAGATTGCGAAAGAGCGTAAAGGACTTAGTGAGGAACAGTTATTACAGAAGTTGAAGCCTACCCTTGCGCAGCGTCTCGATAAAGCTGTAGAAGAAGGTTGTCTCACCAAGGAACAAGCTGCAGCTGCCAAGGCAGATATGGATACGAAGTTGAAAAAGGTCATGAATACCCCACTGCGGGATTTACGGCGTGAATTTACCCACCATGGCAAACGTTCTATGCTAGATAAGGGAGCTATCGCACGTTTTATCGGTGTCACACCCGCTCAACTGCACGAGCAGCTCCAGAGCGGGAAGTCTCTGGCTGAGATTGCCCAAGCAAAAGGCATTAACGAAACACAGTTGGTGGACAAGTTAAAGGAACAATTGACGGGTGATCTGAAAAGGTTCGTTCATCAGAAAGGTGGCGCTCATTCGGCGCCGGGTTCTCAGGAACCTGTTCCGGGAAGATCCACTTCGACCGAAGTGAAGTAAAGAAGGGGTTAAGGGACGAAGCAGAGATTCATTCTGCCTTGTCCCTTTCGTGTTTTGTTGTTGAAATTTTCGGAAGAGCCGCTTGTTATTCTAGCTCCACATGAACTCCAGCAGATGATTCGAGCATTTTGGCTAACGAACTGAGGTGACACTATTTGATGCATTTCAGTCCATTTGAAAATGTAACGAATCGGAGACGCGCTATTTTCATGTTTTATGCGTGTATTCGCCTTTTATCGCCGTTTTCGGATGAAATAGCGTCGCTGAGATTCGTTACGTTTCTCACCTCTCCAAAATCACTAAAATAAGGCGTGAGAGATCCTTTAGAACATGGCATGGCTCTCTTATATGGCTTAGAGATTTAAAGATGTTCCAACTTAACTAGCTTAGGCGTATGGAAGAAGCCTTCTGAGACAACCCCTTTTTGGTTCACCTGGCTAACTGGTTTCCGGACTACGATGGTGTCCATGTGAGGGACTTCGCTCAGGTGATCTACTTTGGTCCGAACCAGTAGCAGGCAGCTCTGAGCTTACCCGTGGTTTTCGTGCTAACCCTACTGTGAATCGGGAGCCAGGAAGCTTGGATAATGCCCAGCTAATCCCCAGAGCAGCACCGACCGTTACGAGGAATGAGAGCAACGTTACGGGCAGATGCCATCCACTAAGCTGAAGCGGTCTGGTTACGTAAGCGATCGCGTAGATTACCAGTGCGTGAACCAGGTATCCGCCAAAAGAATAGCGACCAATCCAGGCAATCAGGCGCTGAAACCGTGTATCTTTGCCACGCATCAGTACAAGGAAGCCGTAGAGCATAAGCATTTGAGCCATAATGATCAAGAAGGTGGTTGGTTTCAAATAGGTGGAAATATTCAGATTAACAACATCCCCAGACCCACGCAGCACATCGTATCCAAGCCAAATGTACATCCCTATAAACAGACAGATCGTCCAGGGCAGTACCTTCGTGCTCCAACTTCTCCAGCTATCTACGGACCAGGCACAGACGGCACCCAGCAGAAAGTAGAACCAGTACATAACCCATGAATAGGAGCGATATTGCAGCAACGTTGACCAAGGCTCAGAGAGTGATTCTGTCCAGCCGCCCATATTATAGTAGGACCACTTCATAAGTAAGGCGTACATTGTGACTGCAATGAGGACCAGCACCATGATGATCTGCTTGGGAGTGAAGCGCGTGGCCTTCTCGATACGTCCCTGAATGAATTTGGCTCCCGCCAGAAACAGGGGGAACAACATATAAAACTGGAACACCATCAAGACAAACCAGAGGTGATAGCCCGTCTGCGGGACAAACAGTTCACGAACAAGACTGCGTAAATCCGGCATACCCGCCTGCCAGAACGTTGGTGTGAACACACGGACAGCGAGCCAGTAGATGAGTGTCCATAGGACAAACGGCATGTAGATATCGCCAAATCGCTTCCGAATGAAGCGGGGATATTCCGGTGTGCTGTTACGGTGATTGTAAAATAGCATGACACCTGATAGAAATACAAACGTAGGCGTACCGAACCGGGTCAGGTGATAAATCATCGTTAGCATAATGGAATCAGGTTGTTCAATATCGGCACGATAGATATATTCAGCGATATTATGCTGCATGACGATCGCCAAAAAGGCAAGGCCTCGCAGCTCGGTCCATTCCGCTATTCGCGGTTTTCTCATATGTCATCCTCCCTTCTGTGATCGGAGTTCATCCTATTAAGGGTACCTGTTAAACATTAAGACTGTATGAATTGGTGAAAATAGGTACAAAAAAAGACGGCTTCGGCCGTCTTTTCTGTTGATATAGTACTCAGGCTTACCATGTACCATCTGTGTTCCGAATTCAAGCTTGGTTAGTTCTGTCCATCTGATGATGGAGTCTCGGAGGACATGGAATCTTCTTCAAACAAATTCTGAATGTAGGACTGGAGTTTGGTTACATTGACACCCAGCACCTGAGCGGAGCCTGCGAGTTCATTGGTAAGCAGTTTGTTCGGCGGAATCTGTTGCTGATCTATATCGTTCACATGAATGTCGAAGCCAAGTGATGCAAGTTTTAACATCTGGGTTGGACTAAGATCTGTCTCAATATAAGGAGCGACAGCTTCCAGAATATCAGGGATCTTGAAGAGAGAAGTGGTGCTCTGCATCTTCTTGGCCAGCTCCGTCATGAAAATTCGTTGCCGTTCGGTACGTGTGAAATCCGAGGTGGCATCATGCCGGAATCGAACATACTGAAGGGCAGTCTTGCCGTCCATAGGTTGCAACCCTTTTTTTAAGTCAATATCGTACATGTGTTTATCCGCTTTACTGGTGTAATACATGTCTTTCTCCACATTGATCTCAATGCCGCCCACAGCATCAACGAGTGCCATGAATCCCGTAAAGTCCGTGTAGATATAATGCTGAATGGGAATACCGAGCAGATCACTGACGGTTTGTTTGGTCAGCTCCGCACCTCCATAGGAATAGGCCGCGTTAAGTCGGCTCTTGCCATGCCCTGGAATCGCGACATAGGTGTCTCGCAGCACAGAGAACAGATGCGCTTTCTTGGTGACCGGGTCAATGGAAGCGACCATCACAGAGTCTGAACGCCCTGCATCCTCACCTCTGGAGTCTCCGCCGAGCAACAGAATGTTAACCCGTTCCTGGCCCTCCCATCTGGGAATCGATGTAGTTGGAGTGTCAGAGCCGTTGTCAGTGCCTGAAGAGGAGGATGATGAAGTACCGGAAGTGGTAGAGATGTTATTGGCAAAATGAACAATCGAATATCCGTAATATACAATGACACCTGTGACAGCAAGTGCCAGGGCCAGGGCTGTACCCCATAACCATTTCTTAAACATAATCTTCACCTTTCTGTGATTGAACTAATATGTAACCCCAACTAGTTTAACAAAAAGAAAGAAAAATGTCCTCTTTGATTTCGAAAGTTCGGTCATGTAGTTAATTCTTCGACAAATGGTTGGTATGTATCGTGTGTGAAAAATCAATTTGCTAACCGAACATGCTTAGTGTATTTTTCGGTCATAATTGAACGGGGTGCGTGGAGAAGGTCGATCGTTTCGTTCCATTATAGAAGTCTCTTATCTCTGGTTCAGCCAAAGATGGAGATTCATTATGCGTTATTTCCGAAGTTACCTGAAATTTTTTGAAATCGATTTCCAATACCTACAATTCATGACGATAGGTGTCGATATACTATTAATATGTACTAGTCAAGCGCTGAGGAGTGGGAACATGAAAGACACAGGGGGAAGCACATTGGGTAAAATGAAATTAACGATTCGAGGCAAGTTATTGACTGGTTTTCTCGCAGTCGTGATTTTGCTGGCTTTTGTAAGTAGCTATGCGCTAATACAGATCCATAATATGTCAGGTAAAGCGGATGCTGTGAATAAGACCTGGATGCCGAGTGTAAGTCTGTTAGGCAAGATGAATGGCGATGTGTCAGACGTAGAGCGAATCGCGCTTGCTATAATTGTTGAACAGAACGAAGATGAAACCACCAAGTTAAATGAAGCGTTGCAGTTACTTCTGACCAAGATTGAGGATGAGCGCAAACAGTTGCTTACCTACATTGAGAGCAATGATGCAGCCATGAAAATGTATGATGAGTTCAGTACGAATTATGACGCGTATCTTGTGGAAATGCCGAAATTCATCGAACTGGGTTTGAAAAATAACTATGATGAGGCCAGCAAACTGCACACGGAGGCCTATCCGATGTGGTATACAGCCAACGACACGATCGGGAGACTGATCAGTCTAGGGAATGAAGGATCGGAATCAGCAACGAGCGAATCCGTTGTGCTTGCCGAGAAAACATTTAATGTGATATTGGCCGTGACGATTTTTGCCGTATTGATCGCAGTGTTCATTGCGTTCTTCATTGCAATCATCATTTCACGTCCGATCAAAAAGATGAATGAAGCAGCCTTGGCTATTGCCAATGGGGATCTCACTGGTGAGACGATTGTTCTCAAGAACAAGGATGAACTGGGAACGCTGGCTACTTCCTTCAATACCATGACGGGGAATCTGAGAGCGATGATTCAATCGGTATCCATGACTTCGGAGCAGGTAGCGGCTTCATCGGAAGAGCTTCTTGCAAGTGCAGAGCAGAACACCCAAGCATCGGAACAGATATCCGAAACGGTTGAAGAATTGGCAGTAGGAACATCAGATCAGGTAGATATTGTGAAGCGTTCTTCACAGGCGATGAATGAGATGGCTCTCGGTTCCGAACAGATTGCCGAGCTTGCTCAAAGTGTATCCGTATCTGCTATTGATGCAGCGAATCAATCCTCTGAAGGAAATGTGATTATTCAGCAAGCCGTTGAACAGATGGATTCTGTTCGTAATTCCATTGTTTCACTGAGAGATTTGGTTACAGGGCTGGGGGAACGTTCCGCAGAGATTGGCACGATTACCGAGGTGATCAACAATATTGCCCGGCAGACCAATCTTCTGGCACTGAATGCAGCTATTGAAGCCGCGCGAGCAGGGGAGCATGGACGTGGTTTTGCCGTAGTCGCAGGAGAAGTGCGCAAGCTGGCAGAAGAATCTTCTGCATCAGCGCAACAAATCTCAGAGATCGTACAGCTTATTCAAAAGGATACGGATCATGCGGTGCAGGCTGTTAGAGTGAACAGCAGTGAAACGGAAGCTGGAATTGAGTTGGTTACTGCGGCAGGACAAGCATTTGAACAGATTTCGGATGCGGCAAACAAAGTAGCTGGTGAAATCCAAGAAGTATCTGCAGGTTCGGAAGAAATGTCAGCAAGTACGAATGAAGTTGTAGGATATGTGAGCCAGATCTCTAACATTGCTGGAGAGGCCGCAGGCGGGGTGCACAATGTATCGGCTGCAACCCAGCAGCAATTGGCTTCGATGGAAGAGATTGCTTCATCCGCAAGCTACTTATCCAAGATGGCAGAAGAGTTGCAGGAGCAAATCAACAAATTCAAAGTGTAACTTTCGAGTTAGCATAATACAACGTGATGTACAGTGCATCACAGGCAATGGGTTAGAAATGCCATTCATCTAGCAGGGATGGTCACTGTTACGATAAGAAGCTGTTTCTCTACCGCGCGTATGCGTTAGAGAAGCAGCTTTTTGTTGTCGCTTTATGTTGCGGAAGTCACAACAATGTTATTCCAGAAGTCACCAACGCTTATATTTCAAGTTAAACAAAAGACTATAATGGTAATTAATGGTGTAAGTTACACGGAGTTACACCATGGAGAGGAGCGGGTTCAAGTTCGCAGTCCAGAGAAATGCATACGGAACACTTACGAAGAGGAGATGAATTGTTGATCATGAAGGGAAGCTGGTGGAGACGAGTCGCAATTATAGCGTTATCGGCAGGACTACTGGCAGGGAGTTTTTCCATGAATACTGGACTACGTAAGGCGGGTGCGGCCGCCGTCAACCAGAACTATGCCGAAGCACTGCAAAAGGCGATCTATTTCTATGAAGCGCAGCGATCGGGGCCATTACCGGCTAACAATCGGGTTAAATGGCGCGGTGATTCAGGCATGCGGGATGGGGCTGATGTTGGCGTTGATCTGACCGGGGGATGGTATGATGCCGGAGATCACGTGAAATTCGGCTTTCCAATGGCTGCTTCTGCGACAATGCTTGCGTGGTCTGTTGTGGAATACGGCGATGGGTATGAACAGGCCGGTCAGCTGGAAGAGATAAAGGATAATATCCGATGGGCCACAGACTATTTTATGAAAGCGCATACCAAACCTAATGAATTATGGGGACAAGTCGGAGCAGGGAATACAGACCATGCATGGTGGGGACCAGCAGAAGTGATGCAGATGAACCGTCCTGCATTCAAGATTGATGCTTCTTGTCCGGGCAGTGATCTGGCGGCCGAAACAGCCGCAGCGCTGGCGGCATCCTCCATTGTATTTGCAGATGATGATCCGGCATATTCGGTGAAGCTGCTTCAACATGCGAAAGAGCTGTATCATTTTGCAGATACATACCGGGGGAAGTACACCGATTGTATCACGGACGCGACAGCATTTTATAACTCATGGACAGGATACGAAGACGAACTGGCATGGGGCGGGGCATGGCTCTATTTAGCAACTGATGATAGCGCTTACTTGTCCAAAGCCATTGCAGCTACCGACCGGTGGTCTTCCAGCGGCGGCTCGGCCAACTGGCCCTATACTTGGACACAGGGCTGGGATAGCAAGCATTATGGCGCCCAGATTCTGCTCGCCCGAATTACGTCCAGTCTGAACATGCCAGAGGCGACGAGATATATTCAATCGTCGGAGCGTAATCTGGATTACTGGACTGTCGGAACTAACGGACTGCGAGTGAAGTACACGCCGGGAGGTCTTGCCTGGCTGGATCAGTGGGGATCACTCCGCTATGCAGCGAATGCAGCCTTTATCTCGTTTGTGTATTCCGATTGGGTCAGTGACCCTGTGAAGAAATCAAGATATCAGGATTTCGCTGTCTCACAGATGGACTACATTCTGGGCGATAACCCGCGTCAGCGCAGTTATGTGGTCGGATACGGGCAGAATTCACCCCAGCATCCGCATCACCGGACCGCTCATGGTTCATGGGCGAATAACGAAGACATCCCGGCGAATCACCGCCATATTTTATATGGTGCCATGGTTGGAGGACCAGATGCCTCAGATGGATATACCGATGATATCGGGGATTATGTGAGCAATGAAGTGGCCACCGATTATAATGCGGGCTTCACTGGTGCACTAGCCAAGATGAATCTGCTGTATGGTCAGAATCATCAACCGCTTGCGAACTTTCCTGCACCAGAGGTTAAGGGCGATGAGTTCTTTGTAGAGGCTGCCATCAAATCATCCGGTTCCAATTATACGGAAATACGGGCACTACTCAACAACCGTTCCGCCTGGCCTGCCAAAATGGGCAATCAACTTTCCATCAAGTATTTCCTTGATCTGAGCGAAGTTTACGCTGCCGGACGCACCGTGTCCGACGTTCAGGTTACGACGTCCTATACGGAAGGAGCAACCGTATCCCAGCCCGTTGTGGTAGATGCCGCCAAGCATATCTATGCCATTACGGCGAACTTCAGCAACACCAAGATCTATCCGGGTGGGGAAGGAAATTATCGTAAGGAAGTGATGTTCCGGATTACGGGACCTCAAGGTGCTTGGAATGCAAGTAATGATCATTCGTTCCAGACGCTGACCACAGGTAATCCTCTGAAGAGCGTCTATCTTCCGGTCTATGATGCCGGAGTGAAGGTGTATGGGCAAGAGCCTGGAGTAACACCATCCACGGTACCTGGCGCACCGGCTGCTGTGCAGGCTGTGGCGGGAAGCAATCAAATTGTCCTGACCTGGGGAACCTCATCTGGAGCTGAATCATATACGGTGAAGCGTTCCGAGGTGAGTGGAGGACCTTATACGTCCGTTGCAACGGGCGTTAATGGATCAACCTACACGAACACGGGGCTGACCAACGGGAAGACTTACTATTATGTGGTGACTGCTGTTAATGCAGCTGGCGAATCGCCGGGTTCAGTGCAAGTGTCCGCTACGCCGCAAGCAGCATCAACTGTGCCGGGAACACTGAGTTTAAGTGGTACAGCTGGAAACAATCAGAATGTTCTGACTTGGACAGCAGCTTCGGGAGCGGCAAGTTATAAAGTGCAACGTTCAGTTGCAGGTGGAGCATATGCGGATGTGGCAACTGGATTGTCTGTGCTGACTTACGCCGATATGACAGCTGTGAATGACACAACGTACCATTACCGGATTGCAGCAGTGAATGCGAACGGACAGACGTTGTCCAATGTGCTTATGCTGACGCCATCTGCTCCTCCGGTGACGACAGGTACACTTGAAGTACAGTATCGTAGCGGAGGGGCCGGTAATTCTAGCAATGCGGTAACCCCGCAGTTCAACTTGAAGAATACCGGTACACAGGCGATCGATCTCAGCACAGTGAAGATCCGCTATTACTTTACCAAGGATGGCACGGAGGATATGACCTTCTGGTGTGATTATGCCCAGATGGGCACAGCCAATGTTGAAGGGAAATTTGTCGCGGTGAATCCGGTGAAGGGTACGGCAGACACGTATCTGGAGATTGGCTTCAAGTCTGGAGCGGGCAGTCTGGCTGCAGGAGCAGAGACCGGAGTGATCCAGGCACGCTTTTCCAAAAACAATTGGAGCAATTTCGATCAAAGCAATGACTATTCCCATGACGCTACCAAAACGGCCTTATCCGCATGGAACAAGGTAACCGCATATCAGGGAAGCACCCAAGTGTGGGGCTTGGAGCCGTAACTGGCTGAAGATCAGCAACCGAGGAGCAGCATGGGCAGACCAACAGCGTGTATAGAGGGTGTTCCAAAAGTCCGCTCTTTTTAAACACACTTATATCGAATTTCCACTATTCCAGGGAGGTATATATTAATGTTGAAATCAGCTGCGAAGAAAAGTTTAACGGCCATGCTGGCGGGAACCGTGATGTTGACCGGATACACCGGACTCTGGGAAGGGCCACAAACGGCACATGCCTCGGAACAGGCTATCGAGATTCAGTCAGACAGCATTAATGAAGTCCGGTTTTTGCAGTTATATGATCAGTTGAAAGATCCAGCGAACGGATATTTTTCTCCAGAAGGTATACCGTATCATTCCATTGAAACACTGCTCAGCGAGGCTCCGGATTATGGACATATGTCTACGTCAGAAGCGTACAGTTACTGGTTATGGCTGGAGACGATGTACGGTCACTATACGGGGGATTGGTCACAACTGGAAGCGGCATGGGACAGCATGGAAAAATACATTATCCCTGTTAATGAAGGCGATGGCAAGGAAGAGCAGCCTACCATGAGCTTTTACAATCCGAATAGCCCTGCCACGTATGCAGCGGAAAAACCTTTCCCGGATCAATATCCATCAGCGCTTAACGGTCAATATGCAGCGGGAAAAGATCCGCTGGATGCTGAACTCAAAGCGACCTACGGTAACAATCAGACTTATCTGATGCACTGGCTGATTGATGTGGATGACTGGTATGGCTATGGAAATCTGCTTAATCCATCGCATACAACGACTTATGTGAATACGTTCCAACGAGGTGAGCAGGAGTCTGTATGGGAAGCGATTCCGCATCCTTCTCAGGATAACAAAACATTTGGTAAAGCGAATGAAGGGTTCATGAGCCTGTTTACGAAGGAAAATCAGGCACCGTCAGCGCAGTGGCGTTATACCAATGCAACCGATGCGGATGCACGTGCAGTACAGGTGTTGTACTGGGCGAAGGAGATGGGATACACCAATACGGAATATCTGGATAAAGCGAAGAAGATGGGGGATTATCTGCGCTATGGCATGTACGACAAGTACTTCCAGAAGATCGGGAGTGCGAAGAACGGTACACCAACTGCAGGTACAGGCAAGGATTCCAACATGTACCTTATGGCATGGTACACGTCATGGGGCGGTGGTTTGGGTCAAGGCGGGGATTGGGCATGGCGCATTGGAGCGAGTCATACCCATCAGGCTTATCAGAATCCTGTGGCAGCCTATGCCCTGTCTAACCCGGCTGGCGGCTTGATTCCAGAATCGGCTACAGCCAAAGCAGACTGGAATGCGACACTGAAACGTCAGTTGGAATTCTACACCTGGCTGCAATCCCATGAAGGCGCAATTGGCGGGGGCGCGACAAACAGCATTGGCGGTTCATATCAGACTTATCCGGCAGGAGTCAGCACATTCTACGACATGGCTTATCAGGAAGCACCTGTATATCGTGATCCGGATTCCAACACATGGTTTGGATTTCAGGCATGGCCGCTGGAACGTGTAGCTGAGATGTACTATATTTTGGCTGAGAGTGGTGATCTGACCTCAGAGAACTTCAAGATGGCCAAGAAGGTCATTACGAAGTGGATCGACTGGTCCAAGGATTATGTATTTGTAGGTGAGCGTCCTGTTACGGATGCCCAAGGGTACTATCTGAACGCGGCTGGACAGCGTATCTTGGGTGGAACCAATGCTCAGGTGGCGACAACACCGGCGCCAGGAGAGTTCTGGATTCCAGGAGGTCAGGAATGGCAAGGCCAGCCAGATAAATGGAATGGATTCAGTACCTTTACCGAAAATCCGAACTTCCGTGCAGTGACCAAAGATCCCGTGCAAGATACAGGGGTATTGGGAAGTTACGTCAAGGCATTAACTTTCTTTGCCGCAGGAACCCAAGCAGAGAATGGCACGCTGAGCGCAAAAGGTCAGGAAGCGAAGGATCTGGCGGAGAATCTGCTGGATACGGCTTGGGATTACAATGATGGTGTGGGGATTGTTACAGAAGAGGCCCGTAAAGACTATTTCCGTTTCTTCTCCAAAGAAATCTACATCCCGGCAAACTGGTCAGGAACTTTCGGTCAAGGCAACACGATTCCGGGTACAGCAGGTGTACCATCTGATCCTGCGAAAGGCGGTAATGGCGTCTACATTGGATACTCTGACCTGCGTCCAGCCATCAAACAAGACCCGTCATGGGCTTATCTGGATAACCTGTACAAAACGTCATACAATCCGACCACGAAGCAGTGGGAAAAGGGTGCCCCTACCTTTACGTATCACCGTTTCTGGTCACAGGTGGATATGGCAACAGCTTACGGCGAGTATGATCGTCTGCTCGGAGATTCCGGTAGTCCGGGAGTTGAAGTACCGGCTGCTCCTGCTGGTGTAACCGCAGCGGGTGGGAATGAGCAAGTCGTTCTGAACTGGAACGCAGCCGCTGGTGCAACGTCATATACCGTAAAACGTGCAGCAGTGAACGGTGGTCCGTATATATCTGTAGCGACAGGGGTCACCGGATCGACCTTCACAGACACAGGCTTGACGAACGGCACAACGTATTATTATGTAATTACTGCGGTTAATGCTGTAGGTGAGTCTGCACCGTCGACACAGGCATCTGCAACACCACAGGCTGGTATCGTTGTGCCGGGTGTATTCAACCTTACTGGAACGGCTGGCAATGCCCAGGCGGTACTGACATGGACAGCATCGACTGGAGCAGCGAGTTATAAGGTACAACGTTCGGTAGGCAGCGGAGCATATGCTGATCTAGCAACAGGTTTGACCGCACTGACGTATATCGATGCTACGGCGGTGAATGGTACAGCTTACAATTACAGAGTTGTTGCCATCAATACGAGTGGTCAGACGAATTCGAATGTATTGGTGCTCACACCATTGGCACCTCCAGTCACAACAGGAACGCTTGAAGTACAATACCGTAATGGTAGTTCAGGAACTTCGGGCAATGCGATTACTCCACAGTTCAATGTGAAGAATACGGGTACAACTGCTGTGGACTTGAGCAAAGTGAAGGTCCGGTATTACTTTACGAAGGACAGTGCCGCTGATCTGAGCTTCTGGTGTGATTATGCACAGATTGGCAGCGGTAACGTGGAAGGGCATTTTGTTTCGGTAGATCCGGCCAAAGGCACAGCAGATACGTATCTGGAGATTGGATTCAAATCGGGTGCGGGCAGCTTGGCAGCAGGTGCCGAGACCGGAGTAATCCAGGGACGTTTTGCGAAGAACAACTGGACGAATTTTGATCAAACGAATGATTATTCCTTCGATTCCACCAAAACGTCCTTTAGTGCATGGACTAAAGTGACCGCTTATCAGGATGGAGCGAAAGTATGGGGCATGGAACCATAAACCAGCAGATTTCAAGCTAAAGAGTGATTATGGAGGTGAAGCCGGGGAGAAATCCCTGGCTTTATCTTTTTTATGCTAACCCTTTAATTTTGAACGATCTTGACCGAAGAATATAAAGGGTAATTATGTAAGTAATTCAACTATTTTAAATGAGAGGAAGGTTGAGTATGTTTAATGTTTTCGGGAAAAAGATCAGAATCAGCTTGTTACTTGCCGTTGTTATTACGTTTGTTCTTCAGGATTTCACAGGGGGTATCCGCGTCGCGGAAGCAGCAGGCAATGTCATTAAAGCTACAGACTTGGGCGTGAAGGCCAACTCGAAATCCTCGCAGACCAAGGAAATTCAGAATGCATTGAAATATTTCTATGACCGGGGCGTGGAGGGAACCGTACATTTTCCAAAAGGTACATATCTGGTTGACGAATCGATTCGTCTATACACCGGAGTAAGTCTGTCAGGTGACGGGATAGGCCAAACGATATTCAAGAAAACGGGATCGGCAAGCCAATATGTGATTGGCAATCCCATTCTGCGCAACAATGCGGCAAGACTCAATATCAAGTTGTCGGATATCACCATTGATGCAGATCGCACGAATCGTGAGGCCCGTGGCGAAAGTCAGGTAGGCGGCATCATTATTGATGTAGCTGTCTCGCATCTCACACTGGATCGCATGGAAATTAGGGATACGACAATCGGGACTCTTCTTCGGAGAACGAAGGATTCGGAGATCATCAATAGCCGTTTTGATCGGAATAATGGACATGCCATTGCTACAGGACACGAGAGTTATCCGGCAGGTGAATTCACGAATGTCAAAATTCTGAATAACCAAATTACCAATTCAGGCGGGGCAGTGGCATCAATCTGTCACGTGCAACCTTCACAACGGTATCCGGGAATCAGATTACCAATAAGACTCATCAAACGGATGGATACGCAGGTATTCGCATTCCCAATGAAGGTGCCAACAACACGATTAATAACAATGTCATTGAGAATTATCCGCGTGGAATTTTTGTACTGACGGGTGCGACTGGCAACCAAGTATACGATAATACGATTATTAATGCATCCTTACAGGCCATTTTGGTTGAATCGAACAACAATACGTTTACCGGCAATACCATTTTCCTTCGAAATGCAACACTGAAACCGGATGCCACCATTCGGCTGGCTAATGCCAACAACAATAAACTTATTAGTAACGAGATGACGACATACGCTGGTTTCTCCGGTATGGGCATACGTACCACTTCGTCAAGCAACAACGTAATTCGAAATAATGTAACGGACACTGCTGGCAAATCGATCAGTATTGAGGGTGGCAGCAATAATGTCAATACAGGAAATCGTAATCGGTGAATGAAACATAGTAATGTTTACCATATTGGCGACTCTAAACATTAAAATCTAGTTCTTATGACACATGTCCATAGATGGAAAATGGTCTAGCCCTCTTGGTATGAAAAAGTGAAGTGTATCAAATAGTTACAATAATTTAATCTTTAAAAAAGATGGAATTGGCAGTGGTTTTTTCCAGCTGATGATGGACAGACCCTGATACTTAGTGCTCAAATTCGTCTGCATCAATACAGGACTTTCGACTGATGAACGTTATGGACAGCCCGTTTACAATGGGGCAAGCCAGGGAGAACCATGCCAGGTTAAAATTCTGTAACATCAGGGGGAACTCGACATCATGAACTGGAAGAAAACCATTATTACGGCAAGTGTCACAGCAACGATGCTGATGGGAAGCTTGACGACAGGAACACTCACGGCACAGGTATCAGCAGCTGCTGTTGACAATTCACAAGTAAAAGTAATCTGGGGCGTAAACCTCCGTACTTCACCTGCTTCTTCTGCGAAGGTTGTTCGTATGGTAGCCAAAGGGGAAACGGTAACAGTACTTCAGCAATCCGGTTCGGATTGGTATAAGATTAAGGATTCTGCTAACCGGACAGGCTACATATCTTCTTCATCCAAATACACACAAGCTGTTAGTGGCGGCACGAGCGGATCGGGTTCGGATAGCAGTACATCCGTTGGCAATGCGGCTGTGGAAAAAGTGATTGCTGCGGGGATGAAATATTGGGGTACACCTTATGAATTCGGAGCGAGCCGTAGCAGCACAGCTACCTTTGACTGTTCCAGCTTTATACGTCAGGCTTTCATCGATGCACTTGGGATCAAACTTCCAGCTGATTCCCGCAAACAGGGCGCCTATGTGAAAGAAAAGGGTGCGGCTCAGACCAACTGGAAGAACCTGAAACGCGGCGATCTGATGTATTTCATGTCTTATCAAGGCAGCTCTGCATCCTCGTACTCCAGCGTTAACAAATCTAGCGCGACCATTACTCACACCGGCATTTACCTGGGTGACGGTAAGGTATTGCATACGTATTCCAATGCTGGTGGTGGTGTAACGATTAGTGATATCTCCGGCAAACATTGGGAGTACCGCTTCCTGTTTGGTGGCAGTGCACTATAGAAGCTTGCTGAGTTATACTATATAAGATAAGCAAACTTAACGTAAACCAAGATAAGGGAACACCTTTCATTCTGCCTTTGACAGCGAATGGAAGGTGTTTTTTACGTGTTTTACGGCGTATTTAATCGTGATAGTACAATCGGAACAGGATATCCTGGTCATAGTTGCCGAATCCCTGACCATACAACGTAAGACCGCCCACATGTTGTGCATCTTCCTCTACCGAGAGACGCAGGGTCCATTGGTTGCGCTCTACTGGAATATCGGCGAGTGTAATTTCGGACAAGTGCTGTCCATCAATAAACGTTCCTTCATGCGTAATTCGCAGCACTTTGAGCATGCCGTATTGATTGACACTGTCGCTCCACCATTCCGGGGTGAACATTCCTCGTCCGTTGCCGGAATCACCGGGGCTGGTCCATTCTCCCAATCGAATGCCATTCAGCATAAAAGTAATATCCGAGGGCCAATTCGGATTAACTGAAGGTGCTTCTGACCCCATCTCCAGGGATAGTTCAATGGCATTGATCTGTTGCCCAGACAGGATATAGTTTGGAATTTTGTACTCCACGAATCCACGACCCAACCATAAAATATGGGCATGCATCCGCTCGGGATCGAGAAAATAGCGAGGGTCATCGTACTGTCCAATCACCTGATTGGATGTAGCCAGACCGCATGTAGGATAGACGTCAAAATGAGTGTAGTGTCCGACAGGAACAGAAACTTCATGGAGCTTGCGGGCTGTTCCGGTTTCCTGAGGCATGGAGATGCCAATCCAGTCTACAGCAAGGCTGTTCATTTTATGTGTGCCGCCATCTTTGCGTATCATTTTGGACTGAATAATACCCACATCCTGAAGTTTACGGACATGCATGGTCACAATGGCACTACTTAGACCCAGTGATGCGGCGAGGTCTTTCACATTCATGGGTGTCTCTGCAACAAGACGGATAATCTGCAGACGGACTTCACTGGCAAGTGCTTCATATAGGGGTAGCCATTCGGCATCGGTATTTGCTCGGATCACAAGTGTTCCTCCATTTTTGGTTATAGGATTAATTTAAACATAAATTCAGTGAAAAGAATAACATTTTGCGAAATTCATCTTGAAATTCAGGCTACAATCGATTTTAATATAAATATGAACGTTGATCCATAGAATATCAATTAATTTTTATATTAATCTTAGGGAGTTGAATTCTTCATGGAAAAAGCAAAAATGACGGTAGACAAAGATTTTACTATTGGTGTAGTCGATAAGCGCTTGTACGGATCTTTCATTGAGCATCTGGGACGTGCCGTATATGGAGGAATATATGAGCCGGGGCATCCATCAGCGAACGAGCAGGGTTTCCGTACGGATGTGCTGGAGATGGTGAAGGAGCTGCACGTACCGATTGTACGTTATCCCGGTGGAAATTTTGTATCCGGTTACAATTGGGAAGATTCCGTCGGACCGGTGGCGGAACGCAAACGCAGACTGGAACTGGCATGGAGAACCATTGAGACCAATGAATTTGGTTTCAACGAATTCGTGGACTGGGCGAAACAGGCGAACTCCGAAGTGATGATGGCGGTCAATCTGGGAACACGGGGGGCGGATGCAGCCCGCAACATTGTAGAGTACAGCAACCACCCGGAAGGTTCATATTATAGTGATCTTCGAATCAAGCATGGTTACAAAGAACCTCATGCGATCAAAACATGGTGTCTGGGTAACGAAATGGATGGACCTTGGCAGATCGGACATAAAACGGCAGATGAATACGGACGTGCAGCAGTTGAAGCGGCAAAAGTCATGAAGTGGACGGACCCGACGATTGAGCTGGTCGCTTGCGGGAGTTCCAACCTGAATATGCCTTCATTCCCGGAATGGGAAGCGACCGTGCTGGATCATACGTATGATCATGTCGAGTATCTGTCTCTGCATCAGTACTACGGCAACCAGGAGCAAGATACGCCAACTTTCCTGGCACGCTCGCTTGAAATGGATCGTTTTATCGATACCGTGAAGGCGACTTGTGATTATATCAAAGCGAAGAAGCGCAGCAAGAAGACGATGTATCTGTCCTTTGATGAGTGGAATGTGTGGTATCACTCCAACGAAAATGATTCGAAGATGGACCCATGGCAGATTGCTCCACCACAGCTTGAGGATATCTATAATCACGAGGATGCATTGCTTGTTGGCTGTATGCTCATCAGTATGCTGAAACATGCGGATCGGGTGAAAATGGCATGTCTGGCACAACTCGTTAACGTAATTGCGCCGATTATGACAGATACGGGCGGTGGTTCATGGAGACAGACGATCTTCTATCCATTCATGCATACGTCCCTCTTCGGGCGCGGAACAGCATTGGTGCCATTGATCCAGTCTCCGAAATACGATACCAAACAAATCACAGATGTACCTTATCTGGAAGCTATTGCAGTGCACAACGAAGAGCAGGGTGAAGTGACTGTATTCGCAGTCAACCGCCATCTGGATGAATCCCTTCCGCTCGAAGTGGACCTGCGCAGCTTCGGGAAGTGTACCGTGATCGAGCATATCGTGCTGGAAAGTGATGATCTCAAAGCAGCTAATACAGCGGCGCAACCGAATCGCGTTGCTCCACATAACCGTGGGGGCGCTGTAGTATCTGATACCTTGATTACGGCGAGCTTGGCGAAAGCTTCATGGAACGTAATCCGATTGAAAGTGCAGTAATGAATAGTTGTATGGTGCGGGGCGGAACACGTTATCTTGTCTGGTGAGTAATGCGTCCCTTAATACAAAAGGCTGGGTGCGATTGATTCGCATCCAGCCTTTTTACGTTTTACGTTGAGATCAGCTCTTTCAATTGGACTACAGTGATTATCCCGATCAATTGCCGTGTCCCAGTTTCGCTTCAAACTCAAAAATTTCGCCATCGCTTGGAATGAGCACCTGACCATCCAACTGTTCGGATGCCAGGTGACTGGCGAGATCCGCGCGAGACGTCATGCAATGGTTAATCGCATCCATATGTACAGCGATCACATGAGCATTTGGCGCATGTCGCATCACGGTGACTACGTCTGGTCCATCCATTGTAATCGGATCGCCTTCCACGAAGCGTGCGCCTCCAGCATTTACAACAATAACTTCAGGCTCATACTGAAGAATGGCCTCAGCGGGTTCTTCACACCAGATGGTATCGCCAGCAATATAGGTCACAGGTTCCCCATCAGCTTCGAGCACGAAGCCGGACACCTTGCCCATGCGTTCACCAATCTCACCAGTGCCGTGATGCCCGGAAGTACGGGCGAATCGTACCGAGTGATGCTCGTGTTTCTCATCAACAGCGGTTACATCCGTGAATCCCGCATCTATGAATATGTTCTCATCCCCAGGCTGACATAACAGAGGGATATCCTTGCGGAGTTGCTTCACGGCTGCTTCATCCCAGTGGTCCAGATGGGTGTGCGTGACGATCAACAGATCCGGGTTCAGATAATCCGTTTCAGTTTCAGGAAGACTCACTCTTGGATTGCGTAGATCATTCGGTGTGTTCGGAAATGCGGGCATGACTTCAGCATCCATCAGCATTGGATCTACAAGGATATTCAGCCCTCCGTATTCCAGCCATAGTGTAGCATTGCGAATTAATTGAATTTTCATTATATTTGCACTCCTTCAAGTTGTTTAATAGTATTACCTATATATGTGCGTGTTCAAAAGCGGACTTTTTGAACAACCTCTATATGGTATACAACCCGTTTAACGTCGTACATAACATAATGAATGGAAATAGGCCGCACTAATTTCATAGTGAAAGGATTGCTGAAGCAAGATGAATGAAACGATGGATGACACAGATATACGCATACTTCAGATCTTGATTCAGGACGCCAAACGTTCCCATAAAAAGATTGGTGAAGAAGTTCACCTCACTGGACAGGCTGTTGGTGCAAGGGTGCGCAAGCTGCAGGATCTGGGAGTCATTGAAGGGTACACGGTAAAATGGAACCCGGAACGCCTTGGCCGCGGCCTTCAGGCTTTTGTCACAGTTTTTCTGAACTCCGGCGACAGACATGCCGCCTTTCGTGCATTTATTGTCCAACGTGAGGATATCGTTGAAGTCCATCGTGTCAGCGGGGAAGGGTGCTATCTAATGCGGGTTCAGACCGAAACCACCGTACAGCTTGGACAATTGCTGGAAGAATTATTGCCTTATGGCAATTACAAAGTCAGCCTGTCCATTGGCATTGAAAAATCACAATGATTGAATGCATCCGCTACTTATTTGTTTCACGTCACTCAACGATTCAGCTGTTGTTCCCGTAAAGTTTCCTGAAGCAAAGTTACCGCTTGGTTCAGCTCTTTTTTGCTGAGCAGATGATCTGTCTGAATATGAGACCGTGTGCCGTCCTTCAGGTACAGGACGAACATGGGGGAATTGGACAGCAGCCATTTGCTACGGGCGGGTGAAGCAAGTTCAATTTTACGAATCTGGCTCCATGGAGTCTTCCGTTTTCCGTTGTTCAGCGCCTCATCATCCCAAGACAATAACACGGCAGGGTTTCTGGTTAGTCGAGACAGGAACATGAAGAACAGCGGTCCGATCAACCACATACCAAGCACAGCAGCTATGGAGTAGTAGATCGTCTCCATGCTTTCTGAATGTCCGTCCACAATAATCCACAACAAAGTGATGCATAAGAGAAGGAACAGGAAGCATAGACTCGCTTTCCATAGAGCCGTGCTGCGTTTATAGTGAATCTGATGACCATCTTGCTCGGTTAATTCATTCTGCATCGTTTATTCCTCCTAATCATTATTGCCTGATCGATATGCCAAACGTGCCGCCTGCATGAGCAGAGCGGCATGTTCAACGTTGTATGACGTAACATGGATTCAGATCAGTCAACGAATCCAATAGATTCATGAGCGTAACCTATGGTGTAACAGCGATTCCGGTCAATTCATCATCCAGATTTAGTTGAATTTTTGCCCGCATCTCGCGCATGGGTATACAGATCGGCATATACGCCTTGGGCTTCGATCAGTTTATGATGCGTGCCTTCCTCCACAATCTCACCATTCTCCATCACCAGAATTCGATCGGCATGCATGACCGTAGACAGACGATGGGCAATGACGATCGTTGTGCGTCCCTGAGAGACCGATTCCAGAGCTTTCTGTACTAGTTGCTCCGTGTGTGAGTCCAGATTGGCAGTTGCTTCATCCAGGATGAGTACTCGCGGCTGGAACACAACGATTCGGGCAAAGGAGATTAGCTGCCGTTCCCCGGCAGACAGACCGCTTCCGCGTTCCGACAGATGAGTATCGTAACCTTTCGGCAAACGTGTAATCATCGCATGTGCTCCGACAAATCGGCAGGCCTCCATAGCCTGTTCACTCGTAATATCTTCCCGGAACATGCGTACGTTGTCAATGATGGAGCCGGAGAACAGGAACGGTTCCTGCTGAATCAGACCCACAATGCGATGAAGCTTGGCTTGAGGCAGCTGCCGAATATCCGTGCCATCAATCTCGATACTACCTTTGTCTACATCATAGAAGCGGTTGAGCAGGGAGATCAGTGTACTTTTGCCAGCACCCGTTGTCCCCACAATGCCTACCATTTCACCCGGATAGAGATGCAGATTCAACTGCTGAATCAAGGGACGATCTGCCCGATAACCAAACGACACATCATTAAAATCAATCTGCCCCATCACATGCCGAGGTTCCAACGAAGAAGTCTGTTCAGGCTTGGGATCGGCAACTTCAGGCTGCGTGTTCAGAATGTTCCAGATGCGATCCATCGATACGGTGGTGGACTGGAACGTATTCCACTGCATGGTAATCTGGTTAATCGGTTGAAAGAATTGGCGAATATAGCTGATAAACGCATACAGTACCCCGACTTGCAGAGACTCACCCAGTACGGCGCGACCGCCGAGCCAGACCATCATGACCAATGCCGCATTGCCAAGGATATCGAATGTGCGGTTGAATATGACATTGGAACGGGCTTGTGTAATGTTGGCTTCCAGATGAAGTGCGTTCTGTTCCGAGAAGCGTTTCTTCTGTTCTTCTTCCTGGTGAAAAGCCTGAATCAGAAACATGCCGGACAGGTTCTCCGCTGTAAAAGCGATCAAACGGGAAAGCCGCGTACGGGCATTCTGATAAGCTGTGCGCAGCCGACTTCTGAACAGGACAGCAACAACAGCAATAACAGGTAGGACGATCAGGGAGTAGCTCGCCAGTACAGGATCAAGCTGGAACATAAAGACGATAATGAGCACCAGCATCATGCCATCTCGAATCAGACTGAGCAGCACCTGAGTGAAGAAGCTGCTGATCGTCTCCGTATCACTGGATACGTTGGTGACCAGACTGCCAATGTGGAAGCGATCGAAGAAGGACATGGACATTTTGGAGATATGTCTGAACAGATCCTTTCTGATCCGGGATACAATGTTCTGTCCCACATGCTGCAACAGATTGTTCTGAATATAGGTGAAAATAAAACTGATAATAGCCAGCCCCAGAAAGATCGCGGCCAACTGAACGAGAAACAAGGGACTGGTCTGGCCTATGGCCAGATGATCATCAATCGCGATTTTTACCAGATAAGGTTGAAGCAGATCCGCAGAGATGCCAAGCAGGGAGCAGAAGAATATGCCGGTAAAAGTCCACTTATGCGGCTTGGCATAAGCCATCATCGCTTTAAATGAAGTTCGTTTATCCTGATCGGCATCTACATCTGAGCGAGTTCTGGCATTAGGGTTAGACATGATGCAATCCCTCCTCCTGCAAACGATAGGTTGCCGCGTACAATCCCTTGGCAGCCATCAGCCCTGCATGCGTTCCCTGTTCAGCGATTCGTCCTTCATCCAGCACGATAATATCATCGGCATGACGGACTGCGCTGATTCGGTGTGAGATGATCAGCGTGGTTGTGCCTTTGCCGATCTCACGCAGACTGCGCAGAATACCGCTCTCGGTCACGGCATCTACTGCACTCATGCTGTCATCCAGGATAAGTAATTGTGCTTGTTTGATCAGTCCCCGTGCGAGGCTGGTACGCTGCCGCTGTCCTCCAGACAAGGTGAGTCCACGTTCACCAAGCAGGGTATCAAAGCGATCAGGAAAACGGACAATATTGTCATAGATCATGGCTTGCCGCGCACTATGCTCTACCGTATCCAACGATACGTCCCGGTCGCTAAATGCGATGTTATCCCGGATGGTGGTACTGAACAGGAATCCATCCTGAGGCACATAGGCGATGCGGGATCTCAGGCTCTCCAGAGACAGTTGACGAATATCCGTTCCATTGATGCGAATCGTTCCTTCGGGTGGTTCATATGTACGCAGCAATAGCTTAACCAGGGTGCTTTTACCTGAGCCGGTTTTGCCTACAATACCGACTGTTCGTCCGGCACGGATATTCAACTGAATGTTCTGTAGAGCAGGAGACGAACTGCCGGGATAGGAGAAGGTCAGATTCTCCATGGTGATATCTTGAACGGTATGGAGCGCTGTGGCTTCAGGAAGTTCACGTACGTCCGGTACTTCGCTCAACAGATCGTTCACCCGCTCCAGGGATGCTCCCGAGCGCTGCACAGTATTAATGACATTGCCGATCTGCTGGAGGGGTCCCATGATGATGCGCAGATATAACGTCAAGGCGACAAAACTTCCGAGTGTGATGGAGTTCTGCATGGTTAGAATGCCTCCAACAAGCAGGGAAACGACTAATGAGATGGCTCCCAGCAGTGGGAGCAAAGCCTGAAATAAGGAAGAGAGTCGAACAAGGCGCAGTTGTTTGCTTTTGATCGCATCGACGGTGGTTCCAAAACGAGCACGAGCGCTGTCTTCAATGGCAAACGTCTTGGTTACACGGATGCCACCCAGTTGTTCTTCTGCGGATTCTGTCATGGTTGCAAGGGCCTCTTGTACGTCACGAGAGCGCTTGCGAATTCGCGGACCGAAAAACACGACCAGAAATGGAATGGCCAGCAAGGGCACAATACTGATTAGAATGAGCGTCAGTGGAATTCCGCTAAGCAGCATCATGACAATACAAGACAACAACAGAAATGTAGCATTGGTCATGAGCGTCACACCATTGGATATCGCTTCACGTACGGAAGTCACGTCGTTCATGACATAACTGAGCAGTTTCCCATTCCCCTGTTTGGAGAAATAATGCTCACTGAGTTCGGAAAATTTATTGAAAATGCGCTCACGTGTCATGAATTCGAAGCGTCGACCGAGCTTCATAATCATGAATTGCCCAGTACCGAATAGCAGATTATATCCGATAGCAATTGCAAGCAAGGAAAGGCTGTATCTTACGACAGTCTGCATCTGTAGTGTGTTCTGCATCAACTGATCCGTGAAACTGCCTAGTATTCGGGCAAGGATGCTTGCCCGACATTAGAAGCAATAATTAGAAGAATAGCACCCAGATATACAGGCCAGTTCGATACAACATAACCGCGAAGTAATCCTTTCTTGGACATAAGCGTTGTTCTCCTTTGGGTATGGGTGAAATCAGTTCAGCAGGTGGAGTCAAGAAAAGGGCCGACACCTGGTATTAGCGCGTCGTGCCCTCTTACTGTATGCGAACCGATTCGTTGTTTATCCGTCAACAGATGAATTTCTCTATTCTTATTTTTGCGCTAATTCGAACGGATGTCAACGAAGTCAGCCAGCAAATCGCAGGTGGATCAGAATAGTTCATTGGGGAAAGGTGTATGCCGTGTTCCCGTGTTGTATTCACCAGATGTCGAAATGACTGAAACATTTTCTCGGGGTATCCCGTCTGTAGGGATGAAGAGGTCAAAAAAAGGTTTTACTAATCATATGGAGGTGCCAGGTAATGAAACATAAAAAAGGTTTGGCTGCAACACTTGCGCTCTGCGTTTCTTTGACAGCAGGAGGTGCGTCGGTACTCGCTTTTTCGGACGTGAAGGATGAGGGACAGAAGACGGTTGTGGATTCATTGAAATCCAAAGGTATTGTGAATGGAGTTACCGCAGACCTGTTCCGCCCGGATCTCGCATTGTCTGAACCACAAGGTGTTCAACTGATCGTGAAGGCATTCGGTCTGAAAAATGCATACGCGGCTGCTTCCGCTCAGAATAAAATTAGTCCGGACACATGGTATGCCGATGCGGTGCAGGCGGCTACTCAGAATGGACTGTCTATTCCTGTAGAAGTGAATCCGCAAGGCAAGATGACACGTGAACTATTTGTTACTTTGCTTCATGAAGGAATTAATACAACCGGCAATTATCCGGTGATCATGAAGTATAATCTTGTTAAGGACGAAAATAAAATCGGTAAGGACGCTGTATCTGCAGTCCAGAACCTGCTGAACATGAACATCATTGAACTGGATAAGGACGGTAACTTCCGTCCAGATCAGTCGCTTACCCGTATGGAGGCTGCAAGCATGATCTTCAATGCACTTGAATTTGTGGATAAGCATGGTAATGGGGGCTCAGGAGAGCCAGCTCCAATCAATCCAGGTGAAGGGCAACAAGGTATTGTGCCTTCCGTAACGACAACCAAGGTGGATGACAAAACAAGCAAAGTTAAGCTCTCGGCTGAAATGCCACATCCTGGTTATGGTCTGAAGATTGATGATGTGAAACTGGAGAAAGATGGCCGCGCGATCGTGCTCTATTCCATTATTC
This sequence comes from Paenibacillus sp. PCH8, assembly GCF_002968835.1. Lineage (GTDB taxonomy): Bacteria > Bacillota > Bacilli > Paenibacillales > Paenibacillaceae > Paenibacillus. The sequence continues at coordinate 884,054 of NZ_PKQK01000002.1, read as the reverse complement.
AACCTGACCCGGACATGATGTATCCGATGGTGATTACAAATGTAACTGCGGAAACGGATATTCCAACTGGATATACGGCAGAAGCTCAGCCTTCTGGCAAGTAATCTGTTACTTGGGATATTGAACTTACGTTAAGTCAAAGCATATGAACAGAATATAGCTTAACTTAAAAACCCACCCTTCATGCGTGCATGGAGGGTGGGTTTGTTCTGCTTGAGATTATTCATCCAAAGGTTCATAGTCAAACCAATCGAAACTCGCAGGCGTACTCTCCCCCGATCGATCATAGGCATACATGGCTACAATCACACCTGTGAAGCCACCTGCCACTTCAGTAGACAACAGATGTGTTTCTCCCGAACCCACTTCGATCACACCGGATGAACCTTGCTGGTGGAGGAAAGTAAAGTGATTACGGTCGGCCTTGATTTGTAACATAATCGGTCCCTTGTCACAATCAAGAACCTTTTCGGTTCGTAGAGAGCCGACGGTTCGCCGCAATACGATTTTCTTCTGGTCGTCGATCTGTGTTACGGCTATATCGTAATGATATCTTTCGTTCATGTATACAGTTAATCCAGCTTCCTCACCGTTCACACTCGGCTCATAATTTAGCTCGGTCCCCATATTGCATAAGAAATGACTCATTCGACGCCCGACAAAAGCTGGATTCTCTCCATCATCGAGTGAAGCCAGATTACCATGCAGGGTGAGTTGCCCCGGATTCTCCGTTAATGTCCAACTATCTGGGGCCGGATTACGCAAGAACATCCAGTTTTTGTCCAATGTCGGCTCATCAAAATGATCCCGGATGGGCGGAGCCGGCCAAGGATGCTCAGGCAACGAAGGACCGGTCATCACCGGCTCGATGTGTCCGTTCACACCGATAAGTGGCCAACCTTCCTCCGTCCATGTGACAGGCGCAAGGAACGTTTCGCGTCCCAGATGATGTCGCATTGGATAGGAAGCAGGACGAAATCCGAGACATACGGCCCACCAGCTCCCATCCTGGATCTGAACAAGATCCGCATGACCGGTTGCGTGGATGCTGGTCTTCATGCTGCGATTGGACAAAATGGGATTATGAGGACACGGCTCGAATGGACCATATGGATCTGTGCTCCGAGCGATGGTCTCCATATGACCATACTCGGTTCCACCTTCGGCGATCATCAGATAGTAGAGGCCGTTTATTTTATACAAGTGAGGAGCTTCGGGGCAGCTCCGCCGGTTCCTGTCCATATTAATCGACTATCCGTCAGTCTGTTTCCCGTCGAGATGTCTATTTCGCATTGGTAGATGCCTTCGCCTTCACTGCCGTTACAGGCCGTTTGAAAGTACACATGTCCATCTTCTTCGAAGAGAAAGGAGGGATCAATGCCGCCCTGATCAACAAAAATCGGAGCAGACCATGGTCCCTCGGCCTGGGCACTACGTACATAGAAATTTCCGCCGTAGCTGACATTGGTGGTTGTCATGTAGAACCAGCCTTCATGGTGCCGAATCGTCGGTGCATAGATGCCGGCAGAGCTTCCAGCGCTCGCAAGCGGAAGCTGTTCTGTAGTTGTAAGTACATGCCCGATCTGGAGCCAATTCACAAGGTCTTTGCTGTGGAAGATGGGCACGCCCGGGAAATATTCGAATGTACTGGTTACCAGATAGTAGTCTTCGTGTACACGGCAGATGCTTGGATCTGGATAAAAACCCGGGATTACCGGATTGGTATATTTCATCATATCATACTCCTCTTGGTCGCCCATTTGATGCGTACTATAACAGAGATTATAGGGGTTCCAATCGTCCTTGACCTTGATTTTTCGGTCTTGGAGTAGCATGATATAGACATTCAGCCCAACAATGTTTGCGGAGGGGAATGTTATTGAGTAATGCATATTTGAGATGGTTTACTTCAGATCAGGAATTCCCGTTTTTCATTCAGTACGGGGGTCACGATACGGATATGGAGATGCACAATCATGTGGATTTTACGGAACTTGTGATTGTTCTGAATGGTCATGCAACACATGTGGTGAACACCGAGGAATTTTTTATCAAAAAAGGAAATGTATTTGTGATCAATGGAGACACCCATCATGCCTATAAAGAGCCTCATGATTTTAAGATCTGCAACGTAATGTTCAGTCCCGAAATGCTTGCATCAGCTGGACCCGATTTGAGGAGATCTAACGGTTTCCAGGCGCTGTTTGTATTGGAACCGTTCTATCGTAATATTCATTCATTTCCCAGTAAACTGTCGTTATCCATTTCCAGTCTGGATTATATAGAGTCGCTGATCTCGTTCATGATTGAGGAATATCATGGCAGAGAGCAAGGGTATCAGACGATGCTGGTCTCACGTCTCACGGAGATGGTTGTCTATTTGTCGAGGCAATATGATACGCAGGAGAAGGGGATCGAGGGCAATAATTTGATGCATCTGGCGAATGCCATTTCATATATTGAAGATCATTTTCTAGAACCACTTTCATTGGAAGACATCGCGGGGAAGTCAAACATTTCGATAAGGCACCTGAATCGGATATTTCGCTCCTATTATCAAGTGACACCGATCTCTTATCTGCAGAAGCTGCGTCTGGAAAAAGCATGTTATCTTCTGAAAAACAGGAATCTGTCCATCACCCAAATCTCTTACGATTGTGGGTTTAATGACAGTAATTATTTCACCCGCCAGTTCAAGAAAACCTATGGCATATCTCCCAAAAACTACAGGAAAAATGAGTGAGACGTGTTTAAGTAGAGGTATCCGATTCGTTACATTTTCAAATGGACTGAAATGCATCAAATAGCGTCACCTCAGTTCGTTAGCCACAGTGAACAACAAAACACCAAAGGGACAAGGCAGAATAACTCTCAGCTTTGTCCCTTTTTGATGCGTTGGTGTTCATGTATTTCATCCATATTCTGTTTAAGGGCTTTTGAGACAGCACTGTTTAACGTCTCCGGGCGACATTAATAATCCAGAAGGCGTCCGTGGTCATGCCATTGCCCGTACATTGTATTGGCCTTTGTGTGGGTGATGAATTTATCCAATCTACTATGGAATAATGCTGGCTGGTGTTTCACACTTTGGATTGTGTCGATCCGAACGTTTCGATATAGAGTCGGGAATGCCATGAAGTTTGCATACACTTGGATGTCCGCGATCAGTCTTTGTTTGATCTCATCATCGATGGTGAAAGCATCCGGGTCCATAGCAGGCAGAACCTTTCTACCTTCCTCATGCATGAATCCCAATTTCTCAAGGCGGCGGACACGCTCCTTGTTCAATTCGGTCCAGGAGCTTCGGCTGCTTCTGGGAGACAATCTCTGAGCAAGTTGATTGTCGGCTGTTTTCTTCTTGATTCCATCGATCCAGCCAAAGCATAATGATTCTTCAACCGCATCCAGATATAACAGCGTATCCGCCTGTGGTTTCACACTAACGATCACCCAGCAGAATTTCTGAGTTTGTCTGTTCTCCTGCAACCACGTTCTCAACTCTTCCCTCGATTGCGCAGGAATATAATTTTCGTTTTTCATCGATAAGATGCTCCAATGTTCTCTATGCTATAGCAGCTTTCTGATACCAATAGAGGGCGTAGTCATTCATGGTGGAGGCATGCCCCAACTGACGCAGCATGGTGGATATATTGCCCCGGTGATACGTCCCATGATTAACGACATGGAATACCATCTCCGCCAAGCTGGTTTCGCGGACCCCGGCGAATGGATTGTCAAGCAGAACGGTTTGTTCCAGATCAGTTTGGTCTCGAAGCCACACGTTATATTGTTCGGATAACTCGGCATATCGCTGAATGTAATCATCTACAGAATCGTGAATCTCGCCATTGAGGGACATGCAGGTTTGGAATGCTTCGGGCATACCGGTTCCTGTCAACACCAGGTACCACATCTGATCCACCGCATAGATATGACTCAGGGCGTGGGCGATAGTAAGGAAGGAACTGTTTACCTCTTGATGCAGCACACTATTAGGCAGTTCCTTGATTCTTCCCAGGATCGTTTCAGTGGCCCAGGTGTGGTAATAATACATTTGTTCCGGATGATTCATGAATAACGTCTCCTTTGTTATGGCGATGGATTGGGTTAACTTGTAACTTACTAAGATCATTATATAAAAAGAAGTATGACAACAGCGTGTCATACTTCCTCTTCGTAATATTGAAGGGCATTCTGGAGTTGTTCTTTCAGAATGCCTCGTAGTTCAACCGGTTCAAGTACCTCTACGCCGCTGCCCAAACTAAGCAAGAACGACCAAAACCACTTGGCTTGTAACGGCTTATGGACTTGGATGCGCATCGTCATACTTCCATCGTCATGAAATTGTTTATCTGCCTGTTGAAAATGATCCAAGGCTTCCGCAAGCGTTTCAGAGTTCACCCGAAATACAACATCACTGACCTGATTTTGCCTTATCTTATCTACCTTAACGACCTCTTTGGGCAATTCAGGATGGGGCTGAAAGAACTCTGATGTCAGGTTCACATTCATCATCCGGGACAGTCGGAATTCCCGATAATCTTGCCTTGTCTGGCAGAATCCGTATACGTACCAATTGCGATATTTAAAGTGAAGCCTTACCGGTTCCATCTGGCGATTCGTACGTTCATTCTTCGTATTGATGTAGTCGAAATGCACAACGCGATGCTCTGTTATACCTGTTCGCAGATGCCGAAGCGCATCGGGTTCCGTTCGGCGAGTCTCCAGATCCACCGATAGACTTGAATTCTGATGTCCGGGTCCAATCGTTTGCAGACGTTCAATCGTTCCCTGTACACGTGCGTCTTCGAAGACGGTGGAGAGACTGCTGAGTACAGTAATCAAGGAGTTCACATCGTATGAGCCGAGCAGGCTTTTATCCATTTTGTATCCGTCCATCATGCCATAACCGCCCTTAATTCCTTGGTGGGACACGACAGGGAAGCCGGCAGCACAGATCACATCGATATCCCGATAGATGGTTCTTGGGGATACGTGAAATTCTTCGGCTAGCGTGGAAGCGGACAACACTTCGTGGTTCAACAACTTGTATATGATCGAGATCAATCGCTCCAGTTTCAAAAAGTATCCCCGCCCGTTATTCCGATTGTCATTCAGGCCATTATTATATCACAACGATATAAGTACCCAAGGGGAGAGGGTTTACAGGAATTTCGGTTGTAATGGTATACATACCTTGGAGAATCAATTCAGTTGGTTTAGAGATTCTGTATATTTCGCGGTCAGATGTGTGGAAACGACAAAAAGGAGCGCTGGATAGCACTCCTTTCTAAGACATCCTATGGTGAGGTTGAACCGTTATATTGAGCTATTGGCGAGAGCTTGTTCTAGTCCTCCTGAACATTATAGAGAACCCGGGCGAGTAAGTTCTGCCCATAGTTGCCAAAGTTTTTGCCGAAGATCGTTAAGCCACGTTTGTTCAAAGGTCCATCGGTAACCGCAATGCGGAAGTGAATATCACTTTTGTAATCCAAACCAATCTGGTCAAGCGTTACATCCGAGATACGACATCCATCAATATAGCTGCCTTCCTGCGTGATTCGGATCAGCTTCAGCATGCCATATTGATTCAGATGGGGAGGCCACCATTCCGGGTTAAAGGTTCCGCGTGTGTTGCCGAAATCGCCCGGACTCGTCCAACATCCGATTTCAATCCCGTTAACGTAGAAGTAGATATCCGAAGGGTAATTGTCGCAAAAACCAGGTGCCTCGGAACCCAGCTCCATCGACAGCTGAATTTCGCTAAACGACTGATTAGGCTTGAGATAGTTGGGAATGCGATACTCCAGGTAACCTTCAGCCAGCCAGATCATCTCAGCATCAATTCGCAGTGGATCAGCAAAATAGCGCGGATCATCGAACTCGCCCACAATGCTGTCCCGGGTAGCAAGACCACATGTAGGGGCGGCCTGATAATCGCTGTAATGACCTACTTGAATTTCAACCTCGTAACGATTGTTAATCTCCTGTGAACGTAAATCAACCATTAATTTTTCCTCATTGAGATAACAGATTTTCTGAATGCCATGTTTGCCAACAGCGGTGTTAATCTCGATCAAACCACTTTCCTCAAGTTTCTTGATATGCATGGTTATTGCGCCGTTACTGAGTCCCAGCTTGGTTGCAAGATCATTGAGATTAAGACTTTGGTTCTTGGCCAGCAACTCAATGATTTGAATCCGAATTTCCGAACTGAGCGCTTTGAATATTTTTACACCCGACATCAGATCTTTAATATAAATCATAGGTGGATTTCCTTTCCCCATTCTGAACAAAGTCCCCTTTAGCGCAGACGTTTGCACATTTACATGTTTTATTTCAGACAATTATAAATCATTAGCTGATGGAAGGGAAGGGCAGAGAAGTAGAAGCCAAAACCCCTGTGTATAAGCGGAAAAATGAAAAATAAAACTACATTTTGTTAACTAATCCAGATAAAATAAGTATAAATTAGTTCACAAATATTTGAAATATACCATTGAATTGTCATGTAACCGCTTTTATAATCCTATTATATTCATGAACCTAATTAACCAATTGATCAGGAAAGGTGGAGTTCGGTTTGGAAAAGTTGAGCAATGTGAAGAGGTTGAAATGGAAACGGTGGGTGTTACCGGCATTACTTGTGATGGTATTGCTACTGGCGGGTCAGTCCAAAGCTTTGGCTGCGTTCTGGAATCTAAGCGGAGACATTGCTGTACATGATCCATCCATTATCAAAGAGGGCAGTTCTTGGTACACCTTCTCAACCGGCTCGGGCATTCAGGTATTGAAATCGGATAATGGATCGTCCTGGTATCGTGTTCCACAAATCTTCTTGAGTAAGCCGTCCTGGTGGGCTTCTGCCGTTCCGGGACAAAGCGGATTGGATGTATGGGCGCCAGATGTGGAGCAGTATAACGGAAAAGTATGGCTCTATTATTCGATCTCCACCTTTGGCTCCAATCGGTCTGCGATTGGTCTTGCGTCTGCCAACAGCATTGGAACAGGGCAGTGGAAGGACGAAGGATTGGTGCTTCAGACCACGACTGCCAATAATTATAATGCCATTGATCCGAATCTAGTCATTGATGCTTCAGGTAACCCTTGGCTGGCCTTCGGCTCGTTCTGGAGTGGTCTGAAGATTGTCAAACTGGACAAAAACACGATGAAACCGACAGGAGGCATAACGTCCATTGCTGCACGTCCGAATAACGGAGGAGCGATTGAAGCACCAAGTATTGTGTATCGCGGCGGATACTATTACCTGTTTGCTTCAATCGATTCTTGCTGCAAAGGTGTGAACAGCACCTACAAAATAGTCTATGGTCGTTCGACCAGTATTACCGGTCCTTATGTGGACAAAAACGGAGTGAACATGCTAAGTGGCGGCGGAACCCTACTCGATACAGGCAATGTCAGATGGAAAGGGCCGGGTGGTCAGGACGTGTACAACGGCAATGTGATTGCACGTCATGCTTATGATGCAGAGAATAATGGCGATCCCAAATTGCTGATTAGTGACTTATTATGGGATGCAAATGGCTGGCCCACGTATTGATTTATTTTAAATAAATATAAAATGTTTTAATAAAGTATTGACTAAAGTGATCTGGATTTGATAAATTTAACAACAGAAATCTTACTTCATCCAATTGAATGCGGTTACAAATCCAGATCAGGAGGGGTTCAGATGGTAAAGAAAAAGGGTTGGGTCACGTATATGCTTCTTATGCTGGTAAGTGCGTTGGTACTTGCAGGCTGCGGAGGTAGCAGTGGTGCTAGTGGAGACAAGGAATTGACGTTTATGTTCCGCGGAGGTACAGATGAGCAGAAAGCATACACGGCCGTGGTCAAGAAATTCGAAGAAGAGCATCCGGGGGTTAAAGTCAAAATTATTGTAACGGCTGCGGATCAATACGCGACCAAGCTGAGAGCGGCAATTACAGGCAACAGCTTGCCTGACGTATTTTATATCAATCCGGGCGACGTGAAAGCGTATGTGAACAGCAATGTGTTGATGAACCTCACATCGTATATTGAAAATAACCCGGATGTCGATCTCGATAATATCTGGAAATACGGCGTGGATCTGTATCGTTATGACGGTCAAATGGCAGGCCAGGGTGATATCTACGGTATGCCTAAGGATCTGGGGCCATTTGCACTGGGCTATAACAAGACCTTGTTTGAAAAAGAGGGCATTCCATTCCCTGACACTGATAGACCGTACACATGGGAAGAGTTCATTCAGGTGAACCAGCAAGCGACCAAGGATACCAATGGGGACGGCAAACCGGATGTATACGGTACAGGATTCAACGTACAGTGGGCACTGCAATCCTTTGTATGGAGCAATGGTGGAGACTGGTTGGATGAGAGCAAAACGAAGGTAACAATCGATGATCCTAAATTCGCGGAAGCATTACAATTCTTCGCGGATATGCAGAACGTATACAAAATTACGCCTTCTATTGAGGAAGCGCAAACATTGGATACGTACCAACGCTGGATGAAAGGTGAGATGGCTTTCTTCCCTGTAGGTCCATGGGATATGAGTACATTCGAGACACTGCCTTTTGATTATGATCTGCTGCCTTTCCCTGCCGGATCGACTGGAAAATCGGCAACGTGGATCGGTTCACTTGGAATTGGGGTATCCGCCAAAACGAAACATCCGGAAGAAGCAGCTGCATTAGTGAACTACCTTACGGCTTCGAAGGAAGGCATGCAGCAACTGGTGGATGCCAAGGTACAAATTCCAAACTTGCTTGACATGGCAGACGAGTGGGCCAAAGATACATCCACGAAACCAGCCAATAAGCAGGAATTCATTGACATCGTAGAGGATTACGGTCGGGCTCTGCCAGGTAACTACACGTACAATGCAGAGTGGTATGATCTGTTCTTCACCGACATCCAGCCGGTATTGGATGGCAAAATCACAGCCGCAGATTATGTGAAGCAGCAGCAACCCAAAATGCAGAAGTTGCTCGACAAAGCAGTTGAACAGGAAAAGAAATCTCAGAAATAGTAGATAGGATAGGGTGATGCCGGTAGCCTGCAATCATGCTGCTGGCATTATTCTTATTGAAACTTATTGGAAGTTATTGGATTCCATACGAGCATGTGGCATTCGTTGATCGAACAGGTTCAATCGAAGAATGCCACATGCTGATACTAGTAACAGGGGTGAACGCGGTGATTACGAAATCGAGTTTGTATCGCAAAGAGATGCTGTACGGATATCTGTTTATTTTACCTCCAATTCTGGGGTTGCTGATCTTTGTCATGTTCCCGTTCCTCTATTCCCTCTATGGTTCCTTTACCGACTGGGACGGACTGGGACAGATGAATTTCATTGGTTTGGCCAACTTCAAGGATCTGCTCACGGATGACCTCTTCTACAAAGCGATGTTCAATACATTCTTTCTGATGCTCGGTATCCCGATTGGTCTGTTGCTCGCGTTGTTGCTGGCGATGGGGCTGAATCGTAAAATCCCTGGCACCACAACGTTCCGTGTGATCTATTACATCCCGGTCATTTCTTCCCTCGCTGCGGTGTCCATCATGTGGAACTGGGCGTACAACGGGGATTATGGTCTGGTGAACCAGTTCCTTGACCTGTTGGGTATTGAAGGCCCGAACTGGCTCGCGAACAAAGATACAGTCAAGCCCGCTCTGATTATTATGACAATATGGAAAGGTCTGGGTTACACGATGTTATTGTACCTGGCCGCACTGCAAAGTGTATCACGTACATATTACGAGGCGGCTGAGCTGGATGGCGCCAATGGGTTCCAAATCTTCCGCAACATCACCTGGCCCATGGTGAAGCCAGTTACCTTTTTCCTGATTGTTACGAATATCATTGGTGGTTCCCAGATCTTCACCGAGATGAACATTATGACACCTACCGGTGGTCCTGAATATTCTTCGGCATCAATCGTCTTCTACATCTGGCAGAAAGCGTTCAGTAACCTGCAGATGGGTTATGCCTCAGCGATGGCCATGATTCTCGGTATTTTCATTTTTGTCATTACCCTGGTGCAATTCAAAATGAACGAAAAATCAGCCTATGATGGGGATTGATGGTCAAGGAAAGGAGTGAACCGGAGATGTCTTACAGTCAAAAGAGGAAGTTAACAAACTCGATTATTTTTATCGTTCTGGCCATTGGTGCTATTGCGATGATTGCACCACTGATCTGGATGCTGTCCACTTCATTGAAGGAGAAACAGGATGTGTTCGCGCTTCCGCCCGTGTGGATACCTGAAGTATTCCAATTTGGAAAGTACAAAGAAATCTGGGAAGCTGGTCCGCTGCTCAGCGGAATCAAAAACAGCCTCATTGTTGCGGTGAGTGTGACGGTGGTGGGTACGTTTACGTCCAGCATTGCAGCCTTTGCCTTTGCCAAACTAAGATTCCCGCATAAAAACAAACTGTTTCTCGCATTGCTGGCCTCCATGATGATACCTTATCCGACCGTTATGATCCCGCAATTCATCATGTTCGCGAAGCTGGGCTGGGTGGATACACTCTTGCCACTAATTGTTCCAGGTCTGTTCGGTAACGTAATCATGATCTTTTTCCTGCGACAATACCTGCTTAGTGTGCCTGATGCGATTATCGAGGCAGCCAAGATCGATGGAAGTTCCTATTTCCGGTTGTATTCCAGCATTACGTTCCCGCTGATTAAACCGGCGATCGCGGCACAGTTGATTCTCTGGTTCATGGGCATCTGGAACGATTATCTGGCCCCGATTATCTATCTGAATTCACCGGAGAAACAGACATTACAACTGGTCATTGCCAACTTCAATGCCACGTACGCGATTCAGACCGATTACCCGCTCATTATGGCGGCTTCCATTGTAGCTCTGTTACCCGTGTTGATCATCTTCCTGATCTTCCAGAAACAGATTATTGAATCGGTTGCCATTTCGGGAGTCAAGGGATGATCCAGCGGAAGCGATTCCGAGGGGCGTCCAAATTGAAGAAAGGGGTTGTTGCTTCCATGTTACTGCTGCTTATCGGGGTTACAGGCTGTTCAGGAGATGGGGAGGAGATACGGTACCACGTCCTGTATTTCCAGAAGCGCCTCAAGATACTCGGTTATATGACCAATCAATTCTGGACGATGAAACACGCTGGACAGTAAACAATGCGCATGATCCGGCCATTATCAAAACCGACGAGGGATACTACGTCTATTCCACAGACGTTCGCGTGGCAGGAGAGCCCAAACCGGGGGTCATGGTGCGTAAATCAGATGATCTGATTAACTGGACATGGGTAGGGCAGGCACTACCGGGCATTCCGCAAGAAGCGCTGGACTGGACAGGTGCGGTCAACTTGTGGGCACCGGATGTGATTCAGGTTGGCGACACCTATCGGATGTATTATTCAGCATCAAGTTTCGGTAGTACCCAATCGGCGATTGGTCTACAGACATCTTCATCCCCGGAAGGGCCATGGACGGATGAAGGCTTGGTTGTGAAGACTTCCGCGAATGAACAGGATAAGCTGAATGCCATTGATGCTAATCCGATTGTGGATGCCGAGGGTAATTCGTGGATGGTCTACGGTTCATTTTTTGACGGAATCTATATTGCGCCACTCGATCCGGACACGGGGAAATTTAAGGACGAGGGTTATGGTACCCGTATTGCTGCTCGGGATCGTGCAACGGAAGAAGGCGCAGTGGAAGGTCCATACATGGTGTATAATCCAGAGTTCAAAAAGTATTATCTCTTCGTCTCGTACGACTCCTTGTTCGAAGATTATAATGTGCGCGTTGCGCGTTCGGATTCAATCACAGGCCCGTACACCGATGTGAACGGCATGAACATGCTAGACACGGAGTATCTGCCGCAATATGAGATCGGCACCAAGATTCTCGGCGGTTATCGCTTCACAGAAGGTGAAGGCTGGGTTGCACCAGGTCATAACTCCGTTCTGAAGGACGGAGACGATTATTACATCGTGCATCATGCACGGGGCGAGACGGATAAAAACTGGCCCTATCTGCATGTACGCAAAATGATGTGGAGCAAGGACGGCTGGCCTGTAGTTTCACCTGAACGTTACGCCGGTGAGACCGCACAGGACATTCCGAAGTCCATGATCGCCGGGGAGTGGGAAGGCATGGCGCTTGATCCGTCGGTGGACGGGCAGATTGAGGCCGTGCCTTATACACTAACGGACAAAGGCAAGATTGAAAGCGAAAGCGGTTCAGGAACCTGGACGTTTGATGGCAAACAAACGCTAACGCTAAAGTGGAAGGAAAGCCCATGGGGCGGAGCTTCCACAGAGGAACTACAGCTGCTCCCGTCCTGGGACTGGGAGCGAAGCCAGCCCACGCTGGTGACGACTGGCCTCAACGACCGCGGCATCGCGGTCTGGGGCAAGCGGATCAGCGCGGCTGAGGAATAAGGCGGCAAACAGCGCGTAACCCAGCGAGCTACTGCTCCAAGGGTGCACAAGCAGTGAGGGGAGGAAGGAGCCGCAGGAGCGAGTTTGGCATCCGATTTCAACCGCCAGGAGCGGTGGGAAAAGAAATCGGAGGACAAGAGAGCACCAAGGCCCTGCTACCCCGGAACGTCCGCGGTGCACCAAGAGCTGGCCGATAACTTGCGGCCAGCCATGTACTACATGGGGAGAGTCGACCCAGCGAAGCGGTCGACCCCATAAGACCGAGCCAATATAAAGGCTCGGAGTTAGATAGTAACCCAGCGAGCGCGAAAAGAGCGAGCTACTGCTCCAAGGGTGCACAAGCAGTGAGGGGAGGAAGGAGCCGCAGGAGCGAGTTTGGCATCCGATTTCAACCGCCAGGAGCGGGTGGTAAAAGAAATCGGAGGACAAGAGAGCACCAAGGCCCTGCCACCCCCGGAACGTCCGCGGTGCACCAAGAGCTGGCCGATAACTTGCGGCCAGCCATGTACTACATGGGGAGAGTTGACCCAGCGAAGCGGTCGACCCCATAAGACCGAGCCAATATAAAGGCTCGGAGTTAGATAGTAACCCAGCGAGCGCGAAAAGAGCGAGCTACTGCTCCAAGGGTGCACAAGCAGTGAGGGGGAGGAAGGAGCCGCAGGAGCGAGTTTGGCATCCGATTTCAACCGCCAAGAGCGGTGGAAAGAGAAATCGGAGGACAAGAGAGCACCAAGGCCCTACCACCACCGAACGTCCGCGGTGCACCATGTCTTGCCTTTTCTTTTCACGTATGCGTTACATCCCTAACTCCGAGCCATCTCACACATTTGAAAGGGGAGTATTCCCATGACTGATTCAATTACGTTTACTAATCCCATTCTGGAGCAGCGCGCTGATCCGTGGGTGTACCGACATACAGACGGTTACTATTATTTCTCCGCTTCCGTACCAGCCTTCGATCAGATTGAGATCCGGCGGGCAGAGACTTTAGAAGAGTTAAGAGATGCTGAACCAGTAACGGCTTGGACCAAGCGTGAAACGGGGCCGATGAGTGCCAACATCTGGGCACCTGAGATTCATTTTATCGATGGCAAATGGTACATACATTACGCTGCGGCTCATACCAGTGAGACTAATGAAGGCTTGTTCGATCACCGGATGTATGTTCTGGAGAACGATTCTGCGAATCCTCTCGAAGGAGAGTGGGTAGAGAAAGGACAGATTTATACACGCTGGGAATCATTCGCGCTGGATGCAACGACTTTTGAACATAAGGGAATTCGCTATCTGGTCTGGGCACAGAAAGATCCTGATATTGTGGGCAACTCGAACCTGTACATTGCTGAAATGGAAAACCCGTGGACGCTACGCGGCGAACAGGTCATGATCTCAACGCCGGAGTACGATTGGGAAATCATCGGCTTTAAGGTCAATGAAGGAGCAGCCGTGATGCATCGGAACGGGCGGTTGTTCATCGGCTATTCGGCCAGTGCGACCGATTACAACTATTGCATGGGTCTGCTCACGGCAGATGAAGATGCTGATTTGCTCGATCCGGCAAGCTGGGTGAAATCGCCCAAACCTGTATTCCAGAATTGTGAAGCGAACGGCCAATACGGTCCGGGTCATAATAGCTTTACGGTTTCACCGGATGGGCAAACGGATATTCTGATTTATCATGCGCGTAATTACAAAGACATCGAGGGTGACCCCCTGTATGATCCGAACCGTCACGCACGGGCACAAGTCATTCATTGGAATGAAGATGGCACGCCGAATTTTGGGGTTCCGGTTCCAGATGGAAAAACAGTAGTGGAAGCAACATAAGATGTAGTATAGCTTTTCATAGAGGAGCCCTTGTTCAGTGAATGATACTGATTAAGGGTTCTTTCGTATGTAAACGATAAGATAGAGCGATTTGGATTTCCCTACCTCTGCTCTATATGGAAGCAACCATAACGTGTATCTCTGCGTAAGAGGAATATATAGATTATGATACACAACCTATTAGGAGGATCACATATGGATTCACGCCAGACGTTGGACCGGGAACTTGAGCAAATTTTGAAATGGGAGAAACAGCAGAAAGACTTGTTTATATGGGATAAAATTGGGCGGTTGCCATTCGCCATGCTGGATAAAGTGATGCCGAAAGCGCTGAAACAGAAGATCGGAGACTCCCTGAACGAGGTCGGTCAGTATGTACAGAACGGGGGCAAGTTCCTCGTACAGAAGAAAAAGATAGCGAAGCTGTTGCAAGAGGAAGCGGAAAAGTCCGGTTATTCTATGATGGATCATACGTACCGTGTGGAACAGGATGCTGAAGCAGAGGGAAGGCCAAGATTCATAGTGTGGAAAATCTGCCGTTAGAGGTGCTGAATCGGGTTGCCGATAATATTATCGAGAGTCGAACCAAATTTGCCGCAGCTCAGGGGCCGCTACAGGTTTTGGTGGCATTGTTACGATCGCAGCAGATATTCCCATGGTGATGGGTCTTTCCCTGAAGGTGTTGCAGGAGATGGCACTATGTTACGGATATGACCCGGATGAACCACTGGAGCGTATCTTCATTGTAAAGTGTCTGCAATTCTCTTCCGCCGATATTGTGGGCAAGAAAGCGATCATTGAGGAACTGGCCGCTTACGACAATCCGGACAAGCCAATGGAGGTCGTATCACAGATGCAGGGCTGGCGGGAAGTGTTTAATTCCTACAGTGAATCTTTTGGCTGGAAGAAGCTGTTCCAGCTCATTCCGATTGCTGGTATGGTATTCGGCTCGGTGAGCAACAAAAATACGATCCGGGATGTAGCGGAAGCAGGCAAAATGCTATACAAAAAAAGGCTGATCCTTCAGCGTTTGAAGTAATATTAGAGAAAAAGTAATATTGCAGAATAATACTTCATTGAAAGAGATGAATTTAACATGTTAAACAAACAAGGTTTCTATGATCTTTTGGATCGCAATAATATCGTTTACGAGAGTATTGAACATCCCGCAGTATATACGATGGAGGAAATATTCTCTTACCAAATTCCACATACAGAACATATCGTTAAAAACCTATTCCTGCGTGATGATAAGAAGCGGAACTATTATCTGGTGACGATCGCTGGTACGAAATCAGTGGATTTGAGAAGTTTAAGCGAGAAGATACCTAGCCGCAAACTAAGTTTTGCTAGCGAAAAGGATTTGTTGGAATACCTTGGACTGGAAAAAGGGCACGTCAATCCAATGGGGGTTCTCAATAATATTCAGAAAAACGTAACCGTCGTCTTTGACAAGGATCTAGTCGGTCAGAAAATTGGAATTCATCCCATGGAAAATACGGCGACGGTGTTCCTTGATTTTGAAGATGTAAGGGAACTCATTACAGCTCAAGGTAGCGTCGTTGTTATGTGTGACGTGGAATAAACCGTTTGAAGCTAAATACAAGCAAAACAAATACAACAAAAGGGTTCCTGCCGGTCTGAAAATACAGACTTG
The DNA here is from genome assembly GCF_002968835.1 of Paenibacillus sp. PCH8. Taxonomy (GTDB): domain Bacteria; phylum Bacillota; class Bacilli; order Paenibacillales; family Paenibacillaceae; genus Paenibacillus. The sequence goes on along the minus strand of NZ_PKQK01000002.1, from coordinate 868,135 downwards.
GCGGGAACCCTTTTGTTAGGGGAGACTTATTATTCAGGCTGCAAATGTAGGTGACTAAGTGGAATCTAACGAACTCAGGAGACGCTATTTGGCGATATTCCACTAATCCTGATTTCTAAAGAATCTCAGACACGTTATTTCTATATTTCGCACGTATATTACAAGGTTTGCGGCCTTTTTCTAGGGAATAGCGTCGTTCAGATTCTTTAGATTGTGAATTCAGCAGTATTCGTTGAAATAAGTGCTGTCAGGTTCGTTAGCTCAGCTTAACGTCTTATAATGGCGATGGTGCCACGTAAGTAAAGTATTTCTTACTCTTCACTACCATTTTCTTTGGCCCAGATGTTAAGTAACTTATCCGATGGCAGCAGGAAGGTGAAAATCCCCAATAATGGCAGGAAGCTGCACATCTGCATCACGGGTGAGACGCCGAAGACGTCAATCCAGTTGCCCAGAACGAGTGCGCCCAGACCACCCATACCAAATGCGAGACCTGTGATCAGACCGGAGACCGTTCCGATTTTGCCCGGAATCAGCATTTGTGCATACACAACCGTAACCGAGAAGCTGGATAACATGATAAACCCAATGATGGTTAACAATACGCCCGTCCAGAACAGATTGGCATAAGGCAATAATAGAGCCAGCGGAGCGGCTCCAGCCATCGACAGGAAGATCAGGTTGCGTTTGCCGAATCGATCCGCCAGCGGGCCTCCGAAGAACGTACCAAGTGCCCCGGCAGCCAGGAACAGGAAGATGTAGATCTGCGCGTCCTCTGTGGACAATCCGAAGGTATCCTTCAGATTAAACGCATAGAAGCTGCCAATGGAAGCGATATACCATGAACGGACAAAGACGAGTAAGATCAGTATCGTAATGGCCGCGGCAATTTTTTTACGCAAAGCAGGATTCGGTGTACGACGGGCCGCGGCCTGTTTCCGCAGGTACCCGCCCGATTGCAGCATACGTCCATACCAACGGGCAATATAGATTTGAATCGCAATACCCATAGCAGCAATGCCTGTGAACCCGATTGCACCGAACAAACCAAACGGGATGAAGATCCATCTCGTGAGCAGTGGAGCAAGGGATTGTCCGGCATTCCCGCCGACCTGGAAAATGGACTGAGCCAAGCCCCGACGAGGCCCTGCGGCCATGTGCGATACACGTGAACCTTCCGGATGGAAGGCCGCGGAACCTAGACCGACGAAGATGACGGAAATCAGGACGGCAGTATAACTGTCAGCAAAGGCCAACAGCAACATGCCGGTAAACGTAAAGCCCATGCCGATGGGCAATATGGATGGCGTTGGTTTTTTATCTGCAAACCAGCCTACTACAGGCTGCATGATAGACGCGGTAAAGTTGATGGCGAAGGAGATCCATCCAATCTGCGTATAGGTGAGGTGCATAGAGTCTTTCAGAATGGGAAAAATGGCCGGAATGACAGACTGGATCGAATCATTGAACAGATGCACCAGACTGATGGCAATGAGTATCCGGTATACGGTGCTTTGAGCATCCAATCCGGGTGGGGCTTTCGAACGCGATTCGGCGTCCTTGGCTAATGTGGTTTGTGTAGACATGTACAGTTCTCCTTTGGTCGCGGTCACGAGGGATCAGCGCCTGATGTTGTATTCTATGCATGTAAGCATATTGTTACATAATAGGACAGATTGATTGGGCCGACAAGGGGAACAAGAGAAAACGTCCATTTACAAAAGAAATGTATTACTTTAGCATCTACTGTAAGAAGATCCATATTTATGTGTGAAGAGGCCAGAAGAGGGGTGGATATGAAATCGCTATCACCGTATGCTTCTGCCAAACGTGAGCTGGTGATGACTATTGTATATATGGCTGTAATAACGTTTCAGGCTATATATGTTGCACCGAAATCTCTATTCGCTGCCATCGTCATATTTATCATTTTTCAATCGATGGGTGTGCTGATGTTGAGACATTATATCAAAAAAGTCAAAGAACTAAAGGAAGATCAGTCTACTTGAATGCGCTGCGATCCATTGTATTGAGACTGAGGTTCATACAGGTTTATACTAAACAAAGAAAGAACCGGACTTCTTCAGATTTGAAGAGTCCGGCTTTTGGCATTCTATGATTCTATTTTATACAGGATGAACCTGACGATTTAACGATTATCAATCGTCTCCGGGTACATATCATGATTCATCATGCGATGATCTGCCATCTGCTCGTACTTCGTTCCCGGCTTGCCGTAGTTCGTGTATGGGTCAATGGAAATGCCACCGCGCGGTGTGAATTTGCCCCATACTTCAATGAAACGCGGGTCCATCAGCTTGATCAGGTCGTTCATGATGATGTTCACACAATCCTCGTGGAAATCACCATGGTTGCGGAAGCTGAACAGGTACAGCTTGAGCGATTTGCTCTCCACCATTTTCACATCAGGAATGTAGCTGATATAGATCGTCGCAAAGTCTGGCTGTCCCGTAATCGGGCACAGGCTGGTAAACTCCGGGCAATTGAATTTCACAAAATAATCCCGGTATGGATGCTTGTTATCAAAGTTCTCCAGAATGCCCGCATCGTACTCAAACGTATATTTGACGTTCTGGTTGCCCAGCAACGTCACATCTTGCATTTCATCAGGTTGTCTCATCGGTTCGTAAACGCTCCTTGTTTCCGTCAAAGCCCTAAGCCTCGCGGTATATATGAACAGGCAATTTTGCCTGTATAATTCATTTCATTGTCTGAGGACATTTCTCAACCTTACATCATGCCGCCCATTCCACCCATACTGCTCATCAGACGCCGCGTTTGTTTCCCCATACCAGCGTATGCAGCTGTGGGAGGACACGAACGGTGTTCAGGTCATCGGATGCACTGACTTGGTCGATCAGCCACTCATAACGAGCAAGCAGCGAGGCCGCCAGATCTGGCGTATCAGCTGAAGTCACATCCGGGTTCCCGGTTTGTAAAAATAAATCCGTACCCGGATACCGTGCATGCACACGGCGGGCATAGTCCAGGTCTGTCTCATCGAAGATGACGATCTTCAGACTATGACTTCTTCCCACCGGGCCTGCGGCTAACCGCCCGATCAGATCATCCAGCACGGCCCAGTCGGTGTCCATGCCTGAGCTGGGTGGCTTGGGCGAGACAGTGACTTCGTCAATGTCCGCCAGCCAAGGCTGCCAGCGGGAGCCCTGCGTCTCCACCGCGGTGCGGATGCCGTTCTCCCGCAGCAGGGCAACCAATCCGCCCAGCGAAGCAAGCAGGGCGGGATTACCGCCGGAGATGGTGACATGGGAGAAACGCGTGCCGCCTACGCGGCGCAATTCTTCCCATACGTCCTCCGGCGTAATCATCCGAATCTGGTCCTTGCCACTGCCGTCCCAGGTAAAGGCCGAGTCGCACCAGGAGCAGCGATAATCGCAGCCCGCGGTGCGAACAAACATCGTTTTTTGACCGATGACCATACCTTCGCCTTGCACCGTCGGTCCAAAAATCTCCATCACAGGAATACGAGCTTCTTTGCGAGGTTCCGTCTCATTGACCGGATGTTTCTCAACGGGTGTATCGGATGAGGGGTGAAGTATGCCGAAATCTCTGCTTGACGAGCTAAGCTCCTGCTTTTCCATACTACTCACCGATCATCCACTCCCGTCTCGCCTCGGCGTAACTGGTCGGTGTCTCGAAGAGTCGGACAAACTCTGTCCGCCCACCGTCTGTCAGTCCAGCATAGGGCTCCGTTTGCAACGCATGTTCCATCTGTTCGAACAGCCAGACGACCATATTCTCAGCCGTTGTGTTCATTAAAGGGAGGGTCTCGTTGAGGTACTGATGATCCAGATAGCTCTCGATCTGAGTTTTCCATATATCCTTGATATGTCCAAAATCAACCGTCAGCCCGGTCTCACCCGGATAACCGCTGATGCCAAAAATCACTTTATACGTATGACCGTGCAGATTCTTGCACTTGCCTTCATAACAATGCAGATGATGCGCTGCATCGAAGGTGAACTCCTTGCTGACCAGCACACGCTTGCGATGATACCTCAGTTGTGTGGGCAGAATGTCATCGTCAATCCGCTGCAATCGCTCAACAATGCGGAACGTTCCGGGCTCTCTCATCGCACATTCACTCCCGCCGATTCCGCAGCACTTCGCTGCTGTACATAGCGATCCAGTCCGGCTTTGCGCAGTTGGCAAGCTGGGCACTCACCGCAGCCATCGCCGATTACGCCGTTATAACAGGTCAGGGTACGCTCGCGGACATAGTCAAATGCACCTAGATCATCCGCCATTTTCCACGTTTGGGCTTTATCCAGCCACATGAGCGGGGTGTGAATGACAAATGGATAGTCCATCGACAGGTTGAGTGTCACATTCATCGATTTCACGAACGAATCCCGGCAATCTGGATATCCGCTGAAATCAGTCTCGCATACACCTGTAATCAGGTGACGTGCTCCTTTTTGCTTCGCAAGAATGGCCGCAAAACTAAGGAACAGCAGATTCCGTCCATCCACAAATGTACTCGGTAGTTCGCCTTCTTCATGGGTAATCTCCACATCGGTACGCGTGAGCGCATTGGGTGCGAGCTGGTTTAACAGGCTCATATCCAATACCGTTTGCTGTACGCCCAGATCCTTCGCAATCTCAGTGGCACATTCGATCTCCAGCTTGTGGCGCTGTCCATAATCGAAGGTAACCACCTCAACTTCGGCAAATTGTTCTTTGGCCCAGAACAGACAAGTTGTACTATCCTGACCGCCGCTGAATACAACGACTGCTTTTTCTTCGTTCAACATAAAAAAACCTCTCCATCTTCGTAAGATCAATCCATGCGCAAAGGCACAGAGTGTCGGAAGAACAGAGAAGTTCATGAACTGGCATCCATCAAAAAACACACCTTCTCAATAACCGCTTCAAAAAAGCAGTAATGAGCAAGTGTTCTTAGTTTTTTACGTACATGGCGCAACACGATGAGTATAACTAGCACCGTGTCTCATATACGTAAGACTTATCGTGACCATTACATGGTCAAGTCTTATAGAGGGAGTTCGCGAACCTCTCCCATGCCACAGGCATGGATTTTCTTCTTCAATTGTCCGGTACAGTATAACACAGTTTCCATGGCGTCAGCATGTTACTATTCATGGAAGCACAAGACAGACTCTATTTAATCAATACATTTCCAAAAGGAATAACTTCTTTCAGAATTCGTTTGAATAACCCTTCATCGTTCATATCCTGCTCCAGTCTGTGATTCTCACGTCCGGCTTGGAAGAGCACCGAGCCATGTCCAGTCATCTTCCAATGATAATTCATGTGCTGACTGGCCAGATTATTCCCGTACACCGTCAGCTCCAGATGTGCATTCTCAGGATAGGCTATAATGCTACCTGCATCTACATAGAGCGGGGCTGTCGGGTGCAATTCCTGCTGGCAGACCTGACCTTGAGTCAGCAATCCGATTTTGCCTTTGCCGGAAAATTTCATTTTCACTGCATCACGGGTGATCAGCATGTTTTTGATTTTCTGAATTTTGGTATGCATGGTCACACCATCGGAGTAGAAGAACAGGTGGCGGAAGTCATAGAGCAGATCACTGTTCTCCGTGAGCTCCACTTCTTTCATGGTGAATCCGGGAGGAAGGGCAGCCACAAATTGGCAAGGTCCGGTGATTTCGGATTTAATCAGCTTTTTTTTGCGATATATACCCGTGATATTCATGAATTTATCATTACGACTGCTACTGTGGCCGCGAAAGGCTACAATTTGCTGCGGATGCAGAATATGAAGGCGGTCATCCTGAATCAGCGAGAATGTAACAACTTGTCCAGCTCCGCCAGCCTCAGCATGGTTCAGATGTATGTTCATGCGGTTGCTCCTGTTCTTTTATACTCGGCCCGAACGGCGACGCATTCCCCAGCGCATCACACGAATCAGAATAAAGTAACCTAATATGAGAGAAACGACAGTTATAATCATCGTCTGAATTCGTTTGCCAGTTGCCGCTTTGGCATCCTGGTCATCCTGTAGTTTACTGACCATTTCGGTTAGCTTCTGGTTCTGAGCCAGCAGCTGATCATTCTGGGTCTTGAATGCTTCGACATTGGCCTGGGCTTGTCCCAACTGGGCGGACGTTTGATTTAATTGCTCCAGTGTTTGCTTGTAACTTTCCTGCAGAGCGTTCACTTCTCCAGGCAATTCGGAGACTCGTTCCCATCCGCTATATATATCCGTGAATATATTGGCATTGGCTGCATGTACTGTTGAAGCGATCGAAACGGTAAACAGAATACATGTGGTGAATAACACCCGAAGGAAATAACCCTGAACGGATTTTGGCATCGTTAACACCTCTTTCTTCGGTTTAGGTATATGGATCGCCGATTTCGTCGTCTATTGTTGAAATACGGCTCTTACATTATACGTCAAAAGTGTGACAATAGGTTCAAGATGATATCGTTTTATTACCCGAATTCTTGAAAATTAATAGGGTATGGGCTGTTTAGCTTATAAGTCTGTGGGGTAATAGAAGGATAGGATGCACACCGGACCGTTATCGCGCATATTTCTACATCAGTTCCGGGTGCATGCTGTTCATAAACGCGCAATGTAATGGATCTAACCCATATATCCAATCACACACAAGATGAAGAACTTAAAGGAGTAGAAAATGTTATGTACACAGCAGATCAGAACACATCAACCAAAACAATCATGATCACGGTTAACGGTGAGCCTGTTGGACGCAAGCTGGTCATTGACAGCGTCACGTATGCCCCAATAGCAGAAGCCGATTCTGTACAATATTTGCACAAAATGGGAATGAATCAACCTAACGTTTAAGTTGGGACTTGTCATAGAGAAGTGATTGAAAAGCTTGGCATATTGCCAAGCTTTTTCGTCGTTTCATGTCGTATTCAGCCGAAATAAGGCATAGAAAACTAATATATTGGAAAAATTTAATGAGAACATGTGTTCCGTGACAATATAGTGTCCATTCACCCTGATAACTTAGAAGGTAATACATATAAATCGGGGGAGAGACTACCAGTGAACACAGTCTTTGAAGTATCTTATTCGTGGAATAAAGAGGCCATACCGACAGGGGGAGCCAACCCCCTATATATGATGGTGGAGTGGCGTAACGGTGCCCCTGCCAAAAGACTTAGGAAAATAGCACCCAAAATTGTCTCAAGGGATTTGGAACTTTTGCTCAAACCGGAATTTGGAGTACAACTCAAAGGCATCTATGGATGTCGTTCCAAGGAAACAGATATCGGCTGGGTACTAAGGCTTGGTGATGTATACAAGGGAGAGAGCAAACAAATTTTGCTGGAATTTGTCATGGGACCACGCATGTCGGGAAAAGCTGCTGTATGTTCAGCTTATTGGAGCACAAGAAAGTTGAAGCAAAGTCAACGCGTACTGTTACGAAGAGAGCAGCTGTATATTCAATATACCAGTCACTTGGGCATGTTGCGCCAGCCAGAAGATCCGAAAGTGGAGAAGACCATCAAGTTAAGTGAGACGGTACCGCTGATCAAACAAGCCTTACGTGCCTACGAGAGAGGCCGGGTACATGAAGGAAGTAATATGTTGCGTCGTCATGCAGATGCTCTGTTAATTGAAGCTGCGCGCAAGCGAGATTTGGATTATTACGCGGAAGCCGAGATTGTTGAGAAGCTGCGTTATCACTATGGAATCACGTTTACTACCGGATATGGAAATCGTGAAAAAACGATGTTAGGTAAATAGATCTGAATCCAGGTGGTAAGGGTATATATAGAGCGATTCTACATAGATTTTTGAAGGTGAAGTCAGGGAAAAAGTCGAATGTACTAAACAACATACGAATACAAAAATGGATGGAGTTGTATCGAATTTATTGAAACAACATCGTGGAGGGCCCGGCAAAATGACAGACCGACTAATCCGATTAATGCGCATTATTACGCTGGTGCAGGCCAAGCCGGGCATTCTGGCACGTGAGCTTGCCGAGCGATGCGAGACAACGGAAAGGACGATATACCGAGACATGGAGGCCCTCAGTGCCATGCATATCCCAATCGCTAATATGGGACACGGGCGAGGGTACATGTTTATCAGCCATTTCGCCATGTATCCGCTAAATTGGTCTGATGAAGAAGCCCAAGCTTTCGTGCATCTTGCTGAAGTTATGGAGAATATTCGTCCTTTGCTGAAACCTGCTTTTGAGAGCGCATATGAGAAAGTGGTTGCTTCGAGTCAGAAAAACAAGACAGAACGAGTGGAATGGTCGGAGCAAATTAGCGGCATGTTCAAGGTGGGATTACCCGCATGGCAAAATGACAACACTGATTCCCTGAATCAGTCGCTAATAACCTTGCTTCAGGCTGGAATTTCACAGAACACCGTTGAAGGGGAGTATCTGGTTCAAGGTAAAAAAGGGGTTGTACGCTTAGATCCTTACTGTCTTATCCCACGTGAATACAGATTTGATCTGTTAGCATATTGTCATCTGTCGGAAAAACTCAGAATATTTCAGGTGAGCCGGCTGCACAGGATACGGATATTGCCACGCACGTTTCGCAAAGACGATTACTTAATACAATCTCACTTCCGCATTCCTTGGACATACGAGAGGAGTGCGGAGTGGACTGCGTTCAAAATTCGATTCTCATCTCGTGCTGTGGAGCGTGTCATGCAAGAGCAGTTCTTTGTGCGCCCCATCTTAACTATAGAACCCGAAGGTAGCCTGTTATTTGAAGCTATATTAAGTGATGTTGAGGAGATACTCGTATGGATTTCTAAATATGGACCTGATGCGGAAATTCTCGAACCCGAGTCATGCCGCAATATAATGAAAGAACGCTTGAACCGTTGGCAACAAATGTATAATAGAAGTTAAGGCTACTCCTTGGTTTTGAACAGGCTCGCCAGATTGCCAAAAGGAGATTCTTTGTCTTCATCTTCTGCGGAACTGGAATAGACCACTTTGGATGCAATGCCCTCATCATCCGCTGCGCAGTTGTTCTCCAGAGTGAATTGGTCGAATTGATGCATGAACACCTTGGCTGTATTGATGGCATCATCCAATGCGCGGTGCTGGGTACCATCGAATTCGATTCCACAGATTTCAAGAGCCTGAGCGAGTCCGAGTTGACGGAACTTGCCTTCCTTACGCACTGTACGCGACCACTGCTGCTGGAGGTCGTTGTGGTTGGTAATCCAGGCAACATCGAGCTGATGAGTACGACAATGGGAGAGAAGTTTGCTACGATCGTCGGGTCCCCATGAACACATGTAATAGGGGTCACTTCCCATCCAGGCAATGAATTGATTCAATGCTTCGGGAAAAAGGGGAGCCGCATCAATATCTTTTTGCGTAATACCAGTGAACTGGATGGTATCCGTGGACAGAACGGATTTGTTGGAAGGACGAACATAGGTATGGAATGTATCCGTAACGGCTAATCCATCCGCACTTTCCGTAACTTTGACGGCACCGATATCGATAATCTCAGCAGAGTAACGAGTATTGCGGCTTACTGTGAATTCAAGATCATATATAATATATGGCATAGGACAAGCTCCTTTATCGATTAATACGAAGGGTATAATTCTTATTTCTCTATATTACAGGGAACGTGCTGTCATGTCAGCCATCGTTACGGAATTCATTGTATTTTATGTTAACGGGGTATGGTTGACAATTTCTACTAAATGAACTAATGTGATCAAAAATGATAACAGCGTTAGAACGAGGACATGATTGTGTCGGTCAGCTTCAACAGAGAGGGAACCGTATGGTGCAAGGTACCTGTTGCTGCTTCGTAATTCCTACCTCGCGAGCTGCGGATGAGAGTGCCCATTCAGTCAGGGTTGCAACCTCCGCCGGAAGGGTCCGTTATGCCCCGTAGGACTGTTACACCACAGATCGCGAAAATTGCGAGCGGATTGCGGATTAAAGTACAGTTAAACAAGGGTGGTACCACGACACATTCGTCCCTTGACGGATGTGTCTTTTTGCTGTTTATAACTCAAGGTAACCGATAACAATCAGGAAGATTGGGAGTGTGTTTAGATGCGACAAAATGAAATGCTTATTCCAACGCTGCGTGAAGCCCCGGCGGAGGCAGATGCTGCAGGACATCGCTGGTTACTGCGTTCCGGCATGATCCGCCAGCTGGCAGCAGGGATCTATAGTTATCTGCCCCTTGGACGGCGTATATTATTGAATGTTGAACGGATTGTACGCGAAGAGATGGATCGTGCGGGGGTCAGGAAGTATTGCTGCCCATTATGCAGCCTGCCGAACTGTGGGAAGAATCTGGGAGGTATACACAATATGGCCCTGAATTAATGCGCTTGAAAGATCGTCATGCACGAGAATTTGCTCTTGGACCAACACATGAAGAAGCCGTAACCGCGTTAGCTCGGGACGAGGTGAATTCATATCGTAAGCTGCCATTCACCCTGTACCAGATTGGAACCAAGTTCCGGGATGAACGTCGCCCACGATTTGGATTACTGCGTGGACGCGAATTCATCATGAAAGATGCGTACTCCTTTGCTTCGAATTGGGAAGAGCTGGATCGTACCTATCAGGCGATGAATGCAGCTTATGGACGCATTTTGGAGCGTCTTGGTCTCGACTATATCCGGGTTGAAGCAGATGCGGGAACGATTGGTGGTCAAGGGGAAACTCACGAGTTCATGGCTCTTGCTGATGTGGGAGAGGACACGATTGTAACGTGTAAACATTGTGGTTATGCAGCGAATCTGGAGAAAGCTGGTTATCAGACTTCTGCATCTTTCGTGAAGGATACAGAAGTGTCGAGAGATTCAGAAGAACGGGTAGATCCGATAGATTCAACATCGGTTCATCATGCGTATGAGCTTACAGCAGAAGAATCTCTGGTTCGTATCTCGACTCCAGGAGTCCGTACTATTACAGAGCTAACTTCTTATGTGGGCAAAGGTGCGGAGCATATAATTAAAACGCTACTTTATCTGGCTGATGGTCAACTTGTTGCTGCGCTTGTTCGCGGGGATCATGAAGTGAATGACATCGCACTGAAACAGGTATTGGGTGCAGAGGAATTGGTCCTCGCAGATGATGCTGCCATTGCGGCACACCCGAATCTGACAGTAGGTTTTCTGGGTCCGATTGGACTAAATCTGCCGATGGTGGTGGACGCTGACGTGGCAGTGATGAAGCGTGCAATTATAGGAGCCAATGAAATGGATGTACATGTTTCCGGTGTACGCCCAGGGATTGATTTTGCATTGCAGCGAGTAGAACGAATCCGCTTTGCTGCCGAAGGGGATGCTTGTCCAACGTGTGGATCGCCGCTTGTGTTTACCAAAGGTATTGAGGTCGGACACATTTTCAAACTGGGAACAAAGTACAGTGATGCCATGGGCGCTTCCTTCCTGGATCGAAATGGTCGCCAGTGCGCTCCAGTGATGGGCTGTTACGGAATAGGGGTATCTCGCCTGATGGCAGCTATTGCCGAACAGTATGCAGGAGATGAGGGGATTAGATGGCCTGCTGCTGTAGCGCCATATGATGTGCATCTGATTCCGGTAAGCTGGAAGGATGAGCAGCAGCGTCAGCTCACGCTGGAATTGGAGCAGCAATTGGTTGATGGTGGATACAGTGTATTGGTGGATGACCGGGATGAACGCCCAGGTGTGAAATTCAAGGATTCGGAGTTGATCGGACTGCCGGTCCAGATCGTCATTGGCAGAGGTGCAGCAGAAGGTCAGGTCGAACTGGGATCACACACACTTGCAGCATCAGGTGAATCGAAACGGATCGGGTTGACCGCACAGGAGGCTGTTCGCTACGTGAAGGAACAGGTTATTTCGTAGATTTCACGTGAGCTAGTCATGAGATCTTCATGATACGTGCATGCATATTATATGAGTTCTTATAATAGTACCGAATATTATGCGGTAGATGGTTTTGGATGCTAAAGATGGAAGCGGAGCTTGAAAAAGAGGGCTGTAGGCATATAAACAGGTAGAGTTTTATATATTGTATCAGACGAAATGACTATATTCGCACGGTACGTATTCTGTATAAAGGTCATTTTATAATTAAGCGATGGAAGATGAATATACTCAGGTGGATTTATGTGCAAGTGTGTAAAAATGAGAAGATAGATATGTCGTTCTTAATTGGCAATAACCGCATGAATTCGGCATTTCCGGTGATATCTCCTATAGTTCAGTGTCCAATGAAAATGATAAAGATGGGCTATAAATAGCCATTTTGGATATATTTTTGTCTCAGATTATTGCCAAGACTAGCAGGGGATGTCCGCAGTGAATGTACGTAGACTTATCGGTGAATGATGTGAACAAGATGAAACAGACAAACGGGTGTCCCTCAGCCAGTATTCCGGCTTGAGGGACACCCGTTTTGTTATTATTCAGATTCATTCGTTATGCTGCTGGCAGTTTCAATGTTTGACCTGGATAGATCCAGTGTGGGTTTTTGATCTTGTTCAGCTTTTGCAGCGACTGCCACGTTGTGCCATATTGTTTGGAGATGGAGTACAAGGAATCTCCGGCTTTAACAACATGCACTTTGGCTGGAGCTGGTTTGCTTGGTGTTGGTTTAACCGGTTTTTCCGGTTTTGGTGTTTCTGGTTGTGGCTTGATTGGAGCTGGTGTTTCGGTTACCGGAGCTTCCGGCTTTACTGCAGGTTTATTTGCTTCACTGATTCGGCCATCTGTTTGGATGTTTACAGCACCGAGCTTCTGCATGTAGTTGATCAATGCTTCGTCCAGCGCGCCGTACATACCTGTTGTAGCATATTTATTGAACATCGTGTACTCGTCACCACCAACAGCTGTGAAGTCGTTGGTTGCCAGTGTATACGTAGCTTCCGGATCAAGGGCTTTGTCGCCGATGGTTACGGAATGTACACGGCTACCTTTAGCTGCGGAAGAGTCAATGCTGAATTTGATTCCAGATACTTGCGGGAATCCGCCACTTGGTTCCGGGTAAGAACCTACACCGTTTTCCAGGGCTGCCAGTACATCGGACCCTTTCACTTCAAGGGTTACTACCTGATTACCAAATGGAAGCACTGTGATGATATCGCCTTTAGTTACAATACCTTTTTGGATAGAAGCACGAATACCGCCACCATTCGTCAGTGCGATATCGGCTTTGCTGACATCACGGATCGCATCGGCAAGCAGGTCACCCAGGTTAGTTTCGCCTGCACGTACCTGTTCACGTTTACCATCCAGCAGGATTGCTGTATTGGCTACTTCTTCTTTCAAAATAGGCTCTTGTTCTTTTTGAATGGAGTTCACGAGAGCCGCGACTTTTTCATTTGGTTTGATGTCTTTGGCTTCCGTTTCATCAATCAATGTTGCTTGTTTCTTCGTTACTTTGCCACCGTCTACCCACAGATCGATGACACCTACATAGTTGGTGTATTCTCCTGCACTTGCGATCAATGTTCCGTGATCGGATACAAGTCCATCTTGCAGCACGGTGTGGCTGTGACCATCAATGAATACATCAATGCCTGGAACTTCTTTAACCACTTTGAAACTAGTGTCCGTGCTGGACGCGTCTTGTCCAAGGTGTCCCAATACAACAACAACATCTACTTTGCTGCGGATTTCGTTCACCAGAACTTTAGCTTCCGCAGATGGATCCGTAATATCAAGGCCTGCTACGTTTTTTGGATTGGTTTTGTACAACGTTTCCGGTGTAGTCAGGGCGATAATACCCATTTTCACGCCATCCACTTCTTTAATGAGATAAGGATCGAAGAGACGTGTTCCGTCCTTTTTCTTCACGTTGGCACTCAGCATGGGGAAATTCATCATGTCCGCCAGTTCGATCAGGCGATCCGAGCCATAGTTGAATTCGTGGTTACCCGGAACAATCGCTTGGTAACCCATTTCATTCATGACTTTCACGATGCTCTCACCGTTAACGAGCGTGGCAAACGTTGTACCATGCACAGCATCTCCAGCATCAAGTAAAAGCGTGTTCGGGTTCTCGCTGCGGTATTTGTCCGCAATTCCAGCAACTTTAGCGAAACCCATAGCAGGTGAGGACTCAACTGCGCGTGCATGCGTATCATTCGTATGTAGTATGGTGATGTGTTTGCCCGTGCCCGGAGTGGTGTCCGTTGCAGCCGCGGCAATACCTACACTGCCAAACAGCAAACAGACCGTTAGCAGAAGTGAAACGTAATTCTTCCAGATTTTCATATGAATAAATAACCTCCCAAAATAATAATCGACTTGAGCATTTGCATAGCCCATGTAGTATTTTAACAGACTATTATGTGGAAATCTCGCGATTTACGTAAAAATAAGTAACCTGAAAGTGACATGTGAATCTTCTAATGGAAAATAGAGTGGGAATAACCCTTCGAAAGAACATATGTTCTTAAATGGTGTAAAAAAAATGCTGCGCTTCACGTGGCAGTCCGGTACGTAAACAGAATTTCTCCAGAGATTCATCCGGTTCAGGCATTACCCCGGACGTTAACAACTGAATGGCAAAACGGTTAGCCTGTCTTTCCAGTTTACCTGGAGCAAAATAGGAATGCTCCTCCAGAAAGAAACGATTGATTCCTTTGTGAAGGCGGTCATGGCCAAGCTCATGGGCGCATACGAATCGCTGCCATTCCGGCGGCAAATCATTATGTATGACGATAAACCTGCGCCGGAGCTTGCGAAAGTACAGTCCTTTGGTGGACTTTCCCAGATTGGTAAAACGAATCTGTATTCCAACCGCACGGGCAATGCTGAAAGGACAGTTGGTCCGGTGTTTTCGAATCAGCTTTATTACGATGTCATCCATATGGTTTCACCTACGGCTTCATTAAATTCAATTCTTCTTGCGTCATGGGCGCTTATCCGAGTCGTCTGTCTTTTTGCGTTTGTTCATCTGTTTGGCTTCCCAGAACAGGCCTGTCAGCACATCCTTGATTCGTTTCTTGTCATCTTCATCCAGTGGAATGCCGTCGAACATCAGATCATCTTCATCTTCGAGCATCTTTTTGAAATCACGGCGGTCTTTGTATGTCGCCCATTCCGGTACGTCCTGAAGTTCAGCGGAGCTTCCTGGTTCAATATAGCCAGCCTGCTTCATCATATCGGTATAGGGAACCGAAAGCGCATCCGATATTTTGCGGATGGTGGCTGGTTTGGGCACACCGCGTACTCCATTCTCAATGCGCGAAATCTGTGAGTTGCTTATTCCTGCTGCTTCAGCGAGCTGATTGATGCTGTAACCCTGTTGCTCGCGCAGTTGTTTCATATAAGGACCAAAAGCGTTCTCCACAATGTATGCCAACTCCTTTGATTCGTATAAGTGATTGAAATTATAAATGAAGAGAACCCGTGTTTGCACAGGCCACTCCGATGGCAGAACAACCCTCCGATCGCTGTTATCCCCGAATTTCTTGAATTTATTTCTTAATAGGTAGAATTTCGGTGATAAAGGCGAACGCTTCGCTTCTTCAGGTTTTTTCTGCCCTCTCCGTTAACGTGCATGTCTAATCCAGATCTTAAATTATAAACATCAAATGACTTATACGAGAATCATAATTAAACAGTACTATATCGTATATATACCATTAGGTAAAGAGATATGAAACAATTATGCCAAAAGGCATAGGAAATGAGAGCGAAGGTTTAATTTTATCGTCAAAACGAACCAAAATGAAGGTTTACTCCGATCTCCAGAAAGTGGTATCCTCAAATAGAAATACGAACAATATACGAACAAAATGTAAAGTTAAGGCGGACATGTATTCTGTTATCGCCTTCTGAAAAGTGGAATTGACCCGGATTATAGCGGTTTGAAGTGATTCCAAAAGGCAACAGGGGAAAATTGAACAAGTCGTTATTATTTCAGAGAACGGGACAATTCTATTAAAAAGAGTATTTTCTATTATTCCAAGGATGAGATGAATACGAGATTACTTGTATAGAGGGAGTTTTAAGTCTCGCAGGAACGAAGAGGATCGAAACATGCTAGAAAAGCGAAGCGAGTAGGCTTTCATTTTATAACTTTGGTTAAGGAGGAGAATGAATATGGAATTGATGCTGCCCGAATTGGACCGACGCAAAACGCAAACGGCTGTTGAAGCTGCGCTGGAAAAATACCGGATCTATAGAACCATTGCATTTGAAGAACGAGAGGTTATGGTGACGGCAAGTTATGCCGAGCGTTTCCATGGTGCAACCAATGTGACAGGGGATTCCACGGCGAGAACGGCGATTTTCAATGTGGACGTGCAGCGTGCGCGTCAGGCATACTGCGATACGATTGATTTTATTGTGTCCCGGCTGAGTGAGAAGGAGCGCGTACTCGTATGTGAGCGGTACTTGAAGGATGATGATGTGTTTGACTATAAAGTGTATAACCATGTGTTTGATCCACCTGTTAGCAAGGATACGTACACGAAGATTCGTACCCGTGCCTTCTACAAAATGGCACTGGCTCTGTCGGACCGTGGTTTGATTAATATGGAGCCTCTATCTGTGTCGCGGAAAGAGCGGCAGAAGCTGGGTTAAGAGATCTGTGCAATCTGTGCAAGAAGTTGATCCTTTAATATCCACAGTGGATTGGTTACAATAGTTGGACAAACCACAGTTGGCATTAGGTCGTGTCTGAAAACTCGCTGAAGTGCATCTTTTACCGCCTTTTCGCCCCCTGCTGCGTCACTTTCCCTTGACGTGCCCCGGCACGCCTGCGAAAAATTTCCTTGCTTGGAACGAAAATTAGGCAAAATCTGCTTCCTTCGGAGTTTCCAGACACGCCCTAGTCAAAGGAGAGTAATCTGCCATGTCGGAAGAATTTGGAATGCAGGAAATGGTTACCCTGAAAACGATTGCGGAAACGCTCAATACGTCCAATGATCTGAGCTTGATGTTGGATACGGTGGTCGGCAAATTGCTGGAATTGACCGGATTAACTGCCGGCTGGGTGTTTCTCATTAATGAACGCGGGGACTATACCTGTGTCTCCAATTATAACTTGCCGCCTGCCTTACAGCATAAAGACAAAGAGCCGATGCGAACGGGTACCTGCTGGTGTGTGAATCGCTTCAAGGACGGACGATTGAATCATGCAGTGAACATCATTAACTGTAAACGGCTGGAGAACGCTGTGGACTTTCAATGGGGAGATACCCAGGGTATCACTCATCATGCTACAGTTCCACTGCGGTCAGGTGATAAGATGCTGGGGCTACTTAATGTTGCTGCACCTGCCAAGGCACATTTCAGTGACAGCGAACTAGCGCTGTTGCAAAGTGTTGCGTACCAGATCGGAAGCGCAATGGAGCGAATGCGATTGTATCGCACAGAGCAACGACGAGCCGATCTGTATGTCAAGCTGGGGGAGTTCAGCACAGCTTTGGGCCATGCAGTCAACGAGTGCGGTAATGCAGAAGCTTTTTCCGAAACGGTTGTGGAATTGCTTGGGCAGCATTATGACTGGCCTTTGGCTGCAATCATTCAGCAGAGCAGTGGTGCATTTACGGTGCAGGCTACTTATGCAGATGGCAGGGTTCGAACGTCATTAAGTAAGCCGTTATCATCGAAAGTGGCAGATCAGATGAACCGTGTGATTGATAGTCATCGTGCTGCATCCCTGTCGGCGACAGAAAGGACAGAGATCTTCACGCTGTGCGAACCGGACAAGACTATGCATTCCCTAACTTCGGGAATGGCAGCTCCTCTTCCGTATCATATGCCAGGGGAAGCAGGGATTCTGGTGATTGGCATGGAATCCTATGACTCTGCGCACTCAGATCGTGAGGTGCTGGAGGCACTAGCCGAGCATATTACGGCCTCGTGGGAGAGTCTCAAGCTGGCGGAGAATCGCCGCGAACTGGCACGACTGGAAGAGAGAAACCGGTTGGCCCGGGATTTGCATGATTCAGTCAATCAGATTCTATTTTCCCTATCGTTAACGGCCAAAGGTGCGGAGAGCATGTTATCTGCTTCCGAACAGGTACACCCCGCAGCGGATGTCATGAAGGATATTCGGGCCTTGTCTCAGGAGGCTCTGAAGGAAATGCGCGCATTAATTATGCAACTTCGTCCAGCGGGACTGGAAGCAGGATTGCTTCATGCGCTACAGGAATATGGCACAAGTCAAGGGCTTCAAGTGATGGTGGATCGGACAGGAATGCGGTCTTTGCCACGTAATATAGAAGAAGGATGTTGGCGAATCGGACAGGAAGCGCTCAATAATATACGTAAACACGCCGGGGTTACTTCAGCGAATATCTCCCTCAAATTAAGTGATCATGAAGTGGCACTCACCGTCTCGGATCAGGGAAAGGGAGGTGCCAAACGGCGTAAAGCATCGCCTGGAGGTTCACTTGGGCTGTCCATTATGAAGGAACGGGCAGAATCGCTCGGAGGCCATTTTGAGATAGTTAGTTTCTCCCGCAAGGGAACGACAGTAACGGCAGTCATTCCACTTCCGTTCGGATCTGTATGAAGTCAGGGGGAAGAAGAGTTGCCAATTACAATTTTGCTCGCGGATGATCATGCGATGGTGAGACGAGGGCTGCACGTTTTTCTGACCACGCAACAAGACATGATAGTGAAGGGCGAAGCATCGAACGGGCAGGAAGCTCTGGAGCAGGCGGAAGCGCTCAAACCGGACGTGGTATTAATGGATTTACACATGCCAGTCATGGACGGAGTTGAGACAGCCAGACGCTTGCGTACGTTAATGCCAGACACGCGGATCATTGTGCTTACTTCGTTTTCTGATCAGGATCATGTCGTACCTGCTGTTCGTGCAGGAGTCAAAGGATATCTGCTCAAGGATATTGAACCGGAGGATCTGGCAGGAGCGATCCGCAATGTGCATGCGGGTCAGGTGGAGTTGCATCCTGCGGCTGCAGGCCAATTGATGCATGTGATGGCTTCATGCGATTGGTCGATGAATGAACAGCAATCTGAGCATACACCGACCAATCGGTCAACGGACAGCCAACATCAGGACCCAAAGCAGGTTGGAAAATCAACTGAAGCATCCCTTAGTGGTCCAGATATGCTTACCCGTCGTGAACAAGAGGTCTTGAGCCTGATTGCTCAAGGACTAAGTAACAAGGAAATCGCGGTTCAACTGGTTATTACGGAGAAAACGGTCAAAACCCATGTCAGTCATCTGCTGGACAAATTGGGGCTGGCGGATCGTACGCAAGCGGCTCTTCATGCCGTAAGAAACGGCTGGGTCGTCTGACCATTTTCGACATAATTTCATACGTAAGTCGTATAAACTCAACCTAAAGGTTGAGTTTTTTGGTGCTTCAAGTTAAGTCTATCTGCTGACGAATTAGCAACGGAAGAAAGGTAAGATAAAGATAGCACAAGACAGATCGTGGAGGAACATGAGCGTTATTAACCATAAAAGAATCAGGAGAGTGATAGGATGAATATCGTTATTTTGGCAGGCAGTAATCGCAACAATGCAACCAGTACGCGTTTGGGAGAGTATGCTGTGGAGATTATTCGGGGACAGGGACATCAGGCCAGCCTGTTTGATCTGTATCAGACGCCACTTCCATTCTACGCACCAGATGATAAACAGGCGGACCATGAACATCTGGCAGACCTGAATACACGTATGCTCGCGGCTGATGCGATCATCCTGTCTACGCCAGAGTACCACGGCAGTATTAGCGGTGTGCTCAAAAATGCACTGGATCACCTGAGCCAGGCTCATTTCAGTGGCAAGCCCGTCCTGTCCATCAGCTCATCTGGCGGAGCAGTGGGGGTAAGTTCTCTTTTACAACTGCAAGCGATTGTTCGCAATCTGCATGGCATCAATGCACAGGAGTGGATTTCCATTGGTGGTGCACAGCGCAGACGATTCGAAGCGACATTTGACGGATACGAAGAGTATGAAGGCAGTCAGGATATCGAGGAACGGGTTAAGCGGGTTCTTGGATCATTTTTGAATCTGGCCCAGACGTTAACGAATGCGCGGAATTCTACCATGAGTTGAGAACCAAGGAAGATAAAATGGGAAAAGGAAAAGAGGTTGAGCATTATGATTACAGGCATATTTGAAACACATCTAAACGTGACGGATCTGGAGAGATCCCATCATTTCTATGAAACGGTCCTGGGTTTACCCCATGCCTATGGGCAGAAAGAACGTGGGAACTCCTTCTACTGGATCGGTGGAAAAGGGAATGCCATGCTGGGATTGTGGCAAAAGGAACCTTCCGAGGTGAAGCGTCAGCACTTTGCTTTTCATGTATCTCTGGAGGATATGAAGCATGCGGTGGCTCACTTGGAGAACAAAGGGATCAAGACACAGAACTTCTTGAATGATGATATCGGAGAACTGTACGTCTTCGGCTGGATGCCTGCGGTATCTGTATATTTTAACGATCCGGATGGTCATTTGCTTGAATTCATCGCCATGCTCCCGGATGAAGCGAAGCCTGAACTTGGCATGGTGCCGTGGAGTCAGTGGGAGGAGATGCAGGAGAAGACCGTATGATGATTGAAGAATTACAGTTATATACAACACGGTTGGAGGACCTCAAGCGTTTTTATCGCGATACGTTGGGCATGAAGGTGTCCGATGCGACGAATCAGGAATTCAACCTGCAGGTTGGAAGGACGAAGATGATATTCAAACCGTGTAAGACGGAGAGTGAGCCTTTCTATCATTTTGCCTGGATGATTCCGACGAATCGATTCAAGCAAGCCAAGCAGTGGGTTACACCACGTGTTACCCTAAGCAGGGATGGGAGTCGGGATGAGACATACTCAACCAATTGGGACTCTCACTCCCTCTATTTTGAAGATCCGGCAGGCAATATTATTGAGCTGATTGCCCATCATACCGTACAGAACGAGAGTGACCATGACCGTGACTTCACCACAGAGGATATATTACAAGTATGTGAGATTGGACTAGTGACGGATGATGTTCTGTCTACGGTGAATGAGCTTCAGCAGTTTGGATTAGCGCGCTGGGGTGAGGGTAGTGATACCTTTGCTCCTGTAGGGGATGTGCACGGTCTGTTTATTGTAGTCAAGAAGGAACGGACGTGGTTTTTCTCTAAGCAAAAGGCACAGATCTATCCGCTGGAAGTGTCCATCCGTGACGTAGGCAAGCTTCGAATCGGCTAAACTTTGTATTCCGGGGCTAAACGGGCATATGTGGAGCAATTCCATCATGTTATAGAAGTAAACGCTTTATTGAATCAATCCAGGGTAGTTCATGGGGAGGGTTTATATCATTCGAAGGGTGGTGGCAAGCTTGGATCGACGTTTGTTGGAAGAAGGACTCGCAATTATTGTTTCCAGTCGGGAACGTACAGGAGATCTGTGGCATGCCCATTATGGGGCGGGTGCGATTGCGGCATACTTTTGGGTACGGGAAAATCGTCTCACTGCCCTTGCCGCCGGCAGTGTTACCGCCGAAGCCAAAGCCATGCTTCGCCAGCATGGAATCAGCTCTGGTCAGACCTCTTTCGAAGGTGAGATGATGCCCAGGGAAGATGCCGAAGCGCGTATTACGGACGCATTGCATCGAACCATTGGAGAGCTGTACTGGGTTGGACACCAGGCCATCTATGGGGCAATCAGCCTGAAAGCCATTCGCGAACTGGATGGATGGGGCACGGCGGAGGATGTGGATCGGCTAGTTCAACTGATCGATTCATTCGATCGAACGATTCCAGGGAGATCCTGGATGAACACGACCATGAAAGAAATCCGCAGCCTGAAGCCGGAAAAGAAAGATGGATTTCCCGAAATCGAATTGCCAGCGCAACTATCACGCCTGATTCTGGATGAGCTTGGTGCATTCCGAACCATATATCACGCGGAAGCGCACCATGATCTGATCGGTCATATGCTGACTTATGGACATGCGCTTAACATATTATATGAACTGGGTTACCCGGCTTTGTTCCACAGAGGCATCCCGCCGTTTCTGACGATGGTGAAGGCGCTGCGGTTAACCCGAGATGTGGACATGGAATTAGAGGTGCCGACACTGCAATCACCCGTAGACCAGATGCCATTGACACGGGCGGAACGGTCGGTGGCGCTCCCCCATGAATTGAAATATTGGCTTACCGACAGACGTTCCTGTGATTGGAACGGAGGCCATGTATTCAAATTCCCGTTCAGCTTCTATCACCATGCGAAGAACGGGGAGCCATTACCACAGATCTGGGAGAATTTTCGTTATATCATCGCATAGATACAAATGATCATATGAAAGGACAATGACAAGCACTTGCCGAAGCAGGCAGGTGCTTTTTTTATGGATGTTCGAGGGTGTGCTTTATTCAGATTAAAACCGACAATTAAACGCCATCGAGACAACTACAAACAGGCGTAATTCATACCGGTTACCGTCAGCGTGAACAGAAAAAGAAGGTAAGATTGTATTATCGATCAGTAGCAAGGAAAGCGTCCCGACAGCTCATACGCTAAAGTACAGACCGGCCATGGGGCCAGTTATTTAAATTCGGTGATTGCCGCCTTGCCCTGATCGGGTATTAAAGACTAAACCGATAACAGGAGGCTACGTGATATGAAAACAGTATTGTATGTTCCACTGGATGATCGTCCAGCGAATCTGGATGACGTTATTGTACAAGGGAAAGCAGCCGGTATCCATATCGTTACACCGAACCTGAAGGATATTAAGAATCGCCTGGATACGGAGAAAACGACAGATGATACACTGCTGCTGGGCACCTCTACGCCGGTGTATGGCAAACCGTCCAACATTCATACCTTTATTCTGAAACATGCGCCCAAAGTTGACGGGTTCATTATCTCATCCGATATGCTCGCCTATGGAGGTCTGATTGGCAGTCGAGAGCTCCGTGAAGACGGAGGCGGCGATTACCCTGAATACGATGAGGAAACGACTCGTCTGTTGGATGTAATCCGAGTCATTAAACTGAAATATCCACGCAAACCGGTATACGTGATGGATACGATTATGCGTCTTGCCACGACCTCGTTTGCCGATGGATTGGCACTGGATGCATATAATGAATCTCGTGCATTGATGCAACAGCCACGTCAGACGTACACCGCTTTTGAGGATATTATCGAAGGTTATAACCTGTCCCCGGATGGGGTGGAATATGGGGCAACGACCTATTTTGATAAAGAAAAGTATTACAATACCAGACAGCATAAATTCAAAACGAATCTGTACATTCTGGATCAACTGGCTCGCACAGGTTATATCGATTTCCTCGCGGTTGGAGTCGACGATGCTAACACGCAGGGTGTTCAGATTAATGAGATCAAATATGTGGAAGCTCGAATTAATGAATGGCTAGGTGGTACAGATGGACAAAATCCGGATCGTGCCATTATCCTACCGGATGCAGATGGTCTGGGCCACGCATTGGTCGCTCGTATGGCGAATCAATTACTTCGAGGCGGGAGCAAAACACGTTACGCGGTGAAGTATTATGGTCCTCATGGCTCGACAATTGTGAATACGTATGAATATATGGATGTACATGAGAATGTGGTTCGTCACGTGGATATTGTAGGGGGTGTGCTTGTAGCGGACTCGGCATATCCTGAACCGGAAGTGGGTACGGGTGCGAATTCAGAACCTGCTATGGGAAATGAACAGATGGTGGCTGGATCAACCGAAGAGGTTGCCTTGTTCGATATCACCTCCGAGTTGGATCGCATGACGAAGCGTCACCCAAGTCAAGCTGGTGCTGTAACAGGCATCGACATCGAGATTATTGCGATTACGGCTCTGGAGCAGGTGCAGGCTGCCTTGGAGAGATTGACGCTGAATAGCGAGCAAGGTCTGCCGACGGTGCTGATTGATTTTGTGGGTAAAGGACCAGCCAACGTCGATGTTGCTGAAGCGTTGCTGAATAGTCCATATACTGGATGGGTTCTGGGTTATAGTGCGTGGAATACGCCGGGGAACAAAATCGGTATGGCGGTAGGTATGGGACAGTCGAGGTATGCGTTGATTACGACAGAAACGCATGTTCATATGCTGCGAGATGCCATGAATGCGCATGCTTCACTGTTGTTCAAACGTTTCCTGAAGGATTATTACTACAAAGCGGTAGCAATTGCAGATATCCGCACATATTCCCGAGCCCATGCGCTCTATACTAACGTGGCTACCCTTTCGGATCAAAATATGTTGCTGTTCAACTCAGAGGAAGGCTATGCTCATTTGCAAACATTACTTCGTGACTTGATGCAGACTTATACCACGGCACTTGCGAATAAAACAGCCTTCCAGACAGGCAATGTGGCTATCAAGCAGATCTGTGATGACGAATTGTCTTATGCGACGTATGGTAGTGCGCTGCTGGAATATGGGAATCCTGATTTCATTTGGGGGCGTGCATTTGAGATTACGTTGAACCCGCAGGTTAATTTTAATATTGTGTAAAAGATTGCCTCAGATATGCAGCCTATAAGCCATGACCGCTTCCTTTAAACGTTGGCTTAGGCCAGCACTAGAAGAAGGTATGGTGTGGAATGGATCGGAATCAGTTAAGGGGATCGGATCAGGTGATCATTACGATCCCCTTAACATTACGTTTAACTTGCAACGCTACCCTATTGCACTTGCTAACTTATCAAGTGCAATGTACTCCTTATTCGAAAGTTCTTCAATCATTGAAGTCAGTTTGGGTATATTGAGTGAGTGTTCGTTGATTATCATTTGTTTAAGCGTATTGTTTCGAAGAGAACGAGCCTTTAGTTCAATATCCTCAAATAGGTTGTAAAACAGACTGCCATCAATTAATCCAAGTTTATGTAAATAATGAATTCGCTTGGTCATTAACGTCTTATGCTCAGATAACATATGTAATGCTCTTATATATTGATGATCGGCACGAACAGATTCAATTAATTTGTTATAAATGTGGATACCAAATACAGGGTCCAGACTGCCGTGCAGACATTGCTCTTCTGCTGGAATGCCTTCAATGACTTCAAAGTATGCAGCACTATTCGTAGAATTAAGATAATGTTTCAGTGAGATTTTGAAAAACTCCAAATTGAAACGATAGGACTTGAACGAATTCATGGAGATAAGTTGTATACCAAATACATTATCCCAGCAGTCCTCTTTATAGTTGATATGTTCATTGACTGCTTGCTCAATCTCATAAAAGGATCCCTTTGTTTTCTTATATTTGGGCAACGGGTCAGGAAAAAAATCTGCGATATTAAATTCTTGATTATCCCGATCATAACCGTATATGAATAAATCATGAGGTGCACTTTCTTCAGTTCTATAGGCTTTAATATGTTGTTTATCGATAAGAACATAAATGTAGTTACCATTATTAATTGACTCTATGAAGAAATCGGTAACATTTAACTTGAGCAATTGGATCATTTCTTTTTGCATACTGTGAATATTTAACAACGGATGGTACTCTCTCATTAATGGCTGGTAGAACTCCAAGTGGAAAGTATCCGGTTGGTAGGAATCAAACCTTAGTTGCATGTGATTCGTAAATAACCATTCATGGTAGGAAGGGTGATTGGGAAGAATAGAGTGCATATTAGCATGAATCGGATAACCTTGAATTACAGGTGAATGCATAATAAGTTCTTTTTTCATAATCAATATCTCACTCTCTACATGGGATAGTTAACTTTTAGCGCACCACAAACGCCTTTCTTAATGCTTCACACTTCGTCTAATTACGTACAGCCTATATACGAAGGATATTACATCTGCAATAAAATGTAAATAAATAACATTGTTTTGATATCGATATAAAAGTGAGAACAGGTGTCGTCTTTTTTCCACCCGAACGTCTCCCTTAATCGCACCGAAGTCGTACGGAACACCATCCGCGCTGTGAATGAAAGGGTGTAAGATTGTATTATCGGGTCAATAGCAAGGGACGCACCGAAAGCACATACGCTAAAGTACAGACCGGCCAAGGGGCCGGTCTTTTTGATGCGGTGAAACAGTCCCTGCCTTGGTTCGATAACCATTCAGACTCTGTGTTAAAAGGGGGAGTCTACTGCTGCTTGCGTGTCGCTGCAACATGCGGGGCAGACCTCAAACATGCAGCCAAAGGGGGAGAAATGAATGTGTCTATGAGAAATGAGATCAACGATGTCCCCAGCACCAACACATGGAGTACGCTCATCCGAAAGACGCTGAAGCAGAAGCTCTCAGCACTTGTTCCAGATTGGGCCGGTCGTGTACAGGATGTACCTTCACTGGGCGAAGTGCTAAGTGGACCATGCGCGGTTATTACTTTTGCCGAAGAAGTGCCAAAGTCTGGCTGGGTTGGATACCGACGGATCATTAAAATCTCACCATATGCTCGTCCGGAAGATGGGGGCGCTGAACAAGTGGAAGCTTGGTCGGCTGAACTAATCAAAGGGTTGCATCAGATCCGGCTGGAGGACGATGAAGGTGCCGCATTCACCTGTCTCTATCTGGGTTCTTCGGACAGTGATCGGGTGGATGCAGGATCTGGGATGGTTACGCGCAGTCTGAGGTTCGGCGTGTATGTTCCTGAAGAGTGGGCAGATGCTTCTGTGGGGACAGAAGATCCTTGGCTGTCTGCACTTCAAGGCTGGACACAGCACAAACTTGGTGCGAATTGGTCGGTATATGGGGATGTATGGCCTGGGGGATACGATACTCCGTCTGTGTTGTGGCGACTGGCTGGATGCAGCACGTCAGTGGCTGGGACTTCGGCACTGGAGGTTCGACAACAGTGGGTTGGGCATGTGCTCACCGATCATTCGGTGTTAACACGCCAAACGGTAACGCGGTTAGTCGAACAGCTTGCACTTCAATCACGTATCGCGGTCAAGGAAGCCAGCGACCACAACGAAAATAATGAAGGTAACACACGTTATGTGACTGTGGATGAAGTTAAGGCAGATCTGCAGAACGATGCTTATCTGAACGGACAGATTCGACTGACACTACAACAACGGATTCGCCGTCCAGGTTCGAATGTACCTCTGATCCGTGAGATCCACCATAGCAAAGGGATCGAGTAACCGTTAGTTGAGAGGAACTTCCATTACAGGTAGTTCCAGATGATAGCTTAATAATAGCGTTAGCTTCAGATTAGTAAGCTCATACAATAAGAGTCTTAGATGGATAGGGTCAAAAATTCATAGAACAAATCAGAAGCAAGTTGATTAAACGAAGTGTTTCCTAAAAGGTTTTCAGAAAGAAAGCTGCTACGGGAGCATACACTTAAAGTTCATACATTGAGGTGAGATAGCCCATGGCAGGCTCAGTTAAAAAAAGCAAACCGGTTGCCCCGCGGTATACTCGGGCTGAACTGATGAATCATTCGGAAGCCCTCTTTGCCGTTAAGGCAGAGGTGCTGTATGGTGCGCTGTACGAAGCGGCGCAAGAGACGTTTTCCATTGAAGAAACGCAGGAACGAATTAACCAATTTATGAAAGCGAAGGTGAAGGGATAATGGCAGGTGGAACTTGGGAACAAACGAGTCGTCCGGTCCTTCCGGGCTTATATATGAATTTTCAGGCGGCAGCATCCTCGGCCATTCAGGCGGGTACACGGGGAACAGTCGTTGTGCCGGTTAAGGCGAACTGGGGTCCAGTAGGGACTTTTGTTGAAGTGGGGAGTGAAGCAGCGATTGAACGCATTTATGCAGCGAATATGCTGGATAACGGCACAGCCTATACTTCCTTGAAGCTGGCCCTGCTGGGTGGACCGAAGAAGCTGCTTGCTTATCGGGTGGCAAGTGCCAAGGCCCTAACAGCCACGCTTACCTTGAAAGACAGCAGTGATGTTAATGTGCTGCAACTGGATGCGAAGTATCCGGGGGATCGTGCGAACGGGTTCTACGTAACTATCCAACCGGGTGTGATTGATAATACGAAGCATGAAGTACGTCTTTTTGAGGGCAATCGGATGCTGTATGCGCTCCTGACGGCAGATATTACAGCAGCAAATCTGGCTAAAGAGATTAATACGGATGAACGAAATGTGTGGGTAACGGCGCGAGCGATTGGCGATGGTACGGGTGTGGTTGCTACCGTTGCAGGAGCAGCATTCAAAGGCGGCGTAAGTGGCAACGATGATCTAACCAATGCAGAGTATATTGCGTTACAGGGCGCACTGGAAGGGGAGCAATTTGACGTACTGGCTTTGGATCAGGCGGCAGATGCGCCTCTGCTTGCGAGCTTTGCGGCTTGGGTGAAACGTGTACGTAGCGAAGGTAAGCCAGTGATGGCTGTATTTGGCGGCTCCGCAGCGGATGATACATCTGCAACAGCAGCGCAGAAAGCGGCGGCACGTTCGCTTACGCTGAATCATGAGGGTGTCATTAATATCGGTACAGGCGTGCGCCTTGGGGATGCATTCTATAGTTCGGCGGAAACGTCCGCTTATGTTGCAGGACTGATCGCCGGACAACGTCTGAATGAATCGACAACCTATGCAGCTACACCGTTCGATGATGTGACACGTCGCTGGACGCGTGCAGAACAGGAGCAGGCGGTACAAAATGGCGTATTTATTTTCTTCCATGATGGTCGTCAGGTGAAAGCACTTCGCGGTGTAAATACACTCGTTACGCCTGCCGCCGGGCAGAATAATGCGTGGAAAAAAATTCGTTCCATTCGTGTGATGGATGCGATCAACACGGATTTGCAGCGCTCTGCGGAAGATACGTATATCGGTAAAGTCAACAATACTGAAGAAGGTCGTCAGGCACTGATTGGTGCGATGAAGGCTTATTTGGCGCTGCTCGCACAGAGCAATGTCATCGAAGCGGAGGGTTATGACGTTGTTCTCGACCCGGCTTATTATGGTGCTGCACCCGTACTGAAACCGGAGGCGGATCAGGTATTCCTGCAATGGAATGTGAAGCTGACGGATGTGATGGAGCAGTTATTTGGTACATTTTACGTGCAATAAGGTTGTGTGGTAGGAAAGAACTGTTTTCTAGAATAATTACTATACGTTGAATTGATGGTTTACACGATAACGGAGAGGGCAGAAAAAATCTGAAGAAGCAAAGCGATCGGAAGATTGTTCTGACTGCGGAGTTATACCGTGTAATATTTATTAGTTCAACCAACCCAAGGAGGAATATATATGTTGGATGCGTCAAGAGTAATTCTCGGTACCCATGGTCAACTGCATATCGATGGTGTGTGGCAGACGAACATTAACAAGTTGGAAGCGAGTGTGGAGATTGAAAAACGTGAGCTGAATCTGGTCGGTAACGACTGGAAAGTGCACAAAAATGGTGCGAAAAAAGGAACAGGCACAATGACGGGTTACAAAGTCACTTCGGATATGATCCAGCGTGGCTTCACCAAATTCCAGATTATTTCGAAGCTGAACGACCCTGAATCCTATGGTCATGAGAGTGTACTGCTGAAAGGTTGCATGGTGGACAAAATTCAGCTTGCCAACTGGACAGCTGGCGAAGAAGTACCAGAGGAAACAGGCTTTACGTTTGAAGGATTTGAATTGCTGAATCCAATTGTGGCGAACTAAGTTATGAAAAATGGGCACCAATATAGGCCGAGATGATCTCGGTCTCTTTGTTGTCTTAGATGTTTAAGAAGGTATGGCCCCATTTGCGAAATGAGAAGGAGATAACGCCCGATGAGTATGAATGAAAATATGTCCGAAGAACAGATTTTGGATCAGTTGTTTGAAGCAGCAGAACGTTTGCCAGAGGAGAATGTGCGCATTCAGCGTCTGGATCTGCTGTTGACCTTGCGTGGACTGACGTCTTCCAAAGTGGATCACATTCGCGAACGCTGTACGATTCGAAAAACGACCAAAGGCCGCACCGAGGAAAAGGTGGATACCGAAACGTTTAACGCGCTGCTCATTTCCGAAGCAACGGTGAAATTGAAAGTCCGCAGCCTGGAACTGTCCGGCTGGGGAGATACCCGCATTACCGGTCGCATGAAACTGTCTGGTGGTGAACAAGCGGTTCGCCGTATGTTGCTTGCGGGTGAACTGGATGCCGTAGGCGATAAAGTGCTGGAGCTGTCCGGCTTCGGTGTGGAGATTGAAGACCTAAAAAACTGATTCACTCCGGCGGGATGACCACGTTCCTGTATCACATGTGGGTGCGTCATCATCTCCGGCCCGGAGAGTTCTGGTCTTTGCCACGCGGGGAGCGTTCGCTGTTGATTGCGTTCTCGGAAGAGGAAATGTCAGCGATCACTTCGCAAATGAATAGATAACGATATAAGGCAGGAGGTGAAAAAATGGCAGAAATGATTGTAGGTCTATCCAAATCCAATGCGGAAATGCGGACAACCCTTCGTTACCTGGATCAGATCCAGCGCTCAACGGAACGTCTGGGTAGAGTTCGTTATCAGAGTCTGATTAAGGTGAACAATGAGCTGAGAACGACCGGGCGCAGGCTCGAAAGTATCTATAGTACGGCTGTTCGGTTGAGTAGATTGCGGATTACTCCTCAGGTTGATTTACTTGACCGTGCTACGCCAGTATTGAATGGTTTGTTGAAAAAAATGAAACAACTCCGTTCCAAGATGTTGAATGCCACGGCTAGTGTACAACTCAAAGTCAGACACCAAATTTCAGGTGTATCCGTTAATGTGAATTCACAGCCACTGATTGATGCTTTGAATACCAATACCCAATCTATTCATATGCTGAGTACCAAGCTAGACTCTATCAATATTGGAGCGGCACCAGCGGCCGAAGCGAAGCCTAAAACCTTTATGCAAAAGATGAAAGGCATGTTTGATCGAGGTAAATTTATTTCATCTGGAGTGCAAAAGGGATTCGCTGCCAGGAGTAGTGGAAAAAAACTGTGGAAAGAAATCAAAAGACCCTCTACACCTGGTAACGGGTGGAAGAAGGCAATTAAGGTTACGAAACGCGGCGCTACTTTTATGAACGATTTCTCGTCCGCAGGATCTGATTTAATCGGTGGTATCGATGGAATGTGGGGAGACATAAAAGGACTATTTGGTGGCGGAGGTAGTGGAGCAGCAGGAGGGGGTGGCGGCTCAGGAATCATCAATAAACTGGGTGGAGGGGTTGTCAAGGGAGCGGGTAAATTGTTGGCACCGGTTCGTATAATTAGCAACATTAAAGGTCTTGCAAGCGCTCCTCCAGAGGAACGCGCGCGTGCGGTCGGTTCTGTTGCTGGTAATGCAGTAGGGACTGCGATTGGAGGCAT
Source organism: Paenibacillus sp. PCH8 (assembly GCF_002968835.1). Taxonomy (GTDB): domain Bacteria; phylum Bacillota; class Bacilli; order Paenibacillales; family Paenibacillaceae; genus Paenibacillus. The sequence goes on along the minus strand of NZ_PKQK01000002.1, from coordinate 836,951 downwards.
TCTTGGCAGTGTGATTCCGATTCCGGTGGTTGGAAACCTTATTGGTAGTGCAGCAGGTGGCTGGCTTGGCGAGAAAGCAGGTGGTTGGGTTGGGGATAAGGTAGGTGGATTTATTCAGAACAATGCGGAGGGTATATCGAAATTGGCGAACACTGCTCTGCTAGGAACGAATATTGTTGTGGAGAAATCGAAGGATATGTTCAATGGCATATCCAGTTTCTTCGGTTTTGGCTCCAAGAAAGAGGAAGACAAGCCTGCGGCATCCGTATCCAAGGCAGCGACGGTGGCTACACCATCTCCAGCTGCAACAGGCCCGCAGATGCCACCTGCCTATATGCCACCGGCACTGACCATGACAGGCCCAGCGGCTTATATGAACAGCAAGGTCGGCCAGCCTACATCTGCTGGATTCATGGGAACAAGCATGATGCAGAACCAAGCAATGGCGCTTGGTAACGGTGCGCAGACGAATGGCAAATCGTCCACGATGACGGTACAAATATCCGAAGACCAGATGAGCAGTCTGTCCGGATACCTCAAAGATTTCAAAACCGAAACCACCAATCAGATTGCGATAAATATTCCACCAGGCGCGGTGCAGGTGACCGTGCGCGAAAATGCGATTGATTACGATGCTGTCACCAAGCAAGTCGGACAACGGATTACGAGCGAGTTCCGCCGTGCCATGGAAAACCGTAAAACCATTATGGCCTAAGCAGAAAGGAGGCCGTTTATGACTGTATTTGAAGATAACGTGGAAGGGATCCGAATGGAATTTACGCTGATCGATGGGAAAACGAAGTTCCAGTTCCCTGTGAAGCCAGAAGAGCTTACGATCTCACGTTCAAAAGGTTATGAAACGATTAATATGCTGGAGCATGGCGAGTTTGATTTTGCACAGGGGGAGAAGGTGAAGGAGATCACCTTCTCTTCTTTTTTTCCCAAAGAATATGATGCGTCCTATTGTATGTACGAAGATTTGCCTGATCCGCGGGTAGCGATGAATATGCTGAATACGTTTCTGATATCGAAAAAGCCGCTACGCTTCATCATCACCAACACGGGGGTGAACGTGCCAGTATATCTGATCTCGCACAATACGACCTTCCGGGGCGGCGAGAGTGGAGATATTTACTTCGACATTACGCTGCGCACCTGGCGGGATTCGAAGGTGGAGAAGGTGGGTTCTGCCGCATCCGCGAGCAAGTCAGGTTCTCGTACGGATTTGAAAAAGAGCAGCAAGACCTATACCGTCAAATCTGGCGACTCCCTGTCCAAAATTGCAAAGCTGGAGCTGGGCAGCAGTTCCAAATGGAACGAGATCTACAAGCTCAACGCGAAGATCATCGGGAGTGATCCGAACCGGATCAAGCCCGGGCAAAAGCTGGTGATGCCATGACCTACAAGGTCATTGTCGACGACAAGTATGACATCACCAAGCTGGTGGAGACGATTACGCTGAAGGACTCGCTGGACCAGATTGCCTATCAGGCCAATATCCGGTTGGCAGTGTCTGTGTCTTCCGGTCTGCCTTCAATCTCACCAGGCATGGCGGTGCGGATTAGCGGGGTTCCTTTTAGCGAAAAATCGATGGTTCATCTGCTGCATCCTGCGGTCATCTGGGAGGTGGAAAGCTCGAACAGCGGCACCAAGCGGCTGTCTCTCACGGTGTACGACCGGATGATCTATCTGGAAAAATCGGAGGACGAGTTCCTGCTGCCTAAGGATCAGACTGCCACGCAACGACTCAAAACCTACGCCAAAGAGTGGAAGATCCCATACGCCAAGCTGCCGGATACCAAGACAAAGCTGAGTAAAGCCGTGTATCGGTCACAGACGATTTTTTCGATGATGTTTGCCGATCTGAAGGAAACGGCCAAATCTGGTGGAGAGATGTACCATCCACGGATGACACCCGGCGGGTTGCAGCTTTTCCAGGTCGGAAATAATACGAAGGTGTATGAACTTGATCGACTTATTGATCTGACCCAGATGCGTACGCTCGAAGGGGCGGTTACCAAAGTTAAAGTCATGGCAGCGTCAGAGTCTACGAGTGGCAAAGAAGTTCCTTCCAAAGTGCTGGCGATTGAGCAGAATGGTGTGGAAGAACTGGGCACATTGCAAAAGCTGATTGAAGATGATCAGGTGAAATCCACAACCGCCGCGAAAAAACTGGCGAAAAGTCATCTGACGGGTATTCAGGAGACCTTTACGATATCCGCACCGGATGTCAATACGATCCGTGCCGGGGATGCCGTGTTGTTAAAAGGACTGAAGCTAATCGTCATGTCGGTCAGCCGTGATCTGTCTGCCGGACCTGGAACGATGACGTTGGAACTGGGGACAGCTGAGCTGGTGAAAAGGAGGTATTACCTTGAATAAAGATGATCCGTATGGGCATTTTGCCGAGGTCATGCGGGGGGCGATGAGTACACATTCTCGTCAGGCCGTGAGCGGTCTGGGAGCAGTACTGGGTACGATGACTGCATCCGGCGTGAAGCTGGATGACTTCAAGCACGAAGTGCAGGACTATCTCGTGGCCGAGTTTCCGGGCACGCTTGGACTGCCGGAGCGCGAGGCTGCTGGCGCGATCTCCGGTATACCTGACGTGGCAAACGGCGCAGCGACGGGTACGGGACGGTTTCTTTTGCAAGAAGAGGAAGTGGAAGAAGCGGTGTGGTCTCTTGGTAAGGGATTGAAAGCGGGAGATCGCGTACTGGCGATGCGAGTGAATGGCGGTAACGACATTGTGGTGCTGTGTAAGGTGGTGAGTGCGCATGCCTAGTTTGTTCCCGGAAACGGGTGTGGTCTGGGGAGATGAGGAGGATCTGTCGGGGGCAGCTTCGGAAGAAATACGCTTTGGACGGAGCTGGCGATTCGATTACGATGCAGGGGATTTTGTGCTGACCCCAAGTGGCAAAGTAGCTGCGGCTGGTGCGCATGAAGCTTGGGTGCAGTGGTGCATTAAGGCCGTGAAAACGCCACGTTACAGACATGTGATTTACTCCCGGAACTATGGTTCGGAGCTGGAGGATCTAGTGGGTCAGGGTGACAGCCGGGGCGTGATGGAAAGTGAGATTACCCGGATGGTGACGGAGACGCTGCTGGCTGATCCACGCACGGATTCGGTGGACCAGTTCACGTTCGATTGGAATCGGGAGCAATGCATGTTCTCGTGTCGTGTGGCGAGTGTGCAGGAAGAGATGTTTATTCTGGAAAGTGAGGTGATCTGACGGGATGGCTGAGATTCCGCGTTATTTGGAGGACCAGACGGAGGAACAGATTATGCAGCGAATGCTGGATCGTCTGCCCGCGGATCTGGATAAGTCGGAGGGATCGTTTCTGTGGGATGCGGAAGCTCCAGTTGCGTTTATGCTGTCTGAGGCTGCATTGTGGGCACAGCAATTACTACGGCGGGGGTTTGCAAGTACGGCTGCGAGCAGTGATCCGAATTTTCGTTCGGAAGAGCTGGATCTGCGGGCAGGAGAGCACGGCATCACGCGGCGAGCTGCGGTGGCAGCACAGGGTGTGGTGAGGTTCGCGGGTGCGCCGGGTAAAGTGGTGCCTGCGGGAACGGTCGTGGCTACGCTCGCGGATGAAGTATCTGCTGAAGCTTCGCTCGAATATGAAACGGTGGGACGTTTGGAACTGGATGCAGATGGTTCTGGGATGGTAGGCGTACGAGCGCTTGTTGCCGGAAAAGAGAGTAATGTGCCTGCGGGCACGGTAATTGTGCTGTCTACACCTGTAAGTGGCGTAACTTCTGTCACGAACGTTGAGGTGGTCAAAGGCGGTGCAGATATTGAGGCAGATACAGCGCTGCTGGAACGCTTTTATTCCAAAGTCCGCAATCAGGGGACAAGCGGTAACAAATCGCAATATGTGCAATGGGCCAGTGAAGTACCAGGTGTTGGTGCAACGCGGGTTATTCCGTTATGGCAGGGGCCAGGCACGGTGGGACTATATTTGCTGGACACGGACAAACGTGCTGCGGGTACCGATCTGGTAGCCGCCGTGCAGAAGTACGTTGACCCAACGCAGGATGGACAAGGTGAAGGTGTTGCGCCGGCTGGGCCAGTGGTGTCCGTGATGCCAGCTAAGGAAGTACCGATGAACATTCGGGTGAAGCTGACGTTGGCAAGCGATGCGACACTCGCTGATGTGCGGGCATTGATCGAACGCGGGGTGACTGCGTATCTGAAACAGTTGGCTTTTGCCGATCCGCTCGTTCGTTACACCCGCATTGCCGCGATTCTGCTGGATATTCCGCCCATTATCGACTATTCGGAGCTTACCGTGAACGGTGTGAGCGACCAGAATATTGAGATGACCGCGAGTCAGGTGGCCGTGCTGGGGCGGTGGATGTGCATGAGTAGTGTTGGGCAGATGGTGAGGTGTAACGTGCGGAAGGAAGATGAGGGAGCTTTCCGGGAATGTAGTGGAGAAGGCCGTTTAGGAAGCAAGAAAGCCATTCAACGGGATGTGTCATGGAAATGTTCTACTCGGTTGGGAAACGCTGCTTGGACTAATTCTCCTGCTGCTGTTGTGCCGGTTCTGGAAGATTCGCAAGGTGAGCAACGTGACAAGTCTGAGGTTCGCTTATGGCAAGAAGTAAGTCACTTAGGAGAGGAAGACCCGTGGAGTGAGCGAGTTCACGCGAATGTGAAAGGAAAGGAGGATGCTGGTCATGAGTGTTCCTTCTACTGTAGATGTTGGACTGACGAGTGAGAAAGGACGGGAGTTGTTCTCGTATTTGCCAAGGTATTACGAGACTTCGCGCGTTATGCAGGGCGATATGCAGACCAAAGGCACCGAGATGGATCTGCTGTATAAGGCGCTGGATGAGACGTTGGAGCAGTTTTTTGTCCGTACAGCAACGTGGGGCTTGGATTTCTGGGAGCAGGAGCTTGGTGTTGAGACGGATCGTCTCAAGCCAGTGGAACAAAGGCGTGCGGTGGTGGAGTCGAAGCTGCGTGGTGCCGGGAAGTTCTCTGGGAGACTGGTTGCGAATGTGGCCGAGGCGTATGCAGGGGGCAAGGTGGATGTAACATTTCAGCCGGGAGCATGGAGTTTTACGGTGAGCTTTGTGGATACGATGGGTATCCCGCCCAATATCGACGATCTCAAAAGGGCAATTGAAGAGTTGAAGCCGGCCCATATGGCCGTGGAATATGAGTATCGCTATCTGATCTGGGACGATCTGGACAAGAAGCAGAAAACATGGGATGAACTGGACGCCGCGTCCTTGACGTGGAATGAACTGGAGGTGTGGGCGTAATGCCACAGGAAACAGATCGACTGAAATTACCTCTTCCTTTGGGGAATGAGACTGTGACCCGGGAGAGTATTAATGGGATTTTTGAAAAGATTGATGCAGGTGTTGCGACGCAGGCGGATTTGGATACGCTCCGTGAAGCGGTGAGTCAGATGGATATTCCCGATGCGTCCCATACCGTAAAAGGTAAGACTCAGCTTTCTAGTGTAACGGATAGCACGTTGGAAGATCGCGCAGCTACGCCAAAGGCTGTAAAGGCCGCATATGACCGTGGGAGTGCAGGAGTGACAGCAGCCGGAATCGCTCAAGTCCGAGCGGACTATGCTTATACTGAGGCGACAGCGGCAAAGCAGCTTGGAGTTGAGCAGAAAGCCAACGTGGTTGCCGCTCTCAACTCCATAGGTGTATCGGCATCCACAAGCGAGATATGGGCTCAATTGATTACCAAAATGGCTGGAGTTATCCGGTCTACGGGTAACGCTAAAGCAGCTCAAGTATTATCGGGGGCCACATTTAGTATTGCTACTGCTAACGGGATTGCAGGGACGATGCCTAACCGATCTACGCAAGCCTTTCACCAACCCGCTCAGGAAACCAGCGTGTTCCAGGGTGACAAGGCATTCATGAGACCACCAGCAGGGTACTATGATGGATCGTCCTGGGTATATACAGTGGCCCCTGACTTGAAGGCTGAGAACATCCCTGTAGGCAAGACAATATTGGGTGTGCCTGGTTCACTGGTTGCTGGGGTTAAACCAGGTTTAGTCCTTCAAGCGGGAAGCGACCCATACGCAAACGGTAACTTAGCATCAACACACAGTACAGACCCTATAAGGGTTCGAGAGGTAACCATACTGACGGGTGGTGTTTATCGTGTATCCTACCACACACGGTCAGAATCCCAAAGGACAAATTATGCATATTCACAACTATATATCAATGGAGCAGCTAGAGGTGCCTTACGTCAAACCGACTCAGGTCAAACAACTTTGTTTGTGGAAGACATAAGTCTTACTGCGGGAGAGGTATTACAACTTTATCTATGGACGAGTAGCCCATACTACCGAGCTCATTACCTTAACAGTATGGTGCTAAACATTGATGCTTTGATTTCCAGCTTTAGATAAGAGAGATTATCTTGGTAAGCTATTGAAAGTAACTAAGACTTGATCTTAATTGAAGAACAAACATCACTGAAGGGAAGTTCTTGGTGTTCTCAAACTAATTACCTGAAGAACTGTGGTGTATGTGAGTGCTTATTTATTTGGGGGTTGGTCTGAAGTGTTAGAAGTAGTACTGTTCTTTGTTGATCTCGATATCTGAAAATGAAGGATTGAAAAGCCAAATTGGCCTAAAGGGATTGCCCTTTATGTATTTATCAGTCTATAAGATCTAAACGAAAGGTATTATCGATTCTAGGAGCACTGATGTTAGAAAATGAAAAATTAAGGATATTTGTAATTTTATCTAATTTAAAGGAGGTGAACCATGACCACAAACCAACTAACCACAGCCATCGCAAACACGCTCAAGCAACATTTACCCAACATCACGATCCACCCGTCAACGGGCAGTAGCAGCCCGACCCCGGACAGCCAAGGCATCACCTACCGCTTGCTATCCTCCCAACTTACCCGGGAACGCAGCGATCGCTTCGTGCAGTCTCACGCTTTTGAAATCCGCTGGCTCGAAACAGACAATATCCCGGCAACTCTACCGGATGAACTGTTCGAAGCGTTGGAAACTATTAACGTGGAGGGTACACCCTATCGCGCAACGGAACTGCGTTGGGAGACGGAGAACGATACTCCGCGAATGCTGGTGTACTATACCATGCGAACCACCAAAGTGTCGGAGTCCACCACTCCTATGCAACAACTGGAGCAGCGACCCACCGCACTTAAAGCTACAAGAGAATAACTAACCAAATGAGGGGATCAGTATGAAAGGAATAGGAGGCGCATTGGCAATGTTCACGAAAAAAGAACCGGAGAGTAAGTTCCCGGAAAGTACCCAGAAAAATAACCAGAAAAACAATCAAAAATACAGCAAAGCACAGTTCGCCGAATCCCGGCAACTTAGCCGGATGGAGAAAGATATTTTGGCAGCAGTTCTGCTGGAACAAGAAACATACACCATGGAAGAAGCACAGCAACACATCCAACAATTTATGAATGGGGAGGCACAATAATGGCTGGAGGAACATGGACGACACAAAACAAGGTACGCCCTGGCGTATATATGAATTTTGCATCAGAGGGTTCATTGCCGGGTACGGTAGGGGAGCGGGGAACGGTGGCATTGGCCCTTCCATTGTCATGGGGGCAAACAGGCTCAATCCTGACGGTACAAGCAGGTGAAGATGTACAAGCCAAATTGGGCTATGACTGGACAGCACCTCAATTACTGCTGATTCGTGAAGCTTTGAAACGTGCGCAAACATTGCTTCTGTATCGACTCAATGCAGGTACCAAAGCCAAGGCAACCTTGGACAAGCTAACTGTGACAGCCCAACACGGCGGCGTACGTGGTAATGATCTGGCTGTTGTAGTCTCCGCGAATATTAATGATCCGGACCAATTGGATGTCTCCACTTTGCTTGCGGGTAAAGAAGTGGACAAACAAACCGCGTCTACCATCGAAGCTCTGGAATCCAACGCATACGTCACATACACTGGTGAAGGTGCACTCACAGCTACAGCTTCACTTCCACTAACAGGTGGCTTGGATGGTACAGCAACGAACCATGAGCATTCCGATTTTCTGACCAAGCTGGAAGTACTGGATTTTAACACGGTTGGTCTGATTTCAGACGATGCCACACTCAAGTCAGTCTACACAGCTTACATCAAGCGTTTGCGTGATACCGAGGGCAAGAAGGTGCAACTGGTTTTGTCCGATTATCCGGCTGCAGATCATGAAGGCATTATCAGTGTCAAAAATGGTGTTGTGCTCGCAGACGGTACCGTTCTTACGCCGAAACAAACCGTAGCATGGACTGCCGGCGCAACAGCGGGAGCTAACCTGAATGAATCCCTGACGTTCCGTGCGTATGACGATGCCGTGGATGTGAGTGGCAGATTGACACATAGCGAGACAGAAGCGGCATTGCGTAATGGCGAGTTTGTGTTTACGGCGAGCAGCAACCGTGCGGTGGTAGAGCAGGATGTGAATACATTCCGTTCCGTAACACCGGATAAGGCGCGTCATTTTGCCAAAAACCGTGTTGTCCGTGTTCTCGATGGCATCGCTAACGATATGAAACGGATTTTCGAGTCCTATTATATCGGCAAAGTGAACAATAACGAAGATGGGCGCAGCCTGTTCCGTTCCCAATGTGTCACTTACCTGAAGCAGCTTCAGGATATTGGGGCGATTCAAAATTTTGATTCCAAAACAGACATTACTGTTGCTCCGGGCAATGAAACCGACAGCATTCTGATTGAGATTCAGGTCCAACCTGTGGATTCCGTTGAAAAAGTATATATGAAAGTGAAGGTGGTTTAAGATGGCATTTTTGAAAGCAAGCGACACGATCTCCGGCCAGGAAGGCCGCGCATACGCAACGATTAACGGACAAACGGAAGAAATGTTCTATGTGAAGACGCTGGAAGCAACAGTGGAGAAACAAAAAGCAGAGGTCAAAACGTTGGGCCGCCGCGGCGTACAGCACAAAGCAACCGGTTGGTCTGGTTCGGGTTCCATGACAATCTTTTACACCACTTCCCGTTTCCGCGAGCTGATGCTCCAGTACATGCAGAATGGTGTGGACACGTACTTCGACATTGAAGTGACCAACGAAGATCCTTCCTCTACGATTGGCAAACAGACCGTGACCCTCAAAGGCGTCAATCTCGACAGTGTGATCATGGCATCCCTGGATACCGAGGCGGAGGCGTTGGAGGAAGAAGTAAGCTTTACCTTTGAAGATGTCGATATGCCTGTATCGTTCAATCTGCCGAAGTAATGTAGCGTGGAAAGCATAATGATTTGAGATTTATAAAGAGTATTAATTAGCAGCGGGTTTGTAAAAGAAACCTGTTCAACATGCCTGTGTTACGGGCTATTTGGCGTGTCAAAATTCTGCTCTTCGCCGCTTCTTGCGGCGGGGAGCCTAACTTTAGAGGAGGAACAATACATGAGTGGATTGAGTATGTTTTTTGCCCAAAATGCAGCAACGGATACAACGGAGGAGTTTATCGTATCCCCCCGATTTAAAGATGAGAAAGGCGAGCCGGTTGCCTGGAAACTGCGCAGCATGACTGAGGACGAAAACCAGGAATGCCGCAAAGCGGCTACCCGCAAAATCAAGGGTAAGAACGGTGTCTACACACCCGACATCGATGCGAATGATTACATGGCTCGCCTGATGAGCGCAAGTGTAGTTTACCCCGATTTGAAAAACGCAGAACTCCAGCGGTCATATGGCGTGATGGGGGCGGAATCGCTTTTGCGGAAAATGCTGTTGCCTGGGGAATTTGCTTCGCTGGGTGAACAGGTTCAGAAGCTGAACGGCTTCAATCAGGATATGAACGAACTGGTGGATGACGTAAAAAACTAATTAAAGAGGGCGATTCCGAAGCCAATCTGGCTTATTACGCTCTCCATGAATTGAACATTTTGCCGCATGAGCTAATGGCCTTCTCCATGCGAGAACGAGCGGCCATCTATGCGATGATCTCCATCCGGGTGGAGGAAGAGAAGAAAGAGCGGTCCAAGAGCCGCGCCCGGAAGAAATAAAAAGGAAAGGAGGGAGAAATAGATGTCCGATACAAGTATCGATGTAATTAATCCTCCGTCCATGAATACCCTGATCAATAATCTAAATCTGGTTCAAGTAAGAACAACCGAGATCCTTAATAATTTCAACCAGATTAACCGGATTAATCTGAACCAATTCAACCAGACGAATATATCCAACCATTTTAATGAAGTAAATCAACAACTAAATGTAACGATTAATCTGATGGAAAAGTTGGAGGATACGGCTGATGATACAAGCAATGCTTTGGTTGATAATCTGAGCAAACTCTCCAAGTGGGTTCAAATGGTAAAGTCCGCTGGAAGTGTCGTGTTAAAAGCGGCTGCTGAACAAGAAGACTTCAAATATCGTTACATGGTTGCCGCAGAAGATCCGGTGCTCGGGGAAAGCATCTATAATAAGTATCGAGATCAAGCCTCCAAGAGTGGTCAGGATGTCAATGATTCGCTTAAATCTTCTCTGGGCTTCTTGCCTTTGGCACAAAATACAGGGCAGGTAGATCAGTTAAATGAAATGACTCAACAACTGAGTATGTTATCACCGGATAATAAAAGTCTATCAGATGCATCCAAGGCTATTGTTAGTGCCATGAATGGAAAGAATACTGATTTGGCGAGTCAATTTAACATATCGGAAAGTGCATTGACCGGGGCTGGATTGGGTGAATTTATACAGACTAAAGACCTTGACGGTTTTATACAAGGTTTGCAGACGGTTCTTGAAATGCAAGGTTACACACAAGAAGCCTTTGATACGATGCTGGATTCTCCATTGCAAAAATGGACGGCTCTCGTGAATCAGTTCAATGGGATACTATCTGGAATCGGGACAAGAGCTTTGGAAGTTTTATCTCCTGTGCTTGACCGATTAAACGAAGCAATAAGCTCAGGTCAGTTCAGTGCTTTCATCGAATGGATTGGTGGGGCGTTTGCAATCATCGCTCAGGTGGTGGCATTTATCGTGGATGGGTTCATCAATTTTGCTACAGTTGTGCAGGAAAATTGGGCTATCATCGGACCTATATTAACTGCGATTGCTTTAGTGCTACTAGCCAATATCATTATTACGCTCGGAGTTGTAATTGCCCAGGTTTATTCACTGGCAGCGGCATGGTTGGTAGCTAACTGGCCTATCTTGCTTGTAATTGGTGCTATTGCAGGACTAATCTTTATTTTGCAATTATGTGGCGTTACAGCTGGGGATATGGTTGGAGCGATTATAGGTTATTTTTATATGGCTTACGAGTATATGAAATCAATTTTTGCATCCATTCTGAATTATTTCATGTCTTGGGCCGAATTTGTCATTAATGTATTCAGAGATCCAGCCTTTGCATTCCAAAAGTTGTTTGTTGACATGGGACTCATAGTACTTCAAATTCTGTTCAACATTACAAAGGGAATTGAGGATTTTGCAGGTGGTTTTAAAGATCAGATCAACTGGATGATCGAAGGTATAAACAAATTAATACCCTATCTGAATAAGATTTTTGGCACTAATTGGGGCGGTATTAAACTAATTGATGATGCTAACATTCATTCTATGAGTGGTAAGATACAGGGTTTAATGAGTGACCTTGAAGCGATTGCTCCTGAGAGCCAAAAGGACGTTGTTAACCTATGGAGAATGGATGCTTCTGCAGACTATAAGGATGCTTTTGATATGGGATTTGGGAAGGGACATGATTTGATGGATACCACCAAAGGCCTATTTCCCAACGGCTCTGATAAATTACCCGGAAACTTCGGCGGTTCAACTCCCAAAACCCCTTCCGTACCATCGATGCCAACTGCACCTGCTCCCACCGTTGTTCCAAATAACAATATGAGTAACATCAACAAAATCAACAATATCGGACAGGTGGACAAGATCGGTGATGTAGATGGCACAGTGGATGTAACCAGCGAGGACTTGAAACTGATGCGTGAGCTTGCAGAGATGCAGGCGATTCAGCGATTTGTCAGTCTGACGCCAACCGTTCAGGTCACCACAGGGGATATCAACAGCGGACATGATGTGGACAGCATCATCAGCAAAATCACCGATGGACTGAACAGTCAGATCGTCTCCAGTGCCCAGGGGGTGTATGGATAAGTGGAATATTATATTCAACTAAGCTTCAACAACCGCTCCGAATACATGTTTTTCCCGGTGACACCAGAGAGCATTGAGTTTTCGGATTCGGGAGACGGGAGTACGTTTAACGTTAGCGCTTTGGGTGAAATTAACGTGATCAAGTCGCCGAAGCTGCGTGAAGTCAGTTTCAGCGGAATTTTTCCGGCAGACTACAGCCCGTATCATCTGAACTACGATGCAAGCCATCCGGCAATTCAGAAGCAGTTTTACCGTGATCCCTATGAATATGTGAAAAAGATCATCCGTTGGATGCAGATGGGCAGACCCGTTAGGCTGTTCTTTTCCAGTGCAAGGTACACTATTAATATGGCGGTTTCCATTGAGAGCTTCGACTGGAAGGAGACAGCGGGTACGGTGGGGGATATCCAGTATGATATCAAGCTGAAGCAGTTCATTTTCTATGCCGCCAAAAAAGTAGTGCCACTCAAGGACAGCAAGGATACGGCTGCTTCGAAAACAAAAACCAAAGCCTCCCGGCCCAATGAAAAAATCCAGCCCAAGACCGTCACACTCAAAGCCGGAGACTCCTTGTGGTCTGTAGCTAAAGCCCATTTGGGAGATGGATCTCGCTGGAAAGAGCTGCAGAAGCTGAATGGCATCAAAGATGCACAACTGAAGAAGCTGCCAATTGGACTTGTGATCAAGCTTCCGTGAAAGGAGAGGGAATATGCAAGAGCAGATCAGGCTGGATGATAAGCTGGCAAACATGAAGGAACGGTTATTGCTGGATGACAAGCAGGGCAACATCTGGGACATTAGCGAAATTGTCGGCGACATTACTTACAAAACCTCCCGCATCGGCAAACCTTCCTCTCTGGAATTCACGTTGATCAAGGGCAGTCTGTACCAGAATAAGAAATTCACCTATGAGAATGGATACGTCGTGAAATATATCAGCAACGAGGTAGGCATATTTTACGGATATATCTTCTCGGTGGATAGCGGCAAGGACGAAAGTGTCAAAATCAAAGCCTACGACCAGACTCGTTATCTGACCGCGAATCAGACGTATAAGTTCGTTAACGCAACGGCTACGGATGTGATCAAACGAATTGCTACCGACTTTCAGTTGAAGGTGGGCGAGTTGATCCAGCCGAAATATGTTATTCCACGCATGTTATTTGATAACAAAAAGCTAATCGACATGATCTGTGAGGCGCTCGACCGAACGTTGATCTATGGCGGCAAAAACTACATCTTCTACGATGATTTCGGCAAGCTTGTGCTTAGGGATGTGGAAGAGATGCCTTACGGCTTTGTCATCGGGGATAACAGTATGCTCACGGATTACAGCTATACGCGGTCAATTGACGACCAGACGTATAACAAGATCAAGTTGTACCGGGATAACAAGGATACGGGAAAAAGAGAAACGTTTGTTCATCAGGACTCAGGCAGCATCCGTCAATGGGGGCTGCTTTTTTTGTACCAAAAAGCGGATGACGGCCTGAACGAAGGTCAGATTGATGAAATGCTCAAGACCCTGATGACCCTCCGCAATCGCGAGACGCAGACGTTGAAGGTGGATGCGCTTGGTGATTTCAAGGTGAGGGCAGGCAGTTTTGTCAACATCCAGATCAATGAACTGAAGATTAATCAATATTTTCTGGTAGACGAATGTACGCATAAGGTACAGGGGGGCGTGCATACGATGTCGCTGGATTTGAAGGTGGTGTAACGATAAATGATGCTGGACGTGATTAAAAAGGCGGCGGTGGCCGCTGTAGATGCCAAGTCTCCCGTTCAGGTAATGTACGGAAGCGTGACAAACACCCAGCCTCTGGAGATCACCGTTGAACAACGGCTGGCATTGGCTGAACCTTTTCTGGTACTGCCGGAATCCGTAGTGAACAAAACTTGGACCATGGGTGACCATGTCTTGTTGTTACGTGTTCAAGGTGGAGACAGCTTTGTCGTGCTGGATCGGCTGGTGAATCCATGATTCCACAGGGTGCGCAGATCAGTGCAGAAGATCAGGAAGAAGCTGCGGTGCTTCCAAGTCGGACGTATGTGTTTCAAGCTTCGGGACAGCGGATTGGAAGACTGCAACTGGATGGAAAAGATGCGGTAAAACAGGCGGTTTATAAAGCATTGTCTACACGCCGCTACGAGCATCTAATCTATTCTTCGGATTACGGTATGGAATGGTCCTGGGAAGGAATGGCCGGGAGATCTATGGTTGAATCTGAACTGGAACGCTGGATTCACGAAGCGTTACTTCCGGATGATCGCATTTCGGATGTAACCGAGTTCGATTTTGTCCACGAGGCGGATGGAGTAAGGGTTTCGTTTACCGTGGAAACGGATTTTGGCAGCTTCAGGGAAGAGACGGAGGTGAACATGGATGTATGAAGAGCAGACGTTTGAAGTTATTTTAAACAGAATGCTGGACAGAGTACCGGATGGTGTGGATAAACGTGAAGGCAGCATTATCTATGATGCGCTTGCGCCAGCGGCTGTGGAAATGGCTCAGATGTATATCGAGTTGGATGTGAACGCCAATCTGAAGTTTGCGTCTACAGCTTCTGGAGAGTATCTGGATCGTGCAGTGGCTTGGTCGGGCATTCGTCGGAAAGCGGCCACGAAGGCACGTTGGGTTGGCAGTTTTCGGGATAACGAAGGTAAGCCTGTTGAGGTTCCTTTGGAGAGTCGTTTTTCCACGGGGGATCGGGTATATGCTGTTGTGGAGCGCATCGCGGCAGGGCGATATGTGTTGGAATGTGAGGTCGCGGGAGCGGAAGGTAATGAATATACGGGGGCCCTGCTGCCCATCGATTATATTGCTGGCCTGACGACAGCTGAATTGACACAGTTGCTGGTTCCTGGCGAAGACGAGGAAACGGATCAGGCCCTGTATGACCGATATCAGGATAAAGTATCCCGTCCGGTCACGAGTGCCAACAAATATCAGTATGAATTATGGGCACGGGAAAACTCCGGTGTGGGCAAAGCGAAGGCTTTTCCACTATGGGACGGGCCAGGTACAGTCAAGGTGGCATTGCTGAATAATGAGATGCAGACACCTGCTGAAGCGGTCATTGAGGCGGTGCAAGAATATATCGATCCAACTCAGGATGGAATGGGCGAAGGTGCTGCTCCAATCGGACCTGTGGTTACTGTTGTGGGAGCGCAAGAGATACCTATTGATGTGGAGGTACAGGTCACGCTTGCTTCTGGTTCAACGTACGAGGGCGTGAAGACACTGATTGAAACGGGAGTTACAGCGTATCTGAAAGAACTAGCTTTTGCCGACCCGTTGGTTCGTTGGACACGTATTGCCAATGTCATTCTGGATATTCCGCCCGTGATCGATTATAGCGATCTGCTGGTGAATGGTGGGATGTCCAATCTGGAGATCGACCCCGGCGCAGTAGCTGTTCTTGGGACGGTGAAGGTGACATGAGTAAAGCAGAGGTATTAATGACTCTTTTGCCCCCGCTGTATGAAAATGTGCTGGAGATGCAACTTCTTACAGAGACCGAAGGTGTTGAGCTGGACAAGCTTACGGTGGGTTTGGAAAGTGTGCTGGATCAATTCTACCCGGAGTCTGCGACCTGGGCATTGGAACGTTATGAGCAGGATTTGCAGATTCCGACGAATCAAGCCAAGCCGGATGATCAGCGGAGATCCGTAATCATTTCCAAAATGCGCGGAAGTGGTAAGGTTTCCGGTTCGATGCTCAAGAACGTGGCGCAGGCCTACGAAAGTGGCGGGATTGATGTATCCGTTTCGCCAGAGGAATACTTGATCCGAATCCGCTTCATCGATACTTGGGGCTTGCCGCCCAATCTGGACGATTTGAAGGCAGCGATTGAGGATATCAAACCTGCACACATGACCGTGGAGTACCGTCTACGGTATTTGACGATTGCGGAGGTTGAAAGCATGACGCTGAAAGAGATTGAACAGACCCGGCAGGATAAATTTGCAGGAGGTGGAGCTTAAATGAATGAACCAAAAACACCGAATTTGGGGCTAAATAAGATTGACCGTTCCTCGCCCTCGACTACGAATTTTGATCTGGAAAAGTATTTGGATCAGAACTGGGAGAAGGTTGATGAGGGTATAGGGCATATCGAAGAAAAGGCTGAGGAAACCGCGACAAAGGTGAGTAGTATTCAGGAGCGGTTGGATACGGAGAAGCGCAGATCGGTGACGTTGGAGCCAGGGTTACAAGTTATTAATGCTGAACGTGCTTCGGCATTTAAGTTGGAAGGGTTGAAGGGCCGAACGCTGGTGAATTTGTTGGGGCGGGATGGTAATTTTGTGGATGCCACGAAATGGAATATAGGTTTCGGTACAAGAACGACAACAAATAACATTATAACTGTCACAGGTGATGGTTCTGGTGTAAATCCTCAATTGACTAACTATAAGCATATTTCTTCCTTAACTCCAAAGGTAGGGGATAAATTGTTTTTACGTGTTCTTGCTACTCATATTGTGGGAACGGCTAAACAATTGCAGCTATACCTGTATTCAACTACTCTTAATAGATTTACTGCAAAGAACATTGAGAACCCTGTTAACGGAACAAATTATGAACTATATGGAATGATTACAGTAACTCAAGCTATTGTGGACGGGTGGGATACAACATTTGGATTTAAATTAACCGCAGAATATGCGACTTACGAAGCATCAAACGGATCGCAAGTGCATTTCTCTAAGGCAGCTATGTACAAAGTTGCCGATGAAGATAAGTCCTTGACATCCGACCAACTCAACGTTAAATATCCTTATGTTGATAGCGTTCAACCTGTGCGAAATCCGTATGCGCTTCGATATGGGGCTAATCTATTGCCACCTTTTTATAAGGCTGTCACGGCAGGGAATGGGCAGTCAATCAATAGCTCGTATAGCGCAACGCTTAATGCATCTGGAAATAATATGGGATGGACATATAATATCCCATGTGCAGCCAATACAGATTACACATTTGCGTTATCCCACAACGGTATGATTGCCTTACAGGACATGGACATTAACGGAACTATCATTCAAAATTCTGGGTACCAGGATACAGTAGAATTGCATATTAAAACATCCCCTAATGCTGCTTACTTGAGTGTTATTATCGGAAATGGATCGAAAGGCATTGGGGCGTATGCCTTTTCAAATCCAATACTCAATATCGGCACAACAGCCAAACCGTTCAAACCGCGTGAGGACGCTATGCTCGCATTGCAAACGGATTTACATGCTGATCCATTAACCGGGGCAAATGCTGAAGAAGTGTTCGGAAAGGACGGGCAATATTTCAAGATGGCGAAGTGGAGAATGTTAGACGTAACGAATGAAAACCTCCCTATAAGTGGAAGGAACAGATATACAGGATATGTTGTAGCATCTGGATACGTAAATAATCGTTCTGAAACGACTAACGAAAGATGCTTTATGACCAAGTATGATGGAAAGCAATTAACGTTAGATAAAACAGATGACGCCAAAAACGCTCCGGATCAATTCAATGTAGGGAATAAAGATCGTTACCCTGGAGCAATATGGATATCAATTTCAAATAACGACGGCGGTTGGGGAGACGCATACACGCCAACAGTCAATGAGATTAAGGCGTATTTCATGGGCTGGACGATGCGTAACATGAGCGCCAGCAATTACAATGATCCGACAAACGCGTCTCAAAAAACATGGACACCGATAGGATACTCACCTCCGGCCAACTGGAATAGCACATGGGCACATTTAAGAACGTCAGTACCAGTAAACGAGAGTTCTCCCTCTATTAAAGATGGGACAATTTCGTCATACCAGCTTGTATATCAACTTGCAATACCAACTGTCGAGCCGATCACGTCCGAGGGACAATTGACGTTGATTGAGGGAGATAATCAGGTGGAAGTGGGAACGGGGATTGTGTTGCGTGAAGGGACAAAGCCAGCATTATCGACTCAATGGGGCACTTACGAAATAAACTCAAATGCGAGCAGTGTAGTTGCGTCAAACCCACTAAAATACAAAGCTAAAAAGGTTATGACGATTTATAAAAACGGCTGTTCGGAAAAGTGGGAAAGGTCTACGGACGCGAACAGTTACGGACTGGAGCGTGCTTATCGAGCAGTTTCATTGTTCGATCCATCGGCCGACTACAAAGTCACATATCTGATGCTGGACACGTTCCCGATAGCGGCATTTGTCGGATCAGTCCCGGACAACGAAAAGGCGTTGCTTACAAACTTGGTACATGACGTACAACAAGGTGCAACGTCCTTATCCGTTGTTGAAAGATCATTAAGTGAAGCACTTAAAGCCTTACAAAATAAAAGAAATGTTTGGGGGTCGATTGAATAATGGCAGATACAATTAAATCGATTTTCGAAGGAAATGTACCTACGACTTCGACGATTGTTTACACTGTTCCATCGGGTAAATACTCCGTAATAAAATCGGCAATCATATGCAATTCGTCAACTAATACTGTCGTTACGTTTAGGTTGACAATGGGCGGCGGAAATATTGCATACGATCACACGTTAAAAGGCGGAGATACTTTGGTGCTCGACGAGTTGGACTTTCCTCTTTTGCCTGGAGAAAGTATAACCGTTTCTGGGTCCACTTCAAGCGTCAGAATGCTCATATCCGGATTTGAAAGAGATTATGATTCTGCAAATTACCCGTATTTAAAAGCAGTTACGGTTGTTACTGTAGGCGGTGGCGGAATATATTCACCTGCAAATGACTTTGATGCAATTATAAAGTCTATCGTGATTTGCAATAGCACGAATACGGCTGCTACGGTTTCATTGAATACGTCGATTTCTTTAATTAATAGCAAATTAATTAAGCCTTATGACACATTGATTGTGCCGTTACCGAAAATTTTCTTGGCTAAAGGAAAACAGTTGTATCATGCTGCGACAACTTCAACCGCTCAATTTACGATCATCATGGAAAAGGTGGTGCAATAAATGTTAATAGGATCAAAGGTTTATTATGATGTCAATTCTGGCAATGTCATTGTCATTACTCCCGAATACGCTGGGCCTGTTGTCGAAACCACAAAGGAACAAGACTTTAAATTGTACAAAGCATTGGCAGAGAAAGTGTTGGAAGAAGTTGACTTTATTCAACTTGAACATGGAGCGTATATGTTTGATCGGTTCGAAGGTGGAGAAATTGTTCGTATTGATCTTGAAACATTGGAGCCGTTGTTCTTGTATCCTGTCAAAGAAGACGAAGAACCAAAACCTCCAACGTTTTCATTGGAAAGTCAGATCAATGATTTGAAGCAACGGCTGGCAGAATCGGACGTGCGTAATGAAAAGCTGGCTGAGGAAAACACACTCAATCAACTTGCGCTGATGGAGCTGCACGCATTGTTGTTGTCAACGCTCCCGGATGCGGGCAATGCGGAATAGGATTGCTTGGTTGCTGATCCGTATGGCCGGAACGATCATGGAGGGGGGTGAGAATATGTTGGCTGTATACGTGGCTATGATTCATAAAGGCGTTATTTCAATTGATGATGTACCAACTGCTGGTGGTAACCGTGACAAAGTAAAAGCGGCTCTCGAAGCTACTGGAATGGATCAAAACGGCAATATCGTGTAACAAGCGTTCCGAAATGGGAACGCTATTTTTATGCCCTCTGATCAGATGGAGGGCATATCTTAATGAAATGTGGTGAATCTATGCCTTTACTTGATAATTACTTGTTAGACAATTACTTGATTGACGGAGCAGTTGGATTATCTATTCCAGATACGGTTAGCGCAGGGGATGTTATCGTAGTGGGTAGTTTTTCTTCATCGTCCACTCAATCAACCGCCTTCACCAAAGTAAAAGAAATAAAGGTAAATAAAACAGGTACGTTTAGAGTTAGATTCGAAATGTCTTCGGGTGCTTATGGCGCAGAAGGCGTTATTTACAAAAATGGAATAATTGTTGGCACGAACAGAGTTATTAGCGGGAGCATAACTCAATCTTTTTTTGAAGATATTTCCTTCGTTAAAGATGACTTAGTGCAAATTTACGTTAAAAGAACAGACCCGTCGGTTGGCAGTGTTACAGTTAGGAATTTTACTGTTTCCATATCGTTGCCCGATAACAATTTAATAGGTAGTGTTATTTTGTAAAGATTCAAAAATTAAAGGGAGGCGGAAAATTAAATGAAGCCGGAATTTTATTCCGGGGCGTTTAATATAACCTAGTTGTTGGTGCGCTCCCTGTTGAGCGCTATTTTTATGCCTTCTGGAGTGGTCAGGGGGCTTCTCATATTTAAGGGGGCGGATCCGTGTTTAATCGAGAGGCTTTTAACCCGCGAATATCCGTTTCGTCTTTGCCCGCACAGTTCCTGACATATCAGGAGTTGCTGTAGCTGCTGCAACTATGTAAATGACGGGTTCGATGGTTATGGATGTGCCTGCCGTTACAAAGTCGGATTTCATCGGGGAGATTACAAAATGAGTTGTCTCATCCAAACGACAGTAGAATAGAATTAGCGTTGTAAGCTACTTAGGCATCCACTATCAAAAACAAAAAGGAGGTGAAACCATGGAACGATGGGATACCTTATGGAAATGGGGAATTGCGCTCATGAGCAGCTCAGTAACCTACTTCTTCGGAGGATGGTCAGGTGTACTCGGTGTACTACTTGTATTCGTCATCCTCGACTACCTGACTGGCATCGCGGCGGCGGGCATGAGTGGCAAGTTAGAGAGTAATGTTGGGATGTTCGGCATCGCACGAAAGGTATTTATATTTGCAATGGTATCGGTGGCTCATCTGGTGGACGGTGTTCTGGGAGACGGACATTTGTTCAGGGATGCGGTCGCCTTTTTTTATATCGCAAATGAGTTGTTGTCCATTATCGAAAA
Organism: Paenibacillus sp. PCH8; assembly: GCF_002968835.1. Classification (GTDB taxonomy): domain Bacteria; phylum Bacillota; class Bacilli; order Paenibacillales; family Paenibacillaceae; genus Paenibacillus. Next base: position 815,941 of record NZ_PKQK01000002.1, on the reverse strand, counting down.
CGGGGGTAAGTTGGGCGCTCCCATTCCGCCAGTGATTCGGCAAGCTATTGAAGTGCTCAAGGGAAAAGGGGGATCCGGGGGGATCTCAGGTAACTATACTCCTGATTCCAGAGAATCTTTTGTACAGTCAGATCATGAGGACGTTGATCAACAGATTAGAGATGAAACGAAGTAAAGGCTCAGCATTCATTCAAAATTGTCCTGTGGCAAGATATAGAGCACTACAGAGTCGGAAGTCTGCACCATTAGCCTGCAAGTAGTGAAAGAGACGGAATCGATTCTGAAGAAGTGGAGCGGTCGCCTTTGTCTCTAAATTTTAACCATTAGAATAATAAATCATAAAAATTTGGAGACAACAGCGATCATAAGAACGATCCGTATCCGGAACGGTCGCGTACCGGCTTGATATTTTTTCCTAAGAGGATAGATACTCAATGAACATAGCTATTACCATCAACAAGGGACACGCACACAAGCAACCCCTGATCCAACCGCATTAACTATATACAAACGGCAATTTGCCGCATAAAGGGTGTGAGAAACATGCAAACGAGAAGTTCGGGCAACACACAGGGCATTGACGTCTCCCGATACCAGGGCAATATTGACTGGGCGAAAGTGAAGGCAAGTGGCATGACATTTGTATTCATCAAGGCGACTGAGGGACAGACCTATACCGATCCAAATTACCAGAAAAATGTAACAGGTGCACTGGCGGCAGGCATGCTGGTCGGAACATATCATTTCTTCCGTGCGACATCCACTGAAGCAGCCAAAGCAGAAGCGGCACATTATGCCAATACAGTTAACAAAGTTGGAGGCGCCAAGGTGCTACAGCTCCCACCCGTTATGGATTACGAGAACAACCCTGGCAACCTGAGCAAAGCGCAGATGAATGCGGTTGCGAAAGCTTTTTTAACCGAATTACAACGTCTGACAGGTGTAAAACCGATCATATACACGGGCAATTCATTTGCCCGGAATTTTGATACATCCCTCAGCTTATATGATCTGTGGATTGCGCGTTACAGTAATACTCGTGTGCCGGATGAACAGCCAGCATGGAAGCGTTGGACGTTCTGGCAGTATACGGATTCAGGCAAGGTGAATGGCATTAGCGGCAACGTGGATATGAATGAATTCGAGGGAACAGCGGCACAGCTCAGAGCAAGGTACGCAGCAGCCACTCCGAAACCACCGGAACCGTCCAATCCGACGAATCCAACCCATCCGAAACCGCCAATCGAACCACCGAAAGGGGCGAACCGATGACAGCCGAAGAGAAAGCAGCGTTTGATGCGCTCAAATCCCAAGTCGATAAGTTACAGGCGCGTCAACAGATGGAAGTTCCAGTATGGGCGAAAGCCGCTGTGGATGCAGCACTGGCATATGACACCAAAAATCCACTGTTCAGTATCGATAACGGGGCGAGTTATGATTTTTACCGTTTTATCACCGTCATGCATCGTAGAGGTTTGTTCAAAAAATGAGATGATCCACACCGGATTACAGGTTGAGCATATATGAGCGTGAAGTGAATGGAGAGGGACACGGGACGTTTTTTGTCGACCTGTGTTCCTTTTTTGTGATTTGTGTAAGTGATATTAACACATATAATAAAGATGAAGACTTATGTCCGCAAATGTCTTGTCTAATTGATTAATGTGATGTAAAGTAAGTTACACGAAAATGTTTTTCACCACAGTTTATAACCAGAATCCTCCTCATCATGACAAGACCATAACATACCAAGTTATTGTAATGTCTCCCTGCTGTATAATCCAATACTTCAACACGACTCTCTCATACGTTTTACACATCCAACCTCTAAGAGAACGCCATGGTTATTCGCAACCATAGACGGATCTACCTATCCCAAATGATTTGATCTTCCTAAAGAACTTCACCCAGGCTGACTTCTTTCGTACCTATTTTAATCTGGTTCCCACACTCACGCTCAAAAGGATAGCTGATAGCCATACCCGGCTGAAGGAACAGGCATTGTAGCTTGGTAGTTGATGTTGATGTTGTTGTTGTTGTTGTTGTTTCTTGATCTATTGATTCAAGTTGCTCTTACAGAGCATGCACATCACTGCTGCTTATTGACCTCAGTTCAAATATTGTGTAACAACTCCTCCACGGATTCTTCGCAGAAGATGATTTGTTAGCCTTTTTTCATAAAATGAATCAACCGATGTGCGCTGCCTGATACCGGCCTATACCCTTATATCTAGTTTTTTTACATTTCATATACATGCTCATTCTTTCCAGAAACATAATCCAGGTATCACAGGCATCTAAAGCCTTTTATATGATACATAGCATCAAACCGATTGCCATCATTGGAGATCTTTCATGCCAGCATTACACACATTATGAGACAGGGAAGGGTGTTGTACGTATGCGACTGAGAAGAAAATGGATGTCCGGTGTTCTGACCATGGCCTTGAGTACCGTATTGGTGTTGTCCGGTTGCTCCAGTAACGAGAGTGGGGAGACTACGCCTGCTCCGGTGGAAGGAACAGACCCTCCAACCGAAACGGTAGCGCAGGATACGATGATTATGGGGCGTGGTGGGGATTCCGTTGCTCTCGACCCGGCGATTGTAACCGATGGGGAGTCACTCAAGATTGGACATCAGGTGTTTGATTCGTTGCTGGACTACAAGGAAGGCGGAACAGAAGTCGTTCCTGGACTGGCAGAGAGCTGGGAGATTTCGGCGGATGGGCTCAAGTATATTTTTAAACTGAAGTCTGGTGTGAAATTCCATGATGGAACTGACTTCAACGCGGAGGCTGTCGTGTTCAACTTCAACCGCTGGAGCGATCCGGCGAGTGAGTATAAATTTGAAGGAGATTCCTTCGATTACTATGATTCCATGTTTGGTCCAGAGGGCGAACGTGTGATCAAGGAAGTGAAGGCGACGGACGAGACTACGGTGGAGTTCACATTGAACCAGCCACAAGCGCCTTTCCTGCAAAATATTGCGATGACACCATTTGGTATGGCCAGCCCAACCGCGATTCAGGAGAAAAAAGAAAACTTTAAGAGCGAGCCTGTGGGCACCGGCCCATTTGTATTCAAAGAGTGGAAGCGTAACGACTCCATCACCCTGGAGAAAAACGCGGATTATTGGAAAGAAGGACTTCCGAAGCTGAACAAAGTGATCGTGCGTTCAATTCCGGATAATACAGCTCGCTTCAATGCACTGCAGAACGGTGAGATCGACGTCATGGAAGACCTGAACCCGGACGATCTGTCCATCCTTGAAGGCAAGAGCGAGTTGCAGAAGATTGAGCGTCCACCGTTCAACGTGGCTTATATCGGCTTTAACTTCAAGAAGAAACCATTTGATAATGTCAAAGTCAGACAAGCTCTCAATCATGCGGTGAACAAGCAGGCCCTTATTGATGCGTTCTTTGCAGGACAGGCCGAGCCTGCCGTGAATCCAATGCCACCAACGCTGTGGGGGTACAACGATACCATTGAGGATTACCCATATGATCTGGAAAAAGCAAAAGCATTACTGGCCGAAGCTGGCTTCCCTGACGGATTGCCTGATCCGGTAACCTTCTATGCGATGCCGGTTTCCCGCCCGTATATGCCGGATGGCAAGAAGGTAGCGGAAGCAATCCAGGCTGATTTTGAGAAAATCGGCGTGACTACGAACATCGAATCGCCAGAATGGGCGACGTATCTGGATGATGCCAAAGCTGGAGAGAAAGACGATATCTACATGCTAGGCTGGACGGGGGATAACGGGGACCCGGATAACTTCCTGTACACGTTGCTGGACAAAGACGCTATTCCGGGCAACAACCGCAGCTTCTATGTCAACGAAGAGTTGCATGTGTTGCTGACGGATGCGCAGAAAGAAACAGATCAGGAGAAACGTGCCGAGCTGTACAAACAAGCGCAGGTGATTATCAAGGAAGACGCACCGTGGATTCCACTTGTGCATACCACGCCGATTCTGGCAGGTAAATCGAACCTGAAAGGTTTCGTACCTTCCCCGCTGGGCACTGAATCCTATGCCAATGCCTATTTTGAATGATGAATATGTAAGCTGAACTCAGCATTTTAATGATAACGCAGAGAGCAGAACCACTCTGTATAAACGAAATGTTCGCCTACAAGCTTTCTGAAAGAAAACTACATCTCGAAGCATAAGCTATCCCCATCGGAGTTATAAAGTGTAAATTCATTCGTTCAAAGCGCTGGCGACGCGTAATGCTTGGCAGAACCCACATCCGGACGTAACTACCCAAAGCATGCGTTTCTACCAGCGCTTTTTATTTTGGATGATATGTCGAAGGCAGGTGAACAGGATTGAACAGCTATATTGTCAAACGTGTGCTTGTGTTGCTGCCCGTGCTGCTAGGCATGACTCTGATTGTCTTTTCCATCATTCACGCGATACCAGGTGACCCGGCGGAGACCATACTTGGGCAAAAGGCAACTGAACAATCCAAGCAGGCCCTGCGGGACCAACTCGGACTCGATAAACCCTGGTTCCAGCAATATTTCGCTTATCTTGGCGATTTGGTTAAAGGTGACCTGGGAACATCGATCCGCACCAAGGTGCCTATTGCCCAGGAAATTGTCCCTTATCTGACAGCCACGCTCGAATTAACGATGGCAAGTATGTTGTTTGCTGTCATTATTGGGGTGAATGCCGGAATTGTCAGTGCATGGAAGCACAACTCCTGGTTTGATTATTGCTGCATGGTCATTGCTTTGGTGGGAGTATCCATGCCAATCTTCTGGCTCGGTCTGATGGAACAATGGTTGTTCGCGAACAAGTTGCAGTGGCTGCCATCCATTGGACGAATGAATGCGCGCGATCCGGTGGAAGCCATTACGGGCTTGTACGTGCTGGATACGATGATTGCTGGACAATGGAATCAGTTGTGGACCGTGACGAAGCATTTGATTCTGCCAAGTGTGGCACTGGGAACGATTCCGATGGCAGTTATTGCCCGCATGACCCGTTCCAGCATGCTGGAAGTGATGAGTTCCGACTACATTCGTACCGCAAAGGCGAAGGGACTGGGTCCGTTTTTTGTCGTATATGGACATGCACTCAAGAATGCGTTTATTCCCGTGCTCACGGTTATCGGTATACAGACGGGGTCGTTGCTCGGGGTGCGGTATTGACCGAAACGATCTTCGCTTGGCCGGGCGTTGGACGCTATATATATGAAGCGATTAGTTCACGGGATTACCCGGTGATCCAGAGTGGCATTCTGATCGTGGCGTTCTTTTTCGTGGTGATTAACTTGATTGTGGATCTACTCTACGTCGTATTCGATCCACGGATCAGCTATAAATAGAAAAATATAGAAGTGAGTCACAATACGGAGAGGGCAGAACCAATCTGTAGCCAGGAAAGGAGACGCCTCATGGCCAAATTATCGACGAATACCGGTCAGTCCATTGACGCAGCATCAGCAAGCACAGCGGGTCCATGGCGGGAAGCTTGGAGAACGTTTCGGCGGAATCGGCTTGCGCTTGCGGGTTTGATTATCATAACATTTTTTATCCTTTTGGCCGTCCTTGCTCCATATATTGCTCCTTACGATTACAAGGAACAGGTGCTTCAGGATCGGCTTCAGGCCCCTTCGGCAGAGCATTGGTTTGGTACCGATGACCTGGGGCGTGATGTGTTTTCCAGAGTGCTGTATGGGGCGCGTATTTCATTGTGGGTGGGCTTTTTCTCCGTGATTGGTTCCATTATTGCAGGTACGTTGCTGGGTCTGATTGCTGGATTTTATGGAAAATGGGCGGACATGCTTATCTCGCGTCTATTTGATATTTTGCTCGCATTTCCAGGGATCTTACTGGCTATCCCCATTGTGGCGATACTGGGCCCGTCGTTGCAAAATGCACTGCTCGCCATCGCCATTGTGAACATTCCCACCTACGGAAGGTTGGTGCGTTCACGGGTACTCAGTTTGAGACAGGAGGAATTTATTACGTCGGCGCGCACACTCGGAGCAGGGAACGGACGGATCTTGTTTCGTCATATTTTGCCGAATAGTCTTACTCCCCTGATTGTGCAAGGTACATTAGGCATTGGAACAGCAATTATCGAGGCCGCTGCGCTCGGATTTCTGGGCATGGGTGCACAACCACCCGACCCGGAATGGGGCAAAATGCTATCAGACTCCCGTCAGTTTCTGCAAAAAGCACCGTGGACACTGATCTTCCCTGGCGTTTCCATTATGTTGACCGTACTTGGCTTCAATCTGATGGGTGATGGACTGCGTGATACCCTTGATCCCAAGATGGCGAAAAAATAAGAGTTAAAAGTTACTTCGAATTCCAGCTCCAGCTTCTGCTCCAACTCTAACGAACCTGGGAAGCCTTATTTTGCGATTTCACGTGCATTTCCCAATCTAACGAACTTCACACACCCTATTTAGTGAAAAACCTGCGGATACTCTCAAAAGGGCTAAATAACCAACCAACGCAACCACCAATCGACAAACTCGTTAGTCTGAACGCAACAAGGCCGGTGATACTTCAAGACATGTCAGATGGGAATGATGTGTCACTAGCCGCCTATTCCAACATCTACTCATTTCAATCTTTACTGATGCCGGTTCGAACCTTGGTTCGAGGCGGTTTTTGTGTTGCCAGCGGGATTACGTTAGAATGATTGATGATGTGCAAAAGTTAAAGTATTATTCGATCATTTTGTTAAAATAACCGCCAGCGTATTGACACCCAATTTTCCCATATGTTATATAAAAGGAAGGGTTTAGCACTCTGATGATCGGAGTGCTAACAAATGCTGTTTTTACTATACGCCTACATATGGAATGATTCTGTTTTTGAAAATAGATATTGAATCTGAGTAGGACATGCGAATCCAAGGGGCGCAACAGACCTCAAGAAGCGAAATGTTTGCTTAATCAACAGAATCCATTTAAATAGAAGCCTCTAATCCTCAAACAAGTTCCTGATCAGATGCGAAAGTAGTGCAGGGGACGAAATCGATTTGGAGGAAGCAAAGCGTTCGCCTGAAAGCTTTCTGCAAGAAAGCTGCATCGGAAGCATACGCTATCACCGGATTTCTCCCTTTTCAAAAGGGAATCAAAGAAATTCGGGGATAACAGCGATCCGAAAAACGATTCGTAACCGGAACGGCTACATTGCAGAACGTCATGCATTTTGAAGATTGGCCAATCTAGTGGATCTGATGATCAAGTGTTTAAGCTTCGAATGATATTCTTTCACCCGCAAGTTTTGTATGAAAAACTCAAGGTTTACTTTCTATTTTCAATCAAATCATTCGATATCCAATTTGAGAGGAGTCCACCCATCCATGGCTAAGAAAGAGTTCCAGGCAGAATCCAAACGTTTGCTGGATATGATGATTAACTCCATTTACACCCAAAAAGAAATCTTTTTGAGAGAATTGATTTCCAATTCCAGTGACGCCATTGACAAAATATACTATAGAGCATTGACGGACGATACCCTCGTCTTCAACAAAGAGGACTACTACATCAAGCTCGCGATCGACAAAGAAAATCGCACACTCACCCTGACGGATACCGGGATTGGTATGACGCCGGACGAGCTGGAGAGCAATCTGGGGGTTATCGCGAAGAGTGGTTCCCTGGCGTTCAAGAAGGAAAATGAGGCCAAAGACGGTCACAACATCATCGGACAATTCGGGGTTGGTTTCTACTCGGCATTCATGGTGGCGGACAAGCTGACGGTAACAAGTAAGACGCTGGGCAGCGACGAGGCTTGGAAATGGGAGTCTGAAGGCGCGGATGGTTACACCATTACACCGGCTGAGAAAGATTCCGTAGGTACAGAGATCGTCCTGACGATCAAAGAGAATACCGAAGAAGATTCGTATGACGAATTCTTGGAAGAGTACCGCTTGAGATCGATCATCAAAAAATACTCTGACTTCATTCGCTACCCGATCAAGATGGATGTAACGGGTCAACGTCCGAAAGAGGACACGGAGAACGAGTTCGAAGAGTATCAGGAAGAACAAACCGTGAACAGCATGGTGCCGATCTGGCGTAAAAATAAAAGCGAATTGACCGAAGAAGATTACACCAACTTCTATATGGAAAAACGCTACGGTTTTGACAAACCGCTCAAACACTTGCACATCAGCGCAGATGGCGCAGTAGTGTATAATGCGATCCTGTTTATCCCGGAGAACACGCCGTTTGACTATTACACCAAAGAGTATGAAAAAGGCCTTGAACTCTACTCTAACGGGGTATTGATCATGGATAAATGCAGTGATCTGTTGCCGGATTATTTCGGATTTGTCAAAGGTATGGTGGATTCGGAAGATCTGTCCCTGAACATCTCCCGTGAGATGTTGCAACATGATCGTCAGCTTAGCCTGATCGCGAAGAACATCAAGAACAAAATCAAGAGTCAACTGCAAAGCCTGCTGAAGGACGAGCGTGAGAACTATGAGAAATTCTATCAAGCGTTTGGTCGTCAGTTGAAATATGGCGTGTACAGCGATTATGGCGTCAACAAAGATACGTTGCAGGATCTGCTGCTGTTCACTTCTTCCAAAGAGAACAAGCTGGTGAGCCTGGACGAATACGTCTCCAGAATGCCGGAAGATCAGAAGTATGTTTACTATGCATCTGGTGAGTCGATCAGCCGTATCGAGAAACTACCACAGATCGAGGGTGTGTTGGAAAAAGGGTACGAAGTATTGTACTTCACCGATGACATCGATGAGTTTGCGATCAAGATGATCACGAACTACAAGGAGAAAGAATTCAAATCCATCTCCAGTGGTGACCTGGGTATCGAAGATAGCGCGGACAAAGAAGAAACGGACGCTCAGGACAACGATAACAAAGACTTGTTCGAAGCGATGCAAGCTCAATTGGCGGGTAAAGTCAAAGCGGTTAAAGCTTCCAAACGTCTCAGAAGTCACCCGGTATGTTTGTCCACCGAAGGTGAGCTGACGATTGAGATGGAGAAGATCCTGAAAGCAATGCCGAACAGCGAAGATGTACAGGCGGATAAAGTGCTGGAGATCAACGTGAATCACGATGTCTTCAAATCACTGAAAGACGCTTTTGCACAGGATCAGGAAAAGCTGAACCTCTACACCAGCCTGCTGTACCATCAGGCATTGCTGATTGAGGGACTGCCCATTCAGGACCCGGTAGAGTTCACCAACGATATCTGTAAGGTGATGGTGTAAACTTCCGCGATATCGCAGTGATGTAATAACGGTGCACTGAATCAAAAATGATGGCATGTTCAATGTAGTTTCCGGGTGAAGACTCAGTACCTATATAGTCGGAAAACTACAAAATACCGTTGCACCCACCATCTTTACCCCGACAGGGCGTTTCAGTCCTGTCGGTTTTTTTGTTTTTACCCACAACGGGGTAGGAGCGGGGGAGGCAGACTATCATTGCAGCGATGGATGAACATCGTAATGAAATTCTTTAGCTTTTCAAAGTTTTGAAGAATTCCCCCTTATAGGGAATGTGATGTCATTTAGATTTGGTGTGAAAACAGCAAAAAGTAGTGAAGGGGACGGAATCGATTCTGAAGAAGCGAAGCGGTCGCCTGAAAGCTTTCTGCAAGAAAGCTGCATCGGAAGCATACGCTATTCCCGAATTTCTCCCTTTTAAAAGGGAATCAAAGAAATTTGGGAATAACAGCGATCATAAGAACGATCCGTAACCGTAACGGCCATACAAACTGTATAAGTCACTTTTTTCATCATAAGTCACGATAGTGTGAGTTCAATATGAATCCTTATCATTTAGCTGCACAGACGACAGTCTGGCAGGGTATAATAAGCGAAGATGACTGATCATCACAAAATGATGTGAGAAGAAGTGACAATGGCAGACAGGTTTTACTTTTCGAAACCACGGATGTTGTGTATAATCACTCAAAATAGAGACAGTCGGCTAGGAGTGATCACATGCAATGGAACGATCTGAGAGAACATAGACAATATCCGGAACTAACCAAGTTGGATGGATCTCGTGCAGCGTATGAACGGGACTATTCCAGATTGATTCATTCACCGACCTTCCGTCGGTTACAGGGCAAATCGCAGGTGTTTGGCGCAGGAACGGGGGATTATTATCGTACCCGGTTGACCCACTCCCTGGAGGTGGCACAGATTGCACGTGAGGCTGCGAGAAGTCTGCTTAGGCGTTTTCCTGAGGTAGACTGGGATCGGGCAGATAGTCCAGGTCTTATTATTGATTCGGAAGTAGTGGAGTGTGCTGCGATAGCACATGACTTCGGACATCCGCCTTTTGGACATAAAGGTGAGGAAGTGCTGGACGGCATTTTGGATGATCTGATTAACACCGAGGCGAAGAAAATCATGAAGAAAAGCCGCGCATCCAAATCTCCTCTGCAGGAATCCGAGGTTCGTGCCGAGCTCAAACGGAAATACGAGCATTTTGAAGGCAATGCCCACAACTTCCGTCTCATTATGCATCTGGAGAAACGGGAAGATATCGACGGGCTGAACCTGTCGGATGCAGTATTGCTCGGAATCAACAAGTATCCGTATCCGGGGACGGAGAGCAAGAAGGGCATGTATCATCATGAGTGGCAATATATTCGTGAGATCCGTGATCGCTGGAACATGCCAGCAGGCAAGAAGACGCTGGAAGCACAATTGATGGATCTCTGTGACGACATTGCATACTCCTCACATGACTTGGAGGATGGCATCAAAGCAGGCAAAATTGAGGTACATGAGCATTTCCTGCAAGATCCGCATGTGAATCGACTGATTGTGGATAAGATTACGACGCTGGAGGATCTGTTCTGGAACGGATGGGGTAGAGAAGCCATTGGGCAAAAGGTAGAAGAAGTGCTCGCTTCGTTCCTGCGCGTCTGGAATGAGAAGATGCCGTTTTGCGAGCATGATTACTCGCGTACCCGCCGTGAGGTGAAAGCCTACTGGGTGAGCTTTTTTGTAGGCAGCCTGGGCGTTATTGACGACGGCGACTGGAAGAAAGTAACCTTTGTCCGTGAAGGGGCTGAAGACCTTGACATGCTGCGTACGGTGAGTGTGCTCAAGAGCTTTGCCTGGGTGACTATGATCCGTGATCTGCGTGTACAGCGATTGCAGAAGCGCAGTGAATGGATGATTAAGCGGTTATGGGATGCTTTCCTTGATCCGGAAACGTCCAAATCGATCATTCCATCCGACTGGCTGCAACGATATGAGAAGGATCAGGCGAAGGCGAATCCGATCTGGACTTGGGAACACATGGTGATTGATTATATTGCCGGGATGACGGATGCGTTTGCTGAGAAAATATACAATGAACTCTACGGTCTGAAGGTCGGTTCCATCTACGATCTCGATTAGAGATCACCAAAACGAAGGGAGATGAGACGCTTGGGCACGAGAATTGGTGAAAAATACAAACTGGGCGTACTTGACCTTGTTCCAAGGTTAGATGATGCGACGGTAGAACAGGCGCTTCAGCAATCAGTAAAGCTTGCTCAGCATGCCGAAACCTGGGGGTACTCTCGATACTGGACGTCAGAGCATCATGATATGGCTGAACTGGCATCGGCATCTCCAGAAGTGCTGCTCGCCCATATCGGAGCAAGAACAACAACGATCCAGTTGGGCTCCGGTGCGGTCCTGTTGCCGCATTACAGCCCTCTCAAGGTAGCGGAATCGTTCCGTCTGCTGGCTGCGCTCTATCCGGGGCGCATAGAGCTGGGACTGGGACGTGCTCCTGGCGGTGGACCTCATGCCACGATGGCACTCAGTGGCAATTATTTGCAGCATGTGTCCAAGCTGCCCGCATCGCTCGCAGCACTGACAGAACTGCTTGAAGACCGGTACACGTACGAGGATCATCCGGTGACAGCTCGTCCCATTCCCAAGCTTCCGTTATCGCTCTGGATGCTGGGGACGAACGTAAAGAGCGCAGAATTCGCGGCACAGTTTGGCATGGGCTATGTATTTGGTCAATTTATGAGTGATGCTGACGGTACAGAGGCTGTAAGGCGGTACCGGGAAGGGTTCATTCCCAGTGCGACCATGAAGGAGCCAGAAGTTATGGTGGCAGTCAGTGTATTATGTGCAGAGTCAGAGGAGGATGCTCTGACATGGAGTCGCGACATGTCGGAACGGCGCAAGGCGAATGGGAAAGAAAGTTTACCTGAATCGGATTCAGGTGCTGTCTTGGACTCGAACACGAATGATGCAGGAGATGCTAATCATAACAAACTAGCACACAAAGTAGCACAACACTATGCGGGTACAGCCGAGCAGGTATGGAGTCAATTGCAACAGGTGAGCCAGAGACTGGATACGGAGCGGTTACTTATTGTTACGGCAGGACCCGATTATGAGAACAGGCTGAATTCTTACCGATTATTGGCGGAATCATGAGACAGCAAGAATGACGCAGACTGACTATTATAAGGTGGAACCCCTTGGAATCATAACAAATGGGAGAGCTGAAGATCGGACAAGAGCCGTATGCTGCAGCTCTCCCATTTGAGATTCGTCAAATTTCAACAATTTTCTACAAAATAATCATCTGTTCAGCAAAAGAATGTTATAATATTTTACGTCTGAATTCCTATCTTAATCGGATAAAAAGATTATTTTCAAAGATGCCAAAAGAAGGGTACAACAAAGACAAAGACAAAAACAAATGAATTTGGGATGGCCGAGGACGGTCACGAGGAGGAAATCATATGTTCAGCAGATTCAGAATCAAGAGTATTGGTCTGCGTATCAGCATCGCGTTTTACTTGTTAATCCTCTGTTTAATTCTTTTAAGTGTCACCATTGTGAGTCGGATGAATTCGATAGAATCCAACACCAATGAAATCACAGGTAATTGGATACCCTCAATTCAGGAAATTAACCGGCTGAACTATACCACAGAGCATGTTCTGTCATTAAGTTATCGTCACTTTGACGCGGATGAAACGGACAAGGCTGCTTTGTCTGAAGAACGCACCAAGTATATTCGAGAAACAACTCAAGCGATGCAGTTATATGATCAGCAGAAGAAATCTCCAGAGGAGCTGGAGCACTGGACTGCATTCAAGAGCAAATGGGAAGCGTATCTCAAGTTTAACACGCAAGCGATCAAGCTGAGTGATGAAGGCCAGGTACAGATGGCGAAGGAAGTATCTGAAAAAGGTGCTGATTCCTTTGATGCCATGCAGGTTGATCTGGATTATCTCGTGGAATACAATCAACAACAGTCCGATCTGTCCGCCGCCCAAACCATTCGATCCGTGCAGGATGGCAGATTGATTATCATTTTTGGTGTTCTAATCATGATTGTCATTACGTTGATCAGTATTCCTATCATTCGATCGCAGGTTGTCAAACCATTGCTGCGTGTCATTAGTGCAGTGAAATTGATTGCTGAAGGTCAATTGAATGTTCAGGATGTACATAGCAAACATGAGGATGAAGTCGGCGTGCTGGCTAAAGCGGTGAACGATATGAAAGGTAACCTGACTTCCATGGTTCTCAATGTCAGACGAATTGCGGAAGCTGTCAATCGTCAAAGCGGAGAATTGGCAATCTCCTCGGAAGAAGTTAAGATTGGCAGTCGCCAAATTGCTGTAACGATGGAAGAGTCCGCCAAGGCTGCGGAGAGTCAGGCAGAGACGGCAGTGGCCTCGGCACATACTGTTGAGGGGTTGAATGACCATATTCAGAATCATACGGAACAAGGCAATCAGCTACGGGTCATGTCGGACCGTGTGCTGGAGCAAGGGCTGAATGGTCGCAAGGCTATGGAACAGTCGGTACAGCAGATGCAACAGATTTCCAGTTCAGTCTCGGCTTCCATGAACAAGATGGAATTATTGAATTGTAAAAATGAGGATATTTCCAAACTGGTTCAGGTGATTCACGATATTGCACGTCAAACCAATCTGTTGGCATTGAATGCCTCCATTGAGGCAGCCCGTGCAGGAGAGAGTGGCCGTGGGTTCGCCGTAGTTGCATCCGAAGTACGGAAGTTATCTGAAGCGGTGCAGGCTTCGGTCGAAGAGATTACGGTAATTACCGAGGATATTCAGAAAGATTCACAAGGGGTTGTTGCGGAGTTACGCACAGGTGTTCAGGAGACGGAATTGGGACAGGAACATGTACTTGCTTCCGGTCAACTGTTCCGAACCATTAATGAATCAGTGGAAGGCATGGTAGGTGTCATTGGAACGATGACGGATGGTCTCGCGGGCATGCAGGAAGCAAGTGAGCGCATGAATGATTTCGGTCAGCAGATTTCTGCTATTTCGGAACAATCAGCAGCCAGTGTGGAGGAAGTTTCCGCATCGGCAGAGGAGCAGGTAAGTTCTATGGAAACGATTAGCGGCAACATTCAGAGTCTGAAAGAATTGTCGGAAGATCTGCTTACATCCATTGAAAAATTAAAAATATAACCTTCTTCTTATAATAGAAGAAACAGGAATAAGGCAAGAGGTTAAATGGCGAAAATTCAGATGATTTATGAGCTGTTGGAACATGATTAAATTGGATGGAATTGCTTTTATTTCCATTATTGGCATATCAAACAAAGTAAGGTTTTCCCGGATAATGGGAATGCCTTACTTTTTCTTTTAGATCAATAAGGCTATGGAGAATGATCGTTGTCTATAAGCCTGACATTGTATACAATGTCTACCTGAAGCTAACTTGACAACTAAAGGAGAGGGGAATTTTGCCTGCTGAATCACTTGGTATGTGCGCCACTTATGGAAAATATCTCTATACCTTTGCTTGCCACGAGAACGAACGTGAATTATGCATACTTGAGCTGAATACGCTGCTTGAACCAAGCGCGGAGAGCGGTTTAGACCGGGGCTCGTATGTCTGGTCCGACATAGGTATACCACCGGGACGAAGTCCTTTTATCCGCGGGAGATTGGATGTGATCGGTGAAGGGGACACGGTTACTGAGTTGCTTCCTTTTGCCCAAGACATTCATCTATTGCCTGATGAGACATTTAAGGTAGTTTGTCTAAAAGAAGGCGATCACACCCTTGATTATGCACAGTCTCGCCAACTGGAAAAGGAAGTCGGCATGTGCATTAAGGGCAAAGCTCAGATGAAACAGCCTAAGGTGACTTTTGGCCTAATTCAAACAGGAGAAAAATGGATCTTGGGTCAGTGGACAGAAGCGGATCGATCATGGCACATTCACCGGCAGAAGCCGCAAAACTATTCCACTGGATTCGGTATCACGCTGGCCAGAGCGCTGGTTAATATCGCCGTTCCAAAAGTAGAAAACCATCAGTTGCTTGATCCATGTTGCGGGATGGGAACGGTTGTGATTGAGGCTTTATCCATTGGAATTGAAGCGAAAGGTAATGATCTGAATCCTTTGGCGGTGAGAGGTGCACGAATGAATCTGCCGCATTATGGATATGATCCAGATCGAATCACATTGGGTGATATGAATAAATTGCAAGGTTTTTACGATGCGGCCATTCTGGATATGCCTTATAATCTGTGCTCTGTGCTTCCGGATCATGAGCAACGAGCCATGCTGGAAAGCTTGCGCAGATTGACCAAACGTGCAGTCATTGTTTCCACAGAGTGGATGGAAGAGCACTTGCTGGAAGTAGGATGGAACGTAGAAACGTATATAAGAGCACAAAAAGGTGCATTTATACGTCATATATGGTTATGTAGCTAAGCCCAAACGACAAAAAAACTCCAACTTGGAAGATCTTACACTTCCAGAAATGGAGTTTTTTTGATGAGATAATGATAAATCGAAATGAATGTGATTTGCACATTATTGCATGGGAACGGGTGTTTGTGTTAATATTTATGATTATAATCTACCAGGTTGAGCGGCAATGTCTCGCCAGCAACGTAAGCTTCCAGATTTTGCACGAAAATATCGAGTGCTCGATCGGTATATTGCTCTGTACTTCCTGCGATATGAGGTGTGATTAACACGTTGTCCATGCCCCACAGCGGGTGGTCAGCCGGAAGGGGTTCTTCTTCGAAGACATCCAGTGCGGCAAAGGCAATTGGTCCGCTTTGGAGTGCACTTAGCAACGCTTCCGTCTTCACACTGGGGCCACGTCCCACATTGACGAAACAGGCTCCTTGCTTGAAATGCTCAAATGCAGCTTCATCGTATATATGTTTGGTTTCATCAGTCAGGGGTAGAATGTTAATCACATAATCGCCTTGGCGCAAGGCTTCATGTAGACCAGTCATGTCGTACATTTGATCCACATCGGGCACATCTTTACCTGAACGGCGTACTCCGATCGTGCGCATGCCGAGTGCTTTGAGAACGCGGGCAGTTTCCGTTCCGATCTCACCCACACCAACGATGACCGCTGTTTTGCCATGCAGTTCCGGCAATGGTTTGGCAGGAGCCTTCCATTCGGACTGCTGTTGATGCAGCATGGCTTGTCTCAGCCAGCGGCTGTGGGATAACATCATGCCAAGAATAATTTCCGTAATGGGAATGGCATGAACTCCATTTGCACTGGTTACCTGGACGTCCTTATGCTGTAGATCAGCTAAGGGGAGGTTATCCACACCCGCTGACCATACTTGAACCCATTGGAGAAGGTTTTCCTGTTTCAACGCATGTTCAGTGACAAGTGGCGACCATCCGAGAATAATCTCAGCATCGCTTAACTCGGCAGGGTCCAATTCTTTGGCTTTGCCAACTTTCAGTGTATACCCTGGTGCGGCATTCAGAATGCGCTGTTGTTGTTCTTCAGATAATGTTGGAAAACATACGATTTTACCCATAATGTGTGTTCCTCCTGAGATAGTTGATTGGTGATTTTAAGTTTATCAGATTTAATGACGGATGTGCATGGGAAGGCAAATGCAGGAATGAAGCCTTATTTGCAAATTCTCATCTTTGTGTCACTCTATACTTACCCAACTTGAAACGATATGCATAATTATGAAATAATAGAGCGAACTTTAGAGAGGTGTATGTCATGAATAACAATTTACATCAGGATCATACATCCCGGCGGGAGAGATTATTTGTAGCGATTCGTCTTCCTGTAACGGTTCAGCAGTCTCTTCAGATCGATACGAGGCTTGTACAGAACAAGCTTGATTTTCGTAAATGGACAGATCATAGGGATTATCATATTACCTTGCAATTTCTGGGGGATACATTAGTGAGTGACATTGGACACCTGCGAAAAGCATTGCGCTTAGCGGCAGCCGAAGGTCAGGCTTTTGAACTTCAGCTTTCGGGCTGGGGAACATTTGGGCTGGATGAAGCTCCTAAAGTGCTCTGGAAAGGGATTAGCGGAGAAGTAGATCGTTTAATTTCAGTGCAAAAACAAATTGTGATGGCTACATCAATGCTTGGGTTTGAAGCTGAATTAAGACCCTATTCCCCGCACATCACTGTTGCCAGAAAATATATGGGGCAGCTCCCAGGTAATGAGAATAAAGGGGTGTCTGGTGTGCTTCCGGAACATTCCTCAGGCGTTAATTCGTGGATTGTAAAGGATGTTGTACTTTATGTGACCAGGCTTGGACAATCGCCAATGTATGAGGTCGTGGACACGTTTTCATTTACCTGAAATTCATGGATATGCCATAAAATCACATTGACATTACCTTTATCCCTATGTAACATTAGCCATCGTTATTCAAATTCTTTTTTTGGGGTTACTTTAGATAAGGGAATTGTTTCGACAGGAGGAATCTTCGAATGAACATTATAAGCAAGAATCGTTGGGTAGCACCGATGTTATCAGTGCTGCTTGTATGTATAGTGGGGGTAAATGTCGTTCAGGCGACAGGGAAGTGGAATGAAGCCAGTGACAGCAAACAGATGACTGAACTTGCGGCTTCGGTGCAAAACAACCAAACATCTACGCACGATGAGAGGCGTATGATGGAAGATGGGACGAGTCTGTCTTCTAATCGGTCTGCCCAAACTGTGGCGTGGACTGAATCTTTGCCGGCCAAGAATTGGCTGACGACTGCTCAGGAAGAGCAGGAACAACAAGAAGCCAAAGCCAAACATAAAGCTAGAGCTGTCGCTGCAGCTAAAGCCAAAAAAGAAGCAGCACTGAAATTGGCCAAAGTGGAACGTGCCAAAGCGGTGGCTGCTGTAACGACTCCCCCCCAAAAACTATACTTTACGCGGACCAAACTTCTGAACCAGGAAGACTCAAAGCTTGCAACCTGGTCATACAGTGTGTCCGATAAAGAACTGCATCTGCTGCAAAAAATCGTCATGGCAGAGGCGGAAGGTGAACCGTACGAAGGCAAAGTGGCAGTTGCCAATGTTGTCTTAAACCGGCTGCGGTCAGCCAATTTTCCCGATACCATTTACAAGGTAATCCATCAGAAATCCCAGTTCAGTCCTGTAGCGAACGGACGGATGAAACGTGTGATTCCGAACGAGGACACCGTCAAAGCAGTGAATGCTGCACTGAATGGGAAGAAGGAAGTCGCCGATGATACATATTATTTCTTATCATTGACGCTTGCCGACGATCTGACAGTTGCTCGCTCGCAGAAAAAAGTGAAAACGATCGGTCATCATACTTTTTACAAGTAATCGACCTGTAAATTCTGCAAACAGGCAGGGTAGTTAAGTATGTGTGCAATACACAGACCTAAAAAAGCCTGGATCGTAGTTTTATTTCGTGATTTTCAGATAAGGTTATACCTCTAAATTACCCCTTTTTCTGCCAAATTATACGGTGGATCGAATGAAAATAAAAGAAGGTTCCCTTCCAAAATCATGGAAGGGAACCTTCTTTGTGTATCATGTTAAACTGCCTTGTCCTCTGTAACATCGCATGAGAGCTGTTCTGTGGGTCCTTAAAGGCTTTAAAATGGCATTCTGGTACCTGACAAGGATGTGGTAGCAATTCCGGCTGTAAAGCGCTCCACGGACGTCGTTGTGACTGCGGCTGTCTTGGGGAATAATAAGTCATGGACAGCTTGTGCACAACACGTTGGATCATAGGCTGATCTGTTGTCTGATTTGCGCGTTGCATTCAGCGGGCTTTCAGCTTGGGTGGATGCCTGATCGCATAGATGTCTGAAACGATTGGTGATCACGTCTGCAGAATGAATGACCTGACCATATCCAGCTTGTACAAAATATTCACAATTCTCTTCTTCCTGGCCCGGAATCGGAGGTATGAACAACATCGGCAACCCTTTAGCCAGTGCTTCGGTGCATGTCATGCCGCCAGGCTTCGTAATCAGCACATCGGATACATCCATTAGTTTGCTCACTTCCCGTGTATATCCCAGAATGCGAATGTTTGGGTGCTGAAAGCACGGCATTTCCTTCATTTTGGCGATCATTTTCTCATTGCTTCCGAGACAGAATATTAATTGAACACGGTCTGCCCAGGACGTGAGAGCTTTCATATGACCCTCATCAAAAGAAAGTCCCCAGCCGCCACCCATAAGCAGCGCGGTAGGCATGTTGTTAAGCCCCATGTCCGCTCTTAATTTTACTTTGTCGCCAGCTTCCCAGAAGTCCGGATGCACAGGGATACCCGTGATCTCGATGTGGGAGGGATCGACACCCCGAATCTCAAGCAATGCTTTGACCTGTGGGGTAGAGACCAGATATTTGTTCACTTCCGGATTGATCCATGTTCCATGCACATCGTAATCTGTGACGACGGTATAGAGCGGGATATTCAGACCCTGCCGCTTGAGCCGGGATATGACCGCATTCGGAAACGGATGGGTGCAGATCACCGCATCCGGTTTCAGCTGGGATACGACCTGTGCGGTCTGTGTATAGAAAATTCGGTGCAACGCAAGCTTCGTGAAGCCGTTTAATGATTTGTTGTACTGTGTGCGGTACAACAGGCTGACTAGTTTGGGTTGAACCGATAGTGTCTTTCGATATGCAGAGAAGATTAGCGGAGCGACTGTCGGGTTCAAAAATTTGCCTAGTTCAATGACGCGACTGTGAACATGTGGACTGACTTTTTTAATACCGTGTGCCAGCGCATGAGCGGCCTGAGTGTGACCGGTACCGAATCCTTCCGATAATAAGAGCACTCTTGGTTTTCGCATGAGTTCACCTTTATTCATAAGTTTAAATTAAAATGAGGATATTCATCGTTTATTTTATTTTAGCTACAGATTACATTACTACATGAATATACATTGAAACGCAGAATGATGTTTCATCCATGAATATTTACACCATATATAATGTTCTGAGACAGTCTAACTTCAGTTATATCCGTATTGTTTGAGTCATCTTACACTATAGACGACAGAAGAAGGAGTTTCCACTGCATTTCGGTTAAAAAAAATTAACACAATTTTATAATGTTAAGGTTGCAATCTGTTTTTGAAGGTGGTATTGTAGTTTTTGACCGAATGACCGGAATGTATTTATGGTCATTTATGAAGATCGATTGAACAAAGAACCAGAATGAGGAGGGGATACGATGGCTCCGATTGACAGGAGACAGCAGGTTATTCATGCAGCAGCCCAGTCGTTTGCCATGTTCGGATACAAAGCAACGACGATGGATCAGGTCGCCAAGATTGCGAACGTTGGCAAAGGCACGATCTATACGTTCTTCACGAATAAGGAACAACTGTTTGATCAGATTTTGGTAGAAGTGATTCAGGAAATGAAGAACATAGCTCATCGTGAAGTACATCAGGAAAGTGCATTTTTTGATAATCTGTTCCGGGTGCTCGATTCGTTACTGGAGTTTCGCCGCGATCACGATCTGCTGGTTAAGCTATCTCAGGAACTGAAAGACTTTGGAACGTTGCAAGCCAAGGAAGGTTTGGATAAGGTGGAGAAGGTCATTTCCGACTTTTTGGCTAAGGAGCTTGAGAAAGCGAAAGACAATGGAGAGATTCGGGATTGTGATCCGCAAGTCGTCGCTTTTATGATGATTCGCCTTTACATTGCACTCACTTCAGACTGGAGCAAACAACATCAACCGCTGAGCAAAGAGGAAATTAAGACCTACTTTCGCCTTTTCTTAATGGAAGGAATTGCTGTTGTAACGTAATCCGAATTTAATCTACTATAATATAAGGGTTTTTACGCGTATCAAGCAGCGAGGCTTGTCGGAAGACAGGTTGTTTTTTTGCTCTAAATTGACCGTTTGGGGAAAATGGTCAGTTCGTGTTTCGGTAATTTTCTGGAGTGCGACATTATATTTCATTATCGTTATTCCTGCTCAAGCAGCAGAGAGATTAAGGGGAGAAAATGACATGAAATCGTTATCCGTGTTTTTCAAGGATGTGGGATCGGCCGTGAGAAACCCGAAGGTGTTGATCCCTGTTATTGCAATTATGTTTATACCGATCCTGTATAGTGGCATCTATCTGGCAGCCTATTGGGACCCATACGGTCATGTGGATGAGATGCCGGTTGCGGTTGTCAATCTGGATAAAGGCGCGAAGCTGGAGGGTAAATCACTTCATGTTGGTAGTGATCTGGTTGATGAACTGAAGAAAAATGCAGATTTCAAATGGGATTTTGTCAGTGCAAATCAAGCCAGAGAAGGCATGAACAATGACAAATATTATATGCAAATTACGATCCCGGAGAACTTCTCATCCCAAGCAACAACGTTGCTTGATGACAAGCCGGAGCCGGCTGATCTGATCTATGAACCTAACGGTAATTACAGCTTTGTGGGTGCACAGATCGGTAAGACAGCCATCAAGGACCTGAAAGCGAAGGTCTCGGCCAAAGTTACGGAATCCTATGCAGAGACATTGCTCGACAAGTTCTCCGAGGTATCGGATGGGTTGGCTGAAGCGGGCGATGGAGCAGGAGAACTAACTACCGGTGCAGGCAAACTGGATGATGGTGCCGTGAAGCTCAAGGATAACTTGGCGAAGCTCGCATCGGGAACACTCGAACTTCAAGAAGGGCTTTCTCCATTAAGTGATGGCGTTAACGCGCTGCACACGGGGGCGACCAAGCTGGAAAGTGGAACAACGAATCTTGTATCCGGACTGCAACAGCTTCAGGCAGCCGCTTCGAGCCAGCTTCAGAGCGGAGCAGATCAGTTGAAGGATGGCAGTGCCAAACTGGAAACTGGATTGCAATCCTCTCTGGATGGCACAGGCAAGTTGCAGACTGGCCTGCAAGCGTCGGAACAGGGCAGTGCGAAGCTGTCAGAAGGTCTGCAAAGCGCAGTCCAGGGCAGTGACACACTGGCAACAGGGCTGCACTCAGCTGTAGATGGCAGCAGCAAAGTTGCTGATGGAGCACAAGGCGTAGCCGCCGGACTGAAGCAGCTTGCTGCATCCAACCCGGAACTGGCCGCCAGTGCCGATGTACAGAAACTGCTTGCCGCGAGTGAAGCTGTTGCCGATGGCAGTGCGCAACTGAATGAGAGTGAACAAAAGCTCGCACAGGGTGCAGACCAGCTGCATCAGGGTAACCAGCAGTTGGCTGCGGGTGCAACCGAGCTTCATGGGGGCCAGGAGCAACTTCTGGCTGGTGCGAACCAGTTGGTGGATGGTCAGAAGCAATTGCTGGCTGGAGCTGGACAGCTTAGTCAAGGTGGAGCGAAGCTCTCCGATGGCCTGAAGCAGTTCAGCGGCAAACTGGGGGATGCGGCAAGTGGAGGTACCTTGCTTGCCGATGGTGTGAAACAGTTGGGTTCAGGTACGACAGCATTGCAAACGGGTGTAGGCAAACTTAGTGGTGGCGTACATTCACTTACCGATGGTTCCAAGCAACTGGGCGATGGCGCAGGCAAACTGGCTGACGGGCTTTCCGAGCTGAAAGATGGCTCGAGTGAACTGGCAACCAAGCTGAATGACGCCGCACAGAAAACATCTGAAGTCAAGAAAACGGACGATGTGGTGAACATGTTCGCTGAACCTGTGAATTCGACGGAGAACACCGCAGAGAACGTCAGCAACTATGGTACAGGATTGACACCGTTCTTCCTGTCGATCGGTCTGTTCGTGGGATCGCTGATTTCGACCATCGTATTGAAAATGCGGGAAACATCCGTACCTGGTGCAACCGGCTGGAACCGTTTTGTCAGCCGTACACTGGTATTTGGTTCCGTAAGTATTTTCCAATCGGTAATCGTGGCAAGCTTCATGTTATACGGTCTTGGATTGGAGACACACAGCGTAGGGCTGTTCTATCTATTCACCATTATCACAGGGCTGACCTTCATGCTGATGGTTCAGGCGCTTGTGACGTGGCTGGATCTGCCTGGACGTTATGTCGTTATTCTGTTGCTGGTGTTCCAGCTTGCGGCTAGCGCAGGTACCTTCCCGGTAGAACTAATCCCATCATGGCTGCAGGCATTTAGCCCTTGGCTGCCAATGACGCACAGTATTATGGGCTTCAAGGCCGTTGTGTCGAGTGGCAATTTGGATGTGATGTGGCATCAGGCAGGGATTCTCAGTATCTATGCGGGTGTATCCATCCTGCTGACGCTGGCTTACTTCCTCTGGAATGGCAGACGTCCGAACAAAGAAGTCGAAATAGCGGATTCCGGTCAAGTTGTGACAGCATAAGCCCAACCTGATCATCAACAGAGTGACATTTACGAAAAAAAACTTTATTTTTATGTAGCGAAATTATGCAATATAGTAGTCAAATAGTGCAAATAGCCTGTGGCCCCAAAAAGGGGTCGCAGGCTATTTTGTATACAAATGCATAGAGAAGCAAAGTTTCGCTGGATCAAGCAGTGCCAATTTGGTGAGATTATGGATAAACACAGGCCACATATGGAACGATTTTCTTCAGTCAGCAATTTAATTCAGTTGTGCTCTGACTCAAAAAGTGTATAATTATTCGAAAAAGAGATGAATTTAAACGTCAGTACAGTACAGCTGTACTGCAAAGCATTTCTTATCAGAGGTATTAAAAAGTTTAAATTGCGCTGATGTTAGGTCGGTGTTAAAATAATAGAACTATATCAAAAAACGTCGCTCCTTATCAGTAGCCGTGCCAGCGGCTGCGTGTTGATTTATATATGCTGTTTGCCGGATCGTCCGGATCACCTCATCTCATTTAATGGCTTCTGCCCAATAGCAGGCACATATCTTGGACAGTCTCATGCTGTCGCCTCTTCTATCTAGCAGGCTCTATCGCAAGCGAAAGGCCAGCTCCTCCCGTTTCATTGTTGCCTGTTGCTTATTGCCTATGTTCTTGATCTTTCCGAAATACTCCATTATAGAAAGGTTGCGTTCCATGAGACACATCGGATTACCTCCAAAACAGGGTCTGTATGACCCGCAGTTCGAAAAAGACGCATGCGGAATGGGTTTTGTTGCCAACATCAAAGGAGTACCTTCACACAATATCGTCAGTCAGGCACTGACCATGCTTAGTAACATGGAACACCGTGGAGGACAGGGAAGTGAACCGAATTCCGGGGACGGAGCAGGTATCCTGATTCAGATTCCACATCGCTTTTTTGCACAGGAAGCGGAACGTCTTGGTTTTGCATTGCCTGAACAGGGATTCTATGGCGTAGGTATGTTGTTCCTTTCCCAGGACCCTGCCATTCGCAGTGCGCATGAAGAGAGCCTCAAGAAGATTATTGAAGAAGAAGGACAGACGTTCCTTGGTTTCCGGGATGTCCCTACTTTTGATGAAATGCTTGGTCGTTCTGCACTTGCAGCGAAGCCTTATGTACGTCAGGTGTTCATTGGAAGATCCGCAGAAGTGAAGGATGAGCTTGGATTTGAGCGTAAGCTGTACGTTATTCGCAGACGCGCTGAGCTGGCTATTCGTTATTCGGCAGATGAAGCAGAAGGTGGTTCATTCTACCTTCCGAGTATGTCATGTCGCAAAATTGTATATAAAGGCATGCTGACAACCGAACAGGTTGGCGGGTTCTATCTGGATCTGCAGGAAGAACTTGTGGAATCGGCGATTGGACTTGTGCATTCCCGTTTCAGTACGAACACCTTCCCAAGCTGGGAACGTGCCCACCCATATCGCTTCATGATCCACAACGGTGAGATCAACACGATGCGTGGTAACGTGAACTGGATGCATGCACGGCAGTCCTTGTTCGAGAGCGAGTTGTTCGGTAATGACATCGCGAAAGTAAAACCGGTCATCAATCCGGACGGTTCGGATACAGCCATGTTCGACAACACGCTAGAGTTCCTCTATCTAAGCGGTCGTTCCCTGCCACACGTGGCGATGATGATGGTACCTGAACCTTGGAGCACAGATGAGGGAATGGACCCTGCCAAAAAGGCATTCTATGAGTACCACAGCACCATGATGGAGCCTTGGGATGGACCGGCAGCAATGGCATTTACCGATGGTTTGCAGATTGGAGCAACACTCGACCGTAATGGTTTACGTCCAGCTCGTTATTATGTAACCAAAGATGATCGTATTATCCTGTCCTCTGAGGTTGGGGTACTGGATATCGCACCGGAAGAGATTCTGTACAAAGACCGTCTGCGTCCAGGTCGGATGTTGCTTGTGGATACACAACAAGGCCGCATCATTGCAGATGAGGAAGTAAAAGCAATCATTGCAGCCGAGAACCCGTATCAGGACTGGCTTGATGAGCATTTGATGGATCTGAGCGAGTTGCCGGAAGCGCCGGAACTTCCTGATCCGAAACATGATAACGTGACCCAGCTTCAGCTGGCCTATGGTTATACATTTGAAGAACTGCGCAAAATACTGGAGCCCATGGCAACCACAGGTATGGAAGCTACGGGTTCCATGGGTTATGATGCACCGCTGGCTGTCCTGTCGGATCAGCCACAGCGCTTGTACAACTACTTTAAACAGATGTTCGCCCAGGTAACCAATCCGCCAATCGATGCCATCCGTGAAGAGATTGTAACGTCTACGGCTACAACGATTGGTCCTGAGCGTAACTTGCTGAACCCTGAACCGGAGAGCTGTCGCCAGATCCGTCTGGATTCGCCGGTCTTGTCCAATGAAGACTTTGCGAAGATTCGCCATGTGCGTCGACCAGGCTTCCGATCTATGACAATTCCTATCTTCTTCACAGCTGCGGAAGGCGCAGAAGGACTTCGCAAAGCGATGGAACTTCTCTTTGAAGCAGCGGACCGTGTCATCGACAAAGGTCATAACATTCTGATCCTGTCTGACCGTGGTGTAGACGCTGAGAATGCTGCCATTCCTGCATTGCTTGCTGTAGCAGGTCTGCATCATCATCTGATTCGTCAGGGCACCAGAACGAAAGTCAGCATTATGCTCGAATCCGCAGAACCGCGTGATATTCACCACTACGCGTTGTTGCTGGGTTACGGTGTAAGTGCCGTGAACCCTTATCTGGCCTTTGAAACGCTGGATGATATGATCCAGCAAGGGTTGCTGCGTGGCATCTCGCATGAGAAAGCAGTGAAAAATTACATTAAAGCGGCTACCAAAGGCGTTACTAAAGTGTTGTCCAAAATGGGGATTTCGACGATTCAATCGTATCGCGGAGCTCAGATCTTCGAAGCAGTAGGTCTGAGATCAGACTTCGTTGACCGTTACTTTACCTGGACACCTTCCCGGATCGGTGGAATTGGGCTGGAAGAAGTGGCAGCCGAAGCATTGACACATCATAACCGTGCCTTTACGAACAAAGACGGTAACGACAGAGTGCTGGATTCCGGTGGCGATTATCAATGGCGTAACGATGGAGAAGAGCATTTATTCAATCCGCAAACCATTCATACGCTGCAACACGCCGTACGTACTGGAGATTACAAGCTGTACAAAAAATATTCCAAGCTCGTGCAAGGTGAGAATGATCAACTGCTGACCATTCGCTCCATGTTGAAGCTGAAACCGGTTGGAGCTTCCATTCCAATCGAAGAGGTTGAATCCGTAGAAGATATTATGCGTCGGTTCAAAACGGGTGCAATGTCCTTTGGTTCGATCAGTAAAGAAGCGCATGAAGATCTTGCGATCGCGATGAACCGTGTTGGTGGTAAATCTAATACCGGTGAAGGTGGAGAAGATCCGGCTCGCTTCATTAAAGATAGCAACGGGGATTCCCGTCGCAGTGCGATCAAACAGGTGGCATCCGGACGTTTCGGTGTTACATCTAACTATCTGGTTAATGCCGACGAAATTCAGATTAAAATGGCACAGGGAGCAAAACCGGGTGAAGGCGGACAGTTGCCAGGCCGTAAAGTGTACCCTTGGGTTGCTGAAGTTCGTGGATCAACACCAGGTGTAGGTTTGATCTCACCACCTCCGCATCACGATATCTACTCGATTGAGGATCTGGCGGAGTTGATCTATGACTTGAAAAATGCCAATCCACGCGCAGCGATCAACGTGAAACTCGTATCGGAAGTTGGCGTGGGTACCATTGCTGCTGGTGTAGCCAAAGGGCGTGCCGATATTATCCTCGTCAGCGGATATGACGGTGGTACAGGTGCATCCCCGCAAGGTTCGATTCGCCACGCAGGTATGCCTTGGGAGCTGGGTCTTGCAGAGACACATCAAACGTTGATACTGAACAATCTGCGCGACCGTGTCGTTCTGGAAACAGACGGCAAAATGCTTAACGGTCGTGACCTTGCAATTGCAGCTTTACTTGGCGCCGAAGAGTATGGTTTCTCTACAGCACCACTCGTTGCACTGGGCTGTATCATGATGCGTGTCTGTCAGATGGATACCTGTCCAGTTGGTGTAGCGACACAAAATCCGGAGTTGCGCAAAAATTACATGGGTGATCCAGATCATGTGGTTAACTTCATGCGATTTGTTGCTGAAGATATGCGTGAGATCATGGCTGATCTTGGTTTCCGTACCATTCAGGATATGGTGGGACGTACCGATTGCCTCGAAACGGTGGAAGCCGTAGATCACTGGAAGAAAAAAGGCGTGGATCTGTCTGTATTGCTACATGTGCCAGAAATGCCGGAAGGCTCTACACGTTATCGCACACAGTATCAGAACCACCAATTGGAAGAGACGCTGGATATGCAGCAACTGGTGCCACTGGCACAGCCTGCTATTGAATCCGGTCAACTGGTTGAAGCGATACTTCCAATTACGAACGTTAACCGCGCAGTAGGTACCATTTTGGGTAGTGAGATCACACGTAAATATGGACTCGCAGGATTGCCAGAAGATACGGTTAAATTCAAGTTTGTCGGCTCTGCCGGACAAAGCTTTGGGGCCTTTGTACCTAGAGGTATGACGTTGACCGTTGAAGGGGACTCCAATGACTACGTGGGTAAGGGACTGTCTGGAGGTAAACTGATCGTGATGCCTTCTCCGAAAGCAACGTTTGAGGCGGAAGATAACATCATTATCGGTAACACGGCTCTCTATGGAGCAACAAGCGGTGAGGCTTATATCCGGGGGATTGCGGGTGAACGGTTCGCTGTACGTAACTCGGGTGCCAAAGTGGTTGTTGAAGGTGTAGGCGACCATGGTTGCGAGTATATGACGGGTGGACGTGTCGTTGTACTCGGCGATACAGGTCGTAACTTTGCAGCAGGCATGTCCGGAGGTATTGCCTATGTGTATGATCCAGAAGGTACATTCCTGAAACGTTGTAATCTGGAAATGGTTCTTTTGGAGCGGATTGAAGATGTCGCTGAAAGTGCAGATCTTCGAGGAATGATTCAACGTCACGTTGCTAACACAGGAAGTGCTGCTGGTCAGCGCATTCTGGATAACTGGCAAGATGCATTGAATCAGTTCGTTCGGGTTATTCCTAAGGACTTCAAGCGCATGACCGAGCAGATTGAGCGGATTCAGGCAACGGGTTTGACGGGAGATGCAGCGTTGCTCGCAGCATTTGAAGCCAATATGCGTGAACTTGCACGTGCAGGAGGTTAACACTTCTTGTTCAAGTGAAATTGCATGAACAGGTTGTCTGAAGAATTATAGGAGCTATATGGTCGCCAATCCGGCGCCAGATAGCTCCTATTTGGCTTTCGACAAAATTAGAACCCGCTCAAAAAACGTTATCGTCATGAGACGACAACATTGAGTTAGTTTCTCAAGTATAATTAGGCTAGTTTTTAGAGTGCAGGGAAAGTATAAAGATAAGAGAGGTTAGCGGAATGAATATGAAACATCCAAACAGGGACGATCGTAAGCCGACAGGTAAACAAGTCGAAACAACCCAGATGGACATCATGAAAGTTTTACTGCAATGCGGAATCGACCCGGAGCGTTGGAACCATTTCGTATCCTCCGTCAACAACAAGCGTCCTTGACACACACTGATAACCATGGAATGGGGAGGGAATTTAAGATACACAAAAAACCCAGAAACCGGAGAGTGAATCTCACGGGAACTGGGTCCTCTTTTCGGGTTAGTCCATGCTGCGTTCCATTCGGACAAAAGCAATAAAACGACGTGCCTCTTCTTCCGTTAAGGACTTACCATCAATCATCAGATCGAAGCGCTCCAGCACTTCCTTATCCGACAACTCAAGCGTATCCACGAATTCACGTACATCTTCATCCATGACAACATCATTTTGCTTCGTACGCCCAATGAGATAATCAATGGACACGCCAAAGATGTCAGCAAGCCGCGTTAACACTTCGAAATCCGGTTTACGTCGGTTCTTCTCGTAGTGGGAGAGAGCAGCTCTTGTAATATGAATGGAGCTCGCAAGTTCTTCTTGAGTAAGTCCCCGCTGTTCCCTTAATTCAGCAATGCGATTTCCGTAGCTCATAAGCTAGTTCCCCCTGAACGACATCAAATATATATTGAAACAATCCTGAGCCAAGTTTTTGATCAGGGCAGCTTTACTGCAAAATAGTAAATCCTCTTTCGTTTCCTTCAAACTCAATGTAAATAGGTCTGTCTAAGGACATCTCATATTGTCGTAAATCAAAAGAACCATGTCCAAATACCGCTTGACATGATACGTATTGTATCGTAAATTGGACGTATGGAGTTACAAAATGTATCATTTGGGATATTTTAAGTATCTCCTTGTTGCCTGGACCTTATACCTGTGAGAAGGAAGTAGAGGCAATCCATGTAGGCTAATCCATTCTAAAGGAATGAAACCATGAATTCAATAATTCAGGATTGGGCTGATATGAAATTAAATGTCCATATGTACATTCAGGAGTTTCATGGGAAAATGGTAGACCGCAAAAGGCGCCCCGTTCTGTTGCTTGGTATGGACACTCAAGCGATCACCTTCCTGAGCGACCTGAACTTGCCCGTATCATCAGAAATGCTCATTGGTTTGGATGTTGAAGATCATCATGTATGTGTAAGACTTCACGCAAGGTTGCAATGGAAACAGCCCTTTGGAGAACTCACAATGTATCATTCAAACTTGCATATTCAGCACGAACAGAAACTATATATAACGGGACAGTTAAACGCAATGCTTACTGAAGTTCAGTTTCCCACGGTTTCCCGTTTTCAGTATGAAAAGGCAACAGAGCAAAGAGCTCTGCAAAAACCCTATCATTACATTGATTTTACCATATAAGTCCAACTTATTTCGGTTAAGGATGTACTTAACGCCATTTTACTATATTTCATAGCGTTATGCATTAGTTCTTTAACACCAAAAGCATTTGCGCAATGAATAAAAGGGCGAGGGGGATCATACTATTTCAGGAAGTTTGGATATGGTTGAAATGCACTGCCACATTTTATCCGGTCTGGATGATGGTCCTGTTCGAATGGAGCAGTCCGTTGCAATGGCTGAGAAGGCGGCAGCCTCCGGAATCACCTCCATTATTGCGACTCCGCATCACCTGAACGGGCAATACAACAATGAACCGATGGTGGTCAATCAGGCCGTGAACCTGCTTCATGCAGAACTTCGCACACGTAACATTCGCCTGGAGATTCGTCCCGGACAGGAGATCAGGGTGCATGACAACCTGATTGGAGACTTATATGCAGGGAAGTGCTGCACACTCGCCGGAAGTCGTTACATGTTGCTGGAATTACCCTTTGATCATATTCCCTCACAGTTCCCCAGGATACTGCATGAATTACGAATAGCGGGAATCACCCCTATCATTGCTCATCCGGAACGCAATCGTGTCATTTTGAAGAAGCCAAAGCTGTTGGCTGATTATCTGAGTCAAGGCGGGCTATGTCAGCTCACTGCTCAATCTTTCACTGGGCTTTTCGGACGAAAAGTTCAGAAGTGGTGTTTTCATTTTTGCAAAGAAAACGGGTTTCATTTCATTTCATCAGATGCACATGATATGTGCAAAAGGACATTTGCCATACGTGAGGGAGAGCGGGTCATTGAGCGTCGTTTCGGAGCTGATGCCGTCAGAAGGTTGGCAGAGAATGCATCCTACATTCTATCGAATACGAGTCTAGTCACGGAACGCTGGAAACCTCGGAAAAGGCTGCTGTCCATCTGGTAGTTACATAGGTTTGATCACAACATATAGGGGGAATGAAAGTGGAACTGAAAGGATATTTTCGACTCTTACAAAAGAAACTGTGGTTGATCGTCGCAATTGCTTTAATAGCCGGTGTAGGTGCAGGGGTCAAAAGCATTTTCTTCACCCAGCCGATCTATGAGGCAAGTTCCAAACTAATCGTGAACCAGACCTCTACCGTTCAAGGTCAGGCCATGATGGATTTCAGCATGATTCAAACCAATATCAAACTCATTAACTC
Source organism: Paenibacillus sp. PCH8 (assembly GCF_002968835.1). Classification (GTDB taxonomy): domain Bacteria; phylum Bacillota; class Bacilli; order Paenibacillales; family Paenibacillaceae; genus Paenibacillus. Next base: position 784,372 of record NZ_PKQK01000002.1, on the reverse strand, counting down.
GTACAGAGAAATTATTAAATCTTCGGCCATTATGGACAAAGTCGCTACCACGTATCCAGACCTGGGCTTAACCTCTGCACAGCTCATGAATAGCACCTCCGTCTCTACAGCAAGCGAGTCCCAAGTGATGAGCATCACTGTACAAGGGACTACCTACGAAAAAGCCGCAAAAACAGTCAATGCCATCTCCAGTGTTTTTCAGTCTCAAATCCCCCTGATCATGAAAATCGATAATGTGGCTATCCTCAGTGAAGCAAAAGTAGATAGTAACGTATCTCCAATCAATATGAAAACCACATTAAGCATCATTGTCAGCCTGTTCGCAGGTCTAGTGCTCGCCATTGCACTCGTATTTCTGCTGGACTATCTGGACGATACATTCAAATCCGAAACCGAACTCGAAAAAGAGCTGGGCCTGCCTGTGCTTACAGTGATATCCAAAATGAAAAAAGATGATCTGAAAAATACGAAAAATTACGTTTCTCAACAGAAAGTGGGGGATGGCACATATGTCACGGCAAACCAATGAAAATAACAGTCTGGTGACCTATTTTAACTCCAAATCTCAAATCTCGGAGGGGTACCGTAAATTACGGACCAACATCCAATTCTCATCAATCGACAGTCATATCAAAAAAATCATGGTGGCTTCGGCCGAATCCGGCGAAGGCAAGACCACAACGATTAGTAACCTGGCTGTGACCTATGCCCAGGAAGGTAAGAAAGTTCTGCTGATCGATGCGGATCTGCGTAATCCATCTCTGCATAAGGTGTTTTCCGTTCCCAATCATATCGGTCTTAGCAGTGTGATGTCCAATCAGTACAGTGTGCATGAGGTACTTAGAGAAAGTTATATCGATAACCTCCAACTGTTCACGTCTGGCCCTATTCCGCCGAACCCTTCCGAGATGATCGGTTCCAATCGGATGAAAAAGATGATTGAAGAGTTAGAAGATCAATATGATGTCATCATGTTTGATACGCCGCCGGTGCTCGCTGTAACGGATGCACTCATTGTAAGTTCGCTGTGCGATGGTGTGCTGCTGGTGGTGAACTCTGGCAAGGTCAAGAAGGAATTGGTGAGGAAGACCAAGGCTGCTCTGGAGCATGTGAATGCACGAATCCTGGGTGCCATTCTTAACAATATCAAGACGAAGGCTGGTTCGGTCAGCTACGGCGAAAATTAAAATATTCATCCCGCGATTCCCAAGTGAATAGGTAATGTCTACTGCACCTTTATCACTGTAGACACTCGGTCATGCTGTGGGTTCAATGAACCTTAGACGTTAATCGTCAAAGGTATGACGTGAGGAAGGGTTAGATGCCCTGTTTCAAATTATATAAAAACTAAAAAAAAAAGAGGATAGGGTGGTATTTATGAAAAAAGTGAGAAAAGCGATCATTCCTGCAGCTGGTTTAGGTACACGTTTCTTGCCAGCGACGAAAGCGATGCCCAAGGAAATGCTCCCTATTGTGGACAAACCAACTATACAATATATCGTTGAGGAAGCCATTGCCTCTGGAATTGAAGACATTATCATCGTAACAGGTAAAGGGAAACGGGCAATTGAAGATCATTTCGACAACGCCTTTGAACTGGAGCATAACTTGCTGGAAAAAGGGAAACTGGGACTGCTTGAAGAGGTCCGCAAATCTTCTAACGTGGATATTCACTACATAAGACAAAAAGAGGCTAAAGGACTTGGTCATGCAGTCTGGTGTGCACGTAACTTTATCGGTGACGAACCTTTTGCTGTACTGCTCGGAGATGACATCGTCGTATCGGAAGTTCCATGCACCAAACAACTTATTGATCAATATGATCAAGTTCAGCATTCGATTGTTGGTGTGCAAACCGTACTTCCTGAACAAACAGACCGATACGGTATTGTGGACCCGCTGAAATCGGATGGCCGTTTGACAGAGGTTCTCAGGTTCGTAGAGAAACCAGCCCAAGGCACAGCACCTTCCAACCTGGCGATTATGGGGCGATACGTACTGAGTCCAGAGATTTTTGAGCATCTGGAACAACAGGAGATTGGTCAAGGAGGAGAGATTCAATTAACGGATGCCATTCAGCGTTTAAATGAGACACAAGGAGTGTATGCTTACGATTTTGAAGGAGTACGTTATGACGTTGGAGAGAAACTGGGATTCATTCTGACCACCATCGACTTCGCTCTGCAAAAACAGGAACTTCGAATTCCAATGCTGCAAGCTCTGCAACAAATTCTTGAAAAAGAGTCTATAAAACATGTAGCCGGGGGGGCGTTTGAATGAGTCCATCTCCCCAAACGAAAGAAGCGGAGATTGTTATGGAACCAAATCTAGGGTACGGTGCATCCACGAGGGCAGGACAAAATGCGGATAAAGTGTATCTATTTATGAAAAGAATGCTCGATTTGCTGGGTTCTTTCATAGGTTTAATCATTTTGTGCCCCTTGTTTGCGGTCATCGGAATACTGATTAAAATCGAGGCCCCGCAGGGGTCTGTTTTTTTTCGTCAGGTACGGGTGGGACAGGATGGGAAAGAGTTTCATATGTACAAATTCAGGTCCATGGTTGCGAATGCTGAGGATCTGCTGGAACAGCTGATTGATCAGAATGAAGTGAACGGGAACATGTTCAAAATGAAGAATGATCCCCGCATCACAAGGATTGGCAAATTTATTCGAAAAACGAGTGTGGATGAATTGCCACAGCTGTGGAACGTGTTCAGAGGAGAGATGAGTCTCGTTGGCCCCAGACCGGCTCTGCCCAGAGAAGTGCAGAACTACACTTCCTATGACAGACAACGTCTTCAGATGATTCCGGGTTGTACGGGATTATGGCAGGTCAGCGGTCGAAATAGTGTCGGTTTTGAAGAAATGGTAGAGCTGGATCTGACGTATGCCCGTGAGCGCAGCATGATGGTGGATATCAAAATTATCTTCAGAACGTTCAAGGTGCTGGTTGGTTCGAAGGATGCGTTTTGATACACGATTCTGGCTTTGAGGTGGCCTAGCAGATATGCAAAAGACCGGTATACTTGCTGCATGGAACATGAAGTCGTTTAATATCATTCTGTTTTCACTGGTCATTGTCTTCGCAGCAATCTATCTTCCGCTAATCTCGGTTGTTGCACTCCTGTCTGTGATTCTGCTGGGCGTCTATATTAAACAGCCCAGCTGGATCTTCATGATTCTCATTGTAAGTTTTTCATTGTCCATTGATAAGATATTTAGCATTCATCTGGCGGGACTGGATTCGCTCTCCTTCTACAAGCTGGCGATTCTGGGTTTTGTCATCTCTCTTTTTTTACGCTTTGGTATTCGAAAAGATCTGATATATCCTGCACTGGCGATTGGTTTTTTATTTGTGGAGAGTTATTTCCTGTCTGATCTGCCCAATAAGGTTAGTCCGCTCGATCCATTCAAGGCCTTTCTGGGAGTAGTTGTTCCATTTTTGTTGCTGATGCCTCACTTTTCACGAGAGATCAGTCAACGAATCATACGTCTGCTTGCATGGCTGCCGCTGTTCAGTCTTGCCGGTGGTTACGTACTTCAGATGGCAGGCATATTGTCCATTACCAACCTGGAGATGTCGGGAGTAACCCGATTACAGGGAGCTAACATCGCCGCGCATCTGGCCATGCTGTGTTTTATCTCGATCTGCGTCTGTCTGATTCAGATCAAGCAAGGTCATCAAGTTGTTCTGTATTACATGCTTACCTTGACGCATCTGGTCATTCTGGTCCAGACGGGAACTAGGGGACCACTTATCGCGTTGATTCCGATTATTCTGGTCTATCTGTTTGATCAGTTGAAAGCCTTCATTAAAGGCAGGGTGAGTGCCACCATTCCTCTCATTTTATTTGTTGGCGCTGTGGCCTATATGGTCATTGCGCAATGGGACAATTATGAGATGAGGTCAGAGAGCAAGGGCTTATCGGGAAGAGATGTAGCTTGGAATTATTTTATTGGCAAAGCGAATGAGTATCCGATATTTGGACGTGGCCTCGGCTCAACCCTCGTAGCGAATGATGGAAGTATCTTTTCTGGCTTTGTTGTTCCGCATAATGAATATATTCGCTTTTATTATGATGGCGGGTTGGTTGGAGCCATTCTGTTATTCCTTTCACTTTTTCTGGTGTTCCGGGCAGTGTACCTCCGGCTGGACGGCATGATCCGATTGTATTTTGCTGGCATGATCGTCGGTTTCCTGACGTATTCCTTTTTTGACAATACCTTGTCGACGGTTCATCTGATTGCTCCATTCTGTATCTTCCTGAACGCATTGTATGTTACGGGGAAGGAAGCATCCTTTTCAAAGGAGATTAGAACATGAAAGTCTGTTTGATCAGTTCCACAGGCGGTCATTTTGATGAATTAACCAAAATCATTCCTGCGGTTGAAGAACATGATTATTTTCTGATTACCGAGAAGAACAAAAGCAGAACATCATATACAGATCAGGGTAAAGGCAAAGTATACTTTCTGATGCAGCAAGAGCGAAAGAATGCGATGTTCCTGCTGATCTTTGTAGCTAACATTATCAAATCGTTCTTTCTATACCTGCGTGAGCGTCCGAAAGTGATCATTACGACTGGGGCGGGAGCCACCTATCCGTTTTGCCTGATCGGCAAGATCTTCGGGGCCAAGCTCATCTATATTGAAAGTTATGCCAAAATCTACTCCTCCAGCGCGACCGGAAGATTGATGTACAAAATCTCGGATGAGTTCTTCATCCAATGGGAAACGTTGCAGGATAGCTATCCCAATGCGAAATACAGGGGGGCTTTATTTTGATATTTGCGATCGTTGGAACCCAGCGTTTTCCGTTCAATCGTATGTTTGAACTGATTGATGAGGCAATTGAGGCTGGAATCATTCAAGAAGAGGTAGTTGTCCAATCCGGTTACACGGAGGTTCAGCCGCATAATTTCACAGCCATTCCTTTTCTGACCCAGGAAGAGATGAATGATTATGTGGAGCGCAGTCGATGTGTTATCACGCATGCGGGTGTTGGCTCCATCACGAATTGTCTCGAACGGGGCAAGCCGGTGATTGTCGTTCCGCGGCGGAAAGAATGGGGCGAACATGTGGATGATCATCAGCTTGAGATCTCCAAGGTTTTTCAGGACAATGGCTATGTGGCGGTTGCGGAGAGTCGGGCAGATCTGCAAAAGCTGGTCCCTTGCATAGAAGAACTAACGTTCCAGCCGTATGTGAGAAAAGAATCGGATCTGATCTTATCCATTAAAAATTACGTGAACAGTCTATAGGCGGTTGAACATGCATGATAAGAGCTATTTCATTCTAAAGGATTAACCATGAAAAAAAGGAGTCTATCATGAAACCAAAAGTATTGGTTGTTGGATCATCCTTGAAGGATATGGGCGGCATTGTCAGTGTAATCAAAAACATTGAGGATTCTTCCATCTCGGAATTGTATCCCATGCAACGGGTCGAAACGTATATCACGGGCAGCGTGTTCTCACGCCTGCTTATTTTTATAAAAGGGTTCCTGCAATTCTGGATGAAGCTGTACACGTTCAAGCCGGATATCGTGCATATTCATATGGCGAACAACGGGAGTTTCTATCGAAAGTCACTGTTTCTGCTGACGGCAAGAAAGTTATTTCGGAAGTCCGTCATTTTGCATATTCATGCGGCCAGCTTTGATGAGTTCTATAACAAGTTTCCCTTGCAGCGCAAGTATTGTCACTATATTTTGAACCAGGCTGACAAGTTGATTGTCTTATCGGAAACGTGGAAAGAGTATTTCGCTACCATCGTCTCGGAGACTGCCATTGAGGTGCTCTATAACGGGGTTTTCGTTAAAGAACCGTTCCCGAGGACACAGCAACCTGCGGTTAATGCTCTGTTCATGGGCAGATTGGGTGAACGAAAAGGAGTCTACGATCTGCTTCAGTCCATCCAGCAATTGAAAGCATTAGGCGTTACAGCCACATTCAATCTGGCAGGTGATGGTGAAGTGCATGAAGTCCAAGCGCTCGTACAGCAGTATGAAATACAGGATTGTGTCAACGTACTCGGCTGGATTAACGGAGAGCAAAAGGAAAAGCTGATGCAGGAAGCAGATCTTCTGGTCTTGCCTTCTTATCATGAGGGATTACCTATGGCCATACTCGAAGCAATGAATTGTGGCTTGCCCATTATATCGACCACCGTCGGAGGCATCCCGAAGTGATTACATCCGGTCATAATGGGCTGTTAATCGAGCCGGGAGATGTGCACGGGCTGACATCGGCGCTGGAGTATCTCATCACGGATGAAGAGCTTAGAGTAAGAATGGGTTCACATAACAGGGAGATTATATCCGCCAGGTTTGATATTAATCTTCTGATGGGCAGATTGTCGGGAATATATGATGCACTTCAAATGAAGGTATCCTAGTGAAATTCGAGTAAAACAGGAAAAGGTGATGAAATGAACCCCTTGGTATCTTGCATCATTACGACCCATAACCGGGCCGGGTTATTGAAAAATGCTTTGAAAAGTGTGCTTGAACAGACTCATCCGTATCTGGAGATTTTCATTGTGGATGACGGTTCGGAGGACGAGACACCGGAGGTCTGTCAGGCCTGGGCTCGGAAAGATTCACGCATCCGGTACATCCGGGTTCCTTATCCCAAAGGAGCCAATCATGCGCGGAATATGGGCATAACCCAAGCTAATGGCAAGTATATAGCGTTTCTGGATGATGACGATGAGTGGATGGCTGATAAAATAAAAGTCCAGTCGGAAGTACTGGAGCAGACGCAGGAATCGTTCACCTTTTGCAGCAAATATCTGGCCTATACGAATGAGCAGCAGCAGGTGGTCAAACGGAAATTGTCAGTGGAGTCTCGTGATGTGATCCGTTATGAGGATCTGCTGACCTTTAACTGGATCGGGGAAACGTCCAAGATTATGGTACTCACCTCGCTTGCCCGTGAAGTTCGATTCGATGAGAATCTGACATCCGCCCAGGATTACGACTTTTATCTGCGGATTCTGAAACGGGGCTACATTGCCGTGAACGTCAAAGAACCGCTGGTGGATATTAACATCCATAGCGGCCCGCGAATTTCAACCTCTACAACGGCTAAGTACAAAGGCCAGCGCAAAATTATTTTGAAATACTACAACGACATGTCCAAGGAACAGAAGCGCCGCCAATTACATCATTATCGAATGTTGGAATGGTCCCGAAATACGCTGCGCAACAACGTGTATTTGAAAAAGGCACTGTCACTATACCCCTGGTGGAAAGATTGGGTGCTACTCAAGCGCAATACCAAAATCATGATACAGGGCTTTCTGATGCGATTCCATGCGAGACGTGCGGTTGGGACGTATGCGGAGGACCCTGTGCGAATGAAACTAAAGTAAGAGGTGCTGGATGGGAAATCCAACGGTATATATGCTGCCCAAGATGATTGAGAATAATAAATTCAACGAACTGTTATCCGACTCCATTGAGAATAAGGGATGGGAAGTGAAGCAGTTTACCAAAAAAGATCTGATCCGACTTAAAAAGAACGATGTGCTCCATTTTCACTGGCCCAGCTTCTATTACAGAGGTTCATCCGTACTGTCTACCGTGATCAAATCGATATTGTATGTGTTGATGATTTGTTTTGCTCGTATCCGCGGTGCCAAACTGTTCTGGACCGTGCATAATATTTGGCCGCACAATAGCGGCAAGACCCGATTTGATTACTGGATGAGAAAAATTCTGGTCAACCATTGCTCGAAGCTGATCGTAATGGGCAAACCCCTGATCTCCGAGATCTGTTCGACGTTCGGAATTGATTCGAGCAGGATCGAGATTATTCCGCATGGGCATTACAAGGGGGTATACCAGGGGAAGGGTGTGAATATCCGCTCCCGATTCGGCATCCCGGAAGACAGTTATGTGTATGCGTTCTTCGGCCAGGTTTCTCCGTACAAGGGTGTTGATGATTTGCTGGAGGCATTCAAGGATCTGCAATCCGATCAGGTCCATCTGTTGATCGCCGGCAAAAAGGTGAAAGATTATGATCTCGATGATGACTTCCTTAATAGTGGGCATATTCATACCCATTTTCATTTTATCGAAGATGATGAATATTCGGATTATTTTGATGCTGTCGATTCCATCATTCTTCCATATAAGCAGATTGCCACTTCTGGCAGTGCCATTCTGGCGTTAACCTTCTGCAAACCGGTTGTGGCACCACGGATTGGCTTGCTGGAGGAATACCTTCCTGAAGATTGTGCAGTCCTCTATGAACCATCGGACCCGGACGGGTTACTCAAAGCGATGAATATGATCCGGTTGAAGCAATCGGAGTTCGAGGAAGGCAGTGGTTTTGTCAAAGCGCTGGAGCGGCTGGATTGGCCTGTGATTGCCCAAAGGACACTTATGTTGTACTCCAGCTAGTGCAGATGAAAGAGTGGACCTAATTCAAGGATATGGGGATGAAATGATGAAGGTAACCGTCGCGATCTGTACGTATAATCGTGTTCATGATGCGGTAGAGGCCATACGGAGTGTAATACAACAGAATTACCCAAGTACTGACTATGAGATTATTCTCATCGATAACAATTCCAAAGACAACACCCGGGAAGTGGTTCTGGAAACGATACAGCAGCATGAGAATTACGCTATCCGGTACGTGCTGGAAGAAAAGCAGGGGCTGTCTGTAGCCCGCAATCGGGCCATTCAAGAGGCGCGCGGCCAGTATATCCTGTTTCTTGATGATGACGCCTTTGCGTGCAGGGACTGGATTCGCGAGATCGTGAGCGTGTTTGAGCGGAGCGATAGCATCGGATGTGTTGGCGGCAAGATTGATCCGATCTGGGAAGTGCCTGAGCCGATGTGGATTCCACCGGAGAACAGGTCGCTATTCACCATTCTGGATTTTGCGGAAGACGTAACTGAAATGAAGAGTCCGTACATTCCGTTTGGTGCCAATGTAGCTTTTCGTTTATCCGTCTTTGATCAACTGGCTCCCTTTCGTGAAGATCTTGGAAGGGTGGGCAACAATCTGCTCTCCAGTGAAGAGAGTGAGCTGATTGCGAGAATACGGACCAAGTTCAAGGTGTATTACACGCCTTACGGAGCTGTACAACATAAAGTAGCGAAGGAACGAACCACAAAGAACTGGTTTCTCCGCCGAATCTACTGGCAGGGTGTCAGTGATGCCGTCCGCGATCAGGATCGTGGTGTGGTGCGTACGGCCAAACATGGAATTAAGCTCGCACAGGGAATCACGACAGCGCTAATCTATATTTATAATGCAGATCGATTCACACGTCAGCTTGCCAAAGTATGTTACAGAAACGGCATGATCGTCGGATCGCTTCGTCAAAACAGTAAGGGATGAGGATCGCTATGGCGCAAGTTGCACTTCGCAAAGTATTCAGAGGAAACGGCTTAATGAGTGCCATATTGCAGACCAGCGGAACCAATCTGCTGGTTATGACATTGACGATGCTGTCTTCCATTTTGACGTCACGCATGTTCGGAGTAGAAGGGAAAGGCGCATTCTCGGCCATCCTGTTCTGGCCTGCGCTTCTTACCGGATTGGTCGGGTTCGGACTGCCCACTTCCATCATCTATAACATTAAACAAAGTGCGAGCGAGAAGAGTGCCCAGTATGTCCGGCTAAGCTTTCTCTTTCAAGTTCCGGTGTGCATCATCATCGGTATTGTCGCCTGGTTTGGATTACCCTTCTGGCTCTCCAGCTTTCCGCCCGAGGTCGTCCAGATCTCCAGATGGTATACGATTGCTACAGTTCCCGTACTCATCGTTATCAATCTCATATCAGCTCTCTCGCAGAGTCGAGAGAAATTCGCTGTATATAATGGCATTCGGCTAATGATCCCCCTGTTTAATGTAGGCGGGCTTTTTGTGTTATGGGGTCTGGGTATGCTTAGCATACAGCTTGCAGCTGCCATTTATTTTGTGACCAGCTTCTCGGTCGTGGGGTGGGCTATCTATGCCAACCGCAATGAATTGAGACTGAGGTGGTTCAAGGACCGGGTCGACCGGAGTTCTGCGAAGAAGCTTTTCGGTTATGGAACCAAAGTATATGGCGTTGAATTGTTAGGTACGATCTATACCCAGTTTGACAAAATCATTATTTTGGCTTTGCTCACCCCGCGTGATTTCGGACTATATTCTGTCGTCTTTGCGTTATCCCGGATCTATAATGCGGTCCAGACGGCAATCAGCAATGTGGTTTTTCCCAAGGTGACCGGGTTACCCCAAGAGCAGATTATTGGAACGGTCGGCAGAGCCTTCCGCATCTCGCTTATGGTCATGATGATCATTGTTATACCGACCATGTTTGTAGGGAATTACCTGATGGGAATTCTGTTCGGCTCCGAGTTTCTGGAAGCGAGTGTGGCATTTTATATCTTGGCTGTTGAATGCATTATTGGTGGTGGCTCCTGGATTCTGGCGTCCGCATTTAATGCGCTTGGCCGGCCGGGGCTGGTGATGATCAGACAGTTGATTGCTTTATCCGTTACTGTGGCCTTGTTCTTTGTGTTCACTCCGCTGTGGGGGCTTAACGGTATTGCGATTGCACTGCTCGTTGGTTCCATTGTGCGAATGGTCGTTACGGTGGCTGCGATGAAAATCGTGTTCAAGGTGAAGTTCGCCGCCATGTTCTATGACAAGGAAGATCTAACGTTTCTCTATGAACGGTTAAACAAAAAAAGAAAAAGAGTTACCCAAGGAGGAGATGGAGATGCTGGGCACTAACAATATTCATCCCATGGAAGAGTTGAAGGGACATCTACGTCAGATTCTGAAAGTCATTCCACCGCGTACAGAGATCTATTATCTGGATTACCCGGTTCACAGCAATGGTGGAGACTTGTTGATTATGAAAGGTACGGAAGCTTTCTTCCGGGACAATGATATTCATGTACGTGCTAGATACAGCATTCTGGATTGCCCTTTGTCCCTCAAGGTTCCAGAAGGCATCACCATTGTATTACACGGCGGAGGTAACTTTGGTGACCTGTATCCGGCTCATCAGAAATTGAGAGAACGAATGATTGCCCAGCATCCGAATCACCGAATAGTCATTCTGCCGCAGACGATGTTTTACAAAAGTGATATTGAATTGAAGAAAACAGCCCAGGTATTCAACCGTCATAAGGATGTACACTTTTTTGTCCGTGATACGTTATCTTATGAGATAGCCAGCAAAGAGTTTCAACAAACGAATGTGTACCTTTCCCCGGATATGGCTCATCAGTTGTGGCCTCTGAAGTCCAAGAGCAAGCCTAATGCGGAGATGTTGTACTTCTTCCGTAAAGACATTGAGAAGACCCAGAATCAAGTACATTACGAATCCGTCAGTGGGCCCAAGGCCACGTTTAAAGACTGGGAGACATTGTACAACCGGATAGACCGCAAGATCATTCGTATGATTTCATCGCGGTTGAAATCGGGAAAAGGCAATTCTTTCGCACGTTGGTTGTGGTACAAATACTCTGATCGGATGGTACATACGGCCATAAAGGAATTCAATAAATACAAGACCATCACGACATCTCGTCTGCATGGACATATTCTGGCTTGTCTTCTCGATCAACCGAACATCCTGCTGGACAATTCGTATGGCAAGAACTCGAATTATTATGCAGCCTGGACGCGGATCAATCCGGTAGGCAGACTGGAGTCCGGTCAGACCAGCCCATATAACCAACCAACCAAGGCCGGTAAAGGATCTGGGGCGGTTGTGCTCTCGGATGGAGCAGCCCTATGAGAAGTATTTTGTTATCCGGTGGTTCGGGCAAGCGTCTCTGGCCGTTATCCAACGATTCAAGATCCAAGCAATTTCTTAAAGTGCTTCATGGACCCGAGGGAGACCCGGAATCGATGGTACAGCGGGTATGGCGGCAATTGAATGATGCCGGGATTGCAACTCAGGCATTGATTGCAACCAGCCTGCCACAAGTGGAGATTCTGACTTCACAGCTTGGAGACGATGTGAGATTGGTCGTGGAACCGGAGCGCAGAGATACGTTCCCTGCTATTGCACTCGCTGCTTCCTATCTGTATTCGGTGGAGAGCGTGAGTCTGAGTGAGACGGTTGCTGTACTGCCAGTAGATCCTTTTGTTGAAAAGGAGTTCTTCGAGGTTCTGGCCACCTTGCCAGAGATGCTCGATAAGTCAGGCGCCGATCTGGCATTAATGGGAGTGGTACCGACCTATCCGTCAGAGAAGTATGGATATATCATTCCGCAATCTGCATCTTCCAGTGAAAGTAGCAACGAATACGTTCATGTAGCGAAGTTTCAGGAGAAACCCTGCGAATCCGATGCGGCCCTTATGATTGAGCAGGCTGCATTATGGAATTGCGGGGTTTTTGCTTTTAAGCTGGAGTATTTGATCAATTTGCTCATTGAGATGGAGCTGCCCATTCAGTACGACGAGATGCTGAAACAGTATGGGCGATTGGAGAAAATCAGTTTTGATTACCAGGTTGTTGAGAAGGCGAATCAGGTGATTACCATTCCTTACAAGGGGTTCTGGAAAGATCTTGGAACCTGGAACACCCTCACCGAAGAGATGGGAACTGCTGTTGTAGGAAAAGGATGGATTACAGAAGATTCTCACAATACACACCTGATCAATGAACTGAATATTCCGGTTGCCGTTCTGGGGTTGTCGGGTGTGGTGGTGGCTGTGAGTCCAGATGGCATTCTGGTCAGTGACAAAGAAGCCAGTCCACGGATCAAAGAGATTGTGAAAAACGAGGATCAACGCCCCATGTATGAGGAGCGCCGATGGGGGTGCTACCGGGTATTAGATTATACGAGAAATGAAGCTGGCGGCGAGGTACTTACCAAACGAATCTGCATTAGCGCCGGGAAGAACCTGAGTTATCAATATCATCTGCTCCGCAATGAAGTATGGACGGTTGTATCGGGAACAGGGGAATTGATTCTGAATGGCCAGCGTCGAACGATCAGCCAGGGAGATACGGTGATTATTGATCGAAGCATGCTTCATTCCGTCAGAGCGGTTACTGAACTGGAGATCATTGAAGTACAGATCGGCAGTCAGCTGATCGAGGAAGATATCGTTCGAGTATCTACCGAATGGCAGGATATTGTTCAGACATATGTGAAACACGCGTAACCAACACATTAGGATATGGGGGAGATTATGGAATGAATATTACGGTGATTGGCACAGGGTATGTAGGTCTGGTATCGGGCGTATGTTTTTCGGAACTTGGTAATAACGTGATTTGTGTCGACAATAATGTGGAAAAAGTAGCCCTGCTGACAGATGGTCATGTGCCGATCTATGAGCCGGGTCTCAAGGAAATTATGAATTCCAACATGAAGGCCGGCCGGCTGTCTTTCACCACCAACATTCAGGATGCCATCAGTCGATCTGATATCATTATCATCGCTGTAGGAACACCGTCACTGCCTAACGGCGAAGCGAATCTGAGTTATATTGAGCTGGTTGCGCGAGAAATCGGTTCTTATATGGATAATTATAAAATAATAATGACTAAAAGCACTGTTCCTGTCGGAACCAATGATCGCATTCAGGAATGGATCGGCAGTCTGACGACGCAACCGTTCGACATGGCATCGGTACCCGAGTTCCTTCGTGAAGGCACAGCGGTACAAGACACGCTCTATCCTGACCGAATAGTCATTGGTACACACAGTGATAGAGCGGTTGCCACCCTGAAGGAGCTGCATCAGCCATTAACGGATCAGATTATTGTGACGGATATTCGCTCGGCTGAAATGATTAAATATGCATCCAATGCTTTTCTGGCAACCAAAATTTCATTTATCAACGAAATCTCTAACATTTGTGAAAAAGTAGGAGCTGATGTCAGCCGAGTGGCTGAAGGCATGGGATATGACCGACGTATCGGTGCCTCCTTTCTCAAGGCAGGCATTGGTTACGGAGGTTCCTGTTTCCCTAAGGATACTCAAGCTCTGATTCAAATTGCGGGTAATGTGGATTATGACTTCAAACTGCTGAAATCTGTGGTGGAAGTGAACAAGGATCAACGCTTTAACGTCATCCGCAAACTGGAAGATGCACTGGGCTCATTGGAAGGGAAAGAGATCGCAATCTGGGGGCTTGCCTTCAAACCGGATACAGATGATGTTCGGGATGCTCCTGCGATTGAGATCATTCAGCGTCTGCTTGAGCAGGGGGCAGTGATACGGGCGTATGACCCTATTGCTACCGATAACTTCCGCAAAGAGGTGGATTCTCCATCCATCACATGGGAAGAGCGTGCAATGAACGCAGCGGAAGGTGCTGATGCGCTCTGCGTCCTGACGGAGTGGAAAGAGTTCATGGAGGTTAATCTGACCGATTTGGCAGCTCATATGAATCAACCCATCCTGATTGATGGAAGAAACATCTATGAAGAAGAACAGATCAAAGACACGTCCTTCCAATACTACTCCGTCGGTCGTCCGGGTTTAACCAATATAGATGGAAGAAAAACGGCAGTCATCTGACGGAGGTCCATACCATGAAACTGGGGATTAAAATTTCATTAGGGGTCATCTCCCTTGTTGCAGTCGTTACGATTGGATATTCTGTGTATCTGTATCTGCATGTTAAATCAGCGGCGGATCAAATGTACGAACCTCGGGAACCGATCAAACAGGTATCCATTGTGGACCAGAGGGGAGGCGGAGACTTCCCTGTGGACATGGAGAATGAAGAGCCTTTCAATGCTTTGATCCTGGGTGTGGATGAGCGCTCCAACGATCGGGGCCGCTCTGACACCATGATTGTACTGAGTGTCAATCCTGCGAAAAAGTCTGTGCTCATGTTTAACATTCCCCGGGATACCCGAACCAGTATTGTGGGCCATGGTACGGAAGACAAGATCAACCATGCGTATGCCTTTGGCGGTGTTAACATGTCTGTGCAAACGGTGGAACAATTACTGGATGTTCCCATACATTACTACATGAAAGTGAATATGGAGGGGTTTGCACAGATCATCGACATGGTGGGCGGCGTGGACGTGAATAATCCGTTTGCTTTTGACTATGAGGGTTATCAGTTCGAACAGGGCGTGATTCATCTGGATGGTGCAGCAGCCTTGGGGTTCTCACGGATGCGCTATGAGGATCCGAAAGGAGATCTTGGACGGAATGACCGTCAACGGGAGATTATCAAACAGGTGCTGAAAAGTACGGTGCAGGTATCCAATGTGTTGCAACTGGAGACGTTACTGGATGAAGTCAGTGCTCACGTAAGAACCGATGTCACTTTCGACGAAATGAAGCAGATGTTCTCCAAATATCGCCCGGTGCTGGATCACATTGAATCCGTTGAGATCAAAGGCACAGGCAAGAAAATAGATGGGATCTATTACTACATGGTGGAACAATCGGAACGAGACAGAATACATCAGATGATTGAAAATCACTTGAAATGATTGAAAAATGAATACAAGATGACAGGATAGGGCGGTGAACCAGATGCGTATCTCCAGGCTATTGAAGTTGTCCATGATTGTGCTACTTATGTATATGCTCATGATACCTGCAAGTACAAACGTTGTTCAATCAGCCCAAAGTTATCAATGGAAAAATATGCCTATTGGTGGTGGGGGTACGTTACAGGCGTTGTTATTCATCCAACTGAACCTGATCTGGTTTACGCTCGAACTGACGTTGGTGGAGCCTACCGATTGGATGCAGCATCGGGAGATTGGATGCCGTTGCTTGATCATTTTGGGGATGAGGACAGCAATCTGTATGGTGTGGACGGCATTGCGCTCGACCAGCAAAACCCCAATGTGGTCTACATTGCTGCGGGGAAATACGGTAATGCCGGGCCAAACGATATTCTGAAATCAACAGATCGGGGAGAAACCTGGGTTCGAACCGGACTCAATCTTCGGAATGAATCGAATGGAAATATTCATCGAGCCATGGGAGAGAACATCGCTGTTAATCCAACCAACTCCAACTATCTGCATGTAGGCACGAGGTATGATGGTTTATATACCTCAAGTGACGGTGCGGCAACGTGGAGCAAGGTGTGGGATGTACCAAACGGGTTGTCAGGTGAGGGCATACGCAGTGTAGCCTATGGATTAAACCCTGTGACCAAGCAAGGTCAGGTTGTGTATGCCGGGGTGCGAGGCATTGGGGTATATAGCAAAGCGCCAAGAAGCAATGGGCAGACAACATGGCAACTTACCGGTAGAAGTCCCGAATATCCGGCTCGCATGACTGTCGCGAAGAACGGGACCTTATATGTGACAACCGATAATCAGGGAGTCTACAAATTCAATGGTGTGCAATGGACGAATATCACACCAAGTTCCAGTTATTCATCCTATTACGGGATCACAATCGATCCCAAAAACGATAATCACATTCTGGCAGCCGTTCGAACGGGCGGGGACAATCTGCCACTGTATCGATCCGTAAATGGCGGACTTAGTTGGACTACGGTTAACAAAACGCTGGTATCCAAACCGTCATGGTGGACCCCCAATATGTTTTTCTCAGCAACATCCAGTATCAGGTTTGACCCGCATAATCCGGGAGCAGTGTATGCTTCAGACTGGTTTGGTGTGTACAAGACAGACAATATTAATGGCACCAACGGGATAGTTGGAAGTGCGAGTACCTGGGAGGCTATTACGGATGGTCACGAAGAAGTTGTCGCACTCACGGCCTCGACACCACCTCAGGGCGCTTCATTCTTTAGTGGTTTAACCGATCAGATCGGATTCAGGCATGACAATGTCACCGATACCCCGCTAAATAAAATTCCACTTGCGGGTATGCGGGAAATCGTAGGTATTGACTATCTTGAGACGAATCCAAACTACATGATATTTCTGGGAAGCAGTGATTGGTATGGTACGACCACACGCTTATTCGTCTCTTCCAATAATGGAGTTACGGTAACCCCGGTAAACCTTCCGGCAGGTTCAACACTTGGAAGGGTGGCCTATTCGGCCACAAACTCAAACGTTATTGTCTATTATCCCAAGATCGGTAACCCGGTCAGAAGCACAAATCGGGGATCAACGTGGCAAAATATGAACGGTGCTCCTTTTCAAGCTATTGGGGGAGCATGGTCTTCTCCTATAATCATCCGCTGGCTGCGGATCGCATCAATGGATATAAATTCTATATGTATGCTGCTGGTTATCTGTATCGCTCTACGGATGCAGGAGCCAATTGGTACAAAGCGAATGCTGTTCGCCTTCCTGATAGCTCAGGGATCATCAAAGTGGAAGCAGCTCCAGGCATTGCCAATCATGTGTGGGTGAGTCTGGGAACGGATGGACTATATGCATCCACGAATTCGGGCACAACATTTACCAAGATCCAGGGGGTGCAGAACTCCAAGCTGTTTGCCTTTGGAAAAAGTCAGCCCGGCAAGTCTGTGCCAACCGTATATGTATATGGCATGGTAAATAACGTCAATGGATTCTTCCGTTCCGATGATATGGGGGTAACCTGGAATAATATAGGTCCTGTGGGTGCTGGTATTGGGCTCGGTAACGAACCTCAGATTATGGCGGCAGACCGTCAGATCTATGGTCAGGTATACGTAGGTACGAATGGTAGAGGGATATATGTTGGATCTTTAAAGTAACGAGAGAGATAAGAAAGTGATATGAAAGTGGTGATGATCAATATGATGGAGGAGGGTTCCGCACGTACGAGACAAAAATATGTACGTAGAACATATGGATTGCTAATGGTTCTGCTACTGATGGTTGTGATCTGGGTTCTGGTGATCTGGTCCATGTCCACTCAATCCTATCAGCAGCAGAATATTCAGCCTTGGCTTCATAAGTGGTCTCAAAAAATGCAATTAGGCTTTACGCTACCCGATGTGCAATTCACTTATGGGGAGTATGACTACTCTCTGAAGCAGAGACCGTACGATTTTGCAGAATTCATCTTTCGGAAGAGTGCGCATCTGTTTGTGTACGCTGTGCTCGCTGTGCTTGTGTACGGCGGGCTCAAATACAGGCGAATACGCTCAATGACTTGTATCGTTGCTGCTCTGGCCTTGGTGCTTATCATAGCTTCCATTGATGAGTATATCCAGCAGTTCAGCCCGAACCGGACAAGCTCGATACGTGATGTCGGAGTGGATGTGCTCGGCGGATGCTGTGGAATTGCCATATATGCAGGGCTTCGGTTCCTTAGCCGCAAGATCAGTAAGAGAGGGCACTCTTCCATTCACAACAAGTGATTTCCCAGGAAATGCTATCAGTAGAACCCGCTTCTACTTGTCTGCTAACCATCATAAGTATGGAGTAGGACAAGGAGGACTGACATGCTGCGAAGAAGGAACCGGAATGATTTACTCAAAAAGATATTATTCATCGGATTCATTCTGATATTGCTATGGCTGATTGGCAGAACTATTCCGTATATGTTTCGGGCAGATGCACCGGATGAAGCTGCTGCTGTTGCCGAAGAGTTCTACAAATATGAGCAGACGGGTGACTTCGGCAGTTCGTGGGAGTTGTTTCATCCCCTGATGAAAGAGCGGTTTCCGAAGAGTGCATATGTACAGAACCGAGCACATATATTCATGCAGCATTTTGGCGTGGAAACCTTTGAACTGAATATGGAAGAGCCGGAGCGTGAGTTCGATGTAACGGTGGTGGGCGGCGTGAAGCCATTCTCGGAAGCTTACAGAATCCGGGTCACTCAGACCTTTTCGGGTACGTTTGGACAATTCGCTATCGTGCAGACCTGTTATCTGGTAGAAGATGGGGATGAGTGGACCTTACTCTGGTATTATCCGAATTTGAAGAATGAGGGTACTCCGCATGACAACAACAGTGAATGACCAAGTATTATTATGTAATAAACTGGAATTTCGTCATAATGATATTCACCCATACTTTGAACCGAATTGTATCATTTACCTAACACGAGGCTCTATAAATGCGAGACTTTTGTCGCATTTATAGAGCTTTTTTTTGTTTTACTTGTTTTTATGGCTCTAAAGCCTTGACATTAGTCACGGTGTCAAGTAAATTACGAGGTAGATACAAAATGTATCAATTTTCAGCTTCTAACGACAAATAACAGGGACTTCAATGCTCCTTGTGAGGGGAAGGAATATCATTGATCGAAATGGACCGCTTTTACTGTGTCAGTTGTGGGATGATTGTGTCGGTCGCTAGAAGCTCTGTCGAAATGAAGGAAGAGGGCTATGGAGGCAATCACGTATTTCGCACCGGATTCTACCGGAGTGAAATGCCGCTTGGATGCTGTGAAGCGTGTGTAGTAGAGGCGAAACGTCAGGGGAAATCCCAGTTTGCGGGACAATATACTAAAGATTATGATACACTATGTTCATATGAGAAACGGGCATGAATATATGCTCGTCCATGAAGGAGGGGATTGAATGCAACAGGAGCCGGTCGTCCGTATTCAGGGCGTCAGCAAGATCATATCCTCCCGATCATTGGTCAGCGACCTGACTCTGGATATTTCTCCGGGGCAGGTTTTTGGTTTTTTAGGACCTAATGGCGCGGGGAAAACAACGACGATTCGAATGATGGTTGGATTGATGTCCATCAGTAAAGGTGACATTTTGATCTCCGGACACAGTGTGAAGAATGAGTTTGAGAAAGCAGTAGCACAGGTAGGGGCCATTGTGGAAAATCCGGAAATGTACAAGTTTCTGACCGGGTACCAGAATCTCGTTCACTTCGCCCGCATGTCGCCGGGAGTTACCAAAGAACGGATTGCGGAAACGATTGAGCGTGTGGGGCTTACAACCCGTATCCACGATAAAGTCAAAACCTACTCCCTGGGCATGCGCCAGCGTCTGGGTGTCGCGCAAGCAATATTACATAAACCGAAGTTGCTTGTACTGGATGAGCCGACCAATGGACTGGACCCACAGGGCATACGGGAACTGAGAGACTATTTGCGTGAGCTCACCCGAGAGGAAGGCATTACGGTCTTCGTATCCAGTCATTTGTTATCAGAAATGGAACTGATGTGTGATACGGTGGCCATTATTCAGAACGGCAAGTTGATTGATGTAAGAAATCTTCGGGCTGAAGCGGGGGCGGATGCATTAATCGAAGTTGCTTTTGAAGTGAATGATGCGGGCCTCGCAGCTGATTTGTTTGAGGATGCCAGCGTACAGGGCAATGTCCTGGTACTGCGGTTGTCCCGTGAACAGATTCCGGATATGAATGCCAAGCTGGTTAGTGAAGGGTTTCAGGTATACGGTATTCGTAACGTGACTCACACCCTGGAAGAACAATTTTTACAAGTGACTGGGGGTGGAGGCATTGGGTAGTTTCGGTAATTTGATATTAAATGAAAATATGAAAATTTTCCGTCGTCCCCGTACCTGGATCATGTTAGCCATTCTGGCTTTGATCTCACTGTTAATGCCAGTGTTATTGCGAGAAGGCATGGGAACCATGGGTGTTTCGTTCTGGCAAGCGGCAGTAACAACCATACAAATTGTATTCTTTCTGAATACGATCTTCTGTGTCGTGATTGCAGCGGAAGCGGTAGCTGGGGAATTTACTTGGGGAACCATTAAGCTGTTGCTGATTCGGCCATGGTCACGAAGCAAGATTCTGGCTTCCAAATACCTGACCGTGATCATCTTCAGTATTCTGAGTACACTGCTTGTCATTGTAATGGCAACCGGAATGTCCTATATGCTTTTCTCGCATGACACGCTGGACGCTCAGCCAGGAAGCAGCAGTTCAGCTGCTAATTCACTAGCATTATGGGGATATCTGTACGTTGATCTGTTTATTACGCTTGCGATTGCCTTTATGGTGTCTTCCGTATTTCGTTCAGGTGCACTTGCGATTGGATTATCGCTGTTCATTATGTTCTCACAGAGCATCTTCTCACTCATATTTAATCCGGTTCGCTATGAGTGGGCCAAGTATGTTCTGTTCAACAACATGGATCTTAGCAAATACATGAACTCCACGGCGGACCTTGGTTTGATGGGTGGACCCAGTGCAGGAATGTCACTCGGCTTCTCGGTTGCCGTCCTGGCAGTATATTACGTTATTTTCATGGTGATTTCCTGGGTTGTGTTCAACAAAAGAGATGTGGCAGGCTAACGCCTGCTTCTTTTTTTTGTTCGGATGTGGCATACCTCTCATTTCAGGGTACATACTATATAACGCTAGATACATATTATCGCCGCAGTCGCATTGGCATAGCAGCGCATGGAGGGATCACGTTTTTTGATAAACAATAAATTCTACCGCGTATGCACAGCAATCATCTTACTGTTGCTCATCGTGTATCTGGGAGATAAAGTGAACTTTATTTTCCGCCCTCTCACATCGCTGATCCATATCATTATTATTCCGTTGCTGATTGCAGGTTTCTTCTATTATCTGCTCCGTCCACTCGTCGATTATATGGAGCGGCATAAGCTGAAGCGAGCCTTGTCTGTTCTTATTATTTATGTGGTCATTGGACTTATGATCGCGGGGTTCAGCGTACTGGTATGGCCGTCTCTGCGGGAACAACTATGGAATTTCGTAGAGAACACGCCTGCTCTGATTGCCTCACTCAGTGATCAGTTGGCTGGACTGGAGAACAATCGTTTCCTTGCCCGTTATCTGCCTGAAAATTCCGATCTGTTCTCCCGATTATCCGATTATCTGAGCCAAGGGATCACCCAGGTAACCGATTATATCTCCGGGTTATTCTCGGTCGTATCCAATCTGGTCATTATTCTGGCAACGTTCCCGATCATGCTGTATTACATGCTGAAGGAAGGCAGCAAATTCGGAACGAATCTGACCTTGTTGTTGCCCAGACATTATCGAAAAGATGGAGAAGAGACCGTTCATGAGATCGATGAAGCACTCAGCAACTATATCGTTGGCCGGGTTATTGTCAATGTAGCCCTGGGTATTCTGATGTACATCGGTTTTCTCTTCCTTGGATTGCCATATGCGCTGCTGCTAACCGTCGTATCGATTATTCTGAACTTCATCCCTTATGTGGGGGCACTGCTGGCAGCCATTCCTGTTGTCATTGTAGGGTTCATCGAATCACCTTCGATGGCAATCTGGTCACTAGTCATCGTTATTATTGCACAGCAAATTCAGGATAACCTGATCTCACCTTATGTCTACGGCAAACAGCTCGATATTCATCCACTGACTACCGTTATCCTGTTACTTGTGGGTGCCGATCTGGGAAATATTCTGGGGATGATTATCGTTATTCCGCTGTATATGATCCTGAAGATTATGATTCTAAAAATTCAGAATCGGATCGTTGAAGATCGAGCAGAACCATCTGATTGATGGGAGCCCTAACGCACCGGAGCAATGGGCTTTATTAGGTCAGAACGTGCTTTCTTTAAAATAAGTTCATCATGCAGCTGAAATTAAAAGGGGCGTCCCGTCATTATTCATGACAATGGGACAGCCCCTTTAGTTAACTCCAATCGTAACCGTATGTTGATAGTCCAGATTATGAATGGTTCTCGTCTTCATCTGCGTAGTCTGACATGGTCAACGGTTCCTTGGGAACAACGGCGACTTTGTAGAATCGATTCTTGTCTTTTTCCAGTAAAACGAAGGTCATATTCTCGATTTCATATTCTTCCTGTTCATTCATCTCCGGACGATGGCTATAGAGCCATCCACCAATGGTGTCCCACTCATCTGCATCCAGGTTGGACATGAACATGTCGTTCACCTTCGATAAGGAAACCTTGCCATTCATAATGACATAATTCTCATTGATGACCTGAATCTCCTCCACTTCGTCTGCGTCGAACTCGTCGCGGATCTCACCAACGATCTGCTCAAGCACATCCTCAATGGTTACAATTCCGGACGTTCCTCCATATTCGTCGACCAGCACGGCGATGTGTACTCCATCCTTCTGCATTTTCTTGAGCAAGTCCTTCACAGGAGTTGTTTCGTGAACAGCAGATACGGGCTGAATCAGGGAAGACAAATCGACAGGTTCATCATTTCCGTAGAGTTCCAGGAAGAATTGCTTCGTATTAATGATTCCGATGATATCGTCTTTACTCTCATTGACGACTGGAAAACGGGTATATTGCTCTTCACGAATGATCTCCAGGTTTTCCTCGTTCGTTCTATTCACATAAAGGCAGACCATATCGGTCCGGGGAACCATGATTTCTTTGGCTAACATCTCATCAAAAGCAAAGATCCGGCTTACATAACCGAACTCGGCTTGGTTGATTTTACCACTTTCAAAACTTTCATTAATAATGATCTGCAACTCTTCTTCAGAGTGTGCATCTTCATGTTCAGAAGCAGGTTTGATTCCGAACAGTTTCACCAGTTGGTTCGCTGAGCCGTTTAACAGCCAGATAAAAGGATACATAATTCGGTTAAACCAGATGATAGGTGTAGATGTCAGCAGTGCGACAGTCTCGGCTTTGCGGATTGCAATCGTTTTTGGAGCGAGTTCACCAACCACAACATGCAGATACGTGATGGAAGCAAACGCAATAACAAACGATAAGAATGAAGACACCGCCTCAGGAATTTGCAAGCTTTCAAACACAGGGTGGAGAATCTTCTCTACCGTCGGTTCACCCAGCCAACCCAGTCCCAGAGAGGTAATCGTGATTCCAAGCTGGCAGGCGGACAAATAGCCATCCAGATTGGCAACGGCTTGTTTCACAGCCAGCGCACGTTTGTTTCCTTCTGCAATCATTTGGTCGATCCGGCTCGGACGAACCCGTACCAGAGCGAACTCCACTGCAACAAAAAAAGCCGAAAGTCCTATCAAAAACGCAACCAATACTAAATTTAACGCATACCTCTCACTTTCCATTCACTGCTCTTCTCCTTTAGGTAATAAGTTTTTAACGAGTATTATATCTAATTTTACGTAAGAAGACCACCTTCTCATAAAGAAAAGAGGAAGAGTCTGGAAGGGGAATTGATCTGCTTAGGTGGTACAATGCTGTTCTGTTTGATGAATAACTTCATATGTAGAAGGTAACACAGTCAGAATATACAACCATTGAACAGAAAATCAGATGATCCAACTCATGTAATTTGTGATCTTATGTAAAGTTTTATCTAAGCAAACGTTACGAATAGGGTCTACATTGGGTATCTATGATTAGCTGCTGACTTAATCGTCAAAGCTGGGTTTATTGAAAAAGAACGACAAGGTCATGCAGCTTGCCACCTGAGGAGGAAGCCGAATGTTCTGGCTGGTTATTATTTTATTCGTGTTTATTTTTCAGGCGGCCACGATTCTTTTGCTGGAATTTCGTAATCCGGCAAAAGCGGTGGCTTGGCTGTTTATTTTGTTCTGCGTACCACTGATCGGTTTTGTGGTGTACTATTTCGTGGCGCAGGATTATAACAAACGGAAAAAACTTCGCAAGGGCGGATCACGTATCTTTCGGGAAATGAGGGAGACGATCTGGAAACAAGCGCACATCATCGGAGATGTGGAACAGATGCCTGGCAATCGCTTCAAGCATCAGCATCGCTTGTTCAATTTGTTGTCCCATCTGTCTGAAAGCCCCATCACGGGTTGCAATCATAGTACGGTGCTCACGAACGGAGAAGAGGCATTTGGGGCCATGCTGAAGGAAATGGAGAAAGCGAAACATCACCTGCATGTGGAATTTTATATCTTCCGTGATGATGTGATCAGTACCAAGTTTCAGGATGTCATGATTCGTAAGGCACAGGAGGGAGTGAAGGTTCGGTTTATCTGTGACGGTCTGGGCAGCCATAAGATGAGCTGGAGCTTTATTCGTAAACTTCAGGATGCGGGCGTGGAGTTTCATTACTTTCTGCCGCCACTGATTGCCACGGTAGACCGTAGAGTCAATTACCGGAACCACCGCAAAATTGTTGTCGTGGATGGACGGGTTGGCTTTGTGGGTGGCATGAATGTAGGAGATGATTATCTCGGACAATATCCGGAGGTAGGTTTCTGGCGGGATACACATGTGCAGATTGAAGGAGATGCCGTATACTTTCTGCAAAGTACGTTCCTTAATGACTGGAAGCTTGCTGCCGGCGAGCGTATTACCGAACCCCAGCTTGCGGAATTGTTCCCGCCTCATATCTGTAGTGGTGAAGAACGAATTCAAATCCTGGCGAGTGGGCCGGATCAGGATTGGGATGCCATTCAGGAGATGTGTTTTGGCGCCATATCGGTAGCGTGTCAGCGAATATACATTACCACACCCTATTTCATTCCGGACCCGGCCTTGTACGAAGCCCTCAAAACGGCTGCTGTCAGCGGAGTGGATGTGAGAATTATTATTCCCTATCAGTCCGACTCTCGACTGGTACATCTGGCGTCACTCTCATACGTGGAGGAACTGCTGCGTGCAGGCGTCCAGTTCTTCCAATATCGTAAAGGTTTTGTGCATGCCAAAGTGATGATTGTGGATGAACTGCTTGCAACCGTAGGCACGGCCAATATGGATATGCGCAGTTTTTTCTGTAATTTCGAATTGACCGCTGTGTTGTTTGAGACATCTTCTATTGATCGTTTGGTCACCGATTTTGAACGTGATCTCGGGGAGTGCAGCCAGATCGATACACGGGTGTTTCACGAGCGATCACGATGGCAAAAAGGCGCAGAAATGCTTTCTCGGATGCTTTCTCCGCTTCTATAGCCGATTTAGGGCAGATTTCTGAAGATAAGTTCACTTTTTGTGAATTTATCTTCTTTTTGCTAAGTATTTTGCTCAAATTTGATCTTTTATGATATAATAGATATATAAATCATGTCTTGACGAAGGAGGGGAGTCTGCGGGAAAACAGGCTCCCTTTTGCTCTCTTTTGAAAGTGTAGACAGGGATTAAGACAATTTTGAATCCATTTTATATCGCCTTTAGATGCTTGTGCTCGTCATAGCCAGGGTACATGTAGAATGCAATTTCTTGTTCTTCTATATGTAGATTCACCCTGAGTATTTAAATGATTTATAAAATGGATTCACACACTGATTGAACGGGGGGATACCATGTCCAATGTAACGGTGAAAGAACTAACAGCCAAGACAGCTGACCGCGGGGTCAAAAGCTCGGTGTTTACATTGAAGCTTCTGCAACGAATTGTAATGATTCTGGTGGGTGCTGCACTGATGGCTGTGTCGCTTGAAGTGTTTCTCGTGCCGAATGGTGTTATTGATGGTGGAATTACAGGGATTTCAATTATGGTGTCAGAGCTTACACATCTGCCGCTCGGAATATTTCTGACCGTGCTCAACTTGCCTTTCCTGATTCTGGGTTACAAACAGATTGGTAAAACATTTGCGTTATCCACACTGCTGGGGATCGTGGTCATGTCCATCGGGACATCATTGTTGCACCATGTTCCTGCATTAACACCGGGAGAGCCGCTGCTCGGAGCTGTATTCGGCGGATTGATCCTTGGAGTGGGTGTTGGACTCGTAATTCGGTCTGGTGGCTCACTGGACGGTACAGAGATTGTGGCCATCCTGCTTAGTGAGAAATCACCGTTGTCTGTAGGACAGATCGTATTGTTCATTAACGTATTTATTTTTGCAGGTGCAGGATTTGTTTTCGGTTGGCCGAATGCCCTGTATTCCATGATTGCATATTATATTGCGATGAAGATGATTGATATCGTGAATGAAGGACTGGATCAGTCCAAATCAGTATGGATCATTAGTGAGAAGTATCGTGATATCGGCTCAGCTCTGACAGATCGTCTTGGCCGTGGTGTGACGTATCTCGATGGAGAGGGCGGATTCAGCGGGGACGAGAAGAAAATTATCTTTGTTGTGATCACCCGTTTGGAAGAAGCCAAGCTCAAAACCATTGTTGAAGATTGGGACCCGCAAGCCTTCGTGGCAATCGGTAACATTCATGATGTGAAGGGCGGGCGTTTCAAGAAAAAAGGTATCCATTAGCTATAAAACGTACGCATGAACGATAATAGCCGACACCCTTGTGATGAGGGAGTCGGCTATTTTTTCTTCAAGTGATTGAGGATCAGTTCAATCGGTTGTGGTTTAACTGCCGCAATCAAATCGCCGATTTCATTCAGGCGTTCGATAATGTTCATCAGATGGTAATCCTTGATCGAGACGTTGTTTCGAACCTCATCCCAGGTAAGCGGAGTAGAGACGGTTGCTTCTGATTTGGCGCGGGGTGTATAGGGGGCCGCCAGAGTCTTGCCACCATAATGCTGAAGATAGTCAAAGTATATTCGGTCTCCACGTTCTTTTTTGAGTCGTTCCAGTGTGAACAGATCCGGGTGCTTCTGGGTGACATATTTGCCAACAAAGTAACCAATATCCCGCAATTCATCAAAGGTCACACCTGGGACAATCGGCACGATGATTTGAACTCCTGTGGCTCCTGAAGTTTTGGGGATGGACTGTAGACCAAGGGAGGTCAGGGTCTCCCCTACGATGAGTGCAGCTTGCATGATCCGGGGTTCATGTTCCTGCGAGGGGTCCAGGTCAATCATCCATTCACAGGGCAGATGGCTTCCAATCACATGCAGGGACGGATGGAATTCGAGTGCAGCCAGATTGCCAAGCCACAACAATTCAGGAAGTCCATTCATAACCACATATCGGATGCCATCATGTACTTCCGTGCGAACATATTCGGGTACAGGCTCGGGGGCATTCTTTTGATAGAAAAATGTTCCTCCAGCCCCGTGAGGGTAGCGTATGGTCGTGAGTAGCCTATCTCGCGTGTACGTGAGCAGGTAAGGGGCAAGTGCAGCCAGCTTTTGCAGATAGATGGCTTTGGTTACCCCCGCATCCGGCCATAGCAGCTTGTCCGGGTTGGTTACGGTAAGTTCTATACCTTCGATTACAATGGTTCCTTGGATCTTAGGGGCCATGTACATAACACCTCCAATGCGTAATCCATTATTGAATCCGTTGCTGGAATGATCGGCTGCACGATTTCTAGCTGGTTTTTATTTATTGAAGCAACTGGTTCGCCAGGCAATCCTCACGGGTTACGGCTGCAAAGGTCTGAATACTGGGGTGGCGGAGTGTGCGATGATGTGTCAGTTCCATATACTGAACTTTGACACCTACTTGTGGTTCCACCCAGGTGGTCTCCGCGCTGCGCTCGGGTACATTATGGAACGGCCTTTCCTCTCTGATCAGAGGCTGTACTTGATACGTGAGTTCTCGCCAGGTATTAGAGTTAAGCTTGCCAGTCCCGACATGACCAATATAGACAAAATGAGGTCCATCATATACACCAACCGCAACGGCGTTCACGATACCGCTCCGGTAAGTGACTCCGCCGATCATGGCATATACATCATGCATGATTTTGACCTTCTGCCAGCGCTGATCCTTGCCCTGAATCCCGTAGTTGCTGGAAAGATCCTTGCACACGATTCCTTCCATCTGATGCTGTCTCATCACTGTAAGCAGGGAAGCTGCATCTGGTGCATTGGTTACCTCCTGAACATGGGGAGCAGGATTGAGCACCTCATGCAACAACCGCTGACGCTCTGCCAGTGGTCGTTCCGTCACCCACATTCCCTCGTAGAACAAGATATCAAATACCATATAAGTGACTGGAATCTGGTGTACAGCTTGTGCGATGCCATCAGGCCTGCTCATGCGATCCCGCCTGAGAACGTGATAGAACGACGGTTTACCGGTGTCCGGGTCCAGTGCAATGACTTCACCATCCAGAATGTAAGAGGAACCGGCACATAGATTACGTGGAATCGCCAGCTCGGGATACTGTGCGGTTCGTTCATGCAGTCTGCGGTTTATCAGACGCAGCTCTTGTCCGTCCTCATAAGCGAGCATGCGGACACCGTCCCATTTGATCTGTGCTATCCACTGCGGTCCTGTGGGCAAGGTATCCCGGGATATGGGTTCAAATGGAATAATCGGTTTGAACATGGAGAACTCCTTTCTCATTCCTACTGGAGTGACAGCTGGATTAGGTGGATTGTTTTATTTTTCGTAAACGCATTTTCATTTGATGTACCAGAATGAGCATTAGCGGTAAAGCAATACCGCAAGTAAGATCCCAATCAATCCAGTAAGGAATGATCACCTTGAGGTAAAAGTTCTCGTCAGGCGCAATGAGAATGGACATGGCGAAGATAAGTCCCGAGCCGGGTAGTATCAGTGAACGGTAGTTGGCCAGGCGAAACAGGTGAGCCAGACTCAGGATGAAACTGTAGAAGAACAGTACACTTTTGAAGAACACAGCGATGAGCCATACAGATGCCATGAAAGCCTCAATCCGTTGCAAAAAGTTGCCTATACTGATCTTCTGTGCAAGATTGAACGCGGTGAACCAGTGATGCTGTGTCAAGAAAGGGCCCATGACCAGCAGACACATGCTGAGAATCAGCGAAAGTAATAAGCCGCCAATCATGCCCGATAGCAGAAAATCCTTTTCTAAATGGGGTTCTTTCTTCGTATACGGAAGGAGCATCATGAAGATGCACAGTTGGCAATAAGGATATGTAAGTACAGCGATAAAACCTTTGAATGGTCCAAGAAAGCCTTGTGCAAGCACAGGTTTAATGTGACTCAGCTGGACGTTGGGAAGCAGGCACACGGTCAGTATAAGCAGAAAGAGCACGATTAAGGGAAGAAAGATTTCGGCACTCTTGCCGATGCTCTCCAGACCCGAGAGAAGGCCCCAGGCAAGTGTACAAATAAAAACCAGATGCAGAATCCCTAGCGGAGAATACGGTAAAATGTGGGTGGTCATGAAATCGCCGACCTCCCTGATGTACGTAGAGGTACTGATCAGAAAATAAAAGATATAAAAAGAGCTGAACAAAGCTCCGATCCAGGGGCCTAATGTTTGAATGACATTCTGGATGAGGTTTAATTGGGGATGCTGCTTGTAGGCAACAAGCATGATAAAGAGTATACCGACTCCCCCGGCAACACCCAACAAGGCGGATATCCAGGCATCCTGCTGGGCGTAAGAGGTAATCATGGAAGGGAAGAGCAGAATCTGCTCACCGATGGTGCAAAGAAACATGAGCGAAGCAAGCTGCCTGACGGTCAAGCGCCCCTTTTCAATCATTAGAATATCTCCTTAACCAATCTTGTCTGCGTTCATGGTTAGGATGTACCAATTATGCCAGTTCTATAAATGGGTATACGAAAAGCCCAGGTAACCGATCTCTCAGTCATGCTGTAGAGACAGACTACCTGGGCAAGGCATACTAGACTTATTAAAGACAAAATAATGTTGCCGTATCAGTGAGATCAGTTACCCGTAGTCAGACGAACACGGATGTTCTGTGGGTCTACCGTAAACCAGGTATCCTCAAGACGTGTAACAGCCGCCTTTGATTGACGCAATTGTTCAAGGGCCTGTTCCAATTGTTCCTCCGTAGAGTAAACAATGGTGAAGTAATCAATTCCTGTAGCGTTATCCGGCTTAACAGGTGCACCCACCCCGGCCCAGATATTCAGACCCAGATGGTGATGATATCCGCCTGCAGAGACAAACAGGGCTGACATGTTGGCAAAGTTGCCGACGATATCGAATCCGAGTACACCGGTATAGAACTCGCGCGACTCTTCCAGACTGCGGACGTGGAAATGAACATGACCAATCACTGTACCTGCGGGCAGGCCGTGCCAAGCTTCGTTCTCGGAGAGGGTGAACAGACCCTCCACATCTACCGGATCACTAGCCATAATGTAATTGTTATCGGCATCCCGTTTCCACGTATCGCGTGCACGATCGGCATAGATCTCAATTCCATTCAGATCGGGATCGGAGAAATAGAAAGCTTCGCTAACCAGATGATCGCCTTGACCGATCTCAATACCTGATGCAGCCATATTGCGGAGAGCAAGCCCCAGAGACTTGCGGTCAGGCAACAGGATGGCGAAGTGATACAAGCCGGCATGTGATCGTTCGGGCAGGGTGATACCATCGGTCAGTTCTTCAAGTCGCAAGAGGGAATGTTTACCGTCCGCTGTCATGGTGGCGACTGTACCCTTGCGCTCCATTAACTTTAGTCCGACCACGTCGGTATAGAACTGTATGGAACGGTCAAGGTTGCTAATCTTCAGACTTACTTCACCCAGATGGGTTGTGGCAGGGATTTGATACATCGTATTCATGTTTATTCCTCCTGGAAGTCAGATATTTGGAAATCATTCATGTATGCTTTGAGATCAGATATTGGAGTACATTTCTTAGAATTACTTGTGCTGGTGTAAGAATGTAACTATATAATCATAAATAAGTTACTTTTCATAAGTTAATATAAAATATAAATCATGTTTCGTCAAGAAAAAGTAAATGTTCAGATCGCGCTGTTAATCAGCAAGGTATAGATCGAAACGCTTCTGTTCGTCTAATATCTTGTACCCGGGAGTGAGTAAAATAGAATTATGCAAAATGCTGAAAATAAAAAAATCCGACTAAACAAGCCGGATCGGAGTTCATCACATTTTACTGACGTTGATCGTGTTTCAGAGAAAAGATTGGTGTTCAACGTGTTACTTCACGCCTTGGGTTTGGCCGGGGTTCTTTTCCGTTTAACTGGAGCAGGGGAATCCGTTTCGCCGCTGGCAACAGCTTGCTCCGTTGTTTTACGTGGTACACGTTTCTTTGGCTTGGCCGTTGTGGTTCCAGGGTCCATGGGGATGGGCTTCACTGCCTCGATACTCGCCTGCAAGGCAGCCATCAAGTCCATCACATTGGCTTCCGGCTTGGCTGGAGCAATCTTGATTTCTTCGCCCGCCACTTTGTGCTGGATGAGATCCAACAGTTTGCTCCGGTAGTCATCGGTATATTTACCAGGTTCAAAAGGGGTGGATAATTGATCGATTAGCAGTTTCGCCATGGTGAGTTCTTTCTCATTCACATTCTGCACTTCGGGCAGGTTCGGGACCTGTGAGACAGGACGAATTTCATCGGGATAGAATATGGTCTCCATCGACAGGCAATCCTCCAGAACCCGAATGGCTGCAAGGCTGCTCTTGGAGCGGATGGAGATTTTGGCAATACCGATTTTGCCGGTGTCACGCATGGCATTCATCAGCAGTTGGTAGGCATTACCCCCAGCCTGATCGGGTGACAGGTAATATGTTTTCTGAAAATAGATCGGATCGATCTCGGTCAGGTCCACAAAGTCCAGTATGGTGATCGTTTTGCTGGCGGAATCATTTAACGCTTCCAGTTCATCTTTTTCGAAAAGCACGAATTTTCCTTTCTCATACTCATAACCTTTGGTGATCTCCTCCCAATTCACGTCCACTTCACAGGAGGGACACTGACGTACATAAGCGAGTGGGCTGCCGCAGACTTTATGGATGTAGCGCATAGAGATGTCTTTGTCTTCGGTCGCCGAGAACATTTTGACAGGGACATGCACAAGGCCAAAACTAAGTGCACCTTTCCAGACGGTATGCATAGGTCGGCTCCTTTCGAAAATTCCTTTTTATTCAATAGTATGGGCATCTGGAGCGCGGGATAATCGTCTTCCGGACGAATTCGTATGGTTCTCCAATACTCGGGGATGATAACAGAAACATGCTTGAGTTCTATTAGGAAATCAGCATGGGATAGCAGGAAAGATCTCGAAACCGAACATGCCGGGAGGTGCCAACATGAAGAACAGACGGGATGGGGAAGAAGCTCACAAGCACGCCTTTACGCCTTATCCACTTAATGAAGCCGAAAGCTCTGAAGAGTTCTACACACCGGCTGCAGCTGTGAACTGGGAGGCGATCACCTCTGAGGAACTGCCGCTCGACCGGGAGTCGTTCATGCTCGACATTGACCGTATGGTGAATGAAGGTCTTGGAGGCGGTCAGGTCACAGAAGAAAATGGCTATATCAGTGACAGTACAACCGATACCATGATTCAGGAAAGGCATGATGATCCGGAAGGGGAGTATGAATAACATGATGGATGTGAAGCGCGCCAAAGCGATCTATGATTCCAGGGATACGATTGCGGTTACGCTGGAAGGTGATCCGGTCTGGATCGAGAATGTGGATGAAGCCAATGGTATGGCAACCGTTCAGGTTGGCAGCAGGCCGGGGAACACCCAGACGGTACGAGTGGATCGCTTGGAGGAGTAGTGATAAGTAACGTGAAGGAATTGGGAAATTGCTGAATAGCATGCGGGTTATAAGATGTGCATAGTACAGCCGGTACCGAGGGGTGCCGGTTTATTTGTTGTTCCGCGTGATGAACGTTCACCTTCGCTTGTTCCCTTCGATGTTGCGGGGGAAGAAAGGGACCGATATAATAAGATTCAAAGTGAACTCAGGCGGCTGGACCGCCAAAGGTGGGGCGTATATTGAATCAGACGCATGAGCAGTGGGTGTATACATCCCATGGCATTGCAGATACAGAAGCGCTCGCGTCCGCACTTGCCGTGCAGGCAAACGCCGGAATGGTGATTGCACTGGATGGTGATCTGGGCGCGGGTAAAACGGCATTCTCACAGAAGTTTGCCTGGCATTTGGGTGTACGGGATGTGGTGAGCAGTCCTACATTTACGTTAATTAAGGAATATGAAGGGCGTCTGCCCTTGTATCACATGGATGTATATCGCATTTCGCTGGAAGAAGCGGATGAGCTTGGGTTGGATGAATATTTCTATGGAGCCGGCGTCAGTCTGGTGGAGTGGTCCAGTATCATTCCCGAATTGCTACCGCAAGAACACTTGCATGTGCAGATTGACACGACGGGTCTGGAAGATCGAACGATTACACTGGATGGGTACGGCGAGACTTATGCAGCCCTATGCCGACAGTTCAGACAGAATGGAGTCAAATGATAATGGAAGATTTACAAAAAAAGCCGCGTCAGCGGTTTTTGGCGTTGGATACGTCCACCGCGATGATGGCTGCTGCGGTGATGGAAGATCATGCGCTCCTGGAGGAACGCAATGAACGGGCCGAGCGTAATCATTCGGTACATGTTGTACCGGTAATGGAGCAGCTGCTGGCCGCCAGCGGCACGCAGTCTGGCCAGCTGGACGGCATTGCCGTCGGCGTTGGCCCAGGCTCATACACGGGCATCCGCATTGCGGTGACTGCGGCGAAGACACTGGCCTGGGCGTGGGACATCCCCGTAACCGGGGTGTCCAGCCTTCAGGCCCTCGCCTGGGGCGGCTGGCACAGCGGCCTCGCCGCCAAGGCGGAAGCTGCGGCAGAGGATGCCGCAGCCGGGGCTGGCGGAACGCTATCCGCGGACCAGGGCGGCACGGGTGCCACCCCTGTCCACTGGATCGTTCCGCTTGTGGATGCACGGCGCGGTCAAGCTTGCACCGCGCTGTTTGCCTCCGCCGGGAGCGATGCGCCCCGGCGTTTGGCGCCGGATGCCATCCGCAAGATGGACGGATGGCTGGAAGACCTCGCCGCCCGCATGGCGGAGGCGGCGCCGGAAGAGCGGCCCGCTGCCGTCTGGTTTGTCGGCGAGACGGGCCCGCATGCTGCGGCAGCGGCGGAGCTTCGCTGCCCCGCAGGAACGGCGTTCCAGCTCGTACCGTATGAGCTGGAGGGCCGCTGGGTTGGGCGCCTTGGCGCCGCCGCGCTGCTTGCAGGTCAGCGTGATGACGTACATGCGCTGGTACCGAACTATACCCAGCTATCTGAAGCGGAAGCCAACCTGTTGCGCAAAGGCTAGAGGGAGAGGGGAAGCAGATGGACAACGTGGAGAATGTCGAGCAGGAAGCAACGTTTCAGTTCAGACTCATGACACTGGAGGATATCCCCGATGTGATGATTATTGAACATGAAGCCTTCACCCTGCCCTGGACGGAAGAAGCATTTCAAAATGAATTGACACACAATCATTTTGCTAAATATATGGTGATGGAACTGGAAGGTACAGCCATTGGTTACGCGGGAATGTGGACCATTATGGATGAGGCTCACATCACGAATATCGCAGTTAGGGGAGCGTATCGTGGACGCAAGCTGGGCGAAAAGCTGCTGGATGAATTAATGAAAACAGCGGTGTATCTCGGAATGGAACGCATGACGCTGGAAGTTAGAGTTTCGAATATCATTGCTCAGCGTTTGTATGAGAAAAAAGGGTTTGAATCGGCGGGTCTTCGTAAAGGATATTACTCCGACAATGGGGAAGATGCGATGATTATGTGGGCGAATCTGCCGCATGCTGGCCGGAGCGGCGAAGAGGAAGGAAGCGTAGTGGATTCATGAAAGATCTCAATGAAACATTAAGTTATGAACCATCCTATATTTTGGCGGTGGAGACAAGCTGTGATGAAACATCAGTAGCCGTAGTCAAGGATGGACGGGAAGTGCTGTCCAATCTGATCTCAAGTCAGATTGAAACGCACAAGGCATTCGGTGGCGTTGTACCAGAAGTGGCTTCACGTAAGCACGTTGAAGTCATTACACTTATGCTGGAACAGGCGATTGAGCAGTCGGGTATTCGTCCGCGTGAACTGAGTGCAATCGCCGTGACGCAGGGCCCTGGGCTAGTTGGGGCATTACTGGTGGGGATCGTTGCTGCCAAAACGCTGGCGATGGCACTGGGCAAACCGCTCATTGGCACACACCATATTGCTGGACATATCTATGCCAACAGACTTACGCATGAACTGCAATATCCGGCAATGGCACTGGTCGTATCAGGTGGCCATACCGAGCTTGTGCATATGGAATCCGAAGGCAAGTTCCAACTGATTGGTCGTACACGGGATGATGCCGTAGGCGAAGCATATGACAAAGTGGCGCGTGCACTCGGCTGTCCTTATCCGGGAGGTCCACATGTGGACCGGATGGCGTCCGAGGCAGAGCATGTAGTGCCATTACCGAGAGTGTGGCTAGAAGCAGGTTCGTACGATTTCAGTCTTAGTGGTCTGAAGTCTGCCGTACTGAACGCTCTCAATCAGGCCAAAATGCGCGGAGAAACATTGGAACCCTCTGCAGTAGCACGTGGCTTTCAGGAAGCTGTAGTCGAAGTGCTGGTTGAAAAAGCCGTACGAGCTGTGCGTGAGTACGGTTCACGCCAGCTGCTGTTATGTGGTGGCGTTGCGGCTAACCGGGGATTGCGCTCGGCCCTACAGGAGCGCTGTGCGAAGGAAGGGCTTGAACTGTTAATCCCGCCAATGGAGTATTGTACGGATAATGCGGCCATGATTGGCGCTGCTGCGTATCTGAAGTGGCAACGGGGAGAAATCTCGGAATTTGATGCCAAAGCAGATCCGGGACTTTCTCTGGAGGCATGGTCCGTTCAGTCCGTGTAGACAGACAAATGAGATTAAGAGTTGACAGCTGGATGTGAAGATTGTATATTAGTTACAAATTTAAACAGGAATTTAGATTCCTGAACTGATAAACGCAATGAACAGGAACAGTAAGGTATTTCCGGGTCTGTAGAGAGCTGCGGGGTGGTGTAACGCAGTCGAAGGAAACCTGAAACTCACCTGCAAGCGGAACGATGGAACACGGAGACTCCCCGGGAGTATCCGAAGGCCGATGTTGGCCCAAAGTACATGGTTACGGGTTGCCTCCGTGAAAGGGCCGTTGTTGGCATAGACCGTTATTACAAGGATTGGCTGACAATAACTGAGGGGGCTTTCAGGCTGCTTCAAGTGATCCGGAAGTGTGCGTGAGCATGCAAGGATATCTTGAATGAACAGGGAGGAAGTCAACAAGAGTGGTACCGCGAAGGTGAACAGCCTGTCGTCTCTTGCATTATTGCAGGAGGTGGCAGGCTTTTTTTGATGTTTTATAAGGGTGATAAAGTAGGAATGAATGAAGTTGGAATTATATAAACAAATGTGATGAACGGGAGCAGTAGAACGATA
This sequence comes from Paenibacillus sp. PCH8, assembly GCF_002968835.1. GTDB lineage: Bacteria > Bacillota > Bacilli > Paenibacillales > Paenibacillaceae > Paenibacillus. Next base: position 747,599 of record NZ_PKQK01000002.1, on the reverse strand, counting down.
AAGCGCTCAGAGAGCTGCGGGTTGGTGCGACGCAGTGGCTGGAATCGTTTGAATCTCGCCCGGGAACAGAGTTGTGGAAACATGGGGACGATAGGGATCGTCCAGTTGTCTTATAGTCAACGACGACATGTGTTACACAGCAACGGTTGACCTCCGTTACAGGGTGTTTCTCCGAAAATAAGCTAAAGTTGTGCGAGCCATGCATGATCCAGTGAGTCTCGGAGACGACGAGGTGGATGGAGCCCGGTGCAAGCCTGGACCATCAAGCGAGAGTGGTACCGCGGAGGGGATAATAACCCGCCGTCTCTTATGAGATGGCGGGTTATTTGTGTTTGCTGCCGGCAGCAGAGGGTGGGCAATGGGAACGAACCATATGGAGATTGAAAAGTCAGAAGGACAGAGTGTAAGTCGACGTACACTCTGACGTGATAGAGAGTGCTCTAAATCAAACGAATGATCTGATTTATAATTTGATGGAGGTTGATGAATATGACAACGACTACTAACAAACGCATGATTGAAATTTTTGATACGACGCTGCGCGATGGAGAACAGGCACCGGGAGCAAGTCTGCAACCCGAGCAGAAGATCGAACTGGCGCACCAACTGGCTTCTCTGGGTATCGATGTCATTGAGCCTGGATTCCCGATCTCAAGTCCAGGTGAGTTTGCGGCGGTTCAGGCGATCTCGAGACAATTGCAGAACGTGGAAATATGCGGATTCGCGCGGGCGGTCAAAGGCGATATTGATTCAGCTGTTCAAGCCACAGCGGATGCAGCACGGCGCCGAATTCACCTGTTTATCTCTTCTTCGGATATTCATATCGAGCATCAACTGCGCCGTCCGCGTAGTGAAGTTGTAGCTACTGCCCGTGAGATGGTATCTTATGCACGCCAGTTCACGGATATTGTCGAGTTCACAGCCATGGATGCGGCTCGTACGAAGATGGATGATCTGATCGAGATGGTTGAAGTAGCTATTGAAGCAGGTGCCAGCATCATCAATCTGCCGGATACCGTGGGTTATGCTCTGCCACATGAGTATGGCGAGATGTTCCGCCGGGTACGTGAAGGTGCGAGAGGTGGAGATCAGGTTCGCTATAGCGCCCACTGTCATAATGATTTGGGTCTGGCCGTAGCCAATAGCTTGGCTGCGATTGCCAATGGTGCCTCCCAAATTGAAGTGACCATTAATGGGATCGGAGAACGGACAGGGAACTGTGCACTGGAAGAACTGATCATGGCGCTGGAGACTCGGGGCGATGTGATTGGAGCAACCAGCAATATCAAGCTGAACCAACTGTATGAGACATCTCGTCAGATCAGCCGTGCGATGCATTTCCCGATTGCATACAACAAACCGGTAGTAGGACGTAATGCCTTCCAGCACGAATCAGGCATACATCAGGACGGTCTGCTCAAGAATCGGAGCACCTATGAGATTATGGACCCGGAAGCGCTGGGTATTCCACGCAACATGATTATTCTGGGTAAACATTCCGGTCGTCACGCCCTGAAAGATCGGGTTCGCAAATATGGTTTTGAGCCGGATGAGCAGCAGATGGAACAACTGTATGAGGTGTTCAAAGAAGTCGCAGACCAGCAAAAAGTGGTCAGTGACGACCAGTTACTGCAGATGGTTAGTCAGACCATGAATATTCCAGCACAGGATTATGAACTGGTCGAATTGCAGGTGACGGCTGGGAGCATGACGGATCGAATGGCAGCCGTTCGTATTCGCACAAGCGCGGGAGAACAATCCTATTCTGCCGTTGGCGGGGGCCTGTGGATGCAACCATTCGCGCGATTGGTCAGAGCATTTCCGATGATATTGCATTTGTCGATATGGAGATGCATGCCCTGAGTGGGGGAGAGGGTGCAAGCGCGGAAGCTGTAATTACCGTGGAGCGTGCCGGACGTGAGTTCCGGGGAACAGCAACACACAATGATATCGTCATGGCTGCCGGTCTTGCTTATGTAGCGGCCTGTAATGCTGCTGGATTGAAGGCGGAATCTTCTGAACGTAATGAACAAGTGCATGCGTAGCTCATAGTTGCCAGAAAGCATTAGCAGCAATAGTTATTCAATGTAAATATGCAATGTATGAAGCAAGGAAACAAAGGGCAGGCCTTGAAAGACAGAGGTCTGCTTTTGTCGTTTTATAGGGGAGGGCTAATGAAGAGAGAATACATTTGTCAAGGTGTGATTATAGTTATCCACATATCCAGTGAAATTTGTGGGTAACTGTGTCAAAGTCAAACCAATAGAGTTTTCGAAACGAAAAGGCTTTAGGGGATAGAATGGTTGTGTTCTATCCCCGGAGCTGTGGATAAAGTGGATAACTTAGTGGATAAATATGGTTTTTGTGTGAAAAACGCTATTCTACCGCTGTATAATTAAGCATATTAATGTGCTTGCTATCTTGCTTTTCTGTGGATAAGTATGAGGGCATCCCACATAAAAATATTTTTCATCATTCGAGTAAATTTGACAAATTACAAAACATGTACCTGAAATCTCCGCATGGGAGTGTGATCTCAAGTAACTAAGTTGGAACATCTTTAAATCTCTACAGCCATATAGAGAGCCATGCCATGTTCTAAGGGATCTCACACGCCTTATTTTAGTGATTATGGAGAGGGGAGAAACGTAACGAATCTCATCGACGCTATTTCATTCGAAAACGGCGATAAAAGGCGAATACACGCTTAAAACATGAAAATAGCGCGCCTCCGATTCGTTACATTTTCAAATGGACTGAAATGCATCCAATAGTGTCACCTCAGTTCGTTAACCCAAGTGCTCGAATTATCTGCTTCCGAAAATTTCAACAACATAACACGAAAGGGACAAGGCAGAATGAATCTCCGCTTCGTCCCTTTTTCATGCGTGGATGTTATGGTTCTCCACCCAGCCATGGATGATTTCGTACTATTCCAAAGCTAATTCTTCCCACTCTTCATAAGTCTTGGTGAGCTCTGTCTTACGTTCTTCCGATTGTTGCTGGAGTTCTTGCAGCTTCATATAATCTTGATAGATCTCAGGCAGTGCCATCTGTTCTTCAAGCGCCGCAATATCCGTTTCCAACTGCGCAATCTGTTGCTCCAGAGCTTCCTGCTTGCGTTGGCGATTACGTTCTTCGCGCTTGGCCTGTTTATCCGCTTCGAATGAAGCAGCTCCGGATTTTTCGAGTGAAGCTGTAGTCGGATCGGATTTGGACGAGTTCTTGGACGATGCCTGGCGTGCTTCAGCAGCTTCACGCGCGATGTCCTCAAGCTCCTGTTTTTTCTCCACATAATCATCATAATTTCCGAGATAGTGTTCTGTTCCCCCAGGATGAAGCTCGACAATGCGCTCAGCCATTTTGTTGAGGAAGTACCGGTCATGAGAGATGAAAAGCAGGGTCCCCTCATAGTCCATTAACGCTGCTTCCAGCACTTCTTTGGCGAACAGATCGAGATGGTTCGTAGGCTCATCCAGAATGAGCATATTCGCTTCCTTTAGCATCAGCTTGGAGAGGGAGACACGAGCTTTCTCGCCGCCGCTGAGAGCGGAGATCTTCTTGAGCACATCGTCACCGCTGAACAAAAAGTTACCGAGTACGGTCCGAATGCGTGCTTCTTCCATCCCGGGGTAGGCACTCCACAATTCTTCGAGAACGGTGTTGGACGGGTTGAGTCCCGTTTGCTCCTGATCATAATAGCCAATCTGCACTTTCGTTCCCCATTGGATCTCCCCGTTTACCGGACGTAAACTTCCGGTAAGACATTTCAGCAGGGTGGATTTACCGATACCGTTTGGACCAATTAAGGCAACCGTTTCCCCGCGTCGCAGATCGAATGATACATTGCGAAACAATGGAGAACCCTCGTCATAAGCGACAGACAGCTGATCCACTCGGAGTACTTCCTTGCCTGACATCACAGCCGTTTCGAAGGAAAAATGGGCTTTTTTCAGATCACCCATCGGTTTGTCGAGACGATCCATTTTGTCGAGGGCTTTACGGCGACTTTGCGCCCGTTTGGTCGTCGAAGCACGCACGATGTTTTTCTGAACAAAATCTTCCATCTTGGAGATTTCACCCTGCTGTTTCTCATATTGTTTCATCTGAGTCTCATACTCCGCAGCTTTGAGTTCCATGTAGCGGCTGTAATTGCCTGTATATTTTCTGGAGCGATGTCGTTCGATCTCTACGATGGTCGTTACGAGTCGATCAAGGAAGTAACGGTCATGGGATACGACCAACAGTGCGCCTGAATAACCTCTCAGATAATCTTCGAGCCATGTGAGGGTGGCGATATCGAGATAGTTGGTAGGCTCGTCCAGCATGAGCAGATCGGGCGCCTGAAGCAAAATGCGAGCGAGTGCTAGGCGTGTCTTCTGCCCGCCGCTGAGTGTGGCAATCGGGGTGTCTGGTGCGAATTCGCCAAATCCCATCCCATGCAGCACCATGCGAATGCGAGTTTCCATCTCGTAGCCGCCATGGTCCTTGAACCAGTCGGAGCGTTTGGCGTAACGTTCTAACAGGTCCGCATATTTTTTCTCATCTTCTATTAGAACAGGGTCAGCAATGTCACGTTCCATCTGACGCAGATCAGCCTCAGCCTGTGTCAGATGAGCGAACACGTTCATCATTTCTTCCCAGATGCTGCGGTCGGATTGCAGTCCGCTGTTCTGAGCCAAATAACCGAGTGTGGTTTCTTTAGCTTTAAAAATTTGCCCTCCATCATGAGACATTTCACCAGCTACAATTTTGAGCAAAGTGGATTTACCTGCACCGTTTACACCAACGAGGCCGATGCGCTCGCGTTCTAATATTTGTAAGTTCACGCCGTCCAGGATTGGATCGACACCAAAACGTTTGATAATTCCGGATACTTGCAGCAGCATAAAATTAAGTTCCTCCATAGGTCCAGTTCTTGATTTGACAACTACATCCCAGTTTACATGAAATACAGAGTAAATGCACCGATTGGGAACGGCCCAGGCGTGTAGTCTTTTTGGTCAATCAGTGATAAACTGAAAGTAGGCATGTTATTACATGAGGATTTTGCAGAAAATGAATCATTTTAACCATTTCAACAAGATGACACCTGGTCATAACATATATAAATTGTTTTTAAATGAAAGCTTTTTTACCTTCCCTATCAACAGGAGGTTATTCAAGGATGCAGGATCTTGCGGAACTGAAAATCCAGCTTCGATCCAGACTGAAACAGAGTCGTGATCTGATGGATGTGAGCATGCGTCAGCAGGCAATGACCCAGATTAACGCTGGAATGAAGCGTGAGCTGGAGCACCTTAGACAGGCCAAGAGTAAGGGCTCGAACAGACCCCTTATCATATTCAGCTATTTGTCCTATGGAAGCGAGGCTTCCACAGCCTGTTTGTTTCAAGAGGGTTGGAACCATGGAGATGTGATGCTTGCACCAAAAGTGCTTGCGGAGTCACCTCGAATGGAGTTGCGGCGAGTAACGGGAGAACAGGATACGGAACCAGGAATATGGGGGATACCGGAGCCCAAAAATTCCTGTGTAGTACTGTCGCCTGAAGATTGGCCTAAACTGGATCTCGTCTTGGTACCGGGGCTTGGTTATGACCTTCATGGAGGACGCATTGGCTATGGTGGCGGTTATTATGATCGTTTTGCCGAGATGCTTGCTGCAAAATGTGCAATGACGGACAAGAAACCGTTGATGGGTGCGATGGTATTGCCGGGTCAGCTACAGGATAAGATTCCGATGGACCTGCTTGATCTGCGGATTGATCTGTTGATAACAACCGAAGGTATATTACATATATCGAATAAAGGGTTGTGATGTGATTGAGTTCAGAAAATAATAACGGCCAGTCTTCCGGTGGGAAACTGACCCATTTTAACGAACAGGGACGGGCCCGGATGGTTGATATTTCGGGTAAGGAGGTTACGGTGCGTACAGCTGTGGCCGTAACCAAAGTGACGATGAATCCGCATACGCTGGAAGCGATACGGGAGGGCCGTATCGGCAAAGGTGACGTTCTGGCAGTCGCCCAGATTGCCGGGATCCAAGGCGCGAAGAAAACATCGGACTGGATTCCCATGTGCCACCCACTGGCGCTGACGGGTGTAGATATTCGTTTTCATGATAATGGTGTGGATGAATTACACATTGAAGTTACCGTCAAAACTGAAGGCAAGACGGGGGTTGAGATGGAGGCGCTCACAGCTGCCTCAGCTGCGGCACTAACCGTCTATGACATGTGCAAGGCGATGCAAAAAGATATGATTATCGGTCCAACCATGCTCAATTCCAAGAGTGGTGGCAAAAACGGCGATTATAGCCGATAAGGAACATTTATTTTCATAGAGGAGAAGGGTGATCTTTATGGTGTGGAGAACAGCAATCCTGACAGCCAGCGACAAAGGAGCCCGCGGGGAACGTGAGGATACGAGTGCACAAGTCATTCGGGAGCTGGTGGAAGAAGAGCTCGGTGGTCAAATCGTGGAGTACCGCATCGTTCCTGATGAACCCGATGAGATTATCGCAGCTTTGATTGAGATGACGGATTATTTTCACGCCGATCTGGTGCTGACGACTGGTGGCACGGAGCTGGCCATTCGTGATATTACTCCGGAAGCGACCCGGCGTGTGATTGAACGTGAAGTTCCGGGGATGGCAGAGGCCATGCGATACAGTGCGATGAGCAAAAATCGCTCAGCCATGCTGTTCCGTGGTGTATGTGGTATTCGTGGACGCACCCTGATCGTCAATCTGCCAGGTACGCCAAAAGGTGTGCACGAACATCTGGCAGCCATTATGGATCAGCTTCCAGAAGCACTTCTGATGGTTACGGGGCAATTTAAGCAATAATCCGATATAGACTTATCGATGCTGATTCAGAATCAGCCAGGATACGTTATTAGGTGATTTGCATGGCATCTCTCTTTTGCGAATATTGCGGGTTATGTAAGTGGTTACATCTATGGTATGATTGGCATAATTCAAGAATACAGTCGAGGCGTTGTTCAAATATGAGGGCGAAATTTCGCCGATTCTGGATTTGAGACGAGGAGGAGTACTAATGTTAGGTCAAATTGGACCAACGGGTTTTATTTTGCTGGCCGTGATAGCGTTGTTGTTGTTTGGACCCAACAAACTCCCGGAACTGGGACGGGCAGTTGGACGTACCTTCCGTGAATTCAAAGAGGGCACACGTGACATAATGTCTGATGATGATTCATCCAATCGCAAAGAGCAGGAGAAAGCAAAGCCGCTGGCCGCTGAGAGCACACCTGCAGAGAAGCCTGCTGACAAACGCCTGCCGGAATAATCTTGACGGCAACGAAAGAGAAATCCCTTCCTGCCGGAAGGGTTTTGTATTTTAAGCTGGCAACAATGGGGGGCAGGCATGACGCAGCAAAATGAAGAAATGACGATTACGGAACATCTGAGCGAGCTGCGGAAGCGGCTGATCTACATATTATGCATTTTTGTGCTGGGACTGATTGCAGGTTTTATTGTGGCAGACCCGGTATATCAATATCTGACCAAGGCGGAGTCGGCTAAGGGTTTTGTGCTGCATGCGTTCTCGTTCTGGGACGGGATTGGCATCTACATGAAGATTGCTGGTCTGTTTTCACTCATCATTACGCTGCCATTTACGGTCTACCAGATCTGGAAGTTTGTGAGTCCCGGACTGCGACCGCAGGAACGAAAGGCATCCCTGAAGTATGTACCTTATGTGTTTCTGTTATTTCTGACTGGAATGGCCTTTTCGTATTATGTTATATTCCCAATGGCACTCGCCTTTACGACAGCCATTACGGAGAAAATGGGACTTGTGGAGACCTACGGAATGAAGCAGTACTTCAGCTTCCTGTTTGGAATTGTGTTGCCGGTGTCACTGTTATTTGAACTTCCTTTACTTATTATGTTCCTGACGGGACTGCGGATTCTGAATCCGATTCGGCTTCGGAAGATGCGAAGAGTCTCTTATTTTGTCCTGATCTTTATTGCAGTGGTTATTACACCTCCAGACTTCATATCCGATCTCCTGGTGATGATTCCCTTGCTCCTGTTATATGAAATCAGTGTATTTCTCTCTGCAATCGTATATCGCAAGCAGCTTGCGGCCGATCAAGAGGTTGAATCCCGTTATGTTCGTACCGAGGATAAGAAGCATACAGGTTAGGAAATAAGTTGCTATGAAGCAATAAATATTGGATATCTCATTCATGGCTGGTGCATGACTGGATTGATCGGCAATATGCCCGGAAAAGACGTTCTGTTCTTATCCGGGCTATTTCTGTGGATCGTCTACCTGCATGACAGGACAAGCGGGCATATTATGTCCAACAATGGATACAATGGGAAAAGCACTGTCTTGGGAAAGTTGCAGAAGGGCTGAAGAATTTCGTAGAATAAGAGGAGTAAGTTGCAAGAAATATCCAGGCACAACGGGTGTTATTGGGTGGTGTTGGTGTTAATTCAACGTAAATTCTCGCAGGAATTCATCAAAAGGACTTGAAATCATGCTTCAAGTTGAGTATCATAAAGTTGGTTGTTAGCACTGAACACTGTCGAGTGCTAATACATATGGCTACAACCTACAATGTAAGGTTATATAATTTCAAAAGGAGGCTATTTTTCATGATCAGACCTTTAGGTGAACGCGTATTGGTAGAACCACTGGAGCAAGAGCAAACAACTTCTTTCGGGATCGTACTCCCGGACTCCGCCAAAGAAAAACCGCAAGAGGGTAGAATCATTGCAGTTGGTGCTGGAGTATTGAAAGACGGCGTACGTGTAGCTCTGGAAGTGAAAGAAGGAGATCGCGTTATTTTCTCCAAATATGCCGGTACAGAAATCAAGTTCGAAGGTAAAGAATATTTGATTATGAAAGAAAGCGATATTCACGCGATTCTCGACTAATTCAAATTTAATCGGTTAACCGAACCATATAGCAGTACCATTTTACAACAAAAACTAGGGAGGTTTTCTTAACATGGCTAAAGACATTAAATTCAGTGAAGACGCTCGTCGCTCCATGCTTCGTGGTGTGGATGCATTGGCAAATGCAGTAAAAGTAACACTCGGACCTAAAGGCCGTAACGTGGTTCTGGAGAAAAAATTCGGAAGCCCGCTTATCACCAATGATGGTGTAACGATTGCTAAAGAAATTGAACTGGAAGATGCATTCGAGAATATGGGTGCACAACTGGTTAAAGAAGTAGCAACCAAAACGAACGATGTTGCCGGTGACGGTACAACAACAGCAACGGTATTGGCTCAAGCGCTGATCACAGAAGGTTTGAAAAACGTAACTGCAGGCGCTAGTCCAATCGGTATCCGTAAAGGGATCGACAAAGCGGTTAAAGCTGCGGTTGCTGAATTACAAGCCATCTCTAAACCGATCGATTCCAAACAATCCATTGCACAAGTAGCAGCAATCTCTGCTGCTGACGAAGAAGTAGGCGAACTGATCGCTGAAGCTATGGAAAAAGTGGGTAAAGACGGCGTAATCACAGTAGAAGAATCCAAAGGATTCGCTACAGAGCTTGAAGTGGTTGAAGGTATGCAATTCGACCGTGGATATATCTCTCCTTACATGATCACAGATACGGACAAAATGGAAGCTGTTTTGGACAACCCGTACATCTTGATCACAGACAAAAAAATCTCCAGCACGCAAGACATCTTGCCATTGCTTGAGAAAATCGTTCAACAAGGCAAACCGCTGGTATTGATCGCTGAAGATATCGAAGGCGAAGCACTGGCTATGCTGGTTGTGAACAAATTGCGTGGTACATTCAATGCTGTAGCTGTTAAAGCTCCAGGATTCGGTGACCGTCGTAAAGCAATGCTGCAAGATATCGCTGCCCTTACTGGTGGTCAATTGATCACGGAAGAACTGGGTCTGGACCTGAAATCCGCTGTTGTGGAACAACTGGGTACAGCTCGTCAAATCCGTGTAACCAAAGAAAACACAATCATCGTTGACGGTGCTGGTAACAAATCCGATATCGATGCACGTGTTAGCCAAATCCGTACACAACTGGAAGAAACAACTTCCGAGTTCGACAAAGAGAAACTGCAAGAGCGTCTGGCTAAATTGTCCGGCGGCGTAGCAGTAATCAAAGTCGGTGCGGCTACGGAAACAGAATTGAAAGAACGCAAACTTCGCATCGAAGATGCCCTGAACGCAACTCGCGCTGCAGTTGAAGAAGGTATCGTATCCGGTGGTGGTACAGCGCTCATGAACGTATATAGCGCAGTTGCAGCTGTTGCCCTTTCCGGTGACGAGCAAACAGGCGTAAACATCGTCCTGCGTGCTCTGGAAGCGCCAATCCGTACAATCGCGGCTAACGCTGGCGAAGAAGGTTCCGTAATCGTGGAACGTCTGAAAAAAGAACAAACGGGCGTAGGCTTCAACGCTGCGACTGGCGAGTGGGTTAACATGATCGAAGCAGGTATCGTTGACCCTGCGAAAGTAACACGTTATGCATTGCAAAACGCTGCTTCCGTAGCAGCAATGTTCCTGACTACTGAAGCCGTTATCGCTGACAAACCAGAACCTGCAGGTTCTGGAGGCGGAATGCCTGACATGGGCGGTATGGGTGGAATGGGCGGCATGATGTAATAAAGGTGTAAAAACCTTTATAGCATCTTGTGCCTGGCAGAATGAATTCTCGTTACGTTGTGACGAGAATTTGTGAAGCAGTCACTGTTAAAAATTATAAATAATACAAAGACCACTTCTTAATATCTATTAAGGAGTGGTTTTTGTGTTGTTGAATATTTTTATTTCAGGATTTTTGGATGATCGTAGGTATAAAAACACAACGAAAGTAAAAGTAAACATCCGTAATTATTTGACTATGCTAGTTAGTTGATTAATGCAATGAGAACCTGATTGTGAATGTGGAGGATATTACGACACGCAAGCAGAGGCATAGTTATAACCCAGAGAGCTTCATTCTTCTATCCAAAATAACTATTAGGATTGCGTCAGGGACCTTGCCAAATTTCTAGTAGTACAGGACAACAAGGTAGATATGTAAGTAAATCCTGTGATTTGCTAGCATATAAATAACCTATACGCTAAGGCTAAGTTAAGGTACTCTAATCACCTCAAAGCTTGGATGTTCGTTATTGTTCAAGAACCAAAGGAGCTAATCGTCAAAATGACGACTCACTCTAAAATGAAAGCCCCTGCCTTAAAGGTTAAACAGAGAGAGAAAAGGTATCGTGTCCCCATTTTCATTTTCGACACATGACCATTTCAGAGACATAGTTTAGTTTCCAGCTATTATTATACGTGGGGATGTTGTAAAATAAATAGAGATATTTTTCCATGAGCAAAATAGGGGGAAGTAATATGAGAATTAACTCGGCTAACGTAGTAAAAGAAATAGAAGAAAGTCCAGAGGAATCACAGCAAGAGTTAACACTTCTACATGCGCTATCAAAGCACAGTGTGAGTGGATTAAAGGATTTAAAAAAAGAGTTTGACCCAACACCAATTGACCCTAAAGCAAAAAAACCTGATTTAATAAATGAGTTATTACCTTCAATACCTAAAGAAAGTATAAATGCAATAATTGATAAAGCTTTCAACCCTAAAATCCGTTACACTGCTTATATAGCATCTTTTGAAGCTGATTTACCAGATGGAGAAGAAATAGCTAAAAAAACTGAAGGTTTCAATAGCGATCATCAATACCAAAATGAGGATTTGCTTACAAATGGACATGTGGAACGTTCTACACTAGAATATGTCCACACTATAAAGGGTGAATCAATTTTTGTATTCTCTAGTTATCGAAAAGAATTGAAATTCGATCCTGAGGCGAGAGAATCTACACCAAGTACTTCTGTTAAGAAAATAAGAATTTCAGTAGATAACTCTACAAAACTTATCACTATGTATACTGGGAATAAGGACATATTGGGTGATGTTTTACGTGCGATGTATTATATTTTTGGGAAAAGCGTAAAAACGGTATCTATCAATTTGGCGGGAATTGTTCCTGTGGACACCCAAGAGTTTTCTTATCAGACGGTAAAAGTGCTAGATTATATATATCACGGGTTAACAGAATTAGGAAAATTGGGAGTTATAAATTCTATTGAATTAGATACTCCACTTAAAAGCAAAAAACCTCAGTTAGTAAAAGTGAAAGGTGACGATTTGTTAACTGATGAAGTAATATGTAAATATCTATTTATTCATAAAAGAGACTTAGTTGGAATTAGAACGGATTTTACTATTATTTTAAATGGGTTTGAGTATCTGATTTCTGTAGAGCTTGGACTCAAGGATGATAAGATTAAGGTAAGTATTAAGAAGGATCACTATTCGCTTGATCAATTAGATATATTTTTCAAGCTTATCGAGGAAAATGTTAGCATTCATATGGCGAATCGAGGGCTTATTAATGCACAAGATCTCCATTTAATTCTAAGTCGATTATCTAATCTAGCCCTGAAGTAGGTGGCCAAATGAACCGCGCGATATTTGTCTTAATCGGAAGTATTTCTGTTTTGACTTTTCTAAATAAGCTCATATATGATTACGTAGCTAGTGGATACTCGTTTTTTTTAATATTTATCTTAAATATAAGTATGATATTAATGTATAATGCTTTTTTCCATAAAAAACAAGTCGTTGATGAAACTAATGTTGAATATGATTATAATGCGAAGAGCATATCAATACTCATTAAACTGTTAACTTACTGTATGCCAATTATTTTGCTAATTGGATTGTATTTAGTTAATCTTAATGGAGTGCTAGATCTAGATTCTGCAAATAACTGGGTATCCTTTATTCTTGCCATTGTTGCGTTTGCTTTATCATTGATATCGATTTATCAAAGTGAATCAACATTTAAAAAGATGATGGAACACTTAACGGATATTAAAGCGAGTTCTATGGAAATGAATGAAGCTATTCAGGCGAACTCAAATAAACCAGTTGTGAGCCCTGTTGTTGCAGCAAGCACTGCAATTGATAGTGGTTTCAAGGGATTCACTTTAGATCCTAACGCTCCCAATGACATTGAGAAATAATGAGGGGGATTTTAATGTCCATTAAATATGGTAATTTCGACACATTGTCAGAACAAGTGAATGACATTGTAAATCTTAACGCCTTATTGATTTTATTATCAAAAAAGAATTTAATAACCAACAAAGAATTCTTAGATGCTAAGGATCAAGCCACAGAAGATTTCAAAAAACAGTTTCCGGAGTTATTTAATTCTAACGGCTAATTGGGAAGATCTCTCCAATTCTCCATAGAGATCTTGTAATACAGTGAAATATCATTGGCAGCATAATGTAATAAATGAGTGAAAACCTTTAACGTCATGTGTGTAGCAGAGTGAATTTTAATTACGATGTGACGAGGATTTGAGAAGCAATCACATTGGTACAAATTTCAGGATCTTTCAGATGATAGTAAGTATTGAAATACGACTGAAGTGAATGAATTGATGTTCTCTGAGGCGTTAACAGATACAAATTTGAAGTACAGGTTCACAGATCACGACATTGGCTGAGTTTGGTATAGCACGTGTATCAAGTGGATATAGAGAAGGGTCTGCCTCGTTGGGATACATGCTTGTATTAAAATTTAGTCCTTTCTTAGTTAAAGAGCACTAACAAGAGTGTTTTAAACATACCGATGTTTAATTTTTAGAAGAGTATTATCACCGTTCTGATTTTCAAAAAATAACGGAGAGGATATGCTTCTTTATAACGCGAAATCAATTTATTAATTAACAAACCATTTCTAACTGCATGTAACCTGTTAAATAGACAGTTACCAGGTACTCCTCGAATCGTAAGTTTACCAGAACTCTCTTTTGTATCTTTTCTGTTAACCATGTATTTCAAAGAGATAATATATGAGAATATCCTCGTATTGTAGAATTATGATCCAATCAAATTCTTAAAGTACATAAATTTCTTCCTCATTGTTTAGTTTTAATAGTTCAATATTCAATGCTCATCTTTTTGAACATATATGTAGGAATTTGTACTCATGAAAGAGGATTAGAAATATCAAAGGAGAGATACCGCTCGTATAGTTGTTGTATGCCGATTTCAAATGTTGTTTCTTCTCTCAGATAATTAGGTTAAGAAGAACCTTTAATGGTGAATTTAAAAAAGCCCTTTAGTTCTAGAGATGGTATATTTATTTCTCGAATATCACAAGATTGATTTAAATGCTTACGTATACGGTTTGACTTCTGTTCTATTTGATTTGTAAGTGCTTGTAAGAAATTTATTATTAGCTCTACAGTTTGAAAAAGTAGTATCCCCCTTTTTTAGAGCATCTATAAAATTAGTTGTGAGATTTTAACCTTGCATTTTTCTTTTCGTATGTACAGTGATACATAGAAGGTTTATTGTGAGGAGGAAACGATTTTGAGAAAGGGTACGAAGTGGACATTGTTAATTCTGGGCTTGATGCTCTCTGCAATTTTTATCAACTTCTTTATGAATTTATATAGCTTTGCTTATGCACTGATTACCGTGCTTATACTTGCCTTTATGGGCTGGGGATTCTTAGCAAAGTTAAAGAATGACGTTCGTCAGCATGAAGACTTCCATAGAAGAGAGCATCAATCTGCAATCGATGATATCGATAGATACACCAGATAATAATAAACGAACCTTTCAAACTCGAGCATATAGCTATCAATGATACATTACAAGCAACTTGCACTGAAATGAGTAAAGGCTCCCGTGAGGGAGTCTTTTTAATGTTGATTTCTTAAAAAAAATAGTGATGTTTTCTTCTATTGCTAAATAGACAGTAGTTAAGTAAGATTAACATATGAACAATTGCTCATATATTAATACATAAAACGATATTGGGGATGATACATATGTACGATGTATTGGTTATCGGAGCTGGGCAAGCAGGCTTGGCAGCAGGTTACTATCTTCAACAGTCGGGGTTAACCTTTTTAATCGTTGACGCTGCCTAATCTGTCGGGGAATCTTGGCGTAAACGGTACGATTCCTTGCGTCTTTTCACCCCGCGCATGTACGATGGATTACCCAGAATGCCTCTTCGTGGAAATGAAAATGGCCTGCCAAACAAAGATGAAATTGCAGATTATTTTGAAAGTTACGCCACACAAATGCATCTTCCTATAAAGTTAAACTGTTTAATCACTCGTCTCTCGAAGCAAGATGAGGTGTACTATACTGAAACCAATGATGGAATAATTGTTTCACGCAATATTATCGTTGCGACGGGGCCTTTCCAGACCAAGAATGTTCCACCTTTTGCAAAGTCGTTATCCGAGAATATAGTTCAACTTCACTCATCAGAATATAAAAATATCTCTCAATTGCTTCCTGGAACAACAGTAGTCGTAGGCGGAGGGAATTCAGGTGCCCAAATCGCCGTAGAGTTAGCATCAGATGATAGACAAACCGTATACATATCCATAGCTCGAAATATAACCTTTAGGCCTTTGCATATCATGAAACGAAGTATATTCTGGTATTTTGAAAAGCTCGGAGTATTACGTGCAAGTGCAGATCGTATGGTTGGAAAATGGTTTCGAAATCAGCCGGAGTACGTCTATGGCTATGAGTTAAAAGAATTGATAACCCAGGGAAAAGTTAACATGCGTCCACGTGCTGTAAATGCAATAGATGACCGCATCCAGTATGAGGATGGTAGTGAGACACGAATAGACAATATTATCTGGGCGACGGGGTTTAAACAAAATGATGGTTGGATCGATATCCATACTGCTTTTGATTCCAAAGGTGGAATTATACACGAGAGAGGCGTATCACCGGTTGCTGGGCTGTACTATGTAGGGCTACCTTGGCAAACATCACGAGGTTCTGCATTGTTGGGATGGGTCAAGTACGATGCTCAGAAGATCGTTAGTCATGTGATTCAAAGGTAAGATACATCATGCTAAGAGCAGATGGTTGGGATGATTAGCAAATATCATAACTCATATTTTTGGGTATATTCCTAAAAGGAGGGATTTTATGAAATTATTTAAACTACCACTGATTCTCTGTACGATATTACTTTTATCTATTTTGTCAGCTTGTGGTGCGGATGATAGGCTACACGGAAAGAGCGATAACTGGGATGTATCTCTTCAGAGATCGACAGGGGCCTATAGTATCACCTATATAGGTGATGAAACGCACATAAAGGATTTTGTGTTTGACCTTACCGGTAATAATATAGACCAACAGGGCAAAGCACTTGAAGAGCAAGAGGTGCCATTCAAGATGTCGGGAACCATTACGGAGGCGGAGAAAACGAAAGACCCGATTACCTTTAAAATGAGCTGGAACAATCAGAGCGAGATTGTAACTTTTGAGTAACTCTCGCATGGTGGAGGTGTTCATCATTGGATTGGTGACAACTCCTGAATTATCCAAACCGTACATTTCACACGTTGGGCCGTTCCTTTATGGAGCGGCCTTTTTACACAATTGCGCCTCACTTCGCAACAGTTATTTCAAAAATCGAATGATCCTGATCCTGATCCTGATCCTGATCCTGAATGCTGAAGCGATATTCTAATCCATTTCGAATCGTCGCCCTATCAAAATCACGCTGATTCACATCGCGATCCAATAGACCGATATCTTGGATGACATCTTGTGCATCGTTATACGTGTACTCACTATTGGTTGTGAGAATGAGTGTGGCGATAGCGGTCAAAAAAGTACCACCCGCTGGTTTGCTCGCATCACCAGTTGCGTATAACCTGACTTCCTGTACGTTCTTATCTTCATTCAACACACCAACCACACGTAATTCATCACTGAATACATACTCAAAAGTACCATTACTCTGCTCTGACTCTGAAGATTCTTTCACATTCAAGCGGGTGATACTCAAACCATTTAATCGGTATTTGCCTACGGCGTCATTAAACCTGTTTTTGAATTCATCGGTGGTCATGTGGAAGCCCGAGGAATTCGTCTGGGATGAAGGGGTCTGATCTATTCCAGGCTGAGTAGAGTTCGAAGATAAAGTCAGCATGCCATACAACCCTATTGAAGCAATTACGAAGCATGACGCCGATAGAATAATATGTCTTAACTTTATCCTCTGACGTTCTCGCATGGAGAGGATTATGAGAAGAAGAACTCCCGAGAAAGAGATAAAGCCAAGAATACAGAGTGCGGTAAACAAATATTGCAAAGTCTCACCTCGTAATAAATATCATTTTAAAT
The DNA here is from genome assembly GCF_002968835.1 of Paenibacillus sp. PCH8. GTDB lineage: Bacteria > Bacillota > Bacilli > Paenibacillales > Paenibacillaceae > Paenibacillus. The sequence continues at coordinate 730,381 of NZ_PKQK01000002.1, read as the reverse complement.
AGTCATTAACCTGCGATCTTCGAAAATGTGTCCAAGGTTTAGATTTAGATATGGGTAGGGACATTTCTAAAGATCAGTATCCTCATTATCATTTAAATGATGTACCGTTCTGAAATAGGTTCAGGTGAGAATCATTACCCTGGAAAAAAAGCTTTTCCTTCATACATCATGGTTCTTGCACCTCATTCATTATAATGTTCCGTTGAAAAACTTCAAACTTCCACTATTCACTGCCCCAACAAAAAAAGCACTGCCGGCATACTGCCAGCAGTGCTTGCTTGATGTTATACAGGTCTTACCGTAAAGGTGAAATGATATGCGCGGTTGGCTGGCAAAGTGTATTCAGCGTGGGTACGTGCGCTCCAGCTGTCATCCCCGCCGACACCCATTTGTTTGTAATTGATACGCGCCACAGTTTGCGTGCTCTGAGGTAATTTGTATACATGGTCGTTTGCTTCCAGTTCATCAGGTGTCCATGGCAACGCATTGATTTCAAATGGTATGTTGGCTTCGACGTGCAGGCCAATTCGACCATCCGCTGACGTAATTTCAGCGAAGCGTACATCGGTTTTGTTCCCGCATTCCTGCGGCTTCAGGTAAGGGACGAATTGATCGCGAACTGCCCCGGTGTAATAGCCAAGTCGTGCACTGGTCAGACGATCCGCATAGTTGTCATGCGGCCCTCTGCCGTACCAGGAGATGGTATCCAGTTGCTCAGTCAATTGGAGCAGCATACCGAATTCCGGTAGTTCAGGCAGACCCGCACCTGGAACGAAAGTTTGACTGATTTCGAGCACAGCATCCGATTCAATTCGGTACGTAATGGACAGTGTACTTCCCGGGTGCGAATCCCACGTATAATCGGTTGTTACGATACAGCCCAGATCGTCAGTATGGTGTTCGAAACGAATCAGCTTGCTTGTAGCATGTGCATCACGCCAGAAGGCAGCACGCTCATTCAAGCCGTTCCCCAGATCGTTGTCCGTCATGGCGCGCCAGTAATTTGGCCGAACTGGAGCCAATAATTGTTCCTGGTTGTTGAGCTGGTAAGACGTGAGCAAGCCAGTTGTCTGGTTAAAGGTCATGCAGACTTTGTCCGTAGATACGTTCAATTCATCCTGCACGTTCTGTACTTTCACAGCATTTCCTTGCCCCTGATGTACTGGCTTGATTGGACGTAACCGTGGAGATACCACGAACTGATCCCAGGCAATTTCATGACCGATTCCTGCCCACTTGGTTGCAACTTTCGTAACCAGAGATACAGTCAACACCGCTTCCTGGAACAGATCGGATGATGGTGTGTATGGGATACGAACTTCAACCGATTCACCAGGAGGTACCACGATATCCAACGTACCGTTCTCTACGGATACACCATCGTGTGTTACTGTCCATACGAGTAAATATTCGCTCAGATCCGTGAACAGGAACTGGTTTCGGATGCGCAGCAGGCCATCTTTGACATCAACGGCTTCCATACGCACGTTCTGATAACATTTTTTCACTTCTTCCAGCTTGGGAGTAACCGTTTTATCCGCTAGAATGAGTCCGTTCCCGCAGAAATTGCCATCATGAGGGGATTCACCGAAATCTCCGCCATAGGCCATATATTCTACGCCGTCCGCTGTTGTGGTACGAATCGATTGATCGACCCAGTCCCAGATGAATGCTCCCTGTAATACATCATATTTATCGAATAAATCCCAATACAGATGCAGGCCACCACAGGAGTTACCCATGGCATGGCTGTATTCGCAGATGATATAAGGCTTCTTGGGCCCTTTCATGCGAGCATACTCTTCCACATCTTGTGGACTGATATACATCGTTGATTCAATGTCGCTTGCCGAATCGGAAGGGCGATAATGGAAAGTCCCTTCATAGTGAACGAGTCGTGTCGGATCGACCTGTTTCAGATAATCGTACATGGCGATGAAGTTATCGCCGCCGAAGGACTCATTACCCAGAGACCAGATAATAATAGACGCATGGTTTTTGTCCCGCTGGAACATGGAGTTACAGCGATCTATGACGTTGTTGCGCCATTCCGGCTTACTCGCGGGAATGTTGTTCTCATTCATTTCCTTTTGCCCATAGTACCAAGTGCCGTGAGTCTCCAGATTCGTCTCGTCGATGACATAGAGGCCATATTCATCACATAGTTCGTACCAGAGTGACTGATTCGGATAATGGGATGTGCGCACGGAATTAATGTTATAGGACTTCATCAGCTCAATATCACGGATCATATCTTCCCGCCCAATGGCTCTCCCGGTATCCGGGGAAAATTCATGCCGATTCACGCCTTTAAATACAATGCGTTTACCATTGATTTGCATCAGGCCGTCCTTCAGTTCAAACTTACGGAATCCGATCCGGTTGCGAACAGCCTCAAGTGTTTCACCCGATTCATTCTGAATGGACAGCACAAGCGTATACAGATGAGGGAACTCTGCGCTCCATAGAAGCGGTTGGATAACCTCTGCTGACAGCTTAAACGAAAGTTCATCCTCCCCTTTGAAAGTAACCGCAGCAGTGAGTGGCTGCTTCAATACAGTCTGCTGCTGTGCATCATAGAGCTGCGCCTGAACGGACCATCCGGCAGTGGTCTGCGCGGCATTATGATTAAACAATTTCACATCCAGCTGTAGCTCCGCATCCTGATACGCGTCATCCAGATCGGTCCGAACAAAGAAATCGGCAATCTGAACCGGTGAAGGTGAATGGAGGTATACCCCGCGGAAGATGCCGCTTAACCGCCAGAAATCCTGATTCTCCAGCCAGCTCGCATCACACCAGCGATAGACCTCCACAGCCAGCTTGTTCTCACCTTCGGTTAGATATGGAGTGATATCAAATTCTGCGGGTGTGAACGTGTCCTCGCTATAACCGACCAGTTCCCCGTTCACCCATACATAAAAGGCGGATTCGACGCCCTCAAAGTGCAGCAGGACAGGCCGGTCTTTCCAGTCCACAGGAACCGTAAACGTGCGGATGTACGAACCCACAGGATTATAGGTTGTTGGTGCAAATGGAGGTTTCAATTCAGGCTCACGCTCCACCCACGGATACGTCATATTCGTATAGTGGGGATAATCGTAACCTTGTAGCTGCCAGTTGGAAGGAACAGCGATCTCGTCCCAGTCACTGGCATCATAGTTATTTTCGTAAAAGGAGGAAATCCGTTGCTCCGGTGTCTCCGCAAAGGCAAACTTCCACGGACCATTCAGTGATTCGTACCATGGAGATGCGCTGGATTCATTGGATAATGCTTCTGTTACGGATGGAAACGCTACCATAGAGGCATGTGCGGGTAAGCGGCCTACTTGAAAAGTTTCGGGATTGTTATTCCATTCCGGGTAACCATTGGCCGGTGGGGTATGGTTCAGTTTGTTTCGCATAACAGCAACTCCTTCTGTAATGTTATAATATTGACATTATAGAATTGAATGGAGACTTAGAGAATAAAGAATATTGCCCATATGTATAACAATATGAAACTAACGACGGAGAAAGTGGTGTACTCGATGGATACCCGGATTTTTTTTGGTAAAACAGAAGAAGCTGCTCGCCTGCCGATCTATATGACCACGGTGGGTTACTGGGAACACCAATATGAAACTGAGCGTCCAGAGGGATTCCCGGATTATCAGATTCATCAGATTATTCATGGTCAGGGGAGACTGATTATACATGACGAAGAAGAGTATATCGTCGGACCGGGAGATGTTTTCTTTCTATATCCTGATGTCCCGCATCGGTATATGCCCATCAGTGACCGCTGGGAGCTGGCGTGGGTCTCGTTTCAGGGAAGAGAGGCCAGCCAGTTATTATCTTATGCGGGAATTACCAGTTCACGCGTATGCAGACTCAGGACAGCCACGCTGCTGCGTGGATTAGAGCAACTTCTGGTGAGGGGGGAGAATGGTGGTGATACGGATTACGCAGATTACGATGTTGAATGCTCCAAACGATTATATGCTCTGCTGCTGGATCTGAAGCCACTGCTCATCGCATCTGACAATTATAATGATGAACTGGAGCGTTTGAAGCCTGTGCTGCGTTATATCGCAGAGCATTTGGATCAGTCGCTGTCCCTGAAGGAACTCGCCGATGTGGCTGTGGTATCTCCCCAGTATTTGTGCAGGCTGTTTCAGAAGGCGCTCCATACCAGACCTGTATTTTACGTGAACCAGGAACGGATCAATCGGAGCAAACAACTCATGTTCAGTGAGCGGGAACTGCGAATCTATGAAGTAGCCGATCGGGTCGGTTACGAGAATGCTAGTTATTTCTGTGCGATGTTCAAAAGGCATACAGGCATGAGCCCGGAGCGTTTTCGCAAACTGCACGGGCTGAATTGAAAGTCTGAAATGCTGTTATTCATTTTGAGTTTTGATCTGTTATTCATCCCAATTTCAGTTTCTATTAAGGTTGTGAAGGTAAGATAAGTCTTGTAACCCCCTTCTCGTGTTAAATAGATGTGTGATTGGCCCTATCGGATTGTCCTCCGGTAGGGCACTTTTTTTCTTCATTTCTTCGCTTGATGGTATGATAGATGAATACATACATGTAACCAACTCTAGTGATCGGAGGCACGAATGGTGGATCACAGCCTGCACCCGTTGTTTAAGCCTATTCAGATGAATGGAACGTACCCTAACAGTTATTATGTTGAGAAAAGTCCTGCGACCAGCTTGATGGCCTATGTCGCCTGTTATTGGGAATCAGGATCTCTTCCGTACACACAGGAGGATGTTGCGAAGGAAGAAGGTCGAAATCTATCGGCGATGACTGTACCTGCCCGGGTATTGCCGGATGGTTGCACGGATATGCTGATTACATACGACCCGGTCTGTTCCGTGCATTCTTATGCCTACTGTGGCAATTATACACAACCTTTCGCTGTACCTGAGCCATCCGATGATGATCCTCCTGCTGGAGATTACACCTTTGGTGTGCGGTTCTTCCCAGGTGGAGCGCATGTCTTCCATGGCATGCCTCTGGAATGGTTTACGGATAAACGAATTCCCCTTGAGGAATGTTGGCCGAAGAAGTTGAACGCGCTTCAGGAACGGATGGCCGAAACGAATCGTTTTGCAGAGCGGGTAGAGGTCATGAACGCGTACTTGAGTCCATTGTCCGTGCAGGCAAGCACATATGAGAACGATCTGATGAAAAACGTACTGCACCGCATCTTCAAGGATGGGGACGGATGAGTGTCCAGGAGCTGGCCATGCGTGAGGTAGTCAGTGAGCGGCAGTTGCATCGCAAGTTCTCGGAGTGGGTCGGAATCAGTCCGAAACGATTCAGTGAGGTGGTTCGTTTTCATCGTGTGCTGAGTGATATTCATCAAGGGAACACGGCAGACTGGGCAATGCTAGCCCAGAATCATGGTTTCTTTGACCAAGCCCATCTGATTCGGCAATTTCGCAAGTTTTATGGAGAGACTCCGTTGACGGCCGCCAGGGAGCATGGCAGGATGTTGTCCGATTTGTACAATAGATCTGTAGAACCTTCGGTTATACTGAAGTCGTGAGAATAAAAGATAAGGGAGACATCATATATGAATGGAACATTGCAGATTCGGGATCATTTGTTAAATGAATTGGAAACAGGCGTACGGACGGGGGCTTCGTTAATTCGCTTGATCCGTTCAGAGGATTGGTCTTATCGCCCGCAGGAGAATATGCGTTCACTAGTGGAGCTTGTACATCATTATATCCAGATCACGGCATCCGATCTTGCCATTATGCAGGAAAAAGGTGAAGCTGAGGTTGGACTGGTGGAGAATAGCTTGTCCGGGATTCAAGATATCGAGAAGCTGGAAGCAACGTTGTGGAGTAATTTCGAATCCTACAAAGCATATATCACGGGATTGAGCGAAGATGACTTTTTGAATCGTTCGACGAAAGCTTTCTATATGGAACATGGACATCTGCAGGTTCAATGGCAGATTGAAACGGTAACGCATGTGTTCCATCACCGTTCCCAATTGTATAACTATCTCAAGCAGCAGGGACATGAGTTAAACTTCTTCATGCTGTATGCCTAGATAACCTTGTTCTATGGAATAGGCTTAATTGGCTCCACCGGATGGTCCGGTGGGGCTTTTTTTGCGTACAGTTGTCTATCAATCTAGGTTTCTATCAAAAATGGACGTTATAACACGGTCATTTCACCGTGGCTTTACTAGTTTTCAAACATAGAATACCGTATCAAAGCAAAAAGGAGGTGAATTCAATGGCCATCCTTTTACCATTACAGTATTACAATCTTCCAGCTGGCGTAGGTAAGTCCTACTACGAAAACCTGTCTGGAGGCACGAATGCCAGTGCTACAGTGAACAACTTTGGACCATTTCCGGTATCTCTGGTGATAACACGTGTTAATGCCCCAGTAGTCACTTACGTCGTTCCTGTAAACAGCAGTCTTACGATCTCTGCAGGTGGAGTTCTGGTTTTTGCATTGCTAGCAAACCTTGGAGGCGCAGCTTCCGGAACAATTCAATTCGCCGTATCTTAATTCGCATTGCTGTAAAGGGCTGATTGACCTCTGCCGGACATGTTGTCGGCAGGGGTTTTTCTTTTTTTTTGTGGATATACATATATGCGAAACTATAGATTACTATAACGAACAAAGCGAGCCTCCATCTAGTATTTATACAATCGATATTATAGAGTAATAAATAAGGGAGAAAAATTATTCCAAATATGTATTATAGTATATCGGATTATAAAATATAATAATTTGAATTTATGTTAACGAGAGGTGTGGAAAAATGAAAAATAGAAACATAACAGGTATTGTAGTGGCCGTAATTTATTGTGTTGTTCTTTATGTTTTTTTAACGGATGCCCCCCTGGTGAAGCTCCAAATAATCCGTTATGGATTTATGTATTGATTCCAATTGGAGTGATTGTAATTACGTCTCTTTTTGATTATATGATCAAGTTCGATTTCTTCAGGAAAAAGAAGAAATAAAAGTAAAGAATGAATGAATGGAGGATCCAAAATATCTAAAACATTTTTTGCAGGAGTTCTTCTCTCTACTTGTGACGAAAATAAAAACACCGCTTCATTGCAAATAATGTGTTTTATACAGGTTTGTTTACTTTGGCAGTCATTCGATTAATTTAAGGTATAGGCGGCACGCAGATTGGTGTTGGCATACAGGAGGTTAGTGGATGATGAACAGAGACATTTTATTTGAAACCGAACGATTGGAATGTGCGACGTGGAACGAAGGGGATCGTGCGCTGGCGTTTGCGTTGTGGGGAGATCATGAGGTTGCCAAGTGGATGAGCAGCAAGGGATTTCTGAGCGAGGATGAAGTAGAGGCACGATTAACACAGGAAATTCAAAGGCAGAAGGAAGCAGGAGTGCAATATTGGCCCTTTTTTGAGAAAGAGTCGGAGGTGTTTGTCGGTTGCTGTGGCCTGCGTCCGTATTCTCCAGAAGAGGATATCTATGAACTCGGATTTCATCTAACCCGGGATCACTGGGGTAAAGGGTACGCCCAAGAAGCAGCGCGGGCGGTGATTGGTTATGCCTTTGACGAAATGAACGTGAAGGCACTCTTTGCCGGGCATCATCTGGACAATGAAGTGTCCCGTCACATCTTGATCAAGCTTGGATTCGAGCACACAGGTGACGAACGGTACGAACCGACAGGGGTAATGCATCCGTCCTATATGCTGCGTAACCGATAGATGCTCCGTAGATGAAGGTCAGGTCGTAGTTTGTCTTAGAGGGCATATGGAGGGTAATAAGTGTTAATCAGATGAATTGAAGCACCTACGCCTACTTTAAAGAACTCGACTTCATGCTTTTTTTATTTCGCTTTCAGCTTCTATTAAGGTAGCAGAGGTATGATAAGTCTTGTAAACCCCTTCTCGTGTTAAATAGATGTGTGACTGACCCTGCCGGGCGCCGGTGGGGTATTTTTTTGTTTTGATTTTCAAATAAACAAAACTAAACAAAAATAAATAAAAGATTATTTCTGTGTTTATTATTGACTAGCAAAGATAAACAAAGGTATAATGAATGTGAAAAAAGGAACTTACTATGTACGTGACAAGTTATATTATTTTCATTATAAGGAGAGATTGATCATGAACGTGACCCTTACGAACGACACAACGCAGGCCGCAGGTTTTCATATTCCATTTGTCCGTGAGATGGCCGAAATTACACAGCATATGTGGAAAAATGGCTGGGATGAGCGCAATGGCGGTAATGTCAGCTATCTGCTGGAGGAAGAGGAAGTTGCTCAATATATCGATATTAATCATGTGATTCGCAAGATCAAACCGGCATTTTCGGTGCAAGAGCTGGCAGGCAAGTATTTTATCGTGACCGCCTCGGGCAAATATTTCAAAAATGTACTCGCTGATCCCGAGAACAATCTGGGGTTGCTGCGTGTATCGCAAGATGGACAGGAGCTGGAAGTGCTCTGGGGATTGAAGTCGGGCGCGAATCCAACAAGTGAATTGCCTACACACTTCATGAGCCATATCGAACGTCTGAAAGTGGACCCAAATCACCGCGTTGTCATGCACAACCATGCGACTCATGTGCTGGCGATGACATTCATCCACGAACTGGATGAGGCGAAATTCACAAAAACGCTGTGGCAGATGTGCACGGAGTGTGTGGTTGTATTCCCGGATGGGATTGGCATTATCCCGTGGATGATACCTGGATCGAATGAGATTGGACGCGAAACGGCGGAGAAAATGAAGGAATACCACGCGGTCATCTGGCCGCAGCATGGGATATTCGGAACGGGCACAACGATAGACGAGGCTTTTGGGTTGATTGAGACGATTGAAAAGGCGGCTCAGGTATATATGTTGGTTGCCGGTCATGAGATCCGTCAGAGAATCACGGAAGAACAGCTAACCACGTTGGCACAAGCATTCGGAGTTACCCCTCGTCCGGGCATTTTGGGCAGTTAAATATAAGCTGAAGAAGGAAGCTATACAGGTCTGGACAAGGTAGATGCAGGGAAATTACATTGCTGTATAGTCAACGCATACATCAAGGAAGTGGTCTTTGGTTCAATGAACCGAGGGCCATTTTCTGTTTTTTGGCTAACAAACGTCGTTTTGGTTCAAAATAGTTCAAATTGCTGAACAAGAATGGCTTTGTTATCGATTATTGAATCGTAGAATGCATTATCACGAGCTGGCGAATTTCGGGTGAAATGACGTATTGTCAATGGCTCAGCGATTTTGCATAATAACATTGCTCCACAGATGAGAGACGGAAGGAAGTTATGATCATGCTTGGCAAAATGAAGAGAGTCTTAATAGGCAAGCCTATGAAATCGGCTGAACTGGATGGAGAAAAATTGGGGAAATGGAAGGCGCTCGCCATTCTGTCATCCGATGCCCTATCGTCCGTTGCCTACGGTACGGAACAGATTTTGTTGGTGCTCGTTGCGGCCGGATTCGCCGCCCTGTGGTACTCTGTCCCGATCTCGATCGCCGTGCTGGGATTACTCGTCATTTTAATATTTTCCTATCGCCAGACGATATTTGCTTATCCAACAGGGGGCGGCGCTTATATCGTAGCCAAGGATAATCTGGGTACAACTTCGAGTTTAATTGCAGGGGGCTCTCTGCTGGTCGATTATATTCTTACGGTTGCCGTAAGTTCGTCCGCAGGCACGGATGCCATTACGTCGGCTTTTCCAAAGTTGCATGACTACAGTATTGTGATTGCACTCATTATGATTGTTTTTCTCACGATTATGAATTTGCGGGGAGTGACGGAGTCGGCGTCTGTGCTGGCGATCCCCATATATCTGTTTATCTTCTCGATTGCGGTGCTGATTATTTCCGGCGGAATCAAATTTCTGGCTGGTGGCATGGAAGCAGCTGCGCCGGAGTTCGGAACGAGTCTGTCCCATGTGAGCATCTTTCTGCTGCTCAAAGCATTCAGCTCTGGATGTTCGGCCTTGACTGGCGTGGAAGCGGTAAGTAACGCGATCCCGAACTTTAAGCAGCCTGCTGAGAAAAATGCTGCGGGTACGTTACTGCTTATGGGTTGTATATTGGGAGCCATGTTCATTGGCATCACGTTGCTGGCCTTCGGATATGGGGTGAAGCCTGATCCCCATGCCACGGTGATATCTCAGATCGCCGAAGCCACATTCGGCAGAGGGTGGATGTATTTTATCATCCAGGGTGTGACTGCACTTATCCTGTTCCTGGCAGCAAATACGGCGTATTCTGCATTCCCCTTGTTGTCTTTCATGATGGCCAAAGACAAATATATGCCGCATATGTTCATGGTCCGGGGAGACCGACTTGGTTTCTCGAACGGCATTATTTTTCTAAGTGTGATGTCGGCACTTCTGGTGGTGGGGTTCAAAGGAGATACGGGAAGTCTGATTCCGCTTTACGCGGTGGGAGTATTCATTCCGTTCACCCTGTCGCAGCTAGGCATGATGATTCGCTGGATCAAAGTCAAACCGTCTGGCTGGCAAATGAAACTGTTGGTCAACACAATTGGGATGCTGACTACGCTATCGATTACCCTGATCTTTATTTTCACCAAGTTCACGCAGACGTGGGTTATCTTCATCTTTTTGCCGCTCGTGGTCTATGGGTTCATGCGCATTCACCGTCATTACTGCAACATTGCAGATGAACTACGCATTGACATTCAGGTCGAGAAACCAGCCCATAAAGGCAATACCATTATCATTCCTGTCGCAGGCATTACCCGGGTCGTGATGAACACGATCAGTTACGCGCAGACGATGTCGGATCATGTGGTCGCTCTGTACATTGGATTCGATGATGAAGCCATACGCAAGATGGAGCAGAAGTGGGAGGAGTGGAATCCAGGCGTCCGTCTGGTCGTGATCAAATCGAGGTATCGCAGCATCATGGGTCCATTGAAGAAATTCATTGATACCGTGGAGTGGAAAACGGCCGAGACCGATCATATTACCATTCTGATTCCGCAATTTATCACCAAGCACTGGTGGCAAAATGTACTGCACAACCAGACCAGCTTCATGATCCGGGCTTATCTGATCAATTATAAAGACGTAATTGTCACCACGGTGCCATACCATCTGAATCGTTAACTTGCACGGTTAATCGCTTCACTCCGTTTGGATTTTTTACAGATTATTGTAAAATAAGTAATTTTCATGAATGGGTAAACGTTCATACTCTATTAACACATATAACCGCAGGGGCATCTCCAAACAGGGGAGTTCTTGCGGTTTTTTGTTGTGAATTCGGGTCTTGATCTTGATTGCGCGTTGATGCCCCTTTTCGTAAAGTCGCTTGTCCATGATTAACGCTACGTTGATTCAGAATGAATTTGTCTGTGACATTGGACTCTTACACTAGATAATGTGGTGCTGGAGTTCATGTGGAATTCCACACACACTGAATGCGTGAATCGAGGGGGAAGAAAATTCGATGAGTGAGCTTGATAACCGGATTAGCTTGCCCGCCGCCAATCGGCGCGTAACTTCTGGTACAAGTGAGCGCCAGACATCTTCGCTACGTGTGCAGCGATTACGGGAGAATATGCTGGCCTATGGTTTCCTGGCACCATCGCTGCTTTTGTTTGCGGTGTTTCTGTTTTACCCGATGTTTAAGTCCGTGTACCTAAGTCTGCATTCGACAGATCCGACGGGACAGATTGCGGCTTATGTAGGGCTGGACAACTTCAAGGCCGTGTTTCAGTCAGGATTGTTCATGCAAGGTATGAAAGTGACTTTATTATTTGTCCTGTTTACAGTGCCCACGGGTATGCTGGCTGCACTGATTCTGGCTGCACTGACCCACAACCGGTTCAAAGGAATGCGTGTGTTCCAGTTTGTATTCTCACTGCCTGTGGTATTGTCGGTCGGTTCGTCAGCGGTCATCTGGAAGTTTCTGTTCCATCCGACCCTGGGCATGCTGAATTATCTGCTAGGCAAAGTAGGCATTGATCCCATCCCTTGGCTCACCAGCCCGGATTGGGCATTAATCTCGATCTCCATCATGACCATCTGGATGAATCTCGGATTCAACTACATTATTCTATCCAGTGGGTTGCGGGGCATTCCAGATGAGATCTATGAGAGTGCCAAGATCGATGGGGCGGGTCCCTTGCTTACGTTTCGCAAAATCTCGATGCCGCTACTGTCACCTACGTTATTCTTTGTTACGGTCGTATCGATCATTGGAGCTTTCCAATCGTTTGGTCAGATCAACATTCTAACCCGGGGTGGCCCGATGGACAGTACGAATGTTTTCGTCTATTCCATCTATCAGGAAGCTTTCGTTAATTTCCGCTTTGGTACAGGAAGTGCACAGGCATTGATCCTGTTCGCGGTCATTATGTTGCTGACGCTGATCCAGTTCAAATGGGTAGAAAGGAAAGTGCATTACCAATGAGTGCGACATGGACCAAAACCTTATTATATGGATTGCTAACGATCTGTGCAGCGCTTGTGCTGTATCCGGTGATGTACACCTTTTTCATGGCCGTGATGACTCCAGAGGATGCGAGTGCTTATCCGCCACATATCATTCCGCCGGCAATTAATCTGTCCAACTTTGCCGAAGTGTTCGACATTGTTCCCATTGGTCGATTTATCGGCAATACTTTTCTCGTTGCAGGTTTGACGACGCTTGGTCAATTGATTACAGCGAGCATGGCAGCCTATGCTTTTGCGAAAATGCAGTTCAAAGGCAAAAACGTCATCTTCAGTATGTTCGTCGCAACGATGATGATTCCGTGGGAAGTTACGATGATTCCCAACTATCTGACGGTTCGCAGCTGGGGCTGGCTGGATAGTTACCAGGGGCTTACGGTGCCGTTTCTGGCAACGGCGTTTGGTACATTCCTGCTAAGACAATTCTTCATGCAACTACCCAAGGAATTGTTCGAGGCAGCGAAGATCGACGGTTGTGGTCATATCCGCTATTTCATATCGCACGTCTTGCCTTTGTCCCGTCCGGCACTTGGAACACTGGCAATCTATTCATTTTTAAGCATGTACAATTCGTATCTCTGGCCGCTGCTGGTGACAAACACACCAGAAATGAGAACTGCACAGATCGGAATCTCGATGCTGGAGTTCCAGGAATCCACCGCGTGGAATCTGGTGTTTGCCGGAACAGCGATGGTTATTCTACCATCCTTACTGCTCCTGATCTTCGGGTTGAAACAGCTGGTCCGCGGTATGGCCGCAGGCGCGCTGAAGGGGTAAGGAGAGAAGGTTTTACAAGTATTTAAGTGAAATGGAAGTGGAAGATTTAAAGGTTTTGATTTAAACCTTGTATCTTCGTACAAGGTCAAAGAATTGCATACCAGGAGCGAATAAAATGAGGCTCGCCTTTCAATAAAGTTTGCAATGAGGAAGCGCGGTAGTAGTGGAGGGGACGAAATCGATTCTGAAGAAGCGAAGCTACAAGCTTTCTGCAAGAAAGCTACTTCGTAAGCATTAACTCGCCTTTATCCCCGGATTTCCCCCTTTGAAAGGGAGAATGAGAAAAATCCGGGGATAACAGCGATCAAAAGAACGATTCGTAACCGTAACGGCCACGCCGCGTCCTCCCCAAGATTTTATTGTACGCGAGCCATATAAAAGGAGAGCGATTATGAACGGATTTCGTTTGAAAAAAAGAGGAACATTTGCATTCATGTTGGCAGCACTCATGTTGGTCATCTCCGCTTGTGGAACGAAAGCAGAAACGAGTAGCCCGGCAAGTGGAGCTCCAGCAGAAGCGGCAGCAGCCGAACCAACACAATTGACGTGGTGGCATTCCATGTCTGGTGCAGGGGAGAAGGCCATTAATCAGCTCGCTTCGGACTTCAACTCCAGCCATCCTGAGATTCAGGTGAAGCCCATCTACCAAGGGAAGTACGATGAAAGTCTGAACAAACTGAAAGCATCCATGGGTTCAGACAGTGGCCCTGACATTATTCAAGTCTACGAGATCGGCAGCAAGTTCATGATCGATTCGGGTATGATTACGCCAGTACAACAGTTCATCGATAAGGACAAGTTCGACCTGTCCCAACTGGAACCCAATATCATTCGGTATTACACGATCGAGGGCAAATTAAACGCCATGCCGTTTAACACATCGAACCCGATTTTGTATTACAACAAAGATATGTTCAAAGCAGCAGGTCTGGACCCGGAGAACCCGCCGAAGACATATGAAGAGTTTGAGCAAGCGGCAAAAGCACTGGCGAAAGACGGCAAGCCAGGAGCGTCCATGGCGATCTACGGTTGGTTTATGGAACAGTTCTTCGCGAACCAGAATGCAGATTATGTAAACAATGGAAACGGAAGAACCGAAGCAGCTACAGAGTCCCTGTTGAACTCTGAAGCTGGAGTGAAGACATTAACATGGTGGAAAAAGATGATCGACGAGAAAACCCTCTCCAATCTGGGACGTAGCACAGATGATACAACAGCAGCATTTACAGCACAGCAGATCGGTATGACCCTCGATTCCACGGCTGGACTGCGCAAAATCGTAGAAGGTTCTGGTGGAAAGTTTGAACTGGGAACAGGCTTCCTGCCTCGTCCAGCTGATTCCACAGGCGGCGTCGTGGTTGGTGGAGCAAGCTTGTACATCATGAACAACAAATCGGAAGCACAACAGCAAGCGGCATGGGAGTTCATTAAGTATTTGGCTACACCAGAGGTACAAGCGAACTGGAGTGTTGCGACAGGATATTTCCCAATTACGACAGCAGCTTACGATGAGCAAGTATTAAAGGATAATATGACGAAGTACCCGCAATTTCAGACAGCTGTCGACCAATTGCACGCTTCAGCAGATTCGACAGCAACATCCGGGGCGTTAATGGGCGTATTCCCTGAAGCTCGACAACTTGTCGAAACAGCGATTGAAACGGTACTGAATGGACAAGGTACACCACAGGAAGCATTGGATGCAGCAGCCAAACAAATTACAGACAAGATCGCGCAGTATAACAGTACGGTGAAGAAGTAATTGCAGGCTAATCTCAAAGTAAAGATGCGGCGATCAGTAATGATCGTCGTATTACTATGCCTGTCTTGAAATTTGCTATAAGCCTCAAGTCTGATTTCTCTTGAAAAAGGATAGATTGGTGCTGTCACTAAATGTCGAAGTGCTAAACGATTCATATTTTATATGTTAACTTACCTAACGTAAAATAGTCTTTTATGCACAGGCATGAGAGATGTAAGGTTCAGAAAGTCACATTTAAGAGCTGTTATTAGTCCTATTTAAAAGAGAATTATATGATTTAGTTTAATTGTGTAATGTACATGTTCTATTTTATTTCATAACGAAGAAATATTGTTTACACCTGTCTGTTATTCAGTTATCTTATATTTGAACTAATGTACAAGTTGTCTGAACAAATGATTGCCAAGTTGAAAACATGGGGGTAGGACGAATGAAGAACAAGCAAGTGAAGCGTTGGACACAAGGGTTTCTGGTTTTTGTTCTTGTCGTTACAGGTGCGGCACCAATCGGTGGATTAAGTCGTATCGCATACGCTGATGAGGAAAGTGTAGTGACAGAGCAGCCGCATACAAGTGATCAGGAGACCTCCATATCGGATGCTGTCCCGACTGAAGAATCGTCAGATCTGGAGGGGACAGTGTCTCCGTCTACCGAAGAGGATAATTTGGATGAAACTGAAAGTGATGAACCAGCTGAGACGGATAACTCAGAAGTGCAGGAAGCAGACGGAACTGGAATCATATCTATTGCTGATGCGCGAGTACTTGCACCAAATACAAATGTAGTTGTTTCAGGTGTCGTAACGTACAGTGAACTCTCTGGAGAATTCACGAATTATTATATTCAAGATAAAGAAGCTGGCATTGTAGTCCGAGCGAAGAATCAAGTTGACGTGGGGGATCGCATTGAAGTATATGGTCCAATTACCCATTACAGCGGACTCGTTCAGATTGAGAAGGATAAGTCAGGTTTTACCGAAGGATACATGAAGGTAACTGAGCAAAATGTAACACTCCCCGGACCCCAAAATATGGTGTCCACAGACTTTGTTAGACCAACAGATCAAACTAACAAAGGTCCAGGTGAAAAGTATGAGGGGATGTTTGTCGAAGTAAGAAATATTCAGGTAACACGGGGCAGTAGTTCGACGTTCTACGCTACGGATAGCCATGGTGCAGAGATGACGATTTATGCCAAAAACTCTCCTACAGCGCTAACGGTCGGCAAAACCTACGAATATGTGCAGGGTGTGCTGACTTTCAACAGTAATTACGGATTAGAGATTTTGCCTAGAACAGCTGCAGATGTTGTAGAAAATAGCCTGTCTGTGATGGCAAGTGTTCCATCCGGCGGGATTCCCCGAAACAATGAAGTCACATTAACCTCTCCAGCCAAGGGCGCAGTCGTACATTACACAACGGATCGAACAGAGCCTACTTCTTCTTCGGCCGTGTATAACAGCTCATTGGTGATTGATCAAGACATCGTAATCAAGGCTGTTGCCATTCTTAATGGACAATCCAGTGCAGTGTACACCTTTACGTATCAAGTCCTTCCTGATAAAGAAAACTTGCGTATCCATGATATTCAGGGAGCAGGACATACCTCTGTTTTTAACGGATACGATGTTAAGGATATCGAAGGTATTGTTACATCCGTCAGTACAAGCAGTTTTTACATGCAAGAGCTTCCGGATGAGATTGACGAGGATGTTCGGACTTCTGAAGCCATTCAGATATATAAATCGAGCTATGGAATTGCCGTTGGCAACCAGGTAAAGGTATCTGGGAAAGTAACGGAATATGGGGCGGTTAACGAATTAACCACCACACAAATTACGGCGAGTACCATTGTAAAAATGTTCGAAAAAGTCGATCTACCTGCACCTGTGGAGTTGGGTGTCAATGGACGAGTCATTCCAACAGTCATTGATTCGGACTCTTTTACAGAATTTAATCCCGAGACGGATGCGATAGACTTCTATGAAAGTCTGGAAGGCATGCGTGTTGAACTGGAAAAGCCTGAAATTATAGGTCCGTACTCCAGTCAACCGGGGCTGGCCGTTGTTGTGGATAATGGTGAGAACAACCCGCTTCGCACACCTAATGGTGGTGTTATTCTGACCGATAACAAGAAAGGTTTAAATGAGAGTGATCTCAATCCGCAGCGTCTGTTTATCAGCAAGAAACCTACCAAAGCAGTAAAAACAGGCGATAAGTTGGATGGTAACGTAATCGGAGTAATGACATACTCTAGCGGTAATTTCAAGGTGAGTCCTGAAGGGAATTTGCCAGCAGTCATCCCGGGAATAACGAAGCAAGCGACCAGTTCCATTGAAAAAGCAGCAGATAAACTGACCATTGCCACGTTTAATGTGGAGAACTTCAGCAAAAAAGATGCAACACGAGCCAATAAAATCGGTAAAATCATCGTGGATAATCTGAACACGCCAGACATCATTGGCATTATGGAAGTTCAGGATAACGATGGCGATGCCGACACAGGTACAGCGGCAGCTAATGAGAGTTTTCAGACTCTAATTGATGCAATCAAAGGGAACAAAGGACCAACATATCGATATAGTGAGATTTCTCCCGAAAATAACAAAGATGGCGGGGCACCGGGTGCCAACATTCGAGTAGGGTTCCTGTATCAACCGAACCGTGTATCGTTGGCTACTGGTATCGGAAAAGGAAATGCTACGACAGCGATCACAGTCAAAGCAGACGGCAGTCTCTCTAACAATCCGGGTCGTATTGCACCGGGAGACGAGGCGTTCGCCAGCTCCCGCAAACCACTTGCCGCGGAATTTGAATTCAATGGTGAACGTGTAGTGGTGATTGCCAACCACTTCAATTCCAAAGGTGGAGACCTGAAACCGTTTGGAAGCATACAACCTGCGACTCGAAGCAGTGAAGTTCAACGTGCCAAGCAAGCTGCATTGGTGAATGGCTTTGTGAAAGATTTACTGAACAAAGACCCTAAGGTAAATGTTGCTGTTCTCGGTGATTTCAATGACTTCCAATTCTCGAATACCTTGAACATTGTTGAAGGTAATGAACTGGACAATCTGGTAAACGAACTGCCAGAAAATCAGCGGTACTCCTACATCTATGACGGTAACTCTCAGACACTGGATCACATTCTGGTGAGTAAAAATCTGACTGAGACAGCAGCCATTGAAGTCATACATGTGAATGCCGATTTTGAAACAGCGGATGGACGGGTGAGTGACCATGACCCACTGCTTGCACAACTGAGTATCGGAGATGCTGTGGAAGAAGGGGACTTCAACCTGCGTGTATTGCACACGAACGATACCCATGCGCATCTGGATAATATCCCGCGCCGTGTAACAGCTATTAAGGAAGCACGCAATGATAATACCCTAGTGCTGGATGCAGGGGACGTTTTCTCAGGCACATTGTACTTCAATCTGTTTAACGGTCTGGCTGATCTGGAGTTCATGAACATGATCGGATACGATGCCATGACTTTTGGTAACCATGAGTTTGATAAAGGTACAAGCGTACTGAAAGCATTTGTTGAGAAAGCGGAGTTTCCGTTCGTGAGTGCTAATATTGATTATTCAAAAGATGCGAGTTTGAGTAATCTGTACAATAATAGCATCGGTGATCCGGGTGTGAAAGCCGAAATCTATCCGGCGATTATTACGGAAGTGAATGGTGAGCGAGTCGGTATTTTCGGACTGACGACACCGGACACGGTATCTCTTTCTTCACCAGGAGATGACTTGAAGTTTGTAGATTATAAGGCAAGTGCACAAGCAACTGTACAGATGCTGCAAAATGAAGGTATCAATAAAATCATTGCTTTGACTCACCTTGGCTACTCAGAGGATCTCAAATTGGCTGAAGCTGTAGAAGGAATCGATATTGTGGTAGGTGGGCATTCACACACTATTCTGAAAGAACCGATTGTTGTGGGCAGCGAGGATGAGCCAACATTGGTTGTGCAAACTGGGGAATATGACGTTTCTCTTGGTCAATTGGATGTTACGTTTGATGAAGCCGGTATATTGAAGAAGTGGAACGGCAAATTGTTGAGTCTGGATGCAAAAGATGCTGCCAACCAATTCATCTATGTTGATGATGTGGAAGCCGCAAACAAGCTGAAAGAATATGCGCCTCAGTTGGAACAGTTCAAGAAAACGATTATCGGTAAAACGAATGTCTTCCTGGATGGAGAACGTGGTACTGTGCGGAAACAGGAAACCAATTTAGGAAACTTCATGACGGACGGCATGTTGGAGAAAGTGAAATCTATTGTGAAGGAAAACGACGTCAAAGGATATGTCGCTATCCAAAACGGTGGAGGTATTCGGGCTTCACTCCAAAAAGGAGACATTACTCTGGAAAACCTGCTGAATGTTTTGTCATTCGGTAATAACCTGTCTGCGTTGAAAATGACGGGCAAGGAAATCACAGCCGCGCTGGAAAATGGCGTTAGTGGTGTGGAAACGGGAGAAGGGCGCTTCCCCCAAGTAGCAGGCATGCGGTTCTACTACGATTCCACGAAGCCAGGCGAGAAGATTGATGCCACGACCAATACCGTGACCCAAGTGGGTCAACGTGTGGTCAAAGTTCAGATTAAGAATGCAGATGGTACGTACTCGGATATCGATCCGAACGGGTACTATATCGTCGCTACCAATTCATTCATGGCTAACGGTGGAGACTTCTATCGTGCGATGAGAACGGCGAAAGATGATAATCGATTCTACGAATTGAATCTTGTCGATTATGAAATCTTCCATGAACATCTGGACCGTGTAGGTACAGTCGATCAAAAGACGGAAGGACGCAGTACGGAACTGAAGGGCACGCCACTTCCTGGGGACGGGAATGGAAGCAATCCTGGTAATGGTGGTGGCAATAATGGCAGTAATCCGGGCAGTGGTAACAGTGGTGGAGGATCTGCAACACCTACTCAGCCTGTAACTCCAACTACGCCAACCAACCCAACTACGCCAACCGTTCCTGGTAATGGGGGAGGTACGAATCCGACGACTCCGGTCGTAGACCCGAAAGATATCGGGAATCACTGGGCTGCGGCTGCTATTGAGCAGGCCATTTCCCGGGGAATTGTGAACGGGTATCAAGATGGTAATTTCCGTCCGAATGCACCAGCCACACGCGCCGAATTCATTGTTATGCTGGCAAGAGCATTTGAACTTCCGGCCAGCAACAAGGCATTGACTTTTAAGGATGCTGCTGGCATACCTGCGTGGGCACAATCCTTTATTGCTCAGGCAGTAGAGCAAGGGATCATTAGCGGGTATACGGATGATACCTTCCGTTCATCGGGCAAAGTATCGCGGGTAGAGATGACGGTTATGCTCGTAAGAGCACTCGGTCTTCCGGTACAGTCCAATCCGGCACTGAGCTTTACGGATGCAGATAAAGTACCCGCTTGGGCCATTCCATATATCGCTGCTGCCTATGATGCAGGACTGGTGAAGGGAACAGGGGAAAACAGGTTTAACCCACTCGCCGAAGCGACGCGTGCTGAAGTGGTGACCCTGCTAATGTCAGCAAGCGAGTCTCAGTGACAAACGTTAAGAGCGAAGAACGTGTAATTTCACGTAGCCCAAGATAGCCTTAGAATGACAACAGAAAAAAGAAAAAGATGACAGAAAAAGACCACCGAAGAAAATTTCGGTGGTCTTTTTACCAAATTCAGGTTTATGCATCTCAATCTGGTTTAATTATCTTTCAAATCTTTAATGGACTTGATGTCCATGTAGGCTGGTACAACCAGACCTGTTTTGGCACCGTCCATATTCGGACCCAGATCATCGATCTGATCCTTGTATTTGTTGAAATAATCTGCAGAAGTGAGTGGCAACCATGCGGCTGGAGTTGCATCCACATCACCGTTGGCGATTCCGGTCCACATTGGACCAATCTCAACTTGAAGTGAAGTGACGTTGTAACCGAGTTTTTCTCTTAGAACATACTCCAGCAAGTTAGTACTTGCAATTTCGGAGTCCCAGGCTACATAACTTAGTTTGATAGGCTCACCATTCACGGGGGTCAGACCTTTGGTCCACTCAGCCACTTGGTCACTATGCTTCTCTGCATAAGCCGCCGCAGCTTGTTGAGCATCTTCTCCGTTTTGAATAGCTACCATGATTTCACCCATATCTTCTGTTGTCCAGGAGAAGCGATCAAGGAATTCATAAGCGACAGGTTTGTCTTCTTTTAACCCTTTACGGGCAATCGTATGAATCTGTTCAGCTTCACCGTAAACGCCTTCTGGATCGTCCAGATATTTCAGGTCATACGCGTTGAACATCCAATGGGGAGTCCAACCGGTAACAATAATAGGTTCTTCATTTTTAACGGCTTTGTCCAGTGTAGCGGTCATTGCGGCTCCTGATCCTTCAACCAGTTTCCAGTTCGTCAGACCGTAGGTTTCAATCGCACTGGCTGTAGATTTCATAATACCGGCACCTGGATCGATACCGATAATCTGGTGGTTCACATCATTGCCCACATTGGCACTTGCCGATGGAGTAGAAGAAGTGGCACCTGTCTCCAGATCTGCAATGGAGTTTACTTCAGTCATGTAACTTGGAACGACGAGACCTGTGCGTACACCCGTCATATTGGCACCCAGATCGTCCACCTGGTCTTTGTAACGTTCCCAGTAGTCAGCGTGTGTCAATGGCAGCCAAGCTGCTGGAGAGGCATCTACGTCGCCTGAGGCAACGCCGGTCCACATGGGTCCAGCTTCCACTTGGAGAGCATTAACTTTATAACCGAGTTTATTTTCCATCACATATTTCAGCAAGTTAGTGCTGGCGATTTCGGAATCCCAGGCAACATAACTAAGTTTGAATGCAACGCCGTTCACCGGAGTCAGACCTTTGGTCCATTCGTTAATCTGATCCGCATGTTTCTCGGCATAAGCTTTAGCTGCTTCTTCCGGAGATGTACCATCCTGAATGGCAGTCATCATCTCGCCCATTTCATCGGATGTCCATTGGAAACGGGACAGGAATTCGAAGGCAACCGGATGATCTTTTTTCAGACCTTTACGAGCAATGGTATGAATTTCTTCAGCATCACCGAAGGACTTTTGGGGATCTTCCAGATATTTAAGATCATATTTGTTGAACATCCAGTGTGGAGTCCAACCTGTAATGATGATTGGATCTTCATTTTTGAGTGCTTTGTCCAGTGTGGCTGTCATCGCTGCACCAGAGCCTTCAATGAGAGTCCAGTCAGTCAGCTTGTAGTCCTCAATCGCTTTGGCAGCGGACTTCATAATGCCTGCGCCTGGGTCAATACCGATAATCTGATATTTGACTTCCTCACCTACAGCATTGGCTGGTGCATTGTTGCCACCTGCAGAAGTGTTGCCACCAACGAAGTATTGGGAGAAACCAGCTACAAGCACAACTAGTGTTGCCGCAGCAGTAATCCATGCTTTTTGCTTCGTAGTAATACGTGAAGTCTTTTTGCGACCTGGCATGAACAGATTCTGTGTAAAACGGTCAAGTACAATCGCGAGTACAACAACAGCAAGACCTGCTTCGAATCCTTTACCGATCTGAAGCTGTGTTACCGCACGGTATACTTCCGCACCAATACCCTGTGCACCGATCATGGATGCAATAACAACCATGGAAAGGGACAGCATGATGGTTTGGTTAATCCCTGACATTACAGTAGGTAATGCCAATGGTAATTGTACTTTGAACAACTTTTGCATGGAAGTCGAGCCGAATGCATCAGCTGCTTCCACCAATTCGCCAGATACCTGTCTAATCCCAAGGTGAGTCAGACGAATGGTTGGCGGAATCGCAAAGATAACGGATGCGATAACACCTGGAACGACACCAAGGCTAAAGAACGTAACCGCAGGCAGCAAGTAGACAAATGCAGGCATCGTCTGCATAAAGTCAAGCAGTGGCGTGATAATGCGAGCTGCGGTTTTGCTATATGCCAGCCAGATTCCGATCGGAACACCCAGCAGGATCGAGACCAATCCAGATGTAATAACCAATCCGAGTGTGTCCATCGATTGGGACCAGTATCCCAGGTTATCTACAAGCAAGAACCCAATAACCGTGAATAGGGTAAGCGGGAGTCGACCAACAAGAAATGCAAGTACTCCCAGGATCGCGATAAACAAGAGTGGATGGGGCAGCAAGAACAACCCGGAGAAGAATCCAACAACCTCCTGAATAACGACAGAAATGACTTTGAACAAACCGGAGAGCGAGGTGCTCATCCAGTCAACGATGGATTCAATCCACGATGCTAGTGGTATTTTGGGAATCATTCGCAAGTTCCTCCTTTACTGCAACTTCACCGCTTAGTGCGCCAAGCAGGGCACCGCGGACGATAACACCTTGCAGACGGCCGGTTTCGCCAACAACAGCGAGCGGCACATGGGCTGAACTTACAATTTCGAACAATTCATGAATCAGGGTCTCAGGAGAAACAGTCGGCCCGTCCGTGATCAGAATGTCGTTCAACACTTTATTTTCGCGCATCGCACGAGTTGCATCTTCTGCTGTAATGACACCGAGCAGTTTGATCGAACGGTCAATGACAAACAGGTTGGAAATACCACGTTCGCGCATTAATTCGAGAGCAACACGAGGACCACGGTCAAGCGTAATCGTTTCAGGGCGACGCATTACATGAGCTGCAGTAAGGACCTTGGACAAGTCCACGTCTTCGACGAAGCGGGCCACGTAAGAGTTGGCCGGTTGAATCATGATTTCTTCCGGTGTACCGATCTGCACGACTGCGCCGTCTTTCATGAGGGCAATACGATCGCCGATGCGCAGCGCTTCGTCCAAGTCATGGGTAATGAAAATAATCGTTTTTTTCATTTTATCCTGAAGCTCAATCAACTCATCCTGCATATCACGGCGAATCAATGGATCAAGTGCACTGAAGGCTTCATCCATTAGAAGTATTTCCGGATCATTGGCAAGCGCACGTGCCAAACCTACACGTTGCTGCATCCCGCCACTGAGTTCATCTGGCATCTTATCTTCCCAGCCTTTAAGGCCAACCAACTCAAGTGAGGTTCTCGCCTTCTCGCGGCGCACTTCCTTATCTACCTTCTGTACTTCCAGTCCATACTCCACATTATCGAGAACGGTACGGTGCGGGAATAACGCGAACTTCTGGAATACCATACTGATCGTTTTCCGGCGCACTTCGCGCAATTGTTCTTTGTTCAATTTGCGTAGATCTTTACCATGGACCAGAATTTCTCCGGATGTTGGTTCAATCAGACGATTGAACATCCGTACCAGTGTGGATTTACCACTTCCGGACAGTCCCATAATAACAAAGATTTCACCTTCCTGAATCTCCATGTTGACCCGGTTGACACCAACCGTTATCTGTTTTTCTTTGGCCAACTTTTCTTTGCCCCAACCTTGCTCCAGTAATTGCAGACCTTGCTCGGTTTGGGGGCCAAACAGTTTACTTACGTTTTTTACTTCAAGTATGGTCATGTTTTCACCCCTTCTGATGTGTTGTGCACTTCGAACGGCTTACAGCATCCACAAGCCCATACACTTGTGCGCCCAGCCACGAAATCCGGTAATCGTTGCTTCGCTTCCCGTCTTTCTGGGTAACGTTTTGTATTCTATCAATACTTACCCCGTATAGCAACTGAATAAACAGTACATAATGTTTGTACAGTAAAAACTGTACAAAGTTTTACTTCCATATGCTCCGCCTATCTCCTTATTCTGCATAATAAGGCAGCTTTACATTTGACATCTCTTTTCCTACAATAGAAAATGAGCTGAATTGAAGCTGTTTTTATTGGTTAAAAGATAGTTGTAGGCAAATGTAACTTTGGTAAAGTTCCCATTTTCATACATTGGGTGAAAGAAAGCCCTCTGGCATATAGGATGTCCGGCCGGATGCTTTCCCATGTAAGCAGGACTTTGAAGTGTTGCATTTATTTTGCCAAGACTGGGAATGTCAGAATGGAGGTTGCAAGCATGGGCTTGGACCATTTACAAGAGGAACAGCAGGCAACCGTGCTGAGGATTCGTAAACGTGTGATTGAAGCCATTGGACGTAATATGGATCTCTACGGCGTTACGTTGTCCACGGGACACTTATATGGATTGCTATTTTTTGCAGACAAACCAATGACCCTTGATGATATGGGCCGTGAAATGGAAATGAGCAAAACGAGTATGAGTACAGGTGTACGAACACTGCTGGATTTGAAAATGGTGAATAAAGTATGGAGTAAAGGCTCCAGGAAAGACCTATATGAAGTGGAATATGACTGGCATCAGACGTTTACGGATTATTTCGCGATTAAATGGAGAAAAGCCGTGGAGAGTAACCTTCAGATTCTACGGAAATCGATTGACGAACTGAATCGCTTAGTCGAAAATCTGGATGAGCAGGCAGATGCTGAACTGATCCACATCCTGATGGAAGACAAACATAAGGTTTTGCAAGCGGAAGCATATTACAAATGGTTGGATCGCTTGATTGATACCATGGAAAATGAAGAGATATACAAGCTTGTTCCAAAGGAAGAGATCAAGGAACAATTATAATTGCATGTTCAGGGCCCTTTCCATCATAGGAGAGGGCCCTTTGGCTTGTTAAATATAATGAAGAAATGCGATCTGTAGAGGGAGAATGTACTCACGTCGTTTCGGCGTGTATCTGCTTTTGGAGACTAGGGTCCAATCATAATTAAACTTGCATGTGGATAAGCACTAGCCTGCTGGATAATCTGTTGCAGTTCGTTCAAGATCTGCAGACGGCCTTCTGGATTCCAGCATAACAGATGCCAATTCGAGATATCGTGAACGTTACCATGCAACACGGCAGTGGATCGATTCCATGATGCCGTTTGCTTCATGCGTCGGAATGCCTTTTCACTGGCAGGCTGAAGCGAAGCACGATGAACAAACAGGAAATCCGTGTCGAGCAATGGGATACTATCCGCTGTATACTCATATCTGGAGATATCGGGAGGTAGAAGCTGGGCACGTTGAAGTCCCAATTCGTCATATAACAGGTTGTTTAACGGATGCTCATTGGCTCCCTGTAATCGGATAAACTGATTCGTAATCTCCATCAGAGCGATACGCGCCGTTCCAAAATAAGATTGCAGGCTCGGGCCTGCTTCAAACTTGTGAAACTCCAGTTCCTTGAAATGCAGCAATGCCTGTTTCTCCCGTCCAACCAGTTCAGCCAAGCGCATATGCTGCGATTTCCAGTCTTCAGCAGGCTCCAATAAGAGGGTTGGTGCGATACTTTTCAGACGATCATAATAGGGCTTATGGTAAAAGTCACCGATGATCAAGTCTGGCTTGGCTTGCCGAAGCTGATTGAATTGTTCGATTATTCGACGTTCATATTCATTTTCATCTGTTTCCCGGTCAAGGGCCCCTTCGAAAACGGCTACCGGGTGCAATCCAAGCGAAGTCAGATTCTCATGGAATCCCATGATCGATGCCGTAGCTACCCGAAGTTGATCTCTTTTCATATATATGCTGGGTGCAATCCCCAAGGTTTGTTTGAATTTGCGGCTAAAATAATATTCATTGCCATACCCGACAGACACCGCAATGTCTTTGAGGACACAATGTTCCTCTGTCAGCTGTTTTTTGGCTTCTTCTATACGTAAACGATTCAGATAATCGGTCGGCGACATGCCTTTGGCCTTCTTGAAACTCCGAGAATAGGAGCTGGGAGTAAGACCAGCGATCTTGGCAAGCTGATCCATGCTGATTCCTTCACTCATGAAACGTCGCATATACATAATGCTGCGTTCCAGGGCAGGGTCGACCTTCTCATAATTGGCTTCCAGCCGGTTCTCCGAGAGAAACTGCAACAGTTCATGCAGCTGGCTATGTATGCTGATAAAGTGATCCGGTTGAAGGCCACGATAGGTTTCGTACAGTGATTCCAAACGGGATACGACCTGTTGCTCGTGACGAACCAGCAATCTGCCCGTCTGCCAATCCAGAGGGAAGTCGGAAGAAGAGGTCATTTTCCATTCACCTCGCACTTGCTGTAGACGAACCGTATCCATGCTTAATAATATAAATTCGGTCACATTGGAGCGTGCAGCGGCCTCGACGGTTGTACCTGGCTTCAACACGAACAAGCTGCCCGCTTGAGCCGTATAGACTGTATCATTCAGGGCCAGAACACCGTCTCCTTGCAAAATAAGACAGAGCATGGGCCGGGACACGGTCTTGCCTTGCACACGGAAGTTCTCCCCACGACGCACACAGCACATGGAGGAGAGGAGCGGTAGAGAAGTGGTTTCAGCAATGAAGGGAAACTGTTCAGTCATACGGACCATCCTTTTGTCTTATTTTCTTAATGATAACAATTATCATTCTCATATGGAAGATGTTTTTGAAAAATAGTTATCGACAAAAAAAGAGGGTTACCACGAGCCATTATGGCTGCATGGTAATCCTCTTTGAACTGGACAGTCTGTTGAGTCGTTCATCCTGCTGTATCAACGGGGTATGTGTTAATTCGGTATTACTAATAGAATATTGTCCAGGAAAACGTCACTCAGCACTTTTTTACCTGTTCCGCCCGGTTGCACATGATACAAGCGATACTGGTCTTTGGCATTGATGTAGAACATGCCTGGAACATCGTCTCTTAGTTGGAACGCATCCCACTCATCACTAGTAAGTTTAGTAACCTTGAGAGCCGTGTTGACCGAATAGAGACCATTGTTGCCCGAGAAATATGCAAGCGTAGGACGACCATTGTTCATTTGATTTGTAACATAAGTTACATTACTTAGATTCAGGTTGGCGGACTTGGATACTTTGTTACCCGAGACCGTTTTGGCATAAGCTTTTTTGTCTGTATCCACAAGTATAACCTTGTCTGTACCGAGTGCGCTGACTTCACGTACGCTCTTGGTATGAAGCTGAAGCGTTTTGGCGGAAGTCGTTAATGCAAATGCTTTGCCTTTGGCATAATTGTAATTCTTGTTACTGTCGAGCTCGATTCCTTTGTTATACACATAAAGATTATTTCCCCAACCACCGGAATAAACAGCATTTACGTCCAGTTTGGCTTTGGGATTGACAGCAGTGGCCTTACCCGTGTTGTAATTCACCTTGTACATGACGACCGCATTGGTGGAATAGAACTGCTCATAGGGGTCTGTATTGACCATTAGTTGCAGTTCATTCTTGCCTTGATTCGTAAAATAACGACTTTCCACTGCACCAGCAGCAATCCGCTGTACAGCTCCTGTTCCGTTGGACGTTTTGGACACGATCCACGTGTTTCCATTAACCAGTGCATTATAGTAGACACGGCCTTTGATGACTACGAGAAAAGGAAAATCGGTATCTGCCTTGTCGGCGATTTGGGTAACAGCCGAAGCGTCACTATCGCCATTGGCGCGGTAGATTGTGCCTGTAGCATCCAGATAATAGATGAATCCGTTATCCGTATAATAGCTAAGTACATCTGTAGCAAATGTCTCTGCTGCATCGCTCGATCCGTCATTCGGAACCCTAAGCAACGTTGTGGAAGAAGCAGTCTGGGTGTAGTAGAGATAAGAACCAGCCGCGGATAAGTCCACGCCTTCGAAATCAATTAATACTTCGGTTGTGTTGCTGCCATCTGCAGATACTTTGTACAACACTCCATCGGATTCATAATATACGGTTGATTGGCTGAGTGAAGCTGCTTGGGTTGTACTTCCACCTCCCAATGTTACTGCTGCAATCAGTGTAAAGAATAGCAAAGTACAGATGGTGCGCTGCAAGTTGGTTAACCTTGTGTTCATCCATTCATCGTCCCTTTCGTTCTAATATGTATGTAGGTATTTCCTTATGTTATATCGGTAAACAATGGAAGACATGTTAGATCTCGAACATGGAAAAAGAAAAGCTTGAAATTGAATTTCATGTACATCCATACCTGAAATCGAATTGCGCATGATGCTGCCAATCCCTTCCCGAGGCATTCTCCGCCTGACTTGATCATGATAACATAACACTCAACGAAACTAATACATCAATGACAGGAGCGAACCACATGATGAACATAGCAACAATGGGTACCGGAACCATTGTGGATGTAATCCTATCTGCGATAAATGAACTGGATGAGGTCACATGTACAGCGATCTACTCCCGGAAGAGAGAGACTGCACAGAAGCTTGCAGGTAAGTATGGAGTAAGTACAATCTATACGGACCTGGAATCCCTATTTTCAGATGCGAATGTAGATCTCATTTATATTGCTTCACCGAATAGCATGCACTACGAACAGGCATATCAGGCACTGCAACATGGCAAGCATGTCGTCTGTGAAAAACCGTTCACATCCACACTTCAGGAAGCTGAAACGCTGATTACACTTGCCAAAGAAAAGAATCTGTTGCTGTTTGAAGCGATCTCGAACATTCATCTGCCCAATATTCAAGTCATACGGGAGCAACTGCCCAAGCTTGGGCAAATCAAACTTATTCAGTGCAACTACAGTCAATACTCGCGCAAATACAACGATCTTCTGGCAGGGGAAACACCGAACGTATTCAATCCACAATTCTCTGGTGGAGCGCTGATGGACATCAATATCTATAACCTTCATTTGGTTATGAATCTGTTCGGTAGTCCGAGCTCCGTCTCGTATACTGCAAACCGGCATGCAAATGGTATTGATACATCAGGTGTTGTCGTTCTCAAGTACCCGGAATGGATTGCCGAATGTGTAGGCGCCAAAGACACGAACAGCATGAACTTTGTCCTCATTCAGGGAGAGAAGGGGTATCTTCAGGTTGTAGGGGGAGCGAACGGTTGTCGGGAAATCAAGCTACAGATCGGGGAGGAACCGGCTGAGGTGTATAATGCCCAGAACAGAACCAATTGGTTGTACTATGAGTGGGAAGCATTCAGGGACATGCATGCAACTGGGGATCATACACGGTGTTACGAACTATTGGAACACAGTCGGTCTGTGATGAAGGTGCTCATGAGTGCTCGTAAGGATGCCGGAATTGATTTTGCAGCAGATCAGCATTAATACGTATCTTGAATGCTTCCCATGTACAACATGTCGAAAATATATAGAACGGAGACCATAGAAGACATTTTGGACAGCCTCAATTGTTCGTTATATCCATAAGCCAGCAGTGTCTCATCACAATGTCTGGACAGGGTCGAATGGTTTTTACCCGTGACCGCGATGACTTTCATCTCTTTGTTACTTAGCACTTTGGCAGCTTCAATCATGGATGGGTTCTCGCCCGTCTGTGATATAACAAAAGAGAGCGTTAGCCTATTGGGGTTCATTGTGTTCAAATAATGCATGTTGGCGTTGTTGTGAGCAATGGCAGAAATGCCGAGCTCATTCCACTTGGCACAAGCCTGTTGAGCCAGATAATAATTCATGTCACTACCATAGACATCAATGCGTCCGGATTGTTTGACCCAGTCCGCGATTCGTAGCATAACGGGAGCACTTAACATTCGGCGGGTGTCGTCCAACGCCTGTTGATACAGGTAAGGAACGGTATCGATGGCAGCCAGCACGTTACCTGGTTCGGTGAAAGAAGGATTGTGCGGGTGATCCTGTGTTGTCTGCAAAGTAGCTGGCCTCTGTTGATATTCAAGAGCAAGTTTTAACTGGAAGTCTGGGTACCCCTTGGTACCCAGCTTTTTGCATAAGCGAACAATGGTGGATGCGCTTGTATAAGTTAGCTTGGCTAGTTCATGAGCTGTAGAATCAAAGACTGCTTCAGGCTTGTTCAGAATGTAATCCACAATATGTTTTTCCTGTGCGGTTAAATGTGGAGTATATTTTAATTTTTGCAGGAGTCTGTAGTTCATGTTGTCGTTCCATTCCTCTCTGTTATCATCCGAAAGTACCTGTCTCCACATCATAACCTGCGTTCCTCCATTTCTCAATCGGCACATCCAGAAACAGAATCGAAGGACGATGCAAGAGTACGCGGGCAAGGCCCAAGCGTTTCTTCATACCGGTGCTGTGCCGACTTTTCGATGCTGGTAATCCTCCATGTGGAACAAGTGCACATGCTCGTCAATCCGTGCTCTGGCTTGTTGCAGTCCAAATACCTCTGCGAAAAAAATCAGATTGTCTCGTCCGCTCATATTGTCATATAAACCACTATGTTCGGTAAGGTGCCACACATGGCCAGTACCTTCTCAGTCTCACGAGCGGCGTCCAATCCGTTAATGGTTACCTGCCCGCGTGAGGCACCCAAGACACCATTCATGATGCGAATCAGTGTGGTTTTACCCGAACCGTTGGGGCCAATCAACCCGGTGACGCTACCTTCTTTAACTGTGAAGCTGACATCATTCAGTGCTTGATACACCTTGAATTGCTTGGATATATTGCGTACTTCAATCATCTACATTCACCGTCCGATCTGAGTTTGGAGATTATACGTTCGGTAGGATGATATCGTTCAAATGGATGACAAAATAGATGTATCCCTGTGTCAATAGTCCCGGATGGAGGGTGCGCACTTACCCTCAATTCCACTTCAAATCGGGTCTAAGGTTTGTTTTCACTATGGTCTGTACCATGTATCCTTATTTTAAGGGTAGAACATCTGTTTTGATGATTACATAATGAATTCGTCTAATACATCCATAGGAATACATCATATGGGTACATATTGTGTTTGGA
The DNA here is from genome assembly GCF_002968835.1 of Paenibacillus sp. PCH8. Taxonomy (GTDB): domain Bacteria; phylum Bacillota; class Bacilli; order Paenibacillales; family Paenibacillaceae; genus Paenibacillus. Next base: position 698,700 of record NZ_PKQK01000002.1, on the reverse strand, counting down.
CGTAGAGGAAGGTGAGTGAGTCATGACAGCATCCAATGAGTATCGTTTTCAAGTGAACCTGAGTGGTATGATCCAGATTTTATCCAACCATCTATATAGCAGTCCGAAAGTGTTCTTGCGCGAACTGATGCAGAATGCGACTGATGCGATTACCGCAAGAACGGAGGCGGAGCCAGGATATCAGGGTGAAGTTCGTGTTGAACTGACAGGAACAGGTGAGCAACGGACCATGATGGTGGAGGACAACGGCATCGGCTTGACTGAAGCTGACATCCATGAATTTTTGGCAATGATCGGACAATCCTCGAAGCGGGGGCAGCAAGCGTTGCTGGATGGAGAGACTACGTTTATCGGACGTTTCGGAATCGGTTTGTTATCTTGTTTCATGGTGAGTCACGAAATCGTCATGCTGACGCAATCCGCGAAGGGCGGACCTTCGATGGAGTGGCGAGGCAAGCCGGATGGCACATATACGATTCGGCAGTTGGATATCCAATTGTCCCCAGGCACCAAAGTATATCTGCGCTGCACACCGGACGCAGCTCATTACTTTGAAGCGGATTATGTGAAAGAAGCTCTGTTCTATTATGGAGCGTTATTGCCGTACCCGGTCACGCTGCATCATGAAGGTATGCAACATGTGGTGAATAGCGAGACTCCGATCTGGCTGATGGACCCTGCACTCGCACGATCACGCAGAGCAGAGGTGTTGGCTTTTGGTGAACGTCTGCTTGGCGAGAAGTTCCAGGACTTTATTCCGCTGACGACGACTTCAGGTCGTACCGGAGGTATTGCTTTTGTACTGCCACACGCAGTTAATCTGAATGCCAAGCGTTCCCACCGGGTGTATTTGAAGCGAATGCTGATTTCGGAAAAAGCTGAGAACATTTTGCCAGAGTGGGCTTTCTTTGTGAAATGTCTGATCTGGACAGATGAGCTTCAACCGACGGCTTCACGGGAACATTTTTATGAAAATGAAAAGCTGGAAGAAGTTCGCTCCGAACTCGGTGACGCACTTCGCAAGGGACTGGCCGATATGGCCGAGAGCCAGACGGAGCGGCTACAGAAGCTGATTCGCCTGCATGCTCTGTCCATGAAGGCACTGGCTGTGCAGGATCAAGCATTCTACGCGATGATTCACCGCTGGTTGCCATTTGAGAGCACGAGGGGTCACAGGGAACTGGGTGAGCTAATGGATGAAGGCGAGACGTTGTATTTCACGTCCTCTGTCGACGAGTACCGTCAGATCCATCATGTGGCTTCCGCACAATCGATGCTGGTGATTAACGGTGGTTACATCTATGACAGCGAATTGATGGCGACACTGCCGCTGGCTGTGCACAATGTACACACGGAACGGCTAGAGCCGGATCAGGTCTCCATGAGCTTCACGGATGTGCCACCGGCTGAACGCAATCTGTATTATGACGCGTTGCGACTGGCTGATTCTGCTTTGCAACGCTTCCGCTGTCGGGCAGAGGTCAAAGGTTTCAAGCCATCGGATCTGCCGGTGTTGTTCACTCTTTCGCAGGAATCCTCAACACTCCGTGCGCTGGAAAAAGCAAGTGAAGAGAGTACGGAGTTGTTCTCATCCGTCCTTGGCTCCTTATCCTCCGGAATCAGTTCGGCGGGATATTCAACCTTGTACCTGAATGTGAACAATCCGATTATTCAGCGTGTGCTAACGTCACCGGATGCCCAGATGACGCCGATTGCCATTGAGATGCTGTATGTCAATGCATTGATGATGGGGCATTATGCGATGAACCGGCAGGAGCTGGACGTGCTGAATCAGGGCATCGTTCGTTTTATTGATTGGGGTTTGCGTGCGAATACAGATCGTAAAGGGGATGCCTGATGAAGACAGAGATGGATTTTGAAGAATTGATGGACGAAGCCTACGGCTTGCCTAATGGTCCGGCGAAGCTGGGTATGCTGGAGGAAGCGGCAAGAGTTGCCGATGTGAGTGGCATGGAGGAAGAGGCATATGAAGCAAGATCGGAGATCGTGGAGACAGCGACATTCTGCGGTTATCCGATGAAAGCACTGATTGCTTTTTCCTGGCAGTTGGGCAAGTTCGACCAACAACCCGAAGAATACGATGAAGAAACGTTAATGTGGTCGTATAAATGGATTCTAGGCAAACTATCCAGTTTCCCGGAAGTGTCACGCGATAAAATGATGGAGTTGCTTGAGGACTTCGGACAGCGTTTCAAGTCATTTGGCTACAGTGAACGTTCGTATTGGTATTATCGGTTCCGCATCTCCATGGATATTGGGGATCTCGACGAGGCAGGAAGTAGCTATGCCAAGTTCAGAACGATGGATCGAGACTTTATGAGTGACTGTGAAGCCTGTGAACAGGATGAAATGATGCGTTATTTCATCCTTGCTGGTGACGACGAGAAGGTGCTTGAAATGGCAAAACCGATCCTGAAAGGGCGGATGAGCTGTGCGGAGATTCCGCATCTTACGTTGTCGGAGATCCTGATGCCACTCTACCGATTGGGGCGGACTGCGGAAGCAGACAAGCACCAACAAAAGGGATATCGCCTGATCAAGGGACAAAATGATTTTGTGAGAAGCTTTGCCGAGCAGATGGACTACCTTGCACGCACCAATCCAGCGAAGGGGATCGACGTGCTGGAAGAAAGTCTGGTGTACGCGATGGATAATGAAGATCCATTTGCCAAAATGTTATACTACGCCAGAACGGCACCATTGTTACGCCGCTGGGTGGACGAATCCCCGGAATACCGGTTACGTCTACCTGCGTCCTTCCCTTATGAGGGAGACCCGGGAGATTTGCATAAACTGGCGGATTATTTTGCGGAATATGCCCGAGCAGCGGCAGACAAGTACGACCAGCGTAATGGTAATCGTCATGTCTCTTCGTTGCTCGGATAGAAAACGGATATAACTCCGTAACCAATCGTTATATCCAGTTATGAAAAGTAAAGAAACAGGCTTGTTCAAGAAGGAACTTTCCCTTCTGAACAAGCCTGTTTGTCTTACATCTTGAGCATGATACATCTAATCGGTATTAAGGTGTGTTATTTTCATTGTGCTGATGTTGCAGATGGGACCGTCGCTGGTCCTGGAACCGGCGCAGTTTCTGATGTCTCATCTGCAGGCTCCGCTCCTTCAGCAGGTTCTGCTTGCGGCTGCTGAGCAGCCATCAGTTCAGCGACGATTTGATCTGTTGGTTGTGTAAGCAGCGCATACATTATGGCAGCCTCTTCCTGACGAATCAGAGGTTTGCGGGAAAGGAAATCAATGGAGCCATCTTCCAATACCTTCACCTCAGGTCCGTGGATACCGAGCGTATACATCATCTGAATGGCTGGTACAGCCCACGCATCTGTGTGTCCCGCAAGTTTCACATCATGGAACAGTACGCTAGGGTATTGCAATTGAAGAGATCTCCAGATCATAACCATCGCTTCCTGTCTGGTTATCACTTGATCTGGTTTGAACTGTTGTTGATCCGTACCAGTGATCATGCCAGATTCATATCCCAGCTGAATATATCCGGCTGCGGCATGATCGGCCCAATCGGTACCCGTAGGTGGTGTCGTTTTGCTGGCTTTCAATCCGCTCAATTTGAGGACATTCTCAATAAATTCAGCTCGTGTAACTGCCGTTTTCGGTTGAAAAGATTTGCTTGCATCATTCACATAATGTCCGAGTGATTGTAACCCGTTGATAGCCTCGGCATAAGGGCTGTTCTCACGAACATCCCGGAAACCCATAGGCTTTTGTCCTTTTTTCTCATAACCAAATGGGTTGAGATAAGGCTCTTTCATGTAAATGGTGCCGTCTTCATGTTCTTTAAATACGGTGAATTGACCAGTCAATTCATCTTTGAAGAGATTATCTTCCACTTGAATCAGGTTGCGTTGACCCAGGAACACATCGTTAATGCTCAGTTGTCCTGGCTTATCGCCGCCACCTTTCAGGGAACTTACAATCGTGCTAAGTCGAAGATCAGAATACAATCCGGTAAAGCGTTGCAGCTCAGTTGCGGATTGCGGCTCGTATTCCTTGAACTGTACAGGCTTCGCATATTGCGGGAAGAAATTCTGAATGAATGCCGGGTAGAACAGATTACGAAGTGCTCCATTCTGATTATACGTCAGGAAGACGCCAGTATTTTGCTCAGGAATAAAGAAGAGATAAGAGCTGAATCCGCTCAGGTCGCCTGCTTTCGTAATGATTTTGGGACTACTTCCTGCACCGGGAAGCTGAAATGCTGCTTCGAATCCATAGGTGGTGTCTGGTAACAGTGGGTGAATGGAGGAACGATATTGTTCCATGCTTTTCACCGTGGAATCCTTGAGAACCCGTTCGTTGTCCTTCACGCCATCATTCAGGAACGCAATCATGAACTTCCCGATGTCCTCTGCGGTAGACAACATACCACCTTGAGGCAGGGGCGTTGGAGAAATGGTGTACAGATCAAGCGGTTTGTGTGCCGCATCATAACCTGTAGCAAGCTGCTTTTGGAACTTTTCGTTCAGCATGAAACTACTGTTATCCATACCAAGCGGTTTGAAGATATGTTGTTGCATATAGGATTCAAACGGCTCGCCGCTAACATTCTCCACAATCATGCCGAGCAGCAAAAACGAGAAGTTATCGTACATATAGGCGCTACCAGGCTCACGAATGACAGGAGGCATATGTTGCTGTGCGTAATCCTCCATCGCTATGTACTTGTCGAAATCAGTATGGATGTCTTCCTGCTGGGGATCACGAATCTCGAATCCGGTCGTGTGTGTGAGCAGGTTCTCCACAGTTACAGGTTTGTCAAAAGGATTATCGAATTTCAGCCCTTTCACATAAGTCTGAAAATCAGCTTTCAGATCAACCTTACCTTGCTCGACCAGCTGCATTACCGCAGCTGCCGTGAACGTTTTGGAGACGGAGGCTACTCGAAAGGCCGTATTTTTCGGATCGACAGGTGTTTTATCCTCCTGGTCGGCGTAACCGTATCCTTTTTCCGTCAGAACTTTGCCATCCTTCACCACCACCACGGAGGCTCCCACATAATGGGGCTTTGCCTCAGGCGAATCGAAGAATGAATCGAGAAATGCTGTAGCCGATTCGGTTGTCAGCGCTTTCGTTTTTTCTTGTTCAGCAGCTACTGGAGTCGGGGTCTCCGCCTGAACTGCGGGTACCCACAGGCTGAGAGACAGGACAAGCGCCATGAATGCTCCCATTAACGAGGTGAATCTGAAGCGGGTGTTTCGTTTGGATAAATGCATGCAAACACTCCTTTATGAAAATATTTACAAAATAGTTACCTGAATCAATTTCATAACTCACTAAAATGGATTTTTTGTAACTAGATATAGACAAAATGAACCATTTTGGTCTATATCTAGCCTTGATTGAAGCAGCTAAAGGTATTATGAAATTGATTCACCTACCCATGTATTACTGATTACTCGCACGATAGGTTTCACGATAATAGATTCCGATGTTGGCAATCCAGATAATAGAGAGCATAACGATTGGGAATGGAGCGAAGGTGAATAGAAAGGAATACAGCACCATAGAGACCATTCCAACACCAAGAAGTACATTCATCATCTGAAAAGAACGGTAGGCTGCGCGATACACGATCCATTTCTCACCTTCATCCAGTTTCTCGAAATGATCTTTCTTCATGTTGCGTGAGTTCAGATCCAGTGCACGTTCAGGGAAATAGCGGTTGTATCGCTTGACGGTCAGCGTTTGCAGCACAACGACGATGATAATAGAGATACATGCAGCAATGAGATTCACGAGGTTAAACAGTTCTGGGAAATTCGTCATATCTCTATGGGAGGCGTACAAGGACAAGGCCAGTGCTCCCCAGGTAAATGAAACAATAACACTGAATCCGCTGAGGATCATCGCTTTTCCGAGGGAACGCTCTGCGGGCGAAATGAGTGAATCAGATTCTCCATACGTATCTTCTTCCATCGGAGGAACAGATGGCGTGCGGGAGAGACTGAATGCGTTCCACAACACCATAATCACCACCGCAGCGGCCAGTACTGCAAATAAAAGATCATAGTCATAATATACGGACAGCGTCCAGTTCAGGTCAGAAGGGACTTTTGAGACCCCGCTAGCTCCGATAAAACCAACTACAGCGCCGCCTGCTGCATACAGCGGAAGGCGTAACCGCTTCTTAATGGATGTTGATCTGTTCAATCTAATCTCCACCTTTCAATTCAAAGATTTTTTCTACAGGTTCACGAAAGACGTGGGCTATTTTTAATGCCAGGACGACCGATGGAGAATAATCTCCGCGTTCAATCAGGGCAATGGTCTGACGGGATGCGCCAATGAGTTTAGCCAGTTCTGCTTGGGATAGCCGGTCTCTGGCTCGCAACTCCCGAACGTGATTGTGCAATTCTTCCACTTGCTCACCTCCATGATACTAATGTACATGATAATATTCTAAATGTAAACTATAATATACAAAATGTTTATGATCATTTACTTGTGATTAATGATAATGGACACGAAAAAGAGAGCCTGCCGGGGCTCCCTTACATGATTATTATGTTGCCGGGAAAGTGAAATCAAGATACATCTGCACATGGCAGATGTTCATTCTGTCCCTCTGTCTTCCGAAGTAACATTCGGAAAAAGAAAAGCGCTCCAAGCCCCATGAGTACATACAGACCAGCCATTGCATATGACGGTAGGTAGGCTCCTAGGCTTAATCTTGAATGGGAACATTATCGATGATGCCTATGAACTGGCCTCCACCTTGCCGCTCACGATGCGGGAACAGCTGATGCAGCAAATGCAACATCAATTCGGTCTGCGTTCGAACGAGGGAGACAGAGGGCGAATAGATACGTTACGGATTCCGCAGAATACGCCTTTTAAGACTCTCGACCCAACGCAGACGGCGATGTGGGGAGAAGTTTTTATCATTGCGGAGGTGTTCGATCGTTTGGTTCGCTATAATGCTGAACGCCAAGTCTGCGAGCCGAGTCTGGCTATGGCATGGGAGAGTCATGCGGATGGAAGGGAATGGACCTTTTATCTACACAAAGGCATATTGTTTCATCATGGAAAGATTCTCGATGCAGAGGACATCAAGTTTACCTTTGATCGCATTATCTCTGACAGAAATAATCCTTGCAGGCCGCTGTTTGGTTCGATTGAGAGCATAGAGGCGTATGACCAGTTGACTGTACGTTTTGTGTTGAATAAGCCAAACTTCATGTTCCCGGATCTGATGAGCAGTATGTGTGCATCGATCCTGCCTAGAGATGTGGAGATGAACCCGCTTCATCCGATTGGAACAGAACCTTATCGATTGACTCGTCAGGATTCGAAGCTACTTGTGCTTGAGGTGTTCCTTGCCTATTTCAGAGGACGGGCTTATGTAGATCGCGTTGAAGTGTGGCAGCTCCCCCACTCGGCAAAGGCGGAGTCTGTCATCAAGCATGATTTATTTCCAGATGCACAACCTCGTGCCGTACAGCATGAGATGCAGGGAGGTGTGTATATGACATTTAATATGAAAAAGGAAGGACCTCAGCAGGATGTGAATTTTCGCCGAGTTGTTCAACAGTTACTGAATGCGAGCGAGTTGTCGGAAGCGCTCGGGAGCACGAACACGCAGGCTGCCTATAGTCTGATTCGAGGACGAGCTCAGAAGCAGCATCTAATGGATAGTCCGGATCAAGGGGAGTCGTGGAGACAGCCAGTGGAACAACCGAATGGTTCTGCTGAATCAGCACTTTCCGTGGAAACTTCACTGGAGCAGGCCGCAGCATTATTGCGTTGTAGCTCTTACCAAGAGCAGATATTAGGTCTGTGGGTGGAAGAAGGGGAGAAGATGGAGGCAGATATGATCTGGTTTGCAGAGAGATGTAAACAGATTGACCTACATATCAACATTATGCCGGGAGATCCGGTCAATGCAGTCGATCAAGATGGATTCGGGGAGTGTGATCTGATCTATACAGGAGAAGTCTTCAATGATCATGTCATGCTGAGTCTCATAATGATGTATACCTTTCAGAACACATTATTCCTGATTGCGATGAATGATTACTGGAAACATGAATTGGAACAGGCGTGTGGGCGTATTGTCATGATCCAGGAGCTTGCGGAGCGGATGGATAGATTGATTCAACTGGAAAATCGACTTATTCAGGAAGCGTTGCTCCTGCCAACCTACAGCTTCAAGGAAGAGCACGCCCATCACGACTCGTTGCGAGATTATCGGGTGGCGGGGTATGGTCTGCCTGATCTGCGTCGATTGTGGGTGAAGAGAAGGCTTGGTGCCGCTGAAGAGGATACGAGTTATCCGGTGTATATTCCGCTGTAGTAGGTAATAACGGCTACCACAGCTGGAATGCATCAGACGTTCACCAGATTCAGATCATTTACGAAACTCTGGTGAATTCAATAGGCTTCGTACCCGGCTCAAGGAGCAGAGGAATGGATATAGATTGGGAGTTATGTTCTTGGTCCATGGTGAATGTAAATGTGATTTGTAGTCCAAATGCAATTAATTCGACAGAGAAAGTATCATTTCCAGTGTATGCCATAGGCATTTCAATGGCGTTAAAGGTTGCCCGCAACCCGTCCGTTGTTTCCTGAATAGACATCTCGCCATAACCAGGATGCGTGTAAATACCCGCATAAGCGGTGTAAGGACGATCACAAGGTATGATGTGAGGTTCTTTAATTGCTTCCTCAGTGGTAGTGTCTGGTTGAATAGGTACTTCCAAAGAATTCTCCGGATTATCCTCCGTTTCTGCTGATTCTTTCCCCATTAATTTTTTGAATCTGGAAATCCAATTGATAGGCTCCAATCCAAGCAGGCGGTCCATGATATGAAAAGCAACCGTGTACGGAATAACACTTCCATTGGTGTTGCTCAGAACCACGATGCCAATCTGCTCCTCTGGCAAGAAGGCAACCTGTGATGCGAAGCCATCAATAGCTCCACCATGATGAATCATGACATGTCCACGATACGGCTCAATCATCCAACCCAGACCATATGTACTCACAGGCAGTTCTTGGCTTGTGAACGGCGAATCACTAGGCATCTGAGGACTGTGCATAACCTTCATTTGTTCCTTGGAAATCAGTGATTTTTCTTTCCACTGTCCTGAATGTAGTTGGAACTTAAGCCAAGCGATCATATCGACCAGATTACTGTTAATGGAGCCTGCTGGGCCAACGGCGTTAATAGCTCTAAATGGTATTCTTGTACGTTGACCATCCTGTTCCATGTAAGGATACGCATAGTCGGACTGAAGCTGCATCTCATCGACAGAGAACAGACTTGAGTCCATACCCAGTGGGTCTAATAGAGACTTTTGAACAACTTCTTCCCACGAGCTTTCTTTCAATTGTCCAATCAGATAACCTGCCGTCATATACATCAGGTTCTGATACTGCCATTTGTTTCGGAAATCTTGATTTGGCTCCAGATATTGTAATGTACGAACAAGTTCTTCTCTTGTACGCGGGGAGTTGTACCATACCAACTCATGTCTTGGAAGACCGGAGCGATGACACAACATGTCGCGAATGGTTAGACGTTCTGTAGCGACCGGATCGAACATCCGGAAATTCTCCATATACGTCTTGACAGGTGTGTCCCAGTCCAGCATTCCTTCATCCACGAGTAGGGCAGCTGTTGCGGCAGTAAAAGCTTTGGTACTTGAGCCGATGGCAAAGAGTGTGTTTGGGGTAACTTCGAGTTTGGACTCCAGATTACGATAGCCATAACCTTTTTGCCAGATGACTTCATCCTTGTGAATCACAGCTACTGCTGTGCCGACACCTTCCCATAGATGAAGCTGCTCAGTGATGAATTCGTCCAGTCCATCCAGTGATGTGCCAAACGTTGTTGTCGTCATACCTTTTCCTCCTCCGATTATCTGTTATGATGTAATCCCACGATTATGAGAATCGAATGTGATTCCTGAAATGGAATAATACTTGATTACGTCTACTATGCCTTTTTTGGATAAAGTTAACATCCACCCTGAGACTGATTTTTGCTTAGCAATGCCGTATTAACCGACTTCACCGAATGCTTGTCAAACTAGTCCGCATATATCGAACAAGTCCCTCATAACATGTACTAATCAAGTAGGGGTTCTGCTGCAAGCACAATCCTGAAGTGAAAACATGTGCTAAAGGGGATGATGTCATGCGCCGAATATCATGGATGCTTGCCATGGTATTGGTCTTATCGATCTTGCTTGCCGCCTGCGGGAAGAAGGATGCGGCAGCTGTGGTCAAAGATCTGAACGAAGTCGTAGGAGAGATGGAAAGTTACCAGGGGGCAGGCGTGATGACGCTGCATACTGGAGATACGCCGCAGCAGTACAAGGTTGAGGTGTGGCATCAGAAGCCTTCCTATTATCGTATCGCGTTAACCAATGCCAAAAAGGATGTCACTCAGATTGTATTGCGTAACGATGAGGGTGTGTTCGTTTTGACGCCGAGCCAGAACAAAAGCTTCCGTTTTCAGAGCAACTGGCCAGATAATCAGGGACAGGTGTATCTCTATGAAACATTGATTCGGAGCATTACGGGGGATACAACCCGCCAGTTTGCCGATGAGAAGGAGAGCTACGTTTTTGATGTAGCTGCGAATTACAATACACATGCACTCGTCAGACAGAAGATTTGGCTGAACAAAAGCGATTACGCACCTAAACAGGTGGAGGTATCTGACTCCAATGCCAATGTGGTCGTTGATGTGAAGTTTGACAGCTTCAAATTTGGTGCCGAGTTTGAGAAAGATGCCTTTGATATGCAACGTAATATGACAGCGACTTCTGAAGAGGGTGGCAAAGCAGGAACTGATTCTGGGGGTGTGGCTCCCGCAGAGCAATCAGGGGATTCGGGCGGTAAGGAACCAGCTAATCCTCAGACTGCGCCTGAACCTGACGGAGCTGTCAGTGATGGGCAGTCGGGTGTGAGTAGTGACACGGAGCAGAAAGGTACGGATGGTGCTGCAACGGGTCAGGAATCCGAAGAACCAACGATGGCGGAACCGGAAGGTGCAGACAGTTTCGGTGTGATTCAGCCGACCTATGCACCAGAAGGAGTACAGCTGAAGGATGACCAGATTGTGGAAGAGACCGGCGATTATTCAGTTATGCTACGTTATGAGGGAACATATAATTACACCATATTTGAAGCCAGACCACAGGATCGAGCTGTATCGCTCGCCCCATCCCGTGTAGTCGATCTTGGTTTCACTTTGGGAATGCTCAGCGGAGATGCATTACAGACCCTGACATGGATGACAGATGGTGTGGAATATCGGATTACGAGTGCAGACCTGCCTGAGAATGAAATGGTACGGATCGCGACATCTATGCAGGAAGAGTCAGGCAAATGATGTAGGAACGAATAGTAGCATTAACATAAGGAATGATAAGAAGCATCGGAGATTTGTTCTCCGGTGCTTTGTTTTCACCCAATAATTCAAAACACGCTTCTATGCAGGGAGAACCGGGTAAATAATCGATGTGAACAAATAAATGCCGGGGTGAAAAGGTAGAAATCTGCCCAAACAATCATGCTTTTCGGTCATCTTCCATATTAGCATCTGGTCCTCCAAGTGCCCGCCAGGCTTATGTTTGGGGATGCGAAACTTCGGTTCATTTGACAGTCACATGCTGGAGCATTACGATGGAGTCTGACGTGAGCCGGATTAAGATGATTAGAGAAGGTGACTTAACGTGCAAGGACAATATCGGCCGACCCAAGCGGAGATCAATTTGGATCATTTGTGTACTAACGTAGAAGCTTTCCGCGAGGCATTGCCTCAGGGCATGAAACTGCTCGCCTGTGTGAAGGCCAATGCCTATGGTCACGGAGCAGTGGAGACGGCTAGAGAACTGCAACGAGTTGGTGTGGATTACTTAAGTGTGGCTTTTCTTGACGAAGCTCTGGAATTGAGACAACATGGGATTACGATTCCAATTCTGGTATTGGGTTATACGCCGCCTGAAGGCATCGCTGTTGCATGGAAACAAGATGTGACTGTCACCATGTTCAGCAGGGAAGTGCTTGACGCCATTCGACATCTGGATTCGAGCACATTTGCTAACAAGTTGAAGGTACATATCAAAATCGACAGCGGCATGGGGCGACTTGGCCTGTTGCCTGGTGATGAGGCATTAGCTTTCGTTCAGGAAGTGGCCTCGCTCGATCAGGTGATGTTGGAAGGCCTGTTTACCCATTTTGCTCAAGCGGATGAAGAAGACAAAGCCTATACACTGGAGCAGTATCGACGGTTTCAAAGCGTAGTTCATGCGCTCAGGGATCAGGGATGTGTCATCCCGATTATACATACGGCGAACAGCGCCGCTGCCATTGATACACCGGAATTGTCTTATGACATGGTGCGTGTGGGAATTAGCCTGTACGGATTGTATCCTTCGGCTCAGGTGAATCATCAGGTGGTGAAGCTGTCCCCGGTATTGACACTGAAGACGAAGGCGGTTCTGGTCAAAACACTGCCACCCCATTGGGGAATCAGTTACGGAACCCGTTATGTTACGCAAGGGAACGAACGAATAGCGACCCTGCCGATCGGATATGCAGACGGATTCTCAAGAATGTTGACAGGTAAAGCACAAGTGCTTGTACGCGGTCGCCGCGTTCCTGTCGTTGGTACGATCTGCATGGATCAGTGCATGGTGTCGTTGCAAACTTTCGCAGAAGAAGCGGAAGAAATTCAAGTCGGCGAAGAGGTTGTTCTCATCGGTCACCAGTCTGGCGGTGTGATAACCGCAGGTGAAGTGGCAGACCAGCTCGGTACGATTCATTACGAAGTGATCTGCATGATGGCGCATCGCATTCCACGAATCTATTTTCGTGGGGGAGCAGAAGTCGCCAGAATTAATCCACTTTTGACATCCTGACAGATCAACTGGACGCTAATTTCCAGCAAACTTTTTTCAGAACAGAAGGAAAACTGTCGTAGCATCTCGAATGTTGTATGACGATGAGGATTTAAAATCCTGAAATGAGATGTTTGGTCTGTACGAATATTGTTTCCCGTGTTTATAATGGAGTACAGCATACTTGATATACTCGGGGCATATATATTCCTTTGTATAAAAGTTCTGGAAAAACGTAATACTGGTTCACAATGGCGAAAGGTTTGTGGGGGTGGAAGAAGGGTGGCCAACTTGCAGAACACCAAGCGGATTATGATCAGTTTGCCTGATTATCTTTTGCAGGAAGTGGATGGCATCGTAGCGCTGGAGAATTCTAACCGCAGCGAATTGATTAGGCAGGCTATGAAACTGTATTTGACGGAGCGTAAGAAACGTTACATCCGTGAATCAATGCAGCGAGGGTACATGGAGATGGCAAAGATTAATCTGACCATGGCATCCGAAGCCTTTCACGCGGAGGAAGATGCGGACAGCACTCTGGACCGCTTAGTTAGCGGGGTGTAGACATTGATCGTAAAACGTGGTGACGTTTTTTTTGCGGATCTTTCTCCCGTTGTCGGTTCCGAGCAAGGTGGAGTCAGGCCGGTTCTGGTCATCCAGAACGATATCGGCAACCGGTTCAGTCCAACTTGTATTGTGGCGGCGATTACCGCCCAAATCCAGAAGGCAAAGCTGCCAACGCATGTGGAAATTGATGCGGTGGCACACGGCTTTGACCGGGACTCGGTTATTTTGCTCGAACAAATACGGACGATTGATAAGCAGAGGCTGACTGACAAGATTACTCATCTGGACGAGGAGACCATGAAATTGGTCAACGAAGCCTTACAGATCAGCCTGGGTTTAATTGATTTTTAAGGCATCAGGCAGCGTCTTGTATGCTGCCCTGCCGTCCGTTGGCAAGGGATGTTCCTGTAAGGGAACACACTAATTTCAGAATGTAACCAAAAGAGCGTATGACATCCTTCGGGCTGTTGTACGCTCTTTTGGCGAAAGCTTGATGAAAGCGTAGAACATTGGCAAGTTTTTCGTTATAATGGTACCTGAGAAACCGTTTACCCGAAAGACCTATATATAGAGGTGGAGGAGACATATGAGCATTTACATCAATCAGGAGAAACTTCAATTTCATTTACAGACCCGCGAGGCGAGTTACGTATTCCAGGTACTGCCTTCGGGATATTTGGTGCATTTGTATTATGGCAAAAAATTACGCGATACCGACTTGAGCTGGTTGCATGTGCGGACCGAACGAGCATCCTTCAGCCCTAACCCGGTGCCAGAGGATCGTACGATCTCATTTGATACTTTGCCGGTGGAACTGCCGGTCTACGGCACAAGTGATTTCCGTAATCCGGCTATCCAGCTGCAACTTGAGAATGGCTCAACGGTTTCGGAGTTTACGTATACAGGCCATCGTTTGGTCAAAGGAAAAGCAACACTAACCGGACTGCCAGCAACGTATGTGGAATCCGATGACGAAGCAGAGACACTGGTTGTTGAGCTGGAAGACCGTGTTGCAGGTATTAAGATTGAACTTAGTTACACAGCCTTTACGGCATTTAATGCGATAACACGTTCGATGCGTATCGTTAATGAGAGCGCTACCTCGGTAAACATTGCACGTGCACTCAGTTCTTCCGTAGACTTCCCGCATGCGGATTATGAATTGCTGCAATTGTCAGGAGCTTGGACACGGGAACGCGATATCGTTCGCAGGCCGCTTGCTTCGGGTTTGCAAGGCATCGAGAGTCGTCGTGGTTCGAGCAGTCACCAGCAGAATCCCTTTATTGCGCTGATGACACCAGGTACGGATGAAGATCAGGGTGAAGTCTATGGGTTCAGCCTTGTGTATAGCGGAAGCTTCACTGCACAGGCTGAAGTAGATCAGTTCCACACCACCCGTGTATCGCTCGGAATCAACCCGTTCGAATTCAGTTGGAAGCTGGAGCCACAGGAAGCGTTCCAGACACCAGAGACGGTTATGGTGTACTCGGATGCGGGATTGGATGGCATGTCTCAGTCCTATCATGAATTGTATCGGGAGCGACTTGCGCGCGGTCAATTCCGCAATGCGGAACGTCCTGTTCTGGTCAACAACTGGGAAGCGACTTACTTCGGCTTCGATGCGGATAAGATCGAACAGATCGCTCGTGCCGGACAGAAGCTGGGTATTGAGCTGTTTGTCCTGGATGATGGCTGGTTTGGACACCGGGACAGTGACAATTCCTCGTTGGGGGACTGGATGGTAGATAAGAACAAATTGCCACAGGGCCTGGATGATCTTGCCAACCGTGTGACAGGATTGGATATGCAGTTCGGATTGTGGTTCGAGCCTGAGATGATCTCACCAGACAGTGAGTTATATCGTGCGCATCCAGACTGGTGTCTGCATGTGCCTGATCGTCGGCGTACAGAAGGACGTCAACAGCTAGTACTCGACTTCTCCCGTCAGGATGTGCGTGATGAGATTGTACGTATGTTAACGGATGTCCTTGGTTCTGCGCCGATCACTTATGTGAAATGGGACATGAACCGGAGTATGACCGAAGTGGGTTCGGCGTTGCTTCCGGCAGACAGACAGCGGGAGACTGCGCATCGCTACATGCTCGGATTGTATGACGTGATGGAACGAATTACTTCGACGTTCCCGAATATCCTGTTCGAAAGCTGTTCAGGTGGTGGTGGCCGCTTCGATCCAGGTATGCTGTATTACATGCCTCAAACGTGGACAAGTGATAATACGGATGCGATTTCCCGCTTGCGGATTCAATACGGTACGAGTCTTGTGTATCCGGTGAGTTCGATGGGATCTCATATTTCGGCGGTTCCGAACCATCAGGTGAACCGGATAACTTCCCTTGAGATTCGCGGTCATGTCGCGATGTCGGGCAACTTCGGATATGAGCTGGATCTGACGAAATTCACGGAGGAAGAGAACGAAATCGTGAAAGCACAGGTTGAACTGTACAAAGAAATCCGTGGAACGGTTCAATATGGAACATTTCGTCGTTTGCTCAGTCCGTTTGAAGGTAATGAGACGGCATGGATGTTCATTGCACCGGATGGCAGCGAAGCGCTTGTATTCTACTTCCGTGTGCTCTCTGAACCGAATGCGCCACTTCAGCGTCTGAAGCTGAAAGGACTGGACCCTAATGCGGATTATCGCTTGAAAGGCGGCTCAGAGACCTTTACAGGGGATGCTCTGATGTATGGTGGTATTTCGGTAGGCAGTGCAGCTGGAGACTATCTGAGTGAGTTGTTCCGGTTCGAGCGCGTCTAGATTGCTATTGTATTTAAAGTTTTAAACAAAGGAGGACCGAGGAGCGTCGTGGTGACGTTTTTCGGTCTTTTTTGGACGTAATGGGGAAGGCTGGAGGATGACGTGATTCTGTCAGAACTTGTATGCTGGCGGAATGATGGGAATCTGGACGTCATTTTGTGATAATATAGGGTAGAGTGGATGAATCCTATGGTTCATCTATAATGTAATTACAGCAGCAAAGCTGCCCTGAAATGATGGTAATGAACGATTCAGGAAGGAAAGAGGGATTTATTTTGTCTGAACAGGAAACGGTTCTGGAACCCAATGAAGAAACCATAAAGGCAGAACGCCATGAACGAATCATCAAACAGGTAGCCAAGGAACTGTCACTGTCCTTGAAGCAGGTCCGTACGACGTCGGAGCTTCTGGACGAAGGCAATACGATTCCATTTATCGCCCGCTACCGTAAAGAAATGACTGGAGAGCTGGATGAGAACCAGCTGCGATCGATTGAGGAACGCATTGTCTATCTGCGTAATCTGGAGGATCGCAAATTGGAAGTCATCCGTATTATAGAGGAACAGGGCAAGCTGACCGGAGAATTGCAGAAGTCCATTACCCAGGCTGTGAAGCTGCAGGAAGTGGAAGATCTGTATCGACCGTACCGTCAGAAGCGCAAAACACGTGCCAGTGTAGCCAAAGAAAAAGGTCTTGAACCCCTCGCAGGTTGGATCTGGGGTCAACCGAAACAAGGTAATGTGCTCGAAGAGGCTGCGCGGTATATCAATGCTGAACTCGGAGTAGAGGATGCAGAGTCTGCGCTTCAGGGCGCCAAAGACATTCTTGCGGAGAACATCGCAGACGATGCTGCCATTCGTGCATGGATTCGTCGGTACACACTGGATAATGGGATGCTCACTTCGGAAGCGAAGGATGCTGAACAGGAGTCCGTATACGAGAACTATTATGATTACCGTGAACTCGCCAAAAAGATGCCTCCACACCGTATTCTCGCGATTAATCGCGGTGAACGGGAGAGTATTCTGAAAGTCGGTCTGGACGTGCAGGCTGAACCTGCTCATCGACATATGGAAGGACAGATCATTCGGGGTGCGTCTGCCGTGCAGGACATCTTGCGTGCTGTGATTGAGGATGCCTACAAGCGTCTAATTGCGCCTTCCATTGAACGTGAAGTACGTGGAGAGCTTACGGAAAAAGGGGAGAATCAGGCCATATCGGTATTCTCGGCGAATCTGCGTAACCTGTTGCTTCAGCCGCCAATTCATGGCAAATCTGTGCTGGGTGTCGATCCGGCCTATCGTACGGGCTGTAAACTAGCCGTCGTAGACGATACAGGCAAGCTGCTGGAAGTGGCTGTGACCTACCCGACGCCACCACACAATAAGAAGAAGGAAGCTGCCGAAGTATTCCACCGCATGATTAAGCAATATGATATTGGTCTGATCGTTATCGGTAATGGTACCGGATCACGTGAATCGGAGCAGTTTGTTGCCGAGATCATTCAGGAGAATGGTGATGAGAGTCTGGTATATCTGATCGTCAACGAAGCTGGCGCAAGTGTGTATTCTGCATCCAAGCTGGCCCAGGAAGAATTCCCGGATCTCGATGTAGCTGAGCGTAGTGCAGCTTCCATTGCTCGCCGGGTACAGGACCCGCTGGCTGAACTGGTTAAGATTGATCCCAAAGCTATTGGTGTGGGTCAGTATCAGCATGACGTCTCCCAGAAGATTCTGGAGGAAAGCTTGAAGACTGTTGTGGAATCCGCAGTTAACCATGTCGGCGTGGATGTGAATACCGCTTCGCCTTCATTGCTGTCCTACGTAGCCGGAGTTAATGCCACGATTGCCAAGAATATTGTGAAATATCGGGAAGAAAATGGCCGGTTCACGAATCGTCGCCAATTGCAGAAAGTGCCGCGCCTGGGTGCCAAAACCTATGAGCAGTGCGTAGGCTTCATGCGTATTGGTGAGGGTGAGAACCCACTGGATCGTACACCGATTCACCCGGAGTCCTACAAGGTTGTGGATCAGCTGTTCAAGGAACTTCAGGTTGCACTGGACAAGCTGGGCAGCAAGGAACTGTCGGTATTGTTGTCTGAGCAACATCCGGAACAATTGGCTGCGAAACTGGATGTGGGTGTGCCTACACTCCGTGACATTCTGGACAGCTTGCAGCGTCCGGGTCGTGACCCGCGTGAAGAAATGCCATTGCCGATCTTCCGTACGGATGTCTTGAAAATTGAGGATCTGGTGGAAGGCATGGAGCTACAAGGTACGGTGCGGAACGTAATTGACTTCGGTGCTTTTGTTGATATCGGAATCAAGAGTGACGGGCTTGTCCATATTTCACAGTTGAGCAACGGGTATGTTAAACATCCGATGGACGTTGTATCTGTCGGGGATAATGTAACTGTATGGGTCATGAATGTGGATATGAAAAAAGGCCGTGTCGGCCTTACGATGAAGAAGCCTGCGTCTGCCCAGCAGTCTTCCTAGGATATGATTGGAGAACAGCCTTCCTGATCAGGGGAGGCTGTTTGTTGTCGGCGGTAATGGTCTCATTGTCCGTTCTAATTCCTCTGGCAAGTACGGTGGCTATGATCATGGGCTTTTTCTTAAAGTTCGTGTTCAAAAGCGGACTTTTTGAACAACCTCTTAAAGTTCGTTCTCCGCGCTGCGCGGTGTGCCACTAGCTGGTTTGTTACGATAGAAGAACCAGCATTCGTTCAGCAACTTGATCTGCCGGCTGTCCTTTTTGTGAAACGCACGCATCAGTTGATTGCAAAGCCATTGAGGCAAGGCTATCTCCTCCTCTTGCATAATTCATCTGTACGTTAGCATATGTGGCAATAGCCTGGACTGTGCGGGTTAAAAAAAAGCGCAACTCCCGATTCAGGGAGATGCGCTTTCCGTTCTCGTCATTTTTAAAAGGATACCTGGAGTGGGTTGATTAGAGAGCTTCCATCTCTTCTTCGTACCATTGTTCCAATTGGGCCTGAAGTGCCCGGATTTCGGTCAGCAGGGAAATCAAGGGATAATGGTTTTCGCGCAGTGCCGCAAAAGATTCTTCAAGCGCATTGATGTAATCAAGGCCGCCGATCAAGCTAAGATTTTCGTTCAAAAGATCAAGGTTGTCACATTCGGCAATCGCCCAAGGCAGATCAGGTACGTCTGCTGCAGTAAGTTTGTCGATTTCCTTGTGCAGTCGCAAGTTGAGCGCACTGAGTTGATAGGCATAATCCGCAGGCATTTCTACAAACTGCAATTGTTGTTCCTGTTGCAAGATGACATAGCGCATTGTAGGCATAACGAGTAATAATCTCCCCTCATACATTCTACTTGACAGTGTAGCCTACGAAACGGTTAAAATTCAAGTGTGATACCGGAAAAACAAATGCTACGAGAGGGTGGAAGGAGAGGATACGGATGGAAAATGAGGAATTGCAACAATGGATTGAACAGGTATCATTAGATCATTTCGGAGTTCCGTTCACCCATGAGGCGTTGTTTAACGGTCGTCTGACCACCACAGGTGGGCGATATATGCTCAAAAGTCACCGGATTGAGATTAATCCCCATCAGCTCGAAGCTCACGGGCGGGATGAGGTTGAGAAAATTATCAAACATGAGCTATGCCATTATCATCTGCATATTCGTGGGCGTGGATATCAGCATCGAGACCCGGAGTTCAAGGCTTTGTTACAGAAGGTGGGTGGCTCACGTTTCTGTCAATCTCTTCCCGATGGCAAGGGCCGAAAGCCTCTGCCGTATCGCTATAAGCTGGTGTGTAAAAGCTGTGGGACTGAATATTTGCGTAAGCGAAAAATAGATCCTAAGCGTTACCGCTGTGGTCGTTGTACGGGGAAGCTGGCGCTTCAGAATATATAAGGTGTGCATCGTGTAATACGTGGAGAAAGTGAGGGGAGGCATGTTGACTTGGATTATTAATCATGATAGATTAATCTTATTGAAGTTAATTTTCCCTGATAGCTCAGTTGGTAGAGCACTCGACTGTTAATCGAGTTGTCACAGGTTCGAGCCCTGTTCGGGGAGCCATTTCTTGGAGAGATACCCAAGTGGCTATAAGGGGACCCTCTGCTAAGGGGTTAGACTGCGTAAGCGGTGCGAGGGTTCGAATCCCTCTCTCTCCGTTCTGATTACAGGAAAAACCTCTTCTCATTAGACCGAATAACGGTTCAATGGGAAGAGGTTTTTTTTGTTTCCGCCTCCTCTTCCTTTTCCACTCCACTCCATTTCATTCCGTAATATGCACTTTCACTTACAACTTACAGTGAAATGTCCAACTCCTCATACAAACCTTTCTTGCCCGCTTCTGTAACTTCGATAGAGCGGCTTCCTTTTTTTTGACGAGTCCAATCCAGCTCCAATAATCGTTGACCAAGCTGTTCGCCGAGCAGTCCGGAGAGGTGATGACGGCGTTCGCTCCAATCCAGACATTTGCGGGCGATGGCCCGGCGCGATCCCGGTTTCACCTGAAGTTCGATTCCGAAATTGGTGAACCACTGGGTTCCTTTCTCCGTAATATGATAATCCTTCATCTGTGCCTCTTCGGGCTCTGCCAGATAACCCTTCCGTAATAAGGCCTCACAGAGTGCAATGCCCAATTGACCAGCCAGATGACCATAACAAGTCCGAGCATAACTTAATTGCTGAAGCTGATCGGATTGTCTGAGCGAGCGAATCTGTACAGGCGGTGCGATACTGGCCATTGTTTCAATCAGATAAGCAATCTCTTTGTTCGCGAGACGATAGTATCGGTGACGGCCTTGCTGCTCCACTTCGAGCAATCCTCCTTCAACAAGTTTGGCGAGATGGCTGCTCGCTGTCTGGGGGGTGACCCCTGCCATATGGGCAAGTTCTCCTGCGGGCAACGCCCGTCCATCCAGCAAGGAGGACAGGAAAATAGTGCGGCTTGGATCAGCGATTAACGACGCAATCACAGTAATATTCGGATATGCATTCATACTTCGATGATATCTGAACTATTGCTGTATTACAATCCAATTGAAGCCCAACCATATGGGGCGGTTATAAGTTATAAATCAATGAAATGGGAACAGGAGAGGTTGAAGATGACAAAGAACATGATACAGGACGCAGTTACAGAACGATTTTCCGAAAGGCAAGAAGTGATACCACATGAAGTCATTAATCCAAGTATTCTATATTATGGTACACCCGTACTATTGCTGAGTACATTAAACGAAGATGGATCAACCAATGTGTCTCCATTGTCTTCATCATGGGCGCTGGGTGACTGTCTGGTGCTGGGTGTGGGTACTCAGGGTAAAGCCTATGATAATCTGAGTCGGCATCCTGAATGTGTGATTAACCTGCCGGATGCGTCTATGTGGAGACAGGTTGAAGCATTAGGACGAACCACGGGAAGTACTCCGGTTCCAGAAGAGAAAAGGCAGATGGGTTATACGTTTTGCCAAGATAAATTCACTGCGTCGGGGCTGACACGTCAATATTCAGTTCAGGTGACTCCGGATAAAATAGCTGAATGTCCACTCCAGATCGAAGCTGTTGTACAATACATACGCATTCCTGAACATACGCCGTTCATGTCCATTGTGGAAGTGAAAGCCGTGAAGGTGCACGCGCACACTCACCTGATATCTGGACTGAACAAGATTAATCCGGAGGAATGGCATCCTCTGATATATAATTTCAGACACTATTACGGACTCGGAGAGAGACGTGGGGAGAATTTCCGGGCAGGGAAGGGGCGGAATGAATTGAATTGCCCGAACAGCAAATAAGCACAGACTCCATGGAGGAGACTGTGCTTGAGTTCAGGCTGTAACTGCCCGGTAAGAAGAAGAGTAACTGCTTATTTAGGATTGAATGCCTATTATTGGTTCTGATCGCCTTTGATAACCGTTTCGGGCCGAGTAACCGGTTTGCCTTCCAGCACACAATGGATGGCATGTGCAACACCGTGTTCCACATTCGTCAGCGTAATGGCTTTGGCCAAGGCCTGGATTTCGGGTTCGCCATTACCCATGGCGATTCCGAGTCCTGCCATTTGTAACATCGATACATCATTGAAGTTATCTCCAATCGCTACTGTATCTTCCATGGAGATATCCAGGTGAGCGGCTAGTTTGGCGAGGGCATTACCTTTGGATACGTCTGGGTGCTGCATTTCGAAGTTATGCTCAAAGGATACAACCATGGCTACATCGGATCGAGAGGCGAAGTATTCTCGTCCTGTCTGTACTTTTTCCGGATTCATGGAGAAAGCCATGATATTGTAGATACAGGCTTCTGCCGGAATCTCCAGGTGGCTATTTACGCGGTGGTAGTCTTTCTTATTATAGTGCTTCTTGATGGACTGAATCATGCGTTCCACGTCTTCACCAGGACTTGAGCCAAGAACACGTTCCATCTCGGCGAGCAGGGTCTCATGACTGCTTAGCGGGGCATAGATACCTTGCTGAGTGGAAGCTTCATAGTAGATGTGGTGCTCTTCCAGCCATTGCATGACGGAGGCTGCTGTGTCACGCTCAAGAGGAAGATGAAATAGACGTTCACCGTTCTCATCATGAATGGTGGCGCCGTTGGAGCCAATAATGGGGGTTTGGATTCCGCCTTCGCGGCTGATCGCTACAACATCAGAGTATACCCGTCCTGTAGCAATCGTAACTTTCAAGCCTGCCTGCTGCGCCTTTTGGACGGCTGCTGCATTCTCCGGGCTGATCTGGCTGTCTATGTTCAATAACGTTCCATCTAAATCGGTAGCAAATAATTTCATCTACTTACAACTCCTTATCATCTGTAGGTTCAGGAATGAGAATCTCCACTTGCTGTTCGGTCAGAAAATCAAGCCATTCTTTGGTTGGCCATTGATCCGTAATCAATACATCCACCAATGACCAGTCGGCAAAACGATAACCATAACGTCTATCAAACTTGGACTGATCTGCAAGAACAAATACCTGTCTGGCTGATTTCATCATTTGGTGTTTGATTTTACCTTCCTCTTCGGAGGCACTGAAGCCTTCCATGGTGATTCCACCAATTCCGATAAAGGCTTTATCTACATAATAGTGGGAAAGAGTCTCAATTACAGAGGTGCCATAGGCATAGCGTTGTTCCTTATCCACTTTACCACCAAGCAAACGAATTTCAACCGTCTTGTGATTGGAGAGAAGGTCAGCGGAATGAATGGAATTGGTAATGACAGTACAGGATTTGCCGTTCAAGTTCTCGGCACAGGCCTGCACAGTAGTGGAAGAATCCAGAATAATGTTCTCGCCTTGCCGGACAATGGCCGCAGCAAGTTTGCCGATGGCTCTCTTTTCCTCGGATACTTCAAGCAACCGGTCTTTATAGGATCTGAATTCTTGTGGAGGAGGGGGGAGTATGGCGCCACCGCGTGTTCGAATAATGGCATCTTGTTCCTCTAGCTTGATCAGATCCCTGCGTGCAGTGTCTCGTGATACATCAAATAAGGTGACGATATCATCAGCGGAGATACGATTGTACTTGCGCAGATGTTCAACAATGAGCTGCATTCGTTCCTCTTGAAACAAACATGTCACCTCCGTGTGTATGGATGACCGTAATTATACTGGTACTTCAATTATAAGTATTCTTAATTAAATTTGCAATATTGTAAGTGAATATAAGTTTTTATAAGTGTTTTGACGGCTGGTTTACATATATATTGGATTTTGATGACAATGGTATGAATGAGATCCATTCGTTAGTGCTCCCAAGCAAATACTTCTGTGAACCGTTTGGGTCTTAGGCTGACACTCGGTTATCGATTCTCAGTACCATGGACATAATGCATGGAAGAAGTAAGCAAAAACAATTCTCCAAAAAAAGTATTGCAGTACCACAATGTGCTGTGATATACTCATTCTTGTCGCCAAGAAAGACAAGTTATTATTAAGGCCCGTTGGTCAAGGGGTTAAGACACCTCCCTTTCACGGAGGTAACAGGGGTTCAAATCCCCTACGGGTCATATCTTCACCACCTCATGAGATCTATATTCCTGATGAGAAATCCTCAAAGTCATTGCTCTTACAGACTAGAATTGAAGCATGGCACATCCGGTGAAGTTACAGCAAGAGCCATTAGCTCAGTTGGTAGAGCACCTGACTTTTAATCAGGGTGTCGAAGGTTCGAGCCCTTCATGGCTCACCATTTTTACAATTGAATATGCGGTCGTGGTGGAATGGCAGACACGCTATCTTGAGGGGTAGTGGGTGTATACCCGTGGAGGTTCGAGTCCTCTCGACCGCATCACAGTAACAACGTTATAAGGTAGACTCTCATGGTTCTTCATGGGGTCTATTTTTGTGTTATGCGATATATCTCATATCATCTGGGTATTTAAAGGCTGAGGATTCAGGAATTATGTGGTATAATTCTAGTAGATGAGTTGATTATTACGGTTGGAAGGCGGTTCTTGTATGCAGTCGATCTATGAGCGAATTGAACACCTGATTGCCGAACGGGGAATGACCAAGAAGGCTTTCTGTGAACAGCTGAAGATTAGCACAGGCAATCTGGGTGACTGGAAACGTGGTAAGTCTATTCCGAGTACGAATAAATTAATTGAGATTGCTTCGTTTTTTGATGTGAGCCTCGACTGGCTCATGATTGGGCGCCCATCTAAGGAAGCGATGGTGCGGGAAAAACGGGAGGATTATTTTTTTGGCGTGTTGCGGCAATTGAATTGCCAGGAAAGTGAATTATCGACTGTGGAACAGTCTTTTATTAGTGAATATATTGAGTTTACCCGTTACCGCAAATCCAAGGAAAGCAAAGATGCAGGCAACTATCGTTATAAGAGTGAGAGCTTGCCTGAGAACAAGATTGAGGAAAATGAAAGTGAATAGACTGAAATGACAAAACCTCTGAACTGATCCGAATTACTCGGATATAGTTCAGAGGTTTTTTTGTTAATCATGGTACATGTATCCTATCTGTATTTCCTGAAATCACGGATCTGTATTGAATCGTGGTATTGCTTGATGGTCTTATTTACGAAAAACAAGGGTTTCTTTGCCCAAAAGTTGGGGACGGAGTGTATTCCAAATCTGGATGCACTGCTCCTGAAGTTCCCAGGCTGCCATCCCAAGGAGCCGAACCCCAATGCCTCCTGTTGCGAGTAGACTTGCGCCAGCCAGCATTCGTCCATCTGGTGGCAGAGCTGATCTGACTTGTTCCAACTCTGTAGTGCCAAGTCCAGGAGCGATCATCCACAATGCTGCGGTGTGGCTATAGTGAAGGAGAGATGCTGAATGTTTGGGATCATCGTGTTCCGGTTCGAGTCCGAATCGATCCCAAACAGCCAGTTGCTCACCTTGCCATATCTCCGTCAAACTGCGGTAACGCTCGAACTGGAAAGCTTCACCCCGATGGATTCGTCCCGCAGACCAGATATCTGCATAGGCAAGGATGGCCTGATCTTCCAGTTCAAAGGTTACGCTGAGTGAAGAAGAACTGCCCTTGAAGGGAATGACGCATTCAGGAAAGTATTCCAGGGTAGCTCCTTTGCCCAACCGAAAGTGATGATTGACGGATGAAGGAATCGAAGGAGTGGGGTGAAGCCTGGTCGCTGACGTACTGCTCAGCATGACGTGGGTGTCTTCACCCAAATGCCACTCGGAATGATAGTGATCCCCGTTCAGGACGCCTGGGGAGACATCTGACGTGTACACACATAATTCGGTTCCCCCTCCGGGGGACGAAAGGATCGGCTAAACCGGAGAGGTGCGCTGTAATAGCGATCGGTCATGACGGTCCGTTCACCTTGAAAGGCGAAGGTGGCCCTAAGCTCGCTGCGGCGCGTCACGGGCTCGCCTGCACCTTCATTCGGTTTCAATACTGTTCCCCTGGAAGCAGGAGATGGATTAATGCGAGTGAGTGCCATGTTCGTGGCTGTGTGAATGCAGATGCGCAGCGGAAGCATCATCACCCATGTATTGATGTTCGAGCCAGTGGACAATCTCGGATACACCTTCACCGCTCATGAGATTAGACATGACATAAGGGCGGCCTTCGCGTACCCGCTCTGTATCATTTTTCATAACTTCCAGGCTTGCTCCAACGTAAGGGGCAAGGTCGGTTTTGTTGATGAGCAACAGATCCGAACGTGTAATGCCGGGACCCCCTTTACGAGGAAGCTTCTCGCCTTGGGCAACATCGATAATGTAGATGAACACATCGGCCAGTTCCGGACTGAATGCAGCCGAGAGATTGTCGCCACCACTCTCAATGAAGATCAGTTGCAGGTCTGGAAAGCGTTCAACCAATTCGTCGACCGCTTCGAAATTCATGGAAGCATCCTCACGAATAGCCGTGTGCGGGCATCCGCCTGTCTCTACACCGATAATACGCTCGGGTGCCAATGCATTCTGACGCAGCAAAATCTCGGCATCTTCCTTGGTATAAATGTCATTGGTGATAACAGCGAGACTGTAACGTGTACGCAGTGCCTTGGACAGTTTCTCCACAAGGGCTGTTTTACCTGAACCTACCGGTCCGCCGATTCCGATTCGCATTGGACGACTACGGTCAAATGTGTTGCGTTCCCATTCTGGATGATGCGTATGATTAGCTCCTCCACACATAACTAATTCCTCCTTGGTTTATCGACCCCTGGTTCACTGAAGGGGTCGAGCGTAAATGTTGATTAGGACATAAATAGCCGGGCTGGCAGGCTTTCGTGTCGCATGGCGTAGATTTCCTGAGAAATTCCGAAGTTGTGCATGTCTTCCGGGTCATTCTCCCGGATTAGAGCCCATTCGGCTTCAATGTCATGAAGTAATTTCTGAATGAGCATCTGTGCCTCGGTTTGTCCGATGGGCAGAAGGCGAAGTGCGCTGTTCACATAAGCGTTAACAGAGGTGTATAGATGCCCGGTGACGGCTTCATCCAATCCAATCTCCAATCGATAGTTGATATAACCGTGAATGGTAGTGATGCTACAAAAAGCGCCGTGTTCCCGTATGGCCTCATCCATTAACGAAAAGTCCATCCACGGATAGAGTGAGCGGGCGAGTTTGAGCAGTCGCTTGCCCATCTTGTGACCGCTTTCCCTGAGCTCCCGGGCGGAGCGCTGGGCGTGGACACGTTTGTCGTACAGGGCAAGTAGAGCGGCATCTTGTTGTTTGAGCGCCTGATAGACTCCTTTGATGGCGAGGCCATCTAGTCGCACGAGACTGGAATGAAGTTGGCTGCGAATAAACTGTTCAAGCTGAACGGTGTTTCGCACAGTGCCATCATGCGTGTAAGCCTCCAGACCGAACGAGTGGGAGAACCCGCCGATGGGGAGGGCTGAATCCAGCAGTTGAACGTAACGGAGTAACTTCGTGCCACTGTTCATCATGGGTTACCCCCTTATTAGCTAATCTCCGTATTCATGTCAAAACATGAAGTATCGCTGTGCCATGGGCAGTTCATCCGCGGGCTCACAGGTGAGAAGTTCACCGTCTGCGCGTACCTCATAAGTTTCGGGATCGACTTCAATCACGGGCGTGACATCGTTATGGATCATGTCCTTTTTGCTAACTGAACGGCAGCCTTTGACGGGTTCTACCCGTTTGTTCAACCCAAGTGTCTCTTTAATGCCTGCATCCGCTGCAGCCTGAGATACAAAGGTAATCGAACCACTGGCAATAGCCTTACCGTAGGCTCCGAACATCGGTCTACCGAAGACGGGCTGAGGTGTCGGGATGGAAGCGTTGGGATCACCCATCTGAGCGAACGTAATCATGCCGCCTTTGAGGACAATCTCGGGTTTCACACCGAAGTAGGCAGGGTTCCAAATGATCAGATCTGCAAGCTTTCCAACTTCCACGGAACCAACGAGGTGGCCGATTCCATGCGCAATCGCCGGGTTAATCGTGTATTTGGCAATATATCTCTTGATCCGATCATTATCGGAGGGTGAAGCTGAGTTGAGTTCAAGTGTGCCACGCTGTTTTTTCATTTTGTCGGCTGTCTGCCAGGTGCGGATAATGACCTCGCCCACTCGGCCCATCGCCTGTGAATCGGAGCTGATGATGCTGAACACGCCAAGATCATGCAAGATGTCTTCGGCTGCGATTGTTTCGGGACGAATTCGCGAATCGGCAAAAGCTACATCTTCCGGGATGGAAGGGTCCAGATGGTGACATACCATCAGCATATCGAGATGCTCTTCTACGGTGTTGCGTGTGTATGGTCTTGTTGGGTTGGTTGATGAGGGGATAACGTAGGACTCGCCAGCCGCCCGGATGATATCCGGTGCATGTCCGCCGCCGGCACCTTCCGTGTGATACGTGTGGATCGTACGGCCGTTGATGGCTGCCAGTGTGTTTTCAAGAAAACCGGTTTCGTTCAATGTATCGGTATGGATGGCAACTTGCACATCGTGTTCTTCGGCGGCTGTCAGGCAGGCGTCAATAGCGCTGGGGGTTGTACCCCAATCCTCATGCAGTTTCAGGCCAATTACACCGGCTTCAATCTGTTCGATTAAAGGTGCGGTGCTGGAGCTGTTGCCTTTGCCAAGGTAACCGATGTTCATGGGAAAAGCCTCTGCGGACTCTAGCATCCGGTGGATGTGCCAGGCTCCGGGGGTACAGGTGGTGGCTTTGGTTCCTGTTGCTGGTCCTGTACCGCCGCCAATCATGGTTGTTACTCCCGAGGATAATGCCGTCTGAATCTGCTGTGGACAGATGAAATGAATATGCGTATCAATCCCACCGGCAGTTACAATCATACCTTCGCCAGCGATGATTTCGGTAGAAGCGCCGATGACGAGAGCAGGATGAACCCCATCCATCGTATCCGGGTTGCCTGATTTGCCAATGGCGCAGATGTTGCCATCACGAATCCCGATATCTGCTTTGACGATGCCCCAATGATCGATAATGATGGCGTTGGTAATCACGGTGTCAGGGGTTCCGTCACTGCGTAGCGCAGATGTGGACTGGCCCATTCCGTCACGGATGACTTTGCCACCACCGAATTTGCTCTCATCTCCGTAAACGGCATAATCGTGTTCGATCTCTGCCCATAGTTCGGTATCCGCAAGTCTGACGGCATCGCCGGTTGTAGGTCCGAACATCGACGCGTATTGTTCGCGGCTCATCCGTTTCATGAAGGCTCGCCTCCGTCCTGTAAAGGGAGTGAGAAGGTTCTTAGGAATGCCTCCAGTTTCTGTGGATCAGGGGCGTGATCCACAGAGCCTTCGGTTAATCCGTTGAATCCGTGAATCTGACGTTTGCCACCAAAGGTCGTGAGTTCAACCGGTCTCTCTTCACCTGGCTCGAAGCGGACCGCAGTGCCTGCCGGAATATGCAGACGATGCCCAAAGGCCGAAGCTCGGTCAAAGTCCAGTGCAGCATTGACTTCATAGAAATGAACGTGAGAGCCGACCTGGACAGGACGGTCACCGCGGTTCAGGACAATCAGACGTAGGGTTGGACGATCCGGATGACAGATGATATCGTCATCTGGCTTCAAGCGATATTCACCAGGAATCATGGCGTTCTCCTGCCTTTCTCAGCGTATGGGTTCATGTACGGTTACCAGTTTCGTACCGTCCGGAAATGTGGCTTCTACCTGCACATCAGGGATCATATCGGGAACGCCATCCATACAGTCTTCCCGTGTCAAAATGGTGCCACCATGCCTCATT
The DNA here is from genome assembly GCF_002968835.1 of Paenibacillus sp. PCH8. Taxonomy (GTDB): domain Bacteria; phylum Bacillota; class Bacilli; order Paenibacillales; family Paenibacillaceae; genus Paenibacillus. Next base: position 668,781 of record NZ_PKQK01000002.1, on the reverse strand, counting down.
AAATCGGCAACACTCATTCCATCCCGTGCTCGTTCCATAAGTTCGGAGGTCAACAAGGCGATGGATTCAGGGACATTTAACTTGAGTCCGCGTGCTCTTCGTTCGCGGGCGAGGTTAGCGGCTACGGTAATCAGGAGTTTTTCCTTTTCCTGCTCAGTCCAGTGCAAGGCAATCCGACCTTTCGCTTATAGTGTCTGAAATGTTCATGGATGATATTGTATGTTAAATATACTCACACAGGGTGGTTCCTTTGTCAATAAGGATCGAATCTTATTCGTGACATGCATAGAACGAGTAGGCATAAAATAAAATTATGTTAGCTATATTGACACGGAAGGTGCAACGCTCCATAATTTGGATCAACGAACATTTCAGGTGTAAATGACCTTAATGTTCGTCAATAGACTAAAAAAAGGGAGTGTAGGCTATTGAAGAAGAGGTCGGTCAAGTTATGGAGTGTGTTGCTCGGTGCGGTCATTGTAATGACGGGATGTGTAGAGGGTACGGCACCGCCTGAAGCTTCGGGTTCAGGGGGTACAGGAGAGTCTGCTGCATCTGAAACGATCAAAGTTGGTATTCTTCACTCCCTCAGCGGAACGATGGCGATCAGTGAAGTATCCGTTAAAGATGCCGAAGTGCTTGCTATTGAAGAGATCAACGCCGCGGGCGGAGTTCTGGGTAAACAGATCGAAGCTGTAGTCGAGGATGGCGCTTCGGATTGGCCTACTTTTGCGGAGAAGGCTGGGAAGCTGCTGCAACAGGATAAGGTAGCCGCAGTATTCGGCGGATGGACTTCTGCGAGTCGGAAGGCGATGCTCCCGGTGTTTGAACAGAACAAGGGGCTATTATTTTATCCGGTGCAATATGAAGGATTGGAATCATCACCTAACATTTTTTATACAGGAGCAACAACGAATCAACAGATCGTTCCCTCCGTAACCTGGTTACTGGAGAACAGGGGCAAGACGTTTTATCTGCTTGGTTCCGATTATGTGTTTCCCAAAACGGCTAATCAGGTCATCAAGGCACAACTCGCGGCAGAGGGCGGAGAAGTGGTGGGTGAGGAATACACACCGCTGGGACATACCGATTACAGTACGATTATTAGCAAAATCAAGGCTGCGAAGCCGGATATCGTATACAACACGCTAAACGGAGACAGTAATGTAGCTTTCTTCAAACAATTGAAGGATGCTGGAATCTCCTCGGATCAGATGACAACCCTGTCGGTGAGTGTGGCAGAGGAAGAAATCCGTGGCATTGGCGCAGATGTATTGAAGGGTCATCTGGCTTCGTGGAACTATTACCAGACGACAGACACGTCTGAGAATACAACATTTGTTGCCAAATATAAAGAAAAATACGGTGCTGATCGGGTGACAGCAGATCCGATTGAGGCAGGATATGTGGCTGTCTATCTATGGAAGGCGGCAGTGGAAAAGGCAGGATCAACCGATGTGGAAAAGGTGAAGGCGGCGGCCAAAGGTTTGGAGTTTGATGCGCCTGAGGGTAAGGTGACCGTAGATGGTGAGAACCAGCATATCTACAAGACCGTACGGATTGGTGAAGTACAGGAAGATGGCCAGTTCAAGGAGTTATGGAATTCTGGAGCACCTGTGAAACCAGACCCTTATCTGAAAACATATGAATGGGGAGCTTCCCTCAGTGCCAAATAACACGGGACCTCGTGATTAACATCTCAAACTAGCAGATAACAAAGATAACTCGTTCGAAGTAGCCACATCATAGACGGGGGTGTAACAACACACCCTCAAATTATACCGCGGTAAAGCGTTGCTGTAACAATCAGTATAAGGGTGAAACCCATTAATGTTTTATCTGGTGCGACATCGAAATCACGGTATGAAGGAGGGAAAACGATGGATATGTTCATCTTGCAGATGTTCAATGGTCTGAGTATCAGTTCGATTCTGCTGTTGATTGCATTGGGGCTGGCGGTAACGTTTGGATTGATGAATGTCATCAATATGGCTCATGGAGAATTGATTATGATCGGCGCTTATGCAACGTACGTGACACAGAATCTGTTCATGTCCTATGCCCCGGTGTCGTGGTTCGGTGCTTACTTTGTGGTGGCTCTGCCACTTGCGTTCATTGTAGCGGCTCTGATTGGCTGGCTGCTTGAAGTGGTGTTAATCAGGCATCTGTATGGCAGGCCGCTCGACAGTTTGCTCGCAACATGGGGCGTAGGCATGATGCTGCAACAACTGGCGCGTACCCTATTCGGAGCACCCAATGTGGGTGTATCGAGTCCAGCTTGGCTCAATGGGGGATTAGCCATCTCTGATGCAATCGTATTTCCATACAAGCGAATCTTCATTATCGCACTGGTCGCCGTTGTGCTGTTGTGTATGTACCTCTATATCTATCGAACATCATCTGGAAGACGAATGAGGGCTGTGATGCAGAATCGCAGCATGGCTGGTTGTCTCGGGATTTCGACCCGTCGGGTGGATGGCATGACCTTTGCCATTGGTTCGGGCATCGCCGGAATTGCTGGCTGTGCTTTGACACTCATTGGTCCGATTGGTCCTTCACTTGGTACGTATTATATCGTGGATGCCTTCATGGTGGTTGTACTCGGGGGTGTAGGGAAATTGATCGGGACGGTCTGTGGTGCACTGGGAATCGGCATGTTCAATACGCTGTTCGAAACCTATACCTCAGCCTCCATTGGCAAGGTACTTGTGTTTGTGTGCATTGTTGCTTTCTTGCAATGGAAACCGCGCGGGTTGGTTGCGATGCGCACTCGTAGTCTCGATTAATGATGAATGTGAAGAAGGGGGTTAGTTCATGTCGGCATTACTCAAGTCAGGCAATCTGAAAATGCGAATCATCTGGGCAGTTGTTCTGATCATGATGTGTCTTGCTCCGCTGATCTCCACCGAGTTTCGCCTTAGTCTGTTAGCCAAGTTTTTGGCTCTGGCAATTCTGGCGATTGGTCTGGATCTGATCTGGGGATATGGAGGTGTGTTGAGTCTTGGGCACGGCGTGTTCTTCGGTCTGGGTGGTTATGCGATGGCGATGTATCTGAAGCTCCAGGCCAGTGGAACGACGCTTCCTGACTTCATGGGGTGGAGTGGTCTGAGTGGCCTGCCATGGTTCTGGGAACCCTTCCGCTCCTTCCCGATGGCGCTGCTATTGGGTATAGCTATTCCGGCATTGTTAGCCTTTGCCTTGGGGTGGTTTACGTTCCGTAACCGGATCACAGGTGTTTATTTTACCATCCTGACTCAAGCCTTGGTTCTGATTACAGTGACCTTGTTTGTTGGTAAACAGGAGTGGACGGGAGGCACGAATGGCATTACCGGGTATAATTCGATTTTTGGTTATACCCTTCATTCTGCGGGGACAACGATAGCTCTCTACTATATAACCCTTGCTGTTCTGGTCATCGCTTATATGCTGTGTCGTCGAATGGTGAACAGCCGGTTCGGTCAGGTGCTTGAAGCTGCGCGTGATGGAGAGAATCGGGTGCGATTCCTCGGATATGACCCGGCAGGGTATAAAACGCTGGCTTTTGCTTTTTCCGGTGCGCTTGCAGGCATTGCGGGCATGTTGTTTGTTCTCCAGGTCGGTATTATGTCGCCATCCATGATGGGGATTGTGCCCTCCATTGAGATGGTCTTATGGGTTGCGCTAGGCGGTCGCGGAACACTTATTGGGGCGGTCATCGGAGCGGTGGTGCTGAATGCAGCCAAAACAGGCATAAGTGAGGCTTATCCTGAAGGCTGGCTATTCGTCATGGGCGGGTTGTTTGTAACGGTAGTCTTGTTCATGCCGAACGGCATTGTGGGTGTGTATCGTCATGTCGTTCGCTTGCTGAAGCGGAGAGGAGAAGGTGTGCATGTCCAAGTTACTCAGGAAAAACCCAAAGTCTACTGAAGTTCCAGAGGTATTGGTAGCCGAGGAGATTACGGTTGCCTTTGGTGGTTTCGTTGCGGTCAAAGGTATGAATCTGAAGTTGCATGAACATGACCTGCATTTTCTGATTGGACCGAATGGGGCAGGGAAAACAACGATGCTGGATGTGATATGCGGCAAAATAAAACCGCTGTCCGGCTCAGTAAAGATGGCGGATGGCGCAGACTTGACGCGACTGAAGGAGCATCAGATAGTCCGCAAAGGCGTAGGGAGGAAATTCCAGGCACCATCCATCTTCGCGGGCCTGACGGTACAGGAGAATCTGATGCTGGCTGCGGAGACTCGCCGTTCTCCCCTGCAGACCATCGGGATTCGCCGATACGGGAAGATGAGTGCAGAGATGGATCGGATAACGTACCAGATCGGTCTGCAAGACCGCGTTAACGCACGTGCAGGTGCATTATCCCATGGGGAGAAACAATGGTTGGAGATCGGTATGCTGCTTCTGCAGGAGCCACGGGTGTTGTTGCTGGATGAACCAGCCGCAGGTATGACGGATGAAGAAACCCGCAAGACCGGGCGACTTCTGCAAGAGATTGCATCTGAACGCTCGGTTGTGGTGGTGGAGCACGATATGGAGTTTGTACGAGAGTTCGCAGCCAAGGTGACGGTGATGCATGAAGGTAAACTGCTGAAGGAAGGCACGATGGCAGAAGTGCAGGCTGATCCGAAGGTGGCTGAGGTATATCTGGGCAAAAGGAGGGATGATCATGCTGTCGCTGCAACGAATTGAATCCGGCTACGGGGAAAGCAATGTGCTTCGAGGTGTGACGCTGGATGTACAGCCTGGACAGGTGGTGTGCCTGATGGGGCGGAATGGTGTAGGCAAAACGACGTTGATGAAGACATTGATGGGGCTGCTCAAAACACGTAAAGGCAGTATACAGTGGAAAAATATGGAGTTATCTGCCTTTGACCCGGCCAAGCGGGCGAGAGCAGGCATTGGTTATGTACCGCAAGGGCGGGAAATCTTCCCGCAACTTACGGTTAAAGAGAACCTGTTGCTGGGCCTGGAAACGAGTGCGCCGGGTGTGAAGGTATTCCCGGAGGACGTGCTGGCCATGTTCCCTGTGCTTGCCACGATGTATGGGCGGCAGGGTGGAGATCTGAGTGGTGGACAGCAGCAACAGTTGGCATTCGCCCGGGCGCTGGCTTCGCGTCCGGGATTGTTGTTGCTGGATGAGCCAACAGAAGGTATACAGCCTTCTATTGTGGAGGACATTCGGCAAGTCATCTTGCAGCTCAAGGCAAAGGGAGAACTCTCTGTGCTGCTCGTGGAGCAGAGTATTGATTTTGTAAGCAGTGCCGCAGATTATATCTATGTCATGGACAAAGGGGCCATTGCGCTACACGGAACACCTCAGGAACTGGATATGTCGCAGTTTGAACATCATCTGTCCGTGTAGCTGTAACAGGGATGTTGATTGAAGAGGGGGTTCATGAGCGTTTGTCCAGAATGTTGGAATATTTTGGATATAATCGCCGGATACATTCCGGGCAGATATCATGGGTGAATTCGGCATGGGTATGCTTCTCCAGGTAACTCTCGACAGAGTTCCAACAGTCCTCTTCATCCTTGATATGCTTGCAGACGGCGCAAATAGGCAGCAGTCCACGTAATGTTCGCACTTCAGACAGAGCCTTTTTCAATTGCCTTTCTGTCTTCTTCTGTTCAGTAATATCCACATGTGCAATCAAAGCCAGATCACTCTCCGGACTCGGATATGCATAAGGTAGAGGGGTGAGTTCTGCTCGAAACCACCTCTCTTCGCTATATGCCGTAAATATGCAGAAGTCATATGTATGATTTTGTTTAAAAGGTGTTCCGCGCTCTTTCAAATTCTGTGCCGCTAGTGCCGTATTCACGTTCTTGCTTCGCATTGCCCATGTTTCCAACAGATGCAGGTAATGTCCGGGGGCGCCGCTCATATCCGGGTTTGGTGTAAATGGGATGAGCCCCTGTTGCCAGGCGCGGTTACAACTGCGAATGGTCCAATGGTGATCAACGATGATAAGCTGGTGACGTGTAGACTGGAAAGACAGCCTCTCCAGATCGGATGTAACATGTCTCATGGATGGGTCCTCCTTTGGCAAAAAATCTTATCTAAACTCATCTGGAATGTCCAAAATATCAGCGACCTTGTGTCTGAACCGGGTTGCTTTGCGTGTACCGTGAATGAGATTGGACAAACGATAGGGCGGGATACCGTGCTGTTCACAAAATGTCTTCTGGTCAACTTGGAGTTCGGTTAGCCGTCGTTTAATGGCCCATCCGAACGGAGTGACTGGTTTTTTCTTGTTCAAAAGGGTTCACCCCTGGTTAGAATGTAGTATTCAGTCGCCTTTTCTTCGTGTAGAATATATAGAAATGCGAGCTGTATGTTTCATTATATACGTTAATACGTCATCTAACAATTAAAAAATACGGAAAAAAGTGTATTTTGTGATGTTAAATGGCGTAAATACGTTAAATAAACCAAATAAATGACAAAAAACACGTTGGCAAGGAGGTTGCCTACGTGTTTTTTTTGGTTTGTCTTAATGGAGGGAGGATGAGGTTTGGGGAAATATCGAATTAGGCCTTATAGGCATGAAGTCCAGCTCCGAGCATATGGAAACTGGGAAATAACGTTCTCATGGACATCGAGGTTGGCTGTGCCAGTCCATCCGCAGCCGAGGCGCTGACAGTAGTCCATTCATTCTCCAGATCTGTGGCCAGGCGGACCGACAGATGCTGAGTTGTATCTGTGTTCAGGGGGAGGACTTTGGAGGCTTCGATTATGCAGGCATTCATGGCTGAATGCAGATAACCAAGGACCGCTTCCTCGACGGGGATATCGAGGTGGTGGTTAATCCAGGCGTGGACAGTGGAGAGATAGCCGACTGAATCATATTTGGCCAAGATCTGTTCGAGCTGGCTGAAATCAATCCAGGGGTGCAGAGCGCGTGCGAGTCGGATTAATCGTTTACCCATGGTAGCTGCTTGTTCTCTAAGGTCTACAGGTGTTCGCTGCACATGGACGAGCTTGTCGATTAGAGCTATCCGCCATGTATCGTTGTGATCTGCTGCAGTATAGATGCCTTTGATAGCCATACCTTCAAGACGAACGATGCTGGGATGCAACTGACAACGCATGAATGATTCGAGATCTTCAACATTACGAATGGTGCCTTCCTTGATATGGATATCCATGCCGAAGGAATGGGTGAACCCTCCGACCTGAATAGAGGAATCAAGCAGTTTGACATAATCGAGCAGCTTATTCCCACGGTTCACAGTCATTCGCCTCCTGCGTTCTTTTAATGTTAATTTATATAACATTAATATTTCTTTTTTTCTGCTTTTTGTTTGAATATCCGAATTGTATGATAGTAATCATCACATAAATATCCGTCTTTTGTCAATAGAATCCTAAAAATTCAATTAATTAAATGAATGAGTTGAATTAATTGTTAATTTATATAACATTTAAAGTTAGATTCTATGAAGTGCAGTGAAGTGATCATTACTACAATTGAATCATCAAGATGGGTTGTGTCGGAAAAAGGGGATCAACATTAATGATATGCAGTTCATGGGTAAACATGACGAGAATATGCGATTTTTGAGGAAAATACGTATAGAAAAAGAAGTATTGAAAATCACTTTACTTTTAGATCTAAACCCGGTATAATAAATTCTGTTGCCGATTATTTACGACATGCGGTCGTGGTGGAATGGCAGACACGCTATCTTGAGGGGGTAGTGGGCGTATGCCCGTGGAGGTTCGAGTCCTCTCGACCGCATCATAATGAACGAACATGAAGGAGCTTTCCGTCATCGGGAAGCTTCTTTTTTATATTTTATTTATTTTTTAATCCATCTGTCGTATCTGTATAATGCAGAGGTTGAAAAAAAGGCCATCCATAACCGGGAGTGAGTGTGCTTACTCTTCCGGTTATGGATGGCCTTACGTTTTATTTAAGCAAATTCTTGATATCTTCTTCAATCTTATCAGGTGTTGTTTTGGGAGCATACCGTTTCAGTACTTGTCCGTTCTGATCCACAAGGAATTTGGTGAAATTCCATTTGATTGCTTTGGAACCAAGCAGGCCTGGAGCTTCTTTGCTAAGGTGTTGGAAGAGAGGGTGAGCGCTTGAGCCGTTCACATCAATTTTCTCAAACATGGGGAAACTCACGCCATAATTCATCTGGCAGAACTCGGCAATATCGTCGGAAGAACCTTTTTCCTGTGCAAACTGGTTGCTTGGAAAACCAAGGACCTCAAACGGAGCATCCTGGAACTTGTCTTGCAGTTCTTGCAGACCTTTGAATTGAGGTGTCAAACCGCATTGGCTCGCCGTATTCACAATCAGCAGCACTTTGTCGCGGTAGTCGGACATTTCGACTTCTTGACCGCGAAGAGTATTCACTTTGTAATCGTAGACTGTCATCTATATCGCCTCCAAGGTTCATCGTATATCTTCTATTATATTGGTTGCAATTAAATAATGCAAAACTAATATCCTTTTAAAGGATCGAAACAAGCAAGTTATGTGTAATACGTGAATGATTTGCGAAGTGATTTACGCCAGAATGAGAATTAGATAGCTTTGAAGAGATGGATAGAGTATAACCTTGTTGTAAGCGTTATTATAGTTGTTTATTAGCGAAAATCTGTCGATTCGGTCATCTGTGCGGACTTTACACCGTCATGGTACGGGTGTATGATTCATAACGTAATTTCAATTTTGATTAAATTGTACATGAAAAACGAAACAAACGATAATATCGCTCTGTTTTATCTTTGGGATATACGAACGATGTTTTAATCGCTGAGTTTCCATTCATTATATGAGTGGGAAACGGGGGAACCAACGGGGCGCACTGTCAGGGACAGTACGCATCCATGGGGTGAATTTTCCGGTGACAGCCGGAAATAGGGCGACTCTCGCGCCCGAATCCGTCAGCTAACCTCGTAAGCGTTAAAGGGAGAGGCAACAAGCCGTACGCTGGTTCATGGCGTTTTCGCCATGGGTTATTTAAGAAGCGTTCGGGAGGCCTTGGTCCCCCACGCTTCTTTTTTGTTGTCTTTTCACGCCAAGGGAGGAACGAATGATGGATACTGAGATGATCTTAGTGACTGCTCCGAATGAAGCAGGACGCAAATTTATCAAGTTGCTGATGTACAAAAAAATGTCTTTTGCCGTTCTGACCAACAGTGCAGGGGAAGAGCGGAGACTCCGCAGAATTGGGGTAGAGCACGTCATTCGCATGAATACGGCTGCAGCTCAAAAATGGTTTTTGCCGCAGGGTAGTGTGGGCAATGTGTTTATTTTCGAGAATAGTCTGAATCTGACTTGTCGCTACTTGCAGATCTGTCGTTCATGGACATCGAAATCACTGTGTGTCATTACGGAGCAGAGCCATCCAAAGGGGATCTATCGGGGAATGGGCGCAGACCGGATTGTGTATTCGCTTAATGGCGAAGTCGGTTTTTTGCTCAATGGTTAATGGGATAGCTTGCGATTGATCCGGTGTAAGGTGCCTGTTATAATTGAATGTATTAGAATCAATTTCAGAATTCACTCAAGGTATTATGAAATTGATTCATCGCTAAACGGAAATCTGAGGAGACTCATGCATGATGGTGAGTCTTCTTTTTTTATGTTTACAAGGAGGAATTGGCGTGCCGGATGTAGCTGGATTAAAGTGGTTGTTTTTTGATGTCGGGGATACGCTGGTGGATGAATGGGAGCCGGTTGATGATATTATCGGACAGTTCGTCCGCGAAGCTTGTTCTCTGGGTTATCCGGTGAAGATTGAGGCGGTACGAGAACTTTTCGCGAACTGTTACCAGAATTATGAGCAATGGCCCATGAGAGTGGCTATTCGCACATTTATAGATGACGAAGGGCACCGAAAACAGATTCAGGACAAGCTGAAATTTCAAAAAGAGCTCGAACGTCCCTTTCCTTCAGCGGATTCCGTCCTTCAGCACCTGTCCCGGTATTATCACATTGGAATTATCGCCAATCAGAGTCCAGGAACGGAAGAGAGACTGGAGAGCTACGGTCTGCGGAAGTATGTTGACGTTCTGGCCTGTTCGGCTGAAGAAGGGGTGTCCAAGCCAGACCCAGAGTTGTACGCCGTGGCCCTGAAACAGGCAGGCTGTGCACCGGAGGAAGCCGTAATGGTCGGGGATCGGATTGATAATGATATTATTCCTGCTCGTAAGCTTGGCATGCGCACGATTCGAATCATGCAGGGTTACGGGAGATTCCAGCCGGAGCTGTCGGGCGATGAACGTGCTGACTGGACGGTTGAGTCACTGGATGAGCTTCTGCCATTACTTACGCCTAATCAGAATTAGATTAATGAGTACAATATAAAGGCTGATCAACTTGGGTATGAGATACCGGAGCTGATCAGCCTTTTGGCGTTTGTTTGTTTCTAATATGATGTATATCAGAACGGAGTTAGAATAGCAGGATTGTTTGGATGATCAGATATACATTCAGAACAACGATAATGGCAGTAATGATCCATGAAACGATTTTGAGCCACAGTTTGTTGGCAAATGCGCCCATGCTTTTTTTATCGCTCGTAAACATGACCAGCGGTATTACAGCAAAAGGTAATTGTAGCGACAGAATGACCTGGCTCAGAATAAGTAACTCTTCTGTACCGTGTTCTCCAGCGATAGCTGTGACAATCACTGCCGGGATAATGGCAATCAGACGTGTGACCAGTCTGCGCAACCATGCCGGAATCCGAATGTTCAGGAAGCCTTCCATGACAATCTGTCCAGCAAGTGTACCTGTAAGGGTGGAGTTCTGACCGGATGCCAACAGGGCCACACCGAACAGGATACTTGCAATCGTCGTACCCAAAAGGGGGGTGAGCAGATGGTAGGCATCTGTAATCTCGGCAACCTGCGTCATGCCGGCACTGTGAAATACAGCAGCGGACACAATCAGGATGGCTGCGTTGATGAACAGAGCCAGTGTGAGCGCAATTGTGGAATCCATGGTCGTGTAAAGGATGGCTTCCCTTTTGCCCTGAGTTGTCTGTTCGATCTGACGGGTCTGAACGATAGACGAATGCAGGTACAGATTATGCGGCATCACGGTTGCTCCTATAATACCGATGGCGATGTAGAGCATGACCGGGTTTTGCAAAATCTCGACATTCGGTACAAAACCGTGGAGAACACCGCCCATATCCGGCTTTGCGAGAAACAGATCAATCCCGAAGCAGAGGGCAATCGTAGCCATCAGCACAATGACGAGGGTTTCCAGTGCGCGGAAGCCTTTGTTCTGTAGTACAAGAATGAGCAGTACATCAACTGCAGTGATAATAACGCCATATAACATGGGGATGTTAAATAGCAACTTTAACGCAATAGCTGAACCAATAACCTCAGCCAGATCGGTGGCTGCAATCGCAAGCTCACATAGAATCCATAACATCATGACGACAGGCATGCTGAAGCGTTCGCGACAGGCTTGAGCCAGATCCCGTCCAGTCACGATTCCAAGCTTGCCAGCCAGCGACTGGAGTACAACGGCCATCAGGTTGGAGATCAGAATGACCGATAGCAGGGTATACCCGAACTGTGAGCCACCTGCAATATCTGTGGCCCAGTTGCCGGGGTCCATATAACCAACGGCAACGAGATAACCCGGGCCTACAAAGGCAAGAAACTTTTTCCACCAGGCAACATTCTGTGGAACTTTCATGGAGTTATGTGCTTCTCCGAGAGAAGGAGCCATCCCTACAGGAGATAACGAATCTCTTGAAGGAGTGTTGAACGGATTTTTTTTACTCATACAATGATCACCTGACTTTGAAATATTGATGCGGACGAACCGCTTTTGATATATCTAAATTTTTATGTTTATTGTTACATTGTACTCCTTCAATACTTTTTGTCTAGTGCAACTTTTATGTATGAGGACAAAAAACGATTGAAACTTAAAATAGACCCTTGTATAGTGCCCAACTTCAGGAAAAATACAGCCATCGATATGATATGCATGAAAATAATAAAGATGTAAAAGCTGATAAAGTGTAAGAAACACGTTTCAAAATGAGCCAGAAGTTTAATTTGAAATGAAGGCAATTAAAACGATATGGATGAAGGAGAGATTCTTAATGGAAGCTTTATATACTGCAGTAGCGACAGTTAAAGGTGGACGTACAGGTTCGGTTACTTCTTCGGATGGCGTACTCCAACATGATCTGAAAATGCCAAAAGAGCTGGGTGGTTCAGGTGGTGAAGGCACCAATCCAGAGCAACTCTTTGCCGCTGGGTATGGAGCATGTTATGAAAGTGCCCTTGCCAATGTAGCCCGTAAAGCAGGTGTGAAGCTAGAGAATGTGGTCGTTACAAGTAACGTATCCATAGGTAAAGATCCTGAAGATGACGGTTTCCAGTTATCTGTTCGTCTGGACGTGAGCATGCCTGGTGTGGATCACAGTCAAGCAGAGGATTTGGCCCGCAAGGCGCATGATTTCTGTCCTTATTCGAAAGCGACACGCGGCAACATTGATGTCGTACTGAACGTAGTCTGAGACCTGACCCCCAACAAGTTACGTAGAACACATAGAGCAGGGTATCCTAGATTCCTGATGTTCGTGTACCAAGCCCTGCTGGCAATCGGCAGGGCTTGGTGTTTTATACGAAGAGGCGATCTGGATAACAGATAGGATTGAGCAGCGATTTGTATGCACCCAATGTAGAGGCGCGGATTGCAATATTACATGTCTTGAAGGGCCAAAAACAGGGGCAGGTAGGGACCATTCTGGATATTCTGTTTGGTGGGTAGACATGCGTGATTTGACATCGAACTGAATTTTCTTTAATATAACTTAGTACTGAGAAGTGTCATTGCATGAACCAAATTTGAACTAAACAGGTGATATACATGTCTTATAGACCGCGTATTGCAGATTTAGAATTAGCCAGTGGAAACGAAAAAGACGGATTGTATGAATTTAAAATGAAATTGGTAGACGGTACAAAATGCCGTATATTCTACTCCCGTTCTCCGGAATGGAAGCTGACTCATATCAGCCGTCTGCAGAAAACGCCTTGTCCAGTATGTCGCAAAGATTTTATTTGCAAATGTATGGACCAGTGGGCAACTGACCTGCATCAACAAATGATTGACGACCAATGGATTGAAAAGGCAATTGCTGAATAATTGCCGGACAGATACGAGCGTGGGCATATAGCCTGCGCTCTTTTTCTATCCTATTCTAGCGTATATATTATTTCGAATGAGGAAACAAGATGGCTCAAAGTGGGTAAATGACTCTAACAGCAACAATAGGAGGCAGCCAATATGATAGCAAATCAAACAGATGTGCATCAGGGACACCCCATCGTACTGGTGGATGGAGTCTGTCACTTCTGCCAAGGCTTAACCAAGTGGATTATCAAGCGTGACCCGGAAGGGAAATATCATTTTGCTTCGCTTCAATCAGATATAGCCAAAGCGTTGCTGGAGAAAGGTAATCTTTCAACAGATCGTATGGATACCTTTGTCCTTATCGAAGATGGAAATTACTATACACGTTCGACCGCAGCACTGCGTTTGGCCAAAGGACTGAAGTTTCCTTATCCCTTGTTATATGGATTCATTATTGTACCAAAGTTCATTCGCAATGCAGTCTATAACTGGGTTGCACGCAACCGATATCGTTGGTTTGGCAAAGATGAAGCGTGCATGTTGCCTACGCCTGAAATCAAAGATCGATTTCTGTGATTAATACCGGTAATAATTGGGTAATGACTACAGATCATATCTATTTTTGGGAGGACAACAACTTGAAGAAGTGGACTACATTAATCATCGGGGCATTATTGGCATTAAGCTTGGCAGCATGTGGTAACGATACAGATAATACGGCAACGCCGCCAGCTAGTAACAACGAAACCTCTAACGAGGGCAATACACCTGCGGAACAGGAGACAAAGATCCCTACTCTGGACGAATTGATTGCCAAAACCAATGCAGCTACGAAAGAAATGAAAAGCTTCACAACGGAAGCAAACATTGATCAGAATCTGAAGCTGGACGCTGGTGAACAGTCTCAGGATCAACAGGTTAAAACATCACTCAAGATGGATATCATCAAAGATCCAATGATGATCTATCAAGAGATGAATATGGAAATGTCGGGACAGGAAGCTCAAAACGTGAAGCAGTATATCACTTCGGATAAAATCTACTCCCAAGTTGGTGAGCAGTGGGTTTCGATTCCTGAAGCTCAAACGAAAGAGCTGATTGAGCAGATGAAAGCAAGCATGAACCCGGAAGGCGAATTGGAGCAATTCAAAAAGATTGAGGAAGACACCTCAGTTACGGAAGAAGGCGACAATTACGTTATTAACGCCGACGTATCCGGTGATAACGTGAAAGAACTGGCCAAAGCCGTGATGGAGCAAAACGGATCGGACGCCCAGACTCAAGCGATGCTTGATCAAATGAATATTACAAGCATGAAAATGAAATATATGATTAACAAAGAAACCTATTTGCCAGCAAGCACGGATGTAACAATGGTCATGGAGATGGAACAGAATGGACAGAAAATGACAATGGACATGAAAATGACCAGTACATTCTCTAACCAGGATCAAGTGAAAGAGATCAAGATTCCACAAGAAGCATTGGATAGCGCCAAGTAATACATTGGCTATGCCAAATGATATGCTGAAGATTATTTAAGGCAATAAACATGCATCATTGTATGCCGTATGCAGGGTACCTCTGAACTAGATCTGTGTGAGCCGAGAGGCTTGCCGGATTAGAATCAGGGGTGTTTTTCTTTTTAGCGGAGATTATGGTCAGAGTCCAAAGTGTTATAGTATAGTCATGTATAATTAGAGAGGGGGATAAAGATGATTGAATACGCACATATTCACCACGTTAGTCTGGCTGTACGTGACCTGGAAGTAGCGAAGAAGTTCTATTCCGGGTTACTAGGTATGCAGGAGATTGAACGTCCACCTTTTCGCTCCACAGGTACATGGTATGCTATCGGCAGTCAGCAGCTTCATCTGCTACAGCACCCGGAGGGTCACACGCTGCGTGAGGCTGGTATTGACACAACAGATGGTCACTTTGCCATCTGGGTCACCAGTTACGCAGAGACGATTGCCTGGCTGGAACAGCAGGGAATAGAGTATGAAGCGAGACCGGAGAGTGTTGCCGGATTTGCACAGATTTTCGTGCTGGACCCCGACCGTAACATTATTGAATTCGATTCACCTTATCAATCCTAGGGGAAAGGCTTAGAATAATTCCCTTGCTCCCCAGAAATTGTATGCTATATTATCCATACATTCATAGCACGTGACGGAAGCACCGTCCATATACTGCATGTTCATGCGGTTATTGGACGGTGTTTTTTTGTGCTTTTTTGCAGGGAGGGAAGGAGAAATTGATTGTACTGAAGGCAGTGCTAGTTAGCAAAGATAGAGATTACATTAGTGCCTGGCTTGATTACGTACAGGGCAGTTCGTCCAGCTCGAATGTACGTTTCACAGCCTTCTCCCAATGGGATTCGTTCAAGGAACACATGAACGAGCAGGAAGGCAGGCAGATGCCAGACCTGGTTATTGCGGAACCTGAATTTCTGAACAATTGGCTGAGTAATGGCGGTGAAACATCGGGTGTACCTTGGCTGATGCTTAGTGAAGGGATGGAAGAGGTGGATGAAGCCAAGCGGCTGATGAAGTATCAACCTTTGCCCACTTTACTGGATGCGGTAATGCATGCTTGCCGGCAACCTCGGCGCAAGAAGAACCAACGCCCTGGACAGGAGACACACGCCATTGGCGTAGTCTCGGCTTCGGGTGGAAGTGGCAAAACAGCAGTTGCTTTGCATATGGCGAAGCAACTGGGGCTTGCAGGTTATGCGGTCCTGTATCTCAATCTGGAGACGCTGGACAGTACGCTTCCATTTCTGGAGAAGGGATTCTCCCGGAACGGACAGCGTAATCCGGACGCGGAGACAGGATTGTCACGTCTGCTTTACGATCTGAAGGTGGGCAGAAAGGAATCGGGCAAGCATCTACAGGTGGAAACCAAGTCTGTAGATGGATATGTGATGCGGCATGAATCACTGAAGTCCGACGTGTTCTGGCCGTTATCGAATCGGAAGGAAATGCTGCAGATGACTCGTGACGATACGTCGAATCTGCTCCGTTATTTGACGGACTGTGGACAATATGATGCGCTCATTCTGGATGGGGATTCAGGTTGGGATGCACGCAGTGAAGGGGTGCTGGATACAGCAGATTCACTCGTCTGGCTAATTGAAGACAATATCTCTGCCATGCACCGATGGGGGCAATGGTTGCAGCATGCAGAGCGTACCAGGCCAGATCTGTACGAAAGTGTGCTGGATCGTGCGAGCTTCGTAGTCAATAAATATCGGGACAGTGTGGTTAATACCCTGCCGAGACCTGATCTTCATCTGGATGCGGTGTTGCCGTATATCCCTTCATGGAATCAGCTTAGTCAGGAAGAAGTCATGCTTAGCTCTCCAATCTTTCAGCGCGAAGTGAAAAGACTATGTGCCATGCTGGTCCAGGATGGAGAAGAGGAATTAAAGCAGACGGGTCGGATTCAGAAAGTGGATCGGTGGGCGTTATGACGAATTCATCCAATAGAATTGCGGATCGTGAAGAACAGTTTCAGATCATGCGCAGGGAAGTCAGGGCAGGACTGGATTTAACCTCTTCCGCTGGAGACGATGAACTATGGCAAGGGATAGAACGCAGAGTTCTCACTGACCCGAAGCTGGATGAGCTGACCTCCGGTGAGCGTCATATGCTCGTACAGCGATTATTTGACTCCTTTCGTGGGTTGGATATTCTGCAGCCGCTTGTGGATCATCCCGATATTACGGAGATTATGATCAACAGCCACAAGGAGATTTTTGTGGAGCAAGAAGGTGAGGTCAGCCAGATTACCCTTGAATTTGAGTCCAAAGAACGGTTGGAAGACATTATTCAGATGATTGTGTCCGGGGTAAACCGGATCGTGAACGAGTCTTCCCCGATCGTGGATGCACGATTAAAGGATGGTTCGCGGGTCAATATTGTGCTGCCTCCCATTGCTTTGAAGGGCCCTACAATGACCATTCGAAAATTCCCGAGTGAGCCGATGAAGATGTCCGATCTGATTGATAAGGGAGCCTTGAATGAGGAAGCCGCAGAATTGCTACAGCAGCTGGTACGGAGCAAATACAACATTTTCATCGGAGGTGGGACCGGATCGGGAAAAACGACCTTTCTGAATGCATTATCCCAGTTCATCCCTGCCGATGAGCGGATTATTACAATTGAAGATTCGGCTGAACTACAGATTGTTACCGTACCGAATCTGGTATCGCTGGAGACGCGAAATGCCAATACCGAGGGTAAGGGTCTCATTTCCATTCGCGATCTGATCAAGTCATCCTTACGGATGCGTCCGAATCGAATTGTCATTGGTGAGGTAAGGGGTGCGGAAGCACTGGATATGCTACATAGTACGTCTATAAAAGTGGGTATGAGTGATGAGAGGAGTAATGGAAATGAAGAAAATGCTTGATACAACAGGGGATTTCGAACGATATATGAACTTTAAACGTCCTATAGTTGTATTGTTTAATGGTGAGAAAGAAGAAGGGGTAATTGTATCTCACAATGAATATGCAGTTAAAGTGAACGGGAATTATTATGTAAGGGATTCGTGTGAGTTTTGGTCGAAGTAGAAAGCACGTTCGTGTTTGTGGTATAATATTCCTAATTGCACTAATCACAACAGAGAGGGAGAAATGTGAATTTGGGATATCGTAATTTGTTTATTTTCATGTCTGTCTTGTCTAGTGGAGCAGCTATATTTCTGTTGTTTACAGTACTATTCAAGATCATACCTGTGACCGAGTATACCGATACAAGTTTTGGGCGAATTAAAACAATGGGGTATGAATTCTTTAATCCAATTCAACGTATAGCAATTGATCCAACCAATATAGTTTTCGCGGTAGTCGTACTGGCATTTTCGATTTATTGTATGTACCATATAAAACAATACCACACAGCCTAGACAGCCCTCACACGGCTGTTTTTTTGTTTGCCCGACCATTGTTCGGACGGTTCTCTAACTCCAACACAGCTAATCCTCGCCATCTACAATCGTGTCACCAAGTGACATGTACACTTCAAAAAAATGTCCTACTTATTATCTTTGTGTTTTTGTGATACCATACTATATGTATGGAAGGAGTTAATGTACATGAAAATAGACAGGTCTAATATTGAGAAATTGATCAGCATTCAACTTGAAATAATAAGTGCTTCCAAGAAGCTCAAGTATCAATTTAAGTATCAACTCATTGAACTGAATATTCCTGTAGAGGTAATTGACTCACTCCTGAAAAATGAAGAGTACGTTGCACAGTACATTCCACAAATCGATACTTCGATATTGTACGGTGTATGCCAAGCTTTATTCACTGTAACGGGAAATGAGCAATTAGAACCCAATCAACTGTTCGGCAAACGTGAGATTAGAGATGCTCAGGACAACCTTAGATCCATTGTTCAGAAGAGAATGGAATTACCTATTTCATTTCCAGACACTACAAAGCTTAAATATGACAGCTACATAACCAAGATTGCAATTACAGATTTAGTGAAGATGTCTGAGAGCCAGTTAATTGTGTATGATTATGAAACTCAACGTGGTGCTAAGTATGAACTGAACCAAAGTGGAGGAGTAGTCAAAACGCCAATCGTTAATAAGGCTAGTGTTAAGAGGATCGCATCCAAAATGGCTGATAATCAATACTTTGAGGATATGATTACCCTGAACGTATATTCTACAGAAGTCGATCCTCTGACGTACTACGAGGACTCTAAAACGCTAACTATTAACGATGGGGCAGTAATATCTATACTTGATGGTTTCCACCGATTACAGGGTGCTATAGCAGCTCTACAGAGCAATCCTAATTTAGACTTGGATATGATACTCTCCATTAGGTCATATGACCATGAGACAGCTCAAAAGTATTTTGGACAGATCAATACAATCAACGTGTTGAAGAAAGAAAGAAGAGATGAACTGTCACAGGAAAGAATGTCTGATAAGGTAGTAGCTAATCTACAAAGGAAGTCAGAGATAGGGAAGCAGATTGCTTCATCAACAACTGTTAATGAATTAGCTGGAGAGTTGACCACCTTTGATATCATGAGCTACTCAATTGATCGCATGTATCATTTTGACAGACAGTTAGACGTTATTAAAACTTCAAATTATCTCAATGATTTCTTTACTTATTTGGTCGGTAGTTATCCAAATGAGTTTTCAATTAACGCAAATAAGCGTGAGAATGTAATTATGAGCCATCCATTGATGTTTATTGGATACATTGCACTCTCAAAGTTCATGAAAGATCATGATATAGGTTTAGACCAGATAGAACAGTATGTAAACAGTATTATCTTTGAGGTTGATAAACTTGAACCACTTCTTAATGCAAAGAAATCACTGACAGGAAACAAACGTCTCAGAAATCAATTAATTGATTACTTTGAATCTAAGCTAGAGGGGAATAATAGTGAATAAGATATATGGAGATAGTCTCTATAACGAATCACAGAAAGAGCGGTTTCTGCAAAGACAGAACGAGAACACAAAGGATGTATACTCCAGAGTACTTCGTAGAGCATCGGCTATAGAAAAACGGTTAGAAATGGATTTATATGATTTTAATCTAAGTGAAATTAAACAAGTATTGCTTCTGTTAGAGTCCACTAAACTTGCTACTGTCAAAAGTACAGGGAGCATTATACAGAACTATATTCGGTGGGCTATAGAGCAAGATTTACGTAAGGACAATATAAATCCACTTGATGCTGTTTCAGGAAATGACTTTTACAGTCAATTTGTAGATGATAGCAAGGCAACGCTATTTAGCGAAGAAGATATCGAGAATATCGTGAGTGGTTGCCTTAACTTTCAGGATAAAGTAATTGTCCAAGCATTGTTTGAGGGGATAATGGGTAGAGGGAACAGTGAGTTGCTTAATATGAAAATGGAACACGTATCTGAAACAGATGAAATAGATAAATACAATATCACCCTCTACAATGATACTCGCAATGGTCGAGAAAGCAGAGAAATAACTATATCTAGCTATCTATACAATATTCTCAGGATCGCAAATAAAGAAGACAAGTACATTAAGAACAACGGAAATTTAATACCCAGCACAAAAGTTACTCATAATAATCTAATAGATAACGATTATATTATACGATCTGCTGTGAATTCAGGGATTAAGCAGAGTGTTGATGACCCAGCATCTATTTATTTAGTTACAATGAGAGTAGCTAAGATATCAGAGTGGCACAATCTACCATTGTTAACTCCTACTAACATCAGAAATAGTGGAATGCTTAAGATGGCAAGAGACCTGTATATCAAGTATGGAAAACTGGAGAGAGAAGAGTACTATACAATTTGTGAGCATTATAACGTGGCAAGGCAACGTGATGGATCATATGCCTATTCAAAATATAAAGTTGGCTTTCTGAATATGGACAATTTAGGGTTGATATATGGTATAGGATAGTTTATTGAGGTTGACATTGCGTCAACCTTTTTGATTTGTCTACTAGGACGAAATTTCGTGTACCTTTACTAAGGAGTATCAGTTAATCGAGATTTCTCGGAAAAGTCTATGCAAAATGCACAACCTTTTCACTACCCATAATTGGGGAATGATACTTGTTAACATGGTGATTCATCATATTAGAATTGGAGTAGGGGTGCTTGAAATTTCAAGCAGGGTTAGTATTTCTCGGTTTCGAGAAAAAGTATGTGATTTATTCATAGACTTTCAGGCCTTTCGATTCAGAAGGTCTGGATTATCGTATCGCGATTTCGCGAAGCAAGTTCAATCCTAACCAAGTTGGTTAACACTGATCAAAGGAGGTTAAATTCAACCCTCCCCACAAATATACGCGACACGTCAATATGACGTTTTGACTGTGCAAAGTTGCACAGTGACTTATAGCAATACAGAATATCCGTATCAGTCAATGTTCCCCGAAATTTCCGTGGAAGCTTCTCGTCAATTTGACGACAACCTCAAACTTGAGGAGCGACTTACCTTCTTCAAGATCAGGAAAATTTTCCTTACCCTTACCGACATACCCAATTTGTCATAGTTTTTCGGGAATCCCCGAACAAGTCCATATATATCAACCATTTCACAAACTACCCATATGACCAATTTGACAAGTTCTTGTCAAAAGTTATCCACTGAACGCAATCTGATGGCAACTGAGATGGTTGAATTAGGTATGTGGACAAATAAAAAAAGACTCCTATTCAGAGTCCTTCAATGCTTTCCTTCTCATTTCATTTATGATTCGTTCCTGTGCTTCTAATTGTTCTGGAGTCATGCTTGCAAATAAATCCTGCAATTTCATTCGATCAAAAGGAATTGTTTTTTCTGGATAATCTTCTCCTCTAAGCAACCAATCAACAGAAACACCAAAAAAATCTGATAACACAATTGCTATATCGACATTTGGTCTATGCTTATTGTTCTCTAAATTGCTTAATGTTCCAGAAGTTATAGGCTTATAATCAACTATTTTATCTTTTTGATAAACAGGGATAGATAGTTTGTTTGCAAGCTGTTCTAAAGTTAGACCTTTACGAACTACTCTAAGATGATTTATACGTTCACCTAGGCTACTCATGTCCACGCTCCTTACACATTTTCATACATGTCCTCATTATAGCAAATAACTATAAAAGTTATAATATAACTATAAAAGTTATAGTAAACTATAAAATTATAAACCGTGTTGACTTAAAGCTAGGTGTGTGTTTTAATGTAAATACGAACTTAATAAATATAGTATTCTATATATTTATCATTGGAAGCGTACACTATCTGCAACTTTTCATCATCACCAATGTACCAGAACTTGAATTCCATTTCGAAAAGCGAGTCACACCAGCAACAATGTACTGTAACTATTATTCGTGTAACAACTATATATAAAACCTACCGGAAAATTTTCCGGAAAGTAAATCCTATCATAGAAAGGTGTGTTGGCATGGTAATAAAGAAAGTTTTGCCTGAGATCGATGTCAAAGCAATATCTTCAGTCATGAGTGAAATTTTTAAACAGTACGTAATTTGTAAATGCACTGTCTCTAATCCAGATAGAGAGCAATACCAGCGTGATGTTGAGTCTGCTGTGAACTTATTGGCTGACGAAGAAAAGGATTTGATTACACACAAGTTTATGGTGAGTGAATACATAAAGGATTATCAAGTCTACAATTTTATGATTGACCCACCAATATCAAAGGATACCTTTATGAAGATTCGTGCATCTGCATTTTATAAACTTGCAATTCTATTTCAAGAGCGCGGCATATTACAACTATAAGTTACAGGTGTGCAAAATTTTGCACAGGGTCAGAAGGGAGAGATACAGATGTACAAACACGGCAAGCTGATCAATCGTCAATTATGTATACGTACTCGTAATGGTACGTGGGTATCACTGAAATCCGTTGCATCTATAGGTTAACAAATTACCGATATGTTGAGAAAGGAGTTATCACAATGATTATTTACTATTTTGATCAAAAGCAGGATTGGACATTGGATGAGATATATGTTGCTTGCGAAGTTCCTAAAAAGGCATTGAATATTATTCATGGAATTGAAGCACTTCTCACAACTCAAGAGTTGCGTCAACAGTTTATGGCAAGGGTTCCGATTTATCCAACATCTATTCAGGTGTTTACACTATTAAAACATTTCAGACGTGAACAGCTTGAATTGAATCCTATGAGCGATGAAGACTTCAGATATATGTTCCTACTCAATCCGTTAAAGGCACTCACACAATATTTTAAAGAACTGGTTTCGCCTGTATGCGTTGAACGTATGAGGACATATGGTGTAACTATTGAGCATCTAATCGAGCAACGAAAGCTGAACAGACACATTCATGTAGTCAGGGCAATCGGAAATGTATCTCACAATTGATACTATACATAAACACTGTACTGTAACTATGCTCAATGAATTCTTATAACAACTATATGTGGATATTATATTCTCTGTGAAATCCTAGTTTTATTCCATTTGATGGACAGAAGAGAACGGAGGTTAACGGAAAAGATGGATGTAAACGAAACGTACAGATTTGACTTTGACAACTTACCACCAGACGAAAAGGCGGCATGGTCATATGATCACTATCAGCTTACTCGTGCTGCTATAGACAAGTATTTTGTTTCCTACGGGTTAGATACTGCTATGATAATCGGGATGATGGATCGTGCAAGAGAGGAAGACATTCGATATCAATCGCTCATTAAAGTAATTGAGGATAAAGTACTTCCCAAGTACAGCAGGGAACTGAATGAGTTAGAATCATTGTTGGCAGATTTATTTGATCTAGTATTGAAACCATTACCTAAAACTAATATTGACTAAGGAGAATGATACATATGGAATTGGAATTGAATCTCAATAACCAAGTGCAACCGATGATCGTTAATCGTATTAAGGGATTACTTAACCTCCCTGAACTGGATAACGAATTGAGCCGGAGCATACTGGACAAGTTTGACTTTTACAAGTTATGTTGTTTAGTAGAAACAGCATGGGAAGCATCGATTAAAATGATGGCTGATTCTACACCTGAACTTGGACGAGAAAAGTCTCAGAGATTGGTTAGTTACTTGGAAAGTGATGAAGCTCTAGAGCATTTGCTTAATACAATGATGGGTCACTTTGAAAAATTTATTGTGGAGTGCTATATGAGAACTAATCAGCTAACTGTATCGTATTTAAATAATTAACTGTTCCAGAGGAGAGGTGAACGAGATTCCATGTATGGTAGAGACAACTTGTTTGACACAATAATGAGCCTGAGACATACGGAAATTCCGTATAGGTCAGCAAGAAACAAAGGTTATCAACCCAAGCCAAAGAAACAACGTAAGCCTAAGCCTATAACAATATCTGATTCAAGGTATAGTCATTTAGTTGCTGAAGGATCTAGGTTAGACATAACAATTGAACGTAGGATGGAAATACGTGAGGAGTTAACATTGATTAGGCAACAGAAACGAATGATGATGAAAATTGAATACCACATGTGAGGATGGCACAATTGGGTGCTGTCCTTTTTTGTTGTAATGTTCGTTTTTTCAATATAGACAATTTTGTCTACATTGGTTTATTGCCTATTATCGATCTGATTTAACCAATAACACGAACAATACTTCTCCTCGAAATCGCGGTAAACCCAGTTACCCTCAGTTTGGGGGCTACTGAGTATCCGTCAATTTGACGGTAACTGAGCAAGGCGACCATTGGTCGTGTTGAAAGTGTTGTACGTGGTGTACAACCGTTTAACGCTGTGTGAAACCTTATCGAGCATATCCTCGTTAAACAGCTATAGTGTGGGTTCAAACCACATCGTTAAACTGAGAACGGAAATATCCGCTTTCTAACTTCAAAGTTAAAAAGAGGTCGGGTTCAGGTTGAACTTGAGTCGACTAGGCGAAAATGCCGACTCGTACGAGTAAGGTACATCGTGTACCTGACATTTCGAAATCCTCAATTTAATTCTCAATTCCAGAATAGAAATGAGTTAAACAAATACAAAAACAACCAACGGAGAATTCCGTTTGTTTAAAAAATTCTAATGTCGTGAATCCCGACAATTGAGATATGGTGAATCACCATGTCCGAACAAACCTGCACGAAAATCGGGTAGGTTGATATAACGAACGGTAAATATTACGGTCTGCTAATGTTGATTCGATTATAACGAATCGTTATATTCAGAATTGCCGACATCGGCAAATATCTAAGGCACATCAGAATATATCGTCATCACTACACAACGTTGTTAGTGGTATAATATTCCTACCATTACATAAGGAGTGATATAGATGAATGAAGCAACAATGTCTAGCTTGATTGATATGATTCAAGATATGAGAACGAAGGAAAAGAAGGTTGAGGATGCATTAGAAATGACGTGGAGTGTGTACGATCACTATATGTCGGAGCTTGAACACATCATATTGGACTCAGTTGGGATGCCTAGGGACAACACCGTTGAGATGACAGAATTGTATGGTGACCCAGAAGGATATGGACATGAGGATACATTTTGTAGGGATATTGCTGGAGACTGGTTCTTTGATTACAGTGAAGGTGAACTTAGTAAAGAGCAATTGATAAAGAATGTAGTGAATTGGAAAGAATTCTATAATAATTACAAAGGGTAGAGTGGAGAGTGCAAGCGTTGGACTGGATAAAGTCTGTAATAACAAGTGTAATATTCACAGGTATTGTAGTGCCTATAGGATCGGTCTTTATTGGTTGGTCACTTGCAAATTGGAGGGCAGACAGAAAAGAGAAGAAAGATGAGCAGATTCAGCGTTTGAAGCTATTGAAAATGCTACAGTATGAGCTTGTTACTACTCTGGCTTACTACAGTGAAAACAAGAAGTATTATTCAAAAGAGACTATGACAGGCAACTTGATTATTGATAGCCCACTGTTTAATGTAGACGATCATGAATTATTCATGAAAGGTGTCTGGGAGCTATTAAGAGCATATCAAGATTTAAACACAGCCATTGATTCTGTCCCTAATATGTTTAGTAGCGTCCAAGGTTTGCATATCCATAATGAGATGAATCCTAGTGCATTTAAACCTGAGGGTGCTGAATCAAAATTTTTAAATCAGACCAATCAATACATTGACAAGATAATGGATGAATCCACGATGTATATTATTGATGCTGCTAAACCATTACTAGAGGAAGTAAATAGGTTGATAAGCCGTATTTAGTAGAATGAGAAATTGCTATACTCTTATAAGGAGTTGACAGATATGATAGTGATTAGTTTTTTAGATGGAACTGATATTACGATTACAGAAGAGACTGTGTTAAATGGATTTAGGAATTTCTCTCACGATCCCGAAAGGGAATTCTATATAAAAAAAGTATTCTCCAATTCAATCAATGGAAGTGAGACAAAGGAAGCGTCTAGACTATCAACTGATGATAAAAAGGTAGGCATAATGGGTTTCGTTTTATCAGTCGATTGTTTTTCCATTGGAGAAGAGAGTAATACGCTCTATCGTTCATCAGCAGTTAAATCAGTAGAAAATTCTAACTTTAGCTTCGGCTAACATAAAGCATCCTTCGGGGTGCCTTTTTTATGCAGACAGTATGATTGAGTAGTGCCCAAACTGACCACCACTGAGCACTTCTACTCCGTGATTACCGTTACCCAATTCCACGACTCGACTGGAATTTTTGTGGTGAAAAAGTTGTATCGTAAATTAGTCATGAAAGTAAGGAAAATTTTCCTGACCCTGAGAAAACGTTGATATATCAATGATAATGAGTATATGAGATGCGTAAACAAGTTTGAAAAGTTGCGTAAATAAGTCATCGTTTTAGATAATCCTGTTACTCATACGATACAACTTTTGTAAAACGCTCAAATCCCTTGTCCCGTCTAGCTTTTTTGGCATCTCAATCGTAAATTTATAATTTTTACCAATATGGATGAAACCGTTGGTACGACTGCGTTTTTGGGCTATTCTCGATCACTCCACGATTGTAATTACGATACTAGGGTAATCTGAGGTGGTGTAAAGGTAAAAACCCTTACAGTTACTGCATTTTCTGTAGTCTGAGTGATAAAAATGTATCGTGTACGATTGTATTATGATTAGATGCGACTGTAATACGATAGTTCAAGCATATGAACAATTCGGAAATACGACGATGTCGGCGCATTTACATAACCAATTTTCTCCGACATCGGGGAATTTGAGTATTAGTAAATTCTGACTCGAATCCGAATTTGGTAATCGCGCGTCGACTGGCGATTTACTTATTCAAACCATCGTGAAGTTCAAGACGGTTGAAATGGAACCATCATAAAATTCAGGATAGAGGCGAGTTCGAAATTTTCGAAGTTGTTGTTCTAGCTTGTAACACGATCCCTGTCGACAAAACGGTAGATGTCTGCCGATTATCAAATTGCTCATATGTCGCGATGTCGTGACATTTGAAATCGAACATCGATGTTCAGTTTCGCTAACCTCAAATTGAAGTTCACACCCATATATGTATGGCTCATGTTCATTGTCTCACTCCGAAATATGCATCAATTTATTTTGCAGCATAATATTAATTATGTTGCATTTTGGTGTGTATAAGGGTACAATAAGAGTATGTAATG
The DNA here is from genome assembly GCF_002968835.1 of Paenibacillus sp. PCH8. Classification (GTDB taxonomy): domain Bacteria; phylum Bacillota; class Bacilli; order Paenibacillales; family Paenibacillaceae; genus Paenibacillus. The sequence goes on along the minus strand of NZ_PKQK01000002.1, from coordinate 641,522 downwards.
CAACATAATTTATTGAATAATCACCTTTACATAATGCAACATAATTGATAGGGAGTGAACATAATGATTCAATTGTTTGAGCAGCAACTAATATTAAATGAACTGAGCGCCAACACAATTAAAAGTTACGTACTAAATGTTAGAGGATATATTCAATGGTTTGAGGAAAGTAAGGGAGTTGAATTCAAGAAACTACATAGAGAGAATGTAAAGGACTACATTAGCTACTTGAAAACAATCAAGAAGAACAGTCCAACAACCATCAACGCTAAGATTAGTGCATTGATTAAGTTTAATGATTACCTCATTGAAACGAATGCTCAATCTGAACAGGTGGTAAGCAAGAAGGATATGCTGAAGATACAGAAACAATATGCTTCACTGGCTACAGTTGGTCTTGCTGATGTAGAGAAATTCAGACAACTGGTATTAGAGAGTGAATCTAAGCGTAACTATGCTATCGTTTCATTACTGGCGTATTGTGGACTACGTATTAGTGAATGCTTAAACATTGGGATGAACGACTTTAATCTAACCTCTAGGGAACTGGTTGTGTCTGAGGGTAAAGGGAAGAAACAGCGGAATGTGAATATAGGCAGCAAAGCAAGGACTGCGTTGCAAAGCTGGATCAAAGAAAGAGAAGAGAAGGGTATCAAAGGTGAATACTTGTTTGTCAGCAATCGTGGAACCAAGTTAGATAGAACCGTAATCAATAAGCTGTTTAATCAGTATTCAGATATCATAGGTAAAAATGTAACGCCGCATGATTTGCGTCACTTCTTCTGTTCCCATGCATTGGAGAATGACATGTCAGTGCATGAGGTAGCCAATCAAGCAGGGCATAGCAACATACATACCACGTTGCTGTACACTAATCCAACTAGAGAGAAGATGCTTGCTAAGATGGATAGACTGTAACAATCATTAGCCTAGGTCATGTGCTTAGGCTTTTTGTTATTCAGGAATTAATCCTGAGCATGATCAGATTATGAAATTGATCGGTGAATAAATAGAAGAGGACTCATTTCGAGTCCTTTTTTTGTTCATTCATTTTCTCCAATTCCGAAAGTATATCTTTTCTAACATCTAATTGCTCTTTATTAACTGTTACTTGTTCCTGTTGCAATTCAATACTTTCAAGTTGATTCTGTTCGATTACTGCATTGTGTCGTTTTTGTTCAATGACTAGATCGTCAGTTGGATCAGGGAACAAGCGATTTTCAATGTATAATCCGAAGACTACCCCACCTATTGTGATTATTGTATTGAGCAGAAAAATGAAACCAACAATACTAACTTTGCTTCTACTTAAATTAATATTGGCTCCAGTTTTAGACGACAATAATGCTTCTAAACTTTCTACGTAAGGCTTAAACCTTGAAGATATTTCGGGGTTATCTTGCAACTCTTGTTCAAACTCATTTATATTGTGAGTAACATCATCTGGCAGATTATCAACGAAAGTTTGAATAGATGATATATCGATTGTCGATAACATTTCTATAAGTCCTTTATATGATGGTGAATTATAAATACCTTCCATAGCTCTGGCAATTCCACTACTCAGATTGTTTAAATCATTAGTGATGCCGATAAACGATGGACTTGAAATAACCCTAGAAATTTCTGAGAATGATTCATTCCATGCCAATCCAGCTTGGTGAGCAGCGCTTGCTAATCCTTGGTGTGCTTCCCAAACTTGATTGTATTGAAACTGAATCCTAGATGATAGACTTACCTGCTCAACCATTCTGGAGATAGATGATTGATTAACCATGTTACTCATTCTTGTAATTGCATTGCTGTGTTCTTCTTGAAAAATAGCCGCTCGTCTTGCTAATTTAAATGACTCACTTTCACCATTTGTCATTGGACACCTTCCTTAAATTATTCGTATATTATAGTATATCACATACATCCCTAAACAAATAAGCCTAACCGATACAATGTCTGATATCTGATATAATAAAGGAGGATACATAAGGCATAAGGGGGTATATTTACACCTAAAAATGAGTCAAAATTTCTAGATAAACCTACAGCACTTATCCTTACACCGCAATGTTATTTGATGATCACGATAGGTGGGGGGTATTAAAAATCCAAAAAGGTGGCTATTTCACAGAATATACGCCTAGCACTTCCACTCCGAGACCATGTTCCAAACTTTGACGATTGAAATTTCTGACCGCCAACATGGCGCGCAGGATACAAATAACCCCCATAAGTAGGAGGGGGATAGTTTGGCATTCAATTATGTATTCAGCGTCTGACGATATGCTTCCCAATAATCAGGAACACTAAATTTCGTATACCCTCTAAACCGAGATAAAGTAAACCAAATGACAGCCACAACGGTTTATGTTGTGGATGAAGGTGAAGCGACAGCCATGGAGTGAAACGGAATGGATCTCGCCACCTATTATTAAGTGCGTAACAATTTAAAATATGTCACTTTAAACTCCTATAAGGGTAATGTTTATATTATAGGAAGTAAAAGTGACATATTATCGGATGTGAATATTGTAATTGTAATGGAAGATAGTAATCAGGAACGATACCATCCTCATTAAATCACTTCGCTACGCTCGTAAACGAATTAATCAGCCTATCGCGTTCCTCTTGGCTACGCCAATTCACCTTCCGATTCAATTTGGTACATTCAAATCCCAAATAAATAATCAATCATTAGTCATAAATGCAGTCGTATCATGGGTTTTGAGCAATTGTATACCTAAACAAATCCTTATTATAAGGGTTTACTCCATGAAAAATATGCAAAATCATCAAAAAACCTATATAAACACTGACTTTTTTTAATTTCAGCCGTTTTCATCTTTGCACTATTTCAAATTATCAATTGTGTTTCGCCAGTGACCAATACGTCTTAGTGTAGTTTGGATTAGGCTCATTATTATCAAGTTTCCGTTTGTTATTCTTCATCTTGTCTTTCACACTATATGGAAAGTTATTCTCTATAAAGTATTCGTTAATAATTCGACATCCACGTTGTAACCTATTTCTACTGTCTCGAATATTGACCTTCTTAATTAACTCTTCTTGTTCCTCTTTATAAAGTTGCTTGCCTACAATACTATCTAAGTAATCTGAAAGTGTAGCTTTTTCATATGTATCGTCCAATATCGTGTAACTATTTTGTTGAAGCTTAGTTTGTAGATGTTTCATGTATCCATTTTCCTCCTGTAGTATATCTTCGTAAAATTTCTTGTCATAGCTTTCCTTAAAATATCGTAATTCGTTGATGACTTTTTCAACCTTGTCATTGTCTACGGTCACAGTGTCATAGATAACTGGACTACTATATTTCCTGTATTTCTTAACATATTCTAGCGAACCATTATCCATCAGATACTTTGCAGGATCAATTATGCGTTCACAGTCTTCAAGTTTTTTATTGATCATCTTGTCTGAGATATTCTTGATTATTACGGTTACCTTATCACTATTATCAGCAATCCTTTTCCTACCCAAGCATTGTATGAGTGTATCTATGTCTTCAATATCGACAATTACATACTTGATTTGTTTGTCTTTGAGGTTGACACCGTTATCCAGTGTGGAAGTTGTGAATAGGAACTTTTCTTCAAATTTCTCTTTTAAAAGCATTTGGCTGATTTTTTCTTTGTCGAGATACTTCTTTTCTCTAGATGTCCCAGATGCAGAACAGACAAAAAGTGAATCCTTGAATATATTATGTAGGGTAAATGCCTTCTTCGCACTCTTGCTGAAACAAACAGCCTTTTGATTCTTAGGAATCGTATGTAGAAACTTTTCTAACACCTTATCATTTTGATAGAAAATTAATTCTTTGATATGACTGTAATCATGAGGAACGTTGTAACTATGATGTTCAATACCTTTGAAACGGAAATATTCTATTGCTCCATCTGCTGTAGCAGACATAAAAATTCTGGTCTTCCCTGATTCGGTGATAATCAGATTGAATGAATCTTCTGTGTTATTGTTAAACTTTGATTCGGTGAGGAAGTAATGGAACTCATCTGACACTATGTACTGGTATTCATTGCTTATTACTACATTTCGTTTCCGTACAACATCCTCGACATTCTGATACAACAGAATCTTTATTACATCTGTCTTATTGTCTTGTTCAATCTCTCGTTGAAATTGTTCACTTAGTCGTGTTCGGTTAAGCAAGAATAATATCTTGGTTCCTTCACGTTTAGCCTTCTCATATAGAGTGTTTTTGATGAAGTATGACTTACCTACACCTGTACCAGCTTCAATCGTGATAATCTCACCTTGTTTCCATTGTTCAACTTCATTGCCTATGATGTCTGTTACTGTGAGTCTCTTTTTGCGAGTCAGTCCATTGTCCTCCTTATAGTTGATAAGATCTTTGGAGTTTAATACACAAATATAATATCTATACACAGGTTAACACAGGTTATTGGATGTGGCAAGTTCCAGTTGAGATTATGGACGTTGACGAGTGGCAAGCCGAATATATGTTGATTGCTGAAAACACTGAGCGCAGAGGGGAAGCAGAACTAGACCCAGTTAGAAAAGGGAGACAAGCTGCGTTTCTTAAAGACTACTGGGATATCAAAAATAACAATAACAACGTAGTTTCTGCTGGACAAAGTGGCCACCAGAAATCCATGAGAGATGTAGCAAATTCTATTGGTGAGTCTGAACGCACCACACGAAGATTAATTAAATACAATGGAAATAAGAGGTGACTCTGTTAGGGTCACTTTATACCAGTTGGGATAGTTGTGCTCTCATTTCCTATTAATTAATGAAGGATATGAGGAAGAGAATCGAAACTGAGATGTCACTATAGTAGAAGAGAAAAGAAATAGTTTAAAACACAAAGATAATGCTTTACAAATTAACTTAGTTTGAATTATATTAAGAGAGTAAGGTTAACGAATTCCAAGACAAACCCTTGGAGCCTATGAATACAGTTGAACGGGGAGGGATGAGATACGAGGAAGGTCAGATATGCGTGGTACAAGTTGATGCAGCGGTTAGGCTGGAAGTGATCCAAGGAGACTAGCAAGGGCAATAGGGATGAAGAAGAGGGAATAAGTTTGGATATAGATTGACAGTAGATAGTGAGAGTCGAAAATAATACATAATGAATGGGGAAATGTGAATATGAGCAAGTTTGATGTTGTTGTTAAGCTCAATGATGGTTTTGAATTTCGATTAGATGGATTGGATGGGAAGATTCTGAAGCTTGAGGAAGCGCAACCTATATTGAACCAAATTTGCACTAATTTTATCACTGGACTAACAAACAATAATCCAATTACTGTTAATGATGAAGATGGTAATACACGTGAATACAAGTTTGAAGATTTGGCTTCCATCACAATTAACTTTGTTGGGGAGGGCGAGTAATGAGTGTTTGTAATATCGTGTTCCTTAATGGTGGGGAAAAAGCTTATATTTCTGCTGATTCTCGGGTATGCGTGATCCGTGGCTCAGATCCAGAACGTTATCAGTTACATGATGATGCTCAAAAGTTACAGTTTTACTCTGGAGGCTTTGCGGCCTACATTAGTGGAAGTATGGATATCGCTGACACAGTAAGTAGTATTCTTCAAGAAACAGGCGAAAATGATATTAATAAAATTGTAAACTTAACAAAAGATGTTTACCGAGCGTATCTACTAAAGAGACCTTATCTCAAAGATTCTAAGTACAACATTCAGGTCGTAATTCCGGGTATCAACGAGGATGGTAAGTGGGGAATCACTTACTTTGATGAGGTCGACAATTTTGAACCAGTAGATATTAGTGCTCACCCCGGTGAAGATTTGGTAATTGGTTATGGTAAGGGCATTGGACGACTGACCCTGTAATTGAACGTTATCTGGGTAAGGAAGATATTGGAAAAGTATTGCTGAAAGCATATGCTGCTGCGGCAAATGAGCAATGTGGAGGTACTCTTACATATTTCGAGTTGGATAAAGAAAATACACAAATGTATACTGCGAAGATTCCAGATACAAAGAAATTGAAACGGTACAAAGATTACTTTCCCGATGCTATCAAACATGGCGAAGGTGACGGAATGACCGCAACAAGTGGCAAGTATCAGGAAGTGAAGTATAACGGAGGCCTATCTCAAACATACTATCAAAGCAATACAGGTCGAGAGAGAAGTGTACTTCTTGATGATTCAGGTATCATAACAACAGCCGATCAGGGAAAATATACTGCCAGAAGCAAAGAGTTTCAATTTATTGCCACAGATAATGGGACATATAGATTGAGTCTTTCTAATGGTTCAACTTTTGAATTAACAACATCAGGTCTTGATATGGACATCCAAGGCGACATCAATATTAAGGCAACTGGCAATATTAAAATGAATGGTGCACGTATTGATTTGAACTAATAAAACAAACATATAGAGGAGAATATACATATGAATAAACGATTTGAGCTAGAGAAAAAACTGATGGAAGAATTGATTGAAACGAAAGACTTGTATGAAACTACTATGGATGAGTACGACATTTTGATGAATTTTATTATGGAGCACAATCTTACAAAGTCTTTGGATTCTTACATCCATCAACAATTAAAGAAATGCGATGATGAATACTTTATTGATCGCTATCTGCAATTGATTACAAATCCCCTAGAGGAGAATATTGATGAAGAAATAAGTGTAAGTGTGGAGACATCAGGCGCTCAGCCATTCTTTTTTGTTAATGGACAGCCTGTAGATTTCACCAAAATTTTTGTAAGTAGTTCTAAGTAATAGAGTCAATGTAACCGATAATCCTATGGTATAGTCTTCCATATGGGCTATACCATACTTTAATCGGAGGGGTACATAAGATGAAAAAGATGCTTAGTAAACTACCTACATTTCTACTTGGAACGGTTGTCGGAATTACATTGACAGCAGGTACAGCAGTTGGTGCGGCTACATACCTTAAAGCCATTCATATTAACACAAAAATAGTCGTAGACGGTACGCAAGTAAAACTGTCTGATTCTCCACTTAACGTGAACGGAAGGCTCTATCTCCCTGTTAGAGACACGGCAAATGCCATGGGCTACTCAGTTGAATCTGTAACTAGTACTCAAGTGTCACTTAAAGAAGGAGTTACTGCAAGCAGTACAACAAATAGTACAACAAATAGTGAGTCAACTGGAACCACCGTTACAAATAGCAATTCGAACAATAGTACAACGACCAATAATACAGGAGGACAATACGTGCAAGGACTTCATGAAAAGTATTCCACTGACGGGAAACTTGATGCAGCAAAAGTCAAGGAAGCAATTACAACTAAAAAGATTACTGTGAACACACAAGATAAAGATTCAGGAAATAGTCTGATGCACTATGTTGTATTGGAAAATAACTATTCCTTATACCTGACAATTAAACGTAATGCATTGGACGTTAATTTACTAAACAACCAGAAACAAACACCGTTACATCTAGCGGTAATCAACAAAAACTCATTTTACTATGGGGAACTTGAACAATTAAAGGCGAACCCCAACATCGAGGACAAAAATGGACTATTACCTATCGACTATGCAGAAAAAAATTCCGTGTTTGATATTGGACTGGATGCTTATATGCGCTTTTACAAATAGTTCAATAAACATGTAACACCAACAAGCGTCTAGACTAATTCTAGGCGCTTTACTTTTACCAACTAAATGTTCAGATAACAGATCACTTTTACCAACTAAAATGTTGCATATACATTGTATATGTTATATGAAAGTGGTATCATAAAGGTATGATCTTCCTGTTCTACGTTGGGTAAAGTGGGTATATACCTGTTAGTGAGAAGGCAATACTTTTACCAACTAAGGATTTGGAGGTATGTGTAATATGTGTGAGGAGGACAAGGATATGAATGCAACAATTAAAAGGCCAATTAGTCCTGCCGAGTCTCTTAAACAATCTTTGATTGAAATGAAGCAAATAAGAAGTGGTAAAGCGAAAGGAAAGTCTTGGAGAGAACTTCGCGAAGAATTGAAAAGAGATCAGTAAAGAATGGGGTAGTTGATTTTGTTCGAAATTATTGCAACCGAACAATTTGAAAAAGACATCAAATTCTATAAAAGGAAAAAGAAATTTACTAACATTGATGATGATATCGATGCGATCATAGAAGAATTGGAAGAGGGCAACCTAATCGGAGATGAACTCAAGGGGTTAGAATTGCCCTCTAATGAACACTCGTTTAAGGTTCGGGTCGCAAACTCTAATACTAACGTAGGTAAATCTAACGGATATCGTCTTATTTACTACGTTGTTAAGGACGATTTAACAATTTTCCTGCTGACTGTGTACTATAAGAAAGAGCAAGAAGATATTACTGTTAGAGAGATTGTAGGCTTAATTGAGAAATATTGCATGGATTAATTAACTACATAACATCCAAAAATAAGACCAAAGGATTGGGCAAATAAGCCTGATCCTATTTCTTTTATATAAAACACAAAAATAATACTTGTAAAATAGTGTAATCTGAATTATAATTCAAATATAAAGAAAACGACAAACGGAGTGATGAAATGTTGACTGCTGAAAAGACGGAATATAAACGGTACGAGCTTTGGTTTGCTGAGTTGCCAGCAGCAAGCGGTAGCATTCAGCGTGGTAAGCGACCAGTGTTGATATTGTCCAATAATGTTGGAAATCGATATAGTCCAACTGTGCAAGTGGCTAGTGTGACATCTGTTAAAAAGAAACCCCTACCTACACATGTTAACTTGAATGCATCTGAGTGCGGATTGCGTGATAATAGTATTGCAATGCTTGAAACGATGACCACTATTGAAAAAGAAAAGCTCTTGTGGAGGATTGCTGAAGTTCCTGCCACTTATACTCCTCAATTGGATAGAGCCGGACAAATTCAGCTTGGATACGTTAGTGCATGGGATTAACCTACATACGGCTTAAACAGTGTTTTATATAGATAGACACCTTGACGATACAATCCAGAGGTGGTGATGCGATTGACTTGACTTTGATTTAAATTAAGCTGTCAATTGGTGTCTATCAAATTAAAACACGGAGGAAAGTATATGCATAATGGACTGAGAGAAGTAAAAGAGAATGAGGAATTTGATTTTATTGAGTTGGTCGATGGTGAAACAAAGGACTTTTCAAAAGAGAAGTTGTATGATATTAAGCTGGATGATGGCTCTATTTTTGGAGTGGAGGGTGAACGCTACGTGATCGACGATACATATACAGCCAACACAGAGATGTTCTATAACCCAAATTTTAAATTGAAGTACTACAAGAAAGTTAGCGAGTAGGAATTGTACTGTAACAGGGGTCGGGCTTAATGTCCGACTTCTGAATTCTCAATAACACAAAAATAATATTTTATTATAGAAAGGTCGGATATTCATTGTCAGATAAAAAGAAGGGTAGACCATATATGGTACTCCCATCGGAAATTAACAATTGGAATGAAAAGTATGGTGAAAATACTTATTTACCAAGAGCGATTCTATGCACACAGACCTTAATTGAGAATGAGATAATTGATGAAGAGCACGAATTTGCCTGTTACCTACTATTCAAATCAATAGAATCCCGTATCCATAGTTGTCGCTATGAGCAAGGTGTCTATAAGGGAGTTCATTGTGCTTGGAGTGATCCAATTAGTGGAGTAATGGATGTTATCAAATACAAGTCAGAGATGTGGCAGGGTTGGATTGAGCAGACCAAAATTTTTCTAGATAACGATCAGCAGCAAAGTTACCGTCCCACAGTAGACCGCAGAGATACTGACCCCAAAATTGGATACAGGTTATCTAACATTGCCATGCTACCATTCGGCCAAAACTCTTATAAGGCGCAGGCCAAGCCAGTTTATGCATTTGAGATGGGGAACAATCAAACCAATGTAATCCCCACATTTAGAAGATATGATTCGATAACAGATGCAAAGAGAGACATGGGTTTACCTAAACTGGATAACGATACTGGAGTTTTCACAAACACTCAAGATGGAAAAATGGTTTTGATACAATCAGAACAATCAACGACTGGTCAAAAAAACATTGAAGTAGACAGTAATGAGAATGAACAGAAAGTATATACGGGTTACATACCGATAGGCCAGATAGAAATAGATGGACAACTATATACCATTAATCAACCATTCACCTTCGAACAGATGCAGATTAAATTGAGGGATAAAATATAGATACATAACGAAAGAGCAAATAGGCTGTCCAAAATACAATTCTAAGTCCACTAAACGTTACATCTTTGTTCTGGTACTGAACACAATAGAAACAATGCTTAGAATTGATTCTGGACAGCTTAGTGTGGTGTCATGGGGTGACACCTGCTGTCACCTCTGATAGTGGCAAATATAATATGAAAGGATGATTAATATTGATTGAAGCACTTGAATATAGTGAGCGTGAAATTGTCATAGTTGAACAAAACGAATTTGTAACCTACATTTGTCAAGAATTTAGCATCAACGAGCACTCTCTGTACAGTGACTACTATAAGAAACTGAAAGAAGTTCAGGAGAAATGTAGCTTGTTCGATGTGATGAAAACTATAAAAAAGAATGCCGAAGCGATTAAAGGATTCATTCAACAAAATAATGACTATAACGATGATGTATTTACAGCTTTATCAGTTATGAAACTAGGCATAAAGCTTCATTTAAACGATAATTTAGACAGATTGAACAGTAGAATTACATAAGTAAGGAGAATTCAAATATGATTGCAACTTTCTATGCTCGTGTATCGACAGACAGCGACGAACAAAAAAACAGTATTGTAAGCCAAGTAGATTATTTTAATACATATCTTAATGAAAACAATTACCAACTTGCTAAAACAGGCGTGTTCTATAAAACAAATGGAACATTTACTGTAACAAGCGGGTATTATGTTGATGAAGGGTTTTCTGGTGCAAAATCTAATAAATACAGAAAAGCTTTTCAAGAAATGATGAATGATGCACGAGCAAGAAAGTTCAACATAATACTTACTAAGAGCATAAGTAGATTCGGGCGTAACGTTAAGGAATTATTGGCAGCAGTAGCTGAGTTGAGAAGCTATGACATTGCCGTGTACTTTGAGGATTTAAAAATTAACACGATGAACAGCAGCGATAACTTCAAGTTGACTATCTTTGCAGCTCAAGCAGAGGAAGAATCCAGAGCAAAAAGTGAAGCTGTGCAGTTTGGTAAACTCCAAGGCTATAAAAAAGGTATATGGGGTGGTCGTGCTCCTTATGGCTATGATGTTAGGCAAGGGAAATTGGTTGTAAATCCAAATGAAGCACCGATTGTTAAAAGAGTATTCTCCATGTACCTGAATGACTGTATGGGTTTAAGGAGTATAGCACAGCAACTTAATGCCGATGAAGTTCCTACTAAACGTGGTGCCAGCTTGTGGGATCAAAGTTTGATTTCAAAAATGCTGAAGAATGTTGTTTATACAGGCGAATTAAGGTTACATAGGACAAAAAAGATGGATTTAAACCAAAATTTAGTTAAGAAAATACCGATTGATCAGCAAATTGTAACCTTCGATAGTGACTTAGTATTGGTTGATACTGAGGATTTTGTATTGGTTCAGATTGAAAAAGAAAAGAGGAGAGAAGACTTTGGAACATTAAATGTTAAAGAGATTACGGTTGAAAACAATGGAGAAATTGAAAGGCAAAAGGTGCATATTCTTGAACGTGGTTTATCTAGGCATTCATCCAAACACATTTTCTCTAATATTTTAAAGTGTGGGAATTGTGGTGGGAGCATGAGAAGAAAAGTCCAACGCAATAAACATAGAACTTTCATACAATGGATATGTCGTAACAATGATCAGTATGGCAGAAAGGGATGTCAGTATAGAAATCTCCAATACGAAGAAGAACTAATGAAATATGTTAAAAGAGAGATAGACAAGTATCGTAACAATGAACAGATTCACCAAGAGAATCTTAATTACTACATCAAATCTCAGTTTGATTTAAAGAATGTGGAGCGAGATATACAGATACTGAAGAACGAGACTAAGGAATTGACTCAGGAGAGGGAAGTAAACTTCAGGCTGTTGACGAAAAGCATAATTGATGATCAGGAGTATGAGCAACGCAACACCTCAATTCAGGCTAACTTGACTGATAAACAGAACAACTTATCACGGCTTGAGAATATAAGTGTTGAGATTGAAAAACTTGAATTACGCCATAAAAAGTTTTTGACATTTCTGTCTCAGGTTGATGTTGACAGTCTAACTAATGCCACTCTGAGACAGATCATAGACAGATTTGAAGCAACTTCACCTGATGGAGCAGCGCCCTTACCTAGATTTACACAGCATGAGTTTAACGAAAATCAATTAAAAATTTATTGGCGCGTATTTGGGAAGTCGAGAGAAAGTGTAATTGAGGATACAGTAGATAAACTTATAGATGGCTTCACATTAGACAGCTTATAATAGCTGTTTTTATTTTGGTCTTATTGTACCCACTTATATATCCATACCACAGGCGATGAACACCGGGCACGATGGATCGCTGTCTACCGGTCATGCGAATACAATCTCGGATATGATAAGCAGATTAGAAACGATGGTACTCAGCGGTGCGGATCTTCCGATTGCAGTAGTAAGACAGCAGATCAGTTCGGCAATAGATATATTCGTACATTTATCGCGGCTTCGGGATCGTTCCAGGCGGGTGACTGAGATCAGTGAAGTGATTGGCATGCAGGACGGTGAAGTCTTGCTAAATCCACTATTTCGTTTTCGAGAACGGGAAGAGCAAGAAGGTAAGATTATTGGAGGGTTAGTGCAGGTTGGGAAGTTGATTCAGGTGGACAAAATCCAGATGGCCGGGCTCGGGGAATGGCTGAATGAATACATAGAACAATATCGTGTTGAATCAGAGTCATCAGATAACAACGTAAATTGAAGTCATTGGAAGGTGATTAAGGTTGGGCGAAGCCAGACAGATATTGACGGATTACACTGTGTATACGCTCTCCCGTAGACAACGTGTGGTCTGTAGGGTGATCAGTGGTTTGTTGTTTTTCGGTATCGGCATTCTGTTCTACCATCACTGGTTGGCAGGATTGATACTGGCTGCAGGCTGCATATGGGTACCGAAACATTGGACCAAGGTACTGCTTGAACGAAGAAGAATGACGCTCAGTTTACATTTTAAGCAAGCGTTATATGCATTATCTTCTGCGTTGGCAGCAGGCAAATCGGTGGAAAATGGATTTAAGGAATCTGTAGAGGACTTGAGAATGCTGAATCCGGAAGCGGATACCGATCTGATTCGTGAGTTCACGATATTGCGGACACGGATGGAGTATGGTCAACCTATTGAGGAAGCGTTACAGGATTTCTCGGATCGGGCGCAGGTTGAGGATATTACGAATTTTGCGGACGTGTTCATTACGTGCAAGCGAACTGGCGGAGATCTGGTTGAGGTTGTGCGCCGCACATCTGCCATGATTGGTGAGAAGCTGGACATTCAGCAGGATATTATGGTGGCGGTGTCTCAGAAAAAGTTTGAATCAAAGGTCATGTTTGCCGCTCCATTTATTTTTCTAATCTTTCTCAACCTGACCGCCAAGGATTTCATGGAGCCGTTATATAGCGGGATGGGCTACCTCATCTCTAGTGGTGCATTAGCTGTCTTGGCCTGCTGTTATCTGTGGATTACTCGCATTATGGATATCAAAATATAAGGAGCTGAAGGGATGCTGCTTCCCATTATAGTCATAGGGGTGCTCGGTGCTGGATGGCTGGTGCTGGATCAGACCCGAGGACAGACCTACCGACATCTGCGCAAACTGGATATGGAAGGGCTTCGTTTGAAAAAATGGCACGGACCCTTTCTGTTTGTACTGGACAAGTTCGAGGTGGGGCGCAGATTGCCTGTTCTCATGTTCCGAATGCAACACGCCATTCAGAAAATGTATGGCATACAGCACAGCGGGGAGAAAACGATGCTTTACTGTGCTGAAATGTTGACCTATACGTGGCTCATGTTGATGGCAGGATGTCTGTTAGCGCTTATTGGGGACATGGGCATCGGAGGAATGGCAGGTGGGCTGGCGCTTGGTGTAGCATTGCCTTTTGCACTCTACAAAGATCTTCATACCAAGGTGCAACGAAGAGATCAGGATATTCTCATGGAGCTGCCGGAGCTGTTAAACCGGATTGTACTGCTGGTTGGTGCAGGGGAGACTGTGCAACGTGCGATCGTTCATTGTGTGACAAGCCAGGGGGAACGGAATCATCCGTTGTATAACGAACTCAGAAAAACAGTGGGGGATTGGAACAACGGGTACTCGTTTCAACAATCATTTGAACAGTTCAGCCGCCGCTGCGGTGTACAGGAAGTAACGATTTTTACTACAACGGTGCTGCTGAATTTCCGGCGTGGGGGAGGTGACTTTGTATTGGCGCTACGGGATCTGTCACATGTGTTGTGGGAGAAACGCAAGGCGGTCAGTCGGGCTAAGGGAGAACAGGCTTCTTCCAAACTGGTGTTTCCGATGGTGCTGATCTTCTTTACGATCGTGGTCATGATCGGGGCACCTGCTTTTATGATGATGAATATGTAGGAGGAATTGGGATGATGGAAGTGTTGAAGAGCAAGGTGAATGCATTTTGGAAGGAAGAAGACGGGCTCGGTACGTTGGAGCTGATCCTGATTATCGGCGTTATTATCATTATCGCTCTGATATTCAAGGATCAAATAACGAAATTAATTACGAGTCTGCTCGGTAAAGTGGACACCAAAAGTAATGAATTTTTCCCGGGTTAACAGGTTAGAAAAGGAAGAAGGGAGCTTCACCGTTGAAGCCTCCCTGATCTTCCCTGTCGTGCTGTTTATTCTTGTGTTGTTGCTCTTTTTCACCATGTACATGTATCAAAAGACATTCTTGAATCAACATGCCTATGCAGCTTCCGAACGCGCGGCATATAGCTGGAACAATAGCCATAAGCAAGCGATGACGGGTGAATTTGTCGCTGGAGAACATGACAATCTGTACTGGAGATTGACGGATGATCGGTTGCTTGGAGCACTGTTTGGTTGGGCAGGCGCAGACCATCAGGTTAGCGTTTCTGTACCTGCTGGTGAAGGTGGGAGTCTTTCGGAACAGAAATTAGCACAAGCTGTGCAGCACATGCCCTCAGCCATGAAAGGAACGATTGAGTATCAGAACTCTCTGATTCAGCGGAAAGTAACGACCAAGCTGGAGCAGGTAATCTCTTTGCCTCTTCCTTCTTTTTTGTTCGATTCAGGTAACCGTGTTCTGACCCAGGGATCATCCGCAGTAGTTGAACCGGTTGAATTCATTCGAACAGTGGATCTGGTCCGTTATTACGCAGCTAAGTTTAAAGGCAAAGGCGGAGAAGCCGCGAGTACTGCAACGGAAGCAGGACAGGTTGTGCAGCATTTTGGCAAAAGCAAAAAGTGAGAAAAGGAGGAGGGAAAGCTGTTTAGAAAAAAACACGGGGAGTCGGGAGCCGTAACCCTTTTTTTAATATTGATTTTGGCCGGAGTCTATATGTTTGTAGCTATATTCATTGATTACGCTCGTATTGCGGCATTCAAAGTACAGACCGAAAGAATGACACATGCTGCGATGAGATCCGTTATGTCAGCCTATGATACGTCACTCCGGGAGTATGGTTTATTCGGGTATGGTGACAGCAGTGGGGATGCCATTATGGCTAAGGTGCTGAATGATAGCGTGAAGCCTTCATCCGTGAAAGATAGATTCCCTATTCTGGATATGCAGTGGGATACAACTTCACTGAGCATGGAGCGTGAACTGGGCAGATATGATATTTTTAATCGCCAGATTCAGGAGGAGATGAAGTATCGGGCTCCGGTTGATTTCACCCTGGAAGTGATCAATCGTTTCAAACCGATGTCGGACGAGATGAAGGAAGCCGCGCATACAGTAGACTTGCTGAAAAAATTACAAAAGCTATATGACAAACGTGAAGAATTGCTGGACGATGCTATTACCAATCAGACGGAGTCCGCGGAGAAGCTGAAGAATCTTCCGAAGCTGATCATGGACCCGCCTTTGCAAGCTATCTATGAAGAAATGCTGGAAGAAACTCCAGAGACAGCTACCGAGGCAGCCGCGCGTTATGCAGATTATCTGAATAAGAAACAGGCGGATGAGGGGCTACCGTTCAGAGAGCAACAATACATATTGGAACTGGCTCGTTATCGGACAGGTGTTAGTAATGTGGTGACAGGTATCAGCATAATCATACAGCCAGCGTTACAGGCCCATCAGACGAAGCTGGAGGAAGCACAGTCTAAGATTGAAGAAGCGCGCAAGATTAACGAGGAGATGAAGCGTGTTATTGCAGAGGGGGAGAACCGTGCACAGAATGCCAGCTACGACAACGTGGGCAACTCGACTCTGCCCGGAACGATTCCTCCATCTACAGGATCTGGCAGTGAAGCCAAAAGCGCACGTTCTCTCGCTTCAGAACTTGTCAGGGCAGATCGTCTATTTGATCAATTGAAGGCACGGGTTATTTCACAGAATTCGGACTTCGCCAACGTTAGAAGAGACAACATGGAGCTGAATACACAGCTTCGCTATGTTACAGGCATGAGTGGGGTTCCCATTAAACCTGCGGTTAGGCAGGCAAGTCAGATTACAGAACGATATATGGATTCTTACGTGCGTACAGGTCCTTCTAATCTCATTCTCCAGAGCAAGCAAGAGCTTGAGAGTGGTCGTGGATCAGATGCCCAGCGCAAAGCGAATGACAAAGAATCCAAAGGGAAATTGAAGGATCTCAAACGTATCTTGTCACAGATTGAGAAGGGAAGTTCCGGTTCCATGGAAGCTTTCAAACAGCTGGAAGAATATTATAACGCCAGTATTGCTTTTAATGAGGCTAGTCGTGAGGAAGCCAAAAAGGCCGAAATTGCTGGTGATCCTTATGATTCTGGTGGCGATGCCATGAAGGGCATGGATAGTTTGTTTGGTGGAATGTCGGGTCTGTTGGATAGTCTTGGCGAGGAACTGTTTCAGAATGAGTATGCCTTGGCGTATTTCAATTCTATGGATTTTGGGCAGTTATTTAACTGGACTGAAGGAGGCGGAGATACAGATGATGTCTTCAAACTGGAGAATCAGGAACTGGAGTATATCGTCTATGGTTTCCACAATCCTTCCGGTAATATAGCCGCAGCATATGCAGAGATCTTTGGCATGCGTCTCGCTATTCGAACAGCAGAAGGACTCATTGAAAATAGTAAGCTGGGAAATCCACTTTTGGTTTTGTCTGCGGCGATTCTTTACGGCATCACAAACGCGATAGCAGATATGGTGAAATTGGCAAAAGAGGGTAGCGTGGAGTTGTCCAAGTCTATCAAAATCAAACTGACTTACAGGGATCATCTTCGATTGTTCCTCTTGATGCATAGCAACAATGAGCGCAAGATGTCCAGAATGCTGGCTCTGATTCGATTGAATACCGGGGTTAATCCGGAAGAGAAACAGACGTATGCCTCGGGCAACATGCGTAGTAGCATCAAGCTGTGGTTTTTGCCAGGGGTCGTAAGAAGCATAGGTGCAGTCATGGGTAGTGAGGATCAGGTTGAAGATGGGCGATTTTTCATTGAGCGGAAGGCGGATTATTCCTATTGAATGATCGGGATCGTTTCGGTGGAGGGATTATGGATAAGCAGCAACAATATGAAAAGGAATGCTCCCAATTGCAGATTCGTTTAACACGAATAAGTCGATTGGAACGTTTGAAGTCTCTGAATAAACAGATTAGTTCTCCGAAAAAGGAACAGGGCAGCATGGTTCTGGAAGCCTCATTGGTGTTGCCTGTCTTTCTGTTCTTCGTCATGTTTCTCATCTTCATTGTGCAAATGACTCTAGTCTCCACAGCACTCCAGAGTACGGCTGGAGAAGCCGTTAAGCAGTTATCAACGAAAATATACCCGGTTTCCCTTGTGTTCACCCCTTCTGATTCTGCTGGCGGCGAAGGCTCCGATGGGGGCTGGAAAATACCGGAGTTATCTTTGACAGAGTGGGCAGAAGGATATGCTTCTTCACTGCCCGAGCCGTTAAGTGATTGGGTACGTTCAGCAGCTGCCAGTGGTGAGCAACCCTTACAGGAGATCAAGACATCCGTCTTGGAAACCGTGCTTGATCCTACAGTCAAACCGTTGCTACAACCTTTCTTGGAGACAACGCTGCTGGACATGGAACGTGTACATGTTAATGGTATATCCATACCGGATCTCAAGAACAAAACAAATCCATATTTCCGACTTGAACTGAGTTATGAATTACCGTTGAAGGTTCCCTTTCTTGGCAAACCACTGCGGATTCAAGCTGCTGCGGCAGAACGCGTATGGATTGGGGATACAGGAGAAGGCTCGGACAGTAGCGGGGGTGATGGACATCTTGCGGGTTCAGCAACGGTATTGTCGAAGCCTGACCCGGCATACATAGGCAACAATGCAACGATTAAAGTGAAGGTTGAACCAGGGGCGACCGCCAACTTAACGATATTTTACAAGTCAGGCGAGAGTTCTGCGAAACACATTGGCTGGGCTACCGCAGATGAGAATGGGATCATTGAGTGGAACTGGTTCGTCGGAACTCGGACAACGGAAGGATCATGGAGTTTTGTAGTCGAGACAGCGGATGGTAGCAAGACGGAGACTACATTTACTGTAGCTTCCAAAAAATAATGAAGGAGATGATGGAGGTGGAATGGTTTTACTTCGTCTGTGGCTTATACGTCATTGCAGCTTTTATTACAGATGTTCGTTCCATGAAAATTCCGAATCGATTGACTTTACCGGTGACCGCTGCTGGTGTACTGGCCCATATCATATGGGGAGGATGGGATGGTTTCTTATTCTCGGTCGCCGGATTTGCAGCAGGTTTTGGTATTTTGTTCCTGATGTACGCGATTGGAGCGGTAGGTGCAGGAGATGTGAAACTGTTTGGCGGTATAGGCGCATGGACGGGACTTACGTTCGGCATTCATGTCATTATTTATTCGGTTCTGTATGCCGGAGCCATTGGTTTAGTGATACTTCTATTCCGCAAGGATTCAGCGGAACGGCTTCGAGGGATGGCAGGTAATCTTGCAGGGTTCTTTATGCTAGGTTCGCTCAGGCTGGTGAGCAAGGAGAAGACATTGAAGTTTCCGTTTATGTTGGCTGTTTTACCTGGGTTCATCAGTGCTTATGTCTACATGACTTTCTAAAAAATAATAAGGTTTAACGGAAAGAGAGGATTGGCATGTATGGATTAACGAGAGATTTTATTCGTAACGGCGGAGCATACATGGTTTTGGAAAAAGCAGGCGGGTTACGAATGGAGGAATTGAGTCGGGTACAGATGGGGATGTTGTCCTCCAATCAGATTCCGCGACTACTTCCTGTTCATATTCGGGAAGTGGATCGAAATGTAACTTTGCAATACGACATATCAGGATACAAAATGTTGTCCCAGATTTTAAAGTCGAGCAAGATCAAGTTACGTGTTCTGTATGGTCTGTTATTCCAACTGGCGGACGCCTTCACGGAATGCCGGCAATATATGCTGGAACCTCGTCAATTATTGATTCAGGAGGAATACTTGTTCATCAACGGTTCATTCGAACAGGGAGAGCTTGGGATCGTATACGTACCCCTTATGGACACGGTTGAAGTTGATCCGTTACCTCAGCAATTCCGTGAGCTGGTCATTAGGCTGATGGCTCATGTTCAGGAACTTCAGGGAGAGGGCATTCAGCGCGTTCTGCAATTATGCGATAACGAACGTTGGGATATCAGACAATTGCGAGAGCTTTTGCTGGAGCTATACGCTGACGAGCAAGAAGGTGCAGGCGGCGCAGCATCTCTCTCGTCTAGAACAACTGAAATAGTGGGCGGTTCAGAAGGTAATCTTTATTCAACGATTTCAAAGCGGGATAGCAGGGTTGCTTCTGGTAATGCTGGGCAATATCCTTATCGTGATCCCGGTCAATACAGCTCTGAGGAGCCGCAACTTCATTTTCGAAAGCAACCGAAGATAGCTGCTTCCGAGGTGGGAGAAGTTACATCACGGCCTAAACATTTTCCAGGAAGACGGTCGAATGGGGATTCTTCATTGGATGGCCCAAGCCATGTTAGTCAGACTCGACATCCTGCGTTTGGTTCACTGGAGCGGGATAATATGGAGATGGAAGAGGAAAAGGAAGAGAAAGAGAAGTCCGTATCTTCCAAAGGTACCTATATCATACTGGGCTGCATGGTTGCCACCGCGTTGGTATGGAGATTCATATACATGGAGCAACCGGGACAGACACAGATGATTCTCTCCGCAGTACTAAGTCTTGGCTTGCTTGGTGTGGCAGGATGGACTTGGAAGCGTAAGGGGAACCCTCAGAATGGCGCTGAGAATAAGCGGTCTTTTTCATTTGGATTGGGCAAGAATAGAGAAAAGCAAGAAGAGGATGAAGAAGGCATCTATCAGGAGAGTTGGCGCTGGAATGCAGTGGATAAGTCGGAAGAACTCACAAACAAACCGGTGGAATCGGCTTCAGAAGGCAGTGCTCATGCCCGCTTTCGCAATCTGCACATAACACCTGAACATTCCGATCCGCCGTTTGTTCAGCATCATGTTGAAACGATAGCTTCAACTTCGGATTTGGCTCGACATGACGCAGTTGCAGAAGCAACGGTAAACTTGCAGAATCTGGCTGGAATTGGCGTTACAGGGGCAAGTCCGATCGTACCATCGTTTTATTTGGAAAGAAGATTGGCAACGAGTGACAAGAATGAACGAATGGATGTACATGGCGCTTCTTTTGTGATTGGAAGATCGGTAGATATGGTTCAGTGGGTGGATACAGCGACCGGCGTGTCCCGTGCTCATGTGGAATTGAGCCGGAACAAATCGGGCTATGTGATTAAGGACCTGGGTTCCGTTAATGGAACCATTCTTCAAGGTAATATTCTTGCTCCTTACAAAGAGTATCCATTGGCGGATGGAGATACATTTACCCTGGCGGAATCGGTCTACACCTATCGAGCGGTTGGATGAGCCACAGTTCAATCCCAAGGTTCAATCAGTCGGATAAGCTACGGTGCTTCAGATCTTCAAGGGCCTGGGTTAAGGTGGGGAAGGTGAATTGGAATCCGTGGTCGAGTGCTTTCTGCGGAATGACTCTCTGCCCCTGAAGCACGACAACGGAAAGTTCACCGACCAAGGTTTTAATCAGGAAGCCAGGTACGGGGAACCAGTGAGGGCGATGATACACCTTGCCCACCGTGCGACCAAATTCATCATTAGTAACGGGGTTTGGTGTGGAAGCATTGACCGGGCCCGAGATTTCTTTGTTTTGAATCGTAAAATCAATCAGTCTGACGATGTCCATAATGTGAATCCAGCTAGTCCATTGTTTGCCACTGCCGAGCTTACCGCCAACACCCAGCATGTAAGGTAGTTTCATTAATGGAAAGGCACCTTTTTTATGACCGAGTACCAAGCTGACCCTGATTTTAACGAGTCTTACATTCTTGATCGCATCTGCAGCAACTTCCCATTGTTCGGAGACCCGGGACGGGAAATTCACGGACTTCTGCGGACTGCTCTCGTCGAAGGTTTCGGTAGGGGAGGTCCCATAGATAGCCATGGCAGAAGCCTGAACAACCACTTCCGGTTTTTGTTCCAGTGATTCCACGAGTCGGGCTACCCGGGCGACAGTTGTTACTCTGGATTCAACAATCTCCAGCTTCGCTTTGGTCGTCCATCGTTGATTCAACGTTTCTCCGGCTAGGTTAACGAGAGCGTCCATGCCTTCCACCAATTGAGGTTGTTTTTCGACTTGTTCCCATGATATATATGTAAGATTTTCGCTTGGATTATGCAAGTCAGGCAGTTTGCGTGTAATGACCTTCACCTGGTGTCCGGCTTGCAGCCAGTAATCCACAAGTGCTCCTCCCACAAACCCCGTACCTCCACAAATGGCAATTTTCATATTGAACATCCTCTCTGTATTTTCACTACGCTGACATATATTCACGAATCGACAAACAGCCCCGGAAGGTAAGCAATGCATGTTGGGTTGACTTACCTGACGGAGCATATCTGTATCTACTTAACCAAATGGGTGTCCGGCTTAACTCATTATTATAATTTTATTTAATCAGGTGTTGGTAAGGGGAATAGTCGATTTTGTTTTTCTCCAAAAATTTCATTAAAAACTTATTATCCCGCTTAGGTGTGGCTATAATGTATCCTTTAATGCAATGATCTCTAGATACTTCCTTTGCTTTGTCTTCGACTGCAATTCTACCAATCTCGGCAGAGATCGAATGTTTGGCGATGTCGCGAAACGGCCCGGGTACAGGCTCCACAAGTTGATCCAAAAAAGTTTTGGCTTCATCTGTCCATAAGTGGCGGCTGGCTTCGACCCAATAATTCTGCCAATCGAGTTTGGATTTTCCATCTGCTTTGGGTAGCACTTTCAAAAACTTGCGCATCATAAAGAATCCACCGATACACATGCTGCCAAGCAATAGAAAAGTCCAAAATGCGATCGTATTCATAAACCAATTGCTGGGGGAACTGCTGGTTAGTATCATCGCGTAGGAGTCGAAAATCATTGCGGAGTCACCTCGGTTCATTGATTTTCACGGAAAGACGGATTCCGCCTACCCATGTTCCACATATTTGCTGTCAAAAATAGCCTCTATCCCGAATTATAGCGCATTTCTAGATTTATTTCGATAATCGCGTTAGAATAAGGAATAATTCAGATTAAGGGGGATTAATAATGCTGAAAATCGGCTCCCACGTGTCCTTCTCGGACAAGGGATTATTGAGTGCAACGAAGGAAGCGTCCTCGTACGGTTCCAGTTCGTTTATGATATATACGGGTGCACCACAGAATACGCGTCGCAAGCCAATTGAATCCATGTATCTTGAGGAAGGCAGGTTGGCCATGCAAGAGGGTGGAATGGAAGATATCGTTGTCCATGCACCATATATTGTTAATCTGGGCTCCTACAAAGAAAATACCTACAGACTAGCTGTAGATTTTCTTCAGGAAGAGATTCGACGTACACATGCTATTGGTGTCAAAAACATCGTATTGCACCCCGGTGCTTTTACAGACAAGGATGCCCACTATGGGATCGGACGGATCGCAGAGGGGTTGAATGAAGTGCTGGAAGGCGTGAAAGAGACGGATGTGAATATCGCTCTGGAAACCATGGCTGGCAAGGGTACGGAAATGGGACGAAGTTTCGAAGAACTTGCCCAGATTATTGAGAAAGTGACGTATAACGAACGCCTCACCGTATGTATGGATACATGTCATATTCATGATGCTGGCTATGATATCGTCAATGACTTTGATGGTGTACTGGAACAATTCGACCGTACGGTAGGACTTGACCGCATCGCCGTCATGCATATTAATGATAGTAAGAATCCAGTAGGCGCGCACAAGGACCGTCATACACCGATTGGTTCTGGCTGGATTGGGTTTGAGGCCATTAACCGCATCGTCAACCATGAGAAGCTTCGAGGACGTCCGTTTATTCTGGAGACACCTTGGATTGGCAAAGAAGCCAAGACACAACGTCCAATGTATGAGGTGGAGATTGCACTGCTTCGTGGGGATGTCGCTGGTCGTTTCGGCCAGGAATTCCTGACAGAAGTAGAACAGTTGCAGCACTTTTTCAAAGGTAAAGAGATTGAGTCCCGTTCGTACATTCTGGATGTGTGGACATTGCTCAAGAATGACGCAAAAGCCAAAAAGGCAGATCCACGCGAACCGCTGGAACGCCTCTATGACATGGTGGCTGAAGCCGCATTGTTCCCGCATTTGAATGAAGAACAACTGAATCATCGCTTGATTGCCTGGCTTGCGGGTTAACCCCCGCAGGTCATGGCTCAATTGAAGGAGGAAGAATAACCCGATGGAGATCCATGCTAAAAAAGTACGACCTGATTCTAAAAACCGCGCTGACCGGGCGCGTATGCTCATTTCCTGTCCGGATGGTCCAGGAATTGTTGCTGCTGTATCTCACTTCCTGCACCAGCATGGTGCTAACATTGTTCAGTCAGACCAGTACACGATGGACCCTGCTGGCGGCATGTTCTTTATGCGGATTGAGTTCGATCTTCCGCAGTTGTTGACCAATCTTCCCAAGCTGGAAACTGATTTTGCCGAAGTTGCAAGCCGTTTCCAAATGGAATGGACGCTTTCTGCGGTCAGCCGCAAGAAGAAACTGGCTATCTTTGTCTCCAAAGAAGATCATTGTCTGGTTGAATTGCTCTGGCAATGGCAGGCAGGTGACCTGGATGCAGATATTGCTCTTGTGGTCAGCAACCATCTGGATATGAAGGATTATGTAGAATCATTCGGCATTCCATATCATCATATTCCGGTCACAGCAGATACGAAAAAAGATGCGGAGCAGCGTCAGCTGGACGTCATCGGTAACGATGTGGATGTGATCATTCTGGCCCGTTACATGCAGATCATCTCTCCAATGTTCATTGAGCACTATCGCAATCGCATCATCAACATCCACCACTCGTTCCTGCCAGCCTTTGTGGGTGGTAAACCTTATGCGCAAGCGTACAATCGTGGTGTCAAAATCATTGGCGCGACAGCGCACTATGTAACGGAAGAGCTGGATGGTGGGCCCATTATTGAACAGGACGTTCAACGTGTAAGCCATGGGGATGATGTAAGCGAACTGAAGCGGATCGGACGTACCATTGAGCGTGTTGTGCTTGCGCGTGCCGTGAAATGGCATGTTGAAGACCGTGTTCTCGTTCACGAAAATAAAACCGTCGTATTCTAAGCTCACACTTTAATACTGTGCAAGGTTGATTCGGAACCATGGTAATCATTCATAAGAGTTCACTAAATGGATCAACAAAAAGGCGACTCCAGTTCATTATGAATTGGAAGTTGCCTTTTTTGTGTTTATATATTTTCCACACAACCCAAGCACCATACCAAATAACAAATGCCCAACGACCCAGTAGCAGATGGCTTCCACATCGTACAGATCCGGCACACGTGAAGACAGTTGGGAGAGTGGGATATAGAGCAGAGACGAGGCGGCACCGAGCATGATTCCCTTGAGAATAGGGCGCCCAAAATGTTGAATCCACCACAGATAGAAGATTCCGATGACAATGGACACGACGAGATGCAGAGAAAACTCAATAATTTCCGGTAGTGTTGGCGGTAGAACAGGTACAAAATCGATATTCAGAAGCAGGGTGTATACTTTTTCACCAGTGTAGGCCTGAATCGTCTTGAGGAAAAGCCCGAGAACAACACCGGAGACAACACCGGTTATGATGCCGGATATCCAGGGTAATGAATACTTTGGCGAACTGGACGGATGAAGAGCAGGGTCTGACAATGCATCGCGACCTCCTTAATGGATGTGTTTATTATGAAAAGTAAACCACAGCTCGGCTCTCGAATCGATATTCGGGACATGATATGTAGAATGAGCCTGGATACTATAAAAGTGTATGGTTTTCCGGTTAAAGGTTATACTTCATGCGATGGATTTGCAAGGCTCTTTAATGATGCCCATGTGCTCAAGTGCCTTATATAGTGCGATTTTTGTTTCATAGGCAAGCGAATGCTCATCACAAACAACTGATTTTTCATGAACTTCTAAAAGAAGGTTATGGAAAAGCTTCACGCCAAGTGATACAATACAAAAGTGAATAAGTCAAAATGAAACACTCAAGCGGATTCACTTATTGTGAAATTCGGTTTGCTTGGTTGATGAGAGGGATTCGCTTGCGCACCCGACTTATCTAAAGACATGAGGAGGACAAACCATGACTGACAAGAACGAAGCGATTCAAAAAGACGAGAACACTACGATCGACAACCTGTCGATTACTACCGTACGTACTTTGGCGATTGATGCAATTGAGAAGGCAAATTCCGGACACCCGGGTATGCCGATGGGCTCTGCTCCAATGGGGTACCAACTTTTTGCAAAAACGATGACTCATAACCCGGACCACCCAACTTGGGTTAACCGGGACCGTTTTGTCCTGTCTGCAGGACATGGCTCCATGTTGCTGTACAGCTTGTTACACCTGAGCGGATATGATCTTCCTATGGAAGAATTGAAACAGTTCCGTCAATGGGGAAGCAAAACGCCGGGTCACCCGGAATTCGGACATACTGCAGGTGTTGATGCAACAACCGGCCCATTGGGTCAAGGTATTGCAATGGCAGTAGGTATGGCGATGGCTGAAGCTCAACTGGGCGCAACGTACAATAAAGACAAATTCAACGTGGTTGACCACTACACTTACGCAATCTGTGGTGATGGTGACTTGATGGAAGGCGTATCCCATGAATCAGCTTCCCTGGCTGGACGTTTGCACTTGGGCAAACTGATCATGTTGTTCGATTCCAATGACATCACACTTGATGGTAAATTGGATCTGTCTTCTTCCGAAAGCATCGCGAAGCGTTTCGAAGCTTATGGCTGGCAAGTGCTGCGTGTTGAAGATGGTAACGATCTGCCTGCAATCGAAAAAGCAATTCAGGAAGGTCAAGCAGATAGCCTGCGTCCTACACTGATTGAAGTTAAAACCGTTATTGGTTATGGTAGCCCGAACAAACAAGGTAAAGGCGGCCACGGCGGTACTCACGGATCACCACTGGGTGCAGACGAAGCCAAATTGACTAAAGAGTATTACAAATGGGTTTACGAAGAAAACTTCCACGTACCAGCTGAAGTTCGCGATCACTTTGCACAAGTGAAAGATCGTGGTATCTCTGCTAACAAAGCTTGGGACGAGAAATTCGCCGAGTACAAAAAGGCATTCCCTGAGCTGGCAGCTCAATTCGAAACAGCGATTAACGGCGACCTTCCAGAAGGATGGGACCGTGATCTTCCTAAATATGCAGCAACAGACAAAGCTCTTTCCACTCGTGTAGCATCCGGTAACGCTCTGAACGGTCTGGCGCACAACGTGCCACAACTGACAGGTGGATCTGCTGACTTGGAAAGTTCCACAATGACTCACTTGAACAACTTGGAGAACTTCACACCTGAAGATTACTCCGGCCGTAACATCTACTTCGGTATCCGTGAATTCGCTATGGCTGGAGCAATGAACGGTATGGCACTGCACAGTGGTGTGAAAGTATTCGGAGGTACGTTCTTCGTATTCACCGACTACCTGCGTCCGGCTGTTCGTCTGGCTGCCCTGATGGGATTGCCTGTAACGTATGTCCTGACTCATGACAGTATCGCTGTTGGTGAAGATGGTCCTACGCACGAACCAATCGAGCAACTGGCATCCCTGCGTATCATTCCTAACCTGACGGTTATTCGTCCGGCTGATGGTAATGAAACTTCGGCTGCTTGGGCTTACACACTTGAGAACAAGAGCAACCCGGTTGCACTCGTACTCACTCGTCAAAACCTGCCGATTCTGGAAGGTACGGTTGAAGGTTCACGTGAGAACGTGAAACGTGGTGCTTATGTTGTTTCTGATGCAAAAGACGGCAAAGCAGTAGCACAAATCATCGCTACGGGTTCCGAAGTACAACTGGCTGTTAAAGCTCAGGCTGCACTGGCTGAACAAGGTATCCAAGTTCGTGTAATCAGCATGCCAAGCTGGGATCTGTTCGAGAAACAAGACAAAGCTTACAAAGAGTCCGTTCTTCTTCCGGACGTTAAAGCTCGTCTTGCCATTGAAATGGCTTATCCAATGGGCTGGGAGAAATATGTTGGCGATCAAGGCGACATTCTCGGAATTAGCACATTCGGTGCTTCCGCGCCTGGCGACCGTGTTATCCAAGAGTATGGCTTTACAGTGGACAACGTGGTTAGCCGCGTAAAAGCATTGCTGTAATAGAGGTTGTTCAAAAAGTCTGCTTTTGATTACGAAGGATGCCTCCCGGCATCATCAGCGTCGAATATGGGATTCAGCCGAAATAAGCGGGGGGCTTACGAAGTATGTTTCAACCATGGCAGTAAGTTATTT
This sequence comes from Paenibacillus sp. PCH8, assembly GCF_002968835.1. Lineage (GTDB taxonomy): Bacteria > Bacillota > Bacilli > Paenibacillales > Paenibacillaceae > Paenibacillus. The sequence goes on along the minus strand of NZ_PKQK01000002.1, from coordinate 613,482 downwards.
CCGCAGAGCAGGGGTGGTCACCACCCTGATCTGTTTTGCCTTTTGTTTGTATTAACTTCAGGGGAGCGGGTACGCAATGTCACAATTCGATCAAGTCAGTGTAGTGAAAGAGGCCAACATTTATTATGAAGGTCAGGTAACCAGTAGAACGGTTATTTTGGGGGATGGCAGCAAAGTGACTCTGGGCATCATGCTTCCAGGCAGCTATGAGTTCGGTACGGATTCCCGTGAAATCATGGAGATTCTGTCCGGAGATCTGAAAGTGTTGCTTCCCGGAGAAGAAGAGTGGCAAGAGATTCAAGGTCAAGCTACGTTCCACGTGCCTGCCGAGTCCAAATTTAAACTGGAGATACGCAGCGTTACCGACTACGTCTGCTCGTACCCGGCGGAATAACACAAGAAGGGTAAGCAGAACCGCACCCCGCGGATTCGGTTTACCCTTTTTGCTTCTTGAATTCTAACGACAAAATTCGAGCCGCAAGCTTGTCAGCCCCGTGGATTTGAAGTATCCTTATGCTAAGTTGTTTAGTATGGAAAACGGAAATAAAACGGAAATAACATAACCGAAATCAGGAGGTTTTTGAGATCATGGCAAAAAAAGTGACATTTGACTATAGCACTGCACTGCAATTTGTAAATCAGCACGAAGTGGACTATTTCGCTGAACCGATTCGATTGGCTCACGAGCAGCTTCATAACGGTACAGGAACAGGCTCCGACTATCTGGGCTGGATTGACCTGCCAACGGCTTATGACAAGGAAGAGTTCGCTCGCATTCAGAAAGCGGCTGCCAAAATCCAAAGTGACTCCGAAGTACTGATCGTAATCGGTATCGGTGGATCATACCTGGGTGCACGTGCAGCAATTGAGATGTTAACACACTCTTTCTATAACAATCTGCCAAAAGACAAACGTAAAACACCTGAGATCTACTTTGCAGGTAACAATATCAGTTCTACGTATGTTACTCATTTGCTGGATCTGGTTGAAGGCAAAGATTTCTCCGTTAACGTCATCTCCAAATCGGGTACAACGACAGAGCCGGCAATTGCATTCCGTATCTTCCGTGCAGCATTGGAGGAGAAATACGGTAAGGAAGAAGCCCGCAAGCGTATCTATGCTACAACAGACAAAGAGCGTGGTGCACTGAAAGAACTGGCGAATGCAGAAGGATACGAATCTTTCATCATCCCGGATGATGTAGGTGGACGTTATTCCGTTCTGACCGCAGTAGGTTTGTTGCCAATCGCAGCTGCTGGGATCAGCATTGAAGAAATGATGCAAGGTGCAGCTGACGCATCCAAAGAATACAGCAATCCGAATGTAGCCGAGAATGAAGCTTACCAATATGCGGCTGTTCGTAACGCTTTGTATCGCAAAGGTAAAGGTACTGAAATTCTCGTAAACTATGAGCCTTCCCTGCACTTCGTATCCGAGTGGTGGAAACAGTTATTCGGAGAGAGTGAAGGCAAAGACTACAAAGGGATCTACCCTGCTTCCGTTGACTTCTCCACTGACTTGCACTCCATGGGTCAGTTCATCCAGGAAGGTAGCCGTAACATCTTCGAAACTGTCATTCAGGTTAATGAAGTTTCGGAACATATCTCGATCAAATCCGACCCGGATGATCTGGATGGATTGAACTTCCTTGAAGGCAAAACAATGGACTTTGTTAACAAAAAAGCATTCCAGGGAACACTGCTTGCACATACGGATGGTCAAGTACCAAACCTGATTGTGAACATTCCAGATATGTCTCCATATTCTTTCGGATATCTGGTATACTTCTTTGAAAAAGCATGCGGCATTAGTGGCTACCTGCTGGGTGTCAATCCATTTGACCAACCAGGCGTGGAAGCTTACAAGAAAAATATGTTTGCATTGCTGGGCAAACCAGGCTTTGAAGAAGAGAAAGCGGCGCTCGAAGCGAGACTTTCTGAATAATTCATTGGTTTGTTCATATAGTTAGATAAGATATGTAATTCCCAGATGTTAATAACCAGAGCAGTTCATCCACGTTCGCGTGGGGAACTGCTTTCTTGTAAAATGGAAGAAATGGAAAGTTGGATTGGGATGATTGAACGTTATCGCACGGTTCGAGGACCGGGCAATCTGGAAATTGTAATCAAGAAGTCGCGATTTATCGGTCATATTATGCCGGTTACCACAGAGGCAGAGGCAGTTGCCTTTATCGATGATATCAAGAAAAAACATTGGAATGCGACTCATAACTGCTCTGCGTATATGATTGGGGAGCGGGATGAGATCCAGAAGCAATCCGATGACGGGGAACCAAGCGGTACAGCAGGGAAACCCATTCTTGAAGTGATCAAAAATCAGAAATTGAAAAATGTGGCGATTGTAGTTACGCGATACTTCGGGGGAATTATGCTTGGAGCGGGTGGGTTAATTCGCGCTTATACGGATGGAGCTGTGGCAGCCATTGAAGCGGGAGAAGCCATCACGAACGTACTGCATCGTGAAGTTTTTGTTGAACTGGATTATACGTGGCTGGGCAAAGTGGAAAATGAGTTAAGGAGCCGGGAAGTCCGTACAGGTGAAACTGGATTCACCGATAAGGTTACGTTGACTTGTCTTCCGCCGCATAGTGATACCGAGGCATTTATAGCCTGGATCACGGATTTGACGCAAGGACAATCCCGGATCACGGAGGGACAGCGGCTTTATTTTATTGAAGGGGAATAAAATATATGGCTAGAAGAGCAGTCGAACAGGAGTTATCGAGGGAGCGGATACTGGAGGCAGCGAGACACCTTTTTATTACCAAAGGATACCGCGCCATTTCGATGCGAAGCATCGGCCAGCATCTGGGCTATAGTCATGGGTCGCTGTATTATCACTTTAAGGAAAAGGCAGAGCTGTTCTATGCCATTGTGGTTGAAGATTTCAATCATCTGGGGCATTTGCTGATGCAAGCTATGGTCAGGCCGGTTCGTGATGATGTGAGCAAGGTAGAGCACATCATGATGGAGTTTATTCGTTTTGGTCTGGAGAATCCATATCAATACGAAATTATGTTCATGATCAGGGACGAGGAACTGTTGTCATATTGTCGTACCGAACAGGGACGTTGCTTCGAATTGTTTGCATCTATCCTAAGGCAGTATATGAAAGAAGAGAACTGTACGGATGAGGATATTCAAAGGGTACCGCGTACGCTATTTTTGGCTATGCACGGATTCATTTCTTATTACATTCAGGACCGTTTAACGTTTGTGGAGATTGAATCGTCTGCGCTGTCTCATGTCAAAGTGCTGTGCCGCAATCTGGGTCAGCAGCCTGGCGTCCAATAATGGCGCTATTGTCGCACCCCTACACTTCAGGGCGGTGATTTGTCATAACTTTAATTCTGTATTACGTTGTCTCACGAAAGTCATTATGCGCAGAAAATCAAGCCAGGCGGCTCCGTACCCGAAATAGGGTGGACCGCCTGTTTGTGTTTGACGCTAGCCTTCCATGATTTTGAGAAAGTACTTCCGTTCACGTGGTCCATCGAATTCGCAAAAGTAAATGCCTTGCCACCGGCCGAGCAATAGCTTACCTTCATGAATGATCACCGTCTGTGATGGCCCGGTTGTGATCGATTTGAGATGAGAGGCTGTATTGCCTTCAGCATGTCGATACTCGGGATGCTCCCAAGGATACACTTCATCCAGACGTAGCAATACATCGTGTTTTACATCCGGGTCTGCATTTTCGTTGATGGCAATACCCGCCGTAGTATGCGGACAGTAGATGAGCACCGTCCCATTCTGTACTCCACTACTCTGGACAACCTGTTTTACTTCCCACGTAATATCTTGGATCTCGTCTCGTTTGGAAGTCGATATATTCTTCGTATATAACATTGTAGACCACTCCTTATACATGTGATGTGTCCTCTAGATTGTACCTCAACCACTCCATACTCAACAAACCGCGTCATATGACGATGTATATGAGAATTACACGATATTCTATCTCATATGTGCCCCAATATATACAACAAAAGCATTGACGGTTAGCACTGTAAACTGGTAAAGTATCAGATAAGTAAAAAACCAAGTAGACTAATGGGAATAATATTAAAGTAATATAATCCAACTTAGGGAAATGTCGTGTTGTAAGCAGGGAGACTGCCGACCGGATCTATACCCGGAGGCTGGGAGGGAACGCAGCAATGAATACCGTTCTTCGTCATAAAGGATGGACTTGGGGATTCCGCAGTACCGTATTGTTATATTTTATCGTACTCATTGTACTTCCAATCATCGGTGTGTACGTCAATTCCTTCTCCGAAGGATGGAGCAACTTTGTCCAGAGCATCATGGACCCGATCGCATGGAAAGCCGTACTGCTGACGGTTCGACTGGCCGTGATTGCTACACTGATTAATGTGGTTCTGGGCACAATGATCGCCTGGGTGTTGACAAGGTATCGCTTTGTTGGCAGATCATTTCTCAACAGTCTGGTCGATCTCCCGTTTGCACTGCCAACAGCGGTGGGCGGATTGATGATTATGCTGCTACTGGGGCCGATCAGTGCCGTCGGGAAATGGGCAGAATCCATGGGATTCGAGATTGTGTTTCACCAGCCCGCGATTGTTATCGCGATGACCTTTGTTACGTTTCCGTTTGTCATCCGTGCGGTGCAGCCTTTGCTCGAAGAAATTGATCCTTCCGAAGAAGAGGCCTCGTACACGATGGGGGCATCCAAGGCTCGCACGTTCATGCAGGTGATTCTGCCGTCCATGGCCCCTGGCATGATCAGTGGGGGGATGTTGGCATTCTCCAGAGGACTCGCTGAATTCGGTGCTGTTGTGCTGGTGGCTGGCAATATTCCGGGCAGAACACTAACCGCTTCCGTATTTATCTACGGTGAGATTGAAAGTGATAATCCAACTGGGGCCGCAGCTGTATCCGTGCTGCTCCTGACGCTCTCCTTCCTGATCCTCTGGCTAATCAATCTGGTGCAGATGCGGGGAGAAGACGATGAGACGACTATTAATCGGACTTACGTTTGCGGTATTTATTGTACTGCTGATTATCCCGCTCGGACGTATTTTTATTGGCGCATTTGAAGACGGGGCAGGTGGATTCGTAAAAGGCATCATGCGCCCTGAGGCACTACACGCCCTGATGATGACCGGACTGGTGGTACTGGTTGTCACCCTGTTAAATACATTGTTTGGCATCATGATGGCTCTGTATCTAGTCCGTGCCGGGTGGCTGAGTGACCGGGTAAAAGGGCTGTTGAACAGCATTGTGGATCTGCCCTATGCCGTATCACCTGTTATTGGCGGCTTGATGATTGTGCTAATGTTGGGCCCGAACAGCATTATGGGTGCTTTTTTTGAAGGAATCGGATTCAATGTGGTCTATGCCTTCCCCGGTATGGTGATCGCAACGCTGTTTGTAACATTTCCGCTGATGGTCAGAGAGGTTATGCCTGTCCTGCAGGAACTCGGTTCACAGCAAGAAGAGGCGGCATCTACACTTGGCGCCTATGGCTGGAGAACGTTCTGGAGTGTAACTTGGCCTTCGATCCGCTGGGCGGTGGTGTATGGTCTTGTCTTGACGGTTGCGCGCTCACTCGGAGAATTCGGGGCAGTGCTGGTGGTATCCGGTAATATTATGAACAAAACGCAGACTGCAACAACGCTGGTGTATCAGGATGTTGAGAATTTTAATGTAGCTGCCGCTAATGGTGTGGCATTGGTGCTGGTCACCTTCTCCGTCGGACTGTTGCTGATGATGGAATGGGCCAAGAAGCGAAAGGAAGTGCATTGATATGCATGTAGAAGTCCGTGATCTGAACAAACATTTCGGTGATTTTCATGCAGTAAAAGATGTCTCGTTCGATATTGCCAAAGGTCATCTGATCGGTCTGCTTGGACCCAGCGGAGGCGGGAAGACGTCCATTCTGCGGATGCTTGCGGGACTGGAGAATCCGGGCTCCGGAGAGATTCGCTTTCATGGAAAAGTCGTGAACCATCTGCCTCCACAGGAGCGAGGTATCGGATTCGTATTTCAGAACTATGCCTTGTTTAAACATATGACGGTATTTGAGAATATTTCCTTTGGACTCAAGGTCAAAAAGACACCCAAAGCCCAGATCCGTGATCGGGTTATGGAACTCGTTGAACTGACGGGGTTAAAAGGTTTCGAACAGCGCTATCCGCATCAACTGTCTGGTGGACAGCGCCAGCGTGTGGCTTTTGCCAGAGCACTCGCACCTGAGCCACAGCTGTTACTGCTGGACGAACCTTTCGCTGCCATTGATGCCAAGATCCGTCAGGAGTTGCGTTCCTGGTTACGCGAGCTAATCGAGCGGGTGGGAATCACTTCGATATTTGTGACGCATGACCAGGATGAAGCGATTGAAGTGGCGGACGAAATTATGATTATCAGTCAGGGTCGTCTGGAACAGAAGGGTACCCCTTGGGATATTTACAAAAATCCGCAGACGCCGTTTGTTGCTACTTTTATCGGAGAGTCTACGGTTGTGGAGGATGCTTCACAGTTGAAAGGGTTCGAACATGCGGTTGAGGGTGAACGTACACGAGCCTTGATACGACCGGAGTATATTGAGATTGGCTTGAAAAACGAGTTCACGATGCTGTCTGCAACGGAAAAAGGGACAGTCAAGCATCTTCATTTCCGCGGTAGTGAATGGATGGTAGAGGTGGAAGTACAGGGTCACAAGTTAATCACGTATCGTTCTCTGGAGAAGACAACATTGGAGATTGGTCAACCCATCCGTGTCCTTGTGCACCGTGCTTATCTGTTCAACGATTCCAACAGTTGGGTAGTTGAGAACCGACTGAAGGAAGACCCAATGCCCGTAATGATTTAATCAGAAAATGTCCTGTTAAAGCATCGATGGAGATTTATGGAGAGAGGGGTTGCCCATGCAGACGAGGAAGAAGAAAGTCATACTCTTATATGTTATCCTCATGCTTCTGCTCGTCTGCATGACCGCTGGTTGCAGCAAGCAGGAAGAGTCAAGCGAGCCGAACGAGCCTTCGGGTAACGATTCATCCATTACACTGGTGATTGGTGCTTACAGTGTGGCAAAAGACGCTGTAGGTGAGCTGCTTCCCAAGTTCCAGGAGCAATGGAAAGCGAAGACTGGACAGACGGTTAACTTTCAGGAATCGTATGAAGCTTCGGGTACGCAGGCCAGAGCCATTGTTGGCGGGTTCGAAGCTGATGTCGCCCTGCTCGCGATGGAGAGTGATATCGACAAGTTGGTGAAGGCCGATCTGGTCACTACCGATTGGAAACAGACACCGAATAAGGGCATGATTACTCGTTCAATTGTTGTACTAGGTACTAGAGCAGGCAATCCGCTGGGGATTCGGGATTTTCAGGATTTAACCAAGCCGGGCGTGAAAGTGTTATACCCTAACCCCAAGACATCCGGGGGCGCACAATGGGATATTAATGCCATCTATGGTGCCGGCTTGAAACTTTCCGAGGAGAAAGAGGGTAAGAAAGACCCTGCAGCAGCCAAGACTTTTCTGGAACAGGTACATCGCAACGTCGAGTCACTGGACAAGAGTGGCCGTTCTTCGATGGCTGCATTCGAATATGGCGTGGGTGATGTTATCGTCACGTACGAAAATGAATTGCTTGCCCGGATCGCTAAGGGTGTGAAATATGATATCGTGGTTCCAAAGAATACAATTTTGATCGAGAATCCCGCCGTTGTGGTGGATAAATATGCGGACAAACACGGAAACCGTGAATTGGCAGAAGCTTTTGTCGCCTATCTGCGTACGCCAGAAGCGCAGCATATTTTTGCCAAGCACGGCTTCCGTTCCGTAGACCCGGATGTATTTGCAGAGACGGAGTCGACATTCCCGACTCCCGAAGGATTGTTTGATATTAACTATCTGGGCGGATGGGATGAAGTGCGTACTACGTTGTACTCTAAACGTGGGGTGTGGTACCAGGTGCTCGCGGGATTGTGATGGTTGATCATTGGAATAGTTAACCTGGCCATGGCGACATAACCTTTATTTCGGCGTATGGCTGAGATGAAGGTTTTTTCCTGTGAAAAGGATATAATAGAGTAGAATGATAATGACTTGAGAGTATTTGCAGGAAGGTGTGAGTTGGATGAGTTCAGAGGTCAAATTATCCCAAAGTACAGCGATTCGGTTGGAGCAGGCCCGCGGAAAGGGCATGTCTGAGGAAGAACTTTTAAAAGCCATTCAAGCGAAAGACGTTTCCGCTTTTGACGCGGTGTCTGAAGAGGAATACAGATATGATACATTTTTCTCCTATGCGGACGAGTACGGTGAAAATCTGGAAACGGCAGTTCAAGAAGGGTACCGAATTACCTTTAACACGCGTGGTGGCCTCGGAATCTGGTTGGAGAAAGCCTTTAAGGTACAGCCGGAGAAAGACTTCACAGTCGGCGAAGGCATCGTAACCGGATTGCAGTTGAAACCGGAGCAGGCAGAGGTGCTGTCACAGCGACTTGCGTCAAACTGGGTCATTACAGATTCGAAGGATGTACCTGCGGGTCAGGAACTGACACTGAAGCTGCGGGCACTGGTCTAATTTGAACGCACGCTCCCGATGGAGCGAAGCATGGAATTGAAGTCTGACGGTAAACGGCCAGACCACAGACTGTCCCGAATTGCAGTGGATAACTGCAGCGGGGCGGTCTTTTTTTGCAAAAATAGATGTGCACGATTACAATTTACATAGAATCATTCAAATACGAGTATATAATGCATATATGGCTTCAGGCATAGAGAGAGAGGGGGATGCAGATTGAATCAACTAACATTCTTGGGTACCGGCGATGCGATGGGCGTTCCGCGTGTGTATTGTGATTGCGATGTATGTACAGAAGCCAGATTAACCGGCAAGAACATACGTAAGCGCTCTTCTGTTCTGGTTCATGGTGACGGCGATGATGGCGGCGAATGGTTCATGATGGACTGCGGGCCAGACTGGAGATCCCAGATGGAGGATCAGGGCTTGCGTATGGTGCATACGCTGCTGATCACACATGCACATTTTGACCATATTGGCGGATTGCCGGAGTGGGCGGATGCGTGTCGCTGGTTAGGTGTGAAGGGGCGATTGTATGCTCCGCGCGAAGTGATTGCGACCATTCAGGGACAGTTTCCTTGGCTGACACGTCATGTGGACTTTCTCGAAACGGATGATGATATTGAACTCGGTGGATGGAAAGTACATTCATGGAAAGTATGTCATGGACATAACGGGTATTCGTATGCATATCGACTGGAGCGGAGCGGGTATGGCTGGGCGTATTGTTCGGATGCTATTGACCTGAAGGATTCTGAGAAAGAGCCGCTATACGGACTGGATCTTCTGGTGCTCGGAACGAGCTTTGTGAATGAACTTGCGGAATTCTCGACACGTTCCGTGTATGATATGCGTGAAGCGCAGGAGCTGCTGCGGGAGCTGAAGCCGGGTCATACTTATTTTACACATATGTCCCATGACGTAGATGTACGGCAGAACTATGATCTGGATCTAGACATTACGATTGCGCTCACGGGTATGAAGGTACCACTCGGGAGTCTGTAACTGGAAGTAAGGAATGTAGAACGATCTATATTAGGCGAAATAGGTGAGTGTAGATCAGTTCAGAGAATCGCAGCCAAAATAAATGTAGAAGAGCGTATCCTTTACAGGAGGTTCTTCGTTTACATAGTGTAAGTCACATCAATCAGGAACCAGCAAAGGGGGGCCCCCAAGATGGCCTTTGTGAAGTCCGTGAATTGCCGATTCAACAGACCACAAGATGATGAACAAAAAAATAAACTTGATATGGTTTCCCGTAATATTACCGGACATCCATTCAACCAAAGCATTCATGCCATATTAACCGACCTGATGAGTCCGTTGTATGCGTATTGTCTATCACTGACAAGATCTGTACCCGAGACTGAGGACTTGGTTCAGGATACCTGTCTCAAAGTGTTGTCGTCCACTGCGGTGCAGTCTTCCGGGATGACGAAAGAGATCAACTGGGAGTCTTACCTCATCCGAATTGCACGCAACACCTGGATTGATATGATCCGGAAGCAACAGAGATTGCATTCCATATTGGATAGCTTGAAGCCTGTTATGCAAGAGTTCGCGGAGGAAGAGCACTTTGAAGAACTGGAGTCTGCTGTTCAGTTCCTGATCAGTGCATTATCGCCGTGGCAGCGAGTCATATATGTATTACGTGAAATCATGGGTTATAAGGCGGCAGAGACTGCGGCAATGCTGGATACGACCGAAGGTGCAGTAAAAGCTGCGTTAAGTCGGGCTCGCTCTGCCATAGCCGGAGTAAGGCACAAGCTGCAAGAATCAGACGTTGACTTGTCGTGGGAAAAGGGTGCTGATGAGTATAATCGGGAGGAGCTACGGAGCTATTTGCTGGCATTCCGTAATGGAGATACCGCCCGAATCATTGACCTGTGCCTGAATCGAACCGATGATCCGATGGCTGTGGCAGGGATCATTCTACAGCAGACTCTGCCGTCTCCAACCATGCAGCCAATGATGTACGGGTATGCTACTTCCGGCACGAATTCGATGTCTTACGGTGGTGGATATACGGTCAGCATGGTTGCCTAAATTAAGGAGGCGACAGGCATGAATGTAGTGCCTTATGTAGTGGAACAGACCGCTCGTGGTGAGCGGAGTTATGATATTTATTCACGTTTGCTGAAAGACCGGATTATTATGGTGTCTGGAGAAATTGAGGATCAGATGGCGAATGCCATCGTGGCGCAGTTATTATTCCTAACTGCGGAAGACCCGGAGAAGGATATTCAGATGTACATTAATTGTCCCGGCGGATCAGTGACGGCAGGATTCTCCATCTATGACACGATGCAATTCGTGAAGCCGGACATCTCCACTATCTGTACAGGTATGGCGGCGAGCTTTGGTGCCATATTGCTGGTGGGTGGAGCGAAGGGGAAACGTATGGCACTGCCGAACAGTGAGATTATGATCCATCAGCCGCTCGGCGGCACTCGGGGTCAGGCGGCGGATATGTTGATTCATGCTAACCGGATCATTGAGCACCGTCATCGCCTCAACCAACTGCTAGCTGACCACACAGGGCAGCCGCTGGATCGGATCGAGAAGGATACGGATCGTGACTACTTCCTGACTGCATCTGAAGCGGTGGAATATGGATTAGTGGACAAGGTCATCTCCAGCACGTAAATCAGAAGATAGAAGATAAACAAACAACCCGGAAGGTCAGTGACCTTTCGGGTTGTTTGCGTCTCTAACCTTACGTTTTTGTTGCATGTGAAAAGAGAGGTCAAGCGAACAAGTCCTTTCTTTATAGCTCTTTTGCTAATGCGATAAGCTTATTCATGCCTTCCCGGATCTGCTGCTCGTGCGCATAAGAGAATGATAAACGCAGCTTACGGCTTGCCGATGCATCTGAAGGGTCAAACACGGTTCCTGGCACAAAAGCAACGGAATGCTCCATACATTTGTGAAGTAATCGTCCGGTATCCACGCCTTCCGGAAGCTCTGCCCAAATGTTGAGTCCACCCTCAGGCCGCGTCCACGTCCAGTCCGTTTCCAGCAGGCACTGTTCCATAACTTCCATTCGTAACTGGATGGCGGTCCGCAGCTTGGACAGATGCTGATGCATGCGTTCCGATTGGAAATATCGTAGAAAAAGCTTCTGATTCAATAGTGGTGATCCGTTATCAGTCAATGCTTTGATCGCTTGTAGTCCCGGCATGAACCGGGGGCGGCACATGATCGCTGCAATTCGCAGACCGGGGACGACATACTTGCTATAACTGCGAATATACAGAGTATGCCCTGTGGTATCGTAAGTGAATATGGGCGCTGGAGGTTTCTCCTTGAAATAGATATCATAGGTGCTGTCGTCTTCGACCAGAAAACATCCATACTGTTCTGCGAGTTCCGGTAGCTGTTTGCGCTGTTCGGTCGGAATGTTAATACCGGTCGGATTCTGAAAGGTAGGCGTCATGTAAAATAAACGCGGTTTCTCCCTCTTCATCAGATGTTCAATCTGTTCCAGATCATACCCCTGCGGATGAATATCGGTGAAGATCAACCGCGCACCTTGCTTGCGGAAAATTTCCATGGCTGGGCCATAGGTAGGCCGTTCCATCAAGACACGATCTCCCGGTCTGACTAAGCTTCGGGAGATCACATCGATGGCCTGCTGGGCCCCCGAAGTAATGAGCACTTCGTCTGCGGAGAGATAGAAGCGTTCTTTTTTCGTTAGATGGTTTGCCAGCGCACTTCGCAACTCCAAATCTCCCTGAATCGTGGAATATGTCCCAAGCAAACGAGGATATTGATCGAGCAGATCACGCATTAATTCTCCCCAGTAGCGGTGGGGTAACAGTGCAGGATCAATTAATGATTTGGAGAACTGAAATGTAGCCTCAAGAGACTGCACATGAGCTAATGAATCCCAATGAAGCCAAGCAGATACGGCCGGATCATCGGCCTGATCCGTTACAGCAAAGGGGGTTGCGGGACTGACATAATAGCCGGATTTATCCTTCACATATACATTCCCACGTTCCTTTAACTCCTGATAAGCTTTGAAAACGGTAAGACGATGTACACCGAGTAGCTCGGACAGGCTTCGTACAGATGGCAGTTTTTCATGTTCGGCCCATTCTCCAGCTTCTATGCGCACAACGAGATAATGAATGACTTGCTCGTATAGTTTCAGACTGTTATCTGTCATCATCATGGTTTTGCCCACCCGGCTCACACTCCTTTGAAATCCATTGTAACAGCAAACGGGAGAAAACTGTTCTGTTTTATTCCTTCTGTTCTGTAGACCATGCGATATGATGGAGAACAGATGAAGGAGGGGCTAGCATGGTTGGAGTAGCATTTACGATAATGTGTCTTATTTTTGGAACAACGTTTCTGGCAATCAAAATTGGAGTGGAAGCAGGTATGCCGCCTTTTCTGTCAGCTGGACTCCGTTTTATCATTGCAGGGGCTTTGATGTTTACATGGATGTGGATGAAAGGCAAAGTCAATGTTTCCCTACTATGGCGTAAAGAAATGCTCATTACAGGTGCCGGTCTGACGTTCGGTACATTTGCAACCTTATATTGGGCAGAACAATATATAAGTTCGGGCGTTGGTGCCATTCTGTCAGCTACAGGCCCACTCATGATTATGGTGATGCAGACTGCTTTGTTGCGGCAAAAAACATCTGCGCGCATGATTACCGGATGTCTAATCGGTTTTGCCGGAGTAGTGCTTGTGGTTCTGCCAGGTGTGTCGTTTGGTGGGAGTCCACTATGGCTTTGGGGCTGTATTGCCGTTCTGGTGGGAGAAGTGTGTTATTCCGCAGGTGCGATATACTCCAAGAAGGTTATTAACCAGTTCAAGGAAACGAGTCCGGTGGCGATCAACGCAGTGCAGATGATGTATGGGGGACTGTTGTTAAGCTTGCTCTCAGCGGTGACAGAATCCTGGAACCTGTCTGCTTTGGATTGGGTGCCTGCTGTAACGTCCGTGATTTATTTGACTGTAGTTGGCTCGATGGTTGGTCACAGTCTGTTCTACTGGATCATGTCACGCACGAATCCGCTGTTCCCGGCAACCTGGTTGTACATTTCTCCGCCTATTGCTGTCGGGCTTGGGGCTGTTGTCTATGATGAGCATGTTGGCTGGATTACGTGGATCGGTGTTGCACTGACTGTTTCAGGTTTGCTCGCGATGAATGAGAAAGTCATGGGGTGGCTCTGGAAAAGAAGTCGTTCCAATTCGGTAGTTCAAACCTCCAAACCTGTGGTGAAATAGGGGATCGTATTTCTGCACTGGAATGAGGAAGGAACCGTGGATAACAGACAAAAACTGGAGCAATATTGTTATTTGCAGGTATTCTGCTGTATGGTGCAATCCCCTGATCATTAGAACAGCCCTGCACAAGCGAGTTATCGCTGTGCAGGGCTGTTTATTTTGTGTTTTGACCAAAACACATTTTAATGCAAAATACGCTTCGCTTGAAACTTTACTCTGCGTTCAATACAAACTTCTCGATAACCTCTTTTACGCCATCTTCGTTATTGCTCGCCGTAATGTAATCAGCCAGTTCTTTAAGAGCAGGGATGGCATTGCCCATCGCTACGCCAAGTCCTGCAACTTCCAGCATCTCATGGTCGTTCCATGAGTCGCCAATGGCAATGCACTCGCTCAATTGATGACCGAAGTGGTCTGCCAGGAAAGTAAGGGCGTGGCCTTTAGTTCCTTCATTATGCATGATCTCCAGGAAGTACGGTTTGGATTTCGTGATATGCACTTGTGGTCCAAGCAATTCACGCAGGTCAACGGCAACCTTATCCAAGTAGTCTGGCTCATCGATGATAAGCAATTTCGGTGTTTTTTGTTCAATTACTTTGATGAAATCAGATTCGATGTAATATTGTGTGCCATTCAATTTGGCATAATCACGCAGTTTGTCGTTTTCTTCACGAGCATACAACTTGTCGTCGATGTACGTTTGCAGGTGGAGATTGTTCTCCAGGCAATAGTCGTACAGTTTGCGTGAAGCGTCCTTCGGAACGTAGCGCTCATAGAGGACTTTCTCGTCCAGCAAGTTTTTCACCAATGCACCTTGATACGTAATGATCGGTACGTTCAGCTTCGTTTGGCGTGCAAGTGCTTGTGCAGATGCATAGGCGCGTCCAGTCGCCAGTGTTACAACTACGCCATGGGCAACGGCTTGTTCCAGTGCAGTCTGTGTAGCAGGGGTTACTTCCTTATTGTCGTTAATAAGTGTGTCATCAATATCGATTGCAATTAATTTGTAGGTCATCTGAGTTTCTCTCCTTTTTTATCTGTATCTATGCTAACGAACGAAAAAATAAGTTTTACACGAGGCCACTCCGAATACAGATTCATCTTTTGAACGCTGTTATCCCCGAATTTTTTTGATTCCATTCCCCATGGGGAAATCCGTTGATAAGCATATGCTTCCGATGTAGCTTTTTTTCAAAAAGCTTTAGGCGAACGCTTCGCTTCTCCAAATGAATTCTGTCTTCTCCGTTACCGTGTAATATTAGACTTCATTCTAAAACTATACTTACATCTAAATCCTATTCTTCCAGGAATACAAGGCCAATAAAGTCTTCCAGCTCCAGGTTGCCGAAGTAATGTTTAACATCCAGACCCTCAAGTGCAGTCCGCACCTCGGATTCCTCATAACGCTTGCCACGTAGCATATCTTCAATATCCGCCACATCGCCTACACCGAAGAAGTCGCCAAAGATTTTGATATCCTCAATGCGTCCATCCTTGATGTTCATGCGCAGATCGATAATGCCGACAGGGAACTTGCGGGTATGCTTCACATTGCTTTCAGGCGACAGACCGTAGTTCCAGTCCCAGTTGTTATAACGCTCGGCAGAGATTTCCTTGATCTTGTCCCAATCTTTCTCTGTAAGCGTATATTGCGGGACGTCCTGTGGCTCCATCCGGAAAATATGGCGTAACAGCTCATCACGGAATTGTTCAATCGTCAGGTTGCTGTCGATCAGATTACGAATGTTGGCGACCCGGCTGCGCACGGATTTGGTGCTCTTGGACTTGAATTTCTCGGGATTCACGTTCAGGGATGCCTGTACATGATCCAGATTCAGGTTGAACATCAACGTGCCGTGACTGAACATGCGTCCACGCGTGGAGAATTGGGCATTACCCGAAATTTTCTTTTCTCCGACTTGCAGATCATTACGTCCGGTCAACTCGGCATTGACGCCAAGCTTCTCCAACGCTTCAACCACAGGCTGGGTGAACTTGCGGAAGTTGTGGAAGGATTGACCGTCATCGGCTGTAATAAAACTGAAATTCAGGTTACCGAGATCGTGGTATACCGCTCCACCTCCCGAGAGACGACGGACGACCTGCACACCGTTATCCTGAACATATTCAATGTTAATCTCTTCAATGGTATTCTGGTGCTTTCCGATAATAATGGACGGGCGATTGATGTAGAACAACAGATAACTGTCATCCTCCATCGGCAGATGCTTCAGAATGTACTCCTCGATCGCGAGGTTTACAGAAGGATCTGTAATGCCCTGGTTATCAACAAACAGCATGGTCATTCCTCCATTAATATATGTAAGGGATTGAAATCCCCTATGTAGTGAACTTTGTAAAACAAACGGAACCGAAATTCCTCTTCTATTGTAAACGAATTGTGGATGGGACACAAAGGAATTAGAAGTAGCACTAAGGGGCGCCACGAACGAGCAACTTGCAGCATGGCAGAAAGACTTGCAAAACGGGATTGACCCGTACCTCTCACGCCATCCATAATAAAAAGGACATGTAGAAAGGGTGACGGAAGAATGACCGGTTATATCGAAGTTTTCGGACATGGCGGTGACGTGGAGACGGCCGCTTCCCGGTTTGGAGGGAGCGCTGCGGATTTTTTCGATTTTAGCGCCAACATTAATCCGCTGGGCCCACCAAAGGAAGTGTTGGAGGCTTTGGAGAAAGGATTGCAATCGGTTCTTCGTTATCCTGATCCGGGTCATCGTGGTTTCAAATCATTACTCAGTGAACGTTTGGGTGTTCCACAGGACCATATTTCGGTGGGTAATGGCGCTGCCGAAAGCATGGCGCTGATCTTGCTCGGACTTTCCCCGCAGAAGGTCGGCGCAGTGGAGCCCGGATTCTCCGAATATCGTTCTTTAGCACGACAATTCGGTGCGGAAGTCCATCATGTTGAGGGACGGGAGGAGCTGCAGTGGCGTGCAGAACCTGAGGACATTGAACAGCTGATGGAACGGGTAGACCTGCTGTTTCTGGGCCAGCCCAACAACCCGAACGGGGTACAGTATCCCGTGGAGGTATTACATCGTTTTGCCCGCAAAGCCGAGAAAACAGGTACTGTCCTGGTAATCGATGAAGCATTTATGGACTTTATTCCTGAACCTCAGCGTCAATCTCTTGCACCCAGACTGGCAGAATACTCACAGGTGATCATCATTCGCTCGATGACGAAGTTCTATGCCATTCCAGGTCTGCGTCTGGGTTATGCGCTGGGACGGCCGGAATACATTCGTGCCATGACCGGGAAACAAGTGACTTGGAGTGTTAACGGATTGGCTTTAATTGCAGGTGAAGCATGTCTGCGCAGTGGAGAACGGTTCGAACGGGAGACGATGACACAGATCGCTCAGGAACGTGTGCGGCTCACTGAGGGACTTGAAGCGTATGGATGTGAGGTAACGCCGGGAGAAGCGAATTTTGTTCTGGTGCGACTGCCAGAGCCGTGGACAGCTGCATCCATGCAGGATGCTCTGGGTAAGCGCGGAATTCTAATTCGTAGCTGCGCCATGTATCCGGGACTTGGTGAACGACATGTTCGCTTGGCGGTTAAGGACGCAGAGGCCAATGCGCGTGTACTTGAGAGCATTGGCGTTGTAATGGGATATCTACACACAGAACAGAGCGCCAGACAGAACCAGAAGATCAGGGTAGGTGATGCATGCAATGACACTCCCGTTCTATAATTACTACTTGAACGCAGAGACGGACAATAGCGAATATCTTTCCTCTTCATGGCCCGAGCTGAGAATCATTGCACATACTCGACATATCAAGGCTGTCAGTCCTGTTGTGGCCACTGCACTTTCCAGTGCGGTCTACGGTGGCGGGATGCTCGAACTGGATCGGATATTTAACATCTATGTGGACCGTCATTATCGGTGTGATGACCCACCCCGTGACATAGAACACTCCCTGAATGAATGGCAGGAGCGGCCTGATCAATGCGCGGGGTTGCTCACGGCTGTAAGGTTGGAGCATACGTCTATTTTGGAGTACGTGAGTGATGAATTTGGCCTTCTTTGTTGTACGACAGCTGGAGTGTCCAATGCTGCACGGGCAGGTTCCGCGAGAACCATATTTGATGCTGCGGGAAACATAAATGAGGCGACCACGATACCCGTATCTGTTCCTATAGCACCTGTAGCACAAACCCAAACTTGTACTTCTACAATGGATTTCTATATTCCGGGTACGATCAATGTCATGCTCTGGATGAACGGACGCATGACATCCGGGGCGATGGTTAATGCAATTCAGACGGCAGTGGAAGCCAAAGCGGCGGCGCTGGCTGATTTTGGTGTGGCAGATTCGGAAAATGGGCTTACCGCCACCGGTACAACAACCGATGCCATCGTGCTCGCGGTAAGACAGGCGACAGATGAGCAAAAACCATTAATTGCTTACGCCGGAACGGCTACGGTCATGGGTGCAGCCATCAGCAGACTGGTGTACGATACGATCACGGAAAGCCTGCAAGCAGGACAGCAGTGGAAAGCGAGGAGCAGGGAGAAATGACATTTCAGATAGGGGAACTACTCTCTTGGCCGTTCTGGACGGGCATGGCAGGTGCCTGGATTATTGTAGGAGCTTATCTGCTTGATCGATGCATCGGTGATCCGCGCTGGATTCCTCATCCGGTCATTGGCATGGGGAAAGCGATCACTGCGTTGGAACGTATTATTCGATCACGTATGAACACGGATTCCGGGCTGAAAAAGGCCGGTCTGTTATTTCCGCTTCTCATTGCGGGTGGTGCGTTTGCAGTCACCTGGGGAGTCGTATATGTGCTGGGTCTCATTCATCCTGTTATAGCGGCAGTGGCAGAAGTGGTGCTTATCGCGACCACCATTGCTTCCAAAGGCTTAAAGGATGCAGGTATGGAGGTGTACCACCATCTGGTTCAGAAGGATTGGCCGGCCGCAAGACGTTCACTTGGCATGATTGTGGGACGAGATACAGCTCATCTGGATGAACCTGAGGTCGTACGGGGAACAGTGGAAACGGTAGCAGAGAACATTGTGGATGCCATCGTGTCTCCGTTGTTCTATGCGTTAATTGGTGGTGCGCCACTTGCGATGGCCTATCGTGCTGTGAATACATTGGATTCCATGGTTGGTTATAAAAATGAGAAGTATCTGCATCTCGGCTGGGCTTCAGCTCGACTGGATGATTGGGCGAACTGGATTCCCGCACGACTTACCGCTATTCTGCTGATCATGGGCGCATGGGTTAAGAAGCTGGATGCCCGAGGTGCGGCACGTATGGTATCCCGGGATGCGAGGTTGCATCCAAGTCCGAATAGTGGTTTTCCCGAATCGGCGGTAGCCGGAGCGCTGGGGATCAGACTCGGTGGGCATAATGTGTATCACGGGGTGGCTTCTTTTCGTGCCTATATGGGCGAGGCAACACGTCCTATGGAAGCGGAGGATATTGTACGAACGACACGGCTCATGTTCTGGTCGGCGGGTTCTTTTGTAATCCTATGTACATTGGTGACGCTTGGAATATGGCTTGCTGGAGGTACGTTGTTATGGAAGTAACTGTAGAGCAGAATGGATCACAACAGCGAAATATTCTGTTTATACGTCATGGCACAACCGCGTGGAATGTGGAAAAAAGATATCTGGGGCATACCGATATCGCTTTGCTGACGGATGCAGAAAGAGAACTGGCTTCGCTACGCGAGCAATTGAGCAACGTTCCGACGACAGGCTTGGTGTATTGCAGCGATCTGTTGCGATGTCAGCAGACGTTGGAGCTGATCGTTCCTAACCCTACGGGACGGGTCAAGCTTGACCCGCGTCTGCGAGAGATTCATTTTGGACAATGGGAAGGCATGACGTATGATCAGCTCAAGCACAACCCACAGTACCGGGACTGGATTGATGCTCCGCAGGAGGTAACACCACCGGGGGAGAGCCTTGGCAGACATTTGCCGCGCGAATCGATTCATTTTTGCAAGAATGTGTAAGGTCTGAGGGTATGCCCTTGCGATCAGGTGTGGCTGGCGTGCCAACCATAATTGTAGTTACGCACGGCGGTGTAATCCGTTATGCATTATCCCGTCTCATTGCCAATTTGGGGTTCTGGGATACACAGGTGATTCCGGGACAAGCGATACGGGTTCGGCTGGACCACCATGATGATCAATGGGCTGGCGAGAGGGTGGATTTTCCGGGAATCGGGTTGTAACGATGTGCAATATAACCTATAATCACAACAGAAGTGTGGCTTTAGCATGTGTAGTATCGTGTGGCAGGCTGTGAAGTCTGAACATGTGTGCAGATGGCTCACTTGAATGGTTAATCCATATCAGCGACCAAGGGTCCCGCGTGCATGTAGTAATCGTTCATGGCTCTGTGCAGTCATGGATGGCATACGGGTGAAATAGGGAAGTCGGTGCAAATCCGGCACGGTCCCGCCACTGTAAATCAGGATACATTCCTGTAAGTCAGGTTACCTGCCCTGGACGTACAAACCGGTGTTCCTTCGAGGAAAGGACAGCGTTTCGGGCAGTTCTATATGCATGCACAACGATACGTTGAACATGTACAGATCGCCATATGCGAGACGTTATCCCTCTTCCTGATATAAGGATTGGGGATTTTTATTGTTGTCCATATAATAAGATGAACGCGACCAACTTTACACGAGGTCACTCCGAGTGCAGTGCCATCTTCCGATCGCTGTTATCCCCAGATTTCTTTAATCCCCTTTCTAACTAGGAGGAAATCCGGTGATAAGCGTAGGCTTCCGATGTAGCTTTCTTATAGAAAGCTTTAAGGCGAACACTTCGTTTCTTCAGATCGGTTCTGCACTCTGCGATAACGTGTAATTCTCGGCATTCAACTTATATGGAACACCAAGGCATGGGTAGTAAGAGTTTGAGCACGACGCAAGAACAATAGAACAGATAGAGAAGGGGAGAATGAACAGAATGAATATCAAGAATTGGAAAGGCGTAGCGTCCCTGCTGAGTGCAGCGATGCTGGCACTGACTCTGGCCGGATGTGGCACAACAACAAGTAACGAGGGCACAGGCACTACACCACTGCAACCTACGCAGGAGCAATCCACAGATATTAAGACACAATACCCAATTACGGTTACTGATGCGACGGGTGAATCGTTCACGTTTGACAAGGCACCAGCCAAAATTGTATCCGTGTCTCCGGCTGAAACGGAGTCGCTGTTCGCACTTGGTTTGGACGAGCAGATTGTAGGGGTATCCGACTATGATGATTATCCAGCAGCCGCAACAAGCAAAGCGAAAATGGGTGGCGTAACCAAGCCAAACGAAGAGTCCATCATTGCCGCTGAAGCGGATATCGTATTCACAGGCATCTCCATGAGTGAAGATGCAGTGAAGAAACTGCGTGAACTGGGCATTACCATTTTCAAAACGGATCCAAAGTCCATCGATGATGTGATGAACAATATCGAAACATTCGGTAAAATCACGGATCATCAAGAAAAAGCTCAGGAGATCATCACACAGATGAAACAGGATGTGTCTGATGTAACCGAAGCAGTGAAGGCGGTTAAGCCAGAAGAGAAGAAAAAGGTATATGTTGAATTCTCCCCAGGTTGGACAGTAGGTAAAGGTGAGTATTTGGATGAACTCATCACTTTAGCTGATGGCATTAATGTTGCTTCCGACTTGGAAGGCTGGAAGCCAATTAACGAGGAAAACATTATCAAGTCCAATCCAGACGTTATCCTGTATGCGAACGACGTAGTGGAGGATAACAAGACGTTAGATAACATTATCAAGAGTCGCAGCGGCTGGGATCAGATCGCGGCGGTCAAAAATGAAGCAGTCGTCGGCCTTGACGCCAATCTGTTGAGTCGTCCTGGACCAAGGACACCTGAGCTGTTGAAGGAAATTGCCAAAGCGATTTATCCTGATCTATTCCAATGAAGAACAAGTTGGTGATTTACGGAACTACAGGAATAGCCTTACTTGTATTAACCGTGCTCATCTGCACAGGCATTGGTTCAGTTGTGCTGCCAATTCGGGACATTGTAGGCATTCTCATTCACAAAATCCTATGGGTGGGCGATTGGATTACACCAGATTGGAGCAAGGCCGCCGAACAGATTATCTGGAAGGTTCGTTTTCCGCGTGTTTTACTTGCGATGCTCGTCGGCGCTTCGTTGGCGATTGCGGGTGCAGGCTTTCAAGGTGTGCTGCGAAATCCGCTGGCAGACCCGTTCACCCTGGGTGTATCGTCAGGTGCTTCCGTGGGTGCGGCCTTTCTGATTTTCTTCGGATTGCAGTATGCACTAATCGGAATCTGGACTTTGCCACTGGTGGCGTTTTTGACGGGCGTATTAACCTTATGGTTGGTCATGGCCCTGGCTCGTGAGGGTCGCAAAATACCGACACACAGTCTGATTCTGGCTGGTGTGGTGATGCAAAGTTTCCTGGGAGCGGTAGTTGCCTTCCTTTCGACCATGTCTAAACAGACTATTAATGAAATTATATACTGGACGATGGGAAGTCTGGCACTGCGTGGGTGGTCGTATACGGCCATCCTTTTCCCATATTTTCTGCTAGGTTTAATTTTCCTGTGGAGTCGGGCACGCTCTTTGAATGTACTCGCTCTGGGAGAACGACAAGCCGCACATATCGGAGTTGGCGTAGATAGGCTCAAGCTGTCCGTGCTCGCTGTGGGAACACTTCTTACCGCAGGGGCTGTTTCGGTATCGGGTGTCATTGGATTCGTTGGACTGGTCATTCCGCATATTCTTCGGCTGATGGTTGGGCCTGACTATCGATTACTCCTGCCGCTGTCCGCGATTGGTGGTGCCATCTTCATGGTATGGGCAGACACGATTGCCCGCTCCTTGTTGGCACCAACGGAAATTCCGTTGGGTGTCGTGACAGCTTTTGTGGGCGCTCCGTTCTTCGCCTACTTGCTGTACCGGAACAAAAAGCTGCGGAAGGGGATGATGCCATGAGTGAAGAGATGAAGCAAAGTACCCGGCAACGTCTGAACCAAGACTCCTATACCATAGCAGATTCCGACGAATGTACCGGCAATTCCTTAACTGCGGGTGCTGGTCATCCGGCTACTACAATGATGGTATCTGTTGCAGGGGCAGGCAAAACATACGGTGATCATCGCGCTTTACAGCATATCTACTGGCAGGTTAAAGAAGGAGACTGGTGGGGTGTAGTCGGTCCAAATGGAAGCGGAAAGTCGACACTGCTCCAGCTGATAGCAGGAACTGAATCATTAAGTGAAGGCCAGATCAGTATTGACGGCCGTGACATCCGTTCGTACAGCCGTAAGGATCTGTCACGTATTATCGCGGTTTTGCAGCAGGATGGCTTACCAGCGATCTCCTATCCTGTACGAGATGTCGTAGAAATGGGAAGATACCCGTACCAGAACTGGTTGGGGCGGGAATCGGCGGATGGAGCACTTGTGGTGGACAGGGTGCTTGAAGAGCTAGGACTCACGGAACTGGCGGATCGGCCGCTGGATTCCCTGAGTGGCGGACAACGGCAGCGAGTAGCCCTCGCCAAGGTGATGGCACAGGAGCCGCGCCTGCTGCTGCTGGACGAGCCAACGACATTTTTGGACGTTCATCATCAGTTGCAATTCATGGAATTACTTTCCAGATGGCGCCAGCATAATGCTATAACAATTGTTGCCGTTCTACATGACCTGAATCTAGCTACTCAATTTTGCGATCAACTGCTAGGCTTGCGTGTAGGAAAGCCCGCAGTCATAGGAGTGCCTCATACACTTATGACGGAAGCGCATATCGAGGAATTGTTTCAGGTAAGTTCGGCGATTGTAAAGCATCCCGACAATGACTTGCCTCAGTTGCTACTCCGACGAAAGACGGAATGACGTTGGGAGTTTTAGAGTGAAGGAAAAGCTAATAGGTAGTTGGGGATGATAGTTGATGGTGACAGGCAAAGTCTTGAAGAACTGGAATGGTAGCTAACATCATTTCATAGCTGAACTTGTGTGTCGATTGATATAACAAGGAAGAATTTATTGTACCGAGTAGTTATTTATCCCACAGCGGAAAGGGAAATTTAAGAATTTTTTGTTATTATTTTGTTTCGTATTAATGAATATTTATAATTAGGAATATATACCCTTTTTTTAAATTATGTATTATTATATTATAAATTATGAAAGGTGGTGAGAAATATGGCGTCATGTCCTCCAGGTTTTGTGTATGTAGGTCAAGAACAAGAAGCAGTATGTTCAACTAGTGCTTGTCCTAATGATTCAAAATATAGAATGTATTGGTATGAGACGATTTTTATATGTCTTAATAATTCTACGGGCCACACGATTCGTGCTCGTACAAACGATGGATATTGGGGTGGTGTATGTTGTTGATTTTTACCTAAAGAGAAGGATGCCTTCTCTTTTTTTATTAATTTTTAAGGAGAAAATTATGAAGTCAGATATTGAAAACATGCAATTTTTCAGGTCAATTAAACCTTTGGAAATAGGTGGATATATATCCAATGTTTCCTTACATATGGGAAGGACAGTAGAAGATTATATAACTGATCATTTATTTATATTTGCTTATACAACGACATGTGATGCTTGTTTAAAAGGATTGGAAGCTCTATATAACTTTTATAGAGAGCATAAGGAAATTAATCTTCTTATTCTTGTTAATGCTGCGGATGATAATGATATACACATTTTAAGAGGAACCTTCGGAGAAAATAATGTATTTAATTCTAAGTTACAGACTCTAAATAGAGATTTAGGAATTCAAGGATTTCCTTGGGGAATTGGTCTGAACAAAGCTGGACAGGTTATTACTTCATATCCATGTAGTACTAGGAAGAGCGTGCATGATATTATAGAACCTTTTTCTTATTTATCAGGGCTGAATTTATGAGATTGGGATTTAAGTGGCTAAGATATCTAATAAAAGATAATAAAAAAGATGTAATGTTAAATATTCTGATATTGATAATACTTTCTTTTTTAGCATGGATAGGTTTCCAGATAACAAAAAAGTTATTTGATGAGCTCTCGTTCGAACTCACGAACCCTAATGGGCTTTTTTTGATATGTATACTTCTATTAGCAATTAAGATAATTCAGATAGTAGTCTCAGAGATATCTTTTGTAATACAACAGAGATTTAATCTCAAAATGACAGCAAAGATTGAAGTTTATTTCATGAAATTATTAAAACCTAATACGATAACTTGGCTAGAAACGCCAGAATATAGAAATGATTTAAGTATTCTAAAGCAGACAATAGATCGACTTCCTCAATTAATCGACTCCGTTTTATCTTTTCTTCAAAATGCAACTTTAATTATTGTATATTTTTTACTTATATCGAATTATTCATGGTATTACGTATTAGTGCTACTTTTAGGTGGCATTCCTCTGGTTATGCATTATATGAATTATACCAAAGATACTGATATACAATTGAGAGGGTTAGTGCAGGAAAGAATTGAGACTTCAAACATTACGGGAATGTTGACGGATCCAGGAAATCAAAAGGATATGATAATGTTTGGGGATCGTAATTTTTTCATATCTAAATGGACTGCAGTTTATGGTAACATCCTCAATAAAACGGTTACTTTTCATAAAAAGTATGTAAATAAAAAAATAATTGTAAGTAGTATTTTTCCTTTAATATATACCATTATACAAATTCAATTAGTATATAAATTAATTATCCATGAAGTATCTCTAGGAGATTTGGTGGCTATCACAACTGCTATAGGAATCATAGAATCTAATTTTAGCACTCTGTTTAGACCTATTTCAGGATTTAAAAATTTTACTATATTCTCTAATAATTTCAATCATTTTTTTAAAAAGTATCAGTTTGAATCAAAGGGAGAATTAAAAGTAGGGCAAATAGAGAAAGTTGAAATAAAAGATTTGGATTTTATTTATCCTAACGGTAATAAGGTTCTTTGTAATATAAATTTAAGTCTAACTAGAGGTGACATTGTTTCATTTGTGGGAAAAAATGGTTCAGGAAAATCAACCTTAGCAAAAATAATAGCTGGTATACATGATGTTCCTAAAGGGGCTCTATACATCAATATGAATGATATTAATAATTTGGATCGTACAGAATTAATAAGGAAAATATCGCTTTTGAATCAAGATTATTCCAGATTTCCTTTGAATTCGTATGAAAATATTAAATTAAGTGATGTAGATGAGTATTCTAAACAAAAAATCAGAAAATTTCTGAAAGACAAACCTTTCTTGGTTCAAGATATTTCTGAAGAGGCATTAAACAAGAATCTAGGCAACCAGTACTTCTCTTCAACGCAGATATCTGGAGGTCAGTGGCAACGTATTGCTTTAACAAGATCACTTATTAAGGAAAGTGATCTACTAATAATTGATGAAGGTACTGCGGAAATCGATCCATTGTCCGAGTCAGAGTTTTTAAAATACCTTATAAATATTAGAAAGGATAAGATCATAATAATCATCACTCACAATTTAGCTTTGGCAGCACAAACTGATAGGATATTTGTTTTTGAAAAGGGGAACTTAGTTGAAGAGGGAACTCATAATATTCTCTTGGAGATGAACAGTATCTATAAAAAAATGTGGGGTGAAGAAAATGGATTTTAAATTCTTATTTGAAAAAAAAAATAAATATAAGGATAATGCTGAAATTGATTCATTAAAAAAATTGTTCTCTGCACACAATTACGACTTTAAATCATTTCAGGGAGCTATCTTTTTGTCCATCTATTGCATCAGATGTATGGAGATAATTCCATATCTTACAAGCATAGAAGATAAAGTTATCAAACATGAAGTAATCATAATAATTGATTGTGATAATGATGAGTTAGAAAAACTAAAAGATTACTTCGATATAAAATACCCAATAATAAATGCTGAATACGATTTTTTAGTGAGTGAGGTACAGGTCGAGAAAACTCCTAGTATAATCTTATGGGATTCTAATGAGGAAGTACTAATGAAACGTGAATTAAGTTCCAAGGAAGATATTTTAAAATTCTTTGGTGGCTTAGTTTAATGAGCTATATATTGTACTCATTAATTGATTTAATTTTATTTATTATATTCTTTAAATCACTTTTTCATAAAATTGTAGAATCTCATGACTTTATTTATGAAGTATATATTAGCCTGAAAAAGAAAGCTATTTTGGCATATTTTTCTATAGTAGCTATTGAAAGTTTATTGCTGTTTTGTATCTTTTTCAACATACTTCCTTTGAAAAGTTTCATCGCTTTTGGTTTATTACTGATGTTTACTTTTTATTTGTTATTCTTTAATAAGAAGAATGGTAGCAATTGTAATTGCTTTGGTAGAGAAAGCAAGCTAAATAACTATCCTATATTGAGAAATATAATTCTAATTTTTGTTGTAACAGTGCAATATTCTATTTATCCATCTGAAGCGATAATAAACAATGACTTGAGGTATAGTATCCTATTAATAATATGTTCATGCATGGTATTCGTAGGTATTATTAAGAAACTAAGAGAGGTCAAGCAATATGACTAATATTTTAGTTGTTATACTCATGATATTTTTCTTGGTTCTCGTCTATGTAAGAATAAAAATAGAAAGGTTTTATTCGAGGAAAATTTTAAAATATTTTATTTCTAAGTATAAGTTGAACACGTTTACTAAACCTATTTTATTTTTAAAGTTTGGTAGCGAAAATTTTAAAAAAATTGTATCGGTTCTAGATCAAATTGACGATGAATTTATTATTATACTAGAAAGTCCGACTTGGTTTCATGACTTGAAGATAGAGAAGTGGTCTCAACATAAGATCATTTGCGAAAGTAATGTAACTGGGAACAGTTTGATTCTTGAAGTGAATAATCGTATAAAAATAATCAATAGTGTAGAAGGATACTTGTACTCGCATTCTAAAAAATAAATATGGAGTGTAATTATATGAATAAGACCACAGGACTACTCTTATTAGCTGAATCTATAAGTTTTGACCCAAAAGTAAAAAAGCATTCTATAGAAAAGATATGTAACACTATAGAAAGTGATATTTTTCCATTTGTTTATGAATTTCGTTTATATATCAAATTATGGTTTTATAATCAGGAAAAGAGTGCAATGTTAAGTACATGTCTCTTTGATGATGAGCAAGAAAAAGTTAGATTTTTCCATGAAGAAGAAGTGTCAAATAAAAGAGATTCTAATATGACTCCAGGAATTGACTTTAATTTTTCTTTTAAGGCTCCCATCCCTAAACCAGGAAATTATAATATTAGGTTGTTTGAAAAAGATGAATTAATATGTGATTACCCTATATTCGTGAGTAATAAATGTTAATGGAATTAAAGTTTGTCTAACTCTTTTCTGATCGCTTGTGAACTTCTACCTTGCTAGTGGAGATTTCTAGCTTGCTACGTTCTATTATGCTAAGATATGAGTAACTCATGGAGGATTCTCCTTGTGTGAATGAGTGTATGTGAACTTTCATTCTACACGAATCAATCCGCCATGAGTCTTTTTTTATTTATTCCCAGTAAGTTTCACGCTTTATATTACAATCCGTCTTATAAAAATAGGCTTAAAACTGGCTGCGCGATTTGCAGTCTGCTGCAGAGGTAAAAGCTAGTTAACTGAAAACAGAAAAACTGATAACGATAATGAAGCGGGGCAACCCCTATTTTGATGAAGGAAGTGCTGGCAGGATGAATAATGAACAGGTGTTGGAACAGGTATTGGGTCGGATCAAGGCTCCTAATGAGGAAGTAGCGGCGGAAGCCTCTGCACATGTGGATGCATTGACCAAACCTCCCGGTAGTCTGGGGAAATTGGAGCAGCTGGTTATTCGACTTGCGGGGATCACTGGCATGGCTCGTCCGTGTTTTGATCGCAGAGCTGTTATTGTCATGGCCGCAGATCACGGCGTGGTGGCGGAAGGTATTAGTGCTTTCCCCGCCGAGGTAACGCCGCAGATGGTCCTTAATTTCCTGGCTGGAGGGGCCGCCGTCAATGTGCTTGCCCGCCATGCCAGAGCCGATGTCATCTGTGTGGATATCGGGGTTAATGCCGATCTGGAGCATCCTGAGCTGCTCTCCCGTAAAGTTCGTAAAGGCACGGCCAACATGGCACAGGGTGCAGCAATGACCCGCGATGAAGCAATTCAGGCCATTCTTGCAGGAGTCGACGTGGTATCGGCAGAGGTGGCAAAGGGAACGCAGTTGTTCGTTACCGGGGAAATGGGCATTGGCAATACAACCGCGAGTGCTGCGGTGATGTGTGCATTAACCGGGATCGCACCAGCTTCAGCAGTTGGGCGAGGAACAGGGATTGATGATGCGGGTTTGCAGCGTAAAGCCGCCGTGGTTAGTCAGGCTCTTAGCGTGAATTCCCCGAATAGGGAAGATGCACTGGACGTACTTTGCAAAGTGGGTGGACTGGAGATTGCCGGACTGATGGGTGTGATTCTTGCTGCAGCTGCGAACGGATGTCCTGTTGTCGTGGATGGATTCATCTCTACTGCTGCCGCATTAATTGCAAGACAGCTTGCTCCCGTGAGCACGGCTTATATGATTGCTTCCCATACATCGCATGAAAGTGGACATGCAGCCTTGCTCCGCGAACTTGATCTGAAGCCCATGCTGGATCTGGACATGCGGTTGGGTGAAGGAACCGGAGGTGTGCTTAGTCTTCATCTGATTGATGCAGCCTGTCTTCTTTTGAATGAGATGGCGACTTTTGCAAGTGCAGGGGTATCCGATGGGACGAACAAGGCTTCGGATGCCGATCTGGGTGCAAGTGAGGGTGATGTAGCGGATTCTAATGTTACAGGTGCTTCGACGGTTCAAGGAGAGGTATCGCTATGAGTGTGTTGGTAACAGGGGGCGCGCGTAGCGGTAAAAGTTCGTTTGCCGAGCGTCTCTGTATGCAGCGTTCCTCGGAGGCATGGTACGTGGCCACGGCTCAGGCGTATGATGACGAGATGCGTGAGCGTATACGTCTGCATCAGAATCAGCGCGAGGCATCGGGATACCTGTGGCATACGGTGGAGGAACCGATGGCATTGCCCGCATTCATTACACGTATGGGAGAAGACCATACGGGCACTTCGGCTCCGACCATTCTGGTCGATTGCCTGACCCTATGGTTGACCAATGTCCTGCTTGCGCATGAAGATGAACCTGAGCAGGTTATGCAGGATCATATGGATGCACTGGTAGAAGCCATCAGAATGTACCCGGGTCTGCTGGTGCTTGTCACGAATGAAGTGGGCGACGGTATTGTACCGGAGTATGCGCTTGGCAGAACGTATCGGGATCTGGCAGGCATATTGAATCAGCGGATTGCAGCCATATGTGGTGAAGTGTTCCTGGTGACGGTGGGGATTGCGATGGAGCTGAAAAGCAAGGAGTATCGGTTATGAAGGAAGGTTCTCCTACTCATCATCGTAAACATGCGGCTGCGGCCGCTTTTCAATTCTTGTCCCGATTTCCGGTGAAAATGCAGATCGATTTCGTCCCGCCGTTGCTGCGGGAAAGTGTCGTCTTTTACCCGCTGGTCGGTGCTGCAATTGGACTATGTGTCTGGCTCGCAGGGGCACTTACGGGCGCGGTACTCCCAGCCTTTCCGGCTGCAGTGTTGACCTTGACGTTATGGGTATGGCTCACCGGTGGCCTTCATCTGGATGGTTGGATGGATACGGCGGATGGTCTGCTCAGTTATCGTAGCCGTGAACGGATGCTGGAAATTATGAAGGACAGTCGTGTGGGAGCCATGGGTGTAATCGCCTGCGTTCTATTGTTAATGATGAAAGGCGCCCTAATCGCAGATTTTATCGCACGGGGTAACTGGGTCTATGGTGCGCTGCTGATCCTGCCCATGATCTGGAGTCGCTGGTTCATGGTGTATGCCATCTCGGCCTGGCCGAATGCTCGTGGAGACGATGGACTTGCTGTTTTATTCAAAGGATTAGGTGAGCGGAGAGAGGTCCAGCGTTCGCGCAACTCTGCGGTAGGGCTAACTATTCTGGCAGGTGTAATTACGATTGCGGGCGTATGGATATTCCAGCCACATATAAGTACTGCGGATGCGATGATGAGTAGCCTGGGAACATTGCCATGGTGGTTATATCCGGTGACGGCGGTGATTGTCATACCTGTTGCGTGTTACATCATCGGTAAATTCGTTGCTGCACGTATCAGTGAAAGGCTGGGCGGACTAACAGGAGACACCTATGGAGCGATGAATGAGCTGCTGGAGGCAGCATTGCTGACGGTGCTTAGTCTTCTTCAGGGGCTCTTTTGGCTGTGAAAGATGCACAGAATGAGGAATGTGGGACATAACAGGGAGACTGAGGTGATGGAGCGTGGAAGATACGTCTGTACAACACCCGGCGGCAGTACTTATGCTGCAAGGAACGGCATCAGATGTGGGGAAAAGCGTAATTACGACAGCACTGTGCCGAATATTCAAGCAGGATGGCTTCAAGCCAGCCCCGTTTAAGTCACAGAACATGGCACTGAATTCTTACGTAACGGAAGATGGCAAGGAGATTGGCCGGGCTCAAGGAGCACAGGCTGAAGCCTGTGGCATTGAAGCGACAACGGATATGAATCCGATCCTGATCAAGCCGGTGCGGGACATGCATTCACAGATTGTGGTACACGGTGTACCCTATGCACAGATGAGTGCGTCAGACTATCGGCAGCACTTCCTGCCTGAAGCGAAGCAGACGGTTATGGATGCGCTGAATCGATTGCGGGACAGTTATGATATGGTGCTGATGGAAGGGGCGGGTAGTCCTGCGGAGATTAACCTGAAAGACCGGGATATCGTCAACATGAATCTGGCAGGCTGGGCCGATGCACCAGTCATTCTGATCTCTGATATTGATCGGGGTGGTGTATTTGCTTCCATTGTCGGTACACTGGAGCTGCTGGAGCCCCATGAGGTGCAGCGTGTGAAAGGTTTCATTATCAACAAGTTTCGTGGGGATCTGTCGCTGTTGCAGCCCGGACTCGACTGGCTCGAAGAACGGACAGGCATTCCAGTGTTGGCTGTATTGCCTTACATAAGAGATATTCAGATTGAAGCGGAGGATTCGGTGGTGCTGGACTCCATGCGCCATGGCAAATCTGGCAAGACAGAGCTGGATCTGGTGGTGATTCGATATCCGCGTATTTCCAACTTTACAGACTTCGATGCGCTTTCCCGTGAACCGGATGTGAATGTGCGTTACGTGACTTCACCAGAGGAATTGGGAAGTCCGGATGCCATTCTTCTACCAGGTACGAAGGATACAATAGGTGATCTGGCGTTTCTGCGTGAGTCTGGACTGGAGCAAGCGATTGCCGGCCAGACCGAACGTGAGCACGTTCAACTTGTAGGTATCTGTGGCGGATACCAGATGCTTGGACGGCACCTCAAGGACCCATTTGCAGTGGAGGCGAATCAGATTCAGGAAACGCAGGGACTCGGCTGGCTCCCCCTATCCACCACGTTTCTTCAGGAGAAGCAGACGGTCAGGGCCTCCGGACGAGTACAGTCTCATCATCCAATTCGTCTGCACGGTGAACGGGAAAGAAATATGGACGTTGCTCCATTACCGATTAACGGATATGAGATTCATATGGGCGTTACGGAGTGCCACGAGCCTGAACGTGTAATCAGCTTGTTCGAAATTGCACATCCGGGTGGGCAACCGTTCCATGAAGGCTGGGGCACAGCGGATGGCAAAGTGTGGGGAACCTACCTGCACGGTTTGTTCGAAAGTGATCAGTTCCGCCGTTCATGGCTGAATGGTCTGCGTGAAGGAAAGGGACTGGCTCCACTTCAGGAGACATATAGTGCGCATGAACGTAAGGAGATGGAATTCGATCGGGTAGCCGAATCGTTGCGGTCCTCATTGGATATGAAGCGTGTGTACAAGATTATGGGTGTTCCGGCACCGACGTGCGCAAGAGAACAAAGTCAACAGCCGATATGAACGAGAAAACATAAGGTGATATCAGTAAGTGAACAGAATTAGTACAGCTCAGGCAATGATTATGAAATTGATTGAAATAGCATTTATTAATCGTCATAACACATCTGTTATACAAGAATACCCCCATGTCCAACAACCCGTTCTCTGGAAACGGAATGTTAGCGGCATGGGGGTATTTGTATATCCTATGAATATATGAGGTTTAAATCAGCCAATGATGGGTTAATGGTATACCTGATCAATTGATTTTGAAATTCTTCATGGCGGATTGCAGCTCTACAGCTTGCTCATGCAGATGTCGCACCGTATTCGAATGTGAATCCATCTCTCCGAGCTGAAGATCTGCTGTGGAGGCAATCTGTTGCATGCTCTCACGGGACTTGGACGTAATCTGTGCCGTTTCTTCAACGGAGGCACTCACTTCTTCTGCACCAGCGGATACTTGCTGCGTGGAAGCAGACACCGTTTGAATCGTCAGATTGACGTTCTGGATCAGCTCATTCAGTTGCTGGAAGGCTGAACCTGCCTGTTGAACAACAGTCGCGCCTGAACCAATCTCCCTGGTTACACGGTTCATGGCGTCAACCGAGCGTTCAGCGTCTTCACGAATGGTACCCAGATAATCCGAAATTTCCTCGGTGGCTGTCTTGGATTGTTCGGCAAGTTTGCGAACTTCTCCGGCAACGACAGCGAATCCTCGTCCGTGCTCACCCGCACGTGCTGCTTCAATGGAAGCGTTGAGCGACAACATGTTGATCTGTTTGGTGATCTCGAAAATCGAAGCAACAATGGTACCGATGGCTACTGAACGTTCATTCATGGTTTCGACATAGCGCAGTGATTCGCTTGCAGTCTGACCGACACGTTCCATCTGCTCCACAGCATGCTGAGCGAGGCGATTACCGTTCACTGCCTCATTGGCAGCTTCACTAATTTGATCGGATACTTCGGCAGAAGATGAAGCGATATGCATGATACCTTGCGTAATTTCTTCCATAGCTCTGGCATTCTCGGATGCACTCGAAGCAATGCTGATGCTACCTTTCTCTGCATCCTCTGCAGAGCGGCTGGAGTTTCGGACCATACCAGACATGGATTCGACCCGTTGAAGCAGGTCATTGGAGCCTTCCACAACTTCATTCGACGTAGACAGGGCACGGCTAATCATTTCTTTGAGGTTATGCGTCATCGTCTGGAAGCTGGCAGCAAGCTGGGCAATTTCATCTTTGCCATTAATTTGAAGCTCAGCGGTCAGATCACCTTGGGATATCTGTTTACTATGTTGCACGAGCTTGATGATCGGTTTGGTAACTCTTTTGATCATACTAGTTGAGATAAGCCAGCCGAGCAAGAAGACTAATGCTGTAATCCCAAGACATAGCCAGAAGACCTGTGTAATTTTGTCCTGAATGAACTGGGCATCCATACTTACAGCCATAATCATGTTACTTCCGGCGATCGGCATAAAGGCTGCTTTATGTACACCGAAGGAGTCGGAGAAGACGTCGCTGATGACCATTTCTTTGTTCTCGATGGCTGTATTCATTGCGGTTTCTACATTAATCTCATCCTGGGCTTTCATGCCGGAGGAAGAGTTAGCAACAACAACTTTGGCTGAGCCATCTTGTATGGAGATTATGTATGCTGCGTCCAGATTGTGCTCTTTAGATTTATCTGCCAAGTAGGATTCTACGGTCATGGCAGCACCTTCGGCTCCGGCTCCGCCACTCTGTACCTGTAGAATTTTGGAAGCAGATGTATTCTTGTATATATCCTGAATGGATGTGTTCAGGACCTTGTCGAACTGCGGGAGCACATAACTTTGAATAATATTCATCGATACGGCATAGAAACTAATACTGAACAACAGAGAAGCAACTAGCAGAACGAGGAACAAGGTGCCTCTTATTTTGCCAGCAACGGTGCGATTGCGAAACATAGAATCATCCTTTCACGTCATGTTCATTAACATTGTCGCTTTCCCATGATCACAAGACCTATCTACCAATGAAGAAAGGCCTAGTTTATACGTTGAGAAAACTTGGGAATAAGCGGATATACCTATATTACAGAATTAACCGGAGGTTGAATACAACAATTTTCACGATTTGGTATATTTCTTTCAGAAATAGATGAATTTATTACATGCATATTACATAATATCAATTAAAACCTACCAGAATAGTTTGTTATATGATATATTGTAAAATGTCATGTTGGAAGATTGAGAAATAGAAGAGAAAACCGGATGAATTCGGTTACGCACATTTGAGGAGGATTTATAAAAATGAATACTTTTCTAGTCATATTGAATGTAGTGGTTATCCTTGCTTTGTTGGGTGTCCTCTACTGGATGCAGAAGAAACACATTTCCTTTACGAAACGCGTATTTGCGGGTCTGGGTATGGGGGTTGTGTATGGTGTTATTCTTCAATTGATCTACACCTCTGATTCTGACATCATCACGAAGTCGGTCGATTGGTTTAATCTGGTCGGTTCAGGATATGTTCGCTTGTTACAGATGGTCGTGATTCCATTGATTATGGTGTCGATTATCTCGGCGATCATGAATCTGAAAGGCAAGCAAAACCTTGGTAAGATGAGTATTTCGATTATTGCGATTCTGTTGATTACCACGGCGATTTCGGCAGGGGTCAGTATTGTGACAAGTCTAGGATTTAACCTGACTTCCATTGAGATTCAAGGAGGAGATCGGGAGACTGCCCAGATACAGAAGGTGGAGGAACGTTTGGTTGATGTGAAGGATCAGACGATTCCACAGCAGGTGCTGGAGTTCATTCCTTCGAATCCATTTGCGGATATGACGGGAGAACGTCGTACGTCTACACTGGCAGTTGTTATTTTCTCAGCCTTTATCGGTGTTGCTGTACTTGGACTTGATCGCAAAAAACCACAGCAGGCGGAAACGTTCCGAGGCATGGTTAATGCGGTATATGCGGTGGTTATGCGGATCGTAACGTTGGTGCTTAGGTTGACGCCATACGGAATTTTGGCGCTGATTACGAAGGTGACGGCAACCACGAATCCAGAAGAGATTCTGAAGCTGATCAAATTCGTCATTGCGTCCTACGTTGCGTTGATTGTCATGTTCATCATCCATCTGATTATCATCTCGTTGTCCGGGTTCAACCCGATTACGTATGTGAAAAAGGTTCTGCCAACGCTGGTATTTGCCTTTACGTCCCGTTCGAGTGCTGCGGCTATTCCGTTGAACGTGGAGACACAGACGAAGAAGCTGGGTGTATCGGACGGGATCGCGAACCTGTCTGCAAGCTTTGGGGCTACGATTGGGCAAAACGGCTGCGCCGGGATCTATCCGGCCATGCTGGCGGTAATGATTGCTCCGACGGTCGGAATCGACCCGATGAGCTGGGACTTTATCGTAACGTTGATCCTTGTTGTCATGATCAGTTCGTTTGGAGTGGCTGGTGTTGGCGGCGGGGCAACCTTCGCCTCCCTGATCGTGTTGTCCACGATGAACCTGCCTGTGGCTTTGGTTGGACTGCTGATTTCAGTTGAGCCGCTGATCGACATGGGTCGTACTGCTCTCAATGTGAACGGGTCGATGACTTCAGGACTCGTGACGAGCAAAATTTTAAAAGAAAATGATCAGGATACGTTCAATGATCAGAGCCGTGAGCTGGATTCAGCGGTTCAGGCGTAAGCTGGATATTTCAGTTCAAGTGCGGCAAGCCTTAGCTGCTTTAGTGTAAGCTGGAGCAGCTTGAGGCGGGGCTACAGCAATTGGATAGGTGCAGAGCGCGGTAGAGACTGAGCGATCTGCGAGATATAGGCGAAGAGCCGTCCTTCGGAGAAATGCGAAGGGCGGTTCTTTGACGTGAAGTTACACCAGATTGTGCAGGGCAGACGCTGTGATGGAGTTCTTTTTTACAAGACAGGTGAATTCATAGGTAGCTGATAAGCAGGGATTGGCTGTTAAGGATGGGGTCGCATTGGTATGGCTTAGATAGGGATAGGGGAATTTAGTACTGTTCAATGGAAGAGAAATATGATAGAGTATTCATGTTTTGGCCCTGAGCCGAACCGCGGTTCGTAACCATCCCGCGTAATCAAAACTAGGAAGGCAGTGTATGTATTTATGTTTAATTTGGGCTTTGGAGCGGTATTCGTTCTCGTTACTTATGGATTTTTCCTCTTGTGTTACCGCTTGTTCGGTAAAAAAGGTCTGTATGCCTGGATAGGTGTGGCGACGGTTATCGCCAACATTCAGGTGACCAAAACGATAGATATTATGGGCATCGTCCTGACGCTGGGTAACACCATGTATGTCAGCATGTATCTGACCAGTGATCTTCTCAATGAGAAGTACGGATCGGGTGAAGCGCGGAAGGCCGTATGGTTCGGATTCTTCACGCTCATTATGACGACGGTACTGATGCAGATGGTATTATACTTTGATCCGGCACCGACGGACTTTGCACAGGAATCGATGGAAAAGTTGTTTGGTCTGCTGCCACGTCTGGCCCTCGGAAGTCTGACTGCTTATTTCATCAGTCAGTTCCTGGATGTGCGGTTGTTCAGCTGGCTGCGTAAGGTCGCACCTGGGCGCAATCAGTTATGGATACGCACGAACGGTAGCTCCATTATCAGTTCATTTGTGGATACGCTGGTGTTCTGCACGATCGCATTTGCGTTCATCTATCCATGGGATATCTGGCTTGAAATCTTCCT
Organism: Paenibacillus sp. PCH8; assembly: GCF_002968835.1. Taxonomy (GTDB): domain Bacteria; phylum Bacillota; class Bacilli; order Paenibacillales; family Paenibacillaceae; genus Paenibacillus. The sequence continues at coordinate 575,950 of NZ_PKQK01000002.1, read as the reverse complement.
GACGACATACATCATCAAGTTCGTATTAACGGCGGTAGGAACACCGTTTCTCTATGCTGCGCGTAACTTTAAATTCAAGGATGAAGTCTAGAGAATATTCAAAGAGTATCACTTAAAATCACCCTTTGCGCAGTCCATTGTAATTCGGACTCTGCAAGGGGATTTTTTATAGAAAACACATTTCCCCGAAACAAGGAAAATCCTTTTTACATGTTTATGAACAAGTTATAATATAAACGACCTGTCGTTATGAGCGTGTATCATTAGCCAACGATGATTTCAACCAAAGGGGAATCACACATGTACTCTACACTGCGTTATACACTGGAAAGCACTGGCACAACCTACGAGAATGATAGCATTAATGCCTCGTTATTGGTGGACTTGATCACCAATCTGGAATTGCAGGAATACGTAGTACTTGAACCTTCGGAGCTGGTGGAGGGAAGTATGTATATGCAGGCTGCTGCGCTTGAGGAACCAGGGCAAATGGTGGCGGAGATTCGTTTGAAGGAAGGCGAGGACGGTTTCCGGCATTACAGCTTCAGCACGACAGACACGACGGGGATTATTCAATGGTTTCTAGATTACTGGGGAAAGAAACAGCTGCCACAGCTGGAATCCTGGCAGGATATCACGCATGAGTTGGACTAATGGTAAATGAGTGAGCAGGAATAAGATCACGTAGAATGCAGACGGAGTAATTTAAGAATATGCTTCGTATTAATTACAATCCCGCAACCCATGATAACATGGATTTGCGGGATTTTTGCGTTCACGTGTGTACTTTATTGTTTTGAAGATACAGTTCAGCACAGTTTCGTGCAGTTTAGTTTATGATGCATAATATCGGCTGAGCATTGATGTATATGGGGCTGTTTTTGACATAGATCACAATTGGACTAATCTGTAAGGATTTGCAGTTCTTTCGGATATGTCGTCAGAACTTCTACACCCGTCTCTGTAACGATAACATCATCCTCGATGCGGACACCGCCTGCTGCTGTATATATGCCCGGTTCGATCGTGAACACGGTACCTTCATTCAGGATGTCCATATTTTCTCCATGGAGGGAAGGATACTCATGCACATCAATGCCCAGTCCATGGCCTACTCTGTGCATGAAGCGCTCGCCGTATCCCGCTTCTTCCGTAACCTGACGTGCCGCACGATCCACTTCCGCACAGGTAATGCCTGGTTTCACCACTCGGATGGCAGCTTCGTTTGCTGCGAGCACGGTGTTATAGATGGTTCGAAGTTCAGGTGAGATGTCACCAAAGGCAAATGTGCGCGTGATATCCGATGCGTAACCGCCAGCATAGACACCCATGTCGAACATCAACAGGTCCCCATGTTGCAGTTTCCGTTCACCTGGCGTTCCGTGTGGCAGACCTGTTTGGGGTCCTGTGAGCACCATGGTATCGAAGGAAGGACCATCGGCACCCAGCTTCTTCATCTGATATTCCATCTCGGCGACAAGCTCAATCTCGGTTACGCCAGTACGGACGTGGGAGAGGCCTTGACGCAGTGTTTCTTCGATTAGATGAATGGCGTGGCGAATGCGGGCGACCTCATCTGGTGTTTTCTTTACACGTAACGTGCGCAGCAGGGGCCCAACATCTTCAAAGCTGGCAGCACCCAAAGCGGCGGTCAGCTGCTCATAACGTGCGACAGTTACATATTCTTTTTCGAGACCGACACGTCCCAGACGTCCCTGATAACGTCCGAACAAGGCGTATGGATTATCCGTATCGGTATGAGTGGCGATGTTGGATACCGAGGAAGCGGCTGAGGCTGCTTCAGCGTCGAGGGCAGGTACGATCAACAACGGTTCTTCGCCACGTGCGAGAACAAGACCGAGGAAGCGTTCGTGCGGATTACTTGCAAATCCAGTTAAATAGTAGATATGTTTCGGATCTGTGATGAGCATGGCATCCAAACCTTGCGCAGACAGATCGGCTTCGAGTCGGGATAAAGGGTTTTGATTCATGAGTGTATATGTCCACCTTTCCATTCGTTCTATCTATCTATTATAAAAGATTATTGGGGAAATCCAAATTGGAGGGTTAATATGCTCCGTGAACTCATGTAATTTCTTCCGTTTAGGTGGCAGATGGTAAGGGTAATACAGGGCGAAATCGCTTTGAGGTTGCTCGCGTTGAATGAAGGAATTTGAAGACAAATGATATGTTCTAATTTGGATATAGAATCACAAAGAAATTCGAAAGGAGATGGAATGATGAATAATCGACTAATCGCTCCGCTGTACGCTTCATTATTAAGTGTGGCCCTGTTAACAACGTCTTGTGCATCGGGCAGCCCTGAGACAGATCCAGAGCAGACGTCTCAGGGACAGGGAACGGGTGAGGAGCAAACTCCCAATGGAGAGAATAGCTATGCAACTGGTGGTGAGAGTGAGGAGCAGGAAAATACGGTTGTTCCATATCAGGCATCTGTTCTGGTCGAAGGACTGAATGCACCATGGGAGCTTGTGAGTGTACCAGATGGTCGGATGTTTGTAACCGAGCGACCGGGTGCGATTCGGGTCATTGAGGATGGAACGTTGTCACCTGAACCATTGATTGCATTTGCAGCCCCGTTTAATGAAGAAGGTGAGGGTGGACTTTTGGGTCTTGCTGCTGATCCGGATTTTGCGGATAACGGTTATCTGTACGCATTCCATTCCTATCTGGAAGGCGATGAGATCGCCAATCGGGTGTTACGTCTCAAGGTGAGTGCTGGGAAAGCGGTTATTGACAAAGAGCTGCTTGGTAACATCCCCGGCGGGGTGAATCATAACGGAGGACGGATCAAGATCGGCCCGGATAAGTTGCTCTATATCACGACTGGAGAGCGTTATGAACCGGAGTTGGCTCAGAATGAAGATAGCCTTGGGGGTAAAATATTGCGAATCGGTCTCGACGGATCGTTCCCTGCGGACAATCCATGGCCGAATTCCCCGGTATACAGTATGGGACATCGGAATGCACAGGGACTGGCCTGGAACCCGGACAACGGGTATCTCTATGCCACGGAACATGGTCAGCGGAATCACGACGAGATTAACCGGATTGAAGCCGGAGAGAATTATGGCTGGCCTGAAGTCGAGGGAGACGACGATGACAATGGCGCATATCAGGCTCCGCTTGCACATAGCGGGGATGATACATGGGCTCCGTCTGGTGTAGCATTTGTGGAGGAAGGTCCATGGGCTGGATCACTGATTGCAGCGAATTTGCGTGGTGAGCAATTGCTCAAAGTCACCCTATCGGAAGATGGCACACAGGTAGATCAGGTGGAACCAATCTTCGAAGATGAGTGGGGGCGTATTCGCAATGTCAGTGCTGGGGAGGACGGAAAGTTGTACGTACTGACGAACAATCGGGATGGACGCGGGTCACCCCGTGAGGGTGATGACAGACTGATTGTGCTTACCCCGGAGAGCTAAGGCTGATCGCACTATTACCTCGTTAATAACGCGGTTTTGGTCGCAAGGCAGGTCATCATGAAGCGTAGCAATTAATGGAGCTGCGCATCGGGGAAAGAAGTACGCATGGTTAAAGGAATTAAGGAGCTGTCCCGTCAAATTCCTTGACGTAGGGGACAGCTCCTTAATGGTAATGTGTATCATTCTAATAACCGCATATGATGCTATCCATTGAATGCGATACTCGTACTTGAATGTGATACAAAGTATGGTGTCATACTCAGGGTAGAATTGCTTCAAAAGAATGCGGAGTGTACTATACACTCACGAGTCTGGCCTACCCTATGTGGGCTTCGATCTTTAAACTTTACTTACTCTGCATCCTCCGCAAGCTCAGCGATGCGTTGCTCAGGCGCAGTGGTGAATTCGCCCCCATGATAACAGAGAACCTTCTGGATTGTAAGCCCGGTCAGTTTCTTCAGGCTACGCAGGGCCTCAGGCATGTCCGGTGTCGCAGGTGGCGCGGGGCCAACCAGTTCATCATCGACCACACGAAGTTCATCGGCGGCGAGCAGGAACTGCTGCTCCGGGAAGTACAGGCAGATATGACCTGGCGTATGTCCCGGTGTGTGAATGACCTGGCAACCGTTTGGAAGAGGCAACATGTCTCCATCCGCCAGAGTTCGGCTAATGTTAACTTCGGGCAGCTGCATGAGCAACTGGTCTGCCAGTGCCAGAACGGGAGCGGATAACATCGCGCGGCGCTCCGGTGTGAACTTGATCAATGGTTTCTCACCTGTGATATATGGAATTTCAGCAGCATGAGCCCAAATTTCCAGATCAGGAATGGCGTCCAGAAGTGCACCCAGGTTACCGATATGATCGATATCCTGATGGGTAATAATTACACGTTTGATATCCGAGAGCTGTACGCCCTCTTGTTCCAGAGAGGATTGAAGCTCTGCGAATTGTCCAATCATGCCCGTGTCCACCAGGGTAATACCATCTTCGCCACGAAGCATGACAGGGAATATGGGGTTTTTCCCCGAAGGTGTAGGGATATGCAGTTGTAACACAGTGATCGAGTTGGTTGAGTTCGCTGGATTAGTCATGGTAGTCCGGATTCCAGTCCGGTACACCTCCTAATGGATGCTGATGTTAGCCCTTATTATTCAGGGCGATTATATTGTAAGTGTTTTCTATATTTTTTTACCGTATGGAGCAGTTCTTCAAACGTTTCTTCTTCATTACTGCCGTCCTTCACAATGGTGACCAACGAGAAGTTCTCATGAACAAGTTTGTTCCTCTTCAGAAATACCAGACTAAGCGCATCGGCAAAGTGTTCTTTTTCAAATTTCAGGGCAATGTGTTCTTTATTCAATTCAGCTTGAATAATCTCCATATTGGATCGTGCACGGTAGGCAGGAGTTTTCATCAACTGGGTCGAATTAAACTTTTTCTGATATACGTGTTTGTACAATTGATTTAACATTTGTTCCATAATGGCGCATAATTCAATGATCATTGAAGCATATCTTCGGTTCTTGCGTTTTCGGGTGAGTTCACGTGTTTCCTCATGGTCCAATATACCGTATTCTTCATACAGCGTAGAATCGACGTTATGCAAGATATCCTGATATTCCTGTTCGAGTAGTGCGATTTCAAGTTTGGCTTGTCGTTTAACTTTTTTAAAATCCTCTTTGGTCAGCATACTTGTCCTCCCATGGAAACCTAGATGTGATCAGTTCATTATCTCATATTGTCCGTCGAAGTGCCTCTTTTCCTGTGATCGGGCTTGGGTCAGTTCATGATTGGATCAGGACAAGGTAAATACACATGAATTATAGAATTCAGGTTCAGAAGGGAAGTACGTGATGTCCATTCAGACAGCAATGGTTACAGGAGCGAATTCAGGCATGGGTCTGGCAACAACAATCGAACTTGCAAGACAAGGGTACAGTGTGATTATGGCATGTCGCAGTGAGAAGCGCGGGCAGGAGGCCCTCAAGGAAGCACTACGTCAGTCCGGATCGTCAGCGATTCAACTCATGTTGTGTGACTTGGGTTCACTCGAAAGCATACGCCAGTTTGCCCGAACTTTCCGCGAGCGCCACGACAGTCTGGATGTTCTGGTTAATAATGCGGGTGTTGTCATGGTCAAGCGGAAGGAAACTTCGGACGGATTCGAACAGAGTATCGGCATTAACCATCTGGGACACTTTCTGCTCACCGTGCTTTTGATTGAACCACTGAAAGCAGCGAAACAGGGACGGATTGTGAACGTATCATCTGGCGCGTACAAAGCTGGCAAAATTCACTTTGAAGATCCGCATCTGCACCAAGGCTATAATCCGATCAAAAGCTATGCTCAATCCAAGCTGGCTAACGTTCTGTTCACTCGTGCGCTCGCCCGCAAAATGTCAGGCACGTCTGTTACGGTGAACTGTCTACATCCGGGTGCGGTGGGAACAAGTATTGGCGTGGATCGCAATACCGGATTTGGCACACGTATTATGGCTTTTGCAGGCAAGCTGCCGTTCTTTCTGTCGCCTGAAGAAGGGGCACGAACGGCTATCTATCTGGCTACAAGTCCTGAAGTCGTCGGGGTCACCGGGCGTTACTTCTATCAACAGAAAGAGCAGCAGCTGAAGGCACATGCCGTTGATGATGCTTCAGCTGAGCGTTTCTGGACGTGGAGCGAAGAACAAGTTGGGCTGAAACCTGACGAGAAGTTGTAATTCACACAAGCTGATGAGTGACCAATGAATAGAGTCATTACATTTTTTATACTTTTGCCTTCACATCTTGCTGGATCATTTCAATAAAAGCTTCAATATGTTGGATGCCTTGATCTCCTTGACCGTATGCACGGACAGAGGCGGATGAGGCATTTTTCTCATTCTCACCGAGTACGAGCGAATAAGGTACTTTTTCCATCTGGGCTTCACGGATTTTGTACCCGAGCTTCTCGCTGCGCAGATCTGTTTCTACCCGAATTCCCGCAGCCCGGAGCTGGCTCTGTACTTGGAGAGCATAGTCTGCGTAATGATCGGATACCGGCAGCAATTTCACTTGCACAGGTGCGAGCCAGAGTGGGAATGCACCTGCATAATGTTCAGTCAGGATACCGATGAAACGGTCAATGGAACCGTAGATGGCACGGTGGATTACGACCGGACGGTGTTTCAGGCTATCCTCGCCAATGTAAGTGAGGTCGAACTTCTCCGGCATTTGAAAATCAAGTTGGATTGTTCCACACTGCCAGCTACGCTTCAGCGCATCGAGGATATGAAAGTCAATTTTCGGTCCATAAAAGGCACCGTCTCCTTCGTTAATGCGGTATTCGACACCGCGCCGGTCAAGAACATTTTGCAATGCACGTTCCGCCTGATCCCACAGTTCTTCTGATCCCATGGAATCTTCCGGACGAGTGGACAGTTCGATCTTATATTCGAATCCAAAGATATCGTACATGCGTCCGATCAGTGAGATGGCCTGATTAATCTCATCCTCGATCTGTTCGGGCATCACATAGAGGTGGGCATCGTCCTGACAAAATGTCCGTACACGCATCATGCCGTTCAGCGCACCGGAGAATTCATGACGGTGAACCTGACCGAATTCCATCATGCGAATCGGCAGTTCGCGGTAGGAATGCAGTGTATTTTTGAAGATCAGCATATGTCCGGGGCAGTTCATCGGTTTGAGTGCAAAAGTCGCATCGTCCACGTCCGAGAAATACATATTGTCCTTGTAATGCTCCCAGTGACCGGATTGCTCCCACAAGCGGTTGTTCATCATGAGAGGAGTTCGAACTTCCTGATAGCCTTCCTGTAATTGCAGCTCACGGGAGAATTGCTCCAGTTCAGTACGGACAGTCATGCCTTTGGGGAGATAAAAGGGCATGCCGGGTGCTTCTTCGGAGAACATGAACAGTTCAAGCTCTTTGCCCAGCTTGCGATGATCTCGTTTCTTCGCTTCTTCGAGCATGTGCAGATGTTCGTCTAATTGGACTTTGTTCGGGAAAGCAGTGCCGTAGATGCGCTGCAGCATCTTATTATCCGAGTTGCCCCGCCAGTATGCTCCAGCCACATTGAGCAGTTTGAAGGCTTTGATCCGACCAGTGGAAGGAAGATGGGGGCCACGACACAGATCGAAGAACTCACCTTGATCATAGATTGAAAGCTCGGCGTCCTCTGGCAAATCCCGAATAAGTTCAAGCTTGTACGGGTCCTGGATTTCTCCGAAGATGCGGAGGGCTTCCTCCCGGCTAACCACCCGGCGACTAATTTTTTGATTCTCCTGAATGATCTTGTTCATTTCCCGCTCAATGGCAGCCAGATCACTGATGGACAAGGCGTGCTCCAGATCAACATCGTAATAGAAACCATCTTCAATGACGGGACCGATGCCCAGTTTCACTTGTTCCGCACCGTAGATGCGTTTGAGCGCCTGTGCAAGCACATGTGCTGCGCTGTGACGATAACGATACAGACCTTCCGCGCTATCTAAAGTAACGATGAAGAGTTCGCAATCTTGCTTGAGCACCCTATCGAGATCGACATTCTGACCATCTACAATACCGCCAATGGCCTGTTTTCCAAGACTTGTACTGATGGATGAGGCGACCGCACCTACAGTGATGCCTGCTTCGTAAGAACGTACCACGCCACTTTGCAGACGGACCTCGATGGAATGACTGGATTGGTGCAGATCATTAGATGGTTTACTTCTTTCGTTGCTTGACAGACTGCTTACCTGTTCGTTTACTTGACTACTTTTATTCGGTTTGCTCATGTGAACCACTCTCCATTTCTTAAAATGAAAGCGCAAAAAACACCCGTCCCGGAAAAGGGACGAGTGCGCTTGGCTCGTGGTTCCACCCTAATTTGGTTATGATGCACTCCGCTCTCGGCCAGCCGCCGCGAACAGGAAACATCATAACCCTCATTGGAATCCGTTATCGGGGATCAGGCGGTGAACTCTACTGGTAACATGCCGAACATCCGAAGGAGGTCCGAAATGCTGAGGTTCGAGGTCACGGCTGCAGAGGGGTAATTCCGGTCCGTTCGCTGAAGAAGGTTTCACCAATCCCCTCTCTCTCTGGGCAGCACGCAAACGAAATCTTGTCTCTGGTCATCGCCAAATATGTTAGACCAACTCATTAGAATGATCCTGAAATGTGTTGCATTCAATATCAATATATGGAACAGGTGTTATTGAGTGTCGATTATATAGACTCAAACTGGAAAGGTCAAGCAAAATGTTGAACAGCCTATTCTGATGATCCATCCCACACCAAACGAATAACGGTTCCCTCCCCAGGGGTAGAATGTACTTCAATCCGGCCATTCATTGCTTCAATCAATCCTTTGGTTACTGCCATGCCGAGGCCTGAACCCACATCCGAAGTACCCGTATCCGTACCGCGATAATATCGTTCAAACAGTTTCCATACTGTCTCCGGGCTCATGCCTTGTCCATTATCGGCAAACTCAATGGTGAACTCACCGTCTCGTTCGCCGGCATGTACACGAACAATGAGGATAGATTCGGACGGGTTGTGAAGAAGAGCGTTAGCCGTGAGATTATCTACGATCCGCTCAAAAGAAGGGATGTGCACCATCCCGTAGACAGGCGCATCTGTAGGTTGAAAATGAATACGGCCTTGTCCGTATGCTGGGTTACGCTCCGCTCGTTGCACGAGATCGTGAAGTAGCGTATTTACGTCAGTTCGCGCCACTTCAGGCTGGTAACCTCCACTCCGTAGCCGGTAGGTCATGGCAAGATCATTCACAAGCCTGTCCATATACATTGATTTGTCTACCATAATACCTGCGAATTCCCGGACTTCCTCTGTCGTCCAACTGTACTTGTCGGCCTCCAGCATATGCGCATATCCCTGGATGGAAGAAAGAGGTGTCTTGAGGTCGTGTGTGATGCCAGCGATCCATTCCTCCCGGAGGGAGTCCGTCTGTTTCCGTTGCTCTTCATCTTGCTTGAGTGTATGGGACAATGCCTGCATGGAATGAAGCACCTCACCATAAACATGATATTTCCGCTTCCATTTTCCGTTGCGGCGCTGGCTCCGCGGAAGGCCCATAGCCCCCGTAGGTTCTTCGTAATGCCCTTTCTCCAGACGCTGCAGCCACTGGAGCATATGCAGCATTGGGGAGCCGAAGCGATTAGCGTACCATAAAGCAAGCAAAACCAGAAGCACGATGATGGACAAAATCAATACAATCAGAGCTGGTTCAAGAATGAAAGCGTAGGGATTGTCCTTCTTAACGACGGTTGGATCAATCGGTACACTTACCAACCAAGTTGTTTCATTGGGTATGTCGTACCACGTGGCCACCGATATGCCCGAACGATTGGGATAACGAACTTTGAGAACGAGATCCTGAATGCTGTACTGGCTGGGCACACCCATAGCCGGTTTATTATAGGATAATATTTCCTTTCCGTAGGGGTCCAGAATTTGAATATAGGCATCTGCCTTGCGAATAGTCTCCTGTTCAGCAGGTTTCACAGTCAGCAGTTTACCGCTGGCATAGGCAAGCTTTGGACGGATCTCATCAAGTAATGACTTGGCTACATTCCGTTCACCATATAACAACGTGAAATATTTCCCGTCCTTCTCCCGGATCAGCATGGCGAGCTGATACGGAAACGGTTTATTAGCCTCCCAGTAGGCAATCAATTCACCAGGTTTGTAGTGGTTGGGTACATCGGACGGGATGTGATAATCGTCAATGACATAGCCTTTTTCATCCAGAACCTGCAGCCAGCCCTTATTTTTATCAACCTGCTTCAAAAGATCGGGATCGTATCGTATCGTGTTGTCCGGCATGATCTCGGCGGTATTAATTAACTGATCTAGCCCGCTGGTCGCAAAATCATCTACCAGATTCACTTCGTTTATCTTTTGCACGACCCAGTAGGTGGCTACAGACCCAAGCAGAATGATAAGAACGACTGCACCGGCAAGCATCCCGATAAACCGGGTCATTAACCTGCGGCGAATACTCATTGGCGTGACACATGTTGCGGCTGAATCAGTTTGTAACCCAGACCACGGACATTGACAAGAAACACAGGATTAGAAGGATCTGCTTCAATGCGTTCCCGAATACGGTGAATATGAACCATAACAGTGTTGTCATCACGGATCGCTTCAGAGCCCCATACCCTTTCATATAGATCGGATTTGGTGAATATGCGATTGGGATGTTTGCAGAAAAAGAGCAGGAGTTGGAATACGAGTGCAGGGCAGGATACCGCTTGTCCCTCAACTCGTAGTTCGCCAGCCAGCTCCAGGACCTGAAATCGTCCGAAGTCATAGATCCCTGCCGAGATGCCGGAGGGTGACGTATTTACGTTGGATGAAGTGTGTTCCGGGATCGTTACTGTTTTGGAAGGCATGTAACGCTTCAGTAATGATTTGATCCGGGCGACCACTTCGAGAGGATTAAAGGGTTTGACGACATAATCATCCCCTCCGACAGCGAATCCGGTTAACTTGTCATAATCCGTTGTTTTGGCCGTCAGAAACAGGATGGGGGCATCCGTGACCTGTCTTAGAAAAGGACAGATTTCCAGACCGCTTTTACCCGGAAGCATAATATCTAGCACGATACAATGATACGTTTTGTTGTTACAGGCTTCGAGAGCAGCTTCGCCTGTAGTTGCGGTGTCAATATCGAGAAACTGCTCTTTGAGCAGAACGGTTTTGAGCATATGAAGAATCGCTTGTTCATCATCTACAAGCAGCAATGAGACGTGATCCATATTGTAATTCATGACCTCCTCGTACTTCCCTTTTTGTTTAATGCTAATCATACCATTCGGAAGACCTTTTGGACTGTATGATATCTTAACGGAATCTTAATTATAAAGAGTCAAAGGGCATTGCGAGTTTAGCTGCATGTAAGTAAGAGTTAGACGAAGGATAATACTCATTCTGTACACTTAACGTAAACCTATAACAGAAAGGGTGTTGAACAATGAACAATTTGAACAATGAATATCACAAGGCAAGAAAGAGCTGGAGGTTGCTCGCCATAACGCTTGGTGCATGCCTGGTATTATCTGCGTGCAGTAACTCCATTACTTCCAAAGAAGCAGAACAACAATCAGCCGAGCAAGCAGCAAGTACGGATAAATCGAGTGAGAATTCCAATCAGGAACGGAACTCAAGTTCAGAGGTGAGCACAACGGTAACACCAGACAATTTGATAGATATATTAATGAATGGGTCGAAAGAGACAATCTATAACCAGTTTACCCCGGAATTCAAGAAAGCCTTAACGTTACAGCAGTTTGAGGAGGGTGCCGACGACTTCCTGAAGGGTGTGAAGTCTTGGGAGCAGGTGGTAGATGCCAAGATGAATAATCTGAGGGAGCATGCATGGCAAGATGGGACGGGAACCAAGGGGATTCGAGCTTATTTTACGGAAGACAATCAGATCGGCGGTCTGGTAATTCAACCATTGGAAGCTCATGAGTCAACGGACAATCAATTCACCAAGACGGAGTTCCAATTCCCTATGAAGGGCGAAATGTTTGTATTCTGGGGAGGGAATAATGTTCTGTCCAACTATCATTACGAGCACGAAACACAGCGCTATGCGCTGGATATTGTTCGGACGAAGGAAGATTCAAGCTATCAGGGAGATGCGGCGGTTAACGAGAATTACTACGCTTTTGGTGAACCACTCTATGCAGCTGCGGAGGGTACAGTCGTTGAAATCAAGAACGATATTCCAGATAATGTACCGGGGGTCATGAATCCGGTAGAGCCGGCAGGTAACTATGTGGTTATCGATCATGGAAATGGTGAATACAGCATCACTGGACATATCAAGGAAGGTAGTGTGGCAGTCAAAGAAGGAGATAAACTCAAGCAGGGCGACCTCATCGGTGAACTCGGCAATTCGGGTAACTCTAGTGAAGCTCATCTGCACTTCCAGGTTTCGGACGGGCCAGATCTATTCACTTCGCATTCAATCAATATTCGTTGGGCGGATCAGAGTCAAGATTTGACTCGTGGGAACATGGTTCAAGGACTGCCTGAGTAATCGGTTAACTAACAATGGATTCAAATGTTATAGATGACGCGAACTTCTCTTCTCCGTTATAATAGCTTCTATAATTAGAGGTTCGACTTTGGAATAATGGAGGAGTTGAGATGAAACTGGATAATCTACAGATTGAATATGCGCGCCTGGAGGACTTGCCCCGGATTGTGGAGATCTATAATTCCACGATTGAAGGGCGAATGGCAACGGCGGATCTGGAGCCAGTGACCGTGGAGCAGCGTATGCGGTGGTTCGAGGACCATTCACCGGATCATCGTCCGTTATGGGTGATGAAGCAGGAAGGACGGGTTGTAGCCTGGGTGAGTCTTAGCTCGTTCTATGGACGCCCGGCGTATAACGGGACGGTGGAAGTCAGTGTATACGTGGATCAGCAATGCCGTGGAATTGGGGCCGGTGGCCGTCTGCTGAATACGGTATTTGATGCCTGTCCCGCACTGGGGATCACAACTGTTTTGGGGTTTGTCTTTGGACATAACGAACCGAGTCTGGGCTTATTACGCAAGCATGGTTTTGAACAGTGGGGTATTATCCTGAAGTGGCTGTGCTGGATGGTGTGAACCGGGATCTGGCGATTTTGGGCAAAAAAATCTAACGGACATACTTGTCAGCTTGGCAAGCAAGAACTGAAGATGACAATCCGATCAAGTCTTGGGTAGTAGGGCCGATCCCCTGTTACTTGAAATAAACAAAAACCTTCGATCCTTTATAGAGGATCGGAGGTTTTTGTCTTTTTCCTAGATCTGATGATGTTATATAACCCGAATGCCGAGTGTGTTACAGGCCAAGCTGTTGCTTGATATCCTGAATCTGACCCAGATGGCGTTCTTCATGATAACTGGCAAAGTCAACCCACTGGGCAAGGTCCATCTCGCCGAATACCGGATGAGGGAAAGACTTGCTGCGCAGTACTTCAACATCATGTTCCCGGGCAAGTTGTTCCAAGGCCCGATGGGATGCTTCCAGATCGCTGCGTACATCTGCAAGGGCCTCGGGTGCTGCTGGTGGCTGAAGATGGGGCGGGGCTTCCACGGATCGGCTGCGATCCAGAGATCGTTCATACGGCTTTTTATCCACCAATCCGATCGGTTCCTTCTCCAATGCAAGACGGGCTTGCTTCCCGATGACATGTTCCATGAGACTCAGATGACGCAGGACCTGCATGATGCTCCATTGTTCGGGCGTAGGTTTCCGGTTCAACTGGTCTTCGTCTAAACCAGAGACGACCTCCCAGATCTGGTTACGAATATCGTCATTACGAGTAAACATCGTACAATCCTCTCCTTATATATGGGTTATGTGATGATATTATCCTGTGTATGTCCATGAACAAAAATGTGGATGCTTGTTCTATAAGCATAGAGGAATAGTTGCATAATTGCGAATGGCATAGATTATTGATGTTGTTAGATGCAGTTCGTGTAAAATAAAAAAAGCCGTTCTCCATGAACGGTTGTGCTCTAGGATCACCAACTGCAAAAAAAGATTGACGGGCACACCCCGGCAAACTATAATCGGTAACAAGTAACTTGATATGTAAGGAGTCCTGACATGATATGTTAGTGATCGATGAGGTCTATCACCGTACAGAATTGCAAATATCATCGTCCGATTTATTGTACCTTATCGAACGGCTGAAGGTCAAAAAACAAAATGAGATCGAAACGCTCAAGCAAAAGATCGAGCAGTTTGAACAAAAACGCCGAGCGGAAGAGGTTGCTTATCAATCGTTGTCACCCGTTCGCAAATGGTTTGCTGGACGACCGGCATCCCATCATCAGGCGGTGGAGTATATGGTGCAGGTGAAGGAACGTTTCCGCAAAATGGAACAGATTCGCAGACGTATGCGTGAACTGGATCAGATCGCTGAACGAATTCAGCATTCAGACAGCATCGAGCGGGATGAGATCGAGCTTGCACCCGATACGATCCGTGAGATTAGACAGCTTCGTGAAACGGAGGATGTACAAGCATGACTTTGGAGACGTTAAGCTCCGGGATCGATACGGTCTGGGTCGTCCTGAGCGCAGCTATGATTTTATTGATGGAGGGTGGATTCGCCCTGCTTGAGGCTGGCTTCGTGCGTTATAAAAATAGTGTGAACATTATTATGAAAGTTTTTGCTGATATTACGATCGGTACATTGCTGTTCTATGCCATTGGCTTTGGACTTATGTATGGTTCGGATGTTGGCGGTTTTGTTGGAGTAACGGGATTCTTCCTGAATGGAGACTTGTCTCATCTGGACATACCGGTATCGCTGGAGACGTTCTGGTTGTTCCAGGCGGCATTTACCATTGCTGTCATTTCGATCGTTTCTGGAGCGGTGGCGGAGCGAATCAACTTCCGTGCCTATCTCTTGTATATCATCTTGATGACGGCGATCATCTATCCAATTGGTGGACACTGGGCATGGGGCGGCGGCTGGCTTAGTCAGCTGGGAATGCAGGACTTTGCCGGTTCGGCTGTCATCCATGCGCTCGGCGGGTTCTCGGCACTGGCTGCTGCAATCATTATCGGTCCGCGAAAAGGCAAATACACACCGCTTGGCGTGAGTGCCATTGCGCTTCCAAGCAATCTGCCGCTGGCATCCGTAGGTGCATTTCTGCTGTGGTTCGGCTGGTTTGGCTTCAATGCGGGCAGTACGCTAAGTGCAACCGATGTAAGAATCGGTCACATTGCGATTGTAACGATGTTATCTGCGGCTTCAGGGGGTGCGGTTACACTGCTGTACACTTTGTTTCGCTTCAATCGTTCGGATGCACCATCGGTTATTAACGGTTCGCTCGCGGGCCTGGTCGGAATCACAGCAGGCTGTGCTTTTGTTGGAGATGTAGCGGCCATATTCATTGGGGCGGTATCTGGCTTGTTGATGATGGCTGCAACCAACTGGCTCGACCGTCGGCAGATTGATGATCCGGTGGGCGCGTTCCCTGTTCATGCCGCATCAGGCATGTGGGGCACGATTGCCGTAGGTCTGTTTGCCACGGATGGCGGCTTATTCATGGGTGGCGGTTGGAGGCTGCTCGGTGTTCAGGTACTTGGCCTTACAGCCCTGGTCATCTGGGGATTCGCCATGACATGGATCGGTTTGAAGTTGATTGGCAAGATTGTACCTGTGCGCTCGACAGAAGAAGAGGAAGATCTGGGTCTGGATATCAGCTATCATGGGGTGATGGCTGCCCATCAGGCACATGAATTCCTGGATGGTGAGGAGCATATGCGTGCTTACCAAGATAAATCTTCTGATCCGAATCGCTAAATGGAATATAGAATTAAGGAAGTAGACTGACAAGGAATGTCAGTCTCTTTTTTGAATAGAAGCAGGGAAAGTCGTCAACGCGGAAGAATATACAGGTGTGAACATGAATATGACTCAGCATAGGTGTATTGTCTAAAGGGGAGGATCTATATGATTAAGCCTGAACAATGTGAACGTCTGACCAGAAAAGCTCGTAAAACACTTGAGGCGTGTGGCCTGGGTGTTGCTGCCGATCTATTATTATCTTCAAGCCGCTGGGGAATCCGTCTCGATGTATCCACACTGGATGAATATCGCAGAACAGGAAACTCACGTGTGGGTGGACATCCCGATTTGTCGAGTGAGATGGAGTGGCCTTTAACACAAGAAGGGGTGCCCATGACTTTCCTGGCCCAGCTGAACCTGGTGGACTTGTCGCCGTATACGCCGAATGATGGGCGCGGGACTTTGCCTGAACGGGGAATGTTATATTTCTTCATTGGTGCGGATGAACCTGCCTACCCAATTGAACATCGTGTGATTTTTGAGCCGAGTGCCCATAACCTGACAAGGCGAGAGCCTGAGGGTGATACTGCGCTGGATGGAGGACCTTTTGTTGCCCATTCGGTGACAGTCCTGCCTAATCTTGAATTTCCTACATATGCCTATACGGATGCCAACGCACTGGATGAGCTTTCCCCTACGAAGTCTGGGACGGATGAGGCAGTGACAGAAACGAATCTGGTTGACCGATACCTTGAATTTGAGTCGAACTGGAATCATCCAAGTACGCTCAATTGGGGGGGGATGTTTGGATACCCTGATGGGCAACATTCGGATGCCGAGCATCGGGCCTTGTCGCAGATCGTCCTTGGAGAAGAGTACGGTTATAACGAGCAGGCGTGTGAGAAGAAGCTGACCGCACATTATGGCGGAGACGAGGAACGGACATGGCAGGAATTATCCGATATGCTGCTGTTGTTGAAAATAGATACGCATGATGCCATTGGTTTTCAATGGTGGGACTGCGGGGAGCTTCAATTTTTCATTCGCAGGTCTGACCTGGAGGCTGGACGATTCGATCAAACGTATTGCTCGTTATACTCAAGTTGAGCAAAGATTTGAACCCATACAGGCAACAAAATGTCCCAAATCCCGTCTATAAAAAGGAGGAGGGACTTTTTTGTTCGTCAATTGTTATATAAATTGAACTAAAGAATAGTTACACTGCACACTCCGATGACAGAATAACCTTCCGAACGCTGTTATCCCCAGATTTTTTTGATTCCTTTTATAAAGGGGAAATCCGGGGATAGCATATGCTTCCGATGTGGCTTTCTTGCAGAAAGCTTTTAGCTCCGCTTCTTCAGGTCCTTTCTGTCTCTCTGTTTTGTGTAGATGTTTAGTTCAATTTATATAGATTTGTTGTATAACTTGTTTATATATGAAGGAGGGATATCTTGGTTGATAACCGATCATATGTTCTGTATAATGGGAAGAAAAGGAAGTGTATCTGTTGATTCAATCGGCATTCAAACATATTGATGTAGCCGTAACATCGTTAATTCATATATGTGATCAGCTGTCGGAAGAAGATTTGACTCTGACTCCGATTGAGGGCAAACGGCCAGTTGGTGAATTACTGTCCCATCTGTCTGTGATCTGCCGAGCGGATGTCTATATTTCCGAAGGTGCATCGGAAGAAGAGATGGCTCTATTCTATGCAGAGAATCAGGTTCATTCGCTCCGTCAGATCAAGCAGGCATTGATGGATAACCAGATGTATCTGTACCAACGGTACAGACAGTTTAACACCGAAGAGTTACTGCATGTGACGGATTCGTACTGGGGAGCATCCTATAGTCGGTTGGAGTGGTTGCTGGAGATTATGGGACATGTGTATCATCACAGAGGACAATTGTATACGATGCTAACTCTCACGGGAAAAGAACCCCAATTAGTGCTTTTCAAATAGGAAGATTTCATTCAATCGAGTAAGTACGTAAATGGTAAGAACGAACGGATCGAATACATATAAGCATGTTACAGGGAATACTGTGGGTGAAATTGGAAATGGATGGACGATACGACAAGATAGGCGTAAAACAATGGAGAATTCAGGACCTGGACCAGCACCAGGATACATGGATTGAACGTGTCCGTGAAGATCATGATGATTTTCGTTTTCATACCTCGGTGGTATACTTTGAACAGGTAAGGAATTGTGGAAGGGAAAGGAATAATGCCGTGGCACAGCCAGCAACTATTCTGCTTGTGGATGATGAGCAGGAGATTATTAAATTGATGGAAATTTATTTTGGCAACGAAGGTTACCGTATTCTCACAGCGAGTGACGGGATTGAGGCGCTGGAACTATTGAAAAAAGAATCGGTTGATCTCATTATTCTCGATGTCATGATGCCGAATATGGATGGAATCGAAGCTTGTATGAAAATTCGGGAAGAGCAGAAAATGCCAATCATTATGTTGTCTGCCAAAAGCATGGATATGGATAAAATAACAGGACTAAGTATCGGTGCCGATGATTATGTGACCAAGCCGTTTAACCCGCTTGAACTTGTGGCACGGGCGAAATCCCAGCTGCGGAGGTATCATACCTTCAATGAAGGTCGGGAGAACAAGGAGCATGAGTGGGTTATCGATGATCTGATCATTAATACCGATACACATGAGGTCTGGGTGGACGAACAGCCGGTTCGTCTGACTCCCCGTGAATTTGCTGTGCTGGAACTGTTGGCGCGTCATCAGGGTTCAGTGCTAAGTATGGAACAGATCTATTGTCAAGTGTGGAAGGAAGAGTTCATGGAGTCGAACAATACAGTTATGGTGCATATCCGCAAGATTCGAGAGAAGATTGAACTCGACAGTAAGCATCCCAAGTTTATTCAGACCGTATGGGGTGTTGGCTACAAGATGATCAAACCTCAATAAGAAATATGCATCTACAGAATGTTAGGTGATATGTACACAGGCGGGAGCTTCTACAATGAATTCAAATGTAATTAACACAGTTCGATGGAAGTTTATCTATGCATTTCTGTTAAGCGGCATATTGACCGCGGCTGTCTTGTACGGGGGCAGCAGGGTTGGGCAGTCTATTCTGGAAGCTCAGACGTATCCGAATTATTCTGTTTCAGCTAAAGGAATTCGGTGGTTGATCCATAATATCGGATCAGTGCCGTTGATGATCGTGGTAGGAGCTCTTGGTTTTGTGCTGTTTTTTTTCCTGTTCTCACGCAAGGTGATGCGAGTTCTGGATGAAATTACGGCGGGCATTCAGGAAGTTGCCAAAGGAGAGTTGTCTCATCGCATCGAGGTGAAGACCTCGGATGAGTTCGGAGTGGTGGCTGCAAGTATTAATCAGATGGCTGAACAATTGCAGTTGTCCCTACAGGAAGAACGTAATGCCGTCGCTGCCAAAAATGATCTGATAACGGGCATATCCCATGATCTGAGAACACCACTAACGTCAATCCTTGGATTTCTGGAGTACGTTGAGAAGGATCGGTACCAGGATGAAATTGAGATGCGCTATTACGTTAGCATTGCTTATGAGAAATCCTTAACACTTCGCAGGCTAATTGATGATCTGTTCGAGTATACGCGTGTAAGCGGGGGGAGTCTGCCGTTGTCTTTGAATGCGTTGAATCTGAATTCGTTTCTGATGCAGCTGGCTGAAGAGTTTGCTCCAATGCTGGAGGACGCCGGCATGACCTATACGATTGTCGGTGGACAAGAACCGCTATGGATTCTGGCAGCTCCAGGCGAACTTGTACGAGCGTATGAAAATCTGTTCAGCAATGCCATTCGGTATGGTTCGCAAGGTAAAGTGATGGAGATTGGACTTGCTCTGGAAGAGGAAGAAGCTGTGGTTCGTATTAGTAATTATGGCGACCCGATTCCGGCTCAGGATCTTCCTCGTCTGTTTGAACGTTTTTATCGTGTGGATAAATCCCGTTCCCGGGACACAGGAGGTACCGGTCTGGGTCTGGCAATTGCCAAATCAATGATTGAATTACATCACGGAAATATCACTGTCTACAGTGAAAACGGAAGAACTGACTTTGTTACCCGGTTTCCTGTGATTGATCCTCCTGTGTTAAGAAAATGATAAGAAGTTAAACACACCTTCATTAAGAAATATTCGGTATTCTTAATCTCAATTGAGTTCACTACAGAATTGAGGAGGATACCGAATATGAAGTCATCATGGCGTACAGTAAGAATCAGTTACCTATATATTTGCGGAGCAAGCGCCATCCTTAGCGCTGTGCTCCTGTTTGTCGTTCATCACATGCTGCGATTTGCCTATGCTCATGTCTTGTCAGATGTAGCGTGGATAACCCGTATGATGAACTGGGGAATAAACCACATTGGAACAAGGCCGTTCCTCATCTTCATCGGGGGAGTCTTGTTTGCAGTCTTTTTCTGGATTCGTTCGCAGAAGATAGCAGAGGATCTCCGGCATATTGCAAGCGGAACAACGGATCTCGCGAATGGTCGGGTCCCTGCCCAAATGGATGTATTAAGTAGAGGAGAGTTAAGGCAGATGGCTAACCATCTGAATACGATTGCATTTCATATGCAAGAGAACTCTCAAGCGATCTCGACACCAATGGGATTACCGATAAAACTTACGCTGTACGGTGTCCGTTCCTCTCTGGACGAGATCATTCAAGGTCGATGCAAGGACGCGGTAGAGATGCAGCACTGGGTCAGGCTAGCCTATGAACAGACATTGCTACTCCAACATGCGCTAGGGATTACAGAACTGAAGGTTCAGGACGATTCAGCTCCGAGTGAACAGGTAATCAGGGAGCCGAAATGTTGAGACGCAGGAGCAAGCGCTGGATTTATCACATATTCGATGCAACCGTTGCAGTGGTTCTTACGCTGACGCTTCTCTATCTTTATCTGATTGTGTATGGTGAAGGAATGCTTCGCAATCATCCAGAGGCTATTCAGGTGGCCGCTTCAACCCTTATTACGAACGCAGAGGGAAACGAAATTTCGAGATTGTATACACAGACCAAAGGATATTCGGAATTTGCAGATCTGAACGCCATGCCGGATTTGCTGATCATGGCTTTCTTAGCTACAGAAGATCGACGGTTTTACAGCCATGATGGATTGGATTTCATCGGGGTGGGCAGGGCCATCGTGCAAGACATCATACATATGGATCTGAGTCAGGGAGGAAGCTCCATTACGCAGCAACTGGCAAGAAATCTGTATTTGAACGGGAATAAAACATGGACCCGGAAGGTGAATGAAATATCGATCGCCATGGCGTTGGAGAAGAAGTTTAAGAAGGATGAGATATTGGAACTGTACTTGAATCACATCTACATGGGGCGACAGCAGTATGGTGTTAAAGCGGCAGCTGTACGTTATTTCGGGATTACAGATTTGCATCAGTTGGAGCTATGGCAGATCGCTACGCTGGCTGGAATTCCGAAAGGACCTTCCATCTATAATCCGGTGGATCATCCTTCGCTTTCAAAACAGCGGCGTTCTGTCGTGCATGCGATCATGCATGAGCAGGGACTGATTACGCGCAAACAGATGCTGGAAGCTCGCCACGTCGATTACACGCCCTCTGACACGGAATTGAAGTCAGTAGCTGCACCGGGTTTGAGCGAGCCTGCTTATGTGTCCGCTGTGGATGCGGTAATCCAGGAGGCTTCCCGGATCACAGGCAAGAGTGGAGCAGAGATTCAATCAGCGGGCTGGACGATTCATACCGGATTGAATCGGCAAGCGCAGCTTGCCATGGAGCAAACATTTCGAGATTCATCCCGTATGGTAGTTACCAACCCGGCAATTTGGGAGGGCATTACAGGGGATCTGTTACCATGTCCCAGGCCATTCAGCAATCCATCAACGCGCCAGCCGTTTGGTTACTTCATGAAATTGGGTTGAAACAGGCCTATCCATTTGCCAGTCGATTGGGGATCGAACTGGGAGAAGAGGATCTGAACCTCTCTATTGCCTTGGGAGGACTACATAAGGGAGTATCTCCGCTAAAAATGGCACAAGCCTACGCGGTATTTGCCAATAACGGCAAGTATAATACGGCACACCTAATTCGAGAGATTACCGATACCGATGGACAGATTATTTATTCGCATAGGTCTGAAAATAAACAGGTTATTACCACTCGCACAGCGAATGCTATGACGAAGATGCTGCAAAGTGTGGTTAGCCAGGGACAGGTAGTCGGGCACGGATGAACCAGGTTACGGTGGCGGGCAAAACGGGGACGACACAGGCGGGTGTCTCGGGTGTTGCTAAAGATGCGAATCGTGATCTTTGGTTTGTTGGATATACGAGCGAATGGACTGCAGCCGTGTGGATGGGGTTTGATCATACCGATGTAGAGCATGTTATGCGCACGGGAAGTGGCACTGCGGCGGAGTTGTTCGCTTCGGTGATGATACGTGCTACGCAATAGAATCCAATGGAGAGAGAGACCATAGTCCAGACGATTATTTCCTTCTCTTGGAGAACACAGGATTAGCTTTTAATGTATAATATGTTGTCTTATCTATCGTAAAGGAGGCTGGAATGGACTATAAATATAGGAAATCGGAACTGGATATGAACTCGCTGTCGCCCAAAACCGGGATCAGACCGGAATTTCCTGGCATCTCAGGATTAGGCGGCTGGCTTATTTTGATTCAGATTAGTCTTTGGCTCTCCCTGGTGTTTCTCATCTCGGATGTGTCGCAGGTAAACGTCTTTATGGACCCGGCCAGATGGGTAGAAGGCCGTGGTGTCGATCAGCAGATGTACACTGAGGTGATACGCCCACTTCTATGGTTTGGCTTCATTAGCAGCATCATTCTATTGATGATCGTTATTGTGAGTCTCGTTCTTTTATATAAAAAGAAGAAACAGTTTCCACGCATGATGATGGTGATGTATGTGTTGAATGTCGTGATAGGAATCGTGACCTGGATTCTGATTGCACGAGGTGAGATTCCAAGAGAACAGCATGTGCTCGATCCAACACCAGCTTTTCATTTAATCATACGATCGCTCCTGACGTGCTGTATCTTCATTCCATACTTCCTCAAGTCGGTGCGGGTTAAGAATACGTTCATAAAGTAAGCCGTGTAACAGGCTTCCGTTGTGTTGGCATACAGTCCAAAAAGAAAATCTCATGGGGAAGGCCCGTTGCGTACAGAGAATTCACTCTGTCTGTAACGGGCCTTCCTTGCGTCTCATGATGGGTACAAAGCAAGGTCACTTTGGCAATGATTTTGTCCGCAACGAGTCGGATAATCGGCGTATCATCTGGTTTAGCACCTCGGATAGTACGAGGCCCACGGCGATGGCACCAGATAACATGAGTGCCTTGGCTGCCATCTCCATGGCTGCACTGTAGTCATGTTGAACAAAACTACGCATGGCATTGTACGCGAGTCCACCCGGAACCAGAGGAATGATGCCTGCGACACTGAAAATAATAACGGGTGCACGGAACATACGGGAGAAAACCTGACTGATGACACCTACGGCTATGGTCGCTGCAAGTGTGGCAGGAACCGCATCCGCTGCATATTCGAGCACGATATAGATGATCCAGCCGATCATGCCGACAAATCCACCGTGAAGCAACATGCGTCGTGGTGCGTTGAAGATAATGCCGAACGCCGCCGAAGCGACAAAACTGGTCAAGGCTTGTTCAATAAAATGGAGCATATCCTGCATTCCTCCGTCTTACATAAAAAGTGAAAACACAACCGCTATACCGGTACCAATCGCAAAAGCGGTTAGAAACGCTTCGGCTCCCTTGGATAAACCGGACACCAGATGTCCGGCCATCAGGTCACGTACGGCATTGGTAATCAGCAGACCTGGAACCAAAGGCATAACCGAACCAATGATGATTTTGTCCCGTTCATGGCCTGCTCCGATATAGACCAGGAAAAAAGCGAGTAAACCAATGACGAAGGCTGCGGTAAGCTCGGCAAAGAATTTGACCTGTACCAACCGGTGAAAGGCAATCACGGCTGCATAGCCTATGCCACCGCAGACGAGCGCTGGAAGAAAGTCGCCCCAACCCCCGCCAAACATAATGGTAAAACAACCGCTGGATAACGCCGCAGCCCCAAGCAGCACGGTCGTTGAGTAGGAGGAAGGTTTGCCTTCAATCTGCAACAACAGGTCATGCGCTTCCTGAACGGATAATTCTCCTTGTCCAATGCGGCGGGAGACCGCATTCACCTCGGATACTTTGTCCAGATCCGTTGTACGCTCAGAGATGCGAATCAGCTTGGCAGGTTCGGTTGCATCTACCGAGAAAAAGATGCCTGTTGGCACAACATAACTGTGCGAGTGGGGTAATCCAAGCGCCGCTGCCATACGTTTCATCGTATCTTCGACACGGTAGGTTTCACCACCGCTTTGCAGCATGATTTTGCCTGCGAGCAGACAGATTGCAATCACGCGGGGTTGTTCAGTAGAATGGTTGCCAATCCTACCCGCCTCGGTTTGAGTTACGGGAGATGAATCATGACGTATGTATTCCAACCGGATCAAACTCCGTTTCATATGAGATAAGGCGTGGTGCCGACACCATTGTATCATATTTCACACACCAGCAAGGAAACATACCGCACGAAGGAGAAGAAGTCACTTATCCAGCTTGTACCGCGAGAAGAATCTCTTCATCCAGAGACATTTCATTAAATCCACAAACCCCAAAAAAGCTTCGTTCCCAAGGCCCGAAGGGGCAGGAGCGGAGCTTTTTGTGGGTTGTGGCACACGTTGCGTGAAGTACATTAAACCAAGCTACATTAACAGCGTAATGACTAACAACTCATACAGGACGAGTGGCAAAATGGTCGGTCCGAATAAAGCGCGTGGCTCAGGATATCCATGCATCGGAGTAACCTGGAGATACAGAATCCCGCGGTCTGCACTGATGATGACACCTTCCCATACCTGACCATCCATATTCTGGACGTGCACCTTCTTGCCTATATGTTGCCGGGCTGTATGATGAAGCATATTCCGCACATTTTGCACGGATTGGAGCATCGGTTGATTGGCCTGGTATACGACGCGTGTGGATGGTGTGGATGTGGAATCAGACATGATGCACAACCCTTCCTCAAAATAAGTTCATACTTCAAGGTATGCATCCGCCTACAAAAGGTGATTACCGAAACGTCATCTCAAGGCTCCCGCGTCCATTTTCATAAGCCACTTTACCCAGTGCTCCGTTCACAAAGGTGAGTTGAGGTGGGATATGGCCTAAATCCACATCGTACAGGATAGGCACGTCCAGATCTTTC
This sequence comes from Paenibacillus sp. PCH8, assembly GCF_002968835.1. Lineage (GTDB taxonomy): Bacteria > Bacillota > Bacilli > Paenibacillales > Paenibacillaceae > Paenibacillus. Next base: position 550,857 of record NZ_PKQK01000002.1, on the reverse strand, counting down.
AGTGCTGAAGACAGGGCATCCGTGAAATTAAAATCTCCTGTATCCGAATAACCGGCAAGTCGGCCAAACATGAAGCCTTTCACGCCTGCAAACCAGCCCGCCTGTCTCATCTGCCATAGATGACGATAGATATCTCCCGCATTCATCTCACAGCTCTCCAAGTACCAGATCGTTCCCTCGTCTGCACAATACTCATCCAGATATGTTTCAACGGGGGCATACGGTGTACCGATCAGACAGGTGATTGTATCCATGCAGCCGCCCATGAGTCGTCCAGAGAATGATACGGCCGTGTCTGCATCTTCCGCATGACCGAGCTGTTTCCAGCGGGAAGGTGTATCCAGATTGAAACCGGGCAGTTCTGGTTTCCATTCCGTTTGATAATGCGTAGAAGACGATTGTGTAATCTGCCCGCCCTGTTCGGTCTGTAATACATCCAAGCAGCGTGCAGTAACCCAATCGATCTGGCTTGATCGAAGATCTACATAATTGGTGCCATGAGCCGAAGCTGTGCCAGTGAGCAATGTATAAGCAAACAGGAATGTACTGATATCCGAATAGCCCATAACCCACTTAGGTGGCAACGTTCGAAATGCTCCCCAGTCCAACAGGGGGAGAATATCCATCAGGAATTCCCCGCCCCATGGAGGGATAATCGCTTGAATATTCGGATCACGCATAAACGCATTCATTTCTTCGGCACGGGCCTCTTTGGATGCACTCACACATTTACTATTGTGACGGAGGGACGGGCTTTCTTGTACGCCAAACCCAAGACGCTCCATATGGAGCTTACACTCTACAAGAGAAGGATACATGGATTCGCCTACACCGCTGGACGGTGCCGCCACACCGATGATGCCCCCTGGCGCAAGTGGCTGTGGATAACGGATTGAACGTTGATTCATTGTGGAACACACCTTTCCTGTGAATATATCGATTGAATGTAGATGTTAGATATTATTATTATAGTGCATGACTACTTCATGCGGCTTGCTTTTATGGCTGTTACATTTCCTTTAGGGAATCACAGGAATTTCAATAGAGAACGGTGCGCGAATTTGATCAGGGTAAGAGTATATTTCCATTGTCAGATTTCCTTTGGCTGCGGCTCCATTTTTAATAACAACCCTTGCTTCAAAGACGGAAGGGCTCCAACCTACTTCATTAATGTCGAAAGGATTTCCTTTACTATCCTTGATATTGGTAAAAGATAGCCCTGAAGTAGCATTTTGAGAGTCTGCAATTGAAAACTCGATAACCAAATCTTTGCCCTGGGCCGTGCTTTTCAAGAATTTCAAACTTGATGGGCCACCTTGTATTTCACCTGATGATGGATCAATGCTGATAACCAGTTCATCCTTATCCACTGCTGAAAGGCCAGATCCCTGCAAAATCAGTTTTTTCGGAGTGGAGAAGAACATGCTTTCGAAAAAGACGGAACTTCCAGAGCCTCCGATGGAAGATGAATCCGTTCGCCATGCTCGGCCTTGCTCATCTACCAATTGCAGATCACGAATTCCGAAGATTTTTTTGGTGTTGTTCCGATCATATTCGATATCGAGTACAAGGCGAGTGGGATACAGAACGGCTTGTTTTACATGGATACGCTGCCCGTCCACGGTCATTGTTTGGTTCACGGGAATGATTTTTTTCATGTCTTTCGTTAAGCTGCGATCCACTGGGAAAGTGACCTTCCACTTATTATTCGGTTCCTTACCTCGTTCCTTAAATATAACGGTCAGCTCTTGTGGCGGTAAAGATTCTGTGAATGAGACATCGATTTTATCCTCATAAATGCCATTTTCTGAAGTAGGTTTAGGAGAGGAATAGCTAAATCCAACAGGAAGATCTGTACCGTTCTCATCCAGCAAATCGATGTCATAGTTGAATTTTTCGGAATCTTTCATGCCTTTCATCGTGTAAAAAATGACCATGCGTGACTCGTCTGTGATAATGCCTTCAACAGTCACGGAAGCACCATCATGCTCATCGGTTATACCGACTTTCTGTAAGAGAGACTTATCGATCGCCATCATTAACCCTTTATCCTGGCGAATCATGCTCACAATGCCTTCCATTCCGGGCAATTGCTCCACGAAGGACGCAAAGGCGGGAGAGACACGGATACATCCCGTAAACAGCAGAATGAGGACAGCAGCCGAGATAGAGCTCATATACCAGCGCAACCGAGACTTGCGTTTGCGGGCAGCCAGACGGATTCCAGCCTGAACAGCCTGGGATGCCGCAACATCAGGTACAGGCATAGTATCATATTCCGTCTTGCGACCCTTCAGCCGTTCTTCCAATGCGTCGAATGAGTTTCGTTCATCGGTCATGAGGATGCATCTCCTTTCGTTTCAAGTTGATCCCGTAGCTGTCCGAGTGCCCGATGTAATCGGGATTTTACGGTTCCAGTTGGAATTTCAAGAATATCGGCGACTTCAGTTAAGGAGAAACCTTCGAAATAACTCATAATAATAATTGGTTTGCAATCCCGGTCAAGGCTGGATACAGCGACCGCAAGGTCCGGGTCTGCAGGGCGATCCCAACTGCCAGTTTCTTGAACTTCGGTAACTGGACTGTGACTGTATCTGCTTTTGCGTTTGCGTTCGTCTGCACAGTAGTTGAGCAGAATTCGGATGAGCCAAGTACCGAAGTAGGAGGGCTCTTTTAATTTTTTGAGTTTACGGAATGCCCTGAAGGTTGATTCCTGGATCGCTTCCAGCGCGTCACCTTCGTTGTGCAAGTAGGCATAGGCGATACGGTACAGTCGGCTCTGATGTAATTCCATTAAGGCTGCAAAAGCCTCGGCATCCCCTTTTTGTGCGGCTATTATAAGTTGAATCGGGGTCACATGGCTCCTCCTTTCATGGATATGTTGAGTATTAGACCACGGAAAGGGCCAAACGGTTCTTGGTTTTTAATAAAAAATGATGTATGTGAAAATTCAAAGTTTTTGAAGCGTAAAGGTAGGGTCAGGAAACATCAAACAACCGCCAAAATCCCCTTCGTGGCTGGAAGAAGGATCTGGCGGTTATGTATGTTTTGCTCATGTGCAACAACTTGCACAACGATGGTTACTTCGTTGCAATAGCATCCCTTAGATAAGCAGCTGTCGCCCTATTTCCGCGTGTAATCGCAATGTCCAGTGCGGTCTCACCCGCTGAGTTCTCTGCATTCGGATCGGCATCATGTTGAAGCAATAGTTGGATAAGCTCAATCTGATCCGTATGGAATGCAGCTGAATGCAGTACATTTTGCCCATCGCTGTCCAGAATACTTGTGCATGCCCCGTGTTCCAGCAAGAGTTCGATAACCTCAGGCGAACGTTCTCCGGCAAAAGCGGCATGCAGTGCCGTATTGGACGGAATAAAGGAAATCTTGGAATGAGAAAGGGCGTTAACATCGGCTCCATACTCCAGAAGAAGACGTACTGCTCCTGCTTGTCCATAATGAGAGGCATATCCGAGTGGGGTAAGTCCATCTTGATTTTCCGTATTGGCCAACTCGGGCAAGGAAGCAAGAGTCTTTCTTATGGTTGTAACGTCCCCATGCTGTGCAGCTTGGAATAGATGATTAGTCTGTTTCGAATGATTCATATATGAAAGCCCTCCATCAGATGAGATTGTTCAATTATATGGTTTCCCTCTCAGAGGTTCTTCTTCATAATCACCTTTTTGCTCGCAGCTGAGTAGGAGAAGTATCGAAGCGTCTGGTGAATAATGAACTGAACGAACCGAGACTTTCGAAGCCCACATCATAACAGATATGGGTAACAGACGTGTCCGTATCAAGCAGAAGCCGCTTTGCAGCCTGTAGTCTGCATTCAGTAAGATAACGATGGGGTGAAGTGCCAAACAACTGTTTATAATTTCGTAGAAAATGATTCACGGATAATTGTGCAGCCGCTGCAGTCTGCTCCAGCGATAACGGCTGATCATAATAGGCGGAGATATACTCGTGCCCGATGTACACTCTGCGATATAACTCTTCTCTGGTTGAATGCTTGATCATATTCAGTTCGTTGATCTCTTGCTGAACGTCACGGTGTAAATCAAGCATATGAACAGCAACCTGTTGAAGCTGTTCCTCTGTTGCCCAGGAATCCATCGTGTCTGGACTGTACAAATTACGCAAACGATTCAGGGCTGCACCAAGCCGATTATCCATGGAGTATGTGCGTTCAACCCACTCCATCCTACTTGAGGATGAACAGGCATATGGCTCATCAAGTAGCCGGAGATCACTGCTGACCAGATTTCGACTAATCTCTTCCACATAACCGGCAGGGAAGAAGATACAAAAGGATTCTACCGGTACGGAAGAATCAATATGGAGACTGTACTCCTGACCCTCATTCAGAAGTAGATAACGCTCATGGTTAACTGCGAAGTGACCGCGTCCCGCTTCATAGAGTGATCTTCCGTTACGGAATGTTTTCAGTGATAGCGAGCCGCTGCCTTTCCAGTCGAATTGGGAACTTGATTCATGCAGAATGAAGGGGGCGGGAGCAGGTTGAGGAATATGAAACTCCAACATGTGCAAGCACCTCCAATCTTAATTCTGGTTATATAACTTCTTCACAGCGTCCAGTCCAGGCACAGCAAAGCAGGCGAGTGGAGAAGGCAGATCATGCAGCCGGAACCAGCCGATCTCACCAATGGCTCCGCCTTCTTCCAGATTACGAGCATGGCCGCCAATAACCTTGGTGGAATAAAGAACGGATATCCAATGCTCTTCCTGTTGCGGCTGGATTGTCTCCGCCGTACAGAGCAGCCTGTCGATGGAGATATCCAGATCCACTTCCTCCTTAATTTCACGGATGACTGCTGTCTCCAGTGACTCGTAGGCATCGACTTTCCCGCCGGGAATACTCCAGGTGTGCTGTTCAGGCTGCCGATTACGCCAGACGAGCAGCACTTCATGCCGTTCGTTCAGGATGACCGCACCTACGCCGATGCGTGGTGTGACCACCGATTCACCTGTGACACTTGAACCAGAAACAGAATTAACATCAGAACTGAATATAGACGGAGCATCTTGTTCGTTAACCTGACGTTGCCAGGAGCCATCTGCTGTCGTACTCCCGAACTCAGGAATGCGAGTGGATCGGAACGACAAGGGAAGCCTGGTCTGCGTCGACCATTCTTCCGAAAGGATACTCATCGAGATCAGATCATAATGTGCGCCATCTCGCATGACTGCTGAACGCTGACGACCTTCCTCCCGAAAACCAGCTTTTAAGTATGCGTGGCGGGCACCTTCGTTATATTCGATGACTTCGAGCGCAATCCGGTTCAGGTTCAATTCGTGGAATCCATATCGAAGAATCAGGGCAAGGGCATCACTGCCGTATCCTTTACCTCGATCATTCTCTTCACCGATTCCAATCGCCAGACGAGCGGAGCGATTGTTCCATTCAATCCGGTAGAGGGCGGTGAATCCAATGTATCGGTTGCCTTCCAGCGTACGTAACGCAAATTCAAAACCGTTGTCTCTGCGGACGGAGGAGGAGCCTGTCTCATCCGGCGTTAACGGAACAGCGATATCTGTATCCATATTGCGCAAATATTCATAATCGTCCGTGAAGCGGGAGAGCCGCATGCAATCTTCCGGGGATGGGGCCGCAAGTCTGACTTTGGAACCTTGGAAACCATTTAAATGACGTGGAGCCATGTTGCACCTCTTTTGTTCGATATGTAATCAATCGTTTTTTTCATTATACTACGAACAGGAGTGGATACCGAAAAATGGCATCAAACACTTGTTTGCCGGAATGAAGCGGGTTAGATCACATGCGTAATGGTTAATGGATTCCTTACCCGAATACATTTAATTATAAAAAAAGCAGCCCTCAAGGGCTGCTGTAGTATGTACTATTTCAAATCATTCAACAGATTTTTCATCTTTTTGTAGTGTCCGCTGACCCGATCGACCATGTAGTTATACATGAGCTGATTCTCCGAAAGATTAGCCATTTCGATGTCAATGTCAACGTTATTGTTGTTATTGTTCATAGCAGTTTCATTGTTCTCGACAACTCGGTACTGGACGATTGAAGCATTGGGATTCGTAATTGGAAAGTGTTTTGCATGAGTCCGCTTCATGTCGAGCTGATCTGTTCTGCTATTCTCAACGATCCGTCGAAGCTCTTCCTGAAACTCTACCGTTTTCTTCTTGTAGTTGGGCGTATCTGCATTGGCAATGTTATTGGTGATGGCACTGTGCTGAGCAGTTAGCGCTTGTAACAGGGATTCGTTACGTCTTGTCGTGTTGGTTTCGATCACGGCTTGGCCCTCCTCCACTGCAAAATAATGCAGTTACTCTTATAATAAAAAATAAAGTTGCACTATGTCAACACCATAGACAAAAAGACAAGCACATGCGAGAGTTTCCGTTAAAGAGAGAACCCGATCTGCATGATAACTTGTCTTGGTCCTTACCCACATGAATGAACGATTATGAAGGACGATTCATGTTTTTGCCGTAATAGATCTCATCCATCTCCAGCTTCAGCCACTCGGTAATATCCTGTTGTTCCGTCTTGCTCAGCTTATCCTTGGTATATCCAAACAGGTAATTATCGAGATCGAATTCCTTCAGCTTACATTTGGTATGGAAAATATTCTCCTGATAGACGTTCACATCAATCATATCGAAGCTACTCTTGATCTCATCCGGAATGTAGTTCTGAATCGAACCGATCTCGTGATCAATGAACAGCTTGCGTCCGCTCATATCGCGCGTGAATCCACGTACCCGGTAATCCATTGTCATAATGTCCGTATCAAACGAATGAATCAGGTAATTCAGCGCTTTGAGCGGTGAAATCTCACCGCAGGTGGAGACATCGATGTCCGCACGGAAGGTGCTGATGCCTTCACTCGGGTGAAACTCGGGATAGGTGTGCACGGTAATATGACTTTTATCCAACTGCATGACGACGTTATCGGGCAGTGGACCGGGAGATTCATCGAGGGATTCCTCGGGGATCTCTACGATTGGACCTTCCGATACCAGCATCGTCACACTCGCACCCTGAGGCACATAATCCTGCTGCGCGACATTCAGGACGTGGGCCCCGATGATGTCGGATACGTTGTTCAGGATTTTGCTCAGCCGCGCGGCGTTGTATTGTTCATCGATATATTCAATGTAAGCTTCGCGTTCATCTTTGGTTTTGGTGTAACAGATATCGTACATATTGAAGCTCAGCGACTTGGTCAGGTTGTTGAATCCATGTAGTTGAATGCGCTGCTCTGGCGTTATTGTCATGGTTGCAGTTCCCCTTTGTCCCATACGACATAATCATCGCAGTTTAATACTACTTATACCCAACCTGTCTCGAAAAAAAACATATGTACGTCATTCTGGGCATATTCCGCCTTGGTTACAACCGGACAACCGTCAGAAGGAAGAGTGCTCATCATAGCCCATATCGTTCATGCGCTCATCCTCGGCTACGGATTGAATATCTTCCGAAGTTACACTGATCATCGTATAGTCCTCGTTCTGCTGTTTCTTCACTGCTTTTTCCTTCAGGAAACGGGGGCTGCCTTCCCCGGCATCTTCGTCATAGACGAGCAGAAGACCATCACTTTTGCGCAGCAGCAAGTCATCCCGTGCCGTGAACTGCCACGGTCCAACATAGGGTTGATTGCTAATGGCACCATAATAGTCCACACCTGAGAGGATGGAACGGTAATACTCCTGCTTGTCTTCCTTCCATTGTTCCTCTGGATTCTGAAAAGCAGTGATAATCGACAGCTTCAGATGCGGGTACGTCTTCTTCAGGTCAATTACCACTTCACAGGCCCACAGGTCCACACCGTATTGTCCTGGGGTCAGAACCCACTCCAGCCCATCCTCGACAAGGGGAGTGAGGCGTGAGGCGATCGCTTTTTTGATAAAAGGAATACCTTCATGCTTTTGTCCGAAAATCTGCAATTCATGTGCACGGTAACCGGTAATCAACAGGTTTTTCAGTGTCCGTTCCTCCTTTCAGGCATGATTCTTGGTAGGGAAATCTCTGATTCTATATGGTTATGCAGTTATTGTGCGGGTGAAGCCTCTGCACGGAAAGGATACAGGAATGGCTTAGGAATATCCGTCTCGAATGACATCAGAACATCTGTTGTAGGGTGAATGAATGAGAGCACACGTGCATGAAGTCCGAGACGTCCGAGGTCTCTCGTGCGCGCACCATATTTTCTGTCCCCGGCAATGGGATGTCCGAGATCTTCCATATGCACACGAATCTGATTTTTGCGGCCTGTCTCCAGACGGACTTCCAGCAGGGAGAACTCACGGCTCGACTTCAGGCGTTTGTAATGGGTAACCGCAAGTTGTCCGTCATTGGGACGAGAACTGGAGTACATTTTCAGCGTTTTGGTTTCCTTCAGCCACGAGGAGATCGTACCTTCTTCTGTGGTTACATTACCTTCAACAAGAGCGACATAGACGCGATCCTTCACATTTTCTTTCCAGTTGTTTTGTAGCTTCTGTTGTACTTCTTCACTTTTGGCAAACATCATAACACCCGACGTATCCCGATCCAGACGATGTACAACAAAAATCCGATTCATCTCATTGGTGCGGCGCACATGCTCTGTCAGTTGGCGATAAGCAGTCAGGTCGTCATTCTTGTCCGCAGCAATGGACAACAGCCCAGCTTCTTTGCGAATCACAATGATGTCATCGTCTTCATGCAAAATGTTAATGCCCGTCAAGGAAGGAGCGGCGACTGCACCCTCTTTTTTGATGTATACAACCTGACCTGGCGTCAGTGGTTCATTAAATTTGGTAACGACTTTCTGATCCACGGATACCTGTCCACGACCCAGAATGGACTTCACCGCATTCCGTCCCGATTTCAGATGTTGTAGCAGGAAATTCAGCAACTCGTCCGGTTCAGTCACTTTGTACTGACGTGGTGGTTCTTGCTTGCGATAATAGGAATTGCCCGGACGTTTGGACGCACTGGATTTTTTGGGTTTGTTACTTCCAGCTTTCTTGGGTGCGGTCGACGATTTCGCGGCTAATGGTTTCTTATTCTCTTCCGTATTACGTGACGTGGAAGCACCTGATGATTTAGCAGATGAGAAGTTAGACTTGCCGGAACGTGCTGTAGATGAACCTGCGTATGTTTTCCCTTTGGCTGATGCCGATGATGTTTTACCTGTTGGACGTTTGCGTTTATTCATGAATAGTAATCTCCTTCTGAACAGCCTGTACCGCTTGTGTGCATACGATCCGTTCATTTCGTTATGCAGTTCAATATACCACTAACAGTCGACAAATAAAAATAGGTTCATGGAATCTGCTATACATCCAATCCGAAGAGTTGTTAGATTCATAGGATATGTTATCCCATAGTATTGGAGGTGTTACTTCATGGGCGTGTTTCTCGATATGAGAACTTCGATGAACTCGGGAAACGTAGGACAGCCAGGTTTATCTCTGTCGGAATCTCCGGCAGCATTCGGCGCCGTGGGTCTTCAAACCCAGGGAGTGGTGAATCCCATTATTACGTTAAACGGGACAGTAGGTGTTACCGGAGAACTGGGGGATACCTTTGTTGTGGAGCTTGTACGCGGATTCTTATACGATCCCTTCTATGTCATCTATCGCGCTGAAGGTACGATCGGGCAGAACGGCGGTGCCGAGTTCCATTCGTTCACAGCTCAGGATCTGTCTGCACCACCCGCACTGGAGAGTGTGTACACCTCGTTCATCTCAGGGGTGTCCACAGCAGTAAGAACCGGGCCGGAAATGTTCTATGGCATTGCCGCCACCAGTTAGTATTGAAGAATGCAAGGTGAACAGGAGGAGTGTATTGACATCTCTTCTGTTGACGGCAGAGTTCGCTTCATACCCCAGAGAACAGAGAAGTACACAACCATGTAGCGATACGTTTCGACTAGCGCGCAGCATGAAACCCCCGGCTCAAGGAGCCGGGGGTCTTTGCCGCATATGCACGGATCCGTGTGTAGCTCATCCATTGGAGGTGTCCAGGATTCAGTTGGCCCGACCCTTGAGAATGATGTTGTTTGCTTTGCCAAAGTCGATAGCGACTTTGCCTGTGAGTGCGGCTGTTCGCTCCGCAAGAATAACGGCGTTGACACCACAGGAGAAGAGAGCGACATCGTAGGTATGCTGATTCGTCTGAATCCATTGCAATGTCTCATCCATCTGATCATAGCTGTCAAAGGGCAGCGAGCTCACAATGTTCAGATGATAGGGCTCCTGAACAAGTGCAGCACGGAGCTGTTCAAGCTCGCGGGTCACGAGAAGCACACGTTTGCCGGCAAGCATCTGCCAGAAACGAGGAACCTGGGCCAGCTCCCGATTCACACAGGCATGACAGGTTAGCGCAGGCGCGATGCCAAAGTGGGCAAACACGATATCGGTTAAGGGTCTCTTCAGATAATGAGGAGCTTTGATGGTGTTGTCACCGCGGGGGAGAATCCCGACGATACTCGCACGTTGCAGGGAAGCTGCCACTTCGTCCCGGAGCTGCAGGTTGGGAAGGCGCAGTCCTTTTTGTCCCAAATTAGCTTTGATGGCCCAACGCTCCTGAAGCACCTGTTCTGTGGTCCACACCGTTTCCTGTGACATCACGATATTCTCGCCATCACCGACGCGCACAAGAGAGAGAGGACGCTGTTCAATAAGTGCTGCTTCAAGCTGATCAAGCACACCATCCATTTCAAGATAGATTGAATTCATTCCGGTGGTTGCCTCCTTTGAAAAACCAATTGCTCTATTCTATGTTGCGACTACAACAATGCTATGTACGTTCGACCCTCAGGGCACAAACTTCGGGTGTATATCAATCTATTTAATTGAAAGTTAGTACAGGTGTCGGTGCCGGATGTATCCGCATTTCATACGTTATAGAGTGCTGGATTCATAAGGGAGATGTTGCTTGGAAGCTATCTGTGTGAGGCGAAATTTTCGAAAGAGTTACCTCAAAATGTCCTGAGAATTTTTTTTAGGATTTTATAGATTTTTCTAAGAGTTTCGTAGAAACAGGCGATCCAAACTTTGAAAATGCCTGTATCCGAGTAGAGCGGGCGGCATCGGTCAAGAGGAGGCGTGTTATGTCCAGAAAAGTTGTGATTGAGATTAACTTCAATAATTACGGGATGGACCCGCAGCGATTGACGCGGGAATGGCTGGAGCGTCGGATCAGCATTTTTCGCACGTTTACGTTGCATTGCCTCAAGGCACAGACGAATCAGGATTTCCTGACGGTGTTGAAGCTCTCCAAGGAATCGGGGGAATTAGTGCAGGAGATTCTTACAGGGCAGGAGCCGCTTCCTTCCAATATTCGTTTTGGCACGAACATCGAGAGTGTACGAGCGATACTGGCATTCGCCAAGGATGCTGAGGATATCTATATAGCCCGTCTGGATTCGGATGATCTGTACCACAAGACTTTTGTTCAACAACTCTATGATGTTCAGCCGCAGCCACAGACGATGGCCCTGATCAACCAGAACGGCTATCTGTGGGACAGTGTGAATAATGAGATGGCTCCCGCGTTCCACCGTTCTCCACAATTCTATGTCTATCTGTACAAAACGGCGGAATACACGGCAGGATACCGGGTCAAGCTTCCGGGCAGGGGTACGCATGGCAATGTCATCGATCTGCCGCATGAACTGCTTGCGCCGCGCAATTATGTCAACATTGTGCATTCGAATAATACTTCAGTCAAAAAGGTACCGCCACAAGACCGGTTAAACCGGGAGGAGATGGCACAAGTATTAGGCGAATTCATGATCTGATCAAGGAGGGATTCATCCATGATTCAAGGACAAACCATTCTAATCACCGGAGGAACAGGCTCCTGGGGTCAGAAGCTGACCGAAGTGCTGCTGGCGCAGAACCCGGCCGAGATTCGCCTTCTTTCACGTAATGAATACGCCCAGATTGCGATGCAGCGAGAGTTCAACCATGATCCGCGTCTGCACTTCGTCATTGGGGATATTCGGGATTACCGGGCCGTGGAAGACGCGTGCAAAGGCGTTGATGTGCTCTTCCATCTCGCTGCCTTGAAGCACGTTCCAGTCTGCGAGGACCAGCCGGATGAAGCGTTCAAGACGAATGTCATCGGGACGCAGAACATTATTCGGGCTGCGATCCGCATGCAGGTACCGAAAGTCATTGATGTATCTACGGACAAGGCGGTTGATCCAATTAATGTATACGGCATGACGAAGGCTCTGGGTGAGAAAATGATGATTCGTGCCAACTGGCTTAGTGAACGCACACGGTTTGTCTGTATCCGCGGCGGTAATGTGCTGGGAACCAGCGGCAGTGTGGTGCCTTTATTCCGTCGTCAGATTGAGGAAGGCAAGAGTCTGACCATTACAGACCAAGGCATGACCCGTTTTTTCCTGACGCGAACAGAAGCCATACATTTACTGCTTAAAGCTGCTGAGGCGGCGGTGGGCGGAGAGACTTTTGTGATGAAAATGAAAGCTTGCAAGATGACGGATCTGGCATCCGTCATGTTGGAACAGGCAGGTCGTCCATCCTTCGATTATATAGTCACAGGAATACGTCCAGGCGAGAAACTGCATGAAGTGCTGATCTCACCTTATGAGGCGCCGCGCACGTACCGGTACGATGCCCAGTATTATGTGATCCTGCCGGAGCGAGCGGACAAGGGACTGACGGATCAGTACAGTAGCTTGTCGCATGTGAACTTCTCCGAGTATCGTTCGGACAGTGCCATGATGAACAAGCCAGCGATTGCCCGGTTTCTGCGTGCAGGCGGCTATATCGACTAACCGAAGGGAGGCGGAGGGTTTGGAGGTGGAAGGAATGGAAGAGTACCATCCAACCGTAGTACAGGGAGGACAGGAAGAACTGCATCAACAACTCAAACCACAAGCATATCAAGCAGTGCACCAACAGCAAGACAAGGCCACGCTTCAACGCATTAATGACCGCTCCCTGAAGGCTGTTGTCATGGGTCTCGGCTATGTCGGTTTACCCATGGCCGTGGAGATGGCACAGGCAGGTTATCAGGTTCACGGGATTGATATTGATACTTCCAAGGTAGCGAAGCTGTGCACCGGGCATTCGTATGTCATTGGCATCAAAGATGAAGTTGTGCAATCTCTGATGCAGGCAAAGTTGTTCACGTCAGGTACCGATTATGCGGCGGTGGCAGAGGCGAATGTCATTGTCATCTGTGTGCCTACCCCGCTTACCGCGGAGCATCAACCGGACATTTCGTATATCTCGGCGGCGGTGGACGGTATGACTCCATATCTGCAAAAGGGCAGCCTTGTTATTCTGGAAAGTACAACCTATCCCGGCACAACGGAGGAACGCGTGAAACAACCTATTGAAGCGGCCAAAGGCTGGAGAGTCGGGGAACAGTTCCATGTCTGTTATTCTCCAGAGCGGGTGGACCCGGGCAGTGTGCATTATGGTGTGAAAAATACGCCTAAGATCATTGGAGGCTCGACGCCCGCCTGTCTGCATTATGGCAAACAGTTCTACGGCTCGTTCTTGAACGAGATCGTTCCGGTTAGTTCAACAACGGTAGCGGAGACGGCAAAGCTGTTCGAAAATACGTTCCGCAGCGTCAACATTGCACTGGTAAACGAATTGACTCCTGCCTGTGAACAGATGGGCGTAAACATTTGGGAAGTATTGAATGCGGCGGCAACCAAACCGTTTGGGTACATGCCATTCTATCCTGGCCCCGGCATCGGCGGACACTGTATTCCCATTGATCCGATCTATCTGTCCTGGGCAGCAAGCCGTCAGGGATCGGAGCTGCGATTCATCCAGCTGGCCGATGCGACCAATCGGCAGATGCCGGAGCATGTCGTTCAGCGGGCAATAGTCTTGCTGGAGCGGTACGGAGTATCTGTGCGAGGAGCGCGTGTTGTACTGGCGGGTATGGCTTACAAAAAAGACATTGACGATCTGCGTGAATCACCAGCGCTGGATGTCTTTCGTCTCCTGAGCGCGGCGGGAGCAGAGGTCGTTTTCACCGATCCAATGGTGCCTGTCTTCCGCAAGGATGACGGTTCGGTGCTTCACTCCCGGCCTGATGCTCCCGAATTGTGGACATGGGCTGATCTGGTGATTATCACGACCGACCATTCGGGCTTCGATTATCAGGAGATGGCGGACCATGCGAAGCTGATTTTCGATACACGTAACGCAACTGCCGGATGCCATGGAGGTAATATTGTCGTGCTTGGCCAGCCCGTTCGACCTGCGGTGAAGGTAGAGCAGGGATGGAGAGAGGAACAAGAAGAACAAGAAGAGGCAATTGCGAAAAGAGTAACGGGGATGTCAGGGTCTGGAGATCGGCAGGAACAGCAGGCTGTGGAAAGCGACAAAGCTGTTGCTCATCGAAAAGCTGAGATTGATCCGCATGGGAATTCAGGAGATGCTTATGGCGAATCATGATCGGGTGAATGAACGCTATTATGGCGAGATCAATTCGGAAGAGTCCCATGAAGCGACCCGGACCCGCATCCACTGGATGTGCCGTGAGGCGACAGGCAAACGTATTCTGGATGTCGGGTGCAGTCAAGGTATTACGTCTATTTTGCTGGGGCGTGAAGGATTTCGTGTTACGGGTGTTGACCTGGAAGAAGAAAGCATTCACTACGCCCAAGGTGAGCTTGCCAAAGAGTCCAGACCTGTCCGAAACCATGTGGATTTTCGAATGGTGGATATTACACAATGGAAAGTCCGAACGATCTTCGACACGGTACTACTTGGGGAAGTGCTGGAGCATTTTGCCCATCCAGAGACGTTGTTGATTCAGATTCATCGGCTGTTGCAGGAGGACGGAACGTTGGTTGTAACCGTACCGTACGGATTTCATCCGTTCTATGACCACAAGCAGACGTTCTATGCAGGTAACCTGGCGATGTGTCTATTGCCCTATTTTGAAGTCTTGAAACTGGAAGTTCATCATAAATATCTATGTTGCGTGGCTCGCAAACGACGGAGAACACAGCTGCATATGTCGCCAACCTTGGATCAACTGATGGAGTGGATGAAGCTGGATCATGTACATTTTGCCGAGGTGGAACAACAGCATCTCCGCGTTATGAAGCAGCGCAAGAAAGTACTGGATAGCGCGGTGGAGCAGGTGAAACGACTTCGCCGACAGGAGAATGGGGAAGGGTAAAGCGTAAAGCAAGGGTGGAGCTACAGCGAAAGGCGAGGATGTGGGGGGATAGCCTTTAGCTGTAGAATGAGATGAAAGGATTGGTTTCAAAATGCTTCCCTTGTACGCCTCAGATATATGCTTTAGATTGCAAAATGGAACATTGTTATCCTCCGCTGCCGTGCTGTTTAGTGTGACGACAGCGTATCCCATTTTCTAACGAATCCCACACGCCTTATGTTGATGATTTTGGAGAGGGGAGAAATCTAACGAATCTCAGCGACGCTATTACAGCCGGAATCTGCGATAAACGGCTAATTGATGCCTAAAACAGGAGAATAGCGCGTCTCAGATTCGTTACATTTTCAAAGTAGCTGAAATGCACTAAATAGCGTTACCTCAGTTCGTTAGCTAATGTAAAGGTAATATATTCTTTGCTGAGTTTGAGGTCTGTGAGATGAGACCTGTGAGATGAGAGTGTGAAAGCAGCTGCTCTTAGTGGTAGCACTAATAATCGTGGGTTACAAGTTAATGAGTTTGAGGAGGGAATTGGAGGTCTTAGTAGCGGACCAAAACCAGTACAATTCTAAGTTCTAAGTTCTAAGTTCTAAGTTCTAAGTTCTAAGTTCTAAGTTCTAAGTTCTAAGTTCTAAGTTCTAAGTTCTAAGTTCTAAGTTCTAAGTTCTAAGTTCTAAGTTCTAAGTTCTAAGCACCAATGATCAAACATCAAATATCAAAATCAACTACCTTATACTAACTATCTCATACCAGCTACCTCATACCTCATACCAACTAGATGCTAGTAGTTTGTTCGAAGCAACTTAGCACAATGAAAAACTTATGAAAATTCGCAATACGCGTGCGACAGGAAGGGGCTCAGAGCGTGATCACCATCAGTCTGTGCATGATTGTGAAGAACGAGGAACGTACGCTTGCACGTTGTCTCGACTCGGTTGCCAGCGTCGCGGACGAGATTATCATCGTGGATACCGGTTCGTCCGATCGGACGATGGACATCGCTGCGCGATACACCGACCGGGTCTACACGTATGCGTGGCACGAAGATTTTGCCGCAGCGCGGAATGAGTCATTCGCCAAAGCCACTCAGGAGTATATCCTGTGGCTGGATGCGGATGATGTGCTGTTGCCCGCGGAACGGGCGAAGCTGGAGGGGGTGAAGCAGCAGCTGCTGCCCGAAGGGGAGGCGAATGCTGTGATCTTGAACTACACGCTGGCCGAGGGGCCGGAGGGAAGTCCGCTGGTGACGGACCGCCGGTTACGCCTGGTCAAGCGGGATGCCGGGTGCCGCTGGCATGGCCGGCTGCACGAGCAGCTCAGTTTCCCGCAGAGCGGGGTCATTACGGCAGACATTGCCGTCACGCACCGCCGCGAAGCGGGAAATCATTCGGCGCGTAACGTGCGCATTCTGCGCAAATGGATCGCCGAAGAGGGCGTAGCCCAGGGTCGCCTGCTGTTCTATTATGCAGGCGAATGTTATGACCGCCAGTGTTATGCGGCGGCTGCACGCGGATATGCGAAGCTGCTGGAGCAATCGAGCGGCTACCGCGAGGACCGTCTCATTGCTTGTGCGCGGCTGGCGGAATGTTATGAGCGGCTTGGCGAGCCGGGCCGCAAGCTGGGTGCATTGCTGCAGTCGTTCCAGTATGACTTGCCGCATGCCGACTTCTGTTGCGCCATCGCAGCCTGTTTTCATGAGCGGCAGGAAGCCGTCTCTGCGATCTACTGGTATATGCAAGCAGTAGATGTGAGCAGCCGTGATCCGGGTCTTCGCCCGGTGCCCGTGCCATGTCGCACTTGGCTACCACATGCCCGGCTATCCCTCTGTTATGCCCATCTGGGCAACTGGGAGCAGGCACTAATGCATAATACCAAAGCCCGGGAGTACTTGCCGAATGATCCGGGATTGCTTGCCAATCGACAGAAGCTTGAAGTGGTGGTGCGCAAGGAGATGAAAGAGCGGGAAGAACGTGATTGAAGTGTCACCTCATAAGTAGGGGGCTAGATCGGGACTAATGAGCAAAGGTAGTTTGAAGCATAGCTAGAATTAGCGAAAGCATTTTAATGTAGAAGATGAGACGTAGGATGTAGAAGATAAGACTTAATAAAAGAAATAGAAGAAATAGAAGATATCGTAGCTGCATAGGACTGAACAGTAATCACTGGAACTGAATACCGTGAGGTTTATAAGTGCTACTGGCAAAAAAATGTATCGGTGGCGGTAGAATTGAAGAATAGATGTATATCGAAAGCATCAGGTTGTAACGGTTTTAAGCCCGGAGCGGATGTATCAATGAACGAGCGCTGGCAGACTACAAATAATCAAAGGTAGATAACGATGATATCTATAAATAAGAGCAGCCCCGCTTGGCCGAGAGAGTCGGTGAGCGGGGCTTATTTTACGTTGCATCTCACAAGGCTTGAACCGTGAATATCTTCAGACATGTGTATGTGGGGCAGTGAGTCTCACGCCTTATTGCGATGTTCTTTCATACAATGATGCTTAATTTGAACTTACTTGAACTTACTTGTACATACTTAGTTGCTTTGTTTTTCTGGAGCCAGACATCGCACATACTGGTCTTTCATTCGTAAGCTTTTGCACGCCCATCCCCAGCCATCATATATTTCCTCATCTATGTTGAGTGTAATGGTCTCATCACTGTACTCGTTCCAGTTCTCCATCCGAAGCGTAAGTTCGCTTTCCCATTCCAGATGGTTATTTCCGTGGTGCTTTGCGCGATATATAGTTTTTACGGTGGAGCCATCCGTATCACTAGTCTTCTTCACATCGACCCATAGCGTGACTCCGCCTGCCCGCACCTCCATACGGCACACCGTAAATCTCGACGGTATATTCACCATTTCGCGAAGGCATAGAGTAGCTCAGATCTCCCTGTTCGGAACGGTCAAATGTGGAGAAGTAGGGACGGAGCATGAAATACAGGAACAGGGCGACAACCAGCATGAGAAACAACAAGGTGAATGTAGTTAATATCGGATGACGACGTATCCAGGATTTGGTTTTTTTGGAGTCGGAGGTGTGAGTTTGTTCATTTTGCTTCATAATCATGTAAACCTCTTTTCAAAGCGTGACTTGCTTCGCAGGAATATAAATGTCCAATTCTCCATAATGATCCTGAGCCAGACTCCCATCAATCCTCTCAAAATAGTACGGATCACTCTTCTCGTACCCCGAATGATTTTGCCAATATTCATCGATAAAAGTCCAGACACTGTCCAGATGATCAATGTTGATTAGACTTGGATGGAAATCACAGACGAATTTGAAGACGGCATATTGGTTGGCCGGTACTTCGATCCCATCCAACTCCAAAGGGATATTCTCCAGGCTGCTAACTTCGACAGATGGCTGATATGTACTGCAATCTTCAATCATCTCGGTGGTAAGTCCAATATACACATTGGGGTACAGCACATCGGGAATAGAATGAAAATGTTTTTCAAAAAAGCGATTGCCTGCCGAATTGGATTCATAATGTTCTTCATTGTCTGCATACCGAATCTGGGATCGTTGTCCAATGAGTTTCATGGCCGGTTTGCGGACATAGGTTGGTGTGAAAATATATCCATACGGAAGCATCGTAATCATGGACGAAGTCATGCGAGCTGTGAATTCGAGGTCACCAGCTCCCTGTTTGCGATATTGCAACGGCGTGACGCCAAAAGCTTGTTTGAATGCACGTATGTAGGATTGTTCATGTTCAAAAGAGTAATGTCCGCTGATGTCGATAATCTTCCAGTTCAGATTGACCAATTGTTCCAGACTGCGTGCCAATTTGCGTGAACGAATGTATTCTCCAGGTAATTGTCCACTCACATGTTTGAACATGCGGTGCAGGTGGAACTTGGATATATGAGTCACGGACGCCAGATGGTCCAGCGTTAATTTCTCTTGAATATGGTCTTCTATGTAGTCGAATAGCTTATCCAGCGTGTCTAGTAGATCATGTTGCATACCAATCTCCCTTACTTCGGTTAGTCGTTACAGCAATAAATGTTCATTTTTTCCTTATCACCGATGATATCATAACCAGGTACATAATTTAATGACAAGATTGGAGAAAGCATCCATGTTTGCTGACAAAAGAACTTATACTACGTTAGGCATGCTAACTCGATTATGGACATTGACGGGGAAATACCGGATGTTCATCATGCTGTTGCTCTTCGCTGCTTTTACGGTCTCTCTGATTGAAGTGGGTTATCTGGAATCGATCCGAAGACTGGTCAAAGGTGCTACGGAATCCCAGTTCCCCTTAATCTATTCCGGTCTAATCATAGGCGCTTTCATTGTGGTCTTACGTATGATTGTAACCGTATTTATGACATGGGTTGAGACGTTATTCCAGCAAAAATCACTGTTGTCTGTGCAGTCCCTGTTGCTCAGGTCTTATGGAAACACAGAGGCACGAGATCTGACGCCTTATCATACAGGTGATCTCACGGCCAGAGTCTGGACATCTGCCAAGGAAGCACAGAAAGGAATTAACCAACATGGCATTGAACTGGCTAAAAATATTATTCAACTGGTGCTTGCGTTTGCGTATTTCAGTTGGGTGAACTTGCCGCTGTCTCTAGCTGTCGTTGCCTTCACTCTAATCTACCCTCTGGTAACGGTGGGGCTGAGTAAACGTCTACAGGGAAAACATGATCAGCTGAATGTCAGCGCGGCAGCGAGGGATGAGATGCTGACTGATATTATTCAAGCCCCTGTGGAGATCCGAAGTTATGGGCTTTCGGGGTATGTACACCATCAATTTAAAGAACGAATGGATCAAGTATTCCGACATACGATGTCCGTATCTGTGTTGCAACGTCTATCGGAGGCAGCCGGACGAGTCTCGACATATGGCGGCATGATCCTGATTCTCTATCTCGGTGGAATGCAGGTGTTGAACGGGCAGATGGATGTGGGAGGTCTGGCGGCTTTTCTGGTGGCAAGCAGTCAGTTAACTCGTCCGATTGAATCCCTGTCTGGCCTGTGGAATGAGTTTATCGGCTCGGCCTCTCATGCGTCCAGAATCTTTGAAGTGTTGGATCTGGAGAAAAAGAAAACGGTAGCTACAGACAAGAATTCTTCCGACGTTATGGATTCCAAATGGGATCAGAATAATGTCAATGGTCATGACCCTGGTTCTGAGCCTGACACCGTAGCAAATACCAGAATAAATTCTAATGTAAATATTAAAGTTAATAACAGGGCAGATACATATGAACGATCCAAATCAGGTTCAGATCATCAGCATATTCAACATTCTACACCGTCAGGAATCATCGTACAGAATGTATCTTACAGGTATGCGGAGCAGGAAGAAGTGCTGTCCCATATTTCATTTACAGCCCCGAAAGGCAAACTTACCGTGATCACCGGACCAAGTGGATGCGGAAAGACTACATTATTGGAATTAATCGCCGGGTTAGACAAACCTGCCGCTGGTTCGATCCAGGTAACGAAGGATATGAATCCAGCAAATCCAATGGATGCAACTCATCAAATGAACTCCATGATTCCAATGGGGGAGGACATGAGCAGTGGCAAGAGCCAGGTGTATGTTCCGCAACAGGCCTTTATTTTCTCAGGCACGGTGGATGAGAATATTGTTTTTGGAGCATCGGGGGTATCCGCTGAACAAGTGCAGCTTGCAGCTCATAAGACTCATGCACATGACGCAATTATGCGTCAATCGCTCGGATATGGGACTGCGCTTCAGCCTCAGGGTGGGTCCATGTCCGGCGGCGAGCACCAGCGTATTAGTTTAGCGAGAGCCGTTCTGAGGAACCCGGATATTCTGTTATTGGATGAACCAACATCTTCTCAAGATTCATGGCATGAACAGCAATTGAATGCGTTATTTAAGGGGTTATCTGTAGAGCAAGGAACAACCATTATTGCGGTAACCCATCGATTGTCATTGATTGAACAGGCAGATCAGGTGATCTATATACAAAAGGCGCACGTGGAAGATACGGGCACTCATCAGGAACTGTTGGAACGTCCGAACGGATATCGAAGCTATATTTCCGAGCAGGATGCTGAACAGGAATAGTGAATGTGGCAGAGTCGGGATCAAAAGTGGGTTTGGAATCAGAAGCGGGAGTGGGATTGGGGGAACATCATGAGAAGCGAGAATGAAGATAAGGATAAGGATAAGGATAAGGATAAGGATAAGGATAAGGATAAGGATAAGGATTATGCTGATGCTGAAGCTGATGGTACCAATGGTACTAATGAAACAAAAAGCGGTCATGAAATTAGTGTAGTGAACAAGATGGACAAAAATAGCGAAATGAACACAAATCATGTAATAAACGAAAGTCAGGTTCTAGAAGATTCAGAGCAAGTGGTATCACTGGCAACGGTATGGCCCGTTATTGTCCGCTGGATGAAGCCTTATGGATTAGCAGTAGTGATCTTGCTCATCTTTATTGCAGCAGATGCTGTGTTCGATTGGGGACTTGCCTTTGTCCAGGGATTCTTCGTGGATGCGATTCATGATGGTGGACAGCAGCAGCTTAACGCTACAGCGATGATCTTCATTGCCATTCTGGCAGGATTCATCGTGTTGCTGGCGATGCACCGTTATGTGCTGGTGTGGCTCAAAGAGTCGATGCACCGAGACATGTCCATGGATCTGCTCAAGTTGCTGAACCGAATGCCTTATGCGTGGGTTCGCAGACAGAAGTCCGGGGATGTGATGCTTCGTATCAAGGAGGACACCAAGCATGGAGCAGAAGTGGTGGAGGCCATTGCAGAGGGTGTCACGGTTGTATTCATCATTGCGCTGTCGCTGGGGTATTTGTATCGTGCAGATGCATGGGTTGCGGTCATTGCGCTTGTGAGTGCAGCGGCAATCTGGTTCACAGCACGGCTGTATGATCAGCGGATTGTGCATTTATCTGATGAAGTGGAATCCATGGAGGGTGAGTCACAACAGCAGATCCAACAGTATGTGGAAGGCATTCCGGTGATTCAGACGTACGATGCATCACCTTGGTTTCTCGCTCGTTTTCGAACACAACAGAAGTCTCTCAACCGTGTTCAGGCCAAGTTACAGATGACGTTGAGCATGTCAGATAACGTAGCGATGGCGGTATTTGGCTTGGCTCAACTGGCAGCGTTGTTCCTCATTGCGATGTCAGCAGCGAGGGGAACTTTGTCTCCGGGCATGGTTGTGGCAAGCAGCTTGCTGTTCGAACTGGTGGTGTGGCCCGTACTCGGCTTGTCTAGCCAGTGGAGTCAGATGCAAGCAAGCGTGGGCGCATTTGGACGGATCACGGGATGGTTGAAATTGGCGGATAACAAGAAGGTGAGTTTGTCTGAACAGAGGCAAGAAGCGTCGGTACAGGCTCGGTATGAAAGCACATATGGGGTATCAGATAAATTACCAGATGCACGAAAAGTAAAAGTAGATGAGCATGAGTCACAGCATACAGATTCGCAAGTAGGACGTAATGTGGACCTGCATGATCGAGATCGGGGCAATTCACAACAAATGGTTAGTGGGGAAATTGAACACCCGATGCTTAGGCTCGAACAGGTCACAGTATGCGATGAAGACAGTGGTCGGGTAATTCTGGATCAGATTACGTTGAAGCTGCTTCCCGGTGAATTAACCGCCGTGGTTGGTGCCAGTGGTGCAGGCAAATCTACACTATGCCAGGTATGTGCAGGACTGATCGAACCAACCGCGGGAAGTGTCTTGCTAGGAGATACGGATGTTGTGCAACATATCGCGATGGATAATCAATCTGCGCTGACCTATATGCCGCAGAGACCGACTTTTTTTACAGGGACAATTGAAGAGAATATTCGTCTGGGATCAGATGTTACGTTGAATCAAATTAGGCTTGCGGCAGAACAGGCAGGTTTACATGGATTTATCGAGGCACAAGAGGGGCAGTACGCAGCACTGTTGCACGAAAAAGGTTCCAATCTATCTGGAGGTCAGCAGCAACGATTGTCGCTTGCGAGGCTCTTGATGAGGTCATCCGATGTCTATATTCTGGACGAACCAACGTCAGCGCTGGATATGCAGACAGAGCAAAAAGTAATGAATCAACTGCTACGTTTTATGAAAGGGAAGATAGGATTACTCGTCACACATCGGATGGAGGTTGCCCGTCAGTGCACACGCATCCTGGTGATGGATCAAGGCCGAATTGCCGAAGATGGGACGCATGAGCAGTTAATGGAGAGGAAAGGATTGTATTATCGGTTAAATGGAAGAGGAGATGCTGCCAGTGGATGAGGATTCGTCCAAGGAGAAGATGGATACGTTGGAGTTTTTAAGTCATGGAGGCCTCGGTTATAGCAAGGGCAAGTGGCTTGTCGGAGTCTGAAATAGAGTCGTTATAAGGTTAGAATTGGTTTTAGGAATAAGCTCATAAGATGACTTGGTGTGCATATGCTGTGGGGATATGAGTGTGGTGAGGTAGCGGGCGCACAGAAAAGAATTGTTTGTCCAAACAGGGATGAACGATTCTTTTTATTTTGGATGAAGAAGCGAAGGAGCGTTTTACAGTAAAACGCGGTTGCTCATTCGGGTCTGGCCCGTTAAACTAAAGGGAGCGGCGTTTGCTTGACGGACATGTCATGAGAACGCCATTTTGTTGTCGAGGATGCGGCATAGGAGCTGCTTTCGGATGTCAGAATTGGATCGGACCAAGCTGGTGGATGAACACCGGTGACAAGTAAGGAGTCTTTACATGAGTGTGCAAGCACCTACTTTAGAAGAAGCGCAGGGTCTCCTGCAAAAATATTATGGCTACCCCGACTTTCGCGAGGGACAGAAAAAGATTGTAGCCAGCCTGCTCGAACGTGAAGATACGCTGGGCATTATGCCAACGGGGGCGGGAAGTCGATCTGTTATCAGATCCCTGCTTTGTTATATTCGGGGTTGACGTTGGTGGTCTCCCCCTTGATTTCACTTATGAAGGACCAGGTCGATGCGTTGACGACCGCCGGAATTGCTGCCGCGTATATTAATAGTACACTGAGCGGCAAAGAAGTGAATGAGCGTATCCGCGCGGCGCAGCGCGGTGAGCTGAAGTTGCTCTATGTCGCGCCTGAGCGACTGGAGCTGGACTGGTTCCGCGATGAGATGGGCCAATTGCCGATCTCCTGCGTTGCTGTGGATGAGGCCCACTGTGTATCGCAGTGGGGGCATGATTTTCGGACAAGCTACCTGGCGGTAGCGCCGTTTGTGGACAGTTTGCCGGAGCGGCCGGTGGTTGCGGCCTTCACGGCGACAGCGACGCCCGAGGTCATGGGCGATATTCTGCGGCTGCTGCGTTTGCAGGACCCGCAGACGTATGTGACCGGACTTGGGCGGGATAATCTGGCGTTCAGCGTGCTGCGCGGTGAGAGCAAAAAGGATTTTGTCTTAAACTATGCACGCGAGCATGCGAGCGAGCCAGGTATTGTGTACGCCGCGACCCGCAAGGACGTGGACGATCTGCATCAGCGATTACTGCAGGCCGGATTGCCAGCAGGACGCTACCACGCAGGGATGGCGGACGATGAACGGGCTCAGAGCCAGGAAGCTTTTTTGTACGATGATATCCGGGTGATGGTGGCGACGAATGCGTTCGGAATGGGGATTGATAAGTCCAACGTCCGTTACGTTATTCATAACAGCATGCCTAAGAACATGGAGGCCTATGTGCAGGAAGCCGGGCGTGCGGGACGGGACGGAGAGCCGAGCCAGTGCATTTTGTTATTCGGAGCGCAGGACATTATTACCCAGAAGTTTCTGATTGAGCAGAATCCGGTGGAGGGCGACCGCAAGCAGAATGATTACCGGAAGCTGCAACAGATGGTGGATTACTGTTACACGACGCGCTGTCTGCGTAGTGCGCAGTTAGACTACTTCGGTGAGGTACATGAGGACAAGCCTTGCGGCAATTGCAGTTCATGTACAGACGACCGTGAGCTGGTGGATATGACGATTGATGCGCAGAAAATATTCAGCTGTATTCATCGCATGCGTGAACGGTATGGTGTATCGCTGGTTGCTTCGGTGCTCAAAGGTTCTCGTGCCAAAAAAGTGCTTGATTACGGTTTCAACTCCTTGCCCACCTATGGTGTGATGGGCAATCGTACGGAACGTGAGATCTCCGAGATCATCAACGTGATGGTATCGGAAGGTTATCTGCTGTTGTCCGAGGGACAGTATCCGGTCGTTCGTCTGCAACCACTGGCGGTGGAAGTACTCAAAGGTCAGCGTGAAGTGATGCAGCGTGTGGTTCGCAAGACTGCGGCAACCGCTTCGGGTACCAACTACGGTGGACGTCGGGGACGGGATGCGATGCCATCTGCGGTTAACGAGACGGTATTCGAACAGCTGCGTCTGATTAGGCGTGATCTGGCGGCGAAGGAGCATGTGCCGTCGTACATTATTTTCAATGACGCGACTTTGCGTGAGATGAGTGTGGTATGTCCACAGACAGAACGTGACATGCTGGATATCAAAGGGGTCGGTGAGGTCAAGTACCGCAAGTACGGACTGCCATTCCTGGAATTTTTCCAGAAGCAAAAGGGCGAAGACGTGGATACGGATGACGATGCGTTCTACGAGTACGAGTGAGAGAACTCACGTAAACGTAAGGTGAGGCGTTAGTCTACTTAAATGAGCTAACCATCTCATAGATCGAAAATTACTGTGTCCACACTATATCGAAGCTCTACACTCGTTTTCATATTTGCAGTGCTTAGTGGCTAAAACCACGCTGAGCTAATTACCGAAATATACAACTTATCTCGCGAGGGCTGGGTTTAACACATGAATTGAAGTGTTATGGGCTAAAATCAAGCGAGTAGTGTGAAATTCTTTCTGAAGCGGGAACGGGGAGAATTCTGGATGGTTTGTCTCTGTAGGGTGGACTAATCGAGCTGGATTGTCTTTCAAAGAGTGGACATGGAGACTAAGTCTAGTGGAATGCGGAAGATACAGTATATAGTGTAAGTTGGTCGGGGATTGTCTGTATGTTGTGTTTTTTGTTTGACGTGGAGTGTATGTCCTTTTGAAAGACGTGTCCACTCTTTGAAAGACAAAAATGGAATTTGTCCATGAAGAGTGGATTTTTAATATGTTGTGGTAGAGGGAAATGTAAAGTGATAGGTGCAGTTGTAGTTAAATTGCAGGTATCAGTATGCGTACAGGTACAGATTTAGATATAGTGTAGGCGTAGGTCTGGCTCGGAGCTAGAGTTAAAGGTTTGCATGAACAGTATCCGGTGCAGGATGGCTGTGAATCTTTCCTTTTGAAATGAAAAATAAGGTCTGGTGGTCCAGGCAAAGGTTGTGAACGATGAAAGTTATTCTTTCTACATTAAATGCAAAGTACATCCATACCTCGCTCGCGCTGCGTTGTCTGAAGGCGTACAGTGAGAAGGATTTTGATATTGACCTGGCGGAGTATACGATCAAGGACCCGGTCATGAATATTGTGTCCGATCTGTACCAGCGCGGCGCGGACGTGATTGGGTTCTCCTGTTACATCTGGAACATTGAAGAGACAATCAAGGTCATTGATATACTGAAAAAGGTTATGCCAGACGTGAAAATTCTGCTGGGTGGGCCGGAAGTGTCCTACGACACGGAATATTGGATGAACCGGATTCCCAATGTCGATTTCATCGTCATGGGTGAAGGGGAAGAGACACTGCATCAGCTGTTGACAGAGCTTACGAGTAGCAAGAAGTTTCACTTTGTCTATGGACTGGCGTATCGCAAAGGGGAAGAGGTCATTCTCATGCCAGGACGGCCGAAGGCGGATCTGAACGATCTGCCGTCACCGCACCGTTTTGAAGAGGATATCACGGAGCTTGGGAAACGGGTTGTTTATTTTGAGACCAGTCGGGGCTGTCCGTTCAGTTGTCAGTTCTGTCTGTCCAGTATTGAGGTCGGCGTGCGATATTACGATATTGAGCGGACGAAGTCGGACATTCTGTACCTGATTGAGAAGGGCGCGAAGCTGATCAAGTTCGTAGACCGGACATTCAACATTAAGCGGGATTACGCACTCGAAATGTTCAAATTCCTGATTGAGAATCATCAGGGGACGGTGTTCCAGTTTGAAATTACGGCGGACATCATGCGCCCTGAAGTACTGGACTATCTGGCAGACAATGCTCCACCGGGCACATTCCGATTCGAGATCGGAGTTCAGTCTACGAATGATCCGACGAATGAACTGGTGAAACGCCGCCAGAACTTCTCGAAGCTGAGCCGTACCGTGAACAAGGTCAAAGCCAGCGGCAAAATCGACCAGCATCTGGATCTCATTGCCGGACTGCCGGAGGAAGACTACAATACGTTCCGCAAGACGTTTAACGATGTATTTGCATTGGGGCCAGAAGAGCTTCAGCTCGGATTCCTCAAAATGCTGCGTGGTACGGGTCTGCGTCTGGATGCGGAGAAGTATAACTACACTTATATGGATCATGCGCCGTATGAAATTCTGGGCAGCGACGTACTGCCGTTCAGCGACATCGTGCGCCTGAAGCGGTTGGAAGATGTTTTGGAGAAATACTGGAATGCACACCGGATGGACCATACGCTGAAGTACCTGATGGAGCAGGAGTTCAACTCGCCATTTGATTTCTTCCAGGCGTTCGGGGATTACTGGGAGGGTCAGGGCTGGCAGAAGATTGGTCACCAGCTGGAGGATCTGTTCACTCGTCTGCACAGCTTCCTGGAGTCGCGCAACACGCCGCATATGGATATCGTGCTTGGCCTGATGAAGCTGGACTATTTCCTTGGCCACAAATACAAACCACGCAAAATCTGGTGGGAAGATCCGCTCCAGAAAGATCAGTGGGCGGGTTATATGAAAACACTGGCTGAACGTCCGGAAGACGTTCGCCTGCCACGTGTTGCCGGTGCCGCTGGCTCGGCATGGCTGGAAAGCAGCGGCACGGGTGCGAGTGCCGCTGTGGCAAGTTCGGCTGCTGCCGAGGAAGACGCTGCCTCGGATGCGGCGGGTGTAATCGGCAGCGAAGCTGGGGGTCCAGCGTCGCTCCCTGTGGGCGACGCAGTTGGATCCGCCGCGGATGGAGCGGCGGACGTGGTGGACGGCAACGCTTCGCGTGCGTTGCCGATGACCTTGGCCATGACCGCACAGACGGTCATGGGTGCCCGTGCTTTCGCCGACCTTGGTCTCGGCGAAAAGGAACTGCAGAAGCACACCGTACTGGATGTGCTTCCATTCCGGCTTGAGCGTGTGCTAGCTGGCGCCAGCCCGCTTGCCGCGAAAGGCCGGACGCTGCTGGTCGTTGTGTACCAGCAGCATGAAGGGCAGCAGGCGCAGTATTACACGCTGCCGCTGGGAGAAGAAGCCGCTGCCATGTAGGTTGCAGCGGCCTTTGAAAGAGCACCGCGATCATTGACGCGGTGCATTCCCTTTGAGCTGCTGCGCCTATGGGACGCAGCAGCCTTCCACAAGCTGCATGGCCAATTGGCATCATACAGTAGGAGGAGGCGCCACGACGATGAGGTCGCGGCGCTTTTTTGCGTGCATCACGGCGCAGCTATCGTGATGCACCAAGTTTTTCCATCACGGAAGCTCGTGATGGCAGCATGAGCACCGCGTTAATGCACGCGATGCAACCCCGTGAGGTGCTGACCCATTGGGTGCAGCACCTCACCCTTACGCGGCTTGCCATTGCACAAGTCGCGCTCCGTACTACTTTTTACAACAGCATATATGTTCCGAAAGCATCGGAAGGTCGTCTGATTCCCTAGTGGATGGAGACGGGCCTTCCTCTTTGTTTTTCGGAATGGTAGCAAAAAATAATCCATCCAATTAAAGGAGAGTTTCCTATGAATGAACATGCTACTACCAATGAGACGATTACCATAACCAAAGGTTCCGCTGAGTTACTACGCATAAGACGATTCTGTTTCTCACGTATTCTTCTGGTCTTCGTGTTGGCGAAGTCGTTCGTCTTCAATGCAGCGATCTTAATATTGAGCGTCAGACACTTACTGTACGGCAGGGAAAAGGTCAGAAGGATCGGAGAACTCTTCTCTCCAACCTAGCTTGGGAAATTGTGCAGGAATACATTACGGAGTATAGACCCAATCGTTGGTTATTTCCGGGACAATCTTCGGATCGGCATCTTACCGAGCGCAGCGTACAGAAGGTTTTTGAAGAAGCTAGACAACGCGCAGGCATTGTAAAAAAGGTTAGTATTCATGCCTTAAAGCACTCCTTCGCTACGCATTTACTGGAAAACGGAACAGACCCGCGCTACATTCAGGAGCTACTTGGTCACACGAGTGCACGAACAACTCAGCGATATACGCATGTGAGTACGAAAAATATTCAACGTATTCAGAGCCCGCTGGATCGTTTGGATCTGGGAGAGTGAGTGCTCCTATAAATTTACCTTTTTCACCAAATTCTTCTTCGCAAATACCACAGCATCGGTTATCATAGATGTAGTTCGGATATCAGGCAGAATGTGTGGTATTTACGAAGTACATAAATAAGATGTTAGACGAGATGCTTTGGGAGGACGATTTATGAATTCACATTCCATTTTGGAACTAATGCGTAAACATCAAATACCTATCGATAAACCTTTATCTTCTTTAGAAATTGAGTCTATTGAAAGAAGATATAAGATTGTTTTTCCACCAGATCTTAAAGACTTATATTTATGTGGCTTACCAGTTGGTGAAGGATATCCGAATTGGAGAGATACATCAGAAGAGAATATTAAACTAATCATAAGTAAGTTAGAATGGCCACTTCATGGAATGCTGTTTGATATAGAACATAACTCCTATTGGTATGACGGATGGGGAATTAGACCATCTAAACTTGAAGCTGCTTTCCAAGTATGCAAAGAGAAGTTCAAGGAAGTACCAATATTAATTCCAATTTACTCGCATCGATTTATTCCTTCTAAACCAAATGAAATAAACAACCCTATCTTCTCGATATATCAAACAGATATCATTTATTACGGCGAGAATCTTGAAGAATACTTTAAGGTGGAGTTGCGATCGAAGAGACATAATGAAATTAAGTTTAATGATATCAAAGAGATTGAATTTTGGTCTGAACTGCTCTAGTTAATCGAAGAAGAAAGAACGTCGTCTAACAACATATTCACGCATCGGGACATTCGTCCCTCGGTCTGGCAATAGTTAGATGCGGATTCGAGGAGGCAATTGGCAGTAGCAAGGAAGTAGATTCAGCCGGACACACCCGCACCACCCAACCGCGTCGCGGCCAGTCGCTTCGCTCTTTTAGTGTGGTGGGGCGTCGTGAATACCAGAACGTTATACGCAATACCCTAAAGCCAAAACTGAAGAAACTAAAGAACAAGTATAAAGAAGAAAGATAATAAAACTTAATTGAAGGTGATAATTATGAAAGAATGGGACTACAGTAAGCCTTGGTTCCATGGCTCGCCAATGCTCTTAAATGAACTACTAGTCGGAAGCACAATAACTCAGGATCGAGAGTTAGCAAGAATCTTTTCACACAAACCATCTATTGTTGCTTTTGATGAGAATGGCACAAGACTTCATAATGGTAAGTTATGTGGATACATTTACATAATTGATGAGGAAATTACAAGTGAGGATGTATACCCACATCCAGCAACTACAATGAATCCTGGTGAAGAATGGCTCATAAAAAGAGGATTAAAAGTACGAAAGATAGATGAAACAAAAACAAGAGCGGAAGAACAACTTTCAGAGGAAGAGGAGGTAGAATTATTGGGAAATCTAAAAAACAGATAGCTAATAGCTTGTTCGTAGAAGAGTTTACTGTGTATAACAACATATTCAAACACTCTTTCATCCAGCTCTCGGTCCGGCAGGGGCATTTCGGGGAAGTGGGGACAGCCGGACAACCCTGCACTAGCTAAGGTCCTCTGACCCGGGGCATTTGCCCCTTAAGCCAGTGAGGGTTCGTGAATACAGGAACGTTATATGAAATTCTCCAAGTAACACTAACATTAATCAAATAAGGAGAAGTGATATATTGGAAATTAACTTAGTAAGATTATTAAATTCAATTGGAAAACGGGTGTTTGTAGAATACTATGAAGTGTTCTCAAATAATAAGATGTCAAAAGATGAAAAAATAGCAAAACTTCCAGAGGAATATAAAATTGATGGTTCACGTATAAGAGTTAACTGTGCTAATAAAATATTCGAGTCGGGGCTTGAAAAGAAAGCCTTAAATATAATTGTAAACTCTCGAACAGAGAAAAAAGCAATTGAAAAAGCAAAAACTTTATTGAAAAACATGTAAAACAGAATATTATTTCGGCATTTCAAGAAGTGGAGAACATTCTTATAACATAATATTCAAGCAGCGGCTCCTTCGGAGCCTTGGTCTGTTAGATGGATTTAGAGCAGGAATTTCAGCGGACAACCCCTTTGGGGTTCATGAATACGAGAATGTTATCTGCAATTACCAACAAATTAGAATATTTGAGGAGTGAGGAGATTTGACTGGAACCTTCACTAAAGTTGCTGGAATTGGATTTATTCTTTTAGCTATATTAAGACTAACACCTTTTATGGATATTACCGGGAAGTGGTTGTTATATATATCTATAGCGGCATTTTTTCTTATTTTATGCGATCTTATTGAATTCATAATTGAAAGAATAATAGAATATAAAAAATTAAGACCAAGTAAAGTTCTGGGGACTATACGTTCTTTGTTTCTCAGTTGTGCTGTATTAGCTATTATTGTTTTACCGAAAATAAAAATAGATCTATCGGTTAAGCAAGTGAACACTTTTGGTGATGCAGTTACATTAATTAGTTTAGGTATAGCAATAACGTTGATTGGTTTTAAAACCGAGAGAAAAGAATCTATTTCAATAATGAGCAAGGATAAAGAGCAGAACGAAATTAGAGAATTTTTAAATTCATATGAAGGAGAAGCAATCATAAAAAAACACATTGAAGAATTATCACAAACAAGCCAAATAGAAAAGAAATGATTCAGAGTGAAATTCTAAAAAGAAGTAACAGCAGATAACATCATATTCATGCTGCGGACATACGTCCTTGGTCCGGCATTCGCCGGCCACCCGACATACGTCGGGTCGTGAATACAGGAACGCTATATGAAAGATCAGAAATGCAAAGTAATGGGAATTTCAAATTACATACTGTGCTTTACATGCTCGTAAAAAGGAGAAACGGATGGATTATATCAAATGGATAAGAAGTAAGGTAGGCAGTGAAATGATCATTCTTAACTTTGCAGGAGCAATCATTGTGAACGAAGCGGGACAATATTGCTGCAACGTAGAAGAGATAAACATGCTTGGGGCTTTCCAGGAGGAGCTATGGAATTGGCGAATCTGCTGAAGAGACGGCTATTCGTGAAGTGAAAGAAGAAACGGGATTAACAATCTTTATTGAAAAGCTCATAGGCGTGTATACCAAATATTTTGACAAGTATTCAAATGGAGATCAGGCACAAACGATTTCATTTTTTTAGCAGGGATGCATTTCCAATGGAGAACTAATCAGTAGTAATGAAGAAAGTATAGAACTTCAATTCTTTAATCTTGATGAAATGCCTGATTTATTCAAGATTAAAAGAGAGCCGTTTGGCTCTCAATTAGAGAATGCGTAACAAAAGCTGCATGGCCAATAGGCATCATACAGCAACAAGAAACGCCACGATGATGAGGTCGCGGCGATTTTTGCGTGCATCACTTCGCAGCAACCGTGATGCACCAAGTATTGCCATCACGGAAGTGTGCTCGTGATGGCAGCATTAGCACCGCGATTATTGACGCGGTGCAACACCGTGAGGTGCTGCCCTATTGGGCGCAGCACCTCACCCTTACGCGGCTTGCCATTGCACAAGCCGCGCTCCGGTTTACCTTTTACAATACTAAAAGCATCATTTAAATCGGAGAAAACAACATGATATAATCAAAGCAAAACGGATCAAGGCAGGAGTGTTAGAGAGCATGGATGATTTTACAAAGAAGCGGATTCAAAAGATTATGGACCATTACACTGAAAATGCAGTACCCGAGCATGTGAAAAGTCAGATCAAAATTAGCTATAAATTCAGAGGTAACCATGTGACATTGATTGAAGAAAGACAAGCCTTTCAAAGCGATCAATGGGTGCAGATGCCGGTAGCACAGTTCAGATTGGATGAAAAGGCATGGAAAGTGTATTGGCAGGACAGTAAAGGCAAATGGCATTTCATCGATGATATCGAACCGAACGAAGATTTTGAAACACAACTCAAGATCGTTGACGAAGGTCATAATGGAATGTTCTGGGGTTGATTTGGAAGGAAATAACGATTGGAGAGAACGATAGAGGAATAAAATGAAGAAGAAAAATAGTACACCAAGACATAAAAGACTTAACCGTGAAGGCAGACTTTGTGCATCAAAATCATGGTTACGTACGTATAGCGGAAAAAATCAGAAGAAGGTATTAGATGAGCAAAATGGGATTTCCTTTCATTTGGAGTATGCGGAGGAATTTGAGGATAATGAAGACATCGAACTACCTTTTTAGTAAGGTCGTGAGAAAGGGTCGCATGAAATAGGAGAACGGATACAAGAAATAAGCGAATTACCGGATTGGCGGCAAGTGAATATGGAAATTGCAATTGAATTCATCGAGTATGAGGACGATTATGCAGCCCGTCCAACTGAAATGGATTTCAATGCGTACGGTATGATGGAGAAATTCATTGCTGCATTGAACGATGACAAGCAATCCGCTTTGAAGCGGAGTCATTAGAACAATTGTGTGAGCCATGCATGCAATCTATAGAAGAAGACATTGATGCTACAGAGATCGTGTACTAATTCATAATCCAGCTTAAAGAGCGAAGGGGAATCGTGCATAATTATTTTCAAAGTAACCCAGCTAACATTAAAAGATATTAAGGTTAAACCGGAAACCATCGAATACAGCGATGCCTTCTTTAGTTGGCATGTAAACTTCTTCACGTTGTATGGCAGAAAACACTATGTGTTTATGAATGATCTGTCCAGATTAAGCTTAACGGTCAATGGGATTAGAACGAATCAGGCGAGTAAACTGGCAGGAATCTTTAAAATGAATTTAGCGGACTATTTGGCCGTTGAGAAACTTCCTGACCACCTGGTGAACTATTATTTAGAAAAATGTAACGAGAGCACGATCACCAAAACGGATAGTCGAAGTGTTATAAGTACCATGAATGAAATCATGCTTGTGATGAAGACTCTCGAAGTTGAAGAACATGATTTTCGAGATAAAGATGAACGGCACATGTGGGGTAATAGATCCATTTACAAGCCCATCGACTACAATAAACCAATCGAAGTATTCGTTAAAGAGCTTCAAACAAGGTTTGAAATGGAGAGTTAGAGTAGCTACTCCCTGTTATATTAAAGATTGAATTGTTCCCTGACCAGTTTTTGGTTTCTATCATTCATTATCATGAGGAAGACAACAAAAAATAGTAGATGAAGTTGCACCAATTCGAACCGTATCCAAACAAGATGCGAATAAAGAGTTTTTTCAAGTAGAGCCTGGTCATCTGGCTATTCATTTGGAAGGGGGGCTACTTCTTACTTTTCGTTGCGCATCGATTTAATGTTCAACCTACTTGATGTGATTCTAGCAGTGACGAATCTTGGGTTGCTGATTTACAAACTGAGGAAGAGCAATTACAGCAAAAAGCAAAAAGGTGATATACATATGTCTGGCATCTCGGCTGCTATACTGGCTGTTTTTATTGTCGGATGGAATTTGTATGTTTAGAGTGTTGTAGACATGTATTGATCCCACTTCTGTTTATAAGTTGGTGTGCTGCATTGATCGGTACCGGCACTTGGTTGAGTGAAGTAATGATAGTTGTAAATTTCGATTGCACAATTTGCTATTCAAGGAGGGTCCTATGAAGACCATCGTGTATATGGTTGGGCATGCGGAGTCACCGTATACGGAAGGAACGGAAAGAACGAGAGGGCTTACCCTGGAGGGCAAGATGAATGCAGAACGAATAACGGAAATATTAACAAATGAAGGAATACATTCCATTGTATCAAGTCCTTATGCCAGGGCCATTTTAACCTTGGAAGGGTTGGCAGCAGCGTTAGAATTAGATATTCAGATCATGGAGGATCTTCGGGAAAGGCATTTTTCAGATGATATGATTGCGGATGAAGAATTTGAGCCTGCTTCGAAGAAGATGTTTGATGACCCAGATTATGCATTGCCAGGAGGCGAATCGAACACGGTTTGCCAGAATAGAGCAGTGGGCATGTTGAAACAGATTTTAGAAGAATACAAGGGTAGAAAAGTGGCGATCGGCACACACGGACATGTAATGACGTTGATGATGAATTACTTTGATTCGAGTTACGGCTTGGATTTTATGAATCAAACCAAGAAACCGGATATCTATCAATTACAATTTGACGAGATGGAGTTAGAGCAAGTGACAAGGCTATGGGGAGAATAGGGTAAAATCTAGATATAATTTTATCTTGAAAGGGAGGATTTCAATGGCATTACAACACTTATTTTATGAAAAACCAACGAAATTATGGAATGAAAGAATGGTTGAACACGGGGATGAGTTTTTTACAGAAGAGAGACTACTCTTGTCTGATAAAGCTCTGGATACTTTTTTACACCAATTAATAGCATTAGAAGAATCGAAACATCCCGAGCGTATTATGAAAGCTGTAGAAGAAGTTGTGACAACATTTAATGAAATGAATGAGGCAAATGGTTATTTCATTGAAACGATGGAACGTGAAGAATTGGCTGATTTTATCGACAAGGCGGCCAGGCTGGTTGGATTAGAGATTGAGGAGGATGAAGATATTACGGAAGAATGGAGAGAGTGGTAGTTTGATTGAACAGCACTTTACTCAAATATGAGGGAGTTTCTATTGAAATCGACTGAGGTTGTACATCAATTTATGAATTTCTTTAATCAACGGAAAGTATATGATGTTTCACCCATTTTGAGGGCTTAGATTCAAAAGCTTGAGCGTTTGCCAATTTTAATGATAAGGGTGATTGATGTGGAGCAAGGACTGATTGTATTTTTGAACGGAACTTCAAGTTCGGGAAAGACCAGCATCTCCATGGAATTGAAAAATCAGAAAGAGATTCCATTCCATCATCTATCTGTAGATGAGTTTTTCCATAACTATAATCAATTCATGGATAATACATATCCAGATGTAGAACCTACTAGAGAATTGGAAGATCATGTGGTCTCAGATATCCTTTTTGACCCAATTGTCTCGTTGTACTATGCAACCATTAAACTGTTTTCGGAGATGGGTTTGAATGTCATCGTGGATACGGTCATCAACAATGACAAGTGGTTTAATGATTTTTATGATTTACTTTCGGATCATCCGATATTGTTTGTAGGCGTACACTGCTCGAAAGAAGAACTCACACGAAGAGAGCAAAGCAGGGGCGATCGCGCGATCGGACTCGCCCATTCCCAGTTCGACAGCATCTATGCCTATGATGAATATGATCTGGAAGTGAATACGGAAGAGCTTAGCTCAGCAGAAGGTGCGGATAAAATATTAAGTTATATGAAATCTGATCAGGAGTACTCGGCATTTAAGAAATTAAACAGAAGAGATTGAGGAGTATAATGATTAGTATCGAAACAATATTCCAAAAGCCTAGGAAGGTTGTCTGATTTCCTATGGGAGGAAGAGGATCTTCCTTTTTAGTATAGGATGATAAGGCGGCTCGTGATGTCGCATTAGTCCGGCTGAAATGTCGCAAAAGTACATGGTAACACGATACGGAGATCGTATATACTCTCTTTATGTTTCGATAATGAAAATCATTATCAGTATTATACATAAGGGGGATTCATCATGAATCAAGGAACAAAGGGGCAAGCGGCTGGTAACAAGGCCGATACTGCTCACAAATCACGATTATTAATGGGCTTGATGCTGGCCCTTATTCTTGTTTTGACGGCTTGCGGTGCCGCAACAGGTACAGATAGCGGTAAGCAATCTGCGGCAACGACAGCGGAGACACCTGCGAATGCTGAAACTCAGACGGACGGAGCTTTTCCTGTAACGATCACGCACATGAAGGGTGAGCTGACGCTAAACGAAAAACCACAGAAAATTGCGGTGCTTGATGTTAAATTCCTGGATCAAATGTTAGCGGTAGGCGAGAAGCCCGCAGGCAGTGTTATCGCTGGAGGTAACACCGATTTCCCAGAATACTTAGGCGATCAGCCGAGTGGCGTACAGGTTCTGGGTACACGGGACGAGCCTAATCTGGAAGCGATTGTAGCGTTGGACCCGGATCTGATTATCATGACCGATTTCCAGGAGAAACAGTATGAGAGTGTTAGCAAAATTGCACCTACCCTCGTACTCGATTTCTATGAGGATTGGCGTGATACGTTAGCTACGGTGGCTAAGATTACAGACAAACATGACGAGGCAGAGACTGTGCGTAAAGCATATGAGGAGAAAGTCGTTGGCCTGAAGGCACAGCTGTCAGAGAAAATGGGAGATGAAACGGTCGCCTTGATTCGTCCGAGAAAAGAAGGCATTCGTGTTCACGGGATCGAGCATCGCACAGGCGGCATTCTGTATCAGGATTTGGGCTTGAATATGCCTGCACTCGTTGAGGGAATCAAGGATGATACCTCCGTTGAAATCTCGATGGAGAAGGTTCCTGACATTGGGGCAGATCGTTATTTTGTGCTGTCGGATGAGCTGTTTGCGGCAGAGGCAGAGGCTATGGTGAGTAATCCAGTGTGGAAGTCCCTTGATGCTGTGAAAAATAACCGCACGTATGACGTAAACTCAACACTGTGGATCGCATATTACGGACCACTTGCGATTAATCTGATCGTAGATCAGGCATCGGAAGCCCTGCTCGGATCGAACTAATATGAACCCATATCTCTCGACAGACTTATGGAAAGAGACGGTAGAGGATCATTCAATTTTGCTTGGTGAGCCGCCTGAACATAGTGTCCGTACCATTGCTTTGAGTGAGTTGCATGACGAAGAGGCGTGTCGAGAGTATATCAGCTGGTTTCAGAACTATATCGATGCGCCTGACATGAAAGTGGCAGCCTCCATGTTAGCCAAGCGGCTTGGCTATCTATGGACGACTCCGCTCGTGACCGCGATGACGTTTCATCATCAGCATGTAACCTTTCAGCTGGAGAACAGCTTTCTCTATCATCCGGCGCTCTCAGATCATGAGGGCGGCACACGATTTCCTTTTCTAGCGGTGAATGGGCTTCAGGCTGAAGAACTGACTGGAGACAGAAGCGTATGGCGGGAAAAGGCAGTCCAGAGCATGTTTGCGGTACAGCTGACACCGCTGTTGAAGACACTCGCTGCGATTGCACCTCTTTCGATGAGTATTCTCTGGGAGAATATTATGGTACGTATTGGCAGACTATTCGCTCCGGATGAAGCCGAGACAGAGCAGGAAAGTAAGATCATTCGAGAGGACTTTTCATATCTGACGCAAGTGGCGTCCGGGCAAGTGTTCGGTGTAAAAAAGAATCCGTTGACCCGGTTCACCAATTGTAAGGACAACATTCTAGTTGCGAAAAGCGAGCGCATCACCTGTTGTTTCTATTATCAGATGTCAGGGGAATATTGCCGGAAATGTCCGAAAATTGACAATGAGAAAGAATCTCAATTAAAATGACAACAGCAACAACTTTACCATTGCTATTGTCAGGAGATGAGAGAAATGCCGCTGCAAGAACAGACAAGTCTATGGATTGATACGACGATCAAGATGCTTGACGGGTATAGCGGTACTTTGCAGACAAGCAGTGTTCTTAGCGAAACCGAATTAACCTCGAATGTGTTGCTGCTGGCAGTAGGCGGGGAAGGGGAGCTTACAATGAATGGTGAAGTTTGCCACATTGGAGCTTCTTTTGCTTGTCATGTGGTGAAGGGAACATCCTTTACGCTGACGGCCAGATCAGACGAACTTTATTATATCGTGATCATGTATAAGGCTTCTTCCATGGAAGGAGCCTCCCATGCGATGCCCTCGTATCGGAAACACCCACTGCAAACTTCGTTTATTCAGAACCCTGTAACCCAAGCGGAATGGATTCAGAATGCGGAAATAATCGTTGCCAAATGGCGCCGCAGCGAAGGGCTGGAACGTTTTCATGCCAATGCGTTGCTCCAGGTAATGATCTACGAACTGATCATGGAGTATGAACGTGGTCAAGGCGGGGCAGAGTCCGATATGGTGGATGTTGTTGTGTCGTATATATCATCGCATTATCGCCAGAATCTGGAGCTGAAAGAGCTGGCAGCTCTCGCTGGATGTAGCGTAAGGCAGTTGCAGCGACGATTCAAACAAGAGAAGCAGCTCGGGCCGATGGAGTACGTTATTAAGCTACGTATGGAGAATGCATCGCGGATGCTGCATCATACGGATGCTTCTATTGGGGAAATTGCGGACAAAATGGGCTACCGTGACATGTATTATTTCAGCAGGGCGTTTAAGAAATATTATGGGGTTCCTCCGCTGCGTTATCGACTTGCTGCCGCTTTGGAAACAGATGAAAACTATGCTCAAGCCTTACTGCAGAATCGCACAGCTTCTTCGTACAAGTCGGCCCAAGGTCCGGTGATCTGCCATATGCGAGGTGAATATCAAGTTACTGAATCACCACAGCGTATCGCCGTACTCGATGTTCAATATGCCGATCATTTGCTCGCGCTTGGTTTGTCTCCAGCAGGAAGTGTCGGATCGGGAAGTGCGGTGATCAATTTCCCTCAATATATCCGAGCAGGACTTCAGGGTACCGAATTACTCGGAACGTATGAGTATCCTGATCTGCTTGCGGTAGAACGATTGTCACCGGATCTGATTATCTGCACCGAGGTGCATGATCAGCACGTTGAAAGGTTAAGCAAGATCGCTCCGGTGATTATGTTCAAGCGCAATGAAAGCTGGCAGACCATACTGAGTCTGTTCGGTGAACTGACAGGCAAGCGGGCAGAGGCCAAGCGTATACTTGCGGATTATCATCGACGTACTGCTTTGCTGTCCGAAGAACTGGCTCCGGTATTGGCAGGAAAAAGTGTGGCTCTGATCCGTCCGCTGGATTCTCTCGTTCGGGTTCACTCTGCCGCTCATCGTACAGGTGCTGTGCTATACCGTGATCTTGGTTTGCCTGTCCCGTTATTCGTAGCGGATACTGTCGACACGGCCTATCATATCTCGGTTGATAGACTACCGGCTGTACAAGCCAGCCACTACTTTTTGCTGAGCAATGAACTCATGCAGGAGGGCGTATCTGCGACAGAACAGCGTGTCTGGGGAATGCTGGATGCGGATGAGCGTCAGCACATACATTCCGTAGATGCCGCGACATGGATCGGCTGTTATGGGCCGACAGGCATCAATGGCATTGTGGATCAGATCGCTCAGGCGTTGTTGGCTTGACTTCACGGTACTGCGTACCATCATTTTCGGACACGTACTTATGGAATAGATTGAAATTAAACGACCACCTGTTTTAAATGAACTGCACCCCAATTGTTAGACACAACTACCAATTGGAGGTGCAGTTTTTTTATGACTAAATTCAGTACAAATGAAAAAATATTAGCCGTTATGCGTTATGAAAAGGGATCAGAAAGCTTGAAAAGCATCGCAAAATCGATCGGGATTCACCATTCTGTCTTTTTAAACGGGATTAGACAATATGAGCATCATGGTGAAAAAGCTTTTATAAAGAGCTATACATCATATCCTGCACAGATTAAACTAGACGTTTAAACAAGAAATCTGTCTAAACTTTACGGGGTCACTTCAAGTATAAAGGAATTATCAATCTGGTTCTGTTTATCAGGCTAATCAGGCACGAAGGGATAAAGAAATGCTGAAGCTATCGGGATATCATACATTGAATAAAATAGCGGCTAATGATCGGTTCCAATGGTATCGGGTACAAAGTGAAGCAGACGGAAGTGAATGTATTGCCAAGACAAGCGTTGGCGGATTTTGGGATACCCGTACCACGGCAGGGTTTCACTATGAACGGGATTTACTGAAGCATCTGTCGCTACGTGGATTGGGCGGACCTTGTTTACTGGGGCATAGGGAAGGCAATCCAGTGCTCTTGTTCCAGCAGTTATCTGGAGAGAGTATGTCAGCGTTGCTGGAGCCACTTAAATGGAAGAAATTAGGGATGAAGTATCTTCTTCAGGCGGCGGTGGCTCTAACTGAACGACTGGAGCAGATGCATCAAGAGCAGGTTGTAATGCTAGCGCTGCACCCGTCCAGCCTGTTATACGATGATGTACAACAGCAGATGCATTTCATGGATTATAGTCTTGGCGCTTCGATGCTGGGGTCCGGCTCTGTGCAGAACGCCGATATCTGGACGACAGAGTTGCTGGCTTATGTGTCTCCGCAGGTTGTCGGGCAGCCTGTGCGTGCAGATGATACGAAGGCAGATCTATATGCCTTGGGAATTGTGCTATATGAATGGTTCACAGGACGACGACCTTTTACCGCCAAGAATGCAGGGGATTTAATGTATAGTCACCGAGTATTGTTCCCAGAACTGCCTCATCAGGTCAATTCCAAACTCCCTGAAATGTTGTCCCGAATGATAGTCAAATGTTTAGGTAAGGACGAGAGTGGTTCTTATCAAACTGTCTCGGAGGTTCGGCATGATCTGATACACTGTCTGGAGGAATGGGAGCATAAAGGAGACATTACATCGTTCGAGCTATCTGCTGCGGAGCAGACCGAGAACGTATCGGGACGATTGCAAAGACTGCACGGACGCTGGAAGGAACGCGAATGGTTGCTTAGAGAGATTGCCCGCACAGCTACTGCAGGAGAGCGGGCGCGCATATTGGCTGTCACGGGTGAGAGCGGAATGGGTAAGACCTTCTTTCTGACGGAGATGCTCAAACAGTCGTGGTCTGGTAATGGACGATATTACAGCATAAGAGCCTTTGAGGAACAGTACAAGGAGTCCCGCTATCAAATCTGGCTAGATGTGCTGGAGCACTTGTTGATGAATGTATTGAACCAGTCTGTTCTGCAAGTGGAGGTCTGGAGAGTAAGGCTGCTGGAGCAACTGGGTGCCTATGGTAATCTGTTGACGGAGCGTATCTGTTCGTTGAAGGAATTGATCGGTGAACAGCCTCCATTGCCGCCGTTGTCTCACGATGGTGCGCTGAATCGCTTTACGTATGTGCTCAACCGTGTGCTGCAATTGTTCATGACCTATGAGCATCCGCTTGTCATCGTCCTGGACGATATCCAGTGGGCAGATGCGGGTTCACTGCAATATTTGCTTCAATTGCTTCAAGACCCGGGAACCCGCAATCTTTGTGTGATTGTAAACTATCGTTGCGAGAGTGAGGCGAGCCATACACAACTCCCGTATGCCTGGGAGCAGGGATTGGCTGAGCTCGGATTAACAGTCCATAGTTTACAACTTCAGGCACTGACACGTGGAGAGATTGAGCAGTTACTACAGGATACATTTGGGGAACGCATTGCACAAAAAGATCTATTACTGGAACTGCTCTGGAATCATACGAAGGGTCAACCCCTTATTTTGGATCAGGTACTTCAGGAAGCGTTCCATCAAGGTTTGCTATACCTCCAGAACGGCGAAGGCATCTGGCAGTGGAATCACGAGATATTTCAGACACTTCTGGAGGGAACGGATCATTATTTCGTGACCAGGTTGGCCCAAAAATCGCAGCACACGATCGGACTGTTGGGTGCTGTAGCTGTGGCAGGGAGCAGTTGTGATGTAACTGTGTTAAGTGCCTTGACAGGTTGCTCGGAGGAAGAAGTGCTGGAGCTCCTGGAATCCGCTGTCCAGGAGCATCTGCTGGTC
Source organism: Paenibacillus sp. PCH8 (assembly GCF_002968835.1). Taxonomy (GTDB): domain Bacteria; phylum Bacillota; class Bacilli; order Paenibacillales; family Paenibacillaceae; genus Paenibacillus. The sequence goes on along the minus strand of NZ_PKQK01000002.1, from coordinate 507,771 downwards.
CCTGTATCTGATAAAGACGAGGGGAGATACCGCTTTTACCATGATCGAATACGTCAGGCTGCCTATAGCTGCTTGAAGGAAGAGACCTGTCAGAAGTTTCACCGGAGTATGGGAGAATTACTATTGATACGGCTGAGGATAGGGAAAGAAGTCAGTCCATTCGAGATCGCCTTTCACTGGAATTTGATCTGTTCTATGCTTCCGCTACCAGAGGAGGAACGTCTTCTACTGATCCGTTTGAATATGGCTGCTGGTGCAGAAGCCAAACGTTCTTATGCATACGAGGAAGCACTTATATGGTGGGAGACGGCGGCAAAATACAGCTATTCAGGGGATTGGGATCAACATTATACGTTGATGTTCCAGCTCTACATGGAGCAGGCTGATGTGGCTATGCTCTGTGCCATGGAGTCGCGAGCGTATGAAGTTTATGCGGAACTGACAGCTCATGCAGCAACAGATATGGATTTGGTAAAAGTTCTTACCGGACGCATTCGTCTGGAGGTCAGCTACAATCGGAACGATCAGGCTGCTATGCTGTGCAGACAGGCACTGGCCTTGCTGGGTGAGGCCTATCGCTTGCGAACAGGGAAGGGGCAGCTATGGAGACAATGGGCTCGCATCAAGCAACAGCTGTGGGGGCGGGACTTTGATTGTCTTGCAGAACTTCCACCACTTCAGGATGAGGTGCAGAGGCTTGCGATGACGGTTTTGGCTGGAAGTGTGGACGCTTTGTTTGTAATGGATCGTGGGGCATGGATTGCTGCGACTCTCCTGATGATGGACATTACATTGAGACACGGGCAAGCACCAGAATCAGGAATAGGCTATGTTGGTTACGCGATAATGCTTTATTATCAGCGAGATGATACGAACACGTATAAATGGGGTAAGCTGGCGCTGAACCTCTCTCGTCCGTACCCTGAGCTACATCTACGAGTACAGTCGGCATTCATGTTTTGTTATGACAGTTGGCGTCAATATGAACCGGAGTTAACACACCAATTCACAGAATTCTCAGCCAACATCTCTCTGGAGACAGGCAATCTGCGCCAGGGGAATCATAATGTCATTGTCAATGCGGTCATCTTGATGATGGAAGGACGTCCTTTATCACAGATATATAGCCAGCTCCAGCAACGGGAGCCTAAGTTCGATCAGCTGAATAATACGTGGCAGAAATGGACGGCGACAGGACTTGTTGCCATTGTGACCCGATTGATGGACAAGCATTCCAGGGAAGAGCGATATCCGGTAGAGGAGTTTCATAGACGCAGGCTCGCAGGAGAGGGATATGGAGACGATGACCAACTGCTTAAAGAGATGGCGCTGTACTTTACTTATCTGACCGGATTGTTGTTTGGTGAATACGATGAGGCACTGGCAGCTCTAGAGCAATCCGTATTTTCCAGCAAACACAGAAAAGCAGGTTCCAGCTTTAATGTCGTCCAGTATTTTTATGAGGGGTTAGTGCTTGTCCGCATATATGAAATGAGTTCTGCAAACAAGCAGCAAATATACAGGGGGAAGATTCGCAAGATCATAGGCAAAATGCGGCGAATTGCCAGAAGAGCTCCCGCGCTTTATATTCAAAAGTGGCTATTCCTGCGAGCTGAGGTGGCGCGACTGGACGGCAGATTCAACTTGGCAGAGACATTGTATGAGCAAGCGCTGGAGCAAGCAGCGAATAGTGGATATATGCATGACATTGCCATGATCGCCGAGAGCTACGGACGCTATGGAATCCAGCGGAGGAAGGTGTATCTGGCACGACACTATCTAACGGAGGCCTGCAACGCCTACGAACAATGGGGAGCCATAGCCAAGGTGCGCGATATGGAGCATAAATACAGCTCGCTATTACATCGCAAGCATCCATCCGGTCTGGAGGAAACAGATATGATGTCCCTGATCGAGGCGGGCTACGCCTTGTCTGGTGAGATGCAGATGACACCTCTGATCTCCGGATTGCTGCGCATGATGTTACATAATGCGGGAGCTGAATATGGAGCGGTGATTCTGTGTGATGAACAGAAGAACAGTTATACCATTGAAGCTTATGGAACCAGGAATCAGGTGCACATAGAGACTAGAATATTGGATGCAAAGGATGAGGTGGCGCCCGCTGCACTAATCAGTTATGCCATAAACACGAAATCTGCACTGGTGCTGGATCAGGCTTGTCATGAAGGACCGTTTACACATCAGGATTATATAAAGCGAAAAAAATTAAAGTCAGTATTGTGCCTGCCCATCATGACACAACAGCGGTTGACTACGGTGCTCTATCTGGAGAGCTCGCTCGTGGCAGGTCTGTTCACGACGCGCAGGCAGGAAGTGCTCAGGCTGTTGGGCATGCAATGGGCTGTGGCATTGTCTAACGCTAGACTGTATGACGAGGTGCAGCATATGCACGGCAATCTGGAGCAGCAGGTTGAGGAAAGGACAAGGGAGCTTGAACGTTCCATGAAGGAGGCCTCAGCGGCATTGGCAGAAATCTCTATCTTCGAAGAGCGACATCGAATCGCGCAGGATATTCATGATGTCGTGGGACACACCTTGACTTCAGTGGTATTGCAAATGGAGGCCAGCAAACGGCTGCTCAAAAAGGATCGGGAAGAGGGACTAGAGCGTTTGCAGCAGGCGCAAAATCTGGCTCGCAGCAGTCTGGAGGACATTCGACAATCTGTTCATCTGCTGCGCGAGGATCGTTATGCGGACTTGCCAGGAATATTGCATGAATTAATGGAGAGCACGGAGCGGAATACAAGTGTTAGAATCCACGCTCAGTTATCTCCAATCAGCTCCTACTTCTCGATGTCTACCAAGAAAGTGATCTATCATGCGCTTCAGGAAGGGCTGACGAATGGCATTCGGCATGGACACAGCACGATTTTTCATTTTCAACTGGAGGAAAGAGAGCAGCGTCTGCTGTTCAGTCTAATCGATAATGGCAGTGGTCTGCGCGGCAGGGTACCAGGATTTGGCCTGCGTGGTATGAGAGAGCGAGTAGAGCTGCTTGGTGGTACGATGACGATTGGCGATGAAACGGTTGGAGGCTGTCGATTGCAACTGATGATTCCTCTGTCCATTAGCAATCACTAGAGCACTATGGACAAAAAGAACAACGAACGATAGGCAGCACTTAGGATGATTATCCGTGTGTTGCTTTTTTTTTTTGTAAAAAATAGAAAAATGTCATGTGACAAATTGATGACAGCAGTCACTATTTTGGACGGTAAAATGTTTGTATATTGAAATAGAGATAGTACAAAAGTCATAGGACGTGTACGAATAACTAATAGGTATAGACAGAAAGATAGGAGAGAGGGTATGAACAGGATGAAGAAAGTGGACAAGAATAAAGGATGGGCTCGAAGAGCAGTAGCTATGTTATTGGCAATCTTGCTGACAGTGGGAGGCGTACCTCTCTGGAATATGCAGGATGGAAGAGCGTATGCTGCGGCAATGGAGTGGGTAGATGTAGGGAATGCGGGCTTGTCCACAGGTGAAGTGAAGAACACTTCACTGGTGATCGATAGAAGTGGTGCGCCGTATATGGCGTATACGGATGTGAGTAATAGTAATAAAGCTACGGTAAAGAAGTATGAGAACGGAACATGGATCGATGTAGGGAATGCTGGCTTTTCCGAAGGCGCCGCAGGTTACACTTCACTGAAGCTGGATGTAAATGGTACACCGTATGTGGCGTATTCGGATGAAGTGCAAGGTTCTAAAGCTACGGTAATGAAATATGAGAACGGAGCATGGAGCGATGTGGGGAATGCTGGCTTTTCGGAAGATGTAGCGAATTACACTTCCCTGGAGCTGGATGGAAATGGTACGCCGTATGTGGCATATATGGATAGAGCGAATGGTGATAAAGCCACGGTGAAGAAGTATGAGAACGGAGCATGGATTGCCATAGGGAATGTTGGTTTTTCTGAGGGTATAGCGTATTTCACTTCCCTGGCACTGGATGAAAGTGGTACGCCATATGTGACGTATTTAGATTTAAGCCTTGGAAAAGCTACGGTGAAGAAGTATGAGAACGGAACATGGAACGATGTAGGAGGTGCTGGCATTTCCGCAGCCACAGCGACTCAAACTTCGCTGGTACTGGATGGAAGTGGTACACCGTATGTAGCGTATTCGGATGGAGCCGAAGATTTTAAAGCTACGGTAAAGAAATATGAGAATGGAGCATGGAGCGATGTAGGAAATGCCGGTTTTTCCGCGTATTCACCGGCTTATCTTTCGCTCGCACTGGATGGAAATGGTACGCCGTATGTGGCGTATTCGGATTTAGAGCAACGGTTTAAAGTTACGGTAAAAAAATATGAGAACGGAACCTGGAGCGATGTAGGGAATGCTGGTTTTTCCGCAGGCAAAGCAGATTATACTTCGCTGGCGATTGATGCCAGTGGTACACCGTATGTGGCATATGCGGATGTAGAGAATGAATCAAAGGCTACGGTGATGAGTATCGAACGGGTGTACACACTGAGCTTCGAGAGTAATGGTGGCTTGGCAGTCGAGAGTCAAAAGGTGAGAGTTAATGGAACGGTCAGCGAGCCATTAGCGCCGACGCGTTCAGGCTACAATTTTGTAGATTGGTACACAGATGAGGGATTGACGCAATCCTACGATTTCACATCACCCGTAATCAGTGACCTGACGTTGTTTGCGAAATGGGAAGTGTACCACACGGTAAGGTATGAGAGCAATGGAGGAACCTTGTTGGAGAGTAAAGTGGTTCAGGATAACGAGGTGGTCAGCGAGCCACTCCCCCCGACAAGATCCAGCTATTCCTTCGCAGGTTGGTACGTAGATGAAAGGCTGACGCAAGCCTACGTTTTTTCTTCTCCGGTCACGAGTGACCTGACGCTTTACGCGAAGTGGGAAGGAAATGCGGATAATGCTACAAGGGAATGGGTAAATGTAGGGAGTCCCGGTTTTACTGCAAATGATGCGGGGAGGACTCCTCTGAAGCTGCAGCTGGATAGCCACGGTACGCCATATGTGGCGTATAGAGATGTAGCGAATGGCAATAAGGCTACGGTGATGAAGTATGTACAAGGCGCATGGACCGTTGTAGGGAGTGCTGGCTTCTCCGCAGGTCCAGCGGATACGATTTCTTTGGCGCTGGATGGAAGTGATACGCCGTATGTAGCGTATGTGGATGGCGGGAACAATAATAGAGCTACGGTGATGAAGTATGATCAGGGCGTATGGACACCTGTAGGGGATGCTGGTTTTTCTGCAAGTACAGCGAATAGGACTACGTTGGTGCTAGATCGCAGCGGTACGCCATATGTGGCGTATAGGGATTTAGCGAGTGATAATCACGCCACGGTGATGAAATTTGAACAAGGCGCATGGACATCTGTGGGGACTGCTGGTTTTTCTGCAAGTAATGCCAATACACCTTCGATAGCCCTGGATGACAGGGGTACGCTGTATGTAGTGTATTCCGATTTTGGTGTTGGTAATAAAGCCACCGTGATGAAGTATGATCAAGGCGAGTGGGTACTTGTAGGGAATGCTGGTTTTTCTGCAAGTAGGGCGATTGATCCTTCGCTGGTACTCGATGGAAACGGTACGCCGTATGTGTCATATCAGGATGGAAGCAGCATGAAAGCTACGGTGATGAAGTATAATCAAGGCGTATGGAGAGCTGTAGGGGGCGCGAGTTTTACTCCAGGTACAGCGGCCGCACCTTCGCTAGCTCTGGATGGTAGTGGTACACCGTATGTGGCGTATAGGGATGCGGCGAATGGTAGTCGCGCCACCGTAATGAAGTATGAACAAGGCGAATGGACACCTGTAGGGGGAGCTGGATTTACTCCAGGTGTAGGGCATGTACCTTCTCTGGCGCTGGATGGCAGTGGTACACCGTATGTAGCGTATCGGGATGGCGGGAATGAGAATAGAATTACGGTGATGCGTTATGAACGGGTGAATACATTGAGCTTTGAGAGTAACGGAGGCACAGCGGTCAGTAGTACAAAGGTGAGAATGAATGAAGCGGCCAGCGAGCCAGTAACACCGACGCGTACAGGTTATGCTTTTGCAGGCTGGTATACAGATGATGAGCTGACGCAAACCTACGACTTCACATCACCCGTAACTAGTGACCTGAGGTTGTATGCGAAATGGGAGGGAAATGACTATACGGTGAGCTTCGAGAGTAACGGGGGCACAGCGGTTAATAGTGTAAAAGTGAGGAATAATGAAACGGTTAGCGAGCCGTCAGCGCCAATGCGTAAGGACTATGCCTTCGCAGGCTGGTATACGGATGAGGTGTTGACGCAAGCCTACTCCTTTGCGACTTTAGTAACCCGTGACCTGAGGTTGTATGCGAAGTGGGAGGGAAATGGGCATGCTGCCGAAATGGAGTGGGTAGATGTAGGGAGTGCTGGCTTTTCCACAGGTGAAGTGAAGTACACTTCACTGGTGATCGATAGAAATGGTACTCCGTATGTGGCGTATAGGGATGTAACTAATAGTAATAAAGCTACGGTAAAGAAGTATGAGAACGGAACATGGAACGATGTAGGGAATGCTGGCTTTTCCGGAGGCGCCGTAGCATACATTTCACTGGAACTGGATAGAAATGGTACACCGTATGTGGCGTATTCGGATGGAGCGGAAGATTTTAAAGCTACGGTCATGAAGTATGAGAACGGAGCATGGAGCGATGTGGGGAATGCTGGCTTTTCGGAAGATGTAGCGAATTACACTTCCCTGGAGCTGGATGGAAATGGTACGCCGTATGTGGCATATATGGATAACGCGAATGGTGCTAAAGCCACGGTGAAGAAGTATGAGAACGGAGCATGGATTGCCATAGGGAATGTTGGTTTTTCTGAGGGTATAGCGTATTTCACTTCCCTGGCACTGGATGAAAGTGGTACGCCATATGTGACGTATTTAGATATGAACCTTCAAAAAGCTACGGTGAAGAAGTATGAGAACGGAACATGGAGCGATGTAGGAGGTGCTGGCATTTCCGCAGCCGCAGCGACTGAAACTTCGCTGGTACTGGATGGAAGTGGTACACCGTATGTAGCGTATTCGGATGGAGCGAAAGATTTTAAAGCTACGGTAAAGAAATATGAGAATGGAGCATGGAGCGATGTAGGAAATGCCGGTTTTTCCGCATATTCACCGGCTTATCTTTCGCTCGCACTGGATGGAAACGGTACGCCGTATGTGGCGTATTCGGATTTAGCGACACGGTTTAAAGTTACGGTAAAAAAATATGAGAACGGAACCTGGAGCGATGTAGGGAATGCTGGTTTTTCCGCAGACAAAGCAGATTATACTTCGCTGGCGCTGGATGCCAGTGGTACACCGTATGTGGCATATGTGGATGTAGGGAATGAATCAAAGGCTACGGTGATGAGTATCGAACGGGTATATAAACTGAGCTTCGAGAGTAATGGAGGCTTGCCAGTCGGGAGTCAAAAAGTAAGGGACAATGAAACGTTCAGCGAGCCATTAGCGCCGACGCGTACAGGCTACGGTTTTCTAGGTTGGTACACGGATGAGAATCTGACGCAAGCCTACAATTTCAGTTCTCCAGTAACCCGTGATCTGACGTTATATGCGAAGTGGATATCAACATCTTCTGTGCCTGGATCTGGCAGTAATCCGGGCAATAGCTCTGGCAATAATTCAGGTAGCAGTTCAGGTGAGTTGGGAAATGTTTCAGGTAGCCCTGTGAGTACCACAAGCCCGGCAGCAAATGAAGCTCCTCTGGTAAATGAAGTTCCGGCAGGAAATACCGATACAGCCACTACTACGAAGGCGATGCTACAACCGAAGGTATCCCTAACATCGTTGCTTATCCGTCTGCAGACATCGGCAACGACGGAGAATGATCTCTTCTCGGATGTGAGTAGTCATTGGGGTAAGGAAGCCATCTCGTGGTTTGTAGAACATCAGCTGATTTCGGGTTACTCGGACGGCACATTTCATCCGAATAAGGCAACGACTCGCGCTGAATTCGTAACGCTGCTGTCGAGGCTATTCGATGTGGAACCTGATGGAGAGCAAGTGAGCTTTAAGGATACGCAAGTACATTGGGCGCAAGATGCTATACAGGCTTTCGCAAGTGCAGGAATTATCGGGGGCTATGGCACAGGTGAATTCCGACCGAATCAACCGGTTAGCCGGGAACAGATGGTGGTTATGCTGTCTCGACTGGTGGATATCGAGCAATTGCCTCGTACTCAAGCAAGTCAAAATATGAACGATTTGGATAAGGCATCCAGTTATGCACAATCTGCGATTACAGCGTTCGTGGAAGCAGGGGTGGTAAAGGGTGATGGAGATGGGCAGTTTGATCCGCAGGGACAGGCTACCCGTGCTCAGGTGTTACAATTGCTGATGAATATTCTGCAGCTCTTGCCGGAGACCAAACCCGCTTTCCAATGAGTATGATCATCAAGTAACATCCAAGTGAAGTTACAAGTTCAGTTGCAAAGTAGCACTTCAGCCCATTATGACAGGGTTGAAGTGCTTTTTTGAGGGAAGTTTCAATCTATCTAAATTGGATGATTCCCTTGGGATGACCTGATATGATGTGTGGAGGAGAACGATGTGAAAATGCTGAACGATCCTGTAGCGTTTGTGGAAGGAGACAGGACTGTGTCTACGATCAAATTACTCATAGTGGATGATCAGAAGTATGTGCGAGAAGGCTTTCGTACTATACTTGAATTGGAAGAAGATATGGAGGTTATTGGAATTGTTGAGAACGGTAAAGAGGCCTGTGAATCTGCGGCTATCTTGGAGCCTGATGTGATGCTGCTAGATATTCAAATGCCTGTCATGAATGGTCTGGAGGCGCTACGGTATATTCGAGCCAACCACCCAAAGATCAAAGTAATTATTTTAACGACATTTGCGGAGTCGGATTACATTCTAGAAGGGATGGCTGAAGGAGCGCAGGGTTATGTGATGAAGGATATGGATGCTGACAGGCTGATCGAATCCATTCGTGATGTGATGAAGGGACAGTACATTCTCCCATCCTTGATAGCAGCCAAGCTGGCCCAACATGCACGGGAGCTGCATCATAAGGTAGGATTGGCAAAGAGAGAAGTACAGACCATCCAACTAACTTATCGTGAGAAGGAACTGGCGCGATTATTGGTTCAAGGACTCAGCAATCAGGAGGTTGCTGAGATGATGTGTATTGCGGAGGGAACCGCTCGGAATTATATTAGTAATTTGTATAGCAAAATCGGGGTAGAGGACAGGACGCAGGCGATACTTTTGCTTCAGGATTTAATGTGACTCTGTATAATACGCATATACTGATTTTTATCTTCGGTGGCTAAATGTACCGCTACTGCCATACAGTCTGCGCTGATCTGTGACTCGGTGAAACAGAGCTATAGAAGCACGCTGTACTGGCGTGCTTACGTTCTGGCTCAAGCGTGTGCTGGCTGGCACTGGCCTAATGGTAAGCGATGAATCAAAGCGTAATAAGCAGACAACATTCGACTCCGTCGGACTACATATATACCGGAACGATAAAAATCAGGAGATAGAACACATGAAATGGCAAGAAGTTTGAGAACTGTTCCCTGACCAATTCGCACCGTATCAGAACAAGATACGAATAAATAGTTTTTTCGAGTAGAGCCCGGTAACGTTGTATATCATACTTCGAACCAAGACTTTGTGATTCATCTCTGTAAAGATTCATCAATGAGAGTGAGACGTAATACGAATGAAAATTAAAGGAGTTTCCGAATTGAAGAATCAAAAGCGTTCAATGATTTTAATATTTCTTTTAATGATACTAGCCCTAAGTGGTTGTATTTCAAGAAGTGTAAAGACGGATGAAATTGTTGAAGATGGTTTGATAATAAATTCAATTTCATTTGGACTGGGAGAGAGCGAAGAAAATGCAGGTATTACAGTCGTAACATACAATTTAAATCTACGGAATAGAACCAATAAATCAATAATACTAAACAAAGTTGAACCGATCATAAGTAAGGATATTCAGGAGCGATTAATTGATAGAAGCATTAAATTGGACATAAATGAGAGAGTTGATGGTAATAGTTCGGCACCAGTGGCAGGTAATTTTAGATTAGATACAAAAGGACTGGATAAAGAAGGAATAATCAATTTAAACATTAATGTTAAAGAATTTAATATAGCAATTGAACAAGTCATAGGAATGAATGAATGAATGAAGTAAATAACTAATTTATCCTTAATGAAGCAAATGGACTACCGAACAATCAGTTTATAGACAGTTTTAAGAAAGCCGTAGATACTCCAGATGCATATGTAATTATGGAGGGTGATTATGGAGGACAAATCTATTTGCCTTGCCCTATGAAACTAGTAAACTGCAGTGAAGAGACATTACATACTCTATTAAAAGATTTAGATACCATTGCATGGGACTGTAATGAGGGAGAAGGCCAAGGATTATATTTCGAAAAACACTTTCCTGGTGATGGAATTGCTGGAGGTAGAGGGGAGGAGATGTTGAGGAAGGACTGAAATACTTCATACAGTGGTAAGAAAATATGTGAGGTGATTTATGGGCGTAAGAAAAAAATATAAACGTAAAATCGTTCGATCCAATCGATTATTTTATTGGTATGTTGAACCGGATATTGACGATGAGGGGATAATCAAATTACATATCGTTTCTGAGGATAAGAAGTTAATCGTCACTTATGAAGTGGGACAACACAGTATCAAAAACAAGCCCCCAAATATAGTCATTATCGGAGAAGAATTTGAAGGCTGGACAACAGAGTATATAGGATACAGAAGAGTACTAACACCGAAATGGAGCGATGAGATCATCACGCCAAAATTGATAGGTGAAATCATTGATTGGTGCCTTTTGAAAGACAAAGAAATAAACATCGTTAATTGGAAAGGTGAACTTCTGCGACCTATCTCTTGAATGGAGTGCAATTGCATTTGAAAATAATTTAGAGTCATGTGAACTTTTTTGAAAACGCATACTTGAAAACAAGAGATGTAATTAACATTTAATATAAAAGGAGAGAAGCTAATGCAGATGAATCGTGGATATCACACGGTTAACAAGGTAACCGCTTGTGTTCTATCATTCATATTTATCATTATGGCAATAGCGGTACCTGCCCACGCTGAAGAACAGGTTGAGACTACACCATTCAGAATTCCTTTATCCAAGTTAGAGGAAACGATTGATGCTTATGTTGCCTCGTATGAGAAGTATACGGCTGCCGTTTCGGTTGTAGCTATCAAAGACGGTGAAACCATTGTGAATAAGGCATATGGTTACGCAGATATTGAGAAACAGCGAAAGGCGGATACCTCTACTGTGTTTGAATGGGCTTCCATCTCTAAACTGTTGGTCTATACGAGTGTGATGCAGCTTGTCGAACAAGGAAAACTTGATCTGGAGATGGATATCCAGGAATATCTGCCAGAGGGATTCTTCAAAAAACTGAAATATGATGATCCAATTATCCTAATGAACCTGATGCATCACAATGCGGGTTGGGAAGATCAAACAGCGGCTGAGGTATTTTATTACTCCGAGAATGAAACGTTAGAATTGGGAGAAACGTTGTGTAAAAATGAGCCGAAACAGATATTTAAACCAAATAGTATAGTGGGTTATTCGAACTACGGCGTTGGTTTAGCCGGTTACATCGTGGAAGAAGTAAGTGGCCAACCTTATTATGAGTATGTCAATCAACATATTTTCGAACCGCTTCATATGAACGACACTTCAATTCATCCAACGGGGCAAGATCATCCAGACCTAGCACAAAGAAGAAATGAGATTGAAGGGTATACAAAAGATTTGAAACTGATCCCTGAGAACAGAGTATACGTAACGTTTTATCCTACAGGGGCAGCGATTGGGACAGCAGAAGATTTAGGGGAATTCCTTGCTGCGTTGATGCCTGTGGATGATAGCAATGTATTATTTAAGAACAGGGATACGAAATGTTATCAACAAGTCTCTATTATGATGGGACCTCTACTCCGCGATTTGCACATGGGTTCGTTGAGATGGAATACTGGGTGCCTACACTGATGCATGAGGGGAATCTGAAAGGGTTTTCCAGCAAACTTGTCTTTGATCCCGCATCTAAATTCGGGATGGTCGTCATGACAAACCAGTCTTATGAGGAAATTTATTATTATGGGCTTATCAAAGAAATTTTCGGTGATAACGTCAATTCTAATATTATTACTTCGGAGGGGGAGGATATTTTCAATCCGCACGACGGCCTGCCGCTAGATTTACCGATTTATTCAGGCAGCTTGATATAATCAAATTTTCAAAAGCTGAGTTAAGTAGTCTTTATAATGTGGTCGAGCATAATGGCGTGGTTGAGAAAATTTCCTTCACTCCTTACATGGATAACTTGCCTGTATCGAAATGGAAGGTGAACTTGATTGTAATATCTTTTATTCCTGCTTTGCTTGCCGCCATTTTCAGTTTAATTGCTTTAATCGGCTATTTAATCCGGTTGCTTCTTAACAAACTAAATAAACGAGGAAATCTTACGACCAATTTTAATAAATATCATCTTGCAATCAATTTTGCAGGTGTGGTACTCCTTCTTAATCTTTTCATCATACAGACGAAGATTAGTTTTCCAAATTATCCTGGTTATTCTTCGTTACGGATCAATTTAATGTTTAACCTACTATATGTTGTTCTAGCAGTGACGTTTCTTGGCTTGCTTATCTACAAACTGCGGAAGAGCAGTTTGTAGATAAGCAAAAGGTGATGTACATCATGTCTGGCATCTCGGCTTTCATCTTGGCTGCTTTTATATTGGGATGGAATTTGTATGTTTAGAACGGTAAACGCTGAATGTGGATATTTTAAGCATTACAATGGCTCGGGGATGACACTTATACATCATTTATATATTAAGTGGGGTCAATTAAAAGGAGTAAAGGCAGTAGTTCCTTATCGGGGACTGCTGTCTTTGTGTTAGTATGCCCTTTGGCAACTTGTGCCTATGTATATTGAAGGGATATCAAGATCATCCTATTTTTTGTCTCTCAAAATAAATATTTTAATGAAACTGTAAATGACCACTAGAATATTCAATAATAATAGACCTACATATCCATCCGTTAACTTTGTTCTTTCAATCCACTTATTAACTAACTCTCCAGAGAGAGCTTGTTTTCCTAAATATTTATTAATATCATTTTGATTTATCTCATCTATATATATAAGTGGAAACTCCATGCTGTTGGAAGAAGCAGCTAGCGGCGGATAGAACTCTACCCATTTCTGACCTGCCCATCGATCATACTTATAATGAAAGTCTGCGCTGGATTCAAGATTGTCCCACCTGAGAAAACCCAATATGAGTAGAATACAAAGTGTGATGACGCAAATTATTAGCTTCTTGATAATCAAATAAACACCTCCTTATGTTTGTACTACTAACAATACCGTTGCATGAAAACAACTTCATCATCCGTTTTATACTAGCAGCATTTTCCGTTATCTGTAAGTAGATTGTTTCAAATCCGAATGAAATGCTAGTAAGTAAACAACCAATCGATCAAAGAAACGTTGCAGAAGGCGTAAAAGTTACGAGGGCGCACCATATTCTTCAGGGCTTCGTTTTAGGTGAAGTTGTGCGTCTGTGTTACAGTGGTTAGATATTGAAAGGCAAACACTCATCGTGAGAAAAAGGACCAGGGGACGCTTCTTTCAAATCTCGCCAGGGATATTGTGCAGAAATGCATAGGTGAATATACACCCAATCGTTGACTGTTTCCGGGGCGATCTTTTCTGAGTTACATTTTACCGAGCGGAGGTGTGCAGAAGGTTTTTGAAGAAGCAAGACGGGGGGCAAAAGTTGTGAAAAAGGTAAGCATTCATGCCCTGAGACATTCCTTCGCCGCTCATTTGCTGGAAAACGGGACAGACCTGCGCTACATTCAGTAGCTACTTGGTCATACGAGTGCACGAACAACTCAGTGATATACGCATATTAATATGAAAAATATTCAGCGTATTCAAAGCCCACTGAATGTATGGACATGGGACATTGAGTTTCCTGATTATTCAGAGGAACATCATATTCACGCTGCGCGGAAATTCGTTTTGGGTCTTGTATTCTGCGGTATGTATGAAATGAAGCGTAAGAACGTACAAGAAAAAAGAATCGGCTAACCGATTCTTAAAGTAAGTTTCATTATTAAGGCGTGAAAAAACAATTTTCACATGATAGCAATCTCTACATCAATTTAACCGAGTAGTCAGTCTTACCTCAATCTCGTACTTCATGATAGATACCAGTCCACGGATCAAAAACGTATGAATTTACTTTTGAATTTTTTTCCACAGAAAACATATAACCTTTTTTTAATTCATTAGATTCATTTTTTATTAACGTATTCTTCTGCTTATTAACCACATAAGGTTCTTTTAAGTTTTGAGTGACCTTATCTACCGCACTTTCATACGTGTATTGAGGAAGTGTCATAATTACATAAATTGGAATGAATATCAAAGAGAGTGTTTGTGAAAAAAGTGCTATTTCTTTACGTTTTTTGCTTAGTTGAACTTTTAAGAAATAACTCAATACCATGAAAAAAACTAACAATCCAATAAAAGGGAAAACATCCAAAATATTATTGTAACGATATTGTAAAAAAATTAAAAAAGACACTTCTATCAGACAAGCAATAATTATTAGTTTTCTATACATCATATCTCCTTTGAATAAGTAGTTGAAGCTAACATCAATTGGCGTCAACTTATCTTAAATATATATTGAGTGGACTGTTTCTACATAGCCTTAGTTAAGAAGCCAAGCATTATATGCTCCGATTATGCAAAGATCAGTATCACTTCTTCCCTCTCCTTCAACTCTAATTGGTACCCATTCAACTTTTCCGTTCTTTTTATTAATCACTTTAGCATCTACGATAGTTCGCTTACTGCGCAAGCCAATCTTTCCGTTAGATCTCACTTCCAAGTCCTGTGCAGCAAATCTTCCATAAACTTGACCACTAATAGCTTTGGTGATCTTATCAGCAGCAATAGTTGAGCCAAGCGCTACGAGAATAGCTGCAATTATACCACCTGAGCCAACTGTGATAAGACCGATAATCACACCTATTATGATTGAAACTTTAGTTCCTGAATCATAATTAAGATTATAAGTTTCTCCAAAAGTGATTTTTTCTTGTTTATATAAATAACCCCATTGTTTCACATTTGGATTAGAATTGTATGCCGAATCTACAAACGTCCAATTACTAGTAGCATTAGTAGCAAAAGAGTCTTTGTTGCTAATCACTGGATTTGGAACTTTTTCAATATAGTCACTTTCATTAGAATATTCTACTTTCCCATCATTATCAATAGTCATCATATCTCTTGTTTCTTTGTTTTTAATTGTTTGAGATTCTTCTTCTCCATTTACATAAGAAGTTACAATGTATTCTTTGTCTGTTTCTTCAATTGAAACTTCCAATGTACTGCCATCCTCAGTAGGGATAACGTATGTACCCGATTCATTAGTGGTAGTGGTGCTAAATCCACTAGCCCCTGCTACTTGAACACTTAAAATACCAACAATTAGAAGGCAAGACAACAATGACGTAAATAATTTTTTCATATGAACACTCCTTTAAATAATATACTTTTAAAACTATTTATAATCCAACTATTTCCTAATATAATACATAATCTCATATTAGGCAAATAATTAACTTTTCGCCATGAGTTGTTCTTTACAAAATCCCGACCTCCTTCCAAGCGAATTTGGTGCATAAAGTGAGTCCTGTTACGGTTGCAATAGGCACGCCGTTGGAGTAGTTTTATTTACATGTTGTTATTTATTCAAGTAAAACAATTGAGTAATATATTTACTTATATTTACAATAGAGAAACAAAAAATATTTACATAGTATGGTTTATTTCGGTGTTTTTTTAATTTAATTCGATTTCCGCATTAATGGAAATATAATTCATCTTACAATTTGGATTAGACGAAGATATTGAACACAGCTCCGGGACACAGGTAATCGCATTAAGAATGACTGTTCATGTCTAGCATTAACAAGACATGACGTAGTTTAGACCCATCAAAGAGGTGGATGTATGAGCCGGTTGCTTGACTTATTGGAGGAGGAACGGCGCAAGCTTAATCAGCTTGGAGAGGCATCCTTGAAGCAAGCGATTCCTTTGTGGGACAATCCTGCGGTTCAGGAACAGAGCCGGAGGGTGGACGAACTGGTGGCACGAGTTAGTGAAATAAAGACGAGACATAGCCGAGTGGTACGATGAAGAGTGAGGTACATAATGGGTAGGGGAGGAGAAACAATGGATTTTCCACCGTGGTTGCAACAAGCGATTCAGACAAGGTTAGATGAAGTATCTGTCCGAATCGAACAAGACCCTGAATTAAGTAGCGTACGTGGGAAAACAGACGAAGCGTTCGGAGCATTGTTTGGAGGAGAGGATGTCGAGCAGACAGCGGAGTATATCGAATGGGAGAATCGTTATATTGTCAGCAAAGGAATAGAGAATGAGCGGTTGTACATGCAAGGGCTGAGGGATGGGATTCAGCTCACAGTATCCATACTGGGCCAGTCAATGGAGGCAGAAGGTGAGAAGCCTAACACGTAAAAATAATTAGCTCTCTGATTGATTAGGATTTTTTGATAGAGATTGGATAGAGGGGGAATCTGGGGAATTACGCTTTTTATTGAACTGTCTTTGTGACAGTTCTTTTTTTATCTAAACTGCTGACAATATGAAGTTAAATAAAAAGACTTTACTTTATAGCGGAATATAAAAATTATCCAAATAAAGAATATTGGGTGAAGTTAAATCGTTTAGATTTTGAGTAATACTAGAAATGAAACATCAATTACAGGCTTGGGGTTAAACAGATATTAGATCGTCACAAAAGAACTCAGAGTTACACTATAGAATCTATGATCTAATTATTGAGATAAGATTTCTGGAAAATGTAGTTCTAATGGATTATTTTTCAAGGGAAACAAAACAAATGATGAGTAAGTTGTGTCTATAATAGAGTAATATTGAAATTCCTTGAGGAGGTGAACTATGAACTGGAGGAAAATATCAATAGTTATATTAGTACTTATTTTAATAGCAGGAATTGCTATTTTATTGCTTAATCGCTTTGGAGATGGTCTCAATAACTCTTATAAAATTTTAGATTAGATGTTGACATTTGTTTTATACTAAGCAATAATTGGCTTATATTCCAATAAAAAGGAGAAGATAAAGGGTGAAATATAAAAAGATTTCTATTTCTCTTATGTCATCTGTTTTAGTATTTTCAATGAGTAGCGCGGTTTTTGCTGCTGAAGGAAAATCTACACAAAATTCTGTTAGTCATGAAATTCAAAAGGAAGAGGTAAAAGTGGATGTAAGCCAACCGACTGATTTGGAAAGGCGGGCTATTGAAAGGGAAAATCAAGGGAAGTTATTTCTTAAATCCAATAAAACATATCCTGATGCAATTTCTAAATTGAATTATGATAATAAAGATATCATTTTTGAAGAACTGAAAACTTTCGAACAATCAAATCCTGAGGCATCAGTGGATCAAATTAATGATTACTTTATAAGTCTCTGTGAAAAGTATAGTGAAAGTCCTTCAAATAATAATACTCTTGCAGCTGCGGGCATAGATTCCGCATTCTATAATCTTGTGGAGGGAATGGTAGATTTAAATTCTAAAGAAAAAGAGTTGTATGCTGAGAATCCAAGTAGAGGGTTTAAAGCTATTGTAGCTGGGGATGAAGCTGCAAAATATACAGAATACAAATTTGGAGGAAATGGACACAACGATAAATCAGATGCATTTAGACATGCTGCTTGGAATATCTGGATTGTAGGATTTACCGATAGTGTTGGTTGGGCAAAGTCTTGGACAGATGCTCATGAAACTCATGCACCTGGTAATCAGCCTGCAATTGAATTTAACATGGATATCAATAATAACACTGAAGGTAGAGTACAGGCTATGGCTTCGAATATTTCAACCTCAAGTTCTGTTACTGCTACTAGAAATGCAATTAAAGCAGTTTATAAAAGTGGGAAATTGCAACATATTGTAAATGGGTCAAGAGTAAATTTCGTTGGTAAAGACACTGACTTTGTAAACCAAGCAGACTAATTTAAAATCCCCACCTCTTAAAATATATTAAGAGGTGGGGATTTTATGTTTTAAAAAGAAGTACAAATTCTGTAAAAGGATAAACTTTTGGAATGTGATATCAGAAATTATGCAATGAGATATACACAAATGCTAGATGTCATATATAAGCTTATAAGCCTAAGGGTATCGTTACAGAATTCAGATATCTTTATCCGTAAGAGTCCGAAACGGGACGATAATTAGTAAATAAGTAACCCTTGGCTTGCCTGTTTAAACTGAGGGAATAAAAGTACTGTCTATTTCACGATAATAATAAACCTATCCCTTACTTCGCACTTACCGACTTAAACCAGTCATTCACTTCTTGTGTGATTTGATCCCCACCATTGGATTTCCAACTGGCGACGAATTGGTCAAAGGCATCAACTGGCAGTTTGCCGTAGATGATTTTGTTGAAGGTTTCCATCTCGGACTGGCGGAGCAGGTTCCATTTGGATACCATGGTTGGTGTTGCAGCGCCAGTAAAGTAGTTTTGTTTACGGACGTCGATCTGGGACATAACGACTTTACCTGCATACCAGTTTTCCGGTTTACGGAATTCGGCCATTTGTTTCTCGTAAGGTGTTTCAGGCTTCTCGCCGTTGGCCAGCTTCACGAGTGTTTTCATGTACAGATCCGGGATACGTGCTGGGCCGGTCAGGAATGGGAATTCGTTGGAGAAGTCTTTGATCTTCTCTTTGTCACTGGTCGGTTGTCCGTCAATGATATCCCAGTCGTAACCTTTGGCGAAGCCGTATTCATACTCACTGCCCGCAGCCGGGTTAGCCAGGTTATCCAGCATGTAGTTGTAATACAGGAAGATGGCTTCTGGATGCTTCGCATCCTTGTTGATCATGATACTTGCGTTGACACCAGAGTTCTGCCACTTCGTACCGATCTTACCGTCTGGGCCAGCTGGAACAGGGTAAGCTTTATACTTTGAGCCAGGTACGTTCTTCAGCAGGTCAGGTGCAGGCCAGTCCGGTACCCAGTTTGCGCCAGGCAGAATACCGGCTTTGCCGGCTGTCCAGCTTTCAGCGGATTTGCCTTCGTCCCACAGAGCGGAGTCAGCGTGGATATAACCTTTATCCATCCACTCAGCCAGCTTGGCAAGGGCTTGTTTGGCACCCGGGTTAACGGAGCCGTACTCGAGGTTGCCGTTTGCGTCTTTGTTCCATTGCTCCTCGATTGTGCCGTATGCACCGAACAACCAGTCGAGCTGACCCATCCAGGTGTTGGTGTTATTTTTCAGCGAGATCGCCAGAGGGAATACTTTGTCTGGAGACAGACCGTCCGGGTTTTCGTTCTTGAATTTGTCCATGATGTTCTCAAGGTCTGCGATGGTTTTCGGAGCTTCCAGGTTCAGCTTCTCCATCCAGTCCTCCCGGAGCCAGAGCAGCGTATCGTCGTTATCGGTGTACTCCATGATCGGCATGTTGTATTTCTTGCCGTCCTTGGTGAACGGATACCACAGTTCAGGATGTGCTGCTGCGTGATCTTTCAGGGTCTGACTCGCATACTTGTCGAACAACTCATCGATAGCGATGAATTGACCGGAGTCGATCAGCTGATTCGTCAGTACCGCATTGGTGGGTACTGTCACGAAATCTGGAAGCGTCTCGCCTGAAGCGATAGCCAGTTGAAGCTTTTGTCTGTATTGATCGTCGTTCGCAGGATACCAGGTATCTTTATGCTTCATACCCAGCGTTTCCAGCATCCAGCGATCGTGCACGTTATTTTCTTTGGTGTCGCCCTGCACGTATTTCTTCGGCATCAATACCGAACTGAACTCGATGGGTGGGTCATATTTTCCTTTGGCAAAAGCAGCTTCTGCTTCCGCTGAGCCGACAGTTCCCGGCGTATTATCTGTACCTTTGTCACTGGCTTTCTCGCCACTGCCGCACGCAGTAATCGTGATGAGCGCGATAACCATGAGCAGTGACCACCATGTTTTGAATTTGATCATTGTTCAATCCCCCTACGGTGTATGATCTTTACAAGTGTAACTGTACCAATTATACAGGGATGTCATCTATATGAGTTTCTTAGTTTCGATAGGACTCTATTAGTGAATGTTCAAAAGATCGGTTTTCAGTCATGTTATTTAATGCTGGTCTCTGTACTCCTGCGGCGTAACGCCGAACTGGCGCTTGAACACTTTGATAAAATAAGCCGGGTCCATATAGCCAATCTCCATGCTAATTTCATATATTTTTTTGGTAGTCGTGATCAGCTTGTGACAGGCGCGATCCATGCGCAGACGGGAGATATATTCACTAATGCCTTCGCCCGTTTCGATCTTGTAAATCTTCGATAGATGGGTCGGATGCAGATTGACATGATCGGCGAGTACACGTAAAGACACGTCCAGATGCAGGTTTTTATCCGTAAAATCCTGAATCTTCTTCACATACTCGGAACGGATGTCTTTGATTTCGTTGGACGTGCCTTCCTTGAGTTTGCCCAGCACAGTAAGCGACCATTTCCGCAGCTTACTGATGGTAGAGTAGGCTTCCCCATTTTGCAAACCCTCAATATCATTCCCCATTAAGTTAGTCAGAGTCAGCCTGTTTCGATGGGCAATGTTGGTGAATGAAGCCGTGATGAGGAAACCTGCCTCCATGCAATGCTCCCACGATTCCGACCATTTCTCATCCAGCTCTGCGCAGACTGCGAGGATTTTCTCTTCGGCAGCGTCCCACTGTCCACTTTCCAGCAGATGAATGAAGGAAGGCGGGTATACAGGACATCCAGCGGACCTTGCGCTGCGGGCGACTCCAAGTCACTAACCCGCATGACGAATTCACGCTCGTCTCCGACGATCTGCCGGAAATACGCGGAGGCCTGCCGAAAGCGATTATAGAGCTGATCTGGAAAGGTGAACCCCTCGGTAATGACGATGGAGAGGGAACCTTTCAGGAACTGTTTCACTTTGGATTGAAGCTGAGTGGACAGCTTCTCCAGAATGGTTTCTTTACCAATATTGCCGTCCCGTTCTTTCAGCTGCAGCAAAAACACCAAATATCCGTGCTCTTCTTTAACACCCCACACTTCCATAAACTCACCCATGATTTCTTCCGCCATATTGATGATCGCATATTCGATCAGGGTCTGATCATTGCTGTCATAGTGTCCGAATTCTTCTTCCAAACGTACCAGCATTAATGCGGCATCCCCGGTGTGGAAGGGCAGTTCATAATTGGCAAGTTTCCGTTCCCATTCCGCAGCGGCGATTCGTTGTCCCTGCAAAGCCTCCAGAAGCAGTCGCCCGCGTAAATGGGGCAGATTCTCACGCAGCGTAAACTGGGTTCGTGTGAGCGAGCTGACGAGTGCCCATTCGTCGTTCAATTGATCAATAGCCTTCTGCACGGCGCCCAATAATTCTTCGTCTGTTGGCGGTTTCAGCAGGTAGTCCACAGCTTCGTACTGGATTGCTTTTTTGGCATACTCGAATTCGGAATATCCGGATAAAAGAATGCACTTTATTTTTTTGTCACGGGCTCTGATCCGTTCAATGAGTTCAATGCCTGTCATCTCAGGCATCTGGATGTCTGAGATGACGATATCGATAGGGTGCGTGTCGATCATTTGTAAGGCTTCGTGGGCAGAGTAGGCTTTGTGCACATGCTCAATCCCCAGCGTATGCCAGGGCTTGGTCATGGACAGGTTGTCGACCCAGTGTGCTTCATCGTCTACGATCATCATTTGCATAGTTTTTTAGTCTCCCTTGGTGGTTGAACTAAGACATATTTACACTTGCCTCTCCGATGAGAGAACAACCTTTCGATCGCTGTTCAAGCCCAATTTTCAAGGCGAACGCTTCGCTTCTTCAGGTTCTTTCTGTCCTCTGCGTTCATGTGTAAATGGTTCGTTCAAAATGAAATGTCAACGTATCGTTAGTATCGTATCAATTCGTATCGGTATTACCTTTATCGGAATCGGTATCCTTTATCGGAATCTCCCAGATGATCTCGGTTCGGAATCCGCCGAGTGGAGATGGGCCGAAGAGGAGGTAGGAATGGCTGCCAAAGGTGTGCATCATTCGCTGGTTCGTATTCCAGAGGC
Source organism: Paenibacillus sp. PCH8 (assembly GCF_002968835.1). Classification (GTDB taxonomy): domain Bacteria; phylum Bacillota; class Bacilli; order Paenibacillales; family Paenibacillaceae; genus Paenibacillus. The sequence goes on along the minus strand of NZ_PKQK01000002.1, from coordinate 485,497 downwards.
CGCAGCCCATTTCCTCCTGTAACGGCTCTTGCATCTTCAGGTTCAACGCTTCGTACTGTTCCGGGCTTAGGCCGGGTCCGTCGTCATCGATATAGATTTTGCCATAACCGTTCGAGCTCTCCCCGGTAATTCGAATTTCACCAGACGAATAGGATTTAGCCACGCCGTGTATAACTGAATTCTCAACCATCGGCTGGAGCATTAATCGCGGTACCGACTGGGAAAGCATGTTCTCAGGGATATCGATGTGATATTCAATCCGTCCATTGCGCAGCTTCTGGATATCCAGATAGTTGATGAGCAGCTTGATCTCTTCCTGTAGCGAAGAGGTCTCCCGTTCCATACGGGTGGTATAGCGATAGTAAGCACTAAGGTTATGCGCCATGGAGACCACGGCTTGCTCGTCCTTCATCTGGGCCATGTTGATGATATATCCAAGACAGTTATAGAGGAAATGCGGATTGATCTGCGCTTGTAACTGCTTCAGCGTAGCTTCCCTGGCTCTGATTTTCTCATGAAATACATTCTCGATCAGGTCTTGAATCTGATGGGACATATCGTTGAATCGGCGGAACAGGAATGAGAATTCATTCTGGTTTTTGCTATACAGTCGGACAGAATAATCACCTTGCTCCACGCGGCGTAAGCCTTTAAGGAGCTTTTGGATCGGATATTGTACATTTTGGTACAACAGAATGGAAACAGAGATTCCGACCACCAATAGCAGAATCATCGAGATATAGAACAGGTTCTGACTGAGCGAGATCGGTTGCAGAATCTGATATAGCGGGATCACATCGACCAGATGCCAATCCAGATAGGTGGACTTCACCGAGCTAACCAGATACTTTTTCCCGTTCAGTTCCACCACATCCTGTGTAGTGTCTTCCGGGGAGTGGGTGTCCAGATAACGAATGAGTTCATCGGATAACTGCTTGTCCGCGCTGCGATTCATAATAGGTGCATTGCCTTGGTGATAAAAGAAAGGATCACCTTGTCCGCCTGCTTTATACGTATCCAGCATATTCTGAATATTCTCATAGCTGAAGCTGGCTTCAATCACCAGATTGCTTCCCGTAAGCATACCTGGCTGGGCCAAGGAATCCGTATAGAACCAGTAGAAGGCTTGCAACTCATCTTTGGATTCGACTGTCTGGTCCCCGTAGGTCCATTGTCCGCTCATATTCTTTTTCAAATAATCCTTATCATACCCTGTGTCCCGGTTATAGTTGGCGATGACATCCTCATTCTGCTGAGAATGCACCGCATAGCGGGTGGGCCATATATCGGTTACGCCGGATTGGAGCATCATCTTCTCCTGGATGACATACCGGGTCTGCATCTGATCATACCGATCTTCCCACAGGTTGAGGCCGTTGAAGGCCCTGACATTTGGATCACGGGAGAGAATGAGGCTGAAATCCATCATCTGATTAATGCGGGAATCGATCTGACTGGACAGAAACGTGAGCTGTTTCGTGTTGGAGATCTGAAGTTCTTTACTGACGACGTCATAGGTGACGTTATTCGAGTAGGTGTACATGATCAGAATGGGGATGAACAGAACTATAATTAAAAGGTTAATTTTGGCGAATAGGCTGAAGCGGGATCGGGCTCCTTTTTGAAAAGGCATAAAACGCTTCCATGTATGCATGAAAAGTCTCCTTTAAATTCGTGTGTAAACAACCTCTCCAACAGATGTCCCTAACAAAATCTTATGGAGCCTAACAATGTTATATAGTCAGACCCAAGAGTGGCTTGATACTATTTATATCAGAGAACCCCATCACACACAAAAACTTTTTTTGGGAACAGGAGCAACGCTATGGAGGCTAAATTGGAGGGTAAACCGGTCCCGCAGGCGAACATTGGGAATAAGCTGGAACAAAAAAGAAAAAAACGCTATAAACAGCCATGGATTCTGCACTTCATGGTGTTGCCGGCGGCCATAATGGTCTTTATTTTTTCATACATTCCGATGTCCGGGATTTTGATGGCATTTCAAGATTACAAACCTGCACTTGGTTTTTTTAATTCCGAATGGGTAGGACTGAAGCATTTCAGGTATATGTGGGAAAATGATTATTTCCTGCAAATTACGTGGAATACGTTGTTTTTTGCCTGCACAAAGATTGTCATGAACCTGATCATTCCGTTTGTCTTCGCCTTATTGCTCAATGAGGTACGGAAGATGGCGCTGAAAAGAACAATCCAGACACTCGTGTATCTTCCTCACTTCCTGTCTTGGGTTACATTATCCGGTATCCTGATCGATATACTGGCTCAGACCGGGATCGTCAATCAGTTCCTTGTCTCGGTATTCGGCATCAAGCCGATCTTCTTCCTCGGAGATGGCAGCTGGTTCCGATTCACCATTATTGCGAGTGATGTTTGGAAAGAGTTTGGATTCAACACGATTATCTTCCTCGCGGCATTGTCCGGCATTAATCCGTCACTCTATGAAGCAGCTGAAGTGGACGGGGCAGGACGCTGGAAGCAAACGATGTATATTACCATCCCGGCCCTTATTCCGATTGGGATCGTCATTGCAACGCTGGCACTGGGTAATGTACTCAACGCCAACTTTGACCAGATCTTTAACTTATATAGTCCATTGATCTATCAGCAAGGGGATATTATTGATACGTTTGTGTACAGAGAAGGTCTGCTAAGTGGACAGTTCAGCTTCGCTACCGCGGTGAATCTGTTCAAATCGGTTATCAGCCTGATCCTGATTGTGATCTCTTACCGACTGGCTTACCGATTCGCCGGATATCGAATTTTCTAGAAAGGATGACGAGACATGTATCATAAAACGATGCCTTACCGCATATTCAGCATATTCAATAATGTGTTCCTGACCATCCTTTCGCTGCTCTGCTTGCTGCCTTTATATCACTTGCTCATGGTATCGCTTAGTGCATCCGCACCGGCCAATGCCGGGCTGGTTACGTTCTGGCCGATTGGGTTTACATTAGAAGCGTATGCAAAAACATTTGCGAATTCAAACTTCCTGACCTCCTTGTGGGTGTCCGTGGAGCGGACGGTGCTGGGTACAGGACTTGCGTTAATCGTTAATACGATTGCAGCCTATGCACTCTCCAAAGAGACGCGGGTGTTCCGCGCACGCAACATCTATCTGTGGTATTTTGTCCTCACAATGCTGTTCAGCGGTGGCCTCATTCCGGGATATATCCTGATTCTGAAGCTGGGACTGATGAACTCATTGCTGGCCTTGATCCTGCCGGGATTGGTTGCTGTGTTCAACATTATTCTGTTGCTCAATTTCTTCCGTACCGTTCCGAAGGATCTGGAGGAAGCTGCATTTATCGATGGCGCAGGACATTTCCAGACGTTTATCAAAATCTATCTGCCGGTCTCCGTACCTGTTATTGCAACCGTTTCGCTCTTCATGATGGTGGGGCATTGGAACGCGTACTTTGACGGAATCATCTACATCCGTGATGCGGAGAAACTGCCACTGGCAACATTCATGCAGACCATCATTGTGCAGGCTGATATGTCGAAGCTTGATCCAGAAGCGGTTAAGAACCTGTCGCAACGGACTATTCGGGCTTCGCAGATCTTTATCAGCGCACTTCCGATCCTACTCGTGTATCCGTTCCTGCAACGTTATTTTGTAACTGGGATCGTGGTTGGAGCTGTGAAAGAGTAGGGGAACGTAAGTGTTAGAATAGGGTTGTAAAAAGGAGTCACTGAACTGGGGAAGGCCAGGGAGGTGACTTCTTTTTGTGTGGAAAAAGAAGTGTTATATATTGAACCTAATCATCATGGCTTTTTTGCTTTAGGTGTCTTTACAACCGCTTGGGAGAATAAGATCGATTCCTATCACATTCAGCATTCCAAAAAGATAACCCGTACATATTATTCGTTTAATCCAGAGAAATTTTTGAAATCTTACAGTGAGCTAGAGATAATAGTCCAAAAGCCGTTTGAATATTTGCCATTGAATGCAGTCATAGCTCAGGAGTATAGGGACAAATTTCACCCCTATTATCAACTGGTGTGGTCATCCACCGAACAGTTCTGTAATCATGGGTTCGGGCATTTCATCAAGAAAAACGACCAATTGATCAGTGTCTGTACATCCCCTTATGTTGGCGGGGGATATGCTGAGATTGATATTATCACCATTGAAGAATTCAAACGACAAGGATTAGCTAGTCGATTAGCCGTATTATTTATAAAAGATTGCATAGCCAAAAATCTCATTCCCAACTGGAGCTGTCACGCGGATAACATGGCATCGAATGAGTTGGCTCAGAAATTGGGATTTGAAAAGGGCGAGGAACATCCTATTTACTGGTATCATGTTTGAGAGGGGGAGGGGCGTACATTAATGTTGAAATTCAACATTGGTAATCAAGTGCATGTTTACTAAGTGGTATAATATCATCAAACGATAGGAGGTATGATTATGAAATGGGAAGAAGTCCAACAGATGTTCCCGAATCAATTTGTGAAGTTTGAAGTCCTTCATTCTGAAGAGACAGAGAATCAAGAAGTTATAGATGAGGTCGCTGTGATCGGTCCTGTAAGCGACGAAAAAGCGACTCAAGAATTACTTAATAGTCGGGATAAGACCTTGGTTTATCATACTTCTAAAGATCAAGTCATTGTTAAGGTACGGAAGAATGTAGGTTTAAGGAGAAAATTGTAAATGAATATTGAATATAGAGAGGGACTGTTATTCACTGAATTAACAATCCTTTTTAATGGAAATAGAAAAAGGATTAATAATATAGTCATTGATACGGGAGCAAGTCATACCTTGGTTTCACAGGATGAAGTAGACGATATTGGCATTCTAGTTGGGGTAGAGGATGAGATCATAACAAGTTACGGAATTGGCGGTAAGGAACATGCTTTTAGCAAGCGGGTCGAGGGAATACAGGTGGGGAATTTTGTTTTAAAGAATATTCCGATAGATTTTACTTCATTTAAATATCATAATATTAACGGTTTATTAGGACTAGACATACTTACAGAAGGCAAATTCAATATAGATCTAGAAAACTTTAAACTTTATCAGTTATAAATCTATAATTATGCATATTTCTTGAAAAGAGGAAACTGGAACGAAGCCCGTTGCCTATACTATGCGGCCCCTGTTATAATTCCGATATATCTATCGTATTGGGGGTTATGACGTGGCAATATGGATGATGCCGGATTGCTCGTTCGCTAGAAAGCCTTACGCAAAGCCTGAATAGGGGCGGACTTTGTGTAGGGCACGACAAAAATGAGATTGTGTGCCCTGGAATCAACATCAACATCATGGTTCAACCCGCAGGTTTTGCGCCTTATTTGTTCTTCCAATAAAAATAAGGGGCTGAAAGCCATGCAAACACCATTTATTCAGAATCATCAATTCAATTATATTCAAAAACAAGCTGATTTCCTGCTTAAAACGCTACGCTCGGTCGTGGATCGAAAGGTATTGGAAACCGTCCGTTATACGGTCGGCACGAATGCGGTGGGCATCTTCAATGAACTGACTCCGGAACAAAAGCAACTGCTGGAACAGTTATCCACGTATGAGACGGCACATGAACTGCAGACGTATCTAAACCGGATGGAGTCATATCTGATTCCATATCCGCAAATATCGGCAAAGCAGATTCAGAAGCTGTTTCTAAAGGCGAAGAAGCTCAAAGTGCCCGATCTCGAATCCATCGATTACGCTCACACAACCTATCTGAGATGGACCGACATTGCGACGAACCGCTTGTTCATCGTGTACCCGTACGAAGGCAAGTTCCTTGGTATTGAGGGACGAATTACAGCCACGAACAAGAAAGGGTACTGCATGTTCTGTCATCGTCATCAGGAGCTTGGATTCTTCAACGTGAAGACCAAGGCTCATTCGGCGGACAACTTTTCTTCCATTGCCCAGTACGTATGCATGGATAACACAGCTTGTAATCATAGCATTACCGATACCTCCATGCTGGAGAAGTTTCTTCTCTCGACAGTAAAATAATGCAGAACACAGGCAGGGTCGCTCTTTGGAGCGACCTTTTTGCCATGTTAAGCATAATGGCTCTCTTACCGTAAACGCGAGAGGTTAGCGTGAAGGTTAACGTATTTTATTTTCACAAAGAAGGCTTGAAGCCACAGAACTCACAACCAAACTTTAGGATTCATTATGAAGGTCTCCTACCTTTTTTCTCATACCATTACATCGTCGAAGGATCGTTGGCATAATTCAGTCCCAAGTGATGTGCCTGCTTCAGCAGTGCCTCATAATGCTCAGGCTGGGATTCCAACGTTTCATATAAAAACTCAACTCTTGATTGGGAAACGCCGCAATAATCGGCAACACCTACATTGAGCAGATTCTTGATTGACTCATCATAGTTGCGCTTTTGCATCTGTTCTTCCGTCACGCCCGAAAGAGAGATCCACAAGATCTGCTGATGAGGAAGTTTGTTCGCACCATAGGCAAACCCGTTGTTCATGACACGATCCACATAACCTTTCAACATGGCTGGCAGATGCCACCACCAGAGAGGAAACACAAAAGCCACAGCATCGTGCTTTTTCAATCGCTTCATCTCCGTTTCAACCTCAGGCGAGAACACCTGATTTTCTTGGGTATAGTCCGGTTCATCCATCTCTCGGAGAATTGGGTCAAAGCCAATCCCGTGTAAATCCAATATCTCATAACCGTGACCAGCCTCGGTAAGCCCCTGTGCAAAACGTTCAGCTACCTGGAAGGTCAGGGAATCTTTTCTCGGGTGGGATACTACAACGAGTACGTTCATCTTATCGTTCACTACCTTTCTACATTGCTGTCTTGTAGCCATAAATCAATGGCTGATGCTATTATAAACAGGTATGAAAACATCTGGAAGTACGCACTTTGATGTTCTATAGGAAGAATGAAGTGCCATAGGAACATTAAAGTACCCTAAATGGATGCCTCGAAATGAGCTTAAATAATGGAAAAAGAGCAGCAAAAAGATTATATTTTCACTTGGGATACAGCCTGATTATGGAGGGGTTCAAAAATGACGGAACATGGAGAAACGAGCGCTCCAAAGAAATATAAAGTAGGCGTGGAAGCAGCCTTGGAAGTGATGGGCGGGAAGTGGAAGCCTTTGATTATTTACCACTTGATGACAGGACGTAAACGCACGTCGGAGCTTCGACGGTTAATACCGGACATTACGCAGAAGATGCTGACAACGCAGCTCAGAGGTCTGGAAAAAGACGAGATTGTGCAGCGAAAGGTATATTCGGAGGTTCCTCCCAAAGTGGAATATGAGTTAACGGACTACGGTTGGGGACTCAAACCTGCCCTGGACCATCTGTGCTATTGGGGAGAGGAGCATCTGGACAAGGTTTACGGAAATAGATCAAAGGTTCTGGAGGACTTTGATTCTCAGGAAACCTGAAGAGAGGGGCGGGCTGATGGATCATGGTAAGAATAGTAAGCAAGTGAAACAGGCAGTTCCCATTCGTTGTGAAGGCGTGGCTGTAGTTCTGTTGAAGAAAAGCCTCGATCAATACCGTGTACTGATGCTGAAGCGGGCTGGTCGTATGTTGCATAATGAATGGTGTTATGTGGGTGGCGGTATAGAGCAGGGCGAGAAGGCATGGGAAGCTGCACTCAGAGAAGTTCACGAGGAAACAGGTATTACGGAAGTCCGGTTGTATTCTGCCAATCAATTCGAACAATATTATTCACCCATGGGGGAGTATATCTACACCGCTCCCGTATTCGTAGGATATGTGGATGAAGGCCAGCCTGTCCGGTTAAATCATGAACATACCGAGTACCAATGGATGACGTTTGACGAAGCCAAAGAAAATGCTGCATTGCCCGGCATTGATGATATTTTGGATTTTGTTGAAAAGCATTTTGCCAAGAAGGCTCCGTCGAAATGGCTGCGGATTGATGGAGAGAATGATTAGGAGGTGGAACTCATCACAAATTAAAAAGCTCTACGTTTCAATAGCAAAGTAGATTCCAAAAATCAGCAGGAGAGGTGCGCATGAAATATCTAACGAAAGAATGGGATGAGCTGTGTCAGCAGACACATCTTCATTTTGGTTTAAGAGTACATAACGGAGCTTACGAGTTAGATGAGAATCTATTTATAAGGCTTTATAAAAGAAAGGAAAAAGCGCATGTGAAGCAGGAGCGAGAGCTATATAACTTGGACCCACGTTTCATGCTGGAGCATGATGGTCAGGTGCTCACTCGCATAGACAAAGCTTTCGGTGAGGAAGAAGTGACAGAAGAGGATCAGATCGTTTACCACATGCCACCAGAAGAACGAGCGCATATTGAGAAGCTTATTGCGGAGTATGATGTCCGCTCTCCTTTTGATGAGAAGAAATGCAAGAAAGAGTACAAAGAATCGATGGAGTGGAATTTTCGATATCAAGCGGAGCAATTGCCTAGAGAAATCGTTGAGCAAATCGCAGATATCCGTGTGTTTACGCTTGGATATTGCACGAGAGAAGTTATGCTACAACTGAAGAAACAGAGTGCAAAAAATAGGATAGAGATGGAACGCGTATCAACCCAATACAGGGAAACAATGATGGCACAGGATATCCCCCATGAAATACATGGCCGGGTTCAATATCATGATTGTACGGTAACCGAACTGCTTACAGGGGATGAAGTGGTCATTCGTTTTGACACCCGTGGAGGCTTCACCAATATAAATAAACTTACGCTGGTTGCACCCGAAATCATCAAGCAAAAGGGAGAGATTGTAGGCACTTACTGGCTGTATCAAGAGCTGTACCGGATCGATAACGGATATGAGCTTCATGTTCTGTTTGGTGGAGAAAATATGCCTGAACTGATTGTTCGCTGTGCTGACATTCTTGTAGAAGAGGAGTAAGGTGCAGTGATGTCAACAAGAGTCGTCATCTTGGTAAAATAAGTGTACGCCACAAATTCTACCGAATGGACGACTCTGATGAGAAAGGATTTTATACAATTCTGTGCATCTTGCAATCGGTTCGAAGCGTGTAGAACACGTATCATCGTTTGGAGAGTATATTCATCCCGTCATCCAGTTGCCCTGATAATGAGAGAACATCATAATAGATCCACTTATCCGAATCCATGGTTTGCACTTTACCTTGACGGACAGCGGACAACTGCCTCCACACGGGATTGTGCTGTAGTTTCTTATAGGTTAGAGCAGCTTCGGCCCCATATACAATGACAAATAACCTGTCTGCTTCATATTGCCAGAGCTGTTCCACCTCTACTTTTCTACCATACTGGTTAGGGTGCTCTACAAGCAAATGTTGAACAAGTGGAGGTGGTTGCAAGCCGAAGGAACGGTACATGATCTCGCCCGCATTCCGGTCTCCCAGCACATATATCTCTGACCCTTCAATCAGGAGCAGGCCAACAGTCTCATCCATACTTACATACGTTTTGATTCGCTGGTGTGCCACCTCACGCTTCAATTCGTAATCGTTAATCCAGCTCTTTGCTTGTTTCTCCATCCCGAGTACATCACCAATGGCTTGTAAATGTTCCGTGGCATAGAGATCCATCCAAGGGATCGTCACCATGGGAGCGATATGCTCCAGCTGTTGTTGTGTTTCATGGTCTATCGTGTCACAACTGATAATAAGATCCGGTTTCAGGGCTTTCATTCTGTCATAATAGAGGTTCGATTTGTCTCCAATGTTCGTAATGTTGTCTCCTAAACGCCCGGCATAATAACCCAAATGATAGGCAGGTGCGCCAATCGGTTGGATGCCAAGTGCCAGTAGCGCACATACATAACTCATGGACATGATTTTGTACTGTCTGGTGTTCACATATACTCGCGGTGGGACACCGGTGATCTCTTTAAAGCGACGATTAAAATAATAACTGTCCAGATAGCCGACCTGTTCTGCAATTTCAGCAAGCGTTTGTCTGGAAACAAGCAACAGTTCCTTTGCCTTGCGTATACGGAGCGTTGATATATATTCATGAGGCGTTACGCCTGTGATCTGTTTGAACAAATGAATAAATTGTTTGATACCAATCCCGGCCTGTTCAGCTAATTGTTTCGTACTGATTTTTTCATTAAAATGGTCTTTCAAAAATAAAACACTCTGTTCCACCGCTTGAAGGGTCGTACCCGTTCCGGATTTAACTGTATTTTGTTTAAGCAATGCATGCATCCACTTCTGGAAACGAAAATGGTAGCTCAGTTGTTCTTCTTCGCTCTCAGGATGCTTCAGAGCAATTAGCTTGCGCATCACTGCAAGTGTACGAACAAAAGGATCGATGATCACTTTGCTATTTGCAAAGGGAAGAGGCAGGTCGTTGTCAGGCTGAGCAGTAATGATATCAAAGGTCACACTAAAATAATGCATCTCGTTCTTTTCTTCTCCAGCTGAAGTGACGATAAGCTTAGCGCCAGGAGAGACTGCATAACAATTGCCAGCAATAGCGTGGTAACAACTGTCGTCTATATATATGCTGCCCGAGCCTTCAGAAACAACAATCAGCCTGTAGCTCAGAGAGACATCGGGAAGTGGCTGATGCATAGTGCTCTTTGTTAAGGATTCAATATCAACAAACCTAAAGAAATAGGAATGAAAGGGCGTAGGAGGGTGGGGGAGTTATTATGCGCAGTGCTTTTGTTCATGAAGTCACAGATTCCTCCTGCATACAATGAGAATTATTATCATTATATTAAATGACAAAGAAGAAGCTAGTCAACCATGAGGTTGAACTAACTTCTTCTTTGTCGGTGGTTAGTTGTCTGGAATGATTGCCTTCATGACATCTTGCATTTTTTTCTCATAAGCGAGTGGACCATTCGTGATCCAGACATCACCACGGACTTCATAGACATGACCTTGTTTAACCGCCGGGATCGTCTTCCACAACTTGCTTTCTTTAAGCTCCGTAGCCTGTTCTTCTCGTCCTTCATCGACAGCGAGGAAAATATAGTCCGCATCGATCTGTGGAATAGTTTCCATAGAGATGGTTTGGATATCGTTATCCTCTCCCCATGCCAATTTGCGCACAATCGGGGCGGGTTCCAATCCAAAGTCGCCATATAATGCTGTACCTACCTGACCTCCAGGACCGCCATATAATCGAAGTTCTTTACTGGCATGAATGCGAATCATCGCTGCTGTTTTGCCTTTAGCGGCAACCTGTAATTGCTCTTTGGCAAGTTTCGTTTCTGCTTCGCGCTTCTGGATTACGTCTTGCGCTTGTTCTGTCTTTCCGAGCAGATCAGCTACAATAAGCAGGTTCTTTTTCCAGTTCTCCGGATATTGAATCTCACTGCCTGTAAATACATAAGTGGGAGCGATTTTAGACAATTTCTCATATGTGTCTCCCTCTGCCCAGCCTTGGAAACCCAGAATAATGAGATCTGGCTGTGCCGCCATAATTGCTTCAAAGTTAAATGCAGCTGTGTCGAGCTTCGGTACATCTTTTAAATAGTCCTCAAGATAGGTCTGGTAATAACTTCCACTTGAGTACTGCATGATTGGTGTAACACCAAGTGCACTCATCTCGTCTTCGACGAATAATCCAAGAACGCGCTGAGGCTTGGCGGGTACTTCAATTTTACCGAGGATATGCTCCACAGTACGCGTCCCTGTAGATGTATTTTCAGAGGATGCCGGTGTTTGTTCTGTTTGTACCGCCCCAGTCTCCTTCTTCACCGGTCCACCCCCGCATGCGGTAAGTACGAAGATAAGCACTAAGATCATGCTAATTATAGAAAAGCCTTTTTTAGTCAATGTCATTCATCTGCCACTCCTTCTACTGATATCTATTCTCATTTGGGTGCTTTGCTTATCTTAAATAGCAGGACGGATTAATTCAATGGACTTTTGAGTGAAAATGATCATTTTTTGAATGATATCCTAAATGTACATTTAACAAGAACGGGTACGTTAATGAATTAAAAAAGGGCATTCCCTTTATTTTAATTTCAGTAAAATGGTACTATTAACCAATGATGGTTTTAAGTCAGGAAGCAATTGAATAACAATATGGAATTTTTCGTGGCTCTAGTAGTATCAGGAAAACTGAAATCAAAAAACAGCAACACATAAGCAGCAAGATGATAGCAAACATATTATCGATGAGAAAGTATAGGGAAATGATTTTAGATCAGTGGCGAGAGATACAATAATATGTTCTCGGAAAGGAATAGACATGCTGAAACCAAATGGGGACGTGCAAGCCGTTTTTATAGACAGAGATGGAACCATCGGTGGTACAGGTCATTTTATTCATCCTAGAGATTTCAGATTATACCCACATGCTCAAGAAGCCATTATGCGTTTGAAACGAGAAGGAATTATGGTACTGGCTTTTACGAATCAATACCGAATTTCACGTGGAGAAGCAAGTGTTCAAGATTTTGAAGAGCAATTTCGGGAGTACGGATTCGATCACTCCTATATATGTCCGCATGAGCAAGAATGCAGCTGCCGAAAGCCTAAACCCGGAATGTTATTACAGGCCTCAGAGGAACATGGTTTGGATTTATCCAAATGCATAGTCATTGGTGATGTAGGGGATACAGACATGCTTGCTGCCCATGCCGTAGGAGCGACCAAGATCATGGTGAGAACAGGCTGGGGGAATCTTCATTAACCAAATTCAGAGACAAATGGACGGAGACCGAACCTGATTATATCGCAGAAGATATTTGGGATGCCGTACAATGGATCATTCATGGAAGGGAATTCAGAAAATAAAGGCGGGTGTAGCTGGGATTATCCGAAATGAACAAGGGGAGATCCTCTTCGGTCGTAAACATAACGAGTCAACCTGGGGCTTGATTGCCGGAGCAATTGAGCTTGGTGAGACACCTGCGCAAGCAATGGTAAGAGAGGCACTGGAAGAGACGGGTCTAGTTGTTGAACCGGAGAAGATTATCGGAGTATACGGTGGTGAAGATAGACGTTTCACATACAGTAATGGTCATCAGGTGGAATATTTGACTATCGTATTTGAATGCAGGATCAAATTGGGGCAACTCAACCCCGATAATGAAGAGATGAAGGATCTACAGTTTTTCCCCGAGGATCAGCTTCCACCTATGGCAAACCAGTATCCAGAATATATTTTTAGTTTGAAGCAAGAAGAACGAGCTCATTTTGAAAGATAATTCAGCGTGTTGAGGAGAACCATATGTTAATCAATCCAACGATAGATGAGATAAATAATCTTTTCAAGGTGCATCATATCAACGAAGTGATCACTGAAATTCAAAGTTTGTCAGGTACTACTGCTGGACGTGTTTATCGGTTGAGTACGAATCTGAATAAGCACTATATTCTGAAATCGGATGAATCTGAGCAGATTCACATTGCCCAGCAGTTTCTGGATACGTATAATAATTCTTCGTTGTTGCCTAAAGTTTTGTTGACTGATCCGGATAACAGTTATTTTATTTATACCTAGTATGGAAGGCACGACCCATTTCAACCGTGGACAAAAAAGAGACTGGTTAACTCGTCTGGTGAAAGAGCTATTCAATACATATGTGCGTTCTTCAGATACGGAATCATGGGGCAGAATTGAGTTCCCACAAAGGACCTGGAAAGAATTCAATCAGCTTAGCATTCATGAGGCAAAGATGAATATCGGAAGTATTTTAACGATAGCTGATTATAATCTGGTCCAATCCAAAGTGGATCGCCTGTTTCATGAGCAAGATGAGAAGTTTCTTTTGCATGGCGATACGGGGGTCCATAATTTTGTGTTTGCTCAAAATAAACTGATTGGCGTCATTGACCCTTCTCCAATGGTTGGACCTGTCCTCTATGATTTCTTGTATGCTTTTAGCTCTTCGCCGGATGATATCAACACCGAAACATTATTTGCTACGTTCGAACTTTTAGAGCAAGTAGATATGGATAAACCCAGGTTGATAGAGGAAGCTCTGGTCCATCTATATTGCCGAATTGGGCTGAGTAACAAGCATCATCCGAATGATCTGCCTGAGTATTTGGAGACATGGAATGAATGGAAACGACTATGTCAGGAACTTTGAACTAGCAAAGTTTTAAAGCTATCGCAAATGCCTTAGTTCAGACTATACAAGACAGGAGAGATATCACAAGTTGGATAACAAAAATAGTATGAATAGTCCGAATGCTTGGACAACCTCAGACAAGCTCCATAGCGACTTACTTGCCAGTAAAGAACTTATCTATGACAAGTGTGGCTTTGATTGCTCTCAACCACATGAAGAAGCACAAAATGCTGAATATGGGGCATATGTGTTCACCTTAAATTCTCTCTCCATTCGGTTTCGTGTCGCCAAAACCACGCCAACCAAGATCGGACAATTTGTTACCCTCTGGCAGCGGAATGAGGATGGATCGACACAGCCATATGACGTATCAGATCCAGCAGATGTGTATGTCATTAGTACGCGCACAGGTAGCCACTTTGGTCAGTTTGTATTTCCGAAGCATGTATTGTTAGAGCGAGATATCGTATCGGATCCAGGCAAAGGTGGCAAGCGCGCCATACGTGTATACCCGCCTTGGGATAAGCCGACAAGTAAACAGGCTCAAAAAACGCAGCAGTGGCAGCTGGAATACTTCTTGGAAGTACCTTTTACTGAACCGTTGAACTGTGATCAGGCCCGGGTCCTTTATAGCAATATTCAAAAGTCAAAGAAACAATCCGATAATAGGTAATAGGATATTGGTGAGGTAAGAATATGAGATGATATTGAATTAGATATAATTAAGAGAAAGGTAAACTTCTGACCGACCTTTCCTGAAGTTTGAATAGAAACATACATAACATTTAGGAGGAATATTCATTGAAAGCATTATCGATCGTCAGTCTTATTGGGTTCGTACTCAATTTTTTGTTAATGGTCGTTTTTTTAGATGGTTCGCAAGATGGTGCGGAGGCAGCGGCAGGTTTGGGACTTATGGGTGTCCTCTATGGTCTGCTTTTCTCAATTCTAGCTCTAATCATATCTATTAAGAGAAAAAAGGCCCCTGTGAATGTTCATGAACAACTGCTTCAGCTAGGTGAATTAAAAGAAAAAAATATCATTTCAGAATATGAATTCGATCAAAAGAAAGAGAAGTTACTCTACAGATACAAGTAGCCCAGAGCTTACTGTGATAAGGTAAAGGCTATTCCATTTTCTACTCATACAAAAGAGCTGGATTTAGGCAAACAAAAAACAGGGCGTTCCCTTCAATGGGAATCTGCCCTGTTTTTGTTACAACTATATATTGTTACCCATCTCAATGGTGATGGTGCGCGTGAGCATCTGGTGCGTCGCCTTTGACCGTACATAGTACCGAGGTATCGTGCAGATGTTTTTCGGACTCCACTTGGAGCGTCACATGTTTGATTTCTTTATGTTCCAACATATGTTCAATCTTCTGAACCAGGATCTCGGATGCATAGACATCCATCGTTCCATCTACCACGATATGAGCGGTCAGCGCGTTCAGGTTACTGGTAATAGACCAGACATGCACATCATGTACGCCTTTGACACCATCGACTTGTTTGATGGTCTGCACCAGCTCATTCACATCCACATTGGCCGGAGTACCTTCCATCAAGATATGCAGGGATGATTTGGTGACATAGAAACCACTGCGTAACACAAGCGCCGCAACGATTACACTTGCGAGTGGATCGGCCCAGCCCCAGCCGAAGAACATCATGAGCAATGCCGCAGCAATGGCTCCAACCGACCCCAACATATCACTGATCACATGGAGATAGGCACCACGCATATTCAGATTATTCTCCGTATCGCTACCACGCATCATAATCCAAGCGACCAGAATATTCACGAGCAATCCAATTGTACTGATGATGAGCATACCCATGGTTGCTACTTCGGGTGGATTGATAAAACGACCAATGGCTTCGTAGAAGATGTAGAGCGCAATGGCGATCAAGGTAACCCCGTTTAAGGTAGCCGCCAAAATCTCAAATCTTCTGTATCCATACGTTTTGCCTGTATTCACCGCTTTTGTTCCGAAGGTGAATGCAAGCAAAGCAATACCGAGCGCAATGGAGTCAGAGAGCATATGACCTGCATCAGAGATGAGGGCCAGACTGTTGGTGATGAATCCGCCTAAGGCTTCCACGATCATATAAACGGTAATAATGATGAAGGAAAATAACAGTATCTTCTTGTTATTGGTGGTGTGGGCATGGTCGTGCCCCTGATTAGGACTGTGTTGATGTCCAGACATATAAATCCTCTCCTCTGGAGCTGGGCTCCGTTATGTAATATGATTTCAGGTGTGCCTACAAAAGCAAATGACTTTTGTAAAATGAATTTGTGTTTACATATGAACATATGAGCGATCGTTCATATGTTATGGTTTTATTATAGGTGTGTCTCATAATAGTGTCAACCAGATTCAAGTAAATATAAACATGACCGCGTTATTCCCGTACAAAGGATGCTGGCTAATGACTTTGTTTGTATGCTACCATCTGTGCAGGATATATATTTGAAGGGACGGACAACCATATATGAAACATCTGCTTCTGGCAGACGATGATGCCAATATTCGCGCACTCGTGCGCCATGTGATGACAAAAGAAGGATATCGGATACATGAAGCGCAGGACGGTGTGGAAGCGTCCAAAATAATACAGGAGACACCGATTGATCTGGCGATTCTCGATGTCATGATGCCGGGCATGGACGGATTGGAGTTATGTGAGTTCATTCGGCAGCATTATGATATTCCCATTATGTTACTGACAGCACGGGATCAGTTATCGGACAAGCGAGAAGGTTATCTGAGAGGTACGGATGAGTATGTGACGAAGCCGTTTGAACCCGAAGAACTGGTCTATCGGGTAAAGGCGTTATTCCGTCGGTACCATCGCACATCCAGTGATATCATCCGTATGAATCGCATCGTGATTGACCGCAACAATGTGGAGGTGTGCGATGGACATTCGATTCTCTTTTTACCAATGAAGGAATTCGAACTGTTATCACAGCTTGCCCAGTTTCCAGGACGTTTGTTCTCGCGGGACGAACTGATCCGTCTCGTCTGGGGAGCAGATTATGAAGGAGATGACCGTACTGTGGATGTACACATCAAGCGGCTTAGGGATCGGTTTGCGGAGTATGCGGACGATTTTGTTATACAGACGGTACGGGGGATTGGTTACAAGGTGGAGGTGAAAGCGCATTGAGAACCTTGTATGTCCGGGTATTCCTCATTACGGTTGCGGTGATTGTTGTCAGCGGTTTGCTGGGTTTCTTTTTATCCAACATTTATTATCATGCAAAGCTCAAAGATTTTAACGACGAGAAACTGGTGGGTATCGCCACCGAAATGAAGCAGTTTGTTGAACAGCAGCCGGACACGATGGACCGGTATCTGAACAACGCCGCAGCGCTTGGATACGAAATCTATGTAATAGATGGCAAAGGGAACGACCAGTTCTACGGCCGTGAATTTCGAGGGAAAAACTTGGACAAACAAGCCGTTGATCTGGTACTGCGTGGTGAGGTATACCATGGCGTCGCTGAATTTCCAAGCAAACCGTTCATTACCGGATTCTTTGATAATCAATTAAGCAACACGGTAGGTGTTCATTTGCAACTTGGAAGTGCGGGTTATGCAATGTTTATGCGCCCGGATGTTATCTTACAGTTCGGTGAGCTGCGGATTTTCTTTGCGCTGATTGGTGCATTTACTGTGGGCATTAGTATTCTGATCTTCTTAATCAGCACCCGCTATCTGGTCAATCCGATTGAACGTCTGTCCGAGGCGACCAAGCGAATTGCGCAAGGGAACTATAATCTGAAGTTGCCAACGTCGAGGCGTGATGAGATCGGACAGCTTGCCGAACATTTCATGACGATGAGTCGTGAATTGGAGCGGGTAGATCAGGCGCGGCAGCAGTTTGTATCTAACGTGTCCCATGAGATTCAATCCCCGCTGACCTCGATTCAGGGGTTTGCCCAATTGGTGGCAGATCGGGATTTGCCGGAGCAGGAACGAGAGCACTATGCATCCATTATTGAAGAAGAGAGTCGCCATCTCTCATTACTTAGCAAACAGCTGCTGCTTCTGTCTTCCCTGGAGCAGGGGCATGAGGATCTGATTCGGACCACATTTTCTCTGCGGGATCAATTCCGTCAAGTGGTTCAGGTGCTGCAATGGCAGTTGGAGGAAAAGGAACTGCTGCTCCGAATGTCGGTACCTGAAGCTATCCGGCTCGTTGGCAATGAAGTGCTTCTCATGCAAGTGTGGATGAATCTGCTGGGTAATGCGGTGAATCATCTTCCGCAGGGGAGAAGCATCGAGATTCGTGCCGAGCAGACGGATGCCAAGTGTGTTATTTATATACGAGATACAGGAGACGGGATTGCTGCGGAGCATCTACCGTTCCTGTTCGATCGATTCTATCGGGTGGACCGTGCGCGAGAACGTTCTTCTGGACGAACCGGGCTTGGACTTGCCATTGTGCAGAAAATTATCCGAATTCATGACGGTACAATCGAGGTTTCCAGTTCACCTGAGGGTACGGTCTTTACCGTGATACTTCCGCAGATGTAATCTGTTATTCATTTTCCGTTCATTTTCGCCTCTTATACTTGGGTTATCAAGAGGAGGTCAGAGCGTATGTACTTGGCTATACGGGAAATGAGATTTGCGAAAGGGCGGTACGCCTTAATTGCTACAATCATGGTACTGGTTTCGTTTCTGGTGCTGTTTGTTACAGGGCTTGCACAGGGGCTGGCGTATGACAACGCGGCTTCGATTAAAAATATGGCAGCATCCCACTTTGTACTGGAGCAGGATTCAAATCACCGGTTTACCCGGTCACAAGTGGGTCAGGAACAGCTTCATGAGGCACGTTCGGTGGTAGGTCAGGAGAATGCCGAGCCGCTCGGAGTCCAAATGACTACCATTAGTCCGGCAGGAGACACGAAGAAGGTTGATGTTGCGCTGTTTATGGTGAACCCAGACAGCTGGCTCGCGCCACAGGTTGTTGAAGGGTCGACGATCTCGGATGAATCGAGCGGACAAGTGGTGGTGGACCAGAAGCTGGCTAAATCCGGCGTGACGCTTGGAACGGTTCTGGTGGATCAAGCTTCGGGAACAGAGTGGACGGTCAGTGGATTTGTACAAAACGAGTCGTTCAGTCACGCTCCGGTTGTATTCTTGAATGAACAGGAATGGCTTGCACTCCAGGGAGGTTCACGAACTTCGCAAGGTGCAGAGGGCGCTGACGCACCCGCGTACAATGCCATCGCTCTAAAGAACATAGGAGATCAGGCAGACAGCCTGGGTGCTGCATTGCCGGGTACGGAAGTGATTACGAAATCCGATGTGGTATCGGCCATTCCTGGATATAAGGAAGAGCAGGGCTCACTGCTCATGATGATTGCTTTTCTGTATGTAATCTCGGCATTTGTACTTGCCGTATTCTTCTACGTTATTACGATTCAGAAAACGAGTCAGTTCGGTATCTTGAAAGCCATCGGAACGCGGAATGCTTATCTGGCAGGCAGTGTTTCGTTACAGGTATTGGTCCTGTCGGTTGGAAGTCTCGTGATTAGTGTTCTGCTGGTTCGGCTGTTTGAGTCGATTCTTCCAGCGTCGATGCCGTTTCAATTAGGCACGTCCACGCTCGCACTGACCTGCTTGTTATTCCTATTCACGTCTGTGGCGGGTTCGTTATTCTCGGTGTGGAAGGTTACCAAAATTGATGCACTTGATGCAATTGGGAGGACAGCAGCATGAGGAACCGACTGGTATTACAAGGCATTACACAGACCTTTGACGATGGCGGAAACAAACGAACGATTCTGGACAAATTGGACCTTGAGGTTGCCGAAGGAGAACTTGTGGCTGTGATGGGGCCTTCCGGCTCGGGTAAAAGTACATTCCTGTCCATTGCGGGCGCACTGCTTGAACCGACAGAGGGAGAGGTACTGGTGGATGGCACATCCATTATGGGCCAAAGTAAACAAGACATATCCGATATGCGGCTTCGACAGCTCGGCTTTATTTTTCAAAGTGCCAATCTCATTCCGTATCTGAAGGTAGAAGAGCAACTGATGGTGGTCGCGAAGCTCGCCGGAACGGACAAGATTAAGGCGGAGAAACGAGTGGATGAGTTACTGGAAACGGTAGGCTTGACCCAACGGCGGAAGGCATACGCTGAGAAGCTGTCTGGCGGGGAACGCCAACGTGTCGCCATTGCGCGGGCTTTGATGAATGATCCGGCTGTTCTGCTGGCGGATGAGCCGACAGCCAGTCTGGATGCGGAGCGCGGGCTGGATATCGTGGGCATGATTGCACGGCTCGTGAAGGAGCAGGGCAAGAGTGCAGTGATGGTTACACATGATGAGCGGATTTTGCCGCTCTGCAGCCGGGTTCTTTTTCTGGAAAAAGGAAAGCTGGTACATCATTAGAAGGGGCATGTTCTGAGAGTCTGGAGAGAACACTGATCCAAGGCTTAAAGGGCGCAGAGAGCGAAAGAAGAGGGTCACGTATTCCCAGTGGGGAGGTGGCCTTCTTTCTGTGTTTTCGACTATAATTGGAAGAATAGTGGAATTAGATAGAGAGGAACGGATGTGGATGAGCAGTTTGAATGCGGAATTATTTCCGGCGCTGAGTACGTCAATTCATTGGGGGATTATTGAGGCGGAGTTCAGATTGAACGAGATCGTGGATGAAACGCTGGTGAGCAATATTAGCATCATTCCGTTTGTCGGGGATCAATGTGTTGTTTTCCAACTGGAAAATGGAGACTGGGAGCTGCCTGGAGGGACGCTTGAAGCAGGTGAGCGGTATATGGATGGACTGAAGCGCGAACTGATGGAAGAGTTGGGGCGGAATTACGATCCTATCAGGATTTTTGGCCAATTTCACTGTACATCCAGTATGTTGGAACCCTATCGACCGCATATCCCGCATCCCCATTTTGTAAGAATCATCGGTTATGGTGATGTTAAACTTGTCGGTGATCCGCTAAATCCAGAAGATGGCGAGCAGGTGGTTGCTGTTGAAGTGGTAGAGATTGATGAAGCGATTCGAAGATTCCAGAAGCAGAACAGATATGACATTGCGGAGATGTACAAACTGGCTCATATGCTGCGAGAAGAAGCTAAACTTTGACTTGGGAGTGATATCTAATGCAGGAACTTTTTAAGAAGATCATCAATACAGAAGTCAAACCCGTATTTGCTAAACACGGCTATTCCAAGAAAAATCTGAATTTCTACAAAACGGATGGAAACCTCACATATAAGTTCAACATTCAAAGGGCAAAGTATAACACCAGTAGTCAAGTCCAGTTTTATGTTAATTGTGGTGTTCATTCTACCGAACTTGCGGAGTTGCATTCCGTTGGATTGAATGGAGACATATTGGAGTACGTATCTCATTTCACCTGCCGAATCAGAGAAATAGCTTCTTCCGCTCCGGCCCACTATACCTTAACGCCTGATATCGATCCAGATGCTTTATCGAAAGAACTGGTGTCACATTTGGAAGAGGGCATGTCATTCCTAAACTCGCTAACCGGGGCCAGAGATATAGTCCATTATTATATGGACAAGACAGCGCTACATTTAAGCGAAGTAACCTTTCGCTTCCTGCTAAAAGCCGGCAATACGGAAGAAGCCAACCATTATTTACAGCAACTGCATGCCAAATACGGAGCCGAAAAGCGCTGGACGATATTAGAAAAGAAATATGCAGCCGTTTTTGCTGAGTACGGATTGTGAGTTTATTCCAGACAAATAGCAAAAATGAAAGGGGATAACATATGAACGATACTCAATATAATTTAAATTTCGAGAAACTGTGTAGTGAATTAAAGCTTGGTGAATTGCTCAGTTCGCCCAAACCAATCTCAGGTGGACTTCTCCATCGAATGTACGCCATTGAAACGACGCAAGCTAATTATGCAGTTAAGGCATTGAATCCCCAGATCATGATAAGACCTACTGCTGTGCAAAATTATATTGATTCAGAAAGAATAGCAACCGTGGCAGCTGAACATATCCATGCTCAACCTGCAAAAAGGTTAATGGGAGCTTCCATGCATAACATTGATAATCAATTCTATTTCATATTTGATTGGATTGAGGGTCAACGTTTGGAACAAGATGAAGTTACTATCAATAACAGCTCTCTCATGGGAACGATCCTTGCAGATATCCATAAAACGGATTTTACACAACTAGAATTGGATCGTTCACAGGAGACTAATTCTAAAAAAATAGATTGGATGTTTTATCTGAACAAAGGAAAAAATGAGAATTCGGAATGGATTGAGATTTTGGATTCCAATATGGATAAGCTGTATGAGTGGAGCACGAAGGCTAAGAGTTCATCTTCTATGCTAGCCTCGGATAAAGTGATTAGTCACAGAGATCTGGAACCTAAGAATGTGATGTGGAGACAAGGCAAACCTATTGTTATAGATTGGGAATCGGCAGGTTATATTAATCCGATGCATGATCTGGTAGAAACAGCTGTGTATTGGTCAGTAGATAGCTCAGAAAATATCAACAAGGAAAAATTCTTGGCTTTTATAGGTGGATATAAGAAGCGAGTGGGCAGTCTAACAGCCAATTGGGAAGTGGTTCTGGATCATGGTTTTGCTGGAAAGTTGGACTGGCTCGAATATAGTCTTAAACGGTCACTGTGGATTGAATGTACGGATATAGAGGAACAATTAGTAGGAACAACACAAGTCATTTGGACTTTGGAGGCTTTAGAGCAATACGAAAACATGATCTCAGATATGAAGAACTGGTTGAATTCTTAATTCAGGAGAGATGCCCACATGGCAAACGATAAAGGAACACTCAAGACATGCGAACAAGGACATTCGTATTATAAAAAAAGTGATTGCCCAACCTGTCCGACGTGCGAAGCTGAACGTAACCCGACAGAAGGATTTTTAGCCTTGCTGTCAGCTCCCGCCAAACGTGCCTTGGTGAATGAAGGCATAATCACACTATTGCAACTTGCGGAGTACACGGAGAAAGAGATCCTGAAGCTGCACGGAATCGGGCCATCCGCCATACCTAAACTGCGAAACGCTTTGGAAGAAGAGAGATTATCTTTTCAGAAATAACCCTCTTTACTCCTTTCCTTTAATCCAAAACGGAAGTAATCTCCTCCATCGTTACCCTATATAACAAGTTACCTTCACTGAGTAGCAGACGATGCTGAAGAAAATCCTGCCGTGCCTGCTTGAAGGGCTGATCATCTTCATTTAGCAAATCAATCTTCTGCCCTTTTCCTATTCTTCCGGGCTTCTCCATTTTTTTAAGTACAAACGTCCCATGTTTACCGTACCCGGCATCGAACAAGAAATGATAACCATCCGTACTGAAGCCGGAGGAACCGGAGATGTTTGGATTCATCAAAGTTACATTAGGTTCACTAGTGCCCCCTGAGATACAACCGAGTTCAAAATCAGTATAGAAGTAGAACCAGACCTGCTTCTCATTTATCACATTGAGTGCATAACAATCCGCAATGTCGGCTGCGTGGTTTTCGTACAGTTTATTGCCATGCTCATCCCAGGCCAGCAGACCACATGATCCAATTGGATCGCTCCATCCGTAGTTACCAAAAATCCCTTCATCAAAGTAACTTGTCCAGATCGTTCCTTTCTCTGTGACCTGCACACTCTGAATACCGTCTCCCAACAGAAACTCGCGGATTGTATTCCCTTCCAGATCACACACTTTGGCGTTCAGATCATAATGTTCATTCCCATAATTCGTACACCGTGCCCCGACGAGCAGCAGCTGATCATGTAATGGTTGTACGTAATGATAATTGAACGTCTGTCCCCAAATGACAACTTCCTCGATAGTTTGACCTGTCACAATAAGCACCTTGTACGTATAGCTTTGATTCAATTTACTTTGGACGAACATACCTCGTTTTCTTTCGGGGATCTGATTTATCAGCAGTACATAGACAAGCCCATCACCGCCCCACTGGGTTGAAACGATATCGAAGCCTTCGACATAATCTGAAATATCAGCAAAAGGCAAAAGTTTTACTTGGGGATTGGACATATCCATAACCTCCTTTGTAGTCAAATGCAGAGTCACCATCTGCATCTGTATAAGAGCATTATGACGTACGCGTACTATGCTGAACATGGCGGAAGTATAGCGAAGATCTTCTTTGCTTTTAAAGCATAAAAGTATAATGTTCTGAAATTGAAGCTTTTTCCTTGACACTCGTAGTACAATAAGGAAGTTGTGTAAAATTCTATATGATAGGAGGATGCGAGGTAGCTATAGAAGAGTATCAGAACATACATACAACGCACTTGGAGTAAGGAGATAGAAGCACCCGTAGATTCGATATGCAATAGGACTAATACGAGGAAGACTCATCTCAGAAAAACAAAACTACATAAGGAAGTGTTACAAGGTGGAACCACATATTCAAGAGCCAAAAACAGACTACCGTCCACTAGGCGTGTCGGGATTGGGCGGTTGGCTGATTCTTATTCAGATTGGATTATTTCTTACGATTATCATGCTCGCAGTACAGTTGATGCAAAACACGTTACCAGCATTAACATCCGAAATGTGGGACTTATTTGTTTCCAAGGACTCCGAATACTATCACGTTCTTTGGGGGCCATTAATTATTTTTGAAGCTATATATAATGTGGTCTTTTTATTGTTCACCATATATATAGTTGTAACTTTTTATAGAAAAAAGGCAATCTTGCCCCGGTTAATGATCATCTATTACAGTGTGAGTTTGGTGCTCTATATGGTTGATTATATACTCGTGTTACAGATCCCCATGATGCGGGAATTGGAAAATGGAAGTGGAATGCAGGAGATTGTGAAATCTGTCATCACTTGTGCCATCTGGATTCCTTATTTTATCAAATCCGAGCGAGTTTATAATACATTTGTAAGATAAATGGTAAGCAGGAAATGCCCGATCTTGGATAGAAGCTATCTGAGGTCGGGTTTATTAGATTCTAATGAAAGTATCTATAAACGTAAAGTAGGTATCTGTGTTAAGGAATATAGGAAGTGAAAAGGAGGAGAGATCTTGAAAATTTATCTGGTAAGGCATGGGATGGACGAGGAAGGATATCGAGGCGGATGGAGCGATCGTGGACTCACGGAACAGGGATTGATCCAGTCAGAGAAACTGGGAGAGCATTTACATCGTTATGCAGAGGAGTACAACATACATACCATCATGAGCAGTGATCTTCCTCGTGCAGTGCAGACAACACATGAAATTGAGAAGAGATTAAACATGCAGGCTAGCCTGATGAAAGATTGGCGTGAGATGAATAACGGAGATATGGCAGGCATGCTCCATAAGGATGCGGAAGAGTATTACCCAGGGTTTTATTTCAATACCCTTGAGATGGATTCCGCTTTTCCGGGAGGAGAAAGTCCAAGGGATTTTTATAACCGGATAAGCACATCTTTCGAGAGTCTTCTTAGAGATATAGAGGAACACACAATCCAGTCCAATGTCCTGTTAATTACTCACGGCGGAGTGATTAACATTCTGTATTATCTGCTTGAGAAGAAGGAATGGAGCAATAAGTCCAGCTTCTATCCCATGGGCAACACCAGTGTACATACCGTTGAAAAGGGAGCGCATAGTTGGAAACTTAGCAACGCAAATGTGTTAAGTCATCTAGATTAGTTGTTTTACCTTGGAGTAAGGCAATATTGACCGAGCTGCCTGTGTGTTTGTTTGTCCTAACAATCTGAGGAGGATGAATCTATGAGAACGATTGAAAGTTATTTTGCCCCATTTCCGGTGTTGGAAACCGAACGAACGATACTCCGGCCGCTTACCTATGATGATCTAGATGATATGTTTAGTTATTGCGTTGTACCTGCTGTATCGGAGTTCACTACCTGGGACGCGCATCAGAGCAAAGAAGACACGAAAGCTTTTTTAGATTTTGTCATGAGTCGCTATGAGACAGATCTAATAGGCCCGTGGGGGATTGAAGATAAACACACCAAAAGGCTGATTGGTAGTTGTAACTATTTAGGGTGTGATAGCGATAACAGGAGAGTCGAGCTGGGATATGTGTTATCTGATCAATATTGGAATCAAGGCATCATGACCGAAGTGGTGAACAGAATCATCCAATTTGGATTTGACGAGTTGGGGCTTGAGCGAATCCAGGCCAGATGTTTGGTGAAGAACACAGGTTCCGCCAAGGTGATGGAGAAGGCAGGTATGCAATTCGAAGGTGTACTCAGAAAATATATGAAGGTGAAAAATGAACTTCAGGATCTGAAGATGTATGCTATTTTACGGTCGGACTACAAATAAGAACTATAAGATTAAATCATTTCGGTAAATAGAAGATAAATATAATACAATTTAATTATTTTGGTAGTGAGTGTTTCTCAAATCATGAAATTTTTCTGAAGGGTGTGGTCTGAATGGGAAGAATTTACCCAGAACGTGTTACAGCATCAATGTTTAGAATGTATCATGACGATGAAGCCTTGCTAGTAAGACATAATACATCCATTCACTTTGGTGAATCTGACAAACAACTAGGCATGGTTATTATGACAAATCCGGGAAGTTTTGAACTGAGAAATACACCTGACTGGGTTTCTTTTAAAGCTGGTACAAGCCAATCGAACACATTTGAAGTAAATGACTACGCAGATTTGACTATGCGTAACATCATTAAAATGATCAGATGTAGTTATGACAACGGACCTATTCCCAATGGTGTACTACGTGTTTACAATCTTTCTAATATTCGTCAACCCGCAGGTTTAAAAGCAGAACTTTATCATAATCGAGCTAAACAGGTTATCTCTAGCGATGATATCAATTTACCTGAAGATCCTATCACACATTCTGAAAATTCATTTCTGCAGGAATGTAATAACTCCCGTTTTGTCATCATGGGGTTCGTTGATAAAGTTTTTGAGGATAAGATGTCACGAGTTATCCAATGGTCAGAAGCTATTAAAGAGCGCCGAGTAAGTGCTGTTGATGGAAAAGGTCGCTTTTCACATCCTCGGAGATGGATAACTGAACCTTTATTAATGGATAAAGCAATTGAATCTTTAAAATCTGCAATTAAAGCATAAATATAAGGATGAAATAAGAATGAGTTTGATTGGACTGTATCTGGCATTGCCTCAGGAAGTGATCTCGCAACTACACGAAGGAACTCTGTTATTCAAAGACATAGACCGGAGCGAATAAGACTTACTAGATATCGATCGATCATGGGAAGGCATTCATTTTCTTTTAAATGATACAGATTACAATGGCACACCCCGGAGGGATATGTTGTACCTTTGTTGAATGATTAGTCTCTGAAAATTTCGAATTTTAGTACGTTCTATCTGAATAATGATCAAGTACGAAGTTACACAGCCTTACTGCATCGAAAGGTCAAGCCATCGTATTCTATATTGTCTAATCCAATAATCATATGCCAAGTTTTGGCCCATTTCCGATCGTTGAGGAAATGGGTTTATTTTGTTTTTAACAACCAACGTACATAATGTCATATCGTCACAAGGGTGCCGTCCGCTATAATCTTCAAGTTATCCAAACAAACGTGAATTGAATGTAGGAACCAGGAGGTACAACGAATTGATAGCCAAAAACAAATATAAATCACTCGAACTGGAAACACCCGGTGTGTATGAGCTGGAAGGGCTTGAGGTGGGAGTGACATCGAACTGCAATTATAAATGTGACTATTGCTGCGCCTACAATCGGGATGATGGAGCATGCATTGATAGTCAGGAAGTCATCCGTATTATTAGTGAGCTTCCTCGTCTCAAGCGCGTGCGATTGTCCGGGGGTGAAGTCACCCTGAAATATCAGGATTGCCTGGAGATCGTGGCGTACTGTGCGGCACATGGCATCGATACACAATTGAACAGTAATGCCAGTCTGCTGACAGAAGAACGGATTCTTGCGTTGCGTGATGCAGGCTTGTCTAACATCCATATCTCGTTCAATTATACGGATGCGGAGTCGTATGCTGCGTACTATCGTGTGCACCCTCGCATGTATGAGAGACTGGAGCAGAATATCCGTTTATGTACGGAAGCAGGTCTGGAGACGGTGCTGGAGACGTTATTGTTTGAAGGTAACCAAGCGAACATGCAGGCCATTAGCGATAAGGTGTATGATCTGGGGGTGCGCATCCACGAGATCCAGAACAGCATTAAGATGCCACATACGGATTGGAGTCAGATTGTATCCAGAGAGTCACTCATTCGATCTGTAACGGAATTAATTGAACATAAAAAGCCAGATACAACGCTCTATTTCACCTGTATGGATCGGTTCGCTGAACAATTAGATTTGCGTGAACAACCTCGGGTGTATTTCTCTAATTGTGTGGATGGCACGAAACAGCTGCACTTGCACGGCAACGGGGATATTCTCATCTGTGAGTTATGTCATCCTGTCGTGATTGGCAACATCTATACTGGAACGTCGTTGAAGGATATCTACGCCCAGCAGCCGCCAGCTTTAACAGAATTCTTGGAAAAGCGTCCTTGTCCCGCGTACGATGCTCTTTTTGCAAACGCGTAGCAGGAAGACCTGTTAAAGATATGTAAGCTGAATGAAACATGTATGCGATATTAGTGACCTTTAGGGTTGTATAGATTGAAATCAAGGTGATCTGATTTCCCTGATGGGGAGAACGGATGACCTTTTTTGATATAAATTGAACTAATCATTTACACAATAACGGAGAGGACAGAAAAAATCTGGGGATAACAGCGATTGGAAGGTTGTTCTGTCATCGTAGTGTCAGTGTAAATAATCTTTAGTTCTATTATTTGGTTTCAGATTCATTTAAGCTATCCGTCCTAATATGGCTTTAAGAACTTAGATGAAGAGGTGAGCTTCACATGATGAAGATTAATGATAAACCAACCCGGAAAGACCCAAATAAAAGACAGATCTCCCCAAGAAAGCGCAGATGGCTCATCTTTACACTTGTCATGGTGCTCATGGTGGGTGGAATCCTGTACAGTCTGGCTGAACGTTATCTGATCCGGCATGTGCAGGTGGTTGTAGCAGATGAGAACATGGCAACGGCAGTAGCAACTGGCAGTGCAATTGATTCATACACTCCTTCGACTACCGCGACTGAAGTGAATGCAACGTCAGATGATTGGAATTATTCCAGTGATGATATGAAGGTCCATATTGAAAAGGTACAGACTGGTTCAGGCTCGGATCAGATTACGTATTATGTCGCGGATATTCAGTTAACGGATGCAAGTAGCCTGCGAACGGCGCTCGCGGACAATAGTTTTGGAACCAACATTACCGAGAATACATCAGAGATTGCCGCTGCCAACAATGCGATCTTTGCCATTAACGGTGACTACTACGGATTCCGCGATGATGGTGTCATTATTCGAAATGGAATATTGTACCGGGATAGCCCGACGAGGGATGCTCTTGCCCTATTCAACGATGGGACGATGAAAACCTATAACGAGAACGAGATTTCTTCCTCGGAACTGCTCGCTGAAGGAGCAACCAATACGCTATCTTTTGGTCCTATACTGATTCAGGATGGTGAGATCGTCAGTAATTTTAGCAGTGTGAAGATTGATAACAACTTCGGTAACCGCTCCATCCAGGATGCGAATCCAAGAACAGCGATCGGCATGATTGCTCCGAATCATTACGTCTTCGTGGTGGTGGACGGACGTCAGGACGACAGCCGTGGTATGACCCTGGCAGAACTGGCTGATGTCATGAAAGGCCTCGGAGCAACCGAAGTCTACAATCTGGACGGGGGCGGTTCATCCACGATGTATTTTATGGGCAGAGTTGTCAATAACCCGCTGGGTCGTAACCAGGAACGTGGCGTAAGTGACATTCTATATCTGACGGAGGGACAAGGATCATGACCATATTAATTCCATCATACGAACCGGATGTGCGTTTACTGAATCTTGTTTTGCAATTGCAGACCTTTAAGCTCGGCCCCATTGTGATTGTGGATGATGGCAGCGGCCCAAGTTACCGTGGAATTTTCGAGACGGCAGAAGCCTATGGTTGTAAGGTCCTGACACATCCCGTCAATCTGGGCAAGGGAAAGGCATTGAAGACAGGCTTTCAGTATATTAAGGAATACGGGCCACAGGGCGGTGTGGTGTGCGCAGATAGTGACGGGCAGCATCTGCCACATGATATTAAGCGTATCTTCGAAGTGTTGCTCGCACAAACGATACCCGGAATGGTACTCGGCAGCCGTCGCTTCAGTGGTAAGATTCCAGTACGCAGCCGTTTGGGCAACACAGTCACACGGGCGGTTTTTTCCCTCACGACAGGTACCAAGGTATATGACACGCAGACAGGTCTACGCGGTTTTCCTTACTCCATGCTGGACTGGTTGAACCAGATTCCGGGTGATCGGTTTGAATATGAGATGAACATGCTGTTAACGGCACACAAGGAAGGGTATGAGATTACGGAGGAGTTTATTGATACGGTGTATCTGGATCACAATGAGTCCTCCCATTTCCGCCCGCTAGTTGATTCGTTCCGGATCTATATGCCGATTCTGATGTTCAGCACATCTTCGGTGCTGTCCGCACTGATTGATTTTGGATTACTGTTCATCATCCAGTATTTCACGCATAATCTGTTTCTGTCGGTTGTCGCAGCAAGACTGTGCAGCTCGATCTTCAACTATACGATTAATCGGAAGTACGTGTTCTCCGCTGGGCGAACCTCAAAGGTGCGGCAGTCTTTGCCCAAATACTTCTCGCTTGTCCTGCTGGTGCTGCTATTAAACTATGGTTTACTGTATTTTTATAATGAAAAACTGATTATCCCGTTGCTCGCAGCCAAGCTGTTGACCGAGGTGTCCATCTTTCTGTTCAGTTACTGGGCGCAGCGCAGATTTGTCTATTAACCCTGAAGAGAGAGTGAGCCTATGGCTTGCTCTTTTTATGTTGAAACGGTTTCATATACACTACTGTATAGGGTACGATGGAAAGGAAATGAATTTGAGCGTTAGATCGAAATATAACATGTATGGGAGGATAATTATGTATCTTCGAAGTGTGGAACTGATGTCGTCCAAGATCGAGAATCCGAACGAATATCCTTTTGATATCCCCACGATACATTCCTTGGAGCGGCTGGAGTTCAAGAATAACATTACTTTTTTTGTAGGTGAAAATGGTTCAGGGAAATCGACGCTGCTGGAAGGCATCGCTCATCAATGTGGATTCAATACGGCAGGGGGCGGCAGGAATAATACCTATGAGACACATGCTTCGGAATCCTCACTCGGGAACTATCTAAGACTGGCATGGTTGCCCAAAATAACGAATGGCTTCTTCATGCGTTCTGAATCGTTCTATCAGTTTGCATCACATGTCGATGAGATGCCGGCATCGCTTCGATATTATGGTGGGCGTTCCTTGCATGAACAATCCCACGGCGAGTCTTTTCTCAACCTGTTCGTCAACCGGTTTAGTTCCAAAGGGATCTATCTGCTGGACGAGCCCGAGGCCGCTTTATCCCCTGCAAGACAGCTCTCCCTGTTGCGTATTCTTCATGATCTGTCCAGCACCTCGCAATTCATTATTGCGACGCACTCACCTATTCTGCTGGGGTATCCGGGAGCGGAGATTTTGAGTTTTGACGATAGCCAGATTCAAGAGGTAGCCTATGAGGATACTGATCACTACCAGATTACCCGTAGCTTTCTGGAGAACCGCGACCGGATGCTGAATGAACTATTTAAGGACTAAGTTAAGTTATCCGTGTAAACAAGGGAAGATACTAAACCATGCGGCGTGAAATTTATTGTTGAGGAGAGATTGGATGAGAGTAGGTTTGCTAATTGTTGATATGCAAGAGAGTATTGTGCGGAAAAAGATGGACCAGACTTCGATAGATCATGCCTGCGAATACATTAATCATGTGGCTAACGTGCTTCGTTTGAATGATCATATGGTTGTTCACATACAGGATGTGGAGGGCATGGAAGAGGCAGAACCGGAAGAATATCGCATTATTCCCGAGGTCGATATGAATGAGAAGGATCTCAAGGTGACCAAGGCAGCTTCCAATGCCTTCTGGCAGACAGACCTGGAGCGGAAGCTGAAGAGTCACGGCGTTGAACTATTGATTATTGCTGGTTTTGCCGCAGAGGAATGTGTTCTATTCACGTACAATGGTGCGATGGAGCGGGGATTCATGCCAGTGATGTTGCAAAATGGAATTCTTAGCACACATCATGAAGCGGTGACTTCAACGTACAGAGATCGCAATGTAATCTCATATCCTGTGGTTGATTATCTGATTCAATAAGTGTTGGCTAAATGCCAGTGGATACTTGGTGAAAAATAAAGAAAATAATCGGACTCTGTAGGGAGTCTTTTTTTTGCAAAAATGTACATTTCCACTATGAAAGTTAAGGTTACTTCATGGTTTAAACCAAACTTTGCCTATATCTACCGTGGTTGAAACGATATATTGAGATCAGGGCACAGCAAGCGCGCTGTGAACATCGGTAAGGATTGTGAGAATCACGAACGAACGAACTTTAAAGGGAGTGTGTGATGATGAAGAACGTACAGATTACGAGCATATTGCCAGAACAGAAGGAACAATTTCTCAACCTGTACAACTTGTATTTATATGATCTGTCTGAGTTCTCGGGCGAAGATCTGCTTGAATCAGGGATCTATGATCCGACCAATACATATCTGTATGTGGAGAGAACGGAATTACATCCGTTTTTTATTCAAATTGAAGGAAAAGTCATTGGGTTTGTTCTGGTCTGCTCGCCCCCATATGCGCCTGAAGATGTGGACTATACGGTACAGGAGCTGTTCTTGGTCAAAAAGTATCGCGGAAAGGGGCTGGCTACGCAAGTGATTGACTTGGTGTTTGCTCAATTTCAAGGTACATTCAGAGTGGAACAGTTCGCTACCAATTCAGCAGCAGTCTCGTTCTGGAAAAAATATTATGAAGCACATCAGATTGAGTATGTGGAGTCCGAATACAGCATAGAGATTGACAACATCACTGGCAGCCACCGGATTTTGTCTCAGACTTTTGTTCGTGAAAAGAGATAGGTATAACTTGAAGTGAAAGGAAGATTAGCTTGTTCATCATCGTAGCAATCAGCAGTACATGAATCTAATTCCGGATGAACTTAAAGAATTTCAACAACTCATTCATATAGAAAATATGAAATACCCTTTTTATATTATTGAGCGTCAGGAATCGGAGTTTCAGTTTCTATGTAAGGATGAAGTGATTACACTCTTTTATCATACGGATGTGTCTGAGGACGAAGACGAGGTTCACTTTAATATGAACACGATTGATTCCGATTATAGGCCTAAGAAGCCTGGAACAGATGATATGGGTGTATTGAGACATGATCATGTGACCAATGAATGTATAGAGATGTACCAAGAAGAAGGAACAGAGTTTCTGAACAAACGAGGGATTTTCTGAGTATAAGGAAAGATAGACAAACCCTTGGGTTGGGTAAACCAACAATGTAATCCGGTGGTTGACTCATCTAATCCGATATATGAAGATGGCTATGGATGCGACGTTGTCGTGTCCATTTTTTGTTAATTTAAGGGTCGGATTGTCATATCAATTAACATGAAAAATCTATTTTTTTGACATTGAAAAATGCGCTGTGAAGTCTTCATTATCCTTGGTGTAGCGGCTTGAAATATTGATCACAGATTCCCGTATATTTGTGGTGATTTTTGTGGTAGATTGATACAAATGAGTCCTTGTAAACACACTATGATTGAGAGGAATAATACCAATGAACTATTCTAAGCCGTTTGTAACCGCCCTCATGAGTACAGTTATATTTCTTTCATCGTTTAACGCAGTATCCGGAGCTGCAGATTCCTTGGGATCTGACATCAATGGAAACTGGGCTGAAAAGCAAATTACGGCTTGGATTGACAAGGGCTTCATTAAGGGTTACGAAGACGGCACCTTTAAACCGAACCATACCATAACCAGAGCAGAATTCTTCTCTTTGGTTAACCGTTCATTTGGATTTACTGAAACAGCACCTGTTTCCTACAGTGATGTTCCTTCCTCCAGTTGGGCCAATGCCGAGGTTTCCAAAGCTGTAAAAGCAGGATACATAAAAGGTTATGAGAACGGTACAATTGGTTTAAATAAACCGATTACCAGACAGGAAGTTGCGGTTATCATCGATGAACTTCTAAAACTATCAAATAAAGAAATGACGGAGTCTAATTTTACAGATTCCAGCTCCGTAGCTCCTTGGGCTAAAACTTCGGTTGATGCTACAGTAGCTAAAGGGATCTTGCAGGGCTTCCAAAATAGCTTCAAACCTAATAAACCGATTACTCGTGCTGAAGCCGTCGTCGCATTAGACCGTTCAGTGAGTGCACGAGCAACCGATTACAGCTCAGCTGGAACATATGGTTCTGATACAGGTATGCAGACCATTAATGGAGATGTGATTATTAGCTCGGCTAGTATTACGTTGAAGAATATCATCATTAATGGGAATCTATTATTTAGTGAAGGTATTAAAGAAGGAGATATACGTCTTGAGAATGTTACAATCAAGGGTATAGCACGGGTAGAGGGTGAAGGCGTTAACACCATCTATCTAAAGAATACCACTGCAGCTGCCTTTATTGTTGACAAGAAAAAGGGCCCCGTTCGTATTGATGTAGAAGGTTCAACGACAGTAGGAGAAGTAACCATTCAATCCCCTGCTACGCTACAAGAATCGGATACTACGTGGAATGGATTCGGCAAGATTACGTTATCCGAGCGATTACCTGCCGGTTCGAAGATCAGTTTAAGAGGAACATTTGACTCTGTGAAGGTTAAAGGCAGCAAAATTCAGATTGAAATCCCCAAAGGTAGTGTTAAGGAAGTTATCACAACAGCAACAGCTACGGAGATGACTCTTACCCTAGGTACGGATACCAATATTGGGAACCTTATTTTAGAGGCAACTGCCAAGATTCTGGGAACGGGTACTGTTGAAAAAGTGACGATAAGTGCCGTTGCTAAAAACGATACCACTATTGAATCCACAGTTAGATTGCTGAATAAAGTGACGAATCCAGCTATTCCGGCCGCACCTTCGACTGGATCAGCTGTGCCCTCTACTGGACCTTCTACCGGAGGAACGGACATAACTGCTCCTATACTCTCGAATACAACCATGGGTCAAATTGCAGTTGGAGATAACGTAATAGGTAGAAGTAATGAGAGTGGATATCTGTATCTGGTTCCTTCAACAACACTAAAAACAATCACTAGCCTAAATCAATCCGTTGCAGAATTGTTTGGCAAGAAACAGTCAGTAACAGCAAACGTAGATGCGACAATGAGTACAGCAGGTTTAGCATCAGGCACGTATGTTGTGTATGCAGTTGACCTTTCGAACAATATATCTATTGCTTCGTCAGAGATCATTATTGGTACTAAAGCATTAACCGTCTCCAATCCAGTGCTGACCGAAGCAAAAATGTATGATGGAACGAACTTGGCATCAGTTACAGCAGGTTCCTTGAATGGAGTTGTGGCAGGGAACACGGTAACCGTGAGTGCAGTAGCCACTTACAATGACGCTGCAATAGGCACGGGTAAAACAATTACTGTCGTGTATACATTGGGTGGAGCAGATGCAGCCAAGTACACTGCACCTGCAAACTACACAATCCATACAGGAGCCATTTCAACGGCACAGTTAACGATCGGGGACCCGATGTTGACTGTTATTGAGAAGCCAGATGGAGATTCATCAGTAGTCGTATCCGCAGGTCAATTAGCTGGGGTTGTTACCGGGGAAAATGTGACTGTGAGTGCAAATGCGATATATGATACAACTTCCCCGCCTAAAGCGGCGCCATTAACCGTAGTTTATACAATAGCGGGTGCCGATAGTGGTAAATATATGGCTCCTGTAAGCAATACGAACTACACTGTATACGTACAATACAGTGCAGATACGGGGATGATTCTGGACCTGATTACCACTTCCAAAGTGTATGACGGGAACTCGACAGCAGTTGCAGTAGCGGGTTCTAGAGAGGGAGCTTGTGGAAAAAATCAACAAGGCACTTGTCCAGGGGATGACGTACAAGTACATGCAGTAGCCACATACAATAATGCAGAGGTAGGAACCAACAAAGTAATAACAATTGAATTTACTCTTTCAGGTGCAGATTCCATTAATTATACTGCTCCAGAACCCTATACTATAAATATGGGTACAATTACTGCTGCACCATAATATTCACATATAAAGTCCGTTTTCACGATCTGTAACCTTTCGAATGGAAGTGTAGAAGCCTCAACTGTCGATTAAGACCGTTGAGGTTCTTTTTTTGCTTTTCTGGAGCAGATAAGAGAAGAGATTGTAAAGCTGGAAGTTCATAACAACTTCGCAATTACCAATACATGGGTTATGATGATTGAAGAGGAGTCTAGCAGTGTTTAAGCAGGGGTGATCGTACGAGTGGGGGCAGGAGTCGGTTGAGGGTTACAACATAATAAGGCGAGTGCGCATGTGGTTCCGAAACGATTCTTTGAAATCGAAGTAGGAGCTACTGAGTTTGCGGAACAGGTTAGTTTACGTATGAAAGCGAGCTAACACAAATACATAACGGAGGTTTAGTGGCATGACTTTTTATGAATTAGCAATAATCCTAACAACTGCACTATTGTTGATCATCGGAGTGAGAAGCAAACGTAAATCAATTATAAATGGATTCATGGATGGGTTGTCCGATGGATGGTCAGCGAGATGTTAAATTCAGATAACAGAAATATATCGTATGAGCAAAACAACAATAAATTCAACTTTCGCGTAGCAGGTATTCTGATCAATAAGGGCAAAGTTCTTTTGCATACGACTGAACAGGATGACTTCTAGAATCTGCCCGGAGGGCGGGTAGAATTGAACGAAACTACAGAATCGGCTATTGTGCGAGAGATGACGGAGGAACTGGGTGTTCAAGTAGAAGCACAAAGGCTCGCATTTGTTAGTGAAGATTTCTTTGAATATGATGGCCTGAAATATCATGAGATTGGATTTTATTATGTCATTACATTGCCGGAAGCCCATAAGCTTTATGATGAAATTGAGTTCAAAGGTCTAGAGGATAACGGTAAGTTAATTTTTCGATGGTTTTCCTTGGACAAACTGGAGCAGATGGAAATCTATCCTGTGTTTTTGAAAAAGGAACTGACTAGTCTCCCTGATGCAAAGCGCATTAAACACTTCATTCAGAAATAGAGGGCTTATGGACATTACATGTATTCGTCATGGTCATGGTGAACACTTGGTAGATTATCCGAACCAGGATTAACCAGAAGTGATTTTCTTGGTGAGGCCGGATACTATACCATGCACAATGTGTAGTGATAAAAGGAGAGTATGTCATGACTCATTTTCCCAATATGGAGACTGAACAGTTGTACCTTAGAGAGTTAACCCTATCAGACCGTGAAGCTATATTTAAACATTTTGCTGAACCAGATGTAACCCGGTTTATGGATATTGAGCCTTGTCGTGACGTAAAAGAAGCAGAAGAAATTATACAATTTCATATGGATGATTCGGGTTGCAGGTATGGTCTATTCCATAAATCAGATGGCGAATTCATAGGCACAGTGGGGTTTCACTGTTGGAATCAGGAGTCACCGTCGAAAGCAGAGATTGGTTTTGATTTATCCCCGTCTTATTGGGGGCAAGGGTTGATGCAAGAAGCTTTAACCGCAATTATCGAAATCGGCTGGAACAAGATGAATCTTGATTTTATTGAAGCGACAGTGGAGCAGGAAAATGTTCGATCTCAACACTTGTTAAATAAGTTGAACTTTTTGAAATCCACTGAGTTAGTAAACAATCTCTTTTATTACACATTACAGAAGGAATCTGTTGGGACTGACATTTATCCTATTTGAGCAGGGAGGAATTAAATGAAATCTGTTCCGTTCTCTATACTTTTAGCCAGTTTCATTTTGGGTATCTCGTTTATTATTGGCTGCATATTGTTAACGACTCAGGAGAAAAATAGTGAACTGACTCAGGTAGCTGAGCAAGAAGTGTCTAACAATAAAGTGTTATTGACGATTCAAGAAACTGCGGAGTATCTGAGTATGACTGAAGAACAGGTGATGAGTATTATTAAGGCTGAACAAGTGAGTTTCACGGTATCAGGTTTCTTTGATGGGAGAATGTTCCCGTTCATTAAAGTTCAGGATCAATTTTTTGTTAGTAGAGTGGAGTTGGATTTGTGGGTTCAGGAAGCATCTGCAAGTCACAGAAGATATATTAATGGGCAAATGCAGTAGTCTATGGGATAAATGGCATAATCCAAAGGAGATGAATCCACATGGAATTCGTGGGTGAGAAGGTAAGAATAACAACAGCCACGGAACAAGATCTCAATTTCATAGGTCAACTGGAATGTGATACGAGCATATGGAGCTTTGATGAGACTGTTGAGACGGATGAGGAGAAGGTTCACGAGAAATATCGGAGTCATTTCCCTGCTACGGATGAGGAAGCGTACGCCTATGATTGGGTTATCCGCCGTGTGAATGATCCGGTAAATACGCCTATTGGTATTGTTCAGATGTGGAGTTATGTGGATTTTCGGAAAAGTTGGGAACTTGGCTACGCTGTGCTTCCCGAATATGCAGGTAACGGATACGGAAGTGAGGCTACCCAGCTTCTGTTGCAATTCGCTTTTCAGGAGATACAGGCTCATAAAGTTGTCGGCATGTGCAATTCTGAGAACGTTCGCTCTGCTGCGTTGATGGAGCATGTGGGCATGACGAGAGAAGCTGTTTACAAGGAAGAACTCTGGTGGAACAATCAGTGGACGGACCAGTATTTTTACTCCATCTTGGACAAAGAGTTCAAGGGAGTCTGACACGAGCAGGAGGTAGCATGAGTATGAAAAAATTGGTTCTGCTAAGTGATCTACATTTCGGACCTAACGACGAATTGAATCATAGAATCCAGAGCTTGTATAACCAGGAACAGCCTTCGATCGGTTACATTCCTTCGTGTTCCTACCTGGATCGAATATATGTTGAGCATACCAGACGTTTCTATCATCAAATGGGGATCGAAACGGTACAGTATTATGATCTCGATATAGAGTATGAGATGGTTCGGAAGAAGCCCTGAATTCCTTGAGGCAGTACGCCCATTTGAACGGTACAAAGGTGTGCGTGCCAGGATGGTGATGGAATTGTTATTGATGGTGAAGGCGTGGAGTTTTTCGGGAATATACGTCTCGTAGATTAGGAGCAGAAATTGAATTGGTGGAGTCTGGGTTGGAGTATGGACATAGAGAACCATGAATGCGAAAGGTGAACAGCAAAGACGTGAAGGGAGAGTATTATAGTGAAAATTTTTGATATTCGGCAGGCGCCGGAAGTCATGCATGAGGCAGTACAGTATTTTTGGAAACAATGGGGTTCGGAATCGAGCTTCCATTTCTATCGGGATTGCATGGAGCGCTCAGTGGAAACGGAGAGTGATGTGCCAAGATTTTATGTCATGCTGGACGGTGACAAGATTATTGGAGGGTATGCCTTGTTACGAAGCGATCTGAATAGTCGACAAGATCTCTTCCCTTGGTTTGCTTGTCTTCATGTTGATCCAGAGTATCGGGGCCAGAACTTGGGTGGACAATTGCAGAACCATGCGATTAACGAGGTAAAAGCAAAGGGCTACGAACAAATGTATCTATGTACTGATCTAACGGACTATTATGAGAAGAATAATTGGACCTATATTGGTAAGGGATATCTGTTGGATGATGAAGAGACACGAATCTATGAACATCAAGTTAGATAACCAATGAAGTGTTTGAAGGATCACTGAGAAATAGAGAATGCGTTCGCGTAAGCATACATCCGTATTGGGATTGTTCTCCCGATAATGCAGGCTCGATGCGATTGGCGCAGAGTGCAGGCATGTCTCTCAGTTTTAACTATCGTGTCTACTGGTATGATCTCTCTAAGTAAATTTAGCTTGTAGTT
This sequence comes from Paenibacillus sp. PCH8, assembly GCF_002968835.1. Classification (GTDB taxonomy): domain Bacteria; phylum Bacillota; class Bacilli; order Paenibacillales; family Paenibacillaceae; genus Paenibacillus. Next base: position 445,429 of record NZ_PKQK01000002.1, on the reverse strand, counting down.
AAAGGAGGATAACTATGAATGAATCACTGCAGGATCAGATTCAATTTCTCATTGAGATTGATAAACTGAAAACGATTGAACGGAAGACCAGAATTATTCATGGGGACAGGCTTGAAAATGATGCGGAGCATTCCTGGCATCTGGCGATGATGGCCTTGGTTTTGCAGAATCATGCCAACAAGGATGTGGATATTCTTAAAGTCATTAAGATGCTTCTTGTTCATGATCTGGTTGAGATTGATGCGGGAGATACTTTTGCCTACGATACGGTGGGGAATACGGATAAATATGATCGTGAACTCCAAGCGGCTCATCGGCTGTTTGGTATGTTGCCTAAGGAACAGGCTGAAGAACTACTCCAATTATGGTTAGAATTTGAAGCAAAGCAGACTCCTGAAGCACAATTTGCCTCATCTCTCGATCGGTTGCAGCCTCTGATCCATAATCATCAGAATGAGGGAGATACGTGGCAGAAATATAACATTACAAGTGAACAGGTGTTAAATCGAAACCGTGAGATTGCGAACGGTTCCGAAACATTGTGGGATTATGCGCAGCGGCTCATTCAAAACTCCGTGGAGCAAGGGATATTGACCAAATCATAGGAATGCAATCCACATGGGTGGGGTAAGTGATTAAATCGTGTGATCATTGCAGTTAGTAATCTTCCAGCTGGATGTTAGGTTGGGAGATTTTTTGATTTTCTAAACCTCACTTGCAAGATTCATTGAACCATAGAATTATCATTTTTCTCTCAGTGTTTTCTTGTGACCCGATTGGTATGATGAATATACATCATTCAACTAAAGAGAGGTTAGAGACATGGACACATTTTTAGAGCAAATTAACGAGTTAAACGAGCTTCAGAAAGACTTGGTTAGCATCCATCCTTTATTTGCAGAACATTATCCTGTGGTTGTGGCCTATGAATCTCTGTTATATATGTATGATTATTCGTCCAAGACGCAGCAATATGAGTGGGTGAAGACCGTACCGGATGACCTGTACATTCCGGATGAGTGCCTTGCGGCCATGCCGGTGCATCATATGGACAAGCGAATGTGTGCAATTGTAACGGATGCGGCATTTAAAAATTTGGAGCAGAAAGTCTATCTGTTCCATGAGTATGTTCATTGCTATGTCTATGAGAAATACGATGAACAGATCGTGAATCGTCTCAAGATTAAGCATAAAATGGATCAACTGAAGCGGGTGACATGGGAACTGGATTATGAGTTTCCGTATGAAGATGAAGTCGTGGTTGAGCGAATCAACTCCCTGATGTCTGTAATGAAGAGTAAAGACATGTCACAGGTACTAACATCCAGAATGGCTTTGTTCAACTCCTTAACTGAAGAACAAGCCGAATACTGGAGCTGGCTGGAGTGGAACGAAGGGTATGCACGGTATATTGAGAATCAGATTCGAGCGAAGCTCGGACTGGAAAGCAATCATATAGAAGACACCGCTCCGTTTAATCGTCTGGTATTCTATGAATGTGGGTCGGAATACATAAGTCTGCTTACTAAGGAAGAGCCGGGGTATCATACGAATCTGGAGCAGTTGTTTGATAGGATGCAAGTGGAGAGAATCCAGGGATAATTCCGTAATACAGCTAAACGTTCGAACGACTTCTCGATAAAAAGGAGATCATCTCTATGCCGCTACCCATGGTTCATCTCAATATAGCTTATCTTCTTACCGATACCCTGCCAGTACAGATTGAACGGGGCTCCTTCTACTTGGGCAATATCGCACCGGATTCCATTCATATGCGTGAGGGTACAACAAGAGAGGATAAGCAGGACACCCATTTTAACCCTAAGGATGAAGGAGATTACGCTGGACGACTTCAGGGAATTTACTCATCCTACATCCAACAACAACCTGATGAAGGGTGGAAGTGGTTTGTCCGGGGTTACTTCATACATGTTCTGACAGACTATTACTGGTTCCGGAGTGTGTATCCCGAATTCGTAGATCGGGTTAACGAGATAGACCAGCATACAGGCATTAACAGATCGAAGGATGAACTGTCACGCCTATATTACCAAGAGACGGATCAGATTGATTTCAATCTATATCGAAGTGCGAGCTGGAGTGAGGATGTGTGGCAGACGCTTAACCGCGCAGCAAGCTATGACATGCCGGATCGTTTAAATGCGGAAGAGATTGTACGTTGGCGGGATCACACGTTTTCTTTTCTGAATGGTGAAGAGCCTGGAATCACGCCTAAGTTTATTACGGGTGAGATCGCTCAGGCATTTGTGGAGAAGACCGTACAGCGATTGAACGCTCTGTTGTCTTCATGGGACCCGGAGCTACGTGAATTGAGAAAGACAACCTAAGGATAATGCTTATGTTTAACTAGGTGTTGTACTGAATTTCACTAAAATTAGGGAGGCGGTTAGGGTGAAGAATATAGGAATGCTTGTATGTCTTCTCACCATATTCATGGCAGGATGTAGCTACCCGAGTGAACATGACTCGGGGGAGGGCCTTCCTGTGCTGATCACCTTAACCTGCAATCCGAATCTGAACTCCGAACCGTGCCAGAATGTTCAATTCGATCGACCTGACGAGATTCGGATGATGATGGAGACCATACATACGGCAGAACGTTTGCTTGGCATTATAGATTATGGAGCAGAGTACAGGATGAGCATAACGAATACAAACGGATCGATAACTGGGTATGATCTTTCTTTAGGTATGGATTCCAAGATGCAAGGCCTACTGGTTAACCACGAAGACACCAATATAGGATATAGCATATCTGTGGAGGATGCGAATCAACTTAGAAGGCTGATTCAGCGTCGTACAGATTAAGTGGGAATGTGTTTATTTTGAAACAGAGACTGGAATATGGATAATATGCTGACCATTGAAGCTTTAACAGGGAGGCCAGCATGTTTTTTCTTGTAGCCAAGATAGATAAGACTGTAGTCGGAACCATCTCGTATGGACCTTGTGGGTGGTAAGGAGATTCGAGACTGTTAGGAGAACGGGGCAGCCTGTACGTCATGCCAGAGGTTCAAGGTCAGGGAATTGCTTCGGCGCTCATCCTTGCAATGGTTATTGAACTTTGTCGGAGGGGATCGAGCAATTTTGTCTGGATAGTGGCTATCGGATCGCCCAGAAGAAATGGCAACGAAAATTCGGGGAACCTTATGCTGTGGCGAAGAATTACTGGGATGAAGGAACAGACCATAACGTATGGTTGTGTGAAGTGAAGGATTTTATTGTAAAATGAAGTGAACAACGGAGGTGACGACCTGTACTGTACAGGGCTCATCTCTTTTACCTAATTGCATCTTTTTGCATCGACCATGGACGATTCTTCGTACAGTGTATTATGCAGTTTTCAGTTACTAAGGAGTGAACATATGTCAATACAGTGGAAACCACCCGAGCAACGGTTATCTCCTCATGCGGTTAACTTGTGGAGAATTAGCGCGATCATATGGAATACGGCAGGTCTTGTGATCCTTGCTGTATTGTTAATCCTCGACTCCATCTATGGATGGAAGACGTGGATTGGCTGGATTTTATGGGGGTTACAGGGATTTCGGTGCTCTATGCAGTGTGGGATATATTCGTGCAACCCGTGTGGTTATACAGACATTGGTATTACGATGTGAATGAGGAATTTTTGCAGTTAAAGCATGGCGCACTGACCAAGTACATCAGATTATTCCCATGGCGAAAGTGCAGTCCGTGACAACGAACCAGGGACCACTTATGAGAAAATACGGACTCTACTCCGTTACCGTTGGTACGATGGGTTCAGGGCATCATATTCCGGCGCTGCCGGAGGAAGTCGCGTTCGCACTGCGTAATCAGATTGCATCCTATGCGAGAATTAATGAGGTGGATGAATGACAGACACCAACACCAAACGGCACCATCCGCTGACGTTGCTGTGGAGCATGTGGAAGCTGGTGAAAAGTTCGTTTGCCATCATCCTGTTCCTGTTTGTTTTTCGTGTTGGCTCAGAGTACCAATGGCTTTTCTATGGAAGAATCGCTTTTTACATCGGGATATCCATCAGTATTGTATCGATCATCTGGAAGTGGTTTACCACACGTTACGCAGCAGATGATATTGCTTTTCACATTTATAGTGGTGCTTTGAATCGGACCCTAAGAACGATCCCGTATACCAAAGTCCAGAATGTGAACCGCCATACGACAGTGTTTCATCGGTTGTTCAGTGTAACATCCATACGTTTCGAGACCGGAATCAAGGGAGAAGATGCTACCTTTCAGTTACATGTCGTTTCCCTTCCCGAAGCGGAGAGGCTGGAGAAGATTGTAGCGGGTCAACGATCAGATGAACATGTCCCTGTGGATACTGTTGAGCCCTTGGAAGAGGGAGAAAACCAATCCGAGTACGAGCCGGGAGTAACAGACGGAGGTACACCTGAACGTACAATGCTGCCTGCAAAAGAAGAGAAGGAACGTGTGGTTCATTATCATTCCACCCGTAAGGATGTATTCAAAGCTTCGTTTACCTCGCTCAGTTTTCTCGTACTCATTCCGGTGCTGGGCACACTCTATTCATGGATTAAAGATTTCTTCCCGGATGAAGAAGTCACGGGGAATCTGTTAGTGACGTGGCTCGATTCCTGGTGGATCACCGGTTTGATCATTCTGGGATTGATTGTGATCTCCATTGGTTTGGGGATTGTTCGAACCTTTGTGAAGTATGGCAATTTTCAGATTACTTCGGATGCCAAACGCATTTATATTACCAAGGGTATGATGGAACAAATGGCATTTTCGATCTTGAAAGAACGCGTCCAGGCCGTGAAAATTACACAGTCTCCGATGAAAAGAATGCTGGGATTGGCGGAAGTGGAATTAACGACCGCAGGTAGCTTGGGCGAATCGGGACACGAGGTCAACTCGCTCTATCCGTTCTTGCCTGTGAAGCAAGCCTATAAGATGATCGAGGAGATTCTGCCATCCTATCAAGTAAGCGATGAGATGGAGAAGCTTCCACGGATATCTTTATGGGTCCGTATGCTCAAGCCCAGCTGGGGCTGGCTCATTGTCACCGTTATACTATGGTATTTCAAACCACAGGTATTCGGACAAGAGCAGGCATGGTGGATGATTTCGGTTCTTCTGTTGGTATGGATTGCAACCTGTAGAGTGGTAGACTTTTTCCATACAAGGTACACATTGAATAACAATTTTATTCAACTTCGAACAGGAGCTTTGACGTCAACCCTCTTCATTTCCAAACGTGAAAAAGTGATTGAAGTGCAAATCACCCGTAATGTGCTGCAACGTTGGTTCGGTGTTGCTTCCATTCATACAGTGAATCGGGCCAAACCCGTGCTACACCATCAAACACATGACATCCCGCTGGGTATGGCTGAATCATTTCAGCTATGGTATGTGGGACGTACCCAAGATGTTCAGACCCGTTAATCACAAGAGCAAGGGCAGGAAGACCGCATCAGGTTATTCTGTACTTGCTCTTTTTACTTCAAGTCCCGGAAAGCGGAATAGAGGAGGAAGGATATTTTGATGAAAGTTGTGTTCTTTGATGTGGACGGTACATTGCTGAGCGAAATAGATCGGAGTTTATCACCAAGTACAGCAGAGTCGATCAGGGAATTGATTCGGAAAGGCGTTCAAGTCGTACTCGTCACAGGTAGGCCCTATAATCTATGTGAAGAATTCAGGAGTCTTGGAATCGATACTATTATTTCGGCTAACGGGGCCTTGATTAAATCCGGTGATGAAGTCATACATAAGTCGGTCCTTTCCGCACAGATGGTTAGAGAATTCAGTGAATTTGCCGAGTTACATGGGCACAGTATTTCATATTTTACCGAGTCGTTTGAGATGAACGGGTTAAGCACAGCAGATGAGCGGCTTAGGGAAGCATTGCAAGATACGCTTGGATTGTTGGATTCCCCACTGAAGATCAGTACGTTGGATCAGGATATCTATTGCATGTGTTTATATGCGGATGAGAACGAGACTGAGAAGTTTCAGGTGAAATTCCCTGCTTTGCGATTCGTGAGATTCCATCCGTATGTGACCAATGTGCTGGAAGCGAGTGAAGTGAGTAAATCGATAGCGGCGGGCAAAGTCCTCAACCACCTCAAGATATCCAAGGAGGAGGCCATGGCCTTCGGGGATGGGGAGAACGATGTGGATCTGTTAGTGCACGCGGGTATTGGAATTGCGATGGGAAACGGCGGAAAGCGGATTAAACAAAGTGCAGATTATGTTACCCTGCGAGCAAGTGAAGATGGAGTCACCCATGCGTTGAAGAAATTTAAGGTGATATGAGAATGCTTCTGTAAAATAAATGAATAGTATCCCAATTATGGATTTTAATGTAGAATGATATAGCACGTAGTAAGCCCTAAAGCATAGGGTGTTTATCAAAGGGTGACATTGGATGAAAAAGGTTGTTTTCGTAATTCTGTCTCTTGTCGTACTTGTTGGTGTATCCTCTTCCGCTTATGCTCATCCAGGCAGACTGGATAAGAATGGTGGACATAAGTGTTCAGCCAAATCCAAGCAAAAGGGTCTGTGCACGGGTTATCATTATCATAAAAAGAAAAAATGAGAATGAGCTTTACAAAGATAAACCCAGCCATCGTTCAATCTAGGGTTGGGTAAGCATGTGTACAATGAATTTAAAATATGAAGGCGGTTACATCGTGCGAATTCAAGAAATATCGGTATGGAATCGTGATGAATTAGTGGCGATGCTGGCCGAAAGCTCCAGTGAGGGGTTCAGACATATTGGGCGATTAATCCATGAATATGAGTCAGGAATCAATACATTCGAGCAAGAGGATGAAGCGCTTTTTGAATGCAGAATACACGATAAAGTGGTGGGTATCTGCGGTTTAAACAGAGATCCTTATTCTGAAGTGACTGACACTGGAAGAATTCGTAGGCTTTATGTGATGAGAGAATTTCGAAGACATGGGGTTGGGCGCAGGCTGATTGATGCTGTTATTCTAAAAGCGGAAAATCATTACGCTCGATTGGTTCTGTACACGGATCAACCGGTTGCTGGCTTTTTTTATCACACCTTGGGATTTAGTGAAGTGACGGGTAGGGAGAAAATAACGCATGTACTGGAATTGGGGGAGAAGCGGAGTGGATCATATTAAAGCGGTTATTTTTGATCTGGATAATACGATTCTGAACAGAACGATGACGTTCGAAGGATTCACTCGCAGTCTGATCGAGACTTACTTTGGACATCTGGAGTCCACGGAGGATATTCTCAAAAGAATCATTGAACTTGATCAGGATGGTTATAAAGATAAACGTCTTCTGTTCAAGGAGTTGTTGTTGGAATTGCCGTGGACCGAGCATCCGCCACATGCAGAGCTTATGGAGTTCTATGGCAAAGAGTATGTGAGAAGCGCTATTCTAATGGAACAGGCGCGAGAAGTCGTTCATCATCTCAGAGGGAAATACCTAACCGGATTAATCACCAATGGGCAAACCAATATCCAATATGGGAAAATCGATCAGCTCGGTATCCGGGAAGATTACGATCATATTATTGTTTCGGAAGAGGCAGGAGTCAAGAAACCCGATCCTCGGATCTTTCAGCTTGCCCTTGATCATTTTGGTCTAGCTCCCGAGCAGTGTATTTACGTTGGTGATCATCCGGTAAACGATATTCAGGGAGCGGCGAGCGTTGGCATGAGCACGATCTGGATGAAGGTCAACCAGCCTTGGCAGGACAGCATTACGTCGGGTCCTTTACATACGATTGAGCATCTAAGTGAGCTGAAGAAATTGCTTTAGAAGACGGTTATACAAGTAGATTACTATAATTACAGTTTGGAAAGCGAGGAACATATGGAGATTAGACAGATGGCTACAGCGTTTTTGAGCAATGGCTCAGACATGCTGATGATGAAGGCAGGCAGCAGATTGTTTGATTTTGAATTTTGGGGTGGCATTGGCGGGCATCTGGAACAAGGAGAACTGAACGCACCCATGACCGCCAGCTATCGGGAGATTGAGGAAGAGACTGGATTCAAGCAAGAGGATGTCGAACACTTTCGGCTTCGATATATTTTGTTAGAGGTTAGCGGTGGTGAGATTTGGCAGCAGTTTGTCTATTTCGGAGAGACGAAGCATCGACATTTTGTGCCCTCCGATGAAGGAGAGTTATTCTGGATACCGCTGGATGAGGTGCTGGACTTACATTCGTCTATTCTGATCAAAGCAACGCTCAGGCACTATTTACAACATCCGGGAGCAGAGGAAATCTGGATTGGCAACGTTCAGAGCGGAACAGACCTAAAGGGCACTCCACAGGTAATATGGAACAGAATGCAGGAAACGATAGCATTTGAGCCAAAGGGGGTTATCAATAGTGTTGAAATATAGAACTGAAATAAAAAAATTGAGATGGATAAATTACCTGTTGATCACTGTACTGATTGCTATAATTCTTCCGAGTAGTCATGTAGAGGCAGGCAGCACGATTACAGTGAAAACGAAGGTCCAATATTACAAAGGACAGCCATACATACATACATCTAACAGGTGGAAATAAATTTGTGACGAATAAGCTGAACAAGACATTTAAACTCCACGCAGTGAAAGCAACTCGCCTGGACAAAGAAGAAAAGAAATTAAACAAAAATTATTTCTACGTTACCATGGCCAGTGTAAAGTACAATGCAAAAGAAAAGTTATCTGTGGTATATGAAGATCATGTGTACGCTGGCGGAGCACATGGAATGGATGCGACAAAATCATATAACTATGACTTAAGAACGGGAAAAGAGCTGAAGCTAAGCGAGTACGTTAAAGATGATACTCAGATGGAAAAGGTAGAGAAATCAATCTCAAACAGTCTATTGGCCATGTATAATGCAGGAGTTTCTATTTTTGAAGAAAATATTTATGATTTTCAGCTTGATCAAACATCTGAATTCTTTTTATATGACAAAGGGATCGTCATCCGATTCCACCCTTATGAGGTTGCACCCTACGCTAAAGGGTTTGTAGATATTAAAGTCCCGTTCAGTAAATTCATCAAATAGATCGCATGCAATGCAATAAAAGACATGATCCAAGTTCGATGAGGTCATGTCTTTTTCTATATAATATTTTAAAATAATCTAAATAATTCCAATATTTTCTTACATTTTATAGTATATGAAGAGTGTCCAGGAGGTGAGTGATGAAAATAAGAATCCAATAAATAACTGCACAGTTTAATGACCAGTGATTATTTCTCATATATTATCCCCCCTAAATTATCGGTATAGAGAAGTGTTTTGCGTATCTCAATCACGATTGTTTAACTGTTTGATCGAGTGTATGGCAATACGTAGCGGTCATCTCTAGGCTGACTCAGTTACGAGTTTTCAGACACACCCTAGTTTCATCACTTAACCACCGATTAATATTCGAACCCTGTAGGATGATCGGCATTCGATTAAGAACGTCATTAACCCAGCTCATTGGGTTCAGTCGTGATTATGGTACGACTTTGAATTAACTCCCTTTCAGGTCCCTGCCGATCGTGGACTTAAAACGCCTGGTGGGTCAGGTCTTGAATTAGTTCAATGAGATAAGCGTTTTAAATGGCGTATTTCTTCAGATCATCGAAACGTCGAAAGGAATGAAATTCATATTTCGCTCCAGCTTTGGATTGCTGGCGTAATCGGTTCGGATGAATGCCCTTTGTATCGCGATCTGTAGCCGATCCGGGGATTTCACGCGGCCAAGCGAGATAAGTAGCTTGGATATTTTCTCTATCCGTCAGATAAATATTCTTGTATTACGAACAATGGGAACTTGTTCGTTTCGATAGAAAATATAGTCATAGACCATTAAGCTACCGGCAGTGTGGCGATGAAACGGATCAATGATGAGCCATTTTCATTTACTGGTAACTATCACACTTTATTTTACAATTAGTGTTATTAAAATAAGAATAAAGATGGAATTGGAGCAATAGGATAAATTGTGTTATTTAGATACCATGCTCACGCTCGGCTTGTCAGACCCTTTTAGCATTGCTCCGCTCGATTTTGTCATGCTGTCATCGGCTAAACTGGCCAATTGTTTTTGAGAAATGGCTTCAAATCTCTCCAAACGCAGGAACGGGTACAAACGTAGAATGGAAGCTTTTTCCGGAAACCGGATGCGGTTGTTTGCTTACTGGACCAGGCTTACTTACATGCAGGATTCACATCCGACTACGTGTACATGGATGGCTGGTTTACGCAAGTCCCACTGCTTCGACAGCTCACGTCTAGAGGTTTTTCTTTGATTGGCATGGTGAAGGAAATGAAGCAACGATATCTCGTGCAGAGGCAAGCGAAATTCACTGTGGGATGTGTTTCAACTTCTCCCCAAGTAGGATTCGAAAGATATCAAAGGTTCCTCGATGATACACAACTCATGCGGTTTGTCCTTTTAAGCACAGACGTTACGCTAGATGCTGTAAAAATCGTACCCATCTGCGGTATACGCTGGAGCATCGAGACCTTTTTTAAAGTCACCAAAAGCTAGTTGAGAAATTGGGGACGAAATTTCAAAGGCTTTCCTTTGACCAACTGATTAGCCACACTTCTGTTGTATTCAGCCGTTATTTGGCGATGGAATATGAGCGACGTGAATCGAGTGATGACCGAGCACTCGGGTCTTTTTTCTCTTCTCCGACGAAGCCCGCGATCTGGACTTCCAGACGGCACTTCAACAACTCATGAGTCTAATTTCTTGAAATGTCTCAAGCCAAAACCAAGAAGAAAACAAAACGACTGTTTTTCGTCAAATACAAGTTTGGAACTCTGGTTTGCCCAGCTATATCAAGGATTTAAGATGCGAAAGTTGAATGAATAAATAGTGAAAATTGTAATGTAAAAGGACATATTAGTCTGAAATCTATTGATGACTTACCAAGATGGATATGCCGGCACTTAAATGCCAGCTATGCATAAATTTAATTAATTTTAGGAGGATTTGATGAGAAAATTCAAGAAATCACTTCAGGTTTTATCTCTTATGGTTTTAACAGCAACAGCAGTTGTAGTACCTGTTTCGCCATCTGAGGTACTAGCCCAAACTTCAGAGGCCGCCATCACACAGCAAAGTAATCTTGTTGTTCAGCGAAACTTTGTAGTGAAAGCCATTGGAGATATATGGGCGGAAGGCGAGCGAGAGCGTAGAGCGGCGGGGTATGCAGATGCGCGAAAAATATTTCAGCCAACAGGTCTATATGCAAAAGCTAATGAACAAATTATGATTGAAGTCACAGGCAACAAACCAATTACAGCGGTTATTGGGACACATCGTCATGATGAAGAGTGGGCGATTAGGTATCCATTACAAGTAGGTATAAACACAATTTCCTCACCAAATGGCGGTTTGTTGTCTTTTGATAACAGCAACAATGAAGGTAGTATTCATGTAAATGTAGTGAGTGGGGGTAGTCCGGTTCCATTCTTTGTATTAGGCAAGAACACCAAAGAGGATTGGCAGGCAATGATGAGTGCTTATCCTGATGCACCTTCTGTTGTTCTTCAATCAGAAAAAGCTCTCTTAGTCTTCACATATGCTTCTGCTAGAGACCATATCTTGAATCAAGACCCCGTTCCTGTTTTACAGACTTATGATACGTTTATTGGAGCACAGGATAAAATTTCTGGACTATCAAATTCTGATTCTGATCCTAGACATCATTTAGATAAACATTTGATTGGCATTATTGAGCAACCAAACTACACAGGCGGAGCATATGCATATGCAACTTGGGATGGGGCGATTATGCCTACAAGTACTGGAGCAAACGCCGATTCTTTAGACCTCACAAGAATGGGTTGGGGGCAGTATCACGAAGCAGGTCATTTGAGACAACAAGGTCCTTGGACTTGGGGTGATATGACTGAGGTGACCGTAAATCTATATTCTCTAGCTGCTAAGAAGGCTCTTTATCCTGCTGAACCTGCAAGGTCCCCTGGTGAGTATTTAGCTGCGTTCACGTTTGTAGATCAGCCAACCAAGAATTTTACAGACTCTAGTTCAAAATTAGAAATGTTGTGGCAACTTAATCTTGCTTTTGGGGATAACTTCTACCCAGAGTTACATCGATTGTATCGTGAGACGGCAAAAGCTGATTTGCCAACTACAGATGATCAGAAAAAACAGGCATTTATTCTAAACACTTCAAAAGTAGCTCACTATGACTTGACGCCATTCTTTGATAAATGGGGTTTGTCTGCAACAAATGCAACACGAAACAAGATTAATTCATTGAATTTAACTCTTCTAACTGCACCAATTTGGTTTGGGTCAGAGTATAACATCATTAAACCGACTGATGGAATGGATAAGGTAAAGGGTGTCATTGGGGTAACAACAAATAGTCAAGAGACTTCAAGTTCTAATAATGCCGCAGTAAATGCATTTGATGGAGATACAAATAGTATCTGGCACAGTGAATGGAATAGACAAAATCAGTTCCCTTACAATATTACAGCAAAGTACGCAACTCCATCTACATTCTCCAAACTAACCTATCTACCACGACAAACTGGTGGAGAAAATGGTATTATTACAAATTATAAAATCCTGATTAGTCTTGATGGGGTAACATTCACTGAGGTTGCAACAGGCACTTGGGCAAAGGACAACACAGAAAAGACAGTAACTTTTACACCTACTCTTGCTAAATATGTTCGCCTTGAAGTACCTCAAGGCGGTGGAACAAATGGTTTTGCCTCTGCAAGTGAGATTAAAATCTTTGAAACCGATCCAATAACACCTGTAACAACGTATCTTAGCGATATGGATTGGTTTTCTGCCACAACAGGTTGGGGAACAATTCAAAAAGATCGTAATGCTGATGGAAATACACTTAAGTTAAATGACAAGACCTATATCAAAGGTTTGGGCACACATGCTAACAGTGAAATTGTTTACAAACTGGATGGGAATTACACATCCTTTGCCGCGCTAGTCGGGGTAGATGGTGATGTAGGTGACGTAGGTACTGTGGAGTTCCAAGTTGTTGTAGACAATCAAGTTGTATTTTCCAGTGGTGTGATGAATAAAAATATAGCGGCAAAAGAGGTAAACGTTAATCTTTCCGGAAAGAATGAGCTAAAACTTATTGTAACAGATGGTGGAGATGGTATAAATAGTGACCATGCCGATTGGGTAAATGCCCGTCTTGTTAAATAATGTTGTAAGGTTAAAGCATGTCAAAAAGAGAGGGGCATTCCCTCTCTTTTTGCTTTAGGGTTGATTGAGAATATGTAACTTTAATAAGAATAAAAGTCTAGTATAGAGGTACCGTTAAAATTTCAAAGGAAATTAGCATAAAGATAATAGGATCTATTTAAGTTATCGGAGGATTTGAAGCAAATTATTTAGTGCCTTATCAAGGCCAATTTATAAATAGTAATTTATGAAAAAGCTTAGCACTTGATAAACCTTAGAAGTGATCTTCCAGCGCTATACAAAACCAGCGGGATTTCCTTATCATACGGAATTTTTGGCTTGTATTGTATAATTTTCGCTTTGCGCTCTGAACTGGAGTGCATCTCCCGGATCAACGAGTTATATTGTACAGCGTGCGACACCGCAGGCGGGCACTACCACGCCAACGTCGAATCTAATTCTGCAATATCGAGCGGCAGATACCGATGCAACGAACAATCATATCAAGCCCTATTTTAATATCAAAAACAATGGTACATCCGCTGTGAACCTGAGTGGTCTGAAGATCCGTTATTACTTCACGAAAGATGGCTCCGAAGGATTGAATACGATCATCGATTGGGCACAGATTGGAGCAGCCAACATTACGACAAGCCTCGGCAGTGTCACGGGCACGAATGCAGATACCTATGTCGAGATTGGTTTCACTTCGGGTGCAGGGTCTCTACTAGCGGGAGGTCAGACGGGAGACATCCCAGCTGCGTATTCACAAGGATAATTGGGGGATTTTAACGAAAATAATGACTATTGCTTCCGTCCAACGCAGACTTCCTATGACGTGTGGAACAAGGTAACCCTGCATCAGAATGACACCCTGATTTCCGGGGTCACACCTTAACGCTCAGCGTATCCGCTATTCAGGCTGACCGCAGCAGCGTGTATATGCTGGGGCAGCCTGAACGTGCGAACCGGTTTAACTTTACCGATACAGAGCCGGTTGAATTCATTGTTGGGATAACTTCAAGACATCTGATTACGCTATAATAATTCGATTTTTCATTCGTCTGTTCCGATGTTCTATAGCTTCCTCATAATCCCCGATCAGTGTATCAAAAATATGCTCCCATGACCGCTGTTCCGCAAGCTTTCTGCCTTCCAATCCCATCATTCTCAATTGGTTCCCGTGATGTCCCCAGAGACATATCTCCCGAATTAGTGCACCTGCCTGACCTGGCGCGAACAATACGCCACTACGGTGATGTGCCACCAAATCCTTCACCCCACCGGCATTGGCTGCCATAACGGGTAAGCCTGAAGCCATCGCTTCCAGCACCACATTGCCAAATGTCTCTGTAGCGGATGGAAACACAAACATATCTGCCGAAGCATACATAGCAGCCAGTTCTTCACCATGCATGTATCCTGTAAAGGTAACATTGGATGGAGCCTGCATACGCATTTTGGGAAGTGAAGGTCCATCACCAACAATAATCCAGTGAACACGGGTTTGCATCTCTTCGGGCATCTGCTGCATGGTGGCGGTTAGTGTGGCGATATCTTTCTCAGGGGCAATGCGTCCAACGTAGAGTAAAATAAGTGGAGCGGTAATATGGTAACGTTCGCGGATCGCCGAGCTGCGTTTATCGGGGGAATAGAGGTTGCAGTCAATCCCGCGGGACCACAGCTTTAAACGCTGTATACCTTGGACCTGTAATGTGTTTAGCGTTTCCTGCGATGGAGTGAGTGTTGCATCACAGGCACGGTGGAACCATTGGATGTATTTCCAGTAGAGCGGAATCATGCTTTTCAACCGGTAGTATTCGAGATAACGATCGAAGTGGGTATGGTAGGAGACAACATGGGGAAGATGATCTTTGAGCGCATACCTCAGACCGTGTAGCCCCATATTAAAAGGTGTGGCGATATGCATCAGATCGGGCTGAAAGGCTTGCAACTGTTGGTGCATGGCTGCTCTGCTAGGTAGCGCAATGCGGCATTCGGGATACAAAAAAAAGGGAATGTTGGCAACGGTTCGGACTTGAGTCTCCTGGCTTCCTTCAATGACGGACTTCGGAGTAAACAGCAGATGTTCAATTCTCTTGCGGTTCAGATGGTTACTCAAGCGGTGGAGCGTGCCAGCAACACCATTGGTTTCCGGAAGATAGGTGTCTGTGAACAAGGCCAGGCGCATCATTACCCCTCCCAAGACTCGTGATGCCAAGATCATAACAGCGGATCATTTTCCCGAGGTCAAGTGCACGTTAACTTGGCAATATTCCCTGTAAATTTGATAAAAGTGATACACAATACGATCTTCTATAAATTCAACTTGTATAGCGTATTCTGCTATGATGTAATAACGTGTCGGCGTAGTTGAAATTGAAATTCACACAATAACGGAGAGGGCAGAAAAAAACTGAAGAAGCGAAGCTAAAAGCTTTCTGCAAGAAAGCTGCTTCGGAAGCATACACCTCGCCTTTATCACCGGATTTTCCCCTTTAATAAAGGGAATGAAAAAATCTGGGGATAACAGCGATCGGAAGTTTATTCTGACCGCGTAGTGGTCCAGTGTAAAAAATTCGTTTAAACTATTCAGACAGAGAGATACAGGAGGCAGAGAAAGATGAACAAGTTACAAGAAGAACTGCAAGAATTGATACCACTCGATCAGCTTGAAGAGATCTCGGGTGAAGAAGTGGTGGGGGGTATTGCCATGGACCTATATCGGGCTGAATTTGCGACGATTCGAGAGAGTGGACCGGAACTCCCGCAAGTACTGCGAGATACCATTCTAATCATAGATTTGGATACCGAGCTGTCCATGAATGGTATGACCGGTTTCCTTGAGAATACCAGCGGGCAGTATCTCGGTGAGACAATAGCAGCCATGGAGCGGATCGGCAATGAGGCAGATACCTTGATCCTGAAGAAGATTGAGCAGATATTGTCCGAAAGCGGGGTAACGCACGGGCAATTACGAGATAATGTGAATGGCCTGTCCGAAGATGACATCACGACAAGCCTGCAAACACACGGGGAACAGATTCATGAGGTATTGCAGCAAATTGAGCTGGAAGCCGGCAATTTAAGCATGCAATCGGATAACGAAGAAAGCTTCGACTTGCTTTATCAGTATGTGGATGCCAACAAAGATCGTCTGAAAAAGGAGATGCAGCACTTCTTGTCTAATTGAATGGGAAGAGGAGGCGAAATCACTAACATGAACAAAAGATTAGCAACGGAATCCGTTCTGGTTACTCTGTTATTCATCATCGGTTTTGTAGCATGGAATGTCGTTCAAGGTATGATCACGACCAAGAATTATGTACCTGATCTAATGAACACTGCTTCATCGGGTACGCCAATGCAATCCAAGGTTGCCTTTGGAACTATTGTTCGATGGGATACAACCTCCATGATCATGGCTGTTGCCGGGTTCATTTTGCTCGCCGCTGCATATTACGGTCTTCGATCAGGCATGCAGCGCTGGACACAGCGTTCCTGAGATCGGACATCCATGGAATATGCTATACTACGTCCGGTTATTATTGTACAGTCCCGTTGCTGTATAACCCGCTGAACCCTGCCCTGAGTCAACCGACTCGGGGTTTTTGTTATTCCAGGATGTGGTCAGGTTCCATTCGAATCTATGCGCTAATGTTTTTCCGCTTGGAAGGGGAAATTTTCTAGATCCAAGGTTCAGGGAGAATCCGTTACAATGATCTTGTAAGCGCTTATCGTTTTGGATAGAGAGAGGAGGAGAGACAGAGATCATGATTACAACGAATCAGATTTATCTCGATCAGACATTGCATAGCAAAGAGGACGTATTGGATTTCATATCTGCGGAGGCAGAGCGTTACAGCATCACTACAAACCGTGCACAACTTGCGGCTGATCTGTGGGAACGCGAACGTGTCTACTCCACCGGACTTCAGGATCACTTTGCGATTCCCCATACCCAGAGTGAAGTTGTAACCCGTCCGGCAGTGATGGTCATTCGATTACGCGAGTCGATTGATTGGGAATCACATGACGGCAAGCCGGTAAAAACTATTTTTGCCATCCTTGTGCCCAAAGGTCATGTAGATGTATCCCATCTGCAAATCATCTCTTCACTTGCCACTTTATTGCTTGAAGATTCATTCAAAGAGGCCATTGCAGAAGCGGCGCAGCCGGAAGAGGTATATGCTTTGCTTCATCAATATACGGAAGGACTGGTGTCATAATGAAAATCGTAGGTGTAACGTCATGTATTGCAGGTCTCGCCCATACCCCGATGGCCGCCAAAGCATTGGAGAAAGCGGCTCAGCAACTGGGCTATGAGATCAAAGTGGAACAACAGGGTGCCATGGGTCAAGTCAACAAGCTGACGGAAGAGGACATTGCAGCAGCGAATTTTGTACTGATTGCAGCGGATCAAACGGTGAAGGACATGGATCGGTTTGGCGACAAAAAAGTCGTACGTGTCAAAATCGGTCATGCCGTAAGTCAGGCAGAAGCGGTATTAACCAAAGCCGTCGAGGCTGTGAACGCACAAGTTTAACCCCACCTTCCACATGAGGAGAGAGTACGATGAGAAAATGGTTTGGTGAAGCAAAAACACATCTAATGACAGGTATCTCCTATCTGCTGCCGGTCATTATCGCGGGTTCCCTGGTCGTTGCCATATGTAAAATTATCGCACTAACGATGGGCATTACTGATCTTGATCCGTACAAAGATGGAAGCGGATTCTTGCATATTTTATATCTCGTGCAAAATGTAGGATGGAGCGGCATCGGACTATTGACGATTGTCCTGTCCGGTTATATTGCGTACTCCATTGCCGACAAACCTGCGCTGGCCGCAGGTCTGATCGGCGGGGTGCTGGCACAGCAGACCAACGCTGGTTTCCTGGGCGCGTTGATCTCCGGTTTTTTTGCCGGATACATCACCTTATGGGTCAAAAACAAAGTCAAGA
Organism: Paenibacillus sp. PCH8; assembly: GCF_002968835.1. Lineage (GTDB taxonomy): Bacteria > Bacillota > Bacilli > Paenibacillales > Paenibacillaceae > Paenibacillus. The sequence continues at coordinate 427,285 of NZ_PKQK01000002.1, read as the reverse complement.
TTACAGGACCGGCCGCTGGCTCGGTACCGTTAATCATTTTACCGCTGATTACCGTAGGTTTAACCGGATTTCTGATGGCAGTCATTCTGGGTGGCCCGCTGGGCGCACTGAATGAGTATCTCATTGCTTGGGTTCAAAACATGAGCCAGAGCGGAACGAATACGGTTCTACTTGCCATTATTCTGGGAGCGATGATCGGATTCGATCTCGGCGGTCCGGTCAATAAAGCGGCATGGATGGCAGGCAACGCCCTGTTCCTGTCCGGTGTCTATCTGCCGAATGTTTTTATCAATATTGCCATCTGCATTCCGCCGCTTGGTTATGGTTTGGCGACATTGCTGATGAAGAAACGTTTTTCCAAAACCTATCAGGAAGCGGGAAAAGGTGCAGTGATTATGGGCGTGATCGGTATCACGGAAGGTGCAATTCCGTTCACACTGCGTAACCCTGCCAAAATGATTCTGGTCAACATGTTTGCCTGTGCAACGGGTGCTGCTCTGACTGCATTGCTGGGAGCACATATCATCATGCCACCGATCGGTGGGTTATATGGAGCTGTATCGGTAGGTACCCCAATCGCGTACCTCGCCGGAGGCATCGTCGGCGCACTGATTGTCGCGGGTGGCACCATGCTGGTGAACTTCCGCGGTGAAGAAGAGAAACAGCCTGCCAAGACTCAGGAAGCTTCGGTGAAGAAAAACGGGGAAGAAATCGAACTCGTTTTTGACTAAAAGTACATGTTCAAAAAGATCGGTTTTCAGTATCGAGAAGATGGGATGAAGGTAGAAATGGAGTAGCGGAGCAACCTTTAAAAAGCATCTGGAGGGATATAGAGATATGAGTGAGAGCAATCGTACCAAAGTACATGTGATTCCACATACACACTGGGACCGGGAATGGTATTTTACGACCTCCCGTTCCAAAGTGTATCTCGTCAAACACGTCAAGGAAATATTGAACGCACTAGAGAAAATCGATGGATTTCATTATTACCTGCTGGATGCACAGGGCTCGCTGCTGGATGATTACATCCGCTGGTGTCCCGAAGATGAGGAACGGATCCGCCAACTGGTTTCAGCCAAACGACTGATGACGGGACCCTGGTATACACAGACGGATCAATTGGTGATTTCCAGTGAATCCATGGTCCGAAACCTGTATTATGGTATGAAAACAGCACAAAAGTACGGACATGCGATGAAGGTTGGTTATGTCCCGGATGCGTTTGGACAATCGGCACAGATGCCGCAGATCTATCGTGAGTTTGGCATTGAACGTTTCCTGTTCTGGCGTGGCGTCTCGGATAATACGAATCCACATACGGAATTTACGTGGGAAGGATCGGATGGCAGCCGTGTATTTGCGGTACAGATGCCATTCGGGTATTACTACGGTGGTAACATTCCGGAAAATGAGGAAGATCTGATTCCTTATCTGGAGAAACAGATCGGTGCACTTGAACGGAAAGCCTCCACCAAACATATCTATTTCCCTAATGGGTTTGATCAGGCGCCTGTCCGGTTGAACCTGCCGGAGTTGATTGAAAGCTTCAATGCGCTGGATACCGAACGCGAATATGTGATGAATGAACCGGAACGTTTTCTGGAGGAGATCGAAGCGGATAGTCAGGATCTGCCTGTACTTCGGGGTGAATTAATGGAAGCCAAGCACATGCGCATTCACAAATCCATTTTTTCCACTCGTGCAGATCTCAAGCAGCAGAATAACCGGATTGAGAATCTGATCGCCAATACGCTCGAACCTGTACTTGCGATTAGCCATTCTCTCGGGCATGATTACCCGCATCGCATTGTTGAGGACATCTGGAAGCTATTGTTTGAGAATGCGGCACATGACAGCATCGGTGGCTGTAACAGCGATACAACGAATCAGGACGTTGCATTCCGTTACAAACAAGCCTATGATATCGCACTGAATCTGCTCGACCTCCATATGCGGATGATTGCTTCAACGATTCAACAAGAGGAGACATTTGCGTTCACCCTGTTCAACACGCTACCGTATGTGCGAGGCGGGGTTACCGAGATCGAAGCTTATATTCCGGAAGAGTCCTTTGTGATTCGGGATACGAAGGGGCGCGAGTTGGCCTATAGCATTGTGGAAAAAGTAGACCAGACCGATTATGTGCTTGGACAGCATATTGATCTTAATCCAAGTCGCAAAGTCCATCTGCCAGAACGGGTATATCGTGCCAAACTGCTGGTAGAACTGCAAGAAGTTCCGGCAATGGGCTACACCCAGATTGTGTTTGATTTCAGTCAGGGTGCTGCACCTGTCATGGAGCGGCGTAACGGGGACACGATTGAAAATGAACATTTCACCATTGCGCTACAAGCAAACGGCACCTTGCAAATTACAGACAAGCGATCAGGCCAAGTGTATGCGGATCAAATGGTTTTTGAAGATAATGGGGATGACGGAGATTCCTACAACTATTCTCCACCCGAGCGAGACCTGATTGTTTCTTCTGCAGGCAGTCAGATGAGTGCAACGACTACCCAAACGTCTGTATCCCAGACACTCTCCCTGCGTCTCACGCTGGATGTTCCCTATGATCTGGAAGAGCGCGCCGCAGGCATCACATCAGGAGCATTGCCAATGCAGGTGCAGATATCTCTTCGCAAAGGAGAGAAGCTGATCCGCTTCCAGGTTCAGGTGCAGAATGAGGTGTTCAGCCACCGTCTGCGTGTCCTTTTTGATACAGGAATTGCTTCCGCCCTATCCATTGCAGATCAGCCTTTCGGTGTGATTGCTCGTCCAACCTCATTGCCAGAAGTGGAGGTATGGGAGCGCGAACAATGGCAGGAGAAACCGATCACCATTGAAGCGATGCAGAGTTATGCCGGGTTGAACAACGGTTCGCATGGTATGGCTGTGATGACGGAAGGTGTACGTGAGTACGAGATTGTTGGCGAGCATATGGATACCATTGCCCTGACCTTGTTCCGCACTTTCGGTTTCATGGGTAAAGAAAACCTGTTGTATCGCCCCGGACGGGCCTCCGGTGAGAAAATTGTGGCTACTCCAGATGCGCAATTGCTCGGGGAATTGTCCTTTACCTTTGGCTTGCATATCCAGACTTCTGGGTTCGACGAAGCGAATGTAGCTCGTGCTGCGCGTGAATATTTGACACCAATCAGCAGTTATCAGCTATGCGACTTTTTGAACGGACGACTGATCTTTGCTTTCCGTGATGAGGAACGTGTGCTGGAAACCGACTACAGCCTGATGTCGTTTAGCGACGATTCCAACGTGGTATTAAGTAGCTTTAAGAAAGCAGAGCAGAGTGAGGGTTACATTGTACGTGTCTTCAATCCGTATTTGTCACAGCCTGCAAAAGCGAACATGCAGTTCAATCAGCCTGTACATGCAGAGCGTGTATCTCTTGGTGAACAACCACTGGAGCCTCAGCAGAGGTTAACCGATGGAGAAGAGGTCGTTCGTCTACCGGAACTCGCACATTGCAAATTGATGACTGTACTTGTAAGCAAAATTTCAGAATAACATCACTTAGAAAGTTAGCTGTACGCAGAATGATCCAATGTTCATGACATCTATATAAGTTGAACTAATCATTTACACGATAACGGAGAGGACAGAAAAAAACTGAAAAAGCAAAGCGTTCGCCTTTATCCCCGGATTTTCCCCTTCAGAAAAGGAAATCAAAAAATCTGGGGATAACAGCGATTGGAAGGTTATTCTGTCTTCGTAGTGTCCGTGTAAATAATCTTTAGTTCAACTTATATAGTGAACTTATAACGATGATCAGAAGGGAGGTCGGATATCGATATGATTTTTCCAACTAAACGGTTGAAAAGGCTGTTCCATCTCATTCACGGTGAAGGGCAGGAACAGGCTTGGACGAGCCAAGCACTTGCAGACAGGCTGGAAGTTACGGTGCGTACCATTCGGGATGATCTGAAAAAGTTGGATCACATCCTTGCAGGACATGGCGGGAGTCTGGAGTCCAAGCGTGGACGGGGATATTCCATTCATGTACATGATGCGAAGCGGTATGATGAACTGCTGGAGGAACGACAGGATGATCGGCAAGCAGGTGCGCCAATACCTGGGTCACCGGATGAACGCATACGTTATGAATTGTTCAAGTTGCTTGGTGAACCAGGTCATATCAAGATGGAAGACCTCGCTGATCAACTGTTTATAAGCCGTGCGACAATGAACAATGATCTGAAAATCATTCGTCAGATTCTGGAGAACTACCAGCTTCAGCTTCAGATTAAGCCAGGACATGGTGTAAAGGTTGTTGGAGACGAGCAAAGATTCCGTTATTGCCTTGCCGAGTATGCCGATGCGCGAGATGAAGAACTGGGACCGGAAGGCATGACTTCTGCACAGGAACGTTTGTTGTACCCAATCGAACCCGCGCACATCCGCGAGATCGTCATTCGCCATGTAGGCAAACAGGATGTTCGTATTGCAGATGTGGCACTGAAAGATCTGATTACGCATCTGGCGGTTATGGTATTGCGTATCAAACAGGGGCATGAACTGGAGCGATTCGAGAACGTAGAGGCGAATCTGCAGGATCAGCAACTTGCACAGCAGATTATTCAGGATCTGGAGTCCTTATATTCCATTCATTGTCCAGTGGGAGAGCGAAATTATCTGCTGCTTCATATTGTTAGCAAAAAAATGACCGCTACCGATTGGAATGGACTTCGAAGTGATCCGTTATATGTTGCTGTACAGCAGATGCTGGGTCATATCTATGATCGGTACACCTATGATCTGCGTGATGATGAACGCTTGCCGAATGATCTGTATGTTCATTTGAAGCCCATGATCACACGACTGGAACATGGCATGAATATGCGGAATCCATTGCTGGGACATATACGTAAATATTATCCACTGGCCTATGAGATTACGATTAGTGCAGTGAAACAGCTGCAGACATACGTACCTCATGAGATCAATGACAGCGAGATTGGTTACCTGGCTCTCCACATTGGTGCAGCATTGGAACGTAAATATCAGATTCCTCATCGCAAACGGAAATCCGTATTACTCGTCTGTGGATCAGGATACGGCACAGCGCGTATTCTTGAATCGAGATTGCGTTCGTTATTTGCTGAGCTGGAGGTCTCCCGTGTAGTTTCGCTTCGGGAGTACGAGGAGATGGGGAGTGTGCCAGAAGATTTGGTCATTTCTACGATCCGGTTACGGGAGTCCAAAGGCAAACCGTCGGCTGTCATTGCTGCGATTCCATCCGAACGCGACATGGCAACGATTACTCATCTGGTGCGAGCCAGTGATGAGCGGGAAGAAATGACATTGCTGCGTTACTTTGATCCAGAGTTGTTCATATTTCGGTCCGATCAGCCTGACAAAATGACACTTATGGCGGAGATGAGCGGGGCGCTGTTGGAGAAGGGAATTGTAACGGAGCAATTCTGGCCAGCTGTGCAGGAGCGGGAAAAGATGGCTTCAACCGCGCTTGGAAGAGGTATGGCGATTCCGCATCCCATGGAGCTGAGTTCAACCCGTACGACCGTATCCGTATGTTTGTTAGAGAAGCCGATTCCGTGGGATGAGGAAAATGAAGTACATGCTGTATTTATGTTATCCATCTGCAAAGAGGATTACGAGCAGGCGATGGGGATCTATGATTTGTTTGTAGAATTGATCCGGCAGGAGGAGCAACTGGAAAGCCTGCGATCCTGTGACAGCTTCGATGCCTTTGCCAAGATTGTATGTGAAACGTTGAGTCTGAAAAGTACCGAAGTGTATTAATATATATGTTCATTATGGATATTTACACGGACACTCCGATGACAGAATAACCTTCCGATCGCTGTTATCCCCAGATTTTTTGGATTCCCTTTTCGAAAGGGGAAAATCCGTGGATAGCGTATGCTTCCGATGCAGCTTTCTTTCAGAAAGCTTTTAGGCGAACGCTTTGCTTCTTCAAGTTATTTCTGTCCTCTCCGTTATCGTGTAATTGTTAAATGGAACATATATAGATCAGCTCGTTACTATGTGAAACTGTCCCAACCTATAAACCGTCCTTCATCAGAGTTTGTCTGATAGAGGACGGTTTATTTCGTTTACACAGACTATAGACTATAAATGCTTGGAAATGACCTCTTCCAGACCTTGAGCGACAGAATGCGCACCTCGCGCCAGATGTCTTTCATACAGATGCAGGCGGACGAAACTTTCATCCGTACCCATGGCTTCCGAGAACATTCCACTGAGCCCGCGAGCGCGGCGGTCGATCTGTAATAGCAGTTCCAGTGAATCGCCCATCGGATAGAACATGACTTCCAGCTCATCCAGATGTCCACGGAATTTATTGGTTGGTACATATTCGAATTCCTGCACAAACGGCAGATTGCCGCCCAGCTTCGGTGCATAGTCATTGGTCACTTCACGCAGTTTGAAACCAAGGATATCAATTGCATCGAGCACGGTGTTCATGTCTTTGCTAGGAACAACATGCAGTCTGTCCCGGTCTGAGGGGTCTACAGCACTTGAAATATCGAGGCCCGTCTCCACCCATACCTCTGCACGATGCAGTGTAATTGGCAGATTTTCTGGGAGGTCAAATGAAAAGTCTTTCTCCAATTTGGCTCCAGGCTGTAAGGTGAAACCTTCGGTGAGCAGATATTTGGCTATAACGGCTGTTTCTTTTACTTTACGATCATCGTGCTCCCGTATGTAATGGGTTTTGATTGAAAGATAGATTCGATCTACGTTCTGTTCCACATCTCCACCTTCAATGTACACAACCCCGAGATGATTCCTCCAGGCGTGACCTCTGATGTGTGCAATTCCGTATTTACTTTGGCTGCTCCAACACCTACACTGGCTAACATTTTCTTGAAAAATGACATGTACTCAACCTCCAGATCAGATGGTTTATTATAGGGGATACATACGACTTCGACCTTAATACGGAAGCTGGAAGAGAAGCGTTTCAAATTTTAGTAAAATATATCGTGAATTTAACAGGAGAATCGACTTGTCTATGTCGAATGTTTTGGGTAAAGGATTTTTTTGTCAGGGACCTGTAGGCGCAAGTACGTTTGGCAGGCTGTAAGGAGTTGAGGCCAATTGGATACAGAATTTTCAGAACAGAAAACGGGTGAGACGGGTATCAAAACCAGCTTCGAGCAGATGGCTAACGGAGAACAGAAATATAAAATGATAGCAGAAGACGGCAGTTATTATTGCAGAACAGTTGCCTCTTCCCATGGAGCATGGCAAAATAGCCATTTTCATAACCATATAACCGAGTTCTATGTTGTGCAGTCCGGTTGGATCGCTTATGCAAATTTTGCGCATGATTGGATTCTTGAAATAAGAGTTATGGGTGAAGGGGATCACATTATTGTAGAGCCGGGAGTACACCATAATTTATACATGTCAGCCCACAGCGTTATCCATACCATCAAGCATGGCACAAATACCTCCAGTGATTGGACATCATCACCTGAGTTGGATAGGCTAACTCAATCTTTGGCGGAGGAAGAACTACTTCCAAAGGATGATTAAGGAGTATGCAGAGTGATGCTAATCTATGAATCGAATGAAATCACCGTACGTTTCTTGGAGATTGAAGATGAACATCATCTGGTGAAGTGGCTATCTGACCCGGAAGTCCTTCAATATTATGAAGGCCGTGATCGGCCGCATGATCTGGAACTGGTAAGAGAACATTTTTACAATCAGGATGATGGTGCTACTCGTTGTATCGTTGAGTATGGAGGAAATCCGATAGGATACATTCAGTTCTATGAGCTTGAGGAAGAAGAACGATCGGAGTATGGTTATGGAGACACGGATGAGATCATTTATGGAACGGACCAGTTTATTGGTGAGGTGAACTGCTGGAATAAAGGGATTGGAACAGAGTTGATGCATTCCATGCTGGCTTATCTGATTAACGAAAAGCAAGCCTGTAAAGTAGTCATGGACCCTCAAGCCTGTAACTTGCGAGCCATATCCTGTTATGAGAAATGTGGTTTCCAAAGGATCAAGCTGTTAGAGAAGCATGAGCAGCATGAAGGACAGATGAGAGACTGCTGGCTGATGGAATATGCTCCCTAGACGTTTCTTAACTATATCGAATCATACAAACAAGGAGGATTATGCAATGGATTTGAGATATCCAATTGGACAGTTTACTCACACAGGTGAAGTTACCTTGGCACAGCGAGAGCAGTGGATTCGGGACATTGCTGAGCTGCCTGAACGCGCGCGAGAAGCGGTAAAGGGACTGAGTAAAGAGCAATTAAGTCTGCCGTATCGAGAAGGTGGATGGATGCTCAAACAGGTCATTCACCACATGGCAGACAGCCACATGAACAGTATGATTCGTTTCAAGCTTGCACTGACAGAGGATACACCTACGATTCGGCCTTATTATGAAGAGCGCTGGGCTGAACTGAGTGATTCAAGAGACCTGGATGTCGAATTCTCGCTTCAGATTCTGGATGCGCTCCATCGTCGTTGGGTGTTTCTGTTAAACGCGTTGACTGATGCAGATTATGCCAAGCAATTCTATCATCCCTCATCGGAAGAAACGACAAGATTGGATTATAATCTGGGCATGTATGCTTGGCATGGCAAACACCATGTTGCTCACATCACATCGCTTCGAGATAGACTGGGAATATAGCTAGAGAAATATCTTTTTAAGGAGGATTCATCAATGAGTGTACATATCAGAATATTAAATGAGAGCGATCCTGTAATCATATCAAAGGCGTTTCAGGAACAGGGTTGGGGGAGATTCGCCGAACAGTATCTGCATTACTTGGCTGAACAACAGAATGGGGAACGCGTAACTTTGGTAGCCGAGTTGAATGGAGAATTTGCCGGATACGTGAATGTATTGTGGTATTCCAACTACCCGTCTTTCAGGGAACAAGGCATTCCCGAAATTAACGATTTCAATGTGCTGATGAAGTACCAGCGCCAAGGTATTGGTTCACGGTTGATGGACCGGGCAGAGGAAATTATTCTGGAACGAACGGATGTAGCAGGCATTGGTGTAGGCGTGTTTTCCGATTATGGCAAAGCACAAATTCTATATGCCCATCGCGGGTACATACCAGACGGTCACGGTGTTCACAGACACGATCATTACATTCAGCCGGGTGAAGAAACGATTATGGACGACGATGTTGTACTTTATCTGACGAAGAAGTTAAAAGGCATGCAAGAAGTGTGATATGTATTTAGTACTTGCAAAGAAATATGATAAAAAGCCGTCCTGCATGTTATACTCTATTGGAATTTAAGGAATGATAAGCAAGATGCTAGGTGATTACTTGATTAGAGGAGTGAATGATCCATGTTTAGCAAAGTCGGCCAGATTATGTTGTATGTCAATAATCAAGATGAATCATTAGCATTTTGGACGGAAGTTGCGGGGTTCCATATTGTAGATGAAGTAAATCTGGACGAGGGTATGAGATGGATTGAGATTGCCCCTACCCCAGATTCGCAGACGAGCATTATTCTCCATGACAAAGAGTTCGTGGAGCGGATGTCGGCGGGTGTGAATCTGGGTACACCTTCGTTAATGTTCTTCACCGAAAATCTGGATCAATTATATGCCGACTTGGCTAGTAAACATGTAACGGTTGGAGAGATTGTCGAGATGCCAACCGGGCGTGTCTTCAACTTTGCTGATAACGAAGGAAATTACTTTGCAGTCTTGGAACGGGCGAAATAAATTACAACTCCAAATGGCACTATTGTAAACGATCGACGTCCCAGTCGGTCGTTTTTTTGTTGGGAAAAAGCTTATGTTTTGGAGTGGAAAAGAACAAGAAAAATAGAGAAATACTGGGTAAAAATGTTATAATAGAGTGTGGCTAATTTAATGAAAATAACTAGAAATGGATAGCGGAAATTGAGCATGGGAATGGAGAATTTAAGGAGGAATATGGTTATGGAAAAGACGATCAAACGTGTGCAGGATTTATATGATATGCTCGATGCGGACTTCAGATCGGCCAAGCAATTATGGGAGCCGTTCTATGAGGATCGGAACAGACCGACGTGAACTTTGAATGTCGCTCTGTGTTCGAACTGGTCCCAGAGCAAGAATATGATCTTGTCTACAACTCGGGTTGTCTGCATCATCTGCACCACATCAGCGCATTCCCTACATAGAAATGATCCACAATGCACTCCGTCCAGGAGGATATTTTGGAATGACTTGTTTTGCTCCGGGTTTTGGCGATATTGGTGGGCCGGAAACCGTTATGAATGATTGGCAGGTGTATCAAGAGAAGTCGATGCGAGGTGGTCTTGCATTCACGGAGGAGAAGCTTCGCTACATGCTGGAAGATGGCTTCGAGTGTGTCGAGTTCCGTGCGATGAAGTCGATGGAGGAGCATGAAGCGTGTTTTGGTGTACCTTTTCTGTGGGCCACGTTGTGGAGAAAGAAAAACTCGTAAGAGTAGGGGAATTACATGCATTGAAAATAGAGGAGGCGTGGTATCGGAATGGGAACAGAAACAGAAACAGAAACAGAAACAGGAAGAAGACACTTTATCATTACAGGCACATCCAAAGGGATCGGTTTACAACTTGCAGAGTTATTATTGGCTAAGGGGGATTACGTTTACGGTATTTCACGCGGGGGTTCGGATCTGTTGGAATCAGGCGAGGAATGGAGCGGGCGTTACCGCCATGTTCAGTACGATCTAGCCGACCTGACCGAGATCGATGATTTGATTACACGCATATTGGACCAAATACCGTCTCAGGAAGCCGATTTCATTGGACTTATTAATAACGCAGCGATGCTAGAGCCTCTAAAACCTATAGATCAATGCAGTGCTGCAGAGATAAGTCAGAGTCTTAACATCAGTCTTGCAGCGCCAATGCTATTGAGTTCATCTTTTATTCAACAAACAAATCACCTGTCCGCCAGACGTAAAATTGTTAATCTCTCATCGGGTTCGGGAAGTTATCCCGCGCCTTCAATGGCAGTGTACTGTACATCCAAGGCAGGTTTGAACATGTTCACCCAATGCGTATCTTTGGAACAAACGGGCCAACAGAACCCTGTTGAGATTATTGCTTTTGATCCGGGTATGGTCGATACGGAGTTACAGGCTGTTGCACGAGGCAAAGGTGCAGAGGAATTTGCTCTGTCTGGGCTATTCAGCCAGGTGTATGAAGCAGGCCAATTAAGATCGCCACGAGATGTGGCACAGCAGTTGGTCGAGCGGATCGATGAACATAGTGACGCAAGCAATGTTATGCAGACTATTGAGAGCTAATATGATATACGTATTTTGGCTCGTTTACTTTACGAAGCATGGATACCTTTTGATATAAGCCTAACTTCCCTGTACACTGATAACAGCAATCGGAACGACGATTCGTAATTTGTAACGGTGACGACCCGGCAGTAACGGAGTCTAATTACCTTTACCTTAGTCAACCATAGAAGATCAGAAACGTGGTGAAGTCTCTTGTTTAAAATTATGCTCATTGAAGACGATGAATCGTTGTTCAGTGAAATTAAGGAACGCCTGTCCCAGTGGTCGTATGACGTGTATGGTGTGCAGGACTTTGGCAAGGTATTGCAGGAGTACAGCGTGATTGAGCCGCAATTGGTCATTATTGATATTCAGTTACCCCAATATGACGGGTTTCATTGGTGCCGGATTATTCGTTCACACTCCAATGTGCCGATTATCTTTTTGTCCTCACGGGATCATCCTGCGGATATGGTCATGTCTATGCATTTGGGTGCAGACGATTTTATCCAGAAGCCTTTTCACTTTGATGTATTGATTGCCAAGATTCAGGCGACTCTGCGGAGGGTGTACAACTATAATACAGAGCGGATTGAACTACGAACCTGGCGTGGTGCTGCTATTGAATATATGAAAAATACACTGACTTGCGGGGATGAATCTGTCCTGTTAACCAAAAATGAGATGTTCATTCTTAAAGTGCTGATTGAGCACAAAAATCAGATTGTTACCCGTGAGGAACTCATCCGGAGCTTGTGGGATCATGAGCATTTCGTAAGTGATAATACGCTGACGGTTAACGTTAATCGGTTACGCAAGAAACTTGAACCCATTGGACTGGAGGGTTACATTGAAACCAAAGTAGGTCAGGGCTACATCGCGACGGAAGAGGCGGAAGCATGATCGGCAAGTACATACGAGAAAAAGCTGGTTGGTTATGGCTGCTGGTAAGCATACAGCTTATTATCTTATTTGTGGCCTACATAGACTCGTCCATTCCATTCCAATCTGTGGCGTATATTGTAGTACTGAATGTAGTGGTATGTATTATTTTTATCTGGGCGAGATACCCGAAAGAGACCCGTTTCTATCAAAAGTTGAACACCTGGGATCATACATACGATCCGATGGATCTGGACATCGCCGAGAGTCCGTATGAACTGATCGTACACGAGGCCATTATCTCCCAGACGCAGCGGTATCGTAAGGAATCATCACGTCATTTTATCGCCTTGGAGCAGGAGAAGGACGAGATGTTGTCCTGGATTCATGAGGTGAAGACACCCCTGACTGCGCTGCAACTCATGATCGAGCGTTTGCCAGACGACAAGTTACAGAGCCAAATGACATATGAATGGCTACGAATCCATCAGTTGCTGGATCAGCAGCTTCATCAGAAGCGGATTCCATTTATGCATAATGACTTGTTCATCGAAGAGACGGAACTTGAACCGGTGCTGAAGGGCGAGATTCGAGCCCTGAGACCGTGGTGCATTTCCAAAGGCATTGGATTTGATGTCTCGCTCACGGTTACTCGCGTGCTGACAGATAGCAAATGGTTAGGATTTATTATCCGGCAGTTGCTGAGCAATGCGGTGAAGTATAGTAACTCATCGGATATTCTTATTGAAACTCGGGAACAGGATGGACATATTGTATTGATGATTCAGGATCACGGGCGAGGGATTGAGGCTCAAGACCTGCCGCGTATATTTGATAAAGGATTTACATCCACCCGAGGCAGAATGGATGGCGCGGCTACCGGGATGGGTCTGTATTTGGTTCGTCAGGTGGGCCAAACGCTTCATATGAGCATTCATGTAGAATCTTCTCCTGGCGAGGGAACAACCGTTACACTTACTTTTCCGCGAAAAAACGACATGGTGCATCTTGCAGGCGTGTGACAACAATGTCACATGCTTTTTGGTTTTGTTCGGTGAATCGCACGATAACACTGCACATCCCGACTATGATATAGACATGAGCAATTTGCAGAAGATCAAAGAGGAGTGAGTGGGATATGTGGATACTGGAAGCCAAAAAAATTCATAAAGTCTATGGTAATAAGTTGAATAAACAGGAAGTGCTGAAAGGGATTGATCTCGGGGTAAGCAAGGGAGAGTTTGTCGGTATTATGGGGCCTTCGGGTTCAGGCAAAACGACGCTGCTTAATGTACTTTCCTCCATCGATCGGGTGAGCCAGGGCACGATTGATATTGAGGGCAAGGAATTTACCGGAATGAAGGAGAAACAGTTGGCTGAATTTCGCAAGCATCATCTGGGCTTTATTTTTCAGGAATACAATCTGCTGGATACCCTTACGGTGAAGGAAAATGTCTTATTGCCGCTCTCGATCACGGGCATTCCGAAGCAGGAGGCACACCGGAAGTTTGAACAGATTGCCCGTGAACTGGGGATCTACGAATTGAAAGACAAGTATCCATCTGAGATTTCAGGGGGTCAGAAACAGCGGACTTCGGCAGCACGAGCCTTTGTCCACGAGCCGAGTATCATTTTTGCGGATGAGCCAACAGGAGCGTTGGATTCCAAGTCTGCTTCGGACCTGCTTGGCAAATTAAGTGATATGAACAGCAAACATCAGGCCACGATTATTATGGTTACCCATGATCCGTTTGCTGCGAGTTATTGCAGTAGAGTGATTTTCATCCGTGATGGTCAGATTTACAGCCAGTTAAATAAAGGAGACGAGTCCCGGCAATCCTTCTTCAACGATATTATCAAAACTCAGGGTGTGTTGGGTGGGGTGCAACCATGAGTCTGAATTACATTATTTTTCGCAATTTGAGGAAAAACCTGAAAAATTATTATCTTTATGTCTTCGCCCTGATCTTTAGCGTGGCGCTCTATTTTTCATTTGTGACTTTACAGTATGATCCTGCGATGGATGAGGTTGCCGAATCAACCAAAGGAGCGGCGGCGATTGGCGCCTCATCCGTATTATTAGTTGTGATTGTGGGCATTTTTCTACTCTACGCCAATACGATCTTTATTAAGCGACGCAGTAAGGAGATTGGTTTGTTTCAGCTGATCGGACTGACGAAGGGGAGAATATTTGGCATCTTGAGTGCGGAAAATTTCATTCTCTATTTTGGTTCCATGGTGATCGGTGTTCTGATCGGGTTTCTCGGTTCCAAGCTGATATTGATGATTTTGTTCAAGATTATTGGTGTTGATGCGATTACGAAACTGTATTTCTCTCCGATGGCACTGATGCAAACGGTAATTGTCTTTGCTGGCATGTACTTGCTCATCATGTTGATGAATTACACCTTTATCCGAGCACAGAGCATCCTGTCGCTCTTTCGGGTGTCGGCCACTGCGGAGCAGCGGGTGAAGAAGATGTCTGCGGGACAGATTCTGATAGGCATCCTAGGTATTGCTCTGATCGTGTTCGGTTACATACTGTCTGCACGGCTATTCAGCGTCGAGAAATTGGATATGCGGCAGTTAATGTACACCATGATTTTGATTCTGTTCTCGGTCATACTGGGGACATACCTGTTCTATAAGGGGTCGGTAAGTTTTGTTTTTAATCTGATTCGCAAAAGCAAAAACGGCTATCTTACCATTCATGAGGTGCTGTCATTATCTTCAATCATGTTCCGCATGAAGTCCAATGCACTGCTGCTCACGATTATTACAACCGTGTCAGCGCTTGCTATTGGCATGCTGTCACTCAGTTACATTTCATATTATTCAGCAGAGGCTCAGGCTAAGGAAAGCTTGCCGGAGGATTTCTCTTTTGCTCAGGCGAATGTGAAAAATCGCTTTGTAGCAGAGTTGGATAACAAACAGATTGCATATGAAGAGAAGCACAGACAACCTCTGTATATTGAGATTGATGCACATAAGGTGATGAATGACTCCACAACGGAGGAGCTGTTGTTCAGCAGTGTAGTAAGTGACAGGATGGTAGATAACATCGATCTGAAACCAGGCGAAGTTATTTTTATGGGATACGGCAATGTAATTCAGCAATTCTTCTCCATTCGGGATGAGGGTCCCATTGTTCTGCACGGGTTGAAGAAAACGATTGATCAGCAATTGATTGGAACCACCAAACAGGGAGTCCTTCCCGTATATTACACCAAAGGTACGCCTGTAGCAGTTGTGGATGAATCGGTTTATGCGAAGCTTGCCCAGGATCTGGATCCGAACATTCAGGTGGGGGAAGCGACTGATTATTACGGTGTGCAAATTACAGATCCGGGTCAAGACGAGAATGCGTATGCGATTTTTGCGGATCTGCAATTGAAGGCTCCCAGTTTCTCGCAGATCGAATTCAGAAATAACCAACGGTCCAATATGGGTCTGATTATGTTCATTGTTGGTTTTCTTGGTTTGACGTTCTTGATCACTTCGGGATGCATCTTGTACTTTAAGCAAATGAATGAGAGTGAAGAGGAGAAGAGCAATTATACCATTCTGCGAAAGCTCGGATTTACACAAGGCAATCTCTTGCGTGGCATTCAGATCAAGCAATTGTTCAACTTTGGTATTCCGCTTGTAGTGGGACTGAGTCATAGTTATTTTGCCGTGAAATCAGGTTGGTTTTTCTTTGGTACGGAGCTGGCGAGACCTATGGTTATTGTCATGATGGTCTATACATTGTTATATTCGATCTTTGGTCTGTTGTCTGTGTTGTACTATAAGCGAGTGATTAAGGAAGCCTTGTAGAATTGGGTCAGGAGTATGCTGATATAGCAAAATAGGTTAATTAATGGGCAGCTGTATGAATACAGGCTGCCATTTTTCTTTTTCTAAGTATAATGCCACATGGAAAAAAAGGATGATCATGGAACTGGGTCGAAATGATGATAGAGTCAAGGAGGAGTCTGATTCATGTATCACGGTGAGATGAGGGGAGCGAAGTAGCATGTCTGGAGTTCTTTATGCATCGAAGAAAGAGCTAAGTGAGATGATTCGACGCACTTATGTGTTGTTCGAGGGTGAATTCAATGACATCCATAACAGCAACAAAGATAAGCGGGTTGAGGGTGTGGATAAGACGCCTGCCCAGATGCTTGCCTACCAGTTGGGATGGATGAACCTGGTGATGGACTGGGAGCGAAATGAACAGATGGGACTTGAGTGTCATATGCCGGCACCAGGATATAAATGGAATCAATTGGGGCCATTAAATGAATCATTTTACGAAAAGTATTCAGGCTATACGCTGGAGGAGCTGCGTTCTTTGTTTCAGGAGACAGAACAACAATGGCAGAACTGGATTGACTCACTGAGTGAAGAGGAATTATTTGTACAAGGGATGAGGCAGTGGACGGGAACGAAGCCCGGGTGGGCTATGGTGAAGTGGATCCAGATTAATTCTGTAGCTCCGTTTAAATCTTTTCGGACCCGAATACGTAAATGGAAAAAAGGTCAGTTAACAGCCATGGATGTGAGGAATGGAGAAATCTAATGAATTTGGCAAATCAAATCACGTTGGCTAGAATCATTTTTGCAGTAGCGGCAGGTATGGATAAATGGGATGGATATGTGGCGAGAAAATATAATCAAATCACGAATCTGGGAAAGCTTCTTGATCCATTGGCGGATAAACTGTTGATTGCGGTCGCACTGATCATGATGGTCCAAGAGAATATGATCAGTTCATGGATTGCTGTAATCATTATTGGACGTGAAATTGTCATTACAGCATTACGAATGGTAGCCACAGAGCAGGGTATTGCTCTTGCAGCCGATCGATATGGCAAGATCAAAATGGTGTTACAGGTGGCAGCCATCATTGCAATTTTGTTGAACTATGTTTCGTTTAGTTTGCTGACTGATATTAGAGTGGACATGATATTACTATGGGTTGCAGCGGGCGTCACTCTCTTATCGGGGATGAATTACATTATTGTAAATTATAAATTACTGAGATAGAAGGAGTGAATAGGAGATGTTTAAAGAGAATATTACTCCAAGTACTTCAGAAGATTCGGCGTATGTTCGTCAGCAATTAGTCAAATATAATGCGGCCCATGTGAGCGAGGAATTAAGGAATCGGTACGAAGAATTGAATTTTAATATTAAAAATGAAGCTGGAGAAATTGTTGCGGGCGTGCTTAGTACGCTCTGCTGGAACTGGGTAGAGCTTGATATCCTTTGGGTGGACTCCGATCAGCGCCATCGGGGTATGGTTCTCAATTGCTTCACGAGGTCGAACGTCTTGCGCGTGAGAAGGCATGTGATTTTGTCATGTTGAACACCTTCTCTTACCAAGCACCGGAATTCTACAAGAAGCACGGATATCAATTGATTACAACCATCGAGAATGCACCAACAGGGCATAGCCACTGTTATTTCAAGAAGGATTTCATCTAAGAGAGGGTAAAGAAATATAGAAATATAACACGGGATTACGTCGTCAGGAGGACAGATTATGATTACGATCAAGGCCATTGAACAACAAGATTTGCCGGCTTTAAGCAAACTGTACAATGAATTAATGGGCGCGCCAACGAATGAACAGCAGATGCTGAAGATGTTTCGTTACATACAGCAGAATGGTCATTACCATGTGCTCGGGGCATTTTACAATGACAAACTAGCCGGGTCCGTGATGGGGATCAAATGTATGGATCTTGCGGGTGAATGCAAGCCATTTATGGTTGTGGAGAATGTAATTGTCTCGGATCGGGTGCGCAGGCAGGGCATCGGTCAGAAGTTAATGCTTCAGATTGAGCGAATTGCGAGGGATCTCGGATGTGGTTACATGATTCTGGTGTCTGGCGATCAGCGTAAGGAAGCCCATATTTTTTATGAGAAGCTAGGGTTCAAGGATGAGAAGGTTCAGGGTTACCGGAAGCATTTCTAAGGAACAGAGTATAGGAAACGTTTCAAGATTACCAAGAAGTGAATAAGAACCGAGTGTGAAAAAGGGAGCCTGGCTCTCTTTTTTTTATTGAATAGTAACTGGAACCTGAAGGAGTAGAGCGTTTCAAGCGTAGCTAATCTTTGTTAAAATAAAGAGAGCAATGGATAGAAATACACGATTAAAGAGCAGATGCACGAAAAAGGTATATGAAAATAAAAAAAGTACATAGGAGGTTAAACGAATATGCGTATCGTCGATAACATCAAAGTCTGGGGGAGCCGCTGGAGAATGCAGTGAGTCAGGCGGTAACTTGTTCGAAATATGGAGACGTTCTGGGTGTGGCTCTGATGGCCGACCATCACAAAGGTTACTCACAGCCGATTGGCGGCGTGGTCGCCTACCGGAACATGATCAGTCCGTCAGGTGTCGGATACGATATTGCCTGTGGCAACAAGGCTGTACGAACCAACCTGAGGTGGAGCGATATCCGGGATCAGATTGCAGCCATTATGGATAACATCAACTCGACTATATCCTTCGGCGTGGGGCGTAACAACCCGACACCTGTGGATCATGAACTGTTTAACGATGCTAGCTGGAAGTTATTTGATACAATCGAACCTGGATTACAGCACAAGTTGAAGACACTCGCGCGGAACCAACTCGGAACCGTAGGCAGTGGCAATCATTTTGTGGATATCTTTGTAGAAGAGGCAACGGGTAAGGTGTGGATTGCGAATCATTTTGGCAGTCGTGGCTTCGGTCATAAGGTAGCAAGCGGGTTCCTGAATCTGGCAGCCGGACGTAAGTTCAGCGGCAAAGCACCGGGCGAATCGATGGATCAGCCACCTACCTTGTTTGAGCTGAATGGCGAAATGGGTGATATGTATTGGGACGCAATGACTTTGGCCGGCCGGTATGCCTATGCAGGACGTGACTATGTCATTGAACAGGTGCTTGGAATTCTCGGTGCAAGTGCAGAGTATGCCGTTCATAATCATCATAACTTTGCCTGGAAAGAACAGCATATGGGTGAAGAGGTAGTGGTTGTCCGTAAAGGGGCTACACCTTTGGCACCTGGTCAACTTGGTTTTGTAGGTGGCAGTATGGGAGATATCTCGGTGATCGTGGAGGGCATCCATAGTGAGGAAAATACCGAGTCGTTCCGCAGCACCGTGCATGGGGCAGGGCGTATGATGAGCCGAACCCAGGCGGCTGGCAAAATGAACTACAAGCTGCGTACACGTATGGGCGGCGAGATTACCGAGGCCCAGATGCAAGCGGCCATTCGAGCCTACGGCGTGGAGCTGCGGGGAGCGGGCACGGACGAGAGTCCGTTTGTGTACAAAAAGCTTCAGGATGTGCTGGATGCTCATGCGAACACATTGAAAATCAACCATGTGCTGCGCCCCGTCGGTGTTGCCATGGCCGGAGGTAATGAATTCGATCCTTATAAGGATTAGTCAGAAAAGAGGGTGAACATCATGAGAAATTGTGCGATATATAGCTCTCAGTTTGACCTGGATCAGTTGTTTGCAGTGCTTCAATCCATTTATCCGCAAGGTCAGATTGAGCGTCAGGATGACAAGACGCATATCCAGGTGACGCAGAAGAAATGGTTTAACAAGACAACGAAAGGCTTCAATATGATGACAAGTCAGACGCATCCCGAAGAGTTCGGAAAAATGATTCAGGGTATGTTGGGGTTTGTGAGTCAGATTGAAGGGCGTAATCCGTCGTTGCAAGAAAAAGTGCTGATTAAGTGCTCCACACTAAACATGGTGATTGGGATTGAGACAGAAGAGGATATTTCGGAAGAGTTCTTCCAAGAATTGTTGCGTTTGGCCGATTCGCTGGATGCCGTGATATTCTGGGGAGGTGGCTCTCTGCTGAATGCCCAAGGTCAGCTACTCCTTGATGTTAACGGAGAATCCGAAGTGGAGGACTACGCCGTGACAGCGCACACCAGTTTTCTTGACGGAACCAGAACTCAGTCGGAATCAGCCTTTCAACGTAAAGATCGTTCGGAGCAGAAGCTGACTGAACAAGGAGTCCCGTTCAATGTGCATTTGCCTGCCAGAGCGGGAGATGAAGACACTACGATGCGCAAGGAAGATGAGATCGCGCGGCGCGCGGTGGCCCTGTGTATTGCTGCCCTAAAGGGCGAATGCCTGGGAGCCGGTGAAAGTGCAGAAGATACAGCGGCACTCGTTCAGGAAGTGATTGAGAAGTATGAGGCGTCTGCTTTCTTTTCTCCCAGAGAGAAGAGGTTTATCGAGCAGCATGGAGCAGACCAGCAAGAGGTGATTTCCTTCTCGTGGGGTTATGAAGCTTACCATGTTATGCTGTGGGCACTTGGTTACGTGAAGGAGCTTGGTTCGCCAACAGAGCTATGTAACGTAGGACAGGCTGTAGGTTATTTACAGCAAAAGGACAGCTTTGCCGATTTTCTATCCGGTGCATCTCTGCGCAGCACGAGCGAGATTCTGGATGAAGCGGACTTGATCTATCGTTACAACTGGGTGTGTGTGGATAGTCGGGTGAATGACAGAATGCCTCCCGCTGGTTTGAATGGCGGAGTGGCCTATGAACGGCATCGTGCATTGAACTGGCTGATCTGTTATCTCGATCAGGATTGGGACGATGTACGCACAGATACGTAGAAATAAGCGTTAACCATCATATCTTCAAATAAACACAGATACCCCCAAGTCAGCCAAAGGCTGATGTGGGGGTATTTCCGTGTGAACTCATGTGTAGCCACGAGTGGCATCCCGGATGTGATCCAATATGTATTACACATATATGCACCACCATGTACTCTGTTATTACCCGCTATGCCTGCCGAACTGTTCACGAATAATCACGTCTGCAAGAATCAGCTTTTTCTCGACACTGCTCTCGGGATTTGCGATCCGCCATAACATCTGATCCACTGCACGTGAACCCAACAGTTCCTTGTTCACATTGACTGTGGCTAACATGGGAATGTTGTCGTATAGATTATCAAATCCGGTGACAACGCACTGATCAGGTACACGGATGCCCATGCTCTCCAGAGCTTCAATCGTGTAGAGCGCATAGAAATCATTCGCACACACAAAAACTTCAGGCAAATTATCCTTATTCATCACTGATGTGAATGTCTGACGGAACTCATCCAACGCCTGATTGCTCAGTTCAGGGATCTGCTTCAATTCCATTCCATGACCGATCAATACAGAAGTATATGCGATCCATCTTTCGTAGAAACTTTGTGCGTCACTGATATTCCCGACAAACTGGAATGTTGTATACCCTTTGCGGAGTAAGAAGAGCATGATTTCACGCATGGATGCGAAGTTATCGGTGAATATACTATCACTGTGGAAAACAGAGTCCAGATGATCCACCATGACGACCGGAATACCCAGACGTTTGATTTCAAGCAGAATGGGTGTCGAGATGGAACCCACCGTAATGATACCTCGAATGGCATCCGGATTTAGCAGGGTGAACAACTGGTCCGCTGATGGTTCCGTTAAGGTTAGGATATTAATGCCTTTTTGGTTCAGCTTGGACGAGATCCCGTTAAAGACGGGCCCCCAGTAGACAGAATCTTGATTCTGATACCGAACATTGGGAAACAAAATCAATATCGTCCCGCTGGAGCGTATGCTCTTCGGGTCCTGAGACTCATTGCTGCTATACAGTTCACCAGACAACATGCTGTTATCTTTGAAATATCCAAGTTTGCCAGCGGCCTTGAGGATGACATCCCGTGTCTGATCGCTAACTCCTGATTTTCCAGATAGTGCCCGTGATACCGCAAATTTCGACAAACCCGTAAAATGTGCAATTTCCTGAATTGTTACCTTCGTCTTCATCATACCATCCTTACACTCGTAGTTCTGCCGTAATCCTTATTCGGAGCGATCCAACTGATATCTAGTATAGCATGATGTATTTCTCTTAATCTAATAACAGACAGAGAATTCGAAATGGTAGAGACTTAGCACATTGTATGATGGATATTCAACGTGAAAGTGAACGCATCCACAGAAAGAATGACGAAAATTGTCTGTTTAATTATTATTTTGTTATTTATTAAAAATAACAAAATTCGGAGTGTGACATGATTTTCGAGGATATATGTACTTATAGGGTGAACAGAAGAATAAGCTGTTATACAGGAATTAAAGAGAATATTCAGCATTTTAGCAGAATAAATAGAAAATGTTAACAATAAAAATGTTGACGCTTACATTTTGCTGTGTTAAATTTTGTTTGTTAAAAACAAACAAGAAAATAACAAATGGTGGTGGTTGTTCATTTCCGGTTGGTTTGGGAATTGGAGTGAGTGTATTGCGGTGGGCCATGACAGGTATACACATTCGGGGAGGTTGTTAAAATCATGATTAGAAGATGGAATGTTCTACCTCTGATGTTATTGGCAGTGATTCTTATTGTATCCGCTTGCAGTGGTGGGGGACAACTCAGACGGGGACTGAGGCAGAGGGGACAACGAACTCAGGCAACAGCACCGAAGTCGCTGAGACAGATAAAGAGGGCGGAGCGGAAGAAGCTGTGGCAGATGTACCTGATCTGGGTGGACGTGTCATTAAGGTTGAAGCCTGGTGGGATCTGAAACCGGCGGGAGAGACGGCCTCCGACAAGGCCAGACTCGATAAAATTGCAGAGGTCGAGAAGAAATACAACGTGACCATTGAATTCGTCAACGTACCTTTCGAAGAGTACATGAACAAATTCACAACGTCTGCGCTGGCTGGCGAACCGTTTGCTGACATCGTTCAGATGGAATACAAGTCCGCACTTCCAGCTGTCCTCAAAGGGCAGTTACTAACCCTCTCCGAGTTCACTACACCTGAGAATAATATCAATCAAGAGGCCAATCTGATCACTAAATTTCCTGCTATTGCAGGCAACAACTACGCTTTTGAATCTCCAACCAGCATCGGTCTTGGACTTCACTATAACCGTGACTTGTTCAAAAAAATGTCGTTGCCTGATCCTCAGGAACTGTACAACAAGGGCGAATGGGATTGGGACAAATTCATGGAACTTGCCAAACAGGCCACCAAGGATACGGATAATGACGGCAAGATTGACGTATATGGATTCTCCGGCTGGGCCATTGATGTACTTCGTCATTTTACGGCAGCCAATGGGGGCACGATCGTAGATGACGAAAATAGCAAAGAAGGATTGTCTGATCCGAAAACGATTGAAGCAGCTGAATTCGTCAAACGCCTGTATAACGTGGAGAATGTCGTGAAGGTCAAAACCGGCGACAAAACCAACTGGGAGGAAAGCAATACATTTAAGGATGGAGACGTAGCTCTGTTCACCGCTGCTGAATGGCAATTGGGTGATCTTACTTTTTCCGTTGGTGTCGTACCAATTCCGAACGGGCCTCAGGGAAGTGAAGAGGTGACGTATGCAAACAATGCGGCATCGGCGAAGTTCATTCCAAAGGGTGTGGAAGATCCACAGATCGTCTACCAGATCTATGAAGAGACTTTCGATATTCCGCAGATCGAGGAGTATCCGGGACAGGATTATCTGGAAAGTCTTTATGCTGACGAGAAGGATATTGCCATCATTCGGGAGCACATCGCAGGAACGGGCCGCATCCTGCTGGATGATGCCTACACAGGTTATCCAATCGGGGATTATGTGAATGACATCATCAAAAACAATGCTTCCGTGACGGCAACAGCCGAGAAGTATAAAGCACAGGCACAAGCTGCCATTGATAAACTCGGCAAACAATAACAACACATATCACCGAATCCATTTCATAATACCTTCATGAGTTATGAAATGGATTGCACCAGCAAACGATTCAGGCAGGGGGGCTCGTGTCCGGAGTGTAGCACGAAGCCCTTTTTCCTGAACCACCAAATCGACATTGCTGGCATCAGCCTTGATGAGGAGGACTCGTAGGATGGCTGGAATTCTACAACGCAAGAAATGGATATTGTCCACAGTAATCATCGTGGTGGCAGCTTGTATCATTCTATATTTAACTTCTGGCGCTGGTATGAAGAGTGCAGATGTTCCGCCCGGCGTTCTACCTGCCATTGAGGTGGATGCAATCTTGCAGCAGACCCGGCAGAAAAAGGGATACGAACAGTATCTGTCTCGAACGGACCAGACTTCACAGCCGAGTGTGGACATCACCATTGAAGCAGCAGATTACATAAGGGCCGAAGGTGAGGACGTTCACATCCTGAATGACTATGAGGGAATGGATGGTGTATCTCTCCATACCGGTGAGACCGGGGAAATCGATTGGACAATAGACGTGCCAGAGACTGGGCTGTACAACCTCTCCGCAACCTATTTTCCCGTAGAAGGCAAGAGTTCAGCCATTGAGCGTGCATTGTACATCGATGGTGAACTTCCTTTTGCGGAAGCCGCCTATTTGCAGTTTGACCGGGTGTGGGCCAATGAGAAAGATGTCGTTGAGCAGGATAATCAAGGCAATGACCTTCGTCCGAGACAAGTGGAGCAACCACGCTGGATGGAAGAAACGTTTCAGGATTCCGACGGGTACGAACAGGCTCCATTTAAGTTTTACCTGGAAAAAGGAGAACACACGCTAACGCTGAAATCATCGCGTGAACCCATGGTGATTCGGTCCATTCGCCTTTTCAATGAGAAGACAGCGGTCCCTTACGCGGAGACAGCGGGGGCACAACAGTCGGATTCCTCCGGGCAGCCGAAGGATGTCCTTATTCGCATAGAAGGAGAAGCTGCAATAGCCAAATCTTCACCTACGTTATACCCGACGAGCGAAAGATCAAGTTCTGCTGTATCTCCTTACAGCGCTTCCCAGGTACGTATTAATACAATTGGCGGCTTTAACTGGCGGTTGCCAGGACAATGGATTGAATGGGAAGTGGATGTACCGGAGAGCGGACTGTATCATATCGGATTTACCGCACAGCAGAATTTCGTTAAAGGCATCTATTCCACACGCAAGCTCACCATTGATGGTGAAGTTCCGTTTGCAGAGATGGCCCAAGCACCTTTCCGTTATCAAAGTGATTATCGCATTGATGTTATGGGCGGCAAGGAAGCATACAGATTTCACTTGGAAAAAGGAAAACATGTGCTACGGCTGGAGAACAGCCTCGGTGACTTTGCACCGCTTATCCGCAATGTGGAGGACAGTCTGTACAACTTGAACTCCATGTACCGACGCATTCTGATGATCACAGGCACGAAGCCTGATGAATTCCGGGATTATCGGGTGGAGAAGCAGATCCCGAACCTGCTGGAAGTGTTCGACGGAGAGAGTAAACGACTCAAGGACGTGGCTGCACAGCTTCGTCTTCTATCAGGACAGTCCAGCGATCAGGAAGCATTGATTAAGACGATGGCGCTGCAACTGGACGAGATGATCGACAAGCCAGATACCATACCAAGACGGCTTGCGGCTTACAAAACGAACACAGGTGGCCTTGGAACATGGGTGCAGCAGGCACGAGAGCAACCGCTCGAAATTGATGCCCTATATGTTGCGTCCATCGACCGCAGTATTACAGGGGAAGGCATGGGGCCCTGGCGAAGCTCGGTCATGAAGCCAAGATATTCTATCATTCGTTCTTCATTGACTATAACCAGATCGGCAATGTAGCCACATCGGAAGATCAGCGGACGGTAACCGTCTGGATTGGTAGCGGACGAGACCAGGCGAATACGATGAAGGCGATGATTGACAAGACCTTTACACCAGACAGTGGCATTAACGTGAATCTGAAGCTGGTCAACATGGGAACCTTGCTGCCAGCGACTTTGTCCGGTGAAGGACCCGATGTTGCCATGCAGATCGGTAATGATCTGCCCGTGAATTTTGCGATGCGGAACTCGGCTGTAGATCTGACGCAATTCAGCGACTATCGCACGGTAGAACAGGAGTTCAGGGAAAGTGCAATTGTACCGTATGCCTATGATTCAGGTGTATATGCCCTGCCGGAAACACAGACCTTTAACATGCTGTTTTACCGCAAAGACGTGCTCGAAGAACTGGGGCTTGAAGTGCCTCAGAACTGGGAGGATGTTGAGGCTCTGCTCGCGATTCTGAGCAAGAATCATATGGAGTTCGGCATGCCGATTGTGACCCAGGCGAACATGCAGGGTGTCAATATACCGCCCAACTCGCAGTATGCCACGATGCTGCTTCAGAACGGAGGCGCCTTCTATAGGAACGATGACAAGGAATCGGATCTGGATTCACGGATCGGAATCGAGACGTTCAAGCGGTGGACGGAGTTCTATACCGATTACAAGTTGGAGCGGGAATATGATTTTGCCAACCGTTTCCGGACAGGACAGATGCCTATCGGACTAACGGATTACACCATGTACAACCAGTTGTCTGTATTTGCACCGGAGATTCGCGGACTATGGGGATTCGTTCCAGTGCCAGGAACGGTTCAGGCAGATGGTACCTTGAATCGGGATGTTCCGGGTGGAGGAAGCGCGGTCATGATGCTGGAGAGTGCGAAGGACCAGAACGCGGCGTGGGAGTTCATGAAGTGGTGGACCAGTACGCCGATTCAGGCAGAATTCGGACGGGAGATGGAAGGACTGATGGGTGCGGCTGCCCGCTATCCAACGGCCAATATCAAGGCGCTGGATTCCCTGCCATGGCCTGCGGAGGACTATGCCAATCTCAAAGCCCAATTCGAAACCGTGAAGGGTATTCCCGAAGTACCGGGTGGTTATTTTACAGGTCGCCATCTGTTCAATGCATTTTACAAAACCGTTGTTGGCCAAGTGGAAGCCAGGGAATCCATCATGGATTATACCCAATATATTCAGGACGAGATTCGAGTCAAACGTAATGAATTTGGTCTTCCGTAAGCAGAGGGAGGGTTAATCGTGCCACAAATATCACTCCGAGACGGACAAAACAGTCCTCCTGAGAAAGCGTCAAGGATGGGCATGAAATCGTGGTGGAGCTGGAAGCTCCAGGAAATGAAGGCCAGCAAACATTCCTATGTTCTGCTTGCACCTTATATGCTCCTGTTCCTCATGTTTACCGTGATTCCGGTTGTCATCTCGATCATACTCAGCTTCACCTACTTTAACATGCTGGAATTCCCGCGTTTTATTGGCTGGCAGAACTATACTCGCCTGTTTCTGGAGGATGATGTATTCCTGATTGCGATCAAGAATACGCTGCTGTTTGCCATCATTACCGGACCGATCAGTTATATTGCCTGTTTTGTCTTCGCGTGGATCATTAATGAGTTAACACCGAAATGGAGAGCGTTCATGACGCTGATCTTCTACGCGCCCTCCATTTCGGGCAATGTGTATTTTATCTGGCTGATGATCTTCTCGGGAGATCGTTATGGTATTGCCAATGGGCTGTTGATCAAATGGGGTTTTCTGTTGGAGCCGATCCAATGGCTGAAGACGGAAGCCTACATTATGCCTATTCTCATTCTCGTGCAGCTATGGCTGAGTCTCGGAACCGGATTTCTGGCGTTTATCGCTGGTTTGCAGACGGTGGACCGGACATTGTACGAAGCGGGAGCCGTGGATGGGATCAAAAATCGCTGGCAGGAGCTATGGTATATTACCTTGCCTTCGATGCGTCCACAGCTCATGTTCGGCGCAGTCATTCAGCTCACAACCTCGTTTGCCGTGGCCGATGTGTCGATCGCACTAGCCGGGTTCCCAAGCGTGAACTATGCAGCAGAGACGGTGGTGACCCATTTGATCGACTTTGGTACTACGCGGTTTGAGATGGGATATGCATCAGCAATTGCCACTGTACTGTTCATGATTATGGTGGGCACCAACTTGCTGGTACAGAAACTGCTTCGAAGGGTGGGAGAATAGCTATGGCTGCAATTGCGACAGGCAAAAAACGCGTGAATCGTTCGCTATCGGGAAGCCTCTCCCTGTTTGCCCTTCTGCTCGTATTTGGTGCCTTCATGGTGCTGCCGTTGATCTATGCGATCAACAACGCATTCAAACCATTGGATGAAATTTTTACCTTTCCACCAACGCTGTTTGTCAAAAATCCCACGTTCAGCAACTTTACAGATCTGCTGAATCTGCTGAGTGACTCGTGGGTACCGTTCTCACGTTATATATTCAACACGGTATTTATCACAGGCATCGGAATTGTAGGCCATGTGCTGCTGGCTTCCGCAGCGGCTTACCCGCTTGCCAAACACAAGTTTCCAGGCAAAGTATTCATGTTCCAAGTGGTCGTACTGTCACTGATGTTCACACCTGCGGTAACGGCAATTCCGAACTATATGATCATGTCATGGCTCGGATGGATCGATACGTACTGGGCTGTTATCATTCCGGCATTTGCCTATTCACTCGGGTTGTATCTGATGAAACAGTTCATGGAGCAGATCCCGGATGCACTGCTGGAAGCAGCCAAGATGGATGGTGCCAGTGAATACCGGATCTTTTGGTCCATTGTTATGCCTAATGTGAAGCCCGCGTGGCTCACATTAATCATCCTGCTGTTCCAGATGTTATGGGGCAGTGATGGCAATGGATACATCTACAGCGAGCAGCTCAAGACCCTGCATTATGCAGCAGGTCAGATTATTCAGGGCGGAATATCCCGGGCAGGAGCGGGTGCTGCGGTAGCACTGATTTTGATGAGTGTGCCGATCACGCTATTTATTTTCTCTCAGAGCCGAATCATTGAGACGATGGCGAGCTCGGGCATGAAGGATTAAGGGGAACGATATGGCACGCACAGTGAAAAGATGGCTTGTTCTCCTGGCAGCAGTATCTCTGCTGCTGGTGAATGCCGTGCCTGCGGCGGCCTCCCCGGCGCCGTATGAGAGTTATAACTACAACTACTGGAAAGAGGCTGTTCCTTCACCAGATGCCTATCTGCCCGAGCGTACGATATCAGGCCGTGATCTCGGCATTAGTGAGTTCAAAGACCCCGGTGATGTGAATGTTTCTCCCTCCGGGTTGATCTACATTTTGGATAGCGGCAACAGCCGAGTTATCGTATTGGACCCAGGCTTTAAGCTGCTGCGCGTCATCGATGGATTCATGATGGATGGCAGCAAGGAGACCTTCAACCTTCCAGGTGGATTGTTTGTAGATGAACAAGAGCGCATATACGTCGCCGATACAGGCAACGGTCGTGTGGTTGTCCTGGATGGAGAGGGGACGCTGATACAAACCATGACAAAGCCCGAGTCGGATATCCTATCGACCCAATTCCAGTTCCAGCCTTTAAAACTGACGGTGGACCATGTAGGCCGAGTGTATGTTGTGGCACAGGGAGTCTACGAAGGGATTATGCAGTTTGACGAGAGTGGGAAATTTATCGGATATGTCGGTACGAACAAAGTAGAGCGGGACTACGGCGAATATATCTGGCGATTGTTATCTACCAAAGCCCAGCGTGCACAGATGGTCCTGTTTGTCCCTACGGAGTTCTCCAATGCGGATATCGACCACAAAGGATTCGTGTATGCGACGAATATTGACCCCGGCTCGAATGAACCGATCAAGCGGCTTAACCCGTCTGGTGAAGATGTACTGAAACGGTTTGGTTATTACGACGTCAAAGGCGATATCCGGTTCCGCAACAATCCGGGTCCCTCCAAACTGATCGATGTGAAAGTGCTAGGCAACGGCATGTACAGTGTACTGGATGCGACACAGAACCGGGTGTTTACGTACGACGATGAAGGTCATCTGCTCTACATATACGGTGGCAAAGGAAATCAGGTAGGTACGCTCAAAACGCCTGTCGCGATTGAACAATCTGGGAATCATACGCTGGTTCTAGATCGGGGCAAGAACAACCTTGTCGTCTATGAACCAACCCGTTTTGGTACCCGTGTGAATGAAGCGGTGGAACTCCACTATCGGGGCGAGGACACGGAGGCAGTGAATATATGGCGAGAAGTACTCAAGCTGAATGCCAACTATGACATCGCCTATATCGGCATAGGCAAGTCCTTATTAATGGAAAAGAAAAACGAGGAAGCGCTGGGTTACTTCGAACTTGGCATGGACCGCAAGAGTTATTCTGTCGCGTTCAAGAGGCATCGGCGAGAGATGATGAAGGAGCACTTCGGCACGTTCCTGACCACTGCGATTGCGCTGATATTCATTCTGATCCTGACCCGGGTAGCGGTTAAATGGAGACGTAGGAGGCAGATTGAATCATGAAGCAGGACTACATTAAGTTTCCACTGCATCTCATTTTTCACCCCATTGATGCATTCTGGGATCTCAAGTCGGATAACCGGGGTCGGTTGCTTGTTGCTTTTGCAGCATTGGCGCTTACTATTGTCATGATGATTTTGCAAAAGCAGTACGCAGGATTTCTCGTTAATTACATCGATCCTCGCACAATCAATAGCATCGGGGAGATCGTGACGGTCGCGGTACCGTTCATCCTATGGTGCACGGCCAATTGGGCGGTAACGACCTTGATGGAAGGAGAAGGCAAGTTCAGGGAAATCGTGCTGGCGACAGGTTACTCGCTCATTCCGATTATTCTGATCTATGCCCCGATGATCGTGATCAGCCGATTTATGGTGCAGGAGGAGACTGCTTTTTATTATCTGTTCAATAGTATAGCGTTCTTCTGGTTTGTACTGCTTCTGTTCATTGGCATGATGACGGTACACCAGTACACGGTGATTAGAACAATCATTACGATGGTGCTGACGCTCATTGTAATGGGCATTATCGTATTCCTTGGCGCACTGGTCTTTAGCATGCTGCAACAGCTGTACGAATTCGGTTATAACATTTACCGCGAGTTGATTTTTCGGACCTAAAGGAGGCGGCATCCGTGAACAAAAAGCAAAGACTATATACGGTGCTGGCTGGTGGTACAGCTGTAATCATGATTGCAGCCGGGCTGCTGTATATAAACAACAGGGGGGTTCCTGCCGTAGAAGCCGCGGCTTATCTGGATACAACAACCAAAGCTATGCCCGTCACAGAGGAACCATTGAAGTTCCTTGGTGACTCTTCGCAGGGGGTGCCTGGTATGCAACTGGTTGCTGAAGACCAAGAACTGGCACTGTACTATAACGAAGAGACTACGGAAATCGCCGTACGTGACGGGAATAGTGGAGAGATCTGGTATAGCAACCCGAAAGAACGGGACGGGGATGGACTTGCTTCTGCCTATGAAAAAGAAGTGTTGTCCTCGCAGCTGAACGTGTCCTTTCGAGATGCGATGGGGACACTGGAGAACTTCCCGAATTTCAGTGCCAGCATTAGCAACAAGCAATTCACAGTAGGCCAGATTGATCAGGGAATTCGGGTGACCTATACCCTTGGCGATACGTCGCTTGGTATGGATGCCCTGCCCAAACTGATTAGTAAACAGCGGCTGGAGGAGAAGGTTCTTTCCAAGGTGGATGCTTCTGTCGCAAGGTACACCTCTGCACGATATTATCCAACCAAGAACAATCCAGATGTATTGGAACGGTTGGATGGCCAGATTTCGAAGCAGCTGGTGTTGAACAAGATGGTAAGTGCCTTTGAGACGGCGGGTTACAACGTGGACGATTTGGCTTTTGACAATCAGGAGAATGGGGTCGAAGGCGGAGGTGTATCGGATAAGCCCAGCTTCGTCATTTCTGTGGAATATCGACTTGAGCAGGGGGCACTCGTTGTGACCGTGCCTCTGAGCCAAATAGAAGAAAGTGGGCAATACCGCATTCGGAATATTGATTTGCTCGCTTATTTTGGTGCTGCGGATACGAAGGGTGGGGGTTACATGCTCGTGCCCGACGGTTCAGGCAGCCTGATTCATCTGAACAACGGAAAAACCCAGGAAGAGCAGTATGTACAGCGTGTATATGGCACAGACCCAAATGATAATTCACTCAGTCGTCCTCAGGTTAGTGAATCCGCGTATATGCCTGTGTTTGGTCTGAAGAACGGGGAGAATGCCTGGTTTGCAGTCATTGAAAAAGGGGATGGCATTGCCAGTATCTCCGCGGATATTGGAGGCAGACAGAATAGTTACAACCATGTACACGCGACCTTCTCCCTGCGCGGGGAGGATGAGCTGGAGATGTACACCTCGCAGAAAATGCAGGAGATCCAGCTGCTTAGCGAAGAGCCTTTCCGTGGAGATATTCAGGTCCGTTATCATTTCCTTCATGGAGAAGATGCCAGTTACTCGGGTATGGCCCGCCTGTATCAGCAGCAGTTGATCGAGCAGGATGTATTGAAGCCGCTCGCAGAACAGACGGAGTTGCCGTTCTATGTGGATGTGCTTGGTGCAGTGGACAAAAAGTCTTCGTTCCTGAGCGTGCCCTATCGGACCACTTTAGCCATGACGACGTACGAACAGGCCACCGAAATGGCGGCGAAGTTACAGCAAGAAGGTGTGAACCGCGTACAAATGCGGTATCAGGGATGGTTTGGAGGTGGCATCAGCCATCATACGCCAACCCAGGTGAAGTTGGACAGTGAAGTAGGCAGTCGTTCCGAACTTCAGGCGTTGTCCGCTAAGCTGGAGCAGTCGGGGGGAGCTTTGTTCCCGGATGTGGCTTTCCAGCACATTTATCACGATGATATGCGTTTTGCTCCTTCCTCGGATGCGGCGCGCTTTGTAACGAAGGAGACAGCGGAACTGTATCCCTACAGCCCTGCGATGAACCGTATGGATCAGATGAAGGATAGCTATTATCTACTCTCGGCGGCCAAGCTTCCTTATGTAGTGAACGAGTTTGCCAAAAAATTTAGCGCATTGGATATTGGCGGTTTATCTCTTCGTGACCTCGGGCAGGTTCTGTCATCCGATTATCGGGACAGTCGGGTGATTCATCGGGAGACAGCGAAGAACATTGTGAAGGAGCAGCTGGGCCAGCTGCAACAGTCCTATCCGAATCTGATGGTTTCCGGGGCTAATGCCTATGCTTTGGGAAGCGCGCAACATGTAGTAAATATCCCCGCAGGATCCAGTCGGTTCAATATTACGGATGAAGAGGTTCCGTTTTATGCGATGGTCATTCATGGATATATGAACTATGCTGCATCTCCGATGAACACGTCAGGGGATCAGGATCTCCGCAAACAGTTGCTCCATAGTCTGGAGCTAGGGGCAGCTCCGTATTTTCAATGGACCTATGAACCATCATCCAGGCTGAAGCTGACCAATTATGATTCGGCCTATGCGACCGAATATGGCTATTGGGTAGATGACGCTGTTGCCTTGTGGAAACAAGCCAATGAAGCACTGGGATTGTTAGGAAATGAACAAATGCTAAAGCATGAACGGATTCAGGATGGTGTCGTACGGATGACTTATACCGGCGGTACATCCATTCTTGTGAATTACAATGCGGATGCAGTAAGCGTGGATGGAACGACCGTTGGCGGAACGGACTATGTGGTGGAAGGAGTGAACCGATGAGAGCCATTCAATTATCACTGAAGTCGCGGAGAGCACTGCTTGGACTTACATTTATATCGCCGTGGCTGGTCGGTTTCATCTTTCTCTTTGCCACACCGCTCCTGCAATCCATCCGGTTCAGTCTGAGCAATCTGTCCGTTGCTCCAGGCGGTTACGTTCTGGACTATGTCGGATTTAGAAACTTCAAGGATGCACTTCTGATTGATGCCACCTTCAACCGGATTCTGGTGGATTCGGTTGGAGCAATGCTGCTGAATGTGCCAATGATTTTGTTCTTCAGTCTGTTTACGGCAACATTGCTCAACCAGAAGTTCAAGGGCAGAACATTGGCGCGTGCAATCTTCTTCCTGCCGGTTATTCTGGCTTCCAGTGCAGTTGCAGCCGCTGAATCTGCGGGACTCATCAATCTGATGGGGGATGCGAGTGCAGTGGATGCAGCTGCGGATGGAGGTGCTTCGTTCAATGTAGTATCCATTGTGCGGATGCTGGCCGAAGTGGGATTGCCGATGGCTTATGTGGACTACATCGTTGAAGCCATCACGCGGATCTATGAGATTATCAGCAGCTCTGGCGTACAGATTCTGATCTTCCTCGCCGCGCTGCAATCGGTACCGGGATCGATGTACGAGGTTGCGAAGATCGAAGGGGCGACAGCCTATGAGTCGTTCTGGAAAATTACATTTCCGATGGTGAGTCCGTTGATCCTTACGAATGTCATCTACACGATCATTGATTCTTTTACCGGAAGTCCGGTCACACAGGCGATCTATCAGACTGCATTCAAAACCCAGAATTTTGGCTTGAGCTCTGCCATGTCCTGGTTATACACACTGGTGATTGGCCTTGTACTAATCGTAGTGGGCTGGATGCTGTCACGACGGGTTCATTACAACTGACGGTTAACGTTGAGGGAGGCT
This sequence comes from Paenibacillus sp. PCH8, assembly GCF_002968835.1. GTDB lineage: Bacteria > Bacillota > Bacilli > Paenibacillales > Paenibacillaceae > Paenibacillus. The sequence continues at coordinate 392,845 of NZ_PKQK01000002.1, read as the reverse complement.
TCAGATTATGGCTGCGTCAGGAACGGATCGTATGGTGGTGGTTCCGAAACCAAATTACCATATGCAGCGGGTGCGAAACAAGACATCGGACCTTCTCTATTCCATATTCAGATATGCACTGGTCATCGGCATTTCATTTATTATTTTGTACCCGTTATTTCTTAAAGTTTCAGTCGCTTTTAAAGATAAAATGGATATCTACAATCCGACGATCTATATGATTCCCCAGCATTTTACGCTGGATAACATCAAGCTTGCGGCGCAAGTGATGGATTACCTTCCCTTGCTGGCGAACACTCTATTGTTCGTTACCATTACGACACTGTTGACAGCCATATCCTGTGCGCTTACGGGGTACGGCTTCGCCCGCTTTTCTTTTCCGGGGAGCAATGTACTGTTCGTGCTGGTGATTCTCACGATTTTGGTGCCAACAAGCACACTCATGGTGCCAATGTATCTGCATTTCCGCAGCTTCGACTTTCTGGGCATCATCCAGTTGTTCACCGGAAAGAATGGCATCAATCTGCTGAATACGTATTGGCCTTCAATCATTACGGCTGCTACGGCAGGCGGATTGAAGGCAGGGCTGTTCATCTACATCTTCCGGCAGTTCTTCAAGGGCATGCCCAAGGAAATCGAGGAGGCCGCACTGATTGACGGCGCAGGTGGATTCAAGACGTTTGCCCGTATCATGTTGCCCAATGCGATCTCACCACTGATTACGGTTATTCTGTTCTCCTTTGTGTGGCAGTACAACGATACGTTCTATTCGGCATTATTCATGAGTGAAAGCCCACTGATCTCGTTGAAGGTGGCTTCCTTACCTGCTCAGGCGAACCAATTGATTCCGCAACTGATGGGCTTTGGCTCGAATTCGGGCATCAAGGCCGATCCAAACTATGTCGCGATGATCGTGGATACAGGTATTTTGCTCGCGATTGCACCGCTGATTATTCTGTACTTGTTCGTGCAACGTTACTTCGTGGAAAGTATCGAGCGCTCCGGGGTTGTAGGGTAAGTGGATTGTTATAAGGATTGCAGGACACTGGTGATCTAATCTGGATGTGTTGTGGGTTAAATGGTAAAACCACTTGGAGGTGTTAGCGATGACGGTACGTACGATCAACAGTGCTCCGGTGAATGAAGCAGCGACATCTGAAGCGAGAGAACTAATGGCGTTTCTGGTCGAGCGTTATGGAAAAGGGATGTTGTCAGGTCAGCAGGACTACAGCAATCTGAACTGGATTAATGAAAATACAGGCCGGAAGCCAGCTGTGGTTGGCTTTGATCTCATGGAATATTCACCATCAAGAACAGAGCGCGGTGCAGTCTCTCACGAGATTCGGGATGTGATAGATTGGCACCGACAAGGTGGCATTGTGACGCTGTGCTGGCACTGGAATGCACCGACGGATCTGATCGATGAACCGGGCAAGGAGTGGTGGCGGGGGTTCTATACGAACGCAACCACCTATGATTTAGCATCAGCGCTGGCAAATTCTGAGTCAGAAGAGTACAGACTTTTGATCCGGGATATCGATGGAATTGCTACACATTTACAGGAGCTGAAGGATGCTGGTGTGCCTGTGTTATTCCGACCACTTCATGAAGCGGAGGGTGGCTGGTTCTGGTGGGGAGCGAAAGGTCCCGATCCTGCCAAACAGTTATACCTTATGTTGTATGATCGATTAGTTCACGAGCACAAGCTGCACAATCTCATCTGGGTATGGAACTCGGAAAAACCGGAATGGTATCCAGGGGATGATGTCGTGGATATTGTGAGTGTGGATGTATACCCGGAAGCAGGAGATCACAGCCCGCTGGCTGCACGTTACGCCAACCTGCTTGAGCTTGTGAAGGACAACAAAATCATTGCACTGGCCGAGAACGGCTCCATCCCTGACCCCAAACAAATGAAGGAACAGGATGTACACTGGAGTTGGTTCTGTACTTGGACAGGTGGCTTCCTAAGGGATGGCACTCATAATGAACTAGCATTTTTGAAAGAAGTGTACCATAGCGAAGAGGTTATTACGCTCGATCAGTTACCGAAGTGGAGTTGGTTATAGGGCTGTCATCCAAGCTTCTGCAATCTTACCAAAATCAAAGAGGCGTCAGCATGCGTGGAAGACTTCCGCACATGTTGACGCATTTTTTTGTACGAGAATAGTTGCTAGGGATGAATGCAATTGAAGTACCCAAGTGTAACTTTTCTCCACAATGATTAATTTGCTACAGATATTTCCATAAATGATGGCATGATGTACACTATGACTAACGAATATGGATACGGAGCGATTTGTTGGAGGTGAGATTCATATGACAGACTTGAAGGCGTATCATTATTTTGAACAAAGTCTTGGACCTTTCCGAAATCTCTCCAGCCTGTCTAATGAAGAAGCGGAAACAGTTACCCAACAAATCAATCATCAAGGCCGGAATTTTGCCAGTCAGCGATCAACGGATTACATGACCATTCGGAGAGCGCTTGAACAGAGAGCATATGAGCAGTTTAAGGCTAAGGGAGGAACCCCCACCAATCGATATCCCCACTATCTGACCCTTGGTGCATGTGAATGGCTGTCATCCTGGTATACCGAACCGGATCTAGTGATGATTCTGTGGGAAGATCTGCCTGCCGAAGTTGTGAGCTTCACGTATGGAGACCTCTTTCCAACAATGCGATATATGGATGATAAACCTTACCGTAAGCAGATCTATACCAAAGATGAAATTCTGGCAGTCATTCAGGCCTATGGTTGGCCTCAGGAATGGAACCGTCAGGGTGAACAGGGCCCGGAACGATATATTGAGGTACAAGTTTGGGACGAGCGTATTATCCAACCGCATCAACGGATTCGATATTAGGAATGGAAGCTTTAAGCAAAACCTACAGGATTAGCTATGTTGTGTACCGAATACAACAGAGAACTCAGCAAACTCAAATCACAGACAAAGGGTGTGCCACATGACGAATCTATTCGAACAATGTTCAGGTAAAACATTATCTGCCAATCTGGGATGGCTGAACGAGCCAGCTGATTGGTCCATTGAAGACGGCAAAGTAACGATAACCGTTTCGCCGATAAGTGACTTTTTCATTGATCCGGGAGGTGACCCGGTGAAAGCCTCAGCTCCATTTTTACATACGATAATCAAGGGAGATTTCAGCATGGTCACTCAAGTACAGGTGGACATGAAAGAACAGTATGATTCGGGCTGCCTGATGGTGAGAGTGGACGATACGAATTGGGCTAAAGTTTGCTTTGAGTATTTCGAAGAACAGCCGTCGATTCTCAGTGTCGTTACCCGTGGTAACTCGGATGATTGTGTATCAGCACCTGTAGAGGTTAACAAGCCTTATTTACGTGTAGCCCGAGCAGGCAACAGCTTTGCTTTCCATTATTCTCAGGATGGAGAGAAGTGGAAGCTGGTTCGCTATTTCGGTCTCGACTGCCCGGAAGAGATCAAAGTTGGCATTGTGGCCCAATCCCCCATTGGGCAAGGGACGACGGTTACTTTTACAAATGTACAGCTTCAACATGGGGTGACCGGAAGTGTTCGCCGGGTAAAATAAAAGTCATTATCGAGGAATGCCCCAACACCCAGTGCGAGTAAGGCGAGGCTGATTCGGATGGATACATCCAGACTGCATAGCTTTGTTGCCCGAATAAGATGGCTTCCGAATCGGAGGCCTCTTTCTCGTCTGTAAGGGAGTTTCGGGCAAAGATCCAGTAGATCGCAGAACTGACGCATGGAGCCCAGCAGATGTATATAAACTTCATCGTTGCGCTTGAACCGGACAAATGAAAGCACAGCATGACAGGTTATTGCGTTGTTTTTCGTTTATATTAGACATCAAGGAGTGATTAACATATGAACTGGATCAACTCATTGCAGGTCGCTATTCAATATATAGAAGACCACTTGCTCGAAAGTATGACGATGGAGCAGATTGCAGCGGAGTCTCATATCTCTCCTTTTCATTTTCAACGTACCTTTGCCTTACTAACTGATGTTACTGTAGCGGAGTACATAAGACGCAGACGATTGACACTGGCGGCACATGAGCTTCTGCAAAGTGATCACAAAATTATTGATCTGGCGCTTAAATATGGCTATGACACGCCTGAATCTTTCTCCAAAGCATTCCAGAGACAACATGGTATGGCACCAAGTGAGGCACGCAAAAAGAGAAGCTCTGTCCAATCGTATAATCGTCTGGTTATTCAAGTAAGTCTAAAAGGAGCAGAACCGATGAAATATAAAATTGTTGAACGTCCCGAATTTACAATAGTGGGAGTGAAGCAGGCTTTCTCATATGTAGACGGGGAGCATCTGCAAGGGATCGGGAAGATGTGGCAGGAAGCGTGGACGAGCGGTACGGAAGATCGATTGTTTGAACTGAACAATGGAGAAATTCCAGGGTTACTCGGTGTCGTTGTAGATCAGAGCGAAATCAAGGATAAGCAACTGGAATACTGGATTGCTACGACTTACGATGGTGAAATACCGGAAGGATTATCAAGCTTCACCATGCCTGCTTCTCAATGGAGTGTATTTGAAGTCGAGGGCCCGATGCCGGAGAGCATGCAGCTTCTGTGGAAACGAATTATCTCGGAATGGTTTCCATCCAATCCTTATGAGCACGCTTTTATGCCAGAGTTGGAAGTATACCCGGGGCCGAACCAACCACCGCAAATCTGGATACCGATTCAATACATATCAATCGTTTCTAACTCCATACCATCATAATGTAGCCCGTAAACACTTGGACAACCCAAGCTGTTTACGGGCTATTTGCAGGTGATAGGTTCAGAATTCGAAGTCGTGACGTGAATGTTCGAGCGTTGTTCATTTTATTGCAGATAGGTAACATGATATATTGGAACAAGGGTTTATCGCTAATACGAGAGAACTATAAGGTGAACCGCAGGAGGCAGACATGTTGCATGAGGAGAGATTCGTTCAAGCGATTATGGATCACGAGGAATTAATGCATGACCTGCGGCGAGTTCGAAGTCTGGAATTGTCTCAATGTTACATAGGTGCAGGATATGTACGTAACTATATTTGGGATCTTCTTCACGGATGCTGATTATTACAATCAACGTGTTCATAAGAAGTGCTGGCAGGAACAATGGCCCAAATTAATGATAATAACAGCTTGAATAATAGAGATTACGCGGAACTGCGGGTACAAGAAGGAGTGTCTACGGATTTGATAAAAAAGTTCTTACAAAAAAATGGACTGATCATTGATCTTGTTCTGTTGGCATGTTTTATGGCGTTTTTGGTCTTCTGGGGCCAAAGATTTCCAGTCATGTTATTCGGAATGATCACGGTAGCTTTTATCGTACTAAGGCGGATTGACTATCAGAAGCATGTTATTTTGAAACGGATTATCCTTACCGGATTTTGCGTGGCTGCCGTATCTTTTGTCATTATCGAGGCGCTTGTATTCACACAGCTGGGTGCGAATGATCCGGAAGAGGCGGACTATGTCATTATTCTAGGTTCAGGCATACGGGGAACGGAATTATCATTGACTTTGAAGCAAAGGTTAGATGCAAGTCTGGACTACATTCGCAGTCACCCTCAGACACCGGTCATTGTATCAGGTGGACAGGGACCTGGGGAATCAATACCAGAAGCGCTCGCTATGAAAAACTATCTGATTGCACAGGGCATTAGCCCCGCCCAAGTGATTATGGAAGATCGCTCCACAAGTACACAGGAGAATTTGGCCTTTTCCAAAAAAATTATTCAGGAATCCGGGTTGGAGCACCCGGAGATCATGATTGTCACGAGTGACTATCATATGTTCCGTTCCAAATATATTGCTGCCAAGAACGGTTATGCGGCAGAATACGGCATATCTGCCCCATCACCGGGTTATCTGAAACCCGTCAACATGATCCGTGAATATTTTGCTACGATCAAAACATTTATCTAATGCACATGACAGAAAAACGGAAACAGGACGAAGCTGGAGATCTATGCTTCGTCCTGTTTGCATATAAGGATGCTATTGCTCCTTAACGATAGGTTATTTTTCTGAAGGAGCAGGTACAGTTTCTGAAACCTTATCCCCAGGGAGAGCTACCATTTCGGAGGAGTTAGTATTAGAAGGAACGGCTACGATTTCAGGAGATCCACCCGTAAAAGGAACAGTGGCTGCTTCTATGACTTTAGCCTCAGAAGATTCAGTAGTAGAAGGTACAGTAGCAGACGGAACTGGCACAGCTTCGGAAACTTCATCCTCAGGGAGAGCCACGAGTTCAGGCGTTTCGGAAGTAGAGGGAACAGTTACAGCTTCGGAGACTCCGGCTTGATGGGGAGAAGCTACGATTTCAGGAGTTTCAGATACTGAAGGAACAGGCACAGCTTCAGTAGCCTCGGCCTCTACTTTAACTGTATGGTTTGATGCCCATACTGCGGTGGATGTACTTACTCCGGTAATAAGCAATAGGGCTCCCATACTTAATATCCAGTGTTTCTTTTTCAGTTTCTTCACATTAAACATAATCATCAATCTCCTTTTTAATTGTTTGCCTTCACCCGACAGGGATGAACAAAATTGAGCAGGCATTTTCTTGGTTCCCGCCATCACATTTATAATCGTCTCACCATACCGTCTTCGCTCTTCATGCGACATCTCTTTCACTACTTCTTCATCACAGGTCAACTCGCTCCAGGTATGAATGTCCCGGCGAATCATATGAACCAGGGGATTAAACCAGTGGAGGGCACTAACCCCCAAGATCAGAGCCTTGACCCACAGATCTTGATTTTTCAGATGTACCAACTCATGATGAATGACCATCTTGATGTCCATCTTTACCGTATTTTCGGGTGGAAGATATATCGTTGGTTTAAACAAGCCAACCAGTATAGGGCTCCGTACTGCAGTGCTGTGAGCAAGCGTGATATTCCCTTTGAGACCCAAAGCCTCTTTGATTAATGGTAGCTGTATAGCGGCCTCACTATGACAGAGGACTGGCGTACGTGTGCGTGATAGTTCATTCAAAAATCTCCGATAACAATACACCTGCCATGAAGAAAAACCGATGACGCCAATGCCCATACGCATAACAAGAACCAGGCTGTGGTTACAGATATGGTTTGTTCCGGGATGAATGGTCCTGCAAGTAAGCTCGAAGATGTTGCATACTCCGTACTTGGTACAGTTGATGTAGGAGGGAATACAAAACCCAAAAGCCATGAAAGGCCAAGAGATACCGGGAACAGATAGAACAAGAGAGCCATTTTACCGAGTCTGTAGAGCCACTTTGTCGGAAAAACAGACACGGGTATGAATCGTAGTGCCAAAATACAAACGGCAACGATACTTCCAGCCACGGTCAGACTGCACAGAATTTCAAAAAAGATCTTCATGGTCTGCACCTACTTTTCCGAAAGCCATTTTTTTAGTTCTGAAATGTCATCGTCTGAAAGCTTATCACCGTCATACATGGCCGAAACCAAATTCTTGACTGAACCTTGATAGAGTCCATCAAGAACGTGCTGCGTTTCTTGTAGCTTGTAATCTTCGGGCTGTAGAAGAGGTTTATAATCATTGGTTCGTCCACGTCTCGTAACCGTTAAGGCGCCTTTATCTACCAACCTTGATAGAAAGGTAGACATGGTCTGTGCTTTCCACCCTTTTCCCTTCTCAGCGAATATATCTAATAGCTCAGTTGAGGTGACGGGTAGATCGCATGACCATATAACGACCATTAACTCCATTTCTGTTTCAGATAATTTTTGAATCGGGTTCACTGTGAACACTCCTTAGCATCGTTATGCGTCCATAACAATCGTATTACTACACTACGTAGTACGTATAAACTACTACAAGTTGTAGTGGATAGTCAAGTTATCCTGATAGATGATTGCCAAACCGTGCTATAATATAGGTCATTAATAGAAGAACGATGTAGGAGTGAATGATCATTACAGCATATCAATTACCTGCTCTCTATGAGCAGAAGCGAGTTTCAATGCATGAGATGGAAGAGATTGTACGCCTGTTGGCCCAAGCCCCGCTACTATATGATGATGGACAGAGCATTCAGGTTCAGGATTATATGGGAGGATTGCAGGTCGAACTTGAGCATGAGGTACGCCGTGCAGTGACCCAGTTGTATGAACTGGCTGTTCAGGCTTGCCGCGCCTTCGCTGATCCATTGGCGTACGAGCAGTTTCAGGATGCGCTTGGGTTACAGGCCGAGTTATGGCAGGAGGAAGTGCTCACTCTTTCGAAGTGGATGGAATGGCTGAAGCAGATCAGTGAGGGAAAGAAAACACTGCCAGAGTATAACTTTACAGCCATGCTCGGCAACTTGCCAGACGGATTCATGATCCATGATTTTTATGATGAACTCCGATATCAGTTGGAACAAAACCCTGCAAACACATGGGCTCTCGAAGAGCGGGATCGCTTGTACGCATCCCTGGGTGTGAATTAAATCAAACCAACGGGTCACCAGCGGTGTTCAATCTAATATCTGTATTTTGCATGCATAGAAACATGTTGATCTATATCTTGCGAATTCTTTACCCAGTATGGGAAATGAGGGGATATCGTGAAGAAGGTTGTATTGGCTGGTGGAACGGGATTTGTCGGACAGGATTTTGCCCAAAGGTTCAAGAAGTTGGATTATGAGGTGCTGATCATCTCGCGTCAGCCCGGCCATATTGCCTGGGAGGATCGTGCAGGAATCATAGAGGCACTGGAAGAAGCAGAGATGTTGATTAACCTGGCAGGCAAATCGGTGAACTGCCGTTATACGGATGAAAATCGTAAAGTCATTCTGGAATCCAGAACTCGTACAACGCGTATTCTCGGCGAGTCCGTCCTGGCTTGTAATCATCCTCCTGAACTATGGATTAATTCGAGTACAGCAACCATATATAGACATGCTGAAGATCGTCCCATGACGGAAAAAGAAGGCGAGATTGGCTCTGGCTTCTCGGTTGACGTTGCCAAGGCATGGGAACAGGCTTTCTTTGAATTCAGTTTGCCGTCTACGCGTCAGATTGCACTGCGAATTGCGATTGTGCTGGGTGAGGGCGGCGTAATGGTGCCCATGACGAACCTGGTCCGTTTTGGCTTAGGGGGATCGCAAGGTGCAGGAACACAACAGTTCAGCTGGATTCATATTGAGGATCTGTTCCGCATGGTGATCTATCTGCAGAAGCATCCACATCTGAATGGTGTATTCAATGCTTCTTCGCCACATCCGGTTACGAATCGTGAGCTGATGGCGCGTCTGAGAGAACAGATGGGTGTTCGAATTGGACTGCCTTCTCCTCGCTGGATTCTTGAACTGGGTGCACGTTTCATTCAGACCGAAACGGAACTGGTTCTCAAAAGTCGTTGGGTGATTCCCGAGCGATTGGAGATGGAAGGCTTCACTTTCTCATATGGTACGCCAGATACTGCTCTTGCCGAGATTTTGAATAAGAAGAAATGACAACACAGTATAAATAATAAAACACAACAGGGAGGGCAGAGGCATCTGCCCTTTATTGTATATTTCAAGGCTTCTATTTGATGGCGTTTCGCCATTCGAGGTGGAGGATTCATTATACGTTCAAACCGGGGGTCACCAAGCTACGCAGGGTGGAGAGACAGCTTGATTGAGATGGTGTGGAAATATTGGGGGAGAGCAGGTGGCTGAATGACAGTGGTGACATACAAGATAGGAGATGGACAGCAGCGGATGCAGACAGAGGATCATAGAAATGAAGAAACAAAGGAAAACAGACTATCAACACGTGGAGCACATGATCCCGTGGCTCTCATTACAGGAACATCCAGTGGCTTCGGTATGTTAACGGCCATTACTCTTGCCAAGCAGGGATACCTTGTTGTTGCCACCATGCGTGACCTGAATCGAAGAGAAGAGTTGGTCAGACTTGCAGGAGAGGCAGGCATAACAGAACGTTTGGTGTATGAGCAGCTGGATGTTACTGATTCTGAATCGGTGCAAGCAGCTATAACCAAAGTCGTTCTGGATTATGGCCGAATCGACATACTGGTGAACAATGCAGGATTTGCGGTCGGGGGGTTCATCGAAGAAGTATCGATGGATGACTGGCGGCGCCAAATGGAAACCAATCTGTTCGGCTTGATCGCGGTTACGCGTGCAGTCCTGCCAGTGATGCGTGAGCAGAAGCAAGGTCTGATCATTAATTTATCCAGTGTTAGCGGCTTATCTGGCTTTCCGGGATATGCACCTTATGCTGCCTCCAAATTCGCTGTGGAAGGATTCACGGAAAGTCTGCGGCATGAGATGTCTTCGTTCGGCGTTCGGGTGGTATTAGTTGAGCCAGGCTCTTATCGCACGCCGATCTGGAATAAGGGGCTGGGGGAAATTCACCGGAGCGAGGACTCACCGTATAAGCATAAGCTGGATGCGGTTCTTCGTTATTCCAAACATGCGAGCGAGACGGCACCTGACCCACAGGAGGTAGCAGATCTGATCGGACGAATTGCACGGATGCGATCACCAAGACTTCGATATGCGCTGGGAAAAGGCTCACGTGTGCTCATCATAGGTAAAGCGTTGCTGCCGTGGAAGTGGCTGGAGTGGATCATCGCCCGTGGATTAAAATAGAGATTACATAGTTCTGCAACCAGTCACATTTGCCACTATTTCCTTGAGGGGGTGGATACGTGTTTGAAATCATTGTCGTTATTCTTCTTCTTGTGATTGTGGGCTTGCTCCTTCATATCAATAGCAAACTGCCAGCACGTGACCGGGTGAAGGAAGCGTTGGAGCGGGATCGGAACGCGTCAAAATAAGACTATTGGAGGTTTTTAGATATGAAAATCGCATTTTTTTTGTTTGATGGACTGACTTTTCTTGATTTTGTAGGGTTCTATGATGTGATCAATCGGTTGAATTTCTTTGAGCAAACCAAGGGAACGACTTGGGAAACCTGTGCGATGACAGATCAGGTCACGGATGAGTCTGGCTTAACGTTGAAGGTCGATCGAGTGAAGCCGGATCTGGCAGATTATGATCTCGTGTTTATCCCCGGAGGCATGGGAACGCGTAAACTTCGGTATGACGAGGCGTTCGTAGGTTGGTTGAAACAAGCTGAGTCTGTTCCTTTGAAGGTATCCGTGTGCACAGGCTCTCTTCTGCTGGGTGCGGCTGGATTTTTGTCTGGTAAAAGAGCAACAACACATCCCGGTGCATATGATTTGCTTGAGCCGTATGTCACCGAGGTGATTCAGAAGCGGATTGTAAAAGATGGAAATGTAATTACTGCTGGTGGAGTAGCCACGTCCATTGATCTGGGGATTTATGTTGTGGGACTGCTGGCAGGAGAGGAAGCGGCGGCAAATGTGAAAATTCAGATTGATTATCCTTATGAAATGCAGGGAGCGATTGAAATATGAGTGAGGAAGATAAGCAGGACGGGTATGTCATTCGCAATATCCGCCGGGATGAAGCAGATCTATACTGGCCTTTTCGATTAGAAGCGCTCAGCACGCATCCTGAAGCCTTCGGGGCTTCGTTCGAGCTATCCATTCAGATCCCCATGAATGAAGTGCAGGAACGCATACATAACGAGCCCGATGATTACATTCTGGGAGCATACACAGCAGAAGGAGCACTGGCAGGAATGATGGGCTTCAAGAGGGAATATGGCCTGAAGCTCAGACACAAAGGCATGATCTGGGGCGTCTATGTTGCTCCGACATATCGGGGAAACGGTCTGGCATCGCGATTGCTCCAGGAAGTCTTGGAACGGGGAAGATACCTGGAAGGCATCAAGCAAATTAATCTGAGCGTGGTAACTACGAATGAATCAGCCAGACGCTTATATGAACGGTATGGATTTGAAGTGTATGGCATTGAGCGTAACGCCCTGGAAGTGTATGGGCAGGGATATGACGAGGCACATATGAATTATTTCTACATGGAGTAATCAACATCCATTGAAGATGGCTCGACAGGAGGAGTCCTATGACAGATCAAGTTGAATTTGAGATCGATGGTGTTTCGTTTGTTTTAAAAGAAGTTCATTCTTTCGATTGGTTGCGGGCCCTTGGGCAAGGTATTTCGCGTATTCGATCAACAGGATTCAGGGAACTTGTCCTTAGGGATCATGCAGGAGGATGGCAAGAAATTGTTCGTTAAATATGCGGGAGCACGTACAATTCATGCCAATCATACGGGAAGTCCTCCGGAAGCCATTCGTAATCTGAAATCATCTGTTTCCGTCTATGAGGATCTGGGGCATGACACGTTGATTCAATTAACGGATCATTTTGCAACGGACCAAGGGTATGTCTGTGTATTCGATTGGGTGGAGGGGGAGAATCTCCATAATCATTGGAATTTTCCGCCTCCGGCCAAATATGAACCTCGTTCGCCCTACTACCAGTTCAGACAATTTCCGGTGAAGGCACGGATTGGCGCGATGGAGCAGATTCTTGATTTTCATATCGAAGTGGAGCGGAGAGGTTATGTGGCTGTTGATCTGTATGACGGCAGTCTAATCTATGATTTTGACAAAAGCTTCATGAAAATTTGCGATATCGATCTGTATCGGAAAGGCGCCTTTATCAATACGATGGGCCGTATGTGGGGATCTTCCCGCTTTATGTCCCCTGAAGAGTTTGAGCTGGGCGCACCCATAGATGCGGTTACCAATGTATTCAATATGGGAGCTACGGCGTTCGCGCTGCTGGGTGGGGAGAAAGACCGTTCCTATGATAGATGGGATGCCGGAGAGGCTTTATTTCAAGTTGTAATTCGTGCGGTGAATGCTGATCGAACGCAGCGGTATGTAACGATAGCAGAACTCGGTGAGGCATGGAAAGAAGCTGCAGTGCAAAGGTAAGGAGTGGCGTGTACGAATTATTCGCAATTATGCAAAATCGATTCGTATGTACGAGTGAAATCCCGTATAATGGAAATTATTAAGGGGGTGCAGACGATGTGCAGATATGCCATGTCAGGACCATACAAAGACATCTATGCCTGCTTCAACTGTGGATTTGAGGAAAGGCTGTGATGTCTGATGATCCGCACTTTCGTACAAAAGGATCTGCAGTATGTCATTGAAGCGCATATCCGAATCTATCGAAACGAGTATAATTATGATCATAGCTTTGCTGAATTTATCACCCATGCGGTGAATTCGTTTGGATGCTCAGGCAATCACGCGAGGGAGATGTTATGGATTGTTGAGTTAGATCAGACAGCTTCCGGTTCCATAGGACTTACTCAGATGAATGAAAATACGGCTCAACTGCGCTGGTTTCTGATCGAACCGGAAGCGCGTGGTGCAGGATGGGCAGGCAGCTTATCGAGCAGGCAATTCTTTATGCCAAAGAACAGGGCTATACATCTATCATCCTGTGGACCAACGAGTCTTTGGATGGAGCACGCAGATTATATCAGTCCTTCGGCTTTAAAGTGATGGAAGTCCGTAAGCAGATACTGTCAGGCCAGGAGCTTACCGAAGAAAAATGGGAGCTTGCTCTGTAGCTGTGACAGAGACTAGAGTGTTACAGACCAACCTGTTGCGTTAACTCTTTTGTTGAAAGGAGTGGTACAGTGAATCGTAGAAGACTGATTGTCGGCTTGTTATCCGTATGCACAGCATGGACACTAGCAGCGTGTTCGATTCAGACGGAAGAACAAGAATTATCAACAACCATTGAAAGCAAGCTGCAACGGATAGTTAGCGACCCTGTCCTTCTGACCAGTAGCAATCCTAATAATTATATTGCTGGTAACCCTGAGGATTACGAGGACATCCTGAATACGGGGAGGCAGGACTAGATCTCCTGTTACAGCAACTCGAATCCAGTGGAAATAATGGTCTCAAGGAATGGATTATGGCTCAGGCAAGTACCGAAATGCTTGGAGAGCATAACCCTGTAGAGACGTGGCATAGTGGCAAGGACTGGCTCAGGCAGTATAAAATGAACGTAGAATAATGGTTCATCATCCATAGTATCTGACTTAGCGGAAATAATGGAGGGGGCGGAATCGATTCTGAAGAAGCGATAGCGTTCGCCTTTGTCTCCGAATTTATACATCTATAAGGTTATTCAAGAAAATTTGGAGACAACAGCGATCATAAGAACGATCCGTAACCGGAATGGTTCCCGCAAGTCGTCAAGCACTGTAGTGTGTGATGAGCCGGAAGTACAAACTTCACCTCCAGTCAGCATGAGCAGCAATGAGCGGTTCCCGGAACCCGAAAGAATACGTGATAGAGGTGATAAATTCTTGAATAAGAATATTGCTTTTTTTGATTCAGGCATCGGTGGATTAACCGTGATGTATAAGGCTTTGCAGCAGTTCCCGGAAGAACAATTTCTATATTATGCGGATACACTGCATGTTCCTTATGGAACCAAGTCAGCGGATGAAGTTAGAGGACATATTTTTGATTGTGTGGAGGCCATCGTTCAGGAGAAAGTTCAGGCGATCGTCATTGCTTGTAATACAGCAACAAGTCTGGCTGTGAAGGATCTGCGTGTCAAGTATGATATTCCGATCATCGGCATGGAACCTGCTGTGAAACCAGCCGTGGAGATGAATCGCAACAGTGGGAAGAGAGTACTTGTATTTGCAACGGCGCTCACGTTGAGCCAAACCAAGTATAACGAACTCGTGTCGCGTGTTGATGATCACCATAGTGTGGATTCCATTGCGCTTCCTGAACTCGTGGAGTGGTGTGAACAGCTCCATTTTGATCCCACCCAAGTCGCCAATTATTTCCGCTCCAAGCTGGCGAGTCTCGATCTCCATGCATATGGCACAGTGGTTCTTGGCTGTACACATTATCCATTCTATACGTCGATTCTGCGCACCGTTCTGCCAGGTCACATTCAGATTATTGATGGCAGTACAGGCACGGTCAAACATCTGAAGCAACGGCTTGGACTGGTAGCTCAGCATGGAGGGAGAATGGGGAAGCAGGTCACTTTCCTCAGTTCATCAGGACGACCCGAAGAGCAGGAGAAGATGAGTCGCGCACTTGAATATCTGGAGAAGAGTGACATGTAGGTTAAACCACAGGAGGTGACAGCCATGCAGTCCATTTATCTTATCCGTCACGCTAAGGCTACGGGGCAGGAACCCCATGCAGAGCTTACCGATGAAGGGCTTAGACAGGCCGATAAACTTGCGGATATCTTGGCTCATCATTCCATAACGTATGTTGTCTCCAGTCCATGGAAAAGAGCCGTTCAGACGGCTATGCCACTGGGCATAGCAACGCTGCAACATATACATACGGATGAACGTCTCCAGGAGAGGATACTTAGCTCTCATGATCTGCCTGACTGGATGGATGTACTAAAACGTACATACGATGATGTGGATTGGGTGGAAGAAGGCGGTGAATCTTCGAGAAACGCGGCTGCAAGGGGACTCGAACTACTGGAAGAGTTGTGGAGCAGACCGGAACAGCACGGGGCCGTGATTACCCATGGGAACTTGTTATCACTGCTTATTCGTGAGTATGAACCATCCTTTGGTTATGAAGAGTGGACCAAGCTATCTAACCCGGATGTGTATGTGCTGGAGCGACAACGGCCAGATGCAGGATGGCCCACCATGCGCAGAGTATGGACAGATTGAACAACAAAAGAGTGCTCCAGCGATAGTATATCAGCCAGAACACTCTATTCGTTTATCCATGGGCATATTTACAATGCGGCAAACATGATCATAACCCATCCAGCTAGAAATGTGACTCCGCCAAGTGGGGTAATGGCTCCCAATTTGCGAATACCTGTTACACTTAAAGCGTACAGGCTGCCAGAGAAGAGGATAATTCCGGCGAACAATAGCCATCCGGCAAGCATGACGAGTGTAGGTGATTCGAGTTGGTCTGCAAGCAGTCCGATCAGGATGATTCCAAGACCGTGAGCGATGTGATACTGAACACCAGTTTCATAGATTTTGATCATGTCAGCGGATAATTTACGCTTGAGCGCGTGTGCTCCAAAAGCACCCAAGGCAACAGCCAAGAACATCATAATACTGCCGAGTATAACGAGGGTTTGCAATGTGATTTTCGCTCCTTTTATGTAGATTTAAGCAGAACATCCAAGGTGTCCTGCACGTGTACTGATTACTGATTACAGTTTACGCAATTGAATCTGCTGAATGGAGTGATCGGCTTCCTTTTTCAGAATGAGCCTCGCACGTCCTTTGGTTGGCATAATGTTCTCATGCAGATTTTTGGCATTGATATCCTGCCAGATCTGATTAGCGGTACGAACCGTTTCCTCTTCGCCGATATTGGAGAACCGTTGGTGGAAAAAGGAGTCCTTGTTCTGAAACGCTGTATTACGGAGCAGCTTGAAGCGCTCAACGTACCAGTGTCTGATGTGTTCTTCTTCTGCATCGATGTAGATGGAGAAGTCGAAGAAATCACTGACCAGCAAAGGCGTTTCCCTTTTGATCTGAAGCACATTGATGCCTTCGATAATCAGAATGTCAGGCTGACAGATCAGCTTTTCTTCCCCTTGAATGACATCATAGGCCAGGTGAGAGTAGATGGGTGCTTTCACTTCGGGTTTGCCTGACTTCACGTCGCCCATGAACTGAATGAGGGATTTGATGTCATAGCTTTCTGGAAAGCCCTTGCGGTTCATAATGCCTTTCTCTTCCAGAACGGCATTGGGATACAGGAACCCGTCGGTTGTGACAAGGTCAACTTTGGGCTTGTTTTTACCTCTGGCGAGCAGAGCTTGCAGCAAACGGGCTGCTGTACTTTTGCCTACGGCAACACTGCCCCCGATTCCGATAATATAGGGGATGGGGAGAGCTTCTTTTTTCATAAAAGAGGCGGTCAATCGATTTAGATCTCTTGAAGCTCTTGCATATAATTCAATAAAGTGGGTAAGAGGCATATATATATCTTCGACTTCCTGAATCGATACCTCTTCATTCAATCCCTTTAACTGTTCTAATTCGGCTTCCGTCAGTGGAAGAGTGGTCTGATGTTCTTTGAGTTCAGCCCATTCCTTGCGGTCAAACTCGATGTAAGGAGAGTATAAATTCATGAGATCCCGCTTTCTGTATGTAAGATAATTGTGGACACAACCCTTAGTGTACCAAATTTCAGGCAACTGACAACACCTTTACATGGTGCATTTCATGTTGTATTTCGTGAAACTGGAAACGAAATGCAACTTATAGGAAAGTTTAACCCAATTTATGTTAAA
Source organism: Paenibacillus sp. PCH8 (assembly GCF_002968835.1). Taxonomy (GTDB): domain Bacteria; phylum Bacillota; class Bacilli; order Paenibacillales; family Paenibacillaceae; genus Paenibacillus. Next base: position 375,624 of record NZ_PKQK01000002.1, on the reverse strand, counting down.
GTCAACGTATACCATGCGGAAGGGTGACAGCAAATGATCGTATATGAGAGAGAGCATGATTTTGTTTTGACCGCACAGCATGAGCATGGAGTAGTATCCGGGGAGATGGCTTCACACTGGAAAAATGAATGGCTTGCTGATGCTGCACATCGGGATGAGTTGATTCTGGCGGCGAGAGAACATGACCGGGGATGGATTGAGCTGGATGCTGCTCCGTTCTGGAATGATTACAGTCAGTCGCCCTATTCGTTTCGTGATTTTCCGCTGCGTCCGCGTTTTGTATTCTACCATAAAGGAATTGAAGAGGTTCGGCAGAAAAATCTATACGCAGGATTATTGTGCAGCATGATGTATACCGAGTTGTTTCAGAAAAATCTGGGTGCGAACGCCCAAGATGATGAAGACATCAGAGAATATTTGCAAGAAGAACAGGAACATCAATTGAGTTGGAAGAATGAACTTGGTGGAGATGCTGAAGCATTGAAGCAAAGGCTGGAAAACGATGTAGAAATCATGCTTTTCTGTGATCAGCTCAGTCTGTTTCTCTGTATGGAGGAACCTGGAACACCAGCTGCACGATATGACTTTTTTGCAGAAGGACTCAGCTGTACATTTGATGCCTGTTCCAGACAACCCATTCAGGCGGAGTGGCTGTCCAATGAAAAAGTAGGCTTGTCCTTTTTCCCGTTTAATGAGGAATTTACGGTTGTTTTGCCATACAAATCGGTACCGAAGGCAAGTATCCGCAAATTTGGTATGCAGCAGGCTTATCGCCGGGCGGAGTGGAAAGAACGTCGCGTACGGATTACGGGATTGAGCTGAGAACTTGAACAACTGAGCTAAGGAAATGAGCAGCATTGAATAGCTCAAAACAGGCGGGCCTCTTGTTACAGGATGTCCGCTTTTCATATGCGCATATATTGTAATGAAACCTATCGTCCGAATGGTAAAAATACCGATACATCGGAATAGAAATCAAGCAGGAAAAAAGATGATATTCCCAGAAATGTTAATGTACTACGGAGAAGAGCAGATTAGTGGGAGGATGAACATGAATACCCGAATAGAGATATTAACGATGTGCATGGTATGGGACCAAATGAATGATCAGGTGCTGTTAATGAATCGTCCGGATCGCAAAGGATTTCCTGGTTACATCGCGCCCGGAGGGAAGGTAGACTTTCCAGAGAGTATTGTGGATGGTGCTATGCGAGAAGTTCTGGAAGAGACAGGACTTGTTGTGAACGAGATTACGTATAAAGGGCTTGATGAATTCTGTGACCCCGAGCAAGGATTACGTTACATGGTATTCAACTATCTGGCGACTTCATTCGAGGGTCAGTTGTTGCCAGAGCCGCCGGAAGGCGCACTGTTATGGGTGCCAATGAAGCAGGTGTTTGATTTACCTATGCAGGACTGGTTTGCAGAACGTTTTCCACGGTTCTTCAAGAGAGGTACATTTGAGCGGAGCGTAATCTGGGAAAAGTCTTCGGGACGTACTTTACAAGAGACTTTTATGGTGTATGGTAATTAGGTTCTAGATATATGACCCATATTGTATCATCCATATCTATATATTTATATCCAAATATTATGATATAATGAAGTTTACTTCTTTTATAGGAAAGGGTCGGAACAGTGGTTGGTTATTAGATTGGGTGAATTAGTTTGTTGGAACAGAGAAGGATATATTTGTAGATTCGCCATACATAGGCTTCTGCAAACAGAACGTAATGAATATTGTACGATGAAAAGGTGGAGATTTTCATGAAATTATCGTTCCGGATTTTGGACTGGGATGAAGAAAAGCCGTATGGACTTTTATTAATGGCTGATCCTTCAAAAGCAATTGTTGACGAATACCTGAGCCGGGGTGTTTGTTTTATTGCGGAGTATGAGGGCGAAATGGTAGGGGAGTTCGTATTGCTCAAGACTCGTCCGGAGACTGCCGAGATTGTTAATATTGCTGTACAGGAAGAACTACAGGGACAAGGTGTAGGCAAACATATAATCAAGGAAGCGATGGAAGCTGCGCGGAGACTAGGCTGCCGGATTCTTGAAATTGGGACAGGTAACTCAAGCTTTCATCAATTGAAGTTATACCAACGTTGCGGTTTCCGCATTATCGGGGTCGATCGTGACTTCTTTGTAAGGCATTATGAGGAAGAAATTATAGAGGACGGCATTCGCTGTCTCGATATGATCCGGTTGGCAATTGATCTGAATGCCGAAACAGAGGACGAGAGGAAGAGCATATAAGTGAATCGGTATACGCATATTGGGGTGTATGGTTTGGTCGCTTGGGAGCACAAATTCCTGTTCATTCATAAGGCTCGCGGTGCACATCAAGGGAAATGGGATTTACCAGGCGGAAGGCTGGAATTTGGTGAGCAGCCAGGGACCGCTCTTCATCGTGAGATTGAAGAAGAGACGGGTCTAACCCATCTACAAGTCGTGATTCGTTCTGCGGAGTCTACGGTACTGGAATGGGTGTATCAAGGTGAGCCGGAAGAGCTGCACCATATCGGGATGTTGTATGATGTCGTATTGACTGCAGCCAGTCAGCCGAATCATATCAAAAAGGAACCCGATGGTGAAGATTCATTGGGCGCAGACTGGTTTACACTGGAGCAGGTCAGAAATCTGTCCCTCACGCCGTTTGCATCTTATATGATTAGTCAAAGTACAGCTTGATGCGCATAAACAACAACATTGCCCACTCAAAATTGCTGTGTCCAAAAAAGCTGCTCGGATAGTTGATGTCTGGGCCAGCTTTTATCTGTTTAGTTCTCGAAGGAAAATCCAAATTTTGTTGAATCACATGCTAATTGATTAATGTTTAACTTAATGGTTTGTTTTTGAACATAATGGACGACAATTTAACTTAGGAGGTAAAATGGGAGATCATATGACTTTTCCATGAAATTAGTGTTCGTTGTCCTACTCAAAATGCTCGAATTATTCGATTCATCTAATTTATGCATCAATTGAACTAAAAATAGGAAATGCTCCTGAGCGTAAAAGTTTATAGAATAGACAGTAGAGCACGTACTTCACTTGAAAATGAGAAGAAGGTGCAACCTTCGAACGGATCAGGACAGTATTCGACATCTGTGCGACGGTATATACAATCATTGTTTTACTTTGATTTTGAAAACGCAGACAAACCTTGACGGGAGAGTCGGACTAACGTTACTACCACCAACAGCACGATTATTGGACTTCATGAAAAATTTCGCTTAAAATGTTGAACGAACGCAAATTACGGCTTAGTCAATGATTTCCGTCAAAAACTTATGACTAAATCAAGACGGAGGGAACGTCGATGACGATCGTGGAAGGCAACAAGAAACCCTGGGAAAGTTACTATGGCCCCAATATGGGATACGTACAGGAACAATATGAATTATACTCTCAAGACCCGGGTGCAGTTACACCGGCATATCGCGAATTATTTGAACAATGGGGTGCACCGCCGATGTCTGGCAGGGACGCACGTACAACCTTGAATTCAGGCAATGCCCAATCTGCTTCCGGAAACGTAGACATTCAGTTATTACAGAAAGCGGTTACAGCAGGCAAATTGGTAATGAACATCCGTACGTACGGTCATCTTGCTGCAGATATTGATCCGCTTGGAATCAGTGAAAATACAGATACATCTTTGCTGGAACCTCAGCATTTTGAATTAAATGAAGAAGATCTGAAAGCCTTACCTGCATCTCTAATCTGGGAAGGTGCAGATGGTCAGACAGTAACCGGCTGGGATGCCATCCAGCGCTTGCGTCAGATTTACACTGGACCGATGGCGTATGAATTCAGTCATGTGCACGAAGTGCAAGAGCGTGAGTGGCTGAATCGCCGTGCGGAATCACGGACATCACCGGCTCCGCTTACGTCGAAGGAACGTAAGACTTTGCTGGAACGTTTGGTTGAAGTCGAACAATTTGAAGATTACCTTCACAAAACATTTGTGGGGCAGAAACGTTTCTCCATCGAGGGTAACGATGTACTTGTACCGATGCTGGATGAAGCTGTTCGTATCATGGTAGAAGCCGGATCAAGCCACATTCTAATGGGTATGGCCCACCGTGGGCGGTTGAATGTATTGGCTCATGTGTTGGGTAAACCGTACAGCAAGATTTTCTCTGAATTCCATCATGCTCCGAATAAAGACCTGGTTCCATCGGAAGGTTCGACCGGAATCAACTATGGTTGGACGGGGGATGTCAAATATCATATGGGTGCCAACCGTTTTGTAAAAGACGGTGAAACGGTGCAGGCTCGCCTTACTTTGGCTAATAACCCGAGTCATCTGGAGTATGTCAATCCGGTTGTACAGGGGTTTGCACGTGCGGCTCAAGATGACCGTCGTGACCCTGGATATCCGAAACAGGACGTAACGAAGGCAGCCACAATTCTAATGCATGGTGATGCAGCGTTCCCTGGAGAAGGAATCGTTGCAGAGACGCTCAACTTCAAGGCTTTGCCTGGTTATCAGAACGGTGGAACCATTCATATTATTGTCAACAATCGTCTGGGTTTCACTACCGACAGCAGTGACTCGCGTTCAACGTATTATGCAAGTGACCTTGCCAAAGGTTACGAAATTCCGATTGTACACGTTAATGCAGATAATCCTGAGGCTTGTATTGCAGCCATTCGCATGGCAGCAGAGTATCGCAACCGGTTCAAAAAGGATTTCCTGATTGACTTGATCGGTTATCGTCGTTACGGTCATAATGAAACAGATGATCCTGAAACGACTCAGCCTCTTGTCTATGACAAAGTGAAGAACCATCCAACGGTAAGCCACTTGTATCAGGATCAGTTGAAGCAGGAATCGATTATCGACGATGCGTCCATTACGAGCATTCGTGATGGCGTAACGAACAAATTAAAAGAAGCTTATAATTTGATGAAGAAAAATGAAGTACATGAATATTATCAACGGAAAATCAGCGAGCCGGAAGCCGTTACGATTATGCCTACAGCAGTACCACTGGAGAATCTGCGCAGTATTAATGCCGATCTGCTGAAATGGCCTGAGAATTTCAATGTATATCCGAAGTTGCAGCGTATTTTGCAACGCCGAAGCACTTCCCTGAACGAAGGGGAGAAAGTGGATTGGAGCCTTGCGGAGACACTCGCATTCGCGACCATACTGGCAGATGGCAAACCGATTCGGATCAGTGGACAGGATGCCGAGCGCGCTACATTCGCTCATCGGAATCTGGTGCTGCACGATTCGGAGAATGGAGCAAAGTTCTGTCCGTTGCATCACTTGCCACAGGCAAGAGCATCCTTTGCCATCTATAACAGTCCGTTGTCTGAAGAATCCGTCGTTGGATTCGAATACGGATATAACGTTTATTCACCAGATACATTGGTCATTTGGGAAGCTCAATTCGGGGACTTTGCCAACTGTGCGCAGGTCATTTTTGACCAGTTTATATCAGCGGGTCGCGCCAAGTGGTCTCAGCAATCCAGTCTGGTGATGTTGCTTCCACATGCGAATGAGGGACAGGGACCTGAGCATACAAGCGCTCGTCTGGAACGTTTCCTTCAGCTCTGTGCAGAAGACAATATGACGGTTGCTAACTTGTCGAGTGCCTCTCAGTACTTCCACTTGTTGCGTCGTCAAGCTTCATTGACTGAAACGGAAGATGCTCGTCCGCTTGTGATGATGTCACCGAAAAGTCTCATTCGTAATCCGCGTGTTGCTTCACCTGCAGTTGAATTCAGTGAAGGTAAGTTTGAGCTCGTGCTGGAGCAAGCTGGACTGGGTACACAGCCGGATCGCGTGGAACGCATTATTTTGTGCAGTGGCAAGATTGCCATTGACCTGGAAGATGCTTTTGAGAAAGACAAAGCAGATTGGTCATGGCTTCACATTATTCGTGTTGAACAGTTGTATCCGTTCCCGGCAGAAGAGATCAAACGTGTACTTGCACGTTTCAGCAATCTAAAAGAGTTGGTATGGGTACAGGAAGAAAACAAAAACATGGGTGCCTGGACATACATGGAGCCTCGTCTTCGTGAAGTTGCCCCGGAAGGCACAACCGTTAGATACGAAGGCCGCCCGGAACATGCAAGTCCTTCCAGCGGTTATCAGCTTGTGCATAGTATGGAACAGCAACAGATTATTACATCTGCGTTGAAGCAAACGACGAAGAATAATATTCCACTGGGGAGGTAACATCTGTGAGTGAAATTAAAGTGCCTGCAATGGGTGAGTCAATAACTGAAGGAACGGTATCCAGATGGATGGTCAAAGAAGGAGATACCGTTAATCAGGGGGATGTACTTCTTGAACTGGAAACGGATAAAGTAAATATTGAGATCAGCGCAGAAGAAAGTGGTGTGCTGGAGAAGATCATTCGTTCGGAAGGAGAGACTGTAGTAATCGGTGAAACGATTGGTACACTCTCCGCTGGAACTGGAGGAGGAAGCGGTGCATCCGCTTCCGAACCGGCAGCATCAGAAGATAAAAAGGCTTCCGCTCCTGCACCTGAGGTTCCAACGCCATCGGCACCCGACGCGGCAACACCGGAGTCATCCGATAGTGCCAAGACAGCTTCACCGTCCGCCCGCAAGCTGGCACGAGAGCGTGGGATTGAGCTGGACCAGGTTCAGAGCAAAGATCCGATTGGACGGGTATACCAGGATGATGTGAAGAGCCATAGCAATCAGGCGCCTGCACCTGCGTCCGCTCCTGTGAGTAAAACTCCAACGCCATCGGCACCAAGTGCCCAGGCAGCTGGAAGTTCCACCTATACGAAGCCTGTAGAGCGTCAGCGGATGTCCCGCCGCCGTGCTACGATTGCCAAACGTCTGGTAGAGGCTCAGCAGACAGCAGCCATGTTGACTACCTTTAATGAAGTAGACATGACTGCCATCATGGATGTTCGTAAACGTCGTAAGGACAAGTTCAAAGAGAAGCATGAGATTAACCTGGGCTTCATGTCCTTCTTCACCAAAGCGGTTGTGGGGGCTTTGAAAAAATTCCCTACGGTTAACGCAGAGATTGATGGCGACGATGTAGTGCTCAAAAAGTATTATGATATTGGCATCGCCGTATCTGCGAAGGAAGGACTTGTTGTACCGGTTGTACGTGATGCAGACCGTCTGGGCTTCGCCGAGATCGAGAAGAGCATTGCGGACCTGGCATCCAAAGCTCGTTCCAACACGTTGGCATTGTCTGACCTGCAAGGCGGAACGTTCACCATCACCAATGGTGGAACATTTGGATCTTTGTTGTCTACGCCAATCCTGAACACACCTCAGGTAGGTATTCTGGGTATGCATAAAATTCAGCTTCGCCCAGTAGCGATTGATGCAGAGCGGATGGAGAATCGTCCAATGATGTACATCGCGTTGTCCTATGATCACCGGATTATCGACGGCAGTGAGGCTGTGCGTTTCCTGGTGACCGTGAAGGAATTGCTCGAAGATCCAGAATCATTGTTAATTGAGGGTTAATCCATAAGGTTTAATCATTGCAATTATTCATAACGTGGAACAAGAAAGCCCCTGAACTGGAGCACAGCGTGAGCTGTAGACCCGTTCAGGGGCTTTTCTTGTCATACCCGATCCAAAATATAACCTATATAGAGTCAGCCATCTCAGCAGGGCTTATTGCACCCGAATGCACGTTAGAGTTAGTGTCTGGTGTATGCCGCTCAAGCCAGTGCACAACATGCTGGGCTACTTCGGTACGATTTGTTTCGTGTAGCATCTCATGACGTCCACCCGGATATAGACGGTATTCAATATCCTCAAGCTGGAGCTTCTTGTACTGCGATACCAGATTAAGGACGCCTTTGCCATGAAGCCCAACCGGGTCCTTCTCACCCGAGAACAGAAATACGGGTTTATGCTTGGGTATGCGCTCCATATTGCGTGGAAGGTGAACTTCAAGCAACAATTTGAAGAAGTCACGGAAGAATCCGGCTGTACAGACCGCTCCGCACATGGGATCCTCAATGAACCGTTGAACCTCTTCGGAGTCCCGGGACAGCCAATCAAACGGCGTCGTAGCAGGGCGGAATGAGCGGTTGAATCCACCGAATACAAGAGCATTGAGCAGCATGCTGGGATGGGCAGCCCCCTGAATGCCGCACTGCAAGAAAGCCAGTCTCTCCCCCATATGGAGAAGACCGCGTCTGCCATTGGTCCCGGATAAAATAAAGGCATGGTACCGCTCATGATCTGCGTACATTAGATGCTGTACCAAAAACGACCCCATGCTGTGCCCCATCAAAAACAAGGGCACCCCGGGATTCTCCTTGGCGGCTACTTCGCCCAAGTTGATCATATCACTCGCCATCCAGCGGAAGGCATCGATCCCGGCATTACCGAGCAGATTGGCATTCTCCACCGTTTTGCCATGACCCCGATGGTCGTTGGCATAGACCGCATAGCCGTGACGGGTGAGCGAATCAGCGAATTCGGCGTATCGGGCTGCGGTTTCGCCCATGCCATGTGCGATTTGCACCACGCCCTTAACGTTGCATTCCGGATCGGGAAGCCAGCGGTACACATGAATACGGGTACCTTCACTACCGACCAGGGCAAAGGTAGACTCCTGCATCTCGTGTAATTCCTCCTTCACAGGTCACATATAAACTTAATTTATGGCAGATAAGAGCGAAGAACAGTGGTATTTCCATCTAACGTATACGAACCCAGATTGGCTGGCAAGAGATAACATTGTCCGGCCTTCAGTTCGATATGTTCTGATCCGTCCTGAGCCCACGAGAGTGTTCCCACACCTTCACAGACAACAAGAATCGTGAAGCTGTCAGGGCTTGTAGAGAGTTCCCAACGTTCAGTGACAACGCCCTTTTCTACCACGAAATAAGGGCATTCCGCAAGCTTGAGCCATTCACCAGAAGTGGCGTTGTTTGTTTTCATCGTTGAAGCACCCGCACCTTCGTAGGCGGTTACGTTCAACGAGTCTTCCACATGCAACTCACGAGGATTGCCGTCCAGCCCTGGACGATTATAATCGTAAATTCGGTACGTCGTATCCGAGTTTTGCTGAATTTCAGCGACAACCACACCGGCACAGAGTGCATGTACGGTTCCCGCAGGAATAAAGAACGTATCGCCAGCCTCAACAGGGACTTGACGGAGGGTATCCATCACTGAACCGTTCTCCAGTGCTTCTTTCAATATTGCGCGATCAACGCCTTCATTCAAGCCGTAGATGATGTGTGCGCCCGGTTTGGCATCCAGTACATACCACATTTCCGTTTTGCCAAGCTCCCCAGGAGGAAGGGCCTCATAATCGTCTGTCGGGTGAACCTGCACGGACAGATCATCATTACAGTCGAGCAGCTTAATCAGGAGCGGGAAACGTCCGCCTTTTTCGGAAACACCTTTGGACCCGAGCCACTCGGTACCCAGTTGCTCACGAACTTCATCCAGACCTTTGCCAGCAAGTGCTCCATTTAATACCTTGGTTGTACCGTTCGGATGATCGGCAATCATCCATCCTTCTCCAATATGTCCTTCAGGGGGCGTAAGGCCGAATTGCTCCAGAGCGCGACCACCCCATACTCGTTCTTTGAATTCAGGTTGGAATTGTAATGGATATGGCGTAGACATCTGTAATCTCTCCTCTAGTATATGAAATGTTGGATCGCTTTAATCAGTCATGGTGCATAGTCACCATGAACAAACAAGTGAATACGTTTGCATATGTTGATATAGAACACATATCGTTCGAAGGCTGAACCTGCAATAGCTCGCCTCGCGATTGTGTCTAGTTTATTGTATTTGGTGAACAAAGGAAATTATTTTTTCTCAATTCCAATCAGAAAAGGAGACGTTTCTCGCTGCAACTGGCGATACATCACGACCTGTGCCTGTTCAACAGGCAGGGCAGAGGACCATTTTAATACGGCTTCCGCTTCCTGTGCACCTCCATCATGACCAGGGTAGAGCACAACCGTAATGATTCCCTTCGTGCGCAATAAGGACAGAGCAGCCTCCAGAGCGGCTATCGTACTAGACGTCTCGGTGATAATCGAGGAATCCGCACCTTCCGAAGGCAGGTATCCCAGATTGAACATGATCGCGCCAACTGCTCCAATCCATGAGTCAGGTACAGCTTCGACCATTCGATCATGGTTTAGTTGAAGCATGGAGATGGAGCCAAGTTTGGCTGCATCATCTTGTTTTCGAATTCTGGCTTGAGCCAGCGTTAGAGCTTCACTTTGAACATCGAATCCAATGACTTGTCCACGATGACCTACTTGTTGTGCCAAGAATAGCGTGTCTGCTCCTGTACCAACCGTTGCATCTATAGCCAGATCGCCAGGCTGTAGACGAGAAGCAATCCATTGATGAGCACTACTGAGAACTGAAAGAAAACCCATCTATGCCCGCCTCCAGTACTTTCCTTGCCATGAATCCCGCTCTCGCAGCTCACGATCAATCGCATTCAATACTTCCCATTTGTTCAGGGACCACATCGGCCCAATCAGCAAATCACGCGGTGCGTCGCCTGTAAGACGGTGTACGATCATTTCCGGTGGAAGCATCTCCAGCGTATCTACAATCAATTTGATGTACTCGTCCTGTTCGAGAAAACGGAGAAGTCCGGCTTCATATTGCTTCACCATTGGCGTTTTGCGCATTAGATGCAGCAAGTGGATCTTAATGCCCTGTACATCCATGTTGGCGACAGCACGTCCAGTATCCAGCATCATGTCATGCGTCTCTTGAGGCAGACCATAGATAATATGTGTACAAACACGTATATTCCGTTTGCGCAATTTCGTAACCGCTTCTTCGTAACATTGCGTATCGTGTGCCCGATTGATCAATGTCGATGTGGAATCGTGAATCGTTTGCAACCCCATCTCCACCCACAGGTAGGTGCGCTCATTAAGTTCAGCCAGATAATCAACAACGTCATCTGGCAAACAATCCGGTCGAGTGGCAATGGACAAACCAACAACACCTGGCTGCTGTAGAATTTCTTCGAAATATTCGCGCAGCTCCTCCACCGGAGCATACGTGTTCGTATAGGCTTGGAAATAACCGATATAGTGGGCAGTAGGCCACTTCAGATGTTGTCTATCCTTAATCGTATTGAATTGGGTCACCAGATCCTCACGTCTGCTGCCAGCAAAATCACCTGATCCGCGAGCACTACAGAAGGTACAGCCACCTTTGGCAATAGAACCATCTCGGTTAGGACATGTGAAACCGGCATCCAGCATGACTTTGAAAACCTTATTCTTAAATTGATCTCGCATCTCGTAATTCCAGGTATGGAATCGTTTATCTCCCCATAGAAGGGGGGCTGTAATGCAGGTGCATTCATCTTCAGGTACTCCTTTGGCTGTCGAATTACAGTTATCATACGTGAACAAAAATTGAAGCGCTATGCGATTTTCATCAATGACGATCGATAGCGATTTTAGGTGTCTTCATGAACTTTTATCATTGTATCAAAAAACCGAAAAAAAAGGGAATCGAAACGCAAAAATAGGGCGTAAAATCAGGGTTTTCTCCTTGCTATAGTTTACACCTTGTGTTATATTTAAATCAACGTCAAACACCATCTAATGGGTAGTATTCATCATAGCATTCGCATCAATGTTGACGTCATGGACCATACTATACCGTGAGGTGATATGAATGAATTCCCAAGTTAAAAACAATGAGTTGAATCATGTGTCCGTTGAATTGACAGCAGAGGAAGCGCTGGCTTTGACAGGTGTTCGTTTTAATGGGAATCCGAAAGTGAAAGCGGCTGCAAGACAAAAAGTTCGCGATGCTTTCGAAAAGACATTTGATTTTTCACACCAAGATAAGGTAGACTATGAACTACTAAAGTAGTTGGACCCCAATTCCAAATAAATCGAAGAGGGAATCTTTGAGATTTGCCCAAAGTGGCAGATCCGAAGATTCCCTTTTCATTGCTCTTTACAATTTGCCAGTTCTTCGGCAAAATAAGTCTGAGACAAGTATGGGACAAACGGAGGAATAAAATGCGTTTACGTGGCAGAAAAGGCATAAGAGAAAATCTAGAGCAACAAGTAGATCTTGTTGTGCTGGACCCCAAACAGTACAAAGGGAAATGGTCTGAACTGTTTGGTAATGACCATCCGATCTTTGTGGAATTTGGTATGGGTAAAGGTCAATTTATCAGCCAAATGAGTTATAAATATCCGGAATATAATTTTGTCGGAATTGATATGTACGATGAACTGGTGCGTCGTGCCAGTGAGAAAGCTCGTAATGCGTGGAGTCAGGCGGACGTGGAGACTCCTCCCAACCTGAAGCTGGCGCTCGCTAATATCGAACAGATTGAAGATGTGTTTGCACCAGAAGAACTGGAGCGGATCTACCTGAACTTCAGTGATCCCTGGCCAAAGGCCAAGCATGCACGCCGTCGTTTGACTCATCCGCGTTTCCTGAAGAAGTACACTGAATTGCTTAATCCTAAGGGACAGATTCATTTCAAAACCGATTCGGAGACGCTGTTCGATTTCTCGCTCAACGCCATTTCCGACTATGGCCTGCAAATGACGAATCTTTCTTTGAATCTGCACCGCGATGGTTTGAACGAAGAACATGTGATGACCGAGTATGAGCAGAAATTCATGGGTAAAGGCATGAACATTCACCGGGTTGAAGTGATTGTTGGTGAAGAAGCCTTGCATGAGTACCAGCAGATCCGTCTGGACAAGTATAAAGTTCGCGAAGCTACAGACGAGTCTGGCGAAGAAGATCAGGATCAAGAATAACATTGAACTCATACAAGAAGAGCGACACAAGATGGAATCTCATCATGTGTCGCTTTTTGCTTATAACTGCTCTGAATGAAGCTCTTTACGACGATAGTCATTCGGCGTAACACCGTTGAATTTCTTGAACATGCGGTAGAAGTAGGAACTGTTCGTGAACCCGGTTCTCTCGGCAATATCGGCAACGGAGTTCTCTGTCTCCACTAACAGATTCTGAGCCTTGGCGATCCGGGTTTCGTTAATCACATCCGTAAGCCCTTTCAGGGTGAGCTGTTTGTAGAGTCTGCTCACATAGATGGGTGACATGCCCAGTTCATCTGCAATCGAGGTTAGGCATAGATTGGGGTCGGCGTAGTCCCGTTCAATAATAGCATTGATTTTATTAATCAGTTCTTCGTGTTTCAGGGTGCGTTTCTCCTCTACTTTGGAACCAAGCTCATCGAACATCCGATAGAAGTGCTCATGCACCTCGCTGATGTCCTCAGCGTCTTTGACTGGCAGCATCAAGCCATCCGAGACTGAATCGAGCGTAAGCTGATTGTTCTTTTTGAGGGTATTGCGTACATGATTCAGTGTCATCGTCAGGTGGGATAGTGCTAGTTGAAATACGGTAAACGGATATGCCGCTGTCTCGCCAACAATGTCTGCGTAGACTTGTTTCGCTTCTCGCGTCTTGCCTGTCATCAGATAATCGACTAGCTGTCGTTCCTTGCCTGCCGGGAATGCGTACTCTTTCATATGATAAGCCATAATATCTGACGTATAGATCAGGCAGCCCGGTCCCATGAACAAACGATGGAGCGAAGCTTCAGCTGATCGGGTGTAGGATGCGATGCTGTCTTCCAGTGAAGCTTCCTCCGTGCCGATGGTACAAGAGATGGAGCATTTCAAGTGTGTCATCACAGCAGCCTGCATCATGCGCAGCAGCTCTTCGATTCGGTTAAGAGCAGGTTGCCCTTGTGCCTGGATATCCAATTTTTCATTGAAAATGAGTGTGATCAGATCACCGCCCATGTCTACAGCCTCCGCATTGTAATGAAGATCAGCCGTCTCGGTGCATATGTTCATCATGGCGTATTTCACCAGTTGTGTCTCATCACGATATGTTTCGCTGAATTCGGTAAAGTGGTCAATACGCAGCAAGACCAGCCTTGATGCACGATGTATATCTATGGAGGAACCATAGAACTTCATTCGTTCTTCCAGCATACCTCCGGTTACCGTTTCACGGCCTTGTAGAGCCCCTCGCAAGAAATCTTGACGCAAAAGATGCAGACTTCCACGTCGTTCCGCTTCCATCACTCGCAAACGAACAAGCACTTTATCAATCGGATGATATAATTTACGGGATACAAGGTAGGAGAGCAGCACACCTGCAATGAGCAGTCCAATACAAAACAAAACAGTATGAGTACGCATGCTACGTATATCGGAGGTAATCAGGTCATACGGCGTTATTCTTACATACCGCCAGCCCAGGCTATCAGGAGCGGTGTAGGTAATGAGTGATTTTTCTCCGTCAACCTCTTCGGTAAAATAAGCAGATTGTTCAGCATCTTGCATAATCGGCAGCATAAAAGCCTCGTTGGAAAGATTACTCATTAATGTGCGGTTGCCGAATTCAGATAAAAGGTCTCCGTTCTCATTTACAATAAATGTCTTGCCTGGTTGATCCACCGTGTTCATATTGGGACTGAGCCAATCATCCTTGATATTCACAATGACAGCAAAGTTTAGCTTAGTGTTATCGTTGATGGTGTCATAACAGAGGTAGGTATAACTGTTAACCTCCGTGGCTTCGGTAGAGCCGACCTGATATGTACGCGGGATCGGAACAAAAGGTTTATAGTCATGAAAGTGCTGGAGGATACCTGTTATTCCCTGGTCGTCGATCTCCGAGGTGGATTGCTGCCCATTGCGCACTTCGTTGGAACTGATAAAGAATTCATTACTTTTGGAGTTATATACATAGATGGATTCAATAAAAGGAAGGGACATCTGGTAGTTATCGAGTTGTTCCATTGCTGATGTGATTTCATAGATATCCGGTTTGGAATAGAATAGTAATGCAGAGATGGTGTAGTCTTGATAGATCTGATATGACAATGATTTCGCAGTCTCGGTCATTTTGGCCACTTCACGGCTGGTCTGAGTAAGGCTGTTCATATCTGTCCGATATACCTGGCGAAGAGCAATACGATTATAGTTAACGTACAAAATGGCAGAAGCCACAAGTAAGGTCGCAACAGTACTGATAATGATGCCGATCAGAATCCGCGTGAAGACCTTCTGACTGTCCTCTGAACGTTTACGCATTCCCTTTCCCCCTCAGACCTCCTATTTTGGGTGAACAACTATAACTTTATAACATGTAACAGATTTCATATATGGAAGAGCAGCAGAGCAAGAGTATCTTGAATTATATAATATGTATGCGTTTACATCAATGCTGGACAAGCGGTTTTGTCTGCTATCTCTGCATAAAGTTCAACTTTCGCTGTATTGTTCACTCGATTTAGCCTATGCACGATATCAACATTTGTGAACGGATGCGTGTGTAAGTCTGTTCATTTCATGATTCGTTCGTTTTGTTCATAGTTCAATTCGCAGAATCGTTCATTCTCTGACAGGAAGCTTCAGTATCCGTGAGCCGAGCAGGCATCTACAATAATAAGAGAGCTCCACACGCAGCGCTGTAAGAAATTCGGGAGGGATCGAGCCATGCTCAAAGAATTGAACAAGAACAAAATCATGTTTCTGATGCTGTTGCCCGCGCTGATTTTTTTTCTGATTAACTCGTATTTTCCGATGGTCGGCATCTATTATGCGTTTACCCGGTATGATTTTGAAGGAGGATTATTCGGCAGTCCCTTTGTCGGTCTGGAGAACTTCAAGTTCTTATGGCAATCCGGTATGCTGCTGAAACTCACGACCAACACTGTGGGTTACAATCTCGCCTTCATTATATTGGGCAATGGTTTGGCAATCTTCTGTGCGATCATGCTCAGCGAAATCCGGGGCAGGTTGTTCAAAAAAATTACGCAGTCGGTTATGTTTTTGCCGTATTTCATCTCTTTTGTACTATTAAGTGTAATCGCTTACAACATGTTCAACTATGAGTCCGGTTTTGTGAACACGTTGCTCAAACGTTTCGAGGCAGGCCCGGTAGACATATATAACACACCCTGGATCTGGGTGTTTCTGATCATCATCTTTTATCTATGGAAGAATCTAGGATACAGCATGATTATCTATCTGGCAGCCATAACAGGCATAAGTGATGAGTATTATGAAGCCGCCAGAATCGATGGGGCCAATATTTTTCAGCGAATCTGGTACATCACGGTACCGATGTTGAAGCCGACTTTTGTCATATTGCTACTATTCTCACTCGGGAGCATTATGAAGGGACAGTTCGACCTCTTCTACCAACTAATCGGAAACAACGGTGTGTTATATAACGCTACAGATATTATCGATACGTATGTGTATCGTTCCCTGAAAGTCACGTTTGATATCGGGATGGCCACTGCTGCGGGCTTGTATCAGTCGTTATTCGGATTCATTCTGATCATGACCGTCAACTATATTATTCGCAAAGTAAATGAGGACTACGCCTTGTTCTAGAACGCCCGCGGGGCAGAAGGGAGAACGATCATGAACACACCAATGCATACTCACACGCGTACGAAACCTCGTGCCAGAGATTCGGAATTCACCTTGCTGTTTCAACTGATTGCCTACAGTTTCATCATCATTTTATCGATCCTGTGTTTGCTACCGTTTCTACTCATTCTATCGGGTTCGTTCAGCAGCAACGAGTCCATTGTGAGGGATGGCTATCATCTCTTTCCAACCGATTTTTCGCTCGAAGGCTACAAGATGGTCTTCAAATTCCCAACACAGGTGCTTAAAGCCTATGGCGTGACCGTCTTTACAACGGTTGTGGGTACAGCCCTTGGACTGTTTCTGATTACGATGGCAGGCTTTGTGTTGCAGCGCAAAGACTTCAAATATCGAAATACCTTCTCGTTTTTTATCTACTTCACCACGTTGTTTGGCGGAGGTCTCGTGCCTTGGTACATTATGCTCGCCAACTACTTCAACCTTACGGATACGTACACTGTATTGATTTTCCCGGGATTAATGACGCCGTTCCTTATCATCCTGATGAAAAACTTCATTCGTTCCGCTGTGCCGGATGAGTTGATCGAGTCGGCCAAAATAGATGGAGCGAATGACTTCCGTATCTATTTCAGCGTTGTGCTGAAACTGGCGATGCCTGGTATCGCAACCGTAGGACTGTTTCTGGCACTGGGGTATTGGAATGACTGGTTTACCTCGTCGCTCTTTATTAACAACCCGGATATGTACCAGCTGCAATTTTATCTCTATAACACGATGAACACGATTACCTTCATTGATCAGATGGCAATTGGTACGGGGATCACGCTGAGTCAGGACGTACCTACGGAATCAACCAAGATGGCAATGGCTATCGTGGTGACAGGGCCAATTTTGTTCTTGTACCCGTTCGTGCAACGTTATTTTGTCAAAGGACTAACGATTGGTGCGGTGAAAGGTTAGAACGTGAACACGCTGTGAGTGGCAGACCCTGAACATATTCTACGGTCTGAACCATGGCGAGTCTGCGCTAACATAGATAGGTTTACACAAAAAGGGAGGATGCGTATGCGTAACAAAACAATTCGGCACCTGTCTCTGGTATTTGCCCTGATGTTATTCGCCGGGGTACTTGCCGCATGTAACAGCGGTTCGGGGGGATCGACGCAAGGAAGCGAGCAGGGAGGTTCATCCGGGGACAAAGGTGAGAAAGTAACGCTGCAATTTTACATGCTTGGGGATGCTCCCAAAGATCTGCCTGTGATTGAGTCCGAGATCAATAAGCTGGCTGAGGCTGATCTGAACGTCAATGTGAAATTCAATTACACTTCCTGGACCGACTGGGATCAAAAATATAAACTGTTGCTGTCTTCCGGACAGCCGATCGATCTGATCTTCACCGCGGATTGGACATTCTACCAGTCCTATGCCAAGAAGGGCGCGTTCCTGCCACTGGATGAAATGCTGCCCAAAGCAGCGCCAGCACTGAAGGCTCATATACCTGATGATATGTGGGATGCGGTCAAAATTAATGACAAAATCTACACGGTTCCATCGACATGGATTGAGTATGTGACAGAGGGAATCGCGTACCGCGAGGACTTGCGCGAGAAGTACAACCTTCCGAAGCCGGAATCCATCGAGACGCTTGAAGCGTATCTGGAGGGCATCAAAGCTAATGAACCGAATATGATTCCGATTGCAGACAGCAATGCCAACCATACCCATGGTATTCGTCAATTGACCTCCAAACTGGTGAATACAGCGGGTCAACTCCCATATGGTTTGGATATTATGTACGACACACCATCAACCGTAACTTCTTATTGGGGGTCGGCACAACATCTGGAAGACCTGCAAACGTACAAACGTTGGATGGACAAAGGCTTTTTCCCAAAAAACGTATTGAACGTAAAGGATACTTCCAATTCGTTGCTGCAAAATGGAAAAGCGGCTGTTGTTTTGTCCGGGGAGAACCCGAACAAATTTAATGCAGATGTAATCAAGGTGCAGTCTACTCATCCTGATTGGAAACTGGCTTATTTCCCGTACCCTAATGCGAAAGGGTTTGCACAACCGGTTCACCCGATCCACAATGGTTTTGCGATTCCGCGGAGCAGCAAAAACCCGGAAAGAGCGCTGGCATTCTATGAGAAACTGGTGACAGACAAACGTTATAACTGGCTGACGGAATACGGCGTTGAAGGCAAAAACTTCGAGATCAAAGATGGATATTACAAAATGGTGGGTGATGCACAAACGAATGGCTTCCCGCGCGAAGGCATGAATGGCTGGGCATGGCGTAATCCGGAATTTATGCTATATGACAAAACCTTTGATGATGTACTGACCATGTTCAAAGACCTCGACAAAATCAAAAAGCACGATATTTACACCGGATTTGCTGAAGACTGGACTCCATACCAAGCCGAGAAGGCCGCATTGGAGCAAGTGGAAAAGCAATATTTGTATCCGCTTAATGTAGGCTTGGTTGCAGATGTAGAGGCTGGTTTGAATACATTTATGGAGAAGGCGAAACAAGCAGGTTTGGAGAAAATCCAGACAGAGTACACCAAGCAATGGCAGGAATACCTGAAGTCAGCAGGCATTCAATAGTTTGTACTATACTTCATAAGAAAAGGTGCCTTCAGATCCGAAGGCACCTTTTTGATGTGTATGCAGGCTTGTTTGAAGCCGTTGGTTATAGGCGTAATAGGAACGAAGTCTATGGAAGCGAGTTCCCATTCCAGATAACATCTTCATAAACGTATCTCTTCTGCAGAGGAAGGTTGAGCGTCTTCCAGCAGGTCTATAATACTTTGAGCGCTCTCCATCGGGTGAACCTTGGCGATCTCTGCCAGATGGCGTTTGCGTTTACGTACTACATCCGGGTAGTGATGCAGCAGTTTGTTCATCCACTTCACTACAACGTCCAGCGAAGTGATCGGTTCCCCCAAACCTCTTGCGGTAAAATAAAGGACGTTTTCTTCTTCCTGACCCGGTATAGGGTTGTGGAACAACATTGGAATGCCTTTAGCCAAGCCTTCACTGCAAGTCATTCCCCCAGGCTTGGTGATCAGGAGGTCGGATACTTCCATTAATTTGTCCACTTCGTTGGTGTACCCGATAATATGGATGTTCTCTTTGCGATACAGGGAATTCTGTTCCATGTTGATCCGTACTTTATCATTGCGACCGAGGCAAAAAATGATCTGAATATCTTCATGCCAGCGTGTCAGCAACGGATGGATCAGCTTGTCGCTGAGCATTCCCCAACCGCCACCCATGACAAGTACAGTAGGCATGTTCTTGAGGTTGAAGCGACTTCGGATCTCGTCTCGTCCGGGATGCTCCCAGAAGTTTGGATGAACCGGAATGCCCGTGACCCGAATGTTGTCTACAGATACACCACGAAGCATTAATTTGGACTTTACCTCATCAGAAGAAACCAGATAGAGGTCCACTTCAGGACTAATCCAGGTCCCGTGTGCGTCATAATCGGTAATAACCGTGCATAGAGGTACTTGTACACCCAGGCGCTTCAGTCTGGAGATAACAGCGCTTGGGATCGGGTGAGTGCACACGATCGCATTGGGGCGCAACTGACGCACCACGCTGCGAGTATGTGTATAGAACAGTTTGTGCAGCGCGAGTGTTGTCAGCCGGTTCAATGATTTTTTATATTGATGCTTGTATACGTAGCCGACGAGTTTGGGTTGGTTAGTAACCGTTTTTTTGTATGCAGTTATAATAAGAGGTGCAACCTTGGGATTCAGAAAACTTCCCAGTTCAAGCACTTTGGTCTGCACATCCGGCGACAGCTTACGCAAATTGCTGGACAGTGCGTATGCGGCTTGAGTATGCCCTGTACCAAAGCCTTCCGATAATAATAATACTCTCTTTTTTTCCACGCTTGCTTCACCTGTTCCTGCTAGGTTTTCCTGAGTCTAACATATCGGCTTTAAGACCAGAATGCAACTGTTGCAAGTGCGACTAAAGTACCTATTGTAGCGCCTGCCAGAACATCGGAAGGATAGTGTAATCCCAGATAGATTCGAGAGAATCCGACAATAAGGGCCACAGGCAACAATGTTAGCAATAAAAACGGTTCAGCGGCCATAAATGGAACAGTGACCGAAAAAATGGCAGTCGTGTGTCCTGAAGGAAAGGAATGGTCCGTCAGGGGGTTGCGGAACGTAATCGTATCCGGCAAGGCCAGATAAGGCCGAATGCGAGGGTACAATTTTTTCGCAATGGCTACAGGAATATGGCTGACCGCAAGAGCGATGCACGCCTGTAGTCCTATCGTACTCCAAGGAGCCGGAGCAAGGAGCCAGATCAACAAGGATACTGCAATAGAAGAAGTTGCTCCACCCAGATGGGTGAAATAATACAGCCAAAAGTTCATAAAACGATTATGAAGTCGGCCGTTGATCCACATAAATACATTTCGATCATACGCTTGGAACTTTACGAATAAACGGCTCATATTGGCCTCCTGCCAGTCAGGCCGCTCTTGATGGCGGCAGTATTTCCGGTGATTTTTTTTGCATCCAGTTTCGTCCTCATTAGTATATAACCGTTTTTCGTGAACTTGAGGTTATTTCAGGTATATGTTTATCATATTTTTAAATGTTGTCCTTTTCAAGAAGAACACATGTAAAGAACGTAAAATTCATGTTAAAGAGTGGATATATACCCATCTTAACTTTTTGACTTGGATAAGCCAAAAAAGATACAATGATTCAACATGGCTGAAAAGAGGTAAAAAAATGTGAGCTGTGGATTAAACTTTTTAAGGTTGGTTTACGTTATTTGTTATAGGGCCTCTGGTGAAGAATAACATGCTGATGAAAAAAACAGGGACTTTAGAAATAAAAATCAAGTAAACGGCTGAAAATAAGATATAACAGGCATGAATGCGAGGTTGTGGTATCACGAACTGTCTATTCAGCGTTTAAAGTTCACATTTCTGCTTCAAAAAGTGGAATTGGGGTTTTGACAAATGACTGAAAAGAATACAGAATCGATAAAGCAGCCTATTGGCAAGCAACCGAGCTTTGAAACATTGCCTGAACTATTTGCGTAGTACACAAAAGAACAGGGTCATATTCTGCATATCACAAAAAAAAATAAAATGCAGAATCAGGAAGAGAAATGCTATAAGTAAACTGGGTTTTGAAAAAAGGGGGTAACAGAGAACGATGATGGACGCTATATTCGTCACGATGCAGGTCATTCTGGCACTGCTAGCCGTGTACCAATTCACGTTTTCGCTGTTCGGTCTGGTTAAGAAAAAGAAAAAGAAACATTATCCGGCGACAAAATCATTCGCTGTACTCGTCGCAGCACACAATGAGGAACAAGTCATTGGTGCCTTGATGGAGAACTTGAAACAACTTGATTATCCTGAGGATCTGTACGAAGTGTTTGTTATCTGTGATAACTGTACGGATGGAACGGCTCAAATTGTTCGAGAACATGGATTGAATGCTTGTGTACGTACCAATGCCGATCTAAGAGGTAAAGGGTACGCCATTGAATGGATGCTTAAATATCTGTGGGAATTGCCACGTCAGTATGACGCAGTTGTTATGTTTGACGCGGATAACCTGGTTGACCGTAACTTCTTGCTTGAGATGAATGACGACTTGTGCAATGGTTCGCGTGTTATTCAAGGATACATTGATACGAAGAACCCGGAAGATTCATGGATTACTGCGGCATACGGTGTATCCTACTGGTATATTAACCGTCTGTGGCAGTTGTCTCGTCATAATTTGAAAATGGCGAATTTCCTTGGAGGAACCGGAATGTGCTTCGAGACCAATTTGCTGAAAGAAATTGGTTGGGGTGCTACGAGTCTGGTTGAGGATCTGGAATTTACGATGCGCAGTGTGCAGCAAAATGTATATCCTGTTTTCAACTATGATGCCAAAGTATTTGATGAGAAACCATTAACCTTCAAAGCTTCAGCGAGACAACGTCTGCGCTGGATGCAAGGCCACTTTACAGTTGCACGCAGATACTTCTTCCCGCTGCTTTGGCAGGCGATTAAAGAAAGAAGCCTGGTGAAATTTGACCTTGCTGTGTATGGAGCCAATGTGTACGTAGTATTGCTTACGTTTTTGATGACTGCTGTGATGTGGGTAGACATGGCCATATTCAATGGCCCGCACATTGCGAATATCTATGGATACTTCCCGCTGTGGGTTGGGTTCTTAGCCATAGGCTTGAATATTCTGACGTTTCTGTTGTCGATGGCACTGGAGAAGGTTACCTTTGCCAAAGTTTATCTATATCTGATTTTGTTCCCGATTTACCTGCTTTCATGGTACCCGATTACGTTCTACGCTTTCTTCACACAGAACAACAAACAGTGGAGCCACACCCAACATACGCGTGTTGTACGTTTGGATGAGGTACAGAGCAAACAGGGATAACAAAGCGAGCATGAAATCGTCAATATCAAACTTCGAAATGTAACTATAAAAAAATTGTGAAGATGTTGACAATGTTTTTCGTGGATGTTATAGTATTCAAGTGCGTTAAGAGAATAATAATGGAATCACAAGTAGAAGTCCGACTTCTCACCTGTCCAACAAGTGTTGGCTGGTCAGCGATCCCAATAATTTATGAAGTGTATAACTCATGAAGAATTGCGTTGATTACAGGGATGTCGGTAGCTAGACCGGCATCCCTTTTATTTTTGTGTAACAGGATATTCAAAATGACCTGGAGGTGGACGGTTATTAGTAAAGATCACATGATTAATGATGAGATTCGGGCGAAGGAAGTGCGCCTTGTCGGAGCTGAAGGAGAACAAATTGGGATTACGCCGATTCGCGAAGCACTGCAAATGGCGATCGATCTGAATTTGGATCTGGTCAATGTGGCACCACAGGCTAAACCGCCGGTGTGTCGCATTATGGACTATGGCAAGTTCCGTTATGAGCAACAAAAGAAAGACAAAGAAGCCCGTAAGAACCAGAAAATTGTTGACATTAAAGAAGTATGGTTCCGTTCCAATATTGAGGAGAACGATTATCAAACGAAGCTTCGTAATGTAGTTAAGTTTTTGAACGAAGGCGACAAAGTGAAATGTTCTGTTCGTTACCGCGGACGTGAAATTGCACATGCCGCGATTGGTCAACGGATTTTGGAGCGCGTTAAGGTAGAAGTTGCAGAACTTTGTACCATTGAACGTCAACCGAAATTGGAAGGCCGCAGTATGATCATGATTTTGGCTCCTAAAGCCTGATAACATTGGAGGAGGAAACACAAAATGCCTAAAATGAAAACTCACAGCAGTTTGAAAGGACGTTTCAAAATTACCGGTACTGGTAAAGTCCTTCGTTACAAAGCACACAAAAATCACTTGCTTTCCCACAAATCAAAACGTGCTAAGCGCGTTCTGAACGGTAACCCAGTTATGGCTGCCGGGGATGTTAAACGTTTGAAACAAGGTTTGGCTAACTTGAAAGGCTAATTAAACATAGTACATTCCGTATGGGGGATCGGCCTCGGTCGTACACATACTACGGATACATTTAATATTTATTTGGGAGGTTCTTTAAGATGGCAAGAGTCAAAGGCGGTTTTGTAGTACGTCGTCGTCATAAAAAGGTATTGAAACTGGCAAGAGGTTATTTCGGTTCCAAACACCGTATTTTTAAAACAGCTAACGAGCAAGTAATGAAATCCCTGGTATACGCATACCGTGACCGTCGCAACACGAAACGTAACTTCCGCAGACTGTGGATCGTTCGTATCAATGCTGCAGCACGTATGAATGGTTTGTCTTACAACAAACTGATCCATGGTTTGAAACTTGCTGGTGTAGACATGAACCGCAAGATGTTGGCTGATCTGGCCGTTAACGACATCAATGCGTTCAACTCTTTGGCTACTGTAGCTAAAGGCAAAATCAACGCTTAAATTGTATGATACAAGCCGCCGTACCTATGGCGGCTTTTTTTACGGCTTTAAGAAATTTGAAGATGAACTTCTGAATGATTAGAGCGAATAGGCTATTGTCTGCAAGGGAATAATGAAATCAGATGACGGATGAATAACAGACCATGGGAATACATAAAATACGAACGGTGAAATAATACAAATAAAAACAGATGATTTTCAATTGTCACTGAAGTCTGCGGCATATTTTTGTCATATAACATCACATCGTTGTAACGTTAGTGTGTTAAAACGTTAAATTATTAAGCGCTTTCAATAAAAAAAGAACAAAAATATGTGATATTTGGTGATGAAACATCTGGATTTTAACACTGGTTGATTGTATAATCACCTCTAGTAGGCAAGTCCTAAATGTTTCTCTCCATGTCATAATGTTCGGATTTTCGACAGGTGATGGGATGCTCCAAGGGTAAGAATGCGCTTTTAATGTCGAAGAAACCATACATTCTGCTTAAAAGTCATTCCTGCTATCTGTTGAACAATTCAATGTAGGCTGGGTTGGAATGAGGGATATATCATTAAGGGGGAAAAAGAGAAAATGAAAAAGATGCTTAGCTTGTCTTTGGTAATGTTGCTGGCGGTATCGGTTATGCTCGCAGGTTGCGGTAGCAAACCGAAAGAAGAAACAAATGCCGGAGGAGATACAGGTGGCACTCCCACTGAAACTAAATCCGATTTGCAAATCGGTATGGTTACTGACGTAGGTGGAGTTAATGACAAATCTTTCAACCAATCTGCTTGGGAAGCTCTGCAAGCGACTGAAACTGAAACAGGGACAGCAGTTAAATACCTGCAAAGTAAATCCGATGAAGAGTACATTCCTAACCTGAACGAATTCGTTAAAAACGGATATGACCTGACTTGGGGTATCGGTTTCCAACTGGCTGATGCAATCAAAACGGTTGCTGAGCAAAACCCTGATTCCAAACTTGCGATCATTGACAGTGTAGTTGATGTTCCTAACGTTAAATCGGTAACATTTGCTGAAGAAGAAGGATCTTACCTGGTTGGTGTTGTAGCTGGTCTTACAACAAAAACGAATAAAGTAGGATTTGTTGGTGGTATGGACAGCCCGTTGATCAAAAAGTTTGAAGTAGGTTTCAGAGAAGGCGTTAAGGCTGTAAATCCTGATGCTGAGTTCATCTCTAACTACACAGGTGCTTTTGATAAACCTGACCTTGGTAAAGCAGCAGCAGCTACAATGTACAACCAAGGCGTAGACATCATTTTCCACGCTTCTGGTGCTACTGGTAACGGCGTGTTTAATGAAGCAGGCGCTCGTAAGAAGCAAGGACAAGAAGTATGGGTTATTGGTGTAGACAAAGACCAATCCATTGAGTTTGGTGATGAAATCACACTGACTTCCATGATCAAAAAAGTTGACGAAGCAGTTAAACGCGTGAACCAAGAAGTAATCGATGGAACATTCAAGGGTGGTTCCGAGAACCTGACTTTGAAAGAAAACGGTGTAGGTATTGCTGATACTTCAACTGCCAATGTATCTGCTGATACACTTGCCAAAGTTGAAGAGTACAAAGAAAAAATCATCAGCGGCGAAATCAAAGTACCTACAGAGTAATTTGAACTGAGCTGTGAAAAGAATAATCATCAGGGCCGGTCTTGACCGGCCTTATGATTGTAAGGACAGGAACATTTGATCAAGTCATCGTAACAATTGTACAAGGTTACTGTGCATCAACGCTCCGGTAGGAGCTTTTCTTACGTTTTCGGAACCACACTAATTCAGTTATAAGGGTGATTACATGGGTGCAGCAACCCCCGTCGTTGAGTTAAAACAAATTACGAAGCGTTTCCCAGGCATTGTTGCCAACGACGCTATCAGCCTTCAGCTTCGTAAAGGCGAGATCCACGCTTTACTGGGCGAAAACGGCGCTGGTAAGTCAACGTTGATGAACATTGTTTTTGGTCTCTATCAGCCGGATGAAGGTTCCATTGAAGTGAATGGCAAGCCTGTCATCATCGACAGCCCTAACCGCGCGATCGATCTTGGCATCGGAATGGTGCATCAGCACTTTAAGCTTGTACAGCCGTTCACGGTAACAGAGAACATTATTTTGGGATCTGAACCTACGAAGGGTCTCAATATTAATTATAAAAAAGCGGCTGCTGAAGTGCAGCGCTTGTCCGAGCAGTATGGACTCAAGGTCAATCCTCATGCGAAGATCCATGATATTTCTGTCGGAATGCAACAACGGGTGGAGATTGTTAAAACGTTGTATCGCGGTGCGGACATTCTTATTTTTGACGAACCTACAGCTGTATTGACACCTCAAGAGATCAAAGAACTGATGATCATCATGAAGAAGCTTGTAGCTGAAGGCAAGTCCATTATTTTAATCACGCACAAACTGAAAGAAATCATGGAAATCTCGGATACGGTAACGATTATTCGTCGGGGTAAAGTGATTGATTCGGTCAAAACATCGGAAACGAATCCTAATGAACTGGCAGAGAAAATGGTTGGACGGAATGTCACCTTTAAAGTAGACAAAACGCCTGCTACACCGGGAGCAAATGTGCTCGAAATCAGCAAATTGACTGCCAAAAATAAAGAAGGTATCTCGGTTCTTAATCAGCTTAACCTGAACGTCCGTGCAGGAGAGATTGTCGGAATTGCAGGCGTTGATGGTAATGGGCAAAGTGAACTGATTGAAGCCCTTACCGGACTTCGTAAAGTAGAGAGTGGATCAATTCGTTTGGAGGGCAAGGAGCTGTCCAATCA
This sequence comes from Paenibacillus sp. PCH8, assembly GCF_002968835.1. Lineage (GTDB taxonomy): Bacteria > Bacillota > Bacilli > Paenibacillales > Paenibacillaceae > Paenibacillus. The sequence continues at coordinate 348,513 of NZ_PKQK01000002.1, read as the reverse complement.
TTCGCCGCGCCATATTTCGGAGTCGGGTGTGGCTCATATTCCTGAAGATCGACACAAACACGGACTTGTTCTTGATTTTTCAGTGAGTGAAAATATCGTCCTGGAATCCTACTACAAAGCACCATACACTCGTAAAGGGTTCCTTAACTTTGATGCCATCAAAAAGCAAGCGAAACGACTTGTGGAGGCATTTGATGTGCGTACACCAAGTATCGAGACCAAAGCCCGTTCCTTGTCCGGAGGAAATCAGCAGAAAGCCATTATCGCCCGTGAGATCGATAAAAACCCTGAACTTCTTATCGCTGCCCAGCCAACTCGTGGCTTGGACGTAGGGGCTATTGAGTTCGTGCAAAAGCAACTGATTGCACAACGGGATCAAGGCAAGGCTGTTCTGCTCATTTCATTTGAGCTTGATGAGATTATCAATGTATCTGACCGAATTGCTGTCATCTATGAAGGGCAGATCGTAGGTGAGGTGCTGCCGGAAGAAACCAATGACAGGGAGCTCGGCTTGATGATGGCGGGCAGCACCCAAAAGAGAGGTACTGCGCATGAGTAACGTATTGAAATGGTTTACCCGAGATTCATTCATTTTGCCTGTAGTAGCCATCATTATGGGGCTTATTCTCGGTGGTGTAGTCATGCTGGTTGGTGGATACAATCCAATTGAAGCCTATGGTGCCTTGTTCACCAAGGTATTTGGAGACATGTACAATTTTGGTGAAGCCGTGCGGGAAATGACGCCGCTGATCATGACTGGACTTGCATTTGCATTTGCTTCACGTGCAGGGTTGTTTAACATCGGGGAGAAGGCCAATTTCTCGTCGGAATGACAGCTGCAACATTTGTAGGTGTTAAATTTGCAGGTTTGCCGATCTACCTCCATGCTCCGCTGGCTTTGCTTGCCGGTGCGCTCTTTGGTGGTCTTTGGGCAGCCATTGCTGGTTACTTGAAAGCGGCACGTGGGGTCAATGAAGTAATCAGCAGTATCATGCTGAACTGGATTGGTCTGTATCTGGCCAATCTTATCGTACGCCAATTCTTGCTGTTAAAGGGCGAGAATCGTTCCGTGGATATCAGCGAATCAGCTTCGATCAGTCTGACATGGCTCTCTGAACTGATGGGCAACTCTCGTGTGCACATGGGGACGTTGATTGCCATTGTGATGGCTGTACTCTTTTATATCTATATGTGGAAAACCAAACAGGGTTATGAAATCCGCGCAGTAGGCTACAACCCTAATGCGGCTGAATATGCAGGTATGCATGTGAACCGGAATATCGTAAAAGCGATGTTCATCAGTGGTATGCTTGCTGGTCTTGGTGGTGCATTCCAGGTGCTAGGTGTCTTCCAATACCAAACTGTCATGTCGGGGTCGCCAGGTACTGGTTTTGACGGCATAGCGGTTGCCCTGATTGGCCTGAATCATCCGTTTGGGGTGTTGTTGGGAGCAGTGCTGTTCGGTACCCTCACGTACGGATCTGCAGGTATGAGCTTTGCTGCGGATGTTCCGCCTGAGATTATTCGGATTGTGATCGGTTCGATTATCTTCTTCATCGCGGCACAGGGCATCGTGCGCTGGATACTTAAACCGTTCTATTCGAAGCGCAAGAAAGAGAAGGTGTTGTAGATGGACTTGTTGACAATTGGGCAAATTATCAATACGACGCTTGTCTTTGCTACGGCATTGATTTTTGCATCCCTCGGCGGAATTTTTTCAGAAAAATCAGGTGTGACTAACCTCGGACTTGAAGGTTTCATGGTCTTTGGTGCTTTTGCAGCTGGAATCGGTGCACACTATGCGCAAGAAGCGGGCATGGGTGGAACCACATCGGCCTGGATGGGTGTCCTTCTCGCGATTGTGCTGGGCGTATTGGTATCGCTGATTCATGCTGTTGCATCTATCACATTCAAAGCTGACCAGATTATCAGTGGTATCGTTATTAACTTTTTGGCAGCAGGAAGTACATTGTACTTGGTTAAATTGTTGTTTGAAGGTTCTGGTGATTCACCGTTGGTTCAGGGCTTCAGTAAGTTTGATGTGCCGTTCTTGAAAGAGATTCCTTTGCTTGGAGAAGCTTTCTTCAAGAACGTATATCCAACGACATATCTGGCAATCTTGTTCGTATTCCTGACGTATTACATCATGTTCAAAACACCTTTTGGTCTTCGTCTCCGTTCTGTTGGTGAACATCCAAGTGCAGCAGATACAGTAGGTGTTAAAGTGCGTCGTTACCGCTATGTTGCTGTTATGATCAGTGGTGCGCTTGCAGCTATTGGTGGTGCAGCGATTACGTTGACGACAACAGGCACGTTCTCACACAATACGGTTTCCGGCCAAGGTTATATTGCCATTGCAGCTATGATCTTTGGTAAATGGAATCCGATTGGTGCTTTTGGTGCGGCTGTGTTCTTTGGATTCTCGCAAGCGATTCGAAACTATGTACAGTTGTTCGAATGGTCACAAAGTATTCCCCAGGAAATTATTTATATGTTGCCTTACCTGCTTACCATTATCGTTCTGGTGGCTGCGGTCGGACGTTCTTCGGCTCCTTCTGCACTGGGTGAAGCATATGATCCGGGTAAAAGGTAACAACCTCCGGCATATCAAGTTAAATATTCATTGGTTTGATAGAGGGGTCCGCCTTGTGCGGGCTCTTTTTTAATTCTCTTTAAATTCCTTCTCCTCTAACAAATCACTGAGCTGGTTGCTCATATTGGATACCTATATTTTCAGGTAGGGACAATGAAACAGGCGAATCTAGTCTTGGACGAATACACTGTTCTGAACGATCCGAGGAGGAGGGGAAAGTATGAAACAACAAGTTACGCGTACTGAAGCGATGAAATTAATAGGCAAAAACATTGTTGCAATCAAAAAAGACGGCACTCGGGTTACTGGGAAGCTGTTAAAAGTATCTCAAAATAAACTCGTATTGAAGCGTTTGGGCAGTAAGAAAGTACGAACAAAAGCTATTCTGCCACTGGTATTGTTCGATCTGCTCGCGATTGCGACACTGCCTTATGCTTATGGCCAAGGCCCCGGATTTGGGCCTGGTCCGGGCTCAGGCCCTGGATGCGGCCCAGGTTGTGGCCCAGGTTATGGCCCTGGATATGGAGCTGGAGGACCTGGTGGACTTGGGGGAGGATATGGATCGGGACCTGGATTCGGACCTTATGGACCGGGCCCACGTCCACCAGGATTTTTCTAGAATAATCTATATTGATTTTTCCATTTCGTAGCAGCGGCTTATCATAATATATCGAATCGCGTGATATCCATTTTTTTGATAAAACTGAAGGCCTTTGGTATTGCCTTCATCCACCATCACTTTCGATCTCCTACAACCTCTGGAGGCTGCAAAGCTCTCTGCTTTGAGTAACAAAGTCTGTCCGTATCGCTTGCGTTGTTCTTTGGGACTAACAGCCATCATATCGACATAGAGCAGTTCCCCGTGCATGAGAAAATGGATGAATGCGACAGCCGATTTTTCAGGCTCCGGCGAGATAACAAAGGTCATGCCCCTGTTCATTCGCAGGGGTATTTCTTTACGAATTTTATTGATTTCTTGTTCACTCATATGAGATAGAGGAACAAGTTGAGTGTCAATTAGCTTCATGATGGCGCCATCATCCAGCTTGGATCTGCGTTGCCGAATCACCATGCGGAGCCTCCTTTCAGAACCAGGCGTGTTGCTCGTATATCCTATGCCCGAAGCAAGAGAAAAGGTGACTGAATGAAGTGCAAGGAATAGGGAAACCTTAAAGGCGGAAGAGGCATGTTGTAGGACTCCCTGAATTTTTATGCAAAACAGGTATTGACTTATCTGTTGGAGGAATCATATAATGTTCCTAACATTTAACGAGAATATTTCATCGGCTATGAAGAGGACGAAGTTTTAAGGGCTCTTTTGCTCAGAGAGTGGCTGGAATTGCTGAAACCACCACCATTACCCCTTATATACGAGCTCACCTCGGAGCTGTTTTCCTGAAAAGCACTGGATGTCACTCCTTTCGCGTATTAGGGGAAATCGTATGTCTGCGTTACAGACAACAGGTATGGGAAACGACTATGTTCGTTTGAGCTATCGTTTTGTTATACCTGGTAAGGTCCGTTATTGCGAAATTTCGGACAAAGTTGGGTGGTACCACGGAAGCGATAACCTTTCGTCCCTCGCAAGCATGAACTTGTTTGCAGGGGATGGAAGGTTTTTTTTGTAACTTTAAATGTCAGAATGGTGTAAATTCCGAGAGGAGGATGACTGATGGGAGCTCAAATTCCAGAAGTAAGATCGACAGATGAATTACGTGAAAAATGGATGAAGCCGGAGGTCATTAGCGGTTCCGAGATTCTGCTGAGAAGTTTGTTGCTTGAAGGCGTGGAGTGCGTGTTTGGTTACCCGGGCGGCGCAGTGTTGTACATTTACGATGCGATGTATGGTTTTGAAGACTTCAAACATGTATTGACCCGTCACGAACAAGGCGCAATTCATGCTGCGGACGGTTATGCACGTGCAAGTGGTAAAGTCGGTGTCTGTATCGCAACCTCCGGGCCGGGAGCAACCAATCTGGTTACCGGAATAGCCACGGCATATATGGATTCTGTGCCACTGGTTGTCATTACGGGAAATGTCAATTCCAGCCTGATCGGCTCGGATGCTTTCCAGGAAGCTGATATTACCGGGATTACTATGCCAATCACCAAACACAGTTATCTGGTGAAAGATGTAAAAGATCTCTCCAGTATCATTCATGAGGCATTTCACATTGCCAATACGGGTCGCAAAGGTCCTGTACTGATCGACATTCCAAAGGATGTATCGGCTAACAAAACCTTGTTTGAACCGAGTACTGAACCTGTTACATTAAGAGGCTACAATCCACGGACCGTACCGAACAAACTTCAGGTTGACCGTTTGGCACAGGCCATTCAGGAAGCTGAACGTCCAATGATTCTGGCCGGTGGCGGTGTGGTATACTCGGGTGGACATGAAGAGTTGTTCGAGTTTGTTGAGAAGACAGGCATTCCAATTACGACAACACTTCTGGGTCTTGGCGCATTCCCAAGTGGGCATGAACTGTGGACAGGAATGCCGGGGATGCACGGAACGTACACATCCAATCAGGCCATTCAAAAAGCGGATCTGCTGATTAATATCGGAGCACGCTTCGATGATCGGGTAACCGGTAAGCTGGATGGATTCGCACCATATGCCAAAATCGTTCATATCGATATTGATCCTGCTGAAATTGGCAAAAACATTGCAACGGATATTCCGATCGTTGGTGATGTGAAGACGGTACTGGAAATAGCCAACAAAGAAGTTGGGCGTGCAGAGCGTGCAGATGCATGGAGAGACCAGATCAAACAGTGGAAACAAGAGAAGCCTTACAGCTATACGGATTCAGACGAAGTACTGAAACCGCAGTGGGTTGTTGAAATGCTGAACGATACAACCAAAGGCGAAGCAATTGTGACGACGGATGTGGGACAACATCAGATGTGGGCAGCACAATACTACAAGTTCAATCAACCGCGTTCATGGGTAACTTCTGGTGGACTTGGAACAATGGGCTTTGGATTCCCTTCTGCAATTGGTGCTCAGATGGCCAATCCGGACAGACTGGTTATCTCTATTAACGGTGACGGCGGAATGCAGATGTGTTCCCAAGAACTCGCAATTTGTGCCATTAACAATATCCCGGTGAAAATTGTTATCATTAACAATCAGGTACTAGGCATGGTACGCCAATGGCAGGAACTCATCTATGATAACCGTTACAGTCACATTGATCTGGCAGGAAGTCCGGACTTTGTAAAACTGGCTGAAGCGTATGGCGTTAAAGGATTGCGAGCAACGAATAAGGAAGAAGCAGAGCGAGCTTGGCAAGAAGCTCTGGATACACCGGGCCCTGTCGTTGTTGAATTCGTAGTACGCAAGCATGAAAATGTGTATCCAATGGTTCCGCAGGGAGCAACAATTGATCAAATGCTGATGGGGGATGCTGAGGAATGATTAGACATACGATTTCAATATTGGTTAACGATCAGCCTGGCGTCCTTCAGCGGGTATCGGGGTTGTTCGGTCGACGCGGATTCAACATTGAGAGTATTACAGTAGGTCAATCGGAAGAGCCCGGTCTCTCCCGGATGGTCATTGTCACCATTGGTGACGACAAAACGCTGGAGCAGATAGAGAAACAACTATACAAAATCATCGATGTCATTAAAGTGGTCGATTTCAGCCTCAAACCGATGGTTGCTCGTGAACTTGCTCTGATCAAAGTGAAAGCTGAGCCTTCCGAGCGTCCTGAAATTCTGGGTGTGGTAGAGACATTCCGTGCATCCATTGTGGATATCGGCCCTGGAAGTCTGATGGTACAAGTTGTTGGTGATACGGACAAAATCGATGCGATGATTGAATTGCTCAAGCCATACGGCATTCGTGAATTGTCCCGTACAGGCATAACTGCATTGGTACGTGGTAACGTATAAGGTTATAATGATTAAGTACTCGGTCTGATGCATAAGTAGAGTAACCTGTAATAAGAGGGACGACAGTTAGCTAACATATATAGTTGATTTTATGTGAGAGTGTCGGTCCCTTATAAGTTTTATTTTCACATTTTAGTGATGTAACGCTTGACAAGATAGATACACTCCCGCATTAACGAGCGGGTGTCTGAACGGATCGGATCGGACCATAACGCATTGAAGCAGTCCTTGCGAACCGGTCCCTTGAGACACCCGCTCATTAATGAAGGGTTCTTTACAATACAAAGGAGGACTTATAAACATGCCAGTAACTACTTATTATGAACAGGATGCAGAGCTTAACGTATTGAAAGGAAAAACGATTGCGGTAATCGGTTATGGTAGCCAGGGCCACGCCCAAGCCCAAAACCTTCGTGATAGCGGATTGAACGTAGTCATCGGACTTCGTGAAGGTAAATCCTTCGACACTGCCAAAAATGACGGGTTTGAAGTTCTGTCCCCGGCTGAAGCAACAAGCCGTGCAGATGTAGTTCAAATCTTGCTTCCTGACGAAACACAAGCTTCAGTGTACAAAAACGAAATCGAACCAAACCTGAAAGAAGGAGCTGCATTGCTCTTCTCCCACGGTTTCAACGTTCATTTCGGTCAAATCGTTGCTCCAAAAAACAGCGATGTATTGCTGGTAGCTCCTAAATCCCCTGGTCACATGGTACGTCGTACTTATGTGGAAGGATTCGGTGTACCGGGTCTGATCGCGATTGAGCAAGATGCAACAGGTAAAGCAAAAGACATCGGTTTGGCTTATGCAAAAGGTATCGGTTGCACACGCGCAGGGGTTATCGAAACTTCCTTCCGTGAAGAAACAGAAACAGACCTGTTCGGTGAGCAAGCTGTTCTGTGTGGTGGTGTGAGTGCCCTCGTAAAAGCTGGATTCGAAACATTGACAGAAGCGGGTTACGCTCCTGAAATGGCATACTTCGAATGTTTGCACGAATTGAAATTGATCGTTGACATGATGTATGAAGGTGGACTCGCAAGTATGCGTGATTCCATCAGTAACACAGCAGAGTACGGGGACTATGTCACTGGACCACGTATCGTTACTGAAGATACGAAGAAAGCAATGAAAGATGTTCTTACCGACATCCAACAAGGTAAATTTGCACGCGACTTCATCCTGGAGAACCAATCCGGCCGTGCATTCTTGACAGCAACTCGTCGCAACGAAGCTGAACACCCAATTGAAGTGGTTGGCGGACAATTGCGTGAAATGATGCACTGGATCAAAAAGTAAGCATTAACGTTTAAAACTTACACTTTAACGTATTCAAGTAAACTTAGAGCTTTAACTGGGAATAGCGGCCGTGCTTATGCGTGAGCCGCTATTGCTGGTTCATAGAAACAATATACTACAAGTACAGGAGGTGCGAGGCGTGCGTAAAATCTATGTATTTGACACAACGCTGCGTGATGGAGAGCAATCCCCGGGAGTCAATCTGAACACTCGTGAAAAGGTGGAAATTGCCCATCAGCTCGAGCGGCTTGGCGTTGACCGGATGGAAGCTGGTTTCCCGGCGGCATCTCCAGGTGATCTGGCAGCTGTTAATGCAGTAGCGAAAGCAGTCCAAAATGTTACCGTGATTGGCTTGTCCCGTTCAAGAGAGCAAGACATTGATGCAGTGAAAGAAGCCCTCAAAGGTGCACAGGATCCCTGCATTCACGTGTTTTTGGCAACCTCACCCATTCATCGCCAACATAAATTGCGCATGGACAAAGGACAGGTACTGGATACAGCTCGTTCCGCGATTCGTTATGCGAAGAAAACATTCTCCAAGATCGAATTCTCACTTGAGGATGCAGGTCGTACCGAGTATGATTTCCTCGTTGAGATGGTAAATATGGCTGTTGAAGAGGGCGCAGTCGTCGTAAATATCCCGGATACAGTGGGCTATCTGAGCCCATATGAATACGGAAACATTTTCAAACACCTCAAGGAAAATGTCCACGGCATTGAAAAGGTACAGCTGAGTGCCCACTGTCATAATGATCTGGGTATGGCAACCGCCAATACACTTGCAGCCATTCTGAACGGAGCCGATCAGATCGAAGGTACGATTAATGGCATCGGGGAACGAGCGGGGAACACGGCTATTGAAGAGATCGCGATGGCGCTGGAGACACGTCAGGAATTTTTCCAGGCGAAAACATCGCTACAGTTATCTGAAATTGCACGGACCAGCCGTCTGGTTAGCCGTTTGACAGGTATGGTTGTACCAGGCAACAAAGCCATTGTTGGGGCCAATGCCTTCGCCCATGAATCCGGTATTCACCAGGACGGCATGCTGAAGGAAAAAACAACGTATGAGATTATGACTCCAGAGTCTATTGGTCTGAAGGAAAGCAAGCTTGTACTGGGTAAACATTCCGGGCGTCATGCCTTCCGTGAGCGGTTAATTGATCTCGGATATGAGCTGGAAGAAGAAGCGTTGAATCGAGCATTCGCCCAGTTCAAAGACCTGGCTGATAAGAAGAAAGAAGTCACCGACGAAGATCTGCTGGCTGTCATTGAAGAGAAATTGCAGGATGCACCTGAGGTGTATAAACTGGAAGCCATCTTTGTTACATACGGAGATGAATCGGTACCAACGGCCAAAGTCCGTATTGCAACGCTTGATGGAGATACGGTTGAAAAGCAAGCAGAGGGTAATGGATCGGTAGATGCGATCTACAATGCGATTGATCAAGTGAGTGGGGAAGACGTTACCTTGTCTGACTATTCCATTAAATCGGTAACGCATGGTAAGGATGCTTTGGGTGAAGTACACGTTGTACTGACTCAAAATCAAGTTTCGGTACAGGGACGCGGTGTGAGCACGGATATACTGGGTGCAAGTGCACGTGCCTATGTAGACGGCTTGAATCAATTGATTGAAAAACGCAAGACCTATACGAACCGTGTAAACGTGAACCTGTAGGGACCGCGGAACGTACAGGTCTTCATTGAACTGGGATTCGAAGGTATTTAACCTGACCGGATTAGACTTGTCTGGAAGAGTTAACAGATAGATGGACTTCAGCTTCATCTGCTCCGTTCAGTGAGGCACGTAAAGAGTCTGACCCTGTTGTTGTGGGTCAGACTCTTTTGCATGCATGTTATATTAATTATAGCAGTGGAATACAGTGCATTCTGTATGTGTAGTATTGTATGGCTTACGCTGGCAAGCTTTTACCACGCATAAGCATTAGGTGCATGTCCACCTGGACCGGGGAATATTTCATCCAGACGTTTGAGCACAGCTTCATCCAAAGTCACGTCCAGACATTTGAGAGCTGTTTCGAACTGCTCCAGCGTACGCGGTCCGATAATCGGGGCAGTCACCGCCGGATTGGCAGCCACCCAAGCCAAAGCTACCGTATCCTGTGGTTCGCCCAGATCGCGACATAGTGCAGCAAAGTCTTCAAGCTGAGTCTGCTGCTGCTCGATACGACCAGCAATGCCACCGCTACGTGTGCCTTCCAGCTTCTGTAGCGCATTTCGTCCCAGTAATCCACCATCAAGTGGACTCCATGGAATCACGCCGAGACCCAGTTCCTTGGCAGCAGGGAGCACTTCCAGTTCAGGCAAACGACAGTTGAGACTATATTTATGTTGTTCGGAAACCAGACCGAGGAAATGGCGATTCTTGGCTTCGCTTTGAGCAATTGCAATCTGCCATGCGGCAAAGTTGCTTGAGCCTACATAGCCTATTTTACCCTGATTTACTGCATTCTCGAACGAACCCCACAGCTCGTCCCACGATATGGCAGGGTCTACATGGTGCATCTGGTACAGCTCGATATGATCGGTCTGCAAGCGGCGGAGGGAGCCCTCCAGATGACGTCTGATCTTATAAGCGGAGAGGCCGGCATCATTGTTGGGGCCGTCTGAATCATCATGCATGGAACCATAGACTTTGGTAGCCAGAACCACTTTTTCGCGTCTACCGCCACCCTGGTTGAACCAGCGGCCAATGATTTCTTCGGTAAGACCGGAATTTTCACCCCAGCCGTAAATGTTAGCGGTATCAAAAAAGTTCACTCCGGCATCGAGTGCTGCATCCATGATGCGGAAAGCTTCTTTCTCGTCGGTAGCCGGCCCGAAATTCATAGTACCGAGACAGATTCGGCTAACCTTGAGGCCTGATTTACCCAAATACGAATATTGCATGTTGATTATCCCTCCTGCGTACCTGATTTGAATTCAGCTATATTTTACCTCACCGGGAGGGTCAGAACAACTTGCAAAGGGGATGTTATGATGGCTTATAGGTAAAATCTATTAAAGTCATAGATTGTATATCTTGGTCAAATGACCTTGGAATATGATACAAAAGAGAGAGTTAATATGAGACGTTACTTTATGAATCATTAATGAATGAAATATAAGGAGTGGACAACCCCATGGCAGATGTGAAAAAAATTGCAGTTATTGCAGGTGACGGAATCGGACCAGAAGTCGTAGCTGAGGCCGAGAAAGTTCTTAAACGTACAGAGGAAGTATTCGGTTACCGTTTTGAGACAGAACATGCGCTGTTCGGCGGAATCGCGATTGATGAGAAGGGTACACCTCTTCCTGAAGAAACACTGACGGTATGTAAAAGTGCCGATGCAGTCCTGCTTGGAGCCGTTGGCGGTCCAAAATGGGATAACAACAGCAAAGAGCTTCGTCCGGAAACAGGATTGCTGGGTATTCGCAAAGCGCTCGGATTATTCTCCAACCTGCGACCAGCTGTTGTATTTGATTGCTTGAAGGATGCGTCAACCTTGAAGCCTGAAGTACTGGAAGGTACGGATCTGATGGTGGTACGGGAGTTGACTGGTGGGATCTACTTCGGAGAGAAATTCAGACGTGAAAGTGCACAGGGCGAAGAGGCTGTGGATACTTGTGCATATAATGTAACGGAAGTAGAGCGGATCGTTCGTCAAGCATTCGAAATTGCTCAAGGACGTCGCAAAAAGTTGGCTTCGGTTGACAAAGCTAATGTACTTGAAACTTCCCGTCTCTGGCGTGAAGTCGTTAACCGGGTAGCACCAGAGTATCCGGATGTTGAACTTGAGCATGTGCTTGTGGACAACTGTGCAATGCAGTTGTTGCGCCGTCCATCCAGCTTCGATGTTATCGTAACGGAGAACATGTTCGGTGACATCTTGAGTGATGAAGCAGCGATGCTGACAGGCTCCATCGGCATGCTCGCATCTGCATCACTGGGAGAAGGTAGCTTCGGACTCTATGAACCAGTACACGGTTCTGCACCGGATATCGCAGGTCAAGGACTTGCCAATCCGATTGCAACGATCCTCTCTCTGGCACTGATGTTCCGCACGACCTTTGGTTATACAGAAGGTGCGGATGCCATTGAAGCGGCTGTGTCTGATGCACTGAACGCAGGACATCGTACAAGCGATATTGCTGTAGACAAGAGCACAGCGATCAGCACAACGGAAATGGGCGACTTGATTGTCGCAGCGATTCGTAAACAGGCGTAATACGGTATCATAACAAGACAGCCCTTTGCTTTCCGTGAGGAATGATGGAGGGCTGTTCCTTTATAATTTTTGCCACGAAAAATCCTTATTTATAATTATTATAAAAAAATAACGATTATAATCTTGACTTTGAGAAGTCCGGATGATAACATTTTACTTGTACTTGTTATCAAGTAACAAACCATTTAATTGCAGGGAAAGCGTCCGCGTTTTTCCTGATGATGAGCATTCCATAGTGAGTGCTTACATAATCCCAAAGGAGGAATTTTTAGTTATGGCAGAACGTTTGGTTGGTAGACCCGCACCGGATTTTGCAATGGAAACAGTATCGGGAGATGGACAAGATTTTGGTTCCGTTAAACTGTCCGATTATCGTGGCAAATGGCTCGTATTTTTCTTCTATCCTTTGGATTTCACTTTTGTGTGCCCAACTGAAATTACAGCTTTGAGTGATGCTGCTGAGCAATTCAAAGCTTTGGATACTGAAGTTCTTGGCGTGAGCGTTGACTCCGTACACAGCCACAAAGCTTGGATCAACACACCTAAAGACAGCAATGGTCTGGGTCAATTGAACTTCCCATTGGCTTCTGACATTACGAAACAAGTTGCCAATGATTATGGCATTCTGATCGAAGAAGAAGGCATTGCACTGCGTGGCTTGTTCATCATCGATCCAGAAGGCGAATTGAAATACCAAGTTGTTAACCACAATGATGTAGGTCGTAGCGTTGAAGAAACACTTCGTGTACTGCAAGCTTTGCAATCCGGTGGATTGTGTGCAATGAACTGGAAACCAGGCGACACGAACCTGTAAGCCTGATTGAACTTGAACGCATGTTGTTCAAGCCCTCATCCCTCCCGGGATTGAGGGCTTTTTGCACCCTTTTTCCAGAATGTATACTCAAACTGAATGAAAAGTGTTTAAAAAGGCATATAAACGTGTTAATGATGTAATAGAAGAAAGTCTTCTTTTTATCTGTCGAAAGAGGAATTGATGGCCTCCAAGGCGAATAGGGTATGGAAACCCGGTAAATATTCCGGTACTCTGCATTTATAATCTGTACATGAATGTGATACACTGATGGAACTATTCCTTTATGGAAGTGCTTGAAGTGTACGGGATTGCATGTAACCCAAAAATCCCGGCACGTTATAAGGAGGGTGAACAAAAATGAGTTACTGTTGTGGGGCAAGTATGGTAGGAACAAAGGGCACGCTGAAGCATTACCGCACCCAGGTTCATAATGTTCCCCTGCTGTTTTGCCCGGTCTGTCACCGGGTTGAGGTTCATTACAAAGTGGAGAATGAATATGAAATCCTCGCTGAATATGCGCATGGAGACGGTGCATCCGAGATCGATTTTCAAGATTATGTAACTGAAGATGAGGATGCGATTTTCGAAAACTGTGTAAACCGTGAGAGTGAAGATGCCATGGTTATTGTGCAGCGCCAGATTGATATGGCTCTGGATTTGCTACGGCTTGCCAAAGAAACAAAAGACGAGAAGTGGGAAAGTGAACTTAAACGTCGATTAGCTGTGATGAGTCAGCGTAGACTGAAGATTCAGCATAATAAGACCGGACTATAGATGATCTCGGACATTGCACAGGCACAGATGATACAAACGAAGCTGATTTGCCCGTTGGGTGAAAAGGCTTCGTTTTTGTGTTTTTATTCTGGAACTAATTCGAGGTTTTTCTTAAAAAAATTTCCATTCGACACTTTCTCCGATTGACTCTCTTCTATAAACTTGTCTATGATAAAAACAGACTTGCAAAGAGGCGGAGCAAAAAGTGTTCGTGTTTGGGAATAGGAGAATGTCGGAATGGAACAAACGTATATGATTTTCCGGATCAACTGTTGGTTACCGGGAATAGACCAGCTGGGTTCCGGACATGCCATCCATATTTTCGGCTCAGCCCCCAACGAAAGGGCACCGGTAATGAATAATAAAATCGGCCCTTCCTGTTTCTGTGATGATATGATGTCCGATGGCAAGTTTATCATTTACGTGAAAAGGAGGAACCTGACATGATTAGTGAATTTCAGGATACAGTGCCTCAACCAACGGATGGACTTCCGCCTGTACATCTGGATAACAACAAGTATGAGAACGTGCTGGAACATCTGGATAGCGGTATTATGTTGTTTGACAGTCACGGTGTATTGACGTTTATTAACGTTCAGATGGCAAAATTGTTGGAGCTTCCCAGAAGTCTGTTGAGCGGCTGCACCCTGATGCAAATGCTGCATCATCCACAGATGAGCCGATTCAAGAAAAAGAAGATTTTACGTATCTATCGGGAAACCATTTTTCACCGTAAGCGCTATCATGAGTTGATTGATGAATACGGAAGGCATTGGCTGATTACGGTGACGTATGGTGATCAGATGGATGGTGACTTCTTGTTCAGTGTCAAGGATGTATCGGATTATAAACAGATTGAACAGACCGCTTATCAAAATGACAAACTCGCGATGCTGGGGCGGATTTCAGCATCTATTGCTCATGAGATCCGTAATCCATTAACCGCAATCCGCGGGTTCATCCAGTTGCTTCGGCCCCATTTGCTACAGCTTGGTAAAGATGAGTATGCTCGAATCATTCTGACGGAGATTGATCGAGCGAATGACATCATCTATGAATTTTTGAATTCTTCGAAACCGTCAGCTCCTCAGAAGACCGTGATATCTGTCGACTCTTTGCTCAAAGAGGTGGTCTTGCTGACAGAAAGCGAAGGTTTGATGAAGGGGTGCGAGATTACGCTGGATGAAGGGGATGCCCCACTGAACGTGTCCATCGATGTCAAACAGATTAAGCAGGTTATTTTGAATATGGTGAAAAACGCAATGGATGCGATTGAAGAAGTCGGTGAAGAACATACGGGTCTGATTCGAATATCTACCACTACGGAAAATAAGTTTGTGCAGATCTCCATCGCCGATAACGGTTACGGTATGGACCATAACACGCTTGTGCGTCTATTTGATCCATTCTTCACGACAAAGGAGAGTGGAACGGGGCTAGGACTTTCGGTGAGTTACCGGATCATCAAGAACCATGGAGGTACCATCTCGGTGGATAGCAAAAAGGGTGAAGGCACGCGATTTATGATTATGCTTCCCTTGGTGTAACGACAGGAGTGGCGAGAAGAGGAATCGGCGTGTAGGCCGATTCCTTTTGTTTTTTATTAGGGCAATTAGGGTTATAGTTAAAATGAATGCGAATACATAAGTTCAGCTAACGGAAGGATGGGAATACAATGGATATCCAAGGGATGGAACGAATGAACCAACAATTGATGGATCACGTGGGAAAAGTGATTGTGGGAAAAGAGCATGCCATAGAGCTGATCATGACAGCGATCATAGCGTCAGGACATGTGCTGCTGGAGGATGTGCCGGGTACAGGGAAAACGATGCTTGCCAAATCGGTCGCCTCTTCATTGGACTGCACCTTCCAGCGTATACAGTTTACACCGGACTTGCTGCCATCTGATTTGACTGGTATTCATTTCTTCAATCAAAAAGAAGGGGATTTTGAATTCAGACCGGGACCCTTGTTCGCCAATCTTGTTCTGGCCGATGAGATTAACCGGGCTACACCGCGTACCCAGTCCAGTTTGCTGGAGTGCATGGAAGAGCGCCAGATTAGTATCGACGGCTCAACAAGACAGCTGGAACGGCCATTTATCGTCATAGCGACCCAGAACCCCGTAGATAATCAAGGAACTTTTCCGCTACCTGAGGCACAGATGGATCGCTTTATGATGAAAATTCGCATGGGGTATCCGAGTAGTGAAGAGAGTGTTGAGATTTTGAGACGTACGGTAGCCAGCCGCTCTGTTAACGATCTGTCAGCAATGATCAGCCGTGAGGAACTGCTAAAGGCACAGGATACGTATAAAACAGTGCAAATCAACGAAGATCTGCTACGATATATCATTCAGTTAACCGAAGCAACAAGGCAACATCCGGAGCTATCGCTTGGCGTAAGCCCACGAGGGGCTCAGGCGTTGCTCAAGGCAAGTCAGGCCTGGGCTTCACTGCATGGCAGAGATTTTGTTCTGCCGGATGATATTAAAATTCTGGCAGAACCTGTGCTTGCCCATCGTCTTGTATTCCGTAACCGGGTAAGACAACAAGAAGGTTTGGCGGAGCGCATCATTCAGGAGCTTCTGAACCAGACGGAAGTGCCAACGGAGAATCTCGTCACAGGCGGGCGCTAGTCTTATGGCATTATTATGGCTTGTCTTTGTTGGAATCATTGTCGTTGGCATACACGGTGTATGGTTCGGACGACCTGCACTGCGAAAGCTCAATTACAACAGGCAGTTTAGCAAACTGCGTTGTCACGCTGGGGATGAAATTGAGATGTTGGAGACGATATCGAATGAAAAACGAGTCTCTGTTCCCTGGCTCAGACTTGAAGCGATGATGCCTGTGTCGTTTGTATTTCGTTCCGGTTTGGGTATGGATATTAGCCAAGGGGAGATCTATCAGAATCATAAGAGCATTTTCACATTGAAACCGTTTACTCGTATTACGCGCAAGCATCCGTTTATATGTACCCAGCGTGGAGTCTATACACTGAATACAGCAACCATGACAGGCGGCGATCTCTTTGGTGTGTGGCGATCCACCATGCCAATCCCTCTACAGATGTCCATGATTGTGTATCCCTCATTAGTGAATACAGAGGATATGCCAGCCATCTACCAAGTATGGCAGGGGGAAGTGGAGGTATCCCGATGGATCGTCGAAGACCCTTTCCTGATTCTTGGCGTTCGGCCGTATGGTGCAGGTGACCCTATGAATCGTATTCACTGGAAGGCCAGTGCTCGTACAGGTGAATTACAAGTTTATAAGCAGGGCTGGACAGCAGACCCACAATCCTTGATTGTGGTCAATATCCAGGAATCCGCAGATATGTGGAGTGTAGTTACACGGCCCGAAACGATTGAACGCGCACTCCGTTACGCCGCCACGGCCGCAGTGGATGCTATCGGTAGAGGGTTACCGGCAGGTTTCGCCCATAATGGTTATCATGTGGGTGGAGGTCGTGATCCACTTCGAATGGAGCCGGATTACGGCAGTCCGCATCTGGAGATGTTATTGGAGGCGATGGCGGAGACCGAGTTAAAATGCATGGTGCCCATGGAGCAATTCCTGAGTGATGAAGTGAGTCGTAACGAAGAAGCGCAGCAAGTTCGCAGCTATCTTTTGATTACGTCCTATGTGTCGGCGGCCATGGAGCATGAAATCGCGCGTTTGCATGAGCAAGGACACCGTGTGACCATTCTCCCGGTAGAGCGTGTGAATAGTGATTCTAAGGCGGTGGGTGCATGAGTGAAAAGAATACTGCAAAGTTCAAATGGTCGATATCCATGCTGACGATACCACTAATTGGAGTGTATCTTTTTCCATTGCTGGCTCTTACTTCGCTCTACGCGATGCAACATGTACCCTATACGCTGCTCATCCAATTTATTGTAGTAGGTTGGTTGGGTCAATGGATTCAGCATAAGATTCCTGGGTTTGGTGATAAGAGCGTATTTATTCGAGGTGTGACAGCAGTTGTTGTGGGTGTCATCTTCGGGATGGTTATCAAAATAGGTTTCATTCTCCCGTTGCCAGATATACTTACGATAAGTGTATGGGGAGTAATATCAGCTTACGTGGGTGTGACCTTCCAACCCATCTTTCGTTCCGTTATGCTATGGCGCTTGCAGATTTTTGGGGTCATCAGCGCGATCCTGCTCAGTATGGCTACCCGCCAAATTGAATTTATGCAATCTTTGCTATCTTATGCCGGGCCTGTATATATTGCGGGAGTTATCAGTTTTGTCGCCTGGATCGTTGGTCAATACAGTGTACAGCTGGACCGGGCAATATTGAATGATGGCAAACGAAGGGTCGTACTGCGGGACTTTGCACGGGCGAATCATCAACGATTGATGTGGATGCTTATTTTGATCGCAGGGATCGGTGCCTTTCCAAGCCTTGCTGCCTGGTTGGGTCCTTTACGTGATCGTTTGCTTGCATGGATCAGGGGGTTGTTTGGTACAGGTCCCAATCAGGAGCCACCCCTTTCACCTACAATGCCCAATGAACCAATGGTAATGCCTGATGAAATGAAGGAACCGCCATCGGAGCCTTCCATCATCTGGAATATTCTCGGATGGGTTGTTATGGGTGCTGTAGCAGTAGTGATCCTCTGGTTATTACTAAGGTTGGGTCAAAAGGTGATGAACAGACTTATGGATCAATTCAAAGGAATGCTGCAACCAGGTGAAAAGAAGTCAGAACCACGGACGGAGTACATGGATATCAGCGAGACGCTTGAGGTACCGACCAAAGTCCGGAAGCCTTGGTTTCGGAAGAAAGAAGGACCGCCTGTACAGGATGCTGAACGTGTTAGATATTACTATCGGACTTGGATCGACAAGGCTGCCCACCGAGGAGCGGAAATACAGGGGGCGCACACTCCGCTGGAGGCTGCTAAGACGATTGTTCAGCACAGTCCGAAGCAAGATGAAGAAGAGTTGTCTGTAAGACTGCCTGATGTGTACAATGTTGTGCGATATGGCAAGAAAGTCCCGAATGAACCGGATATGGTTGAGATTGACCGGATTTGGAAATCTTATCGAAGTAAATAAGCCCAGAATCCCTTTACTTTTCTTGTCACGTTCAAGTATCATGAGAGGAATACACAAGTTGGTCAGAAAAGGAGCAGACATTAATGAAAACGAATCATTGTAAAATTGTAGATTGTACGATCCGTGATGGCGGATTGGTGAATAATTGGGACTTTAGCGTGGATTTTGTTCAACAGCTATATGCTGGATTGAATGAAGCTGGCGTTGATTATATGGAAATTGGATATAAAAACTCTCCTAAGTTGCTAAAAGGCGCTGAGGAAGCGGGACCATGGCGTTTCCTGAACGATGATTTTCTGCGTAAAGTCATTCCTCAAAAAGGTAATACCAAATTGTCTGCACTGGTTGACGTTGGACGTGTGGACGAGAATGACATCTTGCCACGCAGCGAGAGTATGCTGGATCTGATCCGGGTTGCCTGTTACAGCAAGGATGTAGACAAGGCGCTTGCTTTGGTTCAAACGTTCCATGATCGTGGTTATGAAACGACAATTAATATCATGGCACTCTCCAATGTTATGGAGAATGAATTACTGGAAGCTTTTGAATTGATCAATGAAAGCTCAGTGGATGTAGTCTACATTGTAGATTCCTACGGTAGCCTGGATCATAATGATGTGAAATACCTGGTAGAGAAGTTTAAGACCCACTTGCCTAACAAACGTCTGGGCGTTCACACACATAATAACATGCAGCTGGCGTTCTCTAACACATTGGTAGCGGCGGAACTTGGTGTTGAACTCCTTGATGCTTCTGTGTATGGTATGGGACGTGCGGCAGGTAACTGCCCAACAGAATTGCTTGTAGCTCATCTGAAAGGTACGAAATACAATCTGCGTCCAGTACTTGGCGTGTTGGAACAGTTGATGGTTCCGCTCAGAGAAAAAGAAGAATGGGGCTACATTCTGCCATATATGATCACAGGTACGTTGGACGAGCATCCGCGTTCGGCGATGGCACTTCGTTCCTCGGAAGACAAAGATAAAGTTGTTGATTTCTATGATAAACTAACAACACCAGAAGTGAATTTCGACAAATAAAATAGTCTGAAATACAGTTGCAAACTACGAAAACATGGACTCTAACTGGAGATCCATGTTTTTTTAGTTCTTAATGCCTTGTTTGTCTTTATATTTATGAATAAATATTCCTAGGAGTAACTATTTTTTAGTTCACGTATACGGAATTAAATGTTATTATGTACCAGATAGCATGTGCAGGCATGTGAATTGAACGTTGGTAGATAATTATTTTGTCGAATTGTGTAGCGTGATTAGTAAGTTTGGTTAATGTATTTCAGGATAGGTCCCGGGAAGGAAAACACGGCATGAAGGTTAATCTGCAAGATCAGAGAAAAATAGGTTGGGTCGCTGTATGCGGCTTATTGTGTTTCCTCGCAAGTCAATGGTATCGTTCTTCTTCAAGCTCTGATCTGAATATATCAGGTTACCCGGTTTTGACACTCTTGGCTGGATTCGCGGCGGTTGCTGCGTGTATCGGCATTTATAATCAAAGCTGGTTGTTTCGTACACAGAAACTAACCCTTCGCAGGATGTTATTAACAACACTCTTTTTGTTGATTGGTCTGTTTGAACTGGTTCATATCGTTTCATTTGCAGAAGAGATTCCAAACGGAGCGATGATGGAATCCGAGTTCTCCTTGATCATGTCAACGATGGCATCTTTGGTATGTTCAGTGGGTTTACTGCTCGTATATACCATAAATGATAAAGAAATTGTATTACCACGCAAATTCTTGCTGTTTAGTGGGACCTTGGGTACCTTTGTTGTTCTGTATGCAATATCTATTCAGGATTGGAACATGATGCCTAATATGCTTGAGGGTGAGGTACTCGGCTTCATCTTCACCCGGGTTCATTTTATGATCGGATTGCTGTATGGCATTACCGCAGTTATTTTGTTTGTGCAGTGGAGAAAAACCAAAGATGGCGACTTGCCATCTATTCTGTGTGGAATTCTATGTTTCTTCTATGGCCAATGTTATTTTATATCTGCTACAGGGGTGAACGATCTCAATCTGTTGTTAGGATTGCTGATTAACTGCATAGCCTATTATTTTATTCAAAAAGGGTTGTACACGTCCGTGGTGGATACGCCTTTCCTGCAACAGCAGGTCGCTGAAGCCAAGATGAACTATATTGCTCATCATGAAGATGTGACAGGGCTTCCGAACCGTCGTCGCTTATCTCAGCGGTTGAAGATCATAATGGATGATGCCGTGGTGCAGGAACAGCTTGTTGGTGTGCTCGTTCTGAATATTAACCGGTTCAAGACCATTAATGATTCGTTAGGACAGCAGGCAGCCAATCGGGTTCTGCGTCAGGTAGGTCAACGACTGAGACATTCTTCACTTCCAGGAGAAGAGGTATTCGGCTTGGGGAGAGATGAGTTTGCCTTGACGATGACAGACTTCGGTACAACAGATATCGCATTACGGCGAACCAGATCGATTCTGCAGCTTTTTGAGAAACCGGTTCTGGTTGACGGCAATGAGTATCATCTTACGATTGGAATCGGCGTGGCGATTTTCCCGCATGATGGAGAGTCCCCACAGGAGATTATTCAGAATGCAGATACGGCTCTGCATAACGCCAAAGAACAGGGCATGGAATTGAATCGTTATGTCCATGCGATGCAGATGAAAGCCCAAGAGCGTTTGCAACTGGAGAACGATCTGCGCAAGGCTTTGGATCGCGGTCAATTCTACCTGGTCTATCAGCCACAGGTTAATCTGCAAAGTGGGTTGATTGTTGGCATGGAAGCACTGGTACGCTGGCAGCATCCACAGAGAGGTTTGGTATCTCCGGCGGAGTTCATTCCTTTGGCAGAAGAGAGCGGGCTAATTGTGCCGCTTGGCGAATGGGTCCTGCGTGAGGCGTGCGCCCAGAACAAGTTGTGGCAGCAAGCCGGTTATCGCAAACTGTGTGTTTCGGTGAATCTGTCCATGAGGCAGTTCAGACATTCCCATCTATTGGAGAATATCAATGACATTCTCAAGGAGACGGGACTTGAGCCGGTATGGCTTGAACTGGAGATCACGGAGAGTATGACATTTGACAAAGACCGGGCATTCGAGCAGTTGCGTAAAATCAAAGAAATCGGTGTGCACATCAGTATTGATGATTTTGGAACGGGATACAGCTCGTTGCATTATCTGAAGGATTTGCCGATTGATCGGCTCAAGATTGATCGTTCTTTCGTTAATGAGGTTATGGAGGATAGTAATAATGCGGCGATCGTATCCACGATTACTTCAATGGCACATCATTTGCAATTGAAGGTGACTGCTGAGGGAGTAGAGAACGAAGAGCAAATGGTGTTTCTTCGCAATCAGCATTGTCATGAGGCACAAGGCTATTTTTTCAGTAAACCCATTGAAGCGGCTGATTTTGAGATTCGGTTTTTGAGAGATGTGGACAAACCTGCTGGATAGAAAGCAGCAGGGACGCGCGAGCGCTCCTGCTTTTTTATAGGGAAGTGTAAAGAAATAATTGGTAAATATGACTTGCAAGCCATGGAGGATCATGGTATATTAGTTTTTGTAAAATCACTGTTAAATTTCGATGGAACTTAACAGGACGTTGTCTGAATTATCATTTATGCGGGTGTAGTTCAATGGTAGAACTTTAGCCTTCCAAGCTAATAGCGTGGGTTCGATTCCCATCACCCGCTTTATAAGTTGTAACACCTTAAACCCTTGCCCTACAAGGGTTTTTTGTTTGTCTATAATTCGACATACGACTAGACTATTTTTGTTCATGGGGCAGGTCATGGGGCAATTCTCAATTTTTTAGGATCAAACACCTCTAAACGGTCCGCGGCGTCTCTGGAGATCATCTCAGACTTATGTGTGTAGATATCGGCTGTGGTTCCGATCTTAGTGTGCCGTAATCGTTCCTGCATGGTCTTGAGATCCGCACCACTTTCTCTGAGCAGCATGGCTGCCGTGTGCCGCAAGCCATGTAGTTTGATATGTGGAATGCCCTTCTTCTGCAAAAACTTCCTCCAGGTGCTTGTGGGGGTCGTAGGGAAGTACATGACACCTTTCCCGCCATGGAATACATATGATTTGTTCTCTCCAGCCCAATCTTTGCATTGGAATTTCTCTTTCTTCCATATTCGTTCGTATACCTTGAGCTGAGCCATGTAACACTTTGGCATAGCTAAGGCTAAAAGGATAGCGCATTCCAAAGATGGGTACGAGACGTTGGAAGAATCCTTGTTAAAGAAAAAATGTTGACAAGTATTAGCTGATTTTTATGCCCTCTGAAATGGTCAGAGGGCTTTTCATATTGATTATAGGGGAGAACATTGGAGACAGTAGGTAAATGGATATTGGACAGGGGTAGTGGTGCGGCATCGTACTTATTCGGGGGATGGTCTGGTGTACTGGGAACGTTGTTGGTATTTTTTATTTTTGATTACCTTACAGGAGTCGCAGCGGCTGGATATGTTGGGGGATTAAAGAGCAAAATCGGCCTTATCGGGATTGCACGTAAGGTGACTGCATAGATGATAATATAGGTAGCTATGATTTTTGGAGGTTGCTAGTTATTAGCTATCGTAATGAAAGAATAGGAAAAACCAGTTCGATTTAAAATAGGCACTGTCAGAAGTCCCTCCGACAGTGCCTATTATTTTAGTGCACCCGGCATGGGTGCACTAAAATAACCCACCTGGTTTGTCTTTGTTCGTTGATAAACTAATAGCTAACATGGAACTTGAAAAGTATTGTATAAGTACCGTGGTTTGCACTTACAACTGTAAGCCCAGGTTGAATAGGAGTAACTAAAAAGTCAGGGCCAATATCACAAGCGCCATCGCTATAGATTACATCATAAGTGTAGCCGCTGTACCATTGGCCAGGTTGGCCTACTTTTAGGTAAATGTCATACTCAAAAAAATTATGAGATGCTATCACCTGGGAAGTTTCCGAAGGTGAAGATTTAGGTGTTGAAATAGTGGCATCAGCAGCGAAGGACGTGGATCCAATTGAAAAACATGCAGATACAGCTAATAATCCAGCGAGTAATTTCTTTTTCATATAATCTACTCTCCCTTTTATTATTTTATCCCGATCGGTAAATTTAGTATATCTTATATGGTAAATATAAACAATAATTAAAAATTAAAGTATATTTATTGTACAATTGGTTTTTGTGAATAAGAAAACTAGCTAACCTTTTGGTCAGCTAGTTTACGTCCTACTTTTATCAGCAGAATATGATTTTACCTATCGACTCAGTTTGTGTAGGCAAGAAAATGTTTCATGCAATCTGTAATTGTCATTAACTCCGATGCCACTATCAGGCCCCTTTAATTCTTTTTTTCGTCTCTCTACTATTATATGCTCGCATCTATTCAAAAAATCATGAAACTTCTCAGGGTACTGCTCTTCGAAATCTTTGATTTCTAATAACTCTCCATTACCCAAGACTTTCTCTGATACAATTCTAAGTTTTTTCCATCTTGTTTCATCAATATCGTCCTCCTAATGTTAAATTTATCACCAACTCTATAGAATCGAATACAAATCTATTTAAACTTGTTTCTACTATATAAAAGGGACAATCATGGGGCGGTTGATTGTTCAATCAACAATTGTACATGCTATTCATGACTGCCGTTATTCAGGCTGAACGCTTGTAAATCTCCCTTTTGGCTGTGCGAGACCATCGCAGAATAGGGTGAGAATCAGCCTTTCAAGCTAATAGCGTGGGTTCGATTCCCATCACCCGCTTACCTAAGCATTACCGAAAGCCCTTGCGATGCAGGGGCTTTTTCTTTTTGTCTTAGAAAGGGAAAAGTAAACTCGGATGTGTTGCGGGTATAGCCGGGGCTGGAGATAATGATTTGAACGTAATTATAATCAAATTCGCATCCTAACCTTTGCTTTTATAGATTGATCTGGTACAATAGTTGAGAAATTGATACTACATATGAATGAGAGGTAACCATACGTCCCATGAAGTAAGACACATGAATTAAACCCCAGTTAACTGCAGATCGGTGTTATAACGCAGTCAGCCAAAGAAGCGGCTGAGCAATGAGGGGATCCGTGTGTCCAAATTCAGGAATGGGATCAGGTATGGAACGTGCAGGCCTTTTTTGGTTGCATCTACCCTGTGTTAAGGGTTTCTTTATTCATGCCGTAGCTTACCCTAAATCTGTCTTTGAATGCTTGATCCAACCTTAAATTGCCAAACCGCCGGCTGATGCCAGCGGTTTTTTTGTTCAGCAAAAAGGATGCAGGAAGGATGAGGCCTCATGACGACATTGGTACGCTTACATGAAGTATCAAAAGATTGGAACGGTAATGAATTGTTTGCAGGATTGAATCTGGAGATTAACGAAGGCGAGCGTCTCGCCATTCTGGGTCGCAACGGATGTGGCAAGACGACATTGTTGCATATCATTCTGGGCGAAGAGCATGGTGGTGGACGGATTGAACGTCATATTCCACAACAGGAATGGGGGTTTATGCGCCAGCGCTCGGAGATTGAGACGGGGATGAATGTACTGGATGCAGTGCGACTGGAGAGCGGTCGAATCTATGAAGTGAAACGGGATCTGGAAGAACTGGAGCAACGCTTGAGCATCAGCAGTACGGCCGATGAACAGCTGCTTGCGCTTTATACACAAGTGATGGAGCAATATGAACAGTTGAACGGCTATATGTGGGAGACTGAGGTAGAGAAGGTACTGACACGCCTTGGATTATCTGAGGAGCATTGGAACAGACCTTATCATTCCTTGAGTGGTGGGCAAAAAACAAAGGCCCGCTTGGCGGGTCTACTCGTTAGTAAACCCAAATTCCTGATTTTGGATGAACCGACGAATCACCTGGATGAAGAGAGCATGCGCTGGCTTGAAGCGTGGTTATCCTCGTACGAAGGTACGCTGTTATTTGTATCTCATGACCGGACCTTTATTGATCAGGTGGCAACGGGAGTCATCGAGTTCAGCCCGGATGTCTTGACCAAATATAAGGGGGGCTACACCGATTATAAAGGCCACAAGGAACGGGAACTGCGTGAACAGGAGGCAACCTACCGCAGACAGGAACTGGAGCGGAAGGCACTGGAAGAGACGATTCGCAATTATCAGCTGTGGTTCCATAAAGCACATAATTCAGCGACCGATGTGGAGGCGAAGATCACCCAGAGCTTCTACAAGGCCAAAGCCAACAAGAATATTTCACGTTACCATGCCAAGCAAAAACAGCTGGAACGATTGGAACAAGAGCGGGTGAATAAACCTCGTGAAGCTGCAAAGTTGAACATGGAACTACAGATGAATACACTGGCTGCACGCCAGCTTCTTGCACTGGAAGAGGTTTCTTTCTCGTATACCGGTAACGAGTCATTGCTTCGCGACCTTCGAATCTCGGTTGAACGCGGAGACCGTCTAGCCATAAGAGGCCCTAATGGAACGGGGAAAACGACACTGTTGAAGTTGATGATTGGTGAGCTGGAACCTTCGCAAGGCCAGATAACCCGCCATCCCCAGCTGAAGATCGGTTATTTTTCACAAGAGCTGGAGGGCTTGCCAGAAAGTCAGACGCTTCTGGACAGCTTGCTCAGCCTGCCATCCATGACACAAAGCGCTGCCCGTACGATTCTGGGATGCTTTTTATTTTCAAGGGATGATGTGTTCAAGCGTATTGGAAATCTGAGTATGGGAGAGAAATGCCGGGTCGCATTCTTGCGGCTGTACTTCGGCGGAGCCAATCTTCTCGTACTGGATGAACCGACCAACTATTTGGATATTGACACACAGGAAGTGATGGAAGGTGTACTGAAGCAGGCATCCGGTGCTTTGGTACTGGTGTCTCATGACCGGATGCTGACCAAGTCACTGGCGAATCGCTTATGCGATCTGGAGCCAGGCGGCACAGCAACTCTGTTCGAAGGAGGAGTTCAAGATTGGGAACAGTCCCGAAAACTTAGGGATCTGGCACTAATGACACGGGATTCCGATGACGAACGACTGCGATTGGAGATGCGATTATCCGAGCTTCTGTCTCCTGTTAGCAATGCGGGAAAAGATAGTCTGACAGGTTCTGAGCATACGGATGAACGGGAAACTGAAGCGGCGGAGATTCGGGAAATCCAGAAGCGCCTGAGACAACTGAAGGATAACGGTGCAAGCCTAAATTAGAACATGGACGGCTTGCTATTTCGATCTATTTTGCATATAATATGAACGATCATCGATCATTACATCGATATAGGTATGACTTAAAAGCAAACGTGATGATGGAGACAAGTAAGCAGTGCCTCTGGACAGGGAGGAAACGCCATAGATTGAGAGCGTTTCTATAGAACCAGGCTGCCGAAATTCACTCCGAAGCGGTTCCCTGAACCTCTTTGTGTGTAGGCACAGAGATAGCAGTAGGGGCAAACGGTTAACGGTCGTTATTCCGTACAAAGTGAGACAGAACAAGTTGCAGGCCGGAAGGGCCGTGCAGCAATGGATGTCTAACAAGGGTGGTACCACGGTCTTTTCGTCCCTTCAGGGGAGAGAAGGCCTTTTTTTGTTGCAAAAACACCACAAAAAGGGGGCAATTACACATGAAAGAACGTTTAGAGGCACTGAAGATCGAAGCACTGGAGCAGTTGTCTGGTGTGAATGATCCGCAGACGCTTAGTGATCTGCGTGTGAAGTATTTGGGGAAAAAGGGTGCTTTGACTGAAATTTTGCGTGGCATGGGTGCGCTTAGTGCGGAGGAACGTCCAGTTATTGGTCAAGTAGCCAATGATGTACGTGGTGCCATTGAGGAAGTCATCGACAGCAAGCAGGAGCAGTTCCAGAAGGAAGAGACGGCAAAGCGTCTGCAATCCGAGAAAATTGATGTGACCCTGCCAGGACGTCGTGGACGTCAAGGCGGACTGCACCCACTGACCAAAGTGGTACAAGAAATCGAAGATATTTTCATCGGTATGGGATATCGTGTTGCGGAAGGTCCTGAAGTGGAAATGGATTATTACAACTTTGAAGCACTGAATCTGCCTAAGAATCACCCGGCGCGTGATATGCAGGATTCCTTCTATGTTACTGAAGATCTGCTGATGCGTACTCATACGTCACCAGTTCAGGTACGGACCATGCAGAGTATGAAAGGCGAAGTGCCTGTCAAAGTGATTTGTCCGGGTAAAGTGTACCGTCGCGATGACGACGATGCAACGCATTCTTTCCAGTTCAACCAGGTTGAAGGATTGGTCATCAGCGAGAATATTCGGATGAGTGATCTGAAAGGAACTTTGCTGCAATTCGTACGCGAAATGTTCGGTTCCCACACGGAAATTCGTCTGCGTCCAAGCTTCTTCCCGTTCACGGAGCCAAGTGCGGAAGTGGATGTAACTTGTGTACAATGCGGCGGCAGCGGCTGTAGAGTATGTAAGCAAACAGGCTGGCTTGAAATTCTCGGCGGCGGTATGGTTCACCCGAAAGTGCTTGAAATGGGTGGATATGACCCTGAGAAGTACAGTGGATTCGCATTCGGGATGGGTGTAGAGCGTATCGCGATGCTGAAGTATGGTGTTGATGATATCCGTCACTTCTACAACAGCGATCTGACCTTCCTGAAGCAATTCGGACGGCTTTAATTTTGACGATTGACGATAGTAACTGATCAAGCCATGACCTATGTTATATCATTCGTTCGGGTGCTTGAGCGGCAACACTAAATATATAGATTAAGGAAGTGAACGTCCATGAGAGTATCGACAGATTGGCTGTCTGATTATATTTCCCTTGAAGGTGTGACGCCACAGGAATTGGCTGAGAAAATCACCCGCGCGGGAGTCGAGATTGATGTAGTGGAAAACCGCAACAAGGGTGTGAATAAAGTTGTTGTAGGTTATGTGAAAAGCAAGGAAAAACACCCGGATGCTGACAAACTCAATGTATGTATCATTGATGCCGGTCAGGAAGAGGATCTGCAGATCGTGTGTGGCGCGAAAAATGTGGACGCAGGGCAAAAGGTAGTTGTAGCCCTGGTTGGCGCGAAGCTTCCAGGTGGATTGGATATCAAAAAAGCCAAGCTGCGCGGTGTGGTATCCCTCGGCATGATCTGTTCCGCCAAAGAGCTGGGCATGAATGATAAATTGCTGCCAAAAGATCAGCAGGAAGGTATTCTCGTGCTGCCAGAGCAGACAGAGGTTGGCACGCCAATCAGTCAGGTTCTTGGTCTCGACGATCATGTACTTGAACTGGACCTGACACCGAACCGTTCCGACTGTCTCAGCATGCGTGGTGCGGCTTATGAAGTCGGTGCTATCCTGGGTCGTGAAGTGAAGCTGCCGAATCCCAAAGATCAACTGGTTGAAGTTGGAGATGCGGCTTCGAATTATATCTCTGTGGAGATTCAGGCACACGAGCAATGCAGCCACTATGCAGCTCGTTATGTAAAAGGGATCAAACTCGGGGCTTCCCCGCTGTGGATGCAAAACCGACTGATGGCTGCAAGTGTTCGTCCAATCAACAATATTGTTGATATTACGAACTATGTGATGCTGGAATATGGTCAACCGCTGCACGCATTTGATGCGGATAAGCTGGAAAAAGGCCATATTGAAGTGCGGATGGCTAATGAAGGTGAAACAATCGTGACGCTGGATGGTCAAGAGCGGAAGCTGGAGCCGCACATGTTGCTCATTACGGATGGCGTGAAACCGGTAGCCATCGCTGGGGTTATGGGTGGCGAGAATTCTGAGGTATCGGAAGGAACCGTGAATCTGTTACTGGAGTCCGCCAAGTTTGACGGCGGAACGGTTCGAAAAACGTCGCGCCAACTGGGGCTGCGTTCCGAAGCAAGCATGCGTTTTGAGAAAGAAGTGGACCCGGGTGCGGTCATTACAGCTTTGGATCGTGCCGCTGAATTGATTCAGCGTTATGCTGAAGGGGAAGTGCACCAGGGAATCGTGGAAGCTGGAGCTGAAGCTGCGGAGAAACGTGTGATTCAATTGTCGCTGGAGCGACTGAATCGTTATCTGGGAACGGATCTGTCGTTGCTTGAGGTGAAAACGATCTTCGCTCGCTTGCACTTCTCATGTGGTGATGCTGAACAGGGATTGCTGGATGTGGAAGTGCCGACCCGCCGAGGTGATATAACGCTGGATGTGGACCTGTTTGAAGAGGTTGCCCGTCTTTATGGATATGACAACATTCCAACGACATGGATCGAAGGACCAACGACTCCGGGTGCATATACACGCTCTCAAGCAATGCGCCGCACGATCCGTGGGTTGATGTCAGGCAGTGGCTGGCAGGAAATGATCAGCTATTCCTTTGTACATCCGGATAAAGTGGCTCTGTTCCCGGCATTGACACAAGGCAGCAAGGCTGTGAAGCTTGCGATGCCTATGAGTGAGGATCGCAGTGTGCTGCGTACGAGTGTTCTGCCGCAAATGCTGGATGCAGCCGTGTATAACATGAACCGTAAACAGGATTCACTGGCTGTATTCGAAGTGGGTAATGTATTCTTCACGGAAGAGGATCAGTTGACGAAGCAACCTCATGAGATTCCAGTATTGAGCCTTCTGCTCACCGGCAACCGTGCAACCCAGCAATGGAATGTGGGAGCAGAGAAAGTGGACTTCTTCGACCTGAAAGGTGCACTTGAGAATCTGTTCGCCTATGTGGGTCTGAATCAACGCATTCGCTGGGTAGCGAACAGCCCGGAAGGATTCCATCCGGGACGATCTGCATCTGTATATTTGGATGGAAAAGATGGCGGTGAAGGCAAATTGATCGGTACGCTGGGTCAACTGCATCCCGAATTGCAACAGCAATATGATCTGAATGATGTGTACATCGCAGAAATTGCTCTCGAATCAATCTACAGTGAAGCTGATGCTGACATTCGTTACCGTGAACTTCCGCGTTTCCCGGCGGTTGAACGTGATATTGCGGTTGTTGTGAGCGAGGATATTGAAGCAGGAGACATGCTGCGCACCATTCGTGAATCTGCGGGTGAATTGCTGCAAACCGTACAGGTATTCGATATATTCACAGGCAGCAAATTGGGTGAAAATAAGAAGAGTGTAGCGATGGCACTGGTATATCGGAATCGCGAACGTACACTGACCGATGAGGAAGTTACTGAAGTTCATGCCCGTGTAGTGGCTCGTCTGGAAGAGCAATTTGGAGCGGAATTGCGTAAATAGAACAGAAGATCATTTTTTGAACAAAGAATAGCAGGAATTGTTTGAAGTCACATCGAATCCTTAGCAGTAGAGGACCGATGTGACTTTTTTGTCATTACAGCTTAGAATCAACATACAGACTTGAAGGAGGGCACAACTGTGACTACACCTGATCGTACACGCGTCACCGTAGAGATCTACGGGACTTCCTATAAACTCGTCGGCAGCAGTGCCGACTATATGAAACAAGTAGCTAATCTGGTAGATGATCGTATGAGCGCCATCTCCAAGCAAAATTCCCGTCTGGATACACCGCGGATTGCGGTACTGGCGGCTGTACATATGGCTGAGCAGTCTCTTCAGACTCAGGAAATTCGGAATGAACTGAAGATGATTACTGGAGAACGTACAGAACTAAGAAACGAATTGAATCGGTTAACCGCCATACAAAGTGAACATCAACAAGAATTGGAACGTCGTGATCAAGCTCTTGCAGCGTTGCAAAAAGGGAAGCTTGAAGCTGAACAGGCTTTGCAAAAGGCCGAAACGCACAACCAAGCAGAACTAGCCAAGCTGAATAAGCAGTTGGAACAAGAGCGAGTCAAGGCAGCAGAGCAGGTGCAAAAATTGCAGGCTCAAGCGGCGGCACAACTCAAGGAAGCAGAAGCCAAGGGAATGAGGCAACTGAAAGAGCTGGAAGAAAAAGCGTCTAACCAGCTTAAAGGAGCACAAACCCAGGCTGCGACACAACTTAAAGAAGTTCAGACCCGTGCTGCAGCTGAACTCCAGCAAGTACAGGCCAAAGCTGCTGCGCAATACAAGGAATTGCAGGACAAGACTGCAGCTCAATTGAAAGAAGCGGAGAGTCGTGCCGTTGCAGAACGTCGTACAATTGAAGCTCAAGCTGCGCAGCAGGTTCAGACAGCTAAGGAAGAAGCGGAATCTGCGATTCTGACTGAATTGGAGCAGGCAGAGACCCAACTGAAGAAAACGCAAGAAGAAGCGGAACTCCGATATAACAAACTTCAGCAACAGATGGAGCTACGTCTTCAGCAGGCTGAAGAAAAAGCGCTGGAACAGACACAGGCTCTGACAGAACAGGTAAACCAGGAACGTATTGCCTTGCAGGAACAAGAGGAGCAGAAACGGCTGGCTCAGATGAATCAGTTGAATGCGGAGTTCAAGGCTTTATCCGAGCAGTCAGAACTCGAATGGATGGAGAAAGAAGCCGACTACGAGGAACAATTGCAGCAAGTGAAGGAAGCTGCAGCATCGCAGGCAACAGAAGCCGCATCGGCAGCTGAAGCCTTGCTGCAAGAAGAGCGGGGCAAGATCAAGCAACAGCTAGATGAAGAACGAGCACAGGCAGAGATCCGTCTGACGGAGGTTGAAGAACATCTGAGAGATGTTCGGGGTCAACTCCAACATGCACAGGAAGTGGTTGCTGAGCAAGAACAGTTGCTTCAGACGGAGCGCAGTCAACTCGAAACATTACGCCAAGAACAGGGTGTACGTATACAGGAGAAGGAAGCTCAGGCTCGCCGGATCGCTGAACTTCAGCAGCAACTGGGACAATTGAAAGAGCACAGTACTGAGCTTCAGGAGCAACTTCGTGAGACGGAGCAGGCTCTCCAGCAATCGCGTGAAGCACAGCAGCAATGGCAGCAACAGTATAACGAGACGGTGGAGCGTGAAGCCTCTCTTACTGCTCAAGTGCGCAAGCTTCAGGAGCAACATTCGCAGCTTGAACAAGAGATTCAACAGCTTCAGGCGACAGAAACGAAATCGGAAGAAGAACAACGCAGACTTCATAAAGTGCTGGAACAGGCTCATGCTGCAGTTCGTACATTGCAAAATGAGATCAGCACACTTACGGAGAGTGAGCACTCCTGGAAAAACCTTTCGGAGCAGCGTTTGGCTGAAATAGGTGACTTGGAGAATCAGATTCTCGAAGCTGTCGAGCAGAATGAAACGCTTGAGTCTGGTGTACAATCCCTTCATGACGAGTTGTCGGTGGTTAAGGAAGAGTCCCGTCGCTACAATGAAGAGGCTGTTCATTATGAGAAAACAGCAGAACTTCTGGAAGAGAAACGTCACCAGCTTGAAGATGAGTTGAATGTCGTTCGGGAAGAACTGAACCGGCTTCAGGATACTTATAAGCAAATCCGTAATGATTACAGTGATGCATTACAGCGGGAAGAGAACTACATCTCCACGCTGGATGAACTGAATTCGGAGAAGCAAGAGATCGCGAGTGCGCTTGAAGAAGCACGACAATCTGCAGAGAAACTTTCAGAGCGCTACACGGAGCAGGCGAGTCAGTTAGCCCGGACCGAGGAAGAAGCGTTAGAGTGGCAGATCAAGCATGAAGAACTGTCAGTCAGACAGGGCGAGTTATCATCCAGTCTGGAGCAGATGAACAGACGCGAAGAAGAACTCCGTTCCAGAGTTGAACAGGCAGAGCAGAACGACCAGGTGTGGCAACGTCGCGCAGATGAATGGGCTGCTCAAGAGCAATCTTGGCAGGAACGCTGGGCTGCACTTGAGAATGAACTGACGGTATGGCAGAGAGAAAGTGCCGCAAGTAGCGAGATGCTGGAGGGATTGGAGCAAGAGCGACAGCAACTGGACAAGCTACGTGCAGAGGCGATCGAAGAGAAGCAAACGATGGAACATGATTTGCTTGAAATGGGAGAACGTTACGAACTCGCGGCTAATCAATTGCGTCTGTTGCAGGTTGAACGTGAAATGGAACAGGAAAAGGCAGAGCAACTGAACACGGATTATCGTCAGTTGCATGATGAATATACGAAATTGCAGACGGAATATAACGAATGGATTGAACTGATTGAGCAGGACCAGACCTAGTGGAATGTTCCTGTCGGATCAGGTGCTAATCAGCACACTCTTGCACAATTTGTTATACTAAAAGAAAGAGCTCCCGTCACTACGGGGGCTCCTTGTCTTGAATGCTATTCTTCAACGATAATTTTGGAGATCATGCTGCTATGACCCGAACCGCAGAAGACCGAACAGGACATTTCAAATACACCGACTTTGTCCGGGGTAATGACTTTGGAATTCTTCTGAGTGTCGAGCTGAAGATTAAGCTCAGGCACAAGCATGCCGTGATTTCCGTTTACATTTTCATAGACAATGTTAACCGGGACACCTTTTTTAAGATGGTACTCGGGTTGATCGAATTCGTAGTTGCTTGCCTTGATAACCAGTTCTTCGCTGGCTTTAACTCCAGCATCGGACCCGTTGCTGTCAGAGTCTGCGGATTGATTCGTACCTCCGCATGCAGCGAGGACCAGGATTAACATACAAGCGACCAGCCATGATATGCCTTTCTTCATCATATGCCTCCTTAAGCGTGGTATGGATAAAATTTGAATGATTGCTCAAGTCATCATACCGCACTATGTGGATGCCTGTACACGCTGCATATGTCGTTTTTTTGAAAATTGTACGTATCGGTGGAAAGATCGGGCTAACCGAATGAAAAAAACCTCTTCAGGCACAGGCCTTCAGAGGTTTAGGTGAACACATTGGAGAGGGCAAGGAGAGTCGGAGATCAGCTTTTGGAGCTTCTTCCAGCGTCAAAAGGAGTGGCTACAGGAATGAAGAGATCGATAATCCCGATAACCAGTGCGGCCAGAATGGCACCGAGCAGGCTGACTTCAACATGATCAACAACATATTGACCAAGCCAAATCACGAGTGCGCTAACGATAAATCCGACAATACCGCGACCAAACGGGTTGACCCTTTTGCCGAAGATACCTTCCACGATCCAGCCGATTAGGGCAATGACAAGAGCAAGCAACAGCGCGCTCCAGAAGCCACCAACGGCGAATCCGGGAACGATCCAGCTGACCACCATTAATACAATTGCGGCGATGATAAATCGCACGACATGTCCCAGGAAATTCATGGTGTTTACCTCCTTATATTCGGATTGAATTGAGCAGGACAACTCCATGTGCATGGAGAGGTTGCACAATCCTGACACCTGTAG
This sequence comes from Paenibacillus sp. PCH8, assembly GCF_002968835.1. GTDB lineage: Bacteria > Bacillota > Bacilli > Paenibacillales > Paenibacillaceae > Paenibacillus. Next base: position 313,641 of record NZ_PKQK01000002.1, on the reverse strand, counting down.
TTTGTGGTGCTATGGTTGAAGTTATGTGTGGAAGGATTCGTTAAATAGCGCAAGAAAGTTTCTTTCGTTATAATACAGATATAGTTTGGAAGGAGTTGTACACTTGGACACGAAGATTTTACACACCCTGGAATATCGCAAAATTTTAAATACATTGCTTAGCTTTGCTCAGACGACGATGGGCAAGAAGAAAGCGGAGCAACTCGAACCGATTAGTGAACTAGAAGAAGTGAAGCGTTTGCTCCAGCAGACCGACGAAGCATTTACATTTGATCGCCTGAAGGGCTCACCTTCTTTTGGAGGAATTGTAGATATCACGGCTTCCATCAAACGTGCTGAAATCGGAGGAACACTTAATCCTCATGAACTTCTGGGCATATCGAATACCACTTTTGCTGCACGGCGATTGAAACGCCAGATTGACACGCTACATGAAGACGAGACCATCGAATCCTTGTTCTATATTAGTGATCAACTGTCAGAACAGAAGACGCTCGAGGATGCGATTCGAATCTGTATTGACGATAATGCTGAAGTTGCAGACAGCGCAAGCATAACGCTGGCGCAGATTCGTCGTGAATTGCGTGGCGGAGAAGCGCGGATTCGCGAGAAACTGGATTCCATGATTCGATCCTCTACCGTATCCAAGATGTTGCAGGATCAGCTCGTTACCATTAGAGGAGACCGTTTTGTTATCCCGGTCAAATCAGAATATCGTTCGTACTTCGGCGGGATCGTACATGATCAATCCGGTTCGGGTGCGACTTTGTTCATTGAGCCGGAATCCATTGTCGCAATGAACAACAAGTTGCGCGAGACCCGGATACGGGAAGAACGCGAGATCGAAGTTATTTTGCAAAAATTGACGGCACTTGTCAGTGAACAGGGAGAATGGCTTCTGTATGATGTCGACTTGCTAGGCTCCCTTGATTTTATCTTTGCCAAAGCACGTCTGGCTCGTGAGTTGAAAGCAACATTACCCCGCATGAATGACCGCGGATTCCTCAAGCTCAAAAAAGGACGGCATCCACTGATTCCGATCGAAAATGTGGTCCCAATTGATATTGAGCTGGGCAATGATTACACATCCATAATCGTGACTGGTCCGAATACGGGTGGTAAGACGGTTACGCTCAAAACGATTGGATTACTAAGCTTGATGGCGATGTCGGGTTTATTCGTTCCGGCAGAAGATGGCAGTCAGCTATGTGTATTTGATGCGATCTATGCAGATATTGGCGACGAGCAGAGTATCGAGCAGAATCTGAGTACCTTCTCCAGTCACATGACGAACATTATTCGAATCCTGAAAAATATGACTCCAAAAAGCCTGATATTACTGGATGAACTCGGAGCAGGGACAGACCCGGCTGAAGGCTCTGCCCTGGCGATCTCCATGCTGGAACATATGCACCGAACGGGATGTCGTATGGTCGCAACAACCCATTTCAGTGAACTGAAAGCATACGCATATGAGCGCAAAGGCGTCATTAATGCCAGTATGGAATTTGACATCAATACGCTGAGCCCGACATATCGTCTTCTGGTTGGTGTACCTGGACGGAGTAATGCATTTGCCATTGCAGAACGGCTGGGATTGCCGCGTTACATTCTTGACTACGCCCGTGGCGAAGTGAAGGAAGAGGATCAACGGATCGAGCACATGATTGCGTCTCTTGAAGAGAATCGACTTACGGCCGAACAAGAGCGTGAGAAGGCGGAGAGTCTTCGCCAAGATATGGAGAAATTACGTAGTCGTCATCAGACCGAATTGGACAAGCTGGAACAGCAGCGTGATCGTCGGATTGAAAAAGCGGAAGAAGATGCACGGAGCATTGTGGACAAGGCTCGCGCAGAGGCAGAGAAGATTATAACCGATCTCCGTCAGTTGGCTATGGAAGAAGGTGCTTCCGTGAAGGAGCACAAACTCATTGCCGCCCGCAAGCAGCTGGATGAAGCCGAACCGGAAAGACGCAAGAAGACAGTCAAGAAGACGGCAACAGCACCAAAGACTCGTGCTATCGGTCCTGGTGATGAAGTACTCGTCTATAGTTTGAATCAAAAAGGGCATGTTGTGGAGTTGTCTGGTAGCAAAGACGCCATGGTGCAATTGGGGATTATGAAAATGAAAGTATCCCTGGATGACCTGGAACTGAAGCAATCTGCTTCCACAGACAAGCCTAAGCAAAAACCGGTAACGGGCATGAAACGCACGCGTGATGACAATGTGAAGAGCGAGCTGGATCTGCGCGGAACGAACCTGGAAGAGGCTCTAATGGAGACAGATCGTTTCATTGATGAAGCTTTCCTCGCCAACCTGGGCCAAGTTTATATTATTCATGGTAAAGGTACAGGAATTTTGCGTTCCGGTATTCAGGATTACCTGCGCAAGCATAAACATATTAAGAGTTACCGGCTGGGCAATTACGGAGAAGGCGGGAACGGTGTGACCGTCGCAGAATTGGAATAGCCGAACCATGAATCAATGATATTCTGTTGCCTTATTTCGTTAAGGTCGCAGATGGAGAGAGGGGAACGGTGAGTGAAAGAAAGCATTGACCAATTGCTGTCTCATCCCTTGGGGATGGTACTCGGTTTTTTCTCGGTAGCGATTATGGAGTTGCTTGTATTTTTGGCTTGCTTCGAATTGGTGACGAAATATAAATGCTGGACTGAGATCAAAAAAGGCAATGTGGCAGTTGCGATGGCCACAGGAGGTAAAATCTTCGGGATTTGCAACGTACTGCGCTTCTGCATACAGGCCAAATCTTCGGTATATGAAGCCATGACATGGTCATTTGTAGGATTCATCCTTTTGCTCATTGCCTATTTTTTGTTCGAATTCCTGACACCCGTGTTCTCCATCGATAAGGAGATTGAAGCGGATAACCGAGCTGTCGGATTGATATCCATGATTATTTCCGTCTCGTTGTCGTTTGTTATTGGCGCGAGCATTATCTAGGGGGACCGGTCATGAAAATATTGATACGGATTCTGTTTGCGGCATCGATTGTGTTCTTTGCCATCGGCATTATCTATGTGATTAACACATAACTATTTGAGAATGAGAAAGGTTGATTGAATATGGAACCAACAGTATGCCCTTGGTGTCACATGGAGATTGTATGGGATGAGGAACTCGGTCCTGAAGAAGAATGTCCCTACTGCCATAATGAATTGAAGGGATATCGTACACTTAACATCAACATCGGTGATGAAGAGAACGATGAAGCCGAGGATGACATCTATGATTTAGATGATGCAACCGATACAGAGCAGACTACAGACCTCTCAGCACTGTGGGGGGATGAGGTCGAACTCAAATTGCCAGAATTGCGTACATTAACGAAGTATGCGGATGAAGGGAACGATCTGATTCAGTATGAGCAAGGTGTGCAGAAGCAACTTGACCATCAGGAAGAAGTACCAGAGTGTCCGAACTGTCGAGAATTCATGATTCTTGCAGGTACACAAGCCGCAACACAAGATACATTCACGCCTGTGACTAATGCCGTTTCAGGGGAAGGGGCGTTATTGCCCTCACCTTTTACAGTGTTAACTTATATCTGCTCAGGATGTTTCCAAGTTCAATACAGTCTGTCTGAGGATGATCGTCTGCGTCTGATTCAGAACCTGAGCGCACAAAAATAAGCATTCCTGAGATGGGATACAAATTCATAGTAATCCTGAGAACTCATCATGGTTTCTTCTTGCTTGGGGCACGTTAACCCTAAGACCTGCCTGAATACGTTTCACTTCCAGGTGGATGAAGGAGGAGCAGATGAAGATTTCTTTGGGCCGACAATCCATTCTGCTTTTGGGCGTGAATGGATTGTTTGCGTTAGCCGGAGCGTTGTCGGGAACCTTTTTGAATGTATTTTTGTGGAAAAGTCGGCCGGATTATGCCATGTTGGGTTGGTTCACCATCAGTCAGCAACTGGCCATTGGACTCACGTTCTGGCTTGCTGGCAAATGGGTCAAGGAACACAATAAAATGAGTGCGCTACGACTGGGTACTGCACTGTCTGGAATTTTCTATATGATGGTCCTTTGGACTGGTTCCAAGGCTGTGGACTGGATTTGGCCTTTGGGCATACTACTAGGCTCTGCTCTGGGGCTATTCTGGATCGCATTTAATGTGGTGTATTTTGAAATAACGGATCGGGAGAACAGGGATCTATTCAATGGCTGGGTTGGATTACTTGGCTCCATGACAGGAATCATAGGACCGTGGTTCTCCGGTCTGATTATTTCCCGAATGACAGACAACACGGGATATCGACTCATATTTACGGTGTCGCTGGTCGTCTATATCATCGCAGTAGTTTTTAGTTTTTTTCTCAAAAAAAGAAAGGTAAGCGGTATATACCGCTGGACTGAACCTTGGGGACAACTATCTAAACCGAAGAGTCCCTGGAGGACACTTGCCCTGGGTTTGTTCGCTCAGGGTGCGCGAGAAGGTGTCTTTGCCTTCCTCATTGCGTTACTCGTGTACGTGGCCACCGCACAGGAGTATAAATTAGGGCAGTTCTCCCTTATTACTTCAGCAGTAGCTCTTGTAAGTTATTGGGCAGCAGGCAAATGGTTCAAACCACAATACAGATCAACAGGTATGTTAGCAGGTGCAGTAATCCTTTTGATCGTGCTGCTTCCTCTTCTCTGGAAAGTGACCTATGGTACGCTGTTAATCATGGGAGTTGGAAGTGCTCTCGCGATGCCGTTATATATTCTACCAATGATTTCGGCGGGATTCGACATGATGGGCACGAGCGGCGAAAATGTGGAGAAAAGGGTTGAACTTGTCGTTTTGAGAGAATTATGCCTGATGTTCGGCAGACTCTTCGGATTGGCCGTATTTATTGTGACAGTCATGAATACGCCGTCCTTGCATATGCTAACCTGGCTTATTATTGTGCTCGGTGCTTTTCCGCTGATTGGCTGGATCTTTATGCGTAAATTATTGATTCAATCCGAGGGGTAAGAGCCCACAGCTTAGCAAATGTTCAATGACAAACAGGGTACAGTACCGGGAAAGAGATCACTTTCCTTGTATTGTACCCTGTTTTTTTGTTGCTCCATTTAAAGGTTACACAGGAGATGGTTTGCTTGTTCTTGTGAGAGAGAAGATATCCATATCATGATTATGCTTGCCACGAATGGCATCGACAATCAGGGAGGCCGCAATCATGCTGTATACGGTTCCGTTACCCCATACCCTTCCACAAAGTATGAATGCGGATAATCAGGATGTGGGCCGATCAACGGGAGACCATCATGAGTACTACCAAAGACGGCACCCCAGGCATAGTCGACTTCAAGACCATCTAGTGGGAAATAGGAGCGGACCTCTTCCAAGAGCGCATCTCCCCGGTGCCTTGCCCGTATTTCCCGTTGGTCCTCCTTGGGCGTTACTTCATCCAAACCACCTGCGATGATTCTTCCGTCTGGTGTTGTTCGCATGTATAGGTAAGGGCGCGCTGTTTCCCAAATCATGCTGTGCTCATACCATTCCTCAAGATCAGGCAACGGTTTGGTAGCGATCGCATAGGTGGTCTGCAAATAGGCTCCGCGATCTTTTTTTATGTCCTGTGTCTCATAACCGGCAGCAAAGATGACCTTGTTGGCACGGATTTTTCCATAGGAAGTGTGACACAACACACCATGGTCATCGAATTCACAGTGTATCATTTCGGTCTGACCATAGATTCTTGCTCCAAACTTGTTGGCGGATTCAAACAAGGCATGAACAAATCGATAGGGATTCACTTCTGCATCTCCCGTCGTATACAGTGCGGCGGGTTTGGTGAAGGGAAAATGTGTTCTTATTTTGTCGGAAGTCCACAGTTCAGCTTCAAAACCGTAGCGCTTTAGCGTCTGACATTCTTTCTCTAGCAGAGCAACATCAGCATCACTGCTTGCAAAACAATGACTTGTTCGTGGAATAAACCAAGGGTCTGTGTCCAGACTGTCTACTATCTGTGCAAGCTGTTTCATGGCTTTGCGACAAAGCTCATAAAAACGTACACCTGTGGATTCACCAAAAGTGTTGATACATGAGGTCAGCGTCTTGTCATTGGTGTACTGCAAAAGGCCCGTATTGGCAGAACTGCTGCCATGGGCAATCTCTCGCTTATCAATCACAACCGTGTTAACACCCTGCTCCGTGAGCAGCTTCGAAGTCAGTGCTCCCCCATGCCACCACCGATGATGAGGCAGTCACAAGAGATGTCGGTTTGCAGAGGGGATAGTTGGAATTCGTATTAAAAGTGGAAGGCCAAAAAGGTGTGCCATAGACCAGATCCATTAGAAACATCTCCTTTGTAATAACATGGGTATACTTTTTCAGGAAAGGGTAACAATATATTCGCATAAACTTTAGGTTAAGGAGGTCAGACGTACATGCAAAGTTCACAAATGCAACCACTGAGCCCCAAGGAATTGAATTATATTGCGGACTCCATTTCAAACGAGGAAATGTTGATCAAACAATGTGCAGCCACAGCTTCCATATCACAGCAACCACAGATTCAACAAGCGTTGAATCAATATGTCCGCGCACATGAACAACACTTGAACACGCTGATCCAATCATTGCATCAACATCAATCTCTTGCACCTTCCCAATCCCAGTAATGTTCTACACAATCGTAAGCCATACTAACGTATAGGAGGAAAACACATGTACACTCAATCTTTGTCATCTGGTGGAAATTTCATGCAAGAACAGGATTTGCTAAAGTCGATTCTTGCAGATTTAAGACGAACTTCACGCGAGTATACAACAGCAACTACGGAAGCGGCCTGCCCCACGATTCGTAGAATGTTCAGTGAGTTGACGAACGATACATTAAGATTGCAAGGTGAATTGTTTAACCTGATGCAGCAAAACAACATGTACGCAGTTTCTACCAAGGCACTTCGGCAGGATGTGGACAAGCAAATTCAATCCGCACATCAGGTTCAACAGAAATGTCAGCAATTCATTCAGGAAAAGAATACGCAGAACAGTCCATACAGCCAGGCTCCTAATGTATCTCAACATCAGCCGAATTACGGTAACCCTTATTACATGTAACCTGTGGAAAAGGGGTTTGAAGCACTCGGCTAAGCAAGACCATACCACCGCTTGCCTGAATTCAGGGCAGGCGGTCTTTTGTCTTTGCATGAACGTTAAATTCATGTAATATAAGTATTAATTCATTTTCAGGAACCTGGATGACGCTGGAGGGAAAACCCATGAAGGATTTGAACGATCTGCAATTAAAAGTTCTGGATCTGTTGAAGGAAGACGCGAGAAGGACTCCCGCACTGCTGTCGACGCTGCTGGGGGAGTCGGAAGACAAGATCAAGAACGCCGTGGCACAGCTGGAGCAAGACCACGTTATCGTGAAATACGCAACCGTCGTGAACTGGAGCAAAATTGATGATGAGAAAGTAACGGCTCTGATTGAGGTACAGATCACGCCGGAGCGTGGTCGTGGTTTCGAAGGCATTGCCGAACGCATTTATCTGTATCCGCAAGTGAAGTCCGTATATCTCATGTCAGGTGCATACGATCTGCTCGTTGAAGTGGAAGGTGGCAACCTGCGCGAAGTCGCTAACTTTGTATCAGAGAAGCTGTCTCCTATTGATTCGGTGCTCTCAACCAAAACCAATTTTATTCTTAAAAAATATAAGCAGGACGGGATTATCTTTGAAGACCATCAGGAAGACAACCGTCTCATGATCTCGCCGTAAAGGAAGATGTGTCATGATAGTGAATGAACAGACAACTGGGAACAACAAGAAAATGACATCTTATCTGGCACCCCTCGTGCAGCAGATACCTCCATCCGGAATACGCAAGTTCTTTGATCTGGTTGGAGACAACAAGGATATTATTACATTAGGTGTGGGTGAACCCGATTTTGTTACACCTTGGCATGTGCGTGAAGCCTGTGTATACTCACTGGAAAGAGGCATGACCAGTTACACATCTAACGCAGGGATGCCAAAGCTGAGAGAAGCCATCAGCGATTATCTGGATACTCAGTTTAATACTAAATATGATCCCAAGGATGAGATCATTGTTACTGTTGGTGGCAGTGAAGCGATTGATCTGGCCTTACGTGCATTAATTGTACCTGGAGACGAGATTCTCATTCCTGAACCTTCATATGTGGCTTACTCACCAATCGCTTCCATCGGTGGAGGCATCCCCGTTGGTGTTGAAACCTATGCGAAAGATGAGTTCAAGTTGACGGCTGAAGCGCTTGAAGCAGGCATCACACCGAAGTCGAAAGTGGTAATTCTGTGTTATCCAAGTAATCCGACAGGGGCCATCATGACGTATGAAGAATGGTTGCCTATTGCTGAAGTGATCAAAAAACACGATCTGATTGTGATCGCAGATGAAATTTACGCTGAATTGACCTATACGCAAAAGCATGTCAGCTTTGCAGCCATTCCTGATATGAAGGAGCGGACCATTCTGGTAAGCGGGTTCTCCAAGGCTTTTGCCATGACAGGGTGGCGGATTGGGTACATGTGTGGTCATCCAGAGCTTATTGCAGCCATGCTCAAGATCCATCAGTACACGGTTATGTGTGCACCGGCCATGGGTCAGGTTGCCGCTCTTGAGGCATTGACGAACGGTTTGGGTGAGAAAGACCGGATGGTGGAATCGTATAATCAGCGCAGACGATTAATTGTACAGGGATTCCGGGATATTGGACTCGATTGTCACGAACCCCAGGGAGCATTCTATGCATTTCCGAGTATTCAAAAGACAGGCATGAGTTCCGATCTGTTTGCTGAGCGATTGTTAACGGATCATAAAGTTGCAGCGGTTCCGGGGAATGTTTTTGGCCCTCAAGGTGAAGGTTTCTTACGTTGCTCCTATGCTACTTCTGTAACCCAATTGAATGAAGCTTTGGAACGAATCGGAAACTTCGTTTACAAAGTACAAAAAGAGGGTTAATACTTAAATAGAGGCTTTTTACAGGTGTGACATGGGTAACATTAGAAAAAATATCTTTCTTTTACAAAATATTGTGATATAATTTCAATTTGAAATAAGTTTTCTTATATTTGGAAACCATTTTTCCAAGGAGGGGTTGGCTTTGTTTTGTGTTGAATATGATTTACCGACTAATCGTGGGCACTATCTGGCAGAAGGCGATCATGGCGACCGATGGTCGGTGAAACCTGATAACGCATCTTTGCATGACATTTCCTTGGAAGATGAGATTCATATGCTACGTCGCAAAATGGAACAGATCTTCCTCGAAGAGAAATCATTCACATCCGATATTGTAATTGAAATCAGCATTTTGCTGGATTTAAAGATTAATGAATATATGAAGGCTAACCCGATTAAGGCCAAATAATGTTTTTTGCTGGATTGAAACGTTACGAATCGAGTTTGAAATGGAGACCTGAGAGGGTCTTCTTTTTTGTATATAAAGCAATCGGCATCCCTCATTAAGTCTGGTTATTTTTTTGCGTGGAACAATTGTGATATATTGGACATAGGAGACTAAAGGGGGAACTTGAATGAAGAGGTTTTTTGGGCTTACTGCGATCATTTCTGTGATTTTTCTGCTTGCGGGTTGTGGAGGTAAAGACGGTTTTTCCGTTTTCATCATCGATAACCAGGGGAATCCATCTGTAATCTCAGAGCAGTTGCAGGCCAATCTGCAACAGAAGCTGGGAGAGGAACCCAAGGTGGAAGTGATCACCAGTGCGATGTATGATGTTCAGAAAATTATGGTAGAGTATGCGGCTGGAGGACATGATATCTTTATCCTGCCTGAATCTGATATGAAGCAGTACGGAAAAAACGGGTCCAACGTTCCACTGGATGATACTTTTGATCCCAAGAAGTATGAACGTGGTGTATTCGAGGGTGGAGTATTGGTGGAAAAAGGTGAAGGAAATGGAGGTTCAGATGTTAAGCAAGAATCACATCTTTACGGCATTCCCCTTGAAGATATGCAGATGTTTAAAGATGTAGAATACGCTGCGAACAATCTATTCGCCACGATTCCAGTGTCTGCTTCCAATGTCGAAGAATCCAAGAAAGTGCTGAAGGCGCTAACGGAGTAAAAGAAATACAGAATGGCTTTGGAAGGAGGGAAGCGGATTGTTGATTACGGTCACAGGCGGCATAGGTAGTGGTAAAACCCGGTTTGCTCTGCATTACGCAGCCGGGATTAGCCGAGAGGGCGTATATTTATCCACAGGTGATCATGATCCCGTTATTCCCGAATTGCCATCCGCTCATTATCGTGCCATTCAGGCCGGGAACGGTCAGCATCTGACAGAGGTGATCACCCAGATTAATAGGGAGTCCAATCTGTTTTTGGCGGATCAGCGCGTTGTAATTGTAGACAGTCTGACCTCGTGGATGGCTGCCAGTTTCAGGGCAACAGCGGATCTGGATCACCAGCGTTCAGAGACACAACACTTGCTGGATGCATTATTGTCTTATCAGGGGAAGCTGCTTGTGATTACGAATGAAATGCATGGTACATTGTACCCTACCGAAGAAGAACGAATCTTCACAGCGAGAATGGCCTCGGTTAATCGGGTGCTACAGACACACGCTGAACAGATGTACATGCTGGTATCCGGTCTGGCTATCGATCTTAAAGGTCAAGAAATGCGATATGAAGATGAACGGTAACGTGATGACATAAACGGGTGATATGAAGAGGCCTCCTTAACCACGAAACGGTGGTGAGGAGGCTTCATTTATTAATCTATCATTTTTTATTTCTGCTTGTTGCTACGTCTGATCCACCAGATGATAAACCCGATTACAATAATCGCCAGAATGATGTACACCACAATGGAATAGACGTCCATAAAGTGTAGAATACTTTCCCAGGATGCGCCAAGTGCCGCACCAACCGAGACGAGAATCACATTCCAGATCAGTGTACCAATGGTTGTAAAGAGAAGGAATAAACCAAATTTCATGTTGGACATGCCGGCAGGAATGGAGATGAGACTGCGGACAAGGGGAACCATTCGACAGAACAATACGGTCCACATGCCATATTTGTCAAACCATGCATCGACACGATGAATATCCTCTTTTTTGATGCGGAGAATATGTCCCCAGCGTTCCACAATTTTCTCCAGACGTTCGACGTCAATGAGCAGTCCGATACCATACAGAACGACAGCACCAAGAACGGAGCCGATGGTTGCGGCAATAATAACACCGGGGAGAGTGAGACTGGTATAGGTCGTCATGAATCCGCCAAACGGCAAGATAATTTCGGATGGAATCGGAGGGAATACGTTCTCAAGAGCAATAATGAGTGCGATGCCTATGTAGCCGTATTGTTCCATGAAATCGGTTATCCAGTTTTGCATAATCGTCTCCTTTACTTTTGGTTTCCAAAGATTTGTCGTATACTCGGCAGAGCACACCAATTCTTATATACGTGTAAAGCGATAGACTGGTTTCTGAAAATAAGGCATTTTCGTATTCATGATTAAATAAACAAATTGGAGGGATTACGATGGGAATATACACACGAACAGGTGACGAAGGACAGACCTCTGTTATCGGTGGACGCGTCATCAAGGATGATGATCGAGTTGAAGCTTATGGCACGATTGATGAACTAAACTGTTTTGTCGGTCAGGCAATCAGCCTCATTGACTCTGCTCAGGGAAATTTTGAAGACCTGCGTGAGAATTTGCTGGAAGTCCAGCAGGAACTTTTTGACTGCGGATCGGACTTGGCTTTTGTGCGGATTAGTGAGACCAAGTATAAGGTGAGAGATGAAATAGTCACACGCCTGGAGCAATGGATTGATCAATATGATGCAGAGAATCCGAAGGTGGAACGATTCATTATTCCTGGTGGCAGTCAGCTATCATCTGCCCTGCATGTGTGCCGCACCGTATGTCGCCGCGCAGAGCGTCGCACGGTAACACTGGGACAGCATACGGATATTAACCCGTCTGTACGACGGTATTTAAACCGACTTTCTGATTATTTCTTCGTGGTTGCACGGACGGCCAACGCAAGACAACAGGTAGCCGATATTGAATATGTGCGGAGCAAAAAAGTATTCCGCCGCAAAGAATGAGCCAATACTATTCGCCCATTGTTTACACGGTGACCGAACAAGAAGACGGCTGGCTGATGAAGACCGTGCTTCAGCGGCGGCTGCTGGTATCGCGCAAGCTTTTGTCCAAAATCAAGCTGACCGATCTAGGTGTCATGTTAAATGGAGAGCGCGTGTTCATTAGCGTCAAGGTATCTGCGGGCGATGTTGTTGAATTTCGGATGGAGCAAGAGGAATCGGATGATATTTTGCCTGAACCTATTCCCTTCACCATTCTGTATGAAGATGAACACTTGCTTATTGTGAACAAGGATGCGGGCATCATCGTTCATCCAACAAATGGACATTATACAGGTACTTTGGCCAATGGGGTCGTTCATTACTGGAAATCCAAAGGCGAACGATTCCGGTTCAGACCGATTCATCGGTTGGATCAGGAAACGTCAGGTGTGCTGGCGATCGCCAAGAACCCTTATGTGCATCAGCATGTGTCTGAACAGATGATTGCAGGTACGGTGGACAAGAAATATATCGCACTGGTGCACGGCAGCCCCGTCCCGGAACAGGGTGTAGTGGATGGACCTATTGATCGTGATCCTGAAGAGCCGCATCGGCGCATTGTAACACCTGACGGGTATGCTGCAAGAACGTTGTACACCACGTTGACACGTTGGGCAGAGGGCAATGCCAGTGCAATAAGCCTCAAGCTGGAAAGTGGCAGAACCCATCAGATTCGGGTACATATGACATCCCTGGGTTGCCCATTGATTGGTGATCGGATGTACAAGACCTTACCTGTTCATGAAATAGATGAGCAGACCCTGGCTGTTCGGGAGGAACGTGATCGCTGGATTGAACGTCAGGCGTTGCATGCCTGCGAACTGACGTTTGAACATCCCATTCTGAAGGAACGCATGACATTTCAGGCCCCATTCCCGGCAGATATGGCCGCTTTGGAGGCACGTTTGGATGCAGAGGCATCGCCTAGGGAAGCTTTGTAGGGGAATGACAAGCCCCGAACAACATACCGCATGCAAATATTTATGATTTGATATTAAATTTTGGAGGCCGATACAAATGAGCAACTTAAAAGTATATCAGTATGCCAAATGCGGCACATGCCGCAAAGCGGTTAAATGGCTTGAAGCCCAGGAACATGAGCTGGAGCTGATTCCCATTTTTGACTCACCGCCATCAGAAACAGAGTTAACAGAGCTGATCCACAAGAGCGGACTTGAAGTGAAGAAGTTTTTTAATACCAGCGGAGAAGTGTATAAAGAACAACAATTGAAAGACAAGCTGCCGGGCATGTCTGCGGAGGAACAGATTGCTTTACTCGCTTCGAATGGCCGTCTGATCAAACGTCCGATTGTTACGGATGGGGAAAAGGTGACCGTAGGCTTCAAGGAAGAAACGTATGAGCAGGAATGGAATAACGCATAAATATGGACGAAACTTCGTGCTTGTCCATTCATATGTGAAGTCGATCGACCAGCCTTGAATTGTTCAAATTTCAGGGCTTTTTTGGCTGAACGAGGGTTGGCGGAACTATGCTATAATGATAGAATTAGTTTCGACATTTTATTTGCTAGATATAGATAGGAGAGAACAAATTCAAGTGAATCAACGTAATGAACCTACTTTGTTGCTGGTAGATGGTATGGCGGTGTTGTTCCGTGCTTTTTATGCGACATCCGCAAGCGGATATATCAGACGTACAAAGGCAGGAGTGCCTACCAACGCAGTATACGGATTTATCCGTTATTTCTGGGATGCGGTTCAGACTTTTGGGCCAAGTCATGTTGTATGCTGTTGGGATATGGGCGGCAAGACGTTTCGTGGTGAAGAATATGCAGCCTATAAAGGTAACCGTTCGGAAGCTCCGGATGACCTGATTCCTCAGTTTGCCCTGATCCGTGAAGTGATGGACAGTCTGAGTATCCCAAATATAGGTGCACAAGGATTCGAAGCCGATGATTGTATCGGGACACTTGCTAAGTATTATACCGAAGAGACAGATATGAATGTAATGGTACTGACGGGTGACCATGACATGTTACAGCTGATCGATGACCGCACGAGCATTATTATTATGAAAAAAGGTCATGGCAACTACATGGTGTACAATCCTGAAACGTTGATGGCAGAGAAACAACTGACACCTCGTCAAGTCATTGACATGAAGGGTCTGATGGGTGATGCCAGCGACAACTATCCCGGAGTACGGGGTATTGGTGAGAAAACAGCGTTGAAGCTTGTACAGGAATTCGGTTCGATTGAAGGGATTCTGAGTAATATGGATAAGCTTACTCCTTCGGTGCGCAATAAGATTGAGAATGATCTGGACATGCTTCATCTGTCCCGCAAACTGGCAGAGATTCATTGTGCTGTTCCGGTCGCATGTGCGCTGGATGGTTGTGAATTGCGTCTTGATCCGGATATGGTGATGGACAAGTTTGAACAACTTGAGATGAAGAGCCTTGGCTCTTGGATGGGAGTGGCAATAGGGTGAGCAACATGCAGAATATACGTACAAGAAAAAAATGGTGGACAGGGGCTATGGCCCTCGTCCTGGTTCTGCCTCTAGTTCTTTCGGGAGCGGTAAGTGCTCCACAAACAGTGGATGCCAAAGCAGCAATTAGCACTAAAGTACAGAAAGTAAAAGCAGCAGGACGCAGTTTTACTGTACAGACAGTTTCGATTCCGAAGGGAACACCGGTTACCGTGGGTCTCGCGAAGAAACAAGTTGGTCAGACGGCAACATTGCCTTCGATTGTAAAAGCCTATGGCGCACATGCAGCGATTAACGGGGCATTCTTTGAAGCATATAACGGAGCACCAGATCCATACGGCATGTTAATAGCAAATGGTGAAGTTATACATATTGGAAGATACGGAACATCTATTGGTTTTATGAAAGATGGTTCAGCTATTATGGATTCGTTACAAGTGAGCTTGACAGGCAAGGTGACAGATGAGAAAGGTAAATCCCGTAGCTGGTATGCGACTTTTGTGAATCGAACACCTTCAGCGAATGCGAGCATTACAATGCTGTACACGCCTGAACGAGGTTCGACAGTTGGCTTCAAAGGTGGAACCGCAGTAGTTATGGAGAATGGGATTGTAACGAAAAAAGTGCCCAACACGAATGTAGCGATTCCCAAGAATGGCTCAGTGCTGGTCTTCACAGGCAATCAGAAGTCTTCTTCGGACCGCTTTTCTGTTGGTTCAACCGTAGAAATGAATTATAAATATACGAATGCAGCAGGTAAAGAGATTCCTTGGCAAGAGGTAGTAACCGCTGTAGGAGCAGGGCCGCGTCTTGTGAAGGACGGCAAGGTGGCAGTAAATCCAACGAGCGAAGGTTTCAAGGATGCCAAGATTCTAAACGCTTCCGGAGCCAGAAGTGGTATCGCGATTATGGCGGATGGTTCCGTCATGCTGGCTACTGTTTCTGGTGCTACCGTCAAGGAGTGGGCAGCGGTAATGCAGAAGCTTGGTGCTAAACAGGCCATGAATTTGGATGGCGGTGCATCCTCTGGTATGTACGCTGGTGGCAAAATGCTGACTTCACCAGGGCGGCTTTTGAGTAATACACTGGTATTTGGTGGCTCTGTACGTTAACAGAAAGCGATTATGGGAGGTATGATGCCAAATGACACTCACACCTGATCGAAAGCAAGACGAGGGCAACACAGCTGTTCTGGCCGTTAATGTAGGACAGCCTAAGCCGCTCCCTGGGCAGAAGCGTGAAGTGATGAGCGGCATTGTGAAACATCCTGTATCCGACGCGGTTTTCCTGTCATTCACTGGAATGACAGGGGATGCCCAGGCGGATCTGGTGCATCATGGCGGACCTGACAAGGCCGTTTGTGTATACGATTACAGTCGTTACCCGGCGCTGGAACAGCTGATGGATCGCAAGCTGGACTGGGGAGCTTTTGGAGAGAATCTGACGGTGGAAGGCTGTGCTGAGGAAATGGTCCGTATTGGTGATGTGTACGAATTGGGTCAAGCCCAAGTACAGGTCAGTCAACCAAGACAGCCTTGTTTCAAGCTGGCTGTACGGTATGATTATAAGGAGCTTCCTGTTTATTTTCAGGAGAGCGGACATACCGGCTTTTATTTTCGTGTATTACAAGAAGGTGAGGTGCGGCCTTCATCCATTTTCCGACGGATCAGCACTGACCCTGCATCGATGACTGTTCTTGAAGCTAACTGGATTATGCATCAGGGGAAACAGGATGCCGAAGGTATTCGTGCACTTCTAGCCATTTCTGCGCTGTCGGATAGTTGGAGACAGACATTACTGAAGCGATTGGACAATCTGGAAAATACGTAACTTGGGAGTGTGACTAACATGACAATTTTAGGTGCAATTGAAGCTGGAGGAACCAAATTCGTATGTGGTATTGGAACGGAAAGTGGGGAAGTGCTTGAACGCGTAAGCTTCCCTACAACGACACCCGAAGAGACAATGGCTCAAGTCATTTCTTTTTTTGAAGGCAAAGGCATTGAAGCTCTGGGTGTAGGTTCATTTGGTCCGATTGATCCGATTGAAGGAAGCCCAACATACGGTTTCATCACGACAACACCGAAACCGCACTGGGGACAGTACAACATGATTGGCAAGCTCAAGGAGCATTTTGACGTGCCGATGACATTCGATACCGATGTAAATGGTGCAGCACTTGGGGAAGCCACGTGGGGAGCAGCACAGGGCCTGGAGAGCTGTCTGTATATCACTGTTGGGACTGGCATTGGTGCTGGAGCTGTGGTGGGCGGTAAAATGGTGCATGGATTGTCACATCCGGAGATGGGACATATTATCGTACGCAGACATCCAGAAGATACATACGAGGGTTTCTGTCCGTATCATGGTGATTGTCTCGAAGGTCTTGCAGCAGGTCCGGCCATTAACAAACGTTGGGAGCAGCTTGCCTATGAACTGCCAGCAGATCACAAAGCCTGGGAGATCGAAGCACATTACCTCGCACATGCATTGATGCATTATGTTCTGATTCTCTCTCCGCAGAAAATTGTTATGGGTGGCGGAGTGATGAAGCAGGAGCACCTGTTCCCGATGGTTCGCAGCAAACTGCAGGAACTGCTTGCGGGGTACGTTCAGCATCCGGCGCTTCAATCCGACATTGAGCAGTATATTGTATCTCCAGGATTGGGTGATAACGCAGGTCTGTGTGGTTCACTGGCGCTGGCCAAATTGGCGTTAAACAAGTAAATGAATAAGGCATTGACGAATTTTACCAATGTGGTATGATATGGGCAACAGCATAGCACGGTTAAATGAGGAAGCACCTCTCTTGCATGGATTTTGCAGGAGAGGTGTTTTTTGTGCTGCCTGTAGGTAGCTTATTTAACCCGTATAGGCTGAAATGTCAAAGGGAGGGAACAGGAATGGAAGTCATTTTCATGAACAGATTATCCAGAATATCAGATCAGAATGCAGAATATGCGCAGCTATGGATTGGTGAAGAGGAAGATAGTTGGCAACTGGGATGGAGCCGCTATGAGGAAGGAGATCGCGAAGATTGTATCTGGTACGAAGGTACTTCCTGGGAGGAACTGCTTCATATCTACCGTCATCAGCTTGCCATACAGATGAGTGAGGGGTATCGTCCACAGCTACAGGGTTTATTTCACGAGAATGATGATCTGAAATCACGCAGTTACGGCGGTCAGCGGCTTCATTGTTATAGCGAACTATATGGAAATGAGCAGTTATATACGGATCTTTGCACTTGGCGCAGGAAGAAAGCCGTATCTGACCGGAAGGCACCTTATTTTATTTCCACGAATCGTCTGCTGCGTTTGATCAGTGCCTTTGTTCCGCAATCGATGGATGAACTGATGCAATTGCCTGGAGTGGGGGAGAGCAAAGCAGCCGAATATGGTACGGAGTGGATGGAGATAACGAATGGGATAGAGCGTTCAACGACGTTCCCGCTGGACTGGGTGTACACTGCCTTAAAGGAAGATGAATATGAGAGCTGGTTATACAAACAGAGAGAGCAGAAATACAAGCAGGAACTTGACAAGTTCACTACCCGCAAGCAGGTACTTGAAGGCATGAAGGAAGGTTATACGTTAGAGGAGCTCGTCAGTCGATCCGGATTGTCCCGGCGGGAGTTAATTGAGTTGTTGGAGACATTGGATCTCGAAGGCTATGACACAGACTGTTTATTGGATGTCGAGTTGGCAGTTATGCCTGAGAATGAACAGGAAGCTGTATGGAGTGCATATGAGGAGCTGGGAGATACGTTCCTGAAGCCTGTATTACATAAGGTATATGGAGGAGAGAAACCCGAAGGAGGAAGTCTGGAACAGGTCTATGAGAGATTGCGTATGATACGCATCCGGTTTCGCCGGCACATGGAGACAGAGAAGAATGTTGGCTAGGTGAAGAGTACAAAAAAAGACGAGGCGTTCCTCCCTGTGGAGCGCTTCGTCTTCGTTATTCATACCCAATCTTTTTTGCGGAAAATGAAGAACATGCTCAGGCCGAGTGTAACCATCAGCCCGATAACTACAAAATAACTATACTTCCAGTTAAGCTCCGGCATATTCGTGAAGTTCATCCCGTATATACCCGTAATGACCGTCAGCGGCATGAAGACCGTGGTAATCGCGGTGAACACACGCATGATCTCATTCGCCCGATTCGCAATACTGGATTGGTAGGCTTCTCGCAAGTTTCCCATCAGGTCGCGATAAGTTTCAAAGGTTTCAGATATTTTAACGGCATTCTCATAGATGTCACTGAAGTACTTTTGCAGTTGATCATCAATGAGACGCAAGTCTTTTTTATTCAATGTATTAATGACCTCTTTCTGAGGTCCAAGCACTTTTTTCAGCCATAGAATCTCACTGCGAAGTCCGATGATCTCATTCAGATGTGACTTTTTGGTGTGCATCAGAATGTCTTCCTCAAGCTTCTCAATTCGGGCTTCAATTCGGTCACCTACGGTAAAGTAATTATCAACAATCAAGTCCACCAGCAGATAAAGCAGGCGATCCGGGGTGCTGATTTCCTGTTCCCACAGAATCGGCTTCAGTGTGCGCAGTTCGCTGATCTTCTGCTTCGTAACACTGATAATAAAATGTCTACCGAGGAACATGTTGACCGCACGCAGAAATATTTCTTCGTCATCAAAACGAATACTATTAATCACAATAAAATAATGGCTCTCATAAATTTCGATCTTCGGACGTTGTTCTTCGTCGCTGAGACAGTCTTCCACTGCCAGATCATGCATGGAGAATAACGGCTGAAGTATAGCCAGATCGTCCACGTCCGCATCAATCCAGTAGAATCCTTCTGCTGGTGGAGTCAGCGCCTGCTGAATATCATCCACCGGGATAAATACACCGTTGTTTACCAACCGGATTTTCATTGTTTATCTACTCCTTCTGCACCCGCCTATCTGGCGGATATGTTCAATATTGGGCGCAAAAAGAAGAGATCAGCCGGTCGGCAGCGGAGCCTGGAGATCAGGGCTGCGTTCACTTTATAATCAAACGGAAGTCACGTCCCGCTGCCGGCATGCTGATGTCAATTCTCTATGCAGTTTGTAGGAATTCGGCTGCCAGTCAGGCCTCGGGTCGCCATCCATTTAATATGTCACCTCTCACATAAGGGTTATAACACTTGTTTAGTATACCGCTGGTACAGGGTGCTTTCAAGCGCAAAAATGTGTCTATTTCGCGCTCTGAGGCAGTGTATGACAATGGATGATGAACAGTTCCGATTCGGGAAGCAGACATCGAACAGCAACTTGACGTGAGGGCATTAATGTAATAAAGTAGACGGTGAACCATATTAAATTACAATCTAATACAGCGAAATCTTATCAAGAGTAGGTGGAGGGACTGGCCCGATGAAACCCGGCAACCGGCGGTATACCGCACGGTGCTAATTCTTGCAGCGACCAAGTGTCAAGTGGCACTGTTGTAACTGAGAGATGAGAGAGGCGCATATCTATTTACATATGACCTTTCTCGGAATCCGAGGAAGGTCTTTGTCATATGCCCCGACTTCTCAGCAGTGATTTTCGCTAAGGAACTTGAGCTTGTATGTACCTGGATGGAAGTACAATTCAATGTCTGTAGACAAGCTCATGGCAGCCTGGAGCTGTTTGGATGTGAACACATCAAGCAAGCGATAGCTGCATCTATCTATGCACAAGGAGGAGTTAGACTAACTATGCCAATTAAAATACCGGATACGCTGCCAGCAAAAGAAGTGCTTGAAGGAGAAAATATCTTCGTCATGGACGAAACTTCTGCATATCAGCAAGATATTCGTCCGCTCCGTATCGCTATATTAAACCTGATGCCCACAAAGGAAACGACTGAAACGCAATTGCTTCGCCTGCTGGGAAACACACCGATTCAGGTAGATGTCGTTCTGGTACATCCCAAATCCCATACATCCAAGAATACGTCGCAGGAGTATTTGGATTTGTTCTATAAAACCTTCGATGAGATTGAGCATCGCCGTTTCGACGGCATGATCATTACGGGCGCTCCAGTGGAACAGATGGATTTCGAAGACGTGAACTATTGGAAGGAAATTCAGGAAATCTTTGAATGGACCAAAACCAATGTAACTTCGACCATGCACATATGTTGGGCTTCCCAAGCGGGTCTATACCATCATTTTGACGTACCCAAGGTTCCGCTGGATGAAAAGTGTTTTGGCGTATTCCCGCATACCATCAACAAACCCCATGTTCCGTTATTACGTGGATTCGATGAAGTGTTCAACGTTCCGCATTCCCGTCATACGGAAGTGCGACGTGAAGATATTGAGAAGAACGAGAAACTTGAGATTTTGGCTGAATCCGAGGAAGCTGGTATATTCCTGGTTGCGACCAAAAATGGCAAGCAGATTTTTGCTACGGGACATGCTGAGTATGACCCCTTCTCATTAAAGTGGGAGTATGACCGGGATGCTGCGAAAGGCATGGATATCGCACTGCCTAGACATTACTATCCGAATGATGATCCTTCCCGTGTGCCTCCGGCAACTTGGCGAGCGCATGCGAACTTATTATTCTCTAATTGGCTCAATTACTATGTGTACCAGGAAACACCTTACGATATTGGCCCACAAATCTAATCGAGATTACAGGAGGATGCAGTAATGGAAGACAACAACAAGTTGAAAATCGAAAGCCGTTTAGCTCAAATTGGGTCCATTAATGAACCGGTAACAGGCGCCATTAACTTTCCGATCTATCAATCCACTGCGTTTCGCCATCCGAAGCTTGGACAAAGCACGGGATTTGATTATATTCGTACGACCAACCCGACTCGCAAGGTGCTGGAAGAAGCAGCAGCAGCACTGGAAGCCGGTGATGCAGGGTTCGCCTGTAGCTCGGGTATGGCCGCGCTGCAAACGATCTTTGCCATGTTTGGTCAAGGAGATCACCTGATTGTATCGCTGGATCTGTATGGTGGAACCTACCGTTTGCTTGAACGCATTTTGTCCCGTTTCGGCGTAACAGCAAGTTATGTGGATACAAATGACCTGGTAGCACTGGAAAATGTCCGTCAGTCGAATACCAAAGCGGTATTCATTGAGACGCCAACCAATCCACTGATGATGGTCACTGATGTGGAAGCCGTCGCTTCCTGGGCGAAGGATTACAACCTGTTGACCATTGTGGACAACACATTGTTGACTCCATTTTTCCAGCGTCCAATTGAACTGGGTGCCGATATCATCATTCATAGTGCTACCAAATATCTGGGTGGACATAATGATGTGCTTGCCGGATTAATTATTACCAAGGGTGAGGCGTTATCTGCTGAAATGGCGTTCCTGCATAATTCAATCGGAGCCGTATTATCTCCAAGTGATTCCTACCAGTTAATGAAAGGCATGAAAACGCTGGCGCTTCGTATGGAGCGTCATGAGTTCAATGCGCTTACTATTGCCAAATATTTGCTTGAGCATCCAGCGGTGGGTGAAGTGTATCATCCAGGGCTGTCGGATCATCCTGGATATGAAGTGCAGAACAAACAATCCACTGGCAACACAGGCATCTTTTCGTTCAAAGTGAAGGATGCACGTTATGTGGAACCATTGCTGCGTCATATCCAATTGATTGCTTTTGCCGAAAGTCTCGGTGGAGTGGAATCGCTTATGACTTATCCAGCGGTACAGACTCATGCGGATATACCGCTTGAAATTCGGGAAGCCGTAGGTGTGGATGACCGTCTATTAAGATTCTCCGTAGGCATTGAGCATGTGGATGATCTGATTGCAGATCTCGGCAATGCTCTGACAACAGCTCAACAGGAAGTTGAAGGAGGCGTGCCATCATGAGTGAGTCCAACAAAAAGCCCCATTCGGACTTGAAATTCGATACCAAGCTGCTTCATTTCGGTGATGAAATAGATAAAACAACGGGGGCTTCCAGTGTACCGATCTATCAAGCGTCCACGTTCCATCATTTTGATATCTTCAATCCGCCTCAACATGATTACAGCCGTTCAGGTAATCCGACACGTCAGGCTTTGGAAGATTACATCACACTGCTGGAGGGCGGAGCACGAGGATTCGCTTATTCATCGGGAATGGCTGCGATTTCAAGCGTGTTCATGATGTTCTCCGCAGGGGATCACATGATTGTAACGGAAGATGTATATGGAGGTACATATCGTTTGCTTACTTCCATATTGAGCCGGATGCAGATCGAGACGACCTTTGTAGACATGACCAATATAGATGAAGTAAAAGCGGCGCTCAAGCCGAACACCAAGGCAGTTTATATGGAAACACCGTCCAACCCGACCCTGCGTATTACGGATATCGCTGCTGTAACTGACTGGTCAAAGGAACATGACCTGATCACAATTCTGGACAACACCTTTATGACACCTTACTATCAGCGCCCCATTGAGCTGGGTGTGGATATTGTCGTACATAGTGCTACGAAGTTTCTCGGGGGTCACAGTGATGTACTTGCAGGGTTAGCCGTTGCTCGTACGGAATCACTTGGCGTACAACTGAAACAGTTGCAAAATGGACTCGGAACTGTACTCGGGGCTCAAGAATCCTGGCTTCTGATGCGCGGGATGAAAACCTTGGGGGCTCGCATGGCTCATAGTGAACAGAGCACAGCCAAACTGGCGGCATGGCTTAATGAGCGCAGTGATATTCCCGCTGTCTTTTACCCAGGGCTGGAGGATCATCCTGGCCGCGAGGCACATGAACGCCAATCAACAGGATATGGAGCTGTCGTTTCGTTTGACGTCGGTTCAGGGGATCGTGCAAAAGCCGTCCTTAACCGGGTGAAGTTACCCATTGTTGCTGTAAGCTTGGGAGCTGTGGAAAGCATTCTGTCTTACCCAGCGATGATGTCTCATGCTGCAATGCCGGCTGAGGTTCGCCGTGAACGTGGTATTACAGATGGCTTGTTGCGATTCTCGGTGGGTCTGGAAGACATCGATGATCTGATTGCCGATTTGGACCAAGCTCTACAAGACTCCTAATCCATAGGGCATCTTGATGCTCGAATAAGTGTAGTTTAATATCAAATATATTCGATCCCATATGTAAAAATTTTTACTTGTTTTTAAAGCACCTGTACATAAGGTGCTTTTTTTCACATGTAACCTGTGTTACGATATGTGGAGTACAGAAATGCGATGTTGCCACCAGAACTTGCTTCTTTTGAACAAGTTGTGACGGATCGTCATATTATTTTCTCTTCATGAGGGAGGCTTTTTACGATGAGTACGGTAGACCGTATCTTAGATAAAGCCCTTCGGGGCGAACGTTTGGACTTGGAAGATACGATTGAGCTATTTGAATCCAATGAAGTGGACAAAATCGGGGCAGCTGCGAATGTTATTACGAAACGCATGCACCCTGAACCATACAGAACATTTGTGATTGGGCGTAACGTCAACTACACGAACGTGTGTGATGTGTACTGCCGTTTTTGTGCTTTCTACCGCAGACCTGGTTCGGAAGAAGGATATGTACTTCCGGATGAAGTCATTTTCCAAAAGATTCAGGAAACGGAAGATGTGAATGGTACCGAGATTCTAATGCAAGGTGGAACGAATCCGAATTTGCCTTTCAGTTATTATACAGACCTGCTGAAAGCCATCAAGGAACGTTTCCCGAATATCACGATGCATTCCTTCTCTCCAGCTGAGATTATGAAAATGGTTGAAGTGTCGGATGGTCTTACATTGGAAGAGGTTGTACGCGCCATTCACGAAGCTGGACTGGATTCCTTGCCTGGTGGCGGAGCTGAAATTCTGGATGACCGCACACGTCGGAAGATCAGCCGTCTGAAAGGTTCTTGGCGGGATTGGATGGACGTGATGCAGACCGCTCATCGCATCGGTATGAACACCACCGCAACGATGGTTATCGGTCTTGGTGAATCGATGGAAGAGCGTGCACTGCATCTCATGCGTGTGCGTGAAGCACAGGATGAATGTATTGCGAACAAGTATGACTCCGAAGGTTTCCTGGCATTCATTCCATGGACATTCCAGCCGGATAATACGAATCTCAAACTGGAGCGTCAGACTCCGGAAGAGTATCTGAAGACCGTAGCCATCAGCCGACTGGTACTTGATAATATCAAGAACATTCAATCCTCTTGGGTAACTATGGGTCCAGAGATTGGTAAAAAGTCTCTTGAGTTTGGCTGTAACGACTTCGGTAGCACCATGATCGAAGAGAACGTTGTATCGGCTGCGGGTGCAACATACAAAGTGAACATTGAATCCATTCTTCGTTTAATTCGGGAGTCCGGCTATATTCCGGCACAACGCAACACCCGATATGACATCCTGCGGATGTTTGATGAAGAAAATGCGATCCATGAAGATTTTGTGATGCAGAACTAATTATTAATTATTGGAATCTGACAATGCTCCATATGGAGCATTGTCAGATTAGTAATGTGTTGGATCAAGCCCGCCGGCAACTCCGTTTGGAGCGTCGGCGGGCTTTTTTCGAATCAACATAAGTTCAACGGAAAGCCCTCGAGATCATCAAACAGTACATGTTACGCATTTGCCGATATTTTATAATGAATTTGAACTGTTACAATGAAAAGGAACTTGTGCAGGCAGACATGCTGGGAAGGAGCAAGATGATGAAGAGAAGAACACTTGGAAAGACAGAACTGAACGTACCTGTATTGAGCTTTGGAGCATCCTCACTCGGATCTGTATTTCGTGATATTGATCGGGACGAAGGTATTCGTACGGTACACGCTGCTGTAGATGCGGGGTTGAATTATATAGACGTTTCGCCCTATTACGGGTTAACGAAGGCGGAGACTGTGCTTGGTGAGGCTATTCAAAGCTTGCCACGCAGTTCTTATATTCTATCAACAAAAGCAGGACGTTATGGGGAAGATGAGTTTGATTTTTCACGTAAGCGCATTCAGGATAGCGTGCAAGAAAGTCTGGCGCGACTGCATACGGATTATATTGATATTTTATTTCTGCATGATATTGAGTTTGCGTCACCAGAGATCATTATAGAAGAAGCCTTTCCAACGTTGCTTCGTCTGAAAGAGCAGGGAGTTATTCGTTATGCTGGGGTATGCGGATTACCACTGTCCTTGTTCGAAAAGGTACTGCCGCGGATTGATGCGGATGCCATCATCTCTTACTGCCACTATGCATTGAATGATACTTCACTGTTATCCTTGCTGCCGCTGCTGGAAAAAAAGAATATGGGCCTCGTAAACGCTTCGCCTCTTTCTATGGGCTTGTTAAGCACCCGAGGTGCTCCTGCCTGGCATCCGGCAGATGACCGAGTGAAACAGCTCTGTCTGAAGGCTGCTCAATTCTGTGCAGAACAAGGCAGTGATATTGCCAAGCTGGCCGTGCAGTTCTCTACGGCAAATGAACGAATTCCGACAACATTGGTTAGCAGTGCTAACGAGCGTAATATCATCAATAATGCATCCTGGATCGAAGAACCACTAGATCAGAGTCTGCTGGAAGAAGTGCTGAAGATTCTTGCTCCATTGCAAAATGCGACTTGGCCTAGTGGGCGAGCTGAATATAGTACGAACAACAGCAACATGACTTCCAAGGGGGAACAGTGATGAGAGCGATTGTATGTGAAGAAATCGATCGGTTGGTGCTTCAGGACCTGCCTCAGCCGGAAAGGGCGGAAGGGGAAGCTCTGGTTGCCATCAAGCGGATAGGAATCTGCGGAACAGATCTGCATGCATACAAGGGGAATCAGCCTTTCTTCACCTATCCTCGTATCCTTGGTCACGAACTGGCAGGCATTATTGAAGAGATTGGACCTAATGAAGCAGGGCTACAGGCGGGAGATCAGGTCACTGTCATTCCGTATCTGCATTGCGGTCATTGTATTGCATGTCGTTCGGGTAAAAGCAATTGCTGCGTGTCCATGCAAGTTATGGGTGTGCACGTCGATGGAGGCATGAGAGAAAGGGTTACTGTACCTGTCACCCATCTACTCAAAGCAGAAGGGTTGACGTTGGATGAGACGGCGATGGTAGAACCATTAAGTATTGGTGCCCATGCCGTTAGGAGAGCATCAATTCAGCCGGGGGAGCATGTGGTTGTGATCGGCGCAGGACCGATTGGACTCGGTGTGATGGCATTCGCCAAACAGGCCGGGGCCCATGTCATCGCCGTTGATCGTAATCTCGACAGGTTGGAGCTAAGCAGGACTTGGGCCGGAGCAGATGACCTGGTTCAGGCGAATGAACAAGCCTTGCAACAAGTGGCTGAGATAACGGGAGGCGCCTATGCTACGGCTGTCTTTGATGCCACAGGTAATGTGAATTCAATGAATGGAGCCATTCAATATGTAGCGCATAGTGGTCAGTTAATTTTTGTAGGACTGGTGAAAGCCGATATTACCTTTCATGACCCCGAATTTCATAAACGGGAGATGAGCATTCTGGGGAGCCGAAACGCGACTCGTGAAGATTTTGAACACGTCCTATCCACCTTGCGTCAGAAAAAGTTGAACATGGATGGCTATGTCACACATCGGGTGGGTTTTGATGAGTTGCCTAAGGCGATGGATCAATGGCTATTGCCGGATTCACATGTAGTCAAAGCGATCGTTGAACTCTAATAACAAGTGCCGTTAATCAAAAAAACGCTCTCTGACCTTATTGGACAAAACTGTTCATCCATAAGGTAAGAGAGCGTCTTTTTTGTTTTTTGTATAGATATATAAGTTGAAATATCAGTTACACGATAACAGCGATTGAAGGGTGTTCTGTCATCGTAGTGTCAGGGTAAATATCTTTAGTGCAACTTATATAATCTATTATTTTTCCGGATTTGTTACAATGCCCGCATGTGGATCAATGTGACGCACAATGGATTTAAGCCAGATCATCTCCAGGACGTGAACTTCATAATAAAGTGCTCCGGGAATTTGTCTGATCCATCCTTCAGTCATAGCGAGTTGTGTTGAGTCAGAAGCTGCATCCAGCGTTCCAGGTTCACGGCGCAGCCGTTTGCGTACAGCTTTTTCAACTTGAGCGCTTTGCGTGGTCAAAATGCATACTTTGCGTTTGGAAGAGAAACCCCTGAACGCAATGTACACCATTTCATAAGCAATAAGATAGGCGATTACGGAATACATCGCTTGGTCCCAGCCAAAGACAACACCAGCGGCTGTCAGTATCAACAAGTTAAGCAGCATGATTATTTTTTCGATAAGCATCCGTTTTCCGCTAAATACACGTTCAGGTGGGCGGGAAGACGGATCACCGATTTCCAGCGTATCCAGTGTCCCGCCATACCGTACGACGAGCCCAATTCCGAGTCCGAGGCATAATCCGCCAAACATGGCGGCAGCCAGCGGATGCTCTACAAGTGGCGGCATGGGATGAAGCACAATGGCACCGATCGAAAAGACAACCAGACCTAGAACAGTAACCAGTACAAATTTCTTCTGCACAATCTTATACGATAGAAATATAAACGGAACATTGAATAAAAATAGGAACAATCCAATCCTCATTTCGGTCCAGTGGGCGAACAGTGAGGAAATGCCTGTAATGCCTCCAATAATGATCTTATTGGGGTGTAAGAACAATTCAAGTCCCACGGAGGCCAGAATTCCGCCCGCAATCACGAGCAACAAGTTTAACCAGCGGCGGGTAGACGATATTCTGGTCTTGGCGGTGTGTGGCACCGGATTAGCCGATATCAGAGGTGCTTTCATAGGTCATCCTCCTTTGTGCGGCTTTCGAGCCATTCTCCCTGGGTTAGTCACAGAAAGATCGGCGTAGAGCCGCGAAGTACGATCGTATACCTGTTCTGTACAGACATAGAACTTATCCTTCTTTCTGCAACACCTTAGGTTCTTCTTTCTTTTTCCGATGATCTTTAAACTTGAATATTTTATCCAATAAACGGAATACATGTTTGGATTCTTTGGTTAATAAAGGACCCAGAATGGCCAGAATCAGGACATACAGCGCGGCAAACGGTTGAATCATTGGCAATAGTCCTCCCGCTTTACCCATGTTGGCCAAAATGATGGAGAATTCACCCCGTGACACGATGGTCAATCCAATATTGGCCGACGCTTTAGGAGATAGTCCTGCACTACGTCCAGCGAGCATGCCTGCCAGGAAGTTACCGAACAATGTAATAACAACTGCAATTAGAGCCAACCATACGGCATCGCCACCCAGGGACAACGGATCAATGGACAATCCGAAGCTGAAGAAGAAGATAGCTCCAAAGAAGTCACGGAACGGCAGAATCAAGTGTTCAATTCGTTTTGCATGTTCCGTTTCAGCAAGCACCAGTCCGACCAGTAATGCACCGATCGCTTCGGCAACATGGATGGTTTCAGAGAAGCCGGCTACCAGGAACAAGGCTCCGAATACAACGAGCGAGAATAGCTCATTTGATCGAATTTTAAGCAACTTATTTAGTAACGGTGTTGCTTTGCGTCCAACGATAATCACGATCAGCATGAATCCAAGGGCAATAAGTGCGGACATGATTACGCCTCCGATGGAGGATGAATCACTGAGTACAAGTCCGGACAGGATCGAGATATATACAGCGAGGAATACATCTTCGAACATAATGATACCCAGTATCATTTCCGTCTCCGGATTGGCGGTTCGTTTCAAATCGACGAGTACCTTGGCTACAATGGCACTGGAAGAGATAGTGGTTATACCTGCGATGATAAGTGCTTCTGCGGCCGGGAAGCCGGAAACAAAACCGAATATGAGTCCCAGCGTAAAGTTAATTGCGATGTAGATCGAGCCGCCAACTGCAATAGAGCGGCCCGATTTAATTAAACGACCTACCGAGAATTCAAGTCCAAGGTAGAAGAGGAGGAACAGGATACCGATCCGACCCATGAATTCAATAAAAGGCTGACTTTCAATAAACCGGAAGTCCAAATGCCAGATTTTCATGGCATGTGGTCCAACGGCCATCCCGATCAGGATGTAGAACGGAACGACCGAAAATCTTAGTTTTGCCGATAAAAGGCCGGCTGCCGCAATGAGCACAAGGGCCAGACCTACTTCGAATATCAAATGATCCATCTATTTACCCCCTTCCAGTCAGGAGGAGGGATTTAAATAGTTTCTGCTGATTGCGTTCGCCAACGGCTACCACCGTGGATTCTGCACTGATAACTACCTCCGGACCTGGGCTGATATGTTTTTTGTGATTTTTCTCTACAACGGCAATGACCGTTGCCCCAGAGTTTTGACGTACATCCAATTCACCAATGGATTTACCAATAGATCCAAAGGATGGTTCGATTTTGTACCACTCGATAATCAGGTCGTCAAATGTGACTTCAATATTTTCAAGCTGCTTCGGTTTGTAGGTCAATCCACCAACAATGGCAGCAATCTGTCTAGCTTCGTAATCGTCAAGCGTAATCATGGAGATGCTTTGATCTGGATCATCATACTCGAAGTGATACATTTCTCGGCGACCGTCATCGTGAATAATAATGACGATTTTATCACCGCTGCTTGTTTCAATTTGGAACTTTTTGCCGATTCCCGGCAAGTCTGTTTCGCGTACATCCATGGATAGTTGCCTCCTTATAATTAGGGGCTGGACACAGAAGACAGGCTTATTTCCCGAAATATAATAATCTGCTGCTCATGGGAACATCAAATGATGCGGGTAAACAGAGCCAGAAATTCCTGACACAGCCATATGATTTGAAATTGTCGGTGTGTGAGTACAACAAAAAAGGTATTGTCGTAAACATGGGTGTATCTAACGTTTGCTAAAAGGGTTAAAAGTTATGCACGAGCAAACCGTCTTGAATACAGAGGTGTCTCCATGCAAAGCGACCTGTAAATACGTTGTAACGACTAGTGAAGTGCGTTCACGTATCTTGGTGCTATAGGGGTGAGGGATACATACATGCTGGTGAATTTAATAGGTAGCAGAAATAATCTGCGTTTAAACAGGCAATACCACGGTTTAAAGGATAGACCCGGTGTAGGAATTCGCAACATTAATAACAATGCGAGGACAAGAAAGACAGGCTTGTTATGCGTTACCGCAATCAGCTTGGACATGACTTGTGGATATTTGCGAATGGCAGGTTTCTGCTGGGATTCGGGTATTTGTAACAAAACCTCTTTATTGGAAGAAGTCGCGTCAACAGATACCCCGACGGCAGATTCGGACTGCACCGGAATAGGGAAGCACAAGGCTTGGAAAACGCACAAAATGATAATAATGGTGTAGTGGAGCATTCTTGGCTGTTGTATCATTTTGGCTTCCCTCCTTTTCCGTGAAACATACTGTTATTAAAATAATAACACATTTTTGTCTTAACTCCAAACCTGTTCATAAATATACTGAGAAATCATGACACGCTTTCCATCAATCCGCTTCGTATATCCCCATGTGCCTTGCCATATACTTTGAACAGGAAGAAAGGAGTGATTCTTATGGAACTGTTCGCTGTATGGACCGATGTATCAGGGCAAGAGGAAGCAGATCAATTTTATCGTTGTGTTAAGGAGAAAACCAAAGGTTTACATATAAGTAAAAGAGGATTTCGGCTCACCTTCAAACATAATGATGGAAGAGCAACCTGGGTGTGCAGAGGGAATGAGAATCACGAAGACTTCCAGCAGTGGCTTCCCCAGATTAGTGATCTGCTTTCTCTTGGATTAGCCGACTTCATTATGAGTACACAGGAACGGAACTTGGTGGAGGATATGATTGCCAAAGCTTGCTCTGTCATGGATGAGCATGAGGTGGAGAAGGTCAATCGGATCTGCATGCCTCTACTATTAAATGGTGATCTGGATCAGCCCGGGCTTCGGGAACGCCGCCGTACCACGCTCGCCAGTGGGTTAAGGCAGGATCTGGAGGATGTTCATTTTTTTCACCTTGAAGGCATTCTCAATTTCCGTATCCGTCCATATAAGCAGGAGCTTCAGGAATTAGTGGAGTATGCGCTGGATGAATTCTGGATGGACCGCCAGTATGAAGAGTTTATGGGGCTGTTAAAATATTTTGTATTCTTTCAGGAAGCCAAAGTCCCTTTAATTCATCTTGTTCATAAAGGAAATCATGAATTTCAAGTGCTCGATGCTGCTCTTCATGTATTGCCTGTTAAAAAAGATGAACAGGTTGTGGTCGAGATGCCAGGGCTGGAACTCGAGATGGATATCGAAGATATGATTGTGAGTACACTTATCTCCATATCTCCTGAGAAGGTCATGCTTCATACGCGTACACCGGAACTGCCGATCATCTCGACGATATGCCAGATCTTCGAAGACAAGGTGCAAATATGCCATCATTGCCCGGAATGCGAAGTACTGCGCTCAGGATTGCTCACAGGTCTTGACGCAAGTGATCTCGGCAATTATAATAACTGTTGATCCATGAATTAATTCATATGAACCATTGAACCAAAAGCGTTGACAAAGACAAGAACCACATGCAAGATCGGTGCAGAGAGAGGAACCTTGGCTGAAAATTCCTCCAGATATCACGTATGGTTTACCCCTTTGTAGCTGCAATTTTGAAAGTGGAGATAGAATGTCGCCTTTAGTTGGAGATTATCCGCGAGTAAGGATCTGCCGGGTCATGCCCGTTATCGTCATGCCAATGAGGGCTGTACTTCCGAATAAGGATGAATCAGCTGAATTAGGGTGGAACCACGAGTATATATCACTCGTCCCTTTGCCGGGACGGGTGTTTTTTGCGTTCCTTTGCAAAATGACTGGAATAGCAATAGATCATTAGTCCATAAACATCGTAGACACGAAGATTACATTTATTAGGAGGAATGAGACAAATGGCAGTTAACATTAAACTACCGGATGGTTCGGTACGTGAGTACGCGGATGGCAGCAGCATTGAGGACGTAGCCGCTTCGATTAGCAGCGGACTGCGCAAAAATGCCGTAGCCGGCAAGCTGGATGGTATCGTGGTGGACTTGTCCACAACGCTTCATGAAGGAGCATTGGTGGAGATTGTAACGTTGGATTCACCTGAAGGACTTGAAGTGATGCGTCATAGTACGGCTCACTTGATGGCTCAAGCAGTGAAACGTCTGTACGGCAACAAAGAGGTACATCTGGGTGTAGGACCTGTCATTGAAGATGGTTTCTTCTATGATATGGATCTGGAACAACCGCTCAATCCTGAAGATCTGCTAAAGATCGAGAAGGAAATGGAACGTATTGTGAATGAGAACCTTCCGATTGTACGTAAGGAAGTTAGTCGTGCGGATGCACTCAAAACGTTCGAAGAACTCGGCGATCCTTACAAACTTGAGTTGATTCGTGACTTACCGGAAGACAGTGTGATCAGCATTTATGAGCAAGGTGAATTCTTCGACTTGTGCCGCGGCCCACACGTTCCATCGACCAGCAAAATCAAGGTGTTCAAACTGATGAATGTCGCGGGTGCTTACTGGCGTGGAGATAGCAAAAACAAAATGCTGCAACGTATCTATGGTACGGCTTTTGTAAAAAAAGCACAGCTGGACGAGCATTTGCACTACCTCGAAGAAGCTCGCAAACGCGATCACCGTAAACTCGGCAAAGAGCTGGAGATGTTCACATTCTCCCAACTGGTTGGACAAGGTCTGCCGATCTGGTTGCCTAACGGTGCGAAGCTTCGCAGAACACTTGAGCGTTATATTGTGGACCTGGAAGAAAGCCTGGGATACCAGCATGTATACACACCTGTACTGGGTAATGTGGAATTGTACAAAACATCCGGGCACTGGGAGCACTACCAAGACGATATGTTCCCGAAAATGGTTATGGATAACGAGGAACTCGTTCTTCGTCCAATGAACTGTCCTCACCATATGATGGTGTACAAGTCCAGCATGCACAGCTATCGTGATCTGCCAATCCGGATTGCCGAGCTTGGTATGATGCACCGTTATGAAATGTCTGGCGCATTGACAGGTTTGCATCGTGTACGTGCGATGACACTGAATGACTCACACATTTTTGCACGCCCGGATCAGATTAAGGAAGAGTTCGCTCGTGTTATCGAATTGATCCAAACGGTGTACAAGGATTTCGGTATTCATGAATACCGTTTCCGTCTGTCCTATCGCGATCCTAAGGATACCGAGAAATATTTCCAGAACGATGAAATGTGGGAGATGTCCCAACGCATGCTGCGTGAAGTTGTGGAAGAGCTTGACCTTCCATTCTATGAAGCCGAAGGTGAAGCAGCATTCTACGGTCCGAAGTTGGACGTACAGATCAAAACAGCACTTGGCAAAGAAGAGACGTTGTCTACAGTTCAACTGGACTTCCTGCTTCCTGAGCGGTTTGAACTTGAATATGTGGGAGATGACGGACAGAAACATCGCCCAGTCGTTATTCACCGCGGTGTAATTAGTACAATGGAACGTTTCACAGCATTCTTGCTGGAGAACTTTGCAGGAGCTTTCCCACTGTGGTTGTCTCCGGTTCAAGCGAAGGTCATTCCGGTATCCGGAAACTTCGACGATTATGCGCGTGAAGTGGAAGCGAAGCTGAAACGTGCGGGAATCTCTGCTGAAGCCGATCTGCGGAATGAGAAGCTTGGTTATAAAATCCGTGAGGCGCAGCTGGAGAAAATGCCTTATATGTTTGTTGTCGGTGAGAATGAACGTAATGCAGATTCCGTATCTGTGCGTAAACGTGGAGAAGGCGATCTCGGCATGAAGCCGCTCGATGAGATTGTGGCTCAATTGAAAGAGGAAATCGCAACACGTCTGGTGTAACTGAACAAAGGACCATCGGATAACCAATGCATAAGGTGCGCTGATTTAGCATAATAACGTCTGGATAACATGGGATTCACCTATGTTATTTAGGCGTCTTTTCGTAGTTTAGCTGTGTAAAGTATATAAACATTGCTTTTTGGAAAACCTTTGCAGTGAGGGGAGGTTGTACAATGAATAAGCAATTCTCAATTACCAAAAAAAATATACGGTGTCTACTGGTTTACTGTGTGATGTTCGCCGGAATGATGATAAGTCTAAATCAGGCGGAAGCCTACACATTTGAAGAGGAAAGTGCAGTACTTCATGTCGAAAGTCGAAGCAGTTATCAATACAGCGACGAGGCTCAGCTGAACACAATGGTGTATATGGCTCTACTGTGGTCGCCACAGCCTATGATCATTCCAAGGCCGGAGCTTCCCGAGAAACCATTGACTAATCCCGCTATGCCAGTCCTAGCTCCGCGTTCAGAACAGGTGTTAGGCACTCAGAAGGTGACAGCAACAGGGTATACGGCAGGTGTGGAGTCCACAGGAAAAGGACCCAAACATCCACAATACGGAATTACCTATTCGGGTGTCAAAGTACGTCGTGATAAAGAAACAGTATCCACGATCGCTGCTGATCCGAAGCTGTTTCCAATGGGCTCCATTTTGTACATTCCAGGATATGGGTATGGTATTGTTGCAGATACAGGTTCGGCGATCAAAGGCCATAAAATTGATCTGTATTTCCCTACAACGAAGCAAGTGTATAAGGAATGGGGCAAAAAGGATGTAGAGGTACAGGTGATTAAGCAAGGCGCCGGTAAATGTACAGAAAAGATGCTACGGGAGTTATCTGACGCAATAGACGTATACAAATCCGTACCAGACTCTTGGCTGGACAAGGCCATTTAATTTGGAATGTTATGCCTGCATAACTGAAGTCCTCTCTTCACATAATATGGACTGGGGACGAACCCCGCGGTGCAGAAATGCAGCGTAAATATGAAGAGAGAGGTGATTCGTTGTGGCTAAAAAATCACAAGGATATCAAACGCCAAACGAGAAGTACAATGCAGAGTTTGGTCAAGAAAATGGAGCAAACAGCGCAGCATCTAAAGTGAAACAATCCGCTCAGAACAAAGTACAGGATAATTTCCAAACACCTGATGAAAAATTCAATGCCGAGTTCGGTGTAGAGAACAATGGTCAAACAGGCCAAGGTCGAGCAGGCAAATTCCAGAAATAAATGAAGATATAAAGATTCAGCACCCTGGAGCAACAGCTCCGGGGTGTTTTTGCGTGTACAGTTTTTACATAAATATCCTTCCATCTCAGTCTCAAGGCTGAGTTGACTTCCATCTGCCGCCGCTGTTATCAACGTCCTGTCTGAGGTACACTGGATACAGAATACAGACGAAGGAGACATGAGCGATGAAACGATCTACGCGGGACCGCTGGTGGGTTGGCATACCTCTTATTGCTATTGGTGCGATGATCTTGTTCAGACAATTGGGATATGACATTGATGTTGGATATATTTTCAGAACATATTGGCCGTTGTTTCTAATCTGGTGGGGTGTCAAAGGGATATCAGAGATTCGCCGCAATGGGGGTTACGCCTTCATTGGACCAGTCATTGTATTGTCTATCGGTGGGTATTTTCTTGCCCGTAACCTGGGATGGATAGATTACTCCATGGGTGAATTCATCCGTTATCTGATTCCAGTCATGCTGATTGGTGGAGGATTATTCGTATTAATTGGGCCACGGCGTCGTGATCGGAAGCATCATGACAAAATGCAGTCACCTC
The DNA here is from genome assembly GCF_002968835.1 of Paenibacillus sp. PCH8. Taxonomy (GTDB): domain Bacteria; phylum Bacillota; class Bacilli; order Paenibacillales; family Paenibacillaceae; genus Paenibacillus. The sequence continues at coordinate 277,512 of NZ_PKQK01000002.1, read as the reverse complement.
CACCGCCGGAGCAACCTTATAAACCGTTGTCCCCGGAGGATCTGGAGATGCCATCTTCGTTTGACGAACAATTCGAGAAGACATTTGGCAAACCGAATCAGGAGCAGAAGAATCATTCCCAAGGCTCGTTTAATACAGCTAAGGAAGACCCGGCATCCTATGAACATCAACAGTATCAGAAGCAGGGCGCTCATGGTACAAATCAAAAGAAATATGGAAAATATGATGACGATGACCAGTACGATAATGATCCTAACTACTATGGGGGCAATGGAAGTACAATTAATAAATCAGCGTTCATTGGAGATTTGTACATGGGCCAGGAAGTATTCTCGTTGAAACCCATGAATATCTCGGCATTTATCGGAGATACCGTAATTGATTTGACCAAAGCACAGATTCCTTATGGGGAGACGAAGATCGTCATTTCTTCATTTATTGGTGATGTGAAAGTATTTGTACCCGAAGATATGGATCTGGGTGTGACAGTGACGACGAATTCCTTCATTGGAGACATGTCATTATTGAACCAGAAACGCGGCGGATTCTTGAGTAGTGCCCAGGCTGAAACTGCTCATTATCATGAAGCAAGCAAAAAAGTACGGATTATTGTAAGTGTGTTTATCGGAGACGTCAAAGTCAATAAGGTGGGTTAACGCACATGATTCGAACGATCCTCAAGGCAAACAAATGGGAACTCATGATGTATTTTGTGCTAACGGGTCTGATTACGCTGGGTGGATTCTATCTATTGTATGGAGAGGTACTGATGGGGGCTGGCCGTCAACGGGCATGGACCTATGTTGCCGTTGTGGTGCTGGCCACCGTTATAACCGGATATATTGCCGCTTTGCGACTTCAACGCAAAATCGACCTGATTGATCTCAACATGTTGAAAGTGTCCAAGGGCAATCTGGCGGTCCGCATGCCTGAAGCGGATGATGCTTCGTTCGGTCGTGTTTATCAGGAGTTCAATGTGATGATGGATTCGATTGAGAAAAAGATGAGACTGCTTCAGCGCCTCGGTGAGCAAGAAGTCATTGAGAAGGAGCAAGCCTCAGAGCGTGCCGTGCTCGAAGAACGCAAACGAATGGCAAGGGACCTGCATGACACCGTTAGCCAGCAGCTATTCGCGATGCATATGTCGGCTTCATCCTTGCCGCGTCTGCTGGAATTGAATCCGGAACATGGTCATAAAGTGCTGGAACAGTTAATTCAGATGTCACATGTTGCACAGCGTCAGATGCGTGGGCTTATTGCACAACTCAGGCCCATGGAACTGGAGGGGCGTGATCTCTCCGGGGCACTGGATAGCTGGTTTCCTGATTATTGCAGGCAGAATGGTCTCAAAGGTGTGAAAGAGCTGGAACTGGATGGCGGAATCTCGGATGCCATTGAGCACCAGCTGTTTCTTGTTATTCAGGAGGCGGTTGCCAATGTGGTGAAGCATGCAGAGGCGGGGCTGGTCAGTTTGTCCATACGGGAGAGTGAACATCAGATCAGCATGAGTATCAGCGATGATGGTCAAGGATTCTTGCAACAAGCCGAGCGTCCAGGATCATACGGATTATCCACCATGCGTGAACGGGCGGAGAAGCTTGGGGGGCAAGTTCAGATTATATCGAAGCCGGGAGCGGGAACGACGGTACGGGTATTGATCCCGAAATTTCCGAATGTTCCGGAGTGAACTAGAGGGGGAGACGGAATGAGCGGTAAAGTTAACGTGATGATTGTAGATGATCATGATATGGTGCGAATGGGATTGAAAACGTATCTGATGCTGGAGCCTACTTTTCATGTAATGGGTGAAGCGGCACATGGGCAGGATGCGCTGGATCAGTTGCGTAAGTTAAATGACAGCGACATGCCGGACCTGATCCTGATGGATCTGATGATGCCAGTCATGAATGGCGCTGAAGCAACACAAGTGATCATGACTGAATTTCCAGGGATGAAAATTGTGATGCTCACCAGTTTCCTGGAAGATGATCTTGTTGTTCAGGCGATTGAAGCGGGTGCAGTCAGTTATGTGTTGAAGACGGTTTCGGCAGAAGAGCTGATCTATGCCCTTCAAGGGGCGTACAGAGGTATGCCTGTGATGACAGGTGATGTGTCGCAGGCATTAACGCGGGGAATCCGGCAGCGTACTGCGAGAGAGAGTGAATCCGGTCTTACTGAACGGGAGAAAGAAGTATTGCTGCTCATTGCAGAGGGAATGACGAACAAGGACATTGGGGAAGAATTACATATTAGTATCAAAACCGTGAAAACACATGTGAGCAACCTGCTTATGAAGTGTGAGATGGATGATCGTACACAGTTGGCTATCTATGCGCATCGTCAGGGCTGGGTGAAAACCAAAGGGTAAAATACCGACATGACGGGAAATATAATCTATACTTACTGGCTTTTATCTCCTTTTTAATTGTTTTTAAGGTACGGTTAAGGTTTAAAGTACAAAATAAGAACAGTTAAAGAATATCTCTTGTGAATAAGAGATTGGGAGGTAGAGAGGCATGGACGAACGTAATTATAGATTGAACCGTCAAGACGAGGAAAACGAAACCAAACAAGCGGAGAATCGCAATTCTTCCGGTACGGACGAATCCTCCTATTATTATTCTTATGGACCTTTTCAGTCCGTGAATCAGGAAGATACAGCAAACCCTACTGGGAATAACAGTCCACAAGAAGAAGGTAATGTACAGATTACAAGACCTGATCCTGTGAAACCAGTACCTGCTTACTATAACAACGAATCCTCCGAGCAAGCGAACAGATCTTCTGGAGGCGGTGGGAATGGCTCAGGCAACGGTGGAGATCAAGGGAATGGCGGCAAGAACAATGGCAATTGGAATTACAATAACCGCAGACCGCGTTCTTCTGTTAGATCGCTCCTGTTCTCCTTTATCGCCGGGATGCTGGTCATTACCGTTCTGATGTATACCGCTGACAGAACGAACATGTTTACACCGGAAACCGCGTTAACGAACACAGGGAATCAAAGCTCGGGTCAGGAAACGTCCACAAACACAGGTGGAGGCAACAATGTGACTGCATCGTTACTGCCAACAGGCAAAGAAGATGTTTCATCTGTAGTAACGAGTACAAGTCCAGCTGTTGTCAAAATCGAAACACTTGCCAAGCAGTCTTCACGCACAGGTGCCGGGCAAGGTGGAGCGAATACAAGTGATCCGTTGTATCAATACTTCTTTGGTAATGGTGGCGGAACGGAAGGCAATCAAGGCCAAGGCCAGAGTCAACAGCAGCCACAGACGAGTAACCAGCTTGTACCACTCGGCATTGGTTCCGGATTTATTTTTGACAAAGCAGGATATATTCTTACGAACCAGCACGTGGTTCAAGGTGCAGATGTGATTCAGGTTACGCTGGAGAACAACAGCAAACCTTATGAAGCCAAACTGTTGGGCAGCAGTTTCGATCTGGACCTTGCCGTATTGAAAATTGAGAAAAACAGCGGCGACAATGATTTCCCTGTTGCTCCACTGGGTGATTCCAACAGTACTCAAGTCGGAGAATGGCTGGTTGCCATTGGTAACCCGGAAGGATTTGAACACACCGTTACAGCAGGTGTATTGAGTGCCAAAGAACGTACGATTAGTATTCCGGATGAAGAAACAGGCAAAACACGTGAATACAGCCACTTGCTGCAAACTGATGCTTCGATTAACCCGGGTAACTCTGGTGGTCCGTTGCTTAACCTGAACGGGGAAGTTATCGGGATGAACGTTGCGGTAAGCGCAGATGCACAAGGGATCGGTTTCGCTATCCCTTCCAGCGTGATCTCTGAAGCTGTGAAGTATCTCAAAGAAAACAAAGAAGTTCCTAAAGAGCCCGTACCATTTATCGGTGCATCCTTAATGGCCCTTACACCTGAAGTAGCTAAACAGATGGGAACCGATGTGACCGAAGGTTCTGTCGTTGCCAGCACGATCTTCCAATCACCAGCTTACCATGCAGATCTGCGTGCATATGACATCATCACAGGTGCGAACGGAACTCCATACGGCACAAGTCAGGATCTGATTGATTTTATTAAGAAACAGGAAATCGGAAGTGAAGTCACTCTGAACGTTGTCCGGGATGGTAAGAAAATGGATCTGAAACTCAAAATCGGCAACAAAAATGATTTTGATACTTCTCAAACCACAGAAAAACAACAGCAACAACCTTAATATATCGGGTTGAGGATCAATAGAACGGAAGGGTTTGAAGGCCCTTCCGTTTTTTTGCTTTGATGAAGCGGGAGAACAATGGAGCAGGCATGAATGGAGAGAAATGCTTGAAGATGCAGTTTGTGCTTCTGCCTGTTACAATGGGATTATAACGTTAGAATAAAGGAGAAAGACCATGCGCTCAACTATTTTGATTGTGGATGATGACGAAAAAATTGTATCCATGCTCCGCCGGGGGCTGGCTTTTGAAGGATATGAGGTTCAAACAGCTTCAAATGGAGCTGAAGGCCTCAGCAAACTGATGGACAAGGAGCCGGACATCGTTGTACTGGATGTCATGATGCCCCTGATTGACGGATTCGAGGTATGCCGCAGATTGAGGGAAGCAGGTAGCAAAGTGCCTGTGCTCATGCTTACAGCCAAGGATGAAGTCCAGAGCCGGGTAACCGGACTGGATACAGGTGCAGATGACTATCTCGTGAAACCCTTTGCACTGGAAGAATTATTGGCACGTGTGCGTGCGTTGCTGCGCCGCAAGTTGGATGCCGCTGGGACACCGGACAATCGCCTGATGTATGAGGATATTATCCTCGATAATGATTCGCGTGAAGTATTGCGTGATGGTCAACGTCTGGAACTGACTGCCAAGGAATTTGAACTGTTGAATCTGTTTATGCAAAATCCGAGACGGGTACTGTCCCGCGATCTGATTATGGATAAAATATGGGGCTATGATTACAGCGGTGAATCTAACGTGCTTGAAGTGTATATTGCTATGCTCAGACAGAAGACCGAAGAATACGGTGGTAAGCGTCTAATCCAGACCATCCGGGGAGCCGGCTATATTCTGAGAGGTGACTTCTGACATGTCCATCCGGTTAAGATTAACCGCATGGTATTCTGGTATTTTGGCGGCCGTACTCATTTTCTGGGGCGTTGTAATCTATGCCTTTGTGTATTTCAACTCCTATCAGGAGGTCGAACAGCAGTTAAAGGTGAAGAGCGCCCGGATCATCGAGCAGATTGGGGTGAATCCTCTTTCACAGTCACTGGATCTGGACCCATTCACGGAGAGCCAGCTTCAGGAAGCGCAGATCTATATCCAGCTGTGGGATTACCAGAGCCGGTCCGGCAAGATTACAGGCAACATGGAGAAGCTGGGTATTCAGTTTCCTGTGCTGCAAGCCAATCAAATCATGAAAGAGCGGGGCATATCCAAGATCTATGTAGATGGAACTCCGTTCCTGGTGAATCAGTTGCCCCTCTCACTTCAGGGAACGAATGAAGTCAGAGGTATTATTCAAGTTGGGGCAAATGTAAGTTCACAAGAGCGACTGCTGGAGGCATTGCTTAATATCCTGATTTTTGGCTGGATTGTTGCGATGGCACTTGCAATCACTTCGGGTCTCGTTCTGGCCCGCAAGTCGATGCGTCCGCTTGTGAATGTCATTGATGCCGCGAATCAGATTCAATCCGGGGATGACCTTAGTGTGCGAATTCAATATGCGGGACCCAAGGATGAGATCGGGCGTCTGATTGAAACGGTCAATAATATGCTTGAGCGAACAGAGCTGTCTTTCCGTGGGTTGGAAGAGACGAACGCTGCCCAGCGCAGGTTTGTATCGGATGCATCCCATGAGCTGCGCACACCGCTGACCACCATTCGCGGGAATGTGGATTTTCTGAAGAAGCTGTGGGATCAGGAGGGAACGGACCGACCGAACCTGGATGAAGAAACGGTGAGACAGATGTCCGTTGAAGCGTTGGAGGACATGGCCGATGAAGGCAAGCGCATGAGCAGATTGATCAGTGACATGTTATCACTGGCGAGAGCGGATACAGGACAGAAAATTGAATTGAATCCGATTCCACTACAGATATTGGTACAGGAAGTGGCTCGCAGATCGCATTTCCTGGATCATCATGCGGATTGGCGTCCGGGTGATCTGTCGATTCTCAATGGTATCTATGTCAATGGCAGCAAGGATTATCTGCAACAGATGTTGTTCATTTTCATCGAAAATGCGTTTAAATACACGCCAGAAGGCGCTGTGACGCTGGATGCCGTATTGTACAAAGGTCAGGTGGGACTGCGTATTAGCGATACTGGCATTGGCATGGATCGAGACGAAGTACCGTTCATTTTTGATCGTTTCTATCGGGCAGATGAATCCCGTGGGGCAACACCGGGTATAGGTCTGGGACTTTCAATTGCGAAGTGGATTATTGAGGAGCATCACGGATCGGTCGAGGTTGTGACCAGACGTGGAGAAGGAACCACCTTTATTATCTGGTTGCCGGTTGTCTTTGCTCCGCCTATCGAATAAAGGTATAATAGACAGGACTGCAATTACATCGGCAACGTTGCCGAGAAAGAAAGCGGGTGGCAACCAAGTGGAAGTACTGCGAATTTCGCCGCGTGGATATTGTTACGGTGTTGTGGATGCGATGGTGCTCGCGCGTCAAGCGGCACGTAATCTGGATTTACCACGGCCTATTTATATATTAGGTATGATTGTGCATAACCAACATGTGACGGATTCCTTTGAAGATGAAGGTATTATTACATTGGATGGTCCGAACCGGATGGACATTCTGAGTCAGGTGGAGAGTGGCACGATTATTTTCACAGCTCATGGTGTATCTCCTGAAGTGCGCAAGCTGGCACGGGACAAAGGATTGACGACAGTGGATGCAACATGTCCGGATGTCACCAAGACCCATGATCTCATTCGGGAGAAGACGGCTGAAGGTTATCAGATTATTTATATTGGCAAAAGGAACCATCCTGAACCTGAAGGGGCTGTAGGTGTTGCACCAGGCCTTGTTCATCTGATCGAAAAAGAAGAAGAGATTGATGGACTGAGTGTACCTTCCGGCAAAATCCTTATTACGAATCAGACAACGATGAGCCAATGGGATATCAAGCACATTATGAGTCGTCTGCTGGAGAAGTTTCCGGGTGCAGAGATTCATAATGAAATCTGCCTGGCGACTCAAGTGCGTCAAGAAGCTGTCGCTGAACAGGCGGGACAGTCTGATCTGGTTATTGTTGTAGGTGATCCTCGCAGCAATAACTCTAACCGGCTGGCACAAGTGTCGGAGGAGATTGCGGGTGTTACGGCCTACCGTGTATCGGATGTGGCTGAGATCCAGCAGGAATGGCTGAAGGGTGTAAATAAGGTGGCAGTTACTTCGGGTGCTTCAACCCCAACACCAATTACGAAGGAAGTCATCCTTTATCTAGAGCAATATGAACATGACAAGCCGGAAACGTGGGAAATCAAGCGTACCGTGAACATGAACAAGTTGTTACCTCCAGTTAGAGAAAAAACACGTACAACGTAAGTTTTAGGAAAAGCAAGTGAATTGAAGAGATTTGATACAAAATGAGAAGAATCCTGTTACGCAGCCCGAATGTCGGAGCCTGTGGAGCGGGATTCTTTTGGCATAGGGATAAGCAATGTGTATCTTGACGATAAAGGGGAACTATGGTATATTTACTTTAGTGATTAAAAGCTTAAAAGCGAACAAGCGTTTAAGCGCGACAGAGTTTTTATATTCAATCAGACGCACGTAGGATTCATTGTGCTCTTATACAAGGAAGGATGGGAAAATATATGATCGTTATTGCTGGCAAGGCTACACCGGAGGAACAAATTCAGGATATCGTTGCAGTTATTGAAAAAGAAGGACTTCAGGTGCATATCTCTCGCGGAGAGGATCGTACCATCATTGGATTGATTGGCAAAGTTGAACCTAAAATGCAAGAGCATCTTCGTCAAATGAAAGGCGTCGAGAATGTCGTGAAAATTTCGAAGGCCTACAAGCTGGCAAGTCGTGACTTTCATCCGGAAGATACAGTAATCTCGATCAAAGGTGTAGACATTGGCGGGAAAGAACTTGTTGTTATGGGTGGACCTTGCGCTGTTGAATCAGCTGCACAGATTGATGAAATTGCCGGGCTTGTGAAAGCTGCCGGGGGCCAAGTACTGCGCGGTGGTGCATTCAAACCACGCACAGGTCCATACAGTTTCCAGGGAACAGGTGTAGAGGGTCTGATCATGATGGCGGAAGCCGGAAAGAAACATGACCTCTTGACGATTACAGAAGTCATGACGCCCGAATATGTGGACATTTGTGCCGAGTACGCAGATATTCTGCAAGTAGGTACACGTAACATGCAGAACTTCGATCTGCTCCGTAAATTGGGCGAGTGTGGCAAGCCGGTATTGTTGAAACGTGGATTCAGTGCGACGTACGATGAACTGTTGAATGCAGCTGAATACATTCTGGCAGGCGGTAACCCTAATGTTATGCTGTGTGAGCGTGGTATTCGTACGTTTGAATCCTACACACGCAATACGCTGGATCTGTCGGCGATCCCTGTCCTGCAATCTCTGAGCCATCTGCCTGTTATTTCGGACCCAAGCCATGGTACTGGACGCCGTGAATTAGTGGAACCGATGACGAAGGCTTCCGTTGCCGCTGGTGCTAATGGTCTGATCATTGAAATGCATACAGATCCGGACAACTCGATGACCGGAGACGGAGTGCAGTCCTTGTTCCCTGACCAATTCGCCAACCTGCTGAAAGATCTGGAGAAATTGGCACCGATCGTGGGCAAATCATTCAGCACAGCCAAACAACCGGCAGAATTCTTCCCGGCTCGTGTAGGCGTATAAAACTGATTATATCGTAGGGATTCTAGATAAACATCCGGGCATCTGCTCTAATTTTGTTCAAGCGAACGGAATTAGCCAGGTGTCCGGTTTTTCGTATATTTTGAACCAATGAACGTATTTATTAATCAATGGTGATAAGAAACATTTATGATGTGAAGTTTTTACCATAATTTAGGATTAAAAGCGGTCACTTTACCGCATTAAATCGATTAAATGTATAGCTTGTACACTGTTATAAGAAATTATATCGTTTATAAAATGTGAGTATATCTAACATGCTCGCAAAAAATACCTTACATAAGTATTGACGATGTCATGTTTTAAAATTTATAATGACGACAGAAAAAAATTCGAATATGGACATTTTCTTTAGTGGGGTTGTTTATTGTTCGGAATATTTGGGAGGACGAATACATGTCGGTTGAAAACGTATTGAAATCAATTCAAGAGAATAACATCGAGTGGGTAGATTTTCGTTTTGTAGATTTAGCTGGTCGTGCACATCACATCTCGTTGCCAGCTTCGGCTGTTGATGCAGACACATTCGTAAATGGAGTAGCTTTTGACGGTTCTTCGATCCAAGGGTTCCGCGGAATTGAAGAGTCCGACATGGTTATGATGCCTGATCCTGAAGCGACTTATGTCGATCCGTTCACTGCACACCCTACATTGAATGTTATGTGTGATATCTTCACTCCGGATGGCGAGCGTTATGAGCGTGACCCACGCAGTATCGCTGTCAAAGCAGAAGCTTTCCTGCAAGAAAGCGGCGTAGGTACAACAGCATTTTTCGCACCTGAATCCGAGTTCTTCATCTTCGACGATGTACGTTATGAGAGCGGCACGAACAGCTCTTCCTACTTCGTAGATTCCGAAGAAGCTTCATGGAACACTAACCGCAAAGAAGAAGGCGGTAACCTGGGCTTCAAAGTTCACACCAAAGGCGGATATGTTCCTGTAGCACCAGTGGATACACAACAGGATATCCGTAGTGAAATGTGTCGTCTCTTGGAAGAAGCTGGCCTGTCCATCGAGCGTCATCACCATGAAGTGGCAACAGCCGGTCAAGCCGAGATCAACTTCCGTTTTGATACACTGTTGAAAACAGCAGATAACCTGCTTGCATACAAATACATCGTGCACAACACTGCACGTCAATATGGCAAAGTAGCAACATTCATGCCAAAACCATTGTTTGGTGACAATGGTAGTGGAATGCACGTGCATCAATCCATCTTCGATGGTGATTCCCCATTGTTCTATGACAAAGCGGGATATGCTAACCTGAGCGAAATGGCTTTGCACTACATCGGAGGTCTTCTGTACCATGCTCCGGCACTGATCGCTTTGACTAACCCGAGCACGAACTCGTTCAAACGTCTCGTACCTGGTTACGAAGCACCAGTAAATCTGGTTTACTCCAAAGGTAACCGTTCTGCAGCAGTTCGTATTCCGGTTGCAGCTGTGACACCGAAAGGTTGTCGTATCGAGTTCCGTACACCGGACTCCACAGCAAACCCTTACCTGGCATTCTCCGCAATGCTGATGGCGGGTCTGGATGGAATCAAACGCAAAATCAATCCAACGGAGCTTGGATATGGTCCGCTTGACAAAAACATCTATGACCTGTCTGATGCAGACAAGGAAAACATCCGCAGTGTGCCAGCTTCTCTGGAAGAAGCACTTGATGCTCTGGCAGCTGACAATGAATTCTTGACTGAAGGCGGCGTGTTCACGAAAGACTTCCTTGATAACTACATCAATCTCAAACGTGAAGAAGCGAAAGCCGTTGCCATTCGCATTCATCCTCACGAGTACAGCCTATACTTCGACTGCTAATCGGTCGTGTTCGGAACAGCTCGTGTTCTAAACTTAAAAGCCTCCGGGATTCGATCTCGGAGGCTTTTCCTTGAATTAATCAATGTAGTGCTTTAACTTTGCAGGGTGATAAAGGAATTTGATAGCTTGTATTCTACACTTCAGTGCATATTGCCCTTGAAGCAGATAAAGAATACTGATATCATTGCGATAATATTTAGTTTGAGAGCATTTTGCACAAATCCATAGAGCGACTTCCAATAGGTAAGATATAGATCGAAATGATTCAATTCGTCTATACGTTGGTTGGATCAGGATGCTTCTTCCTGTCCAACTCTTATACCCGTGAGCGATTCTAATCGAATTGTGCAAAATGCGTTTGTATGTCAGTTTTATGGATGGAAAGGGCGGGGGATTTTGTGACAAAAAGAGCGTATAATTTTAATGCAGGACCTGCGGCGTTGCCACTTGAGGTACTGGAGCGTGCTCAGGCGGAATTTGTAGATTTTCGTAATACAGGCATGTCGATTATGGAGATGTCCCATCGTGGGGCGGTGTACGAGTCGGTACATAATGAAGCTCAGGAGCGCATGTTGTCGCTGTTAGGCAATCCCAAAGGATACAAGGTGCTCTTTCTGCAAGGTGGTGCAAGCACTCAGTTCGCCATGCTGCCGATGAACTTGCTCGGGGCAGGCCAGACCGCAAGTTACGTAATGACAGGTAGCTGGGCCAAAAAGGCTCTGTCTGAGGCGAAACTAATTGGGGAGACGCAAGTTGCTGCATCTTCGGAAGCGGATAAATTCATGAAATTGCCGGATGTTTCGAATCTGAATTTGCCGGAACGTGCGGCTTATGTGCATTTGACTTCCAACGAAACGATTGAAGGTACGCAGTTCAAGGCATTTCCAGATACAGGTTCAGTACCTCTGATTGCTGACATGTCGAGTGATATTTTCTGTAAACCATTTGATCTCAATCAATTTGGCATGATCTACGCTGGTGCACAGAAGAACCTGGGTCCATCCGGAATTACAGTTGTGATCGCTCGTGAGGAACTGGTGAGCGAATCACCCAAAACGATTCCGACCATGCTTCGTTATAGCACGCATGTAGATAACAATTCCCTATACAATACACCACCATCCTTCTCGGTATATATGGTGAATGAAGTATTGAAATGGATTGAAGAACAGGGTGGTCTGGCTGGTATGGAGCAAAAAAATACCAAAAAAGCGGAATTGCTCTATAACACGATTGATTCTTCCGGTGATTTCTACCGTGGTTGTGTCGAAACAGAAGATCGTTCCCTGATGAATGTAACCTTCCGTCTTGCTTCGGAGGAACTGGAGAAAAAGTTCATCAAAGCATCGGAGCAAGAAGGATTCGTAGGTCTGAAAGGACATCGCAGTGTGGGTGGTCTACGTGCTTCCATATATAACGCTGCTCCTTATGAGAGTGTTAAGGCACTGACAGACTTCATGAGCCACTTTCAGAAGACAAACGGATAATTAAAGTATAGGTATTGTGTCTTGGATCTTAGTGTCTAATCCACTGCCTTACCAGAGCCTTCCACATTGACGTGTGGAGGGCTTTTCTTTAAGATTAGAGGATTGTGTGGTTAACATGAAATGAAAAGGAGTTTGAACACCTATGGCTTTACACATCGTTCTGGTTGAACCGGAGATTCCGGCGAATACAGGAAATATTTCTCGGACTTGTGCCGCAACCGGCACGCATCTACATTTGGTTCGTCCACTGGGATTTCGGACGGATGATGCTACGTTGAAACGGGCAGGGCTGGACTACTGGCATGCTGTTCATATTGAATACCACGATTCGTTCACCGAGGTTCAGGAGAAGTTTCCAGAAGGACGGTTCTTCTACGCAACTACGAAAGCGAAGAATCGATACAGTGATTTTAATTTTCAGGATGGAGATTTCCTTGTCTTCGGTAAAGAGACCAAAGGCCTGCCTCCTGAATTAATCGCAGCGAATCCCGATACATGTATGAAAATGCCAATGACTGGCGATGTTAGATCATTAAATCTGTCCAATTCGGCAGCGATTATTGTCTATGAAGCATTACGCCAGTTGAATTTTCCAGGGTTAGAAGGATAAATTCGGTTAATGAATTGACAGCTAAAATTCGGCAAAAAAACATTTTTCAAAAAAAAGGACAAAAAATGTTTATTTCCAGCAGGATTCGACAAAATCTTGGCGAATTTATAAACATAGTACAAATGTACCTAGAAATTTAGAGTGAGATAGGAGAGGTGTGCCGTAGCTATGAAGCCAGCTGGAGTAGTTCGCAAAGTTGACCAATTGGGTAGGATCGTATTGCCTAAATCTTTGCGTAAAAGGTATCAGATGAATGAGGGAGATCCTGTAGAGATTTTGGTACAAGGGGAGCATATTATCCTAGAGAGATATCGTCCAAAATGTATTTTCTGTGGATCTATTGAGGAAGTCAACGAGTTCAAAGAGCGTTACATATGCGCACAATGTTTAGATGAAATGACTCATCTTCCACAGCACGGATAAGAAGTAAACGCCAGGGGGTCCATCGACTCCGTGGCGTTTTTTTGTATGATCCAAATGTTATTGGTGAGAGTAAAGGGGTAAAATCTGATCCCATACGGCATTCATGATGCCTTGCATATTTTCTTCCTCACTGTTGATACAGATGACAGCTTCCCTTGAGGGAAGAATGATGCACAATTGACCATAGGCTCCATCGGCGCGGTAAGCGCCATGAGAACACATCCAGAACTGATACCCATAACCTTCTCCCCAATCGGCACTTCCAGTCGTTTCGATCTGCTGGGCTGTAGCCTTTCTGATCCAGTCGGCAGGTACAAGTTGTGTGCCTTTCCAGAGGCCCTCCTGCAGCAGGAACTGTCCAAATCGACTCAGCTCCTCATTACTTATCCAAAGACCCGCACAACCAAGCGTTACCCCGAGTGGAGAGGTTTCCCATGCTACATCATGAATGCCAAGAGGCTCAAATAGCCGTGGAGTCAGGTAATCTTTCACAGTATGTCCGGTGGCAGCCTGTAACATAGCCGAGATCATGAACGTATCGCCACTGCTGTATGTGAATTGTTCTCCAGGTATCCGGTCCAGCGGCAAAGACATGTAATATTTCGCCCAATCCTTCTCGATCAATGAAGCCCGTTCGTCAGCCCAAAGGGGAGGCGAGTCGTGACCTGAAGACATACGAAGAAGATCGCTTAACTTCAGTTCCCGCGAGGATGGTAGAGAGTGATGCGACAGGGGTACATGATCATAGTCGAAATAATCACCCAGTGTAGAATCCATCTGTAAAAGCCCTTCTTCAAGCGCAAGACCAACGGCCATACAGGTGAAGGATTTGCTGATGGAATGTTGTACACGGCGCTGATCCCTGTCTCGGTCCCAATGGTCAAGCAGATGCCCTTTCTGTAATATACGAATGGAGAAAACATTCAATTGCTGCTCTGTAATCGTTTGAATGAAGCCTTGGAGTTGCTTAGACATCTTAACCTCCTTTTGTCAGGTGAAACCTGAGTTGTATCAATTGGTGAAACGTTTCCGTAATTCGATTGCAAAATTAGAATTCATGTTAGTATAATCCTTGTTTGGTGTCAATTGAAGTTGTTATGAAGCAGTCTTAAAATTCACTTTTTCGCAATAATAGTGTCTTTTGGCGCAAATTCAAAGTAAATAATGCATTTTTTCGAGAAAAAAACGCGAAATTTGTAAAAAGGTTATTGACAGGATTTACTGATCGGGATTATGATTTATTCGAAACGATTCGAAGAAATCGCTTCCACATATGAAGTGTTGTATTGAAGTCCAAGTAAATCAACGGCGGCTATGTTTGAAACGATTCGAGAAAATCGTTTCGATAACCCATCGTAATTCAAGGGGATCTACAACAACCTGCAATCCAACGCCAGAGAAACGAAAGAGTAAAGACAGCAGGCGATGATAAGAGGGGTTTCAATATGGCGCATATTACGATTGAAATCGGATCGCGGGCGTTATGCATGAATACCAGCATACATGTGGTATCCAGTGACTTCGGAGAGACTTCAGGCGGTACACTATATCTGTTGCACGGGGCAGGGGATAATGCGAGTACCTGGCAACGGTTGACCACAATTGAGATGTACGCAGCACAATATGGCTGTACCATCATTATGCCGGAAGCGAATCGAAGCTATTACACCGATATGGAATACGGCCTGAATTACTTCCACTACATCACTCAGGAGTTACCTGAGATATGCAAAAGTCTACTCAATCTGAATCCAGATCCGGCAAAAACGTATGTTGCGGGTTTATCCATGGGTGGGTACGGTGCACTGAAATGTGGGCTAACTTATCCAGAGCGGTATCGCAAAGTAGTTTCTTTATCTGGCGTAACGGATATCCAGACACGACTTCATGACCCCCATATGCCAGAAGGTATGATCAAGGAAATGAAAGCGGTTTTTGGAGAACGGTTACAGGTAAAGGCGGATCAGGATATCTATTCATTGTCAGCCAAACTGCTGGAGCAAGGTGGACCTTTACCGGATATCCTCAGTTGCTGTGGTGAGAGTGATCCCTTTGTGGACATGAATCGCCAATATGCCGAGTACATGCAAGGAACGGCTTATGATTTTCGGTATGTGGAGACGCCAGGGGCTCATGAATGGAGATTCTGGGAGCAACACCTGAGAACGATGTTTGATTTTCTGTACAACGACAACACCATAGTAGAGTGAGGAGATGCAATGTGAAACCTGCAGCCGAAGGACCTAGCAAAAAGCTGAAGGAAAACGTGAAGGGTAATTCGCTCTGGACTGAAATCTGGAAGCACCGAATGACATACACCCTGCTTATTCCGGGGCTTGTCTGGCTCATCCTGTTTGCCTACATGCCAATGGGTGGCCTGTCTCTGGCATTCAAAGATTACAAGGCAAACCTGGGCATCTGGGGGAGTCCATGGAGCGGATTCGAGAATTTCAAATATGTTTTCCGTGACCCAACCTTTATCGATGCAGTATGGCGTACGCTGTACATCAATATTCTAAAACTGATTATTCAGTTCCCGTTCCCAATCATTCTGGCGTTGTTGCTGAATGAACTGCGGATGCGCAAAGGCAAGAAGTTGTTCCAGACGGTTCTTACATTCCCACACTTCCTGTCCTGGATCATCGTTTCCGGCGTAGTCATTAACGTGTTGGCATATGACGGACTGGTTAATAGCGCACTCGGATTACTCGGATTGCCAACGATTAACTTCCTGGGCTCCGAATCTAACTTTGTGCCGATGTTGCTGTTGACCGATATTTGGAAATCAAGTGGATGGGGTGCAATTATCTTCCTGGCTGCCATTTCAGGTATCGATCAGGATCAGTATGAGTCAGCCCAGATTGACGGAGCTTCCCGTATGCAACAGATGTTCCGCATTACTTTGCCTAACATCCTTCCAACCATTACGATCATGTTCATTCTGTCGGTGGGTGGACTGATGTCTTCCGGTTTCGACCAGATCTTCAACTTGGCAAATGCCGCAACCAAAAATGTATCGGAAGTACTCGATGTATATATCTATCGGATTACGTTCCAGTCATCAACCGATTTCTCATTCTCGACAGCGGTCAGCTTGTTCCGTTCCCTGGTGAATATGGCCTTGCTGCTTCTTGCTGACAGATTTGCCAAATGGCTTGGCGGAGACGGTTTGTTCCGATAAGAGAGGAGGATAAAAGAGATGAGCAAGAAAGCTAGCAGAAAGCCGAGAATTGGCACAGAACGAATGACACTGCTCGATTACTTCATATTTGCCATATTACTTGCACTTGCCTTGATGATTCTGATTCCATTCTGGAATGTCATAATGATCTCGTTTGCAACACAAAAAGAGTATGCTGAAAATCCATTTTTGATGTTCCCTAAAGAGTTTACATTGGATTCCTATAGAGCTTTGTTCGCTGACGGAAGTATTCTGTCAGGCTACAAAAACACAATTATCTTGCTGGTCATTGGTTTGCCGCTCAGCTTGTTCCTGACAACAAGTATGGCTTATGGCCTTAGCCGCAGTAACTTCCCGTTCAAGAAATTTCTCTTTTTCCTGGTTCTGTTCACCATGATCTTTAATGGTGGTATCGTACCACTGTATCTGATCATGAAGTCACTGCATCTTACAGGCACATTATGGTCCGTTATTCTGGCGGGAAGCTTCAGTGCTTTTAATATGATCCTGATGATGAACTACTTCTACACCTTACCTGAATCATTAATGGAATCTGCGAGACTGGATGGTGCTGGAGAGTGGAGAATTCTCTTCTCTGTTGTTCTTCCGCTCGCTACACCGATTATGGCTACAATTACATTGTTCTACGGTGTAGCTTACTGGAACAGTTGGTACGATGCGATGATCTTCCTGCGAAAGGCGGATCAGTTACCGCTGCAAAACGTACTGCGGACGATCATTGTCACATCCCAGACGAATGCATCCAACGCAGCCAGCGTAGACTCGACCCAAGTGAGCAACTTCTCGATGGGTATGAAGATGGCGGCTGTATTTGTAACGATGGTACCGATTATGTGTTTCTTCCCAATGCTGCAAAAACACTTTGCCAAAGGGGTATTAACAGGGGCGATCAAGACCTGATTTACGCATAGGATTTGAACTAGAAAATTCGACTAAAAACATGGGGGTAAAAGCATGAAAACGAACAGAAAGTTGTCAGTTAAAGCTCTTTTTGCCATCACACTCTGTCTGTTGATGTTGGTGGTGACAGCTTGTTCCAGTGGTGGTTCGGAAGGCGGTAACGAGAAGGATGCTGAGGGAAATTATACAGATAACCTCACCATCTCTGTAGCCAACCTGACGGAAATTAAAAACGGGAATTTGGATAATGAGTTCCATAAGTTCTGGACAGACAAATTCAATGTAACATGGGATTACAACTATATTGATTGGGATTCATGGGGCGAGAAGCTTCGTCTGTGGATCAACTCGGGCGACTTGCCAGATGTATCGGTATGGAACTACGTACATGGTGATGCGTTGAATAGTATTGATCAAGGACTGTTCTACAAATTCCCGGATGATTGGAAAGAGCGTTGGCCAAACGTTGCCGCAGCTTATAACTTGACGGGACTTGGTGATCAGTTGGAAAAATTGACAGGCGGAACGTATCTCTTGCCTAGACCTATTTATTTTGAAAACAAACCTGCTGATCCACTCACGAATCAAATCGGTGTCATTGCTCTTCGTAAAGACTGGGCTGAAGCCCTTGGTTTTGAACTGAAAGATGCATATACAACAACCGAATTGAACGAGTATGCTGCGCTTGTCAAAGAGAAAGATCCAGGTAAAGTGGGTAACAAGCTTGTACCACTGTCCTATAATGCAGCAGATGCGATGACAAACATGATTATGCCAAATAGTGTGCATGCGATGACAGATTCTCCGTTCTATAAAGGTGAAGACGGTCAGTTCCACTGGGGACCTGCTGATCCTGAGACACTTACAGGTCTTAAATTGATGCAAAAAGCATATAAAGATGGACTGCTTAATCCTGAATTCTACACATGGAAAAACAATGAAGGTCAAAATAACTTCAAAGTAACAGGTACAGCTGCAGTAACAAGTCTGGGCGGACTGGCTTCGTACAGACAAGGTCTCGACTCGGATATGAAGAAAAATCTGGGTGTGAACAGTGATGATCTGGTCCACACAGCAATCGTTCTCGGAGATGACGGAAAATACCGCAACATGGAACAAGCAAACTTCTGGTCTGCATTGATCTTCAACCCTGAGATCAGCGACGAAAAATTCGAACGCATCATGGATCTGATCGATTACTCCGCAACCAAAGAAGGACAGTTGCTCATTAACATGGGCTTTGAAGGAACCGATTGGAAATATGATGAGAACAACGAACTGGTTAGCTTGCTGCCAGAAGGAACCATTCTGGAAGACAAATACCCGGCACGCTTCGAAGGTCTGTATCTGCTCGGTGACGACTTCAGTGTTGTAAACCCTGCAATCAAAAAGGATTATCGTGATCGGGCTGTGAAACTGTTTGAGGAAAAAGCAAAACTCGGTACAGAGAGCCAATCGCTGGCAGCATACGACTGGGATATCAGCCTGTACGATTCCAAAGCTAAAAGTCAGGCTTCATTCGACTACCAGAACGAATATGCCAACCTGATCCTCAAAAATGGAGATCTGGAGGCTAACTGGAAAGAATGGGTCAACAGTAAGAAGTCTCTGGTTCAACCTTATCTGGATGAACTGAACAAAGAATTCAAGTAATGATGCAGTAATGAACAGGATGGGGCAGGACAGGAACATTCTGTCTCCCGTCATTTCGAACCCGGTGCGCGGTCTCTCCCCGAACGCAGCCGGGTTCTTTATTTCAACAATATGTAGTGGAGGAAACCCTTAATGAATAATCAGCAATTAAAAGACCTTGTGAACCAGATGACTTTGGAGGAAAAAATAGCCCAGCTTCTTCAGCTGACTGCCAACTTCTATGAAGGGACAGATGTTGAAGGCCAGATTACAGGACCAATGGAAGAGATGGGAATCACCGAACAGTCGGTAGATGCCAGTGGTTCCATTCTCGGGTTGTCTGGTGCGCAGGCCATTATGGATGTGCAGCAAGCCTATATGAAAAAAAGTCGCCTAGGCATCCCGCTTCTGTTCATGGCCGATGTGGTACATGGCTTCAAAACGATTTTCCCGATTCCGCTGGCGATCGGCTGTTCATGGGATACCGAGTTGGCTGAGAAAAGTGCTGAAATTTCAGCACGTGAATCGGCTGTATCTGGTCTGCATGTTACCTTTGCACCCATGGTAGATCTGGTTCGTGACCCGCGGTGGGGACGTGTGATGGAGACGACAGGAGAAGATCCTTATCTGAACAGCCTGTTCGCAGCAGCTTTCGTACGCGGATATCAGGGGGACAACCTGAAGGATGAACCTGATCGTCTGGCTGCCTGTGTCAAACACTTTGCGGCGTATGGAGCGGCTGAGGGTGGTCGCGATTACAATACCGTGGATATGTCAGAGCGGAACCTGCGCGAGTACTATCTACCTGCATACAAAGCGGCATTGGACGCAGGTGTAGAGATGGTCATGACTTCATTTAATACAGTGGACGGTATTCCGGCAAGCGGTAATGAGAAGTTGATGCGCGGTATTTTGCGTGAGGAGTGGGGCTTTGACGGTGTATTAATCTCGGACTGGGCTTCCATCCGTGAGATGATTGCACACGGCGCTGCGGAAGATGACCGTGAAGCGGCGTATCGTGCCATTCGCGCAGGTGTGGATATGGAGATGATGACACCTTGTTATGTCCGTCATCTGCCGGACTTGATTGAAGGTGGTGAAGTGGAGGAGCAACTTATTGACGAAGCGGTGCTTCGTATTTTGCAGTTGAAAGAAAAACTGGGCTTGTTTGATAACCCGTTCCGTGCTGCTGATCCGGAGCGTGAACGCGAGATTGTCTTCTCGAAAGAGCATCGTCAGGTATCCTATGAACTGGCAACGAAGTCGGCAGTCCTGTTGAAAAATGAAGGTAACGTTCTTCCGCTTCAGCCGGAAGCTAATGTAGCCCTTATCGGTCCTTTTGCACAGAGTCCTGACATTCTGGGTTGGTGGTCCTGTGAAGGGGTTAAGGAAGATGCAGTCAAGCTGGGGACAGCTCTGCAAGAGCGCCTGACGGATGGGAAAGTTCAATTTGCCCAAGGCAGTGATGTTCATACCATTACAGCTGAGCAGATTGCCGAAGCTCTGGTCGTGGCAAGCAAAGCAGATCTGATTGTCCTCGCTCTAGGTGAAGACTCCGAGATGAGTGGAGAAGGTGGATCACGTACGGATATTCGTCTGCCAGAAGCCCAATTGCAATTGGTTAAGGCGCTGAAGGCAGCTGGTAAACCCATCGCCAGCGTCATTTTCAACGGTCGCCCATTGGATCTGCATGGTGTAATCGACGAATCGGATGCTGTGCTTGAAGCCTGGTTTCCAGGTAGTGAAGGTGGAGCGGCTATTGCAGACGTTCTGACAGGTGTTGTGAATCCATCTGCACGTCTGACGATGTCCTTCCCGCAATCGGTGGGTCAGATTCCGGTATATTACAACCATTTCAATACAGGCCGTCCGCTGAATCCGGAGAAAACAGAAGAACGTTATGTCTCCAAATATATTGACAGCCCGAATGAACCTTTGCTGCCGTTCGGTTATGGTCTATCGTACACGTCGTTCGCTTATGGTGATCTTGAAGTATCGCATCATGAGATGACGGACGAAGATTCTCTGAACATCCAGGTGAGCGTAACGAATACGGGTGAGCGTGCAGGTGTGGAGACGGTTCAGTTGTACGTGCGGGATGTATCGGGTGAGGTCGTTCGCCCAATGCGTGAATTGAAAGGATATGTGAAACTTGCACTTGCACCGGGAGAGAGTGGTACAGCTACGTTCACATTAAATGAAGAACAGCTTAGGTATCACCATTCTGACCTAAGCCATCGCAGTGATCGAGGCGAATTCCACATTCTGGTTGGTCCGAACAGTCGGGATACGCAGAAAAAATCATTCAGACTGGTTTAATCTAAGAGGTAGAAAGTGTGATGTGTCAGGTCTTTCGCTATGAAAGGCCTGATTAATATAACAGGGGAGCGAAGAATGTGGTCAGTATCAAGGATATCGCCAAACAGGCGGGAGTTTCCATCTCCACCGTGTCCTATGCGTTGAATGGCAGCAACAAAGTGACGGATGAGACCAGTTCCAAAATTTTGGCCATTGCCAAAGAGTTGAATTATGTTCCGAATGCCGCTGCAAGAACACTGAAGAAGAGAGAATCCAAAATTCTGGGTGTATTCTTGACGGATTTTAGTGGTGATGTATATGGAGACATGCTCAGTGGCATGAAAGCCGTATGTAATGCTCAAGGCTATGATCTCATCGTATGTAGTGGCAAACAATCCCACCGTATGCTTCCGGAACGGATGATTGATGGTGCGATCATACTGGATCACACCTTTGCAAGTGAGGAACTGATGCAATATGCCGATCGCGGGCACAAAATCGTAGTACTGGACCGTGAGATGGATCATCCCAATATTAATCAGGTCCTGTTGGATAATAAGGCTGGAGCCACGCTTGCGATGGAACATCTCATTGAACAGGGACATAAGAAAATCTACGTGGTAACGGGACCAGAAGGTTCGTTTGACTCGGTGCAGCGGTTGAAGGCTGTAAAACAAGTTGCAGAGCGTGACGCCGATGTGGAATGGATTGAGATCACGGGGGATTTTGAGAAAAGTGGTGGAGAGCGAGCCGCAGATCAGATTGTGCAAGTGTATGATGGACCAGTAGCGGTATTCTGTCTCAATGATGAGATGGCCATCGGTCTGTGTGATCGTCTGGCAGAAAGTGTACTGGGCGTTGGTCAGGAGATCGATGTCATTGGATTCGATAATATTGAATTGAGCAAATACGTGCAGCCGAGATTGGCGAGTATCGATTATTCCAAACGCAAGTGGGGATCGCTGGCTGCGGAACAATTAATTAAGATTATTGCTGGAGAACCCGTCGATCATGAACGAATTTATGTGACATTGGTTGAGGGTGGGTCGGTGAGTGGTCCTATACCGTCTGATTCTGTGACATCAATGAAGAAAGACCGGGCGGTTAGCTGTTGATCTCTGATCTGCGCCTGATCCTAAGGAGGACTCGTCAGTTCAAGCGGCACAGCAAGAGACAAGGCTTAGAAGAATTACATCATTCTTTTAAGCCTTGTCTCTTGCTGTTTCATGTATGAAATAGTAAAAAGGCCTCTCCTTAGGAGAGGCTTGGCCGTTACAGGCCTTTTGTTTTGTCATTGTTGTAGGATGAAGTGAGAATGCCTGTAATGAAGAGCGTCAATACGACTGCAATAATCCAGAATGTCAGTGAAAACGACATACACTTCGCACCTCCTGCACAAGCTCATTTTCTTCTATTATAACCATTATAGATAGAAAAGAAATGCTTCAACCCATCATTTGTAAAATAAAAAGTGCGTAGGCACCGGTCTGAGGTTGCCATCCGAAGGGTTATTGACAACCCGATTATTCAGTATAAGCGAGGAAGATCCACCGCCATCCAGATTATAGGCGTCAATTACGCCAAGCTTGTACAACCGTCCTTGTAACTCTTCTAGGGTGGCCCCAGAACTTCCACCTTCATTATATCCATCCACAACAATGATCAACAATTGATCATCCTTATAATTGCCAATGACCGTACGTGGTGCTCGTTGGGGTGAAACCTTCCATTTGTCGGGTATCACAGGTTTGCGACCATTTTGCAACAGTACCGGCACAAATGTAGCCCCGAATTGCGGTTGCAGGCGATCCAGAGAGTTTTTATCGAAGAACTTACCCCCGACCAGTTTGCCAGTATCGTTAAGTCCTACAAAGAACAGATCTTTGAAACTGGCTTGAAAACCATTCACGTATTTCCCGTCCATGACGGTTGTGCTGAGGGGGTAACGTTTCCCTCCACTGTCAGCGAACCCGCCTGCGTTGATACCGGCAATTGCGCCGTTACGCTTCACAGCCTGCATAGTCGTCTCAGAGCGTCCAGGTTCGCTGTCCAGAGCCATCTGCATGGCAGTGGGATCTTTAAGCTTGATCTTCATGGCATAGCCCTTATAGCTGCCAGGATTCACTCTGTACAGTTCAATGGTTAGCCTATCACTGTCTACTCGTTCCAAAGGAACACCAAGCTTGGATGAGATCCGTTTATTGTAAATCGTTTCAGGACGATTGGCCTGAGTGGTAGCCTTTTGAACAAGAGTAGACATTGTACTTGTTGTCTTATTGTAAAGCTGTGTCGTTCTTTTAATAGAAGAAGAAGTCTGGACAGCAGCGTCCTTTGCCCCGGCAAGTTCTTGGCTAATTGTCTGGGTCCGGGGTGTAATGCTGTCCGTAGGCAACTCGGTAGAGATCATACCTCCGGGTTCGAGCGGAGGGCGAATCAGCAGCAGGCATAAGAGCAGTCCAACAAAAGGAGCGAGTGCAAGCATAAAAAAACGATTAACCTGTTTGACGGGTGTAATCATTTGAGCAGGTCCATCTTTTTCTGGAGTGTCTCCAGTTGTTTTTTGACTTCGCTCAGCTGGGTATACAGTTTGTTGCTGTTGTCCGTTTTGTCACTTGCATTATCCTTGGTGAAAGTCAGCAATTCATTAAAGGACTGAACCTGTCCCTGCAGTTCTGCCACTTCCTTCGATATCGTTGTTAGCTGCTTTTCGTAGTCGGTTTTGAGCGCTGCAATCTGCTGCTGATTATGGGCCTGAAGCTGGTTAATCATCTGTTGCTGGAGATGGTTACTATAATAGTAGGTTCCAACTAATCCTAGTGCAATGAGAACAATCCACATTACCAGAAACAGCCTGATTGAAGATCCGGCCTTGCCTTTGGCGCTCCGAGTGTGAAGGATGTCAGAGGGCGGGGCAGATGGTTTCATATCATCACTCCTGGTCATTTATAGGTACAAAAATTTTTCCAGTCCCCATTCTATCATGTCACTATTGATTACGCAAAAATGAAATTCTTTAGTTAATAGAGTAAAAAGAGATTGCATCGGAAGGAAGTCCTAGGATACAATTTCTTATAGATGCAATAAGTAGGAACTTTGGGCAGGTTTTTCGACTATTTTAGATAGAAATGCAGGAAGTTTATACTATATTTCGACCTTTTCAGGGCATGGAAAGACAATCGCCATGATGTTTCCTAAGCAAAATACAGAGAAGATGGTGCTATTTTGACAGTTATCTCCTGTGTTTTTATGATTTTCGACATAATCCGACCTGTACTTCTTCTATACTCGGACTGTCGCATAGATGAGGGAATCATCATGAGCGGAAGGTAGAAGTTATTTGTCCAATACATAACAGGGGGAACAACAATGAAAAAAGTATGGCAGGTGGTCATCGTAGATATCCACCCCACCAGCATGCTCGGTACAAAATTGATTTTGGAAGAGCAGCAGGATCTGACGGTACGTGGTATGACGTCGACCGGAACAGAAGGGCTCGAACTGGTGAATATTCACCAGCCTGACTTAATACTCATGGATTATCGTCTTCCAGAAGGCCAGGCAGATCAATATATTGACCAGATGAAGAATCTGTCAACTCACAGCCACATCATTATTCTGACGGATGAAGACAATGTGAAGCTGTTTCGTCATCTGATGAGTCTTGGTGCAAGCGGTATGCTGTCCAAACAGGCTTCCCCTAGCCAGCTGATTCATCTGATCTCGGGGTTACGTGAGGACTATGTTTCCATTCCGCTATCGTGGGTAAACAGTGCGGAGTGGGCGCAACCCGTAGAGTCTCCGACAGAAGAACGTTTAATTGAATTAACAGAAACCGAAACTTTTATCATGGAAAGAATTGTGCAGGGTGTAACCTATGATAAAATAGCGAGTGAGATTAACGTTAGCAGGCGCTCCATTGATAATTATTTGCGTAAAATATACGTGAAGCTTGAAGTAAGTAGCAGAGCTCAGGCCATTGAACGTTATGCCTTGCATGCAAGACAGGCGAAGACGATATCCTGACGAACCAGATTGGTTCTTCCCATCCATATGAAACGTCAGGTGTCCATCCGGTCATATTCGATGACGAGCAGGAATAGGTTGTAGGGCTGCGGACTGCGAGTACAGTTTCGGAATAGGCATGAAGGGGGAACGGATCGATGAAGTATTTCTTTGCTTCCCGTACAAACAAGCTTTTGTCATCACCACTGAGGGATATACGTGAGATGTCTGGTAGGGATTATTTCATTTCTCTGGCAGAAGAGTTGCCTGCGGAGGAATTATTTCCTTTCAAATTGTTGGAAGCAGCAGCGGTATCTGTATTTAGTTCAGGCCCCTCTGCTTTGCAATATGGAGAACCAGCAGGCTACACACCTTTGAGAGAGTGGTTGAACAAAGACTGGAATGCACGCAAAGGCATACGAACGGTACCCGAGCAGATTCTGTTGACCACGGGTACCCAGCAGGCCATCGATCTGGTGATGCGTCTATTGCTTGAACCGGGTGACTCCGTACTGGTTGAACATCCTACATCTCCAGGATGTCTTGAGGTTCTGGAGATGCAAGGAGCCAAGATTGTGCCTGTAATGGGCGATCAGGACGGTATACTGCCAGATCTTTTGGAGCATCACATGCAGCAGGTGAGACCCAAGCTACTTTTTGCTGCTCCCAGTTTCTCGAATCCGACCGGTGTTTTGTGGAGTATGGAGCGGCGGGAGACTGTCCTTGATCTGTGTTCGCGTTATGGTGTACTGCTTGTGGAAGATGATTCTTACGGAGAGCTTCATTTCGATGGCCTTGAGCCGGTGGATTTCTATCGTAAATACCCTTCACTCTTTGCACTGGATACGGCTGACCAGGGTGGACATGTTCTCTACATCGGTTCATTTAGCAAAACGGTAGCGCCCGCTCTACGGACCGGATGGGCTGCTGGACATCCTGCGCTGATTCAAGCGATGGCCTCCGTTAAACGGATTGCAGATGGTCAGTCGAGTCCAATGAACCAGCGGTTGTTGTATGAATTGCTTGCCCAATCCCCTTTTCGATGGAGTGATCATCTGTCCATGCTGAATCGGGAGTATAAAACAAGACTCAAGCTGATGCTGGAACTGTTGAAGAGACCAGGCTGGACAGGGAGCCAGTACAACATTCCTGAGGGCGGAATGTACCTTTGGGTGCAGTTGCCGGAAGGATTGGATAGTGGTGCTCTGCTCAAGGCGGCTCTGTTAAAAGGGGTATCTTTCCTTCCGGGGTCGTTATGTTCTACAGGCGTACAAGATCAACGCTACATTCGTTTGAACTTCAGCCATCCGGGACGGGATGAATTGTTGCTCGGTATGAACCTGATCAGTGAAGCCATATCCGAATTCACGGCGCGCAGCTAAGTCAGATCGAAAAATAGATTGTAGCAAAAAATAAAATTGGTTCATGACCAAAGTGATTACGTTATTGCATCCACTAACATTTTTATATATAATATGTATTAATGAGTTGTTGTTTTCTTTATATAAGCTGTAATTGTTGCTAGTTCATGAAAAGAAGCACTCATATATTATATCTAACGGGGGAAAATTCAACATGTCTACTATTTTATTTGTTAAAGCAAACGACCGTCCTGCAGATCAAGCAGTCAGCGTTAAATTGTACGATGCTTTCCTGAGCGCATACAAAGAGTCCCACCCAGGTGACACCATTACTGAGCTGGATCTCTACAATACAGAATTCCCATTCTATGGCAACACTGCAATCACGGGTACTTACAAAGCAGCTAACGGTTTCGAACTGACAGCTGACGAGCAAAAAGCAGCTTCACTGGCAGCTCAATTGCAAGATCAATTCCTGGCAGCAGATAAAGTTGTATTTGCATTCCCGCTCTGGAACTTCACTGTTCCTGCACCATTGGTAAACTATATTGCTTACCTGAGTCAAGCTGGTAAAACATTCCAATACACTGCTGAAGGTCCTGTTGGACTTGCTGGCGGTAAAAAAGTAGCTTTGCTGAACGCACGTGGTGGCGTATACTCCGAAGGCCCTATGGTAGCTGCTGAAATGTCCCTGAACTTCCTGAAAACGGTTCTCGGCTTGTGGGGCATTCAAGATCCAGAAGTGGTTATCGTTGAAGGACATAATGCTTCTGCAGACCGTGCTGAAGAAATTGTTACTGCAGGTCTGAAATTGGCTTCCCAAGTAGCAGCAAGCTTCTAATAGCATTCTGATATAGAATACACAAAATGCCTGTAATCTCGACTTGAGATTACAGGCATTTTTGCGTTCTCATGAAATTTCATCTTGTATCATATGATCCTTTGTCAGTCCTGATTAGTATTCTTCAAGTCGTGTTCAGCTCTTTCGGCAATGTGTGAAAGTTCATCCATTTTGTCGCCAAAATCGGAATATTGTATATTCAGTTCATTAATGCTCCGTTCCATCATATCATTATCCTCAAGCATGTGTGCATGCTCGGTTAACGCCTGCACTCCCTTAATCGTCAACATATACTTTCCACGGGAGAGACGCTCAAACCAGTTATAATAATTTTTTTGAAGGATCGAGGCGGCAGAACCTACACCTGACTGTCTGGCAAGCATCGCCGGAGAGGCTTCACCGTTCGTTCGCAGGGCGGATGCGACGCGTAATGCCTTCTCCCGATATGCCGTAACCAGCTGTCTGCGCGTGCTGCCCCCAATATTGTAGTCCCCGCTGCGTTCATCGAATTCCTTGAGCAAACGTTGTCGTCTTACGCCACTCTTTCGGGTAACATTACTGTGCTCAAGGCTGTGATTCAGTGCAGAGGGTTCGCAGAGTACATCAATCAGGGGGGCTTTGGTTTTGTAAAAAGTGACCGTCAGAAGCCCCAGACCGAGCTGTCTACAAAGTGCAGTCAGTTCGCTCCAGCGTTGGTTCACGGCTCCACGTTTACTGCGATTGCGCTCGACGGCCAGATACACGAACGGGCTAAGCTTCATGCGTTGCATCCCTTGTAACAGCAGGGACAGGTTGAACGTTTTTTTCATCTCCACAATAAGTGGTTCGTCTTGGTCCGATCTGACCCCTACGAGGTCACAATGTCTGACCTCTGCCTTGACGTCGAAGCCGCGCTGCTCGAAGAATGCCTTCACAGGCGAATATAATTCAGTTTCGTATTGCACTGCCATCGTTCGTGCTCCTTTCCTGAGGTGGTCTGGCTTTGACCATACGTTGTCCGGTTTCCTGAATTTAGAACCCTTATTATATCATATTCGTTCTTTTTTTTCTGAAGGCAGAAGATGTCTGATAGAACAGGGGGATGCCAAAATTCCGAGTTGAGAAATGAAAAAAAGAGGTCAACTTATCCAAAATGCCGCATAGGTATGTAATACACTTTTCACAACAAAACAAGACGTTTGGACAGAGGGTGGCGGGACTAAGCCGGACCGCAAGATGGGTATTCAAGCAGGAGCCGTAATTCTATTGATTTCTTCATACCATTCGGAATGGTTGACAATCACACTAAAGGAGCCATGGGAGGTACCAAGCATGAATATTTTTGAACGCGTTGCGGAACATCGGGCAGAGAGTGACCGTTTGACATGGAACGGAACATTTGAAGATTATATTGCAATGCTGAGAGAGGACCCGACTCCGGCAATGACGGCTCACGCCAGAGTGTATCAGATGATTGAATCGTTTGGCGTGGAAGAAGTAGGTGGGCATAAACGGTACAAGTTTTTTGAGCAGGAGATCTTTGGACTGGATCGATCGATTGAGAAGCTGGTTGAAGAATACTTTCATTCGGCAGCACGTCGTTTGGATGTACGGAAGCGGATCTTGCTCCTTATGGGGCCTGTAAGCGGAGGGAAATCCACGCTAGTGACGTTGCTGAAGCGGGGTCTTGAACAGTTCTCGCGGACGGAGCAAGGTGCCATATATGCCATTGATGGATGCCCCATGCATGAGGAGCCACTGCATCTGATTCCACTTGAGCTTCGTCCTGAGGTGGAAAAGGAAATTGGAGTCCGCATTGAGGGAAACCTCTGCCCATCCTGCCAGATGAGACTCCGTACCGAATATGACGGTGATATCAGTAAGGTACCGGTAGAACGGGTTCTTGTTTCCGAAGATAATCGGGTGGGAATAGGAACATTCAGTCCATCCGATCCCAAATCGCAGGATATTGCGGATCTGACCGGTAGTATTGATTTCTCCACTATTACCGAGTTTGGTTCCGAGTCCGATCCACGTGCCTATCGTTTTGATGGGGAGTTGAACAAGGCGAACCGCGGACTGATGGAGTTTCAGGAGATGTTGAAATGTGATGAGAAGTTCCTGTGGAACCTCTTGTCACTCACACAGGAAGGTAATTTCAAAGCAGGACGCTTCGCGTTAATCAGTGCGGATGAGATGATTGTGGCGCATACGAATGAATCGGAGTATAAATCGTTTATCTCCAATAAGAAAAACGAAGCGCTGCAATCCCGGATGATTGTCATGCCGATTCCTTACAATCTGAGGGTGTCCGAGGAAGAGAAAATCTATGGCAAGCTCATTCAGCAAAGTGACATGAAGCATGTTCATATTGCACCGCATGCACTGCGGACCGCAGCCATTTTTTCCATACTTACCCGCTTGAAGGAAACGAAGAAACAAGGCATGGATCTCGTCAAAAAAATGCGGATGTATGATGGTGAAGAAGTGGAAGGGTACAAAGAAGCCGATCTGCGCGAGATGCAAAATGAGTATTTAGACGAAGGTATGTCCGGCATTGATCCGCGGTATGTCATTAACCGGATCTCCAGTGCTCTGATTAAGCAAAATCTGGAGTGCATTAACGCGCTGGATATTCTGCGGGCCATCAAGGACGGCCTCGACCAGCATGCTTCGATTAGTAAAGAGGAACGCGAGCGTTATCTGAACTTTATCGCTCTTGCACGCAAAGAGTATGACGAACTGGCCAAGAAGGAAGTGCAGAAAGCATTTGTGTACTCATTTGAAGAGTCAGCAAGAACGTTATTCGAGAATTATCTCGACAACATTGAAGCCTTCTGCAATTGGTCCAAAATTCGGGACCCGCTGACCGATGAAGAGATGGACCCGGATGAGCGTTTGATGCGTTCCATCGAGGAGCAGATCGGCATTTCCGAGAATGCGAAGAAAGCATTCAGGGAAGAAATTCTGATCCGAATCTCGGCATACTCCCGCAAGGAGCGCAAGTTCGAATACAGCAGCCATGATCGTCTGCGTGAAGCGATTGAGAAAAAGTTGTTTACCGATCTGAAAGACATCGTCAAGATTACAACCTCAACCAAAACACCGGATGCAACACAACTGAAACGTATGAATGAAGTTATCAAACGGTTAATTGAGGAACATGGATATACCGCGGCCAGCGCGAATGAACTGCTACGTTATGTGGGCAGTCTGCTTAATCGCTAATCTGCAACGAACCATTCCGGATCAGGTTCCTGATGCCTGCTGTGAGGCTCCTTCACGGCAGGGTTAGGGCCTTTTTAGTTCTATTAGGCTAATATTAATCTAATAAGCTGACAAATAAGGTTGATTTTAAAGTAAATTAGTTCTAATGGTATATGTATATTTAGGTATTTTAGTCTATAATCGATACATATATTTACAATTTAAAGTAATGTAGTGTTTATTAAGGAGCTGACTGAACCAGATATGAGTAGTATTTCCGCAACAAGACAGAAGCAACTTGATTACATGGGATTAACCTTAGTTGATCTAGAGTTGCTTGCCGATCATCGGCCTGTTTTTAAAAAAGTCGTTAATGAAGTGGTTGACCATTTCTATAATCATGTGGGAAATTATCCTGAATTGGTAGATCTGATCGCCCGATTCTCTACCATTGATCGTCTAAAAGAGACACAGAAAATGTACTGGTTATCCATGACAGACGGGATTGTTGATGATGCTTATATTGAGCAGCGTATTGCGATTGGGCTTGTTCATTCACGCATTGGTCTGTCTGAGGATTATTATCTGGGCACCTATATGGTGTACCTAGATATTGCAACGAGCATATTCCAACAGGTGATCCCGGACTCCTGGCATCTTGTGATTCAAGCGCTGAGCAAGATGTTTAATCTGGATTCGCAGCTTGTCCTTGAAGCATATGAGAAGAAAGAAAAGGAGAAGTTACATCAGCTTGCCGATGATCAACAACATACGTTGCTGGCAATTACGCAGATTACCCAAGAGCTTACAGGCATGATTAGTGAATTAAATGAAAATGCCTTGGCTATTTCGAATGTAGCCAAAGAAACAGCTGCTTCTCAGGATCAGGCTCATGTTCTACTCACGGAATTGACAGGGGAGATCCATCAGATTGGAAAAATGGGTGAACTCATTCGTGAGATATCGGACCAGAGTCATCTGGTGGGTCTGAACGCAGCCATTGAAGCTGCACATGCAGGTGAGTTCGGACGGGGCTTTGAAGTCGTTGCGAGTGAGGTACGCAAACTTGCAGCCAGTTCCCGGGATGCCCAAGGTAAGATTCAGTCGAATCTGGAGCAGATTATGAAGAAACTAAGCAGTGTGCAGCAGGAGTCAGATCACACGTCCCGAGGCGCACGAAGCCAAGCCTCACGCTCCGCTGAACTTGCATTATTTGCGACAACAATGGAGAAACTGGCTTTGGATTTGAAGAAACTGGAACAGCAGGAATAGACGTTCAATCGATTGGAACCTTCCATACCGTTTCAGGCTATTTTAAGCTATAATGGGTAGACAAACCTGCCGATGTTATAGAAAATGCAGCCGGAGACAGGGGATTTGAAAGAGGTTGAGGTGATCAGATGGCTTCTATCCATGATGTGGCCAAGGAAGCGGGAGTATCTGTTGCAACCGTTTCCAAAGTGATAAACAATTATCCCGATGTAAGCGAAAAAACGCGCAAGAAAGTCAATATAGCCATCGAATTATTGAAATATCAACCCAATGTGGTCGCTCGTGGACTTGTCAAACGCCGTTCATGGACGGTAGGGGTGTTATTAACGGTTCCGTTCACGAACCCTTTTGTGTCGGAATTGCTTGAAGGGATCAAGACTGCACTGGAGAACAGTGGATATGATCTTGTCCGATTGTCTACACGATTCGATGACCCTGCATACTCGTTTATCAAACATTGTCGCAGTCGTAATGTGGATGGCGTTGTCGTATTCGGGGAAGGTAGAGAAAACACGAGTATACAGGAACTGGTGGAAGAAGAGATCCCAACGATGTTTGTTGATACTGACTTGTTCGGCAAGCGTGCCGGCTACATCACAACGGATAACGCAAACGGTATCGTGATGGGTGTCAAACATCTGCATGAGCTCGGGCATCGTAAGATTGCCTACATTTCAGGTACACTGGGACCTGCCGTAGCCAATCTGCGATTGGAAGGATATCGGGAAGGGCTACGCGAATGTGGCATTCCGTATTCAACAGTATATCTGGAGGTATGCGATTATTCATTCGACGGTGGCAGTAAGGCTGCCCGCCGATTGCTGGCACTTCAGGATCAACCGACAGGTATCGTCTGCGCTTCAGACATGTCGGCATTCGGTGCAATTCATGAAATTGAGAAGCACGGACTGCGTGTGCCGGAAGATGTCTCGGTGGTCGGATTCGACAACACGTATTATGCAGAGGTGTTCAAACCGGGGCTGACGACGGTGAATCAGAATATTTATTCCATCGGGATTAAATCCATTGAATATCTAATCGCCATGATCGAGAATCCGTCATATACTCCCCCGTCGTTACGGAACCTTCCAATCTGGTCGTGCGTCAAACGACAGCACCGGTCAATGAATCATAATCCGAACAAAACCAAGCAAAACCAAGCACAGCCATTGGCTGTGCTTTTTTTTCTTTCCTGGATCTGTACTGCGCTCATATTGGTTGGTGAACTTGAACGAACTTGGGCTATTCTTATCGCTTGAGGAACCGGGTGTGGATTCGAAACCTATTTGGAGCAAGTTCTATAGTTTAACGGGTAAACAAAGTCTGCTAGCAATCGTATAATGAAAATGCTTACATTATTTCCGGTCATTAACGTCTATCCAATCCTGCACAACGATTTTGGTGAGGACTGACACATGACGGAGTAAAGGGTAATGTAACGAACAACCAAGGAGGAGATCGGATGCATTGGAGAAAATGGTGGAGCTTGTGTTTGGCGGCTGTATTGGTCTTCAGTCTGTTACCAAGTATGGGTACAGGAGGGACACGTGCTCAGGCAGCTGGGGACGTTAAGGCAGGTGATGGCGATGCACCGCTATTTGAAGCTCATTTTGAAGATGGTTTGTTGGGGCAATGGCGTCCACGAGCGAGTGAGAAGCTCGATATTGTGACGGAAGTGGGCCACGACCGTACACACAGCTTGAAAACCTCATCTCGTACCGAAACGTTCCATGGACCCTTAATTGAGGTACTAGATCATGTGCAGAAGGGCAGCACGGTACATATTTCATTTTGGGCTATGTACAATGAAGGGCCAGACAGTCAGGTCATTAACGGTTCACTGGAGAAAGAATATAATAAAGACGCTTCGAGTCTTGAATATGCTACGTTTGCCTCAGCTACCCTGAACAAAGGGCAATGGAAAAAAATCGAGGCTGATGTGGTCATCCCCGGAGCAAATAGTGGCATCACCGGCTTCCGGATGTATGCGGAGACACCATGGAAGAAGTCAGAAGAAGTGACGCCAGCAGATACGATTACTTTTTACTTGGATGATGTTCTGATCACGGCTGCCGAGAAAATTGAAATTGAGCCGAATATTCCGAATTTGGTAGATATCTTGGGAGAAAATTATGCAATTGGAGCTGCAATCGACCAGTCTGCACTGGACTCGGAGGATATGCATTCCCAGTTGTTGACGAAACATTTTAATAGTATTACAGCCGGTAATTTTATGAAAATGGATGCGATGCAGCCTCAGGAAGGACAGTTTGTCTGGTCAGAGGCGGATCGCCTGGTGAAGTTTGCCCAAGCAAATAACATGGAGGTCAGAGGTCATACGTTGCTATGGCATAGCCAAGTGCCGGACTGGTTCTTCACTGATCCGAATGATGCATCGAAACCTGCTTCGCGAGAACAGTTGCTTGCACGGATGAAAACACATATCCAGACTATCGTGACTCGGTACAAAGGAAAGGTTCATACGTGGGATGTCGTCAATGAAGTCATCTCGGATGGAGGCGGCTTGCGGAACGAGGCAAGTGGTTCTAAGTGGAGAGACATTATTGGGGATGTGGACGGTGACGGGGATGACAGTGATTACATTGAGCTGGCTTTCCGGTATGCTCGCGAGGCGGATCCCGATGCTGTACTGGTGATTAATGACTATGGACTGGAAGGCAGTGCAAGCAAGCTGAATGATATGGTGAAGCTTGTAGAGAAGTTGCTGGCTAAAGGCACACCCATTGATGCAGTTGGATTCCAGATGCATGTGTCCATGTATGGACCGGATGTGAAGCTGATGCGAGAGGCTTTTGACAAGGTTGTTGCTCTTGGTGTGAATGTTCAGGTTACAGAGATGGACGTTTCAATCTATTCCAATAATTCCGAGCAGGAGATGCCAGTTACGGATGAATTAATGCTGCAACAGGCCTATCGGTACCGTGAACTATTCGACCTGTTCGATCAGTTGGGCAAACGAGGCGTAATGGACAGCGTTACGGTCTGGGGACTTGCGGATGATGGCACATGGCTTGATAACCATCCCGTCAAAGGACGCAAAGATGCACCGTTGCTGTTTGATCGTAAATTAAAAGCGAAACCGGCATATTGGGCACTGGTGGACCCTTCCAAGCTACCGATATATCGGAATGAGTGGACAGCATTGAAGGCTAACGTATCAAAGCTTGATCCTAAAGGACAGGAAGACATTCTGTGGGGAGCCGTTAAAGGGGTGCAGATTTCTCATCTGGCAGAAGGCACATCCAAGGCAACCGGTGAAGCCAGAGTGTTATGGGATGGCAAAAAGGTAAATCTGCGTGTGGAAGTTCAGGATACTACACGTCGCAAAGGAGATCAGGTACAGGTTTTCCTCGGAGAAGAAGTGGTTGGTAACGTTAATCGTACATCAACTGACAACGTATCCGCCAAGAAAAAAGATCCACAACCCGGTAATGGACAGTACACATTCAAACGGGATGGAGGCAAGGGGAAAGACCAAAAGGTATACCAGGTGAAGGAGAACAAGACGGGGTATGTCGTATATGCATCCCTGCCTTTGTCAGCCGCTTTACTTACCGAAGGTCAGGTACTATCCCTCGATTTTCGAATTACAGATGAACATGCTGCTGGACAGACAGCCAACATCGTTTGGAACGATATTACCAACCAACAGCCGAATAAACCGGCCAATAGGGGCAAACTGAAGCTGGGTTCCGTCCTGAAACAAACTAAGGTCACTTATGGCAAGCCTGTGGTTGACGCCAAAAAGGATGGAGTCTGGAAAAAGGCAACATCCGTTGCAACAGATACTTGGGTAATTGGAAACTCGGGTGCAACGGCGACTGCGCAGTTGTTGTGGGATGAGAAATACTTGTATGTATTCGCAGATGTCAAAGATCCATTATTAAGTAAAGTAAGCAAAAATGCACATGAGCAGGACTCTGTCGAAATGTTTATAGACCCCAACCACAATCAGACCACCTACTACGAGGGGGATGACGCGCAGTACCGGGTAAACTTTGATAACGAATCTTCCTTTGGAGGAAATGCATTGAAGGAACGGTTCAAGTCGGCTACCCAACGGACCAAAGGTGGCTATGTTATCGAGGCTGCCATTCCTTTGGACCAAGTCCCTTCGGGTAAGAATGTATGGATTGGGTTCGACCTGCAGGTGAACGACGATCAAGCCGGGAATGGGCAACGGAGCAGTGTGTCGATCTGGAGTGATCAAACAGGGAACTCTTACCAGAATACATCCAACTTTGGCAACTTGTTGCTCGTTCAAAAATAAGTGGAAGAAAAGCGGATGTAGTGATAAATGCTGTTTAGAGCTAATATCCGTTTTTCTGGAACGAAGTGTTGATTTT
Source organism: Paenibacillus sp. PCH8 (assembly GCF_002968835.1). Taxonomy (GTDB): domain Bacteria; phylum Bacillota; class Bacilli; order Paenibacillales; family Paenibacillaceae; genus Paenibacillus. The sequence goes on along the minus strand of NZ_PKQK01000002.1, from coordinate 241,211 downwards.
CAAGGCTGGGACGTTTAGACTATATACATTGATATTAAGCGGGTTCCAATGTATGATGGCGGCTTTAACTAAGTCTATGGTCACAAGTCAAATGATGCGGAGGGAGTGCCTGTCATCCAGACAGCGCACTCGCTTCTTTTTTACATTTAACATACATATGAAGCATTTCCCGGCTGAAAGGACAGAGCGAGTGGAGCACTTACATGGAACGTACAATTTAGAACTGGTTATTTTATCTTATATTATTGCTTCGTTAGCTTCATATGCAGCGCTTGATCTTGCAGGCCGTGTCAGTCGAACTAAAGGTATGGCACGCAATGTATGGCTTACCTGCGGCGCAGTCTCTATGGGTCTGGGAATCTGGTCCATGCATTTCGTAGGCATGCTGGCTTTTGTTCTGCCCACGCACGTATCCTATTCCACTGGCAAGGTCATTCTATCCGTTCTGCTCGCCATAATAGCATCGGGTATAGCCTTGAATATTGCGGGTCAGCAGTCCGGTAAAATACGCAAGCTTATTATCTCAGGCGTTCTTATGACAGCTGGAATCAGCTCGATGCATTATGTGGGAATGGCGGCAATGTCAACCCCTGTTACGTATGAAGCAGGGAGAGTAGTGTTATCTATTCTGATCGCAGCTATTGCTTCATTTGCTGCATTGTGGCTCATGTTTTTCTTTCGTCATCGTCAAGCCAGATATACCTGGGTGTATAAGATGGGCAGCGGTCTTATTATGGGTCTGGGGATCGCCGGAATGCATTATACCGGGATGTCAGCCGCGCAGTTCCATCATTCACATGACCAGATGACAAGTTCAATAATGCAGATTGATCCAGACATTCTTGCATACCTGATTGCAGTGGGCACATTTATTGCATTGGGGCTAACGTTATATGGCATATTTATCAATCAGCGATTGTCTCAAAAGGATCAACGTATCCGAGAGAATGAGCAGTGGTATCAGGCTCTGTATCATAACCATTCGGACGCCATTATCTCCGTGGACAAGGAAGGTATCATCAAAGGCATTAATACCGCTGTCACGACCATCACTGGATACCATGAGGAAGAAGTCATAGATTGTTCGATTGATGAGATTGCACAGCGGATTGATATACAGTGGATAAGTGAAATTGATTCGATTGACTGGGATGATAATCAGCTAGTGCCGGCTCACTATATGGCCAAGATGAGGAATGTACAGAATGAACATCTGGATCTTAGTATTACGGTGCTTCCTGTTGTCATTGATGATAGCCATGTGGGAAGCCACATTCTGATTAAGGATATAACCGTGGAAAAGCAGGCTCAGGAGAGCATTCGTCACCAGGCTTTGCATGACCCCCTGACAGGACTGCCCAATCGGCGCAAGTTGGATGATGTACTGGCTTGGTCCATTCAAGCCTCAGAAGAAAAGGAAAATTCTTTCGCCGTTATGGTGATGGATATAGATCGTTTCAAAATGATTAATGACTCGCTCGGACATTCGATCGGGGATGTGTTTCTAAGAGAAGTTAGCAGCCGAATCATGGCAGCAATTGAAGCTTCCCATCCAAATGCTACGGAAAATGTGATGCTGGCTCGTATGGGCGGTGACGAATTCACATTGGTGGTGTCCCATGATCAAGCGACTGAGATGCAGGTGGCAGAACTTGCAAAGCAGATTGTTGAAGCCATACAACTGCCTTACCGGTTGAAGGAGAATGACTTTTACGTTACAGCTAGCATCGGAATTGCGATGTATCCTCATCATGGAGTGGGAGCGGATTCCTTGCTGAAACATGCGGACTCTGCCATGTACGAAGTGAAGAAGAACGGCAAGAATGGTTTTCAATTCTATACCGCCCAACTGGATTCGGAACTCTATGAACGCATTGAATTGGAAGGTTACCTGCGTAAAGCGTTGGAACGAGATGAGATGATCTTGTACTATCAACCGCAGATTCGCACGGAGGATAGCCGCATGATTGGTGTGGAGGCTCTTATACGTTGGAACCACCCACTCAAAGGTCTGCTCGCACCCAATGTGTTTATCCCGCTTGCAGAGGAGACAGGCATGATCTATGAGATCGGCAATTGGACGCTGCGGGAAGCGTGCAGGCAGATGAAACTCTGGCATGCCAGTGGCGGACCGCTCATTCCGGTATCTGTGAACTTGTCCAGCCAGCAGTTCCATCAATCAAACTTGGTAGAACAGGTCAAGAATGCACTTAGTGAGACAGGGCTGGAAGCCCGGTACCTGGAACTAGAGATTACAGAGAGTATGATGATGGATGCAACAGTATCCACGGCGATCCTGAATGAACTAACAGCACTGGGTGTCAAGATCAGTCTGGATGATTTCGGTACGGGATATAGTTCACTGAGTTATCTGAAGCATTTCCCAATTCACAAGCTCAAGATTGATCGTTCCTTTGTCACTGATATTACGGAGAATCGCAGCGATCAGGCCATTGTAGCGACCATTATCTCGATGGCCCAGAATCTCAATATGGAAGTAATTGCCGAAGGCATCGAAACGAAAGGTCAACTGGATATTCTCATGCAAAATGACTGTCGGGAGATTCAGGGGTATTACTTCAGTCGTCCTTTGCCAGCACATGAAGTCGAGCATGACTTTTTTGTACCGCTGCGGTTGCAGGACAATGATACACCACCGGTACAATCAGAGTAAACCTTTCAATTAAAATATCTTACACTGACCACTTCGAGGTCAGAATAACCTTCCGATCGCCGTTATCCCCAGATTTTTTGAACCCTTTCATAAAGGGGAAATCCGGGGATAAAGGCGAACGCTTCGTTTTTTCATGTTATTTCTGCCCTCTTCGTTATTGTGTAAAAGTATAGTTGAACTATATCTCAAGCGGCAAGTCCCCGTGGATGTCGGGAACTTGCCGCTTTTTTGTGTCTTATCTTTCGATAACTTATTCACAACCTTACATGAACTTGCGATGGTGCTTCTTGCCATCATACGTGAACCAGATTGGTTTATCCTCAACACGGGTCTCCACATGTACGGTACGTCCCCAGAGACGGTACAGATAGGGCAGTGTGCGTTCCATATATTTCAGATCCAGCTCGATGCCCTCATATTGATGTTTCAGCACGAGTTCTCCGGTCCGCAGATAATCGGCATCTTGAACAACGAGATACGGGGAACCCCCGTTGACACGTGAGAATACAAGCTGATCCCGTATGTTTTCCCAGGACTTGTCGGTAATTTTCCAGTCCGGGCCTTTTTTCTCAAATACGTAGAGGTCGAGATCTTCAGTTAGTTGCTTGGTCATGTAATTGCGGATAAAGGAAGTATCGGAATCGAATTCACGCACCTCGAACATTTTGGAACGACCTTGGCCCGGTATACGTCCCCATCGCTCCTGTTCTTCACGGGTTGGCTGATCCCAGCGGCGTTCAATATCCTCGAAAATCTTCAGCCCCAAGTAATAGGGATTCAGACTTTGCTTGGAGGGCTGCACGACGGAAGAATTCAGTTTGGCAAACTCAATCGTATCCTCACTGTTCAGATCGAGTTCACGTATAATGCGTTGATGCCAGTAGGAGGCCCATCCTTCATTCATGATTTTAGTTTCCATCTGTGGCCAGAAGTAGAGCATCTCTTCACGCATCATACTCATGATATCCCGCTGCCAATCGGTTAACACTTCGGAGAATTCCTGAATAAACCACATGACATCCTTCTCGGGTTCAGGCGGAAAGTGATGGACCTGTATGCCTTCGGTAGGAGCTTCTTCGGTCTTTACGTCGTCAAGGGACCATAAATCATCATAACGCCCTTCCGGTCGTGGTGCTTTCACGCCGCGTTGCTCCCGCATTTTCATCTCCATGTAACGTTGTTTGTCCAAATGACGGGGTTTAATCAGTTGTGGGTCCACATGCTCCTGAATTGCGATAACCGCATCGATAAAGGCTTCAACCGCTTCGGTGCCATACTCCATCTCATAGTTGCTGATCCGGTCAGCGGTGGCGGCCATACTCTCAACCATATTGCGATTGGATTTGGAGAAACGGGCATTGTTTTTGAAAAAATCACAGTGTGCGAGGACGTGGGCTACAATCAGTTTGTTCTGAATTAAAGAGTTTCCGTCCAGCAAAAAGGCGTAACAAGGGTTGGAGTTGATCACAAGCTCATAAATTTTGCTGAGACCAAAATCGTATTGCATCTTCATTTTGTGAAAAGTTTTCCCAAAGCTCCAGTGACTGAACCGGGTCGGCATACCGTAAGCACCAAAAGTGTAAATAATGTCTGCCGGGCATATTTCATAACGCATCGGATAATAATCAAGGCCGAATCCATCGGCAATCTCCATAATTTCGGCAATGGCGTATTCAAGATCGCGGATTTCATCTGTCATCCTACGCTGCCTCCTTCCCGTTTTTGGAAAAAGCTGCGCAAAGCTTTGTATACTTCGCCTTTTTCTTTGATCACGTAATACATGAACTGGTCGATCTTGATATGACGATAGGCGGACATCAGAGTGCTGCTGCGGTTATACTGGTTCACCTCGCCATATCCGAACATATTGCTGCGCTTCATCAGCTCACCAATCAGTTTGACACACCGTTCATTATCCGAGGTCAGGTTATCCCCGTCAGAGAAGTGAAAAGGGTAGATGTTATAGCTGGAAGGTGGATAACGACTGTCAATAATATCCAGTGCTTTCATATATACAGAGGAGCAGATGGTACCTCCGCTCTCGCCACGGGTGAAAAACTCTTCTTCCGTCACTTCTTTTGCTTCCGTGTGATGGGCAAGAAAGACGATCTCAACCTTCTCATACTGGCGGCGCAGGAAGCGAGTCATCCAGAAAAAGAAACTGCGCGCGCAATATTTCTCAAACGAACCCATGGACCCGGATGTATCCATCATGGCAATAATGACGGCGTTGGACTGTGGAATGATTTTGTCTTCCCAGGTCTTGTAACGCAGGTCATCCGGACTGATATGGTGAATGCCTGGATTGCCGGTTGTTGCGTTGCGGCGCAGATTCTCCAAAATGGTACGTTTCTTGTCAATATTGGACTGCATGCCTTTTTTGCGAATATCGTTGAATACAACGGTATGTGTCTCAATCAGGTCTTTGTCTTTCTGCTTCAGATCGGGCAGCTCCAGTTCAGCGAAGAGCATATCTTCCAGTTCCTCAATACTCACTTCGGCTTCCACAATGTCATGACCAGGCTGATCTCCGGCTTTCTCGCCTTTGCCGGGTTTCTGCGAAGCAGGGTCTCGACCGATGACATCTCCGACCTGACTGTCACCGTCTCCTTGACCGACATGTTTTTGCTTCTGGTAATTATACACAAAACGGTACTCATCCAGGCTGCGGATGGGCACCTTGATGATTTGTTTTCCATCAGACATGATGATGTTTTCTTCCGTAATCAGATCAGGCAGATTCTGCTTGATGACATCTTTCACCTTTTGCTGATGGCGCTGCTGGTCCTGGTACCCTTTGCGGTGAAGCGACCAATCTTCCCGGGATACGACGAACGAGTAAGGCTGGTGTGAATTTGACATGTAGGCACCCCCCAATGATTACGCGGCACAGTTTGGCCTGTCGGTAATTAAGTATATTCACGGGCGGGGATGATATGTGATGCGAATGGATATAAAATGAACCAATGATGCAAGATCACCTTAGAGGTAAGGCGCCAAAACAGAACGTACTGATTTTTTTACAGAAACAGTGAACAAGTGTGATATCCTTCCCTTACAATAGGAGAAAGACATTGAACACGATCTAATAGAGATGCATGTAAAGGAAGGGTTCATGTGAACAAAAAGGCAATTAAGGCTTGGATTATGTATGATTGGGCCAATTCGGCCTACGCAACGACTGTACTGGCTGCGGTACTACCCGTATTCTATGCTTCGGTGGCTGCGGCAACGCTGAATACGGATACAGCGGCCTCCTATCTGGCTTATACACATTCCATCGGTATGTTGTGTGTAGCTCTGCTAACACCGCTGCTCGGGACATTGGCTGATTTGTCCGGACGTAAGGGCGACTTCCTGCGTGTATTTGCAATAATTGGTGCCCTGTCCACTTTGGGATTCAGCGTAATCGGAGAAGGTGACTGGTTACTTGCTTCAGCTTTACTGGTCATTTCCACGATTGGATTTGCAGGTGGCAATACCTTCTACGATGCCATGCTACCGGATCTGGTACCTGTTGAACGAAGGGACATGATCTCCTCCAAGGGTTACGCTTATGGCTACATTGGAGGAGGCTTGCTGCTCGCCGTGAATTTGCTGATGATTCAGCAACCGGTCTGGTTCGGGTTGGGCAGTACATTGTCAGGAACAAGGCTTGCCTTCATCTCTGTATCGTTGTGGTGGTTATTATTCTCCATACCGATCTTTCGGCATGCTCCGAGACGGCCGGCATCAGTTGATATGCCCGGATCGTGGAAAGGGTATGCGGTGGTGGGCGTTCGCAGACTACGGCAAACCTTTGGACAGATGCGGCGTTTTCCCCAGTTAATTCGCATGCTGGTGGCCTTCTGGTTTTTTAATGACGGAATTAATACCATCATCCTGATGGCTACCATCTATGGGACAAGCATAGGCATAGGCACAGCCGACTTGATGTTGGCCCTGCTGCTAACCCAGTTCATCGGGTTCCCATGCACCTTGTTATTGGGAGCATGGGCACAGCGGTGGGGAGCGAAGCAGGTACTGATCGTCAGTTTATCTGTGTACATATGTATTGTAATTCTCGGTTATTTCATGACACAAGCGATGCACTTCTATGTGCTCGCCGGACTGGTTGGTGTAGTGCAGGGCGTGAGCCAATCCACGGCTCGTTCCCTCTTCAGCAATCTGATGCCAGCCGGTCGAACAGGGGAGTATTTTGGTTTTGTGAATATTACAGGCAAATTCTCTTCAATCTTTGGACCGTTTGTGTTCGGTTATGTTGGCCAATTAACAGGTTCAACACGTTGGGGCATACTTTCTCTCATTTTCTTTTTCATTGCGGGTATTGCTGTGTTGTTAACGGTGAAAGTACAGAAAGGGATGCAGGATGCTGTACTGGTGGATCAGGAAGAAGAACAAAAAAGAGGATTCGGAACTACCGGGAAAGAGACAAATGTAGGATCTGCAGGATAGTTGTTTAACAGGTTTACTACTAAAATTCTCAATGGATTACGCATGGCTTCAGGCATTGTTCATCTCAGAACAGTGGCCTGGGGCTTATTCGCATTTGTGCAGATTCCTACAATCATTTCATGATGAATCATGAATAAGTGCTTAAACGACAGACAGCAGAATACAGTGAAAGAGAGAATTTATGAAAAGGTGAAAATAAAAGATTGACATGATACATTTTGTATCATAGAGTAAAACTATGAATACATAATGTATCATATGGTTGTCGAAGAATACGTGTATTATACATCACTCTGGGGCAAGGTTCCGAAGGAGTTTTGTACAATGCTGACATTGCGTACTGTAGTAATTGTTCTGTCCACACGAAAGTAGAGTCTGGTCTATCCCGGCTGCGTGCGTAATTTACTATACAGAGGAGAGGCTGCCATTGATCGACGCTCAAGGTAACGGACTTATCTTCTTACTATGTGTTCCTCGCAGTGGTAGTTCGCTATCCACCGTAATGCTGCAAAATCACAGTCGTATCTTTGCCACCCAGGAAATGTGGTTCTTGATGAATCTTGTGGATATGCCCAAAGCTGATTCCCGTGCTTATGGTGGCAGCTCGATTATCCGTCAATTCTACAATGCCATGGTATCTGAGGAAGTCTTTGAGAAAGCGTGCAGAAGTTTTGCTCTTGAGATATATAATGGGTTCCTGGAAGGGAGCGGAGCAGACTTCGTTGTCGATAAATCTCCGCGTTATTATTACATGCTTGAATGGCTGGATCGTCTGTTTCCGCAGTCCAAGCGCATTCATCTCCAGCGTAATCCTCTGGCCATTGCTGCATCTTTCAAAAAAGTAAATAACCATACAGGAGAAGGTTTCGACCTGATTCATAGTTTGCAGAGCCCCAAATTAAATATGAAATCGGTGGATCTTACACTTGGCATGCTCCGCTTGAATGATTATTTTGCCGAATCACACCCGAATGCATATGAATTGCAATATGAACAACTGGTCCTTAGACCCCAGGAAGAACTCGAAAAGCTATGTTCATATCTCGGAATTGGATATGAACAGGGCATGGAGCGCTACGGACAGTTTCTGGATAGTGCAAAGGCTGATATGTTCTACAGTATGGGCGTGGGGGACCCGTTCCTCTCTTCTCATCAAGAGGCTCACCAGGGTTCTGTTAACAACTGGAAAAACATATTAGATCCGAATGAAGTTGAGATGTATTGTCGTGTAATGGGTGCAGATCTGTTCCATCGGATGGGATACAGTGAACAGCTGGCAGAGGCTGAGCGATGGACGGGGGTTCGTTACGAGTCCTCACCGGATCAAGACGTGATTGATCGACTCAAACACCAACTGACGGTAGCGACTGGATGTCAGTGGCAGCCAAACTACCAGCTGCGGTCTTCAGATCCTTTCATTAACGAGGCATCTGGAATTCAAAACGATAGATTGACTAATGAACCTGAAAAGACAGATCCTGCACTGGCTGCACTTACAACCATCAGACAATTACAGGCTGCACTGCGGGCAGCAGATCATCGGTTGGAACGAGGATATAGTGAGCGGGAACGCTTGAAGGGACAGCTTGCCTCTGCTCATGGCAAAATACAACGAATTAAATCATGGGTACCATTTGGTCATCAGATCAGCGCCTGGGCTTCACAGCGCAAGATTCTTCGGGGAGGAAAGTCATGAGCGCCATAGCAGGAATTGTTCATAATGATGGTCAGCAGGCGCTATGGGAGGACAGCTGGCGTTTGTACGCAAGCCTGGGGCATGTCCCTGCGGATACGACAGGGGTGTGGAAGGGCAACGAAGCATTCCTTAGCTGTCATGCTCAATGGATAACACCGGAATCGGTTAGCGAGAAACTTCCTTTATATGATGAGGAAAGTGGACTGACCATTACGGCAGATGCCATTCTGGATAACCGGGAACAATTGGCAGATCAATTACAGATATCGAGAGCACAACTTGCCGTGTTGTCTGATAGTGAACTCATCTTGCGTGCCTATCAGCGCTGGGGTGAAGATGTGGCTGTCCGATTGCTTGGAGACTTTGTGTTTGCGATCTGGGATGATCGGCAGCGCAAACTGTTCGCAGCGAGAGATATTACAGGCATGCGAACTTTTTATTACCGACATGATGGTTCACGTTTTGCATTCTGTACACTTATGAATCCATTGCTCGGGCTTGAAGGGGTGCACAAAGAACTGGATGAGACTTGGCTATCCGAATTCCTAGCCATTCCCGACATGCATGACTCCGCCGACATCAATTCTACCGTATATCGGGGCGTAAGCCAGCTCCCATCTGCACATACGCTAACCTTTCGTGACGGAAGACTGGAACTGAAGCAGTACCATCGCTGGGATGAAGTGGAGCCGCTACGGCTCAAATCCGACGGTGAATATGTAGAAGCGTTTCGAGAGGTGTTTGGGCAGGCAGTGGGATCGCGATTGCGAACCCACAGGCAGGTAGCTGCTGCATTAAGTGGGGGCTGGACTCGGGAGCTGTGGTTGGTTTTGCTTCCGGCACACTGAGAAGTCAGGGCAAACGGCTGCATGCCTACAGTTATGTTCCCGTACCGGATTTCACCGATTATACTTCAAAAACATTGCTGGCAGACGAGAGACCTTTCATACGTTCCACCGTTAATCACGTCGGCAATATAACAGAGAACTACCTTGATTTTGAAGGCAGAAGTCCACTAAGTGAAGTAGATACTTGGCTCGACATAATGGAAATGCCCTATAAATACTTTGAAAATTCATTCTGGATCCGCGGATTCTATGAAAAAGCCAGCCAGCAGGATGCAGGCATTCTGCTGACAGGAGCACGCGGCAATTTCACCATCTCTTGGGGTCCGGCTCTCGATTATTACGCCAGTTTGCTGAAAAGTGGTCGCTGGTACCGCTGGTTCCGTGAGACGCAGCAGTATAGTGAACGGACCGGCATGCCCTTCTCCCGGATTGCCAAGATTACAGGGCGAAAGGCATATCCTGAATGGTTCAAGGCTCAGTCCAAGGGAGCCAGCCAGGCCGCGTCTGTGCAGTTGATCCATCCTGATTTTGCGCAAAGAACGGGTGTGCTGGAACGACTCAAATCGATTATTGTTCTGCAGGGCGGTGCCCAGGCTGATGCACTGAAAGTCCGTGCCGAGAAATTCAATAACCTGGCTATTGCGAACAAAAACGGTGCTGTTGCTACGAAATGTTCTCTCCGTTACCGGGCTTGGGAACGTGACCCGACAAGTGATGCCAGGGTTATTCGATTCTGCCTGTCCGTACCGATTGAACAATATGTGAAACACGGGACGGATCGTTCATTGATTCGCCGGGCTACTTCACCCGAGTTGCCTGACAAGGTCCGACTGAATCAGCGGGTACGGGGTGTACAGCCTGCGGATTGGCTGCATCGCATCATTCCAAATTGGGATGACTTTACGGCCGAGTTGCGTGCCTTGTGTTCTGACAGCAAGGTCGCTGGCATATTAAACACGGAGCGCATTAAGTCTGCCCTGGCCAATTTTCCGAGCCCGAGACCTGAGCTTGCTTCTCATCCGGATCTGCGATTAATGATGCATAGTCTGATCGTCTATCGCTTCATTCGGAAATTCTGAATGAGTGAACTTGAAAGGAGGTGAATACAATGCAAATGGAAAAAAAGGAATGGCAAGCACCAGCTCTTGAAGTGTTGGAAGTGAATCAAACGATGGCCGGTACTGGCTACAGACAGATTGACTGGGTAACGGTTCACGATGCAGATCTTTACGATCCAACTTCCTAAGTTGTCGAGCACTAAAAAGTGTCATCATACTTAAAGGGCGGAAATGCAACTAATCCAGCTTTTCGCCTCCGCCCTTATATTGAGCAACATGAATATAAGGGCTTTTTTTACATTCAGAAATATGAAGGGGGAGTCATTCATTGTTGCCTGTGCAATATGAAGCGTATGGTTTGCGCTGGTCAAGCCAAGTTCCAATGCCTGAACTTCAAATCCTACCCAATGATGCAACGAACAATTCTGATGCAGTGGATGTCCACATCGAATCTTCAGATCTCACAGCATTGTGGGAGAGCTGGGATGTCGGGAACGACAACTTTGTGGCACGAGAAGGCAGCCTTTTCTTCCGAATTGAGGATACAGGTCTGTTTCTAATGGAGCAAGGGAAGCGGATTGTTGTAACCCCACGGTCGGGAGCAGATGCGAAAAAGGTCAGATTATTCATCCTGGGCACATGTATGGCGGTCATTATGATGCAGCGTGGCATTCTTCCACTGCATGGTAGTGCAGTCGTTATCAATGGCTGGGCTTATGCATTTGTGGGACATTCGGGAGCAGGCAAGTCGACCTTGTCGGCTGCACTCGCATCACGCGGTTACCCGCTTCTCACCGATGATGTGGTTGCACTGACCTGGGATGCCGGAGGCAGAGCGATCGTATCGCCAGGTTATCCGCAACAGAAGTTGTGGCAACCCAGTCTGGATGGCTTCGGTATGAAGGAACAGGATTATGCAACGGTACATGCGGAGATTACGAAGTATGCTATACCTGTTCAGCACTATTTTCATGAACGTGCTGTGCCTCTAGCAGGGGTATTTGAACTTGCTCCACGACCGGAAGAAGAGCACAAGTCCGTTCAATTGGTTGAGGTGACGGGGCTGGAACGGCTTCATCTGTTATGCTCTCATACCTTCCGTGGTGGACTCGTAGCAAGGCAAGGGCTTGCACAGTGGCTGTTCGAGACCGTTTCAAGACTCTCGGCAAGTGTGGAAGTAGGCAGATTGACCAGAACCGGTGCTGAATTTACAGCATTTGAGATGGTGGACCGGATCACAGATCATATACGCAAAGGAGTGCATTCAGGACAATGACAGCGACTACGCCGATGAATGTGGAAGACCGGGTATCCCGGAAGGAAGGCAATCTGGTTAGTGATATGGGCAGTGAAAAAGTCATGATGAGCATTAACACAGGAAAATACTATAATCTCGGCAGTACAGGTGGACGAATCTGGGATCTGATTGCAGAGGAACGAACGCTGGGTGAACTGGTCGAGGGGCTTGCCGCGGAATATGAAATTGAGCCGGATGTATGTCGTGAACAGGTGGTGCAATTTCTTGAACATCTGTCCCGAGAGGGTTTAATCGACGTTAATCGCGGAGTATAGCGATATGCTGCGAAAAATAAAGGCTTATCTCTCGCTGCCGCGTGTCATGCGTCGACTGGTATGGGAAGCTTATATCCTCCTCGGCTGGGCGCGAATTCAGAAGGCTATGCCATTCGCCAAAATTGCGCCAGGACTGGGCACACCGATGGTTGAAACGCCAATAACTGGGCTTGATCGCAGCCAGGTGATCGCTATACGGAATATTTCCAAAGCACTTCTGCTCGCGAGCAAATATACGTTATGGGAGAGCCGCTGCCTTGTAATGGCGATTGCCGGGATGAAGATGCTTGAACGACGCAAGATCGATAGCACGTTATATATGGGAACTGCACGGAATAAACAAGGACATATGATGGCTCATGCCTGGTTGCGAAGTGGGAAGTTGATCGTGACCGGAGCTGATACTATGGACCAATATACGGTTGTCGGCTTGTTTGGCAAACGGTGTCCGGAGAAGGGATCTGGGGAGATTGTCTATGACACATGAAATTGAACTCTATTCAACAGGGTTTCCAGAGGAACTTAAACTGATCTTGAGCATGATTAGAGGTGATCTGACAGCTCTACCCCCTGAAGAACTCAAGGTTCATTTGCAGGGAACGGATTGGCAGCTCTTTCTGAGGCTTGTCTATCACCATCGATTGTATTCTGTCCTTTACTCAAAAATGAAAGAGTTGAATTCCACAATCATTCCCGAGGATGTAATGGAGAGTCTGAGACAACAATATACGGCCAATACGTTCCGCATGTTACATCTGACGGCTGAGATGGAGCAGGTGTGCGGAGCCTTCCGTGAACGTGGTATTCGCAATATTACACTGAAGGGGCCAGCCTTGGCTCATGATCTCTATGGGGATGTATCCATGCGAACCTCCAAAGATCTGGACATCTTGATTCCGTTCGATGATGTGGAAGCGGCTGAAGGCATTTTGGCAACCCTCGGTTACGTATCCAAGGAAGGGGAGCGAACACCTACAGTTCGTAGCTGGAAATGGCGGGAACATCACATCTGCTATATCCATTCGGTCAAACGGACGCAAGTGGAGATCCATTGGCGACTTAACCCGGATTCGGGCAAAGAAACGGATTTTGAATTGCTGTGGAAACGCAGCCGGTTCAGCGCATACACTCAGACGCCTGTCCGCATGCTCGAAAGAGAAGACCTGTGGTCTTATCTGGTAACCCATGGGGCACGGCACGGATGGTTCCGACTGCGCTGGTTGCTGGATATGGATCAGATGATTCGCAGTATGCCGCTTGATGTGAAGAAAGTAGAACGGCGTTTGAAAAGTGAGGGGCGGTTATCCATCGGTTCACAGGCACTTTATCTGGCCTCTGCTCTACTCGACACACCGCTGGATGCAGATTATAAGTGCTTGATGTCCCTGAATGATCGTGCCGGCAAGCGATTAGCCAGAGAAGGTGCAATGTTCATGAACGAAATGCTCGAAAGTCCGGCTAATATGAAAAGTTATCCATCGTATTTGTTTGCACTCCGAAGTACCAAACAGAAGTGGTTTTTCTTTATTGAACGTTTATATCCAAGTACATGGGATGTGGATCAATTTCCACTTCCGCGTTCGTTGTTTTTCTTGTACTTTCCGTTACGTCCGTTTCTCTGGTTCTGGCGGCGAATGAAAAGGAGCACGGTGACGGAAAGGGGTAAAATATGATTTCGGAATTAAAGTACTTCATGCGAAAGTTGCATCATGTCACGGGGCCCATCTTATACTGGAATCTACTGGGTATGATCTGTATCAGTCTGATGGAAGGGATCGGCATCTACATGCTCGTTCCGATGCTCAGTCTGATCGGCATCTTTGAGATGGGCTCTACTGGTTTGAACATTCCCTGGATTGGAGATGTGCTGAATCGCTTTTCTGAAAATAGTCAATTGTTACTCGTTCTGATCACCTTTGTGTTGATTGTCTCCGGACAGGCCTGGATGCAACGACTCCAGACGATTCGCAATGCTCGAATCCAGCAGCAATTTGTGCGAACGCTGCGTATCGAAACCTATGGTGCCATTATTATGGCGCAATGGTCATTTTTTCTCCAAAAACGAAAATCCGATTTCAACCATATATTAACGACCGAACTTGCACGTGTTAGCCAGGGGACGAGTGTTATGCTGCAAATGGCGGCCTCCCTGATCTTTACGGGAATACAGATTGGTCTCGCGTTCTGGTTGTCTGCGAAATTGACGGCGCTTGTGCTGGTCTGTGGATTGGTGTTATTTATCGTCTTGAGGAAATTCGTCAAACGGGCCAAGCAGATCGGAGACCAGACCTCCGAGTATTCGCAAAATTATTATAACGGCATTACCGAGCATTTCAACGGGATTAAGGATATCAAGAGCAATATGCTGGAACGTTCACACATGAACTGGTTTGAGCGCATATGCAGACAGATCGAACGTAATGTCATTCAGTTTAGCCAATTGAACAGTGGAACACAGCTTATTCACCGGGTATCTGCGGCTGTCATTATTGCGGCATTCATATATTTATCTCTCCGTGTAATGACGGTACCTCCGGCAAGTCTGCTACTTATCATTCTTATCTTCTCTCGCTTGTGGCCCAAGTTTACAGCGATTCAATCCAATCTGGAGTACATCAGCTCCATGCTACCTGCGTTCCGGGTGGTAAGAAAGCTGCAAGCACAGACGGAGGAGAGTCGTGAGATTAGCGAAGAGATTGCTTCGGCAAGAGAAACAAGTTCTCATGTGATTCAACCTATGGTACTCACAGAATCCATTACGTGTCAGGATGTCAGTTATCGTTATGAGGGAAGTGATACCTACTCTTTAATGAATGTGCAAGCTTCTATTCCGGCAAAAGGTATGACAGCGATTGTGGGTAAATCCGGAGCAGGCAAGAGTACAATGATTGATCTGGTCATGGGCCTCGTAAGGCCGGAGAGCGGTCGTATACTGATTGACGGTGTACCACTGTCAGAAGAACAATTACTGTCTTGGCGAAGTTCCATCGGATATGTCTCTCAGGACCCATTCCTGTTTCATACCAGTATTCGTGAGAATCTGCGTCTGGTTGATCCGGGTGCAAGTGAAGAACAGATGTGGCAAGCTTTGCAGTTTTCTTCCTCGTCCACATTTGTTCAGAAGTTGCCTCAGGGTCTGGATACGATCATAGGGGATCGCGGTATACGACTATCGGGGGCGAACGTCAGCGGTTGGTGCTGGCCCGGGCCATGCTGCGTAACCCCTCTGTATTGGTGCTAGATGAAGCAACGAGTGCGCTCGACAGTGAGAATGAACAGTACATTCATGAAGCGCTAGAACGGTTAAAGGGACATGTAACCATTATCGTCATTGCTCACCGGTTGTCCACGATACGTACGGCAGATCGTGTTATTGTGCTCGACGAAGGTCGCGTCATCCAAGAGGGTGGGTACCAGCAACTATCCACGGATCCGGTAGGCACGTTTAGCAAACTTCTCAACATGCAAGCGGGTGTAGTGGGGTAATAGGTTGGTGGATCACAGTCTTCCCCGTTCTCGAAGTTGAAGGAGCGACGAAGATCCTGATGCAATGTTCCAACTGATCATGGCGGCTTCAATAAAACATCGTGACTTCGCAGTACAGAGGTAGATGATTCTAGTATGACTGGTTATTTAGATGAAATAGTTGTTATACAATACAAACAAGGCGCGCCACTGTGGGCGCGCCTTTCGTATAAGCGATGGTTTATGTAGCTTTTGGTTAATGGATCAGGGCCGTGTGGGCATGAAGCGGCAAATGAAGTGCGCCGATCTGTTGCAAATGCTGTACGATCTCCTGTACGGCTTCCTCAATGGACCATTGCTCCGTATCGATAATGAATGAAGGAGATTTCGGTACATCATAGGGGGCGGAGATGCCTGTGAAATGGGGGATATCCCCGTTCCGGGCTTTTTTGTAAAGGCCCTTGGGATCACGACGCTCGCACTCTTCAATGGAACAGCGCACATAGATTTCAATGAAGTCTTCTGGTTCAAATAACTCTCTGACCATCTCCCGATCCTGCTCATGCGGGGAGATAAAGGCCGAAAGTACAAATAGTCCAGCATCTACCATTAACTTCGATACTTCTCCAATTCGGCGTAGGTTCTCTTGACGATCCCCAGCTGTAAAACCAAGATCACGGTTCAGTCCATGACGTACATTATCCCCGTCAAGCACATAACATCGCACGCCCTGTTCAAAGAGATACTGCTCCAGGGCAAATGCAAGGGATGACTTTCCTGCACCCGATAATCCGGTGAACCATATGGCACGACTATGGTGTCCATTGTGTTTTTCCCGGTCCTGCCTGTTTAAGGTGGATGATTGCCAGGTAATATTGCGGTTTTCCTTCGACATTGTTACCCCGCCTCTTCCTGTATATGATATGTATAATATTTTAACATATTTACAATATTATAGCATCTTACATATTTCTTCAAAATGAGCGTGAATCGACAAGATATCGGGTATATAACTAGTATATACATAGCAGGAGGAACCATGTCATGAGAGAAAACATTCAAAACATACAGGTTGGATTCAAATGCCCGGATTGTCAGTCGGATATCCAAGCGGAATTCATACAGGAACAAGTGAGCACGGTTCGTTGTGGAGGTTGTGATAGAGCATATACTCTTCTGAAGCCGACCATCGGGGATGAGATTCTACTCGATTGGGAACAAGAGGCATTGTATCACAAGTTACGTGCAGAACGGTCTGAGCAGGATAACCACAATATGTCTGCCTTGATTATCAAAGTCATTGAGCTGCTGACATGGCGTGATCGGGGAGATGGCCAGACACGTGCGATACAGACAGTGAGAGAGTGGCTGACTTCCAGCGGAAAACCCCGGACCTTGCTGGAATTGTTCCAGCAAACACCGCCACCACATGAAAATAAACGTTTCGATCGCTGAGTTTTACATAAACAAGAGCGACTATATAAGTCGAACTAATCATTTACATGATAACGGAGAGGACAGAAAAAACCTGAACAAGCGAAGCGTTCGCCTAAAAGCTTTCTGAAAGAAAGCTGCATCGGAAGGTTATTCTGTCATCGCAGTGTCCGTGTAAATAATCTTTAGTTCAACTGATATAGAATCGAATGAATCAAATGTTGACATATATTAGCCGTTCCTGTGGCATATTAACTGAAGGTGTTCGTGTGTTCAAACGACAAACCGAAATTACCAGGAACAGGAGCGGATAGAATGAAGCGAATGGTTCTTTATATACTGTTGGGTCTGTTATCCATCAGTATGGTGCCGGCACAGACGGAAGCATCGCCGGTCACCGGAGCTTATCACTTTGGCTTCAAGAAAAGTCAGAACGGTCAATTGCCCTCCATTGATCAGGAAGGCTTTAAATCGATCTTACAACATAACGATGCCATTTTTCTGGGGGATACGAAACAAAAGGAATTGTATCTCACGTTTGATAACGGGTATGAGAATGGATTCACGGCTGCCATACTGGATGTTTTGCGTGCCAAGAAGGTGCCAGCAGCCTTTTTCGTAACGGGCCATTATCTGAAGGATCAGCCAGAGTTGGTCAAACGCATGGCAACGGAAGGGCATATTGTCGGTAATCATTCATGGAGCCACCCGGACATGACCCGCATCTCCAATGAGAAGCTTCGGGTGGAGCTGGAGAAGGTCAAGTCAGAGGTGAATCGGCTGACGGGTCAACAAGGAACATTTTTGCGGCCGCCACGTGGAATCTTTAATAATCGCACACTTGCGGAGAGTCATGCACAGGGCTATGTAAATGTGTTCTGGTCTGTTGCATACAAAGACTGGGATACCAATGTCCAACGCGGTGCACAATATGCACATCAGCAAGTGTTGAAACAGCTGCATCCAGGTGCAGTCATTTTGCTTCATTCGGTATCCAAAGACAACACGGAAGCCCTGAGTTCGATTATTGATGAGGCGCGTAAGCAAGGATATGTTTTCAAAAGTCTGGATGAATTGAAAACCAAAAGTTATTGACTGTATAATGACAAGTTAGTAAACCTGTCGTCATTACTACAATCAGCATAATATGAAAGGGCATCCCAAGCGATTAAGCTCGGAATGCCCTTTTTATGTTGGATCTGTATGCCGGTCCCATGCTTTGGATGTGACCTCATACAGATCCAAAAGAGAAGGATTCAATGATCCTATACGATGATGCGTGTAATTTTATTAAACGGTGTTATAGATGATACCGATCGTTTTGGGACCGCAGTGACTACATACGACACAACCCGCGGTGGTGAGTTCCACACGGGCACCTGTTTGTTCCTGCAGTGACTTCTGCAATTCAAGAGCATCCTCTTCAGCCATGGTGTGCACAACGATGAGCAGATCACGGTCGATATGTTCCTTCTGGCTGAGCGTGTTTTGCAGCATTTGTTCCAGAGCCTTCTCCCGTTTGCCACGTACTTTATAGGCGGGGGCCATCTTGCCATCCGTAACCCGAATGACTGGACGGATCTTGAGCAGACTGCCAATCAGGTTCTGCATCCCCGAGCAACGTCCGCCTTTGTGCAGGTACTCCAGCGTATCGATGACAAACTCTGTACGCACAGTTGGTATCATGGCTTCAATCAGATGAGTGATTTGAATCAGGTTTTGTCCTTTGTCGGCAGCATGTACAGCTTTCATCACCATAAGAGCAATCCCGGACGACAGATTCAATGAGTTGATTACGGAAATACGCCCTTCCGGGAATTCGGAACTGGCTAATCGAGCATTTTGGTCCGTAGACGAAAGTTCAGAGGATAAGGAGATATATAGAATATCATCCCCTTGTTCTATGTAAGGTTGAAATGCCGTCATGAAATCAGCGGGTGAAGGTGCAGCTGTTTTGGGAAGCCGTCCGTCTTGGCTGACACGCTCGTATAGCTGCTCGGGCCTAATCTCAGCACCGTCCTTCAGTGATTCTTCACCGAACACCACATACAAGGGAATAATACCGATATCGTGTTGCTGGATCCATTCGGGAGCCAGATCACTTGTGCTGTCCGCAAAAATTTTGATTCGTGACATGTCAATCTCCTTTGAAAACAAGAATTTGGCAATAAGTTAGGATTACACAAGATGTGATACTCAGTAAATTTAATTATAAGGATACGTAATACTGAAGCAAAACGTTACACCACAGTCATGAACATGCCTACAATAATAAGTCCTGCGAATATCAAAATCATAATTCCATTCAAGATGGTTCCAACGATGGCGAAGACTTTTTTGCGATTGGAAAGGACCAAACCAATGATTCCGAGAATAACTCCGGCGAGATTGAGAATGAGGCAGACCAGAATAGATAATGAAGCCAGGAGTACTGCCGGATGTAAGGCCAGCTCTTCTGCCTGCAACGGGGTGAGGATTCCGATTGAATCGTTAAGGGCCATGGCGGCAATAAAGAATATCAGAATGTAACCCACGATCGAGACCAATCCAATGACAAAACTCGCGATTCCAGGCCCGGAATGTTTCAGTCGATCCATGGGTGGTCCTTCAGGTTCTGGCGGGTAAGGTGCATACATGTTGTTATTGTGTTGATAGGAATTATGATTATCCATGATTGTAACATCCCTCCCTTAATAATCGTACTGATTGTTATTAACCGAATCGGTCTGTAACGATTCTCCGTATTACAGAAAGATCGCATATCTGTTTACTTTTCCACAATTATCGTTAAAAATCAAGGATTTACGCCATTTTGCCATGATATATAGGTTAGGAACCTGCCTGTTAAGTATAATCAGACATATGATCTGTGGAAGCTCTGACCTGACTGGTAAAGGATGAGTGGATTCGCTACAATAAAAGGAGTGCTAAGTTTGAATTAAGGGAGAGAATATACATGCAACGAAGATGGATGATGCTTGGCGCTGTCATGACCATGCTGTCTGTGGCGATCGGTGCATTTGGTGCACACATGCTCAAGGATACGATTGGGCCGGATGCCATAGCTACATATGAGACGGGTGTGCAATATCACATGATTCATGCACTTGCCTTATTAATTATCGGCTTGACGGCGGGTCAACTTGGAGTATCCGCGAAACTGAAGTGGGCAGCGCGCCTGCTGTTTATTGGAATTATCATTTTCTCGGGCAGCTTGTATGTGCTCAGTATTTCCGGGATCAAGATTCTGGGTGCAATCACCCCGATTGGTGGCGTAGCCTTTATTGCCGGATGGTTGTTGTTGGCACTAGATGTCTGGCAACGGGGGAAGGATCGTTCCTGATATTCCTCGTTACATGATCCATTGAACTGAAAAAGCAACTTGCGTTAGAATGTTGTGCCATTCGACGCAAGTTGCTTTTTGTTTAGATCCGATTAGGTTAGTTAAAGAAACTCATCGATTTCATTGGTTCGGAACGTATAGACTTGTTTTTCATCGACATGGTAAACGCTCACAACACTGGTATCCCGATCAAAATTCAGAATGCGGCATGGAATACTCTGATGTTTACCGTTCTTGTTATTGACAACAATTCGTGTGAGGCGATTCTCTTTAATTAGCGTGTCAATCCACGCATCGAATGAGTTTCCAGTGGAAACATTAGATGTTTGGGAAGAAGTCTTGTTCTCGGTAGCCGGTGTTTCTTGTGGGTTCGTTGATTTGGCTGGGGCAGGTGAGGCTGTCATCTGAGTTGAAGGGGACGCCTTCTGTCCCGCGTTGGCTTGTGATTTTTTACGTTCGTTGTGAAGTGTGATAATAGAGTCCTTTTTGGACTGGAGCGTCGCTTCAATAATTTTGCCTAGCTCAATGCCGGATTGAATCCGAAAGTCCGCAATTTGTTCTTCTTTGTTTATGAAATCCAACAGGGACTGCAGTGCCAATGCATTTGAGCGGCTCTTGATAAGTATATCGACATTAAATAAAAAGCCGATTTCCTCTTGATTGGATAAGGTTTCTTTCATTCATCCCAGCCCCGTTAATAAATATGTGAGCAAAAAACGCTTCATCACACTATATCATTAAACAGAAAATAATCATAGTACCAGAGACACAGGAAATGCAGAAAAGGTATGAATTAAGACCCGGATTTCTGTTTGATTTCTACGCATATCCAAACAAATTTTCTTCTTTTTTCATCCCATGTTCATCCTCTTATCCAGCTTCATGAACGTAGGTCTGATCTATAATTGATTGAATCAGGCCAGAAGCAACAGGGGGAATCGGAATGGGGAATTCATATCAGGATCGATTGAGGTACGTGTATAAAGTTACATCTTCCAGAATTAGAAAAGCGGATTACAATCTTCATCTTACCTATCATGAAGCCACAGTAAATGGGGAATTAGCATCTATTGGAAACCATCAGGTGTTCCGTTTTATTGATCGAATTCGTGGCTACTTCAAGAGAGAAGAAGACATGGCTGAAATCAAGCTGGAAATTGGACGTTTGAAAACATTGAAAACGAGTGCACAACATAAAAGAACCATGAAGAAAATGCATGACCAATTGAACAATCTGAAATTTGTCGATGATTACCTGCTGGTGGTTATTGAAAATAACAAAGACTATGACCGATTAAATTCAACGAAATCTTTCTCCGTAAACAGCAAGAAATACAAGCGTCTATTGGCCACAACAGGTGGTGCCAAAAATTCAACAGTCATCTATGTGAGCGAGGACATCCACCCGCTTCTGAACAAAAGATTGAATAACGGCAGAGATCTGAATATGGAGCTGGTTCCTGCCAAACTGGAAGCATATAAGGCCCTTGCTTGCAGTACAAGTGTGCCTGTCTCGCACCCCGAACGGGTGTTGGTCGTTCATGATTGCATCACGGAGTTCAGTGCTGACATTATTCAAATCGATGATACGGAAACGGAGTATCCCCGGATCGAGAACAGAAAAAATGAGTTGATCCAGATGAATATGAGTGACGGATTCGGTCTGATCTCTCCTAAGCTTAGTGAGCTTTGGGCAAATGAGCTAGGTCACGCATACATCCCAAGCGGTTTTTGTATTCGTAATAGCTTCTGCAAAGGCATGGTATTTACGTTTGATTATCATGAATTTGCAGATCGAGTCGCAGGCAAGTATATGGTGGATGACGCTTGGGGGAACCCTGTGGATATTCGAGAGGTAGACCTGATTATCACAACCTCCATGCTCAAACTATGGAGTTCGTACAATAGTATCGACGATTATCTGTTATGTTGCGGTTATTATGGATACACGTTTAGCGTTACGAAAGTAACACCAGAGGAATTGGAGGACGAGCGTCATTTAAACTACCAATTCATTCAATCCCTTCAGTTAGATGATAAAGAGATTAATGAACTCATTCGTCCGACAGTCGATTCAATTAAAGATGTGCTTGGAGAAGATTATCGTAAGGCGCTGTTATTCCTCAAAGGAATTCATATCCATGAGAACGACTACAGAAATAGTCCAGATGATTATATTAAAGGGCTAATGGTAGACCCGCGACTTATAGATGATCCTTTTGTGAGAAACAAAATCCAAACTTTAATACGTAAGCGAATGAATGAAGCCAAGATTGGGGTTCTTCGAGTTGCAGGTAATTTCAGCATTATATCTGGTGATCCCTTTACGTTGTGCCAAAGTATATTTGACCTGCCCTTAACTGGATTGTTGAAATCGGGTGAATTCTACTCCAGGTATTGGATTGACCGTCATGTTAACCGGGTAGCTTGCTTCAGAGCCCCGATGACATGTCATAACAATATCAAGGTGCTTCGTTTCCAGGATACGGATGCGAGGCAACATTGGTACCGCTATATGAATACGGTCACGATCTTGAATTCATGGGATACGACGACACATTCCCTGAATGGTGCAGATATGGATAGTGATCAGGTCCTAACTACGGATAACACAACGATTCTTGGGGCAATTCAGGAGCTTGATGCGATTGTATGTGTACAGAAAACATCTGCCCAAAAAAATCCGAATGAGAAGGATCTGATCCAGGCGAACAAGGACAGCTTCGGTGATCTGATCGGTTTCACCACCAACAAAATCACGTCGATGTTTGATGTATTAGCCAATTATGAGGAGCATAGTAAAGAATATCAGGAAATGATGTATCGAATTCAATGTGGTCAGCATTATCAACAAAATGCCATTGACCAAGCCAAAGGCATCGAATGTAAAAAAATGCCGAAACACTGGTATGATATTCGCGCTGCGGTAACGGACGAGTCAGCCTTGAAAATGGTAGCACACAAAAAGCCTTATTTTTTCATATACAATGACCCGGAACAGAAAAAAGAATATACCACCTATGTAGATAAAACGAGTCAGAAGTGCTTGCAGCTATTTGGCATGACTGTCGATGAATTAGTTTCGAAAAAGGTCCTGTCCCCAGATGAGGAACAGTTCCTGGCGCAGTATGAACAGAGAATGCCTGTATCCACGGCACCTTCTGTCATGAACCGGTTATGCCACCAAGTGGAGGAAGAGTTTAATCAGTTAAAGTTAAAACAGACAGAGGGTCCGTTTGATCATACGATATTGATGAGTACCAAGAAGTACTCCCAAGCTCGATACAAAGAGATTCAACGATTATATCAGATGCATAACGAAGAATTACGTAGCTATATGACTAATTTGCGCAAGAGTAGGGTGAGAAAGGAAGAAAAATCAGCCCGATGGCAGTTGTTTGTTTCGCGTTTCAAGGAGCAGGCGCTGGAGATCTGTAATAACGAAGAAGACCTGTGCAATATGATTGTGGACATGTGTTATCGAAATGCGGAGAAATCAAAGCAATTTGTATGGGATGTTTCGGGGGATCAAATTATTCGCAATCTATTGCTTAGCAATGATCAGATCATCCATTATCCGGTTAGAGATCCGGACGGCGATATTGAATACGCCGGAAGAACCTTTAAAATGACCCAAATGCATGTGAAGGAGCAGCGTCATGAAAATCATTCTGAATGAACGTCATCATGCCGAGCAAGCAATTGCACATGGGAGAATGGATAAGAAGCCAACTAAAACGTTGATATGTTTAGCTAAATATGGACTTGAACAAGGGATGAGTGCCGGAGATACATATGAATTTTTGAATGATTTTATGGCTAAACACTATCCAGAATACAATGCTGTCCAGTGGGATACGTTTCTTAATCGTATCATTAAGCAGTCTCAGAAGTTAATCAGGCTCAGGGAAGAAACAAATAAGAGCAAGTTAATTGAGATTGATCATGTATCTGTAACTCATGAAGAACTTCTAAAGATCAAACAACTCAAAAGTAAACGACTTGAAAAATTGGCCTTTGTTTTACTGGTTTACAGCAAGCTTAATAATCGAATCAATGAAAATGATACATATTGGATTAATAATGAATGGAAAGAAATCTACGGCGATAGCCAAATGGCGGTAAGCAAAAAAGATCAGGGGTTATTGGTGCACAAACTTATTCAGT
Organism: Paenibacillus sp. PCH8; assembly: GCF_002968835.1. Classification (GTDB taxonomy): domain Bacteria; phylum Bacillota; class Bacilli; order Paenibacillales; family Paenibacillaceae; genus Paenibacillus. Next base: position 216,499 of record NZ_PKQK01000002.1, on the reverse strand, counting down.
TAGGGTATCTCAAAGAAAGCAAACGCGTCGATTCAACTAACGTGCAGGTTTTGTTCGCTGCGGAGCATGGTGAGGTTGCCTTCGAGTTAGTTCGCTTCGATGACTTTGTATTGGAGTATTCTCGTTGGAAAGGAGAAAACATTAGAAATTGTACCGTATGCGGAAAACGAATACTGGCAAAATCGAACCGAATGAAATACTGCAAAGAATGCAAAAAAGCTGGTATTTATCCCATTAGAAAACTTCACTGAAGCCAGACACAGCAACGCTTTTCATCATTCATCAAGAGTTTCTTTAATGATAGGCCAGAGACAGGTGTCGAGTTAAGGGGAGCTAGAACTTGAAAACTTGCCTTTAGGATAAAGAAAATAGGCTACATAACGCTTAGGTAGGTGAATTATGTCAAATGGGATAACTTTAGCACATGTAGAGTCTTTAATTAGAGAAGCAGTGAAACATAGCGGTCCGGGACAGCCAGGAGATCATGGCGAAACTGAACTCGCCATCAAGCGGGCACTGGAAGCTGCTAACGAAGCCTTACAAGCTGCCGGAAAAGCAAAAGAGGCTTATCAGACGACTCGACTTGTGTACCAGCGTCCAGTTGCTGATTTGGAGGAGTTAGTTGTGCACTACCCTTCTCCTGAAATAGGCTGGACGGTACAGACGTATAAGGATGGCAAGAGATATCGATATGATGGGAAGACATGGGTAGAGATTGATGTATTTGGTCAAAACCTTCAGTTGGTTAATTCCGATCTGGATGGTCTCATGAGTACAGCTGAACACCTGAAATTAAATGAGATTCCGTTGGAAGTACAGGATCGCGTTATAGTCTTTTGCAAAGAATCACGGGTGTACCCGGAAGTACTGGGCATTGTAGCTCCCTTTCCATTCGATGGCGAGATTTTACATGTAAAAGGCTACTGTGGGGTTTCTGGAGATACCGCAACTGAAATAAGAATTGAACGATCCAAGGATCTCATTCACTGGCAGGATGTGATGGGGAGTCCACTGAAGTTCGAAGCCTCTCAACATCAAGATGACGGTGAGGCTACATTTGAGATGAAAAAAGTGGAGGCTGGAGATATCTTCAGAATCAACATCATCGAAGCAGGTTCAAACATGCAACATCTTACGATTCAATTAACGGTCAGAACATAAAAAAGGAGATGAAATATAATGACACAACCAATTATTTCATGGATGGATGCTACACATAGTAATGAGATTAAGACCCCTTTTGACTACAAGGTTATTGATGCAGATAGCAAAAGTGATATTTTTATTTTCAATGTATGGAACAATAAGAACGGTGCTTCAGACGTATCTAAAATGGAAGATTGCACCATTACAACACGGGATATGACTGGTGGTACTGGTGACACGGCGGCTCATGATGTAGAAGTGGTGAAGAATAACTGGTTCCACGTTCAGGTTGACTCCTTGGGGAGACAGACCTGGAAGAAGAAAGTTCTCGTATTGGTAAGGATTTTTCCAAACCCATCGGAACAACAGGTAAGACAACCAAAGACCATACGGGAACCGCTTATGCAACACCATTTACTCCGGGAGTGAAAGAAATCCTGGGGGTCAGTAACAATGGAAATCCTCAAGATGCGGCCGGTAACTATGTAACTCTATCCATTCAATGTGTAGTACCGTTGAATGCGAAAAGTGGCAAGCAACAGTTCAAGAAACGTATCTCCTATCGTTACGTGTAAAAAGGAAATAAACATGTGGACAGGCTATTGCAGCTTGTCCTTTTTTTATTAAAAGGGGAAATCCTGTGATTCTAGGTAATACACAATTTACGCGCTCACCGGTATCTCAAGCTTATGTATGGATTGCTGATTATTATGATGGAACTTATTTAAGCGAATTTGATTTGCAGACCCAACAATCAAACAGTTTTTATGAGATTAATAAAGAGAAATTGGTCTCTTTCGGATTGATCGGGCAAGGATCTCACGTGTATCACAACGTTGCCAACGGTGTGTTTCATATTAATGCCGATCGGTACTCTATATCTTACGTATGTGAGGATCAAGAATACCCGTTAACAGGGAGGACCTTTCTGTACAGTGATATCATTCAATTCAAAAATGTTACTTCAGATGTGAACATGAGTGGACACTCAGGTCCTGGGAGTTCAGGGGCTTTCAATAATACGATTGAATGCTTTAACTTCGGTTACAAAAAAATGATGAATTTGAATGATGTACAGATCAACTTTCAATGTGTATGTTCCCTGCCGTTGAGCGGAAATGCTTTTCTCCAAATTAAAATCACCTCAGACCAGAACCTGTCAGGGGACTTGGTTATTCGTAAAAATGGATTTGTCATAGATCAAGTTGTAGCCCCGCTGAAGGCAAATCATGCTGGAATCATAAACTGGGACATTCGTTGAGTTAGATTTTGAGATGAGAGAGGTGGTGAGAGTATGGCAGTTCAAGAAATTGCACTGGACATAGATCTATCTGTAGGTGTTTTCCAAGATACGATAGTTCAGGATCAGAAATTGAAATTAAGAGAGTTGAGCCAGGATGCGGATGGGAATTCAATCTATCCTGCTACTGGATCTTGGGAGTCCACTCCCATTCGGATTCAGGATAAGATTGCTTCATTTAAAGGTGTGGCTGCAAGTGTAGACGTAGTGGGTGGAGCATCATACAAAATCTACTGGAGTACATCTGAGGATGGCTTTGAGTGGGGGCGTATGAAGAAATCGCAGCAGATGTGACTGCTCCTAAATCTCCAGCAAAGTATGCGAAGGTGAAAATTGAGATTTTTGCTGAGAAAGAATATTCGAATTTCTACATAGACGATTTTAAGGAGAAGGGGAAATACAACAATTCCTTTGTCGAAAGTGATTCGGGTTCACTAGGCTTAAAGAAGATATATCAATTGAACATGGAACGAGCATCGGACACTCCGACAGGGATAGTGTTACGTCAGAAGGTTGAAAATACGAAATTTAAGAAACTAGATAGGATTAGAGTGAGTAAGGGGTGAATTTATGGCAGTTCCAGCCACGACAGGGCGGTTGAGAGAAAAGCTTTTTGACATGGAAATCGGAGATTATATTGTTTGGAAATACGATAATACAATAACTGGATATATTTTCGGAGGAAGTACGACGGGTTATACAGAAATTTCGCTAACAGGAAATCCATTAGCTAGCATGCCTTTGAAATATTATTGGTATGCCGTCAAAGTGAATAAAGGTTTACTAATAGCAGATAGAGTTGTAAGTAACACGACAACATGGGATTGGTTAAATTCAAATAAGTTTGTTGAAGGCTCGCCACACATTATAAGTGGAACATCAGGTGTTGTGCGTTGCCCAAGTGGTGGTGTTGCATATGCTGATGCAAGTGGGAATAAAACCTTTGAAAATAAGAACAAAGGATGCTTTCCTTCTAATAATGAGTGGGATAAATATATAAATAATTTTCCTGTTGGATTAATTAAGAAAGAAAAAACAATAAATGATGTATGGAATTACGATCGAGGAGTCCAGTCTTGGACGAAAGATACATCAATCAATGGAATATACACTTCAAGTACAGGTACAAAATCCGCGCAAGTCAATAGTACCTACAGAACAATAAGAGGTGGAGACAGCCTTTTCTCTGGCGTATGGGGAGGATTTGGGATTTATCCCTCAAACACATCTTCTGTGGATTGTGGCTATCGTCCAATATTTGAATATAGGGAGGTGTAATATATGGCAACTGTAGGAGATCAGCTAAAAGAACCAGAGGTAGGATGGAGACGTTATGATGATACACATATAGGTTTAAAGTATACAGGAACTTGGACCACCCCATCCCCATCCAATACAGGTTATTATGGTGGCAGTATAAGAGTAACTAGCCGAGCTGTCGACAATAACTATGTTACATTTTCATTTTTCGGAACAAAACTTAGGGTTATCTCCGATTTTTATGAACATAGGCATTCTGATAACGCTATTACAATAGATGGTGTAACAGAGACGTACAGTGCCTTTCGTGCAGTAGGTTCCCCTAGCCTTCAACAATCTATAGTGTATGAAAAGACTGGATTACCTCTTGCATTTCACACAGTTACCATTGCAACAGGTCATAATCGTATAAATTTCACTTTAGATGCTATAGATATTGATGAAACGGGGTATCTGAGTGGATATGCTTTAACAGCGCCCGAAACAGGATGGCGGCGGCATGATAATAAAGATTCAAAACTTACCTATACAGGGACTTGGGGAACATGGGTAAGTACTTCCTATTATTCAGGTGAAGTAACGGCTTCCAATGTTGTAGGTAGCAAAGCAAAGTTCGTTTTCAAAGGAACTAAGCTTCGAATCATCGATGAACGTCACACAAATCGGTCTAAAGTGTCGAAGGTAACCATTGACGGAGTTTCAGAAGTTCTAGAGAATTATGGAGCACAACTACAGCAAACTCTTGCATATGAGAAAACTGGTTTGGTAGATGATGTTCATTACGTTGAGGTTGAAATTATGGATGCAAATTACGTAGGCATCGATGCAATCGACATTGACGATACTGGATATTTATTAGCTCAGGTCGGACAACAATTAACCGCCCCGAAGTAGGTTGGAGGAGATTTGATGATATTCACCCTGCGTTAAAATGGGGTGGATCAGTTACATCGATTAGCAATAGTACCACAGACTATAATGCTACACTTCACTATTGGACAGGTGCATCGACGGTGGGTGCTAGTTTAGAGTTTACATTTGTGGGTACAAGGTTGCGGTTAATAGCTGGTACTACCCCTACTCAGGCCAAAGAAATTAGGGTATTTATAGATGGGAATTTAGAAACATATAATCCATACAATACAACAGACATTAGACAGATTCTTGTTTATGAAAAAACAGGACTCTCAAATACTCTGCACACTGTCAAGTTAGATTCGGTAGTTGCGGGAAATTGGGGAATGGATGCTATAGATATAGATTCTGATGGTCGCCTTATTACCACTGTTGGATCGCAAATACCAACTCCAGATGAGGGGTGGAAGAGGTATGATGATAATAATGCTTCTTTTAAATATGTTGGATCAAACTGGATTCACGAATCCAATACTTCTGCTAATAATTACAATAAAACTGATAGTTATACCACGGATAGTGTTGGAGGGCATTCTTTTAAGTTTAAATTTTATGGGAGCAAAATAAGAGTTGTTCAAGCTAGTTTTCATAGAGAAGATTTTTTTCCAGATGATGTTAAAATTATTATTGATGGTGTTCAAGAAACCTTCTCGAAAAAAGACCCTATCTCGTCTAGCATTGTCGCAAATCGTCAAATGCTATTATACGAAAAGACAGGACTTGATCGCGAAATTCATACTGTAGAAATTCTTTCAGGATCAAATGGCATTTATAGAATTCAAAATGATGCGATAGATATCGACTTAGATGGTCGATTATTTCATCCAGACGAAGTAACAAATATTGCAGAACTTGAGGTTGGCAAGCGGATCAGATGCAATTATCAAGCTTCCACTTCTGGTACAATAGGTACATTTAGCGGAATAGGAAAGGAAAGCTCCTCTTTTATACCTACAAGTGGTTCCATTGCTACTCCAAATAGAGACTTTTACTTTATCGCGGTCGAGGATTGGAATGGGGATTTTAAACTAATTGCTGATAGAAATGTACAAAATCTAATCAGTTGGGATGCTCTTAATAGCGAGGGCTTTATCAATGGTGTAAATGTCTATTCTACACTCATTCCTCAACTAACTAGCGATATTCATGCTGAGGGTAATGCGTTTGCAAGTAGTGTATATAGTGGAGAGTATCTGTATAGTGCTTGGAAAGTGTTTGATAGAGACAAAAAAACTGGTGTGTACAACAGTAGATGGTCAACAACAGGAACTTCTGGCTACATTGGATTTAATTTTACGGAAGGTAATGTGGTTAATGGATACTCATTGATGACCTTAAGCTCAGGATCAAGCAACTGGATAACTGCAATGCCCAAAGACTGGACGTTTGAAGGCAGTGAGGATACAACAAATGGAAGTGATGGAACTTGGATAGTGCTAGATACCAGAACATCCCAAACCAACTGGATAAGCTTGAATTACAATAGGTACTTCTTCGAAAACAGTAATAAGTATAAGGCTTATAGATTAAAATTTACCTCGAATAATGGAGATGCATCATATTCAGGGCTTTTTGAGATGGAGATGTATGACACATCTCAAATTAGTATGCAAGCAAGACTTCTCACAGGCGGTATTAACGCAACAGATAAGGATAATGAATGGGATAAATATATTGTTAACTCAACACTGAATGGAACAATCATTGCTGGCGACAACAATGTGTGGAATTATAGTGGTGGAGCTTCGTGGACTTCCACAACAAATACCGCTGGTTCGGCAAACAGAACTGGGCGAGGTGCAAGTGGCAATGCAGGAGCAAGTGGATATAATCCAACTTCTTATGTAGCGGCGGCAACTGCTACAGGCTTTAGACCGTTTATGAAGATTGAAAATCTTTCAATGAACAGATCATTTATCAATCATGAAGGTTCGTATAAAAAGCTTAAAAAAGGCAGTCCTAAAGTAAATGAAACATTAATAATAACTCCTTCAATGACATCCAATACTACTCCCTCAGGTGTGGCAAGTGCAAGTAGCATATATAATGCCAGTTATGAAGCATGGAGAGCATTTAATGGTGGGGCAACAGGTACGGAAGATTGTTGGGCTTCAAGCGCGGGTAATCCTAGTGGATTTTTAGTCTATAACTTTAACAACGTTACAACTTTGAATGCATATGCAATAACTTCAAGAGACGCATCTGATTTAACTTCAGCGCCCAAAGATTGGACGCTTGCAGGCTCAAACGATGGGACTAATTGGAGTACTATTCACACAGTTACTAATTCAACAGGCTGGAGTCAAAAAGAAACAAGAAGCTTTGTATTAAGTAGAGATTTCTCTTTCTCAAATTATAGATTAATTATTCATACTAATAACGGTGCGAACTATACGACAATAGGCGAACTAAAATTAGTAAACAAAATATTTATCCCTGCAATTCCGTCTGAATGGATTACGATTTCAGCAACTTTACCATCAGAAAGCACTTTTATTAATGATGGAATGGATGATCTATCTGTATTTAATAGAAAAAACGAAGATTTCGTTCAAACTATGAGTGCCAATGGATCGTTAGGATCGGGAAGATTATTTAAAGGAAGTATTGATCTGAAGAAGTATATTGAAATAACAAATGTGAGTGTGAAGTAGAGTATGTAGGCTCTACTTCTTTTTGTTTGTAAAATAATGATTTTACTTGGTAAGGAGATGGATAAATGCATGGAGATATTAAATGTAACTTTAAATCCTAGCGATAGAAGTGGAAACAACTCATTATCCAATGGAAATTTAACTAACAATTTTTCGAGCACACCTACTCAAAATGCAAATATACGTGCAACTCATGGGAGATTATCTGGTAAATGGTACTGGGAAGTCAAATTGAATAGTGGTGGTATTTATGTAGTAGTTGGAATTTCAAACATGATTAGAAGCATATCCAGTAATGTAGAATCTGATCCAAATACACGAACATTCGTAGTTGGATACAAGTACCCTGAAGGTGTCCCATATGGAACAGCCATTGCAGTCAATGATGTAATTGGTGTTGCTCTCGATTTAGATAATGGTACGCTAGAATTTTATAAAAACGGTGTTAGCATGGGTGTTTCACATACTAATATAAAAGATTTGGGAGAAGTTTATCCATTCTTCAGAATTGCAAATACTGTATCATCCAACATCACTGTGAATTTTGGTGCTTCTTCGTTTCAATATGAAATCCCCAAAAGATATTATTCTTTCGATGCGAGACAGGTTAATTTTAGCAATAAAATCTTACTTTCATCAGGTGGAAATCATTACTCTTTGTTAAAGGATTTCACTGATGAAGATAAGAGTTTTGTTCCAATTCTAACCGCCAGTGTTGATAAATCAGGAATCAAGACGAGTGCTTCTTCCTCAACTGACAATGCTTGGAAAGCTTTTATAAAGTCTACCGCTTGGCAAAGCGGTACAACTACTGGATGGCTAAGAATCCAGTTTCCATCAAAAGTGCTTATTGGTGGATTCTCTATGATGGGGTGGGCAAACACAAGCCAAAACGCTTCTAAGATTGTTTTTAGAGGTTCTAATGATGGTGTAAATTGGACTGTGCTAGATACGTTTCAATCAATATCATGGATGATAAGTACTAGAAAATATTTCATAATCAAGAATGAAGCGCAATATAGTTACTTTGAGTTTAGCGATCTGGCTAGTGGAGCAAATCTAACAATGAGCGATATCGAATTGTATAGACGAGAATTAAATAATGTTCTTATCAGGACTCCTGCTCCAATCGAAGAATTAAATTATATTAAATACGGTATGGAAGAAGTCAAATTTGAGAATATCATTAAAGTAAATTCATTAATAAAAGAAAACACAGAGATGACATCAGGAAAAATCTTTAAACATACAATTGATATGTCGAAACGCCGAGTAGATAAAATTACTCTTGGCTAAATTTTGAGGAGCACATCTATAAGGTGTGTTCTATTTAATTTTGAAAGGAGGCGGTTTAATGGTAACATACACAGAAAATCTGATCCCTAATATGAAATCAGATACTGCTCCAAGCGGTAGGGCTTTTGCAAGTAGCTTCAATCTGAATGGCGCATTTATGGCATTCGATAATTCTGATACCTATGGCTATGTGAGTGGAAATGGTAGTGTTGGACATATTGGATATGAGTTCATTAACCCTGTTAGAATTGGCAAGTATATTGTTAGAAGTTTATCTGCAACTTATTTCCCCCATATGCCAAAGAATTGGACATTTGAAGGTTCAGATGATGGTGTAAATTGGACTGTGTTGGATACACAAGTAAATCAAACGTGGACAACTGCAAATACAGATAAAGAATATATTATTGATTACAATAAAGCTAAAAGATACAAAACATATAGGTTAAACTGGACAGCTAACAATGGGGGGGCACAAGTTGTAATAAATGAATTGAAAATGTTTGGAGTCGATTATTTTGATAAATTTTTGATTTCGACAGAAGGTGAGTATTATTCTGTAATCTCAGAATTAAATGGTGAAAGCACAGCGATCCCATCCATGACTAACAATACTACTCCAACCGGAAAAGCTTTTGCTGGTAGTGAGTATTCCACTGACAGAGGAGCTTGGAGAGCGTTTGATAGAACAGAAACGACTTACGCAAGTAGAGACGGAGCAGGTACTTCGGGATACCTAGGGTATGAATTTAAGAATAGTTTAAAGATCGGAAAATATGTCATACGCAATATTGATATTAGCTCATCAAGTCTTCAAGCGATGCCAAAAGACTGGACATTCGAAGGATCTAATGAAGGTATAGCTTGGGTTACATTGGATAGACAAGTTAATCAAACGTGGACAGCCGCTTATACCGACAAAGAATATCTTATTAATAATAGTAAGGTTTCTAGTTATAAAATGTATAGGCTGAATTGGACTGCAACCAATGGATGGAGATACGCAATAGTAACGGAGCTAAAGATGTATGAATATACATCAGGAGTGTTAACAAAAATCTCAGATTCTTCAGAGCAGGCCTTCTTACATCATGGAATCAATAAAGATACTGTTATTGATTTAAATTCAAAAATATCTGAAGGATGTTATATCGTTCAAGACATTACTATTCTGGGATCAGGCAATGTTTTTAAACAAAAATTCGACACATCTAAATTACCAATCAAGAAAGTATCGATCAAATGAGTAAATAAAATGATTGATTCATTTAGAATTTAGAAAGGGTGTGACATAATATGACTGTTTACATCAAGGCAGAAGCTATAAATAACGGTGGTATAGGATTGATTTGGAACGTAAAACTTAAGTCTAAATCTTCTGGTCAATATCTCTCATTAGACTTGAGCAATATATACGGTCATAATATGGATCAAAGGGTCGCAAATATGGGTTTGCTATTCACAGGCACGAATGAACCTCCCTATTACAATGGAAGTGGAAAAGGTTATTATATTTTTAAATTCGAAGCCACGGGATATTTCACGCTGGAACTAACTGACTGGCCGAATACTACTTATGGTAAAGCTTATAATGTTTATTTGAGTACTGATAATGTGAATTATAAGCTCATTGCTTCCAATACAACCAATGGTGGGACAAAAGTATTTGCTGTTGATTTTGAAACATTATTCAGAGGCTCTCTCGTGAAAGATAATCAAGGATATAAGACGTTCTATAACAATGCATGGAGCCTTGTTAGCGTTAGCTCTCCTAGTGAGCAACAATATTTAAGTAATTCAGTTCTAGACATCTCAACTATCCCTGAATCCGCATGGGCACAATTTCAAGGCGAGGTCGAATTATGCTACTACACCGACGACCCAACCAAAACAGAAGTATCCTTCAATATCGAAACTGATCCCTTCACCCTAGCGGAAGAATGGGAAGACAAAGAGATCAAAATCATTGAATACACTGATGACCCGAATCAAACCGAATCAACGATTACAATCGAAACCGAACCGTTTACCCTCTACGACGAGTTGGGTGATAGTGTGGATGTTCTATACTACACAGATGATCCATCCAAAACGTCAGCGGAACTAAATATCACGGCTAACTACTCCCCATTGGATGAACTTGAGGGAGATTTTGACGTGGTTACGTGGACGAATGATGAAGAGGTTATTGCCGGTAATCGGGACATGATGCTAACGTATAACGCACTACCGTTTGAACAATTAATTGTGCAACCAACAGACCTAGCGTTATATGGAGACGTGAAAAAGGTTATTGCTACGAAAGTAACGGAGAGCAGCCCGGAAGGTATTTTAAGAATGGCTGCTTCGTTCGACTCGGGGCTGACATGGAAAACGTACCGTTTCAACAAGTGGTTCAATCTGGATATCCAGGCTACCACGCTGTTCAAAAGAAAAGGAATGAATCTGGACACACTCAACGCCATCCCTGAAAAGGATTTAATCGGTTTAACACGAATCGCCTATTATTTCGATAGCAGCAAGCATTATGAAAACAGCTATTCGCTGGACGAAGTGAAGATGGTCGTTGATGCACCGCGTCATGCCGTGGAGTTTAAAGATATGTCACTGCAACTGTTAAACACCACAGCCACAATCAACCTGACCTACTCTGGTAACAAACTTACAGGTGTGCTGGATGATGCAGATCAGGGCAAGGTTAAATACCGTGTCTTGTTGAACGGTAAAACGTATTATCCGGGAGATGGCAATTTTACACGACTAGCATCTTCTCCATTCAATATTGAACTCAATATTGATGAGAGAAATGTTAATTTTGGCGTAGAGAATATCTTGAAGGTTGAATTTCAGGACTATTGGGGTACCGTAGACTCCTGGGAAACCAAGTTTATCGGATCGTATTCGGGATTAATGTTTATGGATGAGTCTGGAGACTTTCTTTCAGATACCTTTGGCGGTATTTTGAAACAACTCGATTATGGGGTGATCATTGCCGGACAGACGACGTTAACCAAGAAAGTCAGAATCAAAAACTTGCTAGGATATGCTGTGGATCATGTATACCTGGAGATGGATAAGAAATTCGAAACGGACGGTGTTGACGTCCAATTATCCAGACAGGCCGACCCGTTTCTTCCGATCGATTATCTGACCTATGGTCTGATTCAACCGGAGGACAGCATCGATTTTTATATTCGTATCGCAACAGATATTCATGCCAAGCCGAATCCGAATGGTAATTTTGAAATGAAGGTCACAGCAGACCGGGTGTAGCTCTCAATACAATGAGACAGGAAGTGAGTGAAATTAACAGCGGGGAGACTCCATTAGATAGTTATATACATATTAAAAGTCCAGAGAATCGTTTTGCAGCAAAGTATATCCTGTACAATCAGGTAGATGAAGAACTGCCTTCGACCCTAATAGCTGCTACTAGAAAAGTGTCCGAGATCGACTCCAGTGTCTCCGTACGTGTCAGACGGTCACAGGAATTGAACAATTCGCTATATGTGATGTACAAGGCACAAGGAGATCTGAGCGCAACCATTCAAGCAGCGTCCAAAGTTGATCTTGAAGGTATGTTGTATGTTCGGCCACATAATCGTGCACACGGCAAATATGAATTGCTGGAAGCACCTCGTGTGACTGTTAGCCTAAAGCCTGTTGCTGATGCAACCACGCGAAGTCAAACTCACTTACAGACGATCAACTTTGGTGATACACAGCGTATGATGATCGGCAGAGACGAGATGGAGCAATTCGAATCGTTTATACATTTCGGTGATCTGGATACCAGAATACCTGATCTGTTATATCTGGAAGTAGCTAAATTGAGGTTATATTACACGGGAACTCTGGCACCTGGAGCACATATTGAGTTGCATCAGCCTGATACACTGTGGCGGGAGTACGGGATTACTTATGCGAACAGACCTCAGTCCATTCAGCTCTTATCGTCCAGTTATATCGTGGATCAGACTGAACGTTATGTTGAGTTTGATATGATGGCATTACTTCAAATGTGGAGAGAAGGCATTCTTTCGAATGTTGGAATGATCATTCAGTCTAGCGGTAACACACCGATATATTTCAACACTCGTGAGTCTTCCAAACCACCTGTTTTGCAGATCAAATATATCACTTCTCAGATCTATTCCATCGGTCGAACTGAAATCGGAAGTGAAGTTTTTATTTATGGTGCAGGTCGCAAGGATATAGCTTCAACGTTAGTTGTACACAGTGATATTGGGCTGGATTGGCTCAAATCTCAGTTGTACGTCCATCGCTATGAGGATCACATGCATCATGATATACCTCAAGTCATCGCGGTCAGCCGTCCGGATCTGGATGTAGACCTGACTGTAGCTAAACGTATAGATGCGGAACTGGATTCGAACATTTCTATTGTTGAAAGTAGGACAGAAGAGAGGGAAACATGGGTTGTTGTTTCTAAACCCGAGCTTCATTCGCAGTTCATTACTGCTATACGAACAACTAAGGATACAGACGGTAACCTTGCCGTCAGAACAGGTCTGGACGACGAAAAAACTGTAGAAATCGCAGTTTCTCATCCTGACTTATTTTCAGTTATTACGGTAGATAGACAAGTGTCTCTGGTCAGTACGTTAACGATATCACAGTTGTTCCATGATGGACGGGATACGAGTTTAATTGTATCCATACCTGATCTTCATGCATCATTGGAAGTGTCCAATTATATAAAAGCTACTTCAACGTTGGGGTCTTTGCTAAAGGTCATGTACGACGGTGATTCGACTGTAATTTCAGAGATTATGGTTAGTAAGCCTGATCTGAATAGTGTTCTTCAAGTCAGAGCATTAGATCATGATGAGAGGGCAGGCAGTCTTGAGATTCCTTATTTGGAAGAACAGCCTGGGCAACTGTATGTCTCCAGACCGGAAGTACTTTCCAGTATTGAGATTAAGTATATGGATGTTCTGGATGGCCACATTAGTATCAAGGAAAGAGAATACTTGGATAGCTACCTTCAGGTACGAGAGTGGAAGGATATGCAGTCTACAGTAGATGTGAGACAGATTGTCGATATGGCTAATGAACTGACAATTTCCAAGCCTGATCTGGCTGCATATGTCCTACCAAGGGTTATTGGGAGTGAAGAGTTAGATTCAATCGCAAGTATTCGTAAACGGGATGCTAGTGATATAGTGACCACAGTGATGGTGAAGAGTCCAGGGAATCAAGCTTATTTTTACATTCTATAAAATGATTACACTATCAAAAGAGGGCATTAGCCCTCTTTTTTTTGCGTTTAGGCTCATGCCCAACTCTAACCGGCTGTACTTTGTCGTTCGTCTAACAGTTGTCTTCTCGTTGTGTTACAATATGTTCATCACACATTAAGGAATGAATACCATGCATCAAGAGGACAGCGTATTTGAACAGATTATGAAGCAGAAGAGATTGAAGCCTATCAAGCCTGAAACTAAAAAACTTCAAGTTAAACCAATACATAAAAAGAAACTAGCTCAGGAGCAATTAAGTGAATTAGATGTCCAGTTCAAAAAGTCGGTAGTTGAATCAATAGACCGAAGTGTACTTCATAGACGTATATTGGGAATTAGAAGAGAGTTGACGGAGATAAGGCGACTAAAGAATGATGAGCATACGTTTTAAGGTAGGCCAAATGTGACTCACCTTGGGTGAGGGTGGCTTTTTATTATGGCGTTTATTCCCTGCGTTCTAATCCCTCCTATCGAATCCAATAGACCGGCTCCTTTTGGCATGGTATAATCATTCCATAATTTAGGAGGAGAGGTCTACATATGAAGAAATTGGTTTTATCGTTTTTAGCTTTATTATTGTTTGTCGTTTCAACTACATATGCACCCGCACCAGCAACAGCAGCTACTAAGTATGATTTTAAAAATGTTAATTGGGGCATGACTGTTAACCAGGTCAAAAAGAAAGAGAAGTCGAAATTGCTAGATCAATCAAAAATAAAAGATATCTCGTTATTGGAGTACAAAACAACGGGATTCAGAGTGAACGCGAAACTAGTATACATATTCTATAATAACAAATTAGTACGTGCAGTATACGAGATTTACCCTAATGATTATAAGAAAACTACTATGGATAAGTACTATAAATACTTTAGTATAAAACGCGATCTCTTAGACGAATATGATGGTTCAATTAACTTCAAAGATGGTTTAACTCCAAGTGGGAAACGAGTACTTTATGATAGTGAAGACGTAGAAAAAGATTTAGTCGCGGGTGCTATTGCTCTCGAATCTAATTGGGTAATTGACAAGAAAAAAACCAGTATTAGTTTGATGTTGGCTAGGGTTACTGATGCTGTAAGACTTAGAGTAATATACACAGATTATAATTTGAAGTATGACCTTGATGAACTTATAGACGCTCAAAAATATTAACGATTATTATGAGAGCTACCTCATTTCTGAGGTGGCTTTTTTATATTTCAAAGAAAGCATATTTCTACTATCTAAGTCTGAGAGGAGAATTACCAACAGTACTTGAACTGGAAGTACCTACATTTTCTCAAACACGGCAGGTGTCCACACGACAATCCAGAATGAGGCATACAATTATCGTGACCTGTGGAAGAGGAGGTGGATCGGGAAATTATGGTGACAATGGAGCCTATTGTAGTTGGAGAGCATGTATTGGTTGGGGTAGAAGTCAAGCTGCCCAAAACAACGTTGCTGACCATTAATACATCCAAAGGATATATCATGTGCGGAGCACTCGACGTGGGATTACTTAATGAGAAGCTTGGAGATCGCAAAATTATTGCAGCTCGGGCAGTTGGTGTGCGTACACTGGAGCAGTTGCTGCACGCACCTATGGAGTCGGTGACAACAGAAGCCGAGGCCATGGGCATTACAGTTGGCATGACAGGTGTAGAGGCTTTGTTAAAAATGATTTAATCAATAACAAAAGGGGCTGTCTCAAAAGCCCTTAAAAAGCGTAATGTCAAAAAGAAATAACACTCATACGTTCAAAAAAGGACAAAGCAGAGGTTTATCCTGCTTTGTCCTTTTTGCGTTTTTCCGTCATTGCGGCTTTTTTAAGCAGATTGTGGGCAAGGCAAAGCCACCCGACCTCCAGGCTTACTTTTTGCAAGCCGCGAAGCAGGAATCTTCGGAATCCCCGGTTGTTTTTGATTTGTCCAAACACACTCTCCGGCTCCGTCATGCGCCGAACGGAAAGGGTGTATCCTTCCTCACTGCGCAGTCGTTCCCGCATCTCGTTTTTTTGCCGCATATAGGTCAGACTGATCGCGATCTCCCGATTTCCTTTGGCTTTGGTGCATGTTGCTTTCAGAGGACATGCACTACAATCTTCACTTCGATAATGGCGGGTACGAATCGTGTAACCACTTTCCGTGACCGTCTCGCTTTCGTACCGAAAACGTAACGTCTTCCCGGCCGCACAGCTCCATGAATCTTCCGTTTCGTTGTAGCTCCAGTGATCCACTTTGCCAATCGCTTGCTGAAAGGCCCTCGTTTTCTCCTTATGGTACGTCCCGTATTTGACGATCGCTTGGATGTTGTTCTCTTCGAAATAGCTGTAATTTTCTTCGCTTCCATATCCTGCATCGGCAATGACAGTCTTCGGTTTTTTGCCGAGCGTTTCTTCTAAATGATCGAGATGGGGCTTCAGACATTTCGTGTCTGTCGGTCGCTGGTGCACCGTGTAACCCAAAATAAATTGGTTTTCCGTTCCAATCTGCACATTGTACCCTGGCTTCAATTGACCATTTCGCATATGATCTTCTTTCATTCGCATGAACGTTGCGTCCGGATCGGTTTTGCTATAGCTATTCCGCTCCCCTGCGGTTTGGATCTGGTGCTCATACTTTTGCAGCCGCGGTAGCAAGTCTTTGCGTAACTGGCGCACGGCTTTCTTTACGATTTTGTTTTTCGGTTTTTCTTGTAAAGATTCCTCCAGTTGCTGAACCGCTTTTTCCACCTTTTCTGCCGTGAGTGCGGAAGCTTCCCCGAGCTCAGGGAGGTCTGTACCCGCGTGGAGCGCATCTTCTTCACTTTCGGCCGCTTCGATGGCTTGGAACAGGGTATGTACTTTTTCTTGCAGCTTGGCCTGGTACTTGACGACAGCCTTTTTCCAGACGAAGGTGTACCGATTCGCATTCGCTTCAAGCTTGGTTCCGTCCAGAAAGTAGTGTTCCAAGGATACGTATTGCTCCTGAACAAGCAACTCCAGTATATGGGTAAACACGGTTTCCAGCACTTCTTTCATCCGCTCGGAACGGAAGCGATTAATGGTCCGAAAATCCGGCTGTTGTCGCCCGGCGAGCCACATAAACATGATGTTTTCCCGAGCCGCCTTGGCGATTTGTCGGGAAGAATAGATTCGCTGGGTGTAGGCGTAGATGATGATTTTAGTGAGCATTTTGGGGTGGTAACTATGGCGGCCCCCGCCAGGATACGCCGCATTAAAAATGGAATCGCTCAGGCGGTTGACTGCGTCATTCACGACACGAACGATGTGATTTTCGGGGATATCTGTCTCCAAATCCATTGGCAAGAAAAGTTGATCCATGGTATATTGAATGTACAAAGAAACCGTCTCCTTTCAAATGGTGGGTCGTACTTCCATTTTACCAAGGAGCGGTTTCTTTTTGTTTTACAATTTAGAAAACAGGGCTGTCCCTAGCCATTTTTATGACTTATGGGACAGCCCCTCCTTTAGCGTCGTAATGCAGAGCCTGGCACATCGTAACCACTAACTCTATACTACACGAACTCTTCTTAAATACGCTTATAAAGTTAAGCCTCTTCCTTCGCGAACAAGGCAGCCAAGTTTTCTTGGAAAGGAGCGCGAACAACGCCTTTCTCCGTAATGATAGCTGTTACATATTCGTTAGGAGTTACGTCAAACGCCGGATTGAATACTTTAACACCTTGCGGTGCAGTACGTTTGCCAAATCCTTCGGTCACTTCCTCCGCAGCACGTTCCTCAATCGGAATCAGGTCTCCGGATGGAGTGGACAAGTCGATGGTGGACAACGGGCTAGCTACATAGAACGGAATATTGTGAGCCTTGGCAAGCACTGCCACGCTGTAGGTTCCGATTTTGTTAGCCACATCGCCATTCGCAGCAACGCGGTCTGTTCCTACGATAACGGCTTGAATCCAGCCTTTGGACATCACCATGCCCGCCATGTTATCGCAGATCAGCGTAACGTCAATGCCGGCTTGCTGTAACTCAAATGCAGTCAGACGTGCGCCCTGAAGTACAGGACGAGTCTCGTCGGCAAATATTTTAAGATGCATGCCACGTTCCTGAGCAAGGTACATTGGAGCCGTTGCCGTACCGTATTTTGCAGTGGCCAGTCCGCCAGCATTACAGTGGGTGAGCACACCCATACCATCTTCGAACAAAGGCAGTGCATTCTCACCGATCATGCGGCATACTTCTTCGTCTTCCTTCTGAATCAATAGAGCTTCTGCTTCAAGAACAGCATTGCTCTCTTCCAGACTCATGCCGGATTCAACGAGAGCACTTGCTTTTAGCATCATGCGATCCAGTGCCCAGAACAGGTTCACAGCCGTTGGACGGGAAGTAGCCAGATGAGCACAAATGGATTTTACGTGATCAAGCCATCCTTGAACGGTCGTTCCGTCATAGGATTTGGCACCCAATACGACACCGAATGCAGCAGCAATGCCAATCGCAGGAGCACCGCGTACTTTCATGGAGTGGATGGATTCCCATACCTCCTCGGGTGTATACAGTTTCAGCATAAGAATCGTTTCGGGTAACAGACGCTGGTCAAGCATTTCAAGCTTGTCCTTTTTCCAGTTCAGAGAGGAAAGAGGCTGATGTTCAAGAGTTGTCATGGATAGTTCCTCCGTTCCTTAATTTAGGCTTTAACGCCAGAGACAGCTGTAGACACAGTGTCTAGTACTTCACCAATCGTATTCACGCGGCGATGGCTCTTAATGAGCGCTTTGCCGACAGCCAGAGCCTTGCGCTGAGCGTGTTCGCGTTCCGTTCCATCCGCAATAGTATCGATGTCCGCCACGTGGGCAAGACCAACAATACGGCGGACCATTTTTGCGCCAGCAAAACCTACGCTATCTCTGAATAATTGCTGTACATAGAGATCCTGATACCCAGGCGTTTTCGCCAGTGGATCAACCAGATCAGTAGCCCAGAGCGCACGGAAACGGGATTCAAATTCAGTCCATACATCACGAATCATATCCAGCAAAAGTACTTCACGCTCGCGCAAAGCAGGCTCATCCTGAATCCACCCTGGTAGAGACACATAGTTCAGCAGCAGGTTCGCAAGAACTGCGCCGACATCGAATCCCATGGGACCGTAATATGCAAATTCGGGATCGATAACTTTGGTCGATTCAGGTGTGACGAAAATGCTGCCGGTGTGCAGATCTCCATGAAGCAATGCTTGGCTATGCGTCAGGAATTTTTCACGCAGCAAAGCCACTTCAAGATGAAGTGCTCCATCCGAACGAAGCGCCTCGGCTTCATCTTCAATTGCTTCATCATAGTTGTTATTTGGTGCAATCCGATAGGGTTCATCAAAGATCAGGTCTTCCGTTATTTTGCATTGATCGGGATTGATAAATCGACCCTGTTGTTCCTTCTTCAATTGCTGATTCATGCCCAAGTCGGATGTGAAGAACAGCGTTCTTGCCATGAATTCCCCAATATGTTGTGCAAAAAGAGGGTAGGTAACACCTTCAATCAGGCCTTTACGCATGATTACATGATCACTTAGATCTTCCATAACCGTTAACGCGAGGTCATCATCGTAATGATACACTTCCGGTACCATCCCTGGACACAGACGATACTCTTCCTGAAGAATTTCACGTTCAATTCGGGCACGTACCAGAGAGAGTGGCCATGATTCTCCAACCACTTTCGCATAAGGAAGCGCCTGTTTGATAATGATACTTTTATCGGAGTTCTGATCCGTGATGTGGAATACCAAATTCAGATTGCCGTCGCCGATCTCATGACAATCCAGATTCGCATCTGCCGCAAATGGACCCGGTAATGTTTTGGCCAGTTCGATTGCATCCTGGGGGTTTAAAGGGTGATATTGAGACAAAGGTGCCACCTCCATATATATGAAGAAACAGGAAAACCCACTTCTTTGCTTGGTATATGTCAGTATATCGGAAAAAGCGTGATTTTTGTACTTTTTTTTGAGACAAGCAAAGTGCATTCTGATTCGAACTTCTAGTTCAAGGGTAAAAATAAATAGGCCGGACGGTTGGTAGAAATCATGCCGGGCAAGCCTCTCCGCAACAAGCGGTGACACATTGTTAACTCTCTGTTATGTCTGCAGGGTGACCTGCTCCATTATGCGTAACAGACTAATTTTAATAAAAGGATGGGATAAATATGGCTACAAAAAACAAAACAGATCAAGCAAAATCGGTGGAACAAGTACTTAATCGTCAGGTGGCTAACCTGAACGTACTGTATGTCAAAATCCATAACTATCACTGGTATGTAAAAGGCCCGAACTTTTTTACTTTGCATGTAAAATTTGAAGAGTTCTATAACGAAGTTACGGTTCAAATGGATGAGATTGCTGAACGTATTCTTACCTTGAAAGGTAGCCCGGCAGCATCAATGAAAGAGTATCTGGAGCTTTCTTCAATTCAGGAAGCAGCAGGTGGTGAAGACGCCAAAACGATGGTACAAAACCTGATTGAAGACTTTGCTACACTCTCAAACGAGTATCAGGAAGGGATCGAAGTTGCAGATGCAGCTGAAGATCAACCAACATCCGACATGCTGACAGGTTTCAAGGCAAATCTGGAGAAACATATGTGGATGCTGCGCTCTTTCCTGGGTTAATATATCCATCTTCTAGGCCTATTTTAAGTATGTCTCTTACCTTAGCCTCCTGATCCCGGACCATGTTGTCAGATACGCCCTAAGCGTCTATACTGCTGACAAGAACGTTGGGGAGGGAACCGCTTATGTTAGAAACAACGATACCGGCTTTGAAAGAATGGGCCTCTACAATTAAAGCACTGGAAAGTGGTCGCCAGATTATGGTGATGCGCAAAGGTGGGATTGTGGAGGAAACCCGACATTTTGAGCTGAAAAGTCCAGCGTTTTACTTGTATCCGACTTATGAACATCAGCGTAAAGAACTGATTAAGTCCTCGGATCATTCCTATGTTGAGGAATCATTGGCCGAATGGGTGCCCGAAGCTTCGACAATCCGCATTACGGCATATGCTGAAGTAACGCAGGATCTGGAGATACGAGATCAGGAGATGCTGGATCGACTTCTTGACTTTCATATGTGGACAGCGGATTTGGCTGAAGACCGCCTGAAATGGAAACGGAAAGATCCGCTCCATGTATTGATTTTACGTGTGTACCTTTTGAATGAACCGATGGAGATTCCAGTATTGTCTGAATATAATGGTTGCCGCTCATGGATTTCCATTCCGAATGGTCCGGTGCCGCGCGAAATGACGCCGGTGGTGGACGTTGCGGATTTTGACGAACAGGTACAGAAGATTAACGAAACGCTTAAAATGTAATGTTATTAACGGGAGGACTTGTCCATGATATGGATAAGTCCTTTTTGGTTGAGAGTAGAAGCTGCAATAAAAGCTTGATTTTCTGTGATTTTTCTCACTGTCTATTTCTGACGGCGATGTTTTCTAATTTGATTCAAACGGGCTTTTAAGATAGAATCAGGTAGAATAATGTTTCCTATATGGGACAAGAGATCGTAGGAAATGACTTGATTATCATTGAGAATCAGTTTAGAATTATTCTAAAGTGATTTTTACTTTGGAGATTGGAGCACAGGAGAAATTCAGGGGAAGCCCTGTTCAGATATAATAGGCGCTTTTTCGTTTTCGACAGTACACATCAATTTAATCAATGGAGGGAAACAATACACATGGCTACGAATTTCGTCATTGAAGGTTTGAAAGCGACGATCGAAGGTAAGGAAATCCTGAAAGGCATCAATCTGGAAATGAAAGGTGGAGAAATCCACGCAATCATGGGTCCGAACGGAACAGGTAAATCAACCCTGGCATCTGCTTTGATGGGCCATCCTAAATATGAAGTAACAGAGGGTACAATCACACTTGATGGTGAAGATGTACTGGATATGGCTGTAGATGAGCGCGCACGTGCAGGTCTTTTCCTGGCTATGCAATATCCAAGTGAAATTGCGGGTGTAACTAACTCCGACTTCTTGCGTAGTGCAATTAACGCACGTCGTGGCGAAGGTAACGAGATCTCACTGATCAAGTTCATTCGTCAAATGGAAGGTAAAATGAAAGAACTCGACATGAACCCTGAGTTCGCTCACCGTTACCTGAATGAAGGTTTCTCCGGTGGTGAGAAAAAACGTAACGAGATTCTCCAAATGATGCTGCTTGACCCGAAAATCGTAGTACTTGATGAAATTGACTCCGGTCTGGACATCGATGCTCTGAAAATCGTGGCTGACGGTGTGAACGCTATGAAGAGCGAAGATCGTGGTTTCCTGATCATCACTCACTACCAACGTCTGTTGAACTACATTACGCCTGACTATGTTCACGTAATGATGCAAGGTCGTATCGTGAAATCCGGCGGACCTGAATTGGCTCACCGTCTGGAAGCGGAAGGGTATGACTGGGTAAAGGCAGAGCTGGGAATTACAGACGAAACTGTAGGCCAAGAAGCGTAAAGACAAAACGGAGGAGGATTAATCAATGACTACACAAACAATTCTTCCGGTTGAATCTGAAGCGCTTCGCGCCTTGTCGGAAAGTAACAATGAACCCGGCTGGTTGACCGAACAGCGGCTCGAAGCTTTAACGCTTGCGAGCGGGCTTGCGCTTCCTAAACTGGAAAAACAAAAAATCGAACGCTGGAATGTCAGCGAGTACGGCACATATAAAGCAAGTGAGGCTATTTCTTCTTTGACAGAAGTACCCGCTTCTATTAAAGAATTGGTTCAGGATCAAGCTGAAGGTAGTCTGGTTATCCAGCGCAATTCCGGTGCAGTATACTCCAAGTTGTCTGCTGATCTGGCTGCAAAAGGAGTTATCTTCACGGATCTGGCTACAGCAGTTCGCGAACATGGCGATTTGGTAAAACCTTATCTGAACACAGCGGTGAAAGCAGATGAGCATTCCCTCGCTGCATTGCATGCTGCACTTTGGAATGGCGGGGTCTTCCTGTATGTTCCAAAGAATGTCGAGATTGAAGTGCCACTGCAAGCCGTGTTACTTACAGATGATGCATCTGCAACGTTTGCACCTCACGTGCTTGTAATTGCTGAAGCGAATAGTTCTGTAACTTATGTGGATAACTATGTATCTGGCGAACTGTCTGCACCTGTTTTCCATAATGGTGTTGTGGAAGTATTCGTGAAATCCGGTGCCAAAGTACGCTATGCATCCGTTCATCAACTTAGCGTAGATGTAACAGATGTTTCATTCCGCCGTGCAGTTGTAGAGAATGATGCTTCGATCGAGTGGATTGTTGGTGAAATGAATAATGGCGATACAGCGAGCAACACGATGACTGTGCTCAAAGGCAATGGATCAAGCTCTGACTCCAAAGTAATCGCTGTTGGTTCGGGTTCCCAGAAAATCAATTACACTACAGAAGCTCGTCACTTCGGCAAGAACACGCCAAGTCAGATGATTACACGTGCGGTTATGCGTGAAGAAGCTTCTGCAATCATTAACGGTATCACGAAGATTGAGAAAGGCGCTACGAAGGCTGATGGACAGCAGACTGAGAAAGTATTGATGCTGAGCCCTAAAGCACGTGGAGACGCCAACCCAATCCTTCTTATTGATGAAGACGATGTAACAGCAGGTCACGCGGCTTCTGTGGGTCAAGTCAATGCCGAGCAGATTCATTACTTGATGTCGCGCGGAATTAACCGTACGGATGCGGAACGCCTGATCATTTACGGCTTCTTGGCTCCGGTGGTGGCGGATATTCCTCTGGAAGCACTGCGTACCCAATTGCAGTCTCTCATTGAACGGAAACTCGGACAATGAACCCGTCCATTCGCGAGCAGTTCCCGATCCTCCACCAGGAAATTAACGGACACCCGCTCGTATATTTAGATAGTGCTGCAACTTCACAGAAACCTCATGCTGTGATTGAAGCAGTCAAACATTATTATGAGTATGAGAACTCCAACGTACATCGTGGTGTGCATACCCTTGGAAGCCGTGCAACAGACGCCTACGAAGGTGCGCGTGAGAAGGTAGCCAAGTTTATCAATGCCCGCCGTACGCAGGAGATTATCTTCACCCGTGGGACAACGACAGCCCTGAACTTGGTGGCTTCGTCCTACGCTCGTGCCAATTGCAAAGAAGGCGATGAAATTGTTATCACGCAAATGGAACACCATAGCAACCTGATTCCTTGGCAGCAAGTGGCCAAGGAGACAGGGGCGACATTGAAATACATTCCGCTTCAGCCAGATGGTCATATCGAATTGGCTGATGTCGAGAAGACGATTACGAACAATACGAAAGTTGTAGCAATCGCTTATGTATCCAATGTTATGGGCATAGTCCATCCGGTAAAACAAATCGCTGAAATTGCACATCGCAATGGTGCTGTGATTGTCGTTGATGGTGCACAAAGCTCACCTCATATGAAGGTGGATGTACAGGATCTGGATTGTGATTTCTATGCACTATCTGGTCATAAAATGTGCGGACCAACCGGAATTGGTGCACTCTACGGCAAAAAGGCGCTGCTGGAGTCCATGGAACCGATTGAGTTCGGCGGTGAAATGATTGATGATGTGGGTCTGTACGAATCCAACTGGAAAGAGCTTCCCTGGAAGTTCGAAGGGGGAACCCCAATTATCGCAGGTGCGGTAGGGTTGGGGGCTGCCATCGATTTTCTGGAGCAGATTGGTATGGATGAGATTGCACATCATGAAAGTGTGCTGACAGCTTATGCAACGGAACGTCTGTCAGAAATCGACGGATTGACCATCTATGGCCCGGCTAAGCGGCATGTAGGTGTCGTTACCTTTAATCTGGGTGATGTTCACCCTCATGATGTGGCAACGGTACTGGATGCGAGTGGTGTAGCCATTCGTGCCGGACATCATTGCTGTCAACCGCTGATGCGCTGGCTTGAAGTTAGCTCAACCGCTCGTGCCAGTTTTTATCTATACAATAACGAACAAGATGTGGATCGGCTTGTTAGCGCCTTAATTCAGACAAAGGAGTATTTTGGCGATGCAACTTGATGATCTTTACCGACGTGTTATAATGGACCACTACAAAAATCCGCGTAACCGCGGAACATTTGATAATGACGCTGTCACGGTGAATCTGAACAATCCAACGTGCGGCGACCGGATTTCATTGCAAATTATGCTGAAAGACGGAATCGTTCAGGAAGCCAAATATACGGGTGAAGGTTGCTCCATCAGCATGTCCTCGGCATCGATGATGACAGAGGCTGTCAAAGGCAAAACGATGGAACAGGCACTCGATATGGCTAACCGTTTTTCCTCACTGATGAAAGGTGAAGAAGTCGATTTCGACGATTACGAAGATCTCGAAGCCCTATCC
Source organism: Paenibacillus sp. PCH8 (assembly GCF_002968835.1). Taxonomy (GTDB): domain Bacteria; phylum Bacillota; class Bacilli; order Paenibacillales; family Paenibacillaceae; genus Paenibacillus. The sequence continues at coordinate 191,330 of NZ_PKQK01000002.1, read as the reverse complement.
GGTGTGAACAAGTTCCCTGCACGCATCAAATGTGCCACTCTGGCCTGGAATGCACTACGCAAAGGGATGGACGAAGAGGACAAAGTACAATAACGATAGGGAGGTAGAGTAAGATGGCTAAAAAAGCACCAGAAATGGAAGAGTATAAATATGGTTTTCGTGACGAACACCAATCCATCTTTAAAACCGGTAAAGGTCTGACTGCAGAGATCGTTACTGAAATTTCCCGAATTAAGGACGAACCGGAATGGATGTTGGAATTCCGATTGAAATCTTTGAAACAATTCGAAAAGATGCCAATGCCACAATGGGGCGGAGATCTCGACGGATTGGATTTCAATGAAATTCAATATTATGTTCGTGCTTCTGATAAGCAAGGGAAAACTTGGGAAGAGGTTCCTTCTGAAATCAAGGAAACCTTTGACAAATTGGGTATCCCTGAAGCAGAGCAAAAGTTCCTTGCAGGTGTATCGGCTCAGTATGAGTCCGAGGTTGTATACCACAACATGCAAAAGGAATTGGAAGATCAGGGCGTAATCTTCATGGATACCGATACAGCTCTTAGAGAGCATCCGGAAATCCTACGTGAATATTTCGCAACGATTATCCCGCCAACGGATAACAAATTTGCGGCTCTGAACAGTGCGGTATGGTCTGGAGGAAGCTTCATCTACGTGCCAAAAGGCGTTAAATGTGAAGTTCCTCTGCAAGCCTATTTCCGGATTAACTCCGAGAATATGGGACAATTCGAGCGTACACTGATCATTGCAGACGAAGACAGCTTCGTTCACTATGTAGAAGGCTGTACAGCTCCAATCTACAGCACGAACTCTCTGCACAGTGCGGTTGTTGAAATCATTTGTAAGAAAAATGCTCGTGTTCGTTACACAACGATTCAAAACTGGGCACCAAACATCTACAACCTGGTTACCAAACGTGCGGTTGCAGAAGAAAATGCAACGATGGAATGGGTCGATGGTAACATCGGTTCCAAACTGACGATGAAATATCCAGCTGTTGTACTGAAAGGCCGTGGAGCAAAAGGTTCTGTGTTGTCCATCGCTGTAGCTGGTAAAAATCAGCATCAGGATGCAGGAGCGAAAATGATTCACTTGGCTCCAGATACAACATCTACGATTGTATCCAAGTCGATCAGTAAACATGGTGGTAAAGTTACGTACCGTGGTCTGGCATCCTTTGGACGTCAAGCGGAAGGTGCAAAATCCAATATCAAATGTGATACACTCATTCTCGATAACGAGTCCACATCGGATACGATTCCTTACAATGAAATCATGAACGATAACATCATGCTGGAGCATGAAGCGACGGTATCCAAAGTGTCCGAGGATCAGCTCTTCTACCTGATGAGCCGCGGTCTGACGGATGCAGAAGCTACGCAGATGATTATCATGGGCTTCATTGAGCCATTCACCAAGGAATTGCCAATGGAATACGCCGTTGAGATGAATAGATTGATCAAATTCGAAATGGAAGGCTCCATTGGTTAATTCAATGCAGTTCCCTTCGAAGCTGTGAAGCTGAACCTTGCTGCTGATGTTAGCGGCAGATCCATTTCATGTGATTGTATACCCTGTAGAGCAGACTCTTTATAAAGTCTCTCTATGGGGTATTTTTATTTGTTGCAAAAGGGTACAGATAATACAAATGAAGCGAGCTGACTTATTCTTCTGTTAATGAATGGTACATATATTCCCCAAGGAGTACTCGGATGCTAACGCAGTTATCGTATTGGGGGATACCGATACAAGGAATACCTGTGCATCAGACAATATAGAGTTGCTCATGTTCGAGAATGGATGAAGAGAACCATTAAACTTGAGGTTCCAACAGGGTGGAATATAGACGGTTTTTATGAAAGAGCAGGACCGGAGTGAGTATTCGTTGAAATGAAATAATAATATAAATATCTCATAGAGTGTTCGTTACACTATGGCTGTGCCGCTTGGAATATATGTTAGAGAGACCGCAAGGTTTTTCCAAACCTATTCTGAGCGGTGTTTTTTTGTAATAAAATAAGACCAATAGCACAAGCCATTTCATAGATTTAAGCATGTAATGATAGAAAAGGATGTGAGTGTATGAACGTGAACCCTTTCGAGGGATATCGGATTACAAGTTCATTCGGCTATCGAATTCATCCCATTCATGGTGGACAGACTTTTCATCGCGGAATTGATCTCGTCAGAGAGCCTTGGAACGGCCCCGTCAATGCTTTTATGGACGGAACGGTACGATTTGCTTCTGAAGGGCTTACAGGCTCAGGATTCGGTGGCTACGGACTTACAGTGGCGCTACAGGATCATCGGGGGTATCTGCATTGTTATGCTCACCTTTCGCGTATTGCGGTAACCGTTGGACAGAGGGTAAAGCGAGGCGAGAAGATCGGTAATCAGGGTAGTACAGGTCAGAGTACTGGCCCGCATGTCCATTATGAGGTGCGTAAAACTAGTGTGCCCTCCTATGGATACACAGCCAGCGAAGATGGTGTGTTAGAGCCGGGAGCATATTTGAAGTCCGAATACGGATCTATAGCGCAGGAACAGGGGGCTCTGCCAATGACCCATGCGGAGAAGGAAATATTTAACGCCATGCAGAAGACGCTGAAGATTCAAGGGGAATGGATTCAACAGCAGAAACAAACGTCCAATATGGATTGCCCGTCTTGGGCGGAGCAAGCGTTCGATCATTATCGTCCGTTTATTATGAACGATACAGGCAGTTATGATTTTTGGAGAATGCTTGTTATTATGTATCGCAAAGAGAACGGGATGCAGGTTCATTCAGATTCTGATTTACAGAATACTGCGAAGGACACGGAGTAACCAGAGGCTGACACTTCAGACCGAACTCCAGACAGGCAGGCAGACAACCAATTATGGAATGTTGCCACTTCGCCCGGTTCATTCCTTCGGAAACGTCATATGTTAGGGTATACCTGATGAAGAGGAGGCAATCACATGAGCGAAGTAGGATATGGCTGTGGGGGCAATGTAGGCGGAGTAGGCGGCGTAGGCGGATACAATATGTTCACGAACACGGGTGCGATCTTGGTACTGTTCATTCTGTTGGTTATCATCACGAAAGCATTCTGCGTTTAATCCAACATGAACCAAATGCAATAGAAAAAGGGGAAGCCATCACGGCTTCCCCTTTTTACGTATGCCGACAACTAATCCGTATACTCTGGTATGGATTAGTTCATAAGGATGCTCTGTACAACGGAGCAGTAGTACTTACTGTACATAAATTTCAACGATAGCAATATCTCTTTCTTTCGCTAAATCGATAAAGGCCGTAGAGGTCTGAACCAGTGGTCGGAAGTAATCCGCAGGATTGTTCATAACAATTGACCCTGTCTGTCCAGTGGTAAGCAGAACTCGTTTACCGATAAAATTCGGCAGCATGTGCTTGATGAGTTCCTGAGTTGCTTCGGCGTTCAACTGACCAAAGCTAAGGCTGTACAGTTCGCACAGAACAGAGATAAGCTCCTGTTTGGTCTGATACACCCGATTGGTAGTCATGGCGCTGTAGACATCCGCTACAGCGGTTATACGGGCGTATGGATGGATGTCTTCACCTTGGAGTCCATGCGGATAACCACTTCCATCCTCACGTTCATGATGCTGGAGGGCAACCGTGGCCAGAATTTCATCCTGAGTGGATTCTTTAATGATATCGTATCCATAGAATGTGTGTTTCTTCATCTCATCGAATTCTTCCGTGGTCAGTTTACCTGGTTTATGTAATATTTCAGAAGGAATCTTGGATTTGCCGATATCATGTAGATATCCTGCTTTGGCTACGGTCAGACATTCCTCGGGATTGTAGCCCATCCAGCCGGCAATATAAAAAGCGAGCATTCCGACTTGTAACGAATGGTTGTAGGTGTAATCGTTATCCCCATCCAGCATCAGCAACAGGGAAACAACGTCTTTTTGTTTTTCCAACTGTCCAGTTAGGGCAATCAAAATCTCATCGACCTGTGTCTCATCAATAAAGCCCTTCTCCAGTGCTTGTTGGAACAGAGACTCAGTACCTTTGATCGTATCGTTAAACAGCTTAGTTAACAGACGTGTTTGATCGGAAGGTATGGTTAGTGCATCAGAGTGTAGGTCGGATGTTGTGTGTTCTACATCTGCGTAATCGATTCCGTGTTGTAACAGCTTGGATATGTCATCTTCACTGAGAGAGGAACCTTTCATCAGCATGTGGAGACCCGAGCTGTTATATACATCATTTTCTAAAAGGTCTCCAGGTTTAAGATCTGTAACATGCACTCTCACGTATAAACCACCTTTTCCTCGACTAATATCGACACATATGATTATAATAACAAGAAAAAAATGGGTTGACAACGACTTATTTACTATTCACCCACTCTAATAGAGAGGTGAAATGGCTCATTGATTCTTGTCGGTTGGGTTCCAGGGTCCTAGTTGGTGACCCTTCCATTCAGATCCATCTTCCCACATTTCTTTTTTCCAGATGGGGACCGTCTGTTTGAGTCGTTCAATGGCATAGCGACTTGCGTCATAACAGTCGTTGCGATGAGGCGAGGAGACAGCGATAACAACACTGATCTCTGCCACGTCAACCTTCCCGATTCGGTGACTAATTGCACACATCACACCAGGCCAACGTTCGGAAATTTCCGAACCGATGGCTGCCATCTGAGAGAGTGCCATCGGCACATAGGCCTCATACTCCAGATGTATGGTGCGCTGTTCACCAGTCATTTCACGGGTCGTACCTACAAAAGTAAGGGCTGCCCCATGGTTCGCAGTAATCACTAGCGCCGTTGTATCTTCCACAGACAAGGCGGACTCTGTAATCAGAAATAACCCATCTTCAGTTCGATGCTCAAGAGAAGCAGAACGATGCTTGGGTATACGTGTGCCATCACCTCCGGAGACAGGAGGGATTAATGCAAGTTCGTCTTCTGACTTGAGTATAGTATCGGCAGGAGCGTACTGCTGGTTAACTGCCAAAAAAGATGTGCGTATCTGAGAAGCTGCCTCGGGGTAGGCCAGGCTCAGTCTTTCTTTTAATTCGGCAGGCGTAGGATCATTTCCGATATATTCATACTCCAGAAGGGATGTATTTAAGCGTTCTGCGATGCCTGCAAATAGTTGAATTGTCAATTTCATATGAATGACTCACCTCTTTTTATCTCTAAACCCTATAAATATATCATAACGGCACTGAAAATGTTATGCTAATCTATTAGAAGAATGTACGTTTATTGAAGAGCGGGGGTGGCGGTGTGATGAGCACCAGGGAAAAGGAAACGTTAACGATTCTGCACACGAATGACATCCATAGTCACTTCGGCTCCATGAGCACCATCGCCGCTATGATCCATGAAGAACGTGAACAAGGCGGAAACATTCTTGTGTTGGATATAGGTGATCATATGGACCGGATGGCCGTGGAGACAGAAGGAACGCTGGGCACGGCTAATGTCGATGTAATCAATCTGACTGGTTATGATGCCATTACCATCGGGAACAACGAAGGACTGACATTTACGCCAGATCAGCTCGCGCAGTCGTACTCTGGACTTCTCTGTCCTGTAGTGTGCGGCAATGTTGTCGAACAGGATACCGGCCTTCCGCCAATATGGATGAAGCCTTTTCTGATCGTGGAGAAAGGTCCGTTTCGCATTGGTCTGCTGGGGGCTACTGCGCCCTTCACAACGTTCTATGAACTACTTGGATGGGATGTTCTGGACCCGGTGGAGACATTAAGAGTTCAGGTTGAAGCATTACGCCTTGAAGTGGATGTCGTGGTTATTCTTTCTCATCTTGGACTTTCGACAGACCGGAGACTGGCAGAGCAGATTGCTGGCATTGATGTTATCCTCGGCGGGCATACACATCATGTTCTGGAAGAACCGCTAGTCATTGGTCAGACCGTGCTGGGCGCAGCTGGAAAATTCGGTCAATGGCTTGGGAAAGTGGTGCTGGAGCGAAGCAATGGCATAAGATCTATACAACTGGTAAGTAGCGGATGTGTTGCTGCCCGGAATATGTTACTGGATGAGCGCGTGACGCTCGCAATCGCTACGAATCGAACGGAAGCCGAGAGAGCACTGGATCAAACCGCTGTAATGACGGACCGAATTCTGCCGATCCATTATGACAGGGAATCGCCTTTTGGATCCTTGCTTGCGCAAGCCGTTCGTCATTTTACAGGGGGGCAGCTGTCTCTGGTCAATGCGGGTCAGCTTCTTGGAGATCTTCCGCAAGGAAATATTACCAAAGGAATGTTACATTCCCTATGTCCATCTCCTATAAATGCTTGTACAATATGCTTGAGTGGAAATCAGATTCGTGAAGCACTTGAGCAGTCCTTGTTGGACGAGTATTCAGGTAAACCCATTGTGGGATTCGGCTTTCGGGGTCAACTCCTCGGCACGTTGTGTATGGACGGAATGGAAGTTCATTATCATTCACATGCGCCAGCCTATGAGAAAATTAAGGCGATCTACATCAATGGGGAGCCTATGGAAGATCAATGTGAGTATATCGTTGGAACACTGGATATGTTTACGTTCAATGTGGGGTATCCTTCTCTGGCTCATGGAATCGGTACGCGTTACCATCTTCCGGAATTCCTACGCGATTTGCTGGAAAAGGAATTAAAACGACCAGGGGCGCTGGATGACAGCCTGCGGTCCCGCTGGCGTGAAAGCTAAATAAAAGGACTTGCCTTCTGCTGAAGCGGCGGCTAGTGGTTATTACATCTACGGAGCGGGAGAGGATAGGCTGTGCGTTTAGTACATATAAACTTATTGCAGCCTGGCATGAAGCTGGGGAAACGTATTTTTAGTGAAGAAGGACTGGTTCTGCTCAGTGAAGATGTAGAGCTGACCAGTCGATTGATTGGGCGCCTGAAGGATCTCGGGGTCGGCTATGTGTATATCAAAGATGCGGCAACAGAGGATATCATTGTGCCGGAGATGCTGCAGGAAGAGACCAAGCGAAAGGCGCTTGCAGAGATTAAGCAGCAGTTTCAGAATATGTCCGGGCTGAAAAGCAAGAACCGGATTCCTCATTTTGGTAAAGCGCTAAGTGGTGTGATGAATAGTATTCTGGAAGACATTGGTGGCCAGAAGGAAGCCATGATTATGCTCATGGACATGAATTCCCGTGATTTTGACCTGTATAATCATTCGCTGAATGTATGTGTGTACACATTGGTTCTTGGTGTCGCTTCGGGGTACACACGTCAGCAATTAATGGAGATTGGCCTGGGCGCCTTGTTGCATGATATTGGCAAAACACAGATTGCACCAGAAGTTCTGCATAAGCCTTCCAGATTAAGTGATGAGGAATTCAAAATTATTCAACAGCACACTACATATGGACATCGCATACTCAAAGACGAACCGGGTATACCGCTGCTGGCTGCGCATTGTGCATTGCAGCACCATGAGCGAATCGATGGCAGTGGTTATCCTTTCGGTCTGAAGGACAAGGAAATTCATGAATATGCCAAGTGGATTGCGCTTGCTGATTCATATGATGCGATGACAACGAATCGGGTATATCGGCAAGCCTTGTTGCCACACCAGGCAGTGGAGGTGCTGTATACCGGTTCAGGCACACTCTATGAACAACGGATGCTTGAGAGATTCAGGGATTGTGTGGCAATCTATCCTGTAGGTCTATCGGTTACACTCAGTACCGGAGAGGTCGGGGTAGTTGCAGCCATTCATCCACGCGTGCCTCAACGTCCGCTTATCCGAGTGCTGAAGGATGCCGACGGTGAGACGTTGTCTTCACCTTACGAAATTAACTTGTCGACAGCACTGTCAGTGATGATCACGGGTGTGGAGGGTGTCGAAGATGCACCAGCAGTAGCCCAGAATGAACGAATGGATAGCTGAACAAGCTTGAAAGAAATTAGCGCTCATGGCGTAATATCGGGGCCGATTCATGATTGTCCCCCGAGTTGCGTGAGCGTTTTTTTGTCATGTAATGGACAGGGTGGGCGTGTGCCGGAGCACTCAAAATTGTGCTATGATAAAAGATAACTCCAAAAAGAGAAACACAAGGTATGATGTAAAGAAAACTTTTTAGGTTAATAAAAGGAATAAGGTGAGGAACAATGACCATGCTAAACTCAGGATCGGTGCAACCGATGCCTTTATCGCCGACGAATGATCCATGGGATCCGATCGGCTCTCTGCGTACATATGGACGCCATGTGCTGACCAGTGTAGAAATGACTGTGACACATCTGTGTAACATGAGGTGCGAGCACTGTGCCGTGGGAGATATGCTTACGATGCGTGAAGCGCCGGCGCTTCCGCTACCCTTGATGCTGAAACGTTTGGATGAGGTGGAACATCTGCAGACGATCAGTCTGACGGGTGGCGAGCCAAGTTTTAGCCAGAAAACAGTGGATGAGATGATTATCCCGCTGCTCAAATATGCCAAGGAACGTGGAATCCGTTCCCAGATCAATTCGAACCTAACGCTGGATATTAGCAGGTATGAGCAACTTTTACCTTATCTGGACGTTATGCATATTTCATTCAACTACCTGAATGCAGACGATTTCCATCAAGTCGGATTTGCGAATAGTGGGAGACCTGTGAAACGTGAAGTAGCGGTGAAGATGTACGAGAAAATGATTGAGAATTCCCGTAAATTAAGTGAAGCAGGCATGTTCATCTCTGCTGAATCCATGATTAATTTCCGTACTCACGACAAGCTGGATGGTATTCATCAATTGATTCGTGAAATGGGCTGTGTTCGTCATGAAGTGCATCCGATGTATAATTCGAACTTTGCTTCTGCTCTGCCTGTATTATCACTGGACCATATGAGATCAGCCATCCATCGTTTGCTTGATGTGCGTGACAAAGATATGTGGATGCTTTTCGGGACCCTGCCATTCTTCGCATGCAGTACAGCAGAGCAGGATCGTGAATTGATTAACCGACTATACAGTGAGCCTAATGTAACGGTACGGAATGATCCGGATGGACGTAACCGAGTTAATGTCAACATGTTTACGGGCAATGTGTATGTAACGGATTTTGCGGATATCCCGGCATTTGGCAATATTAGTGATCGGAAACTGGATGATGTGTTCCATGAATGGTCCGCTGAACATCCGTTGAATCAGACGGTCAACTGCCATTGTGATATCGCATCTTGTTGCGGACCAAACCTGCTGGTGGCAGATATGTATTATAAAGGTGTGGATTTCAAATCGAGAAAGGCAATCACACGTTGATATTCCAGGTGTATTCCTGAAATAGATCCAGAAGGGGAGTTTCAACTTGGGTATTCATACCGAATTTCATCTTGGACAGCTGGTATTTAATCTGGTCTGTGTCTTTTTGCTCGTATTTTTGAATGGCGTATTTGTTGCAGCGGAATTTTCCCTGGTGAAAGTAAGGCAGACACGCTTAACTCAATTGCAGAGTGAAGGAAACCGAATGGCCGGTTATGCATTGAAGGTGAATGGTAAACTGGATTCCTATCTATCGGCAACTCAGTTCGGTATAACGCTGACTTCACTGGGACTCGGTTGGCTGGGAGAACCGGCCATCTCCGAATTGCTCGTTGAGCCCCTCATGTTCAAGCTCGGTGTAGGAGATACTGGGCTGATCTCGACAGTGTCCGTCATTATCGGTTTTTGTATCATAACGTTTCTGCATATCGTGCTGGGTGAGCTTGCGCCTAAATCTTTGGCGATTCAAAAAACAGACGGAGTGGCTTTGTTCCTGTCTGCACCCTTGCTGTTGTTCTATAAGATATTCTTCCCGTTCATCTGGGTACTGAATGCATCAGCGAATGCGTTGCTGCGATTGGCAGGTATCGAACCTGCCAGTGAAGGAGAAGCTCACTCGGAAGATGAACTTCGTATTCTGATGAAGCAGAGTGCCAAAAGTGGTATCATTGACAAGGATGAGATCAAGCTGATGGATAACATTTTTGATTTCTCCGATATGTTGGCCCGGGAAGTGATGTTGCCGCGTACAGATATGGATTGTCTGTATACCCATATGTCTTTGGAAGAGAACCTGAAGATTATCCATGCAACCAAACACTCCCGGTATCCTGTCGCGGTAGAAGACAAAGATGAGATTATCGGGTTTATCCACATTACCGATCTGCTACTGGCTGAACCGGAGCAACAACATGATCTGGCTTCACTTGTCCGTCCAATCTTGAACGTCCCTGAATCCATGGAAATCAGCCATGTGCTGCGTCTGATGCAGAAGAAACATTCTCAGATGACGCTGGTTGTTGATGAATATGGGGGTACAGCGGGATTACTGACGGCCGAAGAAATTCTGGAAGAGATCGTTGGAGACTTGTATGACGAGTTTGAAGATGAGCGTCCACATATGGAGCGAAGTGGTGATTCATTTTCCATTGATGGTCGTTGTCTCATTGAAGAGGTTCATGAGTGGACTGGAGCGATCATTGAGGATGAAGAAGTGGATACCATTGGCGGGTGGCTGTTCAAAGAGCTTGAAGGCAGTCCCGCCAAGGGCAAGACACGGGAATTGAATGGATATGCTTTTGAAGTGGAAGAATCCACTCGATTGCGAATTACCCGAGTCAAAGTATACAAGCAATCGCTCCCGCAAGAATTGCACTCGGGAGATGAGGCAGAGGGATAGTTCAGCGTTGCATGACGGTGATAAATCGAACAGGTGAGTGTGAAAGTTGTTTGGAAGTTAAGGAATCTGCCATGATATAGACCTTTGGAAGTGCCAAGTAGGTGCTTTCAAGGGTCTTTTTGTGTCGGAGTGAAGAGGACACGAGAAATTCCTGTACCGGTTTTGACTGAAAGGGGATTAACTTACAGAACTGAAACATATGGATATAGAGACGGGAAGCAATGGTTTGAAATGTGATGTGGGATTCACCATTAACATCGATGGAAGGAGGCGTTTCTGATGAAAGATCCGCAGATTCGAGCGTATGCCCCTTTTGTGGGGCCGTTTGATCCTTGTAAACCGATGGAAATTCGCACGTATCTTGTGCCACCGCAGTTATTTATCCCTTTCCAACCGATGGGTTGGCCCCAGTTCAGCCCGGCAGAAGCTCTGAGACTGGGAACATTATGGCCTGCATTGTATAGCCCTTACACATCCAAGAAATCAAAGGGAAGGAAGGTGGAAGCAGATGGAGCCTGAAGCACCGAAAGCCTGTGATGCCAAATACTATGAGTTACTTGAAGAACTTCAGGCGCTGGATTTCGTGTTAGTTGAGTTGAATCTGTACCTGGACACCCATCCAGGAGATTTTCAAAGCATCGAACAGTACAACAAGTTCAGCCAAGAGCGAATGCGGGTAGCTCATGAGTTTCAACAACGGTATGGACCGTTAATGAACTTTGGTCATGCGTTCTCCAAATATCCATGGGAGTGGTCCCAGACACCTTGGCCTTGGCAGGTCTAACCCTTGAATGAAACGTAATCGGGACAGGGACAGAATCGATCAAATAGTTGAAGGAGGAGGAGTCCTGCATGTGGGTATATGAGAAAAAGCTGCAATATCCCGTTCGAGTGAGTAAATGTGATCCTCATATGGCCAAATTACTGATGGAACAGTATGGAGGTGCGGATGGAGAATTGGCCGCAGCTCTTCGTTATCTGAACCAGCGTTATACGATTCCAGAGAAAATTATTGGTCTGCTAAATGACATAGGCACGGAAGAATTTGCGCACCTCGAGATGATTGCTACGATGATCTATAAGCTGACCAAAGATGCTACAGTGGAACAGCTGGAGCAAGCTGGTCTGGCTGCTCACTACGTTAACCATGACAAGGCCCTCTTCTACAGTAATGCAGCAGGTGTACCTTTTACCGCAACGTATATTCAGGCCAAGGGTGATCCGATTGCGGATCTGTATGAGGATATTGCAGCGGAAGAGAAAGCCCGGGCTACATATCAATGGTTGATTGACATGACCGATGACGTGGATCTGCAGGATAGTCTGAAGTTTCTGCGGGAACGGGAAATCGTACATTCCTTGCGTTTCCGGGAGGCGGTGGAGATTCTGAAGGATGATCGGGAGACCAAGAAGATTTTCTGAATGCTTGGAACAGGCAACGGTAGGGCAGTCCAATTAGGGCTGCTTTTTTGTATGTAAATGTAGTAAATTGAATCATTACTTTTTTAAATAAAATTACAATTATTATATTTTTTTACAAAAATTGTTGTAAAGTCCATTAGTATATTATACAATGAAATTGTAGTTCAAAACTCTATTTAGGAGATGATCATTGTGAGACTTAGTAAAATTCTTATTTTGACTGCATGTTCCTTTATTCTGACCACTTCTATTTCAAGCGCAGGCGTGTCTGCGGCAGATATTCAACCGAATACCAGTACAAGTGTATCAGACGTAGTAGCTGCTAAGCTTGAAAGCAGATTTGAATCTGTTGTGTTTTATTACCCTGTAGGTTTTGGAGTACCGAAATACCTTACGGATCATCGGACGAGTGACGGTTATGTTGGAACCTTAGTGTTGGTTAGTTATCATACTGTGAATGGAACTGTTGCTGCAAGATACGAAGGGACCGTTTATAGATAATCAGAAATCGTAGATTAAACTTATAGTCGAAGTTCGTATAACAACGGTTTAAAATTATTTTTAAAAAGTAGCAGTTCCGAAGATTAAATAATCTTGGAACTGCTACTTTTCTCTGTAGATTTTTTCTTCCAGATTCAATGGATAACTAAAGTTGTATGCTGACCGTTTCTTCTCCGGGGCCTACATAATTTACACTTACTTTACTGGAAGGTACAGAGTGATACCCTCCGGTTTGTCCACTGCCCCAGTTGTTATAGATGAGATTGCTTCCTGAATAATATCCTACAGTAATATCGTGCCAGCGCACATTTTTAATGGTTGATCCTGTGTTCATGTTCTCGGGTTTTTGGCCAATGGTGGTCATTCTTTTTACTCTCATCCCGGTACCACTTTTATCCCAGCCGCTTATTCCGCCTCTTACAATGGTTGTTGTCAATTGTTCACCACTCGTTGTAATGCCCGATACAGCCAACGTACATTCATTGGGATTAGTCACATAAAATTTCATATAAATATCCTGACCTGATCGATAGCGCGTATTGCTAGGAACCATCTCTCCGTTGGCCAACGTTGTAGGTGACCAATTATCAAACGCTGTACTATATTGTAAACCTGCATCTATCCCATTTCCGTTAGATCCCCATCCGCCCAAATATACATAAGGAACATCTGTAGAAACATTGCCTTTTACGTATGGAGCACCTGGAATAGTTACATACGTGCTTAACCAGTTGTAGCCATTATTCGAGAAAACTCTTCGATAAGGACCGGAACCTCCGCTTGGAGTAGGTACTTCGGCAGTAGGCGAAATTTGTAGGTCATCTCTAACGGCAGACGTTGAAAATTCATTTGTGGATATTCCAGGTCCAACAAGCTCTTTTCCGGATGCGCTTTGATAAGTATTGTTATCTACCTGATCATATACTTCTGTAGTCGCTTGGAGTTCCACCTTGTTGGAGTATACGGCACCATCTTCAGAGACATAGATCACATTCTCTCGATCTTCTTCGTCAAGACGGGCCATAACGTCTGCAATCACTTCTCGCTCATTTCCCGTAATCGATGAATCAATGTTGATTTCAATATTTTTTCTGAGTTCATTGTTCATGGTAGTCGTGTCAATACTACCTTCAGCGAATACAAGATTTAATGGAGTTAATAACAAAGCTAAAGATAATAAAGAAGTCAGCGATTTTCTTATTTTCATTCTGAAAACTCCCTCTCTATAAATAAAATGTGTGTTGAAAAGCAGCAATATCCTTCCTAACTACGTCCTAATGCAGCAGCAATTGATAATGATAGGTAGTTTTTCGGAAAACAAACATCTCCTTTTGTGGGATTTATTTACTTTCCTATCATATATTTTATGTAATATTATGTAAGTGATTAAATTCACAATTATTTATGTTGAAGATTCAACGATATGAATGATATGGTTGAAAAAACAAAGAAAAACAAAACCATCCCAAGTCGTGTACAAGGGATGGTTTTGTTGGTTATGAAGTTTTCACCTAATATTCGACGACCATGGCAACATTTTGCCACCCGGCTCCAACGGTCCAGAACAGAACTTTGTCACCACGCTGAATCTGACCAGAGGTAATCGCACGATGCAACGCAATGAATGGACTGCTGGTTGAGGTATATCCGAACTCATCTCCGATGTAGACGGCAGTATCATGACTAATACCGATGTTCTCGGATACAGCCCGAATATTACTAATGGATAGCTGAGAGAAACAGGCGGCTTTGATCTCATCTGGCATAATCTCATTACGCGTAAGCAAGGTACGGATGGACTCCGAAGCGGCATCCACACAGATGGCATCGTCAAACGGTATGAATTTCACATGAAAAGCACCCGCATCCACGCCGGTTTTCCCCAGTTTCGCCAAGCCTTCAGCGGGAAAGAGGGAATTACCATATACACAGGTATCCGTCTGATAGATTGAATCAATGAAACCGACAGCATGTTCGTCCCGCTCTACAATGATCGCTGCAGCTGCATCACCGAAATTAGCAAAGTATACCGGATCATCCGGACTCGCGTGAGGAGCCACGTAATCTGAACCGATGATTAATGCGCGCCGAATTCGGGGGTTGCCCAGCATCTGTCGGCTAACCTGTTCAAAAGCGGCGGTCATGCCTGCACAGTTGGCGTTGCTGTCAATGCAGATCGTATGAGATGCCCCGTTAATCAGGCGATGAATCATGAGGGAATTCGTAGGAAAGATGTATTCTGGCGTTTGGCTTGCATAAGCAATCAGATCCATATCTGCACCGGTGAGTCCGGTTTTTTCCAGTACATTACTGGTCGCCTCAAAGGCCATGCTTAGCGAGTTTTCGTCATCGTTGTCAATGGTATAACGTGTATCACGACCAAGTGCCTTTAACAATCCGCGAATATCTACACCTCTGGCATCAAAATGTTCAATATAAAAATCATTGCCCACCTGGGTTGTTGGATGATAGATATCGATATCGACGATACGAATTCCGGCCATCTTCATTCTCCTCTTGAGCGGAAGGTTGGAATCTTAGCTTGTCCGCCAGGTTTATTAAGTGGATATAATCTCAAGATTGTCCAGACCTACAGTCCGACCAAGCCTAGCTAATTGCATTTTAAGAATTGCGTTGTTCTCAAGTGTCAGCACGACTTTTTTGTATTCATCTTTTTTGAACAACTGAAGGCATCCTTCCAGAAGTGGCACAATCTCCGGGGCAGTCACATTCAACTTTTTACAATCAATGTTCAGGTTGTACTCCTTGGTATTAATAGGAGCGATCGTATCCTGATAGGCCGAAATGGAACGCAAACCGTCTTCTTGAGAGAAAGAACCCTCCAGTTCAATGTTGAGCACCTTGTTCGGAACGTCATTCTTGAGTTTGAAACTTCCCATACTTGATCTCTCTCCTTCTAAAATGAGTTAAAGCTACCCTGCTGATGGCAACACAGCCCTAGGATTCTCGGGTGAATGCTTTCTAAGATGTGAAATGGTCCGAGGATAATTTACCCATATTATAAAGGTAGGAATGTAAAAAGATCAATAAAAAAGTCGAATCATGTATAAAAATGTAGAAGAGTGAATTATTGGATTTCTTCCAAGGTGGCGAGCAAAATATTAAATGCACTGATGATACGTGGAGCACCCACACATGGTGCGAGATGCAGCAATATTCCCTTGAGCTGATCCACGGTAATTCCTACGCTAAGTGCCATCGTATAATGAACGCCTAACTGTTCATACTGCCCCTGGGTGATCAACGAAGAAATGATAGCAACTTCCTTCCATTGATCTGTAATCGTTGTGCGTTGAAAAATATCCCCGTAGGCCGTCCCCATTATAAATTCGGATAATTCAGGAAAATGCTCCTTAATCGGGGCTAGTGCTCGTGCACCATATTCACCCGAAAGTTTTGTGAAACGATCCAGTCCCTGAGCTGCATGTTCACTCATGATATACGCCTCCTAATTCAAAGTTACGGTACGGTGAGCGGTAGGTGGAATCTCGTCGCGATCGGTAAGAAGTTCAATCACAGTGACTTGTTCCAATGTCTGAGCTTTCTTTAGTGCGGATGTGAATTCTGCATGAGTCTCCGCTCGAAAAGCGATAGCACCCAGAGATTCGGCAAACTTGGCTGCGTCCATGGGAACTTCAAATAAGGTGCCGTCAATTCTGCCTGTTGTTTTTTCCATTCCTTTGAGGGCCATGTCCAATTGTTTGTTGTTTACCACGATGAAGATAACGGGAAGTTTGTTACATACTGCGGTGTTGATCTCCGTCCCTAGCATCATGAAACATCCGTCTCCGGTAATGCATACCATGGTTTCCTCGGGTGAAGCAGCCTTGGCACCGATCGCCATACCGATGGCGTTACCCATGCAGGCAAAGTAAGAATCGAACACAAAGCTGCCGGGTTTCTTCACTTTATATCGCTGGACGGCATGGAAGCCATGACTTCCATCATCAACAAACAGTTTATGATCGTATGGAAGCAGGTCACTCATCCCGTCCAGCACGGAAGCTAGGGACAGGTTCGGCAGATCTGGCAAAGGCATATGATAATTCACGGGTGATGTTGGAATCATTGTACGCACTGGAGCAGAACGGTCTGTCAGAGTGCTTAACCAATACTGCAAATTATCCTTTAAGTCACCGGTGATATGTAAGGTCTGTGCATTGAGAATTTTACCCACAAATGTAGGATCAATGTCGAATTGAATCAGGTGTGCCGGATGATGTTGTGGTTTCAGATTGCAGAGTGTCATATCACTCAGTCTTGAACCAAGCACGATATAAAGGTCACTTTGATTCAGCATGTCGTCTGCATGGGGAAATCCTCCAACACCACAAGGGCCATGATACAGAGGGTGATCCCACGCTATCGCTCCTTTGCCACCAGGCGTGGTAATGACGGGAATGTTGAACGTTTCGGCCAAATGAAGCAATTCTTCATGGGCTTTGGCACGACCTACACCTTTACCTGCAATGATTAAGGGACGGCTGGATTGTTGAATTAGAGGGAGAATACGATTCAGGTTAGATACACTAAGCAGAGGTTCCGGTTCGGGAATGACAATTCTGCACGGAGCTAACCATTCGGTCTGTACGTCAAAAGGAAGACAGAGGTGAACGGGACCTTTAATGGGGCCAAGTGCAATGGATAGGGCATGATTCAATAATGTGCTGAAGTGATCTCCACGCTCAACCAGTTTGCTGAATAGCGTGGCAGGTCTGAACATCTCGGCAAGATCAGCCAGATAGGAAGAAGAATCCTGGCACTGAGGTAGCCCCAGTTCCTGAATGGATTGATGACCTGTAATGAATAGTACGGGGAGATTGTTGGCTTTTGCATGGGCGGCAGCAGTTAGCAGATTGGTTCCACCTGGACCGGATGTGGCAAAGGCGACACCGAGTTTGCCTGTCTGCAGTGCGTAACCCGATGCAGCAAAACCTGAGCTGGATTCATGACGGCCTGGAATGAACTGCAAACCATGATCGACCATCTGGAGTACTGCAGGACAGATCGATTTTCCGATAATACCAAAGACATGAGTAACGCCTAGATTACGCAGAGTTTCTGCCAAATAGTCCGCAACTGTTCTCATGCGGGACACCTCGCTTCATGAAATAGGTTATTCGAACCATGCGCATATTCCATTTTTTCTGAACGAAAATCATGATCTAAGGTTGTAAGAGGAAACATTCCTTGTTAATAGGAAGAATATCTTTTTTTGTGGTTTTTTGTCAACTTATTTTATAAGTCGAATGACCTGATTCTCAAGTTGGTAACGTTTGATGCCTTACTGGGTATGGCCTAAGTAAATGGTTATATATTCCTGCAACGAATGACCCGAATGATGAATGATTACACAATATGTAAAATAATGACTTAAAATGGTATAATTTAGTTTTCAAAACGACTTGGAAGCGGGAGGGCCATCCTTTTTTCGCATCTGTGTATATTCTGGGCATAACATCACTTTCTGTTATACTGGGAATGGATCGGGGTGAATGCAATGACCCTATATTTCGAATAGAATCACTCGTACCCGATGTCCATTCCATTGAAGAGAAGCAAGTTGTTCCTCTGTCCTTTTTTGTATAAGGTTGATTGGCCTCTGTTTAACAATCGTTGGTTTACACGTTCAAACGTTATGTTTATCATGGGAAGGGAACGATTCTGTAACATATACATATCCCAATCCGAAAGGAACATTGGACATGACTGAAGAGACCGTATTACGCAAACCGGAAGCGATGATTTTTGACATGGATGGTACGCTGTTCCAGACAGAGACTCTGTTGTTGCCAGCCTACCAGCAGTTATTTGATACGTTACGTGCCGAAGGGCATTTTGAAGGAGAGACCCCGCCTGAAGAGCGTATGCTGGGTAGCTTGGGCATGCTGCTGGAAGATATATGGAAAGTAGTCATGCCAGAAGCATCGGAAGCAGCGCATCGCCGTGCAGACGAATTACTGCTTCAACTGGAGATCGAAGGGCTCGATGGAGGCAACTCCCAATTATATCCCGGGGTGAAAGAGACGCTGCAAGCTTTGAAAGAACAAGGGATACGGCTATTTGTCGCGAGTAACGGGCTGGAGGACTATGTGAAGGGTGTCGCATTTGCACACGAAATTATGCCGCTCTTTGAAGGCGTTTATAGTGCAGGTCAATACCAAACGCCGTCCAAAATTAATCTGGTGCAGATCCTGCTTGAGAAACATCGGATTCAGGACGCCTGGATGGTAGGGGATCGCTCCTCTGATGTAGAAGCTGGTAAAATGAACGGTCAGACGGTTATCGGCTGTGCCTATGCAGGGTTTGGTCGTGATGAAGAGCTTGCGGGATCGGATGCGTTAATCTCTGACTTTACAGATCTGCTGCGTCTATATCATGAAGCGGAGGAGTAATCCTTTCGCCAGATCATTTTACTAGGGAGTTTTGAGACACGCCCTAAGCTTGATGAAATGCATAATCTCTTGTTTAAACCTGTATTCTCAACGATTGTTCGTTGGATACAGGTTTTTTGTATTTGTCATGCAGTCACATTCTCCCCTGTAAAAAGTTGATTTCCCTATCCCGCTCTCTTCGAGATAACCTCTATACTTCATTCAAAAGCTTATAGGGGGTCCGATTCTGGTGAAGCCATCAAAAATGCATGCCTACATGTTTATCTTTCCAAGTCTGTTTCTAACCCTGGTATTTGGCATCTATCCTTTGTTATGGGCGTTGCGTTACATGTTCTATGATTATCAGGGGATCGGTACGCCTGTATTTATCGGGCTTGATAACTTTGGCCGAATTATGCGCGATGGGCAATTCTGGACTTCAGTAGGCAACACGGGTGTATATGCCCTCGGCAAGCTTGTTGTTACGATTCCACTATCATTAATTCTGGCTATTATCCTGAATCGCAAGTGGAGAGGGCGTTCCCTATTCAGGGCGATCTACTATCTTCCCACCATTTTTAGCGCTTCGGTCATGGCCATTGTCTTTTTCATTATTTTCAATTCATATAACGGAATTCTGAATCAGTTGCTACTCAAGTATCATGTGATCTCCGAACCGATTGGCTGGCTGGGTGCTGAACATGCCATGCTAACGACCATCATTATCGCCATTTGGGGAGCCGTGGGAAATTACATGTTGTTGTTCATCGCAGGTCTTCAGAGCATTCCAGAAGAACTATATGAAGCGGCGTCACTGGATGGAGCGAGTGAGTTTCAGAAACTGCGTAATGTGACGATTCCTTTGCTCGGTCCAGTTCTGCAGATGATCATCATGCTTGCCATTACAACAGCTCTGAAAGGATACGAGAGTATCATGGTGTTGACCGAGGGTGGGCCATATGGCAAAACGGAAGTGATGTATCTGTACTTGTTCAAATTATTATTTCCGGTGTCAGCCGATACGCAATCTCTCCAACAACTGGGTTATGGCAGTGCAGTCGGCTTCACAACGGCTCTTATCGTAGGAGCTGTTACGCTCATTTACTTCCGGATTTCCAAAAAGCTCAATGATGTCTATTAAAAGCAATCAGGAGGAAACGATGATGACTCAAAACGTGCTTACGCCCTCAGGGTCTCCAAGACTCATTCGCTGGACCAAACGGACCGTACTCTGGTTATTTCTGATTGTAATCGCCATGTTGTCGCTGTTCCCGATCATCATGGTATTGTTCGGTTCATTCAAAACGAACCAGGAATTGACGGGAGGGGCAACCATCTGGCCGAAGATTTGGCAGTTCTCCAACTACGCTCAGGCCTGGAAGACCGCTAATTTCTCGGGTTTTACCCTGAATAGTATTTTTGTAAGTGTAAGTACAACCGTGGGCACATTGCTGGTAGCTTCGATGTCAGCCTACGCGGTGGATCGGGTGCATTTCAAAGGAAAGAAGGCATACACGCTGCTCATGGCATCCACCCTGTTTATTTCCATAGGGGCTGTTGTACTTCGTCCGCAATTTGACCTCATGGTCAAGCTGGGTCTGAATAAAACGTTGTGGGGTGTCATTATTATATTGATCAGCGCACACGCTGCCACCTATTTCATTCTTATCGGTTTCTTCAAGAGTCTTCCGCGCGAACTGGATGAAGCGGCAATGATCGACGGGTGTAATTTTTACAGCACGTACTGGCGAATTATTCTTCCACTTCTGCGTCCTGGACTGGCAGTTGCAGGTCTGGGTGTATTCCAAAGCTCATGGAATGAATATATTCTGCCTTTCGTTTTCACCATGAGCAATCCGGATTTGCAGACACTACCTGTCGGCCTGGCCAATCTGAGATATGGTATCGGAGCTGCGGCGGAGGTTCAACTTATGATGGCTGGGGCCTGTTTGTCCATTTTACCGCTGCTGATCGTCTATATCTTCGCCAACAAATCATTCATGCAGGTGACGTTGGGTGCGGTGAAAGGGTAGGTGCGGACAAGATAATGGAAACGGTTATATGGACAATTCCGCTGTGCTATACTCAGTTTAATTAACAGCCGGCGGGTCCAATCCGTATCCAAGGAGCGAGCGCAATGATACCCAGCTTCTATAAGATGTCTCTGAAAAAAAGAATACAGCTGCTGTACATTTTTCTCGTTGTACTTTGCATTAGCGTGACCGGAATTTGCTCCTATCTCTTTGCAGCACGAAGCATTGAGCAGAATGCGCTTGAACTGAAGCAAGGTCTCCTGAATAAATCGGTACAGGTGATGGATGAACATCTGAGGCACATTGTCGTTTCCTCATATTCTTTTATGTTGAGCGAAACGTTCACACAGGTCATGAGGGATGTTCGCAACCATAATACATCTCATTTTTATCAGAATCTCTCCCTGCTTCAAACGTCTTTTGCCCAGTTAAAGCTCGTAGAGCCACTGATCGACACCACATATGTAACGACACCGATCGGTGATTTTTTCTCGACGAAGGATTTCCCGAATCGCGACAATGGGTTCGACAGCGAATATGGGCGCATTGTGAAGCAGCAAGGCTGGAATACGATGTGGTTTGGTTCACACGAGAGTGGATTATTCCAATCCAAGGGCAATGTGTTATCTCTGTTGCTCAAACCTATTGTGATTGATAACCATACGTTTTCTAATGTGTATATGGTCGTCAATATGAAGGAAGAGGCGATGCGGAACATTCTGACGCAGGATCTCATGAATAACCAGATTCAACTATTTTTGCTGCATAAAGACGGAAGTGAAGTCATTCGCCCTTCCTCGCGAAATTACGACTATATTACAGAACCTGACTTCACCAACCAGTACAGACGTGGGAATGCCGGGGACTTTACGTATAGGAACGCTCAAGGAGAGGACATGCTCGTTAACTATTCAGCCTTGTCGATAAATGAGGATTGGGTCATGGTCAGTGTACAATCCAAGGCTGATTTGTTGTCCCCGCTCCAGAAGATTCGCTGGCTGGTGATCCTGATCATGCTGTTTTGCATTTTGCTCGCATTGGGGTTGTCCAGCCTGCTGGCCTCGGCTCTGCTGAAGCCATTGAACAAGCTGCGGCGCCTAATGGTTGAGGTGGAATATAATGATCTGGATGTGCGGTTTCGCAGCAAATATGACGATGAGGTCAGCTCGGTGGGACACCGCTTCAATCGAATGCTGGATCAGATCCAAGTTCTGTTTGAAGAAGTGCGAACAACCGAACAGGACAAGCGCAGATTTGAAGTGAAGGCACTTCAGGCGCAAGTCGATCCACATTTTCTGTATAACACGCTCAATACGATGTTCTGGAAAAGTGAGAGCGGAGAGAAAAAGGATGTCAGTGAGATGATTGTATCCCTATCCTTGCTGTTCCGTCTGGGACTGAATGATGGGAAAGACATTACCAGTGTGGAGCAGGAGATCAAACATGTAGAACAGTACATGCAGCTTCAGCAAAAATGTTATGAGGAACTATTCGTTTACAGGATCGAGGTGGGCGCCCCCTCCTGTTACGGCATGGATATTTTGAAAATATTGCTTCAGCCCTTGGTCGAGAATTCCATCCTGCATGGGTTCAATGACAAGGAAGAGTTGGGCGTCATCGTGATCCGTGTTGATCGTCATGATGACCTCTTGATGCTGGAGGTCGCTGACAATGGCTGTGGAATGGATGTAGCCAGAATGAATGCTGAGGATTCCGTTGATGGAGGCCGCAAGGGTTACGCACTATCCAACCTCCATGGCAGATTGAGTCTGCATTACGGGGATGCGGCTTCGATTGTGTTTCATAGCAGTGCAGATGTGGGGACGACCGTTGTCATCACGATTCCGATCAGCTGAGGAGGGGTATTATGGAGCACTTGACGATGTGTGTGATGGATGATATTCAGGCGGTTGTAAAAGGTATATCTTCGACCATCCCATGGGAGGACCATCAGGTTCAGATTGTGGGCACGGCAAACAATGGTGAACGTGGTTGGTCCCTTTTGCTGGAGCAGCAACCGGACATCGTGATTACGGATATTAAAATGCCCCGGCTGAGCGGGCTGGAACTGATGAAGCGTGCATTGGATGCCGGACTGCGATCCAAATTTATTTTTATCAGCGGATACTCCGATTTTCAATATGCACAGGAGGCCATCAAACTGGGTGCTTCCGATTATCTGCTCAAGCCATTTACCCCGGATGAAATTCTCGGTGCCGTGCTGAAGGTAAGGCAGAGCATTGAGGGAGAACAGGCACAGTTCAGACAGCTTGAACAATTGGAACAGAAGGTGGTAAGCAGCAGTCAGTACGAGCGTCATAACTACCTGCTGGGTCTGTTGCGTCATGAGATTGGAGGGTTTCTGAATGAGAGCCGCTGGAATGAACTGCACATCGATCTCGATTCCTCCAATCTGCGGGTCATGGTTATTGAGGTGGATGGCTACACCCGGTATGGAAACACGATGCATCTGGATGCGGAAATCATTCCTTTTGCGGTCCAAAATATTGTGGGAGAATCATTAAACCGGTATACCAAGGGGGTTGTTCTCAGGGAAAATCGATATCGGCTTGCAGCTATATTTAATTCACCAGGTCAGATCGACGCCTCGGAACTGCTGGAGCAATGTCGCCACAATGTAGAACAATTCTGCAAAAAAACAATCTCTATCGGCCTCGGTACAATAGCCCGGAGACCGCAGGAAATCTGGAGGGCTTATGCCGATGCGGATAAGGCCATATCCTATCGCTTCTACAATGAGGGCAATTGCATCCTCCGGTATGCCGATTTGGAGAATCAGGAATTTGTGGCTCCCGTGTATCCTTTGGAGAAGGAAAAGGAACTTTTTTATGCACTCAAATGTGGGAACGAAAGCACCTGTCACCGAATTATCGACGACATTCTTGAAGAATGGCAGGTAATCAAAGGGTATCCCGAACCGCTCTCAATGATTCGGTTGTTATCGGGGCTGGCTTTTGCCATCTATCGTGCATTTTGTGATGAGATCACGGAAGAGGAACGTTTGCGTCTGGAGGCAGACTTGACGGTACTTGAGGCGATGCGCTCCTTGACGTTTGAGGGCTGGAAG
Source organism: Paenibacillus sp. PCH8 (assembly GCF_002968835.1). Lineage (GTDB taxonomy): Bacteria > Bacillota > Bacilli > Paenibacillales > Paenibacillaceae > Paenibacillus. The sequence continues at coordinate 167,219 of NZ_PKQK01000002.1, read as the reverse complement.
GGATATATCAAACATTTCAGCAGCATGGGTTGCGAGATTATGGACAAGAAGCGACTTACCGATGTCAAACAGGCTATCAGTAAAGCTCGGGAGTTTATCAGCCTGAATCTTGCAGAGAATCTGACACTTCAGTCCTGTGCCCAATCGGTGCACTTGAGTCCGAGTTACTTTGCGAATGCGTTCAAAAAGGAGACAGGCCTGACGCTGATTCAATATATTACGAAGCTCCGAATGGAAAGGGCGAAGGACCTGCTGGTTGCAGGCGTACAGGTGCAAGAGATCTGCCAGATGCTTGGTTATGAGGATCGTCCCTACTTCAGCGGCCTGTTCAAGAAATACTGCGGCATGACCCCTACCCGATTCCGACAAATGTACCTGAACTAAAAGAGACACGGATCATCATTTTTCCCCCATGCAAAGTCAGAATGTCCCTCACTTCCTTGAAAGCAAAACGATTATCATTACGTTAACGGGTAACCCAACAGGTTGTCCAGACAGCATAAGGGGCATATCAATGGTTAAAAAGTGGATGGTGACTACGCTAAGTGCATTGCTTGCAGTAAGTTTGGCAGGTTGTTCTACAGACAGTGGAACGACGACTAACAGCGGGACGGCTTCTGACAATGGGGGAAATGCCGAAGGGAAAACCAAAATCGTATACTGGACGCCAGATCGCCATGATGCTGATTTTATGAAGTCCAAGATCGATACGTTTAACCAGACGAACAAGGATAACATTGAAGTGGAAATGACCGTTATGGGTGACAATTATCCGCAGGCGGTCGATATTGCTTTTGCGAGCAAGCAGGCACCCGATGTGCTGCAAATTGATGATTTTCAGACGTATTATCAGAAAGGTTACCTCACCACGATTGACGGATACATGAGTGAAGAGATGAAGACCATGTTCAAAGATAGTCTGATTGATAATAAAAATACGTTGGATGGAAAAGTATATACCCTTCCCAATACCGGTCAGATATGGAGATTGGTGTACAACAAGGATATTTTCAAAAAAGCAGGCATTGCCAATCCGCCAAAAACGTTGGCCGAGATGGTGGAAGATGCCCGGAAAATTACCGAAGCCGGCAAGAGTGAAGGAATTTATGGATTTGCCAGCCCATTCAAGAGTGGCAGCGGTTTCTGGAGAGCAGCCAATACCATTGCAGGTGCAAGCAATACGGACGGTATTGATGGCTACAACTACAAGACAGGACAATTTGACTTTAGTATGTACAAGGACATCGCACTGGCGCTTCGTCAGATGAATCAGGATGGCAGCATGTTGCCGGGGGTAGAGAGTCTGGACATTGATCCACTCAGAGCCCAGTTTGCCCAAGGCAAAATCGGAATGTACATTAATCACTCTGGAGAACCAGGGGTATATAAAGATCAATTCCCAACGCAAGAAGATTGGGCAGCAGCTCCCGTGCCAACAAGGGATGGAACGATCAAAGGGGCTTCACAGGTGATTGGGGGCTCCTATATCGGTATCAGTGCAGATTCTGCCAACAAGGAAGCGGCATGGAAGTTCATGGAGTATGTATACAGCAAGGATCTGCAAAGTGAATATTACGAAAAAGGATACGGAATCTCACTTATTCCTGCTGTACTGAGTTCCGAGAAAAAACCAAGCATTCCAGGCATTGAAGGTTTCCTGCCGAAACGTTATGACGCCATTTTCCCGGCTAATCCGAGTGTTGTAACAGAGAGTTCACTGGAAGGCACCAAATGGAGTGATGCTTTCTCCATCTTTGTATTCACCGGTGGCGACATTGATGGTGTAATCCAGGATCTGGACAAAAGATACAATGCATCACTGGAGAAAACGAAGGCGGCGGGGCTGACCAAAATGGCTGCTGACCCATCCTTTGATTCCTCCAAGCTTCAGGGCAAATTGTCCACGGAAGAGTAAGAATCGTTCATGGCGGCCGTTGGTTTAACTACTTCGGTCGCTTATTTATAAGGAAAGGGGATAGGTAAAATGATGATTAACAATGCATCCATCGATGCACATATCATTAACGGAACGAGTTCCCGCAAAGTGTTGGGTATGGGCGGTACCCTTATGATGGTGGAGGTTACCTTTGCAAAGGGCGGCATTGGAGAAGTTCACTCCCATGATGCGCATGAGCAGATCAGTTATATCGTGAAAGGCAGTTTCGAGGTCCAGGTAGGTGAAGACACTCGCATTTTAGAAGCAGGAGACAGCTTCTACGCCGGATTTAATGTTCCTCATGGCGTGAAGGCACTGGAGGACTCCGTCATTCTGGATGTGTTTACCCCGTTTCGTCAGGATTTCCTTGAGGGTTCCAAATGAGCGATTTCTACCTTTCAACAGCGGAGTTGCAACAAGCAGCACAGTATTATCAGAAGCATTTTCCAGAGGAAGCCCGGAATTCACTGACGATTGCCAACCGTGCTATTCTGAACGAATTTATGGTTCCTTACACCAATAATCTGGATCATTGGGTTCCGCTAGGAACACCGGTGGACTGGCTTCATAACCCGACGAATGATTTGGAATTTACGTGGGGAATCAATCGTCACTGGCATATGCTGGACCTCGGTAAGGCGTATTTGATGAAGGACAATCCGCTATATGTCACAACGTTCATGGAGCATTTCCGTAGCTGGAGACAGCAGAATCCAGTACCTGTGAATCCCGGCTACGATGAAGCTGTTTTTTTTCAGAAACCCGGTCCATGGCGACTGCTGGAAACTGGACTGCGTGTGCAGTCCTGGATATCTGCATACAAGTATATGGCCTCCAGTCCGCTGCTGGATGAAGGCTTTCAGGCGGAGTTTCTACAAGGTTTGGAGGAGCATGCCGAGTTCTTGACCTGTTACCTTGGAAGTACGGAGATCAATCATGCCATCATGCATATGCAGGGATTGTTCATGATGGCTACGTTCTGCCATCAGCACCCGCGAAGTCCATACTGGCGTCAAATGGCAGTGGAACGTCTTGAACTGTGTCTACTGCACCAGTTGAATGAGGAAGGCATACAGATTGAGCTGAATACGCACTATCATAACGCCAGCATCGAAATGTTTGGCACGCCTTATCTCCTGGGGGAGATTTCGGGACATCCGTTCTCGGCATGGTATGGCCAATGTCTTCGCCAAATGGCCGCATTCACAGAGGCGATGGTCAGACCAGACCATCAATCCACAGGCATTGGCGACTCGGATTGGCTAGGTGATGGGCGTCAGCGACTGACCCTGCTAGGTGCCATTCTGGAAGATGAAGATCTGATGGCTCGCGGAACGGACAGTTCGGAGTGTCTCTGGTTGCTGGGTGTGGAGAAATATGAACATTGCATCAGACTCCAGGAGGCTCGTTCGTCATCCCAGTCCAGTCGTGCTTTTCCGAAGACTGGTTATTATGTCATGAGAGACGCACGTCAGTATCTGTTTTTTGATGCGGCTGCGATGGGCGGAGCGCATGGACATGCAGATGCATTGAATATGGAGTGGATGTGGAAGAACCAGCTATTCTTCACGGATACGGGCCGTTACACGTATGAGGAAGGGGAATGGCGCAAGTATTTCAAAAGTACACGTGCGCACAATACGATCACACTGGACGGTTTGGATCAGACACCTTATGTATCCACCCAGCAATGGGGTAAGCCGGAGGCGCAGGCCACAACACTTCGCTCGGAGAGCAATGACAGCTATCACTTCATGGATGCTTCACATGACGGGTATACGCGTTTGCCTGATCCAGTCACGCATCGGCGGTGGATACTGGCAGGAGTGGACGTGCCTTTGCTGCTGATTGTGGATTGGCTTGATGCACAAGCAGAGCATACACTGGAGCAACGTTTCCATCTGCATCCGCAGGCGGATCTTGCCTTGAGAATGAACGATGATGGTGAACCGACGGCGGGAATTAACCAAGCGGAATCAGCGGTCATACTTTCGATGCAATGGGTTACGGCAGGGATTGCGAAGGGGAATTTTGAGGTTACAGAACAGCCTGGCTGGATATCTGAAGTGTATGGCTCCAAATCGGAAACGTCCGTTATTCAGGGCAGGGCAGAGTTCTCGGGTAAAGTCGGAATTCTTACCCTGTGTCTGCCAGCGGATCATATTGACCAAGTGATACGTGTAACCACATATGAATTAGAGCCTGACCTGACGAGACTGGAGCTGAACTACATGCAAGGCGATGAAGAAGGAAGAATAGTGATCGATAATGATATGTTGCAATGGACAAAAAAATAGAGCATGACCCCTTCCTGATTATGAGCATTTGGAAGGAAACGATAAAGCAGGAGCGGATGCTCGCACTTCGCGAACTCCGCTCCTGCTTGTTTGTGTACTTATTTAATTCTTCTCGTTCGTTTCACTCGTGCAGATTTAGGAGTGGTGGGCTTGGGTACGGCAGGTCTTCTGGACACACCCACATCTGAAGGTTTGTTGCGGTATACCCATAAGGCGTAATCAAGTGGTTGAGTAATGGCCTTATAATAGATATCCCGTTCACCGATGCGAGCAAATACTTCACGAGCAGGCTTGGGATTGACTTCGAGCAGGTAGATGTGTCCGCTTTTGTCAATCGCCAAATCCAGTGCCAACTCACACAAGTCCCCATACGTATCTTCCAGAAACGAAGCAACATCGATGCCGAACTTCTCAGCGGTCGTGTTAATCTCTGCTCGAAGTTCCTCATCGGAGATCCATTGCTTCATCAGTCGACTCATCGCTACAGCCTGACCGCCGCCATGCAGATTGGAGGTAACGCTCTTCTCTGCACCCATTCGTCCTGCACATCCGGTAAGCTCCCATTGTCCTTCACCGTTCTTCTGGACCAGCATGCGGTAATCATGTACCCGCCCATTCGGCAGCTGAAGTTGAATCCCCTTCTGCACAAGATACTTATCTTTCATGTTCCAGTGCTGGAGCAACGCGCCGAGCCGTGACAGATGGACTTTACGCGGCGTGATAATCCGACGCTTCTGATCTCGGCCTTGTACAAGCACGGTATTCGCCTCGCTACTGCTTCGTTCAACGCGCAGAATACCACGCCCGCCAGTTCCATTAATAGGTTTCAGGTAGACCAGGGAAGAAGCTTTGAGCATCCGGTTCACGTCAGACATATCCTGAAATAACACCGTTTCCGGCAGGTGCTCCCGAAAGGCGGATTTTTCCGAAAGGGTCTGATGGATGGTCCATTTATTGCGAAGGGGTCTGTTTAGAAAGAGCAAATGCCCATACTTTTGCCGAAAGGCAAGCAGTTGCTGGAATCTGCGGTTGCGCTGAATCCGGCAACGATCGAAGATCAGATCCGGGAATGATCGCCATTCCCGGGACCAGCCTTTTTCCTCATGAAAAACCATCGCTTCAATCTGTTTGCCTCCCGGATGTACGTCGGCAGGTGTGAATACATAGATATCGAGTCCCCGCTTGCGCCCTTCAAGAATCATTCTGCGATAGATGCTTCGTTCTTCAAGAGCGCGATGTTCATTCAAGTACAACGTCATGATGCCCAGAACAGGTGAGGACACAAACAATCACCTTCTTTTTTGCAGTATTCCTGTCTATCATCGTTTGGACTGATGGGCAAGATAGGCGCTGTAATGAAATATGCGTTCCAGTGACCGCCGACGGATCTGCGGTTCATCGAACTTCATGGGTTTCGCATTGGCTTCAAAAAACCAGATTTCCCCCAGCTCATCGATACCCAGATCCATAGACATTTCTCCCAGCGTAAATCCCGATCCACGCTCCACTTGTCTTGCAATTAATAATGAAGTAGATTTCACACGTTTCATCAGGGCCGTTGTCATTTCTTCTCCGAATAGATCCATGAGCAGTCTCTCAGGGTCTTCGACGCTCCCTCCGCGCGGCACATGAGTTGTAATACTGCGGAAGCCAGCAAGTCTCGCACCTACGCCGGTGACACTCCATTGTCCCTTACTGTTCTTCTGTACAAGAACACGCAAATCAAAGGGACGTTTCCGAGAGGATGCCAGTTCGATGCCTTGCTGTATAATATAGGGCGTGTGTCCGGTTTCTTTGCGAATTCGTGCCCATAACTTGGCAAGTGTTGCTGTCTTATACGTTGTACTCTTGCGGGTGGTCTGTACTTTAAGGCGATAGGGAAGGCGCTCTTTCTCCTGGAATTTAAGCATCATGATGCCTTTGCCAGCTTTGCCACTCTCGGGCTTGAGGTACAGATAGGGATATGTCCGCAGAACGGCACCCAGAGAAGAAGCACTGCGCATCCGCCGGGTATGGGGGATCAGCTGCTGAGTCGATTTGGATTTTTTGAGCCATTCGAACAGATTCCATTTATTGAAGAAGAATGGGTTATACAGTTCGATCCCGGATTGCATGCATTCATCAATTTTGCGCTGAACCGAAGGTTTATTCTCGTCTTCCCGGTTGGGAATTCGATTGTACAACACATGGGGAAGGGGAAAGGCTGTGAAGTCCATTTTCCACTCCCCTTGTTGAACGTATATCCTTTCACGGTGGGACCCGTCACGTCCAGATCCCTCACCGTCACAATATATACCACATACCCCATGCTCTCGCCTGTCTGTAAGATATCCTGAAAATTTTGCTGATTCCCCCTGAACATTCGCTGATTATCATGCATGGTCAAAACAGCTATGACAGGTTTGAAATCATCGTGAAGGCTCATCACACGCCTTCCTTCTTCCGGAATTTGCTCAAATACAGGCAGTGTTCCAAAATGTGCTCCACCGACGATTTGCCCTCCACCCGGAGTGAAGGGTGACGGAAAATGGAGCGCCCGGGTTTGGCGTTCGCTTCGAACATCCATACATGTTCCTCCTGATCAATGCCCAGATCAAAGCCAATCTCACCAATCAGATGCTGGTGCTGGGTTTCAATCGCCTGGGCCAGTGTAATAGCGACGGATTTGGCATGCTGAAGAACTTCTCCCGCACGATCGCCGAAGTTGCGACTAAGCGCCTGCTCAGGCGTCATCAGGGAGCCGCCATTTTTGATGTGGGTTGTGACGCTGCCACGCCCTGCCTTTTTGGCGCCAATGCCAACAACAACCCATTGATTGTTACCGTTTTTGTGCATGTGAAAGCGGAAATCAATTGGACATTCGTCAATTTCAATCAGTCTTATTCCCTGTTGGACGACATACCCACGAAGTTGCTTGCCGTGCCTTCCCTGAAGCATGCGCATCAGACTGTTGAAAGAACCGAAGCGCAGGAGTGCATTACCACCTTTTTTGCGATAACGTGCGAAATATCCACGTTTGGGCGAATAGGTCAGTCTGTAAATCCCATTCCCCAGACTTCCGGCGGTGGGTTTATAGTAGACAAACTGATGGCGTTCCAGCATTTCTTTCATCTGTTCCACCGACGGATTGGTAATCGATTCAGGGATATATCGTCCTGCTGTCGGTTCGTTCTCCAGCAACGTATAGATATCCGATTTGTTGAAGAAGCTCCAGTTGAAGAAGGGGATCTTCCGGCGAATGAATCGTTCCCGCAGCTGGTTGATTGCGGGTGAGAAGTCTGAACGGCGACTCGGCAATCGGTTGTAGACCACATCGGGCAGAGGTACGGTTTTGCGGGAAAAGCTTCCGTTATCATTCAGGAAAAATCCGGATACCGTCTCGTTCTGCCAATTGATATCCCGGGGGTAAAGGCAAAAATATAGGATTTTCGGCTGCCTTCACGAAGTAATTGTTTGATGAAACCCGTACGGGAACCGAAAGGATTGGTACTTGTTGAGGGTCCGTCGGAGAGAACACCAATCAGTGGACCCAACTGGACCTCATCATTTTGCAAATTTCGGAGATAAATGCTGCCCCGTTTGGGAACGTTCATCAGATTGCGTATGCCTGTAGCAAGATACAGATGTTTGCCAGCTTTGCGAATGGGTTTGATGGTTGCTGGCACCCGGTCACGCCCGAAGCGAAGGTGCACCGTTTTTTTGCCGGACAGGTTGAGGCTCTTCATTAAAGCGTTGGATACATAAACCACTTTATCCGGTTGCTTGGTGAAATGCAGGTTGCAAAAGGTCAAACTCATGATTTATCCTCCTATCCTGAAAAGATCCTTGTGCTCCATGGCAAGCGGGCGCTGCGGGCCTCAGCCGCCGTGAATCGGGATGGGTTTCAGGCCAGCTTTGCTGGATGAATTCGGCATTTTCATCGGACGAATAACGTCCGTTAGAACATGTTGCTGCAACAGATAACGGGCATAGGCAAGCGGTCGCGTATAAGTCAGGGCATGCATGCGTCGGTCACCCGCTTCTGCGAATGAGGTACGGCCTGGTTTGGAGTTGACTTCGATCAGCCAGAGGTTACCCTCTGCATCAACTCCGAAATCAAGACCCAATTCGGCTAACCTGCCGAAACGATTTTCCAGCAGGGTGGGGATCAGAGTGGCAGTCTGTCTAATGTTCTGGAGTAGAGCTTCTGTGCGAACTGTTCCATATCGTTGCATCAGATAGGAATGGACGGGATATGCTTTTCCCCCTCCGTGAAGGTTGGAAGTGAGCGAACCTTCCGGTCCTTCTCGCACCATACATCCTGTAAGAGCCCAGCGACCTTGCCCATTCTTTTGCATAAGAGCCCGTATGTCGAACGCTCTCCCGTGATGGCTAAGCTCCAAATAGGGCTGCACGATCATCTTGCGCTCAGCCTGATGGGATTCCAGCCAGGAAGATACCGCCTGGGTATGATTAAATGTAAGGTGAACGTGTTCATTGTCTGAGCTGCGACCCTCTACGATCCATGTAGATGGCATCTCTCCCCGAGACAGGCGAAAGGTGTTTTTACCATGAGTCCCTGCTACCGGTTTGAAGAACAGTCCCTTGGGCCAATGATCCAGCCAGGTCTCCCAGGGGATATGCAATTCGATCCGGGTTGTGGGCGCAAGACGTGCTCGCAATTCAGGATTCCGGGACAGCACACGATGGACCTCCCATTTTCCTGGCAGGGAAGCAGACCAATAACGGTGCGGAACCTTGCCGTTGACCGATGCCCGTTGTTCAAGCTGTTGTCTGATCTTTCTGGGGAGAGGGCGAAGACAACGGTCCATGAACAGGTCGACTGCCGGAATGGGAACTGGATTCCATTTCCCTTGAAGATAGGTATATCCCCGTTGAAGGTAGGACTGAGCTGCCTCAACTGATATCGGAATCACAATAACCTGAAGTGCATATCGCACACTCCCCAGACTGAGACGACGGCAGAAAAGTTCATCCGTGAAGGGAGGTGAGCCTTCGGTTGCACGTACCAGAATGGCCAGTGTCTTGGTCTGAGATAATGGAAACATGATGCTGCACCTCTCCTCTAGGGATGACTTTTTAGAATCCGGCCAGGTACGTGGAATACTCCAGCATGGCTTTCACGGAAGGACGGATTTTGCTCTCACTCAGTGGTGTATTATCATTCTTGGATGGTTTCGAGTTGACTTCGAGCAGCCATACACGGCCAGTGGAGTCCAGGGCCAAATCAATACCGAGTTCACCAAAGTGAGCAGGGATGGCGCTCTCGATGCCTTTGGCGATATCCAGTGCTGCGGTGTGCAATCCTGCATATGCGGAAGCTTTGGCTGAACTGGACAACTGCGTTTTGGCAACAGCTTCCTTGACGGTACTGAGACTCCCACCCCGTGCCAGATTGGATACATAGTGGCTTCCGCCAGCAATCCGGGCAACGATGGAGGTTACACTCCATTTTCCTGTGCGGTTTTTTTGCACGAGCGCACGGAAATCCACAGGTCTGCCACTGTTATCGATGAGGGTCAACCCCTGCTGGATCTGGTAACGAGTTGTTTTCATTTTCCCGGACATACTGGCATACAGTTTATCCAGAGAAGTATACGTTTGTTTTCGGGTACCTCCGACGCCAGTCGCCAGCGTCAGGAAACTTCCGTCCGTCTGACGTGAGACCCGGATGATGCCTTTGCCCAATGAACCGCGTACCGGCTTCAGAAATACAACGGGATGTCGGTTGCACATGGTCTTGAGTAAGGTGGATGTCTTGAGCAAATGGGACTCGGGTAGAACTCGTTTAAGCGTTGAAATGGACTTGAGTGCATCGAATACTTCGTTTTTGTCCAGAAACTTTTCATTGAAGGTTTGTGTGCCGTAGAGCGATTTTACTTCTTTCATAAAATGCTGTACGCTAGGTTTGTTCTCAAGCTTACGGGACGTTAGCCGGTTATTGACGACGTCTGCTATAGGCAGAATCGTCTTTTTCCAGCCGTCATCATACACCCAGCCTTTCATATCACCCGTTACCGCTCCAATATCCTCTGGTGTGAAAAAGGATACATAGGCGCCTTGCTTACGGCAGGCGTTCACCAGTTCTTGACAGAACATCGTGATGGAGCCAAAGGGCCGATCGGGCTGATCAGGATAATCCTGGCTGACCAGAACACTGATGAAGGGTCCAAGGCGAAGCGTACGGCTGGCTGAACGGTAGGACACCCTCAGAACCGAACGGGGAACAAGGCCGGTCTTGCTGGCAACCGTCTGATTGATGCGCAGCCCGTCATACCTTGGTACCGGAATGACAGTGACCTCACGGCGGAAAGAGCCGAATTGTAGCTGAAGCGGCCTTCCTGAAGGGATTTTAAGTGCCTTGAGTACCCCTTCGCCCAGCATGATGACGTCGTCCTGCAGGATGCCCGAGCCGGTAACCTGAATCGTTACTTTTTTAGTGGACATCACGGATCTCCTTCCGGGCGGCAACTTGATGTCTGATCTCGAAGTTGAACGGCATCTGAACATGGCATGTGCTTCATCATATGAGGACATATAACCCTTGGTGATTGACCCATTTGGATTAAATGTATTTGATTCGGGGCAGGTCATCGATGGCCTGTTTCAGATCGCCCTTGTTTGACAGGAGAGAAAAGCGTGTATTAACACGGATAAACAAACCAATCTGAGGAGGAATATTAGTGAATATTTATGACAAAGCCAATGATTTGGCCAAAGCACTGAGAGAAAGCAGCGAGGTGGAAGAGATTACTTCCGCGATGAAGCTGATTGAAGCGGACCCGGATGCAAAAGCGATGTTGGATAACTTCCGTGATCAACAAATGGAATTGCAACAACGCATGATGAGCGGGGATATGCCAGCTCCGGATGAGATGGAGAAAATGGAAAAAGTGTTTGAAGTACTGAGCTTGAACCTGAACATCCGTCGTCTGTTTGATGCCGAGCGTCGTCTCAGTGTCATCATTGAAGACGTGAACAAAATTATTGCAGATAGCCTGGGTCATCTGTACGGTGGCGCTGAAGCGTAAAAAGGTAGTTCAAAAAGTCCACTTTTGATTACGAAGGATGCCTAGCGGCATCATCAGCATCGAATATGAAATTCAGCCGAAATGTCCGTTGCTCACGTAGTTGTCCTACGCTCCGCTACTCCATTTCTAGCTTCATTCCATCTTCTCGGTACTGAAAACTGATCTTTTTGAACACGTACTAAAAGGTTGTCTTGTTTTTTACCTGAACCTTTCATATTAGCTCCTGATCGTTCATAGACTAGAAATATAGAGTCGATCAAGAACGAAGGAGCTGTGAATGGTGAAAAGGTTGAAAAAAGCAAAACATGTCATCTACCTGCTTATTGCATTGTCGATGCTCGTCATTGCCCTGCCGCGAATTTCCTTTGCCGGAGGAATGGACTGGGTTAATATTTTTGGCATCGTATGGGTGCTGTTCTCCTTATTAATCGTTGGTGCACATCTTCATTTTATTCTCGGTGTGGATGAAGAAAAGAAGCGAGCACTGGAAGCCATCCGCCGGGCGAAGCTGCGGCAATGGGAGATGAAACTGCTGGACAAGCAGGAGCGGAGCAAGTCTGTATAAGTCGTGCGTAGACATGAGGTACACTACAGGTGCAACAGTCCTTATGCCGAGAAAGTGTCATGGGTTGCTGTATTGGAGAAAGACCGGAAATCCCTTTGTTATCGGGGGCCGGTCTTTTTTTGATGTATGGAAAGATCGGGTCAGTGTCCATGAGTGAATACAAGACCAGTCTTTGCGCATCGGAAAGGGACGTGGAAGGGGGTTATTTTCCTAACAGCGTGTTATAATAGATACAGAATAGTACAGATGCATCTTCGGGGGTGGTACAGATGGACGGGCAAGAAGAGAACGTGACGAAGCATGAACAACTGCTTCAATTTATTGAACAATTGAAGGTGGGCAGCAAAATATCAGTGCGTGGGCTTGCGCGGGAACTGGGTGTAAGTGAAGGGACAGCTTATCGTGCAGTGAAAGAGGCGGAGAATTTCGGGCTGGTCGTGACCAAGGAACGCATTGGGACCGTGCGAATCGAGAAGAGACCTCGGGGCATGTCGGAGCAGTTGACCTTTGCTGATGTGGTGACCATTGTGGAGGGACATGTGCTGGGCGGAAACGAAGGTCTCGCCAAACCGTTGCACAAGTATGTGATTGGTGCCATGAAAGAGCAGGCCATGGCCCGTTACATTGATGCCGGAAGTCTGCTGATTGTGGGAAACAGGGAAGATGCCCATTCTCTGGCCCTTGAACAGGGCGCAGGCGTGTTGATTACAGGTGGCTTCGGTACAAGCAGGGAAATGAGGATTATGGCTGACGAACTCGGGCTGCCGATCATTTCCTCCAGACATGATACCTTTACGGTGGCTTCAATGATTAACCGTGCGATCTTCGACCGTCTGATCAAGAAAAAAATAATGCTGGTTGAAGATATCATCGGTCAGAAGCCGCGTCTGCAAGTGCTGAAGGTGACTAGCTCCGCTGCAGATTTCCATATGCTGGTCTCGGAGACAGGTGAACACCGCTTCCCAGTCGTGGATGAATGGAACCGGGTTATCGGCATTGTGAGCCTGAAAGATGTCAGTGAGCTTAACCCGGATCAGAGCATTGAGAAATGTGTAATCCGTCGCCCGATTACGGCTTCGTTGCAGACGTCCCTTGCATCTGCTGCCCAGATCATGACCTGGGAGGGCATCGACTTCCTGCCGATTGTGGATCGCAACCGCAAATTGATTGCATCTGTGACACGCAAGGAAGTGCTTCAGGCCATGCGGGATGCCCAGAAGCAGCCACAGCTCGGTGAGACCTTCGATCATCTGATCTGGAACGGGTTTGCCGAGGAACGCGGTGAACAGAACGAACTGTTATTTCACGGCTTCATTATTCCCCAGATGGCAACGGACCTGGGTACCATCTCGGAAGGTGTTCTGCTGAATGTGATGACACAGGCAGGTCGACGGGCGGCCTGGGATGTTACGGGGAACGACCATGTGGTGGATAATGTGACAACCTATTTTGTTCGACCGGTACAGATCGAGGATCAGATTATGGTTCGTCCGGTTATTCTGGAGACCAGTCGTCGAACGTGCAAGATGGACATTGTGATTACCCGTGAAGGCAGTGTAGTGTGCAAAGCGGTCATGACATTACAATCCATAGACCATGCCTAACAGGCCGAGTTGCCCAAGGCATAAACCAAGAGAGTACCCCCTAACCCCAGAAGCTTCCTGAATTTCGCTATAAATGCGTGTTCAGACTTCGTCGGATGAAGGGAAGTACTCTCTTTTTTGGATACAAGTATGGAGTATCAATGCATCATGCAGATTGTCCAGAGGTTTGACCTGTTCCATTTCCGGAACGTTGTTGAAGTCGGGAATAATAACTACGGTTGCGTATTCCAGCGAACACATTGTAGGCTCCGATAATCAGAAATAGCGCTTCCACAACAACAGATAACGTGGAACCCGTGAAGACAAACATCAAGATCAGCGCAAGGATGATGAGCATGCCACCCATCCAGATATTCGTCCAGGAGCGGTAAAGACCAGCGGTGGCAGCATCCGAAGTTCTGCGCGAACGAATGCTGTTCAGAGCAGCAAGGACCATAACAACAGCAAAGATGGCGATTAGAGCATATTTGAGTACATCAATGAACACAAAGACGCAGCTCCTTTTCTGGAAAGCATTTACTGCATTCATTGTACCATGCAGAGATGAAGACAAGGGCAGTTTTTTTGCTATTATTCATACGTTAAGTAGGAACATGCGCGCGAATCTGTACCCAAACTTGCAGAACACCTTCCATAACCAGCATCGTTTTGACCTGTAAGGTGTAATCCTTTTCCCTGACGGTATACACCTTCTGATTCAGCATAATTCGTGTCATTTTGCTATACTCGTCGATGTTAAATACATCTCTGCCCCGCAGGACCTCAAGCTCATCCCCGAGTTTCTGCAATATCACTTTCAGTGAAGCCTCATCGGGCCCCTTATCAGAGTCTTCTGCACGGACCTTGATCTCCTTGATCACCGTTTGGCGTTTACTATATTTTTTCAGCGTTTTGATATCCTCCTCATTCTGATGCAGCTGAAGCTGCATCTCCTGATTGTTCAGCCATAACGCATTGTAGCTCAGATGAAATACTCCGTTGTAGACGACGCATCCAGCGATCATTCCCAGAACAAATACAGCGGTCATTCGCATAAGTGGACGGTAACGGGAGAATGGCGGAATTCTCATGAACGCTGTTCCCGTGTCATATTAATTCCTGCCTCCGCCGCATACCCATTTCACAAGCTCCGTTCCCATATGTGCGCCCATAAAAGCAGAGATCAGATACAGAATTTGTTTGACCGCCGGAGACAGGTTACCATCGAGAAAATTGCTCTCAATGACACGCATGGGATCGATGGTTCCACCGACAGCAGCTGCGAGTGCCCATATCTTGATTTTTCCCGAAATGTCGAGCATCGTCTGTGTCGGAGGTTGAAGAGAGATTACAGCTCCTATACCTCCGATCATCGCGCCGCCCAGCACGATTCCAAACGCAATAAAGAAATCCAGAATGGCTTTGGACAAAAATGTGCTCATTGGCAACACCCCTTTCAGACCCAGCAGCATACCTCCTGTGTTCAGTCTGTAACAGGGGGAGCGGCTTGTACTTCTATTGTATGGGCGTGCCCCCTAGCGTTATGATAAAATGTCGATAAAAATGTATCGGCGATTATAGGTACTCGGAACAGGGCAGGGGAGATAAAGATATGAACTTGGAGACGAAATGTGGGTTGTTATTCAGAGATTGGACTCTGGTACTGAAAGAAGCTGTACAAGTTAGCTTGTTGGCAGGTGAGCAGTATGACTTGGGAATAAGGGGAGCGGTGAGTTCTGGTGCAGTGTCTTGCGTGAAGTTTGTCCTTGGAGTTAGCGGCGAGGGAGAGGTTGAGCATGAAATCCGATCCTTTCGTCCACATGATCTGCTTCTCATCGAGGAAGGGCAGCCAGCAGTTCTGGTCAACGCGGGTTCATCTCCTCTGGTCTGTTACATCATTCAATGTCAGAGGGTAAGTATGACACCGATCCAAGCGCAGGAGGAGGGTCATACGAGCAAGCAGAATGAGAGGGGAGTTCACGAAGTAAAGCAGCGTAGCTTGGTTACGCTTCAACATGCTGTCTTGGATGATGTTAAGCAGATCGTGCAAGGATGTGAACGTGCCGACCTTCATGATCCAATGGAGATTCACCTTCTTTTTCAGAAATGGATATGTTCAATTGTTGAGCAAATGAGGCTGGAAGTCGAACTGCCACAGCCCGATCACGCTGTACAAAGAACGATTGACTATCTCGATGAACATTATGATGACCCTGTCACAGTCCAGCAACTGGCGCAGATGGCCAATGTTAGCCGTAAATGGTACACCGTAAGGTTCAAGGAAATAACGAACCAAAATCCAAGAGATTATATCACGGAGTTACGTATCAAACGGGCCAAGGAGTTATTAAACCTTACTGGAGACAGTGTCAGTGAGATTGCCCGTAAGGTCGGATATGAAGATGAGCATTATTTTAGCCGGAGATTTAAGCAAAAAGTAGGTCATTCACCACGGATGTATCTGCATAATCGTCGATATTTGGGAACTACGATGACTTCGCCTGAACTGCTCCACACACTTGGTATGACGCCCATTGCTGCTCAGGCTCCGTTTTATGAATTTCCACACTACCTGAAAGAATCGTTCAAACAAGTTCGCAAGTGGGAGGGAAGCCATTCACTCAACATGGAAGAGATTAAGTGGATGAAGCCCGATCTTATCATTGCATCCGCCTGGCAGGACAGTATGAATTATGAGCAACTTAACCGGATTGCAACAACAGTGCTATTACCCGAGCGCAGCAACTGGAGAGAGGAACTAAGGGATCTGGGAGAGGTATTAGGCAAGAGCAGGCAGGCGCTGCAAGTAATCAACAATTTTGACGAGGGTCTGAGCCAGGCAAGGAAGCAGTTGCATACGCTTATTCCCGATGAATCTATTGTGTACATTCGTCTGACCTGTGAGGGAATAACTCTGTTTGGGGAACGGTCCTCAAGGGGGAGTATGCTATACCGGGAGCTTGATATGAATATGCCCAAGGTATCTATTCTTCATGGAGAGGGAATGTTGGTCTCCGTGAAGCATCTCGCTGAGATTCAGCCTGATCATATTTTACTTCAAATAGAGGGCGGTTCAGATGCCCGGCATCATCTGTATGATCACCCGATGTGGAATCGACTCCACGCTGTTCAGAATCATCAGGTGCATATTCTCAGCAACACGGAGTGGTATAATTTCTCGTTCGCCCCACTTGCAACTCAATATGCTATTCATGAGATGTTAGACCTGTTGAAGAAGAAACGACTGATGAGACATATGACCTGAATTCTCCGACTTCTCAAAAGTCCAAATGGGGACACCCAAATATCCATTCATTAATATTTGGGTGTGTATATAATGATAATGAGAATCGTTATTATTTATACACCGAAGGGGATAAACAGATGAAACATTCAAAAAAATGGTTTGGATTAGGAATGATCCTTATCTTGCTACTGGCTACAGCTTGCGGGGCAACGGGAGAAGAGAAGTCGGAGCCAGCTGCGGAAGCCGAACCTCAGACACAAGAACAGCGCGTGGTTGCAACTTCGGTGACGTACCCTGACTTTCTGTATGTACTTGGTGTGACTCCAGTAGCTGCAGAGAATTATCATTCGGATTACCCGGATTATTTTGAAGGCAAATTCGACAACGTACCCAAACTGGGCAATGGTTCCAACTTTGAAGGTATACTTGCCGTGGAGCCGGATGTTATTATCGCGCCCAAATGGCGGGATGAGAAAATATATGACCAGTACGCCAAGATTGCCAAAACCGTTCTTCTTCCCGACCGGGACAATTGGCGGGATGAATTGAAGGATATGGGGGAGGCTCTGGGCAAGCAAACGGAAGCAGAGCAGGCTATTCAGGATTATGATACGAAAATTGCTGCTGCTCGAGATGAGCTGAAAGATCTTATTGGAGATGAGACGTTTATATACTTGAGAATCATGCCCAAAGAAAGCTACGTTATGGGTGAACTATCGAACAGAGGTACAGTCATTCATAAAGAGCTTGGACTAAAAACGGTAGCAGCCTATCCTGCAAATGAAGGAAGTGTGCCCGTCTCGCTTGAACTGCTTACTGAATATCAGGCGGATCACATCATCCTCCAAATCGATGGTGGCGATGACAATAAGAATGCTCAGAAACTATACGATGAAATGAAAGAAAGTAATATCTGGAAAGGCATGAAAGCAGTCAAGGAAGATCATGTATATCTGGTAGGTGACAAGGAGTGGATGAACTTTGGGTACTCTTCCGTTGCTACGTTGAATGCAGTAGATGATATTGTGACTGTGATCAGAGAGAGAAATCGATAAGATGAAAAATGTGCAATCGAGTCCAGTCGAGCGCGTTATTCGTGAGCGAAGAACAATTCGGTCATTCAGTACGAGACCTGTTTCAGAGGATGTGCTGATTAGATTACTTGATGCTGCTGTATGGGCTCCCTATCATTCCAAACAAGAGCCATGGCGCTTTATCATTTTTATGGATGAGGGTCGCCAAATGTTCAGCGATGCTGTTCTCTCGACGTATACACCCCAAGAACTCCAACAGTTTGGGCAGAGTGCAACGAAGGACTATTGTGAAGACACGCCAGTGCATGTGTGCGTTGTGGTTCGACAGGGTACAGATCGTTGGAGAAATGAAGAGGCTTTGCTCGCAGCAGCTGGGCTGATTCAGAATTTGCAGTTGCTCGCCTGGGAAGAACGCATCGGACTGGTGTGGAAAACAAACGAATACAACCGGGATGATGCGTTTGCTGCGAGAATAGGTCTGAATTCCGGCGAACGGTTGGTGGGAACACTTCATCTTGGGTATCTTCGAGATGATGCTGCTTCTCGACCTGTGAGCAGGAAACCGGCAGATCAACTCATTACCTGGATTCGTGAAGAACAAGGGTAGGCAGGATACACAGACTTGTAAAAAGAGATGTGCAGATATTATGATATATCTGTTACCTCTCTTTTTTTTGTTCAGTCACACCTTTTGGAATGATTAGCGTACTTTTTTTAATTATAGATTTTAAATGGAATGTCTTTAGTGGGAAAGGAAGAAGAAACATGAGTTCTTTTGTGCATTTGCATGTTCATAGCGAATACAGTTTGCTGGACGGCGCTGCGCGTATTCCGGATCTCGTGGATAAAGCCGCAGATCTCGGAATGACGACACTTGCGCTGACCGACCATGGCGTGATGTATGGTGCAATTCCTTTTTATAAAGCCTGCATCCAGCGTGGCATCAAGCCAATTATAGGGTGCGAGGCATACATGACAGCGGGGTCTCGCAAAGAGCGGGGAAGCCGTAAGGATCAGCCGATTCATCATTTGATTTTGCTGGCCAAAAATATGACGGGATACCGTAATTTAATGAAACTGTGTTCGATCGGACATCTGGAGGGTTTTCATTATAAACCACGTGTCGATATGGAGAGTCTGGCTGCACATCACGAGGGCATTATCTGTCTGAGCGCATGTCTGGGAGGCGAGGTTCCCCAGCATCTGCTGCATGGACGAGAGGAAGAGGCTCGGCGTGCAGCACTCCGTTACCAGAATATTTTTGGTGCCGACTTCTACCTGGAGCTTCAGGATCATGGGCTGTCTGAGCAAAAAAGAGTCAATCCTCAGCTCATTAAGCTGGCGGCAGAACTTGAGATTCCGCTGGTAGCGACCAATGATGCTCACTATCTGTCAGAAGAGGATGCGGAGCTTCAGGATGTACTGATCTGTATCGGAACGGGCAAGACGGTTGACGATGAAACTCGGCTTCGGATCGGAACCAATCAGCTTTATCTGAAAAGTGAAGAAGAGATGGCTCGGTTGTTTCCCCATGTACCTGAAGCTTTGGCGAACACGGTCCGCATTGCGGAGTCTTGTGAATTGGAGCTGGAATTTGGCAAATCGATTTTGCCTGAATACAGACCGCTTCCCGAGGGTTCGAGTCCTTCGACGTATCTGCGTCAATTGTGCGAAGAAGGAATGCAGGTGCGCTACGCGCAGTCCACACGTTGGACAGACGAGGCGCTTCGTGTGGAGTTGGAACAACGGCTGGCGTATGAATTGCGCGTAATAGATAGTATGGGATTCTCGGATTATTTTCTGATTGTCTGGGATTTTATCGCCTATGCGCACAAGCAGGGCATAGTTACCGGACCAGGTCGGGGTTCCTCGGCAGGCAGTCTGGTAGCGTACACGTTGAATATCACCGATGTTGATCCGATGAAATACAACCTGCTCTTCGAACGATTCCTTAATCCCGAACGGATCTCCATGCCCGATATTGATATTGACTTCAGCGATGAGCGGCGGGATGAGGTCATTGAATATGTAGCGCGTAAATATGGCAAAGCTCACGTAGCTCAGATCATCACCTTTGGAACCATGGCTGCCCGTGCAGCGGTACGTGATGTCGGGCGGGCACTGAATGTGCCTTACGGCGAAGTGGACAAGGCGGCAAAGCTGATCCCAGCGCAGCTCGGTATTAACATTGAGCGGGCTATGGAAGCTACACCTGAACTGAAGGCACTCTATGAAACCAAGCCCAAAACGCGTGAGCTGCTGGATATGGCCATGAAGGTGGAAGGTATGCCACGTCATGCCTCAACGCATGCGGCGGGTGTTGTCATCTCCCGTGATCCATTGACGGATGTGGTACCACTTCAAGAGGGCAGTGAAGGGACAGCGTTAACCCAGTATTCGATGGAAAATCTGGAGTCGATCGGGTTGCTCAAGATGGACTTTCTTGGTCTGCGAACCCTTTCGATCATTGAGCGGTGTGTACGCTGGATTGGGGAAAATGGTGAAATTCCAGACTTTCGTCTAATCCCGGATGATGATGCGTTAACGTATGAGATGTTGGGACGCGGCGACACGATGGGTATTTTTCAACTGGAATCCGCCGGGGTACGCCGTGTGCTGAAAGAGCTGAAGCCCAGTGTATTTGAAGATGTGATTTCCGTACTGGCCTTGTATCGTCCGGGCCCGATGGAGTTCATATCCAAATACATTCAGGGCAAGCATGGACAGATCGAAGTGGATTATCCCCATCTGGATTTGGAACCCATTTTGAAAGATACGTATGGCATCATTGTATATCAGGAACAGATTATGCAGATTGCATCCCGGATGGCGGGTTTCTCGCTGGGTGAAGCAGATTTGCTACGCAGAGCGGTCTCCAAGAAGAAACGGGAAGTGCTGGATCTGGAGCGTGGTCACTTTGTACAGGGCAGTCTGAAACAAGGGTATAGCGAAGAAGAGGCAGACCTGGTCTATGATATGATCGTCAAGTTTGCCAATTATGGCTTCCCGCGTGCCCATGCCGCAGCATATGGCGTACTTGCGTTCCAAACGGCCTATCTGAAGGCGCATTATCCGGTTCATTTTATGGCATCCATGCTAACAGCTGTAATGGGCAGTCATCGTAAAGTCGCGGAGTACGTGGTGGAGTGCCGACGCATGGACATCGCTGTGCTGCCGCCGGATGTGAATGAGAGTGGCATTCTGTTTACGCCTGTTTTTCCTTCATCTGCTGGCAAGACTGCCGATCAGACTGCTGAATCAGATCCAGCCGGTGGAGAACAAGGGAAGTATCCTTCTGGCATTGCGCCAAGTGAAGGTGAGCATTCAACCCATGAGGATGATGGTTATTCGGGACAAACCGAGTATGGTGAAGCCCCTCTGCCAGATGACCCCGGTCCAGAACCAGAAGAGCACAACGGGGAATATGAATGGCAGGCAACGACTTCCATGTCGGAGGCATCTGATCATCGGAAGGAAGCTGGATTGGTAAAGGTTAGTTCAGTGGAGGATGCGCACGCTCAGGAACCGGATCAAGTGAGTTCATCGCACGAGGGTCAGAACGGAATACCTGTTGAAGAGAAGAAGCTTGCTAGGTCTGATGAAAATCCAGATGTAGACCCTTCCTCTGGTGCGATACGATTTGGCTTGGCTGCTGTGAAAAATGTCGGTACCCAGGCAATGGAAAGCATCATGATTGTAAGGCAGGAGAGACCGTTCGACAGTCTGCTCGATTTTTGTCGGCGTGTCGATCTGCGTGTATGCAACAAACGTGTAATTGAATCGCTGATCCAGGCAGGTGCTTTTGACACCTTGCCTGGACACCGGGCTCAATTGCTGGCGATGCTGGATGAGACCGTGGAGGCCGCGCTGAAATGGCGCAAGGAACGAGAGGATTTTCAGATTCAATTGTTCGACTTCGTTGAGATGCCAAACTGGGAGATTGAATATCCCGAGATCCCACCTTATTCAGGAGGACAGCAACTGGAGCTGGAACGTGAGCTACTGGGCTTGTATCTTTCCGGACATCCATTGGATGACTATGAAGATGTGCTGGAATCGAGTGGGGCTGACCGGATCATGGAGCTGACCGAAGCGGCTGACGACACGATGGCCGTCGCCGCGGGAATGGTTGTATCTGTGAAGTCGATTACGACGAAACAGGGCAAGGCTATGGCGTTCATGGAGCTGGAAGACCAGATTGAACGCTGCGAAGTGGTTCTCTTTCCCGAGGTATGGCGGCGTAGCCAGCAGTATGTCGGGAAAGGTGAACTGCTCGTCGTGCGTGCCAAAGTGCAGCAGCAGGACGAAGGGTTTAAGCTGCTGGCTGAGGAAGTGGCGCCACTGACACCGGCG
Source organism: Paenibacillus sp. PCH8 (assembly GCF_002968835.1). Classification (GTDB taxonomy): domain Bacteria; phylum Bacillota; class Bacilli; order Paenibacillales; family Paenibacillaceae; genus Paenibacillus. The sequence goes on along the minus strand of NZ_PKQK01000002.1, from coordinate 145,173 downwards.
GCACTGGAACAGCAGCTGCGCAGCCGTGAGCGGCGCGGCAAGCCCGGCAGCGGCAGCACATCGCGCCCGGCGCAGGCGGCTTCGCCACAGCGACCAGCGGGCGCGGGAGCCGTAGCACAGCGCAGCAGCGCAGGCGTGGAGGCTTCCGCTGCGCGTGGTAGCGGAAGCCAGGGCTCGGAAGCGACGCGCAGCGGTACGAGCGCTGTCATGGCAGCGGGTTCCCGGGCAGGCGGCGGTGCAGAGGCGGCTGGCAGCCCGGATCAGAGCCGCGGGCAGCGGGCGGTGGAGCAGCGGGTGTTCGTGAAGATTGCTCCGCATGCGGAGAAGCCAGAGCTTCTGGCACGCCTGAAGCAGCTTCTTCAAGAGCATCCTGGACCTGTGGCGACGGTGCTCTTCTATGAGCAGCAACAGAAGCTGCTTGCACTTAGTGATGCCTACCGGATCAAGCCTTCACCAACCTTGTTCTCCGAAATGGAGAAGATGTTGGGTGAAGGGACGGTCAAGATTAAATAAAAGTCGGAGATTTCCCTAGAATTCAATCAGGGGCTGTCTCAAAAGCCCTTAAAAAGCGTAATGTCAAAAAGAAATAACACTCATACGTTCAAAAAAGGACAAAGCAGAGGTTTATCCTGCTTTGTCCTTTTTGTGTTTTTCCGTCATTGCGGCTTTTTTAAGCAGATTGTGGGCAAGGCAAAGCCACCCGACCTCCAGGCTTACTTTTTGCAAGCCGCGAAGCAGGAATCTTCGGAATCCCCGGTTGTTTTTGATTTGTCCAAACACACTCTCCGGCTCCGTCATGCGCCGAACGGAAAGGGTGTATCCTTCCTCGCTGCGCAGTCGTTCCCGCATCTCGTTTTTTTGCCGCATATAGGTCAGACTGATCGCGATCTCCCGATTTCCTTTGGCTTTGGTGCATGTTGCTTTCAGAGGACATGCACTACAATCTTCACTTCGATAATGGCGGGTACGAATCGTGTAACCACTTTCCGTGACCGTCTCGCTTTCGTACCGAAAACGTAACGTCTTCCCGGCCGCACAGCTCCATGAATCTTCCGTTTCGTTGTAGCTCCAGTGATCCACTTTGCCAATCGCTTGCTGAAAGGCCCTCGTTTTCTCCTTATGGTACGTCCCGTATTTGACGATCGCTTGGATGTTGTTCTCTTCGAAATAGCTGTAATTTTCTTCGCTTCCATATCCTGCATCGGCAATGACAGTCTTCGGTTTTTTGCCGAGCGTTTCTTCTAAATGATCGAGATGGGGCTTCAGACATTTCGTGTCTGTCGGTCGCTGGTGCACCGTGTAACCCAAAATAAATTGGTTTTCCGTTCCAATCTGCACATTGTACCCGGGCTTCAATTGACCATTTCGCATATGATCTTCTTTCATTCGCATGAACGTTGCGTCCGGATCGGTTTTGCTATAGCTATTCCGCTCCCCTGCGGTTTGGATCTGGTGCTCATACTTTTGCAGCCGCGGTAGCAAGTCTTTGCGTAACTGGCGCACGGCTTTCTTTACGATTTTGTTTTTCGGTTTTTCTTGTAAAGATTCCTCCAGTTGCTGAACCGCTTTTTCCACCTTTTCTGCCGTGAGTGCGGAAGCTTCCCCGAGCTCAGGGAGGTCTGTACCCGCGTGGAGCGCATCTTCTTCACTTTCGGCCGCTTCGATGGCTTGGAACAGGGTATGTACTTTTTCTTGCAGCTTGGCCTGGTACTTGACGACAGCCTTTTTCCAGACGAAGGTGTACCGATTCGCATTCGCTTCAAGCTTGGTTCCGTCCAGAAAGTAGTGTTCCAAGGATACGTATTGCTCCTGAACAAGCAACTCCAGTATATGGGTAAACACGGTTTCCAGCACTTCTTTCATCCGCTCGGAACGGAAGCGATTAATGGTCCGAAAATCCGGCTGTTGTCGCCCGGCGAGCCACATAAACATGATGTTTTCCCGAGCCGCCTTGGCGATTTGTCGGGAAGAATAGATTCGCTGGGTGTAGGCGTAGATGATGATTTTAGTGAGCATTTTGGGGTGGTAACTATGGCGGCCCCCGCCAGGATACGCCGCATTAAAAATGGAATCGCTCAGGCGGTTGACTGCGTCATTCACGACACGAACGATGTGATTTTCGGGGATATCTGTCTCCAAATCCATTGGCAAGAAAAGTTGATCCATGGTATATTGAATGTACAAAGAAACCGTCTCCTTTCAAATGGTGGGTCGTACTTCCATTTTACCAAGGAGCGGTTTCTTTTTGTTTTACAATTTAGAAAACAGGGCTGTCCCTAGCCATTTTTCTGACTTATGGGACAGCCCCTTTTTGTGATCATTACCGTACAAGCTTATATAATGAACAGGGGACTACCTGTTGTGACTATCCGCACATTTTATGAACATTTTAGCAGTTTGCTGCATACACTTGAGAACACCGAAGGACCTCGCGGTCCTCGGGGGATTGATGCGGGAGGTCGAGATATGTCATATGAAATCGTAGAAGCCATGCTGGCCCGGCGGGGGGTACGGATTGATGCAATCGCGGCAATTGTATACCGTCTGCAAAAAGGGTACCACCCGGAACTGACTATGGACGACTGTGTAACCAGCGTGAAATCCGTTCTGCAGAAACGAGAGGTGCAATATACGCTCTATACAGGTATTGCTCTCGACGAACTTGCGGAGAAGAGGCTCCTGCCCCAACCCTTACAGGCTATTATGGAAGCGGATGAATCCTTGTATGGAGTGGACGAGACTCTGGCCCTCGGCATCACTCATGTGTATGGTATGATCGGTTTAACCAGCTTTGGTTATCTGGATAAAGAAAAAATAGGTGTTATTCATGATCTGAACGAACATGAATCAGCCATTCATGTTTTTTTGGATGATCTGGTCGCAGGTGTGGCGGCGGCGGCTTCTGCCCGAATTGCGCACAAAAATATTAAAGCCAAAAAATACCCCTCAGACCTGTAACCCCCTGCATTTCCATGCTATTATCCTATTGTCAGTCCAATGGCTCAGATGAAGGTCATCAAGGGCGGCTAAGGCTGCCCTGGTAGGCTTGATGCTCTTTGCAGAAAAGTTATGAACAAGAAGATTTCGTCAACCATATGAGTTATCTTAGGGGTACAAATGTCCCTCATGATCCCGAAATCTCCCCAAAGGTCCCGAACCCTTCCTTGCAGAAAAAAAGTGAGGTATGTTATCATTAGTCCAATATACGGGCTCTGAACATTAGCTTAGGGGGCGGACAAGGCATGTGGACGGTGATTTACATTGCGCCGACAGCAAAGGTTGCGGACAAGATCAAGACCAAGCTTTCGGAAGAAGGTTTTCTGGTACAGACCCGTCCCATCAGTTTATCCAAGCAGCAATTTGAGATTCGCGTCCCTTCTGGGGAATTGGAAGAGGTCCAAGAAGTGTTGAATTCCATTTTGCATTCCTGATTCGGTCGATATCGACGTGCCTTGGCAGATAAAGAAGTACCACCGGTACATAAGGGACTAATCGCGTAAGCGGAGAGAGGAATCGACTTGCATGTGTTGTACCCTGCTGTCCTTCCTTCTTTTTGGTTAGGACAAGGACCGACCTGGTTGCTACCGGAGACCCTACCAAGACAGATTCAAACATCGGCGCAACAATCTTTCGGTTATTGCAGGTAACATCAATCGTGCTGACAGAAGCCGCTGATCCTTGCCTTATGCCGGCGGATTTTTTGTTGTGAATGCTGGACAAGGCCCATGGCAGCGTGTGGGTCGTAAGCGGTTTACCGTAGCGCGCGTGTGAAGCTGTTACAAGCAGCAAACTGCAGGTTGCGGCCATCAAATCAACGGCTGGAGAGGTGTAGTTGTGTTCAAAGATATATTCCAGAAAAAACGGAAGTACGCTACCATACCTTCCGAGCGTGCGCTTCCCGGCGAAGGCCAGGATGCCCCAGAACGTCCAAAACGTGAAATACCTGAAGGGCTTATGAACAAGTGCAGCAAATGCGGCACCATTCAATATAGCAAGGAACTGGAAAAAAACCTGAAAGTATGTCCTGCTTGCGGTTACCATATGCGCCTTAACGCTATGGAGCGCATTGCCATGGTCCTTGATGATCAAGGGTTTGTCGAGCATGATGCTGATATGATTTCAGTTGATCCGCTTGGCTTTCCTGGATACAGCAACAAATTGGAACAGCAGCGCCTGAAATCCGGTCTGAAGGAAGCGGTAATTACGGGGGAGGGCATGATTGATGGCCTGCCTGTCGTTGTGGCTGTCATGAGTTTTGATTTCTTCACAGGCAGCATGGGTTCGGTTGTAGGGGAGAAAATTACGCGTGCCATTGAGTATGCAACAGAGAAGCGCTGGCCGTTGATCATATTCTCCACATCTGGCGGTGCCCGAATGCAGGAGAGTATTCTAAGTCTTATGCAAATGGCCAAAACAAGCGCAGCTTTATCCCGTTTGGATGAACAGGGCGGGTTGTACATTTCGGTCATTACAGATCCGACGACAGGTGGAGTCTCGGCCAGCTTTGCGAGCCTGGGCGATATTAATATCGCCGAACCCGGAGCTGTATTTGGTTTTGCCGGCAGAATCGTGATTGAGCAAACGATCCGTCAGAAATTGCCTGATGATTTCCAGACGGCTGAATTCAATATGCAGCATGGTCAGTTGGACATGGTTGTCCATCGGAAAGAACTTCGAGCCACCCTTGGCAAGCTTCTGGATATGCATAGTGAAAAAGGAGGGGTCTAAATGGCGGGTGAGTTGCCATATGAAGCGCCTCTGGTTGAGATGCGCAAAAAGATTGAAGAACTCGTACAGTTTGGACAGGAAAAAGGCATCGACTTCACGGATGAAATTGCCCGCCTGGAAGAACGTTATCATAGACTTGAAGAAGAGATCTACACGGGCATAACGCCAGCTCAGAAGATGCATTTGGCGCGGCATCAGCAGCGCCCCACTGCGCTGGATCTGATTCAGTTGATATTCACCGATTTCATTGAACTGCACGGCGACCGCATGTTCGGAGACGATCTTGCGGTTGTTGGTGGGCTTGCGAAGCTGAACGGAAAGACGGTTACGGTGATCGGACAACAGCGGGGAAAAGATACGAAGGATAATATCGCCCGCTTTTTCGGGAGCGCTCATCCGGAAGGTTTCCGCAAAGGGCTGCGGTTGATGAAACAAGCGAACAAATTCGGCCGTCCAATTATTACCTTTATTGATACTAAAGGGGCGTATCCGGGTAATACTGCTGAAGAGAGAGGGCAATCGGAAGCGATAGCCCGTAATCTGATGGAAATGGCGAAGCTTTCGGTCCCTGTTATTGTTGTGGTCATCGGCGAAGGTGGAAGCGGCGGTGCTCTCGCAATGGCTGTAGGTAACCGTGTGTTAATGCTGGAGCATGCGATCTATTCTGCGATATCTCCGAACGGGGCTGCTTCAATCCTGTGGAAGGATGCATCCAAGGCAGATCAGGCGGCTGAAGCGATGAAAATAACAGCCAAAGACCTTCTGGAAATGGAAGTTATTGAGGATATTATCCCTGAGCCACGCGGCGGTGCTCACCGGGATTATGAAGCGTCTGCTGCTTTCATCCGTGAAGCTTTGGTCCGTCATCTCGACGAGATGACAGGTTGGAGTGCGGATCAATTGAAGCAGGATCGCTATGAGAAATTCCGTAAAATCGGTTCCGTTACGTTTGAAGCACCCGCGGTACCGGTAGAACCGATTATAGAAGAAGAGCCTGAATTGGCCCAGCCGGAAGCATCTGAACAGCCCGTACAGGCAGGGACAGTGAGAAATTTGTCGGGAAATGCTGAATGATGTGACGAAACTCCTATACAAATGAGCAAAAGTATAGTAAATTTAATAGTTGGAAAAAGAAAAAGAGAGATATAAGTTAGACCTTTAAAATCGGAGGAAACCCAAAATGCGCAAAACGAAAATTGTATGTACCATTGGTCCATCCAGTGAATCTCTGGAGAATACCAAAAAATTGATTATGGCCGGTATGAATGTGGCCCGTCTGAACTTCTCCCACGGTGATTTCGATGAGCACGGCGGACGGATCGTAGCGATTCGCCAAGCATGCGAAGAGTTGAACAAAACAGTAGCAATCCTGCTGGACACCAAAGGACCGGAAATTCGGACAGGTAAACTCGAAGTTGAGCCGATTGAATTGGTTCAAGATGAGTACATCACTTTGACAACAGAAGAAATTCTGGGCACCAAAGAACGTCTTTCCATTACGTATACAGATCTCCCGAATGATGTTGAACCGGGATCTACTATTCTGATCGACGACGGTCTGATCGGACTGACTGTGGTGGAAGTGCAAGGCACCGAGATCAAATGCCGTATCGTTAACGGCGGTTCGATCAAAAGTAAAAAAGGTGTTAACGTTCCGGGCGTTGCCATTTCTCTGCCGGGTATCACTGAAAAAGACGCTAACGATATCGTATTTGGTATTGAGCAAGGTGTCGATTTCATCGCGGCTTCTTTTGTTCGTAAAGCAAGTGACGTACTTGAGATTCGTGAACTGCTTGAAAAACACAATGCCGGACATATCCAAATCATCTCCAAAATCGAAAACCAACAAGGTGTCGATAACCTTGATGAAATCCTTGAAGTGTCTGACGGCTTGATGGTTGCTCGTGGAGACCTTGGTGTTGAGATTCCTGCGGAAGAAGTTCCATTGGTACAAAAACGCATGATTCAAAAATGTAACGTTGCAGGTAAACCTGTAATTACAGCTACACAAATGTTGGATTCCATGCAACGTAACCCACGTCCAACTCGTGCGGAAGCAAGTGACGTGGCGAATGCGATCTTCGACGGTACGGACGCAATCATGTTGTCCGGTGAGACAGCTGCGGGTAAATACCCGGTTGAATCCGTTCTGACGATGTCCCGTATTGCTGAAAAAGCAGAATCGGCTCTGCCTTACCAAGAGCTGTATCTGAAACAACGTGTTGCTCAACAGACAACCGTTACGGAAGCAATCAGCCAATCGGTTGCCCTTTCAGCTCAAGATTTGAACGCGAAAGCGATCATTACTTCAACTGAATCAGGACATACTGCACGCATGATTTCCAAGTATCGTCCAGAATCTCCAATCATCGCAGTGACAACGGAAGATAGAACTTCTCGTCGTCTTTGCCTGGCGTGGGGTGTAACGCCAGTCAAAGGAAGACTGGTTGATTCCACGGATGCATTGTTCGAAAATGCAATCGAGGGCGGTATTAAATCCGGACTGGTTAAAGAAGGAGACCTGGTTGTGATCACAGCGGGTGTACCTTTGGGTCGTTCCGGTTCTACCAACCTGATCAAAGTAAGCCAAATTCCAAACAACGCTTAATTGCGTTTTTGGATGAAGAAGCAACAGGAAGAAGCAATGGGGTGTTATTATCCCATTGCTTTTTTCCATCTTAATGACACGTTACAACCAGTTCACACGTATGAATGGAATAACGAAGGAGGCCGATCACATGCGAGAAGAGATCAATGGTAGCTGGTATGCGGCACGTCTTCGTGTACGCTATCAAGAAAGTGACCAGATGGGTGTGGTTTATCACGCGAACTATTTAAATTGGTTTGAAATCGGTCGAACCGAGATGATTCGCCAAATGGGGTATACATATCGTAAAATGGAGGAACAGGGGTTACTGCTTCCGGTAACCGGACTGGATGTGAAATATCACAAGCCTGCTCGATATGATGATGAGATCATCATCTTCACTCGGATTGTAGCATTTAGTGGTCTACGACTGAATTACGAATATGACGTAAGACGCATGTCGGAAGAACCTGAAGCGCACATGGCGATTGGAGAACGGGTGTGGTCCGGTGATGAATCGCTCCCCGGTGAACGATTGGTTACAGGCTCTACCCAGCATGTATGGGTGAACGGGGACTGGAAGCCGGTCAGGCTGGATAAGGCAGCCTCTGAGCTATACAGCGCGCTTGAAAAGGTGTGGCTTTCTGGAAAGGGGTAATACGTCAATGCGAAAATGGATGTGGGCTTTACTATTAATCATTCCGGTGATTGAATTATTTGGCTTCATTCTGATGAGTGACTGGATTGGAGCCGGAAAGACATTACTACTCATGTTTCTCACGTCCTTGATTGGTATAGCCATGTTGCAGTTTGAAGGGCGAAAAGTTCTGGTGGATGCCAAATCCGAGATGGAGCGTGGCAAGGTACCGGGTAGAAAAATGGTCGATGGTCTTTTTATCTTTGTCGGTGGTTTTTTGCTCTTGATTCCAGGATTTGTAACTGATCTAATCGGATTTACGCTGGTGTTTCCATTAACACGTCCGGTATACCGGTTGTTCTTCCTGGGTTGGCTGGAGAAAAAAATGAAAAGCGGCAGTATCACGTTCTATCGCCGTCCTAAATAAGGAACAAGAGCCATATACAAAGGCTCCGCTCAGCAGATCAAATCTGTTGAACGGAGCCTTCTTGTATTTTTCATCATGCTGAAAATTCTCCAAACTCATAAAATGAAGCCTCATCGGACACGCCCGTTAATGATGTACGTTCTGAGGTCACGCAACACATTCGCACGATTGAACGCATCGAGGATCACCAAGCTTACAGGACCGATGATCAAGCCAAGTATACCAAAAAGCTTCAATCCTACAAACATGCCAACGAGCGTGGCTAGTGGATCGAGCCCCACACTGCTCGCAAGGACCTTAGGTTCGATAATCTGGCGGGCGATCAGCAAAATGAGATATATAACACTAATACCAATGCCCAAATACAGATCACCATTCATGAACAGGTATGCCGCCCAGGGTACCATGACCAGACCAACACCCAGATAAGGAAGCAGATCCACCAGACCAATAATCAGAGCGATGGTGAAGGCAGATTTGACTTGCAGTATAAGCAATCCGATCATGACGAATAATGCTGTTATGGAGATCATGATCAATTGCGCTCTTGCGTAGCCGAATAATGCCTTCTTGAGATCAGTCCATATGTCTGCGATCGGCTTGCGAATGGAAGAGGGTACCCAGCCTGAGACGGTAATACTGTGACGGGTCCAACTTTTGCTAATGAAGAATGTAGACAATAGAACAACGATTAATACTGCGCCAATGTTGGGTAGGGAAGTAAGCAGACTCAGGATCATATTGAAAAATCCAGTGACCAGATCTGTCACAGCTGTGCCTACCGTTTCGGTCGTTTTACTAATATTGCTGTTGATGGTTTCCTGATAATTTGGATTCTCTTTGTAGAATTCATTGATCTGTGCAATCAAGCTCTGAATGGTGTCATTTTGAGTCCAGCGCACGAACGTTTCCTTAATCTCATCCACATGAAGATCGAAGCTCGTCGTCAGTGAGATGACTTCTTTCACCATACGGGTAACAGCCGCAGACAACACCACTGCAATGGCTCCGAAATACAGGATTAAAGAAAGAGTAACCGCCAGCCAGCGGGGGAATCGTGCTCTAAGCTGAAGTAGTTTCACCAATGGATTCATCGCATAGGCGATAATCCAGGCAATTGCAAAAGGGTATAAGAGCGGGAACAGCAAGTATATGGCAACGGCGATCAGAACGGTAGCAATAATGACCCATAAGCCGCGGAACAGACGTTTCATTATAATTCTATCCAAGCATCAACTCTCCTTATTTCAATTCAAACCAGACCTAGGTACTATGCGATGACAAAGGAATATAAGAAAGAACAATAGATGGCTATCTTATTCATATAGAGCAATGACAAGATTTTGAAACGCCGGGAAGTTTACTCCGGATCTTTCTTTTGCCTAGAGTATGCCTCAGTTTTACAGAATATAGCAATAGAAAATTTGTTATAACGACAGGAAAGGTTAACAAACATTAAATGTCAACCTTGTTTTTGTAAAGGCTTTCAAAAATGCTTTATCGGTCTGATAAAGAAGTTTGATGTACGAATGATCTCTCATCGTGTTCACATAAACGACAAAATCCAGTATGATGTTATAAGTAAATACCGATTGACAGATAGGGAAACCGTATTATGGATTTTTTGGAAATTTCTAAAATGAAAATGTTTACACAAGAGGATAGGTGCATTGTGGCACTTATATAACACTCTGGAATGGTTCCTGATTTCGCTTATTAAAGGAGAGATGTAATATGACAGCTACCAAAGGTCTGGAAGGCATCGTTGCAACAACCTCTTCGATCAGTTCTATTGTAGACGGTGTGCTTACATACCGTGGATACGATATCGACGATTTGGCTGAACATGCCTGCTTTGAAGAAGTTGCCTATTTGTTGTGGTTTGGTAAATTGCCGACAACGGATGAATTGAAATCCCTTCGTAAAAGTCTGAGCGATTACGCGCCGATTCCGAGCGAATTGATTGCACAAATCCAATTGTATCCGAAAAACATCAGTACCATGGCAGCCCTTCGTTCCGCAGTCTCAGCACTTGCACTCTATGATGAACAAGCCGATGAGATGACAACGGAAGCGAACGAGAACAAAGCGGTTAAGTTGCAAGCACAGTTGCCAACGATTGTGGCAGCCATCGCTCGTATTCGTCAAGGCAAAGAACCTGTGGCACCAAAAGAAGGCGCTTCCATCGCAGAGAACTTTTTATATATGATGACTGGTGAAGAACCATCCGAGACCGCAGTCAAAGCTCTGGACCAAGCGCTTGTCCTGCATGCGGATCACGAATTGAACGCGTCCACATTTGCAGCACGAGTTACGGTTGCTACGCTGTCCGATATCTATTCCGGTGTAACTTCCGCCATCGGAGCTTTGAAGGGACCACTACATGGTGGTGCTAACGAAGCTGTTATGAAAATGTTGAATGAGATCGGTACGCCGGATCGCCTGGAAGCGGCTATTCAGGAAAAACTCAATAACCGTGAGAAGATCATGGGCTTCGGACATCGTGTATACAAAAACGGCGATCCACGTGCCAAACATCTACAGAAAATGTCCAAGGAACTGGGCGAGATGAACAATGATACACGTCTGTATGATATGTCTGTGAAGATTGAGGAACTGGTGACAGGACAAAAGGGACTGAAGCCAAACGTAGACTTCTATTCTGCTTCCGTATATACCCAACTGGAGATCGAACAGGAATTGTTCACGCCGATCTTTGCGATCAGCCGGGTGTCTGGATGGACTGCGCATATTCTTGAACAGCTCGCGGACAACCGCATCATTCGTCCACGTGCCGAGTACACAGGTCCTACAGATCAGAAATACGTTTCCATTGAACTTCGCTAATAGCCGCAAAAACAGTATAATCATATGGACGAGGTGAAGGGTTGGGAAGTCTGAGCGATACCTGCTTGAACTTTCATGACCCTTCCATCAACAAGAATAGTGGTATAATAAATACTGCATATACGAAACCTAGGAGGAATTTTAACTATGAAATTAGAAAAATTTGCTCACCCAACTGAAGGCGAAAAAATTCAAATTGATAACGGTACACTTCAAGTACCTAATAACCCGATCATTCCATTTATCGAAGGTGACGGTACAGGCCGTGATATCTGGAAAGCTTCCAAGCGTGTATTGGATGCAGCTGTTGAAAAAGCATATGATGGCAACAAAAAAATTGCATGGTATGAAGTGTTTGCTGGACAAAAAGCATTCGATACATACGGTGAGTGGTTGCCGAATGATACACTTGAAGCCATTCGCGAATATATCGTAGCGATCAAAGGACCACTGACAACGCCAATCGGCGGCGGTATCCGTTCCTTGAACGTAGCACTTCGCCAAGAGCTTGACCTGTACACTTGCTTGCGTCCTGTTCGTTATTTCGACGGTGTACCTTCTCCAGTGAAACGTCCTGAGCTGGTAGATATGGTCATTTTCCGTGAGAATACGGAAGATATCTATGCAGGAATCGAGTTTGCAGAAGGATCAGAAGAAGTGAAAAAAGTGATCCAGTTCCTGCAACAGGAAATGGGTGCTAACAAAATTCGTTTCCCTGAAACTTCCGGTATTGGTATCAAGCCTGTATCTTCGGAAGGTTCGAAACGTCTGGTGCGTGCAGCAGTGGAGTATGCGATCGAACATAACCGTAAGACCGTTACATTGGTACACAAAGGTAACATCATGAAATTTACCGAAGGTGCTTTCAAAAACTGGGGTTACGAAGTGGCTGAAGAAGAGTTTGGCGACAAAGTATTCACATGGGCACAATATGATGTAATCAAGGAAAAAGACGGTACGGATGCAGCGAATGCAGCACAAAAAGCAGCTGAAGATGCTGGTAAAATCATCGTAAAAGATGCGATTGCCGATATCGCTCTGCAACAAGTATTGACTCGTCCAGGTGAATTCGATGTCATCGCAACCCTGAACCTGAATGGTGACTATCTGTCTGATGCACTTGCAGCGCAAGTTGGCGGAATTGGTATCGCTCCTGGAGCGAACATCAACTATGTAACAGGACATGCGATCTTCGAAGCAACTCACGGTACTGCACCTAAATACGCGGACAAAGATGTCGTGAACCCAGGTTCCGTTATTCTGTCCGGCGTAATGATGCTTGAGCACTTGGGATGGCAAGAAGCAGCTAATCTGATCTACAAAGGTATGGAAACCTCCATTAACAATAAAACAGTAACGTATGACTTTGCACGTCTGATGGACGGCGCTACTGAAGTGAAATGTTCTGAATTCGCTGATCAAATCATTAAAAACCTGTAAGGGGAGATGTGAATCGTGACTATTCAGCGCAAAAAAATCACAGTAGTCGGTGCCGGATTTACCGGTGCCACAACCGCATTGATGCTTGCCCAAAAAGAACTCGGGGATGTTATACTGGTTGATATTCCTCAATTGGAGAACCCGACGAAAGGAAAAGCACTCGATATGATGGAAGCCAGTCCTGTCCAAGGATTCGACAGCCATATCGTCGGTACTTCCAACTATGAAGATACTGCAGGTTCCGAGATTGTAATCATCACAGCTGGCATTGCCCGCAAACCGGGGATGAGCCGTGATGATCTGGTCAATACGAACGCAGGTATTGTGAAGTCCGTTTGTGAAAATGTGAAAAAATATTGCCCTGATTCCATTGTCATTATTCTAAGCAACCCGGTAGATGCGATGACTTATGCAGCTTATCAGACCCTGGGTTTTCCTAAAAACCGTGTTATCGGTCAATCAGGTGTGCTGGATACAGCACGTTACTGTACCTTCATTGCACAAGAGTTGAATGTATCGGTGGAAGATGTTCGTGGATTCGTTCTTGGCGGCCACGGAGACGACATGGTACCACTCGTTCGTTATTCGAGCGTGGGGGGCATTCCAATCGACGCGTTGATTCCGGCAGATCGTATCGAGTCCATCGTTGCGCGCACGCGTGTTGGCGGTGGTGAAATTGTGAATCTGCTGGGTAACGGTAGTGCCTACTATGCACCGGCGGCTTCACTCGTTCAGATGACCGAAGCAATTCTGAAGGATAAGAAACGTATCATTCCAGTCATCGCTTATCTTGAAGGTGAATATGGCTACAATGATCTGTTCTTGGGTGTACCAACCATTCTGGGTGGTAACGGCATTGAGAAAATTTTCGAACTTGAACTAACGGCGGAAGAAAAAGAAGGACTGGACAAGTCTGCTGACTCGGTTCGTAACGTCATTTCCGTAGTGAATTTGTAAGTTTGATATTTTTTTGAACAGAAAAAGAGAGAAAACCTCCGGAGAACCCGGAGGTTTTCTTTTCTTTGGATAAGTTCCCCAGTATAATGGAATGTGATGTATAGCACACCGAAAATGTTGAGGAGGATGAAAATTTTGGGAATGATTATGTATCTGCTTCATATTATTGGAGCACTGGCGATGGGATTCTATCTGATCCTGCCATTCGTGGTCGGTAAAATCCGCAATTTGAATGCAGCAGCACAAGAGGGGGCATTTTCTTCGCTCCGTTCGTTGAACAAAATCGCGCAGTATGGACTTGTGATTCAACTTCTTACGGGTGGTTACCTGATGACGAAAGGTGAGTATTCTCATCTGTGGATGGCTGTCGTTGTTGTTCTACTTCTGGCTATTGCGGCTGTTGGCGGTATTATGGGTAAACCGCTTCGTCTCGCAGCAGAAGGTGTGAAGAGCAAGCGTGATGTGGGGCCTGAACAGAGCAAGATCCGTATGTTCAGTACACTTCTTGCAGTGTTCTTGTTGATCATGGTGTATTTGATGGTGAATAACACAGTAATCTAAGTCCAATTGAGGATGGTTAATCCATCTCGGCTGAGATGTAATGTAAGACGGTATGTACAGCATACAGATATGAAATAGACAGCCTCTTGGGCTGTCTATTTTTGTTGTTGCTATGATGAGAGAGGGGGCTTCATTGGTTATGCCATACTTACAGCATGTACACGCACTGTATTTCGACCATTGCGCTTGGACTCGTATAGCGCATGGTCAGCATCCCGCAACAAGGACTCCAGGGAGTCTGACTCTCCATTATATTGGGCAACACCAAAGCTTGAAGTCAACGTTACAGGAACCCCCTGTATATCGAGCGGTTCATTCAACAAGGCCACTCTCAGTTGTTCTGCAAGCTGCGCGGCTTCTTGAAGCGAGGTGTTCGGAAGAGCGATGACGAACTCTTCACCTCCATAGCGTGCGAACATCATGTCATTACGAAGATAGCGATTGCATACGGAGACAACATGAACGAGGGCCTGATCACCAACGTCATGCCCATACGTATCGTTTATGCGTTTGAAGTAATCAATATCCAATAAAATAAGAGACGCGGATTGCAGACTAAGGTCTGCTTCACTCAACATTTCTCGCCCTTTAAGCAGAAATTGAGTGCGATTATAGATTTTGGTCAGACCATCGAAATAAGCCAACTGTTTCAATTGCTCTTGCATGAAACGTTGTTCTGTAATATCGATTAGCATAATCAGAGTGCCCACGACCTGTGCATTTTTGTTAAATACATAAGATGTTCTGACCTGATAACATACAGTCTCTCCGCATAACTGCCAGTAGAGATCCGTTTGCAGACCTTCTCTGCCATATTCAACCGGAAATGTCTCTCCGGCAAGGGAAAGCCATATGTCATTCAGAGGTTGGCCCACCATGGTTTGATTAAGCTCTGGCAACATATCACGCAGAGATCTGTTGTAATCAACCAGACGGTTGGAACTATCCAGTACGATAACACCTTCACGCATGCTCTCGAAGATACTGTCCTTGGCAATCGGTACGATGGTCAGGAGTCTGGAAGATAGAATAGCCCAGATATACATGGCAGATGTGATGCACATAAGCACAGGTACAGGGTCCATTCCTCCCGGAGTCAGACCAATTAAATACAGGAAAGCTGCGACCATGGGAATAATCTGTGAAGTAATCAGAGTGAGTAACTGACGACGGTACATCTTCTTGGTGTGTCGCCACTGTCCAATGAGAATCAGGCAAGCGCACAACAGACAGGAGAACGTGAATGCCCCGTGTATCACATACCATTGTCCTATAGCAATATCCATAAGGGGTACCGGACTATCTTCTCTCAGCCATACCTTTTTGTAAAATAGATGATGAAAATCATTGGTGGCTACCATACATAGCGTGATGGAAGGGATGACAAACAGTACGGCAGTTACCTTTTTGGACAAGGTTTTCCCCGTATACTTCACCATCAGGATTAAACCGAGAGATGCGGAGAAGGGCATGCCTATATACTCCACGGTAGTCCAAAACTTCATCTGTTCCAGCGTGTTACTGGCCAGCTCAATCGCATATCCGAATGTGTATATGGATAATGCTCCTGTGTAGAGTATGAATATTTGGGAACTGGGGATCTCTGATCTTCTAGAATACGTATATAAACACAAAAACACATTCAGTACGGCTGAAGTGGCTACAAGTGTTATATACAAATTAATGTGCGATTCCATTGTCAGTCTCCATGTCGGTTTAGAATGTTGGTTAGGTTCGAAATGTTGAGTAGAAAAGCAACCTGAATGAGTCATGTGAAATGAGAATAAAAGCATATCTGTATACTCTACATTGTACATCAGCCCAAGCAGCATAGGAACACACTTTCTATCGTGAAACAGTCTAATTTCGAAAAAAGTTTGAAATTTTTTAAAGATAATTATGACGCAAATTCTTTGTTTGATATCCAAAGCGTGTGGTAAATAACAATTACAGAGAGCACACATAACTTTGGGTGCTGTTCAGCGCAGAAGAATAATCTGGACTGTTCATGCCATCCTACAGAATGAGACTTTTCAGAGAACGAAAGACAAGGAAGTGTGCAGTGATTCCCATGTCTTTTGTAACTCAATATGTTCACATTTTGAGAGGAGAATGTTAGATGTCAACCACAACGGAGCAAAATCAAAAAACAATGCCTGCGCAACATCAGGATCAACGTCCGGGAATCGAATCAGAGATGCATCCCAGACCAGAATTTGAGAAGCCGGAATACAAAGCCGCTGGTAAATTGTCGGGTAAAGTTGCGCTCATTACAGGGGGCGATAGCGGGATCGGACGAGCCGTTGCCGTTACGTATGCCAAAGAAGGCGCAGATGTAGCCATTGGATACCTGAGCGAGCATGAAGATGCCAAGGAAACGAAACGTCAGGTTGAGCAGGAAGGACGCAAGTGCATCTTGATTGCCGGTGACATCGGTGACCCTGCCTTTGCCAAGAAAACGGTTCAACAGACGGTAGATGAACTGGGCAAACTGGACATTGTCGTGAATAACGCCGCAGAACAGCATCCACAACAGAATCTGGAGGATATTACACCCGAACAGCTGGAGCGTACTTTCCGTACCAATATATTTGGCATGTTCTATGTGACGCAGGCTGCACTTCCTCATCTGAAGCAAGGCAGTACGATCATTAACACCACTTCGATTACGGCCTATCGGGGCAGCCCCACCTTGCTTGATTATTCGTCAACCAAAGGAGCCATTACTTCATTCACACGCTCCTTGTCGATGAATGTGATTGAGAAAGGGATTCGGGTCAATGCCGTCGCGCCAGGCCCAATCTGGACGCCACTCATTCCATCTACATTTGATGAGAAAAAAGTGAGTGAGTTCGGCGCAACACAGCCGATGAAGCGCCCAGGGCAGCCGGATGAGCTTGCTCCCGCTTATGTATACCTTGCTTCGGATGATTCCTCATATGTGAGCGGACAAGTGATGCATGTGAATGGCGGCGAAGTAGTGAACGGGTGATACGTTAAGAAGTTAGGATCCAGGTTAGGAGAGAATATATATACAAAGGCGTATCGCTTTCGGCATGGCTGAGCGGTGCGCCTTTGTGTATGTGAGTGGAGTAGTAAGTTGAAGATACAGTTTAGCACCTGTTTACAAAAGTCTGTATCTCTGTTGATACATATATGATATTTTATCACTAGCCTTACCAAAAGCCGCTGTAGAGTAGCGCGCTGTAAGCTCTGATTGAAACCATTGGAAGTCCTATGATCTGTGATATGATAGATCGAGCGATTACACTTGGGGAGGAAGCACCCGTGGGGACCGAAGAGAACTGGATTCATTAGCGAGTCCGTAAATATTAATTTGAACATAAAGGAAGAGATAGATGAGACCGTTCCGAATTCGTCTGGCCATCATTATGATGGTGCTGATCGGCGTATCCGTCATTGTGGCTGGATATACGATGGGCAGAGTATTTAAGACCACCCATACTACCGCACTGGAGCAAACGATGGTGCGCGAGATTAATTTGCTCAAAGCAACGTTCCCGTTTCATGATGCAAGTGACCCAACTTCGCCGGAAACACGGAAGTATTATTCAGATCGGGCTCTGGAGTTGGATCGGCTGACCGATTCCCGGGTAACGTTTATTAATAAAGACGGTATGGTCATTGGAGATTCCGAGAGTGATCCGGCGTCGATGGATAATCACTTGAACCGGGAGGAGATTAAGGGTGCCGTTGGAGATGGATACGGGCAGTCTATTCGTTACAGTGAGACGTTGGGACAGGACATGTTATATGTAGCACTTCCTGTGAATTCGGACCAGAGTGATATGATTGAGATGCCGAGCGGCAAATTTGACGGTTATATTCGTCTGTCCATGAGTTTGCAGGCCGTGGATCAGGGACTTCAACGTGGATGGATGATTATGTTCGCTGCACTTGGATTGCTGTTTCTAATTGTGGCGTTGGTTAGCTACCGGGTAGCGCGGGGGTTAACCTCTCCAATTGAGCATATTACGAAAGTAGCCCACCGGATTACCAAACTGGAATACGATGCGAGAGTTGATGTGACGCGCAAGGATGAGATCGGGCAGCTTGGACTTGCGATTAATGGCATGGCAGACAGCCTGCAGTCTCAACTCAAAACAATCCGTGACAATGAAGCGCTGCTGCAGAGTGTCCTGGCGAATATGACCGGAGGTATTGTGATGATTGATGCAGGGCAATCCATTGCACTCGTCAATCGGGAAGCGGAGCGTATGCTGGGTATTCAGGCGGGGAAAGTTACCGGTAAGCCTTATATTGAACTTAAAAGACACTATGAGTTAACTCGTACCATTGAAGAGAGTGTTGCACTTAGAGAACGGATGCATGAAGAAGTAAGTGTGTTCAACCCGGAAGAGAGACTGATTCGTATTGACGGAGTACCGATGTCCGAAGATGATGGCGGATATCGAGGCATGTTATTCCTTTTGCAGGACGTGACAGCGATTCGCAGGTTGGAGTCGATGCGTAGTGAGTTCGTCGCGAATGTCTCTCATGAGCTCAAGACACCTGTTGCTGCGGTGAAAGGGTTTGCCGAAACCTTGCTTAGTGGCGGGGTGCAGGATAAGGAGACAGAGCGTTCATTCCTGAAAATTATCTATGATGAAGGAGACCGGCTTAACCGGTTAATTGGGGATATTCTGGAATTATCCAAAATTGAATCCAAACGTGCGCCGCTGCAATGCTCACCTGTTCACGTGTATTCTTTCTTCGAAATGGTGTTGGGCACCTTGTCCAAAGTAGCGGAGAAAAAACAGATTCGTCTGGAAATGAATGTTCCAGAAGAACTGTACATTGAAGCGGATGAGGATAAGATGAAGCAGATCTTTATCAATCTGTTATCCAACGGTATTAATTATATCTCCGAGGGTGGAAGGGTGAAGTTGACCGTTACGATGGACCCTGACGATGAGGATGAACAAGTCGTATTTGCCGTGTCAGATACGGGGATTGGCATACCCAAGAAAGATTTGCCACGAATCTTTGAACGTTTCTATCGGGTAGACAAAGGCAGATCCCGTAATTCCGGGGGACTGGCCTTGGACTTTCCATCGTTAAGCATCTGGTGGAATTGCATCATGGCAAATTGTCTGTAGAAAGTGAATTGGGTATGGGAACAACGTTCCGCGTTATCCTTCCATTAATACAGGACGAAGAGTTGTAGATTTTTGAGAGCAAAATGTAAAAAGGTTGGTTTGTTTTACACCCCGTTAACAATTAAGTGCTATGATAGAAAAAGTGTTGTGGCAACAGACAACCTATGGAGAGAGAAGGGGTATCATGGCACAGCGTTTGCTAGTTATTGAAGATGAACCTACATTATCGAGATTACTTACGTATAACCTGACACAGGAAGGTTATGACGTTACAGCTGAAGATCACGGATCTACAGGATATGACCTAGCTTTGTCTCAGGACTTTGATCTCATTTTGCTCGATCTGATGCTTCCAGGCATGAATGGTCTGGACATTCTGAGCAAGTTAAGAATTCAGGGTGTCAGTACACCCGTTATCATTCTGACGGCGAAGAACGGTGAAGCTGAGGTTGTACAGGGGCTGAAATCAGGTGCCGATGATTATATTACCAAACCGTTTGGCGTATCTGAGTTACTAGCCAGAGTGGATGCGGTATTGAGACGTTATTCCAATGGTGAAGATCTGCCGCAACCGGAGGACAAGGATGGCTCACGCATTATTTTGGGAGAGCTGGAGATCTATCCTCTGAAGTATGAAGTGACACTGGGTGGACAATCCATCAGCCTGCGTCCCAAAGAGTTCGAAGTACTGTTATATTTGGCGAAGAAGCCGGGTGTGGTGCTGACAAGGGATGATCTGATGAACGCGGTCTGGGGCTTCGACTATATCGGAGGCCAACGAACCGTGGACGTGCATGTCAGTTCATTACGCAAAAAGCTGGAGCTGGATCCCGAATCGGTTCATATTGATTCGATTCGTGGTGTAGGTTATAAACTGGTTGTCAAAAGAAAAACTCCCCATCATTCGAGTTAGCAATGATTGGGGAGTTTTATTTTACGTTCATTTTACATATAGGAAGATGTTTCTTTACGTAAAGGGAGTAGCATGTATCTGTCTGAGTGATACTATATACCTACATAATGAATCTTTAGACGGAGCTAATACGTAAAGGAGATTACGCATTCATGCCTATGTTGCTCGAAGCGAAACCTGTAGTGAAACAAGATGAGGTAGAGGCTATTACTGAAGAACATGTAATTCGTCTGCATGACTATTATCGTCAGGTTCCCGTTGCCAGAATCCATACGACCTGTGGTGAGGCTGCGACGATGCTGAATCAAAATCAGGATTTCCCTTGCATCGTATTGTGTGATGAACAGATGAAACCGATCGGATTATTAATGCGAGAGACGTTATATCGAATGTTAAATGGGCGATTTGCCGCAGATCTATTCTATCGTAAGCCAGTCATGCAAGCAGCGAATAGAGCTCCGGTTATCGTTGATATTCATAGGGAAGCAACAGCGATTATTGATATCGCACTTGGACGGAATGAACATCATTTCTACGATTGTCTGCTCGTTACAGAGAAGGACAGACTGCTTGGTGTGCTTACCATGCGTGATGTAATGTCCCTTTCCCGAAAGCTGCAACAGGCTGCTTCGGCAGAGCGCGAACGCACGGTAACCGAAAGTAGACAGGAGATATCCAGAATCAATGCTGCTGTCACCAGATTGGTTCATGCAGCCAATCAGACAGCACACGAAGCGCGGGAGATCCTGGCATTGTCCAAACGTGGGGAAGACAGTTTGAAGCACGTCGATGCTTCCTATAACCGGGTACATCAGCATATGGAGAGTCAGGGGCAACATGCGGAGCAGATGTTGAATTCGATTAAAACAGGCTCAGGAATGGCACATTCCATCCGATCCCTGGCAGATCAGAGCGGCCTTCTCGCTTTGAATGCCTCTATAGAAGCAGCTCATGCGGGTGAATATGGACGAGGTTTTCAGATCGTTGCAGGCGAGATCCGTGCTCTTGCCAAACAGACTCGTGAAGTCGCAGGGAACATGTCGTCATTGCTTGAAGATATTGGTGGCTTGACCCTTCAGACGGTAGAGCTGGTTAAGGCAAGTGGAGCAGAGATTGACGACAGCTCGGTTCATGTCACCGCTGGAGGAGGCGCATTCCGGCAATTGAACAGTGCAGTGGGAGACCTGTCCCGCATAGCAGAGGAGATTGCTCTGGAAGGCGGGAAAGCTGGAGAAATCGCAGAGCATATTCGGTTGAAGCTGGATGAGATGGTGGCTGATCGAGTTTGATGGCGTCTATTTTACATTCCGTTAACATGAAAGTGATACTGTTTTTACAATGAGAGGGTAGGATATTAAAGATGGCCGAGCAGCTATGACGAATATCAGTAGTATCGGTCTCAACGTAAAGGGAGTTTCATTGTCCCTGCAGCGAAGGAGAAGTGAGCATCTATGAAGGACCTCATTCACATTGAAGGACTTAATTTATACTATGATACGCATCAAGCGCTTAAAAATATATCGATGGATCTGCCGGAAAAAACCGTTACTGCATTCATCGGGCCGTCAGGTTGCGGTAAATCGACATTGCTTCGCACGTTAAACCGCATGAATGACATGATTCCAGGTGTTCGTGTAGAAGGTCAGGTTATGCTGGATGGCTCTGATATCTACAGTAATGAGATTGAAGTGGAGACATTGCGCAAACGGGTTGGCATGGTGTTTCAGCAACCGAATCCTTTCCCGAAATCCATCTATGATAATGTAGCCTATGGACCACGTTTGCATGGGGTATCTCAGAAGGCTGAATTGGATCAGTTGGTCGAACAAAGTCTGGTCCATGCTGCACTGTGGGATGAAGTGAAGGATGTGCTGAAAAAGTCCGCACTTAGTTTGTCCGGTGGACAACAGCAACGTCTCTGTATTGCACGGGCACTGGCTGTTCAGCCTGACGTTCTGCTGATGGATGAAGCAACGTCGGCACTCGACCCGATCTCCACATTGAAGATTGAGGAATTGGTTAAGGAATTGCATCATAAATATACCATCGTGATGGTTACTCACAACATGCACCAGGCGGCGCGGGTATCTGGACGAACTGTATTTTTCCTGAATGGCGAAGTGGTGGAGGCAGCTGATACGGAGACGTTATTCTCCACACCGCAAGATTCCCGGACCGAGGATTATATATCTGGAAGGTTTGGTTAAGCGAGCTGATTGGAACAATCCCGGCATACCGGAGATGATGGATAAGGAGGACATGAAATCTATGATTCGCAGAAAAGAATTTGATCAGGAGCTTGAAGAGCTGCGCACCCTGCTCAAGCAAATGGGTGAACATGTAGGAATGGCACTGGATGGTGCTATCGAGAGTTTACAGACGATGAACGCGGAGAAAGCTCAGGTCATCATCAAAAATGATGCGAATCTGAATGCCCTCGAAGACAAGATTATGGAACTTGGCTCCAAGCTGATCATTACACAACAACCGGTAGCGAAGGATCTCAGACGCATTATCGTTGCATTCAAAATCTCCAGTGATCTGGAGCGTATGGGAGATCTTGCTCTCGACGTGGCGAAGGTCACACTTCGTATGGACGGGCAGAAGTTGATTAAACCACTAGTGGACATCCCGCAAATGGCAGAAATCGTGAAATCCATGATTGATGAATCCATTGAATCTTTCCTGAAAGAAAATACAGACCTGGCCTACAAAATGGCTCAAACGGACGATCAGGTCGACCAGCTGTACAGCCACATGATTAGTGATCTCTACACGTTAATGACAGAGCATCCGAATCAGGCTTCTCAGGCTATGCTGTTGATGATGGTAGGACGATACATTGAACGGATTGGTGATCATGCGACCAACATTGGTGAGAGCACGGTATACCTGGTGACAGGCAAACGTCCAGATCTGAATCAATAGGCTGAGCATGGCTTGGAAATTGGGGAATCAGTGCTTGGCAAGAACGGTATTCATAACGAATGAAGGACTTTCTTTCGGTTGGCCTGTGCACAGGCTGTCTGCGGAGAAGGTTCTTTTTTTTACTATGAAAACAGAATCAAAAAGATGGCTATCTTTTTGATGTGACTGGTGGGTATGGTATCATGAGAGTAGATGTAATTTGAAGAGGTTGACCATATGATACGCGAGGTGCTGGAATGGACAAGTTTATTCTCATAGATGGAAATAGCATTATTTACAGGGCGTTTTTTGCAATGCCGCCTCTGACCAACTCGAAAGGTCTGCATACGAATGCGGTATATGGCTTCACCACCATGTTGCTGAGACTGTTGGAAGAGCATAAGCCTACACATGTCATGGTCGCATTTGATGCAGGCAAAATAACGTTCCGCCACGAAGGGTATCAAGAATACAAAGGCGGTCGGGAGAAGACACCGACAGAGTTGTCGGAACAATTCCCGTTGCTCAAAGAACTGCTGAAAGGGCTTGGTATTGCACAGTTTGAGCTGGCTGGATTTGAAGCGGATGATATCATCGGAACGCTTACCAAACGTGCGGATGAAGCGGGCAGACAGGTGCTCGTTGTATCGGGTGACAAAGATATGCTACAGCTCGCCTCTGAACATGTACATATCGGTCTGACGCGTAAAGGGGTAACCGATATTGAGCTGTATGATCCTGCTCAGATTAAGGAGCGCTATGGTCTGACACCGCTGCAAATCATTGATCTCAAGGGCCTGATGGGCGATGCATCCGATAATATCCCGGGTATTCCCGGGGTTGGGGAGAAAACAGCGTTGAAGCTGCTGCACCAGTTCGGATCAGTAGAAGATGTGCTGAACGGCACAAGTGAGCTTAAAGGCAAAATGAAGGAGAAGATCGAGGCACACGCCGAAGATGCCCGGATGAGCAAACAACTCGCGACGATCCACCGGGAAGTTCCTCTGGAACAGACATGGGAAGATATGCAATTTGCCGGATTAAAAGAAGAAAGCGCAGGCCCTGCACTGGCCAAGCTGGAATTCAAATCCTTGCTCGAACGCTTGTCATTCAGCGGCAGTATCGTCTCTGATCAGGAAGCTGTCCCTGCTGCCGAGGTAGAATCCTCCATTGCAACCGAAGACACGATTAGCGAACTGTTTAGCTCCCTGGATTCTATTGATGTTCTGCATGTGGAGACCCATGGCGATAATCCACATCAGGCGAAGCTGATTGGACTAGCTGTAGGTTCTGCCGGAACATATACATTCCTGTCTCCTGAGTTGCTTCAGTCTGAAGCAGCGGCTCCAGTACGGGCATGGCTTGGTAATTCAGACCAGCCTAAGCGCGGGTATGATCTGCACCGTGTGGATCTGGCCCTTCATGCACACGGCATTGAATTTGCCGGCGCGGCATTTGATGTACAGCTGGCCGCGTATTTGCTTGATCCCACCGAGTCCAATCAGACGATAAGTGGTCTCACGACCAAGTATGGTCTGCCTTCTCTTGTCGAGGATGACACGGTTATGGGCAAAGGGCAAAGTACAAGGTGCCGGAAGTAGAAATATTGAGCGATTTCTTATGCCGGAAAGCTGCTGCCGTGGCAGCCATTATTCCGCTTCAGGAGCAGGCGCTGGAGGGTGACGAGATGAACTCGCTCTTCCACGAACTGGAGATGCCGCTGTCACGCATTCTGGCAGATATGGAGAAGCAGGGGATCAAGGCTAATACAGCGGATCTGCAGGCTCTGGGCAGCGAGTTTGAAGAGAATATCAGCAGGTTAATGGCTGAGATCTACAAGTTGTCAGGTACGGAATTTAATCTGAATTCACCGAAGCAACTGGGTGAGATTTTATTCGATAGATTGGGATTGCCAGTTGTGAAGAAAACAAAAACAGGCTATTCCACAGATGCCGAAGTGTTGGAGAAATTGGCTCCTTATCATGATGTGGTTAAGCATATTCTGCAATATCGTCAACTTGCCAAGCTGCAATCCACTTATGTGGAGGGGCTACTCAAAGAAATTTCCGATCGGGATGGCAAAGTGCATACGTACTATCGGCAGACGATTGCCGCAACGGGAAGACTCAGCAGTCAATTCCCGAACTTGCAGAACATTCCGATTCGGATGGAGGAAGGTCGCAAAATCCGGAAGGTATTTGTTCCTTCCGAGCCTGGATGGTCCATTTTGGCAGCAGACTATTCTCAGATTGAACTGCGTGTATTGGCCCATATTTCGGACGATGAGCGCTTGAAGGAAGCGTTTGTCAATGATATGGACATTCATACGAAGACTGCCTCGGATGTATTTGGGGTGAAGCCTGAGGATGTGGATGGGGATATGCGTCGTTCCGCCAAGGCAGTTAACTTTGGTATCGTGTATGGAATAAGTGATTATGGATTGTCTCAGAATCTTCATATTACGCGTAAAGAAGCTGCACAGTTCATCGATCAGTATTTTGAAGTCTTCCAGGGTGTGCGCCGATATATGGACGACATTGTGAAGGAAGCTCGTCAGGATGGGTACGTTAAAACGTTGTTGGAACGACGTCGCTACCTGCCAGAGATTAATGCCAGCAACTTCAATCTGCGTTCCTTCGCGGAGCGTACGGCGATGAATACACCGATTCAGGGAACAGCGGCAGATATCATCAAGCTGGCCATGGTACAGATGGATGAAGCATTGCGGGAACGCAAGTTAAAGAGTCGTATGTTGCTTCAGGTGCACGATGAACTTGTATTCGAAGTACCTGCCGATGAATTGGAATTGATGAAAGAACTCGTGCCTGCTGTCATGGAAAAAGCATTGGAACTGTCGGTTCCGCTGAAAGCTGAAGTCAGCTTTGGTGATAACTGGTACGAAGCCAAATAGAGCAAGTGCCACGCGCGGTTTTCCGGTATTTTCCAATAGACTCTTTCCATGCATTCGACATCAGAAAAGGGTCCCGCTAAGGGCCATCTTCCGTTATAATATAAGGGAGGTGAGAACAACATGCCGGAATTACCGGAAGTCGAAACAGTCAGAAGAACATTGAATCAGCTTATTGTAGGCAAGACCATTGATCACGTTACCGTTAGCTTGCCGCGGATTATTCAGCGGCCGGACGATATAGATGCATTTGCACTGGAACTCGCGGGACATACCGTCATTGGGGTGGAGCGTCGAGGCAAGTTTTTGCGTATTTTGCTGGACGGTCTGGTGCTTGTCTCCCATCTGCGGATGGAAGGAAGGTACGGGGTGTACGAACAGCACGAAGATGTGGAGAAGCATACACATGTGATCTTCCATTTTAATGACGGAACGGAATTACGTTATAAAGATGTGCGTCAGTTCGGAACAATGCATCTGTTCAATGCAGGCGAAGAACTGGTATCGAAACCATTAATGAAGCTGGGACTGGAGCCGCTGGATGAGGCATTTACAGTGGAAGCGTTTCGCGGAGCTGTTGGGAAGCGTACGACGAAAATCAAGGCTGTATTGTTAAATCAGGCATATGTGGTCGGAATCGGGAATATTTATGTGGACGAGGCTCTATTTCGCGCAGAAATCCATCCCGAGACTATCGCCAAGACCTTGACCGAAGCTCAGCTAACTGTGCTCCATGAAGCCATTGTGGCTACGTTGCAAGATGCGGTGAATGCAGGAGGATCTTCCATTAAATCCTATGTGAATGGACAGGGCGAGATGGGGATGTTCCAGCATCAACTGAAAATTTATGGACGCAAATCAGAGCCTTGTGCAGTATGTGGCACATTAATCGAGAAAAGTGTAGTTGGTGGCCGTGGTACACATTACTGTCCGAAATGCCAACCATTGAGATGAAATAAAGGTAACTGAAATGTGTGAATTTGATCTGAATGTATGAATTTATGAAATCATAGCACCCTTGGATTCCTCTCTCCATATACTGATATGGCAGAAATAAGCGGGCGTATACCCATACTGGCTTTGTCAGTTGGCACGATTACCGCACAGGGGAGGAATCCGGGGTGCTGCATCATTTTATTTCATTGTTGGCGCTTGCTTTGGCGCTTAGTTTAGATGGTTTTGGAGTCGGGATTACATATGGGTTACGGAGGACGAAGATCCCACTGTTATCTATTGCTGTTATTTCGATCTGCTCGGGATTGGTCATTGCCTTGTCGATGCAAGTGGGGTGCTACTGTCCCATGTGGTGTCACCGAACATCGCTTCGATTGTGGGAGCCGTTATTCTAATAGCTATTGGTGCATGGTCGATATTGCAACTTATTCGGAAGCAAGGCAAAGAACGACAGGAATCCGGCGAGGGAATGGGTGAGAGAATAGAAACCACCGTGACCGGGATCGATCAACCTCAGGAGACGCTGTCGAAAGGCAGAAATCAGGTGCTTGCACTAGATCTGGAGCAATCCGCTTCAGGCGGCTCTCTGGAACGAATGGTGTTTACACTGGAACTTCGTAAGCTGGGGGTCGTCATTCAGATCCTTCGCAGTCCCTCCAAGGCAGATATGGATAACTCGGGAAGTATATCTGCCCAGGAAGCGATGTGGCTTGGTATTGCGCTGTCTCTGGATGCGTTCGGAGCAGGTCTGGGAGCGGCACTTCTGGGATTCCCTACGCTATGGACAGCACTCATTATTGCACTGTTTAGTGGAGCATTTCTATCACTCGGCATGAAGGTTGGACTGAGGTTTGCAGCGCAGCGCTGGATGCAGAAGCTGTCTATACTGCCAGCACTATTGTTAATGATTATGGGAATAATGAAGCTGTTATGAGGTGAAACAATGAATATAGGCTTAACCGGCGGGATCGCAACAGGCAAAAGCAGTGTTTCCGCCTATCTCGCCAGTAAGGGAGCGTTGCTCATCGATGCAGACGTTATTGCCCGGGAAGTTATGATGCCCGGGCATCCCGTGTTGGCTGCCGCTACTGAGCGGTTCGGACAAGCCATACTGAATGAAGATGGAACACTGGATCGCAAAAAGCTAGGAAGTATTGTGTTTCAACATCCAGGGGAACGCAAGGCATTGGAGGCCATCACACACCCCGCGATCCGTAAAGAGATGCGTGAACGGGCTGCTGCATATGCATTGGCACACCCGGATAAGCTTGTGGTATCCGACATTCCTCTGTTGTATGAATCGGGTCTGGAAGACGGATTCGAGGAAGTCATGGTTGTATATGTCCCGAGATCCGTGCAACGGGAGCGTTTGATGAGCCGGGATGGAATGACTGCAGCACAGGCTGAGGCTCGGATGGATACACAGATGGATATTGAGCGCAAAAAGCAGCTTGCAGACATTGTCATTGATAACAGCAGCTTGTGGTCCGAGACAGAGCAGCAGATTAACTCATTTCTACAGCGTAAAGGTCTGTTATGAGAATATTACGCAAAAAACGTGTACTGCTGTTGATGTTTGTGTCTTTTGTATTAGTGTTATTTCTAAATACAAACTGGATGGCATGGTTCTATCCGATTCATTATAAGGAAGAGATTCGTATCCAGTCCCAGAGCTACGAGGTTGATCCGTTTCTAATTGCTTCGATTATCAAGGTGGAGACCAATTTCAAGACAAGCAAGGAATCCAAAAGAGGAGCCATTGGGCTTATGCAACTGATGCCTGATACAGCTAAGTGGATACTGGAACAAGCCAAAATTCCGGATACTTCGCTCGAAGAATTGAAGCATGAGCCTGAACGAAATATTCAGTTAGGCACATGGTATCTGCGAAATCTGTCGGATCAGTTCGATGGTAATGAAGCAGCGATGATTGCTGCCTATAATGCAGGTCCGGGCAAAGTTAACAGTTGGCTCCGAGATGGTGTATGGGATGGCTCATTCGATACGGTTAAAGATATTCCGTTCGGTGAGACGCGTCACTATGTACAAAGGGTCATTTACTATTATAATCAATATGTAAAGATCTATAATACGTTCTAAGTGGATATCGTGTTTGTATAGTTCAACATATAAGTAGAAGCACAGAGCAGACCGGTTGTTCACCGGCCGCTCCATGCTCCTCTGTGTAACGTATTACGATGCAGATATTATTGGTATTGACCTGCCAATTGCTGTTCTGCAATTGTTACCAGACGCTTCGTGATGTATCCACCGATCGAACCGTTCTCGTAAGAAGTCATGTTACCTTGGTATCCGTCTTGTGGGATGCTGATTCCGAGTTCTTGAGCAACTTCATATTTCATTTGCTCGAGTGCTGCGGAAGCTTTAGTTACCACCAGGTTGTTGGAGTTACCATTGCTTTGTGCCATTGCTGTTCACCTCCTCGCGGTTGGTAAAAGTATTATGTGTCGCCAATACGATTTTCATTACTAAATCAGTACAGGGAATATGTGGTAAAAAGTAAAACGTGGGAAGTGATCTGATTTGAAGTGTCCTTATTGCGCCTATCTAGGAACCAAGGTGCTTGATTCAAGGCCAGCGAATGAATCCAAGTCGATTCGGCGTCGTCGTGAATGTGAGCAGTGCGCCAAAAGGTTTACAACGTTTGAGATGATTGAAGAAACACCATTGATTGTCATCAAGAAAGATGGCAGTCGGGAAGAGTTTAGTCGGGACAAGATTCTCCGCGGGCTTATCCGTGCCTGTGAGAAACGTCCGGTCTCTGTTGAGACGCTCGAGATGATGGTATCCGAAGTAGAGAAGTCTTTGCGTAATACAGCTGATGCTGAGGTTGAGAGTCGCCAGATTGGTGAGCTATTGATGGAACAGCTGTTTCCAGTCGATGAAGTAGCGTATGTACGCTTTGCTTCCGTATATCGCCAGTTCAAAGACATCAATATGTTCATGAAAGAACTAAAATCCCTGTTGTCCAAAGATGATTTGGAGGATTAGTGAAGTGGGTAAAGGGAGAAGAGCAGTCTGGGGTTCCAGTCCGTGTGTGCCAGTGAAATCGGTTGTTCTTCTCCAATCACTTTGGACCATGAAAAAGTGATTGACAGCGAAAGCTGGATTTTATATGATATAGGAGTCGCCTGTGGAACGTAGCGGTGCTGGACAAGTTATCTTCTTCATATCCTGGGGCCTTAGCTCAGCTGGGAGAGCGCATCGCTGGCAGCGATGAGGTCAGGGGTTCGATCCCCCTAGGCTCCATAACTAAAGAACCCGCTAAACACAAGGATTTCCGAGTGTTTGGCGGGTTTTTGCTATGAGAAAATGATTTGCTTTTATGGTTGTGGTCACACGAATGGTCACAATGAAGTTTTTTTAGTGCTTTTTTTGATTCAGTGACTCCAATGTGGTACATAATATTGTCCAGATATACGTAATACTTTGATGGATTGAAGTCGAACTATTGCTGGGAGCTGAATAAAATATCCCCGTACTGCGAAGCGGTCTGTTTATTAACAGCAGGTAAGACATGAGAGTACGCATCCAACATACTCTCATGTCTCAATGTCCGAGGATTTCTTTTTACAATCTTAGGGTTGATGCTTTGGGCGAGCATGAAAGAGGTGACAATTTGTCTGAAACCAAAAAATTAATGGGCAGAATCTACATTTGAGAAAGAATCATTTTTGTTCTAGCCGGCTTAGAATAATTCATTACTTTTTATTAATCTTAGATAACTCGTCTGTTTAATTTTTACAAACGAAGATAAGTAGTGAAATTAAAAAATTATGCTTTCCAAAAATAACTTTAAGTTGTAAAATGTTACTTGGATTTGTATAAATTTAAAATTATTCATTAGTCATATTAAGGAGGTACGTGAATTGTTTGAATTAGATATTGAAGATAACATAAAATTAACCTTGGAAGTCTCAGAAAGCTATCTTCAAAATATCATTGTTGATCGCTCAAATGTGAAGAATTACAAAATGTTAATTCTTAATTTACACAATGCACTAGAGTTAACGTTTAAATATTTGTTGCAGTCTAGAAATGAGTTTTTGATTTATGAAATGCAGGATAGCAACTCTTACCGAAAGGTTATAAACTCTTATAAAAAAAGAAAACTATATAATGAAAAAATGCCAAAAGGAAAAAACTTACATACTGTTTCCTTTACTAAAGCTTATGAGATACTTGCTTATCTTTATAATGAAGAAAGATTTGATGAGAAATTTATATTTAAATTAATGAGATTGAATACATTACGAAATGGTTTGACTCATTTTACAGCCAAAATAGAATATACTGACATAATAGTTTTATACAGTCTATTTGAGGAATGTGTTAATTTATATAATTCCGAGTTAGATAACGAAAGATATTCATTTGAAAGACTTTTACAGGAAGGTTCCAATAAGTTTTCACCTAATCCAGATTTAGCACATGACTTTTCAAATGCAATAAAGGATATCAAAATAAAGGTGTTGGAAGAACCAATTATTATAGAACTAATTGGTTCGTTAATACAAAAATTGGAGTATGTTAATGGAGACATAAGATTGGATGATTACGAAAGATTAATGAAATTTTTCTATGATAAACAAAGTATGGAAAGTATGAAACGTAAAAAAGTTAAATCTCCCACAAATGATCAAGGTGAAATCTTTGAAGCACTCGGTTACACTTATTTTGAGTCAGAAGAATTTCGTGAGAAAATTAAAAAACAAGATTTAGAGTACAAAGCTAAAATGAGAAGATTAATAGAAAGAATGAATAGAATGAAGTCTATTTACGATGATTTTGATGATGAAAAATCCTCCATTTCATTTGATGAATTTCTCTTGAATTCAATTTTTATTACATTAGAATCAGAATTCATATACAGTAGGACATATTACGATTCTAATGATATGGATTTGATGGATGGACTAAGTTTAACATTGAGCTGTAAAAATCTCATTTTAGATAAATGGAATAATGATAAAGTTAAAATATGTAAAGTGTTTGATTTGTCTGATGAGGAGTACTTTAATTTGTTAGATTTTGAGGGAGACTTCTATTCTAAATCCTATTATGAAGAAGAGACTGATTTTTCGGATGATGAGTTGTAGAAATCATCAATACAAATAGAAATCACAAAATCCTATAAAGGCTATAAAAGCATCTTCAAACATGTTTTGAAGATGTGGTAGCTCAATTCAAATCAATAAGAACTATAGTTGAGCTTATATCAATTGCTCACATTTAATGTTTAAAACTATTTTTGCATAGTATTATAATGAATTTTTCTTAGGTTAACATACTTAAAAACTCGCTAAACACAAGGAGTTGGTATTATCCCCTTCAAGTGACACCTGGAGGGGATATTTTTATGGCCAAAAAAGGACAAACATTTCACACGTATACCGAAGAATTTAAATTGAATGCTGTTAGATCCTATGTCGAAGGTTCTTCAAGTTACAAGGTGGTCGCTGATCGCGAAGGAATTCGAAACTGTTCACAACTGAAGGTGTGGGTAAAAAAATGGAAAAACGGGGAAGCGTTCGATGAGCGAAAAAACAATGTTCCGAATCCACTGAAAGGACGGCCTCGTACTGCCTTTAGCAGTGTAGAAGAAGAACGGGACTACCTTCAAGCACAGGTAGATTATTTAAAAAAGCGGTATCCAAATCTAGTAAAGGAGAAGCACTGAGCCAACGGGAGAACTACGATATCATAGACGAATTGCGCTGCTCGCATGGCATTACACGCCTATTATCGATTACAGGAATCCCCCGTTCCAGTTACTACAAATGGCGAGCAACTCAGCCACAGCGAGACGCAAGACAAGACCGTGAGCGTGAGATCAAAGAACACATGATGGCTATTCATTTTGCAAATCGAGAGTTTGGTTATCCTCGCATGACCACGGCGCTCTGGGAGGCTGGTCTGAACGTTGATCACAAGAAAGTATGGCGAATCATGCGGGAACTATCGATCCAATCGGTCATTCGCAAGAAGCGGAAGAAGTCCAGCTATACGCCATCTGTTATTTATCCGAATCGCCTGAAGCGCAAATTTCATGCCACAGCACCCCAGCAAAAAATGGTGACGGATATTACTTATATTTCGAATGGAAACACATTCGTTTACCTATCTGTGATTCAAGACTTGTTCAACAACGAAATTGTAGCTTGGCAAATATCTAAACGGAACGATGTTCAGCTCGTATTGGATACGGTGGAACAATGGACACAAAAAAGAGACGTTTGGGAAGCCGTGCTCCATTCGGATCAGGGCTTCCAGTACACGTCTCAGGCGTACAACTCACGATTAGAAGCATTCGGCGTCAAAGGCAGCCACTCTCGCAAAGC
This sequence comes from Paenibacillus sp. PCH8, assembly GCF_002968835.1. Taxonomy (GTDB): domain Bacteria; phylum Bacillota; class Bacilli; order Paenibacillales; family Paenibacillaceae; genus Paenibacillus. The sequence goes on along the minus strand of NZ_PKQK01000002.1, from coordinate 111,825 downwards.
AACCTGCCTGGATAACGCATGCATCGAATCTTTCTTTTCGCATCTCAAAACAGAGAAGCTGTACCTTAACCAGTGTAATTCAGAAGCCGAGATTCGACAAGCCGTGGAAGATTACATGTACAATTACAACTACCGACGCTTTCAAGCCAAACTCAAACAACGCGCACCGATTGAATATCGATGCGCGCTGGCAGCATAGCTTTTTTTCATCTGCCTACTTGACAGGGGTATGACCAAGTTTCGAGTGTTTAGCGAGTTTTTGTTATGTGCCTCCAACCATATTTCATGGTTGGGGGCACACTAATAATCATAGTGAGGAAGTTTTTGATGATTTTTTTGATTGAGTGAGTCTAATGTGGTACATAGTATTGCCCAGATTTACGAATCAATTTAAATGTTTGAAGTCCAACTATTGGTGAGAGCCAAATAACACATATCCCCCTACTGCGAAGCGGTCTGCTTATGAACGACAGGTAAGACATGAGAGTACATACCAAGGTTACTATGATGTCTGAATGTCCGAGGATTTCTTTTACCATCTTATGGTTGATGTTCTGGGCGAGCATGAGAGAGGAGACAGGATGTCCATGGCTATGGAAACGAATAGGGGAACACTTGATTGAAATTTCAGTTCAGTTATCAATTGTGGCACTAACTTAATTGCTGTTGGACTTGATTTAGTTTTGTAGCCTGAATTAAAAGTTAAGGTTATTTTTACGAAAATACGTGGTATTGTACAAAACAGGTACATGTATTAATATCAAAGTATGTAAGTTTAAATGGGGTTTCGATGAGGAGATAAGTATGAGAATAGTTGATTTGTTTTCTGGGGCTGGAGGGCTTACTTTTGGTTTCTACTATAGTTTGATTAACGGAGAGTTTGTTAGAAATGAAAACTGTGAAATAGTTTTTGCTAATGAGTTTGATGAAGCAGCAGCACAAGCATTTCGCATCAATTTTCCAGATGTTAATATGATTCATAAGAATATTAAGGATTTCAAAGAAGAAGAGATAGAGCAGTTAATAGGAGAAGAGCAGATAGATTTGATCATAGGAGGACCTCCTTGTCAATCTTTTAGTACAATTGGAAAGAGGAAATACGACGATAAAGCACAATTGTACAACGAATATTATAGAATGTTGTCTATGATTGAACCGCGCATGTTCCTTTTTGAAAATGTAAAAGGTATGCTCTCTATGAGAGATGAAAACGGGAACCTTGTGATTGATGACATTGAGAATAAATTTAGACATATCAATGAAGAACTGGGCTACAACATTCAATATAGGGTTTTGAATGCGGTGAACTTTGGTGTACCTCAATACAGAGAGAGAGTTTTTATTATAGGTATTAGAAATGATTTAGATATTGAATGGGAGTTTCCAACTGCATTAGAAGGAGTCCCTACTATATCTTTGGAGGAGGCTATTTCCGATTTACCTATAGTTGAACCTGGTGGGGAGCTAAATGATTATCTCAATAATAACCCTGTGAACAACTATCAAAGACTAATGAGAGGGAATAATGAAAATTTGACTTGTCATTTTTCAGCCCTATACGGGGAGAAAATTCAGACTATTGTAAATCATGTAATACCTGGAGAAGGTAAAAACTACATTAATGGCTTAGTTGATCAGGGAGTTCTTGAAGAAAAGTATAGACTGACGTCAGGATACAGCAATACATATGGACGTTTACTTCCGAACCAACCGTGTACTACGATTACGAAAAATCTTTCAACACCATCTGGATTACGCTGTATTCACTATAATCAAAATCGGGGACTGACACCGCGTGAGGGAGCGAGAATACAGTCTTTCCCAGACTGGTTTCAATTCAATGGAAATAGGTATGAGATCAAGACTCAAATTGGAAATGCTGTTCCTCCACTCTTGGCAATGGAACTAGCTAATCAGATAGAAAGATTAATAGGATAGAGGGATTGTATGCAAAACTCTGATAGTACAATTTACTTTAATTTCTCATATTTTGCTTTGAAGCTTCTTGGGAAAGGTTTGTACTCGAATCATTGGACAGCAATTGCTGAACTTGTGGCAAATGGTTTAGATGCCCAAGCTAAAAATATTAAGATTTATATTAATATGAAAGATAAAAAGAACTCTGTTATTGAAATATTAGATAGTGGACATGGGATGGGTTACGAAGATATTGCTGAAAAATATGTCCTTATTGGTAGAGATAAACGTGAGGATGGTCAAATTGATGAAGAAATTAAGAAGCAATTAATGGGCCGAAAAGGTATAGGTAAATTAGCGGCACTTTATCTATCGAGTAAATACTTTATTATTTCCAAAACTGAATATGAAACCTCTGCTTGGTGTCTCGATGCATCAAATGTGAAAGATTCCGACTTGCCACATTTGGATAGAATTGATGTTAACCAAATGGAAATTGAAACGAAAAAGGAATGGGAAAAATTTGAAACAGGAACAATGATTAAGCTAACAAATGTTGACTTAACTTATTTCGGTGAAAAGACATTAGCTGGTTTAAAAGCAAGATTGGCTGATTTTTATTTAACGGATACACTGCCAGGAGAGATAGAAGCTGCAATTTTAACTGAAAAAAACTCACCCTTACGCTTTGAGAAAGTCGAAAAGTCAATCGCGTTTAAAAATATTTATGCAATCTATAATAATACGGAAATAAATTTCTCGAATAGGTTGGCTGAAAGTGTAATCGTAAAATCTTCAGTAGAAAGCGTAATGAACACACCAAGATATGTCGAGAAGCTTGACTCTTCTGACTTTACTGTAAAGGGGAAAAAAAAATTCCTTAAACAGGATGGATCATACACTTCTCAAGAATTGGATTATGAGATGATTGGCTGGATTGGTATTCATACTTCTATTCAGAATGATGATGCCAAACTAAATGATGCTGAGTATTTAAAAAATAAAGCTTACAGACCGAATCAGTTACGACTTTATGTTAGAAATAAACTAGCAGTAGAGAATTTCCTGGATTATCTTAAAAATACACAGGCGTTTAGTAATTATATTGAAGGTGAAATTAGTTTTAACATACTAGATCACAATGAATTAGGCGATATTGCAACTTCAAACAGGCAAGGTTTTGTAGAAAAAGATGAACGAGTTCAATTACTAATCTCAATTTTAAAGCCAATAATTAATTCATTAATAAGAAGACGTGTTCATTTGGGACAAAAAGTAAAATTTGAAGAAATGGCTTTTTATGAAGAAGAGCAAAGAAAGGAGATTGAACGCCGTAAAATAGAGGAGGAAAAACGCAAAGAAGCCGAAAAATCAAGAGAAAATGAAGAGCAAAAAAGATTTTATGCAGAACAACAAGTTGCTGGCCTGGGAGTAGAATTACAAAATACAAATTCAATTCTGAAAACTGAGAAGAAACGTAATAATTTTCTAGTTGATTCATTGTCACAAGATCAATTTGTTTTTGCTGAAAAGTTGCACATGGTTAAAATTAATGTCAGTACGATTGAAAGTGTAGTGAGAAAGTTAATTATGAAGTTACAAAGAGGTAGATTTAATGAGCATGAAGCATGGGAAAGTTTGAAAACTATATCTTATCAAGTAAAGAGAATACATGCTACATTAGAATATGGTGGATTGGCTCAATTTAATACAAAAGAGGAAATGACCGAGGGAGATATGTTTGAATTTATTTTAGAGTACTGTGAGAATGTCTTAAATAAATATACGAATATAAAAATTATAGTTGGCATAGAGGATAATGTTGAATATGTTACAAGATTCTCAACTCAGGATGTTGCAGTCATTTTAGAGAATGTTGTAAGTAATTCTATAAAACACCAATCAGATACTTTAACTGTTAAAATGGCTAAAGAAAACGGCGACTATGTTATTAATTTAACTGATGATGGAAAAGGAATGGACACTAGAGTAATTAACGAAGATGAACTATTTGAATTTGGTAAAGGATATACAGCTAGTGGAACTGGAGTAGGACTTTATCACATACGAGAAATAGTTAATAAGAAGTTGAACGGAACTATAAAAATTACCAAAGATTTGAATCAAGGCTTTGGTTTAAAAATAAGGATGTGATTATATGAGATGTGATTTGAAGTTGTTATGGGTTGATGACTATGACTCTTTTTATATGGAAAACAAGGAAATTTTGGAGATGTTGGTTGAGGATGTTGGGTTAACAATTCAAATAGAATATGTTCAGGACGCTCAGAAATTTTTGGATAGATTGGAGAGAGAAAAATCAGGATTCAAAACTTTTGATATGTTTTTTATAGACTACTCGTTGTCGTATGGGATATTAGGAAGCAGCCTTATAAAGAAACTTCGGGGGATTAATGTTGATTCGGATATTCTGTTCTATTCCTCTCAGCATGAATCTGATATAAGAGAGATGGTTTCAAAAGATTTGGGGTCTTTTGAAGGAGTATATATAGCTAATAGAAATAATTTCGATGAAAAATCAAATTATTTGATTAAGAAAAACTCAAAAAGACTTTCATCTCTTTCTAATATTAGGGGATTACTAACAGATCAAACTTCACAAAATGACTTCATAGTTAATTCTTATGTAATGAATGAGTATCCTAAATTGACATCAGAACAGCAAGTGGAGATTATGAATATAATTTTGGATTTAATGAAAAAGCAAAAAGAAGCATTTGCTGAGGCATCAGAAATTGAAATTATGAAAATTGAGACGAAGGGTAGTATAGATATAAAGAAACTTTTTAAACTTCGGAACTTCCTATTTACACTGGATATGAAATATAAAATGTTTCAAAAGATAATTGAGTACAATAACGTCTCAACTTTTGATGATAATCCATTTGAAAACTACAAGGATGTTACACAATGGAGAAATAAATTAGCTCACAAAAAATTAGAAGTATGTAAGGGTCAAAGACATATAATTTTTAGTGACAATCACAAGCAACATACTAATAGAATGTGTTCAGATGATTGTATCGTAATAGAAACAGATTTAAACGAGAAGATATCAATTGATGAGTGGAATATTTTAAGAAAGAAAGTTGTTTCTTATGGAAAGTGCTTCGACTCTGTATTAGATAGTATTACGCCAATTGACATTCCTGAACTAATATAAATGTTATATAAGATTCTATTTCAAGTGAATCCAGATTCTATTTTGTGCCAATTAAATTTTACATAGGAACTGGTCACATTTTTGGTCACACTTTTTCCTTTCCGAGCTTCACGGTAAACTCGAACGAAAAAACAAAAAACTAAGGCAAGCCTTGTCCCTCAAGGCTTGCCTCCCCATTTTCCTTAACGCTCAGAACCTTATCGCTCCACTGGCAGCGATGAGGTCAGGGGTTCGATCCCCCTAGGCTCCATTCATAGAGAAACGCCATCACATCATGTGATGGCGTTTTTTTGTATGGATTGCCTAGGAGGTCAGGCTCCGTTGACAAGAATAGAAATGCTAATGTGTCGTTGTCTAACGACCCCATAAACCATCGAATCTGATATCGTGGACTGATCATCTCCTGCATAGTCCGAATGGTGTTGCCCCGATCAGTCCGATCATCAACCCTCAACTTCTAATGGAAAGAACATGGGGCTAGGTCAATCCATGTCACGTAGAGGAAACTGTTGGGATAACGCTCCACAAGAATCATTCTTAGGACATTTAAAGATGAAACGAATTTCAAAGCGTGTTTGACCTTGGAAGAAGTTAAGCAAGAAGTGAAAAGCTATATGATCTATTACAATCATTATCGAGGTCAATGGAACTTAAACAAGCTGCCGCCTGCACGATACAGACAGCAACTGAATTTGCCTAACTTTTTTTAAAATTGTCCTCATTATTCTGTATACGCTTTCAATTAACCAGATATTCGACGAACCTTACAAAGATAGTAGCTACTTCGGCGCGGGTAGCGGTGGCTTTGGGAGCAAAAAAGTTGTCCGTCTTGCCTAATACAATGCCGATGCCCCGTAGCGCCTGAACGGCCTCCAACGCCCATGAGCTGATCTCACTCTCGTCCGCGAAGGACTTAGAATGGCTTTCAGGTATCTCAAAGCCCTTATACTTCATGTAGTTGTAAAGTATCACTAGCATCTGCTCGCGCGTCATCGGTGAATTGGGGTCAAACAGGTCTGCGTTTGTACCGTTGACTATGCCTTTTTCGGCCGCCCACTCGGCTGCCGCCGTGTACCACTGTCCGTCCGTCACGTCGCTAAAGCGGGAACTCGTGTAGCTGGAGAGGTTTACGTTCTCAAGATTGGCCAGTACTTGCACGAACATTGCACGCGTCATTGCGGTGCCCGGTGAGAACGTCGTGGACGTCGTACCGTTGAAAAGATCGTATGTGTAGGCGAAATTTATATAGTTGTAGAACCAGTCGTCCATGTTGGCATCCCTGAAAGGGTTGCCCGATATCACGAGGAAGCCCAGTGGGGTGGCGTCATCGAACGCCAGCTCCGTACCCTCACGGATGTTCAGCGACATGCCGTTGTCTAAGCTGACTCTTGCGCCGCTCAGTCCTACCACAACCGCGCCGCCACTCCGTATCTTCGATCCCCCGTGGATATGCACTTGATTACCGTTTGGCAGGTTCACATGCGCGTCTTTGCCGCCTACTGTAACCGTACCGTCGCTCGCTATCGTCGAGCCGCCTGGAATGGTCACTGTGCTGTTGCTGCTAGGGATGGTCACTTGGGCGCTCTTGTCCGCCGGAATGGTCACCTTACCGTATGAGTCTATCGATGTGCCTTCGGGTACCTTGATCTCCGTCCCGCCCTTGGTCGTAATCGTGCCGCCGCCGGGCAGGGTGGTGTTGCCGTTTTTGTCTGTGACCGCGGGCTTATCTTTCGGTGTATTCACTGTGTAGGTCGACTTCGATGTTCCGGCGTCTGCCCTGGTGCCCGTATTGTCGGTGTTGCCCGTATTACCGATGTTGCCGGTATTTCCGGTGTTGCCTGTAGTGCCACCAGAATCAGGCACGGTAGGAGTTTTTGTCGCCGTCGGCATCCCCGTCACACTGATCTCCGCGCCGTCTCCCTTCGCGTTCACCGCAACGATCTTGAAGCTGTAGCTTTGGCCGTTTGTCAGGTTGTTGAAGGTATACTTGGTCTCCGCCGCATCCAATGCAATCGGTGTTACATTGCCATACCATACCTTGTATCCCAATATCGCACTGCCACCGTCGTCAGCAGGAGCAGTCCAGCTCAATGTGACCTGCCTGTCACCCGCTGTCGCCTTGAATCCGCTTGGAGCACCGGGTACGACCGGTTTTCTCTGCGCGAACATCCAATCAAATACATCTATATAGTCGTTGTTCCAAGCTGGCAAGTTAGAGGACTGCGCCGTAGGTGCTATACTCCAAGTTCCCATAGTGATCTGGTTATAAAGAACCGCTGCTTCAACTTCATGCGCTATATAATCAGCCAGAACAGGTGTGTTGGCAGGATTCGGTCTCAGATTCGGCTGATCAAATTGATTGTAGGGCCACGTAAGTGCTTCATTACTCTCAAATCGCGAAGCCCTCGCGTTGATCATTTTCGGCATATTGTTATTGATAAAATTATTGAGGTTAGTCTGGTAACCTCCAACATTATGAGCATTTAAAAACATCCAATAGGCCAGGTTGTTGTGAGCGTCATTGTCCTTAGCGTTCGGTGAACCGCTTACAGGGGCCATAGGTGCGGCGGCGGCGAAGAAGCCAGGGTGGCTATTAACTAAGTTGTTCGTATACTGGCCGCCCCAGGAGAAGCCTGCTGCGTAAACACGGTTAGGGTCTACTTCGCCGCTGGAAATCAGGGCGTCTATGACCTTCTTAACATTATCTGTTGAGGGAACAGATACGCCATTATAGGAAATATTCAGTACATGGCTGGCGTACTTATCGGGATTTTGCTCCATCTTTTTCATTAGAGCGACTGAGCCGTTGGCGGATTTCATAGCGGCTTTTTGGTCTGTCGCAGCGTTTGTTCCGCCGCGTGACATACCATGTGTATAAACATACAGCGGCAATCCTTTCATCACCTTACCATCATCATCCTTGTGAAGGTAGAGCGAACGATTGACCGAATTGTCTGTGAATGTTGTAAATTTATCGAGGATTGGATTAACAACCTCTTCCTGTTCAAAAACCACATTGCGAAGTGGACTCCCTTCTGTCAGTATGATTTCGCCTTTTTGGACAATGGTGTAAACCTGCTTTGTCGAGTTACTGCTGCCATCCAGCGTTGTATTGCCGCCGCTCGCTGAATAAAATTCAGATTCAACTACGATGTAACGACCACTAGCCAGTCCGTCCTGATAATCTGGTGAATTGCTAACCTGCCCCAGATAGCCGCGTACCTTAGGTTCGTCATTAGCGTATACTCTTGTGATCTTGCGTGGTCCTTCAAAGGTCACTGCTTCGCCGTTCAGGGTCGTGTTCCTAGCCGATAAGGCAAACAAGTTCGGATTAAGCTCGGAGCCTAACGTTGCCATCCCCTCGCCTAAATCAATAATAACAGCCGTTGTGTACTCGCCACTGGCGAAGTTGTCATTCCATACGATAAAGGGAAGTATCCCCGCGTCTGGATCGTTTTTGAATGTCACATGAATGGTATGGTCAGCCTCAATATTCGAAAAGGTATACGTGCCGGCAGATAGAGTCACGGTCTCGCCGTCTACCGTTACGGTATCAACAATTTTGCCGTAATCGGGGGTAAACGTAATTTCTTTGTTAGAGCCCCGATCTACTCTCACGACATCGCCGGGTGGGTTCGACATGATTGAGCCGCCCGGTCCCGCAGTGGCGGTGATTGAAAATCTGGTGTCCACTTCATTGGCTGAAGTGAGCTGCAGGCTGTCTGTAAAAGAAGCAGCGCTGGTGTAAGCTGCGTCCGGGTCTCCGAAACTGGAAACGACTTCATAGCGGTCAGCTCCCTTTTCCGTTGAGTTATTGATGTAAACCTCGAAGGTAAGCTGTCCCTCCTCAAAGGTCAAATTTCTTTTTGGTATTCTCATCTCCACGATGTATTCGGTTTCCGTGATCTGGGTCCATGCAGCCCTGCCTGGAGAGGCCTGCCCTGAAAACACGCCCGTCGAGCTGACGCGCCATTGGTTTGAGCCTCCGGTTCCGGTACCAACATAAAACTCCAGGCTGTCATACCGATGATCTGCGCCAGCTCCCTGATATAGATTACTGTCATTCACAACTACGCGGGCATACAGGTAGTCATGATCCCAAAGGATTCTGGCTGTACCCGTGGCATGAGGTCTGGGGTCGGTGGGCACCGTGCTTTTGGTAATGTGATGCTCCATGGTTTGGCTCCAGAGTGGGTCGTTTGACCCGAGTTCGGGAGTTCCAAAAATGGCGGTGGGTGTTTCATTCGCTTCTGCGTTCTCGATGTTGTCAGTAGCAGTGGCATAGCTGGTTGGCATTAGCGACGCCACCATTACTAAGCAACAGAGGAGCGCGAGCATACTTCTAAATCGTTTTGGCATAAATGAAAATCCTCCTTATTTTTTCGATCCGGTGCGCCCATGGCTTACCCGCATCGTATTCGGACACGTTGTCCATTTGACAAGCGCCCAACTATATATATTATGTTTATCAGGGGTTCAATCCTTTAATTTAAACATAGAGTATATTTAGAATGAAAACGATTACTTCGAAGTGTAGGAATAGTGTTGCAGTCTGCGTCAAATTTAAATTGCAATAAAAAAGTACACATTATTAACATGATAGTACATTGAATTGAAATCGTTAAAGACGTAATATGAGAAGAAATGTAAGCGCATTCATTTAAGGGTGTTTTTTTAGCTCCTTGAGCGAGGTGGTCTTGTTTTAAAGGTGAGCTAATGATTGTATGCTTCTGAATATTAAACGAGGGGAAGAATGCTATGCGAAAGCGAATTACAATCATAACTTTAGCTTTACTTTTGGCCTTCAGTAACTGTTTAAGCCTTGTTCTGCCATTTAGCAATCAAGCTTCAGCGGACACAATAACACCAACGATGTTGGCGCATTATCCATTGATTGAGGATGTATTGGATAAATCAGGTCATGGTAAACATGGAACGGCTGTAGGAAGTGTTACGTATGCCGATGGTCTTACTCTACCTGGAGGGACCGATAGTAATACGAACTACGTTCAGCTTCCTACGGGTTTGTTTGATCATCAAGAAAATACAACGATTTCTGTATGGATCAAGAGTAACATGGAAAGTGGGAACTACTCCGCATTGTTCTACGGTACGCCAGCAGCTGAAAATAAATTACCAACGAATTACTGGATGTTTAATCCATCGAATCCAAGTGGTGATTTTAAGTCCGTATTTACAGATCGCAATAATGTTGACCAGCCTTGGACGACTGAGGTAGGCGTAACAGGCACCTCTACGTCACAGTACGAAGGTCAATGGGTTCACTATACGACGGTCATCACAGAACGCTCTATTACAGGTTACATTAACGGTGTAAGTATAGGCACGGCCACCAAAGAGAAAACAACAGCAAGCTTCGGTACTGATTTGCAAGCTTACATCGGTCGCTCCAATTATTTAGGGGATGCTACTTTTGCAGGTAGCTTTCAAGATTTAAGAATTTACGGAGAGGCGCTAAGTAGTGAAGATATCGCTGAAGTATATGAACAATCATTTAATGAAAAGCAAGTACAACAAAGCAAAATAGAGCTAGAGTTAGGTGAACTATCTGGCGTGACAGAATCTCTTAAACTTCCTTCTGCCAATAAGTATGGCGCATTGATATCATGGACTTCCAGTGATGAGAGTGCGATAAGTCCAACTGGGGAAGTGATCTTACGAGAAATGGAGCAACAAGTGACGTTAACTGCAACGATTTCTTTAGGTGGAAGCCAAGCAACGAAGGAATTCATGGTTACCTTACTACCTAAGGATGACTCTGTTGAGCAGATTGCCGTTAAAGGTGTTTCGCTTAATGAGTCTACACTTCGTTTATCCATGGGGGACAGCGAGACATTAGTGGCTACGATATCACCTTCAAATGCAACAAATAAAAGAGTTACCTGGACATCTAGTGATCCCAGTGTAGCGATTGTTAATTCAACGGGTAAAGTTACAGCTGTTAGTGGTGGTACTGCTACCATTACAGTACAAACTGAGGATGGAGAGTATGTAGCTGCATCGGATATTACCATTCAAGAAAAGTTGCTAAAAGATGATCTGCTTCTTCATTACAACATGAAAACGACTGCAGAAGTAGACGGTCAACTCGTACTGAAGGATGTTGCCAACAAGCCAGTTACATTCGATGGGGTATTTAGAAATCCAAACAATGGACAATTCATTTCAAACAGTGAGGTTGGCTTTATATCCTTCAATGGAGGAAGCTCTACATCGAATAGTGGATATGTTGAGATCCCTAAGGGCTCAAATGGACTAGATCTATTACAAGGTCTGAATGAAATTACCGTATCTTCAATCGTGAACTGGACGAATGATGGTACGAATCGCTGGATTTTCGGTTTGGGTACGGTGTTAACACCGGAAACGAATAAATATTTCTTCGTAACCCCACGTCACGGTAGTGGATCAGGCAATATGATAGCTACAGGTATCTCCAAAAATGGCTGGCCGAACGAAGCATTAGTTACAGGTAGCGCCAACTCCAACCTGATCGGTGGACAGTGGAAGCATGTAACAGTTTCCTTCTCCGAAGCTAGCAACAAGATGACATTATTCGTGGATGGAGCTAAGGTTGCTTCAGGTAATGCGAAGGGACTAAAGCTGTCAGAAATGATTAATCCGGATACTACGTTCTCTGGCTTCATTGGTAAGTCAATCTTTGCAAACGATCCATATCTTCAAGGTAGCGTGGCTGATTTCCGAGTATATGATCGTGCGTTGACGGAGCAAGAAATGGGCGAGTTATATCAACAAGAAGCCGTAACTCACATCTCCCAAATACGTCAGCTCACGGTTGATGATGCAGCGAATCAACTTAATATCGGTCGTTACTTAGACGAGGCAGATCAGAGTGCTGATAAGATAACGAGAAACGTTAACCTACCAAAAAGCGGTAAAAACGGCGTAAATATTACGTGGAGTTCTAGTCATCCTGCTGTCATTTCTAACAGTGGCACGGTACAACGTCCAGCTGTTCAAGCAGGTAATGTTCAAGCAGAGCTTACGGCTACTTTAACGTATCAAGGCGTATCTACAACTGCTGTATTCCCTGTTACGATCTTGAAGCAATTTGATGATCAGCAGAAGGTTGATCTGGACGCTGAACAGTTAGAGATCCACAATGCGAACAATGTTAAAGGCAACTTACGTCTTGTCACTACAGGTGAACAAGGCTCCACCATTACATGGACATCTAGCAGACCGGCAGTTGTTAAAGGAACGGCTGAAGCAGCTGGAAACGCTACACAGTTAGGCTGGGTAAGCCGTCAAGCTACGGATATACCCGTTACGTTAATAGCTACAATTACGAATGGTACAGCTTCTAAAGAGCTGACGTTTAACGTCACAATTAAACAAGCAGCTGCACCACCACAGCTTGATGCATACTTCTTTGCTTACTTCACAGGTGAGTATGAGGGTGGTGAAGAGATCTCCTTCGCCACGGCTGAAGATCCATTGTTCTGGAAAGCGCTGAATAATGGGAAGTCAATTCTTCAATCGGATATGAGTGAAAAAGGGCTTCGTGATCCATTCATTATTCGGTCAGCAGAAGGTGATAAATTCTATATGCTGGCAACCGATTTGAAAATGGGCGAAAGTACAAATTTCGACCAAGCTCAGATTACGGGTAGTCATTACATGATGATTTGGGAGTCGGAGGATCTCGTTAACTGGAGTGAGCAGCGTATGATTGAGGTTGCTCCTAAGACGGGAGGAAATACGTGGGCACCAGAAGCGATCTATGATCCGGTAACTGGAGAGTATATCGTATTTTGGGCATCATCGATGAAAAACACAGAGACATATGGTGATTATAACGGAAGACCGGCAGGTCAATACAATGTGATGTACTACGCAACAACAAGAGACTTCTACAACTTCTCTGAGCCAAAAGTCATGATTGATGAGTCACTTCCGACCATTGATACAACGTTTATTGAGCATAATCAGATGTTGTACCGATTCACCAAATCAGAAGTGAATACGAAAGTGTATGTGGAGAAAGCACCAACTTTCTATTATGACAAGGACGATATTGCAGCAAATGGCCTTCAATATGATGCTGTTCCTGGTACACGTGATAATAAACTTGGCTTGATCGGAAAAAATGGAAATAATGAAGGGCAAACGATTTTTAAAGATATTCATAAAGACAAATGGTATCTGTTCCTGGATTCATGGCCATATCATGTACGATATACAACAGATCTGGATCGTAGCACGCAATATATGAACAATGTATTAAGTAGTGATCAATATGCACTTCCGCCAGGACCACGACACGGAACAGTGATTCCAATCTCACGTGCAGAGTATAATGCTTTGCAAGAGAAGTATGCAATGAAAGGTCCAGCACCATCAACAGACCCGGTTGTACATTACTCATTTGATGCAGATACAGTGAATGGTACAACGTTGAACGACATTTCTGGTAATGGCCATCACGCAACACTCGTAGGTGGAGCAACGGTTAATGAAGAGGATCGTATCGGTAAAACGGGTGGCTCGCTAGAGCTTAATGGGTCAACAGGATATGTGAAACTGCCAGAAAACTTGATTCAATCCTTGAATCTGGAGAAGGCTACGTTCTCTACATGGGTTCAAATGGACAAAAATCAAGCAAATCAAAGAATATTTGATTATGCTTCTGAAACAGGCAGACAGGTTAACCGCAACACCATGTACTTGAGTACACAAGGGGATACAGGTAGTTTAGAGTTCGCTGTCGTAACACCTTTTACAGAGAAATTTAGCAATGACAGCACGAGACTAGGATCAGATTATAAATATGCAGTGAGAAATGCTGGGCTATTACCAACGAAGACTTGGCAGCATGTTGCCATTACAATGGATGAATTTGATGCAGTATTGTATGTGAATGGTCAAGAGGTTAAACGTAGCTCGACATTTAACGTGGAGCCGAGAATGTTACTGGAAACAACGATGAATTATATTGGTAAATCGAGAAATAGCTCTGATCGTCTATTTGATGGTAAATTGGATGATTTCCGTATTTATAATCGTGCATTATCCGTTGAAGAGATCGCAACTTTAGCTAATGAAGATGTTACTCCTCCAGTAGAGCAGCCATCTGGGGCAGAGCTCATTCTCCACTACGATATGAATGATAGCGATCGTGCGAATTCGACGGTTATTGACCAAACAGGTAACTTCAACGGTAAATGGATGAATCCGTCTAAGGCAGAATGGATTCGTACAGAAGATGCTGGTGTGCTGAGCTTTACTGGGGGCACAACTAACTCTTATGTAGAGCTACCACAAGGAGTTCTCGATGGATTAACGGATATGACCGTTTCATCCATTGTGAACTGGAGCGGTAAAAACGCTGCGGAGTGGTTATATGCATTAGGAAGACCAAACAATAATACGCACTATACGTATTTCACACCACGTTATAACGCTAACGGTCTAGCTCGCCTAGGTATCGCGACGAATGCTTGGAATAATGAGTCTTCAACTTCTACCACGGGCTTAAAGAATAATGAATGGAAAGTAGTTACGACTGTTGTTTCAGGCACGGATGGTACACTAACGATTTATATTGATGGTGTTGCTGTTGCATCAGGCTCAACAAATGGAATGACGCTAGAACAAATAAAAAATACTTCAGGCAGCAGTGGATACATCGGTAAGTCATTCTATACAGCTGATCCATACTTCGGCGGTATGATTGCAGACTTCCAAATCTATGATGGTGCGATGACGGCGGCAGATATTACATCACTTAAGGCTCGTGCAGATCAGAAGATTGCTCTAATGGAGGGCGTGCTGGTATCGGCTGCGACAGAGAAATTAACGATTCATGATCTTCTTGCTTCTAATACATCCAAAGATGCGATTATAAGCAATGTAACATTGCCAACATCAGGTGCTTATGGCACAACAATAAGCTGGACTTCAGATAAGGGCAATGTGATTTCAACTACAGGTGCTGTAACCAGACCAACTAACGTAACGGGTGATCAAGTTGTAACGTTAACAGCGGTATTTACAGATGGTACAGAGACAGCTCACAAAACCTTTACGTTGACGGTTAAGGCATTGCCTAATGATGCCACTTCTGTAGATGAAGCTAAAGCAGCGCTAGTCGTTCATAACATTAATGACGTAAGAGGTCATATATCATTACGAGCATCTGGACTGTATGGAACAACGATTACTTGGGCTTCTGCTCAACCAAACGTCGTTTCAGTGACTGGTGAAGTACAACGTCCGGCGCACGGTAGTGGAAATGTAGACGTGAAGCTTACAGCTACGATTACATTAAATTCAGCATCCACTACAAAGGAATTCATTGCGAAGGTGAAGGAACGGCCTGCTGATGAAAATTATGCGGGATACTTCTTCACATATTTCACTGGAGAAGGTACTTCAACAGGGGAGCAAGTTCACTTTGCACTAAGTAACGGTAATGATCCGTTGAACTGGAGTGAATTGAATAATGGTAAACCTGTATTGACCTCTGCCTTAGGGGAGAAGGGGGTACGTGATCCATTCATTATTCGTTCGCCTGAAGGTGATAAGTTCTACATGATTGCTACCGATTTGAAAATTAACGGCAATGGAAACTGGGGCAGAGCACAAACATGGGGCAGTCGTTCTATTATGGTGTGGGAATCGAATGATCTAGTCAACTGGACAGATCAACGCATGGTAGAGGTTGCACCGGAAGAAGCGGGTAATACATGGGCACCAGAAATTATGTACGATAAGACAACAGGTGAATATATCGTATTCTGGGCTTCAAGAATGTTTGACGATGCATCCCATACAGGCAGTGCATATCAAAAAATGATGTATAGCAAGACAAGAGATTTCTATACGTTTACTGAACCGCAAGTATATTTGGATTATGGATATTCCATTATTGACACAACGATGATTGAGCATGATGGAAAAGTGTATCGTTTTACGAAGGATGAGCAAGACAACGGAGCTTCTGCTCCATTTGGCAAGATGATCTTCCAAGAAGTTGGTGACTCGATCTTAGATCCAGCCTTCAAGATGATTAATCAAGGTGTGGGTAACATTAAATGGGTTGAGGGTCCAACGATCTTCAAATCAAATACAGATGAAAAATGGTATTTATTCGTAGATGAGTTTGGTGGAAGAGGTTATGTTCCATTCGAGACAACCAATCTTGCTTCAGGTGTCTGGACATTATCTTCTCACTACAACTTACCCGCTAGTCCGCGTCACGGAACAGTAATTCCCATTACACAAAGTGAGTATGATGCACTCAGTGGGAAGAACGTACCTGTTAGCGGAATTAGCTTGGACAAAACGACGTTGTCCATCGTAGAAGGCCAATCAGGGCAATTGACAGCTACCGTATTACCAGCTAATGCAACGAAAAAAGCAGTAACATGGAGCTCTAGCAACCCAGCTGTAGCTACTGTAAGTGCGACAGGTCAAGTAACAGCAGTGGCACGAGGAACAGCAAGCATTACAGTAACTACAGTAGATGGTGGTTTATTATCCAGCGCTATGGTAACGGTAACACCATTGGTTGAACCGACTGCACCAGGAGAAGTGACAAGAACAAGTGTAACAGCAGGTAATCAAAAGCTGACTTTGAAATGGAGTAATCCTACAGACAGCGATCTAGTCGCTATTAAGATTACAGGTCTAGGAAGTACAGAGTTTAAGACCGTAACGGTGAATCATGCGGCTAGCAGTTATGAAGTCACAGGACTTGCGAATGGTACGCGTTATGAATTCCGTATTACTACGGTAAACGCAGCAGGGAATGAATCCGCAGGGGTTGTGGTGTCAGGAACACCACAAGCACCAAGCAGTGGTGGTGAAAGTGGTGGAGGTAATATCCCTGCACCTACAGCACCACCAGCTCCAGGTGGAAGTGATCCAGTGGTCATGGACAACGGTCAAATAAACATTAAGCCAGTCGTAAATGAGAGCGGTACTGCTAAAGTGAAGTTAAGTGCGGCTACGGTGAAGCGTGCGCTTGATCAAACGACAGGCGGTAAGCTACACATGAGAGTTGAAGCTGATGAAAGCTTGAACGAGCTAACGATTGAGCTAGCAGTAGATACGCGCTTAACAAGTGGAACTTTTACGGTAGATCGCATCGAGATCAACACAGGCTCTGCAGTCCTAACCGTGGCAACCGAACTACTTGGAACAGGAACAAGCGCAGGGAAAACCTTAGGATTGTCGATTAAGAAAATAGCAGCTAATCAACTGCCAGCTAGTGCACAAGCTGGACTAACCGGTGAGGTCGTATACGATATCAAGCTAACGATTGATGGTAAGAATCTTACGGAGTTTGATGGCAGAGATGATCTCGTGATTGCCATGCCATATACACTAAAGGCTGCCGAAAATCCAAATAACGTTGTGGTGTACTATGTGAAGGATAACGGAGAGCTAAGAGTGGTGACGAATGGTAAATACAATGCAGCGACAGGAAAAGTAGAGTTCAAGCCAACGTATCCAAGCAAGTATACGGTAGCGTATGTTGCAACGAGCTTTAAGGATGTGACCCAAGACTGGGCGAAGAATGCGATCTCAGCATTGGGAGCAAGAGGCATTGTGAAGGGTGTAGGCGACGGCGAGTTTAATCCGAATGGTCAAGTAACAAGAGCAGAATTCATCACCATGCTGATGAATATGTTTGAGCTATCGGATGAGAGCGCAACGACAAGCTTTAGTGATGTGAACCAAGGAGAGTGGTACCATGGAAATATCGCAACCGCGCAGAAGCTAGGGATTGTGAACGGGAAATCAAATGGAAGATTCGGAGTTCATGAGAACATTACGCGAGAAGATATGGCCGTTATGGTATACAAGGCGATCCAAATGAAGCAACTAGCGTTAGCAAGTGGTGAAGCTACAGCCTTCAAGGATGAAGCAAGCATCGCAAGCTATGCGAAGCAAGCGGTAGAGGCAATACAGGGAGCAGGCATCATAAACGGTGTAGGTAACGATGAGTTTGCACCGAAGAAGAATGCTAGCCGTGCAGAAGCAGCAGTGATGATCTATAATTTATTGAGTTTGATGTAGACACGATAGGCTCCATAACGAATGATAAAGCCGATCCGAAAGGGTTGGCTTTTTTGTTTATGAGCGCATATGGGGAATCCCGGCGTTCAGTCCGCACGGGCGGAGAGGATGTAAACACAAACTTTGAAGCTCTGGGATTCCCTGGTGTTTTTTTGATCGTTTTTAATCTAAAATAAATAGATATAGATAAGGAGTGTTACAAATGAATATGAATATCTTTATTATTGAGGATGATCCTCTTCTTTTGGAAGCACTTAGAGAAGGATTAAATCAGTGGTCATATGAGGTAAGTAGCCCAACGGATTTCTCTCATGTGATGGATGCTTTTGCGGAACATCGCCCACATCTAGTGATTATTGATATACAGCTCCCCAAGTTTGACGGCTTTCATTGGTGTAGAGAAATACGTGCCGTGTCCAAAGTTCCGATCATCTTTCTTTCATCAAGAGATCATCCGACGGATATGGTGATGGCTATGAACTTAGGGGCGGACGATTACGTTCCTAAACCTTTTCATATGGATGTACTGATTGCCAAGGTACAGGCTATTCTTCGTCGAGTGTATACGTATGAAGAAGCATCCTCCGATGTAATGGAGTGGAATCAAGCGATTATTGATATAAAAAGTGGCGAAATCCATAAGGATGGGAAAACCATTGGCCTGACAAGAAATGAATTTTTTATTCTTTCGATTTTAGTAAGGTCCAATAATAAGGTCATCTCACGTCATGAACTGATGAAAATGCTCTGGGATGATGATCAATATGTGAATGACAATACGCTCTGCCAACATCACAAGATTACGGCAACAGCTCGCTTCTCTCCATTTAGCAGAGGGGATTGTGACTAAAAAAGGTCTGGGGTATATGGCCATTACGCTTTAGGAGGTTTCACATTGTTCATCGCTTATCTGGTTTATAAAAAAAGTTGGATCGGCTTAATCGGGTTACTGCTGCTGCTCACCAATGCGTTGATACAATTTGACGCCGGTATAGAGGTGGAGCCTCATTCACTTATCTATTTAAATACGTTGTTTCTAACGATCTGTATTGTTTTTTTGATATGGCGATATAAGAAGGAAACAGCCTATTATAAGTCTTTGGTTACCCTATCTAACGATATGGGAGATGTTTGGTTTGTAAATATTCCCGAATCCCAAAGTCGTTTCCCTGACGAGGTGTTGTATACCCTTTTGCAAAACATCCATGAGCATGATCAAAACAAGCGTCGTGAGGATCAATTAACCCAACGCTTGGAACATGATGACCTTTCCTCATGGGTTCACGAAGTGAAAACGCCCCTTACAGCGATGAAGATCATCATTGATGGCCACCATTCTAATGAGTTAGTACAAAGGTTAAATGCGCCCTGGTTGAGGATGCACTTATTGATCGACCGGCAGCTTTATATTTCGCGATTAGCTAACTTAGAGTCAGATCTGCTCCCGGACAAGCAGAAAGTGCAAGATTTGATAAGAGAAGAGGTTCGTGAGTTATCAACATGGTGTATGGAAAAAAATATAACCATTGAGGTTACGGGGAATACCGGGGCTATCGTGTACACGGATAAAAAGTGGTGCGGGTTTGTAATGAGACAGCTTTTAACGAATGCGATTAAGTACAGTCCAACAGATGGAAAGGTATCCATTCATATGGATCTCCAAGAAAATAAATATGTCAGTGTATCGATTAAAGATGAAGGGCCCGGCATTCAATCACATGACCTGCCACGTATATTTGATAAAGGCTTTACTGGAGAAAATGGAAGGGTTCAGCACGCAGCCACCGGAATAGGACTTTATCTTGCACAAGAAATAAGCAAGAAGTTACACATTCGACTTGAGGTTGCTACAGCTGTTGGCGAAGGTACATCGATTGGGATGATATTCTCTAGTGACAATCCATTTGAAAGGATTAGACGATCACCACTATATAATAGGCATGAATGAAGCAGTTAGGATATGTAAACCTGACTGCTTTTTATTTTGGCAAGGTGACAAAAATATCACATTGGGCCCCATTTTATCACCTAAAGCTTACGACTAAGAGGCACAAAAGAATTACACTGTGTATAGAACAACTTGATTGGAGTGTATGGGATGAAAGATCAAATCACACCTAAGACCGTTTTACTTGCTGAGGGGCTACGTAAATCATATGGTTCAAAAGAAAATGCCCAACAGGTGTTACAAGGCATCAACCTTCACGTGACAGAAGGAGAGTTTGTTGGCATTATGGGACCTTCCGGTTCAGGAAAGACCACCCTTTTGAATACGTTAGCGACGATTGACCGTCCCACGGATGGCGAAATTTTCATACAAGAGTACGAGATCTCCAAAATGAAGGATAGACAGCTTTCAGATATTCGTCGTCAACATCTAGGTTTTATCTTTCAGGATTATAATTTGCTTGATACGTTAACAGTCAAAGAAAATATATTACTGCCGGTGTCTTTAACCAAAATGAGCAAAATGGAAGCGGAACATGAGTTTAATGAAATTGCAGCGATTTTAGGTATTACGGAATTAGCGGATAAGTATCCTTCTGAAATTTCAGGCGGACAAAAGCAGCGTACCTCTGCGGCACGAGCGTTAATTCATTCGCCCTCGCTTGTTTTTGCAGATGAACCGACCGGTGCTCTGGATTCGAAGTCGGCCTCCAATTTATTAGAGAATTTACATGAGATCAACCATTCACGGCAAGTTACCATTGTCATGGTTACTCATGACCCGCTGGCTTCCAGCTATTGTAGCCGGGTCGTTTTTCTCAAGGATGGCAAGGTTTTTGCTGAATTGTATCGGGGAGAGAAAACGAGAGAATCGTTCTTTAAAGACATTCTGGATATGCAGGCTGTTCTTGGAGGGGGCAGCCCGAAATGAACATACGGAAACTGGTGATGCGCAGCATGCGGAAAAACATCAAGATGTATTATCTTTATTTTTTCGCGATGATTTTCAGCATCAGCTTGTATTTTATCTTCTCGACTCTGCAAAATGATCAAACCGTCATGGAAACCGTTCAAACCAGCGTAAACTTCTCTACGGCTTTTCAGATCGCAGGCATATTGCTTATTCTCATTACCATTGTGTTTACGATGTATGCGACGAATATTTTTATCAGAAGGCGTAGTCAGGAAATTGGATTGTATCAGTTAATTGGCTTGTCTAAGTTATGGGTCACCCGGGTACTGATCCTGGAACATACGATTCTTGGTCTAGGTGCTTTATTGATCGGAACAATCGTTGGAACCTTGCTCTCACGACTCTTTCTCTTGCTGTTAATGAACGTGTTAGGGCTTGATGTCAAGTTCGGCTTAACCTTCTCAGGTCAGGCACTTATTCAAACGATTGCTGTATTTACCTGCTTGCTTGCGGTTACAACCTTACAAATCATATGGACAGTATATCGCAGTACATTGCTGCAATTGTTTCAGGCTAATCATCAAAATGAAAGTTTTGTCCAACGTCCAAGCATCGTGTCAGCCATTTTAGGGGTAGCCGGAGTAGGTCTGATCGGGTTTGGTTATTATGTGTCTACCTTTCTTGGATACAATGCAGATTCATTGATTTTTCTAATGTTAGTTGTTCTTGTGAGCACCATACTCGGAACCTATTTAGTCTTTCACACGACCATAAGCTGGATATTATATGTTTATCGGAAAAGGCAAAATGGAAATCTCGGCTTGATTAATAGCCTTTCGGTCGCATCTCTAATGCACAGAATGAAAGGTCACGCCAATTCGTTAACGTTAATCACAATCTTGTCTGCGATGACCATTACGATGATTTCCCTGTCCTATTCCTTATATTATTCCATGGAAAAGGATGTAAGATTGTCGATGCCTTTTGATTTTGCAATGGAAAATATGCCGGAGGAAGCCACTGTGATCACAAGTAAGTTAGCAGAGGCGCAGATTGAATTTGATTATCATCAAGTGCATGCCATTCGATTTGATGGCGCATGGGTGGATCAGGATCAGAATTCAAAACCAAGCTATCGTAACAGACCGTTTTTGCTTTTCTCAGCAGAGCAGATGGTGCAGGTTGGATTAGATCTGGAACGTCCCCAAGATGGTGAGGCCATCTATCATAGTAAGCGAGCCATTATAGAAGGAATGGAGGTTTTATCTCCAAAAGAGGTGCAATACGCATCAAATGATGAAACCAATCGACTACCCGTCTCCAAGTCCGAGCTTAATAACGTGATGAATTACATTCTTCATGGCGATCAATTAATGGTCTCTGAAGAAACCTTCGAGCGAATGAGCGACAGCATTCAGGAGGATGAGTCCAAACAGTTGGTGACATTTGAGGTATTTAACGTATTGGATACGGAGAAAACAGATATCGCTTCGGATATTTTTCGAACGAGCGTGGACAGTGACCTGTTACTCAGGGACTTTTATTCCACATACGAGGGATCGCGTCAAAACTTCGGGCTCCTCATTTTCATTGCTGGCTTTCTGGGATTAGTATTTATCCTTTCAACGGGAAGTATTTTGTACTTTAAACAAATGACCGAGGCCGAGCAAGAGAAAGCTCATTACCGAACACTGCGACAACTCGGTTTTCAAGTAGACGACATCATGAAAGGAATCGTCCGTAAACAGCTCTTTGTTTATTTGATCCCTCTGGTCATTGGGTTAACTCACGCTGCTTTTGCCTTGAAGGTAGGTTCTATACTCATCGCTGCAAGCATGCTTACCCCAATCCTTATGAGTATGGCAGCGTATATCGTGATCTATTTAGTGTTTACGGTCGTTACCATTCGGTATTACAAAAATATCGTTATTAATGCTCTATAGAAAGGAAGAAAAATGATAAAAAAAAGAAACCTCATTTCTTGTCTCGTTGCGATCGTTATGATGACTGGTCTTTATATCTTCATGCGTGAGCCATTTGATCGTTTTAATCCCATGATTAAAGAGGAATATGTATATGTTAAGGTTCAAGATGAACCTGTAGATGATGAAGGTAGATATAAATATAAGGTGCAGGGTGTCACCGAAAGTGGAGAGACGAAACGAGTGGTATTCAGCACCAGTACCAGACTCGATCAAGGCACACTTTTAAAAGTACTTGCCAAAGGTACGTACACAGCAGACTATAAGTTAATAAAAGAGGATGAAATGCCATTGAAATAAAGATTAATGAAATGACGATCATGGCGCTATATGCATAAAAGGAATAACCAAGCAGAATCGTTACCACATCTCGTGGTAGCGTTTTTTTTGCATGTAAAAGAACACACGATAGTTGTAATGTATAACACAAAAATCCGCAATATCCTGGCATCATGCAGCAACTCATACTTTAGCTTGTTATGGGATGGATTTTCCCCCTAAGATTTACGGTGTAGGCCAGGTTTCCATCTGTCGTGATTACGGCAGCTTCGATATGCTTCATTTGATTTACTTTATGAATAATGGAGACAGCATCTAACCCAAACAACTCTGTAGTATATATATCACAGTCCAGCGATTGATCTGCAATAATCGTTAAAGAAGCGATATTACTTTCAATGGGATATCCTGTTGTACTGCTAAATATATGATGGTAATGAGTTCCTTCCTTCTCTAAAACTCGCTCGTATATGCCGGATGTCACGACGGATTGATCTCTGATGCTGACGAGTGCTGCTGCATTGCCTCTCGGTAAAAAGGGGTTTTGTATACCGACTTTCCAGTAATGATCTCCTGAGGGTGCATCTCCATAAACCAGAACATTGCCTCCCATATCGACCATAGCGGATACAGCTCCATTATTCTTGAAAAATGTCATAACTTGATCAGCAAAATAACCTTTAGCGATAGCTCCAAGGTCGATCTCCATACCTTTTTTGGATAAAAGGACCGTTTGTTGCTCATCATCGAGTTGGATATGTTCAGGATTCAAGAGATCCAGCACGGTCTTTATAGCTGAATCTTCTGGCACATGTGCCTCGCGGAAACCAATTCTCCACAATTTGATCAAGGGACCTATCGCAATATTTAGATATGAATCTTCATTCAAGCTATGTTCTTTTCCTATTTTGATGAGTTCATACAGTTCCTTGTCCACCTTTTGTGGATTTGCTGCAGCTTCTTTTTTGAGCATGGCAAGTTGTGAATGTTCACTATTGGCACTAAAGACTTTCTCATAACGTAACAGCATATTCACGGCTTCCTGAGCGAGCTTTTCAGCATCCCCCGCCTGTATACAGAGTGATATTTTGGTTCCCATGAGAGGTATCGTTTTCGTATAAGTATTCATTACAGCCTCCTACATCGCATATTTTTGCGCATGATTCAGAAAGGTATGGATTAGATCATGATCCACGCTAGTTAGCGTTCGTTCACCATGATAGGCTATAAAATAATCCAAACTCATCTTATCTACAGGAATTGGATATATATTGTATTCAGAGGCACACGCTTCGATACAGATACTTTCAGGCACAATGGTTAGACCCAAATTATGCTTTGCCAGCTTGAGTACAGTGTATATTTCGTTACTTTCCATAATGATGTTAGGCTGAATTTTGTAGACACTCAATAGTTGGTCGATCTGTTTTCTGATCGCTGAGCCTTTCGAAGTTAATAGTAGCTTTTGACTCAATATTTCACTTATATCAATTGTTCCTTCTGCAATGACAGCTACATCCTTCTGGTATAGTTCACAGCAGCGCGGAATAATAGCTCGATAACTGTGCCTGCCCCAGCTAACTGAGTTTAGGTTTGGAGAGATACTCCCCGAATTTTGCCCAATCCAAAAGTCTAACTCATTGTTTTGGATGCGTTTCTCATTTTTTTCAGGTAAATCTTCTATAAGGTTTATTTTATATACAGGATGAAGCTCTAAAAAAGTGGGTAAAAAAAGGGGTGTTAAATAAGAACCAAGGCTAGGAAGAATTCCGATCCGTATCACCTTTTTGTCATGATCCGATACATATGATATTTCCCTGATCAATTTGGCGTAACTAGTTTCGAGTGAAGTTAAATACTGATAATATATTTTTCCCTGCTCGGTTAATCGGTACGGTAGCTTGTTGCGAGTGATAAGCTCACAGTTCATCTGATTTTCAACTCTTTGAATAACTTTGGTCAAGTAGGGCTGAGAAATATAAAGTGATTTGGCAGCCCTGCTATAGTTACTGTATTTCAATAGGCTGTCAATGTAACACAAAATATCCTGAGATTCTAATTTAGACATGTCCCTCACCCTTTGTGAAAAAAATAACAAACTTTTAATTTGAGCTGATTATAACAAATTAGTTATCAAACTGCAATGAATAACTATTAGATCATTTTACCTTTGATATGTTAGAGTTATGCCGAAAGAACGAGTCTGACATGTACGAATATCATTTCGAATGACAGAAAGGGGATTACGATGAATTATTTAGCTATTGTGGGCACGAATTCGGATGTGTCAACGAACCGCATGTTGCTTCAATTTATGCAAAAGCATTTCTCGAGTGAGGCCAAGATTGATTTATATGAAATCAAGGATTTACCTGCGTTTATTGAAAAAGATGAGATAGAGGATGCCAATGTTGATATTCCTGAAAAGGTAAAAGACCTATCGGATCGAATTGCCAAAGCTCAGGGCGTAATTATTGCCACCCCGGAGTATGATCATGCCATCCCTGCCGTTCTGAAAAGTGCGCTGGAATGGATCAGTTACACGACTCAATCCTTGATAGACAAACCTGTTCTAATCGTGGGTGCTTCACACGGCTCACTCGGCTCTTCCAGAGCGCAAGCGCATCTTAAACAAATTCTGGATTCGCCAGAGCTTGGTGCGAGAATGATGCCTAGTAGCGAGTTTCTTTTGGGAAAATCCCAGAGTGCATTTGATAGTAGTGGCAGTCTCATTGATGCTGCAAAAGTAGCGGAGCTTGAAGAAATCTTCAGAGAGTTTGTTTTGTTTACGGAGATCACTACTGAACTGCTGTCAAAAAGGACGTTGAAGAAAAAAATGAAAAAATTTTCCTGGCAAGAGTAGGGGGCTAATCATAATGAAAATCATAGCGATCGTTGGTACAAATGCTAAGAAATCGTATAATCGCAAGCTGCTTCAGTTTATGAAGAAACATTTTGAGTCCAGAGCAGCCATTGAAATCCTTGAAATTACAGATGTTCCGATGTTTAATCAATCCGATAACCAAACGAACAGTGAAATTATACAAACGTTTAATGAAAAAATATTGGCAAGTGATGGTGTCATTATTGCCACTCCCGAATATAACCATTCCATCCCTTCATCCCTTAAAAGCCTGCTTGAATGGTTGAGCTTTGAAATCCATCCGCTTGCTGGCAAACCCGTGATGATCATTGGTGCGTCACAGGGAACACAAGGTTCCTCACGAGCGCAGTTGCATCTTCGTCAAATTCTGGATGCACCAGGTGTCGAAGCTAATGTGATGCCAGGGTATGAATTCTTGCTTGGAAGTGCACATCAAGCGTTTGACGATTCAGGTAAGCTGATCAATGAAGGAACGATTGATTTTCTGGAAATATGTTTTCTGCGCTTCCTGCGGTTTGCCCAAATTTCAAATCAGCTCAACGAAGAAGAACAGTTTACTTATAAACCCGGTGTGTATGAAATCAATGCCATAGGTCACAGTGGAAATCTTCCGATGAAGGTATCCTTTAGTGAGAATAGAATCGAAAGTATTGATATCGATGCGAAGGGTGAGACCGAAGGCATCGCCGATGTCGTTTTTATCAGAATTCCGAATAAAATCATCGAGGGTCAGACGCTAAATGTGGATGCTCTCTCGGGTGCTTCTGAAACCAGTAACGCTGTCATCAATGGTGTAGCCAAAGCGGTTAAGCTTGCTGGCGTTAACCCTGACATACTCAAAAGACGGCCAAAACCTGCTAGCAGCCAGATGAGGGACGACGAAGAATATACTTGTGATGTGGTCATTGTAGGTGGAGGCGGTGCGGGACTAAGTGCGGCTGCTACAGCTTTACAACATGGAGCAAGTGCGATTGTTCTTGAGAAATATCCTGCCGTGGGAGGCAACACCATCCGTTCAGGTGGTCCTGTCAATGCTGCAGATCCTGTATGGCAACAACAGTTCAATGAGAATCCAGGAGAAAGACAGACGATTGAGAATTTATTAAGTACCAAAGAGAGCTTGATCCATCCAGAATATGTAGAGGATTTCCGTGCGCTAAAAGCAGAGTTTACAGCTTATCAGGAAAAGTTCGGCACACAAAAGGCTTATTTATTTGATTCCCCGCTTCTTCACAGAATGCAGACCTATTTCGGGGGCAAACGAACGGACCTGAACGGAAACATGATATATGGACAATACGATTTGGTAAAAGTATTAACAGACCATGCCTTGGAAAGTGTTACGTGGCTTGAGGAGATCGGGGTTGAATATGATAAGAGTATCGTATTTGCTCCAGTAGGTGCCCTTTGGCGCCGCGGCCATAAACCTGTCAAGAGCTATGGCTCTGCATTTATCATTGCACTTAGCAAATATGTAGAAGAGAACTCAGGAAAGATTATTACAGACAGTCCTGTTAAGCAATTGATCATCGAAGATGGCAAAATCGCAGGTGTTATCGCAACGGGTGTCAATGGTCAGAAAATCACCGTTCATGCCAAAGCGGTTGTGCTTGCTAGCGGCGGTTTTGGTGCAAATACACAGATGCTCAAGGAGTATAACACGTACTGGAGCCATATTGAGGATGATATCAAAACAACGAATTCTTACGCGATGACAGGTGATGGAATATCGCTTGGTAAGAGCGCAGGAGCGGCACTGACTGGCATGGGCTTCACTCAAATGATGCCGGTAGCGGACCCGGAAACGGGCGAACTCTTCAGTGGACTGCAAGTGCCTCCTGAAAACTTTGTGATTGTTAACAAAAAGGGAGAACGGTTCGTTAATGAATTTTCTGGACGAGATGTCTTAACCAAAGCTGCTATTGAGCAAGGTAGTTTATTTTACCTGATCGCTGATGATGAGATCAAGAAAACCGCAGCAAATACAAGCCAGGAAAAGATCGATCGCCAAGTCGAAGCAGGTACTCTGTTTAGAGCGGATACGATCGAAGAGCTGGCCGTGAAAATTAGTATGGACCCTCAGGTTCTTAGAAATACAATTGATAAGTATAACTCTTATGTGGATGCGGGCTTTGATCCGGAGTTCCATAAGGATACGTTTAGCTTAAAAGTCGAGAAGGCTCCATTCTACGCTACGCCTAGAAAACCGGCGGTTCACCATACAATGGGTGGTATCAAGATCGACACCCAAACTCGCGTATTGGATGAAAACGGTCAGCCGATTGCACATCTGTATGCTGCTGGAGAAGTTGCAGGAGGTATACATGCAGGTAACCGTTTAGGTGGTAATGCCTTGACGGACATCTTTACTTTCGGACGAATCGCTGGTAAAACGGCTGTTGATGAAATGAAATGATGTTGAGAATATAAAAAAGAAATGTAGATGACTCCAGGTTGCACATGCAAAGAACCCGCTTAACACAAGGATTTTCGAGTGTTTGCGGGTTCTTTTCTGTGTGAAAATGATTCGGCTTATTTGTGGCCCCGCTTCATTCTTAACATACCCCAAACCAAGCCCGGTGAAGGGCATATACGCCTTCTGTAATATCCTCAATACTCAATCCACCAAAACCAATCTGAACCATGGATTGCTCCGCTTGAGCTGGTCGCGCCCAAAAGGGGGATACCGGGTAGACCTGAACACCTTCCTTCTCAGCAGTAGCAATCAGCTTGTGTTCATCCATTCCGTTATGTACACGCAACAAAATATGAAGCCCTGCATCCTCACCAATGATGGTAACTTGAGCACCCATCATCCTCTGAATCATTGAAATGAGTGTGAATTGCTTCTGTCGGTATACCTTCCTCATCTTGCGAATGTGAGCTTCCCAATGTCCATTACTCATAAACAGCTCTAAGGTGTTCTGCTGAAAATGAGAGACTGTTTGATCATATAATCGGTAGTCTTGTTTACGGTGTAGCTCTAACATGGTCTGTGGTAGAACCATATACGCAATACGTAATGAAGGAAGAAGGCACTTTGAAAATGTCCCCAGGTACACGGTTCGCTGTTGGGCATCGAGGCTCTGCAGGGAAGGGATTGGTTTGCCGACATATCTGAACTCACTATCGTAATCGTCCTCAATAATGATCCCATCCTGGTCTGTTGCCCATTTCAGTAATTGCATTCTCTTGGCGAGTGGCATGACCATGCCATAGGGGAACTGATGTGACGGCGTAATGTAGACGATGCGGGCATTGCTTTCGTATAACTTATGGATATGAAGTCCATCTGCTTCCAACGGAATAGGGTGAATGTTTAGACCTTTATGTTGAAAAACTGTCCGAACACCGTCATATCCCGGGTCTTCCATCGCGATACCACGACTAACGTCACCTATTAATCCAGATAACACACCGAGCAGGTACTGAACACCAGCTCCAATTATAATTTGATCGGGTGAACAATTTACGCCCCTAGAGCTGTGCAAGTAATTTGCAATTTCCGATCGAAGTCCCGGTTCTCCAAGAGGATCGCCATAAGAAAACAACTTCATTTGGTTCTGGAGCAAGCTCTGATTGGATAACTTGCGCCAAGTGGCAAATGGAAAATGCTCAGCATCTACGTCACCATAACGAAAATCGTATCGAATCTCTGGGCTATCCTGAATACTGTTTTCCAACCAATTCTTACTCACAACATTGGATAGGGGCAATGCTTCCAGCTTCAAATCCATTATGTATAAGCCACTTCTAGGTCTGCTCTGGACATAGCCTTCGGCTAATAACTGTTGATACGCCATATCCACTGTATTACGGCTAATGTGGAGGTGGCTAGATAGGGAGCGAATAGAGGGAAGTCGGGTATCGGCTGGTAACTTTCCGTTCAGAATATCTTTCTTAATATATTGATAAAGCTGAGCGTATAACGGATCTCCAGACTCTCTGTTCAACAATAATGTTAAATCAATCATGCTAATCCTCCTCGTTGCCAAAACTGACCCTATTATTTTGTTGAGATTTGTCACTACTTATGGGGTCAGTCGGTTGTTACAATTATATCAGTTCCGGTCGAATTAAAAAGATACCCGTACACTGGAGTACCATTGTTTTAGGAGGAGAAGGAATGGACAAACCTATAGATGCTATGGAACGAATAGAAAATCCGTCAACACAAGCGGTGGAAAACTTCAATCAACACCCTGGTTACCGCCGTATGTTTGCCCCAGACCAATTGACAATCGGGCTGTTTTTACCACTTAAATTTTATAAAGGACACATGGATGTTCTAAAAGGTCAAGCTGACCTCGTGGAAAGCATTGATCAACGAAATTTCGCAGCCGTTTGGGTGCGAGATGTCCCTCTATTTGATCCTGGCTTTGGAGATGCTGGACAAGTATTTGATCCATTTGTTTATCTGGCCTACCTTGCTGCAAGAACCCAAAACGTCTCCCTAGTAACAGGAAGTGCGATCTTCACGCTTCGCCATCCGATTGATTTAGCGAAGGCTGCCGCATCTGTAGATGTACTGTCAGGTGGAAGACTTGTGCTAGGGATTGCTTCCGGCGACCGATCTGCTGAGTTTCCGGCTTATGGGATAGATGGGGAGCATCGTGATGTACGATTCCGGGAGACGGTGGAGTTTTTCCGTGAGCTTGTACAGGGTAGAACTGGCGCCATTCAATCTTCGCTTGGTCAAATGAGCGGACTTGAATTGCTCCCGAAGCCCGCAGCCGGTGGCATTCCGCTCGTTGTGACGGGTTCAAGCAGGCAGTCTTTAGATTGGATCGCAGAGCACAGTGATGGCTGGCTTACCTATCCCGAAGCGACGGCTAATGACTCCGGTCCTCGCATGCTCGGACGTAAGATCAATGCGTGGCGTGAGAAA
This sequence comes from Paenibacillus sp. PCH8, assembly GCF_002968835.1. Lineage (GTDB taxonomy): Bacteria > Bacillota > Bacilli > Paenibacillales > Paenibacillaceae > Paenibacillus. Next base: position 80,763 of record NZ_PKQK01000002.1, on the reverse strand, counting down.
ATACCTAATGGCATGTTCAAGCCGCATATGACGAACGAATGGATTGATCTGGTGGAAGATGTTAATTATCCACGAACACCGCTTCGAGGTGGATACATATTGCGTACAGGACGGGCAGGTCTGATTCAGCTTTTGGAGGAATGGAGAGCGGTGGGCGTTAATCATGCTGCACTCGGTATTCATTTTTCAAGTCGACCTCCTGTTGAGGTAATTCAGGAGTTGGCAGAGGAAGTGCTGCCACTCTTTCCTACGCATATGGGGCCGAAGCCGTTGTTTACAGGGTGGTAAAGAATGAAGTCAACCCTAAATGATCTTTACTGGACAACATCTACATATTCCATCTTAGGTGATCAATCAGTACAAGTAGCGGCTTCTGGCCAGGGGTTCGATCCCCTAGGCTCCATAACGAAAAACCGTCATCACGTAATGAGATGACGGTTTTTTTCGTTATGGATTGTTCAGGTAGCTTAGTCTTCGCGCAGGGAGCTATACATCGTCTCGATACAGCAGCTCACGGATGGACTGCTTGATAGCACAGACACGACAGAAACTTTTTTGTAAGCGCTTTAATTTTATATAGACAAGGGGGGGTGATGGTGATAATATTGTTTCTATAAGAAACAATATTGTTCTAATAAAATATAATATTGGGTAACACAAGGACTTCATGCTTCAGTATATTAAAAAACGCCCTGTGCTAAAGGATTTCAACTGTTTGGTGCTTGAGCGTAGCGAGAGGGATGGGAAATATTATGAGTATAATTAAAACAACAATCGAATCCTTTGACGGTACTCAGCTTTATTTTAGTAAAGATTCAGTTAGTGATGCAAAGGCAGCCGTGGTCATCGTTCATGGTTTGTGTGAGCATGCCGGTCGCTACGATTATTTAACGGAGAAGTTAAACAAGCGTGGTTTTAATGTATTTCGTTTCGACCATCGGGGTCATGCCAGATCGGAAGGGCAGCGCACTTTCTACAGTGACTTTGATCAGATCATTGAAGATGTGAATGTTGTGGTTGATGCAGCGCTCCAAGAGAGCGGCGACATCCCGCTATATGTCATCGGGCATAGTATGGGAGGTTTTGCAACTTCCTCGTTCGGAACCAAATATCCAGGCAAAGTAAAAGGCATTGTTCTATCGGGGGCACTTACCCGTTACAATACGAAGGTTGCAGGAGAGCTGCCGATGGAACTTCCTTTGGGCACGTATTTTCCGAATGAACTTGGCAGCGGCGTATGCAGTGATCCAGAAGTTGTATCCGCTTACGCAAATGACCCGTTGGTAGAAAAACAGATTTCTGTAGATTTGTTCAATAGCTTGGGGGATGGAATAGCCTGGTTGAAAGAACATGCAAAGCAATTCATCGATCCCGTACTTGTTCTGCATGGAGCGAATGACGGATTGGTGAGCGAACAGGATTCTCGTGACTTTTACGGGGATATTGCTTCCACCGATAAAACGTTGAAAATCTATGCACATCTCATGCATGAGATCTTTAACGAACCAACTCGCGATGAAGTTATTGAGGAAGCGATAACTTGGATTGAAAAACGTATCTGATTTCAGTACATTAGAAGAGAGAGAGAATGGTTGAGAATATGAGGGTGAAAGGGATTACGCATGAAATTAGATTGGATGGGCGACCATCGGGATCTTATTGAGAAGATCATTAAGTACGGGAATGCATACTCAAACACCTATAAGCTGCAGCGAAGCTACGGAACAGATATGACATTCTCTGCTTCTCAGATTCAGACGCTTGAATATATTCTGGAAGCGGAGGAGCAGGAAGAGAAAATGTCGGAGATGGCTGCACGCCTTGGCGTTAGCCGCAGTACGTTCTCCAAAAACGTGAAAAACCTGAAGGAAAAAGGATTGCTTGAGAAATATCATTTAAGCGGCAATCGCAAAGACATCTACGTCAAACCTTCAGACAAAGGACGCGAGGTGTACACCAAATACACTGAATTTGTTCGAGAGCTTTGCTTTGATGAAATTTTTAAATATGCTGACCACATTTCAGAGACCGACAAGGAAAGCTTTATTCGCATCATGGATGTGTTCGCCGATGTATTGGTCTGGTATGGTGAAAAAGAACAAGAGCCGCGCAAGCTCATCCAAATTGATTCGGCCAATGATTAAATTTGCTACGATCTATGAAAGTTGAATGAGTCATCCCACACCAAAGGAATTTTCCCTAAGGCTATTCATTAGCCTGAAGGCAAATTCCTTTTTGTATATGAGGGGAGAGGAAGCTATATTTTTTCTTTTATCTGAGTTAATTAGGGAGAGAATGAATGAGAAGTCTGTGATCGATCGGTGAAGACATGACAATCAGGCTCGTATAGGTTCCATACTTGTCACACTGATTACTAAACTCTTCGAGAGCTCGTGTGGATTCGGTAACAACCTTTAATAAGTAACTGTGTTCGCCGCTTATACGGTGACACTCGGCAACATGGGGAGATGCATGGACAAAATCAAGAAATGCCAGACAGTCTCTAGTCCGAAACAACATATAAGCTGCCGTATGCTTTCCGATTTTTTCAGGAGAGATGACGGTGCGATACTCCTGAATAACTCCGCTTTCTTCCATTCTTTTAACTCGATCCGTTACAGCAGGTTGAGATAACCCCACGCTTTTACCCAGCTCAGTCATTGAAATCCTTGCCTGATTTTGAAGATATAAGAGGATTTGTTTGTCTACATGATCCACTTTCAATGTCCTCCTTTAAATTTAAGGCGTTTCATACAAAACTCCTTTAATTAATTTACATTTTCATTATAAGTTCTTGAATGTGATATGTAAAATGAATGACTTTAATTATAAAATAATCTACAGCAATAAAATGATCTATATATGAAAAGGGAGAGAGAGGATGGCATCATTGAGTAAATACGATTTTAATAAGGTAGGTACAGAAGATTTTAAGGCACGAATGGATAAGGTCAAAAATATAATCGCATTAGCCGCTATATGTTTGTCCGCGCTAATGTTCGGCCTCGAAATTTCCAGTGTGCCAGTGATACTGCCAACACTGGAAAAGGTATTGCATGGAAATCTCAAGGATATGCAATGGATTATGAGCGCCTACACCATTGCTAGTACAACTGTTCTGATGGCTGTTGGAACGCTGGCTGACCGGTATGGAAGGAAGCGTATTTTTATTGTCAGTCTCATCTTGTTCGGTATTACATCCTTGACTTGTGGCTTAGCGCAAAGCACGATAGTTCTGATCGTCAGCCGATTTCTTCAAGGCGTGGGTGCTGGCGCGATGCTCATCTGCCAGATAGCAATTCTTTCGCAACAGTTTCGGGAAGGAAAAGAACGGAGTAAAGCTTTTGGCGTATGGGGTATCGTGTTCGGCATCGGCCTTGGTTTTGGACCCATCATCGGGGGCATGATCGTGGCGGTTTCGAACTGGCATTGGGTTTTCCTAGTCCACGTTCCACTGACCATCCTCACGTTGATCTTTGTTATAGCCAGTGTGGAAGAGTCCAGAGATCCGCAGGCGAAAAAGCTGGACATCATCGGCATCATCACGCTATCGTTGACGGTTTTTGGGCTAGTATACTTTATCACGCAAGGGCCTGAACTCGGCTTTACCAGCGCGACGGCCATCAGTATCCTTGTTGCAACCGCAATATGTTTCACTATTTTTTGGTTTGCAGAAAAGCTCAGCACCCATCCGATGTTCGATTTTTCCGTATTCAGGATACGTAATTTTTCTGGCGCTCTTTTAGGCTCCATCGGAATGAATTTCAGTTTCTGGCCGTTCATGATCTATCTGCCGATCTATTTCCAGAGTGGTCTTGGTTACGGCATTGTGCCAGCAGGGTTGTCTCTCTTGGCTTATACACTGCCCACCTTGGTGATCCCTCCACTGGCAGAGCGTCTTTCGCTTCGCTATCAGTCGCGCATAATCATCCCAACGGGTCTGTTTATCATCGGAATTGGCTTCATATTGATGAAATCAGGCAGCAGCAGCGATCATGCTAGTTGGTTGACCATGCTCCCCGGTTCCCTATTGGCTGGTATTGGGCTTGGCTTAACCAACACGCCTGTAACCAACACGACCACCGGCTCGGTTCCGAGCACTCGTTCAGGCATGGCTTCCGGCATAGACACGAGTGCCAGATTAATCAGCCTAGCTATCAATATCGCAGTGATGGGATATATTTTGCAGGAAGGCATCTTGTCTTATCTGAAGGGTGTGCTATCTGGGACTATGGATGAAGTGCAATTGCGGTCTTTGGCGGAAAAAATAGCTGGCGGCAACACATCATCTCTCCAGCAGGGGTTACCGAATATTTCCTCTCTGGATGCAGCCGAAGCAATCGTCCATGCAGCTCTTGTGCACGGCTTTGGCTTGGTGATGCTCTATGGCGGTATCGGAGTCTGGATTTTGGCCGCGATCAGTTTTATGATTTTTAGACCCAAGAAAGCTTTGTTGCATAATTAGAGCCTGAAGGATATGTATTTCTCTTAACCTATAATACCTCTCTTCACTGGGCACGATGAGGTCAAGGGGATCACCTAGCTCCCTATTGAATGAAGTCGATCTGTATAGGTCGGCTTTTTGACATACGGGTTGTTTTGGACGAAAGTCCACACGATGCGTACCATTTTTTTTAAAAAAATAATTTCAGGTCATCAGCCCACTCCCTCCGCGAATGTCCTTCATACAGTATAAAGTGCCTTGCGTTGAAATACTGAAGAACAATTGTTCACTAGGGAGTGGGAAAGTGGGAAGTGTGAAATCACAAACAAAGCTTACCGGGCGGGTTATTTATAAAGGAGATCCGGGATATGAAGCGGCGCGTAAAAACTGGGACCCGCATACCGACAAATATCCTAAAGTCTTTGTTTTTGCCAAAAAAACGAAAGATGTCTCTAATGCCATCAAATGGGCACGTGAAAACAATGTACCGATTAGGCCACGGAGTGGAAGACATGCGCTTGAAGTTAATCTTTCACAAGTCAACGGGGGAATTGTCATTGATGTAAGTGACCTGAATACAATCAAGCTGGACCCAAAAAATGGAACAGTGATTGTGGGGACGGGGAACCGAGTGGGTAGGATTGCTCATACGCTTGCACGGCAGGGATTTATTGCCCCCTTCGGAGATAGCCCTACCGTGGGGATTGGCGGCATTACACTAGGTGGAGGGATTGGGCCACTCCAGCGTACCATTGGTCTGATCAGTGATAACCTGCTTGAACTGGAGATGGTGGATGCGAATGGGAAAGTCATTCGTGCGAACAAAAACCGTAATGCAGATCTGTTTTGGGCTTCCCAAGGAGGTGGCGGCGGGAACTTCGGGGTCTACACTCGTTACAAATTCAAAGTGCGTCGTGCGCCAGCCAAGGCTACTGTATACCGTATCACCTGGCCGTGGGCTCAATTCGAAAAGGTGCTCAAAGCATGGCAAAAGTGGGCTCCATCCGTTGATACCAGATTGGGCAGCGAATTGTCCATTGGACCTAAAAAGGGCGGCAATGTCAGCATGGAGGGGCTATTTCTCGGCTCCAAAACGGAAGCACTCCGTCTGTTACAGCCTCTTACGAGTGTCGGAACACCGACAAGTAGCATTATTCGGTCTTTACCTTACACAGAAGCCGTAACTTTCTTGTTGCCTCCTGATCCGGTGCTTACCCAAAGGTACAGTAATCAGTTTTCTTCCGGTTTCGGAAGGCGTTCATTTCCTGACAAGGCCATCAAATCCATGCGTGAATTTCTAGAGAATGTGGAAGGTGAGTTTGCTGGCTTCTTCTTCCTCAATTGGGGCGGAGCAGTAAGTCGCAAGTCTCCGACTTCAACCGCGTTCTACTGGCGCAAAGCGAAATTCTATGTGGAGTGGAACAGTTCCTGGACCAAGAAGTCTCAGGCGGCTAAGAATATTGCAATCGTTCGGAATACACGCAAGAAATTACAACCATACATCGTTGGGTCCTATATCAATGTTCCGGACCAAGGGATTGAAAATTCAGGGCCGGTCTACTATGGAGCCAACTACGCGAGATTACGCAGAGTCAAGGCCAAATATGATCCGAAAAATGTGTTCAACAATCCGCAGAGCATTCCTCCCGCACGCGGCCTAAAGTAGGATCGATCAAAAGGGGCTGCCTCAAAAGCCCTTAAAAAGAATATGGATGAAAAACCATAACATCCACGCATGAAAAAGGGACGAAGCAGAGTTTCATTCTGCCTTGTCCCTTATATTCTAGCTCTAGTAGTTAGCTTTAACCGTTATTTCTTTTGGTTTGCCATCCACTCCATTAGAGATACGGCTTTGCCTTTAATTTTAACAGGCTTGCCATTAAAGTCTTTGGAGATGTCATTATTCAGTACTGGAATCCAGGACCAATGTCCATTGTATTCATACGGAGTATCATTTCCATTTCCTTTGGTGTACAAACCACTGGTGTCTAACACGTTATCAAAATAAGAATAATGAACATGTTTGGCTCCAGCAGCAATCAGTCGTTGATAGGTAGCTGTAGAAGTCTTGGACGTATCGACAGTCTGATCCGCTCCTGCAGCCGTGAACCAGATCGGAATGTTCTTCAGTTTGGCAATATCCTGTTTGGTCAACAATTTATCTTCGTACGCTTCTGCGGACGGGTAGGCGGCCGCGAAATAATCAGGGTTCGCAAGCAGCATGTTCAAGGTCATGAATCCACCGTTGGAGCAGCCACCAATGTAAATCCGATCCGGGTCAATACCCGACTGATGTTGTTTCACATATTGTTTAATCAAGGCAGTCAACGATTTGGTGTACATACTGCTTCCATCTTGCGTGTATTGCCCGGTTCCGTTATTCATCCAGAAGGTTGGTGTTTGAGGCACCAATACAGCAGCATCGCCAAAATATTTCTGGATCGATTCTCCTGCAAGTGCAGTTACCTTATTACCCAGCAGGGCAACTCTCGGATCTGTTCCTCCTTCACCGGCACCGTGTAACCAAATGATCAATGGTTTTTTCTTCTTGGTATCCGGCATGTAAGAGGCATAGGTTAGATTAATCTGGCCAAACTTGGAGTCGTTATAATTAAATTTGCCTGATATATCAAATACCTCAACGCCTTGCTCAATCATGGTATGCGGTGTTTCTGGTCGTGTGGTCAGATGGTCAACGTTGTTGCCGATGTTGTCCTGAAGGGATTTCTGCTGAATAATGGTATACTGAAGCTCTGCATATTGGTTGGTAAAGGTCTTTAAATCAAAGGTAAACGGATTAGAGGTTACCCAGTCAGGATGAACTTTCATTTCAATCGTAATATATTGTCCTGTGGACATGGAAGATGTATTCCCGTTTTTGTCTGAAAGGTAAGCATTATCAATGTACCTGCTGCTGCTATCTGATCCATCATACTTTTGCTGAGTTTGCATGTTTATCATCGGATAACTTCGTTCTGCAAGGACTTTGAACGTGTCTTTGGTGAGTGTACTCGCTTGAATGATTACGCCTGTATCCAGGATGATTTTGTACACACCAGGCCCCCAATCATAGCCTTTAGTTACGAGGGAGTAAGAGAGAGGCGAACGGGTTTCGTTCAAATTGTTTGCGCTTACATTAGTGGAGATGAGAAGAGCGGAAGTCACAGCTAGAGCCAGAAAACTCGAAAGCAGTCCTTTTTTCATATTCATCAATATGTACCTCCAATGTATTATGTATACAGCACTACGATTGTACCACTTAAACCGCAAAGTGGAAAATACTGTTTCGCACGTTGCTCTCCTTGGACTGAACTACAGAAGAGTATTCAAATGAATGAAATTGAACGAAAGAAGAACCTTGTGAAAATCATCGTTGGATGATCTTCACAGGGTTCTTCTTTTAAATGCAAAGCATGTAATGTATTACACGACGTAATAATTTTAAACGTTAACTTTTTCTCCAGCAAATACTTCAACGTTCATTGGAGCGGCCATGAATGCTGCTGCCTGTTGAACAAAAGCTTGGAAATGAGCGCTTGTGTTGTGAGAAGCTGTAGCAGCTTCGTCTTTCCACAGTTCGATCATCGTGTATTGTTGTTCACGATCTGTACTTTTCACCAAATCATAGCTGATGTTGCCTTCTTCTTGACGTGTTGCAGCGATCAGTTCTTTGGCTGCGGCCAAAAAAGTTTGTTCTTGATCTGCTTTAACTTGCAGATGTGCATGAATGATAATCATAATAGTCAACCTCCATCGTTTGTTTTGTAATATATTAGTTGGGAACAGTAATGTTAGTAATGTTTCAGTTTAAACAGAAGAAGTGACAGCTATTAAGCCCAAGTTGTAATGGTATCTACTGGCAAACGGTAGGAAGGGTGACCATCCTTGGCCGATTTACCGATCGAGATCAACATAACCGGTTGATAACGTTCTTTGTCCATGCCGAATGTTTCAGCGATTTGATCTTTCTCATATCCACCGATAGGGTTCGTATCATAACCATGAGCACGTGCAGCAAGCATCAATTGCATAGAAGCAAGACCCGCATCAATCAGGTTAACATCACGCAGATCAGCAGCAGGTATGTTGTCATAATAAGGTTTAACAAATTGAACTTGTTGAGCCTTCACTTCTTGTGGCATATAGCCATGCTCTACAGCTTTGCTGAAGATTTCTTCCAGATATTCACCGTTCTTCATATCGATAAATACGCCAACGACAGCTGCGGAAGTCAACACTTGGTTTTGATTGAATTTCGCAAGTGGAGCAAGTTTTTCTTTGCCTTCAGTGGTATCTACAACAAGGAAACGCCAAGGTTGCATGTTAACAGAAGAAGGTGCACGTGAAGCTTCTGCCAGAATTTCAGTCATTTCTTCACGGCTGATTTTCACTTCTGGATCATAAAGTTTCACAGAACGGCGACCGTACGTAATTTCGTTAAAATCATTGGTTTTTTGGAATTTGCTTTGAATTGTACTCATGGAAATCTCTCCTCTATATGTGGGTGTTAGAAATTATTTTGCATACGTTCAAGGAAATCAGCGAGAGCATGAACTTCGTCTTCACTAAAATCCTGTAGTATCTGGTTGATAAAATTGGTCTTTTCTACTTTGTAGCCTTCAATCTGCTTCCGACCTTGATCGGTTAGACGAACAAAAGTTACCCGATTATCTTCGGGGTTCTTCCGTCTCGTGACCATCAGGTCCGCTTCGAGCTGCTTCAAGTGGCGTGTAATGGCAGCACTATCGATGTTAATGATTTTCTGCAGCATGGACTGGTTAATCTCATCTACCTGATCCAGCTCATGCAGAATTTCAAAGCGAGAAGAACTGATCCCCGTACAGCGTTCAAACTTGGGGCTGATTTTGTTGCCCAGCACGTTCAACAGATTGATGATCTGCTCTTCTTTGGAAACCATACGTGTCATGACTAGACCTCCCGGGTGAATCTGAATCATGAACAACGGCGTATGTTAACAAATAATTAAAGTTGCCAGTATACAATGCCATTGTCTAATGATTACTTTGGCTGCTCACGATCATTGATGTATCAATATTTGATACCTCAACCATTGATGGCTCAAATAATATATCATGCCTTTTATGATTTTGCAATAGGCTCACAATAGAATTTAAAATCGAATTTGATGCTCCTGATATGTAACCAAGTTTAGTCCGTATAGGGTGTCCATCTTTAGGTGTTGATATGATTGTTCTTGTTATTGAGAATTATTATCAATTAAATTATAATAAAAGGCAATGTACAGAAAGAGCGAAAATGATAGACCCGTAACAGCCAAGAAGTTTGAAGTTGGCGGAAGGGAGGCAAATAGCAATCATATGAATATGAATGATCACCTATTATTGTGGAATCATGTTTTTGTCAAAATACAGGATGTGCGTCAAAATGTTTTGCGTGCTGGAGAGAAACTGAACCATTATCAACTCCCGGCCAGTGCCTATCTATATATAGTAGACGGAAGTGCACGGATAAGGATGGATCAACACGGGTACGTCGTGGATGGATTCCACATTATTCATGGAGGGAAGCGGGCTCAATTGTACATTGAGACAGATTCGGGTGTGGAGTATTATATGATTTTGTACAAAGTCATTCTGGCATTGCCTTGTCGTATGGAGATTCAGCATCTGATGGATCATGAACGTCCGTTCCAGGACCAATATGCATTTAAACCGACTCGTCCGCTGGACATGTATCAATGTATGGATGCACTGAAACAGACGTGGGAGCAGTCGACTAGTCTGACACAATTCCATGCCAAGACTTTATTTCATCAATGGGTACACTCTTTGCTGAAAGACCTGCATGATCAGTCCATTCAGCCCTATAAGCCGGATACGGTCACACAGGCTATTGAATATATGAATTCTCATCTGCATAAACCTATCGCCCTTGATGTAATGGCTGAGGTGCTGGAATGCAGCGTGGGACACTTATCGAGATTGTTTAAACAAAAGATAAATAGTAGTCCCATTCAATATCTCGCACAGCGCCGGATCGAGAGAGCTGCACACCTGTTGACGCATACCAATGCCACATTGCAGCAGATCGCAGAGCAAGTTGGTTACCCCGATGCCCATTCGCTGAGCCGCAGTTTCAAAAAAATCAAAGGAATCTCACCTATTCGCTACAAAAAAGGAATTAGTCAACATATGGGTAAGCCGATACAGGCGTTGCAATGGAACAATAAGCAAGAATTGCCCCGTGTTATGCAAGAAAATGCCCTTCATTCTCAACCTTCACATCTATATAATGATATTGATTATCAATATCACAAGAATGTTGGAGGGGAAATACTAATGCAAGGAAAATTCAAAATGACAGCATTAAGCATGATGCTGTGTCTCACGTTATTGCTCGCGGCCTGTTCCAGTCCGGCACCGTCTGCAAGTGGTACGCAAACAGAGAATAATGCGGCTACTACACAATCGGGTAACCAGGCAACGGACGCAGGAAAATCGACTGCACAACCAGAGACACGGACCGTCTCTACAATGAGAGGAGATGTGGTGATCCCGGCCAATCCGCAGCGTGTTGCTTCGGATCAATATATGGGATACCTGCTGAAACTGGGCATTATACCAGTTGGAGTAAGAACATTTATGCTGAACGAAGGATGGATTGAAAAGTCTGACATTGCTACTGATATGATAGCGGGTATTGAGGATTTGGGAGGAGAATTCCCAATGAATCTGGAGAAGTTAGTGTCACTTGAACCGGATCTCATCATCGGTTCCATCGATAAAAATATTGAGGATTACGAAAAAATAGCAACGACTGTCTTCTTACCTTATTGGGAAGGCGATAAAACTTCTGGTCCACTGGAAAAGCTGCGACGAATTGCTGGGGTATTCGGCAAAGAGAAAGAAGCAGAGCAATGGATCACGACATATGAAGAGAACATCGAAGATACTAAGAAGCAGATTGCTGGTGTTATTAAAGAAGGCGAGACCGTATCCATTGTACAAATTGGATATAAAGCGTTGTATGTACTGGGTGCAGAAGGAGGGAACTATGGTAGTTCCACGATCTATGAGATGCTGAAACTGCCTCCTACCAAGCAAGCACTCGATATGAAGGAGGGATTTGAGAGTATTTCCCTTGAGGTGCTGCCTGAGTACATGGGAGATCATATCTTCTTATATGGTTCGGGCAGTGAAGACGCCAAAGAGATCCTGAATAGCGAGGTGTGGAAACGTCTGCCTGCTGTGCACAAAGGACAGGTCTACGCCTATGGTTCCTTAGATGGTACAGAGGATGAGTTCGTCATGGAGGACCCGTATTCCATGGAGCTGCAGCTGGATACAATCACCCACCTATTACTGAAAGCACAAAAATAGCATTACTCAGGCAATGCACAGAAGGTAGATTCGCACAGGGAAGGGAAGTCATCATGGAAGAAAAGGATTGGATCAGACGACTGAATCAACTTTATTTCTCTGCTGTCCATGTCTGCCATTACTCCAGCACTCCGGGGGGAGTCCAGCGCAGGATCTGGAGAAGGTTCGCCATATGCAGGGTTATTGCTGGCAAAGGAGCCCTGACGATCGATAACGTTGTATATACGGTATCTCAGGACGAGTGGTTTCTATTGAAGCCAGGAATGCATGTGGAATTCCAGACGGATATGGAAGAATCAGTTCGATATCAGATCATTTTATTTTCATGTGTGAGGCTTACCCGTAGACGGAATGTGTGGCATACGGGGCTGGTTGATTTTCCTGTTACGGGCAAGCTCAATATTTCTTCCAATGCACGCGATATTCAAGAGTTGATGGATACCCTATTCCATGAACAACACTCTGATTTGGAAATGGAAAACACAAGCAGGAAGCATCAAGTGCATCTGTTGTTGATCCAGTTGATGATACATTCAAAACAATCAGCTTCGCCTGTAGCAGACATGGATCTGGCACTTGATTATATGACTCATCATTATATGAAAGAGATTCGAGTCGATCAGTTGGCCCGGATGGCGGGGCTTAGTGTGAATCATTTTATAAGAACGTTCAAACGCCAATTAAACATGACCCCAATCGAATATGTATTGAAACAACGCATGGCAAAGGCCAAACAGCTATTGTTTTCTTCTGACAAAATCAAGGAAATAGCGGAGCAAGTTGGCTACAAGGATGAGCACTATTTCAGCAGGGTCTTCAAGAAGAACGAAGGAATTGCCCCAACCTTATATATGAAAAATAAAGTCAGCCGTATTGCCACATTGTATTATGGGTTGGACGATTATGTAATAACGCTCGGTATGAAGCCCGTGTCCACATTGTCCTATGGTCAGAGAGTGGCCCAGCATGTTGCAGTACCTTCGCTTCAAGCACAAAGTCATCAGGGACTTATCCTGGATAGCTTCAATCTGGACTATGAGCAATTGAGGCGAATCCAACCAGATCTGATCATTACAAGTGATCGTCTGCAGCCCAATGAATCCCTGTATCATATCGCACCTACTGCCATGTTGAAGCACACAAACCATTTTGGCGAGAGGCTTCTGTATATGGCGGACATTATGGGTCGTAACGAACAGGCTGTCCAGTGGATTGAACAGCATGCGAATCTGAGTCGGGTTCTACAAGGACGCATTCAATCAAGGTGGGGGAAACAGAGTGCTATGTTCATCCGGGTGTCCTCCCATTTTTACCGAATGTATGGATTGAATAATCAGACAGGAGCTCTATTGTATGAGGATCTGGGATTTCATATGCCACGTCATTTCCCGGAAGAGAAGTGGGCTGTGGAGACGAATGTTGGCGTTTTGCATTTATACGACGCAGATCATCTATTTGTCATGGTCGACCCTACAGAAGAGGCTCACGCTCAACTGCGACATTTGCAGCAATCCACCGAATGGCTGGCATTGAAGGCTGTTCAGGAAGGGCGTGTCTATAATGCAGGAGACATTTTCTTCAAAACGCTGGGTCCAACCGGACGATTGTGGTCGATGAGATATGTAGCAGAGCAGCTTGGTGTCACCGCACGGTGATATTGTACAAGTGAAGAGAGTGGAATAATCCATGGTAAGCCTGTTTGCTTTTCCCTACTATAATGATAATGATTATTATTATTATTATTAAATAGAAGAGGGGATTCACTAAAATGTTAAAACAGAGAGCAGCCTATATGATTCTGCTGACCCTGCTTATGATGGTTTTGGCGGCATGTGTCAAGACAGCGGAGGTAACGGAAGCAACACCTCAGAATCAGGATACACCTGTGGAAGAGAGGGGTACACAATCGATTGAGCATCTCAAGGGAACATCGGTTGTACCCCAAAAGATAGAGCGTATGGTTGTATTATCCGCTGCTTACATCGATCACATGCTCACGATTGGTGAGAAACCTGCGGGCGTTAATGTAGAAGTACGTTACGGAGGAGATTACCTGCCTTATCTGGCAGATCAGCTTGCAGGTGTTCCAATGGTTGGCTCGGCAGATAGTCCCAACCTGGAGGCCATCCTTCAGATCGATCCGGATGTCATTGTAATTGAGAGCCGGACGGCTGAGAATTCGTATGAACAGTTGGAGAAAATCGCCCCGACTATTGTATTGGGCAATGAATGGTCGGATTACGAAGATGACACGACCTATTGGACTCAGGATTTGTTGACTATTGCCGGGATGTATAACAAGGTTGATCTGGCGAAAGAAAAGATTGCTGAGGTAGAGCAACAGGCAGAGCAACTTAGAACAGAGATGGAACAACTGGATCAGAAAAATCTGGCTTATCTGCGGGTAAGAGAAAAGAACTTGCAAATCTATGCTGCAAAAGGGCATCCAACCAATACACTCTTATATCATGATCTTGGATTTGTCCCCACTGCGGTGACGCCTGCTGAACAACGTGAGGACCTGTCCATGGAGAAAATTGCGGATATTGATGCCGATTTCGTAGTTCTGGAAGTTGATCCGAATGCCGAGGATTATTTAAACAGCATCAACGCAAGCTCACTCTGGAAGGAAGTGCCGGCTGTTGGTACAGATCAAGTCTATACGACAGACTCTTTCTGGTTGTTTAAGGGATGGGGAGCAATAGGACGAAGCGATATTATCGATGAAGTTAAAGGTATGATTCAATAGATGGGACGTTATCAAGAGCATGACCATTCAGAGATGTCGGCAACGTTAGAGCGTTCTTTTGTAACGAGGATCAGAGCAACTGGTGAGGTATCCAAGTATCCTTTCTGTGTAAGGGATTTGTTCAATGAAGAGAAACGAGACTCGATATTGCGTGAACAGGCTTTGCAACAAGGGCTTCTACTGAGAGGGGAGGGGAGTGTGGCTGTCGGTACACTTTTTGCCAAGCGTTATTCGGTATTGGTTATGGCCGTGATCTCAGCATTTAGCCTATACGATACTTCACTTAGCATTGCAGAAGAGGATATACGGTTTGAATTGAATGGAGAAGGTGGCATGCGATATGAGACGAGGCTGGCAAGAACCTGTATGACAGGCAGTGAAGATCCTGCCGAGCGAGGATTGGAAATTAGCATGCTCAGGGACAGGTTACAGTTGCATCTGGAATATGTTTTTCAATCGGTAGCCGTGGCGACAGGAGCGAGTTATAAGGTGATGAGTGCTCTGGTTGCGCACAATGTGCAACAATTGGTTATGCGGATGATTGATGATCGAAGAATATGGAAGACGGAACGACGGCTTGCACAGATGAAGGTTGATCAAAGTATATGGCTGGATCGATCAAACGATAATACATTTGCCATCCGGCTGCAACGCTTCGAGCACTCCAAGTGGCAGGGACCGCCGTTCTTGATCCGCCGATATTGCTGTTTGGCTTATCAGGTTGGGAGCGGCAGTCATGCACACGGTTACTGTAACAGTTGTCCGAAACTGGATTCGGAAGCAAGGTGGCAGAACCTTTCACAGCACTGAAGGGTACTTTTGTTTCTCGTGTACGGATCTTTTCAGTCGAGCCATATGTTCTTCACAACGGATGCCAGAAGCCTGAGCCTCTAAGTCCCAAATCTGTTTTATATAGAAAAGGGGCTTCCGGGAATAGGGCTGATCTGGAGCTGGTTCCACTCGGGGCAACCCGGGTGCTGAATCCAGACTTCCTCGGTCTCCAGTGCATCGAAGCTATGACGCCATCTCCGTTCACTTAAAATGAAATTCAAGGCTGGCCCATTCCGATGGATCATGATATTGCGGAATTCTTCGAATCTATCCTGATGAACATCGACAGACTCCACCGTTTTTCTTTTTTGTGTTGATTACATGAATCCGATATACTTCAGGTTATTGATCAATTCATAACTGTACGTTGGAAGGAGAACATGATGGTTAAAGATACAGCAGCTTCGGTTAATCGGCGAAATGATATTATCTCCGCAGCGATAGAGATCTTTGCAGAAACGGGCTATTATCGTGCAACAACAGCCCAGGTGGCAGAAAGGGCACAGATTTCACAGCCGTACATATTTCGTTTTTTCAAAACTAAAGAAGATTTATTGTTAACAGCACTGGAAGTGTCTTGGGCAAGAGTGATTGACACGTTCCGGACGGTGGTGGAGACGGCTACGCCAGAAAAGTTAGAAAGTGATCTGATTGAGGCATATGAACAGATTCTTGAATCCCATAAGAGCGAAATCTTGCTTCAAACGCAGGCCCAGACTATTCGGGAAGAAGTGATCCGTCAAGCGATGCAACAAGGGATAGGTGGTATAAGAACCATGGTTCTGAAAGCTTTCATTGACGCAGGAATACCTCAAGCTGAGGAAAAAACGAAGATTTTCCTTGCGGTAGGACTGTTGTGTAACATGTCTGTAGCACTTAATATGCCGGAATTGATGAGGAATTAAAGGGAATCTTTCCTTTTTCACATTTAGTTATTGATCAATCACTAATAAAAGAAAGAGGTTGATATACGATGAAGAAAGTTATTGTTATTGGAGCAACAGGCGGAATGGGTGCAGCTATTACCTATGGAATTGATTAGAGGGGATTCATACAATCGCATTTGGTCGTTCACGGTCCAAGTTTGAGCGGCTTTCACTGAAGCTGGGTTCACTAAGACATCTGGAGATTGCGGTGGGAGACGCATTTCAAGTGGATGATATCATTAATGTTTCTCGGGGAACTGATGTCATGTTTCATTGTGCGAACGTACCGTATAACGAGATGGAGAGCAGGCTCGGGTATCATCTCATGTCATGACATTGTGCGTATTGCACAAGGGCTGCAGGTGGAGTAGAAGGAGGATATATTTTTTTGGAAATTGTAATTGATTGATCACTAACTATAAATACTACATATATGTACTGATTAGGCGGCGCACAGAGCAAGTCCAGGGCATAGAATGCACTATTGCAAAAAGCGGAGATTTGAAGTGGTGTACAGGGAGGAGGGATTTTCTTGTGAGCTATATATCCAAAAAGAAGCGTAAAGTTTCCTCAATTAGTACAGTTCGACGGAAATCCAAAAAATCAAAAATACGCTCTATCCCAAAAAAGAAAAGTAAGTCTGGTACAAAAAGTAGACGTAAATGTAAACGAAACAAAAGCCATAGGTGTCCTCTCCTTCGTGGCCCACGGGGTTATCGAGGAATGAGAGGAGCAACAGGGCCCACAGGAATAACGGGCAACACAGGAGCAACTGGTGCTGCTGGAGAAACAGGTATTACAGGAAGTACAGGAAATGCTGGCATCACGGGAACAAGGGGTGCAACTGGGATAACTGGAACTATTGGCCCAACGGGGATCACCGGACTGACGGGTACAACAGGGGCTACAGGAACTACTGGTGTCAGGGGAGCGACGGGTGCAACTGGGATAACTGGTGTGAACGGATCTACTGGAGTAACAGGAGTGACTGGCGAAACGGGAGCCACAGGTATGACAGGTACAACTGGAGCGACTGGAGTTACTGGGGCAACCGGAGTAACAGGAGTTACGGGTACCACTGGAGAAACAGGGGCCACAGGAAGTACTGGAGTCACAGGACAAACGGGTGCAACTGGGATAACTGGTGTGACCGGATTTACTGGAGTAACAGGAGACACCGGCGGTACAGGTACAACCGGAGTCACCGGGGAGACAGGAATAACCGGAAATACGGGCAACACAGGAGCAACTGGTTTTACTGGAGAAACAGGATCAACCGGAGCGACTGGTTTTACAGGCATTCCTGGAGCAACAGGGCCTACAGGAATTACTGGTGTCACGGGAGCGACAGGTGCCACTGGGACAACTGGCACAACCGGATTCACTGGAGGAACAGGAGCCACCGGCGTAACCGGAATAACAGGAGCTACTGGCCCAACGGGAATCACCGGACCGACGGGTGCAACTGGAATAACTGGCGTAACCGGCGTTACAGGTACCACTGGAGCAACAGGGGCTACAGGAACTACTGGTGTCACGGGACAAACGGGTGCAACTGGCGCGACCGGAGTTATTGGAGTAACAGGAGCCACCGGCGTAACAGGTATCACAGGAGCGACTGGCCCAACGGGAATTACAGGACCGACGGGTGCAACTGGAATAACTGGCGTAACCGGCGCTACAGGTACGACCGGAGTCACCGGTGAGACAGGAGTAACAGGAGTTACAGGTATCACTGGAGAAACAGGGGCTACAGGAACTACAGGCGTCACGGGAACAACGGGTGCCACTGGGATAACTGGCGCGACTGGATCTACTGGAGTAACAGGAGCCACCGGCGTAACAGGTATCACAGGAGTTACAGGAGTTACAGGTATCACTGGAGCAACAGGGGCTACAGGAACTACTGGAGTCACGGGAGCCACTGGCGTCACGGGAACAACGGGTGCAACTGGGATAACTGGCGCGACTGGATCTACTGGAGTAACAGGAGCCACAGGCGTAACAGGTATCACAGGAGCTACTGGTCCAACGGGAACTACAGGAGTTACGGGTATCACTGGAGCAGCTGGGGCTACAGGAACTACTGGCGTCACGGGAACGACGGGTGCAACTGGGATAACTGGCGCGACCGGATTTACTGGAGTAACGGGAACTACAGGAGTTACAGGTATTACTGGAACTACAGGAACTACAGGCGTCACGGGAACAACGGGTGCAACTGGGTTAACTGGCACGACGGGATTTACTGGAGTAACGGGAGCGACTGGAGTTACTGGGGCAACCGGAGTCACCGGAATTATGGGCAACACAGGAGTAACAGGAGTTACGGGTGCTACTGGGATAACTGGCGCGACCGGATTTACTGGAGTAACAGGAGCCACCGGCGTTACAGGTACAACCGGAGTCACCGGGGAGACAGGAATAACCGGAGTTACGGGTGTTACTGGAGCAACAGGGGCTACAGGAACTACTGGAGAAACAGGGGCTACAGGAACTACAGGTGTCACGGGAACAACGGGTGCAACTGGGATAACTGGCGCGACCGGATTTACTGGAGTAACAGGAGCCACAGGCGTAACAGGTATCACAGGAGCGACTGGGCCAACGGGAACTACAGGAGTTACAGGTATCACTGGAGCAACAGGGGCTACAGGAATTACTGGTGTCACGGGAACAACGGGTGCAACTGGGATAACAGGCACGACCGGAACTACTGGAGTAACAGGAATGACTGGCGAAACGGGAGCCACAGGCATAACAGGTACAACTGGAGCGACTGGATCTACTGGGGAAAACGGAGTTACAGGAGTAACAGGAGTTACGGGTACCACTGGAGAAACAGGGGCCACAGGAAGTACTGGAGTCACAGGACAAACGGGTGCTACTGGGATAACTGGCGCGACCGGATTTACTGGAATAACAGGAGCTACTGGCCCAACGGGAACTACAGGAGTTACAGGTATCACTGGAGCAATTGGGATTACAGGAAATACTGGAATCACAGGACAAACGGGTGCTACTGGAATTACTGGGGCAACCGGCGTTACAGGTACGACCGGAGTCACCGGTGAGACAGGAATAACCGGAATTACGGGAGCCACAGGTATCACAGGAGTTACAGGTGCAACCGGGTTCACTGGATTAACAGGAGCCACTGGCCCAACGGGAATTACAGGAACCACTGGCGTCACGGGAACAACGGGTGCAACTGGGATAACTGGCGCGACCGGATCTACTGGAGTAACAGGAGTGACTGGCGAAACGGGAGCCACAGGCGTAACAGGTATCACAGGAGCTACTGGTCCAACGGGAACTACAGGAGTTACGGGTATCACTGGATTAACAGGAGCTACTGGCCCAACGGGAATTACAGGACCGACGGGTGCAACTGGAATAACTGGCGTAACCGGCGCTACAGGTACGACCGGAGTCACCGGTGAGACAGGAGTAACAGGAGTTACGGGTACCACTGGAGCAACAGGGGCTACAGGAGCTACTGGAGTCACGGGAGCAACGGGTGCAACTGGGATAACTGGCGCGACCGGATTTACTGGAGTAACAGGAGCCACCGGCGTTACAGGTACAACCGGAGTCACCGGGGAGACAGGAATAACCGGAGTTACGGGTATTACTGGAGCAACAGGGGCTACAGGAACTACTGGTGTCACGGGAGTAACGGGTGCAACTGGGATAACTGGCGCAACCGGATTTACTGGATTAACAGGAGTTACAGGTACCACTGGAGAAACAGGGGCTACAGGAACTACAGGTGTCACGGGAACAACGGGTGCAACTGGGATAACTGGCGCAACCGGATTTACTGGATTAACAGGAGTTACAGGTACCACTGGAGCGACTGGCCCAACGGGAACTACAGGAGTCACGGGTACCACTGGCGTAACAGGGGCCACAGGAAGTACTGGAGTCACGGGAATGACGGGTGCAACTGGGATAACTGGCGCGACCGGATTTACTGGATTAACAGGAGTGACTGGCGAAACGGGAGCTACTGGCCCAACGGGAACTACAGGAGTTACAGGTATCACTGGAGCAACAGGGGCTACAGGAATTACTGGTGTTACGGGAACAACGGGTGCAACTGGGATAACTGGCGCAACCGGATTTACTGGAGTAACAGGAGTTACAGGTACCACTGGAGAAACAGGGGCTACAGGAACTACAGGTGTCACGGGAACAACGGGTGCAACTGGGATAACTGGCGCGACCGGATTTACTGGAGTAACAGGAGCCACAGGCATAACAGGTATCACAGGAGCGACTGGGCCAACGGGAACTACAGGAGTTACAGGTATCACTGGAGCAACAGGGGCTACAGGAATTACTGGTGTCACGGGAACAACGGGTGCAACTGGGATAACTGGCGCAACAGGATTTACTGGAGTAACAGGAGCCACAGGCGAAACAGGAATAACAGGAGCTACTGGCCTAACGGGAATTACAGGAGTTATGGGTATTACTGGAGCAACGGGTGCCACTGGGATAACAGGCACGACCGGAACTACTGGAGTAACAGGAATGACTGGCGAAACGGGAGCCACAGGCATAACAGGTACAACTGGAGCGACTGGATCTACTGGGGAAAACGGAGTTACAGGAGTAACAGGAGTTACGGGTACCACTGGAGAAACAGGGGCCACAGGAAGTACTGGAGTCACAGGACAAACGGGTGCTACTGGGATAACTGGCGCGACCGGATTTACTGGAATAACAGGAGCTACTGGCCCAACGGGAACTACAGGAGTTACAGGTATCACTGGAGCAATTGGGGTTACAGGAAATACTGGAATCACAGGACAAACGGGTGCTACTGGAATTACTGGGGCAACCGGCGTTACAGGTACGACCGGAGTCACCGGTGAGACAGGAATAACCGGAATTACGGGAGCCACAGGTATCACAGGAGTTACAGGTGCAACCGGGTTCACTGGATTAACAGGAGCCACTGGCCCAACGGGAATTACAGGAACCACTGGCGTCACGGGAACAACGGGTGCAACTGGGATAACTGGCGCGACCGGATCTACTGGAGTAACAGGAGTGACTGGCGAAACGGGAGCCACAGGCGTAACAGGTATCACAGGAGCTACTGGTCCAACGGGAATTACAGGACCGACGGGTGCAACTGGAATAACTGGCGTAACCGGCGCTACAGGTACGACCGGAGTCACCGGTGAGACAGGAGTAACAGGAGTTACGGGTACCACTGGAGCAACAGGGGCTACAGGAGCTACTGGAGTCACGGGAGCAACGGGTGCAACTGGGATAACTGGCGCGACCGGATTTACTGGAGTAACAGGAGCCACCGGCGTTACAGGTACAACCGGAGTCACCGGGGAGACAGGAATAACCGGAGTTACGGGTATTACTGGAGCAACAGGGGCTACAGGAACTACTGGTGTCACGGGAGTAACGGGTGCAACTGGGATAACTGGCGCAACCGGATTTACTGGATTAACAGGAGTTACAGGTACCACTGGAGCGACTGGCCCAACGGGAACTACAGGAGTCACGGGTACCACTGGCGTAACAGGGGCCACAGGAAGTACTGGAGTCACGGGAATGACGGGTGCAACTGGGATAACTGGCGCGACCGGATTTACTGGATTAACAGGAGTGACTGGCGAAACGGGAGCTACTGGCCCAACGGGAACTACAGGAGTTACAGGTATCACTGGAGCAACAGGGGCTACAGGAATTACTGGTGTTACGGGAGCGACGGGAGCAACTGGGTTAACTGGCGCAACCGGATTTACTGGATTAACAGGAGTTACAGGTACCACTGGAGCGACTGGCCCAACGGGAACTACAGGAGTTACAGGTATTACTGGAATAACTGGGGCTACAGGAACTACTGGTGTCACGGGAGCAACTGGAGCAACTGGGTTAACTGGCGCGACGGGATTTAGTGGAGTAACGGGAGCGACTGGAGTTACTGGGGCAACCGGAGTCACAGGAAGTACTGGAGTCACAGGACAAACGGGTGCAACTGGGTTAACTGGCGCAACCGGATTTACTGGATTAACAGGAGTTACAGGTACCACTGGAGAAACAGGGGCTACAGGAACTACAGGTGTCACGGGACAAACGGGTGCAACTGGGATAACTGGCGCGACGGGAGCTACTGGCCCAACGGGAACTACAGGAGTTACAGGTATTACAGGAATAACTGGGGCTACAGGAACTACTGGTGTCACGGGAGCAACGGGAGCGACTGGAGTTACTGGGGCAACCGGAGTCACAGGACAAACGGGTGCAACTGGGTTAACTGGCGCAACCGGATTTACTGGAGTAACAGGAGTTACAGGTACCACTGGAGAAACAGGGGCTACAGGAACTACAGGTGTCACGGGACAAACGGGTGCAACTGGGATAACTGGCGCGACTGGATCTACTGGAATAACAGGAGCCACCGGCGTAACAGGTATCACAGGAGCGACTGGCCCAACGGGATTTACAGGAGTTACGGGTACCACTGGAGCAACAGGGGCTACAGGAACTACTGGAGTCACGGGAACAACGGGTGCAACTGGGATAACTGGCGCGACCGGATTTACTGGAGTAACAGGAGCCACCGGCGTAACAGGAATAACAGGAGCGACTGGCCCAACGGGATTTACAGGAGTTACAGGTATCACTGGAGAAACAGGGGCTACAGGAGCTACTGGAGTCACGGGAACAACGGGTGCAACTGGGATAACTGGCGCGACCGGATCTACTGGAGTAACAGGAGCCACCGGCGTAACAGGTATCACAGGAGCGACTGGCCCAACGGGAACTACAGGAGTTACAGGTGCGACCGGAGCAACCGGGTTTACTGGAGTAACAGGAGCCACAGGCATAACAGGTATCACTGGAGCAACTGGCACTACAGGCACAACGGGGACTAATGGCATTACTGGGGTAACGGGAATTACAGGTCTGACTGGAGCCACGGGTGCAACTGGAGTTACAGGATTCACAGGGGCGACAGGTATAACTGGAGCTACAGGCACTGCTGGGTTGACCGGTTCTACTGGAGCAACGGGGACTACAGGTGCGAGTGGTCCTACGGGAGCAACCGGAGCAGTCGGGAGTACAGGAGCCACAGGTGAAACAGGAACTACAGGAGCAACCGGGGCAACAGGCCTGACCGGAGCGACGGGGCCCACGGGGCCCAACTTTGCAACACAGGGGTTCTCTGCATTCCTGGCCACACTTTCTACAGCAACAAGCGCGCAGTTGACCAACTGGACCACAACCAGTCCTTATTATGGTAATGCGAACTTCAATGCGACGACAGGAAATTATACCATTCCGGTGACGGGAAGATATTCAATCGTGGCCACGATCAACTATGCAACGACCGCAGCGATTGCGCTATCACTGGGTGCAGGAGTTAACCCCGCATTCCTTGTCCAGAGGACATCACCTACGGTTACAACACTGGTTAGTGGTCTGTTACCTATCCTGAATATAGCCGTTACATTGCTTACACTCAGAGCAGTATTAGGGAGTAGTTCGGTTACCTTGGCAGTGGAAGTGGCATTGAATGCCGGAGATGTGATTGGTCTGTTCTATGCTGCAAATGGATTAACTGTAACGTTGAACCTGGGCAGTGGCGCAACTAACGGTATTGTATGGTCTGTGCATGAGATCACCTAAAAATGATATCTGCGTATTGTGCCTATGGACAAATTCGTGAAGCTGGTTTAAGTTAGTTTGAAGATTTTCGAAATATATTTGGAAATCGCACTAACAAGTGAGGTGTATTCCATGATTCCTATTTTGGGACGTATTAACGAATTAAGTAGAAAGCAACGCAGTAGCGCCGGTTTGACAAAAGCAGAACAAAGTGAGCAGACTGAGCTTAGAAAAGAATACTTGCAGGCTATTCGAGGCCAAGTGCTGACAACTATGCTGGGAGTATCCGTTGTAGACCCGCTGGGTCATGATGTTACCCCCGAGAAGTTAACCAATGAAAAATTGCAGCGCCGTGAACAGGCAGGCCAATAGCATTCCTTCGTGAAGACAGATCAAGGTTACAACTTGGTCTGTCTTTTTTATTTTCTGCAAATCGAACGTCCAGGCGATCCTTCAATACTAAAGCAGGTACCAACTTGTCAGATACTTCGTGAAGATTAACAAGCATGTCAGTTATTTTTAGGTTAGATGACAATAAGTCTGCCACCAACTTCAAAAAAGCTAGGGTAACTCATATAATAACGCTAATATATTTTACGAGTTCATGGGGAAGGTCACATTTATCGAACATAACTAACAAGTAACCTACATTAGAATATCTGACGAAAGATGAACTCATATGCGTACCTCGAAAGGGTTGATGAATCATGAGCCTTGAAGCTTTGAATGCACGTGTGAAGAATGATCTGGCTTACTTGTCCTTTGGAGGGACGGATTGGGTACGCCCAAGAGAGCATGCAGAAGGTCATGTCTATGATGTCGTCATTGTGGGTGGGGGGCAGAGCGGATTGGGGGCAGCATTCGGACTTCTTCGCGAACGGATCTCTAATATTATCGTCATAGATGAGAACACAGCAGGGCTTGAAGGACCTTGGGAAACGTATGCGCGTATGGTTACTTTGCGTACACCCAAGCATCTGACCTCCATCGATCTCGGCATCCCGTCTTTGACCTTCCGCTCATGGTGGGAAGCACAGGTCGGGCACGAAGGATGGGAAACGTTAGATAAAATTCCGCGCGGAGATTGGATGAATTATTTGCGCTGGTATCGTGAAGTGTTGAATCTGCCCGTACTGAATGAAGTGAAATTGACACTTGTTGAGCCCATAGAGAACGGAATACATCGACTTCTTGTGAATAGGGCAGGAATGCAGAAGGATGTAATTCTTGCTCGCAAAGTGGTGCTTGCTACCGGAATACAGGGGGCGGGGAGTGGCATGTACCCCCGATGATTGCTGACAGGCTGCCACGAGCGCTGTATGCCCATACGTCTGAAGATATTGATTTTGATCGGTTAAAAGGTAAAAAGATTGCCGTGCTCGGCGGCGGCGCCTCCGCTTTTGATAATGCAAGCTATGCGCTTGCCGCCGGTGTGGCCGAAGCCCATGTATTTGTACGTCGGGAACAACTACCCAGTGTCAATCTCATTCGGCAGATGGAACAATCCGGTATGATAGAACGATACCACGCTTTGCCGGTTGCTGATAAATATGCAGTGATCTCTCATTTCTTCAAATTCAATCAACCGCCCACGAACGATACGTTTAATCGTGCGGCAGCCTGGCCTGGATTTGAACTGCACCTGAACTCGCCTTGGCTCCATGTAGAGGCTACAGACCATGGGGCTCTAGTGGATACGATGCAAGGCCAATTCACGTTTGATTTTCTGATTATTAGTACAGGTCTTCTTACTGATCCGGCGCTTCGACCAGAACTCCGACTTGTGGAGCCGTATATTGCACGTTGGGAGGACTGTTATCAGGCTCCGCAAGAGCATCGCAATGCATTATTGGACGCACATCCGTTTCTGAGTTCGGGGTTTGCCATGACCAGCAAAACCGAGCAAGGTGAGAAGCCGTTGCATGGACTGTTTGTATTCAATTACTCTGCACTTGCCAGCTGTGGTCTGTCGGCATCGGCAATATCGGGGACCAAGAGCGCGGTGCCCAAACTGGTCACTGCCATTGCGGATCAGTTGTTCCTTGACGATCGGGAGGTTATTTTGCAACAATTCTATGCGTATGAAGAACAAGAATTTACGGCTACGTGGGTGAAAAGTGGTGCCCTCGGCTGAGTCAATGCACTCCATAAGATTGTGAGCGTGCGGCATCTGATGTTGCACGTTTTTTTGTTTTTCGCCATATGAGGTTACACTTGTCTTTAATTTGTTGTAAAATGTCGGTTGGAACATGTTAAAGGCAGGGATAATAGATGAATGAAATGAACTATGAGCAATTTAGATCGCATGTGAAGAAAGCGTCGCGTCAACGAAAGGTACCTTTGATTAAAATTGTTGCATTTCAAGAGAAGTACATGAAGATTGAAGAAGTTCAATTTTATGATGTGGAACAAAATTATATGAGTGTTCAGGCTTGCAATACGTTGTGGATGCATTTGGAGAATAAATCGTTTCGTAATATGGTATCCCAACATTTGCATTATTATAGAGACATGGAGAATCTGGGTCGGCATTCCTTCGAAAATCTGATCAAAGAACTATATGATACGGCTGTTCCTGTGCTGCTCGATTACAATCCCGCTCATTATTACACCTCGGGGCAATTGGCTGAGATTCTGGTTATGGACGAGGAGAAACTGATTGAACAATTGGAGATGGGCCGCTTCAAGGGAGCTTTTATTAATGAGCGTGGTCAATGGCTTAAACCCAAACCGGATGCAACGGTGGTAGAGTCATAAACGCCCTTGAAAAGCAAAATCCTGCAACGCCACGCATAAAGCGCTGGAGGCTGCAGGATTTTTAAGGGGATATGAAGAACATAGGGATACCCTTTAAAGAACATGAAATAAACTTTGTTTGTTAAATGAATCAATTTCAAGCAGGATCTCCCACCAGGCATAATAGCTGGGCTTCCCTTGAATCCAGTCGTGACCTGTCCCGGTCTGAATGAGACTGGTGTTCTCGAAGCCATTAATCCCAATCCAGGCGGATGAAT
Source organism: Paenibacillus sp. PCH8 (assembly GCF_002968835.1). Classification (GTDB taxonomy): domain Bacteria; phylum Bacillota; class Bacilli; order Paenibacillales; family Paenibacillaceae; genus Paenibacillus. The sequence goes on along the minus strand of NZ_PKQK01000002.1, from coordinate 53,794 downwards.
AGGAGTTACGTGTGCAAGGTAGTACATAGGGGACAGTCCATTCCGCTGAGATGCGCCGGTAGGGGTTCGGTAATCCTGTAAGAGCGTAGCCACTCCAGTTGGATGAGATCCATCCGAAGCGGGGATAGGCAGCCTTCTTTTTCGGATGCAGGGCACAGGGTTTACGCCGTTTGTGTGGACGGTCTGTCAAATCAGGTCCCACCTTAGATAAAATAGGGACTAGATTATCAGATGCGTGTTCTGGAGTCGGGGAAAGGGACAATTGGACAAGAAAATAAGTCGTAAGATGCGGTTGTTTGGATGTTTTTAAATTATTTTGAATGAAAATGATTGTTTTTTGTGGAGATTATGATACTATAGAAGCAGTTGGAGGAATGAAGATGCTGACTGAAGAACGATATTCTGCAATTATAGAGCGCTTACATTTACAGGGGATTGTGAAACTGCAAGAGCTTGTCGATGTGCTTGGTGCTTCCGAATCAACGATTAGACGTGACTTGATTGATCTGGAGAGTCGTCAGATGCTCAAACGTATCCACGGCGGCGCTGCACTGGTGAATGAAAAACGACTAGAACCCGGCATGGAAGAGAAAACGTTCAAAAACATTCAACAAAAAACAACGATTGCTCGTTTGGCTGCACAGGAGATCGAAAATGGCGAATGCATTTATCTGGATGCAGGAACAACGACGTTAGCGATGATTCCTTTTATTGAAGCCAAAGACGTGACGGTTGTGACCAATGGACTTTCACATGTTGAAGCATTGGTGAGTAAGCGTATTCGCAGTTATTTGCTCGGAGGTATGATGAAGATTCATACGAAGGCAGTCATTGGCAGTATTGCATTACAGAACATGGATAATTTCCGTTTTGATAAATGTTTTCTTGGAAGCAATGGAGTGGACCCCGAAATGGGGTATACAACGCCTGATCCGGAGGAAGCCTTGATTAAAAGGCGTGCACATCAATTGTCGGGAAAATCTTATGTGCTGGCTGATTCCAGCAAAATAGGGGAAATTACTTTTGCCAAATTATTTGATTTGGAGGAGGCCGATTTGATTACCGAGCATATGCCAGAACACTGGCGGCCTGGAATCGCCCAGAAAACTAAAATAATTGAGGGATAACAATGATATATACAATAACACTAAACCCGTCCATTGATTACATCGTGCAAGTGGATGAGCTGAAGCTTGGCGGATTGAATCGAATGAATCGGGATCTGAAACTTCCTGGTGGCAAAGGCATTAATGTCTCTCGCATACTGAATCAACTTGGGGCAGATAACACGGCCATTGGTTTCCTTGGTGGATTCACGGGACGTTACATTAATGACAAGTTGCAAGAAGATAACATCCGGACAGACTTTGTTACGATTGCAGATGATACGCGCATTAACATCAAGCTGAAGCATGGAGAAGAGACCGAGATTAATGGTCTTGGACCTGCAATAAGTGCTGAAGAGGCAGAGCAGTTACTTCACAAATTGTCTTCATTGCAAAAAGGAGATATGGTCATTCTCTCCGGAAGCATACCACCTTCACTTGGAACGGATTTCTATGATCGTCTCATTCAAGTCTGCAAGCAAACGGGTGCCGAATTCGTGATTGATACAACTGGCCCGGCCCTAATGGAAGCTCTTGAACACGAACCATTGTTGGTGAAGCCGAATCATCATGAACTGGCCGAACTGTTCGGTGTCACCATTGAGACTCGGGATGAACTGGTCGTCTACGGACGCAAGTTGCTCGAAGCCGGTGCGAAGCATGTTCTGATCTCCATGGCAGGCGAAGGTGCGTTGTTCATTACCCAAACGGAAGTTCATCACGCCAACGTCCCAAAAGGGACTGTGAAAAACTCGGTTGGTGCCGGAGACTCCATGATTGGCGGATTCGTAGGTACCTATGTACTGAACGGAGATCTGCTGGAAGCCTTCCGAACAGGGGTTGCATCTGGAAGCGCGACCGCTTTCTCGGATGACCTGGCAACACGGGAACGGATCGACGAACTTCGCAATCAAGTCACTATTACGACGATTTAGTCTAACAAGGCATATATAAAGTATTGAAATGTAATGTAGTGAGGCCTGCATAGCTTAGGCCGACTGAACTTTAAGGGAGTGTACCAAGATGAGAATAACAGACTTGATGATCCGGGAAACGATGATCATGGACCTGCAGGCTACAACCAAGGATGAGGCTATTGATGAATTAATTGCCAGCCTGAACCGAAGCGGACGTATCAATGATCCGGTCCTGTTCAAGGAAATGATCTATAAAAGAGAAGCTGAATCCAGCACGGGCATCGGTGGCGGAATTGCTATGCCACATGCCAAAACAACGGCGGTGAATGAACCAACAGTTGTATTTGCCAAGAGTAGAAAAGGACTTGATTTTGAAGCGCTGGATGATCAGCTCGCTCATGTATTCTTCATGATTGCAGCACCTGAAGGTGCTGGGAATACCCATCTGCGTACGCTTGCAGCTCTTTCCAGGTTGTTGATTGATAGCGATTTCATCTCACAGTTGATGAGTACGGATACACCGGGAGAAGTAAGTGCATTGTTTGATGCCAAACAGGCTGAAGCAGCGGAGAAAGAAGCAGCCAAGGAGAAAGCAAAAGCGGAAAAAGAAGCGAATGCTGCATCCGGCTCAGGTAACGCTAACGATCAGAAACAGAGTACCTCTGGTGTGATTGTAGGTAACGCGAATTCGGAAGATTTTGTCGTTGCGGTAACAGCATGTCCAACAGGAATAGCTCATACATTTATGGCTGAAGATGCACTCAAAAAGAAAGCTCAGGAAATGGGCATTAATATTCGCGTGGAGACAAACGGTTCCGAAGGCGCACAGAATGTTCTGACTGCGGATGAGATTGCCCGCGCCAAAGGGGTCATCGTTGCCGCAGACAAAAATGTGGAGATGGCACGCTTCGATGGCAAACCGGTATTGCAAAGACCGGTGAGCGATGGAATTCGCAAATCCGAAGAGTTGATTCGCAAGGCCGTGAATGGCGATGCGCCGATCTATCGCAGCCAAGGCGGAAATGCCAAGGATGAGGGCGCAAGCGCTGGCAAGGTAAGTGTAGGTAGCAAAATCTATAAAGACCTGATGAACGGAATCTCGCACATGCTGCCATTTGTTGTAGGTGGGGGTATCCTGCTTGCGATCTCCTTCTTATTCGAACAGATTGCTAGCCCTGATAATCCGATTGTGCAATTACTTCAAACCATTGGTGGCGGAACAGGTGCATTCCACTTCCTGATTCCAGTCCTTGCCGGATTTATTGCGATGAGTATCGGCGATCGCCCGGCCCTGATGCCAGGTATGGTCGGTGGATTGATGGCGGTTAACTCCAACGCCGGTTTCCTTGGGGGCTGGCTGCCGGTTTCCTGGCAGGTTATGTAGTTATTGGTCTTCGCAAGGCACTCAAGGGATTGCCGAAAGCCATTGATGGCTTGAAACCAATTTTGCTGTATCCGGTATTCGGTTTGCTCATCGTGGGTGCCATCAGCTTCTATGTCTTTGATCCGATCTTTGGTTCTCTGAACACATGGCTTGTAGAAGCGCTTGGTAATCTGGGGACCGGAAATAAGGTATTGCTTGGTTTGTTACTTGGTGGCATGATGGCCATCGATATGGGCGGACCGTTCAACAAAGCGGCTTACACGTTCGCGATTGGTGTATTCACATCCAGCGGTAACACAGACGGTGCATGGATGGCAGCGGTTATGGCAGGGGGTATGGCGCCTCCTCTGGCGATTGCCCTTGCAACGACATTCTTCAAATCCAAATTTACGGAGCAAGAACGCAAGTCAGGATTGACGAACTATGTACTTGGATTATCTTTCATCACGGAAGGTGCAATTCCATTTGCAGCCGCTGACCCATTGCGGGTATTGACATCCTGTATCATCGGTTCCGCTGTTGCTGGCGGACTAACGCAGCTGTGGAGTATTAACGTTCCGGCTCCGCATGGTGGAATCTTCGTTGCAGCATTGGCGAATCATGCAGTTCTGTTCCTGCTCGCTGTGGCGATTGGTTCGGTGATTTCCGGTCTGATTCTAGGACTGTGGAAGAAGTCGCCTACCCTTGTGAAGTAACAATAATATATGAAATGAACAAAGGCAACTCCCAAGTGAAATTCACTTGGGAGTTGCCTTTTTTATTCCCCCCCCCATTTCCGGTCAGAGGATAGAGACGCATGCTAGATTATACAACAGGCCATTTGATTTTGCGGAGTGCATCCAGTAGCTCGGGTGGTGCATTCAGATTGTCACGGACCAGATCGCGAGGGGTTAAAGCCATCCACTGATTTAGTGAAACATCTTCGAAACGGTCACTTCTGAATATCTCCAAAAACCACAAGGTGTCTGTACCGGTATTTTGTATATAGTGTCCCATGGCTACAGGAACATATCCAACATCTCCAGCACGATAGTCAAAAGTCCGTGCAGCACCATTTCCTCCAAAGACCGTCATTCTTCCTTGTCCTGTCAAATAGTATTGCCACTCATCTGCATTGGGATGCCAGTGCAATTCACGCATGGCCCCGGGTCTGATCTCCACGAGGGCAGCGGCAACAGTGGTCGAGATGGGGAAGTTGGTGGAATCGACAATCCGCACGCTTCCTCCGGGTGTAATGAGCGGTTCCTGGGCCAGTAATCGATGTTTGAACGTGAGGGGAACAGTGCCGTATGGAGATTGAACTTCCTGGCTCTCGATGGAACCCGGGACGGTATCTTGGTAAATATAGACCTGTTCCTTCGGCATCGATTGAAAAGCAGATTCGGGTACGCCGAAGTTGAGTGACAAAACCTCTGGTGGTGTATGAGCAAACCAGTCGGATATGGATAACGTATTTAGATCAGAGAAAGAGCCATCATCAAACACGAGCAGAAATTCACACCCATCGTCCAGTCCCTGAATGGAATGGGGTAGACCTTTGGGGAAAAACCAGAGATCGCCAGGTCCGACATCTGAAATGAAATTACGCCCGTTCTGATCAACGGAGGTGATTCTCGCTGTTCCCCAGATCATATAGGCCCACTCGGACTGCTGATGCCAATGCAGTTCACGCACGCCTCCTGGAGTCAGACTCATATTCACACCGGCCAGTGTCGTCGCAATTGGCAGATCCCGCACCGTGATTTCACGCGACCATCCCCCATGGTTCAGCTGCATATGTGTATCGGAAAAAGACATTCTCAGGTTAGGCAATAATCCATTATCGGTTGCCGGAGGTACCAGCATGTCTGGATTCTGTATGTCTCTCATAACATCTCGGGGTCCCAGATCAGGCCCACCAGCGCCATCTTTACGTATCGGTTGCGGTACATTATATGGTTTTCCGTTACTGTGCTGTCTTTCACTCATTCTATTTTCCTCCTGGTAGGGTGCAGATTTTAATGGGCACTGTGTGTGTTGACACTATTACAACTATGAATCGGAGCCTGGCTATTATGAAAGACGGACGACAAAAATAACGTGACCGAGTGCGGTCACGCTCTAAAGATATTTGGGTAATCGTTTCAATAAAATCCGGTAGGCGTACTACCTATCCTGAGTATCATGGTTGAATGAAGGCTTTTCAGACATGCGTTGTGCAAAAACGTTGCTCGTAGATCTCGTTTACCCGGTTTAAAACTGCAGCGCCGTGCTCTGTGAAACGAAGGGTAGCTACCTTGTTTTTAATCAGAAACGTACCAGATTCATGTCTAGTTGGTGAAAAGGCGGCATTGTAGAGCAATGAAGCGCCATGACTTGGATGAGGGAAGAACCATCTCATGACGGGTTTGATATAGAAGGGCAGACCGGACGTTTTGTTGCCCTTTAATGTATTATTTCCTCCAGGATCTACGCTCAGAATCTGAATTCCATCGGATTTAGCAGAATTAGCAGCCTCATGTGTCCATAACGAGAGACCAAGCTTGGAAATGGCATATGGACCAAACAGCTTCTTGAATTCAGTTGGACGTTCCAGGATGTTCAGATCAAATTGTTTGACCCTGTTGAACGCGCTGGTGGAAGTATTAATGACGGTTTTCATTTGTCCTTGGAGCAATAGCTCAACTAATTCCATGTAAATAATGTAAGGGACCACGGTCTGAAGTTCAAAGTGCAATTCATGTCCTTGGTCTGAGAACTGAAGTTCGGCCGTGCTGCCTCCGGCATTGTTAAACAAGACATCGATCGAATCGGTATCGGATTTAATCAGCTCCAGTGCAGTTCTCAGATTGTCATAGTTGGTCAGATTAGCTTGAACCAAACGGAGCTGGCCTGAACGTATTGCGTTCTGGATATCGGTATCATCGGCGGGGAAAGAGGAACGGTTGAGACCGATGACTTTCCATCCTTCAACCAGTAACCTGCGGGTGAGTTCAAGACCGATTCCCGACGTTGAGCCTGTGATGAGAGCGGTGCGAAGCTGATTTTGTATATTCATAAATACCTCCAGGATGAATGGGATTACAGAACGGATCTGTATGCTGCGTTCATTCTATAACTTGGAGTCGACTCCAAGTCAAGGGTAAGCATAGAAACGAATTATGGCTTGACTTGGAGCTGACTCCAAGTTGTACTATGGAGAGAAATGAATGTGGAGGAGGCTCGTGATGATGAGCGATAATGAAGTGTTCTCCATTAAAGAAACGTCAGAGCAGGCCGGAATATCGGAAGATACGATTCGTTATTATGAGAAGATTGGACTGCTTCCCCGAGCTGAACGCAAGGCCAATCGCCATCGCGTATATCGCCCGGGGGATATCCATACGATGAAGTTGATTACTTGTCTGAAAAAAACAGGGATGTCTTTGGATGAAATGAAGCCTTACCTACAGATGTCTATGGATTCGGATCTCGCAGACTTCCCTGATGAGCAAGAGATGCTGGTGAATTACCGGAAGAAAGTGGAGTCGCAGATTGCTTCATTGCAGCAGGTGGTTGATTTTATTAATGAGAAGCTGGACAAGCGGAGTATGTTTCCTGATGAATACCCTATTATGAGGGAGAACCAGATGTCTGTGTTTGAGAAAAAGAATATATTCTCCTGATGTACCACTTAGAGTTAGAGCCTTTTTGGTATATAATAGGTACAATTGATACCGAAAAGAGGAATTCAATCTTGACCTTACAACAATTAAAATATGCGATTGAAGTGGCTACGCGGGGCTCGATGAATGAGGCGGCTAAACGGCTATTTATCTCTCAGCCCAGCCTGTCGAATGCCATTCGGGATCTGGAGCAGGAACTGCGTATTACCATTTTTGAACGGACCAATAAGGGCATATCCCTATCCAAAGAAGGTGTGGAGTTCCTGAGTTATGCACGTCAGGTGGTGGAACAAGCCGAACTGCTAGAGAATCGGTATCTGAACGCCAAGCCATCGCCTCAGCATTTCTCGGTATCCACCCAGCACTACGCGTTTGCAGTGAATGCCTTTGTACGTCTGGTGCAGCAGTACGGTCAGGATGAATACGAGTTGGCGCTCCGAGAGACCAAGACGTATGAGATCATTCAAGACGTGAAAAGCCTGCGTAGCGAGATCGGCATCCTGTATCTGAACGAATTCAATGACAAAGTCATTAACAAATTGCTAAAGGATGCTGGACTGGTGTTCACAAGCCTATTCACAGCCAAGCCGCATATCTTTATCAGTGTGAAGAACCCGCTAGCGAAGCAGAAGTCGGTTGCCATTGAGCAATTACAGGATTATCCATACCTGTCCTTTGATCAGGGGGAATACAATTCTTTTCATTTTTCCGAAGAAATCCTGAGTACGTTATCACATCCCAAAAGTATACAGGTCAATGACCGTGCAACGTTGTTTAATCTGTTGATTGGTTTGAATGGTTATACCATCTCTACCGGAGTCCTTAGTGCCGATCTGAACGGCAATGAGATTATCCCTGTTCCGCTGGAATGTGAAGAGTCTATTAATGTAGGTTGGATAAGTCACAAGAGTACTTCTCTCTCCAACTTGGGAGTGGAATATGTTCAGGCTCTGCATGAGGCAATTGGATCTTGAACATGACGGGCAAGTTATGGCAAAGACTGTTTCCGCGCGATCGGAAACGGTCTTTATTTTGTTTTTTCCATCAAACAGGCATAGGGTGGTGCATGGTTATCCCTTATAATAGAATGATTATAGGCAATGGATTAACAGCCAGAGAACGAAGGGAGAACGGTTAGTGAGAGTTCTGTATCGAAATAAAAGTGAGCAGCATGAGCTGACGGTATATGATACAAACAGGCTGTATGGAGAGAAAGGGCGTTTTCGTGTTCTGGAGTTCTCCAACGCGGCGGTGCAGGGTGCGATAGATCTGGATACGCCTGCCCGGATGGTGTTGGAATATCCCAGAGCGATGGTGCATCTCATGGAACGGAATAATTCTGAATTTGATTCCGTATTTGTGGTAGGACATGGTATTGGCACACTACCAACCTACTTGTCGGATCGTCAGGTCAAGGTGGCTGAGTTGGACGAAGAGGTTGCTGAGTTGAGCCAAACCTTTTTTGGATATAATGGAAGTCCTGTTCTGATCGGGGATGGTCGCGAATTATTAGAGCAGGAACCTGCTGGAACATATGACTATATTATTATTGATGCTTTTTCGGCAACGGGTACACCCGAGCAGTTTACGTCCAGTTCTTTTTTTGCGATGGTCAAGGACAAGCTCGACTCGGATGGATCTGTGATCCTTAATGTATTTGGGCGTGCGGGTAGTGACCCGCTTGTGAATGCGATCTATACGACACTTCAAGGGCAGTTTGCCCATACGCGTGCATTCGCATTGCCAACCGAAACGGCGGATGAGGTACAGAATCGTATTTTGATGGGAAGCAATCACCCGATTGAATTTCAGATTCGTCATATGGCAGGGTTCGTTGAACAGGAGCCCGAAGAAGGGTATATCATTATGGATTGAAGTTGGGCTGCAGCTGGTTGGAATCCATAAATATCTATCTGTCATTGAATTGTCGTATTTGTAATCTGATTGTTAAGATATCAAACCTTCTTTATATCTTCTTAACAACTTTCGTGTAAAATAAAATAAGTATGCCTTTTCATGAAAATCCGGGGGAAGTAAACATGATTGCACATAAGAGAGTATCCAGATTACGAAGAAAATTAAAAAATACGAAGAAGATCAGTCTTACTGCTTTGCTTGGCGGGTTGGTTACCATTTCGGTCTTAATGACATTAACCATCATGGTCATCTCATCCTATACATCCCAGAAACAGTCACTCATTGATAACACCCTGTCCCTTAATTATGCAAGTGCTGTGCAAGTAAGCCAAACGCTGGACTCGCTTTTTAGTTCCATGCAGGAGAGCTTAAAATATGCAGCTAAATATTTCCCGGAATTGGACTTCTCCGATACGGATAAACTGAGTTCCACACTCGATTTGATTCGTAATAGCAGTAACTATTTTAACTCTATTTCGCTTGTAGATGAGACGGGAGTTGTCCTGTCCACATCACCCTATTTAAAGGACAGCATAGGTCGGCATGTTAGTTCTGAAGCGGCTAAAGCAGCGATTAAGTCGAGAGATTCGTATATTTCCAAAGCATACCAAACACCAAGAACGAAGCGAAGAATTGTTTTTGTTAGTGAACCCATCTTTACTTCGACAGGAGAGTACAAGGGCACGATCGGCGGCAATATTTATTTGCAGGAAAATAATATCTTGAGTCTGTCTTTTGGGAGTCAGTTGAAGACAAGCAATGGTTCATATTTCTTTATAGTGGATCAGAAAGGCACATTGTTATTTCATCCAGACACCAACCGAATAGGTGAAAATGTCAGCAAGAATAAAGTGGTGCAGAAGCTGCTAAAAGACCAAACGGGGAAAGAACAATACAACAATCTGGCAGGTGTGGATTCCCTTGCGGGATATTACAAAGTTCCTTCAACCGGCTGGGGCATTGTGGTCGTGTCTCCAACCCAAACGGTGTATGATCAGCTCAATCATCATATCCAGTTGTTGTTGCTGTATACTTCAGTCCCGTTTCTGGTACTCACTCTAATTGTAATTCAGGTTGCGCGCAAGCTTGCGCGTCCCTTTGTGCTATTGGGTGATCTGGTGAATCAGGTCGACAAGGGACAAGTGGAGCTGTCCGTACTGAAGCCGCACTGGAACAGAGAGGCGGATCTTCTCACACGAACGGTTGTTGGCGCCATGGCGAACTTTAGGAAGCAGAAGGACCAGCTTTCCTATGATGCCAGAACAGATGTATTAACCGGGATGAACAATCGTAGAACCTTTGAAGAAGTCATTCAGGACTGGATTCAGGAGGGAGATCCGTTCTCCATTATTGTTCTGGATATTGACCGCTTCAAATCCATTAATGATACATTCGGGCATCACGCCGGGGATGAAGTGCTAAAACACATCGCTAATATCATTCAATTATCGGTGCGGCCAGAAGATATCTGTGCTCGTTTTGGAGGTGAGGAGTTCGTCGTTCTGTTACGGAATTCCGAGTCCGACTTGGCTTTTGAGATGGCTGAACGTATTCGAATTTCAGTTGAAGAAAGTGTGGTGCCTGTAGATCGTCCCGTCACTATATCGGCAGGTATTGCGGAGTTCCCGCTGCATTCCGCAACAGCGACAGAATTGTTTCACTTGGCAGATAATGCATTGTACCAAGCGAAGGAAGAGGGACGTAACCGCACCGTTACGATCCAGACGGTTATTAAATAAGCAAAGAAGCTGCTTCCGTATGAACAGGGGGCAGCTTCTTCGGTCTGGTTACACCTAACATATGACTATTTCCTCTTCTCTGGATGTATAAATGATAAAAATATACGTATATACGTCATTTCAGTGACGACAGAATAGTGTCACACAGAGCCATCGTTCCAATGTTATCCTTGGCGCTCGAATGCGGGACAGACTGGTTCTGGCAACATGCGATGAAATGAGCCATCTCACCAACGAATCCACGCAGGTAAAGGTCACGGTAAGCACCAGACATGGGAGAGCCTGAGGCAGTGAATACGGTATCCTGCTCCTCAAGAGATTTCCAGGGAAGGCTGTCTGAAATTCGGGATTGATGAATAGTGAGTGTGCTGATTTCTTCAGATAACGCAAATCCGTCATCGAAGGTAACGAGCACACTTTCGCTTTCTCGTGACCATGCACTCATCCCGGTAAAATACGTGCTGCCCACTACGTTATGATCAAATACAAAGGAAATACTTTGATTAATATGTTCCCCATCCTTGAAGGTTGTGCCTGTAACCCTCACGGCTTCTCCGAACAGGAAACGCATCAGATCGACCATATGAATGGCAGCGAGCTTCATGAACTGTTCCTCATCTTTGCAAAATGGCGTGCTGTCTACAGCGAACTTCATTTGGAATGAACGTACTTTACCTAACGAACCACCATCGATGAGCTCCTTGAGTTTCATATATACTGGAGCATACCGTTTCATAAAACCCACCATGACGATGACACCGGCCTTCTCGGCAGCTTCAGCTACAGTGGCGGCTTCGATGGCGTTCCATCCGAGCGGTTTATCTACGTATACGTTTTTGCCAGCCTGAATACACTCAAGAACAAGCGTAGTTTGATCGTCAGGCTGGGCAACGACAACGACTCCGTCACATGACTCCTGCTGTAACATAAGCCTGGCGTTGTCATATGCTGTACCCTTGCTACCAAACCGCCGCAGAGCGGCTTCGGAGCGTTCTATATTGCGAGTGGCAATGGCCTGAATGTGTGCTCCAGTCTCAACCACAGAAGGGTATATATTGGTGGATGCATGGAACCCTGCACCGATAAAGCAAAGTTTGGCTGTATTCAAAGTGAATCTCTCCTTTGAGTTGTTATTCTTATTCAATCGCATTCATTCATCATGTCTACCTGGTTATTGAAATCATTAATGGCTACGATAGAGCGTTTGAAGTTGAGAAAAAAGGACATATGTCCTATTTGAGAATGAATAAAAAAGAAGTTGCATTTTAATTTTGGAGCATGTATACTCTGAATTACGGTAAAACAAGGAATTGCTTCACCGGAACACTTTTCATCTGTGGATGAGGAGATACATATTATGCGGTCGTGGCGGAATTGGCAGACGCGCACGGTTCAGGTCCGTGTGGGCTAACCCCGTGGAGGTTCGAGTCCTCTCGACCGCATCGAAGAACGTATTTAAATAAGAAAGGTTCGTGAGTTGCTCCAGGGCAATTCACGAACCTTTCTTTATTTGATTGATCATTTGTGTGAATCCTGTAATACACGGTTGTAATCTAATGCTGACGCTGGTGCAGAATGACTGCCATCAGGAGTCCGGCAATAGCTCCAGCAATGCCAAATAACGTAACACTGGCAATAACGTCGACCGACTGGAATTGAAACAAAAAAGCGATACCGCTACCAAAGGTAGTTCCAGCGAGAAATCCGAGCGAAATTCCTGTTTCTTTGGTTAATTTCATCAATTCACCTGCTTGGGAATGGGAGTTATGGATTTGCAAAATAAGGGTACAGGAAGTAAAGTGTGATCAGGAAAATCATCACATTTTATTTCCTTTTTTCATTTTGTGGTTTTAACCAGTTAATTATGCATGATATCTCATATGGGAGGGTCAGAGCGAATGAATATGAACGAACGAATGGCGGCATGGAACGAAGAGGCACAGCAATGTGCTTGCGGTCATCCACATCGAGTGGTGAACATGCTGATTCATCTGGAAGCTGGAGCCATTCAAAGGTTGCCGGGTTATCTGTCTGAGCGTGGGTACGATCGAGTGACGGTTGTCTATGATCAGCATACATTTCGCGCAGCTGGATCGGATGTACTGAGCAGTATTCGGGGCATGGGAATCCATGTAGATGAGATGGCAATGCGGGAGAACCGCACGGGGGATATCGTTGCTGACGAAGCCGCCATTGTACAAATCATATTGGGTGTGAGCCTGGAAAGTCAGGCTGTTATCGCCGTGGGTTCGGGCACCATCCATGATCTGGTGCGATTCGTTTGTTCCAAAATGAACAAGCCTTTTCTGTCCGTGCCGACCGCGGCTTCGGTTGATGGGTTCACTTCTGCGGGTGCACCCTTAATTGTAAGCGGAGTCAAGCAGACATTTCAGGCTGTACCGCCCGAAGCCATCTTTGCCGATATGGACATTCTGGAGCAGGCCCCTCAAGTGATGACTGCTGCAGGATTTGGAGATATGCTCGGTAAATATACTTCGCTGGCAGACTGGATTGTTTCTCATGAAATGGGAGGGGAACCGTTCTGTCCGGTTGCTTATCGGATTACAGAGGAAGCGCTGAATACCTGTATAGATCATGTGAATGCTATTGCGGAGGGGCAGTCTGAAGGCGTGGCTGTATTAATGGATGCACTTATTGTATCCGGGTTATCCATGTTGATTATTGATCATTCCCGCCCGGCATCTGGGGGTGAACATCACATCTCCCACATTTGGGAGATGGATTTGATGGAAGCGGGGCGAAGACCCGTTTTGCATGGTGCCAAAGTGGGTGTAGCCTGTGCTTTGATTACGGAGAAATATAAGGAGCTTGCTCAGACATCGGGAGAACCGGTGTTCAGCGTGTATGAGTCTCTGCCTGAAGCATCTCAGATCACTGGGTGGCTGGAACAAGTAGGTGGGCCCACCACAACGGAACAGCTCGGAGTAACCCGGGAGATGGTGGAGCATGCGCTGACGACAGCACATACACTGCGAAACCGGTATACCGGTCTAAAATACATCAATGAAGTGTTGAACACGAGGGTCATTTGAGCTTATATGGCGATCAAATCTCCATGGAATGCATAAGCCTGGCTTGTAGCGTGTCTGTAATGGCGCTGGTTGGAGGGAAATACGAAAAGGGTAGATTAACTGACATAACTGATTAAACAGCAAGGAGACTGCTTCAAGTCCGGTAGAGAGGGATATTGTTCAGTTCATAGAGTTTAACTTAAAAAGGCTCTGGCCTCCCTTGGGGAGAACAGAGCCTTTTGGCTGTTCGCTTATTTAGTTGTTGCGACGATCTTTCAAGATGACATCTGCGAACAAAATGGTTTTGGGGATGCGGAAAAATTGCTCCGCTTGTTCCTGAAACGCAGCAGAAGGCAGCGTTCCCTGATGCAGCCATTTGCGGAAAGTGCCGGGATGAACCCCGATCCAGTGGCTGACATCTGTCACCGACAAATCATGGACCATACACAAGCCTGTCAGAATACGGTTACTAACCGGAGAACGAGTCACCGTACGCTTCATGAAGCGGGATGGCTCGGGTTGACATATGACAGGGCTATTGCGCACCACTTCTTCATTGAAGAGAATGTGTCGCGGGTAGCCAAGTAATTGGCATGTCTTGTCCAAATTGGTACTGCCGGGTATCCGACCTTCATACACCCACGCACTGACACTGCGTGAAGAGATGGAGAGGTCTTCAGCGAGCTGGGACAACTTGATATCATTGGCCATCAGCACGGCAAGAAGAACACGATTGCGAATTTGACAGCGTGTCGGTTTGCGGAATCGTTTAACACGGACACCTTTTCCCAAGTATTTACGGTTGATCAGAGACCACGCCTGGATAGAATGTTGTTCTGGTTGATTAGGCATATTTCCTCCGATTTTTTTAACCAAATACTACAATAAATAACGGGGTACTTTCAAGTGCCGGGTTTACCGGTTTCAAATGCGTCAATGCGTCAATCCGCGATAAAGAGGGAACTACGAACTAGACCACGCGCAATTCACATCCTAGTATATTCCTAGATTACAATGTTTCACTAAAAATGAGGGAAGAAATCGATGAGTGACATAAATAAAATAGTTCTAATTACTCATTAATAGGTCTAAAGAACTTTTATCTATTTTTGTTGATACGATGCGGGTTATTTACCTGATTTGCCCAAAAATATATAATTTTCATCAGCAGGCAGGATGCATAGTGTGCACAAATCTGAAATTATAAATCCGCAAGTTTAACATGACATGTGACCTGTCAAATCTCTTACTTTTACATATATTGTAGGGTAACCAAGTGTAAGGGAGAGGTGAGGAACGTGAGTCCAGCTGTGAATACCTTTGCTGCCGTCTCGGGAGCATTTGTTACGTTTGCTTTTGGCGGGTGGGATCAACTGCTTACCCTGCTCGCGGTCGCGATGGCTGTAGATTATATCACAGGTATAGCAGCGGCGGTAAGAACGGGTACCGGATTAAACAGCAACATTGGTTTTTGGGGGCTGGCCCGCAAAGGTCTGATGCTGACCGTTATTCTGCTTGCCCACCGAATTGATCTGCTCATGGGAACCGATATTATCAAAGGGGGAGCCATTTATTTCTATCTGGTGAATGAACTGATCTCTATTACCGAAAACTATGCCAGGATCGGACTTCCATTGCCGAATAAGCTTAGACAGGCAATCATGGTGCTTAAAAAGCAAGAAGGTCAGGGTAATCTGGCTGACCGGGAATGGCCCACACCGCAGCAGAGCCCGGACAGCATGAAACAGCAGGCCGAAACAGGACAAACTATGCAGAAGGAATCCGTGGATCGGACGGAGGATGTGCCTCAGGAGAAACCTGATCCGAAAGGGAAGAGTTCGGATTAGGTTTTCTTTATAAGAGAACGTTTCCAAGTATCCTTTCGTAATAGAGAACGTTATGATATATTTTGGATACACGAAAATTCATTCATTTCTATTATTATACTAAACGAGGTGCTTGCTCAGATGATTAAACATATTGTCCTGTTCAAAATGAAAGATCGCTCCGTGGAAAGTATTGAAGCCGCTGCCCAAGTTCTACGCAATCTGGAAGGCAAAATTGATGTTCTGATTTCACTTGAGGTAGGGATTGATGTACTTCGATCAGACAGATCGTTCGACATTTCACTTACAGCGGAGTTTGCATCCCTGGAAGATCTTCAGGCCTATCAGGTGCATCCGCTACATCAGGAAGTAATCAAATACATGAACGAAGTCAGAGAACAGTCGATCGCCGTGGACTACGAAATCTGATCTGTCATTCACACGACTTTGAAATAAAGGGGACTCTGCATGAGCGATTTAAGAGACGTTATGGAATTTCTATATATTTTTGTTGTGTTTCTGATCGCTTGTCCTGTGATGATTTTCTGGCTTAAGCGTAAAGGGAAACGGAACCGATAATTCACTGAACGGGAAGTGAACGAATGTATTATGTGAACAGAGAACAGATTGCCCGCCGGCTTGCGGCTGTACCGGAAGTATCCGAGGGGCTTCGCCGGGCAGCTGAGGCCTGGGATGGCAGTCTCATGTTGGGTATGGTACAGGAACGTTGTCTTCACCTAGCGATTGAGATTGTTACCGATGTGGGAAGTTATCTAATTGATGGTTTCATTATGAGAGATGCGAGCAGTTATGATGATATTATTCAGATTAATTACGAAGAAAAGGTTTTTGAACAGGCCACCTATGAGGTATTGCGTCAGCTTGTCTTATTACGCAAGCCACTGGTACAGGATTATTATAGTTGGGAGCGGGCCGAGCTTCATCCGCTTAGCGTAGAGCTACCGGTAATCCTTGAACATTTTACCACACAGGTGAGTGCCTACGTCGAAAAAGAGCTTGGTCCTTTCAAGGCGGCACAGGCCGAGGGACAGCGTAAGGAATGAGGAAATAGCATGACGAATGAATCAAAAGAATTCAAAGAAGTAAATACTGAAAGCAAGGAAGTGCCTTCCGGATTTCATCCGGTGTATATGGTTGAACTCTTGTTCCATGAACGTCCGGAAGTGGACCGCCTGCGCTTGCAGGAAGCTCTGATTCGTCACACTGGACAAGTCCGACTGGACGTGAAGCCAGGGGCAAGAGAGCAGGAGCCTGAGATGCTGGTCTTCTATCATCTGGATCATAAGGTATCCTTTCAGGAAGGGAATATCCCTGCACAGACCTGTATGCTTCCGGTGCATGAAGTTGCGGATCGAGCACGCTTCGGTGGTGCCTTGCAGCAAGCGTGGCATTGGCCAGAAGCGGGACAAGCTGTAGAAGCTGCGCGTTACTCCATCCGAATACATGATATGTTCACAGCTGCCATGCCTCGCAAACAGCGCCTGGAGCTGTTCCAGAAGACTGTACTGGCAGTCATGGAGAGTTTAACTTGCGAGGCACTGTATTGGTATGGCAGTGATAAGTTGGTTGAACCCGAGGCGTATACGCAAGCTCAGGAACGTGAGGAACATCTGTATGCAGCCATGAACGTTCGGATGTATCAGGCGGGAGGTACGGAGGAACAGCGCGAGTTGGTCATGGATACGGTAGGCTTGTCTGCGCTGGGTGTGCCTGACGTACAGTGTCACTTCGTCGGTCTCGATCCGGATACGGTAGCCCAAACCCTGTTGGGTGCGGCGTATTACATATTTGATCAGGGAGATGTTCTTCAGGATGGACAGACGCTGGGTTCTTCTGGCGGACGTCGCTGGCGTTGTGAGCATCAGGCGGCGCTGATTGCGCCGGGACGATATGTGATTGACTTGCATCCGGGAGATGAACACGCAGCGGCTGATCTGGAGCCGGCTCGCCAGACCTGAGATGAAGCGGGACCTAAAGTGCTCAAAGGCACAAGTACCCATAAAGGACATTTAAATAATTTTTGGTATCCAGAGTGTCAGGTCAAGCCTGTGCTGCTTATAATGCATCAACAGAGTAGGCATTCGCCCGGTTGGGTGAGCGACAGGATATCGCTTGAGATCCTGTACTTCAACGAAAGTAATAGGAGGATGAAGGCATGAAGGATTCGAATAAAGGTTTGTTGTGGGGAGCGCTGATCGGCTCCGTTGTGGGTTCGGTGACTGCATTGCTACTGGCTCCGAAATCAGGACGCGAGCTTCGTCAAGACATTTCGGAAGGTGCTCGTCAGGTATCGGATAAAGGTCAGGAACTGGCTGGTAAAGTGGGGGAACAAAGCTCGCAGATCGTATCCAAGGTCAAAGAAACTGCAGATGTCGTGATTCAGGATATTCAATCCTGGCGCAACTGCGCTGAGAGCAAAGAAATTCGCATCTCGGCAGCCATTACGGATACCGATACGGACAAAGCAACAGATGAGGCCGGAATCGAAATCGTTGCGAAACTCCCTACGGATGATTCCAAGGACGAAAACTAAGCAAAGCTTGGATTAACAGGCTTTCCTCGATATAGAGGAGAGCCTGTTTTGCTGTGTGTCCACACCTGAGATATACAGCACGGGGGATTTTATTTGAACCCTGAGATGAAATCGGGTAAGATGTAGGTACCTTTTTGCCGGAATGTTCATACGGTAGGAAGAAAGCTCTGGGAAATAATCGTTTTCAGAACCAATTCAATGAAGAAGGAAGCGGTGTGTTCGTGCAGCAAGCAATCGCTATATTAGACTCCGGTGTAGGGGGATTGACCGTCGCGAAAGAAGTGATGCGTCAGCTCCCGCGGGAAAAGATCATTTATTTTGGGGATACTGCCCGGACACCGTACGGACCCCGTTCGTCCGAACAAGTGAAACAATTTACGGAACAAATCGTTGATTTCTTGATCCAATTCGATCCGAAGGTTATCGTTATCGCCTGCAACACAGCGACAGCGGCCGCACTGGAATACATCCGTACCAAGGTGAATGTTCCTGTTATCGGTGTTATTCATCCGGGAGCGCGGGCAGCAATCACAGCGACACGTACAGGACGCATTGGTGTGATTGGAACTGTGGGTACCATTGGAAGTGGTGCTTATACATTAGCGCTCAAGCAGTTGTCCCCCTATATTGATGTGGTCAGTCAGGCTTGTCCGGCGCTGGTTCCGTTGGTGGAGCAAGGTGAATTTCGTTCCGAGCACACGACACATACGGTGGAGCAATCATTGGGTGAGATCAAGCAACAGCCCATTGATTGTCTTATTCTGGGTTGTACGCACTATCCTTTTCTCATGGACACCATTCAGGAGGTTATGGGACAGGAAGTGAAGCTAATTAGTTCGGCAGATGAAACGGCGCGGGAGATCAGTACGATTTTATATGATAAACGAAAGTTGGCTAGCGGGGATGAGACCCCGGTGCATCAATTTTTCTGCACTGGCGACCCGCGCATGTTCCAGAATATTACCCGTCGATGGTTAGGGGAACAGATCTCGAAAACTCCTGTGGTCTGGCAGGTTACACAATTACCATAGCTATACTCTATTGTATGCACCGATAGGACTTATAATTAATTGTATATTACCTGTGTGACATCCCGGAACGGTGAAGTTCCGGGTTTTTTTGTCATGATTCTGCATGGACAGGCGATGAACATGATTCATGTCACATGTCGGACAACCGGACCTGCATACATATGTTATAGACACATCATACGTGAGAACCGGACAGGAGACCTGTTTTTTCCTGTGGAAAGGAGAACAGCATGGAACTGCAGTGGATTATCGTTCAGCGGGGAGACACGCTGCCCCGGATTGCGTCAGCGCACCGTATGACGAGAGAGTTGCTCGCTGCGCTGAACCCGGAAGCAGCCTCTCAGCCTTATCTGTTCGCTGGCCAGATGCTACGCATTGTCCCTGGTACAGGACGCAGGTACGCTGTGCCGCCTGGAGAGAGTGTAAGGGGCATTGCAGATCGTTTTGGGCTTGAAGAAGATATACTGCGTCAGGCCAATCCCGAGATTGCAGGTGTTGTGGATTGGGTGGGGCGCTGTATTCATATTCCGGATTCAAATGGAAAAACTATTGTGAAGATTCAGGGAGAGTATGGTTATCGAGAATTAATGAGGGATATAGACAAGCTGGAGAATCAATTCCCGTTCATTGAAAGAGGCTCGATCGGAACAAGTGTCATGGGCAAGTCGCTGCCTTATGTGCGGATCGGGCAAGGTCCGAGACATATTCATGTTAATGCTTCCGTTCATGCTAATGAGTGGTTGACTACCGCTGTTCTAATGAGGTTTATCGAAGAGTATGCCCAGTCTTATAGCACGCATAAGGCGTGGAATCAATTCCAGACCGAACGCTGGATGCAAGAGACGACACTCTGGGCAGTGCCGATGGTTAATCCGGACGGGGTCGAACTGGTTCAGGAAGGTGTGGTCAATCAGCATTCGCATGCACGGCAGTTGTTAGCCTGGAATGCGGGCAGGTCGCATTTTACCCATTGGAAGGCCAATATCAGAGGGGTGGATCTAAATGATCAATTTCCTGCCCATTGGGATGAAGAAGCAGCGAGAAGGGGGATGACCACACCGGGTCCCCGGGATTATGCAGGGACGGCTCCTTTGACGGAACCGGAGGCACAAGCGCTGGCGCAGTGGACACAGCAACACTCATTCGCCGTGGTTGTTTCTCTGCATAGTCAGGGACAGGAAATCTATTGGAATTACCGTGATCTGGAGCCCAGAGAGAGTGGGCTGTTATCACGCAGGCTCGCCAAAGCTTCAGGCTATAAGGCAGTGAAGCTCGGCGGTAGTGATGCTGGTTACAAAGACTGGTTCATTCAAGAATTTGGTAAGCCTGGCTTCACAGTGGAGGTTGGATTGGGTGTTAATCCGCTTCCTGTAGAACAGTTTGATGACATCTGTGTGGAAGTCGGGATGCTGCTGGCTGAATTATTAACTAATCGATAACAAGGCAATTCGGATGGTAACGAGCTTTTGAAACGTAGTGGCTGTTCATTCGTATAACAGGAACGGACGCTGTGAGCGGCGCTCCGTTTTTTATTATTTGTACTCACCTGCTGTTTCGACATAAATTGATATCATACGGAGGGATTCATATGAAGTGGAGAAGACTGCTATCGTTCAAACGATGGACACAAGTTTTCAAAAGACTACCCCGGCTGCTCCGGGCTCCGCAGATTCCTTTGGGGGAAAAGATGCTGTTTATTATCCCGGCGCTGTTATACTGGGTACTTCCTGACGTCATGCCGTTTATGCCTATAGATGATATCGGGGTCACTTTGATTCTAATGAACTGGTTTGTAAGTCGTGCAGAACGTAAATACCCTGCGCTTCAGGAAGGATTATCTTCTTGATTTTTTGCGAAATGGATGGTTTTAACATCGAATTCGCATCAATGTTATTGCGAAGAACGATAACTTTCTTTACAATAGATGCTGGAGTTTAAGAATGCTGAAATTGTTGAAGCCAGCAATTACAATATAGGAGATGAAGAGAATGAATTGCAAAATTACGCGTAATGCTGCTAAAGTATTGAAGCTTGAATTGGACAAGCCTGAGAACGAAGGAAAAAAACTGCGTGTTGTCATCACACATGCACATGGTGACCATGCTCACTACGGGCTTGATATCGATACGCCTAAGGATAATGATACGGTTGTATCTACCGACAAAGAAATCGATGTGATTCTTGCGAATGATCAACCTTTGCTGAACGGTGTTAAAATTGACTATCTCTACTTCCCGGAAGAGGGGTTCGTCATTACGAATCCGTCCCAAGGCAATCACGGCGATCACTAACGGTGCGAAGAAGGGGAACTCATGGCTAACGATATCCGCGTATGCGAAAAGTGTAATCATGTCCGACTGAAATCGATCGTACCCAAGTTGCAGAAGATGGCTCCGGATACGGAGATCAAGATTGGGTGCAAATCCTATTGCGGTCCTTGCGCAAAACGTGCGTTTGTCTTCATCAACGGTCGGTACATCAGTGCTCCGACAGAAGAAGAAGTGCTCGCCAAAGTCGCAAAGTTCGTGAAGTAAGTTGTGTAAAGTGTGCTGGAATCAATCGCACATTGAAAAGGAGGAGGGGCCTGAGGCCTCTCCTTTTTGCGATTTTATAGCGTGTTATTGTATGGGGAGTTAAATGTCAGCATCGTTGTTCATTGTAAAAATTTCGAAATTATCTTCCCGAATTTCAATGGCAATGACGGTGTCATCTTTTTCAAGGAAATGAACATGTCCGAGCCGTTCTTCCTCCAATTCTACCCAGCCTGTATCTCTTAACTTCTGAAAATAATCTGTGGGTGGATAGAGTCCCTGCTCTCCTCCGATATGTTTCAATTCATACGTAGCACCTTCTTTGAGGGTGGGGTGATCGGAATAAACCTTGGTTTCAATAAACTTCGCATTGCTCGGTACTAGAATGTCGGGATTAATGGATGATCCTGTGTATCCTTCTATCTCGTATGTTGCAGGAGCACAACCTTGTATCCAAATGAGCAAGGGCAGCATACAGAGAATCAGTACTATTTTCTTCAAATGAATTCCTCCTGATTGGGATGGGTACCTAATAAACGTAGTGGAACTGGTTAAAGTTACGATAAAAACACAAACCACCCTTAATAAATGGATATGCTTCGACAATGTGTTGAATGATCGCTTAAAATTCTGTGAGAAGGTTAATAGACCAAGAGCAGGCAAAAATCAATACGGGAGGTACAGGATGACAAAACATATTACAGATTGTACGATTCTGAACAACGGAGTGACGATGCCATGGCTGGGATTCGGAACCTACAAAGCAAAGGGCAAGGAAGTGCAACAGGCGGTAGAGACGGCTTTGGAGGTCGGGTATCGCAGTATTGACACAGCATCCATCTATGGCAATGAGGAAGAAGTGGGACAAGCTATTGCAAGCAGTGGTGTTGCCAGTAATGAGCTGTTTGTGACGACCAAACTCTGGAATGAGGATCAGGGATTTGATTCAACGTTGAGAGCCTTTGAAGCCAGTCAGAAGGCACTTGGACTGAATGTCATTGATCTCTACTTAATTCACTGGCCTGGTCGAGACCAGTATAAAGAGACGTGGAGAGCATTCGAACGTCTATATAGCGAAGGAAGTGTTCGTGCAATTGGTGTGAGTAACTTCCAAGTACACCATCTGCAAGATATTATAGATGAAGGCGGAACAGTACCTGCGGTGAACCAAGTGGAGTTGCATCCGGGTCTAATTCAACAGGAAATCCAGGATTACTGCGGGGCACAGGGGGTTCAACTGGAGGCTTGGAGTCCGATTATGAAGGGCAAGCTGAATCAAGAGTCTACACTCAAGGCGCTGGCCCAGAAATATGGGAAAACGCCGGCACAGATTATTTTACGCTGGGACATTCAGAATCAGATCGTGACGATTCCGAAGTCGGTAACCCCGGAACGGATTCGTGAGAATGCAGACATTTTCGACTTTGAATTGTCACCAGATGAACTGAGATTGATCGATGCGTTGGATGCGGATAAACGGACGGGGCCGCATCCAGATCAACTTTTCTGGGATTAAGCGGATAGCTCAATTTCAAACGGATATAAAACCATCTTATATAGATTGGATGGTAATTAAGAAGTATAAAAAAGCAGCAGGATCGGGAAGTTTCCCTTGATCCTGCTGCTTTTATTTTATTTATTCGAATCGGATGGTGGTACTTCGCAGCCTTCATCTGTGCATACACCGCTACCGTCTGCTTCTGTGCTATTCGATTCAACCATGGTGAACGGGGAACGTTCGTCCCATGCTTTCTGAATGGCATCCAGGAACACCTCGTCAGGCTGGGCGCCAGATACAGCGAACTTGCGGTCGAATACGAAGAACGGTACACCACGAATGCCCAGTTGCTCGCCTTCCGCTTGGTCCGCACGAACGTTATCGGAGAATTGATTACCGGAGAGCACTTCAGCTGCTGCATTACGATCCAGGCCGACATCCTCAGCCAGTTGGGCCAACACATCGGGATCGCCGGCATGTTTGCCTTCAATAAACACGGCTTGGAATAATCGCTCGCTCAGTTCAAGTGCTTTACCTTGTGTATCTGCCCAGTGTGTTAATCGGTGAGCAGAGAAGGAGTTGGTCGGAATCATGGCATCAATATTGTATTCCAGTCCTGCCGTGCGAGCGTTGGCATTCATCTGAGCATTCATGCCTTGGGCTTGCTCCACGCTAATATTATATTTGGTAGACAGATAGTCTGTATTGGTTTTACCGCTATTCACTTCAGCGTTTGGATCGAGTTCAAAGCTTTTGAATTGCAGTTTCACTTCATCGCGATGTGGAAATTGTGCCAGCACATTCTCCAGGCGGCGTTTGCCAATATAACAGAATGGACACATAAAATCGGACCATATTTCAATATTCATTTTGTGAAAACCTCCATTATCCATGTAGTTGAAACTAATATAGTTACAATTATATAGCCACTTTCTATAATTCGCAAGCTGGAGCTACGCTAATCAGCAGAGAACCGGCTTCGGTGTACACCGCGCCCGCTCCGCCCCATCCTTGAGGATAACGCTGTTTGACAAAATTGGAGGCTGCATCAAAGAGCTGCTGTTCAATATTGGTTTGTTGTGTGTGTGATGTCATGTAGTTACTGCGCCCCTTCCTCACGGAATTGCTGAATTAAATCATAGGTAATCACCGTATCCGAGATGTGCAATCGCTTGACACTCTCATCATAACCGGGACGGCAGGCGTTAATATCGGTTTTGTTGCGTGAAGACAGATCATAACAAGTGGCACTCTCGTAGATATAATCGTCGGACGGAATATAGAATACAGTACCATCGGAGAACGCACCATTCCGCAGAACAACCATCCGTGATGATCCGTCGTAGACGTCGTTACCCATGTGATAATAGGACTGGTCGGATATGCCGAGCAGGTGCAGGACGGAAGGTGTGATGTCCAGTTGTCCTGATGGTTCGTCGATGGTTCCGGCAGCGGCTCCGTCCGGTAAATGTACGAGTAAAGGTACTTCGTTCATAATCTGTTCCATGTCCAGATCGTTCAATGAACGTCCGAGAAATTGCTCGTATTGTGCTTTTTCCTTAATCGAATTGTCGTGATCCCCATAGAACATGAAGATGGTGTTCTCCCATAATCCCCGATTCTTCAAGTCTTCTACCATATTGCCCAAGGCAGAATCTACATAATGAACGGATTGCAGGTAGTTACCGAACATCGTCCCCTGGAACTCGCCTACATCCAGTTGCTGTTTGTCTTGGGGTAAGACATACGGATGGTGACTGCTGAGTGTGATGAGGAAGGAATAGAAAGGTTCGGTAACCTCATTACTCATCTTCTCAACAGACTGACGGAAAAAGGATTCATCAGACAGGGACCAGCCGAGCGGGTCGTCCTGAACATAATCATTTTTACTATAAAACTTGTCATATTTCATGTTCTGATACATCGTATACCGATTCCAGAATCCGCTCTCATACGCGTGAAATACGTTGGTGCTGTAACCATTATCCTTCAGAATGGATGGAAGCGAATCATACATGTGGTCTGCATATCGCACAAACGCTGATCCAACCGGAAGAGGGTGCAGTGAAATGTTTGCTCCAAAATCGGCATCCGATGTCCTGCCCTGACCTGTCTGGTGGTAAAAGTGACTATAATACTGACTTTCTTTCATTAGCTCATTGAAATGGGGTGTGATCTCCTGACCGCCAATGCTCTGGCCAATCATGAAGTTCATATAAGCTTCACCCTGAACAATGATGACATTACTGTCTTTGTATTTGCCGAATAAGGCATCCTTCCGAGTAAAGGCTTGCTGTCTATCTGCAAAGAAGGTTTTGGCCTCTTTCACATCAGAGGGATCAGCCTCCGGTCCGGAGCCAATCTGGTCTTTGGCGTAGTTGTACAGATCATAACCGTGAAAAGCGAGTAGTCCGGTCACATTGTACATGGATACATTCCACCAGTTGTTTTCGAACAAGCCTTTGGCCCATGTTTTACTGTAAAAATAGATTGGGCCGACTGCGAGTCCCAGTCCCAGCACAAGGGCAACGCTACCCGCAGTGAGACGACGGCGCATCCGCACCTTGCGATCGTTGGACGTGTAGCTCCCATAACTCCCATAACCGTTCACGTAAGCACCCGTGTTCTCCGAACGGTAACGTCTGCTGAACAGCGCGATCGCTGCGAATGGAATGACGGCAAGCCAGTCTGCAAAGAACCAGAGATCACTTGCGTAGATTAGTGTAGCAATACTGTCGCCCAATGCATCAACCTGTCTGGCCTGTAACAACACCGGGATGGTCAGGAAATCCTGAAAATAGCGATAATACACCATGTCGGCATAGATTAGAGCCGTAAGCAGCAGGTTAAGCAGAACCAGAGAGACGATCATGCTCCTCCGTGGAAGCAGCCAAGTCCAGAAGGACAAGAGCAGTAAAGATCCAATGGCGATGACCTTATCGAAAAATCCCATCGTAATATTATAGGCGTGAAGATTGTGGTGGAGCCACATGAGTTTGAGCAGCATGAGCACAAGAAAAATAAGATATAACGTAAGTGGATGATTCAGAAGCCTGCGTGGCATAGAGCTGTGACTAGGTCGAGTGACAACCATATGTATGTCCCCCTTGCTATTGTTGTTTTGTTATCGGAATGTAAAATAGAGCTTCATCCATTATATCGTGGCCTCTTGGCTTTTCAACTATGCTCAGGTAGATTCAATCTCTACTGAGGCCAAAGTCACCTCTATTCATTCATATCATTTGGAAAACGAGCCGAAAAAAAGAAGCACCCCAGCCATGGTTGGCAGAAGCGCTCCTTTTTTGGAAATGATCTATTAGGATTGTGGTGCTTTATTTCGTGGAGGCAGTGGGCCCAAATACTGATAGTACTGGGTTTCAATTCGTCCATTGAATAATTTGCGACGCTTGTCTGCTTTGTGACCGAAATATTCTTCAAAAGCTTTGGTCGACGTGATTGCAAAGAAGGACCATGTCGGCATTTCGAGGTAACTGCGTCCTAACGAACGGAGCAGCTTCTGAACCTCTTTCTCTTCACTCAACCGTTCACCATATGGGGGGTTGGTAATGATAACACCATAGTCACCCTGTGGTCTTGCACGATGAGCGGGCAGTACGCTGACTTCGATATCTTTGGCAAACCCAGCGCTCTTGATCGCTGCCAGAGCTATTTCAATAGCTTCCGGATCAATGTCACTGCCTGAAATCTGTAACGGGACATCGTCACGCACGGCATCGAATGCTTCTTCGCGCGCCTGTTCCCATAATTCTTCAGGAATGACAGCCCAGTCCTCGGAGTTGAAAGTCCGACGAAGTCCGGGTGCAATGTTCCAGCCGATCATAGCGGCTTCGATCAGCATGGTGCCTGATCCACAGCATGGATCATAGAAGGGGCGGGATACATTCCAGCGGCTAAGCTGAATAAGAGCCGCAGCAAGCGTTTCTTTGAGTGGGGCTTCGGTTACGAGTTTACGATAACCCCGTTTATGCAGACCTGGTCCGGTCGTATCTAAAGTAAGCAAGGCGCGATCGTTCAGCAAAATGACCTCAATCACATAACGAGACCCATCCTCGGGGAACCACTCCGTGTCATAGGTCAACTTCAGTTTCTCTACGATTGCTTTCTTCACGATCCCTTGGGATGCAGGCACACTGCTCAATAGGGATTTTTGGGAGCGACCCTCTACAGGGAATTCGCCGTCGGCTGGAATCCATTCTTCCCAAGGCAGTGCTTTGGTACCTTCAAACAATTCATCAAATGTCGTAGCAGGGAATTCACCCATTTTCACCAATACGCGGTCCGAGCTTCTCAGCCACAGATTACAACGGCAAATATCAATATAATCTCCTGTGAAGAAAACCCGGCCGTTGTCGATCGTAGCATCTTCATACCCCAGTTGCTTCAGTTCCCGGGCGACAACAGCCTCGAGTCCCATTGCTGAGGTTGCAATCAATTGCAATTGAGCCATGTGATTCATTTCAACTCCATTTCAAGCTGGAGAAGGAAGTCCCTCTCTCTGCTGTATAGTAACGGCGCGGCCTTGCCGCTTTCCGTGAAAAAACTTACAATGAGAAATGCGGTGAACGTATGCATTCCTCTTTCGAGACGATGCAGTAGTCAACCGCCTGTGTTGATAACAAACATTTATTATAGAACATTGGCACCCATATGGAAAGCAGTCCAATTGTCCAAGGAGGATTTTAGCGGTGAATTTGACCCCGGATGAATATGTAAATCAATTATTTCAAGAAGATGACCTTTTGCTGAAAGTGAAAGAGGCCATCCGTTCGAACGACATGCCAGAAGTTTCGGTTGCTGCGGCGTATGGACGTCTGCTCACGTTTCTAGCCAAGACATCCAAAGCGGAAGCTGCGCTCGAAATCGGTGTGCTGGGCGGTTACAGCGGGATCTGCATTGCACGCGGATTGCGTGAGGGTGGAACCCTGACATCGCTGGAACTAAAAGAAGAATATGCGGCAATGGCTCGTGGTCATCTGGAAGAAGGCGGGTTTGGCGAAAAGGTTGAGTATCGCATTGGCCCGGCGGCAGACAGCCTGGAGCAACTGACGCAGGAAGGACGCACATTCGATTTCTTCTTTATTGACGCTGACAAAGAAAATTATCCGGTATATCTAGACTATGCTATCAAGCTGGCTCGGCCAGGTGCTGTCATTGTGGGGGATAACTGTTTCCTGCGTGGTCGTACGCTGAATCCGGACAAGCAGGGTCCGGCTGTACTGGCTGTTCGGCGCTTCAATGAACAGATGGCGAGTGATCCACGTCTGGTAACGACCATGTTGCCGGATTATGATGGGCTCGTACTTGCTTGGGTGAAGTGAAAAGGTAAGCGGACAGAACACAGACTGGCTGAACATAACCTGACTGAAAACATAACCTGACTGAAAACATAACCTGACTGAAAAAATAACCTCTAGCGGGTCCACATTTGCTTTTTTTTAACCTGTGACATTACAGATGTGATTCGACTTTGAGGTTTGTTCAGGTACACAATAAGAGACGACAATTCCTGAATGACAGGAGTGTCGTCTCTTATTGCATCTAGAGCTATAGATCTATAAAGGATGAGTGCTTTCTTATACTTCAGGTGTTCCGTACGTTTCAAACCATTTCTTAATCGTGTCAAAATCATCACTGAAGGATAGTCCAAGCATCAATAGTACACGAGCTTGTTGCGGACTAAGGTTGTCGCCGGCAATGATGCCTTTACCTCCACCGTATACACTTCCTGATCCTGTCCGGGTGGTAGTCACGAATATCACCCCTTCTTCAATGGCTTTGGTTCGAGCTTGTCCCATGGCTCTGGAGATTCCGCCAGCGCCTGTACCGGAGGTGACAATTCCCTTGACTCCACTATTAACGAACCCTTCAATGGCCCCGCCACCAGCTTCTTGGTATGAGATGGCAATTTCCACTTTTGCCAGGTCGGCCTTTGTGATTTTGCTCAGATCAAATGCGGGCTTCGCAGTACCTTCCGCTTTGAGGGCGCGGGCAGGAGCGCGGTAGATTCGAATATTTTCTTCATCAATATAACCCACAGCGCCGAGCATCGGCGTTTCGAACGTATCTGTCCGATAATCATTGGTTTTGGTCACGCCACGAGCAAGCTGGATGGTGTCGTTCAACATCAGTACTGTTCCGAATGAAGTGGTACGGCCACTGCCTGCAAGTTTGATGGCGTTGTAAAGGTTGGCTTGAGCGTCAGAACCGATGACAGTCCATGGGCGCATGGAACCTGTGATCACGACTGGTTTGTCGCTCTGAACGGTCATGTCGAGGAAATAGGCAATCTCCTCCATGGTATCTGTTCCCGTGGTAACCACAACGCTGTCATACTGCGCAAGAGCTTTGTCTACCGTCTGAGACAAGTCATAGAGATCAGCCATCGTATAGGAACCTGAACCTGAATTTCCGAATTGGAGTGTGCTAACATCGGCAATCTTCTGTTTGTCCGGTAATGCCTCAACCATCTCTCCGATGGGCAGTGTTCCTGCCTTGTAGTTCTGGAAACTGGTCGCATCTTCGGATTGTCCCGCGATCGTGCCACCGGTTCCGATGACCAATACATTGGGGAGTGCAGATTGTTTGGATGAATCCGGCACAGCCGGGATAGAGGTATTGCGTGCAGGAGTGGTGGGTGCTGTCTGTGCAGTGCCTGTTGTGCCTTTCACTTCTACTGTAGCTGCATGGGCAGCGTAAGTTCCGATGGGGGACAACGAAATGGTTAATGCTGTTAAGGCTGCGGTACTCCATACTGCCCAGGGACGAAGATTGGATGGTTTTTTCATGAATAGCACTCTCCTTGAAGTTAGTATTGTGATAGGTTTGTTGAGGGTGATATGTATATCGACTTAAAATCATTGTATTTCATGTTAAGTTATATGACAATTATATAAAGTGGTAGTGAATTCGATTACATTCATAGATTATAAGAGTAAATCGATTATTTATTAGGTATTTTGAAAGAATGTTAGATAGAATAAAAATGAAGATAGGAGTGTTATTTAGTGGATTTAAGAGGGGAATAGTTATTTTTGTGTTAACTAATATTACATATATAGTTTGATTCTAATGAAAAGAAGCATTTATAGAGAACATAACTTAGCAGAGAAAGAGGAATGAAGTAGCATCTATTTAGGTAATGGGGCTCAATTCGCTTCCAATGATTGGTATTTTCGTGAAGTTGTGTATATAATAGTGTTGGTTAACATATGTCAATAAATATATATTATTGATTGGAGGAAGAACGATGAAACAGGCACCTAGAAAGTATGCAAATTACATTCCGATCCGTGAATTGGAGACCGTCGAGGACCGACTATCTCCTTTCCAGGTGTATGCAGAGCTCCGAGACAATACGCCAGTTCGATATGACGAGCACCGAGAATGTTGGGATGTTTTTCGTTACGAAGATGTGCAATATGTACTTAAAAATCCAAAACTGTTCTCTTCTGCGCGTGACCGGGCCAATACGAGTATGTTAACAACAGATCCTCCCAAGCATAAACAGCTACGTGATCTGGTGAATCAAGCATTTACGCCCAAGGCGATTGAATCATTAGCTCCACGTATTCAGGACATCGTAGATGATCTAATTGGTCCATACTTGTCAGCAGGCCATATGGAGCTGATTGATGAACTTGCAACACCACTTCCTGTCATTGTGATCGCCGAACTGATTGGAGTGCCTACCACGGATCGACATAAGTTCAAGGACTGGTCGGATGTGTTGGTGAAAGGTGCACGTGACGATAGTGAGCAGGCCTTTCAGGAGTTAATGGAGGAGAAAAAGAGAAATGTGCAGGAATTGCACATCTATTTCACTGGCATTATGGAAGAACGTCGGTTGCAGCCACAGGATGATCTGATCTCGTTACTGCTTGCAGCGGAGATTGAAGGTCAGAAGTTGACTACAGAGGAAGTGGTAGGGTTCTGTATTCTTTTGCTTGCAGCAGGTAATGAAACAACAACCAATCTGATTACGAATGCGGTTCGGATATTGTCTGAACAACCCGAGCTTCAGCGGGAGTTGCGTGAACACCCTGAACGGATTACTGCTGCAATCGAAGAGACGCTGCGATTTTACCCACCCATTGTTGCGATTGGTCGTGTCGCCAAGGAAACTGTAGAGTTGAATGGACAGACAATTCAGGCAGGAGAACAAGTGATATCCTGGGTTGGATCGGCTAATCGGGATAAAGGCCAATTCGAACGTGCGGAAGAATTCGTCTCCGATCGCAAACCGAACAGGCATATGGGATTTGGATTTGGCATTCATTTTTGTCTGGGGGCACCGCTCGCTCGTTTGGAGGCAAGGGTAGTTCTTCATACGTTGCTTCAACATATGGAACATATTCAGCTTGTGCCGGGGACTGTCCTGCAACCGATACAAAGTGCCTTTGTGTTCGGTGTGAAGCAGTATCCGATCCAATTCGAAGGCATTCTGTCGAATTCATAACAATACAGAAAGCCGCAATCAGGCCATTAGGCGCTGATTGCGGCTTTTTTCAATGGGAGTTTGCCTCGATTTAAACAAGTTTTAATGAAGGCAGATAGGTTCAAAAGATACTTAGGAGAATCAAGATTCTCGTGTCAAAGCCGGTTTGTTGTACAATTTGAATCTGACCCAAACCATATTGAGCAAGAGCAGTCCACCAGAGACGATAAACAGACCTTCGATCCCGATGAATCCTGCCATAAAACCTCCAATGATCGCTCCAAGCATGTTGCCCAGCGCCAATGTGCTCGTATTAAAACTGAATGCACGGCTAATCATGCTATCCGATGTATAGG
This sequence comes from Paenibacillus sp. PCH8, assembly GCF_002968835.1. Lineage (GTDB taxonomy): Bacteria > Bacillota > Bacilli > Paenibacillales > Paenibacillaceae > Paenibacillus. The sequence goes on along the minus strand of NZ_PKQK01000002.1, from coordinate 21,804 downwards.
AACGGATCAGGGCATTAACGCTCGGAAGCAGGCCACCCATGAACACACCCATCATGAAACGAACAACAATGAGCTGCCACACGGTCTGAACAAATGCCTGCGGAATAAGCATGAGTCCTGTTCCTATGAGGGAGAACGTAAGCACCTTGTGAGGACCGATCCTGTCACTGAGTTTCCCGAGAATCGGAGACATAGCCATATTGGAAAGTCCCGTAACTGCACCGACCATTCCTGCCCAGAAGGCCACGTTTACATCCGAAGCATGCAATTTTTGTACATACAGCGGCAAGAGTGACATGGGGCTAATCATCGCAAACTGCAACAGAAACGTCACTGCAAACAGTGCGGGAAGTTGAGGAGACTTGTTCAACTCCTTCAGACCGGACAACACGGATTGTGCTGGCAGTTTGGCTGCTTCTTTACGGTCGAATTTCTCTCTCACCAGGAACATGGCGAGCATGGAGGCGACGAAGATCAGTCCACCTGTAATATAGAAAATCGGACGGAAGCCTACCGCATCAGCCAGCAAGCCACCGATGAGCGGACCCAGGATGGTGCCGGCAACCTGTCCAGATTGGCTGATTCCCATGGCGAAACCCATGCGGTCCTTCGGTGTGGTACCCGAGATCAGTGCAACAGCAGCAGGGTTGAAGCCGGAAATGGTACCATTAAGCAAACGCAATAAGAGCAACTGCCAGGGATTCTGTGCCAGACCCATAAGGGCAATCACAATCGCCATCCCGAATCCCGAGCGCAGCAGCATCACTTTTCGACCATACTTATCAGATAACTTGCCCCAGAGCGGCTGGAACAAAAATGAGGTGAGGAAATTAGCTGCAAATATAAATCCGGCCCAAATGCCAATCTCATGTTCGCCAACAACACCCAGATCTCTGGCGAGATAAAGGGACAAAAAAGGGGTAATCATGGTCATGCCTGAATTGACCAGAAACTGTCCAAACCAAAGCACAATGAGGTTAACTTTCCACGTTTTCAAAGTGCTTTCACTTCCTTTCATACATTTTTCTGTAATTCTCCAAAAAACGCCATTCTTTCATTATAACATAATTGGCATATGGGATGGGGGTGTAAGGAATGTCATAGTATTGTCACGTAGAACGCATCTGCATATGGTTGTTACGGCTGTTTAAAAAGGGCATAATGGTAATTATGAGTCCAAAAACTATTGGAGGCTTCTTACATGAGCTATAATGATCGACTGATTCGGGCAAGTTTCAAGCAACAGGTTGACCGTGTTCCGGTATGGTACATGCGTCAGGCTGGACGTTATGATCCTGAATATCGCAAAATTAAAGAAAAGTACTCCTTACTAGAAATTTGCCAACAACCCGAGCTGGCGGCTGAAGTTACACTCATGCCAGTGCGAAAACTGGGTGTAGATGCGGCTATTTTGTATTCCGATATTATGAATCCGGTTGCCTCACTGGGCATTGATTTTGACATTGTCAAAAATATTGGACCGGTAATTGATAACCCCATTCGTTCAGCTGCAGATGTAGATCGTTTGCGTCCGATTGACGTTGAAGGTGATCTGTCACATATTCTGGAGACCATTCGAATTCTGGATAAGGAGCTTGACGTGCCCCTGATTACGTTTGCGGGCGCACCATTCACCATTGCGAGTTATCTGATTGAGGGTCAACCTTCCAAAGGATACATTCGGACCAAAACGATGATGTACAGTGAGCCAGAAGTATGGCACAAGCTGATGCAGAAGCTTGGTGATATGGTCATTACATATATTCGTGCGCATATTGCAAATGGTGGTAAGGCATTCCAATTGTTCGACAGCTGGGTTGGAGCGCTTTCTCCCAAAGATTTCAGAACGTATGTGTTGCCTACGATTACTCGTATCTTTACCGAATTGTCCGATTTGAATGTACCTAAGATTTATTTCCCTGGTGTGGCTTCGGGAGAACTATTGCCAACGTTGCATGATCTGCAGGCCAATGTCATTGGTTTAGACTGGAGAGTGTCCATCTCAGAAGCACGTAAGCGTCTGGGTGGCAAGTTCGCCGTGCAGGGTAATCTGGACCCTTATCTGTTGACAGCACCGATGGAACTGATCAAAGAGCAAGCTAAAGTGATTATTGACGAAGGTATTAAGGAGCCAGGTTACATTTTCAATCTGGGACATGGACTATTTCCTGAAGCTTCTTTGGATAAATTGAGAGAATTGACAGCTTATATTCACGAATATTCAGCTGAAGCATTGAAAACAGGGGTGATGGTAACCAATGACTAATACTGTAGGTGTACTGGTGATGTCGTATGGCACACCTGAGAATATGGAGAGTGTTGAAGCATATTACACACATATCCGCAGAGGACGTCCGCCTGAACCGGAACAACTGAAAGAACTGACGGATCGTTATGAAGCCATTGTTGGCGGTGTTTTCCCGCTACGGGAGAACACGGATAATCAGGTTAAGGCCCTTCAGGAGACGTTAAACCGGGATGAGCGCGGCAATGATGTGGAATTTCGTTGTTATCAAGGGCTGAAGCATGCGTATCCGTTTATCGAGGATGGCGTGCAGCAGATGGCGAAGGATGGAATACAAACAGCGATTGGTATTGTACTGGCTCCTCATTTCTCCACGATGAGTGTAGGGAGTTATATCAAGCGTGCACGTGAAAAAGCAGAGGAACTAGGCGTGCATATGTCCTTTATTGAGAGCTATCACCTGCATCCGAAGTTAATTCAGGCTCTGTCCACACGGGTGAGTGCCAAATTGGATGCTTTCGAAGAAGCTGGCGCAAAACGCGGTGATGTGAAGGTGTTGTTCAGTGCTCACAGCTTGCCAGCACGAATTGTGGATATGGGCGATCCATACCCGCAACAATTGCTGGAAACTTCAGAAGCGATTGCTTCACGTGTAGGAATCACCAATTGGCAATTCACATGGCAAAGTGCTGGACGAACAGCCGAGCCGTGGCTTGGACCGGATATTCTGGATACGTTACAGGAACTATCCCGTGAACAGGTAGAGGATGTGCTAGTAGCACCAATCGGATTCGTCTCGGATCATCTCGAAGTACTCTATGATCTAGATATCGAGGCCAAATCGATTGCCAAAGAGATTGACATGCGCCTGATGCGTATTGATTCTCTTAATAGCGATCCTCTATACATGGAGACGTTAAGTGACGTTATTATAAGCCAATGGCAGCAAGGGTCGGATGAGTAATGGATGACAAGAAACGTCGCGTTGTCGTTGTCGGCGGTGGCCTCACCGGCCTCAGCGCGGCATTCTATATTCGCAAGCACTACCGGGAAGCTGGAGTGGACCCTGTGATTACCCTGGTAGAGAAAAGCTCGTCCATGGGAGGCATGATTGAGACACTGCACCGGGATGGATTTGTGATTGAAAAAGGGCCGGATTCTTTCCTGGCTCGCAAAACAGCAATGATCGATCTGGCCAAAGAATTGGAGATGGATCATGAGCTGGTGAGTCAGAATCCGGAGTCGAAGAAAACGTATATTATGCAGCGTGGCAAACTTCATCCGATGCCGGCAGGACTCGTTCTTGGTATCCCGACAGAACTAAGATCGTTCCTGAGAAGTGGTCTGGTATCCCCGGCAGGCAAACTGCGGGCATTGATGGATTTCGTCATCCCGCCGCGCCGTACAACAGAGGATGAATCGCTCGGTTATATGATCGAACGCCGTCTTGGAACGGAGGTGTTGGAGAACTTGACTGAACCATTGCTCGCAGGAATCTATGCGGGTGACATGCGGCGGTTGAGCCTCCAGGCAACCTTTCCGCAGTTCGGTGAGGTGGAGCGGGATTATGGCAGTCTGATCCGGGGCATGATGACCGGTCGTAAACCGGCTGAGACCCATACCGGAACGAAACGAAGTGCCTTTTTGAATTTTCGGCAGGGACTTCAGAGTCTTGTTCACGCGCTTGTTCATGAGTTGCAGGATGTGGATCAACGATTGAACACCGCCGTGAAGTCGTTGCAACGCCTCGATGGAGCACAGACCCGATACAGTGTTGAACTGGAGAATGGGGAGATGCTGGAAGCGGACGATGTTGTGATTACGGTTCCGACATACGTAGCATCGGATCTATTGAACCCTTATGTCGACACAGCGGCTCTGGACGCGATTAACTATGTATCTGTAGCGAATGTGGTGCTCGCTTTTGAGAAAAAAGAGGTGGAGCATGTGTTCGATGGATCGGGCTTCCTTGTTCCGCGGAAAGAGGGCCGGAATATTACGGCTTGCACGTGGACGTCCACGAAATGGCTGCATACAAGTCCCGACGATAAGGTGCTACTCCGCTGTTATGTGGGTCGCTCCGGTGACGAACAGAATGTAGAGCTCCCGGATGAATCACTGACGGATCTGGTTCTCAAGGATTTGAGAGAGACGATGGGAATTGAAGCAGTGCCGATCTTCTCCGAGATTACTCGTCTTCGCAAGTCGATGCCGCAGTATCCAGTGGGGCATCTTCAACATATTGCTGGACTCCGTGAGGAACTTGGCAACAAATTGCCGGGTGTATATATTGCTGGTGCTGGTTATGAGGGCGTAGGCCTGCCTGATTGCATCAGACAAGCGAAGGAAATGTCGGTTCAGGCTACACAATTGCTTGCAGCGGAATAATATTGAAATCAATAGCTGTCTCGATCGTAGGATTTTCTACAGGAGAGACGGCTTTTTTTTACAGAAAAGTCTGGTAGCTAACGGAGTTGATACCCTTCCAATGAATACAGTTCCAAGGAATGATGGAAATCCAGAATATGCCTGATATAATGGGATATATAGTTGTGAAGAAGAAGAGGAGTTGCTTATGTATCCCCCAAGATCTGAGCGAAGTGTACCTAAGAAAAAAGGTAAACGCACACGTAATACCATCATCTGGGCAATTAATATTGTGTTGATCCTGACGATTGGTCTGGTCGGCATATTGTATGCCCTCAATACAGGTCAGCAACAGGCAGACGAGCCGGTGACCCCGGAAGTAGTCAATCAGGATCAGCCTTCCGTTACAGACGATGCTAAAGGCGGTGATCAAGTAGGCTCACCAGAACAGACATCAGATGAGGAATCGGATGATAATCCTAAATCTACGGATGAAGAGACAACGGAGAACGCTGAAAATACAACCGGAGCAGCGACACCGGACTCTTCAGGCAGTATCAATAGTGAGAAGACCGAATCCGGAACGAAGAAACCTGTTGCTACTCCGACACCATCCGGCACGAAGGGTAATTCAGGTACGGATAATGAATCAGGGGCGTCGAAACCCTCCAATTCAGCGAAGGATATCACCATTAACTTTGTTGGCGATATTCAGTTCTCGGGCAAAGTAGCCGAATTGCTGGATAAGAACGGCTATGATTACCCCTTTGCCAAGCTCGGCAGATTATTCAAGGACGATGATCTCACCATCGGTAACCTGGAGACACCAATCACGCTGGGCGGTACGGGTGCGGTTGACAAAACCTATGTATACAAATCTTCACCCAAAGCATTGGAGGCAATGGCCTCTGCGGGTTTTGATGCGGTGAATCTGGCTAATAATCATATTCTGGATCAGGGCGTAGAGGGCTTGGTGGATACGTTAACCTATCTCAAGGAATATGGTATAGCTCACACAGGAGCAGGCATGAACAGAGATGAGGCTTATGCGCCTGCATATCTGGAACGCAAAGGCATGAAGATTGCTTTACTTGGATTCTCCCGTGTTGTACCGGAAACGAGTTGGAAAGCTGAGGGCAATCGGGCTGGCGTGGCTGAAGCCTATGATTCCACAGGAGCAGTCAAAGCGATCCAGGAGGCGCGCAAGAAGGCCGATCTGGTCATTGTGGTTGCACACTGGGGCGAAGAACGTGTAAGTACCCCGAATAGTGATCAGACCCGATTGGCTCATGAGTTTGTGGATGCTGGCGCCGATCTGGTTGTAGGTGGTCATCCTCATGTGTTGCAAGGGCTGGAGTACTATAAAGGCAAGTGGATTGCATACAGTACGGGGAATTTTATTTTCTCCAGATCAACAACGGAAGAAACCTGGAAAACAGCAGTGTTTCAGGCAAGATGCAGTAGCGATGCTGCTTGCAGTATGAAAATAATACCTTATGAGGCGGGGCTTGGTCAGGCCCTTCCGATGATTGATGAAGCGAACAAACTTCTACTGGAACAGATGGCACGGCTTTCCCCGGGCGTTCAATATGATGCGAACGGAGTCGCTTCGCCAAACTGAGAACCATTGTTGAGGAGGGAATCAAGTGAACAATCTTTGTGTAGCGCACCGTGGATTTTCTTCCATTGCACCAGAGAACACGATGGCTGCGTTTCTAATGGCCATGGAACGGCCTGAAGTCCAATGGATGGAATTGGATGTTCAGTTGTCACGTGATGGTGTGCCGGTCATTATTCATGATTTTACACTGGACCGTACGACAAATGGCAGAGGCCCGGTTCGAGATGCAGATTGGGCTGATCTGCAACTGCTGGATGCTGGAGCGTGGAAGAACAAGAAATATAAAGGTGAACGAATTCCCGCTCTGAGTGAATTGTTGGATCGTTCCGTCGGCAGAGTTCGTTTGAACATTGAGCTAAAAACGCAAGGAGACATGTACCCTGGTCTCTCTGCGGCAGTCATTCATGAAGTGAGAAAGAGACATATGCAAAATGACGTTGTGATTACTTCCTTTGAACCGGCAGCTTTGGTTGAAGTGAAGAGACTCGCGCCGGAGATTCAGACGGGCCTAATTATTGATGCAAGACCGGGCGATCTGTTAACAGCACTACGTCAGATGAATTGCACGTTTCTCTCCATTGGGTATACCAATGTTGATAAATCTTTAATGAACGATATGCGAAGTGCCGGCATTCGAGTGATGGCCTGGACGGTGGATGACAAGTCTATTATGAAAAGACTGGCAGCTGTAGATCCAGAACTTATGTTATGTACGAATCGTCCTGACGTCTGGGAACAGGCATTTCAGGAGACGAGTAGCCGATTCTTCAGACCTTAACTCTCATAGACGCACTAATGAATCCGATAAAGGTGGTTATATCCCCATGTTGACTAATATTCGCAATGTATACTGTGTAGGACGCAATTATAAGCTCCACGCGGAGGAATTGGGCAACGCGGTTCCAGATGAGCCGATGATTTTTATGAAGCCTTCTCATGCGGTCGTTCCTCTGAATGGTGAAATGCTTGAATTGCCTGCGACCAAAGGTGAAGTTCATTATGAAGCTGAACTGGTCGTGCGGATAGGCCGGAGTTATGAGTCAGGTATGGCTGTAGATGCGTTATTGGATGCATATGCGTTTGGCATTGATTTTACGCTTCGTGATGTACAGACGGTCATTAAGAAAAAGGGTCATCCCTGGACAGCGGCCAAAGGATTCAAAAACTCCGCACCAGTCACTGCATTCCAGACATTTCCAGGTGCGGTGGCATTGCTGGAGAAAGACTTTACATTGACCAAAAATGGTGAAGAAGTCCAGCGTGGCAATATTCGTAACATGATCTTCAGTTTACAGGATATTGTGGATTATGTAGGTCACCATTACGGCCTTGGGCCGGGAGACGTCATTTTTACTGGAACACCCGAAGGTGTTGGACCAACACAAGCAGGAGATGTGCTCGAACTGTCATGGGATGGCAAACCCTTGGGTGCATGCACGATTGGGGCAGCGCAATAAGGATTACACATCATACCTGCTTGAGGTGAATAGGGTACAAGAAAGGGGCGTGCATACGCTCCTTTTTGCCGTACTATTTAAGTGTCTTCATATCTTCATCGTACTAATACGCCGTTAACTACGCCAAGTTGTAAGCTGTATTCGCACTCTGCGTGACCAACTCTTCCAATTCAGCTTGTTGTGCAGTATGTTGGTCCGAGCTGATAGTTCCGCTTGCGAGTCGTTCATCCAACTGCTCTCTGAGCTGCTTTACTTGTAAAGCTATGACCTCAGTCAAATCACCGTTATTTGCTTCAGTAATCATTCTCAGTGATTTGCCGTTATATAATTCCTGATATAACTTTTCCTCAGAAGGCTGATTTAGTGCGTTTAGCAGCTCGTCGCCGCTGTCTTCACGAGTATCCAAGTCAACGATGGACCATTTGGCAGTAGGTATGGGGGAGATGGCGGATTGGCCCCATGCTGTTCCTGCGAACGACATACTGACCATCATGGTGCCTACGGTGATGACTCTTTTCATGTTCATATGCTTTATCCTCATTTCTATAGTGGAGTACGAACTGAATCGTAGATCGTCTTAGGTGTATCGATCTGAGAGTAGTGTATAACGAAAAGCTGAAATGAAACTTAAAACGGGATAAGTAAATTGAAAGCATGTTAAAATCATATTTAAATCAAGTGCTGAAGCTCGTTTGTATGGATAAATGCATTTATTTCAAGGTTGGCCTCGGGAGTTTCGGCATTGGCATCAAACCGTGTTATAATTGAATTTCAAAAATACAATAAACGTCATGTGGGCGCTTACGTATGCGCCACATGCAGGAGACATTATGGATTGGATCATTGGCGCCGTATGCGCTTCTATGGTGGCATGTGCTGCCTATGCGAAAAAGTCGCTAACCTTGTCTGGTTGCCTGGCAGCAATCATGATGGGAACGATATATTACGGAGCGGGTAACCTGTTCTGGTTCGGCACGTTATTGTTGTTTTTCATCACTTCAACATTGCTCTCCAGATTTCGTAAAGATCGAAAGCGGGAACTGGAGAAATCCTATGCCAAAACAGGAAATCGGGACATCGGGCAAGTGATGGCTAATGGTGGAATGGGCATGTTTCTATGCCTTGCATACTGGATATTCCCGCATCCGGCTTGGATGTATGCCTTTATTGGCGTAATGGCTACCGTTACCTCAGATACATGGGCAACCGAACTGGGGAGCCTCAGCCGCAAGCCGCCGCGTTCTGTTGTCACGTGGAAGGTTCTTACTCCGGGAGCCTCAGGAGGAGTGTCACTGCTAGGTTCCATGGCTGCAGCCGTAGGTGGGGCTCTGATTGGCGCGGGAGCATTTTTCTTTTCATGGATCGCCGGGGTAGAAGGGCTTGGTCTGTTTAGTTGGACTTTTGTCGGCCTGGTAGGTGGTTTGGCAGGTGCTTTTGCCGATTCTTATCTGGGCGCAACGGTGCAGATGATGTATCGTTGTACCGTATGTGGCCGTGAAGTTGAGGTACATGAACATTGCGGGCATCCGACTGTTCGGGCTCGTGGCTGGGCATGGATGAGTAACGACCTTGTGAACGTGCTTAGCTCGGTTATCGGCGGATGTGTGGCGATTGGTTTAGGTAATATTTTGGCGTTGTAAGGGGGAGTACATTTGAGCACTGTACAGGGAGACAAATCGGAGGCTATTTTGGATGCGGCCTATGGTATTTTTGGCTCGAAAGGTTTTTATGAGACGAAAATGTCTGATATTGCAGACGAAGCCGGCATCGCAAAAGGCACCATTTATTTATATTTCAAAAGCAAGGAACAATTATTTGTTGCAGTGTCCAAGCGGGATTGTAATAGCTTTATTAGTCGACTCGAATATGCTTTGAACTCGCACGAGAACACAGGTGATAAACTTGGAGCAATAGCCAAGACCCACCTAACGTATTATTATGAGCGCCGTAATCATACCAAACTCTTTTTTATGGCACCTAATAATGATCCGGACCTGATGCAATTCATGAAAGAGTTCATGAATCAATATATGAGCATGGTGTGCGAGGTACTGGAGAGTGCAAGTGTGCCTGAGCCGGTCTTATTAGCCAAATCTTATATTGGGATTCTGGATCGTCTGAAGATGGATATTATGCTTAATCCAGAGTTCAACGAAGAGGATCTGAACAAGCGAATTGCCTTCTCCGCAGCGTTGTTTCTGGACGGGTGTCGGTCCTTTTTGAAAACGTAAGTGATTGTGTGTGGATACGGGTAATATTGAATACTATTTTACAGAGAAGTGGGTAACGAGCAATGAACATAATGACGGTAGAACAAATTGCAAAGAGTTATGGCGAAAAAATATTGTTCAAAGACGCTTCATTTGGTATGGCTGATCAGGACAAGATTGGCGTCGTTGGGGTGAACGGAACCGGAAAATCCACGTTTTTGCGTGTAATTTCAGGTATGGAACCTGCAGACGCGGGACAGATCTCCATCGGCAATGACGTGCGTATTCAGTTCTTGGCTCAGAATCCAGATATCAACCCGGATAACACGGTACTGCAACAAGTGTTTGAAGGGGACAGCATGGAAATGAAAACCGTGCGTGAATATACGGAAACGATGGAGTTATTGGAATTGCAATCATCCGATCCAGCCTTGCAAGAACGGTTATTACATTTGAACCAGCAGATGGAGCAGCTTCAACTCTGGCAGATGGAGAGTGAAGCGAAGAGTATTTTGTCCAAACTGGGGATTCGTCAATTCGATGCTTTGATGGGTACATTGTCGGGTGGACAACGTAAAAGGGTAGCGCTCGCAACCGCACTGATTCATCCCTGCGAACTGCTCATTCTGGATGAGCCGACGAACCATATTGATAATGACTCGGTAGTCTGGTTGGAACAGTATCTGCAGAAGCGTCGCGGCGCACTGCTTATGATTACGCATGATCGCTATTTCCTGGATCGTGTGGCGAATGTTATGCTGGAATTGGATCATGGTCGTTTATTCCGGTATGAAGCCAACTATACTCGCTTTCTGGAACTGAAGGCAGAGCGGGAAGAACGGGAAGCTTCTTCTGAACAGAAGCGTAAGAACCTGCTTCGGACGGAGCTCGCGTGGATTCGTCGCGGTGCCAAGGCACGGACAACGAAACAAAAAGCGAGAATTGATCGCTTCGAACAACTGAAAGACCAACAGGGAATTCAGCGTTCGGGTTCATTGGAAGTATCGGTTGGCTCCACTCGTTTGGGTAAAAAGATACTGGAGATCGAACATCTTTCCAAATCTGCCGGTGGACGCAAACTGATCGAAGATTTGAGTTATATTGCCGTACCTGGCGATCGGGTTGGAATTGTCGGACCGAATGGTAGCGGTAAATCAACGCTGCTACAGATGATATCTGGCAAGTTGGAGCCTGATGCAGGAGTGGTTGACGTCGGTCCTACGGTCAATTTGGGCTACTTCACACAGGAGCAACAAGAGATGAATGAATCTCTTCGTGTCATGGAGTACATCAAGGAAGTGGCCGAGAATGTGAAAACGGCGGATGGCTCTCTCATTACAGCATCCCAGATGCTGGAGCGATTCCTGTTTACCCCGACATCACAGTGGACGCCAATCTCCCGTCTGTCTGGTGGAGAGAAGCGTCGTCTGTATCTGCTGCGTGTTCTGATGGCTGCTCCGAATGTATTGCTACTGGATGAGCCGACGAATGATCTGGACATCCAGACTCTCGCTGTACTTGAAGACTATCTGGATGATTTTCCGGGTGTTGTCTTTGTGGTATCTCATGATCGTTATTTCCTGGATCGTACTGTGGATAAAGTGCTGTCTTTTGAGGGAAACGGTGCTGTACGTGTGCACGTCGGCGACTACAGTGAATATGCGGAATGGATGCTGAAAAATGCGAATGGAGCTACTCAAGCGAGTGATACAGGAACAGCAGCGAAGGTAAAGCAGTCATCGGAGAAAACGTCCCCTGCTGTCTCAGAGGCTAAACTGAAGTTGAAATTCAGTTTCAAAGAACAACATGAATACGACCAGATTGATGAGAATATTGAGAAGGCTGAGGCTAATCTTGTTCGGATTAACAAAGAGATGGAAGAGTCATTTAGTGATTCTGCCCGTCTGCAGGAGTTGATGGCGGAGCAGGTCGAGGCTGAGCGTCATCTGGACGAACTAATGGAACGCTGGACTGTTCTGAATGAACTTGCAGAGCAGATTGAGCAAAGTAAGTCCTGATTTTTAAATTGCGATCGCCCTTTATTCCACAGCGACTGAATGTTGCACGCGAGTAGAGGGCGATTTTTTGTCTGCAAATTGTGCATAAATGTGAAACGTTAAGTGGACTCATTACGTTGTATAAGTAAAGAATTCCATAGAAGGGAGAGAACACCACATTCATGTATAAGGAAATGAATGAACAGTTGGCAGTGCTCAAGGAAAAGGGGAGAATGTACGAGAAATGGATCAAACGATTAGAAAAGCTGCAAGCGGAGGAAGCTGACTGGAAAGCGAAAGTTGAGCGGCGTTTGGAGCATCTTCAGAAGGAGCAGCAGGACGTTGATCGATTGAACAGTATGACATTGTCCGCATTTTTCTATCAACTGATTGGCAAGAAGACGGAGCGTCTGGAGAAGGAAGAGCTGGAACTGATGGAGAGCAAGGCTGCATATGATACGGCTTGTCGCATGTTGCAAGACGTACAGGAGCAACGTATGCATGTGGAGCAGGAGTTGGAGGGTCAACGACAGTATCGATGCTGGCAGAGTGACTACAACGCTTTATGGGCGAAGAAGGAAGGTCGTCTGCTGGACCAGGATGCGGAATTGCGGTACATGGCTGAGAATCGCGAGCATCTTGCAAGTGAGCTTCAGGAACTGGATGAGGCTTTCCGGGAAGGAGAGTATCTGGTTTATGCCCTTGAACGTGCCGAGAAAGCTCTGGCTTCGGCAGGAAATTGGGGCGTATATGACATGATGGGTGGTGGAGTCATCTCCACCCATATCAAGCGTGGCCGAATGGATGACGCTCAAGTAGCCATTATGGATGCAGGTAAGCGTCTGCGCCGCTTTCAGAAGGAACTGGAGGATGTAGAGATGGCTGTCCACGCCGATCTGCATCTGGGAGGTCTGCTTTCGTTCGCAGACTATTTCTTCGATAGCCTTTTCGTAGATTGGATGGTTCAGGACAAAATCCGTAAAGCCGAAAGACAAGTGAAGGATGGGCTGAGCGTGGTTCGCAAGACGATGCATGTGTTACGAAGTGAAATGCGAAACCATAAGGCAGGGTTCGATGTGCTGGAGCGCAAATATCATGAATATGTGGAACAGGCGGATTAAGGGTTAAGACACAGGATAGAAAAGGACACTTCCAAAGTACGCACCGAAATGGTGCTACTGGAAATGTCCTTTTTGGACATGTGAAATTCATATTCCTTCATGATGACTGTTAAATCATATGGAGCATCGGAGTGCTCAACGAACGTTCTAAACGTCATACGACTAGTTACCCTGTTACAGAAAAGTGGATAAGCTTGTTTTATTTGGTTGTAATATAGGCAGCGAGCAATCGTGCCGTATTCAGAACAGCATTCTTGTGTGTGCGCTCCATGGAGTGTGAGGCATGTACCCCTGGACCAATCAAAGCCGCACGGATATTGTTTCCTCCGCGCAATGCTGCACTGCCGTCTGAGCCATATTGTGGATAAATATCGACTACATAATCGAGATCTGCTTGTTTCGCCAGATCAATGAGTCGGTTGGTCATATCATAGTCATACGGCCCAGAAGAATCTTTGGCACATATGGAAACGTCGGTTTCTTTACAGCTGAGGTCATCACCCATCGCACCCATGTCTACGGCAATCATTTCACTAATTCCCGCAGGGATGTAAGATGCCCCATGTCCGACTTCTTCATAATTGGAGATAAGCAGAGATACGTTATGTAATGGTTTCCAGTTCTCGCGATGTGCAGATTCAAGGATGCCGAACAGGGCAGCTACACTGGCTTTGTCGTCCAGATGACGTGATTTGATGTAACCGCTTGGGGTAATGACTGCACGAGCATCAAAGGAAATAAAGTCACCGACTCCAATTCCGAGTTTCAATACATCTTCCTTGGAGGAAACGACTTCATCGATTCGAACTTCCATATGGCTCTCAGTCCGTTCAAATGTACGTGCATCCGGATAGACGTGTACAGATGGATGAAGGGAAAGGATCGTACCTGTATATGTCTTGCCGTCCCGTGTATGGATGCTGCAATATTCGTTTTCGATACTTTGCATGGCGAACCCACCGACAGAGGTCAGCTTCAATGTGCCGTATGAGGTGATTGAGCGTACCATGGCCCCCAAGGTGTCCACATGTGCGCTCAGTGCGATGGTCTTGGACGAATCCTGCCCTGGAAATGAAAGCACCGCTCCACCCTTGTTATTAAGCTCACAAGCGATGTTCAGTGATTCAGCTTCCTTGCGGATCATTTCAATAATATGATGGGTGTAACCACTTGGACTGGGTGTATCCAGTAATTTTTTCAGAAAAGACATAACGTAAGATTCATCAATCGTAAAACTCATTATAAATTCCTCCTTGATTGTGATCGTGTCAAAGGTGTGAAACAGAATACAGCCTGTCTGGGGGAAAGGATGTGATACTACCATTCCTGACTCGCCAGCAGGCTGTCTCTGATTGTTTACAATGTACCTGTAGGGTTACCTTTGCGCTGACTCTGAATCGAATCATTCTCCAATAGGCTATCTGGTTCGCTTGCATCAAGTGAATCCATCGTTTTGAAAGAATTCAGCGTAGAAGTGCTTGCCGTGGAACTTTCCAATTCAGATACACGCAATTTCAGTTGTTTGTTCTCGCGTTGCAGTCGATATTGGCGGTAGATGCCATAAGAGCCAACAATAATTCCACCGATCAGGGTACAACCGAGAATCAGCAAGATCAGCGGGATTTGAACCGTGTTAAATAGCAGGTTAACTTGTACGGAATCCACATTAATAACCGCAAAGATCCCCGTAAGCAGTGCGAAAACAAGACCTGCTATGAGCGCCCATTGCATTTTCATGGTGTTGCCTCCTTGTTGAACAATTGAGAACTAAATATGCATTACCCATATTCGGATATGTTGCATCTTGCATTGATTATAAAATCCCTTGCCCAAATGGGCAAGGGATACAGGTCACAGGGAGAGACAACCTTATTTGGTTAGTTGCTCCATCTGTTCAATCAGTTCCTTGAACACACTCATCGCTTCACGAATTGGCTGTGGTGTAGACATATCCACACCTGCTTTTTTCAGAATGTTGATGGAGTAATCACTGCCACCGCTCTTCAGGAATCCGAGATATCGGTCAACAGCGGGTTGGCCCTCTTCCAGAATTTGCTTGGAGAAGCTGGTTGCGGCGGAGAAACCTGTAGCATATTTGTAAACGTAGAAGCTGTTATAGAAATGGGGAATACGAGCCCATTCCATCTCGATATCTTTGTCCACAACCATATTGTCTCCATGATATTTAACGTTCAGGTCATAGTAGAGTTCGGATAATAACTGTGGCGTTAAGGCGTCACCTTGCTCTGCCCGTTCGTGAATCATTTTCTCGAATTCCGCGAACATGGTCTGACGGAATACCGTTGTGCGGAATTGATCGGCATAGTAGGTCAGCAGATACAATTTTTCCTTTGGATCAGTTGATTTGTTAAGCATATAATCCATGAGCAATGCTTCGTTGGTAGTAGATGCAACCTCTGCCAGGAAAATGGTGTATTGTGCATCCCGATACGGTAGCGTCGTGTCCGAATAATGTGAATGCAGGGCGTGACCCATCTCATGTGCCAGTGTGAACATGCTGTTCAGATTGTCTTTGTGATTCAACAGGACATAAGGGTGAGTGCCATAAGAGCCCCAGGCATATGCGCCTGAACGTTTGTTTTCATTCTCATATACATCGATCCAGCGGTTATCATATCCGGTTTGTAAGGCGTCTGCATACTCTTTACCGAGTGGTGTCAGACCGTCTTTGACCGTTTGTTTGGCTTGCTCATAGGTAATATCCATTTTGTATTCATCTACGAGTGGAGCAAACAGGTCGTACATGTGCAATTGATCCACACCAAGTAACTTTTTGCGAAGGTCCATATAACGATGCAACAGCGGAAGGCTCTCGTGAATGGTGTCCACCAGATTCGTATACACTTCCGTTGGAATGTTATCACCATAGAGGGACATTTCCATCACGGAAGGATACTTCCTTACATTGGCATAGAACATGTTTTTGGTTACATTTGCATTCAGTGCAGCTGCAATCGTGTTCTTCTGTTTGGCATAGCTTTCGTATACGGCTTTGAAGGCACGTTCGCGAACTTCCCGATTAGGGTTTTCCAGGAACTGGATGTAACTGCCGTGTGTCAGCTCAACTTCGTTGCCGTGTTCGTCCTTGATTCGGGGAAACTTGAGATCTGCGTTATTCAACATGCTAAAGATCGTCTGTGGAGCTTGTGAGAGGTTACCCACCTGTGCGAGCAGAGCTTCCTCCGCTTGAGTTAGCACATGCGCTTTTTCACGTTTCATCTCTTCCAGTGTAAAGGTATAGGCAGAGAGTTTTTCGTTAGCGATGAATGCGTCCAACTCCTTGTCTGGAAGGGAGAGAATCTCCGGTGTGACAAAAGAGAGTGCTTCACCGACTTGTACGCCTAACTTCTGGGCTTTTTGGGACAGATTTTGATATGTAGGATTAGCTGTATCTTCATCTTGATGCATACGTGCATATACAAACATGCGTTCGAGTTTGAGGCTGATCTCATCTTCGAATTCAAAGCAGGATTTAAGTACATCAGGTTGGCTCAGCTTACCCTGAAATTCGGAGGCCTTCTTGGTCAAAGATGATACTTCTTCATATTCCTGATCCCAAGCTTTCTGATCGGCAAATAAATCTTCCAGTTTCCAACTATGCTCAGCTGGCACCTCGGAACGTTTCAATAATTGACTCATGGAAATCCTCCTTTGATCATGTGATGAATCTATTGACGAAGCTGGCTTCGTCCCGCTTGCCTGAACGGAGAGGGACGAAGGAATCAGACTAAGTACCAGTAACACAGATAACGATTTTCGGTATTTCAACGGCCTTCCTCCTTACCATACGAATAATCTCGAATAGTATGACCTGAGGGGCGTTAAAATATTTGAGCAACAAGCTACCTTGTAATTAAGCTCCCATGTTATACAGGAAATAAACGATCAGGAAAAAGGCAAAACAAATGAGCAGGGTGGCAATAAGGGCCATTCCTCGTCTCAGTCGATCCGGGATGGAGTGGCGTCCCAGAATAAGCACAATTCCAAGGGAGAAGGCAAGGATGATAAAGATGACGACATTGCTTGAGTCAAGCTGCATGGGTTAGACCCCTTTGAAGGCAACCATCAATTGGCGCCATTCATCCTCACGATTCTCGAAATCAGCTTTTGGAAAACGGCGCTCAGCCCAGTGCATCAACGCAGGACGGCTAAGGAAAGTATGGCATTCTTCGCCCCACTCTTCAGAGATTTCGCGCAGTACGAGATATTTGCCTTGAACTTCTACGGTCATCATGTTCCACTTGTCTGTTTTGTATATTTCATGTTTTTTTATCATAAGTAGTCTCCAAACTAACGGTTTTGGTAAAATGATACCGTACCCTACGATTCAAAGCAAATTTTTTCGACATTTATGGAAAGATAAATTGAAAAATGGAAGCCCATACAGTATAATAAAGGCATTCGCCATAGATGGCGATCTTTTTAGGAGGTTTTTCATTTGAAAGGTACAGTTAAATGGTTTAACGCAGAAAAAGGTTATGGCTTTATTTCAGTTGAAGGCGGCGAGGACGTATTTGTACATTTCTCCGCAATCCAAGGTGACGGCTTCAAAACATTGGAAGAAGGTCAAGCGGTAGAATTCGAAATCACTGATGGAAACCGTGGTCCTCAGGCAGTTAACGTAAATAAAGTGTAGTAAATTTTCCGGGCAACGGACTTCTCTTATACATGATTAATTATAGCTTAATATTAGAATTCAAGCACAGTACCCGCAAGGGCGCTGTGCTTTTTTTGATTCTACATCTCCCGGTGAATATCGGCTGTATGCATATGGATTCCCTCTTTGTTCAATCCAAACGACGGGTCATACTGGACAATAACTTCAATCCAAAACCGATTAGAGCAGCCAGAGAAAATACCATGGCGGTGAGGTAGAAGGTATGTCTACCAGCATGTTCCAGGAGCAGTCCGCCCAAAGTTCCGCTAAGCAGTCCCGAAGCACTGGACCACACGATGGTGAATAAAGCTATCCCGGTAGCCCTGTAGTTATCCGGAACAAGACGAATAATATAACGGACCGCAGTGACATAGAAAATGCCGAAAGTTACACTGTGCATCGTCTGTATGGCAACCACAGCAGCAGGTGTATCGGATATGGACATGAGCAGTAAGCGAATGGTATACATTAATGCAGCGAAGGCAAGTAGCGGCAGTTCTTTATATCGGTTACCATACTTGCTAAGAAGAAGAAATATAGGGATTTCACTTACGGAGGAGATTAGCAAAGACCAGCCAATCAGCCCTTCACTGGCACCCAGCTCTTTCAGCGTAATGGTAAGAAAAGCTTCGTTCATCCGATGCCCCATGGCAAGCAGAAATACACAACCGAAAAAGGTGAGCACATCCCTGCGTTTTAAAATTGCCCATAACCCCGACAGATCCATTTTACTGTTGCTTCCCGACGGCTGATCCTTTAACTGGAAACTAATCAGTAGCGTAGTCGCAGCGAGTCCGATGCAGACCCATATCGTCCAACCCGGACCAAAAGATCCAAGAAAATACCCAATACTTAGGGCGAAGAAGGCAAATCCGATCGATCCGAAGACTCGAATCGAAGTGAAATTCCGGCTATATTTGCTGGCCGTTGTAATTGCCATCGTATCCGAGAGTGGGTATACGGGATAATAGAAAAAGTAAAACAGAGTCACTAATACAAATACCTGACCAAAAGTCGTCGCATTGGCGAGCATGACACCTGTAATTAATTGACCGCCAAGCAGAATGATCATGACTTTGCGTACCGTTTGATATCGATCGCTGGCCATGCTCCAGAACATATTGGAGAATACGGAGATGAGGGGACCGATTCCGTAGAGATAGCCGATCTCAGCCCGACTGAATCCCAGATGACTGAAGTACAGCTGGAAGTAGGACACCACCAGAACGGTGGAACCGAAGATCGTGAACATTAGCGCCCGCAGCCAGTTTTGATCCGGGCGGGCATTGTGACTTGATTTCATGATGAGAGACTCCAATCTTGATAACAGTTCAATGATTTCATTACCCTTTCAGGGAAGATGATCTTTGGGAAGGGGGTACAGACATCGTAGGTTCCTTCTGTGTGCGACGGATGACGAGCCAGACGATGATAAGCTCTGCAAGCAGACCAAGAGATTGAGCCACTGCTCCGATCATGCCGTTCCACGCAGGGAAGATACTAACCAGAATTAACAGGACGATAACGGTACAGATTGCATTGGCCGTCTGCGAACGAAACATCGTCTTTGTCTGCCCACGGAGCAGAATGAGGCCATTGCTGAAATCCAGAAAAGGGAAGATCAACGGGAATAGCACGAAGGCTCGCAGTGTCCACAGACTTTGTTCCAACAGTTTGCCTTGTACGCTCATTACATTTTCCAGTACCCATGGTCCCAAGGGAGTGTAGGCGATGGACACGGTCATTGCGAACGGAATAAATCCAGTGACAAGTGCAAATTTCTTTACCAGTTTGGCATCGATATGGTAGAAATTAAGCACAATCTGATGGATGTATGTAAAAAAGCTCAGCATCAACTGCATCAGACTGCTTGCAATGGCAAAGGAAGAAATGGCTAGTGCGATCCCGGTCGTTTTGCCAAGTACAATGTTAATGACCGGTCCGATGAACAGCGCTACAAAGCTGGAGAGCAGTAACGGCTTATAAAAACGGAATACGTCCCCTTTGCTCTCAACGGGATGATTCTCAAGCTTGGCTGGCATCTTGCGCTTGATGCTGTTTCCCTCCAGAAAGCTGACTAGCGCTTCAATCATCATGCCAGTAGCAAAAATGATAGCGCCTACACGACCACTGTCAATGCTATCTGTGTAAATGAAATAAAGGGATAGGCCATACATGCCAGCTAGACGGAATACCATGCCGATGGTTAGCCACTTGGTTCGGTTATTCGTAATGATGATACCTTGGTAGATGTTACGGATCACTGAAAAGATGCTGACATACATAAGAATTTCATACACGTCGATAACTTTGTTCAGCAGATCCGGGCTCACACCAAACAGATATTTGAATACACCAGTACCCACAGGAGAATAGACGATGAGGAAACCGATGAGAAGCACACAAGCAAGAAATATTTTGGTTACAAATGTGAGGGCCTGAAAAGAAAGGCGGTCGCGAACCAGTGCGGAACAAGTTTGCCGCAGCAGGGTGGAGGGGCGTTCCGTGAGAGTTAACAAGCTACCGGCGATCGCATAGCTCGCAATAACCGTCTCGGGATGAGGGGAACGTGCTAACGTGCTGTTTATAATGACGTGAGATATAGTGACGAGAGAGGCGGAAATGCCAAGTGGCACAAAAAAAGAAAATAACCGCCTCCACGAAAGTGATTCACTTGACGACATGTCAACGACTCCTTTGATGGATGAAATATGCCTAGTATATCATAAAGCTTTGAGCGCCGATGCGATTTTTTGTGCGGAATATGGGGCAGATCATTTGTACAATTAAGGGGATCATATTATAATAGGAATGGTTAAAAATCGCTCTAATACGTATTCAACCAAGTGGAGGCACATTTATTTTGAGCCAATCAAATCGAAAACGTCATCAATATCCGCGTGGACCGTTGGCATTGATGAGAGGGGTGTACAAGTACACCATTCCGGAAACACGGAAGGCATTGAATGGATGGCGTGCCCAAGCTGAAGAAATTCCGAATGAGGAATTGCGAACGCAGGCACTTGCCAGTCTCAGGGATAAGCAATTTCACTGCGAAGGTGGAACCGTATACGCTTTAGCTGATTTGCCCAACAGGCACATTCTGATTCCGCTGATCGTTTCATATCAAACTATTAGTGATTATTTGGACAATCTGTGCGACCGCAGCACCTCGATGGACGCGAACGACTTTCGTCTTCTCCATCAATCCATGCTTGATGCGGTGGATCCCGAAGCGACTCCCGTCAATTATTATGCGCTCCGTGAGGAGCAAGATGACGGTGGATATCTGCGGAATCTGGTGACCACATGTCAGGAACTGACCCGTCAGTTACCAGGCTATGCGTCCGCCAAGCCTCAAATTCAGGATCTGGCAGGTCTATACACGGACCTGCAGGTATATAAGCATATCAAGCCCGAACTGAGAGAAACGGCATTGCTCGAATGGTGGTCGGAGCATCGTCACCGCACACCTCAGTTTCGCTGGAACGAATTTGCTGCTGCAACGGGCTCTACACTGGGCGTATTCATGCTGTTTCTGGCTGCGAGTGACGATCAGTTGACCGAAGAGCAAGCGGCCTCGATCCACACGGCCTACTTCCCGCATGTATGCGCATTGCACATTATGCTCGATTATTTAATTGATCAGGATGAGGACCGCATCGGGGGAGATCTCAACTTCTGTAACTATTATGAGAATGTAGAGACCATGCTGGACCGAATTGCTTTTATTGTGGAGATGGCACGCAGCGATGTGCAGAAGATCCCGGGGAGCTCTTTTCACCGGATGATCATCGAAGGACTGATAGCCATTTACCTGTCTGATCCCAAAGTCAGCGAACAGCAGGAAGTTCGCGTTGTGTCCAAACGGTTGATGAAGAATAGTCCCATGACAAGAATATTTTTCTTCATTTTCAGCCGCTGGATACGAAAGAATATGTAAGTCGGGTGTTATTGCGGAGCCTGAAGTGAAACTAGAGGAGGAAAAAACATCATGACAGCAGTAAAGAAAATCGCAGTTTTAACGAGCGGTGGTGATTCACAAGGGATGAACGCAGCTGTTCGTGCGGTTGTTCGCAGCGGACTGTTCTACGGTCTGGAAGTATAC
>NZ_PKQK01000012.1 GCF_002968835.1 Paenibacillus sp. PCH8 | reverse complement strand
CGCATCTTCCCGGCCTGAAGGATCCCTATCAGGTGATCTCTGAAGTCATGAATAAGGGTGAGGCACGTCAATATCTGATGTTGGGCATTGCCTCAGCCATGTCGGAGATGAATTATATTGTTCTGTTACCTGAGGAAGATATGATGCGTAACCTCCCGTTCTTCCAGCAAATTATTCGCCTGCTTCCCATTGGAGCGGCCGTTATTTTGATTACTGCACTGATCTTTCTGCGTCAGCTATTGTTCCGTCCGATGAATTCACTGATTCGAGGCATGAGAAGGGTGAGCCGCGGAGATCTCGATGTAAGGCTGGAGCCGCCATCATCCTCGGAACTGGAGTTTATGACCCGAAGCTTCAATCAGATGACCAGTGAGATTCGGCATCTGAAGATTGATGTGTACGAGGAACAATTGCGGACTCGTGAGGCGGAGTTCAAACAATTGCAGATGCAAATTAATCCTCACTTTTATCTGAATTCACTCAATATTATTCATAGTCTGGCTTCCTTGCAAAAGCATGATCTGGTGCAGCAGATGGCTGGCCATCTAGCCGATTATTTCAGGTTCAGCCTGCGTGCAGGCAAACGTGTTATTCGTCTGGATGAAGAGCTCGAACATATTCGTCATTATTTGGAAATCCAGAAGTTGAGGTTTCCAAGCAGGTTGGATTTTAAACTGAATATTGAATCGGATCTGGGACAGTATGTGATTCCTCCATTAACGATTCAGCCCTTTGTGGAGAATGCCATTATTCACGGATTTCAGCATCGAACGCAACCATTTGTCATTCGTATCGTGGCGAGTCACGGGAAGATGTTATCCGGCCAAGTCGATGATTCGGTGCTTCAACTCAGGATTGCGGACAATGGTGTCGGATTTGATGAGGAATTGCTGGAGCGTCTTCAGCAGGGACAATACGCTGAAGATCCGGGTGGACAGCATATCGGGATATGGAACGTGGCTCATCGGCTACTCGTGAAATATGGTGATCAAGCCAGTTTGCAGTTTAGAAATGAGGCGGATCACGGGGCTACGGTCATCATTGATTTACCCGCTCAGACCGAAGAGGAAGAAGGGGGAACCTATGAGGAACCTGTTGATCGTGGATGATGAAGTGTATGCATTACAAGCGATGGTGGAAGGCGTTGACTGGCGCGCGGCTGGGATTGACCAGGTATTCAGTGCATGTGATGCCGAAGAGGCAAGAAAGGTCCTGAAGGCAAGCACAATAGATATCATGATCTGTGATATTGAGATGCCTGGCGAGACAGGGCTTGACCTGCAGAGCTGGGTATTGAAACATGATCCCGGTATACTGACCATTTTCCTGACAGGCCATGCGTTGTTCAATTATGCACAGACAGCAATCAAGCTAAACAGCTTTGATTATCTATTAAAGCCAGCTCCGTCGGATCAATTGATCAAGGTGGTAACCCAGGCGGTGGAGAAGATCAAGGTTGGGGAGCAACGTACCCGTACCAATGAGGTATATGAGACCGTATACAAACGGTGGAAAACCCACAAACCGCTGCTGACAGAACGCTTCTGGAAAGATGCCATCTCGCAGCGTATCACGTTAACCAATCAGCGACTGCAAGAACTCGCAGAATTATATGGTGCCGAGATTGATCCTCAGGCTCGTGTACTGCCTGTGGTGATCTCGGTAGAGGAATGGGTTCGTGAATTTGATTTGCGTGACGAAGAAGTGTTGGAGTATGCCCTTCGTAATGCAGGCAGGGAAATGTTACTTGGCGACAAACTTGGTGAAGTGTTTCAGGATCATAGTGGACTGAACATTGTGCTTGCTTACGAGCAAGACGGTATCATACCTGATGCTAACGAAGTGGCACAACGTTGTCAGGTGTATATCAAGGAATGCGGAACGTATTTCTATTGTCGATTGTCCTGTTATGTAGGCGTTCCGGTAGCCGTGACTGAGCTGCAAGGCATGCTGAATGAACTGATGGATATGGAGCGACGCAACATCAAGGAGCTGGAGGAGGTCTTTGTCTACGATGAGCGAGGCAGAGATCAGGAGGATCGTTTTTTACCTATTCCATGGTTCTCGGAGTTATCCATCCTTTTTGAAACAGGTAAAGTCGGTGATTTGCGTGGACGGGTGGATGAGATCTTCGAATTGCTGGCCGCCGAGGAGGGATTATCTCCCGAGATGCTTCGCCTATATTACCATGCCATGCTGCATGTGGTTTATCCGCTGCTTCATCAGAAAAATGTGTCCGTACGCAGTCTGTACCCAGGTGAACGGGAGCCGGAAGAGAGTATGGTGACAAGGTCATTGCCGCAGTTGAAACAGTGGACGTCAGATTTGATTGATCGTGTCATCCCCGTGTTGTACCCGGACGATCATAGCCCGATGACCATTGTGGATCAGTTGTGTATTTATATTGAAACTCATATCGGCGAAGAGTTGATGCGAGAGGAACTTGCAGCTTTTGCGGGGTTCAATCCCGCCTATCTATCCCGTCTGTTTCGGAAGGAAAAGGGCATGTCCTTGTCCGAATTTATTCTACAGGGCAGGGTCGCCAAAGCGAAGACATTGCTCTCCCAGTCCACCGTTAAGGTGACGGATATCGCTGGTAAGGTGGGGTACTACAATTACTCGCATTTCACCAAAATGTTCAAAAAGTGCACAGGTATTACGCCACAGGAGTTCCGCAAACAGTCCCGTATCGTTTAATTCAGGCGCAGCATGCTGCGTCTTTTGCTTTTTTTGGATCTAAAGTCATAATTTGATGAGTCAACAGGTCACCACAGCAGATAGAGGTCTTGCACGCCCCGCCGTATACTTGAACCACAGGAGACGCACGGAGCTTCATCCTGAGGAAGAATTCAAGAGGAGTGAGGGAGAACAAGTTATGAAGACACAACCCCAGGCGGGTAAGGGAGTACGGATATCGGAAATACCGGAAGGAACCGTCCGGAAGCGCAAGTCTGTGTGGCACAATCTTGGTAAATTCAAGGTTCTGTATCTCATGTTCTTGCCAGGGATCCTGTTTCTACTGGTTAACAACTACATGCCGATGTTCGGCGTTCTGATCGCTTTCAAAAATGTAAACTATGCTGATGGTATTTGGGGGAGCCCGTGGAGTGGATGGGACAATTTCAAATATTTGTTCTCCACCAGTGATGCATGGGAAATTACTCGGAATACACTCGCGTACAACACGGTGTTTATTGCACTTAATCTCTCTGTAGGTGTGGGACTCGCCATTCTACTTAATGAAGTGAAGAACAAGGCGATGTCCAAGTTATATCAATCACTCATGCTATTGCCGTATTTCCTTTCCATGATTGTGGTCAGTTATCTGGTACTGGCTTTCCTGGGCAGGGACTCAGGCTTCATGAACTCAACCATTCTGCAGATCTTCGGTGGACAACCGATCGATTGGTATTCTGAACCGAAGTATTGGCCGTATATTTTACCAATCGTGAACACGTGGAAAAATATTGGATATTATGCCGTCATTTATCTGGCAGCAGTCGTAGGTATCGATGAAGAATACTATGAAGCTGCTGTGCTGGATGGAGCAACTAAATGGAATCAGATCCGTTTCATCACGATTCCGTTCCTCGTACCGTTGATTGTCATTATGACGTTATTGCAAATCGGTCGTATATTCTATGCAGACTTCAGCTTGTTCTATCAGGTTCCACTGGAATCAGGAGCGCTGTTCCCTGTAACGAACGTACTGGATACCTATGTATATCGAACGTTCCTTATTGGTGGAGATATCGGGATGTCATCCGCAGCAGGACTATATCAAGCGATCGTCGGATTCGTATTGGTTCTTGTATCCAATACCATCGTAAGGCGAATGGACAAAGATAATGCATTATTTTGAGAGGAGGCAAGTCAGCTGTGAAATCACGTGATCCACTAGCCGTATCGAAGCGTTCAGCATCCGTCATTCATGCGATGTTTCTATTCTACGCCATTGCCTGTATCGTGCCGATCCTGCTTGTCTTCGCCATCTCATTCTCGGACGAGACAACAGTTATTGCGAATGGATATAAACTTATTCCAGAGAAGTTCAGCCTGACGGCCTATGAGTTTCTATTCAGAGATATGGATCAGATCCTTCATTCCTATGGTATATCCTTTATCGTTACCGTCGTAGGTACGATTACAAGTGTTGCACTAACAGCGTTGTATGCCTATCCGCTATCGCGGAGGGATCTGCCTTATCGTGGATGGTTCGCCTTTTTCATCTTCTTCACGATGCTGTTCAATGGGGGGCTGGTACCTTGGTACCTGGTCTACGTCAACATATTGGATCTGAAGAATTCCATTCTCGCACTCATTATGCCGCTGTTGTTATCCCCATTTTTCGTATTGGTCATGCGTACATTCTTCGCGAACTCCATTCCGGTATCCATTCTGGAATCAGCTCGGATTGATGGAGCAGGAGAATTGAGAACGTTTGCACGTATCGTGCTTCCCCTTTCCCTTCCAGTAATGGCAACCGTCGCGTTGTTCAGTACACTGAATTACTGGAATGACTGGTACCTTAGCATGATTTTTATATCGGATAACCGGACGATCAGCCTTCAGTACCTCATGTACCGTACGCTGCTCGATATTCAATATTTAACTACCAACTCCAACGTCTCTTCACAGATCTCGTCGCAGGGCGGATTGTTGAATCTGCCTAACAAAACATTGCAAATGGCGATGGCTGTTGTCGGTATTGGTCCCATTGTACTGGCATATCCATTCTTCCAGCGTTACTTCATTAAAGGTCTTACAGTTGGCGCTGTGAAGGGATAACTCCTGCCGGTTAGCGGAGTGGGCAAGGTAAATGAAGATGGACTGAAAGGGCATATATAGAAGTGGTTATCGGTTTAAATGCGAATTGGGGCAATCGGTTGTAGGGTTCAACACATGACAGGAGGGGTTTAATTGGTTAGATCGTTAAAAGTATGGTCACGTGTGATGGCAACAGCTATGGCGCTGAGCCTGGTGCTGGCAGG
Organism: Paenibacillus sp. PCH8; assembly: GCF_002968835.1. GTDB lineage: Bacteria > Bacillota > Bacilli > Paenibacillales > Paenibacillaceae > Paenibacillus. Next base: position 2,165 of record NZ_PKQK01000012.1, on the reverse strand, counting down.
TTGCTCATCGGACAAAGGTGGAACAACTACACCTGGAGCCGAAGGCGGAGGAGCAAGTGAGAGTGGGGGCAAACCCTATGAAGTAACACTGTTCTACCCAGGTACACCACAGAAGGATGTCGCTCTGGTGGAAGCCGAGATCAACAAGAGAATGGAACCTAAGATCGGGGCTACGCTCAAGATCAACGCCATCGACTGGGGACAATGGGATAACAAGCTGAATCTCATGATCTCTTCGGGTGAAAAATCGGATATTATCTTCACAGCAGCTTGGCAGAACTACACGGTGAACGTAGCCAAGGGCGCATTTTTGCCACTGAATGATCTGTTGGATGCGCATGGTCAGGACATCAAGAAAAACCTGGACCCGGCCTTTCTGGAAGGATCTCAGGTAGATGGTGTGAACTATGGTGTTCCTACGAATAAGGAACTCGCTGCCACACGTGGTGTGTTGGTTCGCAAAGATCTGGCAGACAAGTATAAGCTGGATCTGACAGCAGTGAAGACCTGGGCTGATCTGGAACCACTGCTCAAAACCATTAAGGAAAACGAACCAGGCATCACGCCGTTCTATATGTCCAATACCAATGGTAACGGGCTGCTGGAGAATCTGGATTGGGATTACCTTGGAGATGCCTCGGTACCGGGCGTAATCTCCAAGACAGCAGGTGGAACTACAGTTCTGAACGAAGTGGAGACCCCAGAATTCAAGGAAGCCGCTGAACTCGCCCGCAAGTGGTATCAAGCGGGATATATCAACAGTGATGCTGCTACTTCCAATGTGTTCCCGAAAGACCAGGCGAAGGCTGGGAAAGCATTTCTCTGGACCGATGGCATGAAGCCAGGCAAGGATAAAGAAGAAGAAGGTTATGTGGGATTCCCGCTGACTCAGATTGAGATGACACAGCCGACGATTACGACGGGTGATGCATCTGGAGCAATGCTCGCAATCTCCCGTTCTTCGGAGCAGCCGGAGAAAGCGATGCAGGTGATTAACCTGTTGCATTCCGACAAGGAGATCAACAATTTGCTCAACTTCGGTATTGAAGGTACACATTTTGTGAAAAAAGACGGACAGGATAATATCATTACTCTTCCTGACGGTGTCGATGCCAACAGTCGTACCTACAATCCAGGTGCACAATGGCAGCTGGGTAACCAGTTCCTGAACTTCCTCTGGGATAACGAAGATCCACAGAAATGGGAGAAGTTCAAAGAGTTTAACGCCAAAGGTGTGAAGTCGCCAGCACTGGGCTTTACATTCAATAGCCAATCGGTCAAAAATGAAATTGCGGCAGTCAACAACGTAAACAAACAGTTCAAGCCGGGTATGACATCGGGCGCTGTTGATCCGAATGAGATGATCCCGAAATATCTGGAGAAATTAAAAGCAGCGGGAATTGACAAAATTATCGCTGCCAAACAAGAACAACTCCAAGCATTCCTTTCCAAGAAATAAATAATTAAATAAATGAATAGGACGTTTTCGGTGAGGAACCGAAGACGTTCTTTTTTTTGACTTGGATTTTTAATTATAATTAGGAAAAATATGATATAATCAGGTGGTTGATTGGGGGTGTTCGTATGTCGAGGACCAGACTTGTGTTCTCAGCGGCTTTATTGCTTTTTGCTATCATCTTTACGTTTAACCACCATCTTGGTTTTTCGGTTGGAGATACATTGTTATCAGCAATAGGTATATCACCATATACCAAATCATATTTAAGTGGTGTACATATCACACTCTTCCTCGGACTGGGAATCTTCGCGTGCGGATTCTATCTTACACGCAAAGAGATTGCACGGTCGTTACCAGGCCTCGCGAAATGGTTATGGGTACTTGTTCTAGTGATCGTTCTCAGTTATTCATTCATGACGGATAAACTGATGTATATTGCGAAATGGGGAGCGGACGGCATTCATGGTATTTCCTATGTTCAAAATACTAGCTCGTGTACTTATGATGTGCTGGACGATGGAGAAGCCCGGGCCACTTGTGAATTGACACTCAAAAATTACAGCGGAGCATCTGTAGCGGCAATGCTTTTACCTGATTTGGCCAGCAGTTACTGGAACCAGGATGACCCGCTATATGTATCCTTGCAATCGGTCCGACTACAGCCGATACATATTGAGATTGGACCACAAGAAACGTTTACAGGGAA
>NZ_PKQK01000009.1 GCF_002968835.1 Paenibacillus sp. PCH8 | reverse complement strand
TGCCCATTTTCTGTAACGCTTTGTTTTCTGTGTGATAAGTTATGTATCCGAGATCGTCTTTGATATCAATAACCATGGCATTGAGTTCCGTATTGTCCGTCAGCTCCAGCAATTCTTTCATACGTGCGCCCCCGGCACTGTAAGCTGTTACATAGATGCCTTTGACAACGGGTGCATCGGGTTGGGGGTCCATTTTGGCAGGCGGGTTATCCGCATCAATAACAACCTGATCTTTTTGAGATTGAATAATTGCGGTATTGAAACTGTTGGTTAACGATTGAAATTGGGGGTTCCCCTGATCTGCCACTATCGGTGCGACACCAAAGCTTCCAAAGGCCATAGCCAGTAAAGCCCATAACATGTTCATTCATTTCCACTCCCTTATGTGCATTCCATATATGAATTATACATTAAAGCCTGTGGGCTTTTAACCATATTAATCAAGTTATGAAACACATGGGAAAAATGAAAACCGCTTCCTGTCTGAGGAAATCCTCTACAAGAAGCGGCATGATCAGTCTAAAAAAATTATTGAATGTAAATCTCATTTTGATGCTCACAAATACTGTACTGAATGATTTCCATTGCGTCTCCCTGTTCCAGAATGCCTAGCCCATCCCGGAGGACAATCAGTGAGTCGAGTTCATTCGGTTTTAAGAAAGGGAGCATTTCCGGGCACCATCTGTTGACAATCTCAAACAGTTTTACCGTTTCCATATCCACAATAATCACCCTTTCCTACTCGAATTCCAAAATGGTAAGTCATTCGGCGCGATTCGGGAAAGCATATGTCCTGTGAAATTGAAGGGTTGAACCTGCTATACAACATATTTAGGAGCCGTACACGGTTATTATACCACAATGTTATGAATTGTTAACCGTACATGTGACTCAACTTCTGCGGAATGATCCCATAACACCAACCGTTTCCACGATGTTAACAAAGGCGTTCGGATCAGTTTCCTTAATAATACGTTTGATCTCAACCAACTCGTAACGGGTGGTAACGGTCATCAACATGTCCTTGTCAATATCCGTGTATGCTCCCTGAGTCTTGATCTTGGTAACGCCGCGAGGGCGAACGAGTAATTTACTTAACATAGCTTCGGTTTCGTTCGTAATAATGTACAGTGTTACTTTGACATGACTGATGTGGATGAGATCTAGTACTTTACCTGTAATGTAGATCGATACCATGGAAGCCAAGGCTGTATTCCAATTGTCACTCAGGTATCCTGCAAGCATGATGATTGCACCGTTCATGCCGGCCATCACTGTACCAATCGGAAAGTCTCGATTACGCGTGAAAATGGAACCGACAATGTCCAGACCACCTGTAGAGCCGCCAACTCGAAAGGATACACCAGTGCCCAGTCCAATAAGTACTCCTCCAAATACAGAGCTTAATAAAGGATCTGTAGCCACAGCAAAAACAGGCAGAAGCGCGATGAACCAAGAAGTGGCTGCTACCGACACAATACTCAATATAATGAAACGTCGTCCAAGAATAAACCAACCTGCAATGAGCAGGGGAATGTTAAGAACAAAATACATTATACTCAGATTCAAATTGGTAAAATAACCTAAAAGCATGGAAATACCGGACACCCCGCCGCTCAAAAGCTGATGGGGAACCAAAAACCAATTAAAGCCGCAGGCAATAACTGCAGCGCCCAATATGATCACTAAAGAGTGCCAAATTATTTTGGGCAATTCAATCACCTCATTTATATTTAAAACCAGATTGCTGGTAATCTTGATTTGTTTTGTGATATAATGATTTGTGGATATTCTTGAGTAGGAAACTTTCCCCAAATCGAACTGAAATGTTTCAAACGCATGTATGTAGTTTTAGTCTTATGTTGGGGACCCATTCATCGAATTATGTTCGTTTGTGAAAATAATTTGCCCTGTTGGGATAACCTATAAATATTAACGCTACTTAAGAATACAGACAACAAAGTGGATTGTCCACCACGTCCACCATATAAAAGGAGTATGAATAATTTTGACAAATTTAAATTTCGCAGATTTCAATCTTGAACCACTGGTGCTGCAAGCGATCACCGAGCTCGGGTTTGAAGAAGCAACCCCGATTCAATCCAAAGCAATCCCTCTTGCACTTGAAGGCAGAGACTTGATTGGTCAAGCACAAACGGGCACAGGTAAAACTGCTGCTTTCGGTATTCCCTTGATCAGTAAAATTAACAAAAGTGACGAAAAAATCCGCGCCCTCATTATGGCACCTACTCGTGAACTTGCAATCCAAGTTGCTGAAGAGATCGAAAAACTCACTCGCTTCAAAGGTCTGCGCTCCCTGCCAATCTACGGCGGACAAGACATCGTTCGTCAGATCCGTGCATTGAAAAGAAAACCACAGATTATCATTGGTACACCTGGACGTCTCCTTGACCACATCAACCGCAAAACAATCAAGCTCGATGATGTACAAACTGTAGTATTGGATGAAGCAGATGAAATGCTCGACATGGGTTTCATGGAGGATATTCAATCTATCCTGAAACAAGTTCCGGACGAGCGTCAAACCATGCTGTTCTCAGCTACAATGCCTGTTAATATTCAAAAATTGGCTCAACAATTCTTGAATAACCCTGAGCACATATCCGTAATTCCAAAACAAGTCAGTGCACCACTGATTGACCAATCTTACATCGAAGTGCCTGAGCGTCAAAAATTCGAAGCATTGAGCCGTTTGCTGGATATGGAATCCCCTGAACTGGCGATTGTATTCGGACGTACCAAACGTCGTGTTGATGAATTGGCTGAAGCTCTTCAAAAACGTGGATATTCTGCAGACGGTCTCCATGGTGACTTGTCTCAGAACCAACGTGATGCTGTAATGCGTAAGTTCCGTGACGGCAGCATTGACGTACTCGTGGCAACAGATGTGGCTGCACGTGGTCTCGATGTATCCGGCGTAACACATGTAATCAACTTTGACCTTCCGCAAGATCCGGAAAGTTATGTTCACCGTATCGGTCGTACAGGCCGTGCTGGTAAAGAGGGCGCTGCTTGGTCTTTCGTTACACCTCGTGAGATCGATCACCTGCACTTTATTGAGCGTGTAACACGTCACCGTATTCCACGCAAACCACTGCCAACAATGGCTGAGGCTGTAGAAGGAAAACAACGTTTGACAGCTGAGCGCTTGCTGGAAACGGTACAAACGGGTGAACTGAACGAGTACAAAGGTATCGCTATTCAGTTGCTTGAGCAATATGATTCCGTTCAGCTGTTGTCAGCTTCCCTGAAGCTCATGACAGGTGACAAAAAAGATGCTCAGGTTGACCTGACTCCTGAAGATCCGATTCGTGCGAAGCGTCGTAAACCGGATGTTCGCTCAGGCGGACGTAAACCATCGGGTTACAGCGGTAACCGCAGCAGTGGCAGCAGTGCCGGCGGCGGAAGTTACAACCGTGATCGCAACAGCAGTGGCGGCGGACGTGGCGGAAGTTACAACCGTGATCGTAACAGCAGCAGCAGTAGTACTAGCAGCACTGGTGGAGGAAGCAGAGAAGGTGGTTACAACCGTGACCGCAAACCACGTCCAAGCAACAATGAAGGACGTCGTCCTGCCAAAGATTCTTCTTTCGAGTAATATAAATGTGTGAAGTGGAAATGGAGCGGGCAACTGCTCCATTTTTTTATTTTCCCAATGAGGCTACATCATATGGTTTCCTCCCGAAAGTGCTATTCAGGGCAAAGCCGATCTGTTTTCGGGAAGTACTGGCTTTTCCTATCTATAATAAGGTATATTAATATTAGACTTCAGGGTTATACGCAAGGCTGCGGAGGAGGAGAAATGTTTGGAATTTAAAGGAGCTATGGGTGGGATCTACCGGCTTACAGAGTGGATTACGAGACTCGCCGCAACCAATCTGTTGTGGGCTATTTGTTCGTCTCCGTTCTTGTTTTTCTTGATTATGAAGCTGCTCGTTATGCAGCAGAACCTCGCAAACGAATCATTGCAAATGAACTGGGCTATAGCCATTGTGGCACCGCTTACACTATTCCCGGCGACGTCGGCGCTGTTTACGGTCGTTCGTAAATGGAATATGGGTGATACGGATGTGCCGATCTTCCGTACTTTCTTTGTAGGTTATAAGGAAAACTACAAGCAAAGTTTGATTGGTGGCATTTTTTACACGCTGCTGTTCGCGATTATGTATCTGGACTATACCGTGTACATGACGCAGTTCAGCAACATGCAGCTTGTGGGAATCATTATGCTTGTGCTGCTTCTCTTGTTATTTGTATCACTCTTTAACTTTTTCTCGATGGTTGTACACTATCATATGTCTATCGGGCTCATTATCAAAAATGCGGTTTTGCTAACGTTGATCAGACCTTTCCGTGTGTTTTCCACATTGCTCGGAAGCGGATTGCTGTTCTACATTGGTTCCCGTTACCCTGTATTGTTCGTATTCTTCATCATCAGTATCATCGCCTGGTTTGCTTTCTTTAACTTCTATGCAACCTTCAACAAGATGCAGGAGCAGATGGAGAAGATGCAGTTGAAGAAGGAAGAAGAGGAAGCTGCTGCACTGGCTGAGAAATCAGAAGAGACTGGCGAAGCATCGGAGCCATCAGACGACAAAAACATTACATTGCAAAAATAAAACATGTTTGTTCGGCATTTACTTTTTACACAGTTAGGGATATAATAATTGTACATCCTGCGATGTACGTTTCGGTTATTCGTTGTTTTGAACCAATGATGACGTCTTCGGGAGATCAACACAGAATGTTGCTGAAAAGCCCTGTCTATACGACATGGGGACTTCAAAAAGCATTTTTGCGGTCACCCACCTGCCAAGCAGGTTCATAAGACAATGTAGCCGGACGGCATAGGCGGGTTTCTAAATTTTCATGTACAACACCCTGACGTTTCCTCTTATTGAAGGAATTTCAGGGTGTTTTTATGTTGTAATGATTGTATTTCTAATAAAAGTGATGCTTACCCTTTTGTTACTACTTGAACAATGTTACACTAGATTACATAAATGGAACGGTTACACTCAAAGGAGGAAGGGTCTTGACCTTAAAGAGAACGCTCGTCGGTATCATCCGCAGCATGGAGGGGACCAGCGATCGAGCCAAGGATCCCAAATTAAAAACACGGTATTATAACTTATCCAAAGACAGAGCCTGGGAAGAAGTATCTTCAACACTCAAAAAAATTCCGGGTTATAAAGTGTTGCATGAAGTGCCTTCTGTTGGAGAAGTCATATTGGAGAAGCGGACTACCTTTGGACGGACGATGGATATTACAGTTTCCATTATATCGGTAAGTCCTGTGCGCAGTGCAGTTGATATGTATTCGGCTTCCCGTGGTTCACTTGGAGACTTGGGCTCCAATTATCGGACGATTATGAACTTGTTCTCTGTATTGGATAAGAAGTTGAGCAAGTATAAAACAAGCGAGTGAAATAGATGATAAATAACAAAAAGCGAGTGAAGGTTAACCTTCCTCGCTTTTGTTCTGAACGTGTGAAACCTTCTACAGCAAAGCTTTAACAGCAGCAATAGCTTGCTCGAAGTCAGGGGATTCTGTCATCTCAGGCAGATATTCCACATATGTAATCTTGTCTTCAGCATCCAATACGAAAATGGAACGCATGTCCAATTGGAATTCTTTGATTAGAACGCCATAATTTTCGCCGAAAGAGCGTGATTTGTAATCAGACAGTGTGACAACGCGGTCTACACCGGCTGCTCCGCACCAACGGGCTTGAGCGAAAGGAAGGTCTGCGCTTACGGTCAGGACAACAACGTTGTCTCCAAGCTCTCCAGCTTCAACATTGAAGCGACGAGTTTGCGCATCGCATACGCCGGTATCCAGGGAAGGAACAACGCTGATTAGTTTAATTTTGCCTGCGAAGTCTTTCAAGGATGCATCTTCAACCAGATTCTTGCTCACTGTGAAGTCTGGTGCTTGATCGCCCACTTTCAGTTCGGGTCCGATCAATGTAATAGGGTTTCCTTTGAATGTGGCTGCGCCTGTACGTTCTTGTGCCATAATAGTGTTCCTCCTTATAAATTGGTGATCCGTGCCAAAATCCATTATAATCTTTTATGAAAGGCATTGTCCAATTCGGACATGTACCATTACGATGGATCTGAGATAGTAGTCTGATCTGAACAGGGTGGAGTGAAAGAAGAAATTTATGATATTTATTCGCTATGAGAACTGGAAAAGTTATTTGAAGTATTTCCCTCTGACGTCGTTTTTTCTAATTGCCAATGTAGTCATGTTCATTGTATTGACGGTGAACGGTGGCTCAACGAACAATATGGTGCTGCTTAAATTTGGAGCACTTACGAACTATGAGCTGTTCGCAACGGAATGGTGGCGTTACATTACATCCATCTTCCTGCATGCAGGTTTCAGTCATTTATTGTTTAACAGCTTTGCGCTTATCGTATTTGCGCCACCGATGGAGCGGCTGCTTGGGTCGGTGAGATACGGTGTGTTGTACCTGGGTGGTGGCGTAGTGGGGAATATTCTTGCTGTTGCATGGTATAACTCGGTCGGAAGCATTACCATCTCAGTAGGTGCTTCAGGAGCAATCTATGCGGTCTACGGTGCGTTCTTATATGTAGCGTTGTTCCAGCGGACGATGATGGACGAAGCTTCGCGCAAAACGATGTATACCTTGCTGTTGTTCGGGATTGTTTTCTCATTCGCGGTGTCTGGCATCAACTGGATGGCTCATCTCGGAGGACTGCTCGGTGGATTCTTTATTTACGGACTGTTGATCAGATTGTGGAAACCCCGTAGCTTCAAGCAGTAGTCAGAACGTTCTCAAAATGGAATGCATTCAAGTGATAAGTAGGGTATAACAGATTGGAGCGATCAGGCGAGTGGAATTAAGACAGTTGCATTACTTTTTGAAAGTGGCACAGAAGGAACATGTTACGCAGGCTGCAGAAGAATTGCATGTGGCACAATCAGCGGTGAGTCGTCAGATTCATCAGTTGGAGGAAGAGTTGGGTGTCGATCTTTTTATGCAAAAAGGAAGAAACCTGCAGTTGACTGCTGTGGGACAGCTCTTTTGTAAACGAATTGAAGGCATATTGAAAGATCTGGACAAGGCCGTCGGGGAGGTTCATGAGTTTCTTGACCCGGAGCATGGGGAGATTCGAATTGGTTTTCCGCATAGTCTGGGGATTCATCTGATTCCTTCCGTCGTAGCTGCATTCCGTCAGCGGTACCCCAATGTGAAATTCAGATTCAAGCAGGGAATGTACCCCACACTCATACGTGATGTGTTATCAGGTGAAGTGGACCTGGCATTCATCTCTCCTTTTCCGGAGAAGCATGATCATGTGGATGGTGATATTGTACTTACGGAAGAGCTACATGCCATCCTTCCTCCGAACCATCCGTTAGCTGGTGAGGAGACGATTGCGCTCGAACAGCTCAAAGATGATAAGTTCGTGTTATTCAGTAAAGGGTACTCTTTGCGTCCTATTGTGTGGCATGCCTGTCTGGAAGCTGGCTTTACACCCAAAATTGCTTTTGAGGGTGAAGAGACAGACACCATTCGTGGATTGGTCGCTGCTGGCATGGGGGTTAGTCTGTTGCCTGAAATGGCCTTATTCCAGACGAATCCATTGCAGCCTGCACATGTGGCCATCTCCCATCCAAAAGTAACACGTACGATCGGCTTAATTCACCGTGCGCATGACAAGCTTCCGTTGGTTGCCCAGTCATTTCGTTCGTTCTTGCTCAATTATTTCGGTTTACAACAAAATAATACCCCATCCGATTAACGGTGGGGTATTGTTTTGTTGTTATGTTATTGTACGGCTAAATTAATCGCGGCTGTTAAAGATTCCAATGTAACGAATCAATTCCAACAGTGAGATCAATGCTGCGGCTACGTAAGTCAAAGCTGCTGCATTCAAGACTTTGGCCACGCCTTTTTCTTCTTCATTGCGGATGTAACCTTCGGATACCATAATCTCTCTTGCGCGATTGCTGGCGTTGAACTCAACCGGCAATGTGATGAGTTGGAACGCAACAGTTACGGAGAAGAAGATGATACCGATACCTACAAGGTTCATGGCATTGAAGATGAATCCTGCAATCAGCAAGAAAGGAGCTAATCCGGATGCGAAATTCACAATCGGGAAGATACGGTGACGCAGTACCAGCATTGGATAACTTTCTTTATGCTGAATGGCGTGACCCACTTCGTGACACGCTACCGAAACAGCTGAGATTGAGTTTTCATAATATACTGGTTCAGATAAGCGTACAACCCGATTAATCGGATCATAGTGATCTGAGAGCGTGCCGCGAACTGGCTCAATGGGAACATCATGCAGGCCGTTAGCATCGAGCATCTGGCGAGCGGCATCGTAGCCGGTGATTCCATTCTGATTGGGTACCTCTGACCAACGTCTGAAAGTACCTTTAACGCGAAATTGCGCCCATAAAGAGAGCAAAAAGGCGATAATGATCAATACGAACATACCGTTATTAAAACTCATATTCATTCCTCCGCTTTCTAGAAATAAGCTACATCATGGTGTTCTCAAGCAAGATTTTCAATGCCTCCATTGTACCGGCACTCTTCGTAAGAAGTCCTGCCATCATCTTGCGTGCTTGTACAGGTTTCATCTCCCCAAGTAGCGGTTTGAGTTCGTTAACCTCTCGCTCAAGTTGTTGCACATGAAGCTCCAACGTTGTCAATTTGCTGGCAACTTGTTCTTCCGTGCTAACCAGACGCCACTTCTCAAGAGATTGCTTAATCTCGTCGAGACTATACTTCTCTTGTTTCATCTGTACAATACGTTCAAGTCTGGTTAAAGTTTCATTACTATAGAGACGATAATTTTTCTGAGTACGTTCCTCAGGATGGATTAATCCGAGCTTGGTGTAATAATCAATCGTCCGCTCACTGACACCAGCTGTCTTGGCGAGTTCGCCAATTCGAAAAAGTTTCATATCCCCAATGATATTCACCTCGCTTGCAAGTTCAAATGTAGGGAATTGTAGTTTCCGCTTGCGATTTTCTATACTACGCCCAATTTTCTTTCTAATAAGTATGATACATGATCTTTAACCGTACAGTCAAACGTTATGCTTTGGTGATCAGCATACTGCATTTCTATATCTATGTGCTCATAGAATGTGAATATGTACTTAAATGCAAGAAAAAGACGCATGACTTTATTCCCAGAAATATTTTTCAGATTTGATGAAAATACTCTTGTCAACTTTCCTCTCTTCTGCTTATAATGGCATTAAGAGTTTCACGATATGTGAAGAAACTTAACATAAGAGGGAGTGGGGTATATGAGAAAGAAATGGATGGTTTTGATGTTAGCAATGCTTACTTTATTCGCATTCCCGGTCAGTGCATTCGCAGCTGCGGAGGGGCCGACTAACATCGAACTTCAAAGTGGTCTGAACTCAGCTTTTACGTTTCTGGCTGTAGTGCTGGTGTTCTTGATGCAAGGGGGATTTGCTTTACTTGAAGCGGGTTCTACACGAATGAAGAATGCAGGACACATTGCAGGTAAAACAATCCTGACATTGGGAATTTCAGTTATTGCCTTCTGGGGTCTGGGCTTCGGTCTTGGTTTCGGTAATGGTAACAGCTTCTTCGGAACAACAGGGTTCTTCCTGAGTGGTGACCAAATGGCTGCTTCCTTCGAATCACTGGCTTTCTCAGATGTTCCATTGACTGTTAAGTTTGTATTCCACCTCGCCTTTGCGGCGGTATCTCTGGCTATTGCCTGCGGTGGTATGGCTGAACGTGCAAAGATGAGCGTATATATTGTATTCGGTACACTTTATACCATTATTATGTATCCGGTTGTTGCTCACTGGGTATGGGGCGGCGGCTGGTTGGCTGAGCTGGGTATGCAAGACTTTGCAGGATCGACGGTTGTTCACTTGACTGGTGCGACTGCAGCATTGGTAGCTACCATCTTGTTGAAACCGCGTATCGGTAAATACAACAAAGACGGCAAACCTAACATCATTCCAGGTCACAACCAAGTATATTCCGTACTCGGGGTTATCATCCTCTGGATCGGTTGGTTCGGCTTCAATCCAGGTAGTACATTAACTGCACTGGATGATGGATTCTTTGGTTATGTTGCATTGACTACTAACGTAGCTGCTGCAGCTGGTGGTGTTGCTGCACTGTTGATCTCCTGGGCAGTTCTTGGCAAGTCCGATATTCCTAGCATGTTAAACGGTGTGCTTGCGGCACTCGTAGCGATTACAGGGGCTTGTGCATTCGTTGAACCTTGGGCAGCTCTCGTCATTGGTGCTTTGGCAGGTATCATCACATTCTTCACAGCACAGTACTTTGATCGTAAAGGCATTGATGATCCAATCTACGCTTTCTCCGTACACGGTGTCGCTGGTATGTGGGGAGCCATCTCCACAGGTTTGTTCGCAACACCTGAACTGGCTGAACATGCGGGTGTAGGTCAAGCAGGTCTGTTCTATGGCGGTGGATTCCACCAATTGGGTGTACAGCTTCTAGGTCTGGTAGGTGCTTTTGCTTTCGTACTGGTTATGTCCTTCATTATTCTGGGCGGAATGAAAGCCATCATGGGCATCCGTGTTACTGAAGAAGAAGAAACCATGGGACTGGATATTAGTGAACACGGAACTTACGGATATCCTGAGCAAATGAAGAATGCAGATTCTAAATCGGGTGGCGGTACGTTCAGCTCCTGAGGTGAAAAATGCTGAAACATGCTTCAAGGAGGCTGGACATGATGGAACCCATCTCGCTTATAAACCATTCCTGGTCTTATCAGGGAATCGATGGTGCGGTGTCTTCTCAAGAACTGCGCCAGGCACGTGTGAATTTACAGAATGAGCTCCATGAATGGTTGTCCGCTTCCTTGTCGCTGATCGAGTGGTACCAAACGGTAAATGAACTGCATGACCGGATTGCACGGAAAGCAATAGAGTTATGCATACAGGGGATGGTTGAGGAAGGCTTCGGCCAACCTCCCGTCCCCTATGCCTTTATCGTATTTGGAAGTTCGGGCAGGGAAGAAGCGACGTTATGGAGCGATCAAGATAATGGCATGATCATTAGTGATTCTCCGCATGAAGGAAAAGAGGAATATTTTGCACAGCTTGGACAACGAATGGCTGACATGATGGAAGAGCTTGGTTATCCCAAGTGTGAAGGCAAAGTCATGTGCTCAGAGCCACTCTGGAGAAAAACGCTGGAGTCATGGAAGCAACAATTAACCGATTGGAGCTCGGATCTGAATTGGGAGCCGGTTCGTAATCTGATTATTGCTTCAGATATGCGTTTTGTTGCAGGGGAGCCAAGCCTGGCGGAAGAATGGATCACGAGTTTTTATGAACAGTTCAAACGGGTTCCTGAACTATCCGATGCAGTGCTTCGTAATACGGTCAAACATAAAGCTACATTAAATGTACTCGGACGTGTGGTTACAGAGCGATTCGGTGAACATGCAGGCGGATTTGATGTCAAGTATGGTGTATACATTCCACTGGTAAATAGTGCAAGGTATTTGGCTTTGCAGCATGGGATCAAAGAGTCGTCTACGCTTAAACGAATGGAGAGACTGACCTCGCTTGAAGCCGTTCCGTTTACATTACTGGATGCATGCCAGCGGGCCTTCATAGCTGCTCTGAAGCTTCGGAGAAGTACGCCGGTTGTTATTCAGCGGGAGCTGCAACATAGCAGTGGATTCCTGGATGAGAAACAGATGAAACAGAAGCAGGTCCATTATGAACTCAGGGATACGCTCGGGTTGGTACGAAGAGTGCATCGTGCTTTGCAAAGACAGTTGCGTTTTGCAGAAAGGAGACGTCCATGAGAGAGCCGGCAAGGGGCAACACAGGTTTCTGGAATTCGCTGCGTCAGGGAGGGGTTCCTTCCGCCATCGCTTCCATTATGGGAGCCCCTACGGCGCAACACATGGCGTTTATCCGCTCCATGATGAGAGAGCAACGCAGACCCGAGGTACTGCATACTCCCCTGAATGAGCTGAAAGCAGTTGTATTTGATCTGGAGACGACAGGATTCTCTCCCCAGCATGGAGATGAAATTATTTCATTTGGTGCAGTCCGAATTCATGGTGGCGTGGTGCTGGAAGAGGAGCAGTTCCATACGATAGTACAGTCCAAAACTGCTGTTCCGGAACATATTACTGAACTGACAGGCATTACACAGCAGATGACTCTGGATTCACCTACTTTGCTGGAGGGACTGCATGATTTCATGTCATTTGTTGGCGGAAGTGTTCTGGTCGCACACGCAAGTGCGCATGACCGTGCTTTCCTGAATGCCGCGCTGTGGCGGACTTCGAAGGTGAGACTGACGCATCGTTTAATTGATACGATGATGTTGGCCCGCTGGCTTGAACCGAACAGGCCGGGGTATGGGCTGGATGAATTGCTGGAATCCAGAGGCATTCCGATCTATGGGCGTCACCACGCGCTGGAAGATGCGAAGATGACAGCGCAGTTATGGTCCTGTTATCTTGAGGATATGACGCGAAAAAATGTGGAGACATTGGGTGACTTGTACACCCAACTAAGTCACGCATAATGAAACAGGCTGCAGATTGTAGGTAGGGAATGGGATAGAGTGGGGTGTCTGATCCTGTTGTTCCTTTGAAGATTCAATCTGATATCCATTCAGATGCATCTGATGTCGTAATCCGTTTGGATAACAAGGTGAGCCGATAAGGTACATCTTGAGCAATCCGGCAAACGCCGGAAGGGCTTGTATGTCCTCCAAGGAGGGCACTGGCCTTGTGTATGGATGAGTATGGAAGATGCCCATTAGGGCAGGTTCGGAGAATATAGATCGTATCCACTCAGCGTTGTCCAGCACAAAGTGGTGCAGCGGGTCAGGTGCTACGTTACGAATGGGCTGAAACCGACTGATTCGTATACCGCCCGCTGCGGCTTGACCCAGCACAACCCCGCAGGCTTCCTGCGGCAGCATAAGGAACATATGCTTTGACATCTCTTGTTCTACGGAAGTAGGGATGTAGAAGGTGTTTTGCTGCCCGTGAAGTGCTGCCATTTGTATTCACCCCTCTCTCTTTGGCTCCTGCTTAGGCAGGGGTCCTTTTTTATTTTATTTTGTGTGATTCGAATTGTAAAATTTTAAAGGAAAAGGGTACAATGTTAAAGAGAGCGATGTTAAAAAGTATAGTAGTGAGCCAATGTTCCGATTATGGATTGCAGTGGCGATGAACATTTAGCATGCACAGAAATTACGGTTTCAGTTTCAATAGGCTAATTATATAAAAGGGTGGCGGGTTATGAAACGAAATAAATACATACTCCTCGGTGTTATTTTGCTTGTTAGTATTACAATAGCCCGGAATACGGGTGACGGGATTGACACCGTATTTAAGCAGGATGAACCCATGCCTACGGAGACGGGACCACGTGCTGGTCTTCTGGCACCGGCTTTTTCTCTGAAAGCAATGGATGGGAAGACATACGGTGTAGGCGGCGCCAAAGATAAGGCCACGTTCGTCAGTTTCTGGGCATCCTGGTGCGAGCCGTGTAAGCAGGAAGCTCCGGAACTGAACAGAATGGCCGCAAAATACAAGGATAAGCTTGACATGTACGGAGTTAACGTAACATCTTACGATAAGCTCAAAGATGCCAAAGCTTTTGTGGATGAGTACCAATTGACATTCCCTATTCCAATTGACGAGAAGGGGATAGTATATGCGCAATACAATGGGGTGGCTTTTCCAACCAATGTCCTAATTGACTCCAGAGGCGTGATCCAGGAGATTATTCTGGGAATCCTGCCAGAGAAAGAACTGGAACGCAAGATTAAAGAACTGGTTGCGAATTAGATTGCCAATTTCATAAAAGAAGCTTCTGTACCCATGAACCATGGATGCAGAAGCTTCTTTTATTTTCCGGGAAATAAGCTTAATGGTTGCTCAACCCGTGAGCCGGGATCGGAAGTGAACCTGGCTCGTCCTGTAGCTTCTCCTGAAGCAACGCATAGCGGAAACTGTGTACGAGTGCTTCCCAACTTGCTTCAATAACGTTCTCCGATACACCCACAGTATTCCATGTGTTTTCGGTGTTCTTGGATTCAATCAATACACGCACTTTGGCAGCTGTAGCATCCTTTTCATCGAGCACACGCACTTTATAATCCGAGAGATGCATGTTGGCAAGGGAAGGGTAGTATTGTACCAAAGCTTTCCGAAGTGCATTATCAAGTGCGTTAACCGGTCCATTGCCCTCAGCGGCGGTATAGGCGCTTGTTCCGGCGACATTAACTTTAACAAAAGCTTCAGAAACAACGGGTTTTCCAGCCGTTTTCTCCACAAGCATTTTGAACGATTCGAAAGTGAACAGTTCTTTCATATCTCCATTGGCCTCACGAATTAACAATTCGAGTGATGCATCTGCCCCTTCAAATTGGTAACCTTGATGCTCCAGGTCTTTGATTTTCTCAATAATCTGACGTGAATTGGCACTGCTTGGATCGAACTCCAGCCCCAGTTCCTGTGCTTTGGATACAATGTTACTCTGTCCGGCAAGTTCCGAGACCAGAACACGCTGCTTGTTACCCACAAGCTCGGGCACAATGTGTTCGTAGGTACGGGAATCCCGTAGGATGGCAGAGACATGAATGCCGCCTTTGTGAGCAAAAGCAGCATTGCCAACATAAGGCTGATTGATCGGCATGTTCACATTGGCAATCTCGCTGACATAACGAGCGACGTTCGTAAGCTGTCTCATGGAATCCTCAGTGACACATTCATAGCCAAGTTTCAGTTGCAGGTTCGGAATGATGGAGGCGAGATTGGCATTACCGCAACGTTCTCCGTAACCGTTCATTGTACCTTGAACCTGACGGGCTCCGGCTTGTACAGCGCTGAGTGTGTTGGCGACAGCCAGTTCACAATCATTATGTGTATGGATGCCAAGATGTGCGTGAGGCAGGCTTCTGTACAGCGTGGACACCATCTCATGCACCTCGTGCGGCATGGTTCCGCCATTCGTATCACACATGACGAGCCAGTCCGCTCCGGCTTCGTGAGCCTTGGTCAACACAGCCTGAGCATATTCCGGATTATGTTTGAATCCGTCAAAGAAGTGCTCTGCATCAAAAATAACTTCCATGCCATTCTGTTTCAGATAGGCGATGGAATCATAGATCATGGATAAATTCTCTTCCAGTGTAGTTTGCAAAGCGGTATGCACATGGAAGTCCCATGATTTACCCACCAGGGTGGCAGCTTGGGCACCTGATTCAATCATGCGCTTCAGGTTAGCGTCCTCGCTGGCGATGCTACCTTTGCGACGTGTGCTGCCAAAGGCAACGACCTTGGCGTTCAGGTTCAACTCCTTGACTCTTTTGAAAAATTCAATGTCCTTGGTGTTGCTGCCGGGTATTCCGCCTTCAATATAATGGGCACCCAGGTCATCGAGCTTCTTGGCAATCTTGAGTTTGTCATCTGCCGATAAGCTGACACCCTCCCCTTGTGTGCCATCACGTAAAGTCGTATCGAAGATGGAAATGGCCTTTGACATGAAGATCCTCCTTTAAGATGAAGCGCTTTTTTAAAGTTTAAATGGTTAGTTGGAAAAAGCATGAAGTACATTAGTGGACAAATCCTTCGATTCTGTAACGCTACACTGTGTTAAACTCGATGCGTTGATTTGTCCCAAACTCGTGAATTTGTATAATTAATTATTATAGCACCATTATAGCCAAATGCTACATAGAAATCGCAGTTTCATGTAACAATTATAGGATTTTAGAGCAATAAAGAGGATGTCATTCGTAACCACTAGTTATGTTATAATAAGTTTTTGATTTATATTTGAAATATATGGAAGAAGGGGAGAGTTGATTTTGACTTTTGTATGGGAAAATACGATAATTGCCTTGCTCACTTTGATTCTTTTTGTGAGCGTAGGTTGGCTGGTTATTGGGTCTCTGATCAGATCTCGCAGAAAATAAAAGCCCGCGACTGAATTTATATAACGGGTTTGTTATACTATAGAAGAAAGAAAATTCGTTTCATTAATTAGTGTGCATGAAAGGGCGGAGGTTCATGATGTCTTCAGACGGCAATCCTCCAGCGAATGTGGATCAATACTATCCTACAGCCGGACGGGTAATTCTGCATGTGGATATGAATGCTTTTTACTGCTCTGTACATGAAGCGGAGGAACCGGATTTATATAGAGGAAAAGCAACAGCGGTTGCGGGTAGCAGTGAACTTCGCAAAGGTGTGATTGTAACCTGTTCTTATACCGCACGTAATAGAGGCATCTCAACAGGTATGGTTGTACATCAGGCCATGAAAAAGTGCCCGGATCTGATCGTGATTCGTCCCGATTTTCACCTCTATCGCCAATATTCAAGGAATTTCATGCAGATTGCCTATAGTTATACCCCTCAGCTTGAAGCAACGTCTATTGATGAATGTTATCTGGATATTACAGGCTCAAGGCAATTCGGAAATCCAATGGAGATTGCGGAGAGTATTCAGCGTCGAATCAAGGATGAACTGGGGTTGCCTTGTTCCATTGGGATAGCACCCAATAAACTATTGGCGAAAATGGCTTCGGATCTGAAAAAGCCGAACGGCATCTCCATTTTGCGCATGAGGGATGTACCCCGGATTCTTTGGCACAGACCATGCAACGAGATGTTTGGTATTGGCAAAAAGACAGCTGAAAAGCTGAAAAAACTGGGTATTGAAACGATCGGTCAATTGGCCAAATCGGATGAGAAGATGTTGACCGAACTTTTCGGAGTGAATGGAACCTGGCTTAAAAATTCTGCGAACGGTATTAACCATTCTGTTGTTCATGCTGAGCGGGAAGCGAATAAATCCATCGGACATACGACGACTTTACCAGCGGATGTATCTGAAATGAACGAGATTCATCGGGTGTTTCTCAATATAAGTGATCAGGTCGCCCGAAGATTGCGCAAGCACGAAATGCTCAGCCAAGGGCTTCAGATCACAATTCGCACACCGGATATGAAGACCATCACCCGATCGCGTCTAATGGAAGTTCCTACGGAGGATGCGACGGTCATTTATCGTGAAGCCTGTCAATTATTTGCGAAGCATTGGGGGAGTGGCAAGCCTGTACGGATGCTGGGGATTACACTCCAAAACTTGATTCCAAGAGAAGAATCCGCGGTGCAGATGGACTTGTTCGAATATGAACAGAAGCCCAAGAAGGACAATCTGATTCGAATTATGGATCAGCTGCGTGATAAATTCGGTGAGAATGCTGTGGTGACCGCAGGGATGCTCGGAGATGATCCGTCAGTGCTGCTTCGCAATCATAAAGTGAGAGGCACTTCCCTGCAAAAAGATAACTTGCAATGTCTGGATTAAATAAGGGATAATAAAGACTTATGGTTGCAAATTGATTTGTAATTATTCTTACTTTAGTTTAATATGTTTCTAGATAAAAACACTGTACGTTCGTATTTTTAGGAGGAGAGAATGTAAATGAGTAAATTTACTTGGGTAGAAAAAGACACATGCATCGCATGTGGCGCTTGTGGAGCAACGGCTCCAGACATCTATGATTACGATGATGAAGGTTTGGCAGAAGTAATCTTTGACGGAGATTCCAACAAAGGGAACAAAGCGATTCCAGACGACTTGTTTGACGATATGCAGGATGCATGCGACGGCTGCCCTACAGATTCCATCAAAGTAGCGGACGAGCCTTTCAATAAAGAAGGCTAATATATGTACATTAGTTAACATCAAAGCACATTCTTTTGTCTTTATGACAAGGGAACGTGCTTTTTTTCGTGCTCTGCAACATGCAAGCAATAATTGGGGGACACGCTTGGTGTCGAAAACTTGTTTTCTACCGAGTACTCAAGTCCTATGAATTTAACGGATACATATGCCGATATATACGGAAAAAGGCGAAATGGTGGAGGATTGGATGCAAAATACTCATCTAAGAACGTATGTCAAGAAACACCCTGATAATAAAATGGCCTGGTATTTGCTGGGGAAGGAGTATTTGGGCGAAGGGCAGGAGGCCAAGGCTAACTACTGTTTTCAGCAAGCGGGCGAGGTGTACGAAGCATTTGAACGCAGTAAAGCTCCCACTGACATCTGGGTAGACTATCAGGAGAAACTGGTTGAGATGTCTGAGCAAAAGGAGAAGAAACATCGTGTACGCAAAATGTGGCTTACGTTGTTGATGCTGTTAGTTCTGGCAGGTCTTCCACCCGCAGATGCTCCGGGTTTCAGTCGTGAAGCAGCCGATGCACTGTCATCGGCACTGGAATCCACGGATGACACCGCTGAATCTGAAACAGATGATCAACAGGTCGTGACAGCAAAAACTCCGCCGAGCAATGTGTTCACCGCTGCGGGGTTTGGTGGAGACAATTATGGAGAGGCTGCGCTCGCAGCTGCCTGGTCCGGGTCTGGCCCGAAAGTAGAGACCTCGGCTGTATTGGGTATGCAAACTTCGGATGACTGGTCTTTATGGAAGCGAAATATGCCTGTGAAATACATTGTACAGACCAATACGAGCGGGAAATTAACTGCACAGAGTTATGATGCCAAACAGTGTAACTGTGAACCTCCTGAAGTATCACCGAAAATTAAACAGATGGCACTGGCGTGGACAGCCAAGCAGGAAGCCGCCGCATCTTTAACGAGTGCAATAGTGGCTTATCACAAACAAAGTGGTGCTTGGCCCAAGAGCGTGACTCAAATGGCCCAGCCATTTCCCAATAATATCTTGGGAGAGACTGCACCGGGGATGACTAAGATGTTCCCGCAATTGTTGTCCCTGCATCAAAGGAAGCCGCAAGCAGGAAAGGGCAAAGCGAGTGGGCAAGAGAACGTTCCGACGAATTCGAGTTCTTCTCTGGGTACAACTGCTGCTTTTGAAGATACGCTGGGAGGCCAGCCTTTTCTACAGGAACCGCTTGAGATTGTCATTGATAAGGATAAACACAAACTTGCATTGATTAGCGGGAATACCATTATTCGTATGTATGATGTGGGACTTGGTGGTGATCGAACACCGGAAGGATCCTTTGTTATCTCGGATAAAGTAGTCAATCCAAACGGACGCTCGAACGGTGAGTTCGGAAGCAGGGGCATGCAACTTTCGGATACGAATTATGCCATCCATGGGACCAACGAGCCAGACAGCATCGGACTGGATGAGTCCCTTGGATGTGTGAGAATGCGCACAGCAGATGTAGAAGAATTATTCGCTCTCGCCCCGCAAGGCACGCCGGTAAGCATCGGAGAAGATGTGCTGCCAGAGGTAACGCTAGTTCCAGAAGCGAAGCAACGTTATCAGCATACGCTTGTTCCTAAGCAAAATAATCCAAACAAGACATATCACTGGCTGAACTGAGCGGGTAACCTATCCGTTGTAAACGTAATAAAATGGAATACATAACGGCTTGTATGTAGAATCGGTTGAATCAGTTGGAACATCTACATGTTTGCAATAATAATAAGAGCACTAATGATAATGATCAAACCGCCTACGCTAGCTGCTGTCCATATAATGGCTTTGCGATTCACTTCTTCTTTCTTTTGCTGTAACGTAGGTGGTTTACGTTTGGGAGCCATGGGTTGTTCCTCCTTTTTGGAATAGAAATGGTGTAGAATAACCATGCTCTCATTGTAAAGAATTCAACTCGTCATTTCCAGTAGGCGGGTGGATTTCTTGTGAGCATTTTGCATCATTCGATTCGAGCTGTCTATGCGCAAACTACTTTCCTTTTGAAGGAGAAACAGATAAACTTGTGTGTAGAGTGTTTATTTACATATGAAAAGACGGAAAGCGGCTTTTTTTGGCGTACCCGGACCAGAACGGAGTGAGTGATATGTTGTACAGAAGTCTCGCTAAACCTTTGTTGTTCAAAATGGACCCTGAACAGGCGCATCATCTGATTATTGGCGGCCTGAGTGGCGTGGGCAGTATCCGTCCGGTTCCTTCAGGACTACGTGTCATGTACGGTGTGCGTGAAACGTCTGATCTGGCTGTTGACATGTTCGGATGTCATTTCCCAACACCTGTTGGTCTGGCTGCGGGTCTGGATAAAAACGGGCAGGCCGTAAAGGGCTTTTCCTCCATTGGATTCGGATTCATGGAAGTGGGAACGGTGACGCCACTGGCACAACCAGGTAACGATCAGCCGCGCTTGTTCCGCTTGCCTCCAGACGAAGCTTTGGTGAACCGAATGGGCTTTAATAATCTCGGAGCTGAAGCCATGGCAAGTGAGCTTGCGCGTCTTCAGGAGCGTCGTATTCCGGTGGCTATTAACATCGGTAAGAATAAAGCAACGTCTAATGAGGAAGCTCATCTGGACTATTCAAAGTGCATTCAGGCACTATACGATTATGCAGATCTGTTCGTGGTCAATATCAGTTCACCAAATACACCGGATTTGCGTAATCTGCAACATGGGAATGAATTAAAGGAACTGCTCGCTACGGTCATGAATGAGATGAATACACAGCACGCGCGCGCGGGTGGAGCGGTCAAATCCGTACTGGTGAAGATCGCACCGGATGTGAACGATCAGGAACTTGAATATATGGTTCGTACGATTGCGGATAGCGGCGTGGCGGGTATCATTGCAACGAACACCACGATCAGTCGAACAGGGCTTTCCCACGAACATGCGAAGGAAACTGGAGGTCTGAGCGGTAAACCTTTGCGTGACCGTTCGACGGAGATTATACGCCAGATCTATCGTCAGACCGAAGGGAAACTTCCGATTATCGGTTCAGGGGGCATTTTCACAAGTGAGGATGCTTACGAGAAAATTAAGGCAGGAGCAAGTCTGGTCGAAATATATACCGCATTGATCTATGAAGGACCTGAGGTGAATCGACGTATTCATGCCGGGCTGCGTGAGCTGCTGCGCAAGGATGGTTATCGTCATATATCTGAAGCTGTTGGTGCAGAGCATCGTTAACAAGAGTTGTGAATCCCCCGGAATGAAGGTATAGAAGCAAGGAAGAGCGCAAAATCGTTCGGGACTCTTCCCCCGCCAAACATCATGTATAATGGAAAAGAACAGGGGACGCTATAGAGACAGGAGGCATAAGCATGGACGGTAGAGACTGGGGTACATTTTTACTTCCTTATGAACAAGCGGTAGAGGAATTGAAAGTCAAGTTTAAGACAATGCGGGCGGAATTAAAGAAACGGGAAGAGTATGCTCCGATTGAATTCGTTACCGGTCGTGTCAAAAAAATATCCAGTATTCTGGAGAAATCCAGACGTCTGAATGTGTCGCTTGATGACGTGGAAACAGGTATTGAAGATATTGCAGGAATCCGCATCATGTGTCAGTTTGTGGATGACATCCGTCGGGTCGCCGAGTATATTCGGGGTCGCAAGGATCTTACGGTATTGATCGAAAAGGATTATATTACGAATTTCAAAGAGAGCGGCTATCGCAGTTTTCATATGATTATTGAGTATCCTGTTCAGACGGCTCTGGGACAAAAGAACGTATTGGCCGAGATACAGATCCGGACGCTTGCCATGAACTTCTGGGCGACCATTGAGCATTCTCTGAGTTATAAGTTTCGAGAAGGGTTACCGGATGACATGAGAACCAGGCTGAAAAAAACGGCTGAGGCCGCTTTTATACTGGACAATGAGATGTCTGCGATTCGTCTGCAAATTTTGGAGGCTCAGAAAGCTTTCGAAGACGATTCCAATATCGTGTCGAGAACACTGAATATTATCCATCAACTGTACTTCTATCACCTTGTCAGTGAAGCGATTGAGGCACAGAAACGTTTCAACGATTGCTGGGAGCGACACGACATGGAAGGACTCAAAGACTTGCTGGATGATGTGAAAGAACTTCTGAACAACGCCAGAAAGGGCGAAAATCCGGATGAGCATCTATGAGCCACTGTACATTGACTACTTAATCTACTTCAATCGGGATCAGGATTATTTCGAGTGCCATGAGGTACTGGAAGAATTGTGGCTTGAACGGGAACGGGATTCTCTCTATAAGGGATTGTTGCAAATTGCTGTTGGTCTGTACCACTTCAGGAATGGCAATCTCCGCGGAGGGGTGATGATGTTACAGAGTTCAATTGATCTTCTGGAATCGTATCCGAGTAAGACCCTGGGAATTGAGCTTGGGGCATTGGTGCAGGAAGTGAGAGATCTCGTGAAGGAATTATCCGAATCAGACGCCAAGTCTATTATTTACAGGGACTTGTCTATAGGGATTGAGGATAAGGTACTGGAGCAGGAGATACTTAGGAGATCGCTTGAGCTGATGCCTAATATTCCACAACGCCGGAGTCCCACGCGAGGACGGATCTATGAAGAGAAGATAAAAGCGATGAAACAGGACGGAAGCTGAACCTGAATCAGGATCAGGATCGTATTGAAATGAGCATTCCATGGGTATGAAGCCATGTATATGAAACACCCCGACGATTCCTGTGAAGGAAAGATCGGGGTGTTTTTGAATGTTATGTTATAACAGCAAGTATATACATAACCGCGATTAGGCGATGGATCATTTAGCTTGCTGAAGGCGTGGCACTGGCTTTATATTTTTGGAAAAATTGTTTGTAGTCATCCAACGTATAGCCTTGGTCACTGCCATTCTCCTGGAGTCCGCCAACCATACGATCTTTCTCGACACCATCCTGATAATAGACCAGTGTAGGTGTGAACTCAATGTTATAATCGGTCCATCCAGCTTCAAATTCGCGAAGATTGAACTGGGGAAGCTCTACGCCTTCACTGTCAACCAGCGGCATCAGCTGAGGTGTTGTGGCACGGCAGTGTGAGCAGTCGGAAGCGAAGAAATAAACAAAGAAGCTGTCCTTGTTATTCAGTTTGGCTTTGAGATCAGCCGGCACAATAATTTGTTGGTAGTTGGGATCATCGAGCAGTTCCCGTGTAGCCGGATTGAGCTTGGAAGCAGCGATGCCATAAGCATTCTCCACCGTATCCATTTGTTTCTTGGATTGCTGATTAACCAGTACCAGGGCTGAAAGCATAATGATTAACACACCCAGGAATATAAGGATCGCAGCACTTTTCTTTTTCTTGGATTTCATTGGACATCCCCCATCGATCATATCGAATATTGTTTTTGGCAAAAATAGAGTCTGGGATAATATGCATTAAAAACCGTATTTTTGCTCAGGAATCAATCTACTTGCCATTATACTACATTACACGCTGTAGTGGAATACATATGATGTGATAGGAAAGCAAAGCCAGGATATGATAACATAGAACAAGTTGCAATTTTAACAAGACGGGATGAGTGAAATTATGGCGGTACAACTACCTCCGGTATTTGCGGAGCGCATGAAAAATTTGTTAGGTAATGAGTATGAATCTTATATGAAATCATATGAACAATCCCCGCAAGCGGGGCTGAGAGTAAATACGTTGAAAATATCACGGGAACAGTTCAGGGAGAATGCTCCGTTTGAACTAAGACCCATTCCTTGGTGTGAGACAGGGTTCTATGTACCTCATGGTGTGAAACCGGGTCGGCATCCTTACTATCATGCAGGTCTCTATTACATACAGGAACCTAGCGCTATGGCTCCAGTTGAGTTACTGAAGGTGCAGCCTGGTGATCGCGTGCTTGATCTGTGTGCTGCTCCGGGAGGCAAGACCACACAGATTGCAGCAAAGCTGCAAGGCAAGGGTGTACTTGTCACGAACGATATTCATGGTGAACGGACTAAAGCGCTTGCCAAAAATGTGGAATTGTATGGAGTACGAAATGCTGTCGTCCTGAATGAATCGCCTGAGCGTATCGCGGACGCATTTCCTTATTATTTCGATAAAGTATTAATAGATGCTCCGTGTTCAGGTGAAGGCATGTTCCGTAAAGATGAAGACATGATCAAATCATGGGAAAATCATTCAGTGGAAAAATGTGTGCTCATGCAACGTGATATTCTGGAAACTGCCGCACGATTGTTGGCGCCGGGAGGACTAATGGTCTACTCGACTTGTACCTTTGCGCCGGAAGAAAATGAAGCCATGATTGCGGAGTTCCTGAATAAGAATCGTGAGTATGCTGTTGTAGACATTCCCGAAAAGACGGGGTTCGCTTCTGGTCGACCGGAGTGGGTACGTCAGATGTTGCCAGAGAAGACGGAAGAGATGGAAGCTGTGCTGGATCAGACGCGTGGCACGGTCAGATTGTGGCCTCACCTTTTGGAAGGAGAGGGTCATTATGTCGCTGTACTACAGCATCGCGCAGGAGAAGAATTAGAGACAGATCAACCAGGAGTAGTTAAAGAAGGAGCAATGGAGTACGGACAAGTGGTGGAAGTGTCCAGGATTGAAGCAGAAGGGAACATGGATCGCTCTATTGCTGCTTCTTCAATTGCTATGACCAAGGCTGATCGTAAAAAGGAACGCTTGTTGCGAATCGAATCGAGAGAAAAAAATGACAGACATGCTCGTGGCAACAGGGGGATGAGCGAAACAGGTAAAAAAGGTAAAGAATCGGGTGGACGCAGAGCGGAACGTGGACAGAAGCGAGGAAACGATTCAAGCCGTATGGACCCGGTTGAGATCTACACTTCGTTTATGAATGAGCAACTGGATGGCGAGTTCGTCGGAGAAACGGTATGTTACGGAGATCGTGTGTATCAGTCGTCTGTTGGAGCGGCCCGATTGGAGGGGTTGAAAGTCATCCGCCCAGGGTGGTTTATGGGTACTATCAAGAATGGCCGATTTGTACCTTCTCACCCGCTGGCGTGTGCGCTGAATGCATCCGAGGCACGTCGAAGTGTGAGCTTGTCATCGACTAATGGCGAAGCGGTAAGGTACCTCAAGGGTGAAACGTTGAATATTGAAGAAGATCGAGTTGTACTCAAGGCAGGAACAACTGCGAAAGGGTATGTTCTGGTCTGTGTGGACGGATATGCTGCTGGCTGGGGGAAATGGCTGGACGGTGTGCTGAAGAATGAATACCCGGCAGGTTGGAGGTGGACATCGGTATGAGTGGAAAAGGCAAACAAACGCTACGTCTGGACAAAATATTAAGCCATATGGGTGTAGGAACACGAAGTGAACTCAAAAAAATGGTGAAGCAAGGCAGAATCCATGTGGATGGTAAATCAGTGAAGGACAGTGGCGTACAAGTGAACCCGGAGGTTAATGTCATTGAAGCCGATGGAGAGCGGATTGTGTATCGGGAGATGATCTATCTAATGCTGCATAAACCTCAAGGTGTGGTGTCTGCTACGGAGGATAACAGAGATAAGACGGTGCTGGATCTGTTGCGTAAAGAAGAGCGGGTCTTCCATCCGTTTCCGGTCGGACGATTGGATAAGGATACCGAGGGATTGCTTATTCTCACGAATGATGGTCCGCTTGCCCATGATCTGTTATCTCCACGCAAGCATGTGCCCAAAACGTATGAAGCTCGCGTGTTGGGCAACGTGGATGACGAAGATGTGCAACGTTTCAAAGCCGGAGTGCAGCTGGATGACGGGTATGAGACGTTACCAGCCGAACTGACGGTGCTTGGTCAGGAAGAGACGGAGGAAGGTATCGTCTCGTTAATCTCGCTTATTATTCACGAAGGCAAGTTTCATCAAGTGAAACGGATGTTCCAGGCGGTAGGCAAACGTGTAATCTATCTGAAACGTGTGGCCATGGGTGAACTTGAACTGGATTCCGAGCTTGCGATCGGAAGCTATCGTGAACTAACCGCAGACGAGTTGGACCGTCTGCGGAAGTAACAGCTCCCGTCCTTCGCGAAGCGGAGCAGGGAGTTGTGGAGGGCAGAGCCCTATGGGGCCCTCCCTCGGAAGGGAGGGTTTCGGTGGGTGCGATTACTACAGAGATGAGGATGAAGCCAAAATGAACTATAAACTAATTGCATTAGATGTAGATGGAACACTGCTGAATGATCATCATGAACTTACCGAATGGACCCAGGAGACCTTGATCCAAGCTTCCCGTAAGGGAGCCGAGATCGTTCTGTGTTCGGGCAGAGGTCCGGCCAACACGATTCCTTTTATGGAGCAGATGGGACTGGATGGATATGTGATTACCCATAATGGCGCTGTCACAGCACAGGTGGATACACGTGAAGTGGTTCATCATTTTGCATTAGATGGACAGGGACTTGAGCCTTTCATTACCTATTGCCGGGCCAATGGGGTGCATTTTGACATCAATACGGCTTTTGGATTGTATGTAGATCAACCGGATGGGCTGGAGTTACAGGTACGTGAGATGTACTACAACTTTCTAGCAGAGCCTCTGAAACTGCCGAAATGGGCAGATATGACCGAACCATTAGCCAAATTCACTGCATTTGGTCCTATAGAACAGATGAATGCGGTGCAGAAGGAATGGTCCACCTGGAACCTGCCATATTATATGACACGCAGTGGTGACTTCTTTATTGATCTAATGCATGCGGAAGCGTCTAAAGGCGCTGCGCTCAAAAGACTTGCCGA
This sequence comes from Paenibacillus sp. PCH8, assembly GCF_002968835.1. Lineage (GTDB taxonomy): Bacteria > Bacillota > Bacilli > Paenibacillales > Paenibacillaceae > Paenibacillus. The sequence continues at coordinate 62,096 of NZ_PKQK01000009.1, read as the reverse complement.
ATCCAAGGGAGTCTTGCCCTCGGAAATTATGGCGATTGGGAATTACTTCAATGATATTACGATGTTAACCTTTGCTGGCAAAGGCATTGCGATGGAGAACTCACCGGAAGAAGTGAAAGCCGCTGCGGATGAGGTGACCCTTTCCAATAATGAGCAGGGTGTTGCACATGCAATTCATAAATATGTTTTATCTGTCTAACCGTACTTCGTATATCTGAACTTTGAAATGAACAATAGCCTCATAATCTACCGTCTTCAGGGGTATCCTAAGAGAATAACGTTAGGAATGGAGGAGGACAGGTAATGAAACATGATGTGGAATTAGTAGCTGACTTGCGTACATCAGGTGGGGAAGTACAGGATGTGATGTTCGATGGTCACTATGCTGGCTCACTTTTCCTCGTATACAGAGAAGGAGATCGCCTATCCGGTAGTCTTCAGATTGAGCAAGAGTCTCTATCGGATGATACTCAGCAGCAACTTATCGTGGACAAAGTACATGCCTATGTCCGATCTCTTGCGGATGCGGTGGAAGCTGCCTATTATGAAGTGCTGGTCAGTTGTGGCTCACTACATTCAGTTCTGCACCAACCTGAGCTGGAGTCTGGATGGCCGTCCGAAGACATGATCCATGACGAGGTGAGCTATGACGATACAGACGGTAATGGAACACGGGTAATTCCTAGATCACAAGTCGAATCGTTTACATATGAAGATCGGGATCATGTTCTGGAGATGGAAATGGTGAGTGCAGGACGCAGTATATCGACGTATATATTTAATGATATAGATGGGCGGGAACTTGCGGAAGCCTCTTTGAAACAATACGGTGCTGATGCACAGGGCGAGATACACTGGTACGATGAGCCCGAAGAGAATCAACGGGAAGCCGCTGCCGAGTTGCTGGTTAGAGAACTGGATGAGGATATCATCGATACGATCACGATTCGCACTTGGCATCAGGGCAATGAACTTGAGGCGCTGGAGTGGATACATCGTGATTTCTCTGAGGAGCTTGAAGAGTACGATGAATCTGACCCCGATGATATTGAAGCTGCCGAAGAAGCGTGTTATGTCATGCTGAAGCGTAAGGATCGGGAGTTCCGCGTATATGAGCTGTTTCTTCAGGAGCGAGGCGGGTTGCCCGTCGGAACAGCTACAATTGACACCTCTCTTTCCGATCTGACAGGCTACATCGATTACGAGGTTCCCGGCACCAGTATGCAGCGGAAGAGCCTGGTCGAAGTACTGATGCAGGAATTGGAAAAGGAAATGGAGTTTGATACCCTGCATCTTACGATGTTGTATCAAAATCGGATTATTGATGAAGCAAGAATGGATGGGTAAAAGGCAACTGCCTTTTACCTTTTTTTGTTTGCATTTTGACGAGAAATTTATTTCCCGGTATAGTACCATTAGTTCATAGAGACTTGGAAGCGGAGGAGAAAGATATGCACTCATTCAGGATAAGTAGCGAATATATCAACGATGGTTTTCAAGCGGTTCAGGCGGAGCCTGGGGATACGGAGGATGTGATCTCGCTGCTGGTGGAAACAGCCGAATGGTTGCAGAGCCAAGGATCTTCCCAATGGAGCGCCTTACTTAAAGGTGAAGATTCACATGATACGACAGGAGCGATCCGGCGTGGGGATGTGTTTGTATTCAATAAAGGAGCGGACGTAGCAGGGATGGTCATACTCATGCGTCAGCCAAGCCCGTGGGATGTTCATCTTTGGGGTTCAAAAGCTCACGCCGAGGATGGCGCAGTCTATCTGCATCGACTGGCGATTCGAAGAAAATATGCCCAAACTGGTCTGGGGCGTTCCATATTGCAATGGTCAAGCACCGGCATACAGTTTGCAGAGAAGCACATGGTCCGATTGGACTGCGGAGCGAACAACGCTACTTTAAATGCTTTCTATGCGCGGAATGGTTATACATTTGTTGGGGAGACGGGTGGTTTCAATACATATGAGAAACCGGTGGAACGGCTACCTGAGATTCTGACTACTGGATAAACACCTTGCAGCAACCGAGCGAGACGAATGAAATATTGCTTTCGCTTCTGAGAAGTACCTTCCGTGAATATGTTGTATATACGACTTGGTGAACAATAGCTTGGTCAGTCTAGGCTGGTTGAGCGGTGCATCCAAGTTGAATTCTCACGAAGGGGTCGCTGTGTCTAACGTAATATGGATGTTCAAGCTTCCCTATGTCATAATGGACAGTAGAGCCGTACTCAGACCAAAAATGGATCTGCATCCAAGAGGGTAAGACAGTGAGAGGGATTCTCATTCTGGTTCTTTACTGAACATATGTTCTGATATATCATGAATGTAGATGCACTGAAAGAACGTAAGCTAGAAAGGGGAAACTAACGGTGAAATTGCTGCAGGCGCTTTTTTTTCCTCCGGAGCAGCCCGGAGGTGTATCCTCGATGATTCCGTATATGCAAGAGAGGTTTACAGCTCCGCGGTGGGAGATGGATCTGTTCTCGTTGCCGAAACGAATTCGCAACAAGGGCAGAGAGGAAGTTCAGTTCGAAACGTTTGATTGGACCGAATATAAGGATAGTCCTGTTGTCCAAAAATATATTCAAACCTATCGTGATTATTTATGGTGGACCAAACTGCGCATTCAGAAGCCCTATGATCTGATCCATGCCCACCATCCAATTGCAGGACTCGCGATGAAGAAAGTTTTTCCGGATACACCCCTCATTCAAACGATCCACTCCAGTTATGAACGAGAATTAATTCTAAATGGACGCATTGAATTGGATGGACCAGAGCATCGATTCCTGCTTTCAATTTATGGTGAGTTGGAGCACCAGGCAGAGCGCCTCTTGACGGTATCAGATTCGTTCCGGCGTTATCTGGCTCCCTACGTGAAGGAGCCAGAGGTCATTGGTGTGATCCCCAATGGATTTGATGAGAAACGATTTAAACCGATTCCCCATGATAATGCCGTACCACAGCTGGTCACGGTATGTCGCCTTGTTCCGGCAAAAGGATTGGATATTCTTTTCAAAGCTTGTGCTGAATTAAAAGGCAGAGGTCATGATTATGTATTACACATAATTGGAGACGGGCCGATTCGTCCTGATCTGGAAGAATTGGCACAGCGGTTGGGTATTTATAATGAGACTATTTTCTATGGCTATACACTGCACCCTGAGGAATTCATGCCTTTCTTTGATATTTTTGTCCTTCCTTCACGGGCTGAAGCCTTTGGTTCAGTCTTCGCTGAAGCGGCGCTGAGTTGTCTTGCTCTTGTAGGCACGGATGTAGGTGGCATACCGGAGCAGATCGAGAACGGAAGTAATGGACTGCTTGTTCCCTCAGAAGATCCTTCTGCACTGGCTGAAGCGCTTGAAAAGGTAATGCTGGACCCGGCTTACCGCTATGAACTGGCCCGTTCGGCATGTGAAAAAGCCAAAACACACTACTCTCTGGGCAGATCCGTTAATGAACTGAAAAAAATGTATTTGCAATTTCCCAGCCTGGCCTAGAATCTAAAAAAGTAGAAACGATGCTTATGACGATTGCTTCGCTTGTGGAATAGATTCTGTCTTCTCGATTAGCGTATACATGTTTTGTATTAACTAGTTGAGCAAGCTAACGAGATTACTCGACTTTTTCTATGAATTGAGCAGGTCTTATAACATGGATATAAGCAGGTCCAGGAGACTACCAAATCCTGGACCCGCATATATCCTTTTTTTGTTGATATTTCAGTATGAGTCAGAGGTTCACATGTTATTGCGTCCACGAAAGGCGCCCCAGCGGTTCATCACCAATTTGGTAGCCCAGATCAGTGCCATACTTCCGAAGATGGGGTAAAGGATGGACAGCAGAGAACTGAATCCAAACTGACTGAGTGAGTAACACAACAGCATAATGGTTAATGTAATATATCGAGGATGCACACGTATATGCTGCCTGAGTTGTAGGGTCATCCCGTAGATATCGGCTACAAATGTACTGAATATTTCCATGAAAATGAGGGATACATATACAGATTGCACCGCCCAGCCAAGCTGAAAGGCAATGCTGCCCATCGGGATCTCGAATTGAATGATGCCAGGCATCTGTGCAGACATGGCGAAGTGAGCTGCCATCAGCATGAAGCCTACGCCGATTCCACCCAGTACTCCGCCCCATTTCAGCACACTTCGATTGCGAATCTGGTTGCCCACTGGCACAAGAACGGCTTGGGCCAACACGAGATTGAACGAAGTATAGAGCAGTGGAGACAGCCAAACCTGAAGGGGACTTGAGTCAGTAGTCAGTGTTATAAATCGGGAAGCACCTGGGTGATGAAGGGTGCTGGTAATCATGAGCAGCGATAGAAGGAGCATCATGGGCACCACGATGCTATTCATCTGCAGGATGGCCTGAATACCGCGACCAAGCAGTAGATATGTACCTACTAGTGTGACAATCAGACCCGTCTGATAATGTAAACCCAGATGTTCCACAAAAACGGAACCTGCCCCGGCAAGCATGACACTGTTCACTCCAATGAGAATGAGAAGGGTCACCCAGGTGATCCATTTGCCCGCCTTGTGGCCAAATAAATGTTTGTTCAGATCCTCATAAGAGCAGGAGCCGGTATCGTGAGCGATTAGCATCATTTTGGTACCTAGCCAGACAAAGAGCATGGTGGATAAGCCTATGGTGATGGTGGCCCATTTGCCATACTGGGTAAAAAACTGCAATATTTCCTGTCCTGTTGCGAAGCCGGCTCCGACAACCGTTCCAATGTATGTAAATGCGATTTGCAGCACCCGAAATGCCTGTTTCATGTGTTTCCCCTCTCAGGCCCCTGTATAGTTTGGACATGCGGGTACCATGGTACAAGGTATGCTTGACCCACAAAAGTCATGACAATTAATAGCAAGCAATCGCTTGAATGGCATCATAGGAACAGCACTTGGGCAATTTCGCTTGAACTTATAGATAGATATATGATACTTTTACCTCATAGGATAGGCTTGGGAGGTCAAATGATGGAAGTATTGAAACAACGAATTTTACAAGAAGGTGTTGTCATCTCGGATCAGGTATTGAAGCTGGATGGTCTCTTGAACCACCAGATTGATCCTGCATTAACCATGGAGATGGGACGGGAGTTCGCTGCCCGTTTTCGTGAAAGTGGAGTGACTCGAGTAATCACGGTAGAATCCTCAGGGATTCCGGTTGCTTTTGCCGCAGCCTATGAACTTGGGGTCCCACTAGTATTCGCTCGTCGCAAAAAAACGCTTCTGGCTGATCCTGATGCTTACTGTGAACGCGTACCTTCCTTTACCAAAGGAATTGTAACGGACATCATGGTATCTCGTGAGTACATTCATGAGAATGACCGTATTTTGTTCATCGATGATATCATTGCCAATGGAGATGCCGCTCGTGGAGTGATCAAAATTATTGAACGTTCCGGTGCAGAGTTGGTCGGATTCGGCGTTGTGGTGGAGAAAAGTTTCCAGGCAGGTGCGCGCACGATTCGTGAACAAGGTATCCCGGTAGAAGCCTTGGTACGCATTCGTTCCCTGAACGATGGAACGGTACAATTTGACGATAACGAAATGTGACATTTTAAAGGAATAGGGCCTATTTTTTGAACTATGCCTTTGCATGACCGCTGATTTCATTTATAATGGGGTTATGTTAGGGAGAGGAGGCAACACCATGGGGAACCAACTTGCAACAGAACAATTTTTTAATGATAAGCTGGCGGGATCGAAAGTTCATTTTGAACGTGCCCTGGATTGTAAACATACGGAATTCGATGACCTTTATCCCTATATGATTGAACATCCTCAATTTTTCTGGTACAAACGCTATGTTGCCTGGTCAGAATTACTGACGATCGTAGGCTTGTGCGAAGAGTTGTCCTTCTCTTGGAAAGAACAATTTACACCGCATCAAGTAGAGTACCTTGAAGAACGTGTGATGTCTGCCAAAGTGCTTGATTTTTGGTTTGAGAAGAACGACAGCAAAGAGCACGCGCAGCGGTAACTTTCAGTCGGGACATAATTTCGAATGACATGACAGTCTAATACAGTCACGTGAGACCTAAATGACTTATCATTTAGGTCTCTTTTTGTAAATTAATTTGGAATATAGGAGCTATAGACATGATCAGTGATACAGAGTTGGACACCTTGCGTTTATCGGGTGATAAAGTAAGAGTCGTGCGGGATGAGCTGGAATCTAATGATGTAACGGGAATTGTTGTTGCCTGGGATGGCGAGCAAGTACTGATTCGCCGTCAGAATCGGCGTGTGGTGAAGCTGGATCGCCGCTATCGATATCAGCTGTTTAGCGAGCCTCGCCAGAACCCGCTTGGTGAGTAACGGTTTATTATTTGGAAGAAGCTTGAGCGCTTAAATGTTTGGAATTACCATGATTTCTTGGCATAATTGGCTCACTCGGGAGAGAAGATAGGTACAGTGAGGATGATCTGTAACTATAGCCGAAAGGGTGTGCTGCAAGCCATGACATTGATGAATGATAAAGTTCATGCCTACAAGGATCAGATTGGAGCATTAAGTGATATGTTGCCAGATGTGGTCAGGTCGTATCATGAGTTTACCGGAGAATGTTTTCAGCCTGGCGTGATTGATGCGAAGACGAAACAACTGATTGCACTTGGGATTGGATTGTTCGCCAACAATGAGGTGTGTACCTTCTACCATGTGGAAGAAGCCCGTGCCAAGGGCGCCACAGATCAGGAGATCATGGAGACGGTTGCCGTAGCCGGAGCAGTTGGGGGCGGACATGCCCTGTCTCAGGGCGCGATGCGAGTGCAAAAGGCGCTGCATTAGTACATGTAGTACACGAATCGGTCATATAAAAGGCAAGTCAACCAAAAGAGGAGGTCCCGGAATGATCCGGGCCTCCTCTTTCTATATGATGATTACATTTTACCTAACATTTTATCATACATAAATTGTCCTGTTACCCGTCGTGCCGTCACGTAGCGATCATTGAAATAAGGATTGGACAACTTGGTGATGCTTACACCTTTACTGCTGGAGGCATGAGCGAATTGTCCGCCACCGATATATACACCTGTATGTGAAATGCCATTGCCCATCGTATTAAAGAACACCAGATCGCCTGTGCGAACGCTACTTTTGGATACCGGAGTACCTGCTTTGGCTTGCTGCTGGGATGTACGTGGTAATTCAATGCTATATTTGTTGAAAAGATATCTCATAAACCCGGAACAATCGAAGCCAGCCATCGTTGTGCCGCCCCACTTGTAAGGTATACCAGTCATGTTGTTCACTACGGAATTGATACTGCTTGCCTCTGTGCTTGTTGCCCCGGATGTAAATAGTACAGCTGCTCCAAAAATGGAGATGATCAGTTTTTTCAAAATCAATGTTCTCCCTTCGATGCCTACGGAGTTAGCTAAGGGTTCGGTAGAAGGTTCCCTATATTTCCTATGTATAAGAATAATTCACCCAAAATGGTTCCCCCGTTTTCAAACATGAAACTCGGCAAATGAATAATTAAGTTTTTGTAACTATTTGAAACTATATTGCATAATTGCGTAATTGTCAAACGGGTTTATAATCCTTCGTAGTACCTCAATGTTAGCGGAATTATCGTTTTTTGACGAAAAATATGTTGGAATAGAAGTGGTAATGATTACAAAAAAGTAACTAAAAGCTTAAAGGATATCAAATGATAAGAAACAGAAAATTGATTTAAGTTAGTTAATGTATTACAATATAAGTAAAATATTCTATTATTATGTTTTATTGTTTGTTGTTCACTCGATATTTATCTCGTAATATCTATTCATTAGATGATCACTATACGAAGCAATTTTCCACATGTGTACGGATAAAATACAAAGCAAAAAGGAGGAGAGTACATTGTTGATCCGACCTGTGTCATTAGAACCTAAAATTGAAAGCGGTACCATTTTAATTGAAAGATTGTACAGTGAATTTATTCTGTGATGAAGAAAAAAGCCATTAGTATTACTCATGATCCTTCCATCGCAGAGGAGTTAGTTCAGGATTCTTTTGTTAGACTCTGTGATAAGAAACAGACTTTGCTTATGCTTGAAACTAACAAACTATATTTTTATGTCATGAGGACCATCCAAAAATGTAGCCTTAAATCATGTAGAAAAATTACTTGGTCATTTCAAGGAGGTTGACCCAGATGAGAAAACTACTAATCATTGTTTTCGTCGTTCTTACGGCTGTCTTCACAGCGGGCTGTTCTGCTGATAGCAAAGAAACAGCAATGAAGGAATTACTTTCAGAGCAACAGGGAACTTATAGTGGTTATGTATTTTGGAACGCGGAATCAGACTTGAATTCGTTGAACAAACAGTTATTGGGGATCGTAAATTCGGATGAAGTGATGTCCTCAATTCGTTTCAGCAAGCTGAATTTTATCAGTATGGAGGATACGTCGCAAAAGTATGATTATGTAAAATTATTCGACATTGAAAAAAGTCCAACATTATTGATCTTTGACACAGAGAAAATGATTTTGGAAACGAATAACTTTGAGGATATCTATCCATTGGCGAATGAAGTGAACTTAAAGTGAAAATGGATTTATATATATTGAATTTGATTTGTTTCTATTGTTCTATATGTAAATATTGATGCTGAGGTGAAACTGAATATTTAGCGAGGAGAGTGTAATCCATTGAAAGCAAAAAAATTAGTTACTCTAGTCATGGCATGTTCGATGGCTTTCTCAGCAGTCGGCATGGCAGTTCTTCCTGTAGCAACAGTATCCGCTGCAGATGCATCAGGCACAACAGCAAGTATTTCCGATATATTGAAGAATCAGCTGCCGGATGGGGGCTGGAGAAAAGATTATAAACAAACAAGTGGGGAATGGGCGAAGTCCACGATTGACAACAAAGCTACATACTCAGAAGTTAGAAGACTCGCGAAGGAATTTATAAAGACAAATGATTCGCGTTACTCAGCTGCCGCGATCAAGGGAATCAACTTTTTGCTGAATATGCAGTATTCGAACGGCGGATGGCCACAAGTCTACCAAAGCTCCGGGTATCACAAGCACATCACATACAATGACGATGCCATGATTAATGTCATGTACATGTTGGATGAAGTCGCAACACGCAAAGGAGACTTCTCATTTATCGACAGCACACTTGCCAATCGTGCTAAAAATTCAGTTGCCAAAGGGGTAGAAGCCATTCTAAATACACAAGTGGTTGTAGGTGGTAAGCTGACAGTTTGGGGACAACAACATGATTCCAGTTCGCTAAAACCGGCAAGCGCGAGAATTTATGAGGTACCATCGCTGACGGCTGGGGAGAGTGTAACGATTGTAAAGTTTTTGAAGACCAGACCCGCAAATACCAAAATTACAGCATCCATTAAGGGAGCTGAGGCTTGGTTTAATAAGGTGAAAATCACGGGTTATAAGTACGAACGAGCAAATGGGGATAGCAAAATTATCGCTGATTCGAAAGCAGCACCCATCTGGGCTCGCTTCTATGAAGTGGGAACAGATAAACCGATCTTTATAGGCCGTGACGGGATCGTTAGATACAAATTAAGCGATATTGATAAAGAGAGAAGAGGCGGTTATGCGTGGTATGGTAACTGGCCTTCCAAACTGTAGTTTGCATGAAGCTTCAGGTGTGATGAAGTAAAGATTAGCAATCATTGAAAGCTTGGATCAGACATGGATGTCTGGCAGGTTTTCTTTGTTATATGTTCAGTGTTGACATGCTAGATTTCACATGATATATTATTCCTTGTCGCCGATATACACATGTCGGAGATATACAATATGCGGTCGTGGCGGAATTGGCAGACGCGCACGGTTCAGGTCCGTGTGGGCTAACCCCCGTGGAGGTTCGAGTCCTCTCGACCGCATCAAATAAAAGGTTCCCCGATAGGCTAACGCCTTCGGGGAACCTTTTTGTATTGCCTGACACAGGCTGAGGAGGGGTATTGCTGATTACTTTGGCTCCTGTTACTGCGCTGTGAATGCTGTTCCATAAAACCTAACCCCCGCTTCTGATGATACTAACTTGCTGTATCGGATACAGAAGGGGGGTTAGGGCAATTTTTCCCTACACGTCCATTATTGAGCTGCTGTAACCGTAATGCTGTCGATATTTGGCCCCTCTGTGCCAGTTGTCACCACTTTAATGGTATTGGTATTCGCATTCATCGGTACTTGGATCGTTTTTTCAGCCCAAGTGGACCAACTTCCCGTTTGAGAGAAGGGGGTATTGCTGATCACTTTGGTCCCATTTACGAAAACATCAAGATTACGCGTCCCGCTTTCCAAGGCATAGCGAAATTTCACATTTTTGGTGCCGCTTACAGTATTATTGATAGCATTCCACTGAATTGCCGAGTTAGTCGAGGCGTTGAAATTAACATACCCGGAGCCAGTGTAACCGGAATTAATCGTTTCAATTACAGCATCGGTGAGTGTGGTTTCTGTCTCTGCTTCATATGTGGTACCGCTGCCAGTATTACCACCACTACCACTACTTACATTGGCTACAAACGTAGTGACACTTTGGGCTGGAAGTTGTGCTGTAAAGGCGGCATTGGACACATTGATCGGTGCGCCACTAGCCAAATTCCGACTGCTATCTGTTACCCATGAAGATACGGTGGAGGCATTACCGTTTTGCAAAACAAATCTTTGGCTGGTTGCAGAGGTGCCTCTGTTAATCGCCACAATTACAACCTTGTTATCCCCCTTGTACGCTGAAACAAATGTATTCGTATCCGGTTTCTTGGTTGCATCCACTCGGACATAACCTGGACGTACAAATTTGGAGAAGTGCGCCATATTGTAACCGCGCTTGCTGATCGTGCCGTCTTCTTTCATTGGACCATACTGTCTGCGGATATACCACCATACATAGGCCTGGAATTCTGCCTCGACCATAGATTGGTGCATATGATAGGAAACATCCAAAGCCTCTGGCCAGCGATCGGCCGAGTTGTTGTCGCTATTTGGGTAGTATACCTCTGTCATCCACAGCTCCTTGCCTGCTCCTTTTTGCTTGAATAATGGATAAGGGAAGTTACTGAACTGTGTTCCGTACGTATGTGCACCCAGAATATCCATATTGGCGAGGGCTTGCGGATCATTCAAGATGGGATCAGACATGTTTTTCAAATATTGAAAGGATTCCGGTGCCATAACTTTAGTATTGTTGATGGATCCGGCATTCTCCTTCATGAATCGAAGCATTTCTTGAGGAGTCCACCAAGTCCATTCTTCTGCGTAATCAGGCTCGTTTTGAACTGAAATTGCATACAGATTCACGCCGTTATCCTTCATGTAGGTTACAAAGTCATTAAGGTGCTGTGCATAGGCGGCGTACTTGTCATATTTCAGCCTCTTGGCATTGGGGTTTCCATTGCGATTGAACGTTTCAACCATGCTGCTTGGAGGGTTCCATGGTGATGCAAATACGATAGCACCCTTTTCAATGGCACGTTTAGCTGTAGCGACTTCACGAGACCAGTTATTTCGGTCCGGATCGACGTAGATCCGGAGTACGGAGAAGCCTAACTGGTTCTGATCATTGCCAAAAGCAGTTTCGCGTTGTGCTGCTGTAAGATCACCGATCCAGGCGGGGTGGTTAATTCCACCAAAACCGCGAATAACCTGTTTTTCGGCAGACAGATTTACGTTGGCGTCGCTTGCTGCTGAAACCTGAGTGGGCGCGGGTGCCAACATGAGAGGAAGAGCGGTTAAACAGGCCAAGACTACAGCCAATGATTTTTTGAATCGTAAGTTCATTATGAGTTATCCTCCTCGATATTTCATTTCATTTTCATACATATAAAACACTTCAGAGCTTACGCTGTGATTTAAGTTTATTTGGAGGTGTCCTCCTTTCAATATTGAGGTAAAATGGTTTCTCGGCCGAATGTGATTATCCTTACTTAGAAGAGGGGAAAAGCAAAACTTGATAAGTATGCGCTTCCAATTAGGTGTTCACGAGAAACCAGTGATTACTCTATTCTCCACAAATTCCCATAATCCTGCAAGGAATGCAAAAAAAATCATAAATGATAGAGGTTTGTCTACATTTGGATTAAAAATGAATGAAAAAAATGGAGCTCGAATTTTGTATCAACCGATTGACACATTATATGTCAACCGGTTATCATAAAATTGCATCTATCTTGTATGCGCTTTCATAAACTATTGTCAGGGGGACTTAGTAAGATGAAGAAAAAACTTACACCGTTTGTTTGTTTACTGTTGGTACTATCGATGCTACTCACGGCTTGTTCGCAAGGCAAGCAGACCGGGGCAACGGGTGAAAACCCGGATGCAACCGAAGCAGCCAGCAAGGATGTTAAACTTACATTTTTCAATACCTCTGCTGAAGTTAACGCTGTATTCGAAAATCTTTTCAAAAAATATCATGAGTTGCATCCTGAAGTGACGATTGAATTGATCCCTACTCCGATCGGAGGGGCTCAGCTTGAAAAGTTCCAATCTCTGCTGGCATCGGGTAATCCGGCAACCATTGCGAATCTTGACCCTGGAACCATTCTTCAATATAAGGACAAATTTCTGGATCTGGATGCAGAAAAGTCGAAGTATGAAGAGCTGACGAAGCCGGGTGCAGTGGAAGGTGCGTTGCTGGACGGGAAATTTCTGGGTATTCCATGGACGGCCCAAGGGTATGGGTTACTGTATAACAAGCGTGTAGTAGAGGAAGCCATCGGAGGGACTTTCGATCCGCAAACGATCAAGACCCGCAATGATTTGGAATCGCTCTTTCAAAAAATTGAAGCCGCTGGAAAAGCGCCTGTAATGCTCCATGGAGCAGATTGGTCTTTGGGTGCTCATTATTTGGGGCTTACGTATTCTCTGCAATCCAACAGTGTGGATGAGAATCGTAAATTTGTAGAGGGGCTGAAAGACGGGACGGCTTCATTGGCCGATAACGCACCGTTTAACGGCCTGATGGATACCTTTGATTTGTTGAAAAAATACAATGCCCGGAGCAAAGACCCACTCGTTGCCGATTACAACAAAGACAGTGCCGACTTTGCCAAGGGTGATGCCGCATTCTATTTCATGGGGGACTGGACTTGGGCAGTCATCGGTACACTTGAGGGCCGTGATGACGAATTCGGAATCATTCCTGTACCCATCAGCAATAACCCGGAGGATTTTGGAAACACCCAAATCGCATATAGTGAACCGAAATTATTGGCTATTGATAACTCTGGTTCTACTGAAGCACAGCAAACGGCTGCCAAAGCGTTTATTGAATGGCTAGTGACCAGCGAAGAAGGACAGAATGCGATCGTTTCACAAATGGGTCTGTCTTTGCCTTACAAAGATGTCAAGGTAAAAGGAACCAATATTATTGCTGATGCAGTTACCCAATATGTGGATCAAAGCAAAGTGCTGAATATTGGTGTCATCAATTACCTGCCTCAGGATTACTGGGCCAAGACTGGCTCATCCATGCAAAAGTATCTGGTAGATGTTATCGATCGCAAAGGACTTATCGATGAAGTTCAAGCCTATTGGGCTTCCCAGGCTGGCAAATAATTTATAAACAAAGGGCATGCAGAGGGTGAGCCTGAGCAATGAAGGTTCATCCTCTATATGTGAAGCCAGAGGGGTAATCAAGGAGGTCAGCATGAATAGAAAACAGTTGATGAAAAATGCAGGAACATTCTTTCTTTTTGGAGGACCCTCCGTCATCGCCTTTACAGCAGTCGTCGTCATCCCATTTATCGTTGGATTATACCTTACATTCACCAATTGGGATGTTCAATCCGCTGATAGCACGCTCATCGGTTTTGCCAATTATGTAGAAGTTTTTCATGATACCGTATTTTGGGGACAATTATGGTTTACGCTCAAATACGTGTTCTTTACCGTTATTATTGCCAATGTGGTTTCATTTTTTATTGCACTCGCCCTCACGGGTGGAGGGAGAGGGGAGCAGTGGTTGCGTACAGGATTTTTTACCCCCAATCTGATTGGTGGAATCGTGCTCGGCTATTTATGGCAGACTCTATTTTCGCAGGTCATGCCCTATTTGGGAGAAAAGTACGGCTGGTCCTGGTTTGAAACCTCCTGGCTAACAAGTACAGACACAGCCTTTTGGGCGCTGGTGATTACAACGTCCTGGCAGCTGATCGGGTATCTGATGATTATCTATATTGCAGGGTTCTCGGGTGTACCTAATGATGTGCTGGAGGCCGCGAGCATCGATGGGGCGAACAGAATGGCTATTATTCGCAGAATCATGCTACCGCTCACCGTACCTGCCATCGTCATCTGTATTTTTATTTCCGTTTCCCGCTCCTTTTTGACGTATGATATTAACCTTGCGTTGACCAAAGGCGGCCCATTTAATTCCACGGAGCTGGCTACGTATCATATTGTACAAAAAGCCTTTTTGTCCAATCAATACGGGGTGGGTCAGGCGGAGGCCGTAGTCCTTTTCGCTGTAGTCGCCATTATTGCACTTACACAATCTTATTTGCTTAAAAAATTGGAGGTTGAATCGTAATGAATGCCCGTCGATCTCTTCCGCAATTAAAAACAGTGCTGCTGTACGTGTTGTTGTTCATTTTTTTGACGCCTTTTTTGATGATTGTCATGAACTCGTTCAAATCAACTCAGCAATTCGTAGAGAATCCTTTATCTCTGCCAACGAGCATTCAATTTTCCAATTATGTAAGTGCTTTTGAGGATATGGACTTTCTGAACGGATTTATGAATTCTATGATCATTACGGTTCTGTCCGTTTTCCTTATCCTGTTGTTTTCGTCAATGACCGGATATTTGTTTGTCCGTTTTAAATGGCGAATTAACGGCATTGTTTTCTTCATCATGCTTGCTTCACTGGCACTTCCATTTCAGGTACTCATGATTCCATTGGTCATGCTGTATGGCAATATGAACCTGCTGGATACAAAGGGGATCTTGCTGTTTATGTATTTGGGTTTCGGTGTGCCCTTTGGCGTGTTTACGTTTCATGGTTTTATCAAAGGCATCCCGTTTGAGCTGGAGGAGTCCGCTTTTATTGAAGGCAGCTCCAGGCTAAGAACCTTTTTCCAGATTGTACTTCCACTGTTGAAACCGGTATTTGTAACACTTGTCGTTCTGGATGTGTTATGGATCTGGAATGATTATTTGCTGCCAAGCCTGGTTCTGCTCTCGCCTGAGCACAAGACGTTGCCACTATCAACCTATAACTTTTTCTCTTCGTACTCTGTCGATTATGCTCCGTTAATGTCGGGGTTGATCATGACGATTGTTCCGGTTCTGGTGCTGTATCTATTTTTGCAAAAGCAAATCATCAGAGGAATCACCGAAGGGGCCTTGAAATAATTTCTGAAAATGGATAATGAAAGGGTTATAATAGTTAAAAAAAGCAAGGCGGTTATGATGTTATGCCCAAAATCGAAGATGTAGCCAAACAAGCAGGTGTGTCCGTAACTACGGTATCTCGTGTATTGAATAATAGAGGTTATATAAGCCAGAAAACACGTGACAAAGTATATCAGGTGATGAAAGAGATTAATTACCAACCGAATGAAATGGCACGGGCTTTATTCAGAAGAAAATCGAATATGATCGGACTGGTTATTCCAGATGTTTCGCATCCTTTTTTCAGTGAGATGACGTATTATCTGGAGTATTATGCAGATTTGCAGGGTTATAAACTGCTGCTATGTAATTCCGATCGGGATATGAACAAGGAGCGTCAATATATTGACATGTTAAAAAAGAATCAAGTGGATGGCATCATCATGGGCAGCTCGGTATTGGATGTCGGGCATTATCTGGGCCTGAATTTGCCGATGGTTTCGCTAGACCGCGAGGTAGCTGATGATATTCCCATAGTTTCCTCAGACAATCTCATGGGGGGAAGACTGGCTACACAACTGCTTATGGAGAAGGGGTGCAGACAGCCAGCTTTTGTATATCGCGGTATTAGCGGCCCTCACCATCAGGCCTTGTTAGCCAACGGGAGAGCGCAGGGATATGATGAGAGGCTGGTTGCTTTCGGTATTACTCCCATTCATCTGCAATTAGATGTTTCTCTTGAAGACGAAATGGACATTGAACATGAGATCGTTCAGTTCCTGGCGGAACATCCTGATATTGATGGCATCTTTGCCAGCAGCGACGTTATTGCAGCAGAGGTCATTCAGGCCTGCCGCCAGTCAGGGAAACAAATCCCGGAGGATATCAAGGTTATTGGATATGATGATGTCAAGATCGCTTCGTTAGTTACACCACGTCTCAGCACCATCCGGCAGCCTATTCGAGAGATGGGGGAACGAATCATTGATTTGATTGTGAAGCAGATGGATGGAGAAGAGGTTCCCAAAATAAATATATTACCGGTGATGCTCGTTGAACGGGAAAGCACATAAAAGGCACTTCTCTATGAGAAGAGTCTGAAAGCTTTACCGTATACTCTTTATGTCAAGCGGTTGACATAAAATTTGTGTCTTAAAAGCAACACAATTGAAGCAATGAAAGGAGATAGATATGATACAGGATCATCGTATTCCACGCAGCAGCCTGGCAGAACAAGGGGTGTCTTTGAAGGGAGTGAAAGACTTCCTGGAACATATCGAAGCCCAGCGGCTTGAATTGCATGGTTTCATGCTGATCCGACATGGGCATCTTGTCGCCGAAGGGTGGTGCAAGCCGTATCGACCGGATGTTCCGCATGCCGTATACTCTCTGACGAAGAGCTTTACCTCGATGGCAGCAGGTTTTGCTGTTCAGGAACAATTGCTGACTGTGGATGATGTCGTTCTCTCCTTTTTTCCCGAGATTAGTGGAATGTGGCTTTCAGAGCATGCGAAGAATTTAACAATAAAACATCTGTTAACGATGACAACAGGTCATGCCATGGATACGACACGATTCGGAACGGAAGGCGAATTTCTGAACTATCGGGCTGAACTGCGGATTGGAGACAGGACGGACGGTGATGCGGTGCGGGGATTCTTCGAGCTTCCGATCGAACACGAGCCAGGAACGTATTTTATATATAACAGCGGTGCCAGCCATGTATTGGGTCTCATTGTGGAGCGAATTACGGGAATGTGTCTGGCCGATTATCTGGAAACAAGGCTATTTGAACCTTTAGGGATTCCAAAGCCGAGGTGGGAAAGGACTTCGAGTGGCGGGAATACGGGAGGATGGGGATTATGGCTGCGAACCAGTGATATTGCGAAGTTTGGCCAATTTCTTCTGAACAAAGGCGTTTGGAACGGAGCGGCAATCATTTCGCAAACGTGGATAGAGGAGGCCACCTCCTGCAAGGTTAGTAGCATTACGAATGCTGGTCAGATCGGGGTGACGGGCAATGAGGATTGGCACCAAGGATACGGATACCAATTTTGGCAATGTCGTCATGAGACTTACCGGGCGGATGGGGCTTTCGGCCAATACTGTATCGTGATTCCGAATCAAGATGCTGTGGTAGCTATAACCGCTGGTTTGCAGGATATGCAAGCCGTTCTGGATTCGGTATGGAACCATCTACTGCCAGCGATGCATCATTCTTCTCCGTTGCAAAATGCTCTGATAAAGCAGAAGCTTTCTCTTGGCAAGTGGGAACTCGGAGAAAAGACTAGGCTTGATACGGCTCCTGAATTGGGGACAAGACGGTACCATCTGGAGCCAAATGATCGAGGCGTGCAGGAGATTGCGCTGAGCTTTATGGATCAGCAGTGGCATTTCGAATGGAAGGATGAACGTGGTACGTATGGGTTGTTCGGTGGTTACGAGGAGTGGGAACAGGACAACCTGTTGTTTGGAAAAAAAGTGGCTGTCAAAGCTGCCTGGCTGGACAACCAGTTGTTGGAGATTTACGTGTATGAGCTGGATTCTCCACATCACGATCGTATCCGTTTTCGTTTGGATGACCAGAGGCTGATGGTTCACTATTTTCACTTGAACTTTACTTGTATTGAGGATCAATTTCAGGGCTCTAGGATAAGTGACTAGCTTAACTGTATAGCAACATGAATGGAGGAATTACGATGGGCTTTACAAGCCGGGTACACCCGGAATTACAGCAGAGTCTCACCACTCTTGAAACGATCCACTTGCCGGAAGGTCTTATGAAAGCCCGATCACAGTCAGCGCCTGTCGTTCAGAAATCGGAAGGTATATCGATCTCAGACCTTCCGATACCGGGCGGGCAGGGGCAACCGTTGCGTATCCGAATTTATAAGCCACTCCACCAAGGAAACAGGCGTTTGCCCGTATTGTTATGGATTCATGGAGGCGGATATATTTTGGGAAGTCCAGAAGCTGACGATGTCTTGTGCATCGATGTTGTGGAAACGGCAGATTGCATCGTGGTATCCCCGGATTATCGTCTGGCTCCCGAACATCCTTATCCTGCGGGTCTTGAGGATTGTTATGCTACCCTTCAGTGGATCGTTGAATCAGCGGCTGAACTAGGGATTCATGTGAATCGGATTGCTGTTGGCGGAGCCAGTGCAGGTGGTGGTCTTGCGGCGGCGCTAACATTAATGGCGCGGGACCTTAATGGACCGGAGATTTGTTTCCAGATGCCGTTGTATCCCATGATTGATCATCGGAATGTGACGCCATCCAGCTATGAGATTACGCATCCAGCGGTATGGAATCGTGCCAACAATCTGGTGGCATGGCAGATGTATCTGGGACAGGAGTACGCCAGTGATGTTCCAGCCCATGCGGCCCCCGCTCACGCGACGGATCTGACTCGTCTGCCACCAGCGTACATTTGTATCGGACAGCTTGACCCTTTTCGGGATGAGACGTTAGATTACGCCGCACGTCTGGCACAGGCCGGGATCCCGGTGGAGCTTCATGTGTACCCAGGATGTTACCATGCCTTCGAACATGCAGTTCCAGATGCCGAGATCAGCAGGCAAGCCAGAACAGAGTACATTCAGGCCATATCCAGAGCACTGAACCATTGAGAGGAGAGAAAGCCTGTTTTTTGATAAAACAGAACGATTTAATTAAAGTTTCTGCATAGGAACGGAAATACAATAGGTTTAATTACAATTCTAATGTGGAAATACAAGCGCAATTCAAGGGGGAAGACGATGTTAGAACTGGATAAAAGCTTGAATTTTGCAGATAGATCTAATGATTTGCTAACAGTTGGTGAACTGCTTGTAGATCTAATATCGAATGAATATGATGAACATATCGGATGCGATGGTTACACCCGTTTTTTTGGAGGGGCGCCTTCCAATATCGCTCTGAATGTAAGTAATCTGGGAATACAGTCCAAGATTGCTTCGGCGGTCGGAGAGGACGGCCTAGGCACGTTCTTAATGAATCATCTGCAGAAGGCAGGCATGGATACGAACCACATTCAGCGAGTTGATGAATCCACAAGTCTGGTCGTTCTTACCCAAAGCCGGAACTCACCCGTTCCGATCTTTTACCGTGGCGCAGATTATCACCTGAGCTTCACTGCCTCGATGGAGCACGCGCTGCACAATTCGAAGATCGTTCATTTTTCCTGCTGGCCGATCTCGAGAGTTCCCGCCCGCCATACGGTAGAAAGGGTCATTACAGAAGCCAAAAGCCATGGTGTACTTATTGGATTCGATCCCAACTATCATCGGATGATCTGGCCGCGGGGAGAGGATGGTATGGAGGTTGTCAAATCCATGATCTCGCAGGTTGATGTAATCAAGCCATCGGAGGATGACGCAGAGCGATTATTCGGGAAGGCTGCTCCCGAGCGACAAATGGAGCGATTTTTGGAGCTAGGTGCGAAGATGGTAATCATGACATTAGGGAAAGACGGGGCACTAGTATGTAACGGCAGAGAAACCATTTCTTTCGAATCTTACGCTACAGATATTGTGGATACAACAGGGGCAGGAGACGCTTTTTGGTCCGGGTTCTACACGGCTTTGGTGCAGGGATACACGGTCAGGAAAGCTTTGAATCTCGGATTTGCCGTCAGTGCCTACAAATTGAGATATCGTGGTGCTGTCGTAGAGTTGCCAAGACTTGAATTCATTAAAGAACAGTTCGGTTTATAGGAGGCTCCGGAATGAAGTTGAAAAATCAAGTCCAGTTAATCACATACCCCGATTCTATGGGAGGCAATTTGAAGGCTTTGAATGAAGTGCTTCATACTCATTTTTCAGATATTTTCACAGGTGGGGTTCATATTTTGCCACCGTTCCCGTCTTCAGGGGATCGCGGATTTGCTCCGCTCACGTATTTGGAGATTGATCCTGCGTTGGGGTCATGGGAAGATATACGCTCTATCGGTGAACATTTTGACGTATTGGTCGATCTGATGGTGAACCATATTTCGCAGCAATCCCCTTATTTTCAAGATTTTCTTCGTAAGGGACGTTCATCTGAATATGCCGATTTATTTATGACATTGGATAAGCTATGGACTGACGGAGAGCCAGTACAAGCAGATATCGACAAAATGTTTCTGCGACGTCCCAAGCCCTATTCCAGCTTTCAAATTGAGGAGAGTGGAGAAGAAGAAAGGGTATGGACCACGTTTGGCAAAACAGACCCTTCTGAGCAGATTGATCTGGATGTGCGTTCGGAACTGACGAAGCAGCTGCTCCGGTCTTTCTTTGAAAATTTCAAACAGCAAAACGTCAAAATGGTAAGGCTGGATGCAGTGGGCTATGTCATCAAAAAGCTTGGAACAAGCTGCTTTTTTGTGGAGCCGGATATCTACTTATTCATGGATTGGGTCAAGGAACTGGCGGATTCGTTGGACCTTGTGTTGCTGCCAGAGGTTCATGCCCATTATTCCACGCAATACAAGCTGGCAGAGTACGGCTGCTGGATTTATGATTTTATTCTGCCTTATCGTGTGCTTGAGGCATTGATTAATCGATCCGGTACAGAGCTGTGCCTTTATTTGAAGGAGAGACCCGCCAAGCAGTTCACGATGCTGGATTGTCATGACGGTATTCCGGTCAAACCAGATTTGGATGATCTGATCGATACAACAGACGCAAGAAAAATCGTTGATGTCTGTCTGGAGAGAGGCGCGAATTTGAGTCTGATCCTATCAGAGGAGCATAAGGCGGAGGATGGCTTCGATGTACATCAAATTCGCTGCACCTATTACAGTGCGCTTGATCATGATGATGACGCCTATTTGGCAGCGAGAGCTATTCAATTTTTCACACCAGGCATCCCTCAGGTCTATTATGTGGGACTGCTTGCCGGAAAGAATGACAGCGAGAGTGTTCAACTAACGGGCGAAGGAAGAGAAATTAACCGTCATAATTACACGATGGAGGAATTGGAACAGGCGCTGGAGAAAAAGGTAGTCCAACGGCTTATGGGGCTTATCCGGTTTCGGAATACCTATCCTGCATTCCAGGGAGAATTCAGCGTGCTGGATTCGGCAGATGACGTAATACTTCTCCAATGGAGTCTGGGCAATCAGAGGTGCACCTTAACGGTAGATTTCCAAAGTTATCATTCAGCTGTACATTATGTGAACGAACAAGGGCAAGAGGAACAGTATGTGATTTAACTTCAAATCGGAGGAGATGTGAACATCATGGCTATGATTCAAGTCAACTTTTTTTCAAAATCGATGCGTAGAGAGGTTACATTTAGTGCACTGCTGCCGGTGGATGCTCCAGTAATTCCGGGACAAGCTGACCCAGGGGCAAATCGTGAGCCGCTGAAGTCGCTTTATCTGCTCAACGGATATTCAGGCAGTAATACAGATTGGATTAGTTATACACGTATTCGTGAGCTTTCGGACAGATACCGGATTGCGGTATTTATGCCCGCTGGGGAAAATCATTTTTACGTGGATGACGAGGATAAGGGGGATTTGCATGGAGAGTATGTTGGCCAGGAATTGGTCGAATTCACACGCAGTCTGTTTCCCCTATCAACCAAACGAGAGGATACGTATATCGGTGGCTTATCCATGGGAGGATATGGAGCTATTCGGAACGGTCTGAAGTATGCGGAGCATTTTGGCAAAATTATCGCTTTGTCCTCAGCTATACTTCCTTATAAAATTGCAAATGCAGAACCTGGTTATAGTGACGGGGTTGCCAACTACCAATACTTCAAGCGCGTGTTTGGCGATTTGGATCAGCTTACAGGTAGTGATAAAGATCCCGAAGCGCTTGTGATGCGCTTGAAGGAAGCAAACACGTCAATACCAGATATTTATATGGCATGTGGGACAGAAGACTTTTTACTGGATGTCAATCAACGGTTTCGAGATTTCCTTCATCAGGAGAATGTCAGCCTGACCTACATTGAGAGTGCCGGGGTTCACAACTGGGATTTTTGGAATGACTATATTGTTCTAGCCTTGGAATGGGCAGGAGAGGATAACAAGCCTGCTGAATAAATTCAAGTCCTTATACATTTGCCCCTGATAGTCGCATGTATTGCGTCTATTCAGGGGCTATGTAGATTATGGGGGCGAGGCATTAAGATAAGAGAAGAGGGTACAGCATGAAAGGGAGACATCCATTTAGAACAAACAGCATTGTTTTCAGACTATACACCCAAATTATGGTCATTTTGGTCATCCTTTTTGCGGCTCTTCTCTTGAGCAATATATATTCTCTACAGGTTGTTCAGAATCATATCGTTAGCAACTCGGATCACACGTTGGCGATTTATGCGGAGACGATTCATAACAGTTTGGATATCTATGCCAAAGATCTGATCGAAGTTTTCGAAAATAATGCGGATGATGCGAGTGATTATGCCAGTAGGTACGCTAGCGATTATGTTCATTCGGTCGATGGGGGAGATTACTTTAAGGAAATACATCTTATGAACGCACTGAAGTCCAAGATGAACAACAACTATGCAAGTGACGGGATGTTTATTCAGATTCTTAGGGGAGACAGGATTCTCACCCAATTTGGTAAACGTGTTCAATCCTCAGAGAAGATGGCTTTGTCCGATTTTCTGAAGCAAGAGGACTGGAAGGTGATGCAGACTCATGCTGGGAAACGAGGAGAGTGGAGTGTTCTCAACGTGGAGGGAACATTTTATTTGTTCAAACACATCACCTATGGGGCAGTCAGCTTCGGCACGTTTGTAAAAGCGGATAGCTTGTTGTCTTTGACCAGCCGGGAGGCTGACCCCGCAAGTCAGTTTGTACTAAGTGCACAGGATGGACATATCCTTGCTGCCACGGTGGCTGGGGAGCTGTGGGGCAAGGGCAACAGGATAGATGAAGCTGAGCAGTCGGATAAGCGATATCTGTTCGTAACGAAGTCTATTGAGGAATTTGGACAGATGACCAATGTGGTTACCAAGCAAAGCATGTTCTCTGGCTTAAAGCTTATTCAGTGGTTGATTATTAGTTTGGGCGGCATTTCCCTGATTGCCGTTCCACTGGTGCTTCGATTTCTCGCCCGCAACATATTGCGTCCCATTCTCGAATTGGTCCGAGCCGCGAAAGAGGTGGAGAAAGGGCAGTTGCCCTTTCCAGAAGCCAAGGGGAATTATTCGTTTGAATTCATGAAATTATTCCACTCATTTCAGTCCATGGTGCATGAGATCACCCATCTCAAAATTCAATCCTATGAAGAAAAAATAGAAAAGAGTCGGGCTGAACTCAAAGTATTGCAAATGCAAATTCGTCCTCACTTCTATCTGAACGCGATTTCGACCATCTCAAGTTTGACGTACCATAACCGGAATGAAGAGATTCGACAAATGATTCAAATGCTCTCACGACATCTAAGGTACATGTTTAAGCCCGAACTGACACTTGTTTCCATTGATGAAGAGATGAGGCATGTGGAAAATTACATCCGAATGCAAGAAATTCGTTATCCGGATCAAATTTTTTATATGACGGACATTGAGCCGACTGCGGGCCCTGTTCGTATTCCTCAGTTGTTAATCCAGACGTTTGTCGAGAATATGTTCAAATACGCTTTGACTTATGGCGAGTTATTATCTATCTTCATCCGGGCGAATGTGGAGACCCTCGGTCAGCAGTCCTATGTCCAATTGGTTATTGAAGACAATGGAGAAGGATTTCCAGAGAGTTGGCTGGAACGTTTCGAATCCGGGGATTTAGAGCGAGAAGATGGGGAGCAAATAGGGATCGCGACAATATACAAAACACTGAAATTACTGTACAAACAGGATGCCTTGTTAACCTTGTCCAATGCCGAGTCTTCTGGAGCCAAAATAGAAGTTTGGCTGCCCATCCCTAACGAGTCTCAGAATACAACAGGATAAAGAAGGGGAGAGCGTGATGCATTGCATGCTTATTGATGACGATGTTCCTACGGTTGAAGTGTTGACCGACATCATTTCCTGGGGAGAATACGGTTTTTCGGAAGTATCCAGGGCGCACTGCGTTCAGGATGCCCAGTTGTTATTTGCGGCGGGAGTGCCTGACCTGATCATTTGCGATATTGAGATGCCGCGAGGTTCCGGCATCGAGATGATTCAGTGGGTCAGAGAGCAGGGACATGATTGTGCCTTTATTTTTTTTACATGTCATGAAAGCTTTGATTTTGCTTCAACCGCGATCTCTTATAATGCGGACTCGTATTTGCTCAAACCTCTGAACCCGGAGAAGCTTGAGGCAGCACTGCTGAAAGCGGTGGGGGGTTGAAATGGAGAAAGCAGCTTGGGGAGTATAGTAAGTTTGGGTTGAGCTGGCTGAAAAATAAAGGGCTGGTTGAAGCAAGCTTCTGGACCGATATCCTGACGAAGATGATATCACCGCGACTGGATCTGATTCAGGGAGAGATTCAAAAACGGGATTTAACCATTGATGTGGAGCAGTCTTACGCGATGCTTCTCGTGAGTGTATATCTGTCGGAGATCGACGAGCGATGGAATGAAAGCACTTTTCGTTATGCATTTTCTAACCTTAGCTCCGAGATTATATTAAGAAGTCTTAATTATGACAGGGTGGTATCCTACCAAAAAAATAACATGCTTTATGTTTCTGTTATTTTGGACGAGAACGATGTAAGTCAGGCTCAGCTTGAAGAACGAAGCAGACATCTGACTCAACTGATGAACCAATATTTGAAATGTATTGCCACAGGTTATATTAGTGAGCCGAAGCCCATCACTGAACTTGCACAGGTGAAAGCGGATTTGGAGCGTCTGGATGAATCGAATATTATGTTCAGGGGCAAAGTACACCGGCAGCACACCTCATTCAAAAATGGGGAAAGGGAAAAATTTGACCTGGACATTCAGCTATATACAAGCCTTTTTGTAGAACGGGAGAAGGCACAGATTGTCAATCGGCTGAAAAAGGACCTTGAGCAGTTGGCACATAAAAACCAACTGGATGCAGAAATGCTGCATTCCATTCGTGAAGATTTCCTTCAGGTTGTGTATGCCATACTAGCCAAAAAAAATGTACAAGCTCACCAGCTTTTCAGAGATTCCCTTGCACAGCAGTTGTTTCAAAAGTCAGAGAACAGTATTTTTGATTTTATGAAGTGGGCCCATCTGATCACCGAACGAACGATTGAAACGATCAAGGAAACACTGCGCTCCGAGGGAATAGTGGACAAGGCGAAACGTTACATACACGACAATTACGATAAGGATCTCAATCGTGAGGATGTAGCTGCCAGCGTATTTCTGACCCCTGATTATCTGGCCAAAGTGTTTAAGCAAGAATCAGGGTTGACCATGAAGGAATATTTGAATCAATATCGAATTGAGGCGGCGAAGCGTATGCTTATTGAAAGTCGGATGAGCATTGGACAGGTTGCTATAGAGACCGGATATGATACGATTTCTTATTTCTCCACTGTGTTCAAAAAGCTGGCGGGAGAAACGCCAAACGCATATCGGGCCAAATATAGCTCGTTACGATCGTAGCCAGCCCTGCAATGCATGGTATCTGGCCCAAATAGTGATTAACCCTGCTCCATCAGGAGCAGGGTTTTTGCGTTGCATGGGGCCAAGTATGGTTCATTCCGTCTTTATGAAAAAACAGTCCGTTTTTGTTGAAGCGATAGCAGGTTTAATCAGATAAACTGAAAGCGAATACAAGATAACAGGAGGTCATATACGAGATGATCAAAAATAAGAAGTTATGGGGTTCTATGCTGTCACTGGTCCTTTGCGGCTCTCTGTTAGCGGGTTGCGGCTCAGATACATCATCCTCTGCAACAACAGGGGATGGGTCCACTCAGGCAAATGTAGAGAAAATAGTTTTCGCGATGCCTTCGTTTAACCGTATTCCCGATGACGTCAGCAAAGTCAAGGATGCGATTAATGCCATCACCATTCCGAAAATTGGTGTAGAAGTGGACTTCAATTTGTATGGTCCAGCCGATTACGCACAGAAGGTCAATTTGGCACTTCAAAGCGGTGAACAAATGGACATTTTCACAACACTGGGCCAGTTCACGAATTATGTTTCCAAAAACCAGGTTTATCCGCTTGAGGAATTGTTGCCGGAGTATGGCAAGGAATTGACACAGATTTTAGAGAAGGATTTTGGTCCTAACCTGCTGAAGTCTACGACGATGAATGGGCATGTATATGGTATCCCGGTAAATAAAGGGATGTCGCTGCCAACAAACATTGTGTACAATGCCGATATGCTCAAGGAGGCAGGTTACTCCGCAGATGATATCCAATCGCTGGATGACCTGCCAGCTATCTTTGAAGCGGTTAAAACGAAAAATCCGGAAGTCATTCCGTTTGGCCCGATTAATGTCAATCCAAGCGACACCAACCTGATGTTGTCACTTAAAGGCATGTATAAGGTTGATTTTCTGTCAGATACAACAGGCATAGGTGTGGTTGTGGGCGATGATGGGAAAGTCCGCAATTTCTATGAAACGAATGAGTTCAAAAACGGTGCGAACAGGATGAGAGAGTGGTTTAACAAAGGTTTTCTGGAAAAGGATGCGGCCACAGCCTCGATTGCCTTCTCGGATACGGTTGCTTCGGGACGGGGGTTCTCCTTCCTCGGCGGATACAGCGGGATGGAAGCAGCCAAGGCACTGAGCGCGCAGACCGGCAAAAACCTGGAAATGAAACGGCTGGTCCCGTACTATTTCGATACAAGCGCAGTGAATTTGGTGAGCTGGATGGTGTCCAGTACAACAGAAGTTCCTGAAGCATCAGTCAAGTTCCTGAACCTTTTGTATACAGATCAAGAGTTGATTAACACCATTCTGTACGGCATTGAAGGGGAGGATTACGTTAAGGTCGATGAGCATCATGTGAAATTCCCTGACGGTCTGGATGCTTCCACGGTACCTTATACAGCAATGCTGAGTACAGGCATCGTTGGCTCGGAGTCATTGCAGTATCAGCTTGAGGGTGTGAACTGGTCCGATGTGGAACTGAAACTGAAGGAAAACAAAGATACGGAAAGATCTCCGTATTTTGGTTTCATCTTCGATCCAAGTGAAGTGAAGACACAGATGAGTGCAGTCACTAACGTTGTTAATCAATACTTGCCAGCTCTGGTAACGGGGGTGCTTGACCCAGATCCGATGATTTTCAAATTTGTGCAAGCACTGAACGATGCAGGAGCGGAGGATATTATCGCGAGCAAACAAAAGCAGCTTGATCAGTGGATGGCTGAACAACAGAAATAAGGGCTTGCATTACGTCTTAATGGGGAGCGATGTCACGGACGGACCCGCTCCTCATGAAGGAGGAGAATGGCACATGACTGTCAAAACAACGTCCAGAGGAATAAAGAAAACACTTCCGTTATTGCTTCTGGCTGCCCCGGGGCTGCTATATTTTCTAATTAACAACTACCTGCCGATGGCCGGGATTTTTATCGCTTTCAAGGATGTGAACTATGCCAAAGGCATTTTTGGAAGTGATTGGGTAGGCTTCGACAATTTCAAGTTTTTGTTTCAGACAAGTGATGCATGGATTATGACGCGAAACACATTGTTGTATAATGTGACTTTTATTGTATTGGGAACTATTATGTCCATTGCGATTGCGATTCTCATGTCGGAGCTGCTGACCAAAGTATGGTCCAAAGTGTTTCAGTCGGGACTCGTTTTACCGAATCTGATCTCAATGGTTGTACTGTCCTACCTGGTATTTGCGTTCCTGAATGCGGATAGCGGCTTTGTGAATCTTTCCATTTTGCGACCACTGGGCATACCCGAGATCAACTGGTATTCGGAAGCAAAATATTGGCCGTACTTGCTGGTCTTCATTCAGTTATGGAAAACTGCCGGATATGGCTCTATTGTGTATATTGCGTTCATATCCGGGATTGATAAAAGTATCTATGAGGCTGCCAAAATTGACGGTGCGGGTAAGATGAAGCAGATCCGCATGATTACGTTGCCTCTGCTCAAACCGACCATTATCATTTTGGGATTGATGTCGATCGGCCGAATATTCAATTCGGATTTTGGGTTGTTCTATCAGGTTCCAATGAATGCTGGGGCGTTGTACAGCACGACACAAACGATCGATACCTATGTATACCGAGCGCTCATGCAGGTGAATGATATTGGAATGTCTGCGGCTGCAGGACTGTATCAATCGGTGGTTGGATTTATACTGGTGTTGGTTGCCAACGCAATCGTCAAAAAAGTCAATTCTGAAAATGCTTTATTTTAGGGGGAAACACCGTGATTCGAACTAAAGGTGAACGCATATTTGTTGTGTTTTCCGGAATCGCCATGGGAATATTTACGTTGCTCGCATTTCTGCCGTTTGTTCTGATTCTCGTGGCTTCTTTTACCGATGAGTCGGCCTTAATTCGAAATGGATACAGCTTTTTCCCGGAGAAGTTTAGTCTCGATGCTTATGTATATATGATGTCCTCTGCATCAACGTTTATCAGAGCGTATGGTGTGTCTTTTCTGGTGACGACGATCGGGACTGGGATGGGGCTGTTAATAACAAGCATGCTGGCGTATCCCATGTCGCGCAAAGATTTCAAATACCGTAACCTGCTTGCGTTTGTAGTGTTTTTTACAATGCTGTTCAGTGGAGGTATTGTCCCGTCCTACATCTTGTGGACCAAATATTTTCACATCAAGGATACCTTTGCTGCGCTTATTATACCCAATTTGTTGACAAATGGATTTTATGTGTTGCTGATTCGTAATTTCTACAGTAACAACATTCCTGTCGATCTGATTGAGTCAGCGCAGATGGATGGTGCATCCGAGCTTCGTATTTTCTACCGAATGATGCTGCCACTCTCTGTTCCGGTGCTCGCGACAGTAGGTTTGTTCATGGGACTTGCATACTGGAATGACTGGATCAATGCCCTTTACTTTATTACGAAACCACAATACTATGGCATCCAGAATATGCTCATTCGATTAATGAACAATATTCAGTTTTTGAAATCAAGCCAGGCCAGCACTTTGCTGGGGGCTAATGCAGTTGAGCTGCCGAGTACAGCGGTACGTATGGCTATGGCGATTATCGGTATCTTGCCAATCATTCTAGTTTTCCCGTTCTTACAGAAATATTTGACCAAGGGCATTATTGTTGGTGCGGTAAAAGGCTAATGAAGAAACGATCCAAGGAGGAAGACCGATGAATGTACAGCAAGTGATGGAACAGGTGATGCAGGACTCTTGTGGGGATAATCGATTGCCTACAACAGGGGATGTGCTTGTCGCTGGAAAGGGAAGTACAGTAGTTACAGGGATTGTAACGACTTATATGGCTACCGTTGATGTAATCCGGCAGGCATATGCGGCCGGAGCCAACCTTATTATTACACACGAGCCTTCCTACTATACGGGAGCAGATCAACAGGACTGGATTCAACAGGACCCTGTCTACGAGGCCAAACGACAGCTAATAGAAAATACCGGCATGGCTATTTGGAGATATCACGACTATATGCATATGGCCAAACCGGATCGAATCTATACAGGTCTGCTTAAAGAACTGGGTTGGGAGACGAATCAGGTTCCATATGAATTTCCGTGGATATATGAGATTGAAGCGACAACCACGGGCGAACTGGCGAAATTTCTGAAGCAGAAGCTTCGGATGGATGTTATTCAACTGGTGGGTCGTCCGGATATGCCTTGTTCCCGAATTGGGATTCTTGTCGGGGGTGGAAGTCTTGGGTTGGGAAAAGAGTCCATGCCGATGGAATTAATGAAGGAGCAGCAGCTTGACGTGATGCTTTGTGGCGAAATTACGGAGTGGACGCTGTGCGCCTATGTCAACGATGCGACGATGCTCGGAATGAACAAGGCTATGCTGGTGTTGGGGCATGAGCGAAGTGAAGAATGGGGAATGAAACATATGGCTGAATGGTTACAGCCACTTGTTGGTGATATCCCTGTACAGTTTATGGATGCGAAGGAGCCTTTCCTTTATCTATAATCCGGAGGGGTGAGTCATACCAATCATAATGAGTTATGAAGAAAACCTGCGAAATACGCAGGTTTTTTGAATTTATCCAAATTTCTTTAACCGCTGGCAGACCTTTGCTTACATATAACTCCCTACATTATCAAACAATGAGGAAACAGCAATGAGGGAGGAAAATGATAATGAGCAGAAAAAACAGGATTTATGGAATAAGAGGTATTACGCTTTTGTTCATCATTTGCGTTTATGGTTTTGGAGGACTATCCACAGTGATTGCCTCAGGCGTTCAGGAAGAGAAGTTGATTTCAGATGTACAGTCTCCATCCGATCATAAAAGGCTGGCGATTATCATTGATGACGTTGGGAATGACATGAAAGGAACAGCAGAGATTCTGGCGATGCCAATCAAACTGACGGTAGCGGTGATGCCTTTCTTGTCTACAACACAAAAAGATGCGAATGCTGCACACGAAAAGGGGATGGATGTGATTGTGCACATGCCTATGGAACCCAAAAAAGGAAGGCCAGAGTGGCTTGGACCGGGTGCAATTACATCCAATCTTACAGATAAAGAGGTCCGTGAACGCGTGGAGAAAGCGATTGACGATGTCCCCCACGCAATTGGCATGAACAATCATATGGGCTCCAAAATCACATCCGACAAGCGCATCATGTCCATAGTGCTCGATGTATGCAAAGAGCGAGGACTCTTTTTTGTCGATAGCCGTACGAACTTCCGCTCCGTGGTGGGAGAACTGGCTATATCCAAAAATATGCCACCTGTAGGGAATGATATATTCCTGGATGATCAAAACTCCAAGCAGCACATTCGCAAGCAAATGGTTCTGGCGACTCAGCGTGCAATCGACAAAAATAATTGTGTTGTAATAGGTCACGTAGGCCATACCGGGTTAAACACATCTGCTGTAGTTCGTGAATCGGCCACTCGTCTTCAGAATCAGGTGGAGTTCGTAGGTATTGGTGATCTGGTGCGTGAAGTGTGGAACTGGCATGCTGCTCCTACACTACCGACAGATAATAAATAATGCCGTTTGCAATGGATTGGGCCATTCTTTTTTGCTCTGCTGGATCACTCAGTCTAGCCCGATCTGCGGCATTGCTCAAAAATCCGGTCTCGACAATGACAGCAGGCTGCTTCACGTAATTCAACAAATAGAAGGGCTTGCCCCACACGACCCCGCGCCCAGTACCATACAAGTCGTTCATGGCATCCTGAATAGATTGGGCCAACAGATAGCTCCTGCCTTCCTTCTGGTGAAGTACCACCGGGCCGTATGTAGTCGATCGGGGACTCCAGTTCGCATGGATGCTGACAACGATATCTGTACTCACTTCTTCGCTTAGGCTTTTGCGCTGGGCAAGATCCCTGCGATGACGTGAGCGGCTGTTCAGCC
The DNA here is from genome assembly GCF_002968835.1 of Paenibacillus sp. PCH8. GTDB lineage: Bacteria > Bacillota > Bacilli > Paenibacillales > Paenibacillaceae > Paenibacillus. Next base: position 30,346 of record NZ_PKQK01000009.1, on the reverse strand, counting down.
ACCGGTTCTCATCACTGAGTGCATAATCACCGAGTCTGTTGATGATGACGGCATATCCTTTGCTGCGGAGCAGGAGATACACCTTTTGGCTGATGGCAAGGTTGATGTCCTTTTCCAGAACACCATGGGCAGTTGTTCCACCATCAATACCGCCATGGCCAACATCGAGCAGGATAACAGGGGCTGCAAAGGCATGATGACTGGAGCGATAAGCATCTCCATCCGTCACCGGCATCATGGACGGATGGAACGGTGATGGGATGGCATGCTCCGAACTTGGAGATCCGGCACGATAGGCTCCTTGACCATGAGCGACATGGGGCAGAGGGGTGAGACAATGGAAACTAATCAGCAAGGCTACCGAAGCGGTTAACAGCTTATACATGGGAATACACACTCCTTCATCAAATGGGTACCGAATACAGATTCATGACTGTATGGATACCTTTGGCATTAGACTGTGCATTTTGATGGTTTTCATACTCTTTGCAATAAAAAATGTTTAACCATGGCACATCCTGCACACAATAGAACTATCGTAAGCTCCGCAAAGTGCAGGAGCGAAGGAGGCAGAGGTTATGGCCAAAAGTGATGAATTGGTTAGATACATTACGCAGCGTGTGGTTCATTACATCGATACTCCGAAGGATGAGCGGAAAGACCGCGCCAAAAGGAAAGAGCCGTGGACTATGAAGTGGTTCGGCATGATTCCTTTCGCTGTATCCCTGTGGGTAGGTAAAAAAGAAAAGGCAATGGATTCACAGTCTCATCAACGGGGTTCTTCGGATAAAAGGTAATAACCAATGAGGACCTCGTTAATATAAAACCACAAAAGACGCAATCCCTTTGAAATATGGGATGGCGTCTTATTTATTGTGGACGTTTTTGTTTAGGAATATGATCTGAGTTTTAGCCTTTGATCGATCAAGGCTTAACGATGTGAAATTGACCATCTTGCAGCAAGGTACTTAAAGGAACAAACCGTTGAACAGATGTATTGCCGCCAATCGCCACATACGGAATGGACTCTTTCCCATGATCTGTGTGCCACAACTGATAGCCGCTAACTGGCAGAGGACCACCATATATGATATTACGTTCATTTGCTGAGAAAACAAGCTCTCGATGCGTACTGTGTTGTATCACATCTTGTACCCGGTTGGCAGCAACAGGTTTGGATGTAATCCATAACAGATTGTCAGCCGGATTGAATTCGGTTCGCAGATGAAGTGATTCGGCTGATAAACCTGAAGCTGAGGCTGAAGTAATGGATGAATTACGTATGCTTAAAGAGAACGGTACAGAGTCAGTCTCCAGAAGTTCCGGAAGTTCTGACGGTAACAAATCTCCGTTCGTAGCATCAATATAAAGTGCGAGATGATTCGGTCGTTCCACTTTCCAGTAAGCCAGCAGGGGAAGAGCATATCGAAGATGGAGCTCTCCTCTGCCAGAAAGTAACGCCGCAAGGTTCACATGTTGTCGTTTCAGGGCCTGACCGAGAAGTTCATTATTATAGGGTGATTGTTCTCCCTGACCATACTCACTCAGCTTTAATTGCCCCTGTTGTGTGGCTGTAATAATCATATATCCGATTGATTTCCCTTCAAATGCAGCTTGCACAAGCCAGCTATGTGTGCCCGGACCCAGAGGATAAAAGTCCAGTTCGGCGTTCTTCCAGTGTGCTTCCGGGTTAGCTGAGTCGAGTGCAACAGCTTGTTGTTGTGCAAACTGCTGCACAGTAACAGGGGCTGTCTCGTTATTCGGAAATTGATTATGTTCGAGGCTATACGCTGTTGATGATGCAAGCACTGGTGAAGAGAATGTTCTATTCTCAGCATTTGCAATAGACCAGAAGGAGAGCAGGGCAGCACAACTGAGCAAGCCCAAGGTCATACAGGTTGTTCTCCGAACAGTCTTCCATTGCGTGTGAAAGAGTCGTTTCATATTAACACCTTCTTCTTTGTTATCCGCTACAGGAACGTTTCTATATTTCATTCTAGGGGACAGGCTATGCAAAGGTTGCTGCAACCTGTCGGGTAGCTGATCATGAATAAACACTACTTTTGCCAGCATTTGCAGGAAAAGTAGTGTCTTCGTCTATCGTAAGTGAAACATGCCACTGCTAATGGCTGTGACCTTCACTTTGGGTTCGTATTGCCAGATCATTTCGGTACGGCGTGTCTCGTATTGCAGTTTCATGGCTTCACGGTCCATTACCGCTTGTCTCGCTTTCTCTTCTTCGGAATCTGTCTCAAGGTCTGCCTGTACTGCTGCCTCCGCGGCCAGTTCTACATCTGCTCCAATGGGGTTAGCGTTGGAGATGCCAATAACGGGTTTCAATGGTACGGGTGGCGTGTGATTCGTATAGACATTCTCCGTGTCTAAGGCTAAGTTACCCGTTGATTCTACTTCAGGCATATCTTCCCGAAGTACCGCTTCATAATACGTGTCCACCACGTCCAGCTCCAGGGCGAGTCGCTCTTTGGCTTTCTCTGCCCAGCTATAATCGAGTTCCAGCAAGCGGTTGGTCAAATGAGATTCCAAAGCAGCTCCCGCATCGGATAACGAAACTTTAGCCGCCTGCACATGCATGTTCTCCGCTAGCCGCGGACTGAGATCCCGTCGGTTCAGCTTGGTGCTGAATTTCTCCATAATTTCACCCGATCGAAGAGAGATGCCGAGAAAATGTAGTTCTTCCCGTTTCAAATCACAAGCAAATTCCACCTTGAAACAGACACCGAGCCAAGGCTCATACACGGCAGGCGCTGTAGCGCGCAATTGGCGTTTGGCCGCCTGCTCGAACAGGTTCACGAAGGCACCGCCTTCACGAGCTGCACCAAAAATTTGTTGTAACCTGCGGCTACCGTATACCACGTCCTCACGCAATATTCGCCCCGGTCCCAGCTGTGGCAGGGATGGAGTGATGCCGAAGTAACGGCCTAGAATGGTATCTTTGGGTGGTTCAGGGTCAGGTGTAACCGATGGTGATGCTTGTGCGGCTTTGGCTTCGGCAGCTTCAATGGTTTGTTGGTAGCTATCCGGATCAAAAACAAATGTAAACGACATCGTCTCTGCAGGCGCCCCGGTTCGCTCCACGAATCCCCAATAATAGGGTCGGTTGGTCAGCGCTTTGTCTGCTTCAGGTGAGAGCTTGACCGTTACATAGGTAGGGGATCGTTCCATGATCTGACAATCGAGGGCTTCCAGATAGGTGAGAACATAAGCCTGCACTTCATGAGAAGACATGGTCATGATCAGCTACCTCCCTTGTGGAGATCAAGTCTCGTAATCAGAGGCCCCTCATCCGCAACTTCACGCTGTATAGAGCTCAGCGATTGTCCAAGTGAATCCATTTTGCTGCGAATATCCTCTTCATTTTGTGATTCCAGTATAATTTTGTACAAACTTTTCTCAATGGATTCTTTCTTCTCCAGTCGTTCCAGGATGACATCCAGTCCACCGATGACCATCTCGAACATATTGATCTTCTCATGCAACAGATGCAGAATGTGTTCCTCAATGGTTCCCGTTGTTGAAAGGTTGAAAATATTCACATCATTCTGTTGTCCCAGCCGATGTACCCGACCGATCCGCTGCTCCACCCGCATGGGGTTCCAAGGCAGATCGAAGTTAATCATGTGATGACAGAATTGCAGATTAATGCCTTCGCCACCTGCTTCGGTTGCAATCATGGCTTGTACACGCCCCCGGAAGAGGTCCATCATCCAGTCTTTTTTGCCCCGATTCATGCCGCCCCGATAGGGTACAGCCGTAAGTCCGTTGTTACGGAAATAGTTCAGCAGATATTCCTGCGTTGCCCGGTATTCGGTGAAAATAATCACTTTTTCATTCATGTCCCGAACCAGTTCCATCGTTTTCTCGGCTTTGGTATTTTCCTTGATCGCTTTGATGTGGGCAACCAGTTCCCAGATCTTGTCGCGAAGAGGGGAGTCCAGTGGAAGTTTCTTCGACAGATTAACCAGCGTAACAAACACGGCATCCCGACTGCTGCATACTTCCCGCTGCAAGGTGACAAGAGATAGCATACTGCTCAGATTGCCGCCAGCTTCCTGATACTGATCCTTAACAAAAGAAGTCACACCATCGTATAGCGCCTGTTCTTCGGGCGAAAGTTGCAGATTTATATTGGAGACGTTCCGTTTGGTAAATTGAACGGGGCCTTCGCCGCGTCGGTTGCGGATCATGACTTTGGACAACTCATTCTTGAGCTGCTCCTGATTTTTCGGAACACGTTTGTCGACGACAAAGTTGGCCGCAAAATCACCCTGACGACCCAGCTGGCCCGGCTTCAGCAGGTTGATCAGATTGAACAACTCACTCATGTCGTTCTGCACAGGTGTAGCCGTGAGTAGCAGACAATACTTTTTGCGCAATTTCAGCATGAATTGATAGTTAGTTGTTTTTTTGTTTTTGAGTTTGTGAGCCTCGTCAATAATGATCATGTCGTAATCGGTATTCAGCAGCATATCTTTATGTGGATCACGTTTAGCCGTATCCATGGAAGCCACAACCACTTCATTTTTCCAGGAATAGGCCTTTTTCTGAGCGATGGCAGGTATGCCAAATTTTGAATTTAATTCCCTCACCCATTGCAGCACAAGGGATGCAGGCACGAGAATAAGCACTTTGGATACGAGACCACGAACCATATATTCTTTCAGAATGAGACCGGCTTCAATGGTTTTGCCAAGACCCACTTCATCGGCGAGAATGGCCCGGCCTGACATTTCAAATAATACTCTGCGTGCAGTGTCCATCTGGTGAGGTAGCGGAGTAAGGCCCTGTAGATGCTTCAAACACTGGATCTCGTCAAAATTAGGAATCAGATTGGTCTCTTCGGCTTGAATGCCCAGTTGAAAGAGTCGGTAATCCCCCAAGGACCTCCTTTATCCAGTCGTGATTCCAACTGATTGATCCAGCTCCGATCAAATTCCAAAGGAACGGGAAGTTCAGCTACAGGCTGATTTATGTGGTGCGGGTTTTTCCGGTTCATGGTGATTCCTCCCCTGCCATACGTGATGACGTTTTATTCGTAGGTAATAGTATGGACGAATGAGAGTCAGTTCATAACTATGTGGGTTCAAATAAGGAATATTTACACTTGTCACTCCGATGACAGAATAACCTTCCGATCGCTGTTATCCCCAGATTTTTTTGATTCCCTTCTCCTAAGAGGAAAATCCGGGGATAGCGTATGCTTTCGATGCAGCTTTCTTTCAGAAAGCTTTTAGGCGAACGCTTCGCTTCTTCAGGTTATTTCTGTCCTCTCCGTTCTTGTGTAAAAAGTTTAGTTGAACCAATGTGAACTACAGTTTATTCACAAAAAAACTTGGCCTTGCGTGGGAAGATATGTAGACAACTATGATAAAAGTCGCATGGGAAATCAATATATGGTGTAATATACTGAATTTATATCACTATATGTGGTGTTTATTCATATTTTACTTGTATAGTGAAAAATGTAGCTGTTATTCCGGGGAGGTTGAACGTAGCGATGAAATCGAACGAAGGATCGTACAAGTTGGAAGGACTTAGCGAGAAAATATTTCTGGACCGATACGCTTGGAAGGACGCTGATTCCAATCATGCGAAGGTCGGGGATGTTGTGTTGGTATTAACGAAGGATGATCCCAAGTTTCCAACGAAGGAAGTCGGCGAAATCATAGAACGTCAGGGTCAACTTGTACAAGTAAGGACCCGGAGCGGAGAGATTGTCGAGACAAATGTGGAGAAGCTGACACTTAATATAGAGAAAACGCCCGAAGAAATGTGGGATCGCCTTGCCAAAGCGATGGCCTCTGTCGAATCCACAGCAGATCAGCGGGCAACGTGGGAGTCAAGGTTCCGCTCCGTACTGGAGGACTGGAAGCTGGTGCCCGGTGGCCGAATTGCTGCGGGTGCTGGTGCAAGTGATGAGCTGACACTCTTCAATTGTTATGTGATTCCGTCCCCCCATGACAGCCGGGGCGGCATCATGAGAACCTTGACCGAAATGACGGAAATTATGGCACGCGGGGGAGGCGTGGGCATTAATCTATCTTCTTTGCGTCCTCGTCGGGCAGTGGTGAAAGGTGTCAACGGATCATCCAGCGGTTCCGTATCGTGGGGTGGCTTGTTCAGTTATACGACTGGACTGATTGAACAGGGCGGAAGCCGCCGGGGTGCGCTCATGCTGATGATGAATGACTGGCATCCGGATGTGCTTGATTTTATTACTGTGAAACAAACGATGGGACAGGTGACGAATGCCAATCTGTCTGTATGTGTGAGCAACGCATTTATGGAGGCTGTCAAGCAGGACGGAGATTGGGATTTGGTTTTTCCCGATACGAACGATCCAGACTATGATACCGAGTGGAACGGGGATATGCAGCAATGGAAAGCCGCAGGTCATTCGGTGGTGCACTATCGTACGCTGAAGGCTCGCAAAATCTGGCATGCCATTATTGAATCAGCCTGGAAATCGGCAGAGCCTGGTGTGGTATTCATGGAGTACTACAACCAGATGTCCAACAGCTGGTACTTCAATCCGATTATCTGTACTAATCCGTGCGGGGAACAAGGCCTGCCTGGCTGGGGTGTATGTAATCTGTCTGCCATTAATCTGTCCAAATTCTACGATGAAACAAATCATGATGTGGCATGGGATGAACTGGCGGAAACCACTCGCATCTCGGCTAGATTTTTGGACAATGTTATCGATGCAACACCATATCATTTTGAGGAAAATAAACTGAATCAGCAGCGTGAACGCCGGGTTGGGCTTGGCACAATGGGACTGGCGGAGCTGATGATTAAGCTGCGTATTCGATACGGCAGTCCTGAATCTCTTGTTTTTCTGGATAAACTGTATGGATTCATGGCGAAGGAGGCCTATCTGGCATCGGCAGAGATTGCAGCAGAGAAAGGAGCTTTCCCAGCTTTCGAAGCCGAACCGTACTTACAGAGTGGATTAATGAAAAACATGGTTGCGACGTACCCTGAAGTGGGAGAGGTCATCCGTAAACAGGGCATTCGAAATGTCACACTGATCACACAAGCGCCAACGGGAAGTACAGGTACGATGGTGGGCACATCAACAGGTATTGAGCCGTATTTCGCCTTCAAGTATTTCCGTCAAAGCCGTCTAGGTTATGATGAACAGTTCGTACCGATTGCACAAGACTGGCTGGATGAACATCCGGGTGAAGCTTTACCAGACTATTATGTGACGGCGATGGATTTGTCGGCTGAGAATCACATCCGGGTGCAGGCTGCGATTCAGCAATGGGTGGATAGTTCGATCTCGAAGACGGCCAACTGTCCGGCTGATTTTACAGTGGAGGATACGGCTGAGCTGTACGAACTGGCCTTCGACCTTGGCTGCAAGGGAGTAACGATATACCGCGATGGCAGCAGGGATGTGCAGGTGTTGTCCACGTCGAAGAAGGAAGAGACCCAGGCCGAAGATCAGAACACTGCGGAAGCAGGAAAGAAGGCTGTCGTATCTGCAATAGATAACTCGAATAATATCGGTGAGCGGGCAGGTGTTGAAGCTTTCAGTATCGAGGTTGATGGTGAAGACCATACTTCAGTTGAAGCGTCTTCATCTGCCACAGTGCTGGATAAACAATACAGAAGCCGTCCTCAAGTACTGCGCGGTGCGACATACAAAATCAATACGCCATTTGGAATGGCTTACATTACGATCAATGATCTGGAGGGAACGCCGGGTGAGATCTTCCTGAACGTGGGCAAAGCGGGATCGGACGTGTTTGCCATGGCTGAGGCACTCGGTCGAGTATGCTCTCTGTTCCTTCGATACGGGGATCATGGGCACAAGATTGAACTGTTGATCAAACATCTCAAGGGAATCGGTGGTTCGGGAGCGATTGGCTTCGGAGCTAACCGGGTGGAATCGATTGCTGATGCAGTCGCCAAAGCATTGGAAAGTCATGTACAGAGCAATGTACAAAGTGTCGGTCAAGAGAACGAGGTAGAACTAGCTGAAAAGCAGGCCCAAGTGAAGAGCACGATTCCGAAGGTCGATATACGGAGTCAACATCCCAAAGCAGAAGCAGGCGAGGATCAGAAAACCTTTACCGAATCGAGAGATTTATGTCCTTCATGTGGCTCGGCTTCCCTAGTCAATGTGGAAGGGTGCAGAACATGCAGCAACTGTGGGTACAGCAAATGTAATTAAATATCTTTTGAAAAAAGTAAAAGAGAAAAGGCGTTCCATGACTCCATCATGAAGTCAGGAATGCCTTTTTGTCATTTAGCTAACTAACACCAATCCTGGCATCGATCTGCAAGTGATTGCAATTCATTAAATACAACACCAGCATGGTAGCCGTCGCACACAGCGTGATGTAACTGAACGGATAAGGGAAGATATACTTTATCGTTCTGTTGAACATATTTTCCCATCGTGAAAATAGGCAACAAGTAGGTTCCCTCATTATAAATATTCAGATTAAATCCCGTAAAGTTCACCCAAGGAATACTGGAAACGGGAAAAGTATTTGGCGGTTCATTGGGTTTGGCAACAAATTGTTTGTGATCTTTGTAATTCTTCATATCTTCCAGATAACGAATGTGGAACGTCTCGAAATCTTCATGGAATGCCGTCCAGATCGTTGAGAAACTTTTGTCGTCCTCATGAAAAATCGTATAACTCGGAGACATTTCGTCCCAATAGCCCAATCTCCCCTCGGCATCAAAACAGTTTCGAAATTCCCTGTGTGCATTGACAACCGTAGAGATCATATGAATAAGAGCCGGATAGAACTTCAATCCTTTAAGCTTCAGTTCGTTGATCAATAGAGTGATATCCAGATTAGCAGTCATGCTGTAGGTACATCTGACCTGATTCAAGTAGTGGTCAAAGTAAGGCTTTCGATCCCACTGATCTAACACGATTGAATTAAACATAAGTTATAACCTCCTAAATTTGAATAATGTCTTTATTTAGGAGGTATATTTGACTGATTTGGCCATATCCTATCACATTCCCAGTATCGTATTTTTTAGAAATTGACCATCTCAGTATAACATGATACTGAATGTGTCGCTTATAGCGAAATCCTCTGCAAAACGCTTTTTCAACCTGTTTCTTTCCTTTATAATTAAAGTTGTCTTTATAACGAAGAAGAGAGGGGATTAGATGCGTCAGCCGATAGAAGAACCCATATTTTATTCTTATCCTGGAATGGTAGCGGTGGTGACTTCACGTCATGAGGGAGTCCAGAATGTGATGGCGTCCGGATGGCATACATACATCGGATCATCACCAGGCGTATATGGCATCTCCCTTCGTAAGGAAACATACTCCTATGAACTCATTGAGAAGAGCGGTGTATTCGGTGTTCACTTCCTGCCAGGTCATCGATCGGAGTGGATTCAAGCTGCAGGAACGTTCAGTGGGAGAGATACGGATAAATTCACAAGATTCGGCATTCCATATGAGGAAGGAATCAAGGTAAGTGTACCCATTTTGACAGACGCTTATTTTGCTTATGAATGCAAGGTTATGGAGATTACGACATATGGTGACCATGAATGGATTGCAGGCGAAGTGTTGCAGCGATATCAGGATCAGAAGTACTTTCTGGAGAATGGAATGGTTGATCTGGAGAAGTTGCAAATCCCAATGTACACAGGGCGTTCAGCATACCGGATCATGGATGCGAGGACAGAAGAAAAGATTCACCCGTTCCACCTCTAGGGTCCTAGGCAAGAAGAAGCAATTATGAGCAAAACTTTCAATCCGGTCTGACATAGGTTTATAATGGATATTGGCTGCTGAGCAAGTCGGCAGCCTTTTGTTATGGATTCAATTGTTTCAATCGATGTGTGCGTGGGTATGCTGGTTTGCGCAAGCAGGACAGGTAATTTTAGCCACTCGATGAAAAGTACTATATTTAACGACAAAATTAGAGTATGATTTTACAGCTATATGAGCTGGCAGGAAAGGTTACATCGGTTTAATCGTTTGTAACTATTCCTGTAAAGTATGAGGCTTATTTCGGGCGTATAATGCTAAACGTGAACTCACGAATGAATATAAAGAATATTTTAATAATTAAACTTAATGGACAGGCAACTCGTCTTCTTTAAGATTATAGAATTCACACAGAATGTCGCATCATCGGATAGTGCTTCAAACAGAAGCTTTTCTTATGTTGTAAATGAAAGATGGAAGGTGCAATACGTATATGTTAATGACAACCAGAACGATCAAGAGTTTAGTAGTGCCCCAGACAACGATGTTATTGACTCACAGTATCAAGGAGGGGCATACATGTCACAATCATTGAAGAGTAAGCGACATATGAACGGACTGGATGGCTTGCGAGCCATCGCAGTACTTGCAGTAATCGCGTATCATCTGAATTTGGATTTTATTCCGGGCGGACTGCTCGGTGTAGGTATATTTTTTGTTCTCTCCGGATACCTGATCACGGATATTCTTGTGTCACAGTGGCAGGACCATGGACGCATCGCACTTGGTGATTTTTGGGTAAGGCGGGCAAGGCGTCTGCTCCCAGGTATGCTAACCATGACCGCTGTAGTTATGATCTGGTTGCTCGTTACAGATCCTTCCCGGCTCACTGCGCTGCGTGGTGATATCGTCTCGGGTGTATTATACATAAGCAATTGGTGGTATATCTTTCACAACGTTTCCTATTTTGAAAGTTTCGGACCACCATCACCGTTTGGACATTTCTGGTCACTGGCTGTGGAAGAGCAATTTTACCTCATATGGCCTCTTCTTCTGATCGCAGCGATTGTATTGTTCAAAAGAAAGGGATGGCTGGTCGTCTTCATTGTCGTTGCAGCTGAATTGTCTGCTGGCGCAATGGCCATTATGTATAATCCGGATCTGGACCCGAGCCGTGTATATTATGGAACAGACACGCGAGCATTTGCTCTGCTTGCAGGTGCTGCGCTTGCCGTAGTGTGGCCGAGTCGTAAGCTGTCGAGTTCTCTGTCTGGCATGAACCGGCTTGTCCTCGATCTGTCGGGACTGGCGGCACTTGCATTGTTGATCTACATGATGCTGAACAGTAGTGAATATGATCCATCTTTGTATCAAGGAGGCATGGTGCTTCAGGCCATGGCAACGACGTTGTTAGTAGCGGTATTGGCTCATCCGTCATCCTTCCTCGCACGCATCATTGGAGCGACACCACTACGTTGGGTTGGAGAGCGATCTTACGGACTATATCTATGGCATTATCCAGTTATTATTCTAACGAGTCCTGCGGTAGATACGGGAGGCGCGCATCCTGTGCGAATACTGCTACAGGTTGTTGCAACGGTTGTATTGGCTTCTTTGTCACTTAAATATATTGAAAATCCGATTCGGTACAACGGATTCCGTGAATCGTTGTCCCGGTTATGGGGAAGAGGTCGAACGGCGTTTGGCATACGTAATGTATGGTGGAAGCGAGCAGGTCTCTTGACAACGATTCTGTTATTATCCTATACAGTGTCACATATGATGGTCTCAAATGCAGCGAACTCCGATTCCCATTCGGCGTCGATGTCCACCATACTAAATGGAGATAATACGGTAGTGGAGGAACAGGGGCAAGATGTCATACCAGCTCCAACGGTAACTTCTGGCTCTGACTCTAAGAACGAATCTCATAGTAATACACCTGGAGCGGGAGCAAAGGATAATCCGGTCAAACATGATAATGATAAACCTGCAGCTGAATTTGCTTCAGACTCCGGACCTGGAGAACATGAGAACACTGCAGATGAAGGCAAGGACGGTCCGTCTGAAGTTAAGCCGGGGGATGGCTCCGTGACTAACCATTCTGAAGAACCGGACGACTCAGGATCGAAACCATCTAATGGCAATAAGGGTGAGTCTGATTCGTCGCAGGAAAATGAAGAAATTGCACCTCCTGCCCAGGATGGCAAGGTTCATTATACCGTAATAGGCGATTCAGTGATTCTGGATGCGAAGCCGTATCTGGAACAAACGATATCGGGAGTATATGTGGATGGGCATGTCGGTCGTCAGATGTGGCAGGCAGCCGATGTATTGGATGGGTTGAAGCGGAACAACCGCATGGGCAGCAAGGTGGTATTGGAACTAGGAACCAACGGATCATTCAATTCCAAAAATCTCGATACTGTTCTGGATTATCTGAAGGATGAAGATCAGGTATATCTGGTAACTGTCCGTGTACCTCGTCCATGGGAGCGAACAGTTAACAGGGCGCTGAATGAAGCAGTCTCCAATTATAACAATGTCTCACTGATCGACTGGAACAGTGCAAGTGAAGGGCAAGACGATTATTTTGAGAAAGACGGTGTGCATCTCACCGCGAAAGGTTCGGAAGCTTTTGCAGCACTGGTGAAGAGTAGCATCCAATAGTATGGAATGAACATCATTTAAGATTCAGAACTTATTCATTCATGATATAGTCTATGTTAAGCTACAGATGGCATGTACAAGAAAGAGCTCTCCCTGTGAGGGCTCTTTTTGTATGTGTTTAACCAACTGACACCCATGAGATTCGCCCAAGGGAGAACCGATATTTTTCACCCCTGTATCCGTGGATCGTCACCTACCGATATGATAGCGTTACCATTTACAATAAGTGTAATCAAATCGCCAAGGGGGATTATAGAAATGTTGAAAAAATGGCTTTCAGGTGTTCTGGTACTGGCTCTATTCTCCATGGTTCTTGCCGCTTGTACGAGCGGAGAATCCTCTGAAGGGGGCAGCGGCAATGACAAAGTAACCGTTACACTCTGGCACAACTGGACGGGACAGGATGCGAAGGCGGTGGCAATGCGCCAAATCATTGAAGATTTTCGCACGGCACATCCGGATATTGAAGTCGTAGATGAGGGCCTGCCAACGGACGGTCTCAAAACCCGGCTTCGCACGGTGGCAGCTGCCAACGAGATGCCTGACCTGTTCGTCATGTGGCCGGATGCCATGACGAAAGAGTTCGTGAAAGGGGATCTGTTACAGCCCATCAATACAGAGCTGGACGCCAAGCCGGAGTGGAAAGGCAACTTTATCCCGAATGCGCTGGACGGATATACGGTGGACGGGGATATCTACTCTGTGCCCATGAATCTGGCGCCAACCTCCTTCATTTATTACAATGAAGCACTCTTCAAACAGTACAATGTGAAAGTGCCTGAGACGTGGGAGGAACTGGAACAGGCGATAGCTACATTCAATCAGAATAAAGTCATTCCCATGGCACTAGGCAACAAGGCCAACTGGGTAGCTCAATCGACAATATTTAGTACACTGGCTGACCGAATCACCGGCTCAGACTGGTTTTTGAAAGCTGCTGCGCAAGATGGCGCAAGCTTCACGGATCCACAATTTATTCAAGCGCTGAACAAGATGCAAGAGCTGGGTAACACCAAAGCATTCCAGGATGGATTCAACAGTATCGACGAGACTCAGATGATGCAGCTCTATTTCCAGGGTAAGGCAGCGATGGTCATGAACGGTGGTTGGGCTCTGGCGAATCTGGTGAACAATGCACCTGAAGAAGTGTTGAATAATACCCATATTACGATTCTTCCCCCAGTGGAGGGAGGTCAGGGTGAGCCTAGAACGACATCGGGAGTTGTGGGAACCGGGCTGGGCGTGAGCAAGAAGTTAAGTGGTGCTCAAAAAGAGGCGGCGATGGAGTTGTTCTACGCGCTGGCAGGGCCTGATGGTCAGAAGGCAACACTGGATAGCAGTACACTGGTGAGTTATAAGATTGATCTGGACAAAACCAAAGCACACCCTTTGTTCGTTGAATTGTATGACTTGATGCAGGAAGTGAAGATCACGCCAGTGTACGATTCCAAGCTGGGATCGGCAACGGTTGAAGTCATCAATAATGCGTTGCAAGAGCTGCTTATGGGTGGCAAAGTTGAAGATATTGCCGCTAAAATTCAGAAGGCTCAGGCCAATGCAGTTAGTCAGTGATCATCATCAAATCTATAGCATGTGATGATGAAAATATAAACAACCAAGCATGGCTGATATGCGTTAGTACCCCTTCCCGGCAGGGGAGGGGTTTTGTATATGAAAGTAATCGTCAGTGACAAGTCACCAGTTGAAAGAGGCATTAAAGGAAGGGAAGTGAACAGATGAACGCACTGCGAAGTCGGCATTTTATTATGCTGGGGCTGGCCCCGGCTGTCATCATCTATGCATTGTTTGTATTTGTACCGGTCGTGTGGTCAGCATATTATGGATTCTTTAACTGGTCAGGGATCGGTGAATCCAAATATATTGGCGTGGATAATTACGTAGAGATCTGGCATGATCCCGTATTTTGGCGGGCGCTAAAAAATAACGTTATTTTTGTACTGGCATCTGTATTCGGCCAGATTCCGTTAGCGCTGATGCTGGCGGTCATATTACACAAGAGTAACCCGTTACAACGCTTTTTGCGCTCCGCGGTATTCCTGCCTATGGTGTTATCTACCGTGGTCATCGGTATGATCTGGCAGTATATCTATCATCCGCAGATCGGGATACTGAACTTTCTGCTGGACGCACTGGGGCTGGAAAGCTGGAAGCTGCAATGGCTGTCTGATGACAAAATTGCCATTTTCTCTTTGGTACCGCCGCTGCTCTGGAGCTTTGTCGGGTTGTATCTGATTATCTTCATCTCTGCGCTGCAAAATATTCCGGGTGAGATTCATGATGCTGCCAAAATAGATGGTGCTTCAGGAATCCGAAAGCTGGTATCCGTCTCTTTGCCTATGATCTGGGGAACGGTTCAGGTGGCGATCATCCTGTGTATATCGGGGAGTCTGAAATCATTCGATCTGGTCTACATCATGACCAAGGGTGGCCCGGCTCATGCCACAGAGCTGCTCGCAACGTACATGTATAATTCAACCTTTACAACATACCGTTATGGTTTCGGAAGTGCCATTTCGACGACCATCGTACTGATCTCCCTGCTGCTGATCGGAACAAGCCAGTGGGTGACCAGTCGCAAACGAAAAGAGAACCATTAGAGAGGGGAAACTGTAATGCGCGTGACACCTGTAAGCATGCCATCACCGCGAAGTTGGTCGGGTCATCCGGTTCGTCGCCTTCGCAGCGGAATTGTTTGGACGCTGTTGACCGTGTATGGTATTTTAACATTGTATCCGTTCTACTGGCTCGTAATCAGTGCGTTCAAAACCAATGAAGATTTCTATAGCAGGCCCTTCGGACTGCCGGAGAACTGGAATGTAGCCAATTTCAGCAACGCATGGGAAAGTTCCAGGCTGGGGACTGCTTTTGCCAATTCACTGATTGTATCGGTCGGTTCACTTATTCTGACGCTGTTTATTGCAGCGCTGGCTTCATTCATCTTGGCCCGTTTCCAGTTTCGCTGGAAAGGATTGATCATGACCTTTTTCGTTGTAGGCATGCTCATTCCCATTCATAGTACACTTGTCCCTTTATTCATTCTGATGAAACAGATGTCCTTGCTTAATACGTACTGGGCATTAATATTGCCGTACACGGCTTTTGCATTACCCACTGCCATTTTCATACTTACGGCTTATCTGACGAGTGTTCCGCGTGATATTGAAGAAGCGGCTTTTATGGATGGAACAGGACTATGGGGGCTGTTTACCCGAATCATGCTGCCAATGTGCGTACCTGCGTTATCAACGGTGACTATCCTGAGTTTCCTGCATGCGTGGAATGACTTCTCATTCGCGCTTGTGTTCATCAACAAAACCGGATTGAAAACGTTACCGCTGGCAATTGCGAACTTTGCAGATGGGTATCAGACCGACTACGGGTTAACCCTTGCTGCCATGACACTGTCGGTCATTCCGACCATCATTCTGTATCTCGCATTTCAGGAACAGATCATGAAAGGTATGACAGCCGGAGCAGTCAAAGGGTAAGCGAAAGCGCATCCAGAGGAGGAGGAACGTTTGGCACGCTGGCTTACATCTTCGTTACAAAGGAAGCTATCGGTCGTCGTGACGGCTTCTATGATCTTGCCGTTGTTAGCTCTGGGTCTGTTCGCCTTCCTGATCTCTTCCCGCATCACAGAGCAAAAAACAAAGCTGTCCGGCATGGATACGCTGAAACAGGTGGAAGCAAATCTTCGTTATATGTTGCAGGATGCCGAGAACCTGTCCATTTTCCTGATTGGAGAACGGGATATCCAGCAGTATCTTAGCCAGGATGAGGACCATGAGCTGGACCGAGTGGATATTCTGGGCAGGATGACCAATCTGGCTGCTTCCAAGAAATATATCGCGAACATCGCCATATACCCGGGACGATTCGATGCCACTTTGTCTACAGCCACCTGGTATGACTCCAATAATTCAAGCTTATCTTATCCACCTGTACCGAGCGGAGAAGCGGTTAAAAAATGGACGGGGGTATATCCGGTCCAGAATTACGCAGGTATACAAAATGTGATCACATTGGTGCGGCCGATTCGCAGTATCCATGATTATCGACCCATCGGTTGGCTGGCCATCAGTCTCGATGAGAAGGCCATATCTAAAGGATGGGTCGCTCTGGGACTGGGTAGGGGGCAAGGCAGACTCGAACTCATCGGCAGTTCGGGAGAGGTCCTGTCTTCAATGGACAAATCCCGACTCGGGCATAAGCTGGAGGATGTTGACCCCGGGGTCACAGCGCTAATTCGGCAGGGAGACAACGGAACGACCACTTATGGTCGTGGGGAAGATAAACGAACATTGCTCTATTATCCGGAAGAATTGACGGGCTGGACATTAGTCGGAACCGTTCCTTATGATCAATACAAATCCGAGAATGGGTATATCCTTATTCTAACCGGGTGTGCCGTTACCATATCTGCTGCCATCAGTGCTGGACTGGTTTGGTTTACGGTGCGGCGTGTGACGAGGCCACTTCGTGTGCTTACCAGACATCTGTCCCGAATTGATCCTGAACGTCCACTTCCTTTGTTTCGGTCCGAAAGTGATGACGAGATCGGCAGGCTTGGACAGAGTTACAATCTGCTTGGTGCACATATCCAGGTGTTGAAGGAAGAGGTTATTCGAGGTGAAGCCCGCAAAAAAGAAGCGGATCTCCACGTGCTACAAGCTCAGATTAACCCGCACTTCCTGTATAACACCCTCTCTTCGATTCACTGGATTGCCCTCATGTCAGAAGAGAGAAGAATTGCTGATATGGTGGAAGGACTCAGTGATTTTCTGCGTATCAGCTTGAATAATGGTCAGGATTACTGCCCGGTGGAACAGGAGATCGCTCATATCCGTCACTATGTTCGTGTGCAGTCCATTCGTTTTCCAGATCAGTTCGTGTTGCATTACATTGTAGACCCGACGTTAGAGCAGCGAATGATGCTGAAGCTGTTGCTGCAACCCCTTGTCGAGAATGCGATGATTCACGGCATTCAGCCTAAGGGAGGTATGGGCACGATCACCATTATGATTCGGAAAGACGAGGATCATGAGCGAATGAACATGTTGGTGTTGGATGACGGTATCGGCATGGAGCCGAACACACTGAAGCAGTTAAGGGTAAGCATTGTACAGACGGGTGAACAGACCGGAAGGCAGTTAACCCAAGGAGGTTATGGTCTCTGTAATGTGAACGAGAGACTACGGCTCCACTATGGACCGGATGCACAACTTGAAGTGGATAGCAGAGTTGGTGGCGGCACCCGGATTTCATTTTCCATTCCAATCTTGGAGGGTTCGCCATGAGATTACTAATTGTTGATGATGAAGTGATTATTCGTACAGGACTCGCCAGCGTCATCGCTTGGCATGAACTTGGAATTGAACTTCTTCAACCTGCTGCCTCGGCGGAGGAGGCACTAATACGCATGGCTGAGGAACGCCCACATATTCTAATGACAGATATACGAATGTCCGGTAGAACGGGGCTGGAACTGGCAGAAGAAGGTTTGCAATTGCTGCCTGAGCTGGAGGTCATTATTTTGTCCGGATATGATGACTTTTCATATGCCCAGCAGGCGATTCGCCAAGGCGTAACGGATTATCTGCTCAAAACAAGCAAGCCAGAAGAGATCATCAAGACCGTGTTACAGGCCAAACAGCGAATAATGGAACGCTGGGCAGAGAAATCCAGAGAGGGGCAACTTCTGCGGGAGAACCGGGAGCGGCTGTTTGCCGGATGGATTATTGATGGCGACGTTACTTCTGGCTCATGCCCTTCGTTTTTGCAGTCTGGTGCAGCTGGAGCATCAGATGGTGGTCTGGATGATGAGCAGGTTCCTCGACGGGTCTTCGTGCTTCGAGCAGAGGGATGGGACCGTTCGTCTGATGCGTTACTGCGATTCGCCGTGCAGAATATGCTGGAGGATGTACTGCCAGGCGCAATTGCTCATACGGAGAAGCGGCAGATTATCTGTGTTACACCATGCGCACCTACGGAGCAGGAGTTTCAGATTAGGCTTGAGCGTGCATTAAGCCGGGTGGAGCAATTACTGAAGTGTACACTGCGTGCAGCGATTGGTCTGTCGGTTCGTGGAACGGTGCAGCTGCACGAGAGTTATCGAACGGCGTCAGTTGCATTCCGCTACCGAGGGTTGATGAATCTGAACCTATGGCATTACGAGCACATCATGAATCGTCAAGGCGGTCAAACCGTGCTTACACACGAGCAGGAGACTACACTTGGCACATTATTGCTGGATAATGATTCGGTCACACTAAACACTTGGACGCGAGCACTTGTGGCGGATCTGAAGGCCGAACCGGAAGTCACGCCAGAATCGTTCGGCGCTTGTCTGCATTCTGCTGTTATCGCAGGTCATCGCTGGCTGGCCCGTACGCTGCAAGCCATAGGGCGTGAAGAATCCGCACGGCTCGAACCCTGGTTGCCGGAACCGGATGCCGATGCTGCGGAACTCGGGGATCTGCTGTTCCACCAACTGTATGGTCTAATGCATACCTATCATAGCCGAATGGGTCAGGGACAGGCTGCACATGTACAGAAGGCTATTGGATATATGGAGTCTTCATTGGCACAGGATATCAGCTTACAACAGGTAGCAGGTCAGATTCATTTGCATCCGGGACATCTCAGTGAGCTGTTTAAAAAAGAAATGGGCGTGACCTTCGGTGATTTTGTTACCGATATGCGTATACGAAGAGCAATGGATATGCTCGCGGTGTCTCCAGCGAAGGTTAGTGAAGTCGCTGCCATCAGCGGCTATGAAGACGTGAAGTATTTTAGCAGGCTGTTCAAAAAACATACAGGTAAGACCCCGAGTGAATATCGCGAGGAGGCGTTATCGTTCAAGCCTTCGGGAAGTTAGAAGTGAGCAAATGAAGAAGAAAGTCATGCTTTTTTCTGCAAACGTTTTCGATGTGGCATTACTCAGGGTTCTTGGGGAGCGAGGGTGCAATGATGAAGGTGTATAGTTCAAGTCAGGATTTGTCGGGATCATGGAAAATACAGCATTTTGAAGTCGGGGAGAAGCGGGCCATGGATGTGGCAGCTGCTGCGCTGGATGACCGTTTCTGGATTGGGGCTGAAGTGCCTGGTGATGTACACGCTGCACTGGTTGAGCGCAGTATTATCGACCCGCCCTATTACGGACATAATGATGCCAAGAGTCGCTGGATCGAGCAGAAGGAATGGTGGTATCGCACGACCTTCAATCTGATGAAAGATACGGAGATAGAAGAGCATTTTGAACTGGTGTTTGAAGGATTGGATACGTTCGCAACTGTATATGTGAACTGCCATGAAGTTGGCAAAACGGCCAATATGCTCATGTCACATACATTTGATGTAACGACATTGGTACGTAGTGGCTGGAATGCGATTGCTGTCAAGTTCGACCCGCTTCACCTGCACCACCGGGACAAAGAGACCTTCGACTGGTCATCGTATACGAAGGAACGACCGTGGTTGCGCAAAGCTGCGATGAACTTTGGTTGGGACTGGGGTCCCCGCATGGTTACGGTAGGTATCTGGGGAACGGTACGTTTGGAAAAACGAACAATCGCCAAGCTGGAAAGTGTATTCGCTCGTACGGAATCAGCCAGTACAGAACATGCCGTCGTGCAAGTCACGGCTGATGTGAAGTCCGTTCTGTCTTTCCGCAGCAGAAAAAAACGTGGGCAAGCTGTGGTTACGTCCTGTGAAGTCCGTCTACTGGATCGCAGCGGAAACGAGGTGGCAGCTTCCACTGAATTGCCTATAGAAGGTGGCAAGGCGGATACCACATTGAACGTTATGTCACCACAGTTATGGTGGACTCATGATCTGGGTGAGCCTTATCTGTATACGCTGGAGGTTGTATTGCATGCAGATGGTGTGGAGGTGGATCGGTATCGTGAACCGTATGGGATACGCACAATTGAGCTGGCTCTTCACAATGAGCGGGGTGAAGATGCGTTTGCTTTTATCCTCAACGGAGTTCAGATATATGCCAAAGGTGCCAACTGGATTCCAGCCGATCATCTAATCGGTGCCATTCCGAATTCCCGGTATCGGGAGCTTGTCGAACTGTCCGTGGAAGGCCATATGAACATGCTGCGCGTCTGGGCAGGTGGCATCTATGAGAAGGATGTCTTCTACGATGAATGTGATCGACAGGGCGTGTTGGTGTGGCAGGATTTTGCATTCGCCAATGCCTTGTTCCCGGATTTCAATCGTGACTTTATGGGAAATGTGCGGCAAGAGGTGGAGAATAATGTGCTTCGCCTGCGTAATCGCGCTTCCCTGGCTCTCTGGTGTGGCAATAATGAGATCGACTGGCTATATGACATGAAATCGGCAAGTGGGGATATCACCAGTCCATTCTACGGGGAACAGATCTATCATGAACTGATCCCGGAGGTGTTGGAACGTCTGGATCAGTCCCGCCCATACTGGCCTTCCTCACCATTCGGGGACAGTAACGGTCAGGATGCTAATGACCCGTGTGTGGGAGATCGCCACAACTGGCAAGTATGGCACGGTTCTGTGTATCCAAGAAAGCACGGAGAACCGCCGCTACTGGACTACAGTATTGAAGGTGTGACGTTCAAAAATTATAAAAAGGATGATGCTCTGTTCAGTAGCGAATTCGGCATGCATGCTTCGGCGAATCGCTACACGCTGGAGAAAAACATGCCTGCTGGACAGTTCTATTGGGGAAGTCCGGAGATGGCGTACCGCAACAAGGATACCAATCACCAAAAAGGCATCCTCTTGATGGAGGGTTACACGGGCATTCCTCAAAATATAGAAGAATATATGAACTATTCCATGCTCACACAAGCTGAAGGTTTGCGATATGGCATTGAGCATTTCAGGCGTATCAATCATCGCAATAGCGGTGCTCTGGTGTGGCAATTGAACGATAGCTGGCCAGGAACGAGCTGGTCCATGATTGACTATGAGCTGCTGCCGAAAGCCTCATTTTATTACGGGAAAATATTCTTTCATCCTATCCTGTTGTCACTGGATCATGAGCCGGGAGAACCGCTTGCGTTGTGGGTCGTGAACGATACACGGGACGTCTTGAAAGGCCAGCTACGGCTCAATGTCTATGAATTGCATGGAGAGAAGATCTATTCGAGCACACATGCTGTTGAAGCATCTTCTCAATCCTCGCTCTGTATTGCAGAATTAACCGAAGTTGAAGTATTACAGGGCAGACGTGCAGATGAAGTGATGGTTGAGTTAGTATCCGAAGGATTTGCAGCCCCGATCAATCGGTATTTCTTACGTAATCCCAAGGATGTGGTATTGCCCAAGTCTCAATTGAGCGTACATGTGAACGAAGAGGAACAGTCTGTAACGGTTACAGCCAGTGGTGTTATTGCACGATTGGTGAAGCTGGAGCTTCCCCTTGGGCGCGTGCGGTTCAGTGACAACTATTTTGATCTGCTCCCCGGTGAGAGCCGAACAGTAAGACTTCGTCATCCGGAGCAATCTTTATTGCCACTGACGGAACTTAGGGTCAGCGCCATGAATGGCAAAGAAGCCTGAGGCAGCAGATGTGGATTCTTATCCGAAGAGGAGCGGTTGTATAACGGCTTAGGAAGTATAATGGAATTCAGAGTTGTAGCAGCTCGAAAGGGTGTTTCATGGGTTAAGTGGAGGTGGTATTTCCGATCAGGGATGCCGCCTTTGTGGCGTTTGGACCAGATGAGAGAATGTCGTCATGTCAGGCTAAGTAATCTCGAGAAAGCGATATATGAAAAAGATAGCATGTTGTCGAATCAGAAGAACGCTGATACGGATCAAGAAGTGGCTCCCCGAGAGGACACATTTGCTCCGCGCAAACGAAAATAAAGAATGGTACGATTACATACAAAAGATAACCAACAAGCCAAACAGCCAATTCTTCTCCATGAGGGAGTGATCGGCTGTTTGGCGTATGACAGAACGCCTATTTGTAATCAAAGTCCTACGGATCTCAGAGAAAAGATTCATAGCGTTGCTGGAAAGAGGACTCCATCTCAACTTGCCGTGCAAGCTGCTGCTTGACCTTGGCGCCACGAACCGTCTGAAGTTCCTGAAGCAGTGCATTGGATTCGAAATGTTCCGCGGCCATCCGAACGAGCAGTTCAGAGAGCGCATCCGCATCTTCCAGCGCCGAGTTAAGTCCGAATGCACCAGTCGGTGTCATGGTATGCGCAGCATCACCGATTAACACAATATTGTCCTGAGTCCACGATTGGCTATAACTGCTTTCGACAGATAACAGAACAAAGTCACTCCAGCTTTGAATGTTGGCAGCCACGGAATCGGCGAGGCAAGGAAAGGCGGATATCAGTTTATCTACAAAAGGGGCGATGGGTTGTTCACGCAACTTGGAGTACGCTCCCTCTGGAATATTCCATCCAACCTGTACATAACCGCCGTATTGGGAGAACAATGCGAGCTGTTGTCCATCCATGCTCGCCATCCGAACAGCCGGCTCCCATCCGGTTGGTGCAGGAATACGCGCCCATAACAGGTCATACCCGTGTTTGCGAATCTCGGGAGTCAAGCCGGCGTGTTTACGTACAGCAGAATATCTGCCATCCGCACCCACAATAACCGAGGCTTCAATGGAAGCAGGAAACCCGTTCTGCCGAATGTTAATACCAACGGTCTGGCCGTTCTTGTCTCGTAACAAGCCGGTCATGATGGTATTAAACAATACTTGTTCATCTTGGTTCTGCTGCTGAGTGTGCGATACAATCGCTTCCAGCAGATGATCTTGGGGTACATGAATCCCAACATGGGATTCTCCATTGCCTGGTGAAACGGTATGAATAATCTGACCATTCACCCAGTACTGAATTTCTTCCAGAAGCAGTGCTCCACGTTTCTGGATAATTGAATACAGACCATGTTTTCTCAAAATCGCTTCACCGTCTACATTCAGCAATTCTCCACGAAATGACTTGTGTAGATGTGGTTGTCGTTCAATGAGAATCGTGGATATCCCCTTTTGATTCAATAGGTAAGAGAGCAGAGCACCGCCAGGACCTGCGCCGACGATGCAAACATCCGCTTTTAGCGGAGATTGACTATTCTGATTCATGTGCATAAGTCCCTTGCAATTTAATGGATGACGCGTTGTTTACTTTATAACAACAGATTTATTAAAATCATTAAGTAACTAAAAGTAACTTTAAAGTTATAGGTTATTATAAACAAACCCATTGCCATAAAGCAATAGGTGTATTCAAAAAATAGATGACTATATAAGTTGAACTAAAGATTGTTTACACGGACACTACGATGACAGAATAACCTTCCAATCGCTGTTATCCCCAAATTTTTTGATTTCCTTTTCGCAAGGGAAAATCCGATGATAAAGGCGAACGCTACGCTTTTTCAGGTTTTTTCTGTCCTCTCCGTTATCGTGTAGATGATTAGTTCAACTTATATAGCTTTAAAGAAGTATAGGGTATCCAACACAAGCGCATTTTTCACAAACAAAATAGTGTAAATATGTTACAATATAAGGCAGGTTATGATGAAAGGCAGGAGGAACATTTATGAGCCCGGATACGGAGCGAAACTCTCAATTGGCAAATGTAGATCAATTGTTGGAGGCCTTCTTCAGATATAAAAATAAAGTATTGGATTACCAGCATAAGAACGAAACCAACTGCAAACTGAATCCGACAAAAAGTCATATATTGGGCAAAATTTTACGTGAAAAACGTTGCATGGCAGTCGATGTGGCCAGACAACTCAGTTTGTCTTCAGGAGCTACGACGATTGTACTGAATCAACTGGAAAGTGAAGGTCTGATCCAGCGTGAGCGCAGTGATGAAGACCGCAGAATTGTATGGCTCTCCTTAACAGATGAGGGGGAGCAACTTGCCAAAACATTAAATGCGAATCGTGGCCGAATGACGTGGGAATTGTTGCAGGCGCTTTCGGAGGAGGAACAACAGCAGATGTTCGGCATGTTGAAGAAAATCGAGCTGAAACTGTTGGAGAACATGAAATCGTTTGAGCAGATGCACCATCGGTAGTTCATATCGTACTTGATGACGTCAGTCCTCATGAGTTCGTACCCCATAAGAGGGGATGAACCTTGAAGACTGGCGTTTTCAGTTTGTTTACAGATGAAAGCGCGCTACATGATCGGTCATGCCTTCCTGGATCAAAATCTCTTTTTGAATGCTGCCCATCAGATCAAAATGGGGAAATGGCTGCCGCCGATGAATGTATCGCGGATCCAGCCCGTGATCCGTACACCATCGTTCCAGACGCTCCTGATCTGCACAGCCCACTTTCGTGACACTGGTGATGCCCGGGTAACGATTGTCAATCCAGAAATGAGTAAGGTATGCAATCTCGCCACGAGCCACTTGTTCCTTCCACGCAGCAAGCTCCTGTCGTTTAATTCCAAATGCCATAGATGCAAATTCCTTTCCAAACGGGTATTGTCCTGAGCATATTGTAACATCTTATATACAGAATCTATCCGAATTCTTTCATTCGGACTGGTCTGAGGCGGGTTGAATGGGTATATGAATATGACAATATTTTTATATTAAAGCCAGGGATATGTTAAAATAAGCCTAAACAACATGGGTTCACCACTTCTATAAGCGGAAAGGGATTGTCATCATGGAAATATTTATTGCCGTACTTGTACTACTGGTGCTGATCGGTTTATCCAATATTTTAAACCGGTTTGTACCTTTTATTCCCGTTCCGCTCATTCAAATTGTGCTTGGTGTAGCCATAGCTCTGCTTCCCGCAGGTGTTCACCTGCCTTTGAATCCGGAATTATTTTTCGTGCTGTTCATCGCACCTTTGTTATACAACGATGGTAAAAGAACGCCAAGGAATGAATTATGGAATCTGCGTGCACCGATCCTGCTGCTGGCGCTAGGGCTTGTCTTCGTGACGGTCGTTGTGGCGGGATATGCCATTCATTGGCTGATTCCTACGATTCCGTTACCTGCTGCTTTTGCTCTTGCAGCCATCCTGTCACCGACAGATGCTGTGGCTGTTGGCGCCATGGCAGGCCGTGTACATCTACCCAAAAGCATACATAGGCTTCTTGAAGGTGAAGCGTTAATGAATGATGCATCCGGTCTGGTGGCTTTCAAATTTGCGATTGCAGCGACAGTTACAGGTGTGTTCTCTCTGGCACAGGCCACTTTCAGTTTTATTCTGATTGCGATTGGCGGACTTCTCGTTGGGGCTCTGTTATCTTTTTTGTTAATCAGACTTGGCGTGTGGATTCGCAGGTTGGGTATGGAAGATGTGACGATTCATATGCTGCTGCAAATCCTGACTCCATTCATAATCTATCTGGTGAGTGAGGAGATTGGTGTGTCGGGCATTTTGGCTGTAGTGGCAGGCGGCATTATTCACGCTATCGAGCGTGATCGTGCGGAGTCGGTTCAGTTGAAGATGCAGGTGGTATCTGCGAGCACATGGTCTGTCATTTTATTCATACTCAACGGTCTGGTATTCGTTATACTGGGCGTTCAAGTTCCGGATGTGCTGAATACCATCTTTGAAAATGTTACGTTTAATAATCTACAGGTGTTGGGATATGTGGGACTGATCTCCGTATTACTCCTGGTTCTGCGTTTTTTCTGGATCTATATGTTCTGGCAGGGCAATGAATTGCTACGACCCAAATCCTCCATTGGCACACCCCGATTCAAGGAAATTACGATTATTACCCTCTCAGGTGTACGGGGTGCAGTAACACTGGCGGGTGCCTTCTCCATTCCCTATGTGCTTCAGGATGGTTCGCCGTTTCCTGAAAGGGATCTGATTATTTTTCTGGCGGCGGGGGTTATTCTCTTCTCCCTGATTGCAGCGAGCGTATTCCTTCCGGTTCTGGCCAAGGATGACGGAAAGGCTACAGAAGATAATCCGCAGAAGTCCGAACGAAAGGCACATGATATTATGCTTAATGCAGCGATTCGAGCGGTGAAATCCGAAATGAACGATGAGAACAAAGCAGCTGCACTTGCAGTCGTCTCCGACCTGTCCAAATACATTAGGCAGGC
This sequence comes from Paenibacillus sp. PCH8, assembly GCF_002968835.1. GTDB lineage: Bacteria > Bacillota > Bacilli > Paenibacillales > Paenibacillaceae > Paenibacillus. The sequence continues at coordinate 3,886 of NZ_PKQK01000009.1, read as the reverse complement.
CGCAGGTCAGCTTACCGCTGGTAAACGCAAAGATATTCAAAAACAGGAAACGGCCATTAACCTGATTGCGACCCGTGCGGAGCGTAAAGAAATCGAAGCGATGCTGGACGAAAATGCAATTGCATCTGATGCTGCCTTCAAATGTGACAGCTGGCTGGATCGCAAGGAGAGTATGCTGTCCAATCGTACAAACACTCAAATGATGTCCTCGATCAGTGAGATTGGACGTATGCTGGGGCACGTATTCACCAATCGGTCGCAGAAGCCGAGTCAACCATTCATGCTTGAAAATGCAGAACTGTTCCGTCAGGTGAAGCTGCGCACCTCAGAAGCGGCAATCAAGGCCATTCGTGCCCATATGAATGACGGCAATCGTGTGGTAGCCCTGTCGGTCATCGCCAAGTATGAACGGGTCATTGCCAAATTACGCACCTGGAACCAAGGCAAAACGGAAGATCCATTCAATCAGGAGAAGCTTGAATTGCAGATGGTGGCGATTCAGGAACAACGCAATACGGTACAGCAACTGTATGAGAATGGTGAAATTAACCGTGATGTAGCTGCCAAGTTACGCCGGTTCATCAACGATGTGGAAGCAACCGCATTGAAAAATACGTAATCCGGGAGGAAATCGCAGTTATGAATCAGATCTTTCGTTAATTAGTTTGAGTGAATCGGGAAATGCTAACAGGGAGTTTACGTTTGAAGACAAAGTGAGGACACAACATGAACCTGAAGGCAACCCGAATCATTGGATTGTTCACGCTGATTATCTTGCTGGGCAGCAGTTCCACATACGCGAAGCCTGTTCAGAAGAACCGTCAGTATTATGAGGAACGAGGGGAGATTGTGTGGGAGGTTCCCACCCAGGATAAACTCATCGCCCTGACCTTTGATGATGGACCGGATCCGATCCAGACTCCGCAAATTCTGGCTTTACTGCGACAATATCAAGCCAAAGGAACCTTTTTTGTGCTTGGTAAATGGGCAGAGAAGTTTCCTGAACTAATTAAGCAGGAACAGCTTGAAGGGCATGAAATCGCCAACCATACGTATGCACACACGTATGCAGTCCGATCTACAGGTGCGGACAAGTACATGAAGGATATGAATGCAGCGGAGCGATCCATTGTTGAAGCAGGCGCGGAGCGTCCCCTGTTATTCAGGCCACCGGGGGCTACTATAATGACATGGTCATTCAGGCTGCCAAACAAAAAGGGTATACCATTATACTCTGGTCCTGGCATCAGGATACACGGGACTGGGCTTCGCCAGGAGTGTCGGCCATCATCAACAAAGTGCTGAAGAACGCTCGTAATGGGGATATTGTACTGTTTCATGACAAAGTGGAGGGCAGGTCCCATACGGTAGCAGCACTGAAAACGATCCTGCCCAAGTTGCAACAGCAGGGATATCGATTCGTAACGGTGTCTGAGCTACTTGCTGTAAAGGCACGCGAAGCTACGAAGCATGGGACTTCACCCTCGTCTTTGTTGAAACATGCGCAGCCCTGAACATCGCAAGTCAATCCAAAGCCGCAGGCCTCGGTATGAAGAGACCTGCGGCTTCTTAACGTGGGTCTGTATATACCTTAAAGAACGAGAGTGATAAGGTCAATGTTCCAAACCTTTCGTTTTGAAAACAAAACGTCTACAATAGATGAAGCTTTGTATGGAAGAGTTATATCATATGAAACATGTGATTAAGGAGAGTGAACACTATGAATGGACAACAAAGAGTAAATATTAAGCCAGGTCTTGAAGTAGACATCGTGCTGAAGCAGGATCAATCTACAGGCAAGCTGACTCGTGGCATTGTGAAGGACCTATTAACCAAATCCCCTACACATCCACACGGAATCAAAGTGAGATTAACGAGCGGACAAGTTGGACGTGTGAAACAGGTCATTACAGGAAGCTCGAACTGACTTGTGGCCTAACACGGGGAGATGTGTACTACCGCAGATGTTATGGCACACCTGGCTAAGGGCAATGAACGACAGCAGGATGCATACCGCGTATTACAGAGCAGTGGACTGCTCGATATACTTGCTGACTACCACCCATATCCGGCAGGAACAGTACCGATTGATATTGATGTTCCGGGCAGTGATCTGGATCTGCTGTGTTATGTAAAGGATCTGGATCCCTTTGAAGCTGAGATGCATGATCAGATCGGTGTCGTTGGTGAGTTTGGATGTATTCGTGGGGAAGGGGATCTTCCAGACCAACGTCCTTATGTGACTTTTAATTTGCAAGTGGGACATTGGCCTGTGGAGATTTTTGCCCAATCGGTGCCAGTTTACAGGCAGAATGCATACCTACATATGCTCGTGGAGTGGAGATTGTTACAACTATGGGGAGACGCGGGACACCGTGAGATCCGCAGACTGAAACGGGCCGGGTGGAAGACGGAGCCTGCTTTCGCTTCTGTACTTGGATTACAGGGAGATCCCTATGTCATCGCAGTGTCAGTGTAAATAATCTTTGATCAGATCAGAAAAATGGCTACAATTGTCGTTACCAGTAGTCCCAGCAATACAGGCTTCAGATTGCGCCTTGCAAGTTCGAAAGGACTGACTCCGCAGATTGCAGCAGCAGGAATCAACGCCCATGGAATCAAGGTTCCACCACCTACCCATATGGCTGCGACCTGACCCAGTGCGGTCAGCACAGGAGCGGAATCTGCCGAGCCTGCGAACATGGTCGCAATCGAGCCAACCAGTGAAATCCCCGAGAACCCTGAACCATCCATCCCTGTGACCGCTCCGGTCACCGTCATCGTAATCGCTCCCACCGTATCATTCAGGGTACCAGTCCAGCAAGAGCAACCCCAAGATCATTCACAATTCCGTGTGAACCTTCAGGAAGAGGATTGTGGAACAACTCCGTAATTGCAGCATCCCCCAGATAAAAGAACGCGGCTATTGGAATAACTGGGCCGAACACCTTGAATCCGAACTGAAATCCTTCAATTAAATAGCTGGTTGTTTCCTCCGATCCGGTATAACGATGGGCAGCGAGGGCAACGGCAATCAAAATGACCACAGCGGTCCCGCCAATCAGAGCTGTTGCGTCACTACCTTGCAATTTCAATACAAACATCAGAATGACATCAACTGCGAATAACAGCGGGATAAGCAAAGCGAATACCTTTTGCAGACGTGGCGACATGGCTGAATGTTCCACAGGCAGATCGCCAGGTAGGGGATCGGATATAGGCCCTGATAAGGATGGAGGTTCCATTCCCGTAGCATCTGCTGCCGCCGCATTTGGAAAAGGGACGGCAGAGCCAAATTTCATCTCTTTGCGTAACATCCAGAAGGCTGTAAGTGTAGATACCGTTCCCATGACAATGACCAGCGGTATGCTGGCGGTCATAACGGAAGTAACGGGTAGACCTGCGGCATCGGCTGTAAGCTTGGGAGCCGCCTGAATAATGTAATCCCCCGACAGTGCAATTCCATGTCCAAACAGGTTCATGGCAATGGCAGCTCCAATCGGTGGAAGACCTACACGCACGGCTACCGGAAGCAGTACAGCACCAACCAGAGCTACAGCTGGAGAAGGCCAAAAGAACAACGATACAACCATCATGATCAATCCAATTCCCCAATATGCGACCTGAGGAGAACGGATAAACCGGGTAACAGGTGTCACCATCACTTCATTAATACCGGTTCTAATCAGAACACGGCTCATCGCCACAATAATCGAGATGATGAAGATGGTACTAAGCAATTCTTTGGTGGCATAGATAAAACTGCTGAAGACGCCAGCGACTGACCCACTTAATGTCTCCGTTGCCAGAAGTCCAATAGTCATAATACCTGCGACACAGATGATCGTGGTGTCTTTGCGCCGGATCATGACGGCAATGATCAGCA
>NZ_PKQK01000005.1 GCF_002968835.1 Paenibacillus sp. PCH8 | reverse complement strand
GGCTCACCAAGGCGACGATGCGTAGCCGACCTGAGAGGGTGATCGGCCACACTGGGACTGAGACACGGCCCAGACTCCTACGGGAGGCAGCAGTAGGGAATCTTCCGCAATGGGCGAAAGCCTGACGGAGCAATGCCGCGTGAGTGATGAAGGTTTTCGGATCGTAAAGCTCTGTTGCCAGGGAAGAACGCTTGGGAGAGTAACTGCTCTCAAGGTGACGGTACCTGAGAAGAAAGCCCGGCTAACTACGTGCCAGCAGCCGCGGTAATACGTAGGGGGCAAGCGTTGTCCGGAATTATTGGGCGTAAAGCGCGCGCAGGCGGTCATTTAAGTCTGGTGTTTAATCCCGGGCTCAACCCCGGATCGCACTGGAAACTGGGTGACTTGAGTGCAGAAGAGGAGAGTGGAATTCCACGTGTAGCGGTGAAATGCGTAGATATGTGGAGGAACACCAGTGGCGAAGGCGACTCTCTGGGCTGTAACTGACGCTGAGGCGCGAAAGCGTGGGAGCAAACAGGATTAGATACCCTGGTAGTCCACGCCGTAAACGATGAGTGCTAGGTGTTAGGGGTTTCGATACCCTTGGTGCCGAAGTTAACACATTAAGCACTCCGCCTGGGGAGTACGGTCGCAAGACTGAAACTCAAAGGAATTGACGGGGACCCGCACAAGCAGTGGAGTATGTGGTTTAATTCGAAGCAACGCGAAGAACCTTACCAGGTCTTGACATCCCTCTGATCGATGCAGAGATGTATCTTTCCTTCGGGACAGAGGAGACAGGTGGTGCATGGTTGTCGTCAGCTCGTGTCGTGAGATGTTGGGTTAAGTCCCGCAACGAGCGCAACCCTTATATTTAGTTGCCAGCACATCATGGTGGGCACTCTAGATAGACTGCCGGTGACAAACCGGAGGAAGGTGGGGATGACGTCAAATCATCATGCCCCTTATGACCTGGGCTACACACGTACTACAATGGCCAGTACAACGGGCTGCGAAATCGCGAGATGGAGCCAATCCCAACAAAGCTGGTCTCAGTTCGGATTGCAGGCTGCAACTCGCCTGCATGAAGTCGGAATTGCTAGTAATCGCGGATCAGCATGCCGCGGTGAATACGTTCCCGGGTCTTGTACACACCGCCCGTCACACCACGAGAGTTTATAACACCCGAAGTCGGTGGGGTAACCGCAAGGAGCCAGCCGCCGAAGGTGGGATAGATGATTGGGGTGAAGTCGTAACAAGGTAGCCGTATCGGAAGGTGCGGCTGGATCACCTCCTTTCTATGGAGAATCGTTTCCCGAGTGGAAACATTCAAATACGCAGGTTCTTTTAGAACCTGCACAGCGATTCATTTCGGTCCGTCACTTCGGTGTGGATGAAATGGAAAGCACAAGCAACTCACTCGTTGCTCAGTTTTGAGAGCTCAAACTCTCAAACAGCTTGCTTTTGCATGGAGCTTGTTCTTTGAAAACTAGATATCGAAACGAAATTTTGCGAATTAGAACATTCCTTTAAGGGATGAATGCTTGTTCGGTTCAAGCAACCGATCAACAATCATCCTAGCTGATCTTGTGTAAACAAGTGAAGTGTTTATAAGGTAGATAATTGCTGTTGTGATGGTATCGAATGGGAGTGACTTTTGGCTTTGCGCAAGCAAAACAAGGGAAGCGAGCCGTCGAAACCGGAACAATTTGGTTAAGCTACTAAGAGCACACGGAGGATGCCTAGGCGCTAGGAGCCGATGAAGGACGTGGCGAACAACGAAACTGCCTCGGGGAGCTGTAAGCAAGCTTTGATCCGGGGGTGTCCGAATGGGGAAACCCAGCTGGGGTAATTTCCAGTTACTCATAACTGAATACATAGGTTATGCAGAGGCATACCAGGGGAACTGAAACATCTAAGTACCCTGAGGAAGAGAAAACAATAGTGATTCCGTCAGTAGCGGCGAGCGAACGCGGAGAAGCCCAAACCAGAGAGCTTGCTCTTTGGGGTTGTGGGACGTCTCACATGGAGTTACAAAGGAACCGATTAAGCGAAGAGGTCTGGAAAGGCCCGCCAAAGAAGGTAAAAGCCCTGTAGTTGAAAGTTTGTTCCCTCCGAGACGGATCCCGAGTAGTGCGGGGCACGTGAAACCCCGTATGAATCCGGCAGGACCATCTGCCAAGGCTAAATACTTCCTAGCGACCGATAGTGAAGCAGTACCGTGAGGGAAAGGTGAAAAGCACCCCGGAAGGGGAGTGAAATAGAACCTGAAACCGTGTGCTTACAAAAAGTCAGAGCCCGTTTTAGGGGTGATGGCGTGCCTTTTGTAGAATGAACCGGCGAGTTACGTTCCCGTGCAAGGTTAAGGTGAAGAGCCGGAGCCGCAGCGAAAGCGAGTCTGAATAGGGCGACATAGTACGTGGACGTAGACCCGAAACCGGGTGATCTACCCCTGTCCAGGGTGAAGGTGCGGTAACACGCACTGGAGGCCCGAACCCACGCATGTTGAAAAATGCGGGGATGAGGTGGGGGTAGCGGAGAAATTCCAATCGAACTCGGAGATAGCTGGTTCTCCCCGAAATAGCTTTAGGGCTAGCCTCGGAAAACAGAGTCGTGGAGGTAGAGCACTGATTGGGTGCGGGGCCCGCAAGGGTTACCAAGCTCAGTCAAACTCCGAATGCCATAGACTTACTTCCGGGAGTCAGACAGTGAGTGCTAAGATCCATTGTCAAAAGGGAAACAGCCCAGACCATCAGCTAAGGTCCCCAAGTGTGTGTTAAGTGGGAAAGGATGTGGAGTTGCACAGACAACCAGGATGTTGGCTTAGAAGCAGCCACCATTGAAAGAGTGCGTAATAGCTCACTGGTCGAGTGACTCTGCGCCGAAAATGTAACGGGGCTAAACACGCCACCGAAGCTATGGCTTGATGCAGTGCATCAGGGGTAGGGGAGCGTTGTATAAGGGTTGAAGGTGTACCGTAAGGAGCGCTGGACATTATACAAGTGAGAATGCCGGTATGAGTAACGAAAAGACAAGTGAGAATCTTGTCCGCCGAAAGCCTAAGGGTTCCTGAGGAAGGCTCGTCCGCTCAGGGTAAGTCGGGACCTAAGGCGAGGCCGAAAGGCGTAGTTGAAGGACAACAGGTCGAAATTCCTGTACCACCGTAAGCCGTTATGAGCAATGGGGGGACGCAGTAGGGTAGTGACGCGGACTGATGGATGTCCGTCTAAGCAGTAAGGCTGATGTGTAGGCAAATCCGCACATTACTAAGGCTGAGCTGTGATGGGGAGCGAAAATTATAGTAGCGAAGGTCATGATCTCACACTGCCAAGAAAAGCCTCTAGCCAGGTGATGGTGCCCGTACCGCAAACCGACACAGGTAGGCGAGAAGAGTATTCTAAGGCGCGCGGAAGAACTCTCGTTAAGGAACTCGGCAAAATGACCCCGTAACTTCGGGAGAAGGGGTGCCCCGGTAGTGTGAATAGCACGAGGGGGCCGCAGTGAAAAGGCCCAAGCGACTGTTTAGCAAAAACACAGGTCTGTGCGAAGCCGTAAGGCGAAGTATACGGGCTGACGCCTGCCCGGTGCTGGAAGGTTAAGGGGAGTGGTTAGGAGCAATCCGAAGCTGTGAACCGAAGCCCCAGTAAACGGCGGCCGTAACTATAACGGTCCTAAGGTAGCGAAATTCCTTGTCAGGTAAATTCTGACCCGCACGAATGGCGTAACGACTTGGGCGCTGTCTCAACGAGAGATCCGGTGAAATTTTAATACCTGTGAAGATGCAGGTTACCCGCGACAAGACGGAAAGACCCCATGGAGCTTTACTGCAGCTTGATATTGAATTTGGGTACGATCTGTACAGGATAGGTGGGAGCCTTTGAAGCATGAGCGCCAGCTTGTGTGGAGGCAACGTTGGGATACCACCCTGATCGTATCTAGGTTCTAACCTGGTACCGTAATCCGGTGCGGGGACAGTGTCAGGTGGGCAGTTTGACTGGGGCGGTCGCCTCCTAAAGAGTAACGGAGGCGCCCAAAGGTTCCCTCAGAATGGTTGGAAATCATTCGAAGAGTGCAAAGGCATAAGGGAGCTTGACTGCGAGACCTACAAGTCGAGCAGGGACGAAAGTCGGGCTTAGTGATCCGGTGGTACCGCATGGAAGGGCCATCGCTCAACGGATAAAAGCTACCCTGGGGATAACAGGCTTATCTCCCCCAAGAGTCCACATCGACGGGGAGGTTTGGCACCTCGATGTCGGCTCATCGCATCCTGGGGCTGAAGTAGGTCCCAAGGGTTGGGCTGTTCGCCCATTAAAGCGGTACGCGAGCTGGGTTCAGAACGTCGTGAGACAGTTCGGTCCCTATCTGTCGTGGGCGTAGGAAATTTGAGAGGAGCTGTCCTTAGTACGAGAGGACCGGGATGGACGTACCGCTGGTGTACCAGTTGTTCCGCCAGGAGCACCGCTGGGTAGCTATGTACGGAAGGGATAAACGCTGAAAGCATCTAAGCGTGAAGCCCCCCTCAAGATGAGATTTCCCAGTATGTAAGACCCCTTGAAGACGACGAGGTAGATAGGCTGGGGGTGGAAGTGCAGCAATGCATGGAGCTGACCAGTACTAATCGGTCGAGGGCTTATCCAATATGCAAGTGATAAATCGCAAATTTCGTTTCGAATCTAGTTTTCAGAGAATGATCTCTGAAGCATATTCCCTGATAGCTCAGTTGGTAGAGCACTCGACTGTTAATCGAGTTGTCACAGGTTCGAGCCCTGTTCGGGGAGCCATATGGAGAGGTGTCCGAGCTGGCCGAAGGAGCACGATTGGAAATCGTGTAGGCGTCACAAGCGTCTCGAGGGTTCGAATCCCTCTCTCTCCGCCATAATAAGGCCCGTTGGTCAAGGGGTTAAGACACCTCCCTTTCACGGAGGTAACAGGGGTTCAAATCCCCTACGGGTCATATTAACTTCAAAAAAGTAGTTGATTTTTGCAACAACTTTATGGTAAGATCATAGATGTGTTGTTCGGAGGCTTAGCTCAGCTGGGAGAGCATCTGCCTTACAAGCAGAGGGTCGGGGGTTCGAACCCCTCAGCCTCCACCATATAAATTTTATAACGACGCGGGGTGGAGCAGCCCGGTAGCTCGTCGGGCTCATAACCCGAAGGCCGCAGGTTCAAATCCTGCCCCCGCAATTATACTTTCCTTTGAGAAAGTGATCTGGAACCGTGGTGTAGTTGGCCTAACATGCCTGCCTGTCACGCAGGAGATCGCGGGTTCGAATCCCGTCGGTTCCGCCATTTAATCTTTACATGAGGGAAGTTGCTCACTACATCTGCTGTATAGCACTGATGCCCTATATAAAGTGTAAGGAATTAAGATTAAACTTTATTATGGCTCGGTAGCTCAGTCGGTAGAGCAGAGGACTGAAAATCCTCGTGTCGGCGGTTCGATTCCGTCCCGAGCCACCATTTTAACACAATTTAATACGCCGGTGTAGCTCAACTGGTAGAGCAACTGACTTGTAATCAGTAGGTTGGGGGTTCAAGTCCTCTCGCCGGCACCATTTAATCCTGGAGGATTAGCGAAGCGGCCAAACGCATCAGACTGTAAATCTGCTCCCGTACGGGTTCGGTGGTTCGAATCCATCATCCTCCACCAGTTTGTAGGGGCATAGTTTAAGGGTAGAACAACGGTCTCCAAAACCGTTGGTGTGGGTTCAATTCCTGCTGCCCCTGCCAATTAACTTTTAGAAAAATATTATATTGTGGCGGTCGTGGCGAAGTGGTTAACGCACCGGTTTGTGGATCCGGCATTCGGGGGTTCAATTCCCCTCGATCGCCCTTTTGTTTTTTTGGGGATTAGCCAAGCGGTAAGGCAACGGACTTTGACTCCGTCATGCATAGGTTCAAATCCTATATCCCCAGCCATTTTGCGGACGTGGCTCAGCGGTAGAGCATCGCCTTGCCAAGGCGAGGGTCGCGGGTTCGATTCCCGTCGTCCGCTCCAAAATGTGGCGCCATAGCCAAGTGGTAAGGCACAGCTCTGCAAAAGCTTTATCCCCAGTTCGAATCTGGGTGGCGCCTCCAGCATATTTTCAAGATAGTATGCTACAACATTATATGCCGGCGTGGCGGAATGGCAGACGCGCTCGACTCAAAATCGAGTGGGAAACCGTGGAGGTTCGAGTCCTCTCGCCGGTATATTGTATAGTCCTACAGATTGCGTAAGCAATTTGTAGGACTATTTTTATTTTATTTATATGAAGCAAGTTTAGCATAAAGACAGTGCGACTTGAATAATAATTGACGTGTGCCTATATTAGGTATATTGTAGATAAGTGAAGTCTATAATATAAAATAATGGAGTGTGAACAAAGTGGCTATTGAAAACAATATATCGGACACCGATCTGTTATTTAATCTATCTGTGTGGGAAGAGGCATGGAAGAATCGTCCGAGAAGTTCAAAATATAAGAAGAAAAGTACCCCCTTTAATACAGAAGAAGCGTTTGAACGGTGGGCTAGAGAATATCATGCACAGTCATTCACTGAAGAAGGACAGCAGCGTTCTGAACGGATTATGGGCTGGATTGAAAACCAGGGAGTGGAATTCGCTGGGTTATCCATATTGGATATTGGAGCAGCATCAGGTATATTTACCATTCCTTTTGCAGCAAAGGGAGCAACCGTAACTGCAGTTGAACCTTCCGAGTTACTCGTTTCATTGATGAAAGAGACAATTCCTTCATCTCTGAAATCTAACATCGAAATCGTAACAGAACAATTTGAAGACATCTCTATTCAAGATCAGAGCTGGGAGAAGAAATATGACTTTGCATTTGCTTCCATGTGCCCGGCTATGTCGGATTGGGAGACGATTGAGCAAGCGATCAATTGTGCCCGAAAGTATGTATATATCAGCACTATGGCTGGACAAAGGGAACACACACTAATGGATGAACTTAATTCTGTACTTGGCATCAGTTCTTCCTATAAGGCTGGAGATATGGGGTATATCCAGCAGTTGCTGTATCTGAAGGGGTATTCGTATACCATGATCATTACGAGAGAAATTAACTCATTTGAAATGCCGGTGGAAGAGATTATTCAGAAGTTGCCAGAATGGCTTACTACGTATGAGTTACCAACAGATCAGGATTCCCTCAGACTGGCTGAGCAGTACATCCAAGATACATACAAGGATGGTTTGGTGAGCTTCTCACGTGGAGCAAGGTTCGGTAAGATTCTGATCCAACTTGACCAACCAAATATGAAAGCAGTCCGCACCAAGGATAAGCAATGAAACGTGTAAGTTTGTATATTTGTACTGGAGACAGAAAGTAAATATGAGGTATGTGTAATATGTGAGAATGGGAGCAGATCATCTGCTCCCCATTATTTTGTTGAACAGCAGATGTTCCATTTATTCTCGAGAAAATATCTACTTTCTAATGGGTATTTCTGCTGTCTGTTTGCGTTCCCGATATTGGCCTGGAGTAATTCCTTCCCATTTACGAAAGGATCGGATGAAATTCTGCGGATTGTTGTACCGAAGCCGTGCTGCAATATCCTTAACAGTGATATTACTCTCGTCCAGCCATTTTTTAGCGATGTTGAATCGGTACCTGGTCAGATATTCACTAAATGAGCAGCCTGTCTCCTTTCGGAAAACACTACTCAAGTAATTAGCATTGTAGTGAAGCTTCACAGCACATTCCTCAAGCGTCAGATCCTTATCGTAATCTTGATGAATTATGGCAATCATCTTCTCTGATATCTGCTGATATTGGGCAACCTGTCTCGCTTTAAAAACCTGGATAATGGGCAAGATGACCTGATGGTTAAACCATTCCTCAACCTCCACAGCATACTGCAAACCATGAAGTTCGTGGAACATAGATCGATGACCTTGGGAAATCTGTGCAAGTCGTATACCCGATTCCTGTGCCATCTGCAAAATATTCGTGAGCAACCTTATAAGAGCCACCTGATATTCCTCTGGCGTACACTCCATACGAAACATCACTTCAAGTAACTGTTGCAAAAGAACAGAGGACTGGACTTCGTCCGCACTTTGAATAGCCTGGATCAACGAGTACTCCAATGATTCCGGGTAGCTCATGGACCAAGGTGCAGACTGATAATCGGTTATCTCATATTGAAAGATTATGCCGGTTCCCAGCTTCATGCGATGCTTCAGTGCTTCTATGGCTTCTGTGTAAGCCTGGGGGATGTGGTATAGCGTACTGTGTGGCTGGCTGAAGCCTATACTTACCTCAAGATTTAGAATTTTACCTATCTGTTGTTGCAACTGGTCTGTTAATACATGTAGCTGTTGTGAAAAAATAAAGGGATCTTGTTCAACGGTGCCGATCACCGTGACGACCGTATGTTCCAGTACAATAGGGAGCAGTAGTTGATCCGGGGGAGCCGTTTCCTCCAATATATTTTGAACAGCGAATAGCAAAAGATCACGATCATTAGAACCGTACTTGGTGTGATTAATGAGATCTGCCTGTAGTGTAACAACAGCAACGTGGTGCCACTCTCGAACCTGATGCGTATAGCCATATTCATTCAGAGTGCCATGTAGGGTGTGAATAGGGATCTTACCCTGGAACAGATTCATCATAAAATGAGTGCGAATCTGCAGCAGGTGCTGGTTGAGTGTGTTTTCTAGTTGGGAGCGAGAGGCTGACAACTGTGAGACACCTGCTCTAATCTGTTCGAACTCATCATATAACTGCGCCGGATGCTGAGCCAAAGTGTTATCTTCTTTGGACAGTCGGTTGTTACCAAGTTGGGCTAAAAGTCTGCGAATGGGTATATGCATTCGTTTCGAGCCGAGCCAGGCGAGCAATAATGAAAGTAAAAGCAAGGAGATACTGATATACAACGTGTGTAGACCAATATCAAGATAGTCTCTTGTGAGAATGTTTGTAGGTGATATCAGAACATAGGTCCACCCTTTCAGAGTAGAAGGACTGTACGTCAGTGAGTAGTGAGTATCGGCGACCTTAACCTGTTTCTCTTCAAAAGCAGTTGAAAATGTGATGGGTGATAGCTTGGTTATATTATTTTCCGTATCAGGATCTTGCAGTCCAATCGCAGATAACGGTTGTCCGATATATGCAGGATCGGGATGAACCATGATCCGCTGTTCCCGATTCAGAACGATTAGTCCCGAGCTTGTATTGCTTGATTCTTCTCCTAGCGTATTATGCAGAGAACATGCGGGAATTCCGGCAATCAAGGCAGCATCAGAAAAAGTATTCAGATTTGGAATAGATCGTGCAAGCGCAATATGATAGATACAACCTGTCCGGGGCGAACGCTCATCATTACTGAACACGGATGATGGGAGAGTTGCCATCCAGAGGTTAATGTATCCGATATCAAATCCTTCATGGGTAAAGCCAGTGGGAAATCCGTATTACGATATAATCCGGCATGATCAATAAGCCAATTCTGAGATTGATTGACCAGGGTTATATCCAGCAAAGGTTCCCATGATCTCATGTGTTGAAACTCACTCTGCAGTTTGTCGGCAAGTAAAGGGCCTTTCCCTTGAAGTGAAGAAGAAGCTGTCAGGGAACGGAGGGTTACTGGAGAACGAACGGCTTGATCAAGCATATAACTAACTGTAGCGAGTTTGTGTTCTACATTGGATTGCATCTGTTCGAGCAACTGCTTGTTCGCTTGGGCACGATGCAGGTCACTTTGGTTCGATGTATAGATAAATGCAGCAATTCCAGTCAACAAAATGGGCAAGGTACTTAACAAGATTCCAAAAACAATCATTTTATGGAGATAGCTAGTTGGTCGCACAGGTCCACTCCTGACTTTAAGAATAGTAATACTTTCTATTTTAGTAAACGCTTACATATAGAACAATATAAATTTTGATTATTTGGATAAAAAAGTATTTTATTTGCAAAGTGTTAGGTAGGCGTTGAGGATTATTGATATATGATGTTCTAGAAAATGCCTATCAGATACAGCTATGCCTGATGCCTTATACGGAATGATGAGAAACGAAAGCAAATGAGGAACGTAAATAGAGGTATGCACGTTATTCTCTACAAACGATATCGCATGAGCGGAGCTTTAAAACGGGTAAGTAATAGAAGGTGTCCGAGGTTCTGTTTAGCTTAGGTTGAACGATGGTCTTATATAGGGACAGTCAAAGGTCCAACACGATCCCCGACCAGAGTCTAGGATGAAAAACCGTCCACGGTCTGTTTTGAAAAGCTGCAAATTCCCCTAGAATAAGGACATAAGGTTAAACAAGAAACAAAGAAACAAAAAAACAAGAAATAAACGAACGAATGAATCAACAAATGAAAAGAACGAATCGAAAGGGCGGTGAACAACAATTATGAGATTGAATAAGGGAAATGGCTGGGCGATTGTATTGATTGCGCTGGGTGCACTCCTCCTCTTCGGAAAGTTAACTCCTCTTCTTGGACACTTAATGGGGTATCTGATTCCGGTCCTGATGATTGCACTGGGATATTACGGAGTTAAACGAGGGAATGTGTTACTAGGATGGATTGTGCTTATCATCGGTATCATCTCACTGATGGGTAAACTGGCATGGTTGATCGGACCGATCATCGCGATCGGGTTAATCATCTTTGGTATCTCCATGCTGAAGAATAACCGCAGTCGTCGTGACCGTTACTAAGTTTTCACGATTATGAAAAGGAGGGACAGAACAAAATGAGTGTATTTCGTCGAATGCGGGATATTACCGTAGCCAATCTGAATGAACATTTGGAGCAAAGTCAGGATCCAGTCAAACTGATTGATCAGTTCCTGGTCTCGACCCGCCAAGACATCGGTGAAGCCGAGAAACTTCGTCATCAATATGCAAGCCATACCAGACAAATGAAACAACAAGCAGATCAGGCAGCAGGTATGGTTAACAAACGGGAAGAACAGGCTTCCATGGCTCTGAAAGCAGGAGAAGAGCATCTCGCTAAACTGGCCTTGCAAGAGAAAATTCTTCACGAGGAAAAAATGGAACAGTACAATGAATTGTACGCACAAAGCTATGCAGCATTACAGGAACTGGATGAACAGATCGACCAGTTGAAGGTGGAGTACCAGAATGTATACAGCAAACGCCAATATTACTATGCTCGTATGCAGACCATCCAATTGCAGCAACGAATGAACCAGAGAGGACATCACAATGGTCAGAACGTACCTCGTATGTTTAACCGATTGGATGACCAAGTCTCTGATCTCGAATATGAAGCACAAAGCCTTCGGGATATCCGGCGGATGAGTCAGGATGGTTCAGGAGCGACTGGTAGCATGTCATCCTCTACGCTGGATAAGGAACTGGAACGCTTAAAACAAAAATTAAACAATGACAGAAAGGAGTAGTCACATGAGTAAATTGTATCGCTCGGCGCGTAATCGAAGGCTTACAGGTTTGATTGGTGGCATCTCAGAAAATCTTGGACTCAGTACCACGTTGCTGCGTATCATCTTCTTCATCAGCATTTTCGCTACGGGGGTACATCATTGTTGATCTACTTCATCGCTGCATTGGTGGTACCAAAGGAATCCTATCACGCTGATCCATATGCTTATGGTCCCGATCACGTAAGAGGATATAAGTAAACGAAAGGAGAAAGCACATGAGCAAACTATACCGTTCAACGCGTGACCGGATGTTAACCGGCTTGTGCGGCGGAATTTCCGAAACGATCGGAATGGATTCCACACTGCTGCGTATCATCTTCGTCATCAGTATTTTCGTAACTGGCGGCACGTCGTTGTTAATATACTTCATTGCAGCACTGGTGGTACCCAAAGAACCGTATCCACCTTATGATCCATATGGCTACGACCCAGGCCCTGGTTCTGGAAGAGGATACAACAACTATGATCAACAACAGCCAAGAGGTCCTTTTCAAAATAACCACAACCAACCAGGCCCCGGACACTTCGGTCCCGGCCCAGGATTCAACGGCAGACCCCAATCTGGTCCGCGTTCTTATGACAACAACGCTTACGGAGCAGGTGCACCACAGGAAAGTGAACTTGATTCCATGATGAAAGATATTGAGAAAAAAGCACTGAAAAAAGAAGTTGAAGAGCTTCGCCAAAAATTATCTCGTTACGAGAAGGGAGAAAAGTAAAATGGGAGTATTTAAACGGATTAAGGATATGACGAAAGCATCGGTAAATGATATGTTGGATAAGGTAGAGGACCCGATTGTAATGTTGAACCAGTACTTGCGTGACATGGAGGCTGAGATTCATGAGGCTGAGGTAACGGTTGCCAAACAAATGGCGAATGAGCGTCGTATGAAGCAACGTCTGGATGAAGCTGAGCGTACTACGGTACAACGTGAGTCTCAGGCAGAAGCTGCTCTGGCGAACGGTCAGGAAGAAGTGGCACGCAAATTGCTGGAAGAGAAAATTTACTTTGATCAAAAAATTACGGAGTACAGTGAATTGCATGCACAGTCCGAAGCACAAGCGAAAGATCTGTTGCAACAATTGCATGACATGAAAGATGAGTTCTACAAAATGCGTAACAAACGCAATGAACTTGTATCCCGTGCACAAATGGCAAAAGCCAAAAAACAAATGTCTTCCATCAACAGCTTGCATTCGATCGAAAGTGGCGGCGCATCGCTTGGATTCCACCGTATGGAAGAGAAAATCATGCAACTGGAAGCTGAAGCTGATGTAGCTCGTGCACCTTATCGCAACACAGGATCTACGTATACCAATCCTGTAGATGTGGAAAAGCAATTCAAGGTGGATCAGCAATTGCAAGCCCTGAAAAACAAAATGGGCAATGGCTCCAAAAATGAAACAAACGTAACTTCAAAAGAATAACTGTTCGCTCGACGGACAATATGATATTCTATAAATCGTGTATAACGTACGGTTGGTAGAACAAAAGTTAAGCCATACAGGACTTCATTGCCTGGTATGGCTTTTCCGTTGAATAAAGAAAGAATAACTTACAGAGGAGGTGCGGCAGAGATGAATAAAAAGAGTAAATGGCTTGCAGTTGTCATTATTATCTTGGGTATGTTCATGTTATTAAACCAAAATATAAACTTGCTGACCGCTGCCGCACTGATTCTGTTAACGATTGGAATGCTTCAAGTTCGTAAAGGTGATACGCATAAAGGCTATCGTTATCTCGGGATCGGTGCGGCTCTGCTGCTCTTGGATAATCTGATGATTGTATTCTTGATTGTACTGGCTTCTTTAGCTTATTTTTATTCAAATAACAAAAAGATTCATCTGGATGAAGGAGTTATGAAAAAGCAGAATTTCATGGCTCGGTACTACTGGGATCAATCGTCCTGGACATTACGAAGTATGAGCCTATGGCATGCCATAGGTGAGGTTAATGCAGATCTGTCTCTCTCGATCCCTGAGGAGAAGCAAACGATTGTATTGCTGCAAGGCGTTATGGGAAATGTTCGTCTTACGTTGCCTGAGGATTATGGTGTGGAGATTGAAGCATCGGTCCTGTTCGGTCGAATTAATCTTCTTGGAGAACAAGATAGTGGCATGATGAACAAATTGGTATGGAGAACTCCTGGATATGAATCCAGTGAACATAAAGCAAAATTTGTGATTTCTTATATTGTTGGCGACCTAAGCATAAGTAATCCGTAGTAAAATAGATGAAGAGAAGGAGGAGACCCGGATGAAGACCAAGCGACATACCGACATGGTAACCCGAAGTATGGGTGAAGGGATCCTCCTCGTTTTCATTGTACTTGCCGTTATTTTGTATGTGTTGTATACATATGGTTATCTGGCGCCTTTTGCAGGTTGGCGACATCTGATTCAATCGGGTCTGGCCTTATTGCTGCTTCTGATCGGAATCGGTGCGGTCTTTGGGTTCTATCAGAGTTACCGGGTCAAACGCAGGATTGAACTGTTACGGGAAACACTATTACAGTGGGAAAAGGGTTCACTCTCTCGTACCGTGCCTGATCTGGGGGTTGATGATGTGGGCCGTTTAAGTGAGCAGCTTGGGCGTATCGGCAAAAAGTGGGAAGATCAGGTATCGTCCCTCCAGAGACTGTCTACTCATAATGCACAGCTGGCTGAACAAGCCAGAATTACGGCAATTGTGGAAGAACGGCAACGGCTGGCGCGGGAGCTGCATGATGCGGTATCTCAACAGCTTTTTGCGATTTCGATGACGGCAACGGCCGTTGGACGGAAGATGGGGAAGGATTTTGAACGTGCCCAGCGGCAGGTGGCCTTGATTGAGGAGATGGCTTCGGTAGCTCAGTCCGAGATGCGTGCGTTACTGTTGCATCTGCGGCCAGTCTATCTGGAAGGCAAACATCTTGAACAAGGTTTGCGTGATTTGGTGATGGAACTGAAAACAAAAGTACCCATGGAAATTGTACTTGAAATGGACGAAGACATTGATTTGATCAAAGGGATTGAAAATCATCTGTTCCGGATTGTTCAGGAGGCTATGTCTAATACATTACGGCATGCCAAAGCAGAAAAAATGGAGATACGGCTCCAGCGCCGTACGGATGCAATTCGGGTACTGATTCGTGATGATGGGCAAGGCTTTGATCTGGATGAACATAAACAAGCTTCCTATGGTCTAACGAACATGCGTGAACGTGTCACCGAAATCGGGGGAGCCATACAATTTGTAACAGCGCCTGGTAAAGGAACGCGGATTGAGATCACAATCCCTTTGATGAGCGACGAAAGCGAGGAAGAACATGTCAATGGAACCGGAAGTCGAACTGGAGACGGAAACGTCGATCAAAGTATTGCTCGTGGATGATCATGAGATGGTACGGATTGGCCTTGCTGCGGTACTGGATACCGAAGATGGAATTGAAGTCGTTGGTGAAGCAGGTAGTGGAGAGGAAGGCATTCGGCTTGCGCAGGAATATAAGCCTGATGTTGTTCTGATGGACTTGGTTATGGAAGGTATGGATGGTATCGAGGCTACTCGTCAGGTACTGAAAATGTACCCGGAGTGTAAAGTCATCGTTCTGACCAGTTACCTGGATGATGAAAAAATGTACCCTGTGATTGAAGCAGGAGCCTTCAGTTATCTGTTGAAAACATCAAGAGCCAATGAAGTAGCAGATGCGATTCGTGCGGCAGCACGCGGACAATCCGTGCTGGAGTCACAGGTAGCTTCGAAAATGATGAATCGATTCCGGCAGCCGCAGGCAGCAGCGCCTTTACATGACGAATTGACGGACCGGGAAATGGATGTGCTCCGGTTGGTGGCTAAAGGCAAGTCGAATCAGGATATTGCAGATGATCTGATTATTGGCATCAAGACAGTTAAGTTCCATGTTACGAATTTGCTGGCCAAATTAGGCGTAGATGACCGTACACAGGCTGCAATCTATGCTTATAAAAATGGGCTTGCAGAGTAAGAATAAGAAAGTCCTAAGATATAAGATCGTTGAATTTAAGCCAAAGACACTGGACTTTAACGTTCGGCGTTCATAGATAAGATAAGATAAGATAAGATAAGATAGAATTTTAGTGAATAAACACAAAAGCTCTGATCTGCCATGAATCTGGTGGACGGGGCTTTTTTTGATGGGTTCTGAAGAAGTATAGCTAATGTAGGAAAGGGGTATGCTGTTGATAGATTCATAGAATGTAAGAAAGAAGCGGGGGATTCACATGTTAAATCGTTGGATGACAGCAGGTATATTGGCAATGGCTATCATTATTCTAATAGGTGTGACGCAGGTATACGCTGAGAAAAACGAACCTGAAGCAGCCCAGCTGGAACAGGTGATCCATACTGCAAGCAGTGTGATTGAGCATGTGGATCGTCTGGTCATTAAGTGGCAAGGAGAAGGCAAGGGGAACGCAGAAGCACAAGCTGTATTACTGGCGAATCACTTGGGATTGGAAGAACCCGTACGGGCACGTCAGACTGGTCATGAGGTGTACCGAAGTGAGGTGATTGTTGATGCGCTTGCTGCCGATACCGGTATTTTGGTCAATGTAGTCGATACAGGAGAAAATGGTTACTATGTCATCGTGCAGCTTACCGGAACGGCGCACACAGATCGGAAGACATTAATGACGTTACATGAACAGGTCGACCAATTGCTTGTAGATTCAGGGATGAAGGCTACCTGGAATATGTCTGTACAGGGTACAGCATCTACTACTTATGAACGTGATGCGAGTCAGCAGTTGGAATATATCGAAGAACAATTGTCCGAAAAAGTGGGTATCGTAGCAGTGGAGCGTTATACAGATGCAGGTACAGTAAGTACCTCTTATAAGGCTGCTGATCTGCCGTTGTCGATCAAAAGTGGCTCACACATGTTGAATATGCAGCTCGCAGTTCACCAGGTTGGTGAACACGGGAACAATCGAATTACGGTGGGTTTTCCGGTAATCACAATTGAATACTAATGATAGATTCAGATTAGTGAGCTTAAAATTAATGAATATAAGATTGATGAACATAAGATTGATGGATAATCGGCAGCGTATGATGAATAATTCCAGATGAATTATCCATGAATACTGGCATGTTATTAAGAATATTTATCAGGGAAAATGAATGCGAATTAGTGCATCCGATCAGTTGATATGCTAAAATGGCATCACATCCAAGAAGGAACTTGCTGGTAATTGACGGTTGTATGTCGTGCATATATAACACCATTACATAGCTCGGGGAGAGCATGAAGGTTGTCTTCCCGGAAGAAAGAGGAGCCCATGGTTGAAAATCAAATGCAAGATGAAGTACAGACACCAGGCGCAGTATTTTTCATTTTTGGAGCAACAGGGGATTTGGCCCGCCGGAAGCTATTTCCGGCCATCTACAGTCTTTACCGCGAAGGCAAGCTTGCCGAAGATTTTGCGGTTATTGGTGTAGCACGTCGCCTGAGGTCCCCAGAAGAATTCCGGGAAGACATCTATGAATCCATTAAAGAGTTCAGTCGTTACCCTGCGGGGGAGCCTGATGAGTGGAACGCATTTGTCCAGCATTTTGAATATAAAGCACTTGATATTAAACATGTGGAAGGGTTCAAGGAACTCCGTGAGCAGACGGAGAATCTGGAAGCGAAGTATAACACGCCGGGGAATCGGTTGTTCTATCTGGCACTTGCACCTGAGCTGTTCGGCAGTGTCTCGTACAGTTTGCGTGATGGTGGTATGTTGGAAAGTCAGGGCTGGAATAGACTAGTGATCGAAAAACCATTTGGTTATGATCTGCAATCGGCTGAGCATCTGAATGAACAGATTCGTGAGGTGTTCCGTGAAGAAGAAATCTATCGAATTGACCACTATCTCGGTAAGGAAATGGTGCAGAATATCGAAGTGATTCGCTTCGGGAATGCTTTTTTTGAACCGCTCTGGAATAACAAACATATTGCCAACATTCAGATTACCCTGGGTGAGACGGTGGGAGTGGAGGAACGGGGTGGTTACTATGATCACTCTGGTGCGCTGCGTGACATGGGGCAAAATCATATACTTCAGATGCTAACGATGATCGCGATGGAACCACCGAGTCGCCTGTTTCCTGAGGATATTCGGGATGAAAAGGTGAAGGTCTTACGCTCTCTGCGTGCGTTCGCTTCAGATGAAGAGGTGAGCAACAACGTTGTGCGGGCACAGTATGCCGAAGGGGAGTATCGTGGCAAACAACTTCCCGGGTACCGTCAGGAAGACAAAGTTGATCCAGAGTCGAATACAGAGACATATTTTGCCGCACGTGTCTTCGTGGATAATTTTCGCTGGGCAGGTGTGCCCTTCTACATTCGGACAGGCAAACGCCTTCCGGTGAAAACAACCGAAATTGTAGTTGAGTTCAAATCGATGCCGAACAATGTGTATCTTGGGAAAAAATATAAGCTCGAACCAAATCTGCTGGTCATTCGGGTGAATCCGATGGAAGGCATTTATATCAAAATCAATGCCAAGAAGCCCGGCTCTGATTCCGAGATTCAGCCGCTTGCAATGGATTTCTGCCAGAGCTGCATGATCGGAATCAACTCGCCGGAAGCGTATGAACGTTTGCTGCATGATGCGGCAGAGGGGGATTCCACCTACTTCACCCGTTGGGATGAAGTGGCGACCGCTTGGTCTTTTGTGGATCGGATCGCAGCGGCCTGGGGACAGAATCAGGGAGAGCTTCACACATACCCGGCGGGAACATGGGGGCCAGAAGCGACAGACAAGCTGCTGGAACAGGATGGATTCCACTGGTGGCCGGTAAATGGTCAGGATGAGGACAGTGTGATCTGGCAAGTCGGCAATTAACAAATATAGTTCATAAGGTGAAACAATGTATAAGGCTTGGAAAGTCGCGGATCAAGCGAACTTTCCGGGCTTTTTCTGTGTAAGGAGAGATGGAGGTGAGGAGAATATAAATAAATTTAAAATAAGTTATTGACAAAAAGTAAGTATATAACTTATACTCAACACAAGAGATAAAGAGTTACGCAAATGACTAGCTTAACCCGATGAACTTCTCGGATAAGTGCACCATTCATGAGATGAAATGTGAACCAGTTGAAGGGGTTACGACATATAATCATGAAAAAAATTGGCATAATATCTTTAATCTGAGAATACTATTTTGTATATATTGAATGGAGGAAAAGAAAATGATGTTGGACTTAGGATTGTTGTTGATTCGTTTGGTGATTGGATTGTCGTTCATGGCGCACGGGGCTCAAAAGCTGTTTGGATGGTTCGGAGGTTACGGGATCAAGGGTACAGGCGGCTGGTTTGAATCGATGGGTATGAAACCTGGTGTATTGGTGGCGTTGCTGGCTGGACTCGCGGAATTCGGCGGTGGATTGCTGCTGGCTCTGGGTCTGCTTACACCGGTAGGTGGCATTCTGATTGCGTTGACAATGGTCATTGCGATTGTGAAGGTCCATGGAGCGAACGGATACTGGTCCACGCAGAACGGATTCGAATATAATCTCGCGATTCTGGTGATCGGTGTAGCGCTGGCCCTGACGGGTGGCGGACAATACGCGCTGGATGCATTGATTTTCTAAACCGGATAACGAAAAAGGAATAAGGAGTGCCTGGATGCCATGATTATGGCTGAAGGGTACTTTTTTTTGCAAATGAAAAGAGAAGAATCTGCTGTAGTAATCGGTTATTTTCGGTACAGATTATGGTACAATAGGAGAGTTGAGTTAAGAAACAGGTTCACGGTATAAATGGAATCACAGATTTGAGGAGGATGAACTCCATTGTAAATGTGTAAAATTAATCTAGTGAGCAATCCTGTATGTATAATGCAAGTGTACAATCAACCGGCCTGGCCGGATTGCATAAAGATTGAATGATGGACCGGCCATGCCGGATTAACGTGAATGAACGGATGAAAGGGATTAAACCTATGAGCAAAGCTGCAAATGATATTCTTCAACAGGAAGTGGACAAACGCCGGACGTTTGCCATTATCTCTCACCCGGATGCGGGTAAAACCACACTAACCGAGAAATTGTTGCTCTTCGGGGGCGCAATTCGCCTTGCGGGAACGGTAAAAGCTCGGAAAGCCAGCAAACACGCAACAAGTGACTGGATGGAAATTGAGAAGCAACGTGGGATCTCGGTTACCTCTTCCGTAATGCAATTTGATTATCTGGATCATCGTGTGAATATTCTGGATACCCCGGGTCACCAGGATTTCAGTGAAGATACGTATCGTACATTGACGGCTGCCGATAGCGCGGTCATGTTGATTGACGTTGCAAAAGGTGTTGAGGCACAAACGATCAAATTGTTCCAGGTGTGTGCGAAGCGTGGCATTCCAATCTTTACGGTTATCAACAAACTCGACCGTGAGGGTAAAAGCCCATTTGACCTGATGGAAGAACTTGAAAATGTACTGGGTATTCGTTCGGTTCCCATGAACTGGCCCATTGGTACAGGTCGCGAGCTGTGCGGTGTGTATGACCGGATGAAAAATCAGGTGGAATTGTTCCAAGGGGACGATCACTCAATCATTAAAGTACAAAAGGTAGACGGGTACAAAGATCCGATTATCCGTGAGATGGCAGGAGAGTACCTGCATGATCAGCTGTGTCAGGACCTTGAACTGTTGGATGTAGCGGGAGACCCGTTCGATATGGAGAAAGTGCAGCGCGGCGAACTGACACCGATTTTCTTCGGTAGTGCGATTAACAATTTCGGTGTGCAGACGTTCTTGGAGAATTTCCTGGAACTGGCACCGAAGCCTGAACCACGTCGCAGTTCGGCAGGGGAAATCCAGCCAACGAATGAAAAGTTCAGTGGTTATGTATTCAAGATTCAGGCGAATATGAATCCTGCACACCGGGATCGTATTGCGTTCCTGCGTATTGTGTCAGGCAAGTTCCAACGTGGGATGAGTGTGAAGCATAACCGTGTAGGCAAAGAGATCAAGCTGTCACAGCCACAGCAATTCTTGGCACAAGACCGGGATATTGTAGAAGAGGCGTATGCAGGCGATATTATCGGTTTGTTCGATCCGGGTATCTTCCGGATTGGCGATTCACTAAGCCAAGGCAGCGAAGTTATATTTGAGGAACTGCCAACATTCTCGCCAGAGATTTTCGCTAAAGTTACCGTGAAAAATGCGTTGAAACATAAACAGTATCAAAAAGGGATTGATCAGTTAACGGAGGAAGGAACCATTCAGGTGTTCCAGACCGTAAGTTTCGACGAGACGATTCTCGGCGTAATTGGTCAACTGCAATTCGAGGTATTTGAATACCGGATGAAAGGCGAGTACGGGGTAGACGTACAATTGCAACGTATGCCTTATCAGTTCGCTCGCTGGATCGTGGACGAGAATCTGGACGCAAGTAAATTCCGGATTAACTCGACCTTGGTGAAGGATAAAAAGGGTAATCATGTGGTTTTGTTTGAAAATGAATATGCGATGAGAACAGCTATTGATAAAAATCCGACAGCTAAATTCCTTGAGACTGCGCCTTAAAATAAAACTCAGATATGTTGCGGATTCATTGATGCCTATTCATTCATGAGTCGTTGAAGTGAATTGAAAGTGATACGTTAGAGCATTGAGATAACGTTTGATCAAAAATAAGATCCCTCCGCCGATTGGCGGAGGGATCTTATTGCCGTACCCTTACCTTAGGCGGGTATGATCCAGCCGAATAAGGGAAAGCTTTCTTTTGCAGACAGAACAAACGGTTTGATGGTTACCGTACCCTTCAATACTTCAATTAACGAAGCGGTTGAACGGGAATGGTGTGCAGATGCTCCTGCGCGATATGAATCAGTTCCTCCTGCTTGGCAGGTTCTGTGTTCTTCCAGATCATCTCGAAAATGGCGCCAAGTCCAGGTAATGCAGCTTCGGGTCCGTCTACCGAACCTTCAATCATCTCCCGGAGCTGGTCATCACTCTTGTCATGAACTTTATGAACAATGGCTTCACGCAGGCTTAATGTAATGGGCATCGCAAATTCCCTCCTCGTATATTCGGCTGCTCTAATACTGTTCCCTGGGAAGCGCGAGCGCATTCAAGTTTATCAGGCTTTGTGGTATACTACGAAGGATTATTTACGTTTAGCATGGGTATCTGTAATGATGCGTCATGCTGAAGTGCAGCGGGAGGTTAAGACCCTAATGGCCAAGAAACAGTATGCCGTAATAGGCATGGGACGGTTCGGATCAAGTGTTGCCAATGCACTGAGCGGTATGGGATTCGATGTGCTGGCAATTGACGCGGACGAGCAGCGGACTCAGGAAATGTCCAATGTGGTGACTCATGCGGTATCGGCAGATTCAACAGATGAAGAAGCGCTGCGAGCGCTTGGCATACGAAATTTCGACGTCGTCGTGGTGGCGATTGGTGAAGATATTCAGGCAAGTATTCTGACAACCCTGATATTGAAAGATATGGGTGTACCGGTTCTGATCGTTAAAGCTCAAAATGAGCTTCATGGTAAAGTGTTGCAAAAGATTGGCGCAGATAAGGTAATCTATCCAGAGCGGGACATGGGACTGCGCGTAGCGCATCATCTGACTTCTCCCAACATACTGGATTACATCGAGTTGTCTGAGGATTACAGCATTCTGGAGATGAGAGCTTCCGAGCAAATGATCGGTAAGAACCTGATGGAATTAAACATCCGTGCACGATTTGGGTGTAACGTGATGGCGATTCGTAGCGGGAATTCAATGAATATCTCTCCTTATGCCGATGACCGGATTAATGCTGGAGATGTGCTGATTATTGTGGGTCACAAGGATCATTTGACGAAAATGGAGCTAGCCTATCCGAAGTGATGGATGCAGACAGGAAGGATGGAAAGATGGATATTGTATCACCGCAAAATACACGTGTAAAAGAATGGGCACAGTTGCTGGAGAAAAAGCATCGGACCCGTCAACATAAATACATCATTGAAGGTATTCATCTGGTACAGGAAGCATTGCGCGCTGGGGCAGATCTGGAGTGCATCGTGTTCGACGGAGAGCAGGGAGTACCAATTGAACTGACGGGGCTTGAGAACCCACTTCAACGTGTAGAATGGATTAGTGTGTCACCTGCGGTTATCGCCAAATGTACGGATACGATGACACCGCAGCCTGTATTTGCGATTGTGCGTAAAGGCAGTGAGTCACTGGAAAGCCTGATGAGCGAAGCGAAGGGGCTTGTTGTTGTGCTGGACGGGGTGCAGGACCCAGGTAATGTGGGTACAATCATTCGTAGCTCGGATGCAGCCGGAGCTGCTGGGGTCGTACTCGGCGCTGGCTGTGCTGATGTGTATAATCCGAAAACGATTCGCTCGACGATGGGGTCACTATTTCATTTGCCCATTGTGGAGGGTCAGTTGGAATCTTTGCTTCCTGAAGCAAAGGCAGCGGGCGTGAAGCTGGTCAGTACTTCTTTGCAGGCAGAGCATTCATGCTATAGTTATGACTTTACGCAGCCTGTGTGGCTCGTCATTGGAAACGAAGGCAAGGGGATCTCGGATGCAACGGCATCATTGGTGGATGATGCGATTACGATACCGATGCAGGGAAAAGCAGAATCGCTTAATGCGGCAATGGCGGCAACGATCTTGTTGTTTGAGGCGATGAGGCAGCGGATGGTGTAACCGATAAATAATTGCTGTCCAGTGTGGTTTATATCATCGAATGAGACAACTTATAATATAAAATGAGACAAGTAAATACGCGGAAACCCAGTCAGGGCGGGGATAAAGGATAAATATATTCTCAAGTTTTGTTAATTATCTAATTTAATTTTCTTGTTTTAATACAAAAAAAATCTCCTGATTTTTTATATGATGTAGTAAGATAAACGTCCTGCTAATAACAAACTTAATAACTAACTCGAACAGTCCCCATGAATAGTAATAATTCTTCGGGGACTGTTTGTACTTTATGGACAGAAGGTGATTGTAATAATGAAGAGCATAGGAGAAAAACTGAAATATATTAGAAAGTTGAACAAGCTTAATCAAACTGAGTTTTCCCAGATAATTGGTGTGTCTCAGGGAGCATTAAGTGATTTAGAAAAAGATAAATACAAACCATCGTTAGAAACAGTAATCGCCTTGAGAATGAAATTTGATATTGATTTGTATTGGTTTATATTTGAGGATTCTCTAAACAAAAGCACAGAGATTTTTAGTGTTCTAGTGGATGATTTCGAATCAGAGTTTATATCAGATTTAAGAAAGCTAACTCTGAAGGATAAACAGGAATTAGAAGGAATATTAAATTTGAAGCTAAAGAGATACGGTTGTGAGATCTGAATCGATTTGCTTGAATAAACTAAGGTAATACAATGAAAGATTGTATCTAACTGTTTATTTTATGACGGAATGTAATATGAAGTGTGACACCTACTGGAAATAAATAAAAAAGGGCCCATGGCCGGATTCGTGTAGAATGAAAGTTCTCACACACTCATTCACACAAGGAGAATCCACCATGGGTTACACACATCTTAGCATAATCGAACGTAGCAAGCTAGAAATCCTCCAACAACAAGGCAAAAGCTCACGAGCAATCGCAAAAGAGCTGGGTAGACATCCTTCGACCATTTGCCGTGAATTAAAGCGGGAAGTTTCAGTGGAAGCCTATCAAGCGGAGCAAGCCCAAAGCGCCTATCAGGATCGTCGTAAGGCTTCTGTATCCACGAGTAAATGGTGCAACGACTTGGCTGCTTCCCTGGAGGAAAAGCTTCAGGCGACGTGGTCTCCTGAACAAATCAGCGAACGTTTCCGCACCGATGGCCTATCTACAGTCTCATTCAAAACCATCTACCGCTGGATCTACGAGTGACGGCTCGTTCGAGGTGCGTTACAGGTTCTTCGGCACAAAGGTAAACGTCAGAAACCGTCAGAAACCCGTGGTAAATTCACCATTGGCCGAACGATTTCAGATCGGCCGAAAGAAGTTCGTTCTCGTGCAACATCTGGGCACTGGGAACTGGATACCGTCGTGTCCGGTCGGGGGAGAAGTAAAGGGTGTATCGCCACGCTCATTGAACGGAAGACCCGTCTATACACCGCCATTCTCATGCCAGATCGCACTGCATTGTCCATGGAAATTGCCCTCGGTGTAGCTATTTCACAGTACCCTAAAGGTACCTTCCTTACAGCTACGACTGACAGGGGAAAGGAATTTGCTTGCTATGCGAATCTGGAAGTAACCCATGGCCTAGACGTTTATTTTGCTGATCCGTATTCATCCTGGCAACGCGGTTCCAATGAAAAGAGGAATGGGTTACTGCGAGAATTCCACCCCAAGGGTACGGATTTTGCTCAAGTACAAGATGAAGATCTCGCTCATTCACTCGATCTAATAAACCACAGAACACGAAAATGCTTGGGCTGGAAGACCGCTCATGAATCTTTCGCAGAAGAACTGTCGCACTTGGTTTGATAATCCGTCAAATAAATACCGTTGAACCTAATAATAATGCACTAAATGTTAAAACAGGTTCGCAAAAATAATATCATCAAAAGGGAATCCTACCTTGGATAGCGGCCATGTCAATGTCATGTGTGCACCCGTGAGGGTTAAAATAATTCCGGTAATCCCAAACCCGACAGCCCCGCCCTCCAAATGAGTAACCTTAGATCGAAATACGTCTGCACTGAATTTAAAGGATCACTAACAACGCAACGCCTGTAGCAACTGACATCAAGGTGTTATACATTGAAGTAGTTGCTGACTAATCAATAATCATATTAACATCAAACTCTTCATCATAAAATCAACATGCATTAGTATGTAACTTAATTTGTGAAAGTTCAATTACTTTTTTAAGTGGACTCAATCTGTAAATATTTAGTTTAGAGTTGACAATATTAAAAATTTCAAACAAAATAGATGCTATAGCATATAGATTGTTTGAAAACGAGGCGTATCATTAGTTGCAGACTTACGTCACGGATAATTGGTATAGCATGCATTCATTCTATGTGCATAACTTGATGAAAGAAGGATAGCTATGTTCATTTTTATTACTGTTTTACAGGTTTTATTAGGTGTCTTTTTCCTCTTTACAGGAAGCAAAATTATTTCGGGGGGAATGGCCGACGAATTCAAACGTTTTGGTTTGCCCTCTTTTTTTAATGTCTTGACCGGTTCGTTTGAAATTGTTGGAGCCATTGGTATGATTGCTGGCATATGGTTACCTTATTTAGCATTTTGGGCAGGTTTGCTTTTAGGTGGTACGATGCTTGCTGGAGCTTTCACTTTAATTGTTTTAGCCAAAGATCCGATACAGAAGGCCATCCCTGCACTCGTTTTGTTTATTCTTAGCTTAATCGTTTCACTGGTTCATTTCTTATAAACCTTCTTTAAAGAAGGGTGGCGTCCATGAATAGTGAATTTAGTGTTTTTGTTTATATACTCAGTTTACTTGCAATTAATCAGAATGAACGATTAACTAGCTCTCAAATTTCAGATCGAATTCATATTCACTCTGCACGGATTCGTAAAGTGTTAGGAGTGATGAAGAGATACGGATTTGTTGAGACAAAAGAAGGAATTGCCGGAGGATATATTTTAAGTAAAAAGCCTGAAAATATTCATCTGAAAGATGTTTATACGATGGTTGAATCCAAACCGCTTCAAATACCCAAGCGATCCTTGAATGAAGAATTGAGTTTACCAACAACCGTAGACGCAAGTCTAGAGTACATCTTTTTTAGTTGCGAAAAACAAATGTTGAAACATCTAGAAAAAATCAAACTTAGTGACATCATTGAAGGAGGAAATTTACTTTAACTGCTAATTTACTATATATTTTTGGGGGGTGAGATCATGAAATTACTTGGATTATCTGGATCCCTTCTGGGAAGCAAAACCCCTGCAGTGATTGATACTGTTCCGAACGAAAAGTGATTTTTCCGAAATTGAAATAGAGTTATTAGACATGCGCGAATACAAGAATATTGAAGTTTGTGATTGAAAACCCTTGGGTGAATATAACAATGGTACCCAAACGCTTATAAGTAAAATATTTAGCTCTGATTGTTATGTGATAAGCTCACCAATTTACCAATCGTCTATTACAGGTGTGTTGAAAAATATTATTGATTTGTTACCTGTAAAAAGTTTTCAACATAAAGTGATGGGACTTGTCGCTACAGCTGGAACCTATCAGTATTATCTCGTCATTGAAATTAGTTTAAGCCTATTGCAGGTTTTTTTCGCGCATACATTGCTCCGAGCTATGTCTATTTAAACAAAGAACATTTTGGAGTAGGTATTACGGTGAAACAGGAAGAGATACTCATCAAATTAGAAAAATCAGCTGATAAAATTGTATTTATGCATACTAAAATTAAAACTATTATGTATAAATCATTACTTGGAGGTTTTTATTTGAAAACAGAAAGCCAGTACTTTGATGAAGCTATCTCAATTCAGAAGTATATGAATCAGATGAGCACCCTTCGAGAAGAGAGCTTAACGGTGTATCTTAATTTCAAAATGCCTTTGGATGGCCTCATCGAACAAATAGCAGACTTTGGGCTAAAATTTTTGGTGATTACTGAAGATTGGTGTGGAGATGCAATGATGATCACCCCCATTATTCGAAACATAGCTGAGGCAGCGCATATTGACACACGAGTCGTGTTAAGGGATGAAGATACGAGCTTGATAGACCGTTATCTTACAAACGGCGGGAGGGCCATTCCTATAGTTGTGATCTTAAGTGAAGATGGACAAATCCTTGGGAAATGGGGGCCACGGGCTCCAGAAGTTCAACAGATAGTCGATGAATTGCACGCCAAACTCCCAGATAAAAATGACCCTGATTATGAAAAAGCTCGTGCAACAGCTATTGGTTCTTTGAGAACAAGATATGCGGTAGATGATACTCTATGGATGTTTGTTTATCAAAGTTTGAAACGTACTGTACAAGGATTACTTCGTCAATGAATTAACAGTTGAAAAATGTATAAGGAGACGAGTTGGTATGGAGAAGATAAAGTCCAACGATGATTATGACACCATTATTGAGACATTAAAGCTCATCAATAATCAACTGGATATGAAATTTGATAAGCAACCCGTATCTGTCTATAACCTTACTCGATGTAGAATTCTGAATTTTTTGATCGATGTTCGAGAGAGTTCACAAAGTGAATTACGAAAAAAAATGAACATTGATAGTGCGGCAATAACACGACATCTTAAAATTCTCGAAGAGAACGGAGATATTACGCGCTGCCGCTTCTCACATGATCAACGTGAAAATCGAATTCAAATTACCAACCAGGGGCGTTTAGCGAACACGGCATGCGATGTGCATAAAGGTGAACTCTATAGCCGAATTTTTGAAAATTGGGATGAGGAGCACATTAGGGCTCTTTCTACAAGTTTAAAAAAGCTGAAAGCAAATTTCAATAAATCATAATTCAAATTAGAGTGATAATAAATTCTGTTAGAGTAGCCTTATCCATTCATAAGGCTGAAGATTTAACCATCTAAATGATGTCACAGGAATGTATTTCTACAAAGGGAAAAATCACTAAATATTATACATGCTATAGCATGTATAAGGGGAGACTTTCAATCGAATTCATCAGTGAAAAACTCTTTTCAGCCTACCAGATTATTACTAGACGGTGGAGTATTCATATCCTTTATGTGCTGTTGCATGGTCCTAAAAGATTCAGAGAGATTCATCAAGAGATTAACCAAATGTCCGAAATGATGTTAGCCAGAAGGTTAGAGGATCTGTTAAAAGATCAATTAATTGCAAAGCAATTTACGTCTAAAGAAGCTTATGCAATATATGTTTTGACAGAAAAAGGGGAGTCGCTATCTTCGTTTATACCTAACCTCATTGAATGGAGCTGTACATCAGTCCTCCGGGAAGACGAAGATGAGAGCATGAAGAATAAGGAGGAAGGGTAGATGGGACTACAATCGCATAAAATTTTGATTGTTGAAGATGAGCTGAGGATTCGAAATCTTCTGCGGTTGTATTTAGAGAAAGAAGGTTTTCAAGTAGAAGAAGCGACTACAGGGGAGAGTGCTCTAGAAAAGGCGCTACATTTTGACTACGACCTATTGATCCTGGATGTTATGTTACCAAGCATGGATGGTTTTTTTGTGACCTCACGAATACGTCAATACAAAACAACACCCATTCTTATTTTAACTGCAAAAGATAGTGAAATGGATGTCATTCAAGGCTTTGAGGCAGGGGCGGATGATTATGTAACCAAACCTTTTAGTCCTCGAGAGGTGATCTATCGTATTAAAAGTGTAATGCGAAGAAAGCAGGAGGTAAGCTACGAATACATTAACTATGGTCGAAGATTGAGATTGCGTGATTTCACTGTTGAAGAGGATCACAAATTGTCTTCTGAAGGGAAAGAGGTTCATCTGACCCCGAAGGAATACGAATTGTTGCTTTATCTGGCTACGTCACCAGATAAGTTGTTCTCGAGGGAGAATATCCTACAAAATGTTTGGAACTACGATTATAGTGTGGATTATCGAACCGTAGATACACACATCAAACGGATCAGAGAAAAATTGGATGATATTTCATCCGATTCATCCTCATTGATCAAGACCGTATGGGGATTAGGATATAAATTTGAGATCAATTAGCTAAGTATCTGTGTAACCTCCTCATTCCTTCATGAGTGTAGATTGTAACATTTATTCAGATCACCCATGATTGGTGTAAGAAAAAATGAATGATGGTACAACAATGGAATTATACAATGTGGCTGGTTTTTTAATTCACCGAACTGATCTTATGCTTACAAATTATATTATCAAACGTTTGAAACCTTACGAGGTTACGCCTGAACAATTGAGCATTATTTCTTAAATGGATATAGATAAAGCTACAACTCAAAAAGAACTGGCAGAGGCGATTGAGGGAGATCAAACCACGATTGTTCGAATGATCCATTCGTTAGAACGTAAAGGAATGGTTCGACGTATTGTAAATGATCAAGATAGGCGTTCACATTATTTATATCTCTCTCCTAAAGGAGAAGAGGTAAAGCAACGGTTGTTATTAACGGTCAAGGATGCTCATGATAACGTTACATGAGGTTTAGAACCGGAGGAACTAGAACAGCTTAAAGCCATATTAGAGAAAATGTATATGTGTGAGCAAGAGGATTAATTGAATTGAATTTACAATACATGCTATAGCATGTATTTAAGGGAGGATTTCTTCATGCTAGAAAATAAGGTTGCGGTTATTACAGGTTCAAGTCGAGGAATTGGGGCAGCGATAGCAGAGCTTTTTGCCAAATATGGTGCAAAGGTCGTCATAAACTATTTAAGCAACCAATCTGCTGCAGATGAAATAGTCCAAAAAATTCAGCAGTTCGGGGGTGAGGCAGTTTCAATTCAAGCGGATGTTCGTGATGTTAATCAAATGAATAGACTGGCAGAACAAACGGTGAAGCGTTTTGGGAAAATTGATGTGTTTGTTAATAATGCTTCAATATTGTTTCCTTTATCTGATATTGCAGAAATGCAATGGGGAGATTTTCAAAATAAGTTAGTAGGAGAAATACAAGCTGCTTTTATCGGTACTCAGGCTATTGCACCATTCATGATCAAACAAAAATATGGAAAACTGTTGTTTATCTCAAGTGGATTAAGTAAACATCCCGCACCAGGATTTGTGGCGCATGGAACGGCTAAAGGGGCATTGAATTCACTCGTCCAATATATTGCTCAAGAATACGCAAAACATAATATTACAGCCAATGTGTTGTCTCCGGGAATGGTAGCAACAGAAGGGACGGAGCATCTTTCATTGCAAGAAAAAGAGAACATTGCTGCCGGTATTCCCTTAGGGAAAATCGCCGATCCTATAGACATTGCAAATGTCGCCTTAACATATGCAAGTGAGTACACTAACTTCTGTACTGGAATATACGTTCCTATTTCTGGAGGCGTTGAAATGAATTCATGAACAAGAACTAGAGGTTCAGGTAGTGCGTTTCTAGTTCTTGAATAAGAATTTAACATGGATTCTCAATGATGTTTAGGAACTGGTAATCATGTTTTCCTGTCCCCATTCCACAATGGATTCAATTAAAGGAACAAGATTGAGTCCCGGCTCAGTTAAGGAATATTCTACTCTAGGAGGAATTTCGTTAAATTGCTCCCGGTGAACAATTCCATAATCAATGAGCTCTTTTAAACAGTTTGTAAGTGTTGTGCCAGTAATACCATGAAGCCTTCTCTTGAGTTCATTGTATCTCATGGTGCCATTCTGGCTCAGTATAGCCAAGATGGGTAGATTCCATTTACCTCCGATCACATTAAAAGCATACGTAGCAGGACACAATTGATCAAAATTCAAGTCATATTTCATATACGAACCTCCTTTAGTATATTTTATATACTAGGTATTAAAAATATTAGTACTTGTTATAAAGATAGTAAGTGTTATTGTTATACTATCAAAAGGGAAAAAACAAAAGCCGGCTTGATAAAATAAAAAATAAAAGGAGTTTTTTAAATGCTTAAAATCGGTATTATCACAGGTAGCACAAGACCCGGAAGAGTAAATCTTCAAGTTGCAGAATGGATTAAATCCATTGCAGCAGTGAGAAGTAATGCTACTTTCGAAGTTGTAGACATCCAGGATTATAATCTTCCTTTGTATAATGAACCTGTACCTGCCCTTTTTGCAACGGAGTATCAAACTCCAGAAGCAACACCATGGTCTAAAAAAATTAACGAGCTGGATGGATTTATCTTCGTAACACCAGAATATAATCGAGGCGTTACTTCTGCACTGAAAAATGCAATCGACTACCTGTATAACGAATTCGTTAATAAAGCAGCAGGTATTGTAAGTTATGGTTCTGCTGGTGGTACAACTGCTGCACAGCAACTGCGTTTGATCCTTACTGTTCCCCAAGTTGCCACAGTTTCTACACAGCCAGCATTGAACTTGTTTACTGATTTCGAAGAAATGAGAATATTTAAACCAGGTCCTCATCACCAAAACACAATTGAGCAAATGCTCGATCAAGTCGTTGCATGGTCTGGCGCATTGAAAACATTAAGATAATAAAGTAAAAAAACATATCTGGTGAATAATGAACGAGACTAGATCTCTTCTTATTCATCAGGTAACACAGAAGAAAGGCGGTTGGAAATTATGAATAACAACAATAATAACAGTATGGTATGTGATCTTGAAACTGGGGTATGTGGTGTTGCTGAGAATGATGAGATGGAGGTAATTGATCTGAATCAGCTGGCGAAGAAAGTAACCTTATTTTATATTACGGATCCTATTTGTTCACATTGCTAGGCTCTTGAACCCGTATTAAATCGGTTTGTTGAGGAATATGGTCACTACTTTAAGATGGAAACGCTCATGGGAGGATTACTTCAAAGCTGGCATGGTTTTTCGGATGGTGGAAACGGTATTCAACAACCTTCCGACGTTGCGGAGCATTGGAAAGAAGTCTGCGAGCATTCTCGTATGCCAATCAATGGATCACTATGGCACTCAGACCCCATTCTTTCGTCTTACCCACCTTCTAGAGTGTTCAAAATTATTCAGAAAGATCATCCAGGTAGAGAGATGGATTTTCTTCGTAAGGCTCGTGAGGCTGTTTTTGCCTTCAACAGAAACATTGGTGCGGATGATGTATTAATCGATATTGTTAATGACTTGGGCTTAAATGGCAAGCAGATCGTAGATATGTCAGGAGAACAATCAGCTCAAGATCTATTGGATGAAGATTTCGATAAGGTTGCAAAACTTGGAGTAAGAGGCTTCCCTACGGTTATTATAGTCAACGAAGAGAACAAGGGAGTCAAAATTGTAGGTGCAAGGCCATTAGACATATATGTTGCTGCTCTGAAGCAGATTCTCAATGAGGATCCTAAACCAGGCAAAAAAACAAGTCTAGCAAAATGGTTAGGAACGGGACATTGTCTTTTTTCTAAAGAGATTGAGGTCATGTACGATATTGAACCAAGTAAGGTTAAAGACTATGTAGAAAAAGAGCTGCCCGAAAATTCATATCAGACTAATGAAGTTTTGAATGAAATGTATTTAAACCAAAAATGATTAGGGGAGGGAAAATACATGTCGTACCTTTTACAAATTGATTTTAAATTTAATGGTCCATTCGGGGAAGAGATGTATAACCAATTTAAGGATTTAGCAGAGAGTATCAACCTTGAAAAAGGGCTAATCACCAAAGTATGGACTGAAAGTGAAGAAAGAAAAGAAGCTGGCGGGATCTACTTTTTTGGAGCAGAAGAAGACGCACAACAATATTTAGAGATGCATCTTGAACGACTAAGTGGATTTGGGATTCTTGAAGCAAATACGAAAATATTTAAGGTGAATGAAAAGTTAACTGGCGTTCATAAAGCCTTAATTTAATAGAAGCCAAATAAATCGGCCTTTGTCGATTTATTTTGCTATGTACTAGTAAACATACAGTTTAACAAACAATCACGAGTTCTTGAACTAAAAATATACGATGTCGAAAGGGAAGGTGATTCATCTGAATATGTTTACGAAATTAAGCGGCATAACTCTTGTTTGCTTCTTAATATCCGGATTCATAACGCCCGGCAGTACCAGTGCTCTTGCAGCTAAACGTATGTCTCAACATGATAATGTTCATATGTTTATTCAAATTTCGGCTCTTCTGTCAATCCTCACTACAAGTATCATTGCCGGCACTGTTTTTGCCTATGCCAATTCAGTTATGCCAGGTTTGCGTAAAGGGGAAGACCAAACTTTCGTTCTTGCTGTGAGACAGTTGAATTCATCTGTCAATAATCCCATCTTTTTACTTGTATCAAATGGTGCCTTGGTTGCACAGATTGTTTTTATTTCTCTAACTATTTATACACAGGATACTCACCAAATTATCTGGTGCTCACTAGCTTTAGGGGCATATATTGCGACACTTCTAATCACATTCATGGGTAATCTTCCTCTTAATAAAGAGATTATTGATGCTGAAATTCCTCAAGAAGACAAAGGGTGGGAACCACTTAGAACAAAATTTGAATCCCGTTGGACCAAGCTTAATCTGTTACGTACGATTACATGTATATTAAGTGTTGTATTTCTTTTGTTTAGTATGCCTTTTTAATATCCATGTGAGTAGGACAAGATTATATACCTATTGATCTTTTACCTCCCATTATTGCACGATTGAAGTGGGCGGGCTGTTAAAGAAATGAGGAGATAATAACTGGTTGAAATGAGTAACTCCCTCGTGACATCTATGTGCTTAAGACACCTAGATCAGATCCTGATCACTTGAATGCAGCTCATGGGGATTCCTTTTTTATAAAAACAGGTGGGTACGCCTGTGCTGAAAGTTATGTTGGCCACAATTGGTCATATATTAGTGATGGATTAGAAAATCACTATGGATATCATGTCGCAGTCAATCCTAATGGTACAGATATTGTTTTCCTAACAGCATCCTCTACGAAGATGGGAAATATGAATCATATACATACTACTGAACAAAACAAGAGAGGGTGTAAATTAGGGCAGAATTAGGATTTTCGAATCCCAAAGGATCTTTAGTAGTGACGGCGTTAACCTTAACTGGAGAAGGGCATTTTGTTCTCTTTAGCAAGACAAGGGTAAATTATATCAGAAGATCAAAGGTTTCAATTTCAATGGAGATCAGCAGGCAGGCATTCCATGGCACGAACGGTATATATATCAACTTTTGTTTTCAGCTCTTATCTTGGAATAATAAATTTGGTCATAATTAATACTCATTGAATGTAAATTGTAACATTCGTTCAGATCACCTATAATTGGTGTAAGAAAATGATGAATGAGGTACTTTAATGGACTTATACAACGTTACAGGGTTTTTAATTCACCGTACAGATGTCAAGCTTACCAATTATTTCACTAAGCAATTAAAACCGTATGAGGTTACACCTGAGCAGTGGAGCATCATATGTTATTTGGATATAGACAAGGCTATGACCCAAAAGGAATTGGCAGAAGCCATAGACCGTGATCAAACAACCGTGGTGAGAATGATACATTCTTTAGAACGTAAAGGAATGGTTAGACGTATTCTCAATGATCAAGATAAACGTTCACACCATTTGTATTTATCTCCTAAAGGGGAGGCAATAAAGCAACGGTTATTGCTAACAGTTAAAGATGCTCATGATTATGTAACAAGAGGAATAAATCCTGAGGAATTAAATCAATTAAAATCAATACTCGAGAAACTATATTCAAATGTACAAAATGATTAGAGGGTTCTATTCAATTTAAGTATTCGATTGCAAATGCATGCTATAGCATGTTGAAGAAGGTTAGTGTAACTCACCACTCGAGCGTTGGTGGGTTGGAAACAACTAATGAAGTGGAGGTAGTATTAAGGAGGATTGAAGCAAAAATGTTGCGTTCTACTCCAGATGTAATTTTAGTTAGTCGTGCACATGATAAAATAAAATCTTAAGAAAATTAGTAGCATATTAACTTTCTTAACATATGACGGATTGTCAAACCAAGTGCGACAGTTCTTCTGCGAAAGATTCGTGAGCGGTCTTCCAACCCAAGCATTTTCGTGGTCTGTGATTTATTAGATCGAGTGAATGGGCGAGATCATCATCATACACCCCCGCGAGATCGGTACCTTTAGGGAAAAACTCTCGAAGTAACCCGTTCGCATTCTCGTTGGAACCGCGTTGCCAGGATGAATACGGATCAGCAAAATAAACGTGTAGGTTATGGGTGGTTTCCAGATTGGCATAGCATGCAAACTCCTTGCCTCGGTCAGCCGTGGCTGTGAGGAAGGTTCCCGTAGGATACTGTGAGATCGCTACACCGAGCGCAATCTCCATCGACAAAGCGGTGCGATCAGGCATGAGAATAGCGGTATATAGACGTGTTTTGCGTTCAATCAACGTCGCTACGCAGCCTTTACTTTTCCCACGACCCGATACAACGGTATCCAGTTCCCAGTGCCCAAACGTTTCACGGGAACGGACTTCTTTCGGGCGATCTGAAATAGTCCTTCCAATGGCGAATTTACCGCGCGTTTCTGCGGGTTTCTGACGCTTCCCCTTATGCCGAAGAACCTGTAATACGCCTCGAACCAGACGTCCAGCATAGATCCAGCGATAGATGGTTTTGAAAGAGACTGCACGCCGCCCTTCGGTGCGGAAACGTTCGGTGATTTGTTCCAGAGACCACGTTGCCTGTAGTTTTTCCTCCAAGGAAATAGCGATGGCTTCGGACCATTTACCGGGTGAGATCGAAGCTTTACGACGCTCCTCATAAGCGCTCTGAGCCTGCTCTGCATGATAGGATTGCGATGAAGTAGCACGATCCAATTCACGACAAATCGTCGAAGGATGTTTCCTAATTCTTTTGCAATGGCTCTTGAACTTTGACCTTGCCGATGGAGGATTTCTAGCTTGCTACGTTCGATTATGCTAAGATGTCTGTAGCTCATGGTTGGATTCTCCTTGTGTGAATGGTGTTGTGGTGACTTCATTCTACACGAATCCGGCCATGGGCCATTTTTTATTTATTTCCAGTAGGTGTCGCACTTCATATTACAATCCGTCCTCCTGATTTTTTATATGAGACCTTTTGGGCCAATTCGATTGAGTAGATGTGCCTGAATCATCTGATTTTGCTTGTGTTTAATAGATAGATAAAGCAATCAAACCACCTTTTAAAGGTCGCTATTTTAGTTTTTTTTGAATGGAAGCTTGGTAGGAGAGTACGAATTAGAAGTTAAGTTAAAGAACAAAGGGGCTGTCCCATAAGTCATAAAAATGGCTAGGGACAGCCCTGTTTTCTAAATTGTAAAACAAAAAGAAACCGCTCCTTGGTAAAATGGAAGTACGACCCACCATTTGAAAGGAGACGGTTTCTTTGTACATTCAATATACCATGGATCAACTTTTCTTGCCAATGGATTTGGAGACAGATATCCCCGAAAATCACATCGTTCGTGTCGTGAATGACGCAGTCAACCGCCTGAGCGATTCCATTTTTAATGCGGCGTATCCTGGCGGGGGCCGCCATAGTTACCACCCCAAAATGCTCACTAAAATCATCATCTACGCCTACACCCAGCGAATCTATTCTTCCCGACAAATCGCCAAGGCGGTTCGGGAAAACATCATGTTTATGTGGCTCGCCGGGCGACAACAGCCGGATTTTCGGACCATTAATCGCTTCCGTTCCGAGCGGATGAAAGAAGTGCTGGAAACCGTGTTTACCCATATACTGGAGTTGCTTGTTCAGGAGCAATACGTATCCTTGGAACACTACTTTCTGGACGGAACCAAGCTTGAAGCGAATGCGAATCGGTACACCTTCGTCTGGAAAAAGGCTGTCGTCAAGTACCAGGCCAAGCTGCAAGAAAAAGTACATACCCTGTTCCAAGCCATCGAAGCGGCCGAAAGTGAAGAAGATGCGCTCCACGCGGGTACAGACCTCCCTGAGCTCGGGGAAGCTTCCGCACTCACGGCAGAAAAGGTGGAAAAAGCGGTTCAGCAACTGGAGGAATCTTTACAAGAAAAACCGAAAAACAAAATCGTAAAGAAAGCCGTGCGCCAGTTACGCAAAGACTTGCTACCGCGGCTGCAAAAGTATGAGCACCAGATCCAAACCGCAGGGGAGCGGAATAGCTATAGCAAAACCGATCCGGACGCAACGTTCATGCGAATGAAAGAAGATCATATGCGAAATGGTCAATTGAAGCCAGGGTACAATGTGCAGATTGGAACGGAAAACCAATTTATTTTGGGTTACACGGTGCACCAGCGACCGACAGACACGAAATGTCTGAAGCCCCATCTCGATCATTTAGAAGAAACGCTCGGCAAAAAACCGAAGACTGTCATTGCCGATGCAGGATATGGAAGCGAAGAAAATTACAGCTATTTCGAAGAGAACAACATCCAAGCGATCGTCAAATACGGGACGTACCATAAGGAGAAAACGAGGGCCTTTCAGCAAGCGATTGGCAAAGTGGATCACTGGAGCTACAACGAAACGGAAGATTCATGGAGCTGTGCGGCCGGGAAGACGTTACGTTTTCGGTACGAAAGCGAGACGGTCACGGAAAGTGGTTACACGATTCGTACCCGCCATTATCGAAGTGAAGATTGTAGTGCATGTCCTCTGAAAGCAACATGCACCAAAGCCAAAGGAAATCGGGAGATCGCGATCAGTCTGACCTATATGCGGCAAAAAAACGAGATGCGGGAACGACTGCGCAGTGAGGAAGGATACACCCTTTCCGTTCGGCGCATGACGGAGCCGGAGAGTGTGTTTGGACAAATCAAAAACAACCGGGGATTCCGAAGATTCCTGCTTCGCGGCTTGCAAAAAGTAAGCCTGGAGGTCGGGTGGCTTTGCCTTGCCCACAATCTGCTTAAAAAAGCCGCAATGACGGAAAAACGCAAAAAGGACAAAGCAGGATAAACCTCTGCTTTGTCCTTTTTTGAACGTATGAGTGTTATTTCTTTTTGACATTACGCTTTTTAAGGGCTTTTGAGACAGCCCCTTTGTTCTTTACATGTATTTATGAAATTTATTAATGAGTAATGAACCTTATCTGCCATAAGTAGCACATACGTGAATTATATTTACTTATACAACTTTAAAGGTAGGCTTATTAAAGATTGTCCTGCGGCAGAAGGAATAAGATTATCTTCTAGTATGAATCCATCCACTGGCTCAATTTTGTTGAAAGTTTTTATGAATGTAGTCAGTACAATTTTGCCCTCCAAGCGTGCCAAGGGTGCTCCCAGACAGAAGTGCGTACCAAAACCAAATGCAAGTTGTTTGTTATTGTTTGAGCGATGAATATTAAGTTTGAACGGATCTTCGAACATATTCTCATCCATATTGGCTGCACTCATCCATGCTACGATGGCGTCTCCTTTTTTCATCTTAACTCCAAGCAGATCGTTATCCTCTTTGACCATGCGGTCCATTTTACTGATGTGAAAGCGATATCTCAGCATTTCTTCTACCGCAGCAGGAACAAGCTCAAGGTTATCCCTGAGTTCGACATACAATTCCGGTTGATCATATAAAAGGGCATAGAAAGAGTTGGCTAGCAAATTACTAGTCGTTTCGATGCCAGCTCCCAAAATGAACATGGTGGTACGTACAATCTCTTCATCTGTAAAGTGTTCGCCATCGTGCTCAACCTGGATTAAGTCTGATATGATGTCTTCTCCCAGATTGGATCGCTTGGACACGACGAAAGGATATAAGTACTGAAAATATTCTTCACCAGCAATTTTTTTTAATTGGTTAATTTGATCAAAGGTGGCATCGGTAGAGGGCATAAACATGGTATCTACCCAGCCCTTGAATAGATGATGATCATTTGATGGAATGCCAAGTAGATCAGACATGATAATGATAGGAAACATACTAGTGTATGCTTTGATAATATCCACTTCCGATTGATGTTCAAATTCTCTGATCAACTCTTCGGCAACGGCTTCAATTCTCGGTTCCCAGAGCTTCAGACTTTTTGGCGTAAATGCACTTGCAAGTAAGGATCGCCGCTTGCGATGTTCCGGGGGATCTACATTGTGTATATCTAGCTTGTCCGGTATATGATGCTCGCTATCCGTGCCTTCTTCTTTACTACTTGAATATCCCACGTTAGTAATAGATCTTTTTCTCACACTGGAGAAGTGCTCATGATCATTAAGCACGGTTTTTACCAGATCATACTTGAATACATGCCAGGAATCGGTCTCTTCATTGTAGATGACAGGTTCCTGATCCAGCATGCTTCGATACCAATGGTAGGGACTGAATTCTTCTTCTTTCGATTGGAAATTCGTGATTTCGGACAGAGAAATAATAGAACTCTTCGTCACTCGTTTCGCCTCCTTGGTTGGTCTTATTTACAAATATAACAATAAAAGTACTTTAATTCAAGTATTGTAATTATTGTTTGATTTTAAGGTAGTGAAGTCAAGGCAGACATATCCATAATCGTTTTTCACTGAATTGTAATGTTGACCGTCTTTATGTGGGGATAGTACAATCCCAAAGA
The DNA here is from genome assembly GCF_002968835.1 of Paenibacillus sp. PCH8. Taxonomy (GTDB): domain Bacteria; phylum Bacillota; class Bacilli; order Paenibacillales; family Paenibacillaceae; genus Paenibacillus. The sequence continues at coordinate 259,918 of NZ_PKQK01000005.1, read as the reverse complement.
TACAGAGTCTGTACAACAACCCGTTATGATATAAAATAGAACTCATGTGGGTAAGCACTACATAGAAGCCATACATAGAATGGGGGCAGTCATAATGTCGATTCAAATATTTATACTTGGTGCACTTAGTGAAGGTAATTATTATCCCTATGATATTAAGAAACGAATTGGCAAACATCTGGATCAAACGGATGCTAAGATTACCGAAGGCACCATATATTATAATTTTGAAGTATTACTGAAGAAGGGTCTGATTGATAAGGTAGAAACAATACAATCGGAAAATAGACCAGACAAAACAACATATGGAATTACTGAGAAAGGACGAATATTTCTGGAAGAGAGTATATACAAGGTGTTCCAGAAGTTTACGAACGTTGAGTCCTTATACGCTACATTGGTACATCTGGATAAGGTGGATAATCAGAAGCTCGCTTATTTAATTATGGATATCATTGAAAAGTTGGATAAGAAGCTTGAATATATCGATCTTCATAGGCCTGATGAGATTGATGCGCAAGGGGACTTAAAAGATGCACTGTTATTGATGAGAGATCATGCCTACCACTCAATTCAAAATGATATGCTCTGGCTTAGTAAACTGTTGGATCATGTTCAGAGTAGAGTATTAAAAAGCTAGAGTCCTGAGAAAAATTGAAAGTAGAATGGCGTACATAATTGTGCAGGAGAGAACTTTTTTTTGGCGAGCCATTCTCCGATGAAAGCCGAAGTCTCATAACCTTGAGAATTGGCTTTTTTGTGTGTAAACTGATTACTTTTTCAAATATAAAACTTGTTGTCTTACATTCTGTTCTTGTTCCTCTTGATTCCTGTTTTTGCTCTCTATGATGGCTTTATTAATATCTGCCTGTATAAAAATAAAATTCATGGATTGTTCAGTGCATTCTAAGAACTGAGGAGTAAAGGAGGAACAATATGTATTTAGACAAGCTCCAAATCTTCATTCAGAGTGGGAAATATTTTGAGTTAAAACAACCGGCACCAGCTTCACCTAAATTATCGTATGCCGTCCAAATGAAATCGCCGATAACATTCGGATTATCCATCATGGCATTGTAGTAGTCATAAGTGGTAGTGGCATGGGTTTCAGCGCCGATGATAACACGGTCCGGATATTTTTCACGGTCCAACGAGTAACGTTTATATAAGTAATTATATCCGCCGTATAATGTATGGTTTGCAGGACATGATGAACGGTATGCTGGGTCCTTGGCCATGGCTAAGCTGCTACCAGGGTGATTTGGATTTGGACGGCAACAGACGTCCGCAAAGCTATTATCGCAAGATCATGTGGGGGAAAGATACGGGGATTCATTTATTTGCTAAACACCCTATGCCGGTAAGAAAGCTCATGGCCTGGGCTGGCAATGGAATGATGTTTGGAAGAGTTGGTCCTTAACGGCGAAAGTATAAGCAGGGTACCCGTTGAACGTCTTACAGCCAGATTCAGTTTGCCTTATCGGCCTGGCACACTGGAAGCGGTCACTTGGAAGGGGAATACCGTTGTGACCAAAGATACACTGGTGACAGCCGGTGCACCTGCCCGTATTGAATTAACACCTGACCGGGATATCGTTAAAGCGGATGGTATGGATTTGAGTTTTGTAACCATACGACTCGTTGATGAGAATGGAGCTACAATACCTGCAGACGATATTGAGTTATCAGCTGCTGTTGAAGGGATTGGGCTTGGCTTGTCTGCGCTCACCGGAACAATCCGGTGGTCTCCTTGCCGTATCCCAAGAAATAGAATGCTCTAATTGCTTTACCTCAAAGAATAAGTCATTCCTCGGAATGGCTTATTCTTCGTCTCCCTCTCTGGGCTCCGCAAGCTCTGGGAAAAGAGCGGGGAGCATCAACTCACTAACGGCACCGTTATCGTTATAAAATCTCCAATGGGCCTTTCCTTCGTATAATAAGGAAAGACGTTGCACGGTGTTTCGGATACCAATATGCTCGCCGTCTCTGCCGGCAATAATTTTACCCTGATTTAATAGCTCCAGTTGGTTTATAGGGTAACCGTTTCCTGTATCGGAAATGATGATTTTGGCAAACGGATAGAAGTCGATTTCGAAGGAGTCCACATTCACTGCTATATGAATGCACTTATTAGATTGCACAGAATACTTGATTGAATTTTCTACAAAGTTTTGAATAAGCATAGGGGGAACAAGCATATCTGCTATCATTTTGTTGATGTCAAGAGAATAGGTGAATTTATCCATGTAACGAATGGATTGAATCTGAAGATATGTGTCAACGTGTTTGATTTCTTCATGAAGCGGGACAAAATCGTTATCTACTTTGATCATGTACCGATAGAAATCAACGGAATGAACAATAAGCTTTTTGGCCGTCTGTGAATCTCTGTTCTCAAGCAGATTGTAAACCATATTCAGTGAATTAATAATAAAATGAGGCTGTATTTGCATTTGGAGACTTCGAAGGAGGGACTTCTGAAGCTTGATTTCCTCTTCGTATACGCTTATTTTTAAGTGCTGAACTTCATCCATCATCTGATTAAAGGTTTGATTTACAATAGCAATTTCATTGGATACCCGGTAAGGTGAGATCCGGTACTTCAGGTCTCCGCGTTGAATATGTCGCATCGCTTTGTTCAGCTTTTGTAGCGGTTGAACCACAGTCAATCTTACTAGGAAGAACAGGAACGGAAGCAGCGCTGCTACAATTATCGAAATCGCTAGCGTATACTTTTGCATAAAAGGGAGGGCCTTCAAAATGGCGTCTTCAGGTATAACTTCCACGAACGAGATTGGAGCCGAAGAAGAAGGGGCTGTAATAATCAGGTTGTTCTTGGGGATATCAGAAATTGCACGTTGTAAGTCCTTATTCGGTATAAGATATAAGATGAAATTCGGATTATTTTTCGAATAATAGTTTAAAGATCTGTCTAGATTAACGTAAACTCCGGTTAGCACGCCATTGTCACCTTTGCTAAAGTGAATCATACTGGAGTGATTATAGATCTTTATGAATTTCCAGTCTGTTTTTAAGGATAAGTCACTTGTCTGCAAAGATTCTGCGACTTGCATAACGTAGGATTTAACGGCGTTCCGTTCTTCCGAATTCTGGCTGGCGCTGGCTGATATATAAGCATTATCGGTATAGACAAAAAGAGTGTCGACTATGTTAGTGCCATAAAGAATTTGCTTAGAGAGATTCAAGGATATCCTTTGCTTGGCTAATTCGGATTCGGATTCGTCGTTGCTTAACGTGAGTTGAAGATCACTTTGGAACCAGGCAGTATTGACAGCAAAGGTTACCGCATTATTGAGCTCGTTGTCTATTTGAATCCAATAGGACTGCAGCATATTCTGGTGGGTGTTCTCGACCTGCTTAACCAGCGTAGAACGGGCTTGATAGTTGGTGTAGATAAACATCGCAATCACAGGAATTAAAATAGCGAATATAGCTAATAACTTTATGAATATTGAGTTGTAAAATCCTTTGTGTCGAAGTCGTTTCATAACCAAGCTCCATATTGTAAAATTTAACCCGAACGGGCTATTATAATTATACTCTTAGATGAATGGATGTCAAAATGGCAGCAGGAGGATACAGACATGAATGTGTTAATCGTAGATGACGAAATAAGTGCGATTGAAGCTGTGAGAAACGGAATTCAGTGGGACAAGATAGGGGTCCAGAATATTTATGTAGCTGCCAGTTTACAAGAAGCGATTCATAGATTCAGCGAATGTGCAATTGACATTTTACTTAGCGATATTGAAATGCCAATGGGTTCAGGCTTGGAACTGTTGAAATGGGTTAATGAGCACCACCCGCATGTAAAATGCGTTTTTATGACATGCCATGCTGATTTTCAGTTTTTGCAAAGTGCCCTGCAATTGGGCAGTGTAGATTACATTCTGAAGCCGTTGGACTTCCTTAAAGTGGAGGTTGTTCTTGAAAATACAATAAAGAAAATCCGAATAGAGAGAATTTTAAAAGAGAATAGCAACTCTTGGATCCAAAATAAGAAATCAGTAATCAAACATTTTTGGAAGGATTTTTTTCTCGGTGATATTGCACCCAATAAAGACAGCTTGACGAATTACTTTCGCCAGAAACGACTTGATATTAATCTCGAGAATTTCTATCTTCCCATCTTAATTGTTACCAAGAAATGGACTGAACAAGTTACGAAGGAAGATCAGAAGTTACTGCAGTATGCATTGAGAAACATAACGGAGGAATTTCTCGTTATTCCGGAAACTGAAAAAGAGGTCATTCCTTTTACGGATACGTCAATTCTGGTTATGCTGAATATGGAAGCGGGTCTAGAGGAACAGTATCTATTTAATAAGATTGACGCATCTTGCCGCCAATTAACGGATATGGTAAAAGGGCATATTAAGGAAATCATCTGTTGTTATATAGGAGAAAAAAACAATATTTACGAAATGCCAGCTATTATTGAGTCACTGCAAGAGATGGATTTTAACAATGTGATTCATGAGTCGGATATATTCTTTCTATATCAAGTACGCAACCTAAAAGGCTTTATACTCACCGATACACTTATCAATCGATGGAGAGATTGGATGCTACAAGGCAGATATGTCCAGATTTCGAATGAAATAAGGGAACAATTATTATCTCATGGTCAGAGAATCACACGTGGTTTTCTTAAAAAGTTTACGATGGAATTTCACTTTTTAATTTTTGAATTTGCCAGAGGCCGAAATATTTTTGTGAACGAACTGTTTGGTGATGAGCTATCAAACCAAATATTGGGTGAAGCTTCAGAGTCGTTGGCAGCCCTTCTTCATTGGGTGACTTACGCCATGGATCGTATGCAGAACTTTGATAAGATGAACACAAACTGGGTTAATCCAGTCGATAGAACGAAGGATTATATTCATCTTCATTTATCGGAGGAGCTCTCGATGGAGCATATTGCTAACAATGTTCATCTGAATGCAGATTACTTAACAAGAATATTCAAAAGAGAAGTTGGCGTATCCATCAGTAAATATATGATTAATAAAAAAATGGAAGTAGCCAAAGAACTCCTCATTCATACGGACAAAAGTATTGGTGAAATTGCCATGCTGGTCGGTTATTATAATTATTCAAGTTTCAATCGCATCTTTACCAAAGAGACGGGAATGTCTCCCCAGAAGTTCAAAATGAGTAACGTCACACCGTAATTAGTCGGAATTCGGAATCCATTAAGTCGGATCGTGTATACCGTTAGCTGCCACCTGTTTTCTATAATAAAGACAAGATTTGAAAGAGATTATGCCACTATAAGGGGGAACTTAAATGAAAAAGAAAATCACTCCAGTGTTATTGGCTGCATTACTAACGGTGTCTTTAGTCGGGTGCAGTAACAGCAACAACGGGAACACATCGGATCCAAATGATGTAAGCGCTTCAAACGGAAGTAATAGTGAATTATCCGGAAAAATTGATTTTAATGAAGAACCGTATACGATCAAAGTTAACTATGCGGTTCTGGGGCAAGAGCAACCAGACCTTCCGAAAATTGAAGAGAAGTTAAATGAAATTACCTTAAAAGAGATTAATGCGAAAGTCGATCTCGAAGGCGTTAGCTTATACAACATGGCGAATGCCTACGCTCTCAAAGCTTCAAGCGGAGAGAAAGTAGATCTTTTGATGCTTATGCCGGGAAACCAATATCTTGCTCCTTTTGCTAACAATAAAATGATTCGTCCGATTGATGAGGAGCTTGGGAATTGGGGACCAGCGCTGAAAGAAACACTTGGCGACCTACTTGGTGCCGGCCAATTTAACGGGAAACAATTTGCTATTCCTCAAAAAATGGATCAAAAAAATACAATTGGCTTCAATATGAACAAAAGCATCCTGGATAAGTACAACATCGATATTAACTCGATCAAATCGATCGCTGACATGGACCCGATTTTTGCGAAAATTCATGAAGGCGAACCCGAGATGAGCATGATTGCGCCAGAAGTAAGCTCAGGCAATATTACGAATAACTTAGTTTATTTCGATGGATTCGGCAATCAATATGGCGGGCTTATGGATGACAGTGGTATGAAGATCATAAATGAGTACGAGTCGGAGCAATGGATCAATGCGGTGAAAAAAGTTCGGGAATGGTACCAGAAAGGATACATTTCCAAGGACGTAAGCACCTCGCAAGACGATGGCGGCGCTTTGCTGCTCAATGGAAAGGTTTTTGCAACGGCGGCTAGTTCTGTGGGATTTACTGGTGGTCTTTCGAAACCAATCGAGCAAAAAACTGTAGCTTTGCATCAGCCTGTTCAAACTACCACTGACTCGCAGCTGTTCCTTTGGACAGTAGCATCGTCCAGTAAACGACCTGATAAAGCGATTCAACTTCTTAACCTGCTGAATTCCAGCGCAGAGCTATCCACGTTGTTACAATTTGGCATAGAAGGTGAACATTACGAGCTTAACGCAGATGGGACCGTGGACGAAACCAAAAATGCGAATTACAATCAGAACAACTGGCTGATGTTCGGCGATTATGATAAAAAACCACTCAGTGCAGCATTTGTAGAAGCGAGTGGACTTAGCCCTGAAGATTTCAAGATTAAGCTGAAAGAATGGAATGACAATACCTTGAAATCTCCAGCGTATGGCTTTCTATTCGATCCGACACCTGTAAGAACAGAAATCGCGGCATTGGATGCGGTCTCTGAACAATATTCGAAGGTGATCGGCAATGGTTCTGTAGATCCCGATGAGTTGATAAAGAAATTTAACGACAGTCTTTATTCTGCAGGCCTGCAAAAGGTTATTGACGAAAAACAGCGTCAATTAGACGCCTGGCTCGCTGAGAACGGTAAGTAAAGGGGAATAATCCCTTCCTAAAATGAAGAGGCATGGAGCTGTCTTCCTGTAGTGTTTAATGCAGGTGGGGCAGCTCTTTTTTGTTCCCGCAAACGGAAAAATCAGCAAGTCGGAAAAGGATATCTTTTGCGTCGTCATAGGTATAACGTCAGGTTACGTTCTTTGTGTAAGATACAATTGAGAAGTCCAATAGTAGAACAAAACTTCAGAGAAAGCACGAATTGGGAGGCGGAGTGAGTGAAAGCAACAACAAATGTGAACTTGCCGAAAGCGCGTAAAAAAAAGATAAATTGGAAGTCTTATATTCCTTTGTATCTTATGGCTTTACCAGCGTTAATCTACTTATTCATTAACAATTATATGCCTCTGTACGGCATGCAGATCGCATTTCGGGAACTTGATTTCTCCGGCAGCATTTTCGATGGGAAGTTCGTATGGTTCGATAACTTTAAGTTCCTGTTCACGACTGACGATGCTTGGATCATGACACGGAATACGGTTCTGTACAATCTTTTATTTATCGTGGTGGGCACGATTTTCGCAATCGTGGTGTCGATTCTCTTCAATGAGATCATTAGCAAAAAACTTGCCAAGGCTTATCAGTCTGCCATACTGATTCCTTATTTTATCTCCATGGTCATCGTTAGTTATTTAGGCTTCGCGTTTCTCAGCAGTGAAACCGGGTTCATCAATCATTCCATCTTAAAACCGCTCGGAATCGATCCTGTCTCCTGGTATTCCGAACCTAAATACTGGCCATTCATTCTTTTGTTTGTGAATACATGGAAGGGTATTGGATACAGCTTATTGTTATATACAGCGAGGATTCTTACCATCAGCTCCGATTATTATGAGGCTGCCAAAATAGATGGAGCGACGAAGTTTCAGCAAATCATGAATATTACCTTGCCACTTCTTAAGCCGGTTATTATCTTGATGACAATCTTGGCCATAGGCAGAATATTCTATTCCGATTTCGGATTATTTTATCAGGTTCCGATGAATTCGGGTGCACTGTATGACAGCACAACAACAATTGATACTTATTCATTCCGGGCGCTTATGAAGCTTGGAGATATTACGATGTCAACAGCAACGGGAGTATACCAGTCGTTTGTAGGTTTCATATTAGTTGTGGCCTCGAATATGGTGCTTCGCAAATATAGCAAGGAAGATTCCCTATTCTAATAATGGAGTGATCAACAATGATAGATATCAAAGAAAGAAAATGGTCCATTGCTGGACATATTCTGATGATTATCTTATCCGTACTGGCAATAGCACCTTTCATTTTGTTATTAATGTCCTCCATAACTGATGAAACTGCGGCGCTGAGAAATGGTTATAGTTTTTTTCCGGAAAAATTCTCATTGGACGCTTACAAATATATCGCCGGGCAATGGGAAGTTATCGGCAAAGCTTATCTGGTTTCAATTTTCGTCACCGTAGTCGGTACGATAGTCGGCGTGCTTATATCGGCAATGCTTGCGTATACCCTAAGCAAGCCTGATCTTCCGGGGCGTAGTTTACTGATGTTCCTGTTAATCTTCACAATGTTGTTTAATGGCGGATTGACTGCTACTTATATTGTATATACACAAATTTTTCATATCAAAGACACCATATTCGGCTTGCTACTTCCAAATTTATTAATGAATGCCTATTTTGTCGTCATGTTTAAAAATTACTTTGAGTATACCCTGCCGGCAGCGCTCGTGGAATCCGCAAGAATCGATGGAGCTACCGAATTTAGAGTATTTCGCAGCATCGCGATTCCCTTGTCCATGCCAATGTTCGTCACGGTTGGGATGACAACCGCTTTGACATATTGGAACGATTGGACGAACGGGATGTATTTTCTCTCGACGAACAGTAAAATCCAAAGTGTTCAAACGATATTAAATAACATAAACGAGAATATCAAGTTCCTACAGCAGAATAATGTAGGCACTGCAGTCAGTACGGCGGATTTGCCTTCAGTTACCATCCGAATGGCCATTGCAATTGTGGGAATCTTACCGATGCTCGCGTTGTTCCCGATCTTCCAAAAATGGTTCGTTAAAGGGGCTACGGCCGGAGCAGTCAAAGAGTAAAATTGAAAGATTTACAGATCGCTTAAACACTCTGTGCCAATAACCAGGAGCAAAGTAGTAGTGTAAAACGAGAATATGACAATTCAAGGGAGTGGTTATAATATGTACGTTTGCAATCCGATTAACATGGAATACAAATATCAGTTTGTCGAAGGACCAGGAAAGATGCTTACTTTTAGGGAAGCCGCTGATCCGTCTATGATTCTATTTCATGGAAAATACTATATGTTTCCCTCAATGACAGCGGGATTTCTTGTAAGCGATAATCTGCATGACTGGAAATTCTACCCTTTGAGAGGTTTGCCAATTCATGATTATGCTCCGGATGTGCGGGTTATCGGGGAATATATGTATTTTTCTGCATCCAGTCGAACGAAGAATTGCTCTTTCTACAGAACAAAAGATCCGATTAGCGGTGTCTTTGAGGAAATAGAAGGGACATTTCCTTTCTGGGATCCAAATCTATTTGCAGATGATGATGGAAGGGTTTATTTCTACTGGGGATGTTCCAGTCAAACGCCTATCTATGGGGTTGAGCTGAATCCAAGGGATATGAAACCCAAAGGGGAGCCGCTAGAATTGATCTATAGCAATACTACGGTTATTGGTTATGAGAGAAATGGCGAAAATCATATCCCAAAAACACTTGAGCAAATTGAGGAGATAGTGCAAGGCTATGTAAAGGGAAATCCGGGTATTCCTGATGAGTATTTGAATATGATTAGACAGGCGGTAGGGAATGATCCATACATTGAAGGCGCATGGATGGATAAGCATAACGGAAAATACTATCTTCAATATTCTAGCCCTGGGACGGAGTATAACGTTTATTCGGATGGGGTCTACGTATCCAATAAACCATTAGGACCGTTTACGCTGGCGAATAATAATCCTTTCTCCTACAAGCCGGGGGGTTCATTCCAGGTGCTGGGCACGGATCGACAATGGAAGATAAATACGGGAATCTTTGGCATACTTCAACTATGAGAATCAGCACCAATTATATTCTTGAAAGAAGATTGGGCTTATGGCCTGCAGGTTTCGATAAGGACGGGGAATTATTCTGTAATCAGCGATTCGGAGACTGGCCCTTCAGGATCGAACAGGCACAGATGAATCCATGGGACAAACCGGAATGGATGCTGTTGTCTTACAATAAACCCGCTAAGGCATCTTCCTTTATAGAAGGAAAAGAAGCTTCGAAAGCGATGGATGAGAATGTTCAAACCTGGTGGCAAGCAGGCTCTAATGCTTCTGGAGAATGGATTGAAGTAGATTTGAAGCATTCATGCGACGTACATGCCATCCAAATCAATTTTGCCGACGATCAATTGGATCTTTCGCTTCCAGAGGGAGCGGCTATGATAGAGGGGCGATTCATCGACGAACGTCAGCATTATACCAGATGGATTCTCGAAGGGTCAGTGGACGGAAAGGAATATTTTGTAATTGAGGATAAGTCGGATACAAATACCGATTTATCACATGATCTCATAGTGAAAGAAGAAGGAATCAAGGCAAGGTATCTCCGGTGCATTGTAAAGGGTCTTCCTTTTAACCAGCAGGCATGTATTTCGGGTTTTCGCGTGTTCGGGATTGGTGATGGAACACTCCCTGATAAAACGAGCGAAATCCAACTCGAACTTGTAGGTGACCTTGATCTCTCGGTTTCCTGGAAGAGTGTTGAAACGGTCGGCTACAACGTGCTCTGGGGATTTGCTCCAGATAAACTGTACCATAGTCACATGATATTCGGAAAAAATCAGATGGTAATTAAGGCATTAATCAAAGGTCAGCCGTTATATGTCCGGTTAGATAGTTTTAATGAGATCGGGATAACTGAAGGCGAAGTTTACAAGGCGATCTAATACGTCTAGCGCGACAGGAGATGCTTGAAATGAATAGAGATCTTAAAGAAATCATCTCACGGATGACCCTGGAAGAGAAAGTAAGATTATGCTCAGGAGTAGGCGCTTGGAATACAGCTGCTCTTCCTGAACACGAAATACCATCGCTAATGCTCACAGACGGGCCGCATGGTCTAAGAAAACAATCGGGAGCGCAAGATCACATGGGGCTCAACGACAGTGTGCCCGCAACTTGTTTTCCTACAGCAGCAGGACTTGCCAGTTCGTGGAATAAGACTTTAATAGAACAAGTTGGAGCTGCACTTGGCGAAGAATGTCAGGCAGAAGATGTGCACATTCTCCTTGGACCCGGGACAAATATCAAACGATCGCCGCTGTGCGGAAGAAACTTTGAGTACTTCTCTGAGGACCCCTACCTATCATCTGAATTAACGACCAGGTATGTTCAAGGCGTTCAAAGTCAAGGGGTAGGAACGTCACTTAAACATTTTGCCGTAAATAACCAGGAAACGAAACGATTCAATATCAATGTCATTCTTGATGAGCGAACGTTACGTGAGATTTATCTTGCGAGCTTCGAAAATGTAATAAAACAAGCACAGCCGTGGAGTGTAATGGCTGCATATAACAAGATTAATGGTGAATATTGCTCACAAAACGAGAAATTATTAAATGATATTTTAAGAGAGGAATGGCAGTTCGAAGGAATAGTTGTCTCTGACTGGGGGGCTGTTAGTGAGAGGGATGTTGCACTGTCAGCAGGTATGGATCTGGAAATGCCCGACAGCAATGGTGTGGGTAGCGAGAAGATTATTAACGCCGTGCGCAGCGGTACTATGTCTGAAGAAATCTTGGATGCTGCTGTTGAAAGAATTCTTTCAACTATATATAAAGCGATAGACAATCAAAAGGATCACGTAACCTATAATCAAAAAGCTCATCACCAATTCGCTAGATCCGTAGCAGCAGAGAGCATGGTGTTATTGAAAAATGACGATCAGCTTCTCCCGCTTCAAAAACAAGGAAAACTCGCAGTAATCGGCGCCTTTGCAAAGCATCCAAGATACCAAGGCGCAGGAAGTTCACGGGTAAATCCTACACAGTTAGAAGTCCCAATGGACGAAATAGCTAAAACAGCGTCGCAAGCACGAGTACAATATGCTGAAGGTTATTCATTGGACTCAGGCGAGATTAATGCTCAATTGATTCAGGAAGCTAAAAAGGTTGCCGGGGAATCGGAAGTAGCGATTTTGTTCGTTGGACTGCCAGAGAAATATGATGCTGAAGGTGTGGACAGAGAGCACTTAAAGCTTCCAGATAATCAGAATGCCTTAATAGAAGCAGTTACCGAGATTCAGAGCAATACTGTCATTGTTCTATTCAATGGTTCTGCTGTTGAAATGCCATGGATTCACAAGGTAAAGGCGGTGCTTGAAGCATATTTGGGTGGACAAGGGATGGGCGGTGCTGTAGCTGATATTCTGTTTGGTGATAAGAACCCATCCGGAAAACTCGCGGAAACCTTCCCGGTTCAACTGAGCCAAACCCCATCTTACATTAACTTCCCGGGTGAAGGTGACAAGGTAGAGTATAGAGAAGGCCTATTCGTAGGTTATCGTCATTACGATAAAGTTGAGATGGAACCTTTATTCCCGTTCGGGCATGGTCTCTCCTATACCACGTTTGAATATTCCGAGCTTCAATTGAATAAGAAAGAAATTACAGATTCCGAAGAAGTCATAGTCTCGGTAAAGGTGAAGAATACAGGAGGCAGAGCAGGGAAAGAAATTGTACAACTCTACGTGCAGGATGTTGTGTCTAGTGTGATCAGACCTGTTAAAGAATTGAAGGCCTTTGAAAAAATGGAGTTGGCTCCAGGAGAGGAAAAGCGGGTTATTTTCAAACTGGGTAAACGTGCGTTTGCTTATTATAACGTTGAATTAAAGGATTGGCATGTGGAAAGCGGTGACTTTGAACTTCTTATTGGTAAATCCTCTAAAGTGATCGTTCTGCAAGATACAATCAAGGTCAATTCATCCGTTAGATTACGTAAGAAATATACCTTAGATTCTACCTTAGGCGATATTAAGTCTGAACCAGCTGCTGCTTCATTTATTTCATCGTTATTGACAGGGATGGGCTTCGGAGACTCTGGGTCTGAGGGGCCATTTGGAATGGACATGGAATCTTTACTGAACAGTATTAAGCTCAGAATTATTGAGAACCAAAGAGCAATGCCGCAGGAACAGCTGGAGCAATTTCTTGCATATTTAAATGAGGGCTAGAAGTCTGGAATTATCAGATAAGCCCAGAGAGGGGTATTGTGATGATTGGAATTTGGAACAGTAAAATTGAAACAGAACTTGCTAATATGAAATTTATCTTTCAAATTGAGGACCTGAACGAATTGCAGCTCCGCGTCTGGTCTGAGCCCGTCCCTATGGTTGAGATAGATGAGACGGTTATAGAGGGAAATCATCTTTTTGCTAAGGGGCATAATAAATATGCGCCTGGTATCCTTACGTTCGATTTATATTTTGAAGAAAACTCTTTTACCGGAAAATTAGATATGATGGGTCAAGAAATTGAGCTGATTGGTGAAAAAGGTAGAGGAACCGCTCTGTCTGAAGAGTTCGCAGCTCTAGCGGAAATGATCCGTAAAACGGATCTAAGTCCCCGAACAGATGCGGAGATAAAAGAAGAAGTTGATAAGCTGCTAAGCAAGATGTCTCTGGAAGATAAAATTGGGCAAATGAGCCAGTGTTTATCGTCCAATCACTCTTTTGGCGGCGAAGTGGAATCTGCACCACCTGAAGTATTAGTTGCAGAAGGAAAAGCAGGCTCTATTCTTGGAGCATTTGATCTAAAGCGTATATATGAGCTGCAGAAAATTGCGGTAGAACAGTCTCCTCATAAAATTCCGTTATTCTTCAACGCGGATATTATCCATGGATTTCAGACTATTTTTCCTGTTCCGCTGGCATGGTCATGCAGTTGGGACATGGAATTAATTAAAGATGCTTGTTCCATTGCAGCAAAGGAAGCGACTGCTTCTGGCAATACCTATAATCACGGACCTATGGTTGATTTGACCAGGGATCCACGTTGGGGACGTGTCGTAGAAGGAGCGGGAGAAGATCCATACCTTGGAGCTCAAATCGCTAAGGCTCAGGTTGAGGGATTTCAAGGAGATAGTTTGTTTAGCGACGAAACCTTGATTGCTTGCCTGAAGCATTTTATTGGCTACGGAGGGACTGAAGGAGGACGTGACTACAATACTGTGGACATATCCGAGGGAACACTCCGGAATTTCCATTTGCCAGCATTCCAAGCGGGTATAGAGGCAGGGGCGGGTTCAGTGATGAATGCCTTCAATATTTATCAAGGTGTGCCTGTGGCCGGGAATTCATTCTTGCTTCGTGAGTTGCTGCGTGAAGAGCTTGGATTTGAGGGAATGTTAATCTCGGATTATGGTTCCGTGGAAGAGATACAGATTCATGGAGCAGCCCGGGATAAAAGAGAAGCGGCGGCTATGGCCATCAATGCTACGATGGATATTGAGATGGTCACAAGAGCGTATGCTGATGAGCTCCCTCGCCTGGTAGAAGCTGGTACTATTAAAGAGGAACAACTTAATGACGCTGTTCGTCGGATTCTAACTTACAAATATAAAATAGGAATTATGGATGATCCCTATCGTTATATCCAGCCAGAGAAAGAAGCTCAACTCCATTTTCATCCAGATCATTTGGAGAAGAGTAGAGAATTAGCTCGTAAATCGGTTGTCATGCTCAAAAATAACGGAGTGCTCCCTCTGAAAAGAGAACAAAAGGTTGCAGTAATCGGACCTTTTGGTGCGAGTAGAGATTTGCTTGGACCTTGGCAATTCTCCCAATATGCTTACGAGACCATATCCTTATTACAAGGGATATCGGCTAAAGGGTTGGATAAGAGCCAGCTGAAGTACGTGCAGGGATGCGATGTAGAGGCAGATATTGAGAACGGTATCGAGGAAGCCATTATGGCGGCCAAGGAGTCAGATGTCATTGTTCTCGCATTAGGGGAACACAGCGATATGAGTGGAGAAGCAGCTTCGCGGACGGACATTACACTCCCGGCGGTTCAGATGAAATTGGCTGAAGCGGTTGTAGCCACAGGGAAGCCAGTTGTTCTGGTATTAACTAACGGCAGGCCTCTTGCGCTTAATTGGTTTGAACAGCATACGGATGCGATTGTTGAAACGTGGTTTTTGGGTTCCCAGGCAGGTCATGCCATAGCCGACGTTTTATTTGGTGATTACAATCCATCTGGTAAACTCACAATGAGCTTTCCACAGAACGTAGGACAAGTGCCGGTGTATTACAATCATTTTAAAACTGGTCGTCCAGTGACGAATGCAACTCGGGATCAGAAATATATTTCAAAATATATTGATAGTCCTAATGATCCGTTATACCCGTTCGGATACGGACTTAGTTATTCCAAATTTGAATACTCGAATCTCCATATAGACTTACCAAAGATGACCCGGAAAGAAGTACTTCAGGCGAGCGTGACAGTAACCAATACGGGACATTATGCCGGTGAAGAAATTGTACAGCTTTATATTCAAGATCTATACGGCAGCACCGTTCGTCCGGTCAAAGAACTTAAAAACTTCCGCTCTATCCGGCTGGAGCCGGGTCAAAGTCAAAGGGTAGAATTCCAAATTTCGGAGCAAGATTTGATCTACTACACAGGCAATCATAGATACGAAGCAGAGCTCGGAGAGTTCAAACTATATATTGGCTCAAATTCAGTTGATGTAATGGAAGTTGCTTTCGAACTGGTGTAGGTATCGGGAAACAGTATAAATCAGGAGGTAAAAGAATGAATATCGAAAAAATGGTCGGTACATTGACGCTTGAAGAAAAAGCGGGACTGTGTTCCGGAAAAGACGATTGGTTGACAAAAGCGGTAGAGCGGTTAAACATCCCTTCCATCCGTACAAGTGACGGACCTCATGGTCTACGGACGTTTGATGATCAGCCTGGTACAAATAATAGTAAGCCAGCAGTCTGCTTCCCGGCAGGGTGTGCCACTGCAGCCAGCTTTGACCGAGCGTTGCTGAGTAGCATGGGGAGGCTTTAGGGAGAGAGGCTCAGGCGATGGATGTGCAGGTGCTGCTTGGACCTGGTATCAATATTAAACGCAGTCCGCTTTGTGGCCGTAACTTTGAGTACTTCAGCGAAGACCCTATGCTGTCCGGAGAACTTGGTGCTGCATTTGTAAATGGTGTTCAAAGCCAGGGTGTAGGCACAAGCCTTAAGCATTTCTTCGCCAACAATCAGGAGTACCGCCGCATGGACGCTTCTTCTGAAATGGATGAGCGTACCATGCGTGAGATCTATTTGCCGGCATTTGAACGGGTAGTCAAGCAATCCCAGCCGTGGACCATTATGGCTTCTTATAATAAAATTGGCGGCACGTACTCTACAGAAAACAAACAATACCTCACCGATTTGTTACGTGAGGAATGGGGATTTGAGGGTCTTGTTGTCAGTGATTGGGGAGCGACGCACAACCGGGTCAAAGCCGTGGCCGCAGGAACCGATCTTACAATGCCTTCAGCTACCAAAACAGATCAGGAGATTGTAAAGGCTGTGCAGGAAGGTGAGCTATCCGAAAGTGAACTGGACAGAGCCTGCATTCATTTATTGGAGCTTGTCTTTAAATCAATGGATAACCGTAAAGAAGATGTTACCTTTGATTACGACAGCGACCATGCATTGGCGCGTAAGATCTCAGCTGAATCAATGGTGCTTTTGAAAAACGACAATAATGTATTACCGCTAAAGAAGAATGCAAAAATTGCATTTATAGGTGCGTTTGCCAAGGCGCCCCGCTATCAAGGCGGTGGTTCCAGTCATATTAACAGTTATAAAGTTACAAATGCTTTCGATGCTGCTGCTCAACTCATGTCTGGTAACTTAACCTATGCTCAAGGTTATCACTTGGACAGTTTGGAGCCGGATGCGAATCTAGTCCAGGAAGCAGTTGCTGCAGCCAAGGATGCAGACGTTGCTGTAATCTTTGCCGGATTGCCGGATTCGATGGAATCGGAAGGTTTCGACCGTGGTGACATGCGGATGCCACACAATCATAATGAACTGATTGCTGCTGTAAGTGCTGCCCAGCCCAATACTGTTGTTGTGCTGCACAACGGCTCGCCTGTGGAAATGCCATGGGTTAAAGCACCGAAAGCCATTCTCGAAGTATACCTCGGGGGCAGGCGGTCGGCGAAGCAACAGTCCAGGTGTTGTTTGGTGAGGAGAATCCCTCTGGACGGATACCGGAATCGTTCCCGGTTCGTCTGGAGGACAACCCTTCCTATCTATTTTTTCCGGGGGAAAATGGGGTAGTAGATTACAGTGAACGGATGTTTGTTGGATACCGTTATTATGAGAGCAAAAAGATGGACGTGCTGTTTCCATTCGGTCATGGGTTGTCCTATACGACTTTTTCGTACAGTAACCTAAGGGTTAGTACAACAAACATGACGGAAGATGATACGGTAACTGTCTCGGTTGACGTAACGAACACTGGAAGTATGACAGGGAAAGAAGTAGTACAGTTATATATCGCACCTCATAAAGGGGAGATCATCCGCCCGGTACGTGAATTAAAGGGCTTTGAGAAAATTGAACTGAACCCAAGGGAAATGAAAACGGTGACCTTTACACTGGGTAAGCGGGATTTTGCTTATTGGAACACGGCTGCGCAAGACTGGGCAGTAGAAACAGGTGAATACACTGTGCAAATTGGGTATTCCTCTTATTCGATTGCACAAGAAACCACATTGCATATCGAAGGGAAAGAGAACCTCGAAGGAATGGAATACACAATGTTCACACCTATAAAGGACTTTATACGTCATCCGATTGGTAAAACCGTTTGGGAAGCGAACTTTGGCAAGATGGTAGAAGGAATGGTGCGAATCGGCTTAGTCCAGGAAGAGGCGCCTGCAGCGGGGATACAGCTTGGAAATAACGACTCTGCATTAATGATCCAGCCTATATCGATCATGACGGCCTTTGTTCCAGAGCTTGATGGCCAACCTATCAACGAAATATTAGAGCAAATGAACATCAAATACTCAGCTCAGAAGGAGAAGTGATTCGTATGTATAACGCAATGGTACAACTTCTCGGAATACGCAAAGAACGAATAGGATTGATATTATAACGTCCCGGCAGGGAGAATGTGCTATAGCAGCTCATTTCTCCTGATGGGCTTATTTTTTGTGCTGCTACTTTCTAATGCACAGACTTCCGGTAAGCGTGAGGCGGGATGCCATATTGATCTTTGAACGATTTCTGGAAGTGGCTTTGGCTTGAGAAGCTGAGATAATTACTGATTTCACTGAGACTTTTATCCGTAAATGCCAGTAAGTCCTTGGCCTCTTCTAACTTGCATTTCTTAATAAAAGTACTCAGGTCAAAGCCAAGCTCCTTTTTCACTTTCCGTGAAAGGGAAGGGCGGCTGAAGCCTACATACTCAGCTATTTCAGCAACGGTTAAATTCCTGTTGGTATTCTCACGGACATATTGTACGACCTGATGGAGAACTTTGTCTGCCGTGATGGGAACGATAGAATTAGCAACACGGTTCGTATAATCCATCTGGACTTGGGCTAAAAGTGATTTCACATCTTCCGCATCCGTTAATCGTTCCGCCTGCTGCATATATATATTGGAGAGCTGATAAGCAAGGCTGGGTGTGAGGCCGCCCTTTATGGCCGCACGGGAGGATAGTGTGACGGCTACTATGAATGTATTCTTCCATTGTCTGAGATTGTTATGAGCAATGGTACCAAACTTTGAGTTTCTGGCCCGGCTTGGAATTTTTTTTAAGCCTCCGACATTTCCTGTTTCAATGAAACGGACCAGTTCTTGTTCAATAGCATAGTTGTTATATAAGAGCCCTTCTTCTTTCGCCTCATAAGATCGCTCTGTATACTTCTGATCTATGGACTTATCTGTCTGGTGACCTGCCGCATGCTCAACCTCTTGTCTAGTAAGCTGGGTATGGTTCAATGCGTAATGGAGAAATATCAGTGTCTTAATGAAATTATCCAGATTCTGTGTAGGAATGTTCCGGAAAAACTCAGCAAAATCATCAATATCGGATTTTGCAATGGAAAACTCCTTACTCATGGCTAACAGTGAATCGGAAGAATAAGGGAAGTCGTTGACAGGGCCGATGACGAGACAGGCGTTACTGTCTTTCAACCGGAGGCATCCGTAATAGGAATAGAACCGGGTCAAAGTATAGGTTGCCGGCTTGTCTGATTCCAACAGTTTGGACAGGTAAGAGGAGGGTGGTAAGGTATTCAGATTCTGCTCCGGGTAGCTCGCAGTCAATTCCATATCATTATACAAATAAAGAGGGATATAGGAAGAAGCATATAGATTTTCACAGAATACGTTAATGTCGATCATAGATGATACCCCTTTTTAAAAGATAATACAATCTTATAATCCAAGTTACAAATATGCAATGCTATCTATTGTTATGGCATATTGTGATTTATCTGTAACCGCTTTCAATGTGGTACTAATATATATTATAAGGTACACAAATGAAATATTTTTCTGTTATTGTTTTCTAAAATAACAGTAGTACCTATTTATGCAGTTTATAATCACGAAAGGTGTTGTGAAATATGATTCGAGTTTCTTTCAATGAGGGCTGGACTGTTGGTCCGAATAGTGGATTCTTTAACATGGCTCCAGATCAAATGCCGGAGCAGGTTACTTTGCCCCATGATGCTATGATCTCTAAGTTAAGAAGTGAGAATGCCGTGAGTGGAGGCAAAAAGGGATATTTTCCTGATGGAACTTACGATTATGTAAAGAAATTTCATGTACCCGAGACCTATAAGGAGAAGAGAATCACCATTGAATTCGAAGGTGTATATATGAACGCCATGGTTTACATCAACGGGGACTTCGCAGGACAGCATCCTTACGGGTATTCCAGTTTCTATATCAAAGCAGATCGATTTCTGAAATATGGGGAAGACAATGAGATTAAAGTTGTTACCAAGAGCAGTGACGATTCACGATGGTATACAGGAACAGGGATCTACCGTGATACAAAAATGATGGTAGCGAATCTGGTGCATTTCCAAGTGGATGGCCTTCAAATTACAACACCTGAAATTTCTAACGGGTATGCTATTGTGAACGTGGCAACGTTTGTAGAGAATGAGGGTGTGAATCCGCAAACGACCCGGATATCCACGGAAATCCTGGATGCTGAGGGCAACGTAGTAGCTTTTGACCATTCCCCATTAACTGTTTTTGCGGGAGAAGTTACAACAATGCGCCAGCGCCTGGTGGTAAAGCTGCCAAAGCTGTGGAGTGTAGAGACGTCGTATCTATACACCTGCAATAGCAGAGTAATGGATGGGGACAACATTCTGGATGAGGAGATGAGTACATTTGGAATCCGTTCTCTCTCTTTAAATGCTGAACAAGGTCTATCGATCAATGGAGAAATTGTAAAGCTTCGCGGAGCTTGTATCCACCATGACAATGGTGTGATTGGAGCAGCCACGATCGGCCGTGCTGAGGAACGCCGCATTGAGATTTTGAAAGAAGCCGGATTCAATGCCATTCGTAGCTCGCATCAGCCTTTGAGTAAGGCCATGCTGGATGCATGTGACCGTCTGGGTATGCTGGTCATGGATGAAAGCTTCGATATATGGACGAACACGAAATCAGATTTCGATTATGCCTTGAATTTCCCTGTATGGTGGGAACGGGATATCGAAGCTATGGTGAATAAGGATTTTAACCATCCGAGTGTGATCATGTATTCCATTGGAAATGAGATCAAAGAGACAGGGAGTGCCAATGGTGCGGCATGGGGCAGAAAGCTTGCAGAGAAGATTCGCCGTATGGATAGCACAAGATATGTAATTAACTCGATTAACGGCTTTGTTTCTGTCATGGATAAATTGAAGGATGTCATGAGCAGCCAACCCTCAGGTGATGTCAATTCGGCCATGGCCTCTGCCGGCGATATGATTAAATACGTGCAAGGTTTGGAATTTGTTAAGAATGCAACAGCTGAATCCTTTGCGGCGGTGGATATCGCGGGATATAACTATGCGGACAATTGCTATGTACCTGATAAAGAATTTTTTCCGAACCGGGTGATCTGCGGAAGTGAAACCTTCCCTAAAGATATCGCCAATAACTGGAAGTTAGTGCAAGAAAATGGACACGTCATTGGTGATTTCACTTGGACAGGATGGGATTATCTAGGGGAATCAGGTCTTGGCAGGGTTGAATATGGAGAGGTCAGCCGAGGGCTTGGGGCGTCCGGAGCATTTCCATGGCTGACAGCACATTGTGGCGATATCGACATTACGGGTCATCGTCTTCCTGTTTCTTATTATCGTGAAATTGTCTTCGGATTGCGCAAAGAGCCTTATATTGCCGTTCAGCGTCCTGCACATTACGGTGAGCAGCCTACAATGATGCCTTGGAGCTGGAGTGACGCCGTTTCCAGTTGGAGCTGGGAGGGCTTTGAGGGTAAGCCTGTTAAGGTTGAGGTATACTCTGACGCGACGGAAGTTGAATTGTTGATCAATGGAAAATCAGTTGGTAAAGCAGACGCTGGTGAAGCGCATGACTTTAAAGCATTGTTTGATACCGTATACCAACACGGCGAAGTGGTGGCAATCGCCTATTCGGATGGAAAGGAAACCGGACGTATGACCCTGGTTTCGGCTGAGAGCGAAGTGAACGTCCAGCTTGAGATTGACCGCACGCAAATTAAGGCAGATGATACTGACCTTGCTTTTGTTACGATTTCGCTCGTGGATGATAAAGGAGTGGTGAAACCCCTTGCCGACCGGAAAGTATCCGTCACCGTAAATGGTGCGGGAATCCTTCAGGGTCTGGGGAGCGCGAATCCCAAAAATGAAGAAAGCTATGTAAATTCTACGCACTTTACCTACGATGGAAGAGTCTTGGCTGTCATTCGTCCTACTGAGGCCGGAAGTATTGAGATGAGGGTTGAGGCTGAGGGCTGTGCGACAAAAACTGCGAAAATTGAAGTTTGTAAATAGGGAGGGTTTGATATGAGACATTACCCACTAAGGACGATCATAGCAATGGGCGGGAGCCGCCTGTTGCGGGAAGAGTTATCTCAATTAGATTCACGAGGAGGTATATTATGAGCGATAATAGTAAAAAGTTAACCATGCAATATCAATTCCCAGACAAATTTTTATGGGGGGCTTCAACAGCCGCCCACCAAGTAGAAGGTAATAACACAAATAGCGATAGCTGGGTGATGGAAAACCTGAAAGGCACGAGCTACAAGGAGCCATCAGGAATTGCAGTAAATCATTATCGACTCTACAGAGAGGATATTGAACGTTTAGCCGCACTTGGCCTCAATTCGTATCGCTTTTCCATCGAGTGGGCCCGGATTGAACCGGAGGAAGGCCAATTCGATGAGGCAGCCATGGAACATTACCGGGATGTATTAAGAACTTGCAGCAACTTGAATGTAACCCCAGTCGTAACGCTTCATCATTTCACCTCCCCGCAGTGGCTTATTAGCGCCGGAGGTTGGGAAGCTGAAGGTACACCAGCAAGGTTTGCACGTTATTGCGCTCATGTCATGAGCCAATTAGGAGATCAAATTCCTTATGTATGTACAATCAATGAGGCGAATATTTCTATTGGAATTGCAAAAGTTATGAAGCAGTATCAGCAGGGGGGATCTGCAGCAGGACAACTTGGCATGAACATGGATTTTCAAGAACAAATGCGGGACTACTATGCTGAATTGTCCAAAGCATTTGGTATACCACCCATGGAGGTGCATACCTTCCTGTCACCACGTTCCGAAAAAGGCCTGCACATCATCTTCCAATCGCATGTGGAGGCAAGGGCGGCTATCCGGCAGGTTAGTCCGAACACTAAAATCGGATTAAGCATGTCGCTCTTTGATTTTCAGTCCGTCCCTGGTGGAGAAGAACAGGCTGCTCATGAATTACATGAGGAATTTATACAATTCCTTCCTTATATGGAGGGCGATGATTTCCTGGCCTTACAGAACTATTCACGTGAGATCTACGGACCGGATGGTCTCATCCCTGTACCGGCTGATAGAGAGCGTACCCAGATGGGTTACGAATTCTATCCCGAAGCTCTAGAGAATGTTATTCGTTGTGCTTCGAAACATCAGAACAAGCCGATTATCGTAACGGAGAATGGTGTTGCTACAGATGATGATACACGCCGTGTTGCTTTTATTGATCGGGCTTTAAAGGGTGTAGCTGCATGTATTGCTGACGGGATTCCAGTTAAGGGGTACTTGCATTGGTCACTACTTGATAATTTTGAATGGCAGCTTGGATTCTCCAAGCGTTTCGGGTTAATTGAAGTAGACCGGCAGACACAGGAGCGCACTCCTAAGCCTAGCGCTTATCATCTTGGAAAGATTGCCCGAGCTAATATTATTTATTAGTGACGGATTGTAATATGAAGTGCGACACCTACTGGAAATAAATGAAAAAGGGCCCATGGCCGGATTCGTGTAGAATGAAGGTTCCTACACCACATTCACACAAGGAGAATCCACCATGAGCTACACACATCTTAGCATAATTGAGCGTAGCAAGCTAGAAATCCTCCATCGGCAAGGTCAAAGTTCAAGAGCCATCGCAAAAGAATTAGGAAGGCATCCTTCGACGATTTGTCGTGAATTGGATCGTGCTACTTCATCGCAACCTTATCATGCAGAGCAGGCTCAGAGCGCTTATGAGGAGCGTCGTAAAGCTTCGATCTCACCCGGTAAATGGTCCGAAGCCATCGCTATTTCCTTGGAGGATAAACTACAGGCAACGTGGTCTCCGGAGCAAATCACGGAACGTTTCCGCATCGAAGGCTTGCCGTCGGTCTCTTTTAAAACCATCTATCGCTGGCTCTATGCTGGGCGTCTGGTTCGAGGCACGTTACAGGTCCTTCGGCACAAAGGGAAGCGTCAGAAGCCCACAGAAACTCGCGGTAAATTCGCTATCGGCAGATCCATTTCGGATCGCCCCAAAGAGGTTCGTTCCCGTGAAACGTTTGGGCACTGGGAACTGAATACCGTCGTTTCGGGTCGTGGGAAAAGTAAAGGATGCGTAGCCACGCTCATTGAACGCAAAACCCGTCTATATACCGCGATTCTCATGCCTGATCGCACCGCTTTGTCCATGGAAATTGCACTTGGTGTAGCCATCTCACAGTATCCTACAGGTACTTTTCTCACAGCCACGGCTGATCGTGGAAAAGAGTTTGCATGTTACGCCAATCTGGAAACAAGCCATGACCTGCACGTTTATTTTGCTGATCCATATTCGTCTTGGCAACGCGGTTCCAATGAAAATGCGAATGGCTTACTTCGAGAGTTTTTCCCGAAAGGAACCGATCTTGCTCAAGTGGAGGATGAAGATCTCGCCGGTTCACTAAATTTAATTAACCATAGACCACGAAAATGCTTGGGTTGGCGAACCGCTCACGAATCTTTCACAGAGGAACTGTCGCACTTGGTTTGACAATCTGTCATATGAATACAGGAGTTACGCCTATTGAATTAACTACTAACATTTATGAAGAAGGATACACCGAAGTACGGATGTTAAAAAGATTTGGTCTTATAGAGTGTAGTGTCTTATTTTATGATATGGAGTATTTTTCGGATAAAAAATTGAAGTGCGAATATCGCTACAATTATGACGCTGATAATGTGCTTCAAGAGATTGTACAAATTCAAAGTAAGCAACGTACTCCTCTCTGGTCTAGGAAGGAAGAAGGAAGTAAACTTATCACCAATGTTCTTGAATTTGCAAAAGAAGTGAACGTTAATCTTGAAAATATATTATCCTTGGATGATATTAAACGACTCCAATCCCAGAAGGGTAGTTGATGGGACTGCGTAATACTCATACCTAATACACAAAAAGGTTGCAACTAGTAGTAGCCTTTTTGTGTTTGTTGTTGTCTTACTTAAAGATCTTTATCTTGTTTGAGGAGAAAATTGAATGAAACAAAAGCTATTCGAATAGTACAAAGATATGCGATGGTTTCGTAGCTTTTTTTTAACAGCATTATTCTTTAAAGTGATAATGGTCTGTGTGGCTACTGTAGACTCTTTTCTAACTAATTTTTTGCTCCTCAAAAAACGGTTCCAGTTCAGCTGCAATGATGCTATATCGTTCTTGCTCCACTGTACTCCACTGTTCTGGATGCATATTACCTTGAGAATCGGCATACTTCACGGCCATTTGCCCCATTTGCTTCAGCAAGTCCATATATTGAACAAATTCTTCTTCGCTGAAATGGGCCTTCGCCGTCTGTAGCTTCGCTTCCAGCCTCATGTAATCCTTAGAAATAGTTTATAATCGGAGTTTTTAGTCTCAATCGATGATATAACCCACACCAAATAATTGTCCCTGAATAAAAATAACTGTCCAGAGTCACACGAAGACTGGAGAAATGCAGCGTATCTAATCGCACATTTCCCAGTCTTTTTCTTTTCCTCAAGCGTTTCCTCATTCTTTTTTCCCTGATTTCAGTTTCCCTCTTCATTGTCTTTCCCTTTTTGGACAGTAATTATTATGAGTTTACCGAGTTCAAGTCCGTGTATGCATAAATGAAGAAGTACGAAGCAATAGTAGTGGATAAGGATGAAAGCATTAATGAGGAACGTTTGTCAGCAGAACAGAAGGACTTAGGCATATTAATATTGGAGCATTGGAGAGAGAATTTGAGTAGGTGGAAATATTGTCAGTTTTGAACATATATGATACTCTTTTCATAGATCTATAATACTAAAGTAGTAGGTCTATAGAATTAGATGTTACTAGAGAGGAAGTTGAATCGTGCGAAAGTGGGGAAGTCTTTTTTTAACAGGGGTAATGCTATTCAGCAGCATGGCTACTGGAGTACATACTGTATCGGCCGATAGTTCATCAGCTGTGAATGTATCAGCTAATGTATCTAAAGGTTCTTTTCAGGATATCAAAGGATATTGGGCTCAAGATGTGATTGAAAAATGGACAAGTCGAGGAATATTAGACGGGAATAAAAGTGATAAGTTTTTACCAAAGGATGAAATTACCCGTGCCGAATGGGTAACTATGATTAATCGAATTTTCCAATATGAAGAAGAGGGGAATTCGATATTTAAAGATGTGCAACCATCAGACTGGTACGCAAAAGATGTCGCTAAAGCAACACAAGCAGGGTATTTACAAGGATACACAGATGGTTCTTTTGAACCTGTAGGTACATTAACAAGACAAGAAGCAGCAACTACAATCTCGCGTATACTTAATCTGCAGGGAAGCGAAGAACCCTCATTTAACGATAATAAAGACATTCAAAGTTGGAGTAAAGAAGCAATAAGTGGTGCGGCTGAAAAGAAGATAATTGTTGGATATAGCGATGGAAATTTTTTGCCTAAAAAAGCAATTACTAGAGCTGAGGCAGTGCAGATTTTGGACAGGGCTTTTAGTACATATGGTAATTGGTATGGACAAGAAGGAACCTATGGATCTACAGAAAATAGGGAAGAGATTTCAGGTAGCGTAGTAATTGGTACATCAGGTATTACACTTCAGAATATGAATATTACTGGTGACTTAATTATTAGCAAAGCTGTCGGTGAGGGTGATGTGTTCCTTAATAACGTAACTGTACAGGGGAAAACATATGTGTATGGTGGCGGTGAAAACAGCGTCCATCTGGAAGATTCCGTTTTGTTGACAGTTATTGTGAATAAACAGGATGGGACTGTGCGTTTGGTTGCAACTGGAAAAACACAGGTTAAGGAAATCACTGTTCAAACTTCGGCCAACATCGAGTCTGACATGGGGGCAAAGATCGACAAACTGACGTTGTCCGAGGCACTGCCGGAAAAATCGAGAGTATACCTTAAAGGTAATTTTGAAACGGTTAATGTGGTAGCCAAAAGCATTAACATTCAAATTCCATCTGGTACGATTAATCAACTGAACGTTAATGATTCTGCAGCAGGGACTGCGATTGAGACCACTCAGGAAGCCAAAATTATATCGTTTATTCTTAATGCAGCTGTGAAGTTGTTGGGAACTGGAACAATAGAACAGGCTACAATTAATGCTACTGGAGTGACAATGGATAAAGCACCGAACAAAGTTAAATTGGGTGAAGGTGTGCCTGCGGATACAACCGTAGAGATTGGAGGAGCGAATATGCTAGTAACCTCTGTTACGCCTTCAATTACATTTACACCGTCCGCCAGTGGAGGTTCATCATCAGGGAGCGGCGGCGGTAGCACTTCTCCGAGTAATCCCGATCCGGGGAATGGCGGAGGAACGACACCTGTAACACCTTTGCCTGGTAGAGAGTATGGAAGTATCGAGGGTGGGACCTATTATTTTGTAGGAGTAGAATCGGATGCAGTTCCGGTTACAGATGTCGTGTACATGTATAGCCCGCGTAGCGGATATGCTTACGTGTCCAAAAACACAGTCAATGAGAAAGATCCGGTTATGCTTGCAGAAGCTCTTGAACAAAAAATCGCATACCGGGTAGCCATTGAAGCAAATACACGTACTGAATTGCCGGTGGGAGAGGTAGCAACTGGCTTTGGTAACTTCAAGGTGTTTGTAGTGGATAAGGAGAATCGCGCTTCGTATATCAAAAACATTATGATTCTGGATGGACCGGGAACGGAGCTTCAAAATAAGGGAATGATCTTATCTTCGGGTGGATGGACCACTAATCAAGAATCTTATTTTGTTTACTTCAACAGACTTGTTCAAGCAGTGGACATGAATACGTTGAGGGATAGTGTTGAGGTCTCAACAGGTACTGACCAGAAGAACTATCGTCCCTTGGATGTAGAGGATAAGGTTGTAATTGAAAAAAACGGTGTACGCATAACGCCAAAACAAAACTATGGTAAGGCTACGTACATCCGCTTACATGCAGATGCTGTGGAGACCACTGATGGTATCTACACAAATAAACTGTATGCATCTGGAAAATACCAGTCATTTACACGTCCTGAGTTTATAGATTATCCAACGAATTGGCAGATTACTGTTCCGGTGGGGACGGTTATTAAATTCAAAGTGAATTATGGCGGCGAAACCATCTACATGGTCTATAAAGATACTTATGGTACTTCTACTGATTATGATAAAGAAGTAACAGATGGTCATGGACATAAATTGAATGTTCCTGAAGATGGGGCTGGCATAACCTATGAATTCGATACAAAAGATTTACAGGCAGGCGATTATAAACTTACTTCCATTGGTTCAATGTCTCTTGAAATAAAGCTGACGGCGAACTAAGTTAATACAAGCTGGGACATATGTAAGAAAATATTGAGCGAGAGGAATCGAATTCCTTTCGCTTCTTTATGTTGTGTCCTGTTCCTTCCTCCCCTGCACCTTCAGCCGATACTGATGCGGTGTGGTGCCAGTGGCATTCCGAAATACTTTGCAAAAGTAGGAGGGGCTGGACATGCCGACACGGTGACCAATCTCAGGTACGCTGAGTGATGAACGGGTGAGCAATACGCAGGCATGACGAACTCGGGTAGCTTGAGCATAAGCAACAATCGTGGTGCCGGTCGCTTTTTTGAAGACATGAGACAGATGATAGGGAGATAGATGAAGTGTATCGGCGATATGCTCCAAACGGAAAGGCTCTGAATAATGCTGTTCTATCCACTGCATGGCAGCTTGGGCATGAGGATGAAGGATGACTGAACTGGATGCGGCAGAGGCCTTTAAATCGTGAATGACGACATCTTTCCATAAGTAGCGAAGTTGCGTAAGTGAATCAAGTATAAAGAGACAAGTATCCTCCCCAGCTTCATGAGGTAGTAGTTCTGAATAGGTCTTATCGAATTGTTCCATTCGTTGAATGAGTGGGGAAGTGGCAGCAAGTCGGATCGGCTGAATCGGAGATTGCTCTCCCAGCAGGTCATGTATGAAACGGTGAGTCGCCGTAAAATGTGACCAGTGTGCCTTCAATAGTTCAAGCTCAAACATAAGCACGTTTCGAATGAACGGCCGCTGGCTGGATACTTGAATCTGGAAGTGGTGCAATTGAAAGGGTCTAAAAATCATGAGCATACCAGGTTCAAGGGAGAAAACCTGCCCTTCGGTTATCAACTGTCCATATCCTTCGTGGATATAGGTTATCTCCATCTGCGAATGAGCATGGAACACTTCGCGAAACGTAGTGTTGGATGTACGACGACAGGCCAAGTTAAATTGTTCTCCCAGGATGATGGACATCATGAAACCTCCCTTTTCATACGCAAGATAGTTTCATTTTAGCACAAGATGAACGCATAAAAGCGCTTTATTATTGTGTATTGTGAAGGGAATAAGGGAGGTATGCAACGATGTTAAAAGTGGCGATTATCGGAGCAGGTGCAATTAGTGGAACACATATCTCAGCATATTTGGAATTTCCTGAACGATGTCAGATTGTTGCTGTAGTCGATTTGTACGTGGATAAAGCACAGAAGCGAATGAACGAATATGGACTGGAGGGTGCACAAGTCATTACGGATTATACGGAGTTACTTACTCAAAACATTGATCTGGTATCCGTCTGTACGCCGCCGTATACGCATGCTTCAATTGCGTGTGATTTCATGCAAGCAGGTGCGCATGTATTGGTCGAAAAACCGATGGCTTCCTCCCTGGAGGAAGCGGATCTGATGCTGAAAGTAGCGCAAGAAAGTGGCAGGCTACTATCCGTTGTAGCCCAGAATAGGTTTACGACACCGATGATGAAGCTGAAAGGTGTGTTAGACAGTAAACAGGTGGGTCCTATAGTACATGTGCAGGTTGATTCGTTTTGGTGGCGAGGTCACAATTATTATGATCTGTGGTGGCGTGGAACATGGGAAAAAGAAGGTGGAGGCTGTACCCTTAATCATGCGGTGCATCACATTGACGCCATGCTTTGGATGATGGGACCTCCAGTGGAATTACAGGCGATGATGGCAAATACGGCACATGATAATGCCGAAGTCGAGGATATATCTATGGCGATGCTCCGCTTTCAGGAAGGAGCGCTTGGCATGATTACCAGTTCCGTCGTACATCACGGAGAGGAGCAGCAATTAATTTTCCAGGGCAAAGAAGCCCGGGTGTCTGCACCTTGGAAAGTGGTTGCTTCTACCGCACGGAGTAACGGATTTCCGGAATCGAATCGAGAGTTGGAACAACAGATTCAGAAGCTCGCTGACGAGTTACCGGATGTTATTCATGTCGGTCACGCTGGACAAGTTGAGAATGTGTTAAACGCTATTGAGACAGGATCACCGCTATTGGTGGATGGCCAAAGTGGTCGGAATACACTTGAACTGATTGTAGGAATCTATAAATCGGCGAGTACAGGAGAAAAGATTACTTTTCCAATGAGAGATAATGACGAGTTTTATACAAGGCAAGGAATTATGCAACATGCCGTACACTTTTATGAAAAGAAGACGACGGTGGAGAATTTCGAGGATTCAAGTATTACGCTCGGGAGCAAGTTGGATTCGTAATATATGACGTGAAAAAGATGCCGTCTCATTACATTGAGAAATGGCATCTTTTTTTAGGTCTGTGACACCCGTCGTACTCTAAAATTATACTGAATGTATCCATTCAAATTTTGGAATGACGTTATTACGTATGTTACTATGCTTCCTCAATGTTACAGCCACTTATCAGCCCAATGTTCCACGGCGCTTAATGCTCTCCCCAGTTCCGTGCCTTTGCGTGACAACATATATTCAGTACGAACCGGACGCTCTGTGACAACATGGCGAACCACGAGACCTTCTTCCTCCAATTCCTTCATTCGCTCATTCAATACACGTTTGCTTAAATCGGGAATATAAGCGTGAATCTCACTGAAGCGTTTGGGTTCTTCCATTAACGTATGAATAATGAGGGCTACCCATTTCCGGCCAATGATCTGATAAGATTGTTCCACCTTTACGCATATTTGCTTGGCATTCTCATCATCGCTCATAATTGTACTCCTTCGGTTTAGTATTACTTATAATATCATTAGTATACTTATAGTAACCTACTTGTCCACAAGTCATATGTATCAAATATCACATACCAATTGTTATTAAACTTACCACATAAAGCGTTAACATTCAATAAAAGCCCTATAAACACTGGGGTTCACAGGTTCGTCACGAATGTTGACGAATTGTGACGACAGGTGTAATATGGGTAACGTTAATTCAAATGGTTACAATTTATAACCTTGGTTTAAGGTTGTGGAGAGAAGGAATGTTCCATGGTTGAATTCAGGTGTGTGATATAACGGAGGCTAGGCGGGCAACATACCCACTTATTCCGTCTTTTGTCATGCTTGGATTTGAACATTTTGCAACATCATATACTATACTGCACAGATCACAGGAGGCACTCCAATGGATGCAATGACATTTGTCCTGTTCGGGGCAACAGGCGATTTAGCCAAACGCAAGATTTACCCTGCATTATATAACTTGTACGTGGATCAGAAAATGCCAAAATCCTTCTCCGTCATCGGTCTTGGACGACGCGAATTGTCTGATGTAGACTTCCAGGCGAATGTTGAAAAGTCGCTGCATGAATTCTCACGACAAACACCTGAAGAAGCTTCTCAAGTACGTGATTTCATTGGAGCATTCCGCTATTGTTCACTGAATAATACGAAGCTTGAGGATTACACTCGACTGCTGAAGCTGGTTGAGCAACGTGAACAAGAGCTTAATATTCCCGAAAACCGCATGTTCTACATGTCAGTAGCACCGGAATTCTTTGAACCAATCGCATTGAACATACAGGAAAGTGGCTTGGGTAACACCAAAGGATGGAAAAAACTGATTATCGAAAAACCATTTGGTCACGACCTGAAATCTGCGCGTGAATTAAATGAAAAGCTAAGCAATACCTTTGCAGAAGAAGAAATCTATCGCATTGACCATTTCTTGGGCAAACCGATGGTGCAAAATATTGAAACGCTAACTTACGCGAATCCGGTTATTCAAGCGCTATGGTCTAACCGTTATATTGCCAATGTACAGATTACGGCAAGTGAAACGGTGGGTGTTGAAGAGCGTGCCGCGTATTACGACCAGAGTGGTGCTCTTCGTGACATGTTCCAAAACCATATGCTTCAGGTATTGATGATGATCGGTCTACATTTGCCAAAACGATGTACACCGGAAGAGATTCAATACAAAAAACAAAAGATTGCTGAAGCGCTTCGTCCACTGACGAAAGAAAATATCGCATCCGAAGTCGTTCGTGCTCAATATGGAGCTGGCGAGCTTCAAGGTAATTCGGTTGTTGGATATCTGGACGAGCCTGGCATTCCAGCAGGTTCTCAGAATGAGACGTATGTTGCCGCAAGACTATGGATCGATGATCCGTTCTGGAGCGAGGTTCCATTTTACATCCGTACCGGTAAACGCATGGCTGAGAAATCCACGAGAATCGTTGTTGAATTCAAGGCTCCGCTCAAAACAGGTCATGAATCTGAAAATACTACGGCACCTAACCTGCTAACGATTGAAATTGGTCCAGGTGAAAGTATCTCGCTTCAATTAAATGCAAAGAATCCGCTGAACCATGGTGAAGTCGAACCGATGCATATGACGTTCAACTCTGGCGAACGAAATGTTCCTGAAGCTTACGAGAATCTGATCTTCGATGCGATGCGTGGAGATTCCACCTTCTTCGCACATTGGAATGAAGTTGAACTGGCGTGGCAATGGGTGCAACCAATTCAGGAAGCATTCGAAGCGGGCAGCGTGCCACTGGATACGTACAGCGCAGGTTCGCATGGACCAGAGTCAGCAGAACGTCTGACAGCCGAAGACGGTTATCGTTGGTGGTAAGCAATAAATCCAAAAGCATTTTCCAAGCCAGCAGGATCTAGAATGAATCGCTTATATTCATCCAGAGCTTGTACGCGGAAACAAGTTGGATCGAATGATGCAAAATGCTGATATACACACAGTATCACTATGAATTTTATTGCATTATACCGTTCCAATTTTGCATAAGTCCTTCCGGTTATTGCAACCAGAAGGCCGTGAAAATTTTTGAATATAGATTAGCGGACGCACTGAGCTTTTTGCCTAAGTAGCGACGCAGTGTAGGGGACGGAATCGATTCTGTAGAAGCAAAGCTAAAAGCTTTCTGAAAGAAAGCTACTTCGTAAGCAGACACTTCGCCTCTGTATCCAAATTTCATCAATTTAAATGTTGATGCAAAGAAATTTGGATACAACAGCGATCGAAAGAACGATCCGTAACCGGAACGGTTGCTGCGAAACGGGAATGTGGTCTAGAGCTCTGCAACAAAGATGAAATTTAAACATTGTTCATAACAGGAGGATTTATCATGAAACTTGGACTCGTCGGATTAGGAAAAATGGGATTAAACCTCGGAAGAAACCTGATTGATCACAAACACGAAGTGGTTGCTTTTGACCTGAATGCTGAAGCGGTAAAAGAAATGAAAGAATACGGCGCTGAAGGCGTAACTTCCTACGCAGAGATGGTGGCTTCCCTCGAATCCCCACGCGTACTGTGGATTATGGTTCCTCACAATGTAGTTGATGCGGTGCTGGCAGAAGTAAGCCCGCTGCTCTCCAAAGGCGACATTATCATTGAAGCGGGTAACTCCCACTACAAAGAGTCCATTCGTCGTTACGAAGAGATGAAACCTAAAGGCATTCACTACATGGATGCAGGTACTTCCGGTGGTATGGAAGGCGCACGGAATGGCGCATGTTACATGATTGGTGGCGACCCGGAAGCTTGGGCAATTGTTGAGCCAGCATTCAAGGACACTTCTGTGGAGAACGGCTATCTGTATGCAGGTAAAGCAGGTAGTGGTCACTTCCTCAAAATGGTTCACAATGGTATCGAGTACGGTATGATGGCATCCATCGGTGAAGGTTTTGACGTATTGGAGAAAAGTGGATTTGATTTCGACTTCGAACAAGTGGCTCGCGTATGGAACAACGGTTCCGTTATCCGTTCTTGGTTGATGGATCTGACAGAACGTGCCTTCTCCAAAGATGCCAACCTTGATGAAATCAAAGGCGTTATGCATTCCTCTGGTGAAGGACGTTGGACAGTAGAAACAGCATTTGACCTTCAAACAGCAACACCGGTTATCGCGATGTCCTTACTAATGCGTTACCGTTCCCTGGAAACAGACACGTTCACAGGTAAAGTGGTAGCTGCGTTGCGTAACGAATTTGGCGGTCACGCTGTAGAGAAAAACTAAAAATAACCTATTGAATGATTACCCGGTCTTCGGGGAGTCTGAAAACAAAGCCTTTCGCCTGTGCAGATTAATTTGCGGGTGGGAGGTTTTTTGTATTTACTGTTTTCGTATAATCCGGTGTAGCCAAGTGGCTGGTTGTTCTGATTTGACGTTGATTAGTTTCTGTCCAGCGTCTGGGTGCTGTCCTTCTTTTTCGGGACAATGGTGCATATGGATAACATATAGCCTATAGCTCATCCCGTAGGGGAGGGACACTTCGATGATGAGAAGAAGATGGCACAGCCGGAGACGACATCCTAAGAAGCCTAGTGGCAAGCGCAGAATGTGGTTGATCATTTTATTGGTGACCGTGTTTTGTTTAATGCAGGGTTTCGCCTATGTAGATAAGAAAATGAAGCCGCCCATTATGCATCTAGCCAAGATCAGAGTGAAGCAGATTGCGACAGAAGCGATCAACAAGGCGATTACAGCGCAGGTTGCAGATGGAAAGTCCAACGAGGGGTTGATTGACTGGAAGACGGATACCTCCGGGAAAGTGTCCGGGTTCATGTTAAACTACAACGAGCATATGCGAATCACCGCAAGTACAATGAATATTGTGCAATCCACACTGCAGAATGTGCATATGTTGAAAGAAAAAATTCCGCTTGGTCAGGCGCTAGGCAGCCCGGTGTTGGCTTCATTTGGTCCAAGTATACCGGTTCGTATTGAACCTCAGGGCGCTGTCAAAGTGGATCTGAACACCCGTCAGCAGAATGCGGGCATCAACATGATTCTAGTGGAAGTGTACATTCATATCATTGCCGAGGTTGCTGTAGTGGTGCCCTTCGACATGGAACCCGAAACGGTTGATACGGAAATACCCATTTCCTATCTACTGGTTGTTGGGGATGTACCGATGTATTATTACGATAATCAGGGTGAGCCAGTGGGCAGTAACGGTAGTAATGCTCCGACTATTGCGCTGCCATCAGGTCAGACGGGTGCATCGAGCGGTAACGGAGTGACTTCTAATCCCCAAAGCCAGGACCAGCAACAGGCCCCGGCAGATAGCTTGCATGGGAACGAACTTGAATTCGAGCCAGATCTGCCTGATGTGGACAGCGGCCCGCAGCTTAATAAGGATACGCACCCATAATTCGATTAACATTTATGAAAAAATGAGAAACGAAAATGAGGGATGAGTTTGACCCATGATATGTTTTTGAATATAATTTAGTAATCAAGAGAATCTTGTCATCTAAGAAGGGAGGAGCATCCAATCATGAAGAAAAAATCACTTGCGTTTATATCTTCGGGATATGGATACTCCACTGCGGTCTTTTTCTAGAATCTAGTCCAAGGGTGAAGTCTGCCCAAATGGGGATGAAAATGAGGGAATACCGTAGAAAAATCTTAAGAATGACGAGGTAATGAACATGAAGAACGATAAGATCACCAGAAAAAATCCATCGAATATGCCAGCACCCGTAGGGAATTATACGCATATTACAAGAATTCCGAGGAATGCAGAGTTATTCGTGACATCGGGGCAGATTGGAGCAGATATCAGTGGACAATTTCCCGACAGTCTGAATGAACAAGTTACCAATACATTTAGCAATATCAGAACTGTTTTGGAATCTGAGGGTTTGGATGCTGAACATATTATTAAAGTGAACGTATGGGCAACGGAGAAAATAGACTGGGATTTCTTATATGCGGAGTGGGGACAATTATTCAGTCGTGAGTATCCTGCGATGACGATTGGATATATTACGGAATTAGGTCTGCCCGAGATTAAAATTGAAATCGAGATTTGGGCAGCAAAAGTATAGTAATCAAATATACTTCATCCAGAGGTTAGCCATTTAGAGAGCCATGCCATGTGCTAACGGATCACACACGCCTTATTTTAGTGATTTTGGAGAGGTGATAAACGTAACGAATCTCAGCGACGCTATTTCATCCGAAAACTGCGATTAAAGGCGAATACACGCATAAAACATGAAAATAGCGCGCCTCCGATTCGTTACATTTTCAAATGAACTGAAATGTACCCCATAGCGTCACCTCAGTTCGTTAGCCAAAATGCTCGAATCATCTGCTGGAGTTCATGTGGAGATAGATTATAAAGTGGAATTTCCGAAAATTTCAACAACAAAACACAAAGGGACAAGGCAGAATATTTCTCTGCTTCGTCCCTTTTTCATGCGTGGATGTTATGGTTTTTCATCCCTATTCTTTTGTAGTGCTTTTGAGACAGCCCCCTTATGAATGTCGATCATGCATCAAGCCGGTGATACTGAATTTGCCCATCGTAAACCACGTATGCACCTCGGTCTAATTCATACCCATTATGCTCTACCGCATGCACAGACTCGAAATTCTCGTCTTATTTACTTTTCGTATTCTTCTGTCTGCGTTCCTCCCGTTCCCAATGTTTCAGAAGCGGGTAAGGGTCGAACGACCATTCATGGAGACCGCTATCCCGGTAGATTCCGTAATGAAGATGCGGAGGGAATTTGCCCTGTGTCCCCGGTTTTCCGTAACCCGAGCTGCCAACCCATCCGACGACTTGGCCTGGAGTGACAACTTCACCAATATGTGCACTTTTGTCAAAACCCGACAGATGGGCGTAGTAATGATAATGGTTGTTCAAATCGCGTATTCCGATGCGCCAGCCGCCAAACGGGTTCCAGCCTTTGATTTCTACGACTCCATAACAGGTGCTGCGTACAGGCAGGCCATGTGGAGCGAAGATGTCGGTTCCCTCATGAATGCGATAGCCGCCCCAGCTTCGTTTCGTACCCCAGGTGCTACGATAGGAGTAGTTGTTTCCGAGCGGCACCGGAAAGGCATGTCCAAATAGATCCAGATTGTCAAAATGCTCATATAACTTCGCGAATTGCTGTATCCGTTGTACTGCTCGGGAGTTGTGGTAATATTCCCACAAGGCAATGTTGAAGTCCTCTTGTTTGTTCCCGTAACCCTGAATAACAGAAGCCATACTGTACAGCACATCCTGATCATTATTGGCATCCGCTATACCGTCTCCTGAACCATCACGTCCATATCCGTTGAAAAAAAGAATGGAGTTCGGCTGTTGATCCGCCTCATCCGGGTTAAGCCATCCTCTCCATGCCGGAGAGGTCATGAAAATACCGGTAAGCCGCTCTGGATGCTTGCGGTCCTTCGGATGTGCGCGGGTGATCGTCCGTTCATACTGGTCAATTGCGGCCAGTCTGTACCAGGGAATCTGAGTCATCTGACCAATGCTCTCATAGAGATGCCGACGTGCTACGTAGATTTCTGCCGGCTTTAGCTCAGCTACCTGTGGGTTGGAATTCGTCGTGATGGGTTCACCGTACACATCAACAGGCAAGAACGGGAGAAGCAGAGTACCTGCAAGTAATGTTTTGATCCAAAAGCGATACGTATTGAAGAAGGTCGTGCGTTGTAGCACAGGGAAGCAACCCCTTTCCATTAAGATGATGCACATGGTGCCCGTTAAACCAAGCTATATCCTATCGTTCTTCAAAAGACCTGATTTTATCCATGTAAGGCTTTGGCATAAATCCAAATATGCAAAATATGCATGTAAGGCTTGAATGCACAAGATGTGACAAATTGGGGTTTTTCCAGCGCTTTCATGGTATAATATGTTCCGAGCAACAGCCTAACTTCAGTAGAAAGAAGGTTTATGCATTGGCTAAACGTGTTAAAGAGCCGAAACCGGATTGGATTCGGATCAAATTGACAACCGGCGATAACTATCAGGAAATGAAAACAATGATGCGTTCCAAAACGCTACATACCGTATGTGAGGAAGCGCGGTGTCCGAATATTTATGAATGCTGGGCCAATCGAACGGCCACTTTTATGATTTTGGGCGACATTTGCACCAGGGCATGCCGTTTTTGCGCGGTAACTACAGGCTTGCCAACGGAGCTTGATTTGCAGGAACCAGAACGAGTGGCAGAAGCATCAGAACAGATGAATCTGCAACACTGTGTCATTACAAGTGTAGCTCGAGACGACCTGAAAGATGGGGGAGCTACGATCTTTGCCGAGACGGTAAAGGCTGTGCGGCAGAGATTGCCACTATGCAGTGTTGAAGTACTCATTCCGGACTTTCTGGGTGATCGCGAATCCCTGCAGATTGTGATGGATGCCAAACCGGATATTCTGAATCACAACATTGAGACGGTTGAGCGGTTGTCAGACAAAGTACGTGCTAAGGCGAAATACAGACGTTCACTGGAGCTGCTTGCTCGTGCCAAAGAAATGCAACCTGACATCCCAACGAAATCAAGCATTATGCTTGGTGTGGGTGAGGAATATAATGAAATTTTGCAAACGATGGATGATCTTCGTGCGGTGAACTGTGATATTATGACGATTGGTCAATATTTGCAGCCATCGGAGAAACATCTGTATGTTGAAAAGTACTATCCGCCAGAGGAGTTCGCTGCACTGAAACAGGAAGGGTTGAAACGTGGATTCAGCCACGTCGA
The DNA here is from genome assembly GCF_002968835.1 of Paenibacillus sp. PCH8. Lineage (GTDB taxonomy): Bacteria > Bacillota > Bacilli > Paenibacillales > Paenibacillaceae > Paenibacillus. The sequence goes on along the minus strand of NZ_PKQK01000005.1, from coordinate 221,247 downwards.
ATCTGCCCCGATGGTACGCAGCTCCTATCGTGCGCATGAACAGGTGAAATCTGCTACCCAACATGCGGAACAGGCGGCAACACATGCGTGATGGAGGAGTCTGGATTGGAAGAAGATAAAATTACAGAACAGATTCAGGAACAGACGGAGGAACAGGTTCACGAACCCGTTCAGGAATTGGTTGAGGAGACACCCAAAGAACCCGTCATTGTACAAATCGGTGGGAAAAATTATGAAATCGTACAGAATCACAAAGAGGGCTGGAATCCAGAGGTCTTTCGTGATCGTTACAGTGAAGTGCTGGAGCGTTATGATTATATTATCGGGGACTGGGGATACAGTCAGTTGCGGTTAAAAGGTTTTTACCGCGATAACCACCCCAAAGCAACAAAGGATTCCACGATCTCAAGCATGGTGGATTACATCAATGAATATTGTAACTTTGGCTGCGCGTACTTCGTGTTGCATAAGAGCAAAGATCAACCTCAATCCAAAGCAAAAAGCGGTTCCTGAGAAGGACCGCTTTTTTGATACATGGTTTTAGTCGAGAAATGCCGTGCGGACCCGGTTCCAAAATGGATAAGGGCGGAAACGCGCGAAACTGACTTTGTGACTGGATACCTGACAACGCACGGATATCAGATCTTCCACCATAACGTTCACATGATCGATGGTCAGCAATAACCGCTGATCCTTGCGAGAAAAAATATCACAATGATGGTGCTTGGGCAAAATTACCGGTGAACCGAGTGTCCGATAGACACGGTTATTAATGGAAGCAATCTCCGCAATCTGAATCGCCTCAATGGTCGGATGCACCATGGCGCCGCCAAGGGCCTTGTTGTACGCTGTGCTACCAGAAGGCGTGGATACACAGATCCCATCCCCACGGAACATTTCGAAAGTCACGTCATTAATATCGACCTGAGCTACGACAGTTCCGTCCACACCTTTTAACGTAAATTCATTAAGCGCAATATAAGAGGAGTTACCTGACTTTTTGCGAATCTCCAGCTCCAAGAGTGGATATTGCACAATGCGTGGTTTGAGTCGTTCCGGATCTCCTTTGCCACTCATCAGTCTGACGAGTTCCCGTAATTCTTCCTTCTTCCAATCAGCATAGAAGCCGAGGTGGCCTGTATGAACCCCAACAAAAGCGATATCCGGAATACGGTCGATGAAATTGTGAAATGCCTGTAGCATCGTACCATCGCCTCCGATGGAGATGACAATCTCCGGCGATTCTGCATCCAGCTTAAACCCTTCTTCCTTCGCCAGCGCATGAAACTGCTGACTGAGATCAATGGATAACTGGTCTCCGCGGTCTTGAACATAGTATCTCAAGATGAAAGCTCCTTTGTGGTCATTATACTACCGATGATAATCAATTCCGCGGAAGAACACAACGCCCGATTCATATTTCAGTTCAATATAGATGGGTGGGGCATTCATTTTTTGGCCTGTCTGGGCAAGAGAATAGAACTCAATACCGCCAAACATAGCAATAATACAAGCACACTTCCCAATGCGATCATACCTGCCAAGAAGATTAGTTCCCAGTCCGGTGTGTACGTCGATAGTGATGGGAATAACCCTGGCTCGGCTATTACTGGTGAAGAGGAATGGCCCATTAGCGGTGTCCATAAGATCAGGACGAGCACAGGTGCGATAAGCGCATGAATCGCTCTGGCAAACAGAAAAGGCCCGTATCTCATGGGTGTATTGCTAAGAACACTCATAATCTGGGCATGGACGGATAATCCGCCCCATGAGAGAACAAAAGCTGCTGCGGCTACTTTGTAGACGAGTGGTATGGACGTGCCAACACCGCCAGCTTCCTTGGCCCCCAGCGTGACTTCGAATAATCCGCCGACCAGGCTATGTGATAAGGATGGAGGCAATCCAATGTGTCGTAACCATTGCTCGGTTATTCCGTATAGCCCACCAAGCCATCCCGTCTGTACAAGCAACTCCATCATGACCGAGAAGAATACAACCAGCCCCCCTACGATAATAATAAGGCGAAGGGATGAGGAGACTGCCTGACGTAACAATTCACCAAATGCCCGTCCATCGGCCTGTCTGGCCGCGTGCATTGCATAGATGGCCCGGATGAGTCTGTTGCGATGTAGCTGTTCAGTAGAAGTGGGCAGAGAGACAGGCTGTGTGTGTTTTACGGATCCGCCATGGAAACGCATGAGCACGCCCACTAGAAAGGCGGCAGCGTAATGCGATGCAACCAGTACCGGAGCGATCGCAACATTGTGGAAAAAACCAACCGATACCGCTCCAATCATGAAGATCGGATCGGAAGATGTGGTGAAGGCAACGAGACGTTCTCCTTCCTCCCGGGTCACCAATTTCTGTTCCCATAACTGGGCGGTCAGTTTAGCCCCCGTGGGATAACCGGAAGCACAGCTCACGGCGAATACAAATCCCCCGCTTCCGGGAACTCGAAACAATGGACGCATCAGGGGATTCAGCAATGTGCCGAGAAAATGAACAATTCCGAAGCCGAGCAGTAGCTCGGACAGTACCAGAAAAGGGAAGAGGGAGGGGAACAATACATCCCACCAGATGGACAATCCGCGTACGCCTGCATGCCAGGTTTCCGCTGGAAACAGGACCATTAACACACAAAGGATCAGGAGAGCAAGTGTGACCAGGACATGGGTGAGTCGTTGTGGAGCAGCCATGTGTTCTTCTCCTTTATTTTAAAATGGTTGATATGCGGTAGTGAGTGAAGAGCTTTGCCTTCAAATATATGAAAAAAAGTGGACAAACAGTACAAAATAATACCTGGAAAGCGCTTGCAAAAGTGGCTGTGTTTTTGAATGATGTGTGCTAAAATGAGAAAAACGCCTGAACGTCACCTAATTGTCTCCAAGGTGGAATTCAATTCGGATGGAGTGATGATCATGAGTCTTGTCACCGGAATCCTGGTCTGTGCTTTTGTATATGTGATACGTGCCTCGCTGGTACGCTCAGAGGAAGAGGACTGGCGGAGTTATTAATGGAATAACTAGTGCGCCAACCTATGCGGTTGGCGCTTTTTTTGAATCATGTACAGAATAAGGTCCTGTATACAGATGGCTAAAGCGCTTCTGAAGATTCCATGTGATATAGGACTTTTGGATTTTTTTTGATAGAATGGAGATAAAGGCTTTTGCGGCCTTCATGTTGTTACAGTTTTCACAATGTTCATGGAACGTGGAATATATGACAGAATTCGACATCAGAAAGGGGGAGCAGACAAATGAATCCCAGTATGAGTATCTATGACAATCTTGGCGGTGAGACAGGTGTTCGTGCATTGGTCGAGGCTTTCTATCCGATCGTGCAGCAGAATGAGCAGCTGGCTCCGCTTTTCCCGGAAGATATTCAGCCAGTTATGGACAAGCAGTATATGTTTTTATCTCAGTTTTTTGGTGGACCAGGGTTATTTTCCGAAGCCTTTGGACATCCGATGATGCGTGCCCGTCATATGCATTTCGAAGTCACCGTTGAGCGGGCTGAGGCCTGGCTTGCATGTATGAATCAAGCATTAACACAGATTGGTGTGGAGGAGCCCTTGCATTCGTTTATTCTGAAGCGTTTATCCGGCCCGGCACATCATTTCGTGAATACGCCATAGTTCCGAATACGAGCCATTTTACTTCAATCCAATGATGTAAAATGTTGATACGAATAGAAGTAGTGTACCGGAGAGGGGGAAAGCAATTGGAATTAGAGCCGCTGTATAAGGTGAAGGTGACGTGTCATTATTGCGAGACCGAGTATGATACCTCACGGGTAAGACCTAGCTTGAAACGGCCCTACCGGACGGATTCTGATTTTTGTGCTTATTACAAGCTGGAGAACCCGGATTTTTATGTGGTCCGCATCTGCCCGCATTGCGGGTTTGCCTCCACGGAGAACGCAACGGAGAATTTGAATGATGCTCAACGCAAAGCCTTCAAAGAACAGGTCGGTAACCGCTGGGTAAAACGGGATTATAGTGGAGCGCGGACACTGGATCAGGCGCTGGCTACGTACAAGCTTGCCTTACTGTGTGCACAGGTTATTCAGGAGAAAGACCGTGTTGTCGCCGGCTTGTTGCATCATATTGCTTGGCTGTATCGGTATATGGAGGATCATGCACAGGAACATCGGTTTCTTGAATTTAGCCTTGAAGCTTATGTTAAGGTGTTCGAACGGGAAGGAACGGGCGGCAATGAAGCCAAACTGTTGTATCTGCTCGGGGAATTGAACCGCAGAGTAGGTCGGTTCAATGAAGCTGTTCAATGGTTCGGCAAAGTCATTCACGACAAGCGGATCACCGATGCTTCAATGATTCGTGCCTCAAGGGAACAATGGGCATTGCTGCGCGAACAGATGATCTCAGGCAAAATGGAACTTCCTGAAGAGATGTTGGAAGCAGACAAAGGGGCTGCGAAGCGCAGCCCCCTTTAGATTAATATGGGTTAGTTACGGACAGGACGGCTGGATAGTAAGTAGTCACTGTCATTGTCGATCACGGTTATGCTGGCATTACAGCAGGGAAAGACGAGCAATTTCTTTTTGCCTTCGCGAATGAGCACAAGCTCTTTGGGTTTGAGGGAAGCAGCACATTGCTTGCGTGACAGAAAGGACATTGCTGTACATAGATGTCTCCCATGACAATATCGTAAGGCCAGCTGTTTTCAAACGGAATCATTCCTGTTCGCCTTCTGTTGCGGCAGGTTTGGATGCTTCTTGTTTGGCAAGTTCCGCAATCTTCTGCATCAAAATATGTTGCGGCATATGCATCAGATGCTCCAAAGGTACGCCCAGAGATTCTGCTAATTTGACGGCTGTGTCAGCCGATACTTGTAAAGGTTTCATACGTTTACCTCCTGAAAGTTGCTATAAGTGCGAGAGTTCAAAAAGTCTGGTTTTCAGTACCGAGAAGATGGAATGAAGCTAGAAATGGAGTTGCTCATTTCGGCTGAATTTCATGTTCGATGCTGATGATGCCGCTAGGCATGATTCGTAATCAAAAGTGGACTTTTTGAACAACCTCTATAACTATTTCTCTAGTATAGAGATATGACACGCATAAAACCAGTTTTTAATTCAATCCTAACGATCCAATCTATAGAGAGAGGTGCCTTATTAAATGAAAACGCCATTACAGCCTACATGGGATCTGGAGTCCATTTTTAGTGGAGGTTCTTCCTCCGAAGCATTTGCCACGTATCTGATTGAACTGGAACAGGATGTTCGACAACTGCAACATCTGTTAAACGAAACACCCGCACCGACTTCATTAGAAGAGACGGCTGCATTTTATCCCATTTTGGAACTGCTGCAAAGCTGCTATGTCCGCATATCGGAAGGATCTGCGTTTGTATCCTGCCTCTCATCACAAAACCAGAAGGACAAGAAAGCAACGCAGCTTCAGGGAGCCATTAGTTCCCTTGGTGCGATGTTGAATGGCAGTAAGTCGAAGTTCGATAATACACTTAGTCAGACATCCGATTCGGTGTGGGATGCGTGGATTGCTCGGGAAGATATCCAGCCGCTGGCATTTGCATTGAACGAGAGTCGCACGCTGGCTCGTGAGAAGCTGTCGCCAGAACTAGAAGGTCTTGCTCTGGATCTGGGTGTGGATGGTTACCATGGTTGGGGCAAATTCTACAATACGATTGTCAGCAAGGTGAACATTCCATTTGAGCAAGCTGGGGAAACAGTGATGCTGTCCGCCGGACAGGCGGCAAATAAGTTAAGTGACAGTGATCGGAATGTGCGTGAGACGGTATTCGCAAGCTGGGAGCAGGCCTGGACCGATGTCGAAGATTTCTGTGCAGACACTCTGAATCACCTTGCGGGATTCCGTCTGAAGTTATATGAGAAGCGTGGCTGGGATGATATCCTCAAAGAGCCGCTCGCGATCAACCGAATGTCACGTCAAACGCTGGATACGATGTGGGATGTGATTAACGGGGCTAAACCGGCGCTGGTTCGATATCTGGAGCGCAAAGCGGAACTGCTGGGGTAGACCAACTCAGTTGGAGCGATGTAGATGCACCTGTAGGCAAGTCGGGTGGGAAAATGACGTATGATGAGGCAGCAATCAATATAGTTGAACAGTTTGCCAAATTCAGTCCCAAACTTTCTACGTTTGCGGAGATGGCTTTTGAGAAACGCTGGATTGAAGCAGAAGACCGTCCTGGCAAGCGTCCTGGAGGATTTTGTACATCCTTGCCACGTAGCAAAGCAACCCGGATTTTCATGACCTTCTCCGGCACGCCGTCGAATGTATCGACTCTTGCACATGAACTTGGTCACGGGTATCATCAGCACATTATGGAAGAGTTACCTGCGTTGAATCAGCGCTATGCGATGAATGTGGCGGAGACGGCTTCCACTTTTGCTGAACTGATTGTAGCGGATGCCCTGGTGCAGGCGGCAACAGATGAGCAAGAGAAGCTGGCTTTGCTGGAAGACAAGATCCAGAGAAGTGTAGCTTTCTTCATGAATATCCATGCCCGTTTCCTCTTCGAGAATCGTTTCTATGAACAACGCAAAAAAGGTCTGGTCAACGCGGATGAGCTATCCAAATTAATGGTGGAGGCACAACATGAAGCGTTCTGCGGAGTGCTTGCAACAGATCATCCGCATTTCTGGGCATCCAAACTGCATTTCTATCTGACAGGTGTACCGTTCTATAACTTCCCGTACACGTTCGGTTATATGTTCAGTGCAGGGATCTACGCCAGAGCCCAGCAGGAAGGGACGGCATTTGCAGATAAATACGATGATTTGTTACGTGATACTGGCCGAATGACGGTTGAGGAACTTGCTCAGAAGCATTTGGGTACAGATCTGACAAAACCGGATTTCTGGCAAAATGCAGCGAACCTGGTCATAGCCGATATCGAGCAATTTATGGAGATGACAGCAATCGAAAAATAGGTTGTATATATGAAATAGCTGCAATCCTGTGTTAACAGACACGGATTGCAGCTATTTTTGTTCACAATCCCAAGGTTCAACTCTTCGAATATTTTGTCGTAAATAAGTGAAAAAACTCGGTTTAAGGAACCTGAATGGCAATTAATTGTGCAAATTGTAGTTAAAATTACCCAAGTTTGTTGTTCTTTGTTGAAGGAGTGCAAATGATGTCATATAATGAGTCGTAAGTCCTTGATGAATAGGACTATAAGCATATAGAAGGAGCGTTAATATGAAAATTGACCAGCTTTCATTAGCAAGACAGTTGGATCTGGTGTTCAAAGAGCTAGATCATGAGTTGTCAGGATTAGATTCAGGTGTTGTTTTTGTGCAAATACGAAATAACGTAATTGGGAAGTTCGGTATTCGACATAATCCGATAACCGGACGTGATGGGCAGATGGATGTAGAGGAGGGGGGCTAAACGAAACCCAGAGATCATCTTTCCGAGCGATGGCACTGGAAACTTTGAAATTGAAGCGCAATTGGACACATGGAGAAATATCGTATGACTTTGGAGTAAGACAAGGTATGATTTTGGTAGATGCAACGATGGAATCCAATTACAATATGGCAAATCTGATGATTCGCTATCCTAGAACCAATACATACAAAGATTCAGGAATGGAGTCCACTTCATAACTGTACGCACAAGAAAAACAAGCGGCACTTCCTAAGAAGGCCGCTTTGGATTTTCACACTTCAAGCAATAATTACGAGCTTACGAGCGACCCGATAATTGCTGCTCAGCGATTTGTACCAGACGTTTGGTGATGTATCCACCGAGAGAACCTGTCTCACGGGAAGTATAGTTACCGTAGTAACCATCTTGTGGAATAGTTACACCCAGCTCTTGCGCAGCTTCCATTTTCAATTGTTGCAATGCTGCTGATGCTTGGGGAACGACCAGATTGTTGGAGCGGCTACCGCTACCTTGGTTTTGATTTCCGTACATATGTCTCACCTCCTTATAGCTTGGTGATGTTAGTATGGTTAGAGAATAAGGAAATATACATGTTATGGCGTAAGGGAAAATATGGGTAATAAAGCATGGATATGTCACATGAAAAAGCCGACCCAGTGCGGGTCGGCAAGCTTTATAGAAAAGTCAGAATATAAGGTGATATGCTCAGGAACAACATGGAAGAGGTAAGCTCCCTTAGTCTGTAGGTTGCATAACCTCAATGCGCGTAAATAGCTCAACAGGCTGTTCCGGTTCCAGACGAATTAATCCGGTTTCCTCATCCGATAATGCCAAATTGGGCGCATCCGAGAGCCATGTGTAAGGTTCAATACACAAAAACTGATCTGATTCTCCTTTGGTATAGAGAACCCAGTGTTTGAAAAATGCTTCATCAGCTGAATATTTCAATGTATAACCGTCTTGCCTGCGCAAGTAGGCAGTGGCGGGTACACTCTCAGTAGCTTTCAACAGGGTATCCCAATTTCGTCCTTGCATGCTGATCCCTTCGTTAAGCGCAGACCATTCACCCAAGGATTCAAGTTCACCTGTGGGGAGTTGTTCTTCATTCTGTCCGTATATGCCGGAAACAGGCAGTTGCAGCGTCCAGTCGGCAGGTTTGCCGTCTAGCAAAAACCATGTATGATATCCCATCCCGAAAGGAGCAGGCGTTGAGCTCAGATTGGTCACGCGCAAACGCTGGCTAAGTACAGCATTTTGCAATCTGAACGTCATCTCAAGCTTCAAGGGAATCGGAAATTGAGCCATCCAGTGTTCTTCATTTTCAGTTAGTAATTCGGTTGTAATTGCACAGCCATCTTCATCTTCTTCAATGTCGCTGACACACCAGGATTGGGTGCGGTGGAGACCGTGAATATGGTTGTCATTCGCCGTGTTCTGATCGAACTGGTAACGAACACCTTCATATTCGAATTGCCCCGATGAATGCGTCCTGGTGGAATGAGAAGAGGAACGCCAAAGTGGTAGGGCTTTTGCAAATAAAAGGCAAGATCGTCTTCATCCGGACGTCGAACGACATCGCGATCCTGCACTAAATCACGAATCGAGATGATATTATTACCAAGACGCGGCAGCAGGGTGATTTCCAAATCACGGCTATGTAGGATATACGTGTCGTAACCATTCCATTGGCCTTTGGTCACTTGTTTCATATCGATGCTCCTTTTCCCACTTGAAATCTGTCTGCAAACAGTCTTTATGTTATACTGCTGCAGGCGTGTCATTGTGTACATGCCAGCTATTTCCTGCTCTACTTCGAGTGAAGCAGGGCAATAGGATAAGCAATTCCATCATAACAGATTTAGGTGGATCGGGTAAAAAAAGCTCATCTCATTTTGACATTCGTGCTTGTGCGCATTAAGATGGAACTCTAAAAGCTTTTATTTAAATTGAATGACATGAAATCGATGACAGGGATAAGTAGGCCAAGAGAATTCTCTCCAGAAAGCCGGTGGTTGATGTGAACCGGTGTGAACTCTTTACCGAATGGACCCTTGAGTGTAGATTTGAACAGGCATCGCCAGAGATGGGCTGCCCCACTAGAATCTGCCGGATAATCCACGTTACGGAACAATGAAGGCATTTCTTCTGCTTGACTTGATTCAGGTCAAGGGCAATTGAAGAAAAGCGAATATAAGGGTGGCACCACGGTCTCACGTCCCTTGCGGATGTGGGGCCTTTTTGCGTTCGCAGAGAATGGCGGGAGCTTTATAATATACCAATCAGGGAGGCGTCATGTGAAATGAAAACAGTACTTTCAGGAATTCAACCAAGCGGTAAGCTCACATTGGGCAACTATATTGGTGCAATCAAAAACTTTGTAAAACTCCAGCATGACTATAAGTGCCATTTCATGGTGGTTGATCTGCATGCGATTACCGTGGCACAGGAACCAGCAGCACTGCGTGAGCAGTCTGAAGCCGTAGCAGCTCTGTTCATTGCAGCAGGAATAGATCCGTCGAAATCGAATGTGTTTCTGCAATCCCATGTGCCACAGCACGCGGAATTGGGCTGGTTGATGACTACGCTGACTTCTATGGGTGAACTTGAACGCATGACCCAGTTTAAGGATAAATCAGCGGGTAAAGATTCCGTTGGTGCCGGACTTTTCGTATATCCATCATTGATGGCTGCTGATATTTTGTTGTACAATGCTGACCTTGTGCCGGTAGGAGAGGATCAGAAGCAACATCTGGAACTGACGCGTGATTTGGCAGGGCGCTTTAACCACCGTTATGGGGAGTATTTCACCATTCCAGATCCGTATATTCCACAAGTGGGTGCGCGGGTCATGTCGCTCGACGATGCCTCGTCGAAGATGAGCAAAAGTAATCCCAATGCAGGTAGCTATATTGCACTACTGGACCCGCCGGATGTTATTCGCAAAAAAATCAGCCGTGCCACAACGGATTCTGGTCGCGAAGTCGTATACGATCCTGCGAACAAACCGGAAGTCAGCAACCTCATGAGTATCTATGCAGAATGTGCAGGGCTTACGCTAAAAGAAGTGGCAGAACGGTATGAAGGTAAAATGTATGGTCCGTTCAAAAAAGAACTGGCTGAAGTAGTGGTATCTGTAATCGAACCTCTGCAGCAGCGGTATCAGGAGATTCGCGAGTCTGGCGAACTCATGGATGTGCTGGAGACGTCAGCCCGCCGCGCAGAAGAGGCCGCATCCCAAACGCTGGATGCAGTGAAAGAGCGTATGGGGTTTGTTCCTAGACGCAAGTAAACATTAGTAATCGTGAGCGGTTTAACTACAATTAACGTAATGAATGGTTAATATGAATAAAGGGTTGTCTCAAAAGCCCTTCAAAAGAATATGGGTGAAAACCCATAACATCCACGCATGAAAAAGGGACGAAGCAGAGATTCATTCTGCCTTGTCCCTTTCGTGTTTTGTTGTTAAAACTTTTGGAAGAGCCGCTTTTCATTCTTTTTTTTATGAAGATTCAGCCAAAGTTACGCCATGCGCCTGTTTAAGAGGCGGACTCTGAAGTTGAAGCTGCGCGACCTTCCTGACGCTCTTTCTTGGCACGAATGACAAATCCCCAGCCGATATTGGCAATGGACAGGACAAACAGCAGGGAGGCCAACCAACCGGAGTAGGAGATCATAATCGCCGTAACCGCTAACAAAATAATCGAAGAGAATGCAAACCATAAGGATAAACCCTTGCTCATTGGGAAAAACCTCCATCTACAAATTTAATGAAATCCCGTATAACCTGAAGCGTGCGAGCCATAATAATCTTGCAAGCTTGCAATACATTACAGACACAGATTGAAAGGAGATTATAAAATATGGCTCAAGGATCTCGTTCTTCAAACAACTTGGTGGTACCTCAAGCGACCGCAGCACTGCAACAATTGAAAATGGAGGCTGCACAGGAACTGGGTGTAACTATCCCTCAAGACGGTTACTATGGTAACTACACTTCCCGTGAGACAGGATCTCTGGGTGGGTATATCACCAAACGTCTGGTGCAAATCGCTGAGCAGTCTCTGGCTGGGTCTGGCAAATAATTTATCTTAACCAAACAAGCAACAAAACAGAAAGCCCGGAGCGGAAACGCTCCGGGCTTTCTCGCGCATCAGTTCCTATGTCTGATTGTGCCTTGCCATACTCACTACGTCAAGGGCGCGCGGATAAAAGTTTTTTATCCATCTTCTCATCGCTTAACCAGCCCACATACGTATCGACTGTTTCGAAATTCCGATCCATTACCACTACAGCGACAAATGGATATTGTTTCCGGTGTCGATAACGTACGTCTGCCCAGCGAACCTTATAACCGGCAGGCAATTCCTCTACCTCAGCCACGGCGTATGAAGTGAAGTACAGGAATGCACTGACTTCGGGCGATTTGCGTGAAGCAGCAACGGCCGCATGTGTGGAAGACGAGGCGTGCAGACTCCATGCCAGGTTGGACCCGTCCATTTTGCCGATCTCATAACTGCCATCTTCAACTTTTTTAACCACATGCCAGCGATTCCAGGAAATTGTCGGAATGACGATATAGCTTGGATGACCCGAACTCTTGTCGAGTCGTTTGACCTTGCTGACTGCCAGCGCACGCGCAATCGTCCGCCATACATAATATAAACCAGTCAAGATATACAACGTAACGAATAGTGGTGCAGGGGCGATCAGATCGAAGGCCCATAACAGGATCGCCACGACATGCGTGGTGAATAGAAATGGATCAAAAATATGAATGATGTTCCAGGCGATCCAGCGTTCCGTAAAAGGCCGGGCTGCCTGGGTCCCATAGGTATTGAACAGATCAGTGAATACATGAACGCCTACGGCTACAGCAGTCCAGGTAGCTACGTGCCCGATGGGGACTCCCGGGAAAATCAGTGCAATAACGCCAGTAATGAGCAGAACCCATAACAGGAGAAATGGCAGTGAGTGTGATAAGCCCCGATGATTCCGAATATAGAGCGAATTACTTTTGAGACGTAGTGCAGTATCGATGTCAGGAGCCTGGGAACCAGCGATCGTGCCCACCATTACTGCAGCTGCAAGCATGGGATTTGACCCGACGACAGGATCGACATAAGCCAGACCGGCCAATCCAATCCCCATGACAAAATGTGTAGAGGTATCCATAAACGTCTCCTTTGTGTGGTGTATCGTTCTAAGGCATAATACTTCTGTATCTAGGTGATACCCATATATAGTGTATAATATCCACCTGTCAGGATGCAAAACATCCCTAAATTCAAGGTTATGACAATAATAAGTATTATACCCAACAAATGTACGAAGTTTGTCAAACTATTTCAGCAATTCCTATGATAAACTTTATGTCGGATACATAAGGGGGAATTCGCCAGAGATTGCCTAGCTAGATTCCTGAAAAATAAATTCATGGGCATTATGTCGTCGAACCGTTACAATAATATAGAATCTCATAAAAAGTAGGTTTCTTTGAATACATATGTCACATGGCATGGGTTAAGCGAAATGAAAGTGTATTTTTGGGTTCAAATATGTATGCGTATTCATAAGAGAGCGTTTAGAAAGGGACGAAGATGATGTTAAAAAAGTACAAATGGACATGGATGCTATTGGGGCTTGCATTGATCATGGCTGTGTATCTGATGTGGGGCACCGTATTTGCCAGTAAGGAAAAATTACCCGAGATCAGGGAGATCCAATCCTTTTCCATGGAAAATGTAGATGGCAGTACCGTAACACTGGAGGATACGCAAGGGAAAGTCCGTTTGTTCTACTTTTATTTCACCAGTTGCCCGGATGTCTGCCCGATTACAACATTTACGTTATCCCAAGTGCAGGATCTGTTGAAAGAGGACGATACGTTTGGCAAAGATGTCTCGTTTGTATCCATTTCATTTGACCCGAAAGTCGATACAAGAGAGAAGATTAAGACGTTCGCGGACCGCTTTCATGCGGATTATTCCGGATGGTACTTCTTGCGAGGGGATATGGACAAAACGAAGCAGCTCGCCAAAGAATCATTCCAGATCCTTATTGATGGGGAGAACAAGGACAATTTTGCCCATATGAATATGATTGGGCTAGTGGACCAGAACAATCAGCTGCGCAAGGTATATAATGCGTTCAATACAGAGGACGTGGTGCCTGCTGTTATTGTCGAGGATATTCGTAATCTGATCAACGAATGATAATCTGCTCTAAAACAGTAAAGGCAGCCTTCAGGGGATAAATCAACCCAGAGACTGCCTTTTTTGTTGTTTCCTTTTAGTAGGAGGGATGTTCGGGATATTGGATGTAGGTCTCTAACCCGGCTTTCTCAAGCTGGGCAATGATATACTCATCAGGTGTTCCTTCCACACCCGCATATCCTCGTCGTGTATACATCTGTACTGCATCCGGGAAAGCATCCCTAAGCACACCTCTGATTTTTTTGCCTGAACTGTCATTATCCATGAATAAAAAGACTTCATCATAGCCGACCTGCTTGCGCAGTGTCTCCAGCTTGAGTGAATTAAGTGTTCCGAACGTACATAGAATGTTGATCTCGGGTCCCACCAGACGTTTAAGTTTGCTTCGGTCATTCTTACCTTCCACAATGACATGAATAGGCATGATATTCACCTCTTGTTCGAGAGCTTATGTCGACATTCCCCGGGAAATGTTGCAGCGAAAATCGACTAATTATATAAAATGGACTCCTTTCTTTACACTGTTCACCACGCGGACAGGAGCACCTCTGATTTCTAAATTCTTTTTCACATACATCAGGAATTAATTCTGATCAGAAGTGGCCGTTACGGTTACGGATCGTTCCTTCGATCGCTGTTGTCTCCAAATTTCTGATTGAATTTTTATAGGTTGAAATATGGAGACAAAGGCGAACGCTATCGCTTCTTCAAAATCGATTCCGTCCCCTTTACTACTTCTAATGATCGTCCATACCTAATGATGATATTTAAGAAAAAGATGAAATCTTGAAGACGGCGCTTATCATCCCTGAGCCGCTCCGTTCGTGTGTAAAACATCAGTCCATTTTATATAGTTTAGCTGTAAATGGGGGAATGATGCAAAGCTAATGAAAATACTGGCCTAATTGCTGTCATAACAGTAAGGATACAGAGACTGATCGAAATTTAATGTAGTATACTTTTCGGATCGGACAGGGAAGCTTCGCGTCTGGATGTATAGTATGGAAGCAGCAGCATACCAATCATTAACAAAACAAAGGCGATGAAATAGGGTGATAACCCAACACGCAGTTGCCCGGCTGTGATGGGGCCGATGAAAGAACCAATAGAGGTGGCGATGGATTGCAGCGAGAAAATTCGTCCCAGCTTGCTACCTCCGCTCAAGCGGATAAAGAGGGTGGCCATTGCTGGGAAGATGATGCCTTTGGACATTCCGAGTACAAATAATACGGTAGACAACGGAATCTGTGGAATAGCCGCCATGACAAAAAAACTCAGGGACATCAGCAGCACGCCCGCAACCAAACGTAGTTTGGGTGAATACCGATTGAGAAACAGCATGCTGAGCGTGAAGAGGGCCCCGATACTGATGATGGAGAACAGTAGTCCAGTAGACATCATGGATGAATGTCCTCCTCCTCGCAGGGGCAATTCAAAGAAGAGAATCCCTTGAGCACAGGCAATGACCAAAGGCAGGGCGAAGTATCGCCAGGATACGGGTATGAACGTTTTGGTCGAAGTGGCTGGTGAAGGTTCAGGCTTGGCAGGTTCAGTCACTCTCTCCGGTTGCTGAACGAGGCCACGAGGCATCGTCATGAAAGCAATGACCCCTGTGAGAAGGAGCAAATAGCCCAGGCTTGAGAAGGTAGCCGAGAATCCCATGGAGCCAACGATAATCGCTCCGGCTGCTGGAGATACAACAGAGGCCAATGTGTGCACGACACCATGACCTGACATATACTTCCCCTGCTTCACCGGATCGCTGGATAATTGGGCAAGTAGGGCGAGACATGCAGGAGACAGGAAGGCAAGCACAAAACCGCTGATGGAACGCAGAGCCAGCAGTTGCCAAGGCGTATGGACATGGGCTTGCAAGAGCAGGATGAATCCTGCCCCAAGCAGACTGAATACAATATAGCGGCGACTGCCATGTTTATCAATTTGCGTTCCGGCAATCAGATTGCCGGGAAGATGTGTTAATGAATAGATGCCCATCATCCAGCCAATGAAGGTAGGAGCGGCTCCGAGCGAGATGGCAAAAGGGGTTAGAATGGGATACTGAGCGTGCAAATCAAATACGGCAAGGAACAAAAACAGGTATAGCCAGATGGCTGTTTTCACATAAGCCCCTCCTTGTTAAGCGATGCATGTTCGAACTACAGGTCTAGAACATGTTCCCGTTCGCCCGGCAGAACCTCATGGTACTACTTGTACGCCCGGCAGGACGAACTTAGACCGTTTATTTTTCGGAGAGAGGGCTTAGCTGACAGCAGGTTCGGAAATCATGTATAATATTCGGGAAGTGTTACGAATGAACTCTAATACGGAAGGTGTAGTCATGAACATAGAAGTAATCAAAGAGTTTGTGATGCAGAACTGGCTGGTGATTGTGGTTGCGTTGATCATTTTGTTCTTTGTTCTGAATGTGGTCAAAACCGTGTTGAAATGGGCGATTGCCATCATCATTATTGCGGCTCTACTGATATACAGCGGCATCTCCATGGATCAAATCAAGCAGACCGTTACTGATGTGCAGTCTAGTACGATGGACACATTGAAAAAGGAAGCGACCAGCATGATGCTGAAGGAAGCTTCCAAAGCGACATACGTCACGGGACAGGATGGAGCGTTTACCATTACAAGTCCCAATGTTGAAATTAAAGGAAGAAACCAATCGAATAAAGTCGATGTGATCTTCCGCGGGGTTTCACTTGGCGAATGGAAACTCGACAATGAAACGATACGTACGTTTGTCGAACAGGCACAGGAGAACAAGACAGCACCAGCATCGTAGTAAAGGGGGAATCAGTTCGTGCTGCAGAATTGGCTGGACAGCCTGAAGGAGTTCAACGGCATCACGATTATGCTGTTGCTGATTGTAGCTGCTTCTTTATTGCAGGGATGGTCCAGAGGGGCTTCACGATCCGCGGGAAGGCTCTTTGGCTTCCTGATGGATGGTATTATGGCGGTGATCGGTATTCTGTTGTCCATCGGTTTAACGCTGTGGCTTGCGCCATATGTGCAGCAGTGGCTGTCTGAGCATGCTTCAGCCATGCCTAACCGTGAGCTGAGCCGGTGGGAACAGATGTATTATACGTTGGTTACAGCCATTGCAGATTTTCCGCTGATGCGGTTTGCCGTGTTATTTGTGCTTAGCTATGGAATCATCCGATTGATTCTCGGACTGTTCTCTTCATTTATGTTTAGTAGAAGACAAGGGGGAGCCGAGGAAAGTGCCCCCAAAGGCATGATTAGCCGAGTAACAGGTGCGTTGATTGGCACGATTATAGGTTCAGTGCGTGGAATGATTGTCATTGCGGTGCTGTTCATGATTGTCAGTCTCTATCCAGGTAGCATGTTTAGCCGATATGTGGAGGCATCTCCCATCTATATGCAAGGAGCCAAATCGGTTATTGAACCATTGTCTGGAACATTGATCAAGGACAAGCTTCCTGTATTTACGCAGGCGGTTCAGAAGGAACTGGGCGGCATTCTGCAACGAAAGTATGAAGTTATTGACCATAGTATTCCGGCAGATATTGAATCTGCGGCAAGTGAGATTGTGAAAGGCCAATCGACAGAAGAAGCCAAAGCAAGGGCACTGTACGACTGGGTAGGTTCCCGTATTCAATATGACTATGGCAAAGTGGATGACTATGAGCAAAAGGGAATCTGGCATGAACAGACGCCGCAGAATACATTTGATACACGCACTGGGGTATGTATTGATTATGCCCGTCTATATGCGGTTATGGCTCGTTCACAGGGCCTGGAAGTAAAGGTCGTAACAGGTCTGGGGTATAACGGTCAGGGAGGTTACGGCCCGCATGCATGGAATGAAATTTATTTAAGTGATTCCGAGAGCTGGATTCCGCTTGACCCGACATGGGCGATCAGTGGAGACTGGTTTAATCCTCCGAACTTTGCCGACACCCATCTGAAAGATCAGACAGCTTAGCACTACGCCGGATATGGGCCGGGAATATGACGAAGTTATCAGGTTAGCATACCAGAACGATGTGATTCGAACGGTATGCATCAAGTCATGAAAGAGGTAGGATGGATGAACAATCATTCAAAAGAGAAGGATGAACTAACGGACAAACGGCGTTTCAGTTACCGAATGAACGTATTTTTCTTCGCTTCCTTTGTTATTTTTAGCGTTATTATTGTACGTTTGGCGTTTTTGCAATTTGTGGAAGGCCCTGAACTCAGTCAGGAAGAAGCAAGCAACATCACCAAGGATGTGCCTCTCCCTCCTGTGAGGGGAACGATCTACGATTCCACAGGTGAGGTGAAGCTGGCTTATTCCAAGCCAATACAATCCCTGTACCTGACGTTGTATAAAAACTATGGAGATGTGGACGGGCAGCCGAATCCGAATATAGCTGAAGTACAGGACATGGCAACCCGGTTGCATGATGTGTTTGAACAGTACAAGCTGAAGGAATCAGAGCCACTTACGGTGGAGCAGATTATCGAAGAGATGGACTTGAATTCACGTAAGGCGAACGGATTTATGCCGCGTCTCATCAAGAGCGATCTGTCTGAGGGTGAGGTAGCTTACTTCCTGCAACATAAGGATGAATTCAAAGGCATTCAGGTCGTTGAGGAGAGTGTACGATTCTATGATCCCGATACCGTTGCGGTCCAGACGATTGGTTATTTGAAGAAATTCAAAAGTTCGAAAACCTTGAACAAGTATAAAGAGGTGGACGAGGCCAATAAAAAGCAGACTGATCCTGGCCTGGTGTATACAGAGAATGAATTTGTTGGTTTTGACGGACTGGAACTGCAATATCAGGATGTTCTGCGTGGTAAAAGTGGATATACGTCCGTTGATGTTGATTTGCGAAACTTGCCTGAAGGTGTGGCAGGCTCTACCCCACCGGAGAAAGGGTATGACTTGATTTCCAGCATCAACAAGAACGTGCAGGTGAAAACGGAGCAGGCCATCTTGGATCAGTTGAGCTGGCTTCATCGGAATCCGGTATCCGGCAGATTGCATCCGAATGCGAAGACGGGATTTGCCGTGGCGATGGAAGTTGATACGGGGAAAATTGTATCTGCTGCGAGTTTGCCTGACTACGACACCAATGTGTGGAGAACAGGCGGTATTAGCAATGAAGAGTACGATAAAATTAAATATATTTATCAGAATGGTACGATTCGAGGTTTCCCGCCGGATGAATCAGGTAAACGTGCAGAATCCGTCGTATTGCTCGGCTCAACGATTAAACCGCTCAGTGTATTGATCGGTTTGAAGGAAGGATTCTTTACGACCAATACCGTATATTCGGATAGAGGTTCAACGACCTTCGGTGGAGACAACCGCAGAGTGCAGAACTCATCGGGCCATGTGTATGGCGCATTGCGTCCGCATGATGCGATTCGTCATTCCTCTAACGTGTTCATGATCGATGAAATTGGGAAGAAGCTATACTCGAAGTATGGCGCAGAGGGAATTGGCGTATGGGATAAGTACATGGAGCAATTCGGTCTTGGTGTGTCTACAGGAGTAGACTTGCCCAATGAGAAGTCTGGTCTCAAAGAATATGAGAATAAATTGGAAAGTTCTTTAACACGTCTGGTATATGCCTCCTTTGGACAGCAAGGGAAATATACAACGATGCAGTTAGCACAGTATACGACCATGCTTGCGAACAAAGGGAAACGGATGGAACCACAACTGGTTAGCGAGTTCCGGGATTCGGAAGGCAACGTGGTTAAGAAAGTTAAACCGAAGGTACTCAGTACGGTCGAATTTAACGATGCTTACTGGAATGAAGTGCAACGAGGCATGGCAACCGAGGTCTCGGCATTTAGCGGTTTTCCTTATGATTTTGCTAGAAAAACAGGGACATCGACGCAACTCGTCGGCGGTAAACTGGTGGATAACGGGGTGTTTATCGCCTATGCACCACGTAATAATCCTAAGCTTGCTGTCGCTGTGGTTATCCCCGAAGGGGGCTTTGGTTCGAGCAGTGCCGCTCCGGTTGCACGTGCGATCTTCGATGCCTATGACGAGGAATTTGGTCTCGACGGTGTACCGAAAAAAGACAAAAATAAAGATTCAGAATCGGAATCAGGCACACAGTGATGTGCGGCATTGGTTACAGAGAGGACCCTTTGGGTCCTTTTTTTTGTATTCACGCAGAGAACGGATCGTGGAAGTGAACTAATTAATTGCATTAATGTGTAACCAAATGAGCTGTACCACGTTTATAAAGGAGAAGGGTAAACGCTGTTGGAAGAACGGGATAGAATTTATATGTCAGTGTTTACATTGGAATCGGTAGATTGGTTAATGTAACGGTTCTGTTTACGAAAATGTAACCAAAAATTGAAAGACGTGACAGCTAAGCTTTGGTAGACTTGGTTGAGAGATGATTAAATATCGGATTGAACACGTGCACAATACAGATAGGACATTATTTTTATAGAGGAACGGGAGAGACTTGAAAATATGTTTAACCGATTGAAAAAGAAATCCATGACTGAGGAAGACACACCCGTCAACAAGCCTTCAGGCGCAAGGCTGAATCTGTTTTTTTTCGCGGCATTTGTGATATTCAGCATCCTTATTTTCAGATTGGCCTTTGTGCAATTTGTGGAGGGTCCTGAACTGACGTATATGGAAACGAGTCGAAATACCAAAGACATTCCCCTTGCACCTGTTCGGGGTCCCATCTATGATGCGACAGGGGAAGTAGCACTTGCCTATTCAGAACCTGTACAGTCCCTGTATGTGTTGTTGTATGAGGATTATCGGAATGATGAACGCAGACAGGAAGCGGAGGAACTGGCTCATGATCTAGCCGCTGTGTTCAAACAGTTTAATCCAGGGGACAAGGAGCAACCGGATGGAGAGGAGATTATCAAACGACTGGATCTGGATTATCAGAAAACATTCGGCTATGTGCCCAGGCTGGTGAAGTCGGATCTGTCGACCAAAGAAATTGCGTTCTTTATGGAGAAAAAAGCAGAATATCCGGGCGTTATGGTGCTGGAAGAGAACATAAGAAAATATGACCCGGATGGGGTAGCCGTTCAAGTGGTCGGGTATACAAGAGAGTTCAAGCGAGCACCAGATAGCCTTGTCAAATACAAAGCCATCCGTGAGGGGGCAAGTACCCAGCGTGATCCTGGACTTGTATACCATGAGGAGGAGAAGGTTGGCTTCGATGGGCTGGAGCTGCAATATCAGGAAGAACTTCGTGGACGTAGCGGATATCAGTCCATTGATATTGATGCACGTAATCTGCCAGATGGAACGATGCTACAGACTCCACCGGAGAAAGGTTACAGTCTAGTCTCCACAATCAATAAGGAAATTCAGATGGCTGCACAAGAGGCGATAACGGATGAATTGCGCAGGCTTCCAAAGGCGATTACGGGATACGCAGTAGCCATGGAAGTAGATACGGGAAATATAGTGGCCATGGCGAGTATGCCCGATTATGATCCGAACGATTGGGATTATGACAAAATCAAGTATGTGTTTCGGAATGGAACCACGGAGTCGTTCCCACCGAATGATGCTAAGCCTAGTCGTGCCGAATCCGTAGTACTTCTTGGATCGGTTATCAAACCGCTAAGTGTGCTGATCGGATTGAAAGAGGGACTATTTACAGCCGGACAAACCTATCATGATCAGGGATATGCCATTCTGGGGAAAGACGGACGACAAGTGAAGAACTCGCATTCTGCTTATAATGGTTCTATTACGGCGAGAAGAGCAATCGAGAAATCCTCGAATGCGTTCATGATCGATATGGTGGGTAAACGTTTGTTAAGCAAATATGGCTCAGAAAAAGGCATCGATGTCTGGCACAAATACATGCAGGGTTTCGGTTTGGGTGTGTCCACTGGTGTAGATCTGCCTAATGAATTTCTGGGTAGGCTAGAATATACTAATAAAGACGAATCGGCTCTAACACGTTTGGCATTTGCCTCTTTTGGGCAGCAAGCCAAGTACACTACGATGCAACTCGCACAATACACCACGATGCTTGCCAATAAAGGCAAACGGATGGAGCCTCACTTAGTGAAGGAAATCCGTGATGCGGATGGCAATGTGGTGAAAGCGATCAAGCCTAAGGTACTCAATGAAGTTGATTTCGCCGATGCATACTGGAATGAAGTTCATAAAGGTATGGTCACTAAAGTAAGTGCATTTGACGGGTTCCCGTACGACTATGCTCGAAAGACAGGAACATCAGAGCAGGGTACAGGGCCAAATAAAAAGGAAAACGGTGTGTTTATTGCCTTTGCACCACGGGATAATCCGAAGCTAGCTGTAGCTGTCGTTGTACCTGAAGGTGGTTTCGGGTCAGTCAGTGCTTCGCCAATTGCACGGAAAATTTTCGATGCATATGATGAAGTATATGGTCTCGATGGAACACCAAAAGGGAAGAAAGACGGAGGGAAAGACAAGGAGTAATGTAAAAGAAACGAGGCAGATGTAGCTCTTATAACATCATATCCAACAGGTTAATGAAGTGAATAACATATGAATCTGGACAGGCAGGGGAAATTATCCCTTGCCTTTTTTTTTAGCTTCGGATAAAATTTGCACAAGGGAAACATTATTAGACTTGGTTAAAATTAAATACCTTGTACAACAAAATTAGATGTGGACAAATATTTTAGGTGAGGGAAAGGAGAGGTTTGGATTGTTGATGGTGAAAATGAGGAGTATTCAAAGAGGATTCATTACGCTTGCGGCTCTGGTTCTGGTAATCGTGCTTGCTGCTTGCTCAAGCAATGGGGAGACAGGCAGTAGCGGCAAAGTACAAGTAACAGCTACAACGGGTATGATTGCAGACGTAGCACGTGAGGTGGGCGGGGCATATGTTGATGTTACCGGGCTGATGGGCCCGGGTGTTGACCCCCACTTGTACAAGGCGTCCCAAGGGGATATTCGCAAGTTGGAGAAAGCGAAAGTCATTTTCTATAATGGACTGCATCTCGAAGGCAAGATGACAGACATCTTGGAGAAAATGTCCAACAGTAAGTTGGTTACAGCCGTTACTGAGAATATTCCAGTCGAGGAATTGCACTCAGGGAAAGATACAGGCGGCACGGAATATGATCCACACGTCTGGTTTAACGTCAGCCACTGGATGCATGCGGCAGAAGCTGTACGTGATACGCTGGTTGAAGCAGATCCAGAACATGCCGAAGATTACAATGCACAGGCGGAGGCGTATCTGGCGAAGCTGGAAGCTCTGGATGCCGAGGTACGAGAGAAGATCCTGGAGATTCCGGAGGCAAGCCGGGTATTGGTCACGGCGCATGATGCATTTGGATACTTCGGTCAAGCTTATGGGATGAAAGTGATGGGGCTTCAGGGCATCAGCACTGCCGCGGAGTACGGTGCGAAGGATGTTAGCGAACTGCGGGATTATCTCGTAGATAATCATATCAAAGCCGTATTTGTTGAATCAAGTGTACCTGCGAAGGCGATGGAAGCCATTATTGCCGGAGCAGCTCAAAAAGGGCATACAGTCAAGATTGGCGGAGAACTGTTCTCGGATGCCATGGGTGCGGAAGGAACAGAAGAGGGCACATACATCGGTATGATTCGTCACAATGTGGAGACGATCGTGGCCGCCTTGAAATAGAAAAACACGTGAAGAGAGGAGTTACATGAATGATGAATGATGCAACCTTATCAGAACAATCTTTTTCCCATTTGAACAACAGTCACTTGCAGGGAACGCAGCCAACATCGGCTCCTCTTAGTGTGAGGGATCTGGCCGTTGCATATCACAAAAAGCCGGTGCTCAGCAGCGTATCCTTCGATATCCCGGAGGGCCAGCTCATCGGTATTCTCGGACCGAATGGTGCAGGGAAATCAACCCTGATCAAAGCCGTTCTGGGACTTGTACCCAAGATGCATGGCGAGGTGCGAATCTTCGGTCAGTCTTACCGTGAACAACGTCGTAGGATCGGATATGTACCACAACGGGAATCAGTGGACTGGGATTTTCCCACTCATGCGCTCGATGTGGTTATGATGGGGCGTTATGGTCATCTGGGCTGGTTCCGTCGTCCGGGGAAAAAGGAACGTGATCTCGCCGCACATTGTCTGGAGCAGGTTGGGATGGGCGATTACATGTACCGCCAGATCAGCCAGCTGTCCGGCGGACAGCAGCAGCGTGTTTTCCTGGCGCGAGCGTTGGTACAAGACGCCGATTTGTATTTCATGGATGAGCCGTTTGCAGGTGTGGATGCCACAACGGAGAAGGCTATCATTTCGCTTTTGGAACAGCTCAAGAAACAAGGCAAAACGGTACTGGTGGTCCACCATGATCTGGCGACGGTGGAGGAATACTTCGACCATGTGTTGCTGCTCAATGGACGACTGGTGGCAGGTGGACCGACAAGCGAAGTGTTTGTACCGGATACCCTGCAAGAGACGTACGGAGGCCGGATTGCGATGATCGGAAGCCGGACGGAGAAAGGCCAGGTGTAGTGCATGTGGAACTGGATTGTCGCCATCTTGTCAGACCCTAATACACGTTGGATATTGCTTGGCTGTCTGTTACTGGGATTCAGTAGTGGAATTATTGGCACCTTCACCTTTCTTCGTAAGCAGAGCCTGATGGGGGATACACTCGCTCATGCAGCTCTGCCCGGGATCTGTATTGCGTTTATGTTAACGGAAACGAAGTCCGTCGGATTATTTCTGTTCGGTGCTCTGGTGGCCGGCATTGTGGCTACGTTTGGAATCTCGTGGATTACACGCTACTCCCGGATCAAGCAGGATGCGGCGATGGGGATTGTGCTGACCGTATTTTTCGGGATTGGTGTAGTCATGCTGACGCGTATCCAACATGGAGCGAGTGGAAGTCAAAGCGGACTGGATAAATATTTGTTTGGGCAGGCGGCATCCATGGTCATGACGGATGTATATGTTATGGGTGGTGTGTGTCTCGTATTACTGATCGCCTGCCTTGCCTGGTTCAAGGAATTCAAACTGGTGAGTTTTGACCCGGGATTTGCACGAGGCATGGGTCTGCCAGTGGCTATGCTGGAGCAGCTGATTCTGCTCTTGACGGTCATCGCCGTAGTTGCTGGAATTCAGGCGGTTGGTGTAGTGCTTGTTGCGGCCTTGCTGGTGACACCTGCAGCAGCGGCGCGCTGCTGGACCGACTCCCTTGCATTCATGGTATTGTTGGCAGGCATATTTGGTGCATTGAGCGGAGCGACAGGTACCATCTTCAGCACGCTTGTGCCGAATCTGCCGACAGGACCTGTAACGGTGCTTGCCGCTACGGTGCTGTTTATCGGATCAGCTTTGCTGGCTCCACGCCGTGGATTGCTGGCTCGACGGTTGCGTAGTATGCAGGCGAAGTCCGCTTATATGCGTGAAGAGCGGGCTACACTCCAGACTCTCGCCGCACAGCGAAACCAGCAGGAACGGGGTGAGATGTAATGGCAACATTTTGGATTATATTAACGGCGGTATTAGTATCTTCAGCCTGTGCCATCCTCGGCTGTTTTCTGATTTTGCGGCGAATGGCACTGGTCGGTGATGCCATCAGTCATGCCGTTCTCCCCGGTATTGCGATTGCATTCCTGTGGAGCGGCTCCAGGGATTCATTGTGGATGCTACTCGGCGCAACGGTGTTTGGATTACTGACGGTATTTTTCATCCAGAGTTTGCAGGCGGGTGGACTATCGTCTGATGCCTCCATCGGGATTGTGTTCACAGCTCTCTTCGCAGTAGGTGTCATTCTAATTAGTCTGAACGCCCAGCATATTGATCTGGATCTGGATTGTGTGTTGTTCGGTGAGATCGCTTATGTCCAGTGGGATACATTAACCCTTGGGGGTACGGATGTCGGACCGAGGGCAGTCTGGATGCTGGGCATCACTTTGTTGGTGATCCTCGTGGTTATCGGACTGTTCTACAAACAGTTCAAGCTATGTGCCTTCGATCCGGCGCTGGCTGCGGCCTGCGGCATTCCGGTAGTATTGTTCCACTATCTGCTCATGGGGCTTGTTTCCATGACGTCCGTGGCTTCTTTTGAAAGTGTAGGGTCCATCCTCGTTGTAGGTATGCTGATTGTACCTGCGGCTACGGCTTATCTGCTTACGGATCGACTGGGCAAAATGATTCTGTATGCCGTTCTAATTGGAGCTGCTTCCTCGGTTGGAGGTTACATCATGGCGTATGCCCTGGATGCTTCGATCGCTGGCTGCATGGTGGCGGTTGCTGGAATTTTATTTGTTCTCGCACTGCTGTTATCTCCAAAACATGGCATTGTATTCCGCTACGCTCGTCGCAAATTCGCGTCACGTTAATCGAATCTCAAGTGCTGTGCAACTGAAATGCAATGTAACATTTAACTACAAGCAAGTTACCAGAGGCCGTCTGCGATGCAGACGGTTTTTTGCGCGTAGTATCCTATCCTTTAACAGAGCAATCTGATGTGGGATATAAAATATATATCTGTAGTAACGTGTCAGGCTTCCGATTCCGGGTTATTTTGTTGCATACGGATGATCTGTGGTAAAATGTCGTTAGCTGTGACGTCCGGAGCGTCCGTTGTTACGGGTGCCGGGCGATCTTGTTGTGAAAGAATGTTTAAAATAGATAAAGAGAACCTTTAAGTTGAACTGGAGAACCATTGTGGAACGGAGAGGGCAGAAAGGACCTAGAGAAACGAAGTGGTCGCGTTTATAACCGGATTTTCTCCATTGTAGATGGAATCAAGAAAATCAGGGGATAACAGCGATCGAAAGGTTTTCTGCCCGCGTAGTGCCTGAATGGATATCCATGAGTTCAATTTGGAGAGAGACAACTTAGGAGGAAATACGGCATGAGTGAACTTAAATACAAACTGCTGGCATTGGACATGGATGGGACATTGCTGAATGATAATCATGAGATAACGCAGGAGACGGCCAAGTGGATTCAGATCGCTATTCGCCGGGGTGTACATGTGTGCCTTTCCACGGGAAGAGCCGTATTCCATGCGATGCCATATGCAGTACAGCTGGGGCTTGAAACACCGATGGTTACAGTAAACGGTAGTGAGGTCTGGAAAGCCCCGCATGATCTGCATATGCGTCATCTGATGGACCCGGCATTGATTCGTCAAATGCAGGAGATTGGTGAGAAATATAATAGCTGGTACTGGGCATACTCCGTGGAAGAACTGTTCAACCGTGATCGCTGGACGGATAATATTGAAAGTCTAGAATGGCTGAAATTCGGATTCAATACCGAAGTGGATGAGGTCCGTCATCAGATCATGATGGAGCTGCAACAGATGGGTGGCTTACAAATGACGAACTCCTCACCGGTCAATATTGAGATTAATCCAGCGGGTATATCCAAAGCAAGCGGGGTAGCAGAAGTCTGCAAGCTGCTGGGCATACAGATGTCCGAAGTGGTAGCCGTTGGAGATAGCCTGAATGATCTGTCCGTCATTGAGGCTGTGGGTCTGGGTGTAGCGATGGGTAATGCCCAGGAGCAGGTGAAGGAAGCGGCAGATTTGGTCATCGCAAGCAACAACGAGGATGGCATCGCTCATCTCATCCGCGAACATATTCTGAAGGGGGAATAACCTTTGCTCGCAACCATTGCCTGGATTTTAATTGTGCTGCTGTTTGCAGTGGGAATGGCTGGAACAGTATATCCCATACTGCCTGGTGCTGTAGCGATTTTCTTCGCGTTTCTGGTTTACGGCTGGTTCTTCAGCTTTGATCCGTTTGGTGTATGGTTCTGGATTATCCAGATTCTGATTGTGGTGGTGCTGTTCGTGGCTGACTATGTCGTCAGTGCATGGGGCGTGAAGAAGTTCGGCGGCTCCAAGCTATCGACAACGCTCAGTACGATTGGCGTAATCATTGGACCATTTGTCATTCCGGCATTCGGACTGGTGTTAGGACCATTTATCGGTGCTTTTATCGGGGAACTGATCGGCGGGTCTTCGCCTTCCAAAGCTTCCAAAGTCGGGTTTGGTTCTGTGGTAGGGCTGTTTACAAGCACGGTGATGAAAATTATTTTGCAGATCGTCATGATTGTTCTGTTTATTATCTGGGTCGTAAGATTCGCATAAAAGTTCGGGATTAGCTTCAACTGGATGCATGTCCGGTGTGGGGGAAAGAAGGGGAATGGGTTTGTCTAAGAAAGAAACATTCATTAGGGGTACGCTCATTCTGGCGGCAGCTGCGTTGATCGCAAGGGTACTCGGCTTGGTTCAACGGGTGCCGCTGGAGCATATCCTCGGCGATATCGGTAACGCATCGTTTACCATCTCCAATACGGTGTATTTAATGCTGTTAACCGTAGCAACGGCGGGCATACCAAGCACTCTTAGCAAAATGGTATCGGAACGCTACGCGCTTGGACGCGCTGGGGAAGCACAGCAGATCTATCGTGCAGCGCTGATCTTTGCGGCTGTCGCCGGATTAGTCATGTCTGCCTTGCTATGGTTCGCTGCGCCTTATTATGCCACGTATATCTCCAAAGTACCGGAATCGGCAAGCGCCATTCGAGCCTTGGCTCCAGCGTTGTTGCTCTTCCCGGCCATTGCGATGATGCGTGGATACTTCCAGGGACGCGGCAACATGACGGCAGGCGGCATTTCACAGATTGTGGAACAATTTGCACGCGTAGGTACAGCCATCATTGTGGCGTATGTCATGTTACAGTGGAATTACGATGATCAGACCATTGCTGCAGGTGCCTCATTTGGTGGCGTATTAGGAAGCGTTGGTGCGTTTGGTGTCATGTTATACTTCACCTTGAAATTGCGACGTAGTGACCGTGCGGCCCAATTGGATGTTGAGCGTGTGAAACAGTTGCCTATGCGAGGTATCTACAGTGATATCTTCAAGCTTTCGATTCCGATTGTGTTGTCCTCACTTGCGGTTCCGGCCATTAACTTTATCGATTCATCCCTTGTGGTCCCGCTGCTTAGTGGTCAAATCGGACTCGATGAAGCGACAGGCGTACTCGCCATCCTGGGTGCCAAAGCTCAGAGTATTGCGGGTATCCCGCCCATTCTGGCGATTGCATTGAGTCAATCATTGGTACCTGTCATCTCGGCCGCTTTTGTGCGCAAGGATGAAGCCCATCTGAAGAATCAGGTTACACTCGCTTTGCGCATTTCGATTCTGACAGGAATGCCGATTGTCATTGCACTTTGTGCGGCAGCGTATTCGGTTAACGGATTACTGTTTACCAATCTGGATGGAACGCCGATCATTGCATTGCTGACATTCGGTACCATTTTCCAGATTACGATGATGACCACCAACTCCATTTTGCTTGGGGTGGGTAAACCGCGGATTACGATGGTCAGTGTGGCAGCAGGTGTTGTGATCAAACTGATTGCAAGTCTGATTCTGGCGCCAATTTTTGGCATTTACGGTATCATTATTGCTACAGCTTTATGTTTCCTGGTAATCACGTACCTGAATCTGCGGGTACTTCGCAAGATTGTTGATTTCTCCATCATGGGAGATCGCTGGAAAGGTTTCATCATAACCGTGTTGTTTGCAGCAGGTGTTGGTTTTGCAACAAACTGGATTGGAAATCAGATCTTTGGACTATTCCTGCCAGCACGTGTATCCTTCTTGCTTACATGTCTTGTGGTTGGTGTGCTTGTGGTTGTGGTGTATCTGGTCCTGATGGTTGTGCTGCGTGTATTGCGCAAGGACGAGCTGGGCAATTACCCGCGTATTCTGCAAAAAATCCTTCGTCCACTTATGCGTCTCCAACGTGGAGCGGGGCAAAGAGGATAAACCTGCAAATTTCCATTCAAACATGATTTTCCTGTCAAAATAGGATACAAGCTCTGTCTGCTGCTGAAGCGGACAGGGCTTTTTTTGTATTACATACCATCTTGCCTTTCTCTAAGAAAAGGGAACATTTCAGTGTGTTAAGGTTTTTACATCATGAGCCAGAGCCGTTTTCAGCATGCCATATCGGTGTTCATGACTCATTTCAAATAACCATGGACGGCGTGGTGCTGTTAGATAACCGAGACAATCCGATGTCTCAAGCCAGTCCTGTCTGGTGATCGGTTCATAAGGCGTGTCTCCCCATACAGCAAGAAGTTCCGGACTATATAAACGTTGTCCTTCAGGCAGCCACTCTTCATTCAGAAGCTCTTGCGCATACAACTCATCATCATCAGCTTCCTCCTCATGTTTGGTAAACAGGCCTGGCCAATATTCGGCTCGCGAACCCCGATGAGGTACGGAACGTGCAAAGTTCAGTACTTCGTTGAATACTTGTTCCACGCCAAATAACAGGGCATATAGACCTTTGCCAAACATGATTCGCTCATCAAGCTTACCAAAATGTTCAATCACCCGCCCTGCAAGTCCCGCTCCCTGTCCCAGAGGAAAGACGATATGATTCAGACCTGCCAGATTATGCAGATGGAATGCGGGCTTGGAGAGTACTGCTTTTTGAAAATAAGGATGCTGCACCACCCGGCTCTCAATGTAGTTCTGCTCATTAATAATTAATGCCACACTAAGCAAGGAACTGCATCGTTCCAGCCAAAAGCGTTCCCAGAACGGCGTCATGAACGCCGATACGTGAAAGTGTGGCAACAGATGGAAGCAGCTTCGCCCAATTCGGCGGCTATTCATATAGAGCAGCAGCTGAGGATACGCATCCTGGAATATAAGTGCATTGCATCGCTCCAGCAGGCGATACATATGCTCGCGATCGATAGGATTTTGCAAGTTATGCATCAGGTCACTTCGAAGATCAGTCATGTGATATCCACCGTTGCGAGAGACCATATGGGCCAGCAGTGCCCAATGCAGTTCGGGATATTGCTCGTAACAATCCAGATAAGCTGCCGTACGGGTGATGTTACTCCGGTTATGTTCTTGTGTCAGGGACTTAATTTCTTCGAGAATGATGCAGTCCTCTTCGCAGACCAGTGCACTTTGGACCTGATCGTTACGTGTAAAAGGCTTTCCGCTCGTTGGCAATATACGCTCCACCTCTGACTGTAGGGCAGTGGCCATATCCGTGTTCCAGTCTATGTCTCGGATGGGGTGACGTAACTGTGCTGAAGCCTGCCATGCAGCCTGTTTGCCACGCCATACCTCCCAGGCTGCACCCGGAATGGAACGCATGATTTGCAGAATGGACTCGTGATGCGGATGGCTAGAAGAAGAATCGGTTCTTGTGGAAGTCATGAGTTGACATCCTTTCATGATGTTCTGTGTTTAATTTCTCGGGTCATGTGGTTTATTCTAAGTATGCGCTGAACATTTGACTTCCACTCGCCAATTTGCTTCACTTAGGTCTAGACAAGGTACAGAAAGGGAGATGAATTGAATGGAACAGATTACATCCAAACCGGCATTTGATGTTTCGATCCAATCCCCACGTTTGACGATTGCCGTATTCAAGGCAGACTGGTGTGGAGACTGTAAATACATCGATCCGTTTATGCCTGAGGTTGAAGAGAAGTATGCACGTGAACTGACATTGATTGAGGTCGATGTGGATCAGGTAGGGACCGTTAGTGAGGAGCAGAATATTCTTGGTATTCCCAGCTTTGTGGCGTATACGGATGGCCGGGAACTCGTGAGATATGTGAACAAGCTTCGCAAGTCACGGGAAGAAATTGAGCAGTTCTTGGATCGTGCAGTTGAAGTGTACAACACGATTCATAAATAATATTATATAAGTTCAACTATAGAATATTTACACAGACACTCCGATGCCAGAATAACCTTCTGATCGCTGTTATCCCCAGATTTCTTTGATCCCTTTTATAAAGGGGAAATCCGGGGCTAGAGGCGAACGCTTTGCTTCTTCTGGTTATTTCTGTCCTCTCCGTTATTGTGTAAATGTTTAATTGAACTTATATAAAAGCATGACAGGTTCATGTTGTGAAAGGTTATAATAAAAGGAACGCCATTTCTCTTGGTACAGGGAAGTGGCGTTTGCATGTTCAGCGTTTATCCGGGTAGGATGATCAGATACATAATCCCGTAATGACCTGTGGGTCAATATTTCGTCAGACGTTAACATTTTGTCACAAAGGGCGACGTCAATGAACATTTTATCCGGTATAATAAGTTTAGTTGTGAAAGAAGTGTCAAAGTACCGAAACAAGCGGAGAATATTCTTCGCCATCTTAAACCAACAGCGGGTGAGAAAAAGTTGAAGCACTTAACATTGTTTAAATGGTTAACCGTATTAACCTGTATCGTCATGTTTCTAGCCACTTTTGGTGGAGGCATCGTAACCAAAACGGAATCGGGCCTTGGCTGCGGAACGGAATGGCCTTTATGTAACGGAAAACTGGTTCCCGCTCATACTGTGGCCTCACTTATTGAATATTCCCACCGCGCTGTAAGCGCACTGGCTGGATTGTTGGCTATCGCCTCGTTTGTTGCTTTTCTGCGGTTTGGCAAATCACGCCGTGACCTGCAATTGTTTTCTTTCTTGACTCTGGTATTTGTAATTATTCAGGGAATTATGGGGGCATTTGCCGTCGTCTTCTCTCAATCTTCAGCAGTCATGGCTTTACATTTCGGCTTCGCGCTGATTGCTTTTGCCAGTTCCCTTATGATGGCATTGGGCATAAGGCAGGAAGCACGGGATGGCGGATTGGAGCGCCTGAATAAATACCCTCGGGTCAGTAAAAAATTCAGGAATCTGGTCTGGTTCTCCACGATCTACACGTACCTTGTTGTATACACGGGCGCATTTGTGAGCCATACAGATTCAGCAGGGGGATGTTCCGGATTTCCACTCTGTAACGGGCAGATTATTCCTGAGCTTTCGGGCGGTGTAGCCGTTGCTTTTGCTCACCGTGTGGCAGCGGCGTCACTTGTCATTGTTATTGCTATTCTAGGTCACTTCGCTTATCGTAATCATCCGGAAAACAAGGAAATGCGGACACTGGGCGTGGTATCTGTAGTTCTGATTCTGATGCAAGTGGTCATTGGTATTGGCATGATGCTGACCATGAGTCGTCCGGAAGTATACATGTTTGTAGCTCTGGCTCACATGTTGGATATCGCCATATTGTTCGGGGTCTTAACGTATATGAGTTTCCTGGTGTATAAGCTTCATCGTCCGGTTAATCGTTTCTAAATTTAATCCTTCGCTCGGCCTAAATATGAAAGTCCACCATCCAGTGATGCACATCATTGGACAGGTGGACTTTGTTTGATGTCAGAGGGATCAGGGCAACCTATGGCAAGCAGGAATTACACGTATACACGGAATGGGTTATGTATCTGATTATGTATTATGGTGATGAATGTGTGTTGATTCGATTGGGACAAAGGAGGTTATTTATGCTGCGAACGTTGCTGGGAGAAAAGCCGCGTATAAACGAAGGGGTATTGAAAGAAGCGATGGAATCCATGGCACATACGCTTGAGCTATTTCAGCGACAAATGCTTGTGGACCATGATCCCACTCTTGATTATCGTAAATTGTATGTGTGGACCCAGGGACTCATCTCCTCACTGGATGAGCTGGAGCAAAGTAGTTTCGCTGCTGCTCATTTTCGCAAAAAAGTGGTTGCGGGTTCCACGGACGATATGACACTGGCCGAAAAAGCGGAGTATGCCCGGTATGTTTATTTTTATAAAGATGGCTTCATTCGCTGCTTCGCCATCCTGGATAAAATCGGTACAGTATTAAATGAAATATTCCAGCTGAATACGTCGAATACGAAAGCCCATTTTTCTTATTTTACAATGTTAAGACAATTTGATTATGTCAGGGAACATCATGATCTTGCCTTGCGATTGATTCAGATCAAGGATTCATATCGTGAACCAATGAGCAAACTTCGCAAACGGCGTAATATGGAGATTCATTACATGAACTCTGAAATGCAGGATGATCTGTGGCAATTACACCAGACATTGCAAGGAAAAGTGAAGCTTGAGGATCTGGATCAGCATGTGCTGGAAATGCGTCAGGGCGTAGAAATGGTCTGTGAAACATTAAAAACTTCGTACAATTACATTAATCATATATGGCATAAGCAAGGAATCAGAAGGTTAACGCAATAAAATGAATGCAATAATTCCCTTTGACAAATCGGAATACTTTGATTATACTGAGTTCCAGATCGAATGGTACATGAATTACAGTTTATATTTAACTTTGGAACAGAATATAAAATGAACTTATAGAATCTTACAACCTCATATTTCTTATCGAGAGCGGCGGAGGGACAGGCCCGATGAAGCCCGGCAACCGATTTATAATGGATGACACTGTGTCATTCGTTATAGATGTTAGGTGCTAATTCCTACAAAATGGTGCAAGACACGATTTTGGCAGATGAGAAGGTAAATTCACGTGAAGAGCCCTCTTTGTATCTGCAAAGGGCTCTTTTTTGTACGTAAAGGGGAGATTTCCTTTCTTTCGGGTAAAGATAGATGTAAGTGGTGGGGAGGAGCAAGCAATATTGATTGAACTACATGGGTTAACCAAGACGTACGGCAGAGGTGCAAAAACGACAACGGCGCTATCCGATTTGAATTTGAGTATTCAAAAAGGTGAAATTTATGGAGTCATCGGTCACTCTGGAGCGGGCAAAAGTACATTGATCCGTTGTATTAATTTGCTGGAACGTCCTACGGAGGGCGAAGTATGGGTGGACGGGATCAACTTGACTGAACTGGGCAAAACCGGATTGCAGCAACAGAGACGCAAGATCGGTATGATTTTTCAACACTTTAATCTGCTATCCTCGGCAACAGTATATGACAATGTAGCTTTTCCGTTAAAGCTTGTGAATACACCCAAGGAAGCCATCGATCGCAAAGTAAAAGAAATGCTTACCCTGGTTGGTCTGGAGAACCATAGCAGCAAATATCCAGCTCAATTATCCGGGGGACAGAAACAACGTGTAGGGATTGCAAGAGCTCTGGCGAGTGATCCGAATGTACTTCTCTGTGATGAGGCTACCTCTGCACTGGATCCGCAGACGACGAATTCGATCCTGAAGTTGTTGCTCGACATTAACGAAAAGTATAATCTTACGATTGTTCTGATCACCCATGAGATGCACGTCATCCAGAGCATCTGTGATAAGGTTGCTGTCATTCATCAAGGTGGTATTGTGGAGCAGGGTCCTGTAACGGAAGTATTCTTGAAGCCACAGCATGCCATAACGCGGGATTTCATGATGCGTGACCAGGAAGCTGGACTTGCTCTGGAAGAGACGGCTTTGGCGAATTCAAATGTTAATATGCAGGCGGGTACTGCTTCCAAGCTGGTGAAGATATCATTTCTGGGCAACAAAACATACGAAGCCATTTTGTCCAGAACGGTACGTAAAACCGGCGTGGACTTTGCTATCCTGCAAGGCACGATCTCTACGATCAAACAGGTTCCCTATGGGCAACTGACCGTTAGGTTTGAGGGTGAGCCGGGTGCGATTGACCGGACTATATCCGAATTGACTTCAGAGGGACTTGATGTGGAGGTGCTACGTTAATATGGATTTTTCAACCGTGCGTTGGGAAGAGGTTGGTAAGGCTTCAATTGAAACCTTGCAGATTCTGGCCGTATCAGGCTTGTTCACCGTTATTCTTGGTTTACCTCTTGGGGTGCTGCTATTCATGACAGCTCGATCTGGTTCAACCCGGTCAAGGGTCGTGTACACGATACTATCCCTGATTGTTAATATTTTGCGATCCGTACCCTTTATTATATTGATTGTTGCTCTTATTCCATTTACTCGTACACTTGTCGGTACAGCAACAGGGGTACTCGGCGTGATCCCGCCTTTGGTTATCTCGGCAGCTCCTTATTTTGCCCGTTTGGTGGAGAATACACTTCGTGAAGTGGATCGGGGTGTCATTGAAGCAGCACAGGCAATGGGAGCATCAACCGGGCAGATCGTCAGACGTGTATTACTGCCTGAGGCACTGCCTGGCCTGCTTGCAGGAATCACCATTACCATCGTTACGCTTGTTTCCTACACGGCTATGGCAGGTATGGTCGGCGGTGGAGGTCTGGGAACACTGGCAATCAACTACGGATATTATCGGTATCAAAATGAGATTATGATTATAGCCGTTATATCCATGATCATTCTGGTGCAGGTTCTTCAGATGGCTGGCGATTACTTGGTTAAAAGGTTCACCAGGAAATAACACATAGACAACAAAATTGAATGAAGAAGGGGTTTTACAGATGAAAAAATGGTCTTTTGCTCTACTTAGTCTTATGCTGATTGCCGTACTCGCAGCTTGCGGAAACAATAAGGACGCCGATAGCGGTGCAGACAATGCAGCAGGTGCTCCACGTACAGTAGAATTGAAAGTTGGAGCTTCACCTACACCACATGCAGAAATTTTGGAAAGCATCAAACCTGAACTTGAAGCACAAGGTATTCGTCTGCAAGTGGTCACGTTCAATGACTATGTTCAACCTAACCAGCAACTCGCTGATAAAAAATTGGATGCGAACTTCTTCCAGCATCAGCCGTACCTGGACACTGAGAATAAAGAACGTGGGTTCAATCTTGTTACCGTAACACCTGTCCATGTTGAACCATTCGGTGGATACTCCAAAAAGATTAAGTCGTTGGATGAATTGGCAGATGGTGCAAAAGTAGCCATTCCAAATGATCCATCCAATGGTGGACGTGCGTTGTTGTTGCTCGCGAAGGAAGGCATTATTACCCTGAAAGACAACACAAATATCACATCTACGATTCAAGATATCACAGCAAATCCGAAGAACCTGGAGATCATTGAGCTGGATGCTGCTATGATGCCTCGTCAACTGGATGAAGCGGATCTGGTATTCATCAATGCCAACTATGCATTGGAAGCCAACCTGAATCCGGCCAAAGATGCTTTGTTGATCGAAGATCTGCAAGGTAATCCATACGCGAACATCCTCGTATCCCGTGAGGACAACAAGGATGCAGATGCCATCCAGAAACTGGCCGCTGCCCTGCATTCCGAAGAAGTGAAAACATTCATTAAAGAGCGCTATCAAGGTGCAGTTGAACCTGCAACGGAATAAATTAAATTTTGAGTTCCTGATTTAACTTTACGTGATTGACATGAATATCGACACCATAAGCCGTATATCTCTCCAGAAGAGGTATACGGCTTATTTTATGTTTTATTCTGTATGCATGCTGACTTATGGGCATGAATGTTTCTTCAAAAATTCCTTCAATGTAAATATGGGACAGATTGGCGGCGATAAGCAAGTTGTGAGGGGAGGATAAATCTTTTATACTGGATGAGTGACTGCTCTTTGAAGAGGGGGATGGACGTGAAGGGGAAGATTGCCCTCATAACGGGAAGTGCCAAAGGTCTTGGTAAAATGACAGCCCTCAGTCTGGCAGATCAGGGATGTCATATTGCCCTTAATTACGTACACAGTAGAACAGAAGCTGAGGCGTTAAGCGCTCAGATTACAGCCAAGGGAGTGCGGTGTATTGCCATCCAGGCTGATATATCCAAAGCTGAAGAGATAGCCATACTGGTTGAACAGGTGGAAGACAAGTTGGGCAGTATCGATATCTTGGTGAATAACGCGGGTCCATTTGTCCGCGAGCGTCGATTATTTGCCGAATATTCCGAAGCTGAGGTCCAGATGCTGGTGCAGGGTAATTTGCTGGGACCTATGCTGCTGGATCAACGTGTTTTGCCGGAGATGCGGCGCAAGCAGTGGGGGCGCATTATCCATTTTGGCTTCAGTCATGCCGGAGAAGCGAGATCATGGCCTCATCGTGCAGTATATGCGGCTGCCAAGGTAGGTCTGGTATCTTTTACGAAGACACTTGCGGTTGAAGAAGCTCCTTACGGAATTACGGTCAACATGATATGTCCAGGTGACATTCGCGGTGCGAACAAAGAGAAAACGATCGATGAAGTGGCAGGTATAACGGACGAGGAGACGCCACGCGGACGTCCTGGCAGTGGTGAAGATATCGCACGAGTCATTACGTATCTGTGTCTGGATCATTCTGATTTTATTACAGGCAACATTATGGATATATCGGGAGGGCTTGATCCGATCCGACCTACAATACAGCGTGAGGATGCCTGAGCTTAAACAAAAAAAAGCCCTCCGCTTCATGCGAAGCGAAAGGCTCTTGAGGTTTATTTCTTGAAGGATTGATTAGAATACTTGGACGACTTCTTGTACACCCTCAACTTCTTCGAGAAGGGCGCGTTCAATCCCGGCTTTTAAGGTAATGGTGGAGCTTGGGCAACTGCCGCAGGCACCGACCAGTTTCAGCTTAATGATCCCGTCTTCCACGTCGACCAGTTCCACGTCACCGCCATCGCGTTGCAGGAACGGACGAAGCTTGTCAAGAACATCAGATACCTCATCATACATGGTGTCTTGTGCGTTTTCGCTCATATTGTTCAACTCCTTTCCTTCCTATATTATATTACAAATGACCATAAATTAAAATGGTCAAACAAAGCAGGTGAACCTAAATGAGACCTATTATTGAATTTTGTGCTAACAATATGCACTTTGGCACAGATGAAGTCATGGATCAATTGGATGAAAATCCAGACTATGATGTGATTGAATATGGCTGCCTGACCAGCTGTGGTCAATGTTATATGACTCCTTATGCACTGGTGAACGGCGAAGTTGTCATCACGGACAAAGTGGAAGATTTATATAACGCCATTCTGGCCAAAATTGCTGAAGCCGATGCTTGGGATGCGCTTGATCTCGACTAACCGAGATGGCGCTTGGACATCCAGAGCACACCACTTTTTAGAATACGAGGTACACGTCCCATCATGGACGTTTTGCCCATTAGCCCAAACCCAGCCTTCTTGCCGAGAGCACCGAGTGTGCCACGAAGCTTGAGTGATTGCGGGTTGGGTTTTTCGCCTTTCCAGAGGGCATGCTGAATATGAGCGATCTGTTCACCCTGTACTTCTGCAGCCTGACCGCTAGGTGCATAAGGTACACTGGCACAGTCACCAACGACATAAACATCGGTATATTCCGGAATTTGGTAGTATTCATTCAGAACGACACGACCTTGAGGGTCTTTGGTAACATCCAGATCCTGTACCACTTTAACGGGCTGGATACCTGCGGTCCAGACTACAGCATCGGTCAGAATCTGTTCATCCCGGTTAAAGATGGCGTTGGGTTCAACGCGTGAAATGGCGATATGCCCGCGCGTATCTACTTGGTGTTCGTTGAACCATTCATGAACATAAACGGACAACCGTTGCGGGAAAGCGGATAATACACGTTCACCGCGGTCCAGAATGCTGATATTCAGATCCGGTCTGCTCTCTCTAAGCTCGGCTGCGATCTCGACGCCGCTTAACCCACCGCCAACAATATGCACGTCTCCATAGGCTTTGATCTCATTAAGACGCAGGTAGGTCTCACGTGTTTTGCTGAAGCTTTGAATCGTGCAGCTGTATTCTTCTGCACCTGGCGTATCATGAAAACGGTCTGTACAGCCAAGTCCAATGACAAGCTTGTCATAAACGAGCGGGTCCTGGCCTTCAAATTCAATCTGACGCTGTTCCAGGTCAATCGAAGTGACTTCTCCATAACGGTACGTCACTTTATCGCTCACTGGAAATTGGATGCGCAGGTCATAGTCGGATACGGTCCCTGCTGCGAGTGCGTAATATTCGGTCTTTAATCCCTGAAAGGGGCTACGGTCCACGAGTATAATCTGGGTGTCTGACGGGATCTTGCCTTCCAAAAGTTCCTTGATAATCGTGAGGCCGCCATAGCCGCCTCCAAGAATGACGAAATTTTTCATGACTCGGCTTCCTTTCTACATCAGTCCCGTGTGAACGGGGCTGCAACCTGTGGAGCAGCTATGCAATAACATAGCTGCTCCTTTTGTTTTTATTTGAATAATTGAAAAATGGGAATTGAAAATTAAAGATATATTTCAGCAGTTTGCATCACTCGGGTTCAAACGTCTTCCTGTACAATGAAAGTAGCGTTCTGGAGTGATGCGGGTGCAATATAGGTGGAAATAAGTGCTTATGCTATTCGTAGACCTGAATTTCGTTGTAGAACGTATCGCGTTCCACCGGAATACGGCCTGCGCCTTTGACCAGCCAGATCAACTCTTTGCGTGTTAATCCTTCGGGCGTAAGAGCACCGGCAGCGTGGCTGATTTTCTCACGTACAATCGTACCATGCACGTCAGAAGCCCCGAAGCTGAGCGCTACCTGAGTCAGTTGTGGACCAATATTAATGAAGTATGCTTTAACATGATCAATGTTATCCAGCATCAGACGGCTGATCGCAATGGTTTTGAGATCCTCATACGCCGAGTTACGACGCATAATGCTCGCACTTTTGCTCTTAGGTTGCATGGAGAGCGGGATAAAGACCATGAATCCGTTGGTTTCATCTTGCAACTCACGGATCTGTATCATATGGTTGACGCGGTCTGCATAAGACTCGATGGAA
Source organism: Paenibacillus sp. PCH8 (assembly GCF_002968835.1). GTDB lineage: Bacteria > Bacillota > Bacilli > Paenibacillales > Paenibacillaceae > Paenibacillus. Next base: position 181,208 of record NZ_PKQK01000005.1, on the reverse strand, counting down.
CCGTACAGCATCGTTGTATGAGTACGCATACCCAGATTGTGCGCTGTCCGGTGTACTTCGAGATAACGATCCACGTTCGCTTTGTCCACACGCATTTTTTTGCGATATTCATCGGACAAGATCTCGGCGCCGCCACCTGTTAGAGACTTCAAGCCTGCTTTTTGGAGCTCTTGGAGAACTTCCGTGATGCTCAGACCGCTAATGCGAGTGAAGAAATCAATTTCGGCTGCAGTGTAGGCTTTCAGCGTAACGTCCGGATATTTCTCGTTTAGAGCACGTAGGGAATCGACATAATACTGAAAAGGAACATGGTTGTTATGTCCGCCTACGATATGGAATTCACGTACGCCCGGATGAATATGTTGTTCAACATACTCGATCATTTCCTCACCGGATAATGTGTAAGAGCCATCTTCGCCCTGGTCTTTGCGGAAATTACAGAAAGCGCAGTGAGCTTCACATACGTTTGTAAAATAAAGACTCATGTTCTCAATGAAATATACTTTCTTGCCATTCTTCCGTAGGTTGGCCTCATTGGCCAGCTGGCCCAAAGTCAGCAGATCATCTGTTTCGTACAGATATACGCCGTCTTCTAAGTTCAGCCTTACGCCGTTCTGCACTTTCTCAACGATCTCAGCCATTCTTTTGTCTGTGAACGGTGTTACCAATGTAGACATACTGTTTCCTCCTGTTCTTAACCGGACTTGAGTTGTGTGTAGGATCTGCATACAGAACTACATAGCAAAGATGCGGTCATCTGCCGCTTTCTTATATAGACTAACTCTTATTTACCCGGTGCAGCGTATGCTGCAAGTGAAAGCTATTTTTTTCGAAAAAGTTTGAGTCGGTTGACTCATATATGCATTGGGGACTGCGTTGCAGTCTCGAAATGTGAAAAAAATTACAACTCCAATTACGACCAACACCTGAATAAGTCATGACAAACTATCGACATTTCAGTGCGACCACCTATTCATTATAAACCTCGTGTCCCGGGGGTTCAATACACTGGGAAGAAAAAGGAGTTCAGGGGGAACGCGGAAAGAGGCAAACATGACTTGAGACCCTTGACGGGGTGGAGTATAATTTAAGGAAGCGTTAATGAAAAGGAGAGTGACCTGGCATGATTAACATCAGCGAAACGGCTGCTGACAGATTGAAAGAGATGCTTGCACAGCAAGAGGCACCTGGCATGTTCCTGCGTCTTGGCGTAACACCGGGCGGTTGTACCGGGTTTTCGTACGCCATGGGCTTTGACGATAAAGAGTCCGATGAGGACCTGTATATGGATATTCAAAGTATGAAGGTTGTTGTAGAGAAGGAAAACCTGAAATACCTGGATGGATTGGAAATTGATTTTGAAGAATCCGGCATGACCGGTGGATTCACCATTCATAACCCGAACGCAGTAGCCACATGTGGCTGCGGATCATCCTTCCGTACGAAGGAAGAAGCGGGCGTACCGGATAAAGATTGTTAAGATTGTAATTACGACCTCTGCGGCGTATTAGTCTTGTACTAATGACGTTGTGGAGGTCTTTTTGTTTATGGATTCGAATCAATTTCATAACTCACTAAAATGGATTTTTTGTAACTAGATATAGACAAAATGAACCGTTTCGATCTATATCTAGCCTTAATTGAAGCAGCTAAAGGTATTATGAAATTGATTCATTCATTTATAAATAAAGGTAAACGCATAGTTTCAAAGAAAAAACGAAACGTTAGAATAAAGAAAGTTGACAAAAATAGTTGTAACTTATATAGTTACATTATGAAGTTCAAACATGAATAACGTGAAATCAAAGGAGAGATTGATGATGAACATTGCAATCATTGGTGCAACAGGCAAAGCAGGAAATGTGATTTTGAAAGAAGCGGCAGACAGAGGGCATGCAGTGACGGCGATTGTTCGTAATGCATCCAAATTGGAAGATAAAAGTCTGAGTATGCTGGAGAAAGATGTATTCGACCTCACAGCTGGAGATCTTAAAGCGTTCGATGTAGTTGTAAATGCTTTTGGTGCTCCAGCGGGGAAAGAAAACCTGCATGTAGAAGTAGGACAAGCGTTAATCAACATTCTGAAGGATGCACCAGACACTCGTCTGATCGTTGTAGGCGGGGCAGGGAGCCTGTTCACAGACGAGTCCAAGACATTGCGTGTCTTTGAATCCCCAGGATTCCCTGATGCTTACAAGGCAACTGCAACGAACCAAGGCCTTAACTTGAAGGATCTGCAATCATCCTCTGGTATGCAATGGACATTCCTAAGCCCAGCTGGATTCTTTAATCCGGAAGGCGTACGCACAGGCAAATATCAAGCAGGTAATGACGTAATTATGGTCAACAGCGAAGGTAACAGTTACATCAGTTATGCAGACTATGCAATTGCTTTGGTTGATGAGATCGAGAATCCACAACACAAAAACGAGCGCTTTACCGTTGTTGGAGAAGTGAGATAATACTTTTTAAATATAATAATGAATATAACAAACGGACGCTGATCTCGACAGATTGGCGTCCGTTTACTTATTGTTCTGTAATAGTGCCTAGTATAACAAAATTGATAATAAATCTTTTTGAAGGATGGACGGAACCATGGTAAAATTACTCCAAGAGTCGACAACGTTCGAGTTTACTGGGGAGTATGTCAATGAGATCAGAATTCATTATATTTAGAATCAAAGTAATAACTATTTTTTTAGCAATATCACTTTGCACCGGATTCGTTTTCGTCGTTTACTTTCAGGATGTGAACAAATCTAAAGATGATATCCGTATGGAAGTTCTACGGGACAAATCAGGAAACATGACCTTGTCCGATGTTAAAGTCAGCGATCAATTCGCAGCTTTACCTGGAAACTATTCCAAAGTTGGCTATTCTCCGGTTCGCTTATGGTTCAAAATAAAAGTAAACCAATATGACGCGGATGAATTGAATTACCTTACAATAAACAACCCTCTGTTTGAAGATGTAACGTTGTACCTCCCGACAAGTAACGATTACATAACAAAGCATTTCGGGTACGCATATAAGAGCCATTCGGATGAGATCGATTATGTCTACCCAGCAATCAAAATTCCGCCTCATTTTGATCCTAATCAGTACATATACATGACAAGCCAATCGTTATACGGACAGAACTTTATTGTTCAAATTGTAAATGATGAACTTTTCAGAAAGACAAGTATGATAAACGTCTGGGCGAGTGGCATCTTATTCGGCGTTTTGCTGGCATTGTTTTTTTATAATCTAATCATGGGCTTAGCTATAAAAAACAAAACGTTTTTAAAATCCTGTTTCTATGTATTCACTACTTTGTTGTGGAACATAGCGACAGCCGGACTTATAAATATCACGGGCTTCAAATACGTTTACCTGCTTGCGGAATATTCCACAGGGTTCGGTATTCTCATGTCGCTTTCCATAGCCATTTTTATTAGAGCGATTTTTCAGACTGAAACCAAGTTTCCCATGATCGATTCTTGTTTGAAGGTGCTCATCATTTGCTTCCCCATTACTCTATTGATCTTTTTTTTCATCAGTAAAGAGTTGGGGGGATTGGGTGCAATCGCATCTGCTATGATGTTTGTATTGTACTTTATAATTATGATTAGAGGAATCAGGCGCAAAAACTTGCGTTCACCACAACTCGTAGCTGCATGGCTCCTGTGCTTTGTGTCGGTAGTTCTGTTTTATATGATGGCTTTCGGAGTAATACCTCAAAGTTACATTATGGTATATTACATATTTTTTCTTTCTAGTGTGTCGGCTATTGCCTTTGCCTTATCTCTCGCAGAAATCATCAATAGTCTAGATGAAGAGAAGAAATACAATCAAACATTATTTGAAAATTCCGAAATACAATCCAGGCAGTTTGAGCTTGCTTTTATACGAGCGCAGATGGACCCACATTTTATTCACAACACATTGAACGTGATCGAAGGAGTTATTGCTGAAAACCAAGAAAAAGCGGGAAGCCTGGTCAACGATTTATCCCATTATCTCAGAAATATATTCGATTACAGCAATTCGGAGAGATATATTTCTATCGATGAGGAGCTGGATGCAATCAAGTTTTATGTTCGCATTGAGCAAGCCAGGTTCCCTGGGAAAATAGTTATCCACTATGACATTGATACAGATACTGAGTTGAAGGTGCCGCGCTTCGTTATTCAACCCTTGGTAGAGAATGCGATTAAACATGGGATACGAAAAAGGAACATTGCAGGAACAGTTACGATCAAAATCAAAAAGCTACAACAGGGCTACTTCATATCGGTAGAAGACGACGGTGTCGGCATTGAAGACGCGGACCAACATAACCTGCTTGAATACTCGAAAGGCAAGGGTATTGGGCTTGCCAGTATAAACGCGCGGCTTCAGGCCGAGTATGGAACACAGCTTCAAATCGTCAGCGAGAAGGGTAAAGGAACTGCGGTTCATTTTCATATACCCATTAAGGAGCAGCCATGAGAGTTATTATTGTAGACGACGAATATTATGCGCTGCGGAACTTGAAAAGCAAGTTGGAGAAAATTGCGGGTGTCGAAGTTGTTGCCATGTATGAAGATCCTGCAATAGCTTTGGATGAAATGAGCAGAATACAGCCTGACCTCGCTTTTCTGGATATCGAAATGCCAGAGATCGATGGGATAGCCTTGCTCGGGATGATGTTCAAAAAAAGACCGGATATGGATTTTGTTTTTACATCGGCTCACCATGCCTATGTGACAGACACACTTGAAACAAAAGCATTGGATTTTCTCGTTAAGCCGGTGAAGTTCGAACAGCTTTATGTCACAGTGGAAAAAATAAAGAAGATTAGAAGTAAAAGCAGTATGGGGCACCGAGTCGAGATCAAGTGTTTTGGCGATTTTGCCGTTTCTATAGCTGGGAAAGTGATCGACGACAATTGGAGAACCAAAAAAACAGAGGAGCTTTTTGCCTATTTGGTATGTATGAACGGCAAGTCGGTGTCCAGAGAACGAATCATTAATGACTTATGGCCGGATTTGGTGATGGATAAAGGTTATGCGAACTTATATACAACGCAATATAACTTAAAGAAGCGGTTTGACACGTTTGGAATCCATCATTTGCTCAAGAGCAGACTCGGGAATATTAGTCTCAATCTCGAAGACATGAAAGTGGATTTGTTGGAGTTCGAACACTTCAATGAAAGTTATAATGAAGATAAGAGTAACATGGAAAGCCTCAAGCAGCTGGTGGAAGTGTACAAAGGCATGTTATTTGAAAATAAGCCTTATTCATGGACGTTAAGTATACAGCAACCTTACGAGGTAATGTTCGACAATGCACTGAATATTCTGATTCAGTTTTATAGGGAGCGCGGCGATGAGACAAAAGCCGAGTATTATGAGATGAAAAAAATGCTCTAAACCAATAGCGTCCAAAAAATAAAATCGCTCGCATACTGTGACCAAGTGCGGGCGATTTATTAGTACGTGCCATGATTATCCATGAACTTAATGCATGACAAAGGTATACGGCTTTACAGTACCGTCCTGTGCGGTTACGACCAACTGAATAAGGGCTATACAAGTTCATTTGTACTCTTCATCATGCGAGGTGTATAATCCGTTGAGGCATTGGAGCACAGAAGAAAGGGAATGAATGGAAGATGAACAATGGGTTAATCAACGCTATTATTGCGTATATCATGTGGGGGGTTCTTCCACTTTATTGGAAGTTGTTTAGCACAGTACCGGCAGGAGAAATTCTGTCACATCGGGTAGTCTGGTCATTCGTCTTTATGGGCATTCTTGTTGCCATCCAGCGTCGTTGGGGTGACATGAAGCGAATTCTGACCAGTCGTTCGACCCTGCTGTCCCTTACCGCCAGTGGGCTGCTAATTGCTATCAACTGGCTCATCTTCATCTGGGCAGTTAACAACGGTCATGTCGTTGAGACAAGTCTTGGCTATTATTTGAACCCGTTGCTGAATGTGCTACTGGCGGTTGTTTTCCTTCGTGAGAAGCCAAACCGCGGCCAATGGCTCGCGATTGCTATCGCTGGGGTAGCGGTACTCATCATAGCCATCGACTACGGGCGTTTCCCATGGGTTGCGATCTCGTTGGCCGTGTCATTCGGCTTATACGGTCTGGCGAAGAAGAAGATCAAGCAAGATCCTTCTGTAGGCTTATTTTCCGAGACCGCTGTAGTTCTGCCCGTGGCGCTGGGCTACTGGATCTACTTGGCCGTCGTGGGAAAAGCAACAGCATGGACGCTGCCTGCGCCGATGTTCTTCGAATTGCTGCTTTCCGGCGTGGTGACGGCGCTGCCGCTGCTTTTCTTTGTACGGGCAGCTGCCCGGATGTCACTGTCCACGCTCGGCTTTGTACAGTACATCGGACCGACGATCATGTTGATCCTGAGCGTGTTTGTGTTCAAGGAAACGGTATCGCCAGTTCTGCTCGTCGGTTTCGCACTTATCTGGACATCACTCGTCGTATACGCTGCCGCATCGGTGCGTGCCACGAGACTCGCTAAGGCAAGCTGAACAAGGGAGCATCCCTGGCATCGTCAAAACTGCCCTGTCTACCAATAAGGTGGATAGGGCCGTTTTTCGTTTGTTGGGGAACGATGGATCGACAAAACTAAGAAGGCAGCGGATCATCAATATGGTAAAATACAGGAGCGGTAATCAAAAAGAGTAATTAAAAAACGAGGAGGCAACAGATATATTATGGTTAGTGACCTGTATCGTAAACGTGGTCTGTTCTTTTTAAAGAATGATGTAGTTCAGATATTGTTTCAGTTTTTTATTTCAGCAATACTCGGTATTATATATGGATTTATGATGATCAACGAAACGATAGGTAGATATATTAATGAACTATTACCGAGCACGGATGGTCCGGATATTCATTTATATCTGCCCATTGTGGTCACGGTGTTCATCTACTCATGCTTTATCCAGAAGAAACAACGGATTTTACTTGAAAAAATCTCATTTAGTTGTCTCCATATTTTTGTTGCCCTGCTAGGCTGTGTTTCTTCGGTTATCGTGTTATTGATGATCTAATCCGGATTCTGCCGTTTCCACACCTTCAACCCCATCAACTGCATCAACCACACCGACAGCGAGCGTTGTCACCGCAGCAGCAGCCAAAAGATTCTTGGCGCCAAGCTTAACTCTGTCCGTATCATCTTCTTTCAAGCCCACGACGACATCCTTACCACCTTTATACACATACTTAGCTGATATCGCTACACCTTTTGCAGTATTGGTTACGGCACCTCCAATATCGGCAAGCCCCGCGTCTATGGCGGTATCGTCTTTTCGAATTGCACCACTCGCCAGATCATATGTCCCGCTAGCCAGTTGTCCAACAGTTTTGCCTGTATTAATGGTAGCTTTTTCTACGCCGTTCCCAATTTCTTTGATAAAGGGACTTCCCGCAAGTTCACCCACAACCCTCACACTGCCGCCCAATACTTTCCCGGTAACTTCCCCAGCCAATTGACCCATGCCTTTTAAAAAACTCATACATATTCCCCATCTCTGAAATAAGTTATCCCAAGTCTTGCATGATTGTAATCTTATTATATTCATATATAAGCGAAAAGACTATCTGCGTTCAGCCTGCTCATAAGAACGGTCTGCCCCTGAAATTGCCACCCGCAGCACCCTCCAACACACCAAATTGCAACCCTCAGCTGTACAGCTCGCTTCAACGCAAAAAAAAGGCGCTACTCCCACCGGGGTAGCGCTCTCTGCCTGTTTTACCTTACTACTTAATCCATTTGACTACACACGGTTTTAGAAGTACCTCATAGAGCAGCAACGTAGTGGAGGGGGCGGAATTGATTCTGAAGAAGCGAAGCGTGCGCCTAAAAGCTTTCTGCAAGAAAGCTACATCGGAAGCATAGGCTATCCCCGGATTTTCCCCCTATAAGGGAATTCATAAAAATCTGGGGATAACAGCGATCATAAGAACGATCCGCCACCGGAACGCCCACCACGCTGCCCCAAAGCCCGTACTTCTACCCACCGTTCCTAGTCAATAAATCCTTCCATGATCACAGTTGGCACACCATTCGATTGCCATGCGCCTTTGCTATAGCCACCGTTATAACCAGGGGTAGCCTGAGGCTCCCAATAGAATACGCCTTTTCCTTTGCCGTTCGGCAGATTGCGGATTTGGTTTTTCATCGCCGCTACCAAACTTTTACCAGCTGCAGCCTGATTATTGTCCATGCCAATTTCGGAGATGATGATCTCTTTACCATAACGGTTGATCATATCCTTGGCGTTGTTCACCGTATTCGTTACGGCCGTATTCCAGCCGGAAGATGAAGGGTAGAGGGACATCGCGATCATATCAAAGTTGGCACCGTTATTGATCAGACCTCCAATATTCCATACGTAGAGGGCGTTATCATCTCCACCGGCCAGATGCACAATGGTTTTGGTGCCGGTGCTCAAAGATTTGACCGCATTATGACCCGTGTTCACCAACCACGCATAATTTTTCATATTAGTGGAAGCTTTGCCATCTTCCCATAACATGCCGTTGCTGGTTTCGTTACCGATCTGTACCCAATCCGGGGTAACCCCTTTGCTTTGCATCGTAGTCATCACGTCGCGTGTGTGGTTCCAGACGGCATCCATCAATTGCTGGAACGTGTAGTTTTTCCAGGCGGCAGGTTTGGTTTGTTTGCCCGGGTCTGCCCAAGAGTCACTGTAGTGTAGGGTCAGCATAACGCTCATACCCGCATTCTTGGCACGTTGTGCTAAGGAAGCCGCGCGATCCTTATTCATGTAACCGTTACCATAATCATTCGATGGATTAACAAAGACCCGGATACGAACGGAGTTAATCTGATAGTCTTTTTTCAAAATATCAATGATGTCCCGTTGGACTCCGTTTTTGTCTTTCCATTTGTAGCCTTGGGCTTCCATCCCGGGAACCCAGCTGATGTCCGCTCCTTTGGCGAAACTCGGTGCTGCATTAGCATGCTGGCCTGCGGGCAACATAATAGAGGTGAACAACAAAACAAAAACCAGAGCAATGGATGTCTTGAAACCCCTTACATTTTGGAACATAACAAGATGCCTCCTTGGATATGGGATGAGTTACTTCCTAAGTATAGCGGTCTTGATTCACTCAACTAAAGGGCCCATTTCCAATATTTTGGCTGTTTTTTCAACCTCTCTACATGTAAAAGACAAAACAAAAAGCCGTCCGAAGACGGCTTTTTTACCCGTGGCGCTTTTTTAAACATTGATCCGTATCCCGCGCCTCCACCAAACTCATTTTATTTTGAGCTAGTGGATCGAGTAAGGGACACGTTCAACATATGATTAGAAATGTTGACGCACCTCCTTTCCTTGTGGCAAGAGTATACAACACCTTGTTTCGGAAAGCTAGTCTTTTTTCATATTAAATGCAAAATTATTTTTCGGTCTGAAACATCGTGATATCTCGTGCATAATGACTCTTTGTCCCATCATTATTTCGAATGCGCACGCTGTCTTCACTGATTCGCTCCACGATACCGGATCCCACTTCACAGTAGACGCCAGCTGGGTCTTCCTGCCATGCCGTGACCAAACATTGGGATAGCGCAGCCGTGAAAAACTCTATATTTTTTTGTAACGTTCTAGGTTTATTGGATTTCATTATATACTCCTTCTATTAACTCTGTTTTTAAAATGAGAACAAGCTACCGGACCAAATCACACTGTACCTCACTTTACTCTGTCTGTTGCTCTTTGTAAAGGGATGGAAAATGTTGCGGCTATGAGGTATCATTTACATAAATTTTACGTAGATTTTACACTGCGCTGACGCTTGGAGTCGATTATGAATAGTACAATTATAGGAGAGCATCTAAACAAGAAAAGATACGCAACACATTCGGAGGCCATACATGCATAGAGATGTCAAAACAGGGAACTACGTTAATCGTGATTTGAGTTGGGTTGAATTTAATCGGCGTGTGCTCCAGGAGGCTCAGGACCCTACAACACCTCTGCTGGAACGCATGAGGTTTCTCGGTATTGTCGCCAGTAATCTGGACGAGTTCGTCAGTGTTAGGGTGGCGGAGACGAAAGAGAAGATCAAGGCCGGATTTACGCAAAAGGATTTTACAGGGTATACGCCTGCGGGATTGTACCGCAGATTGATCAAACGAATCGGCACTATGGTCGCCGAGCAATATAAAACTTATCATGAACTCACTCGTCTACTCGCCAAGAAAGGCGTAAACATTCAGGAATATACAGATCTTAATGTGACACAGCAGCGCGCAATGGACCAATATTTTCATGAAATTATTTTTCCGGTACTCACACCGATGGCCATTGATCAGAGTCGTCCATTCCCACTGGTACACAACAAGTCAGTCTATCTGTCTGTGATGCTGCAGAAGGAAGATGAACAATCGGGCGAGCCATTTATGGCTATCGTTCAGGTACCTTCCAATCTGCCACGGGTAGTTCAGGCTCCTATTCGGGCAAATAGCAAAAAGAAAACGTTCATTCTGATCGAAGACCTCATCAAACATCATATTCATTCCCTCTTCAGCGGATACGTTTCGCTGGCTGCGCAAGAGTTCCGGGTGACCCGCAATGCGGATCTGTTCATTAATGAAGAAGAAACTGGAGATCTGCTGGAGGCCATTGAAAAAGAACTGCGCCGCAGACGCCGTGGAGCCCCTGTACGACTGGAAGTCTGCAAAGATTTTCGTCCAGATGCTCTGCTAGAGTTGCAGGATGAATTCGATATTCAGGACCCGGTGTACGGAATAGATGGACCACTCGATCTGAGTTTCCTGGCCGGATTCGTGGATAGTCTGGAAGGTTTCTCACACCTGAAATATAGTCCAGTGAAGCCGGTGTATCCACTTGAGTTTCTGCCAAGAGAAAGTCATTTTGAGCTGCTGCGCAAACGGGATGTACTGGTGCATCATCCGTACGAATCGTTTGAACCGGTCACCGATTTTATATTGGAGGCTTCGGAAGATCCAAGGGTTCTGGCTATCAAGATGACGCTATACCGCGTCAATGGGGATTCACGGCTCATCCCCGCACTTGCTCATGCAGCAGAGAGTGGCAAGCAGGTCACGGTTGTGGTCGAACTGAAAGCACGTTTCGATGAAGAACGTAACATTGCGTGGGCCCGTAAGCTGGAGAAAGCAGGTTGTCACGTGGTATATGGACTGGTTGGGCTGAAGACACATGCCAAGATCATTCTGGTTGTGCGCAGGGAACAGCAGGGGTTAAGACGCTATGTTCACGTGGGAACGGGTAACTACAATGAGAGTACAGCCAAAGTATACACGGACGTGGGACTGTTCACGTCCAATCCGATTATCGGTGAAGATGCATCCGAATTGTTCAATGAGATCACTGGATATTCCGGTCCTAAGGCACTGCAAGCTTTCCACGTTGCGCCAGATGGTATGAAGGAGGAATTATTTGCACTGATTCGCCGGGAAACGGGGCATGCGTTGAATGGCAAACCATCCAGGATTATTGCCAAGATCAACTCCTTATCCCATCAGGATATGATTGATGAATTGTACGAGGCATCCCAAGCTGGCGTGCAGATTGATCTGATTGTGCGCGGCGTATGTTGCCTGCGTCCGGGGGTAGAGGGACTCAGTGAGAATATTCGGGTCATCAGCATTGTGGATCGCTTCCTGGAGCATTCCCGGTTGTTCTATTTCGAGAATAATGGGAACCCGGATGTATTTATCTCCAGTGCAGACTGGATGACACGTAACCTGAATCGAAGAATTGAACTCATGTGTCCTGTCTTCGATCCCGAGCTGAAGAAGATGCTGGTCGATATTCTTAATCTGTCCCTTAATGATAATGTCAAAGCGAGAGAACTTATGCCTGGTGGCAACTATGTATTTGTAGAAAATGAAAAGCCCCCGCTGAGAAGTCAGACGGAGGCAATGGGAATTATCCCTTGGAAGCCTGCTGAATGGAGTGTCTTAACGTAACTCCCCAGGCTTCCTGCATATCCTTAACGGCCTCTTCAAGGTCGCTAAGTTCAAGTAACGGCTCGGCTGTACAGGTGAACTTCACCAGCAGCGAGTCGTTTTCTTTGGTTGCTTCGATTGCAACGATGCTCTCGGCACGATTGATGGCTTTCACCACGCACAGCAGAGAGCCCAATCGATGAGCATGCTGTTCATCCGAATCCTTCAGAATGTCCTGGTGCTTGCTCAGCAACTGGGGCGTTCTTCTTTTGGGATGATAATCAGCTGCGATGGCACTAAGGATCGTCTCCCGGTGAGAAAGTCCATAGATGCTAGCATTCATAATCCAATAGGCCGAGTGCTGTGTATAACGGAAATAATTAATCTGCTGACCAGCCAAGTGCAGCATGGAGGACGCGTACAGAATTCGTGCATCTGCTTGTTCAGGAGGGGCATCCTGTAATGCCGTATACAGTGTAAGTGCATCCTGATGAACTCTGTGCAGATGTTTCTTCGGAACAGGCGGACCAAAATGAAGGAAATTGCGAATGCTGTCCTTCAGTGCATCCGGAACCACGGGCTGACCCGAAGCCAGGAAGTCTCGCAGCAATCCGTCTCGCAATCCCGCTCCGCTAACCACATAGCAATCTCCCTGAATCAAGCGGAAGATCGTCCGCAGGATCAATACGCCTGGAACAATAATATCTGCGCGATCTTTGGCGAGTCCAGGTACCTTTTTGCGTTGTGCGGAGGTTAGATGTGGCAAGGAGCGAGCGATGTTCTCCATCGCTTCCTCACTAATCTCAAAATGATGAGTGACAGGCAGCGAATACTGGACACGCTTCTGTTCCACTTTGGCGAGTGTTCGCATCGTGCCTCCGAGACCAATGAGTGGCAGTCCGGGATGGTCATGAATCCAATCCTGTCCACGGAGCGCCTGGATCACATCATTACATAGCGCAGTTACATTTTCTTCAGTCCATTGGTCTTCACCACCATAACGGGCGTGAGAGTTCACAGCACCAATGGGCAGGGAGATGCTATGTAACCTTTTCCGATCCCGAAAGACCGTAATCTCAGTACTGCCGCCTCCAATGTCCACGACGTAACCGTCTTCCAGGTCAATGGATTGGGTGACACCCAGGAAACCATAATAGGCCTCCCGATCTCCAGATACACATTCAATGGTGAGCCCTGTATCGGTCTCCAACCACTCTATAATCAGCGTAACATTGACCGCATTACGAATCGCTGCCGTAGCAGCCGCACGGATTAGTTTGGTCTGATACGCCTCGCAAGTAGCCTTGAATTGACGCAAGACCGTGATAGCGTTATCCAGTGAATGGCGCAGAATCGTTCCATCCGGTTCCACAACGTTGCTCAGACGAGCAGCGTATTTGTCTTCATGAATGATGCGATAGGCTCCGTCATGGTCCAGTTCGTATATCACAAGACGAATGGAGTTCGAGCCAATATCAATAATTCCTAAGGTTTCATTACGTGTCATAAGCATCTCCTTCTACAGAGTTTCAACTACCCGAAGTGAAGTAGGGCGGCCATGGCTTCCGGCGAGCCCGGAGGTGTTGCAGAGAAGGGCGTAGTAAGCATAACAACAATGATAAAGACGATGAAACAGGCAAATATAAGACAACTCACGGCAAAGCCGCGATTGCGCTTTTGAATAAAGAGTCGGATACCTGTGACAAAGAGAAGTACCGTGACGGCTACCAGAACGATCGACATTGCAAAATAGGCTACGCTATACAGTGATTTGAAAAATGTTTCCATTTCTTCTGAACGCTCCTTAGATCCTCATATTTAAGCCCTTCCAAGCCATTCCTTAGTAGCATACGACAGATTGATTGGTTTGAAAAGTAAACCAGGCTCTTGTTCCCGTTTCACACCTTCATCCTTGGACATGTTCCATGGAAAGGGGCCCCTGCCGTGGACAAACATACAAGAAAGCAAGGCTCCTGTTGAGTATGTATAAGGAAGGACTATTGTTCCAAGGAAGGAGATCAACCCATGTCGAGACAGCTTGCAAGCAAATGGCTGAAGACAGCGGCACTGATGAAATACCCGGTTGCGGCTGTCCATATTCCACAGACCAAGGCGTTCAACTCGGGGAATCTGCTGCTCATGCTCAGTCGTTATGGAATGGTGTACATTAAACCTATTGTAGGTGGCGGAGGTTACGGTGTCATCCGGGTATCCGCAAGCGGAGGGGCCTACCGATACACCCATCTGAAAACCACTCGTTCTTTCGCAAGTTACGGGCAGATGTATCGCTCTCTGATCCGTGTAAAGGCGAGACGCAGATACTTGATCCAGCAAGGAATTCATCTGGCAACGATTCAAGGAAGACCTGTTGATTATAGAGTCAAAGTCGTTAAGACGGAGAGAGGTTGGGTATTCCGTTCCCTGGTGGGACGGGTCGCTCGTCCGGGACTCTGTGTAACGAATCTGAGTAAGGGTGGCACCATGCTATCCGGAAGAAGAGCCTTGGGTCTCTCTCTGCCGCACATATCAGGTCGGCACAAACGCCGGGAGATGCGCTCACTTACACTGACATGTACTTATATTATGGAGAGTCAGTTTCCTGGCGTGGGTCAGCTTGGTTTTGATTATGGACTGGATCATTCAGGCAAGATATGGATTCTGGAAGTAAACACCAGACCTCAGTGAAAATGGATGGAAAAGCTAAAGAAAACCAAAGAAAAACCGATATTATATATAGTAGAAAATGGAATGAAAAACGTTTGGAATTTTACATTGTTGGGTAAGATACTCGCATCACATTCTTGAAACTATGAATTTATTCCGAAAAAAATATTCTGTTAAACGTTCTGTTCGACTAACAACATACCTGTGCATAAATACTGTCCACACTATACACGTTGATCAATCAGCATTTTTACCATTTATCAACAAACTATGCACAGGATTTCCACATATCGTTGTGGATAACAAGAACGCTTGTTCTCTATATAAATCTCTGATATGATAGTTTTGAGGAAAAAAAAGGAAAGGTTGTGGCGGAAAATGGCTATGTTATCCGATGAGATGTTATTGGATTCCTACCATAAGGCGATTGAGTTGAATCTCGAACGAGATTTCATCGCACTGCTGTTGGCAGAGATCCATAAGCGCAAACTGGGTACCGACGTATCTGCCATTCTTCACTAGAGATCCTCATTGCAGGCAATATTACAGGTTTCCGGACAAGTCCCATAGTGAGACAGGACATAGCGTACGAGTCTGACAATGGTGACAGTACATCACATGATTGCAAACGTTCTCGGCTTCGTCTGCCGTGTCAGAGGAAGGTTGGAATTCGTAGGGGCTGTATGGTCCGGTGTAGTCGTTCAATTTGCCGCATTCTGACAGTCCCTGAAGGCAGTGGGGGCAAGCCTGCTCCGGTACAACCAGACCGTTACACAGCGGGCATATATAAGACAAGGGTATCCCTCCTGATATAGATTCATTCAGGAGTAAGATACCCTTTTTTGTATCATTTATGTTAATTTAGCGAAACTAGCGTTTCATGTTACTGCTGTGTCCCGGGGACAGTTTGGCATCTGGATCGAAGTATACCTTCGCATTATTGACTGCTGTTGGGGCCTCACCGAATCCGACAGCGATCAATTTCAGTTTGCCTGGGTAGGTTGTAATATCCCCGGCAGCGAAGATTCCTGGAATAGACGTTTCCATGCGGGAATCAACAACGATGGAGTTGCTGTCAATTTCAATTCCCCACTCGGCAATGGGTCCGAGAGAAGAGACAAATCCGAAGTTAACGATAACGTCATCCACTTCGATTTCTTGTGTTTCTTTGGTTTTGACGTGTGCAAGAGTTACCTTGGTAATGGTATCATCACCATGAAGTTCCGTGATTTCGGTCGGTGTAACGACATTAACTTTGGAATTCATGAGGTTTTCCACACTATGCTCATGCGCACGGAACTTGTCCCGGCGATGGATCAGGGTCACTTGCTCAGCGATTGGCTCCAGCATGAGCGCCCAGTCTACAGCGGAGTCACCACCGCCACTGATCAGTACTTTTTTGCCAGCGAAGGCATTCAGGTCATTGATGAAGTAGTGCAGATTGCTCTTCTCGAACTTGGCAGCACCTTCAAGTTCCAGGCGGCGTGGTTCGAACGCGCCTACACCAGCCGTAATAATAACGGCTTTGGCATGATATTCATTCTCATCCGTCTTCACAATGAAATGTTGTTCAGCTTTTTTCTCAACCGATACAACCTTTTCTTCCAGGCGGATGTTCGGGTTAAAATGACTCATTTGCTCCACCAGGTTATTCACCAGTTCCTGAGCAGTTACTTTCGGGAATCCGGCTACATCATAGATGTATTTCTCCGGGTAAAGAGCGGCAAGCTGTCCGCCAAGCTGTGGCATACTTTCAACCAGTGTAACGGATGCTTGACGCATCCCACCGTAAAATGCGGCGAATAGACCCGCAGGTCCGCCACCAATAATAAGCAAATCAGTCATATCATGACTGGAAATCTGTGCAGTCAAGAATCAACAACACCTTTCATATTTTAATAGGTAGTGAACAGAGAAAAAGTGCAGGCTACGTATCGTAACCGGCATTGGTGCTGAACTGTCTTTCCTATTATAAACGGTGTATTCAGGGTTGCAAAGTTAACTGTGTCACGAATCTGAGAATAATTGATGAAGATCCGATGAGAATAGGATGAAATTGGAAATGAAAGGTTATGAAAAATAACAAAAAAAACCTTGATCTTTACCAGAAATACAGATATCCTTGACCTGTACTATGTGTTTTTTTGTCTAATTTAGAGTCAATATGTAATGTGAAGACAATCCACCTTTTTTGTGGAAACTTGTGGTTAATTTCACAACTTAAAACGATAACTTGCGTGCAAACGAATCTAGTTTCATAAACCCATGTTTAGTGAGTTATGAAATTGATTCAAACGTTAAAATAAATTCGCGAAGTTAACATTTGTCGTCATAATGGATAAGACCTCATCAATATTTGTAAGTAAGTGCATTTTGCATCAACACCCCATCTGGGGCTGGTGCGAGCGAAACCGGAAGGGGTATAGACATGAGCAGTATTCCCAAAATCGTCATCCTCGGCGCGGGCTATGGCGGGATTCTGACAGCCCAGCGGCTGCAGAAGGAATTGAATTATAACGAGGCCGACGTCACATTGGTGAACCGGCATGATTATCACTATATTACAACACATCTACATATGCCGGCAGCCGGCACGGATACCATTGAGCATGCGAGAGTCTCCATTTCGAAGCTCATTGATGAGTTCAAGATTGATCTGGTCAAGTCTTCTGTGAAGGAGATTCGTCTACAGGATCGGAAGATTATTCTGGAGGATGGCACATTATCCTATGACTATCTGATTATTGGACTAGGCGGGGAACCCGAGACGTTCGGTATTCCAGGTATGCTTGACCACGCCATGACGATCCGCAGCATTAACTCGGTCCGACTGATTCGAGAACACATCGAATATCAATTTGCGATGTACAAAAACGACAACAAACGAAACCGTATTCGGTTTGTCGTTGGGGGAGCAGGTTTCAGTGGTGTTGAATTCGTAGCTGAACTTGCGGACCGTATTCCACAACTATGTAAGGAGTTCGACGTGAATCCCAAACATGTGCATATCTACAATGTAGAGGCAGCACCTTCGGCCTTGCCTGGATTTGATCCGGAACTGGTGGAGCATGCGATGAACGTGTTGAAGAAGAAGGGTGTTACCTTCAAAATAGGTGTTCCCATCAAGCAATGTCTGCCGGATGGCGTTATTGTCGGTGAGGGTGAAAAGCTTGATGCAGCTACAGTCGTATGGACTGGCGGTATTCGTGGTAACTCTTTGCTGGAACAGGCAGGTCTTGAAGTCATGCGGGGACGAGTGAAAGTAGACGACTATCTACGTGCCCCGGGACATGAGCATGTTTATGTCATCGGTGATAATTCCCTTGTCTTCAACGCGGAAGGACGTCCTTATCCGCCTACAGCCCAGATTGCGATGCAGCAGGGTGTCAACTGTGCGAAGAACGTCGTGGCATCCATTCGCAAGAAACAGCCACAACCTTTTGTATTTACGAGCAAAGGTACGGTTGCCTCATTGGGTAAAGGTGAAGCGATTGCCGTTGTAGGTGGCAAGAAGTACAAAGGCTGGAAAGCAGCTCAGTTGAAGAAACTGGTTGATTTACGATACCTGTTCATTATTGGCGGTATTCCGTTGGTCCTGAAGAAAGGGCGGTTCTTTGGATGAGACATTGCAGTGTTCAGGTTAGGGGACTACTAACGCGTGAAGAACTGGATCGATACAACGCCCTGATGCAGGTGGGTGGATATCTGGAGGAGCAGGATCAGTACGATCTGGCCTATATCGTTCAGAAGGAAGTGGATATTCTCATTTTGCCTGCGATTGAGCGGTTGAAGGAGAAGGGGCGTGACCGTGACCGGGCCACAGCCGAATTCCTCGAATCGCTGAAAGCGGTTGATGAGGAGGACGAGGATTAAGACTTTATATAACCTTCCAATCGCTGTTATCCCCAGATTTTTTGATTCCCTTTTGTTAAAGGGAAAATCCGGTGATAGCGTATGCTTCCGATAAAGGCGAAGTGTATGCTTTCGAAGTAGCTTTCTTGGAGAAAGCTTGTAGCTTCGCTTTTTCAGGTTTTTTCTGTCCTTTCCGTTTTTTGTGTAAACACTAAACAATTCAAATTATATAGATCCTAATCAAGCTTGAAGTACGTAATAAGTATGAACAAAAGCACCGCGGAGCAATCCTTAAAGGATATATCCGCGGTGCTTTTGTTATGCTGTCCTGAAATTAAAAAGAATCGTACAGCCTGCCTCAATAGAAGGCAAGCTGTACGATCCTTGCATGTATGAAACAAATTACAGTTTCAGCATCTCTTCCAGTGTGCTTTCATTCAGCAAGCTTCCCACATAGAACGAACCGAATTCGCCATAACGGGCACTTACTTCATCGAAACGCATCTCATAGACGAGTTTCTTGAACTGAAGCGCATCATCTGCGAATAGCGTAACGCCCCATTCCCAATCATCGAAACCAACGGAGCCGGTAATGATTTGTTTCACTTTACCTGCATAACTACGGCCGATCATGCCGTGACTGCGCATCATGGTACGACGCTCATCCATGGACAGCATGTACCAGTTGTCATTCAGCTCACGCTTTTTGTTCATTGGATAGAAGCAGATATATTGGCGTTGTGGTAGAACAGGCTTCAGACGGGCGATAATGTCCGGGTTCTGCATCGGATCTTCGCCTTCTTTGCTAAGGTAGTTGCTCAGTTCCACTACACTGACATAGGAATACGATTTGGTGGTGTACTGGGCAAACATCGTTTTGTTGAACGCATTCTCGACCGCCTTCAGATCTTCCAGCGTTTCACGCAGGTGCATCATGACAAGGTCAGCCTTTTGTCCCACAACAGTATAGACGACCGTACTTCCTTGGGAAGAATTCTCGACTTCTTTCCATTCCTTCCAGAATTCCTCCAGCTCGTCCAGTGCTACGGCGCGTTCTTCATCATCGGCTGCTTTCCAGGCGGCCCAGTTAATCGAGCGAAAATCATGCAGGGCATACCAGCCCTCCAGCGTTGATGCGGCTTCGTTCATTGGTTTAGTTCCTCCTGCAAGGTATATTTCCAAATCCCCTATAAGGGACGGGTGAGTGCTTTATCGTTTACATTGTATCCCAACAGGAAGCAGAAGGGCAAATGAAGAGATGGTGAATATAGGGAAAATTGTCCAGAAAGTTCGTTGCTTCGCCACATTTTTTGCGGTACACTAGGGTGTGTCTGAAAACTCCGAAGGAAGCAGATTTTGCAGAATTTTCGTTCCAAGCAAGGAAGTTTTCCGCAGGCGTGCCGGGGCACGTCAAGGGAAAGTGACGCGGCAGGGGGCGAAAAGGCGGTAAAAGATGCACTTCAGCGAGTTTTGGGACACGCACTATCTACTATCCAGAAGTGAAACTCTAAAGTGTGAAAGAAGAGGTGAACGTCGCCCGATGCAATTTATACCTGTACTGGTGTTAATGGTATTATTTTTCGTAATGATGTTTGGTATCGGTTTCATTCTGAATATGTTGATGAAGACCACCTGGTTTCCTTCCTATCTGTTCATCATTGTCATTCTGCCGATTGTAGTGTACTCCCTATGGGATCAATCGTCATCTCTGGTGTCACATCTGGGATCTTTCCACATTGTAGACTATATGACGGGTATCGCCGGGCTCACGGGAGCGGTCATCAGCGGCTGGACGATTCAGAAGTTGCGTCTGGGTGGGTACAGAATGTTCTAGTTTGTTGGAAAGAGGTCGTGCATACCTGTCTGCAATCACGTGGAGTCTTACCTTTGTCGTAAACGCTTACGACTGCAAGGGAAGGCTTTTTTGCTATTTATGTAAAATGGAAGAATTATTGTACAGCCGTGCTTCATATACATCTGGAGAACATTCTCTTCAGATCATCACTTGTATTCTGCCGCTACAGCTTTTATAGTATTCTAGCGACTCACGGCATTTGTCATCTTTCGAAAGTGGTTTAATACTGCGAAAACGTGAATGATGTCGACCTAGGACGAAACGGAGCGAGAACAGGCCGTCTTTTTACCTGTTTTTGAGCATTTGAGGATCAGACATTTATGATAGAATAGATAAACATACTTTTGGGGAGAAGGAGATCAGGCTATGCGCATGAAGAATCTGCACCATTATACTGAACATCATCGCTACTGCGTATACAGGGAGTTTGGACTTAGTGCCCTGGATGACCGTATGCTTACAGGTGCTTATCAGCCCATGGTAGGTGCTTTTGCGGTTGGCTTGTATCGGCTGTTGTTTCAGCATCTTCCCGGTGAACAGGTCGGTTACTCACCGCTTGAGCAGCAACGGAGGCTGTTCATGACGCTTGGATTGGAGCCGAGCGAGAAAGGGCGCAAATATCTGGTCGAGCAGGCGTCCAAGCTTGAAGCGGTGGGACTGCTTCAGACTTCACGGCTATATATTCCGGAAAATGATGATTACATCTACGAATATGAGCTGCAGCCGCCGCTCTCTCCGGCAGAATTTTTTCGTACACAGCATTTGACACTGCTGCTTCGTGACAAGATTGGCAAATTCGCCGTCCTTTCCCTGCGTTCCGGTTTTTCGGCAGTGGAAAATGGGGACGCGCCTTACCCGGTGGCCAATAAAGAGAATATTTCCGTTCCTTTTTACGATTTATTTGAACTCAATACCCATGTCATTGATTATGAATTGGAGCAGGCATTGTCGGAAGTATCGACTACGGCTCAGCGGACAGGCACAAATGATACAGCGGAGGAAAATAGTCTGAACTATGCCGACATTATTTTGCGTTTTCCACGGGAGTCCGTCAATCGTCGGCATGTTGAGCAGCTTCGCTTCGACCATGAACAATTGGGAATTGTCAATTATGTGGTGAATAAGTTTAATCTCAGTGTGCAGGATGTATGCCGTTTGCTTGATGAGGATGATATCTTCAGTCCGCAGGGTCAACTGATTCTGGATGACCTGCAACATAAGGCAAGCCTGCAGTTCAGACAGACGAAGAAGCGTCATGAACAGCAGACTGTACAAGCAGCCAAGGTAGTGGCACTGAGACAGCATATGGAGGAGCCTGAACGGAAAGAGAAAGAGGACTCCGGTGAACCGCCGGTCGAGCATGGGGTACAGATGGAATATTACGTCGAAGTGCCTCCGCAATTTATGACGAAGTGTGATATTCATCAATACAACATGATGTTGCGTAATGAGCCGTATACCCGCTTGCTACAGACGTTCTTCCCTGGTGCCGTACCGGACAATCTGATCGATATATTTGAGAAAATTGATCTGAGCTACAAGTTGCCTGGTGAAGTCATCAATGTGCTGATCCATTATCTGATGGCATTGCTGGTGTCCGGTGGAGAGCAACGGATTAACCGTAACTTCGTTGAGGCGATCGCCTCCAACATGTTGCTCAAACAGGTAAACTCTTATGAGAAGGCTGTTCAATATATTCGCGATCAGGCCAAGGTCAAAGGCAAACAGGCTGCTGGTGCAGCTGGAACCCGTACCCGTACATACGGCAAAGGAACCAAAGCGAAGCCCGAAATTCCGATTGTACAAGACGTAAGTTCTGATGGGGATGCTGTATCAGAGGAAGAGTTCGAAGAGATGATGAGATTCGCCCAGCAGATGCAGGCAAGTAAGCAAAAAGGAACTTCATAAATAAATCTATCCAAAGGCAGGTCTCTTATGATGGGGGCTTGTCTTTTTTTTGCAAAATCATTAGGGAAAGGAAGTATAGAGACATGAACCGATATGAGGAATCGTTTCTCTAGGCGTCGTCATCATTCGTGTTGCATAGGATGACTTTCTCGCCCACTTCCTAGATAAGATTTAATCAATAACAGACCCCGAAAATGCTTACCCCCTAGAATTTCATCGGTTAAACCTGGGGTTTTTCCAATGTCTATTCTAAGGGGTGCACTTCAGAAGTGAGAGGGCTCTCTTTTACTGAAATAGCTGTAAGTTGCTAAAATGTTATACAGGTTAGCCTGAAAAATAACTTGCAATGTTACCTCAAAATCGTAGTGGCCTGATTACCCGCATAATCCTCAATGACCAGTTTCAAAGAGCTGTTGCTGGACGTTGATGTGAAGGTCAGTTCACTCAGCTTTGTTCTGCCCCGAATGATATACGGGAATTTCTGCGAAACATAAGTGACTCCGAACTGGCGTGCTACTCCATTTTCATACACATAGATCTTGTACCAGTCCTCCAGATCCGGCAGGGCAAGTGTGTACTTTCCATCTTTTACCGTCACCTTTTCCTTGGCGTATGGTGTAATCTGAAGATCTGCGAGCTGCCCGGTATGGGTTACCGAATTCTGCTCGCCAATGGCGATATTCAACACGTAATGTTCACCATTAGTCGGAAGTCCGGTTAGGACGGCAGATGGTTTGCCTTTTTTGACCTGAAGCGACTTAGTGAAGGGCTCTTTTGTATATTCGGTTTCAAGTGTGAGCTGAATGGACTCGTTGCCTTTACCTTTGTCTTTATTTTTATCTTTGTCCTTATCCGTATTCTTATCCTTACCCGTATCTTTCGCTTTCTTCGGGTTTTTCCAGCTTACAATGGCATCGCCATTTTTCTTGAATTTCACATCAATATTCTGAACGGCTGCATTCAGATCATAAGGCAGGACGGTTGCTTCACTTTTGGTACCATCTGCACCAACAGCACGTATAGACAGTTCTCCAGAGCGCTGCTTCAGCGATTTGATATAAAAAGTAGAATCATACACGCCGCCAACATAGGCACCATTTTCATACAAGTTGTATTGTTTCACTTCAGAATAGTCTTTCATGTCCCAGGCTACAACCAGTTCATCGGTGTTGGTCAGTGCCTTGGCAATATGGAATCCGGTAGGGGCATCCGGCACAGCGGCTGAACCGTCCATCATGCGAATCTCACCAATATTCATCTGGTAATTCTCGATCGTCTCGCCATTAGGGTCAAAAGATAATCCTAGAGCAGCAATCGTCTTACCCTGATATGCACTCAAATCCAGTGAAACGGTCTTCCAGCCGTCGGTCTGCTGGCCTGACTGAGGCACTTCCACGTAGACCACGTTGGATGGATCATCCTCGAAGATCAATCCAACATGCAGGGAAGAGGCATCACTGCCAGACGGTTTGTTATACGTTAGTTCCAGTTTCGATTGTCCGTTGACGGACAGGTCAGTCTTATACAAGCGCAGGAAGTTGTCCGCGTTCAGTTTACCGTTCACCACGAGAGAGCTGCCGCCATTGAACGCGCCAATGGAGTCATAGTTGTATCTTGCGCCTTTCTCGTAGGTTGGACCATAATCAAAATCAACACGTAGCTTGTCACCCTCGCTATCCATCCACCACTGCCAAGTGACAGGGATATCTTGAATATTGATATTGGACCATTCCTTATCATTCGAGACACTACCGTCTTCATAATATTTCAGACCATGGCCTGTATTAAAGTTGGTTGCAAAGTTGGAGCCATTAATGACGGAGCGTTCGGTGAGGTACGCAGCGATCCCATCCCAGTTTGCGCCGGAAGCGTATACATCCGACAGGTCCGCCGAGGCGTTACGCCGTGCATTCGTCGGGTCCTGATTTGGTCCGGACCACCAAGCGCGATCACGTACAAAGGTCATCCATTGATACTGATCCTCAGCTCGGTGATTG
Organism: Paenibacillus sp. PCH8; assembly: GCF_002968835.1. Classification (GTDB taxonomy): domain Bacteria; phylum Bacillota; class Bacilli; order Paenibacillales; family Paenibacillaceae; genus Paenibacillus. Next base: position 156,970 of record NZ_PKQK01000005.1, on the reverse strand, counting down.
GTGCTGCCATCGCCCATTTCTTCATCCAGGGCGTTGTGGGTGAAGTCGGCACCCAGTGTCGCAATACTGTTCATGGGTTGACCATTCTCATCCAGATTATGGCGCAAGTCATAGGACTGCTTCCAGCGACCGAATTTGTCATGCCCACCTTCAACTCCGGCAAATACAGTTTCCAGTGGATCAAGTCCCAGGCTGATCGCATGATCACGGGAATCACGGAGCATCTTGTGGTTCCACACATAGTTCAGGAAGATTGAATCCGAGACTCTGCCCAGAGCGGTATCTTGCACAAAGGGGCTGTTAAGTCCGTTGAACTCGTTCTGGTACTGAATCTTGCCCGTTGTATTAATCGTGGAATCGTACCACTGAACATATAAGCCTTCATCTCTTAGACCTTTCATGAATTTCTTGTAGGAAGCGATATCCTCAGGGGCTACACCCCGAGCGACCTCTTCCTGATTGAAGAAATATCCATCGTAGTTATAATACTTCGCCATTTCGGTCAGTTTCTCGGCTACAGGGAAGTTGCCGTTCTCATCCTGTACCAGCATTTGTTTGTACGTCTGTGGTCCACGGTCATTGTCTGAGAAAAAGATGTTGGCAATGGACTTAACGCCATTTTTGTGGGCTGCATTGGTGTAGGCCGGATTAGGAATGTTCAAAATGCCAAACTCGAAGTATTTCTCCGTCCACTCCTTATTCGGATCATACAGCTCCTCCGGCACTCCGGCAGAGGCCATGCCGTGCCAATAGCTGTAGTAGTCTGTATACTGCCAATAATTAAACAGATACTGACTGAATTCATTGGTATATGGTGTGCTATCAAAGAATGCATTGCCGTAATCACCACTCATCGTAAATAGCTGGGTGTCTGGGCTGAGATCAGGATACGCCTGTGTAGCAGCGAACGCTTCATTACGGGGTTGCAGGGGGACATGGGCACGAACCAGCTCACCATGGATATCACTTTCGGGTGTCCAGTTTAGAATCTGAGCCGAAGTGTATCCGTGCTGATAGGGTTGATTCACCCCTTTGGCGCTGTCACCGGTGTAAGGGAGCGTGTCTCCGGCATAAACGGATGATGCAACAACTTGTCCAAGCAGAGCCGTAGTCAGGACCATGGCAGTGACCTTGGGAATGATGCCTTTCGGTTTGAGTTTGCGTGTCATGCTGTTCCTCCTTCAAGTGGAATGAATGGTTGGTATTCTTTAACACAAAGCTAAACGTATGGTTAACGATAGAGGATGAAAGCGTTTTTAAATAGGGCAAAATTAAAGAAAGACAGGTATAAACTAAAGAAAAATTACGGGTGACAAGTTTATGTCAGAAGCCTGATGGTATAATTCAAGTCAGGAAAACAGCATCGGAGGGAACGAGCGAATTGAAAATTGTTAGCGTTTACAATAATTTCTTCAAAAATAATATGTTTATGAAAATGCTGCTGATCTTCTCGATGATTTCGATTGTCACGATCATTACGTTATCTTATATCATCTTCCTGTCGGTGTCCGACTCCACGATTCGCCGGGAACTCGCGATCCAGAAAGCAGCGATGGAACATGTGGATCGGTATATTCATCAGCAGTATGAATCCGTGCAGAACATGGTGAGGGATATGCATCAGAATGAGGCGCTGTCCACCAACATTACGTATCTGATGAATCACACGTATGCTGAATATGTTCAGCACATGACGAATGGATATTACGCTAATCAGGATGATTATTCCGCCGATGTGCTGAAACATTTTCAGAATATTATGGATCGCAATTCGCAGATTAACCAACTCATGTTATACAGCGCTGAGCAGCAGGATCTGTCTACCTTCAATCAGAACAAGCCGTTCCGCAAGTTGGATACGAATGTGGCCCATTCCTATATTCCTGATGTGATGGCGATGGAAACGCCCAATATTAGTGCGCCCAATTACTGGATTCGCAAAGAGATCAATCAATGGGACCCTGCGCTCTATTCCATCCGCGTCCCCATTAACAATACACAGACCCTTCGTAATTTGGGACAATTTCTCGTGTTCTTTGACTCGGCGGGAATCGGGAATGCGCTGGATAATTACGAGAGCAATCTGAAGGGAGATATCGTGGTATTGTCGTCCAAAGGGACCGTATTATTCGACTCCAACGATCATTATTACGGGAAGAAGTATCCCTATGTGAATGTGGCCGATTCCCTGTTTGATCAGACGGATATGGATGCGATGAAAAAGGAACAGAACATGTATGTGAACAAGTTCGTCTCTGCGGATCAGGGCTATGTTGTCATTGGAACCGTTCCGGTGGAAGAGATGGCTGAAACGTATGCGGGTATTCGCAATACCATCATCTCCATCAGTATCGTATGTATTCTGTTTGCCGTGCTGGTTCCGGCGTTTTTCATTATTAACTTTGCCAAACGAACCCGTAGAATTATTCGCTTCACTCAAAAAGTGAAATACGGCAATCTGACGGCTCGCATTGACGATGCACGTGATGATGAACTTGGGCAAATCTCGCATAGCTTCAATGATATGCTGGATGAGCTTAATCTGTATATTGAACGGGTCTACAAAGCCGAGATCAAACAGAAGGAGACCGAACTGGTCGCATTACAGGCTCGAATCAACCCGCACTTTCTATATAATACACTTGAAGTGATTCGCATGAGGGCGATCTCCCAGGGGGCGAGGGATGTTGGCGAGATGATCTATAGCCTGTCCGTATTATTCAAAAGCCTGGTACAACAGAAGAAAAACTATACGCTGAAGGATGAGATGGAAGCTTGCCGCTTATATTTGGAGTTATTCCGAATCCGCTATAAAGATATTTTCATCTATACCATCCAGATCGAATCCGCTTTTTATCAACACCCTGTGGTGAAACTTTCGCTGCAGCCGATCATCGAGAATTATGTGGTACATGGCATTCAGACAGAACGTTCGGATAACCGGTTATCCATTGTTGTAGAAGAGACGGATGGTGTGGTGCAGGTGGAGGTCAGGGATAACGGCAAAGGCATTGATCCTGTACGTCTGAGCGAGATCCTTGAAGAACTGGAACGCCCGGAAGAGTCTGGTCAGATGTTCGGGCTGCGAAGTGTCCATAGTCGATTGCGTTTCCTGTACGGCCCAGAGTTCGGAATTACGATAGAGAGCACCCTCGGAGAAGGGACACGGATCAGAGTGCGATATCCGCATCATCCGCATACAGAAGGGAAAGGTGTATGACATGTACAAGGTGTTTATTGTGGACGATGAGCCGTTCATCATTGAAGGATTATACGATATTGTAGACTGGTCTTCATTCGGTATGGAAATTGTAGGTCATGCCGGCAATGGACAGGCGGCGTTGAACGCACTCTCTGCTCAGCCTGTGGACATTCTGATTACGGATATATCCATGCCACTCATGAATGGTCTTGATCTGATTCGGGAAGTCAGACGACTTCAACCTGAGTTAAAGGTCATGATCCTCAGTGGTTTCAATGAGTTTGAATATCTGAAAGAAGGCATGCAGCTCGGTATTGAGAATTATCTGCTCAAGCCTATTAATGTGGAAGAACTGGAATCCACGCTGAGCAACACGGCATCCAAACTGGATCATACGGAGTCACCTCAAGCCGATGATGCGTATGGCATCCAGATTCTGAAAGACAATATCCTGCATCGCTGGCTGACAGGACAGATCGCGGCTACCGAGTTTGAGGAACGTGCCCGATTTATGAATCTTTCCCTGGAGGCCACGGATGTGGCTGTAGCTGTTCTACGTGACAAAGACAAAGGGCAAACATCCGGCATGTTTGAACGTGTGGAGGGGATGCTGAAGGACAAGCCTCAACTGAATGTATTCCATGATATGGATGGAGATCTCGTTATTGTTGCCAATGTTGACGGCAACGAAGATGAGAAACAGAAGTTGATGGATGGCCTTCAGGTTATCTCTGATGTAATCTCAGTAACACATCCTGCAGTACGTATTGGAGCAGGCGGGTTGATGAAGGGGCTCTACCATGCTCCAGTAAGTTATGAAGAGGCGAAGAAGGCACTTCAGTATGTGATGATCTATCCCGATCTGAAAGTCATTGACCATGCCATTCTGGATCGATGCGGCAACTCGGCGGCGACTTTCTTCATCGACTGGAGGGAGTACTCCAAACTAATTCTGTCCCGCAATACCGAACAACTTGCTGACCGGATTCGTATGGATTTCGAACAACATCGGCATGGACTTACGCCTGGGGAACTTCAGAATACGGCACTGGAAGTGGTGATTCGCTTCAAGATGGAACTGGAGAGCATCAAACATTCGGATGAGTCTGCGATATACCAACAAGGGCTTCGTCTTGTGCTGGACAGTGCAACGTTTGATGAACTCGTGCGAGCGCTTCAACAGGTTGGGTCGCAGACGATCCAATCCCTATTGCAGGATCTGAAGAATCCGATTGTGAACCAGGTGCTTCAACATATCGACAAACATTACGCAGAAGAGCTTTCCTTGAAGCTATTGGGTGCCCATTATCATCTGCATCCAGTGTATTTAGGACAATTATTCCATAAGGAGACCGGGGAGACGTTTGCCGAATATATTAACAAATACCGGATTGAACGTGCGAAGGAGCAGTTACGGAATACCAATCTAAAGGTACATGAGATTGCCCGAAATGTAGGGTACTGGGAGACCGGCTATTTCTATAAGCAATTCCGCAAATATGTGGGCATTTCACCGACCGATTTCAAGGTTTTTGGTTAATTCGGTGGCTGGAAGATCCAACTTGCGGACGGAGATCCAAGAGACATACTCGGAACAGGAATGGCATGCCATGAAATTCATGCCATACGTTACCCGGCATGTCTCTTTTATGTAAGCGATTTATTTAAACAGGTACAAAATAGGTGCCTAGAGACGAATTCTCTTTAATTTGTACCTCGAAAACTTGAGTTTATCTTCTTTTTGTAAATGCTTTCATTCGATAAGGTTAAAGCAGTTAGATTGTAGAGTTTAAGGAAACACGAAAAGGGAGGGTCAAAGAAATGAGTAAACAAAGAAAACGTTTCTCGCTCGTTCTTGCATCGTTAATGGCCGTTACACTTGTTCTTAGTGCCTGTGGAGGAAGCAAAAGTGTTTCCGAATCCGGGGGTGCGGGAGATGACGCGGTCGAGTTGATCTGGTACACGATCGGTACGCCTCAGAAAGACGTCAATAAAGTAATGGAAGAAGTTAGTAAGTACACCAAAGAGAAAATTAACGCAACCGTGACGATGAAAATGGTGGACTGGGGTGACTACCCGCAGAAGATGCAAGTCAACGTAGCGTCAGGTGAGCCAATGGATATTCTATTCACTTCATCTGGTGGATTCGATTATGTACAGAATGCCCGGAAAGGTGCATTCCTTGAACTGGATGACCTGCTGACAGAATACGGTCAGGATCTGACCAAGACCATTGATCCTGCATTCCTCAGCGGTTCGAAAGTGGACGGACACAATTACGGAATTCCTGCCAACAAGGAGTTGCCTCAACAAGAGGTATGGCGTTTTAACCAAATGCTGCTGGATAAATACAAACTTGATATCTCCGGTATCCGTACGTTAGACAGTCTGGAGCCTTTGCTCAAAACGATCAAGGAAAGTGAGCCAAGTGTAACGCCTTTTGCCATGGATAAGAATTATGTTCCTTATGTGCCTTATGACTATGTCATTCAGAATCTGCCAATGGCGATCAAGCTGGATACAACAGATTATAAGCTCGTGAACATTCTGGAAACGCCTGAAATGAAAGAAGCACTCACCACGATGAGCAAATACTACAAGGCAGGTTATGTATCGGCAGAAGCTGCAACAACAGGTTCCACGAACGACCTGACGACATCAGGCAATTGGTTCCTGGATCGTGCACAGACTCAGCCGCTCGCGGACAATCAGTGGTCTGCAAGTTACGGGTATAAGGTTGTTTCAACCCCAGCCAGTGATGCGATTATAACGAATACATCTGTACAAGGTTCAATCATGGCTATCTCAGCCAACTCGGAATATCCAGAGAAAGCAATGGAATTCCTCAACCTGCTGAATACAGATCCTGTGCTACGCAATATGGTGGATTCCGGAATTGAAGGTACACACTACAAAAAAGTAGATGACACCCACATGGAGAATCTGCCTGAATCGAAAAACTACGATATGCCTTCATACTCCCTTGGAAACAATATGCTGCTCAACCTGAACAGCAATGATCCAGACAACAAATGGGATGAGTTCAAGAAGTTCAATGCTGAAGGTGTCAATTCCCCGATCCTCAGCTTCAACTTCGATGCAAGCAATGTATCATCTGAACTGACGGCGGTACAGAACGTGAAAGAGCAATATTGGGCAGCACTGATGACAGGTACACTGGACCCGGCAGCCAATCTGGATCAAGTGATTGAGAAGTTCAATCAAGCCGGACTGGAGAAAGTCATGGCTGAAGCCCAAAGCCAGCTGGATGCCTGGAGAGCAGAGAACAAGTAACGGTACATCGTAAGGATCGGGCGGTTGCTTATCGCGTCCGGTCCTTTTTTATTCAAGCCTGAAGGAGGATATCCATAATGACTGCATTTTTAAAAAACCTGATTAGAAACCGAGTCATGCTGTTCATGGTGCTGCCAGGCGCCATCTGGTTCTTCTTCTTCTCCTACTTGCCACTCGTTGGTACAGTGGCTGCCTTTAAGGAATATCGTTTCAGCCGCGAAGGCTTCTGGGCAAGTCTGATGAAGAGTGAATGGGTAGGCTGGGACAATTTCCAATTCCTGTTCAGCACAAGTGATGCATGGCTGATTACACGCAATACGCTTTTTTATAACATCGCCATTATTTTCTTGGGACTGGTATTCGCTGTAGCTTTGGCAATCCTGCTCTCGGAACTCATTAATAAACGACTCGCCAAAATATATCAGACAGGTATGTTTCTCCCGTATTTCCTTTCCTGGGTTATCGTTGGATACTTCGCATTCAGCTTCCTGAGCATGGATCGGGGCATGTTGAATCAGATTATTGGCTGGTTCGGGATGGAACCTATTCAGTGGTATTCCGAGGCCAAGTACTGGCCGTATATTCTGGTTTTTGTAGCATTATGGAAAACGATTGGTTACAACAGCATCGTCTATCTCGCTTCTATCCTGGGCATTGATCGCTCGCTGTATGAGGCGGCCATGATCGATGGAGCAAGCAAGTGGCAGCAGATTCGCAATATCACGATTCCGTTGCTGTCGCCAATCATTACAATCATGACATTGCTGGCCGTAGGTCGCATCTTCTATGCCGACTTTGGACTGTTCTATCAGGTGCCAAGGGATTCCGGTACGCTCTATTCTGTAACGAATGTTATTGATACGTATGTGTATCGTGGCTTGAAAACAAGTGGTGAGATTGGCATGAGTACAGCAGCCGGATTGTATCAATCCGTTGTAGGCTTTGTGCTTGTTATCATCTCCAACTACGTAGTACGCAAAATCGATAAAGACAGCAGCCTATTCTAGGACAAGAGAAAGGAGTGAACCACTGTGGCTCAAGCTCAACTCGTTAAAAAACGTGACTTCCATCACGTATCCAACGGCTGGAACGTGATTATGAACATCATCGCCGGACTCTTCGCTCTGATCTGTGTTTTTCCATTTATCTTCGTAGTCATCATCTCGTTTACGGACGAGAAGGCACTGGCTCGTGATGGGTACCGACTGATTCCAGCAGAATGGAGTCTAGCCGCCTATCAGTTCGTCTGGCAGAGTGGTGACACACTGCTGCGTGCGTACGGGGTGACCATTCTGGTGACGGTACTCGGTACCATCATCAGTCTGATTCTGATGTCCCTGTATGCTTATGCGATTTCCCGCAAGAGCTTCCGTTATCGGAGATTTTTCGCCATATTTGCGATTCTGACCATGTTGTTCAACGGCGGGATGATTCCAACCTATATGGTTGTATCCCAGCTTCTTGGACTGAAAGATACCGTCTGGGCACTCATTCTGCCACTTGCGATGAATGCCTTCTATATTATGATTCTGCGTACCTTCTATTCGACCAGTGTACCGGATGCGGTCATTGAGTCGGCCAGAATTGATGGAGCCGGAGAATTCCATACGTTTCTGAAAATTGTTGTTCCTTTATCGTTACCGGGTCTGGCAACCATTGGATTATTTAGTACGCTCGGTTACTGGAACGATTGGTTCAATGCGCTATTGTACATTGATAATCCCAATCTCGTACCGCTGCAATCCATGCTGATGCGGATTGAGTCGAGTATTCAGTTCATCCAGCAGAACTCGGCGAACAGTTCGATGAGTCTCGCGGCGATGCAATCTATTCCGCAGGACACTTCACGGATGGCGATGGTTGTTCTCGCCACGTTGCCAATTATTTTCGCGTATCCGTTCTTCCAGCGTTACTTTGTACAAGGTCTGACGGTGGGAGCAGTTAAAGAGTAACCGAATCACTTGACAGGATTGGGAGGTGCAGATGAATGACTTATAAGGACCAAAGCAAATCCGTAGAAGAACGGGTACAGCATCTATTGAGTCTGATGACGACGGAAGAAAAGGTAGGTCAACTCACCCAGCCTTTCGGCTGGCAGACCTATACGAATAATCAGGGGAACATTACGCTGAATGAAACGTTTAAAGCGCAAGTGCAGAACACCGGCGTTGGATCTCTCTATGGTGTACTACGAGCCGATCCCTGGACCGGAGTTACGCTGGAGAATGGGTTATCCGCAAGAGAAGGAGCAGAAGCGGTTAACCTGATTCAACGCTATGCGGTGGAGCATTCCAGACTTGGGATTCCGATCCTGATCGGGGAGGAATGCTCGCATGGACATATGGCGATTGACGGAACCGTCTATCCTGTACCGCTTTTGCTGGGGAGCACCTGGAATGTAGATCTGTATCGGGAGATGTGCCAGGCGGTAGCACGGGAGACGCGTGCTCAAGGCGGTGCAGTCACGTATTCTCCGGTACTGGATGTTGTGCGTGATCCGCGCTGGGGACGTACCGAGGAATGCTTCGGTGAAGATCCATATCTGATTGGGGAACTGGCCGTTGCCTCGGTGGAAGGACTTCAGGGTGAACGCTTGAATCGGGAGGATGCGGTAGCGGCAACGCTGAAACATTTTGTTGGTTACGGCAGCTCGGAAGGTGGACGTAATGCGGGACCTGTACACATGGGCTGGCGTGAGCTGCTGGAAGTGGATCTGTATCCTTTCCGCAAAGCGGTGGAAGCTGGCGCGGCGTCCATTATGCCGGCGTATAACGAAATTGATGGCACACCGTGTACGGTGAATACGGAATTGTTGGAGGATGTTCTGCGTAAGGATTGGGGCTTTGACGGTCTGGTCATTACGGATTGCGGTGCGATCAACATGCTGGCAAGTGGGCATGACGTTGCGAATGATGGATTGGATGCATCGGTGCAGGCGATTCAGGCAGGCATTGATATGGAAATGTCCGGTGAGATGTTCGGGCAATATCTGGTTCAGGCGGTGGCAGAAGGCAAGCTTGATGTACAAGTTCTGGATCAGGCTGTCCGCCGTGTATTGGCTTTGAAGTTCAGTCTAGGATTATTCGAGCAACCTTATGTGGATGCGGATCGCGCAGAAGAAGTGATTGGCAGTGAAGCGCATGTTCAGCTGGCACGCCAGTTGGCGGCGGAAGGGGTTGTCATGCTCAAAAATGAGGGGGCTACATTGCCTTTATCCACTACAACGGCAGGTCGTATTGCTGTCATTGGGCCCAATGCGGATCAGGCATACAATCAGCTCGGCGATTATACATCACCGCAACCGAAGTCGAAAGTGGCGACGGTACTGGATGGGATTCGCAGTAAGCTGGCTGTAAGTGCGAATGGGCACGTGGAGAAGGGTTCTGCTGGTCATACGAATAGTGCTGAAACCTATGTAGAGAGCGTTGTAAACGAGGTACTCTATGCACCGGGCTGCCGGATTAAAGGTGATTCCAAAGAAGGATTTGAACGTGCCATCGAAGTTGCCAGCCAGGCGGAGACGGTCATTATGGTCGTGGGCGGTTCCAGTGCGCGTGATTTTGGAGAAGGCACAATCGATCTGAAGACGGGTGCTTCCAATGTATCGGATAATTCATGGAATGACATGGAGTGTGGCGAAGGTATTGATCGGATGACGTTAGGGCTTGCGGGAGTACAGCTGGAGCTTATTCAGGAGATTCACAAGCTCGGAAAGACCCTTGTCGTAGTTTACATTAATGGTCGTCCAATTACTGAGCCATGGGTCGATGAGCATGCCGATGCCATTCTGGAGGCGTGGTATCCGGGGCAAGAAGGCGGGCATGCGATTGCAGACATTCTGTTCGGTGACGTGAATCCGTCGGGTAGACTTACGATCTCCATTCCGAAGCATGTGGGTCAGTTACCGATCTACTATAACGGCAAACGTTCCCGTGGCAAACGTTACTTGGAAGAGGATCTGGAGCCACGTTATGCATTCGGATATGGACTCAGTTACACCACATTTGAATACAGTGATCCGAAGCTTAGTGGGACGAACATAACTGCGGGCGATTCGGTTGCCGTATCGGTGAATGTGACCAATACGGGCAGTTGTGCAGGAGCCGAGGTGGTTCAGATGTACATATCCGATGTGGTTAGCTCCATCACTCGCCCGGACAAGGAATTAAAGGGTTTTGCCAAAGTATATCTGGAGCCTGGAGAGACGCAGACGGTTGAATTACACATCGGTGCAGAGCAGTTGCAATATATTGGCCGGGACCTGAAGCCAGTCGTTGAACCGGGACAGTTCCATATTCATATCGGAAGCAACGTAAACGATACGCAAATGACCGTTTTGACGGTAAAGGAGGCGTAAGCTTTGGAACGTATCAGACGGTTCATCCGCGAGTTATCCGAACATCAGTGGCTGGAACAATTACAGCTGCGGAGCTGGCATATCAATCGCGCTTATTATAATGTACCGGGAGACTATGAGGATCATGGTGATTATCCGGCAGGACAGGATTTTGAACGATTTCCGAGCAAACAAGGAACAACCTACTTCTTTAGAACACGTTTGGAAATTCCTGAATCATGGCAGCAAGCACCATATGGACTTGTCTTCGAAACAGGTGGAGAAGGTCTGTTGCGGGTAAATGGACGCTCCTATCAAGGGTTGGACCGTAATCATACTTACGTCACGCTTGATCCATCCAAAGTCGGCACCGAACCGGAACTGGAGATCGAGATGTTCGATCCGGTGCCTGAACCTGTGGACCCCCTGAATCAACAGGCGGTGATTCAGCCACCAATCACCTCGATTACCAGCCTGCTGGTGAGACCGAATGAAGCGGTTCGCAGCCTGATGTACACGGTCATTATTGTACGGGATTCAGCAGTGTTGCTGCCGGAAAGTGACTTTCGGCGGGTTCGTCTGCTGGAAGCCATCTATCGTGCGATGGATCAATTCGTAGGTATGACAAAGGAAGAGATTAAGCATGGGGAAGGTATTCGCCAGATCGAAGATAGTCTGAGGCACCAAGTACGCGAGATTGGCGGCAACGCAGAAGGCTTGGAGCATATGGTGGGGCAATCCCATATTGATATTGCTTGGCTATGGCCTGTGCGGGAGACCGTACGCAAAACGAGTCGTACATTCTCTACTGTGGATGCTCTTATGAATGAATACCCGAATTATATCTATTCCCAGAGTCAGCCATTGCTGTATGCCTTTCTGAAGGAGAATGATCCCGAATTGTATGCACGGGTGAAGCAGCGGATTGTGGAAGGACGCTGGGAACTGGTTGGCGGCATGTGGGTGGAACCAGATCTGAATATTCCAAGCGGGGAGTCCTTGATCCGCCAGATGTTATATGGTCAACGTTTCTATATGGAGGAATTCGGCAAGACATCGCAGATCGAATGGCTGCCCGATACATTCGGCTACTGTGCCTCTCTGCCTCAGATTTTGAAGCATGGCAAAGTGGACTATTTCATGACGACGAAGCTGGGATGGAACGACACCAATGTGTTCCCATATGACCTGTTTCACTGGATTGGCATTGATGGCACACCGATCCTCTCCTACCTCAATCATGGGGTTAATGAACATACCTTGCCGAAAGATATTTACGATCACTGGCAGTCCTACCGGGAGAAAGCAGCGCATCCTGAACATATGCTTTTATACGGACACGGCGATGGTGGCGGCGGGGTAACACGCGAGATGCTGGAGTATGTGGATCGTGCTGACCTGATGGTAGGACAGCCTGCAAGTCGTTATAGCACAGCGGGAGCTTTTTTTGCTGGTATCGAAAAAGAACAGCCTGTACTGCCGAAATGGCATGGCGATCTGTACCTGGAATTACACCGGGGAACCTACACGACACATGCACGCAACAAGCGCAACAATCGGAAAGCGGAGGTTCTATATCGTGAAGCCGAGCTGTGGAATACACTCGCTCTACCGGAGATGGATGAGCCGGCGGAAGACGAAGTGCGTTCCGCACTGCATGAGGGCTGGAAGTTGATTTTGCTGAATCAATTCCACGATATCATTCCTGGTTCGGCCATTACGGAATCGTACGTGACATCGAATGAGGAGTATGCACGAGTGTTCGAGCTGGGCAGAACAGGACTGAATCAAGGCGTTGCTGCGTTGACAGCAGGCATGAACACGCAGGGTCCAGAGGATTCAGTGGCCTATGTTGTGTTCAACAGTCTGGGTTGGAAACGCAGTGCAGTGGTTCAGCTGCCTGTGCAGGATGGCTTCGATCGTTACGGCATTGATGAAGAAGGCCGGCGCTTGCGGATGGATCGGGAGGATGGGAGCATGTCTATTCTCGTGACAGACATTCCGGCATTTGGATATAAGACGATTTGGTTAGTACCGGAAAATACAAGGGATACGAATGTACGGGAAATGACGAACCTTGCCGCACAACCAACCTTTAATGATACATGGGATACTGCCTTTTATCATGTGCAGTTTAACGAACGTGGGGAGATCACGCGTTTATGGGATAAAACCGCAGAGCGAGAGATGCTGAAATCGGGAGAACAGGGGAATCAATTTCACTTTTTCCACGATCGTCCGACACTCTGGGATGCATGGGATATCGATACCCGTTATGAAGAGCAGGTTGCTGGCGCAGTGGAGTTGCTGGAGAAAAAGCTGGTGCTGGCAGGAGCAACGCAGGATGTCCTGCGTTTCCGCTGGAAGCTTCATCAATCCGTCATTACGCAGGATATGGTCTTCTATCACGAATCACCACGAATTGATTTCGAGACCTATGTGGACTGGAATGAAGATCACAAATTGCTGAAAGTTGGATTCCCGATTGATGTGGTGACGTCCAAAGCAACATTCGAGATTCCTTTTGGTGCACTGGAACGCCCCACACATCGTAACACCAGTTGGGAACAAGCCCAGTATGAAGTCTGTGGACATCGGTTCGTGGACGTCTCCGAATATGGATACGGCGTAAGTTTACTCAATGATTGCAAATACGGCTATGACGTGCAAGGCAGCACAATTCGTTTATCTTTACTTCGTGCTCCAAAATGGCCCGACCGCACGGCTGATCAGGGAGAACACCAATTCACGTATTCCCTGTATCCGCACGCAGGAGATTGGCGAAAAGCACATATCGTACGTCAAGCAACTGAATTGAATCATGAGGTGACGGTACAGCAAGTGCAACAGTCGCAGCAAGTGCAACAGATGGGGCACGTACAACAGAGGGATCAAGAACACCAAAGCCCAGGGTCTGGAGTAGATCCAACTGCAGATGCAACTGCAAAAGCCGCCCCTGTACGCCCGGCAACCGGAGCATGGATTAATTTCAACAGCAATCATGTCATTCTGGATACGGTCAAATTGGCAGAGGATGGACAAGGCACCGTACTCCGCTTCTATGAATCGTCAGGCAAACGCGAAAGCATCACATTGCAATGGCCGCATGCGTTTGAGCAAGCGTACCACTCCAACGCATTAGAAGAACCGGTCAAACCACTGGCCCATACACATGGCCAGATTACATTATCTTTTAAACCTTACGAAATACAAACCGTGCTACTGCGGTAAACCTTTTTGAAATATTTTTGAGCTATATATGTCCAGCTCATTATTCACACGTTAACGGAGAGGACAGAAATAACCAGAAGAAGCGAAGCGTTCGCCTTTATCCCCGGATTTACCCTTTAGAAAAGGGAATCAAAAAAATCTGGGGATAACAGCGATCGGAAGGTTATTCTGTCATCGTAGTGGCTAGTGTGAATGTTCTCAGCTTGATCTTTTATAGCTACACCATTCAATTTGTTTAAGGAGTTGCACTCATCCATGGAACAATTCAGATTACCCAAAATACCCATGCCGCCCGTTGCCTTGCCACAATCGATTCAGGCGGTGCTCGAAGAGGCAGAACAGAAGCTGGCCCATCGGCCGAAGCTGCTTCAATTATTCAAAAACTGTTTCCCCAATACCATCGAAACGACAACCAAGTTGATGGAGGATGGTACCACTTTTGTCATCACAGGAGATATCCCAGCCTCCTGGCTGCGCGATTCCGTGGAGCAGGTGGTACATTACATTCCGTTTGCCAAGGAAGATGAGGAACTACAGCGGATCATCGGCGGGCTAATCAAACGTCATATTCAGTATGTTCATATTGATCCGTATGCGAATGCCTTCAATGAGACGGCTAATGACTGGCACTGGAACACGACGGACGAGACCGAGATGTCGCCTTGGGTATGGGAGCGCAAATTCGAGATTGATTCGCTATGCTTCGTTATGCGACTGGCTTATTTATATTGGAAAGAAACGGAACTAACCGACATTTTCGATTCCAGCTTCAAGGCGGCAATGCGGAAAATTGTGGACCTGTTCAAAGTCGAGCAGCATCATATGGAACAGTCTCCATATCGCTTCACGCGCAATAATGGTATTCCGACAGATTCTCTCCGTAATCACGGCAAGGGAATGCCGATCAATTACACAGGAATGATCTGGTCGGGCTTCCGCTCCAGTGACGATGCCTGTGATTTCCACTACAACATCCCAGGCAACATGTTCGCGGTTGTCGCTCTGCGCCAGATGCAGGAATTTGCCGAGTGGGTGTTCCGGGATATGGAATTTTTGCAGGAACTTAAAGATCTGGAGCAGGACGTGGATCACGGTATTCAGCTGTATGGCATCTATCGTCATCCTGAATTTGGACCGATCTATGCGTACGAGACGGATGGCTATGGGAACTACTGCCTCATGGACGATGCGGGTACACCGGGACTGATGTCCATTCCGTATCTCGGTTACGTCACAGCGGATGATCCGATCTATCAGAATACCCGCCGTTTTGCTCTGAGCAAAGAGAACCCGTTCTATTATGAGGGCAAGGTTGCCAAAGGCATTGGTAGTCCCCATACACCACCTGATTATATCTGGCATATGGGGTTATCCATGCAGGGACTGACGGCGCAGTCTGCTGAGGAAAAGCTGGAGATTATTCGCATGCTCGAAGCGACGGATGCAGATACAGGTTATATGCATGAGGGCTTCCATGCCGATGATCCGACGATTTTCACACGAAAATGGTTCGCATGGTCCAACAGCCTGTTCTCCCAGTTGGTCTATAAATCTATGAAGGATGGCCTGCTATGAGTAGTGCACTTGTGAATAAACCCAAGCTGATTATCTTCGTTGATCCGGATTTTCCAGTGGAGAGTGAATTGCCCTCCAAGCAGGCTGTGGATCAATGGCTGGGCTTAGAAGAGGTCACCGTTGTAAATGCAGATCAACTCGCAGAGGTGTTAATTGCAAATGCAGGTGAAGGCTGTTTCGTGAACCTTCATGCACCCTATTTTCCCAAATCCGCATGGACAGCCATTTCAGCTTATCTTCATCAAGGGGGAAGCCTGATCAGTATTGGCGGAGCACCCTTCAAACGTCCGGTTCGATATGAGAATGGAGCATGGGTTGTCGAGTCAGAGCAGACCGCGTATCACCAGGAATTGTATATTCATGAGGCGTTAAACGTATCTTCAGTCAACGTACAATCTTACACTTCCTCTGAACATATCCCGCTTCTTGCTGGCAAAGAAGGACTATTCGAGATTGCAGATACGTGGAATCTGGTTCCGCATACGACCAAAAATAGTGATCTGCCTCACCAGATGGGTTCGGCTGGAACGATGAGCACGCAGATTCATCCTTTGCTGCGCGGGATCACCAAGGACAGACGAAGCATCGCTGCTCCAATCGTCTTGTGGGAGAATTCTCGCGGGACTTTCGTTGGTTCGCGCTGGATGTTTGTTCATTTGCCACTGACGACCTCATTCTGGGAGCAGGATGGCGCTTCCGAGATCGTGAACTGGGCACAGTTCTGTACGAAAGGTGTAACCGAGCTATCCTTGAAGTCGAATTACGCTTCGTATGAACCAGATGAACGGGCTGTACTTACACTTCAGGGCCAGATATTACAGCGAGCAGGCAGCAGACGTACAGCTTCCGAGCTGTGGACGTTTGATCTGACCGTTGAGCGGGAGGACCGCATAAGTGGCTCGACTGAGAGGGTATGGAACCATCAACTGGAGATGGAGCTTTCCGGTGAGCAGCGTTTCGAACGCATACTTCTCCCGGTCTCCATTGAAAGTGGACTGTATCGGATCGAATGCCGTGCGCAGGCACCAGATGGAGAAGTTCGTATCTTGCGCCAAGGCTTCTGGGGCCAGGATGCAGCGTTGCTTGCAGAAGGGGAAGTCATCACCCGGAGCAGAGATTATTTTGTGAAAGATGGACGACCTTTACCTGTTGTGGGCATGACCTACATGACCTCCGATGTGGCACGCAAATTTCTGTTCCTGCCGAATGCCGATGTCTGGGATCGGGACATGGCACAGATGGCGAAAGCCGGAATTAACTGGATTCGAACCGGAATCTGGACGGCCTATCGCAATATGATGCAGGTGGATGGTCACATGGCTGAGGACGTGTTGCGTGCCATTGATGCTTTCCTGTTAACGGCGAAGCGACACGGCTTGCAGGTTACATTCACGTTCTTCTCTTTTACACCTGAGACATGGGAAGGGACGAATCCGTATCTGGACCCGCAAAGTGTTGAAGCTCAGAAACGTTTCATCCGCAGCATCGTCAGTCGACATACGCATTCGACGCATGTGGACTGGGATCTGATTAATGAACCATCGATGTTCGATCCGGTACGTATCTTCTCGGATGGTCCACGGTCGGCCCGTGACATGCATGAACAGCAGGCATTTGTCGACTGGCTACAGCAGCGTCATGAGAACATTGAAGCACTGCAAGAGGCATGGAACATGTCACCGAAGCAGCTTCCCGACTTCGCATCGGTGATCATTCCAGAGCCGGAAGAGATTAATTTTGACGTACAGGACATGCATAAGGCCAAAAAAGGAACACGCTGGCTCGATTATTGCCTCTTCTCCATGGAGATGCACAATGAGTGGGCAAGGGAGCTTGTAGGTACAATCAAAGATCTGGTTCCGAACCATCTGGTCACCGTCGGCCAGGATGAAGCTCTTGGCGCGCAGCGTCCGTCACCGTTCTTCTATGAACGTGAAGTGGATTATACAACGGTTCATTCCTGGTGGTTGAACGATGATCTGATCTGGGATGGCATTTTCACCAAAACTCCGCATAAGCCGAATCTCATTCAGGAGACAGGCATTATGTATGTGGAAACGCCGGATGGCAGAGCGAAGCGCACAGAGGAAGAGCTGCGCGGCATACTGGAACGCAAGTACGCCTATGCTTTCTCGACAGGAGGTGCGGGGGCCGTGCAATGGATCTGGAATACCAATTTCTATATGGATAATGCCAATGAGTCGCATATCGGGGCGCTTCGTGCAGATGGTACGGAGAAGCCGGAAGCTGATGTGTCTTACGATTTTGGCCAATTCATGAATCCGATTCGTGATCTCTTTGAAGATCGTGAGCTGGAGGAGATTGCAGTGGTGTTCCCGTATTCCAATGACTTCTCCAACCGGTCTCTTGCTTATGATGCAACAACGAAGCTAACTCGTGTGATGTCCTATGATCTGAAACTGCCTTTCCGTGCCGTATCCGAATATCATCTCGAAGCGCTGGAGCAACAACCGCCCAAGCTGATTATCGTGCCGAGTCCACACAATATGGACAGTGATGCATTACGTGAACTTTTCGCATTCACAGAGAAGCAAGGTGCGACTTTGCTCATTACCGGACCGTTAGGGCTGGATGCATACTGGAAGGTAAGTGATCGGGCCGATCATCTTGTGGGCAAACGCAATGTGGGTAACGTGCAGCGTGAAGAACTGCTGAACATTAATGGGGTGAATCACCGAGTGACCTATGGACGGCGTCGGATTGCCGAAGTGGCGAAGGAGACGCTGACTCATACGGGTGGGCAAGTAGGCGGTGCAAAGGCACAGGGTGAATCAGAAGCAGATGGGATAACCATCGTGCCGTTGGGCAAAGGCCAGCTGATCTGGACACCTCTACCCCTGGAGTTAAACGGACGGGATGAGCCACTGGCACACCTGTATCAGTATGCGACCGAAATGGCTGGCATTGAGCAAGAGTTGGAATGGATATCTGGCGGGGATGCCGCAGGAATCTATGGACGGAAGCTGAGTTTTCCAACAGGAAACTTGTATGTATTTGTATCCGAGTTTGCCTTGAATTATGAGGTGAAAGTGAGAGATAAACGTACGGGCGTATCGTACGCGTTCCAACTTATGAAAAATCGTTCTGTACTGTTTGCCACGGATGCTTCCGGTAAGCTTCAAGCCGTGTATCGCCCTGATGAGGTTAAGGTTGTACAACAGGAGAAAGAGGTGGGATAACGCGATGACCAAACCAACAACAGAGCCAACAATTAAACCGTCAACCAAGACGAAAAGAGCACATATCATTTCACATACCCACTGGGATCGGGAATGGTATCTACCGTACGAGAAGCATCATATGCGACTCATTCAACTTGTCGATTCCCTGTTAGATCAGCTGGATGAGGGAACGGACTACAAAAGCTTTTATTTGGATGGACAGACCATTATTATCGACGATTATCTTCAGGTTCGCCCGGAGCAAAAGGAACGACTGGAGAAGCATATCCGCAATGGGCGGATTGTGATCGGACCATGGTACATTCTACAGGATGCGTTTCTAACGAGTGGAGAAGCCAATGTGCGTAACATGCAGGTTGGACACCGGGATGCGAAGCGTTACGGTACACCATCCAAGATCGGATATTTCCCCGATACGTTTGGGCTGGTTGGACAGACCCCCCAGCTCATGCTGCAATCGGGTATTGATAATGTGTTCTTCGGACGTGGCGTGAAGCCGACAGGATTCAACAATACAGTGTCTGACGCCGGATACGAATCCAGCTTCTCGGAGCTGATGTGGGAAGGGCCAGATGGATCGAAAGTACTCGGTGTACTGTTTGCGAACTGGTATTCCAACGGTAACGAAATTCCGGTAGATGAGGCGTTAGCTCGCAAGTTCTGGGAAACGAAGCTGGCAGACGCGGAGAAATACGCATCGACCAATGAGTTACTGTACATGAACGGATGTGATCATCAGCCGATTCAGCGGGATCTGCCAGAAGCTATTCGCACAGCGGAGCAATTATATCCCGATATTGAGTTCGTTCACTCGAACTTTCCGGAGTATCTGAATGCACTGAGAGCGAAGTCTGAACATGAGCTATCCACGGTCAAAGGAGAGCTGCGCAGCCAGCGTACCGATGGCTGGGGAACTCTGGTGAACACGGCTTCGGCTCGTGTTTATCTGAAACAGATGAACCAGCTGGGGCAGGCCATGCTGGAAAAAGTGGCTGAGCCACTAGCCTCCTACGCCTATCTGCTTGGACATGCCTATCCGCATGATCAACTGACGTATGCCTGGAAAACGTTGATGCAGAATCACCCGCATGACAGCATCTGTGGATGCAGTGTGGACGAGGTTCATCGCGAGATGGTCACCCGATTTGAGAAGAGTCGTCATGTAGCAGAGGCCTTGATTGAAGAGAGCACCAACCAGATTGCCACGGCTGTCGATACCTCCGTTTTTGCAGATTACGGCAAGCATGCTCGGCCTGTTGTGGTGTTTAACACAACAGGCTGGGAACGAAGCGGTGTGGTTCAGATGGAACTGGATGCGGCTCGGCTGTATTTCCGTGACGGGTTTACGCTGGAAGAAATGGCGGCGCAGATGAACGCCGTCGACCTGTCCGGTCGCATACTGGTAGATGAAGAGGGTACCCAGGTTCCTTGTACGATCGAAGATAGGGGTCTGCAATTCGGCTATGATCTGCCGGAAGATCGCTTCCGCCAGCCGTATAGCTGTCGGCGGGTTCGTATCCGTTTTGAAACCGAAAATGTAGCCGCATTTGGCCTGAAGACGTATGCATTGGTTAACGTTGAGGAGAATGCTGTACGTGGCACGGATACCAACGTAGATTCCAGCATTTCCAATCTGACGGGGACTTCTGACGACAGTGATACTACCCATGTGACTCCATCGAAAACAACTACGCTGTTGCGCGGTGAACGTGGCATGGAGAATAAATATTTGATCGTCA
This sequence comes from Paenibacillus sp. PCH8, assembly GCF_002968835.1. Lineage (GTDB taxonomy): Bacteria > Bacillota > Bacilli > Paenibacillales > Paenibacillaceae > Paenibacillus. The sequence continues at coordinate 136,390 of NZ_PKQK01000005.1, read as the reverse complement.
TGATTGCAGATAATGGTTCATTCACACTCACGGATAAACGAACAGGCCGAACATACAAGGATCTTGGCGTGTACGAAAATGTGGGCGATATCGGCAATGAATACATGTTCAAACAGCCAGAGAACGAAGTGGCACGGACAACACAAGCGCTTCAGGCAGAGATTCGAGTCATCGAAGATACACCGTACAGCGCTTCGTTTGAAGTGATTCACCATTGGGAAATACCTGAGTCAGCGGATGAGATGCTGGATTGGGAACAGCGGGAACTGATCTATTATCCACACCGCAAAGCCCAGCGATCAGCGAATATGCTTCCGTTCAAGGTTCGCACGGTTGTATCGCTCAGTCGTAGTGGACAAGGAGTCGAATTGGAAACGACCTTCAACAATCAGGTCAAGGATCATCGGGTACGCGCACTCTTCCCAACGGATCTCATATCGTCTGTACATCAGGTAGATTCCATGTTCGAAGTTGCGACTCGGGATAACCAGCCTGCACCGGAGTGGGAAAATCCAAGCAATACACAGCATCAGCAATGCTTTGTAGATGTGAGCGAGCCAGATGCCGGATTGGTCGTAGCCAATCTGGGTCTGAATGAATACGAAGTTCTTCAGGACGGACGCAATACGATCGCTGTTACGCTACTTCGTGCGGTGGGAGAACTTGGAGACTGGGGGTTGTTCCCGACACCGGAAGCACAATGTCTTGGAGAGCATTCATTCCGAATGAAGATCATTCCACATGATGGAAATGGCGTGTCAGGTGCATACATCGAGGCTTATCAGTTCCAGGTTCCATGGACAATAGCACAGACCGAAGTGCACCCAGGGTACCTGACACCTAGCAACACACCGTTTGCATGGCAAGGGGAAGGGCTGGCTTTCTCTTCACTCAAGGTAAGTGAGAATTCAGGCGATGTCATGCTTCGCTGGTACAACATGGGAACGGACACTGCCACACTGAAGCTTGCTGCATCGCAGGCGAATCCACAGTCATTCGACACAGCGTACAAGAGTAACATCCTGGAGGAAGAGTGCGAGATGCTTCAATCCGTCAGTATAGATGAGGCATCTGCATTATCATTTGCCAACAAGGAATGGACCATACAGGCAGGATCATGTGAGATCATCACGGTTGGCTTGCGTCGCTAATGTGAACAGGAATCTAAGGATAATGGCGATAATCGGCGTTATGCTCTGTAGTGAAAGGATTACGCTATTTTCCAGATGTAAAAGTTGAGTTATTGGTTGTTTTTCTATAGAATGAACAATAGAATTACAGGCGGTCGATAGTTACCATGCCATCGTGATGGTCATGGGTACAATTCAATTGTTCATTCTATATTGACACCATTAAGGGGGCTTGAAGCCATGGAATCCCTGGGAGGACTGCTTCAGCAGCTGAACCCTTCCTTTCGTGAGCAGTCGCGGCGAATTATGGCGGATTTGCTGGAGGACCCGTATGTGCGCGAGTTCCGCGCAGCTCATCCTGAATTGAAAGATGCACAGCTCATGACCGATCTGAGCAAGCTATTTCAGTACGCGAAAGACTCGAAGAACTGTGCGAATTGCCCAGGACTGGACAACTGTCCTAACGATTTTCAGGGTCACTTTTGCAAACTGGAAGTAGAGAATTTTAACGGTAAACCCGAGATCATAGATATAAAAGCTCCCTGTTCCAAACACACTGCACGGCAAAATGAGCACATCATTAAGCAAAGAATTCGCAGTTTCTATGTGGATGAACGTGCGCTTAGTGCTGGATACAATGATGTGGAGATTATGGGTAAGGATCGGCTCCGTGCTCCTGCCGTGAACCGGGTTCTGCGATATATTAGTGAGACCAAGGAGAACGGACTGTCTCCGCAGGGGTTGTTTTTGGAAGGATCATTCGGGACAGGCAAGACATTTCTGATGTGTTATCTGTTGCATGAATTGGCGGTTGCAGGCCACACGGGCGTAATTATCTATATGCCTGACTTTGTGGAGGATCTGAAATCCATGATCAGTGAAGGAAATAAACTGAAAGAAATGACCGATATTCTGAAAAGCTGTGATTTGCTCATCTTTGACGATATCGGGGCAGAGAATCTAAACCCATGGGTTCGGGATCATGTGATGGGTTCTATATTGAACTATCGTATGAATCGAAAACCTACGTTCTATACGTCCAATTACAATCTGGATGGGCTTGAAAAACATCTTAGTTTCACTAACCGGGACGGCGAGGAAATGAATAAAGGTCAGCGTTTGATGGACCGAATTCGTCCATTTGTGGATGTTATTTCTGTCCGGGGTGAGAATCAGCGGGGCACGCGTTAACGTTCATTGTTCATCTGTATATAGTATCGGACTAAAGTGGTCCCCAAAAAAAGCCTGGCTTTCGCATTGACGCGAAAACCGGGCTTTTATGGTCCTGCGTGAGCCGGAGCATCCTATTCGGTAATGAACTTGAAGATGACCATACCGAAGAAGATTACTGTCATCAGGCCCGCCATGCCAGCAACACCCGCGATCAGGTCAAACAGATCATTGCGGGGTTCCTCGTTCACATGTTCACGCGGGTCGCTGATTCGCACATTTGCATCCATGTTATTGCCTCCTTTGGGGTTGAAAGCTTGCCCGTATGGGGCTGCAACCCGGAGTAATTTTAGTATACTTGGAAAAGAAAGCGTTTGTAAAGATTTTGCAGTGGGCTTGCCATATCCTTTAATTGTGAAGATTTGATGTTGGGAAGATGAACATTGAAGTCGTTCAATTCACAAGTTTAATGTACCTGTGTTATACTGGAAGTGTCGTTCACGACGTTACAGGTTAAAATAAACCGTAAGTATATATAAGGAGGACAATTTCATGGCTATTGTTAACGTATCCGATCAATCCTTTAACACTGAAGTCGAAGGAGAAGGAACGGTTCTTGTTGATTTCTGGGCGCCTTGGTGTGGTCCTTGTAAAATGCTCGCTCCAATCCTGGAAGAGCTGTCCGCAGAAGTTGGCGATGCAGTGAAAATTGCTAAAGTTAACGTAGATGAAAATCCGGAATCTGCTTCCCGTTTCGGCGTAATGAGCATTCCGACATTGATCTTCTTCAAAGACGGTCAACCGGTAGATAAAGTGGTTGGTCTTAACTCGAAAGATGCACTCAAAGGAATTATCGCAAAACACCAATAATTTACAGGCTTACACATACGCCTCCGGTTTACATGCCGGGGGCGTTTTGCGTCGAATACCTTTATATAGGACAATATAAAGTATAATTTAATTAGGGGTTGAAACTGGAAATTTACATGATTAACGGAGAGGACAGAAATGAGTTGTAGAAGCGAAGCGCTCGCCTAAAAGCATTCTGAAAGAAAGCTACATCGGAAGCATAGGCTATCCCCAGATTTTCCCCTTATAAAAGGGAATCGAAAAAATCTGGGGATAACAGCGATCGAAAGGTTATTCTGTCATCGAAGTGGCTCATGTAAGGTGAGGATTTCAGCTTTTTCGGGAAGGAGGACCCACCGAATTATGGACAATTTCATAACTGATCTACAGGATCAGGAGAAGGCACTGGAGCAGATTCGTCACAAGCTCGCTTTGCTGCCAGATATGTCAGGTTGTTACCTGATGAAGAATAGTGAAGGCACCATTATCTATGTTGGTAAGGCCAAGGTGCTGAAGAACCGTGTACGCTCTTATTTTATCGGTAGTCATAACGGAAAGACCCAGCGTCTGGTGTCCGAAATCCGTGATTTCGAATATATCGTGACAGGCAGTAATATGGAAGCACTCATTCTGGAGTGTAACCTGATTAAGAAACATATGCCACGATACAACGTGTTGCTCAAGGATGACAAGACATTCCCGTATCTTAAAATTACGAATGAAAAGCATCCCCGGCTGGAAGTGACCCGGCGTGTGCTGAAAGATAAAGCCAAATACTTCGGACCTTATCCGAACTCGTATGCGGCGCATCAAACCAAAAAATTGCTCGACCGCATGTATCCACTGCGCAAATGTGGCGTGATGCCCAAAGAAGTGTGTCTGTACTATCATATGGGACAGTGTCTTGCTCCATGTGTGAAGGAAGTGGAGAAGGAACAGTATGATCAGATTTCGCAAGAGATCGGTTCATTTCTAAGCGGTGGGCATGAAGAGATCAAGAAGGATTTGCAGCGTAAGATGCAAGAAGCTGCGGAGGACCTTTATTTTGAACGTGCCAAGGAATTGCGTGATCAGGTAATCGCCATCGATGCGATGATGGAAAAACAGAAAATTACGATGGCCGATGCCAGAGACCGCGATGTGTTTGGATTTGTCATTGATAAAGGCTGGATGTGTGTCCAGATTCTATATATGCGTCAGGGGAAAATGATCGAACGTCACGTCTCCACCTTCCCATTCTACGGTGAGGCGTACAGCGATTTTATGTCCTACGTAACGCAGTATTACAGTGATAATCCGGCATTGCCGCAGGAGATTTTGCTCCCGGAAATGCCCAAAGATCTGGAAGCGGATGATGGCAGTTCCGATGTGGCCACTGAGGATCAAGCGGTACCTGCTGCCGTTACAGCTGAAGCCGAACAAATGAAGCAAGTGGATCAGGGGTTGGTTTCGGAGCTAATGGTTGCCGAGACTCGTGCCACATACGGAGAGAATTCCGCTGAAGCGGAAGGAGATCAACCTGCGATGATGCAAGAGGACGCTTCCGCATCGGACACGAATATAACCCCGGAGAAGCTCGCTGCAGGTCTGGAGGACCCTTCTCAGGTTGCTGCTGCGCTACAGGAGTGGCTGGAGATCAAAGTGCTCATTCCGCAACGTGGATTGAAACGGCAGATGATTACCATGGCTGTGGATAATGCCCGTGTGGCACTGGAAGAGAAGTTCCGTCTGATTGAGCGAAACGAAGAACGGACCTCGAAAGCTTCTGAAGGACTGGGACGATGGATTGGGCTGGATCAGCTTCGCCGGATTGAAGCGTTCGATAACTCGAACATCCAGGGAACCAACCCGGTATCTGCCATGATCGTATTTACCGATGGTAAACCGGATAAGAAAGAATATCGAAAATACAAGGTTCGTTCAGTTGAAGGACCGGATGATTATGAAACGATGAGAGAAGTCATTCGCAGACGGTATGAGCGGGTACTGAAAGAAAATCTCACCCAGCCTGACCTGATTGTAGTGGATGGCGGTAAAGGACAGATCTCGGCTGCAGTCGATATTTTGGAGAATGAGCTAGGGCTGTTTATCCCGGTATGCGGTCTGGTGAAGGATGCGAAGCATAAGACTTCACAGTTGATGATCGGTAATCCGCCGGAAGTCATCTCTCTGCCTCGGGATAGTCAGGAGTTCTACCTGTTGCAGAGGATACAGGAAGAGGTCCACCGTTTTGCGATCTCGTTCCACCGGAACAGCGTGGTAAATCGATGGTCACTTCTCGTCTGGATGCCATTCCGGGTATTGGAGAGAAGCGGCGGAAGCTGCTCCTGAAGCATTTTGGCTCTTTACGCAAAATAAAAGAGGCCAGCGTCGAAGACTTCCGGCCTCTATCTATTGGTGACAAGCTGGCGAATCAGATTATTGCAGCACTTCGTGATGAGGAGTCGTGACATACGGCTTCTCTTTTTGTTTTGGATTGAATTTGTAGACTGCGTATCCAACGATCGCCGGAAGCACAATCCAGAAGAGTCCGGCAGCGATATTCAGAGCATCGCCCATAAAGACCAGGCTAAGTCCCATCAGCAAGCTGTCAAAGATGACATGGGCGAATACAACGGCAATGAAGCCGTGACGCAGCATGATCAGACTGAACAGCAATCCGATAACCAGCAGCTCAATTGGACGGGTAATCACAGGGTAGATCGGATACAGTGTATGACCGAGTGCCCAAATGATAGTCGGGATCAGACAGGCAATGAACGTGTTACGCACAATCTTCTGCATCATGCGAATGCCGAACAGCCGATAGACCGTTTCTTCACCAATGCCGGCCATCCAGGCCATAATAGGGAAGAGCCAGGCATAAGTCATATTAAATGTAGATTGATCTGCCGATGTTGTTGACCATGTACCAATGCTTCGTTCCAGAATGAAGAACAGGATCGATTGCACACCGAGTAGAATGAATGCCCACAGGTAACCAGCAACCATGCTGTGAAGTACATATTTTCCGTATCCCGGTTCTTTGGCACGAGGCCATGGGTTCAGGCCCATTTTGCGCCACATCCCGTCACCAGCAACCAGAGACAGATAGATGGTTGCACTCATGACCAGCGTAATTCCGATCTGCATTAACATCAGGAACGCAAGCATGAAGTTGGAGAGCCCTTGTGCCTGAAAGAGTGGAATCATGTTCAGCGTACCGATCACCGATGCTGCGAAATACACCAGAGAAAGAATGATTCCACGCTTAAATGACGTGTGAGCACGAGTCAGAATGCTGTAGATGATGGCCAGCACGCCCAGAACTAAGGTCAGGAAAGCATAGCCGCCATAGGTCATCCAGTTAGCGTGGCGTGTTTGATCCTTCACATAATCGGTATGGGATGCAGGGACCGAGAATCCAGGATCAAAGGACCGGACTGCGTCATTCTCGAAAGTGAAATTCAGTTCGAGCTTAGAAGTTCCGATTTGTTTTTCCGTATCCGTATACTTCAGACCGGCCTCGCCATCGCGAGTATCGAGTTGAAGTGCGGGCACGTTATAGCCGAATTCGGTCAGGATTCCAGCTGCGAGCTGTTCTTTCTCGTGCAAAGACATGTTTCCTTCGGCCAAGACTTGAGCAGCTTGCACTTTACGCTGGTCCTGCTCAGCCTCAATGGAAGCATATAGTGAAGAAGGAAGTTCGCGTTTGAAACCGGCCACTTTTCCTGTTTTCATATGTACGTCAACATTTAAATAACCGCCTTTGTCCTGATCAGGCAAACGAACGCGGTATACATCGTATGGGTAGGTGGTTTCCCATTTCTGATTATAAGTGTCGAGTTGTTTGGTCTTGGCCATATAACCGTAAATATCAGAATGTGTCTGGTAGGTCACCAGCGTATTTCCGGTATCACTCGGCAGTGTATAGTCATCAACAGAAGCAGCGAAAGAACGTGCCGACTGCGTCGCTTGTTCCTTGCTTATGAAGGATTTGGATGGAATTTCAGTCGTTTGTGATGAGGTAGCAGGGAAGATCTGAAATACAAAAAATAGAATCAGGCCAATCGCCGCAAGCAACCCCAGACGCTTGAAGTTTGCCTTGAGTAGCAAAGGCTGCCCTAAGGGATTCATGTAATGGTGTTCCTCCTTTATTAATAGAGGTTGTTCAAAAAGTTCGCTTTTGATTACGAAGGGTGCCTAGCGGCATCCATCAGCATCGAATATGGTATTCACCCGAAATGTCCGTTGCTCACGTAGCTCTATCTACGCTCCGCTACTCCATTTCTAGCTTCATGCCATCTTCTTGGTATTGAAAACCGTCCTTTTTGAACACGCACTAATTATGGATATTAAAGTAAAGATAGCACAGGCCAAGCCCCGAATGCCAATGATGTAACGAAAACGGGTGTAAATCCTTGAAAATGAATGAAAATCACCAAAAGAATCGGATCTATCCGTCGCCATATCTGAGTTTTTCTCTTTTTGGCTGAATTCGATGCTATTTACACAAAAAATGTTTTGTCTGCAAACGCTGCAGCGCTTATAATTTTGAAACAAATGTGCAATAATCCGCATGTCTTTCCCTGAACAAGGGAACGAATAGAATATATTTCAACCTCATTATATATGTCGTTTTTCTATGAATCATACATGCTTAAAGCTTGGGAACAGTAATTCAAACAAAGAAGGCTCCACGGCGAGTGGAGTTATTTTCATTATAGCAGAGGTGGATGATACTCAAGTGAGACCGAATGTTCAATGGATGCGATTATCGCCACCCCGTATTCTGGTATTAGGGTTTGCCGGTATCATATTGGTAGGCACGCTCTTATTAATGCTTCCGGCATCCAGTCGAGACGGCGACAGCCTTGCCTTTATCGATGCACTCTTTACCGCAACCTCAGCTGTATGTGTTACAGGTCTGGTTGTGGTGGACACAGGGACTCATTATTCGGTGCTGGGACAGGTTGTAATCGCAATTCTGATTCAGATTGGTGGACTTGGCTTCATGACGATGTCTACACTGGTTGCTATTGCGTTCAAACGGCGAATCTCCCTCAAGGAGCGGTTGGTTCTACAGGAAGCGATGAATCAGAGCACAATGGAAGGCATCGTTCGGTTAATCCGTAAAGTGGTGATCTACTCGCTGATTCTGGAAGGCATATGTGGCACATTGTTTGCCATACGCTGGTCATTCGACATGCCGATTGGGCAAGCAATCTATTATGGATATTGGCACGCCATCTCCATGTTTAACAATGCCGGCTTTGATATGTTTGGGGATTTTCGCAGTCTGACCGGGTATGTATATGACCCTCTGGTGAATTTCACGGCCATGTTCCTGATTGTCGCTGGCGGCATCGGTTTTGTGGTCCTGTCGGATCTGGTGGATTATCGCAAAACGCGGAAGCTGTCCCTTCACTCCAAAGTGGTACTGTTGATGACCGGATTGTTGATTATTTTTGGTGCACTTGTTATTTTCGTATTTGAATTCAGCAATCCCCGAACGCTGGGCAGTTTGAACTGGGGTGGCAAAATCCTGGGTTCATTCTTCCAGTCCGTTACACCGCGGACCGCAGGGGCTAATACAGTAGACATTGCCGGGCTCAGGCAGGCAACGCAGTTCTTCATAATTATCCTGATGTTCATCGGTGCTTCACCGGGATCTACCGGAGGCGGGATCAAAACAACGACATTTATGATCATGGCTGGAGCCGTCATTGCTATGATGCGTGGACGAGAAGATATCGTGTTCTTCCGGTATCGACTGGTGCAGGAACGGATTTTCAAGGCGCTTACCATTACATTGCTGGCACTGTTGTTTATCATTGCTGTCACTATGGTGCTGAGTACCACGGAAGACAGCAGTTTTATGATGATATTATTTGAAACGACATCTGCTTTTGGTACCGTGGGATTATCGCTCGGACTCACGTTAAAGCTCACGACATTCGGAAAGCTACTGATTTGTTTTACGATGTTTGCAGGAAGGCTTGGACCGATCACGCTGGCGTATGCACTTGGGCAGAAAAAGAGTAAAGAGTTATACAGGTATCCGGAAGGCAAAATGATTATTGGATAAATCAATTTCATAATACCTTTGGCTGCTTCAATCAGGGCTAGATATAGATCAAAACGATTCAATTTGTCTATATCTAGTTACATAAATCTATTTTTAGTGAGTTATGAAATTGATTTGGATAAGGGGTTCGTGAAGAACAATGAAAACACAGCAGTATGCGGTGATTGGACTCGGGCGGTTTGGCTCCAGTCTGGCACAAGAATTAATGGAACTGGGCTACGAGGTATTAGGGATTGATAAAAATGAAGAAGTCGTTGAAGACATGAGTGAATTAGTCACCCATGCCGTTGTAGCTGACGCAACAGATGAGGAAGTATTGCGTTCTCTGGGAATTCGCAATTTTGATTGTTGCATCGTAGCCATCGGTGATGATATCCAGACCAGCATTCTCACCGCAATCCTTCTTAAAGAACTGGGCGTGAAGACCGTCGTAGCCAAGGCCATATCTGTTCTTCACGGACGAGCGCTGGATAAGCTGGGGATCGATCGTGTCGTCTACCCCGAACGGGATATGGGTATTCGGGTCGCTCATCAGCTCGCTACCCCGAACTTGCTGGACTATATTGAACTATCCAATGACTACAGTATTGTCGAGATGAAGGTTCCCGCCTGCTTGCATAACAAAACACTTTCGACTTTGAATGCACGCGTACGCTTTGGTTGCAGTATTGTAGCGTTACAGAAAGAAGCCGGGGTCATTATTGCCCCGACTGCACTGGATTCGCTTCAGATGGGTGACATCATGGTCATTATTGGCATGAATTCAGACATTGACCGATTTGAAGAAGAAGTAATCAGTCAGGAAAGCTGATTGGAATATATCTACAGTTGAATGGTTAAGATGGTTTACTAAGGCGTTGTGGTCCTCCGTGAGGGCAACGGCGCCTTTGCTGTAAAGAGCGCAGCCGTTTCCTTGATCCATTGTCTGGAAGTCTCGCTGAGGTCTTCCTTTTCCCCATAGATCATACAGGTTGTTCTTCGGGTCTGCTGCAATTGGGGTAAATAGACAGACACAAGATCATTGTCCGCAAGCAATTGAGGACGGAGATAGGACTTGGGCAGCAACGCAGCAGCTTTGCAGGTAGGCAAGAGTCGGATGATCGCTTCGAACGAATCAATCTCCATGCGAATATCCGGCATTACAGCACAGCGCTGGAAGAGGTCGTCCGTTAATTTGCGGTACCAAGTGCCTTTGGAGAACGTGATCATCGGCAGATCCTGCAGATGTTCCATCCCGGCTTCCTTGCCAGATAAGGAATGCGTGAGCGGCACAACCAGCTCCAGATGATCGTCAAAGAGCGGTACACAGTTGAGTCCAGCTTCACTAATGGAGGAGGCGACAATGCCCACATCGGCTTTTTTGTCACGCACAAAAGAAACGATCTCATGTGTTTTGCCCGTCACCAGCTTCAGTTCTGCATTCGGATGTTTCTCCATAAAAGCATTAACGAGAGGCGGTAATGTGGTCTGAAGTGTCGTCAGGCTGGCTCCGAGTGTAATGGTACTCTGTTCTTCGTCCTTATATTGGGCTAGCATGGTCAGAAACTTCTGTTGTTGTTGCTTTTGTTCTACTGCGAACGTATAGGCGAACTGTCCCACACTGGTTAACTCAAGCCGTTTACCTCGGCGGTGAAACAGGGCAACCCCGAGTTCATCCTCCAATTTGGCAATTTTGCGTGAGAGTGCGGGTTGGGACAAGTTTAGTAACTTGGATGCACGGTTCAGGCTGGACTGCTCCACGACTGCTGCAAATGCGTTTAACTCCTCGAACATGAACACAGACCTCTTTTCCATGAGTGTGATTCTTGCCCTTGATTAATCGTTTTCCATGTTGTATAGCCTGTAAATCCAATGTTTCATTGCTTATACCTATAGGTTATAACATTTAATAATTATATTGCAATTCCCTTATAAGAAAAAAAGGAGTAACATGAACCGTGACACAAGTTGTTCACACCTGGCGAAAACGGAACAATTTGTCGAACCTTTTCATGGAAAAGGATTCGTGTCGTGATATGGTATGAGTACTATTATTTATGAAAACGTTGTATTTAGCGAAAGGGGATCACATTTTATGAAAGGGTTTTACTCCAGAAAGCTGCACTCGTTGCTTGGTGTCATTCCGCTCAGTCTGTTTTTTATTGAGCATCTAGTGACGAATTTCTCGGCAGTTGAAGGCGGCAAAGAAGCTTTTTATGGTGCCGTAGCATTTCTGAACGGTCTGCCTCTTGTTATTGTTATCGAGGCACTACTCATCTGGCTGCCGTTGTTCTATCATGGTGTTTACGGTCTTTATATTGCCTATCAGGCCAAGCCTAATGTGGGCCGTTACGGCAATGAGCGCAACTGGCGTTATACGTTGCAGAGGGTAAGCGGTGTCATTACGTTTGTATTCGTCATCTGGCATGTATGGGAGACGCGTGTACAAATTGCGCTAGGTAATGTAACACATGAAGAGATCGGCGGCGTCATTCATGATGCTGTGACGAATCCGATAACCTTTGCAATATATATGATCAGTGTGGTTGCGGCGTCATATCACTTTGCCAATGGCCTGTGGTCGTTCCTCGTTAGCTGGGGAATTACAGTTGGTCCGCGTGCGCAGCGTATATCCTCTTACGTATGTATGAGCTTGTTCGCTATTGTTTCCATCATGTTTATTGCTTCATTATTTGCCTTCCGGAGCATTGATTTCCAGACAGCTACTTCGATGATTGATGTGGTAAAAACAGTTCTGATCTAAGCATTTAGCGATTAAATGCTGACTTATAAGGGAGTGAACAGCAATGGCATCAACGAATGTAATTATTGTGGGCGGCGGTCTCGCGGGATTGATGGCGGCGATCAAATCGGCTGAAGCCGGAGTCCATGTTCATTTATTTTCACTGGTTCCTGTTAAAAGATCTCACTCCGTGTGTGCCCAAGGCGGCATTAACGGAGCGGTAAATACCAAGGGTGAGGGTGACTCCCCATGGGTACACTTTGACGATACGGTATACGGCGGTGACTTCCTCGCGAACCAACCACCGGTTAAAGCCATGTGCGAAGCAGCACCTGGCATTATTCACCTGATGGACCGGATGGGCGTTATGTTCAACCGGACACCGGAAGGATTGCTTGATTTCCGCCGTTTCGGGGGAACGAAGCATCACCGTACGGCGTTTGCAGGAGCGACAACAGGGCAACAATTGCTCTACGCATTAGATGAGCAGGTACGTCGCTGGGAAGCAGCGGGCTTGGTTACGAAGTATGAGAACTGGGAGTTCCTGCAGGCGGTTGTGGATGAGGAAGGCATATGCCGCGGGATCGTAGCTCAGGATCTGAAAACGATGAAAGTACAGACCTTCCCTGGAGAAGCGGTTATTCTGGCGAGCGGTGGTCCTGGTATCATTTTCGGTAAAACAACCAACTCCGTTATCAACACAGGTACAGCGGCAAGTGCCGTGTATCAGCAAGGTGTGAAGTACGCGAACGGGGAGTTCATTCAGATTCACCCGACAGCCATTCCAGGGGATGACAAGCTGCGTCTGATGTCTGAATCCGCACGTGGTGAAGGTGGACGGATCTGGACGTACAAAGACGGCAAGCCTTGGTACTTCCTTGAAGAAAAATATCCGTCCTACGGTAACCTGGTTCCACGCGATATCGCAACTCGTGAAATCTTCAGTGTCTGCGTAGACATGGGGCTCGGTGTGAACGGCGAGAACATGGTATATCTCGACCTGTCTCACAAAGATCCGAAGGAGCTGGATGTTAAACTCGGCGGAATCATTGAGATTTACGAGAAATTCATGGGTGATGACCCACGTAAAATCCCGATGAAAATCTTCCCGGCAGTCCATTATTCCATGGGCGGCATGTGGGTAGATTACAACCAAATGACCAACATTCCGGGGCTGTTCGCAGCTGGTGAATGTGAATATCAATACCATGGCGCGAACCGTCTGGGTGCGAACTCACTGGTATCCGCGATCTATGGTGGCATGGTAGCTGGACCCAAAGCGGTTGAATATATCAAAGGACTCAAAAAATCGTCAGCAGATATCCCTTCTTCCGTATTTGAGAACCACACCAAACGCCAAAGCGATAAATATGAAGGCATCATGAACATGCAAGGCACCGAAAATGCCTATGTCATTCATAAAGAGCTTGGTGAGTGGATGACAGCCAACATGACGGTTGTACGCTACAATGACAAGCTTGAAGCCACGATCGGCAAGATCAAGGAATTGAAAGAGCGTTACGGCAAAATCAACATGTACGACAGCTCTGGTTGGAACAACCCGAGTGCAGCGTTCACGCGCCAATTGTGGAACATGATTGAACTGGCTGAAGCGATGACATTGGGCGCATTGCTACGTAACGAAAGCCGAGGCGCACATTACAAACCGGATTTCACGGAACGTAATGACGAAGAGTTCCTAAAAACGACTATCGCAAGCTGGTCGAAGGAAGGCCCGAAAATCTCGTACGAGCCAGTAGACGTATCCCTGATCCCACCACGTATCCGGGACTATTCCAAAGATTAAGAAGTACCACACTATTCATGTAATGAATAGTTAACCACCTGAACGGAGAGGCAGGAGAACTTTGGAGAAGCAAAGCTTCTTCAAAGTTACTGCCATCAAAGTGAAGGAAAGACCCAGAAGAAGCAAAGCCCTAGCGATGCTTCAGAACTTCAATACTGCCTCCAGCATGAATGGAGTGCAGTTTTCCAGCAAAGTTACCCACGTGCACAACATAGCGGAAGAAGCGGATATACCCAGAAGAAGCAAAGCGCCTTAGCGATGCTTCAGAACTTCAATACTGCCCATCCAGCATGAATGGAGTGCAGTTTCCAGCAAAGTGACCCTGTGTGCACGACGTAGCGGAGGAAGCGGAAATGCCCAGAAGAAGCGAAGCGCTCGCCTTTATCACCGGATTTTAACCCTGTGAAGGGTTGATCAAAAAAATCCGGGGATAACAGCGATCAGAGGGGCATTCCGCTGACGAAGCGCCACCCGTGCACCAAACCATTTTGCGCATCAGCAATACAATCATCGTCACCAGAGGAGGGGACAACGATATGGCGGAACAAGCTACAGTGAACAAAACCGTCAAGTTTATTATCACCCGTCAGGACAGCCCGGAGTCATCTTCGTACAACGAAGAATTTGAGCTTCCGTACCGTCCCAACATGAATGTGATCAGTGCCCTGATGGAGATTCAGCGGAACCCGGTCAATACAGAGGGCAAATCTATTGCTCCCGTGTGTTGGGATTCCAACTGTCTCGAAGAAGTCTGCGGTGCTTGCTCCATGGTCATCAACGGCAAGCCGCGTCAAGCGTGTGCAGCCCTGATCGACAAGCTCGAACAGCCCGTTCGCATCGAACCCATGAAGACTTTCCCGGTGGTACGTGACCTGGTCATCGACCGTACCCGGATGTTTAGCGCCCTCAAACGCGTAAAAGCATGGATTCCGATTGATGGTACCTATGACCTCGGTCCAGGTCCACGGATGCCTGAGAAGAAGCGTCAGTGGGCATATGAGCTGTCCAAATGCATGACATGTGGTGTATGTCTGGAGGCATGCCCTAACGTCAATGAGAAAACGGACTTTATCGGTCCAGCAGCGCTTTCCCAAGTGCGCCTGTTCAATGCTCACCCGACAGGGGAGATGAACGCCGACGATCGTCTGGAAGCGTTGATGGAAGACGGAGGCATTGAGGGTTGTGGTAATTCACAAAACTGTGTGCAATCCTGTCCTAAAGGCATTCCACTGACAACCTCCATTGCCGAAATGAACAAACAAACAACCAAGCATATGTTCAAACGCTGGTTGAGTGTATAATCTCGTCATATCCATATGCAGAAGTGTAATCTGCAACTTAGAAGAAGTCGTGATCCCGTGCAGTATAATGCCGGAGATCCCGGCTTCTTTTTATAAAGAAGCAGAGGAACCGGGCTATCCATGCAGAATATGGTATACTAAGGGGATGGATATGGAGCGTAGAAGGAGGGGAGATATGGCGGAGACACCGCGTCAGGGTAGCAACAACTCGCCGTCCCAACGCTCGTACAAGACACCAGGTTCGGGAGAGTCTGTGTTTCCTGGAGAAGAAAAGGATCATGATCCCTCTCGTCGAAGTTTCTTATTGCGCATGGTTTTGATGACGGCGGGTGCCAGTTTGCTCACGGGAGGCTATGCCTGGCTTTGGGAGCCGCGTCATCTGGAGATCAAGCGAGTAGAGCTGGAACTCCCGAAGTTTCCAAAGGCATTTGACGGATTGCGTGTGGTTCATTTCAGCGATACCCATCTTGGGTTTCATACTGGGTTGAAAGAGATGAAGAAGCTGGCAGCGACGATCGAAGAGCAGCAACCGGACCTGATTTGTTTTACCGGAGATATGGTCGAGAGGGAAGCAGAGCCAATGCGCGAATGTATTCCTGTGTTGGCCTCCATGCAAGCGAAATATGGCAAATTTGCCGTTTTGGGGAATCATGATTATCGGGGCAGCCAGCAGAATGAAGTGGCAACCATGTTCCATGAAGCCGGATTCACATTGTTACGTAACCAACATGTGGTGATTGAACAAGGGGGAGAACGGCTGGCGATAGCGGGTCTGGACGATGCCCTTACTGGCAGGCCTGATCCTGCCCAAGCCATCAAGGAACTGGATCATGAGGTGTGGAAATTGCTGCTCATGCATGAACCGGATTATGCCGATATTGCGACTCCATATGGTTTCGGATTACAACTTTCCGGTCATAGTCATGGCGGACAGGTACGTTTTCCCTGGATCGGGGCGCTGACGACTCCGCGAGGTTCACATAAGTATGTGCAGGGGTTGTATTATACGAATGTGGAGGGCGTGTATTACACGACCCAGACACAGATGCCGGTGTATGTGAATCGTGGCGTTGGTATGACCCAACTGCCCATTCGTTTTCTATGCAGACCGGAGTTAACGGTATTGGAGCTTAAAGGATTAACCACATAAAATGATTCAACATGAATGGAGGTTACCCAGATGGAACGAATTGCGATTGTATCCGACATTCATGGCAATATGACTGCCTGGGAAGCAGTGCTAAGCGATATCCGAAGTCGTGGATTGGAGCGAATCTTTTGTCTCGGTGACCTCGTGGGCAAGGGCCCGGAACCGGCACAGGTTGTCGATCGGGTGAGAGAGACCTGTGAACTTGTTATCCGTGGGAACTGGGATGAACTGGTTACGGTTAATCAGGACAACGAGAATTTCACTTGGCAAGCAGAGCGGTTGGGTGAGGAACGATTGGCGTACTTGGCAACTCTTCCCTTCAGTTATCAATTACAACTGAGTGGTCGTACCATTCGTCTGGTACACGCCTCGCCTCAAAGTGTATACCATCGCGTACAGCCTTGGGATGCGATGGAGAATAGAATGGCGATGTTTGATCCTCCGGTTGATCAGCTTGAGCAAGGTACTGCTGATGTCGTGGGATATGGAGATGTGCATAACGCATTCTTGCAATATATGAATGGCAAATTGCTATTCAATGCAGGCAGTGTTGGTAATCCGCTCGATCTTCCCCAGGCTTCCTACTGCATCCTTGAAGGTGAAGAGAGCAACGATATCAATACTCCGTTCAATGTTCAATTTGTGCGGGTACCCTATGATATTGAGAGAGAAGTTAAGGTTGCCCAGTCGGCGAATGTGCCTGCGCTGGATTTCTATATCCGTGAGATTCGTACGGGTATCTATCGCGGGTTACAGGATAGAGGAGCATTTGTACCCTTTAACACCAAGAATTGAATGATGCAAAATGCGAATACTAAAGTTCGTGGATCAGTTCAAATGATATTACGCCGGATCATCTTCAGAGCATGCTTGTCTTACCGGACTCGAGCCCGTTAGGCAAAAGGAGCGATTGTCATGCTTACCCGAAAAATGCTGGTTCAAGGTCTGCCTGCGTTGTGGACAGAGCGTCTTGTCTTGCGATCACTGCGTCCAAGTGATTACAGCACATTGTCGGAACTCTTTTCCGATCCTCAAGTCATCCGATATGTGAATAGGGGTAGCCAGCCCACACCGATCAGGGCGAGACGGTTGTTGAACCAGATACGGAGCAGCAGCGCCAAGCTGGATTCGTTACATTATGGGATCTGCTGGAGAGGCAAAGAACAGGTTATTGGAATCACGTCATTTCAGCACTGGAATGATCAGAACGGTACCGCACAGATTGGTTATATCCTGAACAGATCCTGTTGGGGCAAGGGCGTGGCTACCGAGGCAGTACAGCGACTGTTACAGTTTGGATTCGCTGACCTTGATCTGCGGAGGGTGGAGGCTCGTTGTTATGAGGCCAATGTGTCTTCAGAACGGATACTCTGCAAAATAGGGATGTCCTTCGAGCGAACTCTTCCTTCATTCGGATTGCTTGATGAGGATGATGAGACTTCAGAATCCTTAATGGATGTCAAAGTATACAGCATGTACCGGGAACAATACGTTAGCCCGCTTCAGGAGAAAGATCTTCAAACCATGGTATCTGACAATCCTCATTAGCATAGAATAAGAATAGTAAAACCTGTACGAACCGAACTTCAATCATTTGTTACACAATTGAAATATAGCTGCAATTGAACTCTAACAGACAGGGGGTAAACTTATCTCATGACCCCCTTTTTGATAATAGAAATGCTGTTGGGACCCGCGAGAGCGGGTTCATTTTTTTTGCCCATATAAGTTAACTGTGAAGTTTTTACACTGGCCCTTCGATGACAGAATAACCTTCCGATCGCTGTTATCCCCAGATTTTTTGATTCCCTTTTGAAAAGGGAAAATCCGTTGATAGCGTATGCTTCCGATGTAGCTTTCTTTCAGAAAGCTTTTAGGCGAACACTTCGCTTCTTCTGGTTATTTCTGTCCTCTCCGTTATCGTGTAAATATGTAGTTTAACTTATATAGTATCTTTGCTGATATAGGGTACTACAAAGCCCCCCACGGCGTGAACAAGCGCGCTGTGGGGGGCTTTGTGTTTACTCTATTTACAGTGATACAACCTGCATCTGTTTCTGCTTGAAATAGACCCAGTCGGTGAATCCGATCTCCCGCAGACGTGTGCGAACGTTATCCAGCTCGTCTGCAACCCGCTGCGGTTTGTGAGCATCCGATCCGAAGGTCACCTTCACCCCGTAATGATGGGCCCGTTCCAGAATGGCATCTGAAGGATACCAGCCACCGCTGAGTTTGGTTTTACCTGATGTGTTAATTTCGATGGCTACGTTGCACTCTGCAATGACGTGTAACGTTTCATCAATGGCCTGGTCAGCAACAATCTCGGAGAAGGGAGGATAATTTCCTTTCATCGCATCAATGTGTCCAAGGATCTGGAACATACCACTGCGAGCCGATTGGCGGATCAATGAGTAATAACTTTCTTTTACTTCAACTTTACGAGCATTGCTCAGTCCGTTCCACCGGGTTTTGTTGAAAATACTAACATCCTCCGTATGGTGAACCGAACCGATGATATAGTCAAAAGGATACTGTCCCAGCGTGGTGCGGTACAAGTCCGCATGAATGGGGAAATAGTCGGATTCTATGCCGAGTAGTACATCGATTTGACCCGCATATTCTTTTTTCAGAGAAAGGACTTCTTCCACATAATGCTGCAATTCCGATTTGCCCATTGCGATCCGGGGAAATGCCTGCTCAAGCTCACTGCCAAAGTATGGCGTATGATCCGAGATACCGATGGCCTGAAGTCCTGCCTCAATACCTGCCTCTATATAATCGCGGATGTTGCCGTCTGCGTGACCACAACGAAAATGATGTGTATGAAGATCAAATTTCATATGGAATCCTTCCTTTCTCACGACTCGTTGTCATTCTGAACTGATGAATTGGGTTTCCGGCATACCTTTGAGATCACTTATGAATTGCTGCATCGCTGAGTTGAGGTAGCGGCTGGACTTGTAGATCACACCTACAGGATGACTGACCTCAAGTTCACTCAGGGGTATCATTCGCAGAGTACCTTGGCGTAACTCATGTGCAACAGATTGTTTCGAGATGACAGCTGCGCCGAGATCAATCTCAACCATCCGTTTGACTTCCTCACTACTCGACAATTCCATCACGATATTAGGCTCAATACCATGTTTCTTAAAGATGGTTTCCGTAAATCGTCGTCCCACGGTATCAGGAGATAGCAAAATCAACGGTGTACTTCGGAGCACATCTACCGCAGCATGCTTTTTCTTCGCCAGGGGATGGGACGGAGATACGACAAGCTCGAATGTATCATAGTACAGCACAGACGTATTTAGATTGGGATTGCGCTCTGTAAGATAGCCGATACCGACATCAACCAGACCATTCTCGACCTGAGTATAGATCTGTGATGAAGGAAGGGATCGGATACTGGTTTTGATAAGCGGGAATTGATCTTGGAAATAGGATAACACCCTGGGCAAGATCTGAATAGCAATGGAAGTCGTGGTACCTAACACGATACGTCCCTGAGGCGTTTCATCCAGATCGGACAATTTCTGTTTCAACTCATCCACAATGTCGAGCATCCGTTCAGCGTGTTCCAGGAATACCTGTCCGCGGTCAGTAAGGGTAACAGGTTGGTTACGATCTACAAGAACGGTGCTGAATTCGTCTTCCAGACTTTTGATCTGGGCCGAGACGGCAGGTTGGGTGAGATTCAGAAGTTCACCCGCTTTGCGGAAGCTCATCGTTTTGGAAATGGTAATCAGTGTCTCCAGTTGGCTTATGTTCATAGGTGGCCTCCTTCGCAGGCATGGTATCTTAGGTATGTAGTTTTGGTATGTGATATCCCGTAACTGTTCATTGTTCCGTTATCTTAAATTATAGGTGATTCAGGACAGCAGAGCAATGAAGGTGATCGTCGGGATCAAAAGTAGTTCAAGAGACCGTGAAAAAAACGCGTATGCAAGAATTTAATTTTTTTATTATTATAAAAAACCAGTAATAAAGTCCTAAACCCCTTTTGCCACGCACAATGATCAAAAACTTTCTTCAAAAGAAGTGAAAACCTCTGTTTATTCGCTAAAATCAGCTATAAACATTTGCCCTGCGGATGACGATAAATTATAGTACACATGGTTTAACGAATTCTTAATGAATTCTTGTACGTGATAAAGTATAATAAATTTAATGAATATGGGACTTTTGGTATGTGACCAATAACCCAGTGTGAGGGGGACATAGACAGTGAAAGCGGAAGTGATTAATCCTTTCCTGGAATCGGCACGGAACGTATTTGAACAGCTCATCCAGGTTTCGCCTTCCACCGGGAGTCTTGGCGTGAAAAATGTAGAATACATTGCAGATCATGTCTGGATCGTGATCGGAATGACAGGACAACTTAGCGGAAACATTGTGTTTGGCATAAACGAACAAGTTGCACTGAAAATTGTATCTGCGATGATGGGCGGATTTGTCATCACAGAAATGGATGAAATGAGCAAAAGTGCCATTTCGGAACTGGGTAATATGATCAGTGGAAATGCCAGCACCATCCTGTCGAACCAGGGGGTTGTGGTCGATATTACACCTCCACAAGTCCTGAAGTCTGAGCATCTGACTGCATTTACGGCGACGAAGGCACTGAGTATTCCTTTACTGATGGACGGTATTGGTGAGATGGATATTCAGGTGATGATCTCGTAGAATAGAACCATACGCCTGAGTAGGCAATATGGGTTCATTACGGGAGGACGTCGGAGATGCTGAAAGGTCAGGTAGTGTTTATCACAGGTGCATCAAGTGGTATCGGTGCGCTTTGTGCGCAGATGTTGATAGAAGAAGGAGCCATCCCGATTCTGGCTGCCCGTTCGCGGGACAAGCTCGAAGAGATCGGTGCCTCGCTGAAAGGGCAGCATGAATTGCTCACGCTTGATGTTACGGATAGTGAGCAGGTTCAGGTAGCTGTGGATGCGATATTGCATAAATACGGACGAATCGACATTTTGCTCAATAATGCAGGGTATGGGAAATTCGCTGCGATGACGGATATGTCTGTGCAGGAATTCGATGAGATGATGGACGTCAATTACATGGGCATTGTCCGCTGTACCAAAGGAGTGTTGCCTCAGATGCTGGAACGTGGCAGAGGGCAGATCGTGAACGTGGCTTCCATGGCTGGCAAAATAGGCACTGCGAAATCCGCTTCATATACGGCTACGAAACATGCTGTACTCGGATTCAGTAATGCTCTGCGTCAGGAGCTACGTAAGACAGGAGTCACAATTACAACGATTAACCCGGGCCCCATTGATACCCCATTTTTCCATCGGGCTGACCCATCTGGCAATTATGTGAACAATGTACGCTGGATGATGCTGAAACCTGAAGATGTTGCGGGGCATATGATTCGAGCGATGAAGAAGCGTAAGGAAGAAGTGAATCTGCCCAAGCTTGCATCTGCCGGGGTGTGGTTGTATCAGCTATTTCCACGTCTTGCAGATCGACTGTCGCACGGTGTAATGAATCAGAAGTAAATGCAATAACGGGCATCATATACAGGATGAAAGAAAGGCTCCGCCGAGGGGCTTTTCTTTTTTTTGCGTTTATATGGACAATTCCTGAATAAGATTTGGTACCCAGGCTTTTTTCGCATATAATGAAAGGTAATGTGATGATAGGCTTAGGTAATATCCGTACAAGTAGGCTAGTATCAAAACGAATAAATTAAAAGGATGGACATACATGACGAATCAAACATTTGCTTCAATTGGCGTAGAACAGGATCTGGAGGCCGTCTTGGCCAAACATGGCATCAACGAACCTTCACCTGTGCAGGCTCAGACGATACCGGTAATTCTGGAGGGCCGTGATGTGGTATCCAAATCCCAGACGGGGACAGGCAAAACACTCGCTTATCTGTTGCCATTGCTGCAATCCATCAAAATGGATATCAAAGGTACCCAGAAGCTT
This sequence comes from Paenibacillus sp. PCH8, assembly GCF_002968835.1. GTDB lineage: Bacteria > Bacillota > Bacilli > Paenibacillales > Paenibacillaceae > Paenibacillus. The sequence continues at coordinate 114,242 of NZ_PKQK01000005.1, read as the reverse complement.
ATTATTGCACCTACGCAAGAGCTGGCGATGCAGATTGTACGTGAGGCACAGCGCTATGGGGAAGAACGCAAGATCGGCGTATTGGGTCTGATTGGGGGCGCAGCGGCTAAACGTCAGATCGAGAAGCTGCGTGAGCATCCGCAATTGGTTGTGGGTACACCGGGACGACTGAAAGAATTGATTACACTCAAAAAACTGAAAATGCACAACGTTTCCACCCTTGTCATTGATGAAGCGGACCAGGTATTCCAGCTTGGCGGCGTAAGTGACGTGAACTTTGTACTCAAGAGTGCATTGCGGGACCGTCAGCTGATTTTCCTGTCAGCAACCATTGATGAGCATACGGCTGGACTCGCGAAGCGTGAGATGAAGGAGCCTGTTCACATCGGGATTGAACCGGATCGAGCTACGGCTGCAGGCCTTGAGCATTTTTATTTTGTAGAAGAGAACCGGAACAAAATTGATATGCTGCGTCGTCTGGTTCGACAGTACAACCCGGATCGAGCCATCGTATTTGTGAATGCAACTGAAGATATCGGAGAAGTTGAAGCGAAAATGAATCATCTGGGCTTCTCCGCTGCTGCGTTGTATGGAGATGCTGACAAGGTAACCCGCAGTAACGTATTGTCTGCGTTCCGTAATAGCAAACTCCAATTGCTGATCGCCAGCGAAGTCGCTGCCAGAGGACTGGATATCGAAGGATTGCCAATGGTCATTAACTATGACCCTGCTTTTGACTCGGAGCACTATGTTCACCGTGCAGGCCGTACAGGTCGGATGGGACGCCCGGGTACCGTTCTATCCATTGTGGATGAGACGCAGATCTTCATCATGCGCAAATTCGCCCGTGAACTCGGCATCGAGCTGCCGGAACGTACACTCTTTGGTGGGAAAGTATTGGAAGCTGATCCGCGTCCGGATACACGCCCGGAGGGGCATTCTTTCTCCAGAAAACCAGGGCAAAACAGAGACCGCAAACCAGGTCAGGCCAGCCGCAATGGTGGTGCGAGAGCTACAATCTCCAACCAGCGTCCAGCAGGTGGCAAACCAACTGGCAATACAGGCCGCACGGAGCGCGATCAGGATCGTAAAAACAAGGGAGCACCCAAGTGGAGTAAAGACAAAGCGCCACGCTCCGAAGAATAGAATCTGACGAAAGGGGTGCAGGGATAGATGGAAAACGTTCATACGCCCGTGTTGCAAATTAATGGGCTTAGCGGAGGCTACAGCGCCAAACGGCCAGTCCTTCACGGTATCGATCTGGAAGTCGGACGCGGTGAGATGGTCGGGTTGATCGGATTAAATGGTGCTGGCAAAAGTACAACCATGAAGCATATTCTCGGCTTGATGACCCCTCAGCAGGGAGAAGTCCGAGTGATGGGCAAGAAACGGGACGAGGATGCGCAGATATATCAATCTGCCATGGCATTCGTACCGGAATCGCCTGAACTGTATGACGAGATGACTGTCATGGAGCACTTGGAGTTTACAGCAAGAGCGTATAATGTGTCGGAGGCCGATTTCAAACAACGTACGGAGAAATTGCTACAATTATTCCGTATGAATGAGAAAAGTACAAGTCTGTCGACTCACCTGTCCAAGGGCATGCGGCAAAAGGTTATGATCATGTGTGCTTTTGTCGCAGGACCGCCACTCTACATCATTGATGAGCCTTTCTTGGGGCTGGACCCGCTGGGTATTCGCTCCTTGCTTGATTTTATGCTTGAGATGAAAGCGTCGGGATCATCCATCTTGCTGAGTTCACACATTCTGTCCACGATTGAAAATTACTGTGATCGGTTTATCGTTCTGCACCGTGGACAGATCATCGCTCAGGGGACGTTGAATGAGTTGCGCCTTCAATTCGGGGAATCGGACGCCACGCTGGAGCACATGTTCTATTCCCTCGTACAAGGCAGGGATTGAGCATGGATCTCAAGTTGCTATGGAAGCAAAGACGCACGGGATTCTGGAATGGAATTCTTCCTTATCTGGGTTATGTGATCCAGAGTGGTGTAGCGATGGTCTTTTTATTTCTTGTCATTGCTTTTTCCGCCTGGTATACATCATTTGTACAGAACATTCCGGCGGACTTCCCGATCCGATGGATTGCATTGCTGCTGCTGTCACCTCTGGTGCTGTTCAGCAGCTATCGTACATATCTGCTTCCGGCAGATATCGTGTTCTTGCGGCCGCAGGAATACCGGATGCAGGAATATTTAAAGAACAGCTTTGCCCGGGGCATCATCTATAAAGCTCTTGGCTTGTTGCTTGTGTTTGTTACACTCTGGCCGCTATATGTCAGGGCAGATCTGGATGCACGGCCCTTCGGCTGGTTCGTGTTGTTCCTTCTGCTATGGAAAGGGTTGTCCAGTTATGGAGCATGGCAAGAGCTAAGAATGGTTCAAGTCGGAGCAACAAGAGCATATCGCCTTCTCCGCTGGACACTGACTGTGCTGGCGATTGGGGCCTGGCTGTGGCAACCGCCACTTCGTAGCGTCTGGTTCTTGTTGTTACTGGCTGCGGTCTACATCGTCGCCCTGCGTGTACCCGTGAAGCATCGGGTAGCATGGGAACGACTGATTCAGGTGGAGCAGGGGCAGGCTGGCAGGGTCATGCGGACGTTAGGCTGGTTCGTGGATGTACCTTCATCCGGACAGAAAGTAAGTTCGCGTCGCTGGCTTGCCAAACTGGGCAGCGGCCTTCCATGGAATGCGGGGAAAGCTTATCGTTATCTGATTACCAAAACATATATTCGAACCGAAGTGTTCTCCATTGTGTTACGTCTAGTGATACTTGGCATGTTACTGTCCTGGTGGACAGCAGGTAGCTACTTCGGTATCGGCGTATATCTGTTCTTCCTGTTGCTTGCAGGCGTGCAACTAGGAGCACTGCGTCGTAGTCATAGCGAATCGTTCTGGATTATGATCTATCCAATCTCGGGAGAAAGCCGCCGTTCGCAGGTGCTGGGATTCATATTCCATCTGCATGCACTGGTTGCTTTGTTTATGTGGTTGCCCATGCTGGCAGCTGGGGTGAATGGACTGAGTCTGACCGGATTGGGGCTTGTACTGGGCATACTGGTGATTGTGCTCATGCGGCGTTCGCAGGGGAATAAGTGGCTGAAAGAAGAACAGGACGAGTAAATCGGAATGGCATCATCTGACCAGCATGACCAGAGGGATAAGGCGGCAGGTGAGGACTTGTTCAGAAGTCTGACATGAGTGTTAACCCAAAGACGGGTATTCCGGGCTGTGTCCCGGAATACCCGTCTTTTTGGATGATGTAATTCCATCAAGCGGTTCACATGTATAGCGTGAATGTGTGGACTAACAGAGGAACGATTTAGTGATAATCACGAGCAAGATGAACAGAACGAGAATGGCACCTGTGTTTGTAAATCCTCCGCCGTAACCGCCGCATCCATAACCGCCTCTTGTATCTTCAACAACTCCAGACATGGTCATTCCCCTTTCAAGTGGTTGTTTGGCACGCCCTTGCGTACATCGTATATTATGTGCCAGGGGGGAGGCTGATTGGGCCGATGCCCGGTAAAGCTTGAAATATGACAGTTTTGGGCAGCTGTCCGGGTGAGGGACATAGGGAGAGGTTGGAAAACAACAAAGACCCTTTGTATCCCCGGAGACATTCAATGTCGCCATATACAAAGGGTCCTTCTATCTTGCAGGGGTTCAGGTGTGAGCCTGAACCCCTAATCTATTTACGCGAATGCAGCTTAGTTTCCACTTACAATCTAGGTTGCTCGTAGATCCTGAACTCCACGATAGATGATCTCATACAGATCTTCCAGTCCAGATTCTTCGATACAGGAGAAGGCAATTCTCAGATCCGATTCACCCAGTGCGATGGTACCCACGCCGTATTGGTGCAGCAAATGGCTTCGAAGTTCTTCTGCGCCAACTTCTTTGAGCTTCAGGCACATGAAGTAACCGGAGTTGAATGGATAATAGTCCCATGCATCTCCATACTTGCCGCTATCGAGAATGGCCTTCACCTTGTTGGCACGGCCTTTCATAATCTCGAACTTTTCCTGTTTCTGTGCTTCGAACTCTGGTGCTTTCAGTGCATCCAGTACAAAGGTCTGGGAAGGATGTGGTCCACTGGAGATTGTCGCACGGATAATCCCGAGAGTCTTCTGTTCCAAGGCATGCAGCACGTCAGCATCTTCGTGGGCATACGTGATAAATCCAACACGGAAGCCCCATACGAATTCTTCCTTGGTTGCCCCATCCACTTTTACCGTTAACACACGTGGATGAATGTTGGCGAGTTTGCCAAACAGGGACTCATGGATGGAATCTTCGAAGAACAGACCGAAGTAGGCATCGTCTGTTACGGCAACTACGTCGACACCAGCTTCAGCTGCCTGCCGAATGGTATCCACGATGGCATTTGCTTCTTCGGCTCCAGGTGTATAACCTGTCGGATTATTCGGGAAGTTGAGCAGCACAATGGCTTTGCCTTGGTCCTTCTGAGCAAGCAGTGCCTGAAGTAGACCTTCACTGTTGAACTTCAATTGATCATCGAACAGAGGATAATGAACCAACTGGCCATGACGACGAATTCCGAAGGTCAGCTCATAATTTTCCCAGTTTTTATCCGGATATATGACAGCGTCCCCTTCATCGACGAACAGGTCGGCTACGATACTTAGTCCATGGGTTAATGCATTGGTTACAATCGGGTTGCCGAACGTTTTGCCTTCAAGCGAAGGTGTTTCCTTCAGCATCTTGCCTCTCCATACAGTCCGCAGTTCAGGCTTGCCTGCAGGCGGAGCGTAAGGGTACAGATCCTTCGGTTGGAATGCAGAGAGCTTCTCCTGAATAACAGGAAGATGCATCGGCACACCGCCCTCCAGAGCGATACCAATCGTTGCATTATAGGTCTTGGCCAAGCTTGCTGCTTCAGCAGACTGACTCAAGATTCCTTCTTTTGGAAAATAGATTTCTTTGCCGAGCTGTGACAGCATGGAGTAGACGTGACTGCTGCCTGCCTGAATACTTTCGTTCAACTGTTCAGCCAGTGGATTCATTCTTTTCATCCTTCCAAGTCTTTGGGATTCAACTGCCTAACATTATAACACCTTGACATCTCCCCGTCACGGAAATTACGCAATATGACAGTTATACTGCTTTACCGCGTTGTTGTGAGGGGGATTTGAGGTGGAATACAGCTGGATTGTACCTTGGATGAATCCTTCAAAGATGAAATTTATTGCTGATGAAATCAATTTCATAACTCATTAAAAGTCGATTTTGTAACTAGATATAGACAAGTTGAACCGTTTTGATCTATATCTAGCCTTGATTGAAGCAGCTAAAGGTATTATGAAATTGATTCAATGAAATGGACAATATTTCCGCATCATTTCAGCGGTTTCAGCATCCCGTCCCTCATTGCGCTGTTCCAGCTGACCGCTGATATGATCGAATCGTTCACTGGAGAGGTTTTGTCCGAATTTGAACTTGCCACTGATCTGTTCCGGTACGATTCGTACAACAGCTACAGCTTTGAGCTGACCGGTGTAACGGGAGTCTTCCGCATCAATGGGCACATATCCACCTTGTGGTTGGAGTTTCTCCATAAACCGTTGCAGCACCTTGCCCTTGATGTCCAGATCGTGAACCGGTTCTGCCTGACCGGTGGCCATGACACTTTTGAAGAAGGAAGTCGCCGGACAAGCCAGCTCAGGATCACTGAAATAGGATGGAATCAGGGAGAACTCTTCAGCCACGGTGAAACTGACTGCTGAATGCAGCTTGATCTGTTTCATCTTCTCGCCAGCCAGACTGCCGTGGAAATAGAAGTAACCGTCCATATATACGAAATTCAGTGGTGTAACCCGTGGTTGTCCATCTGAACTGACCGTGCCCAGAAACCCGAAGGAGCACTGATCCAGGAAAGCGGTAATCTCCTGTTCTTCATCTACGTTGAATTCTTTACGTCTCATTCGTATTCCCCCATCATTGAAATGTATAATAGAATCCTTAACTTATAGATAACAATAGAACGTATATTGACAATGAAATAGATCCAATTTACATTCACTTTAGTAGGCCAATGAGTAAAGAATCATGAATGATGAAGGATGAAGAGAGGTGCATGATGGAATTGTGGCTCCCGATAGATACCTATGAACTCCAGCATCGATATAAATATGAGGCACTGTATCATGCGCTGCGGGATGCCATCCATGCAGGTACACTTACGGGTGGGACGAAGCTTCCTTCGACGCGTGAACTGGCACAGCAATATGACATATCGCGTGGTTCGGTGGCGCAAGTGTATGATATGTTGCTTGCAGATGGGTATGTCCGTGCATATCGGGGAAGAGGTACGTTTGTAACGGAGACATTATCCATACAGGAACATGTGAAACAGGAGGCCACTCTTCGGTTGTCTCCCTGGGGCGAACGGGTACAAATGTTGAATACTCATCACGAATTACACGGGATTCAGAACCACTCGCCGAACGCGTCCGTCATTAATTTCCGGGTGCAGCGCATGCCAGCAGAACATTTTCCGCTGGCGGAATGGAAGAGTGCTCTTGCCGCTGTTCATCGCAGTGGTTGGAGAGAAACTAGCGGTGTTGCAGGCGATCCGGAGCTACGTGAAGCCATCGCTTCCCATCTCAGGTGGACACGCGGCATTCAGGCTGATGCATCACAGATTGTGCTGTTCAGTGGTTCGATGCAAGGCATTACCCTGCTGTCACAACTGCTGATCACAGAGGGAGCGTCGGTGGTCATGGAGAATCCTGGCTATCCAGGAATTGCTCATGCCGTTCAGTCCTGTGGTGGACATATTATTCCAGCCGATATTGATCACGAGGGGATTATTCCACAGACCTGGGAAGCGCAGACGTTATTTGTCACACCGACCCGCCAGTTTCCAACAGGGGCCGTGCTGGGATTGGACAGAAGACGTAGCTTGCTCACATGGGCCTCGACGCAGAATGCGGTCATTATTGAAGATGATTATGATAGTGAGTTCCGGTGGGGTGGAAGACCGATTGAACCACTTAAAGTATTGGATCATGAACAACGTGTCATCTACGTCGGATCGTTCTCGCAAACGATGACTGCTTCGATCCGACTTGGCTACGCCGTGCTTCCACCCAGCTTGGTCCAGCCGGTTCTTGCGGCCAAGGCACTGTATGAGCCTGTACCTCCGGGGCTGCTAGAGCAGCGTGCACTGGCGAAATTCATGACCCGAGGAGGTTACTTGCGGCACTTGCGGAGGTTAACCCGATTATATGGGGAACGGCACGCTTATTTTGTCAGGGAGATGGAACTGTTAATGCCGGAGGCATTCACGATGCAGCTTGGTGATGCAGGACTGCACATCTATGCCACCTGGAACGGCGATATGGACAGTTATCAGCGGTTCAAGCTGTTAGCTCAGGAGGGTGGCATATGGTTCCGTGATGCAGAGCGATACCGACTGACTCCAGGCCATCCGGCGGTCTGTTTTGGCTTTGCACATCTGGAGAAAGAAGAGATGACAGAGGGAATCCGGCGAATGCGGCTAGCCTGGGAGAAGTGCACATTTTCGTTTCCGTGAATTCCGCTGTATAATGGGATAAGACATTTCGCTCCTGTAGGAGCAGAGATCATATGTGAGCAAGTTGGATTGAATGATGCAAGATGCTGAAATACATATGGCCTGGATTGAAGAAGTGAGATTCAGATCAGAATAATACCATATGCAGAGAGATTAACTATCAAGGGGGAGTGGCGACATGCTGCAGGCATCGCCGTCATCATTTGTTATTTTGCCCGCTGTCGCCAAAATTGTCTGTGAACCGGGCTGGAAGTGGCAGAAACGGGAAAAACCGATGCAAAACTATGATTTATTTTATGTGTGGAGTGGTGAAGGGACGCTTGTATTGAATGACCAGTCGTATGAAGTTGGCAAGGGTAGTTGTTTTCTGTTCAGGCCAGGCGATCATCCTACTGCAACACATAATAAGCAAAAACCGTTGGTACTTACCTATATTCATTTTGATGTGGACGTACCTGTTGCTGATGTTCCTCAGTCCTATCGTGAAGTACAGGAGAACGTGGAATTTGAGCATTTGCTGGCACGTTATGTAAGACTGTTCCTATCAGATGTGTACGGACGTGATGAAGAGAGTCGATTGATTCTGAAACAGCTAATGATTCATTTGCTGCGTGCGGATACGGAAGAACCTGTGGAGAAAAAGGTAAGCAACCAGTTGTCCGATGTGATCCAGGAGGTCGCCAATTATGTGCGTCAGCATCCGGGAATTACGCATCGGGTGGAAGATCTGGCCGCCCGGGCAGGTTTATCACCCCGATACTTCTCCATCAAGTTCAAGGAACTGGTGGGATCATCGGTGCAATCCTATATTATCCGTATGCGTATTGAACGGGCAGAACATCTGCTGGTACATACCGGCATGAATGTGACCGAAGTGGCGGATGCTCTGGGATATCGCGATATCTTTTTCTTCAGTCGTCAATTCAAGCAGTATACAGGCAAAAGCCCGTCCGAGATTCGTTAGAATTCTGATGGGAAGAACATGACAACGTTTCAAGTCTGGAGCGCAAGGGTAATTACCTAGCATTCCAGATGACCAAAAGGGGGAACTTGTGATGAACGGAAAACGTCGGGTCCGCAACCGGGGATGCTCAACGAAGGGATGCAATATTTTCCGGAACCGTCTGCGCCGATTCAAACCGGCAGAGGACTTGCAAGATGTGTGGTTTTGAGGAGAACTCAGCAGGCCAATAACGACGGAGCGAAGCTTCGTATTGCATGTATACATGGATGGTATCTTACGTAGTTGAGTACGGTCAACGTACAGGAATGGATGTTATTCATTCATAAAGAGGATGGCGCATGACCTGAGATCAGGTACTGCGCCATCCTCTTTATTTGCGTATGGACCCATTAGTTCAATGGTTTTAAACGACCGAGCAATGTACCCATTTTGACGGAATCTCCTGGCTGTAAGCCCGGTTGTGGTTCAAATGTGCCACTCTGCGTCAACAGAACGACAGTGGAGCCGAATTCAAAATAGGCCAGGTCATCACCCTGTGCCCAGGTACTTGTGTCCGTATTCGCATACTGTATGCTACTCACGTTCATCGCACCGACTTTGACAACCGCAACTTCACCGTAATCGTGTGCGATATACGTAATGAGTCGTTCGTTACGACTAAGCACGGATTTCATATGGGTCAGGCCAAAATCATTCACGGGATAAACTTTGCCCTTGATGTGCTCGCTCTCTATTTTGCGACCGCTGACAGGTGCGTGAATGCGATGATAGTCACGCGGGCTGAGGTAGAGAACGAACCCGTAACCGTGCTTGTACTTCTCCAGATGGGGAGAATGATTTAATAATTCAGCAAGTGTATAATTTTGTCCCTTAACATTCAGGAGTGTTCCTGCGGATATCGGACCGGCTGCCGTAATCTTGGCATCTACCGGGCTGATTAGTGCATGCTCTGAAAGTTCCAACGGGCGCATGCCCGGTTTTAATTTGCGGGTAAAGAAATCGTTCAGTGAACGGTATTCCTTCCAGTCTTTCTCGGCCTCCTGAACAGGGATGTCGTAGGTCCGGACAAAATAAGGGATAAATGCCTTACTTCCCCGGCTTTTGGAGAAAGCTCCCACAGTCCGGGAGATCCATTTGCGTGAAGAAAGCTCGGTCATTAATCGCAACAGCGTTTTTGCCATGAATATCCCCCTTAGGGTTAATGCGAACTTCAAGGCCGGCAGGACCGGCCGTTCTGCATAATATTGACACAGAATGCACACGAAATCAATATAATCCCCTATCGTATGTCTGTGGTTGTCTCGGAATTCTCGAATTCTGCTCCAGCAGCAGACGTCCATAGGCCATTGGTTTGCTGTACGTAGCCTTCCAGTGTTCCGACATTCCCGCCTTACGAAAACCATAACGCTGATCCCGTCCATTGCATTCAATAAAATAAATCTGACCCCTACCGGTTATCCCGAGATCAAGGCCCAGATCTGCAAGATGCGGCAGACTTGTTGCGAGCGTATGGGCAATTCGGTGTGCAACGATTCCGATCCTGGATTCCAGTCGGGTCAGCTCGAAGTTGGATTCGGATGTCTCAAGGGCCTCCGCGAGCGTCATGACTTTACCGCCTTGAGCGATGTTGGTGACAAACGTATGCGAAGGTGCCGCTTTGGCAAACATGCCTGTAATTCCCCACAGACCATCGCTGCCACGCTGCACGGACACCCGCAGGTCTACCGGCCTGCCTTCGTAACGTACCAGCGGGATACGCTCTTCGATGAGGTAGGCATGGCGGAAGATCCGCCGCAGAGTTGAGGATGGAAGCTGTCCTTTACTTAATCGGAACGTAGCCCATCCTCTGCGTGCAGCCTTCGTCTCACAGGTCAGTTTCCACTGTCCATCTCGCTGAAAGACCCGCATAATGCCATGACCGATACTGCCGCTGCATGGTTTAATAACGAGGTCATCATAATGGTCCATCATATAGGCCAGAGACTCTGGCGTAGCTTTGACTGCATAGGGCAGATGTTCTCTCAGGGCGTAGTCCTGATGAAGCATATCGTGAATGTGATCTTTGCGGTATCGGTTGCGAACATTGTATACCTGAATACCCTGTAACATCAGCTTGGTGATCTGATGCTGTTCCGCCCGGCGAAGCTGGAGTGATCGGTTATGAATGACGGAGGGCAATGGCATGCGCTCGCGAACGTATCTGCCTTCCTTTTTTACATAAGCAAGACATGTTTTTCGATCTGAATCAATATCTTCCAGCCGCAAGAAGCAGGGGGTTAATCCATAACTGGCCGCAGCCTGTTCATAATTCGCGAGTGATTCCTGACCGGTCCTTCCGGCCGGTATCCCCCGGTACATGCGTGAATCGAACATAATGCCGATCGTTTCTTGGAGCATGACCGTTCCTCCTTCAATGTTATCGCGACCATGGATCGTCCATTCATGGAATGCCGGCCTGTCACCGCATGGCTCTGACATCGCGATAACGCAGACCGGTGTGAAGAGGCATCGCTATGCACCAGCGCGTTTTCAGACACGACCTAGACACAATATCCTATGATAGGGCTGGGACGGGGGCGTGGACAGCCGCCTTTCCTCGGCCACCCTGACACGCCTATTTCCACTAAAATCGTTCAATACTCCTGCCTTGGCGCTTGTACATCCGTGCTTTGGAACTTGCAAAAGTCATGAAATGAAGTGGCAGATGCCCATATGGAAGCATATGATGCCGGAGACGAACGTTAGAGGAAGGAGCAAGCTGCATGAGTAAAAATGGCAAAAAGAAGGTTCTGACGCCGAAACTGCGGCATGTGAGCCCAAGATTCAAGGAATTGGAACTGACTGATCGCCGACTGGAACCAACAAAATCAGGGCTGATACCGATTAGGGAAGAACGCCTGAATACAGATGTACCCGCTCCCAAGAGCATTCAAGAGTCGGCTGAAGCTTCTCCCGAAAGCACAGAAGTTCGTTCAGCGACGAATGAGCCTGTACAAGAGAATTTGGCTGACATCCCTAAGCCTGAACCTGTTGTAGAGTCAGTGAAGCAGGAAGTGAGTGCTCCAGTGGTCGCGGAGAAAGAAATTCAGGTAAGCAGTATTGCTACATCTTCGCTGGAAGAGCAAGGTAGTGGCAAGAAGGAGACAAAGAGCAAGGACCGGCTGGAAATTCTGAATCAGAATCAGATGCCGGGACATACCGGACACTACATCTATACCGATGATCTTAGTGAGTTTGCTGTTACAGAAAGCCGGTTGGCTCCCTTCTCGGTGGATGCATCCAAGCTGAAACCGGATGCCGTCGGAAGTGAAGCGTTACAGGATTATGCAGTGACCAGCATCCACATCGCGGATGGTGCGATCGTATCTGCAAAACTGGCAGAAGCATCTATATCGGAAGAACATCTGATTGATGGCTCCGTGTCGGGTCACAAAATCCGGAATGCGTCCATTGGCGGGGATAAAATAAGGGATGGCAGCATCACTTCGCAGAAGCTCGGCAATCAAGTCATTGATTCGACCAAAATTGCCGACGGCTCCATCAACACAAGGCATCTTAGCCGCTTGCTGGTTACCGAAGAGTTGATCAAGAATCATGCGGTCACCGGTGACAAGATTGCCATCAGTGGTATCGAGACCCGTCACTTATCGGGTGGAGTCATTCATACATCGAAGCTGGCTGATGATGCGGTAACATCGGCCAAAATTCGTGAAGGTGCGGTCACGGGCAGCAAAATTGAAGAACAATCCATCGAGTCATACCATATTCAGTCCGGTGCAGTTAAACAGGCACATCTGGCTGAGGGGGCTGTGGGTCGTTCCCAACTGTCTTCCAACAGTATTGGGAGTGAGCAGATCGAGGACGGAGCGATCCAGACCAGACACATTGCCGAGAATTCATTAAGTGGAAGACATCTGGTGGATGGTTCGATCGGCTCCGCCCAGATTCGAGCGCTTGCTATAGGTAGCGAGCAGATCGGGCATGGAGAAATAAACAGCGAGCATCTGGTGGATAATGCGGTCAACAGCAGCAAGCTGGCAGACCAGTCTGTCGGAACTGCGAAATTGCTGGAACAGGCGATTACGGCTTCCAAGATTGCCGACCAGAGCATCATTGCTTCCAAAATTGCCGATGAAGCCGTGCAAGGTAAACATCTGGCAAAAGGGTCCATTCGTGCAGAGCACATCGCGAACCGGGGAATAACGCCTGTACATGTGGACAATTCGGCCATTCACTCCATTCACATTGCCAGTGAAAGTATAGAAGCAACCCATCTGTCAGCCGGAAGTGTGTCTGCTGAAGCTTTGGGCGAAGGTGTTGTGCTGGAGAAACACTTGGCCGAGTCAGCCGTGGGCACATTTGAATTGCAGGACGGAGCGGTAACGAGTACGAAACTCGCGGATACCAGTGTTACATCCGAGAAGCTTGGGCCTGCCTCTGTCATCAGCAAAGCACTGGCGCCGGGCAGTGTAACATCGACCCATCTGGCGAATGGAGGCGTTACAGGTGCTCATCTGGCTCAAGGCAGTGTAGGCTCCGAGGCGCTGAGACCTTATTCCGTGAAGTCTGAGCACCTTACGGAACATGCGGTGAGCACGCCTCACCTTCAACCGGGCAGTGTGCATGCGGAGGCCATATCACGCGGGGCAATCACTACGGATAAATTGGCACCAAGCAGTGTAACCTCAGCCCAACTGGCTGGAGGGTCCGTTTTCCCACCGCATCTGACTGATCATGCCGTGACCTCCCCCAAACTGTCACCGGAGAGCGTCTCGACTGACAAACTGGCTGATTTGGCGGTTACCTCAGCGAAACTGGCTGACGGCAGTGTAACCTCTGCCAAAATCCTGGCTGAAAGTATCACCGCCAAGCATATTCCGGCAGGAACGATTCGCGGCTATCATCTGAAGCAACATGCCGTTTCCATGGAACATCTGGCCGATGAGATCCGGTCACCGGAGTTATTTGCGGATGGTAGTATCACAGGTAACAAACTGCGACAAGGTACCCTGTCAACAGAACATCTGGCAGCAGAGTCGGTATCCGGAACGAAATTGCAGCATGGCGCGGTAAACAGTGAGCATCTTCAGCCTGCTTCTGTCGATTCAATTCATCTGGCTGGAGGAAGTGTGAAGTCGGATCATCTCGCTGCACAGGTCGTGAACTCCCAGCATCTGAAAGAGGATATTATTCATGGAAGTCATATTGTGGGGCAGGCGATCACCTCCCAACATCTAACGCCATCCTCTGTGCAAACGGATCATCTGGCTCCTTTATCCGTGACCGAAGCACATTTGCAACCAGGTCTGATTCGTGGTTTGCACCTTCAAGCGGAGGCACTTGGTGCTGCACACCTTCAGCAAGGGGCTGTGAAATCCCGTCATGTTCAGGATGGGGCGATTCTTCCTCACCATATCCAGCATCGGAGCATCGGGACCTCACATCTGGAAGAGGAATCGGTGAGTACGATTATTTTGCAGGAAGAATCCGTGACTCGATCCAAACTGGCTAATGGCAGTGTAGATGGTACCAAACTATCTGCGGGCGCGATATTGAGTAGCCATATTGCATACGAAAGTGTGCAATCCGCTCATATCGAAGAAGGAGCCATCCGTGCGGATCATATCCAAGAGGGAAGCATTACTGGGCTTCATCTGGAAGAGCGTGCGGTAGGCCCGACTCATCTGGAAGAAGGAGCGGTAAGCTCAGTTCATGTGCAGGATGGAGCGGTAAGTACGGATCATCTGCAAGATGGTTCAGTGACGGGCTCCAAGTTGGCTGATGGGAGTGTAGACGGAAGTAAATTGGTCGAGGGTGCGATATCGAGTAGCCATATCGCATACGAAAGTGTGCAATCGGCTCATATCGAAGAAGGAGCCATCCGTGCGGATCATATCCAAGAGGGAAGCATTACTGGGCTTCATCTGGAAGAGCGTGCGGTAGGCCCGACTCATCTGGAAGAAGGAGCGGTAAGCTCGGTTCATGTGCAGGATGGAGCGGTAAGTACGGATCATCTGCAAGATGGTTCAGTGACGGGTTCCAAACTGGCAGATGGGAGTGTAGACGGAAGTAAATTGGTTGATGGCACGATATTAAGTAGCCATATTGCATACGAAAGTGTGCAATCCACTCATATCGAAGAAGGAGCCATCCATGCGGCTCATATCCAGGAGGGAAGTATTACTGGGCTTCATCTGGAAGAACGTGCGGTAGGCCCCACTCATCTGGAAGAAGGAGCGGTAAGCTCGGTTCATGTGCAGGATGGAGCGGTAAGTACGGATCATCTGCAAGATGGTTCAGTGACGGGCTCCAAATTGTCGGATGGCAGTGTAAACGGAAGTAAATTGGTTGATGGCACGATATTGAGTAGCCACCTCGCATACGAAAGTGTGCAATCTGCTCATATCGAAGAAGGAGCCATCCGTGCGGCTCATATCCAAGAGGGAAGCATTACTGGGCTTCATCTGGAAGAGCGTGCGGTAGGCCCGACTCATCTGGAAGAAGGAGCGGTAAGCTCGGTTCATGTGCAGAATGGAGCGGTAAGTACGGATCATCTGCAAGATGGTTCAGTGACGGGCTCCAAGTTGGCTGATGGGAGTGTAGACGGAAGTAAATTGGTTGATGGCGCGATATTGAGTAGCCATATTGCATACGAAAGTGTGCAATCCGCTCATATTGAAGAAGGAGCCATCCATGCGGCTCACATCCAGGAGGGAAGTATTACTGGGCTTCATCTGGAAGAGCGCGCGGTAGGCCCCACTCATCTGGAAGAAGGAGCGGTAAGCTCGGTTCATGTGCAGGATGGAGCGGTAAGTACGGATCATCTGCAAGATGGTTCAGTGACGGGCTCCAAGTTAGCTGATGGCAGTGTAGACGGAAGTAAATTGTCTACAGGCGCAATATCGAGTGTTCATCTTGCTGACCGAGCGATTGATGGCAGCAAACTGAGTGAACAAAGTATAACTTCAAGTCATCTGAATGCGGGAATTGTGGGTACAGAGCATTTAAGTGAAGAGATCTGGAATGCCATTCGTCAAGTTAGTGGAGAAACGCTGGAGCAACTGGCTGAGATCAAAAGGCAGGAAGCCTTGCTAGAGGTCCAGCAATTAATGCAGTCGGTTGGACTGGAGAATGAATCCATCTTCGGAATGGATTGGGGTACGGAAACAATAAATGCTCAAACGGATGCGCTGGAGCTGCAGGAGCAACTTGAACTGCAAAACCCACATGATCAGCAAGAGTCACAAGCTGGAGTTGAATTATATGTAGAACAATCGATTGAACAACCTACAGAACTTGCACCAGATGTTACATCTCTGACGCTTGGTGGTTCAGTCGAAGAGGCACCAGAACCTGTTGTTCAATTGGAGTACACACCGGACCCCCAATCGATTACACAGGAGCATCTGTGTGATGATGCCGTTGGCAGCAGTCAGCTGCAATCCGGTGCCGTTCAGGCCAAACATCTGGCTTTCCAACCTGTTCGCAGTGTGAGTAAGCAGCCTGTTGTACAGCAATTTGGGATGGAAGCTTTTGTACTGCCTGAGAGTGAAGAATGCACAGAGGTTACTGTTATTTTTGAAGAGTCATTTACTTCAGAGCATTATGTGATTGTGGCCATGAGCAATGATCGCGGATTTCAGATATCCCTACTCTCACAGAGTGAGGACGAAGCGGTATTGGAAGTGTCGCGTACAGCAGATTGCAAGCATACGTACGGATTGTTGTCATGGATTGCTGCGGGACCTGCGGAAGCATAATGCACATGGGATTAGTAATGACAAAAGCGGTGCCCAGAGTTGTCCGGGACACCGCTTTTGGTTGATATAAGCTTGTTCCGTTAGGACGGTGAGGGGGTCTGAACGTTTCGTTACAATTAGAATGAGTTCATTATACGTTCAATCGTTATTAAAGGGAGTCTTACAGACCTACAGCTTGATACGCTTTGGTAATGGTAGTAACTTCAGCAGAGTTCACTCCATACAGATCTTTGGCTGCTTGGATGGTAGCCGTCTTGGCAGCAGCAAATTTGGACGTTGGCGTCAGATAGTTCACTAGTGTACTGTAGAAAATCTGTACAGCTTTATCCCGTCCAATTCCGGTTACGGTCACACCGTTGTGAGTCCCGCCTTGAGCTGCAAGATAGTAAGCTTTGTTGATGATACCACTGTTGATATGAACACCACCGTTGTCCTGTGTACCCGTGTAGCGATCGCTGTATTTGTCTGGTTGATTATACAGTGTCGGGTTGGACAGGGAGCGCAGCGCATCACCTGGAATGTTAGGTGTGTAAACATCATCACCGAGCAACCAGTTTTTGCTTTGGATGGTATTGCCCATAATATCGGCAAAGGCTTCGTTCAGAGCACCTGGTTCATTGCGGTATTCCAGATTGGCAGTGTATTCAATTACACCATGAGTCAATTCGTGACCTACAACGTCCAAATCACCGGACAGGGATCGGAAAGTCGTTCCGTCTCCGTCACCAAAGACAATCTGTGCCCCGTTCCAGAAGGCGTTATTGTAATTGGAGCCGTAATGCACGGTGGATCGGATCAGTAATCCGTTACCATTAATCCCGTTACGATTGAATTTGTTTTTGTAGAAATCATACGTGGCCGCAGCATGAGCATGGGCATCTACACCTGCACGATCGGTCCATACATTATCCGAATCCGTGAGCAGGGTACCCGGCAGCGAGGAGCCATTGTTCGCTGTGTATGTTTGGATGCCATTACCGCGAGTGGTATCTTTCAGTTGGAAGGTGCTGCCGGATTGGGTGGTTGTCAGAGTTTTGGTATCGCCAAGTACACCCGTACCTGTTCCGGTGGCAAAGTTAATGAGGTCAAACTGGGATACGATACTGCCATCCACTGCGTTTACGAAATATTTGGTCCGTAGAGGAGCAGGTTCAAGCACGTTAACTTCCGTAATGTAAACCAGATAAGTCTGGTCATCTTCTTCATGATGATAAATGTTTAGTTCAGCCTGAGGCGTGAGTTCTGCTGCACCAAGCTCTCCAATGCGAGAGGTCGCTTCTTCGGTTGCTATACGAATGGCATCTTCTGCACTGATCTCGGCTACACTATCATTTGGGATGGACTGCTCTTCAACCGGTGGAAGATCGCCGAGTGCTGAGGTCACGGCGCCGGTTTTGTCCAGGTGAATGGTCTGTTCTGCACCATAGACCGGGATGTCTTTAATATACTGTTTCAGGCGGAAGTGTCTTACGCCGGACGTATCTGTGTTTCTTTTGACAATTTTGAGTTGGGACTTCACATCAGTATTCAGGAATTGTTCCTGTTGCCCGAGGTAATTGAAGATGGTTTCATCGGTTCCACTGTTCAATGGGATACCCTCCTCAGAAGCATAAGGGGCCTGAAGGGGAATGGATTGATCAGACAATGGAGCTGCAGCAGCAGAGGATACGGAAGCGAGCAAAAGAGCTCCTCCAAGAATTGTTGGCATAACTTTGGTAAATTTCATAGTAAACTCTCCTATTCTCAAACTTATTTTTTGGAAAAAAATAGCATGCCTATCTCGGTTGGAATTCCGTCTGCAACTTGGGCAGCGCGGAGCGTGGGGCTGGACTGAAGAGTGAAATGAGACAAGAAACGATTGGAACAAAATCGGTTTGGCCAGGGTATGTGTTGAACAGACCCAAGGGTTTACCGTTTATTCGGTTCAGCTCGTAGGCTTAATCGTCCATTGTGTTCCTCTTTCAGAAGCCGGGGGGTGTCCAATTGCGCGGGTATAAGGTTTTTTTACGGGAAACGGGGTTGTTCATGCCGAGTTTACGTAAATGACGATGACGATGTGTCCTGAACAGCATCACTCCTCTCAAGATACGGCATGTAACCATCTCGTCATGTTCTACGAATGCCGTTACCAACAATTAACCTAAGGTCAATAAACGACGATAAAAACATGATTGAGAACTTTTGTTCCTGACGAAGTTGTTTTTGTAAATAAATGGCTTGGAACGTATATTATCACAGTGTAAAACTTTGGAAAAGATGCAATTTTAGTTTTTTTCTAAAATTGTGTCTGAAGTAGGGGAGAGATAGCGTTTTTCATATATTCTGACGTATTTTGTCTAAAAAAGAAGGCTTGTCCCCGCTTGTTCACAGAGAGAACCTGCCTGGTGCAAGGACATACGCCGTTTCCACTGCTCCACGAATACATAGAATAACGTGTACTCCCTTGGCATGCTGAAATTGAATGCGGGAGGTGAAAGTATTGCGCAAAACCCGTACTAGAGCACGTTATGCAACCCAATCGATTATGACACGAAGAAAAGCAGCGTTGAAGAAACAGAGATTGAAATCCAGATACAAAAAGGGTACAAAGACCTATTCGTTCGTTATTCCATCCAGACAACAGGTGTCTCAGGAAAGGGAGCAGGCAAAAAATGGGCCTGAGCACGGTCTGAGGCATGTCTCCCAACAGGGGGAAGATTCTCAGCGGCCGATGCTCTCCGTCATTATTCCTGCGATGAATGAGGAGAGAACGATTGGTGCAGTCGTTCGTGAGGCACTTCGCATATGTCGTGATGCTGAAGTGCTTGTCATTGTGAACGGTTCGACGGACGGTACAGGTGGTGTAGCCAAACGAGCAGGAGCACGAGTGCTCAGTTATGCTGAAGCGCTGGGACATGATGGAGGAAGAAAAATAGGGGCCGCCGCCGCCCGAGGTCAGGTTTTGCTGTTCACTGATGCAGATATTGCCATTCCTGCCGAGCAGCTTGCACCTTATGTGCAAGCTGTACTGAAGGGAACAGATGTGGCGCTTAACGACTACCATGGACCGGTCAATCGCAGCCCCATTCATCCAGTAGTGGAGGCCAAACACATGCTGAACAGTATTCTCGCAAGATCCGATCTCCGGGGAGCTTCGATGACGGCTATTCCGCATGCATTAAGCCGCCATGGACTGGAGGTCATCGGAATATCCTCTCTGGAAGTTCCACCACTCGCACAAGCAAAAGCGGTGATCGGCGGACTTCGTGTACGGGCTGTTCATCATGTGCCTGTGGGCAGAATGAATGCGGTTCGAATCAAGAGGCGAAGCGGGCCAGATCCGCTCAGTCAACTGGTGCTGAATGATCATCTGGAAGCAATCAGGTGGATTACGGAGACGCTCGGTTCTCGCGGAGGATACTCCGATCTGGAGCGAGTTCGAAGTCTGGCGAGGTAAGTATGTTGCAACGATGACGCAACATACTGGAGGTGAGGAAATGAAAGGACGTTCAGGGATTGTCCAGTTTAGGCGGACAGCAATTCGACGAACAGCAGCAGGAAGAACACGGATCAGCAAGCGGCTTCAGAATAAGCGCCAATCCGTTACCCCAAAAACGAGAAGAAACCGATTGAAACCTGACGCTGTGGATCTGCGCTTCATGTGGAAGGCAGGGCAACTTGCAGGAAGTCAGGCCAAAGCGGATCAAACAGACAGCGCCGCATCCGAAAAACACGCACGTGTCGCGTGGCATACACACGCAGCGAACGTTGCAGAGCTAGGCAACATGGAGGCGGCTCTGAGCGCGGGCAGGGCATTTATGCAGGGATATGCTCATGCTTCTGGACATTCATTCCAGATGGTACCGCTGCCTCTTCGCCAATCCGCTGCGGCCGTTGTCTGTGCCTGCAATGAGGAACGAACGCTGGGGCAAGTGTTGTTGCAACTCAAGCGTTTGCCTCTCACGGATATCATTGTGGTATTGAATGGAACGACGGATGACAGTCTGAACCAGGTGCTTCAGCAGCCGGGACTTACGCTGGTATATGAACCGGATCGGGTCGGACATGATGTAGGCCGAGCGCTTGGCGCCAAGATGACGGATGCGGAGACGGTCCTCTTCGTGGATGGAGATATGGTCGTATCGGCAGAACAACTGGCGCCCTTCCTGTTCGCGATTGATCGGGGACAGGATGTGGCGTTGAATAATCTGACTTCCTTGCTTCCTCCGTTTGCAGGGCAGGATGAGGTGAGCCGGATCAAGGCATATCTGAACCGGACACTGGGCAGGGCGGATCTGGGTTCCAATTCCATGACAGCCGTACCCCATGCCTTGTCTCGTCGTATGATTCAGACCGTGAAGCCAGCGTCACTGGCCGTTCCACCTAAGGCACAAAGTCTCGCCATTCAGCATGGATTGAGTGTATCGGCGCCTAGCCAGGTGGATGTCATTCGTTCCAATCGGTTGCGTCCCGGTAACACGGGGAGTGGGAATGATGTTGCCAGATTGATCATCGGAGATCATCTGGAAGCATTGAGGACCTGGCTGGAAACGGGTTGGAACACAGCTCAGGCACAGACACTCTCCCGTGCAGAAGTGGCCTACAGGAGGAACGCCAGATGACACGGACGAGTATAATTATTCCAACGTACAACGGACTGGATCTGATCGGGCCCTGCATTGATGCAATACGAAAATACTCAGGCGATCCTGCGTCATACGAGATTATCGTTGTGGATAATGGTTCGACAGATGGAACGGCTGAATATTGTGCACTGGAGCGGATTCGTTTTGTCAGATACTCGGACAATCGGGGATTTCCGGCAGCGTGTAATGCTGGACTTCGTGCAGCCTGCGGGGATGAGTTGTTGCTTCTGAATAATGATGTTACGGTCACGCCCCGGTGGCTTGAGAACTTGCGAACCGCTCTGTACAGTGATAAACATATTGGGATTACGGGTCCTGTCACGAATTATGCAAGCGGCATCCAGCAGATTGAACTGGCGTTTCGTGATATGGAACATTTTCAGGAGTTAGCTGCTTCCAACAATGTTGCGGATTCTTCAAGGTGGAGGGAAGTGCGCCGAATTGTTGGTCTGTGTATGCTGATGAAACGAAGTGTGATGGAATCGGTTGGACTGCTTGACGAGGCGTACTCTCCGGGACACTATGAGGATGACGATTATTGTTATAGAGCCAGATTACAAGGATATAAATTGTTGGTATGCGGGGATGTTCTCGTGCATCATCAAGGAAGTGCAAGCTTCCAGAAGACCGATCCGGTAGCGTGGAAACAGCTGCTTGAGCGTAATCGTTTGATATATATGAACAAATGGCATGTCGATCCGCTTGAATATATGGACACATCCGATGAAGGAGGGAATGTGGAATGAAAGGTGTAATTCTTGCCGGCGGAACAGGAACTAGACTGTATCCTCTGACCCGGCTTATTAACAAACATCTGCTTCCGGTCGGTAAACATCCGATGATTATGTATGGCATCGACAGGCTGCGTCAGGCAGGCATTGAAGATATTTTGATCGTGATCAACAAACATTCCGCCGGGTTATACACGGAGTATCTTGGTGGCGGAGCAGATCATGGGGTCAAGCTGACCTACCGCATTCAGGAAAAGGCAGGCGGCATTGCTGAAGCACTGGATCTGGCAACTTCCTTTATCCTTCCTGGAGAGAAATTCGTCGTGCTTCTGGGGGATAATCTCTTCAGTGACGATCTGAAGCCTTATGTGGACCGTTACATGCAACAACCTCCAGGGACTGCGCGGGTTCTGCTGAAAGAGGTGGATGATGCACGTCGTTATGGGGTGCCGGTCTTCGACCCACAACATCCGCAGCGAATTGCATACATTGAGGAGAAGCCTAGCCAGCCGAAAACCTCTTATTGTGTGACGGGAATATATATGTATGACGATCATGTATTCAACCTCATTCAAAACATTGCGCCGTCTGCGCGCGGAGAGCTTGAAATTACGGACGTGAACAATCACTATGCCTCTGCGGGCGGACTGGAATACGATATTTTACAGAAATACTGGAGTGATGCAGGTACATTTGATTCGCTCCAGGAAGCAGCTGTCCGCATGAAAGGACAATTGCCCTAAAATAGATGCGCCTGATGCTGCCGCTGTGCGGTGCCCCATGGGAGCAGAACCATATGCGCCGGAGCTGGAAGAATGCTCCGGCGCTTTGCGCAGCGACAATCCTCGTGCATGCCAAAGGAGGGAACGGCGTGAGAGTAGCGACACGCACCGGGTCCGCTCAGGCCTTGGTGACAGGTAAACCCCGGGGCACGCATCCGGCCGTATTCACGGGTAGTGGCACTCTGGCAGTGGCGGGAACAGGGTCCGCCCCCGCTGGAGTCAAAGGTATCAAGTCAGGGAGACGGAGTACCCGGACAAAAGCGGGTGCGGCTGGAGGCGCGGCGCACAAGGTCCGTGCGGGCAAAGCAGGTTTGGACAGTAGAAGAAGAGCTGAAAGTGTTGGTGTGGGTATAGCCGGTAGTGTGGGCAGAGCGAGTCATGCGGGCAACTCGGGTGCGGGTAGAGCGGGCAATGCAGATAGTGCGGGTAGAGCGAGCAGAGCCAGCCGTGCCAGCCGGGCGGGCACCGCCGGCAAGGCTCGCGCCCGGCTGCGCCAGGGCCCTGCCAGGCGCGGGCGCGCACCTGCACCGCGCGGGCGGGCCGCTGCCCGCGCCAAGCAGCGCACGGCGATGCGCCGTGCGCCCATGCCAGCACCGCAAGCCAGCACGCCACAGGCGCTGCCTGCCAGCGGTGCTGGCCCCGCCCCGCGCCACGCGGCACACCCGCAGGGTGTCGCCGCCCCCGCGGGGCGGAAAGGCGCTGCCGCTGCGCATGCAGGCAGCGCACAGGGCCTGCCGCCTGCGGAGCACGCAGTGCAGGCGGAGGCCGTGCCTGGCGGCTATGCCGCAGGCTACCGCGACGGCGTATTCGCCGGCGGGGAGGCGCTGGTGGCGCAGCACATCCCGCCGGATCACATTCTGCCTGCCGTGGCGGCGGCAGATCTGATCGCGGCGGGATTCCGCCAATACGCGCCCAGCCTGACCCGGCTGGCCAGCCCTCATGAGATGGCTGGCCACATCACGGCGGCGCTGGATGCGCAGCGCCCCTTGTCTGTCGTTCGCCTCGGAGATGGCGAACTGCTTACCCTGGCAGCCGATACGGTGCTGCCAGGCGAAGAGGTGCGGGAGCTGGCACCGTTTCTGCCTTATGCAGGTGTGCCATGCTCAACCCCCGACATCCGCGCAATGCTCGCGGAATCCATTCAGACTGCCGACTGGATCGGCGTTCCAATCTCACGAGCACCCACGTTCCAAGGGTTGCTATTCCCGGTATTTCGCCACTTTGGCATAGACTGGTCCCGGCTGAAGTTAACCAGTTCCACGATCAATTACAGTCTGCATCAGTCCGGTCTGATCCTGCCTGTGCTGCAAGGACGCCGGGTCCTCCTCATTGGTAGCCAGGCTGCGGAGCTCGGAGCGTTGCTGCACAATCGGGGTATGCATATCACCGGGATTATAGGCTCCGTGGGGGGAGTGATGGATATTCCAAGGGTGATGCAGCTAACGGCAGAACATGCCTTTGATATCGCTCTGGTGGCGGCGGGGATTCCGGCGGTCATTCTGTGTCGGCGAATCGCAGGTGAGCTTGGTAAGGTCGCCATGGATTTTGGACATTTGGCTGATAAATTGGTAACAGGAGAGCTTCAACTCTAGTGGACCGTCCGGAGGCTGTTCATGTATCGCCTTAGCCTCACGGACGAGTAGAAATGGAGGAAGCAACATGAGCATATCCGCTCAACAACGCGGGGAAGAACAGAAAAGGCAGAGCAACAAGGCTAATCCTCGAAACGATAATCGTAGATCTGGAAACCGTCTTCATAGCAACACTCGAAATCTCATCAAAGGCATGAACAGCAGACCAAGTGAAGCCGGCCCAAACGACAACAGGGGGAAGCACAGCATGCGTAGTGAAAATAAACCTGTCCGCCGGTCCAGACAGCCGGATGTCTCACAATCTGCCATAGCAGTCCTGCATGCGGCAGGCAGCCGCTCAACGAGAAAATCCAGACGCAGAGGAAAGAGCAACCGCACAGCGAAAGGCGCGAAGCTCTACAAACAGGGCTATCATCGAGGCTACGACGAAGGTATCCGCCAGGGACAGAGCTCATTTGGTCTTATATTCGAGGGAGTCAGCATTGTTATTCCCACGTACAATCAGCGGGAGTATGTGCTTCAATGTGTATCCAGTATCGAAAAGCATACGCCCGCTCCCTTCGAAATCATTGTTGTGGACAACGCATCCAAGGACGGTACTGCTGAAGCGTTACTCCGCAAAGGCGGTATGGTAAGGGTTGCAGCCCTGGATCAGAATCTGGGGTTTGCCGGGGGTGTCAATCATGGTTTGATGATGGCGAGAGGACGACATATCATCGTGCTGAACAATGATACGCTGGTTACCCCGGGTTGGCTGGATAACATGATGACCTGTCTTGCCAATGATCCGAAGATTGGCGTGGTGGGTCCGGTGACCAACTATATTGGCGGGGATCAGCAGATTCAGGTTCCGTATCGCGAGGTAGAGGAAATGTGGTCTTTTGCCGCTACACAGAATCGTCCAGATGCAGAGAAACATCGGATGACCGATCGTCTGGTCGGATTCTGCTGGCTGTTCTCACGGGAACTGCTGGAACGGGTTGGGTACCTGGACGAAGGGTACGCGGTGGGCAATTTTGAAGATGATGACTGGATTATCCGGGTGAAGCTGGCAGGATACAAGCTTGCGGTAGCAGGGGATGCCTTTATTCATCACTTCGGAAGTGTCAGCATGAAAGCACTGGGTGAGCAGGACTTTGCTGTAGTGAACAAGGATAATGAGCAGTTTTATAGTCAAAAGTGGGGAGATCCCCATGAGCTGATTGCCACAGTCTCTCGGTTGGCACTGCAAGAGTCCGCTGATATCCGTTCGGGTCAACAGTTGAATGTGGAAGCCGGCCCAGTCGATCCACGCCAGCGAATATCCACGCAGGGTAGCCATGATCCAACATTACAGTTCAGACGCAGTAGTGACTTTTACCCGGAAGGCTCGTTCCTGACCGATGCCAAAGGTGATATCCATGCCTTATCCGGCGGGCGGCGGCGCAAGCTGAACATCCCTGTACCGCGCGGAATCTCTCCTGTTCAGGTTGCCAAACCTGATCTGCTCAGCATTCCTGCCGGAGAAGCACTGTTATCCGCGGGGGAAGTGCAAGGATGGCCGGTGGAAGCACATCAGGTGCATACAGCATCCGTTCAGGGTTCACCACATGCTTGGGCAGAAGGAAGTGTTGTCGTCGCAGTGGATACACCCGAGATTCGATATCAGATTAGCGGGGGCAAGCGAAGAAGATTTGTCTCGGTCTATGCGGCAGAACGCTGGGGTGTACATTCAGGGCATATTGTCCATGTGTCCGCGGATCAACTGCGTTCGATTGAAGAAGGATGGCCGATTATCGCTCCACCACAGCTCTTGAACCAAGATCTGTAATGTCAGGCGATATGCTTATCCGGATCAGCATTATGATGCGGAATGAAAGAGGTAGCGGTATCCTGTGCAATCGCTCTGATTCATTCCGCATCCGAACATTACATAATAAGAGAGCATAACGTTTTTAATACACGGAGACTTCATTTTTGAAATTATAAATTTAAACTTTCTATCGGGTTATAGGTTTATTCTATTAGCAGATCCATTGACGCTTGAAGGACGCAGGAGTACATTTAGAGCCATAATTCTTATTGATACTCTTAAATTTAAATCCAATCAGGAGGTATGTCGATGTCTTCATCATCCAAAAAAGTCGTGCTGTGGAGCAAAACAGGCTGTCATTTCTGCGGGGAAGTGAAAGCATTTCTGACCGAGCGAAACCAGCCTTTCGAGAACATTGAGGTGCAGGGAAACGAAGTGTTGCGAGATGTGCTTGAAGCCAAATATGGCATTCGGCATGTACCCGTTATTGAAGTCGGAGGGGATGGCAAGTTTGAAGCTTTGCTGGAACCTGATCTGGAGAAACTGGCTGAACTTCTGGCACAACCGGACGAAGCGGAAGCGGTCTGACGGAGCTAGAACTACACCTTTGGATCAAGCATTTCCGGCTGCTGCATGACGCAAGATGGCATTGTGCAGCAGTTGAATCTTTATGTGCTGGAGACTTTTATGAGATGTAAATGATCTTAGATGTATCTTCATTTAACCGTTCATTTACATGTTCAATGTTCATATAGAAAAAATCTATTAGCCGCACTGTTGACCCTTTTGCGGGGCAATGATAAGATTTGTGGAATTAAAACAAACCAAACTCATAGGAATAGTTAACTTTTAGTTCATTCGCATATAAAAAAGGAAGGCGGAATGCACATGACAGCGAAACGCAGTTTGAAATTTGGAGCGATTGTACACGGCGTTGGAGGCAGCAATACCACATGGAGACACCCGGAAGTTCAACCGGATGCCAGCGTTAACTTTGAGTTCTACAAGCGCCAGACGCTGAAAGCCGAGGAAGGCAAATTCGATCTTGTTTTTATCGCAGACGGTCTGTATATTACCGAGAAATCCATTCCCCATTTCCTGAATCGCTTCGAACCGATCAGTCTCTTGTCCGCCCTGGCTGCAATTACGTCCCGCATCGGACTGGTCGGTACCCTCTCCACTTCATACAGTGACCCATTTACCGTAGCCAGACAATTTGGCTCCCTCGATCAGATCAGTGATGGTCGTGCAGGCTGGAATGTGGTCACGTCTCCATTGGAAGGTACAGCGAAGAACTACAGCAAGAGCAATCATCCTTCGCATCCGGAACGTTATCGCATTGCCAAGGAATATTTACAGGTAACCAAAGGATTGTGGGACTCCTGGGAAGATGATGCGTTTGTAAGAGACAAAGAGAGCGGTGTATTCTTCGACCCATCCAAGCTGCACACCCTTAACCATGAAGGAGAGTTTTTCTCCGTACAAGGTCCGCTCAATATTGCCCGTTCACGGCAAGGACAGCCGGTGATCTTCCAGGCAGGTTCGTCGGAAGATGGCAAAACGTTGGCTGCACAGGAAGCAGATGCGGTATTTACCGGACACGACAGTATTGAGGATGCACAGGCGTTCTACAAGGATGTCAAAACACGGGCGGCTTCCTATGGACGTTCTTCACAGGATATTGTAATTCTGCCAGGAATCAATCCTATTGTTGGACGGACAGAAGAGGAAGCGGAACAGAAATATCAGGAGATCGCGAGCCTGGTGACCATTGATAAAGCGCTGGATTATCTGGGACGTTTCTTTGAGCACCATGATTTCTCCCAATATCCACTGGATGAACCGTTCCCGGAGCTGAATGGCATTGGAAGCAACAGTTTCCGCAGTGGAACGGACAAAATCAAGAAGGATGCCAAAGAGCAGGGATTGACCTTGCGGGAAGTAGCACTCCGTGCAGCAACACCGCGTAGCAAATTCCTGGGTACACCGGAACAGGTGGCTGATAAGATTCAGGAATGGTTTGAGACGGAAGCGGCGGATGGATTCATTATTGCCTCTGAGCTACCAAGTGGATTGTCCGATTTCGTAGAGCTGGTTGTACCGATTCTGCAAGAGCGCGGTCTCTATCGTACCGATTATGAACATGATACATTGCGAGGTAATCTCGGAGTTCAGATTCCAGTCAACCGATACACGGCTGCCAGAGAGCAAGTGAGTATCTGATTAGGTATCACTGCAATCAGAAGTGGACTCGGCAATCCCTAAGCGTATTTAATATCTAAGAGCATTCCATTATTCAGAGTCAGTAATTCTAAATTTATAAGGCACTCGTATTGTTTTAAAACCGACTTATCTTATAGGATATATAAAGTATTGGTAATGTTATTGGCATCAACTCAGGTCACACCTGGTATATACAGAGGGGGAAACGATATGAACAGGTCTATCTCATGGCTGAAATATATGGCATTGGCAGCAGGATTGGTGATGGTATTATCCGGTTGCGGAGCGGCGGCGGGAGGTAGCACGAAAGGTGCGGCTCTGGCTTCTGGCGGAGATCAGGCCGGGCAAGCGGGAGGGGCAACCTGACCTTTGCACTTGCTACTTCACCGGATACGCTTGACCCTCATCGCAGTGGGCTTGCCGTAACGGTACGCGCCATCCGGACGATTTACGACAATCTGGTGGTGCAACTGCCTGACGGTTCCATCAAACCTTGGCTCGCTACGGAATGGAGTGTGTCAGAGGACGGCAAGAGTTACACATTCAAGCTGCGTGAAGGCGTGAAGTTCCATGATGGCACACCTTTTAATGCTGAAGCCGTGAAATACAATCTGGACCGGGTCATTGATCCGGCTACCAAAGCTGCCAATTCCATTGCCCTGATTAGACCCTACAGCTCCTCCGAGGTCATTGATGAATATACCATCAAGGTAAATCTGGAATCACCATCGCAAGCTTTTCTAGGCAACTTGAGTCAAGCGCTGCTGGGAATCGTATCCCCTACCGCTGCGAAGAAATATGGCGACCAGCTGGGTAAAAATCCGGTGGGCACAGGTCCGTATACCTTTGTGAAATGGGATGAAAATGCGGATATCGTCGTTGCCAAAAACAAGGATTACAACTGGGGACCTGAGACGGTTGAAAATAAAGCCGCACCACATGTGGATACGATCACATTCAAGATTGTACCGGAAGAAGCGACGCGCATCGGAAGTGTACAGAGTGGTCAGGTACTTGCTGCGGAGACGGTTCCACCACAGAATATCGCTGTGCTCAAGAACGATCCGAATCAACAGCTTTTGCAAGCCAACACAGTCGGTTTGCCGTATACTCTCTTTTTTAATCTGCGCAAAGCCCCTTGGGATGATGTGAAAGTAAGGCAGGCGGTACAATCCGCTGTCGATGTGGAATCCATTGTCAAAACACTGTATCTGGGCAACTACGAGCGTGCATGGTCTGCGTTGTCCCCAGGCATTCTCGGCTATGACGCCGCGCTGGAAGGAAGCATCAACCCGGACATTAACAAAGCCAATCAGTTGCTGGATGAACAAGGCTGGGTGAAAGGCGCTGACGGCATCCGTGCCAAAGACGGCCAGAAGCTGACCCTCCGTTATGTCGATGGTTCACCCAATCGGGAGAAGCGCAATGACATTGCCGCAATCATCCAGCAACAGCTGAAACAGGTGGGTATTGCTGTTGAAGTTGAAATTACGAAAGATGTTGCAACAGTCATCTATCAGAACTGGGATTATGATCTTTATGGCAACAGTCAGGTCAATTCCGATCCGAATGCACTGTACGCCTTTTATCATACAAGTGCAGAAGGTGAGCGTCCTACATTGTCCGGTTTGTCTGATCCGAAGATCGATGAACTGCTGGAGCAGGGAGCAGTCGAGAGTGACGCGGATAAACGTGCCGAGATCTACAATCAGATTCAACAATATCTGATTGAGCAAGCGGTGATCCTGCCGATCTATGTTTTCCCGTATACGGTCGCAGCATCCAAGAAAGTGGAAGGCATCAAGTTCGATTCACTGGGTTATCCATTGTTCAACGATGTACGAATTCAGCCCTAACATGAACAGTTCAACCTGATTCAGGAAGGAGATATCCCGGTATGGTTCACACGATACTGTCAAGACTTGCAACATCACTCCTGGTTATATTCGGAGCTTCGGTGCTGGTGTACTGCATCATGTATCTTCTGCCGGGTGATCCGGTTCTGCTCATGCTGGACCCATCCTCGGCTACCCCGGAGATGATCGAGAATCTGCGGGTTCAGCTTGGACTGGATCAGCCGTTTTACATCCAGTTTGCGAACTATTTCGGTGATATGCTGCGTGGGGATTTCGGCAAATCGATGATCAATTCGGATCCGGTTCTGCCGAAAATACTGGAACATTTTCCAGCCACACTGGCTTTGACCGCACTCAGCTCAATTATTGCCATCACGATCGGAATTACACTCGGTGTATTGTCTGCGATTCATCGCAATGGCGTGATTGATTTCGTCGCCCGGCTCGTTGGACTGTTTGGCATCTCCATGCCAACTTTCTGGACCGGTATTCTGCTCATCCTGTTATTCTCGGTACAACTTGGCTGGTTCCCGGCTATGGGTTCCGACGGGTTCAGTTCACTGGTTCTTCCGGCAGCAACACTGGGTCTTGTCGGTGCGGGGTTTATTGTACGTATGGTACGGAACAGCATGCTGGAAGTGATTAGTGAACCGTTTATCGTGGCGTTACGGGCCAAAGGACTTTCGGAGCGCGCCATCATGTATGGCCATGCGCTGCGTAATGCACTGATCCCTGCGGTAACCGTAATCGGTATGCTGATTGGTGACCTGCTTGCAGGAACGGTTGTGGTGGAGACCGTCTTCTCCAGACAGGGGATCGGCCGAATTATTGCAGATGCTCTCATGGCCAAGGATCTGCCAGTTGTACAGGGAGTTGTGTTCTTCACATCGATCATCTACGTTGTACTGAACTTACTGGTGGATATCTCGTATTCGTACATTGATCCTCGTGTCCGGCGTGCAGTTCGGACATGATTACGGATAGAACAGTAGAAGTGTTCTGAAGCGTAGTATGGAAGGAGGAGTTGTTTCTCATGAGCATGAAGAATGTGGCAGGTGACAAGAAAGCATGGGCAGGCAGTGTGGGACGTATACGTCTATGGAATCGCAGAGCTTGGCGGCATCGTGTCTCATTCGCGGTATCCCGGTTATTCGTTTATGCAGCATTACTGGTGGTCGTGTTTACCGTGGCGTGTGCGATTGTGCCGGGCTGGATTGCTCCTTATGATCCAACTCAGATGATGATGGATGCCATCCTGCAGGCTCCTTCTGCTGCGCACCTGTTCGGGACGGACTATTTTGGCAGAGATATCTTCAGTGTGGTTGTGCATGGAAGCAGGGATTCGCTGCTGATTGGATTTGCTTCGGTTCTTGTGGGCGGTATTGTCGGTAGTGCTCTTGGTATTATCTCCGGTTATGCTGGAGGAGTTGTCGATACCATAACCATGCGGGCTGTCGATATTCTGATGGCTGTACCCGGCGTGCTCCTGGCGTTGTCTGTTGCGGCTGCTCTCGGGCCAGGACTGATGAATATTGCACTGGCTGTTGCCGTTTCCTCCATTCCGGGTTACGCACGAGTGATGCGGGGGCAGGTCATATCGGTCAAGGGTCTGCCTTTCATTACAGCGACACGTTCACTGGGCGGTTCGAATACACGTATTTTCTGGAAACATGTACTGCCACATTCGTTGTCACCGCTCCTGGTTATGGCGACGCTGGGCGTTGGTACATCGATCCTGACAGGCTCCGGTCTCAGTTTTCTCGGACTTGGTGTGTTGAAGGAAATTCCCGATTGGGGCGCATTACTTTCGCAAGGGAGAGGTTATCTGACGGTTGCCTGGTGGATCTGTACGTTCCCGGGGTTGGCGATCACTTTGTTCGTACTGGCGGTGAATCTGATTGGAGACGATATTCGCGATCGGCTGGACCCCAGAGTCAAAGGCGCGGTCTGACTACTAATTATAGGAGGAGATCATCATGTCACATGTCGTTATCATTGCAGGAGCACCTTCCAAGCGTTCGCGTTTGACAGGGCTTACGGATTACAGCAGCAACAAGTTAAGCGAGGCAGGCATTACGGTTGAAGTCATTCATGTCGCGGATCTGCCCGCTGAGGATCTGGTGCAAGCCCGGTTTGACAGCTCATTCATTCGTGATGCATTGGCTGTCGTTGAAGCCGCGGATGCAGTTATTGTGGCTACGCCGGTATATAAGGCATCGTACTCGGGAGTACTCAAGCTGTTCCTGGATCTGATTCCGCAAGAAGGGTTACGCGGTAAGTTGACACTCCCACTCGTCATCGGTGGCTCCATTGCTCATCTGCTCGCCATTGATTATGCCTTGAAGCCTGTTCTGGCAGCCCTTGGTGGAAGACATATTCTGGGTGGGGTGTACGCAGTTGATCAGGGGATTGAACGATTGGATGATGGGAAGTTCACACTGACGGCGGATATTACAACACGTCTGGATCGTTCACTGGATGAATTGATATTGACACTGGAAAAGGATGGGATTACGATATCCTAAAACCAAGTAAGTTTATTGGATAAATCAATATGAGATCAAACGTCTGCGGACGTGGATACGGAGGCGCTCATGAATATTGAGAACATTGAAGCATTTGTATATATCAATCACTACGGAAGCTTCAATAAGGCTGCCGAAGTACTCTTCTTGTCCCAACCTTCGGTCACAGCTCGCATTCAGTCACTGGAAAGGGAGCTGGGCTGCAAGTTGTTTGATCGACTTGGCAAACAAATTGTGCTGACAGAAGAAGGTCGGAAATTCTTGCCGTATGCGCAGCAAGTGCTGCAAGTGATTCAGAAGGGCAAGCAGAAAATCCAGCAGCGCCGTACAACACCGGAAGCACTGCGTCTGGGGAGTACGGTGTCTGTATCCAATTACGTCATTCCCGATTTTCTACCCAAGATCAAGCAAGCTTATCCCGAAATTAACATCAAACTGACGACAGCGACAACGGATCAACTGATTGCCAAGTTGCTTAGTCAGGAGATCGATTTGGCTTTTGTACGCAAGGTCATGCATCCTGCGATCCGTACGGTCGCTTTTTATGAAGATCCGATCCAGCTATATGTGTACAAAGGTCATCCATTCATTGAGAGCGGGCATGTCAGCATGGAGGCGATCCGGCATGAGCAGCTGGTCTTTTTTGAATGTGGTTCACTGGACTGGCTTCGCATTCACCGGGCTTTCGACTCGCTGGAACACCCGCCGAATATTACATATCATGTCGATAATTCGGAGACGGCGAAGAAACTGGTTATGCAAGGAGCAGGTATAGCTTTTCTCCCGGGACTGACGGTGAAGAAGGAAGTGCAGAATCAGGAACTGTTCCCGATTCAGGTACATGAGGTGGCAGGTGTATCCTTGCAGATCAGCGTCGTTACGTTAAAAGAAGAACATTCGCCATTGGCAGAGCCCTTCGGGGAACTGTTGAGGCAACTATAAAACGTCTAACGTTGAATCTGACTTTTACACCAAAACGGAGAGTGCAGAACCAATCTGAAGATGGTACTGCAATCGGAGTGATAAAGTGTAACATCTCTAGTTCAAGTTAATCGTGGTTCAGTACAATCAAGGAGGAGACAAATATGAGTATTCGTGTTGGCATTTTGGATCAGACCCCGATCTATGAAGGGGAAACGCCGGTGGATGCTTTTCGGCATACGATTGAGCTGGCACAACGGGCAGAGCAGCTTGGATTCCATCGGTTCTGGGTATCAGAGCACCATGATGGACAGCATGTCGCAGGCTCTTCCCCGGAAGTACTCATCTCCCACTTGCTAGCCCATACGAAGCGGATTCGACTCGGATCTGGCGGAGTGATGTTACAGCATTACAGCCCGTACAAAGTGGCCGAGAACTTCAATGTACTCGCCGCACTCGGACCTGGAAGAATCGACCTGGGCATTGGCCGGGCACCAGGCGGATTACCCCGTTCAACACAGGCGTTGCAGGAAGGTATTCAGGAAGCAGCATCCCTCAAAGAGAAAATTACTCAGGTGAACAGGTACATCCACAATGAGCCGCATGAAGATTCATCTCATGCACTTGCGGGGCTTACGGCTTCGCCTGTATCCGATATTCCAGCGGAGCTGTATGTGCTGGGGGCCAGTGTCGATAGTGCAGGTATGGCTGCGGAACTTGGACTCCCGTATGTCTTTTCACTGTTCATTAACAGCAATACAGAGGTGGCACATGAAGCCATTCGTATATATCGTGAACAATTCGATCGTTCCCAGGGACGTGAGCCCTATGCCGCTCTTGCAATATCGTTAATTGTGGCGGAGAGTGAAGAAGAAGCGGAAGGACTTGCAAGTGAACATAAGCTAGTGAGGATTCACATGGAAAGTGGCAAAGTGCTGACGGTAGGTTCTGTTGAGCAGGCGGAGGAATTTGGACGTCAGTCCAACGAAAAGTACCGACTCGAAATTCTCGAACCGAGCGCGACCCGGGGCACGAAAACAACGGTAGGTCGGGAGCTGTTGAAGTTCCAGCAGGATTTTGCAGTGGAAGAGTTGATTGTGACTACGGCTACACGGGACTTTTCCAAGCGGATTCGTTCTTTTGAATTGTTGCGTGAGATATTGGCAGAGCAAGGACTCCGTGAATTTACATTTGAAACGAAGGAAGAAGAAGCTGCAATGGGGTAGCGATGTGCGACTGTTGAGTACAGACATATGATTATTCTTGGACTATATAAGTTGAACTAAAGATTATTCACACGGACACTACGATGACAGAATAACCTTCCAATCGCTGTTATCCTCAGGTTTTTTCTGTCCTCTCCGTTATCGTGTGAATGGTTACACATGGGAGGCCGTGTCATGAAAAGTGATCTGGAACAGCTTGGACAGCAAGCAGATCAGCAGGCTGGAGAGCAGGAGCTGACTAAGCAGGAAGCCGAACCACAAGTTGAGCAGCAAGTGCAGGACCCCAAGCATAAGCTTGACGGGGAACGAGCAGAAGAGTTCACTGCGCGTCTGATCACCATTCGGCGGCATTTGCATCGCAACCCGGAACTATCCGGCGACGAAAGGGAGACGACAGCAGCCATTCGTGGTTGGCTGGAAGAAGAAGGCGTTCGGATTGCAGACGAATATACACTGCGAACAGGGCTTATAGCCGAGGTGGGTCCAGGAGATGGCCCTGTTGTTGCCCTTAGAGCGGACATTGATGCGCTGCCCATTCAGGAGGAAACGAAGTTGGATTTTGCATCCCAGGTGCATGGCCGAATGCATGCTTGTGGTCATGACGCACATACGGCGATTCTGATTGGTGCTGCGCGATTACTGAAACAGCGCGAGTCCAGCCTTCCGGGCAAGGTACGTTTCATTTTCCAGCCCTCGGAGGAAAAAGCAACAGGCGCACGGCAAGTAATCCAGAGTGGGGCATTATCTGATGTTCAGGCTGTATTCGGGTTGCATAACAAGCCTGACCTGCAAGTGGGTACGGTGGGCATTCGGGAAGGTGCGTTAATGGCAGCGGCAGATGGTTTTGTTGTCAAAGTAGAAGGTGTAGGCACCCACGCTGCTGTGCCGGAGGCGGGCATTGATCCGATTGTCGTCGCCGCACATATCGTTACTGCGCTACAGGCGATTGTGAGTCGTAATGTGGGTGCCCAGGAGAGCGCCGTCATCAGCGTGACCAAGATCCACAGCGGCACCGCCTGGAACGTCATCCCCGATGAGGCCATACTGGATGGCACGGTGCGTACCTTTGACGAGAAGGTTCGTGCTCGTATTCGCGAACGTTTCAATCAGGTAGTTACAGGTGTGGCGGCAGCCTATGGCACACGCGCAACGGTTCGCTGGATTCAGGGACCGCCGGCTGTGGTCAACGATGAATCGCTGGCAATTGCCGCAGAACACGTCGCGAGTGAGCTTGGGCTGAACCGTGTCAGACCGTTGCCTTCTCCAGCGGGAGAGGACTTTTCTTTTTATCAAAAAGAAGTTCCGGGCCTATTCCTGTTCCTTGGTACATCAGGTCCACATGAATGGCATCATCCGGGCTTTGATGTGGATGAACGGGCACTGCCGCTTGGGGCATATCTTCTGGCCGGGCTGGCTGAGCAGGCACTGCAACGTTTGCAATCTGAAAAGGTAGTCGTGACTTAAAGAAATGTAGTGGTAACCTCAATTATATTCAGAATATACAGTTCGATCCTGCGATAACAGCCGCAATATAGCGGTTAACAAGAGCAAGATTAGATCATACAATGGATCGTAATCTCCCTGAATTTTTGATCTGGGCTGCGCATAAGCGTCAGCTCTGTTTTTGTTTTCTTTTGCCAAAAGAGGCTCGAAACTGTACGGTGACTACCCTTTATAGTTGGAAATATTTGTTGACGCTCTCTAATGGTCGAATATACCGCCAAGTTGAACCGGAATGTATGGATTGGTTTATTTATTGCGACAGCTGATTTGGGTATTTCTCTGGGTGGTGTGATCATGGGACCGCTGGCTGACTTCTTCTCCTATTCATTTATGTACATGATGTGTGCTATCCTAGGAGCGGTAATGATCGTTTTTGCCTATGAACGGCGAAAATCGGTTACAGGACCATCGGTGAACTGACAGCCAGAGAAAGTAGGTACGATATGTTGAAGTCTTCTGTAACGGCAGCATCCAATGGAAAATTAAATCCAACATCCTTTTCCTTTTTCCGGTTTTATATGCTGGCCTTTTTATTTTTTGCAGCGAATTCTGCATTGACGATTATTTTGCCCCTGCGAAGTGAGGCGGCTGGATTAAATCAGGCGGAAATTGGTCTGATGATGGGAGCCTATATGTTCACCTGTATGCTCTTGAGACCCTTTGCTGCACAGATGCTGGGCAAACATGGACCGCTCCAGGTGATGAAGTGGTTGCTGATCCTGCATGCCGGAACACTGCTGCTATTTGTTGTTTTCGGTGTGGAGACGTATCTGTGGCTCAGGGCATTGCAAGGGGTGGCGACGGCGTTTTTCTCCATGACGATGCAGGCGGGCATTGTGGAGAAGCTGGAGGACAAGGATCGGGCACAAGGGTTGTCCATGTACACTTTGTTTACGATGGTGCCTTCGCTGGTCATTCCCATACTTGCCATACAAATCTGGGAGAATGCCAGCAATCTGGCTTTTACGATAATGATGCTGGGACTTGCAGCCTTGCCGCTTCTGATCGGATACAATGTGGACTTGCCTTCAAGTACAGTTCAGAATAAATCGTATACGCTAGGCGATATGCTACGTTCGTTCAGTGGCATTTGGCGCAGTACGCCGCTGCTCATCAGCAGTGTGGTGATGCTGTTTGCATCCTGTGTGTTTGGAGCAACAGCGACCTTTCTTCCACTCTATATGGTATCAACAGGCGTGGCGAGTGCAGGGGTGTTTCTGACAATTCAGGGTCTGGTTGTGATTCTGTGCAGGTTCATTTTGCGCAAAAAAATCCCGTCTGACGGGAGCTGGAATACCTGGCTCATGGCAGGTCTACTGCTGAGTGCAGCACTGGGGACCCAGTTGCTCAGTCTGTTGGATACGCTTGGGCCGCTGGTGTACCTCTCTGCGGTGTTCAGTGGTTTTGCGTTGGCGTTACTGTATCCGACACTAACCACCTATCTGTCTTTCGTGCTGCCAGCGGATTCCAGATATGTACTCATGGGTATCTTTATGTCCTCGTATGATCTGGGATTCTCTCTGGGAGGACTCGCGATGGGGCTTATTGTGCAGAGCAGCTCGTATTCGACCATGTTTATGATCTGCACGCTACTCTCTGTCGCAGCGATGGTTCTGGTGATTATTTTCAGACAACAGATGGAAGCGGGGAACAGTTCCAGATCTACAGTCGCGAGTTGAACTCAGGTCAGTGGAGTGGAATACTCTTGCAGAGTAAGTCGGTAGGATGCTGAAATTGGGGACCTGTGCGCTGGGCAAGTAGGTGTCTCTATGGATGTTAAAAATGAAAGGCTTATGGACTGACTTTTCCCGGGGCTATCGTCATGGTACGAAGCTGCTGCAGGAGAAGAGACCATAGGCTTTTTTTTTCAGTGTTTTATCGTATATCGTAGTAAGAATAGTTTGACAATGGCAGCCAAGAGGATTATAGTCATTATTGTTAATCGTAATAATTACTATTAAAGTTCGAATCAACTGAACTGTACCTATAAGGAGTAGATATTCATGACACAAAAGAAAATACCGGTAACCGTACTGAGCGGTTATCTGGGTTCAGGTAAAACGACGGTTCTGAATCATGTGCTGCACAATCGGCAAGGGCTAAAAGTAGCTGTCATCGTGAATGACATGAGCGAGGTCAATATTGATGCAGCCATGGTGAAGGGCGAGGCGACGTTGTCCCGTACCGAAGAGAAACTGGTGGAGCTATCCAACGGCTGTATCTGCTGCACTTTGCGGGATGATCTAATGCAGGAGATTGAGAAGCTGGTGAACGAGGGCAAGTATGACTATATCCTGATTGAATCGACAGGCATCAGCGAACCTGTTCCAGTGGCGCAGACGTTTACATACGCCGATGAGGAGTCGGGTATCGATCTGACCCGTCTGGCGAAATTGGATTGTCTGGTAACCGTGGTGGATGCCAATCGATTCTGGCATGATTACGCTTCGGGACAGAGCTTGCTGGACCGGAACCAGGCGACCGGAGATGAGGATACCCGGGATGTGGTAGACCTGCTGATTGATCAGATCGAGACTTGTGATGTACTGCTGTTGAACAAGTGTGATCTGGTGGATGAAGTGGAACTGAACAAACTGGAGGGCATCATCCGCAAGCTCCAGCCGAATGCCCAAATCATTCGCACCGTGAACGGACAGGTGAACCCGTCCGAGATTCTGAACACCGGCCGCTTTGATTTTGAACAAGTGAGCATGTCTGCCGGATGGATTCAGGAACTGGAGAAAGAGTCGCATACGCCAGAGACCGAGGAATACGGCATTGGTTCCTTCGTGTATCGCCGCAGGAAGCCATTCCATCCTTCCCGTCTGGCTGAATTCATGAGTTACT
Source organism: Paenibacillus sp. PCH8 (assembly GCF_002968835.1). Lineage (GTDB taxonomy): Bacteria > Bacillota > Bacilli > Paenibacillales > Paenibacillaceae > Paenibacillus. The sequence goes on along the minus strand of NZ_PKQK01000005.1, from coordinate 75,311 downwards.
GGCCAGAAGAAGTCGTGCGTGCCAAAGGATTGGTATGGCTTGCGGCTGAAGGAGATGTCGCTGCAAGCTTGAGTCAGGCTGGCCCATCCATTCAATTCGGCCCTGCCGGGCATTGGGTTGCCGCGTTGCCGGAAGCGGACAAGGAAGAGATTTTGCGGACCGAACCGGATGTTCTGGAGAAGTGGGATGCCCAGTGGGGAGATCGCCAGACGGAGCTGGTCATGATCGGGATCGACATGGAACGTTCGATCATCGAAGATGAGCTGGATCAGTGCCTGCTCAGCGATGAAGAGATGCTGGCAGATTGGGGTCATTTTGACAATCCGCTGCCATGGCCTGTGGAAGCTGTGTGACAGAATTACAAAAGAAGACATGATCAACGGATGATGACACTGAAACGGAGAGTGCAGTACCCGCTGCTCACTCCTAAGAAGCGAAGCGTTCGCGGTTATTACGGATTTTCCCTTTGGACAAGAGAATTAAGAATTCATAAAGGAGCTGAAAACGCCCGCGTGGATATTCTGCAACTTCAAGGTGTCCCGAATCAAGTTCCATGAACTGGCTCATCAAGGTCAGATTCCTGGCGTAACAAAATCCAGTTGGTAGAAGAATAATGAAGGAATTTATTCAACATCATACAAGAGAGAACATTTCTTCTAAAAACTCCCCTTCGCCAAATTGGCGAGAGTGGGAGTTTTTTTGTTTCCAAACATAACTGAAACAAAGAGGCGCTTTTCCAGTGTTTTTTTTGTTTAACCATAATGAGGTCTTATGATCTGTCTATAACGAATGATTGTGCATCATTCGAAATTGCATTGGCGTTACGTTTTCCTGAGTCTTAAAACATCGGATGAAGTAGCTTGACTGTGAGAACCCTGTTTCCAACGTGATTTGTTTAATGGAAAGGTTGGTCGTAGCCAACAGCTGCTTCGCATGTAATAGCCTGGATTCCATGAGGAATTCCGGGAAGGAGACTCCAAACGTATGACTGAACTTGCGGCTGAAGTAGGGTGTGCTGTATCCGGCAATTCCGGCAGCGTGGTCCAGTGAGATGTGCTCGTTACTATGGGAACGAATATAATTCCCTGCTTCACGAATTCTCTCTGATGTGTGATTCAAGGAAACATTAATCTGGCTCGCTGCGGATTGTAATCTGGTCAAAAGCTCATACAGTGTTGCTGCCATGCTGTACTCGTCATCAACTTGATAGCCCCTTCCCAGCTCCAGCAATTTATTCATCAGCATCGTAACCATTGGAAAGTTGGAACATTGAAACAGCCATGGCTCGTCAACTCCTTTTCCATTTAACAGTTCTTCAAGACGAATTCCGTAGAAGTGAATCCAACGAATACTCCAGGGATCATCGGAGTCGGAGTAGTAGGTTTGTCTGAGACCAGGACCATAGAGGAATCCCTGTCCACGCGTTAACTCATAACGTGCGGTTCCGGTGTCCAGGAATCCTTTACCGTTAAGTACAAGGTGCAGATTGTAGCATTGATCCAAGTTGATTTCGGTAGTGCCATATTCTCGATGCACACGATGCTTCGGAAAGTCACTGTACCCTCCCATAAAATCGGGAAAGCATACATGTCTGGGGAAAACGGGCTTTGGGAGAAAGATGTGTTCCTTCACGTGAATCCTCCATTTGAACGCAATATTTTTATGTAATGAACCTAAATAGATTCAGTTAACTGTTGTTTGAATCTATGACAATGACAATATTTTATTATAAGTCGCATAATCTTGTCATTTATTATAAGTGAAGAATCCAATAGAATGGAGGCATTATGGCAGGTTAGAGGGGGCAACTAAAGTTGGCAAAATCAATACAAATGGATGAATTGAAACTAGGGGTCTGTTATTACCCGGAGCATTGGTCGGAACAGTTGTGGGAGGACGATTTCCGTAGAATGCAAGAGATGAATATTACGGTTATTCGGATGGCTGAATTCGCATGGTCCATATTTGAACCGGAAGAAGACCAGTTCGATTTTAGTTTTTTCCAGAAGGCACTGGATCTGGCACATCAATATGGCTTGAGCGTTATTTTGGGGACGCCTACTGCAACTCCACCAGCGTGGTTGACATCCAAATATCCCGAAGTATTGAATGCGAATAAGGACGGGGTATTGTATCAACATGGCATGCGACGCCATACCAACTACAGCAGCCCAATCTACAGACAGCAATGTGAAAAAATCGTACACAATATGGTGATTGCCTATAAAGACCATCCGGCTCTCATTGGCTGGCAGATCGATAACGAATTCAATTGCCATATGGATGTGTTCTACGCTGACGCAGATCATGTCGCCTTTCGTAAATGGCTCAAGAATCGTTATGAATCGTTGGAGAACCTGAACCAGGCTTGGGGCACCGTTTTTTGGAGTCAGACCTATACCGACTGGGAGCAAGTTCACCTTACCCGAAATATGGTCAGTCCATCGCCCAATCCTCACCTGGCATTGGATGAAAAGAGATTCATATCAGCCAATACGATTTCATTTGCCAAACTTCAGGTGGACATCATACGGGAACTGGACCCGAAACATTGGATCACGACAAACGGTACATTTGGACACTTGGATAATCATGAAATGACAGAGGACCTATTGGATTTCTTCTCCTATGATTCGTATCCGCAGTTTGCCACGATCTTCCCAGGGACAGACGACAACTCGTTACAAGACCGGGCGTGGAGCATGAAACTGTCCAACGTACGCCATATGTCACCGAACTTCTGCGTGATGGAACAACAGTCTGGGCCAGGAGGCTGGGTCGATAGTATCGGCATGGGTACGCCAAGACCCGGTCAGATCCGATTATGGTCATATCAATCTGTTCTTCATGGTACTGATTTGCTTGTCTACTTCCGCTGGCGGACGGCAACGTTCGGAACCGAGATGTACTGGCATGGCATCAATGATTACCATAATGGGCCCAACAGAAGGGTCCGCGAGGTTGCACAAGTAGGTGAAGAGTTTGCCAAGATCGGGCGCATTATTGCGGGCACGACATATCAAGCCGATGTTGCCATCCTGCAAGATTACGATAACATCTGGGATGGAGAGTTAGACCAGTGGCACGGTCCGCTTCATCAACAGAGTGTACGCTCCTGGTATAAGCAACTACAGTATCGTCATATTCCTACGGATATGGTTACACTGCAACCAACGACAACATTGGAGGAGTTATCCAAATATAAAGTGATCATCTACGCTCACCCGGCCATCATGACAGACGAAACAGCAGAACTTCTGCAATCCTATGTCAGTCAAGGGGGTACCCTGTTTTTTGGTGCCCGTACTGGTTATAAAGACCTCAAGGGGCATTGTTATATGAGACCATTCCCAGGGGCTGTCGCTGAGCTGTGTGGTGTAACCGTTGAAGATTTTACATTAGTCAAAGGAACCGTTCCCGCAGCCAACCTACAATGGAATGGGGAGAATGAGAGACTTCAGGAGGGAACACCTACGGCGTTATTCAACGAAGTTCTTCATGTGGAGCATCCCGAAGTGCAGGTCATGGCCGAGTATGCATCCGAGTACTATGCAGGTAGTCCTGCTTTGACTAAACGTGCGGTAGGTCAGGGGGAGGTATGGTATTATGGGGCGGCTTACAATGAACCAGTTGTAGATGCACTCCTGGATGAAATAGGGCTATCTTCGCCTGTGGATGATCTGATCGAGGTGCCGTCCGAAGTTGAACTTGGTATCCGTTCTGGTAAGGACAAAGGTTGTTTATTCTTACTCAACTACTCGGATCAACAAGTGAGCATCAGGCTTAAAAAGGAAGCCAAAGAGTTACTATCGGGTACAACCGTTCAGAATGAAATCAATATGCCTGCGTATGGTGTGTTCATTTTTGAAATAGATCTGCCGCTATGAGTTTATGTTTCTAACGAATCCGACACACGCTATTTGATCCAAATTGGGCAGGTCCGATATGTAACGAATCTCAGAGACGTTATTCGGCCATATGGGGTCGATTTTTAAACGCAGAAGCTAATTTTAGCAGGAATAGCGTGACTGAGATTCGTTAGAAATTGAATGAAGTGATATTTCCCCTAATAAGCTTTGCTAGGTTCGTATGTGTATTTTGTATAACTATGTTCGTATAACTGTCCTTCAACTACGTTTCGTACAAAATTTCGCCTGTCCGTGACACATCATACCCCTCAAATGATTGCAGTTCCTGTATGAACGCCGGGGACTGGAGAATACGCAGGACCGAATCTGTCCAGGCTTCATTGCCTGGCTTTTTTAACATGACCAGATCATAACGTTCCTGCACGAGCGGGATGAAATCAACCTGTCCAACAAGACGTGCAGCCTTCTCGATCCCAACGCCCACATCGGCTTCCCCGGAACTGACTTTGGCAGCTACCCCCATGTGACTTGTTTCTTCCACATCATACCCGAGCAGACCTGTGGATGAGATTCCATGTAATCGAAGCTGTTCGTCCAGCAATACCCGTGCGCCAGAGCCTTTCTCCCGATTAGCCAGCCTAAGCGCAGTCTGGCTCAGATCGGTCCAATCCTGCAAGTGGTGCGGGTTGCCACGTTGTACATATAGTCCGGCAGGACGTGACAACAGATTAACCACTACATATGACCATCCCGTCAGAATTTTGCGGATATACGGCAGATTATATTCACCGGTATCTCCATCGAGCAGGTGGGTACTGACCAGATCAGACTCCCCGCGATACATGGAGATGAGTCCATCCAGACTGCCCATAAACGAGCGCAGCGGACGGATGTCACGTGTCTGCTTTTCCATATGACGCATCAGAATATCGAGACTGACATCCTGACCTGTAATGACCAGATGCCTTGCTGTATGGGCTGTCATCGCATATCCAGATACAGCTGGAGCAATCGGGGGCACAGATCCGGCTGAGTTTACCATAAGAGGTGCGACATTCCGGGTATCCCGTTGCCCGGCATGTGTCCCGGAAGCCAAAGGCTGATCCGAAGCCGAAGTGTGTTGACCTGGGGACTGAAGTTGCTTGGATCGACGTTTATAGGCTTCCAGATCGGTTGCATCAATCCGCATCTGTTTGCCGACACGATATGCGACGAGGTCACCCTTTTTGATCAGGTCATAGACCGTTAGTTTGGATATTTTGAGCAGCTTGGATATTTCTTCAGTCGTATAGGATTGCTCCTCTGTCATATGTGAAGATCCTCCTTCAAAGGAATAGAGCATATATAGTTGTACTACATCAGTGTCTTTCATGGGGTCGAGTCATGCATCGTGATGGATCTTTCTTGTACTATACCATTAATCGAAGGATGCCATAAACCTGGGAACACGGAATGAAGACGTAAGATAGATATCAAAAACAGAATGTGATCGAAACTTACCTTCCCATTTTATTCGTCTTGTGTATAATCAATTATATCTAGTTATAACTAAACATAACATTGGGGGATGACGAATGAGAAAGCGTATTGGATATGTATTAGGAAGTATGTCACTGGGACTGGCCATTGTATTGGCTGGTTGTGGGGCAAATGCGGGCACGGGCACGGCAGATTCCCCCACGGCTGTTGAATCAACGACTTCTACGCCAGCGGCATCAGGTGAGAATACATCCACGGACAATGCCGATCCACAAGAAACGGTAGATCTGACGATTTCGGCGGCGGCCAGTCTGACAGATGCAATGAAAGAGATTGAGACCAATTATGAGCTTGCTCATCCTTATATTGAATTGAATTTCAACTTTGGCGCATCAGGTGCTTTGCAACAGCAGATTGAGCAGGGTGCACCTGCTGATATCTTCGTATCGGCGGCGACCAAAAATATGAATGCGCTCGTGGACGAGAACCTGATTGCTTCAGCTGATCAGAAGAATTTGCTGCAAAATTCACTGGTGGCCATTGTGCCTGCTGACGGAACAAATGCAGTGACCAGTGAGAAGGATCTTACCAGTGATTCGATCAAGACCGTAGCAATTGGAATCCCGGAAAGTGTGCCTGCGGGAACCTATGCCAAGGAAGCTCTGACGAATGCGAAGCTGTGGGACCAACTGGAAGACAAGCTTGTACAAGGTAAAGACGTTAGACAGGTTCTTCAATATGTAGAGACAGGCAATGCGGATGCAGGCTTTGTATACAAAACGGATGCTTTGACTTCCGATCAGGTGAAAATTGCGTTTGAGGTGGACCAAAATAGTTATACGCCTGCCAAGTATCCCATTGGTATTATTGAAGGTACGAAACACCGCACGGAAGCCGAACAATTCTACACCTATTTGCAGACCCCTGAAGTGTTGGACATCTTCACCAAATACGGGTTCTCGATTCCGGAATGAACGTGAACGCAATAGATTGGTCCGTATTCTGGTCACCGATTCGCTTGTCTCTACAAGTCGCACTATTATCTAGCGTGGTTGCCGCAGTGTTCGGGATTGCCGTAGCCTGGAAAATGTCACGTACCCAATTTCGGGGTAAAATTATTCTGGAAACGGTGTTTATGCTTCCGCTCGTACTTCCGCCGACGGTGGTCGGATTTCTGTTACTGGTGATATTGGGACGCAAAAGTTTGCTAGGGCGCTGGATTGAAGCCATCTTCTCTGCACCGGTTATTTTCTCGTGGTGGGCTGCCGTGATTGCTTCAGTGGTGGTTGCTTTCCCGCTCGTATATCAGACGATGAAATCCGGGTTCGGCGGTGTAGATCGTGATCTGGAAGATGCAGGCCGATCCATCGGGGCGAATGAGTGGCAGGTGTTCCGGTATATTTCCCTGCCGCTTGCAGGCAGGGCGTTAATGACAGCTTTCATCTTGGGCTTTGCCCGGGCACTCGGGGAATTTGGAGCCACACTTATGATTGCAGGCAATATTCCGGGCAAAACACAGACGGTACCCACAGCAATCTATGTCGCTGTCGATTCGGGTAACCAGACTATGGCCTGGGCCTGGACGGTGTCCATTATCATCATCTCATTCATTATGTTACTGATGACAAGACAGCCAAGAGACGGAAAAAATGATTGAATTTATAAGTATCCATGTTATATAAAAGACGAAACCCGCTGTGAGGAAATAACGCCTTGAAGCGGGTTTTAATCATGGATTTAATATGCACAAATACTATATACCTATTAAATCTTCATGCAAATAAATATAAAGCTTCATTAACATAAAAAAACAAACCTTTTTCCGAAATTTAATCGTTTAACACTCGCTTTCAGTGTGCTTGTTCCTGTAAAATAGAAATGACTGGTTCTAGCCAAGCACTGAAATAAGGAGAGACGACGATGAACACTAAACCTGATTGCGGCGTTTCGTTGCAAATCGATGACTATCTGGATCTTTTGCATTTTGCTATTCAAATTCAAGATCAGGAATGGCAACAATCCCTTATCCACCAACTCAAAATATTTCAGACGGCGACGGAGCAGCAGCGTACTCCTGAAGAAGAATTATGGACACGGTTTGATTACATCAACAGCAAACTGACAAGTCTCTGCCACCAGATTCATGCCGCTCATTCCAAGGATGAACGCCAGAAATTTGAGGAACGGATCGGGCTCTTGCAATTACAGCGAGTGGAAGTCGCACGTAAAATTAAATGGGCGAGTCGAAGATAGATGAGTAATATCTGATCAAGTGGTGTAACGCAAAAATGAAATTGTTATCTAAATTCACAAGAGATTCACACCTGATGAAGTCATCCTCCGTTTGGGTATGGGGGATGGCTTTTGTTGTGTGCGTTGAGCACATGGATCAGTGGATGAAAGTGACATATAGAGAAGTTCTATAACCTTATCAGGATGTCCTATTGGTTTAGTTATTGCCCAAGTATGGCTTGGAATGATATTCTGTGTTCAACCTAATTCCGACTATACAAGTAAGAATGGTTTGGTAAGAGATTATAGGATGGGGAGCACACATCATATTTGCTGTGATAACAGCCTGTGGAGGAGATTGGGAATGGTTAAACAACGGGGGATTCAAAAATTCCGAACAGCACTACTGTTCATCACCATGCTGGCGGTACTGGCTGGATGCAGCACAGGAACTGCAGGTAAGGAGTCCGAATCTGCTTCGGCAGCAGGCGACACGAAAGTGAAAAAGATCATTGTAGGAACAGGTACACAGTTCCCCAATGTCTGCTTCATTGATGAGAATGGCAAGTTAACAGGGTATGATGTTGAACTAATCCGTGAGATCGACAAACGATTGCCTGAGTATGAATTCGAATTCAGCACGATGGATTTCAAAAATCTGCTGCTGAGTCTGGAAACGAAAAAAATTGACCTCATCGCTCACCAGATGGAAGTGAATGAAGAGAGACAGGCCAAGTTCCTGTTTAATGATGAAGCCTATAATATTTTCCCCAATAAAATTGTTGTGAGCCAGAAGAATGAGGAAGTGCATTCCATTGAGGATCTCAAAGGTAAAAAACTGATTGTCGGCGCTACGAGTAATGCGGCAGTTCTCGCTGAGAAATGGAATGCAGCAAATGGAGGCGAGATCGATATTGTCTACTCCGGGGCAGGGGAAGATACGAATACACAGATCAAAACCGGCCGTGTGGATGCCACCATCAGTACACCGTTTGCCATCGATTATCAGAACAAGGTAGTGGATGCCCAGTTGAAAACGGTTGGAGACGCCCTCTCGAACTCCAAAGTGTACTTCATTCTGAACAAGGATGAAGAAGAACTCAAAACCAAAATAGACGGAGCGCTCCAATCAATCAAAGAAGATGGGACATTAAGCAAACTGAGCACAGAGTGGCTTGGAGCTGATTATACGGTTGAAGAGTAGTCTGAGAAAGGTGTGCAAGCGGTAATGGGAAAATCATTTGATCTGTCATTGGTTCTGGATTTCATCCCGGAACTGCTACAGTATTTGCATATAACACTGATTGTACTGGGTGGTTCCATTGTGTTCGGACTGGTGGGCGGCGTGCTTCTGGCTGTTCCCCGGCTGTACCGCATTCCGGTACTAAGCCAGATTGCTACCCTGTACGTCTCGTTCATGCGGGGCACACCGATCCTGATCAAATTGTTTCTGGTGTACTACGGACTTCCCGAACTGCTGAAACCGATTGGCATCGACCTGTCAAGAACCGACCCGTTGCTGTTTGTCATTGTGACCTATGCGCTTAGTGATGCGGCGTCCTTTGCCGAGATCTTTCGCGGAGCCGTACGCAGTGTGGACAAAGGCCAGACCGAAGCGGCCTATGCTGCGGGTATGACCACATTTCAGTCGTTTCGGCGGATTGTCGTTCCGCAGGCACTGATTGTTGCTTTTCCGAACATGGCCAATACGTTAATCGGTTCACTGAAGGATACGTCTCTGGCGTTCTCCATCGGTGTCATGGATATGGTGGGCAGGGGGCAGACGCTAATCTCGGCTACATCACATGCGCTTGAAGTGTATATCAGTCTGTCCGTGGTCTATTATGTCATCGTCATTGTGCTTGAAAAAGGATTCGTTGTTGTTGAGCGCAGACTCCAGCGTCATGAACGCAAGAAAGTTGTACACAAACCGGCAATTCGAGCCGAACGCCTGAAACGAATAGCGGGGTGAGCATATGTCTATTGATCTCCAGTTTATCTATACCTCTTTTTTTCAAATTCTGAAGGCATTGCCACTGACACTCGTCATTACGATTGTTCCGTTGATTGCAGGCTTCGGAATCGGTCTGGCTACGGCTCTGATTCGTATTTATCGTGTGCGGTGGATTCATCGCATTGCTGACTTCTACGTTTCATTCCTGCGTGGAACACCGATGCTAATGCATCTCTTCCTCATCTATTACGGTATTCCGATGATCATCGACAAGCTGGCGGAACGTTACGGTTGGGCTTTCCAATCCTCATCGATTCCCATTCTCGTATTTGTACTGATTGCCTTCTCTCTCACTGCGGGCGCCTATATGTCCGAGATTATCCGTTCAGGCATTCTTGCCGTGGACATCGGTCAGATGGAAGCCGCTCACGCAGTGGGTATGAGCACATTCCAGGCTTTAAGGCGCATCATCATCCCTCAAGCGATTGGGGCGGTATTGCCTAATCTGTGCAGCATGTTTGTCGGGTTCCTGCACGGATCAACGCTGGCCTTCACCGTATCCCAGATGGACATACTCGGGAAAGCGGATGTGGTGGCATCCGTCAGTCTGAAATTTCTGGAGGCTTTTATCGCCGCAGCGTTCATCTACTGGGGGCTGACCATCATTGCCGAGCGTATTACAGCTTTGCTGGAACGCAGAGTAGCCGTATACAGCAAAGGAGGTGTGTCATGATTACATTAACAAATATACACAAGTCATTCGGCCAACAGGAAGTACTGAAAGGGATCGATCTGACCGTGGAACAGGGTGATGTCGTAGCCATTCTTGGACCGAGCGGTTCAGGCAAAACGACGTTGCTCCGCTGTGTGAATTTTCTTGAACGCGCCGATGAGGGCGAGGTTCAGATCAGTGGATTGACCGTCAATTGCAAGCATGCACGCAAACATGACATTGTGCAGTTGAGACGAAAAACGGCGATGGTGTTCCAACATTATAATCTGTTCAAACACAAGACCGTGCTGGAGAACGTCACAGAGGGATTAATTATTGCCCAGAAAATGTCCAAGGCGGACGCTCGTACTCGTGCTCTGCATGTACTTGAACAGGTTGGACTGTCTGCCAAAATCAATGAGTATCCCAGTATGTTGTCAGGTGGACAACAGCAACGGGTGGGGATTGCCAGAGCATTGGCACTGAATCCCGAAGTGATTCTGTTCGATGAACCAACTTCGGCGCTGGACCCTGAGCTTGTGGGCGAGGTACTGTCTGTCATTCGCTCCATTGCTCAAGAGGGGATTACCATGATTGTAGTCACCCATGAGATGGGATTTGCCCGTGAGGTGGCGAATCGTGTTGTTTTCATGGACGGAGGGTCCGTTGTGGAGGAAGGAACGCCGGAAGAGGTGTTTGTGCGTCCTCAGCAGGAACGAACTCGCCAATTCCTCAGTCGATATTCTTCCGACTGGAGTTACGTCATCTGACGATATAGGCGCAAGCTGTAGTAACTGACGATCCCGGCCCGGCATATGCTGTAACAGGCAAATGCTGATAGGCCGGGTTTTTCTATGGGTGAAGCAGGCCGTGACGGTAAGGAGGAGGACCATGCAGAGCAAAATTGATGAAATCATCACACATATTGCACATTCTCACCAGCAGATCGCGCGTGTGCTGGATGCCAAACGCCAAGTCGCTGTACGCATGTCTGAAATCATTAATCATTTGCCAGATATCGAACCGGAGCTGGATGGCGTTGACGGTCTGCTGGATAGCTCGGGACAAATCAACAAAAGCATTATCTCTTACTTGGGAGGCCTTGCAGATCTGGAAGAAGCTGTAGCCGAAACGCTAACCCAGGTCATGCGGGAGATCGCAGTTCAAGAGGAAGAATAAGCCCCGAAGGCGGGTGAAGGAACATGAGCAGAGAACAGAGCCTCATTCTGATGCTCGATGCAGCAGCCAAGATGCAGTGGAATATTGCCCTGATTCTGGAGGCAAAAGCGATTGAGGCCGAGAAGGTACGAAACTGGACACTGAATCATCTGAATGGGGATACCTTTCTGACGCATGGGGATCAGGTAGGCGAGCCACTCAAAATGCATGATCAGCTGGTGGAATTGCTGGAAGGATTGACCCGGATGGAAACCGGACTGTGCAACAATCTCAAAGCGGTGATGGTACAGAACGACAGCGAAGATAGCGGCGGGATGGACGGTGGCATGTTTGGCGGCATGGATCTGGGAGACATGGGAAAATGAGTCTGATGCGGCGTGAGCAGGAAGCGAAACTGGCCCTCATTGAATCCATTGCACACAGTCAGCAGGCGCTGGCACGCATTCTGGACAGTGTAGCCAGCGTATCCGCTCATTCGGAAGTATCCGCCCGCAGTCTTGCCGAGAACATTCGTGTGCTGAGTCGCTATCAGGAAGAGATGTCTCGTATGGTTACGGGAATCAGGCTGGCCCGAATCCAGCATGGGGAGCCTGGCTTGCCCTGGCTCAAAGACCCCGGGTGTGCGATTCGTATCGCTGGGGACATACAGGAGGAATGTTGACATGTTAAAGAAGAAGAGTATACGACTGAGAACCAAAAGAGCGTTGTTAGTTCGTGGCGCCCGTCTACGTAGAATCCGCAAGCTGCGTGCGCTCAAAGGCAAACGTGTACTTCACAAACGCACACTGAAAGGACGCAGTGCGTGGCTCAAAAAAAAGAAACGTACGGTACGGCGGCACCGGAGTTCGAAGCCCGTACAACCATTCGTCCCGGCTACCCCTACCGATCCGAACCCGGACGGTGCGTACAGCCAGGGGTACAACGAGTCGTACAACGAGGGATTCAACGCGGGTTTCGCCAAGGGATTCGAGGACGGACATCAGCTGGCGTACAAGGCACAGTAACCGAGTAAAGACGATTATTCCTGCATGGAATGATACACCTCTAACAGTTGACGATAGCCCGGGGGACAGATCCCTCCGGGCTATTTGCATCGCCGCAGAAGCGGACATGCCCGTACAGGCGGATGTGGAGGGCAAGCGCCAATTTTGCGCCTTGCAGGACACCCGTCCATGATGCATCTGACCCCGAGGCATATCCTTTAGAGGGAAGACCAATCTCGGGGAGAGTCTGGAAGTGAGAACTCCCGAAGGAAGACAGGGTGAAGAATGTGGCAAAACGAAGACACCGTCCGCTGACCGAAGCGGAGACGGCTTACCGCGGCGGATACGCAGAAGGCCGCAGATTTGGCGGCTGTCAGGCCATGATGGAACGGGTGCAGATGTTTGAACCGACCCTGCGGGACATGAAAGTCCTGTATATCCCGCAAGGATTCGATGCCATTGATGAAGGTGTCACCTTGGCATTGCAGCAGTCTGTACGCGAATGCGTTGTTGGATCGCCAGCAGCGATGTTGCAGGAAGCCAGTCAGCATCGGCCCGATGTCGTACTCGTCATGAATGGTCTGCATGTATTTCCCGCAGATCATCTGGAGCAGGTGAATGGAATACGTGCACTCGGTATTCGAACAGCCGTGTGGTTTGTGGATGATCCCTATTTCACTGAAGATACAGCGACTATCTGTCAGCACTATGATGTCGTGTTCACGCATGAAGAAGCCGCAGTGCCATTCTATCTGGGACATGGAGCAAGCCGGGTCATCTATATGCCGCTCGCGGTGAATCCAGGCATGTTTCAACCCCGGCGCACGGCACCGCAGCATCAGCACGACATTTGTTTTATCGGTACAGGATTCTGGAACCGAATTGCGCTGTTCGATGAACTGGCCCCTTTTCTCGCGGACAAAAAGGTGTTCATCGCGGGTAGCCAGTGGAACCGGCTGGCACGGTTCGATGAACTTGGCCGTTTCATCCACGAAGGATGGATTGACCCCGGAGCGACTGTTGATTATTACAATGGTGCCAAGATCGTCATTAATATTCACCGGACTTGCGAGAATGGAGAAGACAATCGCAATACACACCATCTGGAAGGTCGATCCATTAATCCACGCACGTATGAGATCAGTGCCTGCGGCACGATGCAGATCACGGATGCACGTGAAGATCTGCCCCGTTATTATCAGCCAGGTTATGACATCGAGACGTTCACAACCGCAGCAGATCTTCAGCACAAGATCCACTATTATCTGAAGCATGAAGAGGAACGACAAGCGATGGCGTGGCGAGGACTTCTCACCACGATGAGCCAGCACACGTTCACTCGTCGTATCGCTCAGTTGCTGGAACATCTGTAATTCCCATCTGAAGTACAGCACCATGAAGAACCCTATCCCAAAAAACAAAGGAGTGGCGGTATGTCTCTCAAACACCGTAAAACCAAAAAGGTTCATGCACCTGTGCTCAGCCTGGTAGATCAAGCACGCAAAAATGGGCAGCATGCCGGATATGATGCGGGTAAGGAAGAAGGATATCTGCGCGGTCGCGCCAATTATATTGTGAATTGTGCACAGGAGCCGTTGCCTTTCCGGCAGCTGCACGTGCTGTATGTATCTTCGGGTAAAGGATTCCCGTACTCCCCGCTGGATGAGGCTATTATGGCCACACTTCAGGGCATGGTAGCTCAGGTAACCCTGTCTGATCCGCGTCAACCGGTTTCAGAGATCGCGCTGCAGACACGCCCTGATCTGGTGCTTGTGCTGGATGGAATGGATATTCCCATCGAGCACATCGATGCGATTCGTCAAGCAGGCATTCAGACAGCGATCTGGCTCACGGATGATCCCTACTATACAGACATGACACTGGATATCGTGAAGCATTTCGACCATGTCTTCACACTGGAACTGAACTGTATTGATCTGTATCGACAGATTGGCTGCGCGTCGGTTCACTACCTCCCATTTGCTGCCTTCACCAATCATTACTTCCCGATTACAACCCCTTCCCCGCTGAAACGGGATGTCAGCTTTATCGGCTCCGCCTACTGGAACCGGGTATACTTCTTCAACCCGATCATGGCACAGCTGATGTCACACAATACGGTATTTAACGGCATCTGGTGGGACCGTCTGCCTGACTACACCGCCTATGGCGAGAAGATTGAACTCGGCCGCTGGATGAGTCCGCAGGAGACCAATGATGTGTACAATGGCACCAAAATTGTCATCAACCTGCATCGATCCCATGAAGATGATTCCGTCAATAACAATCACCTCAAAATCGCGCCAGCCTCACCGAACCCGAGAACGTTTGAAATTGCCGCTTCCACGACGCTGCAACTGACCGATGCACGGGATGACATTGCGCGTTTCTACAAACCGGGTGTGGAGATTGAGACGTATTCCTCCCCGCAGGAGTTGCTCGACAAGGTGGAATATTATCTTACTCATGAGAAGGAACGTCGGGAGATTGCACTTCGAGGACTTGAACGCACACGGAAAGACCACACGTATGGCAGAAGAGTTAATGAATTGTTAACCATTATATTCCCTTAATTTTGGCCGGGAGGAGGTGTGCACAGTACCCTGTATCGGATTGTCCGTATACAGGGTCCGTGCGGCCATGGCAACGAAACCAAAGCTGATGTTGTTTTCACATGTGTGCAACACCCGCAGCATTACAGGCGCAGAGAAGCTGCTACTTCATTTTATGAGGGAGATCGGTTCGATCTTTGATTGTGTGCTCGTGGCTCCGCAGGAAGGAAAGCTTGCGGGACTTGCGCGAAGATTCGGCATTCAGGTCAAAATATGCGCTCTGCCGATGCTTCACGGTGTGTACACACCTTACCGGGGCATTGCAGATGATGCAGAGAATCTTCGCCAGACACCAGCCTTTCAGGAGGCGGTTTCCCTGATTCGGGAGACCGCGCCTGATCTGGTGCTGACGAATACCTGTGTCAATGTGATGCCGGCTGTAGCGGCGAAGTCGCTTCAGATCCCGGTCATCTGGAAGATCACCGAGATCATTCATTCCAATGAACATACAACCGAGGCCATTCAGATGATCGGCCGTTATGCAGACTGGATTATCGGTATATCCGAGACAGCGGGGGCTCCCTTTCAACAAGCTGGCATGGGTGACAAACTGACCATCATTTCCCCTACCTGGGAACCTGCCCTGCCAGCCCCGGACCGCTGGGTCCATCTGCGTGAACGCAAGCGCAAGGAACTCGGTTTCAAGTCATCGCAGACCTGTATCGGTTATATCTCTTCATTTATATATGATGCCAAAGGGTTGAAACCTTTTGTGGATATGGCTCTGAAGATCTGTGAAACACATCCGCGCTGTCGCTTCTGGGTCATCGGGGCACCGTCAGATAAAAAGTACTACGACGAGTGTGTATCACGGGTCAAGAAATCAGGGTATTCTCGCAGATTTACCTTCACCACATTCGAAGAGAACGTATCACTGGCGTATACCGCCATGGATATTGTGGTTATTCCGAGCATGGTCAAAGAAGGATTTGGGATGACTGCACTGGAGGGGCTTTACTTTGCCAAACCGGTCATTGCCTTTGCCCAAGGTGGGCTGAAGGAATTGATGGAGTCCGTAGGCAGTGAAGCATTTCTGGCCCCGCCGGGGACACCGAAGCGCTCGTCACACTGGCGACAACCTTGCTTAATGATTCAGAGCTCGCCTCCGATACAGGGTGGCGCAATCGGACAGAAGCGGAAAGGCTGTACGGGATTGAAACCTACCGAACCAAACTGCATACGATGGTGACACAGTGGTTATTGCGTTTTCCCGGATGGTTTGCTTATATCCAGCCTCCGAATGGACCTGTGTACGCATGGGGGAGGGCGGTTTACGCAACGTACTGGTTCTGGAACCGGCTTCGGTTCGGGCGCTGTTATTCCCACTGACGGTCATCCAGGCTTTGCCACGTTCCTCATTACCTCCGCTTGCCCTGGGTCACAATGTTGTTCATGGTGCCTCGGATACTCGCTCAGCTGCAAAGCGGATTCAACAGGGAGACAGAACGGGGAAACGTCGCAAGTCACGTGCTCCTAAGTCTCGTCAGGTTCGTGAGGGGTTGAAACGAACTCCAAGAGTTGGCAGACGTAAGAGAAAGGGCCGTACAACGAAGGAACAGCGTCCGCTTATTGGAAAATCGGCTATTCGCAGACGCAAATCTGCCAAGGCGGGACGTAGCCGAATTCGTCGCAAAGCTTCCAATACAAGATGAAGGCAGGGATGACGATGAAGATCATGACGGTGCTTGGTACGAGACCTGAGATCATCCGGCTCAGCCTGATCATTGCCAAGCTGGACCAGTACGCGTCAGAGCATATATTGGTACACACGGGACAGAACTTCACGGAAAGTCTCAGCGGTCTCTTTTTCAAGGAAATGGGCCTGCGGACACCGGATTACGTTCTCCAGGATGAAGCGGCCTCCCTGGGACGGCAGTTGTCTTCGATGTTTACGCAGATGGAAGATCTGATATTACAGGAGAAGCCCGACAAAGTGCTGCTGCTTGGGGATACCAATAGCGCATTATGTGCGGTGCTGGCTGAGCGCATGGGTATTCCTGTTATTCATATGGAAGCAGGTAATCGCTGCTTCGACCTGTCTGTGCCTGAGGAGAAGAATCGCAGGGTTATTGATGCCATCTCCACCATTAATATGCCTTACACGGAACAAAGCAAGAAACATCTGGTCAGCGAAGGGGTACCCAGCAGGCGAATCGTGCTCACAGGCAATCCCATCTATGAAGTGATGCAACACTATGAAGCGCAGATAAGTTCCAGCAAAATATTGAAGAAGCTCAAGCTGAAGTCCGGGCAATACTTCCTGGTTACCGCCCATCGGGCCGAGAATGTGGATCATGCCCCTCATTTGCTGGAGATTATGAAAGGACTGAATCAGGTTGCGGAGGAATACGGGTTGCGTGTGATTTGCAGCATTCATCCGCGAACAGCGATTCGGATTGCGGAACATCTGCAACTGGAGATGAATCCATTAGTGGAGTTTCATGAACCGTTTGGATTCTTCGATTTTGTGATGTTGGAACGTCATGCGCGCTGTGCACTTACAGACAGCGGTACAGTACAGGAAGAATGTTGCATTATGGGTGTGCCAACCGTGACCATGCGTCGTACAACAGAACGCCCGGAAACGGTGGATTGCGGTAGCAATGTCGTCTCCGGTCTGGATGCGGCACGTATCGCCGACTGTGTGAAAGTGATGACCCAAATGTCCAACGATTGGGAATGCCCGCAAGGTTACAAAGCAACAGATGTATCCAATAAAGTGGTTAAATTTCTGCTTGGAGGGAAAATGCATGTTTGAAAATAAGCGTATACTCGTGACTGGCGGTACGGGATCATGGGGTTATGAACTTGTGGCTCAACTGCTGCCCCAGCAGCCCAAAGAAATTATTGTGTATTCCCGGAACGAGTCCAGCCAGGTGGCCATGAGTCGTGAATTTGAAGACCCGCGTCTTCATTTCCGGATTGGAGATATTCGTGACAAGGACGCCCTGACGGCTGCCTGCCAGCATGTGGACTATGTATTTCATCTGGCTGCGCTCAAGCATGTGCCGGTGTGTGAAGACCAGCCATACGAAGCGCTCAAAACCAATGTAATTGGTACGCAGAATGTGATTGAGGCAGCTATTGAGAACAAGGTGGAAAAAGTCATCTATATCTCGACTGATAAAGCTGCGAATCCGTCCAACTTCTACGGCATGACGAAGGCGATCGGTGAGAAGTTAATCGTATATGCGAATTTGCTCCACAGTGATACCAAGTTTGTTACGGTGCGTGGTGGGAATGTATTGGGAACCAACGGCAGTGTGGTGCATCTGTTCAAGAATCAGATCCGCCAGAAGGGTCAGGTATCTATTACGGACATGAGCATGACTCGGTTCTTTCTTACCCTGAAGGACGCGATTACGCTGCTGTTCAAAGCTTCGGTGGAAAGTGTCGGTGGAGAGATCTTTGTCATGACGATGCCTACCTGCAAAATCGTGGATCTCGCGGAAGTACTGATTGAGGATTCGGGTGTGGAGAACGTTGCAATTGTGGAACGGGGTATTCGTCCAGGGGAGAAAATTCATGAAATTCTGATGAGTGAATTCGAGAGCATGACTACTGTTGTATATGATGAACAGTACCTCGTCATTCTCCCAACCCTTGGCATACCGGGACTGCGTGAACATTATACCAATTGTTCTCCGGTTTCCTTCAACAGTTTCAGTTCCGAGCATCAACTGATGACCAAAGAGGAGATTCGTGAAATTCTCAAACGCGGAGGATTTCTGTCATGAAACTGCTGATACTTGGGGGGAACGGAATGGCCGGCCATATTCTGGTCGACTATTTCCGCCGTCAAGGTGTACACAGCGTCTTCTACACAACTCGGGATGTAACAGATCCGAATGGTCTGCTCCTGGATGTGAACGACAGCTTCATGGTCGACCGACTGGTAGAAGCGGTGCACCCGGATGTGATTATTAATGCTGTAGGTGTATTGAATAGCTTCGCAGATGAGGACAAAATTACCGCGTATCATATTAACGGGTTCCTGCCACATCGTCTGCGGCGGGTTGCGGATACGGTGGGTGCACGTCTGATTCATATCAGCACAGACTGTGTGTTCAGCGGGGATCGGGGAGCGTATCGGGAAGAAGATGTTATGGACGGGACTTCCTCCTATGCGATTACTAAAGCACTTGGCGAAGTTCAGGATGCAGGTCATCTGACCATCCGCACGTCCATTATTGGACCCGAAATTCGGCAGGGCGGCATTGGTCTCATGCAATGGTTTATGTCCAGTACAGGGGAAGTTGGCGGATATACCCGCGTATTCTGGAACGGCGTGACCACGCTGGAACTGGCCAAATGGGTAGATCATTACCTGGCGTCATCCGTCAGTGGTCTAATCCATCTGGCTCACCCGGTACCTGTCAGCAAGCATGATCTGCTTGTGTTGTTCAAGCAGACCTGGGATAAGCAGGATGTGACGATTGTACCTGATGACAGTGTGGTGCAGGACCGTACGCTGGTGTCCACTCGCGAGGATGTGAAGACAGACCTGCCGGATTATTCTACAATGCTGAAGGAGCTGGCATTATGGATGGAGCGGAGCTGACAGGCAAGAACGTATTGATTACAGGCGCCTCCGGTTTTACCGGCCGACATGCCGTGTCTTATTTTCGGGAAGCGGGTGCAGTGGTTGCAGCGGTAGTCCGTAGACCGGATGTGCATTCATTCGGTAAAGGGGCCCAAGTCCAGGTCTGTGATCTGAACGATAAACAGCAAGTTCGTCATCTGATCGACGAGGTGCAGCCCGATTATGTGCTGCATCTCGCCGGCAAAAATTCGGTACCCGATTCCTGGTCTGATCCGTTACTGGTCCTGGAGACCAATGTGATGGCTGTGCTGTATTTGCTGGATGCCCTTCGCAGTTGTCCGGCAACACGAACCGTTATTGTGGGGTCCAGGTTAAAATATACGTCGGAACCCGGCCGGATTCCCCAGCCTCCGCATCCCTATAGTCTCAGCAAAGCCTTGGAAGAAATGGTATCTTTGTCGTGGATGTCGCTCTTCGGACAACAGATCATGCTGGCGGAGCCGGGTAATCTGATCGGTGCTGGTCCGTCCACAGGGATCTGTTCACTGCTTGCGCGCCATATTGTTGCCTGTGAGCAGGTGGGCAAAACCGAGGCATTCCGTCTGTCCGGACGGGACAATACCCGTGACTTTCTGGATGTGCGGGATGCGGTCAGAGCGTATGCGACCCTCCTTGTTCAGGGGTCCAGCGGTACGGTATATCCGGTGGTGTCAGGAGTCGAGCGCAGTCTGGGAGAAATTGTAGATCTGCTGTTGTCCATGACCGCAGCGGAAGTCCCTGTTCGTTGGGATGGGGCATCTTCCGGTCCGGATGGGGCGGGTAAGCAAGAGGAATTATCGATGCTGCGCAAGCTGGGCTGGCAGCCTGTGATTCCCTTTGCCACTTCGCTTCAGGACATCTTGAGTGATGTTCGTACCGAGCAAGGGAGGACAACAAGTTGAATCCGAGAGTATCCATTGTCATTCCATTCTATAACTGCCCTTACGTGCCACAGGCGATCCAAAGTGCATTGAATCAGACGTATCCCGATGTGGAGATCGTTGTTGTGAACGATGGCTCTACCCGGCATGCGGAGCTGCTCCAACCTTATCTTCCATATATTAATGTGCTTGGCAAAAGAAATGGGGGTACGGCTTCGGCACTGAATCATGGTATTCGCCATGCCTCTGGTGATTATGTAGCTTGGCTCAGTTCGGATGATTTTTTTTACCCTGACAAAATCCGTTATCAGTTAGAGTTCATGCAGCGCGAGAACGTGCTCGTCTCTCATACGAACTTTCATTACATCAACGAGCATTCGTCTGTTACCAAAATGCATGGCGGGCCTGAGCCGATGTCGGATCTGGACTTACTGCAGCGGTTTGTTAACGGCAATCCGGTGAATGGTTGCACCGTCATGATGCGCAAGGATCTGTTCAGCGGAGTGGGGCTGTTTGATGAACTCCTGCCCTATACCCATGATCTGGATCTCTGGATGCGGATTGTATTGAACGGTCACCGTTTCCCTTATTTGAACGAGCCTCTTACCGCATATCGCTGGCATGGGGGGATGGGATCCGTACGTCATGCGGATGTGATTGGCCGCGAGGCATCCATGGTATGGTCCAGATACCGGGAACCGTTGTTGCAGCGAATAGCCATGATTGGCGGTTAGCATAGTGCATGGGAGGGTGGTTATGAGAGCCGTAAGGTGGCTGCTTAACGCCCTCTTTGTGCAGCATTTTTGCATTGGAAATGATTAAATGATGGAACTCAACGAATATTCTCCGTGTACAAACGAAGGACCCATGCTAAGAGGGGCCATTCGCGATCCAGCTGCTGCATCTAAATGTGCTCTTATACCACCGTAGATGTCCAATACCGATGGAACAGACCCTCATATAATAGAGGAAAAGCAATTCTACTCTGAGATCCGCGGAGGAAGGGGAGGCCCGAATGGAGCCGAAAGTATCGATCGTTATTCCTTTTTATAATTGTGCATATATCGAGCAAGCGGTTCACAGCGCCATTCACCAGACGTATCCGCATATTGAGGTCATCGTGGTGGATGATGGGTCAACGCAGTACGTGGAGCGTTTGGAACCATTCATGGATTCTATCTGCTATATTCGTAAAGAAAACGGTGGAACCGCAACAGCATTGAACGAAGGGATCAAGCAGGCGACAGGAGAATATTTTGTCTGGCTCAGTTCAGATGATGTCATGCTGCTGGATCGGGTGGAGAAGCAATTGAAGTTTATGCGCGAGGTCAAGGCTTCATTCTGCCACGGTGCCTACCATTATGTAAATTCAGATAGTGAGTGGTTGGATACCGTGCAGCCTGAAGTGGGGAGTCGTCTGGAGATGTTGCAGGTACTGCTCGAAGGCTGTCCCATTAACGGCTGTACCGTCATGGTGGAGATGGAGGCGTTTGAGCGATTTGGCTTGTTTGACACGGATTTTCGCTATACGCATGATTATGAGATGTGGCTGCGGCTTTTCCCCATGTATGAGCTGTTCTATTACAATGAACCTTTGATGTGCTACCGATTGCATGAGTCCATGGGAACCAAACGCCATTTCAAGGCACTGGTTGCCGAGATGGAAAGGGTTCAGGCGAAACATAGACCTATTTTACTCAATTTGCTTCAGGTTGGTGGGTACTGGAAGTAAGGAGTGAGGGATGAACAGGGGAAGAAAGATTACTAACGAATACGGATGGCAGGAGCGGACCCTTGACTGGCAATCTTTGATTGCTGTAAGAGGTGCGCTCTTTTTTTATAACGAACCTGTGCGTCAGATTCTTTAGAACAAAGGAAAGCGAATAAGGGGTGTCCTCTGTCATGGTTATGACTTGAGAGACAACCCTTTTTGGTGCTGTGCCGTTATTTTTCTATATGGTTATATTTCTGTACAGTTATCTTGTATGAACATGGCTGGCGTCATAGTGGAAACTAATCTTTTAAGTTCAATATCTCCATCGATACAGGATCAGGAAATACATATCCTTTGGGAAGCTTCTGCATCAATTCATTCATTGCGGCGTAATCCACGTCGATGTGCGGTGTGGAGACGGGGGGCGAGAACCAGCGATTGTATAGATCACTCGGTACAAGCAACGTCATGTCTTGAGACCTCCTCTGTAGATGGCTTCCTGGTAGACATGAAATGTATGAAGTCCCATCTCTTCCAGTGAGCGATGTTGTTCAGCCCAGTCTTTGGCCGCAGCTCCCACCTTCTTACGGGTAACGTCATCCTCCAGAAGTGCATGCAGCAGTTCACGGAGTGAATCGACGTCCTGCGGAGGGACGACCCAGCCTGTACGTCCGGGTTCAACCATCTCAGGCATGCCGGCTGTACCACTGACGATCACGGGTACTCCTGCTAGCTGCGCTTCGGTAACGGAGAACGGCTGCGTGTCCTGCAGACTGGGCTGGACGTAGATGTCGGCATGTCGCAGGAAGGAAGGGATATTGTCCAGCTTGCCCCAGAACACCACATCGGCTGTAATACCTGCTGCGGCAACCTGTCCGCGCAGTTCTTCCAGGAGGTTGCCTTCTCCGGCGATCCAGCAGACCCAATCGGAACGCTTATTCTTCAGACTGGCGAGCGCCTTGATCAATATATGCACACCCTTGATATATTCCAGCCTTCCGGTAAAAGCAATGACTTTCTTGCCTTTAGGCGGCCGCTCGCGAAACTTGATAGCGGCAAATGCATGGTAGGCAGGAAGATCCACAGCATAGGGAATCTGTCTGAACTTCGATTCAGGTACCGCAAGCTCCGTCAGCGTGGTTTTGATCCAGTGACTGGATACCAGGATGAGTTCGGAGTGCGCTGCACTTCGCTCTTCCAGAGAGAGAAAGTAACGTCCACGTTTCGATTGCAAATATGCCGGGAGGGTAAGTTGTGGATTAGAATTTTGAGCATCGTAGAAGGCTTCGCGTGCAAGGGCTCCATGATAACTGGTGACGAGCGGGATGTTACGATTCAGTATGCGCTTTATGGCTACAGCGGCTACCGGATCTTGCGCATGGATGACGTCGTAATGATCCACCCCCAGATAAGCAGCAGCCATCTCAAAGGCATATCTGTTCAATTCATAATAAGCCAGAAGAGGGTCAGCCGTGAATTGAGGCAGATCTGTTGGATTAAGCTTGGTTTGCAGCATGGGCCATACTTTATCTTTGGAGAATGCACGGTTCAGGTTACGGATATATACTTCGTTATTGGCACCGTTAGTGCCCATGATATCAACCTCTACCCCCAGTGCCATCAACCTGTCGGCAAGCTGTTTAACATATGTCCAGATCCCGCCCATATGTGTAAGCTCCCAATACGTAACGAGCAGAACTCTCATAAGTACCTCCTTATCGCGGCCTGCGCAGGCCGAGCTTCTATCCTTTTATTCTATGAAAAAAGTGGACCGGAAGGTCGGGCATTTTCGTGTAATTGATCGAAAATAGGTGAATGCAAATGGCAATGGACGAGAGGAAGCATATTCTATGTACAGGAAGGTTCATGCGCCAAAGGAGGGATTACAGTGGCTGCATATTTACTCGGGATTCATGAAAATCTGTTACAGATGTTTGCCCCCGTCAAGTATATGGATATAGAGTTGGCTTATGTCGGCAGCGAGGAAGGAGTGGATGTATTTGTTGGTGGGACCGGCATCCACGGGGAGTTGTATCGACATCTTTTTCATCTCGGATCGGGTTCAGGGGCGGCGGGCGGTAATCATGTCATTCATAATCTGGATGTGTCTGCCGAACCTTATGAACTGAGAATTATCAGCAATAGTTCTTCACCTTATCATCTGGTGATTCGAATGTATTGCAGAAGTATTGACGGTCAGACTTTGGGTATACTATCGGAATACCAGATGATTAAGCTTGCAGATTAATATATGAACATAGTTGAATATGTGTATCAACCCATGTGTGGAGCAGGAAAGTGTCTGTTCCATTTTTTTGGTATGTATCCATAGTAGGAAGTCTTCGAAAAAATAGCTTGACAGCAAAGGTATTTTCATTAGAATTAGATCAGGATTAAACAAAAGTTTAAAACGACGGTTTAAAACAATAGTTTGAAAAAAGTCGTCAATATAGGCTGAACTGAGAAGCGGGTATAAGCCTGCAATCTCCTGGCCGGAAAAGAGTGTGGAGAACGTGAAAGAACAAACAGCAGTACCTCAGGAGTCGGCGGAGTTTTCGCTTAAAGCCATTATACTGCCACTCCTGGCAATTATCGTCGGAATGATTATGGTTATTCTGGACAGCACGGTGGTTAACGTAGCCATTCCGAATCTTGTTCAATATTTCGAGACAGATCTAAAGACTATTCAATGGACGGTTACAGGTTACACCTTGGCTTTGTCTGCGGTGATTCCACTAGCGGGCTGGTTAACGGATCGCTTTGGTGCCAAGAGAGTATTCTTGTTCACCATTGCCATGTTTACCCTGGGCTCTGTACTGTGCTCGATCGCCCAATCTCCTGAACAATTAATTATTTACCGTATCATTCAGGGTCTTGGCGGCGGTATGGTTGCTCCGATTGGTATGGCGATGGTCTTCCGTCTGGCACCACCTGAACGAAGAGGCTCCATTATGGGTATGCTCGGCATTCCCATGCTGCTTGCCCCTGCACTGGGTCCGGTACTATCCGGCTGGTTCATCGGATCACTGAGCTGGCACTGGATCTTCCTGATTAACCTGCCCATTGGTATTGCAGCTTTCATTCTATGTATCAAGTTCTTGCCTGATACAGATCGTGGACGCACGCCTGCACTGGATCTGTTGGGTATGATTCTGGCTCCAATTGCGTTCTCAATGCTCGCCTTTGGTGTGAGCGAGGGTGGCACGAGCTGGACGTCTGCAACAACACTGACGGGTGTAATTGTGGGCGGCGTAGCGCTCATTCTGTTCATTATTGTAGAACTTCGTCATCAGAATCCATTGCTGGAACTCCGTGTATTCAAATCATCGGATTTCACGCGGGGAATTATTCTGGCGTGGGTGTCACAAGTGGCTCTGTTTGGGGCGATGATCCTGATCCCGCTCTATTTGCAGCAGATCAAAGGATACACCGCACTTGAGACCGGATTGATTCTTCTGCCACAAGCTCTGGCTTCCGGAGTAGGTATGCCGCTCGGCGGTCGGTTGTTTGATAAAATTGGGGCGAGACCTCTGGCCTTTGTAGGTCTGGGGATTATCTCGGGAGCCTTGTTTATTCTGTCCTCCATTACCGCAGAGACAGGACTTGGCCTGATTATAACGGCTCTGGTCATGATGGGCTTGGGTATGGGCTTGTCCATGATGCCGCTCAATACACATGTATTGAATGCTGCACCACGCAAACTGGTTGGACGGGTTACACCGCTTACGGCTGCTGCACAGCAAGTGGTCGTATCCTTCGCGGTTGCTGGACTTACGGGCTTCCTTACTTCACGTATTGCAGACAACACTGCGAGTGCAAAGCCAGCAGACATTGTGCACGGCTTGGTCGGCGGATTCAATGATACGTTCTTCCTGGCCGCTTGTATTGCACTGTTCGGATGTTTGCTAAGTCTGATTCTGCGTAAACCAAAACCGATGCCGGAAGAAGATCTTCAGAATGGCGACAAGCCTGATCCGGCCATGATGATGGGACACTAAAATTTCTAAAAGAATTTCTAACCATAAAAGGCAGTTCAGAGAATCGTTCTGAACTGCCTTTTCGCTTTTTTTTGCTGCATCATTCAATGGAAAACACGCAATGCGGTCATCATTTCACGGAAAGAAATGGCATACCGATCTGGTGAAAAAGACAAGCTCATATGTTGTCTGCCCTGGATACGGATATATTCACGCAATTTCTTGTTGTTCATAAGGTCCTTTGCTTCGGAGACAGCTGCCTTGACATTGCCGATCGGGTAGAACTTTCCAGTCTTATTATGTGTGATAAATGAACGCACACCGTCCGAATCCGTACTGAGTACCGGGCAGCCACAACTGATGGCTTCAGCGACGGCATAGCCGAATCCTTCAAGCAGTGAAGTGGACAAGAGGATGCCCCTGAAGCGGCAATCATGGAATAGAATGTGGGCATCTGAGAATGAGGAACATTGATGAAGATACCAATCCGATCCTCAAGCCCGTATTCGGCCAGCATGTGTCGAAACATGACTTCATCTTCAGGATTAGCCAAGGTGGGATCATGAAACAACCATAGTCTGGCTTTCGGATTTTTTTTGATGATTTTACTGGATATGGTTAGATATTCACGCCAGTTCTTGTTGTGTTCGAGTCGCCCTACCCATGCCAGCACCGGATAGGGCGGGGTATCTACCAAGATCGGGGCAAATGTGTCTGTATCCAGCATATTGGAAATAACAAATCGATGAAGCCAAGGGCAGATATGAATGAACATATCCAGTAGGTGGTCTGTGGGAGGTAGAACAGCAGCATCGCAATGGGCTTGAAGATAAGGTACAGCCATCTGTATAGTTTCCAGAGCCTGTTCGCGCGTTCCCAGTCCCTGAGCTTCGTAAATAATTCGCCCTGTATAGCCAAGCCCTCTCAGGCGACCCGGCATGGCAATGTCCGAGGTAGCAATAATGGCATCATAATGTTGGGTATGAATTAAATGATGAATATCCTCATCCCTGGATACGGTGAAGATGGGGGTATCGCTGTTGTTCTGTAATCCAGAACCTGTATTGAGATACAATAGGTGCGCTTCAATGCCATGACGTTTCAGAACAGCGGTGCGCAGTCGATTGAGCGTATCCACGCCACCGCTTGGAACATAAAACGTGAATAATACTTTCACACGGTTCACCCTCTGACTTTTGGTCAGGAGCACATTCTCCTGTACTCTATGTTACGTTCTCTATAAGCACAGGGTGTGGGTGTTACTCAAAGTGTTCACAATTTGGACAACTATTTTTAAGCTTTCTTTTAAGTGACATTAAGCTGAGGCTAGGATAGCTCATATAAGATACAAGGAACTTCCCGTGCCCATCACATTATATAAGTTCAACGTAACATTTACACGCTAACGGAGAGGGCAGAAATAACTTGAAGAAGCGAAGCGTTCGCCTTTATCCCCGGATTTTTCCTTCTGAATGAAGGAATCAAAAAAATCTGGGGATAACAGTGATCGGAAGGTTATTCTGTCATCGGAGTGCAAGTGTAATATTTTTCAGTTGAATTTATATAACGAACGATGCTGCACGGGTATTTTAACGGGAAAGGATGAATGATGTGCTCGAAGTGAAACAGATCAGCAAAGTGTATGAAGGGCAGCGCGGCGTGCAGGAACTGGATTTCACCATGGAGCGTGGTGAGATTGTCGGATTTCTCGGGCCCAATGGGGCTGGCAAAACAACGACGATGCGTATGATTACGGGCTATCTGCATCCTACCGCGGGTTCCATTCTCGTAGATGGGGTCTCCGTGCATGATCAGGGCCGGAGTGTTCGTTCCAAGATTGGCTATCTGCCTGAGACCCCGCCCCTCTACCCGGACATGACCGTACAGTCTTATCTCAAGTTTGTAGCGAATCTCCGAGATGTCCCGGCACGTGAAATCAAGCTGCGGGTCAGTGAGATGGTAAGCAGGTTGGGACTTCTAGGTCGGGAAAAACAATTGGTACGCGGGTTATCCAAAGGATACAAGCAACGCCTCGGGCTGGCTGGAGCCATTATTCATAAGCCGGATCTGCTTGTCCTCGATGAACCAACCTCGGGACTTGATCCGAATCAAATTATCGAGATCCGGGATCTGATTCGGGAGCTGGGCGATAACCATACGGTACTTCTTAGCACACATATTTTGCCTGAAGTGAGCGCGCTCTGTAATCGCATGCTAATTATTAATCAGGGACAGCTCGTGTTGGACGGTTCACCTCAGCATTTTGGATCGGCGATGGGTGATCAATTCAAGGTATCGATTGAAGTGAAAGCCACCGCGCAGCAACTACATAACGTGCTCACACCATGGGAGAAGGTGGATAGTGAAGTCATTCAGACACCAGATGTGAAAGCTGCCAAAGAACCTTTGCATGCTTCAGATTCAGCGGATACCGTCAAAATGCTGCTTACTGGAGTAAACTCGGAGGATTTCCGGGAAGAGCTGTTCTACCTTTTATCTGGTGCAGGATTGCCTATATTGGAGATGAAGAAGGAGAATCTCAGTCTGGAGCAGATCTTCCTGAAGCTGACCACGACCGAGACAACCGGGACAGAAGCGGATTCTGCCGATGTGGATAAAGTAGATAACAGCGATACAGGTCATGCAGATGTTTCCGATGCCGGGGAACAGGTGGATCAGGATGCTACTTGGGATATCGACTCGTCGTCGAGTACATCGACGAATGTTCCGTCTGATTCTCATACAGGGGAGGACTCCAAATGAGACGAATGATGGCGGTATGCAACAAGGAGTTGCAAGCTTATTTTCTGTCACCGACCTCCTATTTTGCTTTTGCCATATATGTACTGATGACCAGTCTGTTGTTCTATTCGAGCTTCGTGTATTACCAGCCGAGCATCGTCGACTATCGTCTCGTGCTGGGGGATACGTTATCCATGCTGCTGTTTGTGGTGCCTCTGTTAACGATGCGTTTAGTCGCAGAAGAGTTCAGGCAGGGAACGGATGAATTGCTGCTGACCTCTCCGGCACGTGTCACTGAAATTATTTTTGGCAAATATCTGGCTTCACTCGCCATTCTGATCGTGCTTATCCTGTGCAGTCTGGTGTATCCCTTCATTATGTCGTTCTATGGGACACTGGATTTCACAACGGTATGGATGTCTGCGTTAGGTTTATTCTTCCTTGGCGGAAGCATGATGGCGATCGGGTTGTTTGCTTCTACGTTATCCCAGCATCAGATGGTGTCTGCGGTGGCGGGTTTTATTATTTTGCTCGTTTTGTGGATGCTTGATTCATTCGCGGGCAATACAGGATCTGCTTTACAGCAGTGGCTGAGCCCGTTTGCGCTGACGAATCGGTTCGACAGCTTCATGAAGGGCGTACTCAGTGGCCCGGATATATTGTACTATGTCACACTTTCAGGTGTGTTTCTGCTGTTAAGCATTCAAATTGTGGAACGGAAGCGGTGGAGGTGAGAAGATGAAAAAATGGTTAAGTCATACCAACAGTACCGTGCTGTCCGTAGCGGTGATTGGCATCTTTATTTTGCTAACACTGTTCCTGAATTCACTTGGCGGCTTCCAGCTGGATCTGACCTCGAACAAACAATATACCTTATCTGACCAGTCGCTTACTGCGATCAAAAATGTGAAGGATGACGTCAACATTCTGGTGTTAACTGTCGAAAATGCGAACAACACCGTCCTGAACCGCGAGGTAACGGATATGGTAGAGGAATACACGAAACGCAATAGCAAGCTGAAGCTAAAGCAGTATAATCTGACCCAGGAACCTGCGCTTGCATCCAAATATGGGATAACCGGCAGCTCCATTGTGTTGGAGCAGGGAGATCAACATAAGGTGATTGATATCGCCAGTTTGTTCACCGCGACAGGGGACGGAAGTGATGGATCATATGAGTTTACAGGTGAGGAGAAGTTGACCCAGGCGCTCATGAATATGTCATCCACCGAGATGCACAAAATGGTCTTTTTGACTGGACATGAAGAGCTGAGTCTCGATCAGATGACTACGCTACAGTCCTCCCTGGAACAGAATAATGTGCAGACGGAAGAGTTGCAGCTGAATCAAGCCGGTAAGGTTCCCGGAGATGCAGATGTGCTTGCCATCATTGGTCCACAACGTGACATCAGTGATACGGAAATGAAAGCTATTCGCACCTATTTGAGTGATGGAGGCAAGTTGTTATTATCCCTCGGATTCGTAGAAGATATGAAATCCAGTTGGAAAAACATCGATGCCCTGATGGCTGACTATGGCGTCGTGGATAAGCATGCGGTCATGGTGGATCATCAGCAAGCCAGTACGATGGGACTGCTCTGGGTGGTGCCGGAGTATGGGACACATGCAATTACGGACAAACTCGCTGCGAGCCAGTTGGTTCCGATGTTGGCGCTATCGATTGCGTTGACCACCAAAGAACAGGATAAATACACGTTATCTCCATTAATCCATTCCTCGGACGATAGTTATGGAGAGACGAATATTGGTGGGTTGTTGCAGAATGAAACGACCAATGATCCGGATGTAGACATTCAGGGTCCTGTAGAACTTGGCTATGCAGCTGATACGACGGATGGTAAACCGAAGGCGGTTATTCTGGGCTCATCCATCTTCATGCAGGATTCGGAAATAGCCAATGGCGGCAATCTGGATTTTATTCTGAATACAGTGAACTATTTAAGTGAAAAAGAAGATGGACTGACGATTCGCCCACGGGTCCAAGCGAGTTACGAGATGGCTTACCTGAACGGTGAACAGGCTAGAACGATTTTCTTCGTAGCGATTGTCGCGTTCCCGCTGATCTTTGTTATAATCGGTGTACTCTTATGGTGGAGGCGCAGACAAGTATGAGAAAATGGGTTCCAACCATCCTGGTTGTAGTTGTGCTGATCGTGGGCTGGATGTACGCAGCAAGTCAGAATTATTTTCGAGAAGAAGAAGCGGTACAAACGAAGTTGCTTGGTATTCAGTCCGGGGATATTCAATCGATTACGATACATGATACTGAGGGTACAACTGGGGCAGTAGCATCTTCGACGTTGGAGCTTGAGAATGGTGTATGGCAGATGGTTGAACCGAAAGCTTACCCTCTCAACGGTTATAGCGTGAGCAGTTGGCTTGATGCCCTGAGTGGCGCGAATCAGGAACTGATGGTAGAAGAAACACCAACGGATCTGGATAAGTACGGATTGGGCACTGGTGCTTCACAACTGGATATGAAGTTGAAGGATAATCGTGAACTCAAACTGGCAATCGGGGGTGAGTTGCCCGCAGATGATGCGCGTTATGTGCAGGTTAACTCAGGTCCCGTGGTGGCTGTGCAGACGGAGACGATTACCAATATCGCCTTATCACGTCGGGATCTGCTGGATACAACGCCTTTTAATATGGATGAGACGAATGTCGCTTCTCTGGAGTGGGAAGGTGAGGCAGCCAGTTGGATGTTGAAAACCACATCAGAGAATGGTGCGGTGGAACAGGCGTGGACTCTGAATGGTCAATCTATTGCAGCCACAGATGCCGTATCTCTCATTGGCAAAATCAAAAACTTGTCTACAGCGGATGATGTACGCCAAGCTTCCGAGCTGAAGGGAACCGTCCCTCGCTTCACCCTTTCTGTTGAACAGACGGTAAATGGACAGCAAATCAGGGAGGTATATCGGGGGCTTACCCTGCCATCCGATCCCAATCAGATCTGGGTCATTACCCCGGATGGTGTGTGGGCATATGCCATGGATGTGAATAGTCTGACGGAGGCGGAGAAGTTCCCGGATACGATTAAAGCATCACCGACTTCGTCGAATGAATCATCAAGTTCCGCTAAATAATGAAATGAAGAGAAAAAAAGCGATTGATCTTAACTTGAGATGAAATGCAAGTTGCATGAGACAGTGCTGCGATTATTAGCAGTACTGTTTTTTATTTTTATAAGCGACAACGACTCCACCAACTGACCATAGATATAAACCCAAAGACTACAGGATAAAGTACCATATCCTTTCAGCATATCGGCACGTACACAAGCGCATCCTAACGTAGTGACCTAAACCAACAACATTGGAGGATGAGTACATGCCAGCAGTCAAAAAGGCAACAGCTATTACATTATCCTTGTCTACTGCAATTTTTGTAATGGCCGGCTTGACAGGTTGTGGCACGAATCGGGATACGAACAATATGCATACGCAAAGTGTGCGTCAGCAAGCGAATGGCATTAACCGTTACGGTGTAGAAACGAATGGCATGGACGGCATTCGTGCCAAAAGTTATCGCATGCATAATGTTACCGACCTGAAATCCAGTGAAGAACTGGCGAAACGGATTACGGAGATGAAAGAGGTTCAATCCGCCCGTGTCATGTTAACAGATCGTAATGCTTATGTAGCTGTTCGTTTGGCAGATGGTCACACAGGCAAGCTGGAAAGCAAGTCGACTGGTCGCACGAATGGTACGTTGAATGGAACCATGCGTAGTCATGCCAGTGACACTATGCGTGGTGGAAACATGAATCGGGATATGGGCGGTATGCGTGTGAATGGCGGAACCGGAACCATGTCTCCGTACAGCACCAGTGGAATTGCTCCAGGACTGAACACAGACACTGCAACAGACCGCAGCCATATGGGCAATGATCGTGGTATTTATGGCACGATGGGCACAGGAGCGGTTGGCATGATGCGTGGTCTGACGAACAGTGGCAAAGCACGTGGGACGGACGATGGACATTATGGTATGAAGAGTGAAGGGAAACGTGTAGATAGCACGGATGATAACACATCAGCTGAGATTAAAGGTAAGATCTCAGCCAAGATTAAGCAATTTGCACCGAACATTGAGAATGTATATGTATCGGCCAATCCGGATTTTGTGGAGCATGTCGAGAACTATTCCACAGATATTCGCAATGGTAAACCGGTCAGTGGCATGATCAATACGTTCCAATCGATGGTTGAACGTATTTTCCCAACGAATGCGATGAATTCAAATCACCGTGATGGCATCCTTGGGGATGGTCTCATGAACCGTAATCATAACGATGGCGGCGTGATGAACCGAATGAATCGATAAGGACCAAAGTGCATAAACAAGTGTGCCTTTGCGCGGATGGCAACATCAGTCGCAAGGGCATGTTTGTTCTAATGAAATATGATTTTATACGATCTATTACATATAAGATTGTACATGTTCTTTGTGGACAATGAATTCCATAATTAGCAACACAACTTGGGCAAGGAGGTAACCATATTTCGAAGGAGATATGGTTTGAAACAAACCCATTCTCAGATGACTAAAACCCTTGCTTCCATTGTCTTTTGAGATGGACAGCTTTCATTATGAAGTCATAAAAGTGCTTTTTGTGTCGTATCATTGCCTTTTGGAGATGCTAAAAGAAAACATAAATTGTGGCGTGTTAAAAATTCTAGGTCGAAGTTAGATTCCGTTACATTATTGGAAAACGATAATATAACATATTCATTTTAAATAAGTCAAATGAATATGTTATACCGAGGAGGCGGTTTTGATGAGGAAAATTATTCTTAAAGCAGTTGATGAGTTCGATAAGAAACTTTACTCAGTATCAGCTATTGATTTCAAAAAGAACAAAATATCCGTTCAATTTAAGGGTAATTTAGAAAATGTTTATGAATTCGAGGATATTTGTATAATTCAATCAACAGAGATGATTGATAACAATGGAAATGAGGTATACGAGTCGGATTTATTATCTGATGGAGTAAAAACCTTCTGTATCAATTACAACAAAAGTAAGGGACTCTATTGCGGGACAGAAGTTAATAGCGTTGAGGAGGAGTCTTTGGAAGTATTGCTGAGGAGAAGATTTATTGTTGTAGGTAATTTTTATACCGAAAAGGCGAGGTGAATTATTCCACTCGCCTTTTCCTTTTAAAATAGTGAATATTTTGATTGTCTGTTTGAAAATGCAGGTTGTGTGCCTTCGAGAATATCAACAATGGATTTATTGATATCAATATTTTCTATTGCCCCTGACTTATAGCTGATGTAGTTATTATTTGATTTGTTCATTTGAGCATGAACAATTTGTTCTGCATCACAAACAACAGCTAGATTTGGATTGTGTGTAACCATGATTATTTGTCTTCTCTTTTTGGCTTCTTTTATGCAAGGAACCAACATTTTGAAAACCGATTGGTTATCAAGATTTTCTTCGGGCTGATCAATAATTAACGGTATGTCATCGTTATCGACCAATAAATAAAATGTCAGTAGTAGTGCGCCTTTTTCACCGGGAGATAGCTTGGATATTTCTTTGTCTCCAAGCTTTAGGCTGTAGAATGGCTTTAAATATTCAAGAGAAAATAAATATTGGTAGAAATCTAGAACCGTAGCATTCTTTATTAATTGCAATTCAATATTTGAAGAATCTGGAATGCTGGAGTTATTAATCATTTGATTCAATAGCTTGTCTAAGAATGAAACAGTGGAATCAATATTGCTGAAATGGGCTTCCTCAAGGAGAGTCGATAGTAATTTTCTACCTTCCTCTGTTCCGTAAAATTTGCCTCGAACTCCTTGATTGATTTTTCCTAATACTCCGTCTAGCGCCGCGCTACCATCAATGGAAACTTCAAACTTCAATTCATAATCAACATCAGTTAATGAATGTTTATCGATAAATTCTTGTACTGGTTTGTATAGGTTTGAATAAATTTCAGATATTTTCAATATGTCAGCGAAAATCTCTTGTGTCTTTGCAACTCTAAGCTCCTTGTGTTTGGTGATTTCATTTTGAAGTTCCGACTGTAAATATGAAATATCTTGCGTGAAATTCGTAATTTCAGAGAAAATGTCATCTCTTTTAGTCTCCCAATCTAACAACGCTTTTTTGTACACATGATATTTTTGCGTTGGTTCATCAAGCCTGCTCTGGGCGTTTTTGATTTCAAAATCAAGTTTTTCGCGTTGTTTTATCAAACTATTGGTTTCATTATCGCTTAGCTCTTTAGTAAGTAGTGTATCTTGTGTAAGTAAATTAGACTGAATGTTTTTCAGTGCAGATAAATCTACATTTAACTTAACAATATTTTCAATCTGCAAACCGAGTGAAGTAACTTCATCAGAGCAATTTGAATTAAAATGAGCATATTGCATCTCGAAGTTTTTGATTTTATCTTCAAGTCGATGAGCCGCTGCTAGTTTATTTTTTACATCAATGTGTTTAGTTTTCTGACTTTCAATTAAAGCATTCAAATTTTGGAGTTGATTTTTATAATCGTCTACAAGCTGAGAAAGCTCTCGTAACTCTTCATTTAAGACTACACTTGCATCTGGAGGTAATATCTCTTCGGGCTTCTGTTTAACATGAGCTTCTAGTTCTTGTTCTTTGTTTTTGAGAAGTTCATGAACATTTGAAATGTGACTAGGAGTTGCTCTGTTCTCTAGTTTTATTAATTTCTCGTTAATAGCTAGAAGCTGCTCTGAAAGAATCCGTATAGACTCTTTAATTGTCTCGCTCTTATATTGAATTAATTCGTTAAGGGATGACTTATTATGCCTATCTTGAATTTCCACATGAGAGAAAATTACTTTCTTTAGTTCATTTTCAAATTTATCGTCTTCACTATTACAGAGTAACTCCAAGTAACGTTGAGGTAGATACTTTACTTTTTCGATCGAATG
The DNA here is from genome assembly GCF_002968835.1 of Paenibacillus sp. PCH8. Taxonomy (GTDB): domain Bacteria; phylum Bacillota; class Bacilli; order Paenibacillales; family Paenibacillaceae; genus Paenibacillus. Next base: position 39,453 of record NZ_PKQK01000005.1, on the reverse strand, counting down.
TTCTTTTGGATTCTCATCAAGAGATATACTTTCAGAAACGCCATTTTCCCAAACAAGAGTAGCTTCAAAATTTCGGGCTAATTTTCCCTGTCTAAATCGGTTTTTTGTAAGGAATGAGAAGTCACTTGAAATTTTAGTTCCTCCAGCTAAACCAATAATATCTGCTAAGGCACTCTTTCCATTTCCTTTATTACCGATAATTGAAACCAAGTCATGGTTTAGTTGTAATGTCACATCATCAAACCAACCGTTCACACCATTTATTTTGTTTACAGAAATCGATGAGATATACTTTCCCTTATTATTATTAATTGAGGATAGTTTAGGAGGCAGTTCACCAATGAAAACTCGCTCACCCCATTCATTTAATACTTGTTTGAGTCCTTCAAAGGTAGTGTCAGCTTTAAGCCAGGTGTAGCACTTCCCAAGTTTATCTTTTTCTGACGATGAAGAGCTGTAATGAGCATCGCTACAATCAAGTAACCTGTCATTAACTCCCGATTCATACAAAGAGTTTACAGCTTTATGGTAGTCTTCAGCAGAATATGATGATATAAAAACTAAATCAACACTGTTAATAATGCTTTTCTTTTCCGCTATGGAACCGTCCATCCATTTTATATCTGCCCACTCTGTTTTACCAACAGCGGTTATATATTTTCCAATAAAATGATGTTGATCAAGAGTTTTAAGTATTTGATTCTTATCAAGATTTAGATTGTTAAACCCTTCTTCCAAATCAGATTTGTAAAGTCCTCTTTGTTCCTCAGGAATAGTAGATTTTATCATTTGACCTAATTGTTCAAGCGTCCTTTTAGTCACTACAGAATTCCATCTCACTTGGGTTTCCCTTGCAAGAGGAGAAAGTTCGTATTTGCTTGTAAGAACATTAAGGAAACATTGTTCAATTAAGTCTGCATCAACTTGATCAGAAAAAATGACATGAAAGTTGATCCGACTAAGCTTGTTTTTCGCCCCACCAAATTTGTCGAGTCTGAGTTCAACAACAGGTAAAAGTAAATCAATATTAGACAGACGACCGTTGTCTTTGTACTGCTTGACCCTACGATAGCCATCAATAAATATATAGTCGTTAATGCCAAGAACTTTAATCTCTGATGGTAGGTTTTCTAGATCCCTTATGTAGTTTTCCCAAGTTTCGTCCTCAGTTGTTCCGTTAAAGTGATGTATTATTGAATATGGGGTATGCACGTGCAAGTCCCATTTTGTCCACATAGAGCCTTTTTCATAATTCATAGTAAAAACGTCCCTCCCCAAGGAATTTGTTGGAGATAAATTCGACAAAAGAGGATATATTTCCTGCTTTTGGTTGATTGCTTTTAGATTTTTGTTATTGATAGAAGGGAGTTAAGACCTAATCTTGCTCTGGTATACTTAAAAGAGCTTTAATATAACATTACGCTTGAAGACCATTGTGCAATTAAACACTTATTGAATAAAGTAGTCATTCTGTCCTATAACATGAATTGAATTGTTTTGGTTTTTTCTCTGCTCATTCGTCTAAGTGCAGAACTTTTTGTAAATAATAAAAGGAATCTACTTAGTAAACTAGAATACCTTCTGTATTAAATAATTCTTTAGCAAATGTGAACGGTGGTGAGTTTATGAACGAGCAGATTGTAACTGCAGCAATACGAGTGCTGAAAGAACATCATGGTTTTGCTCGAACAAAAGATTTCATTATGGCGGGTATATCTCCTTATTACATAAAAAAGCTGGAATCCAATGGTGAAATTGAACGAGTAAAGCAGGGTATTTACCGACAGTCTGGTCAATTTAACGAACCGCCCAATGAAATGGTTGAAGTATCAAAGCTGGTTCCCAAAGGGGTTATATGTCTTCTCTCTGCGCTCTCTTTCTATGAACTGACAACTTACAATTCATGGGAATATCAGATTTCTATTCATCGAGGCGGTAAAAAGCCAAAGCTTCCAAACTATCCTCCTATTAAGGTAATCTATTTTGCAGATGCTCAATACAAAATTGGAATTGATGAAGTCTGTATCGATGGCTGGGCGGTTAAAATTTATGATCGTGAAAAAACAATTTGTGATATGGTGAGGTATCGTGAAAAAATTGGAATTGATTTGATGAAGGAAGGGCTGAGGAATTACCTTCAATCTCCCACAAAAATATAACAAAGCTTGTCTCCTATGCTGATAAGCTACGAATTCGAACGGTTTTGCAAAAGTATCTGGAGGTGCTGATCTGATGAGCGAGATTAAAAATATCTCCGCCTCTGTTTCTGAACGCTTGAAAAATATAGCGAAAAAATCAGGGAGAGCGTTTGATACTTTACTATTGCTTTATTTTCAGGAGCGATTTTTGTATCGTTTATCCATTTCTGAGTACAGGGATAGATTCATTTTAAAGGGTGGGTTGTTTCTGTTCTCACAAACCCAGTTCAAGGCACGTCCAACCAAAGACGTTGATTTTCTCGCCAGACAGATTGCTAATGAGCTGGATTTATTAAGAGAGTCATTTGTCTCCATTTGCTCAATAGCTGTTCCCACGGATGGTATTGTATTTCAGTTGGATGAAATGACAACGGAGAGAATTAAAGAAGATGCTGATTATGAGGGCGTAAGAATTAAGGTAACCGCTCTTCTAGGGCGGATGAGAAAAAGCTTGCAGTTTGATATTGGATTTGGCGATGTGGTGGTCCCTAAGCCGCAGCTTATTGAATATCCTGTTCTACTGGATATGGCAGCACCACAAGTACAAGCCTACTCGAAGGAATCCGTCATTTCAGAAAAATTTGAAGCCATGATTACATTGTCTGTGATGAATAGTCGGATGAAGGATTTTTATGATATTTATACGCTGTTAACAACGAACAACTTTGATGGTCGAATTCTTTACGAGGCAGTGTCTGAAACCTTCCAACAACGTGGCACAATATTAGAAAAAGAGCATCCTCTGTTTCTTGAAGAATTTGCTAAAGATGAAGGTCGGACAAAACAGTGGCAGGTTTTTCTGCGTCGTTTAGGGATTGAAGAGCAACTTGCATTTCAGGATGTGATGGATGCTCTTGTTTCTTTTCTTGAACCTGTTTATCATTCAATAATTGATGAGAAAGAGTTTTTCAGGTGTTGGAGTTATACAAAAAGAGCGTGGATGAATAATACTGATTCATACATAAGTTTATGAAACATGCACCAACTATTATAGAGCGATGTATGCAAATTCCTGCCCATTTTTCTTATAAAACTGAACCAACGCCCCTGAGCTGACATAAGATGAGTTGACTGTATCCCCTTAACCTTGTTACACCAACACAACCCGAGCAAGGAGGGGTGAACATTGAAGGGTATCGATCATAAAAGCAAATTTTTGTTAACCCACCGTGAACGCGAAGTATTCGAATTACTGGTTCAAGACAAAACAACGCGTGACATCGCAGGGCAGTTATTCATCAGCGAGAAAACGGTGCGTAACCATATTTCGAATGTGATGCAGAAACTCAATGTTAAGGGTCGTTCGCAGGCAGTTGTCGAGCTGATTAAGCTTGGAGAACTGAAGATTTAGTTGCGAATTACAGTTAGGATGAATGAAGTAGCAGCATGAAAGCCTTTCTCTATTCTTTATCATGAAGAATGGGGCAAGGCTTTTTTGCTGGTATGGACGATGAAGTGAGGGAATTAACAATAAATTGAGGGGAAATCCGAAGTGCAGCATTGCTTGTTTTAAACATTTTAGTAGACCATAATGATTACATATTTGAAGCAGATAAGGCAGTAGGTAAGGCTTGAAAGTGAATCACTGGTAGAAAGGATGATCTAATTGGACCGTTTCTTAAATGAATTTGAAGACCATTTTAGAGCGGGTTTTCTACCCGATCTGGAACAAACGCTGGCTAAGGTGCAGCATGAAAAAGTATATGCTTGTGCCTTTGGAACGGACAGCGATTGGGTAACGCTGTTTATGACGGTAAATACAGAGGAGTCATTGAGCAAACATATCACCGATATGAAGGAACAGGAGTTGTGCGACAGCGAGCAGGACGAAATCTATTATAGATGGGGCTGCTCCGAATATCAGTATGGAGAGGATACGCACTTTAACCACATCAGCCGATTGTTGTATGCAACAGAAGAGGTTCAGAAGTATAAGGATGAGATCATTAGAATTATCGCCGAAGTTGTAAATGAGACAGCAGATGACGTTTTTGCCCGATATGGACAAGTCAAAGGGGACATTACGTTCTTCATATCGATGACAGATGATGATATGGCTGAGGACATTGAAAATCAATCTGTTCAACAAATGACAGCAGACAGCTTGGTAAGTGGATTTCTTACACGATACGATGAATTGAACTGAGCTTTAGTAGCACCCAAGTCTTTCCCTATTCCTATCCAAAAGAATGGGGTGAGGCTTTTTTTACTTTCCAAAAAGAAAATAAGTGAATTCTTAAAATTACAAGTTTGTATTCATTTGAAGGAAAATCCTCTTGATTTGCTGAATCGTCTTGATTAAAATGAAGTTATAAAAATGATTTTCCTTTTTAATTAAAAATATATAAAAATAATTTTCATGAAGTGAGGGACCTATGGCAGCCATATTACATGCGTTGCAACAAGAACTGAATAACCTTCCGTCTCAGGAACGACGCATTGCCGAAGTCATCATGGAATCTCCATCGGACATTCCCGGCTGGACGATTAGTCATCTGGCACAGCAGAGTGGAACGAGTGCGGCGACGGTAACCCGCTTTTGCAAATCGTTTCATTTCAAAGGATTTCCTGATTTCAAAATGAAACTCGCCGCAGAATTGTCCCATTCTTCCGATGAAACGGCGTATCAGGATATCGTAGCAGGCAACCCGCTTTCCAAAATTGTTGCAGCCATTGAGGCGAACCACCTTGCATCCATCGCAGATACCACCCGTTTGCTGGACTTGGGCAGATTGGAGCATGCGGTTCAACTATTATGCAAGGCTCCTCGCATTGATCTGTACGGTGTAGCTACTTCGTCTATTGTCACGCAGGATTTCTATCAGAAACTGGTGCGCATCGGCAAGAGCTGTACTGCCTTCTCGGATTCACACATGCAGATTACATCGGCATCTTCGCTGGCCGAGGGGATGTGGCGATGGCCGTATCTTATTCAGGAGAAACGCCGGAGACTATTGATGCACTGCATTGTGCCAAACAGGCTGGAGCTTCAACGATTTCACTGACTTCTTATGGCAATAATACACTCGCAACCGTCTCGGATATCCCACTCTTCACGTCTTCTCTGGAAGAGGGCATGAGGCGGGGCGATATGGCTTCACGTATTGCACTGCTGCATGTGGTCGATATTTTGTTCACGGGCATGGTGAGTGCCGACTTCGACCGTTTTATCCCCAGACTGGAACAATCCTATCACAACGTGCAGTCTTATCGCGTACAACACAACGGAGGTGCTTAACCAGATGAATATACGTATTTTTGAAAATGAAGAAGATTTGAACGCCATGGGTGCTGGAGTCATCGCCAGTTTATTACAGACGAAACCACGAGCCGTCCTCGGACTTGCAACGGGAAGTTCTCCTGTAGGTATATATAAACAGCTAATTACGTTGTATCAAAAGGGACTGGTCAGTTTCGCTCAGGCTTCTTCCTTTAATCTGGATGAGTATGTCGGACTTCCAACGGAACATCGGGAAAGTTACCGCAGTTTCATGAACGAACAATTATTCCGTCATATTGATATCGATCCAACCAAAACTCATGTGCCTGATGGCCAGGCTAACGATCTGGAACAAGAATGTAATTCCTATGAACAAAGGCTGGATGATCGTGGACCGGTAGACCTTCAATTGCTGGGCATCGGACATAATGGCCATATTGGTTTCAATGAACCAGGAACCGAGCTGACCGGACGAACACATGTCGTGGATCTAAAAGAAGAGACGAGAAAGGCCAACGCACGCTACTTCGACAGTATTGATCAAGTTCCGGTTCAGGCCATTACGATGGGTGTGGGTACCATTCTGAAAGCCAAACAGATTCTGCTCATCGCCCGTGGAGAGGAGAAAGCCGAGATTATTCGCGAGGCGTTCATGGGACCCATAACGACAGCTTGCCCAGCATCGCTTTTGCAATGTCATCCGAATGTGGTGGTCTTGCTGGACCGTGCCGCAGGGAGGCTGGTGAGATGATTGCATCGAATGGAGATATGAACGGAACGGAGCGTCATGAACCCATTTCTCTTCTTCAGGGTAAAATGGTGCTGCCGGACGGCGTTGTAGAACAGGGTGTACTCGTCTGGGGTAACGGAAAAATTCTCTATGCGGGCCTGCCGGAAGGCTTGCCCGAGTCTATTCGGCGTGAAGCCGTATCTGTTTCTGTACCTGAACAAAGTATAATCGTACCGGGATTCATTGATATCCATGTGCATGGTGGGAACGGAGAAGACTTCATGGATGCCGACCCGGAAGTATTGGACAAGATCACTTCTTTTCATAGTACACAGGGCACAACAGCGATGCTTGCGACCTCCATGACTGCTCCCAAAGAACGTCTGGATAATGTACTTGCTGAAGTGGACCGCTATCGTTCCGGCCCCATGCAGTACGCACAGCTTGAGGGCGTACATCTGGAAGGGCCGTTCTTTAGTCCGAAATGGCCTGGCGCACAAAACCCGGAGCATATCATGCTACCTGATGTTTCCTGGCTTGAAGCATGGGAGAAGCAATATCCTGGCCTGATCCGTCAAGTGACATTGGCACCGGAACGTGAAGGCGCGCTGGAAGTTATCTCATGGCTGCGTGAACAGCGGATTACTGCAGCACTCGGTCATACCGATGCGACTTATGAAGAAGTGGAGCGGGCAGTCGAAGCTGGCCTGCATCATGCGGTACATACGTTCAATGCCATGACACCGCTGCATCATCGGAATCCCGGAGCGGCTGGAGCTGTTCTGAGTGATCCGCGCATCAGTGCCGAGGTGATTGCTGACGGCATTCATGTGCATCCTGCGGCAATCTCCATTTTGGCTCAACTGAAGCAACATGATGATCAACTCGTGTTAATTACGGATGCGATGTCTGCTGCGGGACTGGATGATGGGGAGTATAAGATTGGCGACTTGCCTGTAATCGTGAAGCATGGTGAGGCCAGACTGAAAGAAGGCGGCGCACTGGCTGGAAGTACGCTGACGATGATTCGTGGTTTCCGGTATCTGGTGCAGGAAGTAGGTATGAGTCTGAATGCTGCTTCTCGGGCAGCCAGTCTGACCCCTGCACGTCTGCTTGGGATTGATCACCGGACAGGTTCCCTGGCTCAAGGAAAACAGGCAGATTTCGTTTTGCTGAATGCGGAGCTGGATATTGAGGGTGTGTGGGTGAAGGGCAGACGAATGGGCGAGTGAGCTTGGGATCGGGAAGGATCAGCACTGTCAGTTACTGCCTGAGAGGAAATGCCCCGGATAATATGTTAAAATAGATCTCAAAAAGACGGGATCTGCGGATCACGCATAACGGAGGCGTGAAACATGGAACGTAACGCTATGCTCGAACATGATCCGTTTATCACAGTGCTAGCGGAGAAATTGCACATACACGGATACTATGCCTTTTATGGTGAGCATTACAATGAGACCGATATGGAGCAGTATCGCAAGCATCTGTTCACATCATTCAGCAACATCGTATGGGTCGAACTGGACGCACTCAAAAAGTATATGATTGTGGATCATCGTGGACGCAACACGGTCATGAAACTGATTGAGGGTATGTTGAACACGCGCAGAACGCTGCGGGCGAACCAAGCGATGGCAGGTACAGATACCTCTGGAGTCCAGCAGGAAATCACACATTTGTCCAAGCTTGTGCACATGCTGAAGTTCACGACGTTTCGCACATAAGAAAACAGGAACAGCATTAACATTAAGAGGAAATGAATTGACTAGAATGGATCGACAGTAAGAAATGGATTGGATTGTATTTGCACGAGTAGTCTTCTCCAGAGTGCCGCTGTGCTAACGAATCGGAGACACCTTATTTCAATGATTTCGCAGCTATTCAAAATCTAACGAACCTCAGGCACGCTATCTCATCGCAACTCGCGATATTTAGGTGCAAAAGCATGTTTTCGGCGTAAATAAGGTGTATACGATTCGTTACATTTTCAAATTTGCGATATTTGAGCAATAGGGCGTGTGTGATTCGTTAGACGGGCGTTATAAAGAAACCTTCCAATCCCAATAGGCATACTGGGCTCCACCACATGTTCGACCACTCTTATATCCAGCCAGAAGATCCAGCGAGCGCTACTTGTAGGCAGATATGCTATCGTTACAATAGTTTGGCTTATATAATTAACGAAAAAGAGAGCGCCTTATCATTACTGAAGGGGCTCTCTTTGTGTTTGGTATAACGGCTACATCTACAAATCAATCATTAGCCACTTAACTTCACTGATCCTCAGGCCAGACTGCTCGCCCTCCCCCGTAGACCACTGAGTCGCATAGTACAACCAACTCATCTCATGCCAAATCCTTATCTCAAATCTTTATCTGAACGAAGTCACAAAGCTGCTGAACAGCGTCCGAACATCATACTGGTACTGGTTGATCGGCTCAATTGGACGATTCTCTCCAAGCAGGGTGTACACGGCGATCCGCGCCGCCCGGACTGAATATTCTTCCGTGAATACCACGTCGTCGGGAATTTCACAGAATTGGCTGATGAAGGCCAGATTGGTGGAGCCTTCAGGCACAACCTTCGGTCTGTCGCTGTTCAGTCTTGGCATGAATTGGGATGTAATGTAAGGCATCATGCACGGAATGCAGTTAGCTGTAGCCATGATCGCCTCTTGATGCTCCTGGAAATGAAGATGGCCGATTAACTCCTGCATGATCTCCTCGCCCGTACAATCGCACATTCTTTTTTTCACATAGTCGCCTACATTATCCGGGTACAATCCGTAACCCCAGAACACCTTGACATGCTCCGGCTGACCGCGGAAATGCGGTTGGAAGGCGAGAACGACGGACATGAACCAGCTGGAATCTTTAAAGGTAACCAGAGCCCCGGTACCTGCCCGGTTACGCGTGAATTTCTCCATCAGATCGAAGAAGACTGAATCATGGAAGGTGACGGTGAACGATTCCCATTTGGACTTATCCACATGGTCGTTAAATGAAGACGGATTACCCAGCAACGGTTGCTTGGCCGCAATGTTCTCCCACAGCTTCCATGAACTGCCCTTGCCTTTCAGCTGCGGAGCGGAAGTCATGGAGCCAAGGTCTGCTCCTTCGGTCATCGAGCCGTTCGTTACGATGACCAGATCGCCCTCTTGAATGTCAAAGAATTCCTCGGCACCGTTTCGGCGTACATGCATCCGAGTGACCGTAATGCCATCGCCGTCTTGGAAGTCGAGATCGGTGACGGTGCATTTCAGCGTAAAGTCTACGCCGAACGGCTCCAGGTATCTTTGCAGAGGCAGGATGATCGAGTCATATTGGTTGAACGGTGTGCGAGTGACACCTTCCAGTGTTTGAATTCTTGGGAATTCGTGGAAAAAGCGGAGCATGTATCGTTTGAATTCCACGGCGCTGTGCCAAGGCTGGAAAGCAAAGGTGGTTGCCCACATGTACCAGAAGTTCGTTTGGAAGAAGTGCGGGCCAAACAAGTCGTTAATCCGCAGCTTACCCAGCTTGTCTTCGGGAGTAACAATCAGTTTGCCCATCGCCAGTCGATCTGCCATATCAAATCCCATGGACAGCACATCCTCGACTTTGCCGTCACGGTTGATGAGCCGCGCTTGAGAGTGTGTGGGATTAGCATCGTCAAATTCGGTAATTTCTTGTCGAACAGACTTGTCGGGATGATCGATGGAGGGGATGGAAGCCAGTAGCTCCCAGAGATTTTCATAGGCCTCATCATTAAGCATCCGCCCGCCGCGGATAATATAACCTTGATCGGGATTCCCGGCCCCGTCATTACTGCCGCCGAGAATCGGCATTTCTTCAATAATGTGAATGTTCTGCCCAGGAAAGTCACAGTCTCTGACCAGATATGCTGCACCCGCCAACGATGCAATGCCGCCGCCTACCAAATAGACCTGTTTATTACCGTGTTCTTTTTTCACGATCATTCGCCTCCAAAAGTTACTGTAATCACATTCCTAATGTAAACCTTGCAGGAGAAGTAAGGTATGGCCAAAAGAACGTGAGTGTCTATTTTTTAGTCACTTTTGGAAAAGTGTCTAACTTTTAGTCACGAAATCTCATGTGAAAAAAGCCGCACATTCTCAAGGGGATGGTAGCTTATTTTCATATCGGTGTAGTGCTCTCAGGACATTGCCTTCGATCAGCTCACTGAGCTTCTCAATAATCTGTTTTGGCGGTTCTTTCATGTCATTTCTCATCCACTGAATAATTAGCCCAGTGAAAGCCAGCGTATAGAAGTTGGCAACGAACTGTCTGTCCTCGCTACGAACTTGTATTCCACAGGCCAACTCATCAATGACGCCCATAATTAGATCACAGGTCACGTCATAGAGGTACACATCCAGATGGGCACGTCCAAGTGAGTCGAGTGTGTTGCAGCAGAACGACTTGTTATTCTCAATGTAGCAGAAGATTTTGTGAAATCCATCCGTCCATGTGTTGTAGCTTCGATACTCCGTCAGGCTTTCCACCGCTTCAGTCTTATAGATCCACCCAAGCAGCGCGTAAATATCCTGAAAATGATAATAAAAGGTTTGTCGGTTCACTCCGCAATCGTCAACCAGATGTTTGACCGTAATTTTGTTCAGTGGAGTATGCTCCATCAGTGATTTAAGCGAATGAGCCAGCGCATTTTTCGTTAGGTGAGAAGCAGACACAATATTCACCTCATTATTGAGATTTAGGCTTGCTGGGAACCCAACAAAGAGATTAACATCCAGAACCTAAATATGTAATATCATTCATCACTGCAAGATAAAAGAAAACGATCAATGTAGTCCTCAACATAGAAGATAATTCCTCGTACTAGCATTGAACTAATGCATGAATTGATTGCTAAAGAAACGACAACCTTATAGGCCATCGTTTCTTTAGCAATCAATTTCTTTTAATAACCAGACGGCTTACAGGTAGCCACTTGTTCGCAATCCTTACAGCCCACTGTAATGAGTTAAATAAATAATTTACACGTTCACGGAGTGGGGAGAAAAAAGCTGAAGAAGCGAAGCGTTCGCCTACAAGCTTTCTGTAAGAAAGCTACTTCGGAAGCATATGCTATCACCAGATTTCTCCCTTTTAGAAAAGGAAATCAAAGAAATCAGGGGATAACAGCGATCGGAGGCTTATTCTCCCCGCGTAGTGACCTCCGTGTAAGTGTGTGTTTTAACTTTTACAAACTCTTCATAAACTCAACAATCGTCAACAACCCTTTATCAAAGTTCTCCAGGTTGAAGTGTTCGTTCGGTGCATGCAGATTCTCATCCGGCAAACCAAAGCCCATCATCACGGCAGGTACACCGAGTACACGGGAAAGCTTCTCAACAATCGGAATGGAGCCGCCGTCTTTGGTAAAGAGGGCACGTACACCATACACTTTCTCATACGCATCCGCTGCTTTTTGCAGTACAGGATCGGTAGGGTCGGTGTTGAACGCAAAGGCCTTCTCGATCTGTTTCACATGAAGCGTTGCGCCCGGTTGAACGTGAGTGCGCAGGTGGGCTTCAATGCGGTCCAGCACATGTTGTGGATCTTGGTCCGCAACGAGGCGGCATGTAATTTTGGCATGAGCTTCCTTCGGAATAACGGTTTTACTGCCCTCACCCTGGAAGCCACCCCATATGCCGTTCAGTTCCAGCGTTGGACGTGCGCCAATACGTTCCACGAAAGAGTAACCTTCTTCGCCGTACAATTGCTCCAGACCAAGGTCTTGGCGAAGCTGTTCTTCATTGAAGCCTTGCTTCACGAATTCCTCTCTCATCTCAGGGGACAATGGCAGAACACCATCATAGAAACCATCTACACTTACACGGCCTTGCTCATCATGCAATGAAGCGAGCAGGGACACGAGGGCATGCAGTGCGTTCGGTACACCACCGCCGAATGATCCGGAGTGCAAGTCTGTATTCGCTGTGTTCAGATCCACATGAAGGGAGCATAAGCCGCGCAGTCCAGTGGAGATTGCCGGTTTTCCTTTTTCGAGCAGAGACGTATCCGAGATCAATACCATGTCTGCACGCAACTTGTCCGTATGTTCATTCAGATAGATCGGCAAGTTCGGGCTGGAGATTTCCTCTTCGCCTTCGATACAGAATTTCACGTTAACCGGAAGTTCGTTGTTCTCGGCAAGCATGGCTTCCACGGCCTTGATATGTAGGAAAATCTGTCCTTTGTCATCCGTTGCGCCACGGGCATACAGCTTGCCATCACGAACGGTTGGTTCGAAAGGAGGCGTATCCCACAGATTCAGCGGATCGACAGGTTGTACATCGTAGTGTCCGTAGATCAGAGCTGTCGGTTTGCCGGGAGCATGCAGGTGGTCTGCATAGACAATGGGATGACCAGCCGTGTGGATGACCTCTACATTTTCCATACCTGCACGTGTGAGCGCATCAGCTGCCCATTGTGCTGCACGATTAATATCCTCTTTATGGTCGGAAATGGCGGAAATACTTGGAATGGATAACCATTCATTCAGTTCTGCCAGATGTTTCTCTCTATTTTGTTCAAAATAAGTCTGTTCTTTCATTTAAAAGATCCTCCTTCATGTTTGCTATATCTCATTGTAATCCATTTTGCCATGTTAATAAAACATTGGTTAAAAAATGATCCGTTACGCACCGTTTCATTCATGCGAAGATTGTGTGTGTAATACAGGAAACGGATGTTATCCATATATTCTCAGATGTATGCCAGCAGGTCTACCATTCAACAGGGGAGTTGAGGAAGATTCGATGACAGTCAGACCCTATGCAAGCAGGCAGGTGAGCACCGCTGGAACCGAATAGAAGAGAAGGGTTTTCTGGCAGATTCAAGTGGTTATCCGGTTTGAAGGCGGGAAGACATAAAGGACGATTTTACCGAAACAGCCTAATGCTGATCTTACTCATTGCCAGCATTCCGGGGTTAATCACAGGCATCGTCATGTATCAACAGGTCGTTGGCCGGATGGAGACAGAATTTAACCGGATGCATCAGAACCAGATCGAGAATCGGGCACGTAATGTGGACGACCAACTGGCTTATCTGGAGATGACCTTATCCCATTGGGCGTTTGAACCGAGGTTTGGCGATGCACTGCGGACGCTGGAATTTATTTATTATTTCAATGAAACTCAGGAGATTGTGACTACATTATATGTGTTGCAGGGTTCGCATCCACTGATCAAATCAGCGCAGCTATATTTGCAAGAACCGCAGCCGATCCTGTTTAATCGGGACTATACCAAATTGAAAGATGAAGCCAGAGTACAGGCATATGACCGTTATCTGACCATGGGCAACCATGTGTACTGGACAGACTGGGTGTCCAACACGAACAGCGATATAACACATTCGATGAATCATAGTTTATTGCATACGGATGAAGGCAATCAGCCCCTTTGACTTCGGTCACTTTGCCGGTCAAGCTGGTGATGACGTTGCCGTAGCTGTGGGATATCAGCACAGTTATATTAATCGGATTTTCAAGAAAAAGGAGGGTGTAACGCCGAGTCAGTATCGCGATCGATGGTTCGGACAATAGCGATAGACAGCAGTCGGTTATGCGCCTGTCATCTTTCTTTGAGCGGTATCCACAGTTGTGGATGCCGTTTTTTTCATTGTGTACCGCCATACAAAGAAGGATAAACCCGCAAAAATGTTCAATTCCCCATACTACGAGATGTACCATGTCAGGTGTGAATGGCGCTATAGCGGGCTTTTCAGTCCTGTTAACCGATGGGTGCAAAAAATGAAGGTTGTCGGAAAAAGATCGGCTGTATAGTGAGGAGCCCTCTCACGCCGACATTGTGGTAACGAATACCGTATTTGATGATGGCGCACAAGGTGTATATTGGCGGGTAGATCTGCCTCAAACCCATGTTCGTCCTTACCTGGAGAATACCCATTACGGAAAGTGGAATTATCCGCTTGGCGTTACCCTGCTTGGACTGCTCCAGACGGGACAGGAATTGGGACGTGATGATTATATCCAGTATGTGCTGGACCATATTAGCCTGAGTACTTCGTTTGATCGCTATGGTCTATGGGATCGGGATTGTACTTTTGGCAGGTGTCGAGGTGTATCAAATGAACCAGCAACTCTGCGAGGCATCTCTCAACTCTTCGGTACCAACGGCTCAACGCTGATCCGTTCCGAATAACAGAGAAGTAGGCAACTTTTGTACATGAATAACGAGCTAATAAAAGCGGCAAGGCCCTCAGGCTTGCCGCTTTTAGTTATTGAAGTTCCATATTAGAATTTTAATCAGCGAACTATATAAGTTGAACGAATCTTTTACACGATAACGGAGAGGACAGAAAAAATCTGAACAAGCGAAGCTAAAAGCTTTCTGAAAGAAAGCTGTATCGGAAGCATCTGCTTCGCCTTTATCACCGGATTTTCCCTTGCGTGAAGGGAATCCAAAAAATCTGGGGATAACAGCGATTGGAAGGTTATTCTGGTACATCGTTGATAAGATTTTAAAATAATTCGAGCTGCTCCGGTCCAGCTTCCTTTTCCGGTTCAGTACGGTCTGGAAAAGGCTGCACCGGCTGATCCAGCAATTCCATCATCATCTGAGCATTGGCCGCTGCATCACCACCGGAGTTGTTGTTGAAAATAACATAGACATCCTTGCTCTGCTTCTGCAACTGCTCCAGATAATCTTTCCACTCCAACAGCTCGTCCTTGCTGTAACGGTACAAATAACGGGTCTCGCGCCAGTTGGGCGCACCATTCTGATGCCAGCCAGATACATTGCGTCCGTGCATGCGAACCAGTGTCATGTCCGAATCCGTGGCCTGTGGCACGATGGGAATGGAACCTGGACCCGCCTGAGGTTCGTCACAGACGCTGTGAATCCAGCCTTGCTCCTTCATAAACGCGAGCGTCCGCTCACGCATACTATCCTCATACCAGCTGCGATGGCGGAATTCGAGGGCGCACGGAATGCCCTCCATTCGAAGTTTCACTTCTCGAAGCTCATTCACATTGTCCTTATTGCACTCAAACCACGGCGGAAATTGAAATAAAGCTGCCTGCATCTTGCCTGCTTCAATCACGGGCTCCAGTGATTCCCGAAAAGCTTTATACATCTCCGACGTGCTGGTGAAGTAAGGTTTGCCGCGCAGATGTCCGGTCATCCCCTGATAGGCTTTGATGATAAAAGCAAAGGAATCCGGCGTTTCAGCGGCCCACCGTGCCATCCGGTCCCGCGGCTGAACGGCGTAGAAGGAGCTGTCCACCTCCACGGTGGAGAAGTATTGTCCGTATAGACTGAGCTTGTCTTTGGCTTTGGTACGGTTTGGATAGAGATCTTCCTGATCTCCCCATCCGGTAAGTCCAATGCGAATCATAAGAACACCTCCTGTTGCTTATAGTACGCTTTCAAAAAGAACGGTTTTCAGTACCGAGAAGATGGGATGAAGCTAGAAATGGAGTAGCGGAGCGTAGGGAGACTACGTGAGCAACGGACATTTCGGCTGAATTCCATATTCGATGCTGATGATGCCACTAGGCATCCTTCGTAATCAAAAGCGGGCTTTTTGAACAACCTCTTATAGTTAACCGATTCGCAGGGCCATGCGTATGTTTAACATTATATCGTGTGGATTTTGGCTGTTCAATGTGGAGAGACGTCCTAGTATTGGAGTTTTTTGAGTTTGAAGGGTAAAGACGGTACAATCAATGAAAGCTTAGTGGAAATACTCAGACCTGTACGACAGCGTATGACAGGCAGTAGGGTCGGTGACCAGGTGGAGGGCGAGAACGAATGACCGAATGGTATAAAAAGAGTTTTGGAGAAGATTATCTTCTCGTGTACAAGCATCGGGATGTGCAGGGTGCCTGTCAGGAAGTACATAAGATGATCAATTGGTTGAAGCTTGAGCCTGATTCAGAAGTGTTGGATCTATGCTGCGGTATGGGGAGGCACTCACTGGCCCTGGCGGATGCAGGATTGAAAGTAACTGGAATCGACCTGTCCGATGTGCTTCTTCGCGAAGCCCGCCTAATGGATATCGAACATCGAGTATCGTGGTGCCATGCCGACATGCGCGAACTCCCGCTGGAAGGTGGCTTTGACGCTGTAGTCAACCTGTTTACCTCGTTTGGTTATTTCCTTGAGGACGGAGAACAACTCAAAGTGTTATGCGCCATTCATCGCATGCTTCGGCCGGGTGGCAGCTACATTATTGATTTTATGAATACCGCTTATGTGACTCGTCATCTGGTGTCACACTCCGTTCGGGAGGATGAAGGCCAGCGAATTGAGGAGTTCCGCAAGATTGAAGATGGTTTCGTGCAAAAGGAAATTCGGATCATGGATACCACATCCGGCGATGAACCGCGGACATATCAGGAACGTGTCAAGCTGTATACACGGGAACAACTGAGCCAGCTGTTAAGTGAAGCAGGACTTCAGGTGGATCAGGTGCATGGCGGCTATGATGAAGAAAAATATGATGAGCAGACTTCCCCACGTATGATTTTTGTGGGTCATCGCCCTGTGGAGTGAACAGACCGTACGGAAGGGGAATACCATTGAAACGAACAGAAGAGATACCGGTTACAGAGGGAATGTATCGGGTGAAGGTTACCATGTCTTTTCCCTTGCGTTGGGTCAATAGTTATGTGTTATCCGAACCGGATGGAGGCATCACCATCGTAGACCCGGGACCGCGAAATCCGGGAACGGAACAGGAGTGGTACGACACGTTGGAGGGGCTCGGCCTGACATTCGGAGATATTCGTCAAATTGTACTGACCCACCATCACCCGGATCACCTCGGACTATCGGGATGGATGCAACAGATGACGGGTGCACCCGTTCGAATGTCCACACGATCCCGTCAGGAGGCCGATGTGATGTGGAGACCTCAGTCGAGCATGAGTACAACCTTGCCTGATTATTTTGGTCGTCACGGTATGCCGGAAGATATGACTGGACAGATGCATGAACATATGAAGACATTTATTTCGCAGATCACACCCCTTCCGGGTATCACACCCATCGAAGATGGTGAATGGCTTGATATGGGCGGAAAACAGTGGGTCGCTGTCGAGACGGGTGGACATGCCCCAGGGCATATATCCTTTTACGCTCCTGAATTTCTGGAGATTCTGTGCGGGGATGCGGTTTTGCCACAGATTTCACCGAATATCAGTCTGCAACCAGGCAGTGACCCTCAGCCTTTACAATCTTATATGGAAGGATTGCATCGTCTAGGAGGTCTGCATGTCAAGCAGGCGTACCCAGGGCATCGAAATCCTTTTTCCACGTTCACCGAACGGACCGTTCAGCTGCTCGCACACCATGAGGAACGTCTTCAGAAGATGACTGAACAGCTACGGGAGCACCCAGCGAACGCGTATGACCTCTGTGTGCACATGTTTGGCAATCGGCTTGGTACCCATCAACTTCGTTTTGCCATGAGTGAGACGCTCGCGCATCTGCAGGAGTTAATTCGACGAGAAGTAGCGAAGCAAGAGCAGCAACCGGATGGTACGTTCTATTTTCAAATCTAAACGGAATGATGATATCGATATGAAATGATAATGTGATCTTATATAGAGGCTCGGGACAGGAAATTCACCTGTTCTGGGCCTTTTTAGCCTTTCTTAACGGTTCATTCATCTATTTTTAAGCCAGCACGCCTATGATACATCTATGAACTTCGCTAGGGCGTGTCTTAGAACTCTGAAGGAGACACACCCTAAAGAAAGCAGGGAAGAGCGATGACAAGAAGAAAACGGAACCAATGGAGAAAATGGCAAGCTTCAGCGGCAGCAACGTTGACCGTGGCTGCACTCTTTCAATATGTAAGAACTTCGGATGCCTTTGATGTGGCCTATGCAGCAACTAATGGCTCGGATACAAGCGTTACTTCTTCAAGCCAGATGGAAGCGCGTGACGATGTGATGGATGAATGGATCAGTAGTACAACAGACAGCCATAACTGGAATACGCAGGACAATGACAATAAGGATAGCCAAGATAATGGAACATCTGATAGCAGACAATCCGCTGGTCTGGATCAGGGCATGAGCAACAAGGGAAGTTATTTAGAACGTCAGCGTTTTGGACCAAATAATCAGAGTACAGACTCTGGATACAGCAGTGGTAACTATCAGTCACGTACTGGTGCGTCATGAGCCGCACGGAGCAAGTCGTACGTCCGCTCAAGTTTCAGTTTCGTGCGATGAACACGGATGTTGAAGTGCAGCTCTCTGCTGGACAGGAAGAAGCTGAACACGCAGCAACCTTGGTGAAGAATTGGTTCGATACACAAGAGCAGCGCTTCAGTCGATTTGTTACAGACAGTGAACTGAGTCGGTTGAATGGTTCAAACGGATGGATGTCGATCTCTGCTGCGATGGATGAAGTATTGAGTCTGGCATACGGATATATGGGCTTGACCGAAGGGATTTTTCAGCCTGGCATCTCGCAGGCACTTCAGGCTTCAGGATACGATCTCACCTTCGAGAAAGTGCAACAAAGACAACCGCAACGTCCGTTGCTTGAACGTATATTACGAACGAGAACATCTGAATCAACAGGTATGATGGAAGATCAATATGATCACAGCCGCCCGAGCTGGATTCAGCAGGAAGGTAGTCGAATGGTACATCTGGACCCCGGAGCACAACTGGACCTGGGAGGTCTCGTTAAGGGATGGGCAGTCGAACGCATTGCGGACTGGTTGCAGCGTACATTGCATATTCCAGCGGGTATGATTAACGCCGGTGGAGATATACAGGTATGGGGTACACCACACCATCCTCAGTGGATCTTGGAAGTAGCAGATCCTTTTCAGAATCAGAATCATGTGTCGGGTGCAGTTTGCTTACAGCGAGGAGCTGTTGCCACTTCAGGGATTGCACGCAGACAATGGCAGAATGCGGATGGAAGCTTCTCGCATCATCTCATAGATCCCCGGACGATGGAGCCTGCGGATACCGATGTGCTACAGTGTACCGTTCTGGGACAACATGCGTCACAATGCGAGATCATTGCCAAGACGGTTTGCATTGTGGGGAGTGCTGAAGCAGTGGGCTGGTTAAACCGACATTATGATCGGCATGATGTTCTGTGGATGACGCAGGATGGGAGTATTTATTTTAGAGGCAATACGAATACGCTTGCTGAACATTGGCCCGGATTTGATCCGGATCATCGCTTCAGTCTGATATAAACGAGGATAAGTCTATCAGATATGGGGGAGCCGGTTATGGCACAATGGATTGTAGATTACCTGCCGACATGGAATATCATTCGAATTAGTGGAATTGCTGCTTATTTGTTGTTCTTTGCTGGTGTGTTCCTGGGTATTGCTCAAGGGATGCCTATGGTCAAAGGCAAACCGAAAGCAGCCATGTTCCAATGGCATACCCGGACGACCTGGCTCGCCTTCGGACTTGGACTCGTACATGCGTTAACGTTGTATATTGACCATTACAGCCCGTTCACCTGGAGTGAACTGCTTATTCCCTTTACCGCATCCGTGCATCCCCTTGGCAGTGGATTGGGTACGTTAGCTTTCTATGGTCTGTTGATTGTACTGCTATCCAGTGATCTGCGGAGCAAGCTGGGTCGCAAATGGTGGTTGATGTTCCATATGTTATCCTATCCCGTATTCATAGGTTTATTGGTTCATGGTATGGTGACGGGGACGGATTCTGGTCATGTAGTCGTGCGGCTGATGTATGTATTTACTGGACTATGTATCCTTGGCATGTCTGTATTGCGAGGGTTGCTGCGAGAGCGCAAAGGACCGGAAATTACCATTGGACCGAAACGTACACAATCAGAGTCAAGCACTGAACAGAAGTGGGTTGAAGTATACGGTTTGGCGGGAACCATACAACATAAGCACATGAAATAATAAGTTATGAATAATCAAAAAAATGGTTCACATACAAAAGAAGCGGCCATCAGGCCGCTTTTTACATGCATAAATTACATGAGCATTTCGAATACATCTCATAAGCATTTTTCAGTTAGCAAGAAATAGATCGAAATCAAATGATAAAATAGTTATTCATCCACCTGTTCCAAGTTCCGCGTTACTTCAAATATGAGCAAGTGGACTACACGATATCATCACTGACCGGTTTTTCTCCAAGTGCCTCTTCCATTTCGGATTGTTTGCGATGGGCAATGCGACTGCTCGCTGCCGATGCAATTGCACCGACAATATCATCGAAGAATGTGTGGACAGGCCCAAGGCTCTTGTCATTCAGACGTTCCAGCACACCCGGTTTCAGCTTGTCCACGTAACCATAATTGGTGAATCCAATGCTGCCATATACATTGACGATGGAAAATGCCAAAATCTCATCCACGCCATATAGTCCCTCATCGTTCTCAATCATCTCCTGCAAAGGAGATATGAGTTGACCCTGTTCTGCCAGGATATCGAGCTGTATCCCGGTCAGCACAGCGTTCTGTACCTCGCGTTTACGGAGAACCTTCTCCACATTGTCGATACATTCTTCCATGGTAAGATCAGGATAGTATTTTTTCTGCAATAACATGACCAGTTCAGCGATCTCAGGGATCGTGACGCCCCGCTTGTGCAGCCATTCCCTTGTGGCCTCCGCTACTTTGCGGCTATTCAGGCTGTAAGGGATTTTTTCTTGCTCCGGATGTTCCATGGGCGATTCCTCCTCTGAAGTTAGCAATGTCCCTACCTATGCTTCCTAATACGTTATTAACCCGTTTTACGTTTCTTTATTATCTTTTAGTTATTTTTTGGACAAAGGCTCGTATACATGGTAGTACAAACTGTAAAAATGATGAGGGGGAACGTGATCATGAGAAAGATCCAGTCTTTGCGTACGGTATCGGCAGCTGCGCTGTTGAGTATTCCTATGGTGTTGTCAGGTTGTGGCATGTTTGGAGCCCAGTCTTCCGAAGCGATTGATCCACCACCGCCTATCCAGGAAGCAGCTATGATTCAGGCGGTTGAAGGGAATAAAGCACTTGCAACGCTTCCGCTTACGACGGTATATCTGCAAGACCAGCAGGGTCTGCTCGCTCCGGTATCCCTGACACTTCCGTCTGGAACAGATGCCAGCAGTCCGAAGACAGCACTGGATACACTCGTCACAGGCGGGGCCTATGCGGGTATGTTGCCTGAAGGATTTCAAGGGGTTCTCCCGCAGGGTACTGTTGTTCAGAGTGTAACGATTCATGCGGATGACAAGCTGGCGGTCGCGGAGTTCTCGGGTAATTTTGCCAAGTATGATGCCAAGGAAGAACGGAAAATGCTAGAAGCTGTCACGTGGACATTAACGGGAACGCCTGATGTGGAGAATGTGCAGATCTGGGTGGATGGCAAAAAGTTAACGCAAATGCCGGTAAACAGCACTCCGTTGCCTGAACCGCTGAATCGGGCAGTGGGAATTAATCTCGATCTGGGGGATACCTTTGTGACGAATAGCAGTCCGGTAACGGTCTATTTCTCCGCTGCTTCGCCAGCAGGCATCCAATATTATGTTCCGGTTACACGTCTCGTGACACCTGGTGAAGATCGGGTGCAGGCAGCATTGAATGAGTTGATTAAGGGACCTGCCAAAGGTGGAGAGCTGGAAGAGGTCATGACGGGCGGGACAGAGCTGAAATCGGTCAAAACGGCCGAGGATGGCACGGTAACGGTTGCGTTGAAAGATGATATGTTTACTGAAGGGGATATCGTTCCGAGTGAGTTGTTACAGTCCGTCGTATTAACAACCGCGGAGAATACAGCCAGCAAGGATGCCAAAGTGCAGATCGAATGGAACGGTCAAAAAACAGTCATGGGTGACGATAACAGGGATTACAGTGCGCCCGTTTCCAAGCCTGAATATATCAATGAAATTCCGATTTAATAAACAAGGCATGCTTGAGGATGCTTTTAACTGAACTCTTTGGTAAAATATAAGGGATTAGTAAAAGTGTGAACAAGCTCAACATTACAGGATGTTTAAGTCGTAGGAGGCAGAAAAATGAGATCAAACGGACGAACCAGCGAACAGCTGCGCCCGCTGAATTTAACAGTGAACACGAATAAATACGCTGAGGGCTCTGTACTGATTGAAGTCGGAGATACAAAGGTAATCTGTACAGCTACGGTGGAGGAACGTGTTCCTCCCTTTATGAAAGGGCAAGGAAAAGGTTGGGTAACCGCAGAATATTCCATGTTGCCACGTGCAACGCATACCCGGAACCAGCGTGAAGCCAATCGTGGTAAATTAACGGGACGCACAATGGAAATTCAGCGTCTGATCGGTCGTGCTCTGCGTTCAGTTGTGAATCTGCAGGCGCTCGGTGAGCGTACGATTACACTCGACTGTGATGTCATTCAAGCGGATGGAGGCACACGTACAACGTCCATCACCGGTGCGTTTGTAGCGATGGCGCTTGCGGTGAACAAGCTTTCCCAACAAAACAAACTGCAAGTGTTCCCGATTACGGATTTCATTGCAGCAGTAAGTGTGGGTGTGGTGGGAGAACAGCCTGTATTGGATCTGAACTATGATGAAGATTCCAAAGCCAAGGTAGACATGAACCTGGTGATGACAGGTGGCGGTAAATATGTAGAGCTTCAGGGAACCGGCGAGGAAGCACCATTCGATCGCCGTGAGCTGAACGCGATGCTGGAACTGGGCGAGCAGGGCATTCTGGAGATGATCGAACGTCAAAAAGAAGTGCTCGGACCGATTGCGCTCAAGATCGGCGCGCGTGGATTAGGGGAAGCCTAAGATGAGTCTGGACAGCCCAATTCTCATCGTTGCAACCCGCAATGCGGGTAAAGTACGCGAATTCGCCCATGCCTTCGCACCGCTTGGCAAAGAGGTCAAAAGTATGTTTGACTATCCGGAACTGCCAGATGTGGTGGAAGACGGCGTAACGTTTGCGGAGAATGCCTGGAAGAAAGCCAAGGCCGTTGGCGATGCGCTTGGTTTGCCGGTTCTGGCAGACGATTCAGGACTCTGTGTGGACCTGCTAGACGGGGAGCCGGGCGTATATTCAGCGAGATATGCAGGCGAAGAAGCAACGGATGCACAGAATAATGCGAAGTTGCTTGGGACGCTGGGATCGTTGAAATCCGGTGAGGACACGGAGCAGCCGTTATTAAGCCCGGCTCGTTTCGTCTGTGCTTTGGTATTGTACGATCCGACAACCGGAGACAAGTATGAAGCGGAAGGCACGGCTGAAGGCTGGATTACAGCTGAAGCTGCGGGTACTGGTGGTTTTGGATATGACCCACTCTTCTATGTGCCTGAATATGAGATGACGATGGCAGAGCTTACGCTGGAACAAAAGCAAGCGATCAGTCATCGTGGTCACGCACTGAGAGCACTCGTATCCAGACTTGAAGGCTGAGCCTGAACCTGAGTTTACATTGTTAACTTAGAACAATTTCGTCATGTACGAATATCAAAGCGTTAATGGAAGGACAGAAGCATTCCGGGTGGAATGTTTCACCAGCCATTAGCGCTTTTTGTTATGGAATAAAGGGTTTGATCCAGATGTGGCAAGGTCCGTCGATATACCTAATGCAGGATAGGTATTTCGCGATTATAGTATAGAACATATGTTCTTATACCTACTTAGAAAATCATATATATTGCATGATTGGGAATCCAATTGGGACTGGAGTTGGAAGAAGTTGCAAGCCTCGCTTGGTATGGGTTAACATTCAAATTAACGAATCATAAATGAACCTTAAACGGAGGGATTTGCTCATGCAAGAAGTGAAGCTGGTTGTATCCTATGATGACTATGAAGAAGGGATTCGAATGGGAGATTTGATTAAGGAACTGGTGGCCAAACCAGAAGCGAACGCATTGGAAAGTCTGGTTATCGGAGATTGGGGACAGGCTTATGAGAATTCACCCGAAGAAGGATTCATGAGTACCCTGATTGAGCTGGCTCCAAGCTTCCCGGCATTGAAGAGACTATTTATCGGAGATATGGACTCCGAGGAATGCGAAGTATCATGGATTATTCAGACCAATCTTGCACCTCTGCTACAAGCCTTTCCCCAATTAAAAGCATTCTTGATCAAGGGCAGCAGCGGTCTGGGGCTGGAACCGATACAACATGCGAACCTTGAAGAATTGGTCATTATCTGTGGAGGTCTGCCTAAAACCGTGTTAGCCTCTATTGCCCGTGCCGAGCTGCCGGAATTGCGGAAGCTTGAATTGTATCTGGGTGTGGAAGATTACGGATTCGACGGTTCGCTGGAGGATGTTTTGCCGTTACTGGAAAAGGGTCTATTTCCAAAGCTGGAATACCTGGGTCTGAAAGACAGCGAGATTCAGGACGAGATCGCCAAAGCGATAGCTGATGCGCCGATTCTGGATCAGGTGCAGGTACTGGATCTGTCCGAGGGGACGTTGTCTGATGAGGGAGCGGAGGCGCTTCTGGTCAGTGACAAGATCCAAAAGCTGAAACATCTCAATCTGAGTTACCATTACATGACAGACAAGATGCTCACCCGGTGGAAACAGTCAGGGATTTCGGTAGATGTCAGCGATCAGCAGCAGAGTGACGAAGACGACTGGCGTTTCCCGTTATTGACGGAATAACGAGTGTTGGACATTAAGCCGATGCTGTTAATTGGTAATCCGAATAACCGACGAACTCAGGGGCTGCAAGAGGCCAGGCATAGAGTAGGTCTGCAACCTGCGGTTGTGCTGCCGTATGACGAATTACTCCAAACCTGGAGACAGGGCGGAACGATGATAGATGCCATACATTCAAATCTGCCTGAGCCGCTGATACGGATAGATGCGCCTGGAGAGGTATGGGAAGTAGAGCGTGAGCTGTTGTATCTTGGAGCCATTCAAGGCAGATCACCCTTGTTGAATGGCATCGATGATACTGAAGCATTCTCCCCAGAGCAGACACTTATGATGGAACAGGAATGGGGTAGAATTTACGCTCCCGCCCAGTGGTTCCGTGGCTGGAAAGCCTGTCTGGAGCGCATTGGCCGTGAAGCACGAGAGATGTGGCCTGATGTGCGCTTCATGAATGACCCTGCCGACATTGGATTGATGTTTGACAAAAGGGATTGTCAGCAGCACCTGTCCCGGCATGGAATTCTTGTTCCTCCAACATTGCAGTCTTTACAGCCTGTCCGCAGTTACGACATCTTGCGTACAGCCATGGAATTGGCACGGATGCACCGTGTATTTGTTAAGCTCGCCTCTGGCTCGGGAGCTTCAGGCGTTGTCGCTTATCAGGTTAACCCGCTTACGGGTGCTGAGATCGCTATAACGACAGTAGGCATGGAACATGCACAGGGCCAAACCATTTTCTACAATGAAGGACGTCTGCGCAGATACACCAGTAGGGAAGAGATTAGTGTTCTCATGAACTGGCTTTGCGCTGAAGGGGTACAGATTGAACGCTGGATGCCCAAAGCAACGCTAGAGCAACGCGCCTATGATATTCGTCAGCTCGTTGCGGGTGGACAAGCAGGTCACGCCATTATGCGCCTTAGCAGCACTCCTATAACCAATCTGCATTTGCGCAACGAACGCATGTTGCCTGCCGAAGCAGGATTGGCTGAAGAGCAGATGTCGTTGGTTCGAACGGCAGCCCAGGCGGCCATGTCCGCATTTCCTTGTTCATGGTCAGCCGGTATTGATGTGATGCTTACCGGTGGTGCGAACCCGCGGGCATATGTGCTGGACGTGAATCCGTTCGGAGATTTACTGTACAGAGTCGAGCATCATGGACTCGGAACCTATGAATGGGAAATGGAACTATTGCGAAAGGAGCCTTTTCAACATGCCGGATATGAACACCATCGTGGGCTCTCATGACATGTTAATGATTACGCTGGATACGTTACGATATGACGTAGCCAAGCTGGAAGAGCACAATTGCCCGAACCTGTGCGGCTCAGGTTCCTGGGAAAAACGTCATACTCCGGGCAGCTTTACATATGCCGCACATCATGCTTTTTTTGGTGGCTTCATGCCCACGCCGGCGAATAGTGACAAGGCATCTCATGTCAGGTTATTTCACTCCCGAAACACCGGACTCAAGACACATCCGCATACCTGGCTGTTTGATACACCGGATATCGTATCCGGGTTCGCAGCTGAAGGGTACCGTACGATTTGCATTGGCGGCGTCATTTTCTTTACGAAAAAAAATCCGCTGGCGAAAGTACTACCCGGCTATTTCCAACAGAGCTACTGGCGAATGAACTTTGGGGTAACCAACCCCAAATCGACAGAGCATCAGGTGCAGCATGCGTTAAAGCTGCTTGAACAGACGGAGCCAGATGAGAAGATATTTATGTTTTTGAACGTGTCTGCTATTCATGGCCCCAATCGTTATTTTGTAGAAGGGGCCAAGGAGGACTCGGTGGAGACCCAACGAGCTGCACTTCGGTATGTGGATGAGGCTCTTGGGCCCTTGTTTGACGCGCTGAGGAAGCGTTCCCGACCTACATTTTGCCTTGCCTTTTCCGATCATGGTACGGCCTATGGTGAGGATGGATATCAGGGTCACCGACTCGCGCATGATGTCGTCTGGACCGTGCCTTACCGTGAATTTTTAGTATAGAGACAGGAGGAAACCGATGGACAAACAATCACAATATACGACAAAAAACCATTCCACACCGTCTGGATCTAACATAACTACAGGTCTCAGTGAAGTACTTGCCTTCCCGTATCGTTCTTACTTATACTCTTACCCGCACAAGACCGCATATCGGGAGCTGGACCCGCCACTACCGCTGAAATCCTTGTGGGAACGGGAGAATACCGATACGTATTTTTTATATATGCATATTCCGTTTTGTGCGGCTCGTTGCGGATTCTGTAATCTGTTTACACTGCCGGATCGACGGGATGATACGCATGAACGTTATGTGGATGCGCTGGAACGTCAGGCAAAGCAGTGGGCACCGATCACATCCCGGAGACCATATTCGAGGTTCGCCATTGGTGGTGGGACACCTACGTTATTGAATGAGGTTCAGTTGAATCGTCTGTTTGACATTGCTGAACATGTGATGGGGCTGGACCCCACACAAGCATCAATATCAGTGGAAACGTCACCGGATACCGTGACGGATGCCAAGCTTGCTATTATGAAGGAACGCAGTGTGGATCGTGTCAGTATGGGCATCCAGAGTTTCATTGAAGCCGAAGCTTCAGCTATCTATCGCCCACAGAAACCGCTGGAAGTTGAACGGGCGCTTGAGAAGCTTGCGCGGTATGATTTTCCTTTATTGAATCTCGATCTGATCTATGGGCTTCCGGGTCAAACGGTAGAATCCTGGCTCTATTCACTGGAACGGGTACTGGCCTATGGGCCGGGCGAGATTTTTATCTATCCCTTGTATACACGGGAGAATACAATTGTGAAGCCGGATGATATTCGCCGTCAGGGACCGGATATTCGAATGGAACTGTACAAGGCGGCTCGTGAGACATTGAAAAGTAGAGGTTATGTGCAATACTCGATGCGCAGATTTGCGAAGGAGCAGTCGTCTTCCAAAGCCCTTCTGCCATACAGCTGCCAGGAGGAAGGCATGGTTGGTCTGGGATGTGGTGCACGCTCCTATACGAGTGAAGTCCATTATGCCTCCAAATACGGCGTGAGTTACAAGGCTACACAGAGTATCATTGCCGATTATGTGGCAACCGAGCGTTACGATGTGGCTGATTACGGTATCGCGTTAAGCCGTGAAGAGCAGCGACGTCGATTTATATTGAAGGCTTTGCTGCATCGGGAGGGACTGACATTGTCAGACTACCATCAGCGCTTCGGTACCGATGTGATGTCAGACTATCCTTGGCTGGCCGAGTTGTTCACAGAAGATATGGCACAGTTCGAGTTGGAGGAAGACGAGCGGGTATTGCGACTGACAGAAGAGGGCCTGGGTTACTCTGATGCGATTGGAGATTGGCTTATATCTGCCGATATTCGTGAACAGATGGAAGGGTTTGTTTTCTCATGAGAGCGACATTGTATTATCGGGGAAAGTTGTCTTCCTGCAATTACGACTGTCCATACTGTCCTTTTAGCAAAACGGTCGATTCACGAGAAACGCTGGATGTCGATGAGCAACAACTGCGTCAATTTGTGGATTGGGTTAAGGAACAGCAAGACGAGGGGCACCGCTTCTCCATTTTTTTCAATCCTTATGGGGAGGCCTTGGTACGGCGCTGGTATCGGGAAGCCATGATTGAATTGTCACACATGCCTCATGTGGATAAAGTTGCAATTCAAACCAACCTTTCCGTCAAGCTGGATTGGGCCCGTGAGCTGGATGCGAACAAGGCTGCTTTCTGGGCAACGTATCATCCTCGCGAGACGAAAGAGGCTTCATTTGTAAAACAGTGTCTAACTTTGCGACAGATGGGACTTGCTTTCAGTGTCGGGACAGTTGGACTACGCAGCGCATTCCCCGCAATTGAATCAATGAGGCAGTCTTTGCCAGATGATGTATATATGTGGGTCAATGCCTTCAAAGATCGACCCAAGTATTATACGCCGGAAGAGATTCAGTTTTTGCTTGGACTTGACCCTCTTTTTGAAGGCAATTTGCAGGACTATGACAGTTTCGGCAAACGCTGTGCCGCGGGTTCGGAAGTGTTTTATGTCCAAGGGTCAGGGCGTGTGAGAAGGTGTTATAAGGATCGCCGGATCATTGGACACCTGTATCGTGATGGTCTGCAAGCATTGGCAGCGGATCGACCTTGTGGCATGAAGAAATGTGGTTGTTACATTGGTTATATTCATATGGAGGATTCTCCATTCAGAGATACGTTTGGTAGTGGATTACTTGAGCGAAATCCGGTATCCATACGTTGATTGAATGAGCTTCATTGCTCACAAACGATATTGATCGGCATAAAGATACATCTTCAGAGTGAAAGTGAAGCAAACCACATTGGTTTGAACACGCCATAATGGAGGTGTATTTTTTGTTTTTTCGTGTGAAGGTGAATTTATTTTTCATGGATAAGTCGAGAATCTCTTTGAAAATTTCTGAAAATAATTCATGAATATTTTATGGTTCAAATTTCATAGTTATTGGGTTAATACAATTAGGAATAAAGACCCTTATTTAAATGATATGGGCGTTTATAGTCGCTGTATATATTTGAAAATGGGTCTAAAGACTTAATAATCCTAAGGGAGGCCAGATGCGAGAAGTTTGAAACACCATGTATTTTATTTGAACTTTCGGGGGGAATAGACATGAAAAGAATATCAATTAGCCGTAAATTACTTATGGGTTTCTCATCTGTGCTGTTATTACTGGTGGCTGTAACCGTGATCGCTTATACTCAGTTTGTATCAGTCGAAAAAACGTATACAGAATTAATTAATGACAGAACAAGCAAACTCCTGCTTATTAAGAATATGTCGATAGATCTTAAATCACAGCAGATTGCTCTGAGAAATTATGTGATGGCAGACAGTGCAAATTACGAACAGGAATTTAAGAAGGCTTATGAAAATTACATAGCGTTAACCGAGGAGCTTAAATCAACGGTTAAAAGTCAAAATATGAAAGACTACCTTACACGTTCAGATGAGGCGATGGACAAGTATCAAGATTTTGCTCAGAACATCATGACACTGAAAAGACAGGATAATAACAGCGAAATCACAAGATTGATGCAGGATACTGCCCCGGGCTTGATCGCTGAACTGGATGAAATTGTGGGAAGTATGGAGAAACATCAGCAAAGTTCCATGGATTCAGGAATCGTAGATGCCAATCTTCAGATTGCTCAGGTTCTTCGGTGGATCACGATTGTTGGAGTTATCGCTATACTGGTTGGCGCATTCGTTGCAATCATCATTGGCAGACTAATCTCCGTGCCTATTGCCGCTGTTGAGCAAGCCGCGAGCCGGATTGCGGACGGAGATCTGACCGGTGAACCTATTGTGGTTCGCAATAAGGATGAGATTGGTGAACTCGCGCAAGCCTTCAATATCATGTCTGCGAATTTGCGTGCACTCATTCATCAGGTTGGGGATAACGCAGAACGGGTAGCTGCTTCTTCGGAGGAATTGACGGCAAGCACAGAACAGACAGCAACTGCCACGGAGCAAGTTGCTATCACAATGGGTGAGATTGCAACAGGCATGGATACACAGGTTCGAATGGTTAGTGATGGATTCCAAACGATGAATGAGTTAACGACAGGTTTTCAGCAAGTTACGGAGAACACACTGAATATGTCCGAGGAAGCTACCAAGGCTTCCGCAAAAACCATATCTGGTAGCGAGTCTGTTCAGTCTGCCATAGGTCAAATGAATTCTATACACGATACGGTATCGGGACTCTCGGCAGTGATTCAGGAACTGAGCAAACACTCTCAGGCTATTGTCAAAATGGTGGATAGCATCTCTGAAATATCGGCCCAGACGAATCTACTATCCCTCAATGCTGCAATTGAGGCTGCGAGAGCTGGAGAACATGGAAGAGGATTCCAGGTTGTTGCTACAGAGGTTCGTAAATTGTCTGAACAATCTGCACTTTCTGCTGAACAGATTGTTCCTTTGGTGGCATCGATTGAAAAGGGGATGCGAAATGCCGCAGAATCTATGGGTGTAGTGTCAGCAGAGGTTCAAGAGGGAATTGAGCTTGTTCACCAAGCGGGAGCTACGTTTAACGAAATTCGTGAGGCGGTTGGTAATGTAGCGGGTCAAACACAGGAAGTCTCTGCTTCAATCGAACAAATGTCAGCAGGTGTGGAGCAGATTAGTACCTCTATGAAAACGATCATGGAAGTGACGGAAACCGGGGCTGCCGGAACGGAAGAAGTCAGTGCATCTTCAGAAGAACAGTTGTCTGCGATGCAGGAGATCGCTTCCGCAGCCAATGATCTCTCGTCCATGGCAGAGCAGTTGCAACTGACGGTCAGTCGTTTCAAAGTTAAATAAAGTGTTGAACTGAATGAAGTGCATGTGAAGAATGAGCGCACACGCATAGATATTGTTATGTGATCAAAGGGTGTCCAAAAGACAGCAAGTAGCTGTTTGGACACCCCTTTTTTAGTCGAAATATAGAATCAATGTGCGGCAGTATAAGGTTAACGAATAGCCACTTTGTAGGTCCGTAACCAGGAATTGATCTGAGTCAGATATGCAAATAACTGTGGGCCCGACATTAATTGCCCGAACCAGGGGAGGTTGGATGCTGCATCCGCAGAAGAGGCCAATTTGCGGATTTGGGCTTTGTCGACTAAAGGTAAAATGGGTGAAGTCGGATCATCCAGTATATCAAGTACCTGTTGTTTAACTGCAGCCAGGTATTCCGGGTTATGTGTTTTTGGGTATGGACTCTTTTTGCGGTATAACACATCGTCAGGCAAGACGCCTTCAAGTGCTTTACGTAGAATCCCTTTTTCCCGCCCGCCAGTTATTTTCATCTCCCAAGGGATGTTAAACACGTATTGGATCAGGCGGTGATCACAGAAAGGTACCCGCACTTCCAAGCCTGCCCCCATACTCATCCGGTCTTTGCGATCCAGAAGTGTGGGCATGAAACGTGTGATGTTCAGATAGGACATGACCCGCATCTGGGCGGCTTTGCCGGTTTCTCCTACTAGCGAAGGTACTTCAGCCACTGCATCGGAATAACGGTCTGCAAGATAATCGAGTGGCCGAATCCATTCCCGAATGTCCGGCGATAACAGTCCTGCTCGCATGTCAGGTGCTACGGACCAAGGAAATGTGCCGGAGTTGAGCATCTCTTCCCGGTGGAACCAGGGGTAACCACCGAATACTTCATCTGCTGCTTCGCCTGAAATAGCAACAGTAGCTCCTTTTTTGATTTCCTTACAGAACAAATACAGCGAGGAGTCCACATCTGCCATGCCAGGCAGATCCCTCACAAGCATAGCCTGTGTCAGTGCGTGAACGAGTTCTCCGTTCTCAATCTCAATCCAGTGATGATCTGTCTGGAGTTCTTCCACCATTCGTTTGATCCAGGGCCCATCTGCCCCCGGTTGAAAAGAGTGAGCCTGAAAATGCTTGGCATTATCTACATAATCGACGGAATACGTACTCACTCGGCCTTGACCGGTTCGGTTGTAATAATCCACGGCTAACGCTGACAAGGCACTGGAGTCCAGGCCTCCCGATAACAGAGAGCATACAGGAACATCCGATGCTAACTGGCGCTCCAGTGTGTCTTGTAGCAGATTTCGCACCTCGGTTGCCGTTTCTTCCAGGTTATGTTCGTGATTCTCACTTTCGAGCTTCCAATATGCATAGGTTCGAATGCCGTTTCGGTTGTAGATCAGAGCGTGTGCAGGTTTGAGTTCGCTCAGTGAAGAGTATACGCCGTGACCAGGTGTACGTGCAGGCCCTACAATGAAGACTTCGGCCAATCCTTCCGGGCCAACAGCAGCTTCTACATCCGGGTGAATGAGCAGTGCTTTGGGCTCTGAGCCGAATACGAGTGTGTCTTTTGCATTACTGTAGAAGAGAGGTTTCACACCGAGGCGGTCTCGTGCAATAAAAACTTGTTCGCGTCCCCCATCCCATATGGCAAAAGCGAAAATACCGTTAAACCGGTCAACACACGCCGGTCCCCACTCAATATAAGATGCGAGCAACACTTCCGTATCACATTGTGTGCGGAAGTGATGCCCCCGCTGGAGTAATTCTTTTTTTAATTCGGGTGCATTGTATAGTTCTCCGTTATACACGACGGTATAGGAGGTGTCTCCCTGTAACGCATGCATGGGTTGCGCCCCGTTCTCGGGGTCCATAACGCTGAGACGCCGATGTCCAAAGGCACAAGGATTGGAGATCCATGTACCTGAAGCGTCGGGCCCCCGGTTCGACAAGCTATTCGTCATTCGGACCAGCAGCTCTGATTCCTGGGTCAGATCCCGATTCCACTGTATGAAGCCGGTAATACCGCACATGGTATGTTCATCCTTTCTTGGTCGAGTCATTCATCCGTATGGCTGCTTGAGTACTGCCAGCCAGCAAATGTTGTCTTTTTCGTCAGAGGTCGTAACAAATATATGCCGAAAGCAGGCATAAAATGTCTGTCCTCTTCGGAAACTAGCTCTAGGAACAACGGCCTCAACATGCCTGTGAAGGAGAGAACATGCAATGGACAGTATGAAATATTATGTATCTGTCATGGGCCGCTCCGTTATTCCAGATCCGTATGCCACGTCGTATGAATGGATCATTCAGGCAACGCCACAGGAAGCGGAGCAATTACTGGGACTGCTTAATCTGATGCAGGAAAAGGAGGAAGAAGCCTTTCCAGGGATGGTATTCCCATGGCCAGATACACCGGAGGATTCTGTGAACCAGACGTATGAAGCGGTATTACAGCAGGTGTATCGGGAGATCTACCGATTGGGGACACCGGAGACACGATATCAGATCGAACAAAGTACATGATAAGGACAAAGGAGCGCGATAACGAATGTATGTCATTCAAGATGCCAAGATACGCAGATTAACCGAGGTAGATGGATTGTCCTGTGCAGAAGTGGAAGTTCAGCCTGGAAATGCCGGCGATCCATCTTTACTTGTATACGTAGCTTCAACTCAACCTGGAAATTCGCTGGAAGTGGTTCGTGTTGTACGTAATCACTCCGATTCAGCGATCGACTGGTATAACAATAATATGCATACCGCATTTGAAGATGCGACAGAAACAGCATTTGAGAACAGCGAAGGTATGACTGCCGAAGAAGACAAGGCTCAGTTCCAGAGCAATTTGTTGGCTTTTGGGTTACTGGGCCCAACGCTTCAGCGGTATCTGATCGGGCAGGGTTAGTCGTAGAGGTGAGTCTAATGGGTCCACTTTAACAGTGTGGCATATCGATTAAATGTGGTTGGCTGGATTTACTTGTGGAAGGAACGTTGTGGATACGGCAACGTGAAAAATAAAGATTGGTAACGGGTAACCGTTAGATGTTAGCCGGTGATCTGTGGTCGATAACTGTAATCAGTAACCGCTAACGAGTAACGGATAAACAGCACAACCCGCCGTTGGGAACGGCGGGTTTAGTTATGCACAGGCGTGCTTCGTTTGAGAAGGAATCAGGCATATTCACGCAGCACTTGAATACCTTTCACGATGTTATACACAAAGCTTAAAGCGTAGATGACAAAGAACAAAATGACAAACCCGATGGCGGAACCAAGACTGTGGGCTGTCACGAAGAAATACAGTAGCGGAATAGCAGCAAGAAACGGGAATATGTGTGAGAATAAAGCGCGTTTGGCATGTCCCTCGATGTACGCATCCTTGGCTACAATCCACACAATAATCGGAAACAGAAACGGAGCAAAGAAAATACTAAAATACGATAGGGCTGATAAAAGTTGTCTCATGCGATTCTCTCTCCTTCAGTGGTCTTTGAAATGTATGTATGCAAAAGATTACCCAGCTAGTCTGACATTGAAAATATCTCGTGAACATCTGCTCTGTTTGTTCCAATGTCCTCAATATTGGTTGGTTAAGAATATCATATTCCGAGGATAAATGAAGTATGAGAATAACCCGATCAAGCACAGTTTAAAGGCTAATTATTAATTTTTTATAAAACTATTGAAAAATATAGAAATCAGAGTATAATAGAAATCGCGGCAAAATTTTATTACATATTTGTCTCAGTAGCTCAGCTGGATAGAGCAACGCCCTTCTAAGGCGTCGGTCGGGGGTTCGAATCCCTCCTGGGACGTAAAGAAAAAGCTTCCTTCGGGAAGCTTTTTTGCGTTCTGAGGATGAGAACCCCAGAGATTCGTCGGAGCATCCGCTTCGTTAGCGTTACTTCGCGGTCTCGACAGGAAGGAGAGTATCCCTCCTGGGACGTATTAAAAGAAGCTTCCCTCGGGGGAGCTTTTTCGCGTTCTGAGGATACTATATCATTGGTTTTACCTATAGTTGATATAGTATTTATATATTTTTGTAATAAATGAATCTGTGTCACAATGAGACTATCAATCATGGAAGTGATGGTGGAGCCGATGCAATCAATTAATCGATGGCAAGCAGATGAGTATGACAATAAACTGGCTTTTGTATCTGGATACGGCAAAAACCTTATCTCATGGCTTCAACCAAGGCAAGGGGAATACATCCTTGATCTGGGATGTGGTACGGGGGATCTGACATATGAAATCTCATTATCGCAGGCTGAGGTGGTTGGCATGGATGCATCCCCGGACATGATTCGCCGTGCAAGGGAGAAGTTCACTAAGCTTGAATTTCTCGAAGGAGACGGACACCAGTTTCAGACGAACAGACTGTATGATGCCGTCTTCTCTAATGCAGCTCTCCATTGGATGCGAAGTCCGCGATTGGCCGTGGATAGGATATGGGAGTCTTTGAAGCCAGGGGGACGTTTTGTGGCAGAATTCGGCGGTAAAGGGAACGTGCAGTCATTGTGAATGCATTGGAACAAAGTGGATTTATGGTACGTCAGGCCCATCACTATGACCGTCCTACTAGGTTGGAAGATGGTGAGCAAGGGATAGTGGGCTGGTTGGCTCAATTTGGAGGAGACTATTTCGAAGGTTTCAACCATGAAGAGATACAGCAAATATGCCACGAAACCAGTCGGATCGCAATGCCTTACCTCTGGAAAGAAGATGCGATGTATGCTGATTACAAGCGTCTGCGTATAGAGGCAGTGAAGCCGGGAATCTCTTTCTGATAAAGAGGTTCCCGGTCTTTTATTATTGGTTTAATTCAAAATTGAACTATTCAAACGACAAATAAATACAAAGTTACGTTTTTATGATACCTAAGACCCATATAAGTAATTTTTATATCATTTTTGTAATTATTTAGAAGGGATATGTGGTATTTTGATAGAATAATTTACCAAGGGTCAATCTTCTTGCAGATCGGGTGGTGAAAATGTCTCAGGTATTGCAGTGCTTGCTAACAGCAGGAACCCATCATTTGGTGAGGAATTCACATTTATAAAGGAGGGGCATAGCCTTGAGTAAACGATTGATATCCACGTTATTAAGTGTTCTGATGGTCTTCTCTATTATCCTTCCAGCGGCTGGAGCCGCTCCCGCAGATTCAGTTGTTCAGCTTGAGAATATGCCAAGCAAGGCCGAAGCGAAACAGTGGAGAGAAATTCTTGCAGGGCGGGAAGAGAAACTTGCCGCAGATCCATTTATGGATGCACGCTTGGAAGGCCTGGGTGGAGAGAACACCCGAGTCATCGTTGAGCTTTCCAACAAACCGGTCGCTGTAGCGCAAGGTGAATCAACCCTCTCAGGAAAATCTTTTACCTCCACTATGGAAACAAAGGCTGTGACTCAAGTTGAACAACAACAACAGTCATTTGTACATAGCCTCACTCAGAAGAAAATCAAACATGAAGTATTGGAAAATTACGCATATGTGCTTAATGGTGTAGCCATTGAGATCAAAGGAAATCAAGTGGGGCAATTGCTCCGTATACCTGGCGTGGTTAGCGTATATCCTGATCTTGAATATACAATAGCTCCCGAAACAGATGAAGTAAACCCATACATGAAAGACACAGCACCTTTTATCGGTGCACCGGAAGTATGGGATTTGGGTTACAAAGGGAACGGCATCAAAGTGGGTGTCATTGATACAGGTATTGACTATGAACATCCCAATTTACAAGAAGCCTATATGGGCGGTTGGGATTTTGTTGGAAACGACAATGATCCATATGAAGCAACTTATCAGGAATGGAAGCTATCTGGCCAACCTGAGTTTAATGATACTGGAAGTGCCTATTATACATCCCACGGTACTCACGTAGCGGGTACCATTGCTGCTCGCGAAGCGGGAGACTACGGCATTGTGGGTATTGCTCCTGAAGCGGATATCTACGCTTACCGTGTACTTGGACCTTATGGCAGTGGTCAAACTTCATGGGTCCTCGGCGGAATCGACCGTTCCGTTGCGGATGGAATGGATGTCATCAACCTCTCGCTGGGTAACGCTGCCAACGATCCGAGTTATATCACTTCGGTTGCCCTTAATAATGCTATGCTGTCTGGAGTGACAGCAGTTGTAGCAAGTGGTAACAGTGGTCCTAACCGCTATACACTCGGCTCCCCGGGTGCATCTGCAATGGCGATTACGGTAGGTAACTCTACAGGACCTAGCCAGCTTATTACAGCCAATACTCATTTCTGGATTGGTGAGGAAGGCGAAGCGACGTTGCCGGAACAACAACCTGTGCCGGAGATTGAACAATCTCCTGAATTGGGAACAGCACCTGGCACAGAAGATAATACAGCAAGCGTGGAGGATTCCCTTGTTAACGAAGCCGCGGCTGCTGGATCGGAACAAGATGTAACTGTAGTTGAAACGCCTGTTGACGCTGAAGTTTCGAATCTAGACGAGGGTGCGACAGAAGATGATGCTCAGACTGTAGCGCCTTCTGCACCAGTGGAAGAGTCTGTCATCACCCCGATGGAGACACAGCAAGCTCCACGGGCTGTTACAGAATCGGTCTATCGACTGGATCTGATGGGCTGGAGTCTGTCGGCAGATCCTGAAACGGTTTTGACAGAGCAGTATGAGCTTCAATATGCAGCACTTGGTAAGCCTGCCGATTTCGAAGGCAAGGATTATACGGGAAAAGTTGCCTTGGTACAGCGTGGTGAACTCGCATTTGTAGAGAAAATCGCCAATGCCAAAGCAGCAGGAGCCGTGGCGGTTATCGTATACAACAATATCCCGGGTCCAATCGGCGTTAGTCTGGGTGATAACTTTGAGCTTATTCCGACGCTGAGCATGAGCAAAGAAGATGGAGAAGTCATCAAAGCTGAGCTGGATGCGGGACAAGCCGTTGAAGTGAGCTTTAGTGATTTCGAACGTGATCAAACCCCTGGTGATGAAATGAATCCATCCAGTTCACGTGGACCTGCAAAGGTAACACTGGATATTAAACCGGATATTGTTGCGCCGGGTACTAACATTCTGTCTACGATTCCTGCCTATGGCAAGGATGAACCTGACGCAGATTACACACAAGCATATGATCGTAAAAGTGGTACAAGTATGGCTACACCTCACGTAGCGGGGTTGATTGCCCTGTTGATTGAGAAACATCCGGATTGGACGCCATTTGATATCAAAGTCGCACTCATGAACAATGGTAAAGTGCTGGATACGACCAAATTTGATGTGTTTGATCAAGGTGCGGGCCGGATTCAGGCTGTGAGAACCATTGATCCTGCTGCTTTTGTCAAAGTTATGGATGTGACAGAGTACACGGAAAGTGGCTCCGTTGTGGAAAAGGAAAATATCACCGGAAGCATTAACTATGGTAATTTCCTGAGCACAGATGAAAAAACGATTACCAAAACGATTAAGGTTGAAGCGCTAAACGGCAGCGGTGGGGATTATACAGTGCATGTGAATCCGACTCGCACTGTCGCTGGAGTATCGGTTGCTGTGGACAAGAGTTCATTCACATTGAATGGTGAGGAAGAACTTGCAGTCACAATCACAGTTCCACGCGGGGTTACCGCAGTAACAGAAGCACAAGGATATATTGAGTTGTCTAATGGAACCGATACGTTTACGGTGCCATATGTGGCTCATTTTAATGTTACATTGTCTGGTGTTAAGTATATTGAAACGGTAAAAGGTACTGAGAAAAATCCGTTCCATTATCCATTAAAGGCTGATGGTACACTGGATACGCTTAATGTAGCGATGGAATTCTATAATCCAATGACTTTCGCCCTGATTGAGATTTATGATGGTCTTAACCCAGAAGGCGGGTATTACCAGGACGGATACATCGGCTCCATTTTCGGTAACTATTACAACTTTAATGCAAATGCAAGATACAATCTGGCATGGGGTGGTCAATATGCCGATTACACGACTGACGAAGTGACTGAGATTCCAGATGGTTTATATACGGTTGACATCACTACAATTGGTGCCGACGGCAAAACCTATAAGGAAGATACTTCTCCATTTTTGGTGAAAAAGACAGCTCCGGCTGTAACCGCACCAGAAGCGTTGGAATTTAAGCAGGATGAATCTGCTGTCATTAACGGTAGCGTCGAAGACTTGTACTTCCGTGTTGCTCCTGCGCTTGCTAGTGGATGGAACATTGAGTTTGATCCGTCCGCTTCCTTGGAAGCAACGTATGTTGTGAAAAACGAGGATGGTTCGATTCAAAAAGAGGGTGTTTTTGAAGTCAAACCTGATGGCAGCTTCAGTCTTCCTTTGGAAGGGATCGAAGTGGGCAAATATGTCGTTGAACTTAGGGTCAAAGACCAACAGGGGCTTTCGGGTACAGCCAATACGGCG
>NZ_PKQK01000001.1 GCF_002968835.1 Paenibacillus sp. PCH8 | reverse complement strand
CAAACGCTTTGCCGCCTCCTGAGCAGCCAGATGAATCTCACCGATCAAAGGCAGATCTTCTGCGGTAACTTCATTCATGGAAGCAATATGTTTCTTCGGAATTACGAGAACATGTGTCGGTGCAGCAGGCTGGATGTCATGAAAAACGATAACATGGTCATTCTCCAGTACTTTATTGGAGGGAATGCTGCCCTCTACAATTTTGCAAAATAAGCAATCCATAGTTCATACCCTCCTTTTGGTTTCAACATTATGTATACCCTTGTATCATACCTGAAGTAAAAAGTATAGTCCAATTTTAACCTGTAGTCTGTATTGAATTTGAACATAAAAACCTTCCTGCATCTCGGTGATTGCACATTCATGCACGCGGAGATGAGAAAGGTCATATGGTTTGATCCATGATAAAAATCTGAAAGTTATACAACCAGAAAGTTAATAAATCAGAAAAGTCCATTCCGTTACAATGGTATTACTCTATTTTACTAACTCGTCTTGAATACACGCCAGACAATGTTTCAATAATACGGTAACAGCGTTAACGCAGTAAGTGCGAATAACGGGAGCACCAGCCGGTTAAAACGTCTGCGTCCATAGCCGTAATATGGATAAGGGGCAGGATATCCGTATCCCGGATAGAATCCGCGGGTGTGGCCAACAGGATAGTTAGCTCCTGGCATTGCATTAGGTGCCCAGTTCGCATGATTTACCATCGCTTCCGGTCCCACGGGAACCGCCAAATAAATCATTTCTTCATCCACGTTCTCCATAATACCATCATAATGCATGCCGTCATTCATCTGAACACATACATAACGATGCATGTGTTCCTTACACAATTTCTTCGCTTCCACCTTTTCCACGTTCCAACGCCTCCCTGAGTCTGCTCTTGATCACCTTTTCATGGTATTCAGATCTGGGCGAATTGACACTACCGGGAAAAATACAAAAAAAAGAAGCACCCCGTAAGCGGCTTCCGTGGAAGTCTGCTGTGCGGACATCTATTCAGGAAGCGTCCTGATCAGATGTCCGCCGGGGTACTTAAATAAAGTTTGTCGGCTTGACTGTATTATAACAGCGAGATGAACCTGTATCTGTGATGTAACTCACTCTGTCATGTTATAAAAGCAAGAAAAGAAATGTTTTTACAGTATAATCCATTTGAGATTTTTGCATAAATCCAAAGGGTGACTTTAAATCAGCAAGATATCGATCGATACGCTTCTGTTCGTCTATACGTTGGGTTGGGTCAGGATGCTTCTTCCTGTCTACTCTAGTACCCGGGAGCGAGTAGAATCGAATGATGCAAAATGCTGATATAGCCCAAATGGACAAAAGTGTACGGACTTTTATCCAGGAACACATATAACAATATAAGTTTCCTTATGAACTCGCTGTCTCTATAAACAGGTCACTAATGTTGCCTCAAAACGTACCTCTTCCCTCACGCTTTAGAGGGTTTCAAGGACCACTCGTGAGCCATTTCCGGCATCTCCTGCCGGAATCACCACCAGCTTGCGCGGCAAGCGCGCACGTAACTCAGGAACATGGCTGATGATACCGACAGTCAGTCGGTCGTCATGCAGTTTTTCCAGAGAGGTAATCACCGTATCCAGCAGCTCAGGGTCAAGTGTGCCGAACCCTTCATCCAGGAAGAAGAACTGAAGCGGGTACTGACCTCGAAGCTGAATTTGGGCCGACAGTGCCAACGCCAGCGACAATGAGGTCAAAAATGTCTCGCCACCCGATAACGTTGACACCGGTCGTTTCACTCCCCCGTTGGCATCATCACAGATCACAAATCCGCCCCTGAATCCACTTCCAGTGAATACCGCTGTTTGGTTAGGAAGCGCAGACGCTGGGAAGCTGCATGACTCACCTGCATCAGTTGTTCTTCCGCAATATATTCAACAAAGGCGTTACCTCTAAAGGCAGATTGAAGTTTGCTGAGCAGTTCACCCTGAAGACTTACCTCGACTCGCTTGTTCTCCAGTTCAGTCCAGCGTACATGCCGTTGCTGTACATCCTCCAAATCACGTTCTGCGCGTGCTTTGGTACGAAGAGCAGCCTCATCCTCGGTGCGAGCCTGCTGCAAGCGCTGCGTGCAAGCCAACCACTGCTCCTCAGATACGACAGCACCAGCCAGCTTCTGCTCCAGTTCTCTCAGTTGCGAGGCTAGTTCACGCTCACGCTCCCGGTGCTGCTGGATTTCTCCAGCCAGTCGCTCGGCTTCTCCCGCAGAAATCGCAGCCGCAAGAACAGCACTGTCCGAGTCAAAAGGGGATTGTTCCAGCAACTGATTCCAGCGTTCCTGTGCCTGTTGCAGATGCTCGGCTGCCGAAACTGCCGCCTGCTGGGCCATGACATCTTTCTTGGCCGACTCCTGCTTCAGGAAGTCCGCTTCCTTGAAGCGTTGTGCCGTGTCCGCTGCGGCTGTGCGCAGTCCTTCCAGGCGGGTCTGGGCGGTAACAATCAGATCTTCAACCCGCTGCTCCCCCACCCACTGACGCAGGCGCTCTTCTTTCTCAGCCAGCTGTTTGCTGTTACCTTGCCACTCGGTTTGCCACTGGATCAGCTGTTTGTCCAATTCAACCAGCTTCTGCTGAAGTGATTGAATGATCTGTTCTTTCTCTTCAAGGAACGTCACGCTTTTGTTCAGACGTTCCTTGATGTCTTCGGCGCGCGCATCGCGCTCCTGCATCGCCTGATAGAGGGCCTTGGCCTGCTCCTGAGCGATGCTTGGCAGTTCTGTGGCCCAGCGGCCCTGCAAGGCAGCCGCTGTCGCCTCGCTCTCAGCCAGCTTGCGCTCAGCCTGGGCGAACCCGGCACGGCCGGCCTCTTGCGCAGCTGCCGCTTCCATGCGACGCTGCTGCGCGCCCACAGCCGCCTGCTGCAACGCGGCGGCTTGGGCCTGCAATGGCGCTGCTGCGGCAGCCAGCGCCTGCGCGGCTTCGCGCAGCGCAGCGGCACGCGCCGCCCAGCCTGCCGGGGAGCGCCCGTCCACGGGCGACCCGGCGGGCTCGGGCTCCGCTGCCGCAGGCGCGGCCTCGGCTGCGGCCGGTGCTTCGCCGGCCGCGGCGCCAAGCTGCGTCAGCAGGCTGCGACGTTCGTGCAGCTGCTGGCGCAGCCCGAAGCGCAGCTCCTGCAGCTCCGCGTGCAGGCTGCGCAGCAGTTCCAGGTCCGCATCGCCTGCATGCGGGCCTTCTCCCGGCGGCGCAGCCGGGAGCGGGTGGTGCGGCGAGCCGCACACCGGGCATGGCTCGCCGTCACGCAGCTCGGCGCGCAAAGCGGAGGACAGCCGGTGCAGCTCCTGCTCACGCATCGTGCCACGCAGCTGTTCCTCCGCAAGGGCCAGCAAGCTCTGCTCGCGGCTAATGTCCTGCTCACAGGCAAGCAAGGCCTCAAGACCTGCGGACGCCTGTTCCAACAGATGCTGACGCTGATCACTCAGGCGCCCTTCTTCTTGATTCGCCGCCTCCAGCTTGATGACGCCCTGTTCTGCCGACTGCTTGTAAGCCTGCATGTCAGCCTTATTTTGCTGTAACTGCTCTGCTGCAGTATCCACACGATGCTTCAGTTCAAGGGCTACCTGTAGCTGTCTGCGTTCCTCCGACTTCACTTCATTCGGCTTGAGGCTCTCCTGTAATTCCTCACGCCGTTTGCGTCCACGCTGCTGCAATTCCTTCTCTTTCTCAAGTTGCTCACCCAGAGCAGTCTGTTCGTCCTGTCCCTGCTCCAGAAGCTGCGCGAGGCGCGTACAATCCGCTTGAAGTCCATCCCGTTCCCGTTGCAGCTCTTTCGCCTGTTCAAGTTGCTCCAGACGTAGCAGCAGTTTGGGTTCTTCCTCAGCCATTTGCGCATGAGCTGTCTCAGCCTTCTCTGCTTCCAGCACAGACAGGCGCTCATGTTCCACAGCCTGTTGATGGGCTGTCTCCGCAGTATCCTGCCGCTGCTTCTGCGTAGCCGCTGCTTCTCGAACGGTCTGGAGTACAGGCAGAATTGCATCTGCCGCAACGGATCGTTTCAGTCGTTGCTCGCCTGCTTCAACCTGCGGCTCCAGTGCTTTCAGCTTCTGCTGTTCATCCGTACGGGCCTGCCGTTCGTTGCTTAACTCACGTATTTTTCCCAGCTGTTCAACTTCCGCGGTAGCTTCATCCAGCATTTTTCGAGATAATTCAGACTGCTGAACTGCGGTTTGAAGAAGACGTTTCGTGTCTTCCAGCGTCTCCTTACTGGCATTGCCAAGCCCCTG
The DNA here is from genome assembly GCF_002968835.1 of Paenibacillus sp. PCH8. GTDB lineage: Bacteria > Bacillota > Bacilli > Paenibacillales > Paenibacillaceae > Paenibacillus. Next base: position 2,980,035 of record NZ_PKQK01000001.1, on the reverse strand, counting down.
TTGCTCCGCAGCGAGAGATTGGTGAACCATATCGTTATTTTTCACACGCCGACTTAACTTGATGGCGAGCTGATCCCCATACTTCTCCAGATGAAACAATCGTTGCAACATTTGGCGTCGTTCACTGCCTTTGAGTGACAAAAACTCGGCGAACTTCCCTTGTGGAAGCACCACTGCCCTTGTGAAATCATCCATCTTCAGGCCGATCACATCTTCAACGCAGCGATTAACCTCAGCCAATTTGTCGGCAAGTACCTGTTCTTCCCCATTCACGGTCTCAATGAATTTGCTGATCGTGTTACTCACCGACACTTCATTATTACGTTTGAACCTACGCTCTACCCGGAATCTCCGGGTCCCTTCGCCTGACGTCAGTTCGAATGTAAAAGAAACCGACAACGAATCCTCAGCATGATTCATAATCCCCTGAGTTCCGTTCACCGCACGTTCCACTTTTCCGTACATCGCCAGTGTGATTGCATCGAGCAAGGAAGATTTGCCACTGCCTGTTGGACCGAAAATGCCAAATAGACCTGTTTCCGTCAGCACCGTAAAATCAATTTCCTGCATCTCCCGATAGCTTTGCAGACCCGCGACTTTTAGCCAAATCGGCTTCATTTGCCTTCGACCTCCTCACGCACACCCGGCTCATCCTCATCCACAAGTTCCAGGAATAGTTGAACCAAGCTCTCTTCCGGCTGTGCGCCACCCGTCTGACGTTGATAAAATTTACGGAACAATTCATGTACCGGCAACTCAGATCGTTGCTCCAAAAGCCCTGCTGCAGCCATCTCGGGATACACCGGACGGATATGAATGATACCCTCATGCGATTTCCGCAATTGCTGAATCTCCTTCAAGGACATCGCATCGTCCAGCCACACTTCCATGTCGATAAAAGCCTGCGGATCACGTCCCTCGTCCAGCCAACGATATACTTCTGCCAGACCACCACGTGCCTGCCAGCGAACGAGCGGACGACCCGAGGTTAACAGCACTTCCTCCACATGGGCAGCTCCGCCGGGTGCCAGATCAACCATCGTAACCGACTTGCTCTGACCCGCCTCCGAGAAGCTGTAGGCCAGCGGAGAACCACTATACCGAATCACACCTTCTCCTTTGACAGCCTGTGCACGATGCAGATGTCCTAACGCTGTATACTGCGCACCCGTTGATAAGGAAGAAGGGTCTACCGTGTAAGCTCCGCCGATCTGAATCGGCCGTTCCGAATCACTCTCCAACCCGCCGAGTACATATATATGACTCATCGCCAAATTCACAGTATCCGGTCGAAAGGAAGCAGCCAGACGCTGCATTAACATGCTCACCCGATGGCTGTATGCCTGACGAAGTACATTTTCATCCCCGTCTGTTGTCAGCAATTCATTCAGTCTTGCTTCAGAAGGATAGGGCAATGCGGCAATCTGCGCGATCTCTCCGGTTCGCTGTGCATGGATGGTTACCGCTTCGGTAACGGGTGTACCCACCAGTGTAATCCCCTGCCTGTTTACAAGTGGGGTTACAGAGGCCACCCGCTCCGGCTGGTCGTGATTTCCCGCAATCACCACGAGAGGTCTGCCATGCTCTGTCAGACGTGCTGCCGCTTCGTAAAACAACTGCTCCGCCGATGCGGGCGGATTCACCGAATCATAGACATCTCCGGCCATTAATATGGCATCTGCCTGCTGCTCATCAGCGAGCCTGACGAGTTCATCCACGAAGTCTTCCTGTTCACGCAGGCGGCTTCGTCCTTCCAACGTTTTGCCCAGATGCCAGTCTCCTGTATGCAAAATGCGCATCGTCCGTTCCACCCCTTTCTCCATGTCATATCAATAGTAATAACTTTCGAATGATCTCTTCTACAATTTCACTGCATGTCCGCCATCAAAAAAGTACAGCCATTTCCGGTCGACTTTCCGTCCCAATATATCTTCAATAGCCCGTCCATACAAATCCAGTTGGAAATGATAGTTCCGGGTGAGTTCTTCCACACCACGATGCTCCGATACCCGATCTGTCTTATAGTCAAGTAACACAAGCTCGCCGTCCACTTCATACAGACAGTCAATAATCCCTTGTACAAGAACCGTCTCCTCTTGTAGCGATGCCTGTAAGTTGTTATCTTCATCGACCGTTTGCATGCCTGCATTCAGCGACAGTTCATGGAGCCACTCCGCAGGAGACCGATGTGCCGGAAGTCCATATATAAATGGAATTTCCCTTCTTATCCATTCTGCACGTAATAACTCAGCCCCTGGTTCTGTATCAAAAAATGAAGACAACTCTCCCGGTTGAATGGCCTCCACTTGATGGGGAAGCAATATTTTAAGCGAGATCAGGCGCGATATGGTCTGTTCAACGATTTCCGCATCAACGGATGATCCATCTACAGGAAGATGCTGCATCAACGTGTGATACACGGTCCCCCGTTCTGCCCCTGTCATCTGCGTTTCTTCCATGAATTTGGGACGACGCAGGTGCAGTTTGAAAGATGATCCTTCAGCTCTTGTGTCCGAGACATTCACCTTGATATTCCGATCTGATCCTGATGCAGTCTCTTCCTCGCTGAATTTACCGGAAGCCCCCGCTGTCCATGCACTGCTTCATCCTCGATGTAATTCGTCCCTGGAGTGCTTTGAACCAACAGCGTCTCCGCGTGTTCCTCCAGTTCCTCCATCACCTGAAACGGCTGATGTTCCTGCATGGCAAGTAAGGTCTTCAGCTCAGTGACGGAAGTACTTGCCGCCACTTGAGTTGCTGCTTCATGCGGATACGTCCACGAAAGCCGGTTATCGATTTCGCTAACCAGCCAGTCCGTACCCTCTTCTGATATCAGCTGCACAGGCTGAACTGCTTTTAGAGCTGCAATACGTTCTTTACGTGTATCAGTCATGCCCTCTTCTTCTCCAAGTGTCTGATTAACCACATGCTCACGAGATACCTGATCCGCAGAGATAATAGAAATCCCCCATCGCGATTCATCATCAGCAAGACAGCTTGAGAACGAGTCATGGTTTCCCGCAAGTTCTCGTAGCACCGCCGCGTCCCGATGTCTCATTAGGGATGGCCCTATCCAGTCCAGGTAACTGCGTCCCGCAGCAAGCAGGTAGTCAGGCAATGCCAGTTCAGGGCTGTCTTTGACCTGAGACCACGCGAGCGCCTTTTTGCTGGCATCTTTGACGGTTCCCAGCAAAATCATCTTCTCTTTGGGACGGGTCAGCGCAACGTACAGCACACGCATCTCTTCAGCAAGCAATTCAAATTGGGCACGACGACGAATAGCCAGATTGGCTAAAGTAGGATAGGCAACCCTGTTCTCACGATCCACAAACCTCGGTCCAAATCCCAGTTCCTTATGCATGAGAAACGGTGCGTTCAGATCCTGCTGATTGAACATTTTGGATATGCCCCGACAAAAACAATGGGAAACTCCAGTCCCTTACTCCGGTGAATGGTCATGATGCGTACGGCGTTGTCCTGTTCACCAGAACCACCTGTGACAGTTCCGAGGTCCCCCCGTTTTCCCGTAGTCTGGAGACGTAGGTCAAGAAACGGAACAACCCGCGATTTGCGGTGGATTCCTCATACTGTCGTGCGCGATCGTGCAGCGCCTTGAGATTACTTTGACGTTGCAGACCTCCGGGAAGACCGCCAACCCAGTCCAAATAGCCCGTTTCCCGATACATGCGCCAGATCAGTTCACTCAGACTGCCTTGTCTCGCCTCAAGTCTCCACTGTTCCAGTTGACGCATAAAACGAATTAACTTCTGCTGTAACTTCGAGCCTGAAATTTCGGTTTCACCCTGATCCAGCACCTCTGCCTCGGCAGCTACCGCTGATTCTCGCTGTCCCTGTTCCAATTCTGACCAAGCTTCCGGCCATTGTAGCTGGACCATGTTTGATTCAGAATGATTTTCCTGCCGGGATGGATCTACTGAACGAATGGAGTAATTATCCCATTCTCCCGCAGCCGATATGACAGCATCATAGAATGACTGTCTTTTGTCACCGAGACGAATCTGTGCCAGTTCCTCTTCATCCAATCCCACAATCGGGGAACGGAGCACGGAAGCAAGCGGAATATCCTGTCTTGGATTATCAACAAGCTGAAGCAAGGACATCATGATCTCCACTTCCGTAGCCTGGAAATAGCCTTTGCTCTGTTCTCCTCCAGCAGGAATCCCCTGCTGTCTGAACTCCTCAATCATGAGCGGAGCCCACATCAAGGTAGAACGCAGCAAGATGACCATGTCACCGTAACGTGCCGGGCGCATCGTTTGCAGCGCTTTGTCATATACATGGAGGGCAGGCTGGTCCGTATCCCCAACCATCTCTCGGATACGCTTCGCTATAGCTCGTGCTTCCAACTGAGCGGTTTCGAGTTCAGCACTCTCCAGTTCTGCTGAGACCAGTGCATCCCCATTTTCATCAGCGCTCTCCGTCAGATCTGGTCCACCACCCTGACGATCAATCAACATAAGTTCAGGTGTATATGCCTCACTTCCAAGCGTCTCTGAGGGAAACGTGGCCCCATATGCCAGCTGAGCACGTTCATCGTAAGCAATCTCTGCCACGCCTTCGTTCATGAGTTGCCGGAATATCATATTGACCGAATGTACAACTTCTGCACGACTGCGAAAATTCCGTGCAAGATCAATACGTTGACCTGTACGAATCAGGCCATTTTCTTCACTTTCATTCACATGCTTATATGCTCCATATTGGCGATATTTGTTCATAAAGAGACCCGGCTCGGCCAGTCGGAAACGGTAAATACTCTGTTTGACATCCCCAACCATGAATCGGTTGCCCGGGTTTTCTCTGGAAATCAGTTTTACGATATCTTCCTGAACCGTATTGGTATCCTGATATTCATCCAATAACACTTCATCGAAGCGTGAACGATATTCCATCGCCGCATCAGAAGGCATCGACAGCTCAGGCGTGGAGTCCTCATGTCGCAAAATGTGAAGGCAATAGTGCTCCAGGTCACTGAAGTCCACTTGTCCACGTTCCTGTTTAGCCTGCCGATAACGCTCCCCAAATGTACTGACCAGTCTTGCCAGTTCCTGCATTAGCGGCGCTGCTTGCTCCAGTTCCTGCCAGAACGAGAATGCACTTCTTCCGAAAAGTGATCCCTTCAGGTCGGAAACCGCCTTTTTCGCAGCCTCACGCAGTTCCTTCACCTGATCTTGTAAAGCCGGGTCCGTCTGATCTTTTTTGCAAGGCTTCAGTTTGCCAAATGTAGCCGGTTGGAACACTTCAGGCAAGTTCTCCCACGGCATAATCTCAACCGCAGACAACAGCTCTTCGACCATAATAAGGTCTTCTTTTAACGTATCTGCATAAGGGGTCGGACCTTCAGGTTGCATGGAAATATGGATACCTTGACGGAGTAATCCTGCTGCACCACTTAAAGCTAGAGCCGCATCACGCAAAATACTCTGAACCCACGCAGTATGTCCAAGTGCCTCCACACTTTCCACCTGAAAAGCAGATGCCATCTCAGCCAACCAATGATCCGGCCATGAATGACTGCGAGAGAAATCATACAATCGTTGTACCAGTCGATGCATGGCATCATCGTTCCGCTCTCCACTGAACCAGTCCACCAGCTCACGGAATGTACTTCCCTCATCTTCTTCGCCGTACTTCTCCTCGAATAGTTCTTCGAGCAATTCCTGCCGCAAGATTTCTGCTTCATTTTCATTCAGGATACGAAAAGCCGGATTCAGCGGGATGTGCTGATAATACCGGCGTATAACTTCCATACAGAATGAATGCAAGGTCGTGATGGATGCCCGTCCAAGCAGTGACAGCTGTTTACGCAAATGGTCTTCTCCGGGTTGCTCTTCGAGTGCACGCTCCAATGCTTCACGAATCCGTTGCTTCATCTCGGCGGCAGCCGCTTTGGTGAACGTAGCCACTAGCAAGCGATCCACGCTGAACCCGTGGGAAGGGTCTGCGATCTTGCGAATAATACGTTCAACCAATACGGCCGTTTTACCCGATCCCGCTGCAGCGGCAACCAGAATGTCTTCCCCACTCTCTGAAATGGCACTCCACTGGTCATCACTCCAGAAGCTACCTTCCGGTTTTGGCATATTCGTCATGACGTTTCCCCTCCCTTTTGATGAGACAGCATGTCCCAGATTTGTTGTTTGCCCGGTTTGGCGAGCAGATTATATTCATTGCCTTCAATATTCTCATCAAATTGACAGACCGGCTTATATGGACAGAACGTACACGCCACTTCCTGCTGGATACGATAAGGCTCAATCGCCACATCGCCATCGGTGATTCGTGTTCCAATCTCCCGAATATTGGTGCGAACCGAAGCAAGCAGCGTATCCCATTGCTCTGGCGTGGCTACAGCAGCGCTACTATAGAAGCTGCCATCCGCCTTGAGCGCCACCGGAATGATCGCTGAATATCCCTTATCCAGAGTGTTGTCCATCTGAGCAATCGCATCACGGTCCGCGAGCAAGAGGCCCTTCATTTTAAACCGTTTCAAAAGTTCTTGTCCTGCCTGCTCCGATGTCATGCCGTTAGCTGACTGCAACAAGGGGTTATGCACATGGAAATAGAGCACTCCTCCCGGCATCGCCGTCTCCCCAAGCCATTCCTCGGCAGCACTAAGCAGCACATCCAGATACGTGAGCATCTGCAATGACAGGCCATAGTAGACTTCATGCAGCTTGAGATCCGTTTGGCTAGACTTGTAGTCAATGACACGTAAGAGCAGACCATTCTCACCTTCTGCTACATCCACACGGTCAATCCGGCCCACGATCTCCATCACACAGCCATTCTCCAGTTCAAAACGTAGCGGCGGCAAAGGTTTATCCGGTCCAAAATCAAGCTCCAACCCAATCGGCTCAAAGCTTCCACGTCTGGACTGTTCACCCAGAATTACGGATGCCCTGCTGACGATATCTTTCAATTTACGGAAAATATACCCGTAACGCTTGGTGCTCAGCAGAATCTCCCCTTGCAGTTGTGGTGCAATCTGCTCCACGGTTTGTTCGGCTTCCTTACGACATTGCTCCGGCGTCAAGCTGCCCCAACTCCGATTTTCTTCGCGCAGGCGCATAGCCAGTTGACTTAGAGCAGCATGGAACAGCTGTCCAATGTCGGGAGCTTGAAGACGATACAATTGGCGTTCTTTGAGGTGCAAGCCGTGCGACGCAAAATGGGAGAATGGACAAGCTACAAAACGCTCCATTCGTGAAACGCTCGTTCTTACCTCTGTGCCATACAATCTACGGCTGGTAGCTGTGCGAAGAGGTAATGCCTTATTACGATAAAAGATCGATCCGAGCAGTTGTTCCAGCTGAGGTCTGCTTGTCTCACGCGAAAGATGCCAATTGTAGACTGCCCACCACATCTCGGAAATGTCTTCCCCACGACGCCATCTGCGCAATTGTCCGATTAACGCGGACAGGCTCTGACCCGGATGCATAGCGTAGGACCAATGAGCTTCTTCCGAATCGGCAACCGGTGGCTGGGCAAGTAATGGTTGTTCTTGTAACCCATACATCTTCCGTACATGTCTGACAATCTCGGATGGCAGCAATGCTTTTCCCTCATCATCCGCAACCGGATAACTCAGCCATAGCTGCCTGCTTGCCGATGTAAGCGCTGTGTAGATCAGAAAACGTTCATCCAGCATTTGTCTTGTTGCACCTGGTCCAAGCGCCACGCCTCTTTCGGTTAGCAATGATCTCTCCTGCTCCGTTAATACTCCATCAGCCTGGGGTACAGCGGGCAATTCCCCATCGACTGCACCAAGGATAAATACGTATTTGATATCCTGAAGACGTGTACGGTCCATGGAGCCGAATAACACCTGATCCAGCGCGGGCGGGACCAGACCCAGCTTTAATTCAGTTAATCCGGTCTCGATCATGCCAGCAAACAGCGCAAGATCCAGCCGTTCGTTCCCCATCATATCTACCATCTGATCCAGCAAATCAAGTACGGCTCCCCACATCTGCCGATGCTCTCTCGACCGCTCGGGGTCACCCTGAGCCTTCGCTTCAGCTGACATCTGATCCAGCTTCCATGGAATCTCCGCATCTTCCAGTAGTCTGTACAACGCCTCACACTGTGCCTTGGCAGTCTTCGCCTTGTTCATGCGTTTCTCAAAAATCCCCAAGGCATCGGTAATCACTGTTCGACAATTCTCCATCAAAGACAACATCTGATCGCGTCCTCGACTACGGCCGTCCTGTCCGTTGTCTTCCAGTGACAGACTCGGTACATACTTCCACGGTTTACCGTCCGTCCAGCGGTATCCGTGGATACCACAGGCCAATACATAATTCTCTAGCTGGTCCATATCTTCACGAGTGATGGAACCATCACGCGGAAGCAACAGATCCGTTTTGACACAACGAAATACATCTTCGTAACGCCAGTGGCGACGAACAATATCCAGTGCCGAACGAATAAATTCGGACAACGGATGATGCAATTCATTTCTTCTGCGATCCAGAAAGACCGGTACATCATAATCTCTGAACAGTGGTTCAGCAATGTCGGCGTAAGGTTCCAACTGACGAACAAGCACCGCCATGTCCCGGTAACGCGCACCTTCTTGTTGTGCCAGGCGCCGCATCTCACGCAGTGCTCCCTCCATCTCAGCTCGGCGATTCTCAGCTGCAACCAATTGGATACCCGAATCAAGACCCTGACTATTCCACCGTATCCGGCGGTCGAAACCAGCTTCCAGATGGGCAAGTCCTGGACGATCCTTGTATCTTGGTAAATTCTCTGAATCTAGCAAAGTTGTATCACTCGATACACCAAGTTCATCAGCCATTCCTTTGAGTCGCGCGTAAGCACTCGCTGTTGGGTAGAAGAGTTCCAGTTCTCCAGGCAGAGCACCATGATCATAAGCACGATCCAATGTCAGAGCAATCGTCACGGAAGATGACTGCAACATCAGCTGACCGATCACACTCATCTCCTGTGGATTGAATCCCTGAAACCCGTCAATCCAGATCTGGGCATCCTGCAACAATGTATTTTCAGATAAACGTTCTGTCAGTTCTGTCAGCGTATCTTCATCATCAATATATAAATCAGTCAATTCCTGTTCGTAGTCACGATATATCAGATTCAAGTCATGCAATTTGTCCTCCAGAATCGGTGAAGAGGATGAGGCACCCCATCCAGAGAGCCCCTCTTCCAGTGATGAAGGATCTAATTCATAACGTTTGAACTCACTATATAAGTCATTTAATTCCCCTATAAAACCCAACTGACTGCCGGAGGCACCAAATAACTTCAGTTCTTCCTTCCGGCGCTGGATTACTTTATAGAGCAGCATCTTTTTCCCTTCGGCTCCGATCGGAATACGAGCAGAACCGCCTGCTTCCTGCATTACACGGTAGGCCAAGCGGCGGAAGCCAAGCACTTCTGCACGCATGGTGCCTTTAATTGCTCCCGAAGACACCAATGCCTGCTCCGTCCGAAATGAACTCTGTTCCGGAACGAGGAGAATCAAAGGTTTGCCCTGCGGCTCATGTTGAAGCAGAGATGTAATTTCCCGGGTAATCAGCGAGCTTTTGCCGCTGCCTGCCCGGCCAATAACAAAGCGAACGGACATGTCCAATCCTCCAAACTACACGTACAGATTTTAATTCCCAGTATAACATATCTGTGTTGGTTCGGAACATACGTTTGCCACTATCCGGTAAAACCGGAGATCATCTCCGTAAACACGGCAAAAAGCCCACAGCTTTTCACACTGGGGACTTTTGCTTAATATCCGTTTTGAATTTAATCCGAGTTCATTTAATTAATTCTTTTTACTGCGCACTTCAAAAATAGCAAATTTCAGGTAATGACCTTCGTCTACGCCCAAAATCTGAGGATGATCTTTACCAGCCGCCTTCCAGTCAATCAGACGCAACACTTTGCCTGCATCTTCTGCTGCATCCGCTATTGTATCCAGGAAAAGATCAGGACGCATATGGTACGAACAGCTGGCTGTAACCAGATATCCGCCCTCATTGACCAGTTTCATCCCTTGCAGGTTGATATCTTTATACCCACGGCATGCACCTTTGACGGCTGATTTGGTTTTGGCGAACGCCGGAGGGTCGAGAATGACCACATCAAACGTTTTACCGCCAGATGCAAGCGCTTTGGATGTATCTACTTTCTGTTCGCCTGCACGCGCACGTGCAGTACGTTCATCCAGACCTTTGACTTGTTCACGCAAATATTGGAACGCATCGGCAACCACGAACTCGACACGGTCGGTAAAACCGTTCAACTCCACATTGGTTCGCGCACTCTCAATGGCATGCTCCGAAATATCAAGACATGTCACTTTTTTGGCTCCGTACTTGCAAGCATTCAAAGTAAAACTGCCTGTGTGTGAGAAGCACTCCAGCACTGTGGCACCATCCCAATAAGGGAAGGTCACGACCTTGCCGCTTTTATTCACAGGCAGCAGCTGTTCAACACCATCCAGCTCGGTCGGTTGTAGCATAATTCCACTCTTGTACCCCCAACCCTTCATGAGCGGTTCGATCGCTGCACGATTCTCGCGTTGGTCGAAGAAATAACCTGTCTTCTGGCCTTCCACGATATCAACTTTGATGAGCAAACCGTTCTCTGTAACCGTAACATGACGCGGACACTCACCATATAACGGACCTTTGATCTGCTCCAGACCTTCAAGTTCACGTATGGAAACATCACTACGCTCATAGATGCCTTCTGGCTGCATCACTTCAATGAGTGCCTGCACGATGGCTTCACGACAACGATCCATACCCAGTGTAAGCAACTGTACAACGAGGACGCTACCGAATCGGTCAACGATCAATCCGGGCAGGAAATCAGCTTCACCATAAACAAGGCGGTATGCTTCGCCATCTTGGACAAAGCGTTCCCGGTGCCGCAAGCAATCGCGGAAACGCGCTGCGAAGAATGCAGTGTCCATCTGTTCCAACTCCAAAGGTTGATAGGCTACAACTCTAACCGTAATTTGAGATGCAGGATTGTAGTATCCTGTCGCTAGATAGCGACCTTGATGATTCAAAACATTGACTAGATCTCCCGGTTCCGGGTTCCCCTCAACTGAAGCAATTTCGTTGTTAAATATCCATGGATGTGCATGTTCAAGCCGCTTTTTGCGACTGCGTTCTAATGTTACTGATGACAAGGTTGATCCACTTCTTTCATAGTTAGTTGAAAAGATAGGTTTGGAGCAAAGGAGACGCTACGGCGACGAATTGTTCCTCTGATCGCTGTTATCCCCAGATTTTTTTCGATTCCCTTTCTTAAAGGGAAAATCCGGGGATAGTATATGCTTCCGATGTAGCTTTCTTTCAGAAAGCTTTTAGGCGCACGCTTCGCTTCTTCGGTAACAATTTCGTCTTCTTCGCTACGTTTGCACGAATCACCGTATCTTTCGAATTGGGGTGTGGCAGTTAAGATACTTGAATTGAGGGAGGTTCGCTTTCTCTGAATTCCTTCGGCTTGTCATGGTTGTCTTTACTTACTCATAGGATGAGTTAAGGAACCGGACGGAAGGAATGATGTTTCTCATGTTTAGAGATGTTATATTGCCCCTGTTATATGGGCTTATTATCTTTTTTGGTGGCATGAAACTGATGGAGACAGCCTTGCAGCGCATGGCAGGGCCGATGCTCGCAGGTTGGCTCAATCGGGCTACCTCAGCTCCATGGAAAGGCATGGCTTTCAGTGCGGGGGCAACGGCCCTGCTACAGAGCAGTACGGCCGTTACTGTGCTCACCATTGGACTAGCTAATGCCCGATTGATTACCTATGGACGCACACTCGGCATCATTTTGGGCACCAACATTGGGACGTGCCTGACGACAGAACTAGTTGGATTACAGATTGGACGTGCTTCTCTGCCACTGCTCGTCCTGTCGCTGACAGGCTGGGCCATTTTCGTTGTACTAGGTGAACGCAATCTGGCAGCTCCAGAGCGCTCGCGCCGGACGCTGTTCAACATCCAGTACAGCTTTCTCGCAGCTGCCGGATTCGCCCTCGTCATGACAGGCATTCAGGTGATGCAATCCATTGCCTTGCCACTACGGAGCATGGGCGTATTTCAGTGGTTTCTCGACCGCTCGGCTGACAGTTTGTGGTGGGGCTTCCTGGCAGGTGTCTGCCTGACCGCCCTCATTCACAGCAGTGCAGCTGTCATTAGCATGGCGATTACGCTCGCATCCACAGGGGTATTGCCTGTGGAGATCGGCATCGCTATTGTGATCGGGTCCAACGTAGGGACCTGCATCACCGCAGTTATTGCTGCCGCGGGCGGAGCTTCCGCAGGCAAATTTGTTGCAGCCTCCCATGTTGTATTGAACATTACGGGAGCGTTTCTCTTTATGCCGCTGATCGGCCAGCTGCATGCAGCTTCGGCCTGGCTGTCAGCGGACCTCGGGGCACAGATCGCGCATGCCCAGACCCTTTTTAACATCACCAGCTCACTGCTTGCACTGCCTTTCTGTTACTTGCCGATCTGGCACCAAAAACCACCGGTCTCCACCCCGGCGGTGAAGTCACCCGTGGTTTGATATAATGCCTGTTTTGACCCACAGATTGTAAGGATAGCCGGACACTAACCGTTGTGTTATACGTTAATGCCCAATTTGTTCAGTGCTACACGTATAACATCATCGTTATTATCATATCCGCTCTGCTGCTGTAGGGACCACGCTTCTTCTGGAGCGTACCAATCCACACCCTTGATTTCTTCAATCTGGGGCTGAAGGTCCCCACTTTCCGCTTCAACGAGGTAGTAATGAACTTCCTTGTCCACAGGTCCTAACTCTGCATGCTGATACGTATACGCGATGATATCAACCGGCTCTATAATGCGGCCCACCATACCCGTTTCTTCCAGAATTTCGCGAAGTGCCGTCTGTTCCACGGTTTCTCCATCTTCCATCTTGCCCTTGGCGAGAGTTGTTTTTCCATAACGATCTACAATGAGCTGAATTTGAAGCTGTCCGCCTTCCCCTGTTCTATAGACAACTCCACCTGCTGAAATTTCTTTTTTGTTCATTCTGCTCTCTCCCATCGGCTTCGATATGTTTATCTTATTTTTTGCAAAAGAAGGACCTCATCTCCCCGGGTAAGCTCCCCCAAGGAAATGAAATCCTTGTTTCTGACGCCCGATTACATCGCGGCGGACTTGAGATTTTCTTCCAACACACGTACCAGTGTAGCCTGACTTTCGTTCACACCAGCTTCAACCACTTTGACACGGCACACTTTACCGACCATGTCCATGGTACCGTCAAAGACCAGCTGAATGTAGTTGTCGCTGTAACCGTGCAATTTGCCACTTCCCTCACGGCCTTTGGCTTCCCCTTCAGGAATGACCTCCAGTATCTCTCCGACAAACTGCTTGGCGTAATCCAGTTGCATCTGCTCGGACAACTCAATCAGTTCATGTACACGTGCATTTTTGACTTCTTCATGCACCTGATCTTCCATTCGTGCAGCTGGTGTACCGGTGCGTTTGGAATAAGGGAATACGTGCATTTCTGAGAAACCGATTCTCCGCATCAGCTCATAGCCATTACGGTACATCTCATCTGTCTCACCCGGGAATCCAACAATAATGTCTGTCGTAATAGCTACATCAGGCATTGCTTCCCGAATGCGAAGCATTTTATTATAGAACTCTTCTGTCGTATATTTGCGGCGCATGCGTTTCAATACGGTATCATCGCCTGCTTGCAACGGAATGTGGAAGTGACGAACCAGCTTGTCCGAACGTTGAATCACGTCCAGCATGCGATCGTCAATCTGGCTGGCTTCAATCGAGCTAATCCGAATTCGTTCCAAGCCCTCCACTTTATCCAGATCCCACAACAGATCGGTCAGATCGTAATTCTCCATGTCATCCCCGTATCCACCCGTATGAATACCTGTCAGAACAATTTCCTTGTATCCGGCCTGAACCAGTTGATGAGCTTGCTGAACGATGCTGTTCGCTTCCCTGCTACGGGAGAGTCCACGCGACCAAGGAATAATACAGAATGTGCAAAAGTTATTGCAGCCATCCTGAATCTTCAGGAATGCGCGAGTGCGATCAGCAAAATCCGGTACATCCATCTCTTCGAACACCCGAGTCTTCATAATATTACGCACGGCGTTGACGGGTTGACGGGACTCCTGAATTTCATTGACATATGGCAGGATTTTGTCACGGTCCTGCGTACCGATAACGAGATCCACACCCGGGATGTCCAGAATCTCTGCCGGAGAAGTCTGCGCATAGCAGCCTGTAACGGCCACAATCGCATCCGGGTTGCGCCGAATGGCACGACGGATAATTTGGCGGCTCTTTTTGTCGCCGGTATTGGTCACTGTACAAGTATTAATCAAGTATACATCCGCTGTCTGTTCGTCAAAGTCCACTTGATCGTATCCTTCGTTTTTGAACAATTGCCATATCGCCTCTGTATCATAGAAATTAACTTTGCAGCCTAAGGTGTAAAACGCCACGGATGGCATAATTACATTCCTCCCATTTCTCCGGATTCATATAGCACGCAAGTTAGTGCAGCCATGCCCGCTGTCTCGGCACGCAAAATGCGTTTGCCCAGTCCAACAGATACAGCACCTGCCTGATCGGCTTCCATCGTCTCCTTTTCGGAAAATCCACCCTCAGGTCCAACAACAATCAATACTTCTGCACTTGCATCAGGTGCAAGCTGCTCGATGAACGGCTTCAATGCATCTCTCAGTTGCTTGCCGTTTTCCTTCTCATAACAATAACATACCAAATGATAGGCCTCAAAAGAAGATAACAGCCCTTTCCAGGAAAGTGGCTGCTCGATGGATGGAATACGATTCCGGTGACTCTGCTCGGCAGCTTCCTTGGCAATTTTCCGCCACCGCTCCAATCGTTTGCCTTCTTTCTTCGCATCATATTGCACAATCGTACGTTCCGAAAGGAAAGGTACAAAGGATACCGCCCCAATCTCGGTACATCTCTGGATGACCGTCTCCATCTTGTCGCCTTTGGGCAAGCTCTGAGCCACAGTTACGCGGATCCGTGCTTCATGGTCCATAGCCAGGGGTTCTACAATATTTGCCGTTACTTGACCTGTTTCGATGCTCTCAATTGCCACTAAAGCTTCTCTGGAGTTTCCGTCACTGACAATCAGTTTATCTCCAGGTTTGCCACGCATGACCTTGCCAATATGGCGTGCATCATCACCCGTGATGATGACAGCGTGTTCGTTAAACTGTTCTGCAGATACAAAATATCGTTGCATCGTCTGTCCACCCATTCTGTCCTGTTATGACTGAATTCACCCGGCCCTAATGGGCTGGCGTGAATCCAATCGCCACAGATGATCATACAACTTTTATGTCTATCTGACCAGTATATCAGCCCAAATTGCTGACCGTTCACTAGCGGTATAACTCGATAATCAGACCTACCAGATCCATATACATGTTATTTGCAAATACATATAACGGTTGAATCGTTACAGCCTGCAACGGTGGGATAACTAGAATCAACAGGAAAACAAAGATGGACCATTGTTCCACACCCTGCAGCTTGCGACTGAGGGACGGTGGCAATACATCTTCAAGAATACGATAACCATCCAATGGCGGAAGAGGAATTAGATTAAACATAAATAGGAAAAAGTTCGTTATGCTGAACAAAGGTAAAAACGTCATCAGTGCTGTAACCACCCGCTCATTCTCGATGGTGCCCAGTACGCCTGATCCGAACAGACAACCATACACAATGGCACCAATAATGGCGAGCACCAGATTACTCAGAGGACCTACGACAGATACGATAGTCCCCATCAATCTCGGCTTATCAAAGTTCGCCCGATTAACCGGTACCGGACGCGCCCAGCCGAAGCCAGCAATCACAAGTAACAGCACACCCAAGAAGTCAAAATGTACAACCGGATTAAGTGTAACCCGACCCAGTAGCTTGGCCGTCGGATCACCAAATTTGTTGGCAAAATACGCATGCGAGAATTCATGCACCGTAAATGCGATCAGGATCGTCAGCAGGAAGAACGGTAGCTGATCGATCGGATAACGAAAGAACCGTTCCAGGAAATCCATGCGTTACCTCTTTCTGGCTACATAAGCGAGCCAGTCCTCATCACGATGGATTGCACTCACTTCAAATCCGGATGCCACCAGTGCATCTTGCACAACCTGCTCCTTGTTCTTCCATATGCCCGAAACAATATAAATACCGCCAGACTCAAGCGCGTTATAGACATCATCGACGAACAGTAAAATGATCTCTGCCAGAATGTTCGCAACGATAATCTTAACCGGCAGTTTTACGCCAAGTGCAGGGTCCTGATTCCCAAGCACGGACAGCAGATCGCTTTCTTTCACAGTAATGTGTTGCTCCAGCTTATTGAGTTCCACATTCTCTCTTGCACTGGTTACTGCAACCGGATCGAGGTCCAGCGCGAGCACATGTTTGGCGCCAAGCTTCACAGCTCCAATGGCCAGAATGCCTGAACCTGTACCTACGTCAATAACTTCTTCGCCACCTTGAATCACTGTTTCCAGTGTGCGCAAGCAAAGTGAAGTTGTTGGGTGGGTTCCTGTACCAAAAGCCATGCCTGGATCAAGCTCAATGATTTTCTCGTCTGAACTCTCTGGGGTGTACTCTTCCCACGTTGGTTTAATGGTTAGACGTTCCGATACACGTACCGGCTTAAAGTATTGCTTCCAGGCTGTCGCCCAGTCATCTTCATCCACTGTACGAGTCTCATAACGAACTTCACCCGTATCGATTTCGAATTCGGTGAGTTCATCAATTCTCGGACTAACTTCAGACTGTAACGCTACCATATCCGTGCCTTCAGAGAAGTACCCTTTGATGACCGCAAAGCCTTCCGGGATATCATTCAAAGGAACGTCGTATAATTCACCATACGTCGTGTCACGTTTTTTATTTAAAGTACCGGATTCTTCTATTGAAACTCCTCCAGCACCCGCTTCATGTAAAAAATTCGAAATCATCTCCACAGCTTCTTCTGTGGTATGTATTGTTAGTTCATGCCATAACATACTTGGTTGTTCCTCCTCATTTTTCAAACATCCCAACTATTGTACTACACAAGCGAGCCGGAGTACAAAGCCGCACCAGTAAAAGAAAAACAAAACAGGATATCCACAGCCTGGCTGTCCGAATATCCTGTCTTGTATTCATCACAATCTGTTTGAACTCCCTCAGCAAAAACGTCCACCGTTCCGTGTGATCATCTCAGCGGCCTGCGGGAGAGAATCATTGGATACAGATACGGTCAACAGAATTTGATGCTTCAGCCTGTTTGCCGAATCTTCTTCAGGCGTATCATACACCTGACCCCCTGACAACATTTCAGTCTCATCGCTAATCAGGGCAAGTACATTCAGTTCACCACTGAATCCTCCGACAACAGCCGTAGGAGATTGATCTGCACCCGTTACAACATTTGAATCCATTGCAGAACCTTCGTTACGAAGGCTCTCGATACTCAATTGATTCGGGTGCAGCAATTCCAGAGCTCTGCGTGCAGACTCGGCTTCAGACCAACTTGTAAAAACAGCTTCAAGAGTCACAGCCGAGCGATCTTCAGTCATGAAGTTCCCGTCCCTGACGTCGATCAGCCGCTTCACCGCGGCGCAAAGCTTCTATATCTTCGTGATCCGCAGCTTCAGCACTGAATTCCACATCCTCATTTTTGGCAGACTGCATTCGTTTCATCTTTTCCGTTTTCGTAAGAATCTTGCCTGGACGTTCATGTTCTGCCATTGTAATGCTCCTCCTTCAAATTAAAATGAACTAAGAAGTGTTACACTGTAACACTCCGATTGTAGTCCCATCCTCCGATCGCTGTTATCCCCAGATTTCTTCAACTCCCTTCTTAAAGGGAGAAATCCGGGGATAGCGTATGCTTCCGAAGTAGCTTTCTTGAGAAAGCTTTTAGGCGAACGCTTCGCTTCTTCAGATTGGTTCTACACTCTCCGTTAAAGTGTAACTCTCTGTTCATCTTTATAGATTTCTGAAACTAGATCATTCCACCGGCTTGTTCGATAATGGACATAGCGCGGTGATGTACCCCTTCGTCAACGACTACAGTCAGTAATACATCTCTTCCGGTTGGTCCGCCTTGTCCACCATCACTCATGCCACTTGCGGACGGATCCGCCGCAGCCATGATTCCAGCACTGGCATTGGTCTGCATCGAATCGGGTACCCATGATGAAAAACTACCGGAAACGCCCGGCTTATAGGAAGCTCCGCTTGGTCCGACACCCGCATATCGGCTGAATCGATTAATCGACAGGTCCTCCACTCGCAATGCCTCCAGTTTTTTGGCTGCGCCTTGAGCCTGCTCCGGGCTGTGAAAGTACGCCAAAATATTTTTCTCGGTCATCCACTTCACCTGCTTCCCTAATTTCTCGCATATCAGCTATGCATATCTTTCTCGCCATGCTATCTTTCCGCAACTTTGCTGAGAATATACCGAAATGCTCCCACGAATTGCTGTCTTTTCCTCGTTGTATATTCGTGTGTCTGGGAAACTACTCAAAACCACTCCACTGTACGCAAAAAAGGACACTCTGCGGTTAACCCGCTAAAGTGTCCTTTTGGAATTGCTACGATATCTATCCTCAGTCGCCACGGAAGGCACGTTTCACTCTATCAAAGAAGGATTGTTCATGTTCATGCGTTTGCTCTCCATCCAGTGCAGCAATCTGACGAAGCAAATCTTTCTGTTCGTCATTCAGCTTACTCGGTGTAACCACAACCACTTTCACATGCTGATCCCCTTGCCCCATACCGCGCAGGCGTGGTACACCTTTGCCTTTAAGACGGAAATACGTTCCCGTTTGTGTACCGGCTGGTACTTTTAACTTCACTTTTTCAGACAGCGTCGGGATCTCAACCTCATCCCCCAAAGCTGCCTGAGCAAAGGTAAGCGGGATTTCGCAATAAATATCGTCCCCTTCACGCTCGAAGAAATCATGGGTTTTCACACGAATGACAATATACAGATCGCCAGCAGGTCCACCTCTCAGACCTCCCTCGCCTTCACCTGTCATACGCAGTTGCGCCCCATCATCTACACCCGCTGGAATGCGAACATGGATTTTACGTTGCTTGCGTACTTTACCGCTACCACTACAAGTTGTACATTTTTCTTTAATAATTTGGCCTGAACCGCTACAGTTCGAACATGCACGGCGATTAACCATACGACCAAACGGTGTATTTTGCACGACTTCCTGCTGACCGCTACCGTGGCATACGGAGCAGGTTTCCGGTTTCGTTCCAGGTTTGGCACCTGAGCCATGACAGGTATCACAGCCTTCGGTACGCGGAATCGTAATATCGGTTTCTTTGCCGAATACAGCTTCCTTGAACTCGATTGTCATCGTGTATTGCAGATCATTCCCGCGCTGCGGAGCATTTGGATCACGCCGTCCGTTGCCACCGCCGCCAAAGAACATATCGAAGATATCGCCAAAGCCGCCGCCGCCAAAATCACCGCCACCACCGAATCCACCCTGATTCGGATCAACATGACCATATTGATCATACTGTGCACGCTTTTGACCATCACTTACTACATCGTAAGCTTCTTTAACTTCCTTAAATTTGGCTTCCGCATCAGCAGCCTTGTTTACGTCAGGGTGATACTGACGGGCAAGCTTACGGTAAGCCTTTTTGATATCCTCGTCGTTAGCCGTTTTACTAACGCCAAGTACCTCATAATAATCACGTTTTTCAGCCACTCTTCCACCCCCATATCATTCAACATATCGCACATCGTGACAAAAGGAAAGCCAAAGCACGGGAGCCCCGGCTATGACTTTCCCCTTGATCCGAACGTCACCGATGTTTAATTCGCGAAGAACTGCAAATTAATTTTGTTTTTTGTCTTCGTCCACAACTTCGTAATCAGCGTCTACGACGTTGTCACGTTTAGCGGAACCTTGTTGCTCATCTGCACCTTGCGCTTCTTGCTCTTGCGCCTGTGCTTGCTCATACAGTTTCACGGACAGTTGTTGAACGATCTCAGTCAGTTCTTCTGTAGCCGCCTTGATATCTTCCAGGTTGTCGGAAGCCAGGACACCTTGCAGTTTTTCTTTTGCAGCATTCGCTTTTTCAACTTCGCCAGCATCTGCTTTTTCGCCAAGATCTTTGATCGTTTTGTCAACAGAGTAGATCAGTTGATCTGCGCTGTTTTTTGCTTCAACGAGTTCTTTGCGTTTTTTATCTTCTTCAGCATGCAACTCAGCATCTTTCATCATTTGCTCCACTTCAGCATCGCTCAAACCGCTGGAAGAAGTGATCGTGATTTTCTGAGTTTTGTTGGTACCTTTATCTGTTGCAGATACGTTAACAATACCGTTGGCATCAATATCGAAGCTAACTTCGATCTGCGGAACGCCACGTGGAGCTGGAGGGATATCTCCGAGCATGAAACGTCCAAGTGATTTGTTACCCGCTGCCATCTCGCGCTCGCCTTGCAGGACATGAATCTCAACGCTTGGTTGATTGTCTGCATACGTGGAGAATACTTGGGATTTGCTTGTAGGAATCGTTGTATTGCGCTCGATCATTTTAGTAAATACGCCACCTGCTGTTTCGATACCCAGGGACAATGGAGTTACGTCAAGCAATACAACGTCTTTCACATCACCTGTCAGTACGCCCGCTTGTACAGCAGCACCCAAAGCTACAACTTCATCCGGGTTAACACCCTTGTGAGGCTCTTTACCTGTCAGTTTTTTGATCGCTTCCTGTACTGCTGGAATACGTGTGGAACCACCCACCAATACGATCTTGTTGATATCGTTAGCCGTCATACCCGCATCGCTTAATGCACGACGTGTTGGCTCAAGCGTACGCTCAACCAGACCTTCAGAGATTTCTTCGAATTTTGCACGGCTCAGGTTCAACTCCAAATGCTGAGGAACGCCATCAGCTACAGTGATGAACGGCAGGGAGATCGTTGTAGTCAATACGCCGGAAAGTTCTTTTTTCGCTTTTTCCGCTGCATCTTTCAAACGTTGAACCGCTGCTTTATCTTTACTCAAGTCAATACCTTGATCTTTTTTGAATTCACTTACGAGATAGTCAATGATCACTTGGTCGAAGTCATCGCCACCCAGTTTGTTATCGCCACTCGTTGCTTTAACTTCGAAGAAGCCGTCACCCAGCTCAAGAATCGATACGTCGAATGTACCGCCACCCAGGTCATATACGAGGATCGTTTGGTCTTCGGATTTCTCCATACCGTATGCCAAAGCTGCTGCTGTTGGCTCGTTGACGATACGCAGAACTTCCAGACCAGCAATTTTACCAGCATCTTTAGTCGCTTGACGTTGACTGTCATTGAAGTAAGCCGGTACTGTGATAACGGCTTGAGTTACCGTTTGGCCCAGATAAGCTTCAGCATCGGATTTCAATTTTTGCAGGATAATCGCAGAGATCTCTTGTGCAGAGTAGTCTTTGCTATCGATTGTTTCCTTGTGGGAAGTACCCATGTGACGTTTAATTGACATGATAGTACGATCCGGGTTCGTGATCGCTTGACGCTTCGCTGTTTCACCAACTACGCGCTCTCCGTCTTTTTTGAAGCCTACCACGGATGGGGTTGTACGTGCGCCCTCCGGATTTGGAATTACGACAGGCTCGCCGCCTTCCATCACAGCTACGCATGAGTTGGTTGTTCCTAAGTCAATACCAATTACTTTACTCATTGAAAAATTTCCTCCCTCAACAATTTAAAATGAATGGGTCAATGATGACCCCTTATTGCATGTTCATGTTGCTAATCGTGCTCTATGTGTACAAACCTTTATATTAAACTTCGCCCACATTGCTCAACCACGGAGTTAACTCATTAGTTCCTATAAGGATTATGAGCTGACTTTAACCATAGCCGGACGAAGCACTTTATCCTTCAGCATGTAGCCTTTTTGGACTTCCTCAACAACGATACCTTCTTCATATTCGTCGCTCTCCACTTGCATGATTGCTTGGTGGAATTCAGGATTGAACGGTTGTCCTACCGATTTCATCGTCGTCAGACCTTCATTAGTCATCACTGTTTCGAATTGACGGAAGATCATTTGCATTCCTTTGGAGAAAGATTCGGACTCTGTTCCTTCCGGTACAGTAGCCATGGCGCGTTCGAAGTTATCCATAACCGGTACCAATTCGGTGACCAGCTTCATCGAAGCGTATTTAGCCAACTCTTCTTTTTCCTTCTGAGTACGACGACGGAAGTTGTCAAAATCAGCCTGTGCACGAACATAACGCTGCTGTTGCTCTTCAGCTTCTGCCTTCAAACGTGCAAGCTCATTCTGCTCATGATCAGCTATTTCTTCAGCCTGTGCTTCTGCAGCTCCGGCTTCATTAACAGGCTCCTGCTCAGCTGCAGTTACTTCTTGTTCCTCTGTGAATGATTGCTCCTCTTTCAAGATGTTCACCTCCTTATACAAATAAATGGTTCCCTTTATTTGAAACGATGCGTCAGCATCGCCGTCAAATCACGGGATAATGTATTTAAAATATGAATGACACGTGCGTAATCCATCCGCGTGGGTCCCAGGATACCAATGGAGCCCAGCGCCTCGCCATCCAATGAATAGGATGCTGTAATCAGGCTGCAGTTGGCAAAGGCTTCATGATCATTCTCGGTGCCAATTCGCACCTGAATACCCGATCCACCCGGCACGGGCATCATCAATTTCATAAGTGTTGGTGTCTCATCCAGCAGGTCCAGAATATCTTTTACCTTTTCGATATCTTTAAACTCCGGTTGAGTCAACATGTTGGTGGCACCACTGAGGAACAGACGATTGTCATGTTCATTGTCAAAGGCACTGTCCAGCACCTTCATGACTTCCTCATAACGTGTAATATGCCGTTCCATCTCTTGCCCAAGTTCAGTGTAGAGACGGGATTTCAATTTGTAGATCGGCACGCCCACCAGTTTGGTGTTCAACAGGCGAACCACATTCTCCATCTCGGCTACCGAAATTTCTGGTGGAATCTGGACCGTCTTATTCTCCACCTGACCTGTATTAGTCACGATAATTGCCACAGCTTCACTCTCGTTAAGTGGAAGCAATTGAAAGTGACGAAGGGACGTATGGAATACTTCCGGTCCAAGCAGGATCGAAGTATAATTCGTCATATGTGACAAAATATTGGATGCATGCTGAATAACTTGTTCCATGACATTCAGCTTTTCGGCGAAGAACGACTTCAGATCATCCAACTCCTGAGGCTCCACCTGATTCCAGGGAACCAAATGATCGACATAATATCGATAGCCTTTATGGGAAGGGATGCGCCCAGCCGATGTATGCGGCTGTTCCAGAAAGCCCATATCTTCAAGATCCGCCATTTCATTACGGATCGTCGCCGGACTGTATCCAACATCTCCCTTTTGGAAATGCTCCGGGACCCTACGGGCTCAGCTGAACGGATATAGTCATCCACTATAGCGTTCAGTATCATTCGTTGACGCTCAGTTAACATGGTGAGTATCCCTCCTTCTGACTGTACTGTCCCATGTCGTTAGCACTCCGGTTAGATGAGTGCTAAGCGGTAATACAAAAATACCAAACTGACGTGAACATTGTCAAGTGAGTTTGATGAGTGGGCTCATCTATTTGTAGTATAGACCAATGTCGCCGAGTCCTAACACCTTTACTGAACGTATTGTGAAGTAAAAAGGACTGCATGTATGGCAGAGGTTAACTCGGCTCGATCCATGCAGTCCTTTCTGTTTTTTAGGCCGAAACGTTCAATTCCTTCAATACTGCGATCTCATCACAACAATCCTGCTTGCTGCAATGAACACAGTCGGTCCATACTTTCTCGGGGAAAATATCTTTATCCACCACAGCAAAGCCATTTTTGAGAAAGAAGGACACTTCATATGTCAACGCCATCACCTTGGGGATCTGTTGCTTCTCCGCTTCCTCTACCAGCCGGTCCAGTAATCTGGAGCCGATACCGAGCCCTTTGTGGCCTTCCGAGATGCCGAGTGATCTGACTTCCACCAGATCATTGCCCAAACGACAAAGCGATCCACAGCCCACTACCTCACCATCGACTTCGGCTACAACAAAATGCTCCAGCTGCCGGTGCAGTATTTCCCGTGATCGCGGAAGCATGATCCCACGCTCTGCATATCCCTTAATCATTTCATACAGTGGTTCAACATCTTCCGGCACGGCTTTTCTGCATATTACCGACATCCTGCTCTCCTCCTATTACCAAGCTTTCCAGAGGAAAGCTGATTTCGTAGTTGTTAAAATAACACGCTCTATAAAACAATATGAATAAATATACAACAGAGCGCATATAATTTCAAGCTACGAATTCAGCGATATGGACCCGATAAACTCCGCAAAAACGTCATTTCCGAACAGGATACCCTGTTCGCTTAATCTGAAGCCATCTGCCGTCCGCTCAAGCAGTCCTGCATTCAACATTTTGCCCAATGGCTTCGCAAACACTTCTTCTATAGACTCTCCGAACTGTTCGCTGAACCGTGAAGCCGATGCACCCTCCAACATTCTCAGTCCAACCATCAGGTAATCTTCCATCGCCTCTGGACGGCCGATCTCAAAATGATCCAGACGTGGCAGCCCTGCTCGCGAAGCTTCAACATATGGATTTATACCTTTAATATTCATATGACGTTCGCGGCCCACATATCCGTGTGCACCTGCACCCAGACCATAGTAGTCCTCATTACGCCAGTACGTGATATTGTGACGGCTCTCGAAGCCTGGCTTGGCGAAGTTACTGATCTCGTATTGTCCGTAGCCTGCTTCCTTCATCCGTCTCATTAATAGAAGATACATTTCGAGCTCGTCATCTTCATGAGGAAGTGGTAACTGGTTCTTCTGATACAGGGTATGGAAGAGTGTATTCTCTTCCACTTTCAGGCTGTATATGGAATAATGTGGAAGGTCCAGTTCCAGCGCTTTGTCAATACTCTCATTCAACATGTCTACGGTCTGGTTCGGCAAACCGAACATCAGGTCAATAGACAGGTTATGGAGTCCTGCTTTTCGAGCATTCTCCAGACTGCGATATACATCATCCGTATTATGAATGCGGCCAATGCCCGTCAGAAGATCATTTTGAAAAGCCTGTACGCCAAAGCTGACGCGGTTGACCCCGCCTTCTTTCATCGCAGCGAGCTTCTCCGCATCCGTTGTTCCCGGGTTGGCTTCCATCGAAAACTCGATGTCGTCCGCCCAATTCGGGAAATACGTTTTGACGGAACGAAGAAATACGGCCATCTCATCCGATTTCAGAGCCGTTGGTGTACCCCCACCTACAAATATGGTCTTGATCTCACCAGGTGGATTCGCTTTGACCGTATGTTCCATCTCCCGTTCCAGCGCTTCAAGATATTGCATGACAGGTTGATCCTTCAGAACATAAGAGTTAAAGTCGCAATAAAAACATTTATTCGTGCAAAAGGGAATGTGAAGATACACCGCTTGGGGCGCACCTGTCTTCCGGCTGTGTGCTGCCAATGTCATGGCAAGTCCCCCTCTATTTGAAAAAAGGAAAGCCATCCGGCTTCCCTTTCAGCTTAGTTATTTAGTATTCTGTGTTAACCATTTTTGCAAACAAACGTCTTACAATTCAATTTTGATACACACATGCTGTGTAGTACCCAAAAATGAATTTTCTTTAATCTAATTTGAATACACACATTCTGTGTTGTACCTCAAAATAGATTGTTTATCCTTTCATACACAAATTATTGATGTACCAAAAGGATTCCCGTGACGTTTGCAAGCAAACGTCTTAATCATCAATTTTCAGTACCGCCATGAACGCTTCCTGTGGTACCTCAACGTTACCTACCTGTTTCATCCGCTTCTTACCTTCCTTCTGCTTCTCAAGCAGTTTCCGTTTCCGCGAGATGTCACCACCATAACATTTGGCAAGTACGTTTTTGCGCAATGCTTTTACGGTTTCACGAGCGACTACCTTCGTGCCCACAGATGCCTGAATTGGCACCTCGAACATTTGCCGTGGAATCAGCTCGCGCAACTTCTCACAGACGATGCGTCCGCGGTTATACGCGCGGTCACGGTGAACGATGAAGGACAGAGCATCAACCTGTTCGCCATTAAGTACAATATCCATTTTCGCCAGATTGGACTGACGGTAACCGGACAACTCATAATCCAGGGATGCATATCCTTTGGTGCCGGATTTCAACTGGTCGAAGAAGTCATATACAATCTCGGACAACGGGATCTCATAGTTAATGGTAACCCGGGTTGTGTCCAAATATTCCATATTTACATATTCGCCGCGTTTATTCTGACACAACTCCATTACAGTACCTACATAATCATTCGGTACGATAATATTCGCCTTAACGTATGGTTCCTCGACAAAATCAATCCGTCCTACCTCAGGATAGTTGGATGGGTTGTCAATTTTCATTACTTCACCGTTCGTCAAGGTCACATGATAGATTACACTTGGTGCAGTTGTAATCAACGGAATGTTAAACTCCCGCTCGATCCGCTCCTGGATAACGTCCATGTGAAGCAGTCCAAGGAATCCACAACGGAATCCAAAACCGAGTGCACTGGACGTTTCCGGTTCAAAGCTCAGAGACGCATCGTTCAACTGTAATTTCTCAAGTGCTTCACGCAGGTCAACATAGTCCGATGTTTCAATCGGATAGAGACCGCAGTATACCATTGGAGTAACTTTGCGGTAGCCCGACAGCGGTTCAAGCGTTGGATTTTTGGCGTCTGTTACCGTATCCCCGACTTGGGTATCGCCTACATGCCGGATACCTGCAACGATAAATCCAACATCCCCGACGTTCAGCTCGTCCACGATGGTCATGCGAGGTTTGAACACCCCAACTTCAATCACTTCAAACGATTTACCTGTTGCCATCATTTTGATTTTGGAACCCGTTTTGATCTTGCCGTCTATAACACGCACATAGACGATTACACCTTTGTACGGATCATAGTGTGAGTCAAAAATCAGCGCTTTTAAAGGCTGGTCAGGATCACCCTCTGGTGCAGGAACACTTTGCACCACTTGCTCCAAAATCTCTTTGATTCCAATTCCTGCTTTGGCCGAAGCCAAAACCGCATTACTTGTGTCCAGTCCAATAACATCTTCCACTTCCTGCTTCACCCGGTCAGGATCAGCGTTTGGAAGGTCGATTTTGTTGATAACCGGTAAGATTTCAAGGTTGTTATCCAATGCCAGATACACGTTGGCAAGTGTTTGGGCCTCAATGCCCTGAGCCGCATCCACAACCAGCAGCGCACCTTCACATGCAGCAAGACTGCGTGATACTTCATACGTAAAGTCTACGTGTCCCGGTGTATCAATCAGATTCAATAAATATTCTTCACCGTCATCAGCTTTGTAGCTCAGAGCAACTGCCTGTAGCTTGATCGTTATTCCACGTTCACGTTCAAGGTCCATCTTATCCAGAACCTGTTCCTGCATTTCACGTGAAGTGAGCGCACCTGTGTACTCCAAGATCCGGTCCGCAAGTGTTGATTTGCCGTGATCTATATGTGCAATAATAGAGAAGTTACGAATTTTACGTTGTCTTGCCCGAATATCAGTCATTCCTTACCCCAGAAACAGCCTAGTGTCAATCACTTCATTATAACAGTTGATGCAGAGTGCATCAATCCCGTATGTCTCAACTTTTATAATAAAGGTTCTATTATGAACTCCGAGAGGTTTATTGTACCTTTAATTCACTGGTTTTTATTCAGCCACTCCGCTAAAAAGGGAGACTACCCACTTCATGCCGCTATGAGACAGATTTTGCAAAAGTCCAGCCGTTTTGTCAGCGAGCACATCAACCGGAGCCTTAGTCTGGTCTGCACCGAGCACCTGACTCGGGGACTGAACAGGTACAACCGGAGTCTTCTTAACCTCCTGTTGGGCAGGTGGGTCAGGAACAGAATCGGTAGCCGATGAAGTCGGGTCTGTTATCACAACTGTCGTTGTGCCACCCGATGGATTACCCATGTGAAAATTACTGCCTGCCAGCTGCATTCCAAACAGTACACCCAGCAGCATGAATACACTGATGGATAACAATCTTTTACCGAATCTGGACATATCCTTCGCCTCCTGTCATATCTCTACTTTTTTTCATTTACTTTCATATATGCTTCTATATTTCCTACCCTCCCTGGGACGTCGTATCTGCACTCGCTTTGTCCACCTTCTGCTCCTCCCAATACACTTGGGAAATCATATCAGCGAGAACCTTGGATGTACGTTGTAGCTCAGCTCCCGTATTGTCGATGCCCCCGATTTCAATCAAAATACTGTTCGGTGAAAGTGTCTGGTTGTACTCTCCGTTGTTGGCTCCTCCACCATCCTTGCCCCA
Source organism: Paenibacillus sp. PCH8 (assembly GCF_002968835.1). Taxonomy (GTDB): domain Bacteria; phylum Bacillota; class Bacilli; order Paenibacillales; family Paenibacillaceae; genus Paenibacillus. The sequence goes on along the minus strand of NZ_PKQK01000001.1, from coordinate 2,951,590 downwards.
TACTCCCCGGGATACCCCAGGATACTTGGCTTCCAGTTTCTTATGAATTTTCGCCGCAAAAGCTTCATTCTGTTGCCAATTCGGATTCTCATGTCCAATAATGAAATATACTTTAGCGTAACCTAAATTATTAATGGTTGTGGTGGTTTTGCCATGACGCTGTGAATCGCGATGAATATCTATTAGATAGGTAAGATCGTCATTCTGGGAAAGTGCTGCTTTGACCGTTTGACGGGAATATTTATACGAATAGTTCCAGTTATAGTCCTTCACTTTGGTGGGATAATCATCTTTCGCGTGCTCTACCCCGATTCCCAGCTTCTCCAGACTTTCTGAAAGATAGGTTCCCACTTGAAACACATTACCTGTGGATTTACCGGATGATGGATTGTCACTCTTTGTCCCTAGTAGTGGATTGTAACCTTCCCGTGGATGAGAATGATAGATAAGAACTGACTTTTTGCCTATTGTAGGTGAGCCGCCATTGTCTTTCTCACCATTCTTCGTGGGAGGATCTTCTGTGACATCCTCATCACCCGGTTCGACAGTACCACTCGAATCCGTGTTATCCTGCCCAGGTGGAACATGCAGTTCGCTACCAGTTTTGCCCCCACTTGCAGAAGCCGTATCCGTGAGACCAGGACCGGGCTGATAATCTTCGGGAGCTTCGGCCTTTTCATTACCAGAACCAGGCCGGAGCAAAACAGGTTGATTGGAACCCATGCCCGGCATTTCTCTCGCAATCAGGCTCTTGGGGTCTTGGGGGTTTACATTGGTCAGCAACTGGAATACAAAAGAGGTCAGATTCTCACCAGAGATGGCAGAGGTCTGTTCTTTCTGAGTGAGATGAGGCATTTCCATGCCCAGCATATCGACGAAAAAACGGCTTGATACGGCACTTGCAAAACCTTTCATGGAAGAAACAGGTGAATTATTTAATCGTTTCTCTGCCATGCCTCCGAGACCAAGTACGACAAAAAACAGAGCAGATATGATCATAAGCAACAACAACGTACGGCCCATGGCCAGCACGTTCAGACATCTTTTTTTCCACTTGCCAATGTTCCATGCCAATATCTTGTTCATTCTTCTGTCTCCTTCCCAGCTGGACAACTCTTATACTTCAACTCTATGAGCTTGCCCAATTTGATAGAACTGGAAGATGAAAGATTACATGAACAAAAAAAAGAAAGCCCGATAGATTCGGACCTTCTTCTCAGCGGCTTGCTTGGAGTTCTAATGTGTATAGGCGGCTACATTATCTGGATTTACCGCGTCATGAAGTGCAGCGTTAAGTCCTGTGGCAATAACATTTGCAATGCCTTCAATAAACTCATCAATTTCCTTAGGTGTAACAATTAGATCATGACCAAGTGGCTCAAGAACCTCTTTCACCAGACTCAGTCGATCTTCCTCACCGATGTCGTCCAGCATACCCATGATATGTTTCGTCTGATCCGTTTCCTGACGGAAGTGTGAACGCATCATCTCAATGACATTGTTCACAATGGTAGACGCATAACAAACAGTTGGTACTCCGATGGCGATGCAAGGAACGCCTAATATTTCACGGGTCAACCCACGCCGTTTGTTCCCAATACCCGAACCAGGGTGGATTCCAATGTCTGCAACCTGAATCGTTGTATTTACACGTTCCAGGGAACGGGAGGCCAGGGCATCAATCGCAATAATAGCATCCGGTTTGGTACGGTCGACAATACCTTGTACGATGTCACTGGATTCAATGCCCGTTGTACCGAGAACTCCGGGAGCAATTGCGCTGACTTCCCGATACCCTGGCGCAACCTGATCCGGCACCAATTCGAAATACTGACGGGTCACCATCAGATTTTCCACAACCAGTGGGCCAAGTGAGTCCGGGGTGACATTCAAGTTACCCAGGCCCACAATCAAGATCTTGGATGTTTTGTCGATCCCGGCCTTGATCATAAAATCTTCCATTTCACGTGTAAACTCGGCAGCAACACGCTCCTGTAGTTCGGTATCTCCATTACGCAGTGATGGTACCTCCAAAGTAACGTAGTGGCCTTTCACCCGACCAATGGCCTTGGCTGCTTCATCATTTAGAACATCAATACGCGTAATCGTGATACCTTCTTTTTTTTCTATATCTTCCCGAAGTCCGGGAATGGTCTGTTTCTGTCCACCCTGCGCCATTTCCTTGGAGTCGATCGCCAAATCGGTACGAACTGTATAGTTTTGCAAATCGAGGGTCATCTGTTCCTGCCTCCCTTACCGCATTTGAGCATATTGTGTGGGAAAAAGAGTTTCTTTATGCAGCAAGTCGAACATCGTAGGAATATCTGTTGCAATTTACATGCTAGCGTGATAGAATATTTTAAGTTGTGAAACGTTTGTATTCATGCAAATGCCTTACAGGAGGTGAATGTAATGCCAAACATCAAATCCGCTATTAAACGCGTAAAAACGAACGACAAGCGCCGCGCACTCAACGCTTCTCAGAAATCTGCACTCCGTACAGCTGTAAAAGCTGCTGATGCTGCTCTGGTAAGTAACGAAGTTGATACTGCAAAAGCTGCGATTCAAGCTGCTTCCAAAAAGCTGGACAAGGCTGTAACTAAAGGTCTGGTTCACAAAAATGCAGCTGCACGCAAAAAGTCTCGCTTGGCGAAAAAACTGAACGCTCTTTCCGCACAAGCGTAAGAAGCGTTACTTATACGATCCAATGGAAAAATCCTGAACAGCATAGGCTTTCAGGATTTTTTAGTATCTGATTCGATAAGTATGAGACACAGACAAAGCGACCTTATTCCGATGATCTAACCATCATGGAACGAAGGTCGCTTTGTTTGTTATTCATACGATTATTCCATTACGTTTACACACCCATCACGCACCGAGTCTTAATAAGAACAGCTCCAGACCAAGGACTTTATCCACCGCTCCTGTTTTCATCTGGTAATCCAGTTCACTCAGGTGACTCAGAATCATTCTCAGACGATCAGCTTGAAACTTCCGGGCTTGTTCACCCGCAATTTTAACGGCATAGGGATGCAGGCCAAGCTGACTAGCGATCTGCTGTTGAGAATAACTCTGCTGTCCCAATTCTTTAACCTGGATCATGATACGAAACTGACGTGCGATTAAAGCGGCAATTTTGATCGGTTCTTCCCGTTGCTTTAGCAACTCATAGAAAAGAGCTAATGCTTTTTCCAATCGCAGATTGGCGAGTTCTTCCACCAGAGAAAACACATTTTGCTCCGTACTGCGGGCAACCAACGACTCAATATCCGCACGCTTGATGGTTCCCCCATTACCCGCGAACAAACATAATTTGTCTACTTCAGCAGATAGGGTCTGGAGACCTGTTCCAGCATAACTGACCAGTGTGTCCGCTGCTCCCGTTTCAAAGGATACCTCCCGCTGCTTCGCCAGTTTCACAATCCAATTCAACAGTTCCTCTCCACTCAAGGGAGCAAAAGCCAGAACTATCGCCTTTTTCTTGACAGCCTTCACCAGCTTCTTACGCTCATCCAGTTTGTCTCCTTGCGCCAGAAAAACAATCGTACTATAATCTACCGGATTGTCCATATATGTAAGCAGACGGTCAACCTGATGATCAATCTTGGATTCTTTACCTGCGGTGAACAGGCTGGTATCTCTTACAATTATTAGTTTACGCGGAACCAGAAAAGGCAAGGTCTCAGCCTCTTCAATAACGACCTCCACAGCTGTTTCAGACAAATCATATGAAATAATCGCAAAATCACGATGCTCTTCTTCAATCACCTGTTCTTTTAACATATCCGTAAATTGCTGTATCTGGTACTTCTCCGTTCCGTACAGCACATAGATTGGAGCCGTTTCTCCACTACGTATTGCTTTTGTTGCACTTTTCACATCCATTCACGGCGCCTCCTTATCCCTCTTATCCTACCAGAAAAAGCGATAGACAACAAAGGGACCTTACATCCAGTTATGGATGAAGGTCCCCTGTCCTACATCTATATAAACGCGGACACCAGCAGTTCTAGAAAAAGCCGGTGCGCGGTCATACGACGTCAGTTGTTTGAACTGAGATAGGACGTTTTGTTACTTCCAATATATGCTTGTCATAATGGAAATGTTCTTTCATTTCAATAGAGTATGCTCCCAAATTTCACTTATTTCGCAGAAGCTCCACCTGAAACAGATGGCACATTAAACGAGTTCTTCGCCGTTGATCCGTCCTTGTCCGTTTCGTAATTAAATAGGGTGCCATCCTTCGACCAACTGGCTGACTTCAGTGTCCCCTCGATATTGCGCTGTTCAACCAGATTCAGAACGTCCGTTTCATTAGCAGGTCTGGAGTATATACTAATTTGATTACCAATAAGCATAACCAGATAGGTGCCGTCAGGTGATTTCCACTCTTTTGGTGCTACTGTTGTAGCGATTTCCTGACCCGGTCCTGCCAATCCTTTATTTCCTCCGGAAGAATCTGTCGCTACACCGGAATCAGAAGCAGTTTTGTCTTCTACCGGAGCATCTTCGTTCGTTTTTGGCACTATAGTCTGTGAATCGAAGGTTTGCTCGTCTCCGTTATCTGGTTCAGTTGTTCCATGCCCTTGCTCATCGGTCAGGGCCGTGGCAGCACTTCCTGAATCTGAATTTTTCTGCTCTGCATCCTGGTTCTGATTCAGACTCTTCTGCTCATCTACCGAACGAGAATTTGACGAAGGATCCTGAGCCCCTTTATTCGAAGCAGGCGTTGACTCGGTAGCCGGTGGTTTAGGTGTCTGATCTGCCTGAATTTCAGGCTCCTGTACCTTGTCTCCACCATTCTCTTCAGGAATAGTTCCTGATCCCAGGTTATCTCCTTCAGTCGAGGGATCAATTGGTTCACCCACAAATACATCGTTGCTACTTTCACGAGGCGAAGTTGCCGAATCATTATTAACATCCAGGCTCAATGGGTTCTGCTCCACACTTCCACTTTCCTGGGAACTTCCAGATCTCGTCATAAAGGTATCCGCATTCTCGATCTGTTCCGGTTGATATCCCCAGATTGCGAATCCCAATACAACTGCCGCAGCTGTCGCCCCCATCGACATTCGCCCTGCCATTGAATTAAGCCATTTTTGCTTCGTTTTCCGCTCACTTGAACGTTGTAAATTCTCAAATGCAGCGGGGACAGGAGTCATTTCCTGTATTGTGCTACTTTGTTCCCTCCGCGCTTCGTCAATGGCATCCAGTTGTGGCATAATCGCATCAACCAGGCTAAACTTCGGACTTACTTGAGGTAAATCTTCCAGTTCTCTGGAAAGAGCTCTGAGCAAACTAAAATTCTCGGCGCACTCCGGACATTGGGCCACATGTTGTAACATCTGCGCGGTTTCTGCCTCGCCCAGATCATGATCCAGATACCGGTGCATCCATTCCACCACCTCTTCGCATTTCATCCTGTCACACCACCTTTCTGATACTCCTGTAGTAGATTTTGTAATTGTTGTCTGGCTCTAAATAAATAAGATTTCACCGTATTTAACGGAAGATCGAGACAATCCGCAATTTCATTGTAGGATAAGTCCTGCAAGTATCTTAGAACAATAACGGTACGATGATGCTCGGGAAGCTTGTTGATCGCATCTTGAATGTCCTGTGCCACATAAGTGGACATGACCTCATATTCAACATCCTGATTATCCTGAAAAACCATATCATGCTCATCAATGGAGACAGACGGCTTAGTTCTTCTGAATTTATCAATACAGATATTGGTGACGATACGTTGTACCCATGTTTTGAATTGGGCCTTTTCTTCATATGAGTTGATTTTGGTGTAAATTCGGATCAACGCTTCCTGAGCAGCATCCAAAGCGTCCTGTTCATTATTTAGAATATAATATGCGGTCCGATAGACGTGTTGTTCAATCTCCCGCAATAGGGTAATTAGAGCGTCGCGATCGCCCGATTGAGCGGCTCTGATGAGTTCCGACTCTACCACAAAGGATCCCCTCTCCCTGCAACCCTATAGACGTGACCATCCATAAATTTGTTGCAAAGTTAAGTATTTTTTAAATTGGCCATAACAAAATGACGGCTTATGTATTTGGGCCGCTGAAATCTTCTCTTAGAATAACAGAAATTGCATAACGAGTCACCAAACGTGACCAAAAGGGATTCCATTACTTACACGACTCAATTCAAATGCAATGGCATACATTATAGCTAACCACTTTATTGGTCTCGAAAATAAAAAAAGTCGAAATTTGTCCAAATTTAAGCTGTTTTTAATGCAATTTTCATGAAAATGTTGTATTGTAAATTTACATTCATAAACACGAGGTGATGAGCATGCCAGCTCTTGCGAAAATTCAAGCGTTAAAAGAACAAATGCCCAAAGAATACCAAAGCATTTCCCATTTTGTTGAACATGCATTGGACTCCATTGATACTCTGGTCGAGGAACATCGGAAATACGTAGCTGCACAAGCACTATACGGCGACAAAATCGTTGGATCGGAAGAACGCTTGTACAGAGAAACAGTGCTCGATGTCCGAGCCCAGCTCTTGATGACTTTGGAGAAAACGGTAGAAGATCTGCTACACAAAGGCGACAAACATTGGAGCAAACATTTTAAAGATGGCGTTGAGTAGTAATGTTTAATATTATTCCTATAGTTTAGAAAATAGCCCGTTTTCCGGTATTTTCCCTTGAAGAGGGTAACGAAAGCGGGCTATTTTTGTGCTGTGACTTGCAATCAAATGAAGTGATTAATTCGTGTATTCATCAGTAAATCACGATCAGTTTGCCATTGAGAAACCCTAAAGCTCTTATGCCTGCTGAGCTGGCATAGACCCAAACTTCGATTTTGCCTTGTGAACTCGTTTCATACGAAATGCTTGATGGATCTCCCCATGCAAGCCGCACCTGAGTTATGTTCATTCCTAGAGCTACTTCTCCAGCAATAATTTTATTCCAAGTGGACTGGGACCAATTGTATTTCTTATACGGATCAGAAGAGAAGAATTGGTTGGAATCGGCCAGCATCTCCGTCACACTCGAAGGCGCACCTCCTGCATAAGCAGAAACGGTTTTTCCTTTTGCATTACGGAAGACAATAGAGTAACTTCGATCACCGTATTTACTCTTTTCAATTTTGATGTCTGTGATAGTCACTTTACTGAAACGTTTCCCCAAACTCGCATCACTGTTGATCCAATAGGACTTGCCAATGAACCGACTAAGATTTCCCAGCTCTTTTTTCTTGGTCAGTGCAAGTGTGTCCTTCGATTCAACTATGATGAATGAGTTTCCAACCAGAACTTTGGCCTGCTTCAACTCTGCATCCCATTTAACTTGAATCCCCGCAGCCTGTCTTAACAATTCCGCAGGAAATACAGTTTGTCCTCCAATGGTTTGTACTTTCCCTTTCATTTTAAGCTCTTTATTGTTTAATCGTGCAATTGCACTACCTTTTTGCAAAGTAATTCTGTCATCTCCAAATTGAATGTTAAAAGACGCGCCTTTGACATCGATTTTGGCTCCCAATGTTTTGAACACCGATTGTAATGGTAAGTATACATTTCCCTCCAACAATGTAGCGCCTGATAACTTTTGCTGTGAATCAACGTTTAGTTGAAGACTAGAAGTCTGATCACCGACCTTCAACGTCACTTTGGTTGTACCCATACCCGTAACCTTTAGTTTGCCGCCTGCCTGAATCTGTGCAATTTGCGGCTTTTCGACTGTAATCTCTTGAGGCAATGGTGCACGTTTGGTTTTAAATCCGTTGCTATAGTTCTCCTGAACGGTAAGCGTGATCGTATCTTCAATCTTGGCTTCTTTGGAAGATACCGATAGTGTCACTTGATTTAATATGGGAGCTGATAGAGGAGTTAACTTCCCATTATCATATGTAGCCCATGATCCATCTTGTAACTGTGCGTATAATTCATCAAGATCAGAAGAGTATACAACTTGGTTGACATTAGTTAATCCTTGCAATTGCTCAGACTTGTATTTGGCAGTGCGATCATAACTCCATACCGTTCCATCAACCTTCACCGTGAGTAACTTATGTGTACTTCCTAACCAAATCATTGACTGTACATCATTAGCAATAGTTATCTGCTCGTCTTCGTACAATACACTCACAATCACTACAGCGCCATCGTTCTTCAATACCGCTGCATAAGCGCTGTTCAGTGCGATAGCTTTACCATCAGGTACATTGCCTGCTTTACGCACTTTGTTTCGATAGTCTGAGTAATACACGTCCCCAGACGAAGAAAGGGCACTATAAAAATATTCCCGACTTCCCTCATATGGACCAACATCAATGATGGATTCCAAACCTTTGATCTGTTCTCCTTTTGTATGAAGTGTTCCATCTTGAAGAAGAACCAGGCCATGCCCATAAACCTTCACTACTCCATTGTATTGGTTAACCTCTGGCTTATCTGCATTTTCCTTGTCCCACCGATAGACTTTCCCATCCGCAGTCCAGCCAAAAACTGAATGAGTGTCCGATTTTGAAATACCAATTAAATTAAGATTTTGTGTCCATACTCCACTTATGGTCCCTTTAGACCAAAGTGTACCATCTTCAAGCAAATAATCATTACGATCAAGGACAGAAGAGATTGAGCCATTGGAGCCGGATGATGCATACGCAGAGGACTGTCCTGCAATCAAACCGATAACTAAAAGTCCAATCCATAGGGCTATCGCTTTTCTAATCCATTTCACTCTAAATTTCTGAGTTGCATTGCTATTACTTTTACTTTGTGTCATTTCTACAAGTTCCATTTTCTTGATCCCCTCATTATTATGTATGGTGCTACGATCACTAAGTTATCTCTATTCCTCCTCCAAGGTGAGCCTAACTATTATTCGGTAAAAATAACCATAATCCTGCAACGGAAATTACTTAACACTAATAATATCCACAACTAAAAACCATTTTTTAAATAAATACAACAAACCAAATACAAATGATTGTATTTAATATGATAATATGGAATAAAAGTTGGGATCAAATTGATCACATACTCAACTTATTCAGCGCAACTATAATAAGCTTGCCGATTAGTATCTCAAAAGCGAGAGAGTAATTCCTTCCTAGTCAACTTCACTAAGAGTAAATCAATGATATCCTTAAAACGTATGACAATTGAAATGTGTTATTATGATTCAATTCAAGAAAAAGTCGCTCTCATCGGAACGACTTTTTTCTGTTATGGTCAACTAAGACTTACTTTCTCAATACCTCTCAATCATTCTTACGCAGCCTGTGTATGTTAAAATATAGTAACTCCCTTAGTCTATCTCTTCTAAATATCGTTATTTAAGATGGAGGTCAATATTTGAATGACAAAAACCCATAGAATGTATAGGCCGCGCGGAAAAATACTTGCAGCTGTATTAACTGCCGTTTTCATTTCACTTGTAATGGGGATATATCACTATGTCCCTTTGGATGAAAGGCTAGAGAATACTCACTATTATTCATTCGAGTATTCATTTGCGGTTGGATTATTGATTAACCTCGCTATTTTACTCTTCTTAATCATGCCACTTTCTATATTAGTGGATGGATTCCTTTTATACAGAAAAAATGATAATACGTATATGAGACTGCTCCTTGCTATTGCCGCATATGGTCTATTAGGCTTCATAGGTGGGGTCATCTACTCGATTTTTACAGTTAACTTCAATACTTTTTCTGCTCAAACGATGCATATTATTGCAGGTTCTCTTGTCTTTTTATCCTTACAATTGGTATTAAATGATGGTTTCTTTCACTTATCTTCAAACCGCTAAATAGGCTACCCGCCATCACTCACCCCCGACCAGCTTGTATCGAACATCAATCTTCCCATCTTTTACTCTCATCTGGACCTCACCCATCTGATCTGTTCGATAAATCTCTGACCCGGTAGCTTCCAGACGTTCCATCACCCCCGGATTGGGATGCCCATATGTATTGTTAACACCAGCAGATATGACGGCGGTTTTGGCGTTCCAATATTGGAGCCAGGCTTCGGTGGACGACGTTTTGCTTCCATGATGAGCTACTTTTAACACATCAATGGAGATAGATGCTGAAGTATCATTTGAATTAACCTGCAACGGGCGTGTAAATACCCTTTGTACAACTCCCTCTGCAACTCCAAGATCTGATCCTTTCTGTTCAAACTGGGCAGCCAGCGATCCATCCTCAATCATATAGAGCAAATCCTGCTCGGCTGCTGCATCCATATCACCCGTGAACAACATAGTGGCTCCCGCCATATCCAGCAAAAAGACAACGGAATCATGATTCTGGTGTTCAGATACAGGCAGAGCACCTATCCTATCCACCACCTCTCCTAGATCCGGCGAAATAAAATGCAGCGTTGTCTCCCGATCTGCCTTATATGACATACCCTGCTTAATAGCATATAATGGGATTTTCCGTGCGATAGCAGTATCTACTAATTTATCAAAGTTATCTTTTCCACTGGTTGTACCATTAAACATGAATCGTTTAACAGGGATCTGTTCCAGTACGGCCTGCAACCCTCCAGCATGATCTTGGTCAGCATGCGTCACAATGACAGCATCCAGTTGATGGATACCTCTTTTTTTCAGTAAAGGAACGACGACCTTTGCACCTACTTCATAGGGGTCGCGCCTTGCTTTCCATGATTGTTCGATATTGCCAAAGTTAACCGTTCCTCCGCCGTCCACCAGAATATGTTTACCTTCCGGCGTTGTAATTAATGTGCTGTCGCCTTGTCCAATGTCCAAAAATTGTACGATACCGGTTCCCGCAGACTGGGGAGTCTGGTATGCCCACCACAATCCAGCCAAAAAGCTGAACGCGAGCAACCCGCACAACCATCGCTGGATTTTACTCAGTCGCGGATTGGCATAGTATCCGGCACCTCTTGCAGTGAATGCACTGGTATACTCCGGCCAGGCTATGCTGGCTCCTAATGTTGTTAACGATGTTTCTTTTCCTCCTGAACGAGGGTCACCCTGACGCTGTGTTACAGTTGACATTGAAGCACCAATGCCCATAATCCCCATCGCAACGGAAGGTTGTCGTCGGACAAGAGGAGCCGTATCTTCCTCTACCAACCCTGATTCTCTTTGTGCACCATTGCCCCGATTCAACAGGTGAAGTAAGGCATATAACACTGCATAATATGAAGCAATCCATAACAAACTAGGTGTCGCCCAGATCATTACAAAACCTGGCAGGCTGTTCATCCATTCCACGCTTACAAATGTCAGTTGATTCAGTTGAATCGCAATCCACGCGAGGGGTTTTGCCAAGGGAATCCACACGAATGACAACAGCATGGCGACCGTCCCCACAGGTAATACTATGGCACTAATCAACGATACGAGCAGAAAGTTGGCTACAAAAGAGAGCAACGAAAACTGGTTGAAATACAGAATAGTCACCGGAAAAGAAATTAACTGTGCGGTCACCGTAACGGATGCGGTTGCGGCCAGAGATTTGGGCCAGCTGCTAAACAATCGGTTAATTAGAGGCATATAGATCATCAAACCTGCGGTCACCAGAAAAGATAACTGAAAGCTGACGCTCAGCAAAAAGTACGGGTCCCACCACATCATCAGCAATGCTGCTGCACTGATCATCTGAAGACCATCTCTGGCAAGGCCACGACGTGCTAGGTATAAACCAATCATAGACATGATCCCTGCTCGAATCACGGATGGTGAACCACCGGATAGCAGTACATAAGCTGGCACCAGTACCAGGACAATCGTAAGTGCCGTCTCTCTCGTAAGTCTTAACCAGGATAGAAGAAGGAGTAGCGATGCCACATAGACTGCCACATGGGTTCCGGAGATTGCCAGAATATGCGTTAAACCCAGTTGTGAGAACTGACCATAGGTACCCGGATCGATATCCTTTGCCATACCGATAATAAGCCCTTTCATATAACCTGCATGAGGTTCGGGAAATAATCGCTCAACCGTTGAACCCAACGTATGTCTCATCCAGTCAGTCCACCGAAGAATGCCGAATTGCCCAAGCCCTTCTGGGGAGCGGCCGTTACCGAGCTGGCTCCCTTCACTTTGAACAGCCAATGGATATGCAATGTCCGCAAATAACTGCGATAGTCAAACCCACCAAAGTTTCTAGCCTCACCAGGAGAGGCAAATGAACCCTTGAGCGTGATTGCATCTCCCCTCTTCCAGCCTGCGGCCACCTGTTGTTCTTCTTCCTCCACCAATCTGACTTGTACCATCAGAGTTTCACTACCATTAAACAAAGATACAGCTGCCGTCTCGGTATCTGTGGGTGAATCCGAAATCGGCAGTAACGAGGACATCTGTATCTTAAAGTCCGCCCGATCTCCATCAATGCGTACATCTGACATAAGCTCACCCTGAATTTCGGCAGCCATTCCGTCCATCTCATCAGCAGCAATATGGATGGTCTCAGGCAAACTACTATGATTGCGTATGTCATTCCACTCCCAATGTACAGTGCCTCCAACAAAGGCAGCGAGTAAAAATAAGATAGACCATCCACGTACATCCATGAAACGCAGTAGAAGTGGCAGACATGCCAGCGCTCCCACCATCCCCCAGATTAACGTCCAGCCTGTTAAAGCACATGCCAAGCCGCTACCGCATAACCAGCAGATCGTAAAACTTAGCAAAGGTCTGCCTTTCATTTGTATTCCTCCTTCATTTCCACCCATTGAACACAGAAAAACCCCCGGAAAGCCGTTTCAGGCTTGCCGGAGGTTCTTCCCCGCTCATTCTTTGGAACATATTCATATTAGTTACTCACAGTCATCATCGTTTCCCGCGGGGGCTGGTAACTCTCCAGCCTACGGAACGTTATGCCCTTCTGTTGCATCATGTTGGTAACCTTGCCAGTATCTTTGGGATAAGAACGATGAAAGACGATTTCTGTAATACCACTATTTGCGAGCATATTGGCACATGTCCAGCAAGGTTCGTCGGTCACATACACAGACGAACCTTCGCGGTCAATTCGATCGGTGAATAAAAGCAAATTTTGCTCCGCATGGATTGTGCGAATGCAGCGTTGCTTTTTGACCATATCTTCTTGTCCATCGGTTACGACCAACTCATACTCTTCCGATATCATGCAACCTGCTTCAGAACAGTCCGGGACGCCTGAGGGTGCACCATTATAGGCTGTCCCCAGCAGTTTCTTTCCCTGAACTAGCACGGCACCCACATGACGACGCGAACAGCGAGAACGGGTTGAGACCATATATGCGATGTCCATAAAATACGTGTCCCAGTCCTTGCGTACCTCTACTGTACTCATGCTGCTTTCCTCCCGCTCAACACAATTTTCATTCTAATATTACCGGATCTGCACATACGGTGCCATCTTCTCCAGCATCTTCATCCCGATTCCTTTGACCTTCGTCAGATCGCTAACTTTGGCAAAAGGACCATGTGCATTCCGATAGTCCACAATAGCCTGAGCTTTCTTCTCCCCGATTCCGGGAAGCTCTGTAAGCTTGGAGACAGGTGCGGTATTCACATCAATCTTGCCATTGTCACTAGCTTCCTCACGAACTACAGATGCATTCCTGCTTGATGCTGTCTCGGAGGTAACGGAAGGATTGGAATTCGTACCTTGCACGACCGGCTCAATCGAAGTTGATGAAACCCCAACGCTCGAAAGCTCTTTAGACTCTCCTGCCTTTGCATCATTCCCCGTCTGCTCGGCCCTTGCATCCGTTGCGGAAGTTGCTCCTATATTGCCCTGAACCGAATTAGCCGACTGTACAGCAGGAAGTTCCTGCTCTATCGTCGGCTTCTCGGTGCCGAGCTGCATGGATTCCCAGCCACTAGGTGGCTGTTCACTTTTGCCCGACCATAATATGAGTATACTCCCAACCACCGCAGCAGCAATGGTCATGCCCTTATTCCATCTCATTCTTCCACACCTCTCCCTGAATTCAAAATCATTCATTTCGAACACGGGCGGTGCTTCCGAACCGTTGAATATCTCTGATAAAACAAGTTGTGCATTTTTCATGTCATGTGAAACAGGTCCTTACGCATAGAATAGAGGGAATGAACTGCGCCAGTACCGTAAAGCATGAAAGGAGGCCTGAAACAATGAAGGTTGGATTTATCGGAACCGGCAGCATGGGCAGCCTGCTGATCTATGCCCTGATCCAATCGGGTGCACTCGAGCCCCGGCAGATCGCTGCAAGCAATAGAACCCCGTCCAAAGTACGTCAGTTATCCCTCCGTTACCCTGGTCTACATGAATCCCAGAGCAATCGGGAAACGGTTATCCGAAGCAATATCATCTTCCTGTGCGTGAAGCCGCTTGAATTCAAACATGTCATTGACGACATCCTGCCTGTCGTGAATCCCAATCATATGATTGTATCGATCACCAGTCCCGTGCAGCTGCGCCATCTGGAATCTTCACTTCCTTGCAAAGTCTCCAAGGTTATTCCCAGCGTCACACACCAGGTCGGCAGTGGAGCGTCCCTGTGCATACACGGCGAACGCATGACTACCGAAGACCGCGCTGTGCTGGAAGATCTGCTCAGCCATATAAGCAAACCATACCAAGTGGATGAAGCCTGTACCCGGATCACATCCGACTTCTCCAGCTGCGGACCTGCATTCATATCGTTCTTTTTGGAGCAATGGATTGAAAGTGCCGTGAAGCTTACAGGTATCAAACGGGCAGATGCCTGCGCTCTGGCTGGCGAAATGCTCCTTGGAACAGGCAAGTTGCTTACCGAAGGAGGATACACTCCGCAAGAGCTTCAGGCTCGCGTCGCTGTACCCGGCGGTATTACCGCTCAGGCACTTGCACTGCTAAAGGTTAGTCTGAATGGAGTGTTCGACAGCCTGATCCACACGACACATGACAAATATGATGAAGATTTGTTGAAACTGGATGAACTATTCCGAGCTAGTGAGATTAACCGGCAACAATATTAACCAGTTTGCCTGGAACGGCAATGACCTTGCGAATGGTCTTGCCTTCCAGCGCCTGCTTAACAGGATCCAGTTCCATCGTATAGTCCTGCATCCCCTGCGCATCCAGATCCTTCGCGATCGTAGCACGAGTTACAATTTTACCGTTGACCTGAACAACAATTTCCACTTCAGCGTCCACTGTCATGGACTCATCATATTCAGGCCAAGCCACGTAAGAGATTCCACCTTCATGACCCAGACGACTCCACAATTCCTCTGCCATATGCGGTGCCAGCGGTGACAACAGCTGTACAAAGTTCTCCATGGCTTCACGAGGCAATGTATCCGCTTTGTATGCATCATTGATGAAGATCATCAGCTGGCTGATGGATGTATTGAAACGCAGATGCTCCAGATCATCCGTAACTTTTTTGATCGTTTTGTGAGCAGTCCGCTTGAACTCGTCCGTTCCACCGTCCACCGTAATCTTGTCATTGATTGCTCCTGTGTCTTCGTTGATGAAGAGACGCCATACGCGTGAAAGGAAACGATGCATGCCTTCAACTCCGTTAGCGTTCCACGGTTTGGTCGCTTCCAATGGCCCCATGAACATCTCGTACAGACGTAATGTATCTGCACCGAATTCATTGACGATTACATCCGGATTAATGACATTACCACGGGATTTACTCATTTTTTCATTATTGGTACCCAGGATCATCCCTTGGTTTACCAGTTTGTGGAAAGGCTCTTTGGTATGCACAACACCCAGATCATACAGCACTTTGTGCCAGAAACGAGCGTACAGCAAGTGAAGCACCGCGTGCTCTGCTCCTCCAATGTACAGATCAACGGGCAGCCACTGCTGCTGTTTCTCCTTAGAGATCAGTTCCTTGTCATTGTGCGGATCGATAAAGCGCAGGTAATACCAGCAGCTCCCCGCCCATTGTGGCATGGTGTTGGTCTCACGACGTGCCTTCATTCCCGTTTCCGGATCTACCGTATTCACCCACTCTGTAACATTCGCAAGTGGCGATTCTCCAGTACCTGAAGGTTTGATCTGGTCGATATCAGGCAGCAACAGCGGAAGTTGATCCTCCGGCACCGTCTTCATCGTTCCGTCTTCCAGATGCAGAATCGGGATTGGCTCACCCCAATAACGCTGACGGCTGAACAGCCAATCGCGCAGACGATAGGTTACTTTTCCTTGTCCCTTGCCGTTCTCTTCCAGCCAAGCAATCATCTTGGCAACCGATTCTTCATTGTTCAGTCCGTTCAGGAAATCAGAATTCACATGTGCGCCATCACCCGAGTACGCCTCTTGTGTAATGTCTCCACCTTGAATAACTTCGATGATATCCAGACCGAACTGCTTCGCAAATTCCCAGTCACGTGCATCATGACCCGGAACAGCCATAACCGCACCTGTACCGTAGCCGGCCAGGACATAATCGGCAATCCAGATTGGCAACTTCGCGCCATTCACCGGATTAATGGCATAGGTTCCAGTGAATACACCTGTTTTGTCTTTGGCCAGATCCGTACGTTCCAGATCACTCTTACGTGCAGCCTGCTCCTGATAAGCTTTGATCGCTTCACGTTGGTCATCGGTTGTAATCGCTGCTACCAATTCATGCTCGGGAGCAAGAACTGCAAAGCTAGCACCGAACAATGTGTCTGCACGGGTTGTGAACACCTTGATGACTTCTTCACGACCTTCAATGGCAAAAACAACTTCTGCTCCTGTCGATTTACCGATCCAGTTGCGTTGCATATCCTTAATGCTCTCAGACCAATCCAGCTCTTCCAGGTCTTCCAACAGACGCTCCGCATACTCAGTAATTCTCAGTACCCACTGGCGCATCGGTTTGCGCACAACCGGATGTCCACCACGTTCACTCTTACCATCAATAACTTCTTCGTTAGCCAATACCGTTCCAAGTGCTTCACACCAGTTGACTGCCACTTCATCAACATAAGCCAAGCCTTTATTGTACAGTTGGATAAAGATCCACTGCGTCCATTTATAATAATCCGGGTCCGTTGTGCTGATCTCACGATCCCAGTCATATGAGAATCCGAGCGATTTGATCTGGCGACGGAAATTGTCAATATTGCGGAATGTAATGTGCCGTGGATGCTCACCCGTATCCAGTGCATGCTGCTCCGCAGGCAGACCGAAAGCATCCCAGCCCATCGGATGCAATACATTATAACCACGCATACGTTTGTAACGGGAGATGATATCCGTAGCCGTATATCCTTCCGGGTGGCCTACATGCAGACCTGAACCGGACGGATAAGGGAACATATCCAATGCATAAAACTTCGGTTTAACCGGGTCCTCACCTGTTTTAAACGTTTTATTTGCATCCCAATATTGCTGCCAACTTTTTTCCATGACTTGTGGCTGATAGCCGTGTTTCGGCTGATGGTTCTCACTCATCTATGTTCCTCCTCAAGATTAATCGCTTTTATTCGCTTTAATTGCAACAAAAAAACCTCAGCATCCCGTAGCGTTTGCAGCGCTAGGGACGAGAGGTTGAATTCCCGTGGTACCACCCTAGTTAGCGGACGAACGTGCTTCGTCATCCACTCCCTTTGGACCTGTAACGGCGGTTAACCGATGCGGATTTCCATGCCCTTACCCATAGTTTGTACAAGCGAGTTAAGAGGATGGTGTAATCACCGCATTTCTCCAAGGCGAGTTCGTGAACTACTGTCAATCGGCTTGCACCAACCGCCGACTCTCTGTCATGTACAGAAATCACTACTGATCCTTATCATCGAAATATGTATACAATATTGGAAACATTATATTAGAAAGCACGCTCAAAGTCAATATGACGCATGGTAATCACCCTTTTGATACATAAGGTTCTTACCTTCTATAACACCCCTTGCTGTTCAGGATAATCTGAAACGTTCGATGCCTTCCTCCAAATTATGAATTGTCCGATTCACATGTTCCTGATTATCATATTGGCGATAAGCGCACTCAATGCGCAGCACCAGATCAAAATACAAGTCATAAAGGCTTCTTCTTCTCAGCTCACTTGGGGTGGTAATCGAATGCCCATAACCTTCCACAAAACCGGGTGTATAGTTAAAATGACTAAAGTAATGCTCCATTAAAGGGTCTGCCCACAGAGATCGTTCAAAGTCAATAATAGCCGTGATGCGACCCGCATCCACTAAAACATTGCCATCCCACAAATCCCAACTGACAAGAACCGGTTCTTTTACATCATCCAGCACTTCCGATTTCTCTGCAATCAAACGTCTCAGTTCTGCGTATCCGATTGTGAATTCAATACCAACTTCTTGCCCATCGATAAGAATATCATCCATCAGATTCATAAATGCTTCTTTCCATGAGGAGTAATGCTGTTTTTTCTCTGAGAAATATCCGAACTTTTCTCCCTTAATTTCGTTAATCCGGCGATTGTAACGACCCAACTCATGTTCAATGTTTGCCTGCTCTTCCGCAGCGTATTGATCCTTGACCTGATTATAAGGTGTCCCAGACATGTACTCCATGACAAAATAACGTGCAGGCGCAATGGTTAAGGAATCATCATACGCCAGCACACGGGGCACGGGAACATCCTGCAATTCCGCGATGAGGCGCAGTGCCTCGACCTCGGCAAGCATAAGATCCTGTTCACAGCGCATCAGATTTGTTGAAGCCGAAGGAGCAATTTTGAGTACAACCCGCTGTGCGTCACTTAGTGTAATCAGATATGCTTGATTGGCCCATCCATCCACCATTTCCTTGTAGTCCTGTATACTTGCAGAGAAGTGCTGATCTATTATGGCATTCAACTGTTCTGACGAGAGTCTTGTTTTATATGTACTTTCCACTTCTGCACCTCACCTTGGCATTTTATCTTCTTAGAAAACGCTTTCTATCCAACCATTATGGCCTCCTTTACTTGAACTGGCAATACTTTTTGTCACGTCAATATGTATTTCTCCCCTCTTATAGCTGTTTGTCATCCCCCTTGAAAAATACGCAAAAAACTGCCCTTATGCACCATAAGGACAGTTCTCATCATTCGCTCCTACTTCACAGCAACGTAGAACAAGCGCTGTGCGCTGTCTCCCGCCTCTTTCCACTCAAAATCCGCATATACCTTCACATCTCGAAAGCCTGCCTTGGACAACTCCAGCTTCATCCAGTCCGGGTCATATGCACGCTGCACATGAACTTCTTCAAATCGCTGGTACATATCCTTGCTACCATCATCCACACGCGAAAAGATACTGAGATGATGCTCGATCTCACACCGATCCTGATCCAGACCACAAGTCCAAATATAGGATACGGAACGTTCATCCAGCACAAAGGGTTGCTCATCATCATAACGAATAAGGGTATCGGGATGATGAACATCAAACAGGAACGTCCCCCCGGTTTCAGCATCTCATATGTGCGCAGGAATGTTCGAATGACATCTTCCTGTTCCAGCAGATAATTGACACAGTCACAGAAAGAGATCACCGAATCCACAGGCTCCGGCACTCGCCAGTCCCGCATATCCTGCTGCACCCAACGGACGCTGCCTTCCCGGTACAAACGATGGCCCTGAGGCGTAGCCTCCATCTTGCTGCGTGCAACCGACAGCATATCTGCAGAGAGGTCAATGCCTGTAACTTCGAAGCCGGAGTTCACGAGCGGAATCGTAATGGAGCCCGTTCCACAGCCAAGTTCAGCGACACTTTTGGGCATTCCATGCTGTTCCCACGCTGTTCTTGCAAACCTTATCCAGTCCGGATAAGGCATATCTTCCATTAATTCATCATAGACATAGGCAAATTTCCGGTAAGACATGTCAGGCACCGCACTTTCAATTTCATTTTCCAATCTGGATCTAATCAAAGAAAAAGCAGGGGCATCCGGTGTTTACCCAGTCTGGCCCTGCTTTATCCGAGTTCTATATAAGTTCAACTAAAGAATATTTACACTTGCCACTCCGATGACAGAATAACCTTCCGATCGCTGTTAGCCCCAGATTTTTTTGATTCCCTTCTTCAGAAGGAAAAATCCGGGGATAAAGGCGAACGCTTCGCTTCTTCACGTTATTTCTGTCCTCTACGTTCTCGTGTAAAAAGTTTAGTTGAACCTATATATATTACATGCATTTGGTTCAATTAGTTACCTTCAGTCTGATCCGCAGGCGCAGACTCGGACAGATACGTCCAGCTTTCTTTTTGCACAACCAGTCCGTCTTTCATCAGCTTGCCCAAAGCACGCTTGAAGGCAGATTTACTGATGCCAAAACGCTGCTTAATGATATCCGGTGGAGTTGCATCCGAGTATGGCATGCCGCCCATCGGACGCTCTTTCATGAATGCAAGCAGCTTGTCTGCGTCTTCGTTACGTCCGACTTCTTTTAATTGAGTCATGGCCAGGTTGACACGTCCGTCTTCACGTACCAGCGTCACCCGACATTTAACTTTCTCACCGAGACGCAGCATATGGCTACGTTCGGATGAATGAATCATACCAATCGCACCAAAGCCCAGTACACCGCCCTCTACAAGGACAAAAGTACCCATCTGCAATGGCTTGTATACCGTCGCTTCAACCCATTCGTTCAACCATGAAGATGGGGCATGGAAAGACAAAGGTGAAAGTTCACGTTCCCCGGCCAACTTGGCACGCAGACGTCCTTGCTTGTCATGTTCCATCATCACAAAGACTTCATCCCCAACTTGGGGACGCAGCTCAGCCAGTTCAGGCAATTCACGAATAGGAAGCAACAATTGCCGTCCAAGTCCCATCTCCAGGAAACAGCCCAGGCGTGGATGGACATCAGCCACAACCAGTCGTGCCATTTCGCCCAACATGAGATAAGGCTTTTTCATCGTTACAGCCAGACGATCTTCTGTATCAAAGAATACAAAGACTTCCAACGTCTCGCCGATTTTGACATCCCGCGTTAGCTCGGTATAGTGAAGCAGTACATCTTCCGATCCTGTCGTCAAAAAATAACCAAACGGAGACACTTCACGTGAAACCGGTAGAGAGACGACTGTTCCAGCGATCAAACTCATACCGTTTCCACCACTTTAGCATCAGACCATAGACGCTCAATGTTGTAGTATTCACGCTCGTCGCGGTGGAAGATATGAACAACTACATCGCCCATGTCCATCAGTACCCAACGTGCAGAATCCATGCCTTCAATACCTTTAATATTCACACCGGCTGCGTGAGCCTGTTTGCGAATTTCAGTGGCAATCGCCTGTACCTGTGTATCGGAATTACCGTGACAGATAACAAAATAGTCCGCCACCAAGGAAATGTTAATTAGATCCAAAGCTACAATATTGGATGCCTTTTTGTCGTCAGCGGCAGCAACTGCCATATTCATAAGTTCTTTCGATGATACTGTCATGAACCAACCTCCATAATCTATATTTGTGCAATCAAGTCATTCCGGGCCAACATGGTCAAAGGATAAATGACACGGCGCTGCGAGATCAGCAAGCTGATCGTCGAGTCGAATCCGGCAATTAAACCTTCCTCCAGACTATGTTCAGCCTGTTCGCGAATGTGATCCACTCCCGGAAAATCTCGTCCCGGTTCGATGTAATCGGCAAGACATACCACTTTGTCCAGCAAGCTCATGCCCACCCGACCCGAGGTATGCCACCGGATGGCATTCATAATTTCGGAATCGTCTACACCGTAATCACGCTGGGCTACAAAAGCACCGACTTCGGAATGCCAGAGCTGCTTGTCATGCTGCAGAAGTTCCTGATTCAATCCGTTATCACGGATGACCGCTTTCATCTCTGCAACGGGCCAATACTTCGCCACATCATGCAATATTGCTGCCAAATCTGCTTTCACAGGATCAGCACCGTATTTACCAGCCAAAATTACTGCCGATTCCATCACGCCCAGTGTATGCTTCCAGCGCTTCTCCGGCATTTGCCCGGATACAGCTTGAATCAGTTCCTCACGGCTTAGTCCCATATAAACCGCTCCTTACAATGTATTGGTGCACCTCATCAGGAATCATGAAGCGGACCGAATGTCCCTTGGCCAGACGTCTACGTATGGCTGTCGATGAAATATCCACCAGGGGCATCTCGGCCAACAGCACCCGATCCTGTAACTCGTCCGGCAGATCATCCAGATGTAACTGGAAGCCCGGACGACCAACCCCGATAAAAATTAAACGTTCCGCAAGTTCCTCAATCTGCTCCCATTTGGGAAGATAGTTCACCATATCCGCTCCGATAATGAAATAGAACTCATGTTCAGGATGGCGACGCCACAGTTCCTTCATGGTGTCAATTGTATAGGACACTCCGCCAAGTTCCATCTCGATATCGAGCACCTCATATTGCTGCACACCCTTCACAGCCGCTTCCGTCATGTCGAGACGTTGCTGTCCCGAAGCTCCGGCACCGCGTTTGTGAGGTGGAACATGGGAAGGCATGAACCAGATTTCATCCAGTGCATGCGAATCCCTTGCCGTTTCGGCTGCAAGGAGGTGCCCCATGTGGATCGGATCAAACGTACCACCCATGATGCCGATCTTCACCTGCGTCACGCTCCCTTATCTAGGTAGTTCGATTTGTTTGTTATCGCGCGATTCTTTGTACAGGATGATCGTGTTACCGATGACTTGCACAAGTTCGCTTTTCGTTTCACGGGCAACTTCTTCTGCCATCTCTTTTCTGTCATCATCATTGTTGTTCAACACTTGCACTTTCATCAATTCGCGTTTCTCAATCGCATCTTCGATGTGACGGAACAGGTGCTCATTCGTTCCACCTTTACCAATCTGAAATACAGGGGTCAGATGATGTGCCTGTGACCGCAAAAAGCGCTTTTGTTTACCGTTTAACATGAATACTCCATACTCCTTATATTGAGCAGGTCCTAATCGACAGTTCAAAGAATGTCTGGACCTGACCATTCAATTATTGTTTTTTCACACTTTAAAACTGTTTAATACCGCACGTCTCATGGTGTCCACAGGAGCCGGAATGCCGAGCCAATGTTCGAAGGCTACAGCCCCTTGGTATACAAACATCCCCAGACCACCATGCACAATGCATCCGCGTAACCGCGACTCACGAAGCAGACGGGTCTCCAGCGGATTGTAGATCAGATCACTCACAGCAGTTCCTTCACGAATCAGTGCAGGATCAACAGGTACGTCATGCATATGAGGATGCATTCCGGCAGCCGTTGTATTAATGACAATATCAGCCGTTGCCAGAACTGCCGCAGCTTCTTCCATGCCACTGCCTGAGATTTCACCCAGACCATGGCTCCGCAGATCGGAAGCAAGTGCACTAGCCCTGTCTGCTGTGCGATTCAGAATGCTGATTCGCTCCGGCTTCTCCAGTGCAAGCGCATATATGACACCTCTAGCTGCTCCGCCCGCTCCAAGTACAGCTATACGTTTGCCCGCAAGCTCCGGCACAGCCTCTTCCCTCAGCGATCGAACATAACCGATACCATCCGTGTTGTACCCTGTCAGTGTTCCACTTTCATTGACGATGGTATTCACCGCACCAATCAGGCGAGCACTTTCATCGATGACATCGAGGTACTGCATCACCTGCTCTTTGTGCGGGATGGTGACATTAACACCACGATAGCCCAGTGCCACAATTCCCCGAACCGCCGCATCTAATTGATTCGGATGAACGTGCAGTGGCATATACATTCCGTTCACTCCGGCAGCCTGCAGAGCCGCATTGTGCATTGCCGGTGACTTGGAATGAGCAATAGGGTCACCCATAACGCCAAGCAACACGGGGAGTGATGGGTTGATTTTTTTCTGCTCAGACATAGGTCCGCCTCCGATCCGATCTGATGTACAGGTGCTAAGTTTACACTAGATCAAAGATGGACGGATCTGTACACGAATGCCTTTTGGAGCATGGATAGCAACCAGGGCACCGTTATTGCCATTCACTTTAATCCAGCCCAGACCAGAGATGAACACATCCGATTGACTGCCACGTTTGATGCGGAACTCATGTCTGGTCCATTCAGCCATCTCTGCTGCGTCCTCACGGGTTGGAGGAGATAATAATTCTCCCAGGTGGTCACGATACAGATCATCTGCACGCTCCAGCTTCGTCCGGTGAATATCCAGTGCCGTGCTGATGAAGCAAGTGAACGACTGACGGTCACCTTCGACAAAATCAAATCGAGCCATGCCGCCGAAGAACAGCGTCTGACCAGAATTCAACTGATAAACAGCCGGTTTAAGCGGCTTGTCCGGCATAATGGCAGCGAGATCCTTACGGGATACAATCTCGCTGAAACGCCATGGATATACGATTCCAGGCGTATCAATAATATATTTGCCATCATCTAGCGGGATGTTCACCATATCCAGAGTGGTTCCCGGATAACGGGATGTGGTCAGTTCCTGCTCCAGATCGCTGTAATCCCGGATCAAACGGTTAATCAGTGTGGATTTACCCACATTGGTCCCGCCAACCACATATACGTCACGATCTTCGCGATAGGTTCCGACAAGCTCAAGCAGTCGGTCAAAGCCCTGATTTTGCTTCGCACTGCACAAAACCACATCCACGGTGCGCAAACCTTGTTCTTTGGCTTGCATCTGCACCCAATTGCGAATCTTGTTCCAGTTCGTTACTTTTGGAAGCAAGTCTGTTTTGTTCACAGCAAGCAATACCGGATTATTGCCTACAAACCGTTGCAGACCCGAGATAATGCTGCCATCAAAGTCAAACAAATCAACGATATGGATGACAAGTGCATCCTTATCCCCGATTTTGCTTAGCAGAGCCAGGAATTCGTCCTGATCCACCGTAACGGATGATGACTCATTGTAGTTTTTGATCCGGAAACAACGCTGGCAGATGACCGGTTCACGATCGAGTGCCTTTTCGGGAATAAACCCTGGTATTTCCGAATTTTCTGTTTGCAGATGCACGCCGCATCCGCTGCACCTTACGGCAAGGTTGCCGTTATGCGTTTCTGTCATTTCTTCTTTTCCTCCTCAAGCCATAAGCCTTTCTTGCGCAAACTCGTTAGAGCAATCCGTTCCACGCGTCGATTGAAGCGGGTCATGAATCCTTCGTCCCTAATGGAGATCGGCAGTACCAGAACGGTATATAGACCCATTCGGTTCCCTCCATAGACGTCCGTAAGCATCTGATCACCTACTACAATCGTTTTATCCGGAGATAACTCCAACATTTTCATTGCTCTACGAAACGGTACATTCGATGGTTTGCGTGCACTATGCACAAACTGGATATCCAGCGGGGTCGCAAACAGGGATACACGATTCAAATTGTTATTGGACACAATCATCAGCTTGAAACCGGCCGCTTTCACACGTGCAAACCATTCAATCAGTTCGGGCGTAGCGTCAGGGGCTTTGGCTCCAACGAGTGTGTTGTCCAGATCAGTTATAATTCCACGGTAGCCTTGAGCGTACAGCTCTTCCAGATTAATGTCAAAAACCGTGTCTACACGCAGCTTGGGCATTAACATTTTAAACAAAGAAGTCACCTCAGTTTCATACGACACACTATATCACAAATCCGTCTTTCCTGAAAATGCATACAGCGCCTGATGGCATCGAAAAAAAGGAAAAACGGGACGGGCAGCAACTATGCCCGTTCCGCTTTGAGTTCCTTCCGCAGCTTCAAGGCTGTCTGATAGACACCCTTCCAGTCGTCGGCAGTTACGGACGCCGGACTGTAGCGAGTCTGTTCGAACTTCGTGAGAAGCTCATGCAATGTGCCTTCTGCAGAAGGATTTACCTGGCTCCAGCGGGTGACCGATTCACGAAGTGTCTCGTCTCCGCTCCGGGTCAGACCTTTGCGTTTCACATAACGTATCCAACGCTCGGTCTCCGCCACCACTTTCTGTTCAGGGGTAAGCGGTCCTCCTGTTCGCAGTCGAAGCAGGAAAAATCTCAGGGAGAAGCGATTACGCCAGAACATGTACGCTATCCACAATACGATGATCGCTCCTGCAGCCCAGATGACAAAAGTCGGGATTACGGAAGAAGTCTGCTCAGGTGAAGGAGTCTGCTCTTCCTCTTGTACCGGCTCCTCTTCAGGCTGGTCTTCGGGTTGATCTACAGGCTGTACATCCGGCTGTTCTGTAAGCAGGGGCATATCAAAGCCCGGAGTCGCTTCAACGGGAATCCAGCCATACTCACCAAAGTAGACCTCTGCCCAGGAGTGTGCATCTGCATTTGTAACCGTGTAGGTCGTCTCAATCTCCGCACCAGGTTGACGTGGAGCCTGCATGTCCGAATTCAGCGACATCTGTCCAGGGGCATAACCTTTAACCCATCTTGCAGGAATGCCTTCCGAACGCGCCATCATCACGAGTGCAGTAGAGAAGTAATCACAGTAGCCTTCCATAACATCAAACAGGAAGCCTTCCACAAAGTCACTGCTTGCTTTTCGGGATAAATCGGGATTGTTCGTGTATTCGAAATTGGTTTGTAAATAGTTTTGTAGTAATGCCACTTTTTCATACGGCGTATTTGCAGATGCCGTTATCTCGGCGGCCAGATCTGTGACCCGATCAGGGAAACGGGATGGTAACTGCAAATACATATCGTCTGCCGGATTACTGTTATACAGATCTTCAAAAGACTTCGTGCGAAGCTCATCTTCCACAATCACAGGTGCTTCAGATACAATGGTGTATGTCTTGGGATACTGTGGTTGCTGACGGTCTGTCACCACATGAAGTTCAGCCTGTTCCGCATTCCACAGCATGCGTTCCGTACTGGCCTCACCATTAATCGTACTCACTTCCGAGATCGAGTAAGCACCAAAGAGAATGGGATAGACATTGTCATTCAGCATCGTTACGTTCTGAGTCACTTGCTTGGTATTCACGTTACCGGATTCGTCATTCTCCAGAGACTGTCCTGCTTCAACGTTCTCCGTCGCACCGCGTCCACGATCATCCCAGCCTGTGCCTGTGTACTCCGCACGTGTCTCACCCCGCCAGTAACTTCGCTCATTCGTGGTGACAGACATCACCGGTGTATAGTCGAAGTTGAATCCTCCGCCAAGCTGGTTGTCTTCCCTGCTGTACCCCGATTCGGTAGCCGCAGGAATGTCCAGGTTACCGTTCCCTGCCTGAGTTGTGGAAGTTCCGGTGTAGTTACGCCACGCCGTGTAGGGGTCGGTCAACGTTGGCGGAATCTCCGGCATGTTCACACTGGCTACAATAATCAAAGAAAAGATAATGGCAATATTGGCCAGGATTTTATAAGGATACCGGATGATTCGTTTCCAACCTTGTGGATACTGTAGCTGATAATTGCGAAAATGCTGACACACGAGCCATCCCATACCCGCAAACATAACCCACGCAATCTCAATCCAGAGTGGAATCTGGGTAAAGGAGTCAAGAATGCCCATCGATATGATGTTGATACCCAGAAAAACAAGAATGCGACGTGTAGTGGTTACGAGGCGAAGGGCAGCCTCAAGCATCACCCATGCACACAGGGAGAACCAGATGTACGGCGTCATATGCAGTATGAATTGCTCTGCTCGCTCCGTTAACGTGCCATAAGGGATATAGACCGAATAATCAATCAGGGTTTTATGCAAAATGTAACCAATGACACCCGCCTTAACAAGGGTACGGTATATCATCTTGAAGGGCAGAATGACCTCCAGAATACTAACTGCTGCAATTGTCCATAACACCAAAGAAGTCGTCTCTGTGTACCACGATTCCTGCGTAAATGAGATCCATTGCATCCCTATCAGGAAAATCCAGAGCAAGGATGCTGCATGATACCAGGATCTTTTGCCCACAACACTCTCATTTACTTTGATACTCATACAGAACCTCCCCCCATCACTGTTGGAAGCTCCTGCAGATGAGAAGCGGTGAATGCTCTGGTGCCTCTTCCACGCAACATGGCATTCCATTCCGTACTCCGGCGGGATTCACTGGTATCAATCAGTATATGGCACGGAGTCATGCCCCGCGTATCGGCCCAGCGCAGCAGTTCCAATATGCGCTCGTCCTTCTGTGGAGATATGACAACAAAGTATGCACCCTGCGGCAATTGACGCGCTATTCTCTCAACACCGGGCAATAGCGAGGAATCCTGCCCGTTATACTGAATATCTACCAGATGGTGCATCATCTTCTGCCGTTCCATCAAGCTTTCACTTGGAGCCATGTAGGTTGTCTTCTCAGACAATGTTAACAACCCCATCCCCATCCGTTCCCTTGTACCATATTCCAGCAAAGATGCAGCAGTCGAAACGGCCAGTTCAAACGCTTCTCCGTGTTCAAAACTTGCTGCCAGCCCGTCAAGAACGAGAATGGTTTTGGGTACAGACTCATGTTCAAATTCCTTGGATTTCCAGGTCCCCGTCTTCGCCGTTGCATTCCAGTGAATGCGGGAAAGTCGATCTCCATATACGTAATCACGTACACCATTAATCTGGGTGGTTTCTCTCCGGGTGCGGGTTAGAGCCGTCTGCGGACCAGACAACCGGGATTTGCGGTCATAGAGCTGCCAATATGGAATAAATACCGTTCTTGGCAGTACTCGAAACTCGCCCTTGGCCTTAAACGTTCCCCGATGTTCAATCAATCCAAATATGTCCTCACTGGCACATTCCGTTTCCGAAAAGACATACTTCCCCCGCTCAAGTGGCGGTGTTTGGAAAGACAGTTCACCATTTCCTCGCAGATTCGGAATCAAACTTTCCTTGAATGACCAGGATTCCCCGTTATGACGATGCAACATTTCGCGCACAACAACATACGGGAGCGGGAGAAATCCCGGAATCGTCAGACTCAATTGCACTTGAACCTGGTCACCCGCATGCAACAATTCTTCGTGATCCTGCCCGGAAGATAGCCTCCGTACTCCCTGGGTTCGCCTTACTCCGCTAAATCCAGCAATGGCAAGATACACACAGAGCAGGGTCACCATCGATAACAGCATGAGGGACGTTTTCCCGCCTTGGAACAAAACATAAGCCAAACAGCACATCCACACCATTGCGATGCTCCATACGCGGGGGTGGCGAAGTCCTCGATTAATTGTACTCAAAAGCGGCTTCATGAACTATTGCCCCATGGAGACAGGCACGCGTACCTGTTGGAGCACGGCATTCAGGACAGCCTCGGAACTCATGCTGTCCAGTCTGGATTCGGGACGAAGCACGATACGATGTGAGATCACATAGGGGGCCATCGTCTTCACATCATCAGGAAGCACATAATCACGTTCCTGCAAGAAAGCAAAGGCCTTCACGGCCATCATGAAGGATATGGCTGCCCGTGGGCTGGCACCGAGCAATACAGATGGATGGGAGCGGGTTTGACGAACAATATCCAGCAGATAGTCCATGACCGGATCACCGATAAAGACTTCCTTGATCTCCTGCTGTATGATCGAGATCTGATCGATATGGGTTACAGATTCAAGACGATCCACAGGCTGACCCAACTGATGCTGTTTCAGCAAGATTTTCTCGATCTCCTTGTCTGGATAACCCAGACTTATTTTCAACATAAACCGGTCAAGCTGTGCTTCCGGCAATGTGTACGTACCTTCAAAATCAATCGGATTCTGGGTTGCACATAGCATAAACGGATGCGGCAGATCATACGTATCGCCATCAACGGTTACACTGCGCTCCTCCATAACTTCGAGCAAAGCAGACTGCGTTTTCGTTGTTGCCCGGTTGATCTCGTCTGCTAACAAAATGTTGGTCATCACTGGACCTGGGCGGAAATAAAAACGCTCTTCCTTAGGATGGAACACGGATACGCCCGTAATATCACTTGGTAAAATATCAGGATTACATTGAATGCGTCGGTATTCTCCGCGCATGGATTTCGATAACGCTTTAATCAACTGCGTCTTGCCTGTTCCCGGTACATCTTCAATCAGAACGTGTCCGCCTGCAAGCAAAGCTGTAAGTAAAAGTTGAATTTCAAAGGATTTCCCCATGATGCAGGATTCCAGATTCGAACGAACTGCGGATATGATTTGGATCGACTCTTTGCGCACAGGCATGTGGTCTAACCTCCTAAAAAAGCATACAGATTTCCTTTTATTGTACATGATCCAGGGTCGCGAGTACACTCGAAGGAACTCACAATTTGTTTCCAGCCGTCAGATTTACCGCAGTTCACGCATGAAGACGACAAAAAGGCCCGGATAGAAGTTATCCGAAGCCTTTGCTGAATCACACGATGTTCAATGGCTCTGCCATGCCATGTTATCCTTTGGGCCTTACCACCAATGCTGCGAGAAAAGAAAAGATGATCGCTGACGAGATTCCCGCCGCAGTCAGATCAAAAATCCCTGTAATTACACCGATCCATCCCTCTTTCTCCAATTCAGTTAATGCCCCATGTACCAAAGAGTTACCGAAACTTGTAATGGGTACAGAAGCACCAGCACCTGCGAACTTAACCAATGGATCATACAGGCCAAACGCATCTGCAACTGCACCTGCGACAACAAGCGTGCTCATTGTATGTGCCGGGGTCAGTTTGACACCATCCATTAATAATTGCCCTACAACACAGATCAAACCGCCAACGATAAATGCCCATAAGAACTGCATGGCTTTACCCCTCCCTTTCTATGGCTACCGCATGAGCAATACAGGGAATACTTTCACCTTGCTGGTACGAGAGCGGAGAGAGCAGTGCTCCGGTAGCCACAACGAGCACCCTTTTCAGGTCACCCTGCTGCATCCGATTCAGAATATGACCATACGTAACAGTTGCAGAACATCCACATCCACTTCCCCCGGCCACAACGTAGGGCTGTTTCTCACGATCATAGATCATCAGCCCGCAGTCATTAAAAACAGTCTGTTCCATCGGAATGCCTTCTTTTTGCAGAAGCTCTTTCGTAATCGGCAAACCAACGGAAGCCAGATCTCCGGTAACAATAAGATCATAATAACCAGGCTCGCGCCCCGTATCCCTGAAATGCGAGATCAGCGTATCGGCTGCGGCTGGCGCCATAGCTGAACCCATGTTAAAGGGGTCTTTGATTCCCAAATCCATAATGCGTCCAATCGTTGCTGTGGTGACGACCGGACCATCACCGGTACGGGAGACCACACCACACCCTGAACCCGTGACGGTATACTGTGCATAAGGCGGCTTCTGAGAACCATACTCTGTCGGATAACGAAACTGTTTCTCCACCGTACAATTGTGACTTACAGTCCCTGCAAGGACATAATCACCAGCTCCCGAGTCAACAATCATGGAAGCTAAAGCTAACGTTTCCATTGATGTAGAGCATGCTCCAAAAACACCGAGGTAAGGTACACCCAGTTTGCGCGCCGAAAAGGAACTGCTGATAATCTGGTTCATTAGATCTCCACCAACAAAAAAATGAAGTTCTTCCTTGGTAATATTCGCATTGACCAATGCGAGTTGGGATGCCTGTTCGAGCAGTTTTCGTTCTGCCTTCTCCCACGTTTTCTCGCCAATCTCAAGGTTGTCATAGATGTAATCAAAATCAGATGATAAGGGGCCTTTCCCTTCATCAGGTCCACCGACTGCCGCCTTGCCGATAATTCGCGGACGATTCTCGAACTGCCACGTCTGGCGACCCAGTCGCTTCATAGATGTCCACCTCCGAATCCCAAAAAGGCGTAAACGATGCCCACAACAAAAGCAGCAACGACCCCAAATACGATGACAGAACCCGCAAGTTTGAACATGTTCGCCCCTACACCGAGCACCAAACCTTCAGAACGGTGTTCCAATGCAGCTGAACACATGGAATTGGCGAATCCGGTAACGGGCACAGCAGTCCCTGCTCCTGCCCACTGGGCCATTTTATCGTAAACGCCGAGACAGGTCAGAATAACCGATATAAGAATCATGACAGCCACCGTTGGACTGGAGGCCTCCTTCGAAGTCATGTCGAACCCGGCCATGAAAGCCTCCTGAATAGCCTGTCCGATCAAGCAGACAGTTCCACCAACCAGAAAAGCCTTGAGGCAATTTTTCAGGATTGGCCTGGGTGGCTCATGTTTTTTGGCGACTTTTTTATACTCCTTTTCATTTATGGACAGAGAAGATGATTTTTTTTCATTTCCGGATGCAGAATGAGCTGGCAAAATACAAGACCTCCTTTATGTGAAAATGAGTCAACAGCTTCAGCTGAATGCCAATGGTGTGTAATCCTCTATTCATTGTTTGTCAATGATCGGAAGGTTATGTATCCGGCGACAGACAGCATATGTTTCCAACAGCATGAAGCCGTGGAAGCAGGATTGAATTACGCCGGATTTGCAGACTAATTTAAGTACGTCTTATAAATAAAGAAGTACGATCACGAGCAAGATAAAAAGAACGATAAACAGTACTTTTTCGGTTCCCTCTTCCGGAGGCTTCATCGGATATACCGGCTCCTTTCTGTGAACAGACGAGTGAAGAATGAGCATGAAGAACCTGAAAAATGACGACATCTCCTCCGTATATTCATATTCACTGGAGCGGGATCAGGATTGCGACTACAGCGGACAAAACGATAAAAATCGAATAGGATACAAGCCCAAAACATGCCTTATATACGTGACATAAACATGGACAATCACTTGCGCAAGGTTCATACTGTAATGTGACCAGTGGTTAAATAACAAGTCCTCAGCATTTTAAAGTACGTGTTCAAAAAGTCTGGTTTTCAGTACCGAGAAGATGAGATGAAGATAGAAATGGAGTAGCGGAGCGTAGGAAAACTATGTGAGCAACTACAATGTTTCCGAAGGAAACATACCTCGTAAGCGTCTGCTTATTCGGCTGAATTTCATATTCGATGCTGATCATGCCGCTAGGCATGATTCGTAATCAAAAGTGACTTTTTGAACTACATCTTAAAGGACAAACAGGCGGGTAGCCGTTCTACTGTGACCTGGGTATACATAAAACAGAGGAGTTGTTCATACATGAATGAAAAAACAATCGAAATGTTCCGCACATTAACGGAATTTCCTTCCGCATCCGGTTTTGAACGTGAGCTTCGCGGCTGGATGAAAGAGCAACTTTCCGCTTATACCGATGAATTCGTTCAGGATCGTCTGGGAAGTCTTTTTGGCGTATTGCGCGGGGAGGAATCCGGTCCCAAAGTTATGGTAGCCGGACACTTTGACGAAGTCGGTTTCATGACAACAGGCATCACGGAAACAGGCATGATCAAATTCCGCCCACTGGGCGGATGGTGGAGTCAGGCTGTACTATCTCAACGTCTTGAAATTATCACACCTGATCGACGGATTACCGGGGTTGTAGGTTCTACACCTACTCATTTGCTGGAAGAATCACAGCGGAACAAACCTGTTGATCTGAATTCCATGTATCTTGATATTGGAGCGGACAACAAGGCGGAGGCAGAATCCTGGGGCATTCATCCGGGCATGCAGATCGTGCCAATCTGTGAATTCACACCGATGGCAAACCCGAAGAAAATCATGGCAAAAGCATGGGATAACCGTTACGGGGTAGGTCTTGCACTCGAACTTGTTGAAGCGCTGCACAAAGAAAAACTGCCCAATACGCTCTATGCTGGTGCAACGGTTCAGGAAGAACTGGGGCTTCGAGGTGCACGTACTGCTGCCAATCTGATCCAACCTGATATCTTCTTTGCACTCGACTGTAGCGCAGCGAATGATATGACAGGGGACAAACAATCCTTCGGACATATTGGACAAGGAGCATTACTTCGTATATTTGACCCGGGCATGTTCACTCATCGCGGAATGGTGGAATATGTTCAAGATACAGCTTCCTCCAACCAGATCAAAATGCAATATTTCATCTCGCCAGGCGGTACGGATGCAGGTCAAGTTCACTTGAGTGGAATTGGTGTACCGTCAACCGTAATTGGCATCTGTGCCCGTTATATCCACACCTCTTCTTCCATCATTCACACAGACGACTATGATGCAGCCAAGGAACTGATTGTGAAGCTGGTTAAAGGTCTGGATCGGACAACAATGAATACAATGATCAATAACGCTTAATATCTGAATGGATCTTCAAATGGACTAGAGACCTCCTGACTATATCAGGAGGTCTCTTTTTCTATATGCACGACTATATCCGTTGAACTATACAATTACACGAGAACGTAGAGGACAGAAATAGGTTGCGATGCGTAGTTCCACATAAATAGATTAATAGGTCGAACATTATAAGGAGTAATACATAAGATACAATAACGGAAGATGAATTAAACACCACGCAGCGGAGGACCTGTTATGGCAGTGAGAAGGAATGGAAAATCGAATAAAGGTTCCAAAAAACCAAATGCTGCAAACACCCTTCTCAATGGCAACCTTAAAGGAAGAAATTTGGAACTTATCGTTGCAGCATTACTGGTGAGCGGAAAGTTACGAGTGGATGCGGTTACGTTGTTTCGCGAAGCTACACTGGTCGTTGAATTAGTTGGACAATATAAAACACTCCAAAAAATCACACCGTCGAATCAAGACAAACTGGTTCAATTCCTGGATGAGATGGGCGATGATATGACTTTAAATGACGTTATAGGTGCCTTCCAGCAGAGAATAAATTCCTAGATCGGATGAAATGAGGTTGGAATGATGTCTGACTTTGATGGAATAGGCTTCGCTGAACTGTTGATTGTGGCGATCCTGGTATTATTGTTTGTATTTGGTTCAACGGACATAGAAGGTTTGTCCAGTACGCCAACAACGAGTTAAAGCACATAATCCTTCACGTTGAACATAGCCATAATTAAAATAAGGAAATACCAGTCCTCATGCAGGACTGGCGTTTTTTTTGAAATTACAGAAATAACGGTGAGAACGCAAACCAGGCCAAAATAAGAGTAAGCACTATGCAGACATTCTCCACAACAGCTCCACGCTTGGTTCCTGTACTCATCAGATTGACCCGTATGCGCCACTTGAACGGCGGTAACGGACGGATACCCCGATTGGTCAGAGAATCAGCCAATAGATGCATGGCATATGCTGTACCTCCCGCTACCCAAATCTCAGGTCCCTGCTGCTGGCTCGTGCTATAGAGCAAGCCAGTCCATATGGCAGTTCCATATAGGGTGTGTGTCAATCCCCTATGAGTTAGCGTAGTGCAAAGCATCAACAAACTGCCTGCGATCAGATTCCATGGTGCAAACGCATGACCATAGAAGACAAGCCCCAACCCAATCACAAACATCAGCACTTTGCGAAGTGAGCGTGAGGGCAGAAAGGATACCAGACCAATCAGAACGGCGAGCAACAGATTCCAGGGCTTGACCGGAACATAGAAATAAACAAACACAGCTGTTGGTAACAGAATTGTCTGTAACAGCCTGATCAGACTGTTCGGCAAGGCCTTGGATACCAGTAATGAATTAGGCTCATCGATATCCGGTAGCAAAGAACCAATCAATGCCACAGTAACTGCTGGTGCAGTGACGGGTATACCCGCCAACTGAAGAACAGAGAGCGATACGCCTGTCCCAATAATCAGGTGGGATCTTCCCATCATGATGCCAAAACTTCCTTTCGAAGACATAGGGAATATAAACGCCTACTTCCGATATTACAACGAAAATAAAACAAGAACAATAGTTCGTATTTCTTATTTGTATATAAATATAATTTATATTCAGTGATGGGTATCACACTAATTTATTTATAACTACACTATCGTTATTAGTGAAATAAATCACATAAATAGTTAGTAACTACTTGTATAATTTCAAATATAAACTACTAAAATTGTTGGTAATGTACAGCGTCTATCCAAGGAGGCATACACACATGAACGGAAAAAAAGAGAAACTCGTTATCATTGGTAATGGTATGGCAGGAATCAGTACAGTTGAACAAATTTTGAAATTAACTTCGCGATTTGATATTACCGTTTTTGGCACAGAGCCCTACCCTAACTACAACCGCATTATGTTGTCCTATGTACTGGAAGGTAGCAAAACACTGGATGACATCGTGCTTAATGATCTTCACTGGTATAAGGATTATGGTATCACTCTCCATACAAGCACGACTGTATCCCGAATTGATGCGGATACCCGTGAAGTCGTGACAGAGGATGGAAATCGCTTCCCTTATGACAAAATCATCATTGCAACCGGCTCCAACTCCTTCATTCTCCCGGTACCGGGACATGACAAAGAGGGTGTCGTCGGTTTCCGGGATATCGCCGATTGCAATATCATGCTGGAGGCTGCAAAAGAGTACAAAAAGGCAGCTGTCATTGGAGGCGGGCTTCTTGGCCTTGAAGCTGCCAAAGGGCTGGTACAACTCGGCATGGAAGTTACCGTAGTGCATCTGATGGAGGATCTGATGGAGCGCCAGCTTGATCCGCAGGCATCAGCTATGTTAAAAACCGAGTTGAAACGTCAGGGCATCCGATTCAAAATGGGTGCACAGACAGCCGAATTGCTTGGCGGCGAACGGGTTGAAGGCATTCGTTTTGCCGATGACACCGTGCTGCATGTCGATTTTGTTGTCATGGCTGTGGGGATCAAACCCAATACGGCTGTAGCGCGTGAAAGCGGTATGGAAGTTAATCGGGGTATTGTCGTGGATGACTACATGCAGACTTCACTGGAGAATGTGTATTCAGTCGGTGAATGTACAGAACATCGCGGGGTATGTTACGGCCTCGTTGCCCCATTGTTTGAGCAAGGCATGATTCTGGCGAAACATATCTGCGGTGTCGAGACAGCTCCTTATGAAGGCTCGGTTGTATCCACGAAATTGAAAATTTCGGGTGTGGACGTCTTTTCAACAGGTGAATTCATCGACAGTCCAGATCATTCGGTCATCTCCCAGAAGGACGACTGGAAACGGACATACAAAAAAATTCTGCTTCGCGACAATAAAATGGTCGGTGCCGTTCTCTTTGGAGACATTACGGACTCGGCTGAACTGCAGAAGCTTATTAAACAGCAAACCGAAATGACGGATGAACTGTACGGATCACTCATGGGAACAGGCTGTGGTGGTCATAAAAAAACAACATCTGTAGAGACGATGTCCGAGGACGAAATTGTCTGTGGGTGTAACGGCGTAACCAAAGGAACCATTGTGGATGTCATTACGAATCAGGGGCTCACAAGCGTAGATGAAATCAAAGCCTGCACCGGTGCAACCCGCTCTTGTGGCGGATGTAAGCCGGTTGTGGAACAAATCCTGCAATATGTACTTGGTGACAATTTCACCAGTGGAGCCAAACAGGGAATATGCGGTTGTACTCCTCTCAGCCGGGATGAGATCGTAGCTGAGATTAGACAAAAAGGAATGCAGACGACTAAAGAGGTCATGAATGTACTTGGATGGAGTCAGCCTGAAGGTTGTTCCAAATGTCGTCCGGCAATCAACTATTACCTTGGCATGATTGCCCCGGACACTCATGAGGATGAGAAAGAATCCCGTTTTGTAAATGAACGTATGAACGCGAATATTCAAAAAGATGGAACCTACACGGTTGTACCTCGGATGTATGGCGGGGTGACGACACCAGCGGACCTCAAACGAATTGCTGATGTTTCGGTCAAATATGATGTTAAAGCCGTCAAAGTTACGGGCGGTCAACGACTGGACTTGATCGGCGTCAAAAAAGAAGACCTGCCTAAAGTGTGGGCTGAGCTGGATATGCCTTCAGGTTACGCATACGCCAAATCGCTGCGGACAGTTAAAACCTGTGTTGGTTCCCAATTCTGTCGATTCGGCACACAGGATTCCATGGCTATGGGCGCCCTGCTCGAACGTAAATTTGAACGTCTCGATCTGCCTGCCAAATTCAAATACGCGGTGAACGGCTGTCCACGTAACTGTGCAGAGGCATGTACCAAAGATATCGGTATCGTAGGCAACGACGGTGGCTGGGAGATCTTTATTGGCGGCAACGGTGGTATTAAGGCACGACTGGCTGACCCTCTCTGCAAGGTGAAGACAGACGAAGAATTAATCGAGCTATGCGGCGCCATCATGCAATATTATCGGGAGACAGGTAACTACCTTGAACGGACTTCCGAATGGGTGGAACGTATGGGTCTGGAGCATATCAAGTCGGTTGTAGTAGACAATCTGGAGGAACGCAAAGCACTTATGACACGAATTGAGTTCGCACTCGGGCACCTGGAAGAACCTTGGAAAAAAGCGCTTCGTGATGAAGAAGGCGAAAGCAAACTGTTCCGTGGGATCGAAGTATCGGCTCGTCCATAAGTAAGCTCGCAAGACCAAATACAGGATGAATGTTCAATAGATAAGGAGTGGTTTAAGATGACGACCAAACAATCAGGTACCTACTTCCCTGCCGGAGTAGTTGAAGAATTCCTGCCACGAATCGGAAGAGTAGTTGAGATCCAAGGCCATCAGTTAGCTGTATTTCGGGCATCGGATGGCACCATCTTCGCGGCGGATAATCGTAGCCCCCACCCCAAGGGTGGGCCGCTGGCTGAAGGAATCGTGTCCGGACATTATCTGTACGATCCGCTGTATGATTGGAAAATTGACCTGACAACCGGTCTGGTGCAAGCACCGGATACCGGTCAGGTGCAGATGTATCCGGTGAAGGTCGAGAATGCCCAGGTCTGGATCGCTATGTAGCTTGATTGCAACTTTAAAGATCGATGTTAAATAATGGGGGAAACCGTGATGTATACACCAAGTGTTGAGGGAATTATTGAAGCTGCGGTTAAAAAACGGGATCAGATGAATTCAAGCCTGCCACGATATATGGTTGCTGCTCTGATGGCTGGTGCCTATGTAGGACTGGGTATCATTCTGATCTTCAGTATTGGTGCTCCGCTCCTGGCGGCACAGTCGCCATTGCAAACCATGTTGATGGGCATGTCCTTCGGGCTCGCCCTCACCCTGGTCATCTTTGCCGGATCGGAACTGTTCACAGGTAACAATATGTTTTTCACTATGAGCACGCTCGCAGGCCGGACCACGGTTAAAGATACACTGAAAAACTGGGGACTTGTTTTCCTCGGCAACTTGCTCGGTGCGATCCTGCTCAGCCTACTTATTGTCGGCAGCGGCCTGTTCAAAACGGCTGCACCCGAACATCTGTTATTCGTTGCTTCTGCCAAAAAGATGGCCGCTCCCGTGTCTGAGTTGTTCTTCCGCGGCATTCTCTGTAACTGGCTTGTCTGTCTGGCGATCTGGATGGCAGCTCGCACGAAAGAGGATATCGCCAAAATTGCTCTCATCTGGTGGTGTCTGTACGCTTTTATCGCAAGTGGGTATGAGCATAGTGTCGCCAATATGACCTTGCTGTCCTTATCCTGGCTATTGCCGAACCACCCGGATACAATTACGCTGGCAGGCTGGTTCCATAACATGATTCCGGTGACGCTTGGTAACATCATTGGCGGTGCCCTATTTGTTGGTATGGCTTACTGGTACACTTCATCGGTACGCAAAAAAGCGTAATTCTTGATCCAACTGCACTTATGTACGTTAGGTAGCACAACATCTACACAACTAATCCACGATGGATGCCGAACTCACGTTCAGTCATACATCGTGGATTTTTTAATAATTGTCGATTCGTTGCGCACTTTCTCCAACGCCTCTCTTTGCTCCTCTCGTCCTTCGGAAGAGAATAAAAATTCATTTTACCTTCGTCGCTATCCGCGTTAATCCACAGTTGACATAACTGGCGTATAGTCGATGGATACTCACACTTATACTCAACCAGCAAAGGATGAACGCTTATATGGGAATTCACACGTACTTCAGGTCACTAAACGATCTTGAACGTATTATTCGTACACCTGGCAAATTCAAATTCGAAGAACACAGCGTATCCGCCCATTCCTGGAAAGTGGTACAGTACGCCAAAACGCTCGCAGATATTGAGGAGCAACATGGAGTCACCATCGATTGGAAGAAGTTATACGAAATCACCAGCAGTCATGATTATGGCGAAATCTTTATCGGTGATATCAAAACACCCGTCAAACATTATTCACTGGAGCTGCGTTCGATGCTGCAAAAGGTGGAAGAAGGCATGGTTGAACATTTTATTAATGAAAATATTCCTGAAGAGTTCCAGCCTATTTTCCGCAGACAGCTGCGTGAGGGAAAAGACCTATCGGTTGAAGGACTGATTCTCGAAGTCGCAGACAAGATGGATCAGGTATATGAAGCCTTTGCTGAGCTCCAACGTGGCAATACGGAGAAAGAATTTATCGTTATGTACCGTTATGCCTTGGTCAAAATCAAAAATATCGACCTCCACTGTGTGCAGTATTTCCTGGAACAGATTCTCCCCGACATGATCGAAGAAGGTATCCGCTCCCCGTTTGATATTCGCAAAATAACAGAAGAAGCTCTGGCCCAGTAATCAGCTCAAGTCAACATGGTTCTCATCATCCATGGACAGGGCTTTTTTTCGTTCCTGCAATTGCAGTCGGTACTCGCTAGGGTACATGCCCGTTTTGTTTTTGAAGATCCGGCTGAAATAGTGGGAATCACTATACCCTACTGCTCCACCAATGGTCTTGATATCCATATTCTCATGAGTAACGAGCATGCGTTTTGCTTCATTAATCCGCAGACCTGTCATATATTTCAGTGGAGTCTCACCCGTTACTTTCTTAAAGCACTTTCCCAGATAGTCCACACTAAAATGCATCTGTCCCGCCATGTCCTGGAGTGTAATCTCATGCATGTAATTCTGCTTCAAATACAACTTAACGGCCTCTGCGATATCCTCCGGCTTCACCTGCTCATCCAGCACAGCACTGACATGCGCAAGCGAATCCACAGCGCTCCCAAGCTTCAATTCCATCGCATCCAGCAGTGTACGAAGCTGTTCTTCCGATAATGGTTTGAGCAGATAATCCTCAACCTTGTAACTGATCGCCTGCCGTGCATATTCGAATTCATGATAACCACTCAGAATGACAATTTTCACATGCGGATAGGCAAAATACAGATGTTTGGCGAGTTCCAATCCACTCATTACCGGCATCTGTATATCAGTTACAACCAGATCAGGTACGGAATGTTCGATCAGCTGTAACGCTTCCTGACCGTTCCTCGCCTCACCGATCACCTCGAACCGGGTGTCCAACTCTCTGAATTTGCGCGAGACATTCCGGCGAATCAGGGCTTCATCTTCCACAATAATCGTTCTATATTTGATTGTCATGGGTTCAGTCATGCTCCTTTCGAATGGAACCACCTATGGTAATCTGGACACCGCCGGAAGGCTTGTTCGTAATCTGCATGTGGGCTGCTGTGCCATACCATAATTTCAATCGGACCCATATATTCTTGAGTCCCATGCCGTTAATTTCGAGGTCGGGCATACGCTCCCACTCCTGTGACTGTTCAATGTAATGCATGATCTTGGCAAGTGCCTCGGGTTCCATGCCTGGTCCGTTGTCTTCCACGTGGATCTGCCAGGTCTGCTGTACCGCATCCAACTCTCCAGTAATATTCAGTTTCCATGGAGGGGTATCACCCAGTCCATATTTCATGGCATTTTCCAGTAGTGGTTGTACCATCAGCATCGGAACCTGGATATACTTCATCTCTTCCGGAATATGAAACTCGTAGTGTAGATCATCCTCAAACCGGATCTTCATACACTCCAGATACCGCTCACAATAATCCAGTTCTTGAGACAATGGAACCCCGTTTTTACCCGGAGTAGAGATATAACGGAGCATGGATGCAATATTGGCGCAGAACGCGACAATCTGCTCATTCATGCCTTCTTCCGCCATGATGCTAATATTAGTGATGTTGTTATAGAGAAAATGCGGGTTCATCTGGGATTGCAGCGCCAGTAATCTCGCTTCTGTCTCCTGAGATTTCATCGCCAGCCTATCCTGAAACGATTGCACAAGCTGTTGATTCAACCGGATAAACGTATCATTCAGCTCATCCATCTCCCGGATGGAACCGGGATGTTCCAGCTTGAACAACAACTGGCCTGAATCCGGATTCGTTACCAGGTCGTTCTCTCCCGTTTTCTGTATAATCCGTTGGAGACGGTGCAGGGGCAAGGTGACTCTTTTCGAGATCAGATACGAGAGAATCAGAATGAGCATCAGGGTGGCCAATGTCGCACCGATAAACATCAGAGCCAACCGGTTCAGGTTAGCAAAAAGCGACTGCTTGGACTGCATCACAACAACGGTCCATCCGGTCTCCTGCGAAGTCATGTACGTCATCATTTGCTTCGATTTCATGAGGGGATCGGTAACTTCCTGCATGGTTTCAGATGGGAACGCACGATGTACAATCACATCCATGACTTCGGAATGGTCCATTCTGGAACCAGATTTAGCCGAAGTAAGCGGATATAACAATGTATTGCGTTCATCCATCACATAGATGCGAAGGTCCTCGTTGCTCGCCTGCAACTCATTCAAATGCTGGAACAGATCTGTGGCACTTTGCAAAATCTCAACCACGCCCTGACTGACGTAATTGCCGTCTTTATATACCCGGGTAAGAGAAATGTAGGGTTGATCCGACTTCCCCTCCCCTGTTGGCATGGGCAAAGCTCCGCCCTCCAGCAGACGGATCACGCGCCAGCCACTCCGCTCCCACGTTTCCTGATACCAGGGACGCTCCTTCAGGTTCACTGACCGTTGACCGTTGAATGCGCCCGCTCCAAGCATCTTGCCGTTCACATCATAGATATTCGCTTGCTTCGCCGTATTGGAGCTGCTGATAATCGCCAGAATGACGTCAATCAGTGTCGTGGTATCCTTGTACAATGTCGGATCATTGCTCAGTGCCTGTTCATTGCCCTCCGCAGGTGCCAAGTAGTGACTGAAGTGTTCCTTGACCAGATTGGAATACACGATGTTCATGGAAAAATTGTTCATTTTCACCACTTCCTGATCCAGATTGCCAACGATCGATACCCCCAGTTGTCTCTGCTGTTCTTCACTTCGATTACGAATATCACTCGCGAGAAAGGCATACAGAAGCCCAGCCACAATGAGCGAAAAGATAATAAATACCGCAGAGTAATAGGCAAATAAACTTTGCTGAAGTGTTCCAAACCGATACCGCAATCCCCACACACCTCGTCCTGTGTTGATATCTGTGACACTCTTCGAAAATGTCCACCCAATAGAACGCTTTTGTCTATTGAGCACATCCGTTGTTCACAGTAAAGTTATCCACATAAGAATACGCTTACATGAAGCGTTTCGGCAAGTAAGAATATGATTGATATTTCGGGAGGTTCAATGATGGGAAAACGATTTCTATTTGGCTTGGCAAGTGTACTAGTGCTCTCCACCCTGCTGCTTGCCGGATGCAACTCCGGTGACAGTGCTTCAGGCACGGGCAAGGTAACACTCACTTTTGGAACAAGTCAGTCCGGTATTCCGCGTACAGGCATCATGCAGACCATGGCCAAGGAATATGAGCAGGAGACCGGTGTGAAAATTGACTTTCAAGTCGTACCTGACGCACAGTGGCGTGACCTGATCAAGGTGAAGCTGGCGTCTGGCGAAGCACCTGACATTTTCAATGTCGATGTGGACCCTCTCAGCATGCCGGCCAACGTTAGACCGGAAGAAAATGCAATCGACCTGACCAATGAAGAATTCACGGACCGAATGTCGGAAGAGATTCTACCAACCGTCAGTCACAATGACAAGGTGTACGGGGTTTCTTTTGCCCCTTCGAAAATCTGGTATGTGTACTATAACAAACGGATCTTCGCAGAACTCGGCATAGCACCTCCTACATCCTATGCAGAATTCAAGGCGATCAGCCAGAAAATCAAGAATAAGGACATCATTCCGTTCTATCAGGCTCCTGCCAGCGGATGGTATCAGGTTCTGCCCCTGTTCGAAACGGGACC
The DNA here is from genome assembly GCF_002968835.1 of Paenibacillus sp. PCH8. Taxonomy (GTDB): domain Bacteria; phylum Bacillota; class Bacilli; order Paenibacillales; family Paenibacillaceae; genus Paenibacillus. The sequence goes on along the minus strand of NZ_PKQK01000001.1, from coordinate 2,907,806 downwards.
TAACTATGAGCAAACGACGGCAGGTACCTATGAGAAACTGAACAACAATGAGATGAAAGTCGCAGATATGACGCAGTTGAAGTCCGTCATTGAACAGTTGAAGGAATTCGCGGATCTTGGCTATTTCGGTAAAGACTTCTTATCCAACACGGTAGAAGCGGGAATCGAAGCCTTTGGTCAGGAGAAAGCAGCCATGCTATTACGGGTTCCAGGTACGGAAAAAGAAGTGTCCGAAGCATATCCAGCCATGGAAGACAATATGGGATTCTTCGTTATGCCTTGGGCAGACAATCAGACGATTGGTGTAAATCCGGGCGGTTCAGCTGCGATGTTCGGCAACAAAAACAGTAAACACCCCGAAGAAGTTCTGAAATTCTTCCGCTGGATTACGGAGCATGATCATCTGCAACGGGTGTTCGATGAAGGTGAGGGTAATCTGACGATCTGCTGGCCAGAGATCGAACCTAAGCTGACGCAAGATTATATCGATTATGAGAAAAATCATGAAAAAGGTACGGTCATGCAGGCCGCTGTGAAATATATTGATCCACAATGGATGGATATCGGGAAGGACTTGTCGGGCATGTTCGCCGGGGCAATGACACCGGATCAGATTCTGCAAAACATTGACAAACGCCGGGCTGAACAAGCCAAAGTGCTGAAGGATGAGGCGTGGAAGTAAAAGTGGATCGTTTAAGGTACACATAAACGCTAAACAGCGTTACATGCAGCGGGCATTTGCCCGCTCATGTATTTTGGCAGGAAGGACAGGTGTTACGGGTTATGAATGCGAACAAAATCTATCCCTGGTATTTCTCATCCGGAGCGATTGTGCTGTATATGCTGTTCATCGTCGCTCCCGCCCTGCTGGGCATCTATTACTCCTTCACCGACTGGAACAGTTATAGTTCGGAGAAGAATTTTATTGGATTGGAGCACTTCCGTACCATTCTGGCGGGTGATCCGACCTATCTGCTTTTTATCAAAAATACAGTACTCTTCACCCTGGTTACATCCATCGCCAAGACTGTTCTGGGCTTGTTCCTGGCCCTGCTTCTGGTCAGCGGTGTGAAAGCCGCCAATCTGCATCGAATGATCATCTTCTCTCCACAGGTGTTATCCTTCCTGATTGTTGGGCTTGTGTTCAAAAGTCTGCTTGATCCGAATAACGGATTCGTCAACGTAACCCTGCGTTCATTGGGACTGGACGTTCTCGCCCAGAACTGGCTGGGCTCCCTAACTTGGGCTATGCCATCCATTATGGCGGTGGATACGTGGAAAGGCATGGGGTACATCATGGTGCTGTTCATCGCCGGATTGCTCGCTATCCCTCGCGATTATTACGAGGCAGCTTCCATTGACGGCGCCGGATTCGGGCAGAAGCTATTCCGAATCACGCTTCCGATGCTGATGCCTACGATCACCATCGCCACGGTGCTGAACATTACCTACGGCCTAAGAGTATTCGATGCCGTATACGTGCTGACGAATGGTGGGCCCGGCAACGCCACGGACGTGATTAACACCGCGGTATATTCCTCCTTTGCCAAAGGGTACTGGGGACTCGGCAGTGCGCTATCCACCATTTTGTTTGTCATCATGGCGATTATCTCCTTCTTCATCATTCGCTTGATGAACCGAAAGGTGGAATACTAACATGCGACTGAGAAAAAGACTGGCTTCCATCGGGTTAAATGCCCTCGCCTGGCTGCTTAGCCTGGTTGTCCTGATTCCTTTTGTGGTCATTGTCCTGAATTCATTCAAGTCCGATGCCGAAGCCAAAGTGCTGAAACTGACGCTGCCTGAGAAGTTTATCTTTGAAAATTACAAAATCGTCTATGAGCAGGGACATTTGGGAAGTTCCTTTTTCAATAGTCTGCTGCACTCCGGGACCTCTTCTCTGTTGCTCGTATTTGTGGTGGCCTTCTCGGCCTTCACGTTATCACGCAACCATTCGAGGCTCAGCAAGTTCCTGTACTTCTTCCTGATTCTTGGCATTACGCTTCCGCTCAACTATATTCCGCTGATGGAAGTGATGAAATCGATGGGCATGATCAATTCACATCTCGGTATGATCCTGCTCTATACGGCCATGGGCATTCCGATCTCCCTGTTCATTACGTATGCGTTCGTATCCAACATCCCGAAGGAGCTGGATGAAGCGGCCATCATGGACGGATGCAACGGGATCAAGTTGTTCCTGCGAATTATCGTTCCTTTGTTAACTTCGGTGCTGGTGACGGTATTTGTCCTGAATTTCCTGAGTGTCTGGAATGAATTTACCGCACCGCTCTACATGTTGAATACGGTGGAGATGTGGCCGATGACCCTTGCTGTATACAATTTCTTCGGACAATTCAGCGCCCAGTGGAATCTGGTCAGTGCCGATATTGTGCTTACGTCCTTGCCTGTATTAATCGTGTTCCTGATTGGGCAGAAGTATATTGTAGGCGGTCTGACTTCTGGGGCCGTGAAAGGGTAATCCCCCGAAGACTTCACAGCCCAAAAGCCCTTGTCTGCAAATCATGCAAATGGCTCTTCGTACAGAACCGTTCACATGCTGCGAACAAGGGCTTTCTCTATTGGCACATCGGTCTATGACCTATATCCACATCTCGTACCAAGGAAGATGACTGTCTTGTGGCTCATCCTTTGATTAATCGTGGGCGAGCCCGCCAACATCGGGAGGTGTTGCGATATCAGAACTTTCCTCCAGCGCTTTTATCATTTTCAGACGGGATGTGATAATGGCGATCAGAATAACGAATAGACCGGCAATAATGAACAGCAGGGCAATCCCTCTTCCCGGTCCCGTTCCAATGATCTGACCCACCGAAGATGCCAGCGCTCCACCCTCCATCATCATCGGGTTAAACACATGGTCGGCCAGAAATCCTGCCAGGCTGTATGCAATGATGAAACCGAGCTGTGACAGAATTCCAATGATGCCCCATACCCTGCCCTGCTTTTCGTTGGCAATATTGTTTCGAACCAGTACATCTGCGCTCATATTGACAAACGGCAGCGATGACAGGAACAGGAAGCCTGCGAAGATGATAAAATAAATATTGGTGGATACCCCCAGCAGCGAGAAGGATAGTCCACACAAAATCAATCCCATGACCAGCACACTTGCGTATTTCTTCGTCATTGTAAATATACCGATGCACAAGCTGCTGATCAGCATACCAATGGCGCTAACGGACTGGAACGTCCCGAGTGTCTTCGCATCCGTGAAGGACAAGAGCATTGGGCCAATCAGCGTCTCCAGGAATCCCAGATAGAAGGTGACCAAGGAAATAATAATAACCAACAGCAGTACTCCCTTGTTCGTTACAACTTCCCTCCATCCCTCCTGAATATCGGTCATCCAGTTTTTGTCTTCTTTATCCTCTCGTTCCACCTTCATGCTCTTCCGAATAACCAGCACAGCCAGAATGGCAACCAGGAAGGTCGCAATATTAATGACCAGGATAATTTCGATGGTTGTAATACTGAGCAGAATGCCCGCTATAATCGGTGAAAATAAAAATTTGGATGATTCAGCCAATTGCACGAGTCCGCTTCCTTTGGAGAATTGATCTTTATCCAGCAAATCTGTGGCAGAAGCCTTATATGCCGGACTTTGCAATGCCGAAAAAACGGAGCTGAATGACACTCCCACGTAGATATGCCATAACTGGATATCCCCCGTGAGCATGATGAACAAGATGAAAATCAGACCAGCTGCAGAACCCAGATCACCGATGATCATCATCGTTCGACGGTCGAATCGGTCCGCCAGTACGCCTCCAATAGGTCGAAGCAGAATGTTCGGCAGGAAAGTAAACAGGGTAATGAGGGCAACACTTGTTGCCGTATTGGTTTTCTCGAAGGCATATACCCCCAGTGAGAAAGCGGTAAGCCCAATTCCGATCATGGAGATCAGCTGACCGAACCATACAACCAGAAACTTGCCAAATGATTTTTGAACCGTGTGTTCCATGGATACTACTCCTTTCTCGTTCAGAATTGATGTGGAAAATACAGACGAATTACGTAGGCGAAGCTACCTGCTTCCGCTCCCAGGACACGTTCCATGATACGAGTGAAAGCTTCAACCTTCTTGAGAAGCTCTTCCTCTTTCCATTCAAAGATGCCTCGATCCAGTAAAAATTGAGAGGATACGAGCAAAAATTCGATGGCTTCCTGGGGATCAGGTGTATCAAATACTCCCTCCTGAATCCCCTGCTCTACCACTTCAGCCAAGATGGGGCTTAACCGGAGGACCGTCTCGACAAGGCTCTTTTGGTGCATCTCGACATTGTGCACACTGTGCAATTGCTCAATCAGACCGAGCTTTCTGTCTTCAGGCTGATTCTGCGCCATCATGATTTGGAGAATTTTATCATGGGCACTCCGTTTGGGATCGGACAGCACACGCTTGGCGGATGCTTCCCCGTTCAGAATAAAGCGCATGACAATGGCGTTCATAACCTCTTCCTTGGACTGAAAATAATAATAAAATGTACCCTTGGCAATGTTACATGCCTGAAGGATATCCATGACCGTCGCTTTCGTATATCCCTTTGTCACGAACAGAATTTCGGCTGCATCCAAAATCTCGTTTCTGCGTTCTTCCGGATTTTTCATTAATCTCATATTCTGTTCTCCGATCCGTTAGACCGACTGTCGGTCTATTCTAGTCATGAAGTTCTCTTTTTAGAACCCCATTTCAGTTAACCATTGCCCCAGATGGCTTTCCCTGTTTTTCAGATCCTGACGTTCGCTCACATATTTTCCGATATTTTTGTCTGCCACCAATTTGCCATCCATCATAAACAGCACTCGTTCCGATCTGGCAGCCACTTTAACATCATGAGTTACGAGCAGAATGGTTGTACCTGCGGCATTGATGCCACCCAGAATATCCATGATCTCGTATGTGGATTTCGAATTCAGTGCCCCCGTCGGTTCATCGCCAAACAGAATATCCGGATTATTGATAAGCGCACGGCAAATGGCGATTCGCTGTAATTGTCCTCCCGAAGCCTGTGTGATGTTATGCTGGGCCAGCCCGTCAATTCCCATCTTTTTCATCAGGGACAGCGCTCGTGTATTAATAGTATCCCTACTGCTGTTCTTGGCGAGATAGGCGGAAAGGACGATATTGTCAAGCAAATTCAGATTCTTGAGCAGATGAATGTTCTGAAATATGAACCCCATCTTGGTTAAACGCAGACTTGCCAGGTCACTCTCCTGAAAAGCCGATATTTTTTTGCCATTAAAGTAGACACTGCCAGCACTAATCTGATCCATGCCGCTAATATTGTACAATAACGTAGATTTGCCTGAGCCGGACGGGCCCATAATGGATACGAACTCTCCTTTTTTTAACTGGAGGTTGATATCTTTCAGAATATTATGTTCTTCATTCTCGCCGATTGCCACGGATTTATTCACGTCTCTGGCTTCAAGTATGGTTGTCATCGTTAATCCTCCCTATTCCGCGATCATTTTGGATATGCTAGTTTCCTTGATAGACTGTATGCTGACCAGCGCCGTCAGTATGATGGTTCCTGCAAGCAACAATGGACACAGAATGTACGCCTGTACCGGATTAATTACAAATACAATATTGGAAGCACCAAACGATGACATAATGCTGCTGACGAGCAGCGGTCCAAGCGTATTGGACAGTACCGTTCCAGTCACAACTCCGACGATTAATATGACAAGTGACATGACTACATATTTCAACTTGATCTTGGATAATCCAAAACCGAGGCTTCTGAGTACAGCAATATCGTTGTTGTCTTTGGCTACTAACATCTGAAGGAACAGGGATGTGATCAAAATGGATATGAACACACCGATAGCCAAGGCCAGCATCGTGACCATTTTCAATTGCTGAATGGTTCCTCCGAGTGTCTGATCCAGATACCCTTGAAGATCGGTTACTTTAGCTGGTGAGAAGGACGTCTCATATTCAGCAATTTTGGCCGCCATTTGCCCGCGGTCTTTCAGATCGAGGCTAACCACATACCACAGTACGCTATCCTTGTTATATGGCAGCAATGCCTTCGCCGTTTTCCCGCCATTCGTAACATCTTGATAGATACCACTAACGGTCATGACCTGGTCTTTTCCATTCACTAGCAGACTAAGCTGTTCTCCGGTCTTCAGACCCAACTCTTTGCTATTCGCATCCGACAGTGCAATTTCATTCGCGGTCGTTGGTGCATTACCGCTGACGTAAGACAATGGGAAAATACTGAAGTCCCCGGTTTCCACACTCAGATTGTCATAGCTGCCTTCCGCATTCCGAACCTTGAACTGGCTTGTTACCAGTGGGGAATATTTTTGGATAGCTTCATCATTTTTGATCTGGGCAACCAGTGTGTCATAACGTTGCTCTACATCGTCAGTGTGCCTCAAGTCAATGCGGATATCACTTTGTCCTACACCCATATAGGAAATAAAGCTTGGCGCCTGCAAGGTGTTCAGAAAATTGATAGGCACAATCATGATAAATGAACTGACTACAAAGACGAACAATAACAGGCGGAACATCTTGATTCGCTGTACAACTTCCTTCAGACCCAGAAATACAGGTACGGAAGACCAGCGATTGCTGGACAGACTGAGCCTATTGCGAATGACCTGTGTGTCTCCCAAACTTCCTGTCCGAAGGGCATCCACCGCAGAGATGGAACGAAACCGCCGCAACACCGTCCGACAGAAGAGAACCACCATTGTAAATATTAATCCGGAAGCCAATAAAGGTATGGCAAAATGCAGCAAGGTTGCAGGTGCTTTCCCCATGTACAACATGATATTGGAAACGAAAAGTCTATTCACGCCCAATGAGGCAACATAACCTAGCAGAGAAGCTAATCCGGCCATAAATACATACTTCATGAGATACAGTTTCTTAATATCCTTCTCCGCGATACCAATCGCTTTCATGACACTGATCTCACGATAATCCTCTTCTATGGTAGCCAGCATCGTGAACCTTATACAGAGCATTGCAATCAGAATGAGCACAAGGCTGACCATGATTATAACGGCTGCAATAACTCCATCGGTCATGCCGTTCAGTAACTGGAACAGACCATATGTCACGACTGGACCAGCATTGGGAAGTCCAGCATTCTGATAGGCTTGAGTGAACTCACCAGTCAATGCGGGATCCTTCAATCGAAACTCAATGAGATATTCGATCTCCCCGATCCCTCGCTTCAATTCCTCCAGGTTACCTGAACTCACAATGAAACGTTTGGAGTGAACAACCGACGGATTCATCTGAGCATCGCGGACAAAGTCAACAATAGTATAGGAACGTTCAAATTGACCGTTACCTATTCGAACCTGGTCCCCAACGTTTAACTTGTTTTGCTGCATGTAATATACCGGAACAGCGATCTCACCATCATTAACCTGAATCATTTCACTGTTCAGGTTCAGTAAATAGTCGAAGTTCTGGTTCTGTGTCACAAAATCGATATCCATTACACTATTCTTCTCGGACTCTGCTCCGAGAAACAGATTAGAGCCATCAATGTTGACCATTTCTACAATCTGATGCTGGGCAACCATGGGATGATCCTCAGCCCATGTGTTCACTTTGGCCTGGTCCAGCTCCCCGGCATGCATTTGTACAAAGTGTGGTGTCTTGGATTCAGAGAACAAATATTGAATGGAGCTCGTCAGTTCCATAATCATCCGTGACCCCGAAGATACCAGCAAGGCAGCTAACAGTACAAAAATAAATAAAGCAGCCGTGATCCCTTTCTTTCTCGTTATATCGTTTCTCAGCATTCGTAGCAGCATAAACGAACAGGGCTCCTCTCATCTACATATCGTTCCTATACATCTGGAGTCATAAAGCTTGTCAGATAATGCGCCACCATTGAAGGTTGGTGCATCATAAACATGTGACTACCCTCTCTGATGGTCTGAAGCTTCATCGGTGTGTGAAAATATCGGCCCCACTTCAATGCTGACTGAAGGGAAACCGTACGATCACGTTCACCCCACAGATACAGTACCGGCAATGATAGCGGCTGATATTCCAGTGTTGCTGCAGATTCCAGCATTCTGAAATCCGCTCGAATGACGGGCAGGAAATAATACAATAATTCTTTTTCATTCATCAAATCTTGCGGAAGCCCTTCATAGGAAAACAGTTGATCAATCAGTTGATCGTCTGACATCCGATCATAATTCTGCATCCCGCACTCCACTGGCGTGTTGCAGGCAGAGAGCACAATCCGCAGCGTCCTCGCTACATCTGGAACTTCCTGAAATAAACGATGCGCAACGAAGTAGGCTGAGATCCCTCCGAGACTATGTCCGAACAACACACTGCCAGGTCGTATCACGTTCATCAGCTGGCTGGTATACAACTCTACCAGTTGCTGCATATGCTCCAGAGGAGCTTGCGTATTCAGACCATGGCCTGGGGACGTAAACGCCCACATCTCCACGCCGGGAAGCTCCCTCACAAGGGGCTGAAAGCTCTGGGAGTGACCTCCAAGATAAGGAAAACAGACAATCTGTCTGTTCCCCTCTCCCTTTTGCAACTGTTCAAGATACATCGGCTCTATCGGTTCCATCACGCAATCACCACCAGCACTGGCTTACTTCCTCTCCAGAACGTATGCAGGAAATGTCTGAAGTGGAACATCTACTTTTCTGCGCTTGAAGATGATATGAATCACGACTGCCGACGTTACAAAGAAGAAGAATTGCATAACTTGAACTTGCGGATTAAAGTAATACAAATCAATTTGGCTTCCTGTCGCCACAAGCCAGAATGCCAGCAGGTAAAACAGAAGCGTGCCTCTGGTTGCATTGAAAATGTAACTCTGGAAGACGATAAATGCCATAAGCTGAACAACATAGTATATGTAGGTGGTTGAGGTGCCAAAAGAGGAAATCAGGTATCCCGGAAGCACCCATAATCCAAACAACAGGCCTGTAATCAGACCACTTGTTACGTTGTTTTTTAACTTCCCTTGCAAAAACGGAAGCAAAAACCCGATCCAGCCAAACAATCCGCCAATTAACCCTGTCTCCTTGAACAGATTCACAATACCCAGCCAGATCATTTCCGGTACACTATATGTCAGCTCGGGAACAGGTATGCCGAACAATAGGGAACCAAAATGCATGGATGAAGCGAAGACGATTGAAATTCCTATAATGACCGGAATCCAGAACAGATCCTTTTTGCGAGGAACCATCTTCATAAACATGCCTTTTAATGCTTCCGTGCCACCCATCAAATAACATGTAATCAATCCGGCTATGGAAGGTGAATACAGGGCAATAATCGCTAGCGGATGCATCAGGGTTAATTCACCTGTTATGGGTACAATAAAGTCTGCAAAGAACATAAACAAACTTGCAATTCCGTAACATGTACCAAAGGAAATTCCCAAAAACAGATACATATATTTGTTGGATGGACTGGTTGCCGGGCTCGTGACTGGACGGATGGATGCCTGATTAGCTGAAATCATAATGCCGCCCCCTTCGTAGCCAGCTTTCTCTCAATGAGATCATGTAGCCGGTTAATGGTGCAGAAGTTGGCCAAATCCAGCTCTTCGTTTGCTATCTCAATCTGGAATTTCCGCTCCACAAAGTCCACCAAACGCATTGCAAAGAGTGAATTGACGAACCTCAGCTCGAAATAATTGTCATTATCATTAATGGGTCTGTCCTCATGCTCCATAGTAAGGTTATTTCCGATGAATTCCCGAATCTCCTGACGATAATCCACTGCCCTTCCCCCTTGTTATTGATGTTGCCCTTCAGGCACATAAACTTCAAACATACCTCATTGGTCCAGTTTTTCAATCACCTCCTTTATGCCTGCTTTCAGTTGTTAATAGGCATAGAATCCCTGACCCGTTTTCCGGCCCCATTGTCCTGCATCAACCATTTTTTGCAACATTGGACAGCATCGAAACTTCGGATCTTGATAACTGTCGTACAATACTTTGAGTGAATGCACGACCGTATCCAGACCAATCAGATCAGCTGTTTCCAGAGGACCCATCTGGTAATTAAAACCCTTCTTCATGATGGCATCTACCTGCTCGGATGTAGCAATACCATCCTGTACAATGTACGCTGCTTCATTCATTAACAGGTGGGAAAGACGATTGGAGACAAACCCCGGCAAATCCTCTATAACCACCGGATTTTTACCAAGGCTCTCCAGGAATTCCACCATCACTTGCTCCGTATCCTGTGTGGTATGATGGCCTTTGATCACCTCCACCATCGATTTAACAGGGACCGGATTCATCAAGTGCACCCCGATGGCTCGACCAGGGTCCGGCAAAAACGAAGCAAGCTTCGTTACGGAAATACAACTCGTATTCAGTGCATATATCACATCTGCACGAGCCTTGTGATTCAGACGTTCGTAGACTTCCTTTTTCAACTCCAGATTCTCTGTCACATTCTCAATAATGATATAAGCTTCTTCCACACCTTCATCCTGCGTCTGGAACGAGATCCGTTCCAAGATCAGGTTCAGCGGGACCTCACCATATCCTTGTTTCAGAAAACAAGCTGAACGATATTCACGGCGTATTGTTTCAGGTGCTTGAGCGATTGCTGATGCCGAAATATCCTGTAAAATCACCCGATATCCGGCTCTCGCTACATCCAGTGCCGTGGCGCACCCCATCACCCCTGCGCCGATTATTGCAATGAGTCGATTATGCAAACCTAATCACTCCCCTGTTGAGCTACCCTCAGATAAGTTCGTCGTAAATCTCTTTCATCTCCGCAAGTGCCGCAGGAACACGCTCACTGAACCACATCACATCCTCCATGTCCAGCATGATATTCGGATACATCCGCGAGAGCGTAGATACCAGAATTCCGTGTTCTGCCAGCTTGCTGTTTAACAAAATATCAAAGGACATTAATTCGAACGTATAATCTGCCGTGTCTATAAGCGGCTCTGAGCAGCAATGGTAAGAGGCACAGCCAAGTGGCCCCTGAACAATCAAGGGCAGACCTGCCTTCGCTGCTTCCCGGCAGAGCACATCATGAATCATCTTGGCATGGCGATTCATGCTGTCCATAGCCTGTCCCCCATTGCGGCCAAGCATTTCCAATGTAGCCTTCACCGCAGCAGTTCCTAACGGATAGCCATTGAAGGTGCCCGCATGGATCACTTTTTTGTCTACGAGCAGCTTCATAATGTCCGATCGCCCAACCAATGCGGATACAGGAACCCCTCCACCAGCAATAGCCTTGCCCAGAGTCGTAAGATCAGGGGTTATACCGAACAACTGTTGAGCACCGCCCAACCCCATACGAAATCCGGTTATAATCTCATCGAAAATGAGCACGACCTGATGATCGTCACATAACTGTCTGACTTTTTGCAGATAACCCGGGGCAGGCATCACTCCGCCTCCGTTCACGCATACAGGCTCCATAATTACCGCTGCAATATCATCTCCCTGCTGGTGAAACAGCTCCTCCAGACGGGCAGCGTCATTCCATGGAAGCAGGTAGGACTGCGATTCCATGGCATCTCTTGCCCTCCCCTTCGTTCCTTTCATGTCGCCAGGATAGTCAGAAGGTACGGGCGGACCGGTACGGGCAGATTTGCCGCCCATTATATTATCCGCATTGCCATGATAGTGGCCTTCAAAACGAACAAAACGATTCTTGCCTGTCCAGGCACGCGCTAGACGAAGTGCATTCTGGACAATCTCTGTTCCCGATAACCCAAAACGAATCATCTCTGCCGAAGGGACATATTGATGGATCAGTTCCAAAGCCTCTGCATCCAGATCGCAATGGCTCACGGAGAGAACACGGTCAATCGTATCCTTCAGACACTCGTTGTATTCCTCATTGCCATGGCCCACGACGAGAGCACCAAAGCGGGCATACAGATCCAAATACTCATTACCGTTCATGTCCGTCACTCTACTGCGGGAAGCATGGGTGAAATGGAGCGGGGTCTCTTCCCAAGGGAGATGAAAATTATAATGTACACCTCCAGGCAGCCTTTGCTTTACCCGCTGGTTATACTGAGACATTTCCGTAATCATCCCACTTCGCCCCCCTCATATTTCTGGTTTTTTGGTTCGTTTAATTCCGCCAACCGGGATCGATCTGAAGGAGTATCTAACGAATAGGCAGCAGGCAAGGCTGTATTCTCCGCCAGCATATTCCTGATTGTTTCGCCTGGACCGATGTCTACCCATACCGTGGCTCCTAATTGATGTACTCGTGTCAATGCCTGATTCCAGCGAATCGGCTGTAGCAACTGATTGCTCAGCAGCTTGGGAATGTCCTCAGGCCCTCGGATCAGCTCTCCATGGACAGTGGAGCATATAGGAAACGAAGGTGAAGTGAAGGGAATCTCTGCAAGCATTTCTTCAAGCTCAGGTTGGATAAACTGCATCAACTCGCTGTGATAAGGAGCATCTGCTTTCATAGGCATCATGCGAAAAGGAATAAACTCCCCGCCACAGTGATCCACTTTATCGTCCAGTAACCGGAGTGCATTTGCGGTCCCCGCGACGACAAACTGCCTAGGTGAATTGTAGCCGGAAATGGTCACATATTCGGTCTGACGAATGGTCTCAACCATCTCCTCAAGCTCTACCTGGGCTAAGTCAACCACAAGGCCTGCTCTGCCCTTTTGTTCCCGAATCGCGCGATGCATTAATGCACCCCTCTGTGCCGTGAATCGAACTCCATCGGTGAATCGTATCGCTCCCGCCGCCACCAAAGCCGAAATCTCACCCAAGCTGTGACCAATCGCGTAATCCGGGATATTTCCTGTCTGCCGAACGAATGAGTCAAAGAGCACGCAGCTTGCTGTCAGTACGGCAGGCTGCGCATGTACGGAGGCTGTCAATTGATCCAGCGCCCCTTCCATAATCAGCGTTCTCAGATCATACCCAAGAACCTCACTCGCCTCGGCAAAAATCCGATTTGCCTCCGGCTCACTGTTCAACAAATCACTGCACATTCCAATATACTGGCTCCCCTGTCCGGGAAATAAAGCACAGACGGTCATACCGTACCGCCACGCTTGTAATACGCCTTTAATCCGTAATGCGAGATCATCTCTTGCTGCATCTGAGACGAGCCTTCTATAATTTCAAGAATTTTCGCTTCTTTGTACAGCCTGGATACAGGATACTCACTGCTAATTCCATTCGCGCCATGAACCTGAAGCGCATCACTTGCCACTTCAACCGCAATCTTTGATGTGAAATATTTGGCAATCGTAGTTTCCATGGTAGCCTGTGGGTCCTTGGTTTCTCTCATCTCGGCTGCCCGCAGACATAATGCTCTTGCTGCATGGACTTTCGTTACCGCATCTCCAATCATGCCCCGAATGAGCTGAAAATGACTGAGCTTCTGATCAAACTGCTTCCGCTTTCGTGAATAGGTCACCATTGAATCAAGCGCTTCCTGCGCAATGGCCAATCCTGCCCAAGCGATGCTATATCTGCCTTGGTCTAATGCCCCGCTGACAATGTACTCAAAGCCTTCATTCAGACGCCCAATAACATGACTCTTGGGTACACGCACTTCATGAAGTTCGATCTCCGCCAAGCCTGTCTCGCCCCCAACCATGACACCTTCGATGGCTTTGGTATGCACACCAGCAAACTGGCGTTCGACCCAAAAGGCGGTGCTTTTCCCCTCCTTCGAGGCAATAATGATAAACACATCTGCCACATGTCCAAATGTAATCCATTTTTTCTTTCCATTTAGAACATAGTGATCCGCTTCTTCCCGCCACGCTGTCTTCACGTTTTTGGCATCCGAGCCAACTTCCGGCTCTGTCAGGCCAAAAGCTCCAATCCACTCTCCCTTCACCAACTTGGGCAGCCAGGAGGACTTCTGCTCATCCGTTCCAAAACGCACCAGCGTTTCACTTACGAGTGACGTATGTACCGTCAATAAACTGCGAACGGCTGGGAGCGCTTTGCCAAACACTTCGGTCAGCAATCCATAGGATGTAGGGCCGAGGCCAAGACCGCCATATTCAGTCGGGATGGAAGCAGAGAGGTATCCTTTTTCGGCCATTGCACAGATCAGTGATCTTGGGATGGCTTGCTCTTCCTGAATCTGCTTGGCATAGGGACGAATCTCACGTGCAGCAAATAACTCTGCCTCTTGAATAATCTCTTGTTGCAAGTCCAGTTCAATCATTCAGCGACCCCCTCTTGAAGAAGGGATTCGTTGAGGTAGGAGGCGAACTCGGCTATCGTTTTGTATTCGAACAACGCAACTGGACTGATATCAACCTGCAGGCGCTTGCGCGTACGGTTAATGATTTTGAGTGCCTGTACCGAGGAGACACCAATTTTCAAAAAGTTCATCTCTTCATCAATGTCCTCTGGTTCCTGATTCAGCGCAGTAGCAATCTCACTTTTGATAAACAGCTCAATTTCTTCTTTTGTCATATCATGACCTCCATTCCCTGATTCACACCTACCCAATGTTCATACGGCTCGAATGGATGCGCTGGCAGATGCACGATCTGACCCGAACCATCCGGATGTAGCTGTTCCCAATCCAGAGCAGCACCAAGTACATAGAGTTGTCCCAGCAACGATGCAAGCTGTTCCTCCATACCAACAGTCGGTTGGGCAGACAAACGGATCACTCTCTCCTTGCCACTGTACCCAGCCAATTGAACGGTCTGCTCTGTTGCGATCATAATGACAATGTCGGCAACTGCCACCTTGCTGGTCGGGTCTTGAAGACGGCCTGGTTTCATTCTGCTGTTTGCCGGAATCGACTTGCTGCCTTCACTGATGTGACTTTCCACATGATTGTTATTCAACCTGGAAACCATCTCTTCTCCCGCATCTATTCCCCGAATCTCTTGGATAGAAGGTACGAAACGTCTGAGTGTTTCCAGCACGGTTACCCAATAATTCATGTTCGTTACAGGTTGCTCGGCATCATCGGCTAACCTGGAAGTCGGCTCAACCGATGATGCTGTTTCTGGAAGGAACCCGTGCCCTCCCACCACAATATTTACACGAGCGGCCCGGTTTCTTGGCTTGAAGCCCAATTCCATACCTTCCATATCCCACTCTCCGGCTGAATTAACCGTTATGGCAGCACGATACCGGTAATGCTTTCTGTACCTGTTCCGGGTAATACACAGATCCGACGGTCGCATTTCCGCATGTTCCTTCACATATTGCTTCGTGTTATGGATCAACTTCTGCAGGGCCTGCTCAGTTTTGGCGGAAAATGTTAGTAATTGCCTACGTGCCGGATTATCTGCCCGAACTGAGGCTTTCCATTCTTCCAGTACAATGTGGGCATTCGTGCCTCCAAGACCAAACGAGCTAATGCCCGCCTTGCGAGTCTTTCCTTCCGGTACATCCCAAGTTCTATGCTCGTTAACGATATGAAAAGGCGATTGCTCCAGGCGAAGGGCTGGATTAGGATTATCCATATGCAGACTTGGAGCCAATTCCCCATGCTGCATGCTGAGCAGTACCTTTGCAAGACTGGCACCACTGGAAGCTGCGAATAGATGTCCTATATTAGTTTTGACCGAACCCAACCCAATGGAAGTGTCACCGTGATATCCCTTTTCCTGAAATAGGCGCAATAACGCATTAACCTCAATCGGATCACCAATTTTTGTCCCCGAACCATGTGCTTCAATATAAGAGATCTCGCTCGGGTTCAGATTGGCATCGCGATAAGCAGCACGGAGCACCTCATATTGCCCCTGAGGATTAGGTGCCATGATGCCCAGGGAATAGCCGTCGTTGTTTACCGCTGTCCCGCGAATCAGGCCATAGATATGCTTGTTGGCGCGAACTGCCTCTGTTAGCGGCTCCAGATATACAACAACAGCACCTTCCCCAATGACTGAACCATCTGCCTCCCGGTCAAAGACCTTCGTATGTTTCGTCGAGGAGCAGATTCCGGCATGGCGGGATAGCTGATGCACATGGGGTGTGGCCAGAATGGTTGCTCCACCTACGACCGCACCGGATATACGCTTGTCCTGAATAGCCGCGGCCGCTTGTGTCAGTGCCACCAGAAAGGAGGAGCATGCCGTATCTATCGAAAGAGCCGGGCCTGTAAAATTGTACTGGTGAGAGATGGAGGCTGCAGCAATATTGGACATATTACCTACCATAGCGTGGGAATGAATATCCTTCCCTTCACTCAGGTTCATATGGTCAACAACCAGATCAAAGTACGTACTTGGATTAATCCCCATATACACACCCACATTGCGCTTGTCTTCCCGATCCACAATCATGCCGGCATCCTCAAGTGCCTCGTAAGAAACTTCCAGCAGTTTGCGATGCTGCGGGTCCATAAATGTGGCTTGTTCAGACGGGATCTCAAAGAACTCATGATCAAAGGTATCCGGATGTTTGAGTTCCCCCATCCAGTCATCCCAATCCGGACGCTTCGAGCGTATTGCACGATCTGGACTAATTCGTTCCACACTATCGAGTCCCTGGACCAGATTGCTCCAGAACTGCTCCTGCGTATCGGCATCAGGAAGACGCAAGGACATTCCGGTAATGGCAATTGCTCGATGTACATTAAGATGGTTATCAGTTGGTACCCCCTGTTCAAGGGGCTTCGCTTCCGCCGGAAGTTCCTGCAGATATTCCACCATCTCACGCACGGTCCTGCAGAACACAAGCAATTCTTGGCCCAACTCGTGGCCCAAATGTGCGGAGAGCCTGTCGAGTAACTGATAGGACAGAATGGAGTTGCCTCCCAAAGCGAGAAAAGAAGTATCCATCGTAATCTGACCTATGGGTAATTGAAGTGTCTCAGCCCACGCTTCACGTACCGTTTGTTCCAGAGACGTCGAGGCAACCACCTCGGATTGCTGTTGTTGTCTGTTCTGGAGGATAAGCTCTTCAATAACCTTAATGTCCTTGTCAAATGCTCCGCTTTCATATTCGTTTCTCAACATGAAGCGCTGGACCTTGCCACTGGTCGTTTTGGGAATCACTTTGATCGGAAGAACATGGGTGATTTCAATGCCCAGTCCATCCCTCATCCGTTGGATCAAATCCTGCCGCACATCCAGAAACTGTGGAGCACCCGATTTGTATTTCACAAATACGAGCAGTTCCTCAACTTGTTTGAGGCTGTTGAAATGCCCTACTACCGTCAGATTCCCTCTCGGAATGCTGCGATTCTGGTATAAAATTTCTTCAAGGTCATGGGCGTAGTGATTCTGTCCCCGAATAAAAACGATATCCTTCATTCGTCCGCTGACGACCAGAGAGCCTTCCACCATAAATCCAAGGTCTCCTGTCCGAAGCCAACCGTCCACATAGATTTCACGGTTCAGATCGGGGAGCCTGTAGTACCCGGAGGTTACTGAATCTCCCCGGATCTGGATTTCGCCAACCATTCGCTCATCCAGCACTTCACCCTGTTCATTCGCAATTCGAATTTGAATTCCAGTCATGGGATATCCCTCGTGAACAAATTCGATCACATCCGAATTGTCGCTGTCCGGAAGTTGTACCGGAACTGCTATACTTTCTTGTACCAACTTCGTACGAGAGATCCGCTCAATTCGCGGCTCATCTCCCAGTATGGCGGTACATACACCTACAGTAGCTTCGGCCATGCCGTATGCAGGAAACATCATATTCGAGCGATAGCCACACGAGCTGAATTTCTGTACAAACCGCTCAATAACTGCTGTAGATATGGGCTCCGCTCCATTCAGTGTCATACGTAGTGAAGACAAATCAAGCGTGGAGAGCTTGGAATCAGGAATCTTCTGAACCATCCATTCAAAACCGAAGTTGGTGCAGCAGAACCATTTCCCTTGATGTTCCGTAATCTTGCGCAAGAACAGATACGGCGAACGTACAAAAGTGTAGGGGGACATTACCATGATGTTAGCGCCACTTAATATAGGTGTAAGATGCTGCCCGAACATGCCCATATCATGCGTATGCGGCAACCAGGTAAACACGTTGTCTCCTTCTTCCGCTCCAAGGAACGTCTTGCAGGCAATGCTGTTCGCGATAATATTGTGATTCGTCAACTGCACTCCTTTGGGAATGCCCGTACTTCCTGAAGAGAATTGCAGAAACACGATATCCTCAGGAGATGTCGTGCAGGGTTCTGCTGCACAATGACCTGATTGAAGCTTGCTCACACTGATCAGCGAAAGACCTTTGAATAGCTGGCTCGTTGCCAACTGCTTATACTTAGGCAGGTAGGCATCCTCAACGATGACCACCGGACGCCCCAGCACTTCCCACACGTTTGTGAATTTCTGCAGACCGGCTGATCCTGGTTCCCAGGCTGCTGGAGGACTAACGGGGGCAACAATAATCCCCCCAACATACAAGCCCAAAATGTCCGGTAAAATTCCTGTGATTGATCAATTTCCAACATAACGACCTGTCCTTGTATAAGCTCATGATCACGGAGACGTTGCAGATAAAGCCGTGCTTGATTTAGCAATTCGGGATAAGATTCAAACTGCTCCTCACCTGAAGAACTGATATATGTGATCCCCTTCTCCGGATGAACATTTGCAATATACATAAGAAGCTCAGCCACAGTCGAATACTGCTTAGGCACCATCAGCTCCGGCCCTCGTTGTATGGATTTACTGGACATGTTGCACCTCCACTGCCTCATTATGAACTTGCACTTTCACATCGCTGCCAATCCGGTCATCAATGAGTTGTTTCATACGCTCGATATCCAATCCTGCTCGACAAGCCAGATGAACATACAGGCACTCTTCGTCGCAGTGAATAACCCATTCGAATTGAGCGAGCCCTGTGTTCAAGCCTTGGTCGTCTGATGATTCCAACATGGGAACCGCCTCTCGGCTGGAGATATAGCCCTGATAATTGAACAAAATCAAATTTCGTGGCTCCTGTCCTGTCGCTTGACTGTAGGCTGATCCCAGCTGTTTCTGAATGACAGCATAGTCGGCTGAGAAGGAAGAATCCTGTGTAAGCGCCATAAAATTAATGTTATGACGTTTGGTCAGCTCCAGACGTTTCAACAGATCCTCCTGAGCAAAATCAGGGTCTACAAGCACTGGAATCAGATCAAGGAATTCACCTACATAGTCATAATAGGATTCCTCACCATATTCCCTTCCGTAATGCACCAGAGCTATAGGCAATTGGTTTACGTCCAGATACGTTGCAATAATGTTGGCGAAGGATTCAAAACAGGCCCACCAGTCTTCCGCAGCCTCGTTCCCTGCGCGGGATAACTGAACAGTGATCGCCGAAGGTTGCGGATTCTCTGGTTCTTTCAACTTCTTCATGACGATGCTGTTGCAGGCTTGCCAAGACTGAAGCGAGTATTCATTCTCCAGTTCATTCTCGGAAATGCCTACAGGCCCTTGAGATAACAACCGTACATAGTTCTCATAATTCAGCACGTTGTACAGACGTTCGCCTTCAAGCTCTTTCCCTTGCAGTATATTGGCTGTATCCATCTCAAGCTGTTGCCTGATAATGTCGGCACTCATGCCATCAAACGCCAGATGATCAAAACTCCATATTAATCTGTGCTCCCTGAATCCCGTACGCAAAATGCATAGACGCCAAGGCAATTCCCCTAACGCATATGTCTTGTGCAGCAGAGACCGAGTCAGCTTATACTCCAATTGCTTCATAGTAGCCGGAGCGTAATGACGCGTATCGAGATATGGAATTAGTTGTTGCAGCATGTCTGCTGCTAACGATAGATCACTCTGATGCCAGTTCAGGGCATCTTCCTCATATATGATGCTGTGCAGCAGCTGATGTCGGGCTACAACCCTAAGAATCAGCCCTTTTACAGCTTGTTCATTCAAGTTTCCTTCAAGGGTTGTTATACATCCGCTTGCTCGTGAAGTCGTAGAACGATGCGCTTGTTGGATTGGAGATAGTGGGAAACGACCAATGGGGGTCGTAGCCGCCATGAAGGATGAAACCTGATTACAGCTATTTAAGACATGCAGGACCAGGCTATCCAGTTGATTCTCATGAAGTGTAATGTCCTGTGGAATGGTTATGGGGGACTGAATATGCAGGCTATCTTCAGACAATATGGACGTTTGAGGAACGATATGCACCCGATTGGCAAGTCCTCTAACTGTCGGATATTGGAATAATTCGTTTACCTTGATGGCAATTCCTTCTTTTGACAAAATTTGAGTTAATGCGATCGCTTTAAGAGAATGCCCTCCGTTCTGGAAGAAGTGATCCTCCATGCCCATGCTCGGATTGCCCAGCACCTGACGCACGGCGGCAAGAATGACATGCTCCGTCTTCGTCCGTGGTGCGTTTACTTCCTGAGACAACGGTTGAGCATCGGGCAGATCAGACAATGCTTTTCGGTCCACTTTGCCATTCGCGTTGATTGGCAGATGGTCCATTCGTTGAATTCGCGATGGCACCATATACTCGGGTAGCCGTTGATGAAGTTCTCTTCGAATATCTTCGGCATGTACTGTAGTATGGAGCTCGCTTGTATAATAGGCAGCAACGTAGAGACTCCCCATAGCATCTGTCGCTGTCATAACATAGGCATCCCGGACCCCCGGAAGGCGTTCGATGCAGTTACCAATTTCCGATAGCTCAATGCGGAACCCTCGAATCTTGACCTGAAAATCAGAACGTTCTATAAAAATGAGTTTGCCGTCCATCAAGCGTTTGACGATATCCCCGGTACGATACATCCGATCTCCCTTACGGAAGGGATCTTCCAAAAAGTGTTTTTTCGTAAGATCCTCACGGTTGAGGTAACCAATACCTACCGCATCACCACTGATATACAATTCACCTGGAACATTAGGCGGCACAGGCTTCAGATCATCATCAAGAACATATAAGGCTGTGTTGGACAACGGATAGCCTATAGGTAGAGAGCCCGCATAGGGCTCTGTTTGTTCCAGTAAGTGATAGGAGGCAAAAAATGTTGCTTCCGTTGGTCCATATCCATTTAGCAACCTGCCTGGCCCCACACATGCGAGTGCCTTGTTGGCATGACTTGCCGAAGCAGCCTCACCTCCAAACATCACTCTACGCACATTCTTCAGGCACTCAGCATCCCAATCTACCAGCATATTGAACAACGATGTCGGAATGAAAAACACCGAAATCTGCTGTTGCCGGATAACATCTGCCAAACAAGCCATATCGAGAATGGTTTCCTTTGAAGTTAATACGAGTGTTGCCCCATTCATTAATGAAGCAAAAATATCAAAAATGGAACCATCAAATGCGTAGTTCGAAATTTGCAGAATACGATCCTCTGGCACCACGGTAACAAAGTTGCTCTTCTTCATCACTTTAATCACATTGCGATGGCTCATCACCGTGCCTTTTGGCGTTCCCGTTGATCCTGAAGTATAGATGATATAAGCCGGGTCTAAGGCTGTCGTCCCCATATCTCCCTTGAACTCCGTGATGTTCGCCGTACTGAACGTTGTCAGTTCATTAGCCGGCACGATATACGGGATCACCGATCGCCATGTGCTGACATACTCCTGTTCAGTTAACAGCACAGATGCACCACAATCTTGCAAAATAAACTCGATTCTCGCTGGTGGTGAAGCCGGATCAATCGGTACATAACTGCAACCCACCTTGAGTGTAGCAAGGATGCTGACCATTTGGATCGGTCCCCGGTCCAGGAGTAAAGCAATGCTGGAGCCTGATCTCACCCCATGTTCCAGCAACCTGGAAGTTAGCCATTGAACACGATCATACAAATCTGCATAACTCCATTCGTCTTCTTCCCAGATCAATGCTGTCTGCTGTCCATGTAACTGCACTTGTTCTTCAAATAATTGAGGAATGGTTGCATCCCGCCGATATGCAAGGCTATTATCGTTGACTTCGTACAGGAGCCATTCTTCCTCCTCCAGTGTGGTGAGTTTAATCTGACGAATCCGTTCCACATCTCCTGCTGTAATCTGGGACAAAATATACAGGAACTTATCCAGCATCCGTTTCATAGAGTCAGCCTTAAACAGATCCGAGCGATACTCCAATTCAACCGTGTAACGCTGCTCATGTTCGACCAAGGTCCAGGTCAGGTCAAACTTGGCATCCACCCTGCCCTCCATCCATGGCTCAAACGTCAGTTCCCCGGCTTCAGGATCATCCGTCCCCATATTGATGTAATTTAACACCACATCAAAAAGCGGATTGCGAGTTGTATCACCAAATACACCCAGTTGCTCCACCAATGCCTCGTACGGATAATGCTGATGCTCATAACAGGCTAACAGCTTGTCGCGTACCTCTTGCAAATACGCCTCAACGGACCGTTCTCTATCCACACTTGTACGAATAGCAAGCATGTTTACAAACATCCCTACAACGCTATTGAGCTCAGATTTTTCACGACCTGCAACCGCCGTACCTACAACAACATCATCTTGACCCGTATATTTCCAGATCAACACGTTCAAAGTTGCCATGAACAACATGTAGGGTGTAAGTCCTTGTCTTGCACAGCATTCGTTGACTTGTAAACTTAACGACTCATCCATTTCAATGCGGAGTCTTTCTCCACTGAAAGATAAGGCTTCGTGTCTTGGAAAATCCGTCAACCATTCAACCGGTGCGGGCATGTCCAAGAATTCCCGATTCCAAAACGCAGCGTCTTCAGCCCGATTCCCCTGTACTGCGCTCTCATCACGCCATTCCGCATAATCCTTATATTGGATGTCAAGTGGATCTAATGGCTCTCCTCTATACAGGTGAGCAAACTCCTGCATCAGAATGGCAATGGAGCTCTGATCCGAAATAATGTGATGCATGTCAATGAACAGGACGTGCTCCCCCGGCGAGAAACGAATGAGCTTAACCCGGACCAAAGGCGCGTGGTTCAGATCAAAAGGCTGTATCCATTCCAGCATATGTTCCATCTGTAGAGTCTCCGATTCCAGCAACTCTACGACGGTTGGAACCTGATCCTCCACAACCTGGTAAAGCTCACCGTCTATCATTTCAAACCGGGTACGGAACGACTCATGTCGCTGTATCAGTTCATCCATGATCGCCTGGAATCTGGCAGGGTCCAACAGACCTCGTATCTTGTAAAAGCTGGCGAGATTATAAGCCGTACTCTCACCTTTCATCCACTCATGCACCACATACATTCTTCTCTGTGCAGAAGTTGTCTTGTATCTATCCTTTTGGATCACAGGCAGGATGGGATCTGCTGAGTTATCGTTGTTCGCAGTCTGATGCTGATCAATCCATTCGACCATCTGGACAAAAGCCGAATGTTCAAAAACATCATCCAATTCTAAACTCAATCCAAAGGTTTCCTTTATTCTCGACGCCAACGATATTGCCTTCAGTGAATGCCCTCCAAGCTGAAAGAAATCATCTTCGGGACTAACTTCATCACAACCGAGCAGTTCCTGCCACAATTGCAACAAAACACTCTGTATTTCATTCTCTGTCATATGAGCTTTTGAATTACCCGACAAAGATCGCTCTGCGGCTGGAACTGAACCCACTGCTACCTGCGACATACCTGTCAGCTGATACAGTGCAACATCATGATTATGGGCAATTGGGTCAAAAGCATAGGTCGGTAAGGGGATTTTTTGTCCATGATCCGTTCCGTTCAGCTGTGCCCAATTCAATTCCATGCCGGAGCACCAGCAAAAGGCCAGTGACTTCATGAAATATATGTCCGCCTCAAGCGAACTTCCGTGATTATCAATAAGGGAAATGACATTGAGCCCTGTAAGTGCTGTTTGGATTAGTTGGTCTGTATTCTGCTGCTTATTGGCAGTCATCCAAAGCGTGCTTCCAGTATGCTCTGGAAGAGACTCCCGACGTAGCAATGGAAACCGCATATGGCCTAATAACAGCGGTCGAATACTCGACCAAAGATCTGCTACAGTTTCATCCATCCGACTGCCTGTTAATGCATCCGACAAGACTCCCTCCTGTAGAGACCAATCTTCCCGGCTGTATAAAAGAGCTACGGCATGAGTTGGTTCAAGCACACCACTAATGACCATCCCAACCAGTTCACCCACACCTTGTCCGCAAACAACATCCGGTGTGACGCCCAGCTGCATCACCGTCTTAAACAAAGCGTATTGCACAACATAGCACTGCATACGCTCAAGCCTGGAATCGCTTAATGGCCGCCCCATGCCCTGACGAATGGCATACTGCTCCCTTGACTCCAAAAGATTCAATGCCTCTTCAAAGTGCAGTTTGAAAACCTCTGAAACCTGACTTCGGTATCCGGAAGCATACAGTTCCCGAATCTTGCGAGCATCCCAATTTGCAGCTCCGCTGAGATAAAACACGACTCTAGGCTTTCCGTTAACCACGCTTGCCTGAACCTCATAATCACTGGCCTGCTCCCTTGGCGGGATGTGACCTTCTACGGCGATCAGCACCTTTCGGTGAATGAATCTGCTTCTTCCCTTCTGCAAGGTCCAGGCCGCATTGGACAGCTGCTCCGGCATAGCATTGATCGCCTGTAGAACCGAATCATAGGTACGTTCCAGCGCAGTTTCGCTCTTGGCTGAGAAGGGGAGCAGCTGCAACGACTGATAATTGACATGGCTCTCCTGAGCGGGCGGTTGTTCCAGAATAACATGGGCATTGGTGCCACCAATTCCAAACGAACTGACCCCTGCACGCAGAACCCGTTCTGAGTCTTGGAACCGCTGTGCCTCCGTATTGATATAGAAGGGGCTGTGCTCCAAATCCAGCATCGGATTGGTCCGATCCATGTGAATCTGTGGCGGAACCGTCCGATGATACAGCGTTAGAACGGTTTTAATAAAACCTGCAACACCTGCTGCAGCGTCAAGATGTCCAATATTAGCTTTGACCGAACCCAGCGCACAATAATTTCTATTTTCCGTCCCCCACGACTGCCTGAGCGCCTCAATCTCAATCGGATCGCCCAGTTTGGTACCCGTTCCGTGCGCTTCCAGATAAGATATCTCCTTCGGAGCGACTCCCGAACGTTGCAGAGCGGCTTGAATAACCTTAACCTGTCCGGTAACACTCGGGGCCGTATATCCAATTTTGTCCAAACCATCATTATTGATTGCCGAGCCTTTAATAACTCCATATATATGATCGCCGTCTCGCTGCGCTAGATGGAGCGGTTTAAGGACAACCATTCCGCATCCATTACCGGATACGGTACCCGATGCTTGCTCATCGAATGGCCTGCAATGTCCGTCTTTTGAATAAATCATGCCTTCATGCCAGAGATAGCCCTCCCTGAGCGGGTAGGAAATGGAGACGCCTCCTGCAAGTGCCACATCACACTCTCCCCGGATCAGCGATTCCGCTGCCTGATGGATGGCGACCAGAGAAGTCGAGCATGCGGTCTGAACCGCCATGCTAGGTCCTCTCAGATTCAATTTGTGAGATACCCGGGTTGTAATATAATCCTTCTCATTGAGAGTCATGGCTTCAAAAGCTTGCAACAGATTGCCGGAACGACCGAGAAATTGCACCATCCATGGCAAACTTAATCCACTACCCGCAAACAATCCGATGGAACCCTCATAGCTGTATGGATCGCATCCGGCATGCTCAAGTGCTTCCCATGCGCACTGATGCAGCAAACGAATCTGCGGGTCCATCATATTGGACTCCTGATGCGGATATTCAAAAAATTCGGAATCAAAATAATCGGTATCTTGCAGCACACCCTTGGCTCTCACATAATCGGGATGTTCGAACTGCTCAGGTGGGACACCCGCCGATGTTAGATCCTTCTCGGTCAGACGAGTAATGCCATCCTTACCCTCCATCAGGTTCTCCCAGAATTCTTCAATAGTTCTGGATCCAGGAAAGTGCCCTGCCATCCCAATGACAGCTATATCCGTTGAAGAAGGTATTCTGCCCGTTTGCTCTGAAACAAATGGGATAGCATGTTCCGCTGTGTTCAGCTCCAATGGACTCTGTACCTGTTCCGTTATGCTCTGTTCCATCTCTTCTTGCTCAGACATCAGATAATCGACCAATGATGCAATCGAGGAATGTTCAAACAACTGCACAAGCGGAACACTTTTCTTCCAATATGCATTCAGTCGGTTATTAATCAGAATAAGTCCCAGTGAGTTGCCTCCGCTGTCAAAAAAATGTTCATGGACTCCGACGGTGTCTACATTCAATACTTCCTTCCACGCTCCAATAAGCATCTGTTCCAGCGCTGCTTTTGCCCGCTCCGTTCCCTGCATGGATGAGTTGTACACTGAAGTCAGACGGGTACCCTGTTCCGTTGCAATATCAGTTACCCGGAGAGCATTACGGTTCAGTTTGCCATTAGGCAGCACCGGCAGCTTGTCCAGGCGAATCAAGCGTGAAGGCATCATGTAATGTGGAAGCCGCTCTCTTAACCAGGTCCGAAGCAGAGCATCCTCATCATGCTTCATTCCAATAGCCTCAGGCTTCAGACTATAAAACAGAATTAATTGCAGATGATGAGACTCGTTTCCTTCGGTTTTTGCGACGGCTTCCCTTACGATGTCATGGCTCATCGCTGCCTGCTCAATTTCGTTCAATTCAATCCGGTATCCACGAATTTTCACCTGCTGATCAAGCCTGCCCAGTAACTCTATTTCCCCATCCGGCAGTATACGAGCCAAATCGCCTGTCCGATACAAGCGGCCCCCCAAAACATTGGAATTCACAATGAATCGTGTATCCGTCTCGACTGCATTGTTGAGGTACCCTCGGGATAATCCATTGCCTGCAATGCACAGTTCCCCTTCACTTCCGGTCGGCAGCATATCACCCTCATCATTCAGAATATATATCTCTGTATTGGCAATGGGCTTGCCAATCGTAATGCTGGCTGTGTCATTCAATTCTTTGGTCGTTGACCAAATCGTCGTTTCCGTTGGCCCGTACATATTAAAGACACGAGCCGACGTAAGCCGTTTCAAATCAGTGAGCAGGCCCACCGGAACAACTTCTCCTCCGGTAAGAACACACTTCAGATTGACCAGAGCCTGAGCGAACTCGGGATTTTCGACAAAAGCTTTGATGCGTGATACCGTGCTGAGAATATGTGTAACTCCATGTTCACGAATCCGCCGTGCAGCCAAGACCGGATCAAGCTGCTCCTGCTCATCTGCCAGATATAGCGAATGCCCGGTACATAAAGGCGTCCACACTTCAAATCCGAAGATGTCAAAAGAAATGGTCGTTACACTGATGATGCGATCTGTATCATGTGTGAAGAGATGTCTGTGCCTGATGTCTTCAACAAAATTCACCATCGCCCCATGGGTAATCATGGCCCCTTTAGGTCGACCTGTTGAGCCTGAAGTGAAGATCACACAGGACAGATCAGAAGACAATACGTTCACATTCGGATTGACGGATGAACGCACATCTCGCACGGCCGGATCATAGATCATCTGTACTCCGCCAAAAGGTACCGTATTCTCCTCACCAGATGTACATAGCAGCAAATTCATCTGACTATCTTCCATCATGTTCAGAATCCGCTGCGCCGGGAAAGTGGGGTCCAAAGGTACATAAGCTGCCCCAGCTTTCAGTACAGCAAGCAACATAATGATCAGTGCCTCATTGCGTCTCGATAATATGCCTACAGGTTCATCCCGGCTTACGCCCTGATCCATCAACTTCCATGCCAGCGTATTGGCTTTTTCATTAAGTTCCTTGTACGTAAGAGCAGCTCCGGAAGCTGCAAGTAGAGCTATTTTGTCTGGCATAAGCTCCGCTTGCAGTTCGAACAGACGGTGCAGACCGAGTCTGTGATCATTTTCGAGACGCGGACCGGCGAGTGAACGCACTACGGGCTTCTGAGAAAGAGTGTTTCTTTCAAACAGCTCATCCAAAGGCAGATTCGGCTGCTCAACAACCTGTTCGCACAATCCGATAAAATCCTGCATCAACCTTTCAATGGTTGTCCGGTCGAACAATTCCTGCGAGTATTCAATATATCCTTCAAGCACTTGCGTCTCCTTGTTTTCTTGACAAGTCATCAACAGATCATAGGTAGACGTACCTGTCTCGACCGGAAATGAACTGAATTGCAAACCATCAAGTTCAAGCCCGTGCAGCTCCATGTTCTGATAATCAAAGCAAACATCAAATATCGAATTTCGGTTCAACTCTCGCTTTAAGCCCAGTTGCATCACAAGTTCATTAAACGGATACTCCTGATATGCGAAAGCATCCAGTGTATGTTGCTTGAGTTCACGCAAAAAGTCAGCATATACACGCTCAGGTGCAGGAAAGTTTCGCATCGCAATCATATTAACAAACATGCCTACCGTCTCTCTGCATTCCTCTTGCAACCTTCCCGCAACTGGTGTTCCTACTACAATGTCCTGCTGGCCTGTGCGTTGTGCGAGAATAAGATTCCACACACTGAGCATCACCATATACATGGAAGCTTCCGATGAAGAAGCAAGCTTGTGCAAGTGCTCTGTCAACGAAGGACTCAATGTGAAATGGATACGCTCCCCTTTCATGGATCGCTGTGAAGGCCGGTCATGATCCAGTGGAAGCTGCAGGACAGGTACAGATGGGCCAAGACGTTCCAGCCAGAAGGCCCGATGCGAATCGTAACCCTGTGAAGCGAGACGTTGCTGCTGCCATACTGCGTAATCCTTGTATTGCAAACGGACTGCATGTTCACCGCCAAAATACAATTCATTGAAGTCACGCGTTATGATCTCAACAGATGTGCCATCCGCGATAATATGGTGAATATCAAAAAATAGCAGATGCTTCCGCTCACCAATCTTAATCAGTGCAACACGCATAAGCGGTGTCTGTCCCAGATCAAATGGACGAATCAATGACTGAATAAAGGATGACACCTCTTGATCGTTCGCTAATTGCTGCTCGGTATAGCTCATATTCAAGTGAACTGACGGATGGATAATCTGCACGACCTGATCTGCCCTTATCTCAAATGTTGTTCTGAGGACTTCATGATTCTGCACCAGCTTCTCCAATGCTGCTTCAACTCTTGCACGATCCAATTCACCTTCAATGATCGTTGCCGATGGCAAATTGTAAGCCGTATTGCCTGGATCAAGCATTGTTTGGGTGAACATACGCATCTGGGCAGAGGAGATCGGGTAAGCATCCATAAGGGGTGCAGCCTGAATCATCTGCTGATTTAGTTTTGGTATTGCCATGGAATACAGATGCTCTGCCAATTGAACAGGCGTAGAGTGATTAAAAACATCGGCAACCTCGGGTTGAATTCCTGTATAAGTGCGGATCGATGCAGACAAGCTGACTGCCTTGAGCGAATCGCCACCGACTGAGAAGAAATTAACGCTTTCCTCCAGATCGTCGATGCCAAAAATTGTTCGATAGGCCTCAAGAACAACCTGCTTTAACTGGTCTGGACCACCCGTGTAAACAGTCCCTATCAAGGAATCAGAACTGCCGTCTTTACTCTGATCCGTGTAATTCGTATCGTACCTGTTACCCGCACCTTCGGCTGCTGATGGCTTCAAAAGCGAAACACCAACGGGATAGGCTTGTTTGTTGAAAACATACGCGGGCAGAGAGCATTTACGGCGTATCGTCTGGCCCTTGAGCACTTTCCAATCTGGTTCAATGCCTTCGCACCATAACTCGGCGAGTCTGCGGCTCACATACATACTGTCCTGCTCTGTTTCCTTAACATGACGTAACATATTCAGCACGGTCTGAGATTCAGATGCTTTTTTATGTTGTCTGGCAAAGGAACTCAGTGTTCGTCCTGCACCAACCTCAATCAATACGGCCCGTTCGTCCTTCAATATTTCAGCCAGGTTGGATTCAAATAATACCGGCTCTAAAATGTGGCGGGACCAATAGTCCGGATTCGTGATTTCATCGGCAATAGCCCATGTACCACTCGTATTGGACAGCAGCGGAATCTGCGGAATATGAAGCGTATGTGCTGCGAGACAACGTTTAAATTCCTCGGCTGCCTGATTCATCATGGGTGTATGGAATGCGTGGGAGGTTTTGACACGGATACACTTCCATCCCATTCCTTCGGCTCTGGCTTCCATCCGGGCAATCGCTTCCGCTGTCCCGCCAATTACGCTAGAGCCTGTCGTATTAACTAAGGCCAGCCACACGTCTTCTTCCAGTTGCGACTTCACCAGATCGGCATCCGCCATAATGGCAAGCATTACGCCGGGTTGCTGCTGCTGCATCAAACGTCCACGAAGTCGTACCAGTTGGACAGCGTCTCGCAGTTCGAACACACCCGCTACTGCTGCGGCAGCTAGTTCACCAATGCTATGTCCTATCATGCCATCCGGCCGGATACCCAGACGGAGCAGTGACTTGGCCACGGCATAACTTGTCATGAATAACGCGAACTGACTGTACTCTGTCTGGTTGATTCGCTCAGGTTGCTGATCTCCATACACAACGGACAGCATCTCTTCCCGTTCCTCCGCAGGAAGCAGGTCCAGAATCTCCTGAATATAACTTCTGAATAGTGGAGCAATGCCGGCCTGCTCTGTAGATCTGTACAGTTCTGCCCCCATTCCCTGATACTGACTACCTTGCCCTGGGAACATAAAGAATACGGGGCGGCTACCTTGAGCCGAATGGTGGTACACTCGTGCTTTCCCCAACTGTTGCATGAACTTGTCCGGATTATCCTTCCATGTTTTATCCAGCACAACCGCTTTACGATAGGAAAAAACAGATCGCCCTGTCTGTAAGGTCCACGCTGCGTCCGAAACAGACTGTTGTAGCGGCTGTTGTACCAGATGTTCCATAATCCGTTCAGCGGTACGGTTCAGCGAGTGCTCTGTTTTGGCCGAAAAAAGCAATACATTTACGTCTTCATCCGGACTGCACTTATCCATCTCGGGAGCCTCCTCCAATACCATGTGAGCATTCGTACCCCCCACACCAAATGAATTAATTCCTGCGCGCAGGACTCCAACATTAGCCTGTTTCCAGTCCACCCCATGCGCATTGACTTTGAAAGGCGTATTCGAAAAGTCGATCTTGGGATTTGGCTTCTCATAATTGGCGGTTCCGGGGATGTAACCTTGTCCAAGGCTGAGTGCCACCTTAATTAAACCAACTACCCCCGCCGCTGTATCCATGTGTCCCACATTGCCTTTAACCGACCCAAGGTAACAAAATTGCTTTTGTTCGGAGGCAAAGGCTCGCGTTAACGAATGGACTTCAATTGGATCGCCAAGCAACGTTCCTGTACCGTGCGCTTCTATATAACTCACCGTTTCCGGATCTACTCCAGCTACCTTGTATGCATCCTGGATGACTTCAGACTGGCCGCTTATGCTCGGAGCAAGAAAGCTGAGTTTCTCATGTCCGTCATTGTTAATTGCGGAACCCTTGATCACGCCATAGATATGATCCCCATCCCGCAGTGCGTCGGTTACCCGCTTCAGCACCACGATACCCATACCATTCGAGAACACCGTTCCGCTGGCATCTGCATCAAAAGGACGACAGTGCCCATCGGCAGAAAACATCATGCCATCTTCGTATACATAGCCCCCTTCATTGGGCAACTCCACGGTAATCCCACCAGCTACGGCTACATCACATTCTCCAACAATCAGTGATTGACATGCCAGATGTGGTGTAACCAGTGACGTTGAGCATCCCGTCAGAGCAGTATAGGCCGGCCCTCTCAGGTTAAGCTTATAGGCCATTCGGGTAGCCAAAAAATGATTGGTACTGAGGGTAAACGCCTCGTATTTGCTGCTATAATTGGCATCATTAAAAAGTACCTGGCGATACCATTCGAAATCATCTGACCCCCCAAGGAATACCCCTACTTTCCCCGCCTCATCGGGTTTGCACCCCGCATCCTCCAGCGCTTCCCAGATTCCTTGATACAGAAGTCTGAATTGAGGAGACATCATTTTGGCTTCGCCCGGCGTATAGTCGAAGAAACCGGCGTCAAACTCATCAATGCCATTGGCGCGACCTTTGGCTTTGACGTATCGAGGAGAGCGAAGCAACGCTTCTTCCACACCGAGTTCTCTTAATTCCTCATCACTATAAAAGTGAATGCTCTCACGTCGTTCAACAAGGTTGTTCCAGAACTCCCGAATATCCTCAGCGCCCGGCACATTGACTGCCATGCCCACAATAGCAATGTCCTCACGCTGGATACCCGCTTTTCGTTGGAACCTCTCTTTTCGCTCTTTGGGTATGTTACATTCCTCATCTTGCTGTCCCTGCGCTGCAAACTGCCGGAGTGTAGGACGTTCGAAAAAGCGAGGAACAGGGAACTCTACATCGGTATGATGCTTCAGTTTATTGTGAGCCTGAATGACGGAAAATGAATTGCCACCCAGTTCAAAGAAATGGTCGTCCCTTCCCACTTTCTCGACTCCCAGCACTTGAGCCCATACCGAGGCCACCAGTTTCTCAAGCTCATTGACCGGTGCGGCATAAGTCGCACTGGAAGCGTGAGCATGTGTCATGTCGGCGATAAGCGCATTCCGGTCCATCTTCCCGCTGCTGTTCAGCGGAAATTCGGATTTATGTACAAAAACGGACGGGATCATATATGCCGGTAATGAACGCGATACGTATTCTCTTAATTGGGCTGAAGGCAGTTCCTGATCGGAGAGATAGTAGGCGTAAAGCAAACCGGATCTGCCCTCGAACGATTTCATGACCACGACGCTCTGAATGATACCTGGATAAGACGAGAGGGTATTCTCAATCTCTCCCGTTTCCAGTCTGGCTCCCTGTATTTTCACTTGGAAATCAATGCGTCCCAGGTATTCTATCGTTCCGCTCGGCAGTGAACGAACCAGATCACCTGTACGGTACATATATCTGAAATACTCGGGGTCCTGCCCTTCCTTAAAAAAAGGATTGAGGACAAACTTCTCACGTGTCATCTGCTCCAGATTAAGATACCCACGCGCAAGTCCAACTCCGCTGAGGCACAGCTCGCCCGGGATGTCGATAGGCTGAAGCTCTTCATGAGTTCCAACGACATACCATCTGGACTCATTAAGCGGGTATCCAATCGGTACATTGCCCAATCCCTCGTAGGAGCTTAATGGATAATGGGATACCCATATTGTGCATTCTGTAGGGCCGTATACATTTTCCAAACTTGCTCCGATACCCAATCTCTCATATTTCTGAATAACATCCGGTGTGACAGCCTCTCCGCCTACAAACAGCCATTTCAGCGTTTCGAGCGCGGACAGATTCGAGCGAAGCTCCATGGTTTCCAGAAAAAGACGGAACAGAGTGGGTACAAAATTGATATGGGTTACCTGATGTGCTGCCACGGTAGACGCAATACGTGAGGGGTCTTTTTCCGCTCCAGGCTCAAGAATGCTTAATGCACCTTCACCCATAAACCAGCCAAATAGCTCCGTCGCAGAAACATCAAAGGTATAAGCCGTCTTCAGCAAATAAACATCATCCACCTGCATCGGAAAGCGCCGTTCCAGATCAAGCAGTGTGTTCACCACACTATGATTCTCGATCATGACTCCTTTAGGTTTGCCTGTGGACCCAGATGTGTACATGATATAGGCAAGACTATGCGGATTAAGCGGCTCTTCAAGATTCGAGCTATTTCCTGTATAGGCCTTATCATCCTCCGTGTAGATATAATGGACATCCAGAGTTTCGTCCTCTTTGTCAGGCCGCATAGCCAGCACGATGGAGATGTCTGCATCCGTTACAATATAGTCCTTTCTGGATAAAGGATAAGATGGGTCTACAGGTACAAAAGCACATCCAGCCTTCAATATCGCCAACAGGGCAATGACCAGATCCGAGCTGCGCGGCATCTGAACGCCGACTGCCTCATTATTGCTTTTCTTTCTCGCCACAATCTGTCTGGCCAATTGATTGGCCTTCGTATTGACTTGAGCATAGGTCTGGTATTGGGTTCCTTCCAGCAAAGCCTTCCGCTCCGGGAATCGTGCGACTTTTTCGTGAAATATATCCATAATATGTTGCGGAGAGTAAGGAAAATAGGAAGTTTGATTGAATTGGTGCAGTTCGTTTTCTTTCTCATCCTGCATCAGCAGGCTGAACTCGCTGATTCTCTTCTCGGGATTGGTTACCAGTTGATGGAGCAAGTATAGGAACCGTTGTCCCATCCGATCCATGGAATCCTCCCGGAACAAGCCAGGCTTATACTGCAACTTCAATTGTGCGCCTTGAGGTGAGCGATTCAGCACAACCATCAGATCGCCTGGAAATGTAACCTTGTCCTGTTCCAACATGCGCGTTCCAAGTGCATCTTCTTCATAGGAATCATAGACAAAGGAAATATCAAATAAGGATGGTGATCCGGGCTGAGCCTGTAAGTTGCCATCTCTGACAATGAGGTTATTGGGGTATCCGATATGTCTGTAGGTGTCCATCCAAATTGTGGCTACTTGCTGCAGCAGAGGTGTTAAAGTGGATTCGGGGTCAATATCAAAACGCATGGGCAGCATATGAACAAAACAGCCGATGGTTTCGTCCAGGTCCATGCCTGGACGATGAGAATAAGGGGAAGCAAACGTGATATCATTCGTACCGGCGTATTTATTCATCAGAATGCCAAAGGCACCCATAAAGAACATAAAGACGGTTACTTCATTGTCCTTGGAGATTTGCGTAATATCCGCCATCAATGATGCCGGAATATCAAAACGTCGTTCACGTCCAATGCCTTCTTGTGAAGAACCTGCCGGAAAATCGTGCTGTAAAGCCAGAGGTTCTGCACCTTTCATTCGATCTAACCAGTATTCCTGCTCTCGGATGTATTTGTTCTCATGCAGTTTCTGATTCTCAGCCTCGACGTAGGCGATAAATCCTTCGTCCTGCTTCACCTCCACAGGTCGATCTTGAAGGAGGCAAGTGTACGAGTAGAGCAGTTTGTTTTTCAACAGTTCAAGCGACATTCCGTCGCAGATCAGATGATGGATACAAAGGGTGAGGATATACTGGTTTTCGTCCAGCTGAACAACCATCATACGGAACAGAGGGCCTTGCTCCAATGCAAAAGGTGTCCCCATGCACTCTTCTATCCATGATTTAAGCTGCTGGTCCCTCAGATCCATCTGCTTCTCGCTGTTCAGATCCCTGAAGACAAGTGAGTAGTTCATATCTTCATGAACTGCCAGCACTGGCACATCATTTAGAATCTCAATTCGAGTACGCAGCACTACTTGTTGATAGATGAGTAATTCGATAGCTCGATGAAGTATCTCCATATTCAATTGACCTAAATGTATTGAAGCAGAGATGTTATACGCAACTGGATCATTCATCTGACAATCAAAATAAATTCCTTTTTGTGTTTCCGAAAGTTCAACGGTTTTTCGTACTATCATGACCACACCTCGTTCATTAATTGAGATTCAGGGGCTGAATGAAGCAAAAATCCGATAAGCGCTTAGTGCATTACCCAAATTCCTCCAGCCCATATGGAGAGAACCGTAATAAACGTCTGATACACAACATCCATAATAAGATTAGAGATACTATCTCCATCTGCTTTGCGATTTTTAATCATGACATAAGTATGAGACCACAGACCACTTAAACCGTATATGTACATCGTTACCAGCACACCTACCCAAAAATTTCCCTGAAACCAGATGGCCATAATGCCCATAACACCAAGCCCTACTTGAGAAAATCCATATTTGACCTGGAATGGTCCACCGGGCCAACCCAGCATTTTAGCTGTTTGATCGGCTCTGGCAATGTTGACAACATAACCTATAACACCGACCAGTCCAAACGTAACCACAAATTGATGAAGCAGCAGTACCCTGCTAATTTCGCTCATTTCCCCTGGAAAACCAAGCACATAAAGATGTACTCCCCCTGAGATTAGACCTAACAACCATAGTGCTAGAAACCACATTCTGTCCCACTCCTGCCACTTGTAATTTTGGAATCATTTGTAACTAAATGTATGTTTTTTGTAGATAACCACATTATATAATCGCTTTTTTATTTGTCAATTAATACATAATTTTCTATTTTGTCGAAGCATTTGTCATTTATATTCTCATATACGCAAAAAACAACTCTCTATAGTTCTATATAACTTGAAAATATTAGTACAAAAAACCTAAAATTACATTTATACCTGTGAAATCCACTTCTTTTTTAACACTCCAAAAGAACTACAACTCATTTATTTAGTACATACATATTCCCAAAATCTTTGTCCGTTTGACCTGTTAACACTAAATATGATCCATGATCCAATCCGATTTCAACGATGAAAAATTGACACTCCGACTTTTTGTAACTATTATTGTTACAAAGATGTTTATTGCAAATGAGTTGCTTCAGCAGGTCTGATATCACAAAGTTCCCTATTTTTTTGAAAACCACACCCACAGGAGGAAAAGAAGATGAAAATGCTAGTTACAGGCGCGACAGGTCATTTGGGTTCACTGGTAGTTGAGGCATTGTTAAAAACAAATGTTACAGGGGATTTGGCTGTGAGTGTGCGTTCACCAGAGAAAGCGGAATCACTGCGCGCTCAAGGCGTAGATGTTCGTCATGGTGATTTCGATCAACCAGAGACTTTGGAGAAGGCTTTTGCCGGTATAGACCGTTTGTTGCTGATCTCCACCGATGGTGATAATGAGACCAGAATTCGTCAGCACCAGAATGCTGTTGACGCTGCTCAAAAAGCAGGTGTAGGATTCATCGCTTACACAAGTGTTGTGAATGCAGAGAAAAATACCCTCTCCTTGGCTGAAGTACACCGCGTGACAGAGCAAGCTATTCGTGAGTCCGGCATTCCTTATTCATTCCTGCGTAACAACTGGTATTTGGAAAATGAAGCAGGCAGTGTGCAAGCGGCTACCCAAGGTGCACCTTGGGTTCATGCCACTAACGATGGCCAGGTAGGCTGGGCTACCCGTCAGGATTATGCCCATGCTGCTGCCGCTGTACTTGCCGCTGAAGGACATGAGAACACCGTATATGAGTTGTCCGGTAAACTGCGTACTCAAGCTGAATTGACTTCGATTGCGGGTGAAGTACTCGGACAGGAACTCAACGTACACAATGTAGCCGATGCCGCTTACGCTGACATCATGAAAGGTGCGGGTCTGCCTGACTTCGTCGTATCGATGCTCGTAGATATGCAAGGTGCGATTCGTGAAGGTGCGCTGGCTGTGAAGAGCGATACACTGGAGACATTGCTTGGTCGCCCCGCTCAACCATTGAGCGAAGGAATTAAAGCCATTTTGGGCAAGTGAGTTAGAGGTATGAGGGCTTTACAGATTTGAATTCTCTCTATGTTATATAAATAAAATACAAAGGGACACACCAACTCGTATTGGTCGTGTCCCTTTTCGATTTAACACCGGAGAGTCTTCCAAATCGGAATAAAACTCGGCTATTTCTGAGGTTGCACCGCTGTTAAAATTTCCTGAAAGTTACGTGCCAATCCTTCATCGTCTTCCTGATTGAACTGGCGATGTCCATCAATTCCACGCTGGATAATGGTGTTCATCACCGGATGAACTTCACGGTCAGAGGCTACTCGAATCAAGTCGTCGGCAAAATCGACGGCCTGCTGTTCACTGTAATTGAACGGCTTAATCAGCATCCGAATGCTCAGTGCATGAGCCTGCGACTCTGCCAGTTGATCCCGATGAGTTATGCCATATACCGCGCCAAAACCAAAAGCAGCCATAACTTGGCGCTCCAGTTCCGTCGTTTGCTCCAAAGGCGTACCGATCAGTTCACACATTCTGTCCACCATCTGCTCCAACTCATTTGCTGCTGCAGCCAGAATGACGTCATTAATATCGTCAGCGTTAATAAAATCAGTCATATTGTAATTCCCCATTTCTTTAGTTGTAATTGATCTATTCTCTCAACTCTATGAGAACATTGTATCGGAGTTAGGGTATTCGTTTCAAATTCGATCTAAAAAAAGCCAAATCTCCCCGATTACGAGTCGACTTGGCTCATCTCCATTGTACATAAATCTTCTAGCAAACTCTTCTTCAGCACGATACTCGCTTACGCCGGCTCATGCTGCTTCTTCGGTTCCAGATTATAGACCTGCGTATGTTCATTTTCTGCCAATGCCCACTCTACTTTACCCGGTTTACGTACTTTCCACACCCAGGCTTGAACTCGAAGTGAGCTTTTGACCCAAGTTAGGGAAGCACAGCGCTTCTCGGAACGAACTGTCAGTCCCCAATGAATAACACGAGCCAGCCACGGATTCACATACTCATTATGTGAGCGAACAGATGGTAATTCATCCTGGAACAATCGCTGCTTCACGTCCAGAGGTGCCTGCCCGCATGTCCAATAATGGAGCAGAGCCGCGAGGCTATAGATATCCGACATGGGTCCCTGACTGGATTTCTCCGAATAGAACTCCAACGGTGAGTAACCCTTGGATGTAAAGATCGCCTGTCTCTCTCCAGATGGCATAGGCCAACGAGTAGCGGAACCGAAGTCCAATAGTTTGGGAGTACCATCCTCCATCACCATAATGTTGGAAGGTTTCACATCCCGATGAAGAATACCTTGCTTATGTATGTAGTCCAGTGTATCCACCAACGGAAGCAATGTCTCCGTAATGAATGCAGCATCAAGAGCATGGTTATGTTCGTTCAGATATTCGGTTAGCGTGATGCCCGTACAATATTCCATGATGAGATATCCCGTATCATGCGCTTCAAAATGATCCACATATGAAACAATATGAGGGTGATTCAGCTTCGATAACAGTTCACCTTCAAGCAGAAAAGCAGACAGCAACTCCTGGTATTGACCGCCATATCCCCGCGAAGAGCAGAACACCCCTCGCTTGTCTGACTGACGTTCAGCCAGTCTCTGCGGGAAAAATTCCTTAATGGCTACCTTGGCACCTGTGTTACGATCTCGCCCCACATATACAATAGCCAGCTCACTACAAGATAATACCTGTCTCACCTGATATGTATCATTTAAAATCACATTGCGCTGCAATGCCATTTTGTAATTGTCTTTTCTCATAACAGACCTCTTTTCAACCTTGTCGATCGGAAGACTTTCCACATATTGCATCATTCGGTTCAACCAGAAGACAGTCTATCGCCAACTATGTTTATAAACCGAATGACGCTGTTTGAAACACATCTATGCGAAATATAATTTTTTTTGATATTAAACGTACTCTATCTATCACTAATTCATATTCACACTCTTTATAGTAGAAAGGACTCTCTTATATACTGTATCGACAGATGGGACGAATTTCGTTATTAAACCAGAATAGAAAAATGTTCCAATCCCATCTCTTATAGATTTTTCAATAATTCTTCTGTAAGAACTTCCCTATTTCCTCGTTCATCTGAACCAGTACATCCTGCGACGGAAAATGGCCTGTATCATACTTAATAGCTTGTACATTTGAAATAATTTTCTGAGCGCGCTCAATACATTTATCCGCAGGGAAAAAGACATCCTTCTCTCCGACCAATAACAAGGTTGGTGAAGTATAATTAACCAGTTCCGCTCGCTCCGTGAGCTTAGGCAGATCCTGCTCTATACTCACGTATTTGAAAAGTTTACCGATGATATTTTTATCCATTTCTTTCATACAGTTGCACGACATGTTGTCCGTAATTTTTTGCAAAGAAGATGGTGAAGACGTCATGCGATACTTGACGAGCGGCAGCGTGATATCCTGAGCTGTTTTAATTTTGGAATTGACCGCGAGACCCGCAGGAGCAACCAATACGGAGCACGAAATGCGTTCCGGAATATAGGTAGCCAGTCTGAGGATAATGCCTCCTCCAAACGATGGACCGATAAATGCACTCTTTTCGATATCATAGTGGTCAAGCAGATCCGACACCCATAATGCCAAACTATCAAACCGTGTCGAGATGCTCGCTTCCTCACTATAGCCGGGATGACCAATCGTATCTGGAGCAATAATCCGGTATTCTTTGAACAAGGAAGAGAACCATGACAACGTCATCGGGTTCACACAATTACCGCCCTGAAGAATAAATAACGGCTTGCCATCTTGAGGACCTGTCATTAAAACATGCGTCTTCCCAAAACGTGTCTCCACATACTCCCGTGTAAATCCCTCACCCAACTCATTCAAATAAATCTCATACTCTTCAAGTATGCTACTCTTGCCTTCTTCACTTCTATAAATGGAACTCATGTCTGCCTCCTGCAAAATATACTCAAAATAACTGATTCTAGTGAATGGACTTGCTAATCAATGGAGCAAAAAGATAAAGAGGGCCTGCAGATGACAGGCTCCTCCATATGTTTAACTAATCATATTCAGATGATTATAGAGCGGAAACTGGAAATTGTAAATAACGATTCTAATAGACCAGAAATAAAAGGTTATTCTTAGAGGCAAATCGTTATTTCCGGCCGTAATCGGCTTTGATTTCGCCCCACTGCTTCGTCTGCCATTTCAGTACCTTATTGCTGTACGTATTCGTCTGTAGCCACTGCTCTGCACGTTCAATCATCAGCCAGATCTCTTCCGTGGAGTTGTCCCGTGCTAACGTCGTGGCTACTTTCTTCTGCTTCAGCCATTTCATGGCATTGACCGAGTCGGTATACACCGTTTGGGTACTGCCTTCTTTCTTCAGATGTGCGAGGGCATGTACAATAGCCAGGAATTCGCCCAAATTGTTCGTACCTTTGGAGATGGGTCCGACGGAGAAGATAATTTCACCTGTGCGGGTGTCTACCCCTTTGTATTCTACAGGTCCGGGGTTACCACGTGTGCCCACATCAACAGAAATGCTGTCGTAATCCACTCCTTCCGACGTTTCCATACCTGCGCTTCTTCCACTACCAGCCGACTTCGTCTTCGACGCTCCGCCTGCACTTGAACCCCAGTTCCCTTTCCATCCGGCACGGTATGCCTCTTCTGCGGTCGCTTTGGATTCATACGATTTATATTTAGCTCCGGTATACTGATCCGTCTGTGCTTTGCATTCTGCCCATGTGCTGTACACGCCTGGCTTCTTACCTTCCCAGACTACGTAGTATTTCTGCTTTGCCATCCATAACCGCTCCTTTGTTTACTGCATCAATATCCTATTGTAAACGATTGGGAGGGATGAATGAAAGTGTCTCACGCTTCTACTGCGGCACTAATGAGTTGGACTTTAATAGATCGAAATAATTTCTATAAAAATCATTATTTCCCAGCAAATATTCGTGATTTCCACAATCATCAATTTCCCCATTTTTTAGTACAACAATTTTGTCCGCATCTCGAATCGATGAGAGTTTATGAGAAATAATTATTCTAGTACAATGTATTTCTTTTAAATAATCATCAATTTGCTTTTCGTTTTTATAGTCCAATGAGCTTGT
This sequence comes from Paenibacillus sp. PCH8, assembly GCF_002968835.1. Lineage (GTDB taxonomy): Bacteria > Bacillota > Bacilli > Paenibacillales > Paenibacillaceae > Paenibacillus. The sequence goes on along the minus strand of NZ_PKQK01000001.1, from coordinate 2,866,473 downwards.
TGCTTCATCAAGAACGATGAATTTAGGATTATTTATAAGCGACCTAGCAATGGCTATCCTTTGCCTTTGTCCACCGGATAAATTGGTTCCTGACTCAGAGATTAATGTGTTAAACTTCATAGGCATGCTCATAATATCATCGTAAATGTTGGTTTTACTTGAGATTCTATTTAAATGTTCCTCATCAACTTCATCACCATGAAGTATGATATTTTCTCTTATACTTTTATTGAAAAGGGTAATTTCCTGCGGGACAACACCAATTAAACTTTTCAAATAATTAGTCTCAATTTCACTGCTGTCATATCCATCAAAATATACGTTCCCAGAGGTTGGGGGATATAATCCAACTATAATTTTAGCTAATGTACTTTTCCCACTTCCACTCTCTCCAACTAGCGCAACTTTTTCTCCAGAATTAATACTTAATGTTATTCCACTCAAAACATTTCTTTTTCCATATTTGTAGGTAATATTATCTAAGAGTATATTACCTTCCAATGCTGGCTTTATTCCCTCTTGGTTGCCTACTTCCTCATCCTCAGCTAGAACATCATGTACTCTGTTTAAATACAGTGTTGATGCAACGAAAGAAGAATAAAGCTGAAATAAAGACTTACATATACCAAATAGCTGGATCGATAAGGAATAAAGCATTACAACTACCCCAATATTTAACTTTTCTTGTAAATAGAGATAGGAACCCAGTCCAATAACAAGTAATGGAGAAACTGTTTCAAATGCGCCTATTACAGTCTGTAAATAATTTGAAAAGTTCTCCTTTGCTCTGATCGATGAGATAAAACATTCTAATTTCTTTTTCCATTCCATATATACTTTTGATTCAATTCCGTTAATTTTTACTGAGAACATATTAAATATCATTTCATTTTGATAGGATTGCAGCTTTGAAGTATTCATTACCTCAATATTCGTAAATCTGGCCAAATACTTTCTATTCACTAACAAAAGTAAGCTATATATCAAAATCAGAACACAACATAATAACGCGATGGGAGTGGAGAAAAAAAACATATACATGATTACAAAGACAAGAAAAAATAAATTCATTGCGCTTGTTATCACTTCTGTAGACAATGTATTTCTTATAATTCTTATACTGGAAGCACTATATAAAATATCTCCTGATGAACGAAATTGAAAGAAATGGTATGGTAGCTTCAACAAATGAGAGAAAAAATCATCCATGAATTTATAATCGACATTATTATTAATATACAACACTGATTTTCCCTGAACTAGTTTAATAATCGTTTGGAATGCTACGACGATTAAAGCTGAAATTAAAACACTTTTTATGTTTATTCCGTCGCTACTTAATCGATTAATAATTTCTTGTATAAAGTAACTCAGTATTAGCGTTATCCCATATAGTAGTAATGAAGAAAACAAAAAAACCATCATGGATTTTTTGTTTAAAAAAATATACTTCACATAGTGACTCCACACACGCTCCCTTTTCCTTACTTCTGTCTTTTCAGTTGTAGCTACTTCTATAATATAGTTACTAAATTTCCTGTTAAACTCTTCATAAGAAATTCTAACCTTATCTATCGATCCTGGATCGAATATCCAAACACCTTTTTTATCAAATTTTTCAATAACAACAAAATGATTTTCTTCCCAGAAAGCAATGCAGGGCAAACCAAAATTTTCTGTATCATTTGCTTCAATATGATATACTTTTGCTTCAAAATTTAGATTTTCAAATATTTCAATCATATCCAATAAATTCAATCCGTCTCTTCCCGTTTTCCCCATTGCCCTCAATTCTTTAAGGGTTACGTTACACTTGTAAAAATCACATATCATAGCTATGCAAGAATATCCACATTCAGTCTGATGGATTTGTCCAACCATCCTCATTCTTTTTTTCACTTTACGCTCTCCCAATTTAAATTAATAACCATTTAGTAGCGTCAAACTTCTAAGTAAAGAACTTTAGGAATATCTTGAATTAAAATGGAAATTAAGAAGTAAACTAAACCGGCCTCCCCTAAAAACAGCCCTATGGACTCAGCATTTGCTCCTAAACCACCAATATAGTCGTTTCCATTTTTCGGAACATAAAAATACTTTTCATGTAAAGCATTGTTGTACTTCAAAATCAGGAAATTCCCAAGATAGCCATGACATAAGGAATAATTCGTAAACCGCTGAAGCGATTTTTCCGAATTATCTTTTAATTGATCCAGCATCAAAATATCTTGAGGCATATTATATTTCATTATATTCCTGGAATAATATACTCCTACCGATCCTTGACACCAGTAGTCCTCACTATGCTCGTTATCGTTCTTCCTAGTATCACACCACTTGTGCATAGATGGATCATATTTCTCGTTTTCCATTTTAAGAAGTGCCACCATTATATTATGTGGGATACTAGTATAAGCAGAGGCGAGATCTAGAGCAAAGGCAATACCAGAAAAACCATGTGCGAAACCTGTACGGTAATCCTGAGCTGACATCTGAACTTCTATCTCATCTATAATATACTTAGTGATCACTCCTATATTTATGCTCAGCTCTTTGGTTTCAGATGCATTATTAACTCTGCACAAAATGGCTAACAGACTACTTATACCACTAACAAAATCAATTTCAATCTGTTCTTGTTCGATCATACTTATAACTTTAATTGAGAATTTCCCTGCCAGCTCGACCGCTTTAGATATTAACATTTCTTCATTTCTTAACTTGCCTAAATAAAGATACGTGTAGATAATAGAAGCAGTGTTCCCAAATCCACATATATTATTTTCATGCTCAAGTACCTTTTCTTCATTAGTGACGATATCCTCAAGTAAAAGTGAATAATAAGGTTCATATTTCTCAGAATTAATGTACTTAGATAATAAACTAAATAAAATACTCATTCCTGTAATACCATCGTATAAACCATACATCATATAACCCAACTTAGCTTTATGATTGTGATCATTAATGTGTGAGAACCATTGAATTCGCCCACTTGGTAGCTTGGTGGATTTATTTAATATATTCTCAACCCAATAATCTATTTGTTCTATAATAGCTGCTTTGTCGTCAATGTGTATTCTCAGAGCTTCTTCTGAGTCGATATATTTTGAATCAACATCCGTTTTTGATAATTCGAATTGAAGAGACAGTTTTATAATTTTAACTTGTAACTTCAAATCATCATTATTTAGTAAATTAATTTTCTCTTTTGCATATGACATTGGAGACGCTTTGAAATAATTATCCATTTGAACAGTATTAATTTTTAAAGATTTACTTCCGATTGTAGTAGAGAAGTAAGGTACATCTTCATTTTCTAAACTTTTCATCTCTTCTTTAATTGCAACAAGAGGAAATTTTTCGGATTCAGATTCCAGTAACAAGTTAAAAAGCTCTTTTCTTTTTTCATTGCTTATTAAGTATTTAGGATACTTAGACATCGCAATAAATTCAGCATAAGTTTGAGTAGGCCGTAAAACCACTCTTATTGTATCTGTCTTGAAAATATCAATGATCTTTGAAAATTCATCTTTGAAAGATCGTATTAAATTATAGCCATATGTAAATCCTTCGCAGATTTCATCAATGTACTGAGATGCTTCTCTTTTTTCTCCTTCAAAAGAAGGTATATTTCTTTTCCCACTTACCACAAAAGGTTTTTTAATAAATTGCATATCGTCACTATTAATATTCGTAAGCTTCAAGTTTGAATATAGACTAGATACCTGGCCGTCTTTTCCTGATAATCCACTTATCTCAAAATCCAATATTTTTCCATAATCCATAGGAAGCATCATCGTAGACAACACGGATGACTGATAAGATTCTGTAAGTTCATCTCCATCATAAGATTCTATACTGGAAAAGAATGTTTCGATATCGATCAGGACTGGATGTGACTCATCCGCAATTAAATTTTCATAATGAAAATCACTGGCATTGAGAATGTACATAAGAGCTATATTGATCCCTTGCCTATAGTAAAAATCACGTGCTGAGTCTGAACTCTTTAAATCTCTATTATTGATATATTCCTGCCATCCATATTCTTGTTTATCTATTACTTTAGGATATCTTAGAAACCGATTATGGCTGCTCCCTTTGGAATTAATCCAATCTAACGTTGCATTAAAATGCTTCTCCAAACTTAATGATTTAGGCTTGTAAACAAATTTCCCCAAAGAGCTCTCTATTAATTTGACACTTTTTCCATTATTATGAGAATCCCCCATTCCAAATTTATACCCAATTAGAATAAAATCAGAATGAAAGAATATGCTCCTAATATCATTGTAATCCTCTCTCACTTTTGTAAGAATATAAATTTGCTCTTCTAATATTTGATTTATACTTAATACTATTAGTGATAGTAATTCAGAATACACTTCTATGATCTCAAAGAAACCTTCCTGAGAACCTAATATTTGTTCTACAAAATAAGAGTAACGTTCTTCTTTAGTTTCCCCAAGCAATGAACCGCTTACTCGATTTATGTTTAATTCTGTTAATAAAGTGTTTGAACAAATTTCTCTGATTTTATTCAAAATCTCATCTTGTATGTTATTGAAGTAAATAGAATGAAAGATAGTTGAGTTCATAAATGACATAAAGTTACTTTCAATAAGACGTTTGATTGAATAACAAAATGGATTATAAAAAGTGTAGAAATATTCAGCTGTTTCTGAACTCGTTTTCTCACCGATAATAAAATATTCCGTAAGTAAACTTAGTAGCTCTTGATTATTTTTCAATAGTGGAAAAGTACAAGTACTATTCATTATTCCGGCCCCTTTATCGTTCAATAAATGGTATCCCATCGTACAAAAAAAGCAAATTATCAAGAGTACGACTTTGACTAATTTGCTCTTCTTCTAAAAAATTATAATTTCAAAGATTAACAATCACCTGTGCAAGCTGTTGATGGACAAACTGCCATCGTAACTAAGCCACAAATCCAAGAAGAAGTTGTGATAGGAGGAATAGCCCCTCCGACTCTATCCTGCAGCTCACTTACTTCTTTCTCACAAATAAAAGTGTTATTCTCCAAAATTTCTTTTCTAATTTCGCGTTTTGTCATTTAATATTCTTCCCTTCGTAATCAATTTTTAAGAAACTATTTATGTTAACTTTTGTCAAAGTCGTACCCAATAATTAATATTAATTTTTTGACCACCGCTTGATCTAAACAGGAAAGAAAGATGCTTCTCTTATACTTCAAACGGTGGTTGAAAATTGCTAGAAATATTTAAAATATGAATTGGACTCTAGGCAATCACCATGGATGAGAGAGATCTAATCCGAATATAAGCTGCAATATTTCCCTTTATTATCCATCAACTCACTGTGTGTTCCTTGTTCTACTATTTCTCCATCTTCCATAAAATAAATACAATCACAATTCTTAATGCTATCTAACCGATGTGCAACAATTATTGAAATATTTTCCTGACTGAGTATGTTATTCATGATTTTTTTCTCAGTTGTATAATCAAGATAACTCGTTCCTTCATCAAATATGAGAACTGTTGGATTGTTCAATATGGCTCTTGCAATTGCAATTCTTTGTTTCTGTCCACCAGATAAATCCATACCAGAGTCTGTAGTTACTGTATAATATTGCATAGGAAACTTAGATACATCTTGATCGAGGCACGCAGCTTCTGCAGCTTTCTTCACATCTGCCTCATTATAGACATTTCTTTGTGCACGTATATTTTCATAAATTGTATCTGCATAAATATGCATATCTTGGAGGACACAAGATACCTGCTTACTTAAGGAAATCGTGTCTATTTCATTCGCTGGTATGCCATTATAAAAAATAGGCAGATTTTTCTCTCTATACAATCCAGATAACAATTTGATAAGCGTACTTTTACCACAACCTGTTGAGCCCACAAATGCTATTTTCTCACCACTTTGAATACAAAGATTAATATTCTTAAGAACCAAACTGGCATCCTTTGCATACGCAAAGTTCAAATTTTTTATTTCAATTTTTATGATTTTATCTATTTCTTTGATGCCTTGAATCTCTTCAGGATGCAGCACGATATCATTAATTCTTTCAATGAAACTTGAGTTGACAATGTACTCACTATACGTGTTCAACACTTGACTTATTAATGAGATCGACATAATGGTAAACGTTTGGGCAATGATAATGTCGCCTAGTGTTACTTCCTGATAAATGAATAAATAAAACCCTACTAAAAGTAGCAATAAAGGAATTACAATGTTGATTGTATTTCCGAAAGTTGAAAGAATACCTTGATAAATCTGCTTTCTTTTTCTTATCTTTTGTAATTGAGAAAACACATCTTCCCATCTTGAGTAAATTTCATTCTCTGACCGCATCACCTTCGTCAACTGAATTGAGTGTAGTGTCTCTATTTGAATACCGTTAGATAATGAATTTAAAGTGAACTCTTGATGACCCAATTCTTTGATTTTATTGGATAGACTGATAATGAGTATTTGGTTCAGTACTAATAAAATAATGTGTATCCAGAACAATTTCACTGATATTGAACAGACATATCCAATTAAAATGAGAAATAATCCAATATCAAAAAACATTTTTATATACTTGTCCAAAAGGAAATCTTTCAGAAGATTCACACTACCCAAGCTAGTCATCAATTCGCCATTAGTCCGAGATTCAAAAAACGAATAAGGTAAATTCAACGTTTTTTTGAATGCTTCTGACACTATTTTTTTCTCAGTATCCACACGAAGAGACAAAGAGATAATCTCACGAATGAATGCTGTAATGCCTACAACCATGAAAAACAGTATCAATACAATAAGAAAATCATTGATAGTCCCTAAATGCTCTTCAAGGTTAGTATGATTCGTAACTTCTGAGATGCTATTAATTATTCTTTTAGAAAATTCTGCAGAAAAAATAGTTATTAGATACATAAAAATCGATAGCACTATGCTTAATGTTATTTTGCCTGCTGATGATTTCAATGATGAAATAAAGAAATACCATTTTTTCTTAAACCCTATATCAGGTATTTTTAAAGAATCCTCTAATGGATGAACCTCTAATAATATGTTATTGAAATGAGTTAATATATCCTTTTCAGTACAAGAAATCCTACCTAATTCAGGATCTATAATCGAATAACGATTATTCTTTATGCTTTCCAATACAACAAAGTGTCTGTTGTCCCAGAAAAGAATAGCTGGGAGATTCACCTTTTTCAGTGTGTCTGTTATACCAGCAGTCTTTATTTTTAGTACTCTGGCTTTGTAATTATACTTTTCAATATATCCTTTTATATGAAATATATTGACTCCATCCCTAATTGAACCAATCTCATTGCGAATATCTCTTAATTGAACATGACAACCATGATAATCTAATACCATTTTGCAACAACAAAGCCCACATTCATTGGGTTGTAATTGTCTGATTATCTTGATTCTTTTCATTTAAACACCTCATGAGGGGGCAATTTCCTATCTTCTTCGTTTTGTGTAGGTGCCACTACACTGGTCTTTGAATCTATTTCACTAGCATTTATAAGGTAAAGAAATCAAACGTTTGTTCTGGATACAAATGTTGCAATACGGAATGTCCCCAGCCCGAAACGCCTATCACTAAACCTAAGGATTCTGAATGGGATAACACTTGTTTTTTCCATTTTTTATCTATAGTTTTATGGAACATACTAATATATGTTGTATTGCATTGTTCCAGAAGATTCTCATCACCAAACACCATCGCGTATTTTTGAATAATTCTCAAGCTTCCTAAATCTCCATGACAATAAGAAGGATTAGCTCCAAATCCTTTTTCGACGATAATATCAACTAAATTTCTTATATATCTTTCATCTTTCAGCATTTCTGACTTGGATTCTTTAGCTATTATTTGAGTTAATAACAAACCTGGAACTCCATGACACCAACCGTGTGAATATTTTTTTGATTTAGGAATATTTTCCCAATCATTCAAATCTTCATCATAAGCTGTATCAATGTAATTGGATATTTCTTTTAAGAAATCATTACTTACAAGTTGATATCCTATTACGTCATCCTCGATTGATTTTAGTTTGATCAGTGATGCCAAAATACCAGCATTTCCATGGGCATAGCCAACATATGCTAATGTATTTTTGTTCTCCCAATAACAAAAATTCTCCTTGCGTACAGCGTTCGTATACAAATTAGAATAAGAGTCCTCTAACAATGGACGGATAAGGTTACGATAACCAGGATATAATTCATCTAAAGCAATTAAACTTGTGATTAATCCACTAGATCCCGAAAAAATATCATAGTTATTACTATTTTTCACCAATCGCTTCAGTCTTTGTAATGATGTGTCCATTATCTCTTCAAAATTCTGAATAGGTATTATTTTATTAATAACCGCTATACTTAATAATAATCCACTGGTTCCATTGTAATAGCCAACATTGCCACTTTCATATAGTTTTTCCTGTTGTAAAAAACGGATATTATAATTCATAGCTTTGATAACAATTTCTTTATATTTTTCATTACTAGTGAATTTATAAAGTTGAGCCAGGAAGAGGGCAATTCCTGCATTACCTAAGTAAACATCATTCCCTACTGGTCCAACACCAAATTCCGATTCTTCTTTTCCTAGAATAGTAGTACTGATCCATGTAACAGATTCTTTGTTAGCATGAATCGCTCGTTTTATTAATAGATCTCCAATATTTTGAACAAGATATCCAGCTTTTTCAAGCTCGATATTATTTTTTTCTCCTTCTAAAGATCCAAAGACAATATCTGTTTTATCACCTTTGTATTCTTTTAATCTCATTGCTTGGTCAATCAAAATTTTCTGGTTATCTAGGTCATCTAATGACATCTTATTTATTTTAAAAATCGTACTCTCCAGTGGAGTTTTATCTGAAAGTACACCTAGATTATTATTATTGGAATCCATTATCTCTAAACCATTCGTATTTGCATAAAATATTGGAATGTCATAGTTCATTAGTTGATTGTATTCACTGTAAACAAAGGATAATTGATTCTCACGTTCAAAAGCTAATTTGGAAAAGAGTATTTCACGATTCGTTTTATTCCCTATAATATAAATATTTTTACTAAGGAGAAGTAATTTAGAATATAAAAAAGTAGGACGTAATATCACTCTAATTTTCTGATTACTGAAATATTTGATTATCATATTCTGGTAAAGAATCTTATTATTCAGAATCCACTTATAAAAATATTCAAAACTACTTTGTATAATTAAATTCATTTCAAATATCTTAGAATCATCAATCTCTTTAATCGGATTATTTTCACTTACCCCATTGAATCCGAATTTCCTCACATGTTTTGGCTTTCCATCTTCGTCAATGCTAAACTCCGAAAATTTAAACGGTGAAGTTTTTTGTTTTTCCGCACCAATTCCACCAATCTCTAAGGAGTAATCATCTGAATCGTAGTTTTTAACGATCTTTTTAGGTAGTATTCCTATATCTAAAACCGTAGGATCAGAAGATTTGATAATTTCCAAAAATCCGTGATCATACAAATTCTCATTTAGGAATATGTTGGAATGAAAAAGTGATTCCAGATCAACTAAAACAGGATCTTTTCCATGCGCAATAATATTTTCACTGTGAAAATCAGTGCCATTTAATGTATACATAACACATAAAATATATCCTAATTTTTCGTAGTATATCTTCATTTCTTCCTGGTTTTCAACAAGAACATGTTCAACTTCTTTGAAGTAGGAATAGTTGAGTTCACTGATAACTTCTGCTCGCTTAAAGTTGAATTTCTCATCATATGTAGATAATTGATCCATAAAGTCAAAAAAGTTTATATCAAGCTCACCAGTTCTCGGTTTGTAATATACAATCCCCTGATTAAATTCAATCTTAGCAACACTCTTACCATTGGAATGTGTGTCACCACTCCCAATTTTAATATCCTTCACTTTAAGAGATGAATTGGATATCGGTAATAAAGATTGTATTTTTTTTAAATCAACCGTTATATTATTAATGATATTTTCAATATATTGTAAATAATGATTAATTCTTAGGCTAATTAGAGAGAACAGATCAGGATATAATATTTCACATTGGCTTCTAAAACGTTTAGTGTGAAATACTTCTTCAATGAAGATTTGAAGAGCCTCCTCACCGTTTTTATTTATGAAATTTGTATTATTCTCTTTAAAATAAAGCGTAGCCTCATCAATTAGAAAATACCACAGATCATTTTCTATGATTTTCTCCAGCTGATTATTCTGGGACTCTCTGAAATTGATTTTGTCCAATAAAATTTCACAAGGATCGATAATGTTATTCAATTTAATCAAGAAAAAATCGAGTTCCTTTTTGAAAAAATCATCTTTCTCTTGACCCAATTCAATACTTTCAATGCTTAATATTTTGTTTGCGTTTTCATTGTTAATTTTATCAACTAACATATCTATACTTGCATCGAAGAAGTGTTCGAGATGAGATTCCAAATTTTTTTCATTCGGAATACTTAGTAGAGATTTCCAGAATGGTATTACATCATCTTTAGTCAAATTCACAATGGTCCCTCCCTAAACTCTTGATAAAATAAGCTGGGTATATGTATAACCTAATTTAATTAGTTACAGGCGCGCTGACATTCTTTTGATAATGTACACCAACCGCCTTCATTACCTAAGAAATTGCTGAGTGTAAACGTATTTGTAGTACATCCACCTTGAATACTGATGTCAACTTCGGTAAGTTCTTCTGCTAACACAGGAGATAAAAATTCCATTTTCTCATTTTTATTGAAAGTAATAAAAGGGTTTCTATTATTTACCATTACAATCACTCCTACTTTTTAGAATATATACCCAGCTGATTTACATTATAAGACTTTTTTTTACTTTTTCAATCTTTTTTTTGATTATATTTACATTTATTGAAGTTATATGTGTTTTGTTTGTGACATTTTATATCATTCTCCTCTCATCCTTCCCCTTACAAAAAAAACTACACTATCCTAGGTTAAACACCTACGATAGTGTAGTTTCATGTTTGTTTTAAATTCCAGGAACATCACTCTTCATATATGTCAAAATTCTTTAAACTCATATCTCTTTTTTATTGAAAATTAGATTTCCTATAATAAAAGCAATTGAGAAATACACCACAGCCTCTAACCAATTAAATAAGACACTTCCAACCGAAAAGGGTATATTATCGGTCATTATAATAACAGGAAAAATTTTCAGATAAGGTTTAATTCCAACAATCAAATTCTCAAAATTCCCAAAAAACACAGGTATTATATACGTAATAATATAATACTTCACCAAATTAGAGATTATCTTTTCTTCTGTAAAACAAAGCATTATAGATATTGAAAAAGCTGCAATAAGAAGAGGAATTGTTTGAATTATACTTTGAAAAAAAATAGTTTGTTCGGTAGGATTTTTATGTACTATAAGCAACTCAATCGTAGAAACAATAAGGATCAAATCAATAATACTGATTAAGACTAATATAGAAAATATGATAACAAATTTTGATATATATATGCTTTTTCTGCTTATTCCTGACGCAACTACATTTTTAAACGTACCATTGGAATATTCGCTGGAAAACAGATAAATCGTTAGAAATGGTATAATAAGTATAAGACTGTTAAATGACAGTCTGCAGAATTTATATATAAACCCTGTATTGTTATAACCGAAATCAGGGTTTGAAAGCCCAACCGACCACACTAGAAAAACCCCAAATATAGGAATTGCCGCAATAATAAAAGGTAACAAATATATAAGTTTTCTAGATTTTATTCTGTATATTTCACTTTTAAGATAATTATTCATCTTTCCACACCTCCAACTAAATTGATAAAATAGTCTTCCAAGGAGTCAGTATCTTCATGTATGGATTGTATTTTCTCGTCTGCCTGAAGGATAACTTTTGATATACCCGAAATATCTATATGTTCACCAGATATTTTAATAGCCAGATTATCTTGCAGAGTTACTTCGTTATTTTTAAAAGTGTTTTTTAGAAGAGGATATATTTTATTGTAATTAGAAACTTTGATGATAATTGAGCTCTTAGCAATCTTTTTAAAATCTTCAATACTAATTTCCTTAATCATTTTCCCATTATCAATAAAGCCTATTTTTGTAATTAAATGTTCAAGTTCAGATAGAATATGGCTAGAAATCAGTATAGTCGTATTCGATGTTTTATTTAATTCCAGTAAAAAATTTCTTATTTCTTTGATGCCAATGGGATCTAATCCGTTAATTGGTTCATCCAAAATTAAAATTTTTGGATCATTTAGTAAGGCGAGAGCGATCCCCAGTCTTTGCTTATTCCCAAGAGAATATTGTTTGAACTTCTTTTCTGCGAATTTATTTAAATCTAAATCGTTAAGAAGTTTTTCAATGCGCTTCTTATCAGTGATTCCTTTTTGAATTCTATAATATTCCAGATTTTGCCTACCTGTTAACTCGGGGTAAAATGCTGGATATTCTATTAAAGAACCGATGTTTCCCCTTTGATCAGAACCTTGTTTCAGTTTTTTTCCAAACAACTCTATTTCCCCTGAGTATTGAGTAGATTGACCACATAATACTCGAAGCAAAGAAGACTTACCTGCGCCATTTTTCCCAATTAAACCATAAATATCGCCTTCATTAATTCTCAGATTGATATTATCCAGAGCTAAGGTATTTCGATATTGTTTATTTAAATTTTCTATTTTAATTAATGTGCTCATCTGTCCCTACCTCCGCTCAATTTTTAAAGTCTCTAACGTAGTAATAAGCAGCTGATATAGCTCCTACCAGGACAGTAACCGCAAAGCACATATAAATGATTTGTTTGTAATGCAACATATCGTTTGGAACTAAAACAACAAATAGGGCGAATACAATGATAAGTGAGATAAACATCTTATTCGTCACATTAAGCCTGATTTGTAAGCTGTATTCATCTTTTTTTCCAATCTTGTTCAAAAACAAAGTATATACAAACGCACTGATTATCCCTATAAATGTAACTACACCTATGAAAATGTTGAAATTACTACTAACGTCTAACCAGCGATCTAAATTATTCATCATGCTCAGATCCCCCCCTTTTGATATATAAAAACTTCTTCGATACTTACGCCAAAAAAATCAGCAATTTTATACGCCAAAAGCAAAGATGGAGAGTAATTATTCTTTTCCATAACAAAAATCGTTTGTTTAGAGACTCCTACAACTTTTGCAAGATCGCTTTGAGACATTTTTCTTAGTACCCTGAATTCATAAACTTTATTTAAGATCAGATCAGATTTATTTTCCAATATTGATCACTCCTTCCATTTAGATTGTAAATTATTTCTTAAAAAAAGTAAAGTATACTTATACTTTTTTAAGAAATAATTTACCACGCTGAACCTCCAAAAAAATAAAGACCACCCCTCAATTGAACTGCACCCCAATTGTTAGACACAATTACCAATTGGAGGTGCAGTTTTTTTATGACCAAATTTAGCACAGATGAAAAAATACAAGCTGTTATGCGTTATAAAAAGGGATCAGAGAGCATGAAAAGCATCGCAAAATCGATCGGGCTTCACCATTCTGTCTTTTTAAACTGGATTAGACAATATGAGCATCATGGTGAAAAAGCCTTTATAAAGGGCTATACATCATATCCTGCACAGATTAAACTAGACATACTTCATTATATGAACGAATTTGGGACGTCTGTTAGAGAAACGGCTACTATATTTAATATTCCTAGCCACAGTACCCTTTTAAGCTGGATTAAAAGCTTAGAATTACAAGGGGGAGACGCCCTGCAACCAAAGAAAAAGGGGCGCTCATCCATGAAAAAAGGAACTAAATCACAGAAGGATCAAACGTTAGTAGAAGGGTCTGTAGAGGCTTTACAAGCAGAGGTAGAGCGTTTGAGAATGGAGAATGCCTACTTAAAAAAGTTGAATGCCTTAGTTCAAAACAAGGGAAAATCACCAAACAAGACAAAGCTCAAGTAGTCTATGAACTAAGGAATCAATTTTCGGTGAAAGCACTTCTTCAGCTAGCAGATATCCTGCGTAGCACGTATTATTATGTGGTAAAGGCGTTGGGAGCGCCAGACAAGGATTCGGAGTTAAAAGACATGATCCAAGCGATTTATGATGAGCATGAGGGACGCTATGGTTATCGTTGTATTCGTGACGAGTTAATCAATCGTGGACACCGTGTGAATCATAAAAAGGTACACCGTGTGATGAAGGTATTGGGATTAAATTGTTTGGTACGTATGAAGAAATACCGTTCGTATAAAGGAACGATTGGCACGATCGCACCGAATCTATTGGAACGCAACTTCCACGCGGAAAGGCCAAACGAGAAGTGGGTTACAGATATTACAGAGTTTAAATTGCTCGGAGAAAAATTGTATTTATCCCCCATACTCGATCTATATAACGGAGAAATCATTACATATACGATTGGTTCAAGACCAGTCTACTCCCTTGTTTCCACGATGTTAGATCAAGCATTTTACCGATTAACAGATGAGGATAAACTCCTTATTCATTCGGATCAAGGTTGGCACTATCAGATGAAACCGTATCGTCATGCCCTTGAAGAACGCGGTATCACGCAAAGTATGTCCCGTAAAGGTAACTGCTACGATAACGCCGTCATGGAGAACTTCTTTGGCATCATGAAATCCGAGTTTTTGTATTTAAAGGAATTTGAAAATATCTCACATTTTAAACAAGAGCTATCCAAATACATTGATTATTACAACAACAAACGCATTAAGGCAAAACTAAAGGGCATGAGTCCCGTACGCTACCGGATTCATGCCCAACAAGTTGCCTAATGATATAACCTGTCTAACTTTATGGGGTCACTTCAAATTGAGCAAATCAACATTGCTCAATTGAGGGGTGGTCTTTATCACTTCAATTTTAATTTTCAACTTATATCAACTGTCATGTACATCTCCACTCACCTCTGGATCATGTCCTGCATAACTAAACTATTTACAACCATGATTTCTCCATATAATCTATCAACAGATTCAGTACAATTGGATCATAATAAGCAATCCACAGTGTAGTATCCATCGTATAGACCTGCTTCGCTTTAACCACATCAAGTTCATCCATAACGACGTGTTGTGGATTTCACCTCTAAATCCTGATTGCTGTAATCCCTCAGAACAAAGAGGTAATTGCCATCAAGTTCAGCAAAATCTCCACGAATATCATTGTACTGTTATCCTTGTCATTCTCCATCAGTTTTGGTGCATTCATTCTCAGATCACCATACAGAATACTAGCTGTAAGGTGCGAAGTAGTATGCAGACAGACACTATTGTCTTTTGGACGAAACAACGCAACAATATCTTCTCCCAGCTTGGCGGACAAGGCTGATTTCATCTCGGTAATACGAGTATTGTATTGATCAAGTACCTGGTCTGCTTCCTGATCCTTATCCATGATCTTTCCAAATTTCTTCAATGTATCACGCCAGTCTTCATTCCGTTCCAGCATCAGTGTATTCGCAATGAGTGTCAACTTCTCATAGATTCCTTCCTGGGAACTCGGTGTAGATGATCATATCGGGACTCAGTTGCAAAATGGCTTCCAGATTCGGCTCGTCCCAAGTACCGATCTGTTTCACATCAACCAGCCTATCTACAAGGTATTCCGGGAATTGCTCATGATCCGTTTCAGCTAATACGCTACTCACATGATCCTAGAAAAAAGGCTACCTCTGATCCAGAAACTATATCCTAATTCGAGAAATTTCCAGCGTAGTAACTTTCCCGGCATGACAGACCAGTTTACTTCGTGCCTAATGTTCCATCTCATCCAAGCGGAGAAATGCTTCCCCCTAACAATTAGAAGCGAAGCCCTCCCGGGCCTCGCTTCTAATTGTTAATCGTTAGTTTATCTGCTGCATACATATGCGGACGCGGCTTGGGAATGACATCGGGATAACCAATATGCAATACACCCACAATTCGCTCCCCAGGCAATACCCTGTCATCTCACGGAAGTTCGGGGTAACAGGAATGTATTCGTTTTCCATACTACGCCAAGTCTGCTCCCAAGCTGCAAGTTGAAAACTTTGAATCCAGCTGCACACCGTACCAAAATCTTCGATCCATTGCTTTGACCGTGGATCTTCCTCATGACAACGACCAGATGTAGTTGAATGACAGCATATTCTGCTCTGCGGGATTCCTCGTACCCACGACGATCTTCGGTAAACTGCTCGCGGAAAGCATCCGAAAACTGGATATATCGCCAAGGCTCACGTAAGCCATGATTAGGTGCCCAATTCGCCGTATTCTGCAAGAATGCCAGCACTTCCTGCGGAACCGGATCACTCTTGAACCGCCTTATGGCTCGATGCTCCATAATTGCCTGTGCTACCGGGGACATCTCGATCACTTTCGTCAAACATCACTCCTTATTATCTGGTTGTATCGCTGATGTTTAGCTTGGTTGATTCGTTGGCGGAGCGGGTTATTTCTGACCTCTACGTTCTCGTATAAATGCTTAGTTCAATTAATAGTCGTAATCACCGTGTGCTCAGGTAAGCAATACCCAGACCGCCCGTAACCGGATTCTGATAGATTTCACAGTCTACGTCGAATACCTCACCAATCATCTCGCGAGTCAGAATATCAGCCGGTTTGCCATGGACAACAATCTGGCCTTTTTTCACTACATAGAGATAATCACAATATTCTGCGGCGAGTTCGAGGTCATGGAGCGCTGCCAATATACCAATGCCGAGTCCACGAACAATGTTCAGAATCTGAAGCTGGTATTTGATGTCCAGATGGTTGGTCGGCTCGTCCAGAATCAGGAATTCAGGTTGCTGTGCCAGGACACGCGCCAATACCACACGCTGTTTCTCTCCCCCAGACAAAGACACGTAATTACGCTCCGCATGTCCAGTCAGATGTACTTTTTCCAGCGCCTGCTCCACGATTGCATGATCCTGTTCATTGTCCGATTCCAGCAGTTTTTTGTGTGGAGTACGACCCATCATGACCATCTCGCGCACCGTAAAATCAAAGCTCAATTCATTAAACTGGCCGACAACGCCCAAATGTCTGGAGACAACCTTCGGACTAGATTTGAGAATATCGATATCATCCAGAAAAACCTTGCCATGCTGCGGTTTGATCACTTTATA
The DNA here is from genome assembly GCF_002968835.1 of Paenibacillus sp. PCH8. Lineage (GTDB taxonomy): Bacteria > Bacillota > Bacilli > Paenibacillales > Paenibacillaceae > Paenibacillus. Next base: position 2,849,282 of record NZ_PKQK01000001.1, on the reverse strand, counting down.
GATGCTCTTGAGCAAGGTAGATTTGCCACATCCATTCGGACCAATCAGTCCAACAAACCGCTTGCCGTTCACCTGTAATGAAATGTCCCTTATGATGTCCGTATTCAGCACGGAGATGGATACATTTTCAACGTTCAGTTTCATGTTAATTTCCTCCAAAACCGTAGCCTTTTTTGACGAGCATATACATAAACATCGGCGCACCAATCATGGCTGTAATAATACCAATCGGCAGCTCAACACTGGAAATTAGTGATCGTGCAATAACGTCCGTCCAGATCAGGAAAATAGCTCCGAACAGCACGGATATAGGCATCACTTTGCGATGATCTGAACCAACCAGACCTCTCACGATATGCGGAATAATCAGTCCGACAAATCCGATCATGCCGCATCCGGCTACCATCACGCCCGTTACCAGAGCAGTTAACAGCATGTACAGCCTGCGGTATACACTCAGATTGATGCCTAGTGTAACCGCTGCTTCATCCCCCAGTAACATCGTATTGAGTACTCTCGACTGCAACAGGAAGAATAGAATGGCTACAAGCACCACAATACCCACCAGCGGAAGTTTGTTCCATCCGGAAGCTGCAAGGCTGCCCATGGTCCAGAACGTCACTGTCTTGATGCCTTCGGCATTGTTGGCAAAATAAATAATAAAGTTGGAAAAGGCGCTGCACAGCGCGTTAATGACCATACCGGCAAGCACCAGCTTGACCGATGTCATTTTTCCCCGTATACCCGCAAGGGTCAACACCAAGAGAGAAGCCCCCATCGCTCCGGCAAAAGCCCAGAAAGCCACACCGGTCTGACCCAGCCAGCCAATGGCGCCAAAGCCAATGAGAATTGCAAAAGTTGCTCCGAGTGAAGCGCCTGAGGATATACCCAATATGTATGGATCAGCTAGCGGATTCTGCACAGCCGCCTGTATAACAGCACCGCACAAGGCCAGACCTGCACCGATAAACATCGCCATCAGCACACGCGGAAAACGAATCTGCCAGATGATATCCGTAAAGGACCCTGCTTCGATTGGTGTTGCTCCCCACTGAAATCCTGTTAATTTGTACAAAAGAATACGATAGGACTCCCCCAGCGGAATACGTACTTGTCCGATAGAAACTGCGATACCCACGGAAATGATCGTAATGATGATCAAAGCTGCAATCAATAATGCAAACCCTGATTTGCTATGAACCATAGACTCTTTTTTCCCCACTGTACGCTGTGTCTGAACCTGAACCATCTGTGCCATCTCTTCCCCCATCAATTCTGTGTAAATTAAATATAGATACTTGAATCAATTTCATAACTCACTAAAATGGATTTTTTGTAACTAGATATAGACAAAATGAACCCTTTTGATCTATATCTAGCCTTGATTGAAGCAGCTAAAGGTATTATGAAATTGATTCACTTACAACGTATTTTCTCGGATTATAATTGAGAATGATTATCTTTGTCAATTATAACCACATAGAAAAGGGGTTCATCGTTTAATGAAATTCACATCCAGAACCAGCGGCGTTGCTGCTCTGTACGGTTCCGTTACACCGGATGTGGCGGATGAGTTTGCCAAAATCTTGATAGCCTGTATAGCGATATTGCACAACTCGGGCAAATCTTCGACGTTCAGGAAAATGCCGCAACATTAATGTTACAGATTTCAGCCAGTTCTGGGGTTATGGATATCAAATTCTGGATGGCGTTGAGAAAATGGCACAGCAAATGAGCAGGAGAAGAAATTCTCACTGCTCATTTTGCTGCTGCGCCTCTAATAAATCATGTAGGCCCGCAAGTGGCTCAACTGGAGTTCTGAAGACGTGTATCCGTGTTAGCACTAGGGAGATTAAACCTTGGCAAAATGGTTCATAATCATTTTGGCAGCCTGCTTATAACCGCCAGCCTGCCTTAAAGATTCACCGATGAGGTAAGCCTGATGTTTATAAAGCGAATTATGTAGTACTTCTACTAATGCCTCTCTCAAATCAGTTGCACTAAGGTTATGTTTGTTCAAAGTAATACCCGCACCCAACTCCTGTACCCGATTGGCGACAAGAGGCTGATCCGATGTTAATGGAATCATCACCAGCGGAACGTTATAATAGAGAGCCTCACTCGTGCTGTTCATTCCGGCATGAGTAATAAAAACATCCGTATGCTGCAGCATGTCCAACTGCGCAATGTATGGCCTGACGATGAAATTAGAAGGAATTTGATCCGCCAGCGGTTCCATATCCGTGTATTTTCCTGAAGATAGAACAACGTTTAATGGCAGATCTCCCAGTGCTTCAAAGCACAGCTGGTAGAAATCCAAATTTTTATTCAAAATGGTTCCCATGGCAATGTACACCGTATGCGGATGACGTTCATGAAGCAGTTCGAACGAGAAAGTTGGAGCATCTTGGCGCGGTATGATTGAAGGACCAGTGAAAATAAAACGATCATCCAGCTTGTCTGCATGTGGCTGAAAATAACGGCTCGTATACACAAGCTTTAACCGACCTGCATGTGCCGGAATTTCTTCCATGGCTGGCATGTTCACTTGAAATTCATGGGCTAACTCACGCGTGATTTTCATCGTGGCCTCATATAGGCCTTTTGTATCCGTATCTCTCTCACTCAAACCTTGTGTAGACCCCAGAGGCTCTACAAAAGCAAAGGAAGCAATCGAACATACCGCAGGAATTCCCAATTTTTCTGCAAGAATAGTCCCTCCCCATCCCATCAGGGAATCAAAGATCATATAATCGAACTTTTGATTTTCTATCACTCGCAGCACATTGGGGATGATCCTCCGAATAATACCGCTTACCATCATATGAATGAACTGATAAGAATGCTTGTACTCCTGGGGTTTCAACACCGGATCATGAGAGAAGGCATCTTGTGGAAATGGATAGGTAAGTATCCGGGCACCGGTTTGTTCAATTCGGGAACGATATTCCTCCGTACATACATAGACAACTTCCTCACCATTGTCTATCAACTGAGTAACTAATCCTAACGACGGATTCACATGTCCTTCAGCTGGAGTAATGACTACTAATACACGTGCCATCTTATCCACCTCCCAATATAATTTGTCCCCCCGTTCTTCGTGATGTATTTAACGACGCGACCGTCATCCGTTACATGGGAATGTTATCCTTCAACTGGCTGATCGGATGATGTTCTTGATGAACGAGTTTGGTAATTCGAAGTGATGCCAAGAAACTTAACAAGACCCATAGTAATTGCAGTGATAACACGATCAAAACGCCAGTCGATATGCCCCATTGTAAAGTTTCGGACAAGGCAATCAGAGCGCCACCGACTCCAATGCTTACTCCCATATAGAAGGAATCTACGAATTGCAGATTCGCGGACATTTCTCCCTCTTTCCTGGGCAAGGCATGTTGTAAAGCAATGGCTGCAGTTGTAGGGTTGGCCAATCCAACGCCGAACCCTGTAATCATTTGTGAGAGAAGAATGAGTATTATTCCACCGTCCGTCAGAATAAGAGCTAGGATCACAAGTACAGTCCCAGCGATCATAATCCCAATGCCCGTCATAACTCTGCCCTTTCGGGCACGACCCTGATCTCGTACATCAAGCTTGGCTTGCAACCACGCTGCGGCAGACCAGCTCAGAGAACCTGCTGCTACAAGGAGGCCAGCAAGGTCAGCTGATAACCCTTTCACTTCGGTTAGTGCCAAGATCACAAAACTCTCCGTTGTAAAATAACAAGCAACATACAGTCCTCTGGAAACCAAAGTAGCAGGCAATCCTTTTTTTACCGAAAAAGTGCCCACAGGCAGCAGTTTACGCATTGGTGGAATCATGACGACTAATCCACCCAAAGTGAGTACTATGCCTTTCCAATCCGTTATCATACCAAGTCCTGTGAGTAACAGGCCCGTTCCAACGGCAAGTAGAATCGCGTAAATAATCTTTGAGTCAGCAGCTTGCGCTGGACCTGTCAGATCTTGCCCTAGCTGCAAATCACGGAAAGAGCGGAATGTAAGACTCAACGCTATTCCAATCAAGGGTAAAACGATCCAGAAAACATATCGCCACGAGATGTAGGAAGCAATAAGGCCTGCTGCATAAGGCCCGATTAAGGTAGGCAGGACAAATGCCATGGAGAATGCAGCCAGGATTTGAGTACGAAGTGCATCTGGATAATGCAACGTCACACAGGTATAAACGCATGTGATCAGGGCCCCCGCTCCAAAACCTTGTAGGGCTCTTCCTACAATAAGCATATGCATATCGAAAGAGACAGCTGAGACCACAGTTCCTAGCACAAAAACACTAAAAGATATCAGCATCGATGTAAAAACGCCGCGCTTGTCAACCTGTTGACCCATAACCAAGGTTCCAATAAGCTGAGATAACAAAAATGCGCTGAAAATCCAACCGTATAAATGAATTCCCTCTAAACTTTGTGCCATTTTCGCGGCAATTGTCGTGATAGCCAGTCCTTCGAAAGCTACGGTGGCCAGAACCAGCATTATCCCAATCGTAGGCGCCCTATACTGAGCATCAAAAATCCCAATCTGATGGTTATTTGTCTTCTACACCTCCGTAATTACATGGTTTATATGGAAAATTAATCCTATTCCACTTCCTAAATATACATTGACCACACTACTTTGTAAAGTTAAATGTTTAAATAGTAGGATCATGGAGTAGGATCATGGTCTAGAATATGATTCCCATGTTCAATAGGAGATTTTGCTTGAAAATATGCCATTTTCATTACAGTCAATTTGGAGAAGTTCATCCTGCAGGATCCAGGCATCTGTTTTTTCAACAAAGAAATCAAATCCTCCAATAGATTGAACCAATGCGGGATCGACTGGTGTAGCACTCGCATTGATGCCAATTGTAAAAGCATCGGAGCCTCCTCCAACATATTTTGCATAAATCCTTACATATTGGCCCTCTTCCAATTCCCATTCATTCTTAAATGAATCGATTGCTTTATCAGATACTACAAATGAGATCATTGCTCTGCACTCCTTCCTTAATTAATCACATTTTTTCACTTCACCACGATAATTGGCCATTCTGAAACTGGCCCCGCATCCACACGAAACTTTGGCATTTGGATTATTCATCGTGAATCCGCCTAACATTCCGCTTTCTTCATAGTCAATCTCAAGACCATCAATATATGGAATACTGTTCGCGTGAACCAATATCCTAAATTGCTTTTTATTTAACACAATGTCTTCTTCTGCCTGCTGCTCATCCACGATAAGGGTATAAGATAAACCACTGCATCCCCCTTCATCAACACCTACTCTAAGGAAGGCATTTTGGATATCCGCACTTGATAAAATTTCGACAATTCTGTCCGATGCTGTATCGCTGACCTCGATGATCATATTCATTCCTCCCTGGCGGTATCATTTTGAGAACCTGGTATCCCAGTCCATTAGACAGGGTATGAATGTAGCAAGAGCAACTCCTTTTGGCGTAAGTTCATACATAATTTGTGTAGGGCATGTCAGTATTGTTCTTTTGACCAAATGATCATGTTGAAGACCCTTTAAACGTCTAGAAAGGATCATTTCGGAAATGGAAGGAATGCTTTCAGAAATTTCACCAAATTTCTTCGGACCTTGAGACAGAGCGCTTAAAATATGGATCGTCCATTTCGTTCCAATGATGCGATAAGCTGTAAATAGTTTATTCGGATCTTCAGTGAACAATGGTCTGTACACCCACTTTCTTATTCATCCGCGTGGTGAGATCCGAGTGCTGGCAATGATACTCATGACGATCAATATGAGATGGAAACCCATGGCTACAATTAAGCCGGATTGAAGTGACATTCCGCCAGCCTGACACACGACAAGGATGGAACCACCAATCCCGATCACTACCCCCGGTGTAAAAGAATCTGCAAATTGCAGATTTGCTGAGGTTTGGCCCACGCCTTCTTCCCCCGTTTGGGAAAATGCGACAACACCGCTAATCGGATGCGCCAATCCAATACCGACTCCTGCGATGATCTGACCAATAACTGCAATGGTAACGGTCACAACAGGTACCCAAAATACGATGGCAATCCCTATGGCAAGTAACAGTACGCCAAGAATAATTCTCATATGACGTCCACGGCCCTGATCTGCCGCATCCCACCGTCCTTGCAGATACGCAATGATACACCAACTTAATGCAGCACTCGCCACAATTAATCCGGCCTGAGAAGGTGTAATTCCTTTCACATCGATTAAAGCCAATACCAAGAAATTCTGTGTGCTAGTATAGGCAGCGAAGAACAATCCACGTGTTGCCAAAATAGCTGGCATTCCTCTGCGCAACGTAAGTGTTCCCTTAGGTAGCAATTTACGGAGAGGAAATATCATCAATACGAAGCCAATTATGACTAAAACAAATCCCATAATGCTCGGAAGCCTACTTAGACCAACCAGGAAAATCCCTGTACCCAACGTTAAGAGTAACGCCATCCAAGTGGATGAAGATCCGCTATCCCCTCCGTTCTTTTGCACTTTCAATTTCCTAAAGGCAGGTAAACTAAGCAATGCTGAAACCACCAGCACAGGTAAGATCCCCCAGAAAACAAAGCGCCAGGACCACTGATCTGCGATAACTCCTGCTACATATGGACCGAGCATGGACGGAAGAACATAGGCAGTACCAAATGCTCCAAGAATTTTGGCACGCAACTCATCCGGGTAACTTAACGATATAGCTGTATACACACAAGTCATCATAGCTCCTGCACCCAAACCCTGCAGAGCCCGTGATCCTATCATAATATACATGTCGCCTGCAGTTGCGGCAGCGATCAACCCTACGATAAACAACAGAAGTGCATAAGTGAACGGTGCTGCAGGTCCTCTTTTATCAATGATTCGACCGACGACCAGCGTTCCGATAATCTGCGCAAGCAGATATGTACTGAATATCCATCCGAACAGGCTAAGGCCGTTCAAGTCTCCAGCAATCGAAGGAGCAATGGTGGTTACGGATAGACCTTCGAATCCAACGGCCATCACTGATAAAATAATCCCTATGGTTAGTGCAAAATAACGCGGGCTGAAAATACTTTGATGATTAGACGACATGAAATGTGACCTCCAAGAAAATTGGTATGTATACTTCGTATCCGGATACTTAGTAAACATTTTTGTTTATAATGTCTAAGCTACAGTTCAGCTTTGACTTTGTCAACATTTTTGTTTAAAATGTAGGGAGTGATGTAGATTCAGTTGCTTTAAAAGGAGGTGCACCATGAGCGGAAATCAAACCAAAAAGGATGTCTCGACCAGTACCCGGAGAGCGATTATTGATCTGTTAAAAGAGCGCGGGGGAATGGATGTTGTCGCACTGTCCTCTCAGTTTTCGTTATCCGGAATGGCTATTCGTCAACATCTGAATGCGCTAAAAGAAGAAGGATTGGTTACAAATGTGGAAGAGGCCCGTCCCATGGGTCGACCCACCAAGCTATGGATATTAACTCCCGCGGCTAATCGTTTTTTCCCAAGCGGATATTCGGATTTATCCGTCAGCCTCATCCATTCGATGAAGGAAGCCTTTGGTAATGAAGGGCTGGACAAGCTGTTGGATGTTCGGAATAAAAATATGCAAGAACAATATCTTCAGCATCTTGGGAATGCATCGGGTGTTAGAGAAAAGTTGGAGAAATTGGCCGAAATTCGCACAAATGAAGGTTATATGGCCGAGGTTAAAGAGCAGGATGATGGCAGTCTCCTACTCATTGAGAAGCATTGTCCGATCTGTGAGGCGGCGGCAGTATGTACCGGGTTATGCAAAAATGAATTACATTTATTTAAAACGGTTCTAGGCAATAATGTTCATATTGAACGGGGAGAGTACCTTTTAGCAGGAGGAACAAAATGCGTATACACCGTTAGGCAAAATAAGCCATGACGAAAAGAGCAACCTCATAGGAGATTGCTCTTTTTTGTTTACACATTTTTGCAGCTTACACTTCTCTTGCGAGTTTCTCCACTTAGAATCATCCATATCAGGATAACCATTTTTATGTATTTCATTTCTTTGCCTTACCTTACAGATAGATATGGCAATCCTTGATGATGTTTTGGATGTAATTTTAGCAAGTTCATATAGTTAACATGTTTTCTGATTTTGTCCATAAAAAATCCCCCATACTAGACAGTGTAATCGGCTGATTTTTCTGTCTATATAAGTTGAACTACAGATTATTTACACGGACACTACGATGACAGAATAACCTTTCAATCGCTGTTATCTCCAGATTTTTTTGATTCCCTTTTCGCAAGGGAAAATCGGGTGATAGCGTATGCTTCCGATGCAGCTTTCTTTCAGAAAGCTTTTAGGCGAACGCTTCGCTTTTTCAGGTTTTTTCTGTCCTCTCCGTTATCGTGTAAATGATTAGTTCAACTTATATAGTACGGGGGATCATATGAAGTTAGGGGCAGCCTGCTTTCTGGTTTATACCGTTTTCTTTTTGAATTTATAAATGACTGCCATGAGAATAAACCACACAGGGGTGACAAATAACGCCACTCGCGTGTCCTCAGCCAACGCCAAGACCACCAACACAAAAGCTAGAAATGCCAGAATCAGATAGTTGGAAAAAGGATACAGCGGCAGTCTGAAGCGACTCTGACTTGCCAGTTCCGGCTGGGTGCGGCGATATCGGAGATGGCAGATCACCATGATACCCCAGACGAAAATAAAACACACGGTCGACACGCTGGTGATTAGCGTAAATACCCCTTCCGGCATGATATAGTTGAGAACAATCGCGATCAGGATAACGATCGTGGAGAAAAATAGCGCATTGGAAGGAACTTTCCTGTTATTTAAACGAGCAAACGATTCGGGTGCGCTGCGATCCTTTGCCATGGAGAACACCATACGACTTGTACTAAAAATGGCACTGTTACACGCCGAAGCTGCGGACGTCAGTACCACAAAATTCACAATACCGGCAGCTGCCGCAATACCTACTGCTGCGAACACCTGTACAAACGGACTTTCCGTAGGCACAATGGCGTTCCAAGGGTAGATGCTCATGATAATGAACAACGCACCCACATAAAAGAGTAGCACCCGGATCGGGATCTGATTAATCGCTCTCGGGATAACCTTCTCCGGGTTCTCGGTTTCCCCCGCTGTCAGTCCCACCAGTTCCATGCCTACAAAAGCAAACACCACCATCTGGAACGATATGATAAATCCATGCAGCCCATTCGGGAACCATCCCCCATGAGTCCACAGATTGGTGAAACTCGCAGGACCCTGATCGGTGGTAAAACCTTTAAAAATCATGTATAAACCAACGACAATGAGGGCCAGAATGGCTATTACTTTAATCAGAGCAAACCAGAATTCCATTTCCCCAAACAGCTTGACCGTAGCCAGATTCATAATTAGCAAAATGACCAGTGCAATGAGACCCGGCATCCACTGAGGTACATCGGGAAACCAGAACTGCGTGTATAATCCAACGGCGGTAATGTCAGCCATAGCAATGGAAATCCAACAGAACCAGTAGGTCCATCCAGTAATGAATGCTGTCATATTTCCCAGGTAATCACGTACAAAATCGACAAAGGAATGATACTGCAAATTGCTGAGAAGCAGTTCGCCCAATGCTCGCATAATGAGGAACAGCACGATTCCCGTAATGATGTAAGCCAGCAAAATGGATGGCCCTGTCAGTTGGATCGTTTTACCTGCTCCGAGAAACAGACCTGTACCAATCGCACCTCCAATCGCCATCAGTTGCACATGCCTGTTCTTTAATCCTCTTGTTAACGTTGCTTCCTGCATGGTACACCACCACTCTCTTTCTGTTCATGCTCTCTACGATGCAAAATAATAATACTCATCATATAATAAACTGCCCTGAATACATATGCTTATTTTTATATTTTTCATACAACAAAAAGGCCGCCTTTCGTGCAAAGCGCCTACCTATGGAAATGACAATAGGCTATCTGCAAATGTAAGTTTCTCTTGCGTTTTTTTCCAAATTAAGTTATTTATAACAGAATTTAATCTTCATATGTCATAAAATAAGAAAATTCTAATTAACATCGTAATTAACGTCGATATACTACTAAAGAACTACAGATTTTGGAGGTTAATAATGAAAAAGCGTTCTAATAAGAAAAATTTAAAAAAGAAAACAACTGCTGTCATATCTTTAGCAATGATACTAACTTCTCAAGTTTCTCCATTTGTTCAAATTGCTAGAGCGTCACCAAGTATGCAACCCAACAAGAATATGACACTTTCTTCTAATAGTAAGGTAAGTCTCAGGGTAGACCCTAGCTATAATTACATAACATCTAAAGATAATAAAAACGTAATAACGGTTTCAACCGAATCAGGAAACACACTAAGCATTGAACCTTTAAAAGAGGGAAGCACATTTTTTAATTTGGTCATTTCTAATCTAGAAAATACTTTCGTTCAATCTTTTGTGATTAAAGCTGTTACTGCTGGAACAGATGGCATTTTAGACATAGGGGATATTGTGAATTTCCTGAATATCTCCCCTTCTTCTGCTGTTGCAAGTGACGTAAGAATGATGTTAGAAGGAATTGAATCTCGTGCCTTTTCCAAGCCGAACGACAATGGTTCAAACCTAGCACCCTTAATCGTAAGCTCGCCGCTCATTACATTCGATCCGAATACGAATGAGTTCATTCCAAACTTTTTGGATACGTCCTACTTGTTCCAAGATCCCAATGGCGATGCTCTCTCCTATGCGTTGGTGCAAGGACCGGATGACCTCAGTGGGCTGAGTGTGAGTCTGTGGGGCAGCGAGTTATATCTGGGCGGAACGCCAACGATGCCGACGTCCTTCACCGTGCGAGCGACGGATCCACGAGGACTGTATGCCGATCTCACTAGCACGTTGAATTTTGTGCCAGAACCAGTGTCTCATGGGGTCGTTCAAGCCAGTGGAACACGCACGCAGATTGACCTGAATTCGTATTTCCAAGATCGAGACAACGACCCATTGGTCTTTGCTCTGGAAGGGACCAGCCACGCGGCGTATGCTCATATTGATGACAACTTGTTAACGTATAGCGGGTCCATTATTCAGCCCATCAACTTGCAGGTTTCTGCCACTGATCCTAAAGGCTGGTCAGTGCACAATATCATACAAATTCAGGGCGAAAACTTGGCACCACTGATCGTGAGTTCGCCTATGATTACGTTCGATCCGAATACGAATGACTTCATTCCAAGCTATTGGAATACGTCGTACTTTTTCCAGGATCCCAATGGCGATGCGCTCTCCTATGCGTTGGTGCAGGGACCGGACGACCTCAGTGGGCTGAGTCTGAGTCTACTATGGGGCAACAAGTTGTTCTTTGGCGGAACGCCAACGATGCCGACGTCCTTCACCGTACGAGCAACAGATCCACGCGGACTGTACGCCGATCTGACTAGCACGTTGAACTTTGTGCCAGAACCGGTATCTCATGGGGTCGTTCAAGCTAGCGGTACACGTACGCAGATTGACCTGAATTCGTATTTCCGAGATCGAGACAACGACCCGTTGGTCTTTGCTCTAGAAGGGACCAGCCACGCGGCGTATGCTCATATTGATGACAACTTGTTAACCTATAGCGGATCCATTATTCAGCCCGTCAACTTGCAGGTTTCTGCCACTGATCCTAAAGGCTGGTCAGTGCACAATATCATACAAATTCAGGGCGAAAACTTGGCACCACTGATCGTGAGTTCGCCTATGATTACATTCGATCCGAATACGAATGACTTCATTCCAAGCTATTGGAATACATCGTACTTTTTCCAGGATCCCAATGGCGATGCGCTCTCCTATGCGTTGGTGCAGGAACCAGATGTCCTCAGTGGTCTGAGTGTGAGTCTGTGGGGCAGCGAGTTATACCTGGGGGAACACCAACGATACCGACGTCTTTCACCGTGCGAGCGACGGATCCGCAAGGCCTGTACGCGGATCTCACTAGCACGTTGAACTTTGTGCCAGAACCAGTGTCTCATGGGGTCGTTCAAGCCAGTGGAACACGCACGCAGATTGACCTGAATTCGTATTTCCGAGATCGGGACAACGACCCGTTAGTCTTTGCTTTGGAAGGGACTAGCCACGCAGCGTATGCTCACATCGATGGCAACTTGTTAACCTATAGCGGATCCATTATTCAGCCCGTCAACTTGCAGGTTTCTGCCACTGATCCTAAAGGCTGGTCAGTGCACAATATCATACAAATTCAGGGCGAAAACTTGGCACCACTGATCGTGAGTTCGCCTATGATTACATTCGATCCGAATACGAATGACTTCATTCCCGGCTTTTTGGATACGTCCTACTTATTCCAAGATCCGAATGGCGATGCGCTCTCCTATGCGCTGGTGCAGGAGCCGGATGCGCTCAGTGGCCTGAGTGTGAGTCTGTGGGGCAGCGAGTTATATCTGGGCGGAACGCCAACGATGCCGACGTCCTTCACCGTGCGAGCGACGGATCCGCAAGGACTGTACGCGGATCTGACTAGCACGTTGAATTTTGTGCCGGAACCGGTATCTCATGGGGTGGTTCAAGCCAGCGGAACACGCACGCAGATTGACCTGAATTCGTATTTCCGAGATCGAGACAACGACCCGTTGGTCTTTGCTCTGGAAGGGACTAGCCACGCGGCGTATGCTCATATTGATGACAACTTGTTAACGTATAGCGGGTCCATTATTCAGCCCGTCAACTTGCAGGTTTCTGCCACTGATCCTAAAGGCTGGTCAGTGCACAATATCATACAAATTCAGGGCGAAAACTTGGCACCACTGATCGTGAGTTCGCCTATGATTACATTCGATCCGAATACGAATGACTTCATTCCAAGCTATTGGAATACATCGTACTTTTTCCAGGATCCCAATGGCGATGCGCTATCCTATGCGCTGGTGCAGGAGCCGGATGCGCTCAGTGGGCTGAGTCTGAGTCTACTATGGGGCAACAAGTTGTTCTTTGGCGGAACGCCAACGATGCCGACGTCCTTCACCGTGCGAGCGACGGATCCGCAAGGACTGTACGCGGATCTGACTAGCACGTTGAATTTTGTGCCGGAACCGGTATCTCATGGGGTAGTTCAAGCCAGCGGAACACGCACGCAGATTGACCTGAATTCGTATTTCCAAGATCGAGACAACGACCCGTTAGTCTTTGCTTTGGAAGGGACTAGCCACGCAGCGTATGCTCACATCGATGACAACTTGTTAACGTATAGCGGGTCCATTATTCAGCCCGTCAACTTGCAGGTTTCTGCCACTGATCCTAAAGGCTGGTCAGTGCACAATATCATACAAATTCAGGGCGAAAACTTGGCACCACTGATCGTGAGTTCGCCTATGATTACATTCGATCCGAATACGAATGACTTCATTCCAAGCTATTGGAATACATCGTACTTTTTCCAGGATCCCAATGGCGATGCGCTATCCTATGCGCTGGTGCAGGAGCCGGATGCGCTCAGTGGGCTGAGTCTGAGTCTACTATGGGGCAACAAGTTGTTCTTTGGCGGAACGCCAACGATGCCGACGTCCTTCACCGTGCGAGCGACGGATCCGCAAGGCCTGTACGCGGATCTCACTAGCACGTTGAACTTTGTGCCAGAACCAGTGTCTCATGGGGTCGTTCAAGCCAGTGGAACACGCACGCAGATTGACCTGAATTCGTATTTCCAAGATCGAGACAACGACCCATTGGTCTTTGCTCTGGAAGGGACCAGCCACGCGGCGTATGCTCATATTGATGACAACTTGTTAACGTATAGCGGGTCCATTATTCAGCCCGTCAACTTGCAGGTTTCTGCCACTGATCCTAAAGGCTGGTCAGTGCACAATATCATACAAATTCAGGGCGAAAACTTGGCACCACTGATCGTGAGTTCGCCTATGATTACATTCGATCCGAATACGAATGACTTCATTCCCGGCTTTTTGGATACGTCCTACTTATTCCAAGATCCGAATGGCGATGCGCTCTCCTATGCGCTGGTGCAGGAGCCGGATGCGCTCAGTGGCCTGAGTGTGAGTCTGTGGGGCAGCGAGTTATATCTGGGCGGAACGCCAACGATGCCGACGTCCTTCACCGTGCGAGCGACGGATCCGCAAGGACTGTACGCGGATCTCACTAGCACGTTGAATTTTGTGCCGGAACCGGTATCTCATGGGGTAGTTCAAGCCAGCGGAACACTCACGCAGATTGACTTGAATTCGTATTTCCGAGATCGAGACAACGACCCGTTGGTCTTTGCTCTAGAAGGGACCAGCCACGCGGCGTATGCTCACATTGATGGCAACCTGTTAACCTATAGCGGGTCCATTATTCAGCCTGTCAACTTGCAGGTTTCTGCCACTGATCCTAAAGGCTGGTCAGTGCACAATATCATACAAATTCAGGGCGAAAACTTGGCACCACTGATCGTGAGTTCGCCTATGATTACATTCGATCCGAATACGAATGACTTCATTCCCGGATTTTTGGATACGTCCTATTTGTTCCAAGATCCCAATGGCGATGCGCTCTCCTATGCGCTGGTGCAGGAGCCGGATGCGCTCAGTGGCCTGAGTGTGAGTCTGTGGGGCAGCGAGTTATATCTGGGCGGAACGCCAACGATGCCGACGTCCTTCACCGTGCGAGCGACGGATCCGCAAGGCCTGTACGCGGATCTGACTAGCACGTTGAATTTTGTGCCGGAACCGGTATCTCATGGGGTGGTTCAAGCCAGTGGAACACTCACGCAGATTGACCTGAATTCGTATTTCCGAGATCGAGACAACGACCCTCTTTCATTTGTTATTGACGGAAATAACAGCAGTGGTTCAATAAGTGCCTGGGTGGACGGAAATATCCTATCTTTCTCAGGTATTGTCACGAACCCGTTTAGTTTGAATATTAGAGCCATTGATGAAAAACGTTTTACGGTCACCAATGTTATTCACATTGAACCGAACAACAAATAATTCAGAAATTTTCACACGGAAGGAACAATCATGGATCCCAGACATAAGCACATATCTGACTTAATATTGAGTCATTCATACCACTTAGCTGAATTAGCTGCTAAAAAACATGTACAGGAGTTCCCCATAGATGGCCAAGGTTGGCTATTGTTTGGGGAGGCCCTGATGAAACAAGGTAAAGGAAACACAGCTCAGCTCCTATTCGACCGTGCTTTGTTTCTTGATCCTAAAGGGAAATGGATGCAATTCATGCAGAGCGAATTGCAAAAGGTGACCCGCGATGAAGTCGTGAGTGAAGACATCGAAAAGCTCCTGTCTACTCCCAAGGTTACGATCTCTGCAGCTCTTATTGTAAAAGATGAAGAACGGAGCATAGAGAGATGCATTGAGAGTATTGTAGATGCTGTCGATGAAATAATCGTTATAGATTCCGGCTCAACAGACCTAACCTTGAGCCTACTTCAAAAATATCCACAAGTCCAAGTTCATCAAAGGGAGTGGAATGATAGTTTCGCGGAATTACGCAATGAAGCACTGCGACATGTCACTTCAGATTGGGTGTTCTGGTTGGATGCAGATGAGTGGCTTCATGAGGATGATAGTAGACTAATTCGACTTGCGGCGGGAATTTACAGCAGCATGAATACTTATATTCCTGCGCTGCAGCCTTGCTTAATTAACTATGTAAAAAACGGTCATGTCACGGAATATTCCGTTCCACGTTTTTTCCAGACAAACAGAGGGATTCATTATAACGGAAGAATTCATGAGCAGATTGCCACAGAAAAAGAAGGGGTTTTTACTTCTAACGTTCTGCATAAGCCTATTGGAATTCGTCTGCATCACGATGGTTATGAACCTGAAATCAAAGCTCAAAAAAACAAAATAACACGCAATATCAACCTTTTAAGAATGATGTCGAAAGAAGAGCCCACAAACCCAGGATGGTGGTATTTTCTTGGGCGTGAAACAATGAGTACTGAAGATAAACAGAGCTCATTGTTTTACTTTGCTAAAGCTCTTGAATTAGCCGAGTCTAATCGTTATTTCGGGCGAATAGCAGAAATTCACATGTTGATGGGAAAAATCTATAGTTCCCAAAACAAACTTGAAGCAGCTGAAAAATCTTATTCTAAAGCTCTTGCACTACATCCTGATTATCCGGACGCCCACTTCTTATTGGCAAGCATAGCCGTATCTAAGGCTCAGAAATTATTAGAAGGAGCCTACAAACATGTGAGTGCAGCTTCCAACGGTTTTCATACCTATCGCGGAACCGTTGCTCCTGATCAGAGCATTCATATGTGGAAAGCCGAGTTGCTGCGCTCAGATCTTCTTGTGCTCAATGGTCACTTTGCCGAAGCGGTATCCATACTAAAAGCATTACAAGCTGAAATCCCAAGTTTGGACATTATAGATACAAAATTAAAATTTATTGAACAACAAATACACCAATTATCAAACAGAGCTTAAACGCTCAACATGGAAAAGAGGGATGTTACTTTGGTTAAACGGATTCGTACTTTAACGCTCTTCCTTGCCTTATTGGTTATGATAACAAGTTCCTACAGCGTATCGGCATCTACAACAGCAAATGAAGGTGCATATCTTACAACAGTTCAAGGTGATGTAATCGTTACGCGAGCAGGAGGAATCAAATCAATTTCTGCCTTTGCCAACATGAAGCTGTATCAAGGTGATCGAATCATTACTGGAGATAATGGGTCGGTAACAATTAAAGTCAGTCACCCTGAGTCAGTAAGATATGTGGGGAAAAACTCCAACGCTGTAATCTCTAACTTAAAGCAAAGCGTTTCCGGAAATAAATTCTCTATCAAATTGTGGGCCGGATCAATGTGGAGTTCTATATCAGGCTTAGCAAACGCTGATGAGGATTTCGTCGAAACTCCTGGCTCTAAACTACATGTTCGAGGTACTAACTTTTACGTTACGGTTCAATCAGATGGCACATTATCAATGTTCGTCGCTTCTGGATTGGTCGCTGTATCTTCAGCTAACCAACCTTCTTCAAGTGTACCCTTTTTAGTAGCACCAACACAGCAGATACGCATAAACCCTGCCGCTCTTCCTGAAAATATGAAGAATACTCTGGCTGTTGTAGATGTAGCTAACGTAGTGGGACAAGTGGATCCTTTCATTTTAAAAGCAATGATTACAAGCTCTCCTTCCATTATTGAAGAGAATAAAAAGCTTGAAATACAATTGAAGGATTCTTTGGATAAGAAAATTCAACCCGTGCTCCAACGAGATGGAGTACAATCTGACATAAGTATTAAAAACCAAGAGAACCTTATTACCTACTTAGAAAATATCAACAGATTAATGTCGAATATTACGTTCGAATCCGTTCAGCAAGATAAAGTAAATCTTAATGAAATGAATGCAATTCTTATGACTACCAACCAACAAATAAACGATCCCGATCGTAAAATTCGTTTACAGAATATTGGATCCCTTCATCCATTGGGAGGACTCGACCCAGCTACTGTCCAGAATAAGGAAAAAGAACAATCTCGTCTAGAAACTTTTCAAAAGGATGCTGAAAAGCAGCAACTTCTTCTTCAGTCGGATTTCAAAGCTAAATTGAGCTTATCCTTGCAACAAATTCTAGATAACAAACGAATCCTTGATTTTGCTAATAAGTCTATTCTTGAACAGCTTCAGAGTCATGCTGAAATGTTGTACACCGCTCAATTATCACCTGAAGAACTTACAACCTTCAAAAAAAACAAACAACTGCTTAAAATCGATCACTCAGGTTCTGCTACTGAACAAGTAGTTACAGCACCTAACTTGCCTAGTAGCCCTAGTACTCCTAGTACTCCAAATACTCCAAGTACTCCAGAAGTCACTTTAGAGCAGATCAACACAGTACAGGGCTTCAATCTATCTATTCGTTTGAAGAATTTTACGGGTTCCAACGCTATCTACGGTACCGAGTTTCACTTTCTCAGTGATAATGCCATTGAAGTCATTGGCCCAGAAAATCGATTTCTGAATACTTCATTCTTCGTTCCTGCCAACAGTGTGGATATCGTAAAAACTTATCTTGGAACTGTAGGTAACTCTTCAGTAACCAAAAAAGAAACGATTTATGCTGCAACCCAATTCGGCTCTGCATCAAACACTGCAATTTCTGACGGAATTTTGGCTACGATTCCTTTTTCTGTGAGTGGAGACGGAACGTTCAAACTGTTCTATGTTAAGATCGTTGATAGCACTGGTAAGACCATTTTGGAGTTAAACGAACCCAATGCTGCTTTGCCGGAAGCCTTAACTTTCACTAAATAAATGACTAATACAATAATCCGAAAATCTGTTCACAAGGAGTTTCTATGACTTTATTACAAAAATTAGCTCTCACTTTCAGTGCTGCCATCATTGGTTTCAGTACGAACGTAGCTTCCGCTGCTGATGTCACTCCGATATATAATGATAAAGGGAATATTATCGCCAAAATCTCTAGCATTGCTGGTAACGGGATATATGGCGAACAGGAAGGGGTTGCTTCTACTTCTTCTTTCAGGCAACCAATAGGTTTGGCGGTTGGCGCAAAAGAAAATTTGTTTATTTCAGATACTGGAAATCACAAAATTAGTATCTTTAGCTCTGATAACGTAAATACGTATGCCGGCCCTTCATCCTCCCTGCTCAGAGATTCGGGAGGACAGCCCTTGGGTGCACTTCTTGACGGAAATAAAGGAATCGCCCTGTTCCAGGCCCCTTCCGCCCTGGCTTACAGTACAGACAAAAACCTCTATATTGCCGATAGTGGTAACAATGCTATCCGGAAAGTGTCTTCAACAGGAGAAGTTGTTACTATTGCCGGAGATGGTAGGATTGGTGATCGTGACGGAAAAGGAACCGCTGCTTTATTTAATCACCCTCAGGGGATCACTGTGACAAAGAACGGGATTGTCTATGTAGCGGATACATTGAACCATGTTATTCGCAAGATTATGCCAGATGGAACCACTTCTACTATTACTGCCGCATCGGATCGTGTGGTTGAACATCACCCTGGTTTCGTATTGGCTGCCGGCGATTATAAAGATGGTCCTATCCAACAGGCTTTATTTAATGAGCCGACCGGCCTTGCACTTGATAACAAAGGGAATTTGTATGTCAGCGACTCTGGAAATCAACGGATTCGATATATTGATTTTTCCACCAATCAGGTCATCACTGTAGCTGGCAAATCGAAAGTAGAACATATTTCAATTTATAATAAAGATGCCTTATATGCACCGGGAAATTATAAGGATGGAGCTTCTCAATCGGCAGCCTTTCATTTCCCTAGAGGTATTACTCTAGATAAATCAGGTGGTCTTCTAATTGCTGATTCTCTCAATAATGTTATACGATATCTTAAAAACGGGATTGTAACTACAGTAGCTGGTAGTCAAACCGGGGAAGCCGGCTCCCAGAATGGTTTGGAGAGACTGGCTCTATTTAACGCCCCTCAGGATGTAGCTATCACATCAGATGGAACCATCTATGTGGCGGATATGGGAAATAACATTATCAGAAAAATCGATCCTTATGTCATGCCTGCAAACATTATTGGTAATAAATCTGTGATCAAAGTTGTTCTTGAGAATAAGCAACTTAAATTCGATACTTCTCCAGAGATCAATACCGGAAGAGTTATGGTACCTGTCCGACAAATTGCTGAAGCACTTGGTTTTGAAATAACTTTCTCTTCGGACGGTAGAACTATTAATCTAGAGAAAGACAACCGCTCCACCCAACTTTTTATTGGTTCCAAAAATATTAAAATCAAAGAAATAAATGGAATCGAAAAAACTAAAGAAGTGGATACAGTACCTTATGTGAAAAAAAATAGAACTTATGTTTCTCTGCGTTTTATTGCCGAAGAACTTGGAATAGATGTTCAGTGGGTTCCCACTAGTCGTACTGCCATACTCCGGAGTAATATAAATGGCGAGCTTTAAAGAATAATTTTTAAAATTGTTTTCAATTAAATAACATGTAAAATTATCCACATATAGGACACCAAAGAGATCAAGAAGTAGCCTCACTGATCTCTTGGTGTCCTATTATTTTCATATCCATGCTGCGCATAAATGTGTTTCTTCACTATTTTTGCTTATAAAACTCGTGATACAGCTTCATTAACGCCTGGTCCTCAATTCGAGATACATAGGAGCGTGCAACCCCAAGTTCCTTGACAATCTCGCGCTGGGTGCGTTCTTCCCCGCCTGCTTCCAGACCAAATCGACCAATCACAACTTCCTTCTCCCGATCATCCAAAATGTTGAGATTGCTATAAATTTTGCTTTTTTCAATCTTGAGCTGCACTTTATCTACATCGTCGTTGGCTTCTGTTCCGAGGATATCGTTTAGCGTGATTTCGTTAACATGAATGATAGACATTTCTGAAAAGCCTTGTCACTGCGGTAATCTTGGGTCGGGCAACATATTCTAATGTAAGAAAGGATACAGTCCAAACCAACACTGTTTATTCAGCGGAGTTCAAGTGGCAGTCGTCGAGGATGATCTGGCTGGTGGTGGCTCACTGAAGTAACCGAAATGAAGTATCCGGTTCAAGATAAGGCTTATTTGAGTGCGATTCTTGATTTGTCGGATAAAAGTAGGGTGTCCAGAAGTGCATCCCCTGTTTCATACTAACAGAGGATTCCAATGCACAAGTTGTATGCTGAAATATACTTGAACATGTAACTTGCAGGATGATAGGCCATCCCTTTTAACAAAGGAATGGCTGCTTTACCGTCACATTCAAATTCCGAGAGGAAATCATGGAGCCAAGGATATACTGACTCTGTATACCTACAGTAAGATGACCTTTATAGCCATACCAGATAACATTTTTTTCATGGCTATTTTTCTTGACTCTCCACTGCAGATTAATTGGCATTTGATCTCGCAGAATAGGAATACGATCAATAATTCTGACAATTAAAGAATAGATCAAGTGTCGAATAAAGGGCATAGGGGGGTCACCTCGTCTTATTAGTGAGTTTTCGTCACTCTACTAATTCGAGATTAGGGAGGTACTCCTTTCTTACCTCTTCTCTTTATAGAACTCATGATACAGCTTCATTAACGCTCGCTTCTCAATCCGCGATACATAAGAACGTGAAATTCCTAGTTCCTTGGCAATCTCGCGTTGAGTTCGTTCTTCCCCGCCTGCTTCCAGGCCGAATCTGCCAATAACGACTTCCTTCTCGCGATCATCCAGAATGTCGAGATTACGATAAATTTTGCTTTTCTCAATCTTGAGTTGCACCTTATCAATCACGTCATCGGCTTCTGTTCCGAGGATATCTATCAATGTAATTTCGTTACCCTCTTTATCCGTACCAATGGGATCATGCAGAGATACATCTTTACGTGTTTTCTTCAAAGAACGCAGATGCATCAGAATTTCATTCTCAATACACCTCGCCGCAAATGTGGCAAGTTTGGTGCCTTTACCTTGTTGAAAACTTTCAATCGCTTTGATCAAACCGATGGTTCCAATCGAAATCAGGTCTTCCTGATCTTCTCCCGTATTATCAAACTTCTTGACGATATGCGCCACAAGGCGCAGATTGTGTTCAATGAGCAAATTGCGGGAGTGGGCATTGCCTTCAGCCATGAGGCGTAAATGTTTGGCTTCTTCATCCTCAGCCAGTGGCTGGGGGAACGCATTATTTTTGACATACGAGACGAGTAACGTTAACTCTTTAATGAATAGAGCAATTGCGGTAAACAATCCGGGCACAGATGACACCTCCTGCAGTTTTACAACGATCTGGCCTGAGCACGTAAGGGAACAGGGTCGATCTATTGTATGTAGGCAGGGGCCCAGAAGTGCACGTACACTCGAAAAAGGAATGGCTTCTGAGATTATTTCACACGCTCACGAAAACGATGGAGCCCACCCGCTGAAGCAGGAGAAACTCTTTCTCCACACTTTGGATAAAGTATTTCTTCTCACCGAATATAACGACATCATTTGCGGCTAATGAAATATCACTTTTGAAATAAATCACATTGTCCGTTTCCCGGAAAGCACCTTTGTAGTAGAACATATAATCGACTCCCTAACACAGATAACTTGTATAACAAATGAACAAACACATTCAGCTTGGAGTGCTCGAATCTGTGAGATCCTCACCCCTCTTTTCAATAATGTCAAAGCAAATGTAATCTTCTTGATCCGCCATGTCAAATTCGGACTTCAATTGTATGTAGTTTATCAAATATTCATCAAAATTGTTTGGTTGGTAAGCCATTCAAAGCCCCAGCTCTGTGCATACAGAACTGAGGCTTTTGCTTACTCTCTATACAGATACCTGTTGATTACTTGAAGATTCGTTGGGAGAACTGATACAGTCCGCTGTTCCAGACAGATGGTTCATGTGCACCTACATCCTGGTACCATGTGTGGGGAATGTTCATACTGCTCAAACCATTTTTAAAGTTCTGGCTCACCCATAACAGATTGTCACTCGCTCCGCAGGAGATCCATAATAACTTCAGTTTGCTGGCTACTTGTCCAGGGTTGGTGACCAGTTGAGATACTGACATCGTATTTGGTGCTGCCGAGAAGGCGCCTACCCAAGCGAAGGTATTCAGATTCTTCAACCCGAAATTGAGAGATTGTCCACCTCCCATGGACAGACCTGCCAGAGCACGACTATTGCGATCCTTGAGCACCGGATAATTAGCTTCAATATGAGGGATCAGATCCTTGAGCAAATCTTGTTCAAATCTCTCAAATGCAGCTACTTTGTCCGGGGCAAAAATGTCACCAATCGGGCGATCATCCTTCATCGCGCGACCATTCGGGAAGACTACGATCATCTGTGACAGCTTGCCTTCGGAATACAGGTTGTCCAGAATGTTCTTAGGTTTCATGGCGTTAACCCACTCATACTCGTCCCCGCCAATACCATGCAGAAGATACAGAACGTTATACTTTTTGTTCGGTGAATATCCTGGCGGCGTGTACACCATTGCTTTCCGTGCATTGCCAACCGTTGTGGAATTATAGGTGATCAGATTCATATTGCCATGAGGAATATTATTTCGATATGAATCATAGCCAGATGGCGCCGGCACGACCTGGCTTGCAGCCAGAGCATTGCTAGCTTCATCATTGTTGGACACATTCATTGATTCATATGCTGAGTTCTGAGCCGCAACCTCACTCGAATCCGTGGCAAATGCCATCGTTGGGGCAAACATGGCAACGACCATTGAAAGACTTAAAATAATAGAAGTACGTTTTTTCATTTCACTATTCTCCTCTCCATTTTGGCAAACTTAAATAAAACCGTTTCTGAAAGCCCTTACAAAATTAGTTAGTTCACCTCCCTTCAGCAGTTCTAAAAACACTGAAAAATGTAGACTATCCTCTGATCTCACAACAGGAATTACTTATATAGTATATTTAAACTTATTTATCCATTTTTCGCAACAACATTTACGCTTTTTACGATTCGAATCGATGATTTTAGAACAGCCGGGTTTTCCTCTTCCATATTACCTTCCAAATAATAATTTAAAATTGTAAAATAATGTTGTTAAATTGAATATTTTACCTTATCATGAATTTCAATAGGGGGTGTCCATGACAAGTTACAACAGGCTCGCGATATTCTTCTTCTGAGAAATGTTTTCGCAAAGGTCCCAACGTTTCCGCCAATTTCTTTTGCAACTATTTTATTTTCTGGGAGGAAAATGATGATGTACAACGTGCGCTCGTCGATTCAAAAAGCATGGGCCTATTTTCTGGTTATTGCACTATTACTGCCTTTACTTGTGGGCTTATGGCCTTCTAATGTTCATGCTGCTTCTAACAATGAAGGAAATATAACTCTAACCGCTGATAATGAATTCACACTGTTTATAAACGGCAAACAGACGGGAAATGGCAACGACTGGACCAAAGCCTACACGTTCCCTATCGCGATACAAACGGGTACCAATGTTATTGCAGTCCAAGCGAAGGATCTGGGCCTCTATGCGGGACTGCTAGCAGATCTTAGCTACGGGGATGAGAATCTGGTTACTGACTTCAACTGGAAAGTATCCGAACGATATATTCAAGGTTGGGAACAGCCAAAGTTCGATGATACGTCATGGTCACGCGCTTCAGATTTCGGACGGTATGGCAGTGATCCCTGGAAAAAGATTAGTGGCATGCCCGAGGAGACCAGTGCACGCTGGATCTGGGCAGGTAAAACCAACGTTGATACTCCCGTTTCAGAAGCATACTTTCGAATCTCTTTTAACGTCTCTGAAGATGGACTGGCAATCAGCAATCCCATGTCTTCCTCAGGCCAGTTTGAGCAAGTGGATTATCAGTTAAAGCCGACCCAATCTATGCCCTCTTCCATTGCGAGGAAGCTCCCCCTAGTCAATGCCGTCTTTGAAACGGTTGAAGAAAAGGGCTCTATAGAGCTCAATTCTCAAGAGGCTGCTCAGCTCGGCAACAACCTTGCTCCTGGTCAGATCTTTCTGGACCAGTCTTCGGCCCGGGCCATCAAAGTGGCGAGCATTAATAAAAGCTCTGTTGGAGTACGGGTAGAATACACCACTCCAGGTGTAGAAGAACTGTTCGATTATTATGATATTCCCGAGCAGGAGGTATCTTTCGAAGAGCGAAATATCGTCATGCCAGATCCTGACATGGTGTTGGACAGTAAGGAATTTCTTGTACAAGAGACCCCGTCCTTGTCAGAAGCGAATATCGCTGACGATTCTGAAATGCGACAATTCAACATAGATAACACCATTCAAAATGATGCGGATGCCAATCCAGATATGGTTGCGGATGCAGAATCAATGGATATCACTTCCATGGATATGAATGATGTGACTTCCATGGACGAGAATGATGTGAAAGCTATGGATATGAATGATATCATTCGTGCTGCTGGAGCAGGTGATTTTGCCAATTGCAAAAAATCCGGCAACGAGTTTGTCTGTGATTTTAAGAAGGTACTTGTAAATCAACAAAATGCAAACGGTAACAAAGTGTACGTTGAAGCAGGTGGCAAGCTGACCTTGATTGCACCCAAAGTTACAGGGAAATACGGATTTTGGGGAAAATACGATCTGAAATTTACAGCCGGTGAAAAAGCGAACATCTATATCAAAGGCGATGCCAAATTCAAAAAAGAGGTCAAAGTTCCAATTATGGGCTTGAACCTTGGTGCGGGTAACCTCGGAGCCGTATCCGTTGGCGTATTCCTGGTTATCGGCATTGACGGTAACGTCACCTTTGAATTCCAGGTCGATCAGGGATACACGGTTACTGTAGGCGTCAAAGGAAAAACGCGTGTCTTTATTCCCGTGAAGATCCAGCCTTACAGCAGTGTGAACAGATACCTTACGGTAACTCATAAAATCGAAGGACAGATCACTGCCTGGGCAGGAGCCAAAGCAGAAGTCGGACTGAAAATTGCCGGCAAAAAAATATTGGAGGTAAGTGTTTTCGCTGGAATTGAAGGCACCGGGAAATGGACAAGCAGTACTGACGTGCCGAGTGCCATGTCTCTAACCATTGATGCTCTGGTCAAAGGGGAAGGCGCTGTATTTAATAAGTCCTTCAAGCTCTTCGAACTGCGCTGGAATCTGGTTAGGCTGGTGAAAAACCCTACCAATCCGGGAACCGGACAGAATCTGGCACGAAATGCTGCCATAACGGTAAACTCCACCTATCCTGGGTATTCTGCAAATCGAATCAATGATGGCGACCGTAACACGGCATTGGGGGAGAACTATAGCTGGGCCAATGACCGTAATTCCTCGCTTCCACAATATGTCGTAATTGACTTGCCGACAGCTAGTTCTATCAAGCGAATCGATTTATATACTACCCAGGGATACCCTCTTGCCAATTATGATCTGCAATACTGGAATGGCTCAACCTGGGTGAATCTCGTACAGATTACAGGCAATCAGGAGTTAACGCGATCACACACGTTTACAGCGGTCAGTACCGCCAAGGTCCGTGTCGTCGCGAGCAGGGGGCCTGCCCATCAGCCAACCTATGTTCGAATCAATGAGCTTGAAATCTATTAAAGCGACATAACCAAAAAGCCTCAGCTTCCTGCTATTAAGCAGGAGGACTGAGGCTTTCTTGACTATACTTTTAGTGTACGGATACTGGATTAACCACGTCTGGCCCCTCGGGTGAGGTCTGTTTGTCATTCATCAACAGACTGATGAATAAACCGATCAAACCCAGTGCAGCAATAACTGCGGCATACAACGGAACTGAAATAAGTCCCGTATGCGTGATGGCATACCCACCCATATAGGCACCAGCCGCATTCCCCAGGTTAAACGCCGAATGACTTGAGGTTGTCGCCAGCAGCGGCGCTTCACGGGTCATATTCATGATTCGAATCTGCAATCCTGGCATAATGCCAAACGCAGCAACACCCCAGAAGAAAATCGTGATTACAGCAAGATACGGATTCTCCAGCGTCAGCGTGAGTGTAGCCAGAAGAACGGCCAGGATTCCAAAGTTGACGATCAACGAAGGCATCAACTTCCAGTCTGCCAGACGGCCGCCAACCATATTGCCCAGGGTTACACCGAAGCCGAACAGTACCAGAATCCAGGTTACACTCTGCTCGGCAAAACCGCTAATGTCCATCAGCATCGGTGCAATATAGGTGAACACAGTAAACAGGCTTCCACAGCCCATCGCCCCAACGAGCAGAACCAGTAACACTTGTGGACGAACCAGATTCCGGAATTGCTGTCCAAGGTTCGCTGGTGCTCCTTGCGGAATGACTGGAATGAAACGAATAATGCCGATTAACGAAATGATGCCTAGAATTGTAATTGCCCCGAAGGATGACCGCCACCCGAGCTCTTGCCCGATAAATGTACCAAAGGGAACACCAATAATGTTGGCAATCGTAAGACCTGCGAGCACAACGGATACAGCGCCTGCCCTTCTCTCCGGTGCAACCAGGCGAGTCGCCATAATTGAACCTACACCGAGGAACGTACCATGGGCGAATGCCGTTAGAATTCGTGCCGAAATCAGCAACCCATATGTTGGAGCAATCACTGACAATGCGTTACAGATGATGAAAATGCACATGAGCAGCACCAGTAATTTTTTCTGCGGAATCTTGTGTGTGAACACAGTGAGGATTGGTGCGCCAACGGCCACACCGAGCGCATATCCCGTGATGAGTTGCCCTGCTTGCGGAATGCTCACATTCAGATCTGTTGCCACGTTCGGCAATAAGCCCATAATAATAAACTCAGTCATGCCAATGGCAAATGCCCCGATCGTCAGGCATAACAGGGATAATGGAAACACCCCTCGTTTACCGGACTGTGAAGCTTGTGGTTCTGTTGTATGTTCTGCCTTGCTCATGGATGTTCTCTTCTCCTGTCTTTCATATGTCTGTTTGTTCTGTTTTTATCGCACTTTATCCACGATGGCCTGTCGCCTTCAACCATAACCCTTCAGATAATTGATCGAGCGTTTCACGCATGGCCAGCTTGTCCCGCCAGTTCTCCGGAATGCCACTGAGCCCATAATAAGCACCAGCAATTTGTCCGTACACAGCCCCAGTCGTATCCGCGTCATCACCCAGATTAACAGCGAGCAACGCGCCTTCCTCATAGCTTGAGGATTTATAGAACGCCCATAAGGCTGCTTCAAGTGAACGCACAACATAACCACTCCCCTTGATTTCAGGCGGTTCTTTACTCCGATAGGAACCCGTAACAACCTCTTCGATTGCTGGTGAAAAAGAAGGCTCCACCCTCCACTGTCGGCATGTCTCCGGTAACAACATAACGTTCTTGTCCGCTCCGCGTATTCCAGCAACAAGTATCGCAGCAAGCACCTCACAGGCTTCAATACTTTCCGTTGCAGCATGGGTTGTTCGGGAGCTAAGCCCTGCATAATGAACCGCCTCTGCTGGCTGATTGGCATAGGCCATAGCGACTGGAGCAAGCCTCATAATAGAGCCATTGCCCGCCGTCATCGGGTCCATCGATCCGCTGTAGGCTTCCTCCGTTCTGGCAAACCGCTCTAGTGCACTTCGTGTGGCTCCACCAATATCGAAGCACTCTCCCGTGCTGCTCATGTAACCAACCTTGTACCAATTGGTATATCTGCGCATCTGATCGCCAGCATCGAAGTTCTCATGACGTATGAGACTTTCCGCGAGACACAGTGCCATTGACGTATCATCCGTCCATTGTCCGGCCTTCAGCCCAAATACACCGCCACCAACGATATCTGTAACAGCTTCAAACGTGCCCGGACTGCTGAATTCCACAGTCGTCCCGAGTGCATCACCCGCTGCAAGCCCGATCAAACATCCATCGAAACGGTCCTTTTGCAGCATCTCATATACCTCCCTTATTCCACATATTTTCATACTCATTCTTCCATTCTCCCACATGCGCTGATCCTGCGTAAAGCCAATTAAATCAAATTGCATTTGTTCCATTTCTTCTATTATAAAAGTGTCGAAAGCTGTTGAACGGTCAACGAATCCCATTTTCATAAAAAACATTTATTTTTATTGCACTGAAAAAACAGTTTATTCAGTACACCGCTTACATGTAAAGAGGTTAACGCTTTACAAAGTTCTGCATTTTCTGAAAATGAGTCATACATATGAAAATTTTCAATGTAAACAATCATAACGCGCTTGATCCCTCAGTTTGTCCTATGTTACGGTTTTATTAGCTTCACCGCATATTTTTTCCCAGATTAATCATTATTTCCGGGTTACTGCGTCAACTAACATCCCGCAGGTTAATGAATATACAGGAATGAATTTGCAGAAAACTTTCATTTCATTCAATTACCAAATCAATTCTGAAACAGGAGGAACAAATTTATGATTAAGGCACTGGTTTTTGATTTCGACGGAACGATTATTGATACAGAGACAGCGTGGTATATTGCTTTTCGTGATGCTTACAAGGAACACGGCGTGGATCTAACTCTGGAGATGTATTCACAATGCATCGGTACCAGTCTGAAAACATTTAATCCTTATGAGTACCTCATCACAGATTTGAATCTTCCGATCGATCGGGAAGCGTTCAGGAAGTCTGTTCAGCTACAGCACGCTGCATTGATGAACAAAGAACAGGTTCGTCCAGGCATTCAGAACTATCTGGATGAAGCACGTAAAGCCGGACTGAAACTGGCTGTAGCCTCCAGCTCCAAACGAGACTGGGTAGAGCAGCACCTGGAACAACTGAACTTGAAGGATTATTTTGAAGTCATCCGCACGGCAGATGATGTTGCCCATGTGAAGCCTGACCCGGAACTATACAATCAAGCGCTTGAAGCCCTTGGAGTAACTGCAGACGAAGCCGTAGCGATTGAGGATTCACCTAACGGCGCGCGTGCAGCTGCTGCGGCTGGTATGCACTGCGTAGTCATCTCGAATACCATTACAGGAACACTGGAATTTGATATGCCTCACCAACGGCTGTCTTGCTTGACTGACCTCGAATTTAACGATTTGATCTCGAAGCCACTCGTTGCTACCGTCTAAGGTCCTGCACGAATTTCGAAATTCAATCTTTGAAGGGGGAGTTCACACATGAAAGCTGTACATTTTGGTGCGGGCAATATAGGCCGCGGTTTTATCGGTCATATGTTGTCCGCTTCCGACTATGAAGTCTGCTTTGTCGCACGTAACCCTAAGAAAATCTCCATGCTCCAACAGAGACAGGAATATCCGATTACACTTGCCAACGCAGATCAGGATACCACGATGGTTAACAATGTGACTGCCATCAACGTAAGTGAGCAGGATCGTGTAGCTGAAGAGATCGCTACAGCGGATCTGATTACCACCGCTGTAGGCGTATCCGCACTCGGCGATATCGCCGAACCCATCGCCAAAGGCATTCAACTCCGCATGAAAACCAATAATCAGGCACCACTGCACATTATCGCATGTGAGAATGCCATCGGCGGTAGTACCCGGCTGAAGAAACGCATCTTTCCATTCCTTGATGAACAAACCCGTACCAAAGCCGAACGTTATGTTTCTTTCCCCAATGCAGCTGTGGACCGGATTGTTCCGGCTCAGAACCACAAAGACCCGCTGCAGGTCACTGTTGAACCTTTTTACGAATGGATTGTTCATCGTCCTGCAATGCTGGAGGGTTTCAAGGAAATCAATGGCGTCCATTATGTGGATTCGCTTGAACCTTATATTGAGCGTAAGATGTTTACGGTTAATACGGGACACTGTGTCGCTGCATACTTCGGATATCTCAAAGGATTCAAGACCATCCGGCAGGTGATGAGTAACTCCACGCTTCGTTCCAAGGTACGTCAAGTTATGGAAGAGACTGGTGAGATGCTCATCCAGAAACATGGATTCAACGCTCAGAAGCACAGCAAATATATCGACACCATATTGGAACGCTTTGCCAATCCGAATCTGACGGATCAGGTCACCCGGGTCGGACGTTCCCCCCTTCGCAAGCTTTCGCCTCATGATCGGCTTGTTCGCCCAGCGATGCAGGCCAGTGAATTCGGAATTGATATTCCTCATTTAACTTCTGCCATGGCGGCCGCAATGCTGTTCAATGACGAACGTGACGAGGAAGCTATGAAACTCCAGCACATGATTTGTGAAGATGGCGTCTCTACTTTCATCCGCGAACGCATGGGCATTCCCGAAGAACACCCCGTTCATCAACAAGTGATCGCCCGTTATCAAGAACTCAAAGGGAGCAAGGAATTGACCATATTAACCTGAGTATACTTTGGAAAGACATTGGGCTAATCCCGCTAACAGAATAGAAACACGGCGAAGAAGCCGGGAGGAACCTGTGCACTGTAGCGTTCTTTCCGGCTCTTTTCACGTTGATATTCAACAAAACAGCGTGTCACCTCTTTGGAGGAAACACGCTGTTTCAC
Organism: Paenibacillus sp. PCH8; assembly: GCF_002968835.1. Classification (GTDB taxonomy): domain Bacteria; phylum Bacillota; class Bacilli; order Paenibacillales; family Paenibacillaceae; genus Paenibacillus. Next base: position 2,818,354 of record NZ_PKQK01000001.1, on the reverse strand, counting down.
GATATGGATATGGATCATGTTAATCAGGTTTATTTCATGGATCGACTCGTTATGATACTACACATCAGGCCCAGTCTATTCTTTCATGATAGAATTAAGGGACGCATAGACCATAGGCAAGAAACCTTCAGAAGGTTCACCAACAGGTGCGTTGATGTGGAAAATGAACCCCTTTCCATCCAGTTCTTTAACTATAAAATACTGTGTCTTCCTATCATTCTGGGACATCATGAACAGTTTGGCATCCTTCATCGGCCCGTTGTTGAGCTGTTCAGATGTTAACTCCTTTACTTCCCCAGTCTCCGACAACTCTTCCTTGGCATCCATCTTCAGAACATCCAGATTGAAATCCGCCGGCAGCTTCTCAATCTCTACCTCATAATCCGGGTCAATCTTCATTGTTAATTCATGGTCTTCTACGTCAAAAGCCATCGGCTCGAATACATAGAGTGAATACCCTTTTGCTTGAGCCAGTGTCACCGGGCGCTTCTCGGTCATGCCTTCGACCGTCACTTCCAACTCCGCCGTCTTCGGACGATCCGATGTTATCACACCGCCTGCATTGGAACCGTTGTTGTCATCAATCGATTCAATTTTGGCAATCTCTGTGAGTATCAACTGTTTGGTCGTTGCATCGATGGTTTTCTCTACATATTTGAAACGAACCGAGTCTTCATCATCCATATCATCCAGGGACTTCTGCAGACCTTCGCCCACCTGAAATGACATCGGCTCTTCGTTAACACGAATCTCCACGGTGTGCGGATCAGCCCATCCGGTCAGGATGCCTTCCGCTTCTATTGCAGCACTTTCCTCCGGCTGTTGCCCCGGCGCTGGTGACTGTTCCTCCGTATTATTCACAGGTGGCTGTACAGCAGGATTACTATTCCCACAGGCTACAAGCGAGAATCCCATAAGTAAAACCAGCAGGGATGCACTGACTTTTATTGTATTATCTTTTCGTACTTTTCGCATATGAACACCTCCGTTAGCTTATACGCAATGATGCTTGTCCATGTTGCTTCTCATCCATTGGTTTGGCTGTATACTAGTATTTACACGGGAGACAGGCAGATCAATCATGCAAAATGTTCGAACAAATGCTTGAGGTCCTCTATTCAACCTTCCTGATCCATCTGTACCAGTTTGGCATTGGCTCCGTTGAAGGCTTTGGTCTGTAAATTGAATTGTTTTCGGATTTCAGCGAGCTTCGTATATTCACTATTTCGAACCCGGATAGCCCGCTTGATCTTAACCAGATTAGGATCAACACTTTTCCTCATCAGCCCATATAACTGCTCATCTGCTTCCAGACTGTGTTGATACGAAACTACAAAATTCTCAAATGTCCGTGCTCTAGCTTCATATTGATCCAGCACCTTCTCAGCCTGAGCCAGTGTCTCTTCGTTTTCAAATGACAGTTCTTTCAGGGAAACGCGCAGGTCCGCGGTGTCTTCGTTAGTCTGTTTCATGACCCCCTCCGCTTGCTTCAGCACCATTCTTCGCTCATTAATATGGTTTCCCGCCTGATCCAGCAGCGCTTCGATATCACTATTTTTGTTCTTTCCTTTATCTAAAACAGATTTGTATAACGCCATATCTTCCTGCTCAAGACGGGATAAGTCCTTCAGGCTCTGATCAATCTTCTGACCGCTTAATACCAATTGATTCACCTGATTTGCCGCAGGCTCCTGCGGCTCTCCACAACCGCTTACCAGCAGAATTAGCCATACGCTAACTGCCGCAAGCGCCACTTTTTTACTCGTTAGCACCCAAGCCCTTCCTCTCATGTATCATCTTGTTGTTATATTATAAGCGGCTATCTCCGCTGAAATTGGCTACCCAGTGTGCATCCGGATCGTATACTTCGAACTCGTAACCCCGATCTTCCAGCAATTTCAGAATCCGTGGCAACGCCTGAACCGTCTGCTCACGCTCATGCATCAGAATCACTTCCTTGTCGCGATGTACACTTTTGCTCACTCGTGCCACAATCTTGTCCGGCTGACCCGGAAGATTCCAATCGAGTGAATCTGTCGTCCAATCCCACATTTTGAACCCGGCTGCAGCAATATCACCTCTGAACGTCTCACCGATCTGTGGACTGCTGCCATAAGGTGCACGAATCAGATGAGGCGTAAAACCAATCAGATCATGCACCATCTTCTGCTCTTTCTTGAACTCTTTCACAAAATTTGCAGAACTGCCGCTCTTATACAGCTTTTTGTAGTTATGTGTGATGCTGTGGAGTCCAGGATAACTGCCTTCCTTCAACAGCCGTTTCACTGCTTCTGGATGCTGATTCAACTGACGTCCGATCATGAAAAATGTCGCCTTCGCCTCATGTTGCTTCAATATATCCAGCAGCTGTTCCGTATATTCCGTTGGCCCATCATCAAACGTTATGTATGCCAATTTGCGAACCTGACCCTGGAACCGTGCCGGCTCCTCCTTCGCATCCGGAGTAACTTGTATCATGCCGAGCTTGGCGGGTTGTTCGATTACAGTAATTGGAGGTGGTGCTACAACGCTTTTGATCCAATGCGTCATTCCAAGGAATACATATGTAATACCGATAACGAACAGTACCACGAGCATTAGCGCTATGCTCACCCTTCCATACCGGATTTTTCTTCGTTTGTGTGTTTTCGTGCGACTTGTGCTAGGCGGAATACTGCCACGTTCTCCCGCTCTCTCTTGTTGGACTCTCACTGTCATGCCACTTCCTTACTTTCATTTTTTCCCGATTTTTGGTATATTATCTCGTTTCATGTCTCTATATAAAAGATTAATAGAAAAATCGTTTGGGAGAATGACAGAATAGTTACAAGCCCGGTTACAATCTGCTTATCTCTTCTCACTCTATCCGTATATTCATCTCTTAATGATCTTTCCTGCAGGTATCTTCTCCTGTATAATGAAGTGATTTACGCCATCAGACTTCAAGAAGGAGCTACACCCATGACAAGCTCGAATCGTGCCGGCAGATCTATCTATCTGCTATTCTTTGTCGGCATTATCGCCATTTCTTTCTCCTCGATCTTTGTACGCTGGTCTACCGCAGATGTTGCGGTCATTGCCATGTACCGTTTATTTCTGACCAATCTGCTCATGCTCCCTTTCGTCTGGAAGTACAGACATGAGATGATGCGATTGAGCTTTCGACAGTGGGGACTGCTGCTTGCTTCCGGTGTAATGTTGGCCCTGCATTTCCTGCTCTGGATGGGATCACTGCGGCTCACGAGTGTTGCCAGTTCCACGGTTATTCTCGCGCTGGAGCCTATACTGATTCTCGCGGGTTCGGTATGGCTGTTCAAAGCCAAAATTAACCGCATGATGATCATCGGCATGGGCATCGCCCTGCTTGGCTCGATCGTCATTGGTGCAGGAGACTTCCAGTTAGCAGGTACTGCACTGCAAGGTGATGTCCTGTCTTTGCTTGGAACAATCGCCGTCGCCGTTCATATGCTGCTGGGTCAATTTTTGCGTGCGGGACTTAGTGCATTTTCGTACAACTTCTGGGTATTCTTTGTCGCTGCTTGTACGCTGGCGGTATATAATCTGATCATGGGCCATTCGTTCGGGGGTTACGCTGCATCGGAGTGGGGAATCTTCCTGCTGCTCGCCATTGTGCCCACGATCTTCGGACACTATCTCTTCAACTGGCTGCTTCAATATATGAATGCCACGACGGTATCCATGGGCGTACTTGGGGAACCCGTATTCTCTTCATTACTGGCCTGGATGTTGCTCGGCGAATCCCTCAGTGCAATACAGATGTCTGCCGGGGTCGTCATTATATTCGGAGTATGGGTCTTCATTCGATATGGCAAAACCAAACCTCAGCCGATTCCCGACGACGCTCCTATCGCTGGTGAAGGGCCTATTGAACCTACAACGGTATAACGTATTTTTTCGTAATGCATAGTTATAAACGACTCTACCACTCTCATAAGGCGGTGTATTTCCATGAAAAATATTGTATCCATGCGCTGGCTGCTTGCCAGAATGTATGAACCGGATGTCGTCATTGCAGATTGTCGATTCCTGCTCGGTCAACCGGATGCTGGACGACAAGCATATGAAGCTGGACATATTCCAGGGGCAGTCTATCTGGATTTGGAAAAAGATCTGTCCTCTCCTGTATCTGCGCACGGAGGACGTCACCCGCTTCCTGATCCAGCTGTGCTCGCAAGTCGCCTCTCCAAAGCAGGAATTGGCTCCAATGCACGCATTATTGCCTACGATGATCAAGGCGGCATGAATGCCTCACGATTGTGGTGGTTGCTTCGCTACATCGGTCATGAGCAGGTGTATATCATGGACGAAGGCTTCTCCGCTTGGCAAAATGCCAAGTTCCCGGTGACCACGGATGTGCCCGTGCAGATCCCGTCTTCCTTTGAAGTGAACGTACAGCCGCAGATGCTGGCAAGTGTGCAAGATGTGCAACAAGCCTCGGTAACTGGCAGCGCTGTGTTGATCGATTCTCGCGATGCTCGACGCTTCGCCGGTCTGGAGGAACCGATTGATGCGAAGGCCGGACATATTCCGGGTGCGGTGAATTATTTTTGGAAAGATGTGTTGGATTGGGATGGACGTTGGACAGGTACTGAGGTGTTAGAAGAACGTTTCAGTAAGCTGGACAAGGATGGCGCGATCATCGTGTATTGTGGCTCCGGCGTATCAGCCTGCCCGAATGTGGTTGCGCTGGAAGAAGCGGGATATACGAATGTGAAGTTGTATTCCGGGAGCTGGAGCGATTGGATCAGTTATGAGGAGAATCCGGTGGCTACAGGGGAAAAATAAAATAAGTGTAGGAAAGTACAAAAAGCCCACGCTCACCGTGGGCTTTCACTAGTGTCTAAAATCTCTTCTTCAATAGTCTATCTGTTTTTTCATGGATCAGGGCTAATTATTATTTTTTCACTTTCCCATCAAATCCAACCTTATACACGGTTTCTTTCTTAAAAGACAGAAATGCAAAACCACCCTCTACTTTTCCCAAAAACCGATCATTAGTATCCAAAGAAAGCAACTTGTTCTTTTTACCTGTATAGCCATTATAAACATGCATATCACTCTTAAAATTGCCTAAGTTATCTTGGGGCTTATCAGTTGTATAATAGAACTTATTATCGACATATGCCATAGGGTAAAGACTATCCTCTTTCGAGACAAATGTTTTTTTTCTAGTTCCATTCAGATCTGCAAGGACACCTATATAACTGTCATTATAGCGTCCTTCCACCACCTCCGAAAAAAACAAAACATCGCCATAAAATTCGTATGTCGACACACCTTTTGAGGATATTACCTTAGCTCCTGTACCATCTTTCTTCATACGATACAATTTGCCATTACCATAGTCTTTATAGTATATATACCCTTTATTAATCCTGATAAATTTATTAATTCCAATATCGTTAAAAGGAGGTTTAGACATAACAATCTTTTCCTTCGTGCCATCTGTTCTCATTGAGCCAAAAGACAAAGGAGTTTGTAAATCCTCGCCTTTTCTCCTTTTCAAAAAGTAAATCGTATCTCCTACAACTTCAATACTTGAAAAATCTGCATCCTGGCTTATATAAGTAAATGCTGAACCATCTTTTTTAATTTTAGCGATCTGATAAAACCACTCATCTGTCCCATCCGCTACCAAGAAATATATCCACTCTCCAACCGTTTTTGAATCTCGAACATGCTTAGGATAAATCGTCTTTGTTGTGCTTTGGTTATCTGTGAATGTCGTAACGTTAATTCCAAAGAATCTTTTAAACTCATTATCACTATCCCAAACTAGAGAATCTCCAGGAGCTCCCGCCCCATATGCGGGTACTACTCCAAACAACATAATCACAATTAACAACGCTATTATATACTTTTTTTTCATCTAACTCTCCCTAAAATATGTATTTTTCTACAGTCATTATTGTAAATTGTATTTACATATAACACAATCATTCTCTCTCGATTCCGATTTCACTTTCAAAATTCAATATAAAATGATTGCTGGCAGAGAAAAGTTTTTCCTTTATATGGCCAACTTTGGTGCAGGCATCGGTGTTCTGATGGTGGATTCCTCCATGACCCCTTCGTCTGACCGCTGGGAAGGGTACTTGTAACCCATGGGATTTGCGCACGGAGGACGTCACCCACTTCCTGATCCGGCTGAACTCGCAAGTCGCCTCTCCAAAGCAGGGATTGGCTCCAATGCACGCATTATTGCCTACGATGACCAAGGCGGGATGAATGCATCTCGGCTATGGTGGCTGCTTCGCTACATGGGACATGAGCAGGTATATGTCATGGACGAAGGTTTCTCCGCTTGGCAAAATGCCAAGTTCCCGGTGACTACGGATGTGCCGGTTCAGATTCCGTCTTCCTTTGAGGTAAACGTTCAACCTCAGATGCTGGCAAGTTTGGAGGATGTACAACAAGCCTCGGCTGATGCTTCTTCTGTGCTCATCGATTCTCGCGATGCTCGCCGCTTCGCCGGTCTGGAGGAACCGATTGATGCCAAGGCTGGACATATTCCAGGGGCGTTGAACTATTTTTGGAAAGATGTGTTGGGTGCAGAGGGACGTTGGACTGGCGCATTAGAAGAACGTTTCAATAAGCTAGACAAGGATGGTGCGATTATCGTTTACTGCGGCTCCGGCGTGTCAGCCTGCCCGAACGTGATTGCGCTGGAAGAAGCGGGATACTCGAATGTGAAGTTGTATTCCGGGAGCTGGAGTGACTGGATTAGTTATGAAGAGAATCCGGTGGCGGCGGGGGAAAAATAAAGACAAAGAGCCCACGCCAAACGCGGGTTTCTTTGTAATTTCATTATATCCATGTAGAATTTTAGATGCTTAAATTCCCAACTTCTGTAACGTTCAGATTCAGCCTATGTTTTCGGCATACTTCGTAAAAATCTTTTGAAACAATGGGTTTGAAGATATTTATATAATACAGCATAAAAAATTCGTGCTCTCCAATTCGCTCTTCATGAAGGCAGATTCGAGATACAACTTTGACGTTCTTACGTGGAGGCTGTTGTACAGATACAGCAATGACCGCTTTGCGCCCATATTCCGAACGTTCATAATCAAAAACATCCAAACGATCAAGCTGATGTGCAAGCCAATAGGTTTTTTCAACCGAACGACCGTCGTGGTAACACACAGTTGTCGGAATAAACTGGGCATTTGTTTTAGCTTCCTCCAACAGCGTTTTAAAACGATCTGATACGAGTCTCGTTCCTGTGATCGTCTCAAAATAATCTACTTTCAGGTTGCGCACCGTAGACAGTAACTCAACCTCTGCCGTTGTCCCCTCTGGCAACGGATTCTCTATCGCCAAATAATTCATATCTAATTGGGGAGTGAAGGTAGTTCCTCCACTAATAAACCCTCTACGTGGATATTGAGATTCCAAAAAAAAATAGTTCATAGAATGAAGTCTCCTTTCCGAATGAAGTGCTTTTCAATCAAATATACGGGTCAAATAGCGATAAATAAAACACCAAGACAAGCTAGATTCCTCTTATCTTGGTGTACTTTTTCGTTGTGGAGTAGTCCTAAAACCGGGAGAGTCGACAAGGGTCTAATTCATTTCTTGATTCCCCATCAATGATTTCACTTGCAGACAGATGCGCAATCAGCGGCGCCAGCGTAATTGCAGAATGCATTACCGTCAGATAAAGTCCCTGTATGTGATCTTGGAAGCCTACGATCGGATAGCCGTCTTCAGGCATGGGTCTCCATCCGACCTGTATGCTTTCCAGTTCCAGTTGATTTCCGTACTTCAAACTGCGACGCAATGTATCGAACGCTCGCTTACCGACCGCCTCTGGACCGTTTTCCTCCGACTCGTCGATATAATCTTCCGCAGCCAGCAGCGTATAATCCGTCAGTTGACGCGCTTCAAATTGCGCATTGGAGATTAATGTGTGTATCAGTTTATTTGCAGTTTTCATCCGAATCAGAATCGAAGGTGACGACGTTACCGGCACGTGACAACCTAACGGGTTACAAAGTTCGGGGGTACCTGTACCTGTGGCCAATACCACGATATCCGACTCCACAAAACCCTTGGACGTATGAACGCCAACCAGGCTGGAACCCTCTTGCTGCAGCTCTGTAACGTTGGTGCCGAACTGAATTCTTGCTCCGTACGCTTGCGCTTTGCTCAACAACAGCTCCGTTACCGCTATAGGGTCCACCGCACCTTCTTCGCTGACAAATATCGCTTCATCCGGATATTCCTTCAGATTCGGCTCCAATGCCTCAAGCTGCTCCCGGTTTAATTTTTGAGAGCGATGTTGCTCCCTTAGAGGCGGAGTGTCCCAAGTTAGCGCTCCATGCCAATGAATTTCCAGTTCGGACAGCTCTTGCTGAAGTGTGTGATATTCTTCCACAGCTGCATCATACAAATGCCAGTATTCCGGAGCTACCCTATGAGTCGTATGTATCCAGGCAAATGATTTTTCCGTGACTTCACGCGCCGCAGCGGGGTGTCGTTCAATAACGGTAACATCTTGATTTCGTTTGGCTAGGTGATAGGCCATACACGCCCCAACAATCCCTGCACCAACAATCACAATTTTTTGTTTATCCAAAACTGACTCTCCTTTGTCACCCTATCACCCCAAGGAATCAATTTTCCGAAGTTTGGATGGGTTTTCTCCTATTTCATCTTCTTTGCCGTAGAGCTCTCCCATATGCTGCACATGCCCGGCTCCCCAGTCGCTCATTGTCTGGAGCACAGGTTTCATGAGCTGTCCGTACTCCGTAATCGAGTATTCAACCTTAGGCGGAATTTGCGCATACACTTCCCGATGCACAATATCGTGATACTCCAGTTCTTTTAACTGCTGGGTCAGCATCTTTTTCGAAATATCTGGAATGGCTTTTTGTAATTCGCTGAACCGCATTGTACCGTTGCTCAGTAGTCGTAGAAGAATCAATGATTTCCATTTGCCCGTGAGGATTTCCAGCGCCGTTCCGAATTTGCAATACACCGTCATTCTTATTCCTCGCTCTCTGATCATGCCAAGGTTTACTTTTGGTTACCTGGTTAGGTTTAAGTGCCTACTTCCTGATTGTGCTCTCTCACTTTAGTATAGAGGCAGACATCCAAATTGAACAAGTGAGGGGAAAAGAAAAGATGAATGTGATGTTATGGATCGTACAAATCATATTGGCAGCAGGCTTCGTATATTCAGGATGGATGAAAACCATTCGTATCGAGTCGTCAACAAAGACATGGGCCTGGGTCAATGATGTGCCGAAAAGTCTAGTTGTTCTGATCGGAATCGCGGAGCTACTCGGAGCGCTGGGCATTGTTTTGCCGTGGGCGCTGAACATAGCTCCGGTGCTTACGCCGATTACCGCAATCGCATTGGCAGTGGTAGCACTCCTCGGTATGCTGTTTCATATTAGCCGTAAAGAGTACCGGGAAATCGGCGTGAATATCTTTTTTATAGTTCTAACGTTGATTGTAGCCTTTGGAAGACTATAAAGGAACCGGGGGACAGCTCTGATGTGTTTTATCCGTTGTGTTCATATATTAGGACGTGTCTCAAAACTCGCTGAAGTGCATCTTTTACCGCCTTTTCGCCCCACACAGCGTCACTTCCCCTTGACGTGCCCCGGCACGCCTGCGGAAAACTTCCTTGCTTGGAACGAAAATTCAGCAAAATCTGCTTCCTTTGGAGTTTTCAGACACGCCTTAGTCGATTAGCCATTCTCCACTAACTTGATCATCTCGCCCAATTGCCCATCAACCGCCAGCGGTGTGTACATCCACCATTTGTCGTAGGATACCTTATGTACGTTTCTATTACGAACAACATTCAAGCTCCTCCATACTTCCGAACGACACAGCTTGCGAAAGGCGGCTTCGGCTCGCGGATTTTGCCCATTAACCATGATGAACAATCGATCCGCGTCATAATAGCGGAGTTCTTCGAATGGAAGCTTTTCCGAGAAAGCGTTATGACCATTATAGTCATTAATGAATTGCTGCACGAGCGGATGAGGCTTCAAATGAAGGGAGCGGTACAGCACATGCCCCATGTTCCTGTCTCCTGCCACGCGAAAACCTGTATCATCGATCATCAGTGCCGCATAGTTATCTTGCAATCCGATAATGGAACAGAGGTGCTCCTTTGTCTGGGCAACTTTAAGCTGATGTTGTTCCATCCACTCTCTGCTTCTCTTACGTTTGTTAACAACGGCAGATACGCTGTCTAACTGTTGGTATACGTCCTGAGATTGCCAGGGGATGCGTACTACTTCGGCAATCGTGGAAAATTGTTCGTATTCCCCAGTCGTCATATGTTCATATCCCAAAATGAGATCAGGTTCCATTTCGCGAATTGCCTCAAGATCGTATGGCTCCCACACAAACGGTATCATCTCAGGCAAATATGGGCGAACGTACTCGTTGCGGAACAAATGATAATCCGGTGCTCCGATCGGCGTCATTCCAAGTGCAAGCAAATGGGAGGTGAACAGCAGGCCGATAACACGCGGCTCATGTTTCTTGACATAGACGCTGGGAGACACGCCTTCTTGCTGTTTGAACCTGCGGCTGAAATAAAACTCGTCCTTGAATCCAACCTGTGTGGCAATAGAGTGCATGTCTCGGCTTGATGATCGCAGCAAACGTTTGGCATGGTCCACTCGCACGCGATGCAAATAATCCATTGGGCTTGTTCCTGTTACCTGCCTGAAAATATGGCTATACTGCCTCGTGCCAACGCAGGCGATAGTAGCCAACTCCCCCACCTTCCAATTGTGCTGGTAATTTTCCTCCATATGAGTGATGGTCCGCAGCACAGCCTCCTTAGTATTCGCCGGCTGATTAGCACAGGCATTGACCGCAAATTGAAAAATCGCTTCCTGTAGTAAAATCCCTCGCCTAAAACGGCCCATCCCCATCTCGGTCGTCAGTAGCTCAGCAATTTGATCTAGTAGTTCCATCAGATTGGCCAAAGGCTGAATTGAAACCACTCGGTTCCCGATCATTGCCAATGGATGTTCCTCTGGATCTCCTTCCCAGTCTGCATCAAATTCCAGCTTATGTGCATGCACGATATGTCCAGGTTGATGTTCCCACTCCAAGATCGTTCCGGGAAGAACCAGAATACTGCTGCTAGGAACAATCGGAAGGCGTTGTCCGTCCATAACGGCAATGCCTTCTCCCTCATCAATGACCCATAGGACATAATTGTCGAGTGCGAACATCGTGCGTTCTATACCCGAATGAAACGTATATACTTCAAGCCCAATCCAACACAAACGCATATTATCCATGGGCAAATCGAAGGTCTGCCAATCCACCGTATGTTCACCTTTTCTAAATGAAAACAATTCTCATCTAAAACTTATTGTACGACAATTCAGATATGCAGAAAAGCCCCCTATGTACAGGGAGCTTTTACGCCAGCTCTTCATTTTTGATTATGTTTTTTGAACAATTCCACCGCTTCATCTAGCAGAGCATCCGTGGAGAATAACGTGTAAGACCACCATTTGTCATGTGGAACAATGAAGACGTTGCCGTTTTTGACCGCAGGGAGGTTTTTCCACAGGCTCGATTCCTGCATTTTCTCATAAAATTCCGTTGAACCCGGTTGGGTATCATTGACCTTGATGATCAAATAATCCGCGGTAATCTCAGGTAATTTCTCCAGTGACTGCGGCTCCGTGTACACGACGAATCCATCGCTTTTGTCAACCTCTTCCTGAACCCATGCCATGCGCTTTAATCCAAGCAGGTCGTGCAATACAAACCCCATGTTTCGAGTGCCTGCGACTTGGAATGAATCCTTGAAGATTTCAACAGCCGCCACCGTCTGGTCTGCTCCAACCAGGTTACTCATCTCGGCTTTGCGTTCTGCTGCTTTGGCCTCGTGTTTCGTTATCCATTCTTCCGCTTTTTTGCCTACGATATCGCCAATATATCTTAGTTGATCGTACAGATTATCTTCCCATGGATAGATCACCGTTGGAGCGATTTTCTCCAATTGTTCGATCACATCCGATTCAACAAAGGAGGATGCGATGATCAGATCAGGCTGAAGTGCTGTCACTGCTTCCATATTAGGTGGGTAGTCTCCGGCGATTTCAACTTCGCTGGCAGCATTTTTCAAATAATAATCCTGATCAATTTCATATTGAAGTCCGCCTACCGGCGTAATGCCCAGAGCCAACAGTTGCGTTGTTGCACTGATAGAAAAAACCCGCTGCGCCTCCACGGGAATTTCTTTTGTTCCGTTAGAATCCGTGAAAGATTTCGTTTGTGAAGCGCTGGCAGATGCCGTCTCTTCCTGACTCGCAGTTCCTGCGTCCGTCGATGACGAAGCCGTCTGGCTTCCGGTGGACGAACCGCTATCGGCTTGTGTGCCACATCCCGCCATAATAAAGACCAACAGCAATATCATTGCTGCTGACATGATGCTATACGTACCTCTTCGTTTCATTAAATAAATCTCCTCGCTTGTCAGTATTCAGTAATGAGAATCAATATCACTTAAAATAGAATACAGGACATCCCTCTTCTTTGCACATGGAGAATTCGGCGATTTTCTTTAGATCATTGAGAGGTCATGACATCAACATTTTCCGTCTTGATACTCGATACTTATGAGAAGAATCCCGTGCTACCAGGGAAACGTTTTGGAAAGTAACAAAAAGCCCACGAAGAACGCGGGCGAATCTAACCAGATTTATTTATTCACTTTCCCCTCAAGCCCAATTTTATACACATCCCCTTTTGGATAGGTTAGGAATGCAAGACTGTTTCCAACTTGTCCTAAAAAGCGATCATAATAATCTATAGAAGCAAATTTATTCTTCTTACCTGTATAGCGATTATAAACATAAATAATACTTTTAGTATTGCCTACTTTGTCTATCGTATTTTTTCGGTAATAGAACTTATTATTTAAATATGCTAAGGGATGAATGTAACCATCTGATGCAAATGTCTCTTTCCTTGTTCCATCCAACTCTGCAAAGACACCTCTGGAACTGTAGCCTCCATCTATCATCTCAGAAAAAAACAACACATTACCATAAAATTTGTATACTGACACACCTTTTGAGGATAATGCCTTAGTTGCGGTACCATCTTTTTTCATACGATAAAACAAATCTGTATGCCGCTCCGTATAGTATACATACTCTTTATTAATCTCAAAATTATAAAAAGGAGATACAGGCAAAATAATCTGTTTCTCCGTACCATCTGTCTTCATTGAGCCAAAGGACAAATCATCGTACAAATTACCGTTGTATTCACTTTTCACAAAGTAAATCGTATCTCCAGCAACATCAAAACTTGCAAAATTATCATCTTGGGATACATAAGCGAATGCCGAACCATCTGTTTTAATCTTAGCGATAGAATAATGATCTTCTTCGTCCTCTACTAAAAAATAAATCCAATTCCCAATAATTTTTTGCTGTGAAGCTTGCTTATTATAAATAGATTTCGTTGTGCTTTTTTTGCCTGTAAACGTAGTGAAATTAATACCCACCAATCTTCCGTTGTCGTTATAACCCTCCCATATTAAAGAATTCCCAGAAGTTCCAACACCATATGCGGGTACCACTCCAAATAACATGATCATACTTAATAGTGCTACTAACAATCTTTTTCCCATCTTGACTCTCCCTAAAATATGTATTTTTATACATCTGTTATTATAAATCGTTTTTTACTTGCAACACAATTCATTTAGACTTCGGAATATGTATATCGCATTACAAGCGCTTTATTTCAGTTTTTTTGCAAGAGTCCAGTAATATCATTATATAATAACGTCACCACATAAAAGGCTGGTTTCAGCAGCTCATGGAAGGAAGGCAACTCACTCTCTGACGCTAAAATCGCTGAATATAAACCACTCGTGGAGCAAACGGTAGGTGATCGCACTGTTTCGATTTTTGATATGAGAAGGGCGGATTCCGTTTTGAAGTCCTATCTGGGATAACCTCCCTGCTGTCCAGAATAATCACGTTTATCGCGAGAACAAAGGAATAACGGATTCTCTCTAGAAGCATTGGTACTAATGCCGACATCCGATCCAATAGCGCTATGCTTTACTAATTGTGCTCACCAATAAACAGGGACCTCTCACAATCATCGTAAGGGGTCCCTGTCTATGAACTTGTTATATGCCCATTTTTCGTTAAGCGATGGTAAGACTGCCGCTTGCATATCCGGCTAAGGTTGTAGCCACATCAACTCCGGCTGTTACGGATGCAGAGAATACCATAAGCAGGCGGTCACCGGCGGCTACCGGAATACTCAGTCCTGTAGTCAATCCGCTGGATATTGTGCCCAATGATAAAACGCCAGTCAATGGGGGAGCCAAGGTTACCAATGCACCCGGTACAGCCGTAAAGGAGTTATTAGGTGTAGTGGAACGGAATAATTGTGCAGTTATGGTTACTGTAGATGCAATCAAGCTAAGTCCAGCTGTCGTACTGAAATAAGCGGCCAGTGAAGTAATCGTTCCTGCACGAGATGCCGAGAAAGCGAAGTTAAGCAGTGTGCCTGCAGCGCCTGTGAGATCAATAATTCCTCCGTTAACACTTACTCCTGTAGCATTGTTACCAAAACCAACTAAACTTGAGGTATTCAAAAGTCCACCTAATACCGTAGTCAGCGCCACTGGAAGTCCTGATGCATAAGGAATGATTGCTCCAGAACCTGTCGCACCTGTGACTCCGGTTGTGCCTGCTGTACCCGTCGCGCCTGTTACTCCGGTTGTACCTGCTGTACCCGTCGCACCTGTCACTCCAGTTGTGCCCGTCGCACCTGTCACTCCAGTTGTTCCTGCTGTACCCGTCGCACCTGTCACTCCAGTTGTACCTGCTGTACCTGTAGCTCCCGTCACACCAGTTACTCCCGTTGTACCTGCTGTTCCTGTAGCTCCCGTTACTCCGGTTGTACCTGCTGTTCCCGTCACACCAGTTACTCCCGTTGTACCTGCTGTTCCTGTAGCTCCCGTTACTCCGGTTGTACCTGCTGTTCCTGTCGCACCTGTTACTCCCGTTGTTCCTGTTGTTCCTGTCGCACCTGTCACTCCGGTTGTGCCTGCTGTTCCTGTCGCACCTGTCACTCCAGTTGTTCCTGCTGTTCCCGTCACACCTGTTACTCCCGTTGTTCCTGTTGTTCCTGTCGCACCTGTCACTCCAGTTGTTCCTGCTGTTCCCGTCACACCTGTTACTCCCGTTGTTCCTGTTGTTCCTGTCGCACCTGTCACTCCAGTTGTTCCTGCTGTTCCTGTCGCTCCTGTTACTCCGGTTGTACCTGCTGTTCCTGTAGCTCCCGTTACTCCAGTTGTTCCTGCTGTTCCTGTCGCTCCTGTTACTCCGGTTGTACCTGCTGTTCCTGTAGCTCCCGTTACTCCGGTTGTGCCTGCTGTTCCCGTCGCACCTGTCACTCCGGTTGTTCCTGCTGTACCCGTCGCACCTGTCACTCCGGTTGTACCTGCTGTTCCCGTCGCTCCTGTTACTCCGGTTGTTCCTGCTGTTCCTGTAGCTCCCGTCACTCCGGTTGTGCCTGCTGTTCCTGTAGCTCCCGTCACTCCGGTTGTGCCTGCTGTACCCGTCGCACCTGTTACTCCGGTTGTACCTGCTGTGCCCGTCGCACCTGTCACTCCGGTTGTGCCTGCTGTACCTGTCGCACCTGTTACTCCGGTTGTACCTGCTGTACCTGTCGCACCTGTCACTCCGGTTGTACCTGCTGTACCCGTCGCACCTGTCACTCCGGTTGTACCTGCTGTACCCGTCGCACCTGTCACTCCGGTTGTGCCTGCTGTACCTGTCGCACCTGTCACTCCGGTTGTACCTGCTGTACCCGTCGCACCTGTCACTCCGGTTGTGCCTGCTGTACCTGTCGCACCTGTTACTCCGGTTGTACCTGCTGTTCCCGTCGCACCTGTTACTCCCGTTGTTCCTGCTGTTCCTGTCGCACCTGTTACTCCGGTTGTACCTGCTGTTCCCGTCGCACCTGTTACTCCCGTTGTTCCTGCTGTACCCGTCGCACCTGTCACTCCCGTTGTGCCTGCTGTACCCGTCGCACCCGTAGCCCCGGTTGCGCCTGTGGCTCCGGTGATGCTTGGGATTTCACCCAGCAATTCGGAAGAAACCAAACGATGGGCTGTTACCAAAGAGCCTGTGGTGCTCTTCCCCCATACCGATACTTGAATAGGATCATTAACCATCGCTGTTGTTGTAAAAGTAAACTCGAAAGCATCAAAATTGGCATAATAGTTGTTAGTTAGCACTTGATTTGGTGCGATGTTAAAAGTCTCACTGACATACAGAACTCTTATTCCACCATCCATGTAATACCCTTGTATTTGTACCGTTGAGGCTGTCACATCACTGCGGTTATCAATTCTGACAGTAACTGTCTGAGTCGGTCTTACACCGCTAACCGAATTATTTTCTATTGGCCCTGTTGATAAAAAGCTCATCGCTACATCACCTCTTTTGAGTAGATTTTATCTGCTAGATGTTCTTAACTGTTTTTTCGTGCTCCACCACCCGGTGTGCATCAACCAATTGTCCGGACGCTTGTTTGCCCCAGACTGAAATTCCTACTTCTTTCACCCCTTCCATACTTGTTTCAAAAACAAACTCAAAAGCATCTAAATTTGCAAAATAATTTCTGGTCACTGCTTCGTTAGGGGCAATACTGATCAATTCACTCACATACAGCGTTCTTGTTGTACTTAGCACGTACCCCTGAACGGATACTGATACAGAATCCACAGCAGCCCGACTTACTAATCTGATCGTTACCTGTTGTGTCGGTCTAACCCCGGAAACAGGATTGTTTTCTATCGGCCCCGTTGATAATATAGCCATTTTCTCCATCCCACCTTTTTATGAACCTCTGACTCTAGCAGTATTTGGAATTAAGCTCACCTGATAGTAATATTCAGATACTAAACTAACGGTGTGTACAAACGACAGGGGTCAATTCACCATTATCAATAAACAACAACTATTTACGCCCAGGGCTTCAGCTATACAAAGGCTGGAATATGTACAACTAGGAGAAGATCTTATAGTGGAAACATAGAGCCCACTTTTTGAACTGCTATCCATCAACGGATACGTTGAAGTAAGTAAAGCGGAACTGGAACAGCAAGTAAGCGAGAATATCTTGTTCTATCACCAGGAGCGATTTCAGAAGAAACTAAACAACCGTCCCCCGGTGGATTACCGGGAAACGGCCGCAGATTAAGATGTCTTTTTTGTTTCTACTTGATGGGGTGATGCCCCCATGATAACAGCTTCACTGTCTATTCAGTAGGGATCAATTTAAGAAGTCGAACGATCAACACAACCGATTCTTCTCTAGAAGCATTGGCATTAGGCGTAAATTCAAGTTCTTTCTTGCCATTGATAATTCCGGCATTACCTAAAGCGTTAATTGAATCTTTTGCCCAGCTACCATTAATATCCTCAAATTTAGCGTTGGTATTCAACTGGGTTAGGTCAAGAACTCTGGCCAATAGTGCTGCAATCTCAGCTCGTTTAATTTCACGATTAGGACCGAAACTTCCATCCGCATATCCGGTCATGATTCCTTTTTCAAGAAGGGCACGAATAGCATCTTCAGCAAAATGACCGGTTGCATCTGCAACAACTTCAGTTCCTGTAGCTGTTAATCCAAGGGCTTTGACGAGCATCTGAGCAAATTCCCCACGAGTTACTTTCGTCTCACCTCGGAATGAACCATCTGTATATCCCTTAATAATTCCAGCTCGTATAGCATAATCAATATCATCATAACTCCAGGAAGTCATTTTCACATCGCTAAGGGTTGTTGAACTTGCTGATTCAGCCTTCCGTTTAATATCAGCTACTACCTTTTTATCCACCTTGTCATTGTATACAGGTTTGCTTACAACTGGCGTTGGTTCTGGTTCTGATGGTGTTGGTACTGGTGTTGGTACTGGTGCTGGTGCTGGTGCTGGAACCGGCGTTGGTGTTTGCCCTGTTGGTGTCGTTGGTGTTATTGGTGTTGTTTCTGATTCCACTCTCACGACATAAGTAGTCTTCGTGGTTGTATCCTGTGCCGTAACAATAACCTTGCTCCCCGTTGCTAAAGTGCCCGCTGGGGTTATTCCGTCCGCCTCATAGACTTCAAATGTCGCATCGGCTGCTGGTGTAATCGCTACCTTCAACGCGGCTAATGTTGTTCCGTAAGGAATGTTCGTGATCGTTTCATTCGATGTGCCACCTGTGCTCACTGTTCCGATGGTCGAAGTCAACGTGGACACTCTGCTCTTGGCCTTTATGTCCGCTGGACCAACCGTCAATACTTGCTCAATGGATGCCGGTATATCCAGTGTAGCCGCTGTACGAACAGTGATCTCATCCCCTGCTTGTACACTAATGTTATCTACTGAATTATCACCCGTTGCAATGGCAACATAACTCTCGTTATTCACATTGTACTCCATCGCATCCGTAACACCATTCAAACGCGTTGTATCCACGTTGGTTCCTGGTGATAAATACATTCCCGCTGGTGGACCTTCTTGCATCGTTACGGTGTACGTGGTCTTCATTGTTGTATCCTGTGCTGTAACAATGACCTTATCCCCTGTGGCTAAGGTGACCGCTGGATTGATTCCGTCCGCCTCATAGACTTCAAATGTTGCACCAGCTGCGAGTGTGATTGCTCCCTTAAACGTGGCTAAAGTTGTTCCGTAAGTAATATTCGTGATCGTTTCATTCGGTGTTCCACCTGTGCTGACCAATCCAATGGTCGAAGTCAACGTGGACGCTGTGCTTCTGGTATGAATATTTGCCTGACCAACCGTTAAGACTTGAACCTCAGATGCTGGATCACTAGGTCCTTCGATTATACGGACAGAGATTGTATCACCTGCCTGTACAGCAATGTTATCAACCGAAGTATCATCCGTTGACACTGCATTGTAATTCCCGTTATTTACTTTGTACTCCATCACATCCGTTACACCATTCAATTGCGTGGTGTCGAAGTCTGTGCCTGGCAACAAACTTCCCGTTGTGGGTGCTTCTGCTTTCCCTATAACCGTATAGCTTTCGGTCATCACTTCATTATATGTCGTCCCTTTAACAGCAATCGCCTTAATGGTCATATCTTCCGTCGCCACGATTGGTGAGATGTATCGTGTACTGTTCAGCGTTGGCTCATCGCCGTTCGTCGTATAATAGATCGATGCGTTCGTCGTCCCGCTGCTAAGCGCAATCTCTGATTTCCACGCAACAGGCCCACCTTCAACATCCGCCGTAGGCGTTTCAGCCAGGAAGACTTGCAACTCCGGATAATGACCCTCTTTGATAAACCACGCACTGGCTAAATCCCAGGTCAAAAATGTGGATCTCGATTTCATCTCAGCGGTGGACTTCGGTTCTCCCTTGCCCGAATTATCCCATTGGCCTGAAACTTCTCGATCATAATAGGTATCCACATGTACACTAGCGTCAGCACCGGAATAAGTACCGCCCACCAACCCACCGGTAGGATAGCTGCCCGTGATGCTACCTGCAGCATAACTATTTTTGCTCGAACTTCGATATTCAAGTCCAATTAAACCACCTGCTTGAGATGAAGCATTAACTTTAGCTGTAGAATAGCTGTCTATAACTGCACCTGTATCTTGATATCCGATTAGGCCTCCTACATAGGTACCTCCTTTAACGTCACCAGTCACATAACTGTTTGATATGGTTGACTGACTCCTTTGAGCACCTGCTATACCGCCTACAAACATCCCACTACTATTGATCTCCACATTTTCCAATCCAATATTTTTTATATAAGAACCCGAAGCCAAGTCTCCAAAGAAACCGATAAAATTATTGTTATTTTTTATTTTCAGTCCCTTGATCGTGTAACCATCACCATCCAAAGTGCCGGAAAAATAAGAAATAGGGGTCCAGTAATTACCACCATTATATCCTGCACCTGTTTGAGAAAGGTAATCTGTCAAATCAATATTATCGCCGAGCTTAAAATAGCTACTACCATAACTGCGAATGCTATTTAACTGCTCAGGTGTTGTAATGATATAAGGGTCACCTGCCGTTCCCATTCCGCCACTAAAGCCTGTCGCCGCAAATACCTGCGAAGGATTCACCATAGGTCCGAATAATGAGATCATCATTACCAAACACAGCATGCCTATTAAACCAGTCTTTCTTCTTGATCTACCTTCTCCTGCTCTCTGTACCATAGAATTTCTTCCACTCCCACTTCATGATATTAGTCATAGCACTTTGTACAGACATATCATAGTATGGAGGTTTGAAAAGAAATACTCACTAAAGTTAGTATGGCGCAAGAAAAGTCGAAAAAGCCAATATTAACGCCCTTTACGACGTTAATCATTGGCTTTTATACTTCACCATCTATTCAATTACTTTGCATCTTCTTCAAAAATTTCTCTTGCCCGTGCGATCGCATGAGAACGGCGGTTCACTCCTAATTTCCCATATACACGATAAACATAACTTTTAACAGTCCCTTCGGTTAACCCCAATTGATCCGCGATTTCCTTGTTAGAAGAACCATCCATTAGCACTTCTAATATCTCTTTTTCTCGTTTCGTGAGTTGCTCAAGCAACTGCGTCCGATCCTCGGTTACTGTCTTTGCAAGATAAAGCTCTGCATCACTGGCAGCACTTATCTGTACATGGGATTCCTCCAGAGATTTCAGATATACCATCCGAATGATCATCAGATCCACCAAATCCATTACATCCTTGGTAAACACCCCGGAGATCAAGTTATTTTCCAAGTAAAGGACGGATAGCAATGGTTTACCGGGGACACGAATAGGCATACACAGAACAGATTTCGACTCAACCCGACGAATATAAGAATCTGCTGCATAGAAGCTGCGCGAAGCATCGGCAAGCATAACCGATTCACCCGTTTTGATCACATAGCGCGCAATAGACTCTGCATAGACAATTCTTTGTTGATCTGATGGCGCCCCGAGTGCCTGATCCATCATGGAAAAATGTCCATCATTGCTGTTCAGTATATAACCTTTCACCGCACCAGAATGCCTAACTACCTTTTCAAGGAATCGATAGATCGCTGTTTCGTTGATCTCTGTACTGGACCACTCAGAGATTTGTTGCAAGAGCGTCCGTTCATCCACAAATATAGGTTTCCTTTCCTTCTGCAGTGCCGTCGCTTCGACCTCTTCCATCATCGTTCTATCTGGTGCTACTGACACACTTGTTACTAATCCCAGCCCGTGGTACGTCTCTCTTAGTTTTCTGACCTTGGCAATAGCCCCCACTTGGAATACGCGGCACAAGCATCCACGATAAGCGTATCTGCACCAATCGTACTACCTGTTTCTCTATAGAAACGTGAAGCACATTCAAGCGCGGTACCCTCCATTAATGAATGACTCTCTAATCGCGCAGCACGAATCGCATCGTCATACCCTTTCATTGCAGCGGCCCGATCTCCATCGATCCGCTTTAATTCGGCTGTAACGAGCAGATAAGCTGAGGATTTATTTCCATAATAACCAGTCCATTTCCTCATGGAAAACAACTGTTTGCCAAGCTTGGAACGGATATCTTTACGTTCTTCTTGTGGTGAGCCCCCATACATAGCGGCAAGCGTTAACGAGTGATAGATATGCTGCTTGCGAACTTGCATCCGTGTCTGCCTAAACGTGTTGAATCGACCTTTGTCTACCCAGTCAAGAGCGTCACCATACCGTCCTTCCAAATAAGCAATTTCAATCTGGCAGGTACAGATATAATAAACCTCGTTATTCAAAGTCTTCTGCATGCCCAGGCTCTGTATAGGTAACATAATGTTATCGCTTACTCTGACTTCACCTTGTAACTTCGCTATATACCACCTGGCGATCTGGAATATGCTGTGAGTTTCATCATCTACAAGCATCTGAGACATTTTTTCGTAGTCTGAAATAAGCGCAGTTAATGCATACAAATCACCGATATGTGTTGTCGCACTTGTTAACATGGCAATACTAACATAACTCAGATTGGCAGATTCCATCCCATAGCGTATTGATTTCTCCATATGCTTGAATCCTTCTTCCGGATTCGGTTGAAGCCTGGCCAGCCCTCGGATGTAGTTCAGCCGGCATTGCAAGTCAATGCTTTCAAATGACGCAGAAAGAAGAATGGCCGTATCAATATAATGAAGACCGGTACGAGACAGAGAGATTTTATTTCTAAGAATGACTAGACCATATCCCGCAAGCATAAACGCAAATGCTTCGTTGTTCCCGTGCCTCAGACCATACCTGATAAATCTTGAGAATAACACGGCAGTCAGCTCCAGGCTTATCGTAAAAACGGACGTCGATATCGCCATGACGAGATTAGATAACGCTCTATAATGAGGGTCCGGATTGACAGGTAAGTGCGCAATATCCTTACGGTTGTTGTACAACGCTACTTGCGTCAGCAGTACTTCTTTGATAATCTCTGCTCTAGCAGGTTCGAGCGGCAGTTTCCACCCAAATTCCTCAAGCGCCTGCATCCCGATCTCTAATGCCATATCATTTTTCTTCAGATAACTATTCATCCCAATCCAGATCAGATAGATCTGAGAGCGTTCAACCAAGTCTGTTGTACAGCCCATTAACCGCTGGAGCAGTTCTTCCGCAACAACCTGGCGACCGCACATATATTCACATTCCGGCATCTCCAGCAACAAACGATAGGCCAGTGAATCTGTTCTCTTCTCGTCATCCTTCACAAGCCCCAATCCCACTTCAAAATAGTGCAAGGCGGCTGCATATCCAGTCGCAGCTTTTGATTTCAGACCAGCCTGAAGATTGTATTCAGCCAATTCGTTTCTATCTGACTCCTCCACCATATCGTCCATACCTAGATTTAAATGGTACACCATATCGAAAATAAATTCTTCCTGTTGGTCCGATGAATTAGCACGCAGCACGCGTCCAATCTTCAGATGCAGGGCTGCTTTCGCTGATTCAGGAACAGACATATAAGCAGCCTGATGTACCCTGTCATGTAAAAACCTATAATAACTCTCTTCCGCTTCATGGGCATCATACTCTCGGTACAATAAACCCTCTTCCTCGAAAAATTGTAAACATTGTCGTGTATAGGGAACGGAACGGCCACTTACCAGAGCAAGCGTTGCAGGAGGAAAGCGATGACCAATAGCCGCTGCAATAATAAGCAACTCCATCTGGTCTGTCGGTAGCTTCCGTATACGTTCACCAATGAAATGAAGAACACCCGGGTCTGAAGGTACCTGTGTTACTATAGCTTCTTCCCAAGTCCACATGGATGATTCCTCATCGAAATAGAACTTTCTTTCCCTATGTAGACTATCTAAAAGACGATGTAAAAATAAGGGGTTACCGCCCGTTCGATGGTATAGGGACTCCGCAAGCAACCGAACTCTGAGTGTGTTCTCATCCACAATCTGCGATACAAATCGTCTCACCTCAGTATAAGACAGGGGGGATAATATGAGATGTTGGAACGACATCGGAGTAGAACCGACTTTCAAGAAGAGAGCGCTCTCCATCCATAAAGCTGTTGCAGCTTCGGGCTCTCCATGGCCCAGTCCTTCTTGCATCGCTTCCTCTCGGAACGTCCCTATGATGAATAAACCCAGCAGCACCTTATCATGCACAATGGTGCGAAGGACTTCCAAGGTAGCCGAATCAGCCCATTGGAGATCATCCAGAAATAGAACAAGAGCATGTTCTCTGTCTAGAAAAGCTTTTATAAATATGGGAAGCAGACGGTGGAGACGAATTGTTGCTTCAGCAGGTGGCAGGACTTCTAGCGTTGAAATTTCGCCGAGTAGTGGTTCTACTTCTGGTAGGAGTGAAGCAAGAACACCCGATCCCTGCCCTAGTTCTTTTGCTAATCTGGTCCTCACCTTGTCCACTCGTTCTGGTGTTTCACCTAATGTGTGCTTAATTAACTTTCGCAGCATCTGGAGTATGGGCGAGAATGGAATATCACGATTCTTAGGTTCACATTTCGCCTCCATCAACAGACCATATTCTCTTACAACTTGTACTTGGAATTGCCGGATGAGTGCCGTTTTCCCACTTCCTGCCGGGCCGCTAACCAACATCAACACGGATTCGCCAGAACGAACCTGTTCATATGCTTCGCGAAGTTTCTCTTCTTCCCCCTCACGGCCAAATAGTGTCCTTGGTAGTCGAAAACGGCTTGCTTCATCTGCACGAGCAATGTCAAAAGATGCGATATATCCTTCTTCTAACAAGGAATAAAGACACTTTTTCAGGTCCATTAACAGCCCATACGTGCTCCGATAACGCTCATCTGGCGATTTGGACAACAGCTTCATAATGATCGCTTCCAGCGATTCGGAAAGCTCTGGACGCAGCGCTCTCAGCGCTGTTGGAACAATAGCTAGATGGGCATGTATGTACTCTTCAGTACTCTCGGCTTGAAAAGGTACTTTTCCTGAGAGCATCTCATAATAGATCATCCCTAACACATATAGATCGCTTCGCTCATCAGGCAGTCGATTCATTCTTCCCGTTTGCTCTGGTGAAGTATAGATGGAATCCGTCTCATGCTTTTCCTGAATCACAGTTATATGAGCTTCCGAATCCATCCAAATATATGCAGGATTCAAATTACCCAGGATAGTGCCTCGCTTGTGTGCCTTATGGACCTGTTCCGTTATAGATATAGCCGTATGTAAAAACGCCAGAACAACTGCCGGGGTTTCCCTCAGCCATTCTTTCAGCGTAATTCTATCTGCCTGCATCAAGTGTTCCATTCCTCCATTTGATCTTTCAAACTACTGGATCTTTCAACACCTCTATAGCACCTCTATAGTTCAATAACACTATAATTGATCTTATTCTATCATTAACGATCCACTGATGTGTCTTGAATCTTCGCATTTCTTTTATTCACACAATGAGATTTACAAATTTTGATAGAAAATGATTGTATTCTCACAAAAATGTGCTATGATATCGTCAAGTTAGTTCTAAATAAAAGAAAATATGAAAAATAATTACATTTACAGCGCGTCGGTTTCGATCTGAATCTTTTTAAAGAATTATATTGAAAGCGGTTACAATTAACAACCTGACAGATTATATCTTTTGTATGAAGGGAGGTGAGATGAGGAAACTGCATTCTGCATTACCAAACTAATCTTATGGAGGCGAAACGTATGATCCGTAAACCACTAGCAATCCTGCTCTCATTTCTGCTTTTCTTTCTCATCTTGCCTGTTGAATCCAGCCATGCAGCCAATGCAGCTGTTGCCAAACTCCCTGGTAACGCCAACCCCCTTGTCGATCATAAATTGGGGGCTGACCCGTATGTACTCGTGCATAACAATAGGGTCTATGTGTATATGACAGGCGACACGTATTTGTACAACAACGATGGTTCCGTCAAAGAAAATAATTATGGCACGATCGGGAGAATCAGCGTCATCTCCTCGGCCGACATGGTGAATTGGACCGACCATGGCTACATTCCGGTAGCCGGTGCCAACAATGCCAATAACGGTCAAGGAATTGCCAAATGGGCCACCCAGTCTTGGGCGCCGGCCATGGCGAAGAAAACAGTCGCTGGCAAAGAAAAGTTTTTCCTCTATTTCGCAAACTCTGGCGCGGGCATCGGCGTATTGACGGCAGATTCACCCATTGGACCTTGGTCCGATCCGCTCGGACGCGCACTCCTGACTCATGGAACACCCGGCATGTCAGGTGTAACTTGGCTCTTCGACCCTGCCGTACTTGTCGATGATGACGGCTCAGCTTATTTATATTCTGGCGGAGGCATACCCGACGGAAATAATGCGGCATCCATTGC
Source organism: Paenibacillus sp. PCH8 (assembly GCF_002968835.1). Taxonomy (GTDB): domain Bacteria; phylum Bacillota; class Bacilli; order Paenibacillales; family Paenibacillaceae; genus Paenibacillus. The sequence goes on along the minus strand of NZ_PKQK01000001.1, from coordinate 2,792,483 downwards.
CAATCCAAAAACGGCTCGGGTCATTAGGCTCGGCGCCGACATGACCAGTGTAGTCGGGAGTGCCGTTACCATAGATGCCCCTTACTTGTTCGAGGATTCCGGCATCCACAAGTTCAACGGCAAATATTACTACTCCTACTGTATCAACTTCGCAGGAACACACCCTGCGGCATATCCCAAAGGTGAGATCGGATATATGGTAAGCGACAGCCCAATGGGTCCTTTCACATATAAAGGACATTTCCTCAAAAATCCCGGCACGTTCTTCGGTGTAGGGGGCAACAACCATCATGCCGTGTTCCAGTTCAACAACCAATGGTATGTCACGTACCATGCGCAAACGGTGAGCAAAGCATTCCTTGGTGATGGCAAAGGATATCGTTCAACTCATATCAACAAGTTGACGCATAACGCAGATGGTACGATCCAGGAGGTTCAGGGGAATATGACCGGCGTTTCCCAGATTGCCAACCTGAATCCGTATGTCCGGGTGGAGGCCGAAACGATTGGTTGGCAGGCAGGTATTACGACAGAGCCAAGCCGGGCGAGCGGCGGACCTGTAGCCAATCAGAACGTCACGAATATCCATAATGGTGATTGGATCGCAGTCGGTAATGCTGATTTCGGCTCGACTGGAGCATCCAAATTCAAGGCAAATGTTGCTTCTACCGGAAATGGCAACATTGAGATTCGGCTGGACAGTCCAACTGGCCCTCTGGCTGGAACACTCAACGTAAGCTCAACCGGCGGTACACAGACTTGGCGCGAAATGGAGACCAATGTGACCAATGCTACGGGCGTACATCGTTTATATCTGGTGTTTACAGGCGCGGGGAACGGAAATCTGTTCAATCTGGATTACTGGCAGTTCACATCCGGTTCGGGCGGCAATCCTAATCCTAATCCTGATCCTGATCCTGATCCTGATCCATCCGTTACTCGATACGAAGTCGAAACTATGACGATCGGTGGCCAATACGCTGGTCTGATCAGCTCGCCTTTTAATGGCGTGGCCCTCTACGCGAATAATGATTATGCAGCATACAATCAATATTTTGCTTTCCCGACCCATCAATTCTCTGTCCGCGGAGCTTCCAACAATAATGAAACCGCACGCGTCGATCTTGTCATCGGTGGTGTGACCGCTGGCTCGTTCTACTTTACCGGAACCCAGCCGTCCGTTCAGACGCTCTCAAACATTACACACGCTACGGGCAATCAGGAAATTAAACTCGTAGTAACAACAGATAACGGCACTTGGGATGCATTCATTGATTATATTGAATATTCCCAGTAATTCAGAATCCAAGAAAGTTCAGGAGGAAAGGAAATGTGGAAGAAGATTGGGATGTTCCTGCTTGTTCTTCCATTGTTCATGACATCGATTCCGCTGACAAGCCCTACTGCTTCTGCTGCGACGTTCAGCAATCCGGTCATTTACGCAGACGTTCCGGACAGCGACGTCATTCGGGTGGGCAATGCCTTTTATATGACAAGCACAACCATGCATATGAACCCGGGAGTACCCGTCATGAAGTCTTACGATCTTGTAAACTGGAGCATCGTGAGCTATGTGTATGACACGCTTGGAAACGGAGATGTACACAATCTGAACAATGGTCAAAACGAGTATGGACGCGGCTCTTGGGCCAGCAGTCTACGCTATAACAATGGCATATATTATGTAGCCTTCGGCTCACTTTCCACGGGAAAGACATACATCTACCAGACCAGCGATATTGAAGCAGGATCGTGGACACCCTATACGCTGAACGGCTATTATCATGATCCTTCCCTGCTGTTTGATGGAAACCGCACATTTCTTGTATATGGTAGTGACAACATCAGTATGATTGAACTGTCATCAGATGCCAAGGCGGTGAAGTCCGGCGGTTTGAATCAGGTTTTGATTCCGAACGCGAGCAGCGTTGCAGGCTCCAACTTTATTGTGAAGGCAGAAGGAGCGCATATTCAGAAGATTAACGGCATGTATTACGTATTCCTGATTGCTTGGCCTTCCGGTGATGGCCGCATACAGATCGCCTATCGTTCGAACACGTTGACGGGGCCATATACAGGTAAGGTCGTATTAAGAGATTCAGGTATCGCACAAGGAGGCATCGTGGATACTGCATCAGGTGCCTGGTACGGCTTGCTGTTTCGCGATAGCGGTGCAGTTGGACGCATTCCATATCTGGTCCCGGTAACGTGGTCGGATCATTGGCCTGTGTTTGGCATTAACGGCAAGGTGCCGCTTACGATGAATCTGCCCGTTGAGGGTCAGGCGTCCGCCAAGATTTACGGCTCGGATGAGTTCAATGCGGCACCAGGTACACCTTCATTAACGCAGCTTCTCTTGAATAGCGGCTTCGAAGACGCAACTGTTCAGCCATGGAGTAGCAACAATACGGCAACCGTATCGTTAACTAACGCCGAGGTGTTCAGCGGTGCAAAGAGCCTGCTCGTCAGCGACAGGCAGCAGACTGCGGGCGGCGCCAAACAAATCATCACGGGTAAGCTTGCACCTGGAGACTCGTATTCCTTTTCAGCGAAAGTCAAATATACCACCGGCCCTGCAACCAAATCATTCAATCTTAGCATCCAGAACGGTGCAAGTTATACCGGGATTACCATTATGGGCAGTGCGACGCTCAACCGCGGACAGTGGGGCACCATTCAGGGCACATACACCGTTCCCTCCAATGCTGATCTGTCTCAGAGCTTTATTTTTCTTGAAACTCCTTACAATGCGAATCCAGATCCGACAAACGACTTAATGGCTTTTTATGTGGACGACGTTTCCCTAACGAGCAGCTCTTCTGCCAGCACATCAAGTCTCGCGACATTTTGGCAGTGGAATCATAATCCCCATCCTGCCAATTGGTCCTTGAGCCAACGCCCTGGTTTCATGCGACTGACTGCAGGCAAAATCAGCAAAAACATATTGGAAGCCCGTAACACATTAACACAACGAACCTTTGGGCCCAAAAGTACAGGGATCACCGCTTTGGAGACGGCAGGGATGAAGGATGGGGACTACGCTGGACTTGCCGCTTTTCAGGCCAAATATGGCTTTGTTGGCGTAAAGATGACGGGCAACACCAAATCCATCGTTATGGCCAATGCCAGTTCTGGTACAATGACCGAAATAGCAAATGTGCCATTGAACCAGAACAAGGTCTATCTGCGGGTCATCTGCGACTTCACGAACCAAACGGACAAAGCCTACTTTGCCTACAGTCTGAATGGCAGCAATTGGACAACGATCGGCAATACACTACAAATGTCGTATACGCTCCCGCATTTTATGGGATACCGTTTTGCCCTGTTCAACTATGCGACGAAGTCCACAGGAGGTTATGCTGACTTTGACTACTTCCGTGTAGAATAAACCGTTGCTTATTCAAATAGTGACAGGGCCTGGAACTCCACCATGAGTGGAGCCAGGCAACATATTCATTGTAGCCCGCGGAAAGCGCGGGCTTTTCAGCACGAAATGATAGACGATCTTGCCATCATCAATCATTTACTCTAATCAGGTGAAGGAATGATATCCAGAACATGAAATGTATTTTCATCGAAGCTTCATGATCTCCTCTTCCTTCTATAGTAAGATATGGATTAATACATAAGATAGATAAGGAGGCTTTCACTTTGAAAAGTTATCTTGTATTTGGTGCCAGCAAAGGTTTGGGCGATGCATTGGTCAGAGGAGTACCGCAGGCAGGTGATAAAGTCTGGGTCGTTTCCCGCAGCAAGCCGGAGAGTCTGAAACTGGAGGATGGCGTACAGCGAATATGGATTCAGGCTGATCTCTCCGAGCTTCAGGCTGCAAACCATGTGGCTGACCAGCTGAAAAACGAAACGTTGGATGTGCTCATTTATAATGTAGGTATTTGGGAAAAGGAAGGTTTCGAAGATCATTACACGTTTGACAAAGATGAGATAGCAGATATCAGTCAGCTCATTCATGTAAATGTGACTTCAACGATTGTATGCATTCAGGCTTTACTGCCTCAGCTGCGCCAGTCCACAGCAGGCAAGATCATTCTTATTGGTTCAACAGCCGGGTTAAGCAATGCAGGCAGCACGCAGGTCTCTTTTGTCGCCTCTAAGTTTGCCATAAGGGGAATTACGGAAGCGCTTAGAGAACATACGAGAAAGGATCGCATTGCAGTTACGTGCATCAATCCGGGAGAACTTGCAGCGGAGATTCCGTATGAAGAAGGCATGGAACGTGCACTTGCCGAGTATGACGGGACACGCATTCCGCTTCAGGATATGGTTGCAATCGTCCGTTGTATTGTCAGTCTGTCCAAAGCAGCCTGTGTGAAAGAAATCAACATGCCTGCACTAACCGATACGAACACATAGTCAGATCATGCTCTCATGATAACAGCGACCGGTAGCCGCCATCTCGTAAGAAAGTGTCAGAGCCTGTCCATGAGCTGGCAACAAGAGCTGTATCAAGATATAATGCTGTTTCACTCGGTTGGATCGGTCCGAACAGGCGCTCCTTCACATTAATATTTTGGCTAAATGCTCGATCGCCATCGATTGTATACGTTCATGCTCAGGAATATTCTCATAAAGCACATGAGACTTCCCTGCATTGGTCAGGTATTTCCGCATGGCAGCAATGCGCCCTTTGTTGACGTCTATAAAACGAAAGTCGACCTGAAGCAATGGTTCAAGCTCTGTCAGACGGGCAAAGGATTCGGCCTTGAGCGCAGTATTGATCTCTTTGAGTTCAATAGCCTCCAGTGCGCCAGCTGTCCATAGTTGTTCAGTACCTCTTAACGATTTCATATAATCCAGTTCGAGCTGTCTGAGGTTGCTCATGTTCGAAAAATCGCATAACTGCTCCAACTTGGGTAAGGACAAATGCAGGAATTCCAGCTGCTGCATCTGTTCGAGTCCCTGAATGTTTAACAATTTACGCACAGAGCTTAGCTTCAGCATGCGGATGGTCGACTGCTTCAGTACATCCAGTTCTCCCTTTAATTCGCAGCTGTCGAGGGACAGATACTGGAGCATCGGCAGTTCCGCCAACACTTCGAGCGTTTCAACAGGACAGTTGAAAATGATCGTATTCAAATGAAGGCATGTGCCAATCGAGGCAAGTCCTTTGAATTTCCCATGCAGTTCAAGATAATTTAATTGTTTATAGTATCTTATAAAATCCAGATCGATTGCTTTCGCAGTTGAATTCACCTTCAGAAACTGCATCTGTTCCAATGCACCTAATATGGTCAAATCCTGTGCTTGCGGAAGTGCAAGCTGCATCGCGGACACGTGCTTCAATTGTGCCAATCGCGCCAGAAATCCTGGTGTGTACCCCTCGTTGATATCCATATTCGATACGTATAAAATAAGATCCGGTCTGGCAGAGAATACATTGGCATCGAGTTCGTTCAGATCCTCGATCGTGTCGACGCCTACGCGAAAGCTAACCGTTGCTCTGTGACGTAAAAATTGAACCGCCTGATGCATTTTGTCTGAATTCCAGGGAGCCCCCTGTATCGAAGCATGCCATGGCTTGTTCATGTTCAGTCCCCCTTTCCTTTTCATTCGCGTATCCAATTCCATCCATTGTAAACCAATTCCATTCAAAGGGAAACATATTCAGTAAGGTTAGAGAGATTCAGGTTTTTTCTATTTATTTGCTTCGATAGACCGACAGAAATCTACATTTTCCTACATTTTATCCCGATATATAACCTAGGAGTTTTAACCTATTACACATCTGGGGAGATGAAACATGTCGAACGTTCTGAAAAAACAAAAATTAAAGAAAACAAGAACATCCAGCATCGCCAACACATTATCTATTGTGTTACTCGTTATTATCGTTGTTATCTTTGCTGTTCTGGGGACATTCATGTTCTCAAGCACAAGAAACATTCTGCTCAAACAGCAGGAGTCCATGCTTCAGACCAAGACGCAAGCAATTGTAAGTGAATTCGATGCATTATTTAAGGAAAAAGGTGCACTAGTCAAACAAATGTCAACCAACAAGTTGTTCCGGCAATACATAGAAACGACCGACTCGGCAGCAGTTGCGGCCAATTCTACTTATGCAGCAGAAACTCAGGAGACGCTTGCAGCCATTGTTAAAGAAGAGCCTTCCTTTGCGGATGCCTGGATCGCAGGTCTGAATGGTAAAGGTTTTTGGCTACAAAATGATGGTGCGGCTTCCGCCCCGGACTTCGATATTCAAGCTCGACCATATTATAATCCGGCTGTAGCTGCAGACGGTTTATATTACTCCGATCCGTACATTGATCTTGCGACAGGCAGCGTACTCATGGGCATATTCTATCCAGTCAAAGATGACAGTGATCAACTCATCGGATTTACCGCGGCTGATATCGCCTTCAAAGATATTCCGGCAATTATGGAGAGCTATTCCCTTGGAAGCACGGGCTACTCCATCCTGCTTTCCAAGACCGGGGATATTCTGTACCATCCGGATCAAGAAAAGGTTTTGAAAGAAAACATCACAGATAGCACAGGCGACATTGGGGAGATTGGCAAGAAAATGATCGCTGGTGAGTCAGGTGTACAGCTGATAAATGACAATGGGGAGCTTCGTTATATCGGCTATGCTACCAGTAAAGACACAGGGTGGTCCGTAGGTCTGACCATATCCGAGAAAGAAGTTCTCGCGGAATTAGGAACATTCACATGGATTACACTTGGCGGATTTGCCGTTGCTACCATTCTGCTCGTGATCATTAGTTACATTACACTTCGTTACCTCTTGAGATCAATTCCACAACTCCTTGCCAAGATCAAGTTGATCGAACAAGGAGACCTGACGGTTCAACTGGATACGCAGTCCAAGAATGAGATTGGACAGATTGCTCAGGGATTGAATTCAATGGTGCAGAAGATTCAAGGAATGTTGCAGATGGTCGGCAGCTCGGCTCATGTCCTGAATCAGTCGTCTAACGATCTGCAATCCATATCTTCAAGAACAGCCGTCACCATGAACGATACCTCTACAGCGATCAATGAGATTGCTAATGCAACGAATTATCAGTCTATTGAAACGGAAAATATTTTACGCAAAACAGGTTCATTATCGACTCAAATCGATGAAATCGCGAGTGATGCTCAAGCCATCGAGACGATGGTGCAAACCTCAGTTGATCAAAGTGGCCAAGGACTCTTAGTTGTTGAACAACTCTCCAAATGGGCGGATGAGAACCACACTTCCACACAAGCAGTGTCCTCTATTATTCAGGAGATTGACCTGAGTCGTAATGAAATATCCAGTTTTGTGGATACGGTGAAACAAATCGCTTCGCAGACCAACCTGCTGGCACTCAATGCATCGATTGAAGCTGCACGTGCTGGCGAACACGGTAGAGGTTTTGCAGTCGTTGCTGAAGAGGTTCGTAAACTTGCAGAGCAGACTGCTCTGGCGACAGAGGAAATCAATAAGAAAGTAAATGTTATTGAAGAGAAAACCACCCTATCGGTTGAACATACCATGCGTGGTATGAAAATCGCTGAGGAAAATGCCAAATCCGTAGAGGACACGAAACAAGTCTTCTTCAGCATCAACAAGGACCTGGAAGCACTGAAATTACGTATGGTTCAGATTACCGGCAACACTACCCAAGTTCACAAGCATAAAGATGAGATTTTCCAGGCACTGGAGATTATCTCTTCCACGACTGAAGAGAACTCCGCTTCAACAGAAGAAGTTAGCGCAAGCACACAGGAACAACTGGATAGCATCGAACAGGTGGCTGATCTTTCGAAGCAATTGAACCAGTTATCGAACCAACTGCAAGACGAATTGAGCCAGTTTAAGGTCGAATAGTATGGTGGACTGTCTCCATCCTCTTCTCATTTGCGCTCCGTCCATTTATTATAAATAGATATGTGTGTACGAAGAGGATTGGAGGATACATCATCATGAAATTTGCTAAACGTATGGACCACTTCAGTGAAGGAATCTTTACCCGTCTGCTGGAAATCAAACGCCAGCGGCTGGAGAAAGGACAATCGGTCATTGATCTCAGTGTAGGCACACCGAATATTCCGCCTGCTCAACATATCATTACTGCGTTAAGCGAGGCCGTAGCTGACCCCCAGAACTATATTTATGCCGTGAATGATCAGAGTGAGCTCCTGCATGCCGTTAGTACATGGTACAAGCAACGGTATACTGTGGAGCTAGACCCGACAACACAAGTCTGTTCCTTGCTCGGCTCGCAGGAAGGACTAGCGCATATTTCACTATCCATCGTAGATGAAGGAGATCTGGTTCTTGTACCTGACCCTTGTTATCCTGTATTCGCTGATGGGCCTTTACTGGCGGGAGCAGAATTGTATTACATGCCGCAAAAAGAAGCAAACGGATATGTTATTCAGCTTCAGGATATCCCGGAAGATATCGCTCATCGGGCAAAATTCATGCTGGTCTCCTATCCCAACAATCCGACAACAGCGATGGCACCGGATCAGTTCTATCACGATCTGATTGCATTTGCCAAGAAGTACGATATTATCGTGCTCCACGATAATGCCTACAGCGAGCTTGTTTTTGACGAAAAATCCTGTGGAAGCTTCCTTGCGTTCCCTGGTGCCATGGACGTTGGCGTAGAATTCAATTCATTGTCCAAAACATACGGCTTGGCCGGAGCACGAATCGGCTTTTGTGTGGGTAATGCGAGCATGGTCTCCATGCTGAAAAAGCTAAAATCCAATATGGATTATGGCATGTTCCTGCCTATTCAAAAAGCGGCTATTGCTGCCATTACTGGAGATCAGTCTGAAGTACAGCGAGTAAGAGACATCTACGAGGAACGCCGGGATATTCTGTGCGAAGGGTTCAGTAGCCTGGGATGGCATATCGCTAAACCTGAAGCAACCATGTTCGTCTGGAGCCGGATTCCGTCGCACTACGACAGCTCGGAGCAATTCGCTATGGATCTGGTTACACATGCGGGAGTCATCGCAACGCCTGGTAGTGCCTTCGGCCCTTCAGGTGAAGGCTATGTGAGATTCGCTCTCGTTCAAGAGAATGAGATATTGCAGCAAGCCGTACAGTCAGTCGATGACAGCGGGATACTTCATTCAGCCAGATAGGAGCAGATCTAGAACCTTTTGCTCAATCATCCATCATGTCCCCCTAGGTCAACAGAGAATACGAGTCCATGTTCATTTAATGTGACTCTATGCACTGTTAAACCTGAGGGGATTTTTGTCTTTTGATAACCATTCATTCATCGGGAATTATTATAGAACGACATAAAAGCCTGCTCAGAGAGCAGACTCTTGGGGTCAGAGATATATTTATACCGACTTACGCCAGTTCGAACGATACATCAGATACAGGAAGTACGGCGTTCCGATAATGGCAATGAGTATTCCTGATGGAATCTCGGTTGGCGCCATGACGGTTCTGCCGATTGTATCTGCCAGTACCAGCATGACTGCACCCGCGAGTGCAGACAGGAACATCGATCGTCTTAACTTATGCCCTGTGAGTAGTCGCACCATATGTGGTGCAATCAGACCGATAAAACCAACAGTTCCTACACAAGCGACCGCACCTGCTGCGAGCAATACACCTGTTGCCATGGCGAGTAATCTCGTCCGGCGTACCCCAAGACCGAGTCCTGAGGCACTGTTGTCGTCGAATACCAACAGTTCGAATCTCCGGGCCAACCACCAGGCTACCGGTACCAGAATAACTAAAAATATTCCGATAATTTTCACCTGATCCCAGGTACGAGCATAGGTGCTTCCTGTAAGCCAGATATATCCGCTGCTGCCGTACACCGCACCACGAACAATCAGAATCTGAATACCCGCTCCCGCAATGGCAGACATCGCGATTCCCAGCAACACAACCGCAGACGGATTCAGCCCTTTTTTCCAAGAGAGAGAGAATACAACCACTGCGGCGATGGCCGCACCGATCACAGCTGCGATTGGCAGTAAGTACGTTGGTAGACCAGGCCACACAATAAAGAGCATCATGGCTCCAAGCCCTGCACCAGAGGACACACCAACAATTGAAGCATCCGCCAGCGGATTACGTACCGCCATCTGAATGAGCACACCGCTGATTGCCAGTGCTGCTCCTGCGCCAGCCGCTACAAGTGTGCGCGGGATTCGAAGCTGAACCAGTGCAGAGAACAGTCCATCCGACTGAAACAGACTCGGCAGCAGATCCCCCAGCGGAATTCGCATGCCGCCAAACATCGTACTGAGCAGAATAAGCGCAACGGTAACGACCGAGAATAATACGGCCATTGGGCCAAATGCAAAGCGACGCACACGTGATCCTGTACTCATGGATGCGGACATGCCTGACCCGTTAGCTGCCTTCATCCGCGTAAGTACAAGCCAGATTAGCCATGGTGCACCGATGATCGCCATTACGGCGCCTGTAGGCAGCTCCATGCTGGAGTTATGCACCATTTTGGCGAGTACGTCCGCCCCCACCAGTAGTGCTGCTCCCCATATGAATACACCGGGCAACAGCAATCGATTGGAACGTACACCGCTCAATCGAACCAGATGCGGCGCCACCAAGCCCACGAAGCCAATCGGCCCAATCACACTGACAATCACTGCCGCCAGTAACACGGCGATGATCAGTCCACCGGCACGAGCAAGTCCCACCTTTTGTCCTAAGGAAGAAGCCGTTGATTCGTCCAGTTCCAGCATATCCCATTGTCTCGACAATAGTAACGAAAGTATTGTCAAACCAATGACCCAAGGCCATGCGTAAGAGACACCACTCCAGTCGTTCTGGACGAGTGTTCCAGAGCCCCACAGAAATAACCCTTGCGTCTCCATGGAGAAAAAAATATGTAATGCGCTTGTAAATGAACCAAGCACCATCGATATAATCATACCGGATAATGCAAGTCGAACCGGGCTTGATGTTCGTCCGCCGCCCATGAAGTAAGCCGCAAATGCTGCAAGCAAACCACCAAGAGCTGCGAAGAGAAAAGGAGACTGACTTAACACGCCTGGAAAAGCAATAGCTCCCAGCACCACCACAAAGTATGCTCCTGCATTAATACCCAGCGTATCTGAAGCAGCCAGTGGATTACGAGTAATCGTCTGCAGCAAAGCACCCGCAACAGCCAGTGCGCCGCCTGCAAGAATACCGATCACTGTACGCGGCATGCGCAGATCCCAGACCATATTATGCTCCAATGTATCCTGTCTGCCTGTCAGTGCGTCCCATACGACATGCAGTGGAATGGCCGCCTCTCCATAACATAGACTTACAAAAAAAAGCACGATGAGAGCGGTTAGACCGCCCCCATATATGCTTATTGTACGCCAGTTCATAGCTGACTTAGATCCTTGAACCGAACTCATTTGGTAATCGCCTCAACTACGCCATCAACCAATACTTTGGAAGAGATCGGTCCACCAAATGTCCATGTTGTACTGTCCAGTTGGTACGTACGATTTTCTTTCACAAAGTTCAGACCGTTCCAAACGGAGTTATCTTTCATTGCTGTGCCAAAGACGTCATCGTCTGGCTGTGTAATATAAATGAAGTTACTGTCCTGCACATCGGATAAGGATTCAATACCTACTGTAGAGAAGCCATAGTTCTCCAATTTCTCGGGCTTCCAATCGTTAACCAATCCAATTTTGTCCAACGTTCCAATGACTACCGAGTTATCGGTAAACATCCGCAGACTGACTGCATTTTGATACGTGAATGCTTGAGTCAATGCGAAGTTAAAGTTCTCTTTACCCGCAGCAGCAAGCTTTTCTTTGGCTTCTGCGTAATGCTGATCAAGTTCATCCAGAACTTGCTTCGCTTTGTCTTCTTTACCAAGAGCAGTTGCAATGGAGTTGAAAATTTCTGTCATTTTATCATAATTATAGCCATCGCCATCGTAAGGGTCGAATTCAATCGTTGGTGCAATCGCATTAAGCTGGTCGTAAACCGCATTATTATTATCTGCATTAGCAATGATGAGATCTGGCTTCAATGCAGCAATAGCTTCCAGATTCGGCTCACCGCGTGTTCCGATATCCGTAACACTGTCATCCAACGCTGCTTCGGATGTTACCCACACCTTATAGTTAGCGTTATCCGCATTACCTACTGGTTGAACTCCCAGGGCTATAACATCTTCCGTATATGTCCATTCCAACGTCACTACACGTTCAGCCGGCTTCTTCAGTTTAATTTCTCCACGTTTATGCTTCACTGTAACCGGAGTAGCAGTCTCTTCAGCAGGAGCGCTACCGGAATCGGTACCCTGACTTGGTTCCGTTGTCGTGCTCGCTTTACCACAACCCGCCAATACTAGCACAAATGCCAACATAATCAACAGTCCATGCAACCCTTTTTTCATATCTCTTGTCTCCCCTGTTTGTATGTATTTATATGATAACAATTATCATTATCACTATTGGATTATGCCGTAGGAATGATTTTTTGTCAATGCAAAGTACCCTGTGATTCAAATTCTCCGAATAAAAGGAAAAGGGACTGCCATTAAACAATCCCTTTCACAGAGGTAGATCAAATGTATGTTTAACTCAGTTGCATCGTTGTGATGCACGTATCATCGTTGTCATATGTAGACAGTTGAGTCTCTGCAACTTTTCCATCATGTACGATACGAATGAGATATGTTCTGTCTCTGGGCACCCATAGATCCATAAATCCGTTTGCACCAGACTTCATCATGGAATCCTTCATTAAGGTGTTGCCCTCGGAATCATGAATGGTAACATTGAACTCCTCATTGCTCATTTCTCCCTGACAGCCGGTCAAGCTATGAATTGCACAGGGGTGGGTCTGATCCACATAGGGTGCAATGGAAAGAAAGAATTCATTCTCAGGCAAATCGTATGTAGTCGTATGCTGATCTTGATCTGTGACGATTAACTGCTTGGCATTAATGGAAGCAGATTCAGGTGTCTCTTTACCTGTGCTGATATCCTCCACCAATGTTCTGATGTTGGGCGCATTGGCTGTACCTGCCTCATCCCTGCCCGTATTGCTTGCAAACAGGTAGGTTCCGATCACAATCACAACTGCAACACTTCCGATGATCCACATTTGTTTTTTCATCTGGAGTCCATCTCCTCGTCCGTTTTCTTTAAGTATAATGGAGAACGAACGGACATGGACTTATACACCCTAAAATTCACCAGATATTCACATCATTGTATGCCTCATTGCATAACTGTTCATTCCCGAACGACACTCAGCGAGTTATAATGTGCTCTGCCATATCCTCAGCCTGTAACACAGCAGACAACGGGTCGGACAGAAAATATTTATTCCAGTCGAGGTTAATGATGCTGCAATGATCCGAACATATGGAATTTGCCCACAGTTTGGAGCCCATCTGATCCGGCTCCTGGCTTTCTTGATGATCCAGTACCAGCAAGTAGTCCCCGATATACCCTTCTACCGCATTCCGCGCAACATCCAAGTAATCCAGGCCCGGCTCCAGCAGTTCCTTGTGAACCCTTCCTGCTGGCTTCAGATTTAGCAATCCATAAGCTGCCTTGCCGCCACGATTTCCCGTATTCCCTACCAGTGTAATCTGCTCTCCCCAGTTGGGATCAATTACAGTAAATGTCTTCTCTGCCGCTACTCCACCTGCCATGGTCTGTCGTAACTGATACGTTCTTCGTTCATACTCCTTGACCCAAGCCTCTGCTTCAGTTCTCCGATTCAGAATTCGCCCCATCTCCCGAATCTCCTCAGCAGCTGAACACTGGTCACTACTCTGATACACAACGGTAGGCGCAATCCGGGTGTAGGAAGCGTAAGCAGCATGATTCCAGGTAATAATCAGATCAGGCTCCAGTTCGAGCACCTTTTCAAGTGAAATGAAATTATGATTGCCGATATCCTGTACGGTGTGATACATGTATGGCTCTAGCAATTTACTACTTTTGATGAGTGAGTGCGGGGCTCCCAGTGGGGTAACACCTAGTGACAATACTTCTCCCAGATTCCAGTCCACCACCACACGTTTTGGGTTATTCGGCAAAGTAATCTCACCCATACATGTGGCAAGTGTCCTGTTTTTCAATTTTGAAAGAGGGGGCGAGGAGGCAATCTGCTTGTTAACCTTTCCGGTGGCTATCCCTATTGGGTTTATTAAAGTATGAGCAGTATAACGACTTTCCAGAGCGGCATATGGTTCATATGTTTTCGGGACTACATCTGGAACCATGCTCTCTCGACGCTTTCTATAGAACTCTGGTGAAGCCCCATAATACCTCTTGAAATAACGACTCAGTGTATAACCATTCTCATAGCCTACTCTCTCCGCTATTTCCTGTAAGGTTCCTTCCGTCCTTACCAGTAGCTCCATCGCCTGTTCCATCCGAATCTGTGCCAGCACACGACCAGGACTGGTGTTCAATCGGAACTGAAACAATTGATTCAGATACCTCGGACTGCAATCTAGCATTTCAGCTATCTGCTCCATTTTGAGGGGTTCCCTGTAATGACGAGTCAAATAACGTACTGCCTGATCTACCCGATCCACCTTCGTACGGTCCATCCTCTGCTCCTGCATTTGTTGCAACATCTCTGCAAGCCACTGGTAGAACAGAGCCTTGGTTTGAATCCTTCCTGCGGACTGTAGCTCATTCCACTGTCTGTATATGAACTGCATGAGTTCAATTAACGGCAAGGGAGACGTTGGTTCAAAACCAAAATTGACTTCCAGGGACTCCGGCCCGGTAAATATTTGGCATCGTCCGGCACCAGGTAACTCTGGCTCTAGTGAAGCATAAGACAACATATGTATTTCCATTGGCTTCTTTGCCAAGCAGTCCAGACGCATTCCTTTGGAGACGTGCAGAATATAGGTCCCTTTAATGTGATGCATCGCCTGATCAAACCATATCTTCCCCTGCCCATTCGTAATTAATAAAAAGGCATTCGATGGAAGCGTCCACGTATTAGGATGTTCACTGATGTTAACGGTGATGTTTCGAATGTCCAGTAATCGGATCGATACATGCTCCCATAATGCCCCGTACTCCTCTATGTTCATATCATGGCCCTTCCTTGTTCTCATCCGTTACAAAAAGACAACGTTTCATTCATCATATATGATAATCATTCTCAGTTCAACTTGTCGATCCTGTTCTGAAATGGTTATGCTCTGCTTCCGAATCGGTTATTGTACAATCGCTAATTTCCCTCTAGAGTTATACCAATGAAAATCATTATCAATTAGAAAGAGGGTTCGTCATGGTAGTCAAGAAAGTTTGGTATCGAATAAGCTTGCCCATTTTGCTGGTCATGGCAGTATGGATCAGTGGTTGTACGCAACAAGGAGCAGTAGAACAATCTACAGCAGACACAGACAGTGAAGCCGCAGCACCGCAGACCAGAACACTTACCACAATGATGGGAGACATCACAGTACCCCTTAACCCCGAACGGGTCGTCGTCGATTGGAATATAGGACATGTACTAGCCGTAGGCGTAACGCCCGTTGGCGTTCCAGGCAGCTTGCTGGATTATGGTGTGTTCCTGCGTGATAAGCTTGTGGATAGTGCGGATTTGGGTAACCACAGTGAGGTTTCGCTTGAGAAAATGGTAGAGCTGGAGCCTGATCTGATTATCACATGGGATCAAGAGAAATTTCAGACCTATTCCAAGATTGCTCCGACTGTCGTATTTATACCTGATCAATATGATTCCATGGAAGCCGAAGTGACCGCCATGGGCGAGATTCTGAATCGTCAGGCCGAGGCCAAAGCGTGGAATGAATCATTCAAACAACGGATCGCAGCTGCTCAGGCCAAAATCAAAGATGTGATTCCGGACGGTGCCACCTTCACTGTTGCCGATTTTAACTTTTTGAAGAATCCAGCCATCATCGGCAATAGTGCCAATCGTGGTGGAAGAGCAGCCTATGAATTGCTTGGACTTACTCCGGCATCCAAAGTGCAGACAGATATTCTGGATCAAGACAAAGAAAACCTGGAAGCCAGCGCGGAGGTATTCGGAGAATATGTCGGTGATTACCTGCTGATGATGGTTACAGAAGGCTCAAAAGATCATTCTTTACTGCCTAACGTCTGGGCCAATCTGCCTGCGGTGCAAAACAACCATATCTTCAAACTTGATATCCATAAATATTTCACCGCTGACCCATATACCTCCATTCTACAGGCCGAAGAGATCGCAGATCGACTCGCAAGTGGACAGACTGAGCTGAATTAGTTAGAGCTTAGTTAGCAAAAAAGGATTACACAAATAAGTGTTCATACTTTCGAATCTGGGATCTTAAAATTTGAGCAACTCTCCCAAGATCTTGCTGCTACTGACAAAAGTCTTACGAGAATCCTTGCTCACCTGCAAAACGGGGATGCACATCAGCACAAGACAACTCCTCATTAGAAAATCTAATCCAGACATAATCATCATATAAGACACCATGGGTTTGTTTTACGATATCCGAAGCTACATAATCATTCAGACCTAATGATTGTAGAACTTTATCAGCATGGTGTCTGGTCCGAGGGAAGCATCTGGATTCAAAGTAATCCAGTACATCTCCTACGGTCACCTTGGACTTTCTTGGAAAAGGGAGAAAAACAGGTGAGATACTCTCATCTTGCCATACTTCAACCGTTTGATTACTATAATCCAACTTCACTTTGGCAATCACCTGGTCATGCTCCAAGACTTCAAACTCAAGAGGAGAAGATATAAATTTGTTCATTTTTTCATCTGCTACCTCCCATAGTGATCTTTCATATTTCTTTGATTTGATTATATCATTTCTTCAACTTGTATTTCATTTCCTATCTGCACCATTCTATTGGAAAAAGCCCGACGCAATTTCGAGGCAATCTCGACGTTGTTCGGGCTTCTTCAGATTGCCTTCTATCCGTACATACCTACCTACGTATTGGAAAGAGCTTTGTTTTTCTCATAGAACCGGGCATTGTGAGAAGATACACCCGCCATATCGGAAGCAGCAGGTTCCAGATACATCTTGGCACTGTTGACCGCGAGCACCGCATCGTTAAAAGCACCTGCGATCAGCCTGACTTTACTTCCATAGGTGATGAAATCACCTGCTCCGAATATGCCTGGAAGGTTGGTACGCATGCGCTGATCAACGGACACGCCATAATCTTCCCGCGCCAGTCCCCATTGTACGAGGTTGCCGAAATCACGATCATATCCATGGCTTACGACAACTTCATCCACTTCAACATATGTGATCTCACCCGTTTCTACATGGGCAAGCTCGACACGATCTATTTTGTCACCTTTACCGTACAGACGTGAGATGCTGAATGGCGTCATGACGTTTGCTTGAGCTTTCATCTGGGCTACAGGCGACTCATGTCCGGTAAATTCATAGCGTCTGTGTGCTACCGTGACTTCACTTGCTATTTTACCCATTTCATTCGCCCAATCGACTGCAGAATCGCCGCCGCCAGAGATCAGCACACGTTTCCCGGCAAATCGGGACAGATCAGTTATCGTGTAGTGCAGATTCGTCAGCTCATACCGATTGGCACCGTCGATATCCAGCTTTTGCACCTGAGTCATGCCTCTGCCCGCACATAACAGGATGGTACGTGTGTAATGACGCTCACCCGTTTTGGAAATGAGTACAAATACACCATCTCCACGTCGGTCAAGCTCGGCAATTTCCTGCCCTAACACTATCGTTGGATCGAACGTTCTCGCTTGTCTTTCCAGCGATTCAATCAGCTTCTCGCAGCGAATCGGATCAACGCCGCCCACATCCCAGATTAGCTTCTCCGGGTATGTACGCATGAATCCGCCCAGTTCCTGTTTGGCTTCTATGATTTTGGTGCGCATGGCTCTCATGCCACTGTAAAAGGAGGCGTACATTCCAGCAGGTCCCCCACCAACGATAGTAATATCATAAATGTCCAGTTGATTCTCTGTAGTCATCTATGGCACCAACTTTTCAACAATATAGTCCATTAACTTCACAGAACCAATCGGGCCTACACCAGATACAAATTCACTCGTCTTCAGTGGGAAGACATGATCATTCTTCACAGCCTCCAGGTTCGCCCACACCTGACTTGCTTTCAGATCTTCCATCGATTTCTTCGTGTCATAACCTACGAGAGTTCTGTCTTCCAGGAAAATATAGTCCGGATTCATCTCAGGCAAGAATTCAAGCGAGAACTGGCTAAACCAATCTGTAGAGTCTTCAATAACTTCAGGACTATTCAGGCCCAAGATGTCATAGAAGAAAACACTGCTGCTTCCTCCTTTGGGACCCATGAAACGGTAACGATTGTGCTCCACACGGAGAACCAATACAGTCTTGTCTCCAAGGGCTGCCGCAATTTTTTCTTTTGCTTGTGCTGCTTTCTCGTCGAATTCAGCCAGTACTTTGACAGCTTCCTCGGTCTTGTCGAATATGGCTGCCAGCTTCGGCATGGCACGCTTCATTTCACTGTTGGCGTCCAGTGCCACCGTTGGAGCAATTTTGGACAACTCGTCATATACGCCCTGTTCCATACCTTCGCCTGCTGTAAGGATCATATCCGGTGACAACGCAAGCAATTGCTCATAGTTATATTGGTATTGCTCGACTTCGATGACCTGAACTCCGTGTTCTTTAAAATAAGCAGGCCGGTATTCCGCTTCGACTTCTGGAGTTAACAAAACGATTTGGGGTGTAACCCCCATCTCAATCAGATACTCGGCATAGATCGAATCGAACACAATTAAATTTTGAGGATTGGCAGGAATTGTTACTTCTCCAAACTGATCCTGTACCACTTTAGTTCTACTGGCATCCCCTGCTTCTTCCGTTGTACTTGCTGCTCCTTCAATCTGAGTCTCTGCTGTCCCGGCTGTTACATTTTCTTCTTTTGTTCCACCGGAACATGCCGCCAGCATTACACTGATCACCAATAGCATGATGCCCAACCCTTTGAATCTTTGTGACATGATATCCTTCGCCCCTTATTTATATTGATAATGATAATTATTATCAAATAGTATCAAATAAGAAGTATCCCTTCCATAGCATATCGTGCGTATTCAATTGGATTATTGTGCTCACACAGGTGTCGTTTCTGTCAGATTGCGAATAATCTGATTTAGGATCAGGGTATGTCCCGTAATTCCATGACCGTCTACCCACAGATGAGTATCAACGTAATACACCCGGTTATTTTTCACAGCCTTCAGCTCGTTCCATTGTGGGCTCTCCCATAGTTTCCTCATATTCTCTTCTGCACTAAAGTGCTGCATGATCCGCTTCTCCACAAACAGGTAATCGGGATTGGCTAGTGCAAGCAGATCAAGTGAACAAGGATTAAACCAGGCTGTACCTGAATGCAGCGCATGCGGCAATGTTAAACCAAGCTGTCCATATAACAATTGAGAAGCCCCATGTGAGTGCCCACCCAGATATCGATATCCGAATGCTTCTACCCTTAACAACATCACTGTGGAAGCAGGTTGAATGATATGTTGTAATTGTTGCTTCGCTAGATAAACCTCTTGTTTCATCTGCTGATGTAATCTGTGAGCCTCTTCTTCTTTGAAGAACCAGGTTGCTACTTGATGGAGCAATGGCTCCACATCCTGATGAAGTCCAGTCAGAATCGGTGCAATCGTGCGCAGCCCTCTTTTGACTTCTTCCGTCGATACGTTTCCTATCATCATCTCTGGCTGAACTTGTCGAACAAGTTCGATCTCCACTTCATACTGTGTAACCTCCAGCATCTGCACTCCATGCGCTATGAACTGTTCCCGATGATGTGGGGACAACAGGATCGGGGTGACCACTACGGCATATGGAATGACACCCAGATGAATCATGATTTCGGCACAGATGGGGGAAAGGGACACGATCTTACGCTGCGTTATCGTCTGCCTATATCTCTTGGGTGATACACCAGTCAATTGTTTGAAGCGGCGACTGAAATAATGAGCATCTTCAAATCCAGACTTTTTGGCAATATCCTGAGAGGTTGCTGCGGTTAATAACAGTTCTTCCTGTGCGCGATAGATCCGGTAGTGGGCCAGATAATCCAGAGGTGGCTTACCATATTGTTCGCTAAACTTGCGAGAATAATGCCATGGACTAATACCGGCAATCTGTGCTAACTGCATACGTGTAATGACCTGATCATAATGCTGCTGCATATAGTCAATGGAGCGAAGTATGCCATGTTCTGGCTTCCGTTCGTTATCCGGCTGTTTCCGATACAGATGTCTTAACAGTTCATATAACAGATGCTGATTCCCAACCCATCCTGCACTCTGATCCTGTGTATCCTCTTCACTCCAATGCTGAATGATACTTGCCAGATCTCCACCAGACAGTTGCATCTTCTGATACGCCTCTCCTGACGGTAACCGCCATTCGAATTTCTCTGCTTCCCTTCGCTCATGCAACACCGAATATGTATCGAACTGAACATGCCAGCCTGCCAGATCCAGATTGCCACCTTCAATGACCTCCATTACAGAGTTCTCTTCGAGCGCTATTAATTCTCCAAAGGAGACGTGAACTCGGTGTCCATTCATATTCCAGATTGCTTTCCCATCAATAATAAATATCAAGGTGTGACTGTAAAAGTGGTGCAGTTCGCCTTTCGTTATCCATGCATTGGTTAATGCCTTGGTTGACTTCCACTGAGCAATCCATTCCATGTTGTCAGACATATCGTTATCCTTTCAAAGGGAATGATCATCCCCATTTATACGTTTCACTATATCAAAATACATGACAACTCCATATACAACAAGCTATGGCTTGAATAAAATGAAGGGCAGTTATTATGCAAGTTATACTTGTATTATTCAGATAGCAAAAAAACGAAAAAGCCCGTACCCTAAGGCACAGGCTCTTTCGAGCGCAGTCCGTTTGCAAGCGAGGCCTAGACATCTTCTTTATAACCAAAAAAGCCTGCGGCAGCGCAGGCTTCTAGGGCTTGTCTGAAAACTCCGAAGGAAGCAGATTTTGCCGAATTTTCGTTCCAAGCAAGGAAGTTTTTCGCAGGCGTGCCGGGGCACGTCAAGGGAAAGTGACGCAGCAGGGGGCGAAAAGGCGGTAAAAGATGCACTTCAGCGAGTTTTGAGACACGCCCTAATACATCGTATATAAAATTCATTGATCTTATGACAAGGCCAGCATCGCATTCATATCTTCTTCTGCCGTTGTAATTAACTTCAGACCGAACATGTCCACGAGTACATCCAAGACACCTTCGGATATGAACTCAGGCGGTTTCGGTCCAATCCGAATGTCCTGAATGCCGAGGCTGAACAGGCCGAGCAAGATCGCAACTGCTTTTTGCTCAAACCAGGACAGGACGATGCTGACAGGTAACTCGTTGACCGTACAGCCAAAAGCGTCAGCCAAGGCCATGGCAATCTTCACCGTTGAACCGGAGTTATTGCATTGTCCCAAGTCGATATAACGCGGAATGCCCGTGTCTCCTACCGTTCCGTAATCCACATCATTGAAGCGGAATTTGCCACAGGACGTGGTGAGGATAACCGTATCATTCGGCAGCGATGTAGCCAATTCACGATAATAGTTGCCGCCTTTGCCCGGTGCATCACAGCCTGCAATAACGAAGAAACGACGGATATGCCCGTCTTTGACCGCTTGAATAATCTCCGGCGCAAGTCCAATCACCGTCTCATGATGGTATCCTGTCGTTAATACCTGCTCCGACTGTACATTGGCCGCTGGCAGTGACAACGCGCGTTCAATCAGAGGTGAGAAATCATCTTCCGTAATCTTGGCAACACCCTCAAGGCCTGCCACTTCATAAGAGAAGAAGCGATCTGCATAGGTGCCTTTGATCGGCATCACGCAGTTCGTTGTTGCAAGAATCGCACCCGGAAATTGTTCAAACAGTCTGCGCTGATCGTACCAAGCTTTACCGATATTCCCCTTGAGATGAGCGTATTTCTTCAGCGCCGGATAGCCGTGCGCAGGCAACATTTCCGAGTGGGTATAGATGTTGATTCCTTTGCCTTCGGTCTGACGCAGCAACTCCTCCAGTGCATACAGATTATGCCCCGTCACCACGATACACTGACCTTCGATCTGGTTCTGACTAACGGTTATCGGTTGTGGAATACCGAAGCGGTCTGTGTGCGCACGATCCAGCACGTCCATAATGCGGATTGCTGCATTTCCGACTTTCATGGCCATCTCCAGATGTTCCTGCACATTAAAATTCGAGTTCGTTAATGTCATATATAATGCCTCATGTGTAATCCGATCCACCTCTGGATCAGAATATCCCAACTGGCGTGCGTGTGTCGCATAAGCAGCGATTCCTTTTAACGCAAAAATCATGGTATCCTGCAAACTCGCAATCGTTTCATTTTTGCCACATACCCCAACCACGGTACACCCGCCACTTGGCGTCTGTTCGCATTGATAACAAAACATATACATTCCCCTCCAAACATGGATTAACGCTTTTCCTTACGAACTAGCGTAACAGACCCGGAGAGGAGGAATTGTGATATCGCACACAGTTTTTCAAATAAAAACCCATATTTTCCCTTTACCATTTTCTCTCAGACCATTATCCACACCATTTCCAGTGATGTATGTCAGGTCACTGCATCACTGGAAATAATAAATTTGAAACAGAGGCATATCTTGGCTCACTATGAAAAATACTGTGTACATAAGAAAAACTTCTGATCGAAGCACTTTCATTGATGATACATTCGTGGTTTAGCGGTTGCTTTTCTTGCGATTATCGAATCCTTCAGCTCCGAAAACTTATACATTCTATAATCTAAAAAAATATGGAAATGAAACGATTCTAGATTTTATTCGTAAGGGTAATACACAGAGAAATCTAATACTCAAGGAGCTGGTCAATTGCAACATTATAGACACAGTGCAGAGGAAACACTCCAGGACGTACAGAGTTCCTCCAAAGGACTCACAACCTCAGAAGCTGAGAAGAGAATTGAAACGGAAGGATATAACGAGTTAAAAGGGAAAGCTGCAACACCCGTCTGGAAACTGTTCCTCGAAAATTTCAAAGATCCGATGGTCATCGTGCTGCTGATTGCAGCCGCGGTACAAGTTGTACTCGGACATCTGATCGAATCGTTAATTATATTCCTGGTCATTCTGTTAAATGCGGTCATCAGTGTGGTGCAGACCAAAAAAGCCGAGAGCTCGCTCGATGCCTTGAAGCAAATGTCTGCACCTGAAGCTAAAGTCATTCGTGACGGCCAGAAAAAGACCATTCCCGCGCGGGAACTCGTGCCCGGTGATATTGTTATGCTGGACGCAGGCGATTATGTTCCGGCCGACGGGCGTATTTTGGAATCAGGCAGCCTGAAAATTAACGAAGGCATGCTGACCGGAGAATCGGAAGCTGCGGAAAAACACGCCGATGCCATCCCGGATGAAGCTCCTATCGGAGATCGTCGCAATATGGCCTTCAGTGGTTCACTGGTTGTATATGGCCGCGGTATGCTCGTCATTACAGGTACGGCACTCAAAACCGAAATCGGCAAGATTGCCGAATTGATTGAAAATGCAGAAGCCAAGGAAACGCCATTACAGCGTAAGTTGGAGTCATTCAGCAAAAAACTGGGCTTTTTCATTCTTGGCCTGTCCATTCTCATCTTTGCCATTGAAGCGGGTCGTGTATGGTTAACCGAAGGTACGGAGAATATCGGACCATCCATTGTGAATGCACTGATGTTTGCTGTAGCCGTTGCTGTCGCTGCCATTCCCGAAGCTCTCTCCTCCATTGTGACCATTGTATTGTCACTCGGAACCAATAAGATGGCCAAACAGCATGCGATCATTCGCAGACTGCCTGCCGTGGAAGCGTTGGGTTCTGCCAGCATCATCTGTACGGACAAAACAGGAACACTAACTCAGAACAAGATGACGGTCGTGGACTATTACATTCCCCATGGCACCAAAGACGAATTCCCGGATGATCCCGAACAGTGGTCGGAAGAGGAACGACGTTTATTACATATTGCAGTGCTCTGCAATGATTCGAATATCAACCAGGAAGGCAAGGAACTCGGTGACCCTACCGAAGTGGCACTGATTGCCTTCAGTAACCGGGTGAACAAGGATTACAATGAAATCCGTGACCAGTTCCCGCGCGAAGCCGAGCTTCCCTTTGACTCGGATCGAAAGCTCATGAGTACGGTTCATACGTTTGAAGGACAGACGGCTTTGCTGACCAAAGGTGGACCGGATGTGCTGTTCAGCCGTTGTAGTCATGTGTTTATTAACGGTGAAGTTCAGCCCCTGACACCCGAGATTCGTACACAGTTTGAAGAAAAAAATGAAGCTTTCTCCAAACGGGCCTTCCGTGTGCTGGCCTATGCGTACAAAAAATTCGATGATAAAAACCAGGTCACGATTGATGACGAGCATGATCTGACGCTGGTTGGCCTGACAGCCATGATTGATCCACCGCGTGAAGCGGTATACGGCTCTATTGAAGAGTCCAAAAAAGCGGGCATTCGCACCATCATGATCACCGGAGATCACAAAACGACGGCTCAGGCCATCGGTGTGGATATCGGTCTTGCCGAACCGGATGATCTAGCTATTACAGGCGCCGAACTGGACAAAATGTCCGATGAAGAGTTGGATCAACAACTCGAACACATCTCGGTATACGCAAGGGTATCACCTGAGAATAAAATCCGCATCGTGCGTGCGTGGCAGCGCAAAGGTAAGGTTGCAGCCATGACCGGAGATGGAGTTAATGACGCACCTGCGCTCAAACAAGCCGACATCGGCGTAGCGATGGGTAGCGGAACAGATGTTGCCAAGGATGCAGCAGCCATGATTCTGACGGATGATAACTTTGTCTCCATCGTGAATGCGGTTAGTGTCGGACGGATGGTATTTGATAATATCAAAAAAGCCATCGCTTACCTGTTTGCCGGTAACCTCGGCGCGATTATCGCCATTTTGTTTGCCTTGATCGTCGGTTGGGTTAATCCATTTACGGCCCTTCAGCTGTTATTCATCAATCTGGTGAACGACTCCCTGCCGGCGATTGCACTGGGTACCGAGAAACCAGAGCCGGATGTTATGCGGCGCAAACCACGTGATATTAACGAAGGCATCTTCGCTGGAGGTACGTTGCAGGCTGTGATTACGCGTGGTGTCCTGATTGGTGCGGCCGTTATTGTGTCTCAATATATCGGCCTTGGCATCTCGGAGGAGATCAGTGTAGCTATGGCCTTCACAACCCTGATTCTGGCACGCAGTCTGCAAACTTTTGCAGCACGTTCCAACACACAGACCATCTTCCAGGTGGGCTTCACCACGAACAAATTCGTGCTTGGCTCCGTCCTTGTATGTCTCTGCTTATACGGCATCACGCTGATTCCAGGTGTTCGCGGTGTCTTCGCCATCCCGGATACGTTTGGCTGGAATGAGTTCCTGATTGCTGGCGGGCTCGCTCTCGTTGCCGTCATTCTAATGGATGTCATCAAGTGGATTCGCAATCGCGGCAAACAAGTTACTGCGGCATAAGAGTCATAAGATGTACTTCTTACACTAAAACGTTTCATGCACGAATAGGTGCCCTTTGTCAGGGCGCCTATTTGTTTATTCGTCTATGATTTATCGTCCCACAGCACATAAATTCATATATATTCCAAGCGACAAACAGTATGGCATTATTGCCATATATCCAAAATGGGCGTAAAATGATGATTTGCTTTTCAATATACTCCAATTGAATCCATAGACAGGAATGGTTACGTGAACGATAAAATTGTCATGCCACTCTGGACCTGCTGCCTGTTCATCGTAGTGATGAACACCACCATGTTCAATGTTTCCTTGCCAGTCATTATTCATGATCTGCAGATCACCTCTGACCTGGGGTCCTGGGTCATCTCAAGCTATTCGATTGGTTATGCCCTATCGACAGTGATATTCAGTCGTTTGTCAGATCGTATTCCCGTGCGCAAGCTGTTGACGGTGGGATTACTGATCCTCGGATTATCTTCCTTACTCGGATTGTTCGCCCACAGCTTCGCAATTCTGTTGCTGACTCGTATTCTGCAATCGGCGGGTGCAGGGGTGATGGCCGGTCTCGGTCTCATCATTGCAAGTCGTTACATCCCGGTGGAACGGCGCGGTGCTGCCATAGCACTGATCTCATCGGGTAGCGCCATGGCTTTTGGTCTGGGCCCCATTGTTGGCGGACTCATTAGCGAGTACTGGGGCTGGAACGGACTTTTTGGCATAACGGTGCTGGTACTGTTCGCTCTGCCTGTATTGCTCTATTTTCTCCCGCGTGAAACGGTCAAAACGGATCAGCCTTTTGATATCATCGGAGCCATCTTAACCGTCATTAATGCGATCAGCCTTCTTGTAGCCATCACGCAGCAATCCTGGTTATGGTTGACGATTGGTGTGGTCTCCCTGGTTGCGCATATCCTGTATATTCGCAAAGCGAGTCTTCCATTTGTAAATCCACAAGTGTTCCAAACGCCGGGATTTACCCGGCTAATCATCATCGGCTTCTGCGTGCTGGT
This sequence comes from Paenibacillus sp. PCH8, assembly GCF_002968835.1. Classification (GTDB taxonomy): domain Bacteria; phylum Bacillota; class Bacilli; order Paenibacillales; family Paenibacillaceae; genus Paenibacillus. The sequence goes on along the minus strand of NZ_PKQK01000001.1, from coordinate 2,765,950 downwards.
CGTGAACCTGGGCAATCTGTTCTTAATGCCGCTAGTACTTGCTGATCTATATGGACGATCTTCGCTCGCCATCGGTCTATTAATTGCTCCTGGAGCCATCGTTGCGGCTTTTTGCACGCGTTTCGTTGGACGCTGGATCGACCGATATGGCAATATGCGATTCATGATTATCGGACAGACCCTGCTTGCAGCGGTACTTGCCTTATTCATGTTGGGACTGGATCAGTCCGCTCTGATCATCACCAGTGGTTATCTCTTTTTCTCACCAGCACTCTCAGCCTCCATGGCCTCACTGAATAATGAAGCGTCACGTGTGCTGCCCAAAGCGCAAATTGGCTCCGGTATGGGCATGTTACAGTTGATTCAATTCTTCGGGGGTTCCGTGTCTGTAGCCGTGTGCGGAATGCTGCTACACAGCATTCCGGGGGTCTCGGTAGAGGAAGCTTATCATGTGGTGTATGCATGTCTGTTGATCGTCTGTGTTGCTTCACTCGGGTTGACCGTCTGGCACAGCAGAGCTTCACGCTCAGGCATTGAACCTTAATGTATTCATGAGCCGTCTCCTCGCTGATTTTATATGAGCAATCATGGCTTATTAACCCGTTCAAATCTGCTATAATTTATCTTCTAAGCTAAACGCAAGGGGGAAACAATTTGATTCGCGTATTTTTACTTATGATTCCGATTCTGACGTTGCTCGTATCGGGTTGTCAGGATCATAGCCAGTCCATGAAGGCACCTATTTCTGTTCCAAAGTCTGATCCTCAGGTAATCCATTACATATCACCTCAAGGAGATGACTCGAATAAAGGAACCATTCAATCTCCATGGAAGACGTTGCAGTATGCAGCCGACCACGCTTCGCCAGGAAGCACGATCTATCTGCGTGAAGGTGTGTATCATCAGAAAGTCAAAATCACCCGAAGTGGTCGTTCCTCCGGTAATCCGACTCTATTTTCAAGCTATCCTCAGGAGAAGGTTATCCTTGATGGTGAAGGCCTCTCCGTACGAGGCATCGAAGGGTTAATTGAAGTTGAACATGCCAGTTATATCACCATTCAGAACTTTGAAATTCGTAACTTTACAACCACACTTGGGGGCCAGGTTCCAACCGGTATCTATGTCCACGGAGCAGGAGAGCATATTCAGCTGTTGGGCAACACCATACACGCAATCGCCAATGATGCACCACCTGAAGGTCCCGATTTAAGGGGCAGGGATGCCCACGGTATTGCCATATATGGCACAGAGCACCCTATAGCATTGCGCGATATCATCATCAAAGATAATGAATTGTATGATCTAACACTCGGTTCCAGCGAGTCACTTGCAATCAACGGTAATGTCGATACCTTCGCCATATTGAATAATACCATCCATGATACCGATAACATTGGCATTGATCTCATTGGATATGAAGGTATTTCCGAGGATGACACGTATGATCAGGCTCGGAACGGTATCGTACGTGGCAACGAAGTGTACAATATCACCTCCAATAACAATCCCTCCTATGGAACAGACCTGCCTAATGATAGTAACTCAGCAGGTGGCATCTATGTAGATGGCGGGAAAGATCATATGATTGAGCAAAACCGGGTATATCAGAGTGATATCGGGATTGAGATTGCCTCAGAGCATGCCGGACGTTCGACAAGCAATATTACGGTGACGGATAACCTGATTTATTCCAACCGACTGACGGGCATTGCCATGGGAGGATATGACGAAGAACGGGGAGCTACCGAGGATAGCAAGATCATGTACAATACACTGGTAGGGAATGATACCCTGAATGCTGGCAACGGACAGTTATTTATGCAGTCACGGACGAGCAACAATACGTTCATGCGTAACATTCTCGTATCGGCCAGCTCGGATGTGCTGATATACAATGAATATACCAGCAATACCGGCAATGTGTTTGACCATAATGTCTACTACTCATCGGGACAACCGAAAGATGCTTTGTGGGTTTGGAAAAATAAAGCCTATTCCGGCATCGCCGCCTACATGAAGAGATCTGGCAACGATGCACACTCCATATATGTGAACCCGGCATTTATCGATGTATCCAATGGAGACTTCGGCCTTCAGGCGAATTCACCGGCAATGGCGTATGGCTACCTTGCTCCAAGGTAATGTTATTCTGATACTACTCAAGTGAAATTAGTTCAGTCTAATTTCACACAAATATAGGGAGCCTGTGCAATACGGGATCATCGATCCCATATTGTACAGGCTCCCTATGATTTTTGTTTGGTACAATCTGATTGATCCGATCCAAACCTTAACTTTTCACCATCTGTGCTGCATGTGTCACCCGGTTTCGTCCTCCGGTTTTGGAGGCATACAGGGCGTTGTCCGCATTTTGGAACAAGGTCTGTTCCGTATCTTGCTCTACAACAGTGGCCGCACCAATACTCACGGTAATGTTATATTCGCCCCAATCGGCTGAAGCAACCTGTGAACGATATCCCTCTGCAATGCTGCTCGCTTGCTCCTCTTCACAATCCGAAAGGATGATGACAAATTCCTCTCCGCCGTAACGTGCCACCACATCCGTACTTCGCGATACCGATTGCAGCAGCCCCGCGAGATTGCCGAGCACCAGATCACCGATCGGATGTCCGTACGTATCATTAATTCTTTTGAAATGATCAATGTCTACCACCAGAAGGGAGAAATAACGTTGCTCTTCCTGAAATAGCAGTAACTCCTCAGCCATCTTCTCCTGGAAAAACCTGCGGTTCCTCAGTCCTGTCAGCAAGTCGGTGGAGGCCAGCGTCTCCAACTGGTCATTCACCTTGATGAGCGCCTGCTCCTTGATCTTATATTCCTCATGTAATCGTTCAAGCTCCTTGTTCGCTTCCTGGGTCGCTTGATACAGCTCCTGCAGCTTGGTTTTGGTATGCAAAATATCCTTCTCATGTTCGATTCGCTTACGCATGACTACAACGACACAATCCATGACGCTTTCCCCGTCCCGTGTCATACGAATACCGTTGAGCAGCACCGGAACAGCCTGTTGATCACGGGTACGGAACGTGAAGTACATCTCGTCCACATGTCCGTATAGCTGGATGTATGGATAGAAATACGTATGGAAGAACACTTTGTTGCTCACCGACATGGTGGACTCAATATGTTTCCCCATAAGCTCGTCACGTTCGTAACCAAGCATCGTAAGAAAAGTTTGATTAATTGATTGTACAATCCCTGAATCAGAGATAGAGAAGTATCCACAGGGGGCCAGATCTAATTGTATGTCCATGAATAACTGCCTTTCTTCCGAGTTTTATGCGCTCGTCAAATACTCCTTAATCATTCGAATCGTTTCTTCCGGTTGACTGAGATGCGGATAATGCCCCTTGGCCGACATCTGTTGCAACCTGCTATTCTTCAGATGCGCGTGTAAGTAATCCCCTACTTCAACCGGGGCAATACTGTCATCGGAGCATTGTAGAATCAGTGTTGGTACAGTTGCTCGCTCCAGATCAATACGACAGTCCGATAAAAACGTCACTTCGGCAAATTGTCTCGCAATATGCGGATTTCTGGAGCAGAAGCTTTTCTCCAACTCTTCCGCCAGATCTTTTCGTTCCGGATGGTTCATCACAATAGGTGCCAGATAACTCGCCCACCCAATGAAATTCATCTGCATCATCTCAAGCAGTTCATCGATATCATTCCGATCAAAACCTCCATAATAACTTGGAAGATCATTCACGTAACGCGGGGAAGGCCCCAACATGACAATTTGTTTGAAATGTTTGGGGTTCTGAATCGATGCCAGCATGCCGATCATACTGCTGACCGAATGTCCGACAAATATGGTGTCTCGTAGTTCGAGTGCTTCCATAATCTCCAGCACATCCTGGGCGTATCCTTCAAGGTTGCTATATTTGACAGTATCATAATAGTTAATTTGAGATTCGCCAGATCCAACATAATCAAACAAAACCACACGATAGTTTTCGCTAAATGCAGGGACGATGTAACGCCACATATCCTGATCACATCCAAAACCATGAGCAAATACAATCGTTTGGCTACCTGAGCCAAGCACTTTAACATTATTTCTGACAAGCACATCCATCGTCATTTCATATCACCTCTCTGAGGTAGTATTCTCTAGAATTATTTTATCTGATTATTATATCGGAAAATGTTGGGATGTGGATTACAAATTATTAATTGCTTCTCTCATCCACCAATAATTCATTAATTATTGCTCTAAATATACACTTTACAATCTGACTACCGTCAGGTAAACTCAGTTCAACATGTCGCGCGACAAAGATAAACATTTACGGAGGAAAACCATGATTATTTCAACACACAGTCCAACACCTCAGCAACTCTGGGGAAGATCATTCATTTTTATCATGTTAGCTAACGCATTATTGTTTATGGCCTTTGAAATGCTTTTACCCACCTTGCCTCTCTTCGTCTCAAGTTTGGGTGGAGAAGCTTCCCAGATTGGGCTGGTTACCGGCATATTTATGTTTTCTGCCATCTTGATTCGGCCCTTCACGTCTGTTTTAGCAGCTCGAATAGACAAAAAATATCTGTTAATTATCGGTATAACCATCTGTGCAATGATGACAGGAGCTTACTACCTGTCGTCAGGTATCTGGATGATCCTCATATTCCGGGTCATCCATGGATTCGGATTTGGTTTGGCAACGACATATTTTGCGACGATTGCTACAGAAAATATCCCAAGGGATCGCCGAGGAGAAGGCATGGGTTACTTCGGGGTAGGGGAGACCGTCGCCATATCTATTGGTCCGTTGATCGGTACCAGCCTGTTGTTTAAGTACGACTATCAGAGCCTGTTCATGGGTGGTATGTGTATCCTGCTGTTGGCACTTCTGATGGCCGTGTTTGTGTCCAGAAAGCCGAAAACCGGAGTTCGTATTGAGTCTACGCAAACTCATGTACCTTCGGTCAAACTAATCGAAAAAAAGGTACTCTTCCCTTCCCTGCTCATTATGCTGGTCGGCATTGCAGCCGGTTCGATCATGTCCTTTGTGGCTTTATTTGCCGCCGAAAGAGGGTTCGAGAATATAGCCTGGTTTTTCTTTGTCATTGCCATCGCCAGCTTCGCCGTCCGACTGTTCTCGGGGAAAATGTTTGACCGGCATGGTCCAGGGTCTGTTCTACTTCCCTCCGCCGGGTTTGCAATTGCGGGATTGTTGGTTCTGATTATCGCCCAGAATGATGTACAATTCCTGGTTGCTGGCGCGTTATACGGTTTTGGCTTTGGTGCCATATTCCCGGCTATTCAGACCTGGTGTGTGAATCTTGTAGAAGAACATGAGCATGAAAATGCGATGGCTTCTTTCTTTAATTTTTTTGACCTCGGGATTGGCGGTGGCTCGTTGATCTTGGGCGTGGTAGCTTCTGCATTTTCCTATACGGTGGTGTATGCTATCTCTATAGGCATTTTTGTGGTATATATCTTGTTATATTTGGTATATTCCCAAAAACAGCAGAGGTATGCAGATCGCCAATTGGAGGTAGACATTGAGTAAAAAAAGAATCAAAGAAATTGCCATTCAACATTTTAATCGTCTGGGTTACGAAGGAACCAAGATGGCGCAGATTGCCGAAGAGGCTGGCATTCGCAAGCAGTCACTGGCTTATCATTATTCATCCAAAAAAGCGTTATTGCTGGAGTTATATGAGGAAGTCGTGCAGGAGGAACAGCAATTTGTGCGCAAATTCTTCAGCACGTCTGCTGCCCAAACTCTGGATCAGCAACTATATGCCTTTTTGCATGAACATAAAAATCGTTTCCTGACTCACCCGAACGTCGCTTTTATGTATGTCCTGTCCTTTATCACACCGCTGGAGGTGCATGATTTTGTGCTCGCCCAATATCGAACGTACCTCGGGACACTGAAGGAAGAACTGGCAGCCGTATTCACCAGACATCCCCATATTCGTCTGAGTCCGGAAGAAGCCACCTTAGCCTTTGTTACCGTGATGGATGGGCTGGATATACAGCTCGTGTATGAGACACGACAATCCTATGAACAAGCTTTGGCGATTACCTGGAATGTCTTCTGGTCAGGCATCCAGCGCTAACGGATTGATTACGATAGGACTACACAAATAAGAGGGGCGCCCCGCCAGCCACGTTGATGACTTTTGGGACAGCCCCTCTATTTCTTTATTTCACAGTTAGGATCACACGTTGATAATGCTTCAACTGATGCTCTCCATCATCCTGTACTTCGGCAACGATATGAATGGTATCGCCCGCTTTGGCATCGTCAGGAACGGTGAATGTCACAGCTTCGGTATCACTGCCCTGCATTTTTATCGTATCCACCTGCTCGTCCTTGGCAAGTTCACGATGCAAGCCAAGCTGCAGATCACCCGCCATTTCGGGCTGAACTTTGTTCGGTTCTACTTTGGAATCCTTATAGGTGTCCGCTTCGAAATATCTCCACCACGTATAGGTCAGTTGATCTCCATCCGGGTCTGTGCCTTCCGCGTGAAGAGTAACTTTCTCCCCAGGACTTACACTCAGATCCAACCCTTCCTTAATCGTTATGGACGGATTGTGATTGGCACCTTCGTAAGTGTCTGCAACTGCCCAATCTGCACGTGCTGCAAAATCATCCTGGATATCATCAAACCATCTCATCAGAGAATATTCGGCTTCGTACCGTTTGGTGTAGGGATCGTAATCAAGCACATTGTTTCTATACAGCTTATCGTTCACGACGCCAAAACGTCCACCCCAACCGCCGTAGGAAGGGTCTTCCATACTGCGCAACCCATTATCAATCAGGTAGAAGAAGGATGGAGAATCACCCTCAGATATAAAATCGTATTTGTCATATTGCGGATTGTTCTTGAGATATTCAGCACTTCCCCGCTGTTCTTCGGCCAGTTCGCCCTCGATCATTTTGCCGTCACCCATCGACGCATACATATCCATCAGCTTGCCATGTCCATCCAGAATGTTCTTGACCATCCAGTCACCATGAAGCTTGCTGTTCACTTCTTCGGCATGCATCTTCCATGCATAGGCAAAATGCCAGAAGTTCGATTGGTCGTTGAGAATGCGGATATCCGGCCAATTCTTCGCAATATATTCGTTGTAACTATCATCCTGATCGAGAATAATATACAGGACCAGTTTGTCGCTTACTTTTTTACGGACTGTCTCCCACTCAGCCGTATCTTTGTACTGATCCTCAATCGATTTCAGCGCTCTGGCTGTGGTATTGGTGCCACCCCAAGTCTGAACAATCAGATCTCGGGAATCATCGTCGAGGAAAAGAGTTTCGAGGAATTCGGAACCTTCCGTTTCCTTCTCCATCTCCCCTTTATCGGAAATATTACCGATCTTGGTCATCGCTCGAAGCTGATCCGGCTCCGGATAGCCCTCGGCATGTTTGGACAAGTTGGGATAGATTTCGCCATACGCATCAATCATGTCGTACACCCACTGTGTGCCTGTCCAGCGGAACGGTTTGATCCCCGCTACCTCGTCTCCAGCATAATGATACACCGAACTGGTCAGTACAATTCCGGCGAGGTCCATCTCATTGGAATACAAGAGGAACCGGATAACCGAGTTCATATCATCCACTTCACCGTCGGTTGTAATCACCGTTCTGCCTTTGGCAGCTTGGTTGTTTACGGGTTCCTGGGTTTCATTTTCGGTCTGCTCTGTCGCCTGATTCGGTGTGTCACTCGAAGTTTGTGGCGCTTTGGATGCGCATCCACTAATCACCAGAATTATACTGAGACAACCTGCGGCCAATCCGTTTAACCATGTTCTCTTGTTCATAATGCTCCCCTTTCTTGTGTACAGCGTGATGTTGGTGTCGGGATACGTACGTCCTCTGTTTTCTATCCTTAATATGGACCGTAGAATGCAAAAAAACCCAAACATCAATATGAATGGCACAAAGTCCACGCATAGGGATGTTCAGGTTTTGCCTGCCCGAAGCAGTAACAATCCTTATTTGAGTGAAAGTATATCATGTTCACATATGAATGTAAACGTATTCAATTATTTTTTCGAATTCATCTTTGATATAGTATAATGCTTATAGCCAAGAATCAAATGGATCGGCGTAGTCGTAGTACTAAACCAATTCACCAGGAGGAATTAGACACCTTGCAACAACTGGATGCGGCCTTGAGCCGTTTTGTGGAACAGCAGGATTTATATAATGAAGCTTATGGACTTTTCAAAAATCATGATCTGCGGCTTCGCGATCAACATCATCAGCCGGAAGTGGACACACGAATCCCTCTATCTCCAGAACTTCAGTACCTGTACACTCACTATGAAATGATAGATGCCACAGCCAAAGGCACACTCAAAATGAAAAATGCCGCCGTCGAGATCGGTGATGCAGCACTAATCTTCTTTGTCGCACCTGAACATCTGCTTCGTCAGCAACTAGGTTTCCGCTGGATTGGCATGAATGAGCCTTATGAGGAGTCCTCTACTTGGCCAAAAAATCACGTCGTTATCGCAAACTTTAACGATGATCCGTTAATCGTAGATACTGAATCGCCGAATTCTCCTGTATATGTGGCTTTTACAGGTGGAGAGCCTAATCGTGTCGCTGACTCGCTGTCTGAATTTTTCAATGCACTAGCTATCCTGATTGAATCGGCACGGAGCTATGCCGGGGAAGTAAAAGATGAAGAAACCTATGAAACCAAGCCAGAGTATCTGGAACAAGTGGAGCCTTTATTGCAGGATCTATTGGGAGAAGAGTATACTGTACATCTCTTCGAGTATCTGTCATTTTGTTAAAATGGTGAGTTAAAGAAATTGGAGGGTCATCCCTATGATCTATGTGGCTTTGCTACGGGGCATTAATGTAGGCGGGAACAATAAAATTAATATGAAGCAACTGAAAGAAACGTTTGAACAAGCAGGCATGCTCGATGTCGTTACATATATTAATTCTGGCAATATTATTTTTGCCGATCATCAGGAACGTGCCCATGCGAATGAAGAGATATCACAGTTACTTGAAGCGGTCATTGTTACCGAATTCAGCTTACAGATCAAGGTGATGGTACGCAGTATGGATGAAATTCAGACCGTTATCCAAACGCTTCCAGCAGAATGGACCAATGATGACCAAGCCAAAAGCGATGTCATGTTTCTCTGGAATGAAGTCGATGATGTGAGCGTTCTGGATCAGCTCCCACTTAAACCGGGGATTGGCACATTAATCTATGTCCCCGGTGCTCTTCTGTATTCGGTCAGCAGAGAAGATGCATCCAGAAGCGGCATGAACAAGCTGGTGGGTTCCAAAGTCTATAGCTCTATGACGGTTAGAAACGTCAACACCACACGTAAAATATTTTCATTGATGCAGGCTGCGGCAGAGAAATAAATCGGATGCAAAAAATTCGCCAATCACAGCACGTGCCATGTTGCTTAATCCGCTGTACATGCATGACTAGGCTGAATGCGAAAAATGGGAAAACTCATTGCAAAAGAAGCAGGCAGAAAACATCCTTTACCGATGTTGCTGCCTGCTTCGTCTGGCTTTTGCCAAGTATAGTTATGCCTATTGTTACTTCGCTCTGTAGATCAGTTTTTTACTTTATATAAGGATTGATTAATCAATCTGAATACGTCTGCGCGTAGGATCATCGCCTTGACGTTTCGGAATCTCAAGCTTGAGTAACCCATTTTCCAATCTGGCCTTAATGTGCTCCTCATCAATATGATCAACATAGAAACGTCGGATAAATTCACCAGATCGGCGTTCTCGCCGAATGACTCTATTGGAGTCATCCTTTTCCTCATAATCTTCATTGCGTTTGGCACGAATGATCAATTCACTACCCTCGACTTGAATGTCTATATCCTCTTTGGCAATGCCCGGAAGTTCAGCTTCTACCAAATATTTGTCTTCTTCCTCACGAATGTCGGTCCGAAATGGCTGGGAACCAGCTCCAAAAGGGGAGAGGAATGAGGTCTCAACCAAGTCATTGAAGGATTTCAACATGTGTCCGAATGGGTCTTCATTTCGTTTACGAAACGGAATCAGATCAAACATGAACATCATCTCCTTTTGTGTGGTTGGTTTATTGGTGTTGCTTACATTGATTATTATAATATCGGTGCCGAGAAGGCTCAAAGTCCGTAAAAGACGAAAAAAACCGATATTCTTTCACCATGGTTCACTATTTTAAAATAGATCCTTTTTTCTTTTATTTAGACCTTTTTTGACCTTCTGACTTTGTCTGACTATAACGAATGAATAGAGTTCGTAACAGTATTGGATTGATTTTTTCTCATTCCCAGCATCATGATTGCCAAAAAGACAACCAGAACAGCTACGAGCATAAACGGAATATGTTTATCCACCTGGTAGAGTGTCGTTGTAAGTAAAGGAGTAATGACGGCGGATATCCCCTGAATCGCTGCTACCAACCCCGCTGCACCTCCCTGCTGTTCTTTGCTGACCGCTAGCGAAGCACCTGCCATGAAGCCTGGCATCATCAGACCCGAACCCATGCCGAACAGGAAGAACGAGAAGTAATACATGGACAACTGATTGAAGACCAGAAACAGGATCATGCTTGCTATCAGAAAAAGGGACCCGAGCAAAATCATCGGACGTGGCTGCCATTTCAACCACTTCATCTGAACGACCTGCATGATCAACATCGCTGCTCCAGAGAACATGAGTCCAAATGAAACCATTCGGGCCGTCGCCGCCGGGGATAGAGCCAATTGATCCTGAAAATAAAATCCCCCGACAACCTGTAATGTCATGATGCCCATCATCGTAACCAGGCCCGCAGCAAGATACATTCGTAAACCGCGTTGGAACGGGTTTACTTTAGGCGGCTTTGCCTGAATGAGCGGTTTGGCTGCTGGGATTAACAACAAAGCGATAATAAACGCTGCTATCGCTATAAAAATTCCAAAATAAAGCGGCCATAGCAGACCAATGATGGTAAAAGCTCCTGCAATCGCGGGTCCAAATACAAGGCCAAGTCCATTGGCAGCGCTAATAATGGCCATTCCGCTTCCTCTCTCTTCCCCTTCTGTCACATCACCCATATAGGCCTGGGCAGAAGACAGCACGGCCGGAATGAACATGCCGATCAGACTACGCGTCACAATCAGAAGGGTAAGCAACACCCCTCCTCCGATCCATGTATTTAATCCCCCATACAATACCAAGGCAAATAATGCACAGCTAACAGACATCCCTATGAATCCAATCAATATGATTTGTTTTCTACCCTTCATGTCACTGAATCTTCCCCATACCGGAGCCATGATAGCCATCATAATGGACCCGAGCGAAATTATAAGGCCGGAATGACTTTCTTTCATGCCCAACTCTCTAATAAGCGGCGGCATAATGGGTGCAATCAGCATCAGACCCAACATGGCTGCAAATACGCTAAAAAAAATACTTCCTCTGATTCTGTTCATACTCATACACTCCTCTATATGTCAGTACAGTATCCACTGTACCTGGAGTATACAAGTCTGACAGAATCCCCACTGCCTCTATACGGAACAATTCACGGCAAGCCGGATTTATTAATCTTATTTTAAATAAGATCAACCCTTAAAACTTTACACCAGACCACTACGATTACAGTACCATCTTCCGATCGCTGTTATCACCGGATTTCCGTGATTCCCTTCTATTAAAGGGAGAAATCCGTTGATAAAGGCGAACGCTCCGCTTCTCCAGACTGGTTCTGCACTCTTCGTTCTCGTGTAAAGTTTCTGTTCATCTTATTTAATAAATTTTTTTCATCTCTGAGGGCTTCACGCCGAATTTGCGATAAAATTGCTGCGAAAAGGCACTGACATTGCTGTAACCGACCGCAATAGCGGCCTCGGTGACGTTATTATCCTGATTGCGCAGCAGCTTCATGGCATTGTCGAGACGAACCTGACGCAAATATTCGAAGACTGTACTACCGAATAGCGCCTTGAATCCTTTTTTTAATTTAAAATCGTTAAGACCCACTTGTCTGGACAATGCTAACAAGGATGGAGGATCTACCATGCAAGCCTCCATAATCTCCCGTGCCGTATGTAACTTCCGGATGTCCTCTCTGGAAAATCCCGCAGGGATTGGCGCCAGATCAAACAGTTGGATCATAAATCGATTCAAGATCTCCAAAGCTGTCGCTTCCATCATTAAGGATGATCGATAACGGTTGTTTAATTCCACAATCAAACTATCGATCATCGTTCGTATCCGGCTATCCAGTTGAAATACAATTGGCTTGAACACCTTTCGTCCCAACACCTGTTTAAAATCAATGGACTTGTAACTCCCCAGTTGTGCCGCTGCATAATTGAACAGAGACACCGGAATCCCCAGCGAAAAAGAAGTATACGGTTCCCTGGCCGGAGGATGGAACCACGCTTCGAAATCATGCATGAAAATGAGGGCACCTTGCCCAATCAATAGTGAATAATCCTGTCCAGATATATCGACATGCCGTTGACCCGATAAGGCAAATTGCAGCTCCACGATCGGCGTCTCGGACGCAAAATACGTAGGATATGGTTGATAATATTCGACCTGGGAATATAATATTTCAATGCCACTGTATGTTGTCACTCTTTTGACATTGCCGCTGCCCGCCTTGGGAGAGAGCAGGTACGTATGTTCATCTTGCTGACTATAAGGTTCCTGGGTCAGATAATGCTGATATACTACGCCTAATGTGTCATCTGTGCGCATGGGTGTTCACCTCGCCTATCACTGATCAGACTTGTTAGTTAAGACAGCCTGCACCATTAGTTGATAATGATTCTCAATTAATAATACAGCAATTTCTTTCTTTCAACCAGTCCTGTGATAAGATCAGATATGAAACCTGCTCATGGATTACTCCCCTTGGAAGCGCCTCGCCTAACGCCGGGATCATGTGGTCTTGTAAGAGAAGCACTTTACATTCTTTTCGCGTAGTATTTGAACAAATAGATGCCCAGTCCAATTTGGAATATAAAAACACTTGCCAGTACAGTTACAACAATCGGCTCTACACCAACCAGACTAAATACAACTGTCACAGCCATCAGAATATAAAAAATAGTCATGTTTGTTTTGTAGCCTGCCTTTTCCTTCAACCGAATACTTCGTTCATCCTGAACATCAATCTTCTTCTGTCTCAGCCGCTCCGCATACATTTCCTGATTGGAAGACTTGTTCAACCAGATTGCCTGCACCGTATATCCCAACCCGAGAACCAGAAGAACTGAACCTGCACCCATCAACAATCCCGAGATTTCACGGAAGGCTTCACTTTTCAGAACAAATCCACCAATACACATCATTACCAGACCCGCCATTGCCAGTAGTACATATACCCACTTATTGGTTGATCTCATCGTCTTACTCCTCCTCGTAAATGAAGATTTCTTCGATACTCATCTCAAAATAACGGGCGATTTTGAAAGCAAGAATAATAGAGGGATTGTAACGGCCATTCTCCAATGATCCAATGGTCTGTCTCGACACCTCTAATCTATCTGCAAGTTCCTCCTGCCTGATTCCTTTTTTCTTTCGTATTTCTTCCAGTCTGTTTTTCAATAACCTTTTCTCCTCCAAAATGTAAAGTTAACTTTCCATAAATATACCCAAACACTTTCCTCATGTCAAGCTAACTTTCCATCTTATACAAAATTCAACCCGAATTTGAGAACCAAATTCACACAATAGATAAAGACTCTGCACTTTTACACAATTCGCCCCGCCTTTTTACTATTGCTTAACGTTTCTTTCTTATACTGAAGCAGTTGTACATGCCATCACACATGAAACGATAAAGGGGATCTGGAACATTGAAAAAGAGAAATCAATGGCTTGCCGTTCTGTCGATGACTGCCATTCTTACCGCAGGAGCAACCAGCTACACATCAATGGCCCATGCTGCTGACACAACCAAACCTGCCAACGATCATGTCGTATTGCGTACGGCCATCCAAAATATGCAGGGTACGGTCACATGGAACGGGAGCAGTCGCAGTGTCGATATCCAGGTAGGTAACACGAAAGTTCAGCTTCCCATAGGAACGTCCTCAGCTACCATAAACGGAGTAAAAACTTCTCTGGATAGCAAAAGCTACATCACCAAAGGGACAACATATGTATCTTCCCAAACGCTAAAATTAATCACGGATCAATTGATCCTCGAACAAAATAAAACCGGCTTTGAACGGAAGGCCTCCTTCCAGATGCCCGGTGGCAAAGCAGAAATATCAGCCTCCACGCCGGATGGACAACGCCTGCTCGTAACCGAAGCGGATAATGGCAGTATTTCCGTGCTGGATATTGCTGACCTGGGTAAGATTAACGTGTTGAAAACCGTCAGCTTCCATGATCTCTCCGCCGATGCTGAGGTAACGAGCGTAACCGTGTCCAAAGATGGAAAATACGGACTTGCTGTTATTCGTACAGGCGATACGGATCATGATGCGAACAACGGATTACTTGCCATTGTGGATCTGACTACCTACCAAACCGTCAAAACGTATGAACTCGGTATTGGTCCTGACTCGATTGCAATGTCACCTGACGGTCTGCATGCGGTGATCGCCATAGAGGATGAAGAGCTGAATACAACTGCCAATGAAATTGACTATGCCAACACCAAACGTCCGGGTAGCATTATGGTTGTATCTTTTGCTGGCGGGAACGTATTGGAGGGTGAAATCACCAACTTGCCGGTCTCTCTGGACAATGTAGAAGGCGCCATCTATCCGCATGATCCACAACCGGAGTATGTTGCCATTAGTCCAGATAGCAAAACAGCAGCCATCACGCTACAGGAAAACAATGTCGTTGCCATTGTAGATCTGGAGACGAAAAAGATCAGCTCAATCTTCGCTCTTGGCACCACTTCACATCAAGCGGATCTGAAAGATGACGGTGTAGTTCAATTCACGGAGGGTCTAACCGCTCGTTATGAACCGGATGGAATTGCTTTCTCTGCAGATGGTAAATACCTGCTGACAGCCAATGAAGGGGACTTGGGCAAGAATGAATTTGAGGATGGTGTAAAAGCGGGCGGACGCAATATTGCTGTCTGGGATCTGCAAGGCCAGCGGATGTACGATAGCCAGAACCTCATTGACGAGGCAACAGCTATGGTCGGCTTGTATCCGGGTGATCGCAGTCCCAACAAGGGAAGTGAAGTGGAGAATCTAACTGTTTCTACTGTAGACGGCACTACGTATGCAGCCGTAGCTTCTGAACGGGCAGATGCCATTCTTTTCTTCGATCTTGCTGATCCGGTCAACCCAAACTACCTGGGTCTCATTCCTACGGCCGGTGAGTCACCGGAAGGAATTCATCGGGTAAATGGACGCAGCCTGTTTGTGAGTGCAGATGAGAGCACGGGAACGCTTAGTTTTTTCTCCAGGAAATAGATTGAGTATCCATGTCAGACAAAGACTGAAATGAACACTTTCATTTTCCTATTGAGTAGGAGGGGGTGACGAGCCCCCTGTCCTCTCTCTGATGGTCTATAATTACCTACTGCTCACTTTTTTAAAATAGAACAACGGCAACAAGGAAAGCTACGCTTACAGCGGCAAAACCCACCCAATTTAAATACAGGACAGAGGTCTGGCTGATAACAAACCCACCCAATCCAGATCCCAGTGCAAAACCAAATTGGATAAATGATGTATTTACGCTAAGGGCAATGTCCGGATTTCGAGGCGCCAGCGTAACCAGATATAGTTGCTGGGCCGGGGAAATACTCCACGTTGCTAACATAAAAATCATCAATATCAAAATTAATACCCAGAGATTAACTCCCGCTAGAGCGAATAACAACAGGGTCGCCCCTTGCAAAAAGAGCCCCAGAAAAATGGTGAATTTCGATCCCTTTGCATCTGCCAATTGTCCACCCAATTTTGAACCAACAAAGCTGCAAACCCCCGCCAGAAAGAGAACTCCGCTTATTTCCGTCATGGAAAGAGAAGATGTCATCTGCAAGAACGGCGTAATATAAGTGAACAGTGTAGCGTATCCTCCAATATAAAATAACGTGATAACTAAAGCCATCAGAATAGTTGGATTTTTGAGAATAGAAAGCTGCATGTTAAGTGTAATCTTTTCTTCTTCTTTGATTGCCGGAATCTTTTTGTAGATAATAAGTAACGGAATCACAATTAATGCACCGACTAAAACAAACAAAACTCTCCATCCAAACATCTCACTAAAAAAGGTACCCAGAGGAACACCCAGCACTAGCGAACTACTAAGTCCCATTAAAATGATACCGATAGCATTACCTCTTTTTTCTTTCTCAACGAGTCTTGTTGCTACGGCCATGGCTACAACGGTAGCGATTCCTCCGCTGGCCCCTTGAATAATTCGTATCCATATTACCGTTTCATAAGTAAGATCTGCAAACATAAGTCCGTTGCTGGCAATAAACACACCAAGCGTGATCAGCAGCAGCTTCTTACGATCCGTATTGATCGTGAGTGTAATCAAAATAGGCGCGACAATGGCCGCTGCAAGAGCAAACACTGTCACCAGTAATCCAACTTCAGAAGTGGATACTCCCAGGTCGACAGCGATTATTTCAATGACTCCTGTAATAATATATTCAATAGTCCCGATCAGAAAAACAGCCAGTGCCAGGACATAGATGATTCCTTTATTTTTCATTTTACTTTACTCCACCTTTTTCCATGATCTATTTTGTTTGTATTGGTATTTGTATTTCGATGAATTGTGCATCTTGTTCTGGGGATAACGGTAAATAGAGTTCTCTGCCCAATTCGTTTTCCTTGATCTGATAGTTATTGCTCTCAATCCATTTCGCTAAATGAACACAGGCGGCAACATCAAACTTGGAACTCGAATGAAAAGCCATGGCGGCCATCATCGGTTCAGCAGGAAGCGTCCGTACCTGAAATGGCTCTGGGGGTGATTGTAGCTCACTGGTTAAAAAGTAGCCGACTTCGAACTCAAACTCATCCTCTTTTCCTTCAATATCTTTCCACAGAACAACCTGAGGTCCTTGGATGAGCTGGCGAATTTCCGTTGTTAAGAACCGATCCAATTGACGGAATAATGCTGGAATGTCGTCTTCTCTTCCAATGGCTTTTTGAAACAGAAATGATTGAGCAGCTTCTGCTTTGATGCGGATCTCTTGGCCCGTTTCGAATTGTCCCTCTGTTTCGATAAGATGCATACGTTCCTCAATCCTGACGAGTTTGGCTCGTTCCGTATCCATAATCTGTTGGATTTCACTTCTTTTCAGCTTAAACATACCTTGAATATTCTCGAGCGTAATATCTTCCTGAAGGAGCTGTGTGATCTGAGGCAATGTAAAACCCAATTCCTTAAACATTAAAATTCGATTAAGCTCAAGAAGCTGATCTGCGGCATAGTATCGATATCCTGTATTGTGATCTACCTTTCTCGGCTTGAGTATGCCGATCTGGTCGTAATAACGCAGTGTTTTCAAGGAAACCTTACTTAATCTGGAAAACGCACTGATTTTGAACAAAACATCATCTCCAATCCATAACATAATCTGAGTATACAGCTTCCCGTGCAGGGGAAAGTCAAGAGTCTAAGTAACACAATAACAATAAACCACAGCAAAGAGGACATGAGAATGCAATCTCCTGTCCTCTTCATCATCATTTTAAGCTAAATCACTCTGAATTTCATTATTCCCAGAAGAAACCGCCTGCGAACACTTTTTCCGTCAACAGTTTGTACGTTTCTGCAGGCAATTCTTTTTTCATCTTCGCCATAACAGCTTCTTTGCCTTGATTATATTGTGTGGACATGCCAATCTCTGCCGTTGTATTGCTTGCATCCAGACGCATAATTGGGGCTTGGGCATCTTTCGTCCAAGGTGTCCACGCTGCCAGTTCCGATGATCCACCCGTACCCGGATTACCTGTGTACAAGAACTGTTTCAGGTACGCTGCCATCGCAGCAGACAACTGCTCGCGTCCTGGTTTGTTCGCATCGCTAAAGTATCCCTCAGGGAAATAGGCAGCAATTCCGTCTGCATGTCCTGTATAGAAGTCCATATCCGCACCATGTGGTGAGCCCAGTAATGTAAGCAAACGCTCAGAGATAACCCCGGGTTGCGTACCCCACGCAAAACGATAGGCATATACCGGTGGCTGACCTGCTTCACTTGTTAATTGCTCTGCTACACGCTCTGCATTAAAGCCTGCATAAGCTTCGCTACCGTATTTCAGAGCAGCCGCATATTGCTCTGACTTGGTTTTGTCCGTAAACAGAGTTCCGTCCGTAATGGATGGAGCGAAGTTTGGATCGCCGAAGGCAAAGCCGGAGAATTCGGTTTCCAGGCTGCCGAGCAATACAGGGACTTTCGTGTACTTGCCATCGTTAATCACACCAAAGCCTTCTTTGGGGATCACTGTGCCATCACGGAACAGATGCGGGAATGGTTGCATACGGATGGCTGTTGCACCAAATGCAGTAACCAGTTTGTCCGCAGGCAATGCACGTAGGTAGCTTTCCAGCTGTGCCGGAGATTGCTTGCCAATCCACGCTTTTGCTTCTTCTGCAGTAGCCGCTTTCCCCTCTTGTACGAGTAATTTCACAAGTACATCTTCGGATTTTTGCTCGCCTTCTTCTGGTGCTGCTGTCGTCAATCCTCCGCTGAAAGCAACTGCTTTTTGATACAGTCCTTTGCTAAGTGGAGAGATCAGGGTTGCCAACACATCACGCGCACCAGCAGATTGTCCGGCTAATGTAACATTGCCTGTATCTCCGCCAAACCCTTCAATGTTATCTTGTACCCACTCCAACGCACGGAATGCATCGAGCAGACCGTAGTTACCGGAGTCATCCAAGGCATTGCCAGTTTTCAGCGCTGCATTCTCGAAAAACCCAAGTGCTCCTAATCTGTAGTTCACGGAGATGATGATGCTGTTGGTGCTCCGTGCAAGCTGTTCACCCTGAAAATCTTTGCCTGATCCGGTCATATTCCCGCCGCCGTGCAGGAACACCATAACCGGAAGTTTCGAACTGGTTGTGTCGGGACGCCAGATATTGAGATACAACGAATCCTCACTGCCCACTGTATTCTTACCCGAGATCTGCATGCTGTTTGCTGCAAATTCTTTGGCTGATTTCGTTCCTGTCCACGCTTCCGGTTCTTGCGGGGCTTTCCAGCGCAGTTCACCTACCGGAGGTGCCGCGTATGGAACACCGAGCCAGCCAAGCGTGCCATATTGCTCATAATTTTTGCCATCAATCGCACCGTATTGGGTCTGTTGCACCGTTTGAGGTTTAAACGCCCCAGCTTCTTTATGTTTCAACCAGCTCTGTTCCAAGGTTCCACTGCCATTCTTGAGCTGCGCCTGCAAAGCCTGTGCGGTTGCCTCCGCCATCAAGCGATTGGTAAGCTCACTCGCTCCCTTCCCTTGAAGCGCCTTGATTCCTTTTTTAGCGGCATAGGTGGAAGCCTCTCCTTGCTCATAATCCGTACCCGCTTCGTATCCAAGCACCTTCAGCAGCATTTCGGCATAGCCTTCCGCTGTAAGTGGTGCATTAGGTTCAAACTTCTCCGTTCCTGTTACGATCTCAGCCACATACGGATGCTGCTTCAAGTAGCCAACGACCGGTTGCAATACTTTGCCTGCCTGAGACGCATCGTCATACGTTTCCGTTCCCCGATAAGCGAGTGCCTCTTTCTCCAATCCGGACAAACGCAAGTAAAGTACTGCCGCCTGAATGCGTGTAGCCTTTTTGTTCAGATATGCCGAATTAACGCCTTGACCGTTGCCTCGAATAAGCTCGGCTTGGATCAGCTTGTCCATCGCTGCTGAAGAAGAGGATACTGTGTTACCTGCTGCATATGCTGGCAGAGCGGATACACATAACCCCAGAATCGTTGCTACGGCAATCGAACGTTTAATGGTTTTCATGTCATAAATCTCCTCGCTGTCAAATAGTGTGTGATAGGAAAATTTCATTGCAAATGAGTATCTTTGAATCAGTATTCCAATGTTTGAATGAGTCTATTTCTCTATATTGGAAAAATAACTCTTACGCCCCTTTCACTTCACTCCTCTCTGCTTGAAATACTGCTACGGCGCTTGCGGTTACGCTATCAGGCGTTTCTTTATATAAAAAAACCTGAACCGAAGGCAAACAGACATCGCATTAGCGTGGTCTATTGCCCTCAATTCAGGTTTTGCCTGCAACTTCGTAACAACCCTGAGAAAATACATGAGGTAGGCTTACTATTACTTTAAAAAGGCGCAATCAATCGTTTGATAATGACGAAACCAACGAGTGAACTGGAACAGGTCTTGCCCTGATTACGGTTACAATCCTGTTGTTATCGTGATGTTAGCATAAAATGAAAGCGTTCGCAATACATTTTTTTCAAATCTCTTTATATGATCTGTGAGGGATCTAACATTAAAAACTCGCATTCCCATACAGGTTCGAACTTAACTTACTTCATACTGATCTAGACTGCTGTCGCTCACCCCCTCGATATCTGCTGTCCTACACCTCAGTCAGCTTAATGGAAGCTCAACCTACAATTCCGATACCATACAGAACCGACCATATAACAAAACAGGCCATAGGTGAATTCACCCATGACCTGGCCTGCATATTACGTAGCTTGGCACCACATCTGTTAAATGAAATGGTCTCTATTTCTGCAACTTGCTCACTTGCTCAATTAAACTATCCAGCCCCTTGTCGACCAGATACGGTCCATAATTCCAATAGTTCCGAGACACATTAATGATTCGATGATTTTTGATCGCAGGAATACTTTGATATACTGGCTCCTTGAATAGTTCCATCATCTGCTCCATCTCTTCATCATCCATCTGGGTGAAGAAGTAATCTGCAGGTTTATCTGCCAGCTTCTCCAATGAGAGCACGGTTCCACCATCCGCATAAGCTTTGTACTGTTCAGGCATATCAAATCCGAAATCCTGGTAGATCAGCTTGCCCAATGTGCCGCCCTCCCCCCAAGTAATACCTCCTTATTATAGATGACGAAGGACATGGCCGTGGTTCCCGGTTCAATATTGATGTTCAGTTCATCCCGAATCCCCTTCAATTTATCTTCAAAGGTAGTAATCCATTTCTCAGCTTCCTCTTTCCGATCCATAATCTCGCCCATCGTTCTCAAGGTGTTGATGACATCCGGGTCACCGCCCCAGGCTACCGTGATCGTCGGCGCAATTTTCTCATAAGTGCCGATCACTTCCGTACTTGTGTAATCCGGTACGATGATCAGATCTGGCTCCAGATCCGAGACCACTTCTACGTTACCCGTTCCTGATCCGATATCCGGCACATTAGCCATCTCTTCAGGGTACAGATCCAACGTCTCCTTGTTGGCTCCCGCCGGCTTCATTCCGAGTGGAAGCAAATACCCACCATATGTGATCACAACCGGTTTGGCAGATTGGGCTGGAATCTCAACCGTTCTCCCCGATGCGTCGGTATACATTTTGGTTGCAGGCAGTGAAACATCTTCATTTGCTGTTGACTGTGGATCGGCCCCTCCACCGCAAGCCGCTAATAGCAAAGATAAACTAAATAATAAACTGACCGCCAAAGTAGGCTTAAAACGAACATTCAAGTCATTCACGCTCCAAGTGTTGTATTGATAATGATTATCGTTATTACCAATATAGCGTTGTGCGAGATCTCCAGCAATGAACGATTCTGACTTCTTGTTGGTACGATTTGAACCTTTAAGCAGATGGCTGTGCATTTTATATTGAGTGGGGGTCTCTCCTATCGTTCGTTTGAAGATTCGACTAAAGTAGTACAGATCTTTATATCCGACGCTTTCTGCCACATCACGAACCTGAGCCTCTGTCTCTGTCAGCAATACTTTGGCCCGGTTCATCCGGGTTTGAATGACGTAATCCATCGGACTGCATCCAAATTTGCGCTTGAATACCCGTGCCAGATAGTGACTGCTGTAATGAAATTGGGCCGCCATATCCTCCATGGACACGGGATGCGCGTAGTGCTCCTGAATGTAAGCTGCAATCTGCTCGGCCAGTTCTGGAGGTTCAACCATCTGCTCACGCGCCAGCTTCCATTGACGAAACTGTTCGTATACAAACTGATACAACAGTCCAGTGACCTGCAGCCTGTCCAATTCTTCGCCGCTTGCCCAGCATTCATGCATTCTCTCCAATAGGGGAATTAGAGACAGTGGATATGTTGCTGCAAAATGATACTGCTGCCAGGAAAATGTATAATCCTGTTGAACGATCTCCACTCTCGGCTGGTCGGTACCAGCGAAGCTTGGCTGGGGTTTATATAAAATCAGATAATATTCCAAGGGGATATCCAGACAATGGATATGTATAGTTGTGCCTTTGCCACCATGCAGAACCTGCGTCTGGGTGGACCTGAGCTTTTCTTTGCCAAAATGAATAATGGCTTCTCCTCTGACCATCAGCAAAAAAGCATGGGCTGGCAGAACATACGGCTCAAGCACCTGTCCCGGCTTCAAGACCAGATGACGAATGTCCATGAGCTTCACCTGATTTTTGTTCCACCACTGAATGGCTTCTGACCATTCTTTCATTACAAACCACCTCAAAGCCGATCATTAGACACGGGTCATTCCCGAATCTGATTTTCTCCTTAACATACAAGAGTGATCCTCATTTTGTCCAGTTACCTGTATTCCAGCACCCTTCATTAATCGTAAATTTTACATATAGTTAATCCATTTCATACATTGGTTTAGCATTTGTTGTATACACTGGGTTTTGGATACCAAACTATTCATCTATTTTAGGAGGATGCATTCATGTTAAACCGGTTCAATGTCCGTGCAGCCAAAATGATGCTCGCGGTGACAACGATTGTTACGGCTACGCTCGGAGGAAGCAGTGTAGCCTGGGCTGTGGAAGACACCACCTCAACGACATCTGCATCACCGATTAAAAATGTCATTATTCTGATTCCTGACGGCATGGCTAACGACGCTACTGCTCTGGCTCGTTGGTATAAAGGCTCGTCCCTGACGCTGGACTCCATGGCAAGTGGCATGGTTCGTACACACTCTGCAGATGCGCCGATTGCGGACTCGGCTCCTGCCGGAACGGCCTTTGCGACAGGTTACAAATCCCATACAGGTTATGTCGGCGTATTACCGGACAAGGCTACGATGCCTGGGCAGAAAGCGATTGCGCCTAGAGACGCAAGAAAACCGATCGCTTCCGTACTGGAAGCTTCCAAACTCGCTGGTAAAGCAACCGGCATTATAGCCACATCCGAGATTATGCATGCCACACCAGCGGACTTCTCTGCCCACTATCCGGATCGTAAAAACTATGATGCACTTAGCAAACAACAAGTCTACAATGGCATGGATGTTGTGTTGGGTGGAGGCAGCAAATACCTTGAGCCAGCCGGACGCAAAGACGGGGAAAATCTGGTTTCCTCCATTAAGGCACTGGGTTACGATTACGTGACTACACCAGCCGCGATGAAAGCGTCCGATTCAAACAAACTATGGGGCATGTTCGCACCTGCAGGCATGTCTTACAATATGGATCGTGATCCTGCGAAGCAGCCAAGCCTTGCCGAGATGACATCCAAAGCCATTGAAGTTCTGTCCAAAGACGAGGACGGTTTCTTCCTGATGGTCGAAGGCAGCAAAGTGGACTGGGCAGCTCATGCCAATGATCCGATTGGTATTATCAGTGACGTGCTGGCTTTTGATGATGCCGTTAAAGTTGCCATGGATTTTGCCAAAGCGGATGGAGAGACTGCCGTTGTAGCTGTGACGGACCATGGTAATGGAGGGCTCACGATTGGTAATAACGCAACAACTGGCACATATGACAAAGAGCCGTTGTCCACATTTATCGGACCTTTGAAAAAGGCCAAGCTCACAGGCGAAGGCGTAGAAGCGAAGCTGAATGCCAAGCGCACGAACATCAAAGCAGTTATGAAACAATACTATGGCATTACGGACCTGACTTCCGAGGAGATCGCCACAATTAAAGCGGCCGAGCCAGGCAGTCTTAACTATGCAATCGGTCCAATGATCAGCAAACGTGCAGGGATCGGCTGGACAACCGGCGGTCATACAGGTGGAGATGTCGTGTTGTACACGTATGCGCCCAACAATGACCGTCCATTCGGCGTAATCGACAATACAGATGTAGCCAAGTATATCGCTCGTGTACTGGATCTGGATCTGAACAGCGTGAGCAAACAATTGTTTGTCCCTGCCAAACAGGCATTCACTGCCAGAGGCGCAACGTACAAACTGGATTTGACAGATGCCAAAAATCCAAAGATTCTTGTGACCAAAGGCAACACCAAGCTTGAACTGCAAATCTATAAAAATGTTGCACTCGTGAATGGCAAGAAAACTGCACTTGAAGGTGTGATTGTGTATAACGGTATTGACGCTTTCGTACCGCAAGGTGCCGTAGATTTGATTCAATAAATAAAGATCCCTCAGAATTAAACAACACGTTAAGCTGCCGAGAATCATCTCGGCAGCTTTTTGTGGTTTTTCATAATATAATACCAGGTTGTTCCTTCTACTTCTTGGAGAACGTTAATATTCCATATTGGGAAGTGTTCCGCCAGCTTTCATTGGTCACGTCATTCCACTTTGCTGCACTTTTATTGCCATTTCCTTGATTATCATTAATCTGAAGCTCGAACCCGATTACACTCCCTGACTTTGGCATAAGAGATTGCAACTGGATCTTGGCCTCCACCTGATACCCTTTAGCTGTTTTCTTCACAGCACTTTCCAGACGTCTCGGAGAAGCACTACCTGCAAAAGTAGCCACATTCTCCGCACTGATGCGAAACTGGGCATCATCATATTGAAAAAAAGGGGTTCGTTGATGGTTTTCGTCCAGGAAAATCTCCACAGAATCCTGATCCCAAGGATTAATGTTGTCTGTAATAATCTGGGGATCAGTCACATCAATCAGGAGGTACAGATCTTGACCAGACCACATCGCACGAGCCTCCGCTGTCGCTCCCTCGCTTTGATCTAACGAGCTGACCTTGAATGGTGCAACCTTGTCCCATAGGACATCCTTATTCCCGTCAATCGTTATTGTACCTTGTGTTACATTGGCGGATTTGGGCATATTGGCAAGATGAATTACGCCATATTTGCTCGTATCCTGTGCTTGGGAATGCGTGCGATCATTCCAGTATAGAATAGAATTCTGATCGGTCCCGTTAGTGCCTCCATTCGTCACCCGGACATCGAGACCTACCTCACGCGCAAGAGCGCCTGGTACATCGACCCACGGCAGGGCCACTTCAACCTGATATCCGCCCGTCACTTCACGGACGCGATATGAATAAAGCTTGGCCCCTGTTGTTTTACCTGAACGAGTTATTGTGATATGCCGGTCATCTGCTTCATAAACAGGTGTCTTGCCATTGTTCAGATCAACAAACAGCTCCACCTTGTCGTTCAAATGTTTGTTGGTATCCTGAACATCAATCAAAAAATAGAGGTTATTCTTGTCCCACAGCGTACGGAACGCAGCCGAACCTGAAGTACCTTTTAGTGATGTGGATACGGCCTTGCCCCAAACTAAGTCTTGTTTGGGTGCCTTGGTATTCGGTGTTTCAGACAACGTTACTGCCCTTTGGGTCAATACAGGCAAGTTTGATTCGTCAACAAGTCCCCAATAGGCTGGTTTGGCCTGCAGAGCAGAATCAAACAACATGGCCTGATTGTTGTATGATTTCTCATCCTGTAATCCCCATAAGGTCACCGAAGAGATGACATCGCTATGTTTTTGATACAGATCAAGCAGCTCCTTATACCGATAGGCCTGTTTCACTGCAACTTCTTCGGACATCTTTTCGCCAAAAGGAATACCGCTATCTACATCAAGCTCGGTAATTTGGATATCCAGTCCAAGATCAGCAAACAGATTGATTGTTTTTTCAATCTCTTCAATGGGTGGAGATTCGAGGTTATAGTGGGATTGCAGGCCTACACCGTCAACCAGCCCTTTCTCCTTCAACTTTTTGACCAGTTGATACATGTGCTCTCTTTTTTCAGGGATTTCTGTAAAGTATTCGTTATAATACAATTTGGCGTCCGGGTCGGCAGCCCGTGCGAATTCATAGGTCTTCTCAACATAGTCCGGACCAATCAGCTCATAGAACGGACTTTTACGCAATCCGTTGGCATCCCCATTGCTGTCTGCAATCGCCTCATTGACTACGTCCCAAGCATAGATTTTGCCTTTATACCGGGTCATAACCCTTTCAACGTAGTCTTTAATCCGGCTCAACAGCAGTTCCCTGCTTGCTGGTTGGCCCTGGTCATCCTTCAACATCCACTCTGCTGCATCAATATGCCACAACAAGGCATGCCCACGTACTCCCATGCCATGTTTTTCTGCAAATAGTACATATTGGTCTGTTGCTTCAAACTCATACACCCCTTTGGAAGGAGAAATGAATTTCGGTTTCATCTCATACGTTGCCGTTAAACTATTGAAATGTTTGGACAACAATTGTCCATAGGCACCTTCCAACTGCCAGCGATATGCGGCCGCTCCTATGGGAAAGTCACTCTGATACAGATCTTGCAAGGAAGGGATATCTGCCTCAATAACCAGTGCCCCCGCTTCGGTAACGGTTACATCATCCACATAAAATGACAATGTATCTACCGTATCCTCGGATAGATAGGGAGTTTCGATAAACAAGTTTAGTTCCGCAGGATTATCGCTATACTGGAATTTAGCCGAAATTCTGTGCCACTTCTGCCATTCGTCTTTGGTGATCGTAACCTTGTCCAGCATGTTCCAGCTCTCTGCCCCATTCTTCTTGTATGCCGTGAGTTGAATCGTTTGATCTGTGGCAGGTTTTTCTGCAAGTTTGACATACACTGAAATTTCATACGTAACATTGGGCTTTAACAAATCCTTCATGGGCAGCATTGGTCCATGGTATGAGCGCTCACGGTTAGCAACCAACATGCTGTATTTACCTTCGTGTACCTCCTGCTGTGATACAGTCAACTTTTCACTACCAATACGTGGAACCCAGCCCTGAAGCGTGCCGTCCTCAAAGTCGGCATTCAAACCATACACCTCCTGTTTGGAAACGGCTGTTGTTTCTAAGGCAATCGTCTGCTCGTTCTCCTCTTTTTGTGCATAAGCGGTCTGTTGAAACGGAATTACTGTCATAACCAGCATCGTTGCGAGCAGAATCGAACTCCATTTTCCAAAAGTCTTCATTTCATTCCTCCTTCGTTTAATCGTATTATATTACAATTAAATAACGCTTACATATATAATTATGTTAAATATTTCAATTTTATTTTCGGCAAAAAGATAGAACTACCGGATTAGTCCTGATAAATGATGGATTTAGTCCAACTGGAAATAAGGTTCTTCATTTGCTCATAAGGAGTGGGTACCTGTTCTTGCTTCGTGTATAATGGATGTACCGTTAATGGCGTTAATGAATAAAAACAATTAGGAGAGATTCACTCATGTTGATCAAACTAAACTGGATTACGCTGCGTGTACGCGATCTCGAAGCTTCACTTCAGTTCTACCATAACAAACTAGGGCTTCCGATTCAGCGTAGATTCGAGAGTCGTGGGCGGCAGATTGCCATGCTAGGCACTGAAAACGAACCCCAGCTGGAACTGATTGAGGGCAACGAAACTGTTCTTAAACCGGAGGCTGGTGTGTCCATCGGTTATGAAGTACGGTCACTGGAAGAGGCCATGGAGCGTTTGGCAGAAATTGATATTCCGATATTGCGCGGACCGATCCAGCCCAATTCCTATCTGCGTTTCATGTATATCGCGGACCCGGACGGCTTCGAGGTACAGCTCGCCGAGCATATGTAATTAGCGGACTGGAATACGTGTTCGGTGTTCAATGAGTGATGTTCGATATTCGCCGTCTTGCGTATGGATTCCTTGCATGTTCTATGTAACACTTTATTGGAATTAATGTAAGTTTCAAGTTATACTCAGACAGCAAAAAGTCCGTCCAGCATGTAATTGCGTACTGACGGACTTCGCTTATTATTTAAGAACCAACTTTTGCATCATTAAGCCGACAAGGGATCCATAGGCACAACGACTGCCTAAGAACGAGCATCTAGTTTCTCTTCATTCTCACTGGAAGATGCCTGATGTTCCGAGACCAATTCATTCAGATCCACAATCAGTTGCTCCAGTTCCCCAAAGCTCTCTACCATCGTCTGTGTCAGATTACGTTGCTCTTCCATGCTCGCCAGAATCTCTTCTGTCGCTGCACTGGATTGCTCCGTCACACTCGAAATCTCGGAAATCTCATTCACAACTCTGGTGGAAGATTCCTTCATCGTTGCCGAGCTGCTCTCAATATCTGTGGCCTGACCCAGTACATGCTGGGAATTACTGTTGATTGTACGGAACACTTCCTCGGCTGTTTGCACACTGTTTCTACCTTGTTGCAGTGAGAGACGAATTCGTTCGAATCGATCCGTCAAAGCCTGGGTCTGCCCTTTCAATCGAGACAGAATCGTTGTAATATCACTGGCAGACCGACCCGAGCTTTCCGCCAATTTGCGAACTTCCTCGGATACAACGGCGAATCCACGTCCATGTTCACCTGCACGAGCTGCTTCAATCGCTGCATTGAGCGCAAGCAAGTTCGTCTGACTTGCAATATCCGATATGCTGTTCAGCATCAGTGTCATAGACTCACTTTCCTCGTTA
This sequence comes from Paenibacillus sp. PCH8, assembly GCF_002968835.1. Taxonomy (GTDB): domain Bacteria; phylum Bacillota; class Bacilli; order Paenibacillales; family Paenibacillaceae; genus Paenibacillus. The sequence continues at coordinate 2,737,210 of NZ_PKQK01000001.1, read as the reverse complement.
AACTGTCGCATGTCATTGGCTGTTGCGTTGATCGTCTCATATAACTCTTTCATCTGTACGTTCAATTGATCCATCTGTGCGCTCCCGGTTTGCGTGCTCGTTGCCATACTCGCAGACAGCTCTTTCATCTGCTGGGAATAGGACGCAACATCCTTGATATGTCGATCAGACATAGACAGGGACTCGGAGATTTCAGCTACACTGGTCGCTTGGAACTCGACGCCTTTGGCAACTTCACTGAATCCAAGTGTTACTTCATTGGTAATAGAACCTGTGGCAACTACTTTTTGCTTCAATTGATCCGTATAGCGAGAAAGACCCGTTACCGACACTTTCACACGTTCCAGCATCGTTTCCACTCTGGCGCGGGAATCCTCTACTTGCATGCGACGTGACTCACTATCCTGGAACAGCTTCTTATTCACACGGGATACCGAAATCATGATAATGCCTGTCACAATATACATAGCGACATTAATCAAATCAGCAAAAAGAAGCTGGATATTAGCCGAAGACACCAGAACGAGTAATACTGCAAAATAAGTAAGCATTGCTGAGAAAGCAATGTTATAGTGCTTGTTGTTTGGATACAACAGCAAAGGCGTAATAATAAGAATGCCTTGTACCGCATTAATGCCGTCACGACTTACATATACTCCACTTGCGATCACAGCTACTGTCACAACCCATGGGATGACATGAATACCTTTCTTGGTGAAATTGCAGATGGTAATTGCCGCAGACACCACAATCGAAATGAGAGTCGACAGCCATAAATCCGGGACGATCAGGGTAATGCCCGCGCTAATCGCTGTAATGGCCCACAGCATGTAACTCACCAATTTGTTTCTTTGCCAGATAATTTCGTCAATACGATTCATGCATTCCCCGTCCTTTATATAAGTTAAATGAAATATGTAGGGCCTCTCTGCACTAGATCTATTAGACTTTGGTCCTGCTTATGCGTAAAACGCAAATATGCAGCGCCTTAGAATAGTACATTTTGACTTCATAAGTATGAAATAGGCGCCACCTATTATATATCGGTTTTCATAACAAAAAAATTATATTACGTATAAAATGTCATCACAGACATATAAAAAGCCCGTCTTATACGCAATCGCGCATAGGACAGGCTGTTCCAATCTCATATTAAATAGTATTATAATAGGTTACTTTCCGAATACCAGTGTTGTATTGGATGAACCAGCATACTTGGTGACAAACTCACGCGCATAGCTGGCACTCTCTACCTGGTAACTGTAATTGGAGCTTGGTCTCCAATTCGTTTTCGGGGAAACCGGGCTATTCAGGGCAGGCGTACTGCCCGTGTCCGTAAATTCTCCTTTTCCTTTATCATCCAGGATGCCGCCTTTTTCAGCTCCAGCACCAAAGTAGTTGTTTTCCGAATAAATACGGGCTTTCTCCCCAATGGTGATGGCCTGATTGAAGTTGTTGGCATAGTTGTTCTTGAGATGGAAATAACCGTATCGCAGCAGCCCTGGACCACGTACATACAGATTCTCAAAGTAATTATTGGACATCGTCACATGAGGTACACCATTGTAACTACTGTTGCCATCATTCGGGTGACCCAAAATGACACCATATTTATGGTTGGCAAATTTGGAATTGCTAATGGTGATATAATCCGCACGATCACCAATGTACAGGAGCTTATCCAGATCACTGCCACCAGAGCTATAGCCATGACCAGAGAATGTCACATGATCGATCCAATAATTGGACCCTGAAGTAATATACATCTGGATATCATCGTTCGCATTGATATTGGAAGCGTGTACAAAAGTTAAATTCTGAAAAATAACATTGCTTGAACTGGAGGTGGATCTGAAATGAATATTGGTCAGTGTATGTCTATCAAAGGAACCGACGAGCGTTTTGTTTGCTCCAAATTCAACCTTCTGCAGTGTCGAGGAAGAGATGTTCTGCTCAACGACTACAATCTTGGCAGCGGAGCCCGCCATATGTGTTCTCAAATCATTCAGATTACTGACGTAGACTACTTGGCCGTTCCTTCCACCTGTCGTCGCTGACTTGGATACTCCACTTTCATTCTTGGCATTTCCCGCGAAACCGGTCAACCCGTTCGTACCTGTGTTCGGATAATTGGCCGCACCGTATGTAGACGGAGCTGTGGAGACCGTTAGCAACATTAGCGTCAAAGCAAGCAAAAGCATCGAAAATTTCTTCAAAATTTCACCATCCTTTATAATTTTATCCTTAAATACAACTCGATTATATCGTGTAACTTCGACTGTGACAATACAAAAATTGCAAAAAGACAACAATTATTATTTTTATGCAACAGTAGATCAGATATCGTGAAAAAATAAAAAAAGAGATCAAACCGCGGCTATTGCCATGACTTCATCCCACAAATTCATCCTATTTTATTTAATTTTGATTCCCAGTTCATCATTCTTGGCTTCCTGTAAATCATCATAGACCTTACCTGGTTTGCCACGAATTTTCAATATCATCGACTCCGGATTGTCCAGCAGATTGCTGCTGAAAGAATACATCATTCCGTCTTCCGTTCCGCTCCCTAATATCGTGGATAAACTTGTTTGCTTCCCATCTTTAGAGGTAGTTACAATCTCGAGAGGCTGAACTACCTCACTGATCGCCAACTTCGTTTTGTAATCGATCTCTTGCTCTGGCTCATAAACAAATCTAACCCGAGTCACAAGCGGTGATAATTCCACTTCTGATAACATAACTTCATGACCCCCAACGGTAAAAGTACGATTAACTTTGATGATTTCCGTTTTGGGGATGGAAAACTTGGGATCCAACGCAAAAGAAAGATTCATTTTTTTGGAAAATTGATATTTCCGTTCCTTTTCCCCGTTTTCCGAATATTTTACGACGCCAGGAACAACAGAAGAAATCTGCAATTGAAAATTCACTTGCTCAGGCAACGGTTTGTTTCGATTTCGTTCAAGTGTACTTCGACCATAGATAGTATGTTTATCATTCGAGAAATGCACCCCTCCTATATTTCCGTTATCAAGGACATAACCTGTTCGATCAAGTGCCTTCATCTCTTCTCCAGTTCGCGGATCAGTTAATGGAAAGGCGCTATCCAATGCAGGACGAATGTAGTCAAAGTCTTCATTATATATGAACAGCATGTCTTCCATCTCTACTTCGACCGATTCTTGTATGTATAAAGGGGATAAAACAAAACCCACATTCCGCTGCGGACCTTGATACTGATACATGAGCGCAGGAATCGTTCTCTTTGATTTTTTAGCCATATCTGATCCTCCTGTTTCAGGCAATTCTCCTACCGCTCAGAGTTCAAACCAGGTTATACCGCCATCATCCTGCCTGGCTTCTCGCTCCATCTGTTGCATCCAGCTCCGCGCCTCTTCGCCCCAGATATGAAACAAACAGTAGATATACGACTCCCCATCCACAATCTCTTCCAACCCGGAGGCCTCTTCTATCCACACTTCAAGTGCTCTAGGCCAGAAAGGATCTTCACGTTTCAGTACAAAACGACCTCCTTCAGACTTCTTTTGCCCCAGACGATTGCTTTTGTTCATACATTTGATGGATCGAACGATCCAACCATAACTCATACCAGTCCAGAAAATGTAATCGATTCGTATTGCCCCAATACTGATCAGGATAAATTCCGCTTTGGTTCGCCCTGTCATCAACCCAGATCTCTCCGTAGGAAGCTCCCTTAACAATCAGATTCATCGATATTCCACAACCAAAATCACTGATGCGTAGCATGCCTGCCGACCATTTTGGATCAAGGTATTCATGCTCAAGTGCTTCCCACTCCTCTTCTTCCTTGCTGTCATCAAACCAGTCATAGTTCCAGTTCCACGCTTCCGTGAATTGAAAAGAATCCGAGATCTCATTAAGTTCATCATCATAACCAAGCACAGCGTATACGCCGTCATCCGGTTTCTCCAGACCATAATAAGGTCCTGCTCCACCACTTCCCATATGAAGAAGCCATGCCTTGTAGTCCTCCGGCAACTCAATGCGCCATTTCTGTTCAAATTGTACGATATCCTTCTGCGTCCACACAGACGCCAACTCATATTCATGGTTTTCTGCACCGAACAGGTCCAGATCAGGGTCCAAACTTCGGAGTTTTATCAACTTTTCACGCATTCGTTCCAGTTGTACATTGTACATGGCTTACGTCTCCCTTCGTTACTCTATTACGTTTGTTCCACGGCGTACCCACGATCTTGCAACTCATCCAGTGCTGCTGCCACATCTCGTTCAGGACACAACTGCTTAATCAGGCTGGCGGTCACCGGTTTTCCTTCATATATTTCAGCTACCGCCTTCAGCGGTAATTCCTGTAAGTCATAGTACCCTTTTGCCCAATCAACGTAATCTTCTGAGCTCTTCTTCATGTACCCCAGTAAAAAGTCTGCTCCACCCCTGGCGTCCGCTTAGCCTTCCTCTGCCATCGCCAACTGAATCCAGCTACCAATCCTCCATTGCACGTCGTTCTCCTCCTGCCATATACAAAAGGTGACATCCTCCAGATCCAATGTTTCCTCATGATCCCGCAGAACAGCCATCAACGTCTCTGGCACTTCATCGTACATGCCGGGGTAGATTTCTCCATCCTCACGAGCATGCGGACTAAGAGGTGACTCATGATCGAACCCTTTGATCAACGTGCCTGAATTCGTAAACAATACATGCAGATGGTCACCTGCACCATTATTAATGCTTCCCCATGCTACATCTGGCTGGAGTTCAGCTTCATAATGATGAACACGTAGCCATTCTTCCTCGGAAAAGATGATATCCAGTACGGCGAGTATTCTCATCCGTTTACGCAGGGTATTTGCATTCATCATAGTTATGTCGTTCCAATCCTGCATATGAATCTCTCCTGTTCGCTTATGTATTTTAATCCGGATTAATTCATCCAGCCCGTTATTTCCCAGAATACTTGGTCTCATGACAATCGCAAGTCTATCCCATCATTATATCAAGCCTGGTACACGTGTAAAAGGAACCCATGGATCATGTCTGCTTTCGCAACTCTTCATTTCTCACTCCAAACGGTCGATATAACAATAACTGATTTTTTTTAACCTGATGGAGGAAGCCATGTCGATTAACAATAGAAAAGAACCTTTTCGCTACACATTAAAGGAACCGATGACCTTCGAGATATTTATTCTCAGCATCAACGGAGTAACTGCACCCCCCAAGCCCATTCAGGCTGACTTATGCGACATCAGTCGTTCTGGCTGCCAGTTATCGTTTCCACTGTCCCTTCCTGTAGAGAATAACGATATTCGGATTGGAATGAATATGCTGCTCTTTGAAGACCCTCTATATATGGAAGGTACGCTTCGCTGGGGCCAAGAAAAAAATACCTCATGGCACTACGGTGTCCAGCTCGAAATGCAGGACGGTAACCAGGATCGTCTCTCCCGAGAGATGCGAATGCTTGCAGGACAAGGCAAAATTATAGTGAAATAGCCATATAGCCTGATAACAAAAAACAAAAAAACAGCCCAATCGAATTGGACTGTCGCATGATGATACTCTTTATGCCGCTTTACTGGCTGTCGCTGGTTGTTCCATTTTGGACCAGTTCACTGTTTTTTCAAGTAGTAATGAGACTACCACCCCAATAACGAGCCCATTGCTTATAATCGGGATGAGATACATGGGCAACGTTTGAAAGGCTTCAGCTGGAATATTCATTACAGCAACGCCAGTGAGTACTGGCAACGCTACACGATAGATCGTTTTAGAGTTAAACGTCGTGCCTTCAAGTGTTCTTAACGCTGTGCCGAACATCTGAAGATACGCTACGAACAGAACGGCACTGCCTACGCTGGGTGGAATTTGTGCGAAGAAGGCCGTTACAGAAGGCGTAAGACCCAATATACATAACACCCCCGCTCCAACAATGAAAGGTGCACGGTGCAGAATGCGAGTGCTCTCCAGAAAGCCGATCGAAGATGCAAATAAACCAAATGGCAGCACACCTACACAGGCTGACAGCATCGTGAACAGACCTGTTAGCGCATAAGAGCGTCGATATTGACGGCTTGTCGTCTCTGTCTGATATAATTTCTCGACCGTACTTAATGTGGTGATCGAATTCGTCATATTCACCAACCCCACGAAAAAAGCAGTAATGACGATCCCCGGCTCCCACCTTGGCGCTCCCCATGGGAACAGGTTCAGACCCGCTCCCGCATGAACGGACTGTCCACCATGTTGTCCAGGAAACAATAGACTATAGGCGATCCAGCCTGCTACAATCCCAATCAGGATCGAGTAGTTCCCCAGTTTCCCCCTCCCCTTCAATTGAATCCATGCCACCAGAAATGCAATGACAACGGATAGCGAGGCAACAGGCAGATCGAAGCGGCCAAATTCCGTATATCCAATCATACCTTTGAAGAAATTCATCGTCAGTTGAATCGTCATCAGAAACAGCATGGCGCTCTTGACCATTGGTGTGAACAGCTTTTGCAGTATTTGTGCCACCCCCAACCAGCCTAGCACTATCATCGTCAGTCCTGCTAACAGGAAACCTGCAGCTAACCCTCCTCCGATACGCTCCAGACTCATACCGGCCGATGAAGCGGATACCGTCAGGCTTAGCGTCAAACCCCACCATAATCCGGACGGACCATCCATGACTGCATAACGATGTCCCAATATAGCTTGAAGAATACATACTGCCCCGGTAAGAATAAAAGCATGCTGCATCGAGGCAGCGATGGCATCCGGGGACAGATGAAAGTTATGACCAATAGATAGTGGAACAACAACGGTATTGGTAAACAGAAAGAAAAACCATTGTATGCCCGCCAGAGCCAGTGAAGATGCTTCCTTAATATTTTCTGGTAAGAGATGCTCTTGATGTCTGTTCATGATCTAGCGATATCCTCTCCATGTTCTGTATCTTCGATGTATTTATCTCTCTCTGGTTTCTTATGTCTCTTCAGACTTGGGTTAATAACCGTTCCATTTCGGCATAACGATGACGGTGTGCATGTGCAAGCGGTGTAACGCCGTCTCGGTCAGCAATCTGTGGATCTGCACCATATTTCAAAAGCAAGCCAACGATTTGCTGATGACGCAATCCGCCATCGCCCAAGATGACCGCTTCCAGCAAGGCTGTCCAGCCCAGATTGTTAATATGGTTCACATCCACATCGCTGCGTGTCAGCAGCAATTCCACAATCTCCACATGGCCCCGATCCGCTGCAGGAATAAGAGCTGTACCGCCGAAACGATTCGTTAAACTGGTATCTGCATTTGCTGCAATCGCCAATTCAACCATGACATACATTCCCTCGGCACTCGCGTATAACAGTAGGTTATCCAGTCGTGCATCCTGAAGGTTAATGTCCGCTCCAGCGTCGACTAACATCCGTACCGTGTTTATCTTGTTCCCATGTACGGCTGCCATCAGAGGTGTTCTCTCCAATGCATCCTTTTCATTCAAACAGCTACCCTGTGTGATACATCGAATGACCTCATCGGTATGCCCCGCTTGGGCGGCATCATGTATTGTTCTCACCACGTTGTTTCACCCTCCAATTTAAGGTCTTTCTCATGCAGTAACATTCATATAGAAACCAAGCCCTGTTAGTCAGGTATGCAAATCTAATGTATGGTAACATAAGATCATAGTATATTAAAAATACATGTTTTGTTGGCTTTCCATACGAATTACGTATACATTGCAAGCGAAGGAGACAACCACGTGGATATCAAACAATGTCGCTATTTCATTGCCATTGCCGAGGAGAAGCAGATTACCGCAGCTGCCCGGCGGCTGCACATGGCTCAGCCACCTTTAAGCCAGCAGCTCAAGCTAATGGAAGAAGAACTTGGGGTGATGCTGTTTGAACGCAAAGGACGCATGATGGAACTAACACAGGCGGGCCGCAGCTTCTATGATTATGCGGTTACTTTGACCAAATATATGGAGGAAGCTGTAATGGAGATGCAAAGTTTCCGGCACGGCATCCGGGGCAAACTTGCGATCGGCATCAATACCATATCGGATCGTCTGATCCCGCAAGCACTTCAGCAGTTTCGCACCGCACACCCACAAGTGACCTATAAAATTCAGCAAAATGAATCAGCGCAATTATGCCGACTCTTGGATGATGGTAAAGTTGAACTCGCCTGTGTACGCATGCCTGTACAGACCCAACGTTATGAAGTGCTACACATGCCACAGGAGCCACTCTTCTACATTTCCTCAACACCACTACTGGACGCTGCGACGGAGATGGGAATAGGGGCAGGCATGGGGACTTATTTTAAGCAGCTTACAGGCATGCCTCTATTGCTACCAAGTACAGAAGGACTCGGTATGTTCGAACTGATTCTGGATAAATTCCGGGAGCATCAGGTTACTCCCTCCGTTATGGGCGAGTGCTCTGACATTAATATGTTGCTGGAACTAGTCCGACTCGGTTTCGCCAGTTCCATCGTGCCTCAGACGGTACTGGAGCTATACCACGAGCACCCATTCCACGTATATCGCATTCAGGATCAGCATTCCACGGTTGGCTCGGCACTGGTCTGGCTGCAGAACCGCTATCTGTCCAAGCCTGCACAACACTTTGTGCAATTGGTGCAAGGTATGCTTCCCGTGGTATAAAAAGCTATACGCAAAAAAAAGCAGCTTTACCGAATTACATTCCGGTGAAGCTGCTTTTTCATTCTTATGATTAAGCTTTCGCTGTGAACAACAAGTCTTTTTCTTTAATCGTAGTGCGACCAGCAGACTCAATGGACTCATATTGATGCATGTTCGTAATAATAACTGGTGTAATCGTCGTGTAACCGGCTTTTTCGATTTCTTCCCGGTCAAACTCCATCAGTACATCACCTACGGCAACTTTCACACCTGCTTGAACTTTAGGTGAGAAGAATTGACCTTTCAGCTTCACCGTATCAATCCCGATATGAATCAACATCTCTGCGCCTGTATCACTTACCAGACCAATGGCGTGTCCACTCTTCGATAACGAGAATACGGTTCCGTTGATTGGAGATACCACACGTCCCTCAGAAGGTTGAATTGCAAATCCTTTACCCATAATCTCTTCAGAGAACGCAGGGTCAGGAACTTCGCTCAGCGGTTTAACTTCACCTGTAATCGGGCTGAATACTTGCTCATCTTGTGCTTTTGTTTCTTCAGTTACAACAGAAGTCGTTGCTGCTGATTTTGCAGGCTCAGCTACTGGTGCTGCTGGCTCAGTTGCATTTTCTTCCTGGAACCCAAGAATGTACGTCAGTACTGCCGCAGCTACGATGGCAATCAAACCACCAGCCAGAGCATAGAGCAGTGTGCTAATTGCTGGACTGATAAATGCTGCCACACTCGGCAGACCTGCAAGTCCTGTAATAACATACGATTTAACATTGAAGATACCCATGAATCCACCGGCAATTGCTCCACCGGTAAGGGCTGCAATAAATGGTTTTTTGAACTTCATGTTGATCCCGTACATCGCTGGTTCTGTGATCCCCATAACCGCTGTAAGACCAGTAGAATAGGCAAGGGATTTGGTTTTACTATTTTTCGATCTGAGACCCACACCAAATGCTGCGCCACCTTGTGCCAAGTTAGCTGCAAACATCAGTGGAATAATAAAGTCGTAACCCAATGTTGTCATTGAACCAACAACGATTGGCAACAAGGCATAGTGCATCCCTGTGATGATCAGCAGTGACATCGTACCACCAATCAGGATACTTGCGAAGATGGACATGTTATCGAACAACCATGAAATACCACCAGACAAACCATTACCAAGGACCGTACCCAGTGGTCCTACTGTCATCAAGGTCAAAGGAACCATAATTAACAGAGTAACCGTTGGAACAACCAAGAGTTTCAGTGAAGCATGCGTTATACGATCAACGGCTTTCTCTACATAGGAAGCAATCCAAATGGCGAGAATAATCGGAATAACCGTAGATGAATATGTTGCGGCGATGACTTTAATACCCGCAAATGTTGAATCCCCCTGAGCAAGTAACGCAGTAATCGTTGGATGCATAATACCTGCGGCAAGTGCTGCGCCAATGTACATATTGCTACCAAGCTTACGTGCGGCACTGATTGCAAGGATGATCGGCAGGAAGTAGAATGCACCATCACCGATCGCAGACAAAATGATGTAGGTCGAACTTGTATCGGACAACCATTCCAGAGCTACCAGAATGGCCACGATCCCTTTGATCATACCTGCGCCCGTAATCGCTGGCAGGATCGGTGTAAATATGCCGGAAATAAAGTCGAATAACGCACTTATTGGATTTCTCTTTTTCTTCTCTCCAGTTGAAGCACCTGATGATGCATTATCTCCATTTGGTGATTTGGACATGTTGCCTACAAGTGCGTTGTACACAACAGGTACATCGTTACCGATAATAACCTGGAATTGTCCACCATTCTCCATAACGCCCATAACGCCTGGTGTATTTTTCAGCGTTGCTTTGTCCGCTTTTTTGTTGTCGTTCAGGTTAAATCTGAGTCTTGTCATACAGTGTGTGACTTGATCGATGTTCTCTTCGCCACCAACAAGCTTCAAAATATCCTTGGACAATTGTTGTTTATCCATTGTGTTTTGCTCCTTTTATGTGTAATGAAGGTTGAAAAAAAACCTAAACACTGAATAATGACAAAGCAGATAAGCTTATCATTATTCAACGTTTAGGTTTTGCCTTTTTAGCAGTAACAATCCTAAATTTTATTCAATTGTTTGTTCAAGTCTGACAACTCGTTCAATGTGAATGGTCAGATACAGTATTTCTTCCTTGGACAACACCCGATTATAGATCTTACGAGTATAGTCACTGATCCTTACTGCACATGCATGTGCTTCCGGATACTGCTTGCTCACCAAGTCATGAAGCGGATTATCTTCTTCTTTATCTTCAATCGCCATCCCTTGCAACACACGTTGGGCAAAGAACTTCAGATGAGTTAAAAATCGATAATAACTTAGTGAATCCTCGTCAAGCTCGATCACAAAGCTACGTCTTACAATGTTAAGTATGTCCTTAACGATGTTCGTAATACTGATGGTTTCTCTCATCTCACCGTTCATCTGGGCATTAACCAGATGCATCGCGATGAATGCGCATTCGTCTTCGGGAAGCAGGACACCTAAGGTTTCTTCAATAATCTGTAACGCCTTGAGTCCAATAGCATATTCCTTGCGGTACATGCGCTTGATTTCCCAAAAAAGTGCATTACGAATCTGCAATCCTTGACGATGACGATCAATGGCAAAATGAATATGATCTGTCAGTGAAATATAGATACTTTCATGTAACTTCTCACCTAACACCGTCTCGGCATATCGGATAATCTCATCCGAGCACTCGACATATTCAACCGGAATATCAGACAGAAGTGTCTTGAGTTTCTGTGATACTTCCTTGCTTTCGAGCGAAAATATTTTTTCGACGAGACTCTCGTCTATCGCTTCACCAGTATGCTTTTTGAAGGCAATTCCACGTCCCATAACGACCAGTTCGTTTCCTCCCGGATCAATCACAGTAACTACGTTGTTGTTCAGCACCTTCTCAATTTTCATTTCTTCACATCACCTTGCACCGTCAAAGTAGTAAAAGGCAAAACCAAAGCAGGTTACGAAATATACCCTGCTTCTGGTTTTGCCTGATTGAACAGTAACAATCCAGTATTCATTAGCCTTAGGCCCATCTTACCATATAACAATTCGTATGACAATGTTTTTCTGAAAGCGGTTAATGTGCGTTAAATTAACATAAGAAGGGCTTGCACACCCAGGCTATAGGAACTAGTAATTACTCGTTGTTCTGTTTAAGACTTGCGCCGTTAGAACCAATAACTTCTTTGTACCAATGGAATGATTTTTTCTTGTAACGATCCAGAGTTCCTGAACCATCATTGTTGCGATCTACATAGATGAAGCCATAACGTTTCTTCATCTCTGCCGTGGACGCACTCACCAGGTCAATACAGCCCCATGATGTATACCCCATTACTTCAACACCATCTTCAAGAGCCTCGCCCACTTGTACCAGATGATCGTTCAGGTATTGGATACGGTAATCATCGTTCACTGTTTTATTGCCATTTTCGTCGGTAATCAGCTCATCTACAGCACCCAAACCATTTTCGACAATAAACAACGGTTTTTGATAACGGTCCCAGTATTTATTCAAGGTTACGCGCAGTCCTTGCGGATCGATCTGCCAACCCCACTCACTCGCTTTGAGATAAGGGTTCTGCACACCTGCGAACAGATTTCCTTTACCTTCAACACGTTTCTCAGGATCACCGGTCTCACAGATACTCACATAATAACTGAACGAGATAAAGTCTACCGTATGCTTCAGAATTTCCGCATCGCCGTCTTCAAAGTTAATATTGATATTATTCGCCTTAAAATAACGATTGATGTACTTCGGATAGTAACCACGTGCATGGATATCAGCAAAGATGTCATTGCGCTGCTCTGCATGCATTGCAGCAACCACATCATCCGGATTTGGTGTCAGCGGATACGTAGGCATACTTAGTACCATACAGCCAATTTTGGCTTCCGGCATAATTTCATGACCCAGTTTCACCGCGAGCGCACTGGCTACCAATTCATGATGGATTGCTTGGTACAGATCCTGCTTGGATAGTTCTGCTTTTGGCGTATAGATTCCGCCGCTCATGAATGGCTCCTCCAGAATGGAGTTGATTTCATTAAACGTCAGCCAGTATTTCACTTTGCCTTTGAAGCGGTTAAATAGTACCGTTACATAGCGCTCGTAGAACTCGATCATTTTACGGTTAACCCAGCCATCATAGGTTTTGGACAGATGCAGCGGTGTCTCATAGTGAGAGATTGTTACGAGTGGTTCAATGCCATATTTGTGGCACTCATCAAACAGGTCATCATAGAATTGCAGACCTTTCTCGTTTGGTTCCAATTCATCTCCTTTAGGGAAGATCCGGGACCAAGCGATGGATGTACGGAACACTTTGAAGCCCATTTCAGCAAACAATTTAACATCCTCTTTGTAACGGTTGTAGAAATCAATCCCAATCAGTTTCAGGTTATCCTCTGTTGGTGCTTCTGTTCGCGGCGTTGTAATCCCGTGTGGCATTACGTCTTGGACAGACAGGCCTTTGCCATCCGTATTATAAGCTCCTTCAAGTTGGTTGGCTGCTACCGCGCCGCCCCATAGAAAATCCTTCGGAAATGGTGTTGTCATATCAATCATTCCTCTCCGTATCATTATTTATAGGTTATATCGTTTAATTTGTTTTTAATTGTTCCAGTCGTTGCAGGATCAGCTCCAGCTGCTCACCTGTAACAGACTTCGATGGACCAAATTGATCTTTGCTTATACCGGACAATATCCCTGCATGAGCACTGTTTTGAATGGCTTTATAAGCCCAGTGCTCCCCCTGAATGTCTTTAAAAGAAAATACAGTGGCGTCAGAAGCAGCATTCCAGCCGCGATTCGACAGAACATGGTCTACAATCACTGCCATTTGCGCACGTGTCACTTCGGTTTCCGGTGCAAATTGCTGTTTGCTCATTCCGTTCATGAATCCTGCTTTGGTCACCTTAGCAATAGCCTGTTTAGCCCAACCTGGGGCAGAATCCAGATATGGATAATCTCCAGAAGCATCGGGAAGATCCAGTACGTCTGCCAAAACATTCGCTATTTGTGCTCTGGTCACTGGCTCCGCCGGTTGTACGGCATGTTCAGCGCTACCTCCAGTCTGTTCTCCCGCAGTCCCTTTGCTTAGTTGGAACAAGCTCGCGAGTACTTCCTTATCGTTAAAGGCCGGCACCCATGACCAGTGTCTCAGACCGCCATACAACCTTTGGCTATCCATGTATGCATCATCATACAATGCTAATTTCACATGCTTGGCGCCCAGCTCGGTGAGAGCCTGATAAGCGAGTGAGCTTGTGCGACTGTCTGTGGTTGGGTCATTTTCCGCGTGCATAATCCAGACAGGCACATTAACAATATCTTTCAGCTCCTGCTTGAATGCCTCTACAGATCCCGTGTAATCCGCGACTGTATCCTTGGCTGCAACAACAATCGCTCCGGCGAACAGATCCGGATACTGTGTCAGGAAACGAAATGCACCCCCGCCACCACTGGATACACCAGAGAGATAGATCCGGTTCGGATCAACTTCGCCTTCAGCAACCAGCTTCTGGATCAATTCATATTGCGCTACGAAGTACGCTTGCATTTGAGCCAATTGTTCAGGGTTATCATAGATCTTGAAGCTGTAATTCTCAGGATACTGTACTGCTAGCACGGAAGTATCGTATCCCGATTCTGTCCAGACTACCGCTCCGCGATTCGCGGTAAGATGGTTACGTCCATCTGTTCCAACTTCACCACCACCATGAAGCCATACCATGAGTGGCTTGGGTTCTTTGGACGGACTATGTTTCAGATTATAGGACAGAGTCGCACCGTTACTACCTGTAAATTGCCCTTTTTCAAACGCATCCACTGTACGTGTTGTAACCTGCTTTACACTTTTCTCATCAAAAGAAAGCTCCGGATACGTTTTGCTAGTTACTGCAAATTGGGATTTCATACCTCCAGGATATTTAAACGGCTCTACCTCCATATGGATGGTATGATCCTGAATGGTCAATTTTATCCCGTCATCTTCATAATTGTTTTGCACGATTTCCGCTGCTTCATTCAAGGGATAACCATCATAATTGCCTGTAATCTCGAAGTCAGAAGCCTTCAGATTGCGATACTTCTCCGGGTCAGCAACGGTAATGTCAAAGGACTCTACCATCTCTCCCGGATCACCCACATAAGTATTGGCCTGAATCCGCGTAACTTCAGCACGTTCTGCACCAACCGTTGTTGGCCAGATCACACTCAGGCTGAGAGTCAGTGCCAACATCCACCCCATATTCCTTGTAGCCGTATTCCTTTTTTTCAAAGAAAAACCCCTCCAATATAATGTCTTGAAGTATACCAAAAAGCGGACAAGACCCGACAAAAGGGCTCTCAGAACCATCAGGTTCATTCAATACCAACTTTGATGTCAGGTTTTGCCCGCTTCTTGCGGTAACAATCCCGAATGATACATTACCTCATA
Source organism: Paenibacillus sp. PCH8 (assembly GCF_002968835.1). Lineage (GTDB taxonomy): Bacteria > Bacillota > Bacilli > Paenibacillales > Paenibacillaceae > Paenibacillus. Next base: position 2,722,056 of record NZ_PKQK01000001.1, on the reverse strand, counting down.
TAATTCGGTTTACGAACGAGAGAATTACAGTTGCTCACCATTGCTGGAAATTACGTTTTTGTACCAGTCGAACGAGTCTTTCTTGGAACGTTTGAGCGTTCCGTTACCTTCATCATCCAGATCGACATAGATGAAACCATACCGTTTGGACATTTCAGATGTAGACATACTCACCAAGTCAATCGGACCCCATGCTGTGAAGCCAATCAGATCCACACCGTCTTTAATGGCTTCTTTCATTTGTTCGATATGTTTCTTCAGGTAATCCACACGATAGGAGTCATGGATAGAACCATCCTCTTCTACTTTGTCATAGGCACCCAAACCATTTTCCACGATGAACAATGGTTTCTCATAACGGTCCCAGAAGTTGTTCAGCGTTACGCGCAGACCAATCGGGTCAATCTCCCAGCCCCAGTCGGATGCTTCCAGATAAGGGTTTTTCACGCCGCCAGTCAGGTTGCCGGATGTCTCTGCTTCGTTGGCAGAAGCGGATTTGGTCACGGACATATAATAACTGAAGGAGATGAAATCAACCGTGTTGTTGAGCATGATTTCATCATCGCCTGCTTCTTTGTGAATCACGATGTTGTTTTCTTCAAAATAACGAGCCATGTAGTTCGGATATTTACCACGAGCATGCATGTCCGTGAAGAAGAGGTTGATCTGATTCTCGTGTTGAGCCAGACGAACATCTACCGGGTTACATGTTGCTGCATAAGTTTCCATACGAGCAAGCATACAACCTACTTGGGAACCTGGCATAATCTCGTGTGCAAGCTTCGTTACCAATGCACTGGCTACAAATTGATGATGCAGCGCTTGATATGTCGTTTGCAACTTGTTATCCACTTTATCGATCAGAATGCCGCCACCTGTGTATGGGCTGAACAGCATTACGTTGATTTCATTGAACGTCAGCCAGTATTTCACTTTATTTTTATAACGGTTAAATACCGTCTCTGCATAACGAACATAGTGTCCGATCACTTCACGACCAGCCCAGCCGTTATATTTTTGCGTCAAGCCAAGCGGAGTCTCATAGTGAGACAGGGTAACGAGCGGCTCGATACCGTATTTCAACAATTCGTCGAATACTTCATCGTAGAATTTCAAACCTGCTTCATTGGGCTCTTGATCATAACCGTTCGGGAAAATACGTGCCCAGTGAATGGACAAACGGAATACTTTGAATCCCATTTCAGCGAACAACGCAATATCTTCTCTGAAGTGATGATAGAAATCGATACCGAAACGTTTCGGGAAACGTTCTTCGATTTTGCCAGAAAGAATCTCTTCAATTCGGGAAGAGGAAATTTCCATGGCATGTCCGCCTGTACGCTTCTCTTTGGGAACATGAGCAATCATATCCGCTGTGGAGAGGCCTTTGCCGTCCTGATCGAATGCACCCTCCAATTGATTGGCAGCTGTAGCGCCGCCCCATAGGAAGTTTTCGGGGAATCCTTTTTTTGCCGTGGTCATGAACAACAACCTCTTTTCGGAATTTATTTTGGTTTTTCCAGGTAACTAACTGTAATTTAGAGCAGAAAACAAAAAAAACCTAAACTCAAGGTAAAATAGCACCAAAAAAAAGGGGCTTTCATTTCACCATCAGTTTAGGTTTTGCCTGTCTTCACAGTTACAATCCATCAAAAGATGTTATTGCTTATTCTGTTGTTTGCTCTTGTAATGTAAGCGTAACATATCTATTTCGCAAAATCAACTTCACGATCTACAGACTCACATTCGCCGGAATCCCCTGTATCAGCGCACGTTCAATCCACTTGAAATCCACCTGCAAATACAGATCGTCAAACAGCTGATCAAAGGATTCCCCACTCGCTCGATCCAACTCCGCCAGATAAATATCTTTCATACTCATGTAAAATCACTCCCTGTGCTGTTTCAATCGCCAGTCGATTGTCTTATTTATAGAAGACCGATTAGATTCTGTAGATCGTATTCGAGAACTTTCGTACGATCATGTAGGACTACGCAACATGTAGAGAGAGAAACACACACACATTTCAGGAGGGTATTATGACAATTCCAAAAAAAGCTTCTTTATTCGCAATGCTCATTATGATTATGCTGGTTGCAGCCGCTTGCGGTGACAAGGCAGATAACACAGCCACCACTGATGATTCCACTGGAACAGAAACAACTGCCGGCACAGATTCCGAAACGACCAACACGGAAGATACAGAGAACACGGAGCCAGCCAACGCAGAGGACAAAGGAACCGATAATACAAAAGACGTTGAGCTGGGAAATACGGAAAAAGGTTCTTATACCAATGACTATTTCGGCGTATCACTGAAATTCCCGGAAGCATGGGAGTTCCAGGATGCTGCAGGCATGAATGAGCTGACAAACGCTTCCTCCGAAGCGATTGCCGGTGATGATGAAACGAAGAAAAAACAGATTGAACTGTCCCAGACTAAAACATTGAATCTGCTTATGGCTTCAAAGTATCCATTAGACGGAGGTCAAATTGGTCCTTCCGCAATGGCGATTGCTGAGAAAGTAAGCTTATTGCAAGGCATTCGTACAGGCAAAGACTACCTCAAAGCAACCAAGAAATTCATGGAGGATAGCCAGTTCCCTTACGATTATAAAGAAATGACAACGGAAACCATTGGTGGCAAAAAGATGGACTTGATGCAAATCACGATGGATGCAGGTGACGGAACAACCATTACTCAGGACTACTACAGTTCAATCATTGAAGGTTATGCTTTCAACTTCATCTTCACGTATCTGGGTGATGAGACCAAAGCCGAAATCGATACCATCAAGAAATCAGTTCAATTAAAATAACCATCCTGGATGGTTACCATGATAGCCAGTGCCAAAAGTGCATAGGAAAGAACCCCGGCAACCGATCTGCAATGATCGTTGTCGGGGTTCTTTTGTGTAGACATGTGTGGACATGGTTGGACATGGATATAACCTATCCAGATATGGCTACCCAGTGCCCCTCTTTGACTTCAACCCAGCTGGAATTCTCCAGATTGTAACGATCGGCTGCCTCTGTTACATCTCTTCCGGCATCGTTCACAACATGTCGTTTCCTCTTCGCTTCCACCGCCGGGTCGGGAACAGGTATGGCCGATAGCAACGCCTTGGTGTAAGCATGTTGTGGATTGGAATACAGTTCTTCACTTTCCGCCAGCTCCACAATTTTGCCGTTATACATGACAGCTACCCGATCACTGATGTGCTTGACCATGGACAAGTCATGTGCGATGAAGAGATAGGTTAAGCCGAGTCGCTGCTGCAAGTCCTCAAGCAATTGCACAATCTGCGCCTGAATGGATACATCCAGTGCAGATAAAGGCTCGTCACATACGATGAATTCAGGTTCTACAGCCAGTGCTCGTGCAATGCCAATCCGCTGTCTCTGTCCGCCCGAGAATTCATGTGGATAACGTTGCGCATGCATTGGATCAAGTCCCACCATCTCCAGCAATTCTTCCACCCGCTTCTCCCGTTGAGTTGCACTGCCCGCAAGCTGATGGATATCAAGCGCTTCACCAATGATATCCATAATTCTCATTTTGGGATTCAACGATGCATAGGGGTCCTGGAAAATAATCTGCATATGTCTACGCATCGTCTTCATCTCCGAAGCAGACAGACGCTGAAGTGGGACTCCCTTGAACAGCACATCTCCGCCGGTCGGCTCATGCAAACGCAAAATGGCACGCCCCGTGGTTGATTTACCGCTGCCCGACTCCCCCACAACCCCAAGTGTCTCTCCTTGACGAATATGAAAACTGATATCATTCACGGCCTTTAAGGTATTCCCCTTACCCAGATTAAAATGCTGTCTGAGTGACTTCACCTCAAGTAGCGGCTGATCATTCTCCAGATCTCTTGGAACCAAAGATTCAAGTTTAGGTTTCTTCTTCTCATCCAGACGTGGTAAGGCATTCAGAAGTCTGACCGTATATGGATGTTTGGGGTTAGCAAAAATCTCTGTCGTTGTCCCGGTCTCCACAATCTGCCCATCCTTCATGACGACTACCCGGTCGCACATGCCTGCCACCACGCCCAGATCATGTGTAATCAGAATAATCGATGTGCCCAGCTGATCCTGCATATCTTTCATCAGGTCAAGAATCTGAGCCTGAATTGTCACATCCAGTGCAGTTGTCGGCTCATCGGCAATGAGCAATTCGGGACGACAAGCAAGAGCAATACCAATCATAACCCGCTGGCGCATGCCTCCCGAGAACTCGTGCGGATATTGATTGTACCGAATCTCGCTTTGATTGATCCCAACCCGTTCCATCATCGCGATGGCCTGCTTCTTCGCTTCTCTTCGTGACAACTTCTGATGTTTAATGAGACTTTCGGAGATTTGTTTACCCACTTTAATGGTCGGATTAAGCGAGCTCATCGGGTCCTGGAAGATCATACCGATATCACGTCCGCGAATGCTCTCCATCTCTTTTTGTGTTTTGTTCGCAAGATCGACACCTTTGAACAAAATCTCTCCCTTTTTCATCTGTGAAGGAGGGGAGGCGAGCAGTCGCATAATGGAACGTGCTGTTACACTCTTCCCACTGCCTGATTCCCCAACGATGCCAAGTGTCTCGCCTTTCCGCACCTCAAAGCTCACTTCCCGTACCGCCTGAAACTCACGCTCTCCAGCAAAAAAAGAGACCGAGAGATCATTCACTTTCAGCATAGGCTCCATCGGTTCACCAGCTCTCATCCGTATTTTGCATGCACTCATATGTATAATTGTAATTCCATACCTTGACAATTGTTTGGACCCTAAATAATATATACTATATCAATCGGAATAATGCAATTTAAACCTGAATGAAAGGAGGTACGCTTGGTTTGAATTTGGCAGAAGGCAGCAGAATCTCACGGTTGGGGTACTATTTAAGTTTTATTTATGGCAAAATGCTGCTTCACCCTTCTTATCGATATGTTCTTTTTATACTGGGATTACCGATTAATCTGGTCGTATATTGGTTCTGGCGATCGAATCGAAAAAAGGACGGCTGGACAGTTGCCAGGCAGGCGGCAGAACAAGAGATGCTCGGTTCCTCCTATCGAAGCAACCTTCAACTGGAAGTGGAAGAACAGTTGCGGCGCAAGCACCGCTTCTTTCAGCAACAGGTCAGTGAGGCAGAATTCAATCGTCAGGCTGAGAAATGGCTCGAAGAGACGTTTCAACAAGAGTTACAGGAGCGGACTTCTCGCAAACTTCAGGAACAGGGCAGTCACCGACTGACCATGGACGATACGTTCCGTTGGCTTATGGATAAACCATGGTTTTTCGCCTTATCCATTATTCCGGGATGTCTGATGTACGCTATCCTGTTCCTGTATGGCAACCCTTATCTAAAGTACATATTCGAAAGAATACTCATGACGCTATTTGTCATTCTGGGTGTAGCTACACTTGTATTCACCATCTTGTATCTGTCTCCGTTCAATCCGGCAGCGAATATTCTTGGCGAGACGGCGACAAAGGAACAGATTGCAGCATTCAATCATGTGTACGGCCTGGATCAGCCTTATCTTACACAGCTTTGGAACAACATTAAGGGCGTTGCCCTGTTTGATCTCGGTAAGTCTTTTGCAGGAAATGAAGATGTCACGGCAACGATCGCAAGGAAATTTCCAATTACATTGACCCTGGCGGTCATCTCCCTGCTGCTTGCACTTGTCATTGCATTACCCATAGGTATTATATCAGCAATTAAGCCTAACTCATGGTTCGATTACACGTTCATGTTTATTGCTCTGATTGGATTATCGATCCCGAATTTCTGGCAAGGACTTATATTCATTCTGAATTTCTCAATCAAAATGCAGTGGCTTCCGGCCACCTTTAACCCGCAGAACTGGCTATCAATCATTATGCCCACCATTGTACTGGGTACAGGACTCACGGCTGCGGTAGCCCGGATGACCCGGTCTTCGACACTGGAAGTCATTCATGAGGATTACGTGATGACTGCACGCGCCAAAGGGTTAAGCGAACGACATGTCATGCTGAAACACGCTGTACGCAATGCATTGATTCCCATTGTAACTGTGATTGGCCTTCAATTTGGAGCCATGTTGGGCGGGGCAGCGGTAACGGAGAAAGTATTTAATATCAGTGGTCTCGGCAGCTACATTGTGGATAAGCAATTCATCCCCGATATTCCGAGTATCATGGGCGGAGTGATCTACACTGCAATCACCATCTCCATTATTAATGTGGTCGTAGATCTGCTGTACGCCTTTGTTGATCCAAGAGTGCGTTCCAAGATGAAACAATATTAAAGCAGGTGTACTATGACAAAATCAGGCTCCTTAACACAAGAAATGCGTTTCCGTCTCAAGTCTTCACGTGAATACAGTCAAGCCAGCTTTGCCTGGGTCACTTCTCTTCTCTTGACCACACTCTTGCTGCTGAACAGTTACGACTGGAGCGAGCAGGTATTCAAACCATTTCTGCTTACTGTTTCTGGAATCTATTTATTCTTCACCCTGGTGCAAAGTGTGCTCACGATTCGAATACGGCGCGACTTGATCCGGCATGGTTCGGTCTCGTTCCTGACTCGCAGGTTGGCATGGATTCAGCTGCTTGCTATCGTGTCTGGCAATATATTTATCGTCATCGCAGCCTTCCATCTCATCCGAAAAGGAAAGAACGTGGAGTATACATTTGCGGTGTATATGCTGCTAACCCAGCTATTCGTGATCGGTGCATCGGCTTTGAATATCTTCAAGCCCTACGTGGCTGACAATTTTCTGCCCGCTATGACGGGACTGATATTTATCCTGGTCATTGACCTGATCGTGCTGGTTATCATATCTCGATATAATGCGTCTTCTACCCTCCCACGATGGATGATAGGCGTCAGTGTCGTGCTGATCCTGACCTCGGTCACCGGGAATGTATTCGCATTGCTGCTCGGCATTTCTATCATTGGACGCATTCGAAGACAATATAAACAAAAATCGAATTTCTGGAATGACCTGTGGGAGCGTCTTGCTCCGAATATGACTGCAATGTCCGGCATGTTTTTTATCATTTTCCTGTTCTCGATCTCCATCTGCAGTTTCTTTACCTTTGACTACAGCATGGCAGTGGAAAACAACTATGCTGCATTACTTCAGTCCCCTTCCCTTGCTTATCCCTTGGGAACGGATGATTTCGGACGATGTCTGTTTTCCCGAATTGTATTCGGTGCCCGGATTTCCTTGATTGTAGGATTCATGTCAACCGTCATCCCGGTGTTCATCGGTGGCACCCTTGGTGCATTCTCCGGATTTTACGGGAGGCATACCGATAACATCATCATGCGGTTACTCGATATTCTCTATGCGATACCTGGAATTCTGCTCGCCATTGCGATTATTGCGGCGTTCGGAGCCAATACAGTGAATCTCATTCTGGCGCTCAGCCTGGGTTCAATTCCAACCTATGCGCGAACGATGAGAGCCAGCGTCCTCTATGTATCCACATTTGAATTTGTTGAAGCTGCGCGTGCACTCGGGTACAACAATCGTTCCATTATTTTCAAACACATTATTCCCAACTCACTCGCGCCCATGATTATCAAATCCACACTCACCATCGGTGGAGCCGTTATCGCGACCAGCAGCTTGAGTTATCTGGGTCTCGGTGTAGAACCACATATACCGGAATGGGGCAATATTCTGAAGCTCGGCAGTACATATCTGGAAACCCATTCGTATCTGGCGATTTATCCAGGTCTGGCGATTATTCTGCTCGTACTTTCATTCAACTTTCTCGGTGACGGTCTGCGTGATGCGCTTGATCCCAAGTTGGAAAAAGCTTAAAGACTCCTCACAGCAAAACACAGCAAAAAAGCGATCAGAAGGTGATTCCACCATCGTAGTGATCACGTGTAAAGTCCTATGTTCAGGTTATAACTCATCATCTCAATACAAATCGATCTGGAGGTAACCTCATGAAAAAAAGTACGTTGATTTCCCTACTATTGATTCTCGTCATTGTGATCTCCGGATGCAGTGTGAAAACCAAGACGGAATCCCAAGCGGAGACCACACCTGGGGATACAGCTGAGACTGCTCAACAATCCGCAGACATTGAATTGCTCGCCATGAGTTCTTCCGAAAATGATGTCAACATTATCCGGGACCAACTGACCAAGAACGGCTTCAATGTGAAGCTGAACTTACAGCCGGATTACGGCAGCTTCAAATCCCAGCAGGATGCAGGAAATTACGATATTTCCTTGTCCAGCTGGACAACAGTCACGGGAAATCCGGATTATGCTGTTCGCTCCCTTTTCAAAACAGGCGGAGATTACAGCATTCTTGCCGATGGTGAGATCGATAAACTGATCGATCAGGCAGCAACCCAGACACCCGATGAATACAAGGACACGTACAAACAATTGGAAGATCGTCTCGTAACCGATCAAGCCTATATCGCACCACTCTACATCTCCCTAAAGAGTCAGGCTGTGAACAAAGACATTCTGAATGTCGATACCGTTCGTCTGTCCAAATCCCGTGCTATGGCATGGGAACCCATTGAATTCAAGGACAGCTCCAAAAATGCCAAAGATCCGTTGATTCTTACACAAGCTGCATCCGTTCTCACTTCCCTTGATCCGATCAAAGGTAATGACGGTTCCATCAACCAATTGAATACCAATATGTATGTGCGTCTCGTGAACCTGACGGATGATGATCAGCTGACACCGGATGGATCACTCTCCCGTAATTTTAGCATCGCCGATGGGAATTCAGAGTACTACTTCGTTCTGCGTGACGACATTAACTTTGCGAAGATTGAGAACAAAAAAGCGGTTGATACGGGAGAACGTGTAGGCGCGGATGATGTAATCTTCTCGCTGGATCGGGCCAAAAACAAAGATTCCGTTCCGGATCATCGCACATACAGTCTGCATGAGCACATCAAACAAGCTGAACTTGTAACGGATCTGAGCGCTCTGGAATCTGTCAAGCAATCCGGTGGCAACGGTACCATTCTGGAAGCATTGCAACAAGGATTGGATAGCAACATTACCGAACTCGTAACGGACAAGAACCAAGCCGATAACGGTGCAGGTAAATATCAGGTTGTTAAACTGACAACGACTGAGCCTTTCCCGCAAGTATTGAACTACCTGGCTCACCAATCTGCTGGCATTGTGTCCAAAAAACAGGTGGAGAGCATCAACACATATGATGTAGCTTCCTTTGATGTCAATAAAGATATCCCATACGGAGATCAGAACACGGTGACTGAAGGCGCAAGCTATAACAATACCCTGTACGCCAGCGGCCCTTACATTCTTTCTTACAAAAACGATTATGAAGGTGTATTCTTGCAAAATCCGGGATACCGCAAAGGTTCCGATGATGCACCGAAAATCGCTCAAGTGAATGTGCGCTTCATTGCGGGTGCAGACAGTGCCCTGTCTGCGCTTCGTAGCAGTGAGGTTCACCTGTACTATGGAGTACCTGAGACCAAATATGACATCATTGAAAACGACAGTAAATTGCACCTGCAAAGCATTCCAAGCAATGCAGTTTCCTACCTGTTGTTTAACACGGCCAACCGTGAAGTTGCCAAGAGCAGTGATTTGAGAAAAGCCGTGCTGTACTCCATTAATCAGGATGAGATTTTGCAGTTCTACAAGAACAACAAGCTCAAAGCATACTCCACAGTAAGCCCGCTCGTTCAGACCGGGAATGAATTGAAAGCTGATCCTGCAAAAGTAAAAGAATTCTTGAGTAACTATAACGCCTCCAAATAAACACCTGACAACAAAAGGCCGTCACCGGATCATCTCCTGATCCTGGTGACAGCCTTTTTATTCTTCCAGCACACGGCAATCTGCCAGAACATCGGGGTAATTTCGCATGCTGTCTGCTTCAGTAATTTTGCGGATCACTCTGCACGGCACGCCTGCTGCAAAAGAATGCGGTGGAATGTCACGAGTGACCACGCTACCAGCTCCAATTACACATCCGTCTCCAATCGTAACACCCCCGCACACCGTGACGTTTGCCGAGATCCATACATCGTTTCCAATCGTGACAGGTTTGGCATAACAGAGTGACTTCACTTCACCATTCCGGTCCACCATCTGTCTCCGCTCACGGGCAATCATCGGGTGAATGGGGGTAACAATTGTAACGTTGGGGCCAAAACTGGTATAGTCCCCGATCGTCACTTGAGCGTCGTCTTGTATCGTAAGGTTGTAATTACCGAAGAAGTGATCACCTATCCGGGTATGCACACCATAATGAAAAAAGATGGGCCCTTGCATGAATCCGCCCTCACCTAAATTTCCTACCAATTGTTGTAATATCTGCTGCCTTTCCTCCGTCTGATCTTCATAGGTCTGACTATATTGCTGACTGAGGTTATGCGCATTACGTTTCATTTTCTTCAATTCAGGATCACCTGGACTAAACAGAATTCCCTTCATGATTCTTTCTTCCTCACGCATCATGACTCCTCCTCTATGCTTGTTCCTGCAAATCTATCATAGATTAAATGGTACGGAATACGCCGTTTTCGTCGTTGAATTTGGGATAAATTCCTCAATCTTTAGAAACTATATGGTTCCATGTCAATACTGATTTATGGGCGAAACATTCGGGTTTCTGCAAGGTAAATAAAATCCACAGAACATGTCCTGTGGATCATAAGGCATCCGAGAGAATACCTGACTTCAACGCCTGAAGAACCATTCCTCTTAATCCTGCATCGAAATCATGTTGAAACGACTCCTGATGTACGATCTCGGGTAACGACGGCATGGGGTGGTCCTTTCCGTACTGTTTCCACGCCAAATCCAGCTCTTCTCTCTCCACCCGTTCCTGATAAATCACAATCTGGTGCGGGGCAACGACGGCATTAATGGTTTGCAGGATCTGACATACATGCCTTACAAAGTCATCCTTGCTCATTTCACGTTTCCAATCAGGAGAGTATGGAAGATACTTGATCTCACCGAACATCCCGTTTTTCCCGCGAATCATCTGTCCGTTCAACATCATGCCCATACCCGGCGGATATCGATTCGGAAAATAAATTCCTGCCACATTCTGTTCCTTCATATCAGCATGTTGTGTACAGTATCCGCTAATCGCTGCATTAACATCATTCTCCACGAGCACTTTCAGTCGGAACTCGCTCTCGATCTCCCGAATCAGATGTGAATGGATAAGTTCCTCATGACTGCTCACCGTGATGTCTCCGTCCACGGCCTGCCCCGGAATACCGATACCAATCATATGAATAGAGGGATACGCTGTAATGAAACGCTCGATAAGTTGCAACACATGTTGTTTATCGAAAGCAGGCAAGATGCTCTCTTCCTTCAACACAACCTCGTTCTCCAGATTCATGACCGCTACCGAGATCAACTCTTGACCTTTCATCTCTTTAATGTAGAGAACCAAAGCAAGCTTGAAGTTATAATTATACCGATATGCCTGAGCAGGACGACCGCCGTTGGACGGAACAACTTTATCCTGAAACAGCTCTCCGCCATCACATAATTCCTGGATCAGCGCATTGATGGTTACAACACTAAGATTGGTTAGTGAAGCTAATTGCGGTTTGGTCGCCGTCTCAATCTGCTGCATGACTTCACGCACATTATTCAAATTGATGTGTTTCATCATTGTAGCGTTGGCTTTTTTCATAAACCTCTCGTTTCTCCTCTGGTTCAATTGAACCAAAGCAATGGTATGGATGTAATTTCACTGCATATCATACCATAATACCTCACTTGAACACGTGAGTGCCATTGTGCTGGCAAGGGATCGAAGCTGGAAGAGTTACTTTGTTCAGACATTCGGATTTAGATGATAATAAGTTTACTCAAACAGATCATCCATCGACTTTACAGGTTTCACTTCCATCGGCTCTTTTGATAAAGCCATGCTTGCATAGGCCCCTACCCAAATGATGATTGCCATAATGATGTATACCATCCATGCTCACCCCCCTGTTTCCTGTTGCTATCCAACCGTCATTTCCACGCCGCAACAGAAGAGAAAAGCACGCAACGTATGCTTAACTCTTCATGATGGGTATTTATTTCATTAATAAATAAACTTTATAAAGTATATATCATAAGTATGCAAGGGTGGCACTTCTTTGTCAAGATGATATGCCCGCTCCCCCTCAGTCTCGGAAACCAACAGCAAATAGCTGCCACCAAGAGTATTCAACGATCCTGGTAGCAGCTATTTGTTCAACTTACAAAACGCGTTATTTCGAGTATCTTTGCTGTACACCAGGCAACAAGGTCACAACCTGAATACCCACTCCCCATGCAAAATAGACCAGATGAATGATGGAGACATCCTGTATCCAGTACACCTGCACCATAATCCAGATGATGAGAGCAAACCCCGTATACAAGGAAAACGTCCAAGCCCAGTAACGATCAGGATAGAGATTCAATCTCTCACCCAACCCCCAATGATGACGACGCAAGAGCGAAATGCCAATCAGAACAGGCATTACACCAAGAACAAGCAGAAGTATGATGCCCGGGATCAGAAAACTGGGAAATGGTGAACGTTCCAATCCCCAGGATTCCATGCATCACTGCGAGTAACCACAATCTGCCTATACTTTGCTTCATCAAGCACCGCTCCTCCCGTTCACCTATTTCTCAACCTCCTACATACATGAAGGAATATTACCTAAGATCTAGTACCATTCTTACACATGGAGCGCATCGTGCCTGTGCTTCTTTTCACTACTAAAATCTTGAAAATCATTCAACATGGAAAAACTTGATAAAAGAACGTGTGTTCGGTATAATAGAAAAATACTGAATGAGCGAGAGGCAGATATGGACGACAAATTCATTAAGGAATTACGCGAGATTAGTCGGGATGACAGACGAAGATCTGAATTTATGATTCAAGGTTTGAAGGAAACACTGCAAGGACGTAAAGAAGAAGGTCTGCTCAAGCGCTGGATACGGCGTAAGAAAACAGAGAAAAAGATCTCACAACGCTTCAATCAGGACCCTTATTCAGATCAAAAGCAATAACATAGGTATTGTGCATAAATCCTGTGAGCGATAGCCATCGAATGATCCAAAATGCTGAATTAAAAAAGGAGGCAGTGTATGCCTCCTTTGCTATTTACATATGAGAAGCGTTTAGAATTCATTACCATTTGAATGATCTACAATAGACTTTGCTCACCTGTTTCATGGCAAAATGGCAAAGGATCGAACTGGAAAACCGGATGCTTTCTCCGCTTTGGGAACAATGTTGAAGATCACCGCGCCTTTAGCCGGCACCTGATCCAGATTCGTTAACAGTTCAACCTGATATGTATCCTGAGCAAGTACATAATATTCTGCCAGTAGCGCCCCATTCTTCTGATAATCTACGGCTGAATCCGTATCAAAGGTTTCATGCCCAATGGCCTTGATCTTTCTTTCCTCAAATAAAAACATGAGTGCACTAACCGACCATCCCGGTGCATGACTGTTGTCTTCCGCATCCTTGTTATCAAATGCTTCATGCCTCGGCCATCGTTTGCTCCAATCCGTACGCAAAGCTACGAAGCTTCCCGCTTCAATAATCCCATGCTCTCTTTCAAATTCAAGAATGTGCTCCACATTCAGCGTGAAATCTGGATTGTTCTGCACTTCGGCGGATTGATCCATAACTACAAGAGGGAGTACAAGTTCCTTCAAACCCAGTTGATCCAGATATCGGGTATCCCGGACGAAGTGAATCGGTGCATCGAGATGTGTGCCGTATTGACCGGGAAATTTGAAGCTCTGGGCGAAGAACCCTTGATCGTGATCAAACAGCGTATCGAATTGTGCCGCATCAAAAGCTGAAAAATGCGGGGAATCGGGACCAAATGTATGGGTCAGATCCACCCACTTCTTTTCTTTCAATAATTGAATGGCTTGAATGAGTTCGTTGGACATCCGGATCACCTCATGCACAGAATGGAATAAATTTCTCCTATTATATCGTATTCCAACACAAAATAAATGATAAAGTAATCTCTGAGGTGAAACTAATGTCTAAAGTAGATAACATGTTGGCCATTCTATGGATGCTGAATTCAGGCAGAAAAATTACGGCAAAACAACTATCTGAAAAATTAGAAATCAATATACGAACGGTTTACCGTTATATTGATGCACTTTGTGCCAGTGGTGTACCCATAATCTCCGATACGGGTCATCATGGCGGGTATACTCTGTTAAATCAATTTATTAAAAGTCCTCTTCTTCTAGATGTAGAGGAGAAAACGACATTACTTCATGCAGCTGTTTTCGCAAAAGAAGCTGGGTATTTTTTAGAAGAGTCATTAAATAGCGCAACTTCAAAGCTTATGATGCACTCAAATCCAGAACAGGAGAGCATGCTCAAGCAACATTTCGAAGGCGTTGAAGTTATTGGTTCCCTTGGAACGCCAACGATAGAGCCCATATTGAAAATTTTGGAGCAAAGTGTACTAAACGAATCGTCAGTAGAAATGGATTACCAAACAAGTCATGAAGAGCAGTTCAAGCATAGAATCGTGGACCCCTATGGAATGATCTATTGGAATCAGAACTGGTATGTTATAGCTTTTTGTCATTTTCGGAATGAAATTCGCAGTTTTAGAGTGGATCGCATCAATCATGTGAACCAAACAGAATTAACGTTCAACCGCCCGGCGCTTTTTTCGGCAAGTACATTTTTCAAGAATAGCCTGCTTCCAGAAGCAGAAAATCCGCAAGCATTTATTCCTCTAGTTCTTACGGGTAAATCAAGCACGCTGGATGGCCTATGCCGGCATTGGTATATGAGACACCATCTCCAGGAACGGACTCCTGAGCGTGCTATGTTTTTAATAGATGAAGAAAAGATGCATAAGTACGTCCCGAGCTTACTTTTGCCTTATGGCAGATCTGTTCAAGTCCTAGAACCCAACCGTTTGAAGCACACACTGGTTGAAGTTCTACATGACCTTATTGACTATTATCAAGTTTAAAAACTTCACTGACGGTAGATGTCAGTGAAGTTTTTATATAATACGAGAGTAATTCAATCATGAATAACAAAAGGAGTGTGTATGATGCAAACGAAGAACGTATATCTATATGTATTTGATACAATGTCAGACTGGGAGATAGGGTATTTAACTGCTGAATTGAACTCGGGAAGGTATTTCAGAAAAGAGGTCGAGCCTTTACAGATCGTAACCGTAGGCGTAGATAAACATCCGGTAACTACGATGGGAGGATTGAACATTCTTCCTCATATTTCTGTTGATGCGTGTGAATTGAATAGTAATGATGTCATCATTCTTCCGGGAGGAAACACCTGGCTGGACACCATCCATGATCCTCTATTGAGAAAAGTTGCTGCCTCTGTAGAAAAAGGTACGGTTATTGCTGCCATTTGTGGTGCCACTGTTGGACTTGCAAAAATAGGGATGTTGGACTCCATACAGCATACAAGCAATGATTTAGGATACTTGAAGATGATATGCCCAGATTACACTGGAGAGACATATTATCAAACGGAGCCAGCAGTAACCGTTGGAAATGTAGTTACTGCATCTGGAATAGCTCCGTTAGAATTTACGATGCATGTACTGAAGTTGCTGGATGTCTTTGCACCAGAAACATTAAAGGCCTGGTACAATCTGTATCAGACGCAAGAGCCAACATACTTCTACGAGTTAATGAACTCTATTGCACCTGAATAACCAGTTTCCCACGAGTATGATGGGTTTCACTCTTCTCATGTGCCTCACGCACTCCTTGTTGAGTGAGCGGATATGTTCCATCAATAATCGATTTGAGCTTGCCTTCCGCAGCCAGTTCAGCTAACTGATCCAGTTGATCCCCTTTGGGCTCCATCATGAATACGTTGGCTGTAACTCCGGCCTCCTTGGCAAGCTTCTCATCCGGTTGTTCGACCAGGGATACCAGATGGCCACCAGATCTCAACACCTTGAAGCTGTCGCGCTGAATATCGCCGCCCATCGTATCGAGTACAACATCATAACCGGAGAGAATCTCCGATAAATCTTCCTTTTTATAATTGATAAAATGATCCACACCCAACGAGCGAAGCAATGCTTCGTTCGATTCACTCGCTGTGGAAGCCACTTCAGCGCCGAGGGACTTGGCAATCTGAATCGCATAGGTTCCCACACCACCGGCACCCGCATGAATGAGTACCTTCTGCCCTTTGGCTAATCGTCCATGATCCACAAGCGCCTGCCAGGCCGTCATCGCAGCCAGGGGAATAGCCGCTGCTTCCTCGAAGCTCAGGTTCTCCGGTATACGGGCAATAATATCTGCATCGACAGCAACATATTCTGCATAGGTTCCGAATTGACGCGGACGTGCAAATACCCGATCACCTTCTCTGAATCGTGTGACATTGGGGCCAGCTTCGACCACCGTACCTGCAACATCGCCGCCCAGAATCAACGGAAAGTTGTCCGCTGCTTCTTTCATATGGCCTTGTCTGATTTTGAAGTCTACGGGGTTCACCGACGTCGCTTGAGTACGAATTAGCACCTGATTCACTCCACAAGTCGGCTTGGCTACTTCTCGTTCCTTCAATTGTTCCGCTCCACCAAATTCCTCAATTACAATTGCTTTCATTAGAGATCCCAGCCTTTCCATTGATTATCGTTATGCTCTCTCTCCCTTCATTACCCTTTCCCAGTGAACACTTGACCTATTCATTCAAGGATTCCTAGCAGGTTGGCATTCACATTCCATTTCAAGAACCATGATATAATGTCGATTATCGATTATGTTAGACCTTAAACCAATAACCGAACAAGCGAGGTAACGATATGGAAGTTGAAGTAAGTACATTACATTCATTTTCGGACAAAACTCTTGGCGGTAACCCTGCGGGTGTTGTTTTACAAGCAGCGTACTTGTCTGAACCCCAGATGCAAGAGATAGCGAGACAAGTCGGTTTTTCAGAAACAGCCTTTGTTATGCCATCGGATCAGGCTGATTTCAAAGTGCGTTACTTCACCCCCAGTGATGAAGTCGACCTCTGTGGGCATGCCACGATTGCTTTATTCTATCTAATGAAAACCCAGCGGCTCGTTGAAGTTGGTACATATACCATAGAGACACTGGCTGGAATCCTTGAGGTTGTTATTGAAGCCCATGGTGAAGTCTATCTGTCTCAGACGTTGCCGGAGTTTGGGGAGATCGTGGACAGACAGCAGATTGCCGATTCATTAGGTATTTCACTGAAGGATTTGCATCCCGAACTACCTGTACAGATCGTGTCTACCGGGCTACCCGATATTCTGATTACCGTTAGAGATGTTGATATTCTGACCAAAATAGTTCCTGACTTCCAGCGTATCACTGAAATATGTAAGGCACATCAAGTCATAGGTTACCACGTGTTTACACTCCAACCAGATGCTGAGGACGTTCTGGCAGAATGCCGTAATTTTGCACCGCTTTATGATATACCGGAAGAGAGTGCAACGGGCACATCTAATGGTGCATTGCTCTGTTATCTGTATCAATACAAGCAACTTACAGATCCTCATCAGCACACGTATACGATCAGACAAGGGTATACCATGAACCGGCCCTCAGAGATTCGAGCCAGGTTAACTGTGGACAATTCCAGTGAAATCACACAGATTCAGGTTGGCGGTAGCGCAATTCATATCAAAAACATTCAAATACACCTCCCTTAATGGGAGGTGTTGTCCGTACGAAGGATATGGAAACTATCTATACGAATGAGTTTCAAGGCTGTTGGTCATCATTGAATCTGTTGTAAAAATCGTAACACTGCCGCCTCCAGTTGGTTCAGTCCTGGCTGTTCTATAGGAAAATGGCCTGCACACTCCAGAATGATGCATTCCTTTTCTCCCCTCAGTCGATCAAAAAAAGGTTGGCTGAACCGGAGGGGTGTCATGGGGTCCCGTTCAGGATGTACCAGCAGGACCGGACACTGGGTGAACTGTTCCGGGTTAACCTCTGGCTCTTTATTCAGGAATGTTCTTAATAATTCCAAAGGAATGCGTGTAGCGGCCGCTTGTGGATCATTCATTATAAGCCGGGTTAAGTCCTGATTATTGGTAATCAGTTGCATCCGGGATACCTGTTTGACCGAGATATGTACATGATCCAGTAGACCAGGGAACATATCCATCATACGTTTACCCACCCGGCTCACCAGACGATTCGGTGCAAGCTGATCGCGCATTTTCGGATTACTGGTGTCTACAAATGTAGTTGCGATCAACCCCTTAACATGCTTGCTGCGAGCACTGGTATGATAGGCAAGCATACCCCCGATACTGCTTCCCAATACAACGATCGGCTTGCCATTTTTCTCGTATTCCCGTTCGATGAGTGACACAAGTAGCTCTATCCATAGTTCGTAGTTGATACGTGTACCAGACATTGCGTAACTTAACCCATACGGTGGAAGATCCGGCGATACCACCTCGTAACCATGTCGCTGTAACATACGGGCATACGGAGCGAGCAATCTGCCATGACCTCCCGCACCATGTATGAACAGAATTTTGATTGAAGACTCCGGCGCAGGTAAGCGATCAATATGCAGATGAACCCCATTCACTTCCCACCATTCTTCTTCTGGAGCTGAATCGTCTCCCACCCTCACTTCTTCCGGGAAAAAGTTCTGATACTGTTTCCAATACAGATGTGTTGTCTGATAGGAAGGTAAACTCTTCTTCATGCGATATATTCTCCTCTTTTTGTATACCAAAAAAGCCGTACTGTGTACGACTTTTCGTTAAGAACACGTTTGTAACTATACTCTTTTTTATAACAACCTTCATACATCTGTCAATCTGGAAATTGTACATTACCTGGTACGATATATGCACCACCCGAGCCATCATCAGGTAGAGCCGGGATCGTGTCATTCAACACCTGACCGCGAATATCGGTCATCCGAATGTTCAGTTTTTCTTTGCCCAGTCCGGTTCCAAGGAAATGATTATAGTCCTGTTTTTCGAGATTGAGCCATGTGCCGTCCTTTTGTTTTACCTCGAACTTCAACACCGGATATTTGTGATTGCGAACCTGAATAGCTGCCCACCACTGACTGCTGCCCTCCTTGATTCGATAGGAGACCTTACCTTGGATTGGAGCTTTGACCACTTTCCAGCTGATATTGATTTTGCCTGCCTTTGGGTCACCGATCAGGTTAAAGGCATTCGGCGAGAGATCCAGCGCTCCGCTGGCACCCTCTGGGTAGAGGTCCGTTACATATACGGTTGTTTTGCCTTTAGGACCTTGGACTTCGAGATAGGCTCCCGCTAAAGCGGCTTTGACACCGTTATAATTGAGTTGGAACGGATTAAGTGCAGTAATCTTCATGTCCGCCGGGATGGGATCAAGCAACACAGCACCTCCCGAGTAACCCGAGCCCGTATACGTCGCGTAACCCTGATATGTATCGTTCCAGGCAGCAGATGCAGGTAGAGCAAATAATACGAGACTGAGCAACATCCCTGTGCCTGCCCATTTTAACCGTTGAAATCTACTTCTTTGCTTCATTCTTCATTCCTCCTTCTTCTTCTTCTTCTTCTTCTTCTTCGTTCTGTACTAGATTTGAATAGCTAGATTCGTTTATATATAACATTATTTTACATATAATCTGTTTATTTTCAATGCTTTCTGCTAAATCACATCCAAAGTCCTGTCTCTGGGCTGGAACATTCATGACCACGCACAAGATATGGATACATACCATAAATTAGTAGAATGGGCATATGAACAAGGCTGCTTTTGATCGTTTCACGTACAAAAAAAGCGCCACACCCAGGAGCAGTTTCTCTCTCCCATAATGTGACGCTTAATTAGCAGAAAATTAGTATTTCCTAGATGTGCATTTCACTATTCAGCGCGTAATTCACCGAACAACTCAGCCCGTCTCCCCTCGTTTCATCCTCTTCCTGAGTCGCTCATACTGTGCATATATCCACGGAGCTTCTTTCGTCAGAATAGGCCCCAGCACAGCCAGAATCAACACATATAACACGGCAAAGGATTGAATGGATGCCATCAGGCCACCAGCCTTGCCGATGTTTGCCATGATAATCGAGAATTCGCCCCGGGAGACCAGCGTAAAACCCACTTTCATTGAGGCCTTTGGCGTCATTCCGGCCAATCTGCCGGCGATCATGCCGGCACCATAGTTACTGGCGATCGTCAGAATGACAGCAATAATCGTCATGCCAACAGCTCCTCCAAGTGACGACGGCTCAATGGTCAGCCCGAAACTGAAGAAGAAAATGGCGCCAAAAAAATCTTTGAAAGGCATGATCTGATGCTCGATCCGGCTGACATGCCTGGATTCACCTAGCACAAGCCCCATCATCAAAGCCCCGATCGCTTCGGCTACGTGAAGTGTCTCTGAGAAGCCCGCCACCAGAAAGAGCAGCGTCATAACGGTAAGCAAAAACAACTCCGATGATTTGATGTTCAGTGCCTTGTCAATATATTTGATGCTCTTTCTGCCAATGATCAGGAACAACACAATGAACAGCAGCGCAGACAGCGACACCAGCAGCACACTCAGGAAGGAAGTCGCTCCGCTAAGTACCAGTCCCGTAAGAATGGAGATATGAATCGCGATGAACAAGTCATCAAACATGATCATGCCCATAATAATCTCTGTCTCAGGATTCGCCGTACGCTTCAGGTCAACGAGCACTTTAGCAACAATGGCTGTAGAAGAACTGGTCATAATACCACAGACAACAAGTGTCTCCTGGAGCGGCAGATCCATGAACCAGCCCAGCAGCAGACCCGATACAAAATTAAGTCCTACGTAAAACATGCCCCCGGTCAAAATAGCTTTGCCAGACTTTAATAAACGGGAGACCGAGAACTCCAGACCCAGGTAGAATAATAAAAACAAAATGCCGAGTCTACCCATAAATTCTATAAAAGTCGAACTTTCGATAAAACGCAAATCTACAATACCAATCTGTGGTGCATGTGGTCCAACAGCCATACCAATCAAAATATAGAATGGAATGACCGAAAATCGTAATCGTGAAGATATCAGCCCCGTAAGTGTAATCAGCGCAACGGCAATTCCCACTTCAAATATGAGCATATCCATAGGCTATGTCCGTCCATCAGTCAACAATTTTTTGAGCAGTTTGATCTGACTCGGTTCACCAGCAACCACAATTGTAGCTCCAGCGGTGAACACATAATCCGGCCCCGGATTATATTGCTTCTCTCTATCTTTCGTTACTACAGCCAGAATAACGGCTCCCGTAGCCTGACGGATATCCAGTTCACCAATCGTCATTCCTATGCTTGCCGCATGAGGCTCAATCCGCAGCCACTCAATCATTAGCCCATCAAGCATCACTTCACGTTCATTCTGAAACTTGGGTTTGTAAGTCATGCCACCGACGATTGCAGCAACTGCCCGCGCCTCATCATCATCCAGCGTCACCATAGAGATCATATCGCCCAGTTCCTCTGCCGTATCGCCTGACTCCATATGGAAGAGATCACGTCGCTCGTCGTTGTGAATTACAATAACCAGATGCTCACCACTACGAGTATGCAACCAATATTTGCGTCCTATGCCCGGTAAATCGGTCTCTTTAAAGTGCATGATCTGCACCCCCCAAGGTCTCATTCAGGGCTTCACTCTTCAACTCAATTCCCTTGATGCGTACTCTCATGGAACCGGATGGCGTCTGAATAGACCGCACTTCCCCTTTGAATCCCAGTAATAATTGACGCCCTACAGGGGAAAGGAAGGAAATACGCCCCTCGTCAGGGTTCGTATCATCTGGCATGACAATCATGAACGAATCTGATGTATGAAAATCGATATATTCAAAATCAATGTGACTGCCGATCAATACAACGGAGTCCAGATCCTCATCTGGGCCCAGGAGCAATTTCTCCACATGCTGCGTATACGCTACCAACTGTCTTTCCAACTGTATCCGTTGCGGATCGCGCGCGTCGAAATAAGCGTCGAGAAAAGTTCTTTTCTCTTCACCCAATGTAAGTAGCTGGCTGACCAGCTTTTCTCTGCAATTATGACGGGAAGTCCTATGGTTCATAGTAGACTTCACCCCCTATACAAGCCTTATTCTCCACGTTAATTCGCATGTTTCTCTTCATCATCCTTGTTCTCCTCCTTGCTTATAGTTCAAGACCCCGAATTTAAGGCCTTCTTACCATCTTACCAAAATGAATTTTTTAATCCAGTGAATTCGATTAACTTGCTGTTTTATTATTAATAATGGCCATATTATTCATTTTTCAGCGAAATTCTTTACATCAGATGACATATCCATAGAACATTTTAATTACTACACAAAAAACTTTTTATAGGTTTTCATCTCGTATTTTTATTTACTTTCCTGTATATTTAACTACAAACTTTTATTCAATTTATGCAAATAAGTGTCCAAAGACTTTAACACAATAAAGGAGTGCATCGAAAAAGTGTCCACGATATCAAAAGAAACTACAGAATCAACTCAAGTTACTGCCGCAGAGTATGTTCATTCCGTTTATGAGTCGGTTGTCGCCAGAAATCCGCACGAAAACGAATTTCATCAGGCTGTCAAAGAAATCCTGGATTCCCTTATTCCTGTTATTGAAGCACATCCCAAATATAAGAACCATAGTCTGCTGGAACAACTGGTTGAACCTGAACGTGTAATCACATTCCGTGTCCCGTGGGTCGACGATCAGGGCAAAGTTCAGGTTAACCGCGGATTCCGGGTACAGTTCAACAGCGCCATTGGTCCCTACAAAGGCGGACTTCGTTTCCATCCATCCGTATATTCAGGCATTATCAAATTCCTGGGCTTCGAACAGATCTTCAAAAATGCATTGACCGGACTGCCCATCGGCGGTGGTAAAGGTGGTTCCGATTTCGATCCGAAAGGGAAATCAGATCTGGAAGTGATGCGTTTCACGCAAAGCTTCATGACAGAGCTCTATAAATATATCGGTTCCGATACTGATGTACCCGCAGGTGATATTGGTGTAGGCGCAAGGGAGATCGGTTACATGTTCGGCCAATACAAACGTATACATGGCGGGCATGAGGCAGGCGTTTTGACAGGTAAAGGGCTGCTCTATGGGGGAAGCTTGGCACGTAAAGAAGCAACCGGCTTCGGATGTGTGTACTTCGTAAATGAGATGTTGAACTCCAAAGGACTCAGCTTCAAGGATAGCACTGTCGTCGTATCGGGCTCCGGTAACGTATCCATCTATGCGATTCAGAAAGCTCAGGAGCTTGGAGCCCATGTCGTGGCATGCAGTGACTCAGGGGGTTACATATACGATGCACAAGGCATCAATCTGGATACCGTGAAACGTTTGAAAGAGGTTGATCGCCTGCGCATCAGCGAATATGTGAAAGAACATCCGCATGCAGTCTACACTGAAGGCTGTGAGGGAATCTGGTCTCTTCCTTGTGATATCGCGCTTCCATGTGCAACGCAAAATGAGATCGATGAGCATGCTGCAGCCCTTCTGGTCAAGAATGGCGTGAAAGCCATTGGAGAAGGTGCCAACATGCCTTCCACATTGGCTGCAATTGACCTTTTCCTCGGCGAAGGTGTTCTGTTTGGCCCAGCCAAAGCGGCTAATGCTGGCGGTGTAGCCGTGTCTGCTCTTGAAATGTCACAGAACAGCATGCGGTTGTCCTGGTCATTTGAAGAAGTAGACGCGAAGCTGCATGACATCATGAAGAATATCTACACCAGCTGTGTAGAGGCCGCAGAAGAGTATGGCTGTAAAGGCAACCTCGTAGCCGGAGCGAATATCGCCGGTTTCCTCAAGGTAGCCGATTCCATGATTGCTCAAGGTGTGGTTTAATCCACAACTTCGAACCCTCATCGAAAGATGCCGTACATCTGGCTAACTACATGCTATGAACCAGGGCAGTTCCCCGTCAATACGGTGGACTGCCCTTTTCTGTTATCTCGCCAATCTCACATTGATGAGAATATGAAAAATTGTGGAACGCAAATCCGGTGTGCCTGTTGCCACTTCCCTGTAGAATAATTGTTAAAGGCAATTGATCGTATTCTGGCGGGATGGTAAAGTGGTACTGACTTGATATTTCTGTGTATATTACTATTCTATGTTTATTATTATAAGGAAGTGTTCTCATTGTCTAACCAACCATCGGCCAGTACAACGAGTCCTCATATGAGTGCAGACTGCGAGCAATGTTTTGGCCTGTGCTGTGTCGCCTTGCCCTATGGCAAATCATCGGACTTTGCTTTTGACAAGTCCAGCGGTACTCCCTGCTCCAATCTGCGCAAAGACAATCGCTGCGGTATCCATACCCAGCTTAGGCAGAAAGGCTTCAAAGGATGTACGGTATACGACTGTTTCGGAGCCGGACAGAAGCTGTCCCAAGTCATCTACGCGGGCAAGGATTGGCGTGATCATCCAGAGTCTGCTCGCGAGATGTTCGATTGTCTGCCTGCCCTCAGGCAACTTCACGAGTTGCTCAGTTATATGAAGGAAATGATGATGCGACCGGAGACGTCATCTCTCCATGCAGCATTTGATGAGTCATATCAGGAGATCGAGCGTCTGAGCAATCTGGAGCCTGCGGCCCTTCTTCGTCTGGATATCGCCGATTATCGGTCCACTGTGAATCAACTCTTGGTTCAGGCAAGTGAAATGATACGTGCAAGTGTGCCACCCACCGCTCATGGACAAGGGAAGTCGAAGAAGAGTAAAAAACGTACCGGAAGTGACTTTTTTGGGGCTAACTTAAAAGGGGCTGACCTGCGGGGCGCAAGCTTCCGGGGGCATTAATGATTGCGGCCGACCTCCGAAACGCAGATACACGAAATGCGGATTGGATTGGCGCAGACTTGCGGGATACGGATCTGGGTGATGCAGACCTGAGAGGTGGCATCTTCCTGACACAATCCCAGATTAATGCAGCCAAAGGTAATGTGAATACCAAGTTGCCGGATCATTTAAACGCCCCCTCGCACTGGGTGTAAGAGCAACAGTTCGCGAGCATCAGGCAGGACAGATAACTTGTACCCCATGCTAATCCATGCAATGTATGCAATGTACGAATCCCCTCGAATGGATTCCATCTAGAAAGCACAAAAAGCTCGCCCTCATGTTGAGGGCGAGCTGATAAATGACTGGATTACAACAAATCGCGGCGAAGATCCTCAGCTGACTTCGGAGACAGGTGACCGAGCGGAATATCGAATACCGTCTTCGCTCCCTTATGACCCTCAGTGCTCAAGCGCTGTGCGGCTCTGGCATATGCCACAAGTACGCTCGCTGTAAATTCAGGATTGCTGTCGAGCTTCAGGCCGAATTCAATAATTTGCTTTTGACCTGCACCGGTAACCCCACTGCGAATTACAAATCCACCATGTGGCATGCCTGCATGCTCGGATTTCAATTCTTCTTCGCTAATGAATGTTACAGTCGTATCGTAATCTGCAAAATAGTTAGGCATCGACACAATTGTCTCACGGATCTCATCCTGATTAGCACCTTCTTCTGCGACTACATAACATTGACGCAGATGCTTCTCACGTGTGGACAGCTCTGGTGTCTCCCCTGCACGAATGCGGTTGATAACCTCTTCCACAGGTACCGTGTACTGAACACCCGCCTTAACGCCTGGAACACGACGGATGGCATCTGAATGCCCCTGGCTCACGCCTTTACCCCAGAACGTGTACTCTTTGCCTTCTGGCAGGATGGACTGTGCAAGCAGACGGTTCATGGAGAACAAGCCCGGGTCCCAACCTGTGGAAATGACACTCACGTGACCGCCTTGCTCTGCCGCAGCATGTACTTCCTTGTAGAACTCCGGAATCTTCGCATGTGTGTCGAAGCTGTCTACTGTATTGAACAACTTGGCGATGGCCGGTGTTTGCTCTGGAAGGTCGGTTGCCGAGCCACCACAGAGGATCATAACATCGATTTTGCCTATGTATTGCTCCGCTGCAGAGATATGCTCAAAACGAACTTCTGTGCTTTCTGCGACCATCTGCTCCGGATTACGACGTGTAAACACAGCAACCAGTTCCATATCCTCGTTCTGAGAAATGGCTTTCTCTACACCTTTACCCAAGTTACCGTAACCTACAATACCCACTCTAATCATGTTCAATCCTCTCCTGTCTTCTTCTATAGTTGTCTACTACTCTACTAAAGATATAACATACCATGTAGCTTGTCCGGTTTCCAGTTCGAAATAAAAATACCTTGCAGCGGTGCAGCTATAATGCTGCTCCGTACGCAAGGTATGGTGAAATACATTCGTTATTATAAGGGAGATCTGTATCCTTCACTTGATCTGCGCTCAGGACTCCGTCCAGGTCAATGTCAGTTCAATGACGCCTTCCTGACCCGCCAGTGATCCTCCGATCAGAGACCAAATTTCCTGTGTATCCGGGTCGGTTCCCTGAATAACAATATTTTTGTCATCGATCGTCTGTCCCGCATCTGTCAACTTTTTGGCATTGAAGTAATCCTTATACAGCTGGGATACTGTTTTCATATCTTGTTCAGTCGAGAAAATCATCATGGCTGATTTCTTGCCTTCATTCTCACCGGAATTGGCTAAACGAATCGTGGCATCTTCAGGCAGCGGGAAATCACTTGGCAGGTTCTCGGGCATCTCACTGCTTCCAGCAGCATTCTCCTCACCTTGATCTGAGTCTGCTGGCGCGGTCGTGCCTTCCGTCTCCGTAACTCCAGTTGATGTCGCTTCGCTCGCTCCTTCATTGGCAGGTTGTTCTGCTGTTCCAGAGGAAACTTCGGTGTCCACCTTCTCTGCATCACCTGTCGACTGGTCTGCCGCACTGCTACAAGCACTCAAGGCCACCATCATTGCCAGGGCCGCACAGGCAAATAAAACATTCTTTTTCTTCACCATCAAATACCACTCCTTCTTCTCGAATGTATGTGCAATTTCTCGTTACTTCTTCGTGAGAAATTTGCTTCTCTATGTGGTTAAACCATCCCCTCCTCATTCTAATCACGTTCAAACGACTGAATGACAGGCATCGCATTCACAGTATTCTTGACCCATGTCACGGATACCGTTAACACAGTCAAAGACAACAAACAACTTGCCATGAGTATGGACAGGAAACGGGTGACAACTCTAATCTTTTTCATCCATTCCTCCTCCTCATCCTGTTCTTGTTGTATTGGCAGAATCATGTTACTCATAAATCACTGGACGGCGTCACTAATTTCATAATTTCAGCGGCAACCATATCCGGCTGACTACGATGGATACGCGAATTCGCGTGTGGCACAGTCCGCTGTGTACCCTGACTTGACCATGAAGCAAAATCCGCTTGATCGGTCTGCCATGCCCGACCGCCTACATCCGTCTGCTCTGATTCTGCCGTGAGGATCGTCAGTGGAAAATCGAATTTTGTTTTATTCTTTATCACACAATCAGCATTGGTTCTGGAATTCCGAATTTCTTCCATAACGTTATCATTGTACGCATGTCTCAAGGTGGATATGGTGAGGGCTTTTTTCATCGGTTCCGTGACCAGATCAGGGTCGATAACCAAAGAAGCCATCATGCGATCCGAATGCAACAATGTGCGTGCTATTCCTGTTTTCACCAGAAAACGGGACGACTCAATCATCCATTCTGGTGTATCCAAGTCCGCACGACTATAATACTCTGGACTTCCTCCATCGATCATGACCATGCCCGCCACCTCATCAGGATACCTTTGCGCGAACCGGAGTGTCTCCAGAGCGCCCAGCGAGTGACCTACCATAATGTAAGGTGGACGTTGACCGGATGTTCGCAGTAATTGGTGGATCTCTTCCGAGATGGTATCGACATCACGAGGTTGATCCGTATAGTCGCTGTAGCCATACCCGAACCGATCATATACCGCAATTTTCACCTCAGATTTCAACTTGTCATACAGCGGGCTGAAATCCACATAAGGATTGGGTGTACCCCAGCCTGAGGCAAACACAACTGTCACCTCTCCTTTGCCAGCGGTGTAGAGATGCATGTTGTGACCACTCACTTCATAATACTTGCCTGGTGGAGGATAGGACTTCATATCCTGCGTGGATTGATAAGACTCATATACCGTACCTGCCAACAGCAATAGTCCTGTAGCCAGCATCACGCCTCCCAACACCTTTAACCCTTTCCGCAACCCCTTCTTCATCCTTCTCTACCCCTCACCCCAAAGGTTCATCTGTATATGTATGTTTCAATCCTACCCAAGAAATAAGCGGATTGGAACAATCCCGAGTCCAGTCCTTTCCCCAACCAAAGTCTAGTCTCACCCCCCTACCCGTGACGTACCCCATAAGTTCATACGTCTGCACCTTCGGGCAGATCCGGTCAACGCAAATAAACCGCAAATCTCCAATAAAGGAAACCTGCGGTTCATATCAATACAACAACAATAATAACTACTAATACGATCTACATTTGCAAAGTAACCCCAACCGGGCAATGATCACTGCCCATCACGTGGCAGTCGATATGTGCATCAACCACTTTCGCTGCCAACTGATTCGACACGAGAAAATAATCAATACGCCATCCCACGTTCCGTTCTCGCACCTTAGCCATATACGACCACCAGCTGAACACATCCGTACGACCCGGATACAGATGGCGGAAGCTGTCCACATAACCCGCAGCAAGCAGATCTGTCATCTTGCCCCGTTCTTCAAGCGTAAATCCGGAATTGCCCATGTTGGGCTTAGGGTTCTTCAGATCGATCTCCTGATGCGCCACATTCAGATCACCACAGACAATAACCGGCTTGATCTGCTCCAGTTGCAGCACATAGCCCCGGAATCGGTCTTCCCACTCCAGACGGTATGGGAGCCGAGTCAGATCGCGTTTCGCGTTGGGTGTATATACGTTCACCAGATAAAAATCGGCATACTCCAGTGTGATCATTCGACCTTCCGGTTCACTGTCCTCTTCCATTCCGTAACGGACGGTTAGAGGCTTAATCCGGCTAAATACAGCCGTGCCGGAATATCCTTTTTTGATCGCATAATTCCAGTATTGATAGACGTCTTCTCCCAGATCCATCTCGATCTGTCCTGCCTGCAGCTTAGTCTCCTGAAGACAGAAAATATCCGCCTGACTCTCCTGATAATAATCCATGAATCCTTTGGTCACACATGCCCGCAATCCATTCACATTCCAGGACACCAGCTTCATATCCTCATCTCCTCACATCTCTCCAATATAGCACGAGCCAATTCAAGGGGACAAGGCTTACGTTCCTGGAATGAGAGGGAGCACAGCAGAATAAGGTGTGCGGATCAACATTCCGTGTTATTTTACTGAAGCTAGCTACATGATGTTAAAAGACTGCATTTCCCTGATCTGTATTCGATCTATATCGGTAAATACCTGTTCCAGTTACTTGCTTTCATCAAGCCGTACTATTAATATGTTCTATTAACGTATTACTCTCCTCTATAAACTGTCCTATTGACTACCATGGATTGGGAGACTACATTATCCTGTAAAAGATCCTAATCGGGATCCATAAGAGAGGATGTGTTATCATCACACAAGCATATGACGTTATTATCGTTGGAGCCGGCTCCATGGGCATGAGTGCCGGTTATTATCTGGCGCGCAGCGGCTGCAAAACTTTGATGATCGATGCCTTTGACCCTCCGCATACGGAAGGAAGCCATCACGGGGATACCCGGCTGATCCGCCATGTGTATAGCGGAGGACCTGACTATATTGCTATGGCACTACGTGCTCAGAAGTTATGGCATGAACTGGAGGAGACGACCGGGGATCAGTTGTTTGTGCCTTCTGGTGTCTTGAATATGGTCGATGCGGAGGTTCATTCCTTTCGGGATCGGCTCAGTCATTCAGACGATGCGGGCATTCGATATGAAACAATGAATGCAGCTGACGTCATGAAGCGCTGGCCCGGTATTGCACTGCCCGAACATTACGAGGCCATGTATGAGCCTGATGCGGGGTATTTGTACAGCGAGCGCTGTATCCGTTCCTTCCGCAAAGCAGCCGAAGCCCAAGGCGCGACACTGTTAACTCACACCCGCGTCGAGCATGTCGAATACGGATCGCATTCCGTTACAGTACAGACTTCCGGGGAGAGACATACCACGCGAATCAAATCATTCTCACTGCTGGTGCCTGGTTCCAGACATTGAAGCCCTTCGTGGATCTACCGATTCAGGCTGTACGTAAAACGGTAGGCTGGTTTGATGTACCCGAAGACTTGTATGGCGAGGCACATTTCCCCGGTTTCACACTGGCAGAACGAGAAGGTACATATTATGGATTTCCGAGCATTGGGGAACAGGCCTGAAGATGGGACGTCATGATACGGGTCAGGTGTGGACACCAGGAAGTACACTGGCTCCTTTTGGTACGGATGAAACGGATGAGGGTGATCTGCGCAGGTTACTTGAGCTTCGGATGCCTCAGGCAGCTGGAAGATTGAAGCGCGGCAGTGTGTGCAAATATGAATTTACAGCGGATGAGGATTTTATTATTGACCGACACCCTGCTTATGAGCGTGTATGGCTAGCTGGCGGATTCTCCGGTCATGGCTTCAAGTTTGCAAGTGCAATAGGACAGATATTGTCCGAGTTGGTGCAGACCGGCCACACCGATCAGGATCTTAAAAGGTTCTCCCTGTCACGTTTTCGCTAAGTATGTACAGCGGAGAGCCGTAGAACGGAACATATATATGTATAAAAATTCACTTTCTTCGAGAGTGCAGTTCTACTCAAACAACTGCACCTCCAAGAAAGAAAGACTGTTATGAACGTTAACCCTTGTAAATAAGTTATCTGCGGACATTCTTTAACTTTGAACCCATGTTACTCGTTAGACAAACAAGTAACCTCACTTCCTTTGTACACTCACATGCTAATTCACCTTGACGAGGCCCCATTGCTGATTGGCTCCGCCATTGTCGCCCCATTGAATCGTGGAGGCACCGGCGGTCAGGGACCCTTGATTGATATCCACCGTCAGGCCGCTGTTGCGGTTCGCAAGTACCAGATATCCCCCCACATCAATGGGCAACCATTGCTGATTGTTACCCCCGTTATCCTGCCACTGGATCAGCGCAGCTCCGCCCTGTGTGGAACCTGAATTCACATCCAGCAAAAGCCCACTGCCCACATTGCGGATATTGTAATACCCGTTGCCTGCGGACTCCAGTTTCCATTGCTGGTTGACCGCTCCATTATCATTCCACTGAATAATGGTCGCGCCCCCAGCCGTGGAAGCTCCATTAACATCCAGTGCAAGTCCACTGTTACGGTTAATCAGTTTGTAGATGGCTCCGGCTTCATATCCTGTGCCGCCATTATAAGTTGCACCGGATATGACGTAGGTTGTAACGGAGTTCGCTTTGGCGGTAGCCGTGAACTTTTTGTTCTGAAGCGAGATGTTGGTCAACTGTTGCAACTTCTCAGTCGAAGAGGTCCGATATACCTGAGCAGACGCACCTACACCTGTAAAACGACTCAGATCATACGTCACCGATGTATCCGACGATTCCGAATTGGTCGTAACCAGTACGACTTTGCCGGAAGCCGCATCATAGGCCGCCAAAGTATTGGCATCACTCATACCGATGATCTTGTAACCGGGACGGATAAATTTGCTGTAATTGCCCATGACATAATATTTCTGATTCACCGTATAGCTGGTCGTCTGCGTGTTGTTCAAAACGTTCTTGAAGAATCCCCAGCCCTCAGCACTATCCACGGCTTGCCAATATACCCATGCACTCGCACCCATATTGCGAATATCTTTGAGGATGGTCCGCGACATGGTCAGCCCGCTTGCATCGCCGTCCCCGTATTCCGAGGTCCACAGATGTTTGCCAGCAGATGTTGCTGTGTTGCGCAAAGCGGCCCGGTTGTTTCCGCCATACGTATGGGTGTTGATCTGACTGATCGTTGATTTCACCGCACTACTGTAACTGTTGAACGAAGTGTTGGTATCATCCAAACTGTATTCTTCCGGTGCACTTAACTTTGTGGACAAGCCTTTTGCATTCAGCGAGGCTTGTAGCTGACTCAAGATTGTGTTCTGATCTGCCCGGTCAAAGTGCATACCCTCCTGATCGTTACCCTGCTTCCACCATGTCGATATAGGCTCATTCAGCGGGGTTACGCTATCGAATGTAATCCCCCAATTATCCCGAAAATGCTTCACGACCTCTGTCAGATAATCGGCAAAATCATCAACATAATCCGGCTTGAGATTGTTTCCTCCATTCGCTGCACCGGACACACCCCCACTGATCGTCATCCAGTAAGGTGCCGAGTTCGCGAAGGCTTCGATGATATTCACGCCTTGTGCCTTGGCAGCTTGCAGCATATAGCGCTGGTTCGCATCGGCGGTCCAGTCGTACACGCCCGGAGTAGGCTGGTAACCCGGCACGGCTTTGCGATATTCCAGAATATTGGATGATGGATTATCCCCGCCCCCAATGTTGTACCGCAGGATATTCAGACCCAGTCCAGTATTCGTATTGAACATTTTCTCCACATACTCATCCCGATTGGAATACTCTCCAACCACCTTGCCCCACCAAGCGAGTGACGTTCCCCAGCCCTCTATCGTCTGATATTGCTTCGATGGATCGGCAGTCGCTGTGTATGCTCCCGCAGCAGATACTTCTGTGCCCAGACCCAGGCTACCTGTTAGCAGACTTCCTGCCAGCAACAATGAGCTCATTCGTTTTAACCACTTCATGCACTTCACTCCTTAGAGATATGATTAAGTTCTTAATCGAGGTACCATTCGATACCTCTGGAACACATGGAACATGTAATGCTTCTGGAACATGAATACCAATCACTGTGCGATTTCACGGAAGGTCGCATCCGATTTGTCGATTGTGCTAACGACGGATTCCAATTTCAGTACATTATTGTAATGTCTCATGTACAGGTTCAGGTTGTTGAAGGAAGCATATGATGACCAGTTGGCGTTAGCAAGTCCATTCACACGTTTGAACGTGGCATCATTACGAAGGGCGGGGCTACCGTCATTTTTCACGAGCACAATCGAGCCATTGTTGTTTCGCAGGAAATAACCCGGATAGTTCATGGACTCAAACGAGATACCGGTTGTATTCGCCAGTCCAGGAACGATGCGGAACTGTGCATCCTCGGCTGGGCTAACACTGGCATCTATGCGTGCCTTATAGTCGTAATGACGAATGAAGCTGCCTGGTACATTGAATGATTCCAGCTTGCGGATATCGCCAGGCTGTCCGGATTCTTTCAACACAGTCATATGCCGGACGAGTCCGGTAAGACCCGCAATCTCCTGCTTGGTACTCCAGGTCTGGAAGATGTCGGCAGAGTCGCTGTAATAGTACTTTTGTGTGGCATAGCCGTCAAAGTAGATTCGCCATGAACCATTATCCAGCTGTACAAGCGCCGGGCCCTCGACCCAAGATCCCCAACCCGCCCAATCCCCTGTTCCCTTAAAGGTATAAGGACCGGTCAGCGAAGTGGATGTCGCATATTCGATGTATTTGGTCGTTTCGTTCTTGGTAAAAGCATGGTAGGTTGAACCTGTCTTCACCACAAAGGTATCAATATAATTGGGTGCAATGCCTGTCATTTCAGTAGGTGCGGACCATGCGGTAGATGTCAGATTGCTACCCGAAGCGGTAATGACATAAGGCTTGAAATTCTCATAGTTACCCGGAGAGAGGGACACGATAATATTCAGACTGCCGTTGTTGTCTTTGAACCATTCTGGTGCCCAGGTGTGTGCAATCGTGGTCTTTGTAGATAATGTAATGTTACGGACAAACGTCCAGTTCACTTTGTCTGGGCTGGAGGCGATACCAACCGTATTGCCAGACCAGTTCGTGGTGTAGACGACATAATATAGACCATCGGTGTGCTTCATGATGCTGGGATCGCGGATCAGACCGGTCGGAGGTGTATAAGCTGGCCCTTTCAGCAAGCCATAGTGGGTCGCATTATAGGATTCGTAAATATACATATTGGATTCACTTGTATTCGTAAAGGCCGATATCGTATAGACACTTGTCGCAGCTCTGGCTGTATTGGGGAATACCATTGTTAATAGAAGTAATGCTCCGAGTAGAAGAATCATCCCGGCTCTGAAACCTCTCCATTCATGTACTCTTTCTTGCTTCTTCATTAACATCGGTTCATCTCCTTATCCATGAGTGATTTGATTCATATCAAAATACCCAATGACCCATATAAACGTTAGTCCTGAAGCCATAGCTCTGATCTATTCCCTTATAAGCAATACCTCACGACCGCCTGTTCGAATTCCACTTACATGAAGCATCACTCCCTTCCCAGATCATAGATGAGCATTAATTCATTATGTAAACGGTTACAAGACAAAAGTTCTAAACGATTTCTGTTCATTGTCCCGTTATAGAAAAGCTATTTACCCAGTTCCCCCATCCCCTTAGCCTGATTCCTCATCCTGCTGAATCCAAAGATCCATGAACTGGGGCAATCATAGCTAAGAAAATGAGAGGTTTGACTGCGGTAAACGGTATTTCTTGCGTTGTATAATGCTATGTTCGGCTCTAATCAATCTCTAGTTAATCTGTATCTGGCATGCTCATGTGAAATGGTTATACGATAAGTCATTTCTCATGTAATGATTCAGATATAAGTAAGCCCGTTGTGATGCATCATCTATTCGACCACAATCCATGGATAGCGGGATTGCTCATCCAGCATGAATCGTACACGTTCGGGCGTTCTGCCTTCTTCATCAAACAAAAGTAGTTCGTTCTCTTCCTTTAACCAGGCCATCGGAATTTTGTAATCCTCTTGAGGACCAATCTGCCAATAACGGCCCAGATCATGTCCGTTCAGATGAAGTGTTCCCTTGCTCATCCCGGTCAAGCGAAGCATCAAGTTCACCTTATGATGTGTGGAAACCACTGGTTTGGCGAAACGCCAACGGTACCAGACGGGCTGACTGTATGAACCTTGGGTTGGAACATGATGGGTCACATGGTTCACCTCACCAGTGAGTGAACTATCGGACGTTCTAGTCAACGTATCCACGAAACCGTTGGCTACCGGATTGGCACTACGATTGCCACTATGAGTAATAGAAACTGAATGTGGGCCATGCTCGCCTGACATGATCGACCGCTCATACCGCTCCCATTGTTGTGGAAGCAAAGCATCCGTGCCTGCCATACGCCAATCCTTCAGTTCTGTTTCGCTGCAATATGTGATCAGTTCCATTCGATTCAGTGGAGATCGGCTATACGGCATATCTATCGTATTCGTCTCTCCCGGTCTTATATAGAGGGACACATCCAGCGTCTGGAATGCAAACCAGTCCTGATATCCTTCCATGGGAACTTCGACGCCATTGATCCGGAGGCCTTTACTTAGTGCACCCACGAGAATCGCACGATCCATGCCATCCAGCGTGAAGCTTCTGCTAAGTCGTAGCGCCTCCTTGAGAGAGTTCACCTCATCGAGATGCACAAGCTCATTATGCATCTGCCAATTCCGGCGCATATCCTGAACTTTGCCTCCCAGATACACAGCTCCAGCCAGACCTTTGCTCTCACCCAGATACGGCGAGAAATTCAATCTGCCCATATGCTGTACCAGAATCTGAAGTGTGTTCTGCCCTTGGGCCACCTGTATCAGTACACCTGCTGCACCTACCTGGCGCACCAATGCCTGCTGTTCACCATTCACAATAACTCTGGCGGTATCCTGAATATCCGGCAAAATGAGGCTAGTGATTTCTTCGACCGAACTTTCGAAGTTGCATTCGTACAACAGATATCCAAAACCTTGCCCATACCGGGTAAAGTCTTCCGGTTGTGCACTTGCCGGGCGCTGATTCGCGATTAACGTCACATGTGACAAGTCGAAAGAATCAGGCAACGTCGGCGGAATTGGTGCTTTCCATGAATGTTGTTGCCGTCCTCCAGCAGACTTCTGAACAGATTCATTGGGTACAGCTGCAGCTGGTGCAGGATGCCGAACGTCATTGAGGTCGTCGTGCTGGGCATTATCTTGTACATCTTCTTGTACTTCATACTGCACACCGCTCTCT
Organism: Paenibacillus sp. PCH8; assembly: GCF_002968835.1. Taxonomy (GTDB): domain Bacteria; phylum Bacillota; class Bacilli; order Paenibacillales; family Paenibacillaceae; genus Paenibacillus. Next base: position 2,685,936 of record NZ_PKQK01000001.1, on the reverse strand, counting down.
TGTCCGGCGATCCATTCGCGGCCTGTTAACGATCGTTCTCCATCCGCCCAATCACCAAGCAACATGATCGTCCGGTCTGGATCAGCAATCATGCCTTTAACCTGACCGGCAGGCAATACGTCAACATCATCGAATCCGATCGCATAACGAGGTTCCTTCTGATCGGTTCCCTCTAATCGCCATGTGCGATTCATCGTCTCAAGGTCCAGAATGACCAAACGGATGGGTATGCCATTTGCCTCTAACTGGATGGTCCCCGGCTCACGGAAATGAACCAGATCGAAGCGGTACACTTTCCTCGACGGATCATGCTCAACCAGCACTTCCACCGTACTTCCACTTACATCCAGTGTGCCAGCTTCCAATTCCAGTTCCACCACAGAACGTTGCCCCGCATCGGCTGTAATGAACAGGGTCAACTCTCCATTAATCATTTCATTGCCCGTAATCATCGTACCCGCCGTCAGGTAAACCTGGTCAGCAATTAACACCCGATCCAGCACTGGCACGATCTGTCCCGGATTCAGGGCTACAGGGAAGGTACGGCCTTCCTCCAGCGTAATATGCACCGTCTCGCGTTCATCCTTGTGACTCTCCAGAAACCAGATCTTCCGGTTACCGGTCTGCCTGCCTCGTATGGATACGCCTTCAGGATGACGTACCGTGATCAGCTCTGCTGGTATATCCTCTGTCTCCATGAGAAGATCCCCAAAGGCACGGACGAAATAAGACAGGTTCTTGGTAACCGCATACTTGGGTGTCACTCGCCCATATTCGTTCAGCGGCGCATCATAGTCATAAGAAGTAATCATGTAAATGTCACTACTCCCCATCGTTCTGCCACCATATCCACCGAAATTCGTCCCACCATAGAACATATAATGGCTGATTCCGGTATACCCGGCACGCAGGATTTCCATGATGCGTCTCTCCAGCAAGGATGCTGTCTTCTGAATGGCAGAAGGGCCGCCCCAATTCTCAAACCATCCGGTCCAGAATTCCGTGACTATCTTCGGGGTATCTGGTTGTTTGACTCGAAGCTTCTCATAGTGCCCGTCAGCACCAGACCAGAAATTAGCTCCTTCAATGGTTCCTTCCACACCTCCAACACAAGTAATCAGCGGAACGTCAATGCCGCGTTGCAGGAGACCGTCTCTTAATGTTGTCATATGAGCACTTGCCGCAGCGTCATCCATCAGATATCCGTATTCATTCTCCACCTGAACCAGAATAACCGTGCCTCCAACAGATAACTGGCGCTCACGAATAATGGGTACAAGCCGATCAAAGTACAGGTTCACATAGTGCAGGTAGGTTTCATTGTTTTCGCGAAACTTCACGCCGTCCTTCGTACCGAGCCAGTATGGAAATCCGCCAAAATCCCACTCCGCACAGATAAAAGGTCCCGGACGTGCAATTACCCACATGCCCAGCTCTGCGCACAGATCCAGAAATTCGCCGCAATCGTTGTCCCCTTCGAAGGACCACTGTCCTTCTTCCGGTTCGTGTACGTTCCAGGCAAAGTAAGTGTCGATGCAGTTCATGCCTGCCAGCTTCGCTTTCAGCAGAACCTCACGCCATTCCTCCTTCGGCATGCGGAAATAATGGATTGTCGCACTGTTCAGGAATATGCGCTCTCCGTTCAGGAAAAAGCTGCGTGTATCGTACGTCAATTCGGATTGAAGATCCTGGAGCAAAAGGGATGCTTTCTCTGTCAAAGATATCCCCTCCTTCTCTGTATTTTATATAAATTGAACTAAAGATTATTTACACTGCACACTTCGATGACAGAACAACCTTCCGATCGCTGTTATCCCCAGATTTTTTGATTCCCTTTTCTCTAGGGGAAAATCTGAGGATAAAGGCGCATGCTCCGCTTCTTCAGGTTTTTTCTGTCCTCTCCGTTTGGTGTAAATGTTTAGTTCAATTTATATAGGTTCATATGTCCTGTAATTAATTTAAGGTGAACTAAATTCGTTGAACTGAAAGATGATCTATACTGGAACTACGATGACAGAATAACCTTCCCATCGCTGTTATCAGTTCACCTGCAATGTCACGCCTTCCATTACAACGGTTGTGACGGAATTGTCAGCTGTCGGCACTTCAACTCCGTTGGCGTATAACGGGATATCTTCAAGTTTCTCCATGTCGCGCTCCGGTGAAGTCTGGTACACCTGAGCGGAGGTTGATTTCCCATACTCGAACCCGGATAGTTCAAACGCCTTGGTCCCCGCCGATAATTCATTACGAATGACAAGTACCAATCTCTGCTTGTCTGCGTCATAGGCAACCAGCGTGCGTCCATCATCCGTGGGGATAATCGTTGCACCCGGACGAATGTATTTCGTGAACTGGGCCATACCGTAATACTGCTTGGTCATCTCATACTGTTCTTCTCCGTTAAAATTGGCATGAATGAAGCCCCAGTTATTATTGGCTCCTTCATCTTCAACGGCCTGCCAGTATACCCATGCGGATGGCTGCATGATTTTCAGATCGAACATGATCCGCTCTGCCAGCTCCTGTACCGAGGTCATGTCCTCATGACCATGCGGCTCACTGCCGCCTGTTCCGTATTCGGACATCCACAGCTTTTTGCCCTGTTGCTCTGCCAGCGTGCGCAGCTCTTCCATTTTGCTACCATTATACGAATGAGTATTGATCTGCTGAATGACATCGAGCGTATCCTGATCATAGAGACTGAAATTGAATACGGTCTCGTCAATGCTGTTATCGTCCGCGGCACTGATAACGGTACCGTCCAGTCCTTTACTCTTCAGAGAAGCTGCCACTTTCTTGATGATTTCGGCCTGTTTCTCATTGGTAAAATGACTGCCTTCCTGCATATTGCCCTTCTTCCACCAGTCGGAGGAGGGTTCATTGAGCGGATTCAGCGTGCGGAAAGTGATGCCCCACTCATCCCGATAATGCTTCACGACTTCTGTCAGGTAATCGGCAAACGCATCATATTGGTCTTCACGAAGATTGTTGCTCCCATCCACAGCTCCTGTAACCGAGCCGCTGATCGTCATCCAATACGGTGGTGAGTTCGAGAAGGCTTCGGCAATGTTGACACCGCGTTCCATCGAGCCCTGTAGTACAGCCCGCTGACCTGCATCAGCATTCCAGTCCCACTCTCCAGGTTCCGGCTGGAAGCCAGGAACGTCTCCACCGGGACGAAGTGCCTTCATCTCCGGGTTCTCCTCACCGCCAATATTGTAACGAACGATGTTCAGCCCGAGCCCTTTCTCCGGGTCGAAGACGAGATCCATCACCTCATTGACCTTCGCCTGATCCTTCCATCCCCCAAGATCGTTGGCCCACCACGCGAGTGACGTGCCCCAGCCTTCAAAATGATCATAGGACTGATCCATCTTCAGATGGACCGGCTCCTCTAGAAATACCAATGGTTTCAATGATTGATTCGCAAACTGATTGATAACAATTCCTCCTCCTGCCAGTAGTGCAATGAGGGCTACACCCATGAGGATATAGCTCCGTTTGCCTCTCCTGCGTTCTTGGTTATGCGCCATGGTGCATGCAATCCTTTCTCCATGTACGATAATTACATCCGTTCTCATTTCACCTTATTATTACGTATTCTTATTACTTCACTACTCTGAAGGTGACTTACGCGTACGTTGCAGAACAAGCTTCCAACCTCGTCTTGCCATCCTCTACATTTGATTACTTGATGCCACTGCTTCCGCCGCTAATGTTGGCCTCATACACATAACGTTGACCAAACAGATATACAAGCACCATCGGAATGGTGAGGAACAGTGAAGCAATCATGACCAGGTTCCATGGTGGCATCTGTCCACCCCCAACCGTGGTGAGCAGTTGCACACCGAGCGCCAGCGGCATTTTCTCCGGATCATTGATATAAATGAGCGGCCCCATGAAGTTCCCCCAGTTGTAGGAGAACGAGAAAATCGCAATGGCGGCCAGAATTGGATAGGTCAATGGCATGATAATCTTCCAATAGATTCCCGGATGGCCCATACCGTCAATCATGGCGGCTTCATCCAGTGATTTGGGGATACTCATGACAAACTGTCGAATCAGGAATACGTTGAACGCCCCGGCGAAGAAGCTCGGTACGATCAGCGGGTAGAATGTATTAATCCAGTCCAGATGACGGAAGATGATGAACTGCGGTACCATCGTCACTTCACCCGGAATCATCATCGTACTGAGCAACACGATAAACAGGAAACGGCTGCCTTTGGCTTTGATTCGGGCAAAGCCGTAGGATACGATTGAAGCAGACAATACCGATCCGACAATCGTAAAGATGGTAATGATGACCGAGTTTTTGAGATATGTTCCGAGATTGTTATTCGTGAAAATTGTATAAAAGTTCGACCATTGGAACTCCATCGGTACGAAGGTAAAGGCTGATTTGACGGTTGTTGCGTCACTGGCCAGTGCAATGGAGATCATGTACAGGAAAGGCGAAGCAAGCAGTACCCCGACCAGTATCAGAAAAATATAGGATATCGTCTTCTCCACAGTCGATGGATTACTCATTGGCTTTACCCTCCTCGTAGTGCACCCATAGCGCCGATGAACGGAATACCACTAGGGTGATCGCCATGATGATGATGAACAGAACCCAGGCTATGGCCGATGCGTATCCCATTTTGTAGAATTGGAACGCATTCTGGAACAGATAGGGAACAACCATCTGACTGGAGTTATCAGGTCCCCCGGCTGTAACGATGAATACCTGTGCGAAGGTCTGAAGCGCTCCGATCATGCCGGTCACGAGATTGAAGAAGATAACTGGCGTGAGCATCGGGAAAGTGATGTGGAAGAACGACTGTGTGCTCTTCGCTCCATCAATGGCAGCGGCCTCGTACAGCTCTTGCGGAATGCCTTTCATACCTGCGAGTAGCAGTACTACTCCACCACCGACACCCCACAGGGACATTAGAATCAATGCGGGTTTCACCCAGTTCGGATCAAGAAGCCAGGCCGGACCCTGAATGCCGAAGATCGCAAGTGTCTGGTTGATCAACCCTTCGGTCGGAGCAAGCAAGTGGATGAAGAGCAATGAACTTGCCACTACCGGCACGACGGAAGGAAGATAGAACAGAATACGGAAAAAGGTGATTCCTTTGATCTTCTTGTTCAGGTAATAGGCAATCCATAGCGATATCGACATACCCAACGGAATGGATATCAGCGCATAGAAGAACGTATTGCCCACCGCTTTCCAGAATATCGGGTCATCCATCAACAGCGTTTTGTAGTTGTCTATACCGATAAATTCAGGGGACTGGAACAGATCCCAGTTCGTAAAGCTCATATAGATGGAAAACAGGATCGGCCCCAGGGTTAGCCCCAGGAATCCGAGCAGCCAAGGCGAGATGAAGATATAGAACCATTTCCCGTCCTTTTTTTTCACGTTTAGCCCTCCCATGACGCAGAGAGCAGATGGAATCCGCATTCATGCCGAATTCCACCTGTCCTCCTGTCGATGCTATTTGTAGAGTCTTTCCAGTCCACTCTGAATTTCGGTTACGGTATCATCAAGCGAGGCTTTGTTGTTGAAGTACACACCCAGCTTGTCATTAATGAGCTTCATCATTTCGTTCCATTGCGGGTTGAACGGTTCAGCATAGATCGTCGATTCGCTGAAAGCAGCCATGTTGATTTTCTTGCCGCCATATTCGGCATTCAGGAATTCATCACTGGACAGACCCGCTTTCGTTGCAGGAGCATCCTGACCGGCTTTAACCATTGGCATCTGCGCTTCCGGCGTTGTCATGGCTTCAATCACCTTGAATGCTTCTTCCTTGTGCTTGGAGGCATTCGTAATGGTCAACCCGTTGAAGAATGCGTTCGTTTCACCCCATACCGGGGAGATATCCCAGTTGATACCTTCCACCTTGGCAAGCGAACCGATATTCCAGAAACCGGTCGTTTCCATCGCGATTTTGCCTTGGGCAAACAGTGGATCAGCCCCGATATTACCCATATCGGCAATTTCAGTTGGTGTCGGTCCAGCGCCGTGAGTGAAGATTAAGTCATTCATGAATTGCAGTGCATTACGTACTGGCTCGGTATCGAATGTGGGTTTGCCACTCTCATCGAACAGCGAACCTCCGTTCTGATAGATTAATTGCATCCATTGCGGCCACCAGCTTCCTGGATAGTAGCCCCATTGTACCGTTTTGCCATTCTCTTTCACGGTCAGCTTCTGAGCTGCCGCCATCAGATCATCTTGTGTCCAGTCCTTGGTTGGGTATTCCACACCAGCCTTGTCGAACAGATCCTTGTTATAAAAGAGAACCATCGCGCCTGCCCGATCCGGCATGCCGAATTGCTTGCCATCATACTTCATCAGGTTCGCGATATCATCTGAATAACGCTCTGACATGTTCACATTATTCGCCTGAATCATGTCATCCAGCGGTATAATCTGATTCTTGGAGGCATATGCCTGATAGTTCTCGGCGATCATCATGATATCTGGTGCTGTTCCTCCAGCAATCATGGTCTGTACTTTCTGATCATAATCCCCTGCAACCACGTTCAACTTCACGTTAATATCGGGATACGTCTGCTTCACAATGTCGAGTCGTTCCTGATAAATCTTCTTCTCATCTTCCGAACCCCAGATTGTCATGCTTAGATCGACCTTGCCGCCAGACTCACCGGCTGAACTGCCTTTGTTCCCGCTGCTACAGGCTGTCAGACCCATTACCGTGACCAGCATCAATAACGAAATGACTTTAAGACTTCTTCTCATACGTTACGCCCCCTTGAACTAATGAATGGATGACTACTCTGAAACCCGTTTCATGAAATGGGTTTCATTAAGCTGAAACATAAAACCCGTTCCACTTTATGAAAGGGGTTTCATTCACGCCCTCATTATATTTCACCCTCCAAGAAAATGTCAACGCTTTCTTTTCCAAATACAGGCCCCTTATTTCGCGGCGGGTCCTGTACTCTGGCGAACAATCAGCTCGGGTTGCAGAATGATCTGTTTCTTCGGTTTGCCTTGGTTAATCAGCTCATGTAACACGTCTACGGCTTGTTTGCCGAGCTGATATGTGTTCTGGGATATGGTTGTCAGTTCGGGTATAACGGCACTGGCAAGCGGCGTGTCATCGAACCCCACAATGGATATATCCTTCGGAATCGACAGTCCATGTTCAATCGTGGACTTGATCGCACCAATCGCCGTGTAGTCATTAACACAGATGACTGCGGTTGGCGGATTGTCACGATCCAGCAGTTTGGACATTTCCCGTTTGCCATCGTCAATGGAGAAGCTCCCGAGCAGCTGCCGTTCTTTCGGAATTTCGAGCCCATGTTCGCGAAGTTTCTTCTGCACAGCTCTGACCTTGACCATGGTGGTGGACAACTCTTTCAGACCGCCGACAAAGGCAATATCGCGATGCCCCAGTTCAAGCAAATGCTCAGCTGCAAGTGCTGCTCCTGCACCTTCATCCGTGTATACCCGATGGAATCCGCCCTTGGCAATATTGCCATTGACCAGGACAATCGGCATCCGTTTGCCCATATCAATCAATTCCTGAGCCATGTCGTCCGGACAGACTTGCATATTGATTCGTCCGCCGAGGAAAATGATACCGTCGACCCGCTTCTCCCGTAGAATGGACAAATACTCGGATTCCCTGTTGTAGTCTCCTGCGGTATTGCAGAGAAAGAACGTATATCCTAGTCCACGCGCCTCATTCTCTGCGCCCCAGAAGACTTCCGGGAAGAATGGATTCGTAATATCCGGCAGGATAATCGCGATAGTGCCCGTCTCTTTCTTGATCAGACTGCGCGCCTGCGCGTTGGGCTGAAACTGATGTTTGGCGATGATGGACATTATCTTCTCTCGGGTGCTTGCACGCACAGGTGCAGTATCATTCAGCACCCGGGAGACGGTCGCTACAGATACGTTCGCTTCCTTGGCGATGTCATATATAGTGATCGGTGTCATAGCGGAACCTTCCTTTTTCTCTATTTTTCCTGCTTATCATACCAGATAAGGATTGGCGATGAAATGGGTTTCATTGACGGGCTTCTCTCGCGATGACATTCATACGTGATTTGTTCAATAGACTGATCGTTCAACGTCCATATTCGCATAGTACATGTCTCCTTTTCTTTATTGTACCTTCTAATCTGCTTATTTGGTCCATATATTATAATGTAAGCGAATTCATTTGAGATTAGAGGAGTGTGAACAACGTCATGATCATTCAAGTCAGTCCGCTGGCAGAAGCACGACTTACTGAAAAACTGGGAGATCGGCCGGGCTATTTCAAATTGTTTTATGATACCGATGGATGCGGTTGTGACGGAATTGCGGTACTTCTGATCTTGAACGAAACGGATAGCGATGATGTTACCGTAGAAGCCGGTTTGCTTCCATTCGTAATCAACAAACAGCAGCAGATTTACTTTGAACCCTGCCTGCGTCTGCAATCCGAGAACAGCTTCCCCTCGTTCCGTCTAAGCAGTGATTCCATGATCTATGGCAGCAATGTCAAGGTCCACGATCTTCGAGACTCAGCCAATATGGCCCCTGAGCCCACCGGATGGTTCGTACGATAATCATTGAGTAATTAATACGATCAAAACCTCCCAATCCCAGATTTTCTGCGGGACGGGAGGTTTTGATAAATTTCAAACACATAAATTAGCCACTATTTACGTATACCATCTCATGTTGTTGCAGTGCCTCAACACTGCTCCATGATGATTTATGATTGAACTATCGTTACCCGTTAGTTCAATCATATCAACTCTGAGATAAACATGGGTGTAGCTCCATCCTCTGTATTAAAGCCAAATTTATGATAGAAATCCACTGCATGAGGATAAGAAATTAATACTTTTGTTTTACAATCTTTATATCTATCAAGCATTATATTCATCATTTCCTTACCTATACCTCTACTCTGATAACTCGGATTAATCAGCATATAATGAAAATATACCGTTAAAACCCCATCTGACAATGCATTTATTAAACCGACAAGCTTTCCTTCTTCCCAAGCGGTAACAATGGAATGAGACCCTCCAATAGCTTGTAAAAGCTCGTTTGGATACTTACCAGACTCCCATTCTACCGAAAGAAATAACTCTTGGAGTGCATCCTTAGTGAGATCCTCTTTGTTTGAAGCGTAATAAATACTCACACCTATACCATCCCTTCATAAACTAAACTACGGAACTACATCTGTTTTAAACTCCCATATTTCGATGGATTTTCAATCCTTACAAAGCCATAAAATAATACCAACAAAGCAATTTTAGATTTATCAAATCAATTAATCACTTTATTTACCTGAATCAATTTCATAATACCTTTAGCTGCTTCAATCAAGGCTAGTTACAAAAAATCCATTTTAGTGAGTTATGAAATTGATTTACCTTAATATACTATTAAAAATATGCATAGAAAATAGATTAACTGAAGTGGAGTTTATATTTATTTACATAAGAGAAATCATGAGGATACTTCTTTTACTTAAAGCATATCCATCCTAAGAGACTTATATCGTTAATCTGTATCAGCACTAGCCGCTGATTACCTAACCAGATAGCTCTTGATCACCCTTATCATACGTAACCTTACTTCACATGAAATTATTAAATACAAGCCTTCGCACCTCAGCATTTTGAACAATATGTTCATAAAGTCGATATCTTTTAGCCTCTTTATCCTAAAGCATCTTTACTCCCAACTAACTTAATGTTAGATTTTATAACATACAATGATGAAAGCGAGTGGGTTGAAATGGATCTGCAACATTTATTGACTATCCCCATTCTATCCAAAGCAAAAGTGATTGCCGGACATCGCGGACTAGATCGTTTGGTGCAATCGATTAATATTATGGACGCCCCAGATATTGTACAATTCCTGAAACCCGGAGATATGCTACTAACGAACGGCTATATCCTGAAAGACAGCCCCGATGCTCATCTAGCATTCATTACAGCTATGCATACGATTGGCTGTGCGGCGCTTGCTGTCAAGACGCAGCGCTTCTCGCTTGAATTATCTCCGCAATTGCTTGAGACAGCGGACAGGCTGGGTTTTCCCATCATCGAACTGTCTGAGATTGACAATACACTCGGTGAAATATTTCAACAATCGATCAGCGCCATCCTTCAGAACAAAACCCATGAGCTTCACTACGCCTTGTCTATACACAAGCAATTCTCCACGATGATTATGCAAGGAAAAGGCATACCTTCCATTGTAGACACTTTGTCTCAGCTGCTATCCTCACCTGTACTGCTGCTGGGATCGAAGAAGCAGGTTACGGCAAGCTCCCATTATGCACAACAGATGGATCGCCCGTCTCTCGCTGCGCCCATACTGACATTTATAGAGCAGTATCCTCCCTTCCATACCGCAATCTCGATCTGCCTGCTGACTACCGATAAATATCGCCATGTCGAGCTACACCCCATCTTCACCGACCGGCACGAGGGCTATTTGATCGCACAATACGACAGTTCCGCAGGTTCTAACCTCTCCACTCTGGCACTAGAGCAGGCCGTTAATGTGATCGGCCTGGAGTTAACCAAGCAACAAGCAGTTAAGGAGCGCTCCCGCCGTTACAAAAATGAATATTTCTCCGATCTCATTCAGGGCTTCATTCGTTCTGAGCAAGAAGCACTCCACCGCGGCAAGAAGTATGGGCTACAAGCACAGGGAAGCTCTGTTCTCATTCTTGCCAAGATGGATGAAGCCTTAAATGGCAAGCCTAATCAAAGCCTCTCCCCCTCGGGGAAGAGCGGTTCATCTCGGAACGAGACGCTAATTACGAGCTGATTAAGCAGGAGTTCGCCAGACTGGATCTCTCCTTTGTCATGTTCACGAAGAACGACCAGTTCGGCATACTCGTCTTTTTGGCCGAATCATCATGGGACGAGCAAGCCGTTGTCCAGCAGCTCGAGAGGATCGCCAGCAATCTGTATACAGAGTCGCAGCTCAGCCTATCCTTCGGAATAGGTAATCCCTACACGAATGTATTGGATATCGGACTCTCCTATAAGGAAGCAGTCAAGGCGCTCCAATCCGGCCATCAGATGAGAAAGACCCGCTTCGCTCATTCCTATCAAACCATGGATATAAGCCGTCTGCTGCGCATGATTCCTCACGATGAGATGTTGCAGTTCCATCAAGAAACTTTTAAGCCCTTCGAAGGCCGAGATCCAAACGAGCGCAACGAACTTATGAAAACTTTGTCCTCCTTCTATGAGAACCATTGCCAGATCGTCGATACAGCCAAAGAGCTGTTCGTACATCGCAATACAGTCATCTACAGGTTGGAGAAATGCGAGAAACTGACCGGTAGGAACATCAAAGACCCGATGGAGAGCCTGCGCTTCCGACTCGCCTTCGCACTGGAGCCGCTGCTGAATATTCCATCCCCTAACGAAGCTACCCATACGTCTTAAACCGAGAACGTGTCACGTATAATGACACGTTCTTTTGTTTTTCTTCTCACAGCTGGTACAAATTTGTACATTTTAACTGATTTAATTCTATTTTTATGTTCAGAGTATCTAATGACAATTGTGCAAACAGTCTATATGATTAGAAATATATTCAATTATGTCACATTAACTAACACTATGAAAGAAACAAATACCCATCAGGCTGTAGGAAAGGGGCTACCTATCATGGCTATACAAATACAAGGCGTATCCAAATCATTCGTCAATACAGCGGGAGAAGATATTCAAGTGCTGGCTGAGGTTTCGATGCAAATCAAGAAGCAGGAGTTCTTCAGTATCGTCGGACCGAGCGGCTGCGGAAAGAGTACGATCTTCAATATTATCGCGGGTCTGCTTAAACCAACGAATGGCAAGGTTATTGTCTGCGGCGAAGAGATCGATCAGACAACCGGGCATGTCGGTTACATGATGCAGAAGGATCTGCTGCTTCCTTGGAGAAGCATCCTGGACAATGTCACGCTAGGCTTGGAAGTAAAGGGCATGTCCAAAAAGGATCGCGGCGATATTGCCATGGATTATCTGGATCGTTATGGCCTGGCTTCATTCGTAGAAGCCTATCCCTCCACACTATCAGGTGGTATGCGCCAACGTGTAGCCCTCATACGTACCCTCGTTACCCAGCCCGATATTATATTACTGGATGAACCCTTCTCAGCACTTGATTATCAGACCCGACTCATTCTGGAAGATGAAATCTTGTCTATCCTGAAATCCGAGGGCAAGACAGGTGTGCTTATCACTCATGATATTGAGGAGGCAATCGCCATCTCCGACCGCATTGCCGTCATGAGCAAAAGACCAACAACCGTGAAGCAGGTGTATGACATCGGTCTCGCCTCGCAGCATGGATCAGCACTGAAAGCTCGCTCCGACCCGAAGTTCAAGCAGTATTTTGAATCGATCTGGTCGGAGCTTGATATCCAAATGGGGAGGATCAGCTAATGAAGAGTACATCACCTGAAATTACCCTTACCGGAAAGCCTGCTGGAGTTGCGAAAAGCAAGATCAAGCGCAGACAGTCCACCTTCTCCAAAGAATGGCTGATGACGATGCTGTGGCGGTTCATTATTGTTGCGGTCATCCTGGTGATATGGGAATCCGCCGTTCGCTTCAAGCTCGTTAACGGATTCCTCATGGGATCGCCAAGCGCCATTCTGGATGCCGCCATCACCATGACCAGCTCAGGACAACTGCTTACAGACACATTCGCAACGGTGAATGCCACCGTTATCGGCTTCGTAGCCGGAAGCCTACTTGGCTCATTGGCGGGTCTGCTCATGTGGTACTCCAAGTCCGTTGCCCGTGTGCTCGATCCGTTCATCGTAGCGCTGAACGGCATCCCTAAGATTGCTCTAGCTCCCATGATTATCATCTGGTTCGGTTCAGGCATCTTCTCCAAGATTGCTCTGGCATCAGTAGCAACGTTTATCGTAGCGCTGTTATCCGCCTACCAAGCAACTCATCAAATTGACGAATCCCAGATTAATCTTATGAAATCCTTCGGTGCGAAGAAATCACAAATTTTCCGCAAAATTATCGTTCCGTCCTCCCTGCCATGGATCATCTCCGCTTTCCGTATCAATATCGGATTGGCATTGGTATCTGTCGTAGGCGGAGAATTCATTTCTTCAGATAAAGGGCTCGGACATATGGTATTTGTCGAAGGCAACCTGTTCAATCTTCCGGCCGTATGGGTCGGCGTGTTCATGCTTATGCTGGTCGCCATGCTCCTCTATACCTGTGTCGGTTATATTGAATCCCGTCTCCTTCCATGGAATGACAACAAGACTAGCAGCACATCCACATCTGTATAGCTGACCTACAACCATTAAAGGAGCCTGATAACTAATGCGCACATTCAAAAAGATCGCTTTTCTAACAACGATGACGGTTATATTGACTACACTGCTCAGTGCATGCGGCGGCAATTCCACAATGCCTGCGAGTGGCTCAGGGGCATCTAATAACGAGGGACCCAACACTACGAAAGTGGACAAAATTATGGTGTCCGAGGTGTATCACAACCTGCTCTATCTTCCGCTGTATGTAGCGAATAACCAAGGTTTTCTAGAGGAGAATCGCATTGAGCTATCCTCCATCCGCGCTGCTGGAAGCGGACCAACAGCATTATCTTCGGTGATCTCAGGCGAGTCCGCTTTCTCCTTCCACGGTCCTGAACATGTCGCATTCGCGAATGCAAAGGGCGGAGATGCTCGCTCACTGGTCCTTCTATCGGGTAGCGCTCCAGTATGGGCGGTTGCGCGAGAAGGAGTAACCGTGAACTCGACCGAGGACTTCAAAGGTAAAACCATCGTTGTGGGCTTGGCACCTACAAGCTCGAACAGCTTACTGCGCAAGCTGTTCGCTGACAATAACATCGATATCGACAAGGATGTGACGATCACCGAGGTTCAGAATGGCTCCGAGCTTGGTGCTGTATTAGCCGGTAAAGCCGACATTGCTATCGTTTACGAACCTCAGCTGGATCAAGGCATTGCAGAGGGGCTGCATATTGTCCATGATTTCACGAAGGATTATCCAGACTTCGCCTTTGCTACGATGAATACAACCGCCAGCTTTATTAAGGAGAATCCTGACCTCACCCAGCGCTTCGTCACCTCGATCGAGCAAGCCCTGGACTATATTCAATCGAATCCTGAGGGTGCCAAAGCAGTCGCAGTGAAGGAATTCCCGAATCTGGACAAAAAAGTTGTGGAGCAAGCCGTAAAACGCATGATTGATAGCAAGGTATACCCTGCTGATGGACTGATCAATGAATCAGCTTTCGAGACTTCAATTGGCATGCAGCGCTTCATCGGCAACCTGAAGGAAGACCTCGCTTACGAGGATATTATCGATTCAAGCTTCACCAAATAGAGAGAGAAAGGGTGATTACTCTGAATCAGGACGACTACCACACACACCGCCGTACAGAAAGCATCAAATATGAGGACGGAGTTATTACCAGCGAGGAACTTGCCCTATTTACAGCCGACTTGAAGCTGATTCGCAGCTTCAAGTTGCCAGAAGAAGTAGGACCCAATCCCCCGCATAGGAGCGTGCCTCTGCGATGATTACCAAACCACTTAACGAGCTGACGATTGCTGAAGCCGCAGCATTGATTAAGAACAAGATGTTATCTCCAGTGGAGCTAACCAAATCCTATTTAAATCGCATTGAGAAAGTAGAGCCTGCTGTGCAAGCCTTCGTTACAGTCACTGCTGAACAAGCCTTGAAGGCCGCAAGAGAGTCTGAGCTCAAACTAATGAATGGCGAATATCTCGGCCTTCTGCATGGCATTCCCTATGGAGCTAAGGATATTATCCATACCGCTGGCATACGCACCTCGGCTGGATCAAGCACATATCCTGACTTCGTACCCAAGACGAATGCTACTGTCATTGATAAGCTTCAGGCTGCAGGCGCTATCCTGATCGGCAAAACAACAACGACGGAATATGCCTTCCAGGGAGGTGAGCCGCCAACCCGCAACCCGTGGAATCTGGAGCATACCCGGGCGGTTCCAGTTCGGGCTCTGCCGCTGCAGTAGCGGCTGGCATGGCTTCTTTCACACTCGGAACACAGACTTTTGGATCTCTGCTTAGACCCGCAGCTTACAACGGATTAACCTGCATGAAGCCCACTTACGGCAGGGTTAGCCGTAACGGTGTCATCACAGCCAGTTGGAGTCTTGATCATATAGGTGCCTTCACTCGATCCGTACAAGATAACGCAATCGTTCTGGAAGCGATAGCCGGGCAAGATGAGTTGGACCCTTTCACACTTCCTCTCGGCAAGCCAGACTTAACAAGCGCTCTTGAGCATCCTGTTTCAGGAATGGTGATCGGTCTGCCGAGCAACTTCTTCCAGACCAATGAACCGGCGATCTTGTTAGCCTTAGAGTCGGCAATCGCTGTACTTGAGAAGCTGGGCATGCAATGGAAGAAAGTTACCTTGCCTTCTTATATGGAAGAAACATTTGCTGCTCATCGTACGGTTATGCGAGCAGAAGCTGCCGCCTTCCATCAGGAACGCTTCGCAGAAGCCTCTGATCGTTACGGCCACACGATGCGGGAGCAGCTTGAGCTGGGCTACCAGACGAGTGCCGTTGATTATTTGCAGGCACAGCGCATCCGAACGATATTCCGAAGCGAGATGATGATGCTGTTCGATGAGGTCGATGTTCTATTGACTCCATCAACACCGTATGTGGCCCTTATGGCTACAAGACTGGCAGCCCGATCTTCAACGGACCGTTTACCAATGCAGGGCTACCGTCCATCACCGTTCCCATCGGATTCGATACAGCCTCCGGGAAGCCATTGCCTATCGGCATGCAACTTGCTGGTCCACTCATGAGAGAAGACCGCTTGTTGTCCATCGCTCATCTTTATCAGCAGGTTACGAACTGGCATCAGTTAACACCAAACATACACCCTCACTAGGAAAGGAATGACAGCTACGATGTCTACCACCATACACGCAAGCGCAGCACCCAAGTTCCCGCTTCCTTTCTCCCATGCTGTCCGCGCAGGAGATTTGATCTACGTGGCAGGTCAAGTAGGCGTTGATCCGCAGACGCTTGAACCCATTGGCGGCATTAAGGAACAGACTGAACAGTGCATTCGCAATATTGAGGTTATTCTGCAAGAAGCCGGACTCACACTTGATCATATCGTGAAGGCAACCACTCATCTGGCCCGAGTGGAGGATCAGTCCGAATACAACGAAGTATATGCGCGAATGATTAAGCAGCCATACCCCGCACGCATGACCGTATTCAGTGGGTTAGGCCCTTATTTAATTGAAATGGAAGTGCTGGCGTATGCGCCCTCTGTCCGCGGGAGTAGAACATCACAAAAAAGCATCTGTACCCTTAGATAGGTACAGATGCTTACATTTTCGAGAAATCCGCTTCTCTTATGAGAGGCGGGTTTCTTCGTATTCATTTAACTTTAACTGCAATCTCAAGCAACTCTACGCTGTGTATGCAGACCCGGTATGCTGCTTCTTACGACTCGGGCTGCTATCCTACTTCGTTTTGAACCTTGAGGATTCTTCGGCAAGTTGTTTGGTCAATCCATTAATGGTCTGTACCATCTCTGCCAAATGCCCAGTCATACCCGATTGCTCCTGCATCGTTGCGGTAACTTCCTCAATGGATGCTGAGACCTCTTCTCCTGAAGCCGACAGATTCTGTGCAGCTCCAAGGACATCATCTTTATCACGCTCAATAGATTCGATTTCGGAGGCGATGGCTTGCACCTGGTCCATCATTTCATTCATATTTTGGGTTACAAAATTAAATGTCTCTTTTGTCTGAGCCACGCTACTCTTATTCTGTACTGCAATCGCCTCAATGGCTTGTACACTCCGGTTATTCTGTTCGACATGATCAATCGTCTGCATCACAATTCGGTTGATGTCCTCCGACTGGGCTGTGGTCTGCTCCGCCAGCTTGCGAATCTCCGATGCTACTACGGAGAAGCCCCGACCATGTTCGCCCGCTCGTGCCGCTTCAATGGAGGCATTAAGGGCCAGCAGCTTGGTCTGATTTGCAATCTCGGCAATGGTGCCCGTGATCTGATGAATGCCAGAGGAACTCTCGGCTAACTGAACCGTGATTTGGGAAATGTTGCTCACTTCCGTCTCGTTCTGATCATTGACCGCATTCAGTGCATCAATGACCTTATGGTTGTTTTTGAATGCATCCGTGATCTCATCTGCCTTGAGCTTTACCAACTGCGACAACTTATTGACGTTTGCAATTTTATTGCCTACGTTCATGAATTTATCCACGATGGATTCGGTGTCATTCGCCTGGGATTCCATTGCGCGTGAAATTTCGAGTGCAGTCGTGGTCGTATCCGTTATGGATGCCGATGTCTGTTGTGTTGACTCATCCAGCTCAATGGTGCTTGTATTCAAGACTCCGATGGAACGGTTCATGCTGGAGATCAGCTGTTTGTTTCCATCCGCCATCGTATTGAAACTGTCCACCAGTTGTTTGAATTCTCCGCTATATTTACCTTGCGCCTGCACCGTCAGATCTCCGCTTGCAAGCTGTCTGAACAACACAGTCAATCTCGTAATGGGCCTGGTCACCAGCAAAGAGATCAGAATGCCCGCTACGACGGAAACCGCAATGGCACTAAATAGAACAATATACATCTGTTTCGCCATCGCACGTAACGGCTTCTGCACATCACTTAGTTTATCTTCAACAATGACGGTCCAGTCCGATCTTGGGATTTTGGAATAATACGCCACTTTCTCCGCAGTGCTGGCATCCCCTTGCTGGAGCTCTGCACTTGGAGCAAGATCAATTAATGATTGATATTCGCCGGACTCCATTCTCTGACCTGCCATCTTCTCATCCGCCGAATCATAGATAACTGTACCTACACGGTCCAGAATGAGGACTTTTCCCTCATCATTAATATTGATATTCTGAAGCTGATTAACGAAGAACGACGTAGATGCCGCAGATACGAGCACCCCTTGCACTTCTTGATTATCATTATAGATCGGCATGGCAAAAGCAGTACCGAGTTGTCCCGAGGACTTGGCTACAATCCCTTCACTAATCACGTCTTTACCCTGAAGAGCTTCCTGAAAGTACGCCCGATCTCCACGTTCCGCCTTAATTACTCCCGGATCGTTCGCAGCCAGAATGATGCCGTTACGATCCAGCAGAATTAGACTGTTATTGCCTTCCATGCCTGCCAGACTGTCCGCCAGTATGCCGCTTGCCTTGTCCACCAATTCACTTTGGTCTGAAAAAAAAGCCTCGCCATCCTGTCCTTCCGTATTCCGAATCTCCAGCAGATCCCGGAAGGTCCGATGTGTCGTAATCAAAAACGTAGATTGTTCTTCCAAACTTAGTGAGGCATGCAAACCTGCCCCCACCCGGTCCGAGGTTGCCTGAATTTCATCTTTGCTTTTCTCGAGTGTAATGACTGCCGCTACACTGTAAGATACTACCGCAGATACCGCCAGTACGATACAGACCAGCAGGCTAATCATCAGCGGCAATTTGACTCTGAACGACATGTTGATCATGCGTTCTCTTGCCTTGTTAAATACCATAATTACATCCACCATCCATTTTCATTTTCGTCATAATGAAGTCCAAATTCTATGTATCTACTTTATATCGGTCAATATCATATAATTCATCAATAGGATAACGCTTACAAAATATATTTTTTATTAACTTCATATGCTACTTTCAATACAAAAAGCAATTGAAGCAGTAGATCCCAACGATGAAATGATCCTGCTAGGTCCAAAGCCACTACAAGCGATTGGAAAAGTATAATAAAATGACTGAACTACATATTTTTCAAGGGAGAGACGACCCATTGAATACCAAAATGCCTACTTTATTAAATATCATCCGTGCCTTGTTAGGAGTACAATCCATCTTTATTGGGATCTCCATGGCATTTCTTATCTAAGATCTAATACGTAATCGTGCGGATCACTCCGCCTTTCCGCTATCTGATCAGATCACCTATTTTACAAGTATAGGGCTACGCATCCTGATCATTCTGGTTCCCCCAATTCTCACTATCGTATTCATCTCAAGACGAAGCTCCATAAGCCGGCCAAAATTGATCTGAAGCAAGAGAGCACTGCATGAGAAAATCACCCGCAGATTCCATGGTTATAGAATCGAAGAAGAATAGGAGAAGTGGTATGGTAAAAACAGCATTACCTACGTTATTAAACGTCGTTCGCATTTTGTTAAGTGTCAAACTGATCTATGTACTCGTATCGTTTATCGTGTTCCTCATTGATTTTAGCCATAACACCCAAACCTACCTCGGATTCTCACGTACAGGTGATGACTTGGCCTACGCCTCTGGCATGATTGCAGCCCGAATGCTGTTCGTGATCGGACCCAGTCTGCTCGCTGTTATTTTCATCACAAAAAGAAAGTTCAAGCTTACCGTGACATTCCTGAGTCTTGCGTTATTCGTTGCCATTCCGAATGAAGGCAGCCTGTTCGTCTTGATTCATCTCTTCTCCCTGCTGATTGTGCTTCTTCATCCTGCAAGTAAAAAGTTCCTGAGAAGAAAGGATACAAGTGTGAATGAACACGTGGATTATTAGAGGGATTCTGAAACAATACCATAGCGTTAAAAATATAAGATGCACCAAGTAAAACACCCCGTAGAAAGACTTTTTAGAGCGTCTCTCTACAGGGTACATTTTAGATATCGCTGGAACGTATATCATCGTAACTTTCAGTTATTCTCCCGCTTAACCAAGCTCCGCAATCCGCTGTGCAATGCGTGGAAATAAGCCAAGGGCATTCTCGTAGAACACCTTCTCATGATGCTGCTCCGGTACAAGTCGGCGGACGAACTCGGCATACAGATCAATGGGCGCAAGCGGCCAGTCGGTGCCGAACAACATTTTCTCGTAATGATCCGAATAGACCAAGGCCCGGCGGAAATGATCCATGAATAGAGGTTCATTCATGAACCGTTCAAAATGAGGCCGATCCCCGACCACAAGACCAGACAAATCCGCATACACATTCGGATTCTTCGCCACGACCTCGGCAGCATCCATCACCCAAGGATCACCCAGATGACAGATCATGAAGTTCACGCTACGCTGTTGAAGAGCCAACTCATCCACGGTCAGTGGATGAGAATATTTGAGCAATCCATTCATCGAGTACGTGTCTCCTGTGTGAATGACCACAGGCAGGTTGTACTTGGCCGCCAGTTCATAGACCGGAGTATAGATTTTGTCATACACATAGTGATGATAGTATCCGGCATAGAGTTTGATTCCAGCTACCTCCGGGGATTGCAGTCTGGCTTCAATTCGGTCGAGCTCGTCCCGAGCTTGTTTACCGTCTAGCAAGTTTGGATTGATTCCCACGCATTCCATGAGGAAAGATGGAACCTTCTCTTCCAGGTCAAGTCCCATCGGGTTAGGGGAACTGGAATCCGGGAACGCTCCCTTCGTCTGCTCCGTAACCCCCATACCAACGCCAAGAATGACGTCGTTCTTATCGAACTCCGCTTTAAGACCAGCGGCAGAGTAATCCACTTTGGACAGGTCAATCGCTGTACGATGAAAGCTGTCGATGTCCGACAGATGAATATGAATATCAATGATCGCCATGTATGTTCTCCTTTTCGTAGGTAGACGTTGCAAAGCTCAGTTTCAGAAGGTCACGTACATCCGCTGGATTCAGCGGGATCTGTCCCAAGATCAGATACGTCGGCTCCGTCCAGACAGTTTCCCCGTTCTTTATCGTCAGATGGTGACTCACGTTATGACCCGTCACCTGGTTGTTAGCAAAGGCCCAAGCACCCTGATTCGGATAACGGTTCACCGCATGCAGCATGTCCTTACGCGAAATCGCGCCCACTCGCAAATGCCCCTTCAATGGAAGACCCGCATCCACTTTTCCAAGCGGGAAGCGCCCTTGCTCAGGGTGATCCAGCCAGCCTTCAGTGAAGACAGGTGACGGTTGGAGGAAATGCTCGGCAGTTATGGCGTAGTCTGTTAGCGCCAAGCCGCTTTCATTGGTCACCGAATGTAATGAGCAGAGAATAGGAACGCCTGGAAGCATAAGGTAATGCTGATGTACCGTGATTCCCCGATTCACTTCATGCTTCTCGATGCGTGTCGTGATCTGAATGCCTTTCCAGATGTTCCCGTATTGATCCATGCGCTCCGTCCAGGAAGCGGTTCTCTGCTCCAACTGACGGCTAAAACCGTTCATACCTGGGATACCCACACCAATCCCGCCGTACCATGGATTCCACCACGAACGCGGGGCAGCTTCCGGATATGAACTGTCCAGCCATTCCTCCCCTTTATGTTTCAAGGAATGCACGACACTTCCGAAGTCTGGTGCGACTGCTATGGATATAACTCCATTGCTCACCGTATACAGGGGGCCAGCTGGAACATCTACCTTCACGCGATCCACTTGTGTTCCTGACTGTGGAAACCAGAGGGCGGTCTGTTCCTGAACCCGATCCTCACCTTGATATACGGCCCGAACTTTCCAGCCCATCTCACGTTCTTCATGAGGATCTTGTTCATCAGGAGAGAACTCAAGCTTGGCCGAACTCTGATTCTGCTCCCGGTTCAATTCCAGATTAGCCGCCAATTGCTCCGGTGTATCGCCATTCTGCACGTACAATTTCAGGTTACCGGCAATCGGAATCATTTTCCGTTCGATAAGTTCTGCTGTCAGTACTTCCTGAACAAATGGATTTCCCCCATCTACTGTCAGTTCAAGATGGTTATCCAGCGTAGGCACAGTTAGGGGCTTCTGTTTTCGAGCGAAAGCTCTGAAATCATGCCATTTGCTAAACGTATTCAAGGCAAATACAGTAGTTTTGGTACGTACAACGGCTCCCGCGGGAATACGGCCAAACTCATGCTGCAACCCCAGCGTGTATTCCGGACGAATCAGCTTCAGGGAAGGGTCCCAATAGATGCCACATGCACCGTACTCTTCCTTGCAAAACAGCCAGTTCTCCGTAATCTGCGCACTGTCCCAATGGTTCGGATCACCAGCGTAAGAATCCCCCATATCCACAAAACGGCCTTGGTACGGTAGAATTAGCCGGTTCCCGTAGAATCCGAAGTTGTTCATCAGATAGATGTCCTCTTCCAGCTCTGCGCCGCCAGTATTTTCAACCTCGTGGTGGAATTCGGCGATCCCATTCGCAGACAGCTTGACCACGGACTTGATCTGCAAGCTAGGGAAATCTTCCGAGTCATACAGTGCTTCAAGAACCTGACGTTCCCCTTCGGGATAAATGTTCACTTCTTTCGCTTGTTTCTTGGATAACTCTTCGGCAAACGGCTTACCCAGCTTCGGATAAGTCCACCAGAACGAATGACGGGAGCCCGGGTATTCAATCCACATGTTATTATCTTGCTTGCTCATATGAAGGGAGAATGCACCATTGACGGCCACCCATTGATCCTCAGTCTGCCCGCCATATTTCCCTTCGATTCCCTTCATCAGGACAGAAAGTTTGCTTGTAAAAGAGATCGCGTGGTTCCCCACGGGGACAGCCGTCACTTCTACTTCTTGGGAATAGAGACCATATGAACGTAAGGTGAAGGACACGGGCACAGACAATTTTCCTTTGGCAGGCACCGTAAAGCGCACCGAACGCTCCGTCCATTCGAGGAATTCATCCTCCGGCAGGTCCAAGCTAAACTCCGTTTCGGCATCCACATTATTTTCCACATTCAGAACCAACTCCGCCGGGATGTCTGGATAGAGCTCCTTCACGGGCAAGATGGTTTTGATTTTGGCCGGGAATTTCGGGGCGACACCCAATCTGAACTCCGCTTTCTTACCGCCGATCAACCATGTGCTGGCAACAACGGGATGCGTCTTGTTGTTATTCTGTTCCTCTGTAATCGGATCAAGGTGAAACTCTCCTTCCACGATGATAGTTTCTCCCGGAGCGACTGCTCGTGCAATGTCCAGCGCAAATCGAATGTTTTTGTTATCCTCGCCCTTGATCTCAACCGCCAGTTCGGACGCCGAAGTATTCTTAATGCGATAGCGAACCTTATAACTGGAACCGAAAACGAGATCATGAGCGTCAACCTCTGTAGAGATTTCGTAATCCGGTGTTTCGAGGGCAGTCAGCCCACGACCCGACTTTTCAAATTCAGCCCGCAGGGAGACATCCCCCTTTTTCCACGTATAGTCAAAGAAATCAAAACCACGCTCCCGTCGGCCATCCGGCTCGATGACGAGTTCACGCGTGCTGTCTGCATACCAATCCAACTCCTCGAAATATGGAGCCAATGCTTCGGTCTGCAAGATCGTGGGGATGAAATTCATCAGATGCACACTATCATCTTTTTTCTCCCAGAAGAATCCGCATTTCTTGTACATCGGTACAGCCTTCGTATTGCCTGCCCATGTGAACAGGTCCAAGCGGGGCCATCCGGCCTCTACGGTCTTGCGCACAGCATTCAGGATCAGGTTGCGTCCGACCTTATATCCGTGATAATCGGGGCGTACGTTAAGCAGCGGTACATATAGCGCTCTCTCGTCATAGCGGTAATGAGCAAAACTGCAGAAGCCAACCACCTCTTTCTCATGAACAGCTAGAAATGCATGAAGATTGGACGAACTCTCCATCTCCCGGCGAACGGTTTCCTCTGTTCTAAGGTTGGTGCCACCTCCCCAGCTTTCATTACTGCGGTTCCACATCTCCGCGAGTGCGGCAGCGTAAGAGGGATCGTATTCAATAATATGGATTTGATCGATAATCGAAGTTATAGTCATGTTCGGATCTCCTTCTCTTTATGTACAGGATGGTGAAGAAGCTAGTGATAGTCTTATCATACTATAATTGGAAGCATTTTCAGAGGATTATATCATTGCTTAGGCACTACGTTCTGTATTAAGCGTCAACGAATCGATATAACCCTTATGTACGGGTAAACATATTGCTGAAGTACGTACTGAAAAGGCCTCTCATGGGAACTTTGACAAGCTCTATTCGCTATTGTTACTCTTTGTATAGGAGTGTTTCTTTTATATAAAAAAAGATAGATTCATGGAGGGAAAGCATGACAGAATGGATCACGCAATTTATACTCTTTTTCAAAGATTTGTCATACGCAGGTCTCGTTATTGCCTTGTCGTTTGAATTCGTTCCCGCTGAACTCGTATTGCCCATGGCGGGATATTGGGTTTACCTTGGAGATATGAAGCTTTGGCTGGCTATTCTCGCTGGTACTGTAGGTGGAACGTTTGGACCTCTGACGTTATATGCCCTGGGACGATACGGCGGCAGACCGATGGTCGAAAAATTCGGCAAGTATTTCTTGATTCGCCCCCACCATCTGGACGCTTCCGATAAGTTTTTCGAGAAATATGGCAGCGGGGTCGCTTTCTATGGCCGTTTTGTACCCGGCATTCGCACCGTGATCTCTATCCCTTGTGGTATGGCGAAGATGAATGTGTTTAAATTCAGTATCTTTACGTTCCTAGCCATGCTTCCAATCACCTCATTGTACATTTACTTAGGCTTCAAACTAGGCTCTCAATGGGAGCATGTGGATGAGATTGTTAAACCTTATATCGTTCCGGCAGCGGTGGTTTTCTTAGGTGCTTTTGGATTTTACGTGCTTTTGAAACGTTGGAAAAGAAGAACCGCTTTGAACAAGTCATAGGTTTGCTGAGGAAATTCAGACTATATAGTAGAGTGGCTGGTATATGATGAAAAAAAATCCTACTCTACATGACCTGTGGTTATGATTTGTTAAGATACTAGTGATAGATGATATACCGTACTAATCTACTCGTATATTCATAAGCAAAGCCCCACGGATCGTGGCGATCAGTGGGGCTTTATCATTTCAATTGATTTCTAAATCAATTCCTGTCGTCTTTTCAAATACACATACAACACTACGCCTGATGCCGCACAGATCACCGCACATAAACCAATGAATCCATATCCCGCCTGAAGTCCGCGCAGCAGCCCCAACTGAGTCGTTGAACCGTACAGATTCTTCACGCCCTCAATCACCCAGCCAATCACATAGTTACCAATGACACTACCAACCCCCATCAAGGTAACCGTGAATGTAATCGCGGTGTCACTGCCATTCGGATATCTGCGTGCGATAAACGCCATAACTGTTGGATAGATCATCGCTATTCCCGCGCCAGATATCGCAAAGAAAATCGCAAGTCGCTCTCCTCCTGCAAGCGCCACGAACGTACATACTCCCGAGAAAGCCGAGAACAGAATCAGTGACAATACAAATCCGATCCGGTCCGTTAATGGACCAAGCAGCAGACGTCCCAGCGAGAACGTGAGGAAGAACGCAGATAATAACCCGGAGGCTTTGACCGTGTCCCACGTGTAGGCTTTTTCCAGGAAATTAACCAGCCAACCCCCAACCGCCAGCTCCGATACCACGCCAAAAGAAAGAATGAGCACCATCAGCCAAAGGGCAGGATCACGTGTTAACGTCTTCAGTGAAGTCCGATCTTCATGAGGAAGATCGTCCCCCGGGAATTTGCTGCGCAGCGCCGCAATAATCGGCAGCAGACAGAGTGATAACATCACAAGATACATGCCCCGCCAGTCCAGTTCGTGACCAAACACTTTCAAGGACATGACACCCGTCGCCAGCAAAGGAGCCACCGTTGAACTCAGTCCATAGAAGAAATGGGACAAGTTCATCATCGTACCTGTGTTTTTCACAAAGATACGCGCACCCAGAATCGCCAAAGCAATCTCCAGCATACCGTTACCGATGTACATGAAGAAGTATGATGAAGCAAAGAGTGGATAGGTATGAGACACATAAATGAACACACCCGAGAGGATCATCGATGTAAACGATATGATGCTAACCGCCTTGATGCCCCATTTGCGAACCAGAATAGCCGTGAAGGAGCAGGCGATCAGGTAACCCAGTGCATTCAGGGACAATAACGTCCCAAGCTGTTTCTCATCCAGATTGAAGTCGAATTGAATGCGCGGAATGGCTGGCCCCTTAATATTTTCCGATATGCCAAATACGATAAATCCCAGAAAGATCGTTGCTAGCTGCATGGCGTACAGCTTGTTGAACTTGCGTTTGTTCCCTTGCGTACCTGCTTGCTGATTCAAAATAAGTTCCTCCAGTGTGTCTATATAAGTTGAAACAAGGGTCATTAACTGGGACACTCCGATGACAGAATAACCTTCCGATCGCTGTTATCCCCAGAATTTTTTCATTCCCTTAAATTAAGGGGAAATCCGGTGATAAAGGCGAACGCTCCGCTTCTCCAGTTTTTTCTGTCCTCTCCGTTACCTGTTCAATGAAATAGTTCATTTATATAACAGGATTACTACAAATTATCCGTTCTGATGATAGATCATCCTTCTGATCAACGTTCAGTTCCTTTACCACTGCTTCTCAACCACCTGGATGCGGTAGGTCAGGCTCTCCAGCGTCACCGCCACCAGCCCAGTCACATATTCTCGCCGAGTGTCTCTTTGGATGATCAACTCCGGCATATGCTCCAGTGGAATCATACGATCCAGACAACCTTGCTTCAGACCATCCCGCATAGCAGGGTCCATCGTATCCCCTGTAACCACAATCGTAGCCGGGTTAATGATTGCGATGATGGATACCAGCGTCTGTACGACCAGTTCCTTCAACCCTTCCACCGTTTTCAACATTCGCAACTGCTCTTCCCGTGATAGGCCAAATGGTAGAAAAGATACCTCGCCCCCAAATTGCGTATTCCCGGTCAATGGACGACCATCAATGATAAAACCTGCACCCGGAAAATGGTTCTCCGGAAAAGTCACCACCGCAAAGTTCTTCTCTTCCTCAAATTGCTGCTGGTTATACAGTCCATAGACCGTGAGGTTCATGTCGTTGCCAATGACCACTTCCACGTCTTCATACTGCTCTTTGAGCCTTGGCCCGAGCGGCTGATACATCAGATCCGGTACGTCGCAAATCCCAATAACGCCGTTGTGTGCCACACCAGGGATGCCGATACCAATCGCCTGCACATTGTGGTGTTGTTCGATCAGATTTGCAATCAGATCCTCTACCACAGTTACATTGATCTCATCCAAAAAGAGTGTCTGTTCATCCGCCATCTCTCCATTCAGATTGGCATATGTATGTGTGATCGAGTGAATGCCGCCCTCTGTTCGAATAATCAGGCATAGTACGCTTGCGTAGTCCGCATTGAATTGATACCGACTCGCCGGTCTCCCCCCGCTCGATTCATCCGGGCCCAGATCGATAATCTCACCCGTTTGGAGTAATTCGTTTAGGATCGTGCCGCATGTCGCCACGCTGAGTTTGGTCAGGTTTGCAATGGAAGCCTTCGTGCCTACGCCTATTGATCGAAGCGTATTCTTCACCAATTCAACGTTAATGCGCTTCACCTGCTGAGTGTTGTGTGATGTGGGTAACATGGTAAGTTATATGCCTCCTTTCGTTCATTTCGAACCATTTCAATGAATGTTTTTAAAAGTATTTTAATAATTGAAGTTTAGGGGGATTTGGAAGGAAAGTCAATGCTTAATTGGGAACGGAAATCATTTGGATGGAAAGGCAAAAAGACAGTTCAAAATCATGTTATATGATCCTGCACTGTCCTTTGATTAAGGTGACTTTATGTAGACTGACTCATTTGATTAGCCAAGATGCTCTTCTCCAGCCGGACTTCAAATAACTTTCGGTTCAAATCCTGTTCCATGGAATGAAGGTGATATGCTGCTTGTTTTACGGTATCCATATCTAGCACGCCTGCCTGCTTCGAGATGATATCCATGGCGTCCAGAATGAGCTTGTTGCATGTGACCAGTTGGTCGACGTAATCGTCTTCTTGTTCGATGAGTTTTGCGTACTGCGAAGACAGGTCTTCGCTATTGGTACTTGTCATGTCACCACTCCTAAAATTGGTACGCATAAGAGTACCAGGTATGCAAAAAGTATATGGTACGCTCATGCGTAACGTCAAGACCATATGGAAATTTTAGGAGTGATTTAACATGGCAAAGAAAGTCGTCGTCAATATTCATAAGCTCACGGAAAAACATAATATCTCGCTGCGCGAACTGGCTCGATTGTCTGATATCCGCCACGCTGCTTTGAGTGAGTTGCAGTCTGGCAAGCGAGAGAATATCAATTTTGCTCATATTGAGCGGATTGCAGAAGCATTGGATATTGATGATATTAGGGAAATTATTGAGATTCGGGAAGTTTAATTAATATATCCTACACAATAAAAGAAAGTTATTCAACGTCTTCAATCAAAGTAATCTATCAAGAGATTTGAGTTATAAAGTTCATATTTTGATAAAAGATAGTTCAAAAAAGGAACTTCATTTAATATTTCATTCATTTTTATTAATGTAGCTTGAAATATTCTCAAAATGAAAGCCTGCTGTCCGTTATTTTTACCCATTATGTTACTTGATAAAGAAAGAGAATCCTCCAACATTTTTTTTGCATTTTTTTTATTCCCCTTCATATAAAAAGCTAGTGCCAAGTTTGCTAAGCACAAAACATAATCAGGGCTTCTCTCCAAACGTTTCACCTCATATATTTTTTTTGCCTTTTTTAAATGGTTTATCCCAGCATCCAGCTTATATCTATCAATTAACATAGTTCCTATTTTCCCAAGATCCTTTGCTACTTCCGGGTGATCACTACCATATATTTTTTCATCTAATTCGAGAGCTTTATTTAAGTAATGACTAGCTAAGTGAAAATCAGATTTTAATTGATACAAACCACCTAAATTATAATAACAATTTGCAAAGTCGTGGTTTTCATCATTACCTAAATGTTTAAATATTTCAAGTGAACTCATGTAATATTTTTCGGCCTTATCGAAATTATATTCTGCTTCCTCTACCATCCCAAGGTTATTTAATAATATTGCATTATGGGCGTTTGACTCATCAAAAATGATTTTATTAATTTCGATGGCTTTTCTAAAATATCTTCTAGCATAGAAGTAATCGTGTTCAGTATAGTAAGTAAGACCTATATTGCCATAGTCAGATGAAATTGAAGAATGATTAAGGCCAAATATTTTTTCATTGATTTCCAATGCTCTCTTAAAGTAATTTCTTGCGTTATCATTTTCCCCCTTAAGTCTATAGATATTTCCTAAATTACTGTAGACTAGAGCAAGAAATTTATCTGGAGTTTTAATATACTTAACCCAGTAATTAATCGCCTTCTTGTAACATTCTTCTGCCTTTTCGTAATCTGACATATTTGATAGTGTCATACCTAGACCTACAGCAATTTTTACTAGATCAAAATCATCAAATTGACTTGGATTTTCTTCTATTAGTTCATCTAACTTAAAGTATGCAGAAAGAGAACCATTAAAATTCCCAATCTCTCTTTCTATATGGATTAAATTGTTCAATATTTTTGCCTTCTCATCTACATTTTCAACAATATGATCAGCCATTAGAACGTGCTTTTTAGCTTCATTAAATTGACCTAATTTTGCGTATACTTCACTTAAGTTTAGATACGATTTTATAAGAAGCGATTTTTTTTCATTGCTTATTATATTTTTTGAATACTCATTAATTGACTCTGCTACTTTTTTAGCTTCACTTAGCACACCAAAATCAAGATAATATAAGTACGAAACATTTAACAAGTTGATAAAATCTTCAGTGATGTGCTCATTATTTTCAGAATAAGAAGATAATTGAAGAATATGAGGAACCATCTCAGAAATTTGGATTTCCAAATATTCAGAATTATTATACAAATTTAATAAGAAAGTAGCCACGATTGAAATCCATTCGTTTTTTTCCTGCGTATCCATCTTTTCAATAATTACGAGTTGAGTCAAACGATGTATTGTAAATCCATTTTGCTCAGTTTGAATCAAAGAGTAACTTCTTAATTTCGATAGTAAATCGTCAAAATATAACTGTGAAACAATTTTATTTTTTAAAAATTCAGGCATCGCAATACTCGAAGTTATTATCTTTTTACTAATTAATTCAGGGAAAAGAAATGAACAAAATTTCATGAAATTACTCGCGACAGGAAACTCTTCACTTACTTTTTGTATAGATACTTCCCATGTCGTCACAATTGTACTTGAGTAATTAAGGGGACTCCCCTTGCTCGCTATCTGATTACGATAAGTTTTAAAGCGCTCTAAATACTCTGATAAAGTTAAGCCAGATTCTCTTATATATGCACTAGCTTGTTCCAATGCTAATGGTAAATCAGCTAATTCCTCTGATAATTCTCGCGCTCCTCGAATATCATTTATTCCTGTACTTTTGGTAAGAAACTCAATTGAATCCTCTGACTTCAATAAGTTCAATTTCATACCAGATACCCAATTTGGATTTCTTGAAGTAATTAAAATATCCCCTCTATATCTTAAAGGAATAAAGTTATCTAGATCTTCGGAATTTTCGACATTATCAAAAATCAACAACCAATTTTCGTTTTTTTCCATCCATATAAATAATTCTTCCTTAGCGATTGATTGGTCTTCTCCATCTCTAATTGGTAATTCTAGTCGCAAACAAAATTCTTCTATGTCTGCTATCATAGTAACGGTCTCATCTGATCTAACCCACCAAACTGCTTGATACATATCCTCAAAAAGATAAGAGTACTCAACTGCCAATTGACTCTTGCCTATCCCCCCCATTCCATAAATTGATATCAATTTCTTGTTTTTAGGTTGTTGATCAAACGTTTTTCTTATTTCTTCAATTTCATATTTACGCCCTACAAAAAAAGGATGCTGGCGGTGAGGGACGTTCCAAATTTTGGACTCCCCTTTCTTTTTACTCGTTAAATCTTCCCCCCTCTCAATTACATCATTTAAAAAAAGTTTCTCCGACTCAATTCGATTCCAATTTCCATTTCTAGGATCAAATTCATAAGGTATTCTTTCCGAAACTCGTATATTCAAATCGATTTTTAGTAGAGAGAAATTATTTCTGAATCTCCCACCTGAATAAGCGGCTCCACCTGAAACAAAATAAGCTTTATTAAAGCTCCGGGTAGCAGATTCAACTGCACCATGTGTATGTCCGGAAAGAATAAGGTCTGTCCTTTCTGAAAGATATCTATAGGTTGCTGGCCGATTTTCATATGTAACCTGTTCCTCTTCATTTAACCAACTAACTGGATGGTGCAAAACCGAGATTGTTAACTTTCTAGAACTAACATCTCGCGTTATATTTTCCTCAGAATTCATCATTTCTAAATGAGGTAATCCTATCCATAATTTTCTAGCATCAGCATTATCTCTACAAAACCAAGAAGAATTTAAAACAATAAATTTAATACCCTTTAATTCTCTCGAACCAACTAAGAAATTCTCTTTTTGATTTATCTCCAAAGGTGGACAATTTATTTTAGTATAAAATTCTATATAATCAGAGAAAGGCCCATAGAAGTTGTCCATATTCTCAATACTTAACCAAGTATCTGCTTCACTTGATGAATTTGGAATCCCTAAACCAATTGTTTTTTTTCGGTTAATGTCATGGTTTCCTGCGCACAAAATTAAATCATTAGGGCTTAAATCAACTAAATGTAACAACTTCTCTAACCAATCCTTCGCAAGCAAAAAACCTTCCTTTTTGCCCTGCCAAGTTAAATCGCCAGAAACAACAATTATATGTGGTTTATCATTGTTACTTAATTGAGCTATTGTCTTTAATAACTCATCTAAAGCATTCTTTCTTTGAGCAACTTGTGTTGAGTCTTTATCCATGCCGAAATGCATGTCAGACAAATGCAGTATATTTATAATATTACTATCCATAGCTGTTCTCCTATTTTAAGATTTCTGATAATGCGACTAATATGAATCTTACCACAAGTAAATACAAAAAAACCTCCAATTCGAACTCTTTCGCTTAAAAACTTGTTCCAAAATAGTGTTGCTAGAGCCTCCTTTTTTAGCCATTTCTTGATAAGTGATATTATTAAGTTCCCTTTTATAATCAATTATATATTGGTTTTCTGTCTTGTTTCGTTTAAAATACACGGTATTTAATCACTATCCCTTCTTATCTTCATATTACCGATTACCCAGAATCCTTTTATTGGTCATGAACGATATAACCCCCATTAACTGCTAGATTAGACAAGCCAAGTACACGGTTTCTATAATGTAGAAGGACAATCACTCTTTTAAACTTTTAAAGAGAATTAACTTATGGCTTTATAGAATACAATTCAGCTATTAAAAACAGCTATCATTTATAACCAAAGTTATTTTAAAGCCGTTAAGTTCAAAAGATAAGAGCACCTGGTCCGCAATCTTTATCGTTGCAGTTTTTCTCCCTCATTTCCCCCATTTGACAACCCCTCAAAAAAGTCTATCCTAATAACGAACCAACCATTCACTATTAAGGAGTCGTTCCCGATGGTGCAAGCCAAGAAAGACGAAGTCAGGAAAGAGATTGAATACGCGGCGCTCAAGGTGTTTTTTGAAAAAGGCTATGTGGATGCCAAGATGAGTGATATCGCGGATGAGATCAATATTTCCGTAGGCAATATCTATACTTATTTTAAGAATAAGAAAGAACTTTTCTACTCCGTTGTGCCACCGGATCTGGTGGATTATCTGAAAAATGTGCTGGTGGAGACCATTCACTTTGATAACCAGACCTTGTTCGAGGAAACAGATAGCGAGCGAAAGTCAGCGCTGTTGCAGGAACAGGTGGACGTATTACGTAAATACCGGAATCAGATCGTTATTATCTTTGAAAAGAATAAAGGAACTATATACACCAACGCCAAGAATGAACTTGTCGAGCTGATGATCGAAACCAAGAAGGCCTATCTCAAAAATCAATATAAACGATATGAGATTGGCACCGAGGAGAACTTGATCTTGCTGAACATTCTCGCACACAACGTGATCGACATGAACCTGGATCTATTGAAGCGGGATATGAGTGAGGACAGCCGGAAGCAAATATTCGAAGTGTTGTATGTATATAGACTGTACGGTATAAAGAGCCTCAACGAATAACGCTCCATCTCATCATTTATGCCGGGTAGACAAAGCGTGCAGATCATATCAACTCCAATTGGTTTGCACGCAAAAAAATATCTAACATTAAGTCGCTCTATTTTTTTAACCCAAAAACGAATTAATAATTCATTTTTAATTTGGATATTTACCATTTACCAAACTATTTAAGTTGAACCTACCTGTACACGATAACGGAGAGGACAGAAATAACCAGAGGAAGCGAAGCGTTCGCCTTTATCACCGGATTTCCCCTAATAAGGGGGTATCAAAAAAAATTGGGGATAACAGCGATCCGAAGGTTGTTCTGTCATCGGAGTAACAAGTGTACATACCCATCATTCAACTTATATAGCTTCACCCCACATTCTAAGGAGGAACACAACATGAACACCGCTTACGCATTGAAAAACGTCAATCTGATCCACGGTGATCTGAACCGCAATCTGCAAAAAAACTGACGATTCTCGTCAATGAACAAGGACTTATTCAGAATATCGGCAAACAAAATGGACTACCTATCCCAAGTCACTACACAACCATCGATCTCTCAGGAAAATACGTAATGCCTGGATTAATTAACGCCCACGTACACCTCTTTGCAGATGGTAAACCACTCAGTCTCTCGGTCAGTGAAGGATTGTTGCAGTTTGCCTACGATCGGATATTGAACACGAAATTCGGCAGAAACGTTTTGAAAAAACGAATGAAACGCAACGCGCTGACCGCACTTCATGCGGGTGTGACAACGATGCGCAGTGTGGGGGAATTCTTTTACACGGACGTCCAGCTGCGGGATGAGATTAATAACGGCGACTTTGTCGGCCCTAATCTGCTTGTCTCTGGGTTTTTCCTAAGTGTAACGGGCGGACATGGTGCTCCATTCCTCGCTCTGGTAGGCGATTCCCCGTGGGAAGCACGGAAAAATGTACGGCTGAATGTGAAACACGGCGTGGATCTGATCAAAATCTGTGTGACGGGCGGCGTGACGGATGCGAAAATGGTGGGCGAAGCTGGTCGTTTACAGATGACAGTGGAGGAAGTTGCGGCGATCTGCGATGAAGCGCATAAGATTGGCCTGCGAGTGGCAGCTCATGTGGAAAGCACGGAAGGTGTGCGCATTGCGTTACAGGGTGGCGTCGATACGATCGAGCACGGTTCGGAGATGGACGACGAAATCATTCGTTTGTACAAAAATAATCCCAATGCCCTGAATGGCTACACCGCACTCATCCCCACCCTGCAAGCCGCCTATCCCTCCGCTTCACTGGATACCAGCGTAACGAAGGTAAGTGCAACGGTAAAAGAGAATTCCAGACTCGTCTACGATTCCATGCTCAAAGGTGTGAAACAAGCGATCGAAAACGACATCACCATCGGGATCGGTACTGATGCCGCCATGCCTTACGTGACTCACTATGATATGTGGAGAGAGATGGACCACTACATGAGACAGGCCAACCTGAACAACAAACAGGTCATCGACATGGTGACCCGAACCAATGCGAAAATCCTCGGTGTTGACGATGTTACAGGGACGGTGGATATCGGAAAACATGCCGATCTGATTATCATGGAGCAAAATCCGCTCGAACATATCGAGGCCTTGTCAGACATCTCTATGGTCATGGTCAAAGGAAATCTAATTCAAACACCATCTGTCACAAGAATCAAAGAAGTCGACGATGTTCTAAACATCTCCAAAAGGTTCATGAATGACGGTTATAAGTCCATACTCAATCAAGTGATTGGAATCAGCGCGCTCATCATAGGCATGAGTACAACCATGAGCAGCATATGGACCAGCCAATATCAGATTATGTTTGTCATCTTCCTCACCTTAGGCGGGATCATTGGGCAACTGATTAATTTCGAGAACATCTTGTCCAATATCATGACCAAATTCTCATCCAATGGTTTAAATGAAGGATTAACGGTTGCCATCTCATTGTTGTGCGTGGGATCGATCCCGATTCTGGGGCCACTGCAAAGTGCATTACAGGGGGATAATACCTTTTTGCAAATCAATACGATTTTCTCTGGCATTACGTCATTGGTTCTGACATCCACCTTCGGGATCGGCATCATCTTCTCAGCGTTCATTCTGTTGGTCATCGAAGTGCTGGTCTTCTTCTCGGCTGATTTCTTATCCGTCTTCATGACGACAAACATCATGAACGAAATTACTCTGATTGGTGGCATCCTGGCGCTTTGTACCGGATTAAACATCTTGAAGATTACGAAGATCAAAGTGTTAAACCTATTGCCGGTCTTATTTATTCCGATCTTTCTGCTTTAGCCTTGTATCCGAATAAAATATCACAATTTGTCCAAGTAAACATATAAACACCCAACTATTGGTCATATTTGGAATTGTGTGATATATTAATATACGATTCCCAAATATACACAAAGAAGGAATGATAATTTTAATGAAATTTAAATCCGTACTAAGTTTAACACTTTTAATGACAACCATGTTTACTGCTACTTCTGTTAGTGCATCTCCTGCCTCTGGCAGTTTACCCTATTCCGTTTCCCAGGCTTCTCCCTCAATAGTTAATAACACTTTATTAAGTGAAGAAGATAAAATCAGACTTTCTAGCTTTGGTTTTACGCAAGATGAGATTGATAACTTTACTCCTGAACAATATGCTACTTTTAATGAGAAGGTGGGTAAAGAAACTACTAGTATTCTTATAGATAAAGAAACTAGCTACTATAAAATTGCCAATCATGAAGTTACGGAAGTTCCAGAGGCTGAAGCAATCAAAATCATTCAAAGATCATTGTTAGAAGAACAATCAAAAGGAATCAATGCTTTTAATAATAGTAACACTTCAACAACAAGTTGGATGGTGATGACTTTAAGTACTACTAAACTATCTACTGGGACTTATAATCTTAAAAACTCTTTTAGATGGCTGATATATCCAGTCTATCGTTTGACCGATGTTGCAGGTATTAGTTTTAACCCTAATCTAACTTACATTAATAATAGCGATTATGGAAATTATGCAGCTGCTAAAACTGGACTTAATCCAGCTGTTGATAATTATCCCTTAAAGGCTCAACATAAAAAAGTTTCAGGTATAGGATTTAACGTGGATCTTAGAACTTATATTTCCTCTGGTGGTACAGTAAATAATCACAGTGGATACGTAGCATTCCAAGTTGAAAAGAATAATACGAACGCAATTTCTACAAATGCATATGGTCACTATGCTCACTTGTATAATACCATCAGCTTTGGAGTAGACTTAAAAAGTGGATCTCTCGCGATTTCTGGCGCGACCGGAGTAGATGATATGAGCGACACTTCACTAAGTTGGAGATTTTAATATATAACATTAATTTTCTAAAAAAAGGAATCCCATAATTTATTATGGGGTTCCTTTTTAGTAATCTGTATTGTATATTATCTCACCTTTATCATTTGAAAATAAAATCTTCATTTCAGGTCTAGGGTTCCAAATACGAAAATCTTTAATAATAAGATACTTTTCTCCATTATATTGATATTCACGAGCTTTTCCATCAATTATTATCGAATATGTGTTTCCAAACTTAATAACCTCAAGATTATTAATAATTAAACCTAAAGATCCTTTTTGCAACCCTCCAATGAGTATGCCGTTTCTATCAGTTGTCGTAGATTCGTTATAATCCTTAGGTCCCCGATAGATATAAATATGGGAAGGGCTAAAAATATAATATTCCTTATTACTTAACTTTTGTAGTGAGATATGATTCAAATTCTCATTTTCAATGAAGTCATTCAGATTTTTTTCAAAAAACGAATTTTTATTAAAGTAGTAAATCCCAATTGCTAAGAAAAAAATTAATAGCAAAGCACAATATAGTAAAACTGATGTTTTATTTTTTTTGTTCATACTACCTCCTAATATAAATCAATATCAAACCATTTGATAGTTTGAATTAAATTATATCATATGGATAATCTTACTGTCCCCAAGATTATTAATAATACCTATATAGCTCTCTTATTACAAATTGTGAAAAATATGTCTTTCCAGTTACTATATACTCTAGAAAAAAATAAAGTTACGTTGACTTTAACTTTAAATCTATAACATATATTTACTACAAAGAAATTACGCGATCTATGTTGAAGCGCTTAAGATCAAATTCGCGGTTGCCAAAGCATGAAATGTGTAAAGAGTCTTCTTATAAACATTCGCCTTGATACCTTTAGCATGGTGATATTCTAAATTCTGTTTAGTGAGTTCAGATATGTAAACATAGAGTTCATCAATAATACGTAATACTTGCTTCAATTAGATATGCTTTATCATTAGGATTCAAAAATTGAGGCATCATTCTTTGAGGAGGCGGAATATCTTCAACAGGTTCTCCATCCAAAAATAATTCAAGTGCTTCTTTCGCCATCCATAATGCTTCTTCAACTGAATCTCCACAGGTAATACATCCAGGCAAATCAGGAAATGTAACATTAATTCCATCTTCAGCAAAATTAAAAATTGCATAGTATTGGTAAGTTCGAATCATATGGGACACTCTCCTGTTATCTACACTTCTAGCAAAAACAGCAAGAAGCCTTTCGGATTATATCTGAAAGGCTTTCAACTCGTTTTAACTCTTAATTTCCCTCAATTATTTCGTTATAAATTAATCATTCAATCCTTTGCCCTCCAGGATCGGCTGCATGCACTTCTCGATTCGTGACACTTTTGTTTTGGATTGCTTCGGTTGTGAGAAATAATAGAGATAGGCCCGCTGCCGTCCGGGTGTAAGTGCCTCAAATGCATCTCGAAAAGCAGGATTCTCATCGAATTGCTGCTGAAGTTCCTCGGGAACACTATATTCGGCAGTCTTTTTCATTTCCACTTGCAGCCCTGCCTGTTCCACTTCAATCGCTTGCTGGATATAGGCTTTGATCATAGCCTCCTGCTCCACAATCTGCTCCAGACTGGTGAAGCGAAGCTGGCGTTCTGCCTGTACATTCTCCGTTTGCTGGACCAAAATGCCATGTGTATCCTTCAGCAGAGCACCTTTGAAGAACAGAATAGCCACGTACTCTTTGAATCCATGGATTAGGACGATGTTTTTCCCATCGAGCATGTAACAAGGATGCATCCATTTCATATCCTCAGTCAGGTCAAAATCCCGAATAATCTCTCTCAGCTTCGTAGACTCTTCCTGCCACGTTTTGAGTTTCTTTAGGTAGCCGTCAACTTTGCGATTCCCACTTGTATCTGTCATGGAGAAATACCTCTCTTTATCTCATGTTCTTATAGGTTCAATTGTACTGGTTTTCGGTGGATTGTACAGCGTTGCTTACAGAGCTTTTATTGACTTTTCCACTTGAATTTAAACCTTAATAGCAACAAAAAAACATCCGGTTAGATGGCCTGTAATTGAATCCAATCTCATCTAATAAGTTTCAATCGACAGTTTACTGTCCCCATAGTAAAATAATGGAATGTCTATTGCCATAATTCCAACATATGAAAGGAGGATTCTAAATGAGAGAGTACACAGTCGTTCCAGGTCCGAAAAATGTTCAAGTAAACCGAGGTGATACTCAGGCTGCTGTTAATTTATTTGCCGATATCATCAATCACAAAGCACAATCCGGATGGATCTATCAATCCATGGAGTCGTTAGCCGTTACCGAGAAGCCTGGTTGTCTCCAGCAACCCGTTACAACGCATCATTATATGCTAATTTTCTACAGAGAGATGCATTAATCGTACAACAATCATGAGAAACTCAGAATCTGAGGAACTGATATATAATAACATGCCATCCGAAGAAGAACTGATTAGACTCTTACATACACATAAAGAAGAAAACGATCCTCGAAGCAGTTTCTATATAAGAACTCATGTTATTCCAGAAATCAATTGGTTGAAGTCTTTGATTAACGTTACACTTGCATTATTCACAGGGCTAATCATCTCTATAAACTGTTTCTATCTCCTGAATCTATTCATTCCAGTATACGCTTTGCTGAGTGCCCAGATTGTTTTCATAGCAAGTATGTTCTTCATCGTTCTACGACGTGCTGGAGCAATCCTGGTATGGAGTGTTAGAATTTATCAACGTTTGGCCCCTATTGAAGTGAGGAACAAATGTCGCTTTGAACCAAGCTGTTCGGTGTATATGATTCAAGCGATTGAGAAATACGGGGCGATTAAAGGTCTTTCCTTGGGAATCCAGCGTCTTCGGAAATGTAATATCAACGGTGGAGGATATGATTATCCATAAAATGAAAAGGTCCATAGACAATCTATGGGCCTTTTCATTTGGTTAACATGTCTGATTTAAACTAGTATCCAGTAGTGACTGGGTCTCATCTTCCAACATCGCGGAAGCTATTATCATGAAATCTTCAGCCCCAATCTCAAAATGACCTTTACGAAATGGGAACCCCCAATTGCGATTGCCACGCGTAAAACTGAGTTGGTCTAACAACGCTGCAATCTTTACTTCTTGACAAGGAAGATAACGGAGATCTCGACGAAAGGGTACAAATGAATCGGACATCTGGTATTGGTATATTCTGTCGTCGATAATCTGACCAATAGCGGTAAAAGCCTGAAGTGGCTTCCCTGTTGATATCTCTGTACGTGGAGAATAGTATATCATCCAATCATCCTGGGACATCTGTCGCAAAAATGCTGCCTTGCCATGGCACAGCTGCGCAAACCCGCCCTCTACGGCTACATCCACATGAGAAGCAGATACAACGCCAATCCAATATCTGCGGTCCTGATTTGGTTTCATAGATACATCCCATCCCCTTCTCTCGTATACATTTCCAGATTCGATATCAATCGATCCAATTGTAAAAAATGATGTCTGTAGTGCATCTCTATCAACAAAAACCACTCCTGAGCGTTTAGAGCGCCAAGCCTTGGATGACGTATTTTGTTGTTTACCGATGCTTGGTATAAACGGGGTTCTGTACTTCTCATCCGTTCCACGACCATGTTAAGCCCATCGATCAAAGACTCCATGCTCTCGGGTGGTTGCGGGGTGTACTGCGGGGAAGCAGGTACTTTAACGGGAACGGGTGGGAATTGTCCTAATTCAAACACTTGTCTACCCAGTTCTGTTTTTTTCTCATCCGCGTTCAACGCCGAATCCTTGCTACTCAAACACTGCTCAATATTATGCAGATGCATGAAAAGCGCTGATTGAATCAAATGTACATACATCTGTCCAATGGACCATTCCTCTTCACTTTGTTTTTCAAGTAAGCTACCCATATCCAATTTGTTCAGTTCTGCCAAATATCGTTCTACTGCCGTTTCAAATGCTTTTAATACTTCCGTTGTACTTCTCATCCTTCAACCCACTCCTCTTGATCTGTGATATACCAAAGTA
Source organism: Paenibacillus sp. PCH8 (assembly GCF_002968835.1). Classification (GTDB taxonomy): domain Bacteria; phylum Bacillota; class Bacilli; order Paenibacillales; family Paenibacillaceae; genus Paenibacillus. The sequence continues at coordinate 2,645,501 of NZ_PKQK01000001.1, read as the reverse complement.
TAAAAAAACACTACTGACAGGTGTATGTCAGTAGTGTTTTAAGATGTTTTTGGCTACTTCCTGCATTCGGAAGCGCAAAGACTCCGGCTCCAAGACCTCGATATCTCCACCCCAGCCAAGTAAATAATGCAATATTTCCTCTGGATAGCGGACACGAAAATGAAAAATGACACCTTCCTCTTGCTCCTCAAATGCATCCATATAAAAATGAAGGGCCTCCATAACTTTGTCAGCGACTTCAGGTTTGGCCCTGATTAGTACTTGTTCGTTACGGTCGTCAGGAGGTCGATAACTGTTTAGATCAAAATCCGGGGGCAAAAGGAATTGATCCTCCAGCACGGAAAGTTCAGTCATGCGTGACAAACGAAAATGACGAATGTCTTGTCGCAGATCACAACGTGCAATTAACACCCAATTCTCCTGAACCAGTGAGAGTCCATAAGGTGAAACCTCACGCATGTTATACCGATTGCCATCCGTTCCTGGCATTTTTTTCAGGTACATAAAGCTGATCTTACGTTGCTCCAAAATGGCATTACGTATTTGGTTGAGGTATGTTTTCACTCTCGCTCTGGTTAAAGGTTCAACCGTATGAAGCAATCGCATCGTTTCTCGAACACGTGTTGATTCGTTACGAACCGATTCTGGTAAAATGGCTTCAATTTTTCGTTGAGCCGACTTAGCCTGCATCGCGTATTCTGTATCCAATCTCTGTTCGATAAAATCAGCTCCCATGAGCAGGGATACGGCTTCTTCTGAGGTGAAGCTTACCGGGGGCAGAAAATATCCTTCCATAAGGGAATAGCCATGACCCGGAGCTCCCATAATAGGAACGCCAGCTTCACTTAATGCCTGAATATCTCGATATATCGTACGTACACTTGTCTCCAATTGAGCAGCTAAATCTTCTGCTCTTAGCATTTTTCTTCGCTGCAATTCAAGCGTAATCGCAAGTTGCCGCTCCGTTTTGTTCATGTTCCAAGCCCCCACCGTTTCATCATCCAAATCTAACTCATTCTAACACAAATAACTTACCCTTTCGTTTCATGAATTAGGGCAATGGAATGTCTTACATATCTTCTGAGGAAAACCTTTTGTGAACTGGGGGCTCTATTCCAACAGAAGCAGCATCGAAGAAAGTAAACCTAAAATTGTCAGATGGAGCGACGTACTATGGCGAAGTTTTAAACGGGAAACCTCATGGTAAAGGAACAGCTAGATAGGGAGAAACCGAGGTTTACTCTGGAGATTGGGTGAATGCCCTACAAACTCCGAAAGGCGGCGGTTCCATGAAAAATTCTACCCGATTTACTTGGCAGTTACATCAACACCATTAACGATGGAACATTCAATCAGAGCAAGATGTCTCAGGGATATTACGCAATCCTCTCATCAGATACTGTCTCACTAGGATATACCGATCATACGACGACAATTGCTCTCCAAAATGATTATTTCAACGAAAAGTTAACCGGGGATAAGGACTTTTTTGACACGATTATTAACATTCCCTATCTGAACAGTCCCGTTTCTCCAAACTTTTTGCGACACTTCGCATTGGGAAATCTCTACGAAACGCTGGTATTTCTAACTCTTTTGGTCTTTCAAGTCTAGCCGTCTTTCAAATTGTGTTCTCGTTGGTCTTCGAAGGGAAGATCTGGTTTCGCCTTTTGGAGAGCGACCGCGGAGCAGACCTTCCCGGTAAAGCTGTCATCTATCGGTTCTTGAATCAATCTTCTTTTGCGTGGCGACGATTTTTGCAGATGTTAAGTCTCCGGATCGTACGCCATTTTGAAACGCTTATTTCCTCCAAACGGGTGCGTGTATTTATCGTTGACGATTCGGTACTTAGCCGAAACCGGAGTAAAAAAGTAGCGCTGCTCGCACGTGTGTTTGACCACTCTACAGGCAAATTCACGAAGGAATATACCATGCTCACGCTTGGCTGGTCCGACGGTTTTAGCTTTGCTCCGCTAGATTTTGTCATGCTGTCCTCAGCCAAAATAGCGAATCGTCTATGCGAAATGGCTTCCCATCTTTCCAGACGTAGCCACGGGTACAAACGCCGAATGGAGGCTTTTTCCCGCAAGCCAGATGCGGTTGTGAGCTTGCTGGACCAAGCTTTACATACAGGATTCACAGCTGACTACGTGATTATGGATAGCTGGTTTACGCAAGCGCCACTGCTTCGCGAGCTCACGGACAGAGGTCTTCCTGTCATTGGAATGGTCAAGGAATTAAAGCAACGATATGTCTTACAAGGAAAGAAAATGACCCTATGTGAAGTGTTTCAAACCCTGCCCAAATCGGATTCGAAAGAAGTCAAAGGTGCCGTAATTGTACACACTGCATGCGGTCTGCAAGTGAAGCTTGTTTTTGTCCGCAATCGGAATAAAAAACGGGAATGGCTCGCCATTTTAAGTACGGACGTGACGTTGGATTCAGTAGAAATCGTACGAATCTACGGCATGCGTTGGAGTATTGAAACCTTTTTTAAAGTTACCAAAAGCTACTTGAAATTGGGAACCGAATTTCAAGGTCGTTCTTTTGACCAATTGATTAGCCATACAACGGTTGTACTCAGCCGTTATTTAGCCACGGAATACGAACGGCGCGAATCCAGTGATGATCGGACGCTCGGTGGGCTCTTCTTCCTTTTTGCTGATGAAGTTCGAGATCTAGACTTTCAAACCGCGCTTCAGCAACGGATGACTTTATTTCTTGAAATGGCAGAGGCAAAAACGAAAAAAATATCTGTTTTTTGTCAACTACACGACTGGATCGCTGGTTTACCCAACTATATCAAGGGTTTGTTTGGGGATTTGAGCTGCGAAAGTTGAGTTATTAAGATGACTGTCTATTAATTCTCCAACATCACCCTTGTTAACAAAGGATTCTCACCTAATTTTATTTTCATATACTTTACTGTTTCAGCATACAGACCATTTTCTTGTCAAATGACATTTCACACATAGCTGCCAATTACATGAATGAACTACGTGCCTATTACGACAAAAAGGAGCTGCCACGAGGCAAGCTCCTTTTACTATTGTTATACAGACGATACTATGAATGAGTATCTCAATTAATTTTTTATTGATTACTTTGCTTGATTTAATCGATAAAATGTACATATTGCAGGAACCTTTTCAGTATAACCGCTGCCTGAGCCCTCGTTACATTATCCCTCGGGGCAAAGCGTCCGTCTTCCATTCCTTTCATAATGCCGACTTCCGATGCCCGGACTACCGCAGCTTGCGCCCATGAAGAAATGGAGTCTTGATCCGTGAAAGCATCCAGATGGCCTCCCTCTTGCCCATCGCTGCCGGTTCTAGCGCTGGTGAAGGTTAAGGCGCCAGCAATCACAACGGCCATTTGCTCGCGGGTAATTGGGTCGTTAGGTGCAAAACGGCCGGCGCTGATGCCGCTAACCAGCCCGCTAGCCACTGCCGCATTTACTGCAGATGCATACCATGCGGATGCAGGGACATCCGTAAAACGATCACCGCCGCCCTCACTCCCCTCTAAGGATAGTCCTAGTGCACGAACGAGCAAGGCTGAGAATTCCGCTCGTGTAATGGTTCCCTCTGCGTCAAAACGGTCGGCAGCCACGCCGTTCACCAGCAGTTTGGACGCTAGATGCTCCACATCCGCTTTCGCCCAATGTTCGCTTAAATCGGCGAACGTTCGAGCTTGCACATTTACGACTGTGTACAAGCTGTTATGTGGCACGTTCAGAATCGCTTCGTTAGTGCCGTCTGGACCGGTTTCCATCTTTGCCGGAACAAAAACGACGGTTCCGTTTTCCGGGATATACTGAACGGCAACCAGGTTATGGTTTGTGAACTCTCGGTCCAACTTAATGGTACGGATCGAGTACGATCCGCCATAGTCGTGCACCTCCAACATTTGCCCGTTTGCTTCGACCATCACCTTGTAGTCAATAACGTCAGCGAAAACAGAAAAACCTTGGGAAACGCCGATCCGATTGATCTCTTGCCGAGTTCTCTCGCCGGCCAGCTCCTGTATGATGTTCACGGTCAAATTCGATATTTCCGTATCGAAACGCTCCACTAAGCCGATCAGATCGATCGCGCTTAACCTTAATTGGTAGCTAGAATCGTTCAGCCGCACCTCAATAATTGTATTAGGATTAGCTTTGACCATATCCGCGATCCAGTCAGCTTGAAGCTGTGCCTGTACCGCTTGCTCCCGCTTGCCGATTGTAATGCTGACAAACGGTTTCATCGTATCTTTCATGAGTTCCAGCACTTGCTTCCTCGTCCGTTCGGGGAGGATAACTTTCTCGATCACCGTGCCGTCCGAACGCTTGACTTGTTTGATGTCGGATGGATCGATAACAATTGTAATCCCGCCACTCGGAGCTAACTTCACAGTCGTCCCGGATGTGACCGGTCGAATGCCGTTATCCGACGATGTGACCGGTCGTTTGCCATTATCTGACGAAGACGGGGTTGAGATCCCAGTGACAGTGATCGTTTTCACTGCTTCATTGCCTGCTTCGTCGAGGGCATAAACCGTATAGTCGCCGTTGGCAGTAATAGTGAATTGAGATTTGACCAAAATATCGGTTCCTTTCGTTCCGCCGGCAAAATCAACCCCACTAAGACTTCCAGGCAGCCAACGGAGCTGCGTCATCGCATTTCCCGCAGCTTCGCCGTACACGCTTGCCATCACACTGATCGTTTTACGTTCTGATCCGTTCGGTGCAACCGTCAGGGCAACCTCGGGCGGTATCGCCGCGATACGTATTCCGCTCACGTCCGGTGCTGCGTAAGTTAGCGTAGCTGGGTGTCCGCTGGAGGTGCGAACGATGCTTGCACCGTTCGGGAGCTCCAATGCTGCAGCAACTTCAATTCCGTCAACATCCACGAGCCCCGCAGGAACTTCGAATTCGAAAGTAAGTTTGGTCACTGCCTCGCCGCGTGCTCCCATATATGAGGCATATACCGTCTGAGTGACGGAATTATCTCCAACCCTGATCGGAACGACCGGTGTCCCTATTACGGTTACTTCATATCCGTAAAATACCGTAAAGCGAAGCGTATCGCTCGTTCCGTACAAATCATTGACCGGTGCGGTTAGCACCACCCCCACCCAAGCGGCTTCAAACACTGCCATAGCGTCGTTCAAACTGACAGTAGCTTCATCCAAACGAGTCTGAGATTGATTTTCCGCATCGTCCGCAATAGCCTGTGCTGCATCTATCGCGGTCTGCAGGGCAGCGCGCTCTCCTGCTGAAGTCTGCCCTACATCTGTTCCTTCGGGATGATCCGTCAATGCCTGCTGCGCCGCCGTGATCGCCGCGCCAAGCGTCGTCGGAACACCCGCTTGTATCACAGCAGCATTGAAGACTTGAACCGCTGAATCTAACTCATTAACGGCTGTGTCCAGTTGATCCTGCGTGGAATTGCCCGCGTTATCGAGAATCTGCTGCGCCGCATCCAGTACAGCTTCCAGCGCGGTGCGCGTTCCTGCCGAAGTCTGCCCTACATCTGTTCCTTGCGGATGATCCGTCAACGCCTGCTGCGCCGCCGTGATTGCCGCCCCCAGCGCCGTTGGAACACCCGCTTGTATCACAGCATCATTAAAGACTTGAACCGCTGCATTTAACTGGTTAACCGCAGTATCCAGTTGATCCTGCGTGTTATTGCCCGCGTTATCAAGGATCTGCTGCGCTGCATCCAGCGCATTTTCCAGCATGGAGCGATTTCCTGCCGAGGTCTGCCCTACATCCGTTCCTTCTGGATGATCCGTTAACGCCTGCTGCGCCGCTGTGATCTCCACACCCAGCGCCGTTGGAACACCCGCTTGTATCACAGCATCATTAAAGACTTGAACCGCTGCATTTAACTGGTTAACCGCAGTATCCAGTTGATCCTGCGTGTTATTGCCCGCGTTATCAAGGATCTGCTGCGCTGCATCCAGCGCATTTTCCAGCATGGAGCGATTTCCTGCCGAGGTCTGCCCTACATCCGTTCCTTCTGGATGATCCGTTAACGCCTGCTGCGCCGCTGTGATCTCCACACCCAGCGCCGTTGGAACACCCGCTTGTATAACAGCGGCATTGAAGACTTGAACCGCTGCATTTAACTGGTTAGCGGCATTATCCAGTTGATCCTGCGTATAATTGCCCGCGTTATCAAGAATCTGCTGCGCCGCATTGGATGCGGACTGCAGTGCGGTGCGCGCCCCCGCTGACGCCTGCCCCACGTTCTCCCCTTGCGGATGATCCGTCAACGCCTGCTGCGCCGCCGTGATCGCCGCGTCCAGCGCCGTTGGAACACCCGCTTGTATAACAGCGGCATTAAAGACTTGAACCGCTGCATTTAACTGGTTAACCGCAGTATCCAATTGATCCTGCCTGTAATTACCCGCGTTATCGAGAACCTGCTGCGCCGCATCCAACGCCATTTCCAGAGCGGTGCGCGTTCCTGCCGAAGTCTGTCCTACATCCGTTCCTTGCGGATGATCTGTCAACGCCTTCTGCGCCGCCGCGATCGCCGCTGCTAAAGCCGCGGGATTGCCGGCCTGAACAATTTGCGCATTGAATGTAGCGATTGAAGATGTCAAAGGAGTTGCGGCATTAGCCAAGTCAGAGGCGACGGTGGCATTTCCAATTCCGTCGATAAAAAGTATGGCTGCGTCATATTCAGCCGATAAGTCATTGTAGACATTAGCCGAAACCTGTCCTACGCTGGTGCCCACCACATAACTTTTCAACAACGACTTGGCGCTAGAAACGGCTTGAAATAACGCCGTTCCGTCCACAAACGTATGTCCGTTGCTCGACGCATAAGCCGCTACGGGAGAATTCGCAATTCCGAATATTTTCAGATTGCTCGGATTACTCGCAAATACATCTGTCCCAAAAGTTGTTACAGCGCCTAACACAGTTATGCTTGTCAAGTTGTTATTATAGAATGAACTACTGGCGACATTCGTTACGCCGGCCGGGATGACAAGTTTCGTAATGTGATTGGTGTCGAAGGCCCCGCCATTAATCGTCTTCAAATTTTCCGATAATTTAATCGATGTCAAATTATTCATATAAAAAGAATAGTTGCCTATCATCGTCACACTATCTGGAAAAACGACTGTTGTAAGCGGATTGTTCTCGAATGCGCTGGCGCCGATTGTTAACAAACTGTCTGGAAGGTCTATGGAAGTGAGTCCAGTATAACGGAATCCATACGTTTGAATGACCTTCACGGTGTTCGGAATCACGACTCTCGTAATTTCAGGTTTGCCTGTACCATACGTATCAAATGCTGATCTCCCAATTTCGGTTACCGACGTACCCGCGTACTCATCGGGAATAACCACATTCAGATCCGTACCCCTGTAGTCCGTAACCGTTGCGCCATTGGAACCGATTGTAAAAGTAAAATCGTTCTCAGCTGCATAAACAGGCAGAATCTGCGAGAATGAAGTCACAAACGTAAATATTGCAATTAATAGACATAAGGCTATTTTTTTCATGGCTTTTCTCCTTTACTATAATGCTTGAAGTGAGATGACGAAGAGTAGAAAAATTTCGGATGAGCGGGATTGGGCTAGGCTTATGCAAGTGGATGGCAACTACATTTGATTATAAAGAAGGCTAATAAAAGAATAATGAAAAAATCAGCCAATTTCTCTAACATTCGAGGAAGTCGAATCGATCGTCGAGGCGGTGCGCTATGTCGATAAGACGCGCAAATTCACCGTCTATCATTTGCTTCACTATTGGGTTGCCGCAGCCAATGAAGAATGGTCAGGGTATCGTTTTGGCGCGGATCATGCTGCTTGTAGTGGCTGATTAACTCAACGACGATAACGGTGGAAAAATCCGGATGCCGTGGGCTCCTTTCCATGGAGAACGAGCTGCATTAAACTGCACGTTGCTTTGCGGACGCAAAACGGACACCCCCTTAGCTTCACGGAAACGATTGGCGCAAGGCACGATGGGTCTGTATGAGAAACATTAGAAAACCTATCCTTTATTATGGTCATGGACTGTGCGTAATGCGTTGCAGCGGAATGCTGCTGAAGATTCTAAGATCGTTCACGATTTCACTTGCCAATTGGGAACGCCACAGTGCCGTTCCAAGCAGCGTCATCGTGTTGTCATCTTTCGTGATTTTAAAGGAAGAGAAATTCGTGTGGTGACCGATTTAATTCTTTGGTACAACCGAAGTTTGCTTTGCTCGTTTGCTGCTTTTAGGCGAGTTGCCGGTCGAATGGACGATTCGTATAAATCTTATGATGAATCTCCATTACGGATCACCTCCGGTCACATATTCTGGTTAATCAACAGGCCTGTTACTATCTAACACTTAATGGCCTCCATCAATAACCATATTCCTTTTTACCTCACTTATTATATACGATTTGTTGAACATGGGACATAAGACTCTTATGTTTACTCGAGTACACCTAAATTCATGTTGCATATCTATTTGATCCTTGTATCAACTAGGACAAATGCTTCATTTCTCAGTATGTATATTTTACTTCCTTTCGCTATAAGACAGTTCATAGATCCTTAGTTTTAGGTGTTTATTTCGTTCGGAGATGGACGACGAAATCATTCGTTTGTACAAAAATACTCCCAATGCCCTGAATGGCTACACCGCACTCATCCCCACCCTGCAAACCGCCTATCCATCCGCTTCACTGGATACTAGCGCAACGAAGGTAAGTGCAACGGTACAAGAGAATTCCAGACTGGTCTATGATTCCATGCTTATAAGTGTAAAACAGGCGATCGAAAACGACATCACCAGCGGGATTGCCCCGATGCCGCCATGCCTTACGTGACTCACTATGATATGTGGAGAGAGATGGACCACTACATGAGACAGGCCAACCTGAACAACAAACAGGTCATCGGCATGGTGACCCGTACCAATGCAGCGATTCTGAAAGTATACGACATTACAGGTACCGTGGGTATTGTCAAACAAGCCGACTTGATTGTACTCGAACAGAATCCATTAGAACAGTTTGAGGCTTTATCTAACATGTCGATGGTTATGGTCAAAGGAAATCTAATTCAGAGCCCCTCGGTCGTACGAATCAAAGAAGTTGACAATGTTCTAAAGTCCGTTTGGTGAGTTCAACAGATTCTCCTAACCTAGCTAATTATCGCAACTTAAAATTCAAGCGAAGAACTAATAAGTTTCAATCGACAGTTCTCTGTACCCATAGTAAAATAATGGAATGTACAAATGTTATAATTTCAACATATGAAAGGATGATTCATATTGAGAGAGTATACTGTCGTTCCAGGTCCCAAAAATGTTCAAGTAAACCGAGGTGATACCCAGGCTGCTGTTAATTTATTTTCTGATATCATTAATTATAAAGCGCAATCTGGATGGATCTATCAATCCATGGAGTCCCTAGCTGTCACCGAGAAGCCCGGTTGTCTCCAACAACCTGTTACAACACATCATTACATGCTAATCTTCTACAGAGAAGTTCAATAAGCACGACATATGACGAGAAGCTCAGAATCAGATGAACTGATCTATAGTAACATGCCTTCCGAAGAAGAACTTATAAGACTCTTACATACACATCATGAAGAAAGCGATCCTCGAAGCAGTTTCTATATAAGAACTCATGTTATTCCAGAAATTAATTGGTTAAAGTCTTTGGGTAACGTTATACTTTCACTCTTCATTGGACTATTGATCTCTATAGTCACTTTCTATTGCTCGAATCAGTTCAATCCAGCGTATGCTTTGCTGAGTGCCCAGATTGTTTTCATAGCAAGTATTTTGTTCATGGTTCTGATCCGTGTTAGAGCGATCTTGATATGGAATATTCAGATGTATCAACGTTTGGCCCCTAAAGAAGTGAGAAACAAATGTCGTTTTGAACCAAGCTGTTCGGTGTACATGATACAAGCTATTGAGAAATATGGAGCGATCAAGGGCCTCTCTCTTGGTATCCAGCGTCTTCGGAAATGCAATATCAACGGTGGAGGATTTGATTATCCGTAACATGAAAAGGCCCATGGATCAACTATGGGCCTTTCGCTTTTTCGTAATTCAACTTTTATCATTGCTTGATTTTCAGCACTATTAAATCATTTCAAGCTCTGTCTTTTTCTTACCCACATGTACACTACTATTAAGCCTACTAAAGCAATGGCCAAACTTATTATTGTTATACTCATATAATTATTCGTAGACGTACCGGAGTTGATGACCGGATAACCACCCGCACCGTCTACTTCTGGATCGACTCCTTGGGATTGCACATCTTTTAGGAAATCAATCGTCTTGGAGGAATCCCATAGCTGATTATTATCCATACCTCCCATGAGTGATTTTTTGTCAGTAGGTACATCTGGTATATTTACTTCTTTACCATCGATCTTCACGGCCAAATAACGGATATTTCCGTCCTTGATTAATACCGGATTAAGCGTATCTACGTTAGTAGATAAGGATTTTGTCATCGTATTTAAGGACGCATCCAATCTGGAGGCATCTCCTCCTGCAAGAACCACTCTGAACTTACCTTCAAATTGTTCTATACTAAGAAATGACTTTCCAACACCGCCCGATTGCACAATAAAGTCATACTGTCCTGTTGGCTTAGACACATCAATCAGACTGTCAGATACTTTTTTAAACTTGTTAGAGTCAAATAAGTGCACTTCGAAACCAGGGCCTAAAGTGACAGACTTAACTTCTTCTTCATTCTCATAGCCGTATCCCACAGGATCATCTAATACCATTTTTTTAAATTCATCCAATCCTTGTCCTTTAGCAAAGGTCTGCACATCTTCAGGTACATTGCTCGCATAACTACTTGGAGTGATCATGTAACTGACCATTAGAGCAATCCATATCATCATTATAATCCTCATATACTTCATGATTATAGATCTCCCTAACTAACCTTATTGTTAATGCCAACAGTCCAACTTATCCAAAACCACTCAAAATATATTAATTAAGTTGTTTCAATCATTCAATCCTTTGCCCTCCAGGATCGGCTGCATGTACTTCACGATTCGTGACACTTTCGTTTTGGATTGCTTGGGTTGTGAGAAATGATAAAGATATGCCCGCTGCCTTCCGGGTGTCAGTGCTTCAAATGCGGCCTGGAAAGCAGGATTCTCATCGAATTGCTGTTGAAGTTCCTCGGGAACGCTATATTCGGCAGTCTTTTTCATTTCCACTTGTAATCCAGCTTGTTCCACTTCAATGGCTTGCTGAATATAGGCTTTAACAATGTCCTCCTGCTCCACAATCTGCTCCAGACTGGTGAAACGAAGCTGGCGTTCTGCCTGTACATTCTCCGTTTGCTGAACCAAAATGCCGTGCGTATCCTTCAGCAAGGCGCCTTTGAAGAACAGAATGGCCACGTATTCTTTGAATCCATGGATTAGAACGATGTTTTTACCATCCAGCATGTAACAAGGATGCATCCATTTCATATCCTCTGTCAGTTCAAAATCCTGAATAATCTCTCTCAGCTTCGTGGACTCTTCCTGCCACGTTTTGAGTTTCTTTAGATAGCCGTCAACTTTGCGATTTCCACTTGTATCGGTCATTATAAAATACCTCTTTTCACCTCGTAGGTACAATTGTACTGGTTTTCAATGGATTGTACAGCATTGCTTACAGGAACTTTTATTGACCTCTATCCTTCGATTTAAACCTTGAATGAACTGCATTCATCTACAAATCGTAATCAAGTTCACATTCACCATAATGCATATCTTCAAGCATAAGGAATCTTTAAGTTGGACAATCCGAAGAATGACGTTATCATATAGATAAAACATCACGCATACGCAGTATATTTGAAATAGTACATATCATTCTAGTGTACATGGATCGTTTCAATCGCGTCCGATTGGATGAAGAAGATGTTAACGTATTCTAACCTTCTTTACTTTAAAACCCTAAAAATTGTTACGTACATTCACTCTCTAATTGCTAGTAGTAACCCCCCTCTGCTTCTCCTATCTCAGAAGAACTGTGAATTCATTATTTACGATTTCCCATAAGTCAGAACATTAATTAGGAGGAGATTCATTGAACAATATCATTCTTCCGATGTATGAACCCAGATTAAATACCTTCAACGTATACGCTGCATTATTTTCTATTATCGCGAAAGATGAAAGCTATCTTCCATGGTTTTATAGTAATTTTATTTCAATTGGAATTAATACTTGTGACGACACGTTATATTTTACTGATCACTTCACTTTTTTTGAGTATGGGGAAGGATTAAGTTCATGTCCATGGCTAGAGGTGTATAAGCCATCACATAAAACCATTTACTATCAATATTCATCCAACATTAAGGAAACGTTAACCAGCTATTTGAATCAAAATAAGTACGTCTGGCTTTATTTAGATCAATTCTATATCCCACAAAGCAACAATTATCATAAAATGCACAAAGAACATTCTGTGCTTGTCTACGGATATGATGATGCAACCAATATATTTCATATAGCTGATAATTTAGACAACGGCAAGTTTATAAAAACAGTGATTTCATACCAGCAACTTATACAAGCCTGGGAAAGCGATATTTGCGAACATTTCCGTAGATTGTTTCGAGTTATTACTAGCATAGAGGGCGAATACCAACTCGACACGACACATCTCAAGAATCAATTAGAAGGATACTTGTCATCAAGCTGCATTACACAAGGGATTTACTGGGATCAAACCCCGGTTGATGGACCTCATACTTATGTACAGAATATACAATATTGGATATTTGGTCATGAAGTTTACAGCTATACACAGCAACTAATGAAGCAAGTAAAAGAAATGAGTGATATTAAAAGTAAACGATTGGATATACGTATTCCTCACCTCTTATGGGAACATAAGAAATGTATGGTAGAACGAATAAAATATCTTAATTTGGATATGTACGATTTTTATAGTGAATATGAGAAGATTGCAACTAACTCATTAACCATCCGGAACCTGACTGCAAAATATAACTTAACTCAAAAAAATAGTATCTTGGACGAAATAGATACTAGACTTAGTGAAGTTGTATATACCGAAGGGATCGCTTTAAGAAAAATGATAGAAATGCTCTAGCGAAATTTACTTTCTGACACTAAATACTCGCTAATTACTTAAATGTGGATACCCTTCTTTATACTGCGTCGTGAAAATACTTTTATTGATAACAGCAAAAGCCTTTCAGATCATATCTGAAAGGCTTCCACTACTCAACGACCAACGGACCCTCAACCAAACCTGCCACTAATATAATCCTGCGTACGCACATCGACTGGCTCGGCGAACATGCTCTGGGTAGCGGAATATTCCACAACTTCGCCGTTCAGGAAGAACACCGTCTGCTGGGATACGCGAGCGGCTTGCTGCATGTTGTGTGTAACCATCACGATCGTATAATGTTCCTTCAGTTCATGCACAAGCTCCTCAATTTTAAAAGTAGAGACGGGATCAAGCGAAGCAGTTGCCTCATCCATCAGGAGAATATCCGGTTCCACGGCGAGCGCACGAGCGATACACAGACGCTGCTGCTGCCCACCAGACAGGCTTAACGCGGAGCGCTTTAGATTGTCTTTGACCTCCTCCCACAGAACTGCGGAACGCAGGCTCTGCTCTACGATCTCGTCCAACTTCTTCTTGCCATGAATGCCGTGCTGCCTTGGACCAAAAGCCACGTTGTCATAGATGGATTTCGGGAAAGGGTTCGGTTGCTGAAAGACCATACCAATCTTCTTGCGAAGGGTCTCCACATGAACTTCACCACTGTAGATATCGGTTCCCCCTACGGCCACTTTGCCTTCAATCCGTGTGCCGGGTATGCGGTCATTCATCCGGTTCAGCGTGCGCAGTAAGGTCGATTTCCCACAACCGGACGGTCCGATAAAAGCAGTAATTGCCCGCTCAGGAATTTCAATAGAAACATCCTTCAGCGCTTGAAACTGACCGTAATACAAATTCAATTGGTTGATCTCAATAATAGGTTGCACGAGGTGCCCTCCCGGGTTGGAATGGAATGGATTGCAGATTCAGCTTAGACTGTTGCGTTGTTCCAGGCGATACCGAGTAGCGGCATCCTCTTTAGATCAGGTTTGATTTTTGCGTGCATTCAGCCAGAGGGGTACACGGAACAGAAGATTAATGAGCAAGGCAACAAAGATCAGTACAGCGGTTGTCTTCTGCGCAATCTCCACCGCATCTGGCACAATGGCTTCGGATTGGATGTACCACAGATGTACGGCAAGGGTTCCTCCAGGCGAGAGCAAGTTAAAGTCCCACATTTCCCCGGATGTTGATACACCGGCAGTCAGAATAATAACGGCACTCTCCCCGAATGCACGGCCTGCGGTCAGGCAGATACCTGTCATGATTCCGTTGAGGGCCACCGGCAGCAGAACTTGGCGGATCGTCTGGAGATGCGTTGAGCCCAGCGCAAACGATCCATTGCGAAGCTCCACTGGTACGGCCCTGACCGATTCCTCCGTTACCCTGGTAAGCACAGGAAGATTCAGGAATGCAAGGCTGACGGCGGCACCCAGAATGGTCAGACCAATTTCGAAGAACTCTACAAACAGCGCGATACCGAACAATCCGAAGATAATCGATGGAACAGATGACAATCCTTCCACGCAAATGCGAACCGTTTCGATGAGCTTATTGTTTGGAGCAAACTCTGCCAGATATATACCAGCTGCCATACCAATGGGTATAGAGATGATCAAGGATAGAATCAACACATAGAACGAGTTGAACAGTGCTGGGCCGATCCCTCCGCCTTCTTCAATCTCACTTGGCACACTGTAGAGGAAATCCCAGCTGAGCAGGGGCAGTCCTTTGTTCAACAATATGAATAACAGTCCCACGATGAACATAATGACAACAATACCGACGCCCCATACCATGCCTGTAAAGAGTCGATCCATCCACATTGATGAACTTCTGCGTTTGCCAAATGAGTAGGAAGGGACTGCTTTCGTCTGTTTATTCATACTCATAGGTTGTGGCCCCCTCTCTTCTGAAACAGTCTAACAATAACGATCATCAGGATGGATATCGCGAGTAGGATAAAACCCATCATATACAGACCATGATTCCAGGTAGAGTCGAATTCCACGCTAGAGATCTGCATAACGATATTGCTGGTCAGCACGGATGTGGGTGTGAACAGACTGTTAGCAAGCTGTGCGGTATTACCGATCACCATGACCACCGCCATCGTCTCTCCGATAGCACGAGTCATCCCGAGAATGACGGCATACATGATCCCGCCTTTGGCAGCAGGTAAGACCACACGAGTTACGGTCTGGAATCGATTCGTACCGAGTGCATAGGCCGCATCACGGTATTTATTCGGAACAGCAGATATGGCATCATCACTGATTCGGCTAATCGTGGGAAGTACCATAATGGTCAGTACAATGGACGCTGCGAGCAATCCGTCAGCCAGATCACGTCCACTAATATCCCTTAGCCAGGGGATGAGGATCGTCAGTCCGAGGAAACCGTAGACCACAGAAGGAATGCCCACTAACAAATCCAATACAGGCCGCAGAATATGGCGAAGCCATTTGGGTGTCATCTCGGCCAGAAATACGGCAATGATAACGGAGATGGGAATGGCGAACAACATGGTGAGACCCGTTAGAGCGAGTGTTCCCAGGATAAAGGTCAGCGCACCGTAATGCTCATTCTCCGGGTCCCAGTTGGTAGAGAAAAAGAATTCGCTCAGCGAAACATCTGCAAAGGTAAGCACACCTGTGCGAAGCATGAGGATCAGGATGCATAGAAGGACCAGACAAACAAAGCCGGCACTGCCGATGCATACCATGCGAAACAGGTTATTGGACCATCTCAAACGCGCCTTACGGTTAAAGCGGGAGCCCGATTCGGGAATCTTGCTAATGCTCGATCCAAGCTCACTCTGGGCATGGCTGTTCGTAGATGGATTCATATCGATCATGAAGTGCTCTTCCTTTCACATAGAGAAGCCAGCTTGCGACCGTGCGCCGAAGCTGGCTATCCCTTTTCTTATGAAATGTGAGAATGACGAACGTGTACGGCTCCGTTATTTAACAGCTGCAAGCGGAATGAACTTCAGCTTTTTCAGGGAACCGTTCTGGAACTTGCTGCTCTGGATATACTCAATGAACGCTTTGGTTGCACCCGTTGGTTGACCTTTGGTCATGTAATAGCCGATGCCCCATACTTTGTACGTTTTGTTCAGAACGTTCTTCTCTGTTGGTGCCACGCCATTGATGGATACAGCCTTCATTTTGCTAGTCACATAAGGAAGGTCGATATAACCGATTGCATTCGGTGTCGTTTCAATACTCGTTTTCATATCACCGCTGGAGCCAACTTCTTTGTAGTTGTCCCCTTTACTCATGAAATCCTTGCCATCCAACGCTTTTTGTTGGAAGTTGACCCGCGTGCCGGAACCGAATTTACGGTTAACGACAACAATGTTGGCATCCGAACCGCCTACTTCTTTCCAGTTGGTCACTTTGCCGGAGAAGATGTCCTGCAATTGCTTTGTTGTCAGACTGCTTACACCCACATTGGTATTGACGACAGCCGTAAATACCGTTACCGCTACCGGATTAGCTACCATTCCATCAAACTTCTTGAAGCCTGGTACATCCTTGGATGCATCCCAGTCCACAGCACCGATATCCGCAATCCCTTTACGTACGGATTGTGGTCCTGTAATAGAACCTGCGGCGGAAGCCGAGATTTTGACCTTTGGATTGTCTTTCTTGAACTCACTTGCAGCTTGAAGTGTCAGCGGAAGCAATGCCGAGGAACCGTTGATAACAATTTTGCCTTTCTCTGTGCTCTTGGCAGCAGATGCTGTCGTAGCACCTCCCAGGCCACCAATTAGCGATACAGCCATAAGCATAGCTGTGAAAGGTTTGATCCATTTTTTCATTTTTATAAACTCCTCTCGAATTGTATAATTTTTATTTTCTTAATACGTACTTATCACTTGTCACTCTGGATCAAAATATTACTTCGTAACTGCTCTCCAGCTACCGCCAGCTTGAACCAGCACACGACCGTTCTCGGTTACAGCAATTTGTGTTCCAGCCACCGTAAGGGAGGATACGTCCGAAGATACCGTGTATAACTTCGTTTGTTTTCCTGTCACTGTGTCAATGGAAACAATGACGCTGTTACGATCATCCTGCGCAGCCAGTACGTACAAGATGCCACCCGACAGAACGGCTTGCTCAACATCGGTATCTCCATACACAGAAGTCGTCTTCTGAGATGAATCCACTGACAGTAGCGACGCCTTGCCATCTTCGGAGGGTACACTTACGTAGTAGGCCTTCTGCCCGTCGACGGACCAGACAAACACTTTGTCATCGGTTGAAGTCGTTAATTTTGCCGCTTTAGGTTTTGTTAATTCGTTGTTATATGCATATATTTGTTGTTGATTCGCTGAAAAATCGATGGACACGTTGTCTTCATCTACATTGGTTACATCGGAAGTTACCTTACCCAGTGTCGTTACCGTATAGATGAATCTTTTACCATCCGCAGACACATTCAGGTTCTCCTTGTAGTCTACCTTGTCTTCGACCACTTTCGTAATCGCTCCATCCGCCAGATTCAGCTTCGCTATGACCGACCCTTTATCTCCTTGCAGGAAATAGATTGCACTTCCGTCCGCAGACCACACCAGCTCCGGCTTGATACTGTTGTCGCTGGTAATCCGTTTGGATGCTTTCGTCTTCAGGTCCATAACATAAACGGCTCCTTCAGCATTCGTATAAGCCGCTTGATCCGCATTTGGAGAAATGAGGAGATCCGATCCACCATCCGTCGTTAACAACAGTTCATATTTACCGCTTGTGGTATCTACGAGATAGTCGCTTCTGCCATTGGTATCACTCTTGGAGACAATCAGTCTGTCTGCTCCGGCAAAACGGGGATTCTCTGCTCCTTCAAAGAGAGCCACCGTGCTGACCTCAAGCAATCCATTTCTCTTGACGATTGTACCGCCAACGCTGGATATCAATGGTCGAAGCGCAACGTAACTTGTACCCGCAATGATCGTAACCGGTTGATTCAGATTCACTTTGGCGCCATCCACTACGAGGTGTTTCGCATTATTCTGGAATGTCACTGTGTGATCGTTCAACTTGATCACTGTCGTTCCATTATGTACTTCTGCTTGCGCGCCAATCGCCTTGGTCACATCACGAAGTGAAACGAGTGTCTCGCCATTCTTAACGATGGAACGAACGATGATGCTGTTACCGTTTATTGTAAGCGTGGAATTTTGCACCTCAGCTGTACTAGCTGCAGGTTTCATTACAGGAGCAGCCGATACTGCACTGACCACAGAAGTTGTTAACACTGTGGCTACCATGGACACTACGAACGCTTTTTTCATTGACATTGGCTCTTGTCACCCTTCTCTATTCCATATAATTTGCCTTTTGATGTCATGCCCTGCTGCCTGGTATTCTGCATGTATCGTCATTATGAGAGCTTGCCTGCCTCATCCCCCTAACCTTCCACGTTCCTAGTCAAAATGACCTATCACGTTTGTTATTATAGGGCTCATTTGTAAACGGAAAATCTTGGTATTGTTAACGAATTGTCAATGTTTTCATAATTCAGTTCAAATCTATATCTTGCTGTTGGCAAACGCTCTTTGGATATATGCAAAATGCTCAGATAAAAAGTTTCATCAGCCGACAGTTCAAAATCAAAAACCTCGCTATTTTCTCTGATTCGCTTCGGATTGGATGATTTAGGAATCAGGATGACGCCACGGTCCAGGTGCCAACGCAAGATCACTTGAGCCACCGTCTTGTGGTGATGATCGGCAATTTCCTTCAATACCGGATGCTGCAATAATACTTTATTCCCCTGTCCCAACGGGCCCCACGCCTCATGTATAATCTGATGTTTGTCCATATAGGCACGTAGTTCATTCTGCGGAAATTCCGGGTGCGTTTCGATTTGATTAATCATCGGCCCAATTCGCGTGTGCTTCCGTAATTCTTCCAAATGCTGAATCTCAAAATTCGCAACTCCAATGACTTTGATCTTGCCTTCCTCGTATAATTCCTCCATAGCTTTCCATGTTCCAATATAGTTTGGCGAGGCAAAATGGATTAAGTACATATCGAGGGAATCAACACCCAGTTTGTTTATCGTTTCTTTGAAAGCTTTCTTGCACGCTCAGACCTTAATCTGTTCATATATTTGTCTTGTGACAAAAGAGGGCTGGATGTTAAGCTCGGTCAATCGTTCCTCAAGGTTCCGATAGATGCGCAGCACATGATCATGCTTACCCATAAACATATACGCCTGCATGGCACAACGATAAGCTTCTTCTTCATAGGGTGACTGTTCGATTGCAAGCTCCGCTGCATCTGCTGCTTTTTTGCCATTATTCTGCTCAAGATACCTCGTCGAAAGCTTCAGCCTGAGCTCTAGAGCGAATTGCTCCAGCTTATGACTTAGTTCCGATACCCAAGGGTAATCTTCTTGTGGAAGCAGTTCATCCTGATACATATGCAAGCTCCGCTCAATTTGGGCTATGGGCACATTCGCTTCATGCTGCATTCGCAGGGAGACCTCCATAAAATCATATACGTCTGCTCTGATTCGCTTTTTATCAAGGATGTAGTGCTCATCTTTATAGCTTACCATTTGTTCCATTCCGGTCTGTCTCAAGTTTTTTCTCAGAAGACTCACACAGGTGTGCATATAAATTTTGGCTTTTTCATATCGCTCATCAGGCCATAAGTATTCAATAATCCGATCCCGGTGCACGGCACTGGTCGTTGGGTCATGCAGCAGTAAATAGGCGAACAACTCTTTCTCCTTGGCTGTCCGCCACATCATCACTTCTCCGTTTGTGGGTGTGACACGAAATTTCCCAAGCATTTGGACAAATAAACGATTCTGATCATCCGTATGGATAATAGGTTGCTCCACGCCTGTACTGGAACTTCTGTCCTTCATCAGACGCTCAATCGTTCGTGACAGACGCCCCATCTCAATCGGTTTGAGCAAATAATCCAGCGCCTCATGCTCAAAAGCCGCTAATGCATACTGATCATAGGCGGTCGTAAATACGATAATCGCATCCGGTTCTACCTCATGTATATTCGCAGCCAGTTCCAATCCGCTCATTCCCGGCATTTCAATATCGAGAAACCAAATATCCGGGCGCATGTGCTGGAGTGCATCAAGCGCCTCGAAACCATTGACCGAGCGCCCTGCTACATTTACTTTACCTGTTCGAGTAAGGAACATTTCCAGCATATTCAAAGCATGAGGCTCATCGTCCACCAAATACGCTTGCAGCACTCCGGTTCCCCTCTCCTCAATTACTGGTATGGAAATTCTATTATAATCTTCGTACCTTGACCTTGCTCACTGAGAATGACAGGTGCCTGTCCGTTCAAATGCTTTAGTCGTCTTTGCACATTCTGCAAGCCAATCCCCTGCTCGGTCAAGCCTCTATCCATTATTAATTCCACCTGCTGAGCTGACATGCCAACGCCATCATCCTCAACCACCACCTGCACCCTGTCCTCATATCTTTGGATGCATAGCTTCACCGTTCCACCATTTATCTTTTGGGATACGCCATGCCGAATCGCATTTTCCACCAGGGGCTCAATGAGCAGAGGCATAACCTTGCATGAATAAAGTGAAGTATCTACATCGAATTCAACTTGAAGCCTGGAGCCAAATCGCTCTTGCTCAATCTCGACATATGCCTGAACAAGCTCCATTTCCTTGCTTAACGGGATCACTTCCTCCGAATTATCCATATGAAAGAGAATCCGCAAATACCTGCTGAAGCTTCCCAACAACTCACCTGCCCTCGGGCCATCCGTAAAACATAAAGACATGATCGTACCCAGGGCATTATACAAGAAATGAGGTTTGATCTGTGAACGCAGGAAAGCCATCTCATTATTGGCCGCCTCCTTGACCAGTCGCTTCATGCCAAGCAGTGTATGTACACGTACGAGAATTTCTCCTGCATCCAGTGGACGTGTAATAAAATCGTTGCCGCCTGCTGTAATACATGCCTCGATATCAGCAGGTGTACTGCGCATATTAATAAACAATACCGGAAGCTCCACCTGACTGAAGTCCTCACGAATTCGCTTGCACAGCTCATAGCCTGTAACGGATGGAAGCAACGCATCCACTATGACGAGATCCGGCAGCTTGCCGCTTGCAAGTAGCGAATGGACTTCCAGATCAGAGCTGGCAAAGCTCACTAGAAATCCTTCTGTAGAAAGCAATGTATTCAGATGCTCCATATCCACGAGATCGGTGGTGGCAATCAAAATGACTGCTGAAGCGTTACCTGACGGTGCGCCTGTCAGATCCGTTCCATCGTCCTCCTGAGATACTGCTGACTCTAAGGCTGCCTCCACGCCAGCCTCTTCTGCCGTTGGAAGCTCCATCTGGATCGATTCTGCTGCATCGTTGACGATTAGCCGCCCCTTCATAATACTGACAAGCTCTGCTGCAATAGACAAGCCTGCTGAACCATTGTGCAGATGCTCAGAATCTGGGCGTTCTTCCCTCTCCAAATGAACAAGATGCTCCGTATGTGCCTCGAACCGAAGTATAATCCGTACATGTTCGTCATGCCGCTCGCACTCAATGATCAGCTCTCTGTGGCTATGCTGACCAATCAGGTGATAAACCAAGTTATACAGTACTTGCAGGAGCCGACTTTCATCCGCAATGATATATCGGGCCTCAGGCTCCAGTCTACGGACCAGTACGATCCCTTTTCCAGTGGCCAGAAAACCCAGCACCTCCGTAACCAAAGAAAGGCAGGATACCAGATCAACCGTGCCCACTGCAACCTTCATACTGCCGTCTCTGAATCGTGACATATCGATCAAATCATTCACAAGGTTGGACATCCGGTAAGCGGTGTTGCGTATGAGCTGAAGCTTGCTTCGCATCTCTACCTCATTCGTTCGTCGCAGGGGTGTTCCCAGCAGTGAACGAGACAAGTGAATGATACTGTGGAGCGGTGAGTTCAACTCATGCGAGGTAAGAAGCAGAAACTCGTCCTTTACCTTGTCCGATAACTGGAGCTCACGGGTAAGCTGCTGCATGGAATCATAAGCCCGGACATATTGATAGATGAGCAACACGGTAAATGCACCCAGAATGAATAGTGTAGTGCAATTGAGCAGAATCTGGCTCATTGGATTCCAGATGACCACAATGGCGAGCATTGAATTCACGAGCATAATCCAGATGCACGTTATGAGCAGTTGGAATTGAGATCTGCTTTTACTCCCATATTTCCTCAGCATATACTGGCGAAGTATTACGATAAAGGCTATGACATAAGTAAGCAGGGCGACCAGATACATGATATCCTGAACATATGAATAGATTCGAAATGGCGTTACAACAATTAGAATTACATATAAAATAAGCAAGAAACTGGGTACCCTGAGCCATTTCCACGAGATGACCCCGGATGCGAGCTTCCAGGCAATCATGCTAACAATCACAGGTACACCGTATACCGCAATGGACTTCAGCTTGAAGACCACTTCAAAGGATAACTCGGGAAACAGCTGCAACAGCAAGCGTTCCCCATTGGTCACCACAATGAGTGCGAAACCAACAAAGAAAAGTGCATATAACAATTGAACTCCGTCTCGATGTAAACGAATATACAGATAGAAGAATAATAGGCCGAACATCAGTACCATTCCAATAATCAATAACTCAAATCCTGATTGAAGAATGGCCCTCACTCCTACGGACTTTCCCTCGCCCAGTTCAATCGAGCTATATATGCCACCACTGCGAAAATCAAAATTAGCCACCTGCAGCACAATTTCAATCTCTTTATTCTCGGAATGGAAATAAATCGTATACGGTTCATTGCGAGGTTCATAGGCTTGGGCAGAGGTCGCAGGCAAGCCGGATTGTCCCACAAGCTTCCCATTCACATACATCGTATCGGAGAACCGGACATAATGTTTGGCGATAGCCAACTGCTCATCCTGCGGCACATTACGAACAATCAGCCGATATGTTCCATATCCTTGTCCGCTCATCGGATGCCCGTTATTAATTTCTTTATCCTCCCAATTGCCGGGAACATACATCATTGTAGGTCTGATCTGTGCCTGATGTAACTGCTCTGGTGTCAGCAGTTGATCTGGATAAAATTCCCACTCTCCATTTAATGGAATAATCGCATTCGTCCATTTTGAGCCCGTCAAATCCAGAATCCCCTGCTTCGCAACAGGCGTTTCCCGCCCTCCGGTGATTTGAAACACCATAACCAGTATAAGAAGTAACGTCATGAATACAAGTCCTTGCAAAAAACGATCCTTCCTTATGACAGTCATCTCTCCCTCTCCAGCAGCTATAGCCCTTTCAGCATAGCGTTATTTTCGCATTCCCCATTCACGCTGTCCATCATTATTATGCAACAAATCCCGCCCATCCCTATCTAACGATAGGGATGGGCGGGATTTGAAATATATTTATTACTTGGACGCGGCTTGAATAGCACCAAATGCCCAGTGAGTGCCTGATACATCCTTCCAAATCGGAGCTTCCTCAAGCACAGGCTCACGTTTCAGTACACGATTCAACAAGGTGACTGCTTCTGCACGAGTCAATGCATCGTTCGGACGGAACGTACCTTCCCCAGAGACGCTCATGATACCAGACGCAAGTACACGCTGAATGGCTTCACGAGCCCAATGATGGGCAATATCTGTGGGTTCCGCTCCATCGGTAGCTTGGCCCTTCAGGATCCGGTCCACAATCACAGCCATTTCTGCACGTGTGATGGAACGATCCGGCATGAAGTTTCCGCTGTCATTTCCTTGCATATAACCGGCAGTGGTAGCCAGGCTAATCGCTTCACGTGCCCATTCTGCCACTGGCATGTCTGAGTAGTCCACAGGTGTGGTGTCCGCATTGGTCGTGAAGACTCTGGACAGAAGAGCAGCCATTTCAACCCGTTTAACGGCTTGATCCGGTCTGAACGTACCATCCGTATAGCCCTGAATGTAGGCGGATGACTGGGTGCCGTTCATTAGAATAATGGAAAATGTGCTGAATTTGGTGACTTCAAACTCAATCCCCGGTTGGTCTGTTCCATTAAACTTAACAATCTTACCCTCAACGAGTTCCTTCGTTCCATCGCTATGTTCAATAAATACTTGCAGCTTGTCCAGTTCCTTCTGCGTCAGGTTTGTATCTCTGATCGGCAGCACAACCGTCACCGGACGACTGCTCATATTCGTCTCAATGGTCATTGGACGACCTACCAAGCGGAAGTCGGCAGTGTTGGTTGATGGTTTGACTATTAATGGATCTTTCTGGATACGCTGTTCCACCTCTTCACGCCCTGCGGCATCCTTGATCGGCACAAGGTGGAAGAATATATCCGAGCCAAGTCCCTGTAAAGAATTCGCCGGAAGTTGCAGGGAAGCATTATCCGTTTCAATATACAGATTCATCTTCTCATCTGCCATCAGTGAAGTAGACTTGGCAGGCAGCTTCACGTTAAGTTCAGATACCTCATCCTTCTCATCCGGAATCATAATCCGTGCTATATTCGAACCGGCCTTCTTCAAGCTCTCAATCGCACGAGAAGTCTGCTCGGCCGTCAGATTCACTTCATCCTTTTTGCGTCCATCTGCCCCTGTTGTTCTTTCGATGATCGTTGCCGAAACAACAGCGTTCGCATTCCGTTCATTGGTCACATTCACCGTAATCTTCTTGGAAGTGCTTGCTGGCGGCGATGTTGTTGACGAACCGCCGGAGGAGCCCGGATTGGATGGCGTTAATGGTGGTGTAACCGACTCACCAATGACAGCCACTTTGCCTAAAGATACCTGTTTCTTCATTTCAATCGCATCTGTATCTGTCACCGTAAAATGTTCAGGCAGTGTTTCGTCGACGATGTGTACCGGATACTCGCCCTTGGCTGCACCGGAGGCAATCTTGAACTCAACCTGGAACAACGTCTGACGATTCTCGGATGCCGGAATTGGACTTTGTCCCCCAGCCTCGTCACTCCAGCCCACGATAATCGATCCTGTCTCATTATTCGCGTTATACTGTATTCCCGGAACGTTACCTGTAACCTCAACCACCTGAAGGGCTGCGGGATTATACTTCAAGCGTACCCCATAAGAGCCAATCGGCTGGTCTAGCGAAGCTGTATCGACTGAGACCGTGACCTTGTCACCTGCTTTTCCTTGCGCTGATCCGATGGAAACAAGTACTTTACCAATCGGCTTAGCCTCTGACAGCACAGTAACTTGTCCATTTTCCCCAGTAGCCTGAAACGGATTATTTTCCGTAATCAATGCCCCTGAATGAAGGTTTACTGAACTTGCACCGGCAGTCGCACTATCCTTGATTTTGAAATGAAGGGAATACAGCTCTGTAGATTGATCGATGAGTTTTTGAGTCTTCATCACAATATGAATGAAACCTGGAGCAGACGTATCTTTGGTCAAGCTAACTCCCTGATAGTTTGCATAGGCCTGCTGGTTCACCACCTCATCACCATCCACTAGTTGGAGCACTGCCGAGTCATAGGCGAAGGATAGTTCTGAATGAAAAAAGGAAAACTCATTCCCCTTGGAATCATAGGTTACAGGTACTTCAACGGTATCCCCAGGTTTCCCGGATACTTCGCCGATATGAATAACAGGATCTACACTGGCCTCTGCCTGAGGTATCCACGAGAAAATCATGGAAACCATGAGCAGTATAGTCAGAATAGCTTTCATCGGCCGCTTGGATTTTTTAGAAAATAGATATGGATTATTGTTTGGCAAGATAGTCACCTCTTTCTAGATTAGTCAGTTGATGCCCAAGTAAACGCCCATAATCAGCACTGAATCTTTCATATCGAGTACACCGTCATCGTTCATGTCCAATGCTTCAATTTGTTCCGGTGTAAATGTGATCAATCCTTTGATATATTTATTGACCAATAACGCATCAGCTGGTGTAAGCACACCATCCCCATTGGCATCACCCTTGATTCGTAGGAAAATGGTTACTGTCGCCGGATCAGAGAAATCGCGCCCATCCTTCGCCTGCCAGCTAAACGTCGTCTTTATTCCCACTTCTACCGCTTGAGGAATGAACGTCAATGTACCCAGTTCAGAGGCCTGAATAACCTGACTCTGCACTACGTCTATGCCATTTAATTGCAACCTGCCACTCCCCGGCAAAGATGTGATGCGTACATCGGTCAACTCTTGACCATCTGCATCAGCATAATTACTAGTAAAGTCTGTTGAAGTGAATGACACAGGAAGACCTTTCTTGACTGTTTTGGAAAAAGGGCCTACTTCAGGCTTCTGATTAATCTCCACTGTAAGTCCCAGAAATCGATCAAAGGTTCCGTCTGAATTGAACACGATAATTCGGTTATTAGCCGCATCCGTTATGTACAGTTGTTCATTCGGACCAATCGCAATCGCGTCCGGATCATCAATCGGATACTCTGCACTTGTACTTAACCACTTCTCCAGAACAGGAGGAGAACTATAGGACGCACTGGCGTAACTTGCCCGTTGAATCTCTGTCTCGTTTACGACAACATAGAGATATTTATGAACAACATCCACAGCTAACTCTCCAAAAGAGTCTGACGGTTTCGACAAGTTAGATATGCCATTCAGAGTAATAAATCCCTTTTGGCTATACCAGGCTTCGCCATTATCTCCACGCTCTACCCCGACGTTCCCCAGGAGTCCCCCAGTGCTACCACTGCCATAACCCGTGCCATCCAAGTAAATATTTCCGAGAATGGTATGCAATTCTGGTGAACTACTAAATTTCCTATAGGCGTCGTGATACACATACAAGACTTCACTGCCGTTGCTCTCGGCTATTGCCATACTTTTGATATTCATTATTGGTGTAATCCCTGAAACCTGCTGAACGGAAAATTTGGATATCAGACCCGTAATTTCAGAATGAACAGTTCCATCGGGATTAAAAATGTGCACCTTGGCATTTTCTCCCGATTCTCCAACATAGATCAGTCCATTTTTCCGTACAGTAACAGCGGTCGGATCGTTAACCTCCATCGTTGACAAAACGCTCCCATTCGCTGTCGCCCGAAGCACACGATTGTTTCCAGTATCGGCAATGACCATTTCGGTTTCGCCACCCATTGTCTTGTAGAATTCGATATCTCTCGGTTGATTTAGTGAAAAAGGGGCTGTAGCGGCATATGCCGCATGAGAAGGTACGATCACGGTAGCTAATAACATCACCATAGATGTTAACATGGCCCATCGTATTGTACTCTTTGACACTCTCTTTCCTGTTTGTAATTTCAAATGATCTCCTCCTTATTCATATCTCTGCGTACGTTCTGTCCTACTATAGCAATCCGCTCTTAACAATCACTTAAAACACCAAAAGGGTGAACAGTTACGTCCGAAAGAAGGTTTCCCTAATAAAAAAACGATGGAGTCAACGGCTGCAAGAGCGTTAATTCCATCGTTTATGGTTGAACCCGTCACCGGTAGATATAATAGACCCATCCAAGAATTACACGAATGGGTCTACATCTATCGTACTTATCTTTCCGATGTAGTTTTATGGTAAATAAACGGACATGAATACATCCACCTCATCTTCATGGTCGAGAACGAATCCAAATCGTTCATACAACCGCCGGGCTGGACTGCCCTGCAATACATTCAGCATCACACGTTTACCCTTGACCTCTTCCTGATCAAGAAGCCTTGTTAAGACCTGAGTCCCTATTTGCTGGCCTTGGCGATCGGGATGAATATAAAAGTGTTCCAAAAGAGCCCCTTCTGTCGTAGGCTTCAACGCTACACAACCCACCATCTCACCATCTGCTTCAATAATCAACGTATGCACAGGATCGAATGAATGACGGAAACGCTCACGCACTTTAACATCATCATATCTTCCAAGTCTCGTTAGATCATCATAGAGAACCAAGGCTCGCAGATCAGCCAACGGTTCCTGTTCTACTTGTGTGGATTGACGCATCGTTATCAAATTCATTAGCTGAACTCCTTTTTATAAGCGTAATCCACACATTATAGCAGAATCACTTGTTGACCAGTGGTTGAGATTCGGTTTCCAGCAGCGTCTCCATGATATCCATTTCCATCTTTTTCAGTTCTCTGATTTTCTCCAACATGGTATCGTACTTTTTGTAAACCCCTTGCTCCATAATAAAATTATTCATGTACATGACCAGATTACGAAGTTTCAAGGCCTCACTAACCAGTTCTTCCAACTGTACTTCCAGCGAAAGATCGGGAAAGAACTCCAGTATGGCTTGAGCAAGCAGTTGTTTATGCTCATAAAGCAAGTGAAACGGATGTAGAGCAAACGGCTCGTTCTTCATCCCTTCTCTCTGCATATCCAGCAACTCAGTCATCTTATCGTATATTTCACTGCCAAGATACCGATGATCCTTTCTCAGAGTGCTACGAACCTGATTATGGTATCCCGTATACTCTTTCAGAATGTCCAACAGATTCTCTTTCGAGAATTGAAGCACCGTCTCATAGTAATATTCACTTGGCTCCTTATATTCATCTGTCTTTTCGATTGCCCATATTCCGTTCAGATAGTCCGTAGACCATTCCGCGTGAAAATTCGAATCTTCAATTACAGTAATCTCATCATAGGGAAGCCATTTCTCACCGTAAAATCCATCCCAGAAATCATGACATAGAAACTCTTTCTTGTCCGAATTGAATCCCGATATGAACACCTCATGCTTACCACCACCCGGAATATTTCTCAGGAAATAAATATACTGATCCTTCTGGATCAGTTCCACAAGAAAATCCTGTAACGACCATTTATTCAGAATTATCTCTCTTTCGTACACCCGTGTGATGAGCATGGGGCATGTCGACATTTTGAATTTGTGCCACGGGTAATACTGTGAGCAGACATCTAATCCATAGCCCCCTTCATCATTGTGATGCAAGATGACCAACAGATAATTATGATAAATCCAGCTGCGTGAGCGATTGTCCATATCCAGCATGGAAAAGAGACTCGCATGATGCGGATAGGTTGTAATTAAAGGTTCGTTGATTTGCAGTGTTTTAATCATGGTCGATCTCCCCTCTTTAACAGCTTATGAAATTATGCTTCTCCAGTTCATAGATGGCTTCCAGCTTACTTGTAACCTTCTTCCACTGATCGCCTGTCACACTCTGCCTATATACGGACTTGGCAAGCACATTGCGCAGATCACTCCAGTGATCCTGCACAGCTTGCACAGCATTAACAAGATCTGCCTGAGGTTCAGATAACCGTTGCATGCGATAGGTTTCGACCTTCTTGGCATTCACAATTTCAACAACGGATTGTAACACAAGTTCTGCATAAGCCAGGTCTGAGCGGCAGTTCTCTTCACCAAGCCGACGCGTTCTCTTCATAAAGGACTGGAGATGATTCATTTCCTGATTCATCTCCTCCGGTGTGACTCGAAGGTTATTCATGAACTCTTCCCGCAGATCCTCCAGTTCTGTAGGATAACCTCCATGAACAGCAGATTCGAGTTCTGAGAAAGCATAGAACGTAGGTAACGCTTCATCCTTGGCATAAAGATGTATAAATCCTTCGTAGGCCTGTACGACATCTTCAAAAGGCATTTCCATGCTCTGATAGGTCAGATTATCCCGATGATCGTGCTCAATCACATGGAATATTTGTCGTTGCAGATCGAAGCCATAGATTAATAGCGAATGGGGCCAATGTACACGTGAATACATGTCTTTTCGCAATGATTCATAATAACAATCCACTCTGATAATGACTGGTCGATTCGAGTGAATGGCCTCAATGATATCCTTCTGCACATCCTCGCAGTAGTTTCTGCATTCATGCTCCAGACCCATCCGCTCCATTAACTGCACATCCGATAGGACAGCTTGGTACTTCGCCTGGAGCAGACCTTGGTGTTCATCATACACATACTGCATTCGGTCGTTAATCAGAACAGGCATGACCCCCAGCCCATAGAGATTCAAGATCGGAAAGAGCGAATTATAGAAGCAGTTTTTGTAGAAAACATCATTAAAGGGTTCTATTCCATCTATAACGACCGTTGATACATGAGAATCATTCGAACGATAATCCGACTGTCCTGTTGAATATAATCTGCCAGCAGATCGAACGATCGAATCCTCCGCTACAACATCATGAACTTGAAAAGAGATATCCCCGTCAGGCTCATAACCTTTGGTTCGTAGCACTTCAGCCAGTGTTGCTATAGTCTCATGCAACATCACTTCTTCTGCTGTGAGCGGAATATTTCGCTTCTCCATGTTGGCTTCCAGTTTGATAACATTTAGTGAGTGCCCTCCGATTTCGAAGAAACGGGCATGAATGTCAATCTCCCTCAATTGCAGCAATTCCGACCACATTCCTGCCAGCAACTGCTCCCATGGGTCACCCGGAAGCGTAATCTCCTTCTCCCCACCCTGGACGGATAAGGGCTCAGGAAGAGCCTTTCGATCTATTTTTCCATTGGCTGTATATGGCAACTCTTCTAGCAGAGTGTATGTGGAAGGCATCATATATTCGGGTAACTCTGCCAGCAGGAAAGCACGTAATCGTTCCAGCGCAATACGCTGATTATTGGTAACGGTGTAATAGGCGCATAACAAGGACTGCCCATCCTGATCTGCACGAACCGTGACTGCGGCAGCCGAGATATCCGGATATTGTAGCAGTCGATTCTCGATCTCACCAAGCTCAATCCGGTAACCACGTACCTTCACCTGGAAATCGGAGCGACCAAGATACTCTACATCTCCATGCGTGGTAAAGCGTGCCAGATCCCCCGTTTTGTACATGTACGAATTCTCATGAAACGGGTCCTTAACAAACATTGCAGCAGTAAGCTCAGGTCTGTTCCAGTATCCTCTCGCCACACCATCCCCGGCGATACATAGCTCTCCTGTTGCCCCTACCGGCATATGCCGATGCTGCTTGTCCAGAATATACATTCGGGTATTCGCAATGGGCTGACCAATGGATATCGCAGACGTAACCGAAAGTTCTTGGACACTTGACCATACCGTCGTTTCCGTGGGACCGTACATATTATAGATACGAGCCGAAGTCATGCCCGAAATCTCTTCATACAATGCATGAGGCAGAGCCTCTCCCCCGATCATCAGAATTCGAAGCCTGTCCCAGACAGGAGAATCTTCTGTAAGCCCGATCTGGAGCATACGCAGACGGGAAGGGGTAATCTGTAATACTTCAACGTTGTGTGTAAGGATCAACCCGGCGATGCGACTCGGGTTCATCTGATCCTCCTCCTGCGCCATCACCAGAGTTAGACCATTAGCCAGTGCCCCGAGAGTCTCCAACACAAAAATATCAAAGGAGATTGTGGTCAAGGCGAGAATCCGTTTCCCGGATTCAAAGGCAACCCGGCGAGAGACGCCTTCCACGAAGTTCCGTAAGGCCAGGTGCTCAATCATCACACCTTTCGGCCTGCCTGTGGACCCGGATGTATAGATCAGGTAAGCCAGCTGTTCCAAAGAAACTTCAGGTAATGGTGTCTGGGGGTCATCCCGCTGTTCCATGAGGGAGATATCTATCGTTTGACCATTATATTCAAGTGAATTGCTAAGTTCATTATGGGTCAGCAGGACGGAGGACTGGCTATCCTCCAACATGAACTGCAGGCGATTCTCCGCATACGCGGGGTCCAGAGGCATATAAGCTGCCCCAGTTTTGAGCACAGCCAGCATAGCCACTAACATTTCTTCCGAACGCGACAACAAAATCCCGACAATGATACCTGCATCTACGCCTTGAGTCCGCAGATGTCTCGCAAGCCGATTCGACTTGTAATCCAGTTCCCAATAGGTAAGGGTGTGATCCCCGCATAATACTGCGGGGACATCTGGATGATGTACAGACCAGAATTGAAACATCTGGATTACCGTATGATCGTTAGAATAATGTACTTCCGTATCATTGAGTTGCTGAATAAGCTGAGATTCCTTTAATGAGAGCAGATTCACTTGATGTAGATCGTGATCAGGTCGTGCCGCACAGTACGAGAGAACACGAGTCAGGTGATCCGTAATCTGTTCAATGATTGCTTGTGAGTATAACGCGGCATTATATTCCACCCTTAGTGCCAGGCCCGTGTCGGTCAGTTGAAACGAGAATTGCATTTCGGCATCATGCCCAGCCTCCACCGAACTCTCCTGCATGTTATCCATCCGGACTACGGTTGCCATTCTTGGCATAGTATCTCCATCGTGCCCAAGTAACTCAAGGATTTTCTCCAGGGAAAGATGACTGAACTTTTTGGCTGTACCCACAGTACTCCTGAGTTCAAGAACCAATTCTTTGAACGAACGTTCTTTTCCAAAATCGATCCGAATGGCACTCAACTGCACTGTATCCATTGCACCCGAAGGAGCAGGAATACCTACAGTAATATCATCGCTGTCCAGATAACGGTGTAATACATACATCACACCTGCTAGAAGAAGGATAAATGTCCCTGACTCAGAGCGCCCGGTAATGCGGAAGATCGAATCTGAGATAGCCGGGGAAAAAGTAAAGTTCATCACCTCATGAATCTGCTCACTTGATGCGCCCCTGTTTTTCTCCCCGGGAAACATGCTAAATTGAAGGTCTCCCGAGAGCTGATCCAGCCAGTACTGCTTCTCCTCTTCAAACTTCCGGCTGGATAATAGCAAATTTTGCATGAATGCACCCTGTTCTGCTGTCAATTTGCACGCCTCCCATCCTTTTTGGGGTTATGAACAATCAGATCAGGTTGAGCCCTTTTTTCTTCGCCATGTTCTCTACCTTACGGAGCATAAATATAGAAATGATCGTATATGAGATGGCAAAAAAGATTAGAATACACCATTCCATCCAGATCGGAGCCAGAGGCACCCAATCGGTTTTGAAACTGTAATACCGGACCATATCATACCCCACGTATAAGGCAGGAGATACGCGATCCAACGGACGACTGCCGGAAACTGATCCACAGGAAAATAAGCACCTGCTACAAATTCGAACATAATAAACAGAATACCAACTATGGAGGAGACCTGGCGGTAGAGGATGCCTAGTAAAGCGATCATCACACCAAGTGCCATTAATGCAACGATGACCACAAGGCAGGTAAACAATATCATCATGGATTCAGCAAAGTTGAGACCCGCATATAGCACAAGCAGAATGTACATGGGTATGAACACAATGACATTCATTATTGCACTGGCTACAACGGTTC
Organism: Paenibacillus sp. PCH8; assembly: GCF_002968835.1. GTDB lineage: Bacteria > Bacillota > Bacilli > Paenibacillales > Paenibacillaceae > Paenibacillus. The sequence goes on along the minus strand of NZ_PKQK01000001.1, from coordinate 2,612,174 downwards.
CCACATAATACGCGTAACGAGAAATCGGATTACAGTATAGATATTCCAGTGTTCCGTTATGAAGATCGTTCGTTACGGCACCCAGCGGAGCATTCAAAGCCACTCCGTAGAATAGCCATACCAGAATAGCACCCAAGTAAAATATGAACAGATTATCTCCTTGTAATATGTTCTCTCCCTCGTACACCACGAACGTGGACATTAACAAGAAGAACAGCACCCGCAGTCCCAATTGCAGGAAGTTACCGAAGAAGTTCGGCAAGTATCTCACAGCAATCTGTAATTCCTTAATGGTCGTTGCCCATACGACGGTGAGAAATCCGGTAGGTTTCCCCAGCGTTTGCAACTTTACACTTTCCTGACCTGTACCGGTCTTAGCGTATTCAATGCTCACTGTTCTCTGCCTCCTGCCAATGCGTACTCTAATTGATCATCGGACTTCACATAGAGCTGGACAAATAAATCTTCGAGGGTCAATTGCCTGTGCTGGATGGTCGTATGGATATTTCCTTCTTTTAATTCGTTAATGACCGCACCCATTCCGTCATACAGGTTGCTGATTCCGAAGGAAACGGTATCTTCTTCCTCACGAATGGTCGTTGAAGCTACCTCTGGAAGCGCGGTGATTCTCTCCTGAATGGCCGGGGGCAAGTCTGATCTTGGAATGTCAATGAATTCAACCGCCCCCAGATTGGATTTCAGTTCGGCAATGGTCCCTGTTTTGAGAAGTGTGCCTTTACGCATCAGAGATACTCGATCGGTCATGTCCTCCACCTCTGTCAGTATATGAGAGGTCAAAATAATGGATTTGCCCTCATCTCGAACATAACTCTTAATAAACTCGCGCACACGTCTGGAGATGACAGGGTCCAAACCTTTGGTTGGTTCGTCCAGATATATCACTTCAGGATCATGCAGCAGGGCTCTCATGATAACTACCGTTTGTTTCTGTCCTCCCGATAATTGCATGAATTGTTTGTTCAACTGCTCAGAGAAATCGAGGTAGGTACTTAATTTGTCAATTTGGTTAGATATCTCTACCTTGCTCAGTCCGGTTAATCGCCCAAAAAACATCAGATTCTCCCGTACAGTTAATCTGGCATATGCGGATCGTTCGGTATCTTGCCCCACATATCCAATTAATCGCCTGATGTAATTTGCCTCCGTATCCAGGTTATAGCCTCCGATATTCACATGGCCTGAGTCCTTGGTAAGCAGGGTAGCCAGAACCTTGATGAATGTGGTTTTACCTGAACCGTTTGTGCCCAGAATCGTATGGATCTCACCCTTGCGAAGCTCAAAGGACATGTTATCCAGTGCCAGGTGTTTGCCATACGATTTGGATACGTTCTCCGCGTATAGTACTCTCACTTCATTTTCCCCCTTTATGTATTGCATGGATTGCATCATTGCTGAATTGGAGGACGAACACGCTAGTTACAGCGTACTCGCCCTCGATTCTTCTCACTTCACAGCGACAGCTTCATGCACCTGAAACTCCGCAAGTTCATAGTGATGTCCCGTATCATCAATGATATGATTCAACCACTGATTTCTTTCTTTCACAGGTAACTTTTTCGTTTCGAAGATACCTTTGAGCAATTCCAGCGCTTCAACCATTTGCTCTTTCGAGGGCTTATCCCCCGAACTTTCAACCTGCTCCTGAATAGCCTGAATTCGTTTGTAGCGTTGAACAACGCCTTGTTGATACTCCGCTTCATCCCAGTTCTGATTCGGTGTTGCTACTGCGATGGCCAGGCATTTGGTAATGACTGTAGGTATTCCTTTTTTCTTCTTCGCGTCCGTTTCAAATCTGCTAATCAGTTTCTGCCGCTCTGCCTTTTCACCAAAACAGAGTGAGTTTATGTCAGGACAATTTGTTTTGGTTAATTTGTTCAGTACATTCTTGGGTCCCATTTCAATGGCAAGCGTAACACCAAAGCGTTCAAGATATTGTAGAATACGTGTCCACTGCACGGGTTTGACCATTTGTTCTGTCAACAGCTTCGGAATACGCTCCGAATCACCATAAGGCTGACCTGTGACATTGGAAAGAACCGGCCACTTGAACATATTGTATGAATACTTTGCCAATTCCCGACCCAGCTGCTCCGCATCATCCGCCATTAGCGAACTATGAATGGGCGCACTGGACATCAACGGAGTCACCTGACCATCTGCATCCAGTACAGCTGCTTCGATCTCCTCCAGTACGTATTGATGTCCCGATACTGCGACCTGTGAAGGCGAATTATAACAGGAGACCACCGCCACCCCCTGTTCCCCGCTGTACTGCTCACAGAGTTGTTCCACCAGAGGTGCATGAATATTGTCCATAATGGTCATCGAACCTGTACCCCGATCAATATGAATCTGCATCAACGCACCGCGCAGTCTGGTAATACGAACCGCATCGGCAAATGTCATCGCCCCTGAACATACAAGCGCCGAGTATTCACCCATACTATGGCCCGCACAGAACTGCGGCCGAATACCGACTTCTTCCATATATACTCTGAATGCAGCCACATTCGTTGCAAGTAAGGCAGGCTGCATATTCTCTCCCCGATTCAGTTCAGAAAGACTGCCTTCAAAGCACAGCTTTGCCAGGTTTACGCCTGCAACATCACTTGCTTCCTCGAACGTTTGCTTGGCAATACTATATTGATCATAGAAACTTTTGCCCATGCCTACATATTGAGAACCTTGTCCAGGAAACAGAAGTGCTATTTTTTCCATGTCATAACCTCCATTTATAGTGTGGTTGTTCTAATTTTCAATAATGTTCAGGTCTATATATGAAGGAATTTTCTGAATATAGCTCATATCATGTTCAAAAATGACAAGATCCTCTTCCTGATAGATCTCTTTGAAGCCGCCGAATTTGTAAGTAAGGTACATCATTCGATTACGATCCGTCATTTTGAATTCAGCACGAATCTTCACCCCTGCTTCTTTGGCCTGCTCCAGAATATAATTCATGAGAATAGTACCTACACCTCTCGACATCACCCTGCAGGACATTAACAACAGCTTTACGGTCCAGTACTCCTCTTCCATCTCCAGCAACGCCAGCCCGATTTTCCCGTATGCTCCGTACTTGTCTTCCAGACCTGTAATGAGCAGCTTGTGATTGGGGGATTGGCTAAGTCGTTCCAGATCCTCATAAGAATAGGTGTATCCTGTTGTATTCAATTGATGGGTTCGCACCGTCAGCTCTTCTGCACGCTGCAGATCATCTCCCTTGAGGGGAGATATCGTAAATACCATCCCAAGGGAAGCCAGGAAATCGTCTTTGGGTCCTGTAAACTCATCTTCAGCCTTATTGCGGATCTCATCACTTTGGTACATCAGTCGACGAAGTCTGGAATCCTCTGTAATAAAGCGGGGATTCATGATCTCCATGTCAGGGATGCTCAGATAATGGGCTGCATCTATGCATCGAACCTCGGGAAGTTCAAACTGAACCTCTTCCAGTTCAAACATCTGATCATCCACAAAAGCAACCGTATTCGCTCCGATATTAATGGAAGTAATAATGGATTGAATGGAACTTGATTTGGCATTCCAATGGATCTGCGGATACAGGAAGTATTCATGAATACCAAATTGCTCCAGCTTGTCCATGGCTGTCTGATAATCATTTTTACTGGAAATGGATTGCAGAACCCCACGTTCGTCCAGCGTACGGATCACGTCGGTTATTCCCTCTTTCAGAACGACGTTCTCGTCTTCCAGTAAAACACCTTCCCAAATGGTATTGTCCAGATCCCAAACAACCAGTTTCACCTTCTCTTGCTTTTGCTTGTCCATTACCGGACTTACCGATGGATCACCCATATCTGAATCCCTCCTAGGCATATTGTATATAAAACATACGGCAGCATTACTGGCAGGCGGTCTAGGCTGTCTTGCGTTCGATTAGTTCATTGATCTTGTTCAATGTGCGGAAATTACTCAAATCCATATCCTGAGTCTCGATGCGGATGTTGAACTCCTTCTCCAGAAACATCACCATCTGCATAGCGAACAAGGAGTTTGCGAAACCCAATTCAAAAATATCTTCATCATCCTGAATTTCACGCTTGCGATAGAACCGACTGAGGAATGTTTTCACTTTGACTTTGGACTCCATACCCGATCACCTCATATATAATTTGTAGTGGATAATTTATAGAATCATGTGCTCAAAAAAACCTTGACCGCTCTTCTCGCCCAACAACCCGGCATCTACCATCTTGCGAAGCAAGGGACACACTCTGTACTTGGGGTCCTGATAACTTTCATAGAGTACATCCAGTGAATGAACTACAGTATCCAGACCAATCAGATCCGCTGTGCGAAGCGGGCCCATCTTATGTCCAAAACACTTTACAAATATGTCATCAACCTCTTCCGGTGAAGCTACCTGATCCTGAACGACAAAGGCCGCTTCGTTCATCAGCAGATGGGAGATTCGGTTGGACACGAACCCAGGATAATCCTGAACCAATATGGCTTCTTTGCCCATCGTATGTAACAGGGCTTTGGTCGCTTCAATCGTCGTTTCCGAGGTGTGATAACCCTGGATAGCTTCGACCACAGGCTTCAACGGAACCGGATTCATAAAGTGTACACCGATCACCTTGTCCGGACGTTTCGTAATGGCGCCAACTCGTGTAATTGAGATGCATGATGTATTTACCAGATAAATACATGAATCCGGGCAACTGTCCTCCAGACGTTCATAGACTTCTTTTTTCACATCCCATTGCTCAGGTACATTCTCTACAATAAAATCAGCATCTCTTAACGAATCGTAATGTGTTGTGAACTCCACACGCGAGAGCACAGTGTCCGGCTCCTCCGTTTCGATATGCTTGTTATAGAACGCGGAAAATCGGATACTTGTTAACAGCTCGCTTCTGGCCTTGTCCAGAATTTCGTCACTAACGTCGATCAATACCACGTTGTGCTTGGACTGAGCAAGGTTCTGCGCAACCCCTTTACCCATGACTCCTGCTCCGATAACGCCAACCTTCATTTCTATCAACGCCTCTCCGCAATCTGGCTAGAAATTAAAATTCACTTCTTCTTCTGTATCATCTGTGACTTCCCTGACACGATCCAGTTCAATATCATAGATCAACGTATCAGGATATTCCGAGATGATCTCCAGAATTCTCACATAATCATTGGCTATATGCACGGCTGTTTCCGGACGGAACAGACGGGTGTTGTACTCCAGAATCAACTCAATCGTACCTTCACGTTCAATGGCATCAAGTGCCAGATCGAATCTTGAAATTCCACCGTCATAATCGAATAACGTACCCTTAAAGTCCTGTATCTCTCCGGTGTACATACCTACATTTTGCAGTGCAAAATACACATCGAACAGTGGATTTCTGCTCGGATCACGTGTGCTGTTCACAAGCTGGACAAGTCGGTCAAATTGGCAATCCTGATGTGCAAAAGCCGATAAGGTGCGCTGCTTCACATCTAGCAGAAACTCCCGGAATGAGGCAGCAGGTACAGGTTCATTTCGCAGAACAACTGTATTTACAAACATGCCGATCGTAGCATCAAAGTTTCCATGTTGGCGGCCTGTTACAGGTGAGCCAATGATCATGTCGCTCTGGTTCGTATATTTATGCAGCAGGACATTCAAGGCTGACAGAAGCAGCATGTATAATGTCGTTCCTGTCTGTCCACCGAGCTTGGCAATTCGGGCAGTGAGCTCTCCATCCGTATAGAAAGTCAGCTTTGCTCCATCATAGGTTTTTCGTTCGGGCCGCGGAAAGTCTGTCGGGAGATGCAGTGTTGGCAATGACCCCTTCAACGTTTCCAGCCAAAATGCTTCCTGCGCCTTGATGGTATCCGATTGCATGTAGTGGTTGTGCCACTCTGAGTAATCCCTATACTGGTAAGGGATATCTGGAAGAGGTGAACCACTGTACAGTGACGTAATCTCGTGCATCATAATATCCATGGACATGCCGTCTGTAATGAGATGATGTACATCGAACATCAGTAGATGACGTCCATCGTCCAATATGCCAACAAGCATGCGAATCAGCGGTGCAGCTTCAAGATCAAATGGCCGAACAAACTGTTCTACCTCATGCCCTACCTCTTCCATTCCCCGAATGACATTCGGCAACGTTTCGATGGTAAATTCAACATCCTCGTGAATTCTCTGAATCGGCTCCCCATGCTCCCAGTGGAAAGAAGTCCGGAACGATTCATGACGACGGATCAGCGTATTCATATACTCGTTTAACTTAACCGGATCAAAATCTCCTTCCATAATCAGCGCTTTATTCAGGTTATAGCTGATATTGTCAGGGGCTTGGGTACAAAGGAAAAATATCCGTTTTTGAGCCGATGACAACGGGTAACTCTCCTTCTTCTCTGCATGAGTGATGGATTGCTGCCCAATTATTGCATCCTCCGACTCTTCCAATGACTCCAGGTAAGCTGCAAGGCCCCAGACCGTCGGATATTGCAGTACATCCGAAGGGTTAACTTGTATTCCCGTTTCTCTGTAAATATCCGATGCCATCTTGAGCCCAATGATGGAATCTCCGCCATATTCGTAGAAATCATCATAAAGGTCGAGTTCCTTAATCCCCAGATGCAGTGACCAGATCCGGGAAAGCGTCTGTTCCATTTCTGTATATTGGCCATCATTTCGCCCATGAAGTGTGATCTCTTTGATCATCGTCGCTTGCTTCATCTTCACTTCGGCAATCACATGGGCACTTTTCTCCTGAATGGTACTGTATACTTCCTTGGACATCATCATAGACATGTCATCGACATAAGCCATATATTCGGAGTCGTAATTGAGTTCTCCGATAATGGACCGATCCACTTCACGCTGAAAGGCCTGATCAAAAGCCGATAACGCGGAATCCGTTAAAATGGATTTGAACACCATGTCATCATTCACGCCAAAATCCTTAGCCATCCCGGTCTCTTTCCATGCCACCCAATTGATCGTTAACGTTCGTCCACCCTTACGATTTCGATAGGCTGCATAGGCATCGAGATAGCTATTCGCCGCTGAATAATCGCCTTGACCCGGCGAACTGAACAACGTTGAAGTGGTTGAAAACAGGACAAGGAAGTCCAACTGCTCATGGGCCGTGGCCTGGTCAATGTTCCAGGTCCCTTGAACTTTCGGCAACAACACACTGTTGAATGTCTGTGCATCCTTGGATGCCAGAAACCCTTCACCCGCTACGCCGGCGCCATGAACAACGCCATCGATCTTGCCATAACGGTCTCTGATCTTCTCCATAAACAACGTAACTTGTTGCAGCTCACTCGTATCTACGCTGTAACTAACTAATGTGGAACCTTTACTTTCAATGGATTGAATCCACTTGATTCTGCTACATTGCCCCTGGTCCTTGCCTTCTTGCAAAATCTCTGACCACTGATCCCGTTCAGGGAATTCAGATCTGCCCGCAAGAATTAAGGTGACGTTGTGTCTATCGGCAAAATGTTCTGCGAATGCTCGACCAATGCCGCCCATGCCACCGGTAATCACGTAGATTCCCTTCTCTTTAATGCCTACGTTGGAGAGCTCGGCTCCCACGAGATCTGTCTTCCTGAACTCTTCCATATATCGATGACCATCCCTGTAAGCAGTGGAGTAGAATACGTCATCTGCATTCATCGCATTTAGCAAGAAGGAAATATTCGTGTGATCGTCGATATCCATGGCTCTGCATTCCAGCTGAGGATGCTCCTGTCCAATCGCTTTGCCAAGACCGAACATGGTTGCATATTCAGGAACAAGACGTGGTTCGTGACCGTTAACATCATGAACATATTGGGACAACAGTACAATGCGCATTCGGTTGCGCAACCCCGCACTCGCGATGGCCTTGGTCAGATAAAACAAACTGTGTACACCTCGGGATAAGGCAGCCTCCAACTCCTCTGGATTTACGGCTGCAGGATGTCCATCGACTGTAAAGGCATGAACAATTTGATCAATTCTGTGATTCTTCGTAGCCTTCAACAATTGCAGATATTGTTCTTCCGAACCATCCAGCTGATAATGAACCGGAGAGATTTTGGCATACTCGGTGCCCAAAGTAACTTCAATGACATGAGATCCACGCTCTGCAAGTCCTATGGAGAGGCTCTCACATAACGGGAGCGTTCCCTTCAGTAACAAGACCGTTTGCGGATTCGGGATGATCCGTTCCGGTATAGATCCTTTCACCCAGCCAATCGTGTAATGCATATTGGCTTCTTCTTTCTGTAAGGCTGGCGATGGAACCACAATTCGTTCTGGAATCTGAATCCAACAACGATTTCGCTCATATGGATAGGTCGGGAGATGTATTTGAGCTGTTTCCTCAGCCTTATATAATCTGGACCACAGAATGTCAGCACCTTGTGTATACAGGTTGCAGAGTTCCTGAATGCTCTCTTCCCATTCCCCCTCGCTCATGTGATCCAACACCGTTTCTGCTTGCCCATTTAATTCGCGAAGCTTCCTTTCCGTCAATTCACCAGCACCGGCTTCTTTCGTTTCGGGTACCATTCGATGTTCAGAAGCATAGGCGAGTGGCGGTATGATCTCACTAAATGGGAGTCCAACCAGCTTGTTCAGTCTGGATACTAGGTCACCCCTGTCTGTGAAAGGAATGGCGACCCGCAACTTGTAATGTCCTCTCCCCCGTGCGGCTGTGCTACACATACTTAACAAATCCGGCTCATTCTGATCATTCAGGTAGTCACGATAGGTCGCGATCAGCCTGGACAAAGAATCCCTGCTTTTAGCCGAAAGAGGCAGAACATAAGGTCTAGATTCGTCCTCCAAGACAAGTTCGTGTGCAGGGGCCTCTTCCAGGATAACGTGACAATTGGTTCCGCTAATCCCGAATGCACTAATTCCGCAACGTCGTGGCCCTTCCCCGATTCCCACGCACGAAGGCGGGTATTCACATAAACGGGTGAATTGGAGAACTCAATGATTCGATTAGGACGATTAAAGAACAACGTCGGCGGGAGCTTCTTCTCACGAAGTGCCATGACTGCCTTGACCAGACTAATAATCCCGGCAGCCTCCGAGGAATGACCCAAGTTCGTCTTGATGGAACTAACCGCACAGAATTGCTTGCGATCGGTATAACTCGACAGTGCATTGGATATGCCCTTGATTTCAATCGGATCTCCAAGTGTCGTTCCAGTACCATGCGTTTCGATATAGGTAATCGTCTCAGGTTCGACACCTGCATCTTCCATAGCCGATATGATTACCTCTGTTTGCGATGCTGGATTAGGCGCCGTAATACCTATGGAACTGCCATCCTGATTCACGGCTCCTCCCTTGATAACAGCATGGATAGAATCATGGTCATCCAAGGCCTGTTGAAGTGACTTCAGCAGCACAACAGCGACCCCTTCTCCAATCCCTGCGCCATCCGCTTCATCATCGAAAGCCTTGGAGCGATTATCCGTAGACTCAATTCCGAGCTTCATATTCTCATCATCAACCGGGCATAGGTTAATCTTGATTCCACCAGCCAGTGCATAATCGCATTGTCCGCTGCGGATCGCCTTGCAGGCCATGTCCACAGATACCAGAGAGGAAGAGCAAGCCGTATCTATAACCATGCTCGGCCCCTTCAGATCCAGTAAATACGAGATCCGGGCAGACATCATTGCTGTCAGGTTACCCACCATGGAACTTGATCCGCTTCCAGGATCAACTTCATACAACAGACGTGCATACAGGTCCCTCAATGTTGCCGCATATCCCAGATAAACGCCCGTTTTGCTCCCACTCAGTTTCGATCCTCCATATCCTGCATCCTCGATAGCTGTCCAGGCGGATTCAAGGAATAAACGCTGGTTGGGGTCCATGAGACTTGCTTCCTTGGGCGATAATCGAAAGAAACCCGCATCGAACTTGTCTATTTCCTCAAGATAAGCATTTTCGTTGTATTTCATCTGTCCCTGATCGTGTCCTGTGAAGTCAAAGTGCTTGTCAATATCCGCTTTTCTGGATTCCGGGAAAGATCGAACCAGATCCGTGCCATTGACAAGATGTTCCCACAGTTCCTCCGGTGTAGAAGCAAATGGTACATTGACAGCCATGCCAATAATCGCAATATCTCCATTCCTGTCGGTGACAGGTCTATCCTTCAGCTGCAAGGCCGGAGATGGACGTTGATCTTTCGTCGTCTTCTCACGGATAAACCTAGCCAGATGGTGGACATTGGAATACTCGAATAGGTCCGTAACACTGATAGAGTCAGGAAAAATCCGTTCGATCTCTCCCTGGATTTTCATCAGCAGAATGGAATCTGCACCCAGTTCAAAGAAATTATCGTGAATATCAATTTGATCAAAACCCAGAATCTTTCTGCAACATTCTGCCACGCTTTTTTCTGTATCACTGAACTCATGGTTGAGGCTCCCGATCAAGCTTACTTCCCCGGATGAATGAGCTACTGCTGCACGTGCCTTGGCTGCTTTTTCCTGCTTCTTTTTCTCCTTGTGTACATCAAGCTGTGCAGTCAGTATGGGCGAGAGCAGTACTCCTGATTTCTCCAGCAGAAAGACTCCACCATTTTCGTAGTTGAGATAACCAACAAGCGCCCTCGGCACACGGTTTAACAACATCTCTTCCAAGCCTTCAATGGCTTGACCGGTTGGCAGGGTCTTGAAAATGGTATCAATGGTGAATCCACCTTCAAGCGCCATGCCGGTTTCCTTCCATGTCGTCCAGTTCACAACATGTGTCCTTCTGCCAAGCTTGTTCCGATATTCCCCATAAGCATCCAGATAAGCGTTGGCCGCTGTGTAATCTCCTTGAACAGCCCCGCTGAACATGGTCGCTACCGAAGAAAAAAGGATGAAGAAGTCCAGCTTATCTTCTTGGGTAAGCTCATCCAAAATACGTGTACCCCGTACCTTCGGGTTAAAAATACTTCTGAACTGGTCATCCGTGCGATGTATCAATAGATCAGATCTACCGATTCCTGCACCATGGATCACACCACGAATGTTCCCATGTCGTCGGCGTAGATCTTCTATAATTGGAGTGATTTCTTCTTTTTTGGAAATGTCAGCGCTATATATTTCAACGAAAGCACCCATATCTTCAATATCACGAATACCCTGGATTTTCCGGCATATGGACTGATCCTGTTGAGCCTGCAAGATCCTCTCCCATTCATTACGGGGCGGAAGGGCTGTTCGATTAATCCAAGCCAGATGTACATTGGCCTTGGAAGCCAAGTATTTGGATACTTCGATCCCGATGCCGCCGGCACCACCAGACAAGATGTATACACCGTCCGAATGAAAGACAATGGGTCGTGTATCCTCGTTACCTGACTCTGTATTAGGGAGAAATGGTCCAAATGACTCTACATACCGTCGCCCATTACGAATAGCGATAAGAAAATGTTCTGTACTCCTGAAGATTAGTTGTACAACTTCTGTGTTCAGTGTGCTATCTTCCAGATCAATAACCCGGCATTGCAAATTCAGATGTTCCTTACGTATAACTTTGGCAAGACCTACAAGTGGAGCGAACTCGGGACGAAGGACTTGTTCTTCTCCAGTGACATGATGAACCTGGTCGGTCAGAATTACGATGTCCATGTTATGCTCAACGCCGTGTCTGGTCAGGGCACGAATCAGATAGAACAAACTGTAGACACCGCGTTCCTGTAACTCGCTGTGCTCTGACAGATTCTGTTCAGTAACACCTGAAGAAAAGGTTGGAGCAACAATCACTTGTTGCCATGACACTGGATCGAGAGCATTTAGTAATGCATCAAAGTGCTCCTCTTTCACCCCAATTCGGAAATCGAATGCTCCCCTCTGTTCAAAGTGTTCTCCCGGACAAACGGTAATCACTTTCTTGCCCGTTTGTTGCAAGTGAACTACGAGAGAGGCTACGTCTTCGTCATCACCCGTGAAGAGTACGATCGTCCCCTCAGAATGGGGTTCCATGTGATCGGATACTTCTTCCTCCAGTTCACTCCATGTGAGGGAGTACAGACCACTTTCTTGTTGAACATTCTCCTCTACGGACACGTTTCCCATATCGATCCAGCATTTCTGCGGATCAAAAGGATAACCGGGAAGAGGCACGGTTAATGTGCGCTTGTTCTCATAGAGACGCCACCAATCCACAGAAGCACCTTGTACATAAAGGGTACATAAGCGTTCCAAGTTGAGATCGGCCTGTTTCGCCTGATCCAGTTCCTGCTTGACTTCTTCACTCAAAGCACGAATGCTTTTTAGTGTAATATCATTCGGCTCGGAAACTGCCCGATTATCATTAATCAGTCGATGCTCCCCATATCGGAACCAGGATGCAGTGAATGTATGGACATCCTGAGTCATAACCTGACCTAGCTTATACTGCAAATCCGTTACATTCTCTGCCAGTATGATCATGCGATGAGCATAATGGCCACGACAAGCATTGGCTGTTCGACATACATCCAGTAATGAATATCTGCCAATGGATGCAGATATCATATTCAGATTCTGCTCTACCAAAGCACGGATGCCATCATCCGAACCTGCAGATAACGTGAAAGGATGGAGTTGTGTCTGCGGATGATCCGTTGCAGCCGCTTCCGCCGGAACAGGAGCTTCTTCCAGCACCATATGACAGTTGGTTCCACTCAAACCAAATGTGCTTATGCCACACCTGCGCGGCTCTGCACCTCGCTCCCAATCTCTTAATCTTGTATTCACATATACCGGTGAGTTCTCAAAATCAATATTCAGATTCGGACGATTAAAATGAAGAGTGGGTGGAATTTTCCGATGGTACAGCGACATAAGCCCCTTGATTAAGCTCGCCATGCCTGCTGTTTCATACAGATGACCCACGTTGGTTTTGACTGAACCGATTGCACAGAACTGCTTTTTATCCGTATGCTTTCGAAATGCGCGTTCCAGTCCCTGTATCTCTATAGGGTCGCCCAGATTAGTACCTGTTCCATGGGTTTCGATATAGGCAAGGGATTCAGGATGAATGCCTGCCCGTTTCCAAGCCTCCTCGATCACCTCTGATTGAGCGACCGGATTAGGAGCCGTTATACCCATGGACGTTCCATCCTGATTCAAGGCGATACCTTTGATGACACCATAGATGTGATCGCCGTCCTTTTGCGCCTGACGAAGCGGCTTCAATATTACAGCAGCTACGCCTTCTCCCATCCCCGAACCATCCGCTTCAGTATCAAATGCTCTTGTCCGGTAGTCCGTAGATTCAATACCTATTTTCAGAAAATCACTGTCCACTGGCAAAATATCGAGCTTGACTCCTCCAGCAATTGCCATATTACAATCCCCGTTCATCAGCGACTTACAAGCCAGATAGACGGCTACTAACGAAGAAGAACATGCTGTGTCCACCACCATAGTTGGACCCTTTAGATTGAGCAGATACGAGATTCGCGTTGGAAGCATCGAAGCGATATTGCCCGTCATCGCGATGGACAACTCTTCCGGATTCACATCCTTAATCATTTCTTTATAGTTGTTGCTATTGGCGAAACCGGTGAATACTCCGGTATTACTTCCTGCCAGTCGTTGTCCACCATACCCAGCGTCTTCAATGGCATGCCATGCCGTTTGCAAAAATAAACGATGGCACGGGTCCATCAAGCTGGCTTCTTTCGGTGATAGACGGAAGAACTTGTAATCAAATTGATCCACTTCTTCCAGAAAAGCACCATCCAAATACTGAAGAAATTCCTCCGAATAGCCGCTTAGTCTCAGGTAATCGTCCGTCACCGATTTCCGATCAGGAGGGTAATCGCGAATACAATCAATGCCCTGTTCAACAATGTGCCAGTATTCTTCCGGATGGTTAGCATGAGGAAACTTCAGGCTTATGCCTATAACGGCGATGTCCTCCTGATCATTCGCTTCTTCCTGTTTTAGCAGATTAATGACCTGGATCCCCGTCACTTTGTCAATCTTGCCGGAGGCTATGTTCTCAACAACATGTTTGTAGACTTTCTCCACAAGCTCACTCCCCTGGCCGTATTTCATCCAAACGATGAAGGATGTCATCGACAGATACTTCCCCGTCCTGCAACTTGTCCAGCATATCGCTTAACGATTCATTCCAATCTCCACCCTGTTCGTCTGAACCGGATGTGATCTGTGCGGCTTGCGCCACTGGCTGCTCATGCCCTGCAATGTAACTGCTAAGTTTGTCGACAGTCGTATATTCGAACAGATCAACCAGCTTGACTTTATTAGGAAAATGGCGCTCCAGTAACTCGTGCATCTGACCCAGCATGATCGAGTCTCCGCCTAATTCGAAAAAACTGTCATAGATATTGATCTCGCTGAATCCGAGTACCGAACCAAAGATCTTGGCAATGAGATCCTCTGCATCGCTGTACACTCCTTCACTGGTTCTTCCATCCAGCGTGACTTCTGCATAGCTTGTCTTGTTCTCACTTTCTGCCAAAGCCGTGTTCTCACTGGCAAGTGATAACAAATCCTCAGACAGCCTTACGGCAACCTGAGACATCATGCCGAGCATCTCGCTTTCCCGATTGATCTCCCCGACGATGACCCGATTCATGGTCATGCCCAGTGCACGCTCAAGCCACATTATGCCTTTATCCGTAGGAATTGCAGAGAATACTCCATCCACATTAATTCCATATCGAACACCCATACCAGTATCCCGCCATGTGTTCCAGTTGAGGGTTAACGTACGTTTGCCAAGCTTGCTTCGATATGCGGCAAACGTGTCCAGATAAGCATTGGCAGCAGCATAGTCACTCTGTCCCGGAGCGGCAAACAACGAAGAGATCGTTGAGAACAACAGGAAGAAATCGAGATGATCTTCAAAAGTGACTTGATCCAGCGCCCATGTTCCCCGTACTTTGGGATTGAACACGGCGGCGAACTGTTCCTCCGTCTTGCGAATCAGCGTTCCTTCACCGGGAACACCCGCACTGTGAACGATTCCCCTAATGGGACCATAAGTCTGACGAAGGTCATTGAACACCTCACGCAGCCTCTCCAGATGCCCAATATCCACTTGATAAAATGAAAATGCAGTGCCCTTCTTCTCCAGATCCATCACTCGGACTATCGTCTCGCACAGTTCCGGGTCTTGGTTGTCTTCAAGCCGTTCACTCCACTGTTCACGCGGGGGGAACAGCGAACGGCTAAGCAGAGCCACATGCCCTGCTCCCTTGTCGGCTAAGTACTGAGCAACTTCCAGTCCAATGCCTTTCGTGCCTCCGGTGACTACATATACTCCATCGTCATGAATGTCTATCGGGTTGCTGACAACCGTCTCATTATCCAACGGCTCAAACTGTTCCTCATATCGGTTACCGTCCCGGTAAGCAACAAGATACAGTGGGGACTTTCGGCCGATCTCTTGCAGAACATCTTCGGCTGAGGTAGCGTCATCAATGTCCACAAACGTGCAGGAGATTCCCGTCAGTTCCTGGCCTATAACCCTGCCCATCCCCATAAAAGGTGCTTGATGTGGCTGTATACTTCGTTCACTGCCTGTCACTTCATTCACATAGTCAGCCACGAGCGTAAGACTCACCCCACGTTCATAGCCCACATGCGCAAGTGCCTGGGTGAGATACATTAAGCTACGAGCCCCCAGATGCTGAGTCATTTCCAACTGTTCAACACTCTCAGGGAATATCCCTTGTCCAGTCGTCGCCATATGAATGATATGGGTGAACCGATGCTCTGATTGGAGCCGTGTCAACAAGTCCTCATACGCCTGCTTATGTGGACTAATGTGGTAATAATGTTCCTTACCTGAGGAAGAATCACCCTCAGACCCAATCTCTACTTGTATGACCTTCCGACCTGCAGAAGTTAATCTGTCATATATGGACGATGAGAGTGACGTTTTCCCCATGAACATTAGCACATCTCCAGTTCCGTTGGAGATCCAGGACGTCTCGGAATCGGATGGGGTATTGATCCATCGGATGACATGGAAAGGCTGTTCCATTCGTTCCACTGTCACCGGAGCGACATCTGGTATTTCCAGCCAGTGTGTCTTACGCTCAAATGCATAGAGAGGAAGCCGGACTTTACGGAATGAATGTTCATCATCCCCACGTATTCGCGGCCAATCAGCTCCTGCTGCGTAGAGCTCTCTTATCTGGATCAGCAGAGAATCGTTGGTGTACAGACTGTCCTTCCAGGAGGATGCTACTTGCTGAATATCCTCACTCATACTGTCCTTCTGAAATAAGGTAAGATCATCTGGACGTCTGAATCCATCCGTGCCTGATACCAATCGATGTTCACCATATTGATAAAAGGCAGTTCCATTCGGTTCGGACTGCTCCCAGAAACGAAGCTGATTCAGCTCGTTCAGACGGGAGATGAGCTCCGTCGTCGTTCTAACCGAAAAAATCAGCCGATACGGATAGTGACTGCGTCCCGCCTGCACCGTGTGACAGATGTCCCTCACATCCATTTGCAGTAGCTTCGTACTATATGCACAATAACGAGCGATAAGTTGCTGCAAGCTCTCCCGTGTTTTGGCAGACAGCATGAAGAACTGTGGATGATAACGGGAAGCATTGTCCTGCAAAGCCTTTTCTTCGTAGTCTACAGGTGGTTCTTCCAGCACAATGTGCGCATTCGTCCCACTCATGCCAAACGCGCTGACACCTGCCCGACGCGGATGACCTTCAGTCTCCCATTTACGGGTAACGGTGTTGACGTAGATGGAAGAATCATGAAACGGAATATTCTCATTCGGGCGATTGAAGTGAAGGGTTGCAGGCAGCTCCCTGTTCTTCAGCGCCAGTGCCGTCTTAATCAGTCCGACGATCCCGGCAGCCTCAAGCAGGTGGCCCATATTGGTTTTGACAGACCCGATGGCGCAAAAATTCTGTTTGTCTGTATATGCACGAAATGCGCTTGTCATACTGTTCACTTCAATCGGGTCACCCAAAGGCGTGCCTGTTCCATGAGCTTCGATATACCCGATGGTTCCCGGGTCTATGCCTGCATCTTCCCATGCCTTGCGAATGACTTCTTCCTGAGCCGCCGGGTTCGGCGCAGTCATGCCAGCGGAACTGCCGTCCTGATTGGATGCAGATCCCTTGATGACCGCATAGATGTGATCCCCATCCTGCTTGGCTTTCTCGAGCGGTTTAAGCATCACTACTCCAATACCTTCACCAAATCCGGTTCCTTCTGACTCTTCATCAAATGCGCGGGTAATTCCATCCATGGATTCCATGCCGATTCCCATTCGTGTATTCGTGTGATGGATCGGCATCGTATGAATCTTGATTCCTCCGGCTATGGCCATTTCACATCTGCCGCTGCGGATGGACTGACATGCTGCATCCACAGCAACAAGGGAAGACGAACATGCCGTATCCACGACCATCGAAGGCCCTTTCAAATCCAGCATATAAGATACTCTTCCAGAGGTAACGGCAGCTGTATTCCCCACCATTGCACTGGAGAGTAGCGTCGGATTCGTCTCATAAATGATGCGTGAATACATGTCTCGAATATTCGGTGAGTATCCAACGAACACCCCGGTTTGACTTCCACTGATCTCATCTATGCATCCGGCATCCTCGACCGCTTCCCAACATGCCTGCAAGAAGAGACGTTGGTGAGGGTCCATCAAACTGGCTTCCTTGGGAGATAATCGAAAAAAGGCGCTATCGAATTTATCAATTTCATCAATATATGAACCCTCGACTAAAGCAACACTCCCTGGAGGGAACTGCTTATATCGAATATAGCGTTCAATGGCATCCCTGCGTTCTGCAGACAATTCTGTTCTGCAATCGATCCCATTGCGAATGTTATCCCAGAATTCATCGGTCGTATTGGCATTAGGCAGCTTTACGGAGATACCAATAATAGCAATATCATGTTCAGTGACCTCCACCGCTGCATGAGATATGGTGTTGCTGCTTCCCTTGCGCTTGTCCACCAGAAAGCGTGCCAATTTGAAGACAGTTGCATGTTCAAACAGGTCTGTAATCATAAGAGAGCCTGGATCAAGCAGTTCCAGTCTGGCATGCATCGTTTTTAACACAAGGGAATCGGCTCCGAGTTCGAAGAAATTTTCGTGAATGTTAATTTCCTCAAAACCCAGTACCTGTCTGCAAACATCAGCGACACGTCGCTCTGCTTCGGTATAGTCTTCTTTTTCTTTCCCCGTGAGTACAACCTTTCCCGTTCGATACGTTGCTGATCGGCTGGGAGCAGAATCTACCCTTGGCTTGCTCATGTCCTTCATTTTCTTCACACGCTCAAGCAAATGATGTGCAACCCGGACTCCGGAACGTTCCAGTAGCGAAATCCCTCCACCATCTATATTCAATTCTCCGATGATCACCCGATTCACTTTTTGAGTGACAACGTCTGCAAGCGCAGTGATTGCCTGTTCTGGCGAGATGGTCTTAAAGATGGTGTCAACCGTGAATCCCGAACGGGCAGCCATCCCGCGATCCTTCCATGTCACCCAGTTGATCGCAAGTGTATGAAATCCCTGTTTGGAGCGCTGGGCAGCGTAAGTGTCCAAGTATGCATTGGCTGCCACATAATCCCCCATTGTCAGGGCACTGAACGTTGTCGCGATAGAGGAACATAGCAACATAAAGTCGGGTTGGTCTTCCCGGGTAAACTGATCAAGCAGCCATGTACCCCTGATCTTGGGAGACAGCGTCCGTTCCACATCAGCTTGTGTCTTCTGATCTGTGGGCTGTCCACTGCCCGCTCCTGCACAGTGCACAATACCACGTACAGGGCCATACATTTCTCTGATCGTTTGGATCGTATGTGCAAGGCGCACCTCGTCTGATACGTCCACACTGAAATAAGATACTGTTGCTCCTTGGCTTTCAATCGTGTGTATCTCATGAATAATCTGTTGAACAGCGGTCTCGACTTGAACATTCTTCTGAAGCATCGGCCATTGTTCCCTTGCTGGCACTTCTGTTCGTCCCAACAGGGCAATCCGTACCTTGCCATGACCAGCCATCCATCTGGCAATCTCCGATCCTATGCCTCCGGCACCACCAGTTATGATGTACACTCCATCGTCTTTCAGTTTCCAATCCATGCTCACTCGTGCCTCTAAGTCCCATTCATCCAGTTGTTCAACGTAACGTACCCCATTCCGATAGGCAGAAAATTCGTTGGAATGGATCCTACTGTTGAATAATTCAGGAATAGATTCCAGAGTTACATGTTCATCCTTGTCAATGCATTGACAGCGGATATGCGGATATTCCTTTCCAATGACTTTGGCCCATCCCGTTAATGCTGCATGCTCTGGGTACAGTTCAGCTTCCTCTCCCGTCACATGATAAGCCGTTGTAGTCGCGATTGTGATGTGAAGAGGTCCGGGCACCTCCCTCCGTACAAGCGACTTAACCAGTCTGAACAGGCTCAGAGGACCCTCTAATTCCGCCTGGGAGAGCTCCTCCAGATTACGCACCCGCTTCTTTGGAACTGAATTCAAGAGATGAATGATCCTCGTAATATCTTGGGAGGGCAGAGCATCTATCAAAGAGTCGTAGCCCTCTTCTGAAGAGAGATCCACGGTCCCGGAGAGGCCCTCCATGGTAGCAGTGGCTCCGTCCATCGTGACGGAGATCAGTTTCTGTCCCTGATTTCGTATTACTTTTTCCAGTCCTTCGCCTTCCCTGTCATCCCCTCTTCGCAACACCAGCGTGACACCCTCATGGATAGGCAACTCCGCTTCATCCAGCTCGGTCGGTTCGAGTGAAGCTGGAATCCAGCGTGTCCGGTACATCGTGGGATTCAACTCATCTGCTTGACGTTGATCTTGCTCCGAATCCCAGTCCAGCCAACATATATGGGGTTCAAACTTGTATGCCGGGATCGTTATTCTGCGAACAGATTGCTCTCTGTATAACTCATCCCAGCTCACATCGGCTCCGTTGACATACAAGCCACTAATGGCTTCTAACAGGGCATCTCTCGGGTGAAGGTGTAATTCGGAGAGCCATACCTGAGCTTCCTGGGCAAGTCGCTTAACTTCCTGCTCAGTAATTTCCCCTGTACCGCGCTCGAACTCCCCTGCACCAGCTGTAATAATGCGATGTACGCCCGTATGCACACCATTTAATTTAAGCCCCGAAACGTCACTTCCATCTAATAACAAGCTCAACTTTCTCTCCAAATCTTTGCGATCACTGTAAGTCATAGCCACCCGGTGAGTGTAATGTCCCCTTCCGGTATTGGCAGAGTATGATAAATCGGCCACTGAAATCTCAGGATCGGAGAGTAATAACTCCTGATAGGCTTGCAGCAGCCTTCTCAAGCTGGACGCGCTTTTGGCTGATATCGTCAGAATCTGTGTATCTGGAGGCGTCGAAGTCGTTATTTTGTGAAAAGGTGGTGCCTCTTCCAACACGATATGACTGTTGGTTCCACTCAAACCAAATGCACTGACAGCGCATCTGCGCGGTGTCCCTCCAGCTGGCCACATTCTTGTCTTCGTATTGAGATACACCGGAGAATCCTCAAAGTTAATTTTGGAATTGGGACGCTGAAAATGAAGTGTGGGAGGCATCAAGCCTTCCCTCATCCCCATGATAACCTTGAACAGAGAAGCCATCCCGGCTACACAGTCCAGATGACCAACATTGGTCTTCACCGAACCAATCGCACAGAACTGTTTCTTGTTCGTGAACTTCTGGAATGCCCTGCGAATTGCTTCAAACTCAATAGGGTCTCCCATGTCTGTTCCTGTACCATGCGTTTCAATGTAATTCAGCGTTTCGGGATCAATTCCCGCATTTTTCCATGCCTTCACCAACAATTCTGCTTGTGAAGCGGTATTGGGAGCAGTGATACCGACAGAAGTTCCATCCTGATTCACTGCACTGCCTTTAATTACTGCATAGATATGATCTCGATCCCTGAGCGCTTTGTTCAAAGGTTTGAGCATAATAGCTGCTGCACCCTCACCCCAGACTGTGCCATCCGAATCGGCATCAAATGCCTTCACTTTGCCATCTGGTGCTTCCACCCCAAGCCTATTTCCCTCGTCCAGAGGAAACAGGCGTATCTTCACCCCACCAGCAACAGCCAGATCACAATCCCCATTTCGAATCGCCTGAGACGCGAGATGAATGGCTACGAGAGAGGATGAACAGGCTGTATCGAGACAGAGGCTTGGCCCCTTCAGATCCAGCAAGTATGAAATCCGGCTGGCCAGAATAGAAGCCAGATTACCCGGAACAGCACTGGCATCTGCGTGAGGATCCAAATCAGTGATTAGCCTTTTGTAGTCGTACACTTCATCGTTACGAAATCCAACATATACGCCCGTGTTGCTTCCTTTGAGTTTCCCGCCTCCATATCCCGAATCTTCAATGGCATGCCACACCGTTTCAAGAAATAACCGCTGATTCGGGTCCATTAGAGAAGCTTCTCGGGGAGACATATTAAAGAAACGATAGTCGAATTGGTCAATATGATTCAGAAATCCGGCTTGGGTATACGAAACCGACTCTCCCCGCGTCTTCATATAGTAATCTGCAAAAGATTGGCGTTCAGCGGGAAAGTGTCCGATACTGTCGATACCATTAATTAAATTTTTCCAATAGTCCTCAATTTCCTCTGCACCCGGGAATCTGCCGGACATACCAATGATAGCAATGTCCTTATTGGAGACACTTTCGATATCGACCGATTCCGCCGCGGGTTCCAGGAGATCATCCAGTTTAATGCTTCCCATCAGTCCTTTTCTCATTTCGCTCTCCTTTTCAGTCGGCTTGAGATCATTCGAGTATCGGGTTCAGCAGTTTGAAGTACAGCTGCAGGAGTGATTCCACTTTGTGCTTCCGCCATTTCGTAGAACGGAACTCACATACAAAGCGGATACTGGCCTCTTGGTGAACCACTTGTAAAGTTAGATCATACAGCTCGGATAACGGTACGCCTGATGCGATGGCATTAGCACTATAGAACAAAGGTAACGTTCCTGTCCCGGATTCCGGTGAGAGTTGACTGACATGCTTCGAGTGGAAGCTCTCCCTGCCATCTTGCGCCTTGGATAGGTGAATAAGCTTAAATAATTCATCAAATTGCTCCAGAGAACCAAAATCCAGATCAAACACTTGAATATCATTGGGTTGTCCAATGGCAGCATGTATGCTCAACCGATCTTTATTCGACGTCTGTGCCAAGAGATAAGCGAACCCGGCAAACAAGATGTCTTCCGTGTCTACCTCCCACTTGCTGGCTGCCTTCCTAATACGATCATGAAGTTCTGCAGACAGGTTAAACTGTAACTCCTGCGTTTCGCTCGATGTCGAATTCCCCTCGCTGAAGTAGTCTATCGACAATGGGATTAACGAACGAGGCACATGGATAACATCGATCTCTTCCATCCGGTTCTCTATGAATGCGGTAATGTCCGAAATGGTCGGCAAATTAAACATGTCCGTTATCTTCACTGTTCCAGGGTATATTTCTTCGAGCCGGGCATGTGCCTTGATCATCAGCACAGAGTCACCGCCGATTTCAAAGAAATGCTGATTAATACCAATGTGAGCATTGCCAAGTACCTCGCTCCATATCTGTACCAATTGCTTCTCAATATCACTTGCAGGAGCTTGATATTCAGCTTTCACTGTGTGTACAGCGGTTGGTTCAGGCAGCGCAGCTCGATTCAGTTTTCCATTCGCCGTTAAAGGGATGGCTTCCATTCGAATGAAGAATGACGGCACCATGTACTCCGGCAATCTGGATATCAGGAATGCCCTCAGCTCCGTAATGGACACCTCTGTATCAGAGACATAATACGCACATAGGTATTTTTTCTTTTGTTCATTCAATCGGTCTGTTACATACACCCGCTTCAAGGCGTGGTGCTGATTCAATATGGCTTCAATTTCACCAAGTTCCACGCGATGCCCCCTGATTTTGATCTGGTTGTCCTTTCTGCCCAGAAACTCAATGTATCCTTCCTTACGCAGTACCCCGTGATCTCCCGTTCTATACAAACGGCCCAGGATCGGATGCTGAATGAAGGCTAGTTCCGTCTTCTCGGGATCACTTACATAATGGTCAGCTAGTCCCACTCCACCGATATATAATTCTCCAGGCACATCCATCGGACATGAGCGCAGTTTATAATCCAGAACATAGAACATCTGATTCGCCAATGGATAACCATAAGGGATGCTGCTCCAGCCGCTGGAAATTTCGTCAATGCTGTAATATATGGACCAAATACTGGCCTCTGTTGCCCCACCCAGACTCACAATGCTTGTATCGGGATATATGCTTCTGATTTTGTCCGGTAGTGTGAGTGGTATCCAATCTCCGCTGAGCAGAACGAGACGAAGACTGGTTTTGGTGTTGCTAAGGGCTATGGTGTTATCCACCCTTGCTCTTGCTACGTCGATTCCTTTCCCATTCACTTGTTCTGACGAAAAGGATTGTTCACCCAGCACAGCTATCGTTCGTTCTGTCCGTTCCGATTGAACCGCTTCAGTTGATTGCCCATAACGGGTTTCACTTGCACTGAAATTGCGTCTGATATCACTTTCATGCCTAATCCAATCTTCTTTCGGTGTGGCTTCATGATCCAGTTTTAATCCTGCCTCGACCGTATGCAGCCACACCTGATTTTCGTTTAATCCGAATAATGGTTTTACTTTGTCAAAGAGCATGTCTCCGATCGAACACATGCCAATTCCCAGCATTTCACCAATGTTGTTGATTGTGGACACCATAATACCCGTATCAATTAGCGAGTACAGGTAACCCTGTGCGCCATATTTCGGCATGGTAGCTTCCGCGTTATAGATGAAAAACAACGTGAATGCGGATGAATGATAGATGGACTTGTTGGTGTAGTAGTGCATCTCATCGGTTAATGGCTGATCCCCATGAATGAGACGAATACTTTGATCCACTGGACTGAAGTAGTACAGCCCTGCCTTCATCCCCGCTACTCTTCCTTCCTTGACATAAACAAACACATCTATTGGGTACAACCCTCCCGCAGAAGGATAATAATATAGAATCTCTTGCCCTTGCTGATATTGCCCCAGAACCCCCAACAGATCAGAGAACTGTTCCAACGTAATAGGTTGATCCTCCACAAAGGATCGATGAGAACGACGTTTGGAGATGAAATCAGGATACTGCACCCCAGGCTCCAGGTTAATTACAGGTGCTGTACGTTCCCCGAACGTGCGATGTAGCTGTACCTTTTTGAATGCTTCATACGCCTGTGCATCATATGCGACATTCTCGTCATACGGATTGCGGAATAGCTGGGTCTGTTTTCGAAAAATCTCCACCGGTTGCATAAGTCCGCTCACCAGAGCACGTCTGTGAATAAGCAGTTCCAAGAATGTATGCACTTGATCAGCACGCACATTCGGGAAAGCAGATGCAATCTCCGAGAGTCGAATCCCTTTTTGTGCAAGGAAGTAAAGCTCAGGGAACATGTGAGATGCATACTCGGGACATTTAAATTCATCTACATAGACATGCTTTCCGTCCATTCGCCACAAGGTGGAGAATGACCATTGGTATACCGGTTCTGTGGGCTCATCCTTTGCAGCCAACATGACAGATGTCGAACCTTCTTCAACACTTGCCCAACGGTAGCTTCGCTCAGCATCGGATTCCAGTCGGTCCATAAACATGTCCATGATGGCCGGAACTGAATTCCAGATCGTAACCTGATGTCGATCAACAGCTTCCATCATCATTCGGATATCCCTCTGGTCGGATATCATAACAAGTGCAGCACCAGCGGAAAGTGCACCGAACACGTCATACACGGACAAATCGAAACACATGGAAGAAATGCCGAGCATGCGATCCTTCTCATCAACTCCGAATTTTCTATTCATGTCCTGAATGGTATTCGTTACTGCCCCCTGTGTAATGGCAACCCCTTTCGGTCTGCCCGTACTTCCAGAGGTATAGATTATATATGCGAGGTCTTCAGGCTTTCCATAAGGTTCTCCATGGAATAATGGATAACTCGCTGCCGAGACTTGGTCGTAAGCATCCACATCCAGAACGATCCGACAGTCACTGTTCGTGAGCATGTAATCTCGCCGATCTTCGGGATAATCCGGATCAATCGGTACATAAGCTGCACCTGTTCGAAGTATAGCCATGACGTTCACTACGGTTTCCATACAGCGTCTTGCGATGACGCCAACGCGAACTCCTTGACCAATCTCCTGCTCAAGCAAATATTGTGCCAGTTGACCAGACCGCTGATCCAATTCGTTATACGTCATTCGACGATCTTCGAATATCAACGCATCCCGATCCGGGTAACGTCTGGCCATCCGTACAAACATATGCTGCAATGTCGTTGGCACGATCTCTTCTTCCGAACGGTTGTACAGCTCCAGCAGGTCGCGATCCGCTGCAGGAATGTCAGGACCCAGGATCGGTTCTCCCCGAATCAGACCATCCAGCAACGCTGTGTATTGGTCAAACATGGTTCCGATGACCTGTTCATCAAATAACCCTTCCACATAATCCCAGGTTAGTGTTAACTGTCCCCCTGCATCGGAGGCCTGGTGATCCAGGTATACCTGCGAAGTTTGACTGACACCTGTACGAACCTTTCCGATCAGTCCCTGTTTTCCTTCCGAGGTCTCCCGTTCATTAAAAATCATGCTGGTGAAGACGATGGGCATTACCGTTTTGTTTCCCATTTGATGATGTTTCGAAAGATCACGTATGAATTCGATGCCTTCATAATGCCGGTGCTCCAGCGCCTCCAGTATACTGTTCTGGACATGACGTACATGATCCATAAATTGGTTCCCGGAAGACATGTCCACATCAATCAAAATCATCGATGTAAAGTCACCAATCATATGCTGAATACTTGGATGGAACGGGTATCGGTTAAATACCGTCAAGTTCAGCGCGATCTTGGGCTGATTGCTCCAGTATGACAAGATCTGCGAATAGGCTGCACACAGAAGTGCCGAAGGTGTCAGACCGTGTTCATTAGCAACCTTTTTCAGCTTCTCCCAACGCTGTTGCTCAAACACCGCATTCAAGCGCTTGAATTTCGGCTCACTGATTCGGGTGGGATCTGTCTTCAAAGGCAATGCTGGTGCTGCGGGAAACGCCTCCACTCTGGAAAGCCAATATTGTTTATCCGCCAAATACGTGTTCGACTTTCGAAATTCGTTGTAGGCCAGAATATAATCCCGGAAAGTAAATGGAATAGGCTCTGGTTCAATTTCTGGATGATGATAGAATTCAAGCAGATCGTTATTGAATATCTGTATACTTGCTCCATCCGCAATGAGCAGATCATAGCCAAATAATAATAGGTGAGTATTATCGGATACTTTTTTCGCGCGTATTTCAAATAAGGGCCATTGCTCTAATTCGAAAATATGATGAGACATGCGGTCTCGTTCAGTTAGGATCACTTGCTCCCTCTCATCCGGGCTCAAGCCGCGGATATCTTCTATATCAATCGTATAGTCCGGAACATCTTGCAAAATACGTTGCTCCCCGGTAGGCAAGATGATGGCTCGCAACATGGGGTGATGCTCGATCAGCTTAATTAGCGCTTCATTGAATCGTGACATCTCCAATTCGGTCTCAAATTCAAGGTACCCATGGGTTGAAGTGCCCCCCAATTCAAAAGCCTGACTCCTTCCTGCGACATATGCCATCTGCACCTCAGTCAGAGGGAATGGCTGACCTTCGGAATCCGGAACTGGATCATACAACGGGTAGTGAACCGCTCCCGTCGCCTCTTCGTTCTCCACAGAGCTCTCCAGCAGGGCTGCCAATTCATAAATATCTCTCAGTGCCATGAATTCCTTGAAGCTGAGGCGCTGGTTGAATTCTTGTCCAATTCGGTTCACTAGTTGTACCATCCGAATCGAATTTATCCCCATCTGGAAAAAGCTGTCACGAACCCCTATGCCTTTCATACCGAATACAGCTTCACAAAGTTCTATCAGCTTGTGCTCAACCGGACTTTCCGCTCCGATATGAGCGTTCGACTGCTGCACAAATGTCGGTTCAGGCAATGCTTTTCGGTCGATCTTCCCATTGGGCGTCAGTGGAAATTGATCCACCGGGATCAAATGCTGCGGGACCATATAATCCGGGAGTGCCTGAGCAAGAAGACGCTTCATCTCCAATTCTTCATAGCTGTGTTCTGCCGAGTAATATGCCACCAGTACCTTTGTTCCCTGTTCATCCATCCTGTCTATTACGACAGCCTGTTTGACACCATGGATTGCTGATAACCGGCTTTCAATTTCGCCAAGTTCAACCCGATACCCTCTGATTTTGACCTGGAAGTCTCTTCTCCCCAGAAATTCGATGTATCCCTCTCTTCGCAATACACCGAAATCTCCTGTACGGTATAAACGACCTAACACCGGATGTTTAATAAATGCATTGTCACTCTTCACCGGATCATTATAGTATCCTTGGGCTAATCCTTCTCCACCTATACAAAGTTCACCAACTACGTCCACAGGACAAAGTCTTCCTTCGTAATCCAGCGTATAGAACGTTTGATTCGCAAGTGGTGTTCCATAAGGGATGCTGTTCCAATCGTGCTTCACAGCTTCTATTGGATGATAGATAGACCAGATAGAAGCCTCCGTCGCGCCTCCCAGACTGATAACCTGTGCCGAAGGGAAGCAGCCATATACTTGCTCGGGCAACTTTTTCGGTATCCAATCCCCGCTGAGCAGAACAAGTCTTAACTGATCATTGCATTGATCCGCTATATAATCCGCCATCAGCTGCATAATTGCCGGAACTGAATTCCAAATGGTTACGTTATGCAACTGTATCGTGTCATACATGTCGTGAATATCACGCTGATCAGCAACCATCACAATCGCCGCACCTGCTGCAAGTGCACCAAAAATATCATAGACTGACAGATCGAAACACATGGAAGATATGCCAAGAATTCGATCCTCATTCGACACAGCGAATTTCTTGTTGATATCCCGAATGGTATTCATGGCAGGGCCATGTGCAATGGCTACACCTTTAGGGGTTCCCGTACTGCCTGAAGTATAGATAATGTAGGCCAGGTCATCAGGTTCCGCCAGATGTTCTACTGGGCCTGAGGCATATTCAGCTAGTCCTTCCAGTACATACAGTTCCGGCAATAGCATCATTTGACAGCTGCTATTCTGAAGAATATATTGCTGACGATCTTCGGGATAATCGGGATCTACGGGAACGTACACCGCACCGGCCTTCAAAATACCAAGTGTATTCACAATCGTTTCTATACCACGTTTGGCCAATAACCCTACCCGATCTCCCCGATTCACTCCCTGTTGCAGCAAGTAACGAGCCATCTGATTGGATTGCTCATCCAACTGTTGATAGGTCATTTGCTGCTCTTGATAGATCAAAGCTGCCTGATGAGGCGTTTTCTTGGCCTGTTCCACAAAAGACTCATGCAGTGTAGAGTAATGAAATGTTTCTTCAGTGGCATTAAATCCATTCCAGATGGCCTTATCCTGTTCAGGCAAGCCTGGCAGGAATTCGGTATCCTCCCGCTCGCTCAGATGAATAATCATTGATGTGTAGTCATTGAACATAGCAGAGAGCGTATTGTAATCAAAAATCTCCTGGATATAATCCCAGTTAATGGTCAACTGTCCGTCTGTTTCCATGACCTGATTATCGAGGTATACCTGAGAAGTCTGACTTATGCCCATTTTCAAATCACCGATATGTTGCCAGCTTCCGATTGCATCTACAAACAATGTGCTGGTATATACAATCGGCATAATGGCGGAAGTTCCAGCTTCTCGATGACGGGCCAGTTCCCTAATGAATTCCACGCCATCATAATGTCGATGTTCCAGCATATTAAGCATTCCACTCTGCACATTTCTTGCTTGTTCCCAGAAAGGTTTCTTCGCCTGTTCGTTGATCTCGAGCAGCATGATGGATGTGAAGTCACCGATGATTCGATCTGCCTCTTCATGAAAAGGGAATCGGTTGAAGGCCGCCAGATTGATGGCAAGTCGATCCTGATTACTCCAGCGGGCCAGAACACGGGCGAATGCAGCGCAAAGAAGTGCAGATGGTGTCACATTTTTTTGTTGCGCCTTATGTTTCAGTTGCTCCCATGGACCCTGCTCCAATGTCCAACTCAACCGGGAGAACTGTGGTTTCTTAATATGTCTAGGCTCCCGTTTCAACGGCAGGGCTGGTGCAGAAGGGAATGACTCCAACTGATTCATCCAGTAATCCTTATCACGCGCATACAACTCACCCGTCTTCAATTGTCCATATGCCATAATGTAGTCCCTGAATGAGAATTGAAGTGGAGGAAGTTCCTTATCGGGCTCACGGCAATAATGCACCAGATCCTCTCCAAGAATCTGAATACTCGCACTGTCACAGATCAGTAGATCATAACCAAATAACAGATAGTGGCGGGTATCATCCATCTTGAATGCCTTGAACTCGAACAGCGGCCATTGATCCGGAATAAACATATGATGTGACATCCGATCACGGTCCACCTCAATACGCTTCCACTTCTCCTGCTCATCCAGATGGCGTACATCGACGATTTGCAATTCGTATTCCGGTACCTCTGGCAGAATTCTCTGCATACCCTCTGGTAATATGACTGCACGCAGCATCGGATGTCGCTCGATCACTTTTTGTAATGCTGTCTGGAAATGTGCCATGTTCAATTGGGTTTCCAGTTCCAAGTAATAGTGAGTGGATGTACCGCCCATCTCAAACCGCTCATCCCGGCCTAGCAGATAAGCCATCTGCACTTCAGTCAAAGGAAAGTCCTCATACCTTCTAGTTGGGTCCGGATCTTGTTGCGGGTATTCGGATATCTCACCAGATTCCTTGAGGGCACCAATCAAATGAATGGCCAGCTTCGCCAAATTCATTCCTTCGAAGAAGGTGTGATAGTTCAGATGAACATGGTAGCGCACCCGAATCTCGGTTATGATGCGCATCATGGAGATTGAATCGACCCCGAGTTCAAACAAATTGTCGTATACATCCAGCCCCGTAAAGCCCAGTACATGTCCAACCAGCTGGGCAAGTTCCTTCTCTGTACTTGTATATAAGCCATTATCTCGCCCATGCAGCTCAACCTTCTGCTCATAAGCAGTTCTAGCTGCTTTGGTCTTATGCCCATTCAATGGACTACGTTCCTGTTGAATACGTGCTGTCATCGCTTCAGAAAATTGAATTACCCGTGACGACTCCAGCAGAGGGAGAAGTTCACTTGAATAATTGGGTTCACCGATCAGTACTCGACGAATTCGACGGCTCAGTGCCATGTCAAATGCACTTAACGCTTGATGAGTCGGTAACGTCTTGAACGCCGTATCTATATTCAAACCAAATCTTGCTGCCATCCCGGTTTCCTTCCAGGCAGGCCAATTAATCGTCAATGTCCGGCCAGAGGCACTGGAGCGGTAAGACGCAAAGCTGTCCAGAAAACAATTCGCAGCAACATAATCGCTCTGTCCCGGTTCTCCCAACATGGATATGCCTGATGAGAACATAACGAAGAAATCAAGTGTTTCCTGAGCCGTCACTCTATCCAGCACCCAGGTTCCTTTAACCTTGGGCTTCAGGACTTCTTCGAAAGCAGCCTCTTCCTTGCGAATGATTAAGCCATCATTGGCAACACCGGCGCTGTTGATCACGCCATGAATCTGCCCATATTTCTCTTTCAACGTCTGCACAACCTGAGTCATCTGCTTCAGATCCGAGATATCCGCACTGATTAATTCAATACTCGAACCTCTGGATTCGATGTCCTTAATGATTCTCATGCGTTCAACCATTTCTTCGGATACAAGCTTCGAGTCTTCTTGCATCAGCCTGTCCCATTCCGCGCGATCTGGCATCGATGTACGGCTGATCAGTGCCAATCGAACACGGTGTTCATCAGCCAAATGCTTGGCGAATTGCAAACCAATTCCTCCGGTTCCACCAGCGATAAGATACAGACCATTCTCACGAATCGTCACGTTCTCCTGCTCGGCTTCCTGAATGTTGGCAATGTCCAGTTCCTCCACATATGGCTGGTTATGTCGGTACGCCACTTGGAAACGGTCGTGGAACCCTGTCAATTCTCCATATATCATACCGGCATCAGTCACCGAATCCATATCGACGAATCGGCAGGAAATCTCCGGATATTCCTGTTCAATAACTTTGGCAAAGCCGTTCAGTGTTGCATTCTCTGGTCTTACTTGATCCTCGAAGCCCGTAACAGCATTGGCGAGGGAGGATACGAATTGAAGTTGAAGTCCCTTTGTCAAATCATGATGTAACAGTGCCCTAATTAAATAAAAGGCACTTTGGATTCCACGACTTTGGCTTCGCTCCAGTTGTTCCTCCGTGCGCAAATGACCCCCTGAAGGCTTCTCTTCCAGAGTAAAACCATGAATAATTCCGGTCAGTCCCTGTCCTTTCAACTCTTCGAACAGTTGCATGTAATCACTCTCAACGCCACGAATAACATAGTGGGTATCGTCCTCTTTTGCATAACGATTTCCCCAGGCCACCTGAATAACTTTCGCCTCAGACTCACTCTCCAGCCTGGCTGCCAGTTCTGTGCTGACTTGATCTTCGCCACGAAAGAACAGTATTGTGCCTTTCATTTTGGGAACGACAGTAACCTGGGATGCGGGCGTGTATGGTTGCCAGACGGTGTGATAAAACATACCTTGAGCTTGTTGCTTTTCCACTTTTCTGCTGCGTTTGGGAATTTCAATCCAGCATCTGTGCGTCTGAAATGCATAAGATGGCAGACTGACCCTGAAAACCTTTAGGTCCGTATACAGGACTTCCCACTCTGCCTCGCCTCCAGATACATACAATGCAGCGGCTTGATGCAACGCGCTCATGTCCTGTTGTCCACTACCCGTGAATTCTTTCAGGGCTTGCCCTAACGACATGCCCAATTCGTGTTGGGAAGCAGGGGACAATCTGAATTCCTGATCTGCTGCTTCCTTATCTTTAGCCAGCTTGTGAAAACCGGTATAGATATGTGTTCCATGTGATATGCCAAACATTTGTTTCGACTGGTCCAGCTGAATCAGCTTGTCATGCAAATCGGTGTTGCTCATACATACGACAGCCACCCGATATGGAAATTGGTCTCTCCCTGTATTGGCGGTATAACAAATATCCTGCAACGTCGGCAGTTCACTTTTTTCAAGAAAATAAATGTACTTTCCGATCAACTGGCGCAGCGATGCCTCCGTCTTGGCGGATAGCGTCAGGATAGCCGTGTCAGCTGTTGGATTGACCACAGGAGTCCCTGATGTATCCCGGGAAGGTGCCTCTTCCAGCACAAGATGACAGTTCGTTCCACCAACACCAAAGGAACTGATCCCGCACCGTCGTGGAGATTTTCCATTGGTTGTCCACTCCCGCAGTGTGGTATTCACGTAGACCGGTGATCCACTAAAATCAATCGCTCTATTGGGTTTTTCAAAGTTCAACGTGGGAGGAAGCTTTTTATTCTTCAATGCAAGAATGGCCTTGATCAGGCCAGCAGTGCCAGCTGCTTCGTACAGATGACCAATATTGGTCTTAACTGATCCGATGGCACAAAATTGTTTCTTGGACGTGTATTGTTTGAACGCATTTTGAATGCCCTTAATTTCGATCGGATCGCCTAGCTCCGTGCCTGTCCCATGAGGTTCGAAGTACGAGATGGTTTCAGGATCAATGTTTCCATCCTCCCATGCTTTTACAATCAACTCAGCCTGAGTCGCCGGGTTCGGCACAGTCAACCCGCCGGAACTTCCATCCTGATTGACCGCCAAGCCTTTAATGACCGCATAGATCTGATCACCATCACGCATGGCAGATTCCAGCGGTTTAAGCAATAATGCTGTGACGCCTTCTCCCATCCCTGTCCCATTGGCGGAATCATCGAATGTCTTGGTCCGATAGTCTGGAGCTTCCATTCCAATCTTTTCATTCTGGTTCTCACGTGCCATCAGATGAAGTTTCACACCGCCAGCTATAGCCATGTCACATTCCTTGTTGCGTATAGCCTGACATGCCATGGCTACAGCTACAAGTGAAGATGAGCATGCGGTGTCCACCACAATACTGGGCCCTTTCAGATTCAAGAGATACGAGATTCGATTGGATAAGATTGAGGGCAAATTCCCAACGATGGACAATGCACTTGTCTGCATCGTTTCGGTAATATATCGCATATACATATCCTTGATATTGTTAGAAAAGCCCACATACACGCCGGTATTGGTCCCCGACAACTTGTCGTTGCCATAACCCGCATCCTCCATAGCCTCCCAGGCAGTCTCCATAAACAATCGCTGATTGACATCCGTTAGACTGGCTTCTTTGGGGGGCAGACGGAAAAATTCATGGTCAAACTGGTCGATATTATCCAGATACGCAGCTTCGTAATATTGAATTTCCTTCTCGGGTATATCCATATAAGACAGCATGGCGTCCATATCCGCTTTTCTCGATTTGGGAACAGGGCGTATACAATCCACACCACTTTGAATATTGTCCCAGTAGTCATCCAGCGTATCCATATTGGGCAGCTTGGCTGACACACCGATAATAGCAATATCCTTAACTGGTTTCTTTTCATTTTCTTTCAACATTTTCACGATCTGAGCCGCCGTTGTTTTGTTCATCTTCTGGTCTTTGACACTCTCTACCAGGAGCTTCAGAATTTTCTCCACTCTTCACGTCCCCCTACATCTTTTGAAGGTTGATGATTGCTTCATCCAGATTCATTGTTCCGCGTTCGATCTCATCGAACAGATCTTCAAGGTCTGTGTCCCGATCCTCTTCAACCGTTACCTTCTGAAGAGGAGGGTGTGGCTTCTGTATGTCTGAGTTGCTCATATAAGTGGTCAGTCTGGAGACGCTAGGATATTCAAACAAATCGGTCAGTATTAACTTCCCAGGATAGATCTTGTCCAATTTCAAGAAGATCTGTTTGATCATGATTGAGTCTGCACCGAGTTCAAAAAAGCTGTCATGGATGTTCATCTCTTCAATCCCGAGATACTGCCCTGCAATATCAGCGATAGTCCGGTCAATCTCCGCTGAAGATGCCAAGTCAGGATCGTTACCTGCTGAATCGGCCTGGACATTGGAAACGCATTCATTTATCATTTGCCTCTGCTTAGGTGTCCCGGACCTTGCCTCGTTCGATCCCAGCTTCCGCTGAATACTTGTATCAAGATGGAAGTGATAATTATTCAACATACTCAGATAGGGTGAATTCCAATTCAGTTCCCCAACCAACAAGTGGCCCGTCTGTTTTCCCATAACTTCAAAAAACCGTTCCAACGCCCACTCCTTGGACATCGCCTTGAATAAGGTATCAAAATCAAAACCGGCTCTGGATGCCATGCCTACCTCTTTCCAGGTCGTCCAGTTAATCGTTATCGTCCGTAATCCTTTGCTGTTACGCATTGGGGCGTAGGCATCCTGAAAAGCATTGGCAGCCGCATATGCAGCCTGTCCGGAAGAACCAAACAAGGTAGCGACAGATGAAAACATCACCAGAAAGTCCGGTTGATCATCTGCCGTCAACTGATCCAATAGACGGGTACCTGCCACTTTCGGTGCTAACATTGCCTTGAAGGTATCTTCGGTCATCTGGTCAG
This sequence comes from Paenibacillus sp. PCH8, assembly GCF_002968835.1. Classification (GTDB taxonomy): domain Bacteria; phylum Bacillota; class Bacilli; order Paenibacillales; family Paenibacillaceae; genus Paenibacillus. The sequence continues at coordinate 2,577,507 of NZ_PKQK01000001.1, read as the reverse complement.
CTAATTCCGTGCTGCCAACTCCTGCTGCATGAATAATGCCATGCACACGGCCGAATTGACTTCTTAATTGATCGATAGCCTGACCTAACTGTTCAGAACAGGAAACGTCCGCCCCAAGATATACGATCTGCCCTGCCTGGCTTTCCAGATCGAGCAGTTTAAGTAGTTTTCTTTTCAGATCAGAAGAGGTATTCTTTGCATTCAGAATAATATCCCAATTGTGACGTTTGGGCAGGGGTGTCCTTGAGATCAGAGCCAGATTCAAACGACCCAATGACAACAACTTTTCAGCAATCTCCATCCCCAGACCGCCAAGTCCTCCCGTGATAATATATACTCCGTCTTCTTTCCAGTTCATCTCGACGTCAGGCAGGACACTGATCTGGGCAGGTCCGAATTCGGCCTGATATACCTCTCCTTCTCTTATCGCCAGCGACTTGGCTTCCAAAGGACCCACAAGATAACGTGTTACCTGAGAGGCATCCCATTGGTGGTCGACATCTATACAGAGACATTGGATGTTCTGAATCTCACGCTGTACCACCTGCCCGAAACCGAGCATCGCTGAATGCTCTGGATACAGGACATTCTCGACTCGTGTCACTTCATTAGCATGACATGTCATCAGGATGATCTCGACTGGTTCTGTTATGGATTGGGAACACGCTTTTGTGAAGCGCCATGCAGACATAAGTCCCTTCTCCAGCTTGTCTTCCGAAGTTCCCGAATAGTTAAGTGATGCCGCATGCACGATCCGAAACCGACCTGTGAGGGACAACTCCTGCATAAGCTTTACATAGTCACTCACGTTATTCTGAATCACATACGTATGTTCATTTCCCTGATGAAATGATGCTCCCAATATGACCTCGGTAACCGTTACTCCTGCTTTACGAATAGAGTCACCCAGTTGGCTTGTATACGTTTCGTCACCATCTCGTATCAGGACAATATGTTCAACAGCACAGGTTGCGGTTGGGTTGATCTGGCTGTGGGGCTTCCAGGATAATGAATAATACATAGCCTCATCGTTCATCTGTGCCAGCTTATTGGGATTGGGGATCTCAAGCCAGCACTTGTTCTTTTCAAAAGTATATGAAGGCAGGCTTAACTTGTTATATGCTGCATCCGGGTAAATCCTAGACCAGTCTATCTGAGCCCCTACTCGATAGTGAGCGCATAACTCCTGCAGGATTTCTGTTCCATGGCAGCCCTTGGTGTTCCACCTTGAGATGAGTTCCTCCAGAGAGGATGCCTGATTAGTCATCCTGAATGACTGTTGTGCCTGTTCACCAGACTCACGTTCTGCAAGAAAATCCTTTAAATGCTGAAGCAATTGATCCAAGGAGTTGATGATCCAAGCGGCACGAAAGGCGTGATGCTGTCTTCCAGTAGCTAATGTACAGCAAATGTCACGCAAGTCTGCACCCGGGTTCTCATTGATCCACTTTACATGGGAGAGCACCTGACTGGAGAGATTATGTGCTGATGTGCTTGAGATCAGGAAAGGGTAACTGTCCTCCCGGCTTACTACTGCCGCAATGTTCGGAGCTTCTTCCAAGACCACATGGCAGTTGGTACCACTTAATCCAAATGAACTAACCCCGCATCTTCGTGGGGTCTCTGATGCTTCCCACTCTCTTGATATGACATTGACATAGACAGGAGATTCATCAAAATCGAATTTCCGGTTCGGCTGATTGAAATGAAGCGTTGAGGGAATACGTCTGGTTTGCAGCGCTAGTACTGCCTTTAGCAAACCTGCTAACCCGGCACTGTCATACAAATGCCCTACATTGGACTTGACTGATCCTATGGCACAGAACTGTTTTTTCTCCGTAAATCTGCGAAAAGCAGACTGAATCCCTTCCAACTCAATCGGGTCGCCGATGAGCGTACCCGTTCCATGAGCTTCGAGATAGGAGAGGGTCTCCGGATGAATTCCGGCATCACGCCAGGCATGAGTCAGCACTTTCTCATGAGACACGGCATTGGGAGTTGTTATGCCTGCAGAATATCCGTTCTGATTCACTGCCGTGCCTTTAATTACTGCATAGACATGATCGTGATCCCGCAGCGCCTGTTCTACAGGTTTAAGAACGACCGTTACAACGCCCTCACCCAATCCTGATCCGTCTGCATCTTCGTCGAATGCCCTCGTTATGCCGTCACTGGATTCAATTCCGATCTTGTAATATTCTTTATCCAGAGGAATCATATTGAGCTTGATGCCGCCGGCAATAGCCATGTCGCAACTTCCTTCACGCAATGCACGTACTGCCATATCCAGAGCAACAAGAGAAGAAGAACAGGCCGTATCCACAACCATGGCAGGACCCGTCAAATGGAGTAAATATGCGATTCTTGCAGGAATGATGGACGATAGATTGCCAACGGTAGCAATTGGTAACATGTCGGGACTTAATTCCTCTACCATCTGCTTGTACTTATAACCTTCCTGATCCCCGATTACTCCCACATACACCCCCGTCGGGCTTCCCGCCAGACGATCGCCACCATAACCAGCATCCTCAACGGCACGCCATACCGTTTGCAGAAACAGTCGTTGTACGGGACTCATCAATTTGGCTTCCTGCGAACTCATATGGAAAAATGAATAATCGAATTCATCTATTTCATCCAGATAAGCTCCATCCAGATAACGTATGTGCTCCAGCGAACCTTCCTTGTGCATGAAATACTGATCAAGTTGGGCCTTTCGATGCTTTGGCAACTCACGTATACAATCAATGCCATGATCAAGCATGTTCCAGTATTCATCCATGGACTCACCGGTTGGCAACTTTGCCCCGATGCCTATAATCGCTATATCATGTCTTTTATCCGTTGTTATATCTAGTTCTGTGGCGTTACTCTGGTCATCTTCTTCGTTCCATAGCCCTCTGTCGAATAATTGATCAAGCATGGCTGTCCTCCCATGAAGTTCATTTCAATTCCGGCTGCACGAGTAGTTGGAGCCCTTTCACGTAGTTCGTGATCAAGCGCTTCACCCGACTCTGTTTTAATTTGCGTCCATTAAACTGGCAATTGCACTGCATAACGTCACCTTCATCCGTTACCAGAATGATCAGATCATAATAGTTCAGAAGATCATCCGATGCCTTAAACAGATGCTGTTCACCATATAAGGGGATAATTGCCCATTCCGTGTTAATTGTCTTGATTTGACTCATCTGCTCTATAGGAAAAGCTTGCTCTGAATGCTCAGTAATGACCTGCTGGTTAACATTCTGAAAAAGCGACTTCATCGTATCGAATTGTTTGAAATTCAAGCGTATGGGGCTAATTATTCTGTTCTCACCAATCGCTGTGTGTACTTCAATACCAGGCAGCTCGGTCAGGGTGTGCAACAAGTAAGCGTACATGGCAGAAGCCAGTACATGAATTCCTATGCCTTCCGCTTGCGCAACCAGACGCATATCCTTGACCAATGAAGCCGGGAGAGTAAACTGATACGTTACAGCTTCAAACCCTCGCTCCAGATGGAAAAAACTGCGATCAATCACAACGGGTTCAAGTTCGACCCTATCTTGTCTGATCAGATCTGCCCACGAAATGACTGACGTATGTGAATACAGGCTAGATATTGCCAATTTCCCCGGGAATGCCTCCTCTATACTCTGATGAATCTGAGTAACTTTCAACGAGTCAAATCCCGCTTCAGCCAGATTATCAGATATCCCGACATTCCTTAATTCCGTGACGGACTCTACAATCTCGATCAGCTTTTGTTCGATACTGTCACGAGCAGGTAGTGTTTCTTTGGTCTCATGTGAGTGGGCCAACATATTCTCAATGGATTGTTCTACACTATCAAATTCCCCTGCTTCATATCTTTCTTGAAGCCTGTAGCGCTGGAACTTACCACTCGTCGTTTTGGGAATCTGCTTGATTGGCAGAACGGACTTGAGTTCAATCCCCATTCGCTGTTGAATATGTGCTTTGGCTTCTCTGACTCTCGAAATAAAAGCTTGTACATCTTTTTTGAAAAGAACAAACATCACGGTGCTTTCCGACCCTGTAAGCGTATTGGAAACACCGCATACGGCTACTTTCCCTAGATCAAATTGCTCCAGTTCTTCGGCTACACGTTCGATGTCATGAGGATATATATTCTGGCCATTGATAAAAATGATGTCTTTGGTTCTGCCCGTAATCACCAGTGCTCCTTGGTTCATGAAACCAACATCGCCGGTACGAACCCATCCGTCGGTTGTTCTGGCTCTTTCCGTAGCTGTCGGATTGTTGTAATAACCATTGGTTACACTCAAGCCGTGAATTTGAATGTTGCCTAACACTAATTCCTCTACTGGAATATCCTGATCATCACAAATCCGGACATTACAGTATTTAACCGGCTTGCCCACTTCCACAAAAGAAACAGCATGTTCCGATCCCTGTTCAGCTTCCACGAAGCGTTTTCCAGTCTCCAGATATCGTCTGTCCAGTACGTAACTGGTCAAATTACCAACCTCACCAAAAGAAACACCAACGGTTGCTTCTGCAAGGCCGTATGCTGTCAACATTGTATTGGAAGCCAAACCGTAAGGACTCATCTCATCGAGAAATTGGAAGCATAACGTGGGAGATATGGGCTCAGCACCATTCATAATAAAACGTACAGACGACAAATCGGTTGATGCAAAGGTAAGCGGGTTATATGCATCCAGGAAGTATTTATACGCAAAATTTGGAGCATAGAGTTGGGTAACCCGGTGTTCAGAAGTTTTGGTTAACCATAATGTAGGATGACGGATAAACAGAGAAGTCGGCATAATAAACTGTTGTAGTCCTTGGAAAGTACTCGTAAGATGAAATGCAATCAGACCCATGTCATGGGTCAGGGGTAGCCAGCTTAATGAACGGTCTGTCGAGGTAATTTGGTTTGAAATATTCATGGCCTCAATATTCTTCATTACATTGCAGTGTGTAATAACCACACCTTTGGTTTGCCCCGTTGAACCAGAAGAAAACTGGATAAACGCAATATCATCAGGCTCGATGGAGGCTTCAATTCCTTCTGCGGGAGATTCCTCTCGCAAGTTGAATGCAACTTGTGTAACAAATATTTTGGCATGCATTTCACGTACAATCGCTTCCAATCCATTCTTCTGGGCAAACTTATCCAGACTCTGCGTGAGATCCTGATCAGCAGCAATGAACGGATGATTCAGCGTATTCCATACATTGTAAAGCTTCATCCGTTGCTCCTGATTCCCCCTACCGTGATAGGTACAGGAATAATTCCGCCAAGCGCACAAGCCCAAAAGGTGACAATAAACTCTTCATCGGAGTTCAGCTGAAAAATCAACTCATTCCCAGGCTGCATTCCAAACGCTTGAAGTTCTCCTAATCTAATTCGGGCCAGTTTTAGAAGGGTTTGATAAGATACCACATTTTCTTCTTTGCTGCCATTCAGGAACGTAATGCCTCTGTCTGTGACTGAACCCAGGGAGTTAAACAATTGAGCAAGATTATCAACTGTCATAACTGAAACACACTCCTTGTCAACTAGATTAGATAAGGCTGCAACTTTTCATTGATAATTCTCGTTGTTTCCTGAACATTTTCCTGGATATAGAAATGCCCGCCCTCTAATTTCACAATCTCGCATTGGGAACCGGCGTACCTTTTCCAACCAATCAAATCACTGGATTTAACCCGATTGTCACTTTTGCCGGTCAGCACGGTGATGTCACTTTCAACCTTGAAGGATTTGGGCTGGAAACGGAACAATTCGACTATTCGGAAATCTGCTCGAAGTACGGGGGCAAACAACGAAAAGAGCTCTTTGTTGGTAAAGACCTCATCTGACGTTCCACCCATTCTCTGAATGGTCTCCCTGAACTCTTCGTCCGGTAATGCATGAATATTCTCTTCCTTGAGAATGTGCGGCGCGCGATTGCCCGAAAGCATCAGATGCACTGGCAGACTTTCCATTGACTCTGCAAGTCTATAGTACAGTTCGAGCGCCATCCAGCTTCCCATGCTATGTCCAAAAATAGCATACGGTCCAGTAATGGAAGAGGAGACGGCAGAATAGATATCTTCAACGGCTTCTTCAAAACTTTTATAAAAAGACTCTCCTACACGAGCGCCTCTTCCTTTTAATTCAATCGGTATTACGTCAATGTAAGGGCTCAAGGATGATTTCCAACGATGAAAGACCATCGCCGATCCACCTGCATGTGGCAAACAAAAAAGTTGAATTTTCTTCATTAGCCCTATCATTCCTTGCATTCATATTTTTATCGTAATTTATCATTTTACGTAAAAAAATACAATATTTTCTGTGTTATTGAATACATTATGTAGATTGAATAGATTGGGGGAATTTAACCGTACTATTCTTCGATTGATTGCGATGCTCCGTTGGACTTTTCCCTATCTTTTTTTTGTACATCGCACTGAACTGTGTACTTGAACTGTACCCCAGCTTTTTGGTTATTTCAGAGATTGGAAGATCGGTAGTAGTCACGTATTCCTGAGCCTTGTCGACCCGAATCTGCTGGAGATACTTTAAGGGCGACACATTAAACACCTTGGAGAAAAGATTGCACAGGTACACCGGATTATATCCAACCATATCAGCCAGGAACTGCAGGGTAATCGGCTTCTCGTAGTTGTTCTGAATATATTTGCAAATCAGGACCAAACTCCGTTTCACCGAATCCTCTCGATCTGTTTCCGGGCGTATCAAATTAGCCAGGTTCGTTTGATAATAACTGGAATACACTTCAAGAAAATCTTTTTCGGCTCTTTCTATATCTTCTTTAGTTTCTATCGTTCTATTCAGCAGGCTGATGGCAAGATCATAGTGCTCGCTGTCGGTCTCATTCAGAATGTGACAGCTTGGCAATCTTTCAAGCAAATCAGATCCAAAAATAATACCTCTCATTCTCAGAACAGACTTATCGTAATTCTGGAGTCTTATTTTATTTGCCAACAGTACGGCACCTGCCTTAACCTGTACAGTTTTGCTAAACACACTGATTTCCAATGAATCCATGACTTCGAATATAGCAATCTGTCTTCGGAGCGACAAGTCAAACAAATGCTTTTTATCACGGACGACCATGTCATATAAAACCACAGAACGCAATTGGAAATCCATTATGGGTAACCTCCTGATTGTTTTTCGGACGGTTTTGAGAACGATTTGCGAAGTAACACCTTCATTCAGTTCGCGTTGAATTTTCCAAGCTGATTACGGATGTAAACGATTAAATCAGTTTTTTCCTCGGGAGGAATCCACTCGGTGAGCCTGGCTGCTGCTATGGGAAGTACCCAACGATGAATCTCGCGAATCTCCATACCCGAAAGAAATAAATAATGTTCAATATAGGCTTTGCTCATTCTACTTTTGATTAGCTTTAGCAGCGTTCTCATGACCAAGGGCGTACCCTTGGGAAGATTCCCATATTTCAATAACACCAGGGTTCTTGCCACATCTGCTGCTGGACAGCCCGATGCACCTGTCATCCAGTCTATAATCCAGGCCTCTTTGCCCGTAATCACATTGTTGGGATGAAAATCCCCATGACATAGAGATAAGCCTTCTGGAAGAGTGTTTAAATAGTGTATGATCTGTTCCTTTTCAGCATCGGATAGATCGCCAGTATTCGTTATATTTTTCGCCAGAATCGCTTTGTGCTTTTGCTTAATCTGCTCGCCAGATTGTTGATGTACCTGATAATGCAACGCTGCCATCTGTCTTGCTCTTCGCTCAATGGACCAAGGCTTGATTATCATTTCTTCGAGAAGTGTCCTTCCACTCGCCAACTCAAATATGATTCCTTTGCGATTATTAATCATCACCATATCGATTGTTCTTGGACATTTAACCCCCAGTTTCAAAACGATTCGAGCATTATCAAACTCGTGCTGAATCGCTTCTTCAGAGAAATCTTCTCTGAAGAGTTTGAGAATTGAAGTCTCACCATGTCTGAATATTTCTGCTGTCTGTCCCTGCCCAATCCGTTTCAAACTTAATCAACTCCGTATCTTCCCTAGATCGTATTGGTACAACATTAAAGAACCTAATGATAAAGCCCTTTTTTTCTTAGCATAATGAATGATTCTGCCTAATGCAAAAAAAGGGCTTGTCTTTAGGTCCTGAAGAGGGAAGTAAATCCCGGGTCATTCGCAACATTCAATGTGAAATCTAAACGTTTCGATTCGCGCTATCCTTGATTTTTTCCGCCTTGTTTGAACGTCTCATTTCACGGCGATGAGTAACCACTTCCTGTGTGGCTATGAGAATCTCATGCATTTGCGTTGTCCCTTCAATAATCTCATTGATTCTAGCATCCCGATAATATCTTTCTACAGGGTAACCATTATGACATCCGTTGGCACCATGAATTTGAACGGCATCACTGGCAATTTTGTTTACCATAGTTGAAGCGAAATATTTGGCTGTCCAGGTTTCCATAATACTTTCCGGATCACCTACATCCCGTAAATATCCCGCTCTGTAACAGAGCATGCGGGCAGCTTTCATGTTGACTGACATTTCAGTAATCATTTTCTGTATCATTTGATTCTCGCGAATAGCTCTTCCGAATTGTATTCTGGAATTGGCATAATGTACGGATGCATCGAGACAAGCCTTCGCCAAGCCAACACAACCACAAGCAATGGTATACCTTCCATAATCCAAACAAGGCAGAGCAACATGCGATAATCCTGTCCCTACTTGACCCAGAAGGTTTTCCTTAGGAATTCGACAATCATTCATATTCAGTTCGGCAATCATGGATGCCCTTGCTCCAAGTAGCCCGCTCATCGGTTCAACACTGAATCCAATGGAATCTCTTTCCACGATAAACGCTGTCGGTTTGTTCTCACATTGGGCAATAATTAGAAAAACGCCAGCAAGCTGCCCCATGGTAATCCATCTTTTCTGACCGTTAAGTATGTATTCGTCCCCGTCTAGCACGGCCGTTGTTTCAATATTCTTGGCGTCACTTCCAACATTAGGTTCGGTCAGTCCGAAAGATCCCAAGGTTGTACCCGCAGCCAGTTTCGGCAACCAATGCTGCCTCTGCTGTTCAGTTCCCCAACGCAAAATAGCTAAACCTACCATACCTTGAACGGTTAACAGACTTCTTACAGAAGAGCAACCTCGTCCAACCTCTTCGTTCAGAATTCCTATGGTGATATTGTCCAGCTCCATTCCTCCATACGTACGAGGCAGCATCGAGCCCAGATAACCAGCCTCCGTTATTTTCGCAAGAAGATCTGGATGAATTCGCTCTTCGCTATCGTTCACGTCCGCATATGGAATAATCTCACTGTCTACGAAATCCTTGAATTTCTCCTGCCACATCAATTGCTCTGCATTCAATTCAACCTTCATCACATATCACTCCTGATTTTCAAGTTATGAGTTGATTTAGTAGGACTCTATGCTGTGATTTTCTTATATGAGGTATTTGAGGAACATGACCCTAAGATTCATTGGGAACTTCATAGTGAATGCACGTACGCAAACTGTCTTTCAAATGCTGCAACGTAGTGAAGTTCTCCAATTCAAGATACTCATCGTCCATCTCAATATTGAATTTATTCTCCAAGGCGATTATCAGTTTGATAAATGTAATAGAGTTTAATCCCAGAACCCTTAGATCTTCATCTAATGCATCTACATCCAGCTTTTGTTCAGAAAATAATTCTACTACTTGATAAAAATCGATATCAAACTGATCATAAGCCACAGGATATTCTTGCAAGAATGATTCCTCCTCACGTGAGACATGTAATCTTCGAAAATCAGAATGTTAGTAGCACCAATGCTGTGGTCAGGCATCTGAAAGAGAACGTATGGGCATCTGAATAAAAGGCCTACATTTTGTAATTATTCCATATATTCTCTGACTTCGATACTATCATAATTTTCTTGATCCAAGCAATGATTTTTGGCATATATTCACAAATATTTAATAGTCATACATTTCATCTGTATTCGATAGAAAATTCGGGGTAACTTCCTCCATCTAAGCCCAAAAAAAGCATGCCCATCGGATGAACTCCGATATGGGTCATGCTTTTTTTGTCGTTTGAAGTAGTTTGAAGCCAACGGATTAGATCTCTTTCAGAATGCCTTTAACCAGCCCAATGAAAGTTGTTTTCACTTGCGCAGCAACTTCAATGACTTCATCATGACTTAACGGCTGATCCAGAATGCCACAAGCCATGTTGGTCAGACAGGAGATCCCCAGCACTTTCAATCCACCATGAATGGCGACAATGGCTTCAGGTACCGTGGACATTCCCACAGCATCCGCACCCATGGTGCGAATCATGCGAATCTCGGCTGGTGTTTCATATGCCGGACCACTCCACCATGCATAGACACCTTGCTGAAGGCCAACATTCTGTTCTGCTGCAACTTTCAGGGCAATACTGCGGAGTTCGCGGTTGTACACCTGGGACACATCCGGGAAACGCACACCCAGTTCGGCGTTATTTGGTCCCATCAACGGATTGTTGCCTACCAGGTTAATATGATCTGTAATGAGCATCAGCTGTCCCGGCTCAAAGCTTGTGTTGATTGCTCCGCAGGCATTCGTGATGAGTAATCGCTCGACACCCAGTGCCTTCATGATCCGAACCGGGAAAGTCACTTCGTCCAGTGTAAAACCTTCATAATAATGAAGACGTCCCTTCATCGCTACAACCGTATGGCCCATCAGTTCCCCAATGACCAGTTCATTGGCATGCCCGATGGCCTCCGATTGAGCGAAATACGGAATATCCGTATACGGAATGACTGTCGCATTTTCAATCTCGTCCGCGAGCGCTCCCAGCCCTGATCCCAGAATCATGCCTACGGCAGGCTTGTTACTGATTCGGCTTAATATGTAATCTCTTGCTTCCTGAATATGTGCGGATTGATGCATAATAATATCCTCCTGATGATCTGAATTGGGTTTAAACGAGGTACTACTCATCAAGTGTAATGAACAATGGCTATGATGTAAATGGAAGCTCCAGTCGGAATAGCGGTCCCCTAGCCAATGAACAGCGTGTCCATGGCTGTCAGCCATCCATTCTTCTTTGCTACAGTCAAAAAAAAAAAACGATCCTGTATACCAGGACCGCTTAAAAACATGGAACTATACTACTCCGGTGAAAATTTGCTTCTGCTTTTCATGTATTCGATGATGATGACCAGCGACAATAAATATGAATGTAACAAACATCATCCGCTTGGCGAAAGTTCCTTCTTCAAAAATGTAACCGATTATTGTAATGCGTTAATGATACGCCAGAATGATTCCTTCGGCTGCATCTGCTGGTCAAACACAAAAGGCCAGTTCTTGCGTCCACGTACTGGAAAATGATCCAGCCAGGTATAATCGTCTGCCACTCCCCAGAACGTCACAGATGTAATGGAGGATTCATACTCACGGAATAGATTGAAGATTTCTTCATACCGACGCTCCTGTAACTCAGCCATTTCCGAAGTGGGCGCAGTGAGATCCGTTCGGCGATCCTCATGGCGAAATACGGACAAGTCCATTTCGGTAACATGCAACTGTACATCCAGTGAAGCGTAACGCTCGATGGCCATTCGGATCTCCTCAATCGAAGGACCATGGATATTCCAGTGTCCCTGCATACCGATTCCATGTACAGGTGCTCCCTTTTCCAAGAGGGACTGAACCAAGTTGTATATTTTCTCCCGTTTGACCGGGTCCGTCTCATTGTAATCATTATAGAACAGCAGGGCATTCGGGTCCGCTTCGTGAGCCATGCTGAAAGCTTGCAACAAATAGTCTTCTCCCAGCAACTCCAGCCACTTCGTGTCCCGCATAAACAGCTCCGTCTTGTCTTCAATAGCTTCATTAACGACATCCCATGCATATATCTGTCCCTTATACCGACCTACTACCGTATCTATATGTTGCTTCAAGCGGGATAACAGTAGCTCCCTGGAAGCCGGAGCACCTGAAGCATCCTGAAAGACCCATTTCGATGTCTGATTATGCCACACCAGAGTGTGTCCGCGAACAGCAATTCCTTTGCCAACAGCAAAATCGACGATTTCATCTGCGGCTTCGAACATATAATGTTCCTCTTCCGGGTGTATCTCTTCAAACTTCATCTGATTCTCTGCGGTGATGCTATTGAAGTGTTTTGCGATAAAATCTCCTTCAGACTGCAACATCCTCGTATGTACTGCAGCACCTATTTTGAACTTGTTGGCGTAAGCAGCATGTAGCGATGGAATTTCCGTTGACATTTACAATTCCTCCCTGCCCGTTTTATCCATCATATCGTTTTTTGTATGCGCTTACCATGAATAAATTAAACTTCTTCCCCCTTAAATTTTACTTCTTTTGATCCCATACCCTGTCGGCAAAACAAAAACACCTCCATGTTCCATTGCAAAATCGCAATAGAATTCTAATCGTTGGAAGTGCTTTGTGACGGTCAGTTGAAGTCAACTTATGTACATTATGATTAGGATAAGGGCATGAGGCGTTACAGCTTATCCACCTGTAGCAAGGTCACCTGTTTCACCGTACATGCAGGACTAACCTGTTCCTCGGACAGAATGTTCAGCTTGATCAGGCTTTTCAGCTTATGGCTGTCCACCTTGGACAGCAGTCGCCAGATGTCCGGATCGGGAAGAGAAGCATACAGCTTCTGATCATCGTACTCCTTCCGGTGCTGAAGCACCGTTTTCACCGTGTAACCACCGACCTGCGTCTCATAGACTCCGTGTTCCGCACAATAGGCGACAATCTCATCCCGCAGTACAGACAATTGTTGCTCTATGTCCTTTTGCTGTTGTTTCAGTTCAAAATAGGTTTGCACTTTCTGTTCCATGACTATCACGCTCCTCTATTACCATAGGTATGCAAGGAACGCTATTTTAGGACAAGCTATTTATTTATTTTGCGTAAATATGGCCTTTACTCTCACACATGGTATGCTGTCTTCATTGTACACATCTTCGTTGCTATGATTACAGCAGGTTCTCATTCAAGAACGGGTTATGGAGAGTAATCCTGTGAACCCGTTCCATTACATGTGGCCCCATTGGTACATCACCAACGCGCCTTAACAGTATCCAGCGCAGACAAGCGACTGCTTCAAAAATCCGCTCTTCTTCCAGTGTGTAACTTGTTGTACGTCTATATTCGGCTTGAAAAACCTCGCCATAACCTTCCCCATGATAGATGCTGATGAGAAAAACAGTCCATGCTACGTCGTACCTTGGATCTCCATACTGTCCATTGGTCCAATCAATAATGGTGTAGTTGTCATCCATTGCAAGAATATTTCCCAGGTTATAATCGCCATGAATCAAACGGTCCTGTCTAATCTGGACATGCTGAATCAGGTTTGCAAGAATAGCATTTATATCTTCATGTAACTCTACTTGATGAAAAAAGTATCCCACAAAATCGTATCTGGATATGTATCCTACATCTTCTCCAGCATGCACTTCATTCACCGGATAACGATGAACCTCCATTAATTGCTGAGCCAGGCTTGTCAGTATGTCATCTGTTAATAGGGTAACACGCTCACCATCATAGCTCGTTAGCAGCACCTGATTCTGTTGCTCGTCCATTCCCCAACCGTAAGGCTTGGATACACGAATTCCACTCTGGTGCAGCTTCGATAATAGTCGATATTGCTTGCCGATATCCGGTTTCGACTCCTTGTTCCACACCTTCAATACGTAATGCTGATTACCAAGTTCTATTCTCATCACAGTGGCTTCTAGTCCAGGTATCAAGGGAGTGACCCGACTGGCTTGTTCAAGCACCTGCTGAACTCCTTCATCCAGTTGAATCCACTTTATACGGCCAAGTTCGGTAGTCATCATTCTCATCCTTCCATATGAGCTGTACAGACACAAGTTTAGATGAACAGTCGTTTATCAAATACCTTCTGCCATTTCCTCTCTTCATATCCGATTGCTATATAAAACCGATGTGCAGATTCCCTTTTTCCGTTACAACGTACCCGAATGCTATTAAAGCCGTTAACCCGAGCCCATTCCTCGCATTCGCTCATGATTTTCTTACCAATCCCCATCCCTTGATGAATCCCATCCACAACCAGTCCACCAATCTCGGCAAGAAGGACTCTCTATGGAATGCATTCCCTGTACATGGCCCCAGCCCACGACCTCCGAATTGATCTCAGCCACACATACATAATGGTCTGTTAATGAAGAGAGCCGAGTTAATCTCCCCATGATTTCTTCAGTTGTGCTGATATAACCCAGTTGATGGGATAATTGGCTCATCACTTCGCTATCCTGAATCGTAGCTCTCCTGCAATGTATCATCACTGCTCCTCCGTTCATTCATGTCATATCGCACTTTCTCTTCCAGTCACTCAGGTATAATAAGTCCTTTGCCAATGACATTGGCGGATACCGGCTGCTTGCCCAATTCTCTGGCCCATACGGACAACTGTCCCATATGGTGAATCTCATGAGCAATCACGTGACGCATGACTTCTCCCCATGAATTGATAACGATGTCACCATCCAGTCGATGATCGATATAAGCTCTCTTTTCCATACTGGTATCCCATGCATTAACGAATGTTTCCACCTCGGGACGTAATTTGCGATCAAATTGCCTTACAGCCTCAAGACTCTGGTAATTTGCAAAGTCTTCCGCATCATCCGGTTTGCCCTGAAGCAACTGAAGCCAGCTCCACTCTACATCAATGATATGAAACAACGTTTGTAATATGTTGCCTACTCCGCCCGTCCGAGGCCGAAGCAATTCTTCCAGCGGTACATCCTCACACCACGCATACCATTGCTCACGCACCATCCAGTTATAACGAAAAAATGTTTCCATTTGTAATTCTCCTTCCCGGGTTAACTTTTCCAAGCGCATTTCATTAGAATCGGTCTACTCTTTTTGAACGGTCTGCTCTCTTCTTGATAAATAGGATAACATTATAAATAATCAGGACATTCAACAAATATTCAAGAATATTAATGCTTGCTGTAGAAAAAAACCATATCGTATCGTCCGGTTTCGCATAGTGATAATCCGTGAAGAAGCGGAGTGGGAAACCATATTCTGTTCGTAGCGGGCCATCTTCCGTATACACGGTTCCGGGAATAACGAAAATAGCTAAAGCAGCAAGCCAAGCAGAAAGGTTAAGTATTCTTTTATGGATATTCAAACGATCTCCTCCAGCTGTTTATCCAAATAGTCTCTCAAGTCCTTCTGATCCAGTACGACGATCATTACAGCACACTCTCCGAATCCACCACATTGGCAAACAACCTCAGAACCGTATTATGATACTCTATAATCTGATTCGCTTTGAGCGTGTTTGAATTCCATGTGCTGTGTGCATCTCCAACCAAATTAACCTTGTATCCCAGACTGTAGGCTCTGCGGCAAGTCGTGTCTACACATACCTCGGTCTGCATGCCCGTGAGGACCAACTCCGTCACATCTTTATCTTGCAGTGTCAGATGCAAGTCAGTCTGGTGGAACGAATCGGGAGTTTCTTTTTCAATTACGAGATCACCTACAATCGGTGCAATATATCCCCCATGAATATCCGTTAAGAATACAATCTTCATTGCAACTTTTCCTCAGGAATATACATCGTCTGAATCTCCTGTACGCCCGGAATAAAGCCGAGATTCAGATATACAGACTCCGCATCATTTCCTTCCATCACATACAATCGCAGTAAAGGATACTGACCCTTGAGCATAGTCAATGCCCTCTGTAACATCATGGTGGCAAGCCCTCTTCCTCGATAGGCGGGGAGAACGCCGATACTATATACAGCAGCCTGATTGTCTTGCAGACATAGGCGACAGTTCGCAACAAGTTGCCCCGTTTCGCTGTCATATACAAGGGTAGAAGCTTGAGTCAGAATTTCATTCGTATAATTAGGGTCTTCATCGGGTGTAAAATCTTCAAGAGAGCTCTGTTTTCTTCGCACAGCCTCAAGACTTCCTGCAAAACTACCCAGATCACATTGTGCAATCTCATCTTCATTCACATACTTGCGTCCACCGGTTCCATTTTCGATAATCTCTGGACTCTTCACGGTCACCCTGCTGTCCCAATCGATCTCATAATGATCTGTTGGTCGCTGCATCCAGCGACATCTGAACTCCGCCGGCCAGAATCCGGCTCTTGCGTATAGATCGACTTGGTCGGGAAGAATCTCAAAGGTCTGGATGCGTTTCGTGCGATCCGACCACTGGATTAATTTATCTCGTAGAAGTTTGAGTACCTCAAATGAATGCGCGAATGGCGGGACAAAGAACAAATGATAAATCTGGTTAGGCTCCATCCTCACGCCGCCTATTTTGCTCTCTCCCTTGTAGATCCAATACGCACTGCATTTGGAGGAATTGAATTCTTCTTCCCTAAAAAAACCAACAAAACGCATATTATAATAAACCGTGCAATACAGTCCCCATTCGGCAGGTTCAGCCATTCGAATAGAGTATTCATCGGATAACTCATATTGAAGAATATCTGCGGACCACTCCGTTAAACTCATCCAGCATATACTTAAACGGATTCTCGAAATACGCAGTCCGCCACCTGATCGGGTTAATCGGTTTCCACGATCGATTGTTCGATGAGTTGCTGCGATATTTCTCGGTATATCCATCGCCTGCAACAACACATCCATTATTTTTTGTGTCATCACATTCATCATGTTCAATCCTTATCCGGGTATCCTATTTCTGCAATGTGCGTGACGGAATATTCGACTGGATTCACCCGGCTGTTCGAGCTGCCATAATTAATTGCAGTGCCCCCTTTTCTCATCTGAGGTAAACACAATCATCTGCATTCCTTTGTTTATTTGTACTTGAACTTCCTCCACGTCCATCGCTTTTAATGCTTCCAGAGCATAGCCCACATTAAACGAAATTTTACATTCCGCACCTTGAAAGTTACGCATGGGTAGACACTCAGATGCTTGATTCACTTTACTTGAGGAGTCGAATTCAACATGCTCCGCAGTGACCCGCATTCGAATCAAATTCGTTTTCTCCTGAGAAGCAATGATTGCAACCCGATCCAACGCCGATATGAGAGATGACGCATGGACGACAAAACGAGCTAAATACGCCGAATATACACTCATGTCAATATTCGGATAGGAACCTGTTATGGATTGTGTTAAGAGGGTAAAATCTTTCCCGGTGAACTCCATTTTGGTTTTTGATACGTTGACTGCAACAGGCTCATCAACGATAAGTTTCTCGAGTTCGTTCATCGCTCGGCCAGGGATGATAACTTCTTCGTTGGTAGCTGACGTTGTAGTCACAATCGTCTGCTCAACTCTTCCCATTCGAAAGCGATCACAGCCGATCATGATTACCGTGCCATCCCTTACCTCCATCTTCACTCCTGTAAGAGCAGGCGTGTTTTCTTTTTTCTGTACCGCAAACAGAGTTTGATGTATGGAATCTTTCAAGCTTTTCCCACGAATTGTGAACGATGTGTAGTCTTGGATGTGCTCCGGAAGAGGATATTCATCTGCATTCAGCAGTTTAAGTACAAATGTTGATTTCGCAGAGATTGTTGTGATAGTTAACAGATCACTCGCTGCCTCGCTGGATAATATAATTTCTTTCTCGTCCATCTTTCGGACGATTTCATATAATAGTCTCGCATGCACAGCGACTTTGCCTTGTTGTTGAATTTGAACGTGCTTCGCATCCATATTTGTAATAAGATACGTTGTACTATCTCCACCAATGATGGTGATTTGATCTGTATCTGCCTCCATATAAATACATTCAAGCACTTGAATATTCTCATGAGACGGCACCACTCTTACGGCCTTACTTAGTTGCTCCAGCATGCGAACACGGTTTAATACAACTCTCATCTGAATAACTCCCTGCTTCTGGAATCTTCGTTTACCAACCGCCCCTGCCCTCTCTAGTTCGGACTATGCTTTGCCGGGTCTTGCAGTCAACAGAGATACGATCACATATGCAAACACTTGAACAATAAATATAATGCCTGCAAATTCAACCAGGATGCTGTTCCCTGCATTGAAATCATTCACCATATCCATCACAATCTGCTCAGGTCGGGATATGATATCCCACGAATTCCACCGATTAAATCGTCCAATGTACACACCAAGACTCGTCAAAATTAAAATAGTGCCCACGACTAACATACCAATCCATCTATGTAAAAATCGATTTATCATCCTATGAATTTGCGTGATCGAACACGTCGAGAGCAGCAATCCAAGTACAGCTATGGCAAACGTGAGGGTGAGATTGTACCAAAAATCAATGTTGACCCAGAATTTGCCCCCCGCTTGAGCATCAAAGTATCTGAATGAATGCAGGATCTCTGTAAAAAGATAGGCCGAATTCGGCAGAAAGAAGAGCCAGCCTGCACACATCAGCCCTATGGCAATGAAGCCCGTTTTCGTTTTTGTTCTACTAAATACGTATAGGATTAAAGATGACAGGATAAACGGCACCCATGCCAGGAACATATCCCATGTTATAAATCGATACATATTCGTGTTGGTTTGGACACGCAAATACATCGCCACGCCCAGGCAGCATAAAGTCGCCACCAGCAAGGTTCCAATGAATCGAAGACTCTCAACTGGATGTTTAGCAGGATTCATTTTTCACCTCACTTGATAACTTAAAATAATGTCACCGTTGTCTTCAAACTCACCCGTTGCTTGGAACCCGCATCGCTTATACAGCGCATTTGCCACAACATTATGAGGTACATGCGATACTCTGATTTGCTGGCAATCGCTTCGCTCTCGCAACATGCGGATTACTTCCTGAATGGCAAGTTTGCCATAGCCCTGGCCCTGATCCTTCTTATCAATCATGAAACGAAGAATCCAGTAGTACCCGTCATTGTAAATCTCGTTATCAAATAAAATAAAACCGACCATCCGGTCCTCTACCACAATACCATAAGGCCTGGAAGTCAATTCCTTCGTCGCATGGATTAATGAATCCGCATTGCTTGCAACCAAATCCAGCTGGTCTTCCCGTGGTTTCAGATTAATGCAATCCAATTCATTTTCTTGGGTTATGCGTTGTAATGTTACTTTCTTGATATCCACAATGGCTTATCTCCTTGAGACATATTTGCTGGAGTTCAACTTATATAGATTTTCTTAATCAATATAATCTCCAAAGGCTGTGTGTCCAGCAGCAGCGCCCCTGCGTCCACATACCCCAGTTTTCGATAGAAATGTTGAGCAGTTTCATCCGCTTGAGTGGAAGTCATGACGGTGTCGAAGCCTTTTTGTTTCATCAGGTTTTCCCAGTGCTGTACGACTTTTTTGCCAGTCCCCCCATTCCGGTAGGGCTCATCAATCCAGATCATATTCATGAAGGGAATGTTGTCCCAAAAGTACCCGTACCTCATCCATCCAATTCTTGTTTCCTCATTCCAGATAATAAAAATTTCTTTCTCATTCATCTTAGGTTGCACAAGCTCCTTGTGCATATGTACATCCCTTTCCAGGATATAGTTGTAATCGGTTTCAATGGCATATTTAATCTCCAGCATTGACTCACCTCCCCATTAACTACGTCTATCATAAACCAAAATGTGGGGTCTGCGTATAAATTCTTCCTCTTCTCTGGTCAAACCAAAAAAGCCACGGTATCCCGCGGCTCCACTTGCTTTGATTTCCTCAATCCGCTGTTCGCTCACTCACCCGTTGCCCCTTGTACCACACCGCCTGACGTACGGATCGTCTTGCAACCGCTTCTGCTGAACAACTCGCTTGCACAAGTACAAAACTTGCGGTGTCGCCCACCTGTGGCCAGACCTGTTGCCCCTGTGAGTCTAGTGGGGTGATCCCTCCAGTGACATATCCCAATGATTGGGACAAGGATAATTCATCGCTATAACCATACAGTTCTGCGAAACGTCCCGCTTTTTCGAGCAGATCCCCGTTGCCAAAAGGAGACCAATGATCCGTCAAACTGTCTGTCGCCAGCTTCACGTTCACACCCATTCGGTGCAGCATGGGCAGAGGCATCATCGTTCTGCCGATAGGCACCGTTGAGGCAATGCACATTCCCAGCGAAGCCATCCGTTTCGCCATCTCTTCAGCTTCTTCCTGCTCTGCGTGAGCGAACCAGAACGCATGACTGACCGTAACTTGGCCCTGAAGTCCTGCGGCTTCAGTCAGATTCGCCAGTTCCAGCAGCGTTTGTTTGCCCGCTTCTCCGCCATCATGCAGATGAATGTCGATGCCGGCCTGGTACTGATCAGCCAGTTCGACCATGGCATTCACTGACTTCTCGATGTCTTCGTCCACCGTATGAGGATCGAGTCCGCCCACATGCGTTGCACCTTCCTTCATCGCTTGACCAATAAGCTCCACTGAATTGGAGCGAAGCAGCCCATGCTGCGGGAAAGCCACGATTTCCGAAGAAATTTTGCCCGAAAATGAATCCAGAGCTTGCCGCGTCGCTTCAAGTCGTTTCAGACCGCTGACCGGTTCAATGTTACAATGACTACGTACATGAGTGGAGCCGTACCCCTGGATCAAGGTCAGAATACTCTCCGCTTGACGCTTTGCATCGGGTAGCAGCTTAGGCAACAGTACCTTCTCTTCTTCGATACGTTCGAAAATGCTAGAGATTCGCTTAACCGCTGTCCACGGCCCGTCGTAGTATGTTTTGTCCAGATGAATATGTGCCTCCTCGAACGAAGGCAACAGTAGCTGCCCTTGACCATCAACTTGTGGCAGATCACCTGACAGGGCTTCATTCCCTTCCACAATCGCTGTAATAACTCCATCCTCAATTCGCAGATGAGCAAGGCTAGTCCGAGTACCTGTCACCTGTTCATCTTCTCGAATATAACTACGCTCCAAAGCCACATTCGTTAGCCAGAAGATCTGTTCCATATGTCATCCCTCTTTTCAGTCCGTTCGTTCGTAACATCAAGTGCCCAATAACTTATAATCCATGGTACCATACGGGTTCACCGAGCAAAAATATGTAAAACGTTGGTGTCCCATACGTAGATCGTTTGCATTACGGTACCTTAATATATAGAAAAAACAGGCACAATGAAGTGCCTGCATTAAAAATGAAACCGCGCATGCCCTTCATCAGTCACGCCTTCAATTCGCTCGATATCCAGCAGCCTGCGCTTCATCTCCAAACCTCCACGGAACCCGGTCAGCTTGCGATTGGCCCCGATAATACGGTGACAAGGTAACAGAACCGGAATCGGATTGGCTCCATTTGCGGCCCCAACCGCTCTCACAGCCGAGGGTCTTCCAATCTCAGCAGCGATGTCACCATAGGTCCGGACTTCACCATAAGGCACACGCCCGAGCTCTCTCCATACGTCCTGTTGAAACGGAGTACCGATCAAGTCCAGTGGGATCGCATCTGTATAAGCCATGGGTTCCCCGGCAAAATAGGACTGCAACCAATCCATCATACCTGTTCGTTTCAAAGCATCCTCGTTCTCTTCCAGTTCCACGCCAGGTGCAACTTTCTGTATCCAGCCGCTCCAGTCCTCCAGTGTTTCATTAGGCATGACTACTCGGCACAATCCTTGTTCCGTAGCGAGCAGCACCCATGGACGACCGTCCAGCTGCATCGTAGTGTACATAATATGGTTTCTCATTCGTTTATCGTCCTCTCCCCGGTGGAATGCTTAATGCTAGGGGTAACCCGCTTCTTCACCTTACGCTTCATGCTGCGGATCATCTGTTTGCTCTCCGGATCAACCCGATAGGATTCCGTAATTTTCTGAAGAGCTTTATTGTACGTAAAATCGTCCAGCGTATTGTGCTTCAGGTAGCCCATGGTCACCTCTGGTTGCTTCACATAAGCCATCGAGATAGCCCAGGCAACAGCCATTTTCACATAGTATGCTTCATGTTTAATCTGATCCAATGCGGGCAACACCTGATCTATATATCGCTCATCCAGATAAAAATTCAACAGCATAACGACACCAAACCGAATCTCATATTCCTGCTCTGATCTCAGATAGGGTTGCAAGAACGTCCACATGGACTCTGAATGGATCTTCGTATACTTTAATCCGGCACAGAAGCTGTCGCACACCGACCAGTTGTCGATCTTAGGTACAAATGCTTCAATGGCCTTCAGCAGCTCGTCCAGATCAGCCTGTACATGTCCAATGACCATCGCTTGCAACATCACTTCTTCAAAATATTCATCATCAGCTGTATCTAGATACATGCGCCAGTCCCCGGCGGCAATCTGTTTGGCAATCTTTCGTAAGGTTGGCAATCTCACACCCAGCACATTCGTTATGTTGGGAATGAGCGCAGCCGAGAATTTCTGATATTTCGGCTCAGCCAGGCTGAGCAATTGTGTTCTGATATTTGCTTCCACTAGCTCATATCCTCCTCGTCTGTTGCTGTACAACAAGTATATCCTTGCAGCGCTCGTTTGTAAGCCCATATCGAATAGGTGAGCAAGATTACAATATCATTTTCCATGCCTTCTATATAATAGTCACTCTTCTCCTTTGCTACCTCCAGCGCTCCTTTTTTCCCTTCGTTGTTTGACTTTCAACCCATTTCGTTTAAAAATATGAAGTTGATCCTATTGAAAGGAGTGTTGATATGAACGGATTTCAATCCAAAAAAGAATTCTCTGTTGAGGAGATCACCGAACAACTCACCCAGCATATCCAATCCCAGAACTTGCCTGAGTTCTATAAATTGGTGAAAGAGCTGCATCCCTATGATCTATCCCTCATATATAAAAAGTTCCCGGAAGCAGAAACGACCCGGTTTCTGCTTCTGTTCAAACCCGACGCCCTTGCAGATATAGTAGAGAATCTAAAGCTGCATGAACAGATCGAACTCTTTGAACGGCTCGGGCCGGAACGGATGCTTGAAGTCATGCAGCAGATGGACAAAAGTGACCTGATCCGGTTCATGCATGACCTGCCTGCCAAACGCAGAGAGGAATTGCTGTCCAACATGAATCTGGACCACTCTGCCATTATCCGTTCAGTGCTGAACTACCCGCCAGAGACGGCTGGACGAATCATGACAGATCAGTATCGGACACTGTTAGCCCATGAGACAGCGAGGGAGGCCTTACGACAATCGCAGGGCACACTGCACATCTCCGCTTCCAGTTACCTCTACGTGACCGATAATGAAGGTAAACTGGTCGGTGTCGTGAGTTATCGATCCCTTGCTCTGGCCGACGACAAGACTCAGGTTGATGAGCTGATGACCCGACGGGTGATCCGTGCCACGGTAGATATGGACCAGGAAGAAGCGGCGCAGTTGCTGCAACGTTACGAGTTCATGGCACTTCCGGTGGTCGATGAGAACAACAGGCTGTGCGGTATCATCCAGATGGATGATGTCATTGATATCATCATGCATGAAGCAAGTGAAGACTTGGCTCAAATGGGTGGCGGAGGCAAGGATATCGATTTTGATACCAAACCGCTCATTGCCGTCCGACGCAGACTTCCCTGGCTTATCCTGTTGCTGTTAATCGGCTTAATCTCGGGAAGCATCGTGGACTTTTTCGAGGATACCTTGAACCAGGTTGTGGCATTGGCATTCTTCATGCCCATGATTGCGGGTATGACGGGAAACACAGGGACGCAGTCTCTCGCGGTTGTTATACGTGGACTGATTGGACGCAAGCTTGACAAAGCCACTGTCTTGGCCCTGATTGTTCGGGAGATCAAAGTAGGCACTATGATCGGTCTGGTCTGCGGATTACTCATTACCGTCATCGCTTATTTCTGGCAAGGGGACTGGCTGCTGGGCGCAATTATTGGCGTGTCATTGTTCTTAACGCTGGTGATTGGCACACTGACCGGTACATGTATTCCGCTTCTGCTCAGTCGATTCAAGGTGGACCCTGCTGTGGCCTCCGGGCCGTTAATCACTACATTGAATGATATTCTGTCGTTGTTTATTTATTTCGGTATCGCCACCCGTTTTCTGGGAGCATTGATGTAAAAGTCACGACGGATGTAGCTGGTAAAAGTCCAGGCTCACCCGACTTACTCACAGACAGACAAATAAACAGACCCTGATCCTATGATCAAGGTCTGTTTATTTAGTATTCAGAAATCTGATTTTAAAATTTGAATGAACCGTGGAATAAGGTGGGGTTAGATCACACTTCATGTTTCATACTTCATACTTCATACTTCCGGCTTTTTGGTTGATCATCGGTTTACATGATGAATGCCTATCCGCATGACGTTTAAGCTGATCTTTTATTTTTATTATAGATATCAAATGCTACAGCAAGCAGCAGTACCAATCCCTTGATGCCCTGTTGCCAGTCAATCCCCAAGCCAATCAAGGACATTCCGTTATTAAGTACACCCATAACCAAACCACCGATGATTGCGCCGAATACCGTTCCAATTCCCCCGGAAGCTGAAGCTCCACCGATAAAACAAGCCGCAATGGC
The DNA here is from genome assembly GCF_002968835.1 of Paenibacillus sp. PCH8. Taxonomy (GTDB): domain Bacteria; phylum Bacillota; class Bacilli; order Paenibacillales; family Paenibacillaceae; genus Paenibacillus. The sequence continues at coordinate 2,553,038 of NZ_PKQK01000001.1, read as the reverse complement.
ATCCAACTCAAAGTTGGTTCCGGCTCTTGGCGTAGCCGCATTCAGACGTGCTGCGAAGATCAGTCCAGAGATCGCTGCCATCATACCCATGTTGACAAATACCCAGAACGTCACTTTTTTCGTCTTGACTCCGGACAAACCTGCCGCTTTTTCATTTCCACCAAGTGCGTACACATGACGCCCCATAACCGTGCGGTTCATGACGAAGGAGTAGACAACGATAAGGACAAATAGCAGAACCAGAATATTGGGAATCCCTGCGTAACTTGCGAGTACAAACGTAAACAGATTCGTCACGGCTGCCACCACAATCAGCTTGAGCAGGAACAGTCCCTGGGACACGACCTCGAATCCGTATTTGCGCTGGGAACGACGCTCCCCTAGTTCATTGACGATGTACCAGACCGTGAGGACAAGACCCACGATAATGGATACCAGACCCAGACCTGAGAATTGAACATCCGGCAAGAAACCCGAGCTGATTTTCTGGAATCCGGCAGGGAAAGGAGAAATGGATTTCCCTTCCAGCACGATCATCGTCAGACCGCGGAACAGCAACATGCCTGCCAGCGTCACGATAAACGCCGGAATTCGCACATATGCGATCCAGAAGCCCTGCCATGCACCAATCAACCCGCCAACCAGCAAGGATGCAATAACCGCAAGCCATGCTGGAAGCTGCCAATCAACCATCATGATTGCGGCTACTGCACCAACAAAGGCGGCAATGGAACCAACCGAAAGATCAATATGCCCGGTAATAATGACAAGCACCATGCCAATCGCCAGTACCAGAATGTAGCTATTCTGCAAGATCAGATTCGTAATATTAATCGGCTTGAGCAGTAGCCCGTTGGTCAGTATCTCGAACAAGAGCATAATCACGACCAGGGCAATGATCATGCCGTATTGACGTATGTTATTTTTGAACAGTTTCGTTATCGTTTCCATACTTACCGCCTCCAGACTTGGTCATATATCTCATCAACGTTTCCTGCGATGCTTGTTCCCGGCTGACTTCACCCGTGATTCGTCCGGCATTCATGACATAGATCCGGTCACACAGGCCAAGAACCTCCGGAAGCTCGGATGAGATTACCAGCACACCCTTGCCCTCAGCAGCAAGCCGATGAATGATCGTATAGATCTCGAACTTCGCTCCCACATCAATACCGCGGGTAGGTTCATCCAGAATGAGGATATCCGGTCCGGCAAAAATCCATTTGCTCAGCACCACCTTCTGTTGGTTTCCTCCGCTCAGATTACCGGTCTTCTGCAGAATGCTGGGTGCTTTGATATTCATGCTTTTCTTCATTTCTTCGGCCACCAGCACTTCTTCGTGCTCGTTCACAACCGCCTTCCGCGTCAGCTTGTTCAGGCCTGTTAGTGAAATGTTCCGCTTGATATCATCCATCAGGATGAGACCGTATTCCTTGCGGTCTTCAGTCACATAAGCGAACCCATTCTCAATAGCCTCGGTGACGCTGTTATTCTGAATGGGCTTGCCATCCTTGATGAGTTGGCCCGAAATGTTGCGTCCGTAGGCTTTGCCGAATATGCTCATCGCAAGCTCTGTCCGTCCAGCCCCCATCAGGCCGGCAATGCCTACAATCTCACCACGCTTGATATGCATATTGATCTGATCCAATACCTTCCGCTCGGCATGATGTTCGTGGTATACCGTCCAGTCCTTGACCTCAAGAATGACTTTACCTATGGTCGCGTGGCGCTCCGGATAACGGCTGGTGAGATCACGTCCGACCATGCCGCTGATGATCCGGTCCTCCGTGACGTTGTCCCTCTTCATATCCAGCGTCTCAATGGTCTTGCCGTCCCGTAAAATGGTTACGGAATCCGATACCTTGGATACTTCATTCAACTTGTGGGAGATCAGAATACAGGCGATGCCCTGCTTCTTGAATTCCAACATCAATTGCAGCAGATTTTCACTGTCATCCTCGTTCAGCGCAGCCGTTGGCTCATCCAGAATGAGCAGACGCACTTTTTTGGAGAGCGCTTTCGCAATTTCAACCAGTTGTTGCTTACCCACTCCAATGCTGGATACCAGCGTGTTCGGATTTTCGTTCAAGCCTACCTTGCTCAGCAGTTCACGTGTACCCACAAAGGTTTCCTTCCAGTCCACAATCCCCTTGTTCGCACGCTCGTTGCCCAGATAAATATTCTCCGCAATGGAAAGGTAGGGAATCAGGGCAAGCTCCTGATGAATAATAACGATACCCAGATCCTCGCTCTGCTTGATATCCTTGAACTCACATGTTTTGCCCTGAAATATAATATCTCCTTCATACGTGCCATACGGATATACACCGCTAAGCACCTTCATCAGTGTGGATTTACCTGCTCCGTTCTCCCCGCATATCGAATGAATTTCGCCTTCCCGGACTTGCAGATTGACACGTTCCAGCGCTTTGACGCCAGGGAAGGTTTTGGTGATGTCCTTCATTTCCAGAATGATTCCGGCCATGGAATGTGCTCCTTTCATTCTTTATTTCAATCCGATTTCTTCCTTCGTGTAATACTTGCTGCCCACAATATCCTGCTCCACATTCGTTCGATCCACGGAGATAGGGTCCAGAAGATATGCTGGAACAACCATAATTCCATTGTTATACGAATTCGTATCATTCACTTCTGCTTGTTTCCCTTGCAGAATGCTATTCGCCATTTCTACCGTCTGCTCTGCCAGCTTCCGTGTATCCTTGAAGACTGTCTGGGTTTGCTCGCCAGCGACAATGGACTTGATCGAGGCCAGTTCGGCATCCTGACCCGTAATGACAGGCAGTGGCTTGTTCGCTGTTCCGTAACCGATACCTTTCAAGGATGAGATGATCCCGATGCTGATCCCGTCATACGGTGATAACACCGCATCCAGGTTATCCCCTGAATAGTAGGCACTTAACAAATTATCCATCCGTGTTTGGGCCAAGGCACCATCCCAACGCAAGGTAGCGATCTGGGCCATCGTCATCTGTTTGCTGCGTACAACCAGCTTGCCGGAATCAATATACGGCTTCAGCACGGACATCGCACCGTCGAAGAAGAAATAAGCGTTATTATCATCCGGTGAACCGCCGAACAGCTCCATGTTATACGGTCCTTTTCCTTCCTTTAGACCAAGCTTTTGCTCAATGTAGGAAGCTTGGAGCACCCCTACCTTGAAATTATCGAACGTGGCGTAGTAAGTCAGATAGGGCGTATTACGAATGAGCCGGTCATACGAGATGACCTGTATTCCTTCATCATGCGCCTTCTTGATCACATCCGTTAGCGTATTGCCATCCACGGACGCGATGACCATCACATCAACGCCTTTGGTAATCATGTTCTCAATCTGTGAGATCTGATTCTCGACGACATCTTCGGCATACTGAAGATCGGTTTTGTATCCTTGCTCCTGAAACAGACGGACCATGTTCTCCCCGTCACCCACCCATCGTTCCGATGATTTGGTTGGCATCGATATGCCGACGTACCCCTTTTCCTTGCTGCCCAGATCACTTTCGGCCAGATTACATGCCGAAAGCATCAAGGTCATCACCAGAAGCCAGATGAGCATAGCTCCTTTTTTCATATGAAGTTCCCCTTTCCTCACGTCATACGGTTCTGAATGAGTTATAAGATAACGCTTACAATGCATGAAGTGCAGCCTGTTGCTTGCTGTTCCTGTCTGAGTTCCATCGTAGCATGGGAGTAGCAGCGAGGTCTTTGCAGGTTTTGAACCTTTTTTATAAAAATTTAACTTTTGATGGAAATGTCCTAAGAATGAGCGGGAAACTCAAGAGGGACATATTCAGAATCAAAAAAAGGACATGTTCCCTTCGCTTGACCGAAGTGGAACACATCCTATCGATGGATCACAGTATGGATATAAGTTGATGTCTATTAGGATTAGGACAGGCGGAGTTATAACCGATCCGCTGAAGAGCGGTCGACGGTTCCCCATCTTTCCGATATTGTGCAGGCGAGATGCCCATCGTTTTCTTGAAGGCAGTACTGAAATAATGCTGGGTATCGTAACCTGCACGCTCGGCGATCATGTGGATCGGCAGTGTTGTGGAGTCCAGCAGCTGTAAAGCCTTGCGAATGCGCGCATGCGTAACAAGCGTCACGAAGGAATCATTCAGCTCTTTCTTCAGCACTCGGCTAAGATATACCGCGGACACTTGCAGACGGGAAGCCAGCGATTCCAGAGTAAGGTCCCGCTCAGCATACTCTTCCTGGATCATCTGTCTTGCCCGGCGAACCAGTGGGGACAATCGGACTTCTCCGTAGACAAGCTCACGGCAATGACGATACGTATCCGGCGTATGCTCCAGCGTCCCTGCATGGTTCTCCACATGCACATGAATTGCAATATTCAGGCAAGAACTGATCTGCTGCTCCAGGATGGACTCGATCTCTTCCGGGGCTTCCTGCCACAGACATATGCCGATCAATCCGTTGGATTCCCGGAATAACACATGTGGCAGGTCCCCCAGCAGTTCACTAATCATATTTTCCACGGCAAACAGAAACAACTGACGATCATTCTCCCGCATTAGCGTCTGACGAGCTTCGGCAGCAGGCCAGCGCACAACTCCAATCTGTACAGGTGCGTAGGATGGCAGACGCAAAAATGCGAGCTGCTCCGTGAGATCTCTCCCCTCAGCCTGTCCTTCCAGCCACTCCAGACAGAATCGCTGGCGCAGCAGCGGAATATTGCGCTCAATCTGCTGGGCAGCCTGCGTGACATATGCCATCCGCTGGTGCTCTTCATCCAAGCGCTGACTCAATCGCTCAAGTGCAGCATACAGCTGATCCGCTTGTACAGGCTTCAAGATATAATCCTCTACGCCAAGTCGAACCGCCTCTTGGGCATATGCAAATTCATCATGTCCAGAGATGATCAGGTAACGACAGCCTGGACATTTCTGCTGAAGGGCACGGATCAGTTCAATCCCATTCAGGAATGGCATATTCATATCGACCAGTACAACATCCACGCGCAAGTCTTCAGCCCGTTCCAGCGCTTCTTCACCGTCCTCCGCTTCCCCACGACCTCCATCCCAAGCGTCGTCCAGTCGATCGCATCCCGGATACCCTCCCGAATGATTGGCTCATCATCAGCGATGAGCACTCGATATTTCTTAACCGTCTGGTGATCAGATACAATCTCCGTCGCAGCAGCGATGGGGGCAGATGTCTCATCAGCTTTGGTACAGATCGTCGTTGTTGATGGTATGAATTTCATCATTCGTTCTCCTTCCTCTCTTCGTGATCCGATTGCTGCGGCGTTGGAAGTTCTCGCATCAAGGGATGAATGATCGTCACACAGGTCCCTTCTCCTTCCTGACTCTTCAGTACAATGCCATATTCATCCCCAAAGGACAATCGGACACGGGCCTGAACGTTCAGCATGCCATAGCTTTTGCCAGTCATTTCAGGCCAAGGCGCTTCCATACTTTCCAAAGGGGCTTCGAGCAGACGCTCCATCTCTGCAAGCCGTTCCTTGGACATGCCTGCGCCATCATCCTGAACGGTCAACAGCAGTCTGTCATGTTCTACCATGGCCTCTACCCGGATTTCCCCTGGCCCGCGTCTGCCCTTGATTCCGTGATAGATTGCATTCTCCACCAGAGGCTGGAGCAGCAGCTTTAGCACGTACAGTTCTCTCAGCTCCTCGGGAACAATCAACGTATACTGAAGGCGATCACGGTAACGGGTCTGCTGAATTTGCAGGTAACTGGTGATATGCTCCAGCTCGGAATGCAGCGGAATATGATCCTTTCCTTTACTGAGTCCGATACGAAATAGCCGAGACAGAGCACCAACCATGTCGGATACATCATCTACGCCCTTTTTGCGAGCCATCCAATGAATGGTGTCCAGTGTGTTATATAAAAAGTGAGGTTTGATATGCTCCTGCAAACTGCGCATGTCAGCATCCCGCTTCTGCTGCTCCCGCAGTTCATTCAGGGAGATGAGCGCCTGGATCTGTGCGAGCATTCGATTAAAGCTGTTGCCGAGCATGCCAATCTCATCGCCACGATCGCTCCAGCGGCCCGCTCTGAGATTGCCAGTCTCTGCCCTGCGCATATAGGACATCAGCCGAAAGATGGGTTGGGCTATGGACCGTGAGAACCATGAAGAGGCACTCAGACCGAACAAACACACCACGAATACAAAACTGACCACGTAAAACTGAATCTGGCGCACTTCGGTGATGGACTCTCTTGCCGGAAATACGCCCACCGTTCTCCAACCTGTAAAGGTGGAGGACTGGAACATAAATAATAACTCTCCGCCGCCGGCTTCAGCGGTAAACGTTCCACTGTCACCCGAGGGGAACCAACCTGCGGGGATATGATCAATCAGGGGATGCTCCGGCTTGTAGACGCTACGTCCTTCGGCGTCCGTAACCATCACATATCCGGATTTCCCCAATGTCACATTTCGGGCCGCCTGAGAGACGGATCTCAGCTTGAGATCAATCATAATGACCCCTCGCACACGTCCTGAGGTTTCATCGGTTACAGAGCGTGCAACCGATACAATCTCATCGTCCTTGTAACGTACATGTGTTGCAATATTGCGCTCTTTAGGCTGACCCAGCACGGTGAAGATACCCGGATTAACCGAAGCTTTTCGGTACCATTCTTCCCCGGTAAGGCTCTGCTCCGCCCGGGGGTACATCTCATTGCTGATGTAGTCACCGCTTCCGTTGACGAGAACAATCCCGGCGATCTCCGGGTACAGGGTTGTGAAACCCTGCAAGGTCTGTTTGATTCCATACAGCCGATTCGGCTCTGTTGCGGTGTTGCCTTCCTTATTCTGCGTATTGATGCCTGCATCATCATTCGGTGGCTTTTTTTCACCCATAAAGGCATCAATATCCGGGTCAAACGCAATCAGGTACGTCATGTTTTGCAGATTTTCCATTTTGCTGTTCAAGGCTTCATTCACTTTGCCAATGAGTTGCATCGTATGCCCCTCGACTTGCCTTTCTACCACCCGTTCGACTGTCCAGTTAACGAGCAACCCAAGTCCCACGGAAGGCACAATAGCGAATAGGAGAAACAGCAGCATCAGTTGATAACGAAGCGGCATGTTGCGCAAGCGTAAACGCCGAAATTCGTTCCCCACTCTTGAACGAATGGTTCTACGGCTCCATGATCTTGATCCTCTGGAACGCTCCTTGTTATTTGGCATAATAATCATCCACATTCGAGCGTGTCACCACGGAAATCCCTGTGTCCACCCTCTCTGGCAGCGGTGCATTCTCACCGGAAGAGGACGGGGAAGGTACCGTCAATTGATGATGCAGATGGAACAAATATTGAAGCGACCAATACCCCATGTTCCAGGTTCCCTGTGCAATCGTGGCCGATATAGTACCACCCTTGATCATATCCAATGTAACCTTATTCGTATCAAAAGATATAATGTGCAGGTCATGCCCTTCTTCTGCATTCTGGACAGCCTCACCTGCTCCTGCCCCACCGGTTGCCTCCGTCACAAAAATACCTGCCAGCTTCGGATGGGCCTTCATCATTCTTAGCGTTTCGTCTCTGGATATCCGTGTATCACCATGTCCGTCTGCAACTTCAACCACCTGTATAGACGGGTATCGCTGCTGGATCGTATCGCGGAATCCTTTGGTCCGATCCTCATGATTTTGCTGTCCCGGCAGGGTCAATACCGCGACCTCTCCCTCGCGGCCCAGCAACTCGGCCATTTTGTCAGCTGCCGTTACACCAGCCTTGTAGTTATCTGTTCCGAGAAAGGAATACGCCCGACTGCCCGGTGCATCTGCATCGAACAATACGACAGGAATATCCGCATCAATGGCCTTGTTGATTGCGGGAATCAGCGATTGCGGATCGATCGCAGATATGGCAATTCCGGCAGGTTTACGCGCGATGGCCTGCTCAATGACTGTTGTCTGCTCCTTCGCATCATACCGGGTAGCCCCTCGGTATTCGACGGTTACGCCAAGCGCATCCCCGGCATCCTCGAAGCCTTTGAGCGGGCTCTTCCAATACTCCAGCCCGGACTGGAATGTAATCATGATGTACGTCTCACCGATATCGCCACGCAGCCCCCGGTCCTCCCATGAACTGTTCACCTGACTTGTGTATTCAAATCTCAGCACATACAGCGCAAATGCCGAGATCAGCAGAATATAAACCAGCAGCATTTTTTTCATACCGTTCACTTCCTCTTGTGGTCTGAACCCCTTCACTTCGTTTTAAATTGTAAACGCAATCATTCAAAAAAGGAACCACTCTTCATTTTCTAAAAGATGCTTGTTGCTTCTTGCCCAGGTACCGTCTGCAATAATGTACTATAGCCCGGGATGTCTCTGGCGTATGATCAGGAAACCAGATGACTTTCAGAGGAGACTTCAGATGAATATTACTTTTTTTTTGATCTACTGCATTGTCGTTACCTTCACACCCGGGCCCAGCAATATCGTCATTCTATCTTCTACACAGAAGATTGGCGCGCGAAAAACGATGCCCTACGTCGGGGGAGCCACACTGGCCTTCGGTCTGCTGCTTGCTGCCTCCGCTTATTTGAATCATTTGCTTGCCGCAGTGATGCCCGGAATTCTGAAAGTGATGCAGATTGTCGGTTGTGTGTACATGCTGTATCTGGCCTATCAGGTCTACAAGATGGGTAGTACCGAGAATGCACCGAAACAGGTTACCGGCTTTTGGAACGGTCTGATCATGCAGTTTGTGAACCCCAAAGTGGTGTTATTTACCTTTACCGTCATTCCAAGCTATGTACTTCCTTATTATGATAGTTCATTATCTTCACTTTTGTTCGTGTTGCTGATTACCTTGATTGGCTTTCTGGCGTATTCAAGTTGGGTTGTTTTTGGCACGGTTTTCAGATCGCTACTGAATCGGCACCAAAAATTACTCAGTATTCTAATGGCTCTTTTTTTGTTATACTCAGCCATTATAGTATCCGGAGTCATCTAAGGTTTGGGAGGTGTGCTGCATGGAACGGTTTAACTACCAAAAATCAGAAGATGTGCTGGCACTATCCGCCAGTTTCACCGATTTTGCATATAAAAAGCATTGCCACGAAGAGTATGCAGTAGGCGTTACCCTGCGCGGTATTCAACAATATAATCTGGATGGACAGTATCAGGCTTCGCATAAGAATGGCGTCATGTTATTCAATCGGGAACAGTCCCATGATGGAAGCTCTTACGATAAGGCTGGCATTGACTATGTGATGCTGTATTTAAAGCCGGATTTGGTCGAGGAGATTATTGGCAAAAAGGAGATGCGTTTCTCCAGTCCCATCGTCTATGACCCCGAGCTTGCACGGAGTATCCTGATGCTGAACGATGCTGTTCAGCTCAGACAGAACGAAGCCGAATGCAGCGAACGGATCTTCGATCTGGTTCATCTGCTGGCCCAGAAAGAGATGCATACCAAGCTTTGGCTACCTCAGAATAGCGTAGTCCGTAAAGCCAAGGAAATGATGTTTTGCAGCACTGAGGATGTGTTGAAGCTGGACAATCTAAGCTCCGAATTTGGCATGTCCAAGTTTCAGTTTATCCGTGAATTCAAGTCACAGGCTGGCATATCACCCTACCAATTTTTCTTGAACTGCAAAGTGGAACGTGCTCGCCAGTCCATCGAAACGAAGAAAGACGTCTATGCTGCTGTTGCGGATTGCGGATTTGTCGATCTAACCCATCTGAATCGGCATTTCAAACGAGTGTTCGGCGTCACGGCTTATGAATACATGTTGCAACTGAAATAGTTCCAGTTCCATCGTCTCCGGCCCAATAATCCGGCTATGATTCGAACAATTATGAATCAGACCTTGGACTCCCCATGCAGAGCAACAATAGTTCTTAACGCTCTACATGGGGATTTTGGTTTCGTTTTCGTCGTCAACATACTTATGTTCTTCAACCGAACCCTCATTAGACCTGTAATCAGGCCCTTTTCCTTCTTCTCCACATCCACACCATGGCCAGCCCTGCTATTAGAATGACTCCACCGTACACGATGAGATCGATCGATCCATTTCCCTCACCATTGGTTCCCCCAAAATCTTCTTTACTCACAACTTTACCTGTACCCAGTAGCTTTAACTCGTCTACAGCTTGTTCAACAGCAACATTACCACTGCATAGATTCGTATGTAGCTTTTGGTCACCTTCATGCTGGTAAGCAAAGATCAGATAAGACTGATTCTTCTCCAATTGAATGCCACAGGAGCCTGAATCTCCGTCACTCCCCAGGATCTTTATCTTTTTCGTATTGATCCCCTTCCAAGCAGTATCTACATCAAAGGTATACTCTCTTATTAAGCCATCATGCTTCGACTGCTGAGCATGGCCTTTCTTCACCACTTCTCCCGTAAATACCGTTGTGAAGGTCTTCAATCTCTCTTTGGCATCACTTTCAACACAACTGCACGCATAGACTTTGCCGCCCGGAAATAGAGCTAACCCAGACATAAGCAATAGTAAGACCAACATGAACATCATCAACCGTTTCATTCCGCCTGCTCCCCTCTCACATTCTATGCTTGAACAATCAGTGTACAGGTTACATATTTTTATTGTTGCTATATATATTGTAAAATTATAGCATAATATGAATGACGCTTAGGTCATTCGTATGAGTAACCTAAGAAATCAAGCATCACGGAGGAACTCACATTATATGCCAAACTGGAAAAAGAACTTCTCCTTCCCGCTGCTCGTTGCAGCGTTATGTCTTACCGCTTTTGTAAGTATCGCCTTGTCCATCAGCGACAACCAGATTCACAGGTTTGATGATACGCTGATTGGTTGGGTTCAGGGCATGGAATCACCCGGCATGACACAATTCATGCAGTTGTTTACCTGGATTGGCAGTGAAAAGGCCGTGGTTATCATTACAATCATTGCCATGATTGTGTTATACGTTTGCCTAAAACACAAACGTGAACTGCTCTTCCTGGCTTGCGTACTCGCCGGTTCAACCCTGTTAAATGCATTGCTCAAGCTGGTATTCCAGCGTGCCAGACCTACCATTAACCGGATCATCGAAGTGAGTGGATACAGTTTCCCCAGCGGACATTCCATGGCAGCGTTCAGCCTGTATGGTGGACTGGCCTTTCTGCTCTGGAAACATGTGCCGACGGTAACGGGACGTGTGCTTATGGTCATTGCCAGTGCAGTCTTTATCCTGATTATTGGCTTGAGCCGTATATATCTCGGTGTTCACTACCCAAGTGATGTCGTTGGCGGATACTTTTTGAGTGGATGCTGGCTCGCCACATGTATATGGTTTTATCAGCGGCATTTGGAGCGTCTGTCCGAAGTGCATTCCAGAAGCGTGGCGTAAGCTCACTTTAGGCGAGAAATAATAAATCCCCGGTATTCCTGAACTAAGGATACCGGGGATTCTTCTATTCTCACACCCTGCGCTTTTATGTCTGAATTCCATCCAAAAAACCCGCTTGTCCTATTCAAAGGGACAAGCGGGTATATTTTTATACTAAATTATAGTTCTTCACCATTGGTTTCAATAACTTTTTTGTACCAGTGGAAGCTCTTCTTCGGTGTTCTGCTCAGATCCCCGTTGCCATCGTTGTCCTTGTTGACATGAATGAAGCCATAACGCTTTTTCATCTCTCCAGTGGATGCGCTGACCAAGTCGATACATCCCCACATCGTGTAGGCAATGAGATCTACGCCGTCAGCTACCGCTTCTTTCATCTGCTCAATGTGACCTCTCAGATAATCAATCCGGTAGTCATCCTGAATGGAACCGTCTGCTTCTACCACATCGACAGCACCCAGACCGTTCTCAACAACCATCAGCGGAATCTGATAACGATCATACAGATGATTCAGCGTATAACGCAGTCCTTTCGGATCGATCTGCCAGCCCCAGTCGGAAGCTTCGAGATATGGATTTTTGATGCCGCCAAGCAAGTTGCCTTCTGCTCTCTCAAGAGACTCGTCTGCACTTTCGACAAGAGACATGTAATAACTGAAGGAATAGAAGTCTACGCAGCCTTCACGCAGGGTCTGCTCGTCTCCGGGTTGCATCTCAATCTGGATGCCTTCTTCGGCGAAGAACCGTTTGGCAAATCCGGGATAAGCTCCACGCACCTGTACGTCACCACAGATCATGTTGGACAGTTGGTCTTTCTTCTGTGCAAGCAGCATGTCATCTGGATTACATGTGTTTGGATACGTTGTCATGAAGGCAACCATACAGCCAATTTTGAAATCAGGGTTGATCTCATGTCCCAATTTCACGGCTTTGGCACTGGCCACGAATTGGTGATGCAGCGCCTGGAAGCGAGTCTGTGGATCATCGATACCATCCGTTAACGTCTCTTTGCCTTCGAACAGGATACCTGCACCCATATAAGCGCCCATTGGCATCGTCAGGATGTTAATTTCATTGAACGTCAGCCAGTATTTGACCTGATCCTTATAACGGTTGAACAGGGTTGTACAATAACGGATATAACAATCAATGACTTCACGGGAAGCCCAACCGTTATACTTCTGTGTCAGACCGAACGGTGTTTCGTAGTGGGAGATCGTTACGAGCGGCTCAATATTATGCTTTTTCAACTCGGCAAAGACATTATCGTAGAACTTCAATCCTTCTTCATTCGGCTCCAGATCATAACCGTTCGGATAGATCCGGGACCAGTTGATGGACATACGGAACATCTTGAAGCCCATCTCTGCCATCATGGCAATATCCTCTTTGTAATGTCCATAGAAATCAACCGCTTCATGGCTCGGGTAATACGTACCCTCTTCCAGCACAGATGTAATCCGGCGCGGAGTCGTATGGGTTCCACCCGTCATCATGTCAGATGTGCTTGGTCCCTTGCCACCCTGGTTCCATCCACCCTCGAATTGATTGGCAGCCGTTGCGCCGCCCCAGTAGAATCCTTCTTTCATTGTCATGACCATTTCCTCCTCTTAATGTTAACTCCTCGGCAAGCAAGTCTCTTGTCTCGGTACAACGTTATATAATCCAAGTGTACCATCCATACCCTGACACCTATTGTCATGGTATAATGACAGCATGGAAAATAACCGATTATTTCGAATGTTGCTTTTGTTATTGGAGAAAAAGAAAGCCACTGCACCTGAACTCGCCCGTTTGTTCGAGATTTCTGTGCGTACGGTGTATCGTGATATCGACAGGCTGAGCGCTGCGGGTATTCCCGTCTATACCACTACCGGCAAGTATGGCGGCATTCATCTGATGGACAACTATGTCATGGACAAGTCCCTGCTGTCGGAAGAAGACCAGAACGAGATTTTGTTGGGACTATACAGTGTCAGTGCAATTCCCCACCTCAACAGTGCCCATATGCTACAACGGCTGACCGCCCTGTTTGATCACAAGCTGGATTGGATCGAATTCGATTTCTCGCCATGGGGCAGCATCCCTTTGCAAGAGAGAGAACTGTTCAATCAGGTGAAACAGGCTATTTTAACGAATCAACTGATATCGTTTCACTATGTTAACTCGGATGGGGAGAAGAGTATTCCAACCGTCCAGCCACAGAAGCTTATATTCAAAAACAACACCTGGTACTTTAAAGGTTATCTTCATGATGATCCTGACCGGAGAGAATCTGAGACGTTCAAGATGAAACGAATCACTCAGCTGACATTCCTGACCAGAAAACACGATCATCCTATAACTGAAGGATCAACCCAACCTGAATCAGCGATAGTCACTCCCCCGACCTCTCTGACACTCCTGTTCTCCAGCAGCATTGCATATAAAGTGCATGATTTTTTTGAACCGTCCCTCATTGAAAAAGAGCCTGATGGCAGGCTCCGTGTCTCCCTTGAATTGAATGTAGGCGAATGGCTATACTCCTTTCTGATGTCGTTCGGTTCGGAATTGACTGTCGTTGAACCGGCTCATGTTGGACAGGAATTGCTCCGGCGTCATATAAAGGCTGTTGAACATTTACAGAATGTCATCAACAAAATACCCGACAATGAATGATATAATATAGCCCGATACAACTTTTGACCACAGTTGACTCTCAGTCATACATCTGACCGAAGGAGGCACACTCATGCAAGACATTAGACGCAACAATGTAGAACGTTTCAAAGGTTTCGGTACGTTATACGATCAGAATCGACCTGCTGCTCCCACTGAAGTGGTGGATATTCTAACGACATATCTTGGTAGTAGGCCGCGTATGGTCGCAGATGTTGGCTGTGGTACCGGTTTATCCTCGTGGATCTGGCATAATCAGGCAGAACGCATCATCGGCTTCGAACCCAGCGATGATATGAGAGCTGTAGCTGAGTCCAAGTGGGAATCTGCGGGCAAGCCGGATAACATCCGGTTTGTATCCTGTTTGTCTCACGACCTTGGGCTTCCTGATGGCAGTGTGGATGTGCTGACATGTTCCCAATCGTTTCACTGGATGGAACCTGAATCTACACTTCGCGAGTTCGCGCGTGTACTGCGTACAGGGGGTATATTTGCTGCCTACGACTGCGACTGGCCGCCTATGCTGAACTGGCAGCTGGAACAAGCCTACATGGAGCTGAATACGGAGGCGGATCATCGAGCAGCTAGTCTGGCTCACCAAAATAACCAGGCACACAAATGGAGCAAGGATGGGCATCTGCAGCAAATTCAGCAGTCCGGGCTGTTCCGATATGTTCGGGAAATCGTGTTTCATCACCACGAGACATTCACGGCTGATCGATACGTCAATCTCGCCCTGAGCCAAGGTGGCCTGCAAACGGCGTTGAAGCTCGGAGCAGATGATCTATTAACAGCTGCCGACGATTTTAGGGCTTTGGCTACTCGTGTATTTGACGGACAATCTAGAACAGTACTCTTTTCTTATCGAATGCGCCTTGGTATTGTCTGAAAGCACTACGTGGCTTGCACCTCTCGTAACCCCAGCATTTCTAGCCGGACAACAGTCCCATATAGATCAGCTCGGACGGATTCGCTGGATTCTGGCCCAATCCCACCCGATCCCCCACTCGTGGAATCTGCATCTTGGATACCAGTGTCTCCAGCGTTCGTTGATACGGGGTGCCGTTCGTCTCTGTCACCTCAAGAACCAGCACAACAATCGGATCAAAATTAATTAGTTTACCTGTATCGGTGATGGTAATCACCGTAGCCGTAGCTGTTAAAGGCAGAGAACCACTCGTCGCCAGTTGTGCCTGCTTCGCCTCTTCGTATTGTCTAACCTGAATATAGGCTTCCATTTTAATATTTTGGACCGATAACCAGAATTCACTTCCAGAGAAGGACAGTTCACTAAGTCTGGTTGCGTGAGTCAGTACGTCCACAAAGGCAAGTTTGGAACGATAATATTGCACTTTATAATACAAGAGCGCCTTAGCCAACGGTTCCGGCAGGTCAACATCATCTGGACGTCCGTATTTCTCCAGGTAAAAATGAAGGTAGGACGTATGTATATACTCATGGGCCGTTGCATCGTTCAATTGCTGGTAATAGACGGCCTTCATCAAAGCTGTAGTCAGCTCAACTGTAAGCGTATCATCCCGATCTGGCAGCGAATGCACCGTCTCTTCCGATATTGCCGAAGCAGGGACGGACAATTGTTCAAAAACAACCGAGACCCTCCACGAGGTCTTTGCGGGAGATTTGCTTTCTTTTGCTCAAAAATTCAATCCGTTCCTTCAGCATGGTATCCCTGTTCTTTCTATATACATGAGCGAATATATTCTATCCACATCATCGGAAAATTGAAGATGGAACACCACCCTTCCAGCCAAAACAACCGAAACGGTTTCCGTTTCGGAGGTAATTGTTTTACAATAAGGAGGTTGTACACGAAGAATACAATAATGCTGTACCATGAACTGAACATGAAAGGATGCAACTATATGATTATTAAACCAAGAACACGTGGTTTTATTTGTACCACTTCCCATCCTGTAGGTTGTGCCGCACAAGTACAGGAACAGATTGATTATGTTAAATCTCAGCCGGAGCTAAGAGGACCACGGAATGTGCTCGTTATCGGTGCTTCCACCGGATACGGACTGGCTTCACGCGTTGTATCTGCCTTTGGGGCAGGAGCGAATACGATCGGCATTTACCGTTCGAGCAGTTCCACAGACAAACGCACAGCTTCAGCGGGTTGGTACAATTCGGCCGCATTCGAGAAGGCTGCTGAAGAAGCCGGCCTGAAATCGTACAGCATTACGGGTGACGCATTTGCAAACGAAACAAGAGATAAGGCCGTGGAACTGATTCGCAGTGAACTCGGTCAGGTAGATCTGGTGGTCTACAGCGTTGCATCCGCACGACGTATTGATCCGAACACCGGTGAAGTGTACAACTCTGTGTTGAAGCCGATCGGCCAATCCTACACAAACAAAACAGTAAACTTCCACACAGGGGAAATCACTTCCGTTACGCTTGAGTCGGCCATCGATGAGGAAATCCGCCAGACGGTAACTGTTATGGGTGGCGAGGATTGGGAACTATGGATGGATGCTCTGCAACAAGGTGGCGTTCTCGCTGATGATGCAACAACCATTGCTTTCTCCTACATCGGCCCTGAACTTACTCAAGCGATCTATCGCGAAGGTACCATCGGTCAGGCCAAAGATCATCTGGAAGCGACTGCACACAAGCTGAATGATCGTCTGAGTGCAACGGGTGGTCGTGCATATGTTACTGTAGCGAAAGCTCTCGTAACCCAGTCCAGCTCTGCGATTCCAGTAGTACCCCTGTATATTTCTGCCCTGTACAAAGTCATGAAGGAAAAAGGGCTGCATGAAGGATGTATCGAGCAATTGCAGCGTCTGTTTGCGGATCGGCTGTATGCAGGTGGAGAAGTTCCGACAGACGAGCAAGGACGTATTCGCATTGACGATTGGGAGATGAGAGCCGACGTTCAGGAAGAAGTGGCGAAGCTCTGGAATGAGTTGACTTCAGACAACATCTACGACTTGTCCGATCTGGAAGGTTATCGTCGCGAGTTCTTCCAATTGTTTGGTTTTGAAACCGATGGTGTGGATTATGAAGCAGACATTGATCCGAACGTTGAAGTGCTGCATTTGGTGAATTAACATTCTATTATGAAATAGGATTGATTGAGGATGAGCTTTCTAGCTCTTCCTTTTTTTATTATTTTAAACAAATTAAGATATTTAATATGTACAATTCATCACTGTATTTTCAAACGTAGGACAAAATAAAAAGAAGCACCACCATCCTGGATGATCTGCTTCTTGTGTTTGACCTTTTGCAATTTTTCCTGCTTCGTAGGCATGAGACGTACATGTTGGGATAATGCACCATAATCTCTGTTGCCTCTCCGGCTCTGTTCCGAGCACCATTGGTTCGACCGTTCTGCTTTGCGTAATGCTTTTTGTGTTTGTGTACGTGCCATAACGGGTTACACACTCCTTTGGTATAATATGCACTCAATATATCATGTGCAGCTACACAAGTGAAGGTGAACCTTTCTGGAATAAATATATACAACATACAAAAGCTATGTTACGTCTGGTAACGCTGGCTGCAACCTAGCGAGATTGCCTCTTTCGCCGGGACTGCCACGTCTCGATCGGTTCTTCATCATCTTCCTCAATTAATTCCAGTGCTTCTTCCAGTCTTCTGGACTTGAATAACACAATTAACTCCATCAGGTCTTCCCGATCCAACAGTTTCACACCATTAACCGCTGCAAGCGTTCGGCAAGCTTCAGTGTAACGGGCTGATGTCAGAACGATTGAGCGGTCCGCTTCATAATAACGCATCGATGTATAGATCTCCTGCACAGCACTTAATCCGACAGGATGGTTCGCGCCATATCGCTTCGCTTGTATCACACTTCGTCTACCCAATCTATCGACAAATACAAGATCTGCCCCAAAATCGCGGCTACTCGTCGTTTTATGAACCTCGTCATACCCGAGTTGTTCGAATAAATGGTAGAGATATAATTCGAATTCGGAACCATCCTCCATTTTGTCGATATCCTTAATCGTAATCTTCCGTGGGTTCGCTTCGCTACGTATCCGCTGTCCGCGCCCAATAACACCTCGAATAATCCAGACTATCAGTACGAATAAAACGATACATCCAATGACCCACGGGGCCACGTTTTCACTCCAGTTCATAGCTGTGCTCCTTGTTCAATTCCTATGATCTATCCCACGTATGACGCAGATATTCCTTGTCACCGCACTTCATATATCAAACTTCCCTCCTCATCGAAAGAAGATGAAATCCCTGTAACCGTTACACTTCTCCAAACAAAGATGATTCATTATACAAATGATCAAAGGTTACAGTGTACTCGGTTGAATCCCACTCGCCTTCAATGGTAAAATTCAACAATCGGTTCTATTTTGAATCGAAGAAAGGTGGTTTATCCATTGCATACATTAAACAAACACAAGTCCAAAACATGGGCTGCCCTCATTCTTGGCGGCATGCTCCTCTTCACCATGAATACAACAAGTTACGCTGCTTCCTCAACCGAACCCATGCCCAGACCGGCGTGGACGTCATCTTCCCTGATGCTGTCTGAGGTTAATACGGAAAAAGATGTCCTGATCAAGGAAATCCATGCTGTGCCTTCCAAAAATCTCGTATATGTGCACGCATCCCAGCCTGTAACCAAAACAAGCAGCAAAACAACGCTGGACTGGCAACTGGACTCGCTTCAGGCGCTGGATGCTACAACTGGACAATTGAAGTGGAATACGATATTCCATGAGAAAAGCGGTCCTTATACAACCTACTCTGATTCGGTATATACCAGCAACGGCACAGCATATGTCTATATGGAATATTCGGACAAAACCAAGAAAGTGTACTCATTCAATACATCCGGCAAGACCAACTGGATCAAAACGGTGAATTCACCTTCAAGCATTTCCCTTCTGGATAACGATACGTTGTTGATCGCTTCAAGTCAGGGTGTGCAATCTAACGGGTCCGTTCGTTCAGCCATTTCAGTGGTTGACAACAAGGGGAAGCTGATCACCCAAAAAACAATCAACGGTAACGTGCTGAAAGCAGGCCATGACCGTATTGTAGTGGATGCCAGCAGACAAACGAAGGTCGGCAACTTCTGGCAGCAAGCAGCCAATCCCAAATTGGAAATCTATGATCGTACGTTGAATCGGCTGTCCTTCTATCCATTCCCGGCCAATGCGAACACACTGGGAGATGGCGGCGGTGAATCACTGGCCATTCTGGACGATGGTTCCATCATCATGCGTGCCAATTTTGAGAACACAGGTAATCGGCTGATGGGCTTTGGCATCGATGGCAAGCTCGCTTGGGGACGTGCCATTGCTGGTGATGCCTACATTCAGACAGCTGGCAACGGCTATACCGTCTTTACAGGGCAGAAGCTGGAACTGTACACGATGAAAGGCAAAGTGACCGAGCGTATGTTCAAAGACACACAGCCTGCATTTATGCGTACCGACCAGACTCAGGATGGTCAATACCAGCTTGATTTTGCCAAAACGGGATACATTCTTGATCCACAGACACTGGAAGACGTACACGTCTACACTACCAGTGCTTCCGTTCCTTCATTGGAAAGTGTCTCCACCTATATGAATGATGTGATCTATTCGATCAACGAGGAGACTTTATCCAAATATGTGCTCAAGTCCAGTGCGGCAAAATAACAGATGAGTCTAGCTGGCTCTATATGGGCATACCCATGAGTCATACTCCATAATCTGACCCAAAAAGCCGGAGAGTTCCTGATGGAACTTTCCGGCTTTTCACATGGCCTGAATATCCATTTACTATTTCCAATGCTCGCCGATAAATTCGTCCCGCCCTGATAATGCTCGGTCTTCCTTGTAATGTTTCTCGTTTTTCTTGTGATAATCCTGGTGATAAGCTTCAGCCGGATAGAATACCGCTGCATCACGAATTTCTGTAACAATGGGCTGAACGAATCGTCCGCTGGCTGCCAGTTCTTCTCTGGACTGTTCAGCAAGCTCACGCTGACGCTCATTGTGTACAAAGATACCGGTACGGTATTGAGTGCCACGATCTTGGAACTGGCCTCCTTCGTCCGTCGGATCAATCTGGGGCCAATATAGCTCCAGCAGTCGTTCATAGGGGAATACTTTCGGATCAAATGTAATCTCAACTACTTCGGCATGACCGGTCTCTCCGGTCTTAACCTGCTCATAGGTTGGATTCTCAACATGACCGCCAGTATAGCCAGATACAATACCATGAATGCCCGGTTGCTCTTCAAAAGGGGTAACCATACACCAGAAACATCCGCCGGCAAATGTAGCTTTTTCCATTCCATTCATCCCTTCTTTTACGCATGTGTACATCCATTTTAAAACAACAAGAGGTTGATTGAAAGCCACATTCATGGCTCTCAATCAACCTCTTCATCAGCAACGCTCGGCGTTAACTGTATCATTCAAGATGTCGTGCTCTCTTGAAATGAGTTACCCGCGACTACGACCCATCGAACGGAAGATCAAGCTTACGATGGCTACAAGTACAATCGCACCAATCAGTGCAGGTACAATGTGGAATCCGCCCATCTCAGGACCCATATCTCCCAAGATTACTCCACCTAACCATCCACCGATGAAACCCGCAATAATGTTACCAATGACACCACCCGGGATGTCACGACCAACGATCAAACCTGCCAACCAACCAATGATACCACCAATAATTAATGACCATAACCAACCCATATCATTCACCTCTAATTAAAGTTTTTGTTGTCGTCTGTCTACTATTAACCGCTACAGAAGCATTTAAACAATTGGCATAAAAATTTTTGCATATTACCGTTTGTCCCTATGCATCCTTCTCTGTAAAACAGGCCTAAAGCCAGTTTGGAAACAGATCGCGCAACTTTCCGGCATCCCACCAGCTCAGGGCTGCGTTATGTACCTCCCGAAAGTCATTGTATGTTGGAGCAGACAAGGTTAGTATCACCAATTGAGGTAGAATTATTATGGGCCCGTTGGATGTGATTATTAATAAAATCCCGCCCGGCCCTTACCTGGCTGCGCCAGCCAGGTGTGCTTATGACTCTTATCCAGCTCGCCACGCATCGACTGAATGACTTCCACAATGTCTGTCTGACCATTCTGATGCCATTCCAGCGCCGCACTGACATACAACTCACCCAGCTGTGCAAGAGAGAACGTGTCGGTCAGACGAGCTGCCTCTATCGCGCCTTCTTCACCTGCGAATACGGCAAAGCCTCGTTGCCGCAAATATTGCAGGCGCAGCGCTTCATCTGGCAATGGAATTTCATAAGCTCGGTCGAACCGCCCCGCACGGTTCATGAGGCCTGGATCTATTTTCTCCGGATAATTCGTGGTCCCGATCAGGAAAATACCTTCTTTCGAAGTTGCTCCATCCAGTGTATTCAGGAAAAAGGAACGAACTTCATCCGGCATCGAATCGATGTCCTCAATAATCAACACCATCGGTGCCAGCCGCTTGGCAGCCTCAAACACTTCACGCACCGATTCACTGTTGGTATACTCCGTAATCTGCCAGTACGCAGCAGGTCCCGGAATACTTCCAGCAATGGATTTCACCAATGTGGTCTTGCCGTTTCCCGGATGCCCATACAACAGAATACCCCGCTTGTACGGAATGTCGTAATCTCGATAGAAGGAACGATCCGCTTCGAAGAATTGATCCAGCGAACGAAAAATATCCTGTTTGATTTGTGCCGAGAGAACAACATCCTCTCTTCCCACAGAGCGAGTGATCGATTCAACATGACGGTCGCTGCCATTCCGGGAATCGGTGTATACCGTCACTTTTTTCATGTTTTGCTGACGTTCCCGTTCCCGGACACCTCCCAGAAACTGCTTCATCTCCTCATCGCCAATAGCAAAAACAAAGTCTTCATTATAAATCCCGTTATCCCGGAAAAACGGAACCCGCACGAGCGCTACGCCCCACTTCGGATAGGCAAAAACATTGTTGCGGATGGAGTAATGCACACCATATGCAGGTACATCTCCATCATCGTCGTAATGCAAAGTCTGAAGTTCAAGATCTTCAAATATGCGAGCAACCAATTCCACTTCAGCACTTCCGTTCTGAAGGTCTTCCCGGAGCAACTCCCAATATTCATTGTTCGGGTCAGAACTGGCATAAAGCTTGTATTGGACCCCGTAGCGCTGATTGAGCGCTTCTATGATTCCACGGATTAGCCTTGAATAGATGGCGTACCCCTCAACCCGAAATACGGAATCATGTTGTTCGTCATAGGTGTAGATGGCCTGGGCTGGATTTGCTGGTTTCTCGTTTAATATCATTATTTCGCTCCCTTCACTGCAGCAAGCGGTTTGCATTTGGCTACAACTTGAGCCAGGCCTGCGCCGGTAACACTATCTATAATTTCATCCACATTTTTGTACGCCTGGGGTGATTCATCAATAATGGATTCAAGTGAGCGTTGGTTTACAACGATCTCATCTTCTGTGCCCACGCCCAATGCAAAAGCAAAATCCTCCACAGTAATCAATCGCTTCGTTGCTGTCCGTGAACGTATACGACCGGCACCGTGACATATGGAATAGTAATTATCTGCACCTTGTGGTTGACCCACCATGATATATGACGCAGTTCCCATGGAACCGGGAATAAGCGCCGGATGTCCTGTTGCCAGGTAAGGCTTGGGGTTGTCCGGGTGACCTGCCGGCAATGCACGTGTCGCACCTTTACGATGTACAAAAACAGAACCTCGGTCGGCATGGGATTCCTCCCAGGCATAATTATGCATCAAGTCGTATAACGTACGGAATTCACATTTGGAGCCAAACACATCCCGGAAAGCTTCGCGAATAGCATACGCAATCAGGTGCCGATTGACAACAGCGTAATTCAATGCTGAATACATCATGTTCACATAATGACGACCTTCCGTGTGCTCCAGCGGAGCAAATACCAGTCTCGGATCGGAAGTACCGAGATTAAGACGCTGCATCTCTTTGGCAATCGCTGACGAACTCGTCTGGCTAACATACCCTCCCCATGCACGGGAACCGGAATGGATCATGACCACGATCTGCCCATCGTACATCCCCCAAGCTTCTGCGATTTCCCGATTTTCTTCGGCGATCTCAATTGCCTGTATCTCAGCAAAATGATTGCCACCGCCCAATGTCCCGAGCTGACGATGCGAACGATGTCATGTCGGGAACGTGGTTTAACACATTCTCATCATAACTGAACTTGCTGCTTTCCACATGAGTCATCGAGGTTGATTTTTTGGGTGTATAACTGTCCGGAATATACTTTTTGGGTAAACCGTGCAGCCCTTTGCGAACGATATGTTCCAACCGGATATCCGAGTAATGACCTCGCTGATTAGCCTCCATCGGCAATACTTTCTCGATCGCTTTTACGAGTTTACGGCGGAGTTTGACATCTTTCAGATCATCCTTATGCAGGTTCGTCATCTGTACCCGCATGCCACAGCCAATATCGCTGCCCACAATGGAGGGAGATACGTATCCGCTCTGCGCATCCCACACCGCTGTCGTTCCAATACAGGTACCCACACCAACATGCACGTCAGGTGTGTAGCTCATATAAGAGATTCCTGGGATCTGGAGATTATTATTCGCCATCTCAAACACCTTGTAATCCAGCGAGGAGAAGAGTTGTTGTGCCGCATATACGGTGAGGTCTCCAGCAGGTAATTTCACTTCATGTCGGTAGCTACCTGCGATTTCGTCCTGATTGGTAATTAAATTAAATTTTGTATTCATAACGTTGTATTATTCCTTCCTGTACGTTCAGCAAATTCGGTTTGCTGATTCTTGTCTGGGTTAAATAGAACATAAAAAAGCCACGGACTGATCGCCCATGACTTCTACTGTATGACAATAATGGAGGACAGAGCAGCATGAACATGCCTTATATCTGTAATCCATCGCTATATTGCGAAGAACGCATATCGGTTATACACCTTCTAAACGATATGCCTATCTCCTATGTCGACCGTATGAGGCCAATGAGACGATGAGCCGGATATGCAGTTGTGTCTACGCAGCGTTGTGTTTGATTCAAATCATAACCAAGCGTCATGTCCTTCGGCCTCCCTTCATAAATGTTAAGTATTATATTAAGGGGACGGGATTTCATGTGTCAACCCTTTTCTTGGAAATTGGATCACGGGGCTTACCAGATATGTAAACAGAAACAGGAGGCTGTCCTGGGACGGCCTCCTGTTTCCGAGATAATAACGATGTTGTTAGCGTAACATGATTATTAAATTCCTGCTTGTTTTTCCAACTCTTCAACGGGATTCTCGTCTTCTTTTTCAGGAACTTTGGAAGACAGGAACCAACCGCATAATGCTATGGAGATCAGGACAATATAGAATCCGAATTTCCAAATTTTATTTTCCGGGAAATGCTCATCCAGAACACCCAGCGAAGGGTGGGCAAGTGTAATAACGGACAACTTAACCCCTACCCAACCTACGATGACAAAAGCCGCAACTTCAAGCCCTGGACGGGAATGAAGCAATCTCACGAAGTACGAAGCCGCAAAACGCATGATGACGAGTCCAATGAATCCGCCGAGGAAGATGACGATAAACTGTCCACCATCAAGTCCTCCAATTGGAGGCAATCCACTTGGGGGCAACGCTACAGCCAAGGCAACTGCTGCAAGAATGGAATCTACTGCAAATGCGATATCCGCTACTTCAACTTTGAAAACGGTCATCCAGAAACCGGATTGTTTTTTCGGTTTCTTAGGATTGGAATCTGCTGCTTCATCTGTTTTATTTCGACTACCCAGTATCTTTTTAACGATGTGGTTAATGGAAATGTACAGGAGATACAGTGCACCAATCGCTTGTACTTGCCATACATCGACCAGGAAAGAGATTAGGAACAACGAACCTAAACGGAATACAAATGCACCCATCAAACCATAGAACAACGCTTTTTTGCGTTTTTCTTCAGGCAAGTGTTTAACCATGATTGCGAGTACCAATGCATTATCTGCTGCAAGTAATCCTTCCAGAACTACTAAGACAGCCAGTACCCACCCATATTCCAATAATAATGAAGCATCCAACATTGACTCCTCCTTAATATCCTTATGATGTACAAAAAAAAGGACCTTTACCATCGCTGGTAAGGTCCTTTTATATCCACAAAAAGAGACCTTTACCGAGCGTAAAAACTTGGTAAAGGTCTCGCTAACAACAAAAATGCTGCCAATAAAGCCGGGGATTGTCTCCCGAACTGACGACTTTACTGTAAAAGCTACTCCCCTTTAACAGGAATATGTAGTTTTAGTTGGAACGGGTTGAATAACCTGTACCCATCATATTTCATAACGTTAAATAAAGTCAAGCATTATTATTCGAGTTATTACGATATAACTTGCGAAAAACGACAAAATCATAGATCATGTTTCCCAGCGGAATGAAAGAAACGAAAAATAAAGCAATGGGTCGGCGCAGACGCCACTTCTGTGTCGTGTACAGACTCACCATAAATAACAAGTACATCAGAAACAAAAAACCGTACAAATTCCCAAACCATGTGACAGCCTGCGGCATGATGCCTGCATCTCGGAGTGGGAAAGCAACGAACAACAGCAACAAGTATGAAATACCCTGCAGCCACAGCATCAGCCGGAAACGTCCCAGCATCGAATGTAACATCATCTTCCTCCTGTTTCTATACATGTATCCCGTTCAATATATCCGATACAGTATATCACAAAAGCCAGGATTATCCGCCTCCATGCACACAGCAGATTATTCCTGCACGCTCATATGGGTGGTTCAACTGCCTGTTCGCAGGAGCCAAACTCTTCTCGTTCTCATAGAATATATGACGAAGTTTGTTACAGATGTCGGACAAGGAGGAGCCTGTTAATGAAAATAGCTATGGTTGCACCAGAGAAGTTGCCTTTGCCAGGAAACGGTTCAGTGGAAATATGCATTCTGGGTATCGCTCGTGAACTTGCCCTTCGTCATCAAGTGACCATCATAAGTCGTGAAATACAAGGTCTCCCCGCTACTGAACAGTTGGACGGTATCACGATTCAACGTGTACCTGCACCGGGTTCTGTCGGGTACACCAAAGCAGCAATACGTTTGCTATCCAGGCATACTTACGATGTGATTCAAGTGGATAACAGGCCACACAGCATGGCTACCATCAAAAGAGCATTTCCCAATATACCGATCGTACTCTATCTTCATTCGTTAACCTTCGCCCAGCCCGGACCTTCGAGACTGGCACTGATGAGAAAAGCGGATTGGATTGCTGTCAACAGTCATTCCCTGAGACAAAGGCTCGGCCGCAGATTCCCGCTTGTGCAGCGCCAGATGAGTGTTGTTCCACTCGGGGCAGATTTAACCCGCTTCAAGCCTGCTGAGTCCAGTGAAGAACGGCTTCGCTTGCGCAAACAATATGGAGTAACTAAACCATTATCCATCCTGTATGTTGGCAGACTTATTCCGGGCAAAGGTGTAGATATATTGATTCGGGCGATGTCCCTCCTTCAGCGACAGATGTCAGTGCAGCTGGTCGTGGCAGGGAAAGGACCTCCGCGTTACGTGCGCAGACTCCGCGATCTGGCCCTAAAACAAAAAGTGCATGTATCCTTTCGTGGTCAGATCAACCATGAGCATATCGATCAATTGTACCGGGCAGTGGACTTTCTTGTCTGTCCATCCCAGAAGCATGAGGCCTTTGGGCTGGTTAATGTTGAGGCGATGGCTTCAGGATTACCCGTCATTGCTTCCGATAATGGTGGCATTCGTGAAATCATTCAATCAGGTACGAATGGTTACCTCGTAACCAATTACAGGCATCCCCGAAGTTTCACCTCCTGCCTGCACAAACTTGCGAACAGTCCCACTTCTGCCCAGGCGCTAGGAGAGGCTGGCCGAGCCAGCGCAGTTGCACAATTCAGTTGGGCCAGGACAGCCCTGCATCTGGAATCCATCTATACCAGGCTCATCCGTGAATGAGCCTTCTTCTGTTTCAGTTCATAATCTTGTGTCACACAAGTGAATTATTGAGGTGATTTAAGCATTTTCGCGAGATTGCCACCCGGTGATAAAAGAATCCATCTGAGGAACGGGAATATGACTCATCTCAATTAATTCCATAATGACCATGTCCCTCATCGTGAACCGCACCTTAGCACAAGTTAGTTGGTGAAAGGCATCATAGAATCCCGCTCCAGTCCAACATCCATGGGGAACCAATGTAGAATCATTGACAATATAACCTACCGCTCCAATCGGGGGAATGACAACCTTAATGGCATGGTGATCCAAGCGATTATCCGGATCTTTGACCAGATACAGGGTATCCCCCACATGTAATGCCTGTACGCCCTGGTAATCATCCATCCCATACATTGCCGCGAATAATTTGGTACTCATATTACCTGCTCCTTTTTCTGGATTTTCTCCATGATAGATTTTACAAAGCTTTATCTTCCCCATAGTGATTCAACCACTCGACAAGTTGATTGCGAATCTCTCTACGAAACTCAGGAGGTTCAAGAACCTCCGCCTCGGGGCCAAATTGATACAACCACTTCAAAAATTCCCGGCTGCTATTCAGTGTCACTTCAAATAACAATCCACCATCTACCATATCCGTCATTCGCGGGCGTACAAACATCTCTTCTTCTTTTATGTAGGGTGCCACTTTCTCAGAGAACCTCACCTTGAAATGAATATGTTCGTCACCACGATCAATGGACCATGTATTCTTCATATATTGCGTTATGTTGAAATCACTCTTGTCGAATTCATTAACCGTTCTTACCACATCTAAGAAACGGCTAATTCGAAACAATCGAACTTTTTGCTGCAAGTGACAGTATCCAATTAAATAAAAACGTTGGTCACGCGGAATGAGATAATAGGGATCAATATCCCCAACCGTAATCTCATTTCCCGTAAGCGTATGATAATGCGTGCGTATCGTTTGCCGACTTAAAATAGCTTCAATAATGGGAATGAGCAAATTGGGGTCCTTTCCCTCTTCACGATAAGCTGGAGTGCCCATCCGAATAATTCCCGCAATATTTTCTACAATCTCACTATTTCTTGATTTTATTTTGGTAAGAGCCGACATGACCTTGTCAAAAGCTGAATCAAATTCAGCTGGTAACTTCGAAATATCGACAACGGCTGGAAGCATGCAGAAGATCATCGCTTCCTGTTCAGTAAAATCCAAGGGATACAATGCAAACTCACCAATAAATCGGTAACCTTTACCGTATCCTTCATTCATAATAGGGGCAACCCTGTCCAAAATCCGGAGATCGCGATAAATCGTGCGTACAGTCGTACCGCATTTCAGTGCCAACTCCTTGGCGGAAATTCCGGGAATTGCTTGTATAGCCTGAAGTATACGGAGCAGACGAATTAATTTCTCTGTCATGTAGTTTCTCCCCTTCGATACTTTATCGGCAAGGAAAACTAGTTCCTTTAGTACATAACTAAATCTTTAGTCCCAATATCATTTTCGCAATTTCACCGTTTATGTATAGTTCAATTGCACTTTTCCTCTCCTTTAATATACATTCTCTTACTTGCTTGCGTAAAATATTTACCTCAAAGTCCATTTTTCTATGCCTGAAAGCCTATACAAAATTCCAAAATAGTACAAAAAAAGTCTCATCTCTAAGGAGAGACAAGACTTTTTCCAGCTTTACCGGTTATATAAATGTAATAATTGATTCATTACTTCCACCATATGTTGGCATAATTCAGGGATATCCCCCATCTGATCTTCATTCACACTACGGTCAAAATATACATGCGCTGTAACATTATACGTAATGGGCTGTTCTTCAAAAATATAACGGATGTTCTGGCACATTCTCTGCTCAGGCCAGCTCTGCCGTAATATGGAACGAATAGCGGTGCAATGTGATTCAGGCTTCTTACTATTCATGTCAAAACGAAGTTCCAGACTGCAGCCTGGATGACCTCCTGGCGTCTCCAGAATCTCGGATGCAAGTTCTTGAAGTGAACTCCTTAACACCACTTCGCCCGTTACTTCCGGATGATCCCTGAGACAGAACTGCAATATGAACTCTCTGGACATCATAGCCATCTCCAGCCGATCTTTACGACCTGTAATCTGAATACGCTCATCCAGGTTATCCATATCATAGAGATGATTCTCAAACCCAACTTTCAGATTGTCATACACTGTTGGATCAAACATATGAAGCAAACCTACTTTCTTTCCATTAACTTAACCTGCTCTTGGTTGTCATCATGAGATCAACCCTTTAATACATTCATTGTAGTATATTCTCATTCTTCATGCGACAACCGAACTCTCTTGTTCTGGGAAATCTAAAAAACCCAGTCCATAGGACTGGGCTTCGGTTAGGCATGGGTTCTCGTAAGATCCCTGAGCCTTAATTTATTCCTCTGTAGCTTTTTCTTCGTCAGATGCCGGTTCAGCTTCCTCAGCAGAAGCGGTTGGCTCTTCCTCAACCGCTTGTGGCGGCATGACGGAAGCGATGATGGAATAAGGTGAGGTTACGAGTGTCAAACCTTTATCCAGTTTGATATCTGCAGCCGTCAGGCGATCACCAATGTCCAATCCACTGACATCGACTTCAATGGATGTCGGCAGATCCGCCGGCAATCCTTCCACTTCCAATTGTGTTTCCTGTGTTTGGAATACACCGCCAGCCTTCGAACCCGCTGATGTACCCTGGAAGTCGATCGATACACTTACACTGATCGGCTTATTCTTGGAAATCTGCAGAAAGTCGACATGCAGCAAACGTCCGTTACGCTCTTGCTGATCCTTGATCAACACGGGAACTGTTTTACCACCCTCAAGATTCAGGTTGAACATTTCGGAGCGGCCTGTGCGTGCCACTTTCAGCATCTCTTTCTCATCTACATGTATGGAGGCACCTTCTTGTCCCGGGCCATACACGACAGCCGGAACTCGTCCGCTTTGTCTTAACAGGCGCAGTGCTGCACCTTTCTTTTCAGTTCTTGGCGTTGCTGTAAGTTGAGCCATTTTTCCGTTGGATTTCATGATTGAACATCCTCCTTCAAGGGATCACTACATTATATTTGTTGGAAAGCGCTAAGGCTTCGCTCATAGACCATTATGGTCTTTATTTCGGTGACCGAATCGTAGGCCATATCTATATTTACCCCAATGATAGAGGATCTCAAACACGGAACAGGACAATTATTTATTTTACAACAAGCAATAACTCGTATAATGCAACCCAAAAAAGCAGTCGGAATCTCTTCCAACTGCTGGTTTATCAAGGTTTTGTCGTACACCATATGAATTTATTATAAAATAAGAAGTTATGCGCTGTTACGCTCATCCGCTTCATTACTTTCACGAATAACCTGCATCTCATCCGACCCGCTGCGGACAATAATCCGTACATCCCCATCTTCAGGTACAATATCCACGAAACGGTCTCCGCATGTATCTTTGGCCTGCCACTCGTTCAAACGAATGATCAATCCCAGGTGATGCAGACCCGGAGCAACGCGGAAACGGGCTTCAGCGGCAGTTCCGACTTGCTCCAACCGCACCGCTCCATCCTCCATGCCTGTGCCCCATACCCAGACATCCCATCCTTCATAATGTTGGTCGTCCCGTTCATATCGGAGCGTGATGGTTCGTGAAACTTGCTTGTGAATGGTTACGCCAAGTGTTGCCCGAATTCCTCCAGCTTCAGCCACAATATGAGTAGCCCCAGGTGTCAGAGCACGTACGATCCCTGCTGTACTCACCGCTGCCAGTTCCGGATGAGAGGAACTCCAACGTATATTCGAATCCTGGAGCGGCTGTCCGAATTGATCCAAGACCAATGCACGGAAGCGACTGATTCGAGTCGTATACATGACAGGTTCGCCCACAATTTCAATTCGCTCGGCATGACGATGATCTACCTGTAACATGCAGGTTGCTGTGATATCCCCACAGCGGGCTGTGATCGAAGCTTCTCCACATTCCAGTGCATGCATTGTTCCATCAAGTTGAATCTGAATGATATCCGGCTTAGAAGAAGTCCAGATCACGGGGGCATTCTCCACCATATTGCCAATGCTGTCCCTTACGATAGCTCGCAGTTGAGCGGTCTCCTTCGGACTGTATACCTGACGTGGAAAACTAATCTCCAGTGTAGCTGGCTCAGCGCCTCCAGCATGCTCTGTGTCGTACAGGACCATTAATGACCACCGTTCTACGTGAACAGTGTCGCTAACGGTTTCGATCAAGTCTGTGCCTGCCTGATGGTCATTGACCACCACATGCCAGTCACCTTCCCCGAGCTCCACATGCTGCTGTTGTTCCGTGCCGTTATAGATAACCATAATCTGATTCCAGGTATCCTGATTCGCTCCGTTTTGAAGCTTAAATGCAACCACATTGCCATCGGCACGAATAATACGAAGGTGATTCCGTACCTGTTCAGCATCTATCATACGAAAAGCGGGATGGGTACGCCGCAGAAGAATAAGACCACGATAGTAGTCAAACACCGGTCTGAACCGCGATTTGTTAGCCCACGTGATAGCGTTCACCGCATCTCCGCTCCGATAGCTGTTATGATCGCCCGTTTTGGACCTCAGCATCTCATCCCCTGCTTGCAGAAACGGTATGCCCTGAGAGGTTAGCAAAATGCCGGATGACAGCAATGAGCGACGAACCATCTCATGATCCATGACATCATCTGCATCCACATACCGATAAGGATCTGCTGCTTTCACAGCCGATTCGGCACTTCCTCCTCCCACTGGCTGCCCGTCCTTCCACACAGGAAAACCCAAATCATGTCTAAGGTTCATCGTGGTTGCGATTTTGTCCCACAGATTGAGATTGTCATGTGCAGTCACATAATTGACGGTTTCAACAGGTGATGATGTGAAATCATCCAACGCCCCGGCTAATCCACGAACAAGCTCATATTCCTGCCCCCGGCACCTGTGACGAACCCTCTGCCAGTGCCATCACTATCCCCTTTGATAGCACTGCGGAAATGGTCATTAAATACAGCAAATCCCTGACCTCGCTGTGTTCCTTTTAACGTTTTGCGGTCCAACGGTGAATCTCCACCCGTCCAAGGTTCCCCATAGATCAGAAAAGCTGGATCAATCTGTTCCCGCAGTTCACGGGTTAATTCATTCATCGTGTCCGTATCGATCAGAGCCATAAGGTCAAACCGGAAGCCGTCTACACGATATTCCTCTGCCCAATAGCGGAGAGAATCGAGAATATACTTTCGCACCATCGGACGTTCTGTCGCCAATTCATTGCCTACACCGGAACCATCGCTGAGGGTGCCATCTTCACGAAAACGGTAATAATACCCCGGCACAATGCGTTCAAAAGGACCCTCCTCCACGCTATACGTGTGATTATAGACCACATCCAGTACAACACGGATACCTTGTCTGTGCAGGGATTGTACCAAGGATTTGAATTCCCGGATTCGAACTGCCGGATCACGTGGATTCGTCGCATAGGAGCCTTCTGGAACATTGTAATGCTGAGGATCATAGCCCCAATTGTATGGCACTCTGAGATTCGAACCAACATCTGCCGTAGCCAATTCATTCACCGTCTGATAATCCGCTACAGGCAGAAGATGTACATGCGTTACTCCCAACTCGGCAAGGTGATCTATACCAATGCTGTTACCTGCCCTGTCGGTCAGACCGGATGCCGTGAAAGCCAGATATTTCCCTTTATACGGAATGTCCGCATGTGGGTCCGAGGAAAAGTCACGTACATGCAATTCATAGAGCACGGCATCTGCAGGATGTAGAAATGCAGGCTTGATATCCAGATCCCAATCCACCGGATTGGTGGTCTCAGGATCGATAATAGCCGTTCGTTGTCCATTAGCCGTTACCGCTCTGGCGTAAGGATCAACAACGACTTCAACCCTTTGATCATCATGAACAACGCGGTACATATAATAATATCCTGCCCAATCGCCTTGCAGCTCCAGACTCCATATTCCGTCCGCCTCGCGCTTCAGGGAATGTTCCTGTCCATCCTCATGCTGTAACACTTTGCCACGCTCGTTGTAATGCCCTTCGTCATCAAAAATTAATATATGAACCTGTTGTACTGTAGGTGCCCACAATTTGAAAGTACTTACAGCACAAGTATATGTTAAGCCAAGATCGTTGCCTTCGTAACGAAAGGAAGTCCATTCCGGCATCGTTCCCACCGCCTTTATATCCATTGATTTCGTATTGTCCCGATGTTACGGAGCGGGACGTTATTTGTCAACCCGAGGTTGTCTGTACTCAACATATCGGCTACATATGGACATTCAATTAGCAATCGCTTTCAAAATATATAATATGTAAACAAGCGCCATAGATTGACAGCATCTGTACCTGTCCTGACAAAAAAACTGAATACTGCACAAAGAGGAAATGCAGGATGAAACATTACTGGATATGGAGATGCACAGGATGATCTGCTGCCCATCACAAAAACCCCTTTCCGCGTGGAAGAGGGGTTTGGTGTAGTTGTTCGGACATCGTGAGTGTGTGAGCTGTGTAAGAATCAGGAATTCGAATACATCACCGTCACGGATAGAGCGTTCGCATCAACCTGACCGCTCTGGATCGTACGAAGTGCATCCACACCGGCTTGTCCTCCTTCTACAACCACATGCCATCTCCCTGTGGGAACAGAGACGGTACGAGTTTCTTTTGCAGCATTATAGATGACGATAATCCGTTCCCATGAATCATGGATGGCTGTACCTTCCAGTTCATAAGCCAGCAGCCCATTTCCCTTTTCCAACAGACGCATGTGCTCAATCTCTTCCCGGGTACGAAGCCGGAAGGCCGGATGCTCTCGCCGAAGTTGGATCAGGCCACGATAGTAATCGAACACCGGCTTGAACAGCCGCTTTTGGTCCCAATGGATAGCATTGACCATGTCTCCACTCTGGTGGCTGTTGGCATCCCCGTATTTACTGCGAAGCAGCTCATCCCCAGCTGCAATCAGAGGAACACCTTGGGAGGTTAGAACAATACCATTGGCAAGCAGACAACGCCTAACGGTCTCATTCTCCAACATCTGATTCGGATCAATCTGCCGGTAAGGCTCAGCCTTCTGCACAGCTTCTTCCACACTTTGGCATCCGCGGATACTTCCATCCTCGTTGTAAGTAAGAAAATTCAGTGAATCGTGCAACCCTTGTGTACGTGCGACTTTGTCCCACAAGTTCAGATTATCATGCACCGTTACATAATTAATGGTTTCGGATGGGCCATCTGTGAAATCATGGATTGCTCCGCGTACCCCTGTCCACAATTCATCTTCTTTTCCGTCCGCACCGGTCGCAAATCCTGTACCCGTTCCATCGCTGTCACCCTTGATCACTCCACGGAAATGATCGTTAAACACGCCAAATCCAGCTCCGCGCTGTGCACCTTTTAAAGTCATATCATCCCCAAGCGGTGACTCCAGTGCGCCCCATGGTTCACCATATAGCAATAAGGAAGGGGATACTTCGGTGTGCAGTTCCATCGCAAGTTGCTTCATCGTCGTTGTGTCGATCAGACCCATCAGATCAAACCGAAATCCATCCACATGGTACTCTTCAGCCCAGTAACGCACCGAGTCGATGATAAACTTGCGCACCATGGGCCGTTCGGTAGCTACTTCATTGCCGGTACCCGAACCATTGCTGTACGTGCCGTCGGCATTTTGGCGATAGTAATACCCTGGTACAAGTTTCTCAAACGAGCTGCCTGCCGTATCAAACGTATGATTATAGACCACATCCATAATGACACCTATTCCCTTCTGATGAAGGGCGAGTACCATGGATTTGAACTCACGAATTCGTGTTTCGGGCTCGTCCGCACGTGACGCATAGGAGCCTTCCGGCACATTGTAATGCAGCGGATCATAACCCCAATTGTAGTTGGAAGCATCCGACGTATCACCATCCACCCCAGACTCATCCACAGTCGCAAAATCAAATATGGGCAGCAGATGCACATGGGTAATTCCCAGTTCAACCATATGATCAATTCCCAACGTATTGCCCTCTGAATCGCGTATCCCCTTCTCGGTAAAAGCCATGTATTTGCCTTTATGCGTTATTCCAGATGATGGGTGTATGGAAAAATCACGCACATGCAGTTCGTACAAGACTGCATCTACAGGACTGATCAATTCAGGGCGAATATCCTCACTCCACCCAAGCGGTTGCGTCTGCTTCAGGCTGACGATTACACCCATTTCTCCGTTCATGGTAACCGCTCGTGCGTAGGGATCTACAGCAGTGGTAGACTGTCCATCTTCGAAAGTAGGCTTGTACATGTAACGGTAGCTACTCAGGTCACCTTCCAATTCCAGAGTCCAAATACCTTGTTCTTGCTGCTGCATTGGTAACGCTCTTTGATTCTGTTGATTGGGTTCTTCCTCCGGGCTCCCACCTGTTAAGGGTGGATACAGGAGCAGTTCCATCTGAACGGCTAACGGTGACCAGACTTTGAAGTGACAGGCATATGCTTCTACTGTGACACCCAGATCGCTTCCTTTGTATGTATCTTCTGATATCAATAGTTCCTGCTTATCCTCTTCAATCATATATGTTGTTCCCCTCTCGTTGAGAAAATTAATGAATAATGAATATGGATGGAACGAGTACCCCTTACCCTTTATACCCGTTCCGTTGACCAACCATAATGCGCATTACGCAAAAAAAAGACAAACATCATGTGGATTCACATCACGCCTGTCTTCTTTAGAGGTAAAACGTTATTTCTCTAATGCGGTACCTGGGATTGAAAATCATTGCGGCTGGATTGATCGGCGTGGTACAGAACCACGTCTCCGTCTTTCAACGGCCAGCTTCTTCCCTGACCATCTATCGCGAAGCCCTCCATCTGCCATTGGTTCATCAAAGGTGCATGAATATATTGCAGGTGCGGTGCATTCGTATTGCCACTGCGTAATGTTTCAATATCGAAGTTAACCACGATGTAACCTTCCCTCAGAAATACCGTTGCCTTCTCATCTAACTGGTTTTGTCTGACAAGCAATTCGAGATCGGTTCCTTTGGGCACAGCATATACATCCGCGGGCAAGCTATATTCGCCATACCAGCGCTGAATCGCTGCATTCGCCCGATCCACACTAACACTGGAAGGAATGTCTGCTTTTGGCCCAATGAGTGTACGGATCTGTGCCGGAAGGATCATCCAATCATAACGGCCGACCCACGTTTTATTATGAGTATTCTGATCCACAAAACGAACCATGAATTCAGCCAGTGTGGACTCGCTTCGTTCCTGAGCTGTCCACTCATTGGTATACTGATAACGTGCCGTATCTCCCAGTTCCGTCCCCGGTACATTCCGTAATCGAGAGTTCAGCATGACAAAACGCTTCTCCAAATCCTGTGCAGATCCGATCCGAATGAGGCGTTCTTGGCCCCGATGATAGTATAGATCAACCTTTTGCCTGGAGGTTCCATTTTGACTAATAAAAGAGAACGTCGGGGTTATTCGGATACCATCCTGCTTGCCAAACATATTGCCCTTCGTTTTCAGATCAAACTTGAAATGGTATCCGGTCTTTACCGCTGCATTTCGGAAGCCCTGTACCGGATGACTGCCGGGACGAATAGGGAGTATATAGGGAGCCAGATTGCCACGAGGATCACCATCGATACGATTTACTCCCGTCCAGTAGCTCACACCTGTTGGTTCTGAACTACCCATCCGCTTACGGAATACATTCTCCCAGTTGTAGTCTGAAATATCGGTGATATGAAAATCGTACAATCGTCCAATGACTTCCACTGCAACCGTATCTGCGGCGACATGGTGGATCAGATCCGTATTGGCATCCTGCTGTTCCGTGAAGTTTGCAGGAGCATTTTCCGCGATGTTGCGGAACTCGATGTGATAGTTCCCTTCATCTACCCATACAGGGAGATAGAAAGGAGTATCCAGCTGATTCACCGGAATGTCCACCCATGTCATGGCCGCAATAAACTGAGTTTTCGCAGCATTGTAGACATCGAACGGAAAACGAACCTGTTTGATCCGAAAATATTTCGCATAATCACGATTACCATAACCAGGGTAACTCGCTACATCCAAATGTTGACCTGAGGTGGGTATTCGCACAAGGAATGGACGCTCCAGAATAAGCGCAGCTCTGGTCGCATCAGGATTTGTTTTCTGATTATGTGGCTGATCATCCGACACCCAGGCATAGTTCACCACTGGAGTATGTACTGTAACCGGGTTAATCCCAAGAATAGGAAACTTCTGCTCCCGCCCTCCGTTCACATTTCCAGGGAGCAGCCCATACGTAATCTCACCCGTGGTCGGCTGGTTGGCTTTGTTCATCAATGTATTCTTGATCGTTAGCCGGTTCAGGTACAACACATGATCTCCAATCATGCCAGGCTGTGGAATCATCCCAGGTCTTGGAGCTGTTTTCTCTATTGGAGCAGAATCCATGATCGTTGCGCCATTAAAGGTCACCTGATCATTATGAACCGTATTCTCTCGAACCTCCGATTCAGCCTTGGATTGAAACAGTGACGTTTCATTGGGCGTAGACGGTTCAGTCGAACCACCTGGAACGGTTTGGGTGCCAAGATCAATCTCTCTGCATGGTGCAGGTTTCACATGGGTGTTCACCGCATTGTCCGTCGCCGATTGCAGAGTAGGTGGTGTGTATTGATTTGGCGTCAATGTTACGGTATCGCCATAACCACCAAGCGCATAGTTGGATATCGTAGCTTCATTTAGCTTATAGACCTCCAGGTTATCAATCTGCCAGTAACTATACGTCCTTGTTACTTGCATCGATTTATCTCCGTTAACGTCACGTTCTCTGGGCTGAGGCTGTGTGCCTGGATCACCCTCACCACTAGACGGCCTTCCAGGGATTGTCCAGGTTTTGTGATAAACCTTCTTCACCTTTACGGTATAGGTCACCGTTCCTGTCATGTTGATCCACCGGTGCTGGAACAAATACCCTTTGGCCAAGACATTGGCGTAGAGATCTTCAGAAGTCGGGATGCCTCGGGTAACATCGAATTTCTCGGCTCCCCGATCATCTGCCTTGAGCACGCCTCGAACCGATGAGTCCATTACCGCTGCTTCAATAACCGTACCTCTAGCAGGTGGGCTGATGGTCACAGGGCACGCATTCGCAGGATCACCCCCTGGTTCTCCACCATTATTTCCTCCATCATCCGTGCAATCCTTCACCTCAAGTACCTGGGTCCCTTGTTCATCCAGATGCTGAGCAGGATCAAGAAAATGAGCCTTTATGGTCGTGCTACCCACAATCCCTTTCGTCATGATTTTGCCATCTGTGCCGATCGTTGCTACAGAAGGATTTGAGCTTTGCCACGTCAATTTGGAATGAGCGGTCAGCTTATGGACAGTCCGATCCGGTTTGGTTAGAACTGCTTCTGCCTGTAAAGGTGTCGTATTGGCTTTACAGGCATTCGGTAGATTCACTACGAGTCCAGGCTCGGACGTCACTGTAATGGTCGCTGTATCCGAGATGAGATATGTACCATTATTCCAGATGGCGCGCACCGTAACCGTGCCCGGACTTTCAGCTTTTAACATCCCTGTTTTCAGTTCAATGCTCGCAATCGTCTCGTCAGAGGAAAACCATTTGATTTCTGCTTCTCTTCGCGAAACGTCGATGCCTTGATTGAAATCTGTTTCACCATAATTTTTGGTCTTCACTTTGGCTTCCATCTGCTGGGTTTGTCCTATGGTAAGGGTAGAATCCTCTTCGACAGATATCTCTTTTTCTTCTTCCAAATCACCTTCCCAGATAATGTCCATAGGTGTGAAATAAGAAACATTATGTTTAGGACAGCCAGCATTTGTTCTTCCCCCATTCTCAAATGGATCATTCTGAGTCCATTCGTGATCTCCCCCAGTTAAGGTCCTGATAGCAACAACTGTACTTGGAGGTGTGATCACTGTTCTTCCCACACCTGTGTATGTTTCCTGTTCAGGTTGGGTTTTATATTCCACACTTTTGATATTTACTTCCTTAAAACTAGAGGATGTTAGCGTATTTCCGTTATATTGAGGCCAAGAAACCGCTGGCCATCGGGAAAAATCAATGCTGTCCGGCACCTCTTTCAAAGCAGGATAAGGGGTTGTACAACTTCCTGCATTGCTTGAATAAGTCGGTCCACCACTATGATCTGCTCTGAATCTCCCATCATCAAGTTGATACCAATAAACTCCAGGAGTAGCAGTTGTCTTGTCAGCTTGAATAAATTTTAGAACAGAGCTTTTCATAGACTTTGGACCGTATTGATCGACTGCAGCGTAAACCAAATGATCACTTACTATTCCCGCGAGACCGGAACATAAAGCGAATAATATCAATAGTAACTTTGAGCATTTGAATACGGGCAACCGCATTCGTTTCCTCATAAAATCAAAATCACCTCACTAATAGTACATATTTTGTATTTTCATTTCTCCTAAATCTTCAGCTTTAACATGATACGATCCGTTTTTGAAATCTAAAGTTGACCTAGTCCAAAATCTAACTTTTTTCCCTTTGATAATGAGGTCTTTAGGGCTGTTAGGAATGGTTTTCAATCCGTTCTTATCAGCATGTTCTAAATCTAGACGTCTAAAATTTAGTAGTCCGTTATTTAAACCACTACTGTAAGTAATCAAATCTGTTTTATCTGTATTTGATATAAAAGATAAATCAGCAAATGTTAAATAATAGTCGCCACTAGAAATATTAGATTCCACAAAAAGTTTACTATAGACTCCCTGAGGTTTACCATTCTGAACCTTCACCACTATAAAACTATGAAGTGTAAGCACTCCTGATTTATTAGAAAGTTTTATATCTCCTTTAGAAATATCACTTACTTTCACAGAATTCTTAGTATAAAAATAATTACTAATCGTCGTTAAATTCGTCCCCGTCGTGCCGACCTCTCTCATTTCATTCAGGTCACTATATTTCCCGGCATCCGTACCCTCCACGTCCATATAACGCAGCAAAATGGCAGATACCTCAGCACGTGTAGTGGGGTCCGCAGGTTTTAATGTACCATCTTGGAAGCCACCAACAATGCCTGTCCCACGAACGAGGGCAAGATAAGGAATCTGCTCGGCCCGAATAGTTCCCCGGTTCACTTCCGGTGTGGGAAGCAGTGTATTCTTCGTATCGTTAAAAGCATCCTGGAAGCTGCTCCCGGACTTGATCAGCCCATTGGCAATCCACTTCATCATCTCGTAGCGTGTCAGCTCCGCATTCGGATTGAACCCTTTGGCGTAATCGCCAGCATGAATGAATCCTTGTCCTACAAGCTGACTAACCGCCTCTTCAGACCAGTGCCCCTTGAGATCGGAAAAAGGATTCTGCCCTTCTACCTTCTCTAGCCCAGTCGCGCGGGCGAGTATCGTCGCATATTCCCCACGCGTAATTTTGCCATTCGGACGAAACGTTCCGTCTTGATAACCAGAGATCAGATTTTTTTCATAAGCTTTGGCAATCGTCGCTTGAGCCCAGTGGCCCTTGATATCCTTGAACTTGCTAAGGGCAGTGTCACTTGTTCCCGATGCAGCATTAGCTGTTGACATAAAATGTACAGGGTCAATCGGTAATAGAGTGGCTGCAAATACAGCTGTCGTTACCAACCCGACGATCCACACATTCCGTTTATTCTTATTTCCGTTTACTTCCATCTGCTTCTTCAATCTACTCACGCTCCTATGTACCTTCGTATGGGGGTGCTTTGCTTGATCAATCTGATTACTTTCCCTACAACCAAAAACCTAAATTTGCCATAATAATCAATATTCTACCATGTATATCTAGGCTTTTGGTATTATTTTTCATCCATCCCCATTACTTCAAGGCGGACATCCCCCCTTCTAAAGTCCCGCTTCACCACTCAAAGTACAAAAAAAGGCCATGAATCCGCAGATTCATAGCCTTATGCTTTAAGGGTGTGGTTATTCGTATGATATTTGGAACAATCAACTCCCTCATAGAATAAACCATTTCATTCCATTTGACCATTCTTTTTTTGCTTCCCCAAAATTATTTCCCGTTCAGTTCCTTGTAGGATGCTTCCAATTCCGTGATGAGCTGATCACCACCGGCTTTTCGC
The DNA here is from genome assembly GCF_002968835.1 of Paenibacillus sp. PCH8. Classification (GTDB taxonomy): domain Bacteria; phylum Bacillota; class Bacilli; order Paenibacillales; family Paenibacillaceae; genus Paenibacillus. Next base: position 2,511,846 of record NZ_PKQK01000001.1, on the reverse strand, counting down.
CAGTTGGCTATTTCCTGCTCCCAGCCTGCATCATCGACTTTACCCATAATGTACTTGGTCTGTGCATCCCAGATCATCTGATCCAGCTCCTGACCACGCTCGGTATAGATTGCTGATGACAATGTGAGTGCCGGATTAGCGATGGCATACTGCTCATTCTCACGAGCCATCTTCGTACCTTTCATACCGATCGGAACATCTACCAGTTCAGGCACATTATACCCTTCAATGCTTAGCAAATTATCACGATAAGGTTTAACTTCACGCTGATAGGCGTCGAAGTCCTTCAGTTCGGTTTTGCCATCCGCAGTTTTGCTGTAGTGCACATCGAGCAACCCCCGCAACTGCAATGTACTCAGTTCCTCATCCATTAATTGATCCAGGAACGTGAGTACCTGCTTCAATTGCACCTCATCCGTTACGGATGCCTTTGGGATAACCAACATACCATAGTTCCCTGGCTCCCCGGCGATGCGAATACCATCGGTTCCCTGGAACGGAGCTACGTCAATCACGCCATCTGGAGCATTAGGCGTAAGGCGTTGCTGTGAAGACTTACCATTTTGAGCGACACCATTCAGCTTCATGCCAACGAGACCGGAATCCATTTTTTTGTCCGCATCGGAAGGGTCCAGAGCAGGGAAGTCACTGTTAATCAACCCTTCGCTGAACAGACGCTTGAAGAGTTTCATCGTATCCACATACGCAGTGGTCAGAAACTCCGGTGTCAGTTTCCCGGCATCGTCCACTCCCCATTTATTGACGCCACCAATACTTACGGCAATCCGCGTCAGCGGGGAAGAGACACCTTCATTATACTTTTTGAATAACAATGCACCGTACGTATCTTCCTTACCATTCCCGTCCGGGTCATCCTTACGAATAGAGCGCATCACTTCATACCAGTCATCCAGCGTTTTCGGTACATCCAGCTTCAATGCATCAAACCAGTCCTTGCGATATACAATCGCGGTTCGTCCAATATCCCGAAAGTTGGGGATACCATAGACTTTGCCTTCAATCTTTATATTGTTAAAATACGCCTCGGATTGGGCAGACAGGTTCTTATAATCCTTCAGGTAAGGCCCCAGTTCCCAGAACAGTCCCGTTCTGGCGGCATTAAACGTTGTTGGTACATAATTTACACGCATTATGGTAGGCATCTCGCCTGAAGCAACCATGACGTTCACTTTATCATCAAAAGCCGACTGCGGAATCCACTGTACATTGACATCCGTATTCGTGTATTCTTCAATCTTCTGTTCAATCCCATTCTCTTTGGCCGGTATATCACCTACCTGCATTAAAGAGATGGAAATGGGAAGTTTACCTTCCCCTGTAGCAGGCGCTTTCTCTCCCCCGCAACCTGCAAGCAGTCCAGCAGACATTGCGCCAATGACAACGATTCCGCCTAAACGGGATATTGGACCTTTTGGACTCATGAACCATCTCTCCTTTTGGATAATCAAATTGTTCAGTGATCTTGCCCTCATGTATGCGCTATCATCATATTTGGAAGAAAAGAACCAGCTTTACGCCAGTTCAATCTCCACCCCTGCCAAAATAAACGGAGCGACCGATTTCGGATCATTGATCCGAATGGATTCAGTCACATAGTACTCGTAGGACCCGTCACGATACGGACTTCCCCCAAGACCGGCTCCGCCGTTACACTGCGTCAGGGACAGTACGCCTTCACGATCCGTTTGCAGCAAATGCTGCAGCAGACCCTGATATCCTTTTTCCGCAACCGCCTTGAATTTGCCACTCAGATATCCTTTGCGCACACCCTTCGCCAGCGCATAGACAAACATCGATGTACCAGAAGCCTCCAGATAGTTCCGCTCACGTCCCGGTTGATCCAGCAAATGTGGCCATAGTCCGGTGGGTTGGTCCTGGACATGCACTAGTGCGTTCGCCACCCGTTCGAAGATGCCCACAATCTGCCCGCGCTGTGGGTGATCTACTGGCAAGTAATCCAATGTATCCACAACCGCCATCACATACCAGCCCATCGCCCGGCTCCAGACATGCGGAGAACATCCCGTCTCTCCCGAACTCCAACGCTGTTCCTTACTTTCATCCCAAGCATGGTACAACAGACCGCTACGCGGATCTCGTGTACGCTGTTCCACCAGCAAGAGCTGTAATGCAGCCTTGTCGAACCACTTTTCCTCCCCTGTCACTGCACCATATTGAGTCAGATACGGTGTTGCCATGTACAATCCATCCAGCCACATCTGGAAAGGGTATATCTTCTTGTGCCAGAACCCGCCCTCGCTTGTATGCGGTTGTCCTTTGAGCTGTGTCATTAGCAACTCTGCTGCTTTGCGATACTTTTCTTTTCCCGTTTTCTCATGCAACAGGAATAGTGATTTCCCCTGATTAATCTGATCCAGATTATATTCCTCAATCGCATAGGAGCGAATGGTGCCGTCCTCCTGAACATAGTCATCCATCAGTTCCTGAATGTAGTCAAAGTACCTTGGCTCACCCGTATGAATGTACAGTTCCTCCAGCGCTTTCAGCAGACAGCCATTCTCATAATGCCAGGTGCCATACAGCTCATGGTTGCGGTAACTTTCCATGAACTGCTGTGCCATGCGCACAGGTGTGAATTGCAACGTTTCCTTCATGCTCAAGCCTCCGCTTCCGGCTCTTTATTGAGCCTGTTTTTTGTAATCTTCAGCATATTCCTCACGAATTTTGTTTCCGCCAGCATTGGCCCAATTCTCGATTTCCTTCTTCCAACCGCTTTGATCGATCTTGCCCATAATGTATTTGGTCTGTGCATCTGCAATCACCTGATCCAGATCCGCCCCGCGATCACCATACGTTGGAGAATATAATGTCAATGCAGGGTTCGGCACAGCATGCTCCGCCAGTTCCTTCGCCAGTGCCGTACCTTTTTCACCCAGTTCGGTATCCTTCAATTTCGGTACGTTATATCCTTCGACATAAAGAAGGTTGTCACGGTAAGGCTTCACTTCACGCTGGAATGCATCGAAGTCACTCATCTCCACCTGATCTTCACCTACTTTGGTGTAATGTTTGTCTTCCATACCTCGCATCAGTAATGTTGCCATCTCAGGGTCCATCAGTTTATCCAGGAATGACAGCATATTCTTCAGTTCTTCTTCCGATTTCACCGTCGATTTCGGGAAAGCGAGAATACCCGAGTTACCCGTCTGTCCAGCAACACGATCACCGTTCGCTCCAAGCAAACCTGCAATGTCTACCACGCCATCCGGATTGTTCTTGGACAGACGCTCTTGCTGGCTCTTCCCGTTCTGGGCAACACCCACACGCATACCGACCACGCCAGAATCATATTTTTTCTCCGCTTCCGTAGAGTCAAATACGGCAAAATCCTGATTCAACAGTTTCTCATCATACAAACGTTTCAGCAGATCCAACACCTGCATATATTCCGGTGTCATGAATTCAGGAGTGAAGCTGCCATCATCTTCGACCTTCCACTTGTTAGGTGCACCAAAGCTTACGCCAAGGCGCGTCGTGAAGGAATACTGATCCTCATTATATTTTTTGAAAAGCATCAAGCCAAACGTGTTATCTTGTCCATCTCCATCGGGATCGGAGGTTGCCAGTGTCTTAATCGTTTCATACCATTCATCCGGTGTGGCTGGCACCTTGAGATTCAACTTCTCGAACCAGTCTTTACGGTAGATCACCGTAGCTCGCGCAATATCCGAGAATACAGGAACCCCATAGATTTTGCCCTCGACCTTGATATTGTCAAAGAAACGCTCGTTCTGTGCCGACAGATTCTTGTAGTCTTTCAGCAAAGGCCCCACTTCCCAGAACACATCGTTGCGCATTGCGCTGGTCACTGTCGGGTTATATTGCACCTTCACAATTTTCGGCATATCGCTTGAAGCGATCATCACGTTAATCTTGTCATTGTAGGCCGAAGCCGGAATCCACTGAATATCCAGTTTGGTGTTGGTATATGCTTCAATCTTTTGCTGAATCTCGTTGCCTTTGCTGGGTACATCACCCACTTGTGCAATGGCAATGGACACATTCTGTGCGCCGCCCTCGGCAGCCTGACCCTCGTCTGATCCGCATCCTGCCAGCAAACCTGTCACTAGTGCCAGTGTGCTCAAGACAGCTACGGCTTTCTTTTTCGTTGCTTTCATCCCATGAAAACCTCCCTTTTTTATGCAGTCATAATGATATGACTCTGAACCCTGTTCCGACTCAACCTTTCACCGAACCCAGCATCACACCTTTGGCAAAGTGCTTTTGCAGGAATGGGTATACCAGCATAATCGGAATCGTGGAGAACACGATTACGGCCATACGAATGGTGAGCGGCTGAATCTCGGTCTCTTCGATACTCGTATCTCCGATCCGGCTCTGTGCCAGAATGACAATCTCACGCAGCCAGACTTGAACAGGCCACTTCTCACTATCGTTAATATAGATCACAGCGCTGAAGAAGCTGTTCCAGTGGGCCACCGCGTAGAAGAGTGAAAATGTGGCCATGGCTGGCATGGACAACGGCAACACAATACGGAACAATACGCTGACATCATTACACCCGTCAATCTTGGCGGCATCTTCCAGTTCATCCGGAATGGCTTGGAAGAAGTTTTTGAGTACGATCAAGTTAAATGCACTTATGGCAGTTGGAAGCATTAGAGACCACAACGTATCTGTCAGGTGCAAGGATTTCACGACAAAGTACGTCGGAATCATCCCGCCGCTGAAGAGCATCGTGAACAATACACCCAGCAAAATGGGCTGGCGTCCACGCAAATACCTCCTGGAAAGCGGATAAGCCATTAGTGACGTGAAGAGCAGGTTAATTAAAGTACCAATCACCGTAATGTAGATGGATACGCCCAGACTGCGTATCAAGGTATCTGTAGAGAAAATGTATCGGTATGCAGCCAGAGAGAACTCTTTAGGGAAAAGAATGAATCCTCCCTTAGCCACTTCATGCGGGCTGGTAAACGAGACGGCCAAAATATACATGAACGGGATGACCGTCACGATTCCAATCAACAGCAGCAAGCCGTGATTCAGAAAATCAAAGATCCGGTTGCCCCACGTTTTATCCTGTTGCATCTTAATGTTCACTCCTGTCTGGTGAAGAACGTCTGCTCCCAAGGGTTAATAGACGCCTTCCTCCCCGAATTTTTTGGCCAGCGTATTGGCACCAAGTACAAGCGCCAGCCCGACAACCGATTTGAACAACCCGACAGCAGCACTATAACTGTACTGTGCCTGTGTGAGACCCTTCGTGTACACGTAGGTATCGAATACCTCGCCCACATCCCGGTTCGTCGGAGTCAGCATCAGGAAGATCTGTTCAAAACCTGTATCCAGGAAATTGCCCAGACGCAGAATGAGCAAAATGACGATGGTACTGCGAATGGCTGGCAACGTAATATGCCATGTCTGGCGCCAGCGATTCGCACCATCGATCCGTGCAGCTTCATAGAGCTGTGTATCCACGCCGGAAAGTGCTGCCAGGAAGATAATTGTGCCCCAACCGACTTCTTTCCAGATGGATTGTCCAACAATCATGGTTCGGAACCATCCTGGTTCAAGCAGGAATGCCACTTTTTGTCCAGTCAGGTTATAGAGCAATTCATTAATGGCACCACCCTCGGTTGTGAACAGCATGTAGAACACACCGACAACAACAACCCAGGACACAAAGTGTGGAACGTAAACAAGCGTCTGTACAAATCGTTTGAAGCGTTCACGGCGAATCTCATTCATCATGAGTGCCAGTACAATCGGCAGTGGGAAAAAGAACACGATGTTATAAATGGCAAGCAAAAACGTATTTCGGAACAAGGTCCAGAACTGTGGTTCCCCGAAGAAGCGCTGGAAATGCTTGAAGCCTACCCAGTCACTACCCAGAATGCCCTTGTAAGGTGTGTAATCCTGAAAAGCCATCGTAATGCCATACATGGGTATGTATTTGAAAATAACAAAGTAAAGCACACCCGGTATTAACATGATATAAAGCCACCGGTTTTTGATGATGTCTCTCCACAGCAGGTTTTTGTCACTGCGGGTAGCGGGTCGTGTCCGAGCCGCCGTTTCGGCTTTCATAGTGTCTTCCTCCCCACATTGGAAACGATTACATAACATCACTTCCTGAATTCATGTCTTCATTGTGGCGGATAAACGGATGACTGGCTATCGTCTCGTTTTAGCCTCTTGTTTTCCCTGATGCAGTAATGATTCCGGCTATCTTTCCGACTTGATTTGGAGAGAAAATGAACTGCTTTTAACCTGGATATTCCTGTCTTAACTCCATGGATTTAAGCGCCTGCTCCCTCCATCCGGGCATGAAAAAGCCTGTCTGCCATGACGGGCAGAGCAGGCTTCGTTTATCGCTGCTGCTCCCGGTACTTGCCGGGGGTTGTTCCTGTAATTTTACGAAACATACGGATGAATGCGGTTGGATTGGTATAATTTAATTTCTCGGCAATCTCCGATATTTTCAGGTTCGTTGTCTGTAACCAGGTCTTCGCTTTTTCCATACGGTACTCTGCCAGATATTCAGTAAAGTTGACACCCGCTTCCTTCTTGAACACCCGACTTAGGTAGACGGGATGGAAATGAAGTTCTGCGGCACAGGCTTCCAGTGACAACTCACGGTCATAACGCTCTTCGATCAGTCGAATCATACGCCTTGCGATATTCATATATTGGGATTCTTCCTGTTCGCGCCAGAAACGCATAACCGGCTGGAACAACCGCTTGCGGAACCAACTTGTCATTTCGTCCAATGTGGACAACTTTAGCAAACGTGCCATGGATGCTTTTTCACCCAATACTTCGGCTACATCCCCACCTTGCTCCTGCACAAGCTGATACACACGTGATAGTAGCTGCACCATAATGACGGGGTATTCACTGAAATGAAGCTTTTTGTCTGCAAGCAGCCCCAAATATTGCGTAAAGTACGCGTCCGTTTTCTCTTCATCTCCTTGCTTGAGTGCAGAAGCGAGCTGATCCTCAATCATGCGTAACTGTGTATATAGTGCGGCCTCCATCTGACCACGGGGCTGAATATCTTCGTAATGCAAAATAATACGGCTGCCCAGACTTACCCGTCCTTGCAAAGCCTCTCGACTCTCCTGAACTGCTCTCGGCGTATCTCCGATACAGGAGTAGGGACGGCTGACGCCAATACTTACGGGCAGATTCAGATAAGTCACGACACGTTCGCGAATCCAGTCTGCCTGGGTATGCATCCATTCCTTCAGTTGCATCTCATCATCCAGCTCGGAGGCAAGCATCGTGATCTGAGCATCATCCAGCATGACCGGGGTGAACCGAACTTTGGAAGGCAGAAGCTCACCTACCATATTGTTGACGGCAAACAGTAGCAGATCCCGATCCTGTTCTTCATACCGGGTCCCTTCCAACGTATCAATCTGAAGCATAAGCACGCCAAGACTTGCCCACCCTGTCGGAAAATCGTACAGTTCTCCCTGATATCTGAAATCCTCTTCCGAGATTTTGCCTGTTAGCAGTTTCGTCATAAAAAACTCCTGGAGGTGCACATGCTGCCCCTTCATCTGTTCACGCATCGTTTTCTCCGAACTGAACAACGTCGACAATTGTTCCTCGATATAGATAAATTCATCCTGACGACGTCCGGAAGGAGCGACTGGAGCATCTAATCCCTTTGTAAATTGTAGTAGTCTGGAGATCGGTGAGTACATCCGCCGACTGCCGTAGATGGCGACGAGTCCTGTTACACATAACATGACCAATGTTGCGACACCCGTGACCAATGCAATTTTCTGTGACTCAGCTGTGATCTGTCCAAACGATACGACGGACACATACAACCAGCCATTAAGCGGTGACTGCCTGTAGCTGACCGCGACCTGTTTACCCTCCACCTCCGCACTGAAGAAGCCTTCTGGTTCCCCCGTCGTCTGGACGATCTCGTGGATTTCCTGATTCAGTCTGTCGTATTTCGTACCTTGGCTTGTATCGTTCAAAAAATATTTCTGATCCCTGTCCAGGACGTACAAGTCACCGGAATTCGGATTACGACTCAAAAAGCTGCTAAGTTCAGCGTCCGCGATATCGATGACCAGGAAACCTTTAGGTTTCACATTGGTTGGGATCATCGGGATTTTGAATACCATACTGACCACATTATCGGATGATATCAGAGTAGGGGCTTGTTCTGGTGTTAATTCACCCATGCCTGCTGAGACAGGTACACTTTCTTTGGCTGAACTCACATTCTGAGTGACCCAGAACAAGCTGTTGGTGTACGTCAGGTAGGAACCAATCCGGTCCCGAATGCTGAAATCATCCAATTTGCCAAAAGAACGCATCGAAACGACCCAGTCTTCATCCAAATTAACCAGATACGCCTGGTCAATAGACGTAACCGCTTGCAGATTGTTAAAACCGGACGTCAGATCACGAATCTCCTGAAATTCGCTGCTGTCCAGCGGTTTCTTCATCGCTTGTAATACCAATGGAGAGTTTACGTACTGGATGGATGACAATTGCAGGCTGCGAAGAACTTGCTCTACCCGCATTTGAGTCTGATGCAATATCTGAAGATTGCTCTCACGCACTTTCTGTTCAATGTCACGCGATGCAATCGTATACGAGACAGAGCCAATAACAATAACCGGAAGGGCTCCGAGGATTAGGGTAAAACAGAGCAAACGTAGTAAATATTTAGGCAAAAAGAGCATCCTCCTTTGTATAAAATCGCTTTCATTGGATTATTTTACTATTGTTATTTTAAAACCCATTCTTATTCAAGTCCACTTATTTATTCTACTAGGTTGACTTTAAGACAATTTCCAGTTTATATTGGTTGCATATTCCTCAATCAAAGGAGAGATTTTTAATGTCGGTGAATGTTCTTAACTAACCAAGTTTAATATTCAGGAGTTTGGCCTTTCATGACGCTTGTGCCCACATGGCATACGTGTATTTCTTGATGTGCCAGATCCCTGTACTTAGTTAAGAACAGCGGATATCATAAATCGCCTCCGGGATTGTAATTGTCCGGGTCTATTTCCGCGCTGTGTTCAGCGCGGATTTTTTTATATAGACCCTATCGTGGACTCTACTTTCCCATACGTTTAGGGCAGAGAATGACGTTTGTTCATTCTCTGCCCTTTTTGCGTTTTCCGGGAATATGTTTTAGTGCGTCAGCTGAAATCCCAATTCAAATTCAAGGAGAGATTACGTATGAATGAAAACACATTGAACAGTTTAGGCTATCCACAAATTCAAAAAAACGTTGCAGACTGTGCTCTATCTTATCTGGGCAAACGTTATGCGAGAGAACTGAAACCCATGGTTGATGCTCACCTGATTCAGATTCGCCTGGAAGAAACCGCAGAAGCCGCTGCATTGATCCGTTTCGGCGCAAGTATCCCCCTCCCTTCACTGGAAGGCATGGACACGATTATGGATCTGCTCGGCACAGGATATCTATTCAGTGAACGGGACTTCAGTCATCTCGCTCAGTTCCTGCGCAGCTGTGCACAATTAATGAGATATATGGAGGGTAAAGCTGGGGCCGCTCCCACCGTCAGTCGCTATGCAGCATCCATGATTCTAATCGAACCTTTGCTGAGTGAGATTGAGCGCTGCATCCATAGTGGACGCATTCAGGATCAAGCGAGCAAGGAACTGATTCGAATTCGTAAAAAAATGACAGTGAATGAGGAACGCATGAAACGAAAGCTTGATTCTCTGGTAAGCAAACATCGCTCCATTATGCAGGAACATGTCATCAGTCAACGCGGAGGAAGAACGGTACTGCCTATTAAGAAAGAATTCCGTAAGCAAGTCAAAGGCAGTGTACTGGATGAATCGGGAAGCGGGCAAACCGTCTATATTGAACCCACCGAGTTAGTAGGTCTGCAGATAGAACTGGCCTCATTGCAGGCCGAGGAGTCCCGAGAAGAGATGAGAATTCTCGGTGATTTAACTTCCCTTGCAGAATCCTACAGCCGTGAGATTGCCCTGAACACCGAAACGGTGGGTGTGCTGGACTTTCTGTTTGCCAAAGCGAAATATGCGGCTACCATGGACGGACGTATCGTTCGAGTCAATACACGCGGCCAGATCAACCTTCAGCGTGCACGTCATCCGTTCATGGGCTCGTCCATGGTTCCCCTTGATTTAGCAATCGGCAGAACGTACTCGTCCCTCATTATTACGGGCCCGAATACTGGTGGTAAGACGGTAGCGCTCAAGACGCTAGGTTTGCTTACCCTGATGATGCAATCCGGTCTGCTCATCCCTGTGGACGAAGGTGGGGAGATGGCCGTTTATCATGAAGTGGCTGTGGATATTGGTGACGGGCAAAGTCTGGAACAAGCACTCAGTACATTCTCTGCACATATTCGCAATATGATTGGCATCCTGGAACAGGCCAATCCATCGACGCTTGTGCTCATTGATGAGATGGCTTCCGGCACAGATCCCGGTGAAGGGGTCGGATTGTCCATTGCCATGCTGGAGGAACTGCACAACCGTGGAGCAACCGTTGTGGCGACTACCCATTTTGGGGAAATCAAACATTTTGCAGCGGCCACGCCAGGATTCGAGAATGCCCGTATGGAATTTGACACCGTTTCTCTCCAGCCGCTGTATCGATTGCGTATCGGAGAAGCTGGTGAGAGCTATGCTTATTCCATAGCATTAAAGCTGGGAATGCCACAACGAATTATCGAGCGTTCCAAGTCCTTATCAGATCAAAGTATTTCAAGAGATCGGTCATTCGTGTTCACCTCACCTCCATTGGCAACCCCAGCCCTGACGCCTGAGCGTCCCGTTACAGAAGCAAACGAACCAGCAGAGTGGAAGCGGATTAAGTCGAAGCATTCAATGGATACAAAGAATCCTTCCAGTTCACATAAAAACACAAAAATAAGAGAGTCGGATTCTCCTACTCCTGCCAAACCTTTTCGCAAAGGGGATCGGGTGTATGCGGCCTATCTCAATCAGTCGGGCATTGTCTGTGATGTGGAGGATAGCCGTGGAAATATCGGGGTCATGCTACGCGGACGCAAAGTCAAAATTCATAAGAAACGCCTGACCTTGCATATATCTGCCAATGAACTTTATCCGGGCGATGACTATGATCTGGACATTGTGCTTGAGACAAAAGAAAACCGCAAGAAACGCAAATTGATGGGACGTAAACATGTGGAAGGACTACAGATCGAATTACCGCCTGAAGAATAGCCAATGGGAGAACCAGATGTCGTGAATTGGAATTTATATGTGCAGTGAAGTACTGTGAATTCCATGATCACCGGCGCATTTCTGTTATACTGGGACCAGTATGTTCAACTTCAGCTCGTAGCTATTCACAGGGAGGGAAGAACCGAATGTCTGCAGAACAAGACGATCAAGAGCACATCCATATCAATGTTCTTGTCTGCCCTTTATGCGGTGAAGCTAATCACTGCTCCTATGCCGCAGGACATCCTCATTCGGAATGCTGGTGTAACCGGGCTACTTTCCCCGAGGGTGTATTTGACCGTATTCCACCAGAGCAGCGCCGTAAATCGTGCATATGCCAACGCTGTCTGGATGACTATGCCGATAAACGCCAACCAAAAGAAGAGCCACACAGTTAACAACTGTATGGCTCTTCTTCTATTATGCAGCATCTATAATATCTATACTGTTAGCTGCCTACCTTGCTCTTACATTTGGTTATACTGAGCAACGGCCTGTTCAAGTACCGGATGATGTGCATCCATGGACGTATATTGATGGAGTGCAGCCACAATTCCCTTCTGGCGGATCATGTCCTGCAGTTCAACTGCTTCCGGATCATCCGAGACATCGAATTTGCAGGCTGCTGCCATGCCCATAGCCAGATAGGTCGTTTCGGTTCCATCCTCATAGGCCTGAAGGGCCGGGCGAACCAGACGATCATTTGGAGACAGCTTGCGCAGCGGAGAACGTCCAACACGCGTAACCTCATCGGTGAGATATGGGTTGACGAACCGCCCCAATATTTTGACAATATACTGCTCATGCTCTTCCGGGTTGAATCCAAACCGTTTCACCAGCACATCTCCGGTTTCCTGCAAGGCACCATATACAATGGATTTTACCTTTTCATCGGCAATAGCCTTCTGAATCGTGTCATACCCGTGCACATGACCGATATACGCAGCCACACAATGTCCTGTATTTACAGTGAACAGCTTCCGTTCAATATACGGTTCCAGATCATCGACATAGACGATGCCCTCAACTGACTTGAATGCAGGAGCCATCTGGGAACGATCCACCACCCACTCGTAAAAAGGCTCCACCTGTACATGTAACGGATCGTCATGATGCTGAATGGGTACAATCCGGTCGACTGCCGAATCGGGGAAATAAATATACTGATCTGCAAGCAAGCGCACGTTCTCATCGAGCAGAGCATACACATGCTCTTTCAGTTGTGTACTGGCTCCAATCGCATTTTCACAGGCAATGATATGAAGAGGTTTCTGAACAGAACCCGCTCCCAATCTTGCCTCAAGACCCTTGGCAATGCCGGATGCAATATGTTTCAGCACCCCTACACCCACTGCGGTTGTAATCAGGTCGACTTCCATCACTGTTTGGGCAACCGTCTCCAGTCGAGTCCCATCAATGGCATTCACACCCGTGACGGTCTCCTGATCCTTTCTTTCGTTAGCCAGTTCCACCGTATACTGTCCCCGTTGCTGAAGAGCCGTCACCAGTTCCTGATTAACATCGGAGAAAATCACCTCATACCCTGCACGAGACAGTATCAGTCCGATAAATCCGCGTCCAATGTTACCTGCGCCAAAGTGCAGAGCCTTCATAGCTCCATTTCGCTTTCCAGAATTGCGATAACTTCTTCGGCTGTTTTCGCCAAACGCAGAGCCTCCATGTTCTCATCTTCCGCACAGATCACCGCAATGCTGGTCAGGATCTCCATATGTTCCCCGCCTTGAGCCGCGATACCAATGACCATATAGGCTTTTTCTTCTCCAAAATCAACACCCTGTGGATACTGAATGACAGAGATACCTGTAGATATAATGAAGGATTTGGATTCCTTCGTCCCGTGTGGGATTGCAAGGCCGTTCCCTACATAGGTCGAGACAATCTCCTCACGTTCAATCATCTTGTCGATATAATCAACGGTAATATGTCCCGCATCCTTCAGAATCTGTCCTGCCATACGAATCGCTTCGTATTTGTCCTGAGCCGTCGCATTCATGATGACTTTATCTGTGGTTAACATACTCATAATGGTTGACCTCCAATTTCGGTTTTACTGCGATAAAATCCAACGAGTTCCTGGGACAGGTAATGAATAAGTTCATCCCTGATTCCCTTTTCCAACAATGTAATCATCTCTTCCTGCAATAACAGAGCACTGATCTCACTGAGAACCTCCAGGCTTTCCTTGGATAATTCTCGGGGACCAAGCATCAAGAGGATGTGGGTAACCCCAGCAGGATCATCCGGTGTACAAAGGAGCGGCTCGGTTAGCTGAAACAGGCTGATGGACGGCCTGTAGATGCCCTCGCTGCGTGTATGAAACAGCGCAAGTGTTGTGCCAGGAATCTTCTGGCTCCCTACTGCTTCACGGGCCTCCAAACGTTTCGCGATCTCCTCGGGTTCCTTCAACACACCTGATCCATGGAGTACCTTACACATCGCATGTACAGTTTCATAGAATCCGTACTCTTTGTTGTCCAATGGGAATACATGGAATTTGCCTATAATTTGGACAATTTCGATAAGAGTTGCTTCCATGCCCTCGGACTCGGAGTACCGATTTGTCGTCTGAACCTCAGCTTCACGGGGCTTCTTACGCTCCCGCTGTAACGTTGTTGTTCTAATAAAATGACGTAGCTGCTCACTCTCTTCTACTGTGAGCAGCGGACTGACCTTGTAATACTGATGCTTATCCATTGGCAGATCGACAGTAGATAACACCAGGTCATATTCATCCGTGGGGATCCGGGCAGCTTCGTACCAGGACACACTATCTACGATACGAATCTCGGGAATCTCTTTCGTCAGCCGACTGGAAAGCATCCGCGATGATCCGATTCCGCTTGTACACACAATGATCGCCCTGATTTCCTGTTTCAATGCACGCAACCTCTCGATGGAAGCTCCAAAATGCATCACTAAAAATCCAATCTCTTCATCCGGGACGTCCATGCCTGGCCATGCTTGATGCACCGATTGTTTGACATCTTCGAAGAGTGAATCATAATCCTTGCGAATCTGTTGCAACAGCGGATTACGAATCACCTGCTGTCCTTCAATTCGCTCCATTACAGGCTGCATATGACCAATCAGCCCTTCACGAAGCAAACGATCCTCATGAAAGGCATAATGAGTTCTCTGCTGCATCTGATCCAGCAGTGAATGTACCCTATCCAGTAAAATCAAGTCGTCTACCGGCAACAACCGTGACGAATGTATCCGCTGCTGTGTCTCAATCAATAATTGGTGAAAATAAGCTTGCTCATCTTGAGAAAACGTCAGCCCAAGTTGGGTGGATAGAACACCGCACAAGCGTGAAGCCATATAAGGTGGTACCTTGTTCTCAGCCTGCTCGTCATCATGATTTCCCGTTTTCTCTCGGGGAGAGTTCCGGCCAATACCAAAGCCTTTACGAATACGGACAACGGCTACAGATAATCGAATCAGCAGCTTCATGTACTGCCGCTCCGGGATGTTCTCCAGCCATTCGATATCCGGCTGCCACAACGCATTCTCCACTGTAAGAACATCGCCGTGTCCGATCATATCCAGCAGTTTTTGGTTTACGATGGAGCCCCTTGCTCGGGCTGTCTTCCGAACAGATCGGTCTCATCCAGAAACTCCAGGGCGAGTGCAGCTATCGCTGTCCGATGAGTCGTCTCACTTCCGTTCATCTTGACACCATATCCACGTCTGCGAACCAGCTTCAGTCCAGCCTGACGAATTCGTGACTCCAGATCATCGAGATCATTGGTTACGGTGGACACGGTCACTTTCAGATCCGAAGCCAGGGCCAGCAACTTCACAGGCTCCGACTCATCAAGCAGGATACAAAGTATGAAGAGCTTACGCTCTTCCGGCGTAAACTCTACAACTTCTTTACCCTCCAGTTGCTGGCGCAATACAGTTAGATCATCGGAACCGGAATCGATTCGAATACCGGTTCCTGATTTTTTTTCCAGCCTCATACCCAAAGGTTCTAGCCATTGTTCGATCATCTGAAGTTCCCGGTGAACCGTTCGGGTACTGACCTTGACTTCTACAGCGATTTCGCCAGCAGTCACTTCATGTGGATGTTCCAGCAGAAACTCCACGATTTCACGTTGTCTTTTGGTAATACTCATAGCTCAGCCTCCGACTCAGGGAAGACGAATGCGTCCAATTATTTCAGACGTTCAACGAGCGCATCGTATTCCGGGCTTTTTAGGAAGTTGTCAATGGATATATGTTCTGCGTTCGGCGCGACGGAGCGAGCACGATCCGTTAATACTTGTTGTGTAATAACCACATCTGCATCCTGCGGGATATCACTGATGGCCGTATTGGTCACCGTAACGTCAATCCCCTCTGCCTTCATCTTCTTACGTAGAATGGAAGCGCCCATGGCACTCGATCCCATGCCTGCATCACAGGAGAAGACAATCTTCTTCACATCTGTTTTCACTGTAGGAGAAGCCATATCTGCGGCTCTGTCTGCTTCACGATGATTAGCCGTAATGGCAGCATTTGGCGTAGCTCCTTGACTCTTCATATCTTTCATTCGACCGGATGCAGACTCCAGATCCTCATCCTTTTGTTTTCCTGTTTTTAACAACAGTGCTGCAATCAGGAAGGAAACTACCGCTGCTACAAGCACCCCTGCGAGCATGGGGAGGTATCCACCTCTTGGTGTTAAAAGGGAATACGCGATGATACTACCCGGTGATGGTGCAGAGACAAGCCCTGCTCCGGTAAGCATAAATGTTAATGTACCTGCAACGCCGCCTGCGATTGCGGCAAGAATCAGAATAGGTCTCATTAGAATGTAAGGGAAGTAAATCTCGTGAATTCCCCCGAAGAAATGAATGATAACCGCACCGGGTGCAGAAGATTTGGCCATTCCGCGTCCGAAGAAGCAGTAAGCAAGCAAGATACCCAGTCCCGGACCCGGGTTGGATTCAAGCATGTATAATACGGATTGCCCTAATTCTCTCGCTTGATCTGTTGCAATGGGGGTTAGAATCCCGTGATTGATTGCATTGTTCAGGAACAATACTTTACCTGGTTCAATAATCAGGTTGACCAGCGGCAACAAACCGAGATTCATTAAGCCCTGGACTCCAGATGATAATACTTTGCTAATCGCTTCTACAGCAGGCCCGATGCCCAGTAGCGCAAAAATTCCCAAGATCCCGCCAATAATACCTGCTGAGAAGTTGTTGACCAACATTTCAAATCCGGCTCTGATTTTGCCTTCAACGGCTTTATCAAATTGTTTGATAATCCATGCTGCGAGTGGCCCGGCAATCATGGCGCCGAGGAACATCGGGATATCACTACCCACAATGACCCCTATGGTCATGATGGCACCTACGACACCGCCACGCTGACCATGCACCATCGTACCCCCGGTGTAACCGATCAGCAGCGGCAGCAAATATTTGATCATGGGATCAACGAGCTGTGAAAGAGTCTCGTTAGGGAACCAGCCTGTTTTGATAAACATGGCCGTAATTAATCCCCAGGCGATAAATGCTCCCATATTGGGCATAACCATACCACTCAGGAATCGGCCGAAACGTTGCACACCTACCCGTAGCCCACCTTTGGAATTGGACGATTGGTCCAAATTACTCATTGTATTATCCTCCTCGGATCAATTGATTATGATATTGAAAGGGGTATCATCTCTCCCCTGCTGTAATCCTAAGCGAGAATGCTCTCTTGTTCAATAAAATGAAAGCGTACTTTCGTCATGAACGATCATGACAACATTAGGTTATGTAATCGTTTTTATCTAGGCATATTGGTTAAATCCGTTGATATACAAGGCTTTTCTCGCCTATGATTTATATCATTTCCAGAATCAATTTCTACTCAATAGCTTGCTCCAATTCACTTATTAACATGCCAACTCAGCTTGGATCAGCGCGCCAAACGGTCCTCGGAAAACACAAAAAACCCGTGCAAGCATCAGGCTCGCACAGGTGGAAACAACATGAAGCAACTCTCGTTGTGTTATATATCATATGTTAATAAGTACAAGTTCGTTGATTCTACTCTTCGGTATGTTTGCGATATGCGTCCGCATTCATCAAAGTGGACAATGCTGCTGTCAGATCTCCTTCAACACGGATCTCGATCATCCAGCCTTCTTTGTAGGGAGAGCTGTTCACCAACTCAGGTGAATCCTGTAGTGAATCATTGACCGCAATAATTGAACCATTGACCGGGGAGAACAGATCTGACACCGTTTTGACCGATTCAATCGTTCCAATGCTGCCTTCTGCCTTTACATTCGATTCAAGGTCAGGCAATTCCACAAACACAATGTCACCCAGCTGATGCTGTGCGAACTCGGTAATGCCAATACGTACAGTATCCTCCCCTACGGTTTGCACCCATTCGTGCTCTTCACTGTACAGGAAATCACTTCTCAATTCGCTCATCGATATCCGCCTCGCTTTTCATTAATGAGTGCATGCATTCTTTGGCCTTAACCTTTTTCCCAGAATATAGCGTATGATATTTCGGATTCAAATGTCAAGATACCTTACAATTTAATTAGGATTCACCTCCAATAACCGCAAACAGAATACACTATTTCTACATATACTGGTGAATATTAGAATAGTAAGCGCAGTCTTTTGAATTACACGAACAATAATATCATATACCCATTAAATATTCGGTTTCTATTCATGTTCTATGATATCGTTCTTGACATCAACAGGGGATTCACGTTTTAATGAGAGGAGTAACTTATGTTTATTGAACGATGTGTAACCCGCGGATGAATGTAAAGGGAGAGATTGCCCGTGATACCCCATTCGGGATGTGCATGAGGCGACGCCGAAGGAGTAAACCACCGATAAGCGGGGGTGAATCTCTCAGGCAAAAGGACTTTTACGGGACGCAACTCTGGAGAGCATCTATTCGCCCTGTGCGGGCGTTATGATCACCCAAGGGGAAACCTGCTGCAAGATGGCGGCGGGGTAACTCTCAGGTACAAGGGACAGAGCCTTAGAATACAGCGTGCTACTTGGCATGCCGATTCTTTGGCCTGTCCTTTTCCTTTTTCCCAAAAACGAAAAACAGGATTCAGATCGGCGCTGTCATAGCTGCCTTACCATACTTATCTACTAAAGATCTCTAAATGAAAATTTATAAATACCCTGGTTCATTGATCCACGATTCCATATTCGGCCGGTTGACGGCCCATGACGAGGTGATATAATGTCCGATTTGCTTAGAACACCACTCTTCTCCCTGTATCAGCAATATGAAGGCGTACGGTGCATTGATTTTGGAGGCTGGGAGCTTCCTGTGCAATTCAGCGGAATCCAGAAAGAACATGAAGCTGTACGTGAGCGTGCCGGATTGTTCGATGTATCCCATATGGGCGAATTCACGGTACAAGGTGAACAGGCTGAAGCTTTTTTGCAACAACTGATGACCAATGATGTGACCGCGCTGGTTTCCGGTCAAGCCCAGTATACCCTGATGTGTTATCCCGATGGCGGTGTGGTGGATGATCTGCTCGTGTATAAGCTGAAAGATCAGCACTATATGCTTGTCGTTAACGCCTCCAATATCGCCAAGGATTGGGCATGGTTACAAGAGCATCTGATCCCTGGCGTGAACATGACTAACGATTCGGAGCAGACAGCTCTACTGGCCCTGCAAGGCCCACTGGCTGTTGATATTATTGGAAAAGTTACAGATATCGATGTATCCACGATTGAGCCTTTCCGATTTGTACAGGATGTTGAAGTATGCGGTGTACCATTGCTGCTGTCTCGCACCGGCTATACCGGTGAAGACGGATTTGAACTCTATATACCTGCGGACCAGGCCGCTGCGGTCTGGAATCAATTAATGCAGGCTGGAGAAGGCCAGGGATTGGTGCCGACCGGACTTGGTGCAAGGGATACTCTGCGCTTTGAAGCCAAGCTTCCGCTGTACGGACAGGAATTATCGGCAACCATCTCTCCTCTCGAAGCTGGCGTTGGCATGTTCGTGAAGCTGAATGCCGGACCTTTTATCGGATACGAAGCGCTGTTACAGCAAAAAAATGACGGCCCTGCCCGCAAGTTGGTCGGCATCGAAGTGCTGGAGCGCGGTATTCCCCGCCCCCACTATCCGATCTACGCGGAAGGCGTACAGATTGGTGAAGTGACGACAGGCACGCAGTCGCCTACACTGAAGCGTAATCTGGGCCTTGCCCTTATCGACAGCAAATATGCTGCGCTGGGAACCCAGCTTGAGATTGAGATCCGCGGCAAGAAGCTGAAAGCCGAGGTCGTGAAGACCCCTTTTCATAAACGGCCACGTTCGTCAAAGACACCTACTCAAGGAGCTGATCAAGCATGAGCAAGCACCGCTACATTCCCATGACCGAGCAGGATCAGAGTGCCATGCTCGCAACGATCGGCGTGGATATGCTGGAGGATCTGTTTCAGGACATTCCGAAAGAGATTCGCTATCAGGGCAAACTGCCCGTTTCCTCCAAACTCGATGAATATGCGCTGACACGTCACATGTCCAAACAAGCTGGCGCCAACGCCAATTTCGAAACACACGCCAGCTTCCTAGGCGCAGGCATATACGATCATCATGTGCCTTCCGTCATTAATCATGTCATTTCCCGTTCCGAGTTCTATACCGCCTATACACCTTATCAGCCTGAGATCAGCCAAGGTGAACTACAGGCCATCTTCGAATTTCAATCGTACATCTGTGAATTAACGGGCATGGCTGTAGCCAATGCGAGCATGTATGACGGTGCAACTGCCTTTGCAGAAGCTGGTAATCTGGCCGCAGCAGCAACTCGTCGGAAACAGCTCATCGTATCCCGCACCGTGCATCCGGAAGCACGTCAGGTATTGCAAGCTTATGCACGCGGACTGAGTCTGGAGATTGTTGAGATTGGCTATAAGGATGGAGTAACTGACTGGGTTGCCCTGCAAGCCGCCATCTCGGACGATACCGCAGCGGTCATGATCCAGAGCCCGAACTTCTTCGGTGCCGTGGAAAATGTAAAACATGCTGCCGACCTCGTGCATGCGCACAAGGGTCTGCTCGTCGTAAGTGCTAACCCGCTATCGCTGGGCCTGCTGGAAGCCCCAGGCAACCTGGGTGCTGACATCGTCGTTGGCGATGCGCAGCCACTTGGCATCGCCGCTTCGCTCGGCGGCCCTACATGCGGATATTTCGCCGTATCCCAGGCTCATATGCGCCGGATTCCTGGCCGCATCGTGGGCCAGACCACCGATCGCAATGGCAAGCGTGGATTTGTACTCACACTGCAAGCACGTGAACAACACATTCGCCGCGAAAAGGCGACCTCTAACATCTGTTCCAATCAGGCGTTGCTCGCCTTGAGTGCATCCGTGTATATGTCCATTATGGGTAAACAGGGCATGATTGATGTCGCGGATCTGAATCTGCAAAAGAGTCATTACACCCTGAATACATTAACTGCGATTTCAGGCATTAGCCTGACGTTTAATGCACCAACATTCAATGAGTTTGTGATTAAACTTCCTGAAGGAACCGACGTGGATGCCCTTCAACTGAAACTGCTGGATGCGGGCTTTATTGGTGGCTACGAACTTGGACGTGATTATCCGGAGCTTGCCGGACATATGCTGATTGCTGTTACCGAACGACGCAGTAAGGAAGAGATTGACGAATTCGCACGAGCATTGGAGGGATCGCTGTGACTCAGGAAACGACGACGACAACATCAGCACAAGGACCATCCGAAACGGCTACCTCCTTCTCCACTTCAGCTCAACCTGAGAGAGAGGCAACATTCAGTGCACAGACCTTATCTCCTGCTCCGGAGCAAACATTGATCTTTGAACTAAGTAGTCCTGGACGTGTCGCTTATTCCCTGCCGGAATGTGACGTGCCTCGTCTGGCTCCTGACACTTTGATTCCCCGGGAAATGCTTCGTTCGGAGGCAGCAGCACTGCCAGAAGTGTTTGAGGTGGATGTCATTCGACACTATACTGCTCTGTCTCGTCGTAACTTCGGGGTAGACAACGGTTTCTACCCACTGGGCTCATGTACCATGAAATATAACCCGAAGATTAATGAAGATGTCGCACGGTATAATGGATTCGCCAAAATTCATCCGTATCAGCATGAATCCAGCATTCAGGGCGCACTCGAACTGTTGTACACCTTACAAAACGACCTTGCAGGTCTGACCGGTATGGATGCGGTGACCCTGCAACCAGCCGCTGGTGCTCATGGCGAATGGACTGGACTCATGATGATTCGGGCTTATCACGAAGGTCGTGGTGAACAGCGTACCAAAGTGATCGTACCTGACTCTTCGCACGGCACGAACCCGGCAAGTGCAACCGTTGCAGGATTTGAGACCGTGACGATTCCATCCCGCGCAGACGGACTGGTCGATCTGGACGCACTCCGCGCAGCCGTTGGTTCAGATACTGCCGCACTGATGCTGACGAACCCGAATACCCTTGGTTTGTTTGAGAAAGACATTCAGGAAATTGCATCCATCGTGCACCAGGCTGGTGGCTTGCTATACTACGATGGAGCCAACTCCAATGCCATTATGGGCATTGCTCGTCCGGGCGATATGGGCTTTGATGTAGTGCACTTGAACTTGCACAAAACGATGAGTACCCCTCATGGCGGTGGTGGCCCTGGAGCTGGACCAGTAGGTGTGAAAAACCGACTGATTCCGTTCTTGCCTAAACCGATGGTAATCAAGAATGAACAGAGCCAGTATGCTCTCGACCGTGAAGGCGATCAATCCATTGGTCGGGTGAAAGCCTACTACGGCAACTTTGGTATTCTGGTTCGCGCCTATGCCTACATCCGCACTTATGGACCGGAAGGGCTACGCCGTGTATCGGAGTGTGCAGTGCTGAATGCCAACTATATGATGGCGCGTCTCGCACCTTACTACGAGATTCCGTATCCAGGCGTATGCAAACATGAATTTGTCATGTCTGGTCGGGGATTGAAGCAGTATGGTGTGCGCACACTTGACGTTGCCAAACGATTGCTTGATTTTGGATATCACCCACCTACGGTGTACTTCCCGCTCAACGTGGAGGAATGCATCATGATCGAGCCGACAGAGACCGAAAGTAAAGAAACGCTGGATGGGTTCATTGATACAATGATCCGTATCGCAAAGGAAGCGAAAGAGACACCTGAACTTGTGCTCAACGCACCTTATGGAACACCCGTAACACGTCTGGATGAGACGACCGCTGCGCGTAAACCTATACTGAACTGCGCTTGCAGTTAATGATAAAGTATAGCATGTAAATCAGTGCTCTTGTTGGTGATAACTGCACCAGCAAGAGTATTTTTGTTACGAGTTGCAGATGCTTATTTACGCCCTCAAAGTCCCCACTAATAAGCCTCTTCCTGCTCGTATTCCCCTCTACCCATACCCTTTCTTCCTATTCTTCTCTCCGACTCGATTTCTTACTTATCTATCTCATCCATACACCTCTTCTCTATGTTCACACACAAAAAAAGCCGGCACCCACATGACTGCGGATACCGGCAAAATCGCTACATGAATGCAGCTCATTATCGGAAAAAGAAAGACCTAAATTTCGGAGAAACCCTCCGCAAAATTACGATTGAATGCTTTGAACCAATTCAACGACTTGTTCAGCCGTTTGCATATCCAGAGCTTTGGCAGCCAGTTCTTGCATATCCGCACGGGACAGCTTCGTGATCTGACTACGAGCTGGCAGAATGGATGTTGCGCTCATGCTGAACTCATCCAGTCCAAGACCAAGCAGCAATGGAATTGCTGTTTCGTCTCCTGCCATCTCACCGCACATGCCAACCCATTTGCCTTCACGATGCGCTGCATCGATAACCATTTTAACCAAACGCAAAATGGCTGGGTTGTAAGGTTGGTACAGATATGCCACTCTTTCATTCATACGGTCAGCAGCCATCGTGTATTGAATCAGATCGTTGGTTCCGATACTGAAGAAATCCACTTCTTTGGCAAACTGATCCGCCAGAACTGCAGTCGAAGGAATTTCGACCATGATTCCGAGTTGAATACTGTCTGATACAGCAATCCCTTCAGCAACCAGCTTCTCCTTCTCTTCGAGCAGGACAGCCTTCGCTTCACGGAATTCACCAAGTGTTGCGATCATGGGGAACATGACACGCAGGTTTCCATGTACGCTTGCACGCAGCAATGCACGCAATTGTGTACGGAAGATATCCAGACGGTCCAGACACAGACGAACTGCGCGGAAGCCGAGGAATGGATTCATTTCTTTTGGCAGATCCAGATATGGAAGCTCTTTGTCTCCACCGATGTCGAGTGTACGAACAACGACAGGTTTGCCTTCCATTTTTTCCAGTACCGCTTTGTAAGCATTGTACTGAATGTCTTCGGAAGGAAGCTTGTCTCTACCCATGTACAGGAACTCGGTACGGTACAGGCCTACCGCCTCGCCACCATTCTCCAGAACACCTGTTACATCATTCGGTGTACCGATGTTGGCTGCAAGTTCCACATGAACGTTGTCCACCGTTATAGTTGGCTCATCACGCAGTTTTCTCCACTCTGCACGTTGTGCATCATACTGTTCCTGTTTGGCACGGTATTCAGCAATAACGTCATCTGTAGGATTAACCAGTACGTGACCATCCAGACCATCAACAATGATTATATCGCCTTGTTTCGCTTGAGCCAGGATGTCCTTGGTTCCAACAACAGCTGGAATTTCAAGAGAACGAGCCATGATCGCAGAGTGAGAAGTACGTCCACCAATGTTGGTTGCGAAACCTTTAACAAATTGGCGATTCAGTTGAGCCGTGTCAGAAGGCGTCAGATCCTCCGCAAGCACGATTACTTCTTCGTTGATATCAGCCGGACTCATGAAGTCGATACCAAGCAAGTGATTTAGCACACGTTTGGTAACATCACGCATGTCTGCTGCACGTTCTTGTAAGTATTCACTCTTCATGTTCTCGAACATGGAGATAAATTGCGATGCTGTTTCATTCAAAGCAAATTCTGCATTGATCATGTCATCTTTAATGCTAGCTTTAACCGGATCAATCAGTTCCGGGTCATTCAGAATGAGCAAATGCGAAGCAAAAATCTCAGCTTTTTTCTCACCAAGCTCTTGTAAAGTACGCTCTTTGATCGCCTCAAGCTCAGCCTGGGACTTGCCCAGAGCCGAGTCGAGTTTCGCGATCTCTGCGTCAACGTCGTTAATTTGGCGTTTTTCTACAGAGTAATCAGGATGCTCCAAGATAAACGCCTTGGCGATAGCAATACCCGCCGAAGCCGCGATCCCGGAGACATTAAGCATTAATTTCGCCCAACCCTTCGTTAACCATAACGTCAGTCAAAGCTTGAAGTGCTTCAGCTTCGCCTTCACCATCAACGATAATGTTGATTGTATCGCCTTTTTCCAGACCAAGAGAAAGTACACCCAGGATGGATTTCAACGTTACTTTTTTACCGTTAGCTTCTGCAAAGGATTCTGCACCTTTGAATTTGTTAGCTGTATTAACCAAAGCTGTCGCTGGACGTGCGTGGATACCATCTTCGTCTGTAATTTTGAATGTTTGTTGCATTAAAATCATCTCACTTTCAGTAGTTTGGTTTAGGCATTGCATATATTTACACTTGCTCGCCATCGTCGTAACACTTCTTATTTTATCTCAATGATTGGCTGATCGCCAACTTTCAGCACTCCACTCTTCTTCAGAGTAACTGTAGAGCCTTCTGGCAGGTTGGTGAAAATGATCGGTGAGATGATCGATGGAGCGTTTGCTTTCACATACTCCAGATCCACTTCCATAATCGGCTGACCTGCCGATACCAGATCACCTTCCTGCACAAGTACGTTAAAGCCTTGACCTTTCAGCTTCACCGTATTAACACCTATATGAACAAGCACTTCCTTGCCTCCGTCAGACATGATGCCCACGGCATGTTTGCTTGGAAATACATTAAACACTTTACCATACACAGGGGATGTTATTGTGCCATCATGTGGCAGAACAGCGAATCCGTCACCTGTCATTTTCTCGGCAAAGACCGGATCAGGTACATTCGTAATGTCCATTAACTCACCATTGACTGGCATCACGATATCCTCGGCAACAATACGCTCGCCTTGCTCACCTTGTGTTTTCTCCTCTTCAGGAGTCGGTTTAGCATTAACAGCTGGCGTTGGAGCCGGTGTTCGCCCTGCAATGATATCCTGCATTTGAGATTTGATCGTATCGGAACGTGTTCCGAAGATGGCCTGAACATTATTACCCACTTCAAGCACACCAGATGCACCCAATTGTTTCAAACGATCTTTTTTCACATTGGATTTCTCGTTAACTTCAATCCGCAGGCGAGTAATACAAGCATCCAGATGTTTGATATTCTCCTTGCCACCGAATGCTTCGAGAATATTGTGTGGCAGATCATCCGTTGAACCGGAACCTCCACCAGACTCTGTTTCAGGCGTTTCGTCTTCGCGACCTGGTGTTTTGAGATTGAACTTACGAATGATCAATCGGAATCCGAAGTAGTAGATCACCGCAAGAATCAAGCCGACGATAATAACGTCCCACCATGGTGTTCGGTTCGGAATAATCCCGAAGATCAAGAAGTCAATGAACCCACCGGAGAAGGTCATCCCGATTTTGACACCAAGAATCTGCATGGTCATGAAAGACAAACCTGCAAAGATACAGTGCACAGCGAACAAGAGTGGCGCTACAAACAGGAACGAGAACTCAAGCGGTTCTGTGATCCCTGTCAGGAATGAGGTTAGCGCAGCCGAACCCATGATCCCTGCTACATACTTTTTGTGTTCCGGTCTTGCTTCATGGTACATCGCAAGCGCCGCGGCTGGCAAACCGAACATCATGAACGGGAATTTACCAACTTGGAACGTTCCCGCGGTGAGGTTCACACCATCACGTAGTTGATTAAAGAAGATTTGCTGATCCCCACGAATAACGTCTCCGGCTTTGTTCACGTACTCACCAAACTCAAACCAGAATGGGGAGTAGAAAATGTGATGCAGACCGAACGGAATAAGGGACCGTTCTACGACGCCGAAGATGAATGCCGACAATGTCGGACTTGTATCTACCATGAAGTGAGATACAGTATTCAGCCCATTTTGAATTGGAGGCCAGATAATCACCAGAAGCAACCCAATTACGAGGGAAACTAACGAAGTGATAATCGGAACAAAGCGTTTACCTGCAAAGAAACCAAGATAAGACGGCAGTTCGATTCTGAAGAACCGATTGTAACACAGCGCGGCGGCTATACCTATAATAATACCGCCGAACACACCCGTACTTAATGTTGGGATACCCAAGATGCTGGCATAACCCGGTACTTCGCCAATCATTGCCGGGGTAACACCTACTGCGGTACCCAGTGTGACGTTCATGACCAGATAACCGATAATGGCTGCAAGACCCGCAACCCCCTCGCCACCGGCCAATCCGACGGCTACACCGACGGCAAACAGCAATGCCAGATTATCAAATACGATCTGACCTGCATTCATCATGATTGTTGCGATCGAGTTCACCCAAGGGGTGTCGAGCGCCGTAACATATTGCAAGAAATCCGGATTCACCAACATGTTACCAATTCCGAGCAGCAAACCTGCTGCAGGCAGAATCGCTACAGGCAACATGAGTGCTTTACCTACTCTTTGCAATACACCAAAAAGCTTTTTAAACATCGCGTCGTATTCACCCTTTCGTCTAAGTTGTATGTCGTGATGCAAGCAAGGGAACCAAAAAAAGGCATGAATTAATAAAGTAAACTGTGCCTACCTTGGGGTATAGCATACCCTGTATAAGGTAAGAACAATCACACTCTAATTAACTCATGCCTGATCGAGTCAGTAACACGTCGCTTATGTTTATTCAGTTGCTTGATTACGGAGACCATTGTAGCACCACTTCAGAATCAATGCAAGCCTTTACACCAAAAATATTCAGACTGCATTCCATCCCTGGAATGATTTCACTTATTCTCTTCTTCTTTCCGTTGATTCAGCCGTTGAAGATGAATCGTCAGGTAGCCTACTTCTGCAGGATAAACAGGCAGATTCAATCTTTTCTCCATCACTTTGGTCAGCTTCCATGCAAGCGAGTACATTTCAGGGTACTCCAATTTGAGCAGTGAATCCAATTTATGAAGTTCTTCGACTTTGTCTCCCCGGCGGACGCGTTCAAGGGCGAATCGAAGATGAGTCAGCAAGCGAGAGTAGTCGAGTGATTCCGTTTCGAATGAATAATCGAGCTGATTGGACACCAGGTTCACCAGATCGGTAATTAATTGTGAATGTTCACGTACCTGGGATATATTCTGATTGGTCATCGCGCTATAGATATGAAGTGCAACAAAACCAATCTCATCCATCCCCAAATCTACGCCCATTCTCTCTTTGATCAGACGAACAGCGTACTCTCCCATCCGATATTCTTCAGGATATATCTCGCGGGTTTCATATAGAAATGGATTCTGTATGACAATTCCCTGCTCCTTGCGTTTTAACGCGAAAGAAATATGATCGGTTAATGCAATATGAATATGCTCATTCAGAGGAACGTCCGTACGCTCTGCAATATACGTAATGACTTCGTTGATAATCTCGATCAAGGCCTCATCCACCTGTGGAAGAAGCTGCTTGTACTGTTCCTGCTCCTGCTGGTTTTTCAAAATGAACATTTTCTCCACAGCCATCAGTGGAATGTGGTCACTCGTTTTTCGGTTAAAGCCTATGCCCTTACCAATAACAACGACTTCCCCATGCTCAGGATGCTGTGCAATGATAACATTATTATTTAGCGCTTTATCTACATGCAGGCTGCTCATTGTTTGCACCTCTTTTTTCGCACCATCTTAGGTGTAATTAAGTCACACCCTGTTACTAACGAAAAGACATCCGAAGCGGGCAAACCGCGCCGGACGTCTCGCTTAAAAAGTAACAAAAATTCGCCTTTAGGTCAATAGAGCATACGTGCAACATCCGTTGTGGTCCCTACTCGTCTATTCCAACTCTTTCCACAATCTTATCTTTGATAGACGGATTCTTGACAGGTTCACTCTGCTGTACCGCAATCGGCATAGATGTTTTGGACTTCGTGAGTCCCTTGATCAGTTGCTCTACATCGATGCCGGATACGCTTTTGAGCATCTCAGGAGCTGTCGCCATGAGCTCGGTAACATAGCTGCTAACACGCGTAGCACCTTCACCCTTACCCGTGTCAACAACGGTGAGTTTATCAATAGCCGAAATCGGCTCTGCAATTTTACCAGCAAGTTCAGGCAACATTTTGACGATGATATCGAGTACGGCCGCTTCGCCAAACTTCTGGAACGCTTCAGCCAGTTTTTCCTTCGCTTCTGCTTCTGCAAGTCCTTTCAGACGAATAACTTCTGAGTCCGCTGTACCTTTGGCAAGTTCAGCATCCGCCATAGCCTGACCTTCAAGTCGCTTCTGTTCCGCTGTTGCCTTGGCATGCGTTTCAATGGAGTACTGTACTGCATCGGCTTCGCGCATTCTTTTGGCTTTGTCCGCTTCGGCAGCCTGCTCCACTGCATAACGATCTGCTTCTGCCTTTTTCTTCACTTCTGCATCATATTGCTTCTCACGTACGATAATTTCTTTTGCCTGCAAGTCAATCTCACGTTCTTTACGAACGAGTTCAACCTTCATTTCCTCTTCCACTACGGTCTGTCTCGCACGCGCTTCATGGATATGGTACGCCTGATCGGCTTCCGCTTTTGCTGTATCTTGGTCCCGCTTAAACGTTGCTACTTTCAGTTCCTTCTCTTTGGCTGCCTCGGCGATATTGGTATCACGCAGCAACTCCGCCTTCTGACCCTGTTCTTCGGCATTGGCCTTCTGAATACGCGCATCACGCATCGCTTCTGCTTCAGCAATCTCGGCATCCCGCTTCACCGCGGCAATTCTCGGTTTACCGAGAGCATCCAGATAGCCCTGTTTGTCACGAACATCTTTGATGGTAAATGAAACGATTTGCAGACCCATTTTCTTCAAGTCTCGTGCAGCTACGCCTTGAACCTCTTGCGCGAACCGATCCCGGTTCCGATATACTTCTTCCACCGTCATCGTACCGAGGATGGCCCGCAAATGCCCCTCCAGCACCTCCTGTGCTTCGCTTCTCAGTGCTTCTACAGGTTTACCGATGAATTGTTCAGCTGCGGTAGCAACGTCCTCTACAGCGCCTCCAACCTTGATAATCGCGACACCGTCAGCGATAACCGGAACACCCTGTTCCGTGTACACTTCAGGAGTGGAGACATCCAGCTTGTGGGATAACAGTGAAATGAACTCAGATTGTTGGAATATCGGAAGAATGAATGCACCGCCACCACGAACAATTTTAATTTTGCGACCAGAATCATCATCGGAGATATTTTTGCTACCCAGGAATGTTCCTGTAACGATCATCGCTTCATCCGGTCCAACCGTTTTGTACCTCGCCCAGAAAGCCAAACCAAGAATCAGAATTACACCGACTACAACTATCGGAATCAACAATACATCCCAATTCAAATCTAAATTTCCCATTCCACATCTCTCCCCTTATTCATAAGTACTTATGTTGCTTCGAATTCCCTATAACTCTTTAAGTACATCCTCTTCCCATTCGGACACTCGCAATACACCGTCTACCACATCCACTACTACAACACGTGCTCCCGCCGCAATGGGGAAGTGTTCAAAACTGGATGCCGTTTGAATCGTACTGCCGGAAGCGAAACGGATCATCACTTCGCCAAAACCCTTTTCTGGCACCGGAATGGTAATTTCACCAATTTTCCCTGGTAACTCTTTCATCGAAAATGCAATCGAGACATCGCTGTTACGCATCGGTTTGATATATGCGAAGAATACCAGCATGGCTGCAGCAATACCTATAAGCAGGGATAATAGTAGACCTGACATTGCACTTACTGAACTATAACGCATCAACATAATACCTGCCCCACCAAAGGTTGTAATGGAACCAGCCAACACAACAGGTTTGAAAAAATCAAGACCCGGCAATTCAAAAGCTCCGTCCAACAAGCCGTCAATCAAGTCACCTAGCACAAGGCTGACAACCGCAAATACGGCTCCCCCGATTAGACACCCCCAATATAATGTCTCCATCCCCTGTCCTCCTCTCCTCTGCCGCAATTTCATCCTAACTGAGCATTCCACATGTAAATAAATACGTACCTAACGTCAAAATGTTTCAAAATCTTTCCTTAATTGTATTGAGGGTCCGATAATGGGTATTATCATCCTATTCTTTTCTTCTTACTTCAGAATTCTCCCTCGTTCATATGCTTATCCAGTCGAGACATGAAAAAACCGCAAGCCTATGAAGAGGCTTGCGGTTATCGAACATCAGGATGTCTACGTACTTATGATTCATTATTAATTTACAGAGAAGCTTTGTAAATGGATACAACATCTTCACGTTGCAGTTTCTTGAAGTTACCGAATGGGCCAAACAACATGGCTTTGTCTGCCATTACGTCGATCTGACTATCATCGATATCATAATCAGCCAAACGGTTTGGAGCGCCAATGGATGTCCAGAATTGGCTAAGCGCTTCAATACCTTCTTCAGCAACCTGTCTGTCCGACTTGCCTTCAGGATTCACTTCGAACACATGGATCGCCAGACGTTTGAATCGATCCACATTCACATCCAGATTATGTTTCATCCAGTGTGGGAACAAGATCGCGAGTCCACCACCATGTGGAATATCATATACTGCGGATACTGCGTGTTCGATATTGTGTGTTGCCCAGTCTCCTGCGAGACCCATGTTCAGAACGCCATTCAATGCCATTGTTCCACAATACAGAATCGTTTCGCGCAGTTCATAGTTCTCCAAATCTTCAACAAGACGAGGTGCTGTTTCCATTACGGTACGCAGAATCGTCTCACAGAAGCCGAGTTGAACCGGTGTATTGGCGTCCAGATGGAAGTAATGCTCCAGTACATGGGACATCATATCTACCATGCCGTATACCGTTTGGTCCAGTGGAACGGTGTACGTATTCACCGGATCGAGGATAGAGAATGCAGGGAAGGAATGTGCGCTGCCCCAGCCCAGTTTTTCTTGTGTTTCCTGATTCGTAATAACCGAACCGGAGTTCATCTCCGAACCAGTTGCTGCCATAGTCAATACGGTACCGAGTGGAAGAGCGTCTTGTGCAACGGCTTTGCGCTGAGCAAAATCCCACATATCGCCATCATACTTGGCACCTACAGCAATAGCTTTCGAGCAGTCGAGAACACTGCCGCCACCTACAGCGAGAACCAGGTCAATATTGTTGGTTTTACAGAGGTCTACGCCTTTATGCACAGTGGATAAACGCGGGTTAGGCTCCACGCCCGCCAGTTCAGTTACTTCTGCCCCAGCTTCCTTGAGCAATCCGATCACTTGATCATACAAACCGCTGCGTTTGATACTGCCGCCACCATATACAAGCAGAACCCGTTTACCGTATTTCGGCACTTCTGTTTTCAATGCTTCCAGTTGTCCTTTGCCAAAAATCAGCCGGGTAGGATTATAGAATTGGAAAGATCTCATATCTATTTGTCGCCTCCAATGGAGTTTAGAATTTGTAGTGCAACTCCAATTATAGTACCCCGTTTATATAAAAACAAATCTATAGTCACTCACTTTATAACAATCCGTTAATCTCTAAATGTGCCCGGAACATTTCGCTGGTGGAAGGTAAATCCTCTGACTCCGCCCATGTTTCTGTCGCCCACAACCCGGCCTGTTTGAATGCCCGTGGACAATGAATAAAGCACTCCTCCACATCCACAATGACAGCTGCACCAATGGTTTTACCACTCCAACCCATGCTTGCGATAAATTCCTCATCCTTCGTAATGGAGGCTGTACCATTGATACGCAACACTTCATTAAGACTCGGAATCAGGAAGAGCATGCCTACGCCTGGGCTTGATAACATGTTAATTAATGAATCAATCCGACGATTACCGGGACGTTCCGGATAGACAAGCCGGTAAGGATCTAATACTTTCACAAACCCTGCTCCATCACCCCGCGGGGATACATCGCTTTTACCATCCCGATCTGCCGTGGACAGGAAAAATAATGGTGACATGGACAGGAAGTTCTGAACATGTGAATCCACAAATGAGATTGCCTTGTTACGAACGTGTTCATGCGGTTCACCCACCATGTTCTGCAATTCTTCTGCATCTGTTATTAACGGAATACTGAGTGGCTGCTTTTCCAATGATTCGTCCCCGTTTCTTCATTTAATTACGATTCTATACACATATTCCCATTATACATGGGCCAGAAGGTCATTCCAATGTACGGATAGATAACAAAAGCACCCACTCATTAGTGAGAGGGCGCTCTTGGTTTGTTTAGATTATTTACTACAGTCTATGAACGAATAGAACTATTCAGTATATCCCATGCTGCTTACAAAACGACGGAAAGCCTGACGTCCAGCCTCATCATATTTGTAAACACCTGCATGCTCAAGAATTTCGGAGAATTTCAAGCCCACTTGCTGCTGCACAAGCGTAACTGCCGCTTCTTTAGTCAGGTTAAGACCGTAGTTTTCCTTCAATTCTTCTGCCCAGCGCAGATGTTTGTTCAAATCATGATCTGCAGCTTGTG
The DNA here is from genome assembly GCF_002968835.1 of Paenibacillus sp. PCH8. Classification (GTDB taxonomy): domain Bacteria; phylum Bacillota; class Bacilli; order Paenibacillales; family Paenibacillaceae; genus Paenibacillus. The sequence goes on along the minus strand of NZ_PKQK01000001.1, from coordinate 2,478,902 downwards.
CCGTTTCAGCAAGCTGGGTATCTCCTGCCAAAATATCAGCGATGCCATCCAGTTCTTCTTTCAAACGACCTGGCAAGATGGCAAGGCCCATGACTTCAATGAGTCCAATATTCTCTTTCTTCAGGTGGTGCATCTCACGATGCGGATGGAAAATCCCTTCGGGATGCTCATCATTCGTACGGTTGTTACGCAGTACGAGATCCATCTCATAACCACCGTCTGCACTGCGTCGAACGATTGGGGTTACGGTATTGTGCGGTACTTGCTCACCATCTACGTCACTGAACGCTTCGATATCCACAGAGGAATCACTGTAGACCTTCCACGCTTCGTATAGAGCGTTACCCGCTTCGAGCAGCTCTGCAGGATCGTGTGAGGCCAGACGCATCACGGACATGGGCCATTTTACAAGGCTCAGCGTCAGTCCAGGTGCATCCGCATGGCGGAAGACCGCTTCAGGCTGTGCATTTTGAATCGCGAACGTATGACGTCCACCTTGGAAGTGATCATGTGTCAGAATGGAACCGCCCACGATGGGCAGATCCGCGTTAGATCCAATAAAGTAATGCGGATACTCTCCAACAAAAGCAAGCAGCCTGCGCAGCGTATCCTTTGTCAGTTTCATCGGCACATGATCATGATGGAGTATAATACAGTGCTCGTTATAGTACACATAAGGCGAGTATTGGAACAACCAAGGCTCATTGTTAAGCTTCAGTGGAATAACACGCAGGTTTTGGCGGGCCGGGTGATTCACCCGACCAGCGTAACCTACATTTTCACGACACAACTGGCATTTTGGATATACCGGAGGTGGGAGCAATCTCGCCATCGCAATTTCCTTCGGACTTTTCTCCGGTTTCGACAGGTTGATGGTGATCTCCATATCTCCATAGGCTGTATCCTGTGTCCAGTAGACATTCTTCGAGACTCGATCCATCCGGATATAGTTGGAGTTAATCGACAAGTCATAGAATTGGGATGTAGCCGCCTCAATGCCTTCCATCTGCTCCGTGTGGCGGAATGCGCGCACCACTTCGGATGGGCGGGCCATCAATTGACCCATGATTTTGGCATCCAGCAAATCACGGAACGTGTCCGTATTTTCCGGTATGAGTCCAATCGTGAATCCATAATCAATTAACGTATCGAGCATCGACTGCGGGCCATCGGGTACGGTCGTGTCCAACTCTCCGGCATAAGGCTCCGAAAAACCGAACTGTTCCAACAGAAGGTTACGGCTATAATCCCAATCCGCTTCCTCGATTAATTGTTTTTGCAAGGCAAATGCAACCAGACGTTCAATGGCATGCAGTGCTTCCTGCTGCTCCGGTGTCCGCTCTGTGGCACCTGCTGCAAGTTGAGTCTGTGACATAAGGTGTTCGCCTCCTAGTTTTTTCCGTAGCCGTCAGGACGTGATTGGTGCCAGCTCCAAGCGCTTTGAATGACATCTTCCAGGTTGGTCCATTTTGGATTCCAGCCCAGGACGGATCTGGCTTTCGCAGATGAAGCCACCAGCACGGCCGGGTCACCCGCACGACGCGGTTCCTGCACAACAGGAATGTCGAGGCCTGTCACTTTCTTCGCTGTTTCGATCACTTGTTTAACCGAGAATCCTGTACCGTTACCCAGGTTAAACACATTGCTGTTCTCGCCTTTGCGAAGATAATCTACTGCACGCAGATGCGCATCAGCCAAGTCGCTCACGTGGATATAGTCACGGATACATGTTCCGTCTTCTGTTGCATAATCGTCACCGAACACCGCAATATGCGAACGTTGTTTCAATGCCGTTTGCAAAACAAGTGGAATCAGATGACTCTCAGGCTGGTGATCTTCACCGATTTTGCCGCTGTCATGTGCCCCGGCTGCGTTGAAGTAACGCAGGGAAACATATTTGATATCTTGAACCTTATCGAACCAGGACATCATACGCTCCATCATCAACTTCGTTTCGCCATACACATTCGTTGGCTCCGTACGATCACTCTCTTCGATTGGCACTTTCTCAGGCTCACCGTAGGTAGCTGCCGTAGAGGAGAAGACGATACGACGCACATTCGCTGCGTTCATTGCTTCCAGCAGGCACAATGTGCCAAATACGTTATTGTCATAGTATTTAACCGGATCTTTCATGCTCTCGCCTACGAGCGAGTTGGCTGCAAAGTGAATCACTGCATCAATTGAATTCTCAGCGAACAGCTTCGCCAGAATTTCTTTGTCACGAAGATCCCCTTCATACAACTTACCGCCGAGCAGCGCCTCACGATGCCCTGTCTGCAAGTTATCCAGTACGACAACCTCTTCCCCACGTTCCAACAAAGCCGCTACCGTATGCGAACCAATATATCCTGCTCCACCTGTCACCAAAATTGCCATTTTACTTCGCCTCCTTCAATTCTTTAACACCGTCGCCTACACCACATACATAGAAATCACCTTTGAGACGGGTACGTGCTTCATACGCTGCACCCACTTCACTTACGAAACGTTTGACATCATCTTCATGCACAAGCGATACGGTACAACCGCCAAATCCTGCGCCAGTCATCCGTGCACCGAGCGTACCTGGAATCCGCCGAGCCTCTTCAACCATGACATCCAGTTCATCACAGCTTACTTCGTACAAGTCGCGAAGCGATTCATGAGAAGCATTCATCAGCTTGCCGAAGGTTTCCAGGTCATTACCCTGTAATGCTTCGACCGATGCCAGCACACGTGCGTTCTCTTCCACAACATGCTGTGCACGCTGTCTGACTTTCTCATCCTTGATATGATCCTGTAACGTTACGAACTGCTCTGGCGTCAATTGAGCCAGGTAATTCAGTGCAGGCAGCTGTTCCTTCAGAATGGCAAGTGCCTGCTCGCATTGTGAACGACGTTCATTGTAAGCTGAATCCACCAGACCGCGGCGTTTGTTCGTGTTGCCGATAACCAGTTTGTACGCACCTGTACGGAAAGGAACCTTTTCATACTCGAGTGTGTCACACATCAGCAGGATCGCGTGATCTTTAGCTCCGTTAGCGACTGCGAACTGATCCATGATTCCACAGTTGACACCGACGAACTCATTCTCTGCCTTCTGGGACAGAAGCGCCAGTTGAACTGTATCAATATCCGACACGCCCTCCAGAGACTGAATCGCGAATCCGGTAAGTACCTCCAGAGATGCAGATGATGAAAGTCCTGCCCCGTTCGGAATCTCCCCGTGGTACAGAAAGTCGTACCCTTTCGTTACATTCACGCCTTTGCCCTGCAGTTCAACCATGACACCAACAGGATAGTCGGTCCATTCTCCTGTTTTCTCCTTGCCGATGGAGGAGGTATCCAGTATCCCTTCATAGGACATGTTCGTGGAAGCAAGCTGCAACTTGTCATCCTGACGCTCCCGAATGATCAATGTTGTCCCGAATTCGAGTGCTGCCGGAAGTACGTATCCTCCGTTGTAATCAATGTGCTCACCGATCAGATTCACACGACCCGGGGCATGGAACACACGGATGTCCGCTCCACTTACTCCGTACTTCTCAATAAACTTTTGTTTCAATTCAGTTAAGTTCACTACAGGTGCACCTCGCCTCTTTGTTGTGGTTTTCTTAATGTTATTATACAAGAGAGCGGTTCCCCTTGTAATGCAACCATGTGTGTTTCATATGGATAAATGTGACCTTAAAGCGTATAATGATCGAAGCATCCCGGAAAGAAGGAAATGCCCATGACAGACCAACCCAACACCAAGAAAGACTCTCTTGCATCTTCTGGAGAAAAAAATCAGCTATTACCTTCCGGTAAAAGCGGAGCACTCAGTTATTCGGTTGCCTCCAATCCTGTCTATTATGAACAAGGAGCACTGCATGTCCTGTTTGCCGGGGCAAGCCAGACCCTTCCGGGGCACGCCCTCGGACCGAAACTGTTTGATTATTATCTGCTGCATTATGTAGAAAAGGGGGCGGGTACGTTCCGTACCGAACTGCACACCTACGATTTGGCCGCTGGTGATTGTTTTCTCATTCATCCCGGGCAGCTGGTAAGCTACCAGTCTCATGCCCGCAATCCCTGGCAATACCGCTGGATCGCCTTCACCGGCAGCCAAGCTGCACAGCATGCCGAGGAAGCCGGATTCCGACCGGAGAAGTCCGTCTTTCATGTGGGACCGTCCTGTGGAATATCCGATTGGTTATCCATCATGCAAGATGCTTTTGCCGAGCGTAAAGAAAGCTCTCATTTCACATCACTGGGTACGTTATATATGATTCTAGCTGAAGCGCAGGATCACCTTTCGCAGGGACAAACCTTAATTCCGGGTGAATCCTCCATCCGTCGTACGGTGAAACAAATGATTCAATATATGTCCACCCAATATGCCTACCCTGTTTCCATTGAACAAATGTCTGCCAGTCTGGGCTATAACCGTGCATATCTATCCCGTATTTTCAAACAGGAAACCGGGCTTTCGCCCGTAACCTATCTGCTGAAATTACGCATCGACAAGTCACGTCAGTTACTACGGGAACGCCCAGATCTGTCCATTGAACAGGTATCCGCATCCGTCGGCATGCCAGACGCCCTGTATTTCTCCAAGCAGTTCAAGCGATTTCACGGGGAAGCCCCTAGCTTGTATCGAGAGAAAATACTGTCTCGCCCGCCACATCAGGGGTTGCAGAAGAACGCTCAACAAAACAAGCGATGAATGACATACCGGAACGACAAAAAAGGTGCATTCCGCCATTATGGCTAAGATGCACCTTTTCCACGTTATTTATGATCAGCAGACTCCGGTCGCAGAATGGACTCAATCCGTTCCAATTCCTCTGTAGAGAATTCCAGTTGGCTGAGTGCAGCCACATTCTCTTCAATCTGTGAAGGACGGCTCGCACCAATCAGCGCAGAAGTTACCCTGCCATTCCGCAGAACCCAGGAGAGTGCAAATTGCGCAAGACTCTGACCGCGTGCTGCTGCAACCTGGTTCAGCGCCCGCACTTTGCGGAGCGTCTCAGGAGAGATATTGTTCTCATTCAGGAACACGGACGGACCTTTGGCGCGTGAATCTTCCGGAATTCCATTCAGATATTTGTTGGTGAGTACGCCTTGTGCCAAGGGACAGAACGCGATACTGCCTGTTCCATACTCATCCAGCACATCTTGCAAACCATCTTCAATCCAGCGCTCCAGCAATGAGTATTTCGGTTGATGAATCAACAGCGGCGTACCGAGACTTTTCAGAATTTCAGCCGCCTGTCTCGTCTGGTCGGCGGGATAGTTGGAGATGCCTACATAGAGCGCTTTGCCAGAACGGACCATGTGGTCCAGTGCCATCATCGTCTCTTCCAGAGGCGTTTCGGGATCATAACGATGAGAATAGAAAATATCCACATAATCCAGGCCCATGCGCTTCAAGCTCTGATCCAGACTGGATACCAGATTTTTGCGTGAACCCCACTCCCCATACGGCCCTGGCCACATATAATATCCCGCTTTGGTGGAGATGACAAGTTCATCACGATAAGGTTTCAGATCCTGGGCCAGTACCTGTCCGAACAACTGCTCTGCCGAACCTGCCGGTGGGCCATAATTGTTGGCAAGGTCAAAATGTGTAATGCCCAAATCAAATGATCGGGTAATCATATTACGGCCGTTCTCTGCGTTATTAATACCACCAAAATTATGCCACAGCCCCAGTGAAATTGCAGGCAGTTTCAGCCCTGAACGTCCCACGCGGTTGTATTTCATCGTTTCATAGCGTGTATCGCTTGCTACGTAGACCATTATGAATCCCTTCTTTCCCAGGTTCCGCCCCTGTACCCCGTTCTATACAGAGGATGCGGTTAATTCAGTCCATTCGTTCAACCAAGAAGCTGGTCCACAATAGTCATTACCTCACCAATTGGCTCTGTAATCAGCAAATCAGCCCGACGGTCATAAGCGGTAGGTGTGGCGTTAAGCAGAACGGTATGTTTCCCCTGAAAATACGTAATTAACTGAGCTGCTGGATGTACAGTCAATGACGTGCCCCCCACAAGTAACAGATCTGCGGAAGACAGTGCATCAACGGAACGATACAGTGTCGTCTGATCCAGCTCTTCCTCGTAGAGCACCACATCCGGCTTAATCACACCGCCACATGCGGTACAACGCGGCACGGTGTCTTGGGATCGTATAATATCATCCAGCGCATAGAACTGCTTGCAGTCCATACACTCGTTACGATGAACCGATCCGTGAAGCTCCAAGACATTACTGCTACCAGCCTTCTGATGGAGTCCGTCAATATTTTGCGTAATGACAGCCTGAAGTTTTCCCTCCTGCTCCAGACGAGCGAGCAATCGATGACAGCCATTAGGCTCCGCATCCGGGTGAAGCATTTTGCCTCGATAAAAATCATAAAAAATATTGGCATGCTGATCAAAGAAATGACGGCTCAGCAATTCTTCCGGTGGATAAGGCGAGTGCTGTTCTGTCTGATACAGACCCGCAGCAGAGCGGAAGTCGGGAATCCCGCTTTCCGTTGAAGTCCCAGCCCCTCCAAAAAAAACAATACGGGAACTTTCCTGAATCCAGGCAGCCAGTTGTTCTGTTGCGTTCATCCTCTCTCCTCCTTTTATATACGATATCAATTGAACTAAAGAATATTTACAATGGCCACTCCGATGACAGAACAACCTTCCGATCGCTGTTATCCCTAGATTTTTTGATTTCTTTTATAAAGGGTAAATCCGGTGATAGCATATGCTCCCGATGTAGCTTTCTTTTAGAAAGCTTTTGGGCGAACACTCTGTTTCTTCAGGTTATTTCGTCCTCTCCGCTTCGTGTAATAATGCTTAGCTCATCATAATGACGAATAATGGCATGGGCATCAACCAGATGAGAACCCTCTTCTAATTGTGGACAATACCCGAGCGTATGAGACACCCCTGCATGCCGACCCATCTGCATATCCCCATTACTGTCTCCAATGACTACAGCCTCATGAGGATCAATATGTAATTCGCGGCAAGCCAGAAGAGCGGATTCCTCATTCGGTTTCCCCAAGGTAACCCGATCACAACCTACGATCGAGGTAAAGAAAGCGCGAATACCCATCCATTCGAGATGATCTTCTGCAGCTGCTGTACTATCGGAGGTGACGACCGCAAGGGATATGTTTGCTGCTCTGCAACGTTGCAAAAAGTTCAGCACTCCAGGCATCGGTTCAGCCAACTTCCGCTGTCTGACCTCTCGCATGGCTATACTTGAAAATCGGCGTATGGTTGTGATCGCTTCATTCCAAGGCATCCCTGCCACATACAGCTGCCCGGCAAGCCATCCCGTGCATTCATCAACAGTCGCAATCGCCAGCGGTCCTTGAGGATCGTACCCGATAATATGGCCTTCTTGATGATGAAGGGTGCCCAGAACATGTTCCTTTTTAATCGTATAAGAAGCTCCAAGTTCATTCATATGCGAACCAAGTTGTTCCAGTAGTGTTTCGGCCCACGGTCCCCATAACTGGAGGAAGTCCAGCAGTGTTCCGTCTTTGTCGAATAGAATGCCCTTGCATGTAACCTGTGTATCATTCACTTGAAGTACTGTCATCCATATCACCTCCGGTGATGGGTTTGCCACGGATCATCAATATCCTTAATCACGTCTTCATGATTGGATCAGTACCATTATTTAATGGTACTCAACCAGGATAGAACCGTTTTGACGGTCTGGTTCAGCTGTTCTTCTCCACTCACTTCCGGTTTACCATCCCCGTTCTGAGGGCCATAATCACCGAATTGTGCGTGGTTCCCACCTTCGATCGTGTAGTAAACCGTATCTGGCGGCAGGTACATCCGCCCGTTCTGATATTTGGTCATGTTTACTACCTCATCTTTGGCACCCAGAATGGATAGAGCAGGAATCCCCAGGGTTTGAACACTTCCCTTTTCATCCGGGTAGGATCCCAGGAAGAAAATACCATGAAGCGCATCAGGATGTGCAGCTGCATAACGTGCAGCCATGGATCCACCGAGAGAGTGTCCGCCCATGACGAATGATTCGTCCGGGTAAGCGGCCAGAATATCATCGGCCAGGTTTGGTTTCAGAACCGCCAGGTTGACTGGCATTTTGGCAATAATGGTATGATGGCCTGCAGCCGCCAGCTCATGAGCAAGGGGTGCGTAACTTTCAGGTTTGACCAGTCCGCCAGGATAGAAAAGCACACTCACTCCAGCCGGTTTATCCGGCACAAAATCAATCCAGTTCTCTTGCTCGCTCACGGTCACCTGATTCGATGTTTCCATGGCGGCTTGAGCGACCTCTTGTGGTCCGTATGGCGTGAACAATTTCCATGCAACAAATCCACTTCCAATGACAATGAGCGCCAGAAGAACGAGCAGGAATTTCCCGATGCCCCTCTTCTTGCGCCCTGTATTATACCGATTTCTCAACGTTAATCACCTTTCTTCACTTCCGCAGGTGCCGCGGCTTACAGGAGAGGGAGCCTAATTCCATCAGGCTCCCTCTCCGCATTCAAATGCTATTCAGCCTTGGCCTTGCGGTAAGCATCCATATATTGTTCTGCTCTGCGACGGACATGACTCAGGTCCCCCGTCTTCACAGCTTCCGATGTCAAGTCGGAGCCGATCCCTACGGCTACTGCTCCACCTTTAATCCAATCTCCCAGATTAGACAAAGATACCCCGCCGGTTGGCATAAAGTTCGCCTGTGGCATAGGACCCTTCATCGTTTTGATAATCGACGGATCATACAGGTTGCCCGGAAACAACTTCACAATGTCCACACCGAGTTCCAATGCACGCTGAACATCAGCGATCGTCATTACACCAGGCAAAATTGGAATTCGATACAAGTTGCAGATCTGAACGGTATCCGGGTTCAGGGAAGGTCCTACGACGAATTCGGCACCTGACATGATAGCCGCTCTCGCCGTTTGCGGTTCGAGCACCGTTCCCGCACCAATAATCGCGAATTTTTCTGGATCTTGCGTGTTCCAGTGGTATACACGGCTTAACTTTTCAATCGCTTTGAGCGCACTGGGTACAGTCATCGTAATCTCGATTACTTTGATGCCACCCGCAATCGCTTGCTCGGCCATGGCAATAACTTGATCAGCAGAATCCGCACGCAGAACCGCCACAACACCATTGTCCGTAATCTTTTGCAACAGCTGAAGTTTCTTCATTTCATTCTCTCCCTTGTCAAAGTGGTGGTTGCTTATACAAGCCTTACATTTATGAACGAAGATGAGACTTATGATTTCAGCAGCGACTAGCGCTCAACATGGGCAACGTTGTTCAGTTTGGCCTCGACCTGCCCCCACGTAGGGAGCGCCTCCCAATCGCCAACAGCCTGTATAACCATGGAACCGGTCAAGTTGCCGAGACGGGTTGCTTCCTGCGGAGAGTATCCTTTTAATATGCCAGATAAGAAGCCCGCACAGAATCCATCTCCTGCCCCTACCGTGTCCAGAACATGATCTGCCTTAAAATACGGAACTTCCGTTAGGGTACCATCCGCCAATACGTAGGTCAAATCAGGACCGCCCTTCACAATACAAACTGCATTCATGGCAGACAGGCGCTCAAGTACTTTTTGATCATTCTCCTCGTTATATAGAAGTTTCATCTCGTCCAGACCCGGCAAGAAATAGTCCGCCAGCTCAGCCAGACGCAGTAAAACGGGACGTGCCTGATCCGCTGACCATAGCTTGAGACGCAGATTTGGATCAAAGCTTACTTTCACACCTGCCTGTTTGGCAATATGTATGGCGGCTTCAACCGTGGAAAGTCCGGACTCGCTTATCGCTGCGGTGATGCCTGTCACGTGCAGAATCTTCGCTCTGGCAATATAATCAACGTCCAGATCTTCTGGCGTAATCGCACTTGCGGCGGATAGCTTCCTATAATAGTGTACCGAAGCTTTCCCGGAAGCGTTCTCACGAATCATTAGACCTGTAGGTTCTTGATCACTTAACCGTACTCGGGACACATCTACACCTTCGCCACGAATCGCTTTCAGAATCATGTTGCCAATCGGGTCATTGCCCAAGCGTCCAAACCACCCACTGGTATGTCCAAGCCGGGATACACCAATGGCCAGATTGCTCTCAGCCCCCCGAAAGACTTGTCCAGTGTGGCCGCGTATTCCAGCCCTCTCGTATCCTTGGCAGTCAGCAAACCCATACTTTCACCAAATGTAATAATCTCCGGGCTTGAATAGGGACTCGTTAACATCATTCCTTCCCTCCTTATAATTACACTTCCTCATCTTCTTTTACCATTGTCATCCTCTATGCAACCGTTGTCAATCCCGGAGCGTTCATTTTTTGTCACAGCTTTGAGAAAAGATAACGCTTACTGTTGTGAATTAAATCACAATAGATGAAGCACATCCATATTACCCTTAGTACAGATGCAAATGACCTTTGCAATAAGGGGGCTACACCATGAAAAATCAGACATTGATCCGGGATGATCAGGAATCTTTCTTTTACAATCTGCGCTTTATGCTTATCGTCTGTGTCCTTGCTGGTAATGCACTTGAACCACTCATCACACGCTTTGCAGGAGCAGAAGCTCTGTTCCTGTGGATATATACGTTTCATATGCCGCTCTTTGTATGGGTAACCGGGTATTTCGCCAGACACTCACTGCAAGGTCCATCTGGTCGGAACGTCCTGAAGCAGATTGCCTTACAATATTTACTGTTTCAATCCTTGTATGCACTAATGGATCTCACCGTGTTCCACACGCCCCATATGCGGCTATCTTTCTTCGCACCCTATTTGCTGCTATGGTTTCTCGCGAGTCATTTCTGCTGGAGATTGCTGCTACGGCTGACGATCTCATGGAAACCGGTGTATCGCTTGATTGGCTCGATTCTACTCGGAGTCATTGCGGGGTATCTGCCCATTGACGGGTTCTGGCTCAGCTTCAGTCGCACATTTGTGTTCCTGCCGTTCTTTGTCATTGGTTATGACTATGGAGCATCCATCCGTTCTCGTCTGTTGCCCGGTTGGGGACGAAGAACCGCAGCCGTTCTCTCTGCTTCCCTGCTGGTATGCATCGGATATGGCGGTTTGAATGTCTCATCCGGTTGGTTACTCGGCAGCATGACCTACGCGGAACTGGGTCATCATGAATGGTATGCCGGCATCTTCCGGCTTGGTGTATACGTTCTGGAGATCGCGTCAGGAGCTCTATTCTTGGCTTGGGTACCTTCCCTAACCTCCAGGCTGACTGATCTTGGAAGACGTACACTCTATGTGTTCCTTCTGCATGGATTTCTCGTACGTCTCGCGATCTGGTCCGGAATCTACAGTTATATGGGAAGTTCAGCGTACATTCCAGTCATACTTGTCATCGCGGTTCTGTTCGCAGTCACACTGGCACTGCCGGTTATACGTCACGCGTTCAAACCTATAATTGAACCGGATATATCTCGCTTTTCTTTGAATCGGCAAGAAGTGTTTAAACGGTCGGCCTAATCCTCTGGTGCATTCCTTAGCCGTCGGCTCCATTCTGGTGATGTTGTTTCAGGCTGGAAAAGACGTGGTAATTTAGGCATACGCGCTACAAAAAACAACTTATAGTTGTAAGGAGTGATTTGTAATGACACGAGGGCAGACGTCAGATCGCAAGATGAGTCGCGAAGAGGCCGGCAGGTTGGGTGGCAAAGCCACGTCCAAGAACCATGATCGAAGCTTCTATCAGACGATTGGAAAAAAAGGCGGAGAAGCAACTTCGGATGCCCATGATACCGACTTTTACAAGCAGATTGGTCGCAAGGGTGGAGAAGCAACCTCCGAAACCCATAATACGGAATTCTACCGTGAAATTGGACGCAAAGGCGGAAGCAACTAAACCGTCTCTGCTCGCAACATCGAAACAGGATCATAGCTTTCCCCAAATCAAGAAGCCCAACTCCATGTAAATGGAATAAGGCTTCTTTCTATTGATTGTAGAAATATGACGATGGTTGTGATAGACTCTATAGAAAAACTGGGTGTTCACGGGTTTAAAGCAGCAAAGAATTTCACAAACTACGGGAAGCTCGACACCGGCAATGCTGGTCCTTTTTTTTTAGAGTACGGATGAAATTAAACGACAGATGCACTGCCATTTATTTTTCCATTCATGTTGCTCAATATTATATATTTGGGGGAAATACACCATGTCAGCCAAGAAGATGCGTTCCGATATGATCAAAAAGGGTTTTGACCGCGCACCACACCGGAGTTTGCTCCGCGCAGCGGGCGTTAAAGAAGAGGATTTTGGCAAGCCATTTATCGCCGTATGTAACTCTTACATTGATATCGTGCCTGGTCACGTTCACTTGCAGGAATTCGGTAAAATTGTAAAGGATGCCATTCGTGAAGCCGGTGGCGTTCCGTTCGAATTCAACACCATCGGAGTAGATGATGGTATTGCTATGGGACACATCGGTATGCGTTACTCTCTGCCAAGCCGTGATATTATCGCGGATTCCGTGGAAACGGTTGTATCTGCACACTGGTTCGACGGCATGGTATGTATCCCGAACTGTGACAAAATTACACCAGGCATGATGATGGGCGCGCTCCGCGTGAACATCCCTACCCTGTTCGTAAGTGGTGGACCAATGAAAGCTGGTCGCGACAGCAACGGAAAAGCTCTTTCCCTGACTTCTGTATTTGAAGGCGTAGGTGCTTACCAAGCAGGTAAAATTGACGATAAGAGTTTGCTTGAACTTGAACAGTTCGGTTGTCCTACCTGTGGCTCATGTTCCGGTATGTTTACCGCGAACTCCATGAACTGTCTGGCTGAAGCGATGGGACTGGCTATGCCAGGTAACGGAACCATCCTCGCCGTTGCTCCAGAACGTCGTGAGTTTGTTAAACAATCCGCGACTCAACTGATGGAACTCATCAAATTGGATCTGAAACCACGTGATATTGTTACTGTAGAAGCAATTGACAATGCGTTTGCACTGGATATGGCTATGGGTGGATCCACCAACACAGTACTGCACACATTGGCATTGGCTCATGAAGCAGGCATCGAATATCCAATCGAGCGTATCAATGAAGTAGCCAACCGTGTTCCGCATCTGGCGAAGCTCGCACCTGCTTCCGATCTTCACATTGAAGATGTCCACAATGCAGGCGGCGTAAGCGCAGTTCTGAACGAATTGTTGAAGAAACCAGGCGCGATCCACGGCGACTGCATTACCGTAACCGGTAAAACGATCCGTGAGAATGTTGAAGGTCAAGAGATCCAGGATACCAACGTTATCCATCACCTTGACAACCCGCATTCCGAAAAAGGCGGTTTGGCTGTATTGTTCGGTAACCTTGCACCACAAGGTGCCATCATCAAAGTTGGTGCAGTTGATGCTTCAGTTGGTGGATACCACAAAGGTCCTGCCATCTGCTTCGACTCCCAGGAACAAGCACTCGAAGGTATTGCTAACGGCAAAGTAAAAGAAGGACATGTCGTGGTTATTCGTTATGAAGGACCCAAAGGCGGACCAGGTATGCCTGAGATGCTCGCTCCAACTTCCCAGATCGTAGGTATGGGTCTTGGTGCGAAAGTCGGTCTGATCACGGATGGACGCTTCTCTGGCGCATCCCGCGGAATCAGTATCGGACATATCTCTCCAGAAGCAGCTGAAGGCGGTCCAATTGCCTTTGTTGAAGAAGGAGATATCATCGAGCTGGATCTGAACAACCGCATCATTGAACTGCAGATCAGTGACGAAGAGTTCGAACGTCGTCGTGCAGAATGGAAAGGCTTTGAGCCAAAAGTAAAAACCGGATACCTCGCTCGTTACTCCAAACTGGTAACGAATGCAAGTAACGGCGGCGTCCTGAGTATCTAAGTTTAAGAAATCCGATGATTTCCTTAACGGAAACTTGTTAACAATAAAGGGTTGCTCTTCTGCCAATAATGGCGAAGGGCAACCCTTTATCTTTGACGTCAAGTGACATCCATTTCAACCGTTGCTTTCGTCTACACTTTCTACACCTTAGATCCCTGTTAGTACATGATGAGTTCTACTCCGGAAGTACTTCTTTATCGATCACTAGTGATCCATCTCTGGACTCTTCTGCTGTCGCTGCTACCCGCGTTGTAACCTGCCCATAACGTTCCAGCAGTACATCCAGCGGCATAGCAATCATTTTGGGCACCAATTGCTCCGTACGCTGTTTCAAACGTGTGGTGCCTGCCGGGTGAATCACACTCAACAACAGCTTCAGGTATACTTTTGATGCAACACTGAACGGTCCGGGGGCAAGTCCTGAACAGTAAATCCGAATTGTTCCGGGCCTCTGTTAATCATACTCACACCATATATAGCCTTGGCAGAACGTAATTCAGGTTCAATAGCTACTTTGCGCGCCAAATCCGGCAACTGTTGTTCCATGGTTCGGATCATGCGAATAGCCAAATGCATACTGGAACGTGAAGTAACACCAAGTTCGAACAATTTCTGGTTATCAAAATGAAGTTCAATCACCGAATCTCCGTTTTGAATGACATGGCCGCCACTCAACTCCATTAAGGCGCCATGATATACACGGGATCGGAAGTGCAACATCGGATCTTCTGGCGATGCTGTTTGCAGATGGTATATCCAGTGGAACAACTTCTCCCAACTCAACCATAGTGCAACAACTATGCGTTTCCAAGGCTTCAAATGTGTCTGTGACTGATTCTTGTTCTTGCTATGAGATTCGCTCAATGTGATCCCTCCCATCAAGGTATCGACGCGAACACTTTGCAGACCCCGCCGTTCTGCTTCCTGCAAGACGACTTCCAGCGCCTGAAGCATCTGCTCCGGCGCGTGTGCATCAGCACCGAGGGTCGTTCCTCGATCATGCAGCAGCATGACCTCTCCGCCCCTTAGCTCCTTCAGCATCCGTTCGGTCAATCTCTCCACACCTACACGACTTCTCCAGTCTTCAAACATGCAAGACCACAGTATGATCTTTCGATCTTTTTTGCTAAAAAAATCAAATAGGTTCATAATCCCCATGGTGGACGATAATAACAAGTCTTCACTCCGGTTACTTCGCGAATAATCTGACCGGTTCGCTGAATCTGGTTCCGGACCGTGCGCGGCCGCATGAGCCAGTTTGTTTTGTGAATATAATTATGAATGCCAATAAGATGACCTTCCTCATGGATCCGCTGGATGAGTTCAGGATGACTCGCCGCATGTTCTCCAACGACAAAAAATGTGGCTTTCGCTTGATGCTGGTGGAGCAGATCCAGTAGTCTCGGTGTATAGTGCGGATCTGGCCCATCATCAAACGTTAAGGCAAAAAGGGTATCACTTCTTCCCCGTCTAAATACACGAAAACCGAATAGCCTGCTGATCAAACTTGGAAGAAAAGCGTAAAAAGATGAAAGATACAATAGCCACAGTAGAATACTCTGAAGTATCGTTGTCATGTTGCGAACTCCCCACTTCTCCTGCTGAATTACAGTGCTCATCGGCACTTTCTAAATTAAACCTTCTATTATTTTATCACAATTCAAACTTTTCTTGAATCCTGTTTCCCCAATAACATAGCAATCGTGTACAATGAATACATCTAATTTTTGCCTGCAAAGGAGCCATGTCCATGCTACCGCTTTACCAAAAATACGGGCGTACCGTCTTTGATATCGCTTTGCTCGTATTAACCGTGTACGTAATCATGTACAGTTTTAGTCAATTGTATCAAATAGCTGCACCCGTTTTTCTCTCATTTATCGTGTATTGGATGATTGAACCGTTAGCCAAATTTTTGCATCGCAGAGGATTGCCGAAGACCCTCGGAGCAGCCATATCTGTCCTGTTATTTCTTGCCCTGATTATCGGTGCCTTTTTTGGCGTAGGCTTGATTATCATCTCACAGATCTCCAATCTGCAGGATAATTTCCCGTCATATATTGAGATGGTACAGCGTGAATTCACCAATCTGGTTCTATTCATTCAGGATAAATCGGATGCTCTCCCGGATGGGATCATGGATAAAGTGAATGAATATTTCGCAACCCTGACCGGTTTCCTGTCCAAATGGGTGACTAGCGGTGCACAGTTTTTGATTGGTTTCCTCAGTTCCTTCTCTTCGTTTATTACGAACTTCGGAATTGCTATTATTCTGGCGTTCTTTCTCAGTATTGAGATCGAATCCTGGCGCAAGTTTGCTCGGACCAAAACGCCCAAAACCTTGAAGACAGCCAATGAATTCATGCGTAACCATGTGTTCAAGACAATCCGTTCGTATCTGAAAGCACAGATGATCATGATGCTGATTACGTTCGTATTGATTTATGCAGGTTTGCTGATTTTGGGAACCTCTAACGCGTTTACTATTGCAGCCATCTGTGCCGTCTTTGATCTGGTGCCATTGCTTGGCGTTCCTGTTGTGTTCATTCCTTGGATTGTCTACTTGTTCATAGTGGGCAATAGCAGTCTGGCCATTGGTCTGGTTGTGATCCTGGCCGTGACGATGCTTACACGACAACTGCTGGAACCAAAAATATCAGGCAACTCCATCGGCGTATCTTCGGCGTATTTGATGCTTTCGTTTATGCTGATCTCTCTGTCGATCTTCGGCCTCGCTGGTGTGGTGTTATCTCCAGTGCTCTTGATCCTACTCAAAGAACTGTTACAACAAGGATATCTGCAAAAATGGATTCACCTGCCAAAAGATGAATTTGAATCGTCTCCATTGGTCATGGACTCACCTGTTAGTACCGCCTCAGCCAAGGCTGCCAAATCTCCTTCGCCTGGATCTGTTGCTAATCAGGATCACGAAGACTCTGCCAGATAGTCCATGACCTTCCTGAATATAGCCGTCGCCTGATGATGGCCTTCAGGAGAGACATTCTGAACCAACACAGCCACAGCGTACTTAGGTTGTTCCGTCGGCCCATACCCAATGAACCATTGATGATGAAGTCGCTCCCCCCGCTTCTGGACCTGGGCTGTACCTGATTTCCCTGCAACATGCCACCTTGCATGCTGCAGGGATTTTCCTGTGCCCTCTCGGACTACCTTATTCATCCAGGTCAACAGTTTATGCGCGGTAGCTGGTGCGATCTGCCCTGTTGCTGAGGGCGTGTCATGAACAGGCATCTCCAGCATGGTGTTACCATCCGCATACCGGATTCGCTGAACAAGACGCGGCGCACTAACCTTTCCATCATGCAGCAGCGTCACGACCAGATTGGCGGCTTGTAGCGGTGTGACCAGCACATCTCGCTGACCAATCGCTGTCTGAATTTTGGCACCTTCATCTGTAGATGGAACTGCTGCTGTACGAACACGTCCACGATCTTCATGGTCGAAATGTCGCAATACCGACATCCCTGCCATCTGCTGCGCTTCCCAGCCAACAGAACGCCCAAGTCCCAGACGATCTGCCGTATGTTCGAGTTGCTCCACGCTGAGCCTGCGCGCCGTTTCCGCAAACACGATGTTGCATGACTCCGCAAACCCTTGTTCCAGACTCAGGTCACCATGACCATGCTCCTTCCAGCATGACAGACCATACTTGCCGTACTCTCCCCCACAATGAAATTTCTCTCCGTTTGCAACCACATGATTCTCCATCGCAGCTGCTGCCGTAACGATTTTGAAAATAGAACCTGGCACAGCTGCCTGTACTGCTCGATTTCCCCATGAAGATTGCTCAGGATCGACATGCTGCGGTCGATAGAATGGACGGGATACCATGGCACGTACATCTGCATTGGCAGCATCCAGGACAACAATGGCTCCTTCCTTTAGACCTGACTCTTGCACGAGCTTCTCTAATCCCTGCTGTAGACGGGCATCCACAGTCGTTTCCACACGTAATGGATAATGGGGATTGGCTGGTGCGATAACGTGTGGACGCATCCCGGGAATCATCTCTCCACCACCTGACACCATACGTGTTACCAGTGTAGGGCCAATGCCCTTCAGCAGAGGTTCAAGTGTTCTCTCCAGCCCGGCAGCACCCGATTTCATGCCAAAAGGCTGTTTTACCTCATCCTGATGTCCAGACTGCGTTTTCGAAAGATCAGGCTGTTCAGCCAGATAACCCAGCCATTGCCTGCCCGTGTCCACTTGAGGATACCGAATCATCATGGGATATACGCCCATCCCTTGCAGATGCAAATGATGCATATATTTAATCTGATAGTCAGTCAAGAGAACAGGCTGAAGTGTACCTGCTGTCCAGAAATGAGGCGCACTCACTTTATTCCATTCCTGCTTCAATTGATGGATATCTGTATGTAATATGGAGGCCAACTGCTTTATTTCGGAGCCGCCCAGCTCCCTATTCTTGCTTAACTTCTCTAATGGATCTGCGTGTGGAAAAAGAACCAGTCCCCATTGCAGCGTTCCCGTCAAAGCCTCGCCTCTGTAATCCGTAAATTGTCCACGCCCTGGATCGAGCATTACGCCCCGCTCACGCTGTAATACAGACATCTCGCGGACGGTTCGATGATATCCAGGCATGATCTGATTGACTTGAACCATCTGCACCCATCCCAAGCGCAAAATAAGCACCCCAAAGATAAGGGTCAGAAGAATACAAGCTATATAGATACGTCGTTTCGCAAGGAGATGCATCCAAATCTCACCTTTTATCGTTTTGCCATATTATTAGTGATAAGGGTTGGAATTATCCGGTAAACGAAAGAAAACCTGTCCCATGTATGGGACAGGTTTCTCAGCGATATAAATGTAGAGCTTAAACGTACAACCTACCTATTGTTCGTTTATACCGTAAAACGTGACAACGTTTGTTTCAATTCAGTGGACACATTCTCCAGTTTACCAGACAGATTTACCAACTGGTTACTGATATTTTGTTGTTCACTGCTCAGGGAAGCTACTTCCTGAGACGTTGCAGACGATTCCTCCGCCACTGCGCTGACATTACTCATCGCTTCAGATAACGTACTTTGAGATTTGTTCAAATCTCCAATGGAACCTGTCACCATACTCAGACGTTCTACAAATGCTCCCATCTGCTCCTGTACAGAAGCGAAGATGACATTGGTATCTTTAACCGCATCCATCTGTTCCTTGAATAGCGGATATGCTGCAGACAACGCATCAACGGTCTCGTTCATTTCCGTCATGATTTTGTCTGTGATCTCTCCGACCATTTCAATGGATTGTCTGGATTGAGCCGCGAGCTGACGAACTTCATCCGCCACCACCATGAATCCGCGCCCGGCTGCACCGGCACGTGCTGCTTCAATGGTAGCGTTCAGGGATAGAATATTCGTCTGTTTTGTAATGTTTTGCAGCACTTCGAGCACTTTCAGAACAGAGGATGTGCTCTCTTTCAGAGAATCAACCTTATTCACCAGTGCACCAATCATCTCTTCAGTCTTCTGGGTTTTGGTCATCAACTGATTCAGATGTTGTGTTCCTGTGTGACTGGACTTCTCAACATGACGAGCAGAATCACCCATCTGTTCATTGGCAGCGATGACACTCTCCATCTGACGAGAGATATTATCCGTCAATTCATTGCCCCGTTCTGCTTCAGTTGCCAGACTGCCTGCACCACCTGCAATCTCTTCTGTTGCTACGGCGATCTCAGAAGCAGATACCGCTGTTTTCTTGGATGCACTGCTCAGCTCAGAGGCAGTATCCAATACCTCTTGTGCAGAACGATTGGTTTGTTCAACCAGCTTCGTGATCTGCTCCATCATCAAGTTGAATGCAGATGAGAGCTGACCTATTTCATCTTTGGAGCTAAATGGGGTACGAACTTTAAGATTACCTTTCGCACCTTCCTGCATCAGATCTTTCAATTTGCCAAGTGGACGGGCAATCATGCGAACCATCCACATCCCGATCAATACCGCGATACCCGCATCAACCAGCGCCATCCACAGCGTCATGGTCAGAATACCTTTTGCATCCTTCACAAGGAAAGAGGTAGGAATCATGCCAACCAGTTTCCAGCCAGATGTGTCCATCGTGCTGTACACGGCCAGCATTTCCGTAGGTTTTCCATCGATTTCGAACTCTGTATTCGTGCTACCTGCTGGTTCAGTCAGGTCTTTGACAAACGCAAGCTCTGTATCTTTTCCTGTACGATCCGCGATGGAGGAAGCAACCACTTTATTATCTGGAGCGATCAGTTGAAGAATAGATCCTGGGCCAAGATCAAGCGATTTTAATTGCTCCTCCAGAACTTCCAGTTTCAGTTCAATAATTAAAACATAGGACTGAGCGGTCCCTTGCAGATTTTTCATTGAACGTGCAATTTTAAACGTCGGGATGGAGCCATCTTCCTTGAGCTCTGTTGGAAGCCAGCGATATCCGCCTGCCGTTATAAGCTCGTTATACCAAGGCTCCTGGCGAATGCTGCCCATGGATGAACTGTTACTTCCCGTACCCATAATGGATTTACTTTCATCCGTAGGTACCAAATAAATCGCTTCCATAGATTTATTTGTAAAAGCAATGTTGGACAATTGTTTGTTAATCGAACTTGAATTTACGAAAGTATCATACGCAGTCAGATTCTTGTCTGACATTTTTTGTAGCAAAGACTGCATTTCCGGATCAAAGAAAATCTGTGTGGATGTATCCACGAATCTCTCCAAAATAATATCCATCTTCTGCTTAGTCTGATCTATCGTCTCCTGATTTGCCCGGGATGCGTTAGCCTCAATCGTATTTTTGGCCTTTGCATAAGATAATAGACCCAGACTCACTACAATGATCATAATTGCTGCAAAAAAGATCAAGAACAATTTAACCCCGACGGATTTAACCGGGTTCACCTTCCTGATCTGTCGGAATGATGATCCACCCATGTTTTTCCAATCTCGGTTTTTCAATTGCTCTTTGAACCAATCTGTTTTGATCCAACCGAAATTAAGCTTGCTGCGATCGAACTTGAAGGATCTTTTGCCACTGCCTGTGATTTTGCTTTTTTCTACTTTCTCTTTCTTCACATTCTGACCCTTCTCAGGGTTAACCTGCTCGGGTTTCGTCACTTGTTCCCCACTATCTTTCTGCTTCTTTTGAACCAATCCCATTCACCTGCCAGTTATTTACTTGGATTTTTCTTTCTCTCCCCTATGAATATGTAATATTCGACAGCTTTCTTCTTTACCCTTTCATTCTCCAGAAATTTTTTACAACTTTATTCCTATTTATCTATAAAAAAAAGACCCCCATATACCGATAAACGGAGGTCCTAAATGTACATTTTATAACACTATTTTGTTAAATCATAATACAATATTGACACTACATAGGTATTTGAACCTATTTCTTTTTTCTCATCATATCAAAATAAGAAACGGGTTGGTCTACTTTGATTTTCACCAGTTGCAACGGGTGACGGGCAGCGTCCAGAACATTGCCTTCTTCATCCTGTATTTCGCCAACAACCTGTTTGAAAAAGTGACCTCCCGGACCGAAAAATTCAATTTCCTGTCCCGGTTTGAAGTGATTGCGCTGTTGCACGGTAGCCATACCTGTGTCTGCGTCATAGCCCATAACCAATCCAGCGAAGTCAAAAGGTACAGCCTTTTCTTCCGGTTCGTAGATATGGTCTTCATGGTCGGGTGTGTCATAGAAGAATCCGGTATTCAGCGGGCGATTCGCCGCTTTGTTCATCTCTTCAACCCACTCGGGCTTCAGAACATAATTCTCCGGGTCAGCCATATAAGCGTCAATGGCTTGACGATATACGTTAACAACGGTCGCCACGTAGTGAATCGATTTCATACGGCCTTCAATCTTGAAGCTGTCCACACCCACATCTATCAACTCAGGAATATGGCCAATCATACACAGATCCTTCGATCCCATAGAGAACGAATTGTCCTGTTCCTCGAACAAGGGCAACTGATTTTCTCCCAGTTTGTATGGAGCAGGTGCCTGCATCTGGATGTCCTCTTCGCTAACCCAAACCGTATCTTCTCTCGCATCTTCGAACAGATCATACTTCCAGCGGCAAGACTGACAACAGCCACCCCGGTTGGAATCTCGATCCGTAAAGTGATTAGAAAGTACACAACGCCCGGAATACGAAGAGCACATGGCTCCGTGAATAAAGGCTTCAATTTCGATATCCACGTTAGCTTTGATCTCTTCAATCTCTTCGAAGCTGGTCTCACGCCCCAGTACAACACGCGGCAGTCCTTCATCTTTCCAGAACTTCACAGCTTGCCAGTTGAGTGTGGATTGTTGGGTGCTCAGATGCACCTCAAGACCTGGCACAGCGCGAAGGGCTACATCAATAATAGCCGGATCAGCAACGATGATCGCAGAGATTCCTGCATTGTAGAGGTTCTGCAAATACGTTTCGATTCCTGCAACATCTTCGTTATGAGCATAGATGTTTGTCGCTACAAACACTTTGGCTCCATACTTCTTAGCAAACTCCACACCTTCACGCATCTCTTCAAAGCTGAAGTTATCCGCGTTGGAACGAAGTCCGTAGGCTTGTCCGCCGATATATACGGCATCTGCGCCATAATGAATCGCAAATTTCAGTTTTTCCAGATTACCCGCCGGAGCTAATAACTCCGGTTTATCCAGACGGTTACGTTTACCCGAGAACTTCCGCTGTACCGCCACTGTTTCCATTCTGTTCACCTCGTCTATTAATACACTTGTTCTTTGTAGAAGAATCCAAACGACAATTCCCGTTCAGGGTCCTGCAATTTACGAACTTCGTTCAGCCAATCTTCAGAGAATGCATAGGCATCGGCATCGGCTTCATATGTGTCAATCGCTGTCCGATATGCGCGTACAACCGCTTCATTGTAGGTAATCGATTTTAATATACCTTCAATTTTGAAACTTTGTACGCCCGCCTCCATCAGCAGATGAAGATCTTCGAGGATACATATATCCTCTGAACTCATAATGTGCGTGCCATTCAGGTCTTCATAGATGGGGAACACTTCATCCCGGCGTTCAGCCTCAATCAGGAACAATCCCCGTTCTTTGCCGAGGTTTCCCTCAACCGGCCGTCCTTGATGAGCCATATAACTTTGCACCAGGCTACGCTTGGAATGATATATATTCGTCATGCCATGCACCTGAACCTGCGCTTCCACCTTCAGAAAAGGAACCATTTCCGTCAACTCGTCCATATTCAACTCACGGGCAAGCACGACACGGCTAGCTCCCTTGGTTCCCCAATAGTTCGCGGTTGCATAGTTCGTTGAAGTCATCTCTGCATTCCAGTGCAGCTTAACGTGTGGAGCGTATTCCTTCATGGTAGCAAGCACGGCTGGATCATTAAATTCCACACCATCAATACCGATTCTACCCAGAGCCTGCACATACTCAGGCAATTCTTTCAGCAATTCGTTGGACATCAGATTAGTCATGGACACATACACGCGCGCCTGATATTTGGCTGCGATGGCAACGACCTCTGCTGTCTCTTCCACGTTGAAGCTACCTGGGAGACGCATACCGAACCGGTCATCTCCAATTAACACAGCATCTGCCCCAGCCTGGAGCAACACTTCTGCTTCCTTTACATTCGCTGCTGTAACGAGCAGTTCATGTTTCTTACTCATATAATCCCCTCCGCTTATTGCGCAGCCTTACTTTTGGCTATATTTTGCTGATGTTCCTTATAGGTCTTGGCGAACAGATGCCCCGATGAACCATCCTTTTTCGTCACATAGAACAGATACTCCGAAGCTTCCGGATCAAGGGCAGCCTCGATTGAGGGAAGACTTGGACTGGCAATTGGACCAGGTGGTAACCCTTTGTTCAGATACATATTATAAGGACTTTGCACCTTCAGATCCTTGAAAAACAATCTGGACTTGGGCTTGTCCAACAAATATTGCACCGTAGCATCGATCTCCAGCTTCATGTCCTGCCCGATCCGATTGTAGATTATCCCCGCAACCAGCGCACGTTCCTCATCTACTACAACTTCTTTCTCCACCAATGACGCGATGGTCAGCAGCTCATGCAGTGAAAGATTCTTTTCCTCAAGCTTCTTCTCCAGGTCAGGAATAGCATTGACTTTGGTCTGGAATTCTTCAAGCATCCGCTGCATGACGTCATGTGTGGAACTGCCTTTCTTCAACTCATACGTCTCCGGGAACAGATACCCTTCCAATACGTAGCGAAGTTCTTCATCCACTGGAATATCTTTGACGATATCCACATCGAAGGCAGAAGGATCATTAGCCAATTTGATGAATTCATCCCGATTAACAACACCCTCCTCAGACAATTTGTCTGCCATCTGCAGAACTGTATATCCCTCAGGAATTGTAAACTTGACCATTGCTTCCGGTACAACTTCACCACTACTCAGCTTGCTAACAATCTCATCATATGTCACGCCAGGATTCATAGAATATGTACCTGCCATGAAATTCGAACCTCGTTTTTTCCACTTTAAATACCCCTTGAAGGTTAACCCGCTTCGAATGAGGCCTTCTTCTTGAAGCTGATCTGCAATTTGGGATGTTCCTGATCCGCTCTTAATCTCAAATACAACCGGCTCTGCTGAAGCCTTCACGGGACGCATCATACTCCATACGTATCCGCCCGCTCCTCCGGCAACAATGACAATGATGAGCAGGATGACTACTATTGCTTTCCCTTTCAAAAAAGAAACAACTCCTTTACACAACCAAAAAGAGCGGACTTCTCCGCCCTTCCGGTTTCTTCAATTTGAAGCTGATTAATCTTCATCAATGGGGAGTGTACATTCGTCATACAACTCCGAGATGCTCTCCCACTCATCATCATCGTCGATCGTAACTAACTCCGGCATGATCTGGTCTTCACTTCCAGGTAACACCCGTAAAAGTTCAACCTCGTCATACGGACGCAACGAACTGCGGAGCACCGCGTATTGTTGACCGTTCACTTCGAACTCAGCCAACAAGTCATACGGTTGTGATTTACCGTTCTCTTCCTCGAGCTCAACATGAGCACCGAATGCCAGACGCAGTGAATCTGTCCATTTCAGGTCTTTGCGGCTATATTCCGTCATTTAGTTCGCTTCCTCTTCATCTTCAGCAAGAAATGTATTAAACGTCTCCTCGACGATATCCCATTCGGCATCATCTTGGATAACGAAAAGTTTGATATCGTCGCCCTCTTCTTCATAACGGAATGCATAGACATCCGTTTCGCCATCTTCAGGTTCAACTGGAGCAACCATCATATACTTGGCCTCCGAACCATCCACTTCAAACTTCATGATGACTTCAAATTCCTCTTCATTACCCTCGTCATCCGCAATGTAAATAATCTCTGCTTCTTCTTCCATACCCAGTTGATCTTCAGCCATTGTTGATCCCCCTCACCTTCTACTATTGGCATCCAAATAATTTTGCAAAATCAAGCTTGCGGCCAATTTGTCCACAACCTGTTTGCGTTTTTTTCGACTGACATCCGCTTCAATCAGCGTACGTTCTGCTGCCATGGTTGTCAGCCGTTCATCCCAAAGGTGAACAGGTAAATTCAGTTCGCTCCGCAGGCGGTCGGCAAAAGCTATGCATATTTCACCACGTGGCCCTACGGTGCCGTTCATGTTTTTGGGAAGTCCCACTACGATTTCACTGATCTCATGCTCACGCACCAGATCGGCAATCCGAGTGAACTCACCTTCATCACGGCGGCGTTCAAGCACTTCCAATCCCTGGGCAGTCCAACCGAAGGCGTCACTCGCAGCAACTCCGATTCTTCGGTCCCCATAGTCCAAACCTAATATTTTCATCCATGTTCTCCCATCCTGAAGCCTGCTCAGGTCGATTAATAATCTCCTTCTCAAGCTTTAGGCTGTCTTCTGTCGGTTCATTTCCCGCTGGCTGCATAGCTGCAACACAGCGGAAGCGGCGTACACTACCGGTGATTGGCCAGATAGGAACGTACAAGCTCTTCAATCAGCTCATCGCGTTCTTTCTTACGGACCAGACTACGTGCGTTGTTGTGACGAGGGATGTATGCCGGGTCTCCAGAAATCAGATACCCAACAATCTGGTTGATCGGATTATAATCCTTATCGACCAGTGCATCGTATACCGTGAGAAGAATCTCTTTGGATGATGCTTCCTGTTCGTCACCTTTCACATTAAATTTAACCGTCTTATCCATGGAGTCCATTGATGACACCTCGCTCCTGCATGAACATGGGGACCATGTCCTGCCGAATTGATTTCTGTTTATATAATAACATATTCTGACTGCCACAAGTAAACAAAGGATTAGGCAATTGTGTTTTTTGCTTGTCCTTTACTGGCTTAGGCATATTGCATCATTCGATTCCAGTCTCTCCCCCGTACAAAATAAAGACGAACAGAACCATTTCGATCTATATTTTGAAGATTGAAAGCAGATCATTAAATTTATGCAGTATGCTCACTAACCAGCGTAACCGCCAGTTTCAGTGCTTCATCCAGCTTGGTTGCATCCTTGCCTCCAGCTTGCGCCATATCCGGACGTCCGCCACCGCCACCGCCGCATAATGCCGCGACTTCCTTGACGATTTTGCCTGCGTGCAGTCCTTGTTTTACTTGTTCAGCAGGTACAGCTACAACAAAGTTCACTTTGCCATCGGCTGGGGCACCCAATACGAGTACCGCGTTAGGCAGTTTGACTTTCAACTCATCCGCAACCGTACGCAGTGCATCCATGTTCGGTGCATCTACCCGTGCTGCCAGCAGTTGTGTATTACCTGCTTGTACCACTTGATCGGTCAATTGACCTGCTTCCATAGCACTCAGCTTGCTTTGCAGAGATTCGGTCTCTCTGGCTGCTTCTTTCAGTTGCTGATTCAGACCTTCAATCCGTTTAGGCACATCAGCCACATTAGCTTTGAGCAAAGATGCTGATTGCTTGAGCAGTTCCAGCTGACTTTCCACATACAAATATGCGCCACGGCCTGTTACAGCTTCGATCCGGCGCACGCCAGAGCCGATTCCGCTCTCGCTCACCAGTTTAAAGATTCCAATCTCTGAAGTATTGTTTACGTGACAGCCGCCACAAAGTTCCAAACTGTAGTCTCCCACTTGAACCACACGCACTATATCTCCGTATTTCTCGCCAAACAGGGCCATCGCCCCCATTTCTTTCGCTTCATCAATAGCTTTCAGCTCAATATTCACGTTCAGACGATTCCAGATCTGTTCGTTCACCTGACGCTCAATCTCAGTCAACTCTTCCGGCGTGATGCTGCCAAAGTGTGAGAAGTCAAAACGCAGACGCTGCGGATCTACGAGCGATCCCGCCTGGTTAACATGAGTACCTAACACATCTTTGAGTGCTTTGTGCAGCAAGTGGGTTGCTGTATGGTTTTTGATGATGTCGCCACGTTTCGCTGAGTCTACTTCGGCATGGATCACATCACCGACATGTAACTCACCAGACTCGATGGTCACCAGATGCACATGTTGTCCCATTGGAGCTTTGAACAAACCTTGTACTTTCGCCGTTACACTTGCTCCGCGCAGTAAGCCCTGATCACTGACTTGACCGCCACTTTCTGCGTAGAAAGGGGTCTTGTCCAGAACAACTTGAGCTGTCTGTCCTTCGCCTACCGTGTCTACAAGGGAATCACCGGCAACGATGGCTACCACTTTTACTTCCGTCAACAGGTCAGTATAACCAACAAACTCGCTTTTAACCTCCAGATCGGCAAGTGGTCCACCTTGTACCTTCATGCTCTCGTTCTCTTGACGTCCTGCACGTCCAAGCTCACGCTGCTTCTGCATGGAAGCATCAAAGCCTTCACGATCCACGGTCAGACCATGCTCTGCGGCATAATCTTCGGTCAGGTCAAACGGGAAACCATAGGTATCATACAGTTTGAATGCCTCAGGTCCGCTAATCACAGTACGTCCTTCGGATTTGGCTGCACTACTGATATCAGCCAGAATAGCCAGTCCATCCGTGAGTGTTTCGTGGAAACGTTCTTCCTCGGTTTTGATCACTTTGGCGATGAATTCCTGTTTGTCCACTACCTCAGGATAGTACATGCCCATGACTTCACCAACCGTTGTTGTCAGTTCATACAGGAACGGACGGTCAAGTCCAAGTACTTTTCCATAACGAACGGCACGACGGAGCAAGCGACGGATAACATATCCACGTCCTTCATTGCTTGGCAGAACGCCATCACCTACGGCAAAAGCAACGGTACGAATATGATCAGCAATCACTTTCAACGCCACATCAATCTCTACGCTATCGTTATATTTCACACCCGCAAGAGCGGCTGTTCTCTGAATCATCGGTTGGAACAGGTCTGTGTCGAAGTTGGAATCGACATCTTGAAGAATAGAAGCAAAACGTTCCAAACCTGCGCCTGTATCAATATTTTTGTTAGGAAGCGGTGTATAGCTACCGTCCTTGTTATGGTTGAACTGGGAGAATACCAGATTCCATACTTCCAGATAACGTTCGTTTTCCCCACCTGGGTACATCTCGGGATCACTCATGTCATTACCGTAAGCTTCGCCACGGTCATAGAAGATCTCGGTACAAGGTCCGCACGGGCCTTCACCAATATCCCAGAAGTTTTCATCCAATTTGATGATACGCTCCGCAGGAAGTCCCACTTTTTCATTCCACAGTTTGAAAGCTTCTTCATCTTCCGGATATACCGTAACGGACAGACGCTCTGGATCGAAACCGATCCACTCTTTGCTAGTCAGGAACTCCCATGCCCATGTAACGGTCTCTTCCTTGAAGTAATCTCCAATGGAGAAGTTACCGAGCATCTCGAAGAACGTATGGTGACGACGCGTTTTGCCGACATTTTCAATATCATTGGTACGGATACATTTTTGGGAATTCGCAAGGCGCGGGTTCTCCGGCTTCTCACGTCCGTCAAAGTATGGTTTGAGCGGTGCCATACCTGCATTGATCCACAGAAGGGAAGGATCGTTGTGAGGTACGAGCGATGCGCTCGGCTCGATTTTGTGACCTTTACTTGCAAAAAACTCTATCCATTTGGACCGGATTTCACTGGCTTTCATACTGGATGCCCCCATCGAATTATAATAGTCCGTTGCGTATTCGCTCCGGTTGGTTAACATTGAATTGGTAAAAATAAACACAAAAAACGCCCCTGAATAATCAGGGACGATGTTATCGCGGTACCACCCTGGTTATTGTTGTTCATCCCTTGCTGCCCGGATCAACTAACAATCTCCTCGTTCATGCGAAATAACGGTCGCTCCCGGCAGGGTTGTCCTGCACTCCGAAATTAGCTTTCCGCCGCTTCATCTTCCAAGACTCTTCCAGCCATCAGTTCAGGCTTACCCTGATCCGAAGAAGTCTATTCTCTGAGGAAAGGAACCCTCGGCGTACTTTATTTCATCATCGATTTCATGTTCTAAACATACACACTCATTATATCGATAGCACCAGCCAGTGTCAACGCGGCCTCCTTGATGTTCTAACCCTATTATTCAGTCGGTCCTTCGTTTGATGTAATAGGCAAAAAAGTGCTGCACAATGACCTTCAGGACAGCGAAAACGGGCACAGCCAGAATAAGACCTACAATGCCTGCCAGTTCGCCTCCAACGAGTAGGGCAAATATAATCGACAGTGGATGCAGATGCAGTGTGCGACCCACCACCTGGGGAGAAACCACGTTGCTCTCCAGCACCTGACAAAGTGTATTCACAATGATGACAAGCAGTACCATTTTGAATGATACCGTCGATGCCATAACCACAGCAGGGGCAGCTCCAAGAAACGGACCCAGGTATGGCACAATGTTAAATACAACTACAATACTCGCAAGCAACAGGGCGTAAGGCATATCAATGACGATATAACCAATGTAGGCAAAGATGCCTACAATGATACAGACAATAAACTGTCCACGTATGTAATTTCCCAGAGCCGTATCGATCTCCTTCATCACCGAAACAATCGCTTTACGACGTGTTCGCGGAAGGTAGGCCACAATAGTGCGTTCGAACACCTCAAAATCTTTTAACATATAGAAGATCAGAAAAGGCACGATAAACACATTGAATAATACATTAATCGTCGCCCCGATATTATCCATTAGCAAGGTTATTCCCTGAGTAAGCCGGCCCTCCATCTGAAAGAACCAGCTGTTCATCCCTGTTCGTATACTTGGGGGCATTAATTTGTGGTCCATATTGTTCATCAGGCTCTGGGCTCGCATGGACAATTCCGGCATGTGTTCATTCAGTTCCTCAAGCTGTTCAATCAATACCGGAATCACATTCATCAGAATGACACCTAAGCTGGTCAGGAAAAAGGCATATATGAGCAATACAGCAATGGTACGTGGTACCTTACGCCCTCCCAGCATGCCGACAATCGGATTGAGTACATAAGATATGATAAGAGCTACGATAAAGGGCGCCAGCACTGTTTTCAGAAAAGCATATATGTGAAGTAGTAAAGGCCGCAGCAGCCATATAAAGTACAATATAATCAATCCGAGCAACAGCCAGATCGCGTAACGGAACAGCTTGTTTTTGGTTAATTGCTCCACGTGAATCCCTCCCTTTTGGACTGGCTCTGTGAGTCAGTATATGTAGGAAAGGTAATATTTATTAACACAGCACAGAAGTGGAAAGGATTAGCCCTCACATTTTTATCAAAACAAAAAAACGCCTCCTTCATCAGAGAAGGAAGCGCATCTTGCGGTACGGAAAGGCATATAATCAACCATGCCCCGCCCGAACCACTATGTAACCGCATCTATATACACCTGCCTGCAAGTAACGACAGCATTCCATGACACACATTGTCACGAAACCGCATATAGAGGAAGTTATCATGCTTTTTAAGAAGAAGCGTGAAGATGAGGGAAGTCTTGCGGCAGCTCGTCCCCGAAAAACAGATCATCCAGAGAACTTAGCGTACCGTCTTCTTCCACCTGATATACAGACATTTTCTCACCGTTCACGCTTAACTCGATAAAGCATCCCCAGCAATAAAACTGGTGGGAACCAATTTTCCCGATATCTTTGGAACTACAATTTGGACATTTCATATTCATTCACCTATCCGTTAACAGAATGAATGGCATTTTCCAAGCGTTGTTCACTCAGAGGCGGCACCATAATGGCACTTTCCCCGATAGACATATCACTTGTACATGGCAGCCATTTACGGCCCTCAATCAAATCGGACACAAAACCGTCCGTAATTTCAATCCCTATTATTGTATTTCCCAACTCCTGGTCAAAATAAACATCAGAGACACGCCCAAGCAGCAAACCTTCTTCGGTGAGCACGGACATCTCCTTCAATTTAGAACGACCGAGGAGGTACGTGTATTTTATGTCGTCGGCTTCCGTCTTGCGGACAGCCTGTTGATTACGGATCATGACGGCATCCTCGCCGTAGGCAACGATATCTTGCCACTGCACGATTTTGACATGACTGGTAAACAGGCCTTTGTTCTCAAGCTCAATGCCTTCAATCTCCCAATCATCATTCACAATGAAATCCTGGATTTTGCCGACCTGCTTCCCGTCCTCAACATCAAAAACGGCAAGTCCGATCATTTCCTGAAGCTTCATCGCTGGGTCCCCCTCATCTTCTTATCATTAAATAGGCGCGGCGCTCTTGCTAGGTATGCCCAAAGTTGATGACTGGCAATCCAACGCCGATCATCAAAACCGCTTCTATCCAACCGATGAAATGGAACTTCTTCCCTCCTTCTGTTCCATGTGTAAAGAGCCCCTTAGGGTCTGTTACGCAGTCGCCCAAGAATGGTTCCAATTTTTTCGGCGGTTATCATGATTTCTTCCGTAGTATTACCCAATCCCCAGCTAAATCGAATCGCAGAATGCAAAAATGTCTCAGGCAGATCCATTGCTTTGAGCACATGAGATACTTCGAGTGAACCGGAAGTACATGCCGAACCGCTTGCCACAGCGATACCTTCCATATCCAGATTCATTAACATCGTCTCTGTGGACACTTCTGGAAAGCTGATATTCAGGATGTTTGGCAGCGTATGCTCATTGTGCCCATTCACATGAAAGTGCTCCGTCCCCACATGAATTTCAAGCTGTTCTAACAAAAGCTTCCGTATTTCCAGATCAAGCTGACGATGCGCATCTGCTTGCTCTGATGCTATTTTGAGAGCCTCAGCGAATCCGGCAATGCCAGCTATATTTTCCGTACCAGCACGCCGCTGACGCTCTTGCAGCCCACCATGTGCTCTTGCTTCCAGCACAATTCCACGCCGTACATAGAGTGCACCCACGCCCTGGGGACCATTGATTTTATGAGCAGAGAAGCTGATCAGATCCACAGGCAGTTCCTTACAGGAAATATTCTGGCTGCCCAGCGCCTGAACCGCATCGGTATGGAAGAGAATATCATGCTTACGAGCCAGCTCACCCACCTCGCGGATCGGCTGAATGGTGCCCACTTCATTATTGGCAAACATCATAGTGATCAGCACTGTATCCGGTCGAATAGCCTCTCGCAGTTCATCCAGACTTATTCGTCCATATGGATCAACAGACAGATATGTGACTTCATAACCTTGACGCTCCAGTTCCTGACACGTATGCAGAACGGCATGATGCTCAATTGCGGTTGTAATCACATGTTTTCCCTTGCCTAGCCTTGATGAGACTGCCCCGAAGATGGCCAGATTGTCGCTCTCCGTGCCGCCTCCAGTGAATACCAGTTCGTCCGGGAAACAGCCCAAATACGCCGCAATGACATCCCTTGCTCCGCTGACGGTCCGTTTGGCCTCACGCCCGAAGGCATGGATACTTGATGCGTTGCCATATTGCCCTGTCATGACGTTTATCATCGCTTCTGCGACTTGTGGATGCATAGGTGTCGATGCGGCGTGGTCCAAATAAATTCGTTTCATTATATGTTCACTCCGTTATATTCTAGATTACCCCACTCATTTCCTTGCGATAATTCATGCTTCTTCAACCTCATACGCAATCCATCAACCGAGATATCATCTAAATGATCAAAAGATGTAACTTGGCATGGATAAAGCCCCCAAATGGGGGCTAAGTATATTCCATGGTCGTACTCATGACAGTCATTGTCTAAATATAAAACATATAGCTGTCTTTTTTGTCTTGATCCTGAAACGTAATCAGGTCTTTCAGTGTTGTTGAATCCAACACTTCCGCAATGCCGTCACGGATCCGCAACCACAGATCACGCTTCGCTGGGTCATCTTCCTCCGTGAAGTCTACCGGGGAGATTGGCCCTTCCAGTACACGAATTACATCGCCTGCTGTCATCGTTGCAGGGTCCCCTGCAAGAATGTAACCTCCATAGGCACCTCTGATACTCTTGACTAGTCCTGCATTACGTAGTGGAGCGATCAATTGCTCCAGATAATGTTCTGAGAGCTGGTTGCGCTCGGCAATGCTTTTCAGAGATGTAGGACCTTCGCCTATTCGAGCTGCCAGCTCCATCATGATTGTGAGGCCGTAACGGCCTTTTGTCGATATTTTCAAAGGAGTCACCTCTTTCAATTTTCAGAAAAAATTTAGAAACTTATATTTCATCCATATGGTCCATGACCGTCTCTTTCACGATCCGTTACATCGGAGGTGCTTAGAACCTCGTATCAAGCTTCTAATCCTCCGTATTCCGATCATAACCCTCAAGTAATGTTAACATATCCGCATGCTTATTGGAAAAGAAAGATTGACGATATTCCAAAATGTGCGCCTGTGGTGGACACTATCCAAAGTTGGCCGGGTGTATCGTATCTTGAGTCCGGTTATGCTAGAATAAGAAACGAAACACACTTATCTATAGAAATGGTGATAACGATGTCCAAAACAATTGAAAATACACGGGTCGTCGTTGGCATGTCCGGAGGCGTCGATTCTTCCGTTACCGCATTGCTGCTGAAAGAGCAGGGTTACGATGTCATCGGCATTTTCATGAAAAACTGGGATGACACCGACGAGTTCGGCCACTGTACC
Organism: Paenibacillus sp. PCH8; assembly: GCF_002968835.1. Taxonomy (GTDB): domain Bacteria; phylum Bacillota; class Bacilli; order Paenibacillales; family Paenibacillaceae; genus Paenibacillus. Next base: position 2,444,999 of record NZ_PKQK01000001.1, on the reverse strand, counting down.
GCTGAAGAAGATTCAGAGGATGTGCGCCGCGTATGTGAACAGATCGGCATTCCTTACTACACTGTCAACTTCGAGAAAGAGTACTTTGATAAAGTATTTACCTATTTCCTTGATGAATATAAGTCAGGTCGCACACCTAATCCAGATGTCATGTGTAATCGTGAGATCAAATTCGGTGAATTCCTGAACAAGGCCATTGATCTAGGCGCAGATTATGTAGCTACTGGCCACTATGCTCGCCTGACTGAAGAAGATGGAACGTTCAAACTGCTGCGCGGTGTGGATAGTAACAAGGATCAGACCTATTTCCTTAATGCACTCAATCAGAAGCAGCTGTCCAAAGCCATGTTCCCTATTGGTCATCTGCCCAAACCGGAAGTGCGTAAAATTGCCGAAGCTGCTGGCTTGTCCACTGCGAAGAAAAAAGACAGTACAGGTGTCTGCTTCATCGGTGAACGCAACTTCAAAGAGTTCCTGAGTAACTATCTGCCCGCCAAAGGTGGAGACATGGTGGATATCGCGAGTGGTGAAGTGAAAGGTCGTCATGACGGCCTGATGTACTACACGCTTGGGCAACGTCAAGGTCTTGGCATTGGTGGTTCAGGCAATGGCGAGCCTTGGTTCGTCGCTGATAAGGATCTGGAGAAAAATCAGCTGCTTGTCATTCAGGGCGATGCCCATGCAAGCTTGTACTCCACAGGTCTAATCGCAACAGGTGTGAACTGGATCGCTGGTGCAGAGCACATGCCTAATGTGCCATACCGTTGTACTGCCAAATTCCGCTATCGCCAGCCGGATCAAGGCGTTACATTAACCTGGCAGGAAGACGGCACTGTAGATGTACAATTTGACCAGCAGCAAAAAGCCATTACACCCGGACAAGCCGTTGTTTTCTACGACGGAGAGGTCTGCCTGGGTGGGGGTACGATAGATCAGGTGCAAAAAGTACCTGTGCCCGCAATGCAATAACGAAGCACATCCATGAAATATGGATTATACAGAATACCATGTATTCCTATTAAAAAAGCCGTCTTTCATGTATACCATGAAGGAGGGCTTTTTTCCTGCTTTTCTTTGCAAAAAAATTAAAATTCGTTCGTTATGCAGTCAACCAGACACCAACCACGGATGCCAGCACCCCAACCACAACAGAACTGATTACGTAGAGCGCAGCTCTGGCGTATCTTTGCTGACCCATAAGTCCTAATGTTTCATAGCCAAAGGTGGAGAATGTGGTGTACGCACCGCAGAATCCAGTTCCCCAGATCACCCAAAGTCCATCTGAAAGCATTGCAGCTTGGTGCCCTCCGTATAACAACCCGAGCAGTAGAGAACCACTGATATTAATCATCCATGTTCCCCACGGAAAAGACGTTCCGATCAAGCCGGAGACCCACTTTCCCAGACTATACCGAAGCACTGCGCCCAAGGCGCCTGCCAAACCGATCCAGATGATCATGAGCCATCACCCTCTTGTCTGCGTGTTCCTAATATACGCTGTCCAAGTCGGATACCCCATGCACAGAGTATTAGACCCACCAGTAGACTAATGAGCAAATAGATCGCGGCCTTGATCCATTCTCCACTCTCGGACAGACGAACCATATCCAGTGTGAATGTGGAAAACGTCGTAAATGCACCGGTGAACCCTGTGCCAATGGCAAGGCGTAGTTGTGGCGTTATTTTATCTGGAACAGCGATGGTGAAGAACCAACCCAAAAACAGGCTACCCATCGCATTGATCAGTAGCACAGCCCAAGGAAAGCCCACGTTCGAAGTCGGTATGCCTAACTGTATAGCATATCGGGTCAACGTGCCCAGGAATCCACCCACTCCTATATATATTAGTTCTTTCATGTTATGTGCATCTCCCGGGTTAGCTTTCGGATCTATGTTAGACACTATTTACTTAGCTATATCACTTTACATCTACAATTCCCTGCGCCGCTGTTGGTTCAGCCGGATCTTCGATTCGTTGCCTTGCTCCGTCGCTTCATAGAATATTCTCCGCGATAGCTGTTTGGGCAGGTACTCCTGCTTCACGTAATGCCCCGGATAGTTATGTGGATATTGATAGCCTTCGTGACCCAACTTCACAGCACCTGAATAATGCGTATCTCTCAGATGAAGTGGCACCTCTGCCGATTTCACCTCATCGATGGCACTCATGGCTTTGGAAATAGCGGTGTACACCGCATTGGATTTCGGACTCTCGACTGCAAACAGAATCGCTTGTGCAATGTTCAGTTTGGCTTCGGGCCAGCCGTTATTCCGGTATGCATCAAGTGCACCAATCGCCTGGGTCATCGCTTGTGGATTCGCAAGACCAATGTCCTCACTGCTCGCTGCAATCAGACGACGAATAAACGTCATTGGGTCCATACCCAGCTTCTCCACCGCGTACAAAAACCAGAACAGTGCCGCATCACTGGAGCCCCGAATGCTCTTGTGAAATGCGGATAACACGTCATACTGTGTTGATTCATCTGCCTTCACAATGGGACGCCGAATAGACTCTTCAGCTACATCAAGCGTAATGTGAATAGATCCATCCTTCTCCGGTGGCGTGGTCAATGCGGCCAGTTCGAGCGCATTAAGAGCACGCCGAATGTCTCCATTTGCCATCGTGGCAATGTGCTCTAGCGCCTCATCGTCTGCCTGTAATTCCATGAATCCAAGCCCTTTGTCAGCATCGCTCAATGCTCTGCGCATCGCAATAAGGGAGTGCTCCTTATTCAAGGATTCCAGCTGGAACAGAGTGGAACGGCTCATCAAGGCCCCATTTACATAATGAAAGGGATTCTCCGTTGTCGCGCCGATAAAAATAATCGTGCCCTTCTCAACAGCAGGTAACAGGGCATCCTGACGTGAACTGTTAAACCGGTGTACCTCGTCCAGAAACAGGATTGTTTTGGTGCCATATAACTGCTTATTCGTCTGAGCCTGCTCAATGACTTCACGGACATCCTTAACGGAAGCCTCAACGGCATTCAGGCGAACAAATTGTCCTTGGGTTTGCTGAGAAATAATATGTGCCAGTGTCGTCTTACCGCATCCTGGAGGACCATATAGCAGGATGGACGAAATCTGATCCGCCTCAATCGCACGCCGAAGCAGCTTTCCCGGTCCAATAATATGTTCCTGTCCAATATATTCATCCAGATGCTCTGGCCGCAAGCGGTCCGCGAGCAATCTGGCTTGTGTGTGCGTATCCTGTTGAAACGAAAATAAATCCATTGCTCATCACTTCCTTAACGGATTGCCTTGAGTTATGCATATTACACTTCTGACGTATCTTTTCTACCCTCTATCATATCATACTCCTTAGGCAACATAGCCATAAATGCACCAAGTGCACTGCTGACAAACGCATCCTTTCGTGTAATAAAACGGGTCATCATGTGATTCACGCCAGTGGGAAGCGAATGTTTGCGCAGAATGCCGCTTTCGATCTGCTGCCGGATCACAATCTCCGGTAATAAAGAAATCCCCATTCCAGAGGCAACTCCGCTAATAATCGCTTCCAGCGTACCAAATTCCATAATTACCGGACGAGTTACTCCACTGGAGCGTAACCATTCTTCCAATGTTTGACGATAAGAACATCCCATACTATAGACAAGAATCGGCTTGCCTGTAAGCTCCTCCACAGGCTCTGCATCTACACCCGACGAGACGATATACAGCTCTTCATCATACACGGGAACGGATGCGATATCGGAGTGATCGCACGAACAACCTATGAAAGCTCCCTCCAATTCATACCCCATTACTTGGTCAATCAGCATTTGTGAATTGCCGGTTGCCAGTGACAGAGATACAGCAGGAAATTGTTTATAGTACTTGGCAAAAAGTTCAGGTAGCCGAACGGCTGCCGCGGTCTGTGTAGATCCTATTCGCAGAGGCCCCGATGGCGTGTTCGTCGCCTGGAGTGCCTTGGAAGCATCATTCAGTAAACCAATAATTTTATCCGCATAGGTGAGCAACATCTCTCCAGCCGGAGACAACGTCATTCCCCGATTATGTCTAATAAATAGCGGTGTGCCTACTTCTGTTTCCAAATGCCTTATTCTGGCGGTTACATTGGATTGAACATAGCCCAGTCGTGCAGCTGCCTTCGTCAAATTACCTTCCTGCGCGACACATTGAAATATTCTCAGATCCCCACTTTCCATCATTAACCCTCCAACTCTAACATCATTTATAATGATGTCCAGATCACTAACAATCATTATACAGTATGACTAATCATCACTACAATCAAGGTATATCAGAATCAGAACACAGCATTTCTTGATGTACTGTGCTCAAGTGGAGGCGTATGAATCATGTTGAATTGGACAAATAAAGTAGACAGTGGACAAGACCCTATGAGCAAGGGAAGAAGCCATGAAAACCATCCCATGAGGCCGCTAAAATACACCCTGTTAATCATCCTCACCACCTTGATTATGGGAACTTCATTTCCGGTAGGAAAAATCGGCATGATGTATGCTCCTCCCTTTTTGTTAATGGGTCTTCGCTATGTATTGGCAGGAGTACTGCTTGCCTGGATCGTAAGAAAACGCCCCCTCCCTGTCCAATGGCAACAATGGGCGCAGATCGTTGTAATCGGCTTCTTCCAGTCGGCCGGGGTCATGGGCTGTGCCTATTACAGCATGAATTGGATCAGTTCGGGAGAATCTGCGATCATCACATTCACTAATCCTTTATTGGTCATTATTTTCAGCGTCATTCTGTATGGTGTAACCTATCGATTTAGCCAGTGGATGGGCGTTATTCTGGGGTTCGCAGGAGTCGTTCTAACCTTTGGACTGCACATGAGCCTTACACCCGGAACTTGGATTGGATTCGGAGGAGCTGTTTCCTTCGCTGTATCAACATTATTAATTAAACGTTGGGGATCTCGTCATGACACGTATGTACTCACAGCCTATCAGATGCTTGCCGGAGGCGCGGTACTACTTATGCTTAGTGGATTCACCGAGCAGCCTCACTTTATCGTAAACACCACATCTATTCTTGTGCTGATATGGCTGACAATATTTTGTTCCATTATTCAGTTTACCCTCTGGTTCTACTTGCTACAAAACACGGACCCGGCCAAAACCAGTTCCTTTCTTTTTCTTGCGCCGCTTTTTGGTGTGCTGTCCAGCTTGGTGTTACTGGGCGAACACGTCCAATGGATTGTAGGTGCAGGCGGCGTATTCATCTGTCTGGGCATATTCCTCGTTAATCGTCACCCTGTTAAATCAGCGTAGCTGTAAACAAAAAGGCATGTCGCCAAAATAGCGACATGCCTTTTCTTATGGAGTTTATGATCTAATTTCATCTCATACAGACTCCGATTCATTGTCTACAGGCCAGCCCTGAATCGTAACTGCTTCACCTTCCGAATGATGTGTCGCAGCCGCGTATTCTGGCAAATCCCCCTCGTGGAACAACCACAGTTCGTGCAATGCCCGTGTACAGCCCACATACAGCAGTTTCGCATCACCCGCATTTGGCAAGTAATGCTCTTGGTCAACGTCTGCCACAATGACGGCATCAAACTCCAAGCCTTTGGACAGATAAACGGGTAGAACGGAGTGTCCACCTGTGTACTGCTTTTTGCCACCATCGATCAGATTTAGATCCCAGCCTACGGCCTGCAGTTCACGATGGAGCACCTCTGCCTCATGCAGCGTACGGGTCAGAATGGAGACGGTTCGGTAGTCTTTGACCGTTAACACCTTCAGCGCTTGTTCAAGGCTCGCCGTTCGTCCTTCTCCTCCGTACGCCAACGTCCGAACTGGATCACCGCTCCTGAAAACAGGAATCGCCGTAATTCCGCTCTGAACGCCTCGTTCCAGAATCGTGTTTGCATAATCGATAATTTCCATCGTGGAACGATAGCTTCGGGTCAATGCAAAGTATGCATTCTGTTCCTCCGGGAAAAGTGAACTCATCTCTTCCCACGCGTGAACCCCGCGGTACTCATGAATGCCTTGGGACAGATCACCCAGGATGGTGAAGGAATGCCCTCTCACGAACTGATCCAATAATGCGACGTGAAAAGGGGAGAAATCCTGTGCTTCATCAATCACGACATGGTCAAAACGTTCCGAACTTTCAATATCATGAACAAGCGTATGAATATATACCAATGCAGGCAGATCCTCTTCTCGTACGATATCCTGCTTCAGATCTGCTGCGGTTTGTTTCATGACACCTTTCGGAACAAGCCCGCTGAGCGAGGCTGGCACAGAGCCGCCCTTTACCGCTTTGAACAGTTGTTTGTATAGTGTAAGCGGCTCATACTGAGGCCATTTCTTGGCATAGGATTTCTCCCGAGTCGCTGCTTTTTTCTTGCGTTCTTTGCGCACAGCTTCAGGCATGGGTTTCTTGAGTTCCATTTCAATCCAGCGGTGAACTCGCGCCATAACCCGTTCTTTGCGTTTCGCTAGCGGATAGTGTTTGTATTCCTCACCGAACCAGCTTTCGATCTCCTTCTTGCTGAGCACACCACCATCCCATGGACTGAAGTCCATATCTGGCACAGAATCCTCTTCCATACCCGACAGCCACTCCCGAATGAGATTCATGAAGCGGATCGAACCTTTGTACCTTCCAGGTACATCATCGTTCAATTCTGGCCGTGCATCGGGTGTTTCAAACCAGATATTCAGTGTCTCCGACGTATCCGCCAGAGGCATCTCCAGCCCGAGCAGATTCTTGGCCCAATCCGGGAATGTCTGCTGCTGAATGTCCCCTACACCGAGTTCCGGGAGCACATCCGAGATGTAATCCAAGAACATATGGTTGGGTGCAAAAATAACCATTTTCTCCGCAGATACCTGCTCCTTATACTGATACAGCAAAAAGGCAAGCCGATGCAGGGCAACCGTTGTTTTCCCCGATCCGGCCACACCCTGAATGATCAACGCGGTGTTTCTCGCCGCACGAATGATCAGATCCTGCTCCGCCTGAATTGTGGACACGATATCCCGGAGTTTGTTGTCTTTGTTCTCTCCCAGTCGATAGACGAGGAATTCATCGGATACCGCAGGCTGGTCGCTGTCACGGTTATATGTATCCGCCACACGTTCCAATATTCGCTGGCGAATGACAACGTTTCGTTTCAGGTAGACCAGACCTTCGATAAGCCCTTCCGGGGCTTCATACATTGCGGAGGCTTCCCCTCCCGTAAAAGAGTAAAACAGGCTCGCGACAGGAGCACGCCAGTCGATGACGAGCGGATGCTCTCCCACCGCTTCGCGGTCTACGCCGATTTTGCCAATATACAGCGGCTTCCGTGCACCACTGCCCTGTTCTTCGAAATCCAAGCGTCCGAAATAGGGTTGCTGCGCACTCTTGGACAAGGCGGTGCGGCGCTCTTCGCGTCCGGCTTCCAGCACTTGTTCTGTGAAGTCGTGGCCGGTATACACCGGAAAATTCTGTAGCCGTTGCAGCTGGCTGTCCACTTCCTCCATCGTTCGCTCTAACCTGTACTCTTCTTCTTGATAGGCACTTTGAAAGCTGTCTGACATGTTTCAGTTACCTCCTAAGAATATGTTTGTTCTGCATAGTCAATCACTGACAACGCAAAAGGATACCCACTATATCATATGCATGTTCAAAAAGCTACAGTAAGCTGAATGGAATAAGGTAAAAAAGCCGTTGTTCTCGCTCACATTGAACGAAAGAACAACGGTCTGAAGTTGAAATATTTGAAACCCAATAATTGAATAATGCGATCGCTCCGGCTCTTTACTCCATTTGACCTTCCTGAGCCACAAACTGTTTCTGAGCAAGTTCTCGGTATACCGGATGGTTGCTAATTAATTCTGCGTGTGTTCCCGTTCCGGTTACATGTCCATGCTCCAATACAACAATCTGATCAGAATCTACCACGGTGGACAACCGATGCGCAATGACAATTGTTGTTCTTCCTTCCATCAGGTTGGAAAGAGCCTGTTGTACTTCATATTCCGAGGTACTATCCAGACTGGATGTCGCTTCATCCAGCATCAGAATATCCGGACTCCGTAACAATGCACGAGCGATAGCAATCCGTTGTCGTTGACCCCCGGATAACTTGATCCCTCTCTCGCCCACTTCCGTGTCATAGCCCTGAGGAAGCTTGTCGATGAAGTCGGCAGAATACGCCATCTTAGCAGCTTGCCGGATCTCCTCCATTGTGACATCACGTTCCAAGCCGTAGGTAATATTGTCTTTAATCGTACCTGCCATGAGCGGACTCTCCTGAGAAACATACCCGATCTTGCTCCGCCAGGAAGACAGGGAGTAGTCCGTGATCGCTTGTCCCCCATATGAAATGTGACCTGAATCGGGCATATAGAACTGCTCCATCAAAGAGAACAGCGTGGATTTGCCGCTACCGCTCGGCCCTACAATAGCCGTCACCTTGCGTGTTGGAACCGTCAAATTAATCCCATGAAGCACTTCTTCCCCTGTGACATAAGAAAAGTGTACATTGTGAAATGCAATCGTATCGTTACCCTTGGGAGCCATCTTGGTGCTATGACGCGGCTCTTCCTCATCGGCCAGAATGGCCTGAATTCGCTCCGTTGCACCCACTACTTTTTGCAAACGAGAGTATAGCGTTGTGAACTGGCCCATTGGCATAATGACCTGGAACAGAAGCAGAATAAACGCGACCAGTTCACCCGGCGACAGTATGCCAGACGCCACACGCATTCCCCCAACGCCCAGAATAACGACCAATACAGCCGTCATGACAAATGTAAATAAAGGACCGATCAGAGCAAGGATACGCGCTTCCTGCAAACCAAAGGCAAACATTTTACGAATTCGGGAATCTCCTGCCTCTACTTCCTGTTTCTCGGTTCCGTAAGCTTTGACCAATCGGATCTCACCAATAACCTGACTGAGTACTGACGTGAGTCCCGCCATCTCGTCCTGCTGTTTTTTCGATATTTTATACATTTTCTTACCGACTGGCAACAAAATCAGCAGTGTAAGTGGTACCAGACTCAGAATAATGAGCGACATCACCCAATCCAGATAGAACAACAATGCCACTCCACCTACAACGGCAACAATGTTCGACACGAACGAAACCAGATAATCCGCGATCAACGTCATGATCTGGCTCGTATCATTGGTAATCCGACTCATCGTATCGCCTGTACGATTACGGTCAAAGTACGGCATTTGCAGCGACAATACTTTGTTCCACAGCTTGGTTCGAAGTGTAGCAACCACTCGTTGTCCCGCGTAATTCAACATATAGATACTGATACCCGAGGCAATCGCTTGAATGACAAATGCCCCTAGCAACAATAAAATAACAGTCTTATTCAATGCCGAAGTGGTTAGTCCATCAATCAGACCTTTGGTCATCAGTGGAACGATCAATCCTGCCGTCGTCTGAATCAAGGTTAAAATAAGGGCCAAAATCAAGATCAGTTTTGGCGGGTTCGTGGCAGCTATAAGCTTGACGAAATCCCTAAATCCTTTTTTCCCAACCTTTGGCTCATTCAGCCCTGCTTGTTGCTGCTCTTCCATTCCCGTTCCTCCCGTTCTCCATCAACTCACCAGAGATCATACGTATGAACTTACATGAGGTTGCTTTTGTTATATAACACTGTTTTACAAAACGCCATGCAGTACGAAATTGGCCAAAAAGAGAATGGAAATGACATACATGACTACAGGCACCTGTTTCCCTTGACCTGCAGCCAGCTTGGCAAGCGGATAAGCGATAAAGCCAAACGCCATTCCGTCCACAATGCTATATGTAAATGGAATCATGACCATGATCAGAAATGCCGGGAAAGCCTCTGTAAAGTCGCCAAAATCCATATCCTTCACACCTTGTACCATCAGACCACCAATAATAATTAAAATCGGTGCAATCGCACTATCCGGAATGTAGCCGAGCAGAGGGATGAAGAAGAAGGTAGCTCCGAACAACACGGCCGTAATGAGCGGGGTCAAACCTGTTCGGCCACCTGCCGCAATGCCCGCCGTTGTCTCTGCCGCAGCTACTGGAGGACTGCTACCGAATATGCCTGCCAGCACTGTGCTATTGGACAGAGCACGCAGACTGCCTTTGAACCGCTCTGGACGACCAATCATATGTGTCTGGGCCGCAATTAATCCGATATTTTCAAACACCACAATCAGCAGTAGCAGAAATACCGCAATCCAGAATGCTAAATCGGCCAGCTTCACTAATGACAACTCGCCAAACAAGCCACTATATTGACGCAACGCTTCCATCGCTGACACCGATTCACCTGGGTGCACTGCACCAAGTACATAGGCAAGGCCTGTCCCGATCAGAATACTGATGAGAAGTCCACCCTGGACATTACGTATAAATAAAATCACGGCAAGCACCAACGTAACGCAAGCTGTAATAACATTGGGATCATTAAAATGCCCAATCGCTACAAATGTGGTCTGGTGCGCAATGACAATTCCACTTTTTTGTAAACCAATGAACGTCAAAAACAGACCGATCCCCACCGTAATCCCATGCTGGAGATTTTTCGGGATTGCTTCACTGATCATTTTGTATAGTGACGTAAATGCGACAATCGCAAACAATATACCTGTGACGGTTACAACAGCCAGCGCTTCTTGCCAGCTGAGTTTCATGGAATGTACAAGTGTATACGTAAAAAATGCATTAATCCCCATTCCGGGTACAACGACAATCGGTGATTTCCCGCCAAATGCCATGAGCAAACAGCCTGCAATAGACGTCAGCAGAGTTCCCACCATGGCGGCCTGCAAAGGCATCCCGGCATCGGAAAGAATTGTAGCATTGACCATAACAATATAGACCACCGCAAAATAGGAAATGGCTCCCGCCACAATTTCCTTCTTCCACTGATCTCCTGGCTCCATCCCCAGACGTTTGGTCATCCATCCGTGTTTCATTCGTTCTGTTCCCCTCTCTCTAGCTGCAAATTCATTATGTATGTAACATCATTTCGCACAGCAATGAATATCATACACGGTTTTCACTTTGAAGTACATGACATTGCGCTAACCCTTGTAGCGGAATGCAGTTCCTCTATCATGGACAATGGAAGTCCGTTCACTTCCCGTTCACTTCCTCCAAAAGAGAGGTGCCACAACACACAAAAAAGCGCAGATGCCTTATCGGCATCCACGCTGTTCAGTCGGTAGCAAGTTACTACTGTTTGTTCTCTGCTATTTCGAGCAATTCCTTCACGGCTACACTGACCATAATGAGTCCGGCAACCGGTGGAACAAATGCGTTGCTCGCAGGTGGCTGTTTGGCCTTGCGAATCTCTGGCGCATTCTCAGGAACGATTTTCTGTGTTACATCCTCGCGTGGTTTCATCGGCTTTTCAGTCGAAAAGACCACTTTCACACCTTTTTTGATGCCGTCTTTACGCAGTGTCGTACGTACAACACGGGCAATCGGGTCCATGGTCGTTTTTGAAATATCCGCAACCTGGAATTTTGTTGGGTCCATTTTATTAGCTGCACCCATGCTGGAAATCATCGGAATTTTACGTCTCAGGCACTCTTTAATGAGATGGATTTTGTAGATAATCGTGTCGGATGCATCCAGCACATAATCCAGTTCATATTTGAACAATTCCTCATACGTTTCTTCCGTGTAAAACATATTCAAGGCAATCGCATCACATTCCGGATTAATCAGTTTCACACGTTCCACCATTAGATCCGCTTTTTTCTGCCCCACTGTCGTGATCAGAGCATGAATCTGGCGATTGATGTTCGTAATGTCCACGACGTCTTTATCAATCAGGATGATACGCCCAACACCGCTGCGGGCGAGTGCTTCTACAGCAATACCGCCCACACCACCGATGCCGAGAACGGCTACTGTACTATTCTTGAGCGTGTTGAGACCTTCAGGTCCAATCGCAAGTTCTGTTCTTGAAAATTGATGGAGCATTGAGAATCGATGCCTCCTTTATTTCTTTTCCGCTACCGGTTTACGAGCTACACGAATGTGAAGTTGTTCCAATTGGGAGTCATCCACTTCAGAAGGTGCATTCATCAGCAGATCCGTTGCACTTGCCGTTTTCGGGAAGGCAATTGTTTCACGCAGGTTCGTGCGGCCTGCCAGCAACATCACGAGACGGTCCAGACCAAATGCAATTCCGCCATGCGGTGGAGTTCCATATTCAAATGCTTCAAGCAGGTACCCGAATTTATCATTCGCTACTTCTGGAGAGAGTCCAAGGGCAGCGAACATTTTCTCCTGAACATCACGTTTGTAGATACGCATTGAACCGCCGCCTACTTCATAACCGTTCAGAACAAGGTCATAGGCTTGAGCACGAATGGCCCCTGGATCTGTATCGAACAGATGCACATCTTCGTCTTTAGGACGTGTGAACGGATGGTGTTCTGCTACATAACGTTTCGCATCTTCATCATATCCGAGCAGTGGGAAGTCAACAACCCAGGCAAATTTGAATTTGCTGTCATCGATCAGACCGAGTTGACGACCGATTTTCATACGCAGCGCGCCAAGAACATCAGCAACGACTTTTTTGGTATCAGCGGAGAAGAGCAACAAATCGCCTTCTTCAGCACCTGTACGTTCTTTGACCGCTTCGATTTCTTCAGGCGTGAAGAACTTCACGATTGGCCCTTTGAACTCGCCATCTTTCACTTGAATCCATGCCAGACCTTTGGCACCATAGCGTGCAGCGAATGGTCCAAGATCGTCAATCTCTTTACGGCTCCAAGTACCACAGCCTTTGGCATTCAGTACTTTCACTTCTCCACCTTTTTCGATGACGGAAGCAAATACTTTAACGCCGCTGTTCGCTACGATATCATTCATTTCCACCAGTTCCATACCAAAGCGCAGATCCGGTTTGTCTGAACCGTATTTACCCATCGCATCCGCATACGTAATCCGTTGGAAAGGCAGTTCCAGTTCGACACCTTTCGTTTCACGCAACAATTTGGCCATCAGTTCTTCCATCATTGGCAACAGATCATCCTGTTGCAGGAACGAAGTCTCGATGTCGACTTGAGTGAATTCTGGTTGACGGTCTGCACGCAGATCCTCATCCCGGAAACAACGGGCGATCTGATAATAACGCTCTACTCCACCCACCATCAACAATTGTTTGTAGATTTGTGGCGATTGTGGCAAAGCGAAGAACTCACCTTCGTGCACACGGCTCGGTACGAGATAATCACGCGCACCTTCAGGGGAACTCTTCGTCAAGATTGGTGTTTCCACTTCAACGAATTCTTCTCCGTCCAGATAATCACGGAATACTTTAGATGCTTTGGAACGCAGTTTCAGTGTTTCGAACATTTCCGGACGACGCAGGTCCAGATAACGATATTTCAAACGAAGGGATTCGTCGACCTCGACACCATCTTCAATGAAGAATGGAGGTGTTTTCGCCGCATTCAGCACTTCGATTTCTGTAATTTGAACTTCAATCTCACCTGTAGGCAGGTTTTTGTTAACCGTCTCTGCATCACGTTTAACGACTTTACCCGTCACAGCGATAACATACTCGCTACGTACACGGTCTGCGATCTGTAGAGCTTCACCGGAGTAGGCCGGGTTAAAGACAACTTGTACGATCCCGCTACGGTCACGCAAGTCGATAAAAAGTACGCCCCCCAAGTCACGGCGGGTCTGAACCCAACCGTTCAATGTTACTGTCTCACCGATGTGTGCGGGTGTTAATGCGCCGCTATGATGACTTCTTTTCATAACCAAACTCCTCTTATGTGAATTTCCGTTCTGTGTAGGCAGGCGGTGCCTGCTCTTCAACAGTCCGGTTACGTGAAGATGATATATTCAAAAGGCAATCCGCCTCTGGATCATAACCATCCTGGCTACCAGAATGGCCTGAACATCAGCAAGTTTGCCGGATCAATCGTGTTACTCCTACAGTGGTGCTACAGTAGCTACCAAGTCATCCAGCTTCACGGTTTGTTGTTCACCCGTATCCATCGACTTGAGTGCGATCTCACCACGCTCCAGTTCGTCATCACCAAGGATGGCAGTATAACGAGCTTTGAAACGATCGGCTGATTTCATCTGAGCTTTCATCTTGCGGCCGAGATAATCGCGCTCACCAGACAGGCCAGACTGACGAAGCTTGAACAACAGTCGATTCACTTCCCGATCAGCTGCGTTGCCCAGAGCTACAAAGTACACATCCAATGGAGCCAGCGTGCTCACTTCAATGTTTTGGTGCTCCAGAATGAGTTGAATACGCTCCAGACCAATACCGAAACCGATGCCAGGCTGATCCGGTCCGCCGATATCTCCAACGAGACCGTTGTATCTGCCGCCACCTCCAACGGTATCAATTGCTCCAATACCTTGGGCTTTTAATTCAAAAGCAGTCAAAGTGTAATAATCCAATCCACGTACCAGACGATTGTTCACTGCATAATCTACACCGAAATCATCCAAATATGCTTGCAGCTTGGCGAAGTGATTCAATGACTCTTCATCCAGGCTATCCAATATGGACGGTGCCCCTACGAATTTGTCCTGGTCCACTTTGCAATCGAGTACACGCAGTGGATTTCGTTCCATCCGGGATTGGCAATCCTTGCACAAGCTGTCTTTCATCGGTCTGAGGAAGCCTAGCAACGTCTCGCGGTATTCCGCACGGCTGGTTGAATTACCTACGGAATTGATCTCCACTTTGACATCCTTCAACCCAAGCTCCACACACAGTTGATAACCGAGTGCGATGACTTCAGCATCAATTGCTGGGTCCAGAGCACCGATGGCTTCTACACCGAACTGGTGAAACTGACGCTGGCGGCCTGCCTGTGGACGTTCATACCGGAACATCGGACCAATGTAATACAACTTGCTCACATCAGGTTCGCCATAGATTTTGTTCTCTACATAAGCACGAACAACTCCCGCTGTTCCCTCGGGACGAAGAGTCATACTGCGATTGCCTTTGTCATCAAAGGTATACATTTCTTTCTCAACGATGTCCGTTGTCTCTCCAACACCTCTTACAAACAAAGACGTCTGTTCGAAGATTGGTGTACGAATCTCGCGGTAATTAAACCGTCGACACAGATCCCGGGCTTTATCTTCTACATACTGCCATTTCTCGACAACACCAGGCAGCAAATCCTGTGTTCCCGTCGGTTTTTGAAAAGCCATCTTTCATCCCTCCAGCATAGATTTATTTTTATATAACAAAAAAATCCCTCGCCCTGTCTGCTACGTATAGCAAACAAAGGGACGAGAGATTGTGTATATACATTCACCCGTGGTACCACCCACATTCCGGAAACCTGACATTTAAGCCGTTCAGGTGGTCATCTGATGACTAAGGATTGTCTAACACCTCCTAGTCAAGCAGATATTCCGCTCTACGTGTAACGCACGTCCTGCGCAGGCCGGCTACTGGTCAACAGATCAAGTCTGCTGTGTTCGCCGTCTGTTCTCGGGGAAGTCATTCGTCCGCTCAGCAAGAGAATCCTTACAGCCTGGGGATTCCTCTCTGGTCATGTGGATACGGAGTACTTGGTCCCGTCATCAAATCAGTAATATAGTTCAAAAATCGACTTATATTGACTATAGTCAACGTATTATTTTCTGATTGTAATGAACCGCAGTACTAAAGTCAAGGGTTAACACGCAAAGATAGCAAAAAAAAATTTACTCACACGCTGTACGGGATGGGGATTCCATAGAAATCACTGCTAATAGAAGTTTAATTCATCCAATGAATTCCAACTCCTATTGCTACATAACTCTATTGTTTCAGCATCCACTTCAGCAGATCCGGCACACTCGCCCATAAACGAGAGTGCATAATAACATATTCAATCGCTTCGTTGGAATCGCCCATTCCGACAAAATCAGGAAGGTTATGTGGCAGGCGTTTCAAACCCAGCAGATAATCAGGCACATGCTTGTTCACACCCCGGGCTACACGATACAGCATTTTGAGCTGCGAGGTGATTCCGTTCTTCTTATACTCCAGAATGATCTGGCCATAAGCAAAGGCAGTTGCGGCGTCACCTTTTCCATACTTCTCCAGCATTTGCTCTGCCTGCTTCAATCGGTTGCTATACAAATACACACCAACGAGCAGGTAACGTACTCCGGTATTGTCTTCTGTATTAAGTTCTAGAATATGCTCCAGGATTTGTGCCGCTTCTGTGGCATCTCCACCAAGCCAGCAAGATTCAGCGTAGCTTTTGCAGATACGGATATAGGGACGAGTCTCATGGAGCCCCCAAAAGTACCCTTTGTTCTTCTCAAAAAACAGTTCGCCCAGTTCGCGTTCGCCAGCAGCGATTCCGGCCTTGAAGTAAGCTAGTGCATCAGGCTCATTGTCCGATTCCTCAGCCAGAATAAGATACGCATCAGGGCTGTCAGGATACATCTCCAGCACCGTTTTCGCCAGCTGTATTCTGCGTTTGGCAGAACTGGCTTCCATCGCCTTATACAGCAGAGCCTGCGCTTTGTCCTTTGATGTGCCTGGTCCGTTCAGCATCATCAGCTCGTCAGTTTCGCCGCCCATACCGTATTCTTCGATGTAATTAAACATCTCCTTAATCTTCCGGGAGATCGTTGCTGTCGTTACCTCATATTTACAAGCCAGCTCAGCCTTTGAGACATTGAAGCCGTATTCCTCGGACAGCAAATACTCGATTGCGGCACAGAACGAGCCTGTCTTTTTCACAATAGGGCGAGTCTGGCGGGAATAACCATTCCATAGCACCAGAGCTTCCATAATCAGTTCCTGTTCGTATTGGTTCCTCATGTCCTCTATAAGCTGCAGGGCCAGCTGTTCATGAGCCGGATGCTCCCATTTCAGTTCGCGCGCCACCATCTTTTTCAGCTTGGTCAGAGTCAGCTTGCCCTCAGGCTGAATCGAGGCTTCCCGGATAGGCTGCTCCGTTGATATCAGCCGCAGTATGGATTCTACTGCAGAGGACTCCTTGTCCAGACAGCATTTCTTATATTTTTTCCCGCTTCCGCACGGGCATACATCATTTCTTCTAACCTTACTCAAAACTAATTCCCCCTTAAATCTGTCACTAGCCATTCGCATGAGCCCGAAAACCATTTCTCTATTTTAGCAAAATTTAATTAAAGGGGTAAGTTTCGCCCAAAACATATAAATTCTCATCTCAAAAAAAATAGCCTGCACACGGTGTGCAGGCTCAAAGATATATAAAAAAAGGGGGTCATGTCTGTTATTATAAGCCCCCTATGTTAAAGGCTTATGTAACTAATATTACAGTAATATTACAAAAATGATAGCGCTTTATAATTTTGTTTTTTAATACGCTTACGATTAAAAATCCCTTGCACACCACTCGACTCTGTAGTCAAGTGGTGCAAGGGCGAAGAAGTATCTGTAACGTTAATCCAATTCCTCCACATAAGCACGGTTGGAGCGAAGTTTATGAACAATCTCCTCATAATCCTCGTCTCTTACTTTGGCAGACAAAACATAATGCAGATCATTATAATCAGCCGAAGACACGTCCGCAGCATCCAGCATGTCTCCATCCTCATTTACTCTATCACGCTTATCGCGATCTGGATCACGATTCACGTCCGTTACAACAGGGATCACATTTTCGCTCGCTGGAACACCTGGGGCTGCACCTACACCCATTGCTCCGTTGGTGCCTACTCCACCTGCTGTATTATAAGGCACCAGTGGCACCATAACACGTGTGTCTCTACCCACCGCGCTGTCCAGTTGACCTACTTCCAAATGCTCTGTACGGAATGTCTGAAGGGAAGTTCTTGCTCCCTCTGCCTCGTCTTCGGTTCGAAAATACGCCTGAATATGTTTTGTCATGTCAAACCCTCCTTTATCGGAATGAAATGCAACGCGAAACCTTTAAGCTTCCCGATGAAACGTCGTTCAGAATCATTCGTGTATTTCAGTTTAACTGGCTTTAAATCACTTTGAGCAGTTCACGTACAAACGCCGGTTCATCTTCAGGCGTTCGGGAGGTAATATAATTTCCATCCACAACAGCCTCATGATCCTTGAACTCTGCACCCGCGTTTACCATGTCATCTTTAAGTGGTGGATAAGCTGTAATCGTTCGTCCTTTCAACAGATCGGCACTTGCCAAAATCTGTGGACCATGACAGATCGCCGCGATCGGTTTCTTCGCACTGTTGATCTCGGTGACGAACTTCAGAATATTTGCATCACTTCGCAGATTCTCAGGGGACGATCCACCAGGAATCACGACTGCATCATAATCTGAAGCGGATACTTCGGAAATCGCCTTATCTGCTGTATAGGAGGCTTTTCCTCCTTTGCCCTTCAGGGTCTCACCGGCTTTCAAACCGATAATTTCCACTTCGTGTCCAGCATTTTTCAACTCGTCATACGGAACCTGCATCTCCGAATCCTCAAAATATTTCGCCAATAAAAAAGCAACTTTACTCATAACGTATGTTCTCCTTTCCGTGTTCGAAATTTCTTTAGATATCGGGTTTTGCCGTACATTGGCACGCCAATGTACCTCGCTATGTTATTACCCTCACCAGAGCAATTTATAACAACTTCATGTGTATTCATTTGCCGAATTTGTACTAAAGTAGAATCGACATACAACAAAAAGTCCTGATTCGGTAACCGAATCAGGACTTTTCCACAATCTGTATAATCCAATTTTGGTGACTACTTTATTCCTGCAGGCATTCATGTTCAAGCCGTGCCTGAAGACATTAAGATCGCGGAAGTTGACTTTGCTTCTCTTTGTCCGAAACTTGAACGGACCAGATCGTTGCAACACATTCAGCAGCCGCACGAGCAAGTTGCAATGATTCATACAAGTTCCCAGGAAACAGCAAAGGTTCCGTGCGCGTACGTGTTTCTTTGGCGGATTGGCGCATAATTGAGTGGATACTCCTTTGATCATTTAGATGGTCATCAACGAATTATCCTTATTATGGCCTCATCTTCACACGATTATGCACCTGTCTCCGGATGAGCTGGACTTTCAAGCATCAAAGTAACCGGTCCCCAGTTGGTAAAAGTCACATCCATCATGGCTCCAAAACGGCCGGTTTCCACCTGAATACCTTTGTCTCGTAGCAACTGATTGAACGTTTCATACAATAATTCTGCCGCTTCAGGTTTGGCCGCAGCTATAAAGCTCGGACGTTTTCCTTTGCGACAATCCCCATACAGGGTGAACTGGGAAACAGACAATACAGCACCGCCTACATCAAGCAGGCTATGATTCATCTTCTCCTGATCATCCTCAAAAATCCGTAATCCACTAATCTTCTCAGCCAGATAATGAGCATCCTTCTCCGTGTCCTCGTGGGTAATGCCCACAAGCAACATTAATCCGGATTCGATCTTACCCGTCAGTTCGTCTCCAACGGTTACCTGAGCCTCTTTACAGCGTTGTACAAGCACCCTCATCTTACAGGCTCCTTACTGCATAATCCGATGCACCGAATAGACATCTTTCACCCGTTTGATCCGTTCCACAACGGAATGCAGATGATCCGTGTTGCGAATCAAAATTGTGACGTGCACCAATGCTAATTTATTTTTATCTGTCCGTCCCGTGACAGCAGATATATTGGTTTTACTTTCGGAAACAGCCTGAAGCACCTCATTGAGCAAACCATTGCGGTCATGGCCCGTAATCTCAATATCTACACTGTAGTTAGCTTCAATATTCTCTTCCCACTCGACTTCAATCACACGCGCTGCTTCTTCTCCATCTGCGCTTGTCGGGATATTCGGACAGTCACTACGATGCACAGAAACGCCACGTCCGCGTGTAACATAACCGATAATGTCGTCCCCAGGTACAGGATTACAGCACCGTGCAAAACGAACAAGCAAATTATCGATGCCTTTGACACGAATGCCATTGGTCGGACGATTTTTGCGTTCAGGTGCAGGCTTCAGCTCGCGCATCTCGGAATTTAATTCCAGCAAACTGGACTCTTCCTGCTCTTTGCGTAGTTTCTCCGTTGCTTTGGTCACGATCTGTGCAGCGGTAATACCACCGAATCCAACAGCCGCAAGCATGTCCTCAATATCGTTAAAGGCATATTTTTTGGCTGCTTCCTGTAGTTTGTCATCCGTCATCCATGCAGAAGGATCAAGGCCCATGCGTTTCAGTTCACGCTCACAGCTTTCCCGACCTTTTTCAACATTTTCTTCGCGACGTTCCTTCTTGAACCACTGCTTAATCTTCGCTCGCGCATGGGAAGATTTGGCGATCTTCATCCAGTCCTGACTTGGTCCGTATGAATGTTTGGACGTCAGAATTTCAATGATATCACCTGTCTTCAGGTGGTAATCGAGAGGAACAATTCGACCATTCACTTTAGCACCAATGGTGCGATTACCAACCTCCGTATGAATTCGGTACGCAAAATCCAAAGGAACAGAGCCGATCGGCAATTCGATGACTTCTCCTTTTGGCGTAAATACAAATACCAGATCCGAGAAGAAATCCATTTTGAGGGATTCTACAAATTCCGAGGCATCTTGTGCTTCGTTTTGAAGTTCAAGGATCTCGCGGAAGAATGTGATCTTATCTTCAAAATGATTTCCATTCGCAGCGCCTTCTTTGTAGGCCCAGTGGGCTGCGATACCAAACTCAGCAGTCCGATGCATATCCCATGTCCGAATCTGTACTTCAGTTGGCTCGCCATTGGGACCCACTACTGTTGTATGCAGGGATTGATACATATTCGCCTTTGGCATCGCAATGTAGTCTTTAAAGCGTCCAGGCATCGGTTTCCATAACGTGTGAATAATTCCGAGGGTAGCATAACAATCCTTAATATTATCCACAATAATACGTATCGCCAGCAGGTCGTATATTTCGTTAAACTGCTTGTTTTTGGTGGTCATTTTCTTGAACACGCTGTAGATATGTTTTGGACGTCCCGAAAGGTCTGCCTGAATTCCCATCTCATCGAGCTTGCTCGTAATTCCGTCCATAACTGTATCAATATATTGCTCACGTTCCGCACGCTTCTTGTGCATCAAGTTCGCAATTCGATAGTACTGCTGCGGATTCAAATAACGGAGGGCGATGTCCTCCATTTCCCATTTGATCGCAGAGATACCCAAACGGTTCGCAATTGGACAGAAAATCTCCAGCGTCTCATATGAAATCCGGCGCTGGCTTTCTTCCGACTGGAACTTGAGTGTCCGCATATTGTGCAGACGGTCAGCCAATTTGATCACGATGACACGGATGTCCTGCGCCATGGCGATGAACATTTTGCGGTAGTTCTCGTTCTGCTGTTCTTCCTTGGAGCGAAACTGAATACGTTCCAGCTTCGTCAAACCGTCAACCAGCATGGCACACGTATTGCCGAAATGATTGCGGATCTCTTCAAGTGAGACCGTAGTATCCTCTACTACATCATGAAGAAGCGCTGCTATAATGGAGATGGTGTCCATCTGCATGTTCACAACAATGTCAGCAACCGCAAGCGGATGCAGAATATACGGTTCTCCCGATTTTCGCGTCTGTCCATGGTGGGCCTGATCAGCAAATTCATAAGCTTCTCGTATGCGCACCAAATCGGGTTCTTTGATATACGCCCCGGCCTTCTCGAGTAATTGCTCTATGCCCATTCCCATTCGATCTGTTCCGTGTCCCTTCTATACAAAATGGAACCCGTGACATTGTATCAACACAGGTTCCCCGTAAAAGTAATTTCCTATAATTATGACGCTTCGCCCGTTTCCCGTCAACTACTGACGAATAAGAGCGTATATCCAATTTTTATATTGATGATCCGGGTTACTTTTAGGAGGTTTCCTGAAACTCGTAACGAATTGATTATATTTCTTAGTTGTTATTCATTATTGCCGTTATTTGCTGAAATAGAAGGATTATTCATTAAATTATTAATTCCAACACTCTGCTGAGTCAAAAATGTTATTGCTTAATTAGGAGAAACTCTGTAATCTATTGAAAGTTTGTGTTTCAAAAAAAGGAGATGGAATTCATTGCAACGCGAAATTCAGGTTAATCAAAAGATGCCACTCGGCTCAGGTTCACTGCTTAGCCTTCAGCATTTGTTCGCCATGTTTGGCAGTACCGTACTTGTACCGAACCTGTTTGGTGTCGACCCAAGTATGATTCTGCTGATGAACGGAATTGGAACACTGTTGTACATATTGATGTGTAAGGGAAAGATCCCGGCCTATCTAGGTTCCAGCTTTGCCTTTATTGCTCCTGTATCTTCTGTTTTGATAGCACACCCCGAGAACGGTTACTCGATGGCACTTGGAGCTTTTATTGTAACAGGTATCGTTTTCTGCTTCGTGGCTCTTATTATTAAATATGCCGGAACAGGATGGATCAACGTCGTATTCCCACCAGCTGTTATGGGTGCCATTGTTGCCCTGATCGGTCTGGAGCTTGTACCCGTCGCTGCCGGAATGGCAGGATTAATCAATTCAAATCCTCTTGAAAATCCGGACTGGGTACCTCAGGCCAAACCAATTATTTTAGCCATGGTTACGCTCGGCATCACTGTTATTGGAGCCGTAACGTTCCGTGGATTCCCCAAGATCATTCATATTTTAATCGGGATTGTGACTGGTTATGCACTTGGTTATTTCATGGGTTTTGTCGATACCAAAGCGATTGCAAACGCTAATTTCCTCTCCCTCCCAACCGTAACCACGCCGACATTCGACTGGTCCGTGATCTTCACCATTTTACCTGTAGCGCTCGTGGTTATCGTCGAACATATCGGACATTTGCTTGTAACGAGCAGCATTGTCGGCAAAGATCTGTCGAAAGATCCTGGGCTTCATCGTTCCTTGCTTGGTAACGGGGTCTCCACCATTCTATCTGGTTTTGTAGGATCTACTCCTAACACAACCTATGGTGAGAATATTGGTGTTATGGCCTTGACCCGAGTATACTCCACCTATGTAATTGGAGGAGCGGCGGTCATTGCCATCGTGCTTTCCTTCTCAGGCACGTTCTCGGCGCTAGTAGCCAACATTCCTGTTCCGGTCATGGGCGGGGTATCCCTGCTTCTGTTCGGAGTAATTGCAGCATCTGGTCTGCGCATCTTGGTTGAACAGAAAGTTGATTTTGCCAAACCAACCAATCTGTTGTTAACTACACTTGTACTGGTAATCGGACTGAGTGGTACAGAAGTTACCTTCTACGGCGTTCATCTGAAAGGGATGGCACTGGCCACGATTGTTGGAATGGTAATGAGCTTGTTATTCAAACTGTTCCAAGTGCTCGGTTGGTCCAACGACGAATCGGACAAACAAGCTTTAACTGACAAAAAACAGATTTAATCGATCATTGTACTGCGTTATTTAAATTAAAGGCTCCACTAACATACCACAAGAAAAGCCTGTTCTCTCCATCTTTTACGGATGAGAGAACAGGCTTTTTAATAACAATTAATGCTGTATATTATTTCCCGGGAAACCGGGAAAGCAATTCAATTTCAATCACAACATTTCGTACGGAGACCTTAGTAGTTCATCAATGTGAATACATCAATTTTCTCAGGCAATTTAGCACGACCATTCAGATCAGACAACTCAATCAGGAATGCAGCACCAACAACGTTCCCACCTAATTGTTCAATCAGGTTGATGGAAGTCGCAATCGTTCCACCCGTTGCGAGCAGATCATCCGCGATCAGGACATTTTGACCTTTTTCAATCGCATCTTTGTGCATTGCGAGTGTATCCTTGCCATACTCGAGATCATAACCAACTTCAATCGTCTCTCCAGGCAGTTTGCCACTTTTGCGAATCGGAGCAAAACCGACTCCAAGAGCGTATGCCAGAGGGGCACCCACAACGAAACCACGTGCTTCAGGTCCAGCAATGACGTCAATTTTGAGATCAGAAACCATCACTTTCAGTTCATTGATCGCCTTGCGGTACATTTCTCCATCTTTCAACAATGTTGTAATGTCCTTAAAGCTTATTCCCGGTTGTGGAAAGTCAGGAATAACACGAATATAATCTTTAAAATCCAAAATGATCTCCTCCTAAAATAAATACACAAACTTCCATCTAAGATACGCCCTTCATCCGGGATATCATCCATTGTGTCAGTTGCGGCGTGGATGCATCCAACATCACCTGTTCTGTCTCGGCCATGCTTTCGAGCGCCTGATAGTGACGTGAAGCGGTTAGTTCACGTTTGGGCGGATTATCCACAAAAGCAATTTTTCCGTTGTCACGGGTAATGAAGGATAATTCTTCGAATACATCCAACATCATCGTAATCATGCGCGGCGAACACTCACACTGACGACTGAGCACAGGAGTAATCTCTTGTTCCTCCACGGGTTCAGCTTTCCATTTCAGCACCTGCATATAAATACGCTTGAAAAGTTCTCTGGAAGGCATCTGAAGGCGATCTCGGCGGTTGCCTGATCCGTGCAGAAGGATGATATTCTCGGCCCCACTGAACAAAGCCAGCATGGCATCAAGTTGTTCCGGGGTTTCCGGCGTATCAAACACAAATAACGTCCGGACCTTTTCCTGTCCGTGATGCTGTGCAGCAGCATTACACGGAAATAACCCGACCTTTCTATCATATACCCAAAGACACGGTTCATACAATGAATTTCCCTCGGAAACATCGGTTTCTTTCCGAACAATAGCACCAATGGAACCTGATTTGTATTGCAGATGTACCTCAAGCGCACTCAAGAACTGATTCATCGCATTCAGAGGCTCCGCATTGCCACGCAAATCAAACACCTGAACCTGGGAAACACGAATGTCCTGAAGCATCAATTGAGGTTTTTTCATCCCATTCCATTCATTAATGGACAGCTCGCCCATCACATCAATGACGGAACCTGGGAGAAGGAACTCAGCCAATGCACCCTTGCCAAAAGCGACGGTTTCCAGTTGTTGGCCATCCTGTTCCAGAATCAATTTCAGATGGCGTTTCTCACGACCCATTGTCCTTGTTTCCTTAACCGTCACACTTCTCAAGACAAACCTTGGCGAAGGATTACTCATCCCGAAAGGCTGCAATCTGTCAATCTCCTGAATTACTTTCAGCGGAACATCACTGATCTTACATTCATCATCTGCAAGACGTTGAGGTACAAAGTCCTCTTCGGTCAACACGGTTGCAGCAAACTCATTCAAGCCAGCCTCAAGTTCTTCCAGCTGATCCCGATGAAGGGTCATACCCGCTGCTGCTGGATGCCCTCCATAATGATCCATGGTGTGTTTATAGGCTGTGAGCGCCTCATGGATATCCAACCCTTCAATGGAGCGAGCAGAGCCTTTGCAGACACCGCTCTCTGGATCAATCCCGAGAATAAGTGTAGGTCGGTAATAACGCTCCAGCAATTTGGAAGCCACAATGCCTACCACTCCAACATTCCAGCCTTCACCAGCCAAGACGATAACGTCTGGAACTGATCCTGAACGAAGGTGTATCTTTTGTTCCAACTGTGCTGTTGCTTCCTGTAATATGCCTTCTACGACTTGTTGTCGCTCCCGATTTAACAGATCAAGCTGCCCAGCAAGGGTATGAGCTTCATCCAGATCCTCGGTTGTGAGAAGCGATACCGCCCTCCCCGCATGATCCAGACGTCCACTGGCATTAATACGCGGAGCCATAGCGAAGGCAATATTAATCGAAGTCACCTGACTCTGATCTACACCACTGATTTCAAGCAATGCACTTACACCAGGAAGACGAGATCCACGCATGGATTCTATTCCATAACTGACGATAACCCGGTTTTCACCTTCCAAAGGCATCAGATCGGCAACGGTGCCAATGGCAGCAATCTCCATCCATTCACCGGGTACTTCCCCAATCAAAGCCTGAGCCAACTTTAAGGCTACCCCCGCACCAGCCAAACCTTTAAAAGGATACGGACATCCGGGAAGTTTGGGATTAATAAGTGTATAGGCTTTCGGCAAAATTTCAGGCGGCTCATGGTGGTCTGTTACAATGACTTCGATACCCAAGGTTGACGCATAGGCAATCTGTTCAACAGCACTAATACCTGTATCCACGGTAATAATCAATGTAACGCCTTGTTGATGGGCCCAATCCAACGCATGGTTGTGCAGACCATATCCTTCATTCGAGCGATGAGGGATATATATATCGTACGAGGCCCCAAGATGACGCATCAAATGAATCATAAGCGATGTGCTGGATACACCATCTGCATCATAATCCCCATAGATCAAAATATGCTCTTCTCGCTCCAGAGCGAGCTTGATTCGAGGCACAGCTTCGTCCATGCCAAGTAGCAGATACGGATCATGCATCTGATTTAGATCAGGATGCAAGAAACGCTCTGCCTCCTTCTCATTGTGCACTCCCCGACTCACAAGCAAACGTCCAACAAGGGGTGAAACGGAAAGCGCCTGCGAGAGTCCCGCAGCCGCCTCCAAATCGATATTCGGTGTATTCCACCGGTATTGCGAATAAAGCAATGATAACGCTCCTTTCCTGATCTACTGAACCCGCGCTTCATTATTGAATTAATGTCGCTTCGTGATCGGGCAGTTCATGATTGGATTTATAGGGATAGCCCGGATCATAAGGTATAGCCTGAATCTGTACTTCTTTCACATGACTGAAACGGGTTAGTAGTAGTGTCTTGGCCCGATTTGCAATCTCCTGTGCTTCCAGTATGGAGATTCTTGGGTTCACACTAATGACCAGCTCTATCGTAACGTCATGTTCCTGTTCACGTGCGACCAAATGTTCAATAGTAATGATGCCATATACCCGCTGTACTGTCTCTTTAAAATCGGACGCTTCTTCCTGCTCCAGTTCCTGAACGAGTGAACCATACACCGTGTCCACAATCATTCGGTAACCCTTGTGAAGCACAAAACAGGAAGCAATTAATGCTGCTGTTGGGTCCAGGTAGAGCAGCATGCTCAAGCCCGTCTCTTCGCCAGTCATCGAACCTATAATACCGATTAATACGGTAAGAGAACAATAAAGCGCACGGCGATGTTGTTGTGCATATGCCAGTGCTTGAGACAGATTTCGTTTACGGAAATATCTGTACTGGAACTGAAAAATCGCTTCCTTCACAGCCAGAGCTGCAAAAGCGACCAAAAGCACGGACTTACCAGGTGCCTCCGGTTCGTTTCCGGAAAGACTACTTACTGCCGAGATCGCAAGTTGCAATCCGCCAAACAAAATCAGGACAGATAACAAAACAGAAATTCCCGGTCTGGCAACACGCGAATGTTCCCTGAACCGTTCCCTGCGAGCCTTGTCTTTATGGCGTACAGACTTGAAGGGAAATAGACCAGCCAGGGAAGAGGCAGCTTCAGAAGCAGAATACAAGCCGTCTGCGAGCAATGATTTACTGTTTGCCATATAACCCACTCCAGCCTTAATCACTGCAAGTCCCATATTACCAGCAATACCGCTCCAAGTGGCAGCCTGTGCAGATGGGATATGTTCTCTGGTCATGAATATTCCCCCTTAATTCTGTACATAAAGTTGCAAAACCGCGCCTGGCAGACGCGGCTTCACAATAAGATGTTTAGTTAGATTCTTTAGCTTCTACCTTTGGCTTGTCAACTTGTTTACCTTTGAGCAGCAGCCAAAGTGGAGCAGCGATATAGATTGAAGAATATGCGCCAAACAGTGTTCCGATAACCATCGCAAGCGAGAACATGCGAATGGACTCTCCACCAAATATGAACAAACAGATCGAAGCTGCAAATACGGTGAATGTTGTATTCAGGGAACGTGTCATGGTTTGAGCCAAACTGTGATTGACTACCTCACGCAAGTCGGCTTTGGATGTCTTTTTGGCAAAACGCAGATTCTCACGAATCCGGTCAAAGATAACGATGGTATCGTTGATCGAGAACCCGACAATGGTCAATACTGCGGTAATAAAGGTCAGATCCACTTCCAAGCGGAAGATGGAGAATACGCTTATTACAACAAATGCATCATGGAAGAGTGCGATAACTGCTGCCAGACCAAAGCGCCATTCGAATCGGATCGCTACGTAGATCATAATTCCGATACTTGCAATGAGTACCGCATAGATCGCATTGCGCTCCAATTCCTTTGCCATCTCCGGATCAACGGTATTCACTTCATAGGAAGCCGTCGCATCCAGTTTGGTGAATTCTTGTTTGAACTTGCTTTCTTGATTTTCATCGAGTACATTCGAGAACCGAACGTTAACCCGATCAGCTCCCGTCGTAATATGGACATCGCCTTTGTCAACACCAAGTTCATTTACAATCGGATTAATCTGCTCCGTTGTGATTGCTTTGGATACCGTGATATCCACATTTGAACCTGCACGGAAATCAACCGCGTAATTCAAACCCAAAGCCAGAATGCTGATAATCCCTGTGATCGTCAGAATAATCGAGAAGATATAGGCGATCTTACTGCCTTTGATATAATCATAATTCCAATTAAAGCGCACGAATTTCACTCTCCTTCACTCCGAAGTACTTAGGCTTCTTCAACACGTTACCCCGTACAAGCAGGGTCAACAGGAAGCGAGAGAAGAAAATATTCGTGATGATACTGGTGACAATGTCGAAGATCAGCACAAGTGCAAAACCTTTAACCGCACCGGTTCCCAAGAAGAACATAACAGCCGCAGCGATAATGGTTGTAACGTTGGAGTCAATGATTGTCCGGAACGAATGTTTACCACCCGCTTTAACCGATGACAAAATCGACTTACCACTGCGCATCTCTTCTTTAATCCGTTCGTACGTTATGATGTTGGCATCAACAGCCATCCCTATACCCAGAATAAACGCCGCAATACCCGGAAGGGTAAGTACGAATTCTCCCAGATAGAAGATTGCCAGTACCAGCCACGTATGTGTGATCAAGGCGAAACTCGCAATAATACCAGGAATGCGATAGAGCCCAATCATGAACACAAGAATAATAATGGAACCAATCAATCCCGCTTTAATCGTCTGATCCAGAGAAAGCTTACCTAGTGTTGCACCAACACTTTGTGAATACTTCTCTGTAAGTTTCAATGGCAACGCACCCAGATTGATGGTGTCACGAAGCTGATTGGCTTCATCACGTGTATAGGCACCCGAGATCTGAGCGGAACCATCTGTCAATTGCTGTCTAACGGTTGGTGCAGAGAGCAACTCATCATCCAGATAAATCGCGAGAGGTTGTCCAATCAAACGTTTGGTAATTTCGGAAAACTTCGCTTTGTCTTTCACTTTAATGTCAATCATCGGCTCATTCAATTGAGTGAACACAACTTTAGCTGCGTTCTCGACAAATTCATTTCCGCGAAGCTCAATTTTCGTATACTCGCCTTCCTTGTCGTTCTCAGCCTTACTACGGAAGGTCAACACTGCCGGTTCTTTCATTTTGGCTCTAACTTCAGCCTCGTCCGTAACCCCTGCCAATTTCAAACGAATCCGGTTACTTCCCTCGGTAGTTACCTCCGGTTCGCTTGTTCCGAGCGCATTGGCGCGGCTTTCAAGACTCTTGGCTGTTTGCACCAATGATGCTTTGGTGACTAGTTGTCCTGCTTCGAGCGGCTCTGCTTCATATAAGATCTCGTAGCCTCCCTTTAAATCAAGGCCCAAGCGTATATTTTTGAGCAGCTCCGGGCTTGTTCCCACCATAACCCCTGTGGTGACAAGCACGACCAGAATGAAACTGATAATTCTTTTCATGCCGTTCCTAGATCCCCTTTCGTTCTCAATATTCCTATTATAGCGATGCCGTAAAAAGCAGTCAATTTTCAACAAAAAAGATCCCTTTCGTCTAGAAAGAGGACCCCCGGTATGCAGACACGGTCATAAAGTTCATAAAGCTTGTTGCTTTCAGTGACAAAATATCGTTCACCAGCTGGTGAAGCGGTGGAATGCCCTGTTTTTCATATTTATGACTGACGCAATTCCAGACATCTTTGCTGGTGACATATTCGTAACCGACAAGCCTTAATTCCTCCGCCTTGCTACGGCAGAGCATCTCTATTGACTGTTCCAACTCCACATCATTCATTTCCTCCAACGGGGAGCCTCCCTTCGTACATCCAAGCCTTTATGCGGCATCAATGTTACATCATTCGACCTTCCCCAATCATATTCCTTCTTGCTGGATATGGTTCTTTTTGTTAATCGTGTCCAAGTTGTCATGAGAAGATAAAGGACTGGCATAGGATGAAGAACAACGGCTTTGTCCCGTTTGTGATGATAACCTGTACTTTCAACCGGGGAAGAGGGGTAGTCTTGAAGAAACAGACATTTATTCAGGGAGCCATGATCCTGCTCGTAGCAGGCATAATTAATCGAATACTTGGTTTCATCCCGCGTATTGCGCTGCCACGAGTCATCGGTGCAGAAGGTGTAGGCATCTACCAATTGAGCTATCCCTTCTTTATCGTACTGGTGACATTAATTACCGGTGGTATCCCGCTCGCCGTAGCCAAACTCGTAGCCGAAGCTGACACTGGCGCCAATCGGTATTCCCCCCAACGAATTCTGCAAATAAGCTTAATTTTCACGCTGACCTTGGGTGTGGTATTCATGTTTTTGTGCATCATATTCGCACCATGGGTTACCCGATATGTTCTGACAGATGAGCGGGTGTACCATACGTTTGTCAGTATGAGCCCCATGATCGCAATTATCGCCGTATCTGCCGTGTACAGAGGATACTTCCAAGGCAAACAGAACATGATGCCTACGGCCATTTCATCCATTGTTGAAACCATTATTCGCATCATCTGTGTCATCTGGTTCGCATGGCTCTTACTCCCCCACGGGATTGCCCAGGCTGCTGCTGGTGCCATGCTGGGCGCAATGGTTGGAGAATTCGGCGGTATGCTTGTCTTATTGTGGAAGTATAACAAGCAGAAGAAAGAGTTACCGCTCGCTCACCATCAGAACCTGACTAATACTACATCCGGGTCCAAACCTGCGGTGCTTACAGATTCAAGTGTTCCAGAGCCTGGTTTAATCCGGCGTTTGCTTGCAATTTCTGTTCCCGTTACAGCTGGACGATTGGTTGGCTCTCTCTCGTATCTGGCTGAAACCATCGTTACTGCCCAGAGCTTGGCACTGGCAGGTATATCCAAAGGACTCGCCACAGCACAATACGGTGCATTACAGGGCATGATTATCCCGCTATTACTTCTTCCGGGGGCACTAACCTCATCGCTCGCGACATCACTAGTGCCTTCATTATCCGAAGCTTCTGCTCAGGGTGATCGCGCACTTATTCACAAAAGAATGCATCAGGCTCTACGCCTGGCACTCGTAACTGGTGCTCCGTTTTCTGTATTTATGTATGTGCTTGCCGAACCGATGTGTCTTGTTCTATATAATGATGCATCGATTGGAAGCATGCTGAAGCTAATGGCTCCTTTTGCCTTGTTTATATATATTCAAGCACCTCTTCAGGCTGCATTGCAAGCTCTTGACCGTCCGGGTAAAGCCCTGTTAAATACGTTTATTGGTGCTGTTATCAAAATAACATTGATTTTGACGCTAGCTTCCCGTCCTGAATATGGCATTTTCGGTGCAGTCATCGCCATTTGTGTGAACTCAACTGTGGTCACGCTCTTGCATGCCCAAAGTGTTCGTAGCCTGCTACAGTTTCGCTTCAAGATTATGGACTGGGTCAAAACGGGCACCGGCATGTTTATTATGGGTGCAGCTACCCTGCTCGTATACGAAGAAACTGTAATGATATTGCCTTTCTGGGTGAGGATGCTTCTCGCT
This sequence comes from Paenibacillus sp. PCH8, assembly GCF_002968835.1. GTDB lineage: Bacteria > Bacillota > Bacilli > Paenibacillales > Paenibacillaceae > Paenibacillus. The sequence continues at coordinate 2,413,281 of NZ_PKQK01000001.1, read as the reverse complement.
CCAACAGTTGGTTTAATCGTTTATTTCATCGTGATGGGCTGGACCAAAATGATTGACTTTCATGACCTCTCCCGTGCTCCTTTTATAGGCTCATGGTTCAAACGTCGGTCAGGTAAATGAATTTCATTTTTTATCATCTTTTGGACTTACATATATCTTGCCATTATGGTCAATGGAACATATAAATACATCTTTGAAATCCAGAATTCCGTTATGTTGAATTTGATTTTTTAGCCAAAATCTCGTTTTCTGGATGATCTCCAGATTCTGATCCTGAACTTTACCGTCCATAATTAGGGGCAGTGGCAGACCTTCGTATTTGATATTTGGCAATCCGTCAATCTGATTTTTCTCTGTTTTGGATTTACTGGAAGAAGCCCCTTCTGAATCAGAGCCGGAAGAATTGCTGTCGTTAGAAGCATTCTCATCCTTGGGAAAAACAGTCAGCTTACCTGTGGTCTCCAAAATGGCGAAATCAACATCACCGATACTGTCTACATTCTGTTCACGGAGTTGTTGTAATAGATCATCCAGGTTATATCGTTGCTTCCTCATCTCATCTCGGAGAAGCACACCTTTGGAGATCAAAACAGTAGGTTTGCCATCAATCATCAGGCGCAGACGCCGACTTTTAAGACCAATAAAGGCCATTCCGATCTGTACAATGATCAAGGTAAGCATGGGGGCAATCCCATGAGAGAGCGGTTTATCAATATCTTCAATGACAAAAGCAGCCATTTCAGCAAGCATAATAGACACAACAAGATCAAACATGGATAGCTTACCAATCTCACGTTTACCCATAACCCTCATTGCACAGTACACCAGAAAGTACATGAGAATGGTTCGAAAGATATGTGATCCGACATCTGGGAAGTTCACAACAAAGGTCCTCCTTCGAATCTGAGTTTTGAACAGATAACTGTAGTGCAATCCCTATTTTGACCTGAACCTGACAGGCTCATGCAGAAATAAACCGTTCATTTAATGGAAAATCAGTTCATAAGTCCGGAGGCTTGACCATACACTGTATTAACTTCAAACTTGTACAAGGGGGTTGCTTCATGCAATTGATCCGCCGCTTGGTTTCGTTTCGAGTGTCCAATCCGATTCTGTCAGGCCTCTGTCAGGCTTTTGTCTGGATGTTTATCGGAGCATTAATTCTCTCTCTTTTTCTCTGGATGAGCGGAATGCGGGAACAGGACCTCTCGTTGTATACCTATGTTGTTCATGGCTTGTCGTTATTGGTTGGTGGTTTTGTGGCAGGCAAAAGGTCTGGTGAAAAAGGATGGTACTACGGAGGGATTACCGGAATTGTATATGGACTCCTTGTACTGCTGATCGGATTCCTGGCGCTAGATGCTTCGTTTAACTGGAAAGATAGTTTGCAACTGCTTAGCGCTTTCTTCATTTCTGCTCTCGGTGGCATTTTCGGCGTTAATACACATCGCTCCTAACATACGGGTGCAGAACCACTGACCTTCCCTCAAAAACAAAAAGAGAACCGGGTCTCCAGGGAGATCCAGTTCTCTACTAGGGAATACGCCACAAACGTACTCTCGTCATTCTATGTTACAGTAACTATTCAACAGCCGTATCGCGAGCTACAGCACTGCTGATCGCATTACGGTCAAATGTAAGTTTAGTTACATCGTTTACACGCAATACAACCACATCATCTGTAATCTCAGCGATCGTTCCGTGAAGGCCACCAATCGTTACGATTTTATCGCCTTTTTTCAATTGACCCAACATGGAATTCCGTTGCTTTTGTTTTTTGTTCTGTGGACGAATCATCAAGAAGTAGAAAATAGCAACCATGAGTACCAAAGGTACGATCAAAGAAACAATTCCACCGCCTGCTGCTCCTGTTAAAGGCATTCCCTGAAACATCTAAACTCCCCCTTATCGACTATACGTGCAAATACTGCTTGTTTAACACCGGCTTCCGCAAAATCTGAATCAGAAACCTCTGTCATTGTCATGAAGACCATATTGATCGAAAAATTCATCCCGGAAATCAAGCAAACGATCTTCCATTATGGCTTTACGCACATTGCGCATCAAATTCTGCAAGAAATGAAGATTATGAATGGTCGTCAAACGCAAGCCAAACGTTTCATCCGCTTTGATCAAATGACGCAGATAAGCTCTGGAATAGTTGCGGCAAGTGTAGCAGTCGCATTCCGGGTCAAGTGGCCCAAAATCAGTTGCAAACTTGGCATTGCGAACTACCAGACGTCCTTGGCTGGTCATCGTTGTTCCGTTACGGGCAATCCGGGTAGGCAGAACACAATCGAACATGTCCACTCCACGAATCGATCCCTCAATCAACGCATCGGGCGAACCTACCCCCATCAAATAACGTGGTTTATTGGAAGGCAACAATGGTAACGTGTAATCCAATACACCATACATCAAATGTTTCGGTTCTCCAACACTCAGTCCACCAATAGCATACCCCGGGAAATCCATGGAAGTCAAATCTGCGGCGCTCTGACGGCGAAGATCTTCATGCATGCCTCCCTGAACGATGGCGAACAGACCTTGGTCATGTGGACGAGCGTGACTTTCGAGACAACGTTCTGCCCAGCGGCTTGTTCTTTCGAGTGATTTCTTTACATATTCATATTCAGCCGGATATGGTGGGCACTCATCAAAAGCCATCATAATATCGGAGCCAAGTGCATTCTGTATTTCCATGGCTACTTCAGGAGAAAGGAACTTCTTGTCTCCATTCAGATGGGAGCGGAAGTTAACGCCTTCTTCCGTAATTTTGCGCATCTCGCTGAGGGAGAATACTTGAAACCCGCCGCTGTCCGTCAGAATTGGACGGTCCCAGTTCATGAACTTATGTAATCCGCCTGCCTGACGAATGATCTCATGTCCCGGTCTCAGAAACAAGTGATAGGTATTACTCAAAATGATCTGAGCATCCATTTCTTTCAGCTCTTCAGGACTCATTGTTTTTACTGTCGCTTGTGTGCCTACAGGCATAAAGGTTGGTGTCTCAATAATACCGTGAGGTGTATGTACACGTCCCAGACGTGCACCGGATTGTTTACAAGTTTTGATATGTTCATACGTAATTGCTGCCATTGGTTTTAATCATCCTCTAAAAGTTAATCGTTATACTAATGAAACAATTTCATAATGCCTTTATTGGGTGAGTTATAAAATTGATTCTAATATATCAACATGGCATCGCCAAAGCTGAAGAAACGGTATTGTTCTTGGATTGCTTCCTCATATGCCTGCATAATATGTTCCCTGCCTGCAAGTGCACTAACCAACATGACCAACGTGGATTTCGGGAGATGAAAATTCGTAAGCATCCCATCGACAACTTTAAAAGAGTAACCTGGATAGATAAATATACTGGTCCATCCGCTGCTCGCTTGCAGTAATCCATCTTCAAATTTGCTCCCCACCGTTTCCAAAGTTCGGCAACTCGTTGTGCCTACTGCAAAAACACGGTGACCACGCTCTTTGGTCTGGTTAATCAGATCCGCTGTTTCTTGTGACAAGGAGTAATACTCCTCATGCATGACATGATCTTCTACGACGTCTACTGACATCGGTCTGAATGTTCCAAGTCCTACGTGAAGCGTGATGAAGTCTACATGAACACCCTTGGCACGAATCCGATCCAACAATTCATCTGTAAAATGTAGTCCCGCAGTGGGTGCAGCAGCCGATCCTTCATGCTTGGCATACACGGTCTGATACCGTTCGCGGTCATCCAATGTCTCTTTGATATAAGGTGGCAGCGGCATTTCGCCAAGACGGTCCAGAATCTCTTGGAAGATTCCATCATACGTAAACGTAAGTGTACGGGCCCCCATCTCGCCCTCTTCTTCAATAATGGCCTTCAGTTCGTCACTGAAAACGATCACCGAACCAGCTTTCAGCTTTTTACCCGGCTTAACCAGTGCTTCCCATTTGTCGCCCTCCACATTTTTAAGCAATAGCACTTCCGCTTTTGCTCCGGTATCCTCTTTCGTACCGAACAGACGGGCTGGGAGAACACGTGTATCATTCAGAATCAGTGTATCACCGGACTCCAGAAAGTCGATAATATTAGGAAACGTTTGATGATTAATTTCACCACTAACTTTGTTTAGGGTAAGCAACCGGGATGCCGTGCGTTCAAGCAGCGGTGTCTGTGCAATCAATTGCTCTGGTAGTTCAAAATCATATAAGTTCACATTCATATTCGTTTCATTCCTTAACAATAATCGCATTTTGATAATAGTGTTTCAATATTGCCTGGTAATCATACCCTTCATCTGCCATGCCTTTGGCCCCCCATTGGGACAAGCCCAATCCGTGCCCATTGCCCTGACCGATGAACATGAAGTTCTGACCCTGGGTTACAGCCCTCGCTTGACCATCACCGCTCATCACCACAAGCGCATTCCCGGATGATGTTCCTGTGCCTGAGGAAGACATTACAGCAGCACCCTTTGAACCGGTTTTACTGGCCGTTTTGCCGTCAGCGCCTAATACAGTATAACTTCCGGTCCCTGCAATATCAAATAAAGTACTCGGTAATCCACCGAGCGCAGAACGGTACGTATCAGCATATTTCACCGTCATAGCCTGCCCGTTCGCAGTGACTTCAAGTGCTCTCCCGGAAGGACCACGCTTGGTCACTTCCAGCGTTGAGATCGAAGCAGGAACAGGTGCAGTCGTTTTACCCTGAAGTGATTTAACCAGCTGCGCTGATGTGAAAGGCCCTCTCACCCAGGCATAATCATTGGATTGAGCTACTTTTGCCAGTACAACGACTTCGTTGCCTGGATTCAATTTTGCCACAGGTTCAACGGTGGATTGAATTAACGGAACGGTACGCACATTGGTGTTCTGAGCCGTTACCGTAGCTTTTGCGAGTCCCGCTTCTGTTTTGGTTCCTAATTCTTTTATATTATCCTCACGAATGTACCCACTCACGCCTGAGTTCAGCAGAACATGGTACCACGTATGTAATCCAGCTTGAGCCGATGTATCTCCTGTACTGGTTACATTGGAGAACACCCCGGCTCCGCCATTCCATACCTCGGAAGGGTGCGCAGTCTGACCGCCCGCATTGGAGGAGAACACAGCTTCGACAATTTTGCCATTGCTCTTAACCACTTCTCCTGCGGTTGCATCAACTGCACTGGTTACTTTTTCATTCTCCGAACCAATCCCGTTATAAGCCTGACTCAGCGTAGTGTCCACAACATTGGCAATTTTGAAGCGGTCACCCTGTTGAAGTGCATAGGACCGAGCAGCCACGGCTTGAACTTTCAGAGCTTCGGCAGGCCATGAGGAGTACACTTCTGCCCCAACGACCGAGTACAGATATTGCTCCAACGGAACAACGTTAACCAATGCCAGATCTCCACCCACGATGCTAATCTCCATATCTCCACGGTACGTTCGCTGGGAACGTTCCACTACTTTGATACCATTGCCACTCCCTTGTACTGATGCTTTGGACTCACTACCTGCAACCGTATAATGCGGAGCAGTTTTGAGCGCATCCAGACTTAATCCCGCATCTTGCCCGATGATAAGTCCTGCATTGTTGTTGACCGGTGAAAGTGTAACCCCAGGAGCTTTAGCCTCTACACTGTTCTTCAATACAGACAATTCTGCATCCGTTGACGCTTCACCAACCCATACTGCATACCCTTGGCTTCCCGCATTCAGTTGAAGCACCGGATAAGCGTTAACTCCTGCTGATAACAGGCTGGCTTGCGCTGCCTCTGCTTCCTGCAGGGAATTGTAAGTTCCAGCAGATAGACGTTTGCTTCCCGTTACGGCTGGCTTTTGTCCAGCGAGCTGTGCTCCTGCTACCTTTTGTACCCGAGTAACCGCTTGTCCAGCAAGTGCATCCGTTGCATAGTTGCCCGTGTAGAGTTGGTAGATGGCATTTCCATTCAAGGAGGCGGTGAACAGCAATGGCTTATCCGCGGTTGCCTGCAACAATTTTGCTGCCGCAGCCGCTGTTTTGAAGTCCGCTGTTTCCAATACCTTCACTCGAAATCCATCTGCACTGAAACGAACTTGTCCTGCTGGAAGACTTACACTTGCGCCGCTCTCCGATTGGATGCTCCATTGTCCCGTCGATTCAAGCGTAATGAGTGGTGTAGTCGATTTATACGTACTGCCCAGATTCGCAAACATGGCTACACGGATCATCTGTCCATCATTTCCTGCTGCATACGCCGGCACTTGCAGACATCCCACCGTCAAAAGAGCTGCCGCCAGTACCTTCAATCGACGACTCCACTTCTTCGTTCGTATTGCTTTTCCCACAATCAGACTCCTCTCCATGCATATCCTTCAGTATATATCGGATAAATCCTAGGTTTTTTCAATCTTTACAACCGGTAATGTACTTCAAATTTGAACTACTTACCGTCCCTTGGTGGGACAGGCAGACCCAAATGATGATAGGCGAGATCAGTCACAATCCTGCCCCTCGGCGTGCGCTGAATCATACCTATTTGAAGCAGATACGGTTCATAGACATCCTCAATGGTCTGACTTTCCTCTCCGATCGTAGCAGCGATGGTATCCAATCCTACCGGGCCTCCACGGAAACTGTTGATCATGGATTTGAGCATCTTATGATCAATGTCATCCAGTCCAAGAGGGTCAATCTGGAGACGTTGAAGCGCTTCTTCCGCCAGTGCCTGCGTTATGATTCCGTCACCACGTACCTGTGCAAAGTCCCGCACTCGTTTGAGCAAACGGTTCGCAATCCTTGGTGTCCCACGCGAGCGCAATGCAATCTCTTCCGCTGCATCACCAATAATCTCCACACCCAAAATTTCTGTAGAGCGTGAGACGATATAAGCCAGTTCATCCACCGTATAGAATTCCAAGCGACTAATAACCCCAAATCGGTCTCGAAGTGGAGCAGACAGCAAACCAGCACGCGTTGTAGCCCCAATCAGAGTGAACGATGGCAGATCCAGCCGCACAGAACGTGCACTTGGCCCTTTACCAATCATAATATCCAATGCCGAATCTTCCATAGCGGGGTACATAACTTCTTCAACCGTACGATGCAAACGATGAATCTCGTCAATAAACAGGACATCCCCTTCCTGCAGATTGGTTAACAATGCTGCAAGATCACCCGGGCGCTCAATGGCAGGGCCAGATGTGGTTCGTAAATTAACGCCCAATTCGTTGGCAATGATATTGGCAAGTGTTGTTTTACCAAGTCCAGGTGGTCCATATAACAAAACGTGATCCAATGCCTCATTACGTAATTTGGCAGCTTCAATATATATCTTTAAATTTTCCTTCACCTGATTTTGTCCGATATATTCATTCAGATACCGGGGACGAAGGCTCAGCTCAACATTCTGGTCTTCCATCATCAGGTTTGCGGAAATAATCCGGTCATCCATGTTCATCCCTACCTTTTTTTGAAGGCTACAGCAATTTAATAATATGTGCGGTTTCTCCCGAACTCAGCCGGTTTCTTTATCCCGTAAACAGCATTTGCAGTGCCCGTTTCATCAATACATCAACGGAATCCGCTGTAGTAACATCCTTTTTCAATTTGAGCCATACCTTATCCAGCTCACTATCCGTATACCCGAGTGCCTTCAAACCTTCACGTGACTCATCCCAGGCGGAGCCACTTCCCGTCTCTTCCGATGGAGGAGCGAACAGACCTGTTGCATAAGCTGCCACGCCAAAGCCATCCAGCTTATCCTTAAGATCCAGAATCATGCGTTGCGCCGTCTTCTTTCCGATACCTGGCAATTTGGTCAAGAACGTAAGATTCTCCTGATAAATCGCTGTAACCACATGTTCTGGTGTACCTCCAGCGAGTATACCCAGAGCCACCTTTGGACCGATACCAGATACTTCAATCAGTTTACGAAACAAACGCTGTTCATCCCTTGTAACAAAGCCAAACAGTAACATCGCATCCTCACGCACGTGATGGTGCGTATACACGGTTATTTCGCCCTCTTGTTTAGCAAATGTAAATGGGTTCGGACAGAACACGCGATACCCTACACCATGAACGTCCAGTACAATATAATCATTCTCTACATGCATGAACTGTCCTCTTAGAAAATCAATCATTTTCGCAATACCTCATTCAACTTGGAATTTAATGTATAAGAGTGTGCATGACACACGGCTACAGCCAACGCATCAGCTACGTCATCCGGTTTAGGAACGACTTGAAGACGCAAGAACATCTTGACCATCTCCTGCACTTGCTTCTTCTCTGCTTTACCGTATCCAACAACAGCCTGCTTGATCTGCATTGGAGTATACTCTGCAATGGGTAAACCTTTCTGTGCTGCAGCGAGAATCATAACTCCTCTGGCCTGGCTGACAGACATCGCTGTTGTAACGTTCCGGTTAAAAAAAAGTTTCTCCAGCGCTACTGCATCTGGCTTATATTTATCAATTAATTGCACCATACCCTCGTACACGTGAAGCAACCGTTCCTCATCCGGGGTATGAGCTTCCGTCTGAATACATCCATATTGTACGGGTACCACCTTACTGCCGATTTTATCCACAAAACCAAAACCAACAATCGCAATCCCCGGGTCAATTCCCAAAAAACGCAAAACCATCTCTCCCTCATAAAAAGCGAACATATGTATCGTTCATTTCATTATAACAAAAGATAGACCCTCCGGCAGGAAAAACTTTGTTCAACCCAAAACACGCCTTACTTCGTGAATTTTCTACATACTATCCGTATTTTATCGTTTTGAGTTAAAACGACAAAAAGGACATCTATTCGATGTCCTTCACTACATTCTATATAGGTTGTTAAATGTTTTCGTGTTATTCGATGTTTATAAAATTCATCTCAACATTGTAAATGAGTCGATTAGGTTACCCGCCATTACGGATTAATTTATGGTTTTCATCGACTGCATAGTCACTGAACGTAGAGATCACGCTGTCATATTCATCCTTGTCCTGAATTCGTATGCCCTGCTGTAATTGCCTCAACACTCCTTCAGGCAAAGAACTCTCCAACGTGCCAACATCCAGCTGAAAAAACGTTCGAATGACCTTCTCATCTGCTGGCTTACCCTCATACAAATTGAGATTACCTACAGCATCTATACTGATATACGCCTGTTGTTTACAGAGAGGTGACAAATCCTCTACACGTTGCTTCAAATACAATGCATCGGATGTATCCACCCTAGCATCCCACTCCGGATGTTGCGCTAATAGCATCTTTACCTCTGGGATAGCCATCTTGCCCAGCTGCTCTGTCTCCACTCCGCAGATATAATCTGTTTCCAAAACCACACTCGTTAAACGATCCGGATCAGGACCCAGTTGCTCCACTAGCGCCTGAATTTCCTCTTCAGATCTTGTTTCCTGCGTAACTGGTCCCATGGCACTTGTAGCCTCACTGAAATCAGTCGTCAGCAAACGCTCAATTGCAGATGATATTGGCAACCCGCTATATGCCAATATTGTAACTGCGAGCAAAGCCGCCGTCATCCATAATGTTCGTTTCCACCGTCGCCAGCGTCTCTTGAATTGTTTTCTGAAGTTAAACGTGTTCACATGAACCCCTTCTATCACTTTTTAAACTTATTGTGACCTAAAGAATAAGGCTTTATGCAAAATTAACCTGAAGACAATATAAGCTGAGGAAACTTATCCTGAGTTACTCGAAAAGTTACTTTGCTAAGTGTTCCATTGATCTAACACTCCACTATTTAGAACACAACAAAAAAGTACTATCTAATTATAGATAGTACTTTTTTGTGATCGGGATGACACGATTTGAACATGCGACCCCCTGGTCCCAAACCAGGTGCTCTACCAAGCTGAGCTACATCCCGTTATATATACCGGCGAGAGGACTCGAACCTCCACGGTTTCCCACTCGATTTTGAGTCGAGCGCGTCTGCCATTCCGCCACGCCGGCAAATTTGAAGTTATAATGGCGCGCCCTGAGAGATTCGAACTCCCGGCCTTTTGATTCGTAGTCAAACGCTCTATCCAGCTGAGCTAAGGGCGCAAAATATTGGAGCGGACGACGGGAATCGAACCCGCGACCCTCGCCTTGGCAAGGCGATGCTCTACCGCTGAGCCACGTCCGCATGCGATATTTAATAGTATAAAAATGGCGGAACCGACGGGATTCGAACCCGCGATCTCCTGCGTGACAGGCAGGCATGTTAGGCCAACTACACCACGGTTCCAGATTACTTTCTCTAAGGAAAGATAAATTGCGGGGGCAGGATTTGAACCTGCGGCCTTCGGGTTATGAGCCCGACGAGCTACCGGGCTGCTCCACCCCGCGTCATTATTAAAGTGTTATGGTGGAGGCTGAGGGGATCGAACCCCCGACCCTCTGCTTGTAAGGCAGATGCTCTCCCAGCTGAGCTAAGCCTCCATGAATATGACCCGTAGGGGATTTGAACCCCTGTTACCTCCGTGAAAGGGAGGTGTCTTAACCCCTTGACCAACGGGCCTTACTGGCTCCCCGAACAGGGCTCGAACCTGTGACAACTCGATTAACAGTCGAGTGCTCTTACCAACTGAGCTATCAGGGAATAATATGCATTTGCAGAGCAAATGCAATTCATCGTACAACGTCCACATGCAAAGCCTGTTTTCTATGTATGATGAAAGAGTTCGCTTGGCGGCGTCCTACTCTCCCAGGACCCTGCGGTCCAAGTACCATCGGCGCTAGAGGCTTAACGGTCGTGTTCGGGATGGGTACGTGTGGAACCCTCCGCTATCGCCACCAAACGTGATTTGTCGAAGCATAGCTTCTTGAAATCAAATATGGAACTGAAAATCATACACACGTTCTGTGATGTACCGATTTTCATTTCAGAGATCATTCTCTGAAAACTAGATTCGAAACGAAATTTGCGATTTATCACTTGCATATTGGATAAGCCCTCGACCGATTAGTACTGGTCAGCTCCATGCATTGCTGCACTTCCACCCCCAGCCTATCTACCTCGTCGTCTTCAAGGGGTCTTACATACTGGGAAATCTCATCTTGAGGGGGGCTTCACGCTTAGATGCTTTCAGCGTTTATCCCTTCCGTACATAGCTACCCAGCGGTGCTCCTGGCGGAACAACTGGTACACCAGCGGTACGTCCATCCCGGTCCTCTCGTACTAAGGACAGCTCCTCTCAAATTTCCTACGCCCACGACAGATAGGGACCGAACTGTCTCACGACGTTCTGAACCCAGCTCGCGTACCGCTTTAATGGGCGAACAGCCCAACCCTTGGGACCTACTTCAGCCCCAGGATGCGATGAGCCGACATCGAGGTGCCAAACCTCCCCGTCGATGTGGACTCTTGGGGGAGATAAGCCTGTTATCCCCAGGGTAGCTTTTATCCGTTGAGCGATGGCCCTTCCATGCGGTACCACCGGATCACTAAGCCCGACTTTCGTCCCTGCTCGACTTGTAGGTCTCGCAGTCAAGCTCCCTTATGCCTTTGCACTCTTCGAATGATTTCCAACCATTCTGAGGGAACCTTTGGGCGCCTCCGTTACTCTTTAGGAGGCGACCGCCCCAGTCAAACTGCCCACCTGACACTGTCCCCGCACCGGATTACGGTACCAGGTTAGAACCTAGATACGATCAGGGTGGTATCCCAACGTTGCCTCCACACAAGCTGGCGCTCATGCTTCAAAGGCTCCCACCTATCCTGTACAGATCGTACCCAAATTCAATATCAAGCTGCAGTAAAGCTCCATGGGGTCTTTCCGTCTTGTCGCGGGTAACCTGCATCTTCACAGGTATTAAAATTTCACCGGATCTCTCGTTGAGACAGCGCCCAAGTCGTTACGCCATTCGTGCGGGTCAGAATTTACCTGACAAGGAATTTCGCTACCTTAGGACCGTTATAGTTACGGCCGCCGTTTACTGGGGCTTCGGTTCACAGCTTCGGATTGCTCCTAACCACTCCCCTTAACCTTCCAGCACCGGGCAGGCGTCAGCCCGTATACTTCGCCTTACGGCTTCGCACAGACCTGTGTTTTTGCTAAACAGTCGCTTGGGCCTTTTCACTGCGGCCCCCTCGTGCTATTCACACTACCGGGGCACCCCTTCTCCCGAAGTTACGGGGTCATTTTGCCGAGTTCCTTAACGAGAGTTCTTCCGCGCGCCTTAGAATACTCTTCTCGCCTACCTGTGTCGGTTTGCGGTACGGGCACCATCACCTGGCTAGAGGCTTTTCTTGGCAGTGTGAGATCATGACCTTCGCTACTATAATTTTCGCTCCCCATCACAGCTCAGCCTTAGTAATGTGCGGATTTGCCTACACATCAGCCTTACTGCTTAGACGGACATCCATCAGTCCGCGTCACTACCCTACTGCGTCCCCCCATTGCTCATAACGGCTTACGGTGGTACAGGAATTTCGACCTGTTGTCCTTCAACTACGCCTTTCGGCCTCGCCTTAGGTCCCGACTTACCCTGAGCGGACGAGCCTTCCTCAGGAACCCTTAGGCTTTCGGCGGACAAGATTCTCACTTGTCTTTTCGTTACTCATACCGGCATTCTCACTTGTATAATGTCCAGCGCTCCTTACGGTACACCTTCAACCCTTATACAACGCTCCCCTACCCCTGATGCACTGCATCAAGCCATAGCTTCGGTGGCGTGTTTAGCCCCGTTACATTTTCGGCGCAGAGTCACTCGACCAGTGAGCTATTACGCACTCTTTCAATGGTGGCTGCTTCTAAGCCAACATCCTGGTTGTCTGTGCAACTCCACATCCTTTCCCACTTAACACACACTTGGGGACCTTAGCTGATGGTCTGGGCTGTTTCCCTTTTGACAATGGATCTTAGCACTCACTGTCTGACTCCCGGAAGTAAGTCTATGGCATTCGGAGTTTGACTGAGCTTGGTAACCCTTGCGGGCCCCGCACCCAATCAGTGCTCTACCTCCACGACTCTGTTTTCCGAGGCTAGCCCTAAAGCTATTTCGGGGAGAACCAGCTATCTCCGAGTTCGATTGGAATTTCTCCGCTACCCCCACCTCATCCCCGCATTTTTCAACATGCGTGGGTTCGGGCCTCCAGTGCGTGTTACCGCACCTTCACCCTGGACAGGGGTAGATCACCCGGTTTCGGGTCTACGTCCACGTACTATGTCGCCCTATTCAGACTCGCTTTCGCTGCGGCTCCGGCTCTTCACCTTAACCTTGCACGGGAACGTAACTCGCCGGTTCATTCTACAAAAGGCACGCCATCACCCCTAAAACGGGCTCTGACTTTTTGTAAGCACACGGTTTCAGGTTCTATTTCACTCCCCTTCCGGGGTGCTTTTCACCTTTCCCTCACGGTACTGCTTCACTATCGGTCGCTAGGAAGTATTTAGCCTTGGCAGATGGTCCTGCCGGATTCATACGGGGTTTCACGTGCCCCGCACTACTCGGGATCCGTCTCGGAGGGAACAAACTTTCAACTACAGGGCTTTTACCTTCTTTGGCGGGCCTTTCCAGACCTCTTCGCTTAATCGGTTCCTTTGTAACTCCATGTGAGACGTCCCACAACCCCAAAGAGCAAGCTCTCTGGTTTGGGCTTCTCCGCGTTCGCTCGCCGCTACTGACGGAATCACTATTGTTTTCTCTTCCTCAGGGTACTTAGATGTTTCAGTTCCCCTGGTATGCCTCTGCATAACCTATGTATTCAGTTATGAGTAACTGGAAATTACCCCAGCTGGGTTTCCCCATTCGGACACCCCCGGATCAAAGCTTGCTTACAGCTCCCCGAGGCAGTTTCGTTGTTCGCCACGTCCTTCATCGGCTCCTAGCGCCTAGGCATCCTCCGTGTGCTCTTAGTAGCTTAACCAAATTGTTCCGGTTTCGACGGCTCGCTTCCCTTGTTTTGCTTGCGCAAAGCCAAAAGTCACTCCCATTCGATACCATCACAACAGCAATTATCTACCTTATAAACACTTCACTTGTTTACACAAGATCAGCTAGGATGATTGTTGATCGGTTGCTTGAACCGAACAAGCATTCATCCCTTAAAGGAATGTTCTAATTCGCAAAATTTCGTTTCGATATCTAGTTTTCAAAGAACAAGCTCCATGCAAAAGCAAGCTGTTTGAGAGTTTGAGCTCTCAAAACTGAGCAACGAGTGAGTTGCTTGTGCTTTCCATTTCATCCACACCGAAGTGACGGACCGAAATGAATCGCTGTGCAGGTTCTAAAAGAACCTGCGTATTTGAATGTTTCCACTCGGGAAACGATTCTCCATAGAAAGGAGGTGATCCAGCCGCACCTTCCGATACGGCTACCTTGTTACGACTTCACCCCAATCATCTATCCCACCTTCGGCGGCTGGCTCCTTGCGGTTACCCCACCGACTTCGGGTGTTATAAACTCTCGTGGTGTGACGGGCGGTGTGTACAAGACCCGGGAACGTATTCACCGCGGCATGCTGATCCGCGATTACTAGCAATTCCGACTTCATGCAGGCGAGTTGCAGCCTGCAATCCGAACTGAGACCAGCTTTGTTGGGATTGGCTCCATCTCGCGATTTCGCAGCCCGTTGTACTGGCCATTGTAGTACGTGTGTAGCCCAGGTCATAAGGGGCATGATGATTTGACGTCATCCCCACCTTCCTCCGGTTTGTCACCGGCAGTCTATCTAGAGTGCCCACCATGATGTGCTGGCAACTAAATATAAGGGTTGCGCTCGTTGCGGGACTTAACCCAACATCTCACGACACGAGCTGACGACAACCATGCACCACCTGTCTCCTCTGTCCCGAAGGAAAGATACATCTCTGCATCGATCAGAGGGATGTCAAGACCTGGTAAGGTTCTTCGCGTTGCTTCGAATTAAACCACATACTCCACTGCTTGTGCGGGTCCCCGTCAATTCCTTTGAGTTTCAGTCTTGCGACCGTACTCCCCAGGCGGAGTGCTTAATGTGTTAACTTCGGCACCAAGGGTATCGAAACCCCTAACACCTAGCACTCATCGTTTACGGCGTGGACTACCAGGGTATCTAATCCTGTTTGCTCCCCACGCTTTCGCGCCTCAGCGTCAGTTACAGCCCAGAGAGTCGCCTTCGCCACTGGTGTTCCTCCACATATCTACGCATTTCACCGCTACACGTGGAATTCCACTCTCCTCTTCTGCACTCAAGTCACCCAGTTTCCAGTGCGATCCGGGGTTGAGCCCCGGGATTAAACACCAGACTTAAATGACCGCCTGCGCGCGCTTTACGCCCAATAATTCCGGACAACGCTTGCCCCCTACGTATTACCGCGGCTGCTGGCACGTAGTTAGCCGGGGCTTTCTTCTCAGGTACCGTCACCTTGAGAGCAGTTACTCTCCCAAGCGTTCTTCCCTGGCAACAGAGCTTTACGATCCGAAAACCTTCATCACTCACGCGGCATTGCTCCGTCAGGCTTTCGCCCATTGCGGAAGATTCCCTACTGCTGCCTCCCGTAGGAGTCTGGGCCGTGTCTCAGTCCCAGTGTGGCCGATCACCCTCTCAGGTCGGCTACGCATCGTCGCCTTGGTGAGCCATTACCTCACCAACTAGCTAATGCGCCGCAGGCCCATCCCCAAGTGACAGATTGCTCCGTCTTTCCAGTTCTCTTCAGGTGAAGAAAACAATTATTCGGTATTAGCTACCGTTTCCGGTAGTTGTCCCAAACTTGAGGGCAGGTTGCCTACGTGTTACTCACCCGTCCGCCGCTAAGTATCAAGGAAGCAAGCTTCCTTGATACTCCGCTCGACTTGCATGTATTAGGCATGCCGCCAGCGTTCGTCCTGAGCCAGGATCAAACTCTCCAATAAAAGATGAATTTCAGTAGCGTGGTTAGACGCTATAAAAATCATCTCAAGTATTTGAAAAGAGCGATATGCTCATTTTGAATCTGACGAGATTAAAAATCTCATTTGTGCTCCAGTCGATTCAAGCCAAGGCTTGTCTCCAACTTTCGCGTTCATTCTGCAAGCAGAATGTTTACTCACTCGTTGTTCAGTTTTCAAAGATCAAACACGATTTACGTCATTCTTTTGTCTCAACCAAGTTTCGGCGGCGACTTAAATAATATATCACATTTCGTTTGTTTCCGTCAAGAACTTTTTTCATTTCTTTTTTTGAAGCTTTAGTTCTTCACTATTCCTGCCGAGAATTTATTGTTTGTTAGCGATAAGCTCGTTTGAGGAACGAAATATAATGTATCATATATCTCAAATGAGAGTCAACATCTTTTTATCAATTATTAAACAAACAAAAAAGGAAGGTTTCCCCTCCCTTATGTGATGGTTATATTACCCGGCTCCTAAGGAACTTATGCATCAATCCAATAACGGATTTCCCGTCCCTCTCCTCCGGCAGATGGCCATCCTGCTGATTCTTTTACAATAGAACGAAAGACAAGCTTGCGCAGTAGCAAAGGTAGATCTTCTCTAACGAATCTTAACTGCGGATGATGAACCAGTTCATTCATGCTCCAAGGTTCCTTGCGACTTCTTAACACACGCAGTAGGAGCTCTGAGCATTCACTCATTTTGGACATCACTGAAAACTCACAGGCCAGCAAAACAAGTTCCACTCGCTGCTCAAGCGTCTCCGAGCTTACAGTAAGCTCCTGATACAACTTCCATAAAGCGCGATCCAGGTTCTGCACATGTGTCCAAACGGCGTGATCCGGGTATATTCCCTGTTCGATCAACACGATTCTTGCCCAATTCCCCAGAGCCTCTAATACATTGTAATAGGCGTCAACAACGTGACCTTCCTGGATATGACGTTTGGCCTCCACATACATTCTCAAGAAGCTGGTGAATTCATGAAGCAACTTCTGTTCACGCAATTCGGTATCAAACGTTGATAGTTCTACTCGCAAATCACTTAATGCGCTGTCCGCTTCCCAGATAATCTCGCCTTCAATCAGACACTGGGTAAGATTATTATGATTCCCCGTGACCACACTGCTCTGCACTTCATGACGACTGGCATAGATCATTTGATATCGAAGATCACCATATCTGTAATGCCCCACTGTTGACAGCAATTGGTCGTCATTATGAACAACGAGTACTACCAACTCAAAATCTTGAACTAGGGAGCCGTGGAATCGCTCTCCCGGGTGGGAATAAGCGATAGCCCCAACTGCCCCTGTCTCTTCCGACGGTTCAGACAAAAAAGCAAGGTTCTTTAATTCCACGATTCCCTCCATACAATTCATGGCAGATAAGCGCCAAGTCAGTTATAATGTAATTCTACATGCAGACTGAAGTTTCCTTCTTTTCCAGGTCCGATACTACTCATACGATAGGAGCATTTTTCATGATTTTTAAATCAGCAAAAATTAATGCTTTTCGCACTTGGGGATTACTGCTGACCATGCTAGGCATGGGCCTAATGATACTGGGAACAGCCGGAATTGTATTCTGGGGACATGCAGGTAAGGTATTTGCAGCTGTAGGACTTGTCATTGGACTGATTGCCATGATGGCCAGTCTGGCCATCTACTTCTGGGCCGGCATGCTTTCCACCAGCGCAGTACAAGTTGACTGCCCGGAATGCGGGAAGTTAACCAAGATGCTTGGTAAGACGGATCGTTGCATGTTCTGTCATACCATCCTCACCCTGGACCCTAACAAGGCCAATACGACCAGCCAACAACTGAAAGCGCCTTCTACAACAGTTCCACCAACCGACGGATAGCAAGAAGTGATCTCCAACCGTTAGATGTCTTTTGCTTACATTTCACTGAACAACAAAAAAGGCCCGGTATGTGTATGTCTACCGGACCTTTTTTGACTTGTCTTATAAGTGTCACCCTTGTTACGTTTAAAACTAGCCAAGATACGAAGTAAGTTATGAGTCCTACGGTCAATAAAACGGTAAATCGCATGTACGATAGGTACAAACGAAAGCGACTTTGGGCTTTGTGAAGCAAAACCAGGGAAGCTAGTAATCAAAACCAGAGAAAAAAGGTATTATTTCTGGTAACCTGCCTGCTTCAGTACTTCCCACGCAGAAGCATTGGCAAAACTCCGATTCCACGCCGCTACTCCGCCCAACTTCAACGAAGAAATCAAATCTACACGCGCCTGAAGGGACACGGCATCTTCGATCCATATTTTCTTGGTAGCTCCGTCTTCCTTATATTCCACATAGTTCTGTCCGCTGGCCTGATCAAGTACAGGTTTAAGTTTCTTTTCTTGGATCAGATCCACAATGCTATTCATGCCAACCGCTTTGGAAGAGACTTTAATCTCCCCCTGATCGTTCGCCTCTTCCGTCCAAATCCGTGTATAGAGCGGTACCGCCATAATCAGCTTGTTGGAAGGTACTTCATCTTCATCCAGTATACGTCTCATGGAAGACTCGGTCCATGGCAGTGACGCTACCGAACCCGCTTTGGGACTGGCTGCCCAATGTTCATCGTAGGCCATCACAACAACATAGTCTGCAAAAGATCCTAATGCGCGGCGATCCAGAAAGGCCGACCACATCTCACTGTTCGATTTCGGTGTTACATCGATCGATAACATTAAACCATGTATACGTGCCATCGCTTTAATCTCACGCACAAATTGCGTAATATTAGGCCCGTCATCCGTATACACGTTCTCAAAGTCAATGTTGATGCCATCCAATTGATATGTCTGCGCATACTCTAACATCTGCTCAATAATATGAGTACGCGTCGCGTAGGAAGCTACAGCTTCTTTGGTGATATCCGGGTCAAAGCCGTTATCCATCAATCCCCATACTTCCATACCCGAACGGTGAGCCCAGTTCACATAAGCTTGGTCTCCCTTGCTCTTCACTGTGCCCTGACCATCGGTAATGTGAAACCACGTGGGGCTGACCACGTTAACACCAGGCATTTTACCGATAGAGCCCACATCAGGCTGACGATTGTACACGGCTTCCCAAACCAGATTGACCGGTTTATCCTGCCACTTCTTCTCTGCAGCAGTCGGCGTATGCTTGGGCATGTCCACATTCTTTTTTTCGGTGAGCGCAATATTGTCATTATCTACATATCCCGCATAACCATTATCAAGTTGGACAAAACTCTGTTCATCACCCGTCTGCCATACACGTACCCGAGCATTCTTGTCCATATCGGCAATGATTGGCGAGGATTCTCCCCCACGTTTATATAACGGTACCGTTTTGTCTTCTTTGGAAGACAACGTGTCAACCTCTGCATATTGTATGGTATCTCCTCCACGCATCAGCAGCACAGCACCTGTTAACGAGTCTTCCTGGATGGCGATGCCGTATACTTCTTTCAAAGGTTTGAGCGGAATGTATGCTTCTCCGTCTTTGACCTCCGGCTTCACTGTCATGGGAAAATCTTTGTGATTAAGCTCTGCTTGTGTACTGCCTTCCTTCATATGAAGGACTCGCTGAGGGGAGGCGATAATGATATCTCCCGAATCCGGTTCATAACGTATGCCCGGATCAATCGTCTCTTGCAACACTTTTACAGGCAACTTGAGTTGATCCCCCGTACCCGAAGCATCTCCGTCCATCAGTTGCCCATCTACAAAAATAGGCTGACTTCTTCCCACCCAATCGGGTTCTTCATGAGTCTGGTTCAACCATACATTCGTAATAAGCCAGTAAGCACCCCCGGCGATCAGACAAGCCCCGAGAAAACCGGGCCAAAATGAACGTCGCTTCTGACGTGTGTATCTGCTTTTTCTACCCAAACGTCTACCTCCATTAATTATGCTGAATCATAAGGATGTGCGCATAAGTTGTTATTAAAAATTGTGAGCGATCATAATACAATGATGCAAAACGCTAAAAACAAAAAACGTGAAGAATCCATACTGAATTCTACACGTTAATATTGTAATTCAACTCTCTTAATCCCTGCAACTTTTGCAAACACCGTATACTTCCAAACGGTGACCATGTACTTCAAATCCTGTACTAGACTCCGCTTGAAGCTCTACGCTTTTGAGCGAAGGATAGCTGAAGTCTTCAATCTTGCCGCATTGATCACAAATAACATGATAATGATCCGTCACATTGGCATCGAAGCGGCTTGAATTATCTCCGTATGTCAATTCCCGGACCATGCCAGCTTCCAGAAACATCTTCAAATTGTTATATACCGTTGCCACGCTCATACTGGGAAATTGGGGTTCAAGCGCTCGGTAAATTTCATCGGCTGTCGGATGCCCCATGGATTCCATCAGATAGTTCAATATGGCATGACGCTGGGGTGTAATACGGACACCGGTCGTTTTCAGATGCTCCAACGCATGTTGGACACGTGTTGCCATAAAACCCACCGCCTTACCTTTCATTCTCTGGTGAAGAGTAAGAAGAGCAAGTTACCCGTCTCCTCATTCAGAGTTGATTCCTGACTTGTGACAACGACTATCCATCTTTCGTGTCGTGTAATCTTGCCAGTGTATATTTATTGTACGGCGATTACAAGTTTATTGTCAACGCGGCACTCAAGGAACCTCTGTTGAACCCTACTGGGAATTTGGCCCCTCTTCGGTCGTCTGTTCCAGATTCTCATCCGTACCTTCAGATTCCGGTGCAACTGTTTCCGGCGTAGACACAGCTGGATTGCGATGAATGGTCAGATCGCTGTTTCCTTCGATTTTCACCCTGTACTCACCCTCACCGAGCTGGCCTTCTATTGTTTTGTTCTGTACTTTGAAAGGCAGATCGGTTCTTAAATCTCCATAACTGCTGGAACCCGTGAGACTATAATCTCCCCGTTCAGGGAGCATAACGTTAATGGCACCTACAGCACTGTACACATCCCAGTCTCCCCCGACTTTGGCAGAAACGATGTTAATACTGCCGTTGAGCGATTGAGCCTTAATTCCCAGGTTAGCACCATCCAGCGTAATATTCCCGTTGCGTGTCTCTGCGGTGAACTCACCGACGGAGTCCGCAATACTGACACTTCCTACTTGTGTAGTCAGATCGACATCACCAGAAATGCCACGAGCCTTCATATCCCCACGGTTACTGTCCAGGTCTACATTGCCTATAGCATTAGCAACAATGACATCCCCGTTCAACGTTTTTCCCGAGATATCCCCAACGGCATTTGTAATCCGAATTCGTCCGTTACCCGTTTCGGCCATTATAGTGCTAATAGCTTCCGGACGGTTTAATAATATGGCTCCATTGGACGTTCGAATATCCAGATTAAACCGACGATCATCCGGTATCGTTATCGTGATATTCATCCGTGGCTGCGTTTTTTCATTATCCCCATACGTCTTACCTGTAGTCTTGATATGAATCACCTTGGTACCGTCAGTCTCCACAAAAGAAGCATCCGCAACCGCCTTTGCCTGCACTTCCGTTGTCTGATCTACCCAGATGACGGTTCGTACTTCGATCTCCTCCGTGTCTCCTCGCTGTACGGAAATATCTCCGTTCACACCTTCTACGACAATGTCTGAAGTATCCATGCGAACTGGCACACGAATCGTACCCTTATCTTCCATATAACCTGCGGCTTGACTGTAGTCCATGGAAGCCGCACCGAGATTGAGACTCACTCTGTTCCATAAGTGCATATAATGATCCTGCTCCGTAACGATAAATACGGAAGCGGTCAAAACCAGTGAGGTCAGAATGCCTTTGGCATCCGGTCTAAAACGTACTTTTATTGGTTCATCCGAATGGCCTGCGTTCTCCGAGTGTACTTTTTTTCGTCTACGTGCCCACAGAAACAACAAGATATATTCCATACCTAGAACAATGAGCAGAAATGGCCACCAATCCACCATCTCATATACATAGTCAGTTCCCCACCGTTTATCCATAATCAACAGCACACCGACCGCTACAATTAAGGCGGCAGCCGTATAGCGGCCAACCCGGACTTTACGGTTCATCACTTTCCCTCCTTGAATGGTTCTCACTACAGTCTTTTCTTCCGCAGCATCACCCAGGTCTCACGTCCGAACAGAAGCAGACCTCCTATAATCATTAGAATGGCAAATGAATATCCGCCATACACCGCGAGGATCTCTTGAAACCAGCGTGGTTTACGGAAAAACAGCACCATCAATGAACCGCCCACAATGAGCAGCAATCCAAACGATATACCTCTCTCCCAGACCATCATTGCATCTCGTGCAGAACGTTCATTGGATATCGGCTTGTCCATACTTGACTGGGTAACGGCTCTGCGTCTGCGCATCATGACCCAATCTGCTGACTGTAACACATCATATACATTGTAAAAGTAAATAACCGGGATACACAAAGCCAGCAGAATGAGCAGTGGTACATTAATCTGTATACCAATAGATGAGAAGTACAGCACTGCTGACAGATCAAGCAAAACAAGCAGCATAAAGGTCAAACCTCTCATATACAACCTCAGATAAATGTGCCCCAGGCCGGGAATAATGGCACTCATTAAACCTGCAATAAACTTGTGAGTCCGATTCCTGACAGGTTTAGCTTGGGCTGTACGATTTCTGTTGCCCAATTGACTTCTCCGCTTCATAACATACTCCTCTCTTCTGAACTGACCATTCCGCTCTTCAGGCATTTGGTTAGATAGTACCCTAAAGAGCAAGCAGAGTAACTGGAAGAAATATGGATATGACCAAAAACCCTCCGTCACTCTTGGGCTGGGGAGGGTTATAATTCATTTATTCGATCGACACTTTGGTTACGTGCTCCCACTGTCTTAACTTGGATACCAGCTGTACGGTTTTGAAGTCATGCGGTACTTGGACATGGAGCACAATCTCAATTCTACGTTCAACCGATATCATCTCTGCGTAAGCCAGATCCTGTTCATTTACAGTGATTTTACGAATTTTGATCTTCTCCTGCTCCAGACATGAAAACACCTGTTCCAGAAAACCGGGTTCTGACAAGGTATGGAGTGTAACGACATGCATCTTATTCCCTCGTAAATACCTCAGCTCCAGTTTGTTGAAAACCCAGAGGTTAAGCAAGACCAGGACGGTGGACACGATAGAGGCAAAAAAGAATCCTGCGCCTGCTGCAAGCCCAATGGCTGCAACAACCCAGATTGAAGCTGCTGTGGTGAGTCCGGTTATGGATTTTCCCGTGAAGAGAATCGTTCCCGCTCCAAGGAAACCGACACCCGTGATCACGGCCGTAGCCAGACGTGCCGGGTCGATCCTTACATTTAATTCATTAGCAAAATCCTTAAAGCCATAAACAGATAACATCATAATCAGTGCAGATCCAAGACATACCAAAATATGGGTACGCAAACCAGCAGCATGATTGGACCGTTCTCGCTCTAGCCCTACGAGCCCTCCAAGCAGCATGGCCAGTAATAATCGTAATAAAATGTGCCACTCATCAATGAACCAGGGATCCCCCAAAGTCGGTACTCCTCCTCTACGTTGTTTGCATGATTAAAGTTTATTCTTGTGAAAAGTCGTTAATTCCACTCCAGGTGCAATGGATGTAACTTCCACGGGTTTGAAGCCGAATTGGGTATACAGATTCACAGCGGGTTGATTCAACGTTCCTGTGGAGACGATATAGCGCGGATAATTCGCATGCTGTTCTAACACATATGTCATCAAAGATGCAGCAATTCCCTTGCGGAAGTGGTCCGGGTGCACCATCATTCGTGTAATGGTCAGTGTGTTCTTCTCTTCTTCTGCTACAGCAACAGCCCCGATGAGTTCTCCATCAACATGGATACAACCATAAAAGCTCTCTCCGCAAACCCTAAGTGTTTCCATCGTATCCATCAAAGGAGGGATTTCCTGAAATCCAATGATTTCGGCTTCCAAACGATAGGCCACATGCTGAAGTCTCCATAACTGTCCCAACGTCTCCAGATCACTCAGTGATAATGCTTGAATGTTCATATCCGTTCCCCGTCCTCTTGCCCTATGTTAAAAAATGAATGATGAATAACGAAACCATTCGTTCTCCATCATAACAAAAAGAGGCTGTCACAGGGACGAGCCTCTTTTTGTCCAACCTCACCGGAAGGATTAGCGGTTCAGTACATCTGCAAGCAGTTGGTTAGCAAGGGCTGGATTAGCCTTGCCTTTACTTTCTTTCATGACCTGGCCAACGAGGAAACCAATGGCTTTCTGTTTGCCTGCTTTGTAGTCTTCAACCGATTGAGGATTGTTCGCGACAACCTGCTCTACGATGGCAAGAATGGCACCTTCGTCACTAATCTGTACAAGACCCTTCTCTTCAACGATCTGCTGCGGAAGCTTGCCGCTCTCCAGCATTTCCTTGAATACGGTTTTGGCAATTTTGCTGTTGATTGTGCCTTTCTCAAGCAGCCCAATCATCTCGCCCAAACCTTGGCCTGTTAGTGGAACCTGGGACACCTCAAGGTTACTTGTATTCAGGTAACCAAGCAAGTCGCCCATAATCCAGTTGGAGACCACTTTGGCATCCTTGGTATATTTCAGACTATCTTCAAAAAGATCAGCTATAGCTTTGGAAGAGGTAATCACCTCTGCATCATAACCAGGCAATCCGTAATCAGCTGTGTAACGTGCTTTACGCTCATCTGGAAGCTCAGGTATGGTAGCTCTGATCCGCTCTTTCCACGCTTCATCAATGTGTAGATTCACCAGATCCGGGTCCGGGAAATAACGATAATCATGTGCTTGTTCCTTGCCACGCATGGATATTGTTTTCCCTTGAGCTTCGTCCCAACGACGAGTCTCCTGAACCACTTCACCGCCATCATCCAGAATCTCAGCCTGACGATATTGTTCATATTCCAGACCACGCTGAACACCGCGGAAGGAGTTCATGTTCTTCAATTCAGCTCTCGTTCCCAGCTTCTCCTGTCCATGTGGACGCAAACTGATATTGGCGTCACAACGCAGTGAACCTTCTTCCATCTTCACGTCCGACACATCACAGTACTGCATGATCGCACGCATTTTTTCAAGATATGCACGCGCCTCTTCCGGGGAAGAAATCTCAGGTTCGGATACAATCTCCACGAGTGGGGTACCGACACGGTTAAAGTCCACCAATGATGCGTATCCGCCATCGATATGCGTAAGCTTCCCTGCATCTTCCTCCAAATGAAGACGTGTGATGCCAATTCGTTTCGTTTCACCATTCACTTCAATATCAATCCAGCCATTCTCACCGATCGGTTGATCGAATTGTGAGATCTGATAGGCTTTGGGGGAATCCGGGTAAAAGTAGTTCTTACGGTCGAATTTGCTGACATCAGCAATCGTACAATTCAGGGCCATTGCTGCCTTCATCGCGTAGTCTACAGCCTGACGATTCAGTACAGGCAGTACGCCCGGATGTCCAAGACAGACCGGACAGGTATGCGTGTTCGGCGGAGCTCCAAAAGCTGTGGAGCAGCCACAGAAAATTTTGGAGTTCGTGTGCAACTCCACGTGGACTTCAAGTCCAACGACCGTTTCATATTTAGATGCGGACATTTCTATATTCCTCCGTTCCGGGCAGTCTACAGCTGCGGACGCTGCTTGTGGAATTCTGTATTTTGTTCAAACGCATGCGCTACGCGCAATACGGTTGTTTCATCAAATGCTTTACCAATAATCTGCAATCCAACAGGTAAACCATCCACCAATCCACAAGGGATACTCACGGCAGGTACACCAGCCAGATTGACTGGTATGGTTAGAATATCGTTGAGGTACATCGTCAGTGGATCATCCACCTGCGAACCCAATTTGAATGCAGTTGTTGGCGCAGTTGGTCCGATAATTACATCATATTTGGCAAATACATTGTCGAAATCCTGCTTGATCAATGTACGTACCTTCTGTGCTTTCAGATAATAGGCATCATAGTAACCCGAGCTAAGCGCATACGTTCCGAGCATAATGCGTCGTTTCACTTCGGGACCAAAGCCCTGACTCCGGGACTGGTGATACAGATCCAGCAAATTCTCCGGGTTCTCTGCGCGTACGCCATAACGTACCCCGTCAAATCGAGCCAGGTTCGAAGATGCCTCTGAAGATGCGAGCAGGTAGTAGGTAGCCACCGCATATTCGGTATGCGGCAGGGATACCTCTTCCCATGTTGCGCCGAGTCCTTCGAGCACTTTGAGCGCAGAAAGAACCGTTTCTTTCACTTGTGCGTCAACGCCTTCACCGATGTATTCCTTCGGCACAGCAATACGCAAACCTTTGACATCACCTGTCAGTCCGCTCAAATAATCCGGAATGTCCACTTTCGCAGATGTCGAATCTTTGGCATCATAACCAGCAATGGCTTGTAATACATAAGCAGAATCTTCAACATTTTTCGTCAAAGGTCCGATCTGATCCAGGGATGATGCAAATGCCACCAAGCCAAAACGAGATACGAGTCCATACGTCGGTTTCAATCCGACAACGCCGCAATACGAAGCAGGCTGTCGAATGGAACCACCTGTGTCTGATCCAAGTGTGAAGTACGCTTCTCCCGCAGCCACTGCAGCTGCAGAACCCCCACTGGAGCCTCCTGGAACACGATCGAGTGCCCATGGATTACGTACAGGGGAGAAACTTGAATTCTCATTGGAGCCGCCCATGGCGAACTCGTCCATGTTGAGTTTACCAATCGTAACGGTATCTGCAGCTTTCAATTTCTCGACAACGGTTGCATCATACACCGGGTCGAAATTACGAAGGAATTGGCTGCCACATGTCGTACGCAGTCCGTTCGTAACGATGTTATCCTTAATACCGACGGGTAGGCCGAAAAGTAAACCTTTCTCCTCACCACTCACAAGACGGTCATCCAGTTGACGTGCACGAGCACGTGCCTGTTCTTCATCCAGTGCCAAATACGCCTTAACCTTATCATCATGCGCTCCAATATTCTGATACGCCTGATCCACCAGATCGCTGACCGAAAGCTCCTTGGTGTGCAGCTTGTTATGTAACTCAGGCAACGAATGTTCAAATAAACTCACGATTCTTGTCCTCCTTCCAGATATCCGTTATTCCATTACAGCAGGCACTTTAAACTGCCCATCTTCCTCTTCCGGTGCATTGCGCATCACCTGTTCAATCGCCAGGCTTTCCTTGTTCTCATCGTCACGCATAACATTGCTGACGTGCAGAACGTGAGTGGTGGGTTCGATGTCTTCTGTATCCAGCTCATTCAGTTTCTCTGCATATTTTAAAATCGCGTTCAGCTGACCTGTCAGGGTCTGTTCTTCTTCAGCAGTCAAGTTGAGCCGGGCCAGCTTGGCCACATGCTGAACGTCATTATTCGAAATACTCATTACCGGATGCCTCCTTCATTCGTTCTAATTCCCGAAACGACCTGAAACGAACCGCTCGTTTAACGGGCTAAAGTCTCAAGATAACTTTTATAATTATAGGTGAGATAGTTCGACAATTCAATGCAAATGACCTGACTGGCTTCCATGAAGCCAAAAACGAACTTATAAAACAAAAAAGAGCCGGCATCAGCCGACTCTTAAAATACTAAATCCATGCACGCAGGTTAACCTGCTTTATAAAATCCGCCTGTGACATAACATCGTTCGCGGTTTCCTCTTCCTCTTCCACAACTTGAAAATCTCCGTTCATCAGATGATGAAACAGCTTCTCATTGTGTGTCGCAAGGGCGTAATCTATCAACGCTTCTCGCTCGACCCGCTCAGCTTCCTGCTTCAGCAGAATCTCTTCCAGATCGACGTCGCTGGATGGAACAAAAAAGTTCCGGTTTACCTGCGGCACTCGAAGCACGTAATCGAACGCATTGTCCGGATTCCGGTCATAAGCGATGATGAAACCATATTCCCCCACAGGAAGATTCTGCTCAAACTCATCCGCGACGATGACAACCTTCTCTCCTAATCGCAGCATCGTCTAACCTCCTGGTAGTCTATCATAATTATTTATTTGTATAGTCTACTAGAAAAGAATAACGATGTCTAGGAATACTAGAATTAAACAACCTATTTGTGCAAAATCTTTTTCCTTACTTTTAAAATAAAATGATCCTATTTCTTATTTCGTCTATCTGAGCGAATCACGACGAACCCATATATAATGAGCGGCGTGGGAAATCCCGTGAGTCCCCATATTCCCCATAACCAGGGGAAACGTCCACGTTGGCGTGCATCCTGAAAGATCCATGTGCCTTGAACCAGAAGAAAGATGCCTAGCAGTATAAGCCATAGTGGGAGACTTCATCCAAAGAATAGTGCATTTTATTCATGATGAGCCTCCTTCCGACGTCGCCCTGTCCAGATTACAGCCGCAATCACCGAAACAGCTGTCCCCAGAGCCTCTGCAAGGTTCGGGTCCATTGTAACTTTGACAAGATACTTATACACAAAAGTGTAGTGACGTTGCAGTAACTCTGCCATTGCGCTATCGTCGCCCATTGCCGCTCTGCGCACTTCTTCCAATTCGGCTGCCTTTATCATGATCATCACCTGCTTCCCGTTTCAGTCTTGAGTTAAGACGACCGGCTCCACAGAAACGTTCAATGAAATCAGAAAATAATGACAGGCGACAATTTCCCGGGCAATCAGACCTGATTCCGGTAATCTTGCAACTTGTCGAACCACGGTTGGTTGTTGTCTCCACTTCTTAACACACGGCTTGTCCATATATTCTGTTGAGACTTCATCACTTCATTGGTCACGCTAGGGTTATGTATTAAAGCTCGCTCAGTACCTGTTTCTCTTTTCCCACTCTCCAATATGCGACGGTTTTCTTCAATAATCGGATACTCGACACGCTGTCCCAACGGAATAACTCTTGTTTTCTCCACTTTGATATTCCCCGCTCTCATGATCTATATAAGTTGAACTAAAGATTATTTACACTGACACTACGATGACAGAATAACCTTCCAATCGCTGTTATCCCCAGATTTTTTGATTCCCTTTTCTTAAAGGGAAAATCCGGTGATAAAGGCGAACACTTCGCTTTTTCAGGTTTTTTCTGTCCTCTCCGTTATCGTGTAAATGATTAGTTCAACTTATATACTATTTTTTAAAATTTATTATTTCTAAATCAATCTGTACTTGCTGCTAACTTGCTATTGGTCTCAAACTGGCTTGTGATAAAGCGCATCTTGCATCTCTATGTAGCGTAAAAAAGGCTAATTCTGTGATAAAAAGGGGCTGAAAACAAAAAAAGAACGCAAACCGGGTATAGACCACAGTCTGCGTGCTTCGCGAGGTTGGGTGTTTCTTGGTAATGCTTCAGTTAGATGATGCCTTAACGCTTGTAACAACTAATTGCTATTCTAATGAAAAAGTTGTCACTTGTCCAGACTTTCTTCACATATCATGTCGGATTATCTTGCGGACACGTAAGGGTTGTTTTGCTTTTCATATCCAATTGTCGTTTTGGGCCCGTGACCTGGATACACTTTCACCTCATCAGCAAAGGTATAGAGCTTGTTCTGAATCGAGTCAATCAGATCCCGCTCACGCCCTCCTGTCAGATCGGTTCTGCCCACACCCATGCGGAACAGAACATCTCCGGCAAACAGGTCATTACCACATAGCAGACTTACACTACCTGGTGAATGACCAGGTGTATGGAACACTTTGAACGTATGACCAATCAGATTCAGCTTCTGCCCTTCGTCCATGGCATACTCAGCCGGATCTGTCGAAAGTGGCGGAGTCGCCTGTGGCCAGTTCAGTGATCCGTTTAATTTCGGGGTTGTGAGCCAGTCACTCTCCAAATCATGCAAATAGACGGGACATCCCTTCAATTTACGAATCTCATCTACCCCACCCATATGGTCAAAGTGAGCATGGGTCAGCAGAATCGCTTCAATCTCCAGATCTTGAATGGCCTTAATTAGCGGTCCCGGGTTCATACCTGGGTCAATAATAACAGCTTTGCCCGAATCTTCTCCCTGTAGCAGGTACGCATTAGTTTGAAGTGGGCCTAATGTAAACGTACGAATGTTAAGCATATCGGCTTAGTAACCCGAAATCAGTTCACGCAGCTCACGGATAATGGCCGCATGTGACTCCGTTCCTTCCCCATAACGTTTACCCATCTCTTGACGTGCTACAGCCATATTATCTTGGTAATCTGCTGCTTCACGATCCGGATTGAGGCGTTTGAATTCAATCATGACTTCTTGTACATGTTGTGGACGAGGTCCCCATTGACCGAGTACATGCCCACCTGTGTCTGCAAAAATAACGACTGGCACAGAGCGACCTCCCATAGTCAGGAACTCATCCATCACTTCCGGATGGTTCTCCATAATAAGAACTTCTGTTGGGATGCCTGAGATTTCAAGCGCTTGGAATACAACCGGAATATTACGTACAACATCCCCACACCAGTCAGCAGCCAGAATTAATACACGCAGGTCATCGCGGTGATTCAGGCTATCGAAAAACTCACGATCCTCTTCGTTTGACCAAGAAAAGCTATCGTAGTTGGTCTGGAATTCACTCTGGTTCTTGGTCATACTCTCGATAAAATCCTTCGGCGGCAGACCTTTACCGAATTTGTGAGACAAGTTGGGTTTACCCATGACTAGACACTTCCTTTCTTTTTGCGAGCATTCATCCATTTAATAAGTACATAAACAATCATAAGAGCCAGAGCTACGAGTAAAATAGGCATGATATACGGTGCAGCTTTCTCATCAATATGCTTCCATTGATCTCCAAGAATCATTCCTAAATATATAAACAATGCAGTCCAAGGTATAACAGCGAGTGTAGTCAACAAGATGAATTTGCCTGCGTGCATTTTCGTAATGCCAGCCGGGATGGAGATTGCATGTCGTACAACCGGAACAAATCGCGCCGTGAAAATGACACCTGTACCATACTTGCGGAACCACTCTTCGGAATGATCGATGTGTTTTTTCTGGATCAGTATGTATTTTCCGTAGCGTTCAAGTACAGGTCTGCCGCCATAACGGCCAATCCAGTAAATAAATAACTGGGCGATCACACCACCCACTGTACCGAAAATCACAGCCCCGAAAAAGTTAATATTTCCCTGTGAAACGAGAAAACCTCCATATGCCAACACAATTTCGCTCGGGATGACTTCCATCATTAATCCAAGCATGATCCCAAAGTATCCAAGACTCTGAATCCAATCGAACAATTGGCCGACAAGATTATGAATAAAGTCCATCTCAACCCTCTTTCTTCATCCTGATTGGCGGTGCCCCTCCGCACCATGGATGTTCGTCCCTATTTTATCACAGGGCTGTGGACGTTGCTACTTCCCCGAACCGGGATAGTGTCCCGTTCGTAGCGATTCGCATATGGTATGGGGAGAGGAGCGTGAGAAGATGTCACACAAATCAATACCCGGTTCTCCACCGGTCAAACATACGCAATCTGGTCAAAGCCTTCCATCTGCACGAGGAATCCGCCGAGCGTGCAGCAAAGAATTATACCGGACAGCCAAACGTCTGAAAGTGTACGTCTCCCCCGAACGGATGAAGCAGGCGGAAGAATGTTATTACGGTAAAGTAATCACGAACTTGCTCTGGATTGGGGAGAATCGTGACAACCGCAAAAAACTGTGTGAATGGTGGAACACGGATGTTAGCGCTGAGATCGCTGCTCTGTGGGAAGTCGATGTTGAACCATTAAAAGATGCGTTTCAGCATGCATTTGGCGGGTATCGTCTATAAATGTGTGGCATTGAAGTAGGTAACCGCAGAAAGCTTCTGCTGTCTACCTTCTTTTATTGTTCTGGAGTTCTTTGGTTGTATTGGAGTCGGCCTGTTCATGGTCCCTGTCTAGTCAATTCTGAACCAAACGGAGTTGATGCAAGCCTGCGCAGGTTCTCTCCATAATCCAGAGCATGTTCTTCCAGTACAAAACGACGATCATTGCGAACGTTTCCTGCTTCCACTTCCTCAGCCAGCAGTTGATAACGCTCATACATCTGTACACCAGCGGCGGCAGTCTGTCGGGCTCGATTCGTGTATCCTGCCTCCCATTCCCGCCGCGCTGCCTGCTCCATCCCATACAAAACCGCAGATTGTCCAATGCCATCATACCGATTCAATGCGATAGCTTGTTCAAAATATTCCCCAGCCTGCTGTCCCTCGCCCAATTGGGCTTCCAATCGCCCCAGTTCTAAGTAAATCTGAGGGTTCACCGAGGAATGGGACAGGCTGTTCAAAAGGAGTGATTTTGCTTCTTGTCCCGTGAGTGATCGCGCAAGTGATATTACGATATCCGGTCGGTTCGGATTGGATTGAAACGCAGCGATAAGAAGCACCTTTCGGGCTGGAGTGCCATCCGGTTCGGACTTCGCCTGACGGTACTGCACTTCTGCTACAACGTGACGAGAGGCCAGCCAGGCTGTTCCACCAAGCCAGATCAGGATGATCAGCACGGTTGCTGCCCTTATTACCCAAATCGTGGGACGATGAAGGAAGGGAAAGAAGGAACGTATTGGGAGAGATGATGGACGAGATTGTACTGGTATGGCTGCTGCCCAAGCGCCAAGCCAGATGAAGAGCATCCAGAATAATGTGAAGCTCCAGTCAAAATCCATCGCTCCATGTAGACCAAAAATCAGCACAGGGGGTAGTAACCGCGGTGCAGCGTGAAGGATGTTTCGCAGGGTGAAGAGAAACCACCCTGCGACAACCATGATGCCGATCATGCCCGTGTCCAGGGCGAGATCAAGCAGTCCGTTGTGGACCTCGCCTCCAACATACGGCGAGGATTGTATGGCGCGAAACATGTTGCGCCATGTGTCCCCCCCGTGGCCGAGCCAAGCGGCCTCGGTCCACAGCTGGAGGGCATCCCGCCACAACTGTAGGCGGGACACCCCTGTGCCGACACCAGCCGCCAGGCGATCGGCGGTGGAGGCCACGGCCATAAGTGCGGCGGTGGTTGCCGCCAGCACAATGGCCGTCAAGGCAGCGGCGCGGGCCTTGGCGGCGCCGCTGTGCCAGAGACGGCACAGCAGCAGCGTGCCGAGCAGCGCAGCTGCCCATGCCCCGGCCAGTGCCAGCAGGCCGGGCACGGGTGCAGGCGCCAGCTGGGCAGCAGCCAGCTGGCGGTACAGCCAGGCCGCGCACGCCAAGGGCGCGGCCGTGGCCAGCAGCAGCGGCAGGCGGGCACCGCGCCGCTGCAAGGCGAAGGCGGCGACCGCGGCACAGCCGGTCGCCAGCCAAGCGCCGCGCGACTCGCTCAAGAGGAGCGCGGCTTGCGCAGGCATGAGCGGCAGCACTGCCGCGATGAGTCGGCCGGCCGGTACTGGCCGGCCCAGGACTCGCGCGGCGGCGGTCAGCCGCTCTACTGCGTACATGCCGACAACGGCACCGTACGCATTGGGGTACTGCAACAAACCGCCGAGCCGTGCTCCGGCGGAACTGATCTCGGGGTCAGCCGTCCGCATAACCCCGTAAGGCAGCGGCAGTACCCCGCACACGGCAAGTATACCGCTTAGCACAAGCAAGCCGCCTGCCATCTGCCAGCCGAACCCTAACCAGCGCGCACCCGCAGGACGCGCAGCCAGCATGGTCGTGAGCAATGCAAACATCGCCAGTAGACTCCAACGCAACATCTCATCCAGGCTCCCCTGTCTACTCACAGAGCCTACCCATGCATGTAGCCCATAACACATCATCATGGCAAGTGGACATAAGACCGGCCAAAGTCCGTAATACTTTCCCATTCGCCAATCTGTTCGTTGGAAAGAATCCAACCGTCTCCCTTTTAGCACACTCACGATTAACATCATTAATGTGCTTCCTGTTGCGATCAGAAGGACGGGATACAGATCAGCTGAATAGTATAGTCCCCGGCTCAGACATCCCGTGAGCAGCAAGACAACTACAACTATGCCTAACGCAACTGACCCTCTCGATCCCGCATAACCATTACGTCTCAAAACAGGAGATGAACTACCTGCTGCCTGGTCTTTGTTTACCGGATTTAAATGATGCGGATTTGCCTCGTTATATGTATGTTCTTCGTTATATGTACCTGACTTGTTCGATGTATAGAACCATTGATACTCATACGCTGTACAATCTTCGGGGTCAGGACTGTTTGATGCTCGGTCCATATCGTCTTTGCTCGCTGCACGATCGGCTCTATTTATTGACGTGTCCGTGTCCGTAGTCCATCCGTTCACCCGCACTCCTCCCTCTCACAGTCATACAAAAACAAAAAAACACAACAAAAAGACAGAAGATCCCGCAAACGGGTCCTTCTGTCGCTATTCTGACAGACATGAAGTTGTAGCTATATTGATAAAGATAAAGTGTGATTGCAATGAAGCTTCAACAAGGGCCCTAGTTGCAGTATGTCCCTTGGTCAACACTCGCAGACCATACGGATGATCTCATTCTTGAAACTTTACCCGAACGATCTATATTGATCTTTAACTTATCCGAACTTCGTTCTCAACATTCAGCAAAGGTCACAATTTGCGGAATCCTGAACGGCTTCTTTGTTAGGTTCTCCATTGGCCTTCTTCTCCCCGCCCGGAAGCAGATCAGCACAAGCCCGTTCCAAATAAGGATCAGCATGAATGAAATCACGGAAAGCCTTATATTCGTTCCACATGTCCGTTGTCTCGCCTGCTTGTCCACGAACGGCACGAATCAATATATTTTTGGGCGTATGCTCCATATCGATGAATTCAAGCAATTGTGTTTTGTATCCCATGAGGTCCAGCAGCTTGGCACGAATCGCATCTGTAGCCAGTGCAGAGAAACGTTCCTTCAGGATGCCATGGGACAACAACGGATTCATCACCGAAGATTCAACCTGGTTGAATAGCTCATGTTGACAGCAAGGTACAGACAGAATGACTGAAGCTCCCCAGCGAACGGCCTTCTCCAGAGCAGCATCGGTAGCCGTATCACAGGCATGCAGCGTTACGACCATATCCACTTCGTTAAGTTCATCATAATCAGCGATGTCTCCAACCAGGAATTTCAGATCACCATAATGCAATTTAGTAGCGAGATCATTACAATGTTCGATCACATCAGCCTTCAAGTCGAGCCCAATAATCTGGAGCGAACGACGTTGCTGTACAGACAGATAATGATATAACGCAAACGTCAGATAAGACTTGCCACAACCAAAATCGACAATAGTCAGTGGACGTCCTTCAGGCAGATGCGGAATGACATCCTGCACCATTTCAAGGAATCGGTTAATCTGTCTGAACTTGTCATACTTGCGGGCCAGCACTCGACCTTCTTCGTTCATAATGCCCAGTTCAACGAGGAACGAGACGGGTACTCCCTCTTCCAGCACATATTGCTTCTTGCGATTATGCGAAAGATCCACCGCAGTCTTGGAAGCAGATTTGGTCAGAATGGATACTTTATATTTTTTGCTGATCAGAATTTGATAGTCTGCATCGGTGGTACAGAACAGTCCTTGACGAAACGTCTCTTCGCCCAGCAAAGTCATGCGTTCTGCCGCTTCAGTCGGAGTCAAATTCTCGTGCAGCACTTTGTTGTTGTAATGAAATGCGAACTGATAGTTCAGCTGATTCTTCAGTGTCACCGGCTTGACTTGCACTTTGGTATACGAGACATTGTCCCGTCTGCGCAGCTGGCTCCAGGTCGCTGTAATCAGCGAATTCTGTTCAAAGATGTCTTGTATAAGCTTTCGCAATGAATCCACGGGGTACATCTCACTTTCGGTTTGGTTTGGTCAACCGTTACCATACCACAATTCCGTTCCCTCTCCAAGTGAAGGCATGTAACAAGCCTTGATCCAATCCATATTTATGAGTTCAACTCTTGACGGCTTAGTTCAGCTAGTCCCTCTTCGACTTCTTCCCGCGGCAGACCGCCCTGCTTCAGTTGTTCATCCGTGAGAAGGCTCAACCTTTCGTAGAACGCCTGTACATCATCACGATAACTCACAGGATGTTCAGCACCAAGTTGTAGTATTCTGTACCAACTATTCTCTGCCTGATCGTAACGTCCTTGTTGTTCACGATACAGGGCAAGTTGTTTTTCCGTCCGCGCAGGAAGTTCATAATCTTTCGTATGCTCCATTATTCCTTTCACCCGTTCCGGTGCGTCCAATAACTTGGGATTAGCTCCATGGTTCAGTGCGTACAGGTAAAAATGAAGTGATTTCATCAATCGAATAAGTGCGTCATCCTCTGCATCCATTCTCTCCTGATCATCTATGCCCTCGACTTTGGCTTTCTCTTGATAGATATAGGCTTCTTCTTCAATCAGCCTAGCGGCTTGCTGCAGATTGTCTACTTCTATAACTCCGCGAAAACGGAACATTTCAATGACATCCTCCGCTGGCAATGAGTTCAGTAGAGATAAGTTCAACCCAAACTGCCTGCGCATCAGCTCATCCAGCTCGGACAATGCCTCGGTGTGCTTACGCTGCTGTTTGAGCGTGAACACTTTGCCAATCGCCTCTGTCATTTCCTCCATCATGCGGAGCAGATAATCTCTTCTGAACATGCTGTACGCCCCCTCATCATTCGAACATGGTAATCCAATCGTTCTCAGATCGTCCCGTTGTCATTATTTTAATTCATGGCATGACAAAAAGCCAAAACACGACGCACGCGTCTATGCTCTGGCCCAATACACGTCCAAACCCTGCCTGTCCTTATTCGACAATACAGGGCTTGAATTGAAGGAACTGGATGATCTTCCACAGTGAAATCATTCATCCGATACTACGTGTATATGCTAAAGAAATCATGCTTCAAAAATTATTCCGATAATCCGGTCATGAATTGCTTAATGACCTGAATTAACTCTTCAGGAGCTTCATACATACTCATATGACCCGCACCTGCGATAATAGCTTGCACGATATGCGGCTTGTCACTTGTAAAAGTACGTTCCGGCGGAATAACAGCATCCTTCTCTCCCGCAACCAACAATACAGGTAATGGTGTCGCCGACAACACATCGCGGCGATCCGGGCGTTCCCGCATGGCTAGTGCAGCGCCAACCGCACCTTGAGGTGCAGTCTGGTAACCAATTTCCTTCACACGTGTGACTTGCGTAGTTAATGACTCTGCATGTTCCGGTGCGAACAGGCCAGGGACCAGTCCATCTACAAACTTCACAATGCCTTCAGTTTGAATCGTGGATACGGCGCGTAGACGCTTCTCCTTCGCTTCTTCACTATCCGGGTACGCCGTGGAATGAATGAGGCCAAATGCATTCAGACGTTCCGGGTGACGCTGTGCGATCGAGAGTGCAATATATCCTCCCATCGAGTGTCCCAGGAGAACCGCTTTATCCACGTTCAACTCATCCATCAACTGTAATACATCGTTGCTCATCTGCTCGATGGTATAACTTCCTACAGGTGCATCTGTTTTTCCATGTCCTCGCAGATCAGGTACAATACAGCGATAGCTGCGTGCCAGTTCAGGTACAACCTCATCCCAATACGATGAACTGCCACAGTATCCGTGAAGCAAAATGAGTGCTTCTCCCTTACCTTGTTCGGCATAACAAATCGTCGTTCCATCACACATCACTTTTTCCATATGAATCCCTCTCTCTGCGCGAATTAATAATTCAGGTTGTATATTATTAAGCCTGCATCTCATGAATGAAACGTTTGTCTCCATTTCCATGCTTCAATTGCCGCGTCAGCAAGCGTTCGTGACATGCCCATAACCAAGTGAAGCGAGGTCATCTGTAAAATGGAATAAGGCCTTGGCCCATTGGCATTGACCACAGCTGCTACACTGTATTGTCCGACAGGAGGCAGATTGCCTCCAACGGATTGAGCCGGAATGAGGGGGTCATTCGAGAGATAGTATGTACCTACGGCATTCTTGGGACCCAGACACGCATCAATCGCAATGATGGCATGGTGTGTCGGAACAATTGCCAATTTCTTCTCCAGCGTATCTGCATCACAGGGGAACGCTAGTGTCCCGATCACGTTCTCCATTCCGTTCTCTTGCAACAGGCTTCCTGTCATCGGGCCCAAGGCATCTCCGGTGGAACGATCGGTACCAATACAGACCAACGTAATTTCATCAGGAGAATGGAGTTGAACGATGTTTTTGAAGAACTCCACCAACTGATCCCCGGACACGCCTTTACGGACTTCCCTTCCTTGATGGCGAACCATTCCTCGCTTATACACCGCCAGCTATATCCCCTCCAGTACATTCAGGTCTTCATTGACCCTGTTATTGTATCCATCATTGTAACCGATGCTTCATTCCCCCGCAAAAGCATTGGCCCGAGCCCTTCCAATCATGATACAATAACAAGAGTTTCCGATACGGAAGGGATGAACTTAACGATGGATTTAACACAAGCAACTGCAGCCAATATGGAATATATGGTTGAAGCGATCAAAACCAAACTTCGGATGGCAAGCGGTGCCGCCATGCAAGCTTCAGGATTCCCGCTTGAGAAATATGAAGATTTGTATGACTTGTATGAAATGATTACGGGCAAGGAACATCTCAGTATCTCTGAAGTGGAAGCTGTCGCTTCGGAACTGGGAAAACTTCGCAAGTCTTAGTGGAGTATGGCACAACCAATCTATCTAAAAATAAAGTAAAGGGGCTATCTCAAAAGCCCTTAAAAAGAACATGGATGAAAAACCATAACATCCACGCATGAAAAAGGGACGAAGCAGAGATTCATTCTGCCTTGTCCCTTTCGTGTTTTGTTGTTGAAATTTTCGGATGAAATAGCGTCGCTGAGATTCGTTACATTTCTAACCTCTGCAAAATCACTAAATATGTTTGTATGTCATGTCAATATCCTTTAAGGCAGGTCAACCAGAACCAATTCGGCTGGTTCGCTGCCAGTGCTCGTGATTTGCAGATCACAGCTTTTGCGAATCCGTGCAGCATCACCTGGTTTAAGGTTGAAGTTACCCTCTGAACATTGGATCTCAAGATGACCACTGATCAGAAATAGATGTGTACGTCGATCTTCATGCTGTGGGTACATCAACTTTTTCCCCGATTCCAGCTGGGACAGATAGCAGGTTACATCCTGAGCAATCGTTAATGCTCCCTCAGCACCTTCACCTTCTTGTCCCGATACAATCGGACATAAACGATTCACATGCTCCTGTGCGTCTACCCTTCGACTCATATAGGAAGGTTTCAGCATACGCTGAGATGGCAAAAACCACATCTGGAGGAAGCGTACCGGTTCATCCGTTGAAGGATTGGTCTCGGAATGCTCTACTCCCGTACCTGCACTCATCACCTGAACTGTGCCCGGTTCAAGTAATTGTTCTGTTCCCATACTGTCTGTATGCTTGAGTGTACCTGATATGACATAACTAACGATTTCAAGATCATGATGTGGATGTTTCTTAAAGCCTTCTTGCGGCATCAGCGTGTTGTCATTATGAGCCAGCAGACAGCCAAAATGGGCATTGCTTGGATCATCATAATCCGCAAAGGAAAAGCTGAATTCACTGTGTATCCAACCTCGATCCGACGTGTGCCTTTCTTCCGATGTCACTACTTTAATCATGTTCATCCACCTCCAAGGGTTTAGAACAGCCACTTACCGCGGCAGTCCATGCGTGTATATGAATTGTATAGATCAATACCAGTTGGTATGTCATCTTTACCCGTGGTCCGGCAACTCTAATCACGCCCCTTATTAAGGTTATACGCTATCTTCAAGTGAGTGCAAAAGGAACTCACTATCGGTATGGCCCACAAGGGTACCCGCGTCATTTCGGATGTCCGAAGGGAAGATTTCAGCCAATCGTGCAATGGTTCTTTCATTGGAATAACCAATCTGTTTCAGGATGGATTGGGTAATGGTGGCCCACTCTTCCTCGGAACCATCAAGTACCTTAAAGGTGATTCCCAGACGTTCTTTTTTCAGAGCAAACCCGAATACGCCCTTAAACCCACCTTTGGCCACAATGTTATCATCTTCCAGCAGCACGGAATCGACACGATGTGTTCCACCTACCATCAATGGATATTCGTTCATGGCCGATGTAATGGTCTCCACTGCTATTCGCGTGGAAGGATCGGCAATAAGATCCGGACAAGCGAGCTTCAGATATGCATTTGACAATGCGGACAACGGCAAAGAAAATACCGGAAAGCCGCAACCATCCGTCCCAAGCTCAATCTCTTTCTCCTCAATACCTGCCAGATCGGCAAAGGTTGCGAGAATTTCACGTTGCACCGGGTGATCTGGCTCAGCGTAACTACCCAGATCAACATGCTTCATCTGGCTGTACCCCAGAATTCCCAGATGCTTGCCAGAGCAGTTGTGCATAATACGGCGTTTCTCCCCTTGCGCCCGCAACCATTCATTTCGGCTTTCTTCATGAAGCGGATAGCTGGGAGCACAGATCAGGCACTCTTCCCCTAATCCGATCTTGCCGGATAACCGCTCCAGCACCCAGATATGTTCAGGTTCTGAACGATGCGAAGAGGACATGATCGCAATCTCCTGTGCTGTGAGGCCATAGTGAGTGGCCATCCCTGCCCGGATACCTGGAATAGCTTGAAAAGGTTTGGCAGATGAGCGGGTGAACGCCCGAAAATGAGGATCGCCAGCCGAGTATACAATTCGACCAGTCTCATCCGTAATACTTATGTGTCCGTAGTGGGCGCATTCCATAACGCCTGCACGGTATTCTTTAATTAATAAGGCACTCTCCATGCGAGTTCTCTCCTTTATGCTCCCGAATTCATCTCTGCTTTGCGTCACGACGCCGCATGGGATATCTTAAATAGTATAGTACAAAAACGACGTTTTTACAGTTTTTTCGACAGCTACTTCGGGTATATCTTGATCAATCTATATTCACCTACTACGACTACTGAAGGAGAACCTCATTATGCCGCGCAAAACGGTTCCGCCCTACTCATCTGGTTCAATGTCCAGCATCTCGTTACGTCCACTGCTCCACTGGGGTTTGGCAGGCATAACCATTAGCGCTTCACTTGTATTCATTCTTGCAGGTCTTGGTGCCTGGTTGGGTGCTGATTATATTATTCGTCTGGATGATCGGATTCAGCAAATATTTTATCTAAACTCGGATTCACGTCTTCACCTGTTACCCTACACTGCTTTCATTACGGCACTGGGCTCATTCAAAATCTCTGCAATGGCTGCAGGAGGTTTTGCTCTTCTTTTCTTCATGCAAAGCAGTTCAAGATTTGTTATATATGGATATGCGATCTCAGGAAGTTTTGCCATGATGTGGATTCTAAATACGTTATTGAAAGAATTCTTCAGACGCAGCAGGCCTGAGTTGGATCATCTACTGGTGGTTCACGGGTACAGCTTCCCCAGCGGGCATGCGATGATCTCCATGGGCTTCTACGGGATGCTCTTTGTGATCTGGGCTATTGAACAACAGAGACATGACTCCTTCGGTTGGTGCCTCCCTGTTCTATGCGGTATCGGTTATATTGGTTTGATCGGTCTCAGCCGCATCATGCTCGGCGTTCATTATCCTACAGATGTATTTACGGGATTTGCTGCCGGGCTCGCATGGATCATCTGCATGATTAAAGGCATTGCACGAACCCGTTGAAGAACGTCTCCCTCTAATTTCCAGTTCATTCATCCTCATCTTTGTTGTTTCACAGGCCTGCTCGGCGTTTAAATACGAAGTAAGCAAACGCGAACAGACAACATCCTACATCAAGTTTAGAGGAGGCGGTTGTTATGTGGGGCATTATTATCAGCATTGTGATGGCAATTATCATCGGTTTGATCGGAAATGCACTTGCCGGTCATAACATGCCTGGAGGCGTGATTGGTGCGATGATTGCCGGATTTGCCGGAGCCTGGCTGGGAGCACTTTTGCTTGGTAACTGGGGACCCGTTATCGGTAACTTTGCTATCATACCCGCTATCATTGGAACAGCGCTCTTTGTTTTCTTGCTGGGGCTTGTGTCCAGACTGCTAAGACAGGCTGCCTGATTCGGGCAACACGGTGTTCGTTGTTTCGTATTTGTTTCTTAAATTTGAAGAAGGAGTGATTAGACATGAATAAAGCAGAAGAACAATATCCTGTACAGACGGGTTCGACTTTCGCCAAAGGAATTTTTATCGGGGGTTTGCTGGGAGCAGCTGCAGCATTACTCTTTGCTCCTAAACCGGGACGTGAATTGCGCGGTGATCTTTCCGAGAAAGTAGGTATGGTTACTGACCGCACGAAAGAAGTTGCAACGGTTGTAGGAGACAAAGCCTCCGAATTGGCTAAAACGGTCTCTTCCAAAACTTCGGATATTGCGAAAACCGTAAATCAAGGC
This sequence comes from Paenibacillus sp. PCH8, assembly GCF_002968835.1. Taxonomy (GTDB): domain Bacteria; phylum Bacillota; class Bacilli; order Paenibacillales; family Paenibacillaceae; genus Paenibacillus. The sequence goes on along the minus strand of NZ_PKQK01000001.1, from coordinate 2,371,133 downwards.
CGTAACGATGTTATGGAATCTGTGAGAAAAGCGTCTGCGGATGTTGCTAACGAAGCATCCCGTGCATCCGAAGAAGTGGCTGCCGCTTCCGTAGAAGCGAAGGAAGATGCACGTAAAGAACTGAACTCGACTAGCCTGTAAGGCTATGTAGATCGAGTAACCAATAGCCAGCTGCATTCTAGCTGGCTATTTTTTATCCAATGCGAATGGGGGAAGAGATCATGAGTAAAGTTACAATCAACGGTAATACTCCAATTACGGGAGGAACACCGGCACAACAGTATGATACCAGCGAGCACCCTTTTGAGTTACGTCATGAGGTAAAGCGACTGAACACTCGTCTGGATCAGATTGCAGATAGTCTCGAGAGGGCACAGATTAAGGATATTATCGAGAATTATAGCAGTCCCAAAAAACGGATTATTACCAACTTCACCGCAGGTATGGCCAGAGGTCTTGGCTTAACCGTAGGTACCTTTGTTGTCCTGGGTTTGCTGGCATTCATTCTTAGTCAATTCGTCAACATGCCGATTATAGGCCAATATATCGCTGACTTGCTTGGGTATATTCAAGATTACAAAAAATAGGATGGATCAGCAGAGCGGGTCAAGTCTTTCGCTTCTCCGTAGCTCCGCTGCTCTGTTTACCTTCGACAGAAGACTGTGATGATTTCACTTTCAGCAGATCCCCTGTCCAGCCTTTCATCATCAGCCATACATACATGCTGATCATGCTTATGATAATGAGTACAAGAACCAGTACAACTCCCCATGGATTGTCGATAAAGGGCAGGTTCTCAAAGTTCATCCCCCATATCGCTCCAGCGGCCGTGGCGGGAATAAACACAGCGGTAACGATGGTCAGCGTCTTCATAATCTCATTACCGCGTACGCCTGAGATCGCATTATCAATGGAGATTAACGTGTCGATCTCCTTCTCATAGTGGCTGAACAAACGCTCCATTCGCTCTACTCGATGTTGAAGTTGCTGGAAGAAGCGATTATCTTTTATTTCATCAAGATAAGCCTCATGGGCAGCTGCCATCAGCTCCGAGTATGGGATAAACAGATTGCTCCAGTACAACAATTCAAAGCGGGCGGCGAGAATCTGGTCCATCAGGGTGCGTGCATTACGCGACTCCATCTTCCGTTCCAGATCACGCAGGTTCATCTCAAAGTGATCCATACCCACATGGTAGTAATGTAGGACGGCTCGAAAAAGCACAAACATTCCATCCTTAGCTTCGCTGCATTTCTGTAACATCTGGCTGCGCTCGTCCGTATTCATAATATCTCTTGTGTTGTTATCCATATTCAATGTAACCAGGTTGTGCCGGTCGACATAGAAGAACATTTGATTGTCTTTACGTTTGTCAGCTTTTTCATTCTTGATCGCATACAGCAATGACCCAAATATAACGGGCTCCGTACCATTAATGAAGCGGACAGAGAGATAATTGGACTCGACTTCCGGTATTTTATTCAACCAGTACTGCATGTCTGGAAAGGCTCCCGTCAATTCTTTCAGTGCGTCGGTTATACTCTCCTGGTCAGGTGCAACCCAATCCCACCACTGCCAATCTTCTGAATAAACCACTTTATCTCGGCGAGCTTCCAGCTTAACTTTATTCACATCCACAATATCCACTCCTGTATTCATGGTTCATTACATATGACCGTTCTCCATGATTTCAAAAAAGGACACGTATGTATTCCAGTGGAATCACGTGTCCTTCATTATGATGTACTTAATAATATCAAGTTTTCATTTTTCATAACATTGAAGCATTTGACATGATCTGCTTCAATTTCTCTGTAGCTCGTTTCTGAATCCGAGATACACTCATCTGTGAAACACCAAGCTTCTGGGCAATTGCCCGTTGAGATTGGCCATCTTGGAATGCTAGAATAAGTACCTTCTGCTCTTGTTCCTTCAATTGTCCCAATGCCTGTTGCAAGTCCATCCGTTTTTCGACCGAATCGAAGTCATTTACATCCGCACTGATCAGTTCACCCAATGTCGCTGCACTGTCATCCTGAGATAAAGGAGAGTCCAGTGACACATAGTGGTAACATTCGCGACCAGCCAAGATTTCAATAGTCTCTTCTGGAGTCAAATCAAGGTATTCAGCAATCTCGTTCACACCAGGTGAGCGCTCCAGTTTCACGGTTAACTCATCAATGGCATGCTGCACAAGTGCTCCCTTTTCCTTAATCCTCCGGGGCACCTGAATATACCAAGACTTGTCTCTCAAATAGTTCTTCATATGACCGATCATACTCTTCATGGCATAAGGTTCGAATGGGATACCTAAGCTGATATCGTATTGCTTGAGCAATCGAATCAGAGCCATCTGCCCGGTCTGATACAAATCCTCATACAGATCGGGTCGATTCCTAGCAATTTTACCTGCCGCCATCTTCACCATCGGTTCATATTTGCGGATAAGCACTGTTGCAATTTCATTATCTAGGGTCTGCTGGTATTCCCAGATCAAACCTATAGCTTCAGACATGGACTCTGGGGAGTCACTTTTTCACTCATACTTTCTCCTCACTTCTTGCAAGACGTTTTACGAGTACTACCTTCGTACCTTTGCCCGTCTCACTTTCCACACTGACATCGTCCATTAGAGCTTGCATCAGGTAGAACCCAAGACCGCCAATCTGTGCTTCTGTCAGTTCTTTGTCGTGAAGACCGGAACGTGTCACAGCAGGATTCATATTCTCAAAGCTGGCACCTTCATCTTTGACCGTAATGCACAATGTTTCGCCCTCTACTTCAAATATTACTTCAACCATGCCGCCTTCGTGTGAGTAGGCATACAGTACAGAATTATTACAAGCCTCGGATACAGCCACTTTCATATCCTCAATATCTTCATAAGAGAATCCCATTTTGGATGCAACCCCATAAAGATTGAGCCTTACAATATCAACGTAATCAGCTGTCGCCGGTAAATTCAGGGTGACTCTTTGAACTTCTGCATTCATTCCTTTTTCGATCCTTTCCTATTGGGAATTCTTCTGTGTGACAAAGAATTTAGCTATACCCGTCATATCAAAAAGTTTCTGGATTTGCGCAGGAACTTCCTGTACTTCAAAGCGAGCTTCCATTCCATGTCTTGCCTTTAGAACAGATAACAGGATACCAATCCCTGTACTATCAATGTACTTCAATTCTTTCATGTTAATGAAAAGGTCCTGTTCCTTGTTGTCCACGAGTGGCTCCATCACCAAACGGAAGTCAGGAGCAACCGACAAATCCAGTTCGCCAGTCAGATATACCGTGCACACGCCGTCAAGTGTTTCAGTTCTTGCATTGAATTTTTCATTTTTATTTGTATTCATTAGACATCTCTCTCCTGATCAATGGTTTCATTACCTAATAACCCAATTTAAGCATGATTGAAACAGAAAGCGGGTTTGGTATATATTTCAATTCGCATGATTCATGGCAGATGGGCCTGAGTTCAACATTTGACGTTGTTTTTGAAATTGGGCAATTTTCTGTTTGACACTGCCCATTTTGACCGGTTTACTAATATAATCATCCATGCCTGCGGCAGTACAGCGCTGCTGAATACCTTCCATAACGTTAGCTGTCATCGCTATAATGATCGGCTGACTTGGTGAGAGTAGACCCTCTCGAATCCGCCGTGTACACTCCAGACCATCCATAACAGGCATCTGCAGATCCATGAACACATAATCATAGGGATAATGACTGCCGAGCACCATGTCCAGGGCACTCTGCCCGTCTTCAGCTATGTCTGAGTGCAAACCAAGCTTACTTAGCATGATCGCCATCAACTTCTGGTTAATCGGATGATCATCCACAATTAATACCGTGGGATATTTATTCTCATTCTTCACATCCGTCAGTTTCTCTTCCCTGTCCCCCTGAACCAGTTCAGTTTCCACATAACGTTTCGCCTGAATCGTAAATACAAATGTCGCTCCACGTTGCTCCGTTGTATCCAGATAGATCTGTCCACCCATCATTTCGACCAGATTCTTGCATATCGCCAGACCCAAGCCAGTTCCACCGTACTTGCGTGTCATGGACGTATCCAGCTGTGAAAATGGCTGAAACAGGCGGTCCACTTTGTCCAACGCAATACCAATCCCTGTGTCCTTAACAGCAAACTCCAATGCCATTCGTCCGCCCTTTTCCTCATGGACAGACACAATCAGATATACCCCGCCTTGGTCGGTGAACTTAATCGCATTAGCGATCAGATTCAAGAGAACTTGACGTAGCCTGGTCATATCTCCATAAATCAATTCAGGGACGGAATCTTCCAAAAAATAATCCAGTTCCAGATTCTTTTTGCCTGCTTCTGCAGCGAACAATCCCAGCACTTCCCGAATACAGGAGACGAGTTCAAACGGATGCTCTTCCAGCTCCATTTTGCCGGATTCCATCTTGGTAAAATCAAGAATATCGTTGATCACCGTGACAAGTGCATCCGCACTTCGACGAACAATGTCCGCGTACTCCTTCTGATCTTCTTTCAGTTCCGTTTCCATCAGCAGATCCACCATACCGATGACTCCGTTCATCGGTGTACGAATCTCATGGCTCATCATTGCCAAGAACTCCGTCTTTGCATTGGCTGCGATCTCTGCCTCTTCCTTGGCCTGAATAAGCTGTTGATTCATCTTCTCCAGTTCCTGCGTCTTCTGATGGAGCAGCATGGTTTGCGTTTTCAAACGTTTATTCGTGATATACATCTCCACAAAGCCCTCAATTTTGGATTTCAAAATCTGAGGAATAAAGGGTTTGACCATGTAATCAATGGCACCAGCTGAATAGCCGGCAAACAAATGCTCAGCTTCTCTGCTGTTGGCAGAAATAAATATAATCGGTACATCTTTGGACTTGTCCCGTGCCTTAATTAACTTTGCTGTCTCAATTCCGTCCATCCCAGGCATCTGCACATCAAGTACAATAACCGCAAATTCGTCTTTCAGCAGACAACGGAGTGCCTCTTCTCCGGAAGTCGCCTTGACGAGTTTATATTGTTCTGATTCAAGAACTGCTTCGAGAGCAAGCAAGTTCTCAGGGCGGTCATCTACCAATAATATGTGGATTGGTTCATTGAGCCCCATAGCTAAGCTTAACCCCCTATTTCATTTTCCGGTATATTTTTTCGGTCCGGTCTAACGGCTCATAGGAATCACTGAATTCTGTGAAATGTATCGATTCTTTAGACCCCAGAACAAGTATACCGAAGTGACTCAGGCTCTCATGAAAAAGCCCATGTACATGGTTCCGTAGTTCATCATTGAAATAAATCATTACGTTGCGGCAAAAGATAACATTAAACTCATTAAATGACCGATCTGTTGCCAGATTGTGCTCGGCGAATATGATGTTCTTCCTGAGATAAGGATGAAATATCACCGAATTATATTTTGCTGTATAGTACTCGGAGAAGGCTCTGGTACCCCCTGCCTCCAAATAATTTGTAGTAAACAGTTTCATTTTCTCAATACCGTAGACGCCTTCCTTGGCTTGTTGCAATGAGCGATCATTCATATCTGTTGCGTAGATTCTTGCCTTGTCATACAGCCCTTCCTCATGCAACATGATGGCCATGGAATAGACTTCCTCCCCCGTGGAGCAACCCGCATGCCATATTCGGATATACGGATAGGTTCTCAGGATTGGTATAATCTGTTCCCGAAACATCCGGAAAAGCGAGGGATCTCGGAACATTTCCGTTACAGGGATAGACAAGTTCTGTACAAAACGTTCAAACGCGGAACGGTCATGAAGAACTCGCTCCTGCAAGCCGGATATACTCTTCACACCCTCGGCATGTGCATGATGCCAGATTCGCCGTTTCAAGGATGGCAGTGCATAGTTTCTAAAATCATATCCATATAAACGGTGCATGCCTTCCAACAGCAACTCAATCTCAATCAGTTCGCGCTCTTCATCTTGCGGCATACGAACCAATTCTGCCCCCGTCTCGGTAGGTTCCCACGGTGTCATAAATTCTCTCCACTTCATCATTTGTTACTTGCGTATTCGTTGTATTGTCTTTCATTACCCAAACAATGAGCTTACGAATACAGCCATACGCGCATTAATGATAACAATTGATCGGTTTGGATCGGTTTTTTCACATAATCCGATGCTCCGGCCTCAATACATTTGCCTCGATCCTCTTTCATTGCTTTAGCTGTAAGGGCAATAATCGGCAACTTTTCAAACTGCGGTATCTGTCTGATTCGTGTCATCGCTTCATAACCGTCCATCTCAGGCATCATCATGTCCATTAGTACCAGATCAATTTCCGGGTTTTTGTCCAGAATCTCCAGAGCCTCACGGCCATTCTCTGCAAACGTTACATCCATGCGATAGCCTTCAAGGACACTTGAAAGGGCAAATACATTACGAATATCGTCATCGACAAGCAATATTTTCTTGCCTTCGAATAACGTCTCCTTGTTGTGTAGTTTCTGTAAAATTCGCCGCTTGTCTTCAGGCAAATTGGCTTCCACCCGATGCAGGAACAATGTGGTTTCATCCAGCAAACGTTCCGGTGACTTCACATCCTTGATAATGATAGATTCCGCATATTTACGCAGCTTCATCTCTTCCTTGGAATCCAGTTCTTTGCCTGTATAGATTATAATCGGCAGATCGTTCAGATATTCGTCATCCCGAATCTGGTCGAGCAACTCGAACCCGGTCATATCCGTTAACATCAGATCCAATACCATGCAGTCATAACGCTGGCTGTGTAATTCATTCAGCGCCTCACTACCTGTAGATACAGCCGTGATTGCAACATCGTCATGACCAATCAATTCAATGATTGCTTTACGCTGATTCTCATCATCTTCCACAATCAACAATCGTTTCAACTGATTCTCGGTATAGGATTCGATATGTGAGAAAGCTTTATCCAGTGAATCCTTGCTGGAAGGTTTTTTCAGGTAAGCAATGGCGCCCATCATCAAACCTTGCTTCATATCATCAACTACCGAAATCACATGTACAGGGATGTGGCGTGTTACCGAACTGCTCTTCAGCTCGCCCAGAATGGTCCAACCGTCCATAACCGGCAATTGTATATCCAGGATGATGGCATCCGGCAGATATTGACGTGCCATTTCAAGCCCTTTGTCACCTTGAAGGGAAACAAGTGCTTTGAAACCTCTGCTTCTCGCCATATCCATCAGAATATGTGCAAAGTTCACATCATCCTCAATAATGAGAAGGATTTTGTCACCTTCAATAAGGCTCTCCATATCATCTTCGAACTGGGTGACTTGTGGAGAATTTGTAGGTGATATATCCCTCACAAGATTCTGTTCCGGATCAGGCGAGAGTATGGTTTGATGACTCGAAAGCATGGTCCGTGTCTCTGTTGCCTGTTCATAGAGTCCCTCCGAAGATACAGCCGCTTCTCTCGAAGCTTCTTCCTTCGCCAAAGCTTCCTCTCCATGATTATCCGGCAGGAACAACGTGAAGTTGCTGCCTTCCCCTTCGGATGATTCTACCTGTATTGCACCACCAAGCAATCGTGCCAGTTCCCGGCTGATGGATAAGCCCAGACCCGTTCCGCCATATTTTCGACTCGTTGTCCCGTCCACTTGCTGGAACGCTTCAAAGATCAGATCTGTTTTGTCCGATGGAATACCAATGCCTGTATCCTTCACTGTGAATCCGAGATATTCCTGATTGGTATTCATGTATCCCGGCAGTTCTTCCGGTTTCATCCGCCGTCCAATCAGACTAACAGAACCACGATTGGTGAACTTGAATGCATTCGATAACAGATTCCGCAAAATTTGTTTGATGCGATGACTGTCGGTGTATACCCATTCCGGTAAATCACTGTCGAACTCGATGTTCAAGTTAAGCTCTTTTTTATTCGCCATCGGGCCAAAGTTTTGTTTAACAAAGCTAGTCAGTTCTTCCATTCGAACCGTCTCATAATTGATATCCATCTTACCTGCATCCACTTTGGACAGATCCAGAATCTCATCAATCATTTTCAGCAGATCCGCACCCGACATATAGATGGTTTGCGCATATTCCTGCTGCTTGTCACTCAGATTCCCACCTTTGTTCTCCGACAATAACTGGGACAGAATGAGCAGACTGTTCAGCGGTGTACGAAGTTCATGCGACATATTCGCCAAAAATTCAGATTTGTACTTGCTTGTCATCGACAGCTGCATTGCTTGCTGTTCCAACTGTGTCTTCGTTTTCTCAATTTCGTCATTCTTCTCTTCGACTTCGCGTACCTGCTCTTCAAGCGCCCGTGTCTTGGTAATCAATTCGGTGTTGAAATGCTCCAGTTCTTCCTGCTGTCGCTGCAACAATTCCTCGGAACGTTTAAGTGCGTGTGTCTGATCCTCCAAATTCTCATTGGAACGACGAAGTTCTTCTTGCTGTGTCTGTAACTCTTCGGATTGAACCTGAAGCTCCTCTGTCAGTGCCTGGGATTCGCGAAGCAGTTCCTCCACGCGCAAACGGCGTCGAACATTATTAAGAATAACTCCCAGGTTCATGATCAGCTGACTAAACAGTTGTCTATGCAGTTCATTGAAACCTTCAAAGGAAGCTAGCTCCACCACACCAATCAGCTCATCTTCAAACACGACAGGATAGATCATAATACCCGCAGCTCGTGTAGAACCTGAAGCTGAACCAATATGCACGTAATCCTGAGGTGTATTCTCCAGAATAATCGGCGTCATATCCAGTGCAGCCTGACCAATCAAGCCTTCACCGATGCGATACATTTCTTTGCCGACGTCTTCGTTCTCTTCAAAGGCATACGCTCCGTAACGTCTCAGTTCGTCTGGATGTTTCTCCTCATCAATCAGATACACAACGCCTAACTGTGCTCCAAGTACAGGTGTGAACTCACTGATAAACATCTGTGAAATCTGACGAATGGACCCGATTCCTCGAAGCAATTCCGGGACTCTTGCGATATTGGAACTCATCCAGTTCTGATCCTGCTGAGCTTGTACATAAGCCTTCTCGACCTTTAGTTTCTCTTCCAGATCGTTGGACACATCTTTGAACACATTAGCGATCTGCCCAATCTCATCCGTGGACTTGATCTGAATGCGTCGAATGGTCCGGTAACGGCCTTGGCCAAAACTGGTGATCATCATGGATACGGTATTCAGACCACGAGTAATACTTGGTAATACCCACAAGATGACACCCAGTGCAAGTAGCAATCCGGCAATCATAATGCTTATCGTAATCTGCACTGCTCTTGTATATGCTGCGTTAGCATCCTTGATCTCGCTATCAATCTCCTGGTCCTGATAACGGGAAAGGGCATTCAGACTATCCACTGCTTCTTTTTGTACCACGAGTCCGGTTGAATTACGGTAGTTATTCGCATCTTCCACCCGGTTTTGGGACATCAGGCTAATCTGTCTCGTGGCATAAGTGGTATAGGCATTCCACGCCTCATTCACCCGATCTACCAGCTGATGTTCAGGCGCGCTGTCTGCCCGATTTCTCACTTCTTGGAGGTTAAGGTCACCCCGATCCTTCATCGCCTTCAGGTCCCCATCTGCTGCACCAGTAGAATTACCTGGATTCAACAACAAGTTAGCCAGCACTTTGGCGATATCATTCACTTCTCCCCGTGCAGCAGAGGTGAACCTTACTTTGAGATAACGATCCTGATACATCTGATCGATCTGTTGATTGCTGCTGTTCAGCCGCTCATAACTCACAAACGTGAGTACGATCAAAATGGCCATCAACGAGGTAAAGCCAATCAGTAATTTATTCCTGATCTTCATTCAGCTTCCGCCCCTTTATCCAAAGTAATCCAGACCAGGCATTTATCATCATCCCGCTCTTGCTGAATTTCATCGTCAAAAAACAGAGCCTGCATAGCAGCTTCATTCCATTGATGTGAGCCGGTTAATTGGTCTTTGAGGAATCCAAGCTGTTCATCCGGCCCGCCTTGGACAGCTTCCAGCAATCCATCCGTATAGAGCACAATATGTCCGTCACCCTCGTAATGGATCGTTTGAGGCTCAATGTCCATCTTGTCAAACAAACCTACAGGACAGCACACGCTGTCAAATGTAGTCATACTGCCGTCGTTTCGGAAAAATAACGCCGGCGGATGCCCTGCATTAACATAATCAATGCGCTTCATGCGTGTATCGACAACCATATAGATGGCTGTGAAATAGTATTGTACCAGCTGTTTCCCCAGATGTAGCTGATTAAAGCGACGGTTCAGTTCCTGAATAACCTTCTCTGGATCAACATACGTAGTCACCGTATCTTTCAGCACCGAGGCGATAAACATCGTAAACAGGGATGAAGATATACCATGTCCCATCATATCCAGCAACAATACCCCGTAACGTCCTTCACCCAGCGGATACCATGAGTACAGATCACCTGCAAGCTCAAATGAAGGTTTATATATGGCGTGCACTTGAAACAACGGGTCCCGAAGCGCTGGACTTAATACCGCATTCTGAACCATCGCTGCAAGCTTCAGCTCATCTTGAATACGTTGATCGCGTTCCTTATGCCAATCTTTCTCCTGTTTCAAACGAAGCGCGAGTCGAATTCTGGCCATCAATTCGACTTTATTAATGGGTTTGGTTACGTAATCGGATGCACCTGCATCCAATGCTTCGGCAAGTTTCTTGGAATCGCCGATCGCTGTCACCATTATAATCGGAATATCTTTCAGATTTTCGAATTTCTGCACGATACTGCAGGCTTCGATACCATCCATCTCCGGCATCATCATATCTAGCAAAATCAGGTCAATATCCGACGGCTTGGGACGAAGTTCATGGTTTTCCTCTCCGATTCCCAAAACTTCAAACATTTCCATGGCTGAACTTGCCGTTACAATGTCACGATAGTTTTCTTTTTTCAGAATTTCTCGAATGATAATGACATTCGTCGGATTGTCGTCAACAATAAGTATTCTCATTTCTATCTCCTTATCTGTGGCGTCCGGGTTTGTCGATTCTTATCAGGTCATCTAGCAACCTTAATTATACAAATTTTGCATACAAAACGGCAGTAGACATAATAATTCCTAGTATAACTATAATCTCAAAAGTGCAAAACTTCTATCAGTAGATGGCACCATTGCAGGGGAATTGCCCCGCTTTTTACCCTGTTTTTGCAGCGTTCTGATCCCGCTTCCAAACTTGCAAAAACATAGATAAGGAATGGGGCTTTCCCCATTCCTTATCTATGTTTTTGATGAAGCATTTTGCTGGGTAATATAGAGAAGCTTGTCCATGTTCAGCAAGCTTGAGCTTGCAACGATATGAATTAGTCTTTCCTTTTAGCAATAACAAGTACTTTACCTTTATCCAGTTCACTCTCGTAGAACTCGGCTTCGGCTTCGGTAAAGCCCATCGAAACAATTTTGGCCCGGAGTTCGTCACCACGTGAGCGGAACAGATTCGCCATGGAATCAAATATGCCTTCTTCTTTGATACCAATTTCTTTGGCATCTGCCGTCTCAGCAATTCGGTCCGTACGATCCTTCTCATGCGCAAGAACAAAGATATGATCAGCAAGGTATCCGGTAATCTGCAATTCTTTCACCGCTTCTACCGCCTGGACTCCGTTTTCTACCACTTTTGCATAAGCTTGCTCATTGGTTGAATTCATCGTTTCCACTCTCCTCTGATTTATCTTCTATATCGAGCTACATTTAATATATAACCATACTATATGGGTTTGAAACGACTCTCTGCTAACCAATCCTAGGAAACCGTTTCATCAAAAAGATCAATGCCTTCAATCTGACGAGAGCCTGACTTCATATATACCTTCAGCGCATGATCTCCACGAAGAAACACTTCTCCGTCCTCAGCTACATAATAAGGTTCGCCGAGAGCTTGGTGGATCGACTCAATATCCATCTCGATTCTCTCTCCGTTTAATATCAAGTCATTCTCGGATGCATCGATATGCACATAATGTATGGCACCCGTATCCACACACACACCCACCTTCACATCACGAAAATGAAATTCAGGACACCCCAGATAAGGATCTTCCTGTTTATGAACCGGCTGGCCCTTCTTAGTCGACAACTCGCTCATGGTATCATCCAGGGAAATGCCATTCAGAGTCCGAAAATGCTGGAAAGTCTCGGAATGATCAACAGCCAGAGTCACCTCTGACGCCTTCTCTTCCATTGCCGTCCATTGCATATCATGAGCAGCAGGTACCGCTGCCGGTTGAACGGAAAAGGGAGAAATTACGCTAAACATCGTCACTAGCAATAGTTTCATCATGATTCTCACCCTTTCATCAAGTTCATCACCGCTCTGAAGGCTTCTTATGGATTACAAAGCGGTCATGTTATTTGCGCATCCGTTGCCATACATTCGCTGCAACATCAACATACTTCATCCAATTTCCTCCGCCCTTAGCTCCATCCTTATATGTAGCTTCGTAGGATTGTAGGGTACGGTCCGTTGGTGTTGCAGGTGGTGCCGTTACATGAACGCTTTCAGATGGTTTGGTCTGTTCAGCATGGTTTCGTTTGGTCTGAAATTTGGCCATCAGCGTAGTGGATACTTGTTTGGCTGCTGCCGTCACTTCATTCAACACTTCTCCCAGATTCTCAACGGATTCCATCACAGGATCAATTTTTTTCATCTTCTGCTGCACGTCAACGGTAATGTCATTGGCATGCCTTACCGTCTGCTTCACTTCATAACTAAGTTCATCAATCGTCTTCTGGACCTCTTGTAATGTCGTTGAGACATTGTCCAGTGAACTCTGAGCAGATTTCAAGGTACGAATCAAAAAGAAAACAAGTACTGCAAATGCTACTGCAATAAGGGCCACGCTAATTTGATAGATCATAGAAGAACCTCACTTTCCGTATATGCATCAATTTCGTTATGGCTATAGTTACCCGAGCATTTCCCTGACGAAACAATAAAACATATCCCTTCATATATGCCCGCGGTTTGAAAAAAACACCATGTTTCAACACGATAAGCCCCGGTTAAAGTTAGACTACACAGGGCGGTGAGGTGAAAACACTTCACTGCACAATTCAGAAATTGAAAGGATGAATACTCATGTTGAAATGGTCTGTATTATTTCTAATTATTGCACTGGTAGCAGGTATTTTTGGATTCTTCGGTATTGTTGAGGCAGCAGCTTCAATTGCCAAAGTACTCTTCTTCCTCTTCGTTGTACTGTTCGTAATCTCCCTCATTACGGGACGTAGCCGAATGCGATAACTCGCTGTACCGAATAAACATTAACGGATACATACAAAAGCCGATCGTGCTACCAAGCCGATTGGCTTTTGTGCGTTCAGGCACAAGCCAACTTTTCTATATTATGTATTGCACTCCCTCCTGCTTTATTCCAATTCGCTCTCCCACTGAATCCATAAAAACAGGACTTTTTTTAGATAGCCAACCCGATTATATCCCACCGAAGTATGATATTTACAGGCCTGCTATATACCCACATATGCGCCAGTTGACACTGGAGAATGCAAGAAAATATTGTTATAATTTGTGATTCATAAGGTAGCTCGCTTGGTTACTTTTAACACAGGACAACAAATTACATACCTAAAACCGAGGAGGAAATACAAATGAAAAAAATCGTAAGTTTTGCTGCTGCTTTAACGTTGATGGGTTCGATGGCTGCCGCTGCAGGTGCTGAGGAAGCGGTTACTGGAACGGTGACTCCAGAAACAGGAACTGAGGCTACAACGACAACAACTCCAGCTGTTGAAGTGAACAAACCTGTCGTAGAGACTGTAGAAGGTACTGCTGAGACTGTAACAGGTACAACAGTAGACACTACAGGTACAGAAGGCACTTCAACTACGACTGAAACTCCAGCGACTACAGATGACAAAATGTTTGAAGAACCGCTTGTAAAACCAGGTGATGAAGTACTGGTACCGACAATGTTATTGAACCTTCTGGAGCGCACTTGGTTCTATGATGCGCCTAACGGTAAACCAATTGGTGCACTGGGTTCCCAAATTATCGATACAACTGGTGAAGTGGTAGACGGATTCGATGGCGGCGAATGGGTACAGGTATACACTTGGAAAGGCAAAGCGTGGATTCACGTTGCCATTCAATAATATCGTATAATCGTTCTACCGATAAGTAAAGAGGACAGCGCGCATAATCGCGGCTGTCCTCTTTACTTATTCCAACATGTTCACTCCCTGTTCAAGAGTTTCCAGAGACCTCTTCCATCTTCGGTTCCACATGTACATGAACATGCAAGATGTTATGTGATCGCTTTAACCGCTCTTCCACTCTGTCACAGATCTGATGGCCTTCAATCAGGCTCAGCCCTCCGTCCACTTCAATCACCACATCCACAAGTACATGACTGCCATGCACACGTGCCTTTACATCCTTGATCATCTCAACGCCGGGAACCCGAGCCACGGAGGATCTGAGATCCGTCAATTCTTTCTGATCAAATCCATCGGTAAGACGATGTGTAGAATCCCGGAAGATCTCCCAAGCTGTCTTACAGATCAATACACCTACAGCGATAGCAGCTACTTTATCCAGCCAGGGAAGTCCAAATTGCGCACCTATGATTCCAACTGCTGCTCCTATGCTGACCCAAGCATCGGAGCGATTATCTTTTGCCGCAGCCATCAAGGCCTGACTGTTAATTTGTTTCGCCAGACGGAAATTATAGCGGTATACACCCAGCATCACCACAGCACAGACTACAGCAACCGCTGCCGCCCACAGATTAGGTGCAGTAAAGGCTCCTTCATACCATGAACGAACGGCTTCAACCAACACTTGCAACCCAACCATGGCCATAATAAATGAAGCCACCAGAGCTGCTACGGTTTCCGCTCTGAAATGCCCGTAAGCATGATCGGAATCAGGAGGCTTCTGTGAAATTCGAAGTCCAATCAACACAGCAACGGATGCCACAATATCCGTCAGGTTATTAAAACCATCCGCCAGCAACGCGCTGGAAGCAAATACATATCCACAGATGAGCTTAAAGGCAGACAAGACGAGATAGGCTATGATACTAACCCAAGCCCCTCGCTCCCCTTTTCGTATTTCTTCATAAGCGTTCAAACCGGGCGACACTCCTTTTTACGTTTCGTATTACGGTTTTTCCATGTTACCAAATGCGGAGCGTGTGGGTCTACAGAAACAGTGTTGCCAGGCTGCATTGCTGTAGGCAAGCCGAAACAAAGTTGCCAGAAGGCAGGGCTGTGGGTAATGAGAAAGAATGTTGGCCCGGGTAAAACTCCATGGATTTGAGCATTTTATCAGGTTGCCCTTGTGGGGCTTTTGTAAAACGTATAAAATGAATACATCCCGTCCAATCTGGACGGCTTACTGTAAGACCGGGAGGGAAATAACGATGAGCGAAAATAACGAACCGAAAAAGGTCAGTTTGCAGGATGCTATACGCGAGAAGCTGGCGCAAAAGAAAGAACAAGCAAATTCCGGTAACCAATCCAGCGCCTACTTTGAAGGCGGACCTAAAGCAATGAAGAGTCAAAACAACAAGAAGCCTAACAACCAACGTCGCCGTACTGGCGGATCTTAGGTTCAAGGTAGCAGAGACACCTAATGGAACACCAAAAGAACCGCAAGCCCTGTGAAGAAGGCTTGCGGTTCTTTTGTGTCTATATCCATAACGTGCCCGTAGATGATGCTTGGTTTAAGCCTCTACCGGATACATTTTATTGCGCAGTTCTTTAATTTCATCACTTTCCAGATATTCGTCATAGCTCATTTGGCGATCGATGATGCCTGTTGGCGTAATTTCGATAATCCGGTTAGCAATCGTTTGGATGAACTGATGGTCATGGGATGTAAACAGCATTGTGCCGTCAAAGTCAATCATACCGTTGTTCAGTGCTGTGATGGATTCAAGATCCAAGTGGTTCGTTGGCTCATCCAGAATCAGTGCGTTTGCACCTGTCTGCATCATTTTTGCGAGCATACAACGAACCTTCTCTCCCCCGGAGAGTACGCTAGCCTTCTTCTGGGACTCCTCACCGGAGAACAGCATACGGCCCAAGAATCCACGCAGATACGTTTCATCCTGATCTTTCGAATATTGACGGAGCCAATCCACGAGAGTCATGTCTACACCCTCAAAATACTGAGAGTTGTCTTTCGGGAAATAAGCCTGAGTCGTCGTTACGCCCCAAGTATATTCGCCGCTGTCTGCTTCGGTTTCACCCATAAGAATATCAAATAACAGTGATTTGGCATTTCCGTTCGGACCAACAAATGCAATTTTGTCACCTTTGTTCACCACAAAGTTCACATCATTTAACATTTTCACACCATCGATGGATTTGTCAATACGATCTACCGTCAGCAATTGTTTACCTGCTTCACGTTCAGGCTTGAAGTTGATAAACGGGTATTTACGGTTGGATGGACGAAGGTCATCCAATGTGATTTTGTCGAGTGTTTTCTTCCGGGAAGTCGCCTGTTTGGACTTCGAAGCGTTCGCAGAGAAACGTTGAATAAAGGCTTGCAGCTCTTTAATCTTCTCTTCTTTTTTCTTGTTGGCATCCCGCTGCAGAGCAAGTGCCAATTGGCTGGACTCATACCAGAAGTCATAGTTACCTACGTACATCTGGATTTTACCGAAGTCAATATCTGCGATATGCGTACATACCTTGTTCAGGAAGTGACGGTCATGGGATACGACAATAACGGTACCTTCATAATCCATCAGGAAGTTCTCCAGCCATTGAATGGATTCGAGATCCAAGTGGTTGGTAGGCTCATCGAGCAACAGGTTGTTTGGACGGCCAAACAACGCTTGTGCCAGCAATACACGGACTTTTTCGTTTCCGCTCAGCTCTATCATTTTTTTGTCATGCATGTCACGAACAATGCCAAGACCGATCAGGAGCGCCGCTGCATCTGGTTCAGCATCCCAGCCGTTCTGCTCAGCGAATTCCCCTTCAAGCTCACCTGCACGCAAACCGTCTTCTTCTGTAAAGTCTGCCTTCGCATACAAAGCATCCTTCTCTTTCATGATGGAATACAGACGAGCGTGACCCATAATGACCGTTTCGAGAACCGGATACTCATCATATTCAAAGTGGTTTTGCTTCAAAACGGCCATACGTTCGCCCGGGGTGATGTGCACCTCTCCCGAGTTGGCTTCAATCTCACCAGACAAAATTTTCAAGAATGTTGATTTGCCGGCTCCGTTGGCGCCGATCAGGCCGTAACAGTTCCCTGGCGTAAATTTGATATTTACATCTTCAAAAAGTGCACGTTTTCCGTAGCGGAGCGTGATGCCGCTTGTACTAATCATTAAGCATACCATCCTTTATTGGTTAATCTGCATACAGCATGAACTAAAATCATGGATTCAATATCCCGATGCCTATTCTGGCACCATATTATAACACAAAAAAACGGCAAATTCGAAAATTGGCCGCTTTTTACTTATTAACAATTTGATAAATGTACTGTTCATGCAGGCATATCCCTACATTAACATATTTGACTTGGTTTTGTTAGTCCTGTTTACCTTTCTCGTGCCGGATACGAAGCGTTTCGCCATGACCAAGCACCCGAATCCGCTCTTTGCCAATGCCTAAACGTTCACGTTCGACTTCCAGCCGATCCAGTGCTTCCTTGGGTGTATCATCCGCCAGCTTGAATGTGCCGTAATGCATGGGCACCATGAGCTGGGAACCGGATTCAACGAATCCCTGCAGCGCTTCTTCAGGTGTCACATGCTGGGAAGTCATGAACCACTCCGGGTCGTAGGCACCGATGGGCATCAAGGTCACCCCGATGTCAAAGCGCTCTCCAATGGTTTTGAACCCCTGGAAGTATCCTGTATCCCCCACAAAATACAACACAGGCGGACCGCTTGATGACTCGGATGCTTCATTCTTCCGGGATTCCGTGGATGATCCATCCTTATCGCTCGTGGTTGCAGCACTTTCTGCTGCCGAAGTCGTCACCGAATGATTCGTTTCCAGCACGTAACCGCCCCAATGGGACGTATTGGTATCGAACAACGTTCGGCGCGTCCAGTGCTGCGCAGGGACAAAGGTTATTTTGACGCCACCCAGTGTCATATGATCCCACCACTTCATCTCTTGGCATCGATGGAATCCTTTACGAATCATCTTGCGCTTCAGACCATCGGGTACAATCAGCAACGTCTTGGCGGTAATCAGCTTACGCAAGGAAGCCAAATGTAGATGGTCGTAGTGGGAATGGGATATCAGAATGATATCCAAAGGTGGAATATCCTGAATCGGAATGCCGGGGGCACCGAGCCTTCGTTGAAATCCCATTTTTTCGGCCCACACCGGGTCAGTCACGATGTTCAAACCATAGTATTGAATGAAAAACGTGGAGTGACCGATCCAGGTAATACTGGTATCATCCCGATTGGCATGCAGATAGTCCAGTTCAGGCGGGTGTTTGGGCACGGTGTAGGAATAGTCCTTCACTTTGCTGCGCCGCTGTTCCCTCCATTGCTTGAATTCCTTCAGCGTTTTGTCCGTACTTACATTATCAATATTGTTATAACGGATTTTCGGCATGAAAGGGCCCTCCTCCCTTCCTATTTCTTAACAACAGATTACCCCAAATGGGAATAGACGTACCAGCGAATCAATCCTTAGGATTTTTGCACACCGCCAGATATACAAACAGAAACGCTATGGCAGCCATAATAATCAGGGGTGGGGCGTACATGATGGTAAATGTCTCAAAAAAACTCAATCCGGTTATACCGGGTATTCCCGTGACTCCCTCAGTAGGGACCATGAACGGACTCATCCTTTCTTTTTACCAGAATTACCGCGCACATAGTTGGCATCAAACAGGAACAGCTTCATAATCAGCACCAGTGAAGGAATGAGCACAAGCAACCCCAGACTGAACGCCGTAATAAGCGCGATTCCCATCGTGCGATTCGTAAAGCTGTCGTAAATATTAATATAGGGATACAGGATATACGGAAGATGGGAACGCCCATAACCGTACCAGGCAAAGGCAAACTGAAGCATGACAGCAATAAAGCACCAGCCCAGATATCTACGTTTCCACACCAGTGATAGCGCAATAACAAAAAAAACAAATGAAGCAATGAACATCCATGAGATATTCACCATCTGCTCAAAGTGTGCGGGATTCTGTTTGTTAATCTGCAGAAAGGCCAGAAAACTCGCAAAAATGGTGGGCAAGCTCCAGAGCAGCGCATACTCCCGGAGCACTTCAAATGCCGGCTCATCCCCTGCTCGCTTGGCATAGTAGGATAGAAACATCGCGGAGATATATAGCACACTGACCAGTGCAAGCAACACAACCGACCAGGTATAGGGATTCGTCAAAAATTCACGCCAGCGAAAGAACACCTGATCGCCCACCTGCTCAATAATCCCGCCTTCGGATATCGCCAAAATGGTGGAGAACACTGCGGGAATCAGCAATCCCGTCGCTCCATACAGTGCCATGTAGATCCGGCTGTTCTGCCCATGATTTCCATAGGTATTATAGGCATAGTACACGCCCCTGATTGCCAGCAGCACAATCGCCAGAGAACCCGGAACCAACAAAGCCGTCCCATAATAAAAGGCGCTGTCCGGATAAAATCCGACCAGCCCGACCACAAAAAAGATCAGGAACACATTGGTCACTTCCCATACGGGGGACAGGTAACGCTGAATGATGTTATGAATCTTGTTCTCGTGTCCGGTCAATATGCTGTAAAAGCTGAAAAAACCAGCGCCAAAATCAATCGAAGCGACGATCAGATATCCGAACAAAAACGTCCACAATATCGCAATACCTACAATTTCGAAACTCAATGCACGATCCCTCCTTCAAGCCCCAGGGAGTCCAGTTCCTTCTCCGCTTCCTTGTTACGGAACAGCTTGCTGAGTACCCGAATACACGAGAAACACAGGATTAGATACAGCAAGATGAACAACACCAGCATCCAGCCCACCGAGGTTGAGGTTGTTGCAGCTTCCGATACCTTCATGTATCCACGCAAGATCCAGGGTTGCCTGCCCACCTCGGCGAACATCCAGCCCAGCTCGATCGCAATCATGGCGAGCGGGCCGAGGAAAACAATGCCGAGCAGTAACCATTTCGGATAAGGTATGCGTCCCGGCAACCAGCGCCGGAATACATATAGCACAGGGATCAGCAAGATGATAACTCCGGTTGTGACCTTCAGATCGAACATGTAATGAATGGACAACGGTGGCCTCAGATCGGCCGGAAATTCTTCGAGCCCCTTCACTTCGGTATCTGGACGATTCCCCGCCAAAATGCTAAGGGCATATGGAATCTCAATGGCGTATTTCACCTCATTGTTCTCATCCAGAATACCGCCATAGACGAGTGGTGCTTCCTTCATCGTTTTGAAGTGCCATTCAGCGGCTGCCAGCTTCTCCGGCTGGTACTTCGCCAGAAATTTACCGGAGGAGTCGCCGATCATGACGGTACTGATCGCAAATACAAGCGCAGACACCGTCGTAAGTTTGAGTGCTTTTTTGTAATACACATGGTCCCGTCCCCGGAGCAAACTAAATGCGGCTATACCCGCGAGGATACCTGCACTCAGGGTATATGATGAGGCGAGTACATGTGACACCTTGGTTGGCGTCGCCGGATTCAGCATGGCAGCAAGCGGATGAATGTCCTTCATGATGCCATTAATCAGGGTGAATCCCTGCGGCTGGTTCATGAAAGAATTCACCGTCGTAATGAAGATCGCGGAGGCGGATGATCCCAGCGCTACTGGAATCAGCAGCAGCATATGCGTATATTTCTTTTTGAAACGATCCCACGTGTAGAGGTAAATTCCCAGAAAGATCGCTTCTATGAAAAAGGCGAACGTCTCCATAAACAGTGGCAAGGCAATCGCCTGACCCGCTACGCGCATAAACATCGGCCACAGCAGACTGAGCTGTAATCCGATCGACGTGCCTGTAACGACGCCAACCGCAACGGTGATGACAAAACCTCGCGCCCACCTGCGTGCAAGCAGGGTGTAATGAATATCATTGGTTCGTAGCCCTCGCCACTCGGCCAAGGCAATCATGAGTGGAACACCTACACCAATAGAAGCAAAAATGATATGCACAAACAAGGTAAGACCGGTCAGTATCCGACTGAGCAGAACAGGGTCCAGGGATGACATGGTTACACTCCTCTTTCACATAATCGTTATGTACGACAGCAGACTACTCTGCTTGAACGTGTGTCTTAATAACTCATGATCCGGATGATACTTTTCACAACGGCATACAGCACAACCACTGCTGCGACCAGACAGACGATGATGAGCGTTTTCTCTTGTTTACGGAACATATACTGGCCGTCCTCCTTTTGCATGGGATGCAAATTATGGCTCTATATACAGTGTGCAAAAGAATAGGGTTTTTTATCCGAAATCATGAAAAACAAAAAAAGCCTTTACCTCTATGACGCTTGCGCGGCGAAAGGTAAAAGCTCTGTCTACATTCATAACCATAAATCATACGAAGTGAAATGAATACCTGAATCATTGTCTACAGTAATACATCCTGTTTTGGCAGTCGAACCTTGAATGTGCTCCCTTTGTCCGTTGCAGATATGAAGGTCAGCGTACCCTTGTGATCCTCCACAATTTTGCGGGAAATGTACAAGCCGAGTCCCGTGCCACCAATCTGCCGATGACCCGAATTATCCACACGATAGAATTTGTTGAACAACCTTTCCTTCTCTTGCTCCGCGATACCGATTCCGTAATCACGCACATCGATACATAACCATTCCTCTTCTTCCCATAATGTAACATCAATTCGATCTGCCCCCGGAGAGTATTTCACCGCATTACCCACCAGATTATGCAGAACCTGAACCATTCTGTTCTGATCCGCATAAGCGAAGAAGTCTCCATTAAAGGTATGAACATAGATGCGCTGGACAGACTTCATATTCCACTGATCGGCGACCCCTTCTACCAATTCAACCAGCGGTACATACGTCATATGGTAAGTCATGCCTTCGTTGTCGAGGCGCTGAATATCGAGTACATCGTCCAGCAGACTACTCAGCCGCATGCCCTCTGAGGAGATGGTCTGCATAAATTCCTGGCGTTGGGTTGCGGGAAGATCATACATCATCATTAACTCCACATACCCCATGATCGTAGCCACAGGTGTTCGAAGCTCATGGGATACCACGCTGATCAGCTCATTCTTCATGCGATCCAGCCGTTCTTCCCCTGTACGGTCACGGAATACCAGTAGAAACCCATGGTTTTTACCTGGGACATCCATCTGTTTCATGTAAAGGGAAAATAAACTTTTCTCCACATTATTAAAAATGAATTCTGTCTCAATAAAAGCGGTTTCCCCATCCAGAAATGCTCTCGTCTGATCCAGCAGATTGAAGTTCTCGGTCAATACCATGGTGTCAATTGCCTGAGCCAAGTCTTTAATGGATCTGCCCAGGAAATCACCCAGACCAAACATCTCTTCTACCCTCTGGTTGACAATGGTTATCGTGCCTGATCGATCTGACATGACGAGCCCTTCCCGCACGGATTCTATAAATTGCTCACTGATGTCCCGCTGTTCCTGAATGGCGATCTTTTCATTAAACAACTCCGAGTTTAGCTTCTCCAGTGCAAGGGCATGACGTACACGATCTTCTTCTGCTCTTGTTCGCTCCGTAATATCTTTAATAAACAGATTATATAATGTTTCGTTCTTGCCCAACTGGATTTCCACAATCTTGTACTCAATCGGAAAGACGGAACCGTCCCGGTGAATACCTGAGATTTCTTCAACTGTGGTATGCCTTTTGCCTTCAAAAAATTCAAATTGCTGCAGCATTTTCTTGATCTCCACGCAACTGGTTCCTTGAAAAAGAGACGGCGCGTTCTTGTAGAGAACCACTTCTTCCCGCTGCAATCCAAACATTCTCTCAGCCTCCGGATTAAACTCAATAATCACTCCATTGGAGTCTACAGCGATAATGGCATCAATGGATGATTCAATAATTGCACGTTTCACCTCCTCACTATTCTTGAGTTCCTTGGTACGTGCTATAACCCTGTCCTCCAGCGTTAACTTGTCCTGACGAATCTGTTCGAATTGTTCCAGCAGCACATCGGCCATCTTCCGAAGATTACCAATCAGGATCTGCACTTCGGTTACATGACTGGTGGGCCACTCCATCTTTCCATTCCGAAACAGCAATCTCGGAAGAGAACCTGTCATCCGCGTTAACCTTAACAATGGGCTGACTACCTTGCTGCTGAGCGGAGCCGCCACGATCATGGAAGCAACGATAATGATAAACAGGGATTGCAACGTAGTGAGGTATATCGACTCTATACGAGAATAATAATTAGCCGAGTTAGTCTCAACCAATACCCGGTAAGGTGTTATAACTGACATATCCGCTTCATAGATGAAAGAGACCTTCTCCCAGTGAGCCAGAACATCGCTGTAATGAGCACTTCGGGAATTTAACAGGATGAGGCTGCCTACGGAGTTGAGCAGGCGATAATGGTTCATGTCCATGTAGTCACCCGCCTGGAGTGTGTACAATCCCGAAGCGACAACTACATCATTCCGATTCAGCAGAATCACATTCACACCCAGAAGATGGTGATAACGCTTCATATTTTGAACCATATTCTTCGAGGTCACATACTGTTCATCCAGATCCTGAACAACTGCACTCGCAGCATGTTTCATATCACGTATTATTGCTTCATGCATCTGGTTCAACTGTCTGCGGCTATCCGCTGATAACAACATAAGAGAAGCAAATACCACGAAGGCCACCACATATTTAAATGCAATTCTGGTCAGTGGAATAGTAGCTGTTCGCTTCGATTTGTCTTCACCCATCGTGATCCAGAAATCGACCACAATTCCCGCAATCAGTGCATTAACCATACTGATTACAGCAATATACATATACTCATACTTCACATCTTCCATACTTAGGCCCAGCATAAAACGTCCGTAAAAAATAACCGGTAACAACATAACCACCCAAAAGACAGCGTTGGCTTTGATCAAACTACCGTTCTTCCAACGAATCTGCCATCCGATCATCCAGATCAGTTCAATGTAGTGCGCAATCATCAGATTTACGTTATTAGGGTCCAACCCTTCTACGATGATATACATCAGATGGATGGCTGTAATGGTGATGAATCCGTAGATGGCCCCATGCAAACGAAGCGAAACAAGTGCAGCAGCACTGCCGACCATTAACTGTACACCATAAAATAAAGTGATCGGATACATCGTTCCCAGGAACCCAAGAGAGATTAGAACCAAGGTCCCTAGCCATGGAATCCTTAACTTCAATACTATCCAATTCAGCATTCGCCTTGCCCTTATAAGTTCCATAAGCAACTGCCCTCACAGCTGGATTTCCGTTCTTTATTCAACAACAACGTAGGTTCCTCCTATAAAAATCAGCGGATACAATCCACTTTTTTCCCCTCAAATCGTTCTGATCCATTATACTGTAATTAGTACCTGATGAATCTCTGGGAAATTCTGATTGATCGTAAAATAATCTGCATTCATGTTAAAATATTGAAGTTCATCAAAAAGCCAACTTCCCGTCTACATATACTTCCTATATTCTGGGATAGAAACATTAAAAAATTTGCAGTATTTATTAACAAATCACAATATTTTTTTAGTATTTTCTTAACAAAACATTATTTTCACCAGGAGTGTGACTTTATGACTATCAAAGTACTTCTTATAGAAGATGAGAAAAATCTAGCCGACATGATTGCTTTTTTTCTTGAGGAGGAAGGATACATAACGGAACGGGTCCATCATGCCCGCGAGGCGCTTCAATTGTTCCCCCAATTCCAGCCGGATATTGTTGTAACGGACCTGATGCTACCCGAAACGGATGGGAATGGTCTCGTAGATGCATTTCGCCAGCACTCCACAGTACCCATTCTGATGATCTCGGCCAGCACAATGCTAAATGATCGTCTTCGGGCATTGCATAATGGTGCGGATGATTTTCTCTGCAAGCCATTCAGCCTGAAAGAACTGGATGCCAGAATCAAGGCATTATTGCGCAGATCGACTATTTCCTATCCTGATAAGCCGGTGAAGGAAGACAAACAGACAGAAGTTATAGGACATGTGAATGTCAATGAGTACAGAAGGACTCTGTTTGTGGATGGGGTTGAAATTGAGGTCACTCATATTGAGTTTGAAATTATGAAGGAATTGTACCGGAATCCGGGCAAAGTATTCACCCGCAATGAGCTTATGGATCGCATCAAAGGTTCCGAACGAGCTTATCTGGATCGTACCATTGATGTACATATCTCCAGCCTGCGCAAAAAAATTGAGCCTGATCCCAAGAACCCCGTTATATCAAAACGGTTTGGGGAACAGGCTATAAATATGTGATCTAGTCTCATACAATGATTGAAGTTAGAATATTACAGGCCACATCTCCGATCTTATCGCATGGATAAGATCGGAGATGTGGCTATTTGTGTTGGGTACAGCGAGGAATGCAGATACTGCTCCATGTCCTTAATCAGATGATCCGGATCTTGTTCGTTCCAGAGAATCATCTTCATCTCCCCTGTACCTGTAATCTGTTGCAGGTGCCGTTTGCGAATGAGCGATTTGAAATCGGTAATGACCAGTAACGGAATCTGGGGCATAAACGCCCGAATGGCATTGGCTGCTGACACGGCTTCTTCAGCAACCTGATAATCAACAATACAAAAGCGGGAGTTTTCCCAACCTCCCCGATCTGTCTCCGACGACAAACCTGCAGGAGCTTCAGCGATCCATTCCCTGAGCAGTTGAATCATATTTTCATATGCAATACGACGTTTTCCATCCGAAAGCACGGTAATGGGTTCCATAGGTATAACCTCCAGTTGGTTCTTCCCCTTATTGTGTCAACTTTCGTTTAAAAATGTTTGTGCGTGAACATGAAAGAAGTGTTAACAATTTTCGCACTTCTTCACATGAAAGGTTTTGTTACATCTGCGTGGCCCCAGGATGATTTCGCAGTTTCACCACATTCATGTAAAATAGAGGAATACCTGCGTGATTTAATATACGGGAAATCACGGATGAATATGGTATCTTAGGAGGTTACACCAATGAATATTGTTTCCATTGAACCAACACCGAGTCCAAATACGATGATGCTGCATCTCGATGAACGTCTGGAGGACGGGATTCGTAGAACATATACACTGGACAACGAACGATCCGCCCCCGCGTTCATTCGCCAGATGCTTCACATCCCCGGAGTAAAGAGTGTATTCCACACGACAGACTTCGTGGCGCTCGACCGTAAAGGTAATGCAGAGTGGTCCGTCATTCTGGGCGAAGTCCAGAACCGCCTTGGACAACAAGGCATAGACCTGGACTGGATCGAATCCGAAGATGGCTCAGGCGAGCACTTCGGAGAAGCGCAGGTATTCGTTCAGTTCTTCAGAGGCGTTCCCATGCAAATCAGGGTCAAAGCCGGTGCCAAGGAAGAACGAATTTCGCTGTCGGACCGTTTTGTCAAAGCCGTTACTGAAGTTGCCAGTGCAACGATGATCAAAGAACGCAAGCTAAGTGATTACGGCGTTCGATATGGCGAATTACCGGACATCGCCCGTGAAGTGGAACAGGAATTGGAAGCTGCCTACCCTCCGGAACGACTGGAGCAGGTCATCCAACAGGCGATTGAACATGGCACCAAATCAGAAGAGTTCGTAGAGCGCCGTCGCCAATTGCATGGAGCCGAGCTTGAAGAGGCTTTGCGGAGCGAGGACTGGAATGTACGCTACGCGGCATTTGACGGCATGGAGCCAACGGCAGAAAGACTGTCCCTCGTAGCCCATGCCCTGCAAGACAACAAAATGCAAATTCGCCGCTTGGCGGTGGTATATCTGGGCGACATTCGTACACCGGAAGCGATGGAACTGCTGTATGCAGCGCTCCAAGACAGTTCTCCTGCGGTACGCCGTACTGCCGGGGATACGTTGTCAGATATCGGTGACCCTGCCGCCACTCCAGCCATGACAGCAACATTATCCGATAAAAGTAAACTTGTACGCTGGCGTGCTGCACGTTTTCTATATGAGGTCGGAACGGAAGAAGCTGAGCAAGCATTACGAGTTGCTGCAGATGATCCCGAATTTGAAGTCAGTCTACAGGCCAAGATGGCTCTGGAGCGGATCGAATCGGGTGAACAGGCTGCTGGAACCGTATGGCAGCAGATGGCTGGGCGTAACAAGAAAGAGGAGTAGTCGTTCTTCAGACTTCACACCCAACAATTGGCATTGCACTGGAAAAGCATGAGCGTTATACTGATTGTCTGTTTACTAAACAGGACACACTGTGTTAAGTTGTGTTGTCATAATTTCATAGACAATAGATACACCTCATCCATTAATGGTGAGGTAGAGGTCGCGGGTGCGATCAGTACGCTGATGGAGGCGCTAAGGAGCCGTCTACGATATCAGCCGAAAGGTGTACCCGCCGAAGCACACTGGACGTTCCTCTATACGGTCCGGTGGGCTGGGGCTGCTGTCGAAAGGCGCAGAACTGTCACGGAAGTACATATTCTTTGATGAAGGTATGATTTCTTCTGTGTTGAGCTATCTTAATCATCTGGGACATGGTGCGGACATTGAATATAGAGACCGCAGGCTGATGCCTGCGGTCTTTTTTGTTTATGAATCAAGGTATCGCAAACATCAGTATATCGAATGAAGGAGTGTTTCCATGCAAGACCGCAGTAACCCGTCAACCTCAACCGAACCTACCCTGAAAAAAGGATTACGCGCACGCCACATGACGATGATTGCCCTTGGTGGTTCAATCGGTACCGGGCTATTCCTCGCAAGTGGTACTGCCATCTCCACCGCAGGACCTGGCGGAGCATTAATTGCCTATGTGGCCGTTGGCATCATGGTCTATTTCCTGATGACCAGTCTTGGTGAACTTGCTACCTTTATGCCGGACTCCGGTTCATTTAATACGTATGCCGCACGTTTTGTTGATCCCGCGCTTGGATTCGCCATGGGCTGGAACTTCTGGTACAACTGGGCCGTGACCATTGCTGCCGAGCTTGCCGCCGCCACGGTACTTATCAAATACTGGTTCCCTGACAGCTCATCCATGTTATGGAGCTTGCTGTTCCTCGTGCTGATCTTTTCCTTGAACGTCCTGTCTGTCAAAGGGTACGGAGAATCCGAATACTGGTTCGCCATTATCAAGGTAGCTACCGTTATCATCTTCCTGGCCGTTGGCGTGCTTATGATCTTCGGTATTATGGGTGGAGAAGCAGTGGGTTTCAGTAACTTCACCATAGGTGATGCGCCGATCCATGGCGGATTCTTCGCTGTATTGGGTGTGTTCATGGCTGCCGGATTCTCATTCCAGGGCACCGAGCTTATTGGTGTAGCTGCCGGTGAAAGTGAGAACCCGCGTGAAAATGTCCCGCGTGCGATTCGTCAAGTATTCTGGCGTATTTTGATTTTTTACATTTTGGCGATTACCGTGATCAGTCTGATCATTCCGTACACTCATCCGAATCTGCTCAAGGGTGATCTGCAAAATATCGGCGTCAGCCCGTTTACACTGGTCTTTGAGAAAGCTGGACTCGCCATTGCGGCTTCCGTCATGAATGCCGTAATTCTGACCTCTGTACTCTCTGCCGGCAACTCAGGCATGTATGCTTCAAGCCGGGTTCTCTATGCTCTTGCCCGTGACGGTAAAGCCCCTCGCTTCCTGGGCAAGTTGAACAAAAAAGGCATTCCGATGAATGCCCTGTTGCTCACGACAGCCGTTGGCATGTTGGCATTCCTTGCCTCCCTGTTCGGCGATGGCATTGTGTATACCTGGTTGCTGAACGCATCCGGTATGTGTGGTTTTATCACTTGGCTTGGTATCGCCATAAGTCATTATCGCTTCCGCCGTGCATACGTTGCCCAAGGCAGGGACCTGAGCGATCTGCCTTACCGCGCACGCTGGTTCCCATTTGGGCCCATTTTCGCCTTTGTCCTGTGTATTATCGTGATCATCGGACAGAACTACCAGGCATTCACTGGTGATCAGATTGATTGGAGCGGAGCAATCGTCGCTTACCTGAGCGTACCGTTGTTCCTGGTATTGTGGCTCGGTTATAAATGGATCAAGAAGACCAAAGTGGTGCCGCTGCAGGAATGTGATTTCACACCTACGGATTCACCAACCGACAAGCACTAAGAGGAAATATTTGAAATGAAGACGAAGCTTATGCTTACAATACAACTTTCTTTCAGAAAGCTTCTATATAAGTTGATACGATCTGACTCCATCTAAGAAAACACCCCCTGTCGTTGCAGTCTTCCTTCTGTAGCGCCACGGGGATGTTTTTGTCTAGACCCAATGCAGCCATAGCTACTTCTTCTTCTTCTTCTGATGCTGTATCGCTCATCTGCGTAGTGTTCGCATACGCCAAAGAATAGAATAGCAAAGCGACATATACCAAAAATAGACAATGATCCAACGCCTTCCATTGCATACAAAAAGAACGCTCCTCAAGCGGAGCGTCCTGTTCCAAAACAATGATGTGTCACATGATTCGCTCCTGTGTCCAAGCAGGTTTAGAGCGTCCAGTTAATCTTGACTCGCAGATCCGTGGTTCCTTCCATTTTGGACACATAATAAGATATCGATTTCATACCAAGCTGGTACAAATCCTGCAAATCTTCAATCAATCCAGTCTCCGTACCCTTGTACCTGAACGTAAGCGAGGTTCCGCCTTCCTTCAGCGTACTCTGAACCTTAGTCTTGAGCGCAGCATGGCCTTTCACGGCATCCTGTTCATCATACAGCGAGTAGTCCAGAGCATAGTACAGCTTCTGATATGCGGCCTTGTTGCGATCTCCGCCCTTCACCAGCTTCAATAACGCCTCCCGATACGGAGCTGGTGCAGCAGGGTATTTGCCTTTGCCTGTCCAAATATGGTCACGCGCCATCTCATCATCGCTCAGCAAATAATAGCTATGGCTGACCTTCCCTTTACGGTCAGGGGTAGGGTCATCCCAGGTCGTATCCATGTGGTACCACTTTCCGCCCAGGTTCACAAGATTCCAGGCATGAAGTTGCCCACCCGCTGTGCCTTCCACAATCCGGTTATCGATGCCCACTCGCTCCAGCATCCGGTAAGCCAGTAGTGAATATCCCTGACACACGGTACTGCCCGTAACAAGCCCATCGTAGGCTGTGTACTTCTTCAAAGAGGTATCATAAGAAAGGTTAAGCACAATCCAATCATGAATGACTTTAACTTTCTCATGATCCGTCATGCCTGGTTTGATCATTTCTTTCAACACATTCGTCACTTTACGATTCACATAATCGGTCTGTTCCTTCGTCTCCCGGTACGAGAGAGTCACATGGACTTCGGCCGACACATTGGAACCTTTATAATTAAATGCATAACTTTTAACGGTATATTGAATATAGGGGTCACTCTTCATTGCCTCATCGATGGAGGTCTGCAATTGTTTTTTGAGCCCTTTCACATTGCCTTTGTATGTAAAAACAAGTTCCTCCGTTCGCTGCGACATTGCGGTAAGCAAGGTCTGGCGCAAATCCGTGGTCGAGGATATATCTGATGTTCCCGATGCAGCATACAGCTGATCCAGATCAACCGTACGTGGTAACGCAACAGCAATCAGACAGCCTGCCAGCAATATGGTGAACATTCTTTTCCCGTTCTTGCCCATGAAAGGAACCCACCCCTCTTCGCAAAGTTCTCACGCCCTATTGTATCACAAAAGGTTCTGTCATCATTCTTCTAGTTTTGTAAAAATTAAATCAAAAGAGACCTTCTATGGAAGGTCTCCCTGATCTTCAGTCACATGAAATCACGATTACCCGTTATCATAATCCTATGATTCACATGGGCATCTATTCGCAATTCCTAATCTAATACAGACGATTACCACTCATAAATGTATCTGTTTTGCCTTGAAGCTTGGCAAGCCGTTCCAATACCTGTGACGCTTCAGCTACTGTCACTTTGCGTGTTGGCATGAACCGACCTTCAATGGAAGGAAGCAAGCCCATTTTCAGACTCAGGGAAACAGCTCCCTTATTCGTAACGGCACTGGCATCCGCGACATTGGGAAGATCCGATGGTAACGTGTAGAATCCGGCCAGCTTCTCATAGCGTAATATACGTACGAGCAGCACTGCCAATTCTTCACGAGTCATCTCTTCTTGCGGATTCAGATTCTGTTCAGGGTCCGCTCCGACAAGCCAGCGCTGATCCATTAATGCACGGACAGCCTTATAATAGGGACTGTCTGGCGTAACGTCGGCATACAGCTTGTCAGCACCATCTCCACTATAGTACATATCCATATTGGGATTAAGTGCTCTTGCCAGATAGTTAAACCAGTCTCCTCTAGTGATGACACGATCCGGGAATACCCTTCCCTGCTCATCAGCAAGCAACACGCCATGTTGTGTCATATTAAGGACAGCTGCTTCCGCCACATGACCCGCAATATCCGTAAGATCAGCCTTTGTTGCAGAGCTTGGGCTACCGTATAACGGCGTCCATTCTCCCGAGTTGGCATCGAGTACCTCAACGTTTCCATCGAGCGAATTCTCACCTCGCGAGGGAATGTAAGCAAGGTTAATCCCAAGAGGTATTGCCTGCCCACTCACGCTATATCCACCATGACGAGAGTAAGCCAGGTTCAGCTTGAAGTCTTTCAGATAGATTGCCTTGGCTTCCTCATGACTGAGGGCAGGCTTAACATCTGTTGGCAGTTGTTCTGGCGTTGCAGCCATGTGCGTATAGAATTCGTTAATCGTCCCGTTGTTCAGCACCTGTACTTGTGCCGAATCACCATTGACCGGAATCCCGTTCAGGTATCGCTGGAACATAAACGTACGAGCATCATCTACCTCGGTGACGTTAGACAACCGTAGCTGCTTCGTAGCATCCGGAATAAGTGCAATGACCGTATTGATCGCCAGTTTCTCGGCTTGCGTCCGAGTCATGGTCTTGCCCTGTTTTTCCTCAGACGGCTTCTCCTGCTCGGCGTCTGGCCCTATCCGATCATACATGCTATAGCTGTAGATCTGTCCGGTAGTCGCATCCACCTGTGCTGAAATGTCCCGCATAAACATATAAGATGCGCTCGCACTCCGGTTACTCCAGCTCAGACTCCAGACCTGATTATTCGGACTGGTATACTGCCCTTTATTTAACTGACTGTGCTCCAGCTTGTAGCCCTTTGGAAGTTCAAAGTTCTTTTTGACCAGATTCTCGGCCTGTTGTGCATTTAATCTCTGACCGTTTGCCGGGACAAAAGAGGCTACACTGCCTTTCAGCGGTTTATCGTGCCCGAAAGACTCTTCATCAACAGCTTTTCCAGTACTCGGGTCAATTCGATCCAATGTATTCGCTTCAAGCGAAACCATACTGTGATTCTTCGGCACATACCCGAGATAATACGGTTGAACCAGCTTTGAAGAAAGTCCATTTTTAGAGATATAGGCTAATTCCACATCAAACTGTTTCTCAAACTGCTGTCTGGCCTTCTCTTCCGAGATTGCCGGTTTCGATGAAGGATATTTAGCTGCGGTAGTACTCCGTGAATAACCTGTTACCAGGCCACTTTCATCCACATTTATGTAGACTGTATCCGCGTCAGACAACAACCCGTCATGTTTTAACTGGTAACCATACCGATACTCCGTTCTGCCGAACAATGATTGTTGTTCGATCGATGAATAGAGATCTCCAAGAGAAGCATACTCCTTGTCCTTCAGACCGGGAATGGCTTGGTACAGAAATGTCACGGCTTTCTCTTCAGCTTCAGCCTTAGTCAGCTTCACATCGGATGCCGAGATATGCTTATCCATGATATCCGATGGTAAATGTACACTTAACACTTCCCCTGTGTCTGCATGTACGGTTGCACCGAATCCCATCGTATGATTGCCCTGAGTAATCTGGAACCCGATCTCCCACGCTTTGTAATCTGGTCGTGGATAGGAATTAGGTGAATCGAATCGTGCAGATGAGATCGTTGCTTTTTTTAATAATGGAAATAATTTAAATATATTTTCACTGGCTTGCCTGGATGAGATTTTCGCTCCCTCGGGCACGTCATTGCTCGTTGCGTCTAGTTGTTCATGATCCCCCGTTGTTTCGGTCACCTGTTCTGCTTGCGCGGCTGCTGCACTCCCCGCATAACCCGGTGTTTGCGAAGCAAGCAACAATGTTGCCATGGCTGCCGTTGCCGCTTTGGCTGTGAACATTTTGAAACGTACATTTATCTTCCAATTCAAACTCAAATCTGGACCTCTCCCTTCAATTTCATACAAGGATGCATACCAAATAACCTCGCATGAATATTGCCAGTCTATCCTATGATACCATAAGCTTCCTTTTTAATGGTCATTTTCGGGGCAATTTTACAAATGTGAATTTCTGCATATTGCTTCAAAATAGCAAAAAAACGCCATCCACGTTGGCGTTTCCTCTGTTAGCCTGCTTCTTTATGTAGGCCTGATTCTCCCCTATTAACCGCTATTGATAGTTGAATCGATGCACTTCGTCCGGCCTTGGACATGGGTTTTCAAGAACGGAATAACGGTATCCCAGAATGCGGGATCTTCCTCGGAACAACTGTGTCCTCCGCTGTTGACCCATAGATGTTCTACAGGCGGATCGGCTTTGGACATAAAATATTCAAGCTCACTCGGGGAATGAAGTTGTCTCCCTTGGAATGCACCATAAGCATCGGCAGTTGCATTCCTCTGCGCCGTTCATTCAGCATTATCACCGGATCACGCTGACGATAGGAACTCAGAGATTCGCCAAGTCTCCAGAACCAGATTCTCGGAATCAACTGAGCGAGTGGAAACAGAGGCAGACGCCGGCGTCTCAGCTCCGAACTGACGATGACCTCAAATTGCGATGGCATGGAGTCGGTAATAACCGCTGATACGGGAATACCCTCTGTCACCGCAAGAATCGTACCCAGTCCACCTAGAGAATGTCCAAGTACACCAATAGCATCCGGATCAATCTCCGGTCGTGCAGTCGTGTACTTCAATGCCGCCAGCAGATCATCCCGGAACAAATAGGCGGATGCAGCACGAACCGGATCACTGGCCCCGTGACTTCGGACATCATACATAAACAGGGCATATCCCGCTTCCCAGATCGGTCGTGCATAACGAAGAACACGTGAGCGATTGGAGCCCCAGCCATGTGCAATAATAACGAGCGGCCATGGCTTAGGCATATCGGCTCTGGCCGGTATGAACCAACCGTGCACCCGACCTCCACCACTATCAAAGGTCACATCCTCAAATGGCATTGGTGGTGTCATTGTGATCGGAATCTTTCGGGGTGTCTGGCTCTTCACCGCTGCCTGCCATAATCCACCTGCCGTCACTGCAGCAACAGCCAGCATACCGCCAATCATTGTTCTAGCTTTCACAGGGCATCTATCCTCTCCGGCTTCTGGCATATATCCATCATAAGACAATAGGATGAACTGCACGTTAAACTTCATCGGTTTTTATGATAACGATTAATCTAAAGAAGCCTTCATATATATACCCAATTTCACATAATCCTCATGTGCAGATGAAACCTAGACCTTAGCCAATTCCACAAATGTACGTGCACAGGCTGCAATCTGCTCATGATCTCCTGCTGCAAGGGCTTCTCGTGGTAGAAGTGCACTTCCCAGGCCCACGGCAGCCGCGCCTGCTGCATAATAATCAGCAATGTTCTCTAGTGTGGCACCACCTGTTGCCAGCAGTGGAATGTGATCCAGTGGAGCTTTGATCTCTCTCAGATACGGAATGCCCAGACTCGCCATCGGAAACAGCTTCACGACACGTGCTCCCGCTTCATGTGCAGCTATAATCTCCGTTGGTGTCATGGCTCCAGGCCAGATCTCCACTCCATGTTCTACAGCATATTCAATCACGGACAGATCGACATTGGGAGACACCAAAAATTGTGCCCCTGCCGCCACTGCTTCCTTGGCCATCTGCACGTTCAGTACCGTGCCCGCTCCAACATAAGCTTTTCCTTCATGCCGCTCACGCCAGTCTGCAATAATATGATGTGCTCCGGGTGTGTTAAGTGTTACTTCCATCAGGCGAATCCCCCCGCCCGTCATGCCTTGTCCTGCGGTTACCGCCGCTTCACGGCTAATGCCGCGCACGATGGCGACCAGCCTTGATTCCAATAGTACTTGCGTCAAATTCATATCCAATTCCCCTTGTTTTTAAAGATTCGGCAGCCGAAGACAAGCAATCATGTTCACTGCTTTTCCGTTAGTTATTATTGTAAAGCATATCCTCCCCTGGATGAAATATATTAATCCAATATTCACTTCTTCCTTATATAAAGACATTGAATTTAACTTGGCTTTGTAGTCAACCTGAAGGAAACAAGGGCAATCGCCAGCGCCAGCAGCAGGACCATACCACCGATCCACCCCAAATTCTGAACGGAATTGTATTTCACAACCACACCTCCCAATCCGGCACCGAGAGTCATACCTATGTTCATTACTGCCGTATTGTAACTCAGGACTGTTTCAGAAGACTGTGGTCTCAATGTTATCAAATAGAACTGATTCGCGGGCGTTGTTATCCAGGCAGCTGTGCCCCAAATCATGATGGTCAGAAGAATACCTATTGTGGAACCTGCTGTGATTGGCAAAATAAAGAGGGCTCCAGCATGAATAATCAAACTGATTGGAATCGTGCGAACAGGTCCCCATCGATCTACCGCATAGCCACCAAGACGAGAACCTATAAATGCAAATACACCCAATACAAGTAACGCCGTGCTAATCATTTCTATTGAAAAATCAGCTACTATACTTAAAAGTGGAGCGATATATGCAAATACCATGGTGTACCCCAGAATCCAGAATACAGTCGTTAATAATCCAGTAATAACCTTTTTATCTTTGATAATCAACAATTGTTGCTTCAGGGAGAGAGACGGGTTACCTTCCATTCGAGGAATAAATCTGTACAACAGCATAAAATTAATAAATGCAATGATTGCAATCATAATATAAACATAGTGCCAATCCATGTAGGCAGCAATGAAGGTACCAATCGGCACTCCTAATACCAACGAAACGGTGAATCCTGTGATGACAGTTGCAATGGCGCTACCCTGTTTGCCAGCAGGAGCTAGTCTTGCAGCATAGTTCGTGGCAAGGACAAAATACAGACCACCACTCATGGCCAATACAATGCGGGAGAACATAAGCATGCCAAAGTTCAAACTGAAGAATGCAATGATATTTCCCAAGATAAAAATAAGCATGGAATACAAAAGTACTTTTTTACGTTGTAACTTGGAAGTCAGCATGACCAGAGCCCAGGCTCCCAATGCATGAGATAGTGCATATACGGTGACCAATTGTCCCGCTAATGAGATGGAAACCTGTAAATCGCGGGCAATGATATCTAGAACGCCAGATACGACAAATTCGGCTGTTCCTACAACGAAGGCACCTAAAGCCAATAAATAGATGATAAATGAATTCATTTCAATCTCCTTTGTTCAAAAAAATAGTGTATGAAATCTTCTGGATATATTCGTTTGTTGAAATTTATAATAGATATAAAAGACAAATTATATCTATAATAAGTACAAAAAATACTTACTGCATCATTGATTTTTTACTGGCAATCGAAAGATAATTTGGCGTAATTGGCAGCTTTGGAATACTTCAAAATCTAATTCCTCCTCAATAAAAGACTTAATATGTCTACAATAACTCCTTTGATGCAAATACGTCAACAACCCCCTCTCATTAAAGTGGCACCTTGCGTCCACTCCTTCATCAGAGGAGGCGCTTGTCACAAACAACTGCTCTAGCAATATCTATACCTACAGTTCCATTCTATATGCATGGTGCTTTAGGCATTTTCCAATACATTATCCTTCTCCAAATCTTTAAAGTAACGATCGTTATATAACATGCTCGGATGTGTTGGGTGATAGGCAAGTGCGATATCATTATGTTCCCGGGCCTTGGCACGGTTACCCATCCGGTCATAACAGACACAGAGTTGCAGATGCGGCATCCAGGTCCAGGCTGCTTCATTCAGCACCACCATAGGATCATCAGGACGTACAGCACGAGTCGCCTGTTCGTACCAGAACAGGGCTTTGCGATAATCTTCACGGTCGGCAAAATAACCACCTAATCGGCAGCAGATCTCGGCTCTCGGCAAATCATAAGCAAACGATCGCAGCAGCGCCGACACTTCCTGTTCCGGACGTTTACGTGCGGCCTCACAATCCGCAATTTTCTGGCAAGCAGCAATCTGATCTTCCAGCCAGCCAAGACCGGTATCCAGAAACTTTCCATAGTACTTCACCGCATCCTCGTGCTGCCCGTGATCCTTCAATTCGTTGCCAAAATAGTACAAGTCGCGCGGCGCGAATTCCTCTCCGGCCTGCTCCCTTTTGCGATAGATCCGCAGATTGCGATCGGTATATTCCTTATCTTTCTTGTGGGTAACCGCGATATCACTATGCAACAGATTGCCCGCTACAGCCAGATATTCATGCACTGCACCAATCCAGCGGAATTGCCGATCCCGACGCACCAGACGATTCCGGCGCAGGCTGTAAGCTACCAGTCCTTCTGCCGTGAATGAAAGATGATAATCCATCGTAACACTATCGACAGCCGGGTCCAGCGAACGTTTCAAAGCAATTAGCTTGGCGCGGTCTTCCGCTTCGAACACATCATCGGCATCCAGCCACAGAATATATTCACTCGTCGCCTGATCAAAGGCAAAGTTACGCGCTGCTGCAAAATCATCCACCCATTCAAAATCAAAGATACAATCCGTGTATCGCGCTGCGATCTGGCGGGTACGATCGGTTGAACCGGTATCAACGATTACAATCTCATCCGTAATACCGTTGACCGAGTCCAGACATCTGGTAAGGGAAGCTTCTTCATTTTTGACAATCATGCACAAGGTAATACTGATCGTCTCTTCGCCTCGTCTGGCCCTGCGGTTAAAAGCAGATACCCCCGGCAGTTCGGACAGGCGATAGATGTGATAGGCAGGAAGATGCGTATCAACGAA
Source organism: Paenibacillus sp. PCH8 (assembly GCF_002968835.1). GTDB lineage: Bacteria > Bacillota > Bacilli > Paenibacillales > Paenibacillaceae > Paenibacillus. Next base: position 2,332,969 of record NZ_PKQK01000001.1, on the reverse strand, counting down.
TAAACGAAAACCAAGTGCCTGAGCACGGATGCAAAAATGTCGATCTTCACCCCAGAAAGATACATTCGGAATCTGGTCATACGAAACCCCGGCTGCCAATACATTTTGGCGAATGAGGGTACAAGCCCCGAGTCCTCCAACTTCGTAACAACCGGGAATCCGCAACTGGTTCAGAAAAGCAGTCGTTTGCGTACCTTCGTCTTCCGCCTCCGTCCCGGCTGATGTTTTGCCACCTCGACGATATAAGGCATACTCATCCTGAAGCCATACCTGCGGCATTTCCCTTGCGCCAGGCTGCCATCGCGTCCAGAAAATAGTGGATATAATATCTTTGCCGCTCGATACAAGTTGCTCCAGCGTCCGCGGGTGCAGAACCAGATCGGAATCAATCAGGAAGACCGCATCGTACTTATGGTCGCGCGCATATTGCAAAATGTTATTTTTCAAACCGGCTACACGCCAAATCTGCTCATCTTGCCAATAATGGCCTCCCTCATCCTTGGTGTATACTCCCTTTTGGTTAACGGGGTCCCCGGATTGCTCATCCGCATGAATCACAGTACCTTTATGCTGAAGCACGTATTCACGGAGCATATTCGACGCGGCTTCTTCTTCGTTATCGTCTACAAAAAGATAATCCGTCTTCACTGTGGTTCGTTCCAGCGCATTCAGGGAATTCAGAAATTCACGAAGCACCGCTGCGGTCTGCCGAACAGGGCTGGCAATCAGGATTCTTTCCAGGATAGACTCCTGAAGATCTGCACCCTCAGGGGTTTCTTCGAATATCGAATGTTCAGTGGACAACCGATTGTCTTCCTTTTCGGATTCCGAATGATTCCGAGATGGCTGTTTTTTTTCAACTTTAGACTTCAGTTCTGCTTGAGACTTCAGTTCTGCTTGAGGATTGGATTCTCCTTCAGATTTGCGTATCTGGTCTTTCCTCAACGTTGTTCACTCCCCTCTCCCTAATCGGACCATGACAACAGACGTGGCTCTGCATCCAATATCGATTCATACTGTTCTTTCCAACCGTATCTTGCGTCAGGGTCCAGTGCCTGATATCTCACGTATTTGCGGATACGGTCTTCTTCTCTAGCCCAACCGTAGTGCTTCACCCGGGGAGCATGACAACCATAGGACATATGTTGAATCGTTAACGGGAAACGGCCGCAATGCTGGGGGATCTCCTTCCACTCATAGCTCATCTCCGGGTTGTATCGAATCAAAAAGGGTCGATAATAGGCATGAGCTTGCCAGAATTCATCTTCCCGGTACTGTGTCTCACTCCACATATCATACAATCTGAAATAGATTGCATCTTCCTGTCCTTGAAGCAACTGATCCCGCGCAGAACCAAAATCAGAGGTCAGAATCTCATCCGCGTCCAGATTCAAAATCCACTCTGGTCCCGTTGCTACCGTTTCCTCCCATTGCTGTTTTCTCAGGCTTACCTCGTCAGCAAAACGTGATGCAGTATTCTGCACCAATACGAGTGGAATACCGTCCAGAAGTTCCCGGCACATCGCAACCGTACCGTCCGTACTTCCGTCATCAATAATTACAGCACGATCAATCCATGGACGATGCGTCTCCAGAGCCTGCCTGAGATATCGGCTCTCCTCATTGCGAACGATCATCGACAAGGTGATCTGTGGTCTTCCTGACTCCTTAGGTTCATCCAAAGCTTCACCCCCAGCTAAACATTAATCAGCTGAACCACTGAATCTGTCACATACTGAACATAGGTCTGACCGGATCAAGACCCTCTATATCCAATGTATGCAAGCCCGGATTATGGTTATGTCAGACGTTCGAACCCTTTGACGATGTTCATCCCGTTTTCTTTGGGGCATCTTGAGAACTTAATTGCAGACAACAAAAAAGCACCCGCTTTCGCGGATGCTCTGACTCTGAATATTAGATTAACGATATGCTGCCAACCGATCATTCAGGCTGCGTGTCTGTCCGTAGACATCCTGATAGATTGCAAACAGATCATCGTACACCGCGACCGTTTCCGGGTTAGGTGCATAGGATTTAGCTGGGCGAATGAACGCCGTTGCACATTCCTGCAAGGTTGGGAACCAGCCACAGCCATAAGCAGCCAGCATCGCCGCACCCATCGCAGGCCCCTGTTCACTCTCCAGCTTCACAATGGTGGCATTGAATACATCCGCCTGCATTTGCAACCAGGCTTCATTTTTGGCACCGCCGCCAATGGAAATGACTTCATTGACCGTTTTACCTGCGCCGCGCAGAATATCAATGGACTCACGCAGGGAGAACGTAATGCCCTCCATCACCGCACGTCCAAAGTGCTCCAGCTTGTGCCCGGCATCCATGCCGATAAAGCTGCCACGAATATTCGCATCCGGGTGAGGCGTACGCTCCCCAACGATATAAGGTGTAAATAGTAACCCGTTGCTGCCCACCGGAACCTGATCAATGCCCTGCAAAAGTACATCAAATGATTTGTCCGCTGCAAACGTATCCTTGAACCAGGACAGGCTGTATCCTGCCGCAAGAGTTACCCCCATAATATAGAAAGCATCTTTCTCCCCATGGTTAAAAAAGTGAACTTTGCCTTCGAAATCGAGGTCCTTGCGTTCTTCGTAAGAAAGGACAACCCCGGACGTTCCGATGCTGCACATCGTCTGCCCTTCACTCAGAATGCCTGCACCAATGGCTCCGCAGGCATTATCCGCACCGCCGGCGAATACTTTGGTTGCAGCGGCAAGACCCGTTTGATCCGCAATCTCAGGCAGCAGTGTGCCTACTTCTTCAAATGACTCCACTAGACGTGGGCAGAGTGAAGTTGGCAGTTCGAATGCCTCCGCAATCTCCGTACTCCACTGTTTGCCTGCAACGTCCAGCAGTAAGGTACCCGCTGCATCCGAATAATCCATGGCATAATCCCCTGTCAGGCGATAACGCACATAGTCCTTAGGTAACAGGAACAAAGCTGATTGTTGCAATAGTTCTGGTTCATTCTCCTGTACCCACAGAATCTTAGGCAAGGTAAACCCTTCAAGAGCACGGTTACGGGCAATACTTAACAGCTTGCCATCTAGCACTTTCTCGATACGACGGCACTGAGCTGTTGTGCGTGTATCATTCCACAAGATTGCATTCCGCAGCGGTTTACCTTCGGCATCTACCAAGACCAGTCCGTGCATCTGGCCGGAGAAGCTCAACCCTTCGATTTCCGAAGGTTGCACGCCAGACACTTCCAGCAATTTGCGAAGGGACACAATCGTCTGCTCTACCCAATCCTCTGGATTTTGTTCACTGTAGCCAGCCTTGGGTTGGTAGAGCGGATATGACTCCGATGCTTCAAACGCCACTTTTCCTTCACGGTTAACCAGCACGGTTTTGACTGCGCTTGTTCCTAGATCGACACCAATTACGTAACTCATAGGTTAACTCCTCTCGTTTGTAACAGGATTGTATAAATGAAACTCTTGATGCTCATATGGTCACTCCGTGATCAGAAAACCCTTGGATCGCCGTTACCCCCGGATTTCCTTTAATCCCTTGAGAAGGGAGAAATCCTTTAATGAAACCTCTCAATTGAACATGTAACCACTCCGTGATCAGAGAACATTCAGGTCTTTCTGCTCACTTCGTTCAGCATGCAAATTAGTCATTTATATCAAAAATTTAAAAACCGCGTTATTTGTTTAACCAAAAAACCGTCCCGTCTTCCCAAGGGAAAGTCGGGGACGGTCCGAATGTCATGCTTGTTCAGGCGTTCCATGGTACAAGCTGGTCTTGCATAGTGCAGGCCGAAGATTTATTTCAGCCACACCCGAGTAATCTCAGGTAGGCTGGTATCCCTTCATCCTGGACTTTGCTTAACTTCTATTAGTCAGCCAGAATGTACTGGTTGAGTTTGGCTCTAAGCAATTCCTGACGTCCGGATTGGTTTTTGCGTGGGCTTTCGTTGTTCAGCGCATACTCGGCAAGGGAAGCGAGTGTTGCTTTACCTGCAACCACATCTGCACCGATACCTTCGCTGAAGCTGCTGTAACGTTGCTCGATGAATTCATCGAATACACGATCTTCGATCAATTTTGAAGCTACTTTCAGACCTTTAGCATACGTGTCCATACCTGCAATGTGTGCGAGGAACAGATCGTCTGCTTCGAAGGAACCACGACGTACTTTTGCGTCAAAGTTCACACCACCACGGCCGATCCCGCCGTTTTTCAATACTTCATACATCGTTAATGTAGCATCGTACATATCAACCGGGAACTCATCCGTATCCCAACCGATTAGCATATCGCCTTGGTTCGCATCGAGGGAACCGAGCATACCGTTTGTGCGAGCAACGCGGATTTCGTGATCGAATGTGTGACCAGCCAGTGTAGCATGGTTCGCTTCCAGGTTAAGTTTGAAGTGTTTGTCCAAACCGTATTTTTGCAAGAAAGCAATGGACGTTGCTGCATCATAGTCATATTGGTGTTTCGTTGGCTCTTTCGGTTTAGGCTCGATCAGGAATTGTGCATCGAAGCCAATTTCCTTCGCGTAGTCTACAGCCATGTGGAACATGCGAGCAATATTGTCTTGCTCCAGTTGCATGTCCGTGTTCAACAATGTGTCGTAACCTTCACGACCACCCCAGAAGACATAGTTTTCAGCGCCCAGGCGTTTACCCACTTCCAGACCTTTCTTGATCTGTGCTGCAGCATGAGCATACACGTCTGCGTTACACGTGGAAGCTGCACCAAACATGAAGCGTGGGTTCGAGAACATGTTCGCCGTGTTCCAGAGCAGTTTTTTACCGCTGGATTTCATATGATCTTCAATAAGACCAACGATGGTGTCGATGTTGCTGTAGAATTCACGCAAGTTGTTGCCTTCTGGTGCGATGTCCACATCGTGGAAACAGAAGTATGGAAGATTCATTTTTTCCAAAAATTCAAATGCCGCTTCCACGCGTACTTTCGCAAGGTCCAGACCGGAGTATTTATCCCAAGAACGAACAGCTGTCTCTGCACCGAACGGGTCACTGCCGCCTGCAGTTAATGTATGCCAGTAAGCCATGCCGAAACGGAAATGTTCTTCCATTGATTTGCCGTCTACCAGTTCTTCCGGATTATAATGTTTAAAAGCAAATGGATTCTTGGAATCTTTTCCTTCGAATGCAATTTTATTAACGGATTCAAAATAGGCCATGTAAAATGCCTCCTCAATAGTTTTAAGAAATCGTTTACAACGTTATCCTAACACATCAATTTTACTTTGTCTATTGGTTAAACAAAGTTAAAAATAAATTTTTTTTGTTCGTTTGTTTACGCTATAATAGTCCAATAGCTTGCGTACGGATTCGGGTCAGAACCCTTTTAACAGAAGAATAGGAGTGCCTTAATGATATGAAAATTACCGGAGACCAGATGCTGGTCAAGAAAATAAACAAGTCAATTGTGCTTGATACGATTCGCCGTCATGCCCCCCTCTCTCGCGCGCGGGTATCTGAGGTCACGGGACTTAACAAAGCAACCGTATCGAATCTGGTTGCTGATCTGATCAATGATGAACTGGTGCAGGAGATTGGCCCTGGAGAATCCAGCGGCGGACGCAAACCTCTTATGTTGCTGTTTCGAGGCACATCGGGATATGCAGTAGGGTTGGAGCTTAGTGTGACACACTTAAAGGGTGTCCTTACCGATCTGGAAGGTCATATCGTCACCGAGTATGCCGTTAAGCTGGAACATCATGACGTGCCCTCTGTACTTGAACAGTTAAAACTGGCCGCAGACCATCTCATTCATGCAGCCCCTCCCTCCCCTCATGGAGTCATCGGTATAGGGATCGGGGTGCCTGGCATGGTCGATGAGGAAGGAACGGTCCTCTTTGCACCCAATCTGGGGTGGGAGAAGGTCGCGCTGCGCTCGATGCTTGAAGAAGAGTTTGAGCTACCTGTAACCATTGATAATGAAGCCAATGCCGGTGCCCATGGAGAGTTGAATTTTGGAGCAGGCATCGATGTTCGACATATGATCTATATCAGTGCGGGCATGGGTATTGGTTCAGGCATCATGGTAGATGGTGAATTATATAAAGGAGCGTGGGGTTACGCCGGAGAAACAGGCCACATGTCCATTGAAGCGGAAGGTCTGCCTTGCTCCTGCGGTAACCGTGGCTGCTGGGAGTTATATGCATCCGAAAAAGCATATGAACATCCGGAGCATCAGCTGCACTTACCGGCACATACAACCCGAGAGTTGATTCCTTATGCGGAGCAAGGCCACGAAGCCGTTCGGGGATTATATGAGACGATCGGGCGCAAACTGGGGATTGGCATCACCAATATTGTAAACAGTTTCAACCCGGAACGCATTATCATCGGTGGGCCACTCTCCGAAGCTGGTCCCTGGATTGAAGCAGCGTTAAAACAAGTTGTCGAGGAACGTACATTGCCCTACCATCGCCGGAGTCTGCAGATTGAATGGGCGGCTCTGGGGAGCCGTTCCACCCGAGTGGGTGCTGCTTACACCGCAATTTCCCAGTTTCTAGGAAAAATAAGGGTTTCCGTCTAATAACAGAAGAAAATTGACATCAATTCGCCCCATTTCCTCCCTTTTTGTTAAAGAAATCCAGATGTATAATGGGGTTATGTGATTTTTATCATGGCTGCGTGAATGCTGCCGTGTTATTCCGAACACGAAACGGAGTGAAAACTCGTTGACCTACGTAGATACTTCAGATATCTCGGCGCAAATGTTTGTCACCGTACTCCTGTTCCTGATCGTGCTTGCGCCCCTGTTCAGCCTTGGCATACTCCGACTGTTCCAGAGCAAAAAGAAGGCTGGTTTCATGTACATGCTGTCAGGTTTGCTGGTGTATGTTGTATTTCAGACCTTTATGAGTATTTTTTTCTAGCCTCTCATAGCTCTCTAATGCAGACTCAATGATGCACAAAAAACCGTACCCGATCGGGTACGGTTCTTTCTATATCCTAACGGCTCGCGAAAACCGGAATTGCATATGAATCGAATCTTTCATTCCTACATTCATCATATGATGCTCCAGATAATCAGCCTAATTTACGCGTCTAAAGCTTTGGCGAATTGCGTTTTGTTCATACCCAGAATGCGGTGTTCACCAATCACTGTCAAAGGCACGGCACGTACACCCATGTCCCATACTTGTTGTGCGAATTCATCGCTAGTTTCGATGTTGCGCTCTTCATAAGCGATGCCTTTGTCAGCCAAGAAAGTTTTTACCGATTTGCAGTTCGGGCAGTTGGTTGATGTGTACAGAATTACGTTTTCCATGTTGTATTCACCTCATATTTAGTATAGTTCATCGTAATTATCTATTATTTATCGAAGCGTTGGATGAAGGATAGCCGTTCATTCCATTACAGAACGACTGCGCTATGCTCCAGACTCTCGATATATTTCTCTGTATCCATTGCAGCCATACATCCGCTACCTGCAGCTGTAATCGCTTGTTTGTAACGTGTATCCTGAACGTCGCCACATGCGAATACGCCTGGGATGTTCGTTTCAGATGTACCTGGTGTCGTCAAAATATAACCATGCTCATCCGTTGTAACTTGTCCGCCGAGGAATCCAGTGTTCGGTGTGTGACCGATCGCTACGAATACGCCACTTGCCGAAATCACTTCTTCTTCGCCTGTTTCATTGTTCAACACTTTCAATCCTGTCACGCCGTTGTCGCCAGCGAGAACTTCGAGTGGAGTGCGGTTCAAAGCCATCTCTACTTTTTCGTTGCTACGTGCACGATCTTGCATGATTTTGGAGCCGCGCAATTCTTCACGACGGTGAACCAGCGTTACTTTGGAACCGAAACGGGACAGGAAGCTTGCTTCTTCAAGAGCAGAGTCGCCACCGCCAATAACAATAATTTCTTTGTTACGGAAGAAGAATCCATCACATGTTGCACATGTGCTGACACCACGGCCCACATTGCTCTCTTCACCAGGAATACCGAGGTATTTAGCAGTTGCACCTGTAGACAGGATCAAGGTTTCTGCTACGAGTTCCCCCATGCCTTCAACCTGAATTTTGAAAGGACGCTCGCTCATGTCGATGTTATTCACCCAGCCTGTGCGGAATTCAGCACCGAAACGCTCTGCTTGTTTACGCATGTTGTCCATCAGTTCAGGACCCATAATGCCATCAGGGAAACCTGGGAAGTTCTCCACTTCCGTAGTTGTTGTCAGTTGACCACCAGGTTGTGGGCCTTCAATAACGAGTGGGCTCAAGTTGGCACGTGCCAGATAGATTGCTGCTGTCAGCCCTGCAGGGCCTGTTCCAATAATAATTGATTTATACATGTATAGTTCCTCCCCCGGCTTCTGCAAAAAGGTTGGGCCCTCCGGCATCAAAAGCTTATGCTTTTGCATACACTAGAACGAAAAGCCTACATCATGTCCACAAAACCTGCCTGTGAAATGACAATAGCCCTATGCAGAAACGGAATTCTAATTTATAATCATTCTAATCTGTTGTTCATTATGATCTCTTTTATGTACGGTGTCAATGCTCGGCAGCGATTATGAAGAAGTCTTCATCAGGAGGGAAAATGGAAGCATGAACGATGCACTCATTGGCAGTTTTATATCAGCCATGTCTACTGGCCTGGGGGCCATACCGATTCTATTTATGCGCAAAATATCGCACCGTCTGCGTGATATCTTGCTGGCATACGCCGCGGGTATTATGACCTCAGCCTCCGTGTATAATCTTATCCCGGAGGCGCTGGGGCAATCGAACCTTTTTGTACTCGCATTCGGCATTATGCTTGGCAGCCTGGTTCTACTGGTGCTGGAGATGAAGATTCCACACGTCGATCTGGAGAATCCCGAGAAGATGCCTTTCAAAATTGAAGCCAAAGCCTTCATGATTATTGCAGCCATCACCATGCATAACCTGCCAGAAGGGTTATCGGTGGGAGTCAGCTACGCAAGTTCGGATGAGAATCTGGGCAATCTCATTGCCTTCTCCATCGGATTGCAGAATGCACCGGAAGGATTCCTCGTGGCCCTTTTCCTGGTGAATCAGAACATCGGTCGCTTTAAGGCACTCGGAATTGCCACCCTGACTGGAGCCGTAGAGATTATTACAGCTATGATCGGTTATACATTAAGTAGTCTGGTAGCTGGCCTTGTCCCTTATGGTCTTGCTTTTGCAGCGGGTGCAATGATGTTCATCGTCTATAAGGAATTGATTCCCGAGAGTCACGGCGACGGCAATGCACGTGTGGCGACCATGTCCTTTTTACTCGGTCTCATTACAATGATTGGTCTGACGGAGCTGTTCTGACCACAGAAAGCATACTTACAAAGCATTACATTACCTTTTCTTCAGTACTACTCATAGTACAACATTAAGAACCCGAGCGAACAGCCAATAGCTGCCGAGCGGGTTCTTTGTTTCGACATAAATGAAGATTCCATGAAATCAGTGAAATTGCATGTAAAGAGCGTTGTACCCCTACATGATCAGGATTGAATGAATCGAATCAGTTCCGCGTTGAATTTCTCCAATTCATCATAGAATGCCCCGTGACCACTCTCTTCAAAAGCGATCAATTTCGAGCCAGCGATGCCTGCATGCATCTGCTCGGCGAATTCGAACGGACAGATCTCATCCTTTTTCCCGTGTAAAATGGCGGTTGGCACCTGGATCGCACTCAGGTCCCCTCGCAAGTCCTCATCCCGCAGAGCAATCGCACTGCGAATGGTACCATAGGATGAAGCCTCCATGCCCAGCGCATGGAACCAATCCATGAATGGCTGGCTGTGCTTCTTGGCGAAGAACATGCCGCCAAATGTCTCCAGTAACTTCGGACGATCTGCGAAGATCGGCTCGATAATCTGCTCGTTCAGCTGATCCGGAGTCAATCCGTATGGATATCCTTCACGCTGTGTGAATACAGGTGCTGCCGCAGACAGCAATGCCAGCTTCGATATCCCATGACCTTTGTGGCGAGCCATATAATGGACTGCAATTGCTCCACCCATGGAGAATCCTGCGAGCACTGCGTCACTCAGTTCGAGATCATCAATAACGGCGCGAACATCATCAGCCATACGATCATAATCATATCCGGTGGAAGGCTTATCCGATAAGCCGTATCCTCTGAAATCAATTGCAATAGCACGAATACCATGGTTCGGCAATACATTTAATTGATATTCAAACATTTTATAATTAACAGGCCAGCCGTGCAAAAAGATGACCGGTGTTCCCTCACCCATATCTTCAACATATACTTTCACATTTGGTTCCACTTGTACGAAACGTCCCATCGTTCACAGCTCCCTTATCATCAGAGTTCATTAAGTTATTCATCAATACGCTCTTGAAGAATCATCTCTTCGAATCATTACCCTCTGACCCAGGGTCCAAACGTTGCATCCCATCGGGTTCCTGCCACAATCGAGACATTCCTTCATCCATTCTAATTAACGTAGTAGCCTGAGCCCATTCAGAATAACCAGAATCGTACTACCTTCATGACCTACCACACCCAGAGGCAACGCTACGTCCTGGAGAAAGTTCCCTGCAATTAGGGCCAGAATAACCGTAATCGCAAAACACATATTCTGCTTCACGGTACGCTGTGCTCGTCGAGCCTGACCAATCACCCATGCAATCTCTTCAATGTTATCATTCATCAGCACCGCATCGGCAACCTCCAGTGCAGTCCCGCTTCCCGACAAGCCCATGCCCATACCCACCGTGGCTGCTGCAAGTGCAGGTGCATCATTGACGCCATCCCCTACCATCAACACGTGACCATACTTTTTCCGGAGCGCTTGTACCTGTTTCACTTTATCTTCAGGCAGCAAGTCCGCATAGACCAAGCTTACGCCTGTTTCACGCGCGATCACAGCAGCTGATCTGGCTCGATCACCTGTTAACATCGCTACTTTTACACCCATGGCTTCTAGCTGTTTCACTGCCGCTGCCGCCTGTGGCCGAACCGTGTCTCGCATGGCAATCAGTCCAACGATTTCACCATCCGCCATAACAACGGATACCGTTTTGCCTTCCCCCTCCAGACTTGAGCGCACATCCTTCCACACAGACAGAGGGGATTCCATAAAATCAGGGGCACTCGGTCCATCCAGATTCTCGTTTCCGTTTCCGTGAACGGGTTTATCGTTATCCAGCTGCACCGGTTCCATTACAGTTGTTTTGCCAATACTCCAGACTACGCCGCTAACCATTCCTTCAATGCCCCATCCTGTCAGTGCCTGCACTTGCTCCGCTTCTTGAAGTGTAATGTTTTCCTTATTGGCCTGATCTACGATGGCCCGAGCCAGCGGATGCATCGACAGGTTCTCAATCGCCGCTATCGCTGATAATAACGGGGTCCGATCCATATGTTCAGCTGTTATAATATCCGTCACTTGCGGTGTGCCCATGGTCAGTGTACCTGTTTTATCAAAAGCAACAACTCGCGTCTGGGCAATGTTCTCCATGTGAGCACCACCCTTAAAGAGAATACCTCGGCGGGCACTGCTCGACATCGCGGACAACATCACAGGCATGATGGATGAGACTAATGCACAAGGCGAAGCAACGACCAGGAATACCATAGCTTTATAGAAAGCCTCATTCCATGTCCAGCCGAGTAGTAACGGTGTCCCTACGATAACAAGTACTGTCACACCCACAACAATCCGTGCGTAAATCCCTTCGAATCGCTCCATAAATCGTTGTGAATTCGGTACTTCTGCCTGCGCCTCCTCCACTAGCTTAATGATTTTGCCAAACAGGGACCCTTCCGCAGATTTCGTGACCTCCACGTACAGTGCACCCTCTCCATTTACCGTACCCGCGTAGACTTCATCCCCCGCAACTTTATCCACTGGCAGGGATTCCCCGGTGATGGACGCCTGATTGATAAAAGAATTACCCCGGTATACCACACCATCGGCAGGGATCAGTTCTCCCGGTTTGACCAACAACAGATCACCCGGCTTCAGATCATCGATAGCTACAAGATTCATCTGTCCATCCTCAATACGCAGTGCAGTCTCCGGCTTGAGTGCCAGCAGTGATGAGATATCCTTATGACTGCGCTCTGTCGCATAACTTTCCAACGCACCACTGAGTGCAAAAATGAAGATCAGCATCGCACCTTCATTCCAGTAACCAATCGTTGCTGCACCAAGGGATGCGGCAACCATCAGCAAATTCACATCCAGATCGCGGTCTTTGACCAATGTATGGATGCCTTCCTTTGCTTTGGTCCAACCGCCCACGGCATAAGCAACAATATAGAGCATGATAGACAATGTAGCATAATAGGGTGCAGTTCCCCATGCAGTCAGCATTAGAAATCCACTGCCCAAGGCAGCTTGCATTTCTTTATTCTGCATCATAGCGCGATAATGGGGCTTGCGTCCCCGATTTGGGCCTGGTGTATGGGATGACCGCTGTTCCGCCTTTTTCTGTCTGTGTAGAGGTTGATGTATCGCTTGCATATGAATCACGATCCTTTCGAATTGCAGGATGACGGATTGTGAGACTGCTCAATTCCGATCCTGTTAGTGAAGTTGTATTGAGAATGAGAGCCATTGTTAGTGCCCTAAAAATGACACATGCTGCTGCGGGATTCCCGCAGCAGCATGGTTTGTTCATGATTTTCTAATGATTTCGAATGAGAATGATAATCATTTTTGTGCTTGTGCAATTATTTTTACCCAATACAACATTTAATTTATTATATGCCCGCTCTTCTCGTTTGTACATGGGTATTTTCTTAAATGAACAGCCAAAGGATAAACGTTAATTCCATATAAAATCAAAAGCCGCCAGTCCCTTGGGACGGCGGCTTCCTGAATACTTATTTTCTAAACACTTACACTCGCTTGCTGACTTGCTTTGATGGCCTGCTCCAGATCATAGAGGATGTCCTGAATATTCTCTGTACCAATGGACAGTCGAATCAATTCCGGATTCACCCCTGCGGCCGTTCGCTCCTCGTCAGACAACTGCGCGTGTGTAGTGCTGGCTGGATGAATAATCAGTGACTTGGAATCACCTACGTTGGCAAGGTGAGAGAACAATTGTACGCTCTCAATCAGTTTGCGTCCTGCATCTACGCCACCCTTAATACCAAACGTTAGAATTGCACCTTGTCCTCTTGGCAGATACTTCTGCGCCAGCTCATAAGATGGATGACTTGGAAGACCAGCATAACTCACCCACAGCACATCCTCCTGCTTCTCCAAGTACTCCGCAACCGCAAGAGCATTGGTGCTATGACGTTCCACGCGAAGGTGCAATGTCTCCAGACCTTGCAGCAACAGCCATGAGTTAAATGGTGAGATCGCCGCGCCCAGATCACGCAGCAGTTGTACCCGAGCTTTGATAATATAAGCAATGGGTCCAACCGCTTCCGTATATACAACACCGTTATAACTGGAATCCGGCTCTGTCAATCCAGGGAACTTGCCACTTGCTTTCCAGTCAAATTTTCCGCTATCCACGATAACCCCGCCAATGGATGTACCGTGACCACCGATGAATTTTGTTGCAGAATGAACCACGATATCTGCTCCATGTTCAATCGGGCGAAGCAAGTAAGGGCTCGGGAATGTATTATCCACAATCAGAGGAATCCCGTGTTCATGGGCAATTGCTGCCACTGCTTCGATATCAAGCACGTTACCTTGCGGGTTACCGATTGTTTCGGCGTACAATGCTTTTGTTTTGTCCGTAATCGCAGCCCGAAAATTTTCAGGATCACTGGAATCTACAAACTTCACATCCAGACCCAGTTTCGGCAGCGTTGTCGAGAATAGATTGTACGTACCCCCGTATATACTCGCCGCAGACACAATTTCATCTCCTGCACCGGCAATGTTCAGAAGAGAGAACGTAATGGCAGCCTGACCTGAAGCCGTTGCCAGTGCTCCTGCTCCACCTTCCAGAGCCGCAACCCGCTGCTCAAACACATCGGTCGTCGGATTCATCAGACGGGTATAGATGTTGCCAAACTCTTTCAAACCAAACAGATTAGCGGCATGCTCCGTATCCCGGAATCCATAGGACGTTGTCTGGTACAAGGGCACAGCCCTTGCGTGTGTTGTTGGGTCGATCTCCTGGCCTGCATGAATTGCTAATGTCTCAAATGAAAGCTCACGTTCGTTTGACATAAATCTGAATCCTCCCTTGATATATGCATTCTCGATATCATTCCTGGCGTTCCTGATGTCTTTTCTTGGTGGCGTATGTTTTCCATATTCTCTCACAAGATGTCGCTTTTGAAAAGAGTTATTTCCGATTTTTCCGATAAGAAATATTAAATATGTACATTTCAGCGTTTCTGTACCAAAAAAACCTTTGCCCCCGCAAAGGTTTTTTGGTATCGCATAGCGTACCGCTTTTAATATCATCCTGATTATCAGCCTAAGTACCAGATTGATTACGTGACAGACATTGATTCAGCTCACTTTAGACGCGTACAGCATCCCATACCTCTCGCAGATGCTTGGCGGCAGGCACAGCTTCCTCCGCTGTTACGCCTTCCAGAGAAATGTCAATGTGTGGTTTATACGTCTTGAGCAATTCGAAAAACAGCGGATAATCCAGAATACCTGCTCCAGGCACAGGATTAAATTTCTCTCCTTGCGCATTGAAGGCCACATCCTTCGCATGAATGACGATGATCCGCTGATAGAGCTTCTCCATCACCTCGCGCAGAAATGCACCTTGATCTGCGATATGCGGATGCTTGATCAGATTACACGGATCGAACAGCATGCCCAGGTTGGATGACGGAATCTCTTCAAACAGACGTGTCATATGTTCATGCGTATGAAGGGTATGGGTCGATACCGGTTCAATTGCCGCATGTACGCCCCATTTTTCGGCTTCCTCTGTCAGCTCTTCAAGCGTCTCTTTCAGGACGCTCCAAGATTTCTCTTCATAAGCGTCTGGATGGGTATCCCGATACGTAGTCCGCTCCCCGGTTTCCGTTGCAACCATGCTACAGCCGAAATCCCGGGCATACCGCAGATGTTCCTTGAAACGATTAATGTCCGCACGTCGGCTCACAGGATCAGGATCAATCGGATTAATGTAACAGCCAAGCACCGCAATCTTCACCCCACGCTGTGCAAATTGATCGCCAATCTCATTCGCCAGGCCCGGGCTCAGTTTGCCGTTCGCCGAATCTACATCCGACAACGCTTTGGCAAGGGCCAACTGTACGGAATTAAATCCGTTATCCGCAATCGTCTGCGCCAGTTGCGCCGTAGGCTGTTGGCCAAACGTATGTGCCAGAACTCCAAGTTTCATGTCACTGCCTCCTTCTGCATATCTGATCCCGAATGGTTATCGTGCCATCCATCCGCCATCGACATTAAGTACGTGACCGTTCAGATAATCCGAAGCCGACGAGGCGAGGAAGACAACTGGGCCTTTCAAATCTTCCGGCGTTCCCCAACGTCCGGCAGGAATACGCGCTGTAATATCCCGATAACGGTTCTCGTCCGCGCGAATTTGAGTTGTATTATCCGTCTCCATGTAACCTGGCGCAATTCCGTTAATCTGAATGCCCTTGCCTGCCCATTCATTGGCAAGTGCCTTCGTCAACCCGGCAACGGCATGTTTACTGGCAGTGTAGCCTGGTACATTAATGCCACCCTGATAAGACAGCATCGATGCAATATTAATGATTTTACCGCTTCCGCGTTCGATCATATGTCTGCCAGCCAGTTGGCTCAGGAAAAATACAGTGTTGAGATTAAGGCCGATGACATCATGCCAATCCTGATGTCCATGGTCAGCCGCCGGGGTACGGCGAATGATACCTGCATTGTTGACTAGTATATCAATTCTGCCCTGATATGCCAGTGCCTTTTCAAACACAGCCGGCAATTCGTCTTCACGGCTCAGATCTGCTTCAATGATATAAGCCTTGCGCCCCAGCGCTTCAATAGCACTTGCTGTTTCCGCTGGTTTAGAATAAGAGACCAGTACAACATCAGCACCCGCCTCCGCGAGACCAATCGCCATTCCTTGTCCGAGTCCTCCCGAAGTCCCTGTAACCATTGCAACTTGTCCGCTTAAATCAAATGAGTTCATGAATAATTCCTCCGCATGGTTTGATATGCAAACAACTTCATCCGTTCATTTCTTTAATCCCGTTAATGATTAATGAAATTAACTTTGGTAATCCACTGTCACACCGCTTTGCTTGTACAAGGCAGCCGTCTCTGCATCCAGACGGCTGTCACTGATAATGTAATCCAGTTCAGAGCACTGTGCGAATGTACGCAGGGCAAATTGCCCGAATTTGTAGTGATCCACCACACCGAATACCTGCTGCGTGGCAGAGATCATCGCTCTCTTCAACGGAACCAGGTCTCCTGTGTAGATCGACAGTCCGAATTCCGGATGAAGCGCCGTCGTTGATATGAAAGCCTTATGAATGTTAAGCCCAGCGATGAACGCTGCCGTATCCTCACCCACAAGCATATTCCGCACACGGGCTCCACCGGGCACAACCAGTCGCACCTGCTCCTTCTTGGTCAGCTCTGCAATGATAAACAAGTCGTTGGTTACCACCGTTAATGGCTGATTCTCCAATCGTTTCGCCATCTCCAGCGTGGTGCTTCCACCGTCAAGTGCAACGATTTCTCCAGGCCGAATATAGGCAAGCGCCCGTTCCGCAATCTCTATCTTCTCCGACTGACGCTTCTCCATAACACCACGGCTATTCAAGATGCCATACTGGTCATTCTGCGCCAGCATGGCTCCACCATGGACACGTACGAGCAATCCCATGCTTTCAAGCTTATCGAGATCCTCTCGTACGGTTTTGCCTGTCACCTGCAACAGCTCACTCAGATCACTCACAGTGACTTCTTGACGCTCCAGCAGAGCCTCCATAATTTTTTCATGTCGTTTCAATGGATTCATCTAATCAACTTCCTATACATCTGAATGAGATTGAATATATTCTCGTTTCACCGTGCATTCACTTCAATATCAGATGACTGTAATATATTATTTCAGGTCTTTCATCGCTACGCCGTCCATATCCTCGAACGTTTGGTTCTCTCCCGCCATTGCCCAGCAGAACGTGTAATTGCTTGTTCCTACACCACTGTGAATGGACCAGCTCGGAGAAATGATCGCCTGACGATCACGTACCACCAGATGGCGTGTTTCGTTCGGTTCACCCATCATATGGAATACTACGCTGTCTTCAGGCATGTTCCAGTACAAGTATACTTCCGAACGGCGGTTATGTGTATGTGCAGGCATCGTGTTCCACATGTTACCCTTGTTCAGCTCCGTAATCCCCATCACAAGTTGACAGCTCTTAATGCCACCTTCACCTTGGTGAATGTACCGGTAGATTGTACGCTCGTTCGAGCTTTCAATGCTGCCGAGGTGATTCGGCTGAGCTTGTTCTTGGGTTGCTTTTACCGTCGGATAAGTATGATGTGCAGGTGTGGATACAAAGTAGAACTGCGCAGGCTCATCCGTGCCATTGCTCTTGAATACAACTTCCTTGACCCCTTTACCAATGTAGAGGCATTCCTTCGCCCCAATCTCGAACCCTTGTCCATCCGCTGTCACCGTACCCTGACCACCAACGTTAATGATACCGATTTCACGGCGCTCCAGGAAAAAGTCCGTTCCGATATCTTTCAGATTCACTTCAAGTGCAATGTCCTTGCTTTGAGTAACAGCTGTTCCAACGATATAACGATCCACATGAGAGTAGACCGTCACCAATTCATCCTTGGCAAACAATTGCTCCATGAGAAACTCCTCACGCAAACGAGCTGTATCGTAAGTTTTCACTTCATTAGGGTGTGCTGCATAACGGTTTTCCATCTTTAATCCATTCCTTTCGTCTTTTGAATTGAGTTTGGATTGCGTTTAAACATGTTCATATAAGTTCATTTTAGTTCATTATGTACCATTTGTGTACCTTTATTTTTGAAAAAGAAATTTCTGTGATAAAACGTTTATGATTCTAACTGCCTTCGATATAATACAAGACGTAGCCAGTCAAAGGAGAGATGCAAGCTATGGATTTCCAATCGTGGATCGGAGAATCTACTCCCCTCCAGAAGAGGATTATCACGACAGATCAGATTGTCCTGTTCGCGCAAGGCTTTCCAGAAGAATTTCGTCCCGACGCAAGATCCATTCCTCTCACCTTCCCGATGATATGGTGGCAACAGGTACACTTACCCTGGATGGACCTGCCTGGAAGAATTATGATTCATGGCCAACAATCTTTTACATATGAACGTAAACTGAAGTACGATGCAGAATTATTTTACCGGATTGAACTTGCGAACGTACGCGAAACAACTGGATCTCTGGGGAACATACATCTGCTTGATTGTACAATGACGGTTACGGACGTCCTGAAACAACCCGTACTCGTTGCTAACACCACATTAATACTTCTGGAACCGCCAGCGGTGCAGCCTTTGTTCTCCGAACTCGAACCTGTGTATCCGCAATATCCCTCGGAGATCTATTATCAATGGGATGGGAAGCACCGTCCCTCACCCGGTGAACCCCTGTTCAACGCTAGTCTTGGAACCGTAACCAGCCCTATGCTAGTTGCCTATGCAGCCGCATCGAGCGATAACAACGCAATTCATCTGGACGTTCTCAAAGCACATGAAGCAGGTGCACCTCGCCGAATTGCACAAGGTATGCTTATCGGTGGCATGATTGGAAACCGACTACAAGTGCTGGCGTTGGACAACTGGATTCTATGTGATATAAGATACCGATTTCGCTCACCCGTGATGGAGGGGGACGTCGTCCGTGTCCTCGTGAGTGTCATAAACACGGATAACCTCTCCCATCTGGAATGCAGTATCACAGTCTATGTTGAACATCGAGCGGGCGTTCCGTCTGACTTGCTGGCCTATGAAGGATCCGTTCGTTACATAGCCCGTTAATCCCACTCTCCAATTCGGACGTGACCCTTGAGCAGGTTGCGGGAAATAATCATGCGTTGAATCTCGTCTGTGCCCTCGAAGATTCTCCATACTCGCATTTCCCGATACCAGCGCTCAATCGGCAAGTCCTTCGAATATCCGATTCCGCCAAAAATCTGAAGGACCCGATCCACAATATCGTTTGCTCTACCCGCACCGTACAACTTGGACATCGTCGCATGATGCCTTGCATCCAACCCCTTTTCTACCCTCCAAGCGGTATATAATACCAGCCATTTCAAAGCCTCCAGCTCAACCGCAGAGTCGGCGATCATCCATTGGATGCTCTGCCGGCTTGCCAACTGCTCCCCAAATGTCGATCGTTCTTTAACGTAGTCAATGGCCATATGGATCAGTCTGCCAGATGCACCCACAGCAATAGCCGGAATCACCCAACGCCCTCGGCTGATCCACTGCATCGCTGTCGTTAATCCCTGTCCCTCTTCACCGAGCACATTCCCGTTGGGAACGAACACTTGGTTAAACGTAAGTACAGAAGGACTTTTATCCCCACCCATCGTAGGAATCGGCTCTGACGTCCACCCCATGTCCCGGTCCACCAGAAAACAAGTGATGCCTTTACCCGGCTCTGCCTGGACATCAGTCACTGCAAAAACAATCGCAAAATCCGCCTCGTTCCCGTTTGTGATAAATACTTTCTCTCCATCGAGTACCCAACCATCCGCCACACGCTCAGCCCTCATCTGAATTCGACTCGCATCGGAACCTGCTGAACGCTCCGTTATTGCAAAACAGGATTGTCTCTCGCCCGCAATAACGGGGAGCAAATACTTACTCTGCTGTGCCTTGTTGCAAAGGTATAGGATATTATCCGCTTCCCCCCGAAGACAAACGGAATACACGTGCGTCCTAGCTCCATTTTCAGGAGTGCACTAGTGACCGTTCCAAGATTTGCTCCCCCATACTGTTCTGGAGTCTCAATACCCCATAGACCCTGTTCTTTCGCCTTTTGTTGAAGCTCTCTAATCTGTCTAAGTTCGATCCCCGGTCTTCCCTCACGCTCGTTACGCAATAATTCAGGTTCCAACGGAATCAGCAGCTCATCGACAAAATGGCGTGCGGCGGATTGAATCTGCTTCTGTTGCTCTGTCAATTCAAAATTCATGTCAACCTCCCGTATAGAATGTCATCATTCTGGGCCACAACAGCTAATCCATGATCACTTGAAAATTTCATGTTTCACAATTCCCCTGAGCGCATACTGATGATACAACTCGATTAACTGATCTTCCGAAAGATGCTTGTAATACAAAACATCAAACTTTTCGTTAATACATTGGCACAAGATATCCAGGTCCGATGATGGTGTCTTATCTATAACCAACACTTCTCTATGCGCAGCTCCTGCCGAAATCGCCGGGAACAGTTCTGGACCCTCAGCATAGACAACAATGATGCTAACAGGTAATCGATCCCCTTCGTAACCTTGATGTGCTCTTACAACCTTCTCAAAGCGAATGTAACAATCCCACCATGATTTTCTAATCTCTGGATCAAAAAATTCCTTCAAGATGTTTTGCGCCTGTACTTCAAACATCGGATGGCATTCGAGGAAATAATCCAGATTGGTTTTCCAACCATCATAACGATGCTCATCAAACTCGGAAGGGTGAAAGATATGGAAGGTTAACGCTTTTTTGTTCAATACGAAACTTCCTCCATCTTGCTGTAGACGATAGCCAAGTTCACTGTCTTCCAGCCCCACCCTCGGAACCCTTCGTCAAACATGCCTGATCGGATCACTGCTTCTCTGTTTGCCGAGAAATTGCAACTGAAAGACAGATGCCACGCAGTGCGGAAGACGCTCCCATTCTCCGAAAAATGTTCCATGAGCTGAAATCGTTCATCTGCTTCTGACGATGCTACGGCAGCATGCTCCCATCCCGGATTGAACTGCGTCATCTCCATACTTTCTTCAGCTAAATATCTTCGAAACCCTACGACAAGTTTCCCTTCGGCCAGCTTGTGCACTCTCAGATGCTCATAAATAAATTCCGGTCCGGCGAGTTGATCTCCGTCAAGGAACACGACCACGTCTCCATTCGTAGTAGTAATCCCCTTGTTTCGTGCCGCTGCCCGACTTAATTGCGCTGTAGCAGGAATGTATTTATACCGTATAGGAAAATCATACATAAGTCCGCTAATCATCTCTCCCGTGCCGTCTATAGAGCCGTTATCAATAACGACCACTTCGAATTGATCGCCCTCATCCAAACGCTGTCGAGATAAGGAAGACAAACAGGCCTGCATCATTTCTTTCTGATTATGCGATAGAATAATTACACTAGCTTTCATACGTATCTCCTCCCACATGCCGGACCACCTTTTTATTTGCGCTCGGCACTAATAATAATACAAATCCCAGGAAGGCAAGTGCTGCCGAACAGGCAATCACGATCTTAAAACCGAAATAATTGCCGACTGCTCCAGCCAGTAATCCACCACCCATTGAACCAATGATGTTTGCATTGTTGTACAGCGTCGTTGCCGTGCCCGTCATCTTCGGAACCAGATCCTGAAAAAAAGTCATTCCAACTCCAAGCACAATCGCAATAAAAATAGCACTGAACATCTGGATTGCAATGATCTGCCATCCTGATTGGGTGAACCAAAATAGTGAAAAATAGGCGACTCCAAATAATCCTGCACATTTCATAACGGTGATACTACCGAACCTGTTGGCCAGTATTCCCAAAATGATCATGCAGGGGACCTGCAAGGCAGCGTTAACACCCGAGATCATGCCAACGTCCAGCTTCCCGCCTTGTAACTCCTGCGTAACATATAAGGGAGTTACAATAGCCCCCATCGTATTAGCCAACTCAAATGCCATAAAGGCAAGCAGTGAAAATACAATCTGCGGCGCCATCAGCAGGCGCTTGAAACTACGTGCCGATTCAGCTGATGATTCCGTCCCGACACCCGGTTCCCGACTCTCGTGTGCTCGAACCATCAGTACAAACATAGCGACGAGCATGTACATCAACGAAACGACCAGAAACAGGCCTGTGTACGAAAATCGGAAGATTATAAAAGACGCCATTACAGGACCAAGAACCCAGGCCAGAGACACTAGGGCTCGCAAGACAGCCATAACAACGGTGACATCTTCACTCGCCTCCCTCTCGACCACTTCTCTCGCAAGAGCAAACAACTGCGGAAAGGCCGAGAATGACAAGGCCATGAAAGTACAAGAAACCAGCATTAACACCATGTAACTGTCCGTATTTGCATAGAATACATAACCTACAGAGGCCGATCCACATGATCCAACAATGATCCACTTGCGCACAGGCATCTTATCGGACAATCGACTAAACAGCGTACTAATGATAATGCCGCTTAACGATCCACACGCCATAAAGATCCCTAATGATAAGGGGCTCATTCCTGCCTGTTCTACTCCGAATAAAGGCATGAACGGTAGCGTTAATCCGTATCCCAAACCAATTAAAAAAATGCACACGGATAATAAAAGCAAAGCCGGGCTTCTCATGACAACCAAAAGACTTTTCAATGGAACCTTGCCCCCTCTTTACAGCAACCGACGAATGAGTTCAGCAGCACGCTCGGCTCCTCCGTAATGTGAAGCACAGACGTTTTCCTTCAACGCCGCAGCCTTATCCATGTCTCCATTAGTCATCATTGCATGAACGGTTTCAGCTAAAGCAGATCCCGTAACCTCATCCGGGGACATTACTCGGCCACCGCCAACGTCCTGTAACCGCTTGGCATTGAACTCACGTTCTGCCCAAGTCGGAATGACCAACGACGGCGTGCCTGTTAAGATCGTCGTCATGCAACTCCCATGTCCGCCATGGTGAATCATGACATCGCTATGCTCGGCTGCCATGACTCCCGAGACATATGAGGTGAAGTGTACATTAGGGGGAACATCCACGCTGTCCCCTTCTAATGGATTAAAACCAGTAGCAATCAAAAGCTCCGTCGAAGTGTTACCGAGTGCTCTAACGGCTTCCCTGAAAATATGACCGCCACTCTCCACACCCCATTCCACCAGACGACTTGTATACACAAATACACGAGGCCGCCTGCCGTTGTTTGACTTCATCAACCAGTTCGCAGGCATTCCTGTTTCATTCGCATCTCTCCATACCACGGGACCGATATATTCAATTGGAATGGGCGACACTCCAAGCTGTACCGGATCAAAATTCGGTATGCTGGGAAGAAGGGCAAGGTCACCCGCCAGAAATGTGAGAATATCGTCCGTCTCAGGCAGCCCGTATTCAGCCAGCACTCCATTCAGCACCTTGGTGACATCCGGTATATCTCCATATGATCCAAAATTGAATGTAAAAGGAAGCCCCCCTGGAAGTGTGCTGGACTGATTCACAGAAACGAGGGGAATGTCCAGCTTACAGGCGATGAACGCTGCCGGGACACTTGAATCGGAAATAACAAGATCCGGTTTAAAGCCGATGGTTACCCGCAGACGGGCTTCAAGCTCATCTCGCATGTAATTAGAATCGGCGTACCCCATCATGGACAAAAAGTGATTCATATCCTTGAAGTTTGGATGGAACACTTGTCCCTTGGGAGCAGGAATATCTGGAATCGGAATACAGGTAAAGCCCATCTGTTCCATCGCAACCCCGGCATTTCCCCAGATTGTAAATGCCACCTCATGTCCCATCTCTCGTAACTTTAGCGCTATAGGAAGACAACGATTCACTCTCCCCATCCCAGCCATCATCCCGATAAAAATTCGTTTTTTCTTCAACAAAATTTCCTCCATCAATTCGTATATTTCGGAAATAGTTCTACGTTTTCACGTAGGCTGTTAACACCTGCTCAAAAAGTTCAGCTGCTTCCCAGCCGTGCTCCCTGTTGAGTTGGACGGTTGCTATACGGTGCTCAGGAGGGGACCACACACCGATCTTCCCACCATTAACGGAGAAGATCTGACCGGTAACCCTGCGGCTACGTGGCAGACATAAGGAGAGTGTCAATTCAGCCACATCTTCCGGCGAACCTACCTTCCAGTACTCGGGAAACGACTCTCCATTCATTTCGGAGGTCTGCTTCGCTCGTTCAATATAGGGCCTTGTCATGTCAGTAAGCGCTGCGGGGGCAACTGCATTCACATTAATGCCATAAGATTCAAGTTCCAGCGAAAGTGTCCGAGTCATGCCTATCATTCCGGCCTTGGCAGCGCTGTAATTTAATTGCCCAATCATTCCGGTCAAGCCCGCCACGGAGACCATATTAACAATGCTGCCTTCCCTTCGCTCCCTCATGCCGGACAGGACGGACCGGATGCAAGCAAAGGCTCCCTTGAGATGCGAATTCAATACAAGATCCCACTCTGTTTCACTCATCTTATGGGCCATCTTATCGTGAACAACTCCGGCGTTGTTCACCAGGATATCAATCTTGCCGAACTCGCGAAGACCCTCCGATATGATGCGCTCTCCACCGACCATGCTTGCAACCGATTCAACGACCCCGATAGCTGTTCCGCCTTGATCCCGGATCAACTGAACAACGTCCCATACCCCACCTTCTTGTACACCGTTGATAACGACCCTGGCTCCCTCTTGTGCCATACGCATTGCGGTTGCACGGCCAATTCCGCGGCTGGAACCCGTAATGACTGCTACCTGTCCCTCTAACAACAAGGCTTTTTCCTCCTATTCGCACTTCTCCCACAACGATGCAAGCCCGATCCCGCCACCAATACCCAGTGTTGCAATCCCCCGAGATCCCTTTGCGTGCCTCATCTCGTTAAATAGGCGTGTAACCAGGATAGCTCCCGATGCTCCGAACGGGTGTCCCAGCGCCAGCGCTCCGCCCCCCACATTGACAATGTGATTTGGAATTTGCAGTTTTCTTAAAGAGGCCAGTACTTGTGATGCAAACGCTTCATTGAATTCCACGAGATCAATGTCATCCATTGCGAACCGATTTCGGCTAAGCAACTTGGTAACGGCGGGAACCGGACCGATGCCCAAGTAGTTCGGGTCAACTCCAACTGCCACACTGTCGATAAATTTCATTAGGGGTGTGAGTCCCAACGATAATGCTTTTCCCATCGACATAATTAAAACGATAGCAGCCCCATCATTCAAAGGACATGCATTACCAGCCGTCACTGTACCCTCCGGTTCGAAAACAGGAGGCAATGCTGCAAGCTTCGCCAGAGTAGTATCCGCCCGAGGACATTCGTCTGTCTGAATGATCTTCCATTGCTTCCCCTCCAGGATAGACAACGGAACTATTTCGTTGTCGAAACGCCCGCTTTGCATTGAAGCAATCGCTTTCCTATGACTGGAAAGCGCATATTCGTCCTGGTCCATTCGGGTCACACCGTACTTCTTAGCAACGTTGTTAGCCGCCTTCCCCATATCCGGATCTCCGATCCATTCCGGAGAGAATCTTGTACGAGAGATCACTTGAGGTATTGCACTCCCGTACAAAGACAAGGGTTTTTCCAATTTCCAGGGTGCGCGACTTGTGCTTTCGACTCCACCCGCCAGATACACATCCCCGGCACCGGATTGAATCAGCCTCGCTGCTAAATGAATGGCTTCAAGACCCGATCCACATTGACGATCAATTGTCACGCCAGGGACCTCTACTGGTAGTTTGGCTTGTAACGCGGATAACCTGGCGATGTTGCCTCCCGCACCTACTGCATTCCCCAATAGAACATCATCAATGTCACCCGGAGGGATGGGAATTTCGCTTAAAATGGCCTGAATGACTTCTGCAGCCAGTATCTCCGGCGGTGTCTCCTTAAACACCCCGCCGTATTTGCCGATTGCAGTCCGCTTCGCCGAGAGAATAACAGGAATCAACGTACTGTTCATATCTTTATCTTCAGTAACTCGTACAGTTTGGTTCGCGATATCTTTCCACTCGTTGTATAGGGAAAAGCATCTACCCGTATAATTTCCTTTGGACACTTGTAGGTAGCAAGCTCATGACGGCACAATGATACCATCTCATCATCACTAACCTCGCTACCCATTCTGAGCTTTATAAGTGCGGTTACCTTTTGTCCCCAGTACACATCTGGTACACCTACAACGATGACCTCCTCGATGGCATCCAATGTTAACAACAGCTTCTCAATTTCCTCCGGATATATATTAAGTCCTCCGCTAATAATCATGTTTTTCTTTCGACCAACCAGATATACATAGCCTTCGGAATCTCGTGTTGCAAGGTCTCCCACCGTTGCCCATTCACCATGTACAACTTGGCTGGTCTCTGCCTCGGAACCATAATATCCGGCAAAGATCATCGGGCTCTTCACAAACAATTGTCCCACCGTGCCTTCGGTTGCTTCCGTATGATCCGCCTCACGAATGGAAACCTGCACACCGGCGAACGGTTTACCGATTGAATCAGGCTTATACCGATTACCCTCCGGGTCAAGTACAGTGACAAAGCTTAACTCAGATGCACCATAAAATTCGTATAAGCCTGCATTTTCAAATACTTCTGTCACCTTCCGTTTTGATTCTGGCGACCATTTATCACCAGACGTAATGAGAGATCTGACTGTTGGCAGCCCAGGAACTGAATCAGAAGCTGTGAACGCTTTGTAAAGTGCTTCAAACATCGTAGGTACAAGATAAAGGTGCGTAACCGCATGCGTTGCTAACGTCTCCAACACACACTCCGCTCGGAATCTGCGTGTCAGATGGAACGTCCCGCCGATATACAACGTTTGAATGCACGCATATAACGTAAGTGAATAGACCAAAGAACCCGGCGCCAATACATGGTCTCCTGCATCATGCACGAATGTCTCATGCGCATATGCAAAGCTCTCGATCCAGGAACGCTGAGAACGAAGATAGCCTTTCGGTCGTCCGGTCGTCCCAGAAGTATATCCCATATAGAACAGGCTATCTTCAGTTGAGGAGCGCCGCGGTTCGGCTTCTTTCCTTGTGAGAGAACGAGGTTCGCCCGCATCCACAATAATCACCCTTGTTGAATCTGGAATATGAGGTATTCTGGCGTTGAACTCCATATCTATGACAAGCACACGAGGTTCACATTCGTTAATAACCTCTATCAGATTTGCATCGCTCCACTTGGGATCAAATACAGCAGCACACATTCCCGTTTTGGTGGCTGCAAGAAAGTATTCGATCATCGCGACACTATTGTTCATCAACAGGCCGACAAGAGGAATATCATCTGCTTCAAGATCATCCTCGATAGTAAGAAGTTCATTCGCCGCCAGCTTTATTCCATGGTATAACTCGGCGTACGAAATCTGTCGTTCATCATCAAAAATTGCCGTTTTATCTGGATTTTGAGAAGCATGCATGTGTATCGCATCAGCCAATAACATCATTTCACCTTCCTTACTGTATTAACTAAGGGGGTAGCCGAGATCAATGTCTCACCTGTTTTAATCAGGTACAACCCTTTGTCTGATACACGAATATGCGGCAAATGTGAAGCTGTCAGAAATAAAAGAGAATACAGAGGATCACCAAATCGGTAACCGTGGGAACGCATCTTCTCGTTGAACTGATCCACACTGGCACCAATCGATTCTACGCTCTCCATACTCATAGCTCCGCTGAGCGGAAGAGGAATGTACAGTTGCTCCCCATCCACGAAATTTACTAATATACCTTCCCCGCGAAGTCCCATCTCCTGAGACGCTTCGCGCATGGCAGACAGAGATCGCCCAAGCAAAAGTGTATCGTTCGAGGCATTGTACGTACTTGCCAATGCCTTGACCCCGGACGCAAAACCTTTGATTCGGGTGTTGATCACCCAGCTTCCGTTAGCATCCAGCAATGTAATCCAGTTCTCATCCGTTTCTAATTCCGCATGGGGATCAAATGGATACGGTTGGGTGATGACATCGTTCACCAGCTCAATGCCGGTATTGGTTCGAGTTTCCATCTGGTCCAGCCTCAGATTAACGATCGTTCGACGAGACGGAAAAGCGGAGCGCAACCAAGTGCGTATCTCTGCTTCATCTGGCTCCATTACTCGCCTTTGATTACGGACCGCCCACTCACCACGTTGCAGGACGTGCAGTGGCTCAGGTTCATGTATGGAGGTTAAGACGTTCAAACAGGCCAGTCTGCCTGGTGCAATCCCGCCTAGGTCTTCTTCCAGACCGTAATATACTGCCGGATTTAAGGTAGCAAGACGATAAGCGTCCGCTACAGGTATTCCTGTTTCCAGACAAATCTTGATCATGCTGGCACAGCTCGTCTTCTCCACATAGTTCGGTGATGGGCCATCGCTGGTAAGCATCATTCGGTTCATATTGAACCGGGAATCACCTTTCATCCCTTTAAGGATGTGTGGCAGATCAGGACGAATGGAAGAGTATCGAAGAGAAGCGTAAAGTCCGGCTTTCAATCGTTTGAGTACATCTTCAGCATGAAGAGCTTCGTGATCAGCTGTGATGCCTGCTGCAGCCATAGTACTTATTTTTTCATAAGACACGCCAGGTAAATGTCCTTCTGCCCTCATCCGATGATGAGTCTTCGTGAGATAAAGTTGCTCCACCAATACTTCGTCGTTTTGCAGCAGTTTGGGCCATTCGGTCAGTTCCCCGCTCTGTATCACAAGGTGATGTTGCAACCACTTTTCCACGGTCAATGGATTAACCCGATCAGGACGGTCAATGTTACACCACCATAAGAACATATGATGACTTGTCTCCTCCAGCTTCTCGATAAACGGCAACGCTTCCGTTCCTAGAAACGTTAACAATGACAGATTATCATTGATGGACAGGACCGTACCCTTTCGTAAAAGAGCTTCTCCCCAAGTATAAGGATTGTACATCTGACATGGGTGTGCATGAGGTTCAATATATCCTGGAACAACAATATGACCTCTCTCCAGTTCAACGAGCTGGGTATGGACTGAAACGGGCAGTTCCTTAGGTCCCACGTAGGCAATACGACTGCCGGACAGATAGATATTTGCTTGTTCAACTTCCCCCGTGTATACGTTCAAGCAAGATGCCTGCCTAAACCACATTGTCGCTGGCTGATCACCTCTGGATACTGAGATAAGTCTGTGATATTCATGGAGATTCGTCGGATAAATTCTCATAGTTTACCTCACTTTCGTAATACGAACAAAAGTGTGCAACAAAGGATGGATATGATCAGCACCTGATAGTCGAGCTTTTTGAAAGCTAACGTTCTCAGTTGCGTTCGATTCATGCCTGGGCTATACCCGCGTGCTTCGACGGCCAGTGAAGCGTTCTCGGCTTTCTGGAACGCCAACAGAAGAATAGGTACTACAATGGGAATATAACTTCGCAGACGCCTAACGATATTACCGGAATTAAAACGAACACCTCTTGCCTGTTGTGCCTTCATCACCTTGTCGGTTTCATTCAACAGGAGTGGAATAAAGCGGATCGTCCACGATATCATTAGCGCAAATTCCTGTGTAGGAATACCTAGCCGCTTGGCAGGCTTCAACAGGTCTTCGATAGCCTGAGCGAGATCCCCCAGCTTCGTCGTAAGCGTCAACAATGAAGCGATGACGAGAAGAAGAATGATGCGAATGGCCATGTTGCCTGCTTTAATGACACCTTCCTCGTGGATCGAGAACACTCCCGCTTCAAGCCACAACCGCCCCCCTTGTGTCAAAAAGATGTGAAACAACGACGTGACAATGACAATTAGCCAAACCGGTTTCAGTCCTCTGACTATATAGGAGAGGGGGATTTGCGATATAGTGACTACACACGCCACAAACACCGCAGACAGTGCATATGAAAGCCATGATTTCAACAGCATAACAGACAACATGAACAGGAAAGCGATGACGAGCTTAGCTCTTGGATCAAGCCGATGAATGATGGAGTTTCGGTGGACATACTGACCAATGATAAAGGATTGAGATAAGGACATAACTACAATTCCTTTCTCTGAAAAAAATCAGCAATATATGACAAAATCCATTCTTTGTTTACCGATTCCAGTTGCAATTCAGCA
The DNA here is from genome assembly GCF_002968835.1 of Paenibacillus sp. PCH8. Classification (GTDB taxonomy): domain Bacteria; phylum Bacillota; class Bacilli; order Paenibacillales; family Paenibacillaceae; genus Paenibacillus. The sequence continues at coordinate 2,303,002 of NZ_PKQK01000001.1, read as the reverse complement.
TTCAATTTTACCTTTATGGCTTCCACGAACTGGATCGCTTTAGGCAACTTCAGTCCCATATCTTTCAGCTCATCTTGATATTCAGTGAACAGTTGGAGCGGAGTTGTGTGTTTTTGCACTTGACCATGTTCAAATATAATCACTTCGTCGGCATACTCAGCAACAGTCTCCATATCGTGTGTCACCATAACGATCGTACTCCCCTGTTCCTGCTGCCAGGAACGAAAGAGCACCATCAGCTGTTCTTTTCCTTCCGAATCCAACCCTACAGTTGGCTCGTCGAGAATAAGCACCTCCGGGTTCATCGCTAACACACTTGCGATCGCCACTCTCCGCTTCTCACCACCACTTAATTCAAACGGTGATCTATTGCAGAAAGATTCGTCCAGACCTACCCTGTGTAATGCCTCCAAAGATGTGCTTCGAACCTTTTCGACCGACCAGCCCAAGTTTCTGGGACCAAACGAGATATCCTTTAATACCGTATCCTCGAACAACTGATGTTCCGGAAATTGGAATACAATACCTACCTTATCGTAGAGAACCTGCGCTCGCTTCCTATCGGTTGTCATCCGAAACTCCCCGATATCAACTGTTCCGTTCGTGGGTTGCAGAAGTCCATTGAGCAGCTGTACAAAAGTCGACTTGCCTGATCCTGTTCTTCCCACGACAGCAAAGATTCGATTATGACCCATGGTGAGTGTAATGTTGCTCAATACGTTGTTCTCCAGTGGTGTTCCCACATGATACGAGAAGCCCACTTCTTTTAGTGTAATTTGCATATATCATCCACCAAATCTTTCAGAGTGAGTGCCGAAGAAGAGTGTAATCCCTTCCGGTTCAGTGCCTCTCGTGCCTCGACGACAAAAGGAGCTGTTACCCCGGGAAAACGCCAGTATTCGCCCTGAAACAAAGCTTCGGGTGATCCATCGTAACAGATGTCACCTTGATCAAGTACAACAACCCTCGATGATGCTGCAATCTCCTCGAAGTCATGCGTAATCGTTACGATCGTAATTCCTTGTTTATGCAACTTCCCCATCAGCATTGCGATCTGATCTTTGCCTTCGGGGTCGAGCATCGAGGTAGATTCATCAAAAACAATAACCTCTGGTTCCATGGCGAGCACTCCCGCTATAGCGATACGTTGTTTCTGCCCTCCTGATAACGAATGTACATCGAAATTACAGTAATTCAGCATCCCTACTTGCCTCAATGCCTCTGTTACATGATGCTCGATATCTTTAGTGGGGACACAAACGTTTTGCAGACCGAAGGCAATATCTTCAAACACTGTAGAAGCCACAATTTGATTCTCCGGATTTTGGAAGATCATTCCGATTCTCTGACGAATGATACTCAATTCATCTTCATTGGATGTCACATAATTTTTAAAACTTACTTGACCTGCGGTTGGAAGGAGTAATCCGTTCATTAACTTAGCTATGGTGGATTTCCCTGCTCCATTCCTTCCAGCAAACGCCACGTATTCCCCAGGACGAATATGAAGGTTTATATCGTTTAATATTGTTGCACGATTTGCATAACCAAACGTTACATTGGAAAATTGAATCACTATCGTACCTCCATCACTTAGCGCGATTTACTTGTACAGGAGTGCTTGGGAATATGCAGTCTTTGAATATCATAATGTTAGGCTCTTGGAGCCTGCCTCTTCGTATCCTGGATCATTGCAGGACTTACTTTGAGAACCCTAACAGCAATGAGTGATGCAAGCACTGCTTTGAGCAGATCACCTGGAATGAAAACAAGGTTGCCTATCGCTGCTTTTGTAATAGGTACATCCGTTATCAAGGACAGGAATGGGATACCCACTGCATACACGACAAGGATTCCGCCCACGATGTTGCTCAGTAGAAATTTCCAAAATTTGATGCCTGCGACGGATGTCCGTTGAACCAGCAACCCAATCACGAATGCTGCAATCGGATAACTAAGAACATACCCGCCTGTAGGGCCAACCAGAACAGCTAATCCCCCTCTACCGCCGGACAACAATGGAGCCCCTAAACCGATAAGAATAACAAAGAGCAAGAGACTTATCCCTCCCAATCGGGCACCAAGGATACTGCCTGCCAACATCACGCCCAGCGTTTGGACTGTAATCGGCACAGGTATAAATGGAAGTGGAATCGGAGGTAACAGTCCAAGTACTGCAATAACAGCTGCCATAATCGCAGTAAACATCATTTCTTTAATCTTCATAACAAGGCCTCCAATACGAATTAGTTGTTAAATACCGAATTCTTCATGTTGAGATTAAGATTTTTATCTAAGCCTTATGTATTACTGCAATAGGAGAACCTTCCCCTTGATGCCCGATTCAGCCGCTGCAATAGCCTGTTGTACATTCGTTAGTTTATACGTCGCCCCAATATTTGCCATGATTAACCTCCCCGCTCTGACCAGCTCCAATACCTCATGAAATACCTGTTCCCAGCGTTCTTGCGAACAGCGTTCAACCCAATGCTTTAACCAGAAAAGTTTCACCTGAACTTGTGTTCCCCGGGTTACTTCATGCCATAACGGTGTGATTCCCGAAAGCAGTCCGACACTGATGACCGTGCCATTTGGTTGAAGACAGCTCACCAACTGTTCCCCGTCTCTCCCTCCAATACAATCCACAGCTGCATCAGCACCGCACCCCTCAGTTAATTCCGCCATTCTCTCCTGTAGCAACTCTTTCGTCGTCTGGATAACAGAAAATGCTCCAAGACGATACAGTTCAGCAGTATGACGATCACTTCTTGTAAGCGCAATCAAATTAAACCCACAGATTTTTGATATCTGTGCAAAGATTCGCCCGATCGCAGATCCCCCCGCATTCACAATTAAGGTATCACCATACGTAAGATTAAGCATCTCTGTACAGATCAACCAAGCCGTAATCGGATTAATATAGATCTGACTGGCTGATTGATCATCGATATCATTAGGCACAATGATCGTATGTCGATCCATAGTCTTCACGACGTCCTGCCACGTGTTCTCACCTTTCAACGGCAGGACTCGGCGCCCCACCATTTGATTGGACACTCCTGGCCCTACTGCTTCTACCACACCCACACCCTCAAACCCGGGAACAGCTGGTAATAAGGTCCGATGCGGGTAAGCTCCTCGAACAGGAATGATATCGGAGGGATTAATAGGTCGAGCCGTCATCCTCACTGCTAATTCACCGCGGCCAGGTGGTATCACATCTTTTTCTTCCATACATAACACTTCACTTGGTTCGCCAAAACGATAATAACGGATTACCCTAGCTTTCATTGGTGCATCTCCTATAATAATTTTCTAGAATAGCTCTAACTAAAATATTGAATATATTTACAGATCACATAACAATAGTATCATTGGTAAATTATTTCATCAACGACTTATTATGATATAAACTAACTTTTTTTTCATTTAAAATTTAGACAAATTGTACTTAGGACAAAAAAAAATCCCCACAACCTTGAATTCCAAGGTTGCGAGGATCTTTATCATGTGAATTAATGTGCAACAGCGTTGTTAAGCATGATCCAGATCGAACCAATCACGATAGTCATCATGATAAGCAGACCGAAGATCAAGGCCATGACATTCCAACGTGGTTTCCCCGTTTCACGAATATGCATGAAGAAGAAGAGTTGAACCACGAATTGAAGTGCAGCTGTTCCAAGAATGACAACGAACGTTCCTGTTCTGCCCATCATATCATTGAGAACCACCACAAGCGGGATGATCGTCAGAACAACGGACAGAATGAAGCCGATGACATAAGACTTGAGTGAACCATGTTGCTCATGGCCGTGGGAATCATGCGAGTTATGCTCTGCCATCTACATCACCCCCATCAGGTAGACAATCGTCAGGAGGAAAATCCAAACGACGTCCAAGAAGTGCCAGTACAAGCTGATTACGTTAATTTTACCGCGAGTTACATCGGTAATTCCACGTTTTTTCAGTTGGAACATCAATCCGACCATCCAGATCAGACCGAGCGATACGTGAAGTCCGTGAGTACCCACAAGGGTGAAGAATGCGCCGGAGGCAGCACTCGTTGTAAAGCTAAACCCTTCATGAATCAACTCAATAAACTCATATACTTCAAGAGCGATAAAGCTAGCGCCCAGAACAGCTGTAACAGCCAGCCAACTAATTAGTTGTTTTACTTTGCCTTGATTCATCGCCAGAACAGCGAGTCCGCTCGTAAATGAACTTGTGAGCAAGATAAACGTTTCGGCAATAACGCCAGGCATTTTGATCAATTCAGACAAAATCGGTCCGCCCGCCGTATTGTCACGCAACACAATAAAGGTTGCGAACAATACGGAGAACAGGATCACGTCGGAAATCAGGAAGAACCAGAATCCGAGTATTTTCATTTCCTGTGGATCATGATGTCCATGGTCGTGACCATGTGCATGATTCTCACCGTGCTTAGCGGCTACATGAGCCATCTATACCGACCCCCTTAACGACGCTTCGGTACGCTTAATTTCGTCGACCGGAATGTAATAATCCGTATCGTAAGAGAATGAACGAGCGATCATACAGATCCCTACGCCAGCAAGTCCGAGAATTGCCATCCACAGCCATCCGAAGACGAAGCCAAAACCAGCTACGAACCAGAAGACAGACATAATGAATGGAATGGAGGAATTTTTCGGCATATGAATCGGCTCAAGCGGTTGCTCTGGCGGATAGATGCCTTTAGCGCGACGTTCTTTCTCTTCCCACCACTCATCAATATCATCTCCACGCGGTGTAATCGCGAAGTTGTATTCAGGAGCTGGTGAAGGAATCGACCACTCCAGTGTGCGGCCATCCCATGGATCGGCGGAAGCTTTGAGTGTTTTGTATTTGCGAATACCGTCTGCAATTTGTGCAACTTGGAACAGGAAACCAACACCCATCAGGAATGCCCCGATTGTGGATACGAAGTTCAATTCCCACCAGCCGGTATCCCAGCCGTACGTGCTCAGACGACGTGTCATACCCATCAGACCGACAGCGTACTGCGGCATGAAGCAGACATAGAAACCAATATTCCAAGTCCAGAATGCCCATTTGCCCAGTTTCTCTTCGAGTTGGAAACCGAACATTTTAGGCCACCAGTAATACAGACCAGCGAAGTATCCGAAGACAACGCCACCGATCAATACTTGGTGGAAGTGGGCAATCAGGAAGTAACTGTTGTGGAACTGGAAGTCAGCTGGAGCAACAGATAACAGAACGCCCGTCATACCCCCAACGATAAAGCAAGGGATAAAGGCAAGTGTCCACATCATCGGAGTCGCCATGCGAATCCTTCCTCGATACATGGTAAACAGCCAGTTAAATATCTTAACCCCTGTTGGAATGGCAATCAACATCGTAGTGATGGCGAAGAATGCATTCACGTCCGCTCCGGAACCCATCGTGAAGAAGTGATGCGCCCAGGTGAAGAAGGACAGGAAGCTGATAATTAACATTGCGAATACCATCGACTTGTAGCCAAACAGTTTTTTCCGCGAGAAGGTACTTACAATCTCGGAGAACACACCGAATGCCGGCAAGACGACGATGTATACCTCAGGGTGACCCCACATCCAGATCAAGTTGATATACATCATGGGGTTACCGCCCAGATCAAGTGTGAAGAAATGCGCCCCGGCAAACCTGTCGAGGAAGAGCAATGCAAGTGTCACAGTCAAGATTGGGAATGCAAACAAGATGATGATACAAGTGGAGAATACCGACCAAGTAAACATCGGCATTTTCATCCATCTCATGCCTGGTGCACGCATTTTAATGATCGTAACCAGGAAGTTGATACCGGTAGCCAGAGACCCGATACCCGATATCTGTATACCCCATATATAGAAGTTCTGTCCTACCCCCGGACTGTGAGACAGTTCCGACAGAGGCGGATAACTCAGCCATCCTGCATCCGGTGAACCACCGATAACGAAGGACAGGTTGAACAGCATTGCGCCCAGGAAGAATAACCAGAAACTCAGTGCATTCAGGAATGGGAACGCAACGTCTCTTGCTCCGATCTGTAGTGGCACGATAACGTTAAACAGACCGAACATAAATGGCATCGCCATGAACAGAATCATGATCGTGCCGTGAGTTGTAAAGACCTGATTATAATGCTCAGGATTTAGAAATTCATTGTTAGGCATAGCCAGCTGAAGACGCATCATCAGCGCATCCACACCACCACGGAACAACATGATAATGGAAGCAATGATATACATGATACCGATCTTTTTATGATCGACGGTAGTTAACCAGTTACGCCAAAGCCAGCCCCATTTTTTGAAATAAGTCAGCACCGCTACAATCGTAATCATCGTAATTCCGATAGCTACCATCGCGCCGTAAATCAGTGGATCACCGGTTACGAAAAACTCCGATGCAAACTCCTTAAGTCCCTCTAACATTGGGGCCTCCTTTCGAATCTTTAGTTAGCACTCTTATCCACATTTTGATTGGACATATTCATACTTTCGTGAGTCGTTTTTGCTCCAGTAGCTTCACTTGAACTTCCGTGCTTGCTATGGGCACTTTGACCATCAACAACATACTTGGTCACGATATCCTGGAACAACCCTTCTGGGAAGGCGGAATAAAAAGCAACATTGCTTGTTCCTGGTTCAGCCAGTGCATTGTAACCTTCTGTGGTCAAAGGCTGGGAGTTCTGTTTCACTTCAGCTACCCATTTGTCGAAATCTTCGTCTGATGTCGCATTCACATCAAAACGCATTTCACCAAAATGTTCACCTGTAAAGTTGGCACCTGAACCCCAATATTTGCCTTCATGATCTGCCTGCAAGTACAAGGTCATCGCCATACCCGACATCGTGTAAATCTGTCCACCAAGTTGTGGAATCCAGAATGAGTTCATCGGTGAATCCGCGGTGAGCTCAAATTTCACAGGCCGATCTGCCGGAATATTTAACGTATTGACCGTTGCAATCCCTTGCTCTGGATACATAAACAACCACTTCCAGTCCAGTGAAGACACTTGAATAGTAACAGGTGCTTTCTCATGAACCAACGGCTTCGAAGGCTCCAGATCATACGTGTAACGAACCGTAACAATGGCAAGAAGTCCAATGATGATAATTGGAACTGTCCACCAGATTACCTCAGCCTTTGTGCTATGTGCCCAGTTAGGTTCATATGCAGCTTTGTTGTCCGGCTTCTCGCGGTAACGCCATACGATTACAGCAGACAAAATGAGTACTGGCACAATGATGACAGCACACAAGATTGTCGAGATGACAATCAAGTCTCTCTGCGAAGCGCCAATCGGCCCCTTCGGATCCAGAACAACGTACTGCCCGCCTGCCAGCATTGGCCAGACAATCAACGCAATTGTAACCAACGTTAGGACAACCGGAATAATAATCCGGGTTAGCGACCTAGGTTTCTTGTTCATTTTGATCCCCTCTCCTTATATTCGCTCATACTAAAAAATCAGTATACTACTCTCTCCTTACTAAAGATATCAGAAACGAGCAACTTTTTTGTTCTTGTTAACAAATTTGTCGATTTTACACCTCAAATGTGTGAATTTTTTCTCACAAATCGCTTGCGCGGTTGATATTTGCACATTGTAATCTTTACACTTCAAGTCACAAAATAAAACCCTTTGCAGTCCCGTTGAACAGTGTCAACGAATCCGCAAAGGGCTTTATTGACTGGATTCCGGGTACTTATCCAGTCTTATTATGAACGAATTAACGCAGGATTATAATCAATCGGCGCCTTCGTCTTCCCGGCGTGTATGAACAAGGCCAATCGCTTTGGCAATAACGTAAATAAACACACTACCTACCAGAAATCCAATACCGAGCATCAAGCCAAGATTACGATCATTGAAGTCATTCAGATTAATCAGACACATAATCACTCCCGTAATGAGTGCGATCCATGCCAGAACTGTCATCGTCAAGACTGCGCGTCGCATATTTTTGTCTTTGCGCTCCAATTGACTAACCATTGCTGTCTTCGATGCCATAGTAAACACTTCCTTTTCCCTTTTTGTAAGTGCTTTCCTAATACCAATATACCACATCAATATGATTTTTAGTCAACAAATGTTCAAATTTTCTTCGCAATTTGGACACTTTATTTTGAAATATACTGTTGACAAAACATTATTCAATTCTTCCTTACTTCTTATAACCCAAAATCCGGCACTTCATAACAGCAAACACACTTGACCTTATGAAACCTTTATGAATCCTCGTTTTTATCCTGCCCAAAACACAAAAAAAGACGACACATCGGAATGCTCCAATGCTGCCGTCTTTTCTTATGAAATGAATCTGTATCGCGCTTTCTTCCATAATATAAGGAATTGAATTAGTTCCGTCTTTCCAACCAGTTATTCTTGATGACATTTTGATACCAGTAATAGCTCTCCTTCGGCGTTCTCACAAGTGAACGATAATCCATATGCACGAGACCGAAGCGCATCCGGTACCCTTCCGCCCATTCAAAGTTATCCATCAGTGACCAGGCCATATACCCTTTCAGGTTAATGCCGTCATTAATGATGCGGTGAATTTGAGCCAAATGCTGCTCATAATAGGATATCCGGCGAGCATCGTTAATTATGCCATTCTCCAGATCATCATTGATACAAGCACCGTTTTCCGTGATATACACATCTACATTGCCGTACTTTTGCAAATAATGCATGAATTCATACAAGCCACGTGATTCCACTGGCCAGCCGATATCGGTTTTGGTCAGCCCCATATCGACTTCTTCGGATTGCAGCGTACCTGCTTCCGGGTTGAATCGATTGATTCCCATCGTGTAATAGTTGATGCCAAGCAGATCAATCGGTTGCGAGATGATTTCCATATCGCCTTCCTCAATGGGTACGGTAGCCCCCGCTTCAGCAAACCAGTCCACCAGAAATTGCGGATAGGAGCCTTTGTAGATCGGGTCAAGGAACCAATCGGTATTAAGCGCAATCGACCGATCACACGCAGCCTGGTCTTCAGGAGATTTGCTGTACGGCTCAGCCCAGCATACATTGGGTGCAATACCAATCTGTCCTGTGATCCCCATGCGACGGAAGGATTGAACGGCTTTACCATGAGCCACCAACAATCCATGAGCAACATTGATTGACGTTTGCAGGTCTTTGTTACCTGGCGCATGGATACCGAGGAGGTTCGACAGGAACGCGATACACCATGGCTCGTTGAAGGTCAGCCAGAGATTGATTTTGCCTGAGAATTCTTTGAAGATTACTTCTGCATATTTAACAAAAGCATCTACCGTTCTGCGGTTCCCCCATCCCCCGTCATCCTCCAGCGTTTGGGGAAGATCCCAGTGATACAGGGTGAGGAACGGTTCGATTCCAGCCTCCAGCAATGCATCCACGAAACGATGATAGAAGTCGAGGCCTTCACGATTGATCTCACCATCTCCGTCAGGAATAATGCGCGGCCAAGCAATGGAGAATCGATACGTATTAATTCCGAGTTTCTTCATTAGTTCGATGTCTTCCTCGTACCGGTGGTAGCTGTCACACGCGACATCTCCATTGTGCCCGTTAAATACTTTGCCAGGCGTACGTGCAAATGTATCCCAGATAGATACTCCGCGTCCACCTTCTTGTGCGGCTCCTTCGATCTGATAAGAAGCTGTTGCTGTACCCCAGAGAAAATCATGTGGAAATTGAAAAATGGTCATGGTTGGCTCCTCCGTCTCATGATGACACGCGGATCGTCTGTCCTGCGGTCATGGATAAAATAACTACATAATCACCCTGAGGCGTAAGTACTGCCTCGACTTGTTCATTACCTTCCACACGTAGTGGATAAGCACTGCGAATGGTAACCGAATCACTGCGATCTGCACGAATAACGGCAGATGTAAGCTTGTTATCTGTCCACGCCATGTTCACTGTATATCCACCTCGTGCACGCAATCCTTCGACACGGCCTCGATTCCAGAGGTCAGGCAGTGCCGGCAGCAAATGAAGCTCGTTCAAGTGGCTCTGCAATAACATCTCGGCAATTCCAGCCGTGCCTCCAAAGTTACCATCGATCTGGAACGGTGGATGGTCATCGAACAGATTCGGGTGGGTGGACCTGGCAAGTAGCGTGCGTACAAATTGATGTGCCTGGTTACGATCCAGCAATCGTGCATACAGATTGATCAACCATGCACAGCTCCATCCTGTATGCCCGCCTCCCTGGGAGATACGACGTTCGAGCGATATTCGTGCAGCTTCGACAAGTTCCGGTGTCTGTAGTCGGTTGATCTGCTCGCCCGGATACAGTCCGTATAGATGGGAGACGTGACGATGGCCTGGCTCGGATTCGGCAAAATCCTTGAACCACTCCAACAGTTGCCCTTCGCTTCCAATTCGGAACGGATAGAGTTTGCTCAAGGCCTCACTCCACTCATTCGCGAGTGTCTGATCTACATCCAGTTGCTTCGCGGCTTCAATACAGCGATTGAACAGTTCGCGAATTAATGTCATATCCATCGTTGAAGCCATCGATATACTACATGCCTCTCCAGCCTCTGTCAGGAATTTGTTCTCTGGTGAAGTAGATGGAACCGTGACCAGATAACCTTCCGGCCCTTCTACCAGCCAGTCGAGACAGAAGAGCGCAGCTTCTTTCATAATCGGATACGCACGTTCCTCCAGAAAACGCAGATCACCGGTAAATTGGTAATGCTCCCATAGATGTGAGGTCAGCCAGACGCCGCCCATTGGCCAGAATGCCCAGCTTGCGTCTCCGCCTGTAGGCGTGGAAGTTCTCCAGATATCCACATTATGATGCGCAGTCCATCCCCGGGCTCCATACAAGATCCGTGCTGTTCTGCGTCCCGTGTGACTCAGATCTTCCAACAAGTCAAATAACGGTTCATGGCATTCACTGAGATTGCAGACTTCTGCTGGCCAGTAATTCATCTCGGTGTTGATGTTAATGGTGTAGTCACTGTGCCATGGCGGCTCCACCTGATGATTCCAGATTCCCTGCAAGTTGGCGGGCTGGCTTCCTGGACGGGAACTCCCCATTAACAGGTATCTTCCATATTGGAAATACAATGCCTCCAGTCCAGGATCTTGTTCTCCTGCCTGATAGGCTTGCAGCCGCTCATCTGTAGGCAATTCCTCATTAGCCGATATACCAAGATCAATAAAAACTCTTGTAAACATAGCGCTATGGTCTTGTACATGTCGTTCACGGAGTCCTTCTGTGCCAAGTGTAGTCGCCTTGGAGATCACATCCTTGCATTCCGTTTCCAGCACCAGGCTATCCTTAGTAGGCGGCACATCGTAACTTTCGAAGGAGGTAGCCGCTGCCAGATAGAAAACCACTTGATCAGCATCCTGAATATGCAGCTTGCCTTTAATCGTGGAGATCTTCACCTTCCCGCCTGTTGCCTTAGCAGCTAAACGCACAACATAAGAGATTCCCCGATCCTCTTCATAGATGACGGATTCCGGGTGATCTCTGAAGTAATTGGACTCCACATGACTTGGGCACCGACTGAACAGGGTAAGTGCATCTCCCGAAGTCTGCACTTGATAAGGGTGCGGACTGTCTAAATTAACACTTACATTCACAGCGCCCTCCCGATTGGCAGCCAGTGTGCAGACCATCAGATCATCTGAAGCGCTGAAATACACTTCGCGCATATAACGAGTTCCTTCATATGAATAAGTCGTCGTTGCAATGCCCGATTCCAAATCAAGCTCACGCTCGAATGCATCAACTGCAAGATCGTTTAACCCCTCATGATGTAATAAAAAGTGGCCCATCGGTTGGTAGGCCTCGACATCACGGCCCAGCATTTCACGATTCAACACATCCTCGGCCTCACCGTATTGTCCGGCCATGATCAACTCACGTGTCTGTTTCAAATACCGCTGACTACTGTATTGAATTGTATCTCGTGGAAACCCCGACCATAACGTATCTTCATTAAGCTGAATACGTTCATCTGCTGCACCACCGTATACCATGCCTCCTAGACGGCCGTTCCCAATGGGCAGTGCTTCTTCCCAACGTGTAGCAGGCTGGCGATACCATAGACGATCAATTTTAGTTTGGTTATTGTATTGGGACATGATTAGCTCCTGTTCCTTCATCAACTGTAAATTAAATTTCCCATAAACATAAAACGTTTTCGGTAAGTGCTTACAATAAGAAAATTATATTTGATTTCGAAATTTGCGTCAATGCAAATCGTCACTTAATCAACAAAAAAGGCCCCTTCAAGGGCCTTTCCTTCTAAAGCCATGGAATGCAGACAATCCATGTTATTTCACATCTTTACCTGACCACAGGGATACACGGTCTTTAACCCATACTGTATATTGTTTCTCCATTTCCACTGCACCGGCTTGGTCTAGCTCTGCGAGGAAGTCATCATACACTTTATCGAAGTTCGCTGGCGTTGTCAGAACAGCTTCTGGAATTCGTTTACGTACGATGTCCTGCGTTTTGCGGAACGTTACTTCATAATCTGTACCTGAAGGTACTGGCATGTTGTAGGCTGCGCCCCACTCTTTCAGTTTCAAATCATCTTCGGATGGATAGAAATCTTTCCATGTTGTAATACCATAAGCTTTCAACGTTTCCTTCTCTGCTGCCGTGTATCCAATCTGGATCTGCTCAGGGAAGTTTGTTGTATAGTAGTTATCCGTGGAATCTTTTACACCATCTCCATACCTTGCACTGAAGATATTGTACATCCCGATTCCTGTCTCTTTGGTGAAGTTCGAGTTGTCATTCGTTTTGCGATCCTGAACATCGTCAGGAATCACACGTTGACCATCTTCTACGTTGTAGTGCTCGCCTTCAATACCCCAGTTTCTCATAACTTGCCCTTCATCCGAAGCAAGCCAATCCATGAATTTGATAATTCGTACCGGATCTTTGGCAGACTCTGTGATCCCGATACCGTAACCGTCAAAGCCGGTGGGTTGGAACGTATGATCCACAATGTCCTTGTTCAAGGACACGGAGAAGTGAGCATACGTACTGTCGTCTTTGCCTGCAGATTTAAGCGCATTCTCAGCTTCCTGATAGTTCCACTCTTGGTCAATCAGACCCAGGACACGGCCACTGGCAATTTTGGACTTGTATTGATCATCCTTTTGAACAAACGTATCTTTGTCCAGCAGGCCATCATTGTACATTTTGTTCAACCAACGGAAATATTCTTTCTCCTCTGGGCGCTTATAGTGCAGCATCGCTTCATACGTCTCAGGATTGATGTAGTATTCACCATCATCCGGTGCGCCCGTTGCCTGGAAGGCCGGGTTGGTTACCGTGATCATGATCTTCCAGTCATCTGCATTCAATGTCAAAGGAATGGTAGGCTGTCCATCAATCGTTGGGTGTTTTTCATAGTAAGCTCTGAGTACGTTCTCGTAGTCCTCAAGTGTCTTGACTTCAGGGTATCCAAGCTCTTTCAATACGCGTTGTTGAATCTCAAATCCGCCAGTTGCATCAAACGCAACATTATCCACACCCATGTTCGTTGGGATGGTATAGATCGCCTGATCTTCCGTGCTATACTTCAGACGGTTCATCTGGTCGCCATAAATCTTCTTCAGGTTCGGAGCATGCTCTTCGATCAGATCCGTCAGATCCAGCATCGCACCTGCATCCACCAGCTTAGAAAGGTTACCTTTTGGGAAAATAATATCAGGGTAATCGCCACTCGCCGCCATAAGTGCAACCTTCTGATCGCCACCATTGTTCACATCATACTCAGCTTCTATGGTAACGCCTGTATGCTTGGTAATTTCTTGACCAACGGCATCCTGCATCTTGTTCCAGGTCGGACTTGGGTCGGCTCCAAAGAACTTCACTGTAATTGGTTCGGTTCCGCTGGACTCCGAGGTCTCTTTAGTGCCCGAATTTCCACAACCAGCTGTAACCAACATAGCACTTGCGAGCATCAACATTGCAAACGTCTTGGGTGTATTGCCTTTCATCTTGCCTCTCATTGTCTAGTTCCCCCTATAATTTATGAAGGTTTTATCTGTATAACAGGCCATAGCCTGAGGATACCACTTTTATGAATGCGCTTTCGATACGATACAATAAAAACCAGATTTTTGGAGTCCAACGTCATTATCTCTTTGCTAAATATCATTCTTTAATTTAGACGACTCAGATTACAATGCTTTTAATTCACATAAAACGTTTTCGTAATATACTATAAAACGCTTACTGAAAGTGCTTACATCATAGATTATAGGCTATCTACTACCTTACGTCAACAACAAAAAAAGCCCTGTTTTGAGGGCTTTTTTTGTTGTTGAAAGTCATTGGCTTTTATGCCTTGTTTTCAAATTTATTTCACATCTTTTCCAGTCCAGAGAGATACCCGATCCTTAACCCATACCGTATATTGTTTCTCCATCTCTACTGCACCGGCTTTATCGATTTCAGCCAGAAGACCGTCATATACGCTGTCGAAATTCTCAGGTTTGGCTAGGATGGCTTCCGGAATCCGTTTGCGGATGATATCCTGCGTTTTTTGGAACGTTACGTTATAGTCTGTATCCGAAGGCACTGGCATATTGTACGCTGCGCCCCAGTCTTTCAACTTCAGTTCATCTTCGGAAGGGTAGAAGTCTTTCCATGTTGTAATGCCATAAGCTTTCAACGTTTCCTTCTCAGCTGCTGTGTAGCCTGCTTGGATCTGCTCAGGGAAATTCGTTGTGTAGTAGTTATCTGTGGAATCTTTCACACCGTCGCCGTATCTTGCGCTGAAGGCGTTGTACATGCCAACACCAGTTTCTTTGGTAAAGGCGGAGTTCTCATTGGTTTTACGATCCTGCACGTCATCCGGAATGATCCGTTTTCCGTTTTCTACTTGATATTGTTGGCCTTCAACACCCCAGTTTCTCAAAACCTGACCTTCATCGGAAGCAAGCCAATCCATAAATTTGATGATGCGTACCGGATCTTTGGCCGAAGTTGTGATCCCGATGCCATATCCGTCAAATCCGGTTGGCTGGAACGTATGATCTACAATGTCCTTGTTCAAGGAGACAGAGAAGTGGGCATATGTTTTTTCACCATTGTTAACAGACTTCAATGCATTCTCCGCTTCACCGTAGTTCCACTCTTGGTCGATCAGACCGAGGACGCGGCCACTGGCAATTTTGGACTTGTATTGGTCATCCTTCTGAACAAACGTATCTTTGTCCAGCAGACCCTCATTGTACATTTTGTTCAACCAGCGGAAGTATTCTTTCTCCTCTGGACGTTTGTAGTGAAGCATCGCTTCAT
Source organism: Paenibacillus sp. PCH8 (assembly GCF_002968835.1). GTDB lineage: Bacteria > Bacillota > Bacilli > Paenibacillales > Paenibacillaceae > Paenibacillus. The sequence goes on along the minus strand of NZ_PKQK01000001.1, from coordinate 2,287,706 downwards.
ACGTCTCAGGGTTGATATAGTATTCACCATCATCCGGTGCACCCGTTGCCTGGAAGGCCGGATTCGTTACCGTAATCATGATCTTCCAGTCATCTGCATTCAATGTCAGCGGAATCGTTGGTTGACCATCAATTGTTGGGTGTTTTTCATAGTAAGCTCTGAGTACGTTCTCGTAGTCCTCAAGCGTCTTCACTTCAGGATATCCGAGTTCTTTCAATACGCGTTGCTGAATTTCGAATCCGCCAGTTGCGTCAAATGAAAGGTTATCGACACCCATGTTCGTTGGGATCGTATAGATCGCTTGATCTTCCGTGTTGTATTTCAGACGGTTCATCTGATCGCCATAGATTTTCTTCAAGTTCGGAGCATGCTCCTCGATCAGATCGGTCAGGTCAATCATCGCACCTGCATCCACAAGCTTAGACAAGTTACCTTTTGGGAAAATGATATCAGGGTAATCACCACTCGCCGCCATAAGCGGAATCTTCTGGTCGCCGCCATTATTCACATCATACTCAGCTTCAATGGTAACTCCCGTTGCCTTCGTAATCTCTTGTCCGACAGCATCCTTCATGTTGTTCCAGTTCGGACTTGCATCTGCACCAAAGAATGTAAAGGTGATTGGACTGGTTGTATCTCCGGAATCGGCCGGCTTTTCGGAAGCGGTAGTTCCCCCTCCGCTGCATCCTGCAGTAATTGCAAGAGCGCTGGCTAACAGAAGCATTGCGAATGTTTTTGGTGTTTTGCCCTTCATGTGTGATCCCCCTTATGGATATAATGAAGCTGTGTATTTGTATAACAGGCTGACCTGCACATACCATAACCGATGATTCCAATGTACTTCTCTTGCTGAAATTGTAAACGTTTTAGTAATTAGAACATGCCAATGTAAGTGCTTTCATATTTGAATCATAATCGCTCATAAACTCCTTGTCAATAGCCTATTAACAAAATTGAAAACGTTTTTTAGAAAACGTTTTAGATAAAAAAAGAACCCAAACACTCTGGGTTCTTTCTCATTTTATAAGCCTATCGGCCAAGCTCTACTTAGCCTCTTCACCGCTCCATAATTGGACACGGTTTTGGACAAGCTCTGTGTATTGTTTTTCCATATCTTCTGCTCCGGCTTTGTTCACTTCTTCAATCATACCGTCATAGATGGCATCGAACTGTTCAGGAGTACTTAGAATAGCTTCCGGTATACGTTTCCGAATGATATCCTGTGTTTTCTTGAAGATGACATTGTAGTTAGAGTCACCTGGTGTTGGCAGATTGTATGCTGCTCCCCATGGTTTGATTGGGAAATCGTCTTCACTTGGGAACAAGTCTTTCCATGTAGTAGCACCGTACGCTTGGAGTGTTTCTTTCTCTGCATCGGAATAGGCTGCCACGATCTGTTCAGGGAAATTCGTAGTGTAATAGTTATCTGTTGAATCCTTCACACCATCTCCATAGTGCCCCGACATATTGGTGTAGAGCCCAATACCCGTCTCTTTCTGGAATACGGCTGCATTATTTGTTTTCTGGTCCTGAATGTCGGCAGGAATGACACGTTTGCCGTCCTTCACTTCGTACTGCTTGCCTTCAATTCCCCAATTCATCAGCACTTGACCTTCTTCAGAAGCCAGGTAATCGAAGAATTTAATCGTACGAACCGGATCCGGATTCGTTGTTGTAATCCCTACACCCCAACCGGACACAAAACCAGGATCTTGGAAGGAATGATCCTTGATATCCGCGGACAGGCTTACCGGGAAGTGTGAATACGTTGCTTCCGTCTTACCAGCGGATTTCAATGCATTTTCTGCATCAGAGTAACCCCAATCCTGATCAATGACACCCAGAACACGTCCACTTGCAATTTTAGATTTGTATTGGTCTGTTTTTTGGATGAAGCTGTCCTGATCTAGCAATCCAGTGTTGTACATATGGTTCAACCAGCGGAAGTACTCTTTTTCCTCTGGACGTTTGTAATGCAGACTTGCTTCATACGTCTCTGGGTCAATGTAGTATTCACCGTCATCCGGTGCTCCTGTTGCCTGGAAGGCCGGGTTCGTTACGGTAATCATGATTCTCCAGTCATCTGCGTCCAGCGTTAACGGGATCGTTGGCTGACCATCAATCGTTGGGTGTTTCTCTTTGTACGCCTTCAATACATTCTCGTAATCCTGAAGAGTACGTACTTCCGGGTATCCGAGTTCTTTCAGTACACGGTGCTGAATGCCGAATCCACCACCTGCATCAAAATACTTCTGGTCTACCGCATAATACGTTGGCAGCACATAAATAGCCTGATCTTCATTACTGTATTTCAACCGATCCATGTAATTACCATACAGCTTCTTCAGATTGGGAGCATATTGGTCGATCAGATCTGTCAGATCGAGCATTGCTCCGGCATCCACCAGTTTGCTGAGTTCTCCTTTGGGTGAGACGATATCCGGATAGTCTCCGCTCGCCGCCATTAAGGATATCTTATCTTGACCCCCACTAACGGCAAATTCACCGTTAAGTGTTATCCCTGTTTTTTCTGTAAGGACTTTACCTACTTCATCCTTCATGCCATTCCAGTTCGGACTGGGATCAACACTAAAGAAATCGAAAGTAAGTGGAGTAGTCTCTGAACTTGTATCCTTAAACGACGTATCACCGCTGTTGCCTCCACCGCAACCTGCGAGCAAAGACATCGCAAGCACTGGAGCCAGTGCAATCTTCATTTTGAACCTTGCCATAATGGTAATCCTCCCTGTTTCATATGTCTGTTTGTCCGGGACTTTTTTGTCCCTGTCTATAGCTTCATGAATACCACACCGCAGCCCTATACGGTGAAGCGCAGACCAAATGGCTGCGCTTCGGGTATCCTGATGCTTCATTTGTAGTTGTAAGGCCGCTCTATTTGGCAGCCTGTACCCAATTGTTTATCCTTTTACTGCGCCCAGTGTCATACCGCCAACAAAGTACTTTTGAAGGAATGGATATACAATGAGGATTGGAACCGTTACAACGATTGTAATCGCCATCTTGATTGATTCCGGTGAAATCTGTGTCATTTGCTGCGCCATATCATTCGCATTTCGTCCAGCCCCTGAGCCTTGCTGCGTACTTTGCAATACTTTCATCAGCTCATATTGGAGCGTGGTCAAATGTGCCTTTGAACCATTATACAGGTACGTATCGAACCACGCATTCCATTGACCTACAGCCAGGAACAATGCGATGGTAGCAAGCACTGGTTTACACAGTGGCAAGATGATTCTGTAATAGATGGTAAAGTCATTCGCTCCGTCCAGCTTCGCGGATTCCTGCAATGAGTATGGCAGGCCATCAATGAATGAACGGATGATGAACACGTTAAATGCACTGATCATGCCAGGCAATACATATACCCAGAATGTACCGATCAGGTTCAAGTCACGCATCAGAATGTACACCGGAATCAGACCACCGGAGAAATACATCGTCAGTGCAAGTGTTGTTGATACAAACTTTCTAAGTCCAAAGTCAGGTCTGCTCAGTGTAAAGGCGATCATGGAGGAGCTGATCAATCCGAGCACGGTACCTACAAGTGTACGCATAATGGAAACTTGCAAACCTTGTAACAAGCCGTCATATTGGAAAATCGTTTTGTAGTTCTGTAATGTGAATTCGCGAGGCCACAAGTAAATTCCGCCACGTACCGTATCTGTCGAGTTATTAAGTGAGATGGCTAGTACGTTAAGGAATGGATAAAGTGTTACAACCAGCACCATGGTCATCGCGAGGATGTTGAATATATCGAACAGTTTATCGCCCCGAGTAGCATTGAATGCTTTGTTCGCCATAATGTCGTCCCCTCCCTACATGATGCTTTCTTTGGTGAATTTTTTGAACAAGCCGTTCGCAGTAAACAGAAGGATGATACTGACAACGGAGTTGAATATACCTATGGCTGTACCATACGAGAATCGTCCCATATTCAAACCATAATTGAGCGCGTATAGATCAAGTACTTCCGAGTAGTCTGTGACCAGACTGTTGCCAAGCAAGAACTGCTTCTCGAAACCGATACTGATCAGATGCCCAATCGACATGATGAAAAGTACAGAAATCGTGGTCCGTATGCCAGGCAGCGTGATATGCCACATCTGTCTCCAGCGGTTGGCTCCATCTACACGGGAAGCTTCATACAGCTCATTGTCGATACCTGTAATTGCCGCCAGATAGATGATGGCATTCCAACCGGTTTCTTTCCACATATCTGAAGCGGTTACAATGTACCAGAACAGGTTCCCCTTAGCCATGAACTGGATCGGTTGATCGATAATATTCAGGCCTACCAGAAGGTCATTGATAATCCCTCCATCGGTGGAGAGCATCTTGGTAATAATCCCTGCTACAACGACCCAGGATACAAAGTGAGGCAGATAGGATACCGTTTGCACAGCACGCTTGAAGAACATGCCTTTCATTTCATTCAGGAGAATGGCGAAGAAAATCGGCACGATAAAACCGACAACTAATCCCATCAAGCTCATTGCAAGCGTATTCCGAAGTACCAGATAGAAACGATCATCACTGAACAGCTCTACAAAGTGTTTAAAACCAACCCACTGTTGATCGCCGAACGATCTGGCTGGTTTGTAGTTTTGGAAAGCCATCGTCCATCCCCATAGTGGCAGATAGTTAAATACGAAAACCCAAGCAACGAATGGCAATGACATGAGATATAGATATTTCTGCTGTTTCATTCTGTCCCAAATTCCGTTCAGCCGTTTTTGGATTGGCGGCTTGGGGTCACTGCTTCTGTTCGCGGAAGCGGATTTTTTTGTTAGCGTTTCCATCTCCGTTCCCCCTCCTCTGTTTAATAAAATAATCATACTAGATAGAGCGTTTTCAAAGTACCAGCTGGATTTTAGAGAAAATCATATAAAAATTAGATATAGACCTATATAATCAGACACTAATTAGTTAAAATCAGTGATAATTCCGACTTCAAAATGCTTTAAATGGAATATAAAGGTGCATATCATCTCGTATTGGTAAATTACGAAAACGTTTTATAGTAATCGTTTACTTCAACTAAATGGAACACTAAAAAGGACCCTTGCGGGTCCAGTAGGAATTACAATGTGAATTGAATGGTTTGCAGTTTAACAATCCCTAGCAATTGCGCAACAGAAATGGAGGTGTCCGGGCAGAAGTGATCGCCATGCAGATACGTAAGTATTTCCTGCAGTAAGTAGGCAGCTTCCGGACGCTTCATTAGGGCCAAGTCGGCGAATGGAAGTGAGGATACCAGGATTCTGCCCCTCCCTACTTTTGCCTCAAAAGCATAAGCAAGTCGTTTGGCCCGATGGAAATGGTCTATCACTTCAATCAGCGGCTCCACCCCGGACAACGTATCCAAGCATATTGCTGGTGTACCGTTGACCAGGTGATACCAATGCCAGTCGGAAGTCCCATCATGCGGGAAGGAGCCCAGCAGTGGTACTTGATCCTGCATATACATTCCCATCGTTGCACCAGGCTGTGTAGCAAACATGAGGTAATTCCAGAATACAGGTAAGTACTTCGTTTCCACTGAATCATACAATTCTTCTGCGGCTGGCTGTAGCCAAACAGTACCCCCATTGACCAAATAGTCCAGTACATTGGGTGTTAAAGACCGAACGACAACCGAGTCAATCTCCCGATTTTTTAACAAATGATATCCGTCAATGTGATCCACGCAATCATCATGTGCTTCACCCAGGAATGGCTTCAGTTCTTCCATGGTGTTCCAGATCCGATTCGAACCCGGATGGGTCTGATATAAAGGAAACGACCATCCATGCCACACATTGGTGGCGACATTCTGCGAATCGCCTGATCGCAGCTCCGCTTCAATCCGGAAAGCGGCTGCCCCTCCACGAGGAGCCATAGCAACGATGCTACCCAGTGACATGACGGAACCCCGTTGGACATCTCCAGTTCTCCATTCTCCTTCAGTAAGGATCACATCATCGCGAATGAACCTCCATTGAATGAATGCATTCTCAAGTGGTTCTTTACCATAGTGAGATATGCGTACATCCACATGCATGGGTTCTCCGGCATAGAATGTACGCTCATTACAACTTAGCAATAGAACCACATCTGCGTTGAATCGCCTGAATTCTGCAGGAGTTGTAATGCCTTTGTCCTCCCAGAATACGTCCAGGATGCCGGTCGTAGCATGGCCCTGCCCCGGAAAATCACGAATATCCAGCAGTTGCACACCCGCAGCATCCGGCGTTCGACGGATTCGCTCCATCGTTTCTTTTAAGGAACGTACCAGATGTGTACCGCTTGCCTGTTGATAATGCTCCAGATCTCCAATCATGCCTTTACGTGTCAACGATTCTTCGATCGGCTCTAGCCAGCTTGGACGCAGCACACCTGTATATTTGGCTCGCTCCTGAGGCCGCACATACATCGTATACTGTGCATGTTCATGTCCAATGACGGGACGCTCAGCCAGACGGGTGACCGTATGGTAATCGAGTGTCGTATCCGGTACAGCAGACCATGCTGACTCCAGCGGGGGGTGCCAATTCAATGACTGGATGTAATAATCCCCTTCCCGCCCCTGCACCGGCAGCTGTCCAAAACCTGTATTATCCGTATATAACCGGGTCGAGTCCATCGCCTGTGCCCTAGATACCAGTACATTAAGTTCAGGATGACCATTCGGACCAATGAGTTCATTCCCCATGGAGAACATAACGAAAGAAGGGTGTCTGTGCAGCGACTGGAGTAGCCCATCCAATTCCTGTGTCAGATAGGACAACACTTCAGGGGGCGCAGGCTGATCCGGTTTCTCAAAGAATCGAGACCAATGCGGAAGTTCGGCCTGTACCAACATCCCCTCTTCGTCCGCAGCATCCCAGAACGGCTCAGGTGCACTCCACCCATGTAGACGGACATGATTGAAGCCATATGATCTGGCGATCCGAAATTGCTGAGCATAGTACCCTTTATCCCAGACTGGATACCCTGTAAGTGGAAATATACAACAATCGACGTACCCGCGTAGATACACTGGTATCCCGTTCAGTATGAGTTGCTTGCCCTGTGCGGCAAAAGAACGTAGACCAAATGACTGCTCCAGCCGATCCAGTTCCCGTTCTCCATCATGCAGATGGAATACGGCTCTGTACTGTTCCGGGGATTCATCCGACCATCTTGCGATGCGCTTCTCTATACCGAGTTCCAACCGCCACTGATCGATTACGGTGCTGCCTTCAGCAGAATACCCTGCCCCTGTATCCAAATCCGAACCTGAATCCACACCTAGCTCCATATCACAACTCTGCCGATCGAGCCATGTTCCGTCTGGATGCTGGATATCCACATGCAGTTGCACCCATTTAGTCACTTCATTAGCGGGAGCGCTTACAGTACATTGAACCAGAATGGCGCCATTCTCAGCATCCGGTTGAATTCGTAGCGTCTGTACCCGGCATGGGGGCAATCGGTCCAGATAAGCACCACCCGTAATACCGCCCCATGCCGTAGCTGTATGTAACGAATGGATATGACTGCCCGCCAAGGGAAGTTTCATCGTATTATCCACGCAGATCTCCACACGATTCACATCTCCCTGCTTCACCCAGGAAGTAACATCCCACTTCTGTTGATTCAGCAGACTATCCTGCTGCCCAGCATACTGTCCATTGATCCAGAGATCCGTCGTCCATCTAACGCCCTCCAATCTGAACACATACTGAGAATCAGGATCATCTACTGGAACATGAACCTCCTGGGTATACCAGGCTGAGCCTTCATATTCACGGACCTTGGTCCAGGTATCGATTCTTTCGTATTCGGGCTCATCTCCATATCCTTGCTCTTCCCATGAACCGGGAATCTGGATGGTTTCCCATGATGTATGTTCACCTGGTAGAGGTAGCAACTTCTTTGGTTCAGCAGGTACACGTGTATCGGACTGCTGTCCCAAACAAAACTGCCATGTTCCATTTAAGTTCAATGTATGGCGCACTGTGCCTACATCAGATATATTCATACAGGATAGCCACTCCTTCATTGGAATTCATATAGACCCAGTTTAAGATGTGGAGCATGCCTAGACCATTGCTTATAACGGGAAGTGCATGGACAATATGATGAATATCAATCAATATTAAGGGTTGAGCTATCAAACGAAAACGTTTTATTCTTCTTCCCCATTACCCGCCGGTTCTTTGGACTGAGACAGGAATCTGGCTTGTTTGTAAGCAGAAGGTGATTCTCCTACATATTTCTTGAATTTACCGTGGAAATAGTCTACATTGGCGTAGCCCACTCTTGCGGAAACCTGATGAACCTTTAATCCTTCATCCAGCAATTCCTTGGCTTTATCCATACGCACCTTGTCCAGAAATACATTGAAATATTCTCCGGTATGATTCTTGAACAACTTGCCCAGATAACTGCTGTTATAGTTGAATACTTCAGCTAATACCTCCAGCTTGAGATTCTCACCAGGATTACGCTGAATAAATTCAATCATCTGTTTCAGCACGGTATCCTTGCTGCCCCCACCCATACGTTGAATAAGTCGATTCAAATGTTCCGCTGTCATCACTTTGAGATCAGACAACGTGAATTGATGATAGACTTCGTTAATTAGAACTGAATGTTCCTGCATAATAGATTGCGTATGTTGATTCGTTGCAACGAGCTTGTTGATGGCCAGGGAAAATACCTGTGAGAACGCCGACTTAATGGCTTGCTCTGTCCGATGATATGGAACCAGACGATCCTCCATCTCACCCAGCACCCGCATGACCGAATCACTGCTACGAATATCCAGCGCATAATACAGCTTGTCCGCAAGTTCCGCTTCATCTGGTTCAGGCGTTCCAGCCACACCTTCAACTCCTGCCTCACTAGCAACCTCGCCGGTTTCCCCTTCATTCCATAGGATGATGCGCCGCTCCGTGAACAGGAAACGCTCTCCCAACACATTATTCGCCTGTGTGTATGACTGCGCAATCTCTGCAGTGGAGTGTACGGGTTCTCCTGCAGCACCATACATATGAATATCCCATTCTCCCAGTAGTCCTTCCAGCTCATCATAGAGATTCCTCGCAGATGACTCAGATGTGGTCATCTCCTTACTTAACAGACCCAGACCGGAATGGAATGAGAATACAATACCTCGGTCTTTATGGTCAAAAGCTTCAATTAGTTTGCGTTTCATGCCACTTCCCCGCTGCAGGTCCGGCGCTGCATGTATCTCGATCAGCACAATCTGATAGTGAGGCCAGTGCAGACCAAGACTATCTTCTTCCATGCTGCCTGCGCCCTCCAGACTATCAAAGAGCAAAGCCTCGATCTGATGCTCCCTATAGGCAGTATCTTCACCCGCAAGACGAGCCAAGGTTTCCCGTTCCTGGGTAAGTACCGTAGCTAACCGCTCCAGTTCACCAATAATCTCCTCTTCATCCACGGGTTTAAGCAGATAACCATCCACACCATAGCTGATGGCTTTCTTCGCATAATCAAAATCCGCGTAACCACTCAATATCAAAAAGTGCGAACTCGGATGATTTCGACGCACTTCTTTAATGACTTCCAGCCCGGTCATCCCGGGCATACGAATATCAATAATTGTCAGGTCAGGCTCCAGCTCCTCAAAACGAGAGAGGGCTTCACGCCCACTGGCAGCTGTACCAATGACCTGGAATCCGTATTTCTCCCACTCAATAATGGTTGTTAGTCCCTCACGTATGCTCGGTTCATCATCTACCAATAATACTTTATACATGTTGGTCCCCTCCTGCTGGCAAAGTGAAAGAAACCTCTGTTCCTTCCCCATACACACTCGTGATCTGTAATCCGTATGGCTCTCCATACGTCAGTGTTAAGCGTTGATGTACATTGCGCATACCGATCCGGCTCTTCTCCTGTTCTTCCGGTCCAGAGATGAACTTCATCACTTCTGCCAATCGTTCCGCTGTTATGCCTGCACCATCGTCATTTACACGTATATGAACCCTATTTTCTACTAAACGAATGCTTATATCAACATGGACGGTCCCCTCTTTGTTCTCCAAACCATGGACAATTGCATTCTCAACCAAAGGTTGAATAATTAGAGGGGGAATGTACCTCTTCTCCACCTCGAGATCGATATGGATGTTGAACGCCAGTCGGTCGCCGTACCGAAATTTCTGGATTTCCAAATATGACCGCACCATTTCAAGTTCAGCCCGGAAGGTTGTTTTTCCACTGCCAATCTCCAGACTCTTGCGCATCAGCTTGCCCAGTAGCCTGACGATATTGGCAATCTCTGCTTCTCCCTTGATATGGGCCTTCATACGAATGGATTCCAACGCATTAAACAAGAAATGAGGATTGATCTGACTCGCCATCATTTTCAATTTAATTTCTTTCTGGGCAATTTCCAATTGATTGTTCTGTTCCGTCGCTTCGACCACCTGCGTCATAAGTTCATTGATGCTTTTCACCATGTAATTGAACTGCCGTGACAGTTGGCCAATCTCATCATTTCCGTCAATTCGCGAAGTCACGTTCAAGTCTCCCAAGGCAAGCTTGTTGAGGTGTTTGCTCAATCGAAGCAACCGGTTCGACGTGAGGAACGAGATGATATATACGAATAATAGCGCGATAACCAGCACAAGTATAATAAAAATCATACCGATCAGACTGACCCTGTTGGCATCTTTGACTATATTTTTGGTGGCAAAAACCGAAATGACCTTCAAGCTGTTCATGCTTGATCCAGGACCCAACTCATCAATAACAATGTTGGAGGGTTCACCCTGAAAATCAGCTTCTATTGTGCCTTTGGCCTGATTCTGAAGATCGACGCCAAAATCAAGTTCGTTCAGCGTTTTACCTACCAGCTCGGTGTTTTTGGCAGCCACCACATAGCCCTGCTCATCTGTAATCAACGTCTCAAACTGCTCTTGACGCAACAATCCATTCAACTCATCTTGATTGATTACAATCATCAGCACGCCCTCGGTCCGATATTCAGCAAAAGGTACTTTACGCACCAAGCTGAGCTTGTGTACAGGATTATCCTGCTTGTCCGGAATGTAAAACCACCCGATGCTGGTCGTTTCCAGTGCCTGCTTGTACCAATAGCTGTCTTCGGTCTGCTTGTCTACCGGAATGAATTCGAGGTTATTGATCAGTGTTGGATTGGTCGAGTAAAATCGAATGCCGGCAATCTCACGGTACAGACGTCTGTATTCCTGAAAATCTTTGTACGCGAGATAAGCCGAGGTTAGCTCCACGACGCTCTTATAACGCTTGTTCACGATCTCCTTGAGATCCGTGTTAAACATCAGAATATTGGATATATCGGTCGGCACACGCAGCATGGTCGCGGTCTGACTTTTGATTTTGTCCACATTGATGATCGTCTGCCCAATCGCATTGTTCAGGGCCTGCTGACGGAAATAACTGGTCACGGCAAGACCGATAATCAAGATCGGAATCATGACGACCAGTACATAGGAAATGAGCAATTTATGCTTTAATTTGAGATTGTTGGTGGTTCGTATTAACTTTTTGAACATGTCTGCACCTTCCGTCATCTGTATAAGCGCTTACATATAAAGAGCAGGACCAAGACGTCCCGTCCTTGCATTTCATCATACCACATAACCGCCAAGCCCTCGCATGAGGGTTTTGAAAATGGTACTACGAGGTACGAGTGAACTGTTCACATACTTGCTAAGTTAGCTCAGGTCAGCATCCCATTGCAGCAGAGAGGATGTACAGATATCAGATTAATCAAAAACTCAAATAAGCCGCCATGGCATGGCGACCCATTAACAGAGATATAGATATAGATGCAGAAGTCCGCATTTAAACAGCATCGTTATCCGGCTTGAGCCAGATAACGATGCTCCATGAGTTCCTTTAAGGACGCGGTGTGTGCACGCCATTCAGGATCAGCTTGGGATGAATATCGGCGCTCAGCGAAGCGGAGACCGCACAATATTTCTCTTCCGCCATCTGGATGGCTTTCCAGATGCGGTAATCCGGGATGTCACCGTCTACTTTGAAGATCAGGTCAATCGAGGTGAAGCCTTTCGGCATATCTTCGCTACGTGTACCTTGCGCTTCAATCTCAATGCCTGTAATTTTGTCCAGGAAAGCGTCCAGAATCATCGTGATATCGATCCCCATACAACCTCCAAGGCCCGCAAGTAACAACTCCATCGGGGTAGCCCCCTTGCTGTCACCACCATAAGCAGCAGTCGCATCCATGCCTACCTCATAGCCAGAGGGTCCTTCGGAAGTAAACGCACGTTTTCCTTTCCATACGGTTGTTACATTCATGATGTTATCCTTCTTTCTTAGAATAGGTTAAGTTCAAGCGAAAAAGGTTTGCACTTGCCACTCCAACCTTCCGATCGCTGTTATCCCCAGATTTTTTTGATTCCCTTTTTCAAGGGGAAAATCAGGGGATAAAGGCGAGGTGTATGCTTCCGAAGTAGCTTTTTTTCAGAAAGCTTTTAGCTTCGCTTCTTCAGGTTTCTTCTGTCCTCTCCGTTCTTGTGCAAAAAGTTTAGTTGAACTGATATCGTTCACGACCTTAAATACCCGCTCCGGGTACGTTCGTTCTTATGATCGCTGTTGTCTTCATCAAAATTCGGTAATCTGCTGCAAGAAACGACGGGTGCGTTCTTGCGTCGGATGTTCAAAAAAGGCCTGTGGACTTGCCTCTTCCACAATCGATCCGTCCGCCATAAAAACGATTTTGTTCGCCACATTGCGGGCAAACTTCAATTCATGTGTCACGACCAGCATGGTCATGCCTTCCTCGGCGAGTTCCTTCATGACGGACAATACCTCTCCGACAAGTTCAGGGTCTAAGGCTGAAGTGGGCTCATCAAACAGCATCACTTCCGGCTCCATCGCGAGGGCACGTGCAATGGCAACACGCTGCTGTTGTCCACCGGATAATCGGGATGGATACTGATCTTGCTTGTCCGACAGGCCGACCCGGTCCAGAAGAATACGGCCACGTTCGGCTGCTTCATCACGTTTCATTTTTTTCACCGTCACGAGACCTTCCATTACATTGCCTAGCACCGTCTTGTGCGGATACAGATTGAACTGCTGGAAGACCATACCGGTCTGACGACGAATCTCCAATACACGGGCACGCTGAACGCGCAGCGAGTCAGCACTGTTCACCACAATGCCATTCACTTCGATCTGTCCCCCGGACAGTTCTTCCAGTCCATTCAGGCAGCGCAGCAACGTACTTTTGCCTGAACCACTGGGTCCGAGCAATACAACAATATCTTTGGCTTCGACATGCATATCTATATTTGTAAGAACCTCATTTGGCCCAAAACGTTTCGTAAGTCCAGTTGTTGTAATCATCGCTTCTCTCCTCCCATCAGTAAGCCCGGGCCAGCCGGCGCTCCACTTGTTCCAGAATGGCTGAGAAGCCGATACTCATAATCCAGTAGATCACACCGATGGCCAGATAAAACGGCATGTTCAATGCATATTGTGATACCAACAGTTGTGCTGAACGTAACAACTCGGTAACACCAATCGCCGCCACAAGGGATGTTTCCTTCAACATGCCAATAAACGTATTACCCATCGGCGGGATGGCAATGCGCACAGCCTGCGGGAAGATAATCCGTCTCATCGCTTGAGCCGGGGTCATTCCCGTTGCGTATGCAGCTTCCGTCTGCCCTTTCGGTACAGCCTGAATGGCTCCACGGAACGTCTCCGACAGAAACGCACCTGCATTCAGACTCAGTCCCAGACATGCTGCGGTGAGCGATCCCAAGGTCACTCCATAATCGACCAATCCGTAATAAATAACGAATAATTGCACCAGCAGCGGGGTTCCCCGCATGATGGATACATAGAATCTTGCGATCAACCTGAGCCACATCGGTCCCTTCAGACGAGAAATGGCAACGAGCACCCCGATGATGAACGCAAAAAACATGGAGATCACAGTTACATACAACGTATAGTAAGCCCCCTTCAGAAAGAAGGGGATATTCTCAAATACCAGTTCCATGGGTCAAATCTTCCCTTCGCCTTGCAGGTTCATTATTGCGCAGGCTCTTCACCAAACCATTTTTTGAAAATGGTATTGTACGTGCCATCTTCTTTCATGCCTTTGAGAGCATCATTCAGTGCTGCTACAAGTTCCGGATTGTCTTTGCGTACAGCAATTCCTGCCTGGTCACTCTTGATTGCTTCACCTACAGCTTTGATATTCAATCCGTTGGCATCCACAATCGGTTTCAGAGCGTACATGTTGTTGATTGTTGCGTCAATACGTCCAGCATTCAGGTCTTTAAGTGAAGAGATCACATCGTCATAGGTTTTAATCGTGAAGTCTCCCACTTTAGGCAAGACTTCATTACGCAGGTATGATTCATCATTCGTACCCAGACCTACGCCAATCGTTTTCCCTTTGAAATCCTCCAGCTTGGTAATATCGTTATTGTCTTCTTTTACAATAATTTTAACTTGGTTCGTAATATACGGATCACTGAAATCCAGCACTTTCTTCCGATCATCGGTAATCGTCATCTGGCTGATAATGGCATCCAGCTTTTTGGCTTGCAGACTAGGTGTCAGACCGGAGAACTCCTGGGATACAAATTCAACCTTTACTCCAAGACGCTTCGCAACCTCACGTGCGATATCAGCATCATAACCGTCCATTTCTTTCTTATCGTTCAGGAAGTTGTATGGTGCGTAAGTTCCCATCATACCCACTTTAATAACGCCAGCAGACTTGATCTGCTCCAGTTCATTGCTTGCCTGTGCACCGTTCGTGCCTCCATTGTCTGTTGCCGCCTTACTTCCACAAGCGCTAAGTACCAGCACGGTCATCAGCAGAATAGCTGTCAACGACCAGCCTTTACGGGTTTTCGATCCATATGTTTTGTTCATTACGTTAACTTCCTCTCATTCGTGTATTCATCTCATGGTGTACATTTGGTTACTTCATGGTGATCAAACCGCAGTTGTACCCATTATTCCCTGCGACTAGGTTAAACATGTGAATCTCTGGTCTATCGGTTGAAAATAAAACGTTGGCCCCTGCACATGCTTCATGTGCCCAACAGCCCGTAAAACTCAAAACTTGCTGCCTCCGCTGCCAGCGACGAAGCTGTCATGGCTGAGAACTTGCTATGCAATTCATCGGAGCCGAATAACCAGCGCGATATCATGCCTTCAATCATGCCCACCAACAGTGCTGCCCTAAGTGGCACATCCATGCCTTGAGGCAACATGCCGAGTTCGATGGCACGTTCCATATTGTGACGGAACGCCGTCTCCACAGCATTGCGTGTCTCCTCGACCAGACGTTGTACAGATTCTTCCGTTACGATGCCTTTGAGCAACAGTTCCATAAAATAACGATTCTGCGCAGCAAATGAGAACAAGTCGGTGAACAGCCTTTCCGATGCTTTCACCATATCCTCTACCGATCCGGCATCCTTGCGGTACCCTTGCCCAATCGCTTCTAGCAATTTTTCCTTGCCCGTTAACAAGATCTCGGAAGCGATCGCTTCTTTACTCTTGAAGTGCCAGTAGAACGTCCCTTGTGCAACCCCAGCTTCACGGACGATATCGGAAATTTTCGTCTGATGGTAGCCCTGGGTTGCAAACCGCTCCATCGCTATGCGAATGATTTGGTCCCGGCGTTCTTCACCAGGTTCCAAACCGTTAGTTTTGGTCATACATGTAACCCTCCCGATTGATCAGTCAGTCAGTTAAGTTATATCCTATGGGATAACTAGGTTTTTGTCAATATAGTTTTAAACAAATGATTACAAGCATAAGTTGAAGTTGAGCGCATTTGTGATCATAATAGATGATAGTCTTGTTCAGATGAACGGACATGGTCGAGCAGGACAGCCTATGCTGTCATCTGCATTTCAAGGAGGAAGAGAATTGGACATTATATCATCCATTATTATGGGCATCATCGAAGGTTTGACTGAGTTTTTGCCCGTGTCCTCTACTGGACACATGATTCTGACTGCCCACTTGCTGGGTTTATCGGAGGACAACGAGTCAGTCAAAACGTTTGAGGTGGTTGTTCAACTCGGAGCTGTACTTGCTGTTGTTGTACTGTACTGGAACAAATTCATTGATATGTTCCGCTTCACCGGAGGGACAAGATCGTATTCACGCCGTCTCAATCTGGGACATATCTTCCTGGCGATGGTTCCTGCCGTAGTCATCGGACTTGTATTCCGTGACTGGATCAAAGCACATTTATTTGGTCCCGAGACAGTGCTGTACAGCCTCGTTATTGGGGGTATATTGATGATCGTGGCCGAACGTTGGAGCCATAAAAGTGGACGGATTACGACCCATGATGTCGACGACATTTCCTACAAACAGGCTTTGGTTGTGGGTCTGTTCCAGATCTTCGCGTTGTGGCCAGGCTTCTCCCGTTCCGGGTCAACGATCTCAGGCGGTCTCTTTGCAGGAGTAAGCCGTGTAGCCGCTGCCGAGTTCACATTCCTCGTATCCGTGCCCATTATGATTGGTGCTACGGGATATGACCTGTACAAAAGTATCGATCACCTGAACAGCAGTGATTTCCCCATCTTCGCGATTGGATTCATTGCTGCCTTCATTGTAGCCATGCTTGCGATCAAGACGTTCTTGTCCATTTTGAAAAAATTGAGCCTGACCGTCTTTGCTGTGTATCGATTCGTCTTGGCAGCCGTGTTCTTTATTATTCTGATGTAACCTCACAGCAAGCGAACTGCACCGTATCATAAATATGGCGGCCCCACCTTCCTCAGGGAAGCAGGGTCGCCATATTTATATTCTGTGCTCTGCTTATGTTGAATCATGGTTCTTTTGTTGCATCAGAGACATGAATATACGTAATTAGAAGAAGTGTTCCTCTTCATATCTCCCTTCACTACTCGGTTGAATCATTGGTGAAACGGACTAGGTGTACTATGTAAATGGACATCCTGATCTGATTACTGATTACTGAGTACTGTTCACTTCTCGTACCAATCTAACTTAGGACCACTCTTTCGCTTGTATGTTCCGCTGTTTCTTTCGAGACTTTAATTTTTCAAGCAAATTATATCTATTCTGTTTTTTCTCCTGTAGCAGTTGTTTCACCCCAATCATCAACAAAATGTATCTTCGGTCATTATTGTGGCTTAATTGGTGCATTTCTTCAAAAATTTCTTTGCTCATACAGATCCTTTCACTCCAATATTCAGTTTATTCTAATAGTATACGGTGCTACACTGAACAAATTCTAAACAAAATAGCAAAGACCCCTTCCTAAATCATGTGAAAGGAAGGGGTTCATTTATATATTGCTATTGCTTCTGCCTAAAAAACACGAAACGAATTAAACTTTGGATTCAAGCGTCTCCAGATACTCGGAGATTTGGGAAGGTGTTTTGGCCCATTTGCTATGCAGATGTGCGATCTTCTTGCCGTTCTGGAAGACGAGCAGGCTTGGAATGCCGCGTACACCGTTCTCTTCCGCAAACGGCTGGAACTTTTCTGCATCCAGGGCATAGAAGGTTTTATCTTTATGCTGATCAATGACGTCCCCGATAAAGCGATCCAGATTCTTGCAATCTGGACACCAGGTTGTATCAAATTTAATGACGGTAAAACCATCAGAGTTAATCGTATCCAAATATTGCTGTTCACTTTGAATTCTTTCCATGAGGTCTTCTCTCCTTTGTATGGTTCTTCATTATCATGCTTACCTCTATTGTACCTTGAATGGTTACATTTGAAAATAGGCCCTCTGTTATTACCGATGCTGCGTATACAGATTAGTGGGGCTATGCTCGCGTATGCTCTGGATTTCGGCAACTGTAAGCGGTGTTGCATCCGCAGCTGCAATGTTGTGCAACAATTGATTTCTGGAGCTGGCTCCAGGGACGACAGCTGCAACGGCTGGATGTGCCAATGCGTAGCGAATAGCTGTCTGAGCCATGCTTCGATCGTCTGTGACCAGTCGACTGAGCCCTTGGCGAATGGTATGCAGTTGCTCTGGCGTATAATCCAGATAACCTTTATCCGCCTTGGCAGCTCCTGAATCCGCGAGCACACCGCTGGCTACAGGTCCACGGGCGATTACACTGATCCCTTTTTGCTCCAAAAAAGGCAACACTTCCTCTTCGGCTCGGCGGTCAGCTACACTGTACTGGTTCATCACACTGACAATAGAAGCCCTCTCCACATATTCCCGGATCACATTGGGGCGAATGGAAGAGATGCCGTAGTAGCGAATGAGTCCTTCCTTCTTCAATTCCTCAAATGCCTCAATCGTCTCTTCCATGGGGTCATCCAGTGTTCCACCATGCAGTTGGTACAGATCGATATAGTCGATCTGCAATCGTTTCAGACTCGCATGTACAGCCTGCTTGATATACGCCTTGGAGGGGTCCCACGACAACCCATCTTTGCCAGGAATACGACGGTTACCTACTTTGGTTGCCACAATGACTTGATCCCGACGTCCTTGAATAGCTTGTCCTACTATTTCTTCATTACGCCCTGCGTCATACAGATCGGCTGTGTCCAGCAGATTGACGCCGTAATCCAGCGCTTCATGAATCAGACCTACAGCAGGCTCGATATCCGTTCCGAGTGACATACAGCCCAGTCCAATCTCAGACACCATCAATTCGGATGTGCCCAGACGGTTCTTTTTCATATGTGCATCTCCTTCCCATACGTTCTGCAAGTATTCATTGTATCATTCTTGCTGGCAAAAATCGCATGTGCGATTCATGCGCGATCAAAGTAAAGCTATGCTGTAGATACCGATCCCTCAAGAAGCTTATCGAGAAAGATTAACGGCAAAAAAAACCTGGAATACCGAAACTCCAGGTTTCTCATGATTATCAAGTTAGTTGCACGGGTATGCAAAATCTATTTCACTTCGATGCGTGGTCTTGTTTTACTTTCCGTAGATGAATTGGACTTTTTCACCATACCCGAGACGGTGCTAAATAACTTATCTCTTGCTTGCTTGTTCCTCATCAGATAGGTAACGCCTGCGCCGAGGGCCGTCATCATAATTCCTCTTCTTTTCGACATGTGCTTCTCCTCCTTCAGGATCAATGTACATCGTGTCTTGCTTGAGAATTACCCTGTGGGAGCAAAACGAAACGAAAGATCAGCTTCTTCACGCAAAAAAAGATGACCCCCGAATTAAATTCAGCGGTCATCTTCCACACGCGTCCATTCCGATTAATCGGATGGAGTGGCAACATGGGTCATTTCTTCATGTTTGAACGTTGAGCCATCCGCGGTCAGATAAAAGTGTCCGATGGGATGCAGGTCTTCGTCCAATTCATAGACAAGCGGAATGCCTGTCGGGATATTGAGCGCCATTACGTCTGCTTCGGACAACTGGTCCAGATGCATGACGAGTGAACGGAGCGTGTTGCCATGCGCAGAGATTAGCACTCTTTTGCCAGCAGACACCATCGGTTTAATCTCAGCATTCCAATATTCCAGCACCCGCTTCGATGTATCCATCAGATTCTCGGTGAACGGAATGGTGCAATCCAGCCGCTTGTACTTGTCCAAATCCTGCACATAACGCTCATCGGTTTCGTCCAATGCCGGGGGAGATACGCTAACGGAGCGTCTCCACTCCTTCACTTGGTCTTCCCCATACTTAACAGCAGTCTGCTGTTTGTTCAGTCCCTGGAGTGCACCATAATGGCGTTCATTCAGCTTCCAGGTCTTCGTAATGGGAATCCACATCAGGTCCATCTCATCCAGCGCAATATCGAGTGTTCGAATCGAACGCTTCAATACCGAAGCATAGGCATAGTCAAAATCAAACCCCTGCTCCTTCAGGATTTCCCCTGCTTTCCGAGCTTCAGCGTAACCATCGGTCGTCAGATCCACATCCGTCCAACCGGTAAAACGGTTCTCCACATTCCACATGCTCTGTCCATGACGTATCAAAACCACTCTATACATAACCGTGAACCTCCCTCCATGGAAACATGACCCACATGTCGTACATGATATAACTCAGTAAAATTCATGAACCTACTTCGGCTTATCATCATTTCAGACTAATTAGCACCATGAAACGTTCATGACATTAATAATACGGTGCCATCATCAGGTATACCACGACACCTGTAGAACTGACATACAACCAGATCGGCATGGTCCAGCGTGCAATTTTGCGGTGTTTCTTCAATTGATTCGTCCAACCCCAGACCAGCGTAAATAACGCCAATGGCACAATCAGGGCTGCCAAAATACTGTGCGTGATCAGAATGAAGAAATAGATCGAACGAATGATGCCCTCGCCGCCGTACTTGGACGTTTCTGGTGAGAGATAGTGGAATGACAGATACGTCACCAGGAATAGCAGCGTTGTTGAGAATGCAGCAAGAATAAAACGTTTGTGCAACTTCACATTCCGCTTGATAATAGCAATGAGCGCTGCAAGCAGGAAGATGAAGGTGAAGCTGTTGAACACGGCATTAAACCGCGGCAACACCGTAATATCAAAAGCGACATCGCCTTTGTACCCGATGGATGGTGCGAAAAACAATAATAAAATAATGACATTAGCGAGAATGGAAATCGTGATAATGATACCTGCGAAATTTTTATTGCTGCTCGGGGATTGAATGTTCGATTCCCCTTTGTCCTTTTTGCCCAATGCCAAATCCTCCTCATATCCTAACTTCTATGTTCTATATCATTATATATCGCCATTTCCGGGCTGTTAAGTGACAACACTCTGAACAAAACCGCTTCCCTCCCCTATAAAATGTCCCTTTACGGCTATTTTCAATCAAATTCAATCCGGCTTCCATTTACCGAATCCTTCATATGTGGTATAATTAACGCAATTAATCACATACGCGTTGAACATGGAGGAGCCTGTCACCAAGGGTCCTCTTTGTTCTTTTTCAGGCATGGAACGGCACTTTATCAAAGTCGTTGCATGCCTTTTGGTATGCTCAGACTTGGAGCGGGATGTTTCACCCTTGGACAGGTTAACCTATTGACGCGACTGACGGAGAGGAGTACACCTATGGAATTTGTGTTGGTACTTGCCCTTATTCTGATCTTTACGAAACTTGCTGGTGATCTGTCTGTCCGACTGGGTCAACCTTCGGTATTGGGGAAACTGATTGTCGGTGTCATCCTTGGACCTGCACTGCTAGGTTGGGTGGAGAAGACGGATTTCGTTCATGATATGGCCGAGATTGGGGTCTTGTTGTTGATGTTCATCGCGGGACTTGAAACCGATCTGGAGCAATTGAAGAAAAACTGGAAGGCTGCCTTTGCAGTAGCCGTCGGCGGCGTTATTTTACCCTTCGTGGGAGGATACGGTTCGGCTATAGCCTTCGGTATGTCACAGGCACACGCGCTCTTCTTCGGACTGTTGTTCTGTGCAACTTCAGTCAGCATCTCTGTGCAAACGTTGAAGGATATGAATCAGTTGGGTTCACGCGAGGGGACTACGATTCTGGGTGCAGCCGTTGTAGATGATGTGCTCGTCGTCGTTCTGCTTGCAGTCATGATGAGCCTGCTTGGAACTGGTGGAGGAGATGTCTCTATTGCATGGTTGATTGGCAAGAAACTTTTGTTCTTTGTCATTATCTTCGCAGCAGGCTGGTGGCTTGTTCCACGGATTATGAAATGGATGGCCCCTCTACGGGTCACTGAGACGGTGATAACGGCAGGACTCATTATCTGTTTTGTCTTTTCGTACTTTGCCGAGTGGATGGGTGTTGCAGGTATTATTGGTGCTTTTGCAGCAGGGATTGCGATATCACAGACGAACTTCAAACATGAGGTAGAAACCAAAATTGAGCCGATTGCCTACGGGATTTTTGTGCCGGTATTCTTTGTCAGTATCGGCTTAAATGTCACCTTTGATGGAGTTGGCTCACAGATCTGGCTCATCGTTGTGATCAGTCTCATCGCCATTGTGACCAAACTTATTGGTGGAGGGATTGGTGCGCGGTTAACCGGGTTCGACCGTTCATCATCCATTGCAATTGGCGCGGGTATGATCTCCAGAGGTGAAGTTGCCCTGATTATCGCTTCCACCGGACTTGCCTCCGGCTTGCTCGATCCAGAGTACTTTACCAGCGTCGTCATCATGGTCATCATCACCACATTGGTTACGCCACCTCTGCTCAAGATCACCTTTGCACGTAAGAAGGGTGAGCAACGGGTTGAACAAAGTATTGAGGAATCACATCTTGGTGGGTAACTAATACAGGGTACTCACCTTTTGCAAGTATGCCGCTTTAAAGGTATTGAAATGATCCAGCTCTTGGAGCTATACTTGATTAAAGCAACAATCATCGGTCGTGAAGCACACGCCGCTTTGATTAATTCCTACCTTCAAACCAGAAGGCTTGGGGATGATCGAAGCGGCTTTTTGTATTTTATACGAGTATGAGGAGGAAATGAAAGCGATGAGCAGTGATTTTGAAGTGGCCTATGAAGAATGGTTGTACTCCCTTATGACGAAGGAAACGAACCCGCGAGTACGTGCCAGAATAGAGCATGGACTTGAACATGGCACGTTGGAGTTTTTGCGTTCCGTATGGTTCCCGGTGATGAAAAACTTCAACCATCTACAGCCCGAATGGGAAGTTCGCGACTTTCACAATGGCTATCGGTATCTGGATCTGGCTTATATGCCGGGTAACGGCGTTAAGGGTGGCATTGAGATTCAAGGATACGGACCACATGCCCGTGATCTGGATGTTCGGCGTTTCAAAGATTTATGCTGGCGGCATTGTCTGCTTACGCTGGATGATTGGATTTTTTTACCGATCGCTTATCTCTCCATTAAGGACGAACCTAAACGGTGCCAGCAGCTAGTGCTTTCTTTTATGGGGAAATTCATGGCCACTGATGTACCGCCATCCCTCAATTGGCTTGAAGCCGAGACCGTTCGTTATGCCAGACACATCATTCGTCCTTTCGCTCCTTCTGAGCTGGCGGCACACTTGCGAATTACCGACCATCACGCTCGAAGGATTCTACACAGCCTGATGAATCAACAAGTCGTATATGTGGCTAGTGGCACTCAACGTTACCGAACTTATTCCTTGCGAACCTGAAAGAGACGACTGGGAGTAGAACACATTTCTTTTCTAACGAACATCAGAGAAGCTATTTGAAGGATATCACACCTTCTCACTTTCTAACGAACTCAGGAAACCTTATTTTGATCAAAAAGAGTAATTCATGACTCTTTATCAGGTTTTTTCGTACAATAAGGTTGCTGAGATTCGTTAGAATTTCAACTTAGCTCATATCGCCGATAATAAGACTACCTGAGTTCGTTAGAAAAATGCGAAGTTACTTGGAGTTACTTGGAGTTACTTGGAGTCACTTGGAGTCACTTATAACGCTTAGATCACCAGAGCCACTTTAGCACACAAGGCACAAGCTGATCCGTTACTTCTACAACAAAAAAAGACCACCTTATATTTAAGAGGTCTTCGATCCTGGTCCGTTGCTTTTGCAACACAGGCTGTCCCATATCAAGTTAACACACCGACATAGAATCCAATAGATATAAAGACAACACACCACACAAATGCACCAATGCTGGATACTACAATGTATCTACCGATCGCCATACGGCTCATCCCGGAGAAACAGCACATCAGATGACGAATGCCTGGAATGAAGTAACCGAGGATAATGGACCAATATCCATATTTCAGGAACCACGACTCCACCCTGCTGAAGCGCTTGGCATTGACGCCGATCCACTTGCCATACTTGTCAAACAGTGGCCTGCCCGCCTTCTTACCAATCATGTAGCTGAGCAGCCCACCGGTAAATGCGCCACCGAAGCTTACAGCGATGGATACGGAGTAATTCAATACCGAAATGGAAGCAAGATAGCCGACAAACGTCATCATCACCTCATCCGGAATGGGCATGCCAATGACACCCAGAGCCAGTAGGCCGTAAATTGCGAAATATCCATATTGACCAATAAATTCTTTAGCAAATTCCATACTGACTCGCTCCTTATTTCGGTTCCACTATATCCTTCTCATGAGAGGCTAGCACTTGTTTTAGTGATGGGAATCGGATTTGGCTCACCATGAGACCAGATAGTGCAATAATGACGAGATAGGCTACACCATTCGTGAAATAAGGACTCCAGAGTGCAAAGAAGGACATGAGACCACCTGCAAATGTAATCGGCATGCCGACAAAACCACTGCTAGGTGTCTTCTGACAATTGTAACGAGCGAGTCGTAATGCACCACACACCGGGAACAATGCTGTCAGCGCCATACCCAGCATATTTACTTCGGTCATTGAATTCAGATACAGGATCAGCACAGGTGCTGTTCCGAATGAAACTACATCTGCAAGCGAATCCAGCGCTTTACCGAATTCACCCTCACAATGCAATTTGCGGGCTGCATACCCGTCAAACAGATCAAAGAACATCGCTACCCATATCATCATCACCGCCAAGGCGAACTCACCGTGAATAGCCATAATGATCGCCAGCATACCTGAACTCAGATTCCCCAAGGTTAAAATGGATGGTAAAGATTTCATAAGAATTGACTCCCTTTCGTACTAGGCATTAGGAAAAATAATATAAAAACGCACTCCGTCCGGCGTGTTCTCCACTCCATAACTGCACCCATGCAGATCGAGAATCTGCTTCGCAATGGCCAGGCCGAGCCCGGTCCCCCCATTTTGCGATTACGTGAGCGCTCTACGCGATAGAATCGCTCCCATATAAATTGGCGTTCGGCTTCAGCGATCTGCTCGCCTTTGTTCTCAATGGAGATGCGAACACAGCCTTCCTGCCTGTTAATCTCAATCATTATATCGGTATGGGGTACCGAATGACGTATAGCATTCATCATGATGTTGAAAATAACTTGTTCCAACTTACTCCGGTCACCCTCAACCGTCTGTTCCGTTGTGGATACCAGCACGACATCCAACCCTTTATCCTTCAGTTGCGGGCCCAGACGACCGGCGATATCTTCAATCATGTCTGCCAGAGCAACGGCACCCGTGTTCAACTTGACTGCTGAGGATTCCAACCGTACCAGATCCAGCATCTCTTCAACCATCATTTCCATTTTGACTGCTTCATCGGCAATAATCTCGATGTAACGCTCCCGTTTACTTTCACTCACGCCATCCTTCAGTCCTTCGGAGTACCCCTTGATAATACTAATTGGTGTCTTGAGTTCATGGGATGCATCTGCGAAAAACTTGCGCTGGCGCTGTTCAATCTGCTGCTTCATCTCCATATCTGTTCGCATCTGGGTATTGGCTTGCCGCAACTCTTCCAACGTCTGACCCAATGTTCCTGATAATGCATTCAGACTATTAGACAGACTGCCGATTTCGTCATTACGCCGGATGGGTGACTTCACGGTGAAATCTAGGGTCGACATCTTCTTCGCGACATGATTCAAGGCCAAGAGCGGCTTCGTTACAATTCGCGACAGGAGTAACGCCAGCAACAGAATCAATACAAATGCGCCAATACCGAAGTACCCATAGAACAACCGTGTGGCCTCACTCGCTTCTCTCATCTCCTGTAGAGATGTCAGCGTGAAGATCAGTTGCTGCCCGGAACCGAAGTTGTGCACCGGAGCAATGGTGATGACATTGCGAACACCGCTCCAGCTATCTGTCCATTCTTCATTGAGCATCTTGCCATTCGCCAAGGAACGCTGGTCTTCCGTAGACAACGGAAAGCGACTGTCCAGTGCCTGCACCAGCAAGCCTTGTCTCTGGCTCCACGTTGCCAGATTGGGAAGAACCACCTCGGTAAGTACGCCAGACCATTCCTGCACCGGTTCAATTGATTCTTGAAGACTCTCTGTTCCCCATGCGGTAGAATTCACGTCCTGAATTTGGAATGGATAGACCATCGGTTCTTTCAGACCGCTTGCCGGACCCCTCACCGTCAATTCCTGTCCATATTTCAGATGGGATGTAATCCAACTCGCATTCTCACTATTAATAAACAGGGACAGGGAAACCTTCACCCGGGTTCCGTCTTCCTGAAGCAGTGTAATGTGGAACGGGTCATTCACCAGCTTCCCGGTATTGGTGAGAATGACCAGATGTGACTGATTCTGGCGCATGAATTTCCCGGTTTCCTTGGCAAGTTGTATATCCCTCCAATGTCCGTTGGAATACGCCTGCTCGAATTTGGACAGTTTTTTCTTTATACTGCTGATTTTCTGATGTTGATAGAAGTCGGGGAACCAGAACAGCTGGGCAAAAACGGTCGTCCCATATAGTAGAACCAGGCATCCTGCCATGACCAGGAACAGCTTCATCGTTACGCCATTTCTTCTCATGCTTCTGCCTCAAAACGGTATCCTGTACCAATGACGGTCCGGATACACGTCGCATCCTCGCCCAATTTACTGCGCAGCTTTTTGATGTGAGTATCCACTACACGTGAGTCACCATCAAAATCAAATCCCCATACCCGATTCAAAATGGCTTCACGGGACAATACAATGCCTGCATTACGTACCAAATACAGCAACAGATCGTACTCTTTGGGGGCGAGTTCCACTTCAATTGCATCCTTCTCCAGCCGGCGTGCCCACGGATCAAGGGTTACCTGACCAAAGCGGATCACACCCTGCTCCCGTCCAATCGCACCTTGAACGCGTTTCATTAATGTCTCTGCTCGTGCAACCAGCACCCGTGGACTGAACGGCTTGGTCACGTAATCGTCTACGCCCAGCTGGAATCCATGAATCTTGTCATCATCCTCGGATCGTGCAGTCAGCATGATAATAGGTACGGTGGATTGGGACCGAATATGACCGCATAATGTCCATCCATCCATTTCAGGCATCAAAACATCGAGAATGACCAGGTCAACCTCATGCAGAGCCAACAGCTCCAATGCCTGGACTCCATGTTCCGCTTCAATGACGTTCCATTGTTCTTTTATGAAATAATCGGCCACAATCTCACGAATGCGGCTTTCATCTTCCACCAGAAGCACTGTTCTGATCATGGCCGACTCTCCTTTTTCAATTTCTGATGTTAACATACCTATTCCATGTGTCGTTCATGTGTCCAGACGTGATCTGAAATGAACTCCATGTTATATACGACTAATATATACCAAAAGTTACTATTTTTTAACGAAAATCGCAAAAAAAAAGAAGCTGCCACTGAGCAATCTTATGCTCATTGACAGCTACTTGAATAGAACAGAAGCTTTTCTCAGGGATCATGCGCTATCGGCGCGCATTCATTTCACCCTTAACGTTGATGCTCCAGACGGTGTGCCACATGCAGTGTCGGGCCTACAAAACGATTCAGCGGGAATCCACCCGCAATCGCTTTGGTCACGAAGGCTTTGCCTTCCCGAACAGCCTCTTTCACTGTAAGACCGCGAGCCAAACCTGCGGTAATGGCCGCAGACGTGGTACAGCCCGCACCATGCGTATATCCGGAGCCGACAACATCGGCTTCAAACCATTCGTAGTTGGTTCCATCAAAGAGCAGATCCATTGCTTTACCCGGGTTAATCACACCTCTGTCCTTAATCAGAACATGTTTGGAACCGTGCGCATGAATGGCAGCTGCCGCTGCTTCCATCTGTTCTTTGGAGCGGATCGGTCCACTCTTCGCCAGTTGGGATGCTTCGAACAGGTTCGGTGTAACCAGATCAGCCCCGGGTAAAAGGAATTCGATCATAGCTTCCGTATTCTCCGGTTGCAGTACTTCATCTGTACCTTTGCAGACCATCACCGGATCGATAACGATCTGTGGTAAGCCACTGCGGCGAATGTGTTTTGCTACCAGTTCAATGATATCTACAGAACCGAGCATGCCTGTCTTCATCGCATCGAAACCAATACCGTCCAGAACGGTACGAAGCTGGGCTTCGACCACATTTAACTCCACAGGAAAGACCTGGTGATCCCATGTATCGGGCTCCATCGCTACAACCGTAGTCAACACGGTCATGCCATACACACCCAGCTCCTGAAAAGTTTTCAAATCAGCCTGAATCCCTGCGCCACCGCTCGTGTCCGAGCCAGCTATTGTTAATGTTTTTGGAATTGTCATAGTAATTGTATTCTCCTTCATGTCTCAGTTGACATTACTCTATCCCTTGTGCGAGCGGATGTCAATGGCATCTGAAGCCATACGGAGCTTGGTGTTCAGGGTGATTCAGTTCACATCTTTGGTCTCCAGACGAACCATGGAGAGCGAAGCGATCCATAGACCAATAGCTCCCAGGGTCAGAGGAATAACGATTAGCGAATGAATGGACAATTCTGATCCATTGCCGTTGAATCCGGAGCAGACAACCAACACCAGCAGCATGGAAGAGACCATAGTTGTCGTAACGGAATGCTTACGCATACCGAAGAATAGAGGAATCAGGGCCATGCCTGCCGCAGAAAGTGAACTGATCGTATATTTAACTAACAACCGCCAGGCTTCATCGATCGACAATGCCTCCGGAATGAAGGAGTAGAAATGATCTGTGGTGATCAGTATAGCTCCCATCAGCAGGTTGGAGAACATGATCATCACAAAGGTGAATATAAACACAATCATCAATTTCACTGCAATGATTTTATGCCGTTTAATCGGATACGTGAACATGACGTTCATCGTTTTATTTTTGTACTCACTGATGATCAGCTTCGATATCAAGGCTCCGGCAAATATGATAAAGGTTGCTCGGGTAAATGTATCAATTATCATGAAGGAACCTTCATAGCTGCCAAAGGGATAATCTTCTGCACCCTTATCGGCGAAGCCAATCAAGATCAGGAACAGGAGGATAGCTACATTAGCAATGCCTGCGCCTCCGATATAACCAGCGAATCGATGTTTTCTCATTTCCAGCAGCATCAGTTTAAGCAACGTCTCCATCCCCTTTCACCAAGTTCATGAAGTGTTCTTCCAGGGAGTGAGCCCGTTTGGATATGGATTCGATCTCGACGCCATGCTGGATCAGCTTGGTTGTTAATTCCGATGGAATGATTCCAGAATCATAGATGCGTAACGAATGTTCATCAACCAGCTTATAGTTGCTCAATCCAAGCTGGTGTTCAATGACATAAGTCGCTTTGCGGATATCTACTGCCTGTAGCTCAATGTATTCATTTTGACTTCCACGAATGCTCTCCATCGATACTTCCTCCACCAGGCGACCACCACGAATGACACCTACCGTGTCCGCAATCTGTTCGATCTCACCAAGGATGTGACTGGAGATCAACAGGGTGATCCGATATTCGCTACTCAGACGTTTGAACAAATCTCGCATCTCTCTAATCCCTATGGGATCCAATCCGTTGATTGGTTCATCCAGGATGAGCAATTCGGGTGTTGTAATAAGTGCCCTAGCCAGACCAAGCCTTTGCTTCATGCCTAACGAGAAGTCTTTGACAGGTTTCTTGCCCGTATCCTTCAAACCTACCATTTCCATGTTGCTCTCAATAACCTTTTTGTTGTGAAATCCCATATACTCACAGTGAAGCTCCAGATTTTCACGGGCGGACAGTCTATCATAGAAAAAGGGATATTCGATGATGCTGCCTATTCGCTTCAGCACTTCATACGAATCCGGGACCAGCTTCTCTCCGAACAGTTCGATCTCCCCTGCCGTTGGTTTGACGAGATTGGTCAACATCTTCATGATGGTCGTTTTGCCTGCTCCATTCGGACCGAGAAATCCGTAAATCTCGCCTTTTCTGACATTCATATTGACGTTCGAAACAACCTCTGCCCCTGCGTATACTTTGGTCACATCTATCGTTCGTGCGATATAAGTCATCGTTCTTGTTCTCCTTTACGCTCCCTGACGGGTTCTTATATCTGTATTGTAAAGAGAAAAGTCTGCTTTTTTATTAATCAATTCTTACAAAAACCTTACGTTTGTCGAGAAAGCCCCCATGGCTCCTACCAAGCCTTTAAAATAACGGAAAATACAGTTCGTTGATAGGGCACACTATGTACATCAATGTCTCCACCCATCCGCTCGACCAGCCGCTTCGTGATCGTCAGACCCAGGCCACTGCCCTGATAGAGGCGATTACGAGAATCCTCCAGCGTATACATACGTTCGAACACGCGGCTGTGTTCACTCTCAGGAATGCCTATGCCCTGGTCCCAGATCTGTAACGTTACCGGTCGACCCATCCGATGTTGGAGTGATAGGCCAAGCACCTTACCGTCCGCTCCATATTTCATTGCATTGGTAATCAGGTTGTCCAGTACACGGTCCAGCGCTTCTTCATTCGCTTGCACGAAGATATCACCTTCGGGTATCTCCAGATCCACGTGCAATCCCAGATTCGTCAACATTTCATAAAAGGAAAGCACCTTCAACCGGCACAATTCGCTTACATTTACCCGACTCAGAACGAGCTCCGTGTCACCGGATTCCAGCTTCGCCAGATCGAAAAAGGAATGGATCAGACGTAACACTTCCTGCGCCTTATCCTGTATTTTCTCGGTCATAGCCTTCCGTTCCTGATCGGACAATGACGGACTGTGCAACAAGGTCTCACTGTATCCGAGAACAACCGTGAGCGGAGTTTTCAGATCATGAGATATGTTGGAGAGCATATTGCGCATCTCCTTCTCCTGGTTCGCATAACCGGCCTTAGCGCGGTGCGCATAATCCAGCAGCTGGTTCATGTCTTTTAGCAACTGGCTGACTTGATCATCACTGTCGAATACGAGCAACCGTTCAAAGGTCCCTTGATTCAGAATTGCTGACATCTTGTGATGAATGTAGGACAGATGTTTGCTCCGTTTGCGGAGCCTGAGTCCCAGTACGATGACCGCAATGACCAGAATAGCTGTAGTGGTAGCCAAAATCAGCGTCATGTCTGTCCTACCTCCAATTTATACCCGATGCCCCAGAGCGTCTTGATGTATTGGGGAGCGGAGGGATCAACCTCCAGTTTCTCACGAAGGCGACGCATATGTACGTTAATGATATTTTCGTCTCCATAATAATGATCGTTCCAGACCGAAGCATAGATTTGGGCTTTGGTGAAAACTCTGCCTGGATGGGTAACAAATAACTTCAGAATGCCGAATTCCTTGGATGTCAGCCGTACAGGGGTACCTTCACGCTCCACCTCGTATGTCTCCATATCAACTACAAGTCCCCCAATATGAATACGCGTATCTTTGGCTTCTTCAGTCACAGGCCCTACGGTATAATTGGCGCGTCGAATTGCAGCTTTGATACGGGCCGTCAGCTCGATTAACGAGAACGGTTTACTCAAGTAATCGTCTGCACCGAAGCCAAGCCCAAGTGCCTTGTCCACTTCCCCATCCTTTGCTGACAGAATGAGTACAGGCACCAGACTGATGGCCCGAATGGTTTGCAGCACATCCATGCCGCTCCGATGTGGCAGCATCAGATCCAGAATAACCAGATCGTAGCCAGGCTTAGACTGGCTAAACAGATGTTCCGCCTCCAATCCGTCATATGCATATGTAACGTCGTAGCCCTCTTTTTCAAGATAAGGCCCAACCATCTCGCTAATGGAACGATCATCTTCTACAAGCAACAAGCGGTGAATGGACATTCGTCTCCCTCCAACATGAACGTTTTCCTTAATTACCTCACAGTTTGATTGAATTGGCAATGCAATACGAAAAACCTGACAGGATCGCCACTTTGACATCAAGTAGGCTTCCCGCCAGGTTAATAATGATGATGAATGAACGCTTATACGTCTACTCTCTATATCCGTTCTCGCTGCGGATCCAGCACAGTCCAATCGTTCCTGCTCCAGCATGAATACTTACCACAGGAATGAACGGCATGATCTCGGTCTTTAATCTAGGGAGCAGATCTGAAATCTGCTTTTTGATGGTGACCGCCTCTTCCTGATTGTTCGCATGCATGATACAGACATGCTTTACTTTCTCCATATCCAGCTTGAGCATATCCAGCATACGGTCTTTGGTACGCTTGAACGTGCGAATCTTCTCATTCACAACTACTTTGCCCTCTTCAAATCGGAGCAGCAGATGAATTTTCAACAGCTGACTGATAATGAGCTGCGTACCCGACACCCGACCGCTGCGGTGAAGATGCTGAAGACTGGCCGGTATGAGGTAAAAGGACATGTTATCAATCATCTGTTCAATATTGACTTTAATCTCAGAAGCCGAACATCCCTGCTTCTGCCATTCCAGTCCTTGCATAATCATCTCACGGTGAGGATAGGCTCCTGCCTTTGAATCAATTGCGGTCACCGTCACTCCTGCAATCTCTGCAGCCTGCATGGACGTATGCAGCGTTCCGCTAAGTTCAGTAGAGCAATGAATCGTAATAATCTCATCGTACTTGTCTTTCAACGACTCATATAGTTCAATGAATTCGCCAATGGGTGGCTGTGAGCTACTCGCACGCGAAGCCTCCCCCAGCTTCTCATAGAACATCTCAGATGTGATGTCCTCGGTTTCCCGGTAACATTCCTCTCCAAATACGATGCGTAACGGTACGATGTAGATATGATTTTGCTTCGCAAAAGCGGGATCCAGTGTACTTGTACTGTCGGTGACCCATGCAATCTTCTTCATGACATCCTTCTCTCTTGCCGGATTG
Organism: Paenibacillus sp. PCH8; assembly: GCF_002968835.1. Taxonomy (GTDB): domain Bacteria; phylum Bacillota; class Bacilli; order Paenibacillales; family Paenibacillaceae; genus Paenibacillus. The sequence goes on along the minus strand of NZ_PKQK01000001.1, from coordinate 2,255,083 downwards.
TTCGTTCTGTATCCTCAATCGTCAGGCACAAGGCCGGCGGTTTATTTAAAATTTAAATAGTTCAGATTGTAAACGTTTGCGATCCTACCACTCAATTATAAATGAACGGACAGACGGTTGTCTTGTGGCGCAATCATGAACAACCCTATTAATTCCATTTTTCGCTAAAAAATTGTCTTGCCTGTGAAGGAATAAATTGGTATGCTGTTGTCCTTCTCTCTTTTTCGCCTTGACTGAAGTGAACGGAAAACGCCGTTCAATCCACTTATCGGAGGTGTCACATGCTTTATTTCACCCTGGCTTCCAAAGCCTATTCCCGGAATCTGCAATACCGCGGGGCACACATGGTACATAACCTGGCAAGCGCCATGTTCGGTTACATGTACGCCTGTCTCTGGATCAGCATCGGGGCCGACCACACACTTGGGGAATACGGGACACAGGGGATGATCAGTTACATTGCGTTCACGCAGTCCTCTCTCTGGATCTCGGGCTTTCTCACCAACGGACTGGGTATTCCCTTGACCGTCAGGACAGGGCAGATCGCGCTGGATCTCATGAGACCTGTTCATCTGTTCACCCACCTGATGGCACGTGAATGGGGGCAGATCGCCTACCAGTTCGTGTACAAAAGCATTCCCATCTACCTGCTCTTTTCCCTTGTTTTTTCCCTGGATTGGCCCTCAGACGTTTCAACCCTACTCTATGCCACACTTGGTCTTGCCGGCGCCGCATACTTGTCCATCTGCATGAACTACATCATTGGTGCCACGTCGATGTGGACCACGGAGTCTTCCTGGCTTCACTGGGGCAACCACGCGATGATGAATCTGCTGGCTGGTTTCTTCATTCCGCTGGAATGGCTGCCGGACTGGCTTGAACAACTTGCCTGGCTATCACCCTACCCCTTCCTGCTCTATGTACCTACCCGAATCTACCTTGGTTTCGAAGATGGCTCCTTCCTATGGGGGACCTTGCTTTGGTGCGTCTTCATGACGTTGATCTGTCTTGCGATCACCCAGGTATTACGTCGTAAAGTGGAGGTGCAGGGCGGATGAAGCAAACTTCCTGGTTCAATTTATATAAAATGCTCATTACAACAAGCATCCGCAGCCGGATGCAATACAAGTTCAATTTCATGATGGCGTCCGTACTCGCCGCATTAATTCAAATTTCCGAATTTCTGATGGTTGCCCTGGTGCTGCACCAATTCGGAGCGATCAAAGGCTGGTCCCTGCATGAGATCGGTTATCTCTTCGCCATCATGACGTTATCCAAAACTCTATACCGCACGTTCGGCAACGAGGTGCACCATCTGGAGAAGTATCTGGTCAATGGTGAACTGGACCAACTGTTAACACGCCCCATGCCCGTATTGCTGGCACTGCTGCCGCAGAACTTTCGCATTATGGCTGGGGAAGTTCTGCAAGGTGGATTCATTCTCTGCTGGTCTCTGTCAGGCATGATGCACAGCGGACAGATTGGCTGGATAGCCATTCCCTTCTCTCTGCTCATTATCCTGACCGGAGCAGTCATTCTCTTTTCCATCGGACTCGCTACGGCGACACTCGGATTCTGGACCACACGCATAGAGGAATTACAGACCATTACTGAAGATGCAGCCCGAACAGCCGCCCAATATCCGCTTACGTTATATCCCAAATGGATGTCTGGCATTCTGCTGACGGTCATCCCGGTGGGATTCGTCAATTACATCCCGTCACTCTATCTGCTGCGGGGTGAAGGCGGAGCGTGGGTTCTTGTGACCGTTGCGGCTGTTGCCGCACTGAGCTTGGCGGCAAGCCTGCGTTTCTGGACGTTCGGCTTGACCAAATATCAAAGTACAGGTAGCTAAGGAGGCGAAACGACTCATGTCCATGATTACTGCACAACATCTGCATAAGGAATTCAAGACCCCTGTTATTCGCGAAGGACGATTCTCAGGACTGCGCACATTATTTTCACGCGAGTATGTATCCAAGGAAGCGGTACGCGACATCAGTTTTGATATAGGCCAAGGTGAGTTTGTAGGATATATCGGTCCGAACGGCGCTGGCAAGTCTACCACGATCAAAATGCTAACAGGTATCCTACACCCAACCTCGGGTGAGGTACTGCTTGACGGCAAGAACCCGCATCAGGACAGACGCAGAACGGTTGGCCGACTTGGTGTCGTGTTTGGACAGCGCAGCCAGCTCTGGTGGGATCTGCCCGTGAAAGATTCATATGATATTCTGGCCGAGATGTATGGGGTCCGTGCCGAGGATAAAAAGAAACGGCTGGCCCAATTCGCCGAACTGCTGGACCTTGAATCCTTCTGGGCTACACCTGTCCGCAAGCTCTCGCTTGGACAACGCATGCGAGCGGATCTCGCAGCTTCCATGCTGCATGACCCGGAACTGCTTTTTCTCGATGAACCGACGATTGGACTGGATGTGAACGCCAAACGAAACATACGACAATTCCTGCGTACATTAAATGAAGAGTTCGGCAAAACGATTCTGTTAACCACCCATGACATGGACGATATTGAGCAGTTATGCAGCCGAGTCATGGTAATTAACCACGGTCAGCTGACGTATGACGGCACGATCTCCACCCTTAGGGAAACCATCGGACTGCCTACGTTGATTCGGGTAACCTTCCGAGAGTCCTTTCAGTTGCCAGATTCCTTACCCTCAGCGATTCATGTTACAGGCGTGGAGAACCAGGTTGTTACCGTCGAAGTTAATCGGAAGGAATGGAGTACAATGGACATTCTGAAACAGATGGAGCAGTGGGGAGAGATTGAAGATGTGGAGATGAAAGAACCGGATTTCGAAGATATCATCCACCGAGTGTACTGATTGGCCTATTTTGTAATGGAATTGGATGCGAGGCTGTTCGAATGCCGTTACAGGAAAGAGGGACATGGCGTACTGTAATAGCGGAGGTGAAGCGTCATGCTTGTGACCAAACATGTACTGGCAGCATCCAGCGCACACGCCACTCCCTATTACATCGTGCGCGGCATGATGCCCGGACCGGTGATGTTCATTACATCCGGGGTTCACGGGAACGAAACGGCGAGCATGGCCGCTGCACAAAAACTCGCAGATGACTGCGCTACGGGTCGCCGCTTCATTCAGCGAGGGTTGCTGATTATCGTGCCACGCGTGAATCAGAAAGCCTACGGTAAGAAAGTCAGGGGAAAGCCGGATCTGAACCGTATGTTCCCACGTCGTAGGTCAGGCAAGGCCAAGCATCCTTTGGCTGCAGCAGTTTTTCAACTGGCGCGCGAACATCAGGCGGGCTGGTGGCTCGATCTGCATGAAGCCAACGGGCTGTCACAGCTTAGTTCGCGAGTACTTGGGCAGACGCTGATTACTAATCCCGGCAGTCGCACCCTTCCGGTCTGCCGGAGAGTGATTCAGCGGATGAATCGATCCATTGCCATTCGTGATCGTCATTTTAACCTCAAGCAGCATGAATTGCCGGGATCTGCTCGCACAGCAGCTTCCAGACTATTGCAAGCCCGTTCCGTTACGGTTGAGACGTGCTGGAGTCTGAAGCGCGCAACCCGTATCCAATATCAGACGGAGATTGTGCACCATTTCCTGCGTGAAGCAGGCATGGCATGATTGAGATCATTAAAATAGAAATAAAAGACACCTTCAGAAGAGAGCGCCCGAGGATACACTTCGGGAGTTCACTTTGGAGGTGTCTTTTCTGCGTTTATCTCTGCATCATTGCTTCCAGTATTTTATTACCCACAGGGTCCAGCGGCATGAGTGGATATAGATCTTTTTTAGTTATAAACTTGAATATCGCATCCAGATACTCATCCACCATGGAGGCTGATCCAAAACAATAATTGGATAATAATACAACACCTATACTCTGTTCCTTATTTAAAGCCAGATAACTACTGAAACCAAATGTGCTACCGTTATGCCAGAGAATATTTTGATCTGAGATATTATCACTAAACCAGGTGTAATGATGAGTTGAATCTCCAATCATGACAGGTATGTGACTTTGTTGTATGGCAGAGGCTAGAGGATGATCTTCATTGAGATTGGCCTGCACAAATAAACACATATCGTGAAGAGATGACTTAATCGCCCCTGCCCTTCATGTACGCTCGTATCCCAGTGAGGCATTTTTTTCCCCGTTGACGTATGTCCATTCACAAATCTGCCATTCTGTTCTGCATTCAGCGTAGCAGCTGTCTCCGTCATATCTAATGGACCTGTGATATATTTTTTTACCAAATCGTCATATGTACTGCCTGATACTTTACATAGGATGTGGCCCAGTAACCCCATGCCGGTATTGGAATACTCATATGTACCCATCTGATCCGTAAAGTCAGCATCGGATAAAAAAGCAAGTAAATCTTCCTCCGTATACGTTGAAAATGGATTGTATCGATTTTTCGAGGACAGGTTGGTGGCAAGTCTGGGTAATCCAGAGGTATGCGTAGCAAGACTTTTCAAGGTAACCTTATTCAAATAATCGTTTTTACCATTGTGTATGTACTTGCCAACCGTGTCATCCGTGGAAAGCAGCTGTTGGCGTTCCATTTCTAATAGAAGGATAGATGTAAAAAGCTTGGTTACAGAGCCGATTTCGAACAATCTGTGTTCAGGAGGAACCGTACTCTTTTTTTGGGGATTGCCGAATGAATGATATTCGCTATCGCCCTTCGTAATCATGCCAATCTCAAGATGCAGATGTTTCTTTCCTTTAGTGTAATCGGATACAAAACGTTGTAAATCCCTCATAGAAAATGTTACTCCTTTTTTGGTGTGAATTTCATTGTTGGAATATTGAAATCATGTTAACCACTCTGTTTTGGCAAACTATACTATGTATTCGTTTTAAACTTCCTTTTCCCTGTTCGATAGTCGACGCCTGTTTTCTCTTAAACAGGAAAAGAGCCGTGATAACGGCTCTGAGACTCTTTCCCTATTCAACTGATTTTACGGGTTAATCTCATACGGCTCTTTCTTTTTCACCCTGAACGACTGAATATAGTTGTGGATATCGTCTTCTGGCGTCTTGAGCAATCTGGCCAGATGGATCTGCATCTGTTCCAAGTTATCGATATGCTCCTGAATCTCCTTAATGCGGTCACGGACGAGTGTCTTTAACGTATCACTCTCCATGTCCTCCTGGCTTAGCAGTTGGAGGGTCTCTTGTATTTCCTTTAAGGAGTAACCCAGCGACTGGGCATCCTTAATGAATTTAATTTTCACCAGATAATCCTCAGTGTACACCCGGTATCCATTGGATGACCGACGGGGAGCAGGCAGAATCCCACTGTCCTCATAATAACGAAGGGTCGCCATACTTACGCCGGTGCGCTTCGCTAGCTCTCCTCTTGTCATGGTTTCCATCGATAGATACCCTCCATCCTTCTGCGGGGTTAATCCGCCTTTTGGTGACGTTGCTTAGTGTACTTACTGTCATAAGTAGCCTCAGGAAATTGAGATGAAGGGCCCTGTAACAATGGCTGCTCTTCTCCTTTGAGGTAACGATCAAAGAATGCCAGTGTATATGATCTCGTGATATCCACATTATGTTCTGGCGTCATGCCTCTGGCAAACATTTTTGGTGAAATCAACGAAATATCCGTAAAGCTTTGATGGAAGAAATTCTCCACGGTCAGATAATAGGTGTCATTGAGACTGCTTGTCATCACCCGATCCAAATCAGGCTCAAACTCGGGATAAAATACTTTATCCTTGGCAGTGGCGTCCGGGTCCAGACTTTTGGCTGTCCCACCCGACATGATATACATAAACGGCTGTTTCAAGGCTGTCGTGGATACTTTACCCCAGAATCCGCCTTCCAAATTAAGTCCTGCTTTGAAACGTTCATCCTGAGCCAGCGCTTCCGCCGTGGTTGCACCCCCGTAGGAGTGACCAAAGATACCGACAGCATTCAGATCAAGCTTGCCTTCGAGCAATTGATTCGGATCATGTGAGTTCCACTGCGTGAGAGTGTCCAATACAAAGCTTGCATCCGCTGCACGAATACCTATACCTTTGATATTATATTGATAGAGTTCATCTGTGGTTGGAAAGTCCGGGTCTGGCTCATACGAAACCGCATGTCCATCCGGGAATGTCACTTGCGCCGATGTATACGGATGATCGATGCCAACAACAATGTAGCCGTGGCTCACAAGTTCCTCAATCGCGGTCATACTTTGAAAGCGAGTAGAACGTATCCCTGGTGAAAACAGTAATACAGGATACTTGCTCTGTGCGGCAGATACCTCGGCACCTTTAACAACATGCGTCGGAATCGTGTCAAGGTAACTGAATACCACTGGTGGAATACCAAATACCAGGCTGATCGCCTCTCCCAATTCGGCAGGATAGTGCTCTAGCGGCAATCCTTTGGCTGTTTCCTGATCTACAGGATACCAGACATTGATCATGAGTTCCCGCTTATCTCCCACTTCAGCCGATTTGGTCTCTTCCCGGGAATCATCCGTTATCTGCTGCGAAAAGGTTCCTATGGCGAATGAACCAGTCGATTCGGGCATCATGAATGCAGGGAAAAGCGACGTCAGCACAATTGTACCTGCACTGAGAGCCAGCACCAGAATGGATGTCAAAATGATTTTGAACCACGATCGATGTTTCCGTTTCTGTGTATTCTGAATATTGCGCCCGGAATTCCACAGTTGAACGGCAAATACAATCATTAAAACAAGAGACACGAGATAGGTAGGCAGCATCTGTACGCGAAAATGATCAATTACCCCATGCACAAGGATAGCAAGCACCAGTGCCAACAACGTAATGCCCCCCACTACCCGACGCTTGGGAGCCACCAACATGACCACTGCGCCAATAACCGTCACCAATACCAAAATCCATTCCAAAATTCTCATCATTTAACCTCCAATATTCTTGATAAATCAAGAATAAACCTTGAAGTATACTTCAAGGTCAAGGCTGAATAGTAAGACAATGAACAGATGAAATTAGACATATTCAACACCCGGTAATCCATGCCATACAGTCGGCTTGGGCTTGTACTTTATACTCACCGGGTGATGTCTCCTAATTGGGTGTTCATATCGGTTCATAGAAGACTACTCTACGGTTACCTTCGTTCGCGGCATCGTATGCATAGCCCCTGAAGTCACATGCGCCTGAATGACATACACCCCAGGTTTCTGAAACGTATAAACGACTTCATACATTCCATCGCCTACCGATTTGGCAGTGGTCGCTCCCCGAGCCTCAAGTTCTTCGGCACTCATCATTCCTTGTTCCAATGAAGGGGCTTCCGGTTCATCCTGCTCGTTCCATACCTGAAACTGTACATCATCCGCATCATTCACTGGCTGATCTCCTTGTGTCAGTTTGATGCGCAGGGAGACATTTTCCTTAATGGACGCTTTGTCCGGAATCATGAGCTGTACTTTGATCATCTCTGGCATCTCACCAGACTGAGATTGTTCCTCATAAGAGCAACCCACGGTCAGGAAGATCAGAACAATGAAGGGCATGAACCAACGGGCTTGTCCGCTCATCAACCATCTGTCCTTTCATATCAAGAAGATTTTGGTGTTTTACCAATACCCCATAGCATCACGATGATGATTATAAATGCAATGAGTGCCATCAGCGGAATGGTGATGAATCCAAACCAGTTCAGATAGTCTGTGTAACATGGAACCTTGCCACAAGCCACAGCATTGCCTGTAGCCGAAAAAATACGCTGAATCGTTACATGATATAACGAAATGCCTCCACCGATAAAGCTAAGCGGAAGTACATATTTCGTGATGCCCACGTCATCCTTAAAGTACGCAATGCCCAGCAAGATCGTTAGTGGATACATGAATATGCGCTGGTACCAGCACAGATCACATGGAAGATATCCCTGGATCTCACTGAAATAGAGACTTCCCCCTGTTGCAATAACGGAAACGGCCCAAGCAACAAATAACCGGGTATCCACACTTCTCGCCGGACGCTCCGATTCTGATGATGTACTCATTCCTCTGTCCCCCTCTTCATTTGGCTTATACCGAATTATCATACCTCATTCTAGGCTGCATCGGCTATTCAAGCTGTTATGTAGGTCATTACTCGATGATTATACCAAATATTTGGAACTTTGGGGTGAATACAAAAAAGCTGCCGTATGGGGCAGCTCTTTTGCTTGATTCATATGAAAAACGTTGTATTACATGGATTTAGTCAGCGTAATGGAACCATCTTTTTGTGCCCATTTCACGTCCCAGTTCAGAAGTTCAGCAATGAAACGCAGGGGTACTTGCGTACGTCCATCTTTGTTTACAAATACAGTTGCACCCACGTTTTTCTTCACGCCATTCACTTCCATAACGTTGTTGTTTACCCAGAATTCAAGCGTATCATCGCCAGCCATTACCGTTACTTGTTGTGCTTTTTTGTCCCATTTCACCGTTGCACCAATACCTTCACTCAGGAAACGCAGTGGAATGTATGTTGTGTTCTTCCAAAGCATTGGTGTTGTATCCATGTTGGTTGTTTTGTCGTTAATTTTCAGCATCTTGCTGTTCAATTGCATCCACACCGTTGTCATTTCTGGTGCTGGTGCAGGTGTCATTGACTCTTGGAATTTGTCGTTGAATTGAGTCACGATCGCATTACCCAGGGCTTGACCTACACCGAACATCACTTTGAAGCCTTCACGGTTCGTTGTGTAAGAAGCATCATAGTTACCTGCAGCATATCGGTCGAGGACTTTCTGCACTTGGTTCTCGTGTGTAGTCAGCGCTTGTTGTCCTGCTGCTTTAGGCAGGTTGCCTGCTGTTGCAGAATCCAGGAATGTGGCGAACTCGGTTGTGAATCCGTCAATACGCTTCTGTACAGCTGCACGAGCCGTAGCATCGTTATTTTTAACAGCTTTGACATAATCGCTTTGAGCATTAACGTGGTTAGTTACCCAAATTTTCTCGAATGCATTGGCACCATCATTGCCGTAAATGGAAGCAATCGCTGCTTTGAAGTCAGTTGTGTTTCCAGCTTCAGCTGTAACCAGTGCATTGGAAGCCGCTGTACGTCCATCGAACTCTTCTTGCATCTGCAGAGCCGAGAGCGCAAAGTGCTCGGAAGCCAGGTGGTTCAGTGCAGATCTCAGATCAGCTGCCTTGGTATCCGCTTTAGTGTTCTCGAATTTCTCAGGCATTTGTGTTGTAATTGCTGTGGAGAGTGCTTTACTTACGTCGAACATTTCTTTGAAACCTTCACGGTAAGCTTTGTAAGCATCTGCATAATCTCCAGCTACATATTCATCGAATACTTTCTGTACGAGATCTTCATGTACTTTCAGCGCCTGTTTGGCAGCTGCTTTTGGCAATTTGCCTTCGGTTGCTGTGCTCAGGAATGTAGAGAATTCATCTACGAAACCGTTGATGTTTGCTTGAGCTTGTTTGATGCCAGCCTGGTTGCCCATTTTGGTTGCTTTCACCAGATCATCTGTGTATTTGTTATGAGCGCGGAAGATGCGTTCGAATTCTTTGGCACCTGCATCACCGTAAAGAGAAGCAATTGCCGGTTGCATATCCAGTGCATTTTGGTCGAGTGCTTTGTAAGCTGCGTCTGCATCTTTTGCTCCGTCATACGCTTTGGCCATTGCTGTTACAGCAAGTGCAAAGTGTTCGGACAACAGGTGATCCAGGTTCGCTCTAAGGTCAGCCGCAGGTGTGTTCACCGATGCTTTCATCATTGTCATTGGCGTCTGTGGTGCGGAAGCAGCGCCTGCGATTCCCGGCATCAACAGTGTCAAGCTAAGTACAGGTGCGATAAACTTCTTCATTTTCATTTTCATTACGTGTTCACTCCTCGGTTATATTGTTTGTATCATTTCTTTCCTCGTCGTCGTCTTCATAGGGTGTAACGCAGGGTTCTCCAATCTGGATCACTCTGTGGGCAAAATAAATTCGCAACCCTCGCCTGGGAGAGCCGTGAATGTGCGTCGCATCAAGGATTATGCAAAGATAAAAATATTAAATATAAAGTGATCTGTGCCCTTCAATGCCATGCACCTATTGTAAGACAAGTCCTTAAATTTCCTTTATTTATCAATAAAAGCTTACATCCCAGGTTATCCTGAAGTACAATGAATAGACAGATTGATTTCATTATAAGGAGGTCAACTCATGACATTACTACCCTATATTTTGATCATTGGTATTGCCCTGTTCGGTGGAATTGCCACGATGGTCATCGGGAATTCCAAAGCCAATCAGACCAGTAACCCCGATTATGATCGCAGAACCAAGCAAAACCTGAGTAAACTTACGTATGTATACGTTGGAGCGATTGTCTTCGGTATGGGCGGCCTCATCCTTTATTTGGTGAACTGAAATGAATTCACACTCAAACTTATTAGAGAGAATTCTAAATTTTTGATCAGCTCCAAGGATATACTGTACATATTGAATGGTTTGGTGGAACGATCTCCCTACTTTATAAATGCGAAATAGCCACGTAGCACCCACAATGCATTTGTGGGCGATACGTGGTTTTTTCTTACTTAAAATTACTTTCCCTGCATGTATACTTCATTGCCCGAATAATTCCCCGCACATATGCACATGTTTACAAGTTGGAGATAATTCAGAATTATTCTGGATATGTTCCAGGTTTAATATAAAGCCATAAGGGACAGCGAGCTTATAAAACAAAACAAACCCCCAATTGAAGGAGAGATACATGATGAAAAAGAACATGAAAAAATCTGTAGCAACAATGATGGTACTGGGCATGACATTAACAGGAGCAACAGGCGTATTCGCCGGAACACAGCTGGAGAAAATCTCGGCATACCTTAACCATGGGATCAGCTTCAATGTCGATGGTGCGGCATACTCACCAACCGATGGAAATGGTAACAAACTTGCGCCTATCACGTATAACAACTCTACTTATCTGCCCGTGCGTGCACTTGCCGATGCGCTCCATGTACCTGTATCCTATGACGGCAAAAAAGGACAGATCATTATCGGCCAAGCGACAAGCAATCCATCAGCTCTGACGAATATAATGTATAGTGCAGCACAAAAAGAAGCGATTCAGAAAGCCTTTGCCCAATTTGATGGGTTCGAGACAGCTTATGCACCTCAACAGATGATCGCAGGTGACACGTTCAAGAGCGTAGGTGCAGGTGGGGATGGCGTCAGCTACATTTTCAATCATATGAAAGTGGATGTGTCTCCAAGAGATTATTCAGAAGGTTACACCAGCAAAGATGTAAAACTGTCCAATGGGGTGATCGCCAAATGGTACACACCGGATCAAACAGGCATGCTCACGTTCCAGTTGGATGATCGTTACGTTACTATTAGCTCGCCAGATTACAAGCTGACTCAAGCTCAGCTGCAACAAGTTGCTGTATCTGTTCAGAAGGCAACGAGTAACAACGATCAGGGGGTAACTGCATTCGCTGATGTGAACTACAGCAAGCAACAACTGGTTAACATCCGCAAGGCATTTGCGAAATTTGATGGATTCACAACAGCTTATGCACCACAACATATGGTAGCTGGTGACACGTTCAAAAGCGTAGGTGCAGGCGGCGATGGCGTAAACTTTGTTTTCAATCGCATGAATGTCACGGTATCCCCTAGAGACTATTCATTCAGCTATGATGGCAAAACGGTAAAATTGCCTAATGGCGTATCAGCCAAATGGTACACACCGGATCAAACGGATATGCTCACGTTCCAACTGGATGATCGTTATGTAACCATCAACTCGCCAAATAACCAATTGACGCATACTCAACTGGAGCAAATGGCGGTAGCCGTACAAAAAGTGAAATAAACATAAAAATAAACACACATCATTTCGGTCCCGCTCTCCGAGCTGGGGCTGATTTGGTGTGTGTTACGTATGCTCAAGCTCTGCTACAACGACCTCTTCCTATTCGGCCGCATACCCTTTAAAAATAACTTCTTCAAATATCTTCATGATTAAAGACATACATGATCAATTCGTTTCGTCATGACTGCAGTGCCATTCCCGTTAAACGAAAAACTCTGCGATAGTACATTGTATCCATCAATTCCTCCCAGTCCAGTTCACTGGCGTTACCGTCCCGATAATACACCGCAGCAGCGGGCAAGAAACCAACCAGTGGACCCGTACCACCACAAATTAAACTTCCACCGTCTCCGCCCTTGGGCATCACGTCCCCTGCAGTATCCAGCGTAAGCTCATACTTGTAGGGATCTCCGGCAAACCGTACTCCGAAGAAATTCGGCAGTTCCAGATCGTATGGATGATCTTCCTCTTCAACTAGCAAGGAGTCCGGCTCGGCCAATTGATCCACGTTCTCTTCGGCGCCTTCCAGGGCTCCATAATGCTTCAATTTCATCGTATAGTCAAAGCTGTCTCCCCAAGGAAATAACGTGCGACAACCGCCGCCATAGATATACTCCCATTCATCTTCGGTAAGCAAACCAAAGCCCGCCGCTGCTTCCTCCCTCACGACGTCCTCCAGTTCTATCCCTTCATTGAACCACAGGATTCGGACTTCACCCTCTTCTTGACGAATCAGGCGGAAGTGTTGATGCAATTCATATTCACGTATCTCCGACTGCTTGAACTGCTCCAGGGTTGACGAGAAATCAGGATTTTCTTGCGCAAATGCTTCCTCCTCGGATACTTCAATCCAGCCCAGTGAAATCGTCTCACATTCCACGAGCATTGGAACAATCTGCACTTCTCTCACAGGTGACATTTGACTCGCCAGAAACGAATCTACATCTTCTACTCCATATTCGCTGACCGTTTCATGCAGGTCGGCTGAGGTCTCTTTGTTCATTCCATGCAGCCAACGATCCCAGCCGAGCGTGACGTGATCCCCAGGCACAAATACAAATCTCTCCCCCTCATGCGTAAACACCCCTGTCTCCATTCGCTGACCGAATCGTTCGAACGATGCCAAACCCTCATACTGCATATCATCCGGTAACTCCCGAACCATCTTACGCATCCACTCTTCTTTGTCTTCAGCTGATAATCTCTGCCACCCGTCTCGATTCAAAACTTCCATAAACTCCCCACCTTTCCTTATACACTTTCAATTCACTAAAATGCTCTACTGGCTGGCACAGTAAAATCTTACTTGTTTTGTTTACATTTTATTTTCCAGCGGCCTGCAACAGTTTCAGCAATAACTCCTTACGTCTTCCCGAAGCCTTACGAGCCAGCGTCACAAGCTTCTCCATCTTGCCGAAGATCGGGTAAAGGATACGCTCCACTTCATAGTCAGGGAGCCCCTGAATTTGTTGTATCAGCAGTTCGAGTACTTCATCATTCTCCAGCTCGGGCTGAATCTTCAGCTTCAGACTGTCGGTCGAACGTCGCAAGCTGGCAACTAACACAGGTATCGAGCTTGCTGTTACACCATGCGTTTCTGCAAATGCAGAGGTGAATTTATCCTGAATTAACTGATGCTCATCATCCACTTTGCCCATGTAATATTCAACCAGCGGGAAATATCGCGCATCTGCAAGCCCCAGGCCAAAGGTGGCATAACTGCCTGGCATACAGTTCTTCTCTCCTTCCGTATCCTCGTAAAACTCGAATTCTTGAATAGCTTCACGCGCATATTCTTCAAGAAGCGGGTGCAACTCCGGGTACTCCAGCGCATTGGCAAAGAATCGGTGAGTGTCCGATTTCGCGAGTCCTTTGATCGGCAAATACTGCTTTACGCCAGATTTCAGCTTGATCTTATAACTTTTGGGGAAGCCCTGCTTCAATAAATGAGTTATAAAGGCAAGCGCCTGCTGATAGGCACCCGCCTCTTCCTTGCGAATGTGAATGGTCATCAGAGCAAATACATCATTCGCTTTGCACTCCACCTGTTCCGTTTTTACACGGATATCTTCCTTCGCATACGTGCCGCTACCTTCCGTCATCATACGTGATGCACGACTGCTGCCAAGCTGCTTCGCCAGTTCCAGGAAAGTCAGACCTTTAGGCTTACTGTAACTGGGTTCAAAACGTAGAATCATGACCGCTGCATATAATAGCAAATCCATAGGTTGCGCCCCACGTTCCCCGCTCTTGTTCTCGCTGGAGTGCTGGACTGAATCTGCCTTATCGTCTGACTCCATAACTGCATCTGACTTGAGTGTGTATTCAGCGGCACTGTACGCTGAAGACTGCACCTCATAATATTGGGGCAAAAATTGATTCTCCACCCATGCTGTCACCGCGCGAATAATATCTCCACGATGCTCCGCAAGGGTGTCCTGACGTCCTTTATTTAACTCCTGAATTCGGTCATACTGCCTGATTGTCCATGCTACATCCAACTCAGGGAACAGTTTCGGGTCAAGCAAGTGACGAGTTACAAAGAAGGATTCCAACGGCTTCGTCGGGTATGTACCGTGTTCCAGTTTCTTCTCAATATATGTATGAATGCGCTCAAGCAGTTGCTGCCTTTTCTCTTCATTCACATAATCCAGCAATGTCAGTTGCAGCTTCCCTTCGGTCGTCGGAAATTTCCCGCGAAAGGTGAAGCGGTAGTCGATCAATGGTGTATTCGCCAGCTCGTCTAATTTGACCTGTACAACCTCTACCAGCTTCGGCTGGATCTCCGTTCGCACCTGCTCTTCGGTAAAGAGCCCTGCCTGCTTCGACTTCAATCCATCATCCAACCCCAGATCCACACTGTCTACTGTAGTCCGTCCAGGTCTATAATCCAGCAAAATATCATTGAAGATGCCCATTTGCAGCGTGGTTCGCTTCGTAACACTTTCCAAGTCATCCCGCTTTTCCTGTTCATCAAACCACTCATGGATCGTCATAATCATCTCTTCCATCGCTTGGTCATAAAGTGTACTCATCTAATCTCCTGCCTTCCCATGCATCTAATGTTTACCAACCACACTTGAACCCTATGAATCCCGAACAATCCCAAGCATCTATGTTATATAAACGTATTAACATTCGTATATCACCTATTATTTTACTCTCTCAAGTACAACCGGAACAATAAGGCTTATGTACGGTTGTTCGCTAACTCTCGCTATCATCATCCCCACGTTGTATAATCATGTTATTCCTTTTCAGGAGGTCAGCATAAATGAGCTACAGTAAATACTTCCCTTTGGAAAACTATCTGAATCAAGTTTCAATCACCCTTACATACGCAGAGCTTGAGGAGATACTCGGGTTTACGTTACCCCCGACAGCCTATAATCGCGAACAATGGTGGGTGAATAATTCCATGAATCATACACAGGCACTATCTTGGTTAAATGCCGGATGGAAGGTGGAGAATGTGATTTTAGGAAAAAACGTTACCTTTGTCCGCTGCGAATCATAGATGATCATGTACCATAGATTATTAGTAATAACTCCAAAGGCTCTATTTGTTCCATCAAAGTTATAGCAAAAAAGCAGGATAGACGGATGAATTCATCCGTTCTACCCTGCTTTTAATTATTAATTGACTGTCTTATACCATTCGTTCACTTCGGCCGTAATATCATCGCCGCCCATGGACTTCCACTTCGTGACAAAAGCATCAAATTCCTCAATGCCCACCTGACCATAGATAATCTTGCTGAACGTGTCCTTTTCCAGCTTATCGATCGCGTCTTTCTTCATTTTCATCGTCTCGGTCGGTGCTCCGGTGAACTTGTTCTTGATCGCATTATCCTTGTTCGCAACGACGACTTCCGCGGCAGCAAACACTTCCGGTTTGTTCGCAATCTTCGTATTTCTCTCAAAAGGGGTCTCCGGCTCCTTGCCCTTCGCAAGTTCCGCCAGTGTATCCATCATCAGGTTTGGAATCCGTGCACCATCATACGTAATCGTATATTTGAGTGGGGATACCCCATCCTTGACTTCAGCTTCGCCAACCACTTTACCGTCCACAATGTCATAGTCATACCCTTGAGCAAAACCATGTTCGAACTCGCTGCCCACTTCCGGGTTGGCAAAGTTGTCGAACAGATAATTCTGATACGTGAAGAAAATCTCCGGGTTCGCCATGTCTTTATTAATCAGAATCACCCCGTTGCTCGCACCTGATCCATGCTGGTGGCTCTCACCCGTAGGACCGGTTGGCAGCGCAATTGCTTTGTACGTGGCACCATCCACATTTTTCTTCACATCATCAATCGGCCAGTTCGGCATCCAGTGCGGTCCAACGATGATTCCGGCTTTGCCAGCCGTGAACAGTTCTGCTGCCTTGATCTCGTCATAGACACCTGCTTCTTTGGGCAGATAACCTTTGGACAACCAGTCTTTCATCGTCACAAGTCCTTCTTTCACCCCAGGCTGGATGGAGCCATATTGCAGTGTTCCGTCCCCGGCATCATTCCACTGTCCAGGCATCGTGTTGTACATGCCGAAGATCCAGCCCGATTCCGTCATCCAGGTATTGAGCGCATTCTTCATACCCACGGTCAGACCATACGTATCCTTCTTGCCATTCCTATCCGGGTCCTTATTGGTGAAGGCATCCATGACGTTAACCAGTTCATCCATGGTTTTGGGTTCTTCCAGTCCCAACTTCTTCAGCCAGTCTTCCCGAATGAACATCACCGAGTCACCATTGTAGGCATAATCGAAAATGGGAATGCCGTACCGATCACCTTCATACATGTACGGATACCATTCCTCCGGTGCTGATTCAGCGGCCTTTTTCCATGGTTCTGAAGCATACTTGTCAAACAACTCGCCAGCATTGGCGAACTTGCCCGATTCAATTAACTCCCGTACCAGATTGTAGTCTCCCCGAATGGAGACGATATCCGGCAGTTCCTCGTTCGCCGACAGAGACAAGCGTAATTTCGTGTAAAAGGCATCATTCGTCACCGAAACGGCCCACGGGGTGGTCAGATCGATGCCGAGTCTCTCCTTGGCCCATTTGGAATGCACATTGTTCTGTGCCGTTTCCCCGTTCTTGAACTTGGTATCATCATTCCAGGCTCGCAAATAGCTCATCTGCACGGCTGGTTCATACTTCCCGTCTTGCAAGGCAAGTGGTGCAGCAGCTTCCTTCGCCGGTTCTTCCGTGGCCCCCGAACTACAAGCCGTGACAGCAACCATCGTTAATGCGAGTAACGCAGTCATCATCTTTCTATACATGAACTAACCCCTCCTCAGGTAACTTGGATACCCTTTTGTGCCAAATGGATTGATGCCAAATGCACCTTACATGAAAAGGATAGTGCAGCCGGGGAGGCAAACATATATCACAATTTCAATGTTCATATTGATTTGTTAACCGTTCCGAAAATCTTGCGGGGTGAGTCCGTAATGTTTGCGAAACACCTGAATGAAATAAGGGGTATTGTGATACCCCACTTCCTGACCCACTTCATAGATCTTCATCGCTGTATGCTTGAGCAAATGAACCGCACGTTCCATTCGGGAACGGATAATGTAATCACTAATACCTTCACCGGTGGATTGTTTGTACATTTTGGACAGATATACCGGGTGCAGATGCACCTCTCCGGCAATGACCTGTAACGACAGATCCTCGCCCAGATGATGGTCGATCCATTGCTGTACCTGCCGGATCAGCGTTGATCCGGCATCCTGTCCCGAGTCATTCGTTCCCTCCACCCACTGCTGCATCACACTTCGGGTCCATGTTTCCAGGCTACGCAGCGAGATGCCATAACCATCCTTCAGCAACTGCTGGTACTGCTCGCCAAGCACTTCGGCTAACTGTCTTCCTTCCCGATGTGCCATATAAGAGAACGCAGCCGCCAGATAATGAAAAGCTACATACACATGCTCAGGGAACACACTGTTCGACAGTTCGGTAAAGATCTGATCCATCTTCCGCTTTGCATCCTCCATGCGCCCGGCTTCCAATAACGTTGTCAGACCGGGCGGTTCATAGAGCGCCGCAAGTGACTTCAACGAAGCTCCTCTGGAGCCTGCTGCCGCATTCAGATGTAATCCTTTGCCCGCCTCAGCCTGCTTGCGTAGCGCACTCACCGCCTGATGATACAACTGAGGCACGTGATCGGGAAAGCGACCCATACGACTAACGGACAGGGAGATGGTCGCATTCAGATACTGCCTCACACTGTGAAGCAGCCGTTCTCCGAGCCGACCCATCAGCATTTCAGGTTCAGCCTGAGGCTGTTTCGGACTCGCCATGAACACCAGATCGTCATAGGTGTCATCCGTATGGCAGAGATGATAGGCACTACCGTAGATTTCTTCCACCACGTTCGAGATGGCATACTTCATCAATCGAAACGCCTTATGTGTGGGTTGGTGGTCATCATAACGGATGAGCAGCAGCTGCATTTTATCCTGTGGACGGAATCCAATCTCCAGTTGCTCCAGCTTACCCACGAGTCCAGCATCGGCGAATCTATGCCCTAACAGCACATCCTTCATCAGCTCCGCACGTTTCTCGGGCAGATGTTCCCTTACCGAATACATGGCCCGCTGGTGCAGCAATTGTTTCTCACCCTCCAGCCGAATCTGCACAGCGGCTTGCTGTACGGATTCGATCAACTCTTCATCCCGAACCGGTTTGAGCAGATAACTGACCGTTCCGTGTTTTAGAGCCTGCTTTGCATAATCGAAGGAAGCATGCCCCGATAAAATAATACATTTGGTCTGTTCCCACTTTTGCCGAATATGACTCACCAGATCCAGACCAGACATGCCCGGCATACGGATGTCCGTGATAATAATATGGACTTGATGTGCTGCCATCTGTTCCAGAGCTTCTTTGACCGAATAGGCTTTGAACACCTGACCAATCCCGTGTTCTCTCCACGGTATGGAAGCGGCAATGGACTCCACTACCGAATGTTCATCATCCACGACCATTAGATTCATCATGCGGTTGTTCCTCCTCAAACCATCGAATTTCCACACTAAGTCCCCCATAGGGGATGGCTGCAAAATGAAGCCCGGACGACAGACCATATCGCGTCATGAGACGTTGGTGCACATTCCACGTGCCTGTTCCAATCTCTTCGCCCATCGGTTCATTGATCTCCCGTTCCAATTCCGCAATCTGTTCGGCTGTCAGCGTAACACCGTCGTTGTCAACAAACAGGCTGTATCTTGTATATTTCCGGCCCCCAATATGCTCGTGTACCACCACCATACCCGTTACGACGACATGCCCGCTGCCCTCCAGTGGCTCAATGCCATGGATGACTGCATTCTCTACAATGGGCTGAATAAGCAACCTTGGAATCTGAAGCTGCATTAAAGGCTGCGGTACGGCAATCTCATAGGTCAGCCGATTGGTCCGCATCTGTTGAATGGATAGATAATGGTTCAGCAGCCGGATCTCTTCTTCCACGGTTGTCATGTCATTCTCACCCCGCGTAATGTAGCGATAATAGTCTCCCAGACTTAGCGACATGGCAATCACCGCTTCACGGTTGCCGAGCTGGGTCATATTTTTAATATAAAACAGGCAATTGTACAGGAAATGCGGATTGATCTGGGATTGCAGATGCTTCAATGTCGCTTCCCGTGAGCGAATGCGTTCCTCGTATACTTTCTCAATTAACTCCTGAATCTGCTCCGCCATATGGTTGAAGCTCTGGGTCAAGTACGCGAATTCGTCACGGGAATGATCGACCGGAATTCGTGTGGACAACTGGCCTTTGCGAATCTGCTGCAGACCTCTCATCAAGCGATGGATTGGAACCTGCACCTTTCTGTACAATAGCAGCGCAGCCCCAATACTCAGCACGAGCAACAACAAGATGGAGGTAATGAACATATTCCGGCTCTTGTCCATCGGATTCAGCAGATCATCCAGAAGCACCGGATTGACGTATATGGCTTGCAGTTGCTTGGAGTGTACATAACTGACCAGATACTGTTTGCCACTTACCTCCAGCTGATGATTCCCCTCCCTCTCCGATCCCTCAAAAGAAATATCACGCATAATGGCTTCAACGAGTTCGTGATCTGCCGTACGATTCAGCAGCGGCTCGTTGCCCGGTACCAGCAAGAAAGGGTCTCCGCCTTGCGCCTCTTTAAAATCATCCAACATGGCAACCATATTCATGGGGTCAAAATTAATCTCCATCACCGTTCGCACGCTTGTACTCGCCGGTTTTTCATTCCACTCATAGTTGTCTGTGAAAAAATAAGTGAAATTCCCTTCCTCCAACTGCCATTGTCCAGGTTGCGGAAATGACAACATCTTCTCATCGTAGACCGTCCGGCTGGACATGGTGGATAACACGAGCTCAGCCTGCGGCAATACGATCGTAATATCGTTCTTCCATCGGCTGGTGGACTGATACAACGATAATTTGTCGAGAATATCCAGATAGATGCTGTTTTTCTCATATTGGCTGGTGGAATCCGTCATGTAACGGTAGTGCAGGATACTGGGATCTCGCAGCAATGTCAGGCCATACAGCGAGAGCTGCTCAATATTTTTATCCACCTGGGAACTGAAATAATTGAACTGATTCAGACTGGACTGCTGTTTCTCCTCCACCACCATGTCCACATTGGCCTGGTTCGCGTATGTATATAGCAGCAGAATGGGTACCAGCAGGCAGATTAAGAGAATGATTGTCTTTGCGAATACTGTGAATTTCATCGTTTCACCCTGTCCCTGAGTTCAAAGTCCATCTACACCGAAGTCCTATTCTATATTGAAAACCCTTACATTTCTAGTTGATTTTATGTTCTCTCACTTTCCTATGACTTCCAATCCCCTTATACTGGAGTGAATCAACATTCGTGAGGAGGCACTTGGATGCAATTGACGGACCAAGGCATTTTGCAGATTGAAAAGGACGACTTATCCACCTTGTATTGCTATAGGGATCGGGATGGCATGGACTTCGATGCTTCATTTCTATTCGAATTACAGCTTCAGGAATTAAGTTTACCTCCGGGGAGTGTTACGGCCATTCGGTTTAACTTTGAAGCAGAAGAAGAACCACTCTATGATGAGCGGGAGCGACTCGTCACTGAGGTGCAGTCAGCCGTTCGAACGGTTGACCCGCAGTATGACGGTTCGATTGTGGGATAATATAGGGACGTTCAGCGTAACGAGCATATAAGCAACAGGCGACAAAAGGCAGGTGGCAGAAGCTACCCAGAGGACAGGAGCATTGGACTTTCGAGTCGGATGCTCTTTTTTGTCATTTCCGTCAAATAGTTAATATTTCAACATCCGCCTTGAAATGTTGTTCTATAGTCCGCTCATTTCCGTTGCTATAATTCAGATGCTCCACTCTGTGCAAAGGCTTGTTCGCCTCATTATGCCAGGGCTGGACGAGATAAAGGAGGGACCCTGATGGCTATGGAACAACCACTACCAACCAGCAAGCCGGTGCGGCAAGCGACACGACAACCACATCAACCACGCAAACGTACCCGCTGGAATCTCAAACGCACGTGGCCGCTGCATCTGATGCTGCTGCCTGCCGTACTGCTCACCTTACTGTTCGCCTATGTGCCCATGGGCGGCATTATTATTGCTTTTCAGGATTTCAAACCATGGCTGGGATTTACCGGTTCCAAATGGGTGGGTTGGGACAACTTCCGCTTCATGTTCGAATATCCCGACAGCGTTCAGGTCATCTGGAACACGGTGCTGATTGCTTCGATGAAAATTGTGGCCGGACTCGTGGCCCCGGTGGTGTTTGCCATTTTGCTGAATGAAGTTCGAAACTCCACGTTCAAACGCTTCTCACAGACCTTGGTGTATCTGCCCCACTTCCTGTCCTGGGTCGTTCTGGGTGGCATTCTGCTCGACATGTTATCACCGGAAGGTGGTCTCGTAAATCAGGTGCTGGCTGCGGCTGGTATTGAACCGATCTTCTTTCTCGGAGATGGCGACTGGTTCCGTGTCACGGTCGTTGTCAGTGACGTATGGAAGGAATTTGGATTCGGTACGATTGTGTTTCTCGCAGCGCTGGCGGGCATTAATCCGGCATTGTATGAGGCTTCAGAGGTGGACGGCGCAACACGACTCAGACAGACCTTGCACATTACCCTGCCTTCTCTTGTGCCAATGATCATTGTGGTTGGTACGTTGTCACTGGGCAATATCCTGAATGCAGGATTTGACCAGATCTTCAACCTGTACAATCCGCTCGTGTATGAGAAAGGCGATATTATTGATACGTTTGTCTACCGGATGGGGATTCTGAATGGCAAGATGAGCTTTGCGACTGCGGTTGGACTATTCAAATCATTTGTCGCGATGTTCCTAATCATCTCTGCGTACCGAATGGCGTACAAAATCGCCAATTATCGTATTTTCTAATGGGTTAGCATAATGCATGGAGGAGGAATCAAGGTGTATCACAAAACGACCGGGTACCGTATATTCAATGGCTTCAACCTGTTATTCATCGCAGCTGTCTCTATTCTGTGTATCTTGCCGCTGGTCCATATTCTGGCAGTTTCCTTCAGTGGTAAAGCAGCAGCCTCCGCCAATCTGGTGACACTCTGGCCGATAGATTTTACGGTGGACGCCTATACCAAAACGTTTGGAAACAGTAACTTTCTCAGTGCGCTCTGGATTTCAGTAGAGCGTACCGTTCTCGGCACACTGCTCAGTATGACGCTAGTCTTCCTGACCGCTTATCCTTTATCCAAAGAAAGTCTGCACTTCAAGGGGCGCTCACTATATGCGTGGTTCTTCATCTTCACGATGATGTTCAGCGGGGGGTTGATTCCGTCCTATATTTTGATCCAGAAGCTGGGGCTGATCAATACGATGTGGGCTCTGATTCTGCCAGGAGCGGTGGCTGTCTGGAACCTGATTCTCATGATGAACTTTTTCCGTAATGTGCCTAAAGAGCTGGAAGAAGCCGCCTTCATCGATGGAGCCAACCATATCACGACCCTCTTCAGAATCTATCTGCCTGTATCCATGCCCGCCATTGCCACGATCTCCTTATTCACCATGGTAGGTCAATGGAATTCCTGGTTCGACGGGCTGATCTATATGAATGATGCTTCCAAATATCCACTTGCCACGTTGATGCAGACCATTATCGTTCAGCAGGATTTCTCTAATATGAACGTGGATGCCACACAGCTTCAGAACATGTCCCAGCGTACGGTGAACGCAGCTCAGATCTTTATTGGCGCTCTGCCAATCCTGCTCGTATATCCGTTCTTGCAGCGCTTCTTCGTAAAGGGGATTGTGCTCGGGGCGGTAAAAGAGTAAGGCAAACACACGGAATCCCTTCATGGGATTCTTCTTCATTCTATAAGAGTATTCTATAAGTTCATGATTTCAATTGATTCGCGATTGTTCTCCCGCGAGTTGCGTTGTTATATTCATTAATTAACTCATCCAATACCATGGATTGGCGAATAACTTCCGGATGCCATAGTTCCGAGTATTGATTTGCAATCTGGTAGAGTCTTTGCCGTGCATGTTCGATACATTCCTGAATGGTTTCCGGATTATGTACCATACTCCCGCCCCCCTGTATTCCTTGAATATCCATCATCCAAAAAAGACCATCTAATATAATATTCGGAACAAGAGGGGATTTGGATTACCCCAAAATCGAAATTTTGTAACTTTTTTCTTGTAAAGGCGAGAATACGTATATAGCGCAGATTACGCATATTATAAAATGAAAAAAAACACCGGATAGGCTATCCAGCCTTCCGGTGTTTGGTGATCGATAATATGAAATGTCCCCTCTTCGACCAGAAGAAAGGACACCATTTAGGATGGATCTGTATTCGTCTGAGCTGCCGCCTGCAACAATGGTTGCAATAGTCCCGGAAAGCGTGTTTCCAAATCATCGGATCGCAGGGTGAGAAAATGCTGTGTGCCCTGCACTCTGACCCGAATAACCCCGGCTTCCCGCAAGGTCCGAATATGATGCGACATCGTTGACTTCACGACAGGTGCATGAAAATGACTGCACGGCTGCTCCCCACTTCTCGCTGCTTCCGCAACAATCCCAAGACGGGTCGGGTCGCTTAACGCATACAATACGGAGGAAAGTTCAATATCCGTTACTTGTGGATGATGTAAAATTTTCATATTGTAGTCTCCTTTTTTCAGACTATGCATTGTATTTTAACACAGATTCATGATATATTTCTAAAGTTCGATACCAATCGAACTTTAATGATTTCGTTATGTACCCCCTGCTGTCAGGCATGGGATTGACATCATACTACATTTTGCAAATGTTACACACCGTTTCTGAAATGTTGCGAAATACACATCACTCCAGGAGGTTTTTATGAACAACACCGCAACCGCATCATCAGGGGAACGGACCGGAATACAGGAAGGACTAATCGTAAGCTTGCTTGGCTTCACCGTTGTACTCGTTGTGATGAATACAATGATGTTTAATCTGGCCCTGCCCAAAATAGCAGCCGAATTTATGCTTACCTCTGTCGCTTCTTCATGGATCGTTACAGGATATTCCATTGTATTTGCCATTTCATCGATTACGTTCTCACGTCTATCGGATTTCATCCCCATTCGCACACTGTTCACAACCGGGCTTACGTTACTTGGTGCTGCATCCGTGCTCGGATTCTTTAGTGATCACTTCATCATTTTGCTTATTGCTCGTCTGATCCAGGCTGCAGGTGCTGCTTCAGTTCCGGGGCTTGCCATTGTGCTGATTACCCGGTACATTCCAAATGATCGCCGGGGTAAATCGATGGCTGTCATCATGTCCGCCAGTTCACTGGGTCTTGGACTCGGTCCCGTCATTGGCGGAAGTATTACTCAGTTTCTGGGATGGCATGATCTGTTTATCGTTACGGGATTAACGTTATTCTTAATTCCTGTATTCTTCAAATTGCTCCCGCGGGAAACACCGCAAAAGGGTTCATTTGACCTGCTGGGTGCTGTGCTTCTTGCCATTGGTACTACCGGTGTGCTGTTATTCCTGACTTCCCGTCAGTGGTTCACACTTGTTATCGGTGCTGTGGCACTGCTTCTGTTCTGGCTCCGAATTCGACGCGCGGCAGACCCATTTGTTCAACCTGCTTTGTTCAAAGACAAAAAATATATGATGCTTAGCTCACTAGGGATTGTATCGTATATCAATAACTTTTCAACACTGTTCCTGTTACCGCAGATTTTGGCACATCTATATGGACTGACACCTGCCCAGTCCGGACTTGTTATCTTCCCAGGTGCAGTCGTGTCCATGCTGCTCTCCAACCGAATCGGCCGAATGATTGATCGACATGGCAATACCTTGTTACTGAAATTTGCACCATGGCTGCTACTGGCAGCTGCCGGGTTATTCGCCTTATTTGCAGATAATAGCATCTACGCCATCATGGCCGTGTATGTCCTGCTCAGCGTAGGCTTCTCTTCCCTGACAACCAGCGTATCCAATGAATTATCTGGCAATCTGACCATGGATCAGGTAGGCGCAGGCATGGGACTGTTCCAACTTAGTCAGTTCTTCAGCGGTGCCTTCAGCGTTGCTGTTACTGGCGTAGCATTAACGGCGATGCAAAACATGCCGCTGTCCTCAGCGTACACTAATATTTTCTGGGGCATGACCGTGGTCGCACTCGCATCGGTTATTTTCTCTCAGGTGTATCTGAGAATGCAGTCACGGAAAAAAACAGGCGGCTCTAGCATCTCATCTTAATTGGTCTCTTCAATATAAGACAGGTCATCCATCTTTATCCTCAAAGAAGCCAGGTAAGGGCCGCTACGGTCCGAACCTGGCTTCTTTGCACCCGTTTTTCTGAATATGTATCAGGAGGTACCTTTCCTATAAACGTCACAAAGCCCCAAGGAAGCATTCATCACGTTCCTCAGGGCTATGATTATATAGTGGCTCAGCCTCGGCATTCTTCTATCAACATTCTACTATTCAAACATATCCAGACGAAGACGTTTCAGGCTCGTATGTTTGATGTACCACTGACCGTCAATTTTGACAAAAGTCTCATGGTAGTGCCCAAATCCGTGGAAGGATTTGTTCTCATTGCCCTCCGGGAACGTTACCCAATCTTCCATCGGGGAGATGACTTTTGCTTCGTACTCGGATACAAATTCAACTTCGGCACTATGGACATGATGCACGGTTACGGCAACATCCACCAGATCACGGAATACTTGTACGATCGTATCACGGCCTGTTAATACCGGAATCGGATTACCTTCTGAGCTAAAATCGGCGACTGCATCCGGAGCGAACAAATCACCCAAGGTGTCCCATTGCTTTGTATCAATATAGCGGCAATAACGCGCCTTGGTATTTCGAATGTTTTCCAGCGCCAGCAATTGCTCCAGTCCTATAATCGTTGATTGGCTCATGTGCGTCCCTCCAGAGATGTAAGATGTGATGTGAAATCTGATCCACTATGTATGCAAACTATACCTTCCTTATTGTACCATTCGATTTCTATTAGGTACAACGACATATTATACGCTTAAATATTAACCAATCTGGTAGTCCGCGAAATATAGCTTTGCAACGAACTGCCTACATTCATCATTTTTCGCCAAAAGTCCACTCTTCTGATCCATATCTCTCATTTTGGATATTTCCTGGCATACCAAAAAGTCTTTCCACACCTCCTGCGCGGATTAGGAAAGACCACTACATAACCAAATAGTTGAAATATGTACCGCCACTTCAAGACTCGTGAGCCGCAAGTTATTGAGAATGTGCACTCCCGCTCTTCATCTCGGAAGCCAGTTCTGACATTTTTTTATTATTCAGAAAACTCTCCATCTCTTCCTCCGCCTGAACCATCACCTGCTGGATCAAACAACCTTCGTTATGATTCTGGGAGCATTCGAACAGGGAGGCCTGACCTTCAATCGCATGAATGATCTCCAGGAAAGAAGGATCAGGATTCTTACGGCTAAGTCGATAGCCACCATTGGCACCGGAAGTAGATTCAATCATGCCCGCCTTAACCAATTTGGTCAATATTTTGGACAGGTAGGTCGGAGATACTTTCTGCAACTCTGCCAGTTGATGTACACTAACCAGTTGCTCGGGAGCAGTACTTACAAGGTGAAGCATGGTGTGTAAGGCATAATTTGTCGCTTTGGAATATTTCATGAGGGCACCTCATTATATACGGATTTAATTTATCCATAATAGACTTGATTGTACGCGATGTCAAACCACTGCACTGTAAGCTGATGGCAAACCAGAAAGGAAACCGATCAATTGTGATATAATCCGCGATAATCCGTAGGTGTCATCCCCTCATGAGCCATGAATTGGCGGTTAAAATAACTGGCATTGGGGTATCCCGCTTCCTCCGCAATCTGTCCAATGTTGGCCGTAGGCCGTTCAAGCAACCATTGCTTCGCCATCTGTAGTCGTGATCGAGTGATAAATTCCATGGGCGTCATCTCCACGGCACTCTTGAACATTTTGCAAAAGTAATACGAACTGACACCTGCAAGATCCGCCCAGTCCTGTAATAGAAAAGGCTGGCAGGCCTCCTGCTGCATCTGTGGAAGCAGCGCAAGCACCCGACTCTCTGCCTTGCTTGTGGTGCGTGTGCTCTTTAAGGGTACGGCATGCTGTACAAATTCGGCGAGTAAGGCGTAGGTCAGCGTGGATAACTGTGCCGGACGGAGCATCGTGTTCTGTTCCGCTTCGGTCAGCAGCGCCAGATGAGCCTCTTCCCATGAGCTGCGCTGGCGCAGCGTCCACAACAGATTGCGATGCAGCCCCCGCTCAATCATATAATCATGCAGACGTTCACCGTAAAAATGAACCCACCGTACATCCCACGGGTCATCTTCACTGCTGTAATAATGCTGCCGCTGCTGCGGGAAATAAAGTACGGCCTGACCTGCACGAAGCTCATGCACCACTCCATCCACTTCAACGTATCCCTTACCCGCGGCGACGTAGTGAATATTAAAGTTATTCAGTACACCTGCCTCCCGTAATACGGAATGCTGGACGTGATCTATATAATGTCCTACGGACTCGGGATAACAAAAATACGGAATATCCTGCAAGGTAAGCAATACCGTTTGTCTCATCATGTCGACTTCTCCTTATTCAACAATATTGTGTTAACTCACTTCAATATATTATTATTTTAATTCATCGATCTATTCTTTATAATCACAATATACATTCATGCACAGGAGGAAACAACATATGAATTCAGTTCGAAAGTTGCGTTGGGGCATTCTTGGTAGCGCTAGCATTGCTGTGGAATCCGTAATCCCAGGCTTGCAGCAATCCGAGTTAAACGAAGTAACTGCAATTGCCAGCCGAGAAGAAGATAAAGCCAAACAGACCGCCGAGCAACTCGGCATTGACAAGGCTTATGGCAGTTATGAAGCTCTGCTCGCGGATGACTCTATTGATGCTGTCTATATCCCACTGCCGAATCACCTTCATCGGGACTGGACGATCCGTGCTGCCCAAGCAGGTAAACATATTTTGTGCGAGAAACCACTGGCTCTGACAGAACAGGAAGCTCAGGAGATGGTGCAGGCCTGCGCGGATGCAGGTGTACATCTGGCTGAAGCATTCATGTATCGCCATCACCCGCGTTATGAACAGATCAAGGAAATGATCGCCAGCGGCGAGATTGGTGAAATCCGCAGCATTCACAGTACCTTCTCATTCAACAATTCCGGTTCATCCGGTAACGTCCGCTTCCGTAAGGAATGGGGCGGCGGGGCGCTCTATGATATCGGCTGTTATTCCATTAGTGCAGCACGTCTCCTGCTTGGTCAGGAGCCAAGTGCCGTCACCGTCATCGGCATGTTCTCCCCGGAACATGATCAGGTCGATATGATGGCTTCCGGATTGCTTGAATTCGATAATCACGTCGGCGTAACGTTTGACAGCAGTATGTGGGCTGCCTTCCGCAACACGCTGGAGGTACTGGGATCGGATGGCATTATTGAGGTGCCCTCTGCCTTTATCGGTCGTCAAGACAACAGCTCCAACTTCTATGTAACGGCTGGCGGTGAACGCAGGGAGATTGAGGTTCCGCAAGTCAACCACTACTCCCTTCAGGGCGATGATATGGCGCGCGCAGTACTTCAGGGTAAAGATCTGCGTTTCGCCCCTTCCGATGCCGTAGCCAATATGAAAGTGCTCGAAGCATGCCTTCGTTCAGCTGAAGAACGTACACGGATTACACTATAAGTGAGAGGATGAACTGAGTTATGGAATATATTGATATTGCGGGTGCAGGTAAACGCGTCTCCAGATTGATTAAAGGAACCGATTATTTCGTACATGATGCGTATGAGAAAGCAGCAACGAACATGGATGCCTTTCTGTCGATTGGCGGTAACACCGTAGATACAGCACATATTTATTGTGGTGGACAGAGTGAAGAAGTCCTTGGCCGTTATATGAAAGAACGCGGTAACCGTGATCAGATTGTCATCCTCACCAAAGGTGCTCATCATGATCAGAATGGACCACGTGTGAACGCTGATGCCATCCGCAGTGACTTGCTGGAAAGCCTGGAGCGTCTTCAGACAGATCATGTAGAGATGTATGCCCTGCACCGGGATGATCCCAATACCCCTGTCAGTGTTATTCTTGAAGCACTGAACGAACACATTGAATCTGGCAAAATCGGAGCCATCGGTGCTTCCAACTGGACTTGGCAGCGCCTAGAGGAAGCCAATGCTTACGCTGCGGCGAATGGTCTGAAGGGCTTCACCTTCAGCAGTCCGAATCTCAGTCTCGCCAAAGCAAACGAGCCTTTCTGGGAAGGTTGTGTCTCAGCAGATGCGGAGACGCTCGCATGGCATGAACAAACCAAGCTGCCATTGCTGTCCTGGTCCTCTCAGGCGCGTGGTTTCTTCACTGGACGATTCACACCAGAAGTTCGCGATAACGCCGATCTGGTTCGTGTCTTTTACAGTGACGGCAATTGGGAACGGTTACGTCGGGCTGGACAGCTGGCTGAATCGAAGAACACTACAGCGATCCAGATTGCGCTCGCTTATGTACTGAATCAGGCATTTCCAACCTGCGCGTTGATCGGCGCCCAGAATCAGGTTGAACTACTCTCCTGTGACGAGGGCTCGCGCATCACGCTAACCCGCGAAGAACTGGATTGGCTGGATCTGGGTAGTGAAGTGAAACCTTTCGTTTAGGCCTCATGTCTAGCACTGGAAGACTGGCTTGGTTCTACTGAAATATATTCACATCGATAACAGGTAAGGGACTGGTTTCTCCGCATCTTAGCGGAGTGGTCAGTCCTTTTCTAGGTGACATCGAACCTTTTAACCACTCCAACTATCACATCATAGAAGCTACAATTAAAGATCATATACATACACATTTTATGGAATTTTTTTACACTAAAAATAAAATATATGGTATTATTGGTAATAAATAAAAAAGAAAAGAGGCCATTATGAAAAAAACCATTATCCTAGCAGTTACGCTTTTCATGCTCCTGCTCTCTGTTGCCCCTTCAACGTTTGCTGCTGGAGATCGTCTAACGACGCGCGAAACCTTTAACATTGCCGTAAGTCCGCTTGTATCCAACAATCTTGCGTATGCCTTGTATTTTACTCCGAGTGGAGACATTCAACTGCGAAACGTTCGCTCACACAAAATTTTATGGAACACCAAAACCAAAAATCTGAACATATTCCAGTTTAGAATTGATCAATATAGTGGCAAACTCACTCTAACGGATATTAAAAACACTCCCTATTGGACGTCAGATAATAAAGCATGGGCAACGGCATGGTATGGACAAGGTAATGAACCCGAAAATCTCAAAGGTGACCTTCTACTCGTTCAAGAGGATGGAAACCTGGTCCTTTATAACACCATAAATCTGGATAGAGGTTGGTATCCTGTCTGGGCTTCCAATACAACCGGACAATAAGATCGTATCTTTAGAGCCACACTAGGATGTGGTTCTTTTTGATTTGGAAAGATAATACCCACATAAATGTTCATTTTAGCCACAATGAAAAGGAGCTGATTCCTGGAATATGAACAGGATTCAGCCCCTTATTGCACATTATCGATATCATGGATATAGCATGCTATATCATCATCACGATTACAGTTTAACGATCTGACCTGTCTTCTCAGATTCGAATGCTGCGAGAATGACTTGCAGGGAACGCAAGCCCTCTTCGCCCGAAATCACTGGAGGTGTTTGAGTCACAATGGACTCTACAAAGGCGTCAATTACACCACTCGGCACTTGTTTCTCATTGGTAGCCATAGCACCCACTTTGTACGTCTCTACCGTACCGTTGGTCAGCTCAACGATAACTTCATCGCCTTCCACCGTTCCGATCTTCATGACACCCTTCTCACACCACAGAACTGTACTGTTATCTCCAGCTCTATATTGCGTCCAGCTCGCTACCAGCGTACCAATCGCTCCACTCTTCATGCGCAGCAAGCACGTCGCATTATCGTCCACTTTCGTGTTTTCCTTATGCAGTGTGCTGATGAAACCAGCCACTTCAGATACTTCATCATCCAGCAAGTAACGGATGAAATCCGATTTATGTACGCCCAAGTCGCCCATGGCGCCCATAATAGCTTCTTCTTTGCGGAAGAACCAGCTCTCCGCTCCGTCTACACTCCATCCTTCTGGACCCGGGTGACCAAAGGAAGTACGGAAATTCAGCACTCTGCCCAGTTTGCCAGAGTCGAGAATTTCTTTGGCTTTCACGTGTGGAGGCATCAGGCGTTGGTTGTGTCCAACCATCAGATACACACCGTTCTTCTTGGCGGCTTCGATCATTTGCTCGCCTTCTTCGGTAGATACAGCCATTGGTTTCTCAACCAATACATGCTTACCAGCATTGGCAGCAGCAATAGCCATTGGGGCATGCAGATAGTTCGGTGTGCACACACTTACAGCATCCACCGTTTCGTTTGCAAGCAATTCTTCGTAACTGGAGTAAGCTTTACCACCGTAAGTTTCAGCCATCTTCTCCGCACGCTCCACAATCGGATCGGCAAAAGCGACAAGTTCTACGTTCTCATTGGCAGCGTACTCTGGAATATGTCTGCGCTCGGCAATGGCTCCACAGCCGAATACAGCAACTTTAATTTTACTCATGTACATAAGTCTCCTTTGACAAATAGATTAGCATTTTGCATGGTTCGATGAAGCTCTTAGAACTGGTTCAAGTAGTTTTCTTTCAGCCAGTTGTAGCTGTTGGATACGCTCTCAAGCGGTGGATTCTGACATACGTCCTGTTCCACGATCAGCCATTCCACGCCTGCATTCGTAGCCTCTTCTATAACAGCTGGCAGGTCAACCGAACCTTGTCCAAGTTCCAGTGTTTTCATCTGGCCCTGTTCGTCTTTGCTGAAGTCTTTCAGATGAAGTAGCGGCAAGCGGCCCGCATATTTATTAATATACTCGATCGGATTTTGTCCCGCAAATTGTACCCAACATACGTCCATTTCCACTTTTACCGCTTCCGGCGTCGTTTGAGCGAACATGGCATCAAAGGCATTCGCACCGCCAACCTGACCATGGAATTCAAAATCATGGTTATGGTATCCGAAGATCAGACCTTGCTTCGCTGCTTCAGCTCCATATTGCTGTAATTCATCAAACAGCTTGGTCCATCCTTCTGCATTCTCAGGACGATCTTCAGGCATCAAATAAGGGCAAATGATATATTGTGCACCAATGGTTTTCAGGTAGTCAATTTGTTTTTGCAAGTCTTCGCGCATCGCATGTAAAGAAACGTGGCTGCTGAAACCTTTCAGCCCAAGTTCGTCTAGTAGCGCTTTCATTTCTTCTGCTGGAATGTCACCATACCCGGCAAATTCCACGCCTTCATATCCAAGGGCCGCTACTTTACGTAACGTTCCACGAAAATCTGCTGCAGTTTCATCACGGAGTGTAAACAATTGCAAACCAATATTAAGTTTTTTCATGACGGATACACCTCTGCTCTCAAATTTGCTTTCATTGCTCTATCTGGTTTCATCCTAACGCAAAACAGGCTAGAATGAACATATACAATATCGTCAGAACATGAACTATCTGATCAAATTTTATTTCCATCCTTTTGCATCTATTGAATGTACATCATTTTAACTGAAGATATTTACACTTGATGCAACAGGATCGATATATTGGGGGATTTCATCTTTGGATACGTTAGAGACATCTGTGCTGATCTGTGACTACTCATACCACTATAAGGCGTTCACTCATAATATGAAGGGCGAGCTACAAACCTATCTGTTCCGCCTGCAGACCGAAGGCTCGTGCAAAGTATATGTACAGGAGGAAGAATTCAGGATGACCAGTGGGGATTTGCTGCTGCTCAAGCCTGGCGACGACTATCATCTAGTTGTCGATGAACCGCACAAGGAAGGACGCTTGTCCAGTGGGGATTATTATCTGTTCTGCGAAGGCAGCTGGATTGAGCACTGGTGGAAACGTCAACAGCGGTCTACCGTAAGCCGTATCGGGTTAGATGATAAACTGATCAGTCTATGGCGCAATATGTTGCTGGAGAAGCGACGTGGCCCTTTGGAGGAAAATGCAGAGCTGAAGGATGCGTTACTACGCGGCTTATGTCTATATATCGACCGGGCAATCAAGGAGAATATTCAAACAGATCGTGCGGTCTCTTCCGCCCTGAAATTGAAACGCTTCATTGAAGAGCACGCCACCGTGACGTTTAAACTTGAGGAAGCGGCCCGTTATGCAGGGCTTAGCCTGTCGCGCGCGGTTCGTTTATTCAAAGAGCATTATAATCAGACCATGATTCAATATGCCATTGAAATTCGTCTGAATGCGGCACTGGAACGCATGAAATACAGTGAGATGACACTGGAGCATATTGCCGAATCCTGCGGTTTTGCAAGCTATTCCTATTTTCACCGGGTATTTCGGACACACTTCGGTGTATCTCCGGCGGAGTACCTCAAATCCAGACAGCATGAACCTATTGATGATCTGGAACATGTATGACGTGCAGTATCAGAAACCCATGACCTTCAACAGGTTCATGGGTTATTTTGATACGTTGAACTATGATCAGCTATGAGTACGACTGGACGTCAGAACGTTTTTCACAAGAATGAAGTTCATTTCAATTTTTTCATATGACTCCTGCAGAACAAGACTGTACAATTATAGAGACAGTCATTTTACAAATTCATACATATTCACTCAATTCACAACTATCATACTGGAGCGATACATATGCTAACCCACCAGCGCAAAGTCCTCATCATCGAGGATGAACCAGATCATTTCGCGCATCCTGCGAGATTATCTGACCAAAAACCAATATGAAGCCGTCGTCGCAGCCACTGGACAAGATGAGCTTCAGATCATCGAGCTTATTCAACCGGACTACATCATTCTGGACATTATGCTTCCGGTCATGGATGGGATTGAGGTATGCCGCGAGATTCGTAGGCGGAACAACATTCCCAATGTGTTAATCGCTATCGACCCTATTCGGATTGAACAAGTGATTTCCAACCATGTCGTTAAGGCCCTCAAGCATACAACTCCGGGAGACACGATACGTATAGACATAGAGCTGGAATCCGGGCAGAGCAAAGCTGCAAAACGTGCTTGAAGAAGATTCCCGTATCCAAAATGTAGGATGGCAAGGAAACATTACCGGAGTTATTCCCTCAGATGTTTCCTCCCGCAATATAGCTAGTCAGTCTACTAGCCTTTATCTAGGCGTGTTGGATGGAAGCTATAAGGTTTCCGGCGGTGTCCGGAAGAATCACCGTTCAAGCGGTTCGAAGTGTAAATCCAAGTTACGCTGACGTAGATGTTGCATTTATTAATGTCATCGATCCTTCACAAGCAGGGGCAATTGCACAGCCCAGCTAAATGAGCGTTTCAAATACTCTACATCCATTGTCACGCAAAAAACGCTGCTGGATTCCGTTTATACAGAAGCAGCAAACATTCTCATATATCCCATGCCCTGATCGGTCTTCTATTCATCATAGTTACGTTTATGATCATCTTCAGTACCTGCCGGATCAGCATTCGCAAAGAAAACAAGACGTACGGCATCTACAAATCGATGGGTATGACATCTGGCAGTATTCGGTGCTCTATTACACTTGGAGTCGTATTGTTATCCCTGATCGGTTCGATGATTGGCGTTATTGCCGGCGTGTACCTTCTTCCGTTGTTGCTTGAAAAGGTGCTCTCGGGATATGGTATTGTACAAATCCCGTTGGTTCTGAATTGGTGGGGGATTATACTTTTCTCTTCTCTAAGTATCCTTGCAGCAGCTTTTGGCTCCTGGAGATCATCCAAGATCATTCGTCAGGCATCGCCGCGCATTCTTGTCATTGAATAACGTGTATAAGAAAATCATTAAAACACATGACAATATATTTCAACAAAACTCTAAATCCGACACAGAAATAGTCCTATATACCTAGCAACGATAGATATGATAGACTTAATGGCATACTATGGTAAATGAGTTAATTTCTTTTTACAACAAAATGAAACGGTAGGTCAAGATTAAGTTTAACCTCGATCTTTATTAAGGAGTTGTTTATTTTGAAATGGTTTTGTATTCGATTTTGTTTGTTGATCAGCATCCTGAGTCTAGGATTGTTGTCAGTAGACAAACCCTCAGCGTCGGCTAAAGCCAAGGCCGTGCCGCAACTTGAATGGGCCAAACAAGTCGATTCTGGCAAATGGGGAGATGGATTTACTCCGCATTACTTCAGACTGGATTCGTCCGGCAACCTAAACATTCTGGTGAGAAAGGTTGTGAACGAGGATCTCACATACGTGGAGAACATTAGTGGTGAAACCGGGGACATTCGATGGTCCAAGCCAGAATTCGACTATTGGTTATCTGAAGACGCATATATGTATACTCGTACACCTGCAGAAACTGAAGAAGATTATGACTATGAAAGAAGATTTGATGATATTATTACGGTCTCGGATCTGACAACTGGTAAACCGATATGGTCCTCAAAAAACCCTTATTTTCGTGAAGGTCGGTCTTCAGGTTTCAACAAAAGTGGAACAGCTTATTCTTTCACTTATCACAAAAACAAATATGCAACCCTTTATTATTATGACTCAAAGGGAAATCGAAGTAAAAAGCTTATTCTCCCCTACATGCAGTACTACACAGTAGAAGGCAATTTTATTTTAGGTCAACCGGGCAACAAAAGTCCGTATACTCACGTTTTTGATCTTTCTACAGGGAAGAAACTAACGGTGCTGACCAATGAAACAACCTTGCCCTACGGGAATAGGGTTACGGACGATGGAACCCTAATAACCCGGAAGTTTATCAATAACCGTGAACTTGAGTTGAGGGCGTACTCGCCTACGGGAGCTTTGAAATGGAAGTATGATTTTTCCTTTAAAAAGGGGCCTCCCGAGATATTTATCATCCATGATCGTGTGCTGTATCTGGAACAAACCGCAGGCAATATCATGCTTATGAATTCCGATGGAAAATTCATTACAGGAGTCAATGAAACTCCCTTCTACATGCAAGGTGAGCCAAATAGCCCTCTGAAAATGGCCATCGATTTACAGAGTTTTATGTACATCCAATACACGGAACAGGGAATAGAACTCGTGATTAGAGATTCAAATAATCTGAGAGAACTCTATCGGGTGTCGCAGAACGATTGGAACGATGTAAGGTTTAATCGAGATGAATTGTTCCTCAACAAGCAAAATGAACTATTTTTCATACCTTCCGACGGGCAGACGATAAGAAAGTATCAGTTACTTCAATAATCCATAGAACATTACATAAGGAGTCTACCAATGAGTTTAAAACGAATCAACTATTGGCTTATAGCCAGCCTATGCATCTTCCTTGCGATCCCATCCGAGCCAGCTCTGGCTAAAGATCTGCTGCAATTCCAATGGGGGTATGATATTACCAACGGCGGACAGAGTGCAACAAGCTCATATTCAATGAAGAGTGTTACGAACGCCATGGGGAATGAAAGTCTGCTCGTAACTAAAGCAGGCAAGAATAATGATTATTATATCGACAGTGTGGATGCCAAAACAGGGGAGCTACTTTGGTCGATTCCAACGGACAACGAGTACACGCTATCCGATGATGGATATATGTTTATTTTCCACGATAATCAAGTCAGTGCCAAGCATATAGCCACAGGTGAAATCCGTTGGACAGCCCCTTTACCGGGGCCACCAGAAGATTTTTTGAGATACTACGGGCCTGAGTCAGCCTATCCAAGAGAAAATGGAAGTTTGTATGTGATTGCGGACTCTGATGATTTAAAGAGCAGTACACTCTACTATTACGATACCAACGGAAATTTAAGCCGAAATTTCAAGGTTCCATATTTAATTAAACAGATTACAGGAAATGTGATCATCGGCAAAAAATTTAGTGATCATCCCGATTTCTACATGAGCAGCCTGACCACAGGAAAAAAAATAAAAACGATTGCTGGCGGAAAAGGGTATAACCAGATTCTGGGTCTATCCGATGATACATTGTTGCATTATAGTATTTACAAAAAAATTGTGACGCTAAAAGCATACAACAGTTCGGGGAAAATTAAATGGACAAAAGAACTTCCTTATATTGATTATTCAACAGAAATTGTTGCATTGAAGGATCGTTTTTTGTTTGTGGATGCTAAAAATAAACGAATTAAGTTATATTCATCTACGGGTAAGTTAATCACTGAGAAGGCATATCTGCCGATAACAACCACCTATAACAGCTATTGGATGTCTCTTCATATAGCAGTTGATGGTACAAGTTTTATGTTTACAGCTAAAAAGAATGGCAATGACGAACTAGTTATTATGGACACAAGCAACCTGAACGTTTTGTACACTTACAAAAATGGCGAATTTGATCTTAATGATGAACATCTATTTCTCAATAACACAACGGGTCTGTACATCCTAAGCGACGAAGGTCGTACTTTAGTTAGCACTCAGTTAATTAAATAGCCTTATCTAAAGCATAAGAAGAGAAATTTCCTAACGTTGATGTTAACGCTAAATCACACTGAAAAAGCCCTCACTAATCCAGTAATGGATCGTGAGGGCTTCTTCATATGTGGTTGTATCTCTAGCTTTTCGGGGGTGCAACTCTACATCAAGTCTTTTAACTCCGCCACTTCTTGGCAAGTTCACCGATCTGATGTGGCGTAGTGCGGCAACAGCCGCCAATAATCTGCGCACCCGCAGCAATCCAGGCTTCCGATGCGTCCCTCATACTACCACAGGTCCCCTGTCCGCTCCACGTCTTCGTCACAGCATCATATGTCTCACCTGAGTTGGGATAAACAATGACAGGTTTGTCGCTGGCACGGCGTAAAATAATCACAGCTTCCGTCACCACTTCCATCGGAGCACAGTTCAGGCCAATCGCCGCAACCTGCGGCTCGGAGCCAAACGTCTGTGCACATACCTCAAGAGGTGTGCCCTCGCTGATGCTTGTCCCATCTTTTAAAGAAAAAGATAGCCAAGCATACGCATGAGGAAACTCCTTCAGTAGATTAACCAGCACTTGTGCTTCCTGCAACGAAGGAATCGTCTCAAACGCCAGAATATCAGCACCAGCTTCAAGCAAAGCGGCCATACGCGGACGGTGAAATGCGGACAGCGTCTCATCCGATACCCCGTAATGTCCCACATACTCCGAACCATCCGCCAGATAGGCGCCATATGGCCCAACGGACCCGACAATAATTGGACGTGGACGAAGAAGACAATCTCCTTCGCGATCCCCTGTACGATCTGCCCTATGCTCCTCGTTCTCCACGGCCTCGACACGTACCGAAGGAACTTCTACAGACTGACCCTTTAAACCTTCACTCCCTACTACACCGCTCTGCACTTCTGCCCACACCTCATCTCTCGCCTGTGCAGCCAGCTCCACTGTCTTACGGATCAGCTCAAGCGCTGCCTGTTCATCGATTCCTCGCTTGCTGAAGCCATCCACCGTCGCCTGATAACTGGATGTAATCGCACAGTCAGCTCCTGCTCGGAAATAATCCGCATGGACCTGCACGATAACATCAGGATTCTCAAGCAACACACGAGCCGACCAGAGTGGATCATCCAGATCACATCCATGCTGTTCAAGTTCGGTCGCCAGTGCTCCGTCCAGAATCATAACCGGATATTTACGCAGGATCTCTTCTATGGGGTTAGTCTGTTGTATTTGCATCATGGACTTGTCCTCTTTTCTTATTCACACGTTCTGTCAGATAATAAGCTGCGTAACACACTGCGATAAATGGAATCCCGCAATACAAGGCAATGCGTTGTGTCGGGTCAAAGGCAATACCTATGCATGAAGCCAGACATAATATGAACGAAATAATCGGTACCGCTGGATACAGCGGTGTGCGGTAGACCAGATCTTTGACCGCATGACCCTCACGGATATACTGTCTACGGAACATGTATTGGGAAGCGCTGATGCTCATCCATACCGCAACAACGGCAAGACCTGAGATGGAGACCAGTGTAATATACACCGTACCTGGTGCGATGACACTGGACAGCAAAGCCAGCGCGCCACCAACCATACTGATCAGAAGTGCATTCAGCGGCACCCCGCGTTTGGTCAATTTGGCGAACCAAGGTGAGACTGTCTTTTTATCCGCCAAAGACCAGAGCATCCGCGACGACGCATACAGACCTGAATTGGCAGCCGATAGAATAGCCGTCAGAATAACAAAGTTCATAATATCCGCCGCATACGGAACTCCAATTCGCTCCATCACGGCAACGAATGGACTTTCCAGTACACTCGCATCCGACATCGGCAGCAGCGCAGACAAGATCACAATCGTACCGATAAAGAAAATAATTAAACGCCACAAGGTGGTATGGATCGCTTTCGGAATCGTCTTTTCCGGATTTTCGGTCTCTCCAGCGGCAATCCCGATTAACTCGGTACCCGAAAAGGCAAAGTTTACAGCAAGCATAGTCATCAATATCGCCGTAGCCCCGTGCGGAAACCATCCAGAAGCTGTAATATTCGATAGAAACGGAGCCGGTTCAGAACTCGCCATAGGAATCATCCCGAACATGGCTGCACCACCGATAATAATGAAGATTACAATGGTAACTACTTTCACAGATGAGAACCAGAACTCGGATTCCGCAAAAAATTTCACTGTTAATGCATTGAACAGGAAGATCATCAGTGCAAACAGCGCACTCCATATCCATACGTTCACCGATGGGAACCAGCGTTGCATCAGCAGTCCAGCGGCTGTGAATTCAGAACCGAGCGCAACCGTCCAGGTTAACCAGTACAGCCATGCGACGGTGTAACCTGTGGCTGGTCCAATATACTTGGCTGCGTAGCTATGAAATGCGCCCGTCTCTGGCATATGTACTGACAGTTCCCCAAGACAGAGCATGACCAGATATACGACAATTGCTCCGATCAGATAGGACAGAATGGTCCCCAGTGGTCCTGCCTGCTGAATCGTGTAACCCGAGCTTAGAAATAATCCTGTTCCGATAACTCCACCCAAAGAGAGCATGATTACATGCCGTGCCTGCATTTTCCGCTGAAAGTGTCCTTTGTCATTGTTGTTCTCCATACCTGCTGCTCCCCTACTTCATCATCCAGAAAAAACAAAAAAGGCGCACTCTTCCTGAAGAGTGTGCCGTTACTGACAAATAAAAACAAACGCTCCTATCTATCAGGCTTTCACCCGCTGGAATTAGCACAGTATCCTTCAGATCTGTTGCTGAGGTTTCTAAGGGCCAGTCCCTCCACCTCTCTGGATAAGAAAATGATTTTTTATAAATATAGCGATCTATTATAAATGTGTCAACATTTAAATATTAATTCAATATTATTCTACGCTACTCGGTTGAAGAACCCGGATTGGTGATGTTAATCTTTACTTCATACGTAATGGGCACGGTGCTAAAGATGTGATCCCAATCATCTTTGACCTTCTTCCACGTTTTTGGATATTGGATACGCAAGCTATCCCGGAAATCAGCAACGTCTACTTTATACGTATGCTGAAGCTTGTACAGTACTTGACTAATCTGTTGTTCAGCCATGTCCGAAAATTCCTTTTCCAGTTCCCTCAGGTAAGCACCCTTCTCCTCTTCTTCGGGAGCACGCCAATCCTCCATCAGCCAGCCTTGCGACTCGCTCTTCACATGGAATGAGATATCACTGCCAACCACCTTAGCGATGATTTTAGTTTTTTTCTTTTTAATCTCATATAGAACGGTGAAACCTTCTTTGTTATGAGTCTTCACAACACCGCCCCGATTTTTAGTCATGAGCCAAGATAGTCCTTCCAGATCTGTTTGAGTAAGCTCCCCGAGAAATTTGGTTGTTTTCCCCTCAAAAATGCTACCTCCAGAGAACTTGTCTTCTCCGTTGAAATTCAGCACATTCTGAAGCAGGAAGCTGGAACCAGATTGCATCTGTGCATCTAATTTGGTGAGCAAGACCGGCTCCAGAATCTTGTTGGACAAGTACGCATTGTTCGTGATTCCTGTGAGATAAAAAGCTGGAATTCGGGATGGATCTTCTGAAGTCAGTACATCTGCCGCGCGATGATGACTAATCAGCACCAGACAATTGGGACGAATGTCGTTATCCCTAAGTACAAAATCAAGTAATTGATTCAGTCCATATTTTTTGGCAATATCTTTAGAGACGACGATGACCTTTAGATGATGTCCGATGAGTGGACGATCTCGTCTTAATGCGAATTGACGAAAGATCTGGAGTAATGAATCTCCGGTAAGCTGTTCATTGGAATAGGAGGTTTTGCCGGAAGAGGGTGAACCTGATTGTCCGCTTTTTTGGCTACTGGAATAACCGGGAGCAATCTGCACCGTTGCAGTCAAAATATTCCGCTTCCTGTAATCCCCTCCCTGTTCGGCGATGTTCTTCTCAAATTCCGTCTCTTTGCCGACATCTATACCTAGACCAACATATAGACTCAGATCCTCGATCTCCCGGCTGCTCCAGCATCCAGACATCAACAATAGAACGGACAAGGCAGAGATTACACGCAAAAGCACACCAGTTCGAATCATGCATGTTTGCCTCCTTTTTTGCGAATCAGACTCATTAGTAGCAACACCAGAGGCAGAATGGCAAATAAAAGCACGGATGTATTGCCCAACAGATCGCCCAGCGCGAAGGTCTCGTCTACGTTTTTGGGCATCAAAGCCGTTACATATATGACTGGAAGCAGAGCGTACATAATGACCTGGATCTTTTTGGAACGAAACAAATCCCGAATGCCCACCGAAGCACAATAGTGAGTGATCGTGTAGCTCGAAAAAATCTGCATGATCCATATGGCTAATAGTAAAGATTCAAAACGCTCAAAAATTAAACCTTGAATCTCAAAACTTCTCACCAAATCCAACGTTGGCCAGGTTCTTG
Organism: Paenibacillus sp. PCH8; assembly: GCF_002968835.1. Taxonomy (GTDB): domain Bacteria; phylum Bacillota; class Bacilli; order Paenibacillales; family Paenibacillaceae; genus Paenibacillus. The sequence continues at coordinate 2,212,759 of NZ_PKQK01000001.1, read as the reverse complement.
TTTTAATTCCATCCAGGGACAAACTACCTACAACCATCACGACTGTAATCAGGTAAATCATCGTGGAGATGGATATGCCCCAGCTCATTGCTTTATTGCTTTTCTTCGGATTTTTCATATAGGCAGTCATGATAAACATTACCTCGTATCCCGTGTACGCCAGAAGTGAAGGCTTCAATCCTTTAAGCACGGGCGAGATTCCCTCACCAAGTAACGGCCTCAGATTGCCGATCTCGAATAGCTGATTACTAAGCAGAATTTCAATCACAAAGATAACCAGCGTAATTGGCAAAATGATTTCGAACACGCGCACAATGACGGCAAGTCCGCCTGAAAGCATATATATCCCGATCCACATGAAGACCATTACAATCGCCCAAGTTGGCGTACGTTCGAGCAGATACATTCCCGTTACATCGGCCATTACTCTAATTTCAAATGCAGCAATTACCGTAAAATATATGATCATGGCGAATCCCAGTATGTACGCAATCCAGCTCCCCGTAATCTCACGGGTGAACTGAAAGACTGTTTTCCCTGGAAATCTCCGACACAGGGTAACCAGAATGATACCAACACCCGTGATGGCTAGTCCGGAGAGAATAATGGAAATCCAGACATCCGGCGTTCCGACAGCTTTGCTCGTTGTCCGAGGGAGAGTCAATATCCCAGCGCCAAGCATGTTATTGACAATAACTACGACAGCCTGCGTAGTGGTTATCTTTTTGGGGGAGCTGCCCATTTCATTTTCACCTCAGAGGTCATGATTTATTTATTTATTTATTTTTTCCGATCCTGATCTACCGGATTTGTCATCTCAGGGCGCCTTCTCATCATATTGAGCGGAGCGCGAATGACGAAATCCTTCCAATCACTCATATGGTATGGAACAGCCGGCGAAACATAAGGTACTCCAAAACTTGAGAGCCTCGCCAGATGAGTACACACGAGCAGAAAGAACATAACCACACCATACAATCCAAGTACAGCTGCACTAAACATGGCGGCAAATCTCAGAATCCGCAGCGTTAACCCTGCACTATAGACAGGAATCGTAAAGGAGGATATGGCCGTAACCGCAACAACAATGACAAGAAATTGGCTTATAATTCCTGCTTGTACCGCAGCTTGACCGATAATCAAACCTCCCACGATCCCCATTGCTGGCCCAATCGGCTTAGGCAAACGTATTCCCGCCTCCCTCAGAATCTCAATGGAGAGTTCCATGATCAACACTTCAATGATCGAAGGGAACGGTACTCCAGTTCGGGTTTCAATAATCGTCAATACCAGTTTGGTTGGGATAAGCCCGGGATGGAACGAGATAAATGAGATATAGAGCGCAGGAGCAAGCAGTGCCAGCATAGCTGACATAAAGCGCAACATACGCAAAAAGGTTCCGGGAATCCAGCGTTCATAATAGTCTTCGGGAGATTGGAGCAACATGCTGAAGGTCACCGGCACAACCAATACAAATGGCGTTCCATCCAATAAAATGGCCACCCGGCCTTCCAGCAAGGCAGCAATGACCCGGTCAGGTCTTTCCGTATTCAATATCTGTTGGAAAGGACTCAATGTACTATCTTCGATGAGCTGTTCTACATAACCAGACTCGAGCATGATATCCATATCCATCTCTTCAATTCGCTTGCGAACTTCCGCCACCAGATTGGGATCGGCAATATCCTGAATATACGCAATCGCCAAATCTTTTTTGATCCGTGAACCCACTTCATACTTCTGAATAAACAGGCTCTGATCACTTCCGTAACGACGTAAAATGCCGGTATTATCACTTAACTCTTCGGTAAAACCAATACGAGGACCGCGGAGCAAACCTTCTGACAGGGGTTCATCGATGCCGCGCGATTTCCCCTTGGAAGTTCCAATTAACATCGCACCTGGCATACCGTCCACCAACAGTGCATTTTTACCAAGCAGAACACCCAGTGCGAGTTCTTGAAGGGATTGAGTCTCCTGAATCTGGCTAACAGGAAGCAGCTGATCCTTTAGATATGAAGCTAGCAAGTGTGCGTTGTCTGGATGAACGAAACCTTCCTGCTTCAGCTCAGGTACACCTTCTAACATCAATGGTGTAATCAGGTGGTCATCAATTAAGTCCAGATCCACCAGACCTTCGGTGTACATGACGGCAGCACGCGTATTCGTACCCCTGATGATAAATTCTCGAATATGCACGTCTGCATTCTGACCAAAACTCTCTCTAACACTAATTAGATCAGTACTGTATTTACCGGTTAATTTAATATTGGCATAGTGTCCTGTCTCGGTACCTGTACCCAGACCCGCAGCTGCTGGCGAGATATCCCTTGAAGATATGGACGAATTCTTGGAACGAGAGAAGCTGCCACGCTTGATGGATGCATTAATCCAGCGCATGGTCAAGGTAATGCCAATCGGAATGAGCAGAACTAACAATGCCTGAATCCATATGGACCGTTCCGGCACGTAGGATACAATTGTTGACCACATGTTCCCACCCCAACATTTCTCTGCAAGACGAAGCTGCAGGTATTCCCAAGTATTGTGTCCCCGTTTGTACACAATAATTCCCGTTTTTTAACCGACCTGCTCGAAGAGAGGCTTACCCTCCCAATGCTTACATCGTATATTCTGTAAACAGCAAAAAACGGTTCCTGTATAAGGAACCGCTTCATATTAATCCGTCACAATACAGAGTAACCAGCAGATAACGGACATGTCACATAGTTATCCTGCAATCTATCCATCATATATTATACGATTTTGGTCACTTGCTCCGCTTTGGCATCAAGCAAATGAGCAGATGCAGCAATTGCCGTAAAGTCATTCAAAGCGATCTCAATACGCTTTTGGCTCTGCTCAACATATTCCTCTACCTTTTGTGTACCGCCTGTGATATTGCCAATCTCCTTGGTAATTCCAGTAACGCTATCACGAATCTGGTTAATCGAATTTTCCACCATCGAGGAAAGTTTTTTTACTTCCTTGGCCACAATATCAAATCCGCGTCCGAATTCCCCCGCATGCGCAGCTTCAATCGCAGCATTTAATGCTAGCAACTGTGTCTGTGATGAAATCTCGCGTATTGTTCGTACTACTCCTTGAATGGACCCGGCCTGTTCCTGCAGATGAGTCAACGTCGCCCGGTTTGAAGCCGATACTTCTGAGATATATGCGATACTCGACATTAACTCCTGGCTCCGTCCAATGCCTACATCTGCTTGCTCGTTCAGTTCATGAGACATTATTTTCAGCTCGTTGACCACAGCCGAGATATTGTTCTGACGATTGGTAATGTTGGTAGCTATTTTGGAAACGCCCAGTATTTTCTGATTTGTCTCATCGTATACCGGCATATACGTTGCCTCAAGCCACACCGAGTTGCCTTTTGCATCCTTGCGCTCAACCTTATCCTGAACGCTTATTCCACTGAATATGCTCTTCCAAAATGCTGTATAATCCGAACTGTTCACGAATTCGCCGAAGCATAATTGTTGATGCTGCATGCCATACATATCTTCTCGTTTATAGCCCATTGTTGAGGCAAATACATCATTCACATACGTTACTCTGCGATCCATATCAAATCTGATGATGGCCAGACTTTTTTCCATAGCTTTGATAACCATCGTATCCGTCACAACATCTTTATTCCCCATATCTACTATAGACACTTGGTAGCCCCCACTTTTCCCCATAATAATAAACGCTTACGGTCTAACACTCAAACAAAGGTTCGTATAATATGTATCTTTGCTAAATCAGATCACTATATTATTGATACCCCAATTTAGGACTTTTGGATCACTCATTTGCCTGTATTCTCAAATTATTTATCTTCAGATCGAATAAAATCGAACGTTCATTCATCATTGGTTGATCATACAATAGCATTGCGCTTGATACCAATACTTTAATTCGCTTATGCACGTTGAATTCCATACTAATTCTGATGCTATTCAATACTGGGAGGCCAGTGTACATCGAATGGAGAGCAAACAGATTGACGCCATGAACTGATGTTAGACGCGCTGGCTCCTACGTTACCTGAACCACCTTGTATATATAGAAAGAAAGCATCTAAATAAAGAAGAGTACACGGATATCCATGCCTCTTCTTTATTAGATGCTTTTACGTTAGCCAGGAGTCATTCATACATCATACGGCTCTTGAACTTTTTTTATTACCTATAACGAACTGAACGATAATTTGCAGCACGATAATTATAGCCAGACCATAGAAGGCTTGAACGAAACTACCTGTTGAATCGTGGAGCCACCCTATCGCTAGTGGTCCTAGTGCTCCGAGAATGTAACCACCGGATTGGGTCATCGCTGACCAGGCACTGGCTTCCTGTGCATTATGTGTCTCATCAATCGGCAGCATCAACGCGATCGGGAATAGTCCTCCAGCGCCAATACCGAGCGGGATCGCCGCAAGCCACGGGTTAACGGACAGATTAAGCATCAAGACACCCACCAATTCCATTAAAGCACATCCAACAAGCCAGAACACTCTTCTTTGATAGCGGTGTACGAGCATTGGAATCAATAACGTAGACGGTAGTGAAACTAATGTGAATAACGTTTGGATGCTGCCTGCTGTCTCTTTGCTATATCCCTGACTCTGAATCGCTGGTGCAAGCCAAGCCGTCAACGAATAGAAGATTGCTGCCATCAGTCCGAAGAATAGCGTCAGCACCCATGCACGCATGTTCTTTACCGGGAGCGGTTCAGATCCCATAGCCGAGATGTTGCCAGATTGTCGATCAGTTCGCGCAGACCGGGCTAATCTCAGCCAGATCGGCAATGCAATGGTTGCGAGTAATGCCCACACGGCCAAAGACCCTCTCCACGATCCACCCAGAGCATGCTGGAGTGGAACCGATAGACCTACACTAATGCTGGCCCCCATCACCATCGCTGTAGAGTAGATACCCACCATGGCTGCAACCCGGTTAGGAAAATACTGTTTAATGAAGCTCGACAACAGTGGCCCGGCCATTGCAATCCCTACACCGGATAGGAAAGAAGTGAACATCATCAACGGCGTTGCACCCACGAACAATCGTAAGCCTGTACCTACCCCAATGAGGATTAGCGCCACAGCAATTGCACCCTCGTTCCCCCATCTCCTACTTAATTTTACGGAGAATGGAGCAAATATACCCATGCACAGTACGGGAAGTGTGGTTAACAGACTCGCGGTAATCCCGCTTATACCCAAATCATTCTGTATCGTGCTCATCAGAGGAGAAATGGATGTAATAGGTGGTCGTAAATTCAGTGAAGCCAAGATAAGCGCCAAGACAATATAGAAAAGTTTCATTATCAATCACCTCATGGTAGTAATATCGTTACATACACCATTATCCTATCGGTTAATATCCGATCCTTAGGTGGTGCAAGATTAAGTATAGATTTTATATAATGATTGATCAATACTATTGTTTCTATTAAAATGATTACTAAAACCAATGATTAGAGGTGATATGGATGGAGATCCGTCAGATGGAAAACTTCATTGCTGTGTGCGAAGAGCTTCATTTTACAAGAGCAGCTGAGAAACTTGGCATATCTCAACCTACATTAAGCCAACAAATACGTGCATTGGAGGACGAGCTCGGTGTTCCCTTATTTGACCGTGTCGGTAAGAAGATTCTAATAACTCAGGCAGGAACGCTGTTTTTGGAGCACTGTGTGCAGATGATTCGTCATTTACATAATACCCAGGATGCCTTAGCGGAATTCCGCAATGATCAGCGGGGAAAGTTGGTCATTGGGGTTCTACCTTCCGATCTGGACTATCGGATCACACCTTTGCTCGTGGATTTTCATGCCCGATTCCCCAAGGTGCAATTGAAGGTTGTCTCTTCGATCTATGTTGTCAATCAAGTGCTTGATAATGAAGTAGACATTGGCATCGAGATTACATCTGCCCCTGATGATCGACTTGTGCGCACGCCTCTGTGCAGTGAAGAATATGTACTTGTCGTTTCCGAGAAGCATGAGTGGGCTGAACGAAGTGCAATAGGAATTCAGGAACTGCGTGATATCCAGACGGTGATGTTCCCCGAAGGATTTACCGGAAGAGAATTGGTTGACGACTATTGCCGGAAATATGGATTTAGCTTGAATACCATCATGGAGACCAGTTCGGCAACCTCCATCATTAGTCTGGTCAAAGCCAACGTCGGAGGAACTGTACTGCCTTATCCTCTGATCCAAGCAATGAATGAGCCTACCCTGCGCAGCATCCGAATTACGGACGATCCGCCGTACCGTCACTTTGAGATCATACACCGGTCCGACCGTTATCTGACGCAGTCAGCCAAAGCATTTATTGAGAAAACGATCGAGTATTTTAATTAAAGCTGAGTTTAGAAGGAGAGCTATTGAAATGAAAATAAGAGAAGTTGGTTTGTTGACATATGAAATGGAGGCCTTAAAAGAGTTTTACGGTACAATACTGGGGATGGATCTTGTAGAGGAAAGTAAAATATCCGTCTCATTCTGCGCAGGAGAATCAATTCTTTCTTTTAAGAAGGCTCCAGAGCAAGAGAAGCCGTTCTATCATGTGGCCTTTACAATTCCCACGAATAAACTTGCTGAAGCTAAAAAGTGGTCCCAAGACCGTAACATTCCGTTACTCTCCAAGGATGGACAAGATGAATTCTATTTCCCCTACTGGAATGCCACGGCCATTTATTTCTATGATCCCAGCGGCAACTTGATGGAATTCATCGCTCACCATTCAATCGATAATGCAGTCGATGAAGCTTTCCATGTGAAGCATCTGCTCTGCATTAGTGAAATCGGCCTACCCGTTGATGATGTGCCTGAGACCATGAGCATATTGAACAAGCATTATCAACTTGAACCATTTGCCGGAGACGGAAAGCAATTTTCTCCCACGGGTGACGCTGAAGGCATGTTTATTGTAATTGATAGACAGATGCCTTGGTTCCCTGACGGTCGCATGCCCGGCGTATTTGCCACAGAAGTAACGGTTGAAACTGTTAAGACCGGCAGTCTACGTATACAGGATGGTCTCTATTCGCTTGTTTCGATTTGATGTAAGAACGTACTGAATGAAAACCACAAGTAGGACGTAGCCGGAGTATATTTCTTATCATTAATACTTTCCAAAACCATCCTCACACGAGATTCAGTTAAATCTTCTAAAACAAAAGCATTGTCCTCTTCTAGTGTATATAGATGAATTATTGGTTCATAACCAAAAGGGTCCTAATGACATTTGTCATCAGGACCCTTTTGCATGGTTTGAATCTTGGTATACCCAAGCCGGGTAAGGGATTAGAAAATAATATCAATGGCCTCTAACACATCTTGCTCCTGTTCGGATTGCCCGTTCAGGGAAATATCCTTGAGCAGCACTGAAGACTGTTCGCAAATTTGGGTGATGATCACGAGCAGATCCTGAGCGAAATTGTCGATCAGATTGTGAGTAAACAACTTGGTGGCATATTCAAACTGCCCGTTCATTCCCTCATCCAGCAACGAAATGACCAAGGTAAGATCAAATGGGGAAACTGTATGTGTTTCCGGATAAGATTCGATCTGGATATCCCCAAAGCTTTGAACGTTATCTTCCTTGGTTTCCAGAGCAAACATGACATCGAATACAGGATTACGGCTTGGATCTCGCGGCGCCTCCAGCCTTTTCACAAGCTCCTCGAACGGATAATCCTGATGGTCGTAGGCCCCCAGCATTGTTTCTTTGACTTCGTTCAAGTAAGCGAGGAACGTCTTCTCCCCGGATGGATACTGGCGAATCGCCAACGTGTTGACAAACATTCCGATGAGTGGCTCCAGGTCGGCATGTGTGCGACCCGAGACCGCCGTGCCTACAATGAAGTCTTCTTGTCCCGAGTACTTGCTGAGCAGAATTGAATAGGCCGCCAATAACACCATATAAAGGGTGCCGCCATTCTCATCGGCGATGCGCTGCAAGCTGTCGGTCATCTGCTTGTCGATGCTGAAAGGCAACACATCTCCCTCAAAGCTGCGAGCGGCAGGTCTGACAAAGTCCGTAGGCAGTTCAAGCGTTGGCAGTTCACCTTCCAGCATATCCAGCCAGTAGGCTTCCTGATTTTTCAGCCGCTCTTGTACAGGTTCGGATTGCTGCCAAGCGGCGAATTCTTTGTATTGAATCCGAAGCGGTTCCAGAGTCTCACCGTTATACAGGCGCAACAGCTCTTCGACGAATATGCCCATGGACATGCCATCCGTGACGATATGATGAATGTCCAGCATGAGCACATGCCGTTCCGCTTCACATTCGACTAAGCCCACACGCAACAGCGGCGGCCGCTCCAAGTCAAAGACACGCACAAAGCCGTCTGCGATGCTCTTCGTTTCACTTTCGGTCGCTTTTGTATACTCGACGGCAAACTCCAAGTCCCGATAAATCCGTTGTACCGGTTCACCGTCGACCATTTCGAAGCCAGTTCGCAAAACTTCGTGACGAGCGATCAATCCTTTGAGCGCAGCCTCGAATGGATTCCGTTCCAAACGCCCGACGAGAATTGTCATGCCGGACATGTTGTAGCTAAGCTCGGCGCCTTTCATCTGCTGCTGGATGTACAGCCGTTTTTGCACGGAGGAAAGCGGATAATAATCCCTCTTATCTAGAACCGGAATGGAGAGGTGTTCCTGCTGCTCCAATTGGCTGATTGCTTCGGCCATCGATTCGATGGTCGAGTGCCGGAACACATCACGCAGCGGCAGGTCGACGTTCAGCTCCTTGTGCACCTTGCTTACCAATGTCGTTGCCCTCAGGGAGTGCCCTCCGAGATCGAAGAAGTTGTCCGTCACCCCAATCGTGACCGGCCCGAGCACGTCCTGCCAGATGGAGACCAGTTTCGCCTCCAGTTTGGTGCGCGGCGCCACATATTCGCGGCCTGCGCTTGTCCCCCCTTCCGGCGCTGGCAGCGCCTTCCGGTCGATTTTCCCGTTCGGCGTCAGAGGCAGACGTTCCAGCTCCACAAAGTATGACGGGATCATGTACCCCGGCAGCTCACTGGAGATCGCCCGTTTCAGGTCTGCCGTCGTCAAGCCTTCTTCCGCTGTATAATAAGCGCACAACGCTTTCTGGCCTTCTTGATCTTCCCTGACAACGACAACCGTTTCCTTCACGCCACCCACACTTAACAGCTTCGCTTCGACTTCGCCCGTCTCAATCCGGTAGCCCCGGATTTTCGCTTGGTTATCGATTCGGCCGATGAAGTCCACGTTGCCGTCTTCCATCCACCGAGCCAAGTCTCCCGTGCGGTACAGCCGCTCGCTCGCAGCGAACGGGCTGTCTACGAATTTCTCTTCCGACAGCTCTGGACGGTTCAAATACCCGCGCGCCACGCCGATTCCGCCGATAACCAACTCACCCAGCACCCCGATCGGCACCGGATTCAGATGCGCATCCACGATGTAGAATTTCGCATTCAGCCATGCTTTGCCGATCGGCACATGACCTATCCGTGGTAGCTTCGTCAACGGCTCGTCGTAGAAGCTGGAGTCGATTGCCGCTTCTGTCACGCCGTAGGCGTTGATGATTCGGAACAACGAGCCAAAACGTTCCTGCAAGGTCCGGTAATCTGCCACGCTGCAACTGTCCGAGCTCGTGATCAACAGCTCCATCCCGCTCATATCCAGCTGCTGCTCGTGTACGTACTCCATGAACGGCACAATCAGCGCTGGCGTCGATTCGAAGATGGTGACTTGCTGCTGACGGATCCAGTAGTGCAGACGAGTCGGATCGATCCGGTCGTCCTTAGGCACAATCACCATCGTACCTCCGTTATACAGCGTCCGCGCGATATCTCCCACGAACACGTCGAATGAGAAGCTGGCGAGTTGTAGCAGCCGCACCGGGAACTGATCCAACCGGTATTCCCGTCGGTAGCCCGCCGCCGTGTTCACCAGGCTGCGGTGCTCGATCATCACGCCCTTAGGCTTACCCGTCGTTCCCGACGTATAGATCACGTACGCCAGATCCTCCGGACGGGCTTCATGGAAGCTTTCGGTGTCAACATTCGGATGGCTCGCATCGCCAGTCATCCTGGCACCTGTCAGCTTGCCGGAGACATTGCTGGAGCTAATCGGCGTATTTGCCCGCTCCTCGCTGTACGACGCTTCGTCGTCCAGGTACAGCACCGCCGCCAGTGCCAGTTCATCTTCACTGAGCCAGGCTTCGGCACGCTCTCGCAGCGCCGTTTGCGTCAGCAGTACCTTCGCTCCGCTGTCTTCGAGCATGAACCGCACGCGGTCTGCCGGATAATCCGGGTCAAGCGGTACATAAGCCCCGCCCGCTTTCCAGACGGCCAGCACAGCCACTAGCAAGTCCACCGAACGCTCGGCCAGAATGCCGACGATCGACTCCCGGCCGATGCCGCTTGCGCGCAGCGTGGCCGCCAAGCGGTTCGCCCGTTCGTTCAGCTTCGCATACGTCAACCGGTCGTTCTCGTACACAACGGCTGCCGCTTCTGGGGTGCGTTCCGCCTGTTCCTCGAACAGCCGGTGGAACGCTGCCGTAGGATCCGTTTCCGGCTGCGCCGGATTAAACGCGCCGAGAATGTGCTCTTTTTCCTCTGCCGTCAACACGTTCAGCTCGGCTATAGTCGCCGACGGGTTGCGGAGAATGGAGTCAAGCAGCTGCAAGTAGTGAGCGGCCAATTTCTCCACCGTTTCAGTTTTATAGAGAGCAGTGGCGTATTCAAACAGATATTCCAAGCCTTCCTCGATCTCCGTGACGTCCAAGCTGAGATCGAATTTAGAAACAATTTCTTCGCTGGCATACGTCGACAAATGGAGTCCGGGAAGCTGGATTTCCACATTCTCTGTATTCTGCAAAGCAAACATCGTATCGAACAGCGGATTGCGACTTAAATCCCGAGCCACGTTCACCTTATCGACCAGTTCCTCAAACGGATAATTCTGATGTTCAAAAGCACCCAGCGTCGTCTCTTTGACTTCCTTCAAGTAGTCAAGGAACGTCTTACCGGCAGCCGGATAACTGCGGATGGCCAAGGTATTGACGAACATCCCGATCAGCGGCTGAACGTCGCTGTGATTTCTTCCCGCAATCGGCGTACCGACGACCACATCTTCTTGGTTTGTATATTTATGCAATAATATTGTATAACTAGCAAGCAGAACCATATAAAGCGTAGCGCCATTCTCGGCTGCAAGCCGTTTCAGACCTTCGCTTTTCTCGCTATTCATAAACAACTGCAGCGTACGGCCCTCGTAGCTCTGCATAGCCGGGCGCGGATAGTCCGTCGGCAATTCCAAAACCGGCAGCTCTCCGCGGAACATGTCGAGCCAGTAGGCTTCCTGCTTGACAAGTTGAGCTTTCTGCTCGTCCGATTGCTGCCATACCGCATAATCTTTGTACTGAATGTGGAGCGGCTCTAACTGCTCCCCGCTGTACAAATGGACAAACTCTTCGATCAATACGTCAATTGAAATGCCGTCAGATACAATATGATGTGTATCGAACATCAGAATGTGCCGATTCGGCGCAAGTTCGGCAAGACCTATCCGCAGAAGTGGCGGCTTCGCTAGATCAAACGGACGAACGAATTGGCGCACCGTTTCTTCCGCCGGCTCTCCGCTGATCTGTACATATTCCACTTGAAAGGCGACTTCTTCATAAATCCGCTGAACCGCTTCGCCTTTTACCATCTCAAAGCCGGTACGAAGCGTTTCATGACGAGCTACGAGCCCGCGGAACGCTTCCTCAAACAGCTTCCGGTCAATCTCCCCTTCGAGCAGCATCGCTCCCGGTATGTTGTAGCTCAGCTCGCCTCCTTCCAGCTGGTTCAAGATATAGAGACGTTTCTGAGCGGAAGAGAGCGGATAATACTCGCTAGGTTCCGCAACAGGAATAGCCGTGAATGAGCCAATCTCCAGCCGCTCCATAGCTGCGGCCATTTCCTCAACCGTCGAGTAGAGGAATACGTCGCGAAGCGGGAATTCAACGCCTAGCTCCTTATGCATTTTGCTGACCAGCGTCGTTGCCCGCAGGGAGTGCCCGCCGAGGTCGAAGAAGTTGTCCGTTACGCCTACCGCCTTCTCCCGAACAAGCACATCCTGCCAGATGGCAGCCAGCTCCGCCTCAAGTTCAGTGCGCGGCGCCACGTATTCGCGGCCTTCGCCTGCTCCCCCTTCCGGTGCTGGCAGCGCCTTCCGGTCGATTTTTCCGTTTGGTGTCAGAGGAAGGTGCTCCAGCTCGACGAAGTACGATGGGATCATGTACCCCGGCAGCTCACTGGCAATCGCCCGCTTCAGGCTCTTCGCCGTCAAGCCTTCTTCCGCTGTATAATAAGCGCACAACGCTTTCTGGCCTTCTTGATCTTCCCTGACAACGACGACCGTTTCCTTCACACCACCTACACTCAGCAGCTTCGCTTCAACTTCGCCCGTCTCAATCCGGTAGCCCCGAATTTTCGCTTGGTTGTCGATCCTACCAATGAAGTCCACGTTTCCGTCCTCTATCCACCGCGCCAAGTCTCCCGTGCGATACAGCCGCTCGCCCGCTGCGAACGGGCTGTCTACGAATTTCTCTTCCGTCAACTCCGGACGGTTCAAGTACCCACGCGCCACGCCGATTCCGCCGATAACCAGCTCGCCCAGCACCCCGACCGGCACTGGATTCAGATGCGCGTCCACGATGTAGAATTTCGCATTCAGCCACGCTTTACCAATCGGCACATGGCCTGTCTGCGGCAGCTTCTCCAGCTCAACGTCGTAGAAGCTGGAGTCGATCGCTGCTTCCGTCACGCCGTAGGCGTTGATGATTCGGAACAGCGAGCCGAAGCGTTCCTGCAAGGTTCGGTAATCTGCCACGCTGCAACTGTCCGAACTCGTGATCAACAGCTCCAACCCTTTCATATCCAACCGCTGTTCATGCACGTATTCCAGGAATGGCACGATCAGCGCCGGGGTTGATTCGAAGATGGTTATTTGCTGCTGACGGATCCAGTAGTGCAGACGAGACGGATCGATCCGGTCGTCCTTAGGCACAATCACCATCGTACCTCCGTTATACAGCGTGCGTGCGATATCGCCCACGAACACGTCGAATGAGAAGCTGGCGAGCTGTAGCAGCCGCACCGGGAACTGATCCAACCGATATTCTCGTCGGTAGCCCGCCGCCGTGTTCACCAGGCTGGAGTGCTCGATCATCACACCCTTAGGCTTACCCGTCGTTCCAGACGTGTAGATCACGTAGGCCAGATCCTCTGGACGGGCTTCATGGAAGCTTTCGGTGTCAACATTCGGATGGCTCGCATCGCCAGTCATCCTGGCACCTGTCAGCTTACCAGAGATATTGCTCGAGCTAATCGGCGTATTTGCCCGCTCCTCGCTGTACGACGCTTCGTCGTCGAGGTACAGCACCGCTTCCAGCGCAAGCTCCTCTTCACCAAGCCAGGCTTGGGCACGCTCTCGCAGCGACGTTTGCGTCAGTAGTACCTTCGCGCCGCTGTCTTCCAGCATGAACCGCACGCGGTCTGCCGGATAATCCGGGTCAAGCGGTACATAGGCCCCGCCCGCTTTCCAGACGGCCAGCACAGCCACTAGCAAGTCCACCGAACGCTCGGCCAGAATGCCGACGATCGACTCCCTTCCAATACCACTTGCGCGCAGCGTAGTCGCTAGACGGTTCGCTTGCTCGTTCAACTCCGCATACGTCAGCTGGTCGTTCTCGTACACGACAGCTGCCGCTTTTGGGGTGCGTTCCGCCTGTTCCTCGAACAGCCGATGGAACGTAGCCACAGGAGCTTCTTCCGGCTGTGCCGGGTTAAACGCGCCAAGAATTTGCTCGTTTTCCGCCGTCGTCAAAAGCTCCAACTGATTCACGCGAATGTTTGGGTTAGCTGCAACCTTCTCCAGTGCCCGGGCAAAATGACCGTGGATCAGCCTGATGTCTTCCTCTCTGTACGTCAGCGCATTATACGTAAACCGCAGCAAAATATGCTCTTCCGGAATGACGGTAATGTCCAGGTCGTAGTTCGTTTGCTCCGGTGACTGGATATTAGCGATTTTCAGCGCTTCTTTGTCTCCGCCGACGACCTGCTCAATCTGTTCTTCCATCGGATAATTTTCAAATACCATAATATGGTTGATCAAGTCCCGCTTTTGCTCACTCAGCGACTGGATTTCGAACAGCGGAAACGTTTCGTAAGCTCCCGATGCCAGTGCTTGATCCTGGGTTTTTCTCAAGATATCGGCTACAGCTTCTTCGGCTTTGCCTTGAATACGAACCGGGATCGTATTAATAAACAGACCGATCATGCTTTCGATGCCCGGAATTTCCGCCGGACGCCCGGAGACAACGGAGCCGAATACGACATCCTCACTGTTGTTGTATATCTGGAGAACCAGCCCCCATACGGTCTGCATGAACGTATTAAGCGTCACCTGCTGTTGGCGCGCCACCTGCTCGATTTGCCCGGTCAGTTCCTTGCTGAGCTCCACATCGATTTCAGCCGCTTCAAAAGCGCCCAGCTTCAATTGCGTTTTCTCCTGGGGCAGCTTGGTCTGCTGATCATAACCCGCCAAATACTTGGACCAGTAACGCGAAGCTTTCGCGGCATCTTGAGCTTCCAGCCATTCGATATACCGGGAGTACGAGGTAACTGGAGGAAGCTCCAGCGTCCGCTTCTCCTGGAACGCGAAGTAGGTGTCGAACACTTCTTTGATCATGAAGGACATGCACCAACCGTCCATCAAAATGTGATGGTGACTCCAGATCACATGGTAGGACTCGTCGCCCGTGTGCAAAACGGTCACGCGCATTAGAGGGCCTCGGGCCAAATCGAACTTATTCGCTTTATCCGCGCTGACGAAATCGGCTATCCTCTTCTCCGGGTCTTCATCGCTTACCGGGCGAATATCTTCGAAGTACACTTCACACTTCCGCTCGCGGAATATCACTTGAATCGGCTCGTCTCTCCAGCCGGTAATAAAGTTGGTACGCAGCGCCTCATTCCGCTGCACCAGCGTATCCAACCCTTGGGTGAAGGCTTCAATATTCAGGCTTCCGTACAGATCGAAGGTTACCTGTTCAAAGTAAGCTTCCGAATTGGCATCCAGCAGGCTGTGGAACAACATCCCTTTTTGCAGCGGAGTCAGGGTATATACATTCTCCAGTTCGCCGAGCGCTACCGTATGTTCGGTCAGCCGCTCCAGTTCCTCCACCGTCACCTCTTGAAGCAGTACATCGCTAGGTGTAAGCTCCGGTCGCTCTTTCGATACGCAATGGCTGATGACTTCAAGCAAGCTCGAATGAAGTAGGGTGCTCAGGCGCTCTACCGTTTCCCGTTTATACTGGGTTTCCCCATAACGGATCGTGAGTTCCAGCACGCCTTCCGACATCATACCGTTGATATCAAGGACATAATCCATCACTGCATTCGGGCTTGAATCGGAGCCCGCGCTGAACGAAGACGGCCGCGAGCCGCTACTTTCGTAATCCTGGTCGAACTGACCCAAATAGTTAAAGCTGATCTCCGGCTCCAAAGCGAAACGCTCGCCATCATGCGATGCTGACAAATAACGCAGGATGCCGTAGCCAATCCCCTTGTTCGGAATGCGGCGTAAACTTTCTTTAACCAGTTTCACCTGATGACCGAGCGCTTGGGCGTGACCCGTCTCTAGAACGACAGGGAATTGGCTCGTAAACCAGCCTACCGTGCGCGTAATGTCCACATCCGGTAAAAGTTCTTCCCGGCCGTGGCCTTCGAGATTCACCAACACGCGTTCCCGGCCACTCCAAGCTTGTACCGCGAGGCCAAGCGCGGCAAGCAGCAGATCATTCATTTCCGTATGGTAAGCACGGTGTGCCTGCTTCAACAGCTGTTCGGTTTCCTCCGCCGTCCAGTGAACGGTCACGAGCCCACTGTCTTCCAACTTGGACTTGCCTTGTTCAAAATCTTTCGGAAGCGGCTCATAGCTCAATTGCTCGATATGCTGCCAGTACTCTCTTTCGCTTTCCATCGCCGGACCGTTCACATAATCAGTGAGCTGTTTCGCCCACGTTTGGAATGAATCCGTTTTGAGCGGCAGGCGGATCGGTTGCCCTTGCAGCGCCTGCTCATAGCCGACAGCAAAATCCTCAAGCAGAATCCGCCAAGATACACCGTCTACGACCAAGTGATGGATCGCGATGAGCAGGTGGTCTCCATCGTCGCAGCGGAACAAGCCGAGCTTCACCAGCGGGCCGTTTTCCAGATCAATGCTTGCTTGAATGTCATTCGCCTTAGCCTCTATCGCTTCTTTCATGTCGCGGGCTCTCTTGAAATCGACAACTTCCAGATCGAACAGCGTTTCGTTCTCCCCGGCGCCGCGATTCCAGGCGGTATAGCCGTTCTCGGTTTGGCGATAAACCGTACGGAGAGCATCATGATGCACGACAAGCTGACGCACCGCTTGGCGTAAAGCTTCTTCGTCAAAGCCTTGCTTGGAGAACTGCATGAATGCCTGGTTGCTGTGATGCATATCGGCTGGATTTTGTTCAAAGAACCAGCGCTGAATCGGGGTCAAGATGACCTCTCCCGTCACTTCGGCCTGGCTTGCCGTTCTCTCCACCGTTTGCAGATGCAAACCAAGGGCGGAAATCGTCGGGTAATGGAACAAATCTTTCATGACCAGCTTGTATCCCGTTTGCAAAAGACGGGATGATACCTGCAAAGCCTTGATTGAATCGCCGCCGAGCGCAAAGAAATTATCCATCGTTCCGACCTGATCCACGCCCAGCACCGACTGCCAGACCGACGAAAGTGCTTGCTCGGCAGGAGTACGAGGCGCCGTGTATACAGCCTCGGCACGAATGTTTCCTTCCGGCACAGGCAGCGATTTACGGTCAATTTTCCCGTTCGGCGTAAGCGGCATTTGATCCAAGTGTATGATGCGCGAAGGCACCATATGGGAAGGCAGTGCGGCATCCAGATGAGCCACAAACCCTTCCAGATCGAAGCTGAAATCCGCTACGACATACCCGCACAAATATTTCTGCCCTCGCTCGTCTGTCCGGTCGATGACAAGCGCTTGGCGTAAGCCGGCAACATTTTTCATGGCCGCTTCAATTTCACCAAGCTCGATCCGATAGCCGCGAATTTTTACCTGGTTGTCAATTCGGCCAATGAAGTCCACGTTGCCGTCCGGCATCCAGCGCGCCAGGTCGCCCGTCCGGTACAGCCGCTCCCCGGCGGCGAACGGGCTGTCTACGAATTGCTCCGCCGTCAAATCCGGGCGGTTCAAGTAACCGCGGGCCACACCCGCTCCACCGATAACCAGCTCGCCGAGCACCCCGATCGGCACCGGCTTCAGATTCGCATCTACGATGTAGAACTTGGCGTTCAGCCATGCTTTCCCGATCGGCACACTGCCCGTCTTCGGCAGCTTCTCCAGCGGCTCGTCATAGAAGCTGGAGTCAATCGCCGCTTCCGTTACGCCGTAGCTGTTAATAATGCGGAACTGCGAGCCGAAGCGCTCCTGCAAGGTGCGGTAATCTGATACGCTGCACGTATCCGAGCTTGTGATCAGCAGCTGCAGCGAGCTGAGATCTAGACCCTCAGCATACACATGCTCCATGAACGGCACGATCAGCGCTGGAGTCGATTCGAACACCGTCACGGCGTAGTCGCGAATCCAGCCGTAAAGGCGGGTTGGATCAATCCGGTCGTCCTTCGGCACGATGACCATGGTGCCGCCGTTGTACAGCGTCCGTGCAATGTCGCCGACGAATACATCGAACGAGAAGCTGGCAAGCTGTAACAGCCGGATCGGGAACTGATCAAGGCGGTAGCCCCGCCGGTAGCCCGCCGCCGTGTTCACCAGGCTGCGGTTTTCCACTGCCACGCCCTTCGGACGGCCCGTCGTACCAGAGGTATAGATGACGTAAGCCAAATCGTGCGGCTTATTCACATTTGCCAGATTCGATGCGAGATCCACTGCTAGTAGGTTCTTCTCGGCTTCTGCTGTGGCGGACATTTCGGCAGAAGCCGTTTCCGCTTGCGCCAAAGCCTCCAGCTCTGCGCCTGCTTCGCCCAAAGCGTGTACACCCACGGCAACTTCTGCCGCTCCGAGGCTATATGTCGCGGCATCGTCAAGCGCAAGCACCGTTTGCAGTGCTAAATCTCCAGCGCTGCGCCAAGCTTCTGCCTGCTCCAGCAGGCGGGTCTGCGTGAGCAGCACCGACGCCCCGCTGTCCGCGAGCATATACTCGATCCGCTCCGCCGGATAGTCCGGGTCGAGTGGCACATAAGCGCCGCCCGCTTTCCATACGGCGAGCACCCCGATCAACAGCTCGGCCGAACGGTCGGCCAAAATGCCGACCACCTGCTCCGGTTTCACCCCGCGCTCCCGCAGTGTATACGCCAGACGATTCGCTTTGGCATTCAGCTCCGCATACGTCAGTTTGCTGTCTTCGTAGACAACCGCCAGCGCTCCCGGAGTGCGTTCCACCTGCTTTTCAAATAGCTCATGGAAAGTTCTCTCTCTCCACGACTCATCCGCCTCCAAACCTGTCCCCTCTGCGGTGGATTGTTTCGCAAGAGCCGAAGACAACACGTCAAACCCGACCAATAAATTATGCTTTTCGCTGTCCGTCAAGATATCCAAATCCGCAATCCGCGCACTCGGCTGAGCCAGGATCGACGCCAAAAGTTGCTCGTAATGACCTGCCAGCCGTACCATTGTTTCCTGCCTAAACAGCGAGGTAGCATACTCAATCTTGCAAACCAGCTCGTTACCCTCTTCCACAATATCTAAGCTAAGATCAAACTTTGCCGTCTTTTCCTCGATGTCGAACAGCGACCATTGCAAGCCTTCCAGGGTTAAATCCAAGCTTTCGTGCTTCTGCAAAGAAAACATGGTGTCAAACAGCGGATTCCGGCTTAAATCCCGGCTCACCTGAAGAGCTTCCACCAGTTCCTCGAACGGATAGTCCTGGTGCTCGTAGGCTCCAAGCGTCGTTTCCTTCACTTCCTGCAAGTAATCCAGGAATGTCCGCTCCGCCGCTGGACCAAAGCGAAGGGCCAGCGTATTGACGAACATGCCGATAATCGGCTGCAGGTCGGCGTGAGAACGGGCGGCAATCGGCGTGCCAATCACGATATCTTCCTGTCCCGCGTATTTATGAAGTAATACGGAGTATGCAGCCAGCAGAAGCATGTACAGCGTCGCCCCCGAATCGCCGGCAAGCCGTTTGAGAGCTTCACTTTTCTCCACATCCAGCGTAAACGTGAGCGTTTGACCGTCAAACTGCTGCACAGCCGGACGGAAGAAGTCGAGAGGCATCTCCAGAACCGGAAGCTCGGAGCTGAATACCCCGCGCCAGTATTCTTCCTGCTGTTTGATGCGCTGGCGCTGCTCCTCGGATTGCTGCCAAACGGCGTAATCCTTGTATTGAATCCGCATCTCCGGCAATTCTTCCCCATTGTACAGCCTCACGAATTCGCGTAGCAGCACGTCCATGGAAAGACCGTCGGAACCTATATGATGAATATCCAAAGCGAGCAGGAATTTCTCTGTCTCCAGTTCGATCAGCAGGGCGCGCAGCAAAGGCGGCTGGGTCAGGTCAAAAGGTTGAATGAAGCCTTCAAGAATGGCCGCAACCTGATCTTTGCTTGCTTGAAGCTTTTCGACCTTGAAAGCTACTAGCGGATGAATACGCTGAACTGGCTCCCCATTCACGATTTCAAAACCGGTGCGCAGCATATCATGCCGGGCTACCAAAGTGTTCAGCGCCTTTTCCACTTTCGCCTCGTTCAAAGCCCCTTCCAATTGCAAGGCACTTGGGAGGTTGTAATTCAGCTCCGAGCTATCCAGCTGGTGAAGGACGTACAACCTTTTCTGCGCAGAGGAAACCGGATAGTACGCTTTCTCCTCTGCTTTTGGAATCGAGATATGCTGCGTTTCTTCCAAGTTGGCAATAACCCCGGCCATCGATTCTACCGTCATATAGCGGAACACATCGCGCAGCGGAAGTTCGACATTCATTTCCTTCCGAATCTTGCTGACAAGGTTCGTCGCCCGCAAGGAGTGGCCTCCGAGCTCGAAGAAATTGTCCAGGATTCCAATGCCAGAGTAACCCAGCACTTCCTCCCAGATCTCCACAAGCTGGGACTCCGTCCGGTTACGCGGCGCTACATATTCGACGCCCGTTTGCAAGCCGCCTTGCGGCTCCGGCAGCGATTTGCGATCCACTTTGCCGTTAGACGTAAGCGGCATGCGCTCCAGCTGCACGAAGTACGACGGGATCATGTACCCCGGCATTTCCTGGGCCAGCGAGGTTCTCATCTCGCTGACCGTCAACATCCGGTCCGCCACAAAGTAGGCGACAAGTGTCTTCTCGTCTCCACCGTCCTGACGGGCGAGCACCACCGCTTCTTCCACGCCCTCGACGTTCAGAAGCTGCGTCTCGATTTCGTCCAGCTCGATCCGGTACCCACGGATTTTCACCTGATGGTCAATCCGGCCTAGATATTCGATGTTACCGTCCGGCAGCCACGCCGCCAAGTCGCCCGAGCGATACAGTTTCTCCCCCTGCGCAAACGGAGAATCGACGAACTTCTCCGACGTCAAATCCGGGCGGTTCAGGTATCCTCGCGCCAGCCCTTCCCCGGCCACGTACATTTCGCCCGCCACGCCGATCGGCACAGGGCGGCGGTTTTCATCCAGGACGTACACGCTCAGCGTCGGAATCGGCTTGCCGATATTGCTCTTCGCCGCCTCCATTTCGACCCACGTGATTTCCTTATACGTAACATGAACCGTCGTCTCGGTAATCCCGTACATATTGATCAGCTTCGTCTCCGGGTATTTCGTCTTGAAACCCTTGAGCAGCAAAGGACTCAGCGCTTCTCCTCCGAAAATAACGTTGCGAATCCGCAGATCGTACGCATGATCGGCCAAGACCTCACGCAGCAGCTGGTAGAAGTAGGTTGGTGTCTGGTTCAAAATCGTGACCTGTTCACGGCCCAGCAGCGTCAGGAATTCAGTCGGATTTTTCGCCGTGAGCGGCGGTACGATGACCAGCTTGCCTCCGAACAGCAACGCTCCATACATCTCCCAGACGGAGAAATCGAAACAGAACGAGTGGAACAGCGTCCACGTGTCGGACGGCCCGAAGTCGAACAGGTTCTTGTTGTTGAACAGGAGGCGCACGACATTTTTATGCTCAATTAGCGTTCCTTTCGGTCTGCCGGTCGTTCCCGACGTGTAGATGACATAGGCCAGATTGCCTGGCCCAGAAATGGACTCCAAGTTCGAAGCTTCCAGCGCATCTGCGGAGTCTGCACCTCTGTTGCCCCAAACGAAATCATCCAATTCAAGGCGCGTTCCTGCAAAGTCGGTCTTATCATGCAGATGCTTTTGAATCAGCAATAACGGTGCGCACGAATCCTCAATCATGAAGCGGATCCGCTCCTCCGGGTAGTCGGGATCGACAGGCACATAGGCTCCGCCCGCTTTGAGAATCGCCAGAATGCCGACGACCATATCGAGCGAGCGTTCGGCCAGAATCGCTACCAGTTGGTCCGCTTCGACTCCCGTCTCCCGCAGCTTCCGCGCAAGCCGGTTGGATCGCTCGTTCAGCTCGCGGTAGGTCAACTGCTGCTCGTTCATGACAGCGGCCACATTGTCCGGGTAAAGTTTCGTCTGCTCTTCAAACAAGCTGTGAATCGTTTGGTGACGCGGGTAGTCCGCCGCCGAATCGTTGAAACCACGCACCAGCTCGCGGATTTCCTCCTCTGTGAGCATTTCCAGCGAGGCAATATCCCCGTCTGGCGCTGCTGCGATGGTTTCGAGCAGCTTGTCATAATGTCTGGCGAACCGCTCCGCAGTCTTCTGTTTATACAAAGCTGTAGCGTACTCCAAACGGCATTCGAGCTGACCTTCCAGCTCCGAAATGTCCAGGAGCAGCTCGAACTTGGATGTTCGGTTTTCCAGCGGATAAAACGATTGCTCCAGCCCCTCGATGACAATTTGCTCGTTCTCCGTATTTTGCAGAGAGAAGAACGTATCAAAGAGCGGATTCCGGCTGGTCGCGCGCGGAATGTGAAGACTCTCTACCAAGTCTTCGAACAAATAATTTTGGTGTTCGAAAGCCCCAAGCGTGATGTCCTTGATTTCTTCCAGGTACGAAAGGTACGTCTTGGAACGCTCCGGACGGCTGCGAATAGCCAGCGTGTTAATAAACATTCCTACGATCGGCTGCACTTCTTCCTGCGTTCTTCCGGCAATCGGCGTTCCCACGATCAGTTCTTCCTGACCCGAATATTTATGCATAAGGATAGAGTAAGCCGACAGCAGCACCATGTACAGTGTCGTCCCCGTCCGTGACGCCAGCTTTTTCAGCTTCTCCGTCCGCTCTTTCCCGATATAAAACTTCACAGTCCGGCCGTCAAAGCTTTGCACCGCAGGCCGCGGGAAGTCTGTCGGCAGCTCCAAAACTGGCAGCTCACCCGACAATTGTTCCAGCCAGTACTCCTTCTGCGGCTGGAGCATCTGCCCATAGGCTTCGGAATGCTGCCACACGGCATAATCTTTGTATTGAATACTCAGCGAAGCCAGCTCCTCACCCCGATACAAGCGGCTGAACTCGTCGAAAATCAGCGCTGTCGAAATGCCGTCCGAGACGATATGGTGCATATCAAACAGCAGAATGTGGCGCTCCTCGGCGACTTTGATCAGGCCGATACGGAGAAGTGGCGGCTTGGTCAGATCAAACGGGCGATAGTAAGATTCCACCACTTGGTGCAATTCCTGCTCGCTCGCCTGGAAATAATCGACAGCAAACTCCACCTCGTCGTAGATGCGCTGGACAAGCTCGCCTTCAACTTGCTCAATCCCGGTACGCAGCGTTTCATGGCGCTGAATCAGTGCCATGAAAGCATGCTCGACCCGCGTGCGGTTCAACTTGCCTTCGAGAAGAAGCGCCGCCGACATATTGTAGCTTCGCTGGGAACCGTCAAGCTGGCGCAGGACGTACAGACGCTTTTGCTCGGATGAAACCGGATAGTACTCGGCATCCGCCGCCTTTGTAATCTCATACGTCTCCTGCTGCTTTAAACCATCGATTCTTTGCGCCAACTGTGCGATCGTAGTGTAGCGGAAAATTTCCCGCAACGGAACCTCGACTTGCAGTTCTTTCCGAATTTTAGAAACAAGCGTGGAGGCACGCAAGGAATGACCACCCAGATCAAAGAAATCGTCTTGGACTCCAACTCGCGCAATACCCAGCACCTGTTGCCATATGAGAGCAAGTCTTGTTTCCAGCGTTGTACGAGGAGCCACATACTCATGACTTGCTTCTACCTCTGAAGTCGGTTCAGGCAACGCTTTACGGTCAATTTTGCCGTTCGGCGTAAGCGGAAGCTTATCAAGAGACACCAGTCGGGAAGGTACCATATGAGCTGGCAGCTCTTGCTTCAATTGGGACAGCAGATCGCTCAGCTTCAAGGAAGCATCCGCCGCCACGTAGCCACACAAATACTTTTGCCCCTGCTCATCCGTACGGTCGGTCACCACAGCCTGCTTGACGCCCGGGAAACGCAGCAGGGCCGTTTCAATTTCGCCGAGTTCAATCCGGAACCCGCGAATTTTCACCTGGTAGTCGATCCGACCGATGAAGTCCACGTTGCCGTCTTCCAGCCAGCGAGCCAAATCGCCTGTCCGGTACAGACGTTCACCCGGCACAAACGGGCTGCCCACAAACTTCTCGGCAGTTAGGTCAGGACGGTTCCAGTACCCGCGCGCCACCCCGGCGCCGCCGATGACAAGCTCGCCCGGAATCCCTACAGGAACCGGATTCAACGCGGCATCTACAATGTAAAACCGGGCGTTCAGCCAAGCTTTGCCGATCGGCACATGACCCGACGGTGGCAGCTTATCCAGCGGCTCATCGTAAAAGCTGCTGTCAATGGCCGCTTCGGTAACGCCATAGCTGTTGATGATGCGAAATTGTCCGCCGAATCTTTCCTCCAGCAATCGGTAATCGGTGACACTGCAAGCATCCGAGCTGGTAATCAGCAACTGCATAGAGCTGACGTCCAGCCCTTCTTCATAAATATGCTGCATGAAAGGCAGGATGAGCGCAGGCGTCGATTCGAATACCGTAATGTTTTGGTCCCGAATCCAGCCGTATAAGCGGTTCGGATCAATCCGGTCATCCTTCGGCACAATCACCATCGTGCCACCGTTATACAACGTCCGCGCAATGTCTCCAACGAAGACGTCAAACGAGAAGCTCGCCAGTTGCAGCAGCCGCACCGGGAACTGATCCAACCGGTACTCACGGCGGTACGCATCCGCCGTATTCACGAGACTACCGTGCTCGATTAAGACGCCTTTCGGGTGTCCCGTCGTACCCGAGGTGTAAATCACATAAGCCAAGTCTTGCGGGGCGCTGTCAGCAGATTCAAATTCCATAGCTAAGGCATCCCCGTTATAAATCTGTTCATCGTCCATGTCATAGACAGCTTGAAGCTTCAGCTGGTCATCTGCCAACCAACCTCCGGCCCGTTCCAACAGATGACGCTGCGTAAGCAGCACCGATGCTTCGCTATCGCTAAGCATGTACTCAATCCGCTCAGCCGGATAATCAGGGTCCAGCGGTACATAGGCTCCGCCGGCTTTCCAAACGGCGAGCACCCCGACCAGCAGTTCCACCGAACGCTCCGCCCAGATCCCCGTAATCGTCTCCCTTCCCACGCCCTGTGCGCGAAGGTGAGAAGCCAGCCGCTCGGCGCGTTCGTTCAATTCGCCGTAAGTCAGCTTTTTGTCCATGTAGACGACTGCCGGGTGATCCGGAATGTCTCGGGCAAACTTTTCGACATACCGATGAAACGCTATTCCCTCGCTCAGTGCTGCCACCGGCGGGTTAAACACGTCCAGAATACGGTGTCTCTCCTCATCGCTCAACAGAGAAATCTCGCGTACCTGCAGTTCAGGAGTCTCAAGAAACTGGTCCAGAACGGTTACATACTGTTCCATAATTCGATCAATCTCGGCCGTCTCGAATAGGCCGGTACGATAGGAAGCATGGAGAATGACATGGCCTTCATTTAGCATATGGTCGAAGCGCAGCAGTAAATCGTCCATCTCGTGCCTAGCAAAGTGAGCCTCCAGGCGTACCTTGATTTCTTCGTACTCCACAATTTTCAAAGGCAAATATTCCAGAGACGTGCGGAACAGCTCCGAAAGATCGTTGCGGCCGTGTTGTTCGCGTAAATCCTGGATCAATTGGTTATAAGGGTATTTCTGATACCGCAGATCCGCCGTATTTTCCTTCGAAACCGCTTGGATCAAGGAAAGCACATGGCCATCTGGATCCAGACGAATCCGCGTAGCCACAGTGCTGACGAACATGCCAATCGTTTCTTTTTCCTTCTTGCTGGTGCGATTGGCAAAAACCGTGCCGACCGGAACATCAGTGCTATCGGTCAGCTTGTACAATAAGGCGTACATGGCGGACAGAAATAACGTATATAAGCTGACCTGATATTGTTCGCTAAAGGCCAGAATGCGTTCATAACGAGGACCGTCCAATGTGATAGCCAGCTTATTGGATTCGCTGCCGATCGAGAACGGCGGAACCGATTTAATGCCGGTCGTTTCAGGCAAAGTGTTGTACTTCGTCAGCCAGTATTCCTTGCCTTTTTGATAACGCTGCGATTGCTCATATTCATGCTCTGCATAAATATAATCCAGATAGGATGGAGCCTGGTAACTGCTGGAGTTGCCTTTGCGTAGCTCCAGGTATTTTTCCATCACCGCATGCAGCAAAGCAGTGACGGACAAGCCGTCGGCGATAATATGATTTATCGTTAAATTGAGCCATACTTGGCCGTTCACAAAGTGGATCATAGTAAATTCGTAGAGATGTTCGTCGAACACGCTGGCCGGCTTTTCGCTTATTCCTTTCACCCAAGCATCGAACTGTTCGGTTGTGCCTATTTCGAGGCGGGTTATCCTGGCTTGGACATTCTCCGGTTGTTCGAACCACTGCGTTGGATTTTGCAAATCCCCGCTAATACGGATTCGGAAAGCGTCATAGGTTTTGACGATCTCTGCCGCCGCTTGCTCCAGAAGCTGTGTGTCGATCTCACCCGTAATTTGGTAGGTCGCGGAAAGCATCGTGATAGACGTCCCCGGATTCATAATTTCCATGAACCATATCCGGCGCTGGGCTTGCGTTAATCCATATTGCTTGTTCGTATTCTCTCTCACATCGACACACTCCCGTATTAGAGATTGTTTGTAGATTGGCTTTGTACCTAGATATCAGCAGGAAGCCACTCGTCATAATGGTCTAGCCGTACAGCCGCGCGTAATAACCTCCGAGCGCCAGCAGGTCCTGATGGCG
This sequence comes from Paenibacillus sp. PCH8, assembly GCF_002968835.1. GTDB lineage: Bacteria > Bacillota > Bacilli > Paenibacillales > Paenibacillaceae > Paenibacillus. The sequence continues at coordinate 2,186,364 of NZ_PKQK01000001.1, read as the reverse complement.
GCCTCGTTCGACGACCGTTCCTTGATTCATGACTGTAATCAAATCCGCATGTTCCACGGTGCTGAGACGGTGGGCGATCAGAATGGTGGTGCGCCCCTTCATTAATATGTTCAGGGCTTGCTGTACCCAATGCTGGGATTCGTTATCCAGCGCGGAAGTCGCTTCGTCCAACAACAGAATCGGGGCGTTTTTGAGAATCGCCCGGGCGATCGCAATTCGTTGCCTTTGTCCGCCCGACAACGATGCTCCTCTCTCTCCTACCGGCGTTTTATACTGTTCAGGAAGCTCCTGAATGAAATGGTGAGCGTACGCTGCTTTGGCCGCTTCGATCACTTCTTCATCCGTTGCATCCGGGTTGCCGTAGCGGATGTTTTCCTCAATCGTGCCGGTAAACAAGAACGGCTCCTGCGGAACGTATGCAATCTGCCTGCGAATCTCATCCAGCGTGTAATGGCCAAACGGTTTGCCTTGGAGCAGGATTTCACCGCTGTCCACAGGATAAAAGCCGAGAAGTAGCTTAATCAGCGTACTTTTACCGCTACCGCTGGCACCCACGATCGCGGCGACCTGACCAGGAAACACCTTCATGGACATATCGACAAGTACCTTTTTATCCGCCTGATAAGAAAATTCCACGTCGCGAAACTCCACCGCAGCCTCAGACACCAGCTCGCTGTTAGGAGATCCCAAACGCTCCGGTTCCTCTTCCTCTCTTAGTACCTCTTGAATCCGGTGAGCGCCCGCGAGCGAATTTTGGGTCATCGACAGAACCATCCCTAAGTTCAACAAGGCGTGCGTCAGATTCACTTGCAGAACCGCCAGGGCGGCGACGCTTCCCATTCCCATCAGTCCGTTGGCATACAGAAGACTGCCGATGACGATGATGCCGCAGAACGTGATGTAGCTGATAAAATGGTTCACCGCAGCCTGCATGCCGTTCTTCTGCGCGGTTTGCCTAAGTGTCTGCGTCATTTGTTCGTTCAACGCCTCGTACTGGCCGTATATCGTGCGGATGCGGAACAGCTTCACAATTTGAATGCCGCCCATGAAATCTTTGAATTTTTCGGTCATTTTACCGAGCGTTTGCAAGCCTTGTTCGGACAAGGCGCGAATATCCCGCGCAAATTTCAGGCTGACCACAGAGGACAGCAGTAGAATGACGAAGGATACGCCAGCAAATCGCCAATCAATCAACACCATGGAGGTAATGGAGCCGATACAAAAGACAACTTGAAGCAACAAAACGAAGTAAACCTGTGAGAATGTAAACTCAACGGTCGTTACGTCGTTGTTCACCCGCGACAGCAAATCCCCATGGTGCGTCTGCTCCAAGAATCTCGGCCGCACCCGGCATAGCTTGTTATAGAGACGTTCGCGGATATTCAGCACAGTCAGCTCGACACTGCGCTGATATAAGTAAATGAACCACGGAGAAACCATATTTTCCAGGAACAGGGCCGCGCCCAAAATAATAAAGGCTTCCACCATTAGGGACGTATCTCGGGACACGGCGAAATCAACCAAGTTATGTACGACCAAACTGAAGGCGATCAGGAACAATGTCTGGGTGAGTGTGGTCACGACAAGGCCGATGGCATACTGGGTTTTGAGCTTGCGGTTCATAAACGTCAGCAAATAGCCGAGTTCTTTCACTTGCGAGAGCCTTCCGCCTTTTTTCATCTGTACGCCACCTCCCTGCGTTCGGCAGACTCGATAAATTCCTGGTAGTACGACTGGGCGTACAGTCCTTTCATCTCCAGCAATTGTTCATGAGTGCCCTTTTCAACAATATTCCCCTGTTCCATGACCCATATTTCGTCGGCGTTTTGAACTGTAGAAAGCCGGTGGGCAATAACCATTGTTGTTCTCTGCTTCATCAATACGCCCAGCGCTTCCTGAACCGCGCTTTCCGACTCTGGATCAAGAGCCGACGTTGGCTCGTCCAGCAACAGAACGGGAGCATCCTTCAGAAAAGCCCGGGCCATTGCAATGCGTTGGCGCTGCCCACCGGACAAAAATCCGCCACGCTCTCCGACATACATCTGGTAGCCGCCGGGAAGCTGCATAATGAAGGAATGCGCCTGAGCTGCTTTGGCTACTTGAATAATCTCGTCCATCGACGCTTCTTCCCGCCCATAGCCGATATTCTCGGCGATCGTGCCGCTAAACAAATATGAATCCTGGGTGACCACGGAAAAATGTGACCTAAGCTGCTCCGGGTCGGCGCCGTGGATCTGACTGCCGAACACGCGAATCTCGCCCTGATCCTCTGGAAGCGTATAAAAGCCGCATACAAGCTTAAACACCGTGCTCTTCCCTCCACCGCTTGCTCCGACAAGCGCGATCGTCTTCCCTTCCGGCACAGAGAAGCTAACACTCCGCAGGATTGGGGAGCTCTCCTCATACCCGAAGGTTACGTTCTGAAACTCGATGGGGGCGGCGCTTGCTTTCGGAAGCGAACGGCCATGTTCCGTTTCGGTTGGCTGCTCGACGATTTCGGAGACCCTTTTCAGGGAACCGGCCATTTCGAACGTGCGCGTGATGAGCTCAGGAATATGCTCCAGTGGCTCCAGACACAGATTCAGCAAGTACAGAAAGGCAATTAGCTCTCCCGCGCCTAGCTGCCCTTGGTAGATCAAATAGCTTCCGTAACTGACGGCGAAAATGATCGGGCTGATCATCAGTGTGGAAAGCAGCGGGTTAACCCAGGCTTCCCGCTTTTTCACGGCCAGCTTTTTTTGAGCCGTCAATTGCAGCAGCACTTGGTAGGAGCGAGATAACATGCCGGATAGCAGGTAGCTTTTTACAATAGGCATACCCCCAAGCGTATCCTGAAGGTTGACGTTCATTCGGCCCATATTCGCCTGGGCTTCCTCGGTTAATCGCTCCAACTGCTTGCCGATCCATTGGGAAACCAGCAGCGCTACGGGAAATAACAGCAGGCTGTACAGCATCAGCTCCCATTGGAGGTAGATCAAATAAGTGAAACAGCCGATGAACAACAGTGGATGATAAAACCACTGGGCGAGGTCCCGAATCATAAACTGCTGGATGAGCTGCAGGTCGTTGTTGATTCGCGACAACACATCGCCGGAGTGTTGCTTTTCCAAATAGGAGACTGGGAGTTTACCAATATGATGCATGACATGGTTGCGGATATCCTGCACCGCAGAGGCGCTGCTTCGCTCCACGCCGAAGCTCATGAAAAACTTCGCCGGCACACCGATCAAGATGACCACAAAGACCGTGTACACGATTTGCAGAACGATTGGCCCCGCTCCCTTCTCGGCCTCGGTGGTCAGCTTCTCGATCAAACTTCCCGTCCATATCTCAATAACGGCGGCGGCAATCGCGGACAAGATACCGACGATCATCCAGCCTTTGTGGCGGCTTACATAGGACATCAGCCAGCGGAACGCTTTCCAGGTGGAGTAAGCAGTTTGGCGCTTGGAAGGTGCCGCTGTGCCTTGTTCTTGAACAGACGGCTGCCGGTCAGCTTCCATGCAGTACCCCGGCCTCCGCTTCGATCTGCCGCTTGACTTGCTCTAAGATGCCCCGGATGACGGCGGCCGTTTCTTCCACGCGCGCGAGTTCCAGCAATTCCTCGTGCGCGCCCTCCAGCCGGTAATCGGCATAAGCTTGTCTCGTTGCCCCCCGCCAGGACGGCAATTGATGCTCCAGACGGAACGCTTCGCTGTCCTTCGCAATCAGTTCGTAAATCCGGGCAGGGATCGTGCCGGAATTAATAAGCTGCGCTTCGTACGCCAAGGTCGCTTTGACCTTCCGATGAACCCGCTCCCGCACGAGCGGGTTGCTCATTAATTCCTTCTCTTCTTCGTCGAAATCGGTAAGCGTTTCTTCCAGCTCTTTCTCCGACGTTTCGGAAGGCGTCAGCATGTCCTTAATCCACGAGTCCACCATGAGCACGTCCGTTACGGAATACCCTCTTTTCTCCATCGTTTTGGCTACCTCGAACATCAGGTTGCCTCCGAAGCAGTATCCCAGTAGCACGTAAGGTCCTTCCGGCTGGATGCGGACGATCTCGTCCACATAACGCTTCAGCATGGCCTCGTAATCAACGGCATCGTCGATAAAATCAATACCGTAGAGCACGAACCGGCCATCGAGCCTACTTGCGAGTTCTCGGTAACCGATGCCGAAGCCGCTGCCCGGAGGGAAGCAGAACACGTTCAGATCTCCTGCTTTATTCAGCTTAATGAAAGAGTCTCCCCCTTGATCCAGACCCAGATCCCCCTCTCCGAAAGCCATAGCTTCAACGGTTAAATGATGGAATTGGCGGTTCAGCGGTACCTCAATGCCCGTTTCATCATAAACAGCTTGTACGAGCCTCATCAGACTTAATGAATTACCACCCAACTCGAAAAAGTTATCCTTTACGCCGACCTGCGGCACGCCAAGCGTATCCTGCCAGACGCGGGTAATCTTCATTTCGAGCAGCGTTCTCGGCGCGACATATTCCGCGCCTCCGGCTGCCGCTTCCTCCGGCGCGGGCAACGCTTTGCGGTCCACTTTGCCGTTGGAAGTCAGCGGCATGCGCTCAAGCTGCACGAGGTGCGAAGGAATCATATACCCCGGAAGCTGTTTGGCGAGCTCCTCCTTGAGTTCATTCGCCCCCAGCCTTGTTTCCGCGACGTAATAAGCGACAAGCTGCTTTTGGTCATTCGCGTCCTTGCGATCGAGCACCTTGGCTTCTTGCACGGCGGCGATCTTCAGAAGCTGCGTCTCGATTTCGTCCAGCTCGATCCGGTAGCCACGGATTTTGACCTGGTGGTCGATCCGACCCATGTATTCGATATTGCCGTCCGGCAGCCAAGCCGCCAAGTCGCCCGAGCGGTACAGTTTCTCCCCTCCGCGAACGGGGAATCCACGAATTTCTCTGCCGTCAGATCCGGGCGGTTCAGGTATCCTCTCGCAAGGCCTTCCCCGGCCACGTACATTTCGCCCGCCACGCCGATCGGCACAAGGTGGCGGTTTTCATCCAAGACGTACACGCTCAGCGTTGGGATCGGCTTGCCGATATTGCTCTTCGCCGCCTCCATTTCGACCCACGTGATTTCCTTATACGTAACATGAACCGTCGTCTCGGTAATCCCGTACATATTGATCAGCTTCGTCTCCGGGTACTTCGTCTTGAAGCCCTTGAGCAGCAGCGGACTCAGCGCTTCGCCCCCAAAGATGACGTTGCGAATCCGCAGATCGTACAGATGATCCACCAAGACCTTACGCAGTAGCTGGTAGAAGTACGTTGGCGTCTGGTTCAAAATCGTGACCTGTTCGCGGCCCAGCAGCGCCAGAAAATCGGCCGGATTTTTTGCCGTGAGCGGCGGTACGATGACCAGCTTGCCTCCGAACAGCAACGCTCCATACATCTCCCAGACGGAGAAATCGAAGCAGAACGAGTGGAACAGCGTCCAAGTGTCGGACGGCCCGAAGTCGAACAAGTTCTTTTCGTTGAACAAGAGGCGCACGACATTTTTATGCTCAATTAGCGTTCCTTTCGGTCTGCCGGTCGTTCCTGACGTGTAGATGACATAAGCCAGGTTGCCCGGCCCGGAAATGGACTCCAGGTTCGAAGCGTCCAGCACATCTGCGGAGTCTGCCCATCTGTCACCCCAAACGAAATCATCCAATTCAAGGCGCGTTCCTGCGAATTCCGTCTTCTTGTGCAGATGCTTTTGAATCAGCAATAACGGCGCGCCCGAATCCTCAATCATGAAGCGGATCCGCTCCTCCGGGTAGTCGGGATCAACAGGCACGTAGGCTCCGCCCGCTTTGAGAATCGCCAGAATGCCGACGACCATATCGAGCGAGCGTTCGGCCAGAATCGCTACCAGTTGGTCCGCTTCGACTCCCGTCTCCCGCAGCTTCCGTGCAAGCCGGTTGGATCGCTCGTTCAGCTCGCGGTAGGTCAACTGCTGCTCGTTCATGACGGCGGCCACATTGTCCGGGTTAAGCTCCGCCTGCTCTTCGAACAAGCTGTGTATCGTCTTCCCCCGCTCAAACTCGGTTTCGGTGTCATTAAATTGCTTCAGCAGCGTCTCCCTCTCGTCTGGGGATAGCACATCAACTTGTCCAAGCTCCAGATCCGGTTGAAATAAAAGCAAGGACAGCAGCCGAACAAGATGGTCGGCCGCCTGTTCCACAAATGCGCGCTCGTACCGCTGCCCGTCAAAGCTTATTTCCAGCTCGATGGAATGGTTTTGGCGATCGAAGCGAAAAACCGTATCGGCCGCCACCCGTTTACCCTGCGGTCCCGGATGAATCGGGGCGAAGGATGTGACGGTGTTGACGACCGGGAGGCCGTCCACTGTATAGTCCAGATGGAGCGGCTCCACCATTTTCCGAAAAGGCAGGTGCTGATGCTCCAGCGCCTCGCCGATGGAGGCTTTGATGCCCCCGAGCAACGTTTTCAGCGTAATCTGGCGGCTTATAGACGTCTTGATCACCAAGATGTCATGTGCCGGCGGAGTCCCGGCGGGGTCTGCGCTATAAGAAGGCATGCCGACCAGCATTTGGTCCCTCCCGGTATATTTGAACAGCAGGCTTTTTACTCCTGCAAGAACAATCATGTACAAAGCCAAATCCGAACCGTTGGCGAGGCCAATGATTCTCTCCGAGAGTTCGCTCGGCAGAGTACGATGAAGCAAGCCCGGCTCGGCCACAGCTTCCCCGCCCTCGGATAATTTGGAGGATTGACTGTAGGGAAGGAAGCTCAGGCTGTCATCGGCGTCAAACTTGCCGCTCCAGTACCGTTCTTCCTTTTCAAATAAAGATTTCATTCGTACCTCCCCTAAAAATGAAGTGACCACATGCCCTGGCGCAGGTCCGAAAAAGCTTGCTTTCGGCCTGCGGTTATGGGCTTGGGCGTTGTTCGCCGTCTTCAATATGCGCGCCGCTTTCGCTTGACAGCGGAGACACACTTGTAGGATTAAAACGCAAATTCGATTGTATCGACGGCACTCTTTGCACCTGAAGCCGGTTTATGACATTCAATCTGGCTTAGCTCAAGTTGTGGATTTTCCGCAATTTGAGACAGTACCCGCAGGTAATTCTCGGTCAAGGTGCGGATCATCGATTCTTTGAACAGCTTGGTGGCGTAGAAGAAGCCCCCGCTCATCGTCTCGTTGTTTTCATACATAAACAGCGTCAGATCAAACTTCGCTTCTTCCAATTGGTCCAGCTCGTAATTCTTCAGGCTGACCTCTTCCAGTTCGGCGTCATGTTCTTCGATATTTTGCAAATCGAAAACAGCATCAAACAGCGGGAAGCGGCCCGGTTCCCGCTTCACATTCAAACGCTCCACGAGTTCCTCGAATGGATAATCCTGATTCTCGAAAGCACCCAGAGCTGTTTCCTTCACTTCTTCCAGATAGGACAAGAACGTTTTGTGAGCCGACGGACGATTGCGGAGCGCCAGCGTATTGACAAACATTCCGATGACCGATTCTAAATCGGCGTTCGTTCTTGCCGCCACCGGGGTGCCCACGATTAAGTCCTCTTGCCCGCTGTACTTGGACAGCAGCACAGTATAAGCTGCAAGCAGCACCATGTACAGGGTGCTTTCATGCTCGGCCGCTAATTCACGCAGCCGCGAAGAGAGTGAAGCTTCAACGTCGAACTCCAGATGAGCACCTTCGTAGTTGCGAACCGTAGACCGTTCGTAGTCCATCGGCAGATCCCCTGTCGGCAGCTCGCCTTCGAAGGTTTGCAACCAATACGCTTCCTGTAGCCCGATCCGCTCTCGGTGGGTCTTCGACTGTTGCCAAACGGCATAATCCTTATATTGAATGCGCAGTGGCGGCAGTTCCTCCCCAGCGTAGAAACTTGAGAATTCATCGATCACAATTGCCATTGATACGCCATCGGACACGATATGGTGCATGTCGAAAAGGAGAATATGCAGGTTCGGTTCCAACTCGATGACCCCGGAGCGTAGCAGCGGCGGCTTGCCAAGATCAAACGGACGAATGAAGCTGCGGACGATCTGCTCAATCTGAGTTGCATCCTCTTGATCCGCTTGATGATGCTCAATAGCAAAATCAACCTGCGGGTAAATCCGCTGAACGGCTTCGCCCTTCACGATTTCAAAACCGGTGCGAAGCGATTCATGCCTTGTGATCAATTTCCGCAAGGCGCCTTCCAACCGTTCTAAATCAAGCTCGCCTTCCAACTGCACCAGCTCCGGCATGTTGTAAAGCTGATCGGCTCCATCCAGTGTGTGCTGAATGAACAGCCTTTTCTGGGCGGAGGACAGAGGGTAGTACTCTCGCTCTTCCGCTTGAGGGATGGCTTCATGCTCCCGCCGTTCCATCCGGGCAATCACATCGGCCATCGCTGCAATCGTGGAGTGACGGAATACGTCGCGCAGCGGCAGGTTGACTTTTAATTCTTTAAATACCTTGCCCGCCAGCGTCGTCGCTCGCAGGGAATGGCCGCCGATGTCGAAGAAGTTGTCGTAAACGCCTATCTCCTTCGTAAGCCCCAGCACCTCCTGCCAAATCACTGCCAGCTTCGTTTCCAGCTCATTGCGCGGTGCGACATACTCCGTTCCGCTTCCCGCTTCCCCTTCCGGCGCTGGCAACGCCTTCCGGTCAATCTTTCCGTTCGGTGTCAGAGGCAGACGCTCCAGTTCCACAAAGTACGATGGGATCATATACCCCGGCAACTCCTGTGCCAGCGCGCTACGCAGATCGTTTACTACCAGCCTGGCTCCGGTATCTGGCGTGTAATATGCGCATAGTGACTTCTGCCCGTTCGCGTCACTTCGAACCAGCACTACCGCTTCGCGCACGCCTTCTACCCGCAGCAGCTGCGATTCAATCTCACCCGTCTCAATCCGGTAACCCGGATTTTCGCCTGGTTGTCGATTCTGCCGATGAAGTCTACGTTCCCATCCTCCATCCACCGCGCCAAATCTCCTGTAAGGTACAGCCGCTCACCCGCGGCGAACGGGCTGTCTACGAACTTCTCTTCTGTCAGCTCCGGGCGGTTTAAGTACCCACGCGCCACGCCGACTCCGCCGATAACCAACTCACCCAGCACCCCGACCGGTACCGGATTCAGATGCGCGTCCACGATGTAGAATTTCGCATTCAGCCATGCTTTGCCGATCGGCACATGACCTATCCGCGTTAGCTTCGTCAACGGCTCGTCGTAGAAACTGGAGTCGATCGCCGCTTCCGTCACGCCGTATGCGTTAATGATTCGGAACAATGAGCCAAAGCGTTCCTGCAAGGTTCGGTAATCCGCCACGCTGCAGCTGTCCGAGCTCGTGATCAACAGCTCCATCCCGCTTATATCCAACCTCTGCTCGTACACATAATCCATAAACGGTACGATCAGCGCCGGCGTTGATTCGAAGATGGTGACCTGCTCCCGCTCCATCCAGTGGTGCAGACGAGATGGATCGATCCGGTCGTCCTTAGGCACAATCACCATTGTGCCTCCGTTATACAGCGTCCGTGCAATATCTCCGACGAACACGTCAAACGAGAAGCTGGCGAGCTGCAGCAACCGCACCGGGAACTGATCCAACTGGTATTCCCGTCGGTAGCCCGCCGCCGTGTTCACCAGGCTGCCGTGCTCGATCATTACGCCCTTAGGCTTGCCCGTCGTTCCCGACGTATAGATCACGTAGGCCAGATCCTCTGGACGGGCTTCATGGAAGTTGTCCATGCTGACATGCGGATGGCTCTCATCGCCGTTGTTCACAGCATCCGTTCGCTTACCGGAGACCATGCCGGAGTCCATCGGTGCATTCGCCCGCTCCTCGCTGTACGACGCTTCGTCGTCCAGGTACAGCACCGCCGCCAGTGCCAGTTCATCTTCACTGAGCCAGGCTTCGGCACGCTCTCGCAGCGCCGTTTGCGTCAGCAGCACCTTCGCGCCGCTGTCTTCCAGCATGAACCGCAAGCGATCCGCAGGATAATCCGGGTCGAGCGGCACATACGCCCCGCCCGCTTTCCAGATGGCCAGCACGGCCACCAGCAAATCCACCGAACGCTCGGCGAGAATGCCGACGATCGTCTCCCGGCCGATGCCGCTTGCGCGCAGCGTCGCTGCCAAGCGATTCGCCCGCTCGTTCAGCTCCGCATACGTCAGCCGGTCGTTCTCGTACACAACGGCCACCTCTTCCGGCGTGTGCTCCGCCTGTTCCTCAAACAGCCGGTGGAACGCAACGGTAGGAGCCGCTTCCAGCTGCGCCGGGTTAAACGCGCCGAGAATTTGCTCTTTTTCCTCTGCCGTCAACACGTTTAGCTCGGCGAGCTTCGCATCTGGACGGCCTACGATCGTTACGAGCAGTTGCTCGTAATGTTGCGCCAGCCGTTCGATCGTCTCCCTTTTGTAGAGAGCCGTCGCATACTCGAAACTGTAATCCAAGCCTCCGTTCTCCTCACCCACATCCAAGCTGATATCAAACTTCGCGGTATCCAGTGCGCTCGGATAAGGAATCAGGCGAAGCCCTTCCAGCTCAAACTCCTCATTCTCCGTATTCTGCATCGTAAACAGCGTGTCGAAGAGCGGATTGCGGCTTAAATCACGGGTGACTTGCACCTTGTCCACCAATTCTTCGAACGGATAGTTTTGATGCTCGAAGGCGTGGAGAGTCGTTTCTTTGACTTCGTTCAGGTATGAGAGGAATGTCTTCTCCGAAGCCGGATAACTGCGGATCGCCAGCGTGTTTAAGAACATCCCGATCAATGGCTGTACATCTCCATGATTCCTTCCGGCTATCGGCGTACCAACGATCACGTCTTCCTGACCTGAATATTTATGCAAAAGGACGTTATACGCCGCAAGCAACACCATAAACAGTGTCGTGCCCGTTTCCGAGGCCAGCTGCTTCAGGCCGTCGGTTTTTGAAGCGTCGAAGAAAAATTCCAGCGTTTGACCTTCGTAGCTCTGCACGGCCGGACGCGGATAATCGGTCGGCATTTCCAGTACCGGAAGCTCGCCCTGGAACATGGTCAGCCAGTACGCCTCCTGATGCTGAAGCCGTTTTTTCTGCTCCTGCGAATGCTGCCAAACGGTATAGTCTTTGTACTGAATGCGCAGAGGCTCCAATTGCTCTCCACGGTACAAGCGGACGAATTCTTCAACAAAAATCTCCATCGAGACACCATCGGAAATAATATGATGCATGTCGTACATTAGAATATGGCGTTCCGGGGCCAGCTCAACAAGGCCTACCCTCAGCAGCGGAGGCTTCGCCAAGTCAAACGGACGGACGAAACGGCGAACCGTCTCTTCGGCCTCTTGCTCATCTGCTCGATAGAACTCCACGGCAAAATTCACGTCCTGGTAAACCCGCTGTGATGCTTCACCATCCACCATTTCGAACCCGGTACGCAGCATTTCATGCCGTGCCACGAGCTTACGGAACGTTTCTTCGAACCTTGCCCGGTCCAAAGCACCCTCCAGCAGCATCGCTTCCGGCATGTTGTAGCTAAGCTCAGCGCCTTCCAGTTGATTCAAGATAAAGAGGCGTTTTTGAGCAAAAGATTGCGGGTACACCTCTCGGTCATACGCCACCGAAATGGAAACAAATTTCTTTTCATCCAGCCGGGAAATGGCAACTGCCATGCTCTCGATGGTGGAATGTCGGAACACGTCGCGTAGCGGCAGATCCACGTTCAACTCTTTATGAATCTTGCTGACCAGTGTTGTCGCCCGCAGGGAGTGGCCGCCGATGTCGAAGAAGTTATCGTGAACGCCAATCTCCTTCGCAAACCCCAGCACCTTCTGCCATATCACCGCCAGCTTCGTTTCCAGCTCATTGCGCGGTGCGACGTACTCCGTTCCGCTGCCCGCTTCCCCTTCCGCCACTGGCAGCGCCTTTCGGTCAATCTTTCCGTTCGGCGTCAGAGGCAGGTGCTCCAGCTCGACAAAGTACGACGGGATCATGTAACCCGGCAACTCCTTTGCCAACTCGCTGCGCAGATCGTTTACTACCAGCCTGGCTCCGGTATCTGGCGTGTAATATGCGCATAGTGACTTCTGCCCGTTCGCGTCACTTCGAACCAGCACTACCGCTTCGCGCACGCCTTCTACCCGCAGCAGCTGCGATTCAATCTCGCCCGTCTCAATCCGGTAACCCCGGATTTTCGCCTGGTTGTCGATTCTGCCGATGAAGTCTACGTTCCCATCCTCCATCCACCGCGCCAGATCTCCTGTAAGGTACAGCCGCTCACCCGCGGCGAACGGGCTGTCTACGAACTTCTCTTCTGTCAGCTCCGGGCGGTTTAAGTACCCACGCGCCACGCCGACTCCGCCGATAACCAACTCACCCAGCACTCCGACCGGTACCGGATTCAGATGTGCATCCACGATGTAGAATTTCGCATTCAGCCATGCTTTGCCGATCGGCACATGACCTGTCCGCGGTAGCTTCGTCAACGGCTCGTCGTAGAAACTGGAGTCGATCGCCGCTTCCGTCACGCCGTAGGCGTTAATAATTCGGAACAATGAGCCAAAGCGTTCCTGCAAGTTTCGATAATCCGCCACGCTGCAGCTGTCCGAGCTCGTGATCAACAGTTCCATCCCGGTTATATCCAGCCGCTGTTCGTACACATAATCCATAAACGGTACGATCAGCGCCGGCGTTGATTCGAAGATGGTGACCTGCTCCCGCTCCATCCAGTGGTGCAGACGAGACGGATCGATCCGGTCGTCCTTAGGCACAATCACCATCGTGCCTCCGTTATACAGCGTCCGTGCAATATCTCCGACGAACACGTCAAACGAGAAGCTTGCCAGTTGCAGCAACCGTACCGGGAACTGATCTAACCGGTATTCCCGCCGGTAGCCCGCCGCCGTGTTCACCAGACTACGGTGCTCGATCATCACGCCCTTAGGCTTACCCGTCGTTCCTGACGTATAGATCACGTACGCCAGGTCCTCTGGACGGGCTTCATGAAAGTTGCCCATGCCAACATTTCGATGGCTCTCATCGATGTCGTCCACAGCATCCGTCCGCTTGCCGGAGACATTGCTGGAGCCCATCGGCGCATTTGCCCGTTCCTCGCTGTACGACGCTTCGTCATCCAGGTACAGCACCTCCGCCAGTACCAGCTCCTCTTCGCCGAGCCAGGCTTCGGCGCGCTCACGCAGCAGCGTTTGCGTCAGCAGCACCTTCGCTCCGCTGTCTTCGAGCATGAACCGCACGCGCTCTGCCGGATAATCCGGGTCGAGCGGCACATATGCCCCGCCCGCTTTCCAGACAGCCAGCACGGCCACCAACAAGTCCACCGAACGTTCGGCGAGAATGCCGACGATCGACTCCCGGCCGATGCCGCTTGCGCGCAGCGTAGTCGCTAGACGGTTCGCCCGTTCGTTCAGCTCCGCATACGTCAACCGGTCGTTCTCGTACACAACGGCTGCCTCTTCGGGCGTGCGCACCGCCTGTTCCTCAAACAGCCGGTGGAACGCAACGGCAGGAGCCACTTCCGGCTGCACCGGGTTAAACACGCCGAGAATTTGTTCTTTTTCCGCCGGTGTCAACAAGTTCAGCTCGGCAATCTTCGCATCCGGACGGCTTACGATCGCCGCAAGCAAATGTCCGAAATGAGTCGATAGTCGCTGGATCGTGCTTTCTTTATAAAGAGCCGTTGCGAATTCAAAGCTGCACTCCAGACGCCCGTTTTCTTCCGTAACATCCACACTCAGGTCAAACTTGGCCGAGCCGTATTCACTAGGGTACGGGGACAATTTCATCCCTTCCAGCCTAAACTCTTTATCCTCCAAGTTTTGCAGGGAGAACATCGTGTCAAATAGCGGATTGCGACTCAAATCCCGGCTGACCTGCACTTTATCAACGAGCTCTTCGAACGGATAATTCTGATGCTCGTAAGCACCTAAGGTTGTTTCTTTCACTTCTTCCAGATACGACAGGAAGGTCTTCTCCGAAGCCGGATAATTGCGGAGCGCCAGCGTGTTGACGAACATTCCGATCAAAGGCTGCGTGTCTACGTGCGTTCTGCCCGCAATCGACGTTCCGACGATCAAGTCGTCCTGACCTGTGTATTTATGCAAAAGCACTGTATATGCCGCAAGCAGCACCATATACAGCGTCGTTCCTCTTTGAGCGGCCAGCTGCTTCAAGCCTTCGTTCGTTGACTCATCTACGAAGGATGTCAGCGTTTGTCCCTCAAAGCTCTGCACGGCAGGACGCGGATAGTCCGTCGGCATTTCCAGAACCGGCAACTCGCCCCGGTAACGATCCAACCAGTAGGCTTCCTCGCGTTTTAATTGCAATTTTTGCTCGTCCGACTGCTGCCATACTGCATAGTCCTTGTATTGAATGCGTAGAGGCTCTAATGACTCGCCGCCGTACAGACGAACGAGTTCCTCGACTAACACCTCCATCGAAACCCCGTCAGAGACAATATGGTGCATGTCGAACATCAGCAAATAACGTTTGGCTGCCAGCTCTACGAGCTCCGCGCGCAGCAGCGGCGGCTTCACCAAGTCGAAAGGCCGAATGAATGCCTGCACGACTTCAGGCGCTTCTTCCTCGCTCGCAAGAAGATACTTGACGGCAAAGTCTACGCTCTCGTAAATACGCTGTACTACTTCGCCTTGTACGATCTCAAAGCCGGTTCGTAGCGTTTCGTGCCGTGCCATCAGTCCGCGGAAAGCCTTCTCCAGCAGACTCCGGTCAATTGATCCTTCCAGTAGCAGCACACCCGGCATGTTATAGCTCTGATCAGCCCCTTCCAGCTGATTCAGGATGAACAGCCGCTTCTGAGCTGAGGAAAGCGGATAATATGCTCTTGCGCCTGCCAGCGGAATTGACGAGAACGACTGCTCTCCCATTCGGGAGATGACGAGAGCCATCTCTTCGATCGTCGAGTAGCGGAATACATCGCGCAGAGGAAGCTCAACGTTCAGCTCCTGATGCACCTTGCTTACCAGTGTCGTTGCCCGCAGGGAATGACCGCCCAGGTCGAAGAAGTTGTCATGAACGCCGATATGCATCAGTCCAAGTACACTTTTCCAAATTTCGGCCAAACTGGCTTCTAGCGGAGTACGAGGCGGAGTATGTCCTTCGCCCGGTTGCAAGCTCTCTTCCGGCGCCGGGAGAGAGCTGCGGTCAACCTTGCCATTCGTCGTCAACGGGAGCCGATCCAACTGGATCAGGTACGCCGGAATCATATAGGCCGGCAGTTCCTGGGAAAGAACGCTCTTCAACTCGGCCGCTGGAAGCTCGTAGTCCGCTTCATAATAGGCGCAAAGCTGCTTTTCCCCGGAGGCGTTTTCCTTCGCGAATACCGTTGTTTTCCGAATTCCTTCTACTTTTTGGAGCTGAGCTTCGATCTCGCCCAACTCAATGCGGAAGCCACGGATTTTCACTTGGTCGTCCGTCCGCCCCACATAATCGATCGTGCCGTCCGGCAACCATTTCGCCATATCTCCCGTCCGGTACATGCGCTCTCCCGACACAAACGGATTCTCCACAAATTTCTCTGCCGTCAGCTCCGGCCGGTTATTGTAGCCCTGTACCAAGCCTTCTCCGCCGATGCAAAGCTCCCCGGCCACGCCGATCGGCAGAACCTTATTCCGACTGTCTACGATATACACCGTTGTATTGCTGATCGGCCGTCCGATAGGTACGGTAACCGCCGACTCATCGACGAAGTCGACCGGAAGATACGTAGCATAAACCGTGCTTTCCGACGGGCCGTACAGATGGTTGAGCCTGCCCGGTCCGATATGGGCGAGTGCTTTACGCACATGGCCGACCGAGACGCGCTCTCCTCCGAACAAAATCGCACGGACATCCCGCAGGCAATCAACATTCACATCTACAAGGATGTTGAAAAAAGCTGTCGTAATCAGCATGACCGAGATACGCTCACGCTGGATGAGATCCGCCAGCTGGCCGATTTCCAGCAAAGTCTCGCGGGGAACCAGCACCAGCCGCGCCCCGTTGGTCAAAGCGCCAAAAATATCGAAAATCGCTCCGTCGAACGAATAGCTCGAAAGTTGGAGGACATGATCCCGCTCGGTGATATAGATATAATTCGTATTTCGCACGATCCGCACAATGTTACGGTGTGAAACAAGATTGCCTTTCGGCTTGCCCGTCGTGCCTGACGTATAGATGACGCAGGCCAGATCTGTCGCTTCGGTGCCCGGATTTAGATCTGTGCCGTCCTCTTGATAGAAGGACTCATCATCCAGTAAAATCACGGAGTCCAAACCCGCCAATCGCTCGCGCAAGTGGCTTTGCATCAGCATGACCTGCGCTCCCGAATCCTCAATCAAGAAACGGATACGCTCCTCAGGATACTCCGGGTCAATCGGTACGTAACCTGCTCCGGCTTTGTGTGCCGCCAGCATGCCCACCACCATTTCGATGGAACGCTCAGCCATAATGGCAACCAGACAACCTTTGGATATCCCGTGGCTACGCAAGGTACGGGCAAGGCGGTTGACGCGTTCGTTCAGCTCGCGGTAGGTCAGCTCTTGCTCATTCCAGGAGATGGCGGCTGCATCCGGGATGCGCTCCGCCTGCTCTTCGAACAATTGAATGAGCGTCTTCCCGCGTGGAAATTCCGTAGTGGTGTCATTAAAACGTTCGAGAAGGTCAGCCTTTTCCGTCTCCGTCACAAGTTCTAACTCGCCCACGGTAATTTCCGGGTTATCCGTCACCTGCTTCAGCAGATGAACGAGATGCCCCTTGAGCCGCTCAATGCTGTCTTTATCGAACACTTCGACGTTAAAGTCAAACCGAATTTCAATCTCGGCTCCTGGCACCACGGTCACGTTGAAGTTATAGTTCGTCTGCTCCTCCATCTGAACATCAGCGATCGTCAGGTCGCCATGCCGCTGGTCGCCCGCCTGTTCCATCTGCTCGTCCACCGGATAGTTCTCGAAAGCGATGATATGGTTGATCAGGTTCTGCTTTTGCACACTGCGGGCTTGAATTTCATACAGCGGATAGTAATCATAACGCCCGGACTCCAGCGCCCGCTCTTGCATCTTCGCCATCAGGTCGCCGAACACGGTGTCCGCTTCGCTTGTGACGCGGACCGGCACCGTATTGATGAACAGGCCGATCATGGACTCGATGCCCGGGATTTCCGCCGGTCTTCCGGCCACAACACTGCCGAATACGGCATCATTTGTTCCGTTATATTTTTGCAGAATCACACCCCAAGCGGCTTGCAGTAACGTATTGACCGTAACCAGACGCTGTTTTGCCACCCGATCCATCCGCTCGCTCAAGTCTTTGCCCAGTTCGGCGGTGACGTGATCTGCCGTAAATCTGCCATTCGGCGCCAGTTCCTTTTGTCCGGGGATTATGGTTTGCCCTTCATAACCAGCCAGGAATGCCGTCCAATAGCCGGATGCCGCTTGATCGTCCTGTTTTTCCAACCATTCGATATAGGCGCCATAATCTGATCCCTTATCTCCCGCTGGCTGTTTGCCAGATGTCAAGGCCGAGTACGTCTCAAACAGCTCATGCGTCAGTTGTGTCAGGCACCAGCCATCCATCAAAATGTGCTGGAAACTCCAGAGCACATGATAGCTTTGCTCTTCGGTGCGCAGGATCGTAACCCGAACGAGCGCGTCATGTTCCATGTCGAAGCCGCGAAGCATGTCATCCTCGGCCCTTTTATCCAAATACGCTTGTTTCTCGTCCGCCTGCAAATGAAGCAGCTCTTCATATTCAAAGCCGACCGGCTTATCACGGTATATGATTTGCATCGGCTCGCCCGCCGGTCCTTTCACAAAGTTCGCCCGCAGCACCAGATGACGTTTCGCAAGCTCCGTCCAGCTCCTCTCGAAAAGCTGGACGTCAAGCGTTCCACGCATGGTAAACCGCGTCTGCTCGAAGTAAGCGGCCGACTGTCGGTCAAACGCGCTGTGGAACCACATGCCCTTCTGCATCGGCGTAAGCGAGTAAATATTTTCGATTTCCCCGAGATGGCCCGAGCGCTGGGCGATTTGCTCCAATTCCGCGATGGTCAAGCCTTTAAATTGCACGTCGCTCGGTGTTAATTCGGTGTTTTCTTTGCCTGCGCAGTGGATGATAAGCTCTCGGAGACTTTGCTCAAGCCGCTGAGCGAAGGCTTCCATCGTTTCCTTGCGATACTGCTTCCGGCTATAGCTAAGATCGAGCGATAAAGCGCCGTCCAGCACCATGCCGTTGATATCCAGCACAAAGCTGCGGGCCTGCCGGTCGCTGGCCGGGCTGCCGCTGGAATAAGAAGATATGCCGATCTCGTCCTGATTGACATCATCGTCGAACTGGCCGAGGTAGTTAAAATTAATTTCCGGCTCCGCGCCCCAAACAAAGTCATCCTCCGATTGGGAGAGATGGCGGCATACGCCGTACCCCAGCCCTTTGTTCGGAATGCGACGCAAGCTTTCCTTGACCTGTTTAATCTGATAGGCTAAATCCCGGTCGGTTTGCGGCTCCAGAACAACCGGAAACTTGGTCGTAAACCAGCCGACTGTACGCGTGATGTCGATATCCGTTCCGATCGTTTCGCGTCCGTGTCCTTCGAGATTGATCCGCATCCGCTCGTGTCCCGTCCACTTGCGAACGGCTATACCGAGCGCCGTTACCAAAATATCGTTCATTTCGGTGTTGTAGGCCCGATGAACGCGCTTCAGCATCAGCTCCGTTTCTTCGGGAGTCAAACAAACGAACAGCGATTCGCTGTCTTGCTGCGTCGTAACGTCCGCCTCCAGATCCTTCGGTATGGCCGGAACCGCAATTTGATCCACGGTCTGCCAATAGGCTCGTTCCTTCGCCATCTCTGGGCTTTGCGCGTAAGCGGCCAACTGCTCGGACCAAGTGCGGTACGCATCCGTTTTCGTCGGGAAACGAATGTCATCGCTTTTGCCAGCCTGCTCGTAACCCAGAGCGAAATCTTCCATCAAAATGCGCCAAGACACGCCGTCCACCACGGCATGATGAACTGCGAGCAGCAAATGATCGCCGTCCGTGCACCGGAACAGTCCCGCCGTCACGAGGGGTCCGTTCTCCAGATCAATGCCCGCTTGAATGTCGGTTGCCTTCGCTTCCACATCCTGCGCAGTATTTTCCGTATCCTTAAAGTCGAACACATCCAGCGTGAATAGCCCGCCTTCCTGAATCGCGCGGGTCCGCGCACTAAACCCTTGTTCCGCCTTGCGGAACACCATCCGCAAGGCGTCATGATGCTCGGCCAGCTTTTGCAGCACCTGACGCACCGTCTCTTCGTCGAAGCGTTCCTTCCGGTACAGCATCACCGACTGGTTGAAATGATGTGGGTCCGCAAAGGAGCTCTCGAAAAACCAATGCTGAATTGGCGTCAGCGCCGTTTCACCCGTTATTTCGCCTTGATCGATGGTACGTCCGATCGGTTTTACATGCAGACTGAGCTGTGAGATTGTCGGATATTTGAACAAATCTCGGATTTCCAGCTTGTACCCGGATTGATGAAGCCGCGAAGATACTTGAATGGACTTGATCGAGTCTCCACCAAGCTCGAAGAAATGATCCGTTACCCCAACGCGATCAGCGTTCAATACCGCCTGCCACACATCGGCCAGCGTTCGCTCGGCTTCATTGCGCGGAGCTACGTACGTGCCGCCAGTCAGCGCGTTTCCTTCCGGGGCGGGCAAAGCCTTACGGTCGATTTTGTCGTTCGGCGTGAGCGGCATCCGCGGAAGCTGAACAAAATGTGCCGGAATCATGTAATTCGGCAATTTTTGCGCCAGCGCGCTTCTCAGCTCGCCGAGCGTAAGCGAGTGGCTCGACACCAGGTAAGCACATAGTTCTTGCCCGCTTTTTCCTTCCCGCGCGATTACGATCGTCTCCTGCACGGAGTCAATCTTCATAAGCTGCTCTTCAATCTCGCTGATCTCAATCCGGAATCCACGAATTTTCACCTGATGGTCAATCCGGCCCAAGTACTCCATATTTCCGTCTGGCAGCCAGCGGGCGAGATCTCCCGTCCGGTATAGGCGTTCTCCCGGTGCAAACGGATGTTCCACAAACTTCTCTGCCGTCAGCTCCGGTTGGTTCAGGTAACCTCTCGCAAGCCCAACGCCTGCCACACACAGCTCGCCTTCCACTCCCGGAGGCACAAGCTGCAGATGAGCATCTAAAATAAAAATTTGGTGATTGTCCAGCGGTCGCCCGATCGGAATGACTCTGTGCTCCGGTTGCTCCTCATCTGCATCCCAAAGCGTCGTAACAATCGAAGCTTCGGTCGGACCGTAAGCATTGAAATAGCGGACTTTCGATTTCCACTGCTGCACGAATTCGGCCGATACTGCCGAGCCTCCCGTTACGAGCTTCGTTAAACTGGGAAGGCGGTCCGGGTTCAAATAAGCACTGTACGTCGGAGGCAAAATCGCCGCTGTAATCGCGTGCTCGTTCATATAATTCTCGAACAGGCGGGTGTCGAGAATCGTCTCGGCTGTCGGGATGTACAAAGCCGCACCAAAATAGAGCGCTTTGAACATTTCCCAGCAGGATGCGTCGAACGACAGACTCGCGAATTGAACGATCCGGTCATGCTCCGTGATGCCCATCCTGTCCGCGAACATCAGCTTCAAGCTGACCAGACCGCGATGCTCCAGCATGACCCCTTTGGGTTTGCCCGTCGTACCTGACGTATAGATGACATAAGCCAGATCATTCGGACCGCTGGCCGACTTCAGGTTTGAGCCATCGTCGCTGTAGGACTGTTCGTCATCCAGCGCCAACAGGGTCCCTTCGAACGCCACCTGCTGCTGCAGCTCCCTTTGAGTCAGCAGCAGCTGCGCGTTCGAGTTCTCCAGAATGTAACGAATGCGTTCTTCCGGGTATTCCGGGTCGATCGGCACGTAGGCACCGCCAGCTTTCAGAACTGCCAGAATACCAACGACTGTCTCCAGCGATCTCCTGACCATCAAGCCTACCAGCTGATTGGGCAACACGCCGACCGATCGCAGCGTCCGCGCCAGCCGGTTCGCCCGTTCGTTCAACTCCGCGTACGAAAGCCGTCGCCCCTCAAAGACAATCGCCGTCGCTTCAGGCACCCGCTTCGCCTGCTCCTCCACGAGCTGATGAATCGTCCTGTCACGGGGATAGTCCTTCTCGGTATCGTTAAAGCTTTGCAGCAATTGAAATTTCTCGTCCTCCGATAGCATGTCCGCCCGTACGATGTCCAGTTCCAACTCGTGAAGCCCCACGACCAGCAGGCGATTCAGATGGCCGACGACCCGAGTCATGAACTCGGAGTCATATAAGTGCTCGTTATATGACAGCGCTAGCTGTATCGTCCCACCGGTTAAGCTGAATTCAAAGGAACAATCCGTGACCATATTTTGCCCGATTTCGTCCAGATGCAGCTCCTTGAGGGATACTAGCGTATGCACGACGGGTATCCCATCTGCATATTGCAGGTCCAGCTTCTCCGTCATTTTTAAGAACGGAATATGTTGATGCTGAATCGCATCCGGCAAGGAAGTCCTCAGATCGCTCAGAAGCGTCTTAAAAGTCGCACCCGCCGAAAGCGAGTTTTTCAAAATGACCGTATGATTAACGGATCGGCGCGTCTCCGCCTTTTTCCGTACAACCGGCATACCGACCAGAATGTCAGAAGCACCTGTATATTTATGCAAAAGTGACTGAACTCCAGCGAGCAAAATCATAAAAGCGGCCAGCGGAGCGCCCTTGCTCATTTGAAGAACGCGCTGCGCCGCTTTCTCCGAAAGCGAACCGCCGACGGTTGTCATAATGGACGCCAAAGAGCTTGGAGCTTTGCTGTAAGGAAGCCGTGTCAAGGTATACTCGTCGCTACCGAATTTTCCGTTCCAAAACAACATTTCTTTTTCAAAAGCCACCTGGATCGTTCCCCTCTCTTCATCGGTAAAAGCAATCCGGCGGAGCATATGTTGCAGCAACACTCCAGCCTTCGCTTCCCGCCTTTTCAAACATGTGACAACAATATTAATGGCTTACGCCAGGTCACCGCTTCGCTTGCCCGGTTGATCGCATGCGGCAATCCTCTGCCTGGCAACTGTCCCGCTCGGTCCATTCGTAAAAGAAAACAACGAACATCGTTCTATGCAAGAAATGCGGCTGCTTCTAGCTCCTCTGCTTCAATATACTTTCTGCGGACGAGCCGCCCGAAGACGGGCTTTGGTTTAACATTGGGTTCGGAACTGGTCTTGGAATGGTTTTGGAATTGGATTTGCGGGTGGACAAGGGATGTTCCTCCCATCAGATGTAAGGATTGCTGTAGGGTTCCGACCGGCCAGCAGAAAGTGGGCCAGTCGGCCATACCTCTGGATACGGCACCGGAGCTGCCTTTGTCGAAGCCTATGTTTATGGGGTATTGATACACTCTATGTACGATTTGTGTATTCCCCGCAGCCCTGATGGGGATAAGTAAAGATCCCGCTGCGGGGTAGCGATCTTTTCCTGACGATTAGATGTGACGATGGTACTGCACGAGGTTCAAAGAATGCTCCGTATGGCATGAACGAGACAGCACTTGGATTAGCGATGAATTTCAAACTTCATTACGGTAACGCAAAGAAGCATAGAGACACAAACTTTCAGTGGAGTGAAAATGTCGCTCAACATCAGGGCCGCACGGCCTCCGGAAGGCACTTCCGTGCCTCTTGCCGGGGCGGCACCGTCTTGGCGGAGCTTAGGTCGTTACCAGCAAATTCTGGGTCTCCTGAGAGATCACCTGCTGAATACTGGACTTGATAATATCGCACCCGGCGGCGAGATGCTCCATCGAGACGGTCAGCGGAGGCATGATCTTCAGCACGAGGTCTCCTCTGCCGGCTCTTTCAATGACGAGCCCGTTCTCAAAGCTGATCTCCGTCATCCGCTTCGCCCCGGCTTCATCCGTGAAGCCCGAGACGTCAATGCCCCAGATCAGGCCGAGTCCGCGGATGGCGATGGATGGATGCAGAGGCTTGATTTCTTTGTCAAGGAACGAGCGCACAAACTCTTCCTTCTTCTTCACCTGTTCTTCCAGGGCAGTTCTGTCTCGGAACTCGAGAGCAGCCTTTGCAGCCACAAAAGCGAGCTGGTTACCGCGGAAGGTACCGTTGTGCTCACCCGGCGTCCAGAGATCCAGTTCGGGCTTCATGAGCAAGAGGGCCATTGGCAGGCCGTACCCGCTGATCGACTTCGACAGGGTAATGAGATCCGGCTCAATCCCTGCACGTTCGAAGGAGAAGAATTCACCTGTCCGGCCGCAGCCGACTTGAATCTCATCGGTAATGAGCAGGATATCGTGTCTGCGGCAAAGCTGCTGCAGCCCACGTAGCCACTGCGCGTCGACGACGTGAATTCCGCCTTCGGCTTGTACCGTTTCAAGCAGGATGGCGGCTGGCTTGTCGATTCCAGAGTGCGAATCAGTCAGGATATTCTCAATATAGCCGAGCGTATCCATTTCTGCGAAAGCCCCGCTCGGATGCGGCATGAACGTAACTCCGTCCAGAGGAAGCCCCGCCCCTTCCCTCATGGACTTGGAGCTTGTCGCCGACAGGCTGCCGAGCGACATACCGTGGAAGCCACCCATGAATGCGAATATCCCGGTTCTCTTTTTCACCTTACGTGCGAGCTTCATTGCCGCTTCCACTGCGTTCGTTCCCGTCGGACCGCAGAATTGTAGCTTGTAATTCAGCTTCTTCGGCTCTAGGATCCGCTCCGAGAAGCTCTGGATGAATTCGCGCTTGGCCAATGTATACATATCCAGACCGTGCATAATCCGGTCGGAGGTCAAGTAATCGAGGACCCGGTCCTTGATATAATCGTTGTTATGACCGTAATTCAGTGCGCCGGCTCCTGCAAAAAAATCAATATATGGTCTTCCGTCCTCAGAATATAACAGGTCCCCTTTGGCCCGGTCGAATACCACCGGAAAGCTTCTGCAGTAAGATCTTACGTTGGATTCCAGCTTTTCAAAAATGCTCATGCGCTTCATCCTCCATCGGAATTGGGATAAGGTTAGCTTCATTCTTTCTGAACCTTCTGACGTCATGGAGCAATATATTCTCGGCTGTCATTTTCCACAATTGTCGCTCCCCGCATACCGGGTAGCCAGTGGACTGGTCTTTCGTGCAAAGCTTTGTTAGGTATAAAAACCCTATAATTCTATTTTATAGTATAATTGGAAAGTCGACCTAGGTAGAATTATATCAAAATTTCGAAGATTGTATAGTAAAATTTTTGTTAAATATAGTAAAACATTTGTTAAATTTGGTTTATACAATATAATCTGTTAATATTTCGCCTCAAATGAGTGTATCGAGAAGAAAAGCTGAGAATGGTTTTCCATCAATTGAGGAATATAAGGCGTGTTGACATTCAGTTTTCTGCTGAGAAATTTGGTATATACTACCTACTTTCACTCTCTGCCAGTGCTCTATATCCTTACGCTTGCAGTAACTTAACATGATTACCTGACGAATTTTTGGAAGCCTGGCTGGATAAATGTGACTGGATGTCAGCTAGATAAGCTGCTTTGATCTCCATCAAGGTATACGTAGTTCGAATGTATATAGATTTTTGAAAATGTTGAATTTCTTTATAGGAACAATCCTTTCGCTTGTATATTGTTTAACTTTCGACATCTGTGTTTTATTGAAAGCATTCCATTTACTTATTGGTGTGAAATAGTCCCTACTTGAATTGCATAGGAAGACTATGTGCAACTTCAAACTCTTCAATTTTTCATATGTAAACTTTTCGTTATGTGAGTTACTCTTCAATTGTCCGAAATTTAAAAAGCACTATCACTAAGGTACTTTAGAATAAAAACAGATGGCTTTTCGTTCAATGAAGAACAACTATAATTTATGATGTAAGAACAAAAAAAAGGTGGTTCTGATATTCAGAGCCACCTTTTTCAACTTCTGCACTACTTTATGAATAACGTCTTATTTTCATTTTAATAAAATTTATGATTTCGCTTTGGTCGGTATCGGTGTGTTCTTATATTTGTCTGATTTATTGAGGTAATAGTTGACGGAATTAATCCCTCTTAAAATTAAGAAAGTCCTGATGACTTAACGTCATCAGAACTTTTATTTAGTTTAGATATTATTGAATGTCGGATGACATTGATCAATCTCATCCGACATTAGATCGTGTAGTTCCATGCTTTTGTCACTGGTTCCACGTTTTTTTATCACTGGACAACCATAATATTAAGAATCAATTCTTACTCTACCGTTACGCTTTTCGCCAGGTTACGTGGTTTATCCACATCGTGACCTAATGCAAGAGATGCGTAGTATGCCAGCAATTGCAATGCAACTACGGACAGAGCCGGGCTAAGCAGTGGCAACGTCTTAGGGATAGCAAACGCTTGGTCTACGGATTTCAACAGCGTTGCTACGTGCTCTTCGTACGTAATCACCAATACGTCTGCGCCGCGTGCTTTCACTTCCTTGATATTGCTCACGGTTTTCTCCAGAACGTTCTCCTGCGTTGCAAGAGCAATGACAGGGATGCCATCTTCAATCAATGCAAGCGTACCATGTTTCAACTCACCCGCAGCATAAGCTTCAGAGTGAATATAAGAGATCTCTTTCAGCTTCAACGATCCTTCTTGAGCTACTGCATAGTCAAGACCACGACCGATGAAGAAGAGATGCTCGTGTTTCGAGATCTGCTCTGCATATCCTTTGATTGCGTCGGCTTGCTCCAGCATAGATTCCACTTGCTCAGGCAATGCTTGCATTGCTGCTAGCGTGTGTGCAATCTCTTCTGCAGATTTTGTACCGCGTACTTGTGCAAGGTACAGACCGAGCAAGTTAAACGCGATCAACTGTGAAGTATATGCTTTCGTAGAAGCTACCGCAATTTCAGGGCCTGCCAATGTTGCGATGACATCGTCTGCATCACGTGCAATGGAACTACCCACAACGTTCGTAATTGCCAGTACATGTGCACCATTGGATTGTGCTTCGCGAAGTGCAGCAAGGGTATCTGCAGTCTCACCAGACTGGCTCACAACGATCACAAGTGTATCCTTGTGCACGATTGGCGAACGGTAACGATACTCGGAAGCCACATCCGTTTCAACCGGAATACGTACCAATTGCTCAATGACTGTACGTCCAACCAGACCTGCATGGTATGCTGTACCACATGCAATGATTTGAACGTTACGGATATTTTTAATTTGCTCTTCTGTCATTTTCAACTCAGGAAGTTGAACTTTTTTGCCATCATTGTCGATGCGACCGAGCATTGTATCACGATATGCTTTGGGTTGCTCATGAATTTCTTTCAGCATGAAGTGCTCGAATCCGCCTTTTTCTGCGGTTACAGCATCCCAATCGACATGAATCATTTCCCGAGAAATAAAGTTGCCTTCAATCGTCATTAATTCGACAGCATCATGTGTCAATATAGCCATTTCACCATCGTTCAGAATGTACACATTACGTGTATGTTCCAGAATTGCCGGGATGTCGGAACCGATAAAGTTCTCTCCTTCACCGATACCGATAATCAATGGGCTTGCTTGACGCACAGCTACGAGTTTCTCAGGCTCATACTCTGTCAATACACCCAGAGCGAACGCGCCACGCATCAGCGTAATCACTTTTTGCACTGCTTTAACAATATCACCATTGTATTCGCGTGCAATCAGGTGAGAGATAACTTCAGTATCTGTCTCGGAAGTGAACGTGTGACCTTGTGCCATCAGTTCTTCTTTCAGATCCAGGTAGTTCTCAATAATGCCGTTGTGAACAACAGAGAACTTCTGGCTCTCATCCGTATGTGGATGGGAATTCTCATCTGATGGTTTACCATGAGTTGCCCAACGTGTATGTCCGATTCCGGCATTACCTACCAGAGGAGCGCCATCAAGTTTGGCTTCAAGGTTCGCAAGACGTCCGAGAGCTTTCGTGATTTGCAGACCTTCCGGTGTAAATACCGCGATACCTGCTGAATCATAACCACGATACTCAAGCTTTTTCAGACCTTCGATCAATACCGACTGAGTGTTCTTATTACCAATATATCCAACAATACCGCACATAATATATTTCCTCCGTTTGTGTATGAATACTGTGTCACGAAGAGAAACAGGCAGAGGCGGCATATCGGAAAAATGAGTGATTGCCTAACGGTTCATGAATACTTGTTACCTATTCAATTATCAATGATCAGAGCGACCTCTTGTCGCCCCGCAGTCATCATAAGCTGTTATGAATGCAATCATGAATGTACATCATTTTCCCGTCCGCGTACTGTTTACGCTCTTCACGCACATTCATTTGAATTTTAGTTGACTCTTGCACCTGCACCGGCGCGTTGTGTGGACAGTCACCTATCCATTTTCCGCATTCCGGTTTACGGCTCTGGTGCTTCACCGGGAGGTCCCCGCCGAACAATCCGAACACCTCCACCTCGTCAGCTTGATTGCCGTTGATGTTGTTCAGCCTTCTCTATCAACCCAGGATGATCGTTGATCGGTTACTTAAACCGAACAAGCATATACATCCCTCGAAAGAAAACTCTGATCTACACCATCCCGCGCAACTTCAAGCTCTGGCGCTTGTGTAACTGTTACCTTACAATCCTCACTTTCTGTGTCTGAATGACGACTCCACTCATTATATGCACGTCAGGTCCATTTTGCAATGGAGCAAAATACCTGTGACAATTTCAGCATATTTACCCACAATCCCGACCTGATAATCAGACCTATGGTCTCACCAAGTCGGGATGCAGGAATAATGAATTTTATAACATAACCTTGGTATATTAAACCATCCTGTGCAGCATTTCTCTACAGAGAATACCGCCCAGCGGTGTATAATGATTCTTCTATACCAGTTCTTTTTGCACCACATCTGCAATTTGGGATACAAATTGTTCAAGTTCGTCTTTATCTGGTCCTTCCGCCATAACACGGATCAGTGATTCAGTTCCTGAAGCACGAACGAGTACACGTCCATTATCACCCAGTTGTTGTTCCACCGTCGCAATGGCTTGCTCAATCGCAGAATTGCCCTCGTATTTGCTCTTATCTTCAACACGCACATTCACCAATACTTGTGGGTACTGGGTCATCAGCGCTTTCAGTTCACTCAGTTTTTTACCAGAAGCCTTGAGCGTATCCACGAGTTGAATCCCAGTTAACATGCCGTCTCCCGTTGTGTTGTAGTCCAGGAAAATAACATGACCAGATTGCTCTCCACCCAGGTTATAACCCCCGCGACGCATTTCCTCCATCACATAACGGTCACCCACTGCCGTTTTAGCTGTTTTCAGTGCAAGTTTTTCTGTTGCTTTGTAGAATCCAATGTTACTCATAACGGTCGACACGACAGTACTGTCCTTCAGCTTACCTGCACGATTCATCGCATCACCACAGATACACAGAATGAAGTCTCCATCCACCTCAGCGCCCGTCTCATCAATCGCAATTAAACGATCTGCATCCCCGTCAAAAGCAAGACCCAGATCCGCTTTATGTTTGAGTACTTCCTGCTTCAAATTATCTGGATGAGTTGATCCACACTTCTCATTAATATTCAGGCCGTTAGGTTCTGCGCCAATGGCAATGACTTCTGCACCAAGCTCACTGAACAATTTGGGTGCCAGCTCATAAGCTGCTCCGTTTGCACAGTCCAGAACAATTTTCAGGCCAGAGAACGACTCATTTACTGTAGTTTTCAGAAAATCGAGGTAACGATAACGGGATTCTTCATCCGTCATTACGGTTCCCAGACCGCCTCCAACAGGACGTGGCAATTCATCTTTCTCTGCATCCATCAACTCTTCAATCCGGTTCTCGGTTTCATCCGACAACTTGAAGCCATCTCCACCAAAGAACTTGATTCCATTATCCTCAACCGGATTGTGGGAAGCCGAGATCATCACGCCTGCATCAGCTTTCAACAAACGTGCAATATATGCCACTCCTGGAGTGGATACAACGCCCAGACGAATCACATCAGCACCGATGGACAATAGACCTGCAACGAGTGCGGACTCCAACATGAGTCCCGAAATACGAGTATCCATGCCGATCACTACCTTCGGTCTTTCCACACCGCCTGCAAGTACGTAACCACCACAACGTCCAATGCTGTAAGCCAGCTCCGCCGTTAACTCTTTATTGGCAACCCCTCTTACACCGTCTGTACCAAAATATTTACCCATGATTTAACTCCTTCTATTCGCATCGTATACGAGTACAATTATAATTTTTTTTAAAAATTTCAGAATGAGAACATTTACGGATTAGAGCCATTTTTACCGCCATTACCGCTGTTATTGTTATTTAGATTACCACGATTGGTTGTGTTCGACTGAGGGCTCTGCTCCTGACTGTCCGTATTCGATTCCGTCTGCTCTTCGTCAGGAACAGGCTCCGTTTCCCCATTTTCGACCTCTGCTGGTGAAGGGTCAGGTGCTACCGTGCCCTCATCAGTCGGATCTTCACCGGGAGTAGTCGTTGTATCTTCAGCCTTTTCACTAATTTTGACCGTTGCACTCAGCGCACTGGATGAATCATCCAATTTCGCAAAACGGGGCAGATCGGCTTCAACCTTAATCTCATGCGTACCCGACGCAAGTCCCGCGAGGTTCCCGGTCAACTTGAGATCATCACTACTCAGCCCTTCAAGCATGCTTGGCGAGCCTGTGAGTGTAAGGTTCAGACCGCCACTTCGAGGAGTAACCAACGTACCTTCCAGTCCATTCCCCGCACCGGTAAGTGTAATGGGGACGTTGGGAAAGACCTTGGTGGTCTCCTCTACTTCGTCAAATGGTGATACGGTAACCTTAATCTGAATCGAACTAGGCTCGATTTTCTCAAAACCGGAAGGCGGCGTCAAGTCCATGGTAACTGTCGACGTACCTGCCTGATCGAACTGTGTTAGATCAAGGGTTACTTGGTCGTAGGACTGTATACCCGCAAGCACATCTTCTGATCCATAAACCGAGACTTCTTTCACGCTTGGCTCTACCGTGGAGAGAACTAGGCCTTCCGGCAGCTGTCCCGAATATCTGATTCTTAAGGGTACAGATGTATAGGGCTGATTGACCGGAACCCGGACTTCAACCGTTTCTGGCGTTATAATCGCATTTTCAAGGACTTTGCCTTCGGCATCGTATGCCTGAAGCTTCACTTTTTTCTGTATGACATCATCCTTCGCATCCTTCACGCTCACACTGCCCTGGACTTTCGCTACAGCCTCAAGCTGTCCTTCCGGCAGAGTTACCTTAACCGGAGCTGCCGGTTCAACAACGGGCGTTCCAGCGCTGTATCCGGCGGATGGTTCTCCTTCGGGTACAATATTCACATTGAAGGATTTCGTGCCCAATTTTTCCACATTCACTGTAACCATGGAAGGCTCCATGCTAACCACTTCAACGCCAGAAGGTAGATCAGGCACCAGCGGCAATGTATTGGACCCATCTTTCACCTGGCTCAGATCGACCAGGACTTTATAATCGTCATTGGTAAAAATCGAAGTTAACATCGAGCGCTGCCCTTTGATTTCCAATCGGACCTCATCTGTACTTAATGATGTAAGCACATAGGCGTTGCTGTCTAACCCATAAGGTTGAACAGGCACCGTACGTTCCACAACCTTATGGGTTATTCCCGTTGTAATCGTCGGAGTAGTTGGCACTTCATCCAGATGAATCATGAACCAGAGTAGCAGGCTCACCGCAAGCGCCAGTATTTTGGCAAAGTTATTATTGTTAAACCACTTATCCATTGTTACGTCCCCCCTTCCGTTTCCAGAAGGTTGTCCAGCCATTCTTTTTCAAATTGGATGTAGGGCGCAACTCCTCGTATAGTTTGGTAATCAGTGATTCTTCCTTAATATCACGTACCACCTGTCCATTCATCGCCAGCGACACTTGTCCTGTCTCCTCGGAAACAACCAAACAGATCGCATCTGCAACTTCAGTAATTCCAATCGCTGCACGGTGACGTGTTCCGAGTTCCTTGCTGATAAATGGATTCTCTGATAAAGGCAAATAACAGGCTGCCGCCGTGATCTGCTTTCCTTGTATAATAACGGCTCCATCATGGAGCGGTGTATTAGGAATAAAGATGTTTATCATCAGCTCTGAGCTGACAAGAGATTGCATCTTAATGCCCGATTCCGTGTAATCGTTCAGACCCGTTTCACGCTCGAATACAACCAACGCGCCAATTTTACGCCGTGACAGATAATTAACAGACTTAATAATCTCACCAATTAGCACCGTTAATTCTTCATCACTCGCTGCCGCTGAACGTCCAAACAGCTTACCGCGTCCCAATTGCTCCAGACCACGACGCAATTCCGGCTGAAAGATAATAAACACCGCAACGACACCAAACGTAAACATCTGGTTCATCAGCCATTTGAGCGTATACAGGTTTAGCCATGTACTTAATGCCCAGATCAGCACAAGAAACAGAATCCCTTTTAGGAGCTGAACCGCACGCGTACCTCGCACAAGCAAAATCAGTTTGTACATAATATAGGTCACGATCAATATATCAATAACGTCCTTAATGGACTCTGTCCACGTTAAGTCAGCAAAATAATTCATAAGCCAGCCCCCGCTATCCCCATTGATGAGTAAACCCTGATCTCATATTAACCCATTAGGATTTTATATAATCCTTTATCTTAGCATCTGCATCATTCCATTCAAGCTGCTCCTATAGTCGAAGAGAATGATTTCAATCTATATTGATGGAGATTACGCTCTTTGGATGGATGCATAGTGCTTATCTATATGTAGTAGTATGTTCTCTTTAGTATCTAGGTTATAACGTTAACGTTCAGGTTGCAAGTTACAGCAGTCACAATCTGCGCATAAATAATGGATTTACCATAAATTACAATTCATACGTATAAAAAAAGAGTACCCCCTGATGCAATCTGGAGGTACCCTGCTTGGTATATACCATTGAAGAATTTACCCTGTTCTAGCGATAAGCTACTTCATTTACCATATTGGTTATTTTGTACCAGAACCAGTCCAGCGCCTGATCAATACTTTTCACCTGACCTGAAATATGCGCCGTTGAAGCCTGAAACAGTTGTCCGTCGATAACCGTCAGATTGCCGTTCACATCACCATATACTTGTGCGGTTCCATTTTCTATCGTAAGATCGCCAGCAATTGACTTACCTTCAGGAACAATAACCGTGTTACCCTGAATCACGATCTGGTCCAGATTATTTCCCTTAACGACCATTTCGTTATTCTGATTCCAGAAATTCAAGGCGCTAAAGAGCATCACGACCAAAAAGAAGGCTGCCGCCGTCAGCGCGGGATGTCCTTTGACCCATTTGAGCCATACTTGCTGTCTCTTGGGCTGGGGCAGAGCATTCATAATTCGATTGGTCAGCTCATCCGAGGCAGACGGTGAATAGTGTTTCATGGCAAAGAGTAGCATTTCCGTCTGTTCCAACTCTTTAAAGCGCATGCGACAATCCGGACAGATCACAAGGTGACTTTTCAGTTCAACCTTCTGGGCCGGGGACAACGACTCATCCAAACATTCATGCATTAAAGAGACGGCCGAGTTGCAATCCATATGAGAGCCAATCCTTTCTTAGATCACTTAGTCCATGAGCCTGTAAAAAGCGCGCATAAGACTTGCATACATTACATACGCATCCGTTTCGGATATGTTTCAAATAATTTCGCCCAAATAAAAAGCATAGAACATTTATAACTTGTACTCCAATTTTTTACGTAAGAAATCACGGCCCCGATGAACGCGTGTCTTAATCGTTGTTACGGGCATACCTGTTACATCACTGATTTCCTGTAGTGACAAGTCCTGTAAATATCTCAAAATCATAACGGACTTATACTTGGCCGGCAAACTGTCAATCGCCTCACGAATGAGTGTCTGCGTTTCCGACAGCAGTGCTTCACTCTCCGGTGTACGATCATCACTCGGAAGCATCGCGTAACCATCCGATCCTTCTTGATCGTTCAGTTCAGCATCCAAAGAGTAGGAAGGTTTCTTTCTGCGCAGTCGGTCGATACACAGATTGGTCGCAATCCGGTAGATCCAGGTTGAGAACTTCTGGTTCGGATCGTACTTCTCCATGTTGCGAAACACACGCAAAAACGTCTCCTGTACAACGTCTTCAGCTTCATGACGGTTGTTCAGCATCCGGTATGCCAAGTGAAACAGCTTGTCTTTATATAGTTCAACGATTTCTGCAAAGGCTCTCTGGTCGCCTTTCAGCACCAGCTTAACAAGCCTGTTTTCCAAATTGTCCACCTTTAATTCCCCCAGACATGCTGATGGGTCTTCCGTCTTCTGATACCCGTCCACACTTGTAATTCACCAATCAAATCGTAAATCAACTTTGGTCAAAAATCAAGACTGTATGACAAATATCCGCCAAAAACAGTAAAAACGGGAACTCCCGAAGGAGTCCCGTTTCATTTCTCACTCCTTAGAGTAGAGAATGGAGCATTTAATCAACAAAGTAATGGGTACTTCGTTTCATATCGTCATTCTTTTGCAGCAGTTAGATAATCAACCTGTATTACGAAGCCCTGCAGCGATGCCGTTGATTGTCAGCAACACTTCCCTAAGTAGTTCCGTATCATCCTCACCACGTTCACGCATATCTCTGAGCTCGCTCAGAAGTTGAACCTGCATGTAGGACAATGGATCCACATAAGGGTTACGAAGACGAATGGATTCTTGAATAACGGGTACATCATCGAGAATCTCAGCTTCTCCGGTAATTTTCAGAATCAGCTCTTTGGTGAGCTTGAATTCGGCTTCAATCTGACCGTATATGCGATCACGGGCTTCTTTGTTCGAAGTCATTGCTGAATATTCTTTGGCAATAACAAGGTCAGCCTTGGCTACGGCCATCTGAACCGTATCAATAAGCGTGCGGAAGAATGGGAAGCTTGCATACATTTCTTTCAGAACAACCAGGTTTTCCTCTTTATCCTGATAGTAACTTTGCAACCCTGTTCCTGCCGCATACCAAGCCGGAAGCAGATATCGACTTTGCGTCCATGCAAATACCCAAGGAATCGCTCTGAGATCTTCGAACTTGTCGCTACCTTTCCGCTTGGACGGACGTGAACCAATATTCAGTTCACCCACCTCTGGAAGCGGTGTGGATTCCTTGAAGAAGGTGAAGAAGTCTGGATCACGGAAAATCAGATCCTGATACTTCGTCAGGGATACTTCCGAAATCTCTTTGATGATGCTGTCCCAATGACGCTCAGATTCTGATTCTTGTGGTTCAAGACCATTCAGTGCTGCTGTTATCAAAGCAGAAGTTGCCTGCTCCAGACTACGGTATGCAATCCCCTGAAGGGAGTAACGGGAAGAAATAACCTCTCCCTGCTCCGTGATCT
This sequence comes from Paenibacillus sp. PCH8, assembly GCF_002968835.1. Taxonomy (GTDB): domain Bacteria; phylum Bacillota; class Bacilli; order Paenibacillales; family Paenibacillaceae; genus Paenibacillus. The sequence continues at coordinate 2,152,001 of NZ_PKQK01000001.1, read as the reverse complement.
TGATGCCCCCACCAATGGTATGCGGTGGTTGAGCAAGAATACTACGGTTGAGTGGCATGCCGCCACGTCCAAGAGCCCCGCCACGTCCATGGAAGAACTTCAGCTTAACGCCGTGTTCATTACCTACAGCCGTAATGGCGTTCATGGCTACACGCAGTTCCCAGTTGGCTGTAACCACTCCACCATCCTTGTTGCTGTCTGAATAACCAAGCATAATTTCATGCAGTTCATTCCGTCCACTTACGCTTGCGCGGTATACAGGGAGGTTGAACAACTTCTGCATAATTTCCGAAGCAGCATGTAGATCATCAATCGTCTCAAAGAGTGGAACGGCCTGAAGTGTAGATATGACCTCACCATTCTGTCCTTTGGTGAATAAGCCCACTTCCTTGGCAAATACCATAACCTCCAACAAATCACTTGCGCCCTGCGTCATACTGATGAGGTAACTTGTGATACAGTCGGCCCCAAATTCGTTCTGGGCACGCTTAATGGTACGGAAGACCTCCAAACACTCTTTGGTTCCCTCCGTATATTGGTGGTAAGGAGAAGTAAGCGGACGTGGATCATCCAGCAAACGAGCCAGCAGATCAATTTTACCGTCTTCTGTGAGACGCGCATAATCTTCTACAATGTTCATTTTGGCTAAAATCTCTGACATCGCATTTTCGTGTTCCTTACTATGCTGACGCACATCCAATGCTGCAGTGTGGAATCCAAACAGTTCAACTTGACGAATCATTTTGCGAATGGTCGTATCAGCTACGTAATCAGCAAAATGGTGACGCAGGCTTCGATCAATAATCATCAGATCTTCGATCAGATCCTTAGCGCCATCATATCGGTCAGGCTGTCCCACTTTGTTCTCATCCAATACATTGTTCAACTTGGCAATCATGTAGGCCAATTTGATGCGGTATGGCTCTTTTTCATTCCGCCATATATCCACTTTTTTCAACGTGACACAATCACGGTCCTGCTCAATCGACTTCACCAGCTCATCCGATACATGGATGATGTTCGTACTGAAGCTGAGATGGCCCATGAGTTCAATCATAATCCGCTGGTATTCACGCAAAGCAAGCTTGCGTTGCATCAACAGTGTCTGCCATGTTACATCTGAAGTTACCGAAGGATTTCCATCCCGGTCTCCACCAATCCAGGAACCGAACCGCAAATACGTCGGTACATGCCAGTCATGGTCAGGATAAAATTTATTCAGGCAGCGTTCCAGCTCCTGGTATACATCCGGAAGTACGTGGAACAACGTTTCATGAAAGTAATACATCCCGTTCCGCACTTCATCAAGTACAGTGGGTTTGCGGTCGCGAAGTTCATCGGTCTGCCAGAGGGTAATAACCTCGTTAAGCAGCTTCTCCCGCAACTGTTCACGTTCACGCAACGTCAGCGTAGGATTATCGAGCAGCATGACATCTTCGGAGATCCGTTTGTGGATGTCCAGAATAACCCGGCGCATAGCCTCGGTCGGATGAGCTGTCATAACAAGTTCCAGCGATAATTCATCCAGAATCTCTTCTACTTCCGTATGAGACAATCCGCGTTCCTTTAGATCCAGTACTGCTTTTTCTATCGATCCTGGCTGCACAGCGTTACCTGCAGAACGTTCATAATCCCGTTTACGCCGGATCCGATGGTTTTGTTCAGCAATGTTAACTAATTGAAAATAAATTGCAAAAGCCCGAATAACCTGATGACGATTGTCCGAGTCTAATTCCTGGATCATCGTTTTGAACTCTGCATACAGTTCTGGCAAGAATTCTGCACGTAACGATTTGCTCGTTTCCCGAATCTTCTCAACGATATCTAGAAGCTCCGTGCCGCCTTGATGGACAAGAACTTCTCCGAGTATATTGCCCAGGAACCGCACGTCTCGCCGTAGCAGGTTGTTGGATTGGCTTTTGCTGGCGGTTACCATAGTTTCAGTCATGCTTATCCTCCCATCTGATCGTCCATTCGTACACGTAAATTTGACACCTTCATAACATCATACAATAAAATGGTACGAAAATCTTTATTTTTCTACTAGAAAAAATGGGGATTATCCCCGATTTACAGCACAAAAACACGCTTTTTTATTCATTTTCTTATTCTGCTTCAATTAATGGTCATATGCTGTCGCATGATACCTTTTTCACATACTTTTCTCAAGTTAAATGTCTCATACCTATTCTTTAAAATTCATAAATATGCAGTACACCTAGTTAAAATTGAAGTACCTGATAGTAACTGAAACTACATAATATTCATGGCTTGATAACAGACGTATGCAAAGAAACATGACCGGCAAAGCAAGCTTTTGTATACTTTACCACAGTGACGCAATAAATTAAAGACGTTATTACAAATTTCTTTCTATTACAGTCTGCTTACTCTTGAAGTTTTTCATGTATGTAGGTAGCTCCTTGTAACCGAAACCAGAACTTAACACAAAAATTGTACATAATGTTCTAGGGTTTTTGGGCAGATTAGACTATAGCTCAAACAAAAAGGAGGAATTCACATGATGAAAAAAGGTACTACGATTGTCGCTTCCATGCTTCTCGTCGCAGCATTAGCTGGGCCCGCTGGAGCTCAAGGTCATACAGCTAAAGGGATGGACACCAACGGCTCACGGGTTCATTCTTACCAGGACAGCAACTATATGAACCAAACCAACATGAATGGTGATCTCCGTACGAATGGTGACTACCGTACCAACAGCGTTCGTGCGAATGCTAATACAACAACCAACCGTGACAACGGAATGGACTGGGGCTGGCTCGGTTTACTGGGGCTACTTGGTTTAGCTGGCATGCGTAAAAGAGTGACAGATCATAATAACCACCGTTAATCTGAAATAATTGTTGTACGAAGTCACCTGTAGTATTGTAATAATATTCTAAAATCACAGGTGAATATAAAGAGCCAAGACCTTTCCTGTTTCATTGGAAGATGGTCTTGGCTCTTAATGATACTTACATCTCTACATAAACTACCTATTTAGATCGTACGAAATCAACAAAAACAAAGAGAGCATCTACAATTGTAGATGCTCTCTTCTTTAATCAACCAGGTAAGCGGGTGATGGGAATCGAACCCACGCTATTAGCTTGGAAGGCTAAAGTTCTACCATTGAACTACACCCGCACAAACATAAGATCGGGATGACACGATTTGAACATGCGACCCCCTGGTCCCAAACCAGGTGCTCTACCAAGCTGAGCTACATCCCGATACTAAAAAAATAATGGCGCGCCCTGAGAGATTCGAACTCCCGGCCTTTTGATTCGTAGTCAAACGCTCTATCCAGCTGAGCTAAGGGCGCAAAATAATGGAGCGGACGACGGGAATCGAACCCGCGACCCTCGCCTTGGCAAGGCGATGCTCTACCGCTGAGCCACGTCCGCTTATAAAGGATGCGCGTGGAGGGACTTGAACCCCCACGTCAAAGACGCTAGATCCTAAGTCTAGTGCGTCTGCCAATTCCGCCACACGCGCATATGATGGTGAGTCATGAAGGGCTCGAACCTTCGACACCCTGATTAAAAGTCAGGTGCTCTACCAACTGAGCTAATGACTCATAATAAAAATGGCTGGGGATATAGGATTTGAACCTATGCATGACGGAGTCAAAGTCCGTTGCCTTACCGCTTGGCTAATCCCCATTAAACTAGATGGTGGAGGCTGAGGGGTTCGAACCCCCGACCCTCTGCTTGTAAGGCAGATGCTCTCCCAGCTGAGCTAAGCCTCCATCTATATGACCCGTAGGGGATTTGAACCCCTGTTACCTCCGTGAAAGGGAGGTGTCTTAACCCCTTGACCAACGGGCCCCATTTTCAAAGCTCTCAACCGGGATCGAACCGGTGACCTCATCCTTACCATGGATGCACTCTACCTACTGAGCTATGAGAGCAAATGGCTCCCCGAACAGGGCTCGAACCTGTGACAACTCGATTAACAGTCGAGTGCTCTACCAACTGAGCTATCAGGGAATAATATGCATTTGCAGAGCAAATGCAATTCATCGTACAACGTCCACATGCAGAGCCTGTTTTCTATGTATGATGAAAGAGTTCGCTTGGCGGCGTCCTACTCTCCCAGGACCCTGCGGTCCAAGTACCATCGGCGCTAGAGGGCTTAACGGTCGTGTTCGGGATGGGTACGTGTGGAACCCCTCCGCTATCGCCACCAAACGTGATTTGTCGAAGCATAGCTTCTTGAAATCAAATATGGAACTGAAAATCATACACACGTTCTGTGATGTACCGATTTTCATTTCAGAGTATTTGTTCTCTGAAAACTAGATTCGAAACGAAATTTGCGATTTATCACTTGCATATTGGATAAGCCCTCGACCGATTAGTACTGGTCAGCTCCATGCATTGCTGCACTTCCACCCCCAGCCTATCTACCTCGTCGTCTTCAAGGGGTCTTACATACTGGGAAATCTCATCTTGAGGGGGCTTCACGCTTAGATGCTTTCAGCGTTTATCCCTTCCGTACATAGCTACCCAGCGGTGCTCCTGGCGGAACAACTGGTACACCAGCGGTACGTCCATCCCGGTCCTCTCGTACTAAGGACAGCTCCTCTCAAATTTCCTACGCCCACGACAGATAGGGACCGAACTGTCTCACGACGTTCTGAACCCAGCTCGCGTACCGCTTTAATGGGCGAACAGCCCAACCCTTGGGACCTACTTCAGCCCCAGGATGCGATGAGCCGACATCGAGGTGCCAAACCTCCCCGTCGATGTGGACTCTTGGGGGAGATAAGCCTGTTATCCCCAGGGTAGCTTTTATCCGTTGAGCGATGGCCCTTCCATGCGGTACCACCGGATCACTAAGCCCGACTTTCGTCCCTGCTCGACTTGTAGGTCTCGCAGTCAAGCTCCCTTATGCCTTTGCACTCTTCGAATGATTTCCAACCATTCTGAGGGAACCTTTGGGCGCCTCCGTTACTCTTTAGGAGGCGACCGCCCCAGTCAAACTGCCCACCTGACACTGTCCCCGCACCGGATTACGGTACCAGGTTAGAACCTAGATACGATCAGGGTGGTATCCCAACGTTGCCTCCACGCAAGCTGGCGCTCACGTTTCAAAGGCTCCCACCTATCCTGTACAGATCGTACCCAAATTCAATATCAAGCTGCAGTAAAGCTCCATGGGGTCTTTCCGTCTTGTCGCGGGTAACCTGCATCTTCACAGGTATTAAAATTTCACCGGATCTCTCGTTGAGACAGCGCCCAAGTCGTTACGCCATTCGTGCGGGTCAGAATTTACCTGACAAGGAATTTCGCTACCTTAGGACCGTTATAGTTACGGCCGCCGTTTACTGGGGCTTCGGTTCACAGCTTCGGATTGCTCCTAACCACTCCCCTTAACCTTCCAGCACCGGGCAGGCGTCAGCCCGTATACTTCGCCTTACGGCTTCGCACAGACCTGTGTTTTTGCTAAACAGTCGCTTGGGCCTTTTCACTGCGGCCCCCTCGTGCTATTCACACTACCGGGGCACCCCTTCTCCCGAAGTTACGGGGTCATTTTGCCGAGTTCCTTAACGAGAGTTCTTCCGCGCGCCTTAGAATACTCTTCTCGCCTACCTGTGTCGGTTTGCGGTACGGGCACCATCACCTGGCTAGAGGCTTTTCTTGGCAGTGTGAGATCATGACCTTCGCTACTATAATTTTCGCTCCCCATCACAGCTCAGCCTTAGTAATGTGCGGATTTGCCTACACATCAGCCTTACTGCTTAGACGGACATCCATCAGTCCGCGTCACTACCCTACTGCGTCCCCCATTGCTCATAACGGCTTACGGTGGTACAGGAATTTCGACCTGTTGTCCTTCGACTACGCCTTTCGGCCTCGCCTTAGGTCCCGACTTACCCTGAGCGGACGAGCCTTCCTCAGGAACCCTTAGGCTTTCGGCGGACAAGATTCTCACTTGTCTTTTCGTTACTCATACCGGCATTCTCACTTGTATAATGTCCAGCGCTCCTTACGGTACACCTTCAACCCTTATACAACGCTCCCCTACCCCTGATGCACTGCATCAAGCCATAGCTTCGGTGGCGTGTTTAGCCCCGTTACATTTTCGGCGCAGAGTCACTCGACCAGTGAGCTATTACGCACTCTTTCAATGGTGGCTGCTTCTAAGCCAACATCCTGGTTGTCTGTGCAACTCCACATCCTTTCCCACTTAACACACACTTGGGGACCTTAGCTGATGGTCTGGGCTGTTTCCCTTTTGACAATGGATCTTAGCACTCACTGTCTGACTCCCGGAAGTAAGTCTATGGCATTCGGAGTTTGACTGAGCTTGGTAACCCTTGCGGGCCCCGCACCCAATCAGTGCTCTACCTCCACGACTCTGTTTTCCGAGGCTAGCCCTAAAGCTATTTCGGGGAGAACCAGCTATCTCCGAGTTCGATTGGAATTTCTCCGCTACCCCCACCTCATCCCCGCATTTTTCAACATGCGTGGGTTCGGGCCTCCAGTGCGTGTTACCGCACCTTCACCCTGGACAGGGGTAGATCACCCGGTTTCGGGTCTACGTCCACGTACTATGTCGCCCTATTCAGACTCGCTTTCGCTGCGGCTCCGGCTCTTCACCTTAACCTTGCACGGGAACGTAACTCGCCGGTTCATTCTACAAAAGGCACGCCATCACCCCTAAAACGGGCTCTGACTTTTTGTAAGCACACGGTTTCAGGTTCTATTTCACTCCCCTTCCGGGGTGCTTTTCACCTTTCCCTCACGGTACTGCTTCACTATCGGTCGCTAGGAAGTATTTAGCCTTGGCAGATGGTCCTGCCGGATTCATACGGGGTTTCACGTGCCCCGCACTACTCGGGATCCGTCTCGGAGAGAACAGACTTTCAACTACAGGGCTTTTACCTTCTTTGGCGGGCCTTTCCAGACCTCTTCGCTTAATCGGTTCCTTTGTAACTCCATGTGAGACGTCCCACAACCCCAAAGAGCAAGCTCTCTGGTTTGGGCTTCTCCGCGTTCGCTCGCCGCTACTGACGGAATCACTATTGTTTTCTCTTCCTCAGGGTACTTAGATGTTTCAGTTCCCCTGGTATGCCTCTGCATAACCTATGTATTCAGTTATGAGTAACTGGAAATTACCCCAGCTGGGTTTCCCCATTCGGACACCCCCGGATCAAAGCTTGCTTACAGCTCCCCGAGGCAGTTTCGTTGTTCGCCACGTCCTTCATCGGCTCCTAGCGCCTAGGCATCCTCCGTGTGCTCTTAGTAGCTTAACCAAATTGTTCCGGTATTGACTGCTCGCTTCCCTTGTTTTGCTTGCGCAAAGCCAAAAGTCGCTCCCATTCGATACCATCGCAACAGCAATTATCTACCTTATAAACACTTCACTTGTTTACACAAGATCAGCTAGGATGATTGTTGATCGGTTACTTGAACCGAACAAGCATTCATCCCTTAAAGGAATGTTCTAATTCGCATTTTTCGTTTCGATATCTAGTTTTCAAAGAACAAACTCATAAAAGGTTTATTGGTGGAGCCAAGCGGGATCGAACCGCTGACCTCCTGCTTGCAAGGCAGGCGCTCTCCCAGCTGAGCTATGGCCCCATATAAAAGGAAAAAATGAAAATGGTGGGCCCTGGTGGACTCGAACCACCGGCCTCACCCTTATCAGAGGTGCGCTCTAACCAACTGAGCTAAGGGCCCACATTATATTATATTTTGAACCCAAAATGGGTTACGCTTGGCGACGTTCTACTCTCCCAGGACCCTGCGGTCCAAGTACCATTGACGCTGAAGGGCTTAACGGTCGTGTTCGGGATGGGAACGTGTGGAACCCCTTCGCTATCGCCACCAAACGTTTTGAGAGTTTGAGCTCTCAAAACTGAGCAACGAGTGAGTTGCTTGTGCTTTCCATTTCATCCACACCGAAGTGACGGACCGAAATGAATCGCTGTGCAGGTTCTAAAGAACCTGCTTATTTGAATGTTTCCGTTACAGGAAACGATTCTCCATAGAAAGGAGGTGATCCAGCCGCACCTTCCGATACGGCTACCTTGTTACGACTTCACCCCAATCATCTATCCCACCTTCGGCGGCTGGCTCCTTGCGGTTACCCCACCGACTTCGGGTGTTATAAACTCTCGTGGTGTGACGGGCGGTGTGTACAAGACCCGGGAACGTATTCACCGCGGCATGCTGATCCGCGATTACTAGCAATTCCGACTTCATGCAGGCGAGTTGCAGCCTGCAATCCGAACTGAGACCAGCTTTGTTGGGATTAGCTCCATCTCGCGATTTCGCAGCCCGTTGTACTGGCCATTGTAGTACGTGTGTAGCCCAGGTCATAAGGGGCATGATGATTTGACGTCATCCCCACCTTCCTCCGGTTTGTCACCGGCAGTCTATCTAGAGTGCCCACCATGATGTGCTGGCAACTAAATATAAGGGTTGCGCTCGTTGCGGGACTTAACCCAACATCTCACGACACGAGCTGACGACAACCATGCACCACCTGTCTCCTCTGTCCCGAAGGAAAGATACATCTCTGCATCGATCAGAGGGATGTCAAGACCTGGTAAGGTTCTTCGCGTTGCTTCGAATTAAACCACATACTCCACTGCTTGTGCGGGTCCCCGTCAATTCCTTTGAGTTTCAGTCTTGCGACCGTACTCCCCAGGCGGAGTGCTTAATGTGTTAACTTCGGCACCAAGGGTATCGAAACCCCTAACACCTAGCACTCATCGTTTACGGCGTGGACTACCAGGGTATCTAATCCTGTTTGCTCCCCACGCTTTCGCGCCTCAGCGTCAGTTACAGCCCAGAGAGTCGCCTTCGCCACTGGTGTTCCTCCACATATCTACGCATTTCACCGCTACACGTGGAATTCCACTCTCCTCTTCTGCACTCAAGTCACCCAGTTTCCAGTGCGATCCGGGGTTGAGCCCCGGGATTAAACACCAGACTTAAATGACCGCCTGCGCGCGCTTTACGCCCAATAATTCCGGACAACGCTTGCCCCCTACGTATTACCGCGGCTGCTGGCACGTAGTTAGCCGGGGCTTTCTTCTCAGGTACCGTCACCTTGAGAGCAGTTACTCTCCCAAGCGTTCTTCCCTGGCAACAGAGCTTTACGATCCGAAAACCTTCATCACTCACGCGGCATTGCTCCGTCAAGCTTTCGCCCATTGCGGAAGATTCCCTACTGCTGCCTCCCGTAGGAGTCTGGGCCGTGTCTCAGTCCCAGTGTGGCCGATCACCCTCTCAGGTCGGCTACGCATCGTCGCCTTGGTGAGCCGTTACCTCACCAACTAGCTAATGCGCCGCAGGCCCATCCCCAAGTGACAGATTGCTCCGTCTTTCCAGTTCTCTTCAGGTGAAGAAAACAATTATTCGGTATTAGCTACCGTTTCCGGTAGTTGTCCCAAACTTGAGGGCAGGTTGCCTACGTGTTACTCACCCGTCCGCCGCTAACCATCAGAGAAGCAAGCTTCTCTTCAAGTCCGCTCGACTTGCATGTATTAGGCATGCCGCCAGCGTTCGTCCTGAGCCAGGATCAAACTCTCCAATTAAAAGATGAATTTCAGTAGCGTGGTTAGACGCTATAAAAATCATCTCAAGTATTTGAAAAGAGCGATATGCTCATTTTGAATCTGACGAGATTAAAAATCTCATTTGTGCTCCAGTCGATCCAAGCCAAGGCTTGTCTCAAACTTTCGCGTTCATTCTGCAAGCAGAATGTTTACTCACTCGTTGTTCAGTTTTCAAAGATCAAACATTCAATTTGTTGCTGTCATTCTTGTTGTCGTCGTTTCAGCGGCGACTTTTATAATATATCATGTCCAAGTTCTCTTTGCAAGCATTATTTTTCGATTGCTTTCAATCGCCTTATTATGATGCTTGTTTCGGTGAACTGTTCCTAAAAAAGGAACGAAAGTTAATTTACCATATGAAATTAGAAAGGTCAACCCTTTTTCGACAAAAAGTATGGTTCACTACCAATTTCGATATAATCATGGTTCAGAGGTACAGCATCATCTTTTGAGAGCCGCACCTCGCTTCCACTTCTGTACTGCGAATATAGGACCAGCGTCCGCATTATGGCTTGGACTTTTTCAGCTTCCCACCTCTTGCATACTTGGACAACTCTTTAGGCGGAGCAAAACGTGCATACATACGGAACACGGTCTTGTATCGGCTCGCGATAGCGTATTTGATCTCTTGGTCGAGACGATTATCACTTAGATCGAACAACATCTCATCTAACTCTTTACGCAGCACATAGTCCAGTTCCTTACATTCCTTCTCGTTAAACAACATACCCAGCATTAGAGTTCTCCTTTTTGTGCATAGCCTCTTTATCACACCTACACAAGTTTCATGCACCACCCCCGTGATCTCCCTTTTGGTGGATGTTGTGGAAACCCGTTTTATTGTTATGGTCAACTTTCTGAAAATTTATGAATGTGAACCAACACAAAATTTTATCCTCTGACCAGAGTATACGTAAGTGTGCTTTCGATGATTGCTGCAACAAGAAGCAAGACAACTACCCAGAAAGATGCTGTTAACGTCCTATTCATGAATTTCCTCCAATGGGTACCAATCATATCCCGTTTGTCACTTCCAAGTTGTAGAAGACTTTTGATCACCAGACCACCAAACTTGAGTCCAAATGCGCAAGCAATAATAATGACCGGAATTTCAATAATGCCATGTGGAAGCAGACCTTTAATCACAATATCATAGAAACTCGCCCCATAATTCATCGTGGTGTGAACGACAAATCCAAGGACCATACCATTGATCAGCAGGAAAATGACAGGCAGAATTCCAAAGAATATACCGGCATAGATGACAAGTACACTTTTGATCGCATTATTGAAAAAGATAAACATGAAGAAGTTCCATTGCACATTGCCCCCCTGCTCCAGCCGTTCACTAACCTCGCGTAATCCCCCGATTTGATTTAATAAGAGTTCCTCTAATGGTCCTGTGCTCACCCAACCCGCACCAATCCCCATGGTAAATAAGACTACAGACCAGATTAAAGCACTGCGGATGGAACCAAGATCTCTGAGAAATGTACTGAATTTTAACATAATGACCTCCTGTAGAATCTAAATGTTGGACAAACAAATGACAGTTACGAATAACTGGGCAGTACGAGCATACATTGGAGAGTAAACAAGCATTTCTTATGGGAGAGGGGCGCTTATCGAAAATGAACTCGTTCTATGTATTTAGCGGCAAAAAGATCAAACGTTACCTGATTGTGCTGGTTGCTGCCGTCTTTGCGATCGGTATCATCTATCTGGAGAGCGGCAATGTTTCCGTATTCTCGGAGGATGCACCGTCAGCCATCTACAGCGTTCCAACCGAGAAGAAAGTGATTGCACTTACCTTTGACATTAGTTGGGGAGATAAAAGGACAGAACCTATTCTAAAAGTTCTTCAGGAGAATAAAGTGCAGAAAGCTACCTTTTTCCTCTCCTCCCCATGGAGCAAGACACATCCCGAGATTGTAACAGCAATCAAAGATGCAGGGTATGAAATTGGCAGTCATGGACACAGACATGAGAACTACAGCAGCCTGACCGAAGAAGAAATTCGCAAGGAAATTTCGACTGCTCACAGCATTTTAACCGATTTAACGGGAAAAGAACCGAAATTGCTGCGTCTGCCTAACGGGGACTTTGACAAGCGTGTACTTCAGGTAGCCAATAGTCTGAACTATCAGGTTGTTCAATGGGACACTGACTCCCTGGATTGGAAGAACCCTGGTGTACAGACCATTGTGGATCGCGTAGTAAGCAAAGCTCATCCGGGTGATATCGTGTTGCTACATGCAAGTGATTCCTCCAAACAAACCCATGAAGCACTCCCTGCCATTGTCGACAAACTGAAGAATCAGGGATATGAGTTCGTAACCGTCTCCGAGCTGCTCAACCATTCCAGTGTCGAGGGCAAGGAAGTTCGTGACCACGCCAGCGCTCAATAATTGGTAGATTTGCTTGGGACGACAGCTTCAACACAAGCTTAAAAAGTTGAAAAGAGCTAACCAGGTTAGCTCTTTTTGGTATGTTTTTGGCAAACGCAATCTACGCCCGGCTTTCTTTTAACTGTTCTGCTTTTCCACTTACGCTAGACTTTGTCGATACATCCACCAACCTGTGCAATATCAGCATTTGGTATGCATTACATAACAGCAAGGGAACCACAATAAATATGGTTGCAGAATTCACATCGATGCGCAATACGCCTATCGTCTCCACTACGGTGACGGCAATCATAAAAAAGAGTGTAGGTACGAGTGCCGAAATATGAGTCAGTTTCACTTTAACGTAAGCGGTAACAATTGCAGCCAACAAAATAATGATACCTAGCACGATATCCGATAATCGCTCCCGGCCTCCTCCTACAAACAAACGCAAAAACATCACGTCAAGCAGGGCTAACACCGTCAGGATAATCTGTACAATCTGCCATCCACGTTTTGGGAATACACCTTTGCCCATATAATTCAATATCAGATATGCAAAGAAACCCATTTGTGAATAAACGCTGATCATAACGCCTGATCCAAACAAGATCAGAAGGTACAAAAGAAAATCATTCAACCCATTTGTTTTCTCTCCGTTTACCAGCATCATAATTAATCCAGTACCTAATGCTCCAGCGGCCCCAATAAGCAAGGCTGTCCAAAATAGGAAAAACCATTTACGTAAATTCAAATGTTTTCCACCCCGAGTGTTTATTTTACCAACCTTCACAGCAAAAAACCATCATTGCTCAACATATTTCCCCCTTTCCCATCACATACTACATCCAGTATCTAATCAAGGAGGGATTGTACACATGAAACGGCCTTTGTGGCAGCAATGCTGTGTCGTACTGGGACTATCCGTCATGCTTGCCGGCTGCGGTTCAGATCAGAGTTCTTCGCCTCCTCAGGGCAGTTATAAAGAGATGAAAACGATGGTCGTAGATATTTTGAAAAGTGATGAAGGCAAAAAAGCAGTGGAGGAAGCTCTTACAGGTCAAAGTTCCTCCAGCGGGGAGGGCGGTGGTTCGGAAGGTGGCGGATCAGGTGGTGGTTCGGGAACTATTGGGATGAAAATGTTAATGCCTATGCAATCTTCGGAACAAATACGTATTGCAGTAAAAGATACCATCACAGCTCCTGAATACAAGAAGGAATTTGAGAAAATCATGACAGATCCTCAGTTTGCTGGCGAATTCGCCAAAGTAATCAACTCACAAAGCAAGCAGCTCCACATGCAGTTGATTAAAGATCCCACATATCAAAAGTCCATTGGGGATATCATGAAATCACCTGAGGTATCCAAGATGTTTATGGATATGACCAAGACCCCCGATTATCGCAAACAGACGATGACTGTTATGCAGGAAGTCATGCAAAATCCGTTGTTCCGCATGGAAGTACTCACTTTGCTCAAGAAAGTTGTGCAGGACGAGCTACAACCAAAAGTAGAGAGTGGTGGGCAACAGCAGGGCGGACAAGATGGCCAGGGGCAGGGAGGTAGCGACGGCGGAGATGGAGGCAGTGGTGGCTCTGGCGGAAGTGGCGGTTCGTAACAATAGGTGATGATACATCACAGAAACTGATAAGCCTGCATCCGTATGGACGCAGGCTTTATTAGTATTTAACTACGCAAACAATTAGAATTTGGATTCAATGGAGCGAGCAACTTCATCATAGATCGCCCCGATCCGGGAATCTGCTTTGTAGACCGAGGGTGAGAAATCAGGTTCGGAAGGATGATTATCCGGAGTACCTAATGGTATCTGAGCAAGCAAGCCCGTATGCAGACTTTCTGCAAGTCTTCCTCCGCCTCCACGACCAAAGACATAATCCTTCTCTCCACAACTGCCACACTCGTAGTAAGCCATATTCTCCACCACACCAAGTAACTCATGATCGGTCTGAATGGCCATTGCACCTGCACGTGCTGCGACAAAAGCTGCTGTTGCATGCGGTGTGGTAACGATGATCTCCTTGCTATGCGGTAACATCTGATGCACATCCAAAGCTACATCTCCCGTTCCTGGTGGCAAATCCAGCAACATATAATCCAGTTCGCCCCACTGAACATCAGTGAAGAATTGACGTAGCATCCGACCGAGCATGGGGCCACGCCAGATCACCGGGTTGTTCTCCCGAATAAAGAAGCCCATCGACATGACTTTGACACCGAAACGCTCAACCGGTTGAATAACTCCATCCTCCACGACTGGATATTCTTCAATTCCCATCATATCGGGTACACTGAAGCCATAGATATCAGCGTCAATCAATCCCACTTTCTTCCCTTGACGTGCCAAGGCTGCAGCCAAATTAACCGTCACTGTTGATTTACCAACCCCGCCTTTACCACTGGCGACTGCGATAAAGCGAACTCCTGATTCAGGACTTAACAGCGCATGTCCATCCAGACCTGCTGCGTGGCCTTTGACGAGTACTTCATCCGGATCTGGCTCATCCTCGGGTTGTCTCATATTCAGACTCTCACGATCATGCTCAGAAGCTGCACGCAGGCGAATATGTACATCCTTTATTCCGTGTTGGGACAACAGATTACGAGCAGCATCACTCAAAGCCGTTGTATCCTCAGATCGATTCTCCAGTGTCACCATGTTCAGAGCCACATGATTTTCCTTCACCATAACATCACGAACCCATCCCAGTTCGGTCAGACTTACTCCCAATTGCGGTTCTTGTAATGGCTGTAATAGTTCCAGTATCTGTTCTTTTGATAACATCGGACAGCACCTCAGCTTTATCTATTGGCATGTAATTAGGTATGCGGTTCCAATTATATCATTACCTTTCTTATTCTGACTAACTTTTAGGACGTTCCCCTGATGAATATCGGAGAATTCCGTTATAGATCGAAGCAGCAACCTTACGCTGATAGGCTTCGTCTGCAAGCAAACGTGCTTCTTCCGGATGAGAAAGGAAACCTACTTCTACAAGCGCTGACGGGATCTTTAGAGCCTGTAGCAGATAGACTGTATTGACCGTTTTGGCGATTCGATCTGTATTCTCCAGATTACGAATCATCTCTTGCTGTAGCAGATTGGCCAGCCCTTCGTTGTCCGGATGATTAGGTGTATAGAAAACTTGAGCTCCGCTCCATCGGTTTGAAGGAACACTGTTCATGTGAATGCTGATAAAGAGATCTGCTTGCTTATCCTCTATCCGCCGGACTCTCTGCTTCAGATCTTCAGTTTTGCGTTTGGAATACCCCCTGGTGTCTGATTCAGCCAGATCAGTGTCTATTTCTCTTGTCATAACCACCAAAGCTCCTGACTGTTGCAAATAATCCCTCACATACAAGGCGATAGCCAGATTGATATCTTTTTCAATTACCCCTTGTCTGCTCACAGCTCCTCCATCCGGTCCTCCGTGTCCTGCATCAATGGCTATGACTTTACCAGCCATCGGCAAACTCCAATAACCTGACGTCTTGGCGGAAGGCATTTCATAAGATACTACGGCCACTAACATGGCCAACAAGCAGAGGCTTAACATAACCCTTTTAATGGTCTTTAACCTGATCCAGACTACAAAGTGTTTCCCCATATTTTTACGCATAAAAAAACCACCTCGCCCCTATAAATGACTCTAATCATCTATATGGGACAAGATGGACAAATATACCGTTAGGAGCGGACTTGCTCTGCCATCCCTTCAATCAGCACCTCAGCTACCTCAGGACGTGTAAACTCAGGCGGTGGACACTGACCGTCACGCAGCAACCCACGTACCTTGGTACCCGACAGCGTCATGTGGTGCTCTTTATCATGTGGACAGGTTTTGCTGGATGCCATGTTTCCACATTTGGTACAGAAGAAACTGTGTTCGAAGAACAATGGAGTGATCCCCAGTTCATCTGCTGTAAAGTTGGAGAAAATCTCCTGTGCTTCATATGTTCCGTAATAATCACCTACACCCGCATGATCTCGCCCGACGATAAAGTGGGTACAACCGTAATTTTTGCGGACCATTGCATGAAAAATAGCCTCTCGTGGGCCGGCATATCGCATGGCTGCGGGAAACACACCTAAAAACGCACGATCCGTTGGGTAATAGTTCTCCAGCAACACCAGATAACTCTTCATGCGAACATCTGCTGGAACATCATCTGACTTCGTCTCTCCTACGAGCGGATTCAGGAAAAGTGCGTCTACAATCTCCATGGCAGTCTTCTGGATATATTCATGAGCACGATGGACCGGATTACGTGTCTGGAAACCAACTACCGTTTTCCACCCTTTCTCCTGGAAAGTCTTTCGGGTATCTGCAGGGTCATAATAGAACTCTTCAAATTTCACGGGTTTCGGACGATTTAGGACTTGGATTGGACCTCCTACGTATGTTGCAGGACGCTCCAACAGCTTTTTAACACCCGGATGCTCTGGATCATCGGTCTTGAATACACGTCGGGCTTCGTCACCCTGATTCACCTGATATATACTTTGGACTTCGAGCAATCCATAAGTTACTCCATCATGATCACCGACAAGTTTCACACGTTCACCAATCTGGAGGGATGCCGCTTGTTTATCATCAACAGCAAGTGTAATCGGTATACTCCAGACGGTTCCATCCGCGAGACGCATGCGAGACACAACCGAAAGGTAATCTTCCTCATTCAAGAAACCTTGGAGTGGCGAGAACGCTCCTACACCAATCAGATCCAAATCTGAAATTGTCCAGGTATTAATACGTAAAGAGGATAAATTCTTACTATCTTGCAATAATTGCTCCCGTTCTTCTCCTTGTACGATACGCTGTATCAACGTACCTCCATGAGGCAGAATCGATGTCATCTTGTCAGCTCCTTGTTTATTCAATTATTTATGAAGGCCACATTCCGTTTTATCATTGCCAGACCAGCGTCCAGCACGAGGGTCCTCACCAGGCATAACCTGACGCGTGCAGTACTCGCATCCAATACTCGGGTAGTTCTGATCATGAAGCGGATTGTATACCACGTTATTAGCTCGAATGTACTCCCATACATCCTCTGTCGTCCAATGTGCAATCGGATTAAACTTCATGAGTCCAAACTTGGAGTCATATTCAACCTTTTTTGAATTAGCACGAGTCGGCGCCTGATCTCTGCGTATACCTGTAATCCAAGCATCATACTGCGAAAGAATACGTGTTAATGGTTCGACTTTGCGAATGTTACAACATGCATTAGCGTCGGACTTCCACAATTCCTCACCATGCTGAACTGCCTGCTCTTCAGGAGTAATCTTGGGTGATACACGGACAAAATTAAGGTTGTAGTTCTCTTGCATCTTATCGCGTGTTTCGTATGTTTCTTTAAAATGAAAATCTGTATCCAGATAAAAAACATCCGTGGATGGGCTGATCTTCTGTAGCATATCTACAAGTACAACATCTTCTGCACCAAAACTACATGCAAAAGTGATATTTGGGAACGTTTCAATGGCATACCGAATAATATCCTCTGGACTAGCTTGTTCTAATTCCTCTGCTTTAGTCCGAGCCAATTCTTCTTTCTCCAACAAGTTCATCTTTAAATTTCCCCCATTCAGCATTCAACACATTTAAAGCCGACTAATCTAATATGAATTATGTATAGTATAAATCTTTCATCCGAGATGTCAATGCCTGCCACCTGGTAATACTAATCAGCTTTTGTCCATTTTTATGTCCTTTTCATACATGATTTTAGTACGATTTAATCAAAATTCTAATTTTCAGATAAAATCAATCACGTTCATTTGGGTCTATGGGCAGGTGCTATCAGAATCATTAACTCGTCAAACCTTTGCTGCTACCGGGTTTAAAAGCCCAAATGGTTAAGAACTGCACTGAATAACATCTTTCCTTCGGAAATATAGAATGCCAAGAACAGGTGATTTGGTTAAAAAGATTGTGATACACAGCAGAGCATAATGTAAGAAACATTTATGGATTCCATAAGAAATACTGATGACAAATGTATACTACACAGACGCATCATAAGAAAACGGGAACGGATCGAACTGTTGACTATAAGGTTTAGAAATGAGCTTGTAATTGAGCCATTAAAAAGAGAAGAATAATTATGTGTGAGATACAGAGATGTACAGGGAATTATCAAAAACGATAGGAAGGTTTAGTTGAGATGTACTAAAAGCAGATGTTAAAGGAGTATATGCAGGAGTAACTCCAAGGGAATGAAAAGCTTTAGAGGCATTTAAAAAGAATAAGTAAGTAATTAGTGAATAGTTTCATGCATGCACCGTGAAAGAATATACGATGAAATAAGTCCTGTACATACAAAAAAAACCTTTGGCCGAGGCCAAAGGCTTGCAATGCATATTAACGTTTGGAGAACTGAGGTGCGCGACGAGCCGCTTTAAGACCGTATTTTTTACGTTCTTTCATACGTGGGTCACGAGTCAGGAATCCTGCTTTTTTCAGGGATGCACGATATTCCGGATCTGCTTTGAGCAGAGCACGGGAGATACCATGACGGATCGCGCCGGCTTGACCGGAGATTCCGCCACCATGAGCGATAACAAGAACGTCATAATTGTTGAGCGTTTCTGTCAAGTTCAGTGGTTGTTTTACGATCAGTTTGAGTGTTTCCAAACCGAAGTATTCATTAATATCACGTTTATTGATGACAATGCGTCCTTCACCCGGTACAAGGCGAACACGTGCTACCGAATGTTTACGACGACCTGTCCCATAGTATTGTACTTGTGCCATGAAACTGTCCTCCTTTTAATTAACCGCGAAGTTCGTAAACTTCTGGTTTTTGTGCTGCATGTGGATGCTCAGTGCCTTTGTACGCTTTAAGTCTCAGCTTCATTTTCTCGCCCATGCGAGTTTTAGGAAGCATGCCGCGAACAGCCAATTCCAACACACGCTCAGGTTTGTTCTTGATCATCTCTTCAGCTGAAGTTACTTTCAAACCACCTGGATGCATCGAGTGACGGTAGTATTTTTTACCTTGCATTTTCTTACCAGTCAATACGATTTTCTCCGCATTGATGATAACAACGAAATCGCCAGTGTCCACATGTGGAGTGAATTGTGGCTTATGTTTGCCGCGAATCAAAGCTGCTGCTTCGCTCGCCAAACGTCCGAGGGTTTTGCCTTCAGCATCAATGATGTGCCATTGGCGCTCAACTTCGTTAGGCTTCGCCATGTACGTAGTACGCATGAAAAGTTCCTCCTTAAAATGTTCAAAATCATCATTTTCATTTATCTTCGTTCGTTAAGTTATAACTTTAGGTCTTGATGGATTGTTATTTCGATGTGAAGCTCTTAATTGGGGCTGTGGGAAAGCCATTAAGAAAACACAACTTTTATATTACATGATAGGCGATTAAATCGCAAGTGTTAATTAAGCTTTTTACTCAGCAAATTTAATCTTTTTTGTATTCAAGATCCCAGAGCATTAATCCACAGCTAACTGCAGTAGGACCTGCAGCAGAACGATGACATGCAGCAATCATATTCGGTACATCAGAGGCTTTCCGTTTGCCCTCTCCGATCTCCAGCAGTGTCCCTACAATAATACGAACCATATGCTGCAAAAAGCCGTTACCACTCACATAGATATGAATGACACCCTGATCGCGCGGATGGTCTCTGCACATTGATCGGTCCACTTCCATCCATGCTTCGTATACCGAACGTACATGATTCTCTTTCTGAGACTTGCGTGAAGCAAAGGAGGTGAAATCATACGTGCCTATAAAATGACGCAATCCCTCCTGCATCGCCATAATGTCCAGCTTCGCATGATGATGATACTGCAATCTTCTGTTGAATACATCCGGAAATTGATTTGCATTGACAGTATATCGATAGGTTTTCTTTTTCGCTGCATAGCGAGAATGAAAATCAGACGGAACCTCAATAGCATCAATCACAACAATATCGGATGGTAATCTGGAGTTGAGTGCAATACACCAACGTTCAATCGGGATCTGGGACTCCGTAGGAAAATTGAAGATTTGTCTGCGGGCGTGAACACCAGCATCCGTTCTGCCTGAACCTGTAATTTTAATAGTCTCACCGGTCAAAGCACGAATGGCATCTTCAAGATGATCCTGAATCGTATTCCCTCCCGGCTGCACTTGAAAGCCGAAATAGGCAGTGCCATCATAAGTTAACGTCATACATAAGTTCCGCATTATAAACACACCTTTGTTCCATACTATACATACCCCTATCCCGAACAGCAAAAGAAGCTCCTAACGGAGCTTCTATTACAGCACGAAATCCAAAATGAAGAGAAAAAAAGGGTTAATCCAGAATCACAGATTCTGTCCCCTTTCCTCATCTCATCTGTTTTACGCGCGGTCAACCAGTTCCAAGTAAACCATTGGCGCAGCGTCACCACGACGAGGTCCCAGCTTCAGGATACGTGTGTATCCACCTGGACGCTCAGCGTAACGAGTGGACAATTCGCTAAACAGTTTTTGGATTGCATCTTGTTCACCATCGATAGTTTCGCGACGAACATAAGCTGCCACTTGGCGACGGGCATGAAGATCTCCCTTTTTCGCTTTAGTGATAATTTTTTCAGCAATAGAACGAACCTCTTTAGCTTTCGCTTCAGTTGTCTGAATGCGTTCGTATAAGAACAGGTCGGTTACCAGGTCACGGAACAAAGCTTTACGTGCGCTGGAATTACGGCCCAACTTTTGATATGCCATTGTTTTCCCTCCTTCACTTCAAGCACTCGGCTGTTTATTCTTCTGTACGGAGTCCCAAACCAAGTTCCTCAAGCTTCTCTTGAACTTCTTCCAAAGACTTGCGTCCGAGGTTACGGACTTTCATCATGTCTTCTTCCGTTTTCGTAGTCAGCTCTTGCACAGTATTAATACCGGCACGTTTGAGGCAGTTGTAGGAACGAACAGAGAGATCCAGCTCTTCGATCGTCATTTCGAGTACTTTTTCTTTTTTGTCTTCTTCTTTTTCGACCATAATTTCAGCATCTTTCGCTTCGTCTGTTAGACCCACGAAGAGCATCAAATGCTCAGTCAAAATTTTAGCGCCAAGGCTTACAGCCTCTTCAGGACGAATACTTCCGTCAGTCCAAACTTCCAACGTGAGCTTGTCATAGTTGGTCACTTGACCGACACGCGTATTTTCCACAGCGTAGTTAACGCGGCTGATCGGGGTAAAGATGGAATCGACTGGGATGACGCCGATCGGCTGGTCATCGCGTTTATTCCGATCTGCCTGGACGTAGCCGCGACCGCGATTGGCAAAAATACGCATGTGAAGTCTCGAACCTGGTCCGAGCGTAGCAATATGCAAATCCGGATTAAGGATTTCCACATCGGAGTCAGCACGGATATCTCCAGCCGTAATTGCTCCTTCGCCTTCAGCATCAATCTCGAGCACTTTCTCCTCATCAGAATGAATTTTGAGCGACAAAGCTTTCAGGTTAAGAATAACCTCCGTAACATCTTCCATTACGCCAGGAACTGTAGCAAATTCATGCAGAACGCCATCGATTTGAACCGAAGACACTGCCGCACCCGGCAGTGACGAGAGCAAGATTCGGCGAAGCGAGTTTCCAAGCGTCGTACCGTATCCACGCTCTAGCGGTTCTACTACGAATTTCCCATAGGTGCCATCATCGTTGACGTCTACCGTCTCAATTTTCGGCTTTTCGATTTCAATCACTGCAATACCCCTCCTTCAAAACGTCGGTCCTCTATGAAACATTTACCTTCTCTTGCGAAAACATGTAGTAGTATGCCTAAACAACCATTATTAGCAGATTGTGCCGGAAATATACCACACGCAGGGGCAAATCTCATTAGACACGACGACGTTTTGGAGGACGGCATCCGTTATGCGGGACTGGAGTTACGTCTTTGATCAGGTTAACTTCAAGACCAGCAGCTTGCAAAGAGCGGATCGCTGCTTCACGGCCTGCGCCTGGTCCTTTAACCATAACCTCAACGGCTTTCATCCCATGTTCCATTGCAGCTTTGGCAGCAGTCTCAGCAGCCATTTGTGCAGCAAACGGAGTCGATTTACGGGAACCTCTAAATCCGAGACCGCCGGAGCTTGCCCACGAAATTGCGTTTCCGTGAGGATCCGTAATAGTAACGATAGTGTTATTGAAAGTGGAACGGATATGCGCCACGCCAGATTCAATATTCTTACGGTCACGACGTTTAGTACGTACGACTTTTTTCGGTTTAGCCATTTTCTCTTATCCCCCCTTATTATTTTTTCTTGTTCGCTACTGTACGACGAGGACCTTTACGAGTACGAGCATTCGTTTTCGTACGTTGTCCACGAACAGGCAGACCACGACGATGACGAACTCCACGGTAACAACCGATCTCCGTCAAACGTTTAATATTCAAAGAGATTTCTCGACGCAGGTCACCTTCTACTTTGACCTCTTTATCGATACTTTCACGCAATTTGCCGACTTCATCTTCCGTCAAATCACGAACACGAGTGTCCGGATTGATGCCTGTTGTGCTCAGAATTTTCTGGGAAGTCGTTTTACCGATTCCGAAAATATAAGTCAAGGCGATCTCAACGCGCTTATCACGTGGCAAATCCACACCAGATATACGTGCCATTTTACGCTACACCCCCTTCTTTAACCTTGTTTTTGTTTGTGTTTCGGATTTTCACAGATAACCATAACATTCCCTTTGCGGCGAATGACTTTGCACTTTTCGCAAATCGGCTTGACCGAAGGTCTTACCTTCATGTGAATTACCTCCTCAAAGTTTTGCTATGCAAAACCCTCTTCGTAAGCATTGACCTTGTTCTACTATTGTAAAACCGGCTTCGAAGCTTTCGCAAGTTTTGCCGGGCAAAACCCGCTTCATAAGCTTCACAGTTCACTGCAACTGTCTACTACTATTTACGGTAAGTTATACGACCTTTTGTTAGATCGTAAGGCGATAACTGAACAACTACTTTGTCTCCAGTCAGGATACGAATAAAGTGCATCCGTAATTTCCCGGAAACGTGAGCGAGAATTTGATGACCGTTCTCAAGCTCAACCTTGAACGTTGCATTCGGTAGCGGTTCAAGAACCGTACCTTCCACTTCAATGACATCTTCCTTGGCCATTAGTCAGTCTCCTTTCTCTTCAGCTTGAATGTTGGTGGATTCCAGAAACGAATGAACCGCATAGCGGAGCTTTCCATTTGTCACCCGACCACACTCGTTTAAACTGTTTACTACCTCGCTGCTAATCATAGGCTGGAGTTCAAGATGAAGAAGACTCTTCTTCTTGGGTTGATCAAACTTACGTTTGTCTCCATCCGCAATATATACGAACCTACTGTCCGCTATAGCAACAATTACTGCGGCTTGGTCCGCATTGCGGCCTTTACGGATCTTCACAAGTTGACCGAGCTGCGGATTAGACTGATTGTTCATGCCTTATCACCTACGCATTCAGTTTCGTGAAAATTTCCATACCATCTGGTGTAACTGCTACGGTGTGTTCAAAGTGGGCACATAACGTTCCATCAACTGTGACGACAGTCCAGTTATCTTCCAACGTTTTCACATACCGTCTACCTACGTTAACCATCGGCTCTATGGCCAGCACCATGCCCGCTTTAAGCCGTGGTCCCCGATCAGGAAGACCATAGTTCGGAATCTTTGGTTCCTCGTGCAAATCTGCGCCTATGCCGTGACCGACATATTCACGAACCACGGAGAACCCTTCATCTTCAATATATTTCTGAATCGCATGAGATATTGTAAACAAGCGAACGTCCGGTTTTACCAGCGCCAGACCTGCGTATAACGAAGCCTCGGTAACGTCCAGAAGACGACGGGCTTCTTCGGAAATACGGCCGACCGGATAAGTCCAGGCGGAATCTCCATGATACCCCTGGTACTGCGCGCCAATGTCAAACGTAACGATATCGCCCTCGTTCAACTTGCGTTTGCCGGGAAATCCATGTACCAATTCTTCATTTACTGAAGCGCACACACTGGCAGGGAAACCGTTATAACCTTTGAAAGACGGCACAGCTCCTTGACTGCGGATGTATTGATCTGCCATATGGTCAAGTTCTCCAGTCGTAATACCGGGAGCGATATGCTCTGCCAAGAGATGATGCGTTTCCGCAACAATTCTCCCTGCTTCCCTCATCAAGCCCAGTTCCGTTTCGGACTTACCAATGATCATCAATTAACCTCTCAGTAAGGACACGATTTCTTTAGAAACTTGATCGATATCCTGTTCTCCGTTCATTTCACGAAGAAGACCTTTAGTCTCATAGAACGTGAGGAGTGGTGCTGTTTTGTTGATATACTCGTCCAGTCGAGTACCTACACTCTCTTCATTATCATCAGAGCGTTGGTAAAGCTCACCGTCGCATCTATCACAGACACCTTCCTGCTTAGGCGGATTGAACACCACATGATAAGTGGAACCACAGTTCTTACAAATCCGACGACCCGTCAAACGAGCGAGGAGTTTGTTGCGATCCACTTTCAGGTTAATTACATGATCAAGACCTGAGTTCAATCGATCCAAAATGCCATCGAGCGCTTCTGCTTGAGACAGGGTTCTTGGAAATCCGTCCAAGAGAAATCCTTCTCTGCAGTCAGGCTGCTGCAAACGTTCTTCAACGATGCCAATGGTTACATCATCTGGTACAAGCAATCCTTGATCCATATATTCCTTGGCTTTCAGGCCAATGGGAGTTCCCTGTTTAATCGCCAGACGAAATGCATCGCCTGTTGAAATATGGGGAATACCGAACTCTTTCACGATGACGTCTGCTTGTGTTCCTTTTCCTGCCCCCGGAGGGCCCATGAATAGGATGTTCACGTTATGTCACTCCCTCCAAGACTACCCTACATCAACAAACAGCACAATAGGTGCCGGCAAGTAAATCTTAACTTGACCGGTACCTATTGCCTATTTATTGATAAAACCTTTGTAGTGGCGTTTGATCAATTGGCTTTCGATTTGCTTCATCGTATCCAGCGCAACACCGATAACGATCAGGAGGGATGTTCCTCCAATTTGCGCTGATTGAGGCAAACCAGAAAGTGCCCCTAAGATTACAGGCAGAACGGAAATGGCTGCCAAGAAGATGGCTCCGGCCATTGTCAAACGGGTCATGACACGGGTCAGATATTTCTCGGTTGCTTTACCCGGGCGAATGCCTGGGATATAACCGCCGTTCTTTTTCATATTATCAGCCATCTGCTGTGGATTCATCTGTACGAAAGTATAGAAGAATGTGAAACCGAAGATCATCACGACATACAACAACATTCCAAGAGGTTTGTGTGTAGTCAGATTCTGTCCGATCCATTGTGCCCATAAGCGATCTGCCCAGAAGTTGGCGATGATCGTTGGGAACATCAACAGCGATGATGCAAAGATAACAGGGATAACACCTGCTGCATTAATTTTCAGCGGGATATGTGTATTCTGTCCACCGTACATTTTGTTTCCTACGACACGTTTAGCGTACTGTACCGGAATTTTCCGAATCGCCTGCTGAATGTAAATGACCCCTATGATGATCAGCACAATAACGATTGCGATGATAACACCCTTAAGAATATTCATAAACAGTTGGTCAGGTTGAATGAAGTCGGATTCGACTGTTTGTTTGATAATATTAGGCACCGTGGATAAGATACCCGCAAAGATCAAGATCGAAATACCGTTTCCTATGCCCTTCTCGGTGATCTGCTCACCAAGCCACATCAGGAATGAAGTACCGGCCGTAAGTACAATCGCGATCAAGATATAATCTGCAAATGTTGCGTTAGGAATCATGTCTGTATTGTACAAGCGGTTGAAGCCGATTGACGTACCAAACGCTTGAATTAATGCCAGCCCAATGGTTAAATAACGGGTCAATTGTGCAGATTTCTTCTTACCTTGTTCACCTTGCTTTGCCCACTCCGCTAATTTAGGAATAACGTCCATGGAAAGCAACTGTACTATGATTGACGCAGTGATGTAAGGAACGATCCCGAGCGCAAAAATCGAGAACTGGAACAGTGCTCCACCCGAGAACGTATTGAGAAGTCCAAAAACTTCTTTACCCGCAGAATTTGTCGCTTCGAACACATCTTTGTTAACGCCCGGAACGGGGACAAAGGAGCCGATGCGGTAAATGATCAGTACAAAAAGGGTAAATAATACCCTTTTGCGCAGATCCTCAACCCGCCAGATATTCTTTAGGGTCTTGAACATTAAATCACCTCGGTTGTACCGCCGGCAGCTTCAATTTTCTCTACCGCAGATTGAGAAAATTTATTAGCTTTAACAGTCAGCTTCACAGTGACTTCACCGTTACCCAGGATTTTGATTCCGGATTTAGCGTTTTTAACTACGCCGTTCGTCATCAAAAATTCTGGAGTTACTTCAGTACCCTCAGCCAAACTGTTCAGGTCTTCAATATTCACAACTGCATATTCTTTGCGAGTTGGGTTTACGAAACCGCGTTTTGGCAATCGACGATACAATGGATTTTGTCCACCTTCGAAGCCTGGACGTACACCACCGCCAGAACGAGAGTTTTGTCCTTTGTGACCGCGACCTGATGTTTTACCTGTACCACTACTTGGACCGCGACCAACACGCTTACGCTCTTTGCGGGATCCAGGTGATGGTGAAAGCTCATGTAACTTCATCGTTCGTTGCACCTCCTTAAAGATTTGTGGGATTAACCCGTTATTAAGCTTCTACTTCTTTAACAGCTACCAAGTGGCTTACTTTGTTAATCATACCACGGATGGCAGGATTATCGTTTTGAACCACTTTGCTGTTGATTTTGCGCAAACCCAATGTTTTCACAGTTGTTCTTTGCGTCTCCGGACGTCCGATCAAGCTACGGACGAGGGTAATTTCTAATTTAGCCATGAGATTCCCTCCTTAACCCAAAAGCTCTTCGACGGATTTTCCGCGCAGTTTAGCCACGTCTTCAGCACGCTTCAAACGGGACAAACCTTCCAAAGTCGCATTGACCATGTTCATGGAATTCGAAGAACCCAGAGATTTTGTCAAAATGTCACCTACACCAGCAAGTTCAAGAACCGCACGTACAGGACCACCAGCGATAACACCAGTACCTTCAGATGCTGGTTTCAACAGAACGCGTCCTGCGCCGAACTTACCTGTTACCAAGTGAGGAATCGAAGTTCCTACGAGTGGAACGTGTATAAGGTTTTTCTTAGCGTCTTCAATACCTTTGCGAATTGCATCAGGTACTTCGCCCGCTTTACCGATACCAGCGCCAACCCAGCCGTTGCCGTCGCCGACTACAACCAGTGCGCTAAAGCTGAAACGGCGTCCGCCTTTTACTACTTTAGCTACGCGATTAATATTTACAACTCTTTCAGTCAGTTCCAAAGTATTCGGATCTACACGCAAGTCGTTAACCTCCTTTTGAAAAATATCTTAAAACTCAAGTCCTGCTTCACGAGCCGCTTCAGCCAATGCTGCGATACGACCATGGTACAGATATCCGCTACGGTCAAATACGATGTTGGAAACACCTTTATCTTTCGCACGTTTAGCAACGAGTTCGCCGACTTTACGAGCTGATTCAACAGATGCACCATTTTGAATGTCGCTGCTCAATTCTTTGTCTACGGTAGACGCGGAAGCGATTGTTACACCAGCTACATCATCGATGATTTGCGCATACATATGTTTACCAGAACGGAATACGTTCAAACGAGGACGTGCTGCCGTTCCTTGGATTTTCTTACGAACACGAAGGTGTCTTTTCAGACGAGCCTTATTTTTATCTGGTTTCGTAATCATCTCAGGGATTCACTCCTTTCAGGTTACCTCGCTGGCTTCATATTGGAAGCCACGAAGTATATTAGATACACACGAAGCAAGCAAACCGAAAGCCGCGCAAAGGCGGTAAGAGAAATCTTATTTCTTCTTACCGGCTTTACCTTCCTTACGGATGATACGCTCGCCTTCATATTTAATACCTTTACCTTTGTACGGTTCAGGTTCACGAACGGAACGGATTTTAGCAGCGTAAGCACCTACACGCTCTTTGTCAATTCCGCGAACGATGATTTTCGTATTCACAGGTACTTCGAATTCGATTCCCGCTTCCGGTGTAATTTCAACCGGGTGAGAGTAGCCAACGTTCAGAACGATTTTATCTCCGGATTTGCTTGCACGATATCCAACCCCAACCAACTCCAGAGATTTTGAGAAACCTTCAGTAACGCCACTCACCATATTGTTAACAACGCTACGCGTTGTGCCGTGCAAAGAACGGTGAGTTTTGTTATCGGAAGGACGCACAACTGTGATTTCGTTATTTTCAACTGTAACCTTCATGTCTTTATGAAGCTCACGAGTCAAAGTTCCTTTGGGTCCTTTTACCGTAATAACGGTGTTGTCCAGGGTGATGTCTACACCACTTGGTACTGTAATTGGTTTGCGACCAATACGAGACATATGTTGCACCTCCTATCTTGTGACGTTATATTACCAAACGTAGCAAACGACTTCTCCGCCGGATTTCGATTGACGAGCTTCTTTGTCCGTCATGATACCTTTAGATGTCGAGATGATTGCGATTCCCAGGCCACCAAGTACACGAGGTACTTCGTTGCTTTTCGTGTAAACACGAAGACCAGGTTTACTGATTCTTTTCAGACCAGTGATAACGCGCTCGTTATTTTGACCGTATTTCAGGAAAACACGGATAATCCCTTGTTTGTTATCATCGATAACTTCAGCGTCACGGATGAAACCTTCACGCTTCAGGATATCGGCGATTTGTTTTTTCATTGTCGAAGCAGGCATTTCTACCGTTTCGTGACGAACAGTGTTCGCGTTACGAATACGAGTAAGCATATCTGCAATTGGATCAGACATAGTCATTGTGAGTTAACCTCCTTCCCGTTCAGGACTTTTTACCAGCTTGCTTTTTTCACGCCAGGAATCTGGCCTTTATAAGCTAATTCACGGAAGCAAATTCTGCAAATTTTAAACTTTTGCAGGACCGAATGTGGACGTCCGCAACGCTCACAGCGTGTATATGCACGTACTTTAAACTTTGGTGTACGTTGTTGTTTGACTTTCATCGAAGTTTTTGCCACTTAGCCTGACACCTCCTAAATAATTTCGGAGAAAAGGGAGTCTTTCCAGACACCCGGAAACGTTATGCTAACATTACTTAACGAAAGGCATTCCCATTTGCGTGAGCAATTCGCGGGACTCTTCGTCTGTTTTCGCCGTTGTTACAATGACAATATCCATACCGCGGACTTTGTCTACTTTGTCGTACTCGATCTCTGGGAAGATCAGTTGCTCTTTCAGACCCAGTGTATAGTTACCACGTCCGTCAAAAGCTTTGCTCGATACACCGCGGAAGTCGCGGACACGAGGAAGCGTGACGTTCAACAATTTATCGAGGAAATAGTACATACGCTCGCCGCGCAATGTAACTTTCGCACCGATAGGCATATTCTCACGCAGTTTGAAACCTGCGATAGATTTTTTTGCACGAGTGACTACAGGTTTTTGACCTGTGATCAGTTGCAAATCGCTTACTGCGGAATCCAACACTTTGGAGTTCTGGACAGCATCGCCCACACCCATGTTGATAACGATTTTCTCGACTTTCGGCACTTGCATAACCGTTGTATAGTTAAACTTCTGCATCAAAGCAGGAGCGATTTCTTGCAGGTAACGTTCTTTCATTCTTGATGCCATGAATCATAGCCCTCCTTTCTCATTCGGTTCAATTAGTCGATAATTTCTCCGGATCGTTTAGCAACGCGCACTTTCTTTCCGTTATCCAACACTTTGTAACCTACACGGGTTACTTTTCCGCTCTTTGGATCGATGTGCATTACGTTGGAAACGTGAATCGGAGCTTCCTTCTCGATAATGCCGCCTTGCGGATTTTGCTGGTTAGGCTTCTGGTGTTTTTTAACCATGTTAACACCTTCCACAAGGACGCGGTTCTCACGAGGATAAGCAGCGATAACACGACCTTTTTTACCTTTGTCCTTACCGCTGATTACCATAACCGTATCTTCCTTTTTAACGTGAAGTTTGTTGTTATGGGATTCCAGAACTTTTTTCACTCTTGGCATTTCGTACACCTCCTGTTTCTAACATCACGAGATTAAGCTTTAGATAACTTCTGGGGCCAAGGAAACGATTTTCATGAAATCTTTGTCGCGAAGTTCACGAGCAACAGGTCCGAAAATACGTGTTCCGCGTGGGCTTCTGTCGTCTTTTACAACAACCGCTGCATTTTCATCAAAACCGATGTAGGAACCGTCTTTACGACGTACAGAACGTTTCGTACGAACGACAACCGCTCTAACTACATCACCTTTTTTGACAACGCCGCCTGGTGTTGCTTGTTTAACAGAACAAACGATCAGATCACCGATTTGAGCTGTACGACGTCCCGTACCGCCGAGTACGCGGATACACATCAGTTCCTTCGCACCGGAGTTGTCAGCCACAGTCAAACGTGTAAATGGTTGAATCATTTAGTATTCCTCCTTTCAGCTATGCTGCTGATGCATTAGATGATAACCGCTTTTTCTACGATTTCAGTAAGTCTCCAGCGTTTATCTTTCGAAAGCGGACGAGTCTCCATGATTTTCACCGTGTCACCGATTTTCGCAGTGTTTTCTTCGTCATGTGCTTTGAATTTTTTAGTAACCTTGATGCGCTTATGGTACAAGTTGTGTTTTTTGTAAGTTTCTACAGCAACAACAATCGTTTTATCCATTTTATCGCTGACCACTTTACCGGTTTGCACTTTACGTGCGTTACGTTCTACGCTCATTGTTAGCCTCCTTCCTGATTACGGACGGATTATATATCCAATCCCTAATTAACGATTCCCAGTTCTCTTTCACGGATAATGGTTTTAGCACGAGCTATTTCTTTCCGCACATCACGGATTCGAGTCGGGTTATCCAGCTGACCGGTAGCGAGTTGAAAGCGGAGGTTAAAGAGTTCTTCTTTAAATCCGGCAATCTTTTGCTCGATTTCAGCAGAGGTTAGGTTGCGAAATTCACTAGCTTTCATTTGCTTCACCACCCAATTCTTCACGTTTCACGAACTTCGTTTTGATTGGCAGTTTGTGAGCGGCAAGGCGCATTGCTTCGCGTGCAATTTCCTCCGGTACACCAGCAAGTTCAAACATGATCTTACCAGGTTTCACTACTGCAACCCATTTTTCTACGTTACCTTTACCGCTACCCATCCGAACCTCGAGAGGCTTTTGAGTGATTGGTTTATCCGGGAAAATTTTAATCCAGACTTTACCACCACGTTTGATGTAACGAGTCATCGCAATACGAGCCGCTTCGATCTGACGGTTCGTAATCCAAGCCGGTTCCGTAGCTTGCAGACCATATTCGCCAAAGTTCAGCGTTGTTCCGCCTTTAGCTTGGCCTTTCATATGTCCACGTTGTTGCTTACGGTGTTTTACGCGTTTTGGTACCAACATGATTAGTTGCCTCCTTCCTTAGCAGCTTGTTTCTTAGCCGTAGGAAGAACCTCTCCACGATAGATCCATACTTTTACGCCGATAAGTCCGTAAGTAGTATGAGCCTCTGCAGTACCATAGTCAATGTCAGCACGCAGTGTGTGCAGTGGAACAGTTCCTTCGCTGTAGCCTTCAGAACGTGCAATCTCAGCACCGCCAAGACGTCCGCCTACTTGAGTTTTAATACCTTTAGCACCAGAGCGCATAGTTCTTTGAATTGCTTGTTTCAGAGCACGACGGAAAGAAACGCGACGTTCCAATTGTTGTGCAATGCTTTCAGCTACAAGAATAGCGTCCAGATCTTGGTTCTTAATTTCAGAGATGTTAATGTGTACTTTTTTACCGCCGGAAATTTTCGTAATTTGGTTACGAAGATTTTCAACTTCCGAACCACCCTTACCAATAACCATACCTGGTTTAGCAGTGTGAATCGTTACGTTTACGCGGTTAGCCGCTCTCTCAATTTCAACACGAGATAAAGCGGAGTCTTTCAATTTATTTTTCAGGAATTCACGAATTCTCACGTCTTCCATCAAAAGCTCACCGAAGTCTTTGCCTGCATACCACTTAGATTCCCAGTCACGGATGATTCCGACACGGAGTCCGACTGGATTTACCTTTTGGCCCACACATTTCCCCTCCTTCTACTTCTCAGATACCACCAAAGTAATGTGGCTAGTACGTTTGTTAATACGACTTGCACGTCCCATTGCACGAGGGCGGAAACGTTTCATTGTCGGTCCTTGGTTCACGTAAGCTTGCGAGATAACCAAGTTATTAACATCCAAAGAATAGTTATGTTCCGCATTCGCAATAGCGGAGTTAAGCAACTTCTCAACGATTGGAGAAGCGGATTTCGGAGTGTGACGGAGAATGGCAACCGCCTCACCTACTTGCTTGCCGCGAATCAAGTCAACAACGAGTTGAACTTTACGAGGAGCAATCCGGATAAACTTAGCATGTGCTTTTGCTTCCATTGTGTAACCTCCTCTCAAACACTAAAGATCTTCATTATCTATCTTCTTGTTTTCTTATCATCAGCAGTATGGCCTTTGTACGTACGGGTTGGAGCGAACTCACCCAGTTTATGTCCGACCATGTCCTCAGTTACATACACTGGCACGTGTTTACGACCGTCGTAAACGCCAAATGTGTGTCCGATGAATTGTGGGAAAATTGTAGAACGACGGGACCAGGTTTTGATTACATTCTTCTTGCCTGAAGCTTCCATCTCTTCTACCTTTTTGAGCATGTAGCCATCAATGAATGGCCCTTTTTTCAAACTGCGACCCATGTGGAGATCCTCCCTTCAAACATAGCTATTATGCATCCGCAGATGCCTCACGAAGTTATGCACAGTGTGTATTACTTCGTGCGGCGGCGAATGATGTATTTATCAGAAGCTTTATTTTTCTTACGCGTTTTGTAACCAAGAGTAGGTTTACCCCATGGTGACATTGGCGATTTACGTCCGATTGGAGCACGACCTTCACCACCACCGTGTGGGTGATCGTTAGGGTTCATTACTACACCACGAACTTCAGGGCGTTTACCCAACCAACGGCTACGACCGGCTTTACCGATTTTGATGAGCTCGTGGTCTTGGTTACCAACAGATCCGATTGTAGCGCGGCAAACTTTCAAAATACGACGAACTTCTCCGGAAGAGAGACGAACGGAAACGTATTTTTCTTCTTTACCAAGCAATTGAGCTTCTGTACCAGCAGCACGAACCAACTGTCCGCCTTTACCTGGTTTCAACTCAATGTTGTGGATAACGGTACCTACTGGAATGTTTTCGAGTGGCAATGCATTACCAATTTTGATGTCTGATTCAGGTCCGGAGAATACTTGATCTCCAACTTTCAAACCCTTAGGAGCGATGATATAACGTTTCTCACCATCAGCGTAGTGAATCAGAGCGATGTTAGATGTACGGTTCGGGTCATATTCAATCGTAGCAACGCGGCCCGGTATTCCATCTTTAGTACGTTTGAAGTCGATGATACGGTATTTACGCTTGTGTCCACCACCATGGTGACGAACTGTAATTTTACCTTGGTTGTTGCGGCCTGCTTGTTTGCTTAATGGAGCCAACAACGATTTCTCCGGCTGATCTGTGGTAATTTCCTCAAATGTAGAAACGGACATATTCCGTCTTGCCGGGGATGTTGGTTTATACTTTTTGATTGGCACTGGGTTTCCCTCCTAACTTCAAAAATTCAATTATACTGTTTCAAAGAACTCAAGCGTTTTGCTGTCTTTTGTCAGCGTTACAAACGCTTTTTTCCATTCGCTAGTATATCCGTTATAACGTCCATACCGTTTTGGCTTAGCTGGAACACGAAGCGTGTTCACGTTTTTCACTTTTACGTTGAAAATAGCTTCTACGGCTTTCTTGATCTCGGTTTTGTTTGCACGGATATCGACTTCAAATACATATTTCAAGTCGTTCATCATATCAGCTGTACGTTCCGTAATAATCGGACGTTTTACAATATCACGAGGATCTTTCATTACGCGAGCACCTCCTCTACCTTCTGAACTGCTTCTTTCGTAATGATCAGTTTGTCGTGCGAAAGCACGTCAAGAACATTAATACCGTCAGCAGCTACAAATTTCACGCCTGGAATATTCCGTGCGGAAAGAGCTACATTATCATCATAGCTAGGAGCTACGATTAAAGCTTTGCGTCCCACTTTGAGATTACTCAAGATGGCTGCAAACTCTTTAGTTTTAGGCGTGCTCAACGTGAGAGCGTCCAAAACGATAATGTCATTATCAAGCAATTTCGATGAAAGGGCCGATTTGATCGCCAAACGACGAACTTTCTTAGGCAATTTATACGCATAGCTCCGTGGTGTCGGACCAAATACGATACCGCCGCCTTTCCATTGTGGAGAACGAATCGAACCTTGACGAGCGCGACCTGTACCTTTTTGTTTCCAAGGCTTACGTCCACCGCCACGTACTTCAGAACGTCCTTTTACTTTGTGGGTACCTTGACGAAGAGAAGCGCGTTGCATAAGAACTGCATCGTACAGAACGTGTTGATTCGGTTCAATTCCGAAAACCGCATCGTTCAATTCAACTTCGCCTACTTGGTTACCATCTACATTGTAAACTGATACTTTTGGCATTTTGTGTTCCTCCTTTCTTCAGTAGTTATTTTTTAACGGTCGCTTTGACTCTCACAAGGCTGTTTTTTGGTCCAGGAATGGAGCCCTTAACGAGCAATACATTACGTTCAGCGTCTACTTTAACCACTTCAAGACCTTGAATTGTAACAGTATCATGTCCCATATGTCCTGGCAGGCGTTTGCCTTTAGGAACGCGATTAGCTTGGATCGAACCCATCGAACCTGGGCCACGGTGGTAACGCGATCCATGTGACATAGGTCCAGTGCTTTGTCCCCAACGCTTGATAACACCGGCAAAACCTTTACCTTTAGAAGTACCTGTTACGTCAACGAACTCGCCTTCAGCGAAAATGTCAGCTTTCAATTCTTGGCCAACTTCATATTCCGCGATGTTAATGCCGCGAAGCTCACGAACGTAGCGCTTAGGTGCAGTATTCGCTTTTTTAGCGTGTCCCGCTTCTGGCTTGTTAGCATTTTTCTCTTTCTTATCGGAGTAACCGATTTGAACTGCTTCGTAGCCATCGTTCTCAATATCTTTCTTTTGTAAAACAACACAAGGTCCTGCTTCGATAACCGTTACTGCAACTACGTTACCGTCTGGGGTAAACACTTGAGTCATTCCAAGTTTTTTTCCTAAGATACCTTTCATGTTGACACCTCATTTCCTTTATAAATGTTCTTTATCTGTAGTTTTATACTACAATTTAATTTCGATATCTACACCGGACGGCAGATCCAAGCGCATCAAGGCATCCACAGTTTGTGGAGTCGGGTCAACGATGTCGATCAAACGCTTATGTGTGCGCTGTTCGAATTGTTCCCGAGAATCCTTGTACTTGTGCACCGCACGAAGAATAGTAATGATTTGTTTTTCAGTAGGAAGCGGAATCGGACCGGATACACCAGCACCCGAACGTTTTGCTGTTTCAACAATTTTCTCCGCGGATTGATCAAGAATTCTGTGGTCGTAAGCTTTCAAACGAATACGAATTTTTTGCTTTGCCATTTTAGTCCCTCCTTCTATCGCCCAATTTTTTATCGGACATACTCCGTGAAAATTTTCTAGCCACTGTCCCATGGCAAAGGGGCCGGGTGTGCCAGTAACCTCTCACATCATCGCAACGTCACAGAACAACATTCATTATTATATAGAAAAGATGGGCGTATTGCAAGCATATTTAAGAAAAACATTTAAACTTATCTTTTCTGATGAAATGACTTCGTTTATTGCAGTGTTTATCTTTTATATACGAGCTGCCTTAACCAATCTTTCTAGACTCATAAATGGTGTACATTTCGTATGACGCAGGTTCCGAAACTATTACATAATAAAAGAGTTCTTTATCCGATGTCGGATAAAGAACTCTTCCGAAGCTTCGTTACAATACAATGTTACTCGTTCCAGTACACTGTTGCATATGCATATTTAGCTATGAGCTAAATTATTACTTTTGGATTGATGCTACGGAACCTGCACCAACTGTACGTCCACCTTCACGAATGGAGAACTTAGTTCCATCTTCAATCGCGATTGGGGAGATCAGGGAAACAGTAACCGTGATGTTGTCACCAGGCATTACCATTTCAGTACCTTCTGGCAAGTTGATGATGCCCGTTACGTCAGTTGTACGGAAGTAGAACTGTGGACGATATCCAGTGAAGAAAGGCTTATGACGGCCACCCTCTTCTTTAGTCAAAACGTAGATTTGTGCAGTGAATTCTGTGTGTGGCTTAACAGAACCTGGTTTTGCAAGTACTTGACCACGCTCGATTTGAGTACGGTCAACACCACGCAACAATGCACCGATGTTGTCACCCGCTTGAGCGGAATCCAACAATTTACGAAACATTTCAACGCCCGTAACTACGGATTTTTTAGTTTCTTCAGTAATACCAACGATTTCGATCTCTTCGCCGACTTTAACAGTACCACGCTCTACACGACCTGTAGCAACGGTACCACGACCAGTGATAGAGAATACGTCCTCGACAGGCATCAAGAAAGGCTTGTCAGTTTGACGCTCAGGCAGTGGGATGTACGTATCGATTTCTTTGAACATCTCAATGATTTTTTGAGCCCACTCACCATCCGGGTTTTGCAGAGCTTCACGAGCGGATCCACGAGTGATTGGAGTATCGTCACCTGGGAACTCATATTCGTTAAGAAGGTCGCGAACTTCCATCTCAACCAATTCCAACAACTCTTCGTCTTCAACCATGTCACATTTGTTCAAAAATACAACAATGTAAGGTACGCCTACTTGACGGGAAAGCAAGATGTGTTCACGAGTTTGTGGCATTGGACCATCAGCTGCGGATACTACCAAGATAGCTCCATCCATTTGTGCCGCGCCAGTGATCATGTTTTTAACATAGTCGGCGTGACCTGGGCAGTCAACGTGAGCGTAGTGACGGTTGTCAGTTTCGTACTCAACGTGTGACGTGGAGATTGTGATACCGCGTTCGCGCTCTTCTGGAGCTTTATCGATTTGATCAAATGCGATTGCTGCACCACCGTAAGTTTTGGACAATACAGTTGTGATTGCAGCAGTCAGTGTTGTTTTACCATGATCGACGTGACCAATAGTACCGATGTTAACGTGGGGTTTATTACGTTCGTATTTAGCCTTTGCCATTTGAACGTGGCCTCCTTAAAATTATAATTTTATGTTTTCACTGAATGAAGTGCTCCGAATTTTATTCTTATGCACTTGCATCCAGTGTGAGAAAACTACTCGCCGCCTTTTGTTTTGGCAACAATTTCTTCAGCAATGCTCTTAGGAACTTCTTCATAGTGTGAGAGTTCCATGGAGAATACACCGCGTCCTTGAGTACCGGAACGAAGAGTTGTAGAGTAACCAAACATTTCAGACAAAGGCACCTTAGCACGGATGATTTGAGCTCCACTACGGGAATCCATACCTTCGATGCGGCCACGACGGGAGTTGAGCATCCCCATTACGTCACCCATGTACTCTTCTGGAACTGTTACTTCTACTTTCATGATTGGCTCAAGCAGAACTGGTTTACATTTGTCTTTTGCCGCTTTCAGCGCCATAGATCCGGCAATTTTAAACGCCATCTCATTGGAATCGACATCATGGTAAGAACCGTCTACGATTGTAGCCTTAACGTCTACAAGCGGGAAGCCTGCAATAACGCCGTTTTTCATTTGCTCTTCAATCCCTGACAGTGCTGGTTGAATGTATTCTCTTGGTACCGAACCACCGACAACCTTACTTTCGAACTGGCTGCCTGTACCCGGCTCGAGAGGTTCGAATTCAACCCATACGTGACCGTATTGACCACGACCACCGGATTGACGTACGAATTTACCTTCAACGCGCGCTGGTGCACGGAATGTTTCACGGTAAGCTACCTGTGGTTTACCCACAGTTGTTTCAACCTTGAATTCACGACGCATACGGTCGATGATGATATCAAGGTGAAGCTCACCCATACCAGCCAAGATTGTTTGACCTGTTTCTTCGTCAGTATGAGCACGAAGAGTTGGATCCTCTTCAGTCAACTTGCCGAGAGCCACACCCATTTTATCTTGGTCAGCTTTGGTTTTAGGTTCAACAGCGATTTCGATAACCGGATCAGGGAAGTTCATCGACTCCAAGATAACC
Organism: Paenibacillus sp. PCH8; assembly: GCF_002968835.1. Lineage (GTDB taxonomy): Bacteria > Bacillota > Bacilli > Paenibacillales > Paenibacillaceae > Paenibacillus. The sequence continues at coordinate 2,113,709 of NZ_PKQK01000001.1, read as the reverse complement.
GGATTTTTCTCATCACATAGTGTATCACCTGTACCCGTATCTTTCAAACCTACAGCAGCAGCAATGTCACCGGAATAAACTACAGTGATCTCTTGACGACTGTTTGCATGCATTTGAAGGATACGACCGATACGCTCACGTTTATTTTTAGTGGCATTCAACACATATGAACCGGATTGAAGAACACCGGAGTATACGCGGAAAAATGTCAACTTACCAACGTAAGGGTCCGTCATGATTTTGAATGCCAATGCGGAGAAAGGCTCTTCATCAGAAGACTTACGAATTGTTTCAGTACCATCCTCAAGATGTCCTGTAATAGAAGCAACATCTGTTGGAGCTGGCAGGTAATCAACAACAGCATCCAACATCAGTTGAACACCTTTGTTACGATACGAGGATCCACAGATAACCGGGAAGATTTTAACTTCGACAACACCTTTACGGAGTGCGGCTTTGATCTCATCAACTGTGATCTCTTCGCCCTCCAGGTATTTCATTGTCAAGTCTTCGTCAAGTTCTGCAACACGCTCGATCAATTCGTTGCGAAGTTCTTCAACTTGCTCAACGAATTCTGCAGGAATTTCAGTTTCTTCGATATCTTGTCCCAGGTCATCTTTGTACATATGAGCCCGTTGAGCAACGATATCAATGATACCTTTGAAATCATTTTCAGCGCCGATAGGAAGTTGAATCGCAATAGCGTTCGCTTTAAGGCGATCACGCATGTCAGATACAACGTTCAAGAAGTCAGCACCGATGATATCCATTTTGTTTACATATGCGATACGAGGTACGTTGTATTTATCAGCCTGTCTCCATACGGTTTCGGACTGAGGCTCAACGCCTTCTTTCGCACTGAATACACCAACTGCTCCGTCCAATACACGAAGGGAACGTTCAACTTCAACAGTGAAGTCAACGTGTCCCGGGGTATCAATGATATTAACGCGGTAGCCCTTCCAAGCAGCGGTAGTTGCAGCGGAAGTAATCGTAATTCCGCGCTCCTGTTCCTGTTCCATCCAGTCCATTGTCGCAGCGCCTTCGTGAACTTCACCGATTTTGTGCGTACGTCCTGTGTAAAACAGGATCCGCTCAGTTGTCGTGGTTTTACCCGCATCAATATGAGCCATGATCCCGATATTACGTGTATTTTTCAAGGAGAACTCTCTAGCCATGTAATGGGTCTCCCTTCAAAATTGAAGTTTTTTATTGTGAACTGAATCCTACCAGCGGTAGTGAGCAAACGCTTTGTTTGCTTCAGCCATTTTGTGCGTATCTTCACGTTTTTTAACGGAAGCGCCTGTGTTGTTGGAAGCGTCGATGATCTCAGCCGCCAAACGCTCTTCCATTGTTTTCTCGCCGCGGTTGCGGGAGTAGTTTACGAGCCAACGTAATCCCAGAGCAGTACGTCTCTCTGGTTTCACCTCGATTGGTACTTGGTAGTTGGCACCGCCGACACGGCGAGCTTTAACTTCCAGGACTGGCATGATATTCTTGATTGCTGCTTCAAATACTTCCATAGGGTCATTACCCGTACGTTCTTGAATTAACTTGAACGCATTATACAGAATGCTTTGAGCAACACCGCGTTTACCACCGATCATGATGCGGTTGATTAAACGAGTAACCAACTTGCTGTTGTATAACGGATCAGGCAGAACGTCTCTTTTCGTAACTGGACCTTTGCGTGGCATGGATATCCCCTTTCTTTCTTGTTCAGCAGCTCCTGTACCTTCCAGACTTAGACCAGAAGGCATTCAGGCTATCTGCTTATAATAGTTTAGGCTTTTTTAGCTTTTGGACGTTTAGCACCGTATTTAGAACGAGCTTGCATACGGTTGTTCACGCCTGCAGTATCGAGAGCACCACGAACGATGTGATAACGAACTCCTGCAAGGTCTTTAACTTTACCTCCGCGAAGTAATACCACACTGTGCTCTTGAAGGTTATGTCCGATTCCCGGAATATAAGCAGTTACCTCGAGACGGTTTGTCAAACGAACACGAGCATACTTACGAAGTGCGGAGTTCGGTTTACGTGGAGTCATTGTTCCTACACGAGTGCAGACACCACGTTTTTGTGGGGCACTGATGTTAGTGGATTCACGTTTCAAAGCGTTAAATCCTTTTTGCAAAGCTGGTGATTTAGACTTGTAAACTTTTGGTTGACGTCCTTTACGAACCAATTGGTTAATAGTTGGCATGTGATTGCCACCCCCTTCCTCAAATATTCATGTTTCTTTATAAACCTCTTTTCGCTAAGTCCACAGACCCAGGCGGTTCATAAAAAGACAAATGAAAAGTTTTTGCCTTGGAGAATCCTTGAAAGTTCTCGGACAAAAACGTTCCTTACCGTATCATTTTACGACAGCAGCCATTGCTGCTCCCACTCCAATCCCGCAAGCTTTGCCGAGATTTTTCATTGTATCCACTTTCGTGCATTTCACATTGTATTGTTCACACAAAGCAATGATTTTGGAAGTGAGCTGCGGATCACAATCTTCTGCGACATAGACTTCAGAAGTCATACCTGTCTGCACCATCCGCATGGTCTGTTTGGTACCAATTTTGACATGAGCATCTTGCAAGGCTTTTTCATTAGACATTAGACATTCCTCCGAATAGAACCATATACAATCAGCTGCCCACGCACCTTTGATATATTAGCATCTAGCGCAAGCAATGTCAATGCTAATCCTAAAACATTTTCACAAAGTTTACGTACATCAGGATTCGTCCGTCTGTATCATACAACCGTCCGTCTCCTGAGGTACAAAACTTTCTTTCTCCTCTAAATCAGAAGAAATCTATCTTAATCAACCGAAACTGGCTCAAGTTCTTCTACTGAAGATTGGCCATCTTCTGGCTCAGCAAATTTGATGCTGCGGTAACGGTGCATACCTGTACCTGCAGGAATCAATTTACCGATGATTACATTTTCCTTCAGACCGAGCAATTGATCGACTTTACCTTTGATCGCTGCATCTGTCAGTACACGTGTAGTTTCTTGGAACGAAGCCGCTGAGAGGAAAGAGTCTGTTTCCAAGGATGCTTTTGTAATACCGAGCAAGATTGGTTTTGCAACCGCTGGCTCTTTATCACTAAGAATCGCTATTTTGTTAGCTCTTTCGTACTCATGCATATCAACGAACGATCCTGGCAACAGCGTTGTATCTCCTGCATCTACGATGCGGATTTTACGCAACATTTGACGGATCATAACTTCAACGTGCTTATCGTTGATTTCTACGCCTTGGTTACGATATACGCGTTGTACTTCCTGCAAAATGTAGTTTTGTACGCCACGTATGCCTTTAATGCGCAGCATTTCTTTTGGATCGATGGAACCATCCGTCAACTCGTCACCCGCTTCAATTTCCATGCCTTCGCTTACGCGCACACGGGAACCATAGGTAACGGCGTATACTTTGGATTCCGCTTCACCTTGAATTTCGATTTCACGACGATCTTTCGTCTCGCGAATTTCTTTAACCACACCATCAATCTCACTGATCGTTGCTTGGCCCTTAGGATTACGAGCTTCAAACAACTCTTGGATACGCGGCAAACCTTGCGTAATATCGTCTCCGGCTACACCACCGGTATGGAACGTGCGCATTGTAAGCTGTGTTCCTGGTTCACCAATGGACTGTGCTGCAATAATCCCAACTGCTTCACCGATCTCCACGTGTTTACCTGTCGCAAGGTTACGACCATAACACTTCTTGCAGACACCATGACTTGCACGGCAGCTGAGTACAGAGCGGATTTGCAGTTTGGTTATACCTGCTTTGATGATAGCCTCTGCTTTGTCGGAGTCAATCAATTCATTGCGACCCACAATAATTTCTTTCGTTTCCGGATGACGTAATGTCTCGAAGCAGTATCTGCCTTCAATACGGTCGTAGAGATCTTCAATAACCTCTTTACCATCCTGGATACGACTTACTGTAAAGCCTTTATCTGTACCACAATCATCATCACGCACGATTACGTCTTGCGCTACGTCTACGAGACGACGAGTCAGGTAACCTGAATCCGCTGTACGCAGAGCCGTATCCGCCAAACCTTTACGCGCACCGTGAGTCGAGATGAAGTACTCGAGTACCGTCAGACCTTCACGGAAGTTTGATTTGATTGGGAGTTCAATGATTCGACCGGATGGGTTGGCCATCAGACCACGCATACCGCCCAATTGAGTGATTTGCGATTTGTTACCCCGTGCTTTGGAATCCACCATCATCATGATCGAGTTATAACGATCCATGGACTTCATCAGAATCTCAGTAATGTCATCTTTGGATTTCGACCAGATGTCAATGATACGGTCATAGCGCTCTTCATTCGTAATCAGACCACGACGATACTGATTCGTAACGATTTGTGCTTTTTCCTCAGACTGTCTAAGGATTTCAAACTTCTCAGGTGGAACGATAACATCCGATACCGCAACCGTAATACCGGAACGAGTGGAATACGTAAATCCGAGTTGTTTGATTTTATCCAAAATAACAGCTGTCTTTGTTGTGTGATAAATTTCGAAACAACGCGCAATGATGGAGCCGAGGTATTCTTTGCCGACACCGCCAGCTAGAGGAGCATTCATCAAAGCCTCTCTAAGATCAGCGCCTTTTTCATATACAAATGAGTGATCTGCAGTACCCTGATAGAGGTTCGCACGAGTCGCGTCATTGATATAAGGGAAGCTCGCCGGGAAAATTTCATTAAAGATAATTTTACCGATAGTTGTCAGCAACATTCCTTTTTGCTGTTCATCCGTGAAGCTTGTTTTGCCAAGAGCCTTAACCGGAATCGCCACACGTGCATGGAGACCAGCAGTACCACGTTGATATGCCGATACAGCCTCGTTGACCGTGCGCAGGATCATACCTGTGCCCTTTTCTTCCTTGTTGTCCATAGTGAGGTAAAAAGAACCAAGCACCATATCCTGGGAAGGAGTAACAACCGGTTTACCGTCTTTCGGGTTCAAAATGTTACCTGATGCAAGCATCAGGATACGTGCTTCCGCTTGAGCTTCAGCGGACAACGGAACGTGCACGGCCATTTGGTCACCGTCAAAGTCGGCATTGTAAGCCGTACATACGAGTGGGTGAAGACGAATTGCTTTACCTTCAACGAGAATCGGTTCAAATGCTTGAATACCGAGACGGTGAAGCGTAGGGGCACGGTTCAACAGGACCGGATGCTCCCTGATTACTTCTTCAAGAACATCCCATACTTCAGGACTTACACGCTCAACTTTACGTTTCGCGCTCTTGATATTGTGGGCAAGGCCTTTATTTACAAGCTCTTTCATTACGAAAGGTTTGAACAGTTCAAGTGCCATATCTTTTGGCAGACCACACTGATACATTTTCAGGTAAGGTCCGACAACGATAACGGAACGACCGGAATAGTCAACCCGTTTACCGAGCAAGTTCTGACGGAAACGCCCTTGTTTACCTTTCAGCATGTGGCTGAGAGATTTCAAAGGACGGTTACCAGGACCCGTTACCGGGCGTCCACGACGGCCATTATCGATCAAAGCGTCAACAGCTTCCTGCAGCATCCGTTTTTCGTTTTGCACGATAATATCTGGCGCGCCCAGATCAAGCAGACGTTTCAGACGATTGTTCCGGTTAATTACACGGCGATACAAGTCATTCAAGTCAGACGTTGCAAAACGCCCACCATCCAGCTGTACCATTGGACGAAGTTCCGGCGGGATAACAGGAAGTACATCCATGACCATCCACTCGGGTTTGTTGCCAGAGTTGCGGAATGCTTCGATAACTTCCAGACGTTTAATTGCACGGTTACGACGTTGTCCTTGCGCAGTGCGGAGCTCTTCCTTCAGGAATTCAAGCTCTTTGTCCACATCAATATCCTGAAGCAGTTTTTTAACCGCTTCTGCACCCATGCCAGCATGGAAACCATATCCGTATTTCTCACGATAGCTGCGGTATTCTTTCTCGGACAACAGCTGTTTTTTCTCCAGAGGAGTTTCTCCTGGATCAGTTACTACATATGATGCAAAATAAATAATCTCCTCCAGAGATCTTGGAGACATATCCAGAGCGAGACCCATGCGGCTCGGAATACCTTTGAAGTACCAGATATGCGATACCGGAGCAGCGAGCTCAATATGGCCCATCCGTTCGCGGCGTACTTTCGCACGTGTTACTTCAACACCACAACGATCACAGACAACGCCTTTATAACGGACGCGTTTGTATTTACCGCAATGACATTCCCAGTCTTTTGTAGGGCCAAAAATCTTTTCGCAGAACAGCCCTTCTTTTTCCGGTTTCAACGTGCGGTAGTTGATCGTTTCCGGTTTTTTCACTTCTCCGCGGGACCAAGAACGAATTTTCTCTGGGGAAGCAAGCCCGATCTTCATATATTCGAAATTGTTGACGTCCAACAAGGAGCAACCCTCCTTAACCAATTCCTGTATTCTAGGTTACGCCCTCTCCGGCCGAAGCCGGAGTAAGACGCGAGCCTGATGAAAAACGCCGGTCATCATGCGCTCGGAGCTGTTATTCAGCTCCGACCTCTGTACCCTCAAGGTTGAGGCTGAGCTTATCGCTCGCAGCGTCTTCTTCATCGTCCATTTCTCTCATTTCAATCTCTTGCTCATCTTCACTCAAAATCTTAACGTCCATACCCAAGCTTTGCAGCTCTTTGATCAATACTTTGAATGACTCAGGAACGCCAGGTTCCGGAACATTCTCACCTTTGACGATGGACTCATACGTTTTCACCCGACCAACAACATCATCGGACTTAACGGTCAAGATTTCTTGCAGGGTATAAGCAGCACCGTATGCCTCAAGCGCCCATACTTCCATTTCCCCGAAACGCTGTCCACCGAATTGGGCTTTACCACCCAACGGCTGTTGCGTAACAAGTGAGTAAGGACCTGTGGAACGGGCATGGATTTTATCATCAACCATGTGTGCCAATTTGATCATGTGCATGACACCCACAGTAACTTCACGTTCAAATTCTTCACCCGTACGTCCATCATACAAAATAGTTTTACCGTTACGTTGCATGCCCGCTTCTTCCATCGTATCGAAGACATCATACTCCTTCGCTCCGTCGAATACAGGGGTAGCTACGTGAATACCAAGTTGCATGGCTGCCATACCCAAGTGAACCTCAAGCACTTGACCGATGTTCATCCGGGAAGGTACGCCCAGCGGGTTAAGAACGATTTGAACCGGAGTACCGTCTGGCAGGAAAGGCATGTCTTCTTCCGGCAAGATCCGGGCCACGACCCCTTTGTTACCATGACGTCCAGCCATTTTATCACCCTCGGAAATTTTCCGTTTTTGAGCGATATAGACACGAACGAGTTGGTTAACACCTGGAGGCAGTTCATCACCGTTTTCACGAGTAAACACTTTAACGTCTACTACGATACCGTCAGTTCCGTGAGGTACACGCAAGGAAGTATCACGTACTTCACGTGCTTTCTCACCAAAAATCGCATGCAAGAGACGTTCTTCTGCCGTCAGTTCCGTAACGCCTTTAGGTGTTACTTTACCAACTAAAATGTCGCCAGCACTGATTTCAGCACCGATCCGGATAATACCACGCTCATCAAGGTTACGGAGCGCTTCTTCCCCAACGTTAGGGATATCGCGTGTAATCTCTTCAGGTCCGAGCTTGGTATCACGAGCTTCCGACTCATACTCCTCGATATGGATGGATGTGTATACATCTTCCTTAACGAGTTTCTCACTAAGCAGAATGGCATCCTCGTAGTTATAACCTTCCCAAGTCATGAAGGCAACAACGACGTTACGTCCCAATGCCAATTCACCCATTTCCGTTGAAGGACCGTCAGCAAGGATATCTCCAGCTTTGACAAGAGTACCTCTTTTGACAATCGGACGCTGGTTAATGCATGTTCCTTGGTTCGAACGCATAAATTTGTGTAATTTATATTTAACGATGTCGCCTTTGACTTCCTGACCGTCCACCTCTTCAATACGACGGACCCAAATCTCGTTCGCAGAAGAACGCTCAATAATTCCGTCGTAATCGGAGACAATACATACACCGGAATCTTTTGCAGCTTTGTGTTCCATACCTGTTCCCACAAGTGGTGCTTTAGGAATCAAAAGTGGAACCGCCTGACGTTGCATGTTTGATCCCATGAGTGCACGGTTGGAGTCATCGTTTTCAAGGAACGGGATAAGCGCTGTAGCGACGGATACAACCTGTTTAGGAGATACGTCCATGTAGTCCACTCGCTCACTCGGCATCGTAAGGATGTTATCCGACTGTTTGTTGTAACGTACAATGATCGCTTCCTCTTCAAAAGTACTATCTTCGTTCAACTTCGCATTCGCTTGAGCGATTACATAGTTGTCCTCTTCGTCTGCTGTCAGATAATCAATTTGTTTGGTTACAACACCTGTCTTCGGATCAACCCAGCGATAAGGAGCTTCAATGAAGCCATATTCATTCACACGGGCAAATGTAGACAATGAGTTGATCAAACCAATGTTTGGTCCCTCTGGTGTCTCGATTGGACACATCCGGCCATAGTGGGATGGATGGACGTCACGCACTTCCATACCTGCGCGCTCACGCGTCAAACCACCGGGTCCGAGTGCGGACAGACGACGTTTATGTGTCAACTCACCCAGCGGGTTCGTTTGATCCATAAACTGTGACAATTGAGAGCTACCAAAGAACTCTTTAATCGATGCAATAACAGGACGTATGTTAATCAATGCCTGTGGTGTAATGACGTTAGCATCCTGAATGGACATTCTCTCACGCACCACACGCTCCATACGGGACAAACCGATACGGAACTGGTTTTGCAAAAGTTCACCCACGGAACGCAAACGACGGTTACCCAGATGGTCAATATCATCCGTGCTACCAATTCCCTGCAGAAGGTTAAGGAAGTAACTGATAGACGAAATGATATCCGCCGGCGTCACGTTTTTCACCGACTTATCAATAATCCCATTGGCAATCAGTTTGACCACTTTACCATCTTCAGTTGGTGAGAACACATCAATGGTTTGCATAGGGACATCATTGGCATCCAAAACACCGTTCGCCACGTGATATGTGCGGAACCCAACGCTTTTCTCCAGATATGGCATGATTTCATCCAACAAGCGACGGTCAACCATTTGACCCGCTTCAGCGATGATTTCACCTGTTTCAGCATCAACAAGAGACTCAGCCAAACGTTGGTTGAACAAACGGTTCTTGATGTGAAGTTTTTTATTCATTTTGTAACGACCTACATTAGCCAGGTCATAACGTTTTGGATCAAAGAAACGTGCTACGAGCAAACTTTTCGCATTATCAAGCGTTGGCGGCTCGCCCGGACGAAGACGCTCATAAATCTCAATGAGTGCTTTCTCCGTAGAATCCGTGTTGTCTTTGTCCAGTGTATTGCGGATATATTCGTCATTACCGAGCAGATCCAGAATCTCAGCGTCTGTGCCAAAACCAAGTGAACGCAGGAGAACCGTAACCGGTATTTTACGTGTACGGTCGATCCGGACGTATACAACATCCTTCGCGTCCATCTCCAGTTCCAACCAAGCGCCGCGGTTAGGAATAACTGTAGCGGTATACGTTTTTTTGGCATTTTTATCTACTTTAGTACTGAAGTAAACGCTAGGAGAGCGAACCAACTGGCTGACAATAACCCGTTCCGCACCATTAATAATAAATGTGCCCGTGTTGGTCATCAGCGGGAAATCTCCCATAAATACTTCCTGCTCTTTGACTTCGCCGGTTTCCTTATTAATGAGCCGGACTTTGACCCGAAGTGGTGCTGCATAAGTAACGTCGCGCTCTTTCGCGTCGTCTACTGTATACTTCGGTTCACCGAGACTATAATCGATAAATTCCAAAATCAAGTTACCCGTGAAATCCTGGATCGGCGAGATATCCTGGAACATTTCGCGCAACCCTTCCTCCAAAAACCAATCATAAGATTTTTGTTGGATTTCAATCAGGTTCGGAACTTCGAGTATCTCGTTAATTCGTGCATAACTGCGCCGAGTGCGTCGACCATATTGAACAAGATGTCCTGCCAACTTAAACTCACCCCTCAATGTCTACTCACTTTAAAAATTTCGTTGCGAACCTCTGTTTGTAACCTTATAATGATACACATACAGAGCAAAACAATGCATCCACAAATAAAGAAAAGCCCTTACTCGAAATGTCGTTCGAAAAAAGAGCAACTTTGATCGGCGGATGTCTTTCCAAAACATTCTTATCCCCAGTTTGCCCAAAATGTACATATTATACGCCAAACGTAGGCATAATAAGCCCGTTCGGCGTAAAAAAAGCTTGACATTTTTAGTTAGCTAAAGCCAAATAGGGCATCTTAATACTGACATTTCACAATAATACCACGGCCTGATTTTCAAGTCAATAGTCCTATTGCAAAAAAAACGAACCCCTGCTTACTTTACAAATTCGAAATTAGCTTATACTAGATAACTTCTACCGCTTTCACCGCTTTGAAAATCCGATAGCCTTTATCCTTCGTCACTTCTTCCACTCGTGCAAACAAGGATTCCAATTTCGCTTTCGCCGATGGGGCCCCTTGCTTCTTCTGAATGACAATCCACAACGAACCGCCCGCCTTCAAATGACGATGTGCCTGTTCGAAAATAGCATGAACCGTTTCTTTCCCAGCCCGTATAGGTGGATTGGTCAGTATAACGTCAAAATCTTGCTTTTTTACTTCAGTCAGTAGATTACTTTGTAATACCGTAACATTACTGATCCCGTTCGCTTTTGCGTTTTCCCTGGAAAGTTCAACGGCTCTCTCATTGATATCGATCATGGTGACATGTCCATCCGGTACAAGTTTGGCTGCCGTAAGGCCCATTGGCCCGTACCCACACCCCACATCGAGAACATGAGCTCCTGATGGTAACTCTATCGCATCAATCAATACTCTGCTGCCATAATCGATTCCGTTTTTGGAAAATACACCGGCGTCCGTCATGAGTCGCAGACTGAATCCGCGAAGAACCGCTTCAGTTGCTTTGCGATCATGTGCTACTTGCGGTTTGTCCGAATAATAATGATTGGACATGTCCTCACTCACTTTCCATATACAATTACAGCAACAAACCCCTTGATATAAGTCAAGGGGTTTGTTGTTTTGTTCATTCAGCTTGTATAAGCTAAATTATTTAACTTCGACCGAAGCGCCTGCTTCTTCAAGCTTAGCTTTAACCGCTTCTGCTTCTTCTTTAGCAACTTTTTCTTTCAAAGCTTTTGGAGCGTTGTCAACCAGTTCTTTTGCTTCTTTCAAGCCAAGACCTGTGATTTCGCGAACTGCTTTGATAACGTTGATTTTGGAAGCACCAGCGCTAGTCAAGATTACGTCAAACTCGGATTGCTCAGCTTCAGCAGCTGGGCCTGCACCTGCAGCAGCTACTGGAGCTGCAGCAGTTACGCCGAATTCTTCTTCGATTGCTTTAACAAGATCGTTCAATTCCAGTACAGTCATGCCTTTGATTGCTTCCAAGATTTGCTCTTTACTCATGAGTGAACCTCCATATATAATATTATTTTTTTGTAATTCATTCGCCACCTAAGCAGCATTCAGATCAAGTTGCTTACGCGCCTTGTTCTTCTTTCTCTGCAACAGCTTTAACCGCAAGCGCGAAGTTGCGCACTGGCGCTTGAAGCACACTGAGGAGCATGGAGAGGAGTCCATCGCGGGATGGCAGTTCTGCCAACGCCTTAACTTCTTCTACTCCGATTACGCGACCTTCAACAACTGCACCTTTCAATTCAAGTGCATCGTTCTTTTTCGCGAAGTCGTTCAGAATTTTGGCTGGAGCTACAACGTCATCTACGCTAAACGCAATTGCAGTAGGACCTGTCAGTACTTCATTGAGTTCTGTCAGTTCTGCTGCTGCTGCTGCGCGGCGAAGCAACGAGTTTTTCAGCACTTGGAATTCGATTCCAGCTTCACGAAGCTGCTTACGCAGCTCAGTTACTTGAGCAACGTTCAATCCACGATAGTCAACAACAACGGTCGTAACGCTCTCGCGCAATTTTGCTGTTACTGCATCAACGGACTCTTGTTTTGCTTGAATCACTTTTGCATTTGCCAAACTGTACACCTCCTGATCAAATTTATCCCATTAAGAAAAGCCTCCGTAGAATCACGAAGGCTTGATATATACTCACAACCGATTTGCATCGTTCTAAGTTCTATAATCACACCTCGGCAGGAAATTAAGCCAAATGGCACCTACTGTCTACGGCAAGCATATTCAAATGTCAACGGTCAGTCGCTCGGACTCACAACTTTTATATCTTATCAAAACAGGTCAAACCTGTCAAGAAAAAATTATCTAAAAGCTGCTGCGTTCACGCGTGCGCCAGGGCCCATCGTGGAAGAAAGACTAACATTCTTCAGATAAACACCTTTTGCTGCCGCCGGTTTAGCACGATTCAAAGCTTCCATGAGAGCTTTAAAGTTCTCATTTAGTTGCTCAGAAGAGAAAGAAGCTTTACCGATCGGTGCATGAATTTGACCTGCACGATCCAGACGATATTCGATTTTACCGGCTTTAATTTCTTGAACAGCCTTAGTTACATCGAAAGTTACCGTTCCGGCTTTAGGGTTAGGCATCAGACCTTTACCGCCGAGCAGTCGGCCCAATTTACCTACTTCACTCATCATATCTGGCGTCGCTACGCAGACGTCGAACTCGAACCAGCCTTGTTGGATTTTGTTGATCATGTCTGCATCACCAACATAGTCCGCGCCAGCCGCTTCCGCTTCTTTCGCTTTGTCACCTTTTGCAAATACCAATACGCGTTGTGTTTTACCTGTGCCGTGTGGCAAGACAACAACACCACGTACAGCCTGGTCTTGCTTACGAGGGTCTACACCCAAACGAACTGCTGCTTCGATGGTTTCATCGAATTTTGCAGTGGCTGCCTTTTTCACAAGCTCTACAGCTTCTGAAGGCTCGTAAGTTGCTTCGCTGTCAATCAGCTTAGCAGCTTCCAGGTATTTTTTACCGTGTTTAGCCATGTTTTATTCCTCCTTTGTGGTTTTAGCGGATATACCTCCCACATCAACCGGCCGCGAATCGACCGGCATTACGAAGCCATGTTTCTTGTGAAAATTAGTCTTCGATGGTGATACCCATGCTGCGGGCAGTACCTTCGACCATACGCATAGCGGACTCAACGTCTGCTGCATTCAGGTCAGGCATTTTTTGTTCTGCGATTTGACGTACCGCATCACGTTTAACAGTAGCAACTTTTTTCTTGTTCGGTTCGCCGGATCCTTTTTCAACTTTAGCTGCCACTTTCAACAGAACTGCTGCTGGTGGAGTTTTAGTGATGAAAGTAAAGGAGCGATCCTCGAACACAGAAATCTCAACTGGAATAATCAATCCCGCTTGATCAGCTGTACGAGCGTTGAATTCTTTACAGAATGCCATGATGTTGACACCTGCTTGACCCAAAGCCGGACCTACTGGTGGTGCTGGATTTGCTTTACCTGCTGGAATCTGCAGTTTTACCATTTTAATTACTTTTTTCGCCATGATTGACACCTCCTTGCAAAATAGTGGTTAACGGGCCTTTCAGCCCTCCCACAAGAAACTCGAAGATATTAAATCTTCTCCACTTGTGTGTATTCCAACTCAAGCGGCGTTTCCCGTCCAAACATGTTCACGTGCACTTTCAACTTGCTCTTGTCTACCAAAATTTCTTCCACGGAGCCCACAAAATTCGCAAAAGGACCGACTTTAATACGTACGGATTCCTTGATTTCGAATTCAATCTTCGGCTTAGGTTCAACCATACCCATGTGCTTCAGAATTTGTTCCACTTCTTCAGGCAACAAAGCAGTTGGTTTGGACCCAGAACCTGTCGAACCGACAAATCCTGTAACACCTGGTGTGTTGCGAACAACATACCAAGAGTCATCCGTCTGTACCATTTCCACCAAGACATATCCAGGGTAAACTTTACGCATGACGATTTTTTTCTTACCGTCTTTGTTCACCACTTCTTCTTCCATAGGAACAAGAACGCGGAATATCTTGTCTTCCATGCCCATGGACTCTACGCGTTTCTCCAAATTGGCTTTGACCTTATTCTCATACCCTGAATAGGTATGAACGACGTACCATCTTTTTTCCATATCAAGCCACCGGAACCCTTCTTAAATAATCGCTTCGATCACAAAGGAGATGCCAATGTCAATGACCCAAAAAAACAGCGTCATAACCACAACAGTACCAAGTACGATCAATGTGTAGTTGGTCAGCTCTTTACGATTAGGCCAGCGAACTTTTTTAAGTTCAGCCCAGCTTTCTGTGAAAAAGGAAATCAGAGATTTGAAACTTCGTTTCACGCCGACTACACCTCCAAAAACTATCTGGTTTCGCGATGAGAAGTCTGCTCGTTACAAAACTTGCAAAATTTCTTCATCTCCATGCGGTCGGGGTGATTACGCTTGTTTTTTGTCGTAGTGTAATTTCTTTGTTTGCAGTTAGTACAAGCCAAAGTAATAATTACCCGCATGATGTACACCTCCCGAAGACTTCCACATTCAAGCGGAGTCTCTAAATTGATCCTGAAAAAAAGCCATAAATTTAGGCCTACCTAAAACACTTTATCACAAGGGTATAACCATGTCAATGAAAGAATAGCCTTTCATCATTGGGTATTACTTCCGTGCATCGTACATTGGTTTCGCATCTCTGTTTTCCTCTTCTCCTGCATGGACCGAGCGATTACTAGTATAATCATTCTTACATTTTATAAACTTGAGACAATAAAAAAAGACTCAAACACCGAGCCTTTTCCGTCAACGACAACATCTGTTTAATTATCTCGAACTTCCAGGTACTTTTCAAGTTTGCGCTTAACGCGCTGAAGTGCATTATCAATGGACTTCACATGTCTGTCCAAATCTACTGCAATCTCTTGATAAGATCTCCCGTCCAGATACAACATCAATACTTTACGTTCCAGTTCACTCAGAATCTCGGACATCTTATCTTCCAGGCCCACAAACTCTTCCTGATTGATGATAAGTTCTTCCGGATCACTGACCTGGGTTCCACAAATCACATCGAGTAACGTACGATCAGATTCTTCGTCATAAATAGGCTTGTCCAGAGATACATAAGAATTAAGCGGAATGTGCTTCTGACGTGTTGCCGTCTTAATCGCCGTAATGATCTGTCTCGTAATACACAGTTCAGCAAAGGCTTTAAACGAAGCCAACTTGTCCCCTTTGAAATCTCGAATGGATTTATAAAGGCCAATCATTCCTTCTTGAATAATATCTTCCCGGTCTGCCCCAATCAGAAAATAAGATCTTGCCTTGGCGCGTACAAAGTTACGATATTTGTTAATCAAAAACTCTAACGCTTCGCTTTCGCCTTCACGGAAAGCTTCGACAATGTCTTCGTCACTTTGGTAATCATACTTAGATAACATGATATCTTTGAGGTCGACACTCACAGACAATCCCTCCGGCTGCAACGCAAGGTACCCCGTTACTCTACTCTATGAAATATACGCTCAGTATATATGATGGTACCTCACACCGTCAACCACGCTCTGCCTAAAAAAGAACATCAATAACATAATTGTCAAGAGTTTCAATATTCTAAATTTTGTAAAAGCGAACGGTTATTCCCGTCTCCAACGTTCAAACTGTTTCAATACTTCCGGGCTTAACTTGCCCCCGAGTGTATTACGCGTTTTCTTAGCCTGATCTTCTTCCAGACGTTTCTTTAATTCTTTTTCGTTCTGCTCTACTTCAATCAGCAATTCTCTCGCAGATATACGCAGCGCTCCCTGTCCAAAGATGACATGTTGCTCTACCATATCGCTTGTAGCTACATAAATTTGGCGTCTTCGCATGCTTAGTTCCCGAACGAGTCTCTCAATGCATTCGTCTGCCGTCTCTTTTTCCTTTGTAAAATAGATCTGCACTTTGCTCTGTGTAAAGGATTTACCGAGTCCAGGCACGAGGTAGGCGTCAAACACAACAATGACTCGCCGGCCGGAGAAAGCCTGGTAGTCAGCGAGACGAAAGAGAAGCCTGTTACGCGCCTCTTCGAGTCCACTCACCGCCAGTCTGGTTAATTCCGGCCAGTCGCCAATCATGTTGTACCCGTCTACAAGAAGCACATCACGGGAATCAGCCATACCTTCTATTCCTGTGCTTGACGCGAGCGGAGCACTTCATACATGACAACACCCGCTGCTACGGAAGCATTCAGGGAATTTATCTGACCTTGCATCGGTAATTTGATCAGTACATCGCATTTTTCGCGAATGAGTCGACCCATTCCTTTATTTTCGTTCCCGATTACGAGTGCAACAGGGCCAGTAAAGACTCCGTTACCAAAGACAGCTTCATGAGCAGTGACATCTGTCCCCACAACCCATACGCCCTCTTCTTTGAGACGATCAATGGTCTGTCCAAGATTACTTACACGAGCTACTGGTACGTACTCAACAGCGCCTGCTGACGTTTTGGATACCGTCACGGTTACTGCTGCTGAGCGACGTTTGGGTACAATAACCCCATGCGCTCCTGTGCAGTCTGCTGTCCGCAAAATCGACCCCAGATTATGCGGGTCTTCAATCTCATCCAGCAGAATGAGGAAAGGATTCTCATTCTTCGCTTTTGCTGCGGCAAGAATGTCTTCTACCTCTACATAAGCGTAGGGTGCCGCTTGTGCCACTACCCCTTGATGCTGAATGCCTGGGACCGTTTGATCCAATTTGCGCTTGTCCACGTGTTGGATGACAATACCGAGTTTTTTGGCTTCCGAGATAATAGGTTGAGTCAGATGTTTCTGTGCTGTATCGGCAATCCATATTTTATTAATGGTCCGGCCTGAACGCAGCGCCTCCGTCACGGAGTGTTTACCGGCGATCCATTCTTCTTCCATCGTTGTTCGATCCTCTCTGTACTGCCTTGTTTTGTTGAAATTTCTATTTTTTTGTCGGCGATGGCGATTGTTGTTCCGCATACTCTATGCCAAGTCCAATCAGTTCAATCATGCGATCATGACGACCACTGCTGTAGAGGTAACCAATCAGACACTCCAACGCCGTGGCATGTCTGTACTCCAATACATCTGCATTTTTGGGAATACTACCTGACTTGGCATTCCGCCCTTGCCGGACAATGTCCCATTCTTCTTCTGTCAATTCAGCCTCAATGCTTGTAAGAATGCGGCTCTGTGCCTTCGCTGATACCAAGCCGGTCGCACTTCGATGTAGATGATTGGGACGCATGTTGGCTTTCGACAAAAGATACTGACGAACAGCTACCTCATATACCGCATCACCAATATAGGCCAGCGCAATGGGAGGAATCAACCTTGCAGGTCTGGAAGGGGGATAGGGGAACCATCCTCCCTCAGTGACCTGCTCCGGTTGTTTTTTTGTATTTTGATCTTTCAGCTCGACAGATTCAGACAATTTATTTGAATGTCCTTCGTTCATTTGCGTCGCCATCTCATCCCCTGCGCTGTATCCTCAAGCAGAATACCACGTGCAGACAGTTCATCCCGAATCTCATCCGCTCGTGCCCAGTTTTTGGACTTGCGAGCTTCTACACGTTCTTCAATCAGACACTCCACTTCCTCATCCAAAAGTTCCGTTTCTGCGTCAGTATAGATACGTAATACAGCGTTCAGCTCATTAAACAGTTCCAGAAGCGCACGAATCGCTGCGGCATTAACAACTTCCTGCTGTAACAGTTGGTTGGCTTCCCCTGCCCACTCAAACATAGCTGTAATCGCATCAGGTGTATTGAAATCATCCTGCATTTTCTCATGATACTGTTGACGGATCTGATCAAGTTTAGCTGCAAACTCAGCAGATATATTCTGGTCCACGGTCACGGCCTGCAGACGATGGTTTAGGTTCACTACAGCATTACCAATGCGATCCACACTGTTCTGTGCCTGCTCCATCGTATCATCTGTGAAGTTCAATGGATTACGATAGTGGGTAGACAGCATGAAATAACGAATAGCTTCCCTTTTATATTGATTCCGCAAATCTTTAACCAGTACACCGTTACCGAGCGATTTCGACATTTTCTCGTTATCGATTCGGATGAATCCATTATGCATCCAGTAGTTGGCAAGAGGTTTACCTGTTAGCACTTCAGATTGCGCGCATTCGCACTCATGGTGTGGGAACTGCAGATCCTGTCCACCACCGTGGATATCCAGCGTATCCCCCAGATACTCCCGTGCCATGGCCGAGCATTCGATATGCCAACCCGGTCTGCCATCGCCCCAAGGACTGGACCAATAGATCTCGCCGGGTTTAGCAGCCTTCCAGAGTACGAAATCTTCGGGATGTTCTTTACGCTCGTCCACACCTACACGGATTCCGAATTGCAGTTCCTGCAGGTTTTGTTTCGAAAGTTTACCATACTCGCTGAATTTGCCTGTACGGTAATAGACATCACCGCCATTTTCATATGCGAATCCTTTTTCAACCAACTCACGGATAATATCAATAATGAGCGGCATGTTTTCCGTTACTCTTGGATTGCTGCTTGCCTTTGGAATCCCCAATCCTTCAAGGTCCTCATAATAGGCTGCAATAAATTTCTCCGCTACATGAGGCACATCTGTTCCAAGTTGTTCTGCTTTGCGAATCAGCTTGTCGTCCACATCCGTGAAGTTCACCACATAGTTCACTTCATGTCCTATCTGTTCCAGGTAACCGCGAACCGTGTCGAAAAAGATGACCGGGCGTGCATTCCCAATATGAATGTAGTCATATACCGTTGGTCCACACACATACATTTTTACTTTCCCTGGTTCCTGAGGAACAAAGTTCTCTTTTGTACGACTCATTGTATTATAAATCTGAAGCGTCATGGTCACTTATCCTTTCATCCTATACTTCCTTTATTTATTGTATCACGTGAGGTCTCGTTTTCTCGGGCATCATGCAGTGTACGTACTTCCTCCCGCAATCGTTCGATCTCACGTTGCATGTTACGTAAGGAGTCAATAACTGGATCGGGCATCTGTTGATTCAAGCGATCCACCCGCCGACCGTCTTGTTTAACGATTCTGCCGGGTATGCCCACTACCGTGCTATTCGCTGGAACTTCTTTAAGTACAACGGAATTGGCACCAATATTGCATTGATCCCCCACGCTAAATGAACCGAGCACCTTGGCTCCAGATGAAATAACCACATTATTGCCAATGGTCGGATGTCTCTTTCCTTTTTCTTTCCCTGTTCCGCCAAGTGTAACCCCCTGATAGATGACAACATCATCACCAATCTCACACGTTTCTCCAATAACGACGCCCATTCCATGGTCAATAAACAATCGATTTCCGATGGTCGCCCCAGGATGTATCTCAATTCCTGTCATAAAACGACTGACCTGCGAAATGAACCGGGCAACCGAGAACCATCTTCGCTTGTATAAAAAATGTGCGGTCCGGTGTGCCCATATCGCATGCAACCCTGAGTAGGTAAATACCACCTCAAACCATCCTCGGGCTGCGGGATCGTTCTCGAACACCGCCTGGATATCTGATTTGATCTTCTTGAACATGATCGTTCCCCTCTTGTTCAGGTCCTCGTCCTCCGGCTTACCGGACGGCGTGTTCCTTGGTAGTGTACTGCACACTCGCCTAAACAGAAAACGCCCCTGCAGCTGTTAAAGCTGCAGAGGCGTTTATCGCGGTCCCACTCTGCTCGGTTCATTCTCAAATAGAATAAGCCCTCAAGCGGTTTGGTAACGGAAACCAATCGTCACAACCTATCCTAACGTTCTCCTTTGTCATACTCGACAACGGCGGGGCTGGATTCGGCTGTGCAGCTCACGGGCGCATTTCGACTGATGGACAGTGGATGGCTCACAGCCACCGCAACCAAAGATTAATTCCTTTGCAACGGGGCCATCCTCTCTGAATCTGTCCGGGGCAGTCTACTCCTCCCGGTCTTTGCTGTTCTATTAGATAAATCATATCATTTAATCGTTGTGTTGTTATTATAGCGAAAAGGCCTGAGACTGACAACAGCCATTGCCTCGTATCCAAACAAAATAATCTGTGATTACCGTAGCCTATTAACTGGACGACTCGAATTATGCACCTTTAACTTGAGCAAGCAAACGTTCGATAACCGTATCACGGCCAAGCAAGACGATGGTTTGATTCAGATCACGTCCATGTGTCTGTCCGGTCAAGGCTACACGGATGGGCATAAAGAGCTGTTTGCCCTTAAAGCCGGTTTCCTTCTGTACTTCCTTAATTAACGCAGCCATTTTGCTTGGCGTGAACTCTTCACTGGCCTGCACTTTATCGGCAAAAGCCTTCAGCACCGTTGGAACCTGCTCTTCAGCAAGAACTGCTGCTCCTTCAGATTCCAGCTCCAGCTCCGGACGGAAGAAAACTTCCGACAATTCAACGATATCCGATGCCGAATTCATCTGCTCTTGATAGAGGTGAACCAATGTATGCGCCCATTCTTTTTGTTCCGCAGACAGTTCGGAAGGCAGCCGTCCGGCCTTTTGCAGTTGTGGAATCGCCATTTCAGCAATGCGCTCCGGGTCAGCGTGTTTGATATAATGATTATTCAAGTGAGCCAGTTTGTGGGTATCAAATACCGCCGGGCTCTTGGATAAACGTTTGGTATCAAAAATGGAGATCAGTTGCTCTTGCGAGAAGATCTCTTCTTCCCCTTCCGGCGACCAGCCGAGCAAGGAAATGAAGTTGAACATCGCTTCAGGCAAATAGCCGAGTTGATCATACTGCTCAATAAACTGAATCACGGATTCATCCCGTTTGCTCAGCTTTTTGTGATTTTCATTCACGATCAGCGTCATATGACCGAATTGCGGCGGCTCCCAGCCGAGCGCTTCATAGATCATCAGTTGGCGCGGCGTATTCGAGATGTGATCTTCCCCACGCAGGACGTGGGAGATCTTCATCAAGTGATCGTCCACAGCAACAGCATAGTTGTATGTGGGAATGCCGTCCTTTTTCACAATGACGAAGTCGCCGGATTCCTTGCTATTAAACGAAATTGTGCCTTTAACCATATCATCGAACGTATATATACGCTCTTCCGGTACACGGAAACGAATACTCGCTACGCGGCCTTCCGCTTCCAAAGCACTGCATTGTTCCGGTGTCAGATCCCGATGTTTACCTGAATAACGCGGGGTTTCCCCACGGGATGTTTGCTCTTCACGTTCTTGCTCCAGCTCTTCTTCCGTACAGTAACAGTGGTACGCCAGACCTTTATCCAACAATTCTTGCGTATATTTACGATAGAGATCCAGACGTTCCGTTTGACGATAGGGTCCGTATTCTCCGCCTACATCAATACTCTCGTCCCACTCAATTCCGAGCCATTTCAAGTATTTCAGCTGGCTTTCTTCCCCACCGGCAATGTTCCGTTTAACGTCCGTATCTTCAATACGAATAATAAATTTCCCGTTATTATGTTTGGCATACAAATAGTTAAACAGCGCCGTACGGGCATTCCCGATATGCAGATGTCCCGTTGGGCTCGGCGCGTAACGCACACGAATTTCCGTGCTCATATGATCCCCTCCGTCACGAATTGGTTGATGATATTATACTCGTACAAGGCACACAACGGATTGAGCGGCAATTCCCTCTCCCCGTCCCGGGAATCCCAGCTGCTCTGTTGTTGTTGCCTTCACGTTCACCTGAGTTACATCCGCTTCCAGCGCCTTGGCAATCACCTCAGCCATCTGTGGGATGTAAGGAGCCATCTTCGGCTGCTGAGCAATAATGGTTGAATCGATATTACCCAAACGGTATCCGCGATCCTTCACCAGTTGCCACACATGCTCCAGCAATTTCAGACTGTCGGCATCCTTGAATTCCGGATCGGTATCCGGGAAGTGTTTCCCGATATCACCAAGTGCCAGCGCACCCAGAATGGCATCACTAATCGCATGCAACAGCACGTCTGCATCCGAGTGACCCAGCAGTCCCTTTTCATAAGGAATCGTTACTCCGCCAATAATGCACGGACGTCCCTCCACCAGTTGGTGTACATCAAATCCTTGTCCTACACGTATCATCGCTTCTTCTCTCCCCTCAGCAAAAATGTAGCGTATTCCAAATCTTCCGGCGTTGTTAATTTGATATTCGTATAATTGCCTTCCACGACCTTGACTGACATGCCCTGACGTTCAGCCAGCATGGCGTCATCCGTCCCCAGAAATCCGTCCTGTTCAGCTGATTCGTAGGCGAAAAGCAGGGAAGAAAGACGAAAAGCCTGCGGGGTTTGAATGCTCCACAGACTGCTGCGTTCTGGCGTCGCCGTAACGATGCCTTCCGCATTCACTTGTTTGATCGTATCCTTCACTGGTACGGCCAGCACAGCTGCTCCGCCGGATATGGCGGCCTGCATGCATCCCGTGATCTGCTCATGGTTCACAAAAGGACGTACCCCGTCGTGAACGAGAACCCAATCCGTCTCAAGCAACTTCAGGCCTTTATGGACAGAATGTTGTCTCTCTTTCCCACCGGGGATGACACGCACACGTGACTCCAGTTGGTATTCTTTTACCCAATCCAGGCAACGTTCAACATCTGCGGCTCCAGTGACCAGCACGATCTCGCGGATCTCGTCCAGCGCAGCAAATACTTCAAGCGTATGTATGAAAACGGGCTTGTCCTGCAGCAACAGAAACTGTTTGCTCTCGGTCGTCCCCATCCGGGTTCCGCGACCTGCTGCCACAATGACAACGCCCCACCCTTTATCCATGCCGCAATCCCTGCCTTGTCTGTCAGTTTATCGTTCTGTGATATTAAATATCGTGAAACGATACACTACCCATCATACCGCTTTATTGGGCTTTTTCCAACAGTTTCGGCTTGGCAAAAATCATTCGTCCCGCAGATGTCTGCAGTACACTGGTCACCAGCACTTCCATCATCATGCCAATATACTCGCGTCCACCTTCCACAACGATCATTGTGCCATCATCCAGATAGGCTACACCTTGACCGTGCTCTTTGCCATCCTTGATGATCTGTACCATGATCTCCTCACCCGGCAGAACAACTGGCTTGACTGCATTGGCCAGATCATTGATGTTCAGCACAGACACACCCTGGAGTTCACACACCTTGTTCAGGTTAAAGTCATTGGTTACCACTTTGCCCTGAAGCACTTTAGCCAGTTTAACCAGTTTGCTGTCTACCTCGGAAATTTCCTCAAAATCCCCTTCGTAGATTAAAACTTTCACATCGAGTTCCTTCTGGATTTTGTTCAAAATGTCCAGTCCGCGCCGTCCTCTGTTCCGCTTGAGCAGGTCCGATGAATCAGCAATATGCTGAAGCTCCTCCAGAACGAATTCCGGAATCACAATTGTGCCTTCAATAAACCCGGTTTTGCATATATCAGCGATGCGCCCATCAATGATTACACTGGTATCCAGAATCTTATGTTCTTCGATCCGTCTATCCTCGTCCACCTCAGGGTGACCCCACCTTCCAGACATCCAGAAGGCCGCCAGATCGTCTCTCTTCGCCATGGCAAGGGCATAACCGAAATAGCTACTTACGACCGTGAGCGCCACTTGCAGCACTTCTCCTGCTGTACCCAGCCATGCTACACAAGGATACAGCAACAAAGCCACCAGTAATCCCGAAACGATCCCGACTGCTCCTGCTGCCAATTCATTCATAGGTATCTTTGCCAATGAATCGATTCCACTGTTCAGCCTGGTCGCCATCAATGTTCCACCAATATTACATAGGGACATAAACAGTACAGCTCCCAGTAGCGTCGATATACCAGCCCCCACTAATCCTGCTGACTGAATCCATTCTGCCATCCATGGAATTGATTTTCCTGCCAGATGATATGCCGTGTAGCCGAACCATGCACCGCACAATCCTGTAAAAGTTAAAATGCCTTTTTTCCACATAAGTCTGCACCTCCTTCAATGTATCTCAATCTTTATATCCAGTATGATCCAATTGTTGAATTGCTAATCCCATCTGAAAGAACTTTTTGGAAATGTTGCAATCGTCAGTTGAAAGTAGGTAAATTATTGGCATATAATGAATTCAATTCATATCCCGAGGTGAGTGGCCAAATGAGTACGCTAAGTTTACAGGCTTTCCAGGATCAAGTTTCTGAACTGTTGCTGCGTCATCGCAGCCTGATTGATGTATTGTCCAAAACCGGACAAGCAGGAGCTTCCGTTAACCGTGCCGTGTCCAAAGCCATTACCGAATGCGGTTGTATCGAGCTGCACGCCACCAAGCAGAAATATCCCCCGGAGAGCGATATCGCTCAATCCAAAGGCCTGCTCGAAACGCATGTGGAAGGTGAATTGTGCGAGAATTGCAAGGAGGTTATTAGCTCTGAACTGGGGCGGAACCTGTTCTATATGTCAGCTCTCTGCAATCTGCTGGACATCAACATGGAAGAGGTCGTGAATCACGAATCACAGAAGTGTTCGACGTTAGGGATGTTTAATCTGTCGTAAGAAGATATGTAGTCGTTCGTAAGGGTTTCTTTTACCGTAAATAGATCCGAATAAGCAAAAAGCACGCATTCTCCTATTCAGGAGCCTACGTGCTTTCTTTGTGTTGTGTCTGTCCCGATGTCCAGTGTTACTTAACGATCAGAAGAACGGGAGGATTTCTCATCCTTGCGCTTTTTGGCTCGACTACGCGAGGCCGCCGTCCGCATATTATGCTTCATACCATACAACGCATATAACACCAGCGGAATAAAGATCAATTTGGATAACTGCTCTGGGAAAATAACAGCAACGGCTATCGCAAATAACACAACCCATGGTGCAATCCAGATTGCCTTACGCGGCAAACCAACTTTTTTGAAGTTGGGATATTTAAGCGAACTCACCATTAAATACGATAACAGCAACGTAGCAATCATCATGCTGATCGGGCCGATATCCTTGTTGAACAAGGATAGTGTAGCCAGAACTCCGCCGGCTGCCGGTATTGGCAGACCTGTGAAGTACCCGGGAATTCCGGGACGAACGTTAAACCGTGCAAGACGGATAGCTCCACAGATCGGAAAAGCAGCTGTTGCAATCCATGCGAGCATCGGCATCGAATCTTGAAATGACACCATAAATATGATCAGGGCTGGTGCCGCACCAAAAGAAACCATGTCAGACAAGGAATCCAGTTCTTTGCCGAATTCACTTTGGGCATTGAGCGCACGTGCCACCCTGCCATCCAGACCATCCAGCAGCATCGCTACAATGACCATAATGGCAGCCAAACTGTAATTCCCATCAATTGCAAGCAAAATTGCCATCATTCCAAGAAACAGATTACCCAGGGTAAAGAGATTCGGAATGAATCTGGTTAGCATCGTTGTTTCACCTCATCCATTTCAAGCCTTTATATAGGCAAACCCTTACATCTGTCTGTCGATAAACATTTGCTCCTGCAAACGTTTGAGGCCTTCCTTAATGGTTCGAGCACGAACTTCACCAATACCATCCACTTCGTCCAGTTCCTCAATCGTAGCCATAATCACATGAGGCAATTGTTCGAATTGATCGACCAGGTTATGGATAATGACATTAGGCAGGCGGGGGATCTTATTTAATACCCGGTATCCGCGAGGGGCAACCGAATCCTCTGAAGTAGCCGCTGATGAAGGGTAGCCGAGCAGACGAACAATATGATGTGCATCCAGCAATTCATCATCCGACAATCTTTTCAGTCCCACGATAATTTCACGGATTTTGTCATCACTGTCGTCACGGGCATAATCTTTGTACAGCAACCAGGCTTCTTCTTCTGTTGTACCTACAAGCTCTTCCATTTGCATGGAAATAAGTCGTCCCTCATTACCAAGTTCATGAATGTATCGTTTGATTTCCGTTTTGATCCGCATCACCATCTCTGTACGCTGAATTACATTCACCACTTCCGGAATCGTTACCAACTCCTCAAATTCAGCGGCACTCAGATTCGTAAGAGACTGTGTTAAGACTGCCTTATATTTCTCCAGAGTTTGAATTGCTTGATTCGCTTTGGTCAGAATAACCCCGATTTCCTTGAGGGAATAACGAAGGGTTCCCTGGTACAGGGTAATGATATTTCGGCGCTGTGATATGGATACGACCAATTTACCCGTTTGCTTCGCTACACGCTCTGCCGTCCGGTGACGAATCCCGGTCTCTGATGAAGAGATGGAGGAGTCCGGGATTAGTTGGGTATTCGCGTACAGAATACGCTTCAAATCCTCGCTAAGGATAATGGCACCATCCATCTTGGCGAGTTCATACAGATAGTTCGGGGAGAAATCACAGTTAATCGAGAATCCCCCATCTACCACTTCCATTACTTCAGGGCTGTATCCTACAACAAGCAGTGCGCCCGTCTTGGCGCGCAGCACATTTTCCAGACCTTCGCGGAAAGGTGTACCTGGTGCGATCAGCCTTAACAATTCATTCATATTATCCAGTTGGCTCGAATCTTTCATCTTGTTATGCCCCCTAATCTAAAGCAACCGCTAGTGCATCTGCCACGGTATTAACACCGATCAGTTGTATCCCGCGAGGATGTTTCCAGCCCTTTAAGCTTTTTTCTGGTAAAATGACTCGTTTGAAACCTAGTTTCGCAGCTTCTTTCACTCGTTGTTCGGCCCGTGATACGGCTCGAACCTCACCCGTCAGACCGATCTCGCCAAATATGACATCATCAGGCTTGGTCGGTACATCTCTCAAACTGGATGCAATGCAGACCGCAACCGCCAAATCTACAGCGGGCTCATCCAGCCTTACACCCCCGGCCACATTCAGATATGCATCCTGGGTCTGCAAAAACATCCCCATTCGCTTCTCCAACACAGCAATAATCAGGTTTAATCGATGAAGGTCTATTCCTGTTGCCATACGACGAGGTGAAGGGAAATGTGTGGTTGAGATCAATGCCTGCAACTCGACCAGCATCGGACGAGTCCCCTCCATACTGGCAACCACCGTAGAACCCGCTACACCAAGTGGACGTTCTGACAAAAAGAGTTCAGATGGATTGCCTACCTCACGAAGTCCCTCTTCGCCCATCTCAAAAATACCAATCTCATTGGTGGAACCAAAGCGGTTCTTCACCGCACGCAACAACCGATACGTATGATGTCGCTCTCCTTCAAAATAAAGAACACAGTCCACCATATGTTCCAACATACGTGGGCCGGCGATGGCGCCTTCTTTGGTAACATGCCCCACAAGAACCGTTGCAATGCCTCTGCCCTTGGCAATCCGCATGAACCTTGACGTACATTCCCTTACCTGTGCTACACTACCCGGCGCACTGGTAACTTCGGGCAAATATACCGTCTGGATGGAGTCGATGACAAGAAAATGCGGCTGGATCTGATCCACCGCTTCCTCTACACGTTCCATGTTGGTTTCACACAATACATATAACTCGGCAGAGAGTGCGCCGAGACGATCCGCCCGCAACTTCGTTTGCTTGACCGATTCCTCACCTGATACATATAACACACGCAAACCTGAATGCGTCAAAGCATGTGATGTCTGCAACATCAACGTTGATTTACCGATACCTGGATCTCCGCCCACCAGAACGAGAGAACCTGGAACGATTCCACCACCCAATACTCGGTTCAACTCTCCGATTCCAGTCTGTACACGCGGTTCCTGACCGCTATCTATATCTATGATAGGAAGCGGTTTATCTTTACTGTCATACAGGGGAGAATTTCTCCCTTGTGTTTTGACCACCGTCTCTGTTTCTTCTATCATTGAATTCCATGACTGACAACCCGGACATTTCCCTAACCACTTGGGGGCTTCATAGCCGCATTCCGTACATTGAAACTTGGTTTTAACTTTGGCCACTTCAGCACTCCTAAGATTTATTTTATAACAGCATATAGCATTATTCGACGAATTTTGCCTGAACTCCCTAACATACAGGGTTAATAAAAGTTTACCATTGTTTGAGATTTTTCGTAAAGGATTATCGCAAACTTTACACAGGTTCCTGAACTAATCATGTCTGTCTTCTGTCCAAAGTGCAAAAAATCCTTCCCGGCCGAAGCCAAGAAGGATTAAGGATAAACACAAGCTGGTGTATGTGCCTAAGCTTGATGACTATTATTGGGTTTCAATTTCCTCATTGGAAGGAACAACTACGTCTTTTTTCGTTACAGACAGTGAACCGTTCTCTTCGTCAATGAGTAACGAATCTCCTTTGGTCACATTACCCGTAAGCAGTTCTTCAGACAATTTGTCCTCGATATGCTTCTGAATTGCCCGACGTAGCGGACGAGCACCGTAAGCCGGATCGAAGCCCGACTTGGCAAGGAAGGACTTGGCATTATCAGTAAGTTCGAAATCAACTTCGTGTTCGAGCAGTCGTTTACGAAGTTCTTCACTCATCAGCGTAACAATTTCAGCGATGTGTTTTTCATCAAGTGAATGGAACACGATAATTTCATCAATCCGGTTAAGGAACTCTGGACGGAAGCTTTTCTTCAGCTCATCCATCACTTTCCCCTTCATGTTGTCATAATCTGCTCCTGCATCTATAACTGCAGTGAAGCCCAGTGTGGAGTTACGTTTGATCGCTTCTGCACCCACGTTCGATGTCAGAATGATCAGCGTATTGCGGAAGTCAACGACGCGACCTTTGGAATCCGTCAGACGACCATCCTCAAGAACTTGCAACAAGATATTGAATACTTCCGGATGTGCTTTCTCGATCTCATCGAGCAGGACTACGGAGTATGGTTTGCGACGAACTTTCTCTGTCAGCTGACCACCTTCTTCGTATCCAACATATCCTGGAGGAGCTCCGACAAGTCGGGAAGTCGAATGCTTCTCACCATACTCGGACATATCGATTCGGATAACTGCATTTTCATCACCAAACATCGCTTCAGCAAGAGCACGAGCCAACTCCGTTTTACCTACTCCCGTAGGGCCGAGGAAAATGAATGAACCCATCGGACGTTTCGGATCTTTAAGTCCAGCACGAGCACGGCGAACCGCACGGCTGACAGACTTCACTGCCTCATCCTGACCGATGACACGTTCATGTAGAATAGACTCCAGATTCATCAGACGTTGTGTCTCTTCTTCTTTCAGTTGGTTCACAGGGATTCCCGTCCAGCTGGCTACCACTTGTGCGATATCTTCAGGCGTTACCTCGGAATCCGTACGGCCTTGTTTTTCTTTCCATTGATTCTTCGTTACATCCAGCTCTTCACGGATTTTTTGTTCCGTATCACGCAAAGCTGCTGCTTTTTCGAACTCCTGGCTTTGAACCGCTGCGTCTTTTTCTTTACGAATATCTTCCAGACGGCTCTCCAATTGTTTGAGGTTTGGTGGGATCGTATAAGAGTTCAATCTTACTTTGGAGCCCGCTTCATCAATCAAGTCGATCGCTTTGTCTGGGAGGAAACGGTCCGTAATATAACGGTCAGACAGTTTGACAGCCTGCACAATTGCTCCATCCGTAATTTTCACGCGGTGATGCGCCTCGTAACGATCACGCAAGCCGTGCAAGATTTGAATGGCTTCTTCCGGAGAAGGCTGATCTACAGTAATCGGTTGGAAACGACGCTCCAGTGCAGCATCTTTCTCAATATATTTACGGTATTCATCCAGTGTTGTTGCACCGATACATTGCAGTTCTCCACGGGCCAGAGAGGGTTTCAGAATGTTGGAAGCATCGATGGCACCTTCAGCCCCGCCGGCACCAATTAGGGTATGCAATTCGTCGATAAACAGAACAATGTTACCAGCTTGGCGAATTTCATCCATAATTTTTTTCAGCCGATCTTCGAACTCACCACGATACTTCGTTCCGGCTACAACGGAACCCATATCCAGGGTCATGACACGTTTGTCACGCAATGTCTCTGGAATTTCGTTAGCAATAATTTTTTGTGCAAGGCCTTCAGCGATCGCTGTTTTACCTACACCAGGTTCACCAATCAATACCGGGTTGTTCTTGGTACGACGGCTCAACACCTGAATAACACGTTCAATTTCTTTGCTACGCCCAATAACTGGGTCCAGATTATTCTCTCTGGCATAAGCCGTGAGATCACGCGCTAGACTGTCCAGTGTTGGCGTACTGACATTGGCAGGTGTTCCATTATGGCTGGATACAGCTTCACTGCTACCAAGCAATTGCAGCACTTGCTGACGCGCTTTGTTCAGGCTAATACCCAGGTTGTTTAGCACTCGTGCCGCAACACCCTCGCCTTCACGAATCAATCCAAGCAAGATATGCTCTGTGCCTACATAAGTGTGGCCCAATTTACGAGCTTCATCCATAGACAGTTCAATTACTTTTTTCGCACGTGGCGTATATGCAATGTTGGTAGGTTGCTCCTGGCCACGGCCAATCAGCGTTTCTACTTCATCCTGAATTTTTTCCAATCCGAGTCCCAGGCCGATCAGTGCTTTGGCTGCAATGCCTTCGCCTTCACGAATGAGGCCGAGCAGAATATGCTCAGTACCGATGTTATTATGACCGAGACGGACAGCTTCTTCCTGTGCGAGTGCGAGCACCTTTTGGGCCCGTTCCGTAAATCTTCCAAACATCATATCTCCTGCACCTCCATGGTTTTGGATAAAACGAGGGTAATCTAATGTACCCGTCGTATTCTTCATATCATTTTTGTTTGCAGCCGTGCTGCGAATAAAATCATTCGGCATGAAATACATGCCATATTATATAAAAGCCGCAATGCGGCATGAAACCATACTTCAGTAAATTTATCAGGCTAAACTAGGACTGCTTCGCTGCGTTGATCGTATCACGAATCAACTGAGCACGATAGATGTCACGCTCATCTGTACGCATATCTTCCCCGAATGTTTTCTGCAAAAATCCCGGCTGAGTCATCACATTCAACTCATTCATCACCGTGATGGACAGACCATCCAACAAGCCGAGATCTACGCCAAGGCGTATATCCGATAAGCGCTGTGCAGCTTCCTTTGAATCCACAATGGCCGCATGAGACAATATGCCGTAAGAACGCATGACACGATCCGTAATCCGAAGTTTGGAGTCAGTAATTAACCGTTCTCTGGCTGTACGCTCATGACCAATCATCTGTAATACAACACCATGCAGATTCTCGATGACTTCTTGTTCAGTCTGTCCCAATGTAATCTGGTTCGAGATCTGGAACAAGTTACCCATTGCTTCGCTGCCTTCACCGTAAATCCCTCTTACTGTCAATCCCACTTGGGAAACTGCAGCTAGAATGCGGCCAATCTGCTGAGTCATCACCAGGGCAGGCAGGTGCATCATAACAGATGCTCTGACACCTGTGCCTACATTGGTAGGACAGCTGGTTAAGTATCCTCTGCGATCATCAAAGGCATAATCCACGTGCGCTTCAAATGCATCATCTATTGCGGAAGCTTTCTCCCAGGCTTCTTTCACCTGGAACCCCGGATAGAGACACTGGATACGAAGATGATCCTCTTCATTAATCATAATACTGACAGACTCATCCTCGCTGAGAATAACCGCACCATTTCTGGATTCATTCGCAAGACTTGGACTGATGAGATGTTTCTCCACCAGCACCCGTTTGTCGAGTTCGTCAATATCGATTAGATCCAACGCATGAAAATCCCCAAAGGCATGAACGTCATCGTATTGAAGTACTTCGCTCAGCTTATTCAGCACCTCTTCCGATTGCTCATTGGAAGCCAGCATCGGAAACGGAACATGCTGAAGGTTGCGTGCGATCCGAACACGGCTGCTAATAACGATTTCTGAATCAGCCGCATCACTGCGCATCCAATCGCTGAGCGCCTTCTCTGTAAAACGCAGATTAGGCATTACGCATCCCTCCTACTCATGACAAGACTTTACTCCTGAGCCATTCCTTTTTCAAGTTCCCTGATCTGATCACGGATCTGAGCCGCCTCTTCAAATTCCTCTTGGGCAATGCTCTCCTGAAGGTTACGCTTCAGATCGGCAATTTGCCGTTTCACCTTAATGCGACCACCAGCTCGTGCAGGCACTTTGCCTACATGAAACGTACTGCCATGAACCCGTTTGAACAATGGATCAAGGCGACTGTCGAAATATTTATAACAGGAACTGCAACCGAATCGGCCTATTTTGCTGAATTGTGAGTAAGTCATACCACAATCTTCACACTGAAGCGCTTTTGCAGGTGGTGTTCCTGCAGCCCCACCTTTGCCGGCTGGATCAAAATCGAGTAACCCTGACAACAGGTTGTGAATGGAAAATCCATTGGATGTTCCGGGGATCATCTCCCCTTTTTCACGGGCACATGTCTCACAAATATGGAATTCCGTCTTCTCTCCATTCACGATTTTTGTGAAATGAAGTGTAGCCGGACGTGTATTGCATTCTTGGCACAGCATATTGATGTACCTCCTTTGACCCCGATAGTTTTCATTTACCGAGCAAAGATATTAACATCGCCTTCAACATTCTGGCACGAATTTGATCCCGGTAAGGAAGTTTGACCAATATAACCTCTCTAGATACAGCAGCTCGCATCAACCCGGCTTCCCTCTTGCTCAAGAAACGTGCTTCTTCCAGTTGGTAGATCAGACCTTCGGCAGCTGTCTGCCCGATCTCATCACCAATACTATGGTGCAAGTGATTATGCAGAGCTGATTGGGCCGGCAATTCAATCCGCTGTAACCGAACATAGCCACCACCGCCGCGTTTACTCTCTACCAGGTATCCCTTCTCGAGGGTAAACCGGGTGCTGATGACATAATTGATCTGGGAAGGTACACATGAAAATTGATCTGCCAGATCATTACGCTGAATTTCAACCATTCCTTCGGGACTTTCATGCAAAATACTCTTCAGATATCGTTCGATAATATCAGAGATATTACGCATCCAATCATCCTCCACTGTCTGAAACGTTAAGTCAATAAGGACCCACACGCCCCACAGAGTACACCTTCTCTACCCATTTAACCAATCAGGGAAACAGCGAATCTTGCTTCCACAGGCGTTAGCAGGAGAGCAAAGGAAGCACGAAGGTCCTTTAATATTCCCTTTTTTCTCCGATGAAATGAATCCTATAATGGCTCTCATCCATCAGAATGTAGAAAGAAAGTTACTTAAGTATTAAACCTTTAGTTGACTTTGACTTTCTTTGACTTTGTATACATTATAGCATATTTTGTGGGTTTGCCAAGTGGGGTCACTATTCATTTTTTACGATTTTACACGAAATATTCCCCAGATACAAAAAAACCTCTCCAAAATAGCTGGAAAAGTCCATTTGTCTTACGATAACACCGTATTTCTATATATACCTGTGTGGGTTCAATATCAATGTTTAGACCTTATTCCAAGTAAATAAGTCAAAGAGTAGAGGAAATGTTCATCAGAAGAAATCAAGCAAATAGGTTTCTCGTTCAGGGATTGCTCGTTCAAGCGCCTTAATTGCTGGAGTCGGTCCTTGAATTCTTCCGATCTGTGCCATTTCCGTTGGTCTTCGATACCCCATCATCACGGTTGTGAGGGCTTGAATATCTACCTTAATGGTCTGATCTTCAGAAGCCGGTTCGGATGTTTTCCAGATGGAGGCGGTTCCATTCATCGCTACGTTTAACTGCCACACCCCTTCGTTCCAGGGAGCGTGCGCATCCTCTACCTGAAGCAGAATCTGTAAAGGAGAGTCTTGGCTTGCAAATGGATACTGCGATATAAACTGCTCTACACTAACGATACGTGCCATGAAGTAAGGTACAATCTCTTGCTGAATTCGTGGATTATCCAGCTGAAAAGCCAGCGTATCACTAGCAGGTGCCCGCAATGTCACTTCATCAATCATGGAATCATGATTGGCAATAAAGGTCCACAACCCTTGTCTGGCTTCTTCATTCAGATGTATGATTTCATCAATTGCAAATTTGCGTTCCTTCACTTCATATAGCACATATCCCTGAGCTTTCCCAGCTTTATCATAATATACGGCCTTCTGCCTTGTCCCTTCAGTAAGTACCGAGTTCTCCCATCTCGCATCATCCCGTACCAAACTTCCGTTGTAGCGCTCTGCGTAGGCATTGTATACTTCTTTTAATATACCGAGACCTGGGTCACCGCGCCGAATGCTTCCAGGTGTTGCTTTCTTCGTAGGAAGATGAGCTGTCGGAACTTTATATCGTTTGAATTCTACATAAGTCTCCCATCCATACTTCCGATAGAAACCAAAAGAGAATGGATGCAAGAACGATACACTTTGTTTATTACGGTTCATTTCCTCCAGCGCATGCTTCAGCAGACCCGCTACCCAGCCTTTGCGTCTAT
Organism: Paenibacillus sp. PCH8; assembly: GCF_002968835.1. GTDB lineage: Bacteria > Bacillota > Bacilli > Paenibacillales > Paenibacillaceae > Paenibacillus. Next base: position 2,079,349 of record NZ_PKQK01000001.1, on the reverse strand, counting down.
ACTCTGGCCAGGTGGCTACACCGGCTACACCGCCCATCTCGAACGATCTACCATGAATATAGGTTTGGAAAGGAATAATGTGGAGTTTCGCTCCCAGCTGTCCTTCCTCATAGACACCCCATATATCCTGTGAAGAAAACTGACTCCGTCGCTTTTCTTTTTGTTCTTCACTCATTACAACTTGAAAAGCATATTCGGAGAGTGCCATCGCTGGTTCAAAATCATTTAACGTCAATTTCTGAATTTCCATCTCACCCTGCACCCCGTTCTCTAGAATGTTGAGATCATTTTTAAATGATTGGTCTGATACACAATCTATGTATCCACTATGAGTGTGTCAGAGGATTCCCACAAAGTCAAATAAGAGATGCCTTGGCATCCCCTAAATAAACAAATAAAAACCACCACCGAATAACATCGGCAGTGGTTCTTCGCTTGGCGGCGTCCTACTCTCCCAGGACCCTGCGGTCCAAGTACCATCGGCGCTAGAGGGCTTAACGGTCGTGTTCGGGATGGGTACGTGTGGAACCCCTCCGCTATCGCCACCAAACGTGATTTGTCGAAGCATAGCTTCTTGAAATCAAATATGGAACTGAAAATCATACACACGTTCTGTGATGTACCGATTTTCATTTCAGAGATCATTCTCTGAAAACTAGATTCGAAACGAAATTTGCGATTTATCACTTGCAATTGGATAAGCCCTCGACCGATTAGTACTGGTCAGCTCCATGCATTGCTGCACTTCCACCCCCAGCCTATCTACCTCGTCGTCTTCAAGGGGTCTTACATACTGGGAAATCTCATCTTGAGGGGGGCTTCACGCTTAGATGCTTTCAGCGTTTATCCCTTCCGTACATAGCTACCCAGCGGTGCTCCTGGCGGAACAACTGGTACACCAGCGGTACGTCCATCCCGGTCCTCTCGTACTAAGGACAGCTCCTCTCAAATTTCCTACGCCCACGACAGATAGGGACCGAACTGTCTCACGACGTTCTGAACCCAGCTCGCGTACCGCTTTAATGGGCGAACAGCCCAACCCTTGGGACCTACTTCAGCCCCAGGATGCGATGAGCCGACATCGAGGTGCCAAACCTCCCCGTCGATGTGGACTCTTGGGGGAGATAAGCCTGTTATCCCCAGGGTAGCTTTTATCCGTTGAGCGATGGCCCTTCCATGCGGTACCACCGGATCACTAAGCCCGACTTTCGTCCCTGCTCGACTTGTAGGTCTCGCAGTCAAGCTCCCTTATGCCTTTGCACTCTTCGAATGATTTCCAACCATTCTGAGGGAACCTTTGGGCGCCTCCGTTACTCTTTAGGAGGCGACCGCCCCAGTCAAACTGCCCACCTGACACTGTCCCCGCACCGGATTACGGTACCAGGTTAGAACCTAGATACGATCAGGGTGGTATCCCAACGTTGCCTCCACGCAAGCTGGCGCTCACGTTTCAAAGGCTCCCACCTATCCTGTACAGATCGTACCCAAATTCAATATCAAGCTGCAGTAAAGCTCCATGGGGTCTTTCCGTCTTGTCGCGGGTAACCTGCATCTTCACAGGTATTAAAATTTCACCGGATCTCTCGTTGAGACAGCGCCCAAGTCGTTACGCCATTCGTGCGGGTCAGAATTTACCTGACAAGGAATTTCGCTACCTTAGGACCGTTATAGTTACGGCCGCCGTTTACTGGGGCTTCGGTTCACAGCTTCGGATTGCTCCTAACCACTCCCCTTAACCTTCCAGCACCGGGCAGGCGTCAGCCCGTATACTTCGCCTTACGGCTTCGCACAGACCTGTGTTTTTGCTAAACAGTCGCTTGGGCCTTTTCACTGCGGCCCCCTCGTGCTATTCACACTACCGGGGCACCCCTTCTCCCGAAGTTACGGGGTCATTTTGCCGAGTTCCTTAACGAGAGTTCTTCCGCGCGCCTTAGAATACTCTTCTCGCCTACCTGTGTCGGTTTGCGGTACGGGCACCATCACCTGGCTAGAGGCTTTTCTTGGCAGTGTGAGATCATGACCTTCGCTACTATAATTTTCGCTCCCCATCACAGCTCAGCCTTAGTAATGTGCGGATTTGCCTACACATCAGCCTTACTGCTTAGACGGACATCCATCAGTCCGCGTCACTACCCTACTGCGTCCCCCCATTGCTCATAACGGCTTACGGTGGTACAGGAATTTCGACCTGTTGTCCTTCGACTACGCCTTTCGGCCTCGCCTTAGGTCCCGACTTACCCTGAGCGGACGAGCCTTCCTCAGGAACCCTTAGGCTTTCGGCGGACAAGATTCTCACTTGTCTTTTCGTTACTCATACCGGCATTCTCACTTGTATAATGTCCAGCGCTCCTTACGGTACACCTTCAACCCTTATACAACGCTCCCCTACCCCTGATGCACTGCATCAAGCCATAGCTTCGGTGGCGTGTTTAGCCCCGTTACATTTTCGGCGCAGAGTCACTCGACCAGTGAGCTATTACGCACTCTTTCAATGGTGGCTGCTTCTAAGCCAACATCCTGGTTGTCTGTGCAACTCCACATCCTTTCCCACTTAACACACACTTGGGGACCTTAGCTGATGGTCTGGGCTGTTTCCCTTTTGACAATGGATCTTAGCACTCACTGTCTGACTCCCGGAAGTAAGTCTATGGCATTCGGAGTTTGACTGAGCTTGGTAACCCTTGCGGGCCCCGCACCCAATCAGTGCTCTACCTCCACGACTCTGTTTTCCGAGGCTAGCCCTAAAGCTATTTCGGGGAGAACCAGCTATCTCCGAGTTCGATTGGAATTTCTCCGCTACCCCCACCTCATCCCCGCATTTTTCAACATGCGTGGGTTCGGGCCTCCAGTGCGTGTTACCGCACCTTCACCCTGGACAGGGGTAGATCACCCGGTTTCGGGTCTACGTCCACGTACTATATCGCCCTATTCAGACTCGCTTTCGCTGCGGCTCCGGCTCTTCACCTTAACCTTGCACGGGAACGTAACTCGCCGGTTCATTCTACAAAAGGCACGCCATCACCCCTAAAACGGGCTCTGACTTTTTGTAAGCACACGGTTTCAGGTTCTATTTCACTCCCCTTCCGGGGTGCTTTTCACCTTTCCCTCACGGTACTGCTTCACTATCGGTCGCTAGGAAGTATTTAGCCTTGGCAGATGGTCCTGCCGGATTCATACGGGGTTTCACGTGCCCCGCACTACTCGGGATCCGTCTCGGAGAGAACAGACTTTCAACTACAGGGCTTTTACCTTCTTTGGCGGGCCTTTCCAGACCTCTTCGCTTAATCGGTTCCTTTGTAACTCCATGTGAGACGTCCCACAACCCCAAAGAGCAAGCTCTCTGGTTTGGGCTTCTCCGCGTTCGCTCGCCGCTACTGACGGAATCACTATTGTTTTCTCTTCCTCAGGGTACTTAGATGTTTCAGTTCCCCTGGTATGCCTCTGCATAACCTATGTATTCAGTTATGAGTAACTGGAAATTACCCCAGCTGGGTTTCCCCATTCGGACACCCCCGGATCAAAGCTTGCTTACAGCTCCCCGAGGCAGTTTCGTTGTTCGCCACGTCCTTCATCGGCTCCTAGCGCCTAGGCATCCTCCGTGTGCTCTTAGTAGCTTAACCATATCGCTCGTGTTCGAGCTGTCGCTCCGCTTGTTTTGGACTGCGTCCAAAGCCAAAAGTCGCTCCATTTCGATCACTCGCTCATGCAATCTACCTTATAAACACTTCACTTGTTTACACAAGATCAGCTAGGATGATTGTTGATCGGTTACTTGAACCGAACAACAATCATCCCTTAAAGGAATGTTCTAATTCGCAAAATTTCGTTTCGATATCTAGTTTTCAAAGAACAAGACAAATAGACAGAATTGTTTGGTGGAGCCAAGCGGGATCGAACCGCTGACCTCCTGCTTGCAAGGCAGGCGCTCTCCCAGCTGAGCTATGGCCCCTCAAATTCCATCAAAACTGAACAAATGGATAAGTAACTAATTTGTGCTCTTCATTTCAACTAACACATGAAGTGATAAATCGAAATGAATCGCTATGCAGGTTCTAAAGAACCTGCTTATTTGAATGTTTCCACTCGGGAAACGATTCTCCATAGAAAGGAGGTGATCCAGCCGCACCTTCCGATACGGCTACCTTGTTACGACTTCACCCCAATCATCTATCCCACCTTCGGCGGCTGGCTCCTTGCGGTTACCCCACCGACTTCGGGTGTTATAAACTCTCGTGGTGTGACGGGCGGTGTGTACAAGACCCGGGAACGTATTCACCGCGGCATGCTGATCCGCGATTACTAGCAATTCCGACTTCATGCAGGCGAGTTGCAGCCTGCAATCCGAACTGAGACCAGCTTTGTTGGGATTGGCTCCATCTCGCGATTTCGCAGCCCGTTGTACTGGCCATTGTAGTACGTGTGTAGCCCAGGTCATAAGGGGCATGATGATTTGACGTCATCCCCACCTTCCTCCGGTTTGTCACCGGCAGTCTATCTAGAGTGCCCACCATGATGTGCTGGCAACTAAATATAAGGGTTGCGCTCGTTGCGGGACTTAACCCAACATCTCACGACACGAGCTGACGACAACCATGCACCACCTGTCTCCTCTGTCCCGAAGGAAAGATACATCTCTGCATCGATCAGAGGGATGTCAAGACCTGGTAAGGTTCTTCGCGTTGCTTCGAATTAAACCACATACTCCACTGCTTGTGCGGGTCCCCGTCAATTCCTTTGAGTTTCAGTCTTGCGACCGTACTCCCCAGGCGGAGTGCTTAATGTGTTAACTTCGGCACCAAGGGTATCGAAACCCCTAACACCTAGCACTCATCGTTTACGGCGTGGACTACCAGGGTATCTAATCCTGTTTGCTCCCCACGCTTTCGCGCCTCAGCGTCAGTTACAGCCCAGAGAGTCGCCTTCGCCACTGGTGTTCCTCCACATATCTACGCATTTCACCGCTACACGTGGAATTCCACTCTCCTCTTCTGCACTCAAGTCACCCAGTTTCCAGTGCGATCCGGGGTTGAGCCCCGGGATTAAACACCAGACTTAAATGACCGCCTGCGCGCGCTTTACGCCCAATAATTCCGGACAACGCTTGCCCCCTACGTATTACCGCGGCTGCTGGCACGTAGTTAGCCGGGGCTTTCTTCTCAGGTACCGTCACCTTGAGAGCAGTTACTCTCCCAAGCGTTCTTCCCTGGCAACAGAGCTTTACGATCCGAAAACCTTCATCACTCACGCGGCATTGCTCCGTCAGGCTTTCGCCCATTGCGGAAGATTCCCTACTGCTGCCTCCCGTAGGAGTCTGGGCCGTGTCTCAGTCCCAGTGTGGCCGATCACCCTCTCAGGTCGGCTACGCATCGTCGCCTTGGTGAGCCATTACCTCACCAACTAGCTAATGCGCCGCAGGCCCATCCCCAAGTGACAGATTGCTCCGTCTTTCCAGTTCTCTTCAGGTGAAGAAAAAAATTATTCGGTATTAGCTACCGTTTCCGGTAGTTGTCCCAAACTTGAGGGCAGGTTGCCTACGTGTTACTCACCCGTCCGCCGCTAAGTATCAAGGAAGCAAGCTTCCTATCAACTCCGCTCGACTTGCATGTATTAGGCATGCCGCCAGCGTTCGTCCTGAGCCAGGATCAAACTCTCCAATAAAAGATGAATTTCAGTAGCATGGTTAGACGCTATAAAAATCATCTCAAGTATTTGAAAAGAGCGATATGCTCATTTTGAATCTGACGATTCATTGTAAATCATAAGTTACTATCCATTTGTTCAGTTTTCAAGGAACTTGTATGTCTGTTTTTGTTGATGAATGTCAACCAGACAGGAAATTTATCTTATCATGTTAACTAACTAACTGTCAACATTTTTTTCATCACCGTTCAAATGATTACGACAATCATTCGTTCGAGGCGACAAGAAATAATATATCATGTTGTTATTTATATAGCAAGCACTTTTAATATATAACCTGGAAATAGTAATATTCTTCACTAACTACACCTAGACTGATCCCCTATCCGACACGTTATGTGATGCACGATTGGAACATACTGTAGTTGGTGCTTTATTATTATAGAGGCAGATCATTCCTTCCTAATCACTCCCTTTTCTATGCATATACAGGAGAGCTAACACTCTGTTTAGCCAGAGGTTTCTTCATTATAACAAGCGTTACCTCCTATCGGTTTGATGAAAGTGATCCAAAAACTCTATAATACGTGTATATAGTTGTAGGGATAGGGATTTGTGATTCAAGTTTACCTGCTCTATAAATAGCCAACAATCTCTAGGCTGTCATCCCGCGTGAACCTTCACTCAAATAATGCACTCCATTTACTGTCTGGGTCTTACATATCAAGGATTAAAATAAACTCAATACTCACTAACCTGGATGGGGTGATCGAACTTGAAACAATGGTTGAATAATATCCGCAAAGGATACGGTAAAAAACTGGTATCCATCCATGCGTGGAATGCCTGGATTGTTGTAATTCTCGCGATCTCGGGTCTTATGTTGGTTGGTGGCTTCTGGCGTGAGATTCTTGGAATCGGACGTGTATGGTTAAAATGGCTACATATTTTCGTTGGGTTAGCTATGCTGGCACCCGTGGTGTACTACTTGATTTTGGCCGGCAAGCACTGGAAGCAACTTCGTAACAGACCTTGGCAGAGGGCAAACACCATTATCGTTCTTGCGTTGCTGATGGGCTGGCTTCTCTCGGGTATTGTGTTATGGCAATTCAAACTTGCTGGGCCACGTTGGTCGAATGCTGCACTCCTGATTCATGACCTGCTGACCTGGGTGGGTTTGCCTTATATCATATACCACTCGATTACGCGCACCAAATGGTTAAAGGACCCTGCACGCCGGGCAGTGAAATTCGAAGCAATTTCATCTCGAACGCCCAATGCAATGGATTCACCTGTCACAACATCGGATGAAAACACTACAGTGACGGCTATATCTGCTCCTGAGCTCAGTCGCAGTTCCAAAGAGTCTCCGATCAAACCAATGGAGAAGCCCCAACCGGTATACACACGGCGAGCTTTTATCCGTTCTGCTGTGGGCATTGGCCTTGCTGTAACTATCGGTCCTACATTCGTATCCTGGGTGGGACGAAATCTCAAGATAGATAACAGTATCGACAGTATGTTGGAGAACGACCCTAACCGGATGGTCCCTTTGCCACAACCGTTATCTGCCTCATCACCTCCAATTGGGGGAGGGGCCGAAGGTCATTTTCGCGTATATACGGTTACGCCTATCCCTTCCTTTTCCAACGATAACTGGTCTTTCCGGATTGACGGATTGGTTGAGCGGGCACAGGTATGGAACTGGGAACAGTTCGTAAAGCTCACGCGTAGTGTACAGGTCAGTGATTTTCATTGTGTGACTGGTTGGTCCGTCTATAAGAATACCTGGGAAGGTATTTCTCTTAAACAGCTCTTGAAACAGGCCGGGGTAAAACCGGGAGCACATAGTGTAAAGTTTTATTCCGGAGATGGTGTGTATACGGATGCCATCACGATGGATCAGGCTCAGATGGATGATATTATGGTCGCTGTCATGCACGATGGCAAACCCATCCCCGCAGATCTGGGCGGTCCGGTGCGACTCGTCATTCCTCAGATGTATGCTTATAAATCAGTGAAATGGTTGAATCGTATTGAACTCATCGAAAGCGAACATATTGGTTACTGGGAAGAGCGCGGATACGACAAGGATGCTTGGCTCACAGGCGCATCTCAGCGTTTCCCTGATATCAGTGGATGAGGATTGACTCAGGTAGGTTGAACACCATTTATTGTGAAAAATAAATACGAATAAATAGAAAAGCCCCCGATCACGTATTCGTGTCCTCGGGGTTTTCTTATTAGTAACACCACACTAATTAAGGCAAAGCAATTAATCTTGCGTATTCAACAAACGTACAAGTTCGTCCTCATCCTCAATCGTAGGAATGCCGAGATCATGGGCTTTGGCCAATTTGCTGCCTGCCTTCTCTCCGGCAATAACCAGATCTGTCTTTTTCGATACACTGCCTGTCACCTTCGCTCCAAGCGATTCTAATCGTTGCGTCGCCTCTTCACGTGTAAGTTGATGCAGGGTACCGGTCAGGACAACCGTTTTGCCACTGAAGAAGGAATCCTCCACAACAACAACCGGTGCCTCAGGTGCTTGAGCCTTCACACCCAGATTCAGCATTTTCTCAATCGCAGCCTGGGTAAATGGATCGGCAAAGAAGGTCACGATACTCTCAGCCACAATGCCCCCGACGTCTGGTAGTTCAACCAGTTCTTCTACGGTTGCATTCATAATGGCGTGCAGATCACGGTAATGATCGGCTAGCATACGTGTGGTGGATTTACCTGTGTTCGGAATACCCAGTGAGTATAAGAACGAAGCCAGGTCACGATCTTTACTGAGCTCCAGCGCAGCGAGAAGGTTGTTTGCTTTCTTTTCGCCAAACCGCTCCAGCTTCACCAGATCATCAAATTGCAACGTATACAAGTCCGCTGGCTCACGCACATTCAATTCATCGTACAGCTGAATCGCTGTTTTCTCACTGAACGTTTCAATGTCCATGGCATCACGGGAGGCAAAATGGGAAATACGGGCTACCGTCTGCGGTTTACAAGCCAGTCTGTTGTTACAGAACAGATGTGCTCCGCGCTGCTCGAGTGGGAAGCCGCATGCAGGACACTGCTCAGGGAACACAATCTCTTCACCATCGTTTTCTTCCGTCACCTTGCCCAGAATTTCAGGAATAACGTCATTGGAGCGACGGATAAAGACGTGTGCGCCCAAGGCGAACTTCAGATTCTTGCGTTCGATATCGCCGACATTGTTCAAGGTGCAGTTCTGTACGGTTACTCCGGCAAGTTCAACAGGCTCTACCCGCGCAAGGGGAGTCACTTTGCCGGTACGGCCCACATTCCAGACTACTTCGTTGAGCACAGTCGTCGTCTCTTCTGCCTCAAATTTATAGGCGACCGCCCAGCGAGGGAATTTGTCGGTGTAACCCAGCACCTCGCGGGTGCGCATGTCCGTGATCTTGATAACAGCTCCATCAATCAGATAGTCCAGTTGACCCCGGTTCTCCTGAATGGCAGCCAGTTGCTCCATCACATCCTCAAACTCATGGAAGTAGGTAATGGATGGATTCACTTTGAAACGATTCTCGCGCAGGAAGTCCATCATCTGCTGATGATCAGCAAACTGAATGTCATCCGAATACCCTACGTTATAAAAATAAGCATTCAACTTCCGCTCGGCAGTCGCTTTCGGGTTCAGGTTGCGCAGTGCTCCTGCTGCTGCATTACGAGCATTCTTGAGCGGGTCTGCTGCTGTCTCATTATATCGATTCAGGACAGACAGATTCATGATGCCTTCGCCCTGTACTTCAATTGTGCCGCCGATATACGGAATCTTGAGCGGAACAGATCTGATTGTTCTAACCTGTGCCAGAATCCCTTCACCCACTGTACCGTTACCACGCGTAGAAGCCTGAACCAGTTCACCGTTGGTATACGTCAGATTGAGCGTCAATCCATCAAATTTCAGCTCAATGACATAGCCAGGTTCCGGTAACGGTGTATCCGGATTTTTAGTGTTATAGTCATTAATCAGTTTCAGTACACGGGTATTCCAGTTACGCAGTTGCTCTATATTCTGAGCTTTGTCCAGACTCCATAATGAGGATAAATGACGATGCGGAGTAAAACCCTTGAGCAGTTCGCCACCTACACGCTGTGTCGGGGAATCCGGCAGAACCATGCCGCTCTCCTGTTCCAGCGTAACCAGTTCATCGTATAGAATGTCATACTCCTTATCACTGATCTGTGGTTGATCCATCGTGTAATACTGATAATTATGCTGATTCAGCTCGGTAACGAGTTGCTCCATCCGGTGCATCGGGTCCATACAGGGCCATCCCTCCGTTAATTTCATCTATATATGTAGAACGAACATCAGGCAAACCAACGTTCGTTCAAAAAATTATTCTACTTTCGTAATAGGGGCGAATCCGGCGAGCAGACGTTTCACACCAACCGGAGCCGGGAAGGCAATCTGCAGTTCGGTATCATCACCGGTACCTTTTACCGCAACAATTGTACCTATCCCCCACTTGCCATGCTGTACTTTGTCTCCTGCGTTGAAGCCTACTTCACTATTGGAAGCTGCGGGCTTTGCGGCAGATGATGGCGTAGCATATGTTGGGCGAGAGACACTTGTGGTCACACGGGAAGTTGGTGTAGATGCGGTAGCAGATGAACCACTCTTGCTTTGGTGATCGAAGAGCTTGGTGCCACCACTACCTCCAAAGTTGCTTCCCCCACTGGAGCCAAGTCCACGGCCACCATATGAACCTCCTGCGCTACTGCCACGGCGGTAACGATCACGAGCAATAGAGGTGTCTTCTTTAAGCTCATCCGGAATTTCATCCAGGAAGCGGGAAGGCGGGTTCGCTGTTGTACGTCCAAACAACGTCCGCATCTGGGCACACGACAGGAATAATTGCTCTTCCGCACGGGTAATCCCTACATAAGCAAGTCGGCGTTCTTCCTCCAACTCTTCGTTGTCCATAAAGGCCCGGCTATGCGGGAAGACACCTTCCTCCATACCCACAATAAAGACAACCGGGAACTCCAGCCCCTTGGCACTGTGCATCGTCATCAGGGTAACGGCATCGCTCTGATCTTCTTCGTCATCGTTCATGCTGTCGATATCTGCAATCAATGCGAGATCGGTGAGGAACGAAATGAGCGTTTTGTCTTCATTATTTTTCTCAAATTCCATCGTTACCGATAGGAACTCATCAATGTTCTCTAGCCGTGCACGAGATTCGAGTGTATTTTCATTTTGCATCTCAAGGCGATATTGACTCATCTCAAGGATTTTCTCGGTAAGTTCGGTTACCGACAGATACTCCACCATCTGGTGCAGCGCAGCGATCATATCATAGAACTCCACCAGCGCATTTCGTGTACGGCCTGCAAATCCAAGATCGTCCACAACCTGAAGCACTCGGAAAATAGAAATTCCACGCTCTCCTGCCGCAGCCGCGAGCTTCGCTACCGTTGTATCACCAATGCTTCGTTTAGGCACATTAATAATCCGGGTGAGGCTGATATCATCGTCGGGGTTAGATAACACGCGTAGATATGCCAGAATGTCCTTGATCTCTTTACGATCATAGAACTTGATGCCGCCGACAATCTGATACGGAATATCAGACTTGATCAGAATTTCCTCTATAACCCGGGACTGGGCGTTGGTACGATACAAAATAGCATGGTTCTGATAGGATTTGCCGTTCTTCACATTTTTACTAATCTCAGAGGTTACAAAGTACCCCTCATCATGTTCGGAATCGGCACGGTACACCTTGATTTTCGAACCACCCTCTTTGTCCGTCCACAGTTTCTTAGGTTTACGCCCTGTATTCAGGCCGATCACTTCATTCGCTGCATTCAGGATATTGGAAGTAGAACGATAGTTCTGCTCCAGCAGAATCGTACTCGCTTCAGGGTAGTCTTTCTCGAAATTCAGGATGTTGCTGATATCTGCTCCACGCCAGCGATAGATGGATTGGTCACTATCCCCTACAACGCAGATGCGGTGATGACTATCCGCGAGCATGTTACACAGCATGTACTGTGCACGGTTCGTATCCTGATATTCATCGACATGAATGTACTGGAATTTCTTTTGGTAAAAGTCGAGGACTTCCGGCACTTCCTTGAACAGTTGAATAGTCTGCATAATGAGATCGTCAAAGTCGAGAGAGTTATTGGCTCTTAACCGTCTCTGGTACATCGTATATACCTTCGCCACAATACCCTCAAAATAGTCGCCTGCTTGCTTCTCATATTGCTCTGGACTAATCAATTCATTCTTGGCCGTGCTCATCATGGACTGAACTGCTTTCGGTTCAAACTTTTTGGTATCGATATTCTGATCCTTCATACAGCTACGAATGACCGATAATTGGTCCGATGAGTCCAGAATGCTAAAGTTGGAGGTGAATCCGATCCGTTCGATGTCACGGCGTAGAATACGTACGCACATGGAGTGGAATGTAGATACCCAAATGTCGCGGCCTTGGGGCCACCAACGAGTTGGGATACCCGGTCCTGCATCTCCCGAGCGGCTTTGTTCGTAAAAGTAATCGCTAGAATTCCCCACGGAGGTGCTTTCCGTGTTGCAATAAGGTAGGCAATCCGGTGTGTCAGCACCCGGGTCTTGCCCGAGCCCGCCCCGGCCATAATCAGCAGCGGACCATCCGTCGCCTCGACGGCTTGCCGTTGAGGGGTGTTAAGCCGTGCTACGGCATCATGTATATTTACAGGTTGCATGCATGCATGCTCCTTTCGTTGGTTGGTTGGTATAACTGATCTATCCATTACACTTGGACTTCGATTACAGCAGCATCTTCCGATCGTCGTTATCCCCAGATTTTTTGATTCCCTTTATCCAAGGGGAAATCCGGTGATAAATACGAGCACTTCGTTTCTTCAGATTGCTTCTGCACTCTCCGTTTCTGTGTAAACATAGTTCTCTATACGAATGGCTTAGTAAATGGTGAAAATCCGTGAATAAAGGCGAACGCTCCGCTTCTCCAGCTTATTTCTGCCCTCTTCATTCTCGTGTGAAAATTAGTTTGACTTATATTTAAGGGTAGTAAAATACAAGAGAGAACACTTCGTTTCTGTGTAAACACAACTCTTGTATACCAATCGCTTAATTAGTAAGGGCAAAGTTCTATTTTAACAGATCATGAGGGATAAATGGGGGAATGGTAAACTAAACCGATTAAACGGATGGCTTGACAGCTTGTACCGTCTCCAGTGCCCTCTGCAAATCGCTGTACACTATGTTTCCCACAACGACCGTGTCTGCCACCTTGGAAGCTTGCTCTGCTTTCTCCAGGGTGTCAATTCCGCCGCCATAGATAAGATGCGCTCGCTCCAGTTGTCTGTGTGTGTCACCAACCAGCTCCATATCTCCAAAAGTACCGCTGTACTCCACATATACTATGGGCAGATTGAGCAGGCGTTCCGCAGCCTGAGCATATGCAGCCACAGCCTCAGTGGTCAGTTCCGTATCAGCTCCGGTCATTCGGGCTACCGTAGAGTCAGCATTGAGCACAATATAACCTTCGGCAATCAGCAGGTCCCATGGGATGAGATAACCGTAGCGCTCTATAGCTTGCTGGTGATGTCCAATCATCCACTTGCTATCGGTTGCATTCAGGACAAGCGGGATCAGATATCCGTCAAATCCGGGCACAACCGCCTCCAGATCAGATACTTCAAGCACACAGGGCAATTCATAGCGACGAACACGGGACATCAGGTCTACCGTATTATCATAGGTAATTCCGGAAGAGCCGCCAACGATAATCGAATCGGTTCCCGACATGCAGATCAAGTCGAGTGCGTCATCCGTTATTTCCCTGTCCGGGTCGAGCTTAAATACATGTCTCCACTGCTTGATCATGTCTATCAACGAACATTCCTCCAGAGGTTCTTCTGCATCCTAAAAAGCTTGTAAACTCAGTCTAAGTCAGCAGACAGTAGGTGTCAATGTTCGTATAAAAGGGGAACATAAAATCACAGACATTTCCCTGTTCTGGTGTGGAAATGCCTGTGATTTGGATTACGATGTGACCCATAAAAGAACAACAACTTATGGTTTCCAGGCAAACCGGGTGTTCATCTCATCCAGTTCCTGTTCAGTTAACACGTCAGAGTATACGCCGTATACGCCCCATTTCTCATAGTTAGCGACCTGCTCGGTGTCATTGATAGTATGCACATAGGTGACAGCGCCTGCACTGTTCAGCCTGGCAACAAAGTTCTGGTTCACTTTATATTCCGGCATGGTTACGGCATCCACATCATTATTTTGCACAAATTCAACAACCTGATCTTCCGAATCCTGTGTGGCATATAAGGTATAGATTATAGAAGGGAACGCATACACTTCTTTCACTGTTTCAAGCATGGGTTCGTTATAAATCTGCACAACAACCCGATCCAGAATGGTAGGGTCATATTTCCTGGCTGCATTCACCAATGATTTCAGTACCTGCTGAATATCCTCATCCTTCTGTTCTTTGGTGTCGGTTACGATATACATATCCGGATACTTGGACAATACATCCATAATGCCATCGGCATCCATGGGTTGATACATACCCAGAATCGGTGTATTCATGAATTCATCATGTGTCAGCGCCTCGGCTTGTTTATCCTCCGGAAGCTCCTCGTCCTGCCCGAGCATTTTGCTCATATTGGCAGTCCATTCATGGCGGGCTACAGCTACACGATCGGAGGTCAACATAAAGTCGATCTCAAATACACGTGTTCCTTTCTCATAATTGGCAATCATTGCTTCATAGGCGTTCGTATAGGGTTGATCACGGATACTGCCCATCGCATGGGCAATCAGCCGATAAGCCGTGAAATCGTCGCGTTGTTCCTCACTCTGACTGTCATAGGCAAAAAAGAGTGTGCCCACGGTAACGATAAGTAGTGTCAAAACGGCGGCAATGCGTTTCATATGGTGTTCACATCCTTAGGTGGGTTAATAGGGAATGAGCAGGTTACATTTATAGTAATGAGGAGGGTCGTGTGTTTACCTTATTTGATAGCTAACTACCCTAATTGAAGAGATATAAAACAAAAACAGCCGCCTGGAGGCAGCTGTTAATTGATGGATTGGTGTAATAATGAATTGTTAATCATAAGCCTGATTCAATTCCCTTGCTTCACACTCAACTCGTTTAGGAAAGCGATTAATGCCTCTCGCCAAGGTCTCATGGGCTTCAATCCGTTCGTCCGGATTGCCAGTTGATCCATAACCGAGTAAGCAGGACGAGGGGCGGGACGAGGGAATTGATCGGTTGTACAAGGTATAAGTTCAGCTGGTTGCTTGAACCTGCCTTGCTTAACGGCTTCTTCGCCAATCGCTTGTGCAAACTCATACCACGTGCAGATTCCCGAATTGGATACATGGTAGATTCCATATTTTTCAGTTAAGGAGAGGGTGTATACAAGCTGTGCTAGATCTACCGTGTAGGTGGGGGAACCTTGTTGATCATGAACGACTTGCAGTTGTGGGCGCTTCTCCAGAAGTTCCAGCATGGTTTGGACAAAATTACTACCATGTACGCCAAACACCCAAGAGGTTCGTACAATGAACCATCGTGTACACAGACTCTGAACCAGCCGTTCCCCAACAAGCTTGGACTTGCCATATACACTCTGGGGATTCGTTACATCGTACTCCTGGTAAGGTCTGCTCCCTCTCCCGTCAAATACGTAATCAGTACTGATATACACCAGCTTCGCTCCCACACGCTCTGCTGCAACCGCAATATTTCTGGTGCCTGATGCATTAACTGTGTATGCCGTATCCTCATCCACTTCAGCCTGATCAACCGCCGTGTAAGCCGCGCAGTGTACAATAAGGTGGGGTTGGAACGTGGCTATCAACTCTGTGCATTGCTGTTGATCGGTAATGTCCATCTGATCCCTGTCACAGGCTAATATCTGATGCCCCTCTGCCTGAAAGCTTTTCACCACATCATGCCCCAGCTGTCCAGCCGCCCCAGTCACCATAACTCTATAACTCATTGGGATGAATCACCCAGCCGCTCACCATACTGTTGCTGAACATAGTCCTGGTATGTGCCCGATTGGATTCTCGCCATCCAGTCCTGATGCTTCAGATACCACTGAATGGTCTCCTGAATCCCTGTCTCAAAGTTGTACGACGGTTGCCAGCCGAGCTCTGTACGTATCTTGGTAGGGTCGATACCATAACGCCGATCATGTCCCAACCGGTCCTGTACATATTGAATCAAACTCGCTGGCTTGCCCAATTGCTCCAGAACAGTCTGCACAATATATATATTGGTACGTTCATTATTGCCACCAATGTTGTATACCTCTCCCGATTGTCCATTATGGATGACCAGATCAATCGCACTACAGTGATCTTCGACGTACAGCCAGTCACGAATATTGAGCCCGTCACCATATACAGGGATAGCATCATCATTCAGTGCACGGGATATAATTAGCGGAATCAGTTTCTCCGGGAACTGCAAAGGTCCGTAGTTGTTCGAGCAGCGTGTAATGTTAACAGGAAGTCCAAACGTTTCATGATAGGCTCTTACAAGCAAATCTCCGCCAGCTTTACTCGCAGAGTAAGGGCTATTGGGCATCAAAGGTGTAGCTTCAGTAAATAAACCTGTTGCACCAAGGGAGCCATACACCTCATCTGTCGATACCTGAACGAATTTGGTAACTTGAACTTTTTTCGCCGCATCTAGCAGCACCTGCGTTCCAAGCACATTGGTACGGACAAATATATCCGGAGACAGAATACTGCGATCCACATGAGATTCAGCAGCGAAATTCACAACCACATCGATGCCTTGAGAGAAAACAGCTTCCATCTGCTGTACATCTGCAATATCGGCTTTGACAAATGTATATCTCGGGTCGGACTCTACCGTTTGCAAGTTCTCCAGATTCCCTGCATACGTTAAGGCATCGACGTTGATAATTTCAACATTCGGATGTTCACGAAGCATATATAACACAAAGTTGCTGCCAATGAAGCCAGCCCCACCTGTAACCAGTAATTTCATGCTGTCTCTCTCCCTCTGCCTTTCAGATACAGGAAGTACCTGAGAAGTCTATTGTTAATCAAAATTCAGCTCGGCAGCTTTCAATACGGGGTGCTTCTGATCCTTCGCCGATAATATAGGTTCCGTAACAGGCCAATCGATGGCGAGCGCGGGATCGTTCCACAGAACGCCACGATCATGTTCAGGAGAATAATACGCATCCACTTTATAGGTCACCTGTGTATTCGGCACCAAGGTGCAGAAACCATGAGCAAATCCTTGGGGGACAAGCAACTGGCGCTGATTATGCTCACTCAGTATGACACTTTTCCATTGTCCAAAGGTAGGCGAAGAAGCACGAACATCTACAATTACATCGTATATGGCCCCGGAGATCACTCTCACCAGTTTGGTCTGAGCTTTGGGATGAAGCTGGTAATGGAGTCCCCGCAGAACACCTGCTTCTGCCGACAAGGATTGATTGTCCTGAACAAAGACATGTTGTATTCCATTCTCGTGCAATACCTGTTCATTATAACTCTCCATAAAATATCCACGATGATCGCCATAAACCTTGGGTTCCAGTATCACTGCACCATCCATAAACAGCGGAATTAACTTCATGTCATCCCTCCGTTCTGCTGCTTTACAGCATTTATTCATATTGACTATGTATATGTAAAGTGTCGGGTATGTGTTTGTTCATTGGCCTGTATAATCCTGATATTTCATGCTCTATATAAGTAAATCAAAGCCCAGCCGCGATATCATTCATCGGCTGGGCTTCAATGGCAAGCGGAAAACTATTTATTGATCCTTTAGGACCTGTTCCAAATACTTTAGGAGATCTTTCCTCAGATCCGGGCGCTGTAATGCGTAGTGAATCGATGTCTCAATAAAGCCCAGCTTCTCACCGACATCATGACGGAGCCCCTCAAAGTGATAAGCAAGAATCTGCCGCTGTTCATTCAATCGGGACAACGCGTCAGTAAGCTGAATTTCTCCGCCCACCCCAACAGATTGTTGACCCAGAATCTCGAAGATATCCGGTGTTAAGATGTAACGCCCCATAATGGCCAAGTTAGACGGGGAGTCTTCTGTCTTCGGTTTCTCGATTAAACGCCGGGCGCGGTACACCCGATCTTCGGCGCGAGATACCAGTTCTCCGTCCACAATTCCGTATCGAGATACCTCGTTCCAATCGACAGGCTTCACGCCAACGATCGGAGATTGCAATTCATCGTAAACTTCGATCATCTGCTTCAGGCAGGGATGGTCCGCTTCCACAATGTCGTCCCCTAACAGGACAGCAAACGGTTCGTTTCCAATAAACTTGCGGGCGCACCAGATGGCGTGACCAAGTCCCTTGGGTTCCTTTTGACGGATATAATGGATATCTGCCATCTCCGAGGGTTTGCGAACTTCGTTCAGCAAGTCCCATTTCTGTTTACCCGCCAGATTCTGCTCCAGCTCAAAAGAATAGTCGAAGTGATCCTCGATGGCCCGTTTCCCTTTACCCGTTACGATAATAATATCCTCGATGCCTGAAGCTACGGCTTCTTCAATAATGTACTGGATCGTCGGCTTGTCCACGATGGGCAGCATTTCCTTCGGCATCGCCTTGGTAGCAGGCAAGAACCGGGTACCGAGACCGGCAGCTGGAATAATGGCTTTGCGAATGCGCATACGAACCCACTCCTTTTGCTAGATACATAGTTTACTTTATTTAATGATTCTGAGTGCTAGGATGCTTGGACTCCATTATACCATCAACAATTCACGAATATCCTGTTCGGATAAGGTGGTTGAGCCACCGTCCCCCGGTTCAATGACCTCGGCAATCAAGTCCTTCTTCCGCTGCTGGAGTTCCAGAATCTTCTCTTCGATCGTACCTTGGGTAACCAGACGGATGACTTGTACCACTTGTTTCTGTCCCATGCGATGAGCACGACCAATGGCCTGTTCTTCCACAGCGGGATTCCACCACAGATCATATAATATAACGGTATCTGCACCCGTTAAGTTCAGTCCAGTTCCTCCAGCTTTCAGGGAAATTAGAAACAGTTCGGCTTCACCCTCGTTAAATCTGCGGCACATCTCAACACGGTTCTGTGCTGGTGTCTGACCATCGAGATAGAATAGGTTTCTTCCTTGTGCAGTGAGCGTCTGCCGAATCAGGTTCAACATGCTTGCAAACTGGGAGAAGATGAGAATGCGTTTGCCTGCGGCCAGACAATCCTCGACGGTTTCGAGCAGCTGCTCCATTTTCCCGGAATCGCCTTGATACCCTTCGACAAAGAGGGCCGGGTGACAACATAACTGACGCAAACGGGTGATGCCAGCCAGTATTTTGATACGATTCTTCTGGAAGCCGCCGTTATCCTCCATATCTTTCGATGCTTCATCCTGCAGCTGGGAAAGGTAGGCGGCGTACAGCTTCTTCTGTTCAACTGTCAGCTCGGACCGCTGCACCGTTTCAATACGATCTGGCAATTCTTCCAGCACATCCTTCTTCAGGCGACGGAGAATAAATGGACGCACCATGCGCGAGATTCGTTCGGGAGGAAGATCACGAAATCTTCTGTAACTTGGAAACAACCCCGGGAATACGGCCTCAAAGATGGACCACAACTCATCCAGAGAGTTCTCCACAGGCGTACCTGTGAGCGCAAAACGGCGCGGGGCCTGAATCTGTTTGACTGCCTGCGCCGTCTGGGAAGACGCATTCTTGATCGCCTGGGCCTCATCCAGAATGAGCGTATGGAAGGTTCGGCCCAGATAGGTGTCCAGATCCCGGCGTAACAACGGATACGACGTCACAATCACATCTGCCTCATCCATGCCTGCCAGCATACTGGCTCGTTCTTCTTTCTGACCAGCTGCAATTAGAACTCTCAAATGCGGGGCGAACCGGGCAAACTCATTCGCCCAGTTGTACGTCAGCGAGGCGGGAGCCACGACAAGTACAGGCGGATGAGTCGTCCTCGTTTGGATCGTCAATCCATCCTGCTGCAGGGTAGACCATATGCCATCCGCATCCTCTAAAACCACATGATCCAATGGGAGCCCAGTTAAGGGATCGAAGGCAGCAGTAGACGTTGTGTTGCCCCACGAAGACGCTGACCCTGGTTCCCCTTGAATAACCTCAGCATGGTCAGCATTGTACTCAGGCTTCTCATGAAGCGATGCCGTAATGTAGGCAATGCTTTGTAACGTTTTGCCAAGTCCCATATCATCCGCCAAAATGCCGCCAAAACGGTAATAAGCGAGGGTACGTAACCACTGGTACCCGCTCGTCTGATAATCTCGCAGGATGGGTGTCAGTGCTTCAGGCAATGCAAAATCCATTCGTTCGGGATCACGCAGATCATTCAGGAAACGTTTGAGGGACCCTCCCCATTTCACATGACCCGATACTTCATCTCGGCCTGGCAATTGTAACGCCCGAACAGCAGGCAGCCGAATATGGCTGCTCTTGATATCATCCGGTCCCAGTCCAAGCGAATCAGCCATATGAGCGAAACTGTCCGCGCCTTCATTTTCAAGTGAGAGAAAGACACCACTGCGTAGACGGAAATATGGTTTCTTTTCCACAATGCGGCGCATGAGTTCCTGAAGTTCCTGCTCGTCCACACCTTCCATCTCAAATGAGATCTCCAGCCAGTCGAGCCCTTTCCCCAGATCTGCCCGGACTTTCGGAGGTGTTGGATAGGATTGCACCATAGCCTTCACGGCGTTCGGCATATAGATCTCTACCTGCTTCTCAAGCTCAGGCAGGAGATGGTACATCACATCATAGATGGCATCTTCGCGCTCACTCGCCCAGACACTCCCCTCACGTTCCAAGAAAGACCGATCGAGTCGTTCAATCAGATTTCGCTCCTTGTACCGGTCACGCACCAGAATAACCTTTTTCTCTTCCTCATCCATTAAATACTCTGCCAGTGGGTTAATCACCATTAACTCATAGTCGAACTCCAGGCGCGCTGTAATACGTTCACGATAGAAGTCGATGTACAGTTTCGGTGCAAGTTCAGGTTCCGCGATCTGTTCACGCACTTGCGAATCAATGGACAGATGTCCGAGTGTACGAAGTTCTGGCACGACATGTTGTACGAACTCATCCACCTGCTGGGACGAAATATCAATGCTTTCCTTGATTCCATACGAAGTGAGCGCCCCGCTCAAATCCTCCAGACTGCGCATCTGCATCGGTTCCAACATATGCAATTGTCCTTCCACCACAGCGGCGTCATAGGCAGGAAGAAGAATCAACTCACGGAGTCCAGAAATCTCAAGCTGATATCCCTCATTCGCTCCCTGGGCAATCCGGTAAAATAAAGGCAGTGCCCCTTCACCCAACGTGAGTGGTCCATTGGAAAATCCCGTGCCCTCCATACGGCTGTCAACCTGGAGTAGCCGTTCCAACAGCGGCTTCCATACGAGCGGAGCAATCAATATATCCCGACCATCCGAAGCTCCCAAATAACCCGATATGGATTCGCGATACGCATCTTCACTCTGTCTCATTCGAATAAGCATCGAAAGAATCGCCTGATCCTGAGGACTGAAAAAATGCATCACAGGATCATAAAAGAACAGCTTCGTGAATGACATCGGCTCGCCCTTCTCGATGCAGTTCAGGAATTGCTTCACTTTCTGCACAACATATAGACGTTTGTTACCCACCTTCAATTCAAGCGCGAGCTTCGCTCCACCCTTGTGAACCTGTACGAGCTTACATATAAACTGAATCTGCAACTCTTCCCGCAGTGAAGATCGGGTGACAGGAGGGGCGTATTTACGGTCATTGGCATGTAGCGGCCTGCGATCCTTGGCAAACATGGACAAAATCTGATCCGCAGTACGGTATGAAGGCTTGTCCGCGGAGCGGCCCCAACCCGAAGCTGAGCTTGGTCGACCTGCCTGGGCAAAGTGAACCGGCGGTTGCTCTGGAGCATCCACAGATGAACTGCCCTGTAAAAGAGAACGGGAAGATACACCGGGGTTAGTGTGATTCGGGTCACCTGAAAGATCTGAACGATTCACATACGTATCTGTATCTGTATTTTCACTTGGATCTGATTGTGTAACAGATTGCGGACGCTCCCATTCGCTTTCTTCGACTAATGTCCCCACTCTGGACTTGAACCCCGGTCCAGCATTAGAAGTGGTTTCTTTGCCAGTGGCAGGCTTGGAAGGTGGGGAGGGCTTTCCGGAAGCAGCCTTAGCGTTATGTTCCTGTTGTTCTTCCCATTGTTGTATAGCCAACATGACAGCAGCTACGTGTTTGCAATAATCATAATACCTGCCATCACCCGGACAACTGCAGCCTGCCACGATCTCACCCGACCCATCCACATCTACGGAGACCTGGTAGCGCTGCGTTCCACGTACCTGTGCTTCATAATGACGTTGATCCACACTGACCACCAGATTGGTCACCCTGCCGGATTGGTTATACGCTTCTCCTCGTTTGAATGCCGTGACCCCGCACAGCAATTTGATATCCATGATTGTGAATGGCGCCACACTTCTTCGCCTCCTAGCCTTTTTACAGAAAAAACCCCAAGAGCTCCGTAAAGCAGAGATTGGGGTTGCTTCATGCTTGTAGCCTGATGTTGTAACCTGCGATGCATTTATTTCACCAATTGACCACGTGTAACGCCCAGTTGGTTCGTTGCTTTCAGTGTTTTCCAAACTTGTGTACCCGTGATCTCGCCGCGTAGTGCACGGTTGTACAGATCAATCACTTCGCGTACTTGCTCCGGTGACTCTTCCAGGAATTCCACACGGTAACGGGATACACCCAGATCCATGAAGTTGGTCAGATACTCGGCACCTGACTGTTCTACAGCATTGTATACGGTATTACGGCAGCCTTCATCCACACGTACCGGATGGGACATGCCGATCCGGTCTTGCAGCGATGCACGTTGTTCCTCACAAGGACGTCCACAGTTCGTAAAGTCCGTTCCTTCACTCATAAACGTACAGTACACACAGTGCTCGGTATGGAACATCGGCAGATGCTGATGGATAACCACTTCCGTCTGACTTGTACGGGAATGTCCAAGCAAATCAACCATTTGCTGAATGTTCAGGTCATAGGAAGGTGTAATCCAGTCACATCCCGCTTCCAGGAACAATTCAACTGCTTTGTGATTGGCGATGTTCAATGAGAAGTCGCCGATCAGTTCAGGGTGCGTCGCATCCGGGTTCTCCATCCGGTGGCGCAGGTAGAAGTACAGTGCACCTGTATTACGTACCAGTACCGCATCCGGCTTCAGACGCAAGATATTATTATGATATCCGTTCTCTCCAGGCATGTGAATCCGCGGTGTTGCCAGCGCGATCTTGCGACCAGCGGTATGCACAGCTTCCACAGCTGCCGGGAACTGCTTGATGAATTCGAAGTCGGCGTAGATCATGCCGACCCCCGCTTCAATCGCTGCCTCGACTTGTGGCAGGCTGCGACAGAGCGCGGTCAGCTCCGCTTGACCGCGAGCAACTGGCGATGCCGGTTTCACCGAATCGCCATAGACGTTCACTGCCCGTTTCACGTAGACGGGCGGTTTAGGGCGCTCGCCCGCGAGTTGTTCGACCGCCTGACGGCGAATATTGTTCAACTCGCGCATCGGGATGATGACGTCACCGTGCAGGTTGACGTCCATTCCTTCCAGCTGGAACACGGTGCCCCCGAGGCGTCCGAATTGCTCCTCGAGCAATTCATGGGTCATCGGACGCTTCTGGGCAATGTCCAGTTCCATCTCGGAATCAATCCGGACAGTCGTGCCTTTCTGTACGTCTGTCCACCATGTGCTAAGCGGCTGCCCCGGGCTGCCGATGACTTTCACTTTGACCGGGAAGACACGGTATGGCTTCTCGGTCTCGAAGCTTTGACGCAGGCGTTTGTCCAGCGCAGGGTCATTCGTTTTCCATACTTTGTCGCCAACTTTCACACGGCGCAGATCCACATCACTGCGACCTGGCACAACATCAACGATCCAGCCCTCTTCAGCTTCGCCTTCGAGTTTCACACCTTTGCGACGCACATCGTATACACGTCCGCCCTCTTCCTTCTGCGTCGGATCTCCGGCGTCAAATACAATCCCGTCTCCACGTTTCACGGGAGCATCCAGCTTCAGAACCACACCATCGCGCAACACTTGATCTACACGACCAAGGTAGACACCGCGGCTTTTCGGGAATGTGCCATCAACCAGCTCTTTATTGTTCGTACCACTCAGGAAACCGTGCGTAAATCCACGGGAGAAGCTTTGCTGCAATTCACGAACTTCTTCCTTGCTTGGCGGCGTGTTATCTCCATCAAAATAACGATCGATCGCTTTACGATATTTGCTTACCACGTTCGCTACGTATTCCGGCGTTTTGAGACGTCCTTCGATTTTGAAAGAAGTTACACCCGCTTCGATCAGTTCAGGCATCAGGTCAATCGCTGCCAGATCCTTCGGAGACAACAGATAAGCCACATCACCCATCGGCTTGTGAACTCCGTCCACCATCAAGTCGTACGGCAGACGACATGCCTGTGCACATTCCCCACGATTGGCGGAACGTCCACCCCACATTTCAGAAGTCAGGCATTGCCCTGAGTACGATACACACAGCGCGCCGTGAACGAATACTTCCATTGGAAGCTTCGCTTGTTCTCCGATCTTCTGGATCTGCTTCAGATTGTTCTCTCGTCCCAGAACGACACGTTCCATGTCAAACGGCTTCGTAAACTCGACCGCTTCCGGTGACGTAATCGTCATCTGTGTTGAACCGTGAATTGGGAAATCCGGTGAGATCTCGCGGATCATCTTCACCAGACCCAAATCCTGAACAATTACAGCGTCCACACCTGCATCGACACATGCATCAATCAGTTCTTTGGCATCCGTCAATTCATTTTCAAAAATCAATATATTAAAGGTCAAGAAACCTTTTACGCCGTAACTGTGCAAAAACGCCATAATCTCTGGCAGCTCGTCCATACGGAAATTGTTCGCCCGTGCTCGTGCATTAAACTTTTCGACTCCGAAGAAAATGGCATCTGCGCCATTGGCTACCGCCGAACGCATACAATCCCAGTCCCCTGCGGGTGCCAGAAGTTCAACGTCTTCTCTTCGTATTGTTGCTGTTTTCATGTAGATCCTCCCCATAACCGGCTATCGCCGGATTTCATCCCTTGCTATATCTATACATTATGTCTGTATTGCCCGATATCCAAGCCTACAGTCATCTATATTCATCAGATCAGCAGTCATAACTCCTGAACTAGTATAGTGTACCACTTCTGCACCGACTCTTCTACGCTTTCCTGAAAAAACCGTTTTCCATTTTAATTTCCAGTACGACAAATAAACCGGAAGGTCTACTAACCCTCCGGCATGCAACTCTTTTATTTGATAAATGTAAATGAGTTCACTGCTTTTTCCAAAGCTGCCGCCTGAACTTCTGTCTTGTTGGCATCATTCAGACCACTTGTGATTGTATACGTCGTTCCATCCTTTGCAAACACGATCTGACGACCCGCATATGGCACACCGTTGTCCAACTCATGATACACGAAGGAAAACGCAGGTACACCGGCAAATGTCAGTTCCTCACTGCGCAGCAGCTTGAAGTTATTACGGGTCTTGGTGGCTTCGGCATAAGCCTCTCTCAGTTGACTTACGGTCATCTCGATCGACTTATCCTCGCTCGCCGCAATGGAGAACTCTCCGCCCGTGAAGGTATACACCACAGGGGAGTACTCAAATCGATCACTGTATGGCGTCCAGTACCGTGGAATATCTACACTGTAATGATACCGCTTGGACGTGCGTGTGAGTGTCTTCGTTTTGTCCGTTAAATACGGATCTTCATCCAGCTGACCGAATTGTTCGGCAACCGTATCGAAGTCAATCTCAACACTCTTCATGATCCGTTCAAACCATGCCCGATCTGCAACCTGCTCTTCAGGGAACGTGTATTCTGCATAATAGCGATAACCGTTTTTCTGCAAAAGAACATCGAATTCAGTCTGCCAGCCCCCGCCAAAGTTATATCGGAACTCATTCACCTCGGCAGTCTCCCCCGAAATCTCCATCGTATAGGAGCCTATCGGCTTGTAACTCTCCGGCGTAAATGTCTCGCGCATCCATTTATCCAGTTGGCCGCTCCACTCTTTTACCGTTGCACCCGCCTTGGCCGAAGTGACACGCAATTGTAGATAAGCACCATCCTTGGCTTCATAGATCATCTGATTGTTATCCATCGACCAGCCAGCAGGAATCTTCAATTCAATGCCATAGTCTTCGTTCCACGCGGAGCGCATGCCTTGATCTACAGTAGAAAGATCCTTGATCGTTCGATCCGACTCCGCATAGGTAGGCTGGAAGGAGTTGAGCAGCGACGCGCGTTTGCCCAGATCCTTATAATTCACTGCTTGGTAATCAGCGAGGTATACATCATATTGACGACCTTCATTGAGATATTGGCGCATCTCCCATAACATGCCGTCCGCATCTTTCACGACAATACGCGCATAAGGCGTTTTGCCTTTCGACACCGCTTCACGATCCAGTACGGTATCTCCCGATTGTTTGGCTTCCTGCACAAGCTGTTGGAGTAGATCATCTGCATCCAGAGCCACATCCTGGTCGCTGACGTACACTTCAAGATAATAACTGTTGTCCGCAGCGCCGAAAGTCATCATGCGCTCCTGCTCACCTGTCTGGAAAACCATGAGATCTGCCGGATAGTTAATGGACCAGCCGTAAAAGCTGTTGCCTATTCTTGTTTTTCCTTCGTCCAGATGAACGCCATCCTCACTGTATGCCGAATCATCGGATTGCAATAGACGAATCACCATTTCTCCAGAACTACTTGGAGCAAGACTTGCCCCAATCCCCGCAGCCACCGGACGAAGCGGAACCATGAGTACTCCATTCACCATCTTGGGAGCGGCACCCATCTCATGCTTCACACCATCTACCCAGGCAATGGAACTGCCAATCTTCAGTGTCACGGTATGTGGACCTTCCTTGATTTTGACGACATCATTTTTCTCCAGTCGGATCTCACTGCCAAATGCTTTCTTGAATACACCGACAGGCACCATCGTAACACCCTTGACCTTGTACGGTTTGGCTATGGCCTGCTTATTACCGTTGATGTAGGCATTCGTGCTACCCGATTTGATCCGCAGTTCACTCGTCGTCAGATCAGAGGCCCATACAGGCAATGCCGCACCAATGGCCAACATCCCGGTTAATACACCTGTGCTCAGCACACGTATAAATGATTTTTTCATTCCGTTCTTTCGTCCTCTCTCCATCCGGGTTGATCGCCGGGCTTTATTGTTCTTCATCTGCAAAGAATGATTCATCTTCCTCGTCCTGGATGTCTGCGCGATCAGCAAGCACCAATGTACGGGTGACGATATCACCCTCCGTCTGCATCAACAATTTCACCTTTTGTCCTGGCAGATATGTTTTGAGCAACTCATTGATATCCACGACAGAAGAAACCCGCGTGCCCGCCACACTGTAGATGGCATCGCCCTCTTTGATTTTGGCTTTCTTCGCTTCAGGAGATAGTACCCCCGTGATCGTTAATGGATCATCTGTGGGCAGACCCACAATCGCGGACCAGCTTTCTTCCAGCTGTAACCCCAGACTTGCACGCTTTATTTTGCCATATTTAAAAAACTGATTGATGATATATTGTACGGTATCCACCGGAATCGAAAATCCCAAACTTTCTACGCCTACCGCAGAAAATTTCATGGAGTTAATACCGACCACTTCACCTTTCAGGTTAACCAGTGGTCCTCCGCTATTGCCTGGATTAATGGCCGTGTCGGTCTGAATCAGGCGATAGGTCGCCTCAACCCCACGATTCAAGCCGCTGATCACCCCAACCGTTGCCGAGTTGCGCAAGGAAAAGGAAATCGGTGTCCCTATGGCGATAACGGTCTCTCCTACAGAAGGCTGCACCGTTTTGGCGAAATTCACCGGTTTGAGCGACTTGGCATTGATTTTGATCAGCGCCAGATCACTTAGTGGATCACTGTAGGTTTTCGTAATGTTATATGTATTGCCATCCGTCGTTACGACCACCGGATTCATTAATCCGTCGATCACATGAGCATTCGTCACGATCCAGCCATTGGACCGAATAATAACACCTGTACCATGTGCAAGATTATAGCGGTCGTCTGATGTTTCACCTTCCTGCACTTCGGCAGATTTCCCAATAATGCCTACGACCGAAGGCGATACCTTTTCGATCACTTGAGGAATGGCTTGACTTCCTTTGTATGTGTACGTTCCAGATTTGGCATCATATTGCCCACTGCCACCGATAGCCTTGACCAGATCCTTTGTGTTCACATAGACTTGTCCGTCTATGACTTTGGCCTGCATTCCTGCCTTGGACTCCGCCGCTCCTACCGTTGACGCAACACTGATCGAGAGTACAGCAGCCATTAGCATGGCTATTCCCTTTTTACCCAACACTCTCATACTTTCACCTGACCCTCTCTATATATCCTTCTTGCACGACTAGACATCGAATTCATTGCTGAATCTATTCTCTCTCTCATCTGCAATACCAGTATCCCTCAATGTAACATACAAATTCTGGCTATACAATTGTTTTCAATTCATATTTTCATAGAAAAGCTAGTATTCTGTTGCATCCTTCAATACGGATAAAAAAAACACTCTCCATAACTTCTCTGGAAAGTGTTTGTCTGTGCCTCATATACATGTACCATTCATCTCAGTAGCATTCCTACTGACCAAACCAACCGGTTACCATCGCATAGTCTGTCATCAGAAATACAAGTAGGCTGACGACTGCAAATCCGATTGCAAACAGATTCTTCTTCGGTGCCCTAAGCAGGCGAACGACTCCGATGAAGATCAGGATTGTAAATAAAATGACAAAAATATCAAATGCATTAAAATTCGATGTACTCGCCGTGGCAGCTTCTGCAAACAGCATGGATAGACAGACCTCCTTACCATAGTTGAACAGCTAACGCATACCCTAATATCTTCCTCTATGTTATCTGTACCCTGCTTGTAATGCAAGCCCTATCATCCAGAAAAATGAAAAAAATCCAGTTTGGATGAATATTCCTGCAACGCTTGCACGGATGCATATGTAAACACTTTCAAGATATCCCCTTAACCACAAGGATTTATTGTGTCTAACCCCACAAATAATACCCTTCTTCTCGGAAGCAGAGAACAAACATCAGACCGAAATCCAATATCTCATACTTCTCGAAAAGAAGGGCTAGTACTATCGTTTCTTATTCTGTAACTCTTGCCTGGAGAACCTCAGTCCACCAATTGCAGCGCCTTGCTCCGCTCGGTATCCCGTTCCAACACCGGCTTCAAGTACTTGCCTGTATAGGATGCTTCCACTTTAATAATATCCTCGGGTGTTCCGATTGCAACAATGGTTCCTCCACCATTGCCCCCTTCCGGACCCAGATCAATAACATAATCTGCGGTTTTGATCACATCCAGATTATGTTCAATGACCAATACGGATTCTCCGGAATCTACGAGACGGTGTAATACGTTCAGCAAACGGTCAATGTCATCCACGTGCAATCCGGTTGTAGGTTCATCCAGAATGTAGATGGTTTTTCCGGTACTGCGACGATACAGCTCAGAAGCAAGCTTCACACGCTGGGCTTCACCACCAGACAATGTGGTTGCAGGCTGTCCCAGGTTAATATAACCCAGACCCACATCCATTAACGTCTGCATTTTGCGATGGATCTTCGGAATGTTCTCGAAGAAATGTGTTGCATCCTCAACCGTCATTTCCAACACATCTGAAATGTTTCTGTTTTTATATTTCACTTCAAGCGTTTCCCGGTTGTAACGTTTGCCTTTGCAGACTTCACAAGGCACATAGACATCCGGTAAGAAGTGCATCTCAATCTTGATAATGCCATCTCCACGGCAGGCTTCACAACGTCCGCCTTTGATATTGAAGCTGAAACGGCCTTTTTTGTATCCACGCACTTTAGCTTCGTTCGTCTGGGCAAACAGATCCCGGATGTCATCAAAGACACCGGTGTACGTAGCCGGGTTGGAACGTGGTGTGCGTCCGATTGGCGATTGGTCGATATCGATAACTTTATCAATATGTTCCAGACCCCGAATCTCCTTATGCTGGCCAGGACGTACACGGGCACGGTTCAGATCACGTGCCAGTGTTTTGTACAATATCTCATTGATCAACGTTGATTTACCTGAACCGGACACACCCGTGACTGCGGTAAATACACCCACCGGAATCTTCACATTCAGATTCTTCAGGTTATTTTCTTTGGCTCCACGTACTTCCAACCAGCGATCTCCTACACTGCGGCGCTCTGAGCGGATCGGAATGAACTTGCGCCCACTCAGATACTGACCAGTTAAGGAGTTCTCATCGTTCATGATCTCTTCCGGTGTACCCTGTGACATGATGGTACCTCCGTGGATACCTGCACCCGGACCAATATCAATAATATAATCGGCAGCCATCATCGTATCCTCATCATGTTCAACCACGATCAAGGTGTTACCAATATCCCGCATATGCGCAAGGGTGGAGATGAGACGGTCATTATCCCGTTGATGCAGACCGATACTTGGCTCATCCAGAATATACAGTACGCCCATCAGGCTGGAACCAATCTGTGTTGCCAGCCTGATCCGTTGGGCCTCCCCACCAGACAATGTTCCAGCGGCACGGCTCAACGTAAGGTAATCCAGACCTACATTCACCAGGAAGCCGAGACGGCTGTTGATTTCTTTCAAAATCAGTTTGGCAATCGTCTGCTCTTTCTCCGACAATTCCAACGAGTCGAAGAATCGGCCCGCTTCGCCAATAGACAAACTAGTCACGTAAGCCATGTTGTGATCATTGATCGTAACCGCGAGACTCTCGCGTTTCAGACGCTGACCTTTGCATGTGCCACAAGGCTTCGCACTCATGTAACCTTCAATGAATTCACGAATACCTTCAGAAGCGGTATCCCGATAACGACGCTCCAGATTATTCACGATACCTTCAAAGGTAACCAGTGCTTCCTTGCGTTGTCCAAAATCGTTCTCATACCGGAAACGGATTTTCTCCGTACCTGTACCCTGTAACAACTTGTTCATCTGTTCAGCTGGCAGGTCTTCGACAGGCATATTCTGCGGAATGTTGAAGTGTTCACATACTGATTTCAGGAATTGCGGATAATAGGTAGATGTTCCACCTGTCCAAGCATCAAAAGCACCGTCTTCAATCGTCTTGCTGCGATCCGGTACGAGCAGTTCAGGGTCAACGATCATTTTGACACCCAAACCGTCACAATCCGGGCAAGCTCCGAAAGGACTGTTGAAGGAGAACATCCGCGGCGCAAGCTCTTCAATACTGAATCCGCAGACCGGGCAGGCAAAATTGGAACTGAAGCGCAGCTCTTCTTCACCCATAATATCCACTAGCAGTTGTCCTCCGGACAGATTAAGTGCAGTCTCAATGGAGTCGGCCAGGCGAGCCTGAACGTCATCCTTCACAACGATCCGGTCAACCACGACTTCGATCGTATGTTTCTTGTTTTTCTCCAATTGGATATCTTCGGACAGGTCACGTAATTCTCCGTTCACGCGTACGCGGACAAACCCTTGCTTGGACACATCGGCAAATACACTCTTATGCTCGCCCTTTCGGCCCGAGATAATGGGCGCCAAAATCTGGAGTCGGGTACGCTCCGGGTATTGCATAATCCGGTCAACCATCTGTTCAACGGTCTGGGAACTGATCTCTACGCCATGGTCTGGACAATGCGGATGACCCACACGTGCAAATAATAGACGCAAGTAATCATAGATTTCGGTTACGGTTCCGACTGTGGAACGTGGGTTACGGCTTGTTGTTTTCTGATCTATTGAAATGGCAGGGGACAATCCTTCGATGGAATCAACATCCGGTTTCTCCATCTGTCCCAGAAACTGCCGTGCATAGGCTGACAATGATTCTACATAACGTCGCTGTCCTTCGGCATAGATGGTGTCAAAAGCCAGCGAGGACTTACCTGAGCCACTCAGACCGGTCAATACGACAAAGCGGTCACGCGGGATGGTAATATCAATATTTTTCAGGTTATGCGCTCGTGCGCCTTTGATGACAATGTTGTCGCTCGCCAATGGGATTCATCCTCTCAATGTTTTAATCCAACCTTTTGGAAAGGCCTTTCGATCCCTCCCAAACCCTCCCTTCCAAGGGAGGGCCCCATAGGGCGCAGCCCTCTGGACACCCGAAACAAGCGGTGCAGTGGTGAAGGGTCGGGTCTTGCTATGTGAAGGGTTGTCGTGTGCCCGCGGTTTCCCATAAGGTTCCGGCCTATTGCCAGAACCTTATGGGACCGCTCTACTGCGAGGTGGCGCTCGCGGCTTCGCCTTGTTCGCGACAAGGTCGCCATTGCCTTCGGCTCGGCTCCCAGGGGACACGACTCCCAAATGCTTTTCTATAAATCTTTTAACCAATTTCAACTTTTCTACCAGTATAGACCTGAATTCAGGTTTTCAACATCTCTTATTATCGGTAGATATGGCTGATTTCCTTACTCAACAAGAGAACGGCCCATCGGCCGTTCTCTTGTTACAGATCTCTTGTATCTTTGATCAAAATATATTCATTAGCTGTGTCTTATTCAGCGCGAAGTTCCAACAACGCATCGCGAAGCTCGGCTGCACGCTCAAACTGCAAGTTTTTGGCTGCATCTTTCATCTCTACCTCCAGACGCTGGATAAGCGCCTGGCGATCCTTCTTCGACATCTTCTCGGCAGCGCCTGTGAGATAGTCTTTTTTGGATTCGGCAACTTTGGTTGCCTCAATCACATCACGCACTTTTTTGCGAATCGTCTGTGGTGTAATTCCATGTTTCTCGTTGTATGCGATCTGAATTGCACGACGGCGATCTGTTTCCTTTATCGCCTTATCCATGGAATCAGTCACTTTGTCACCGTATAGAATAACGCGACCCTCACTGTTCCGTGCCGCCCGGCCAATCGTTTGGATCAGTGAGCGTTCGGAACGAAGGAATCCTTCCTTATCGGCATCCAAAATAGCTACCAGAGATACTTCGGGTAGATCCAGACCTTCCCGGAGTAAGTTGATTCCGATAAGGACATGGAAAACGCCCAGCCTTAAATCACGTAATATCGCCATACGTTCCAAGGTCTTGATCTCGGAATGCAGGTACCTTACCTTGATTCCGACTTCCTTCAGGTAATCCGTCAGATCCTCGGACATCTTCTTCGTTAACGTTGTGATCAATACACGCTCGTCTTTGGCTACCCGGTCATTAATCTCACCAATCATGTCATCGATCTGTCCCTTCGTTGGACGCAGTTCAATGATAGGATCAAGCAGACCCGTTGGGCGGATAATCTGTTGTACCATTGTATCGGTGTGTTCAATCTCATAAGGACCTGGCGTTGCCGATACATAGATAATCTGATCCATTTTGCCTTCGAATTCTTCGAATCGGAGTGGGCGGTTATCCAGCGCAGACGGCAGTCGGAAACCATGTTCGACCAATACGGTCTTCCGCGCCTGGTCACCGTTGTACATCGCACGGATCTGTGGCAAGGTCACATGAGACTCATCGACCACAATCAACATATCATCCGGGAAATAATCCATCAGAGTGTATGGCGTATCCCCACGTTCACGGAAAGTCAGCGGGCCGGAATAGTTCTCAATCCCCGAACAGAATCCGACTTCCTTCATCATTTCGATATCGTAACGTGTACGCTGCTCCAGTCGCTGAGCCTCCAGCAATTTTCCCTGTTCATGCAACACTTTAAGACGTTCTTCCAGTTCACGCTCAATGTTCACCAGCGCTACCTTCATCGTCTCTTCTTGTGTTACGAAGTGAGACGCCGGGAAAATGGCAATATGTTCACGTTCGCCAACCAGTTCTCCGGTTAACACGTCAATCTCCGTGATTTTCTCAATCTCATCACCAAACAGTTCAACCCGAATCGCATGTTCGCCCTTGGAAGCAGGGAAAATCTCTACGACATCCCCACGGACACGGAAAGTACCCCGCACAAAGTTAATGTCATTCCGCTGATACTGAATCTCTACCAATCGGGACAAAATCTGATTACGCGGTTTCTCCATTCCTACCCGAAGTGACAGCAGCATGCTCGAATACGAATGTGGTGAACCCAAACCATAAATGCAGGACACACTCGCAACAATGATGACATCCCTACGCTCAAACAATGAACTTGTCGCCGCATGACGCAGTTTGTCGATCTCTTCATTGATACTTGAATCCTTCTCGATATACGTATCGGAGGACGGGATATATGCTTCTGGCTGGAAATAATCGTAATAACTTACGAAGTACTCCACCATGTTATTAGGAAAGAAGTCTTTGAACTCACTTGCAAGTTGTGCTGCCAGCGTCTTATTGTGGGCAATAATCAGCGTTGGACGTTGCAGCTGGGCAATCGTCTGGGCAATCGTGAATGTCTTACCCGTACCCGTTGCACCCAACAATGTCTGATATCTCTTCCCCTCCTGAACACCCTTCACCAATTCTATAATGGCTGCAGGCTGATCTCCTTGGGGAGAAAACTCTGACTCGATTTCGAACGTTTTGTCGCTCATTATAATATCGCTCATTGCCGTATCTCACCCTATCGTCTAAAATAATAGTCACTATATATTGTCGAAGTTCCCCGAATTTTCATATGGGAAAACTTATAGGAATAGGAATATTTGTTCCCGTTCAATTATACCTTGTTCGTATTTGTGATGCAAACGTGAAATGAAGATAGGAGTGGGTTAATTTATGGATATTGCGACACTTATCGGTATTATTGCCGGAATTGCCGCAGTCATCGGCGGTTTCTTGTGGGAAGGCGGTCAATTGTCCGGCCTTATGCAAGAAGCAGCTGCTTTAATTGTATTCGGTGGAACGATTGCTGCTGTTGTTGCCAGTTTCCCTGCGCATCGCCTGCGTACGATTCCGGCTGCCTTGCGTATGGCTTTTGGACGCACCAATAACGACACAGGCTTGTGGGTTAAAGAATTGGTCGAGATGTCTTCGATCGCGCGCCGATCGGGTGTGCTTGCACTGGAACGCAAAGTGATGGATTACCCGCATCCATTTCTGCAAGACGGTATTCAGATGGTTGTCGATGGTACCGATCAGGATGTAGTTCGCCAGATCCTGGAGATGGAGATTGACTCTGTTGAACAAAAACATGAGGG
Organism: Paenibacillus sp. PCH8; assembly: GCF_002968835.1. Classification (GTDB taxonomy): domain Bacteria; phylum Bacillota; class Bacilli; order Paenibacillales; family Paenibacillaceae; genus Paenibacillus. The sequence continues at coordinate 2,044,409 of NZ_PKQK01000001.1, read as the reverse complement.
ATATGCCAAAATATTCGAATCTGCTGGTGGTTATGCCCCAACCATGGGAATCATCGGAACCGTAATGGGACTCATTCAGGTCCTCGGTAGCTTGACCGATCCAACCGGACTCGGACCTGCGATTGCTGTTGCCTTTACTGCGACCCTGTATGGGGTTGCCAGTGCCAACCTTATCTTTTTGCCCATTGCATCCAAGATTAAATCCCGAGGTGCTGACGAAGTTCAGACCATGGAAATGCTTCTTGAAGGTGTACTTGCTATCCAGAACGGTGAGAACCCCCAGCTTGTTCGCAAAAGACTGGAGTCCTTCACCCTCACACATCGTGGGCATATACGCCCCCTAGCAAAGGAGGGATTGGATGAGTCGGCGCAATAAACGGCGCGGAAATCGTGAAACTGTCGATCCTCGGGATCGCTGGATGATTACGTATGCCGATCTCATTACCCTACTCTTGATCTTTTTTGTCATCATGTACGCCATGAGCAATCTGGATTCCGGTAAATATGACGTCGTTACTCAATCATTACAAAATACATTCAACGCATCCGACTCCATACTCGAACTGGGTGAAGGCCTCGGGGAGTCGCCTGGACAGACCATCACCGAGACACCCCCCTCCGAGATTCAGGGGGAGGACCCTGCTGATGGTGAAGGACCCTCTTCCGGTTCCGGGACAGCAACGCCAGATGAGGACAACAAGCCTCTCACGGAACGGGAAGAACAATTCAGATCACAGGAGCAGGAATTGCAAAATCTGTTCAATGTGATTACCCAATATATTGAGGATAATAAACTGGATAACCAGATTTTTGTAACGGATAAGCCACAAGGCATCTCTATAACACTGAGCGATCTCTTTCTGTTTGACCAGGGACAGGCTGCCCTGAAAGACGGTGCAGAACCCACGCTGAGCAAGCTCGCCAGCCTGTTCCGTGATCTGAATACGGTGGTTAGTATTGAGGGTCACACCGATAATATTCCTGTAGGCGCTAACTCCGCCTATGACGACAACTGGCAACTTTCAGGCGAACGTGCCTTATCTGTACTTCGGTTTTTTCTTGATCAGGAGAAATTGGACCCTGACGATTTTCAATACGCAGGATACGCAGATACCCGACCAACGGGTGACAACTCCACAGTAGCTGGAAGACAAAAGAACCGTCGGGTGGAAATTACCGTACTGCGTCAACTCCAACCTTAAACTTCAACATTTCACAATAGGCATCATATTAATCAATATGCAGAATCGCGCCATAAAAAAGCACGTTCTACTGGACTGAATCCAGCAGACGTGCTTTTTTTGATTTTCATTTTATGTAGGCTACATTCTTTCAAATTAACCCCTTATATATTATGCATCTACCCCTGGCTGACTCGGACGCAGAATCGCAGAACCCACGGTGAGCAGAATGGCAGCCATCCCACACAAAATCAGGAGCGGGATACGGATATCCCACAATGTGCCACCGGCAGATATCGTCTCCACCGCCTGAATGGTCCATTTCTGCGGAACAAAGTTGGCCAGCTTCTGCATATAGTCAGGCATGAACGAGATCGGCCAGAAACAACCACCTATCATACAGGTTGGCATAATGACAAGTGAATTCAGCATATTGGCATTGTTGGGATTACGGATTAAACCTGCCACGGTACTTGCGATCCCCATGGAGACCAGCATGAATGCGGCCAAGATGATGAAATGAATGCCAAAAGGAATACCGGCATCATAATGCAGCAGCCACCTGCTGACTCCCAAAACCATCACAATCTGAATCATGCCAATGACAAAGCTGCCGAGGAAGTTACCAAGCGCAATCTCATATGCACGGACGGGTGCCGTATATACTCTGGCCATCGTACGTTTCCTGCGATCTTCCATTATCACAGCCACTGCACTGGTCAGCAGCCCCATCATAAACATAATCGTAAATCCAGTCACATTGTTCAGGCCTGGCTTGGGATAGATCTGCAGATCGGTAACTTCACCGGCAACCTGATGTTTTCCTATCTCCTGTAAAAGCTGTTCAAATGGCTTCTGTGTACTCGATAGTATATCCGTCTCACTTGAGACAGGACCTGCCGCCACCTTAACAGCTGAAGCAGATTGTAACAATCCGCTCGTCAAACCTTCAACTGCTGCTCGTAGGGTATAGGAACTTTCACTTATACGCAGTTCCACCAATTGAATTTCGGTTGGCTTTCCTTGTAACAGATCCTCCGTATAATGTGCCGGAATGATGATGCCAGAACTTCCTTTTTGCTGAGCGATAGCTTCCTTCACTTCTGCTTGGTTGTTCATCGGCTTGAGCAGATACTCCTCTTTGTCAGCAAGTTCATGAATCATCCATGTCCCTGCCACCCCTCCATCCTCATTGAGATAGGGAATAACAGTACGTGCTCTCTGCTCGCTTCCAAAAAGAGCCACCGCTCCTATAACCACCAGGCAAGGCAGAAGTAGAAACGTAATGAAGCCCATTTTACGGCCAAGTGTACGTCTAATCATCAACCAGGCGATGTGTAGACTATTCATATCGGTATCCTGCCTTTCTATAGATCATTCCTGAGATGAACAGTAATACAGCGCATACCACGACTAACATTAGAATGTTATACACAATCTCTGCTACAGGTGCATCCAGCATCATTCTCAGAAAACTTTGGAGCGCCCAGTGGTTAACCGTAAATTGGCTAAGCCGTTGTACAAAATCAATCGGAATGGGCATGAACCCACCGCTGATGAATGTCATGGCAACGATGATACCTTGTAAGGTTGCGCTGGCCGATGCCTTGCTTTTGCATACCAATGCCACGATCACGCCAAGAGTCATGGATGCCAATGTGATGCATACACAAGTCAGCACAATATACCAAGGATGGGTTCCCCAATCCACACCGTAGAGCCAATATGTCATAAGGATAATCGTTGTTGCTTGTAAGAAAGCGAGCAGACTATTGCCTGCAATTTTGCCAGCGAAAATAACTCCATTACCTATCGGCGCAGCCTGAAGGCGAATTAACGTTTTGTTATCACGCTCTCCAAAAAGGCTGGTACTGGTTGTCATGCCCGAGTACAACATGAACATCGCCAGCATGGAAGCTGCATAGTATTGGGAGGCACTATACGCCGTACCTGTCTTACCGGGATTAGTGACAGCAATCGAGGTTGAATTCGCCGTACCAGACTCCGAATAAGAGGTCATAGCAGCAATCACTTCCGGACCGAGCACTTTGGTAATCGCCATCTGTCGGTTCCATTCATCCGTAAAACGTGTGAACAAAGTTTCACCCAAGGTATTAAGTGTGTTGTCCTTTCCTCGTATCCACTGTAACCTGGCCTCTTTCCCCATCATCACGTTTTGCTCAAAATCCGAAGGAATCATTACAGCAAAGTCCAGCTTGCCGGTACGCAGCGAATGAACGGCCTCTTCTTCTGTCGTAAAGTTCTGCACCTTGACCATCTCAGCTACTTCCGGGGATTTAACGAATGTATCCAGCGCTTGATTAACCGTACTTGATCCTCCACCAGATTCAGTGCTCAAATGGATGATTCCCACACGTACAGTATCCGGAATAACATCATCCGCCGTACCCATCGTACTGGAAAGTGCCGTGCCCAATATAAAAATCAGTAACAACGGCAAAATAAACAGGTTTAACACCACAGATCGAATCTTCAGAATACGCCTTAATTCAAAGATGCAAATATGCCATATATTCATCTCTTGTTCCCCCTAGTCCCGAAGCGTACGCCCGGTCAGATTGAGGAACAACGTTTCCAGATCCGGCTCTTCGACCTTGAGCGACTGAATGGATACTTCATGTTTGCTGCAAATGAAGAGCAGATCCTGGAGATCCTGCTGTGCCGAGGGCAGCGTAATGGTCAGTGTATTCTCTGAAACGTCTACCATCCGCACACGGGGGTGAAGTTTCAGTTCTTCCACGACGTCGGGACCGATACCGGAAGTGGAGAGCACTACTTTTTCCTCCGATGCTACCCGTTCTCTCAGCTCTGCTTCAGTCCCACAGGCAATAATTCGCCCCTGATCCATAATTGCAACCCGTTGACTAATCGCAGCCACTTCCTCCATGTAATGACTTGTATATATAATCGTTGAACCCATCTTGTTAAGTGTGCGTACCGATTCAAGAATATGATTCCGAGATTGCGGATCAATGCCAACGGTCGGTTCATCCATAATAATTAGATCCGGGCGATGTGTAATCGCACATGCGATGTTTAACCTGCGTTTCATACCGCCAGAGAAGGTCGAGGGGGCATCCTTTGCTTTATCCTGCAACCCTACAAATTCAAGGGACTCCTGCACTCTTTCCTTAAGCAATTTTCCACGCAGTCCATACAGTCTGGCAAAAAAGGTCACATTCTCCGCAGCAGACATGGTTTCGTATAAAGCCAGATCCTGCGGAACCAGTCCGATCTTGCGCTTTACTTCAAGCGGTCGCTTCTTGACCGAGACCCCATCTAATCTGATTTCACCCTGATCCATATTCAGGAGCCCTGCAATCATGCTGATGGTGGTACTTTTTCCTGCTCCATTGGGACCAAGCAATCCAAAAATCTCGCCTTTACCAACACTAAGGTTCAAATGATCCACGGACAGCTTGCTGCCGTATCGTTTTACTACATGATCTACTTCAAGTATGCCCATCCCTTTTACGCCCCTTTTCCGTTTCGGCCTTCGCCGCTGGATTTCATAATTTTATTGTAACGGATCGCAATCTGTAGCGAAGGTACAAAAAGTCATGAATCGAAGGTGACTTAAGTCATCTCCTGATTCGAATGCTGCTTATGGTATAATCAAGGGCGCATTACCAAGAGATTTTCTACTCCACTTTTATATAAAGGATGTCATTTACATATGCCAATGCGGTTTCTGCAATACGGATTAATTATCGTTCCAGCAGTACTGTACATATTGATGCTGCCCTTGGAAAACGAAGCTATCTACACCCTGTATATCATCATCGCGCTTGGACTCTCCGTGTGGAAAGATTTTAACCGTTCAAGTACACAGCAATGGCTGTTGCTTCTGGCCGAAATACTCTGGAGCTGCTGGCTGATTGCTTCGTATGGACCATTTATGTTTTTCCTCTCTCTATCCGTGCTCTACGTGTATATATACAGACTGGTGGGAAGTTGGAGATGGTTGATGTTTGCAATTCAGCTTGTCGCTAACAATGTCGCTTTGCATTGGCATTATTGTGCCCCACAGGCACCGCAGCGAGGGTTAACCACACTAAATACAACCGCCCCTACATTACTCTCCGCAGAGACAACTGCGATGGTTCTTGGCAACCTGCTTCTGCTCATCACAGCGGCTCTGTCCTGGCAGGGATCAAGAACGGCGAGCAGCCGCGGACAACTGGAACAAGTCTATGACGATCTTCGCAGCAAACATTACGAGCTACAAGAAACTCGTGCGCAGCTGCTGTTATTTACAAAGAAACTTGAAGGAGTGGCTCAGGCAGAGGAACGTACCCGTATCTCCAGACAGCTTCATGACGATATCGGTCATCGACTGATTCGCACCAAAATGATGTCGGAAGCCGCCCTGCTGACCCTTCCCCTGAATATGGAACAAGGAACGGAAATGGTGAGACAGATTCGCGATCAATTGGCCGATAGTATGGATGATATGCGCAGCACACTACACAAACTGCAACCTAATTCCTATGCATCCAAAGCCTACGCCCTGGATCGTCTCCTAGAGGAAGTCGGCAGAGATACCGGCGTGAAGACAAATTATGAAGTTCATGGCCCATCCCATGTACTGTATCCCAGCATACAAATCGTTTTGTTCAAAAATGCCAAAGAAGCCTTGACCAATGCCCTGCGACACGGAAATGCTTCTTCAATCACAGTGGAGCTGGTATTCGGGGATCAGGAAGTGTGCATGAGTGTAAGTAATGATGGCAAAATCAATCCTCATTCTTCCAAGCGAAATGGCATAGGACAGGAAGGCATGCTTCTGCGCACACAAATGGTGGGAGGAACCTTGGAGATCCAATCGGCTTTTCCGTATACAGTGATTACATGCATTCCATTAACGAACCAGATGGATATACTCTGAAAAAAGGAAGTGAATGTTCTCATGTCCGAACGGAATGATGTGAACCAAAACAATGATTCAGCCCAGCTCCCACTTATTCGGCTGATTCTCGCAGACGATGATTACTTCATTCGTGAGAGCCTGAAAGTGCTGCTTGGACTGGACTCCGGCATTCGCGTTACAGGCACGGCCTCAAATGGGCAGGAAGCGTTGGAATTGATTGAAGCAGGAACGCCTGCGGACGTGGTGTTGATGGATATTCGGATGCCGGAATGTGACGGAGTTGAAGGTACCAAACGCATAAAGGCACGTTTCCCTGAAATCCAGGTGCTCATGCTGACCACGTTTGACGACGATGAGTATATTATTCAGGCATTACAGAATGGAGCAAGCGGTTATTTGCTCAAAAACGTCCCCCAGAGCGGATCATTCAAGGCATCAAGACCGTGCATAACGGAGATATGTTAATCCATCCGGATATTGCCCGCAAACTGGCAGGACTACTACGCCCTGCTGCGACTCCCCAGATACAGAATTCAATCGAAGCTTATGGACTGACACGTATGGAGCTAGCGGTTGCCGAGGCCATATCAGAGGGCTTATCCAATAAGGAAATTGCCGCCAAACTGTTCCTCAGTGAAGGCACAGTCAAAAACTACGTCACAGATATTCTCGGCAAGCTAAGCTTGCGTGATCGGACTCAAATCGCCATCTTTATGTTAAAAAAATAACAAAAAGGTATTTCCCTTGCCTGTGAAGGCGCTCGGAAATACCTTTTTTTTCATTTCAGCATGTATGCAAATGCTTATTTACATCTCGACTGACCCTTTATCATTAACAACAGGGGCAGGCGGCAGTGCCAGTGGAGCTTCATCCCTGTGTGGTTTTTTCAGACGGGCTAATAATTTGAGGTTTATGATATGAAACAACGTCAGTGGACGTAATCGAATCGCCCAGACCTCGTGATTGTCCGGTGCCATTATAACCCCAAGCTGATGATGCTCCCCTTCATAGATCGCTCGTTGCATGAATTTGCTTTCCCCCTGATGATTGCGCACCTCGAGCTTGCAAAAAGCCGGGTTCATCCGCAAGGCACGATGCAACTCTTCCGGCGAATGAACTAACTTACCATTCACCTTGTACAACGTCTCTCCGGCTTCAATCCCCAAATCTGCAGCAGGACTCTCCGGAATAACAGCCAATACTTTCAAACCATGCTGCGGATGAACAAATATCGGACTGCGATTTTGCTCTTCAAATGCACTGTACCATACCAGGAACTCGTGCCCGATGAATGCAATCAGTGCAGCAACGACCATGAGTGGAGACCACCATGCAGCAAGCAAACTGATCACGAGCAGGCTTGTCCCGTAGAGCAGCAGCCGTTTCGCAGAAATCTGTACTTTCTGTCCTGGAAGCATACTCTGCGTTATCTCACCAAATCCGAGCATGATCGGTAGCGCAACCAGCATGTATCCATTACCCACATTCAAGAGGGGACTCCATGCCAGCTCTGCACCACTTCCTGTGACCGGAACAAGAATCAGTAGCGGAATGGCCCAGAACTGTTGCAATTGATATCCTCCGACCAATTTTCCGCGTTTGCCTTCAAAAAGCAGCGGTGATGCCATCGATACCCCCTGCATGCCTACCAATAGGGCTTCACCCATATGTAGAAGGCCTGCCAGGACAAGCAGTGCAGGCATGTCCAGTGTACGCAGCGTCTCCGTGACACTACCCAGCCAACCGACTGGCTGCCAGCCTGAAGCCAGGTTCAAGCCAAATTGCAATACACCCAACAACCCAGCCGCGTAGGCGAAGCACAGATACCGGATACGGAACAAGGATAGTACTAACGTTGCAGCCCATATACATAGCAGACTTCCCAGTGTAAGGTGCGCACCGAGAAATAGGGACACCATCGAGACCATCGTACCAATGACTATACCTCCGAGCACGGCACGGATCGTCTGTGTGATCGAGCTTTGCAAACGAACATGAAACAATTTACGTTCCTGCAACAACTGACGATGATAGATCAGCGCAATCAGAATCACCGCTATATAATAAAACGGCTGAATAAACAACTGCAACAATGCTTCGCCTAATGTAGTTAACCACACCCATACCCATTCCATTGTGGTCGGTCACCCCTTCCTTCAGCCGGTTCAGAAAAAAAGAAGGCTGAAAATCAGCCTTCTTTATGGCTTCGACACAGCGGACGAAATATCCTTTGAGACATTTTCGATCGCGCGTTTCAGCTGTGCATCATATTGAGGATTGGCAATACGTTCAATCAGAGCCGCTTCAAGTGATTCAGCGGTTTTCTCATCAATCTGGCCTGTGGCCTGCATGCCCTTCTGCTTCTGGAATGCCTTGACCGCTTCTTCTGTCTTCTGGTCGTAGTATCCGTCCACACGATCCGGTTTGAAATCGAGTCCTCTCAGCATCGTCTGTGCACTTTTCACATCCGTGCTATTGCTGTCATATTGAAGTGGCAACTTCTCTTTGTTAATCGGTGCCACCGAGAAATAATCCGGCTGGTCCACCGCAATATCCGGCTTGATTCCTTTTTCATGAATCCAGTCCCCGTTTGGCGTAAGCCATTTGGCAATGGTGATCTTCAGCAAGCTGCCATCACCCATCTGTTTGTCATAACTCGTCTGTACGGTTCCTTTACCAAAGGAATTCTCACCAATCAGCTTAGCGCCTGCTGATTGTTGCAATGCACCCGCCAGAATCTCCGATGCACTCGCGCTACCTTTGTTCATCAGTACCGTAACTGGATATGGTTTGGCTGAACCACTGGATTTGCTTTGTTCTTTTTTGCCATTCTTGTCTTCCACTTGCACAATGACCTTGCCTTTGGGAACGAACTGTTCAGCAATATCAATGACCACTTGCAGTACACCGCCGGGGTCATTCCGCACATCAATGACCAGACCCTTCATGTTCTGCTTCTCAAGCTTCGCCAGTTCTTCCTTGAAGCGATCACCTGTATTCAGAGAGAATTGGGTAATAGAAATCACGCCGATTCCGTTATCTTCCATGTGAGCATATACCGTCTCCAGATCAATGTCATCACGTACAATGACAAATTCAATCAGTTCGGAAGTTCCAGCACGTTTAACCTCTACTTTGGCTTCACTGCCCTTTGGACCTCTGATCTTGTTAACCGCTTTGTTCAGTTCCAGCCCTTGAAGAGATTCGCCATTTACAGACATAATCATGTCTTTCGCACGAATTCCTGCTTTCTCGGCTGGTGATCCTTTAATTGGGGAGACGACAACCACATTCCCATCCTGTGAGGATACCTCTGCACCAATACCGGTAAATGAACCTTCGATCGACTCTTCAAACTGGGCAGCCGTTTCCTGCCCCATATAGTTAGAGTACGGATCACCAAGAGATTCCATCATGCCGTTGATCGCACCATCAATCAATTTGGTCTGATCCACGTCTTTGTAATAGTTACTTGAGATCAAATCCATCGCAGTTTCAATCTTCTTCAAATCGTTCTTCTGCTGCGTATTGCCGGTTACACTGGCCAGCAAACCTTCGCCCGCTGTGGTCTGGCTTGCTATTCCCGGATAAGCCATTAATACCAGGGTTAGCAGACTTCCGCCAAGAAGACCTACAATGACAAGCAGCAGCGCCGATCTTTTTTTCATCATCCGTTTGTCACCGCCTTTAGTTTTGAAGCGTGTCCGATTCCATTGTCGCTTGAATCCATTCCCTGAACATGCCAGCTTAGTATATGTCTAGCTTGTACGGAATATGTTTTTTCCATTCGATTCATGCACCAGAAAATTACAAATAGTTCATTGGGTTCACTGCGGTACCATTATCCCGCACTTCAAAGTGCAAGTGAGGTCCCGTAGAGTTGCCTGTATTACCTGACTCAGCAATGGTATCACCTTTGCTTACATTGTCTCCCTTGCTGACTTTAAATCCACCTTCGCGCAAGTGACCATATAACGTCCATAGTCCGCCACCATGGTCTACAATAACGGTGTAACCATAACCACTATACCATTCCGCCATGATCACGATTCCGCCAGAAGCAGCATGTACCGAAGTTCCCTGAGGAACAGCAAAATCGACACCTGCGTGCATTTTACCCACTACACCCGTAATTGGATGGGTGCGGGGGCCGAACGGAGAAGAAATACGCCCGCCAGATACCGGTCTGGAGAAGATCCCATTACCGGAGGAATACGTTACCTCACTGCTGCTGTCCGAGCTGACTCTGGTTGGTGTTTTGGCTGCAGCTTTCGCCCGGGCTGCAGCAGCCGCTTTTGCTTTGGCAGCGGCTGCTGCCTGCTGTTCACGCAATTTATTTTTCTCTTGAAGAAGCGCTGAACGTTTGCCGGCAATCTGCATTAATACATCTTCCTGCTCTTGCGTCAACTCTTCCGACTCTTCAATCTTAGCATCATATGAAGCGAGAAGCACTTGCTTCTCCCCTTCTTTTTCATTCAACTGAGACTTGCGATGTTTCTTCTGTGCATACAGGCTCTTGGCTTCAGCATATTGCTGATCCAGTTCTACCTTTTTGTCCACGACTAGCTGCTTGTCCGTTTTGTGTTCATCCAGCAGATGTTGATCCTGATCCACGATCGTTTTCAAAGAATCTGCACGAGTCAGAAAATCAGTGAAACTGGTGGAGGACAACAATACATCCAGATAGGATACAGCACCGTCCGTATACATGAGGCGTACACGTGACTCCAACAGTTTCTCACGTGCAACAATACGTTCTTCTGCCGCTTGCAGATCTTTCTTGGTTGTACGGAGATCTTCCTCCGTATTCTCAATCTGCAGGGATACGCTGGCCAGTTCATCACTAACGACATTGATCTGTTCCATGACGACCTTCAGATAAGCATTGGTTTTGTTCTTATAATGCTGAGCTTCCTTTTTGTTGGAAGCAGCCTTTTTCTGCTCTTTTTTGGCAGAAGCCGCTTTGTTCTCCAGTTGCTGGATCTGCTGGTCAATATCACTGATGCTACTCTTGGCATATCCGTCAGAAGGTTGAAGCGTCATACCGGCCAATAACGCAAAGGCCAGTAGCGAAGCAGTTTTTTTCAAAATGATGATCCCCCATCCTATGATTTCACAAGAAAGCAACCTGCACAGGTGGTGAACAGCATGTTCTTTGCTTTCTTCCAACTTATAAAGCGTCCGTCTTTCCTACATATCGTCAAACAGCGTCCATTAATGAACTGTTTTACCATTCCTTTCGACATTCTCTGCAATTCGATCGTTGAAAACAACATTAAACGTTGAGTGATTTTCGAATGGAAAGTGTACTTCCCAAAATTCCTACCAGCACACCAAGACCGACCAACAATGTTCCAAACAGCAACCAGATATCACCGAGCGGAATCAGATTAAGCATCTGCATAAATACATCCTGACCTATGGTGGACATCAACTGGCTGTATCCAAAGAAAAGCAACCCAACCGTAATGACCGATCCAATAAATCCAATGAGTGCACCCTCAATAAAGAAAGGCCAGCGAATAAAGGTATTGGTTGCTCCGACCAGCTTCATGATGCCGATCTCATGGCGACGGGCCAGAATCGTTACGCGAATCGTATTCGAGATCAGGAACATTGACATCAGACCCAGTCCCCCGACAAAAATAAATCCGATGTTACGAACAAGCTTCGTAAATTTGAACAACACTTCCACCGTTTCCTTGCCATAATTCACTTTCATGATCGGCTTTTCCGGGTGTTTTTCGTTCAGTGCTTCGATTTTTTGCGCCACAAAATTGACGGTTTCCGGTTCAATGACCTCAACTTCAATCGTCTCCGGCAGTGGATTGTTATCCACATCGAAACCGCTAAGCACATTATCTGCACTCTCTCCAAGACGTTCACGGAACTCCTGAAGTCCTTCTTCTTTGGAGACAAAGCGAATCTCACTTACTTCTGGCATTGCGCTGATTTCCTGCTCCAGTGTGTTACGCAGGTTCTCGTCCACATTGAGTTCCAGGAAAGTGCTGATCTCCACCTGGCTGTCTACCTGATTCGCCATGGAATTCACATTGAGAACAAGCAACATAAACACGCCGAGGATCAGCAGTGAAACAATAATGGACATGATGGAAGCCAAAGACATCCAGCCGTTGCGGAATACGTTTTTGAATCCCTCCCGCAAATGGCGCAAGAGAGTACTAAAATTCATAACCGTATTCTCCTCTCATCTGATCCCGTACAATATGTCCACTCTCAATGGCGATAACCCGTTTACGCATCGTATTTACGATATCTCTGTTATGAGTAGCCATGACAATTGTCGTACCCCGAAAATTAATTTCATCCAGCAACTGCATGATCCCCCACGACGTCTCCGGATCAAGGTTACCCGTAGGCTCATCCGCAATAATAACCGATGGGTTGTTCACGATGGCACGCGCGATAGCAATACGTTGCTGTTCTCCACCTGAGAGCTGAGAAGGTTCACGATTGGCCTTGCTGCGGAGCCCCACCAGATCGAGCACTTCCATGACCCGTTTCTTGATGTGACGCTTAGGCGCTTCAATAACTTCCATAGCAAATGCTACATTCTCAAACGCCGTCATCCTAGGCAGCAAACGGAAATCCTGGAACACAACGCCGATGTTGCGGCGGACATAAGGAATCTTCCGTGGCTTCAACTTACCAATATTAAATCCGTTAATGGATATTTGTCCTTTGGTCGGAACTTCTTCTCTGTACATCAGTTTCATAAATGTCGATTTACCTGCGCCGGACGGACCGACGATATAAACAAATTCATTGCGGTCGATCTTCACCGACACCCCTTGTAATGCGTGGGTCCCATTGGCGTAGGTCTTCCACACGTCCTGCATTTCTATCACATCATCACTTCCTGCTCGCATAGTTAGCCTTTATCATTTCGACACATTCCCGGCATTTCCTTTAAAAAGACCTGAATTCCATCAGGAAAAATCCACTTCGCTTCAATTACGATGTTGAAGCATGGATTCATATGAAGTTTATTGTAACAAATTTGTTACCTATTGAGTACCCGAAAGTTTTCCTGCATTGGATCATATATATAGAAAGTGTTACAAAGTGCGGGACAACAGAAGTATAAAGGAGCGTACGGTTATGAAAAAAATACATCTGACGGTCATTGTTCTCTTTTTAATCCTCTTGATCGGCTCCGCGTCCTATGGATTGTTGTATATGTACGTGAATCAACCTTCCATTCCCAAAGATGTGCATGTTGGTGGCTGGGCTGTAGAAGGGAAGAATCGTAAGGAAGTGTTGCTTGAACTGGGTGAGCAGATTAAAAAGCTGGAGGACTGCCCTGTCACCCTTGAAGTGGCTGAACCCGATCCCGTGACGATGACGTATACCACAGCTCAGGTCGGAGTGAGTTACAACGTTAACCACTTCAAGGCCGCGTTACAGCAGCTAGAGGAAGGGAACCTGTGGGAACGTACGTCTGCACGCTACCATTTTCCCAAAGCGTTTTCTCTGGATACGACCTATGATTTAAGACCATTACAAGCGCTTCTCAGTCCTGCCTGGGAAAAAGAAACCTTCGGAACACCTGCGAACGCCGTTCGCCGCATTACCGCAAGTGACAGCATTCAATACATCCCCGAAAAGGGCGTCCGCCGAATCGACTGGGATGAACTCACAAGTCTCATCCAGACGAAACTGCACCGGGATTTCGGCTCTTTAAAGTATGATGAGAAACCCGCCCCACTGCTAATTCAGGTACCCTTGTATACGCTGAAACCTGAAGTGACCATCGACTCGCTACGTCAGGAAGGCATTGAGCGGAAGATCATCCAGTTCTCCACAGGTCTTGGTAACAGCAGTGAAGGCCGCGTACATAATGTCAGCGCTGCAGCAGAAGCCATTAACGGCATGATTCTAACACCCGGTTCCATATTCGATTATGAGAAGATCATCCGTAAAGCTGAGAAGGATTATGGGTTCCGTGAGGCACCGGTCATTGTGAATGGACGACTGACTCCCGGTATTGGCGGTGGCATCTGTCAGGTATCCAGTACGGTATATAATGCTGCTCTGTTGACGGGTCTTGATATTATTGAACGCCGCAATCACTCCCTGCCCGTCAAGTATTTACCGAAGGGGCTGGATGCCACCTTCGCCTCCGGAGCCATTAACTTTCGATTCAAAAACAATACCGGCAAGTCCCTGCTCATCCATGCCGAGGTGAAGAACCGGAGTTTGGTAGTGAAATTCTTCGGCACGTTCCCGGAGAATATCAGCTATGCACTGGAATCACGTACCATAGAGACCTTAAGCGTTCCGGTGAAGTACGTGTCCAGCACAGTTCTGCCCGATGGTGCACAGCAGGTGCTGCAAAACGGACAGCCCGGGTATATCGTCGAGACTGTACGAATCAAAAGGATTGATGGCAAAGTGGTTGAATCCAAAACGATCACTCGTGATACGTACAAAGCACAGAATCGCCTGATAGCCCGGTCAGGTCACAGCAGCCTGCCTTTTCCACAAGAGCCTTCTGTTGTCGAGGATGGGATCAGCGATACGAGACAGCCTTAAAGCTCCAAGATGTCTGTGTCTGTGGTCAAAAAAAGGGCCTGTTGCTCGCTGTTGTTACAGATCAGATTGTGAGGATCATCAAAAAAAGACACACTTCTCATGTAACCTATTGGGCTACATGAGAAGTGTGTCTTTCGCTTGTTTCAGATTCATGGTCTGGTCTAACATGTTCAGCAGCTATGTACTAGCTGTAACAGCTTAAACGAATGGTTCATCGCGGAGCCACTTAATGCCCGCCTGTATATTCGCCTTGCTCTTCCCCTACAACCATCTTCTCTTTCCCCATGAAGAAGGAAGCGATTAAAGCCAGTGCTGCTGGAATAGCAGCCCAAGCGAACAGTTGTATAATGGAAGACGACAATGCATGCGTGATGGTTTCGAGTACCTGTGGGGAATCGCCTGTCTGAGCTCTGGTGAGAGCAGTGCGTGTGGATCGGTCAGATCCACTCCCTGAGGTAGACCCCCCGCAGGACTTCCTGCTGCTGCACCCGCTTCTCCTGCCGCTCCAGCAAGGGCATCATTCATTTTGCGTGTAAACACCTGACTCTGTACGATGCCAAAGATGGTAATCCCCATCGTCATGCCAAGTGAGCGCAAGAAGTTAAGCGTGGAACTGGCCGCGCCGCGTCTACGTGGTTCGAATGCATTCATGGCCGCATTACTGAGCACCGAGAAGGATGCACCGACACCCAAACCAACCAGTACCATGTAGATGCGAATCGTCCAGAGGGATGAACTCTCATCCAGCGTAGTCAGTAATCCAAGACCAAGGACAAGGAGCGCCAGTGTAGGAATCATAATATTGCGGTACTTGATTTTGGTCATCAGCACCCCACCCATGGAAGCCGTTACCACAGACCCCAGCATCATTGGAAGCAATACCAGACCAGAGTTGGTTGCTTTCCCACCGAGCACGCCCTGAATGAAGATAGGGATGTACACGGATGCTGTAATGAAGGCCGCACCGCTGAACATTGCGATAACGTTACTGGACCAATACACCCGATTGCGGAACATGTTGAAGGAAATAATCGGTTCCTTGGCTTTCGTCTCCGCGTACAGAAAGAGAAGGGCAAGCACGATAAATCCGGCAAACAAGCCAATAATCTGCCATGAACCCCAGGCAAACGTTTTGCCGCCCAGCTCCAGACCGAAGATCAGACACACGACAGCGCCAATCAGCGTTACAGCACCCAACCAGTCGATCTGTTGGGATTGATGCTGATGGGATTCTTTGTAGAAGAATGCAATAAACAAAAAGGCAATCAAACCAAGCGGCAGGTTGATATAAAATACCCATTCCCATGTCGCATACTCCGTAATGTAAGCACCAAGCAATGGGCCAAACACGCTAGATAGTCCGAACACTGCTCCAAACAAACCGCCCAGTTTTCCCCGCGATTCAGGTGCAACGACATCAAACATAATCGTAAAGGCAATCGGTACCAGTGCACCCGCACCAATCCCCTGAATTGCTCTGTACATCGTCAATTCAACAATAGACGTTGCCGTTCCGCACAGCGCCGAGCCAAGCATAAACACAATAATACCAAACACAAAAAACTTCTTCCGTCCATACATATCGGATAACTTACCGAAGATCGGCATTCCTGCCATCTCAGCTACCATGTACGCGGAAGTAACCCAGACGAACTTGTCGAGTCCGCCGAGCTTGCCGACAATATCCCCATCGCCGTAGCTACAATGGTATTATCCATTGAGGCCATCAGGATGCTAAGCAGGAGACCTGCCAGCACGAATCCAATCTTGTTTTTACTTGCAGCCATTGTACTCAATCTCTCCATTCACGATCTATTCATATGACTGCATTAGTATATCCGAAAAGGTATTGCCGATAATCAGTCCAAGGACCGATTGCTTTGCAACAAAACTTCCGATTGTGGATGAATATGCAGGGAAGATCGGTATTCCACAGTACCAATCCGGCAGCCCGGGCCAATTTTAATTGTATCTCCTCGTACAACCTCCGCCTCCGTATTCTCTAATTCAATCTCGTCACCTTCGATTATTCTGACCTTGAGAATGGACTGATTCTCCGTGAACAAGCTATTCAGCAGTTTAGCCCGGCCACTCTTCACATATATGATGGAACCGCCCATTTCCCTAACCTCGGATGGCCCCATAATTCTAAGTGTCATCTGTTCAGCGCTGAGCATACCTGCGATCGTGAGACTCCCATTCAGCTTGAAATTCTCCGCCTGACAGTCACCGGATAGATAGAGTTCACCGACCACTTTCATATTCTCCGCTTTGGCATGCAGGTCAGAAATATGGACTGCGTCGTTCTGACCATCGGAGCTGGCAGCTCGCTCTGTCAGGGTGAGGGTTCCCGTGATTTTGACATCTGTGGCTTCAAGAGATCCGTATATGACCGACGTACCGGTACATTTGAATTGATTACAGTATAGATTGCCGTTAAATGAAGAATCCCCCACTGTCTTGACCTTACCGTACACCCCGCCAGCAGAACTACCTTCACCGACGATGCTGATATCGCTTTTTCGGTCCAATGAATGCCCTGGATTAGTATTCAAATCGATCTCATCCCTTTCTCTCCAATTCCTAATTTATATCCGCTGACTGCTGCCCACCTTGGCTTCCGGATCAACCTCAAGTTCACCTGAGTATTCAACCAGTCTGATGTTACAGCCACGACCGATATGAACCTTGCTCCCTCGGATAATATCAGCCTCCGTATCTTCCAGCAGGATTTCATCTCCCTCTATCAAGGATGCCTTGAAGGAAGGTTTGCCACCCAGACCTATGCTTTTCCAAAAGCCACTCTGTTGTTCCTTACGACGAATATCAATACGCTCTCCGCCCACCTCTTTAGCTGATGAGGAAGTATGCAGCCTGATCTCTACCGTCCCAGCATTCAGAAAACCAGTCATTTTAATATTGCCCTGCACATTCAGGGACTCACATTGCACATCACCTTCAATATCAATCATGCCACCGATATCGATTCGTTCCCCATCCACCTTTCCACGTATGGTACATTTTCCGTTCACTTCAAATTCAGGGCTGTTCACATCTCCCTTAATCGTTGCCATACCATCCACGCGAACACAAGAACTGATCAAGGGACCGTTCAGTGTGCACATGCCGTTGATCGTTGCCCTTTCAGCGTTCAAAGCGCCGTGCATCTTCAATGTCCCATTCACATCCAGAGAGGTACAGTCCAGGTTACCGTTCACCTTAGCCATGCCATCAATGGATACCCTGTGGAATTCCCCACCAGCCGTTTGGCTTATGCCCGATACGTTCAAATCATTCCGCATGTTGCGCTCTTCCATATATAATCCTCTCCTTATCCCAATTTGAGTTTTAATTCTTCCATAAATGTTCCCATGGGCTGCCTAAGAACCACCTTCACACCATTGTCAAAATAAAACTCCGTTCCTGCTGTCACCAGCATGAATGACGGGACACCCATCTTGCGAGTAAGCACAAGTTCGCTCGGTCTTCCTGTGAACCGATAATAATGTTCAGACATCACATCGATCAGCAACGTACCTTCCTGACGAGTCATGTCCCCGCCCATTAACAGCTTATCTAGTACAAAGAGCATCATAATCTGCTCCAAAACATACATGGGTTGTTCCCGCCCCGCTTCTTTCAACAGATCAAGCGAAATCTGTGAAACAATGTTTCGCTCTAACAGTTGTTGAGCAGTCATGTCCACTTCACCCAACGTAGGTGAAAACACGTCTGCCAGCTCATCCAGTGACAATCCGTCTTTCATGTTCAGAATCTTGTCAATGCGCAGTAAAATCTGCTGTTTAGGAAAAAAGGTCTCTTGTCCGGTGTAGGAGGACTTCCGAATGAACCATTCTTCCGGAATGAGATTCTTGCGCTTCCAGCGGTATAACTGGCCGTAGGAGATACCTGTCAGGTCCAGCAGTTCTTTTTTGGAGATCAAATCGTCCGTCATATATGCTCCCCTCTCTTGTCGAAATTAGTGTAACATAACATTGTTACGTTGTAAATTAGGTTAGAAACGGTTTTGAAATTTATTTCGTCATCCGTTTCATACATGTCTTTGGTGTGGTCGCATGAAGAGTTGTACGTACTCCGGGCTTGTTCTGTTATTCTTCAGCTTCATCTTTATTGCATTGGAAGAGTATTGGGTATAACCTGTTACATATAGACACTTGGGAGACATCAGGTTGCGTTTCCCCCTTCTGTCTTCTTCATTTAAAGTAAAGTATGGAGTTCACGAATTTATGAAAGGGGTTTCTTATACCATGGCACTTATTAAATGTGATTTTTATTCGGATACACTTGGACTGAGCACCAGCATGCATGTCATACTGCCACAACAAACCCACAATCAGATCGGCATGGAGAATGTAACCGGCACAGGACTACATCCAACCCTGTACCTGTTACACGGTCTGTCGGATGATGATTCCATCTGGCTGCGCCGGACTTCCATCGAACGTTATGTGGCCAACCTCGGTATCGCCGTTGTTATGCCTCAGGTACATCGCAGCTTCTATACGGATATGGTGGAAGGTGGAAAGTACTGGACGTTTATCAGCGAGGAACTGCCCGCACTCACTCGTTCCTTCTTCCCACTGTCGCATCAACGCGAGGATAACTATGTCGCTGGTTTATCCATGGGTGGATACGGTGCATTCAAGCTGGCCCTTCGCAAACCGGATCAATACGCTGCAGCTGCAAGTCTGTCTGGAGCACTCGATATGTCTGCACATATGGATAGAAACGCATCCTCAGCATTACAACAGACGGAGTTACAGCGGATTTTCGGACCCGATGTGGCAGGTACAGAGAACGATCTGATTCATCTGTTAAAAGAAAATCAATCTGGCGAAAGCCCACGACCTATGCTCTACCAATGTTGTGGAACGGAAGATTTCCTATATGAGGATAATCAAACGTTCCGTCAAGCCTGTGAACAAACGAACTTCGAATTGACATACGAGGAAGGGCCTGGTGAACATGAATGGGGCTACTGGGATGCGAAGATACAGAATGTATTGAACTGGTTGCCTCTGCCTAAGCGGGATTAAAGATATAGGAAAGAAATCTCCAATTTCTCCTAACAGGCCGCATCTAGGAGATTAAACATTTGGAGTAACGGTGTTGCGGAACTTCGTCATATTTCTGGAGGGAAATTGGTTTCCTGGATCATAGACTGAAAACCAATGAAAAAAGCAGGCCTTGGAGGTATTCTGATAAGCTCCCCTCATAGTAGACAGTAGAAAAAAACAAAACTTCTACGTCTATTTATGAGGGGAGCTTTCTCATGTCTAAAAGAAGTCCCATTTCTTTAAAAATCAAATTACACACCGTACAGCGCTGTCTTGAGCACCATTCAAACCCAAATTCGGAAGCTAAACAAATTGGGGTGAGCAAGAGTTCTGTCACGGATTGGATAAGGAAATATAAGGCACATGGATGGAGTGGGTTAAAAGAATCGAAAACATGGAAAACGTACTCAAGGGAATTGAGACTTGCTGCGATCAGAGATGTCTTGTCTGGTGATCTATCCTTAACAGCTGCAACAAAAAAACATCATATTTCGAGTACAAGTGTTTTGAAGAAATGGATTACCAAGTATACTCAAGAGATAGAATTAAAACCTACTCGTAAAGGAAAAGGGCTATCTCATATGAATAAAGGACGTAAAACCACTTTCGAAGAACGTATTGAAATTGCGCAATATACCCTCGCTAATGACCTGGACTATCAGAAAGCAATGGAGAAGTTTGGTGTATCTTATCCGCAAGTGTACGCATGGGTTCGGAAATATCAAGCGGGTCAAGAAGAGGCTCTTCTTGATCGTAGAGGTCGTAAAAAGCCTGTAGAAGAATTGGATGAGCAGGAACGACTCCAGCTGCGGATTAAAGAACTGGAAGCCCGAAATGAATACCTGGAGATGGAGAATGCTTTCGCAAAAAAGTTGGCAGAGATCGAGCGACGAAAACCACGCTAACCTTGGTCAGGCATGTAAAGTGGTATCAAGCCATACAAGAACTACACCATGAAAAAGGATATACCGTTGCGGCGTTATGTGCGCTTGGTGGTGTAGCTCGATCTGCCTATTATAAATGGTTAAAGTGGACACCTTCTGCCAGAGAACGTGAAGGATATATGCTGGCAAAAGAAGTAAAGCGTCGTTATGACAAGCGAGATGGGATTCTAGGCTATCGTCAAATGCGTACCCAGTTAAATCGAAAGCTGCATCAGAAGTATAACAAAAAGCGCTATTATCGAATCATGCGTGCTCTCGGGCTGAAAGCAGTCATTCGTAAAAAACGGCCACATTACGTGAACGCCACCGCGCTCCATGTGGCTGAAAATAAAATGAATCGCAACTTCGCTGCCTCTGCTCCAAATGTCAAATGGTCTACTGATGTGACCGAATTGAAATACGGAAATGGACGTAAAGCTTATTTAAGTGCCATTATAGATGTGTACGATAACTCCATTGTTTCATGGGTACTGAGTCATTTCAACAACAATACACTCGTGATGGATACGCTGAAAAAAGCGTACGTCAAGAATCCGGATGTTTCCCCCATGATTCAGAGCGACAGAGGCTTTCAGTACACGTCTCATGAGTATAACAGGCTCCAGTTGAAGTACGGATTTATCAAGAGCATGTCTCGTGTGAGTCGCTGTTTGGATAACCAGCCGATTGAACGATTTTGGGGTACATATAAGTCAGAAAGTTATTATCTTACGAAGTATGACACCTACGAAGATGTTCACAGGGCAGTTGATCGTTATATGCGCTACTACAACAACTACCGTTACACGGAGTGTTTGGAAGGCTTGTCTCCGAACGAATACCGAAGAGCTGCATAACAAAAAAAGATACCTTAGCACGTCATCCGAGCTAAGGTATCTCAATGAACTAATTTTTGTTTTTTCAACTGTCTACTTGACAGGGAGCGGTTCATATTCCCCTCTCGGCCTGCTTTTCACGTTATACGTTCGTATGGCTGTTTTCCCACTATTCAAGTGGCATTAACCACGGTTGGTAATCCATTGCTCGGTAATCTCCAGTACTTTCTCGCTACGTGCAATCGCATCAGCAACCTGACCCGCAGCCGTTCCGCCATAGACATTACGAGCGTTCACAACGGCTTCCGGTTGAAGCACGTCATAGATCCGGTCATCGAACAGTGGTGAGAACTGACGGAATTCATCAATCGTCAGATCCAGCAAATACTTGCTGTTCTGGATGCAGTACAACACCGTTTTACCAATCACTTCATGCGCTTGACGGAAAGGTAAGCCTTCACCCACGAGGAAGTCGGCAATATCCGTAGCGTTGGAGAAGTCCTGGTTGACCGCTTGACGCATGCGATCCTTGTTCACGGTCATTGTCGCGATCATTGGAGCAAACAGTTGCAGTGCACCTTCCAGCGTCGCTACGGTATCAAACATGCCTTCTTTATCTTCCTGCATGTCTTTGTTGTAAGCCAATGGAAGAGACTTCAGGACCGTAAGCAAACCGATCAGGTTGCCGTACACACGTCCCGTTTTACCACGAACGAGTTCGGGAACATCGGGATTCTTCTTCTGTGGCATAATGCTGCTGCCTGTGCAGAATGCATCGTCCAATTCAACGAAACCAAACTCCGTGCTGCTCCACAGTACCAGTTCTTCACTCAGACGGGACAAGTGAGTCATGATGAGCGAAGCGGCTGCCAGGAACTCAACGATGAAGTCACGGTCGCTTACTGCGTCCAGACTATTCTCGTATACGCCGTCAAAGCCCAGTTGTTCCGCCACAAAATGACGGTCAATCGGGAATGTGGTACCCGCAAGCGCACCTGCACCCAGTGGCAGGATATTAATACGTTTGTAACTGTCCATCAGACGTTCCGCATCCCGTTGGAACATGGACACATACGCCATCAGGTGATGGGCGAACAGAATCGGTTGTGCACGTTGAAGATGCGTATAGCCCGGTACAATCGTATCGAGATTATCTTTGGCTTGTCCAATCAGCGCTTCCTGCAAAGTGTGCAGCATGCCGACAAATCCAACTACACGCTCACGCAGGTACAAGTGCATATCGGTTGCTACCTGATCATTCCGGCTGCGTCCTGTATGTAATTTGCCGCCTACAGGGCCGATGGTGTCGATCAGGTTTTTCTCAATGTTCATGTGGATGTCTTCATCCGATACGGAGAATTCCACTTCGCCCGCACGAATTTTGTGCAGAACGGTGATCAGACCTTCTTTGATGGTCTCCACATCTTCCGCCGGAAGAATACCGCATTTGCCTAGCATCGTTACATGAGCCAGACTTCCCTGGATGTCTTCCTCTGCCAAAGCTTTGTCAAAATTGATTGATGCCGTATATTCCTCAACCAAGTGATTGGTTTGTTTTGTAAACCGTCCTCCCCATAGCTTGCTCACGGTGAGTTCTCCCCTTTCGCTCATGGACAAAACCGCTCCTGCCA
Organism: Paenibacillus sp. PCH8; assembly: GCF_002968835.1. Lineage (GTDB taxonomy): Bacteria > Bacillota > Bacilli > Paenibacillales > Paenibacillaceae > Paenibacillus. Next base: position 2,021,313 of record NZ_PKQK01000001.1, on the reverse strand, counting down.
GATATGCAAGAACGGCCTGCCTTGTCAGTTATAGTCATGCAGTATGATGTGCATGTTTGAATTAGTTTTTGTTTTGCTCTACACCGGAGTTTACTTTCAGACGCAGTGCGTTCAGGCGGATAAAGCCGGTTGCATCGCCTTGATCGTAGGCTTGCGTGGGATCAGCTTCCATCGTTGCAATATCCGGATTATACAAGCTGACAGGGCTTTTCACACCTGCGCCGATAATATTACCTTTGTACAGTTTCACACGAACCGTACCTGTTACGTTCTTCTGGCTTTCAGTCACCAGCGCTTGCAATGCAAGACGCTCTGGTGCGAACCAGAAGCCGTTGTATACCAGTGTGCTGTAACGTGTAATCAGGCTATCACGCAGGTTCATCACTTCACGGTCCATCGTGATGGATTCCATTTTGCGGTGTGCTGTGAACAAGATTGTTCCACCCGGTGTTTCGTATACGCCACGGCTCTTCATGCCGACAAAGCGGTTCTCGACCATATCTACACGGCCGATACCATGTTTGCCACCCAGTTCGTTCAGTTGTTCCATCACTTGCAGTGGGCTTAGACGCTCACCGTTCAGTGCCACACAGTCACCTTGTTCGAATTCAAGCTCAACATATTCGGCTTGATCCGGTGCATCTTCCGGTGCACTGCTCAGCAGGAACATGTCTTTGTTCTCGTCTGCACTTGGATCGAACCAAGGATCTTCAAGCACACCACTCTCATAGCTGATATGCAGCAGGTTACGGTCCGTCGAGTACGGTTTAGCCGCAGATGCGGTTACCGGAATGCCATGCTTTTCAGCGTAAGCAATCATCTCGGCCCGTCCAGGGAACTGGTTGCGGAATTCTTCCAGACGCCAAGGTGCAATGACGTTAATGTCAGGTGTCAGTGCAGCCGCGTTCAGCTCAAAGCGAACCTGGTCATTCCCTTTGCCCGTAGCGCCGTGAGCGATAGCTGTAGCGCCTTCTGCGCGAGCGATATCCACCATGCGTTTCGCAATCAGTGGACGAGCAATACTTGTACCAAGCAAGTATTGTCCTTCATAGAGGGCGCCCGCTTGGAACATCGGATAGATGAAGTCTTTCGCGAATTCATCGCGCAGATCGTCGATGTATACTTTGGAAGCGCCGGTAGCCAGTGCTTTTTCCTCCAAGCCATCCAGTTCATCCTTTTGACCAATATCCGCTGTAAATGCGATGATCTCTGCATCATATGTTTCTTTCAACCATTTCAAAATTACAGATGTGTCCAACCCGCCTGAATAAGCGAGTACAATTTTTTCCTTAGCCATGTTCGATGGTCCTCCCCAAGATCAGTTGCTATAAACTTTTATCTATCATCGCGAAAACTGCGCCTAAAATCAACCCATTCAGACAAACAATCTCTATTCGCTCATTAATGCAGTCATTAGAGCTTTCTGTGCATGCAATCGATTCTCCGCCTGATCGAAGATCAGGGAGTTCGGTCCATCAATCACACCGGCACTCACTTCTTCACCGCGATGCGCTGGCAGACAGTGCAGGAACATGTAATCCGGCTTCGCGTGTTTCATCAGTTCCTCGTCCACTTGATATGCCGCGAACGCCTGCTCACGAATCTTCTGCTCTTCCTCAAAGCCCATACTTGCCCACACATCGGTGTACACGATATCTGCATCTTTCGCTGCTTCCTGTGCACTGTACGTTACAGTCACTTCAGAACCGCTCTCCTGTGCAATGATACGTGCCTGCTCCACAACTGCGCTATCCGGCTCGTAGCCTTCTGGCGTTGCTACAGCAACATGCATACCCATCTTCGCTGCACCGAGCATCAGAGAGTGCGCCATATTGTTGCCATCTCCGATGTAAGCCATTTTCAGCCCTGTCAGCTTGCCTTTGTGCTCCAGCACCGTTTGGAAGTCTGCCAGTACCTGGCAAGGATGCGCCGCATCGCTCAGGCCGTTAATGACCGGAACATCCGCATGCTCTGCCAGTTCAGTCACATTATGGTGTCCAAAGGTACGGAGCATAATGCCGTCCAGGTAGCGGGACAATACTTTGGCTGTATCATGTGTTGTTTCCCCGCGACCCAGTTGAATGTCGTTTTTGCTCAGGAAGAGTGCGTGTCCGCCCAATTGGAACATACCCACTTCAAAGGATACACGTGTACGTGTGGATGATTTTTCAAAAATAAGTCCGATCGTTTTGCCTTTCAACGGTTGAAAGGGCACACCGCTTTTTTGCTTGCCTTTGATCTCAATCGCGAGATCGAGCAAATAGCGAATTTCCTCTGCTGTGTAGTCCGTGAACTCAATAAAATCACGGCCTCTAAGATCAATCTTCTGTACCTTTTCCGTCTGTTGCGCTGTCATCTATATTGTCCTCCTTATTTCCGGTTCCCTGCACCCGCAGGGGCAGAAGAGTGAGCATCATCGCATTGGATATATATATATGAATGGTGCTTCTCTATCTTCGCCTTCCGCAGATTACCGCGCGGCTACAGGGATTCATCTCATCTGATTCTGCATCGGGAGCCAGTGAAGGCCCCGGGACAGATCGGTTCTTATTTTATAATCTCAGGCTTTCGCCGCCACGTGCTCTTCAATCAGTGTTGCCACCAAGGAGACGGCCTCGTCGATCTCTTCTGTGCTCACATACAGGTTCGGAAGCAAACGAATGACATTCGGTCCTGCAGAGACGAATAAAATACCGCGTTTTTGCCCAGCAAGCACAATATCACCTACCGGCTCAGCACATTCGATGCCGACTAACAATCCCAAGCCACGAACTTCCTTCACAACGGAATTGCCCGCCAAACGATTCCGCAGGGAATTCATCAGGTATTCACCCATCTCCGCTGCACGCTCTGGCAAGCGATCTTCCAGCATCGTTTCAATTGTTGCAATCACAACGGATGAAGCGAGCGGTGTTCCGCCAAAGGTCGTCGCATGACTGCCCGGTGTGAACGCGTCCCGCAGGAAACCTTTACCCAGCATTGCACCTACCGGAAAACCACTGCCAATGCCTTTAGCCACAGTAAACACGTCCGGCTCGATGCCATAATGCTCGTGCGCGAATAGTTTGCCTGTACGTCCCATCCCCGTCTGCACTTCATCGACAATGAGTAACAAACCATGTTCGTCACACAATTTACGTACTTGCTGCACGAATTCCGGTTCAACCGGATACACACCGCCTTCAGCCTGAACCATTTCCAACATAATCGCTGCTGTATGAGGTCCAATGGCTGCTTCAAGTGCAGGGATGTCATGTAAAGGCACCGTTATAAAGCCCGCCGGTAGTGGTAAAAACCCTTCTTTCACCTTATCCTGTCCGGTTGCTGTCAATGTTGCGAGTGTCCGTCCATGGAAGGACTGGGCAAAGGTAATCACTTCATACCGATCCGTGCCTTTCACCTTCTGGTGATAACGACGAGCGACCTTAATAGCTGCTTCGTTCGCTTCAGCACCACTGTTACAGAAGAACACTGCATCCGCGCAAGTATTGGCTGTCAACAATGCTGCTGCTTTCTCCTGACCCGGAATCTGGAACAGGTTGGACACATGCCACAGCTCATCAATCTGAGCTTTCAGCTTGGCTCCCACCTTCTCTGGTGCATGACCCAGGCTAGTTACAGCGAGTCCGCACATGAAATCGAGATAACGGTTGCCTTGGTCATCCCATAACCAACTGCCTTTACCTTTGACCAGGCTGATTGGATAACGCGCATACGTTTGGAAAAGCGAGCTTTCCGTCTGTGCCACTGCACCTGTTGCTGTTGCGCCCGCTACCGCTGTGCCAGAACCTGGCTGTTCGTTGCCTTTTGCCATCACCATTTCACTCCTTATTTGTTGGTACACGCCTAAGGTGAATAAAACATAACACTAGACTACTTCAATTGCAGTCCATCTTCCGAACGTATGCATACTTCCACTTCGATGACAGAACAACCTTCCGATCGCTGTTATCCCCGGATTTTTTTGATTGTCCCTTAAAGGGGGGAATCCAGGGATAGTGTATGCTTCCGAAGTAGCTTTCTTTCAGAAAGCTTTTAGGCGCACGCTTCGCTTCTTCAGGTTATTTCTGTCCTCTCCGTTCTCGCTTTTTGTTTCTTCAGATTGGTTCTGCACTCTACGTTATCGCACTATGCCAGATTCACAAAAAAATCGTGTACATATTTTTTTATATAATATAAGACTATTAAGACCCTGGCGCACGGAGAGCAAATTATTGCATACGGATGATTCTTGTCCCGATGATTTCTCCGCCGAGCACTCGGCTCAGGATCTGGGGTTCGCTGCCGTCTACGATGACGACCTCGCGTACTTGACCATGGATACATGCGATAGCTGCGCGCACTTTAGGAATCATACCGCCGTAAATTTCTCCGGTCTGTATCATGTCCTCAATCTCTTGCACGGATACGGATGGCAGCACTTTCTTCTCACCGTCCACGTTCTTCATGATGCCAGGAACATCGGTCACGACGATCATTCGACTCACGCCGAGATGAGATGCCACGGCACCCGCAGCTGTATCTGCGTTAATGTTGTAGCGTTGTCCAGCTGCATCCACGCCAACTGGCGCAATAACTGGCATGTAACCCATGCTCACGATTCCCTGGATTATCTCGGCATTCACGCCCGTGACATCGCCTACCCATCCAATCTCAGCATGGTTAGACACCGGTTTGGCCTGAATCAGACCTCCATCGACGCCAGACAAACCAAGTGCACGACCGCCCACACGTTGAATCAAGCGCACGATCTGTTTGTTGATACTACCCGCCAGCACCATCTCCACTACGTCGAGCACAGGTTCAGTCGTCTTGCGTAGGCCGTTAACGAATTCGGTTTCGATACCGAGCTTCGACAGGTTATCCGAGATGGCAGGACCCCCGCCATGCACGATCACTGGCCGCGTACCTTGCGACTGCAAATCACGCAAATCTGCGAAGAAAGACTCGGGCAGTGCTGCCAGTGTACTGCCTCCACATTTCATGACAAACATCTGTTTCTCAGTGCTCGCTTCCGTTGCGGTACTCTCATTAGGCAATGTTGAATTCATGAGGGCAATCTCCTTTCTTAGTAAAAATCACATTCAATAAAATTCAACACCTTTAAAAGATGACAATGGCTCGTAGGAGTCCATTCCGAATTCGGATTGTTCTTTCGATCGCTGTTGTCTCCCGGATTTCTCTAATTATCCCTATTAACAGGGGGAAACCCAGAGACAGCTTATGCTTCCGATGCAGCTTTCTTACAGAAAGCTTTTAGGCGCACGCTTCGCTTCTACAGAATCGATTCCGACTTATTCACTTTCCCCGTCAATGATCAGACTCTAAAAGTTTAATCCTTATAGATGTTCTACATATTTTTGCAAAGCAGCTTTTCAATCATGAAGCTGCTAAATTAATAAAACTAAATACAAAATATTACGTGCGGTATGCTGCGTTAATTCGTACATAGTCATACGTCAGGTCACAACCCCAGGCTGTTGCTGTTCCTTCACCGTGGTGCAGATCCACCACAATGCGAACCGTATCTGTTTGCAAATAGGCCAGTGCGGCCTCTTCATCAAATACGACTGGACGGGACTGTTCCAGAACCGGAATATCTCCCAAACGGATATTTACCGTATCCGGGTTCACCGGTTGTCCTGCACGTCCTACGGCTGCAATAATCCGTCCCCAGTTGGCATCCGCGCCGAACATGGCGGATTTCACCAAGCTGGACCCGATGACGGTTTTGGCAATCGCTTGCGCGGATTCATCACTTACCGCACCTGTAACTTCTACCTCGACCAGTTTGGTTGCTCCTTCGCCATCGCGAGCAATAGCTTTGGCCAATACTTGGCATACATAGGTGAACCCAGCTGCAAAAGCCTCCCAATCCGGGTGATCCATCGTCAGCTCTTCATTGCCTGCATATCCACTGGACATCGCTACGAGCATATCATTCGTACTTGTATCCCCATCTACGGTAATCATGTTGAACGTATGGTTGGTTGCCTGGCGCAGCAACCGCTGCAATGCTTCTGCACCAATGACCGCGTCAGAGGTCATGAAAGCGAGCATGGTCGCCATATTCGGATGAATCATCCCCGAGCCCTTGGCGGCTCCCGCAATCGTAACCGTCTTGCCGTTAACGATAACGGAGACGCAGGCTTCCTTTTTCACCAAATCCGTGGTTAGAATGGCTTGTGAGAACTGTTCGGCCTCATTCGCTTCCTTGCCCAGTTGTGTAGGGAGTCCGATAATGCCTGAATGTACAGCGTCCATTTTCAACAACTCACCGATCACACCCGTCGATGCTACAGCCACATCCTCTTCAGCCACACCCAGCTCACGTGCAGCCGCCGAACGCATCGCGTAGGCATCTTCTTCACCCTGTTGTCCTGTACACGCATTCGCATTGCCACTATTGACGATGACCGCCTGAAGTCGTCCATTACTCAAGCTTTCACGTGTTACCTTGAGTGGTGCCGCCTGAAACACGTTCGTTGTGTATACAGCTGCTGCTGTTGCCGGTACATCACAGCGGATCGCTCCGATGTCATTGCGTGATGTTTTTTTCAACCCGCAGTGAAGTCCACCCACAGTGAATCCTCCAGGAGTTACAATTGATCCGTTCTCAACCACGCTAAAAGCCTGTTGCTCGACATTCGTTCCCATATCATATCCCCCGTATGCGTTCAGCTATATGCTGATGATCCGCCTGCTTAACTTGATCCGTTCTTCCCAAGCCAATTCGAGAATGCATTGTATATGCTCCATGCTCCTCTCAAATTCAAAGCCTTATGGATACACCGGTGTCATGTTCAGCCCGAGGTTTTCCTCCCATCCCATCATCAGGTTCATATTTTGAATCGCTTGCCCGGAAGCACCCTTCACCAGGTTGTCAATGACCGAAATAACGGTCAAACGTCCTGTACGAGGATCTACCGCAAATCCAATATCACAATAGTTGGAGCCGTATACTTCCTTTGTCGAAGGCCAGATACCCGGTTCCCGTACCCGTACGAAAGGTCTGTTTTCATAATATTTGCGGTACAGATCTACGATCTCGCGATCACTGTGTTCTCCAACAAGGCTCGCATACATGGTAGTCATGATTCCACGTGTCATAGGTACAAGGTGTGTCGTAAACGTCACCGTCACCGGATTGCCCGTGATGCTGCCAAGAACCTGCTCGATCTCGGGAATATGTTGATGTTTGTTCAATTTATAAGCTCTGAGATTCTCATTCATCTCTGCATAATGGTTCGTCAGACTTGTTCCGCGCCCTGCTCCGGATACGCCGGATTTCGCATCAATAATAATGCTGGAAGGATCAATCCAGCCTGCTTCCACCGCAGGGATCAGCCCCAGAAGGGTAGCAGTTGGATAACAGCCCGGGTTGGAAATAAAGTTCTGGCCTTTCACGTTATCCCCGTACACTTCTGCCATACCATATACCGCCTGTTCCAACAAATCAGCTGCAGGTGCAGGGTGCTTATACCACTCTTCATACACCGCTCCATCCTTCAGTCTGAAGTCTCCAGACAGATCAATGACCTTGAGCCCTGCTTCCAGCAGACTCGGTACGAGTTTTGCGCTTACGCCGGACGGGGTCGCTGTGAATACAAGATCCGCTCGACTTGCAATCTCCGCCGCATCTACACCGTCGAGTGGCCTATGAATCACGCCCGTCAAATGCGGGAATCCATCTGCGATAGAATCCCCACTGCTGGATGAAGATATCACCGAAGTGATTTCAACCTGCGGATGGTTCTGGAAAAAACGAATCAGCTCCACCCCGCCGTAGCCGGTGGAACCGACGATTGCCACTTTTAATTTGTTATTCACTCTCGCTCCCCCAATCTCGATGTATGCGCTACTTGTGCTAAGCTGAGGCCCCAATGAGTGCTCATCCTAGCAATTCCGTCGCTTATATGCATATTTGTGTATTATTATACGACTCTGGTTATATAAATACAACACTCTATCATCAATTTCACATGGATTTTTATCCATTCCGAACGATATCTTTTTTAACATCTGGGACGAATAGGGAGACTTCTGTTAAAATACGTATTAGTAGTAAACATTACAACCAGAGTCTCATTCATAACTAACCTGCACAATCTAGGATAGGTGAATAGATTCATGATGGTCATTATGAGACATGGGGGTCTACAGTGCATATCGAATCCATCTTACTTATTGTGCTCCTGGGCCTGAATATTATTTTCGCAGCAGCAGTCGTTTTCTTCGAGCGGAAGGATGCCAGTGCTTCCTGGGCTTGGCTGCTCGTCCTGAACTTTATTCCGGTGTTTGGATTTGTACTTTATCTTTTGACCGGTCAGAACCTGACCCGATACCGGCTTTTCCAGTGGAAAGAACGCAAGAAGCTCGGACTTGAGGAACGCATTGAGAACCAGCTTGCGCAGTTGCAGAATAACCGTACTCCTTTTCGCAACAAAGCTACAGAGACCAGTCAGGACATGATCTATATGAACCTGAAGCAGAATGGTGCTCTGCTGACGGAGGATAATGCGGTTGAGATCATTACGGATGGAACCGATAAATTCCAGCGACTCCTGGACGATATTGAAGCGGCTCAGGATCACGTACACGTGCAATACTACATCTATAGAGGCGACCGTCTAGGCAAAAGAATCCGGGATGCACTCATTCGCAAAGCGCAAGAAGGCATCAAAGTTCGTCTGCTCTATGACGCGCTCGGCTCGCGACGGGTATCCAATCGCTTTTTCAAGGAACTGCGTGAAGCGGGCGGCTTGGTGGAGGTATTTTTCCCATCCAAATTCAGTCTGATTAACTTGCGTATGAACTACCGGAACCACCGCAAAATCGTCATCATTGATGGCAACCTTGGATATACGGGCGGATTTAATGTAGGGGATGAGTATCTTGGCTTAAACTCGAAGTTCGGTTATTGGCGCGACACACATCTGCGTATTCAAGGAACTGCCGTGCATGCGCTTCAGACCCGGTTCCTTCTGGATTGGAATGAAGCATCCAAACAACACGACACTCCTTATGTTCCCGCACATTTCCCTCATATTGAGGGTACAGGGAAGACGGCCATGCAGATTGTCTCCAGTGGACCGGATGCCGAGACGGAGCATATCAAGAACAGTTATCTCAAGATGATTAACGGCGCGAAACAATCGATCATGATTCAAACACCGTATTTTATCCCGGATGCCAGTGTATTCGAAGCGATTCGTCTGGCGTGTCTGTCCGGCATTGATGTTCGCATTATGATTCCGAATAAGCCCGACCATGCCTTCGTATATTGGGCTACCTTATCTTATATTGGTGAATTGCTAAAAGTCGGAGCCAAAGTGTTCATCTACGACAACGGCTTCATTCATGCCAAAACACTGATTATTGACAGTTTGGTTGCATCCGTGGGAACCGCCAATATTGACTACCGCAGTTTCCGGTTGAACTTTGAAGTAAATGCGTTTATGTACGATGAAACGATTGCGACAGCACTTGTACAGACCTTCGAGCACGACTTGCACGTATCGCGAGAACTGTCGGTGGAGGAATACCAAAAACGCAGTTTTCTTATCCGCGTCAAAGAAGCCATTTCCCGTCTGCTGTCTCCAATTCTATAAGCATTCTTCATTCATTCCAAAAGATACAAAACAACAACAGGAACTTCCTCTCCCGTCTTTTCGGGTGAAGAAAGTGCCTGTTGTTCCATGAAGTCATATCTTATTAAGCCTATACGGCTCACTCGCTATATTTTATACGCTTTTCACACGTGTTCTCCCCGTTTAAAGCCTTCGCCAAGCACTTCGTGCGCATTACTAATAATAACAAAAGCCCCCGGGTCCACAGACCGAATCAACGCTTTCAGTCTCGGCACCTCATTTTGTCCAACGACTACCATCAATACCGTTCGTTGATCGTCAGTGTAACCACCTTTAGCTTCAAGTTTCGTCAATCCGCGATCCAGATCATCCAGAATAACCTTGGTAATGGATTCGGTCTGGTTGGAGATAATATAAGCCACCTTGGAGAAGCCCAGCCCCATCTCAACGGCATCAATTACTTTTCCAGTCACATATAGTCCAATCAGCGCATAGAGCGACTGTTCCAATGACAATACAAAAGCAGCCATAATAATAACTGTAGCATCCATAATCACAACACAAAGAGAGTAACTGAGTCCGCTATACTTTTGCACGATTCGGGCGAGAATACTCATGCCTCCTGTTGATCCTCTACCCCGATACACAATCCCGATTCCCAAACCAACGCCAATTCCTCCATAAAGGGAACCAAGCAATGGATTCGTTGTTGGGATGGCCCAATCCTTCGTGAGATAGACTAACAGTGGCAGAACAATGCTGCCCAGTACCGAACGAACACCGTATTGCTTGCCGATGAGCAGGAAACCTGCAATTAACAACGGGATATTAATCGCCCATTGCGTGTAGGCTGGCTCCAGATTGAGCCACTCCTTACCCAAGATGGACAACCCGGATACCCCACCCGAAGCGATCTGATTCGGTAATAAGAATAAGTTAAAGGCCACTGCGATTAAAAACGAGCCTACAATAATAGATACCGTATCTACAACGTTCCTCCACGGACCATTGAGCGGAATGAGGGTAGTCAATCTTTTTTTGCGGTTATTGTGTAGCTGTGATCGTTGTTGCATGTTGTCGCGCTCTCCTTTGATGTGACTGATGGGATGTTCATTCATTTTCTCTATATTATTCAAAAAAAAGCTCCTGTACACACCAGCATACGCCTACACGTATGGGTCCATACAGGAACTTATATTAATCGGTATCCACTTTAATCTGGCTACGCAAATAACCATCGATGAATCCATCGAGGTCGCCATCCATCACTGCTCCTGTATTTCCTGTTTCCACGCTTGTACGGTGATCCTTTACCATACTATAGGGATGGAATACATAGGAGCGAATCTGGCTTCCCCATGAAATATCCGACTGATCTCCTCGGATTTCATCCAGATGCTGTTTTTGTTCTTCAATTTTGCGCTCATACAATTTCGAACGAAGCATCTTCATCGCCCGCTCACGGTTTTTAATCTGTGAACGTTCATTCTGACACGTTACAACCACACCGGTTGGAAGGTGGGTAATCCGCACAGCTGAGTCGGTGGTATTGATATGCTGTCCACCTGCGCCACTCGCACGGTACGTATCGATCTTGAGATCCTCTGTTCGAATGTCCAATTCAATCGTATCATCAATCTCAGGGACCACGTCGCAGGATACGAAGGAGGTGTGTCTACGGCCCGACGAGTCAAAAGGTGAGATCCGTACCAGTCGGTGAACACCCTTCTCGGCCTTTAGATAGCCATAAGCATTATGTCCTTTGATCGAAAGTGTCACACTCTTGATTCCTGCCTCATCACCTGGCAGATAATCCAACACCTCAACCTTGAAACCACGCTTTTCGGACCAGCGTGTGTACATCCGCAGTAGCATCTGTCCCCAGTCCTGTGACTCGGTACCACCTGCCCCTGGATGAAGTTCCAGAATGGCATCCATCTTATCATACGGCTGGTTCAGGAGCAGCTGAAGTTCGAACTCGGCCACCTTGCCTACGATCGATGTAACGCTTCTACCGATCTCTGTCGCTAGTTCTTCGTCGCCCTCTTCATCAGCAAGCTCTGCCATCATCACCGCATCGTCGTACTCCTGCTGGAGCTTCTCATATTGATCCACAGATCCCTTCACCGCGTTCAGATCAGCAATTAAAGCTTGAGCCTTATCACTATCGTCCCAGAAATCCGGGGCAGACATCTTCACCTCAAAGTTCTCAATCATCTCCTGCTTGAGATCTAAGTCAAAGAGACCCCCTAAGGTTTGTTAGTTTCTTGCCTATTTCACGCAGGTCCTGCTTGACGCTTGGATCGATCATGTGCAATTCCTCTTTTCATTAAGATAAACTCCCCGCATCCAGGGTATTCCTCCAGATCAAGTATTGATGCGTCACCCCGGTGTTGAGATTACTGATATATCAGCCAATCTCTTCTCCATGATCATGGTCATATGAATATAACTATGCACCATTAACCGGTTATGCATCCTTCACTTCATCCTATGGATTACCCGGCTGCGAGGAGCCGTTCATGTCATGCTATATAAGTTGACCTAATTAATGTTACACCTGTCACTCCGATTACAGTGGCATCTTACGATCACTCTTATCCCCAGATTTTCTTGATTCCCTCTTACAAGGGATAAATCCGGGGATAGCGTACGCTTCCGATGTAGCTTTCTTGCAGAAAGCTTTTAGGCGAACGCTCCGCTTCTTCAGATCGCTTCTGCACTCTCTGTTATGGTGTAAAATCAAGGTTCAACTTATTACACTATAGTGTATATAAAAACCATTGTACTATTCTTGGCCGTGGCAGTGTTTGAACTTCTTGCCGCTACCGCATGGGCATGCGTCGTTACGTCCGATTTGGTCAGAAACCTTCACTGGACGTTTCTCAGCTGGCTCACCGCTTGTCGAGATCTGACTTTCCTCAACAACCGCTTGACGCTCCTGATTGCTCTCGATCTGTGCTCTCATCACATAAGTCGCTACTTCTTCCTGAATGGAAGAAATCATCTGATGGAACATCTCGAAGCCTTCGAACTGGTACTCACGCAGCGGATCTGTACCGCCGTAGGCACGAAGGTGGATACCTTGACGCAATTGATCCATGGCATCAATATGATCCATCCACTTGCTGTCTACTGCACGGAGCACAACCACTTTCTCGAATTCACGAACCATCTCTTCCCCAATTCGCTCTTCACGTGCGTTGTACTTGTTCTGTACTTTCTCAAACAAGTAGTTGATGATCTCTTCGGCTTCTTTGCCCCACAGATCGTCTTTCGTGATTGAACCTTCATCCAGCAGTTTGCTGTTCATATAGTCAGCAACTTCCTGCAGCTCCCAGTTCTCCGGAATATCGTCACTGCAATGTGCTTCAACAATACGTTCAATAGACGGTTTGATCATATCCATAACGATCTGTTTGATATTCTCGGATTCCAACACCTCGCGGCGCTGTTTATATATAATTTCACGTTGTTGGTTCATCACATCATCATATTGAAGAACGACTTTACGCACGTCAAAGTTGTTACCCTCAACACGCTTCTGCGCCGATTCTACTGCACGGGTAATCATCCGGCTCTCGATCGGTTGGTCTTCTTCAAAACCAAGGCGTTCCATCATGTTCAATACGTTGTCTGCACCGAAACGTCTCATCAGTTCATCACCCAATGACAGGTAGAACTGCGTTGAACCCGGGTCACCTTGACGTCCCGCACGTCCACGCAACTGGTTATCAATCCGGCGTGATTCGTGACGCTCTGTACCGATAATATGAAGGCCGCCTACTTCAGCTACACCTTCACCCAAGATAATATCCGTACCCCGTCCAGCCATGTTGGTGGCAATCGTTACTGCACCCGCTTGTCCAGCTCCTGTAATGATCTCTGCTTCTTCTGCGTGGTACTTGGCGTTCAGTACCTGATGTCGTATACCACGGCGTTTCAGCATATCCGAGAGGCGCTCCGAGTTCTCAATGGACACCGTACCTACCAGAATCGGTTGGTTTTTGCTGTGACGTTCCACGATCTCTTCCACAACGGCCTTGAACTTGCCATCAATGCTCTTGTACACAACATCTGCCATATCATCCCGTTTGTTCGGACGGTTCGTTGGAATTTGCAGTACTTCGAGACCGTAGATTTTTTTGAACTCTTCTTCCTCGGTTTTCGCTGTACCTGTCATGCCCGCAAGTTTGCGGTACATCCGGAAATAGTTCTGGAATGTAATCGTAGCAAGCGTCATGCTCTCGTTCTGCACTTCGATGCCTTCTTTAGCTTCAATCGCTTGGTGCAATCCATCACTGTAACGACGTCCAGCCATCAGACGACCGGTGAACTCATCCACGATCATAACTTCTTCATCAGTCACCACATAATCCACGTCACGACGCATGATTACATTGGCTTTCAAGCCCTGTACGATGTGATGATTAAGTGTAACATTGGCATGGTCATACAGGTTCTCGATCCCAAATGCTTTCTCTGCTTTGGCTACACCCGCCTCAGTCAACGCTACGGATTTCACCTTGATGTCTACCGTAAAGTCTTCTTCTGGAACCAGACGTTTCACAAAACGATCTGCTGCATAGTACATGTCAGTCGACTTCTGAGCTTGTCCAGAGATAATGAGTGGCGTACGCGCCTCATCGACCAGAATGGAGTCCACTTCATCAATGATACAGAAGAACAATGGGCGTTGTACCATTTGCTCTTTGTAGAGCACCATGTTGTCACGCAGATAGTCAAAACCGAATTCATTATTCGTTCCGTACGTAACATCACATGCATATGCATGTTGTTTCAAAGCATGGTCCATACCGCTCAGGTTAACCCCTACCGTCATGCCCATGAACTCATAGATTTGTCCCATTTCCTGGCTATCCCGTTGAGCCAAATAGTCATTGACCGTAACTACGTGTACACCTTTGGACATCAATGCATTCAGATACACGGGAAGTGTTCCTACCAGCGTTTTACCTTCACCTGTTTTCATCTCGGAAATACGGCCTTCATGCAGCGCGATTCCGCCCAGCATCTGTACATCATAATGACGTTTGCCCAGTACACGGCGTGAAGCTTCACGTATGGTTGCAAATGCTTCCGGAAGAAGTTCATCTGTTGTTTCTCCCTTTTCAATACGAGCACGGTATTCGTCCGTTTTACCTTTCAGTTGCTCATCAGACAACGCCTGAAGTTGTGGTTCCAGTTTATTGATCACATCGACTGTTTTCATCAGACGTTTAACATCACGTTCGTTCATGTCTCCGAAGATCTTTTTGACAAGTCCTAGCATGGTATACCCCTTTCGTGCAAAACAGAATAGACCCCTGTTGCCGCCACGCGACACCATCGGATGGATATTGCATCCACTTGCCCGGGGTGACAAACAATATGATTTAAGCTTAATGAAGGTTACACTTCGTCAACTCAGTTGCCAGAATGTCCTTTCGATCGCTGTTATCCCCAGATTTCTTTTAAACTCTCTTCTCAGAGGGGGGAATCCGGGGATAAAGCGTATGCTTCCGATGTAGCTTTCTTTCAGGCGAACGCTTCGCTTCTACAGGTCATTTCTGCCCTCTTCGTCATCCGTGTAAAAATCAAATTCAAATCATATGCTAATAAGTAATATGATGAATCAACTCCAGGCTTGCCAAGGGTCCCTCATGAAGCTGATTCGGTATTTAACCGGATTCGGTTATTAAGAACTAGCCGAAGCCCGAGCCTTACGAATCATGTTCATGGTGCTGTGCCTGTCATTGATTATGATTAGCGATCATTCGTTGACAATTCTCCATCAGGACAATGATTCTCTTTGCATAAATTGTAACAGTTTGTAAGGGCCGCCGCAACAAGCCACGGCACACTTCTTTGAACTTCTGAGGCTTATTAAATGGAGTTTAAGTGCAAAAAATCATAGTCGTTAGCGGAAGCCTTCGGTTCTGATGTTTCATTTTCGTTATAAGATAGCCACGATAACGAATTTTGGTGGTAAATCTGGATGGAAATCTCAATATTCAGTTTATGAATTCATGTGTACGAATATTTTCGTAACCCGAGTGAATCTCGTATTCAACTTATGCTTTAAGTAGTACAGATTGTGCTTCTTTCTACTATCTATTAGACGCAGCAGCATGGGGAATAGTTTCACCATTTTATTTCCACAGGTCATTTCCCAACCTCTACGCACAAAAGAGCCCCATCCCCTAAGGGATGGAAGCTCTTGTTAGGTCCAATCCAGGAAAGTCCCTTTCCTGTGTTCGTTATTTGATTAGTTAATTATTCACATGCATGTCCGATAATACAATACGTTATGATTAACCTTGTTCGATCAATCCATACTTGCCATCGTTCCGTTTGTAAACAACGCTCACTTCTTCACTGTCAATGTTGGAGAATACGAAGAAATTGTGGCCAACCATGTTCATTTGGAGGATTGCCTCTTCCACGTCCATTGGTTTTAACATAAAGCGTTTCGTCCGTACGACTTCAAAATCATCGTCATCCGTATCCGTGTCCAGTTCAGCTGTAGCTACAGTACCTGTTGGATCTTCAACGAAGAGTGTTTTCAGGCTGCCTTCCTGGCGGAACTTACGGTTAACTTTGGTTTTGTGTTTGCGGATCTGACGTTCCAGCTTGTCTACCACAGAGTCAATAGATGCGTACATATCATCGCTCTCATCCTCAGCGCGGAGCACAATGCCTTTCAATGGGATCGTCACCTCTACCGTATGCAAACCTCTCGTCGTGCTCAATGTAACAGCACCGTCAGAGTTAAGGGGTGCATCGAAATACTTCTCGAGTCTACTCAACTTTTTGTCGACATAATCTTTCAAAGCATCGGTAACCTCGATTTGCTGACCTCGAATACTTAAATTCATAGGGCACTCCTCCTTTTTCCTTTGCCACTTCATTATAACACGAATGTTAGCGCCATGTAAAAACTCCCGGTGACCGAATAATGACATCTGTTCAAGCCACATCTGCCAACGTAGGCATAACGCCATTTTTCGCGATATTTCATCATATTCAGCCATAATCGTTTGTTTAGGTGGTATGACTTATCAGGCGCTTGATGATGTACTTAACCGTTTTTGAGCCTGCTCAATCTATTATGTAAAATGAACTTCAATTTATCTCATGAATCTACCAGATTTATATCAAATTTGACCCTCAACCGATCCCGAAATCTCGAATAGATTAGAACAAAAAAAGACCCCGGAACGTACCGGAGTCTGATGCTAGCGATAATTCAATTTGGTAACCATCTAACCATATATGTAGGTCGGATTGTCCGGATGATTATAATTTGATTACGTTAGCTGCTTGCGGTCCACGTGCGCCTTCGACGATGTCGAATTCTACGGATTGACCTTCTTCCAAAGTCTTGAATCCTTCGGTTTGAATTGCGGAGAAATGTACGAATACGTCGCCGCCATCTTCAGTCTCAATGAAACCGTAACCTTTTTCTGCGTTGAACCATTTTACTTTACCTTGCATGCACTAACATTCCCTTCGTCATCAAATGAAGTGAAGCTTTCGGCCTTAACCTCTGCCCACAATTCAGATGATACCATCCAAAGTTATCCATTGTCAATTGGAAACGTAAATGTTTTCTTGGAATTTTTTGTAGATTAATTGGGGATTGTGTTGAAAGGTGAAATATCTTGAATATATCTGTTAAATGGAGGGTTGGGACGTCTATTTTAATGAAAGCAAAAGAACCCCATACTGAGTATTTGCCAGTACGAGGTTCGTTGTAATTATAAAATACTTTGTTACTACTTTCGTTTATCCATAAGATAACTCTCGGAAGCATACTTGGATTCATATACCGTACGTTGCGTTTTGGCCGTATTTCGTTGGAGCAACCATTCCTGCGCTTCGTTTTTAAGTGATGACATACGTTGCTCTATTATCGTGTCATATGCCAAAACCTGCTTCAGCGCTTCTTTTTGCAGATCACTCATCTCTTGAACATCCAAAACATCATGTAATTGTTGCACTAGAAGTTGACGCTCTTCAACAAATTGTTCTACATGATCAGAATCTTGAATCTCTAAATCTTTGATAAAATTCTGCGTAAGCTCAGAAAGTTGGCTGAGAACATCGTTTATCAAAGTCTTGTTGTTACTATTCATTGAGCTGAAGCTCCCATTGCTTGCTTGCTTGCTACAATCCAAGTCTCACGCAGTTCCTGAAAATATCCCAGAGCTTCTTCCCCATGCTTGATCTCTTTTTTAATATTTGCTTGAATCAACAAATGATTCATGTACTCGTATAGCGAGAACAAATCTTTAGACACAGGATAAGATAGATTCAACGTAGACATTAACTCGCTGACAATCGTTTGAGCTTTGCCAAGGTTCACATTCGCTTTAGAATAATCTTTGTTTTTAATTCCTTCCAGGCCCAATTTGGTAAACCGAATTGCACCATCATATAACATAATAACCAATTGTCCTGGAGTGGATGTTTGAACTGAAGACTTCTTATATTTGTCATAAGGAGATGTAATCATGCCAAACTATTCCTCCTTTAAATTTATTGAAAATAACTTGCTAAACTGGAGGACTGGGACTGGAATTGACTCATTGCTTTTTCCATAGCGGCAAACTGTTTGTAATATCGAGTCTCCCAAACAGTCATTTTTCTATCCAAGTCTGAAATCCTACTATTGTAGTTTTTCAATTGTAGGCCCATACTACTTTCTGTTTTCAATGCGATGCTAGCGTCCGCATCCTGCTTCGAAGTACCTACTTTTTTAACTAACATATCCAAAGTTGAATTCAATTCTTTTCTCAATCCACTAAAGATAGCAGGATTGTTAGCGTCATTAGAAGGGCCTCTAAAAGCACTTAGAATTCTATCAGGATTACTGTCCAACGCACTTTTAAGTTTAACCTCATCAATCTGTAGTTTACCCTTCTCATAGTATTGCCCAGTTGTTATTCCTGCCTCACTTAGCACTTTCAAGTTGCCTGAAATGACAGACCTCATTGATGCTACGGTCGAGCTTAGAATCGTATCATTTTTTAGAAGGCCACTTTTTGCGCGCTCTTCCCAGTTCTTAATATCGTCTTCCTTCATGTCCTTTTTTTGCTCTGCAGTCAAAGGTGTATAATCACGATACTTCGCTTCAGATAATTTCGTATTCATTAATCCCAATAATTCATTGTAGGTATCAACAAAGGATTTTATCGTCTCCATCGCTTTTGTAGGGTCAGACTGTGTTGAAACCTTGCTGGGTGAGCCTACGTTCGTTTCTAACAGGGTCAAATTCACACCATTGACAACCAATGTATCTCCAGTAGTTTCATATTTCCGGGTACCCGAAGAAGTGGTAATGTTTACTTCACCTTTTACAGCCCCATTCGCTTGTAAACCCAGCAAACCCGATAAAGAACTCGGCATTACCGCCCCGCCATCCCCTGTCCCCGTGATTACTTTCCCATTCTCTCTTGAGGTGATCGTTAGCTTACCACTGATCTCATCATAACTTGCATTAGCTGTTGGGATTTCGGAATTAATACGAGAAATTACGGTTGATAAAGAGTCTGTATTTTTGAATACTAACGATTTATCATTAATATGAAGTTCATATTGTGCTGGAGGTGTACTACTTTGGTCAA
The DNA here is from genome assembly GCF_002968835.1 of Paenibacillus sp. PCH8. GTDB lineage: Bacteria > Bacillota > Bacilli > Paenibacillales > Paenibacillaceae > Paenibacillus. The sequence continues at coordinate 2,002,094 of NZ_PKQK01000001.1, read as the reverse complement.
GCTGCGCTAGCGTAGTGCTCAAGCTTGCTTTTTCGTCGGGCGTCCCTGTATTTAACGCTGTTAAGTTTTGCAAATTTGCTTTCTTAGCCAATGTTTTCACTTCAACACTCATTGTTACAGAAATCGCATCTACGTTTGCCTCTGCTCTAACTGCTGTTGTATTTCCACTAACCGTCGATTTTTGTGTGTTTGTTGCTGCGGACAAATCCATTTGTTGCAATTTGTTGCTTAGCTGCACAATTTTACTGTTTAACTGTCTATAGCTATCTCTGGTCCAATCCAGAATCTGTTTCTGTTGATTTAACTTATCAAGCGGAACTCTCTTCACTGTCATAAGAGATTTGACCATACTGTCAATATCCATACCTGAGAAGCCATTAATTCGCATATTCATTTATAGTAACCTCCTATACCTTTTCATCAATTAGGATACCCGCAATTTCCATCATCTTGGCTACCAAGTCTAATGTTTTTTCAGGTGGAATCTCGCGAATCAATTCACCGGTTTCTTTATTCAGGACTTTCACTAAGATTTGGTGAGTTTTTTCATGAACGCTCATCTCCAAAGTTGTTGTAGGTCCCTGAAGGGCTTTTACAGCTTTGTCAATCGCTTTAATAAGATGTTCGTCACCAGACGGAATGCTAATCCCTTGGCGTTCAAGCTTAGACATATCAACGCCGTTTCTCACTGCTTGAATGAGTTGTGTGTTCGAATTTACTGATGCTTCACTTGGTTGACTTAAAGAACTTGAAGTACTGTTGTTCACTGAATTCGTTGAAAGTGAGAACTGTAGATTCATCGTTCATCCCCCGATGGAATTATTTATTATATTTATCGGTCAAATTAAAGAGAGAATGAAGAGGTATTTAAAATTCGCATATAAATAGACTTTACATGCATTTTTTTTTAAAATACGCTTAGACAAACGCGTCTTCAAAAAAATAGTAGGAGTGAAATAAATGGATCGTTTAAAAGATATTATAAATCAAGAACCTCCTTACAAGGTCGGATACATTGCTGGAGTCTTCGATTTATTCCATGTAGGACATCTCAATTTACTCAAGAAAGCAAAAGAACGTTGTCATTTCTTAATTGTGGGAATTTTAGAAGATGAACTAGTAATGCACTTTAAGAACATAATACCTTTTATTTCTCAAGAAGAAAGACGTACGATAATTGAGTCGATTAAATATGTAGATCAAGCTGTGTTGGTTTCTGTGGATAATATTGACAAATTAAAAGCATGGGAAATCTATCAGTTTGATTGTCTTTTTTCTGGAGATGATTGGAAAGATGAGCCAAGTTGGGACAAAGATAAGGATCGTTTAAACCAACTTGGCTCTAATATTGAATTTTTCCCTTACACCAAAGGAACCAGTTCTACACAAATTCGTCAATCAATTCAGAATTCAGCAAAAAAAAGTTGAACCTGAATTAAAAGAAAGCGTCCAAATTTAATTCTGGCGCTTTCTTTTAATTACCAGTTCTCTACATTTCTCCTGTATATACAGCATATATCCCAACAAATCTTTAACAAACTACCTCTATTTCCCCTACACCGAAATCATCAATTAATACCATATTATAGAAGCTTTCATTTTCGATATTTGTGAATTTCCCTTGAATAAAACTATACATTACTTCAGAAACCATGTTATTAATAGGTGCGGATTGTTGATATACATTAAGAATATAATCACAGCAGAAATCTGTAATCGCTTGATGCATTTCACTTAAATATTTCATCTCTTTCTCAGTTCGTTTTTCAGGTCTATAGATAGGATTAGTATCCTCATCAAAAGAAGCTAATGAGGGCTCAAATGAAGTTACAACTAGTTCCATAAAGTTGTAATTTTCAAAAATATAGCTTTGTGTTTGATATGTGAAATCATTTTCGTAAAATGCCTTAATTGATAGCTGATTCTTCTTGAGGTTATTAATTTTATAATTCAAGAAATATAGCCCTGTTAATTCACAAGGAAGTAGGTCTGTAAGATACATTTGACAAGTGCCCGTTGAGACAAAATCGAATACTGCTATTTTATCCTCTTTTGAAAAGTTAAATTGTCTTATATATTTCATGTAATTTTCTTTTAATACAGATGAGCGTGATAAGATTGTTGTCTCATGCATTAAGACGTACTCTTCAACAGTTATTTTCGGATTATATGATAGTATTTCAATATTCTCTAGACTAAAACGTGTTTTTAGCAACTCTTCAGGTGAGTCCGTAAAGGGTATTTTGGCAATCTCAATAATATCTTCTCTTGAAACGATTGATGATCCTGCACAGATCATTCTTGAAGTAAGAAAATACTCATTTTCTGGCATGATTTCCATATTCAAAATACGAGTGGCCTGTTGATACAGTTTTTGTATTAAGTATCCATCCCTCGCTAAAAACAAAATTTTATCATAATTCCCCTCTTTCGATGCTTTAAGCAACCACAGTACAAAGTTGGTTATAATAGGGGCAACAAAAGAATAGCCAACGTCATACGTCGAAATGAGCTTTGGACGACCATCAGACTGATAAAGAGCAAAGGGGTTGTTAAATACCCGGGATAACTGAAGTCCTAACAAAGACCGATCATTAATAGAAGTTAAGCTCTTAAAAATACTACGATAAGATGAGATTTCTAGCATTTCCAAAGAACTTTTTATATGAAATGAGTCCAAACCATGTAACTTGGCAAACGTATAGTCCGCATCATAATTATCCCCTATATGAAGATAACTACTTGCTTTAACTTTATCTTTAAAAATATCAAACAAACCATCACATTTAGGCGTACGATATTCACAAGAAACAAATACATCTTTAAATCCACGAATACCCAAGTCAGAAAGGTAACGAAGTAATATGGTCTTCGGTAGATACATATCAGAGATGAGATATACATCCTTACCATGAGCGACTGCATACTGAAGTAACTCAACCATTTTTTCTCTTTTTATGAGCACTTCTTTTTCTGTCGCCAGCTCAAGCGCTAATAACTCTTCTTTCTCTTCTGATGATATTTGAGTTAGATCTTGCAGTTCCTCATATATTTCATAGATATTAGGGTTTGTTCTCATTAATAATGAACGCTCAGACTCAGCTCTTTTTTGTCTGAATTGTTGTACACTTAATCCAATTTGCAGAGCCTTCCCTTCAACTAAATCAAATACGTCTTGAGGATAAAGAACTTTCCTCATCATTAACGTATCAAAAATATCAAAACTGATAGCTTCATGCTTTAATATTTCTTCTTTTAGTGAATCCTCATTAACCTGGAAATATAACTCATTCTCATCCGAAATTCTTTGGTCATCAAACAACTCAAACAAATTATTTTTATTAACATCATAGAGGATAACATTACTATCAACATATAAATTAGAAATCCTATTAAATATAATTTTAACTGATTTTGAGCGCGCTATCACAATAATGGCTTCAACATCCAATTCAGAGGCTTCCTCAAATGTTAGTATTTTCTTGTTATAAATATCACCTGTTCTTACCGGATCCATTAATCCAATGACATTGAAGTCAGGAAACGCAGAGAGAATAGCTTGAGTATGAAAACCGATTCCGTACAGAACAATCCTACGATTTTTGAAATCAGAGAAATTCTCTCTAAATGTTTTTACTACAAAATCTTTCTCGCTGATCATACTCAGTTCCCCTTAATCATTTTTTCGATTTGCTTTTAATAATTTTTTTGCATTAACGCGCATCCCGTTTCGGTCTATATAGGTTCTTTTAAGGAAATTATGATACTCGTTATATTTTCGGTTCAAGGATACAAAGTTGTATTCTTCTTTTTCGAATTCTTCCCACAAATGATTAAGCCCGTATCTTTCCTGCATATCACCGAGCGGGATATATCTTTCTGCATCTTGAATGAAAAAATACGTATATTTTAACGCTCTGAACAAAACATATTTAGCAGGGTAGTGTTCCTTCACAAACTCCTGATCAAAGAAAATAAGCTCGTTATCATGATGAAAACAGTTCACCGGAATCATATCGATATAAGCCTTTTCCAGAATGACTCCATAGTCCAATGAGTCGTTATAGCCATGAAAGGAAGGATTCATGTGTTCAGTTTTAGTGGATGATTGCAGTATACTGTTGTATAGCTGATCAAATAACAATATGAATTCTTCAGGGTTCGTTCGGATGATGAGCTTTAAATAATCCGATAAAGTATCGTAAGCTACGTAAGGCATAACTAATCTATTTTCTTTGATGAGCGTTCGAATTACTTTTAACTGACTCGATTCTAATTCATCGTGGTTTTCTTTTATGTTTTGCAGTTGAGGTAACCCTTCTGAATATAAAGGTGTTTTCTTGACATTGCCATCACTATGAATTGTTGTTGCGAACCCGTCTCTCCGTCCACGATCAGTAGAGACAGCAGCATAAATTACATTACAAAAATCCATATCATTCAAGGAGCATTCCACCAGAAAAGAATTTGCCACAAATTCCAACGCATTGTTTTCAATTACATCATCGTACAGATCGTTTTCATACGCCAGCAGTGAAGAAGAATCAATATAATACGGGGTTAATCTTTCCTTCAAACTTGTTTTAGGTATAAATTTCTCAGAATAGATCAATTGAGGCAATCTATAGTCCGGCAGAGGATAATAAAACTTAAAATGTTTATAACCTGCATTTTCTATTATTGTAGTTAATTCCTGCTTACTGAAAGAATAGCCTGTTCCCTTTTTGTAAGAGCTTTGATTGATTTGGGCAAACGGAATTCCATAGTATGGATCAGGCGCACCACACAAATACTTCAAGCCAAATCTGTTCTCGACAGCGATGATAAGTTTTCCACCAGGTTTAAGACGCTCACCTATTGATCTTAAAAAGTCACTGTAGATTAATCTGTCCTTACTCCCTTTTCCTTCAAATTCCAAAAGTCCAATAAGAGTAATATAATCAAACTTTTGATCTAATGGAATATCTTTAATGTTGGCGGCATATATTTTAAGGTTTGTTCGATTTTTATGTCTCTCCTCAATTTGTTTGGCTCGTTGAAGCGACTCCTCCACTGAAACAACTTCTGCACAATGATCACAGAGGAGACCAGTTAAAGCTCCGAAACCACCACCTATTTCAAGTAAAGTGGAGCCAGGTTTAAAGTCATACCAGTTTAACAATGATTTCCTCAGTCGTGTTAGTTGTAGAAAAACATTCCACCTCGGATCCTCTGATATCAATTGATCATAGTTATCTTCGTTATTCTGTGAAATATAACTACAGATATCCATCTCTTCCTGACTGAGTTCTACTTCATCATTCTCACTTTTATAATATTGTGTTATGAGTAAAGTCATTTCTTATCCACCTTCTAAGTTGCTCGTGGTAATGTCATATGCCATTGGCCGAAGTCTTCCATCAACCTTAAGTTATCAAAAATTTCACACTGTTCGTTAGTATATCTTGATTGATGATAACTAAAAATGCTATCTACCACAAATTTATTGATTTCAATATTCATAATGTGCATATTCTCTATATAGTCTAAAAAAATGTCTTCGACAGCTTGATGGACTTCCTGAACATACATCATTTCCTTCCCGTTTCTTACTTCCTCACCATATATAAATTCACCATCAAGGCCCATGCTTGCAATGGAAGGATTCAGCGAAGTCATCACCGTTTCTAATAACAAGTAATTTTCGTAAGAATGGCTACAATAGACTTGTTCTACCATATTCTCAAACATAGCATCACCTGAAAGATTTAATTTTGATTCATCATTGTTATTGTATTTGCAATAATATAATCCTTCCAAATGGAATGTAGTAATATTATCCAATAACAATTGACAAGTCCCTGAAGAGACAAAATCCACGAAAGCGTAATTTCCTTCTGATTTCAGATTTAAACTTTCTATATAATTCAAGTAACTTTCTCGAATACGTTTTGCGTTTAAGAATATAGCTTCTTTATGGTAATATGCATACCACACTGAATCCACATGATTTTCTTCAACGTACTCATGTATTTCTGAATTAGCTAATCCGAATCTACGTTTAAGCATCTGTTCAGGCTCATATGCATGAGGTACTTCAGCTATCCACCGAATATCCTCTTCTGTCTTCACGGAAGCAAGAGTGCAGAGTGTTCTTGACGTCTGAAAATATATCCCTTTTGGAATGTCCATCCTCATTTTCTCACGCACAATAGAGTACAGCCTATGTGTAATCCACCCATCTCTAGCAGCAAATAATACATCATCATATTTTTCATTCTTCATCTTACCTATGATCCAAAATACATACTTTATAATCAGTGGAGCTATAAAAACGTACCCAAAGTTATAATTACTATCGACTTTCGGTTTTCCATCCGAATTATAGAGTGCAAATGGCGAATTAAACAATTTGGCTACAATTAGTCCGAACAGAGAGCGCTCATTGATATTATTGAGGCTATAGATCATATCCTTATATGAAGATAAAAGAAACATGTCATATGCACTTTTGATCAAAAAGATGTTAAACTTACTTTGGTTTTCCTGGACTATTTCATTTTCCGAGTCCACTCCTATATAAAGAGAACTTTCATTGCTATAATTGTTATCCCAAAAACTGAGCAATCCCTCACGTTTTGTTCGTTTATGTTCATTTGAGATTATTAAATCAGAATAGCCAGTTATTCCTTGGCTTAGTAACAGTGATTCTAAAAATTCTTTTTGAAAATAAGTATCACTAACCAAGTATACCTTTTTATTTTCATCTAAAGCATATCGCATCATAGCTTTGATTGAACTCCGACTACAAGTAATAGACGTCTCAACTTCTAGCTCAACTGCCATAGCTTCAAGAGCATTCTCAACAGAGATGTTGCTGATTTCAGCTAACTTTTCATATATTTCATTGATTGTGCCGTGTGACCTCATAACTTCTTGTTCGGCTTTGAGTCTTGCATTAATGTAGTCAGGAATCTTAATGTTAGCTTGAGTTAATCTATATTCAACAATATCCAATACATCCAACTTGATTAATGTCTTTCTCATGATTAGAACATCGTAAATATCAAAATAAATGATCTCATTTTTTTCAATTTGACTCTTTAGTAATTCTTCATGCACATCAAAATAACGTATCTGGGAATCGGATAGCCCCTGATATCCATAAACAGTAAATAAATTTCTTCCATCAACAGAGTACAATGGTATATTATTGGTATGACAAAAATAAGCTAACCGATCATAGATCATTTCTATATTTCTTTTAGCAGTAGCGACGATAATAATATCTGGCTTGTTTTTCAACACCTCTTCATAGGAATATACCTTCTTACCTAATAGCTCTCCGTGTTTCTTGTTCCCATCCATTAAACCTATAATATTATAACTGGGGTTATTATTCAGGATGAACTCGGCTACTACCCCTGTCCCATAAAGTATAATCTTCTTATTTTTATAAGTGTTGAACTGTTCTTTGAATGCCCTCTGGACTGTAGTCTCAAATAGATTGTCCATAATACCTCCCTCTATTTTTAATTAAAGCCAATATTGATTCTGTACAAAAATTGCATATTCACTGATTTTCATATTTTTTAGTTGCTCCACAATACTCCTATAATGGATACTGCAAATTAAAACAATTGTTTCTTTATCATTTTCATCTAGTAGATACTGTGGCGATTTCACATCAATATCTTGTATCGACATTCCCCACTTCATTGGATCATTATCTAGGATATATTTCGGGCGCTTATTTTCTGTTCTTTCTAAATAGTATTGAAGCATCTGTCCAGCTCCGAAAATAACAACGTTTTTACTATCAGTTACATCTTTAAGATTGTCAGAATTCATAATGAATTTAGTATAAGGAATCTCGATACTCAACACTCCAATATGGGCGGGCTTACGTTCTTCCTCTGGAGGCAAATCCATATACTCCCTTCCATATTTCAAATATAAGTAATTCTTGAATCCAACCGGAGCGGGCAATAGCATTGTCTGAAAATTCATAGGAGTTACATCTTTAAAATCTACTGTCTCCAGTTCTATAGGAAAATACTGATCAGCATGATATGCAAAACTAGTTACAAATTTAGAGTATTCACAGGAAGAGCTTGCTGCTTTAAGCTGTTTACTTATCCAACTTCTCGAACACATTTTAGTTCCTAATTTAAATAAGAACCAATGGAAATCGGATAACTCTAACAGCCCTTCCTTTCTTTTAAATGTTTTCGCATACATTAATCTTTGAAAAAATCTAATTCTGTTAACTTGTATTTTTCTTTTCGACTTATCTTCAGCAAGAAAATCTAATATACTAATATCTATCCAAATCCCAAAATTCGCCTTACAGCTCATGTGAGCATAAGTAATATTAGTAGTATGACTATTTCTAAGTCTTGCAAATCCCCCCAAATACAAGCCAGGATCGCTCTCCTCAGTCTGCAAAAAATATGGCTCTGTAAACTCCTTAGCCGCAACTAGTTTTAATTTCTCATAATCCTTTCGGGGCATTAGAAAATCTGCATCATCATCCCAAGGAATAAACCCCTGGTGTCTAACTGCTCCCAGCAATGTTCCACCCGACATATAATAGGTAAGATTATGTCTATCACATACTTCTTTTAATCTATCAATCAGATCCATTTCCACAGCCCATAATTTTTTCACTTCTTCTGAAGCCATATAATCTCTTACTACCACCTCTTTCACCTTCCCTCTTCTTCCACTAATACTGCCCTTTTTCCGCACATTCCAATTGATTCGTGATCTTTAATTGGTTAGTTATATGTTGATGTATTTTCAAGCCACTTGTTCCGTCCATGTTATTAATAACCTTTTGATACGCTCTTTTTTGAGCTACACTGTGTTCAATATTATATTTATCTAAACCGTCAAGAAAGTCTTCAACGTTGGAAAGTAGTCCTTCTCTACAAGCATAAGGTAGATTGCTGCCCCATTCTTGATAATATAGTCTGGATTCATTTTTAATAAATTTGCTCTCTTTCATAACTACCTGTCGAGTTTCAGTATTTATAAATAGCAGTGAGCTATCATATGCTGTAAGTGCAACGATCTGATTTTCGTTAATTCTTTTCACAAAATAGTAATTATTCGGCCAATTATGTTGTTCTGATTTCCTTTCTCCTTCTTTGTATGGCAAATCCAAAATGTATTCTTGCATAATCCCTGATTCTTTATTAATTTCGACAATCATATTACCTTTTTTAGGGAATAACAGCATATAGTCTGTGGCACAATTTATTATGCTGAAAAATCCTTTTCCTTCTGACAAAAATCCTTTTGGATATTTATCATATTCGAATGTTTGATTTGTTTTACGATTCCACTTAACTATTGGTCCATCTTCATTTGAAATCAACCAATAGTATTCACCGTCATTTTCCATACGATAAAATCCTGTTTCTTTAGTTCCGACTTTGTGCAGTATTATAGTCTCGGTAACTGTATTAAATTCAATAATTATATTTGTCTGAGCAGCTGCCAAAAAAAGCAAGTCGCCTTCTTGAACAATTGCATTCATAAAATATAGACCCTGATTATTATTCAAAGAATATTTTTTTATTTTTTTTACTATTTCAGAATAATATTTGAAGGTTCCATCCGTTACGTTATACCTGACTAAAGCAAAATGATTCACTGGTAAAAAGTACAGGAAATTATTCAGTCGCACTGCTCTTGTAAATTTAGAGAAAACATTATCATTCTCATTTTCATATGCAACTTTTTCGAATTTATTGTTTTCCATATCATAAATGGCCATCTCTTCTGCACGACTTGGTACAAAGTATAATTTATGATCTACTTTAGCGATATCGTGATACAACAGATCTTTTATTGGAAGCTCATTGGGGATACTATTCATAATCTCAACTTGAGCAGTGTGAATGTTCATTTTACATAAAGCATTATAATGAGCGTGAGTAAACCACAGTTCTTCACCTTCTAGATGGGCATCTGCAAATCCTAGTCGGTTAATATCTTCGTCTCCAAAATGGAGTAAAAATATTGGTTTTCCTGTAGCCCCAAACAAATGAATAACAGAAGAGCCTTCTTCCCCAATATATGCATCTGAAATCGCTACAGAAAGTGAGATGTCCGGACTTGCATCCAAAATACCCATTTGACTAAATATAAATTCTTCTTCTATCTCGCAGTACTCCTGATAGAGTTGTGGAAACGTTGATTTTAATGTAGCCTTAACTAGAGGATGTGGTCTCCATAACAACACTTCGTTCTCTCTGCCCTTAAAACAAGTAAATACATCCCTCATCTTCTCAAGGCATTTTTCTTTATATTCATATAAGCTGGATAGACTTGTATTATAGAAAATGATCTTCTTATCTTGGATAATGGACTCCCACTCTATCGGTATTACTCTATTTTCTTTAGAAAGCACTTGTACTTTGTCTACTTTTGGGGAGCCTAGCGCGACTAATTTTTCTGAAGCGACGTTACCTTTATAGAAACTACTCACACTTTCCGATTGAGTGACAATTACATCCATAAATTGGTATGTCGGTAACGAAGTAAGACTTTTTGAGATTGATCCTCCGGTTACAAAATAAGGAATATACACAAGAAGATTGGTATACTCTTTTAATATAGAAGCATAGAACGAAGGATGAACAGATGTAACATTATTGTATTGATCATATGGATTGTGTATATAGATTACGTCAGGCATTTGCTGCTTAAAATCATAGTTATTAAATGGCATAGTCGGAACGTATGATGGAAATTCGGCTCCCTCATATCTTAACAATTGTGTTTTTGGATTTTGAATAAATTCAAAGTATGGGACAGGAATAACATAACAATTACAATTCGGATCTTCATTCGCAGCTTTCCATACGCTCTCCATTGAATCCCACATGGAAGCTTTATATGGAAGAAATACAACCTCATATTTCACGTGAATTTCACTCTCAATACATATTTCTATATCGTGCAATTGGTCAGCTAAGTTTTTCAACGGATTACTCGCAAGATAATCTGCATTCTCTACATTTATATAAACTTGGTAGACACTTTCACAATAATTTTCTAATTTCTTGATAATGTATCCAGTATCTTGGTTAGCCTGCTGCTCTATTGTAGTTCCAATACTTATAGCACCTTCTTGACAAGCTTTTAGTACTTCTAACGAATCGGTATATCGCCCAGCATGAACAAGTGTTTCTAAATTAGAGGTCGCTTGTTGAAGTGAATAAACTACATTCAACAAAGTACTTTTCATCTTTTTTCGCACTAATAATCTCCTTAAATCATATTTTCCCAGATATTCATCGTTTCTTCTGAGGCGAAGCTGTCATAATACCCAAAACCCTTACTTAGTGTTGGTGGCATAATCGTTCTCTTAACATCCATCATTTCACTAAACGAATCTACCATGCCTAAATTAATAGGTTGCAGATACCAACTTTCATTTAAGTATTCCAAATCAGCTATAAAGTCTTGAACACCTCTCTGCAAGGCTATAATTTCGTTGTGGTTATACTCACTAGACTTTATAAACTGAGGGTTCCCTTTTTCGTCGAAGCATTTTAACTGTCCTTCGGATGACGCATACGCAACTTCAAAAAGCTGATAAAATTTTTGAAAAGAGAAACGAGTTTCTCCTGCATCTCCAAACAATCGCTGTATCTCATCCAAATTGGAGATATATTCATTGGGGCATCTTTAACATCAAAACATATCAATTTCATATTTGAGAGTAATTTTTTGAGATTATGAAAACTTGTTCCTTTTGTATATAAGTCAAAGAAGTATACCTCACGGTCATCATTGTACTTATTCTGAAGGACCAGGTCTATATACTTGAGATAGTTTACTCGCTCTTTTAAAGCATTACTGAGAATTAACTGCTTATATTCAAGTACTCGTTCTATAATTTGATCGCTATCTTGGGTATCCTGAATTGTATTTAGTTCACAATTCAGAATCTCATCCTTAGGATCGAAATCAATACCTAACCGTTGCCCTAAAATTTGATTAAGCTTACCTCTTGATAAATCCAATACTGAACGAACAATATTTGCTATATCCTTTTCCGAATGGATACAAGCGACGTTTACCGCTCTTCTGGATATATAAAAATAGATGCCTTCAGGCAACCCCAAATCAACTTGTTGACTTCTTATTTTTTCGTATAATTGATGTAGCAGATACCCATCTCGCGAAGCGAATAAAATAACAGCACTATGATTAAATCTATATTTCTCTGTAAGCCAAGTAAGGAACTTTATTGTCAAGCCAGCGAAACAATAGTATCCAAGTTCATATAAATTTTTAATCTCCATTTTACCTTTAGAAGAGGATAAAACGAACGGATCGTTAAACGCTTTCGATGCTAGGACGCCTAATAAGATGCTGTCGTTTAACGTTATCGCCTTCGGAAGGATATGACGAATTGAGGATTTACTCCATAACTCATATGAAGTCGCCAAATAATTTGCTTCGATATTATAATTTTTGACCTTATCAACATTTCTATTACCAATGTGCATTTTCTTTCCTGTGCCGGCAATTTCATTAAAATACTTATAGATCGAGCCATCTCGAGTTGTCTTTCTAATTTCATTAGAGATTAAACACTCACAATTCTCAACATTAATAAAGCAATTTTCAAGAAGACTTTGAATCTGCGGGCTTGTAAGGCTTGTTTCAAATATTAAATAGACCCTTTTACCTTGCTCCCTAGCATAGTCTAGTAGATAAACAATAGATTCTCTCTTAATTGAGTACTTCCTTTCCGTCTCAATCTCCAGTTCCATTAACCGTGGCCACAACTGTGAATCGATCTTAGGCTGATTGTTTTGGATCTCTTCATATATTTCTGTCAAATTTGGAATATACCCCATATCTATTAATGTTTGCTCTGCTTTAACCCTTAAATAGCTAAAATTCAAATTATCCACAAAAGGTTTTGACTTGGACTCAACGATATCAAAAATATGATCTGGATGCAGAACTTTTCGCATAATCAATGTGTCCCATAGATCAAATGAAACGATATCACTTCTATCAATATGATTCTTTAATTCTGTAATGTTCTTCTTCCAGTATGGCTCATCAAAAAATTCGTTCTCATGATCCTTAGACAAATTTTCACCTGTTAAATCATATATTTCTAAACCAGCCTCTTCAGCGTGCTTTATTCTATTGTAGATTGTTTTAACTGATTTCATTTGAGAAACAATAATAATTAATTTGGCATTATTCATTACTGAATCGATAGACATAACTTCTTTTCCATACACAACTTCACCGATTCTTTCATTGGCCACAATACCAACAAAATTATAGAGTTCATGCAATTCTAAAATCTTTCTTGTAGTAATCCCCAACCCGTATAAAGCAATGGGCCGTTTATTATGCTCTTTGAATGTTTCAATAAACTTTTGATGGATTTGTTCACTCATCATGCAAACCTACCCTATAATTATACTGAAAAACTTTACATATACTGGATAAATAAATAATAAATGCGACTTTTAGACAGTTAATTTCTGTTCATTCAATGTCATGTAATCAATCATTCGTTTGTACATGAGTTCTAATCCATACTTAGGTTTCCAACCGAGTTCCACAATTTTTGAAGCTGATAGCTTTATATTAGTTGTAACAGCATATCCGTATTGATTTAGCGCAGGAATTTCATACTTCACTTTAATATTTCCCCCGGAAACATTCTGAGCTACAAGATTCGCCATTTCTCTAATACTTAAACTAGCTTCTTCATTGACCACATTATATTCCTGTCCATTGACACCATTGAACAGAATATAGAACAGCGCCCGAATTACATCCGCTGAATAGCAATAATTACCCATAGATGATCCATCTGTATGAAGCACAATATCCTTACCTTGAAGAACACTGCGAGCAAATTGCGCAAAGACTCTATTCTCATTCTCAGAAATACCAGCTCCAAAGGTTTGTGCAAGTCTTGCAACCTTAACAGGAACCTTGTATTCAGAAAAATAACTGAAGCAAATGTTCTCTGCCATTCTCTTACCGAGAGGGTAACAGTTCCTTGTATTATAAATTTCAATACGCCCCAGATCCTTCTCACCAACTTTGGAACTCCCCTCACTACTACCGTAGACTTCCATAGAAGAAAGGAAAACAACACTTTTTACGTTTTGTTCTGCTGACAACTTCATGACATTAAATGTCCCTTGCACAATTCCCTCGGTCACTTCAACAGGTTCTTCAATCATTGCCTTCGAATTGGTCACAGCTGCACAATGGAAAATAAAATCAACTTGCATTTCGAGTGATAACAACTGTCGAATGTCACTTTCCACTATTTCTACTTCCAATGAATTAAATACATTCACTGCTTTATTGTAATCACGAACAAGTGCTACAATTCTAATGTTATATTGATAGTTCTTATTCATATAATCAAAAAAACGAACTAATAAAGACCCTATATATCCTGTTGCTCCTGTAATAAATACAGTGCTATTCTTAATACTTTCCCACGGTAGATGAGCATCCTGTATATATTCAAAATCTTCTTTTAGAATTTCATTCATCGTATCACCAATTTTCAATGTTATAGTCCGAATATTTGCGAATTCTCCTCGGCTTCAAATAAAGCTCTAAAAATATAATAATCTGCAGGAGTCGTAATTTTGATGTTATAGTTAGAACCAAGTACTGTATGAAGATCATGTCCATAATAATTCATTAAGGAAGCAGCATCTATCATTGAATGAATCCCCTCAGTCTGTGCCTTATGATGTGCTTCCATAAGTCTGTCCATATAAAAACATTGAGGTGCTTTTGCAATTCTAGCCTTGTCCCTATTCTCTACTCGTAAAATCTTTCCATCATCATCTACTGAGGTTATAGTTTCAATCGCGTAACTAACAGTCACAGAGGATCCTCGATTTTTAACCGTTTCAATATTATCTGTTATTAACTTTTCATCTATTAACGGACGTACCCCATCATGAATTATTGCAATATGATTTTTTAAATGACCCATTTCATTGTAAACAGCTTTCAGTCCATTATAGGTTGACATTTGGACTGTTTCTCCGCCTCCTACAACCCACTTCACTTTAGTTATATAATTTCTTTTTATGACATTCTCTAGTTCTTTGTTCCACCCTTTAACACAAACCACCACTATATTATCCACTTTTGGATGGCGTTCGAAATGTTCTAATGTATGAATAATGATCGGTTTTCCATGAAGCTCCAGAAATTGTTTAGGTTTTGTTCTACTATTCATTCTTACTCCAGTTCCACCTGCCAAAATGATCGCCGTTATCATTTTATTCCTCCTCCTATGCTGTCTGATTTCCAAGATAAACTACATGATGGGTTTCGATTAAATTAAGCATATATTATACACGGTATTATAAGATAAAAACTAATATGAAGTGAGATACACTTACTACAGTTCTCTAACTTATATCGGATTAAAAGGAAACTTTCATTAGCTCAAAGCTTACAACATATCCTCCAATTAATTCCAAAAATGAAGCAAAAAAATAAGAAGATGTCTCCTAAAAAGGGAACCATCTTCTATACTTTTGAAGCCAATAATAGTAAAAATTTAAAGCTGTAACGTTCGATCTCTTAAGTTTTTTTTTGTATAAGATCAACAACTCTTTGGCTCGCATAGCCGTCTTCCAATAATTCAACTTCATCACGTAATTTGCCTAGGCCATTATGATACTCCTCCTCATTAAACTCAATGATATTTTTTAATAGCTCATCATTTCTATATGATACTTTAAAAGGTAAATCCTCCATATCCCAAAGAAGCCTACCTCTATCTTTCACATAATCATCCATATCCTCAGCGAAAATAAATACGGGGATATTCATAGCTGCAGCGTCGAAGGCTATACTTGAATAATCTGAAATAAACAGATCCGTGGCAGCTAATACGTCATATGCATCATCTCTATTAGTTATATCAAAAATGATAGAGTTATTCTCTTTGTTCTCAAATTTCTGACCTTTGAGGCTTGGATGTAACCGTACAAAGATATACCAATCGCCCTGGAACTTTTTATTTAATACTTCGTGTAAAGCTTCATATGACAGTCGGCTCTCCCCCGATAAAGTATTCATAACCATATTTTGCGTCCCACTCCGAAATGTTGGAGCATAAAGCAATATTTTTGAATTTTCAGGCAGTTCAAATTCTTTGCGTATTCTTTTACGCATATGCTCTGCCTCTCTATAAACATCACATCTTGGAGAGCCGGTTTTAATGATTTCACCTTCGTAAAAGAACGCCTTCCTATACATATCACTGCACCATGAAGAATTAGACAAAAAATAATCCACAAGTTGAGAATCATGTTTGCTGACCAAACGGGCTATCTCAGGAAAGGAAGTTCCTCTCAATTCACCTACAGCTTTAAAGCCAATTGCTCCATGCCACGTAGCTATATACAATTGCTTTTTTCTCTTTCTAGTTTCCAATGGCTTTCTATGGTTATCGATCCATATGGCTGCTGTGGATAGTTGGTATGCTCTGTTCCAAAAACTGTTTTTCTTCACAAGAATCTCACTCGGAAATATATTGGAAGTATCATTTACTAACCAAATAAGTTTGTATGGTTGGCTGCTTAATTTATTTCTCTTTAGAATCTCCTCAGCTATATATTTAGGATTACAACTGTATCCTTGTTTTCCTTCAAAACTGGATAATACAACTTTTTTATCGTCCATTGGTAAAAACCGAAACAAATAGTACAAAGCTGCTATAGAGATAGCTTTTATACGTCGATAAACAATATATAGACTTTCACTGAACGCTCTGCTCATGTTGCCTCCGATTACCTGGATTCTATTTTAAGTTCATGGATTATTTCAACAGTATTTTTCAAACTTTCTTTTATATCAAATATGGGGGACCAATCCAATAATTTCAATTTATCAATATTTAAGATGGCTTTACTCGCCTTAGAATATCCCATTTGTTCTTCTTCATTTGCTAATTCGTATCTGATCTGTCTTCCATTAAGGCTAGCCAAGTATGTTGCTAAATCTTTAAGGGTGATATTCCCTTTTTTCCCAGAAAGGTTGTAACATTCCCCACTCTTACTCTCGAACATTATTTTTAATATGCCTAATACAGCATCACCAACATAACAATAACTAAAATATTGATTCCCTTCACTTTTCAGGACGATATCATCTTTATTTACCGCATTTTTTATAAGTTGAGACACTGCTTTACTATCATCCATATTCATGGTTGGCCCAAAAATTCTTGCCAAACGAACAGTTACAAAATCAACGTTTTTCTCTTTACAATAAGCTTGGCATAGTGCTTCTGCTACCCGCTTCCCTTCTGGGTATCCTGCCCTTAAAGTATTGCAGTCAATATAGCCACAATAATCTTCAGTGAATTCCTCAACGTCTCCTCTATTTTCTCCATATACTTCAACCGAAGATAGTAGTACAAATCGTGCTCCCTGTCCACGAGCTGCTAATTCAAGCATATTGTTTGTACCCAACGTATTAATTAATATAGTATCAATGGGTGCATTGGAATATTCTAAAGGGTGGGTTTTGCTGGCTGCATGAATAACAAAGTCAACTGCTTCGATTTCTCTAAGCGTGTTAAAATCATTGATATCACATGGTATGAATTGAAATCTTTCATAACCTAGATAATCAGTAAATAAAGAACTAGCTTGGCTCATTGTTCTCCCTAAAGCAATAATGGATATGTTATCCTGATAGATCTTATTTCGATACATAATTACATCAATTAAAAATCTCCCGATCATCCCACTGGCACCTGATATTATTATTTTTTTATTACTAACCTTTTCCCAGTTGAGATCTTGATCTGCCACTTTCTTTATATCCATAACATAATTCAAACTTTTCTGAATCATAAGTTATTGTCTCCTTGGAATATAACTTGAACCTTTATTTAATGTTTTGAATTAAAATAATCAACAATTACCCATAAACACTAATTTCATTTATAGCAGATTGATATAGCCTACTGTGTATGCAGAAGTGCCTTGAGTATTTCCATATCTTCCATCGTTGTCAACTTTATATTTTTTTCCGAACCTTTTGATAAATATATTTTCTCCCCCAACTCCTGCATTAAAGTGCAACTTGCTACTGAATTTTCTATCCCCATTTTTGCTGCCTCTTCATGCGCCCAGAGAAGTTTGCCAAGAGAATAGGTATGAGGCGTCTGAGTCCTAAATAATTGTTCTCTAGGTATATAAAAATCAGATGACAGTCCATCCTCGCTTCTAAATACCGCTTCATTACAAGGTATAGCAGCTACAGCAACGCCATAATCTTTAAATGTAGCCAAACTATCGGATATAATTTCATTAGTAATTAAGGGTCGATTCCCATCATGAACCATGACTGTATCTTGTGCTTTACATGAATATTCTAGTTCTTTTAAACCCTTATATATTGATTCTTGACCTGTACTCCCACCAGCAACAACCCATTTCAACTTTGTAATCCCATGTTGGTTAGCATAAGACAACAAAACTTCTCTCCATCCCTCTAAGGTCACAACCATTAAAGCGTCTATGTTGGGATCATTCTGGAAAACTTCCATTGTATAGATGATTATTGGTTTATTATCTATATGAAGAAATTGCTTCGGAATACTTTGGCGCATTCTACTAGCAGTACCCGCAGCTGTTAATAAAGCTATGTTCATCTCTAGAACACCCCAATTCATTCTCATATTCATATTAATTAATAAGTTTCTTGAATATATCATTAATTTATATACTGCATTTAAAATCATACACTTAAGTGAGCTAGGCTAAATCCAAATTTCCCTCTTAAGTAAACTTAGGTTTTCTCGTTTACAGTTTTCTGAAGAATTATTCATGGGCTAATTTTTCAACACTTATATTTGAGTTCTAAACGATTCTCCCCTATCTTGTAATTACTCTTCTTCACCCAGCTCAAAAAAATCACCTAAATTAAGGATATTATCCCAATTATTTAGCTAAAACAACACTACTGCCTCTATCCAAGATCGGGAGGTAGGGAACATTATATTTCTCACTAAATTCTCTTACGGCCAAGGTGGCCCCAGGCCAATTAACCTTATCATAATCATGAATAAATATATAACCTCCACTTACTAATCGCGGATAAAAATATTCTAGTCCTTGTAAAATTGGCTTGTACAAATCAGCATCCAAACTTACAAAACAAAAAGTATCCTCTAATCCAACTGCAGTATCAGGAAAGTATCCTTTTTTCACGGTCACCTTTTCAGGAAATTGCATTCTATTTAAAACGAGTTCTACATTTGTATCCGTAAACATTGGTGAACTAGATACATATTCATCTTTATGATGCTCATCTCGCTCATCAAACCCCTCAAAAGTGTCAAAAAGATACAGGTTTTTATCTGGGAAGAACCTATTCAAATAACTAGCAAATTCTCCTTTATATACGCCGAGTTCTGCAATATTTCCGGGAATTTGACGCTTATTTATTTCTTCAATGCACGCACGAGCCATCACATATCTATTCTCAAGCCATTGAATATTTTTATCATCAGGATGGAAAGTTATAATTTTCTCTTCTTCTACGCCTAGATTCATTAGCTGATTTTTAATATCTTTTTCTAAGGTTCCAACAGAAACAATGATACTGTCATACTGATAGTACTGAATTTTTTCGGGAGGAATAATCGGTACATCATTTACCATGTGACCATGTTTTGCTTGATGATTGTCTACAAAAGCTACTACTTTAATATATCGCTCATCCAAAGAATACAGTATACGCTTACCATATCCGGAAGCCCCAAAAATTAAAACATTTTTCATTTAATTCATCCCTCTCCTACACCTCTCACTTTACAGCGAAATTTAAGTTAAGTTAATCTTCCCTCTTTAATTCAATTTTTTATATTACCTACCCATAAAGCTGTTGGATAACGTTTAGATATTTCCTTCTGTAATTGCATCGTCTCAGATTGATCATTAGAATTTTTAGTTAAATCAAAATATCTCTCATAGTTTTGATAGGTGGGGTTATTTTCCTTTAAATAGTCATAAAAGAATGCTGCATCTTCCAGATAGTTATTCCGGAAACACAAGTCTCCAAGCAACTGCATGACTTCAATATTATTATTTTTATTGTTATAAAGAGTAGTTAACATATCTATAGCCAACTCATCAAAGTTATATTTTTTCAAGAGGTTGCTAAGTGTTATTTTGTAATTTTGCTTTGATTCCATAAGCTTTTCTGCAAGTTCCTGGAACAAATCAAACTCCTCGATAATAATCAGCTTCTCACACAATACAAACAACGCTCTTTCTAAACTCACACTCATTGAGCTAGGTAAGGCTTTTCCTTCAAAAAGCATTCTGATACCCTTTAATTCTTTATTCCCCAAGTTCATCAAAGGCTGAAGTTGAGTGATTAAATTTATTTCTTTAAACACATACGCTAAGAGCAGAAGATCATCACCATTTTCTTCTTTAGTGATATCCCCAGACTGGTCTAAAGCTCTCTTCATAACTTGCCGATCCTTACTATAAATCATCGCTGCTACATTAATATGGGCATCTGCTTCTATCTTGAATTTTTCCAGATAATAATGGAGTAATGGGTGACGCAAACCATATAACATATTCATTAGGTTTTGTAAGTCTTGTATATTATCCATTTTATAAAACTTCTCAATATTTTGTATAATTTCATCAGCAGGCTGATTCATTCTCAATGTAAATTCCAAATAATTAAAAATAATTTCTAATGAGCTTTTTGTTTCCATAGCTTGTTTCTTCTTTTTATAACTTTCATTCAGATCCCCTTGTAGTTCATATAGCTCAGACAGCTCAAGATGAGCCCTAAAGCTACCACTACCTTCGGTCACCGCAGTACCCTGATCCCCCAGTTCAAGACAGCGTAAAAAGCAAACCTCGGCGTCTTTATAATATCCTGCATTTTTATATATAACGCCTTGGATATATTTCATTTCAGTTTCATTAGGATAAATTGAGGTTGCATCTCTTAAAATATTTAATGCTTCATCGCTCTGCCCTATCTCTGCAAGAGAATATGCCAATTTAGTTAGTAATTCAGGCAAGTACATGCGGTCCTTACTTAGTGGATAAGCTCGTTTGAAAAATTCTATTGCTTTCATGTAGTCATGCAATCCAAAATATGTCTTTCCCATATTAAATAAGTTATATCCTGTCGGATTTTCTTTAACTTCCAATTTCATCAGCGGAAGATTTCGATTCACTTTTTTTTCTTCAAGTTTATTGGAATCTTCGTATCCCGAGTGAACGATTAAACAATTAGAAGTCCCACTTATAAGGTTTTTATGATTATCAATAATATTTAAATGTTCATGTAGTCTGTTCTCATAATATAATTCAAAATCATTTTTAAATAATCTTACTGCAGTATGATTAAATGCTGTACCTTGATTTGTTGTATTTTTAATATTAAAAACATAGAAGTCTAGTTCCTCTTGTAAATCTTTTTGTAATTCATGTCCTGATTCCAAATATTCATCGGCATCCAACACTAAAATATAATCAGATGCAGCATATCCAATGGATTCATTCCTTGCTGCAGAAAAATCATTAATCCATTCAAATGAATAGATTTTATCTGTATATTTTCTTGCTATATCTAGTGTGCTATCTATTGAGCCCGTGTCTACAATAATGATTTCATCAACAAATTCTTTAACACTATCTAAACATCGTTCCAAAACGCTCTCTTCATCTTTAACTATCATGCATAACGAAATCGTATTAGTCATAGAACCCTCTCGTCTCTTCAGTCTTATACTATATGTCGGTGCACTTCCCTATTTTAATTAGTCGTTTTTCGGGGAATCCATCTAAAAATTTATGGAATTTCTATTCTAAATACAAAAAAACTGCCAAGACAAAGCCTGGCAGTTTTTGAGATAATATAAAATTAACGAAGCAATTGCAGAACAGCTTGTGGCTGTTGGTTTGCTTGTGCCAACATTGCTTGGGAAGCTTGAGCCAAGATGTTGTTTTTCGTTTGGTTCATCATTTCTTTAGCCATGTCTACGTCACGAATACGGGATTCAGCAGCAGACAAGTTCTCGGAAGTCGTTCCCAAGTTGTTGATTGTGTGCTCCAAACGGTTTTGATAAGCACCCAATTTTGCACGTTCTGTGGAAACTGTTTCAATCGCTTTGTTAATTGTTGTGATTGCATTATTCGCCGAAGTTGCGCTGGAAATGCTGATACCACCAGTTACAGCTGCTGCTGTTGCACCAGTTGCAGAAGTAGACCCTGTCGCTGCACCAACACCTAGGCTCGCTGCATCCATCGCTTTAATTGTAAGAGAGATGTTTTGGCCAGCATTCGCACCGATATGGAAGCTCAGGTTAGCTGCACTAGTTACGCTTGAGCCGCTATCCGCGAAACCGTCAAGCAACTTCTTCGTGTTAAACTCAGTTGTATTGGAGATACGAGTGATCTCTTTAGCCAACTCATTTACTTCATCTTGCAATGCAGTACGGTCTTTATCTGTGTTCGTATCATTGGAAGATTGAACTGCCAATTCACGCATACGTTGCAGGATGGAGTGAGTTTCGTTCAATGCACCCTCAGCTGTTTGGATCAAGGAAATGCTGTCTTGACCGTTTTTAGTAGCCATATCCAAACCGCGGATTTGACCGCGCATTTTTTCGGAAATTGCCAGACCTGCAGCATCGTCACCAGCGCGGTTAATACGCAGACCGGAAGACAATTTTTCGATAGCCTTGTTTGTGTTAGTTGTGTTTGCACCCAATTGACGGTGAGTGTTCATTGCAGCAATATTGTGGTTGATAATCATTTGAAATTTCCTCCCTGAAAATAAGTTAGTTCCACATCCTTGTGGTAAACGCCGCGACATTAAGGTCGGCCGCCCTGCCGAAGCAGCGTCTAAACTATATATCGACAGGAAGAGTACAACTGTTTATAGTAAATTGGAATATTTTTATTTTTTTTTGTTTTCGATTCCTTGGAGCAATTTCATAAAAGCATTTACACTAGGAACATCTGGTGTTGCGGACTCTCGATTAGCCTCCTGAATAGATGCATACACCTCTTTCCGAAAAATATCAATGTGCTTGGGGGCGGATATGCCGATCCGTACTGTATCACCTTCTACTGCCAATACAGTTATCTCAATATTATCTTGAATGATAATAGATTCTCCTTTTTTACGTGACAATACTAACATTTCAGACCCCCTCCTTCGTCGAAGTCGCTTCTTCTGTCCATATGAGATGTTTAGTCACATAACCTGATTGTTGAAGAACAACTTGCTTGCCCACCCTATGTGCAGGATTAATTATAACAGGGGCTAAGAGATTCATCGTTGATTTTGTCACATCTGAATGTATAGTGACTATGGAATATACGGCCACATCTTCTTCGATTTTGAGTTCTTCTTTATCTTCTTCACTCAGTTCAAAACTATAATCCTGTTTAAACTCAAATGGACTGACTACCAAGAAAGACAACTCTTTCTCCGTTAATGATTGTAAGTAACTGAATGGTGTGTCTTCCCAAGGGATTAGTGCAAAACTAGTTTCATTTTCAAAACCAGGTAGACCTCTGGGAAATTGATACGTGTTGTTTTCATCTACTTCAATTTCACCCCATGTACTTGTCTCAATAATAATAATAAACGCCTCCTTGGCGATAATTTTATAGAAAAAAGCTATAGCGGGGTATTACATCCGTCTATAGCTCTACATTATATCTTATAATCCCATATCAATCGTAGGTGGAGTATATTGTATAGAAGCATATTGCTGCACATAAATATCCAACTTACCGCGTTGATATTCAATCTCTGGTTTGTTCACGATTACATTCATCTCGGATTCCGCTGCTTCAAAGCGAATGTCTGGTGCTTGCGTAAACACACGGACATCCACATTATCAGAGGAAGCTGCCGTGCGAGTCTCTGGGAACGGCTTAGCTTGCCAATTCGTTCCTACAATATTGGCAATGGTATTACCTGGTTTGTGGATGGCTGCCATATCATTCCCTTGTTGCACACGTTCAGCCATATTCTGCATGAATAATTGCTGAATACCCGAATATATTCGGGCATTCATATCGATCATATTCCCTCCATGATAGGCAGAAAAAGCCTTGGACTGATCCACGTTCAACTCTATTGCATGGCTTTGCATCGTTAATTTACCCGGCTTGGTATGGAGCTGAACCTCTGCCTTTGGCTGACGAATCGAATACTGACCAATGTCCGCATCGATATGTAATAACGTGGGCGTTGTCTGAATTTGAACGACCGGAAGAGTATTCACCAGATGATCTCTCCTTTGTTATCTAAGAAAATCAACTAATGATTGGGATATAATTTTAGCACCAGCGGAAAGGGAAGCATTATATATATTTTCTTGAATTTTGGACTTAATTGATAACTCAGCGTAATCTGCATCCTCAACCTTTGCTTGCAAATCCGTTAAGTTCACTTCAAGATCACTTAATCTACCTTGCATGAGTTCCACACGATTGGTTTTCGCACCAATCTCCGCACGGATTGCGAGCATCTTATTTGTTCGAGTATCAATGTTTGCAAGCTGATTTGATACTTCTTTTTGATCGCCACTAGCGAGAGCCTGACTAATCGTATTAAAGATTACAAATAGATTATCAGCTTCTGTAGAGTCACCGAACACTTCATTACCGGTTACGTTAATTGGGAGTTGGATACTCTCACCCACGATAAAATTAATTTTACCCGAATCAGTAACAACGGAAGCAGCATTTGTTGTATCGAACGATCCGTCAGTACTGGTAGGGAAATCATAAGGCTTCACATCATAGGTTTCCCCATTAAACACATACTTCCCATTCAACGTGCTGTTTGAAATATCAACAAGTTGTGCTTTTAATTGTTTCACTTCTTCATTGATACTATCAAGCGCAGATTGCGGGTTAGTCCCTGTAGCTGCCTGGACCGTCAGTTCTCTCAACCGCTGAACCACGCTACCTGCTTGATCCATAACTGTATCATTAAAATCCAACCACGATACCGCGCTATCCACATTCTTTTGATACTGTTCATTGGATGAAAGTTCTGCACGATAGCGAAGAGAGTACGTAATCCCTACCGGATCGTCAGAAGGTTTGTTGATCTTCCGTCCCGTTGCCAGTTGAGTTTGTGTACTATTCATCTGTTGTGCATTACGGTTCAAGTTAAGAATCAATTGCGAGCTCAACATATTATTTGTAATTCTCATCGTCTGTTATGTCACTCCTTTCTATTATCTGCCTACTACGCCGGTAGAGTTAATTAATTTTTCGAGTAATTGGTCATATGTCGTCATAAAACGTGCAGAAGCACTGTAAGCATGTTGGAATTTGATCATATTAGCCATTTCTTCATCCAAAGAAACACCACTGACTGATTGACGGCGAGTGTTCACTTGTTCTACGAGGAACTCGGAATTAGAAGTCTGACGTGCCGCCTCTTGAGATTGAACTCCCAACTGTCCAACGATCGCACTAAACTGAGCACCAATCGTTGCATTCCGCAATCCATCCACGGATTTCATTGGAGTATCCTTCAGGTTAGCCAGCAGATTAGCCAGTGTATTGTTTCCTTTGATTACTGTTTCTGCTCCTGAAGAATCCGTAGTGGTTCGGAGCGAGGTTGCAATTTTATTCGGGTCAGCTACAATATCAGCATTCAATGAAATATTGCCAGCTGTAATGGCTGTTCCACCACCCGCTGCTGTAAAGAAAGGTACTCCGGGCGAATTAGTTCCGTCCATGCTGTATCCAAGCTGATGCAATCCATTCAGGCCTTTGACTGTAACTTTCAGGTCTGTTGCTAGCGTTCGTGCTGCACCTGTGTATGTAACTCCATCCAGTACAGTATTATCTGGCAAGACAGAACCCGCAGGAAGGGTGATCTCAATATCACCGTTGGCAAGCGTATTGGCTAAGTCATCCATTTGTTTCTGATAGTCAGTCACCAAAGTGTCTCTAGACTTGATCATGCCGTGGACCTCGCCGTTAGTGAGCGTACCTGCTGTATAAGCAGCATTCAGAAAAGCAGGATCTACCGCTACTTGTACCGCACCGCCTGTGACAAGTGCCTGACCATTCATCTGAACTTGGTATCCTTGCGGAGAATCCGTAACAGTAACGTTCATGATTTTGGACAACTTGTCTGTCATCAGATCACGTTGGTCACGTAAATCGTTGGCATTGTCGCCAAGTGACTCGACTTTTACAATAGCACTATTAAGGTTCGCAATGTTACCCAGGTAGCCCTGAATTTCATTGCCTTTCACAGCAATGTTACTGTCCAGATCCTGACTGAGTGCATCCAGTTGACGGCTAATTTGATTCATCGCATCGGTAAGAGCAAGGGTTGTTTCTTTGACGATCTTACGTGCCGTAACATCCTCAGGATTCTTGCTCAGGTCTGACCATGATTTGTAGAAGTTATCCATAACGGTTCGAAAACCAGTGTTTGATGGTTCGTTTACAATAGCCTCAAGTTTCTCAAGTGTATCTCGTTGAATGGACCAACTCCCGAAGTTGGTATTCTCATTGCGATATTGGTCATCCAGGAATTTCTCGCGCACACGGGTAATGGAGTCGAACTCTACCCCAGTACCAAGCTGTCCTGGTATTGTGCTATGCAGAAATGCAAACGGCTCCATGGGAATGGATGCCTGCATGTTTACCTTTTGGCGTGAGTAGCCTTCCGTGTTGGCATTGGCTATGTTGTGGCCTGTTGTGCTAAGAGCTGTCGTCTGAGTGAACAAACTGCGTTTAGCCGTTTCGATTGAATGAAATGTAGATGTCACCTGGTTTCCCCCTAATTAATCAGGCACGCGTGTCAAACAGACCGATTCGCCCTGGATTGCCGTTCTTATCAGCAGGATGCTGATAGGTGGCATCCTGTTCTGGTCTTGTAGCAAAAATGTCCATTGAAAGATCAATAAACATCAACGATTGCTCGATAAGCTTTTGATTCAATTGATTAATTTCTTTCAGTTCCTGTAGTGTTCCCGCCAGCTTCTTCTGGACTTCAAGCAATCGCTGTTTATCAGCCGGATCAAAGATCAGCTTGGAAATCTCGGTAATGTTCAGATTCAGCATGGACTTGATCCCACGCTCCTGAAGCAGTTCATGAACAGCGCTTTGTCGTTCACTTTCAAGCGGCTCTTGCTGTTTCATAAACTTGGATTCCTTATTCATGACGGCAATGAGTTGGTCTACATCGTTCTTGACGATGACCTGCCTCTTGTTCTCGCTGAGTGCCAGCATATCGCGGTGACTTTGTTCCATTTGCTGCAAAACTGCAATTAATCTGTCCAGTGCTGCCATTACGTGATCACCTATTCCTTATCAAAAGACTTAAAATACGGCAGCAGCTTATCAGCAAGCTTGCTACTATCTACCTGATACGTTCCCGAACTGACCTGTTCTTTCAGTTCTTGTATCCGTTGTACGCGTCCTGCATCTTGTGTGCGTCCTTGTTCCTCAAGCATCTTCATCGCCTCCGGAGAAATGGATACTTCGTCCTTACGGCGGCTCTTCTTGGCATCAGCCTGCTGATTGGATTCAACGTTCCTCTGATATGAATTGATGGCGCCAATTCTACTGGGTTCATTGATTTTCATTTAACTTGCACTTCCTTCCACATTAGGGTTTTACGACAATATACGTTTTTCTTACTTTAGCTTTATGTTATCAAAATAATTAGGAAAATAAAAAAACCGATAATCTTTAATAAGTTTATCGGTACGTTTCAAAACATTTGTTATAGCATTATTCGTATTTAAGACCTCGTTCCTACTAATCGCGCAGTTTGTCGACAGCATTGTAGGTTCGTCCGCCTATATTGTTGTTATCCTTCTGGCCTACTTCGCGAGCTGCCCCAGACAAATCTTTCGTCAAACGATGACGGCAGGAGTCACACATATGCCCTTCACGAATCAACGTTCCACATACTTCACAAGGATACATCATATTCGGGGCGTTTTCGATGGAAATCCGTCCCTCTCGGATAAACTTGGTAATGGTTTTAATTGAAACTTCTGTTGCATCGGACAGTTCCTGTATGTTAGAGCCCTTATTCTCACGCAAGTAATCTACACAAATCTGATATTCAGCTTCTATTTCCTTGATACAGTTCGAGCATACATCTCGAAAATTCAATGCATATAATCTTCCACAGCGAGGACAATTACCCAGATTCATCGCTAAAACACCCCTCTCAAATTTCCTTTTCCGTATAGATAATAAGTATACATTACCTTATTTTCTCATATGAAGCCATAGTCTATTTACAAAACAAAAGGGGGAACAGAATGCATATATACGCAATCCGGTTCCCCCACTCTACATCATTAATTCAATGTTCTAATACTTAGAACAGAAGACCAAACGCTCGTGTTCTGATCATTTAATGCCCGAATCCGATATTTGTGCAAACTGGACGGTAGCAGATCGGAATGAACAAACATTGCATCACTGAAAACCGCCACAATTTGCCCATCCGCTTCAATTTCGTAAGACGAAGCTCCAGCTACAGTGTCCCACGTCAGATTAACGTTCGTTCTGTCCGAGGTTCCCTTCAGCGCAGGTGTGGTTAATTGAGTCGTTCCCGTTAGGATCTCACTCCAGGCTCCCGCACCGGAAGCGTTTTTGGCACGAATTCGGAAGGTATGTTCCGTGTTTGGTGCAAGTCCGCTCTTCGTATAAGCAACTCCACTCACGGCAACCACCGTACCATCAATCTCAAGTTCATAACCGGTAGCTCCAGTTACGGCACCCCATCTTAGCGCGATCGCCGCTGTGGTTGCAGAATTAATAGTCAAACCTGAGACACTCGCTGGTAACGTAGTTTGGGACACTAATGCTGTCCATGCACTCACATTAGTGTCGGTCAGGGCACGAACACGATATTTATGAATGGTACCACCAGGCACTCCATTGTGAACATACAAGAGATCACTCACAGTAGCAACGACTATGCCATCTGCTTCTATCTCATATTTTGTTGCACCAGCAACTTCATTCCAAGTCAGCGTAACTGCCGTTTCTTCAGGTATAGCTTTCAGCGTTGTTGGTACATTTAATTGGGTCGAGGCAGTTACGATTTCACTCCAGCTACCGATGCCGGCAGCATTTTTGGCACGAATACGGAAGGTGTGATCCGTATTGGCTAGAAGACTACTTTTCGTATATGCAACTCCACTCACAGCAATTACAACACCGTCAATTTCCAAATCATAAGCGGTAGCACCTGTAGCAGGATTCCATTTCATTGAGATAGCAACAGGTGTAGCTGTATTTAACATGAGACCGTTAACTGTTGCAGGTATAGTGCTTTGGGTCAGTACTGCTGTCCATGCACTCGTATTGGTCTCCGTCAATGCACGAATACGATATTTATGGGCCGTTCCTGGCAGTAGTGCTGCATGGCTATAGCTAGGTTCTTCTACCGTTGCTACCACTACTCCGTCAGCCTCAATCTCATACTTTGTCGCATCAGCAATGGCTGCCCAAGTTAGGTTAATTGCAGTTTCTTCTGATGTTGCTTTTAATACCGGTGTATTTAGAAGTGTTATTCCACTGATCAACTCACTCCACGCCCCTAAACCGGCAGCATTTTTCGAGCGAATACGGAAAGTATGATCTGTGTTCGCTGTAAGACCACTCTTCGTATAAGCTACTCCCGTTACTGGGACAACCGTTCCATCGATCTCCAGATCATATCCCGTTGCTCCCGTCACTGCTGTCCATTTCAATGCAATGGCTACATTCGTAGCTGAGCTAACCGTTAATCCTGTAACAGAGGCAGGGATCGTGCTTTGCGTCAGGATTGCTGTCCATGCACTCGTGTTGTTCTCCGTCAACGCACGAATGCGATATTTATGGGCTGTTCCTGGCAGCAATGATGTATGGGTGAAGCTAGGCTCTTCTACTGTTGCCACCACTACTCCGTCGGCCTCAATCTCATACTTGGTCGCATCAGCAATAGCTGCCCAAGTTAGGTTAACTGCCGTTTCTTCCGATGCTGCTTTTAGTAACGGTGTATTCAAAAGTGTCGTTCCACTGATCAATTCACTCCAAGCCCCTACACCGGCAGCATTCTTCGAACGAATACGGAAAGTGTGATCTGTGTTTGCTGCAAGACCACTCTTCGTATAAGCTACTCCCGTTACTGGGACAACCGTTCCATTGATCTCCAGATCGTATCCCGTGGCTCCGGTTACTGCTGTCCATTTCAATGCAATGGCTACGTTCGTAGCCGAGCTAACTGTTAATCCTGTAACGGAGGCAGGGATCGTGCTCTGGGTGAGGGTTGCTGTCCACGCACTTGTATTGGTATCCGTCAACGCACGAATGCGATATTTATGGGCCGTTCCTGGCAGCAGTGCTGTATGGCTATAACTAGGTTCTTCTACCATTGCTACCACTACTCCGTCAGCCTCAATCTCATACTTAGTCGCATCAGCAATAGCTGCCCAAGTTAGGTTGATTGCTAATTCTTCCGATGCTGCTTTTAGTGCAGGTGTATTTAAGAGTGTCGTTCCATTGATGGGTTCGCTCCAAGCTCCTACACCAGCAGTATTCTTCGAACGAATACGGAAAGTGTGATCTGTGTTTGCTGCAAGACCACTCTTCGTGTAGGTCACTCCTGTTACTGGGACAACTGTTCCATCGATCTCGAGGTCATATCCCGTTGCTCCGGTTACTGCTGTCCATTTCAGAGTAATAGCTGCGTTGGTTGCTGCACTAATCACTAATCCATTAACGGAATCAGGCAACGTATTTTGTGATTTTACTGCCGACCATGCGCTATTGTTATTATCACTTATAGCTCGTACACGATACTTATGTGCCGTTCCAGGTTTGAGTCCCGTGTGTGTATAGATTGAATCTGATATATCTCCAATGACAACGCCATCAGCCTCAACTTCATATGACGTTGCACCATTAACTGGTGACCAGATGAGAACAACTTCTTCTTGTGAGGGGTTGGACTGAATAACGGGTGTACTCATCTGGGTGATTCCTGTAGTTACATCACTCCAGCTTCCTGCACCACCAGCATTTTTAGGTCTGATTCTAAATGTGTACTCTGTATTGGCTGTAAGTCCGGTTTTACTATATGTGGTGCCAGTTACTGCAACATTAGTGCCATCAATCTCCAAATCATATCCGGTAGCACCCTTTACTGCAGTCCAAGCTACGGTTAGTTTATTAAATGTAGCATCAGTAACCTTCAACCCGTCTGTACGATCAGGTACTGTTAACTGACTCACCATTTTACTCCACGCACTCTCATTATTAGCCGAGAAGGCTTTTAGCACATAGGTATGCGTTGAATTCGCTTCAAGCCCTTCATGCACATAAGAAGTTACGTTTCCTAATTCAATTGGTGCACCACCATCAATCTGCAACTGGTAGCGATCTGCAAACTCAACCGCCATCCACTGAATCGTATTCTTGCCTTCCTCAGACGTTACGGCCAAAACAGGTTTCTCAAGCAAGGTTGTTACTGCAATCGGCTCACTCCACTCACTAGCCCCTAGTCGGTTGATTCCACGTACTCTATAGGTGTATGTAGTATTTGGTTTAAGTGAAGAACTTGTATAATTGATTCCGTAGAAAGGTCCTTTGACTACACCATTCTCTTCAATCTCATATTGGACAGCTTGTGGAGTAGCAGACCACTTGAGATTAATAGCTACATCATTGGCGTCAGCCGCCAAATTAGCTGGAACTGCTGGAGCCGTAGTAATAGGCTGTGTTGTCCCCGGCTCTTTTACAAAACTGAATGATTCTGCTTTTCGTATATAATACGGATTCAGGTTGGATACAAAATCTACTACCGCTCCTGTATCGGCGTTAATCACAAGACTTAACTGTGTAGCCTCATAGCTTTGCACATATCTTGGCGTAGTCATTCCAAACTCATCAACCGTGGAATTATTCCATACACCAACATTAGTTCCGGATTGTCTGTATTCCATAGTCGTGTAATACTCCCATACCTCTGCAAAGTCGATGATAAAAGCATTGGTAACTTTGCCGGCATAAGTAGATGTGTAGGAGCCAAATGAAATCTTGGTTATGTCCTCTGCTGCCCCATTGATCGATTGACTTCTCCTAAAAGAATAGCCTGATGTTGAAATCTCGTATGATCTTGCCCAACTCAGTTTAACTAATTTTTGGTTCACCTGTAGTTGGCCGTTGTTGTTGGTCAACACATATTGGTAATCATTACTTGATGAGACTATCCCGCTTCCTATTGCGGCATGTGCCCGGTTCCCCCCGTACACACCAAACTGACCGAATACCAGCATAAATACTAGTAGACGGACAGTCCATAAGTAAAAACTGCTTTTTCTTTTTCCTGAGACCACTTTTGTTCTCCCCTTCAAAAAGATGTGTTGTGCCACTCCCTATGGTGAACGGCAAAACTATCTATTCTGCGCGAGAAAACCAATCCCTCTTTTTTACATGTAAATTTTTTCTTATAACGCTTTCATTCATAATTTCTTCAAACAACTATACTTCAAAAGGCATAAACGAAAAGGAGACACGCATTAACATACCAATGATTAATAAAAGAACATACTTTCCTGTCTACTATTAATCAGAATGTTAGATTCCCCACCTATAGTCGCTGAAGATTGTGGGACCGTCATTCATAACTTGTATTTGCTTCCTAGGATCTCGCCAGTGTTAATGTATAAATCTCGACCGGAATCTCCATGGAGAAGGCAGCATTAAGAATAACCCGCCCACAAGCGTCCAAGGTGCTACCTGTTGTGTATATATCATCGATCAGCAGTATCTGTATGGCTCTAGCATGTGACATGCCTTTTTGTGTTGGCAGATAAGACTCCCTGTATAGTTCTTCAATGAACTGTATGCCATCCGGGTTGATGGAAAAAGCGTTCTTCATCGTTTCGATACGCTCACCGCGTGATTTGAAGCTCTGTTTGGTGGTGTTGATCTGGCGCTGCAACAGATCAACGATGGGTAGGCGGCAGGCGGTGCCGAGCCCAACAGCCAGCCGCTCCGCCTGATTGAAGCCGCGCTCGGCCAGGCGCTCGCTGCTCACCGGAACATAGGTGATCGCGTCAGGCCGCCATTGCGGCTTCGGTTGTTGAGCAAATGTGGCGGGATGAGCCACGGGGGATGAGGGTTCTTTTACCAAAGCAGCAGTTCGTTCATCACTCATCGCTTGAAAAGCTTGAATTAACAGCGCGGTTAAGAGCGGAGCGTATCTTTCATGGCCCCGAAATTTGTACATGCCAATCCAATCCTTCATAAGAGCGTTGTAATGTACGGCACTGCGATTGCAGATAAAAGAACGGTTTTGCATATGTAGACGAGCACAGTCCGGGCATCCGACGCCCCGACCACAACGCAGACAGCGGATGGAACGAATCCATGGAATCAGCTTCACACAACGCAGACATATCCCAGGGTAGAGTGGAGACAGGACTGCTCGGGTGCCACAGGTCAGACAAGTCGCTCCCGGCGGGGCGAGCAGGTGGTGAAGTCGCTGAGTTAGGTACTGCGCGTGATCGGTGATGTTGCTGAGCCAGTTGAACATGGATGTGTAAACCTCCAGTCTCGGGAATCTAATGAGAAGTGTGGATATATGAGCGTGTGTAATCTGAAATATAGATATGAAACCATATATTTGGGCAGGTAACATTATGCTTGATTCGGCAGATGCAGATAGCCTTTGCGACGAGCGATGGTGTTCATTTTCCGAATCTGTGCAACGGCCTTCACCTGTGAGTGTGTCCGACGAGACGATGCAAACACCACTCTACCTGTCGGGTCATCCATGGAACGCCCTGCTCTACCCGCCATCTGGACCAGCGAAGCTTCATCAAAGAGACCATTGTCTGCATCTAATATGAAGACATCACTGCGCGGAATGGTTACACCACGCTCCAGAATTGTAGTGGTCACGAGTAGACGAATCGTTCGTTCGCGAAAGGCAGTAACTTTGCCAGCCCGATCTGGATCTTGAGATGAAGTTCCTTCAATATGGATTCCCGGGAAAGTTCGACGCATCAGGTGAACAAATGCCTCAATCTGGGCAATCCGTGTCACAAAGACAAAGACTTGGGCTTCGCGTTGTATTGAGGTACGGATGCTTTTTCTCATTGCAACTGGCAGCTCACGTCTCTTAATGCACTGGGCAACGGTAGCCATCTTCATCAAATGAGGGACAGGTAAAGGATGACGGTGGAAACGTACCGGAACTTTGGCATGAGCGAGTTTGCCCTGTGCCGCTTCCTTCTGCAGACGAGCAGGTGGTGTAGCGGATAGATATACGAAATTCCCGTCCGGCTTGCAGGAAGATGTCGCCGCGTGAGCGAGCATGGGATCATTGTGATAAGGATAGGCATCGAGTTCGTCGATAATAACAAGGTCAAACCCTTGATAAAAACGCATGAGCTGATGCGTAGTCGCGAGCGTGAGCTGTGCTTCTTTCCAGCGTTCATCACTGCCCCGTAAAGGGTAGCAATCGGGGTGCCCGGGAAAGCCTTTGCCAGTCGCGGGGCCAGTTCCAGCACCACGTCTCTGCGCGGGGTAGCGACCAGAGCTCGTCCACCACGATCCAGTGTATGCTGGAGCAGCGGGAAAATCATTTCCGTTTTGCCGGCCCCGGTCACGGCCCACAGCAAAAACCGCCCCGGCCCATCCCCTGCGGGTGGCCGGGCCAAAAACGCGAGCGCCGCGGCTGCTGCCGCGCTCTGCGCTGCGCTCAGCCCCACCGGGCGAGTCCGCCGCCGGTGGGGGCCATGACCGTGCCACGCGGTGCTTCGCCGCGTCGTGGCACGGCCACTTGCGCTGCACTGCGTAGCAGCAGCGCACAGGCACGGCTGCGCCCCAGCGCGAGGCAAGCCTCGCAGTAGGCGCACGCCGTCAGGCCGCAGGCAGCGCAGGGCACGCGCTGCCTGGCTTCGCTGCCACAGCGGTGGCAGCGAGGCGCGCTCCGCGCGCGGCCAAGCCACGCATGCCTGCGGCGCGTGGCAGGCCCTTCGAGGGCGGCTGTGATGCTCAGCCGCCCATGCAATTGCGCGAGCTGCGCAGCCGCGCGCCAATCCTCTGGCGGCTGGGCGGTATCCGCCAGCAACGCCTCGGTCTCGGCCGCCAGCAATTGGCGGCCGTGAAGCCGCTCAGCCAGCAGGGCCGCGTCCCGCTCCAGCTGAGCCCACTGCCCGGCGGGATAAGGCTCTGGCATCCCGCCTACTTGAATGCCCCGCACAGCGGCGCTGCCCGCTTTGCGCGATACTCTCCCCTAGCCTCATCCTCCCCCGAGGCTTGCTCATAAAAATCCAGCTTACGTGTGAGATATGCCTGCCAGTGAGCTATGCCCCATTGATGCATTCCCCGCTCTGTCCCAAACTGTTCAACCAACCATGAAGCTTGGCTTAACGGTAGCGCTCCATCTAACAGCAACCAGCGAAATACCCGTCGCCCACTCCCTCCCTCAAGCCACCAAGCTACATCCACTCGGATGTCGAGTGACAACACCATGCTCCACCCTTCACCTATACGGCACACATATAAGGCAACCTTCACTTTCTCTCCTCTCCCCTCGAACATTCTCCCAAACGCAAAAAAAGCACATGCCTACCCGGCTGTTCGCCGGAGCATGTGCTTCATGTCCATATTCAATCTTATTATGATGAATCTACATATTACTATATCAATTGAATCTCTACACGACAAGTTCAGTCTTGTAGATCAATTCCTCTAAGAACCAGAATCTTTCTTAAACATCGCGAAACTTTTTCCAGTTTGAATCGTCTATACTTTTAAATTAAGATTTCTGACTTCAAAAATCTTATTTCAGTGATCATGACTCGGCAACATCCAGACAATAACCATAGATTGCATAAAAACCCATTTTTGATTTAAAAGCAGACTTGGCTACAATTACAAAAAAAGACTACAGCTTCTGCTGTAATCTTTTCACTGTGGACTTGCAAAATGCAAATCCATATTCCGTTCACATCGAATCATAATTCATCGCCTTGATTCACGCAAATCAATAAGGCGAAACGTATCATCGTTCTGAACCACCTGTTCGATATCTGCCGGGACAGCAGACAGATACATTGGCTCCATTCCTTGCCTTCGCATAAGCTTTTCAATAATCGTAATGGTTTCCGCTTCCGTACGATCAGCGATAACTGTCAATCTGAAGCTCTTTCCACGGTATAACAAATCCCGGCAAAGTGCTCTTACTATGCCTTCAATCCGTTGTTCCTGATTGGAAGGGATGAGCAGAATCTGCTCGAAACCTTCGTCTTCCGGACGGGAAAGATGGCGCTGGTGCATGGCATGAACGGCCATTGCCGCCAGGAAGTATATGAGCAGAATCATAGTCAGATGAGCAACCATGGCAACTGCACCTCCTCGGAAGGTCATGCTCACCCATGGCGAACATCCCTGTATACAACAAGTATATGCTGTACATCCCGAAGGGTTACATCTGCATCTCCATCTCCTATCACTCATATTCCATTCTGATCGACACCGGACGAAGAAAGACAGGCCAGGTCATTCATTCACGCCTAAGCTTAAACATATGTTCCGCACAACTTAACACTTTAATCATATGCAGTGATAAAGTCCATTAACCCGCAAACCGATCCAACATTCTGGACAGGGCGCGAGTGAACACCAATCTATACTTCATCAAGGTTAAACCAACCAATGGACTGACTTACGGTATGAATACTGCTTCAAGGAAACATATGATACTAGAGCGTAACCCAACCATACTTGATTGAATTAATAACGGCCTGTGTACGGTCATCCACTTCCATCTTCTGCAGAATGCTGCTGACATGGTTTTTTACCGTTTTTTCACTGATGAACAGGAATTCACCAATCATTTTGTTACTCTTACCCTCTGCCATCAAGCGCAGAACTTCAGCCTCACGACGAGTGAGCGGGTTATTGTCGCCAGCGACAAATTTAACGCCTGCTTCCTTCGAAGCTCCTTCACTCATTGCCCCTGTTTCATTAAGGTATGTCATACGACGCAGCTGCATGATCAGTTTACCCGTTACTTTCGGATGAATGAACGCATGTCCTTCATGGACAGAGCGAATCGCGTTGATCAGAGACTCAGCCTCCATATCCTTCAGCAAGTATCCGTTAGCCCCTTTGCGAAGCGTCTCAAATACATAACTTTCATCATCATGGATAGACAAGATAATGACTTTGACATCAGGGAACAGCTCACGCAGTTTCTCCGTTGCTACAACCCCGTTTTCGATCGGCATGTTAATATCCATCAAAACAATATCAGGTTTCTCTTGGTTGCAGAATTCGAGCACTTGAATCCCATCGCCGCATTCGCCGATGACCTCAATGTCGTCCTCCATATTTAAAATGCGTTTCAGTCCCTCACGGAACAGCTGATGATCATCAGCCAAAAGAACTTTAATTGATGCTTTACCAGTATCACGGTTTTCCATCCTGCTACTCCTTTCCCTTATCCACGTTTGTCGGGATATGAATCACTATTTTGGTTCCTTGATTTTCTCCGGACTCAATCTCTATTCTTCCTTCTAACAGTTCAACCCGTTCTCTCATCCCAATCAGACCGAAGTGGGTATGATCCTTGCTTTTCTTTGCAAGAAGCTCCGGTTTGAATCCAAGCCCATTGTCCTGAACGACAATTTTGACGAGCTGAGCCTGGTATGTAATTTCAACTACAACATAAGTGGGATAAGCATGCTTTGCAGCATTCGACAGACCTTCCTGCACGAGGCGATAGATGGCAGCCTCCATCGCAGATGATAAACGATGTTCCTTGCCTCTTGTTTCAAAAAGCGAGCGGATTTTCGTTTTTACTTCAAAATCCTGCACGTATTTCCGAAGCGTTGGAATTAGTCCCAGATCATCCAGTGCCATAGGACGCAGATTGAAAATTACTTTTCTCATTTCTTCAAGACTGGAACGAACCTGGCCTTTCAAATCTACTATTTCGGCCTGGACCATCTTAAAATCCTGCTTAATGAGCATTCTTTCTACAATTTCCGTCCTAAGCACTAGATTGGCGAGCATCTGCGCAGGCCCGTCATGAATCTCACGAGCAATGCGTTTCCGCTCTTCTTCCTGGGCCAAAATTATTTTCAAACCAATCATTTGTCGATTTTTGGCATTTTCAATGATACGGGTCACTTGACCCAGTTCACCCGACAGGTACTCCAGCACAACGCCCATTTGCGAACCGATGGTCTCGGCACGCTCCACAGAAGCTTCCACATTTTTGGCACGCTTCTGCAGATCATCCCGACGGGCCTTCAGATACATTTCCTTCTCACGATAAATCATCAGATCCAGCTGCAGCTGTGTTGCTTTCTCATACGCCTGCTTAATATCATGTTCGGAATAACGGACAAAGTCACGGCTAACCTCCGTCAGCCGGATCCGGGAACGGCGGTAGTTGAGCTCCAACTGATCTACTTTCTCGATCGTTTCCGCCGTCTCCTTCAACACCGACTTCAACTCCTCGTTGAGCGTTTTTAGCTCATCGCGAGTCGAATCCATGATTTCGAACATTTGATATTTACTGTTTTCCATGACTTGTATGGCGTTTTTAATGACGCGGTCTATGGCATCGGCTTGTAAATCCACGTTTGTTCGACTCCATTTCTATCGTTTCCGGTATATATCATACCATATCACGATGAGATGGTAACGGTCTTCGTTTTCTGTTCCCATTTTACAGTCAGACCAAGTTGCTCGGAAACGAGTCTTAAAGGGACTAAAGTCCTACCACCCGTTACGTATGGTGCTACTGTTGCGCTTTGTCTTTTTCCATTTAGAATGAATTCTTTCTGTCCGACAACCAGATCAATCAGCTTGCCACCACGGATTACTGTGATCCGCTGATTTTTGCTGTCCCAGTTCGCCTGTCCGCCAAAAGCATCAAGTACATGTCTGATCGGCACATACGTTGTACCATTTCTCAGAACGGGTGCAGCATCAATTACTTTATTGATTCCGTTCACGGTCATCGATTTCTTTCCAAGCACGAGTGAAGCTGTTCCTGTGGGCAATCCAACTTCGCTGGATTTGGAAGGCATTGTGAATGTGATGTTGTCAAAAGCAACCGTCCCCGTCTTCGCACGCTCATCCTGACCTTCTTCCACGTTCACGACATAGACCCGTTTCAGCTTCGCCGGATAGGCCATGTTCAGACCATTCAGGTCCACACTCAGCTTCTTCCACCCATTCCAGTCCATCGCTTTGGCAAGATCGGCATATACCGTTTTGCCATTGGCATCCGTGAATTCGGCACGCAACCAGTTCAGGCTCTTATCACCCATCACATCCATCGACATCGTTGTAGCGGCAGCAGATACCTCTCTGCCCGTGGAACCGTTTAGTTGTGCGTAAGCATACATTTTGCCTGTTCCAGCGGTCATGTCATAATCGAGTTGCAGCACCTTGGAGCCAGCTTGTTCACCTGTTCCTGTCGTAACCGTTGCTGAACCAGTCACACCTGCTGCATTCGTTGTGAAGTTGACCGGATAATTCACGTTCTCAAAGTTCTCCCAGATCGTTTCGCTTGCTGAAGCCGAGAGCACAACGACTGTGCTGTATCCGTCATAACGGCCAATCGCATATCCCACTTGTGCGCCGGAGTCTACGGAAGATACCGTTAATTGGTCAGAAGTAACTTTACCCTTGAACCCGATAAATTCCCATGTCAGTGAGTCCGCCGGAACCGTTACACTTTGTCCGTTCTTCGTCGTTGCCGTTACCGGAATGGACATCGTTGTACCCGCTTGGAGCGAACCAAGACCTGATCCTGCTGTCAGAGAAGACAGCTCATTCCCTCCCAGTACCGACACTTTAATGGAGGATGAAGCCCCATTGCTCGTTGCCGTCAGAGTTGCTGTCCCTGGCTTCACGGCTTTGATCGTTCCATTGCTTACATTCACAATACCGTTATTGCTGGACTTCCAGGACATGCTGATATCACCTGTTGCCATCGGATTATAGTAGGTGTCATATCCTTTGGCTGTGTACTTGCCCTCTTGTCCTATCAGCAACGTCTGGCTGCCACTCACAGCAAAGCCCTTCAGCTTGCCCGCAGGAGCCGTAGAGAACACACCCAGCGTGTTTACAACCTGACGTTGCTCGGTGCCATACTCCGTATTGAACGTCAAACTGGCAGACTGCTCACCTAGCGGACGTGTCACCATTGTAGTGGAGCCGCCGCCATCCAGGTTCATGCCTTTCCAGACATCTACACTCGTCATGAAGGATTGCAGTTCCGTCAGCGACATCCCGCTACTGTTACTGTTTTTCTCCGCTGCAATGATGTAGACATAACGACCATCCTGGGAATATCCTACTGCCGTTCTCGCACGAATACCGCCAATACCGGAAGAGGCAATGTCACGTGAAAAGGAAGCTGCCTTGCCACCATTCACAAGAATGGTATGA
The DNA here is from genome assembly GCF_002968835.1 of Paenibacillus sp. PCH8. Classification (GTDB taxonomy): domain Bacteria; phylum Bacillota; class Bacilli; order Paenibacillales; family Paenibacillaceae; genus Paenibacillus. The sequence continues at coordinate 1,961,592 of NZ_PKQK01000001.1, read as the reverse complement.
CCGCCAATCATCATCTCCAGGTTACTTGGATCGACCGATTGTCCGGTTGATTTGGCGTTCAGTTTGTAATCCGCGTTCAAGGTCTGCCCAATGGAAAGGTGACTCATAATCCATGTCGCCGCTGTTCCATGGGCACGCAAAATGTAGCCATCCTTAGGTACCGTCATGTTTAACGCTTTTTTATCCGAGATTTGGGTAATGACTCCGTTCTGTACGAGCACCTCAGTCGGCGTTGTCGAAGGGTCATTCGGACGTTTGGTGGAAGTCCATACCGGTGTATAAATATACATTGAATTGGCATGGCTGTATTTTACCGCACCCGATTCTACCGTATAATCCTCTTTATTAATCCCACGCAAAGCAAAGGTTGAACCATCCTGTGCCGTCACTGACCCATTAAAAGAATACTCGTCAATCATTGGCTTGCCATCCTTGGTCACCGTGAGGGCATACATGCCTGACAGCTCGGAAGGTGTGGACACCAGCACGCCATCGGATACCTGACCACCGATCGGCGCTAATTCCCCGGATACATTGAAGTAATCGCCGTTCACAGCGGCCACTGCACCATTTTCCTTGGCCATACCACCTGTGCTCTGTTTACTGTTCAGATTGCCGCCTTTGCCTGTCATGACATCCAGTTTCACATACGGGTTCTGCAGATCCACCTGGATCACGTCCGCCAATACGTTAACCTTGGAACCTGAACGTGTTGTTGTATATCTGTATTTCATGAGCTTCGCACCCGAAGTCAGGATTTCTTCACTCAACTTGCTTGTATTCGTAGATGCTGCTGCGGCGGCTACCGATTGCCATGAAGGACCTGACCATACGTGCTGTCCTGCGCCCAGCACCGGTGCAATCCAGATTACGCCTGCCAGCGTCACAATTGCCCATTTCTTCGCCTTACTGCCTTTAACGTCTTCCAGCTGTTTCCCATGTTTCCCCAGCATGTCTGAAACGTCTCTCCCATCTTGTATATCAATCTTAGACATCACGAACCCTGCCAATTGGCAGCAAATAGCGAGATCTCTAGTATACTCTTCTATTAATAGACTGCTTTTTGTGGAAAAAGTTACGTTTGTCCCCTATATTAGCATGCATAGATTATGAAAATAGATCACTGGCCACATCCTTACTGCCGGTTTTGGCTATTCTCATCCATCTCAACGAAAAAGAAGCATATCAGCCAGTTTAATCTGGCTGATATGCTTCTTAAATAGCATTAATTATTTCGCGGGATTCGTTATTACAGGTAACCAATCTGATTTAGCATACGTTTGAGCATTACTGCAGCCTGTGCTCTTGTTGCTCTGTCCAAAGGCTTAAATTCCGTTGGTGATACCCCTTGGATAATTCCTGTCAGAACTGCCTTCGCAACAGCATCCTCAGATTTTATTTTATCGGCATCCTTAAATCTGGACAGCGTGTTCTTTGCAGATAATTGAAGAGATGGTGATTGCCCGGCATAATTCATTGCTCTAACCAACATAATTGCCATCTGCTCCCGGGTGATTAAGCGGTCGGGCTGGAATTTACCGTCGCTAGTACCCTCAATGATTTTGGCTTCAACCGCTGCACCAATTAATGCATTCGTTGAACTTTTCTTGCCAAGATCTTTGAATTTTTGCGCTGCTGTCGCATTGGCTTTGAGCCCCAAACCTTTGGCTACCCATTCTGCAAACTCTGCTCTTGTTATCTTCGTATTTGTATTGTATGTTCCAAAATTATCTGAGGTAATAATCCATTTGGAGGCCAATTCGGTTACAGCATTACGTGCCCAATCTGCCGTGTTCGGAAAGCTAACCAGATGTGTTATCGGTGCTACAATCTGATTCCCATTAAGTAATCCTCTTGCTGTAATTCCAGTTGACGTTGTTCTAAATCCGGTCGGTACATAGGATAATGCCTGTGTGTTAGGATCAATCGCAGTCAATCCCGTTAGAGTAGTGGATGTGTTGCCAGGAAGCTTAATCCAGTACTGGCTTTTGATATTTTGTTCCACACTTTTGCCTGTGTTGCCATTAAATAATGTGGTGAATACCTCCGTGGGATCTCCCAGACTCTGAGCGTTGGATCTCGATAAAACATATTCCATGGAGCCTGCAGAAAGTCTTGGCACAGTCTCCATCTGTACATACAGTGTTGCCGTACCCGGAGCTGTAGTAATCCCTGCACTTTGTCCCATACTTACCAAGTTCAGTTCAGATAAAGGTACATTCCATACACTATCTTTATATTTGATCCCAATCGTACCTGTGCGATACCTGGATGCGATTTGGGATAGCTTATGGAATGGAATTCCAACGTATGCTGCCTCATTGCTTGCTGGCACTTCTAACAATATAGGTTGGTTTAATTTATAATTTGCAGAAGCATATTCGAATGCTTGTCCAAGCTTGGTCTCATCGATCGTGTACTGCTGCGTTGTACGATTATTATGTGAGGGTGTACTCTTGGCGGAAGCTACATCGGTACTCATGACCAGAAGTCCTTGACCAAATCCAGAATCAGCCGCACTCCACTCGGTCAGCCACGCTGGACGCCCCACTGCTGTAGTATCTGTGGGATTAGTGATTGTGCTCTCCTGAAGTGTTAACGGACCAAATGCTCCTACCTCAGAATTCAGCGCATCTCTAAGTGACACTAATCCAGGTGTGTAAGTCATCGTACCTGTCTGTCCAGCTGGCACAGATTCGGACAGTTTCAAGGTAACCACTGAACCTGTCACGGAGGCAGAATTCACCGGAATGGTCTTGCCACCAATCAGTACTTTGAACTGAGCAGGTGTTAATAACGGCTCTGTTTTTAACGCGTTTCGGAAGTTAATCCGTATTGTGTCCCCTTGTAAAATACCTGACAGGATCGTTCCGTTCCCATACGTATGCGTCACAGGAACAAGATCCAGCAGAGCTGCTTGATTACCAGCTAAGTCTGTCAGACGATAAGCCCCTGGAACATAAGAAAGGGTTACGATCTGTATACTTGTTACGGGTGAAGCAAGCGTTAGTGTCACAAGATCGTCCTCGATGTCTACATTATTAACAAATACAGCTTTGCCGTCTACCAATACGGAATACTGATTGTTCAGAGGTTTGTTCAATCGACTTAATGGCTCATTATAGTACACCCACAACTTGTCACCATTAATCTCAGCCTTCTGGAATTCAGGTGGCTTCGTATCATTGCTATTACGCACATAAAACCCACTGAAACCAGCAAGCGCCTGACCACGACTATCCTTAACAGGCTGTTCACCCGGTTGATAGGATACACGGACAACTTCACCATTAGATATTGAACGACTGAGATTCAATGTAACCAGTGAACTGTTATTGGTCGACATACTGCTGATACCCACAGCTGATCCATCTGCAGTAACACTGAATTGTTTATATGCATCATTTGAGTTAATATACACGGTCTCTGGATAATAGAGATTAATTGTATTCGTATACGCTATACCTTCACGCGGCTTGGACATGATGGAATCTAGACCATTCTCAACGTCTCTGGCAGAGAATGCCGGAGCTGCATTGAGTGACAAGTCCTGAATTTTGCGTATCCCGGTTGCAGGTGTATAAGCTATTCTTACCACTTGCCCTACCGCTACTCCCGTATCGAGTACAACATACACACTATCCCCTGACACGTAAGATGAGCTTACATTCCGATTCTCACCATTAACCGTAACTGCGAAACTTGATGGCAATGGTTCAAGGGTTGAAAGTAACTCATCATACGTCAATCGAATGATCGTATTACTGTACATTTTCACTGTCTTGAGTACAGGAGCTGTTGTATCAACAGACAGCGTTCTGAATGTCCACGCCGTTGCTCCATTCAAACCAGTGAAGAGATTTCCTGATCTATCTCGAAATACATTGGAGGGAATATCAATAGTATACGTCGTGTTACTCGTCAGACTCGTTTGCGGAATGATGCGCAACTGACGATTATTGGAACTGTTTATAATTGTTGTAGCATTCACCGCTCCACCATTCATATTCTTAAGGATGGCTTGGGCTGTGTAATTGGTATCTAGCTCTTTGGTAAAAGTTAAGGTGATCTCAGGTGTAAGACCTATACCAGTTGCTCCATTTGCAGGAGACAGGGAAGCTACCGTTATCGCATTCGGGTCAGAGAGCACACTGAATCCCCAGTCGATTCGTTGTATTGCAGACGTGTCGTTCCCATTGGCATCACGTAAAAAACCTTCGGGTACAGCTATGTATATCGTGCTGTTATTTGGCCAATTTCTAGCCGAATCGATCGTAACTATTGTTTGGGATGTATTAAAACTGATCTGTGTCGAATTGGCGTCAATCTCCTCATATAAGGTATTTCCCTGATAGATCTGCAGCTTGCCAGTACCTCTGGACATTGCTTGATCGTAGGTAAGCAGGATATTAGCAGACGGTGCTACGCCTGTAGCTGCCGTTTGCGGTGACCGGTTTAACAGTTTGGCTGGACTAGCTGCAGCAACATGAAATACCCATTCCCTATTTAAGCCTGCAAAGCGTTGATTATTCTCATAGGCAAAAGATTGACTGCCAATAGAAACATAGAAACTACCGCCTGGCAAAGCTGAACCTGGTCTAATTTCTACCAATTTCCCTAGGCTCGCATCAGCGTCGATATCGTCTGGTCTGACGCTTATCGCCGGACTATTCACGTCAATCTCTGTAACTATGGAGCTATCGGAGATTCGACGAATGGTGATTTTATCTGTAGTACCCTCAACCTTCTTTACCGGGTTATTGAATTCAATTTTGAGTGGTACAGAACCGTCCACCTGAGTAGCATTTAACAATGGAATCGTGGCACTAATTCCTTTCCCAGACAATTCGTCTGCTGCATATGCAGACTCCATACCTACCCATCCGGTCAACCAGCCTTGTGCAACTAGCATCACAACCATAAGACTAACCAATCCCTTACGGGCTATTTTTTTCACAAACACCCAACCTTCCCCTCATCTCATTTTCCTAATTGTCTGATGTACAGACCTCTATATTTATGTCGGTCAGAGAGAGATTTTCAATTAATAAAATGGAAATGTATGGTTCTTTATTTTGTAAAAAGATGCAAAAAGCCCCTGATTCCATATCGGAATCAAGGGCTTCAATAGAAGATCAATATACAAATATCTAATTAAAGACCTGCTTGAGTTTTCAAAAGGTCTACTTTGTCCACTTGCTCCCAAGGTACATCCAGATCTGTACGGCCGAAGTGACCGTAAGCAGCGGTTTGTTTGTAGATTGGTCGACGCAGATCCAGCATACGAATGATGCCTGCCGGACGAAGGTCGAAGTTGTTACGTACAAGCTCAACCAATTTCTCTTCGCTGATTTTGCCTGTTCCGTATGTATCCACGTTAATCGATACCGGGTTGGCTACACCAATCGCATAAGCGAGTTGAATTTCCAATTTGTCTGCAAGACCTGCAGCAACGAGATTTTTCGCTACGTAACGGGCTGCATATGCTGCAGAGCGGTCTACTTTTGTTGGATCTTTACCAGAGAACGCGCCACCGCCATGACGTGCATAACCGCCGTAGGTATCTACGATAATTTTACGTCCAGTGAGGCCTGCATCTCCTTGAGGTCCGCCAATAACAAAACGCCCTGTTGGGTTGATGAAATATTTAGTCTGCTCATCCAGCAATTCCGCTGGAACAACCGGCAGGATAACATGTTCTTTAATGTCTTTTTGGATCTGCGCAAGTAGAGTCTCTTCAGCATGCTGAGTGGACACAACGATGGTATCAACACGTACCGGCTTGTCACCGTCGTATTCAATCGTCACTTGAGTTTTACCATCCGGACGAAGATATTCCAGTGTACCGTTCTTACGCACTTCCGCCAGACGGCGTGCGATACGGTGAGACAATGCGATTGGCAGAGGCATCAGTTCAGGTGTTTCGTTCGTTGCAAAACCGAACATGAGACCTTGGTCACCCGCACCAATGTTTTCTGTTTCACGAGCAACTTGTTCCGGGTCACGATTCTCAAGTGCTGCGTTAACACCTTGGGCAATATCGGCGGACTGCTCATTCAGAGAAGTCAGTACTGCACAAGTGTTGTAGTCAAAACCGTACTGGGCATTGGTGTACCCAATTTCCTTGATCGTATTACGAACGATAAACGGAATGTCCACATATTCAGAAGCTGAACTGATTTCACCGATGACTAGCACTAAGCCTGTGGCTACGGAAACTTCGCAAGCTACACGAGCATTGGGATCGTTCGCCAAGAACGCGTCCAACACAGCATCTGAGATCTGGTCGCAGATTTTATCCGGATGTCCTTCGGTTACAGACTCCGATGTAAATAGATGTCGGCCTTTAACAGACATGAAGTTTCAACCTCCCATAACTAATAGTATGGCGATTGCCCGAACAAAACATGACAGCGATTCGTTCTCTGTACCCTCGAAGCTTTCCAAGTGGAATAAGGACGCAGGGTCCGCAGTACCGAAGATAAGGATTTTTCAGGTAATTGCCTCAAACGAAAATCAACCTTTCCCTAGTGGAAAAGGTTGCATACCTCAAATGCCATCTTAACGTATTTGTCAAGACGTGTCAAACAAATTGGGATAAGGAAAACACCCTATAAGTGCTGCTCTGCCTGGCGAATTAGCCTTTTAGTGATCTCTCCACCAACCGATCCATTCTCACGAGAAGTCAGATGTCCCCACCCTTTGTATTGCCCATAGGAATGATCGCTCACTTCGCCCAGTTCAGATCCAAATTCTGTATCTGCACCAGCCAAACCTCTTCCACCATACCCCACATTGAGACCAAACTCTGCAGCAATCTCATACTTCATCTGATCCAGCATTTGACGACTTTCGGGTACCACTCTGCGATTGCTTCTAGCCATGGTTCCTGCACCTCCGTTAATTGGTTGTCAACAGTTATAGAGTGAGCAGGAACCAGGCTCGCTAGCCTTATTAATGTTTGTTAGAACTGGGTAATCTGAGCAAATGAAATGTATGACTATTGAATAATTCCGTTCACAGTTACATAACCTATTTCAGAGTATATCCACCACGAACCATTACGGTTAAGCTGTATTTGTTTCCTTCCAATACTGTAATTCCCCGTCCATCCCTTGGAAAAGAAAGCAAGTGATTCGACGGCGCTGCCTGTCCATTCGTCAGGTCAATCCCGTCCGTCAGATCAGCTACACCGTTCGTACCTTCACTGACGATCACAGCCTTGCCGCTACGTACAATGAACTCCGCACCAGACTTGCCGATCAGCTGTTGACCCGGCTTCACCGTTACAATCTCCACCGCATCAGATGAGGCTCCTGAGACTAGCGGAGGAAGAGATGTGTCTCCCCCTGTACTGCCTGTTCCTGTCGAGCCGTTGTTGTTCCCCGAGGGATTACCAGTTCCAGAACTGTTGTTGCCTCCACTATTCGTGTTACCACTACCTGTTGATATTTTACCACCCAAGGCTTGCTGAATTTGCTGGTCTACATAACTCTTGGTTACGACCGGATCATCAGCTGTCCCCGGCTGACTTGTGCCTGCACCGATGGCTGTATTGCTGTATACTGACCCAACCCACACACCAACACCAATCGCCAGCGCAGCGAGAGATACTTTCATATAAGATTTCATGTAATTTATTGTCCTCCTCTGGTAATCTATTAACTTTAACTATAGAGACAAAGTAGGGATGCGACAAGCAAAACCTCGCTTCCAAAGATCGGAAAGCAAGGTTTGTGCATGTAACACTTTTATTGAAAGTCTCGTGATTATTTTATATCTATTGGTTCTTCCTTCGGGAGCTTGGTCACATCGTAACCATAGCTTTGCTCCGCAAGACGGATGCGTTGTCCTTGGAACTGGTCGTCTATACTTAAACGATATGAGCCACCACGCAGTTTCTCGAAGAAGCTGTCTTCAATACTCCAGCTCAACGTTTGGTTGGTGCCTACTTTCAGATCGGTTCCCAAAGTCAGTTCTTTCTCATATGTTTTGCCCGCTTGATCCGTCATTGTAAGGATTAACTTGTGCTCGTTCTCACCCATCTCAATTTCTTCATTGCGTGATAAGCTGTAATTCATCTCAATCTGTACAGATGAGCTGCCTGCCAGATATGCTCTCACACTGTTGGCAGTCCAAGAGTAAGGATAGAGATCAATATTGCTCAGTGAGCCTTGAACACTAATGGAGGTAGGCGGCACTTCAAATGCCAGAGCATTTACATAAGCAGTCGCTTCACCTTCACCTGTAACAAACTTGCTATCTGCAATACCTTCACCCACAATCAGACGCAGGTCTGAAAAGGTAACAGACTTCGGAATCTTAGCCCAGAACGTAACAATCGACTTCTGACCTGGCCCTGGCAGACGCTCGGATTGCTTCGCCGTTGCACGATAGTACTGACCATCCGCTGTTTTGAAGTAACCCACTAACTTGCCAAGCCCACTTTGACGCAAAGACTTATTGGTCATTTCAAATTGAGTGTAGACGATATCGGATGACGTTCCTGGATAACGAATCGTTCTCCGTACACCCATCTCCGTCTCTTTATCCCCAATACCTGAGGTGTATGTTTTGCCACTTCCAACGAAAGATACAGGTTGAATCAATCCCGACGTATTGAGCGTAATCCATTCATTCGTTTCTTCTTCACTGACCTTCTCGTTCAGACTCAATTCTAGACGAGACATGCGCAGTTCAGAAGGGATCTTAGTCAACAGATATGCTTCTGTTGTCATACCGGCTCCAAGCAATTTACCACTTTGCGTGTAGATCAGCTTCTTGTCTCCATCAATTTGAGCAGAATCGATAGTAAACATGGCCTCCAACTCAGGTAACTGTACCGTCTTGGTTCCTGCATTACGGATGGTCACTTTGGCAGCAATGATATCACTATCCAACCAAGGCAAACGTTGTAACGAACCGAAGGACACACCAAACGTACCTTTGCTGTTCTTGATGACGGTTTCAGTCGTTAAGCCGTCTCCACTGGACACTGATTCAGGAATCGCATAGACACCTACAGGATAGGAGAAGACAAATCCATTTGTTGGAGAAGACGTTGTGGAATCTGTGCTTTCACTTTTGTCTACCGGACTCATCACATACAGCTTGATTTTGCTTGTATCACCATCACCCTGAAGGGTTGCACTTAGCTTAATCGTCTTGATATCACCCGGGTTCAACTTCAATGTATCCAGTGCTTTGGTTTCGATCGGATAGACTGTTCCGTCTGTATTTCGTACCTCGAAGGTATACGACGGCACCTTAATGGCTTTCTTGCCTTCATTCTTGAGTTTCATTTGTAGGTTAAGACTATACTCACCATCATCGATTCGGACTTTGGCGGATTCAAGCAATGTAGACAGTCGTTGTCCTTCAACAGAAATGATGTTCGGCTGATTTGCAGACACTTCTACGTTCGTTTTGCTCGCTTCAGGCAGTTGCAATGCAGCAACAGGCAGAACACTCTTCTCTTCACCCTGTTCCTCTACCAGCAACAGCTCAGACTTTTGCAGCTTCACTGACGTAGGAAGAGATGCCATCAGGCTAAGTGCCTTATTGGCCTGTGCCTGAATGCTAACATTCGTGCTGTCTTTATCCGGGGATAGCGGATAGTTCGTACCACTTGGCGTACGCAAGATCCACTTGATATTCGGATTTTCAAGTAATTTATAACTGATATTGTTTAAATTCACGCCAATTTTCACATACTGTTTCTTATCTTCACCTGGAAACACTTTAATCCCCGAAACTTTCACCTTCACGGAAGAATCACTCAGACGAACCGTCTTTGGTTTTCCTACAGGTGTGGTAATGCTATAAGATGCGGGCACGTTAAACTTACCCAACGTACGTTCATAGTTAGCTTGACTGAAATCCCATTTCACGATGAGGAAATTCAGATCACTCAGTTTCACTTCGCGACCCACTTTCATGACATAGGTCAACTCGACCGTTGATCCAGGCGCGATCGTTTTCTTTTCTTGATCCTTCGCGATCAGTTTAGGTGAAAATAGCGTTCCGCCTTTTGTCTTTACCTTGCTCCAGTAATCAAGCATCATCATTGGGGTGCTGTCATTGTTCTTGTAAGACAATGTATACGTAACGACATTACCATCATCTTGGGACAACATATTTACATCGGTTAATCTTACGGAACTACGTGCTGTCACTTTAACAGCTGACAGGTTACCGAGTGTATGTACAACCTGTTTTGTGGTTGTGGTCGTTTTCTTCGATGTACTGTTATTTGAACTGGTGGCAGACGTTTTATTGGTTGTGCTCGCTGCCATAGCAATGCCAGCTGTTGAACTGATCAACATTGCACTCGCGAGCAAACTCACAAATATTTTCTTTTGATCCACTTCCAAACCTCCCATAAGTTGCTTGTTGCTATTATAGTATAAACGTTCGGGAAGCGAAGAAAGTTACGTTTTAATAATATTTCAATAAAATGCTTTATAAAAAATACTCCCTGATCGTTTTACACGATCAGGGAGTATTGAAAAAATTTATAGCTTAATTATGGAGTTACTGTTGTAGCAGCAGATTCAACTTTGCCAGTAGTAGTAACAGTAACATAAACTGGTGTAGCAGCTGTCATTGTAGCACTTACAACTACATCAGTATCACCAGTAAGAACAGTTCCAGTTCCGATTTGTGTAGTAAGAGCAGCATCACTGTACACTTTAACTACATCACCAGCAACCAAGCTATCAACTGTTACAGTATCAGCAGTAGCATCAGCAGTAATAGTTGATAAAGCTGGAGTTGCAGTACGGTTACCAACCAAACCACTCATACCAGTGAATGCTGTTACAGAGTTAGGTTTTGTAGCACGGTCAGTAATCAAGTTGTTATCAAGAACAGCAACTTTATACTCAGTAGCAGCAGTACGACTAGCTGCATCATTCAAAGTAATAACATAGTTGTCATTACCAGAACCCAAAGCTACAGTAAATTCAGTTCCTGGTTGCAATACTTCACCATCACTGTTACGTGTAACTACAAATCCACCAGTTGCAAGGTTAGATGCAGATGTTACTTGCTCAGAGAAGGAAACAGTAATTGTGTTACCACTTACAACAAGTTTGTCATTGGCAGGTACAACTACTACAGGTTTCACTGAATCTGTCAAATTAACACCAGCAGTTACTGATCCAGAAAGACCAGTTCCAGCGTTACCAGCATTAGTTACGAGTTTAGTGTAATCAACTTTCAAGTTAACGTTGCTACCATCAGTTTTCAAATCAGAAGCAAACTTAACAGTTACAGTGGAAGTACCATTTACTTCAATACTTGATACAGTTGGGTTACCGTTAGCATTTTGAATCGCATCGCTAGCAGTGTAGTTATTAATACCAGCATCAAATTTCACTTTAACAGTTCTTCTGTCAACCAATTCAGCATTACCGTTCAATGCAAGAGGAGTAGAAGTATTAGTCAATGCAATAACATTTGTATTCGTGTTACCTGGAGCAGTAAAATCACTCAGAACAGTACCATTTGCGCTCTTAAGAGCCAGCAAAGTCAAGTTACTGATTCCAGTTTCGTTTGCACTAGCAGTTCCGAATACTAATTTTTTACCATCCAAGCTTTCTGCAAATTTAATGGAAACTGCAGTAGCATCTTGGAGTGGAGTGATTTCTGCCATAGCAGGAGTCAAAGCTTGATTACGGTTATCAACAGTCACCAAGTAATTAGAGTAGTTAGTCAAACTTGCAATATCCATTGCTTTGTCAAATTTCACTACTACACGTTTCTCAGTACTGTTAACTGTTGCTGACTCTTTTGTAGGAGCAGCTTTGTCAACGAGGTTTACTTTGCTAGTGTAGTCAACCATTGTGTTTTGCAACTTAGTGTCGTCTTTAACATTCTGGATTGTCAGTGTATTATCTCCAACAGAAAGTTTTGTGTACAGTTTCACACGAACAACTTTTTTGTCAGTACCGTCAAGTTTAGCTTCTTGAACAGAGATAGTTTTACCATCTTTGTCTTTTACAGTGTAGTTAGCACTGTTTTGTGCGCTAGACTCCAATACTGCTTTAGAGAAAGTGATTTTAATTGTTTGAGCGTCGTCAGTAGTTACAGATGCAACCTCTGGACGTACTTGGTCAATTACAGGAGTCACAACAACAGATGTGTTAGCAGCGATTTGGTTACCGGAGTAGTCTTTCACACCTTCAACGAAGATCGATACAGAACCTGTTGGAAGGGATTTGTTAACCCCAAAAGTGAACTGCCATTTGTTATCAGCCAATTGTTTTTTGCTTTCAGCAGTGATTTTGCTTTCACCGGATTTCCAGTAAACTTTAGCAGCATCAATTGTATCTACATCTACATCTTCAGAGAAAGTAACTGTTACACTTTCCAGAGTTGCAGTTGCTTCAGCAATTGTAGGAGCAGTAGTGTCTTCTACCACTTTGATATCGTGAGTGGAAGCCAAAGATACGAAGTCAGCGTAGTCTTTAACGCCGCTTACTGTAAGTTTGTGATCACCAACAGCCAATGCTGTTGTGCTATATGGAGTCAATACAACTGTTTTGAAGTTGTTGCTTACAGTTACTTTACCGAAGTACTCTTTGCCATCCAATGTAAAGTTGGTTTGACCAACATTTTTAACTGGCTCGCTGAATACTACTTTCACAGATTTAGTTCCCAGAGATTGTACAGAAGTAACTTCTGGAAGAACGTTATCTACTGCTGTGAATTCAACATTAGTAGCGCTAACTGTAACTGTTCCAGCTTTAACGTTGGAAACAGATACTGCATCAACGCGGTTATTAGTCAACACGCTGTCTTTCAAGAGCAATGTTGCAGAAGTCTGATCGTCGGAAAGTGTTACGCTGTCGATCACTTTACCGGATTTCAGAGTGTAGTTAACTACGTTCTCTGCGGAATCTTTATCAACTTTACCGTCAAATTTGATTACTACTTCTTTGAGGTTAGTTGCAGTTGCACTTTGTACTTTAGTAGCTGTAGTAACTACATAAGTAACTTTTTCAGTGAATTCTTTATCTTTGTAAGTGAATTTCACTTCAGTTTCTTTGTTAGCTTCAAGAGCTTTATCCAAAGTTACTTTAACAGTTTCGCCGTCGCTGATTTTGAATTCAACAACTTTTCCACCTTCAGTTACTGTGTAAGAAGATACTTTCAAGCTTTGAGCTTGATCGATAGAGTAAGCTGCACCTACCAACAATTCACGGGAAGCATTGCCAGCGAAGTTAGCGTTAGCGTCGATCAGACCTGCGTTGATCGCTGCTTGAACATAACCTTTAGCCCATGCTGCTGCACTGTTGTTAGTTTCAGTAGGGATTTCAAGATCAAGTGCACGAGTCAGGATTGTAGCCATTTCGGATACTGTCACTTTACCATTGAAGTCAAAGATTTTTTTCTCTACGTTTTTACCTTCCATGATACCCGCAGCTGTTACTGCTTCGATGTAAGGTACAGCCCAGTTCTTAGCTGTGTAGTTTTTGTCAGTGTAGGAAAGAGTTCCAGTGATCTCTTTCAGACCCATCAATTTAGTGATAACTTTTGCGAACTCAGCGCGAGTCATCTCTTTGTTCAGACCAGCTGTGCCATCTGGGTAACCATTGAAGATACCTTTTGCTTTCAACGCATCAAACTGTTGTTGTGGTGTTACTGCTGTGTCACCGAATGCTACAGATGCAAACATTGAGAATGCCATTGCTGTAGACAATGCTACGGATAAAATTTTCTTCATAACCTTTTTGTCTCCTCCTTGGGCGTTCATAACATTAGAATTTTCTTTAATAGGGTCGCTCGTGTTCCTCATATATTGTTGCACCCCCTTTCCAGAGTTTTGAGCAAGTTAATATAAATGATGTCTGTGAGCATATCACAGAAACTTGTAAACGAGAATAATAATAGAATCACACGTAAATAGAGTAGTTTCCTAATCCTACCTTACGTATTATACAATGGGTCTCTCGTGTCGTAAAGCAATTTTTTCTAATAAATAGACAAGATTCTTCACGAGGTCATTCTTGGTAAGTCCCCCAATGTTTTCGACTCTACATCTTAAACGCAGTAAATTTCAAAAAGTTGCGGATTTCTCAAAAAAAGTTTTGAATTTAATTATGTATTGATGCAGTGCGGGTATTTGACGCGTTCAAAACCTTTCAACAGCTTTATTTATGATTACTTCTCCGAATCTTTCTGTGTCGGGATCTATGTGAACGTTTATATATACCCGTTATTTACCACAATGAAGCGACAAATTCTACAATAAAAAAAGAGGGTCCCTAGGACACCTCTTCTTGAATCAATAACTATAAATCAGCGAATCTTTAGCGCCAGTTCGATAATCTGAGCACGCATATTCGGATCGCTATTCAATCTCAGATACATATCGTCAATTGGCTGTCTGTTCTCACGGTATGTCTTCTCATGCTTCATCGTGGTGTGAGACCATTCAATCAATTCATTCTCAGCCAGAACCAGATTGTTATACGCATCATGGAAGCCAGTGGACTGAACAAGCCCTTCCATCACTTCCTGAGAGATCTCCTCAGTCTTACGTGTATCTTCCAACTTTTTCTCCAGAATGACTGCCTGCTTCTCGAACTGTGTCTTTGCCTTCATGTAACCCAATTGGGGTCTCGAATAAATCGGTTTCATTAGCTAACTTCACCCTCTAGATCATTGTGTATTTACCGTTATTGTATCTTAATCTCTAGCAAATTACAAAATTAGTTATTGGTAAAAAACAGATTTCTTCTATTATAAATGAGTTCTATACAAGCTGTTCTACAGTCATAAAAAGAACCTGCCCTTTTTAGCAAAAGGGACAGGTCCTTCCTAAAATCATCTCAACTATGCTAGATTAGCTCAATGTTTTAGGGAATAACTTCGTACTCTTCTTAAGAAGTTCTACAGCAATCTTAGCTGCTTCCGCACGTGTCAGATTGCCTTTAGGATTAAACTGGTACATCGTTTTGGTAGATCCTGTGACCTGAACAGGGCTACCTTCCATGATTTTCGCTTTGGTTACCGCCTGTACTGATGGACGAGCATAGTACTCAATGGAAGTGGAATCCTGGAACGACTTCGCTAAAGCTGAGGACAATTTGCTATCGTTGGCCGCAAGCTTACTGCTCACTGCACGTGCAATCATCACCGCTGCCTGTTCACGTGTTATCGAGTCCTCTACTCCAAAGTACCCGTCGCTCAAACCTGTTACAATACCTGCTCTCGCCGCTGTCTCAATGGAGGCATAGTCCCACGTATCACTCTTGGTCGTAGGAGACACGTCAGTAAAGGTTTGTGTATTGGTATAGTTCAATGGTATATCCAGACCTTTAACCAGCAAGGTTGCGAATTCCCCTCGTGTCGTCTGATCATCTGCACCAAACGCATTGAAACGCAGGTTGTTCATGATCCCTTTGGAATACAATGCATTGAGCAAATTTCTTGCCCACGGGTGATTCGTGATGTCCTGATAACTTTTACTTTGCTTCATCACTTTGTAGTATCCAAACTCATCAAAAGAAACTGTAATCGTGTGTTTCTTGGTGTCTACTACTCCGCCAACCGGTACCCATTCACCAATATTGGTTTTGTCAGTGTAACGGAATACCGTAATCGTTGAACCCACTTCATCAACAATGGTCGGATCATACGCAAGCGTTAACGTTCCCCGGTTAGAAGGAACCAGAACACGTTCTGTTGGATATTGCGTAAAGCTTCCTTCGAGTGAGTACGGTGTTACACCATCTGTTCCCGGCTTGTATCCACTCGATCCTTTATCTCCAAGTTCGCCAATTCCGCCGTTAATCCAGTATGTCTCCGAGATCGGCACAAAGTTACTTGTAGTCAGATTCGAGTTAAACAACTCTGTCAAAATGGTTGGCACCGTGATCGGTGTCACTCCCCCTGTACTACGAGGATCAGCCTGTCCAATATTAAAGCCATAGTCATTTTTCCGTTCAAGCACGCCATCCTTCGGATCTGTAATACCGAAGAGCAACTTGTTGTCAGGATAAAATTTAACTACACCACTGTTTGACTTCGCAGCTGATTGCAGTATGGTTCCTTTAGGGAAAGCTAATTCAACCTTCTTGTTAAATACCGAATATTTGTTGGCAATTTTAGGTGTCATGTACTGTGCATCTGTTCCGACTGTACCCGTGTAAAAGACATTAATCGTGTCGTTTATGGTAGCGCCATCCCTAATAATCTGAATTTTGATCGCATTGCTCTTATCCTGTTTCAATCCCACGTAATTGAGAACGAAGCGATTATTCATATCTGGACGTTTGATAGCAGGTACTTTATCGACCAGAACTTGCGTAGCACCTTCGGCTTCAATATCAAAGTGTACATAGTTTTTATTTACAACAATCTGCTCACCTACAGTTGCTACAGGGGAAAGAATGCGATAGGAAGATGGCTCTCTTACAATCTCAAGTCGTTGTGTTGTTCTCGCACCTGTACTGTTAATTAACTCTAACGTGTATACATGGCTGCCAGGTGTATCAAAGACATAGTTACGAATCCGAACCATGAATTCATCCTGATTCCCTGCAAAATCAGAAATGTGACTATCTAATGTTTGCTTATTAGTATCCGCTGTATCTATGATCGGCACTGGATTATACGTATAGATCAGCTTAGAGCCAGAGTACAGGTTAGCGATTTGTGCGCCTCCACCTTTGAATACCAGATCATATCTTTCTTCACTTGTTACATATTTGCCATCCCTAAAGATAAAGTCCGGTGTGACTTTAAAAATATTGGCCATTTCCTCAGGTGTATACTGACTGACATCTGCCTTGGTAAAATCCTGGCGAGTATCGGTCGGAACAGGCACTGGAATGAATTTATCAATATTGGAAACATTACTATCCGAAATATAAATCCTTAATTTCTTCTCAATTACCTTCGTCTTTCCAGCGCCATCCTTATCCGTACCTGTAATGGTAATCGTATTTTCACCGTACACAAGACTACCATTCGCACCCCCAATCAGAAGTTCGAAAGAAAACTTTCCAACTGTTGTTCCAGGAAAACCTGTAACCGTTGTGTTCACACCATTGACCAATAACTGGCCAACAAATTGAGGAGATTGCAATGTACTAAATCCTACAAACTCACCCTCCACCTTCAACTTCTGAGTTATTTTAGAATCGAATGTATAGGTCTGTCCATCATATAAGTTAGCTACATAGATATAACTTTTGGATGAATATGATACAGTCACATCATACGATGGTTCTGGCGTAGAATAATAGAAACGAATTTTTTGCGTACCATTGGCCAAGTTTTTCACCAAATAGACGGCTTGCTTATCTGACAGCGTAGGGGGAGTTGTAAACACAGGCGCCTCAATGGTCAATTTTGTCGTACCCGTAGGCAAATATACTCCAATTGGTAATTCTGCTCCAATAACCTGACTGGACTCCACCATAATATAGAAGCTTTCTTTGTCGATCTGCGCATTATTCAATGCAACTTTATTGGTCACTGCACCACCATTATAATCCGGAAGGTAGTACATGTTCGTAATTGCTTTTACCCCTGGAGCATAAATGAACTTCCCTTGATAACCGGAACTGAAGTTGCCAAATCCAACAACAGCGTTGACCGTTTGATTCTTGAGAATTTCTGCTGGTGTTGCTCCGTTTGTTTGTAACGGATATGCATTGGTCGTTTTGAACGTTACTACACGATATTCCGGTGTAGATCCGTCTGGACCTGGAATAATAATTTCTGTTGGATCGATGAAGGTCATGGTCATTCCGTTCACTGTGAACGAGCCCGCGTCCTTGAATGTGCTGTTGCTTGCCGCGTATGGTAACACTACTTGTACTTCAAGTTGTGCTTGTGTAGCCGTTGTAGAGAATGTTGGTATATTATCCAGAACAGACTTGCTGTCAGTTGTACTTAACATCACGTTGAGTGTAGAGAACGGCTGATCCTTGTCATAATAATAGACCGCACGCTCGGTAATCACTGAATCTGAGCCATTGGCAATCTTAAATTTCAGATTGTTCAGTCCGGCTTTCAGCTTCAATTGTGGTGTGAAAAATGTCCCGTTCTGAAGCAAAGAGGAATCAAGCTCTTCTTCTCCATTTAGAGAAACGGTCACCTTATTCGCATTTTGCACTTTACCTTGAACAGAGACGAATTGTGTATTTACAACGGTCTGTGATCCTTCATTTAGACCATACGATGTGTTGGAACCAGTACTTGGATCGGTGAAAATTTTAAAATCTTGAATAAAAGGAACCTGATCATAAAGTACATAGAACGTATCTGAACGCTCTACTGAACCTTGACTACCGTAGAACGTGATCCGGTTGAAACCTGGGAACAGGGTAAGATTGTTAGCTGAAAATTTATTGTTACCCGCCGTGCTTGCAGTAACTGCAGTTGTATTGGAACGTGTGGCATCTGGCTCCCATTTTGTCTTATTGCCTTCTACAACGGAATTCAGTTGCTCCACTTTAACCCGCATCGTATCTTTCGATACAAATGCATAGGCACCTGTTATTGTAATTGTCCCTGAAGTCGTTTGGTAAGCTAAAGACCGGGACAGATATCTCGCATTAGCGGAATCATCCAAAACAAGATCAGACGTGTTGCTAATCAGAGTATTGTCTGGTGTGAAATAGGTAGTCTGTGCGTTGGCAGCCGAAGCAACGGAACCACCGAATAGACCTTGTGGGAACAATGAGAACACCATGGTGACCAACATGATCCAGACCAACGGCCGTTTCTTTTGTTGCATTACGTATCATCTCTCCTCTTTTTAAGTCAGTTACCTTTATATATCGGCAAAAGGTTCCAATTATTTAGTAAAAAGCTCAAAATAAACAAAAAACCTTATCCACATGGGATAAGGTTGGGTCTGGAATAATATTCTAGAATAGCATTAACCATTACATTTATCTATATTAGGATTTCGAACGGGTCTCCGGGTTCAGCTTGACACGCATTCGCATCAGGAAGTTGATGACCGGTCTTCTCGTTTTGCTAACAAGCCCGATGACTTCTGCTCCCACCTGAAGGAAGAACATCATGATACAGATCACCACGAACGTTACCCAGTTCGCTTCGAACATTGCCGCAGAGGACTGGATAATTGCCAGTACTCCGAAGAACGCGGCAATTCCATAAATGATCAGGACCGTCTGACGGTGACTGAATCCAAGTTCGCGTAAGCAGTGATGCAAGTGACCTTTATCCGGTGCAAAAATCGGTTTCCGTTGAACCGCACGACGGATAATCGCGAAGAAGGTATCCGAGAGCGGCACACCGATAATGATCAGCGGTGTAATGAAGGACACAACCGCAATTTGTTTGAAGCCGAGCATGGACAGCAACGCCAGCGAGAAACCAAGGAATAGAGATCCTGTGTCACCCATGAAGATTTTGGCCGGGTGGAAGTTAAAGAACAGGAATCCGATAATACTGCCCAGCAGCACCAAGCACAACAAGGCAATCATCATGTTACCCATCAGGAATGACATCACAGCAATGGTACCAATGGCAATACCGGATACACCGGCAGCAAGACCATCCAGACCGTCAATCAGGTTAATCGCATTCGTAACACCCACGATCCACAGGATCGTCAGCGGAATGGATACCCAAGCTTCAAGCGAAGAATACGTATCCTGAAACGGAATATTGACGAAGTCTACCCGAATATTGAATCCGAATACGACAACTGAAGCAGCAACAATTTGACCAAGCAACTTCACTTTGGCTGAAAGTTCAAACCGATCATCGAGTGCTCCGATCAGCACGATAATTGATCCACCGATCAAAAACGCGCTGACAAAACTCATATCCCGGGTTGTAAACCATGCCGATACGAAAGGAAGTAATGCAGCAATCGTAATGACAAAGGCAAGGAATATTCCCAGACCGCCAAGACGTGGCATAATGCGTGTATGAACTTTACGTGCATTCGGCGTATCCATTGCACCAATGCGGACTGCGAACTTTTTGACAAGCGGTGTCAGGGCAAGAGCCAGTCCCATTGACACGATAAATCCAATGATAAAGATCGCTACCATTTGAACATTCGACCCCCAATTATAATACCTGTACGAAATTATAAATCCCCTGATCTCTTTCTATATATAAAAAAAATTATTGTTCGTCACTTTTAATGAAAAATCTAGTTACATGACAACGTAGAGTGCAAGGAAAACCTGTAGAAGCGTAGCGTTTGCCTTTATCACCATATTTCTCCCTTATATAAAGGGAATAAAAGAAATTTGGGGATAACAGCAATCGAAAGGTTGCCTTGCAATCGTAGTGCCCAGTGTAACGCTTCTGTTTCATGGAGTGGCACACATGTAATCCAGAACGAATTATACGCCCATCCCACCCGAAAAGCCATCCTCAATTTATAGCAAAAACAAGCATTTATCTCGCAATTACCTGTTTTTAACGGACTTTTGTCACGTTTTCTTTGTCCCGCATCACTTTCACAGCGAATTTCGGGAGTGCAAGCATTCGCCCAGCCCGGCTTGGTTCGCGAAGCAAGCGATAGAACCACTCCAGTCTTAACGTTTGGAACAGTTTGGGTGCTCGTTTCGTTCTCCCCGAGATCACATCAAAGCTGCCGCCCACACCCATGGTTACGGGAACCTGCAGTGCAACTTTGTGCTTGTGAATCCAAGGTTCCTGAGTATCTGCCCCACGTGCGACAAACAGAAGATCAGGTGCAGCTTCCCGAATGGACGCAACCACCTGCTCATCCTCAGCCGGACCAAAGTAACCGTCGCGATAACCTACAATACGGATCGCAGGATATTGCTGTTGTAACCGAACTGCTGTTTCTTGAATCACCTCAGGGGTGGAACCGAGCAAATACACACCCCATCGATAGTTTTCTCCAACCCGCAGCAATTCATGTAAAAGCTCAAATCCGGGCACTCGCTCCGCTACAGGATCTCCACAATAGTTCGCAGCCCATACCACACCTGTTCCATCGGGAACAATCAGTTCCGCAGCTTTCATGACTTCCATAATTGCAGGATCTTCCAGTGCGGCCATAACCATAATCGGATTAGCTGTAATCACCTGGTGTGGCTGCTTGGACAGCACAGCTTCCTGAAGAACCTTCACCGTTTCTTTCATTGTCAGTTTGGAAAAAGGAACGCCGTAGATCGAAACGGTAGGTATTGATCCGGTCTGACTCATTTTTTATCTCATCCTTTGCGGCCTAAATAGTTAATAATCTGCTGTGCAGGCACTCTGGCTTCCTGCTTCAGTTGGGTGATACCTTCTTCATGTTCCTTCAACCACTGCGAACGTTGGTCTAGCAGTCCAACCACAGTTTTTGCGAGCTTGTCGCCATCGAGTGTATCCGTATTGCCTGCTGGTTCACTGTCCAGACGAAGCAAGAATTGATCGATTTTGGGATCATACGAAATGCCTACCGGCGGCACATATTGCGAAGCTGCATAGATCAGACTGTGCAGACGCATGCCGATTACGAGATCACACTTGCTGACTTCCTCCAGCATAAGCTGAGGATCGGTCATATCCGGTGTGATGCTAATCTCACTGCCTTTGCTGGTCACATCACCGAGCATTTCCATAAGGAATCGCGATGCCTGTTCATCATTTGGCAAATGAAATGGCAGAAAACGCAAGTGTACAGCTCTTTTGGAGCACAGCTTTTTCAATCCAGCAGCAATGGCAGTAAGCTCCTTACGATCCGATTCCCAGAACCGTACCGATATCCCGATCACAGGAAGCTTGGTGTGTGCTCCAGATGTAGTTTCCACTCGATTAGCTTGAGTAGTACCATTGGCTGAGACTACACCTGCACCACTCTCAACTTTTGCTTCAGGTAATGGCAAGCCCATTACCGGGTCGGGTACGACATGGATCTGATTCCACTGTAATCCCAGCCCCCGTAGATAATCCGCAGATTCTTCATCTCGAACCGATACATATGTGCAAGCCTTAAAGACCGATTTAATCATGGGATTAAACATTTTACGATTCACAGGGCCAATCCCCTGTGCGTAGATAAACGTTGGTTTTCTCAACATCTGAGCCAACTTAATAACTCCCAGATAATAAGGAATGGACTTCAGTCCGGTTGCATCCTGCAGCAGACTTCCACCGCCACTGATCAAACCGTCACTCTCTTTGAGCGCTTCGCGAACTTCCTTCAGCTTCATGCGGTGCACTGAACGTACACCGTACATCGAAGCTGTCCACTCCGGATCACCCGAGAGCACAATCGGCTCAATGGTGATATTCGACCTCTGACTTTCCTCTTCCAGTGCGGTCAAAATCGACTTCAGCACCGCCTCGTCTCCGCTGTTGCGGAATCCATAATATCCCGAGATGACTAACTTTTGAGAAGTGGTGACCATTTTTTCCAACATCCTTCCGCTACTTGCCACACACCCACAGCAACGATACCAAAGATTAAGCCAAGTCCGAGCCCCATCACTCCACGAATAAGTGACAATACAGCCGGCGTATGAATATGTGCGAATGTATCTACCATGGACAACTGTCCCATAGTTGCAATAACGAGCACAAAGATGACTTTACGGTATTTTAAAGCGGCGAACACGCCAACGATAAACAGCGGGTGTCCCAGCATAAATTCTTTGAACCTTGGCCGTACGCCGAAAGTATCCTCCAGCGTTGTACGCAGGAACATCTCGAATGGTGTAACCGAACCCGAGTTGCCTGTACGGCTCAAATAATAGTACCCAACAACAGCAGCAACAAGTGCCAACACAACCATCAATACGTTAATTGGCATACGAAGCATTTCTTTAATCTTTTTGATCGAGAAAGATCCCGACCCACGGTAAAACACGATATAAATTGCCACAAGTCCCATAGGTGCAAAGTGCAGAAGACTCACGCCGCGGAACTGATTAATGACCAGACTATACGTAATGCTATTCAGCAATGCGATGACAAAAGGCACCGCCAGGAATGAAAGAATTGACGTTCTTACATATAGCACCAACGTTTGTTTCAAACGACGTCCTGCAGATGCATCCGGTTGACGCTGTTGCTGATAGTTCACGGTTCGAACGGCCAGCACCATGGCTAGGGTCGGCGCGGCTATTGCCACAAGCAAGGCAATCCCTTGCTCCAGCAAAGTTGGTTTCAAGAGGAACAATCCGGCACTGCCCACCAGAGTAACTACAAATGCAATCAATGTCAGCAGTGGGACAAAATAAGAAACCATTAATGCAATCATCGCAATCGCACCAACTAGAGCCACCAGCTTGGCATAACGCTGAATGGAGGAATCCTTGACTGTGAATGCTTCAGCTTGTCCAAGTTCAAATCCATGCTTCGCCATGCGTTCTACCGCATGACCCGGCTCACCCAAGCTGTTGATCAGATTCTCAATTGGATCTGTAATCATGGCCTTGGCTGTATTCCGGCTAGGCGATGCATTCATATAGAGCATACGAATGTTACGGTCTTTGGCAGCCAGTACAAAACGGTCAGCAATCGTATCTACGTCCAGGTTGGCATCTCCATCACTAAGTGAGTACAGACGCGTGACGTTGTAATCCGTTTTGTAAGCCAGTGTCTGGAAACCAGACTGTGGTTTCTTCAAATTTTCGATCGCCGCCAGACCAATATCATGCTTGTTCAGCAACTGTGCGAATTGGTCGAGGCTCTTCAGCTCTGCATTATCATTGTACCCTTTCACAGCATCACCATCAAACAAGATGCGCTTCACGCCATTCTCCTGGAAGAAGGTAAGCAAACGCTCCATTGATTCCTGGTTATAAGGTACACTGTCCGAAATTCGCGGCAAAATGTAGAAACCTTGATCACGCAGCATCTTCACAGCAACCGGATCGGGCTGCATAGGTTGCATGTTGGCATTCTCCGGTGGAGTCTGCAATATTAAGCCGCTACGACCTTCATACTCCCATGGGACTACAGGGATCTGTCGATCAGCGAACGTTTGTTCAATGATAGGGGTATACGCCTGTGCATTTTCCTCTGTTGTAAATAACACGTACGTGTAATTTGCGTTAGCAGGAATCACATCCTTGGTCAGGTTCGCAAGATCCTGGCCACTGTATACCATCAATCGGCGTGTCTTTCTCAGCTCGTCCAGTGTACTCTCGAACACAGCCATAGTGGTTACGCCTGCATCTTTCAGACGAGTCAATTGTTCATTCATGAAATCTTGCGGATGTGCCTGATATGCGGAGATATCCAACAGACCTCGATAGTTGAAGACAAGCTCCACCTTTTTAGCCGATGATTCCGTCTGCACCCGATCACTGATTACTGGGATGGAAGCAACCAGACCAATAATAACGACGAGCCACAACCACTTCCGAGAAGCGTTATTCCAAAAAAGCCATTTTTGACGCACTACATGTACCTCCTCAAGTGTTGGAACCAAATGCACGTTCAGCTGAAGTCATTCGTTCATTTAACATTCATACATTAGGATACAAACAGCTTGTGTCAACAAGCCCTCTTATATGCCAGAACCATCTAGACTTTTATTTCAAAGAAAAACCCCTCCGCCAACCAACCTTACGGTGCGGAGAGGCCTTCTCATGTTCTTGCTCATTGCTGCGTTCGTGTTATTGTGCGTCTACACGCGACATCACTGTAGTAACCAGCCGCTCGATCCGAGCTTCTGCATCATCCAAGCTCTCTCCACGCACAGCGAAGTATATTTTGATCTTAGGTTCTGTTCCGGAAGGGCGCAAGCAGAACCATGAACCGTCTGCCAAAATGAATTTCAATACGTCCCCCTTCGGGAGACCGTCCAAGCCAAGGGAGTAGTCCAGTACATCCTGTACAGCAATACCCGCTACTTCTTGTGGTGGATTGGAACGCCAGTCGGTCATTTTCGCTTGGATCTGAGCTACGCCGTCTTTGCCTTTCAGCGTACGGGACTCCAGTTTCTCCAGGAAGTATCCGAATTGCTTGTATAGCTCTTGCAATACATCGTAGAGGGTCTTGCCTTGGCTCTTATAATACGCAGCAGCTTCAGCAATCAACATCGAAGCAAGGACAGCATCCTTGTCACGGGCATAGTTGCCTGAGAGGTAGCCATAACTTTCTTCATATCCGAACAAGAAGGTATGACTGCCTGTTGCTTCGAACTGGTTCATTTTTTCACCAATATATTTGAAGCCTGTCAATGTGTTCATCACTTCTGCACCGTAATGTTCAGCAATAACAGCGCCCATCTCACTGGTTACGATGGTTTTCACAACCGCACCGTTGCTTGGCAGTGTACCCGTCTCTTGCAGGCGACTCAGCAGGTAATGTACCATAATCGCACCAGATTGGTTCCCGGACAAGACGAAATATTTGCCATCGTTGTCTTTCACCACAGCACCCATACGGTCCGCATCTGGATCTGTCCCAATCAGAATGTCCGCCCCAACGGATTCTCCGAGCTTCATCGCGAGTGTGAACGCTTCACGTTCTTCCGGGTTAGGGGATTTCACTGTTGAGAACTCGGCATCGGGTTGCTCCTGCTCCGCTACAATGTGCACTTGCTCGAATCCGATCTGTTCCAACACACGACGTACAGGTACGTTCCCTGTTCCGTGCAGTGGCGTGTAGACAACTTTGAAGTCACGGCCCACGCCAGATTGGATCAACTCACGACTCAGACTACGGCTTGCCACAGTATCCACAAATGCCTGATCTTGCTCTTCACCAAGCCATACGAGCAATCCTTGAGCTTCAGCTTCTTCCTGTGTCAGCTTCTTCACATCAGAGAGGGAAGGTACTTCCTGAATGTAACGAATAACTTTCTCTGCTTCATTCGGAACCAGTTGACCACCTTCGTGGTTGTATACCTTATATCCGTTATATTCCGGAGGGTTGTGACTCGCTGTTACAACGATTCCGCCAGTTGCCTTCTGATGACGCACCGCGAATGACAACTCTGGAGTCGAACGCAGGGATGGGAACAGCTTGGCTACAATGCCGTTGCCAGCCAATACAAGCGCAGCATCCAGTGTGAATTCAGGTGAGAAATGACGGGAATCATGAGCAATAACGACAGAAGGTTTGCCTTCTTGGTCACCATGTTGCTCAAGCAGATAACGCGCAAATCCTTGCGTTGCCCGACCTACGGTGTATCGGTTCATCCGATTGCTTCCGGCACCAATGACTCCACGCAATCCCCCTGTACCGAACTCCAGATTTCTATAGAAACGTTCCTCCAGCTCTTTCGGCTGATCCTGCAAATCACGAAGCTCCTGTTTCGTTGCTTCATCAATCGAAGCATCCTCCAACCATTGTTGCAACGTCTCTGCTGCTGCTGTGCTTAACTGTTCCATTCCGATAAACCCCTTCCGTCTATATAAATTCAGGTATACTGAGTTACTCCAGCATCTTGCATCATTCAGTCCGATTAAATTCCTGCATGATGTAAATGCTCACGTTATGTAATCAGCTTGGGTCTGACAGCGCAAACATGATCTCGCCTTCAGCGACCACTTTGTCGTCCACTCGGGCGGTTGCTTTACCTTTACCAATCGAACCTTTCAGACGTGTAATCTCCACTTCCAGGATCAACGTATCTCCAGGCACAACTTGTCCACGGAAACGGAAGTTGTCCAGTCCCGCCAAAAAGCCGATTTTGCCTTTATTAGCTTCCAGGTTCAACATAGCCGCTGCACCAACCTGAGCCAATGCTTCGGTGATCAAAACACCCGGCATTACCGGATACTCAGGGAAATGACCGATAAAGAATGGTTCATTAATCGTTACATTTTTCAAACCAACAGCACGTTTGCCATCCTCCATCTCCAAAATTCTGTCCACCAACAGGAACGGCGGACGATGCGGGATAATTTCTTGAATCTGTTTGATATCGAGCACAGTGTAATCTCCTCTCGGGATGTTTATATGAGAATTCTTCATCATAAAGTTCTCATGTGCGCACAGGTGGTCGTTACGGTTACGGATCGTTCTTTCGAACGATTCCGTCTCCTCCACTGACTTTAGTGCGCACACGAAAACCGGTTATGATCAAGTCGATCCTCATATAAATTTGGTTTTTAATTTAAATTTTGTATGGAAAGCACATTTTCGGTTAACACTAGTAATATCCTTCATGACTGCAGTAGTGAAGGTTAAGATAAGGGGTCTCTCTTCGCGATGACGAATGTCTTTCGCAGGGGAGGCCTCTTTTGCTGTGAAACGTCATCCATCATTATACTGTTTTCAACGTCAAAAAGAAAACTCCTGCCTGCGCAGGAGTTTTCGCTTTAACTCGTTACATTATGGAGCGAACACCAGATTATATACATGTTCCCATGTACTCCATTGCAATACGGAACCGATATCCTGTTTGCCCAGTACCACATATCCAGCGACCATTCCGCCAGCAAGGGCAAGAACAAGCAGGACCGGTATCAGGAACCATCTTGCGATGCGCCATCCACTCTTCTTCTTCTTGACTTCCTTCTTCTCCGGCTTGCTGTTCTGCTGCTGTGTTTCTGTCATCACATTCACCTTTTATGCTCTCATATTGTTGGCAAGACCCAACATGGAATCACTGGACGTTAGCGCCCGTGCCGCCAGCTGATATGTCCGCTGTCCCTGCATAAGCAAAGACATCTCCTGTGTCAAATCCACATTGGATTGCTCCAGATAACCTGCACGGATCATCGCAACCGCTTCACGCGTAGCCGCATTGGCACCAAATACATTATCCTCGGTTAATCCCGCATCCAGACCGAACAGATTATCCGAGTACTGTACAAGCCCCTCAGGGCGTTCGATGTCTACCAGTTGCAGCTGTGCTCCGATGGTTGCGTTCGCTTCATTACCACGACGGATTAACAAGTTACCCTTTTCATCAAAGGCAACTTTGCTATTATTCGGTGCAGTAATGCGGTTCCCTTGACGATCCAAAGCAAAGTGACCTTCGCCATTGACCATTACCATCATATCTGGTGCATTGGGATTAGCTTTCGGTCGTGTGTCAGGTACAAAATGAAATGCACCCTGACGTGTCCACATTTTCTGACCATTCGCTTCAACCGCAAACATGGCATTTCCCTCAATGGCCAGATCTGTCGGAACGCCTGTCTCATTCATACTGCCCTGAGACATATCCTTCGTCACATCAGCCAAACGAGCACCAAAACCAAGGTTATATCCCATCGGTGTCGAGCGTCCATCCAACTTGTACTTGTCCGATTGTTGTTGAACCCGAGTCAGCACATCCTCGAACGCCGCTTGCTTGCTTTTATAGCCTGCCGTATTCACGTTGGCAATATTATCGGAAATGACATCCAGGCGTTGCTGTATCGCGGTCATGGACACCTTGGCACTAATCATGGAATTATTCATACGGTGGTTAACCCTCCCCTTGTTTCCTATCCACCCTCCCAAACCCTCCCTAGTAGGGAGGGCCCCAGATGGCGCTGCCCTCTGGACTCCCGAAACAGGCGGAATAGGTAAGTGGGGTACGATCTTGCTAAGTGACGGTGGTGTGAGTCCGCCGCGACTGCCCGTCTATGATTACCGCCATAGTTTCACATGGCTGAATCATAGACGGGCACGCTCTTGGTGCGGCGTGTAGCTCCGCGTGGTCTCTTCCCTGCTTTGCTTTGCAAAGGGCTGTCGAGACCCTCGCTGCGCGGTTATATTTAAATGTCGGCGTTATACACGCCCGACTTCATTGACGGCTTTATCCAGACTGCGGTCGTAGAATTGCACGACCTTCTGGTTTGCTTCATACGCGCGGAATGCGGCGTTCATATCAACCGTTGCCTGTGAAGCATCCACATTGGAGCCTTCCAGGTATCCCTGACGAATCTGCACGTTATCACCAGCAGCCATCATTCGGGCAGTTGCCCCATTTTTATCACTGAGGCTGAAATTGCCATCCCCTTGACGAACCAGTTGATTCGGCTGGTCAATGACACTAATACCGAGTGTAACACCTGTTGGTACACCCGTTGCTGTATTGATTAGACGACCTTGCTCATCCACTTTAAATTGCTCTACCGAACCTGTCAACACAACAGGTTGTCCATTATTATCCAACACCTGTGAGCCTGTCGAACTTAGCAATTGTCCTGTGCCTGTAACGTCAAAGTGACCATCGCGTGTATATCGTGTGTTACCTTCAGCATCCTGAACTGCAAAATATGCTTGAGGTTGGTAAGTTACCGTGCCATCGGCCCGTACAAATTTGCCTGAAGCATCAAACGGGACAGGTTGTCCAGTCTGCGGATCATTAACCGTCATATTGGAGGAAATGGAAAAATCATTTTTCTGTCCAGTCTCCATAAGGGTCCCCTGCACATTCATGGACAAACTCTCTTCCGCGAACACCCCCGTGTTCAGCTTGCCCAGCCGCTTTGTCGGAAGATTCGGATCTCCGCCTACCAAGGTAATGAGCATTTCCGGGAAAGAACGGCTTACGCTGTTCACCTGTTTGTATCCCGTCGTGTTCGTATTAACAATATTCTGCGTAGCTGTGTCATGGCGGCGTTGTTGCGTAATCATTCCCGCAGTAGCGGTGTACAGACCTCTTAACATGAATTAACCCCTCTCCTCAAGCGCTTGTCCTGCATAACAGGTTAGCTGCTTGTCCGTTCTGCTTCCCGAGCATGGCGAACCTTTGCTTTTTATATCGGCAGATTAGAACTTTTTCTTAACCACCTGATCCAAATTATTAAGCATAATGCCTGTCCCCTTCACGACACAATGCATTGGATCTTCCGCAACCCATACCGGTACATGCAATTCATTGGACAAAAGCTCGTCCAGTCCGTTCAGCAATGCGCCTCCGCCCGTCAATACCACACCACGATCGATAATGTCTGCTGACAGTTCCGGCGGTGTACGTTCCAATACGGATTTGGCTGCAACGATGATGGATTGCACGGAATCCCAGAGTGCTTCCTGTATTTCATTTCCCGATACCGTTACGGTAACAGGCAGACCAGATACCATATCACGTCCGCGTATATCCATCTCGGATTGGCGTCCACTTGGGTTCACTGAACCAATGGCAATCTTGATATCTTCAGCGGTCCGTTCACCGATCATGAGCTTGTACTTGGCTTTGATAAACTTGATTATTGCTTCATCGAACTTGTCCCCTGCGACTTTAATAGAAGAGGCGGTGACTACGTCGCCCATAGACAGGACTGCAACGTCAGTCGTTCCGCCGCCGATATCCACGACCATATTGCCGCTCGGCTGAAAGATATCCATCCCCGCACCGATCGCTGCCGCTTTTGGCTCTTCTTCCAGAAACACTTCTTTGGCACCGCTGCGCTCCGCAGCCTCGCGGATGGCCTTCTGCTCCACGGAAGTAATATTCGTCGGTGCACAGATCAGAATTCGCGGGTGGCTGTACCAGCTTCTTGCACCCACACGATTAATGAAATGTCTGAGCATCGCTTCCGTAATCTCGAAGTCCGCAATAACACCGTCACGCAACGGTCTAATGGCAACAATGTTACCTGGAGTACGCCCCACCATACGACGCGCTTCTTCCCCAACAGCAAGGACCCGCTTCGTATCTCTTTCAATGGTCACGACGGAAGGTTCATCGAGGACAACCCCACTTCCTTTCACGTGAATAAGCACGTTAGCCGTGCCAAGATCAATACCGATATCCTTGCTAAACATAAAAGAGCCCCCAAAGTGATATTATTTGGTCAGCGTATCCTGTGAAAAAGAGTCCCTTATCACGTCACCGCTCGTTCGACAAAGTGCAACATATATATGTAAAAATCGGGCTGATAAGATGTCATAATTCGATCCTGTACCAGCTTTTAACATATCATACTTCAGGGGAGGGATTCAATGCATGTGTGAGCTTTTTGGCCTACGTCTTTGTGAAGATGCTTACGATTTGGCGGAAGCCAACACCTCACGTTTCTTGCCACTCGTTTTTTTGTATTTAATTTTGGTCGCTTCACCACCCCGCAAATGGCGGATCGACTTATGGTACTCCAAAATGTGTTTCACCTGGTCAGCAAGATCAGGGTTGATTTCCGGCAGACGCTCCGTCAGATCCTTATGCACAGTACTCTTTGACACGCCGAATTCCTTGGCAATGGTACGGACCGTATTCCTCGTCTCAACAATGCAGCGACCAATTTTGATGGTCCGTTCCTTGATGTAATCGTGCACGCTCCCGCCTCCCTACTGTGTGGATAGTTTGGTACATTATATGAGGAGCATGCCTATATATTCGCGGTTTAGAGGTGTGACAAGCTTCGAAGGTCCCATTATTTTCTGAAAAGCACAAAAAGAGCAGAGGTTTATCCCCTCTGCCCATCATGTTGCTGCGGTAAAAATCATTTATTTTTTCGGAAGATATCCTTGCGGGTTAACCGGCTGTCCGTCTTCGTACACTTCAAAGTGAAGGTGGTTGCCAAGCGTTTTTCCCAATTCATTGACGCCAGCAGATGCAATCGCATCTCCTTGTTTCACTTCGTCGTCCTGTTTCACTTTGACGTCTGCCAAGCTTTGGTACACCGTCTTCAGGTTATCGCTGTGTGTGATTTCCACAACCTGACCTGTGAGAGGGTTCTGCTCCACCCGTGTGACTTTACCGCCAAGCGCTGCTTTGACTTCAAACGTTTTGTTATCGCCACGTGCCAGATCCACACCCGTGTTCGGGATGAATGTATCATTGTACTGAACCATCGCCGCTTCATGTTCTTCGGTTGAAGCTTCGTTGTCATAGAATGGCTTAACTACTGAAATTTCGGACGGCACTGCTACAGGCCAACCAAAATTCTCCGACTTTGCAACAACTTCCACACTTTCCTGTTCTCCGCCAACTGCTGTTTCTTCTGTACTCGCTGCACCTGTTTCGACCACTCCGTTAGCAGAGTCCGGGTTCATAGCTTTGTCGCCTGTGCCCTGGTAGACCCACACTAATGTTAGTATAATACCTGCTGCTGCGATGTAGGCTGCCGGAAAGACCCAACGTTTGGACATTGCTCTTCTCCATGAAGAGGGCTGGCTAGCCGGTACTCCTTGTGTTGTTTTAGGAGTTTCTTCTTGGACTGTTTTTTTGTTTTGTTCATTCATCTTGATCACCTCAGTAACAAGTGTTACCGGGTGCAACTCTTTTATACACGCGCGACTCTAATTATTTTCACAGAGGTTTCAGAGAGTGCTATATAGGGTGGAGATGTGCAGCGGGTACGTGCGCCGCTCCGGGGCCAGAAAACCTTTCGACCGGCTGTTACTACCGGATTTCATCTATCACCTTCTTCAAAGGTGAAATCTTGTAGTAAAGATAGATATGTTTATGCTTCCGATGCAGCTTTCTTTCCGAAAGCTTTTAGCTGCGATTCTACAGGTCTTTTCTGTCCCCTGCGCTACCCGTACGCTCGCACTCTCCGCATATATAGCCAAGTCTAAAAATTTCCGGAAAGGGCGGGTGGTAAAAAGAGCGAATTGGCTTTAATGACCAATCCTTCTATGAAGTGAGTTTATGAGATGATGAGATAATGCTGAAGTTTATATAACCATATAGAATGAAGCGGCATCAGACCCGATATGTTTGGAGAACGACTGTATAGTTTGTTTGCTTAGGTAGAGTCGAATTATAATCAAGATCCTTTTTGCGTCTCTTCATTTTGAGCTTGAATTTTTGGAATTACAGTTTGGACTTGAATGTTGAAATTATGATTTTGGTTGGAATTATGGTTTTGGTTTAAATTGGGCTGTTTATTATATTGGTTTGGTTCGTTATGTTGAAGTTAACTCTAATAGAATATTTCTAACGAACTCAGGCGCCCTTATTGATGGTAAAACAGCAACCTAGAAAATGTAACGAATCGTAAACACGCTAATCATCCATTTTAGGGCTATTATCAGTCCAAATCCGTGATATATGGTGATATAGCGTGTCTGAGATTCGTTAGGTTTTCCATTCATACATAATGGGGCTAATAAGGTGTCTGAAGTTCGTTAGCCCTCCAAAGGTGAACGAAGACCTGCACAGACTCACGATTAAATACTAACTAAACAACAGCCTAAACTGTTGCCCTGCCCATATCCTTCTTCTTCGTCAGCTTGCCACTTGTCTTGTACTCTTGCCCTTGTCTTAACTCGCTCTTATCTTCGCTCTTGCTCTTTGTTCTTGCTCCTGCTCTTTCCTTTACCTTAATCCTTATCTTTTGCTTTTGCCCTTATCCTTTCCTTATCCTTTCCTTATCCTTCCTTGCCCTTCCCTTTATCCTTATCTGTTTCGATCTATATAGATCTGTATCTCTGTGTGCCCTATTTCGATGCCAACATCTTGGATGCCTGTCCAAAGGAGATGCCAGTGTAATAGTGTTTGAGAATCTGGGTAGCGGTGTGACCTTCCTGCGCCATGCCGTTTGCTCCCCATTGGCTCATGCCAACCCCATGCCCGTATCCATACGTTGTAATCTGAACCTCATCCCCTGTGGTTCTCCAACTGAATTGGCTGGATCTTAATCCGAGCTGTTTACGAACCTCTGGACCACTGAATGTTTCCCCTGCAATCTGCATTTCCTTAATCCGATGTCCTTTGGTAGTAGATAATACTTCCATCCACGATCCATTCTTCTGAGAAGTAACCGGAATGGCATCCAGATTCAACTTCTGCAAGATCTCACTACGCTTCATCGTGACGGTTTGTTTGAAGCCTGGAGCCAGATTTTTGTCCCACGGACTGTCTACACTTTGCAGATAAGGTACAGCGTTTCCCCACACATCCTCGGCATTCTCCGTATACCCATTACTGGTAGAGAAAAAGGAAGCGGTGATTGCCTTTCCCTGATAAGTCATGACGGTATCCTTACTTTCACGGACAGCCTGTTGCAGCTTCTCCCATTCCTTGACCTTCCCCAGACGAATCCAATCTGCTCTAACCTGATCTGGCGGAGTAAACACCTGATGGCTCACTGTATCCGTTACATCAGCCGCACCCGCTGGAACACCGCTCGTATCACTCGCTGCGAGTCTCCTCACGATAAATGTTCGAGCTGCGATCGCCTGTGCCTTCAGCGCCTCCAGTCTGAATTCCGCAGGCATCTCGGCCGCTACTACTCCAGTAACATAATCTTCCAGCGGCAGATTCATCGTTGTGCCCGTTGCAGCTAGGAATACACGTACTTTCGGTTCAGGATAAGTGACGGGCACTGCTGGTGTAGGGACTGGAGTCCTTGTATTAACTGCATCTGTTGGAGCAGGGATTGGCTTAGCCGATTCATCTGATCGGGGCCATACCAAAATTACCGGAATCAGTAACGCCATAGCCAATAGTGCAGATACGGCGGCTGCCGGCTGCCACCTTGTGGAGCTGCGTCCCCATCGACGTCTTCGTCCAAACGTACGCATTCGGCGATGCTTCACACGCCGAAATTGGTCCAGCTCAATCACAGGTACATGCGTACGCTCGGTAGTCGTTCTCTCCAGCTCATTCGCCGGAACAAGTTCTGGTTCAGTCTTTATCCCTCCTGGGCTTGACGATCTTGTATCAGGCGGTGGAACGCTTCTCAAGTGCATTGGGGGGAGCTTGTCTTTACCTACTCCAGAAACAGAAACGGTATTCTCCTCCGACTCTTGCATACCTGGGCGAGGGACAAGGGGCACCTTTACCTGTACACGAGCTTCTTTCATTCGAATATAACCCTCCGTTGCTTTGGCCGGTCAAATACCGGTTCTGATGTTCAAATCCATAGTTTAGGGTATGAGCTGGCTCGATCTGATAGAACCTGATTTAAGAGAAACGAGACTCTTTTAGTTCTGTTCCTTTTTCTGCTTCCATTTGCCATGTACACCTTATAAACGTTGATCTGTCGCTAAAATACGGTGGTATGTCCATAGACAAGAACATGCAGAAAGTACGCTCTTTCATTTGATTCAGAATCGGTACAGAATACAATGTTATGCTATACAAGTTAGGACCAGCTATTAATAGAATCAGGTACTTATTGCGTTGATCGTTATTTGCATTGAGGCAATTGCAGCACAGATCTAATTAAAAGACCTTAAAGATCACTATTCGTAGAGAATTGTATCCCCTGTCGGATCATCTTAAAAAAGACAAAAAAAAAGCCAAGCCGGATGGCTTAGCTTTATACTTTGAGAAAACATGCATTCCACAGTATCTTCAATCCACACAACGGTGTGTCTCATACTACAGAAAAGCTCTATATAGTCATTTCAGTGTTAAGCCATCGTCGGTTGTACC
Organism: Paenibacillus sp. PCH8; assembly: GCF_002968835.1. GTDB lineage: Bacteria > Bacillota > Bacilli > Paenibacillales > Paenibacillaceae > Paenibacillus. The sequence goes on along the minus strand of NZ_PKQK01000001.1, from coordinate 1,926,401 downwards.
TTGAACATAGGCACTTCCTCGACTTTCTCACTGTGTTTCTTAACAGCTTCCAGCTTAGGTTCTTCAACCGAGATACGATAGATGTCGGCTCCAAGTCCATTAAGCTTCTCAGCGAGATGTACATAACCACGGTCTATGTGATGAGTACCGCCCACTTCCGTTGTACCTTCAGCAACAAGACCTGCAATAATGAGTGCGGCACCCGCACGCAAATCGGTAGCCGTTACTTTGGCACCCTTCAGTTTGGCATTACCTGTAATGATGGACGAACGTCCTTCAACTTTGATCTCCGCATTCATTAATGCGAACTCATCCACATGCATGAATCGGTTCTCAAAAACAGTCTCTGTCACGACACTTGTTCCTTCAGATGCTAACAAGAGAGCCATCATCTGGGATTGCATATCTGTCGGGAATCCTGGGTAAGGTAATGTTTTCACGTCCACAGCCTTAAGAGGGCGATCTGCTATGACACGCACGCCATTCTCATCCGGTTGGATCGTTACACCCATCTCTTCAAGCTTCGCAATAACCGAGCCGAGATGATCAGAGATGGCACCTTCAATGTACACGTCACCACCGGATATTGCAGCAGCAGCCATATACGTACCCGCTTCTACCCGATCCGGAATAACCGTGTGCTGTACGCCTTTCAGTTTCTCCACACCTTCAATGCGGATCACTCCGGTTCCAGCACCACGTACGATGGCACCCATTCCATTCAGGAAGTTGGCCAGATCCACAATCTCTGGTTCTTTAGCCGCGTTCTCCAGAACGGTCACGCCTTCAGCCAATGTTGCAGCCATCATAATATTTTGAGTGGCACCTACGGAAGCCACATCCAGATAAATTTTAGCACCACGCAACCGACCTTGGCTGCGAGCTTCGATATAACCTTGGCCCAAGCTGATCTCAGCACCCATGGCTTCAAAACCTTTCAAATGCTGATCGATTGGTCTTGTACCGATGGCACATCCACCCGGAAGTGAGATTCTTGTATGACCCATACGCGTCAACAAAGGCCCCATGACCAGGAAAGACGCCCGCATTTTACTCACCCATTCATACGGGGCTTCACAGGAAGTAAGTTTCTCCGCATTTACGGTAATCACTTCGTCCCGGTATGTAACTCCCGCTCCAAGCGATTCCAACACCTTGTTAATCGTCATCACATCGTCTAGAGGAGGTGCGTCAATAATAACGCTTTGTCCTTCTTCCCCTAAGAGAGAGGCAGCGATGATCGGAAGAACAGAATTTTTAGCGCCGCTAACTTTGACACTTCCGGTCAACCTTTTGCCACCGCGGACGATAAATTTGCTCATCATGGTTCCCTCCGCGCTTTTATTCCCTTTTCTTCATTCCGGAATACGTAAGCCCCACTGTGGTAGAAAGGACTGTTGCTGTGTGTGGAATTTCGACATAATCTGGCAGAATGCCACAAATGCCTGTTAGAAAAGAATTGGTTTTTTTATATAATTCATATCAATGATACCGTGTGCCATGCATCCTGCCATTCAGCATGTAAAATCAGTGTCTACAAGCCAGCAGAGCATCAGAACAAACAAAGTGGGATGGTTATTAGCCGGTATCAACCGGATATCCCGTTTATAACTACAAATATAAGTGAACAATTGTGAATTCCCTAACTTCCATCATAACATTGTTGAATTGTACGATACAAGCATTTTTACATAAAACATCTCAAATTCATCCAATTTTACGTCACATTTTTTTCTTAATAGCTTTACCCGACAACTCATACTCTAATTGTTAACACAATTAATCGATGTTATTCGACAATGAGCTCCTTGAAGAACCTAACAGATGATTAACCAACCATCTCAACATTAAAACAAATTCCGCAACATTTGGGTCCAAGACAAGTAGTCAATGACAAAGCCAGCAACGGCGTGCCCCAAAATGATGGCTAAGAGCAAATGTAACAGTCTTCCCTGAGCACCTAGTGGCTGTCTAATCACTAAATCCAGTTTAAGATTTTGCAAAGCCCACCATGATAACGCTATACATAAAAGGGAGACGATAATTGAGACCAAGCCATTCGTGCTTAACGTCTGGTTGACCTGATTTGCCAGATCAGTATCCATATATTCATTACCTCCACATTTGTTGCAGCAATCAGCATATCATATGCCTGGCACCCATAACTTGTTAGTATACTGGAATGTCTGGATCACAACATACTGAGCTTACTGTCAGATTTACTCCTGCCATGCAGGAATCCCCTGATGCCCCATCAAAGAGCAGCAACAATCCGACTGTGCATGACTATGGAAATGGACTACGCAGCTTCCTGCTTCTGCTGACTCTATGGAATATAGGCTCTTTCATCATACATTGTCAATTACATTGATTTCCACTTCATAAACATTTTAATTTTAAAACATCAGGATTTTGTGACTAAAACGACATAAAAGAGCGCTATTTCGATATCGATTCTGTCATTTCCTCGGAAATAATTTAATTTCACATCTAAAAAAATGGTTCTTTTAGTGGTAAATGTCCCCACTACTTTAGTCCTACATTCTATTCATATCCTCACCGACGGTGAATAACTCACTCAAGAAACTTCTGATTAATGAAGGGAATCGCGTAGAGGCTCCGGCCCAACATTTTACTATATTCGGTAAATCTACTTTACTACTAAAACTCAAAAAGCCCGGCAGACTAAGCCGCCGGGCTTCCAAGAATCGTTTATTTGCCGAATACGTTAATCCGGTTAACCGCTTTTTGCAACGCAATCTCTGCACGGCGGTGATCAAAGTGGTCCTGATTGCTTTGGCTTGCAAGCCGACGTTCTGCCCGCTCTTTCGCCGCACGCGCACGATCCACATCAATGCTTTCCGGGAATTCAGCACTCTCCGCGAGTACAACAACCTTATCTTTACGTACTTCGATAAACCCGCCACCAATCGCAACTTGTTTATTTTCTTTTCCGTTACGAATATAGATTGGTGCAATCTGCAAAGGTGTAACCATAGGAATATGACCAGGCAGTATGCCTAGTTCCCCTTCAATACCACGAACCGTGATGCTATTCACTTGTTCTGAATACACCAGACGCTCGGGTGTTACAATTTCCAACAAAAAGGTGCTCAATTCCATCCCTCCTGAAACTATCCGAAGGATAGCCCACATAAGGACAATCCTGGATTCAGACTAAACCAGTGTTTTGGCTTTCTCCACTGCCTCTTCAATTGTACCAACAAAGAGGAAAGCTGCTTCCGGAAGATCATCATACTTACCTTCGAGAATCTCTTTAAAGCTGCGCACCGTTTCTTTAACTGGAACATATTTACCCGGAATACCGTTAAATGCTTCAGCAACGTGGAAAGGCTGAGACAAGAAACGTTGGATTTTACGAGCACGGTATACAAGCGCTCTGTCTTCCTCACTCAACTCGTCCATACCCAGGATTGCAATGATATCTTGCAATTCATTGTAACGTGCCAAGATACGTTTAACGCCTTGAGCTACGTTGTAATGTTCTTCACCTACTACTTCAGGAGACAAGATCCGGGAGCTGGATGCCAGCGGATCTACCGCAGGGTAGATACCCATTTCGGAGATTTTACGCTCCAGATTCGTCGTTGCATCCAAGTGGGCAAACGTCGTTGCAGGAGCCGGGTCAGTATAGTCATCCGCAGGCACGTAGATCGCCTGAATGGATGTTACGGAACCTTTTTTTGTTGAAGTGATACGTTCTTGCAGTTGACCCATTTCCGTTGCCAGCGTAGGTTGGTAACCTACCGCGGAAGGCATACGACCAAGCAAGGCCGATACTTCTGAACCCGCTTGAGTGAAACGGAAGATGTTATCGATAAAGAGCAACACGTCACGGCCTTCTTCATCACGGAAGTATTCCGCCATGGTCAGACCTGTGAGGGCTACACGAAGACGTGCGCCTGGAGGCTCGTTCATTTGTCCGAAGACCATTGCTGTTTTGTTGATAACGCCGGAATCACTCATCTCGTGATACAAGTCATTACCTTCACGTGTACGCTCACCAACACCCGCGAATACGGAGATACCGCCGTGCTCTTGTGCGATGTTGTTGATCAATTCCTGAATCGTTACCGTTTTACCTACACCGGCACCACCGAAGAGGCCGATTTTACCACCTTTAGCGTAAGGAGCGAGTAAGTCGATAACTTTGATTCCTGTCTCCAGCATCTCTGCCTGGGTAGTCAGTTCATCAAATGCAGGAGCTGAACGGTGAATCGGGTTTTTCTGTTCAGTAGCTACAGCACCGCCAGTATCAATCGCTTCGCCGAGTACGTTAAATACACGACCCAGTGTCGCTTCGCCGACAGGTACAGAGATTGGAGCTCCTGTATCTAATGCTTCCATACCACGTACAAGTCCGTCCGTGGAGGACATTGCAATACAACGTACACGGTTGTCACCCAGATGTCTCGAAGCTTCGAGTGTAAGGTTCACACTAACGCCGCTCTCACTTACTGTAGTGATCGTAATGGCATTGAGGATTTCCGGCAGACCGCCGCGATCAAACTCGACGTCAACAACCGGACCCATGATGCTCACAACGCGTCCTTTGTTCATCTTAACGTTCCCCTCCTACAAGCCTGCTACTTTTGCAAAAATAATGTACCGTTCGTTTATCTTTGCTCTGCAAGCCTTCATTAATAAAAACAGTTAGCCTTGTGCTGCGTTGGCACCTGCCACAATTTCCGTAATCTCCTGCGTAATCGCCGCTTGACGGGCACGGTTATAGGTCAATGATAACTCGTTAATCATTTTGGATGCATTTTTGGTTGCATTACCCATCGCCGTCATTTTCGCGCCTAGCTCACTCGCCTTACCGTTCAGAAGCGCACCATAGATCAGCGTCTCCGCGTAACGCGGAAGCAAAACCTCCAGTACAGCCTCAGCAGACGGCTCGTATTCGTAGCTTGCCGTTGGTCCTTCCGCAGCAGTTACCTCAGGTGTTTCCATAGGGAGAAGACGTTCTACCGTAGGAATCTGGGTCAACGCATTCACAAAGCGGTTATAACAAATGTACAATTCATCAAATTCAGCCAGTTCAAACCCATGAACAGCCTCGTGTGCAATGGATTTAATATCTGCAAATGAAGGCGAATCCGACAGATCCGTTGTTGTGGATGCCATCGCCATTTCACGACGTCTGAAGTAGTCGCGTCCTTTTCGTCCAATAACGAACAATTCGTAGTCATCCTGAGAGTTGTGGCGTTCCTTGAGCGTCTGATTCACCTGACGCAGAACGTTTGCATTATAACCACCTGCAAGCCCACGGTCTGATGTGATAATCAGATAAGCTGTCCTTTTGACTGGACGGCTCTCCAGCATCGGATGCTGGATTCCTTGCGTGCTCGATGCAATACTGGCTACAACTTCTTTCAGCTTCTCCGAATAAGGACGAGCTGCCTCTGCTTTTTCCTGCGCTTTACGCAGTTTTGCAGCAGCAACCATCTCCATTGCTTTGGTGATCTGCTTGGTGCTTTGTACGCTTTTAATTTGCCGCTTAATTTCGCGCATGCCTTTTGCCATGATTTCACCACCTCAAAACTTTGGCAGAGCCAAAGTTACTTCGTAAGCATTCACTAGTTTTGACAGAGTCAAAACTACATCGTAAGCACAACTCTACTTTGGCAGAGCCAAAGTTACTTCGTAAGCATCATTTTTACTTTGATAGCGTCAAAGTTTCACATGCAGACATGCGGAATCGGTTAGGCAACTCCGCACCTGCAGTCATTTATTTAGACAGAGACAGCAAAGCTCTTTCTGAACTTCTCAATTGCGCCTTTCAGCGCATTTTCGTTGTCTGCAGTCAGTTCTTTAGTATCACGGATGGAACCGAGAATTTCTGGATGGCTGCTATCCATGAACGCGAGGAACTCATGCTCAAAACGAGTCACATCACCTGTAGGAATTTCATCCAGGAATCCTTTAACGGCTGTGTACAAGCTGACCACCTGTTGTTCTACAGCCAGAGGCTGGTTCACACCTTGCTTCAGGATTTCCATCATGCGTGCACCACGATTCAGGCGGGCCTGAGTCGCTTTGTCCAGATCGGAACCGAACTGGGAGAACGCTTGAAGCTCACGATATTGAGCGAGGTCGAGACGCAGGGAACCTGCAACCTTTTTCATCGCTTTGATCTGAGCAGAACCACCGACACGGGATACGGAGATACCTACGTTGATCGCCGGGCGTTGTCCAGCATTGAACAAGTCAGCTTCCAGGAAGATTTGTCCGTCTGTGATGGAGATTACGTTCGTTGGAATGTATGCAGATACGTCGGAAGCTTGTGTTTCAATAAATGGCAGTGCGGTTAAAGAACCACCACCCAGTTCATCATTCAGCTTCGCAGCACGCTCCAGCAAACGGGAGTGCAGGTAGAAGACGTCACCCGGATAAGCCTCACGGCCTGGTGGACGACGAAGCAACAAAGAAAGCTCACGATATGCAGAGGCTTGTTTGGTCAAGTCATCATAGATAACAAGAACGTGCTCGCCTTTGTACATGAAGTACTCACCCATCGAACAACCGGAATACGGTGCGATGTACAAGAGTGGTGATGGATCGGAAGCTGCTGCAGTTACAACGATGGTGTACTCCATTGCGCCTTTACGACGAAGAGTTTCCACTACTTGCGCAACTGTAGATTGTTTCTGACCAATAGCCACATAGATACATTTCATGCCGCTACCTTTTTGATTCAGGATCGCATCAATTGCGATGGATGTTTTACCTGTTTGACGGTCACCGATGATCAACTCACGTTGTCCACGACCGATTGGAACCATTGCATCAATGGCTTTGATCCCTGTTTGCATCGGCTCATGAACCGATTTACGATCCATTACGCCTGGTGCTTTACCTTCAACCGGACGGAATTCCGTTGTAGCGATTGGCCCTTTGCCATCCACTGGAATACCGAGTGGGTTCACAACGCGTCCAATCAATGCTTCGCCTACAGGCACTTGCATGATTTGACCAGTACGCTTCACTTGGTCGCCTTCACGAATATCATAGTAAGGTCCCAGGATAACGACACCGACATTGCTTTCTTCCACGTTCATGGCGAGTCCCATAACACCGCTTGGGAATTCAACCAACTCGTTGGACATGACGTTCTCAAGTCCGTAAACACGAGCGATACCATCACCAACCTCGATAACCGTCCCAACTTCGACTACATCGATATCGGTCTTGTATTGTTCGATTTGGCTCTTAATTAATGTACTGATTTCTTCTGGCTTGATACTCAAGTGTCCTCACCCCAATCTACTGTACTCGTCTGTTAAAAGACTGCTCAAGACGTTCGAGCTTGCCAGCCAAGCTGCCGTCATAGATCGTATCGCCAATGGCGACTTTCAATCCGCCCAGCAGAGTCGGATCAACAATATTCTCGATACGAATCTTTTTATTCACACGGCCACCGAATTCACGGGCAACCGCTGCTTTCTCTTCATCATTCAATGCATAAGTCGAGTAAACACGTGCATCAGCGATGCCGAGCGACTCACCTTGGATCTTCCGATAATCATTCAGCAAATCTTCCAGCAATTCAACACGTCCACGCTCAATCAACAACAAGACTGTACGAAGGACCGGCTCAGATACCTTACCATCAAGACTTGAATGAAGCACGTTCTGTTTGGCTTCATCAGAGATATTGGGAGATACGATAAACTTCTCGATATCAGCATCTCCAGTCAATGCACTGACTACCACACCCAGTTCCTGTTCAACCTCAAGCACCTGCTGTTGCTGTAGAGCAACTTCGAACAATGCTTTCGCATAACGCTTGGCAACAATCGTATCGCGGCTCATTGTCGGCCTCCTACCTCATTGAGGTATTGGTTCACAAGTTCCTCTTGTGCAGGACCGTTCTCAACTTCTTTTTTGATCAATCTGGAAGCAATCTGAACGGAAGCTGTACCCAGTTCGCTGCGAAGCGCTGCGACTGCTTTGTTCTTCTCGCTCTCGATTTCACGTACTGCATCGTCTTTCAGACGGTTAGCTTCCGCTTTCGCATCAGCCATAATCGATTCAGCTTGTTTGCCACCTGTTTGTTTGGACTGTTCAATGATATCGTAAGCATCTTTGCGCGCTTGCTCAAGAGCTTGTTTTTGTTCCTCCACATAGGCGATAGCCTGTTCCCGAGTCTGAGCAGCCTCATTCATCTGCGCCAACACGAGTTCACGACGTTTTTCCATAATGGAGAACAATGGAGCGAAAGCATAACGGCTAAGCAGCCAATATAAAATTGCGAATGCAATCATCGCAAGCAACGTATTTTCCCATATGAAACTCAATCTGTTCACTCCTTCCTGGAGGTATCCTTGAAACGTTCATCCGTTAGTACGGACATTACCTAAAAAGAAGGCGCGGACGGCTATGGCCTTCCCCGCCAAACCTTTATCAATTTGATTAAGCCATACCGTAGAACATGAACGCGAGTACCACACCGATGATCGGCAATACCTCGATCAAACCTACACCGATAAACATTGTTGTTTGAAGAGTGGATTTAGCTTCCGGTTGACGGGCAATACCCTCCACCGTTTTGCTGATTACCATACCGTTACCAATACCTGCGCCAAACGCGCCTAGTCCTGCAACAATTGCTGCTGCGATTAATGCCATTGCTCCCATTTGTATATCCTCCTTAAAATAATAAATCGTATTTTTTATTGTTCAGCCTGGTGAAGAAATCTTCGTAGGGCTTGAAACTTAATGTTCATCGTGCGTCTCGATGCTCTGTGAAATGTACACCATCATCAAGATAACAAACACAAATGCCTGTATCGCGCCGATAAAGATACTAAAACCCTGCCACACCATTAATAGCGGAATCGCTGCAATGGCACCAAACACTTTGAATGTGGTCAGTTTCAGGATCGTTGCGATTAGTACCTCACCCGCGAAGATATTCGCGAATAGACGCATACCGTGTGTCAACAGCTTGGATGCCGTCTCGATCAAGTTGATCGGTAAGAACAGAGCAAATGGCTTCAGGTAATGCTTGAGGTAACCTCTCGTGTTGCGGAATAATCCGAGTCCATGAGAGACAAGGAACGCAACCAGAGCCAGTCCCATCGTTACAGACAAGTCGGCTGTCGGTGATTTCCACCAAGCCAGTTCAACGTGCGGATGTGCTTCAGGGTCCTTGGCATGCGCCTTTTCAAACGCTTCCACCGCTGTAACAATCGGCTGACCGAACACCTGCGCCTGATTGACATCTGTCACTTCAGATACAGCCACGAGCGGAAGACCGAGCATGTTCCCTACAAAAATGAACATAATCATGGAAAGAGCGAGAGAGATAAAATGTTTACCTTTCTTCATATCCATTGTACTGGAAATCAGATTGCGGACGAATTCTACTGCCCACTCCATAAAATTTTGCAGCTTGCCGGGATTTTCAACGGATAATCTCCGTGTTGCCAGTACAGCAAAAATAAAAACAATTGCACCTGTAACGACCAGCATCAACAGAACCGATAGATCCAATCGAAATCCGCCAAGCATAATAATTGGAGCTTCATGCATATTTTTCTCACCCCTTTCTCGACTTGAAAGCTGCAGCACCTAACTCATTCTGCTCTGCGGGAATAGACAATCCCTATAATCAATAAGGAATATTGTGCAATGACGAGACCGCCTGCAACCGCATATGTATTGAAGTACTGCGGAAAGCGCATCGATATGAATATACCGAGCACAGCGAATGCCGCTCTTGTCAAAAATCCCAGGTTGACACGCTTCAAGTTACCTTCTGCCGCATCATCAGACATTTTCCTTACTTTGTAGCCCAGGTAAAATGCATTGATCCAGCTAATTCCTGTACCCAGGGCCAGTCCCAAAGCAATTGTCTCCACACGTGGCATAAAGGCCGCTGCGAGAAAACAAATCATAAGAAAGTACATGACGAAAACAGTCATCGATCTGCGGTATCTGGTTAGTTCACTCATCACTTTCCCCCATGATTTTTTTCGCGATAAAGTAGATGCTTACACCGCCTGCCGCAAGAAAAAAGAGAACGCTTACGGCGATCCATATTCCGTTACCCCCAATGGTCTTGTCCAACCAGGAGCCAGCGTAATATCCGGCAACAGCGAGAATGGCAATCTCGATTCCAAAAGCTGTAACGAGTCCCATCGCTTTCCATACATTATCGTCATGGTTACGGGATGAATTTGGTTTGTTCGAATCGGCCATTTTCCACGCCACCCTTGCAATCCCAGTTAATTTTACTGAATGATGAGAGCCTTTGTCAATTGAATGATTTTAGCGTTTTAAAGGGTAAAACGACGGGAATACAGACTCACATAGCCCATAAACCCGCGTAAACCGTACAGTTTAACTGTACACTATGCCCTTTATAAATCCGTCAGAAAAATTGAATTATTTTTTGAATTTTCTGTGAAATGATTCCGGACGTTCACTATTTACACCAAAATGGTGCAAAATCGCATTGACAATTCTTTCCGAAGCATGTCCATCACCGTATGGATTAGCAGCCTGACTCATACTTGCATACAGGTTTTCGTCTGTAAGCAGAGCTTTGGTCCGTTCATAAACACGTTCCTCTTCCGTACCCACCAGTTCCAGCGTTCCAGCTTCAATGCCTTCCGGGCGTTCTGTCGTATCGCGCAATACGAGCACAGGCACACCAAACGAAGGCGCTTCTTCCTGCAAGCCGCCTGAATCGGTCAAAATCAAGTGAGTGTGCGGGTAAAAGTTATGCAAATCCACTACGTCTAATGGATCTATTAATTGAATACGGGGGTGATTCCCCAAAATCTCGTGAGCCGGCTCCTTCACAGCAGGACTAGGATGCACCGGGTACACAATGGCAATATCTTCGAAGTCGTCAGCAATCCGTTTGACGGCCTGAAAAATGTTGCGGTGAGGCTCGCCTTGAGATTCACGGCGATGAGCTGTCAACAACACAAGACGTTTGCCCTGTGCCCATTCAAGTACCGGATGTTTGTAATCCTCCTGTACTGTATATTGAAACACATCTGTAACCGTGTTGCCTGTGACGTACGTACTAGACTCCGATTTATTTTCTTTGGCAAGATTAGAAGCAGACCTATCTGTTGGTGCAAAATGTAAATCAGCCAATACACCCGTCAATTGGCGGTTCATCTCTTCTGGAAACGGAGACAGTTTGTTCCATGTCCGTAGCCCCGCTTCCACATGCCCTACCTGAATCTGTTGCAGGAATGCTGCATAACTTGCTACAAATGTAGTCAGTGTATCTCCGTGAACCAGTACAATATCCGGATTCGCTTCACGTAAAACCGGCTCCAGGCCACCCAGAACACGAATCGTAATCTCATTCAATGTCTGCCGATCTTTCATTACATCCAGATCATAATCGGGATGTATGTCGAAAACTTCAAGTACCTGATCCAACATCTGTCGATGCTGCGCAGTTACGCAAACAATAGATTCGATAGACTCGGGATGTTTTTGCAATTCCAAAATAAGCGGAGCCATCTTGATGGCTTCAGGCCGAACCCCGAAGATCGTCATGACTTTAATTTTGTTGGACATTCAAGCATAGCCCCCTTTTCTATAAATTCCGAACCTCTTACAAGCATGCAATATGCTTATTTAGTGCCGTATAAACGGTCTCCTGCATCGCCAAGTCCTGGAACGATATAACCGTGGTCATCCAGACGGTCATCCAGTGCAGCCACATAAATATCTACATCCGGGTGAGCTTCCTGTACAGCTTTTACGCCTTCTGGTGCTGCAACGAGGTTCATCATTTTGATTTGGGTACAGCCGCGTTTTTTGAGCACATCAATGGCTGCGATGGCCGAGCCGCCAGTTGCCAGCATCGGGTCAATCACAATGAGTTGACGCTCAGTCACGTCTGTAGGCAGTTTGGTGTAGTATTCTACGGGTTGCAGTGTTTCCGGGTCACGGAACAGACCCACATGTCCAACTTTTGCAGCTGGCAATAATTTCACAACACCATCCAGCATTCCGAGTCCTGCACGCAGAATCGGTACCAGTCCGAGCATACGTCCAGAAATGACTTTGCCTTGTGTCGCTGCTACAGGTGTCTGCACATCAATAGTCTCCAGCTCAACATCTCTTGTAATCTCATAAGCCATCAACGTTGCTACTTCATCCACCAATTCACGAAAATCTTTCGTATTCGTACGCATGTCGCGTATAAACGTCAGTTTGTGTTGAATCAAGGGGTGATCACATATTACTAATTTTCCCATCTAATTTGTCCCTCCGGTAAGTTCTTCATGTTCAGCATTTCCAAATATACCTAGCCATCATTCACCGGCCCGATAAATCCTGTATATTATATCATCACCCACACCGAATTACACCATCAAAGGGCACCCAATCATTACAGAATACCGAATCCTATAAAAAACAGGACCGGAAAATGATCCATCCGGTCCTGTTTGCTCGTGCTGTTATGTCACTTGAATGCTCAAAACGCTGAATACAATTGCACTCCGCCACCAGAATGCTCCTTCGATCGCCGTTATCCCCGAATTTTATGAATCACCTTATAAAAGTGAAAATTCGGGGATAAATGCGAACGCTTCGCTTCTACGGCCTCATTCTGTCTGCTTCGTTATTTTGTATTCCATTTTAGAAACACTCAAATACAAACAGCATGAGCAATATTTTTAGTAATATTAGTATTTAAGGTCGGTGTAGAGCGGGAATTGGTCTGTCAGTGCAGTTACTTCTGCACGAGCCTCATCCAGCTTCGCTGTATCTTTTGGATTTTTCAGCGTTTTGGCAATGATCTTACCAATGGCAACCATAGCTTCTTCGTTCATACCACGGGATGTTGCCGCAGGTGTACCAATCCGAATACCGCTCGTAATAAACGGACTTGTTGGATCGAACGGAATCGCATTTTTGTTCACGGTAATGCCGATGGAATCAAGAACGTGCTCTGCTTCCTTACCTGTGATGTTTACGCTACGTGTGTCGATCAGCATCAAGTGATTATCAGTACCGCCGGACACGATGTTTAATCCTTCCGCAATCAGCGTTTCAGCCAGAACCTGTGCGTTTTTCACGACATTCTCTGCATACGTTTTGAACGAAGGTTGCAGTGCTTCACCGAATGCTACCGCTTTGGACGCAATCACATGCATCAACGGTCCACCTTGGGAGCCTGGGAATACAGCCTTGTCAATCGCAGCTGCCCAAGCTTTGGTGCACAGAATCATACCACCACGTGGTCCACGCAGCGTTTTGTGCGTTGTTGTGGTTACGAAATGCGCATGTGGAACCGGATTCGGGTGCAACCCAGCAGCAACCAATCCTGCAATGTGAGCCATGTCCACCATGAACAAAGCACCAACATCATTGGCGATAGAAGCCAATTTTTCGAAATCAATGGTACGCGGATATGCACTTGCTCCTGCAACGATCATGCGAGGACGGTGTTTAAAAGCCGCTTTGCGCACTTCATCATAATCAATCAGGAATGTATCTTCCTGCACGCCGTAAGCTACGAAGTTGTACAGCAAACCGGATGCGTTAACCGGGCTACCGTGTGTGAGGTGTCCACCATGGGCAAGGTTCATACCGAGTACGGTATCCCCTGGTTTCAAAGCTGCAAGATACACCGCCATGTTCGCTTGCGCGCCGGAGTGAGGTTGAACATTCACATGCTCTGCCCCGAACAATTCTTTGGCACGGTCACGTGCGATATCTTCAACGATGTCCACATGCCCACATCCGCCATAGTAACGTTTGCCTGGATATCCTTCAGCATACTTGTTGGTCAGAACAGATCCCAATGCTTCGATTACTGCTTCACTTACGATGTTCTCGGATGCGATTAGCTCAATGTTGTTCTGTTGACGTTTCAGTTCAAGATTCATCGCTTCCAGTACTGCCGGGTCATTCTTGCGCAATTGTTCCATGATTAAATTCCTCCCAGTTATAAGTGAAGTTATAAAGCAAAACTACAGTGGTTACACTCCTGACTTCGATTGCATCACCATCTTCAGATCGCTGTTATCCCTGGATTTTTTTGAACTCCCTTATAATAAGGGGAAAATCCGGGGATAGCGTATGCTTCCGATGTAGCTTTCCGAAGGAAAGCTTTCAGGCGAACGCCTTGCTTCTTCAGATTGGTGTTGCACTCTCTGTTTTCGTGTAAAGTCTAATTTGGCTTTATACAGGTTGAAGATATTAGTCACAAAATGTCGAATCTGGTTGTTCTTCCATCTGATATACGGCACGTTCGCCACCAATCAACTTCGGACGGGTTAACGCTGTGGTCACACGTGCATCTCCAATATAACGGAGCTGTGTGCGAAAAGGTACAGCTACATGACGTAGATGCATGCCAATCATCGTCTCCCCAATGTCCAGTCCCGCGTGGGCCTGAACATGTTCAGCCAGGCATGGATCGGTCAGCGAGCGATAGGCTGCAGATGCCATTGAACCTCCGGCCTTAGGCACGGGTACTGCACCAACCTCAGTCAATCCAAGACGAGTAAGCATAGAACGTTCCATCACCACCGCACGGTTCAAATGCTCACAACATTGGAATACAGTCTCAAAACCAAATGCCTCCTGCACCTCGCGTATACCCGCAAGAAGCTGCTGCGCCACTTCAATGGCACCACTTGTACCAATGCGTTTGCCTGCAACCTCACTTGTACTTGTACCGATCACCACGATCTGTCCAGGGCCAAGCTGTCCGGCAAGTGCCAGTTCATGCAGAATGGATGCGGTCTGTTCCTGCAATTTGGGTTGTTCCGAATCTAACTCCATAGTCATCCCATTATCGCCTCCCGATAAAATCATGCCCGCTTTCTCTTGGCTGTCCTTCGTACTCTTGCATGGCATCTCAGGACCTATTATAGCGAATAATCAGATGAAAGACGAAAAAAAGAGCAGTCTGCGGCTAACGCAGAATTGCTCTTTTGCCCAGGCGACCGGCCGTTTGTTCCGGTGCTCCATCGTGGTTATGCCCACTTCGTCGCCAGTTACACCGGATCCCTGTTTTCCCTTTCATCATAAAACAACCTGCGTTTAAAATCAACGATTAATTTACATCCTATGTTCTGTTTCTATAACCTGTCCCTGTGCAATCCAGATTATTCGAACTTATCCAAAAGCCGGTCCAATGCGGTCCGAATCTCTGCTGCAGCTATATTGTAATCATCACGGCTGCCACCAAACGGATCAGAAATGTCGAAACTTGGAATACGCTGTCTGATTTCGATGGCACGTTCGCGCTCGGATGCGAGAATTTCTTGCCCTAGCGCACGCTTCATCTCCAGTGTTGCGAAGAGGCTGTCCAATTCCTGAAGATCATTCAAAACCTGCTCATCGTTCTCCACATACTCTTTTAACGTGTAGGTTTTGTGCACTGAATCCGGAAATACCTGCATCACATGTTGCTTATGACTCCGCGTTAACGTAAGAATCAGATCTGCCCAACCTACGAGATTGGAACTCAGCTGTGTTGAATGAGGTGGCCCCTCCACGTTATGATCCCTCAACACGGCTTCCGCATGACGCGAAATGGGCATACCCGAAGTTGCGGCCACACCTGCGGAACGAACCTCTACCTGAACGCCCCGCTCGGAGGCCAATTTTCGCAAAAGCCCCTCTGCCATGGGACTTCGGCACGTATTGCCTGTACATACAAATAGAATATGTTTCATTGTGTTAGCCTCCCCATTTTGCATATATTGTCGAATGATATGATTTCTAATGTTTTATTTTAAAATATAAACAAAAGTCCAAATGCAAGCAAGATCGCCCCACCAAGGGCTTCACCATAATCACCAAGATTCTGGCTCACCCGGCGACCTAATAACAGACCCATCACCGACATCACTCCGCCGCACACACCAAAGGCAAGCACAGTCAGCACCAGATCACTGCTGAACATGCCGAGTGACACACCAACGGAAAACGAATCCACACTCACACTGAGCGAGAACAAAATAACCCGAGCAGTGAACGGTGATCCACCAGCCTCGTATCCCCTTCACGGAATGCGTTCAGAATCATATGACCACCCAGCAGAATAAGTAATCCACCTGCCGCATAGGTCGTAATGTCACCCAGCAGTGAGCTGACGTATTTGCCCATATACATTCCGATGAGCGGCATGATGATATGAAACAGCGCCGTGACTGTACTGATCCGGAGGACATCCCGAAGCCGAATGCCTTTCATGCCAATGCCGATCCCGAGCGAGAACGCGTCGAGTCCAAGCGCAACAGCCATAATCAAAATGGTTACCAACTGCCCTACATGGGCAGACACATCCCACATCCCCATACCCCCAAGTCACGTAAAGGTTCTTGTACACGATATGCGGACAAGGAGTTAAACATGACCGATGAGGGGTAAACGGTAACGGATCTGTTCGATATCATGGTGCATGAGGCAAGATTGGTGTGCAGGTGCTTATGGTGGTTATGAATTTGCTTAGGAAAAGAGTGCATTACTCTCCTGAAGAATGATCAGGAGAGGTTATGAGAGGGGCGGGTCGCCAACTTGTATGAGTTGGTTACCCGCAGCTTTGAGCAGCCGATTCATGACGGCTGCTCCCAGACCTTCGCGTGAGCAGGCTTCCGCCACAATATATGTGGCGCCTTGCTCATCGCAGCTGCGCAGCGCGGCGTATAGCCGGCGCGCTGCTTCTTCCAGCTCGCTGGCATCGCCCAGCGAGAACACGGCATCGGCGCGGTACTGCTCCGCGTGCTCGGCGAACGCCAGCACCGCGGTGCGCTCTCCGCGCTGCGCCGCCTCTGCGAGGGCGGCGCTGATCCAGGCCGCCACCGCAGCGGGCGGCCCCTCTACCACGCACAGCGCCCCTGCGGGTGCGTAGTGCGTGTACTTCATGCCCGGCGAGCGCGGCGCCGGGCTGCCCACGCCATCGGCCCCCTCCGCGAGTAGCGCGGGGTCCGTGGCGACACGGGCGGCAACGGCGGACAACTGTTCCGCCGTAATGCCGCCAGGGCGCAGGATGGTGACGGTACCGTCGTCACCGACCTGCACAACCGTGGACTCGACGCCCACCCCGGTGGGGCCGCCGTCCACGATGCCGCCGATGCGGCCCGCCAGATCCTCGCGCACATGCGCTGCGAGTGTCGGGCTTGGCCGCCCGGAGCGGTTGGCGCTTGGCGCAGCCACAGGGCATGCAGCCGCAGCGATCAACTGCAAGGCCACCGGATGGTCCGGCATGCGCACGGCCACCGTGTCCAGCCCGGCGGTGACACGCGGAGACACCGCCCCCGGCCTAACCGGCAGCACGAGCGTCAGCGGTCCCGGCCAGAAGGCCGCCATCAGCGCTTCGGCCGCTCCGTTCACTTCCGTGACCAGTGCATCTAACTGGTCACGGTGCGCGATATGCACAATCAGTGGATTATCGGAAGGTCGGCCTTTGGCAACAAATACCGCCTCCACGGCTGCCGTGCTGCGCGCATCTGCACCCAGGCCATAGACCGTCTCGGTCGGAAAAGCCACCGTCTGACCTTGACGAATGCAGGCTGCGGCTGCCTGCAAGTCAATGAGCGCCTGTTGATGGGCGCTCTCCTTTTTCACATCCAATGAAATATTACCCATTTCTTGATTCTTCTCCGCGGATACCAACACACGTACATCCCAGTTGGCGGTAACCACCTCGATCGGAGCTTGTGTATCACAGACTTCTCTGCCCTGCCCCATCGCTGAGGTAGATTGAGTTAATTCGTTCTCTCTGCTCATATATCCATCATTCCTAAACTTCATGTAAGTTGGTTGGTCCACACCTGGTCTACATACAAAATCATATCTACAGCCGCAGGCATGCCTATGTTTGTTTTGTTTCCTATTCACGTTTCATAAAAGTAATTATATCATATCTACCCCGCTCCAGGATGCCTTCCGCACTTCCCATCCACCGATAGCCTCACAGCAACGATGTCGCTCATGTATGCGAAAAGGACAACTTCACCAATCGAAGCCGCCCTCATTTGTATCAGTAACCCTCTGTTATGTGAATAAACCAGTCACCCAACTCCACAGTTTCACTGCCATATCCCACAGGAAGAATCTCGCTTCAGGTGTCCCACCCTGTACAGATGCTTCGGTGTCTCCAGGCTCGGCGGCTGCGGCATATACCGTTGAAGGTTTCGCCAGCGCATCCCCAGTACCTGCATCAATGAAGCACAATGGAGGGAACAACACACACCACCAGTTCTGACCCTTCCCCTCTCCCAGCGTGATTCGGACCGCTTCATAATCTCCGGCAGGGTATACGGTACCGCCATATAGTTTGGTAGGAAACGGAACAGATCCTAGCTCTACCTGATATGTATAATCCAAGCCACGACTGACTAGTTCTTCTCCCACCCGATCCTCGATCTCGGACATATGCTCACGAATGATTTGGCGCGCTTCATCCAGACTTTGCGGATCTTCCAGCTCACCGACCCACTCTCCCATCTGGGCTACGACCGCATCCCGAATCTCACGCTTGACCAACTGATCCCCCGGCGCATCCGAGTTAGCGAGAATCCGCAGACGAATGGACTGTTCCGGAATCGCTGCGGCGGCCACAGCTGCATCCGTTTTCTGACCTTCCCACATCATGATCATCATCATAAGACATACCATTATAAGTCCCATTTGCTTCACAATTCGTCTGTTCATTCCGTTCTCCCCCTCGGCTTCTGGTCACGATTCCCTGCAACTCTCTCATGTCTATCAGTATGCCCGGGAGAGATAGAAGTAAACCTAGCATTTGCAATAAATCTACGAAGTAGATTCCCTAATTGCAATTTCACTCAGCCTCTCATTAGGGTTCGCTTAACAGTCACGAAAAAAGGTTGATCTACACCTGATAACAGGGCACATCAACCTTGCTTCATTTTATATGGATATGGAAACTCTCGTTACACCTCTAACGACCATACACACCAGAATCCACGCAGATCAGCTCAGCAGCTACATGGCACTTTTCTCTTTCTTAAACCTATTCCATAACCGTTCCGATAACCGGAGTTGTTGTTCACCCAGTAGAGGCTCATCTTCCTCTTCCTGCCCATACAGTTTAATGCTCATGACTAACCCAATACAAGCCATATTAATGAGCAGAGAAGTCCCACCGTAACTGATAAACGGAAGCGTAATCCCCGTGAGCGGCATCAGTCCCAGAAAAGCCCCAACGTTCTCGAATACCTGGTATAACAGCATACCGATAATGCCTACAATGATGATCGGTCCAGCGCGATCTCTGCAAGCCAAAGCAATCAGCACCATACGGTGGATGAGGATAAAGTACAGCAGGATCAGGATCGAAGCACCGACAAAGCCAAATTCCTCAGCAATCACAACGAAAATAGAATCGGAATAGGTATAAGGTACCCGTCCACTCTGAACGGATGTGCCTTGCATATACCCTTTGCCGATGATCCCCCCTGATCCGATAGCCAAACCTGCATTCTTCGTATGCCAGGTAGCCTTGGATGTTGCCTTTTCCGGTACAAGCCAGGGATCAATTCGCTCCGCCCAATGTTCCCGTCCTACCTTTTCTAGAAAGGCAAATACTTCGTTGTGGTAGAACGTATACGCTTTCACGAAGCCAAAAAAGGTTATTCCTACGATGGCTAGCGCAATTAACGCATGCTTGAGCTTGATATTCCCGATCCAGAACACCGCAGCCAGAATCACGACATACCCCAGCGCATTACCCAAATCATTCTGAGCCATAACGAGTGCAAAAGGGATAAACGCCCAACAACCGATCGGGACGATATCTCTCCAAAATTCCAGCGTGCTTCGTTGCCTTTTCACAATTAAATGAGCAAGAAACAGAATCAGAATCATCTTGAACAACTCTGCCGGTTGAAAAGAAAAACTCTCGCTCAGCTTCAGCCAGCCATTCGCATTATTAATCGAACTACCCAGGACATTGGCTAGGATCAGAAAAATGATTCCCACGCCATACACAAAAAACGCATATTTCACATACAGTTTGTAGTTCACAAGGCCGATGACGAGCACCGCAATGAATCCGGCTGCGTAGAAATACAGCGTCTTCACATGATGATTAGCCAAATTGGAATCCGTCTGTGTCCCGCTATAGATGGCAAATACACTAATGATCATTAAGAGAAGCAGTACAAAAAGAATTACACCGTCTATCTTCTTCAACATTCTCAGCATGACTCCGTCCATCCCCCTGAATCTATCATTATATCATTTCCAATTAAACTCAATATTACCATTGTATAAAATTGGGTGATGAAATGGAAATCTGAATCCCTAAAAGTTCAGAATCCAAGGTTTTATTAGGATATATATAACAAAAACCCCGAAACCGTCAGATCCATATAACTTGGATTTGACTATTCCGGGGTACACTATTCTACTTGTACACTTTAACCTATATTCTTTCGTCCACTTGCAGGATTTTTATTGCTCCTGCTGCGACGGTTTTCTTTTGAATAACTTCATCACCAGATCGGTAATCCCTGGTTGTTCCGTGGAACCGAGAATATCTTCATTGTCTTCCGTATGCACCTTGATACTCATTACGATCCCCATACTAATCATGTTCAACATCAGTGAGGTACCGCCCGAACTGATAAACGGCAACGTAATCCCTGTCAGTGGCATTAGTCCGATGAATGGACCAATATTAACAAAGATCTGGTAGAGCAACATGGCTATAATCCCTACAATGAGATAAGGCCCGGCACGATCCTTGCACTCCAGTGCAATTAATACCAACCTGTGAATAAGGATAAAGTACAGTAGCAGCAATACGGAGGCACCGATGAAGCCGAATTCCTCCCCAATCTGTACAAAGATCGAGTCAGCATACGCCAGCGGCACTCGATTAGACTGAATCGTCGTACCTTCCAAATACCCTTTGCCCGTAATGCCTCCAGAACCAATCGCAAGTTTCGCATTATACGTCTGCCACAGCACATCTCTTGAGGTCAGTTCCGGCACGAGCCAAGGATCGAAGCGATCTGCCCAGTGTGAACGTCCAACGTCCTTCAGGAATTTAACGACCTCATCATGATAATGAACATAAGCCTGTGTGCCCCCGATAAAAGCAGCCACAGCAATCATAAAACCAATAAGGGCATGCGTAAATTTGATATTGCCAATCCATAATAATCCCACAAGAATGACAACATAGCTTAACGCATTTCCTAAGTCATTTTGCAGTAATACAAGTAGCAACGGCGGCAGAACACAAAGTGAGATCGGAATAACGTCACGTCCGAAATAGAGCGGACGATTCTTCTTTCGAGCCAAAAAGGCCGATAAAAATACAATCAGACACAGCTTGAACAACTCAGCAGGTTGCAAACTCACTCCGAATATGGACAGCCAGCCTTTCGCCCCATAGTACTCTTTACCAAAGAACATAACGAAAATGAGCAGCAGCATACCCACGCCATAAATATATAAATAATTTTTGATAATGAATTTATAATTAATCATCGACATTCCAAAAAAGGCCACGAAGCCCAAGATGTAAAAGATCACTGCGCTTTTCGGGAGCCCCTCCAGCTTCGGACGACCAAACGTTGTACTGTAAATCGACAAAATACTGATACCCATCAGAATCACAAGTATAAAAACAATAGAATAGTCTATCTTTTTGAATTTGTGCAGCATGTAATTATGTTCCCCCAAGCATTCAGAAATCTTCGGTACATCTCATTGTAGAGGATTTCACGGCAAAAAGAAAACCCACGGAATCTTACAGTATCGTCACTTGCTCCTCCGAAGTACAAACACCCAGGACATGCCGCTCAATCCCGGCTAGGTCCGGCACAATGATAATCTCCGGCCAATGTCCTGCCGATTCAAGCAGAGCCGCAATGTCGCGAGCCTGCCCTTGACCCAGTTCAAAACCAATGATCTGCGGCGGCGCAGGCAGCAGCGAGAGCTGCTCCAGCATGACCCGGTACGGTGCAAGACCGTCCGGACCGCCGTCCAGTGCCATGCGCGGCTCATGATCGCGCACCTCTTGCTGCAACCCGGCGATATCCGCCGCCGGGATGTAAGGCGGGTTGGACACCAGGATGTCCACCCGTGCCCGGCGAACGGTGCCAGCAGATCACCTTCACGGAAGTCGATCTGTACGCCGTTCGCGGCCGCGTTCCGCGCGGCCACTTGCAGGGCAGCCGCCGAGAGATCCCCGGCGCCGACCTGCCATTGCGGGCGAAGTGAAGCCATCGTCACCGCGATGGCGCCACTGCCCGTGCCAATATCGACGGCGAGCGGAGCGCCGTCAGGAAACACGCGGTCGGCTGCCCGCAGCACAGCTTCGACCAACAGCTCGGTCTCCGGCCGCGGAATCAGCACGGCCGGCGTGACCTCGAACGGCAGCCCATAGAATTCTTGGCTGCCGATAATGTATTGCGCCGGCTCACCCGCTGCCTTGCGCGTGACGGCGTCCTCCCAGCGGCTGCGATGCTCGCTGGGAAAAGGCTCCGGCTGCATCATGTAGTACGCGGCACTATAGACGCCGAGTACATGTTCCAGCAGCAGCCGGGCATTGTTCTGCGGCTCGTACACGCCGCACTTCTCCAAAAAAGAGGAAGCCTCCACGAAGGCTTCCCGACAGCTCTGTTCCGGCGTCATGACAAACTGCGCACGGGTCACAGATTATTCTCCTCTATCCATCATCTCGGTCTGCTGCGCAATCGTCAGTGCAGACAAGATATCTTCAATCTCTCCGTTCATGATCTGATCCAGCTTGTGCATCGTCAGACCAATCCGGTGATCGGTCACACGGCTTTGCGGAAAGTTATACGTACGAATCCGCTCACTGCGGTCACCTGTACCGACTTTGCTCTTACGCTCAATCGAAATCTTCGCTTCTTCTTCCTGACGCTTCATATCGAAGATACGCGTACGCAGAACTTGCAACGCTTTATCCTTATTCGAGTTCTGGGATTTACCATCCTGACACGTTGCAACGATTCCAGTTGGAACGTGTGTTACACGTACAGCCGATTTCGTGGTATTAACGGACTGTCCGCCGGCACCACTGGAGCAGAACGTGTCGACACGAATGTCTTTATCATGAATTTCAATATCAAAATCTTCGGCTTCCGGCATAACGGCAACCGTTGAAGTTGACGTATGAATCCGTCCACCGGATTCGGTTGTTGGGATACGTTGCACACGGTGTGCGCCGCTCTCATATTTCATTTTGCTGTAGGCACCGCGTCCGTTGATCATGAACACAACCTCTTTGAATCCACCGAGATCATTGGTGTTAACGTCCATCAGCTCTACGCGCCAGCCTTGTTGATCTGCATAACGAGTGTACATCCGGTATAGATCAGCTGCAAATAATGCTGCTTCATCTCCACCAGCTGCTCCGCGAATCTCAACGATGACGTTCTTGTCGTCATTCGGATCTTTCGGCAGCATAAGCACACGAATCAATTCGTCCAGTTCTTTCTGCCGAGTGCTCAATTCGTCAATTTCCATTTTGACCATTTCGCGCATCTCGTCATCCAGCTTCTCAGCCTGCATTTCTTTGGCAGCTTCGAGATCCTGTTTTACCTGTTTGTACTCATTGTACGCTTCATACGTCGGTTGCAGATCCGATTGTTCTTTGGAATATTCCCGCAGCTTTTTGTTGTCACTTGCCACATCCGGGTCACACAAAAGCTCGCTCAGTTTGTCATAACGGTCGGCTAACGCCTGTAATTTATCCAACATGTATAGTCACCTCATGCTTTATTTTGTTTTATTCGCTTATCGTCTTACATCATTATTCCGATTCCATATTCATCACATCTATAATCTATATTTCACAACGCACAGAATTCTCATCGAATTCCCTGACCGCAGCATGTATTCACATTCCAGTATGATCGACGTATAACATCGCTACAACGTCATCAAATCCTTTACTTTTAAAGTGATATGAAGAAATCGCGTACCCTTTATGAAAACTCGCTTCAGCTCATTGGATCGAACACAAAACCAATCGTGGGTATACGACTCTTAATTATAGCATATTCTTACGGTTATGAATAGTAACCATTCGGCTGTCAGATGAACTAATTTTTCTCTGTTGACCTTCACTAACCGTTTCTTATACATAATCGGCTTCTGTTGCCAGAAGTAGGGTATAGTAAACGTATTCAACATTAGAATTCAGGAGGCTACGCCCATGTCACAGAATATATGGATTAACTTGCCCGTCAAAGATGTTGTGAGATCATCCACTTTTTTCAATGAAATTGGATTCCCTGCAGAGAATGTCGGTAGCGTGAGAGCCAAGCTTACCATCGACCAAACCACCATTCTGCTCTTCCCGGATGCCACGTTTGAGCAATTCACCGGGGCCAAAATCACTGATACGTCCCATAGCGCAGAAGTCATTCTCTCTATTGGCACCGAGAGCAGGGAAGACGTAGATACCTTTATTCAAAAAGTTGAACTTGCCGGGGGAAGCATCTTTGGCAAGCCAAGTGAAACCGATGGCTGGATGTACGGTGCAGGCTTTGCCGATCTGGACGGTCACCGCTGGAATCTGTTGTACATGGACGAGAGCCAAATGCCGAAAGCCTAGTATGCATAGGCCAGTCACCTAAATCAAAATTGAATCGATCGAATCGAACCTCAACCCTTGCTACATCGACACATACCAAAAACCCCTACCATCTTTTATCCAGAAGATGATAGGGGTTTGATTTAGTTCTACATATCTTTAGAGTCTATACGTTGAAACGGAAGTGCATCACGTCGCCGTCATTGACAACATACTCTTTACCTTCAAGGCGAAGTTGTCCACGTTCTTTGGCACCGTTCATGGAACCAGCAGCAACCAAATCATTATAGGAAACAACCTCTGCCCGGATGAATCCACGCTCGAAGTCTGTGTGAATGACACCCGCTGCGCCAGGCGCTTTCGTACCCTTACGGATCGTCCAAGCACGAACTTCCTGTACGCCAGCTGTGAAGTACGTGTACAGACCCAGCAATTTGTAAGCCGCTTTAATCAACAGGTTCAGACCGGAATCCTCGATACCGAGTTCTTCCAGGAACATTTGCTTATCTTCGCCTTCCAGCTCGGAGATCTCTTCTTCGACCTTCGCACTGATTGGCACCACTTCTGCATTCTCAGCAGCTGCGAATTCTCTTACTTTTTGCACATAAGCATTATTCGCCACATCGCCGATTTCGTCCTCAGCTACATTGGCTGCGTACAGAACAGGTTTCAGCGTAAGCAAGTGCAGATCGCGTACGATCTGACGCTCATCATCTGTAAGTTCCATGCTCCGTGCAGGCTTATCTTCATATAGAACAGCTTTCACTCTCTCCAGTACTTCCACTTCCTGAGCAGACTGCTTGTTGCCGCCCTTCAGGTTTTTCCGGGAGCGATCGATTTTTTTCTCCACGCTCTCGATATCTGCCAGGATCAGCTCCAGATTAATCGTCTGGATGTCGCTCACCGGGTCAATTTTACCGTCTACGTGTGTGATGTTATCGTCTACAAAGCAACGCACGACGTGTACAATGGCGTCTACTTCACGAATGTGGGCAAGAAACTTGTTACCCAGACCTTCGCCTTTGCTCGCACCACGAACAAGACCTGCGATATCTACAAATTCAAACGCTGTGGGTACCGTTTTCTTAGGCACAACGAGTTCTGTCAATTTATCCAAACGCTCGTCCGGTACTTCAACGATCCCTACGTTAGGGTCAATCGTACAGAACGGATAGTTGGCCGACTCGGCGCCTGCTTGTGTAATTGCGTTAAACAACGTAGATTTTCCGACGTTCGGAAGTCCTACAATTCCTGCTTTCAAAGCCATGTATATGACAACTCCTCATTCATTACTTGTTCGGTATGGATAATCCTAACCATTATATATGACAAACCCCTAGGCATCAAGGAAGTTCGCCGATTAGGTTTACTCTTTGATTTCCTTGTACATCGTCAGATCCGTTACCTCATATCCCATCTTGCGGTACAGGCTGCTCGCCCGCACATTATGTCCAAACACATGCAAGCCAATGCGATCTACCCCGAGACTTAGTGCTGTCAGCTCAAGCGCCTCCATCGTCTGCGTGCCGTAACCTTTGCCGCGATGTGCTTCTTCTACCACGATATCGAGCAAAAATGCATCTTTACCTCGGCGGTTATCCGTAATATTAAACCAGATATATCCCACATTTCCGTCCACCGGATGCACCAGATTGTAGAGATACGCACCAGGTGTATTCAAGCCTTCAGGCAGATAACGTTCATAGGATTCCTCCGCCATTTGCTGCGCCTCTTCCTCCGCCCAAGTGCCCGCTTCTACTTTTTCCTCTGCAAAATCCTTAATCGAGCGAATGCGAAAACTCGCATAATCTTCCTGATTCATTGGAGACAGTTTCATGCTGTTCCCCTCCTTATTCGAGTGGTCGGTCTATGTATGATCTCTGTGCAATTTTTTTTGCACTACTATATCGTATTATATCTTGTTATCTTGCTGAGCGCATGATATAAACCCCGACGATGTTAATTCAAGTTTTCTAATATCCATTTTGTTTTGTTTTGTTTTTTTGTTTATAACTTTTGATCTCTTCCCTACGTTTATACCTCATGAAGGAAAGGAGTAGATCATATTGAACACCCGTCGCACTCACTCCAAAAGTATAATCATTATCCTGTCCGCCATCGGCCTTGGGGTAGGCATCGTCGCTTTTATGAGCTTTCTGAATGCAATCGATCCCTTTCGCCAATTAAGGATCACGATCCACAATCAGTCCGACTATGACCTCACTAATATTCAAGCGAGCCTGACTACAGGTGGCGACGCACTCAACACCAGCGAACCCGGCTCCATACACACATTACAAAAAAGTATCCCCAGCGGTGAGAATGTGAAATTCGCTCCACAGCTACACATTTCCGGGGAATCCTCTGTTTACCTTACGTTTACGGACAGTCGAGGAGAGACCTATAACGAGATGGTATGCGGGTATACGGAATCCTTATTCGGCAATTCATACGTGACCGTAACCAATGAGAATGTAACTGTGAAAGAGGAATGTATGTAATAACGATACTTCGCACCGTGAACTTATGTTAAAATACAGGGGCGAGCGACCCGCCAAAGTTTCTCGCCCAAAGTCGATTGGATTATTCCATCGGCTTTTTTATTTTAACCTGATTGTATTGATTAATTAGATCATCCAGGACTATAGATTGCTGTATAACATGAGGATGAAGCAGATCCCCATAGTCCATCTTGAGTTGATAGAGCTTTTTTCTCGCTGCTTCGATCTCCAATTTGAGCTCACCACATTCCATATGCACTCCTCCCTGTTGTAATATTCTAGTCCATTATGCTAATTAGTAGGAAATCAAGTGAACTCCAACACGAAAAAGCTCCCTTCAACGTAGACAATTCACCATTCTACTTGAGGGAGCAGCTCATATTCAAAAAGCGTATTTTCAGAAATGCTGGTTAACTTCCAAGCCCGTGACTGTTCGTTGTCATTTTCACAGCTGGTTGTTGCCCAGTATTTACCTGAGTTGTTACTGGAACAGACAGTACAACGACAACGCTACAGATCGCTATAAACGAAACTAATTTTTTTCTCATTGAGATTTGACACCTCACCGATTAGATTTTGGTACTGCAAAGTCACTGTATCAGATGCATACCTACGATATTTCTCAAAAATACCGACGCATTTAAGCATAGTTAACCCACTTTTAATTTCGAGAGAAAAGAACAAGCTGTCCAATAAAGCTTTAAAGCCTTTATCATAGTTTTTTTTGTTTAAATAATACTTGCTTAATTCCATTAAGAGACGTGTGTGGCGATCACCTGTAAGTTGACTGCTAATTTTTCCAATCCGACTGCTCTGTTCCTGATACAGTATCAGTGATTCGTATTGGACAAGTACACAATCAATATCCAAGTCAAACTCATTAGCCGCAACTAAAATCTCACATATTGCTGGAAAAAATTCATTTTCTTTGTTTGAAATATACTCCAGATAATCAGATAGCACATGTACTTGTTTATCTCTAAGCATATACATAAAGCGATTCGCTTCAGCCCACTCCTTAAACTGTTGAATCACAACTTGTTCAGCATGACTAGGGGATTCCACCCAACTATGTTCAATATACCGTGTGACATAATCGAGAGCAGCTTTATAATTCTCTAGATAGAAACAGGCACTTCCCATCACTAAATAGGAGTACAAAATATAAAATATTATCTCTTTTCTAACTTCTTTCGGCTTGATATTGCCATGCGATTCATAATGAATAGTTGCTTTTAATTTCAATTTTTCGCCCAATACCAATAACTTATCCCATCGACGCAACGAAGCATACACATTAATCAAATCGTTCAATCCATCAAGCTGGTAGGGCTCATCAAGCCGATCTACAAAAAACTCAAACTGCGTAGCAAGTGTAAGATTGCTCAACTGATCCTTGGAAAGTCCGATTGTGAACAAACGATACTGACTTAGAGCCAACCGTTCTGAATGCTGCATTTTCTCGCCTTCGGCTACACAAAGGTACAGGGGCTTGGCCGCTTCAAGCCTCCCTTCACGATATAACTGTTCAGCCAACTCAAACAAAAGCGGTGTATAGGAAATATTATCCATAATCAGATTAATGGCTTCTTCCATATAATCGACCTTACCGAGTTCGGCACAACGGTATAAAAAAGGCCCAAGTCTTCGCCAATCCGGGCTTGTATGTACAAAACACTCATGTATGTATAATTCATAGAAGTAACCCTCTGTTAGACCCATCCCGGCAGTAAGTCGATCCAACTGCTGCATGCCAATCGGACGCAGCCCGTTCAGCGTACCACTCAACGTCCCTGAGTTAATTCCCGATATCTCAGAGAATTGATTGAGTGTCATATGGTTCGTTTTTAAATAATCTGCTAAATGATCACGTATTGTGGCTACTGATTTCAAAGGTACACCACCTTTCCAAGCAAAATTAAGCAATGGTCAATTAAATAATACTATATTTTTGAATTTAATATCAATATTTACTTGTAAATAATTTACTTTTATCTTAAAAACACTGATCTGCGTTGCTCAATAGTTGTAAAGGTTAGCCTGGTTGAGCGCGCGAGAGCCCTTATTTTGTAGAATGCGATCAAGCATCAAATTCATATCGACACGGTCGGGAGTCCACAATAAGACATCCGTGAGAAATGTCAACGCATCCATACCACTCAATCTGTCCACGATTGACTCTAGCATCTCTCTTGCATTTCCTGTGATATGCTCAGCCTGGGATTATTTCAAACCAATTAACGTTAGGTTATCATTAGAGTGAAAGGTGGAATTGGCTATGTCTATAAAAATAAGATTGGGCGACACTTTAGATGCAGCCAGCGTCACTAAAAATGCACTGGCCAGGGAAGCAAAAGTAAGACCGAACCTTATATATGATTTGTGCGAAGGAAAAACGAAAAGGCTTGATTTAGATACCTTAAATAACATCGTGAACACTCTACGGGCAATGACAGGAAACGACTATACTCTTACAGATGTGTTAGAGTACATACCGGATGATGATAAGGTGTAAAAAAAACAAACTGGGCTGAGCATTGTCAATGGAGCGAAATGTCACATTTAAAGAGAAACACAAACAAACCGTCCATTTTTACTTTGGACGGTTTGTTTGGCTTACTTCTGACTTCTGGTTATGTTAAAACAAGCACGAAATAGATAAGGGGCTTTAAGGATTTGATAAGTTGAACTCCATACGGAGTGCGACGAAATGACAAAAGATATGTATAGTTCTGAACTAAAATTTCAATCCACGCACTCCATACGGAGTGCGACTATCATTCTTATTTCCTCCATTTTCCCTATGATGGATTTCAATCCACGCACTCCATACGGAGTGCGACTTCGCTTACCGGAGGAGGAGGAGTTACACCACCACCAATTTCAATCCACGCACTCCATACGGAGTGCGACATAGGAGGATATACAAGATGCCAATTATTAAACATATTTCAATCCACGCACTCCATACGGAGTGCGACATGGACGCGAATATGACGATCGGACGCCGCTGCAATTTCAATCCACGCACTCCATACGGAGTGCGACCATGAACTCATTTTTTCTT
Source organism: Paenibacillus sp. PCH8 (assembly GCF_002968835.1). GTDB lineage: Bacteria > Bacillota > Bacilli > Paenibacillales > Paenibacillaceae > Paenibacillus. The sequence continues at coordinate 1,896,268 of NZ_PKQK01000001.1, read as the reverse complement.
TCTCTGACATCCTTTATTTCAATCCACGCACTCCATACGGAGTGCGACAACAGTTGCTGGTGAAGTAACAACCCGTAATGTAGATTTCAATCCACGCACTCCATACGGAGTGCGACACAGTTGCTGGTGAAGTAACAACCCGTAATGTAGATTTCAATCCACGCACTCCATACGGAGTGCGACCAATACAACGCAATGCAGGACGCATTCAATAAAATATTTCAATCCACGCACTCCATACGGAGTGCGACAGCGAAACCACACGTAATAACGTCATCAAATTCAAACATTATCACGTATGCTCAATCATTACACCAAATTATAGAAACATTTGTGATAAAAAACATCCTTCAACGAACACAAGTGTTGCCAAAAGGTCACGAAAACGATGTACTCGACAAAATTCGAGGTGCGAATCCCCCAGGGAAATCATGTGAGCTTGGGGTTCGCACCTTCATTTCCCCCACGTCTACACCTCCACCAGACGTGACGTCTGCTTCAAATCCTCAATCCGCCCTGCGCCAATACCAAACATCACTGTACGCAGCTCGAATTCGACCTGTTCCAATCGCTCATTCAGTGCATCATCGGAAGCGACCGCGGATTCGAGAAGAGATCGGCCAAAACCAGCCAGATCCGCACCGAGCGCGAGGGCTTTGGCCGCATCCACGCCAGTGTACAGTCCACCGCTGCCAATAAGGGCACCCGCTGGGTTCAGCGCTCGTACTTCCTGAATACACTCCGCTGTGGGAATGCCCCAGTCGGCAAAAGCTTCAGCAGCTGCCCGGCGTACCGGGTTATTGTTGCGGTACTTCTCCACCTGTACCCAGCTTGTACCTCCAGCGCCGGCTACATCGATGAACGCGACACCCGCTTCATATAGCCCTTTTGCCGTCACGCCATCGATGCCAAAACCTACTTCTTTCACACCAACAGGTACATCTAGCTCACGACACAAGCTCTCAATCCGCTGAAATAATCCACTGAAGTTGGTATTACCTTCCGGCTGGAAGACTTCCTGCAACGTGTTCAGATGAAGCACGAGCATGTCCGCACCCGCAATATCAACTGCACGTTGGAAGTCGGCCGTGGTGAAACCATAGTTCAGCTGCACCGCGCCCAGGTTGGCAATGACCGGGATGTCCGGTGCCCAGCGCCGCACATCGAAGGTACTCGCCAGTTCCGGCTGTTCCACGGCAGCCCGGATCGAACCTACGCCAAGCGCCCAGCCTCTGGCGTTCGCTACTCGGGCGAGGCGCTCATTGATGGCGCCCGTTGTTTTGCTTCCACCCGTCATCGAACTGATGAGCAAGGGTGTACGTACTTTTTTGCCAATAAAGGAAGTCTCCAGATGCACCTCTTCAAAATCTAGTTCCGGCAGTGGGTGATGACGAAACGCATACCGCTCCATACCGCTGGTTACCCCTTCTCCTGCCACATTCTCCTCAAGACAGAGGCGCACGTGCTCTAGCTTCCGTTCTCCCGTAGCCACTTCGGGAAGCAGCCGTTCGCCGGCTCGCTCTTGTTCATTCATGATGAGACCTCCTATGTGAGAATCGTGCGGATCGACAGGATAACCTGCCTGTTCCTAGCCTTTATGTATATAAGTCTTTTGTATAAAAGACACAACATTTATTAAATATGCATTACAGCTCAACTCTATCCAGTATAACGTTCCAATCCAGCTATGGAAAGGATGCCCCGAAACCAAAAGTCTCCCTTAAATCTCAGAGCACCACTATCTTATGCCTACTCAAAAGCACAGATCCTCTGTCGCATCTTCAAAGCTGGTTAGCACGGACGATACACACAGGTGTCGATCAACAGAATACACTCCCACTCCATCTCCTGCCCAACGAACTATCTCAAGATTTCCGATGCCAACTGCTCACCAACAAGCTGCCCGGACAACGTTACAATCGGGGTTCCACCGCCTGGATGCGTGGTACCACCGACGTACCAGAGTCCTTGTACATCTTTGCTTCGGTTGCCCGGACGCATGAAGGTTTGCTTCACTGAGTTAGACGAGATGCCGTAGATCGACCCTTGATGCGCCAAAGTATCCCTTTCGATATCTCGCGGCGTGTAACGGATCAGCACATCGGATTGGTTCAACCCGGTAATCCCCCGCGCTGCCAACTGTTCCAGTACAAACGCTCCGTAACGTTCCGTCTGCTGCTCCCAATTCCACGAATCCGACAAGTAGGGGGCATTGACCAGAATGAACAGGTTACTAGCTCCCGCCGGGGCCATACCTTCTTCCGAATAACCGGAATAACAGATGTAGATCGTGGGATCGGCAGGCATTTGACGGTCACGGAAAATATGGTCGAACTCCGGTTCATACCGTTCCGGGAAGAAAACCGTATGGTGCAATAGCGCATCATATTGCCTTCGCACACCCGCCAGCGTCACAAATCCCGAGATGGATGGCTCATACTTCCGTATGCGCGCATCGCTCATCTCTTTCCGATGCTCCGGTGCAAGCAACAGTCGATTCACACTGAGTACATCTCCATTGGCAACCACCTGATCGGCTTCCCGGAAGCCTTGATCTGTATCTACGCCTGCCACTTTGCCATTTCGGACAACAATCTGCCGGACCTCTATGCCGGTAATGATCTGTACGCCTTTTTCCTGTGCCAGCCGAGTCATTCCTTCGATCAGTTGATAGGTTCCACCCTTGACCCCGTAGATGCCCATCTCTGCTTCCACATGACCCATCATGGCAAAGATGGATGGCGACTGATATGGTGATGAACCCACATAAGTCGCGTACCGACCGAACATAGCGAGTGTGTGGGGATGCTTGAAGTACGAACGCAGCAGCTTATCCAGCTTCACCGTTGGCCGCACGCGGAGCAGGCTGCGCAGCATCTGAAAATTGTATTTGTCAGAAGGAGACAGCAGCAACTTACCGAGAAAATGACGATTGGCTTCCGCATACAGCGCAGCAGACTCATCCATAAATGCATCATAACGAGACGCATCTTCCGGACTGTACGCCGCGATCTGCTCCTTCATCCACCCCCGATTGCCTGACAAATCTACCACTGTGCCATCTGCGAATACATTACGCGTACGCGGCTCTAACTCATACAGCTGTACGTAATCTTCCATCACTACACCCGCATGGTCGAAGACGGAACGAAAGGTGGATGGCATCGTGATCGTACTTGGTCCCCGGTCAAAATGATACCCGTCCCGCTCGATCTGCTGAAGCTTGCCACCCACATGTTCCTGTCGTTCCAGGACAGTCACACGGACTCCAGCGGAAGCAAGACGGATTGCACACGACAAGCCGCCGAATCCTGCACCGATAATGATAACGTCACATTTCAGATTACTGTTCGATTCACCAGTCATATTCCCCTTTACATTACCCTTCAACTGTACCGCCTACCTTTCCATACATACCCTTTGCCGTAGCGACCTGCTTGCCAGGAAGCGAGCCCGATGGCAATCACACAGGCCATGCTGATCGGTTGCAGAAGGGCAAGCCACCATGGCTGACCGCCAGCATGATCCGCTACTCTTTTCACAGCCATCCCAAGCAACGTCGCCACCAGTCCATATAGGATGAACGTCGAATTACCAGTGACTAATCCGATAATCAAGCCCAGCGGTGGCACAATGTACATCAACGTATACAACAGCATCGTGCCGAGCAACAGCACATCGTTGCGCCCCATGCCTTCGTACATATTTTTCTTATATCCATTCCATACTTCTGCACCGTTCTGATACATGCGGGTATTCGTTACGTCATGCACGTCGGTCAGCATCACCGGATGACCTGCACGCTTGACTGCTTTGGCGAGACTCATGTCATCGACCAGATGCGACTGAATGGCAGCATGACCGCCAGATGCTTCGTAACTGGAGCGATGAATCAGCAAAAAAGCCCCCGTAGCGGCCACAAACATCGGACTGGATGATCTGCGTATCATGAAAATGGGCAGATGACTGATGATGGTGAAGACCATCATCGGCACGACAAGCTTCTCCATCCACGTCTTCGTTACTTGGTAAGGAAAACCGGTTACGAGACCACCTTGTTGCTCACAGCCTGAAGCAAGGGTCTGCCGAATGGCACTTGGCTCCAGACGCACATCCGCATCCACGAACATGTACCATTCTCCCTCGGCCTCCTGAACCAGTCTGTGACACGCATGGGATTTCCCCATCCAGCCCTCAGGAAGATCAACACCATGCAGCAGACGCACACGCGCATCCTGATCCGCAATCGCCTGGACCATAGCCGCTGTCTCATCTTCAGAGCGATCATCCAGCACCAGCACTTCCATCCGGAATCCCGATGTATCGCTCCCGAGCACACTTTCCAGACATCCTTCGATATGTAGTCTTTCATTTCTGGCTGGAATCAGCACCGAGACCAGCAGATCTGATGGTTGTATTCGGTCTGCTCGAAATGAACGCACTTTGGGCAGACAGGAGACATTCCATAGAGCGAACAGCAACTGTATACCCAATATGCAGGTAAGCACAATCCAGAAGATTTCAGATGCATTCATGCTAACGGTTCACCCGCTTTCGCGTGGCATCGTATTTTTCACTTGTCGAACGTACATGACGAATCAGAGGTATTGCATCCGGTAAACTTCCCTGCCCCATCCGTACAAGCTCTGATCTGTGATCGTCTAACTGCTGTTCCAGCACATGGCCGAGTCTGGAGGCAATCTCTTCACTCTTCAACGCCTTCCAATCCTCCATTATAGGCGGGCCCGCCTGCATCGATATTTCCGGTAGATCATGCTGGACCATCCCATGGCACAAAGTTACCGGTACGGCGATGGCATTTGGAGAGCGACGAAGCAACAATCCGATGCCTGGACGGAACTGAATTGGTCTGGCCTCCTGATGCAATATTTCTCCTTGCGGAAAAATCCAGACCCTTTTACCTGAATCCAATAATTCACTGGTGTACTGTAGAGAGGTCCGAATACCGGACGCACTCTCCTTATTGATCGAATACGCACCCAATTTACGAAAAAAAGCATATTGCTGAAGCTGTTGCTCCTCCATCATCACATAATGATCACCCCGCGATGTCTGCCTGGCCGCATGATAGAGCAGCAGACCATCCCACCAGGAGCTGTGGTTCATGAAATAGATCACGGGACGAGTCGGTTCAATCGGGGAGTTGTCCCTGATGTCCACCTGCGGGTCCAGTGACCCTGTGAGCGTGAAGGAGCGGAAGCGCCGACGTAGCAGATAATAGTGATTGTATAAGGCAAAAATACGATTAAACGGTTTTGATTTTACGGCGCGAATCATATAGCCAGCTCCCTTCGGCAAGAAGCACACCAGCAATGGCGATGATAAAACTGCCCGTAATCCCTTCCTTTAGAGCAAGCAGGCCGAACAGAAGAATAAACAGCTGATACAACCATTTTGCACGCAGCAATGAGCTACGGTCATTAGGCATGGCCGGAAGGAAGAGGGATAGGAATGCACCCATGATAAACCAGCTTATGTAATTGGTCCACGGAACACCGTAGAATCCACCTGGAGCCTGCCACTCCCAGAATCCTCTCGCGTGCGCAACAGGGTCGAGTATCAGATCGAGTACAATCGCCCAGAACCCGGTCTTCACTGCTCGAAGCAATTTGGCAGTCCAGGTTGAACCACCGCCACTTAACAGTGCCGAGTTACCCACCACTGCAATCCAGGCGAAACCCAGTGTAACTGGCACACTGAACAGATGAATCCCGAAGAAGTCCGAGTAAGCATACTCGCCAAAGGGCCAATGGGTATGAACCCCTACCCACTCCACGCCCATACCTCCAAGCCAGATGATCACAGAGGCTATCCAGAGTCCGGGTTTCAGCCAGATGACTGACTGGTCGGACAGGCCTGTCCGATTACGCCCTTGGTAGATGAGATCCAGCACATACAATGCGTAGAAGATTAGAAATAAACCATTTGAAAAAGACAATACGTCAGGCACACCGATCGTTAGCATCAAGGTTGCTCCAATGACATACCACGCCCAGTAAAGCCACTGGATCATCAGGATACCGCCGTTCGGGAGGCTTGATAGGCCAGCATCGGGTAACGTTTCACAATCGCACTCAGCATCTCCAGTTTCAATTCATCGCTCACATATGCCCGCTTGGTATACACATCATAATCGTTGCGCTCAACCGCATGTAGAATGGTGGAATAAAAGGCTGCCGCAAGCTCGATGGAAAATGCACTTTCCGTTGGGTACGTATCCAAACGATCCATGCCAATACGGAACCAGTTCACTGCCGCTGCTTTTAATTCATGAATAATGGCAATAAAGCGTTCGTCTACAATCCCGTCTTTGAAGTCCTGCTCGGAGTATCCATGCTTCTCCATGATCTCCAGCGGAACATACCGACGCATTCTGGCACGATCTTCACCAACATCCCGAATAATATTGACGATCTGCATGCCTTTGCCCAGCGCAATCCCGTTCATGGCTACTTCCGCGCCGTTATCATCCCGCAATACAGGCAACAACATCTCACCAACGGTTCCGGCTACCAGATAACAATAGTGCTCCAGTTCCTGCATCGTTGTATAATGCGTCACTTGAAGATCCGTGAGCTGTCCTTCCATCTGACGGAAGAATGGCCCTTTATCCAGATGAGGGAAACTGCTGAACAACCATCTCAGTGCTGGCCAGATAAAGTGCCCTTCCGCGTCGTCAAGCTGATCAAACAAATCATGGATTTCATGAATCGTATAGGGCGAATGTTCCGGCTCATCTACACTGTCATCAATCATGCGGCAGAAGGCATAAATGACATATACCGCTTCCCGACGTGGACTAGGCAGGCCCTTAAAAGCCTGATAAAAAGATGAAGAACCCTTCTGCATCAATTCTTCACACCTGTTTAAAATTGCTTCATTCATGTTCCCATCTCCTTCATGAGTTGATTGACAGCCATGCGTGCACTCTGCATCACAATCGGCACTCCGCCTCCAGGATGTACAGATGCTCCTGCGGCATATAATCCCTGTATATTGGGGTAAGGCTTGGGTTGTGGCCGATATACACCAGACTGGAACAGCACTGGCGCAATACCGAAGCTTCCGCCCCCATACAGCCCGTCTCGCTCTGCGTCAGCGGGTGTACGTACCTTTTTCCACTGGATCGCTGCACGAAGTCCCGGGAATCCGCGTTGCTCCGCTTCTTCCAGCACCCTTTCTGCCAATGCTTCGCTCTCCTGATCCCAGTCGACACCTTGGGCATCGGGCACGGGAATAAGAAAGTACAGTACACTCTGGCCCGGAGGTGCAGCCGTCTCGTCCAATGCAACTGGATTGAATACGTAAAAGGAGGACTTGGCCGGGATTCTTCGCTGATTAAACACTTCCTGCAAACTGCCTTCAAGACTTGGTGGCAGGAAGAACTGATGTGTCGTTGCATCCTCCCAGGTTTTGTCCACGCCAACATAGAGCAACACACACCCGGAAGACGGACGATACGGTTTTCTTTTCCGCGCTACCTCTGGTGACTGACCAAGCAAACCCGAAAGATGGGGGAAATCACCATTGTAGATGACTGCATCCACATTTTTTGCGCCTGCTGCCGTTTCTATACCTTCACACACACCATTTATAATCGTAAGTCCGGTTATTTCCGTATTCAGCACGACACGCCCACCGCGTGAGATCAGTTCCTGTTCCAGAATGGCAGGTAATGCGGCATAACCGCCCTTCACCATCCAGATGCCATATTCATGCTCTGCGTAAGGCAAAAGGGAATAGATGCCCGGCGTACCAAACGGTGATCCACCGATGTATAGACTTTGTAGTGAGTACGCATCCAGCAATTCCTCATGCTCAAAATAATCGCCTACCGCTTTCCGGACACTTTTGTGTGCACGCAATCTGCCCATGAGTGACATGAGAGAAGGTGTGAAGAAATCCCTTTTGCGAGGAAAATCCCTTTCCAGAAACGCTGCCCGTCCTGCCGGAAACAATGTGTCCATATCTTTCATGAACCGTGTGAATCCCCGACTCTCTCCCGGGAACAAGCGTTCAATCTCTGAAGCCTGCTCCTCACGTGACGTCATCTTGGTCATGACACGGCCACTGTGGTAATGCACGCGGTACAACGGATCACAGCGGAGCAACTCAACCTTCGAACGATCTACGCCTGCTTCCTCCAGAATGCCAAGTAACATCTCCGGTAGCAGCACAATCGTTGGCCCCTGATCAATCCGGTAGTCACCTTCCTGCTCATAACCAATCCGTCCGCCAACACGGGAACCTCGTTCGTACACCGTGACATCCCAACCCTGGCGGTTCAATAACAGTGCTGAAGTGAGTCCACCAATGCCTGCACCTACAATAGCGGCCCGCTTCATGAATGCCCTCCAGCTTCTACTGTCTTCACATATGAGGATGGCTTGGAGCGGGTTCTGGCATCCTCTTCCTGAATCAGTCTGACGCTGATTCGGGCTGATTCAAAGATCGTAGGCAATCCGCTACCCGGATGGGTTCCGCCGCCTACCAGCCATACGCTCTTCAACTCTTCGAACTGGTTATGGGGACGCAGATACATCATCTGACCCAAATTATGCGCCATATTAAATGTTGCTCCGCGATACACATCAAGTTCATTTTCCCAATCCAGCGGGGTAAACATCATGCATTCTTCAATGCGGCTGCGGATATCGGCCAGCTCAGGAATGCCTTCCATACGTTTCATCATCGCCTCCTGCACATTCGCTCGTTCAGCCTCCCAATCAATGTCTCCCGTAAGGTTGGGCGTAGGCATAAGGACATACAGAGCAGATTTCCCCTCCGGTGCGAGTGTCGAATCAAGTCTGGAGGGGTTATGAATATATAGAGAAGGATCGGCAGACAGAATTTTGTGCTTCGTGATTTCGTCGACATTCAAGCGGTAGTCCTCCGGGAAATAGATCGAGTGATGCGGCAAGTCTATCTCACCGTCTACACCCAGATACAGCATCGCTGTAGAGCAGGAATACTTTTTGTTTTTCATTTTCTCAGGGGTGTATTTCTTGAGTACGCCGGGTTCAAACAGATGGTTCACCGCATGTGCGAAGTCGGCGTTAACCACCACATGATCTGCTTCAATGCGTTCACCGCTCTCAAGCCATAGCCCTTCTGCACGACCATTGCGAACGATGACCTGTTTCACTGGAGAGGAAGTATGAATTCGTCCCCCGTGTTCCTCCACAACTTCAGCCATGGCCTGGAATATTCGATTCACACCGCCAATAGGATGGAACAACCCATAGTGGTGCTCTATAAACGATAGTATGGTAAAAGTACCCGGACAATCCCAGGCTGACATGCCGAGGTATTTGGATTGGAACGTAAATGCCCAGCGTAGACGCTCATCTGTGAAATAGCGGGACAAGATTCCATAGACTGTATTGTGCACATCCAGCTTGGGTAGGGCTGTTACTGCGTCCTTACGCAAATAATCGGTAAGCTTGCCAAAAGGGCGGCGGAGCAAAGGCATGACTTTGCCAAACTTCACTTCTTCTTCTTGCATGAACCTAAGGTAATTGTCTTCATTGCCCGGAAACAATTCCTTAATCTGTGCAGCTGTATCTTCACGATTGCGAGAAGGCGTGAACACCGTGTCACCAAAGTTCAGTGCATACAGCGGGGTCAGTTCTTTCATATCCACATAATCGGATAACTTGCGTCCCACCACGTCGAACATCTCTTCAATCAGCTGCGGCATCATCAAAAATGTTGCACCCCGGTCGAATCGATATTCGCCCAGTTCCAGTCTGGCAGAACGCCCCCCGATGACTGGCTGTTTCTCGTATACATCTACTTCGTATCCCTGACCGGACAATAGCATGGCTGCTGCAAGTCCACCCGGGCCTGCGCCAATGACAGCTGCACGTTTGCGTTGTTGATTCGGTATCATGCCACTCACCTTTCTATGTAAGGAATACCTATAGTTCTCTAACCCCTAGCCTATTATTAAACCGCTCTGGAACACTTTAAGCGGGTAGCAGCAAAAACATTATACAAATATAATACAAATATTATACGACCTTGTAAACCGAAAAATGACCAGTGGGTCAAATTGCTGGAATAATTCATTTTAACACATATAAAAAACACCCTTTGATCACTTTCGTCAAAGGATGTCCTGTATACACTAACCTATTCATATCATTTGAATTTATGTTTAATGATTGACCTGTCCGTACCTTGCTCCAGGCTGCCGTTCTGCAAGATATTCACGTTCGATCCAAGACTGCCAATCCGCAGAATCCTCGGGCATAATCCATTGTGGGTAACGTGCATGTTCCCCACGCTCATAACCCTTTCCTCCAAGTACAAAGCGAATATGCGGAAACTCGTTCTGTATTCGCTCTATAAGTTGATCACACCGTTCAAGAAGCCCAGGACTTGTGATTGAAAGGCAGACCAGCTTGATCTTCTGCTCCCGGATAATCGGGAAGAGTCCTTCCTCTGGCGTGTTGGCACCAAGATACAACACTTCCGCTCCATTTTTGCGCATAAACAGAGAGAACAACAGCAGCCCCACCTGATGATGCTCCCCTTCCGGACACAAAGCCAGAACTTTGGGCAGATGCGGATAGATCGGGAACAGATGGAAAAACTGATAAAACCGCTGTGAAATCAGCTGGGTCATGAAGTGTTCCTGAGCTACCGAAGCCCTGCCTTGTTCCCATGCATCTCCAACCCGGACCAGAATGGGCACCAGCACATGATAGAACATCGAATCGTACCCATACATGGTAAAGCCAAAATCAATCAGACCATTGGCACGTTCACCCTGAAAGTTGTAGAGCGAGTCATAGATCTGATCTGCCATACGTGCATAGGCTTCTTCCATCGTCGGCACCGGTGCCATGATCGGCGTGGGCATAGCCGCCTCGGGTGGACTTAATTTGTTAACTTTCAACATCCGTACCGCTTCCGAGATATTCGCCTGATGCAGCTCTACCTGTTCTTTCAACCAGCGCAGATCCGCAACATTCTCTTCGGTGTACATTCGATAACCCGATTCCGTCCGCTCAGGGGTGACCGCACTATACCGATTCTCCCAAGCCCGAATGGTTACCGCCCTGATACCGAGCATGGCAGCGACTTGTTTGATGGAATACACTTTATTACCCACTTTCTTTCCTGACTGTGAGAAGCCAACATTCCACAAAAATAATACACTCATTATACACAACGGTCATACACCTGTCGATTGCATCCAACCCATTTAGTTAACTGCATTCCCAGCTTACATTTAATCGACTGCCAGCTCTGCTGCGTCAACGTTATCATCCGTGTGGTATATAGAAGTCAGGAAGCACAGAAGGGGGAGTCTACCGTTGGTCTCATCACGCCGCCATACCACTAACCGCAAGTCTTCACGCGGCCAATTTCCATACATACGTACAGGGCTCGTACTATTGGCTCTATGGCTCATCGCCGTTATGCTCTATCAGACCTATAAACCATTACCATCAGGCATTTCCTACGAAAGTCCGGAGTACCGTGTGGATCAAGTCGAGTTCCTGCATGACCTCACGTATCCTTCTTCCGACGGACAGATGCAACATGAACAGCAGATTTTCCAGCGCATGCTTCAGATTGTGGAGGAAGCGCAGCAGTTTGTCGTAGTAGATATGTTTTTGTTCAACAACTATCAGCACAAGGGACAGAGCTTTCCACCTGTCAGTCAAGAGTTCACGGATGCTCTGGTTGCCAAAAAAAATCAACACCCGGACATGGACATCTGGTTCATTACGGATGAAGTAAACACCAACTACAACTCTGCACCCAATCCGCTGCTGGAGCAGATGAAAGAAGCCGGAATTCACGTGGTCATTACGGATGTGGACCCTTTACGTGACTCCACTCCGGTATACTCGGCTGTCTGGCGAACCTTCTTCCAGTGGTTTGGCCAATCCGGGGATGGCTGGATTAAGAACCTGATGGCAACCGATGGCCCGGACGTAACTGTGCGATCCTATCTGAAATTGCTCAATGTGAAAGCCAACCATCGTAAAGTTGTCGTTAGTGAGAAGACCGCGATTGTCTCTTCAGGCAATATCCATGATGCGAGTGCCTACCACTCGAACATTGCATTTGAAGTAACAGGTCCGATCATTGGGGATATTCTTCAGTCGGAGCAGGCTGTACTTGATATCTCAGGCGGAGGTCAGATGCCTGCTTATACACCCCTTCAAAGGATTCAAACACAGGGGATCTGCGAATTCGCTATTTGACCGAAGGCAAAGTGAATGACGCTGTGCTCCATGAGATCAACCAAGCTGGCAAAGGGGATACCTTATGGATGGGCATGTTCTATGTGGCCTCTCCGAAAGTGCTGGAAGCTCTGCTGGATGCAGCGAAACGTGGAACCGAGATCCGGCTGGTGCTTGATCCGAATGAGAATGCCTTTGGTCAGGAAAAGATCGGCATCCCGAACCGTCCTGTCGCCGCCGAATTGCATGATAAATCCGATGGCAAAATCCAAATCCGTTGGTATAACACGACCAAAGAGCAGTACCACACCAAGATGATCTATATTGCGAAAGCAACCGGAGATCATATTGTCCTCGGGGTTCAACCAACTTTACACCCCGAAACATGAATGATTACAATCTGGAGAATGATCTATGGGTCGCCGCACCTGCAGACAATAAGTTCACGCTTGATATCACGAATTATTTTGAGCGGATCTGGAATAATAATGATGCCGAGTTCACACTAAACCTGGATGAGTTCCAAGAGAAAACAACATTTTTGAAAGGTATTCTCTATAAGCTGCAATTGATTCTGGGTCTTACGACCTTCTGATCACATTCATACATGTCATATCCGCCTGTACTCTACTGTGCAGGTGGTTTTTTATTGACAGGCGATGTAAAGTGTGAAAATATAATTACCTAACGACCGTTAGGAAGGTGATTGAATGACTGCACAATCCATTCGGGATGCAGCCCTGTTCCATTTTGCCAAAGATGGCTATGAAGGGGCTTCTCTGAGAGCTATTGCTGATGAAGTCGGGATTAAAAAACCGTCGATATATGCGCATTTCAGCTGCAAAGATGACTTGTTTTTACACACGCTAGCCTTTGCATTCCAAGAGGTGCAGCGGCACATTCTGGAGTATTTCCGTGATCATGCGGACATGCCACTGGAGCACAGGCTGAAGGGTTTTCTGACGTGGTTCGAACAAGAGTACCATGCCCATGCCTCTGCTCGCTTCATGCTGCGCAATTGTTTTTATCCGCCGCTTTCTCTATATAGCGAAGTGATGGATCTGGTGTATCCGTTTATTGACGGCATGGAACGCGCACTGACACGCCTGCTGCAAAGGGCACTGCGTGATGGAGATCTGCTACCCATTCCCGCGGAACAGGCTGCCATTGCATTCATGACATTTCTCGACGGTATTACGGTGGAGATTATCTACGGAAGTTCGCGTCGATACCAGAGACGATTGGAAGCAGTATGGCCAGTCTTTTGGCATGGCATTCATCATCTGAACGAAGAGGCACGGAGCGTTGTGCCGGAAGGAGATTCATCATCATGAACCGCAACTGGTTATATGTATTTATCGGTGGAATTATAGAGATTGTCTGGGTAAGCGGGCTGAAACACGCCTCGAATGCTTGGGAGTGGACGTTGACGGGACTTGCCATCGTGATCAGCTTCGGGCTGATCATTGCCGCATCCAAAAGGCTGCCTGTGGGTACGGTGTATGCCGTGTTTACCGGAATTGGTACAGCAGGTACTGTGCTTACGGAGATGTTGCTGTTCGGCGAGCCGTTCCGCCTGGCCAAAGTACTGCTCATTGGACTGCTGCTCTGCGGTGTAGTCGGGCTGAAGCTGGTTACCGATCAGCAAGAAGCCAAAGGAGGTGCAGCATAATGGCTTGGATGGCTATAGTTGGTGCAGGCATATGTGAAATTTTTGGCGTCATCGGTATTAACGGTGCTTCCACTCGGAAAGGCTGGCCTTATATCGTACTGATGCTCGTATCCTTTGTATTCAGCTTCTCACTGTTATCCTACGCGATGACGTACATTCCCATGGGCACAGCGTATGCAGTGTGGACCGGGATCGGCACGGTAGGCAGTACGTTAACAGGCATGTTCCTGTTCGGTGAACGAAAAGAAGCGAAGCGGATCCTGTTTATCGCGATGATTTTGGTGGCAGCGGTTGGTCTGAAACTGATCACCTAACGAAAGTAAAATGAATTACACGCTATAACTCCGATTGCAGAACTACTCTCCGTTATCGTGTAATTCTTAGCTTCCATTATAATATCTATTAAATTTAGTAATAGAAATTAGACGACTTCGATCAGGAGGTCGTCTTTTTTGAGGGATATGATATAAATAGGGAACCTATGTACACCCAGTACCGTACTACAGGAGGGCAACATCATGAAAAAAGGATGAAAACCTATTATTTTCTATGCAGGCTACGGTTTACTAATCGCCACAGGTGCCTTCTATCGCATCATTTTATGTAACCATCATGCTTCTCGCCGTATATGACTTCAGTACAGGAAAATAATCTGTCCTTATTCCATTATTTCGCATGATACATACAGGTCACAACATCTGTAATACATGTTACTCATTCGTTTAAGTGATTCATTTACTCCCTCGTCCCAACTATATATCTCACGTTCTATATTTCATGTTTCCTGCATCAAACTTTCCTAATACCCCATCTTTTGATTACCAATTTCCTCCCATTTGAATTCCATCATGCAGATCGTTTATACTTGGTTTGACCTTAAAGTCAATTCAAGAACTCAAGAGTTCTCTTATGAGGTGAAGGTATCATTAATGAACCCTATTCATGAAATGAATGAGAAAAAGAAACTCATTGTTACTACAGCACTCAAGCTGTTTTCTGCCAAAGGCAGTGCGGCAACATCTATGCAAGAGATTGCAGAATTATGCGGCATGTCCAAAGGCAGTCTCTACATCATGTTCAAATCCAAAGAGGAATTAGAAGCCAGTACGCTGGAGTATTGCATGTACACACTAATGGACGAGATGACCCAGATTGAACATGAAACCAGCCTCACCTCGCGAGAACGTCTGCAAAAGCAGATTGAGACACTGCTCATCCATGTGTCCGAACTCAAGGAATTTCTACGGGTACAGATGCGCAGCATGATGATGGATGATGAGCAGCAACGCAAGGAACACTGCCATCCGCAGCAGAGAGATCTGGAGATCCGTACCCTGCATTGGTTCAAGGATAAGCTTGAAGATCAGTATGGACCCGAGATTGAACCTTATACCGTTGACCTTATTTTGCTTACACACGGGCTGTTCCTCTCCTACATCAAGATCTGGTTTACCGAGATGCCTTCCCTTACCGTTACCAAAATGGCAACCAACTTGTTACAGATGATGGATTATGCTGCACACGGATTTCTCAGTCAAAGACCTGTACCCTTGATTCCATTGGAGGACTGGCCCGCCTGGATTACCGAAGCCAATCCCGATTCCACAGTGATGCGGCATCCCATTCATATTATCAAGCAGATGCAGGATATTGCTGCCTCCGATCTGCCTGTAGGGCAACCTAAGAATGATGCACTTGAAACCATCGCCATTCTCAGGCAGGAGATCATGGAATTCACCCCGCGTCGCGCCATTATTCTGGGCATGATGCACAATCTGGAGAACGTAACCGCCATTAAGCCATTGCACTCCGAGCTTCAGCATATTCTGGATGCCATGTATAGCCGGTTCATCCCAGCTGACTCGTCACACACATAAACAGGAGAAACAGAGAGGAGAAGAAACCATCGTATGAAAGGTATTATTAATTTTTCACTGAACAACAAGTTTGCGATCTGGATTCTGACCATTATCATCTCTTTCGCAGGTTTGTACAGCGGACTCACGATGAAACAAGAGACGATCCCGAACATCAACGTACCGTTTCTGAATGTCACTGCTATTGATCCGGGGGCTGCACCGGAGGGAATTGTTGAAGATGTCACGAAGCCGCTGGAAATAAAACTGCGGAATGTCGATGGGGTTAAGAGCGTTACTTCCACTTCCATGGAGAACGCAGCATCCATCACACTCGAATTTGATTATGGAACTGATCTGACCAACGCAACTGCAACCGTTCGTGAAGCACTGAATGAAGTACAACTGCCTGACAGCGTGCAGAAGCCGACTATTTCCAAGTTCAGCATTAACTCTTTCCCGGTTGTATCTCTGAGCCTGTCCGACAAGGACGGTGGTGACCTGGAACAACTGACACGACTGGTTGAATCGGATATTCAGCCTGCACTCGAAGATATTGACGGTGTAGCTCAGGTACAGGTGTCCGGTCAATATGTGAAAGAAGTTCAATTGAAGTTTGACCAAGCCAAAATGGCCGAACTGGGCCTGACCGAAGATACGGTTAACGGTATCGTTCAAGGTTCATCCATTCGTGTACCTCTTGGGCTGTTCGAAATGGATAAATCTCAGAAAGCCGTTGTCGTGGATGGAAACATCGTCGATATCGATGATCTGAAGAACCTTGCCATTCCCGTAATACCTGGCGGTGCAGGATCTGCCACGGGCAGTGGTTCAAGCACAGCACCACAAGGCTCTGGAGTACCCACTGGTGACCCTTCGGCAGCTGGCGAAGCAGGTCAAGGTACTGCACCCGGCTCTGCACAAGGAACGGACCCGGCTGCAGGCCAAGCTGCTGGTGGCAATGCCAGTGTAGGTAACCCTTCCGGCGCTGCTGGTGCACCTGGAATTCCAACCGTGAAACTAAGTGAAATTGCCAAGATCGAAGTCATCGGTCAAGCGGAATCCATTTCCCGGACAGACGGCAAAGAATCGATCGGTATTTCGGTTGTAAAATCCAACGATGCCAACACGGTTGATGTCGTTAACGCAGTCAAAGACAAAGCAGAAGAATTACAGACACAGTTCAAAAATGCTGATTTGACTGTACTTCTTGACCAAGGTAAACCAATTCAGGACTCGGTAAACACGATGCTGGGCAAAGCCATTTTTGGTGCCTTGTTCGCCATCCTGATCATCCTGCTGTTCCTGCGTAATATTCGTTCAACCATTATCTCCATTATCTCGATCCCGCTCTCCTTGCTCATGGCATTGACTGCGCTGAACATGATGGATATTACCTTGAACATGATGACTCTGGGTGCCATGACGGTTGCCATCGGACGGGTTGTCGATGACTCCATCGTTGTTATCGAGAACATCTACCGCAGATTAACACTCAAAGGTGAGAAACTGAAAGGCCGTGAACTGGTTCGCGAAGCAACTCGCGAGATGTTTGTGCCAATCCTTTCTTCCACGATCGTAACGATTGCGGTATTCCTGCCACTTGCATTGGTAAGCGGTATGGTGGGTGAACTGTTCCTGCCATTTGCACTGACCATGGTATTCGCCTTGCTGGCATCCCTGATCGTTGCCATTACCATCGTACCGATGCTCGCGCATACCCTGTTCCGTAAAGGGTTGAAGAACAAACAAAACCATGAAGAAAAACCAGGCAAGATGGCGGAAAGTTACAAACGCCTGCTGAACTGGACCCTGTCACACAAACTCATCACGGTCAGTATCGCTGTAATTTTACTGGTCGGCAGTTTGTTCCTGTACCCGTTCATCGGTGCAAGCTTCCTGCCTGAACAA
Organism: Paenibacillus sp. PCH8; assembly: GCF_002968835.1. Classification (GTDB taxonomy): domain Bacteria; phylum Bacillota; class Bacilli; order Paenibacillales; family Paenibacillaceae; genus Paenibacillus. The sequence goes on along the minus strand of NZ_PKQK01000001.1, from coordinate 1,878,605 downwards.
CAGGATAAATATGTGACGATTACGTACAGTCCGCAAACCGGCGCTTTACGTGAAGATGTGGAGAAAGAAGCCCTCGTTGCCGAGAAGTGGTTGCTGACACAGCCAGGTCTGGAGAAAATGCAATATTCCATCGGCGGCACAAACCCACTGAGCAGTATGGGTGGCGGAGGCGGAAACTCAGCTCTCTTCTATATTGAATATAACGAAGATACGAAAGACTTCACTAAGGTGAAGGAAGAGCTTGTAGAAGGTCTGAAGAAGGAAGTTACCGTAGGAACCTGGAATGAACTTGATATGTCCGGGGGTCTGGGTGGTAGCGGCCTGAGCCTGTCCATCTATGGCGATAATGTAGAGCAGCTCAAACCTGTATCGGATGAAATTCTGAAACTGGTTGAAGCGGATACGGATAATTTTGAAAAAGCAGACACAACACTCGCCGACACCTACGGGCAGTATACGCTCGTCGCAGATCAGGAGAAACTAAGCTCCTTGGGCCTGACTGCAGGCCAACTGGCTATGACACTGAGCCCGTCACGGGAACGTCCTGTGCTTACGCAAGTGGATATCGACAACAAAACGTATAAAGTATATGTAGAAACGGACAATAAAACATTCACTAGCATTGCCGATATTGAGAATGAAAAACTCACTTCACCATTGGGTATTGAAGTACCGATCAAAGATGTTGCCAAAGTGGAAGAAGGTACGTCTCCAAACTCCATCATGCAAATTGATGGTAAGGTGGTCGTGCAAGTCACAGCCAACATCCTGGCTTCGGATGTACAGAAAGCTTCGAGTAACTTACAGGCTGAGATCGACAAGCTAGATCTGCCTGATGGCGTTGAAGTGAAGTTCGGCGGTACAACCGAGCAGATTAATGATACCTTTACTCAACTGGGTCTTGCCATGCTGGCAGCCATCGCCATTGTATACTTCGTGCTCGTTGTTACATTCGGCGGCGGATTGGCACCATTTGCAATCCTGTTCTCCCTGCCATTTACAGTCATTGGTATAATGGTCGGCTTGTTCATCGCTGGCGGCACGCTTGACGTCTCCGCTATGATGGGTGGACTGATGCTCATCGGGATCGTGGTCACGAACGCCATCGTGCTGATCGACCGTGTTATTCACAAGGAAAAAGAGGGTATGCCTACCCGTGAAGCCTTGCTGGAAGCCGGTGCAACACGTCTTCGTCCAATTCTGATGACCGCTCTGGCTACTATTGGTGCCCTGTTGCCACTGGTAACGGGTCTCGAAGAAAGTGCGGGTATCATCTCCAAAGGACTTGGAATTACCGTAATCGGCGGTCTGATCAGCTCCACGCTGCTCACACTGGTTATCGTACCGATTGTGTATGAGTTCCTGATGAAATTTAAAAAGAAAAGAATCGAAGATTAATTAGATAATGCTATTATCCCCTTCATGGTAGACAGTGAACTCAAACACTGGATACCGGAGGGGATTTTTGTTGTGCCAGCGAAAAAAGTCTTTCTTCTCTCACTTAAAGACGGAGAAGTTGTATTTGGAGAAACCTCAGAACCTTGAGCAACTAAGGAGCCAAATTACGGAGTATATTTCGTTATACAACATGGAGCGTTCCAAAACAAACTGGGCGACTTCTCCCCAATTCAATTCCAGGAAAAAGTCGCCGCTAATAATTTTTTATTGTCTACTTGGCGGGGCTATGACCACTTTAAGAAAGAAAAAAACTTTGATTCATTAGTCAATGCTTATCTTTACCTTTATCCAGTTCCGCCCATGTTAGATAAACAACTCCTAAAGAAAGTGCTATGATTTCTGGGATATTAGAAAAGGATCTAGTAACTGACAATGCATACTCAAACATGCCCTCGCCCAAAACATTATCTTTGCGCCCCATAATTGCCGCAACTATAAAGTGTGTAATATTTCTCGAAATAAATAATGTGGCAGAGATGATAAGGAGGACAATACCAGTTGCTCTTTTATTCATATTATCAATCCTCCTTGGTATCAATATATCTATTTAAATTCGGAGCTGAAGTAGTCCATGATCCACATCAATATGGCAGGCTTCGGGGACTGTAGCTGAGGATATGGAGGACATGGGCATTCTCCTTTGTGGGAAGTAGTTTTCATTGCACACCAAGGCTGAATGGGAGGTTTACATACACGAACGTAACAGGTTTTGCTTGTTAGATAATACTATATTGCTTTGGGCGGGGATTACATTATACAGTGTGTTTTGAGTATGGGCCTGTTCATGTTACACAATGTAAAATGAGATGGATTCTCAGATACATCCATGTGAGTTTTCTTCGTATACAGCTAACATGTATTTCACCTAACAACAAGCGCACGATCGTTTGTATTTATTGATTAAATATTCGGAAAATATGACATATCCCCTCGTATTCTTGTTCATTTTCTTGTATAAAGATTGAATAGACGTACAAGGACCTCCACTGCCATGTGGGTCAATTGTCCTGAATGATGAAGGCGGTACCATTGTTCCGGATCAACTACACAGGGCTGTCCAAAAGATCAATAGAACGAAGCTTTCAAATCCAGAAATTGGGGTGGTTATGATGTTTGATTGGCTGGGATGGCGAAAAGGATTGCCGTTGTGGCGATCGTATCGGTTGAACGCACATATAAAGGAAGATGTGGAACAGATTTTCGAAGGAATTGCCGAAACGCGGCGGCAGCTTATGATGGACTGGGCAGATGAACAATGGAATCACCTGGATCGATTGCTTCAACAGTTACATTCCGTTCAATTACAAGATGTATTACAAGATTCACAGCAACGAAGCAAACTAGATGCATGGTTTCAATCCAGTTATATTCGAGCCGTTGACAGTACGGAGCTATTTATGATGAACGAACATAATCAGGTGGTATTCTCTACATATAAGGAACATGTTGGACAGATCTATGAAGATCACGAAGCGTTGATTGGACCAGGATTGAAGTACTCCCGAGCAGATCATCATGGGAAAAAGTGTTTGTATGGGCCTTATTCCGATCCACTGACGTTGGATATTGGACCACGCTCGTCCGCTTTTCACGATGATGTCACGTTGCTGTTTATCAACCCCATTCTACAGGAAGGTCAATATGTTGGTTCATTATGCAGCCGTGTTCCCGGGGATGTCCTCGGTGACCTGATTCAACGAGAATCAGGCCATATCTATCCCGATTCGGGTGACAACTATCTGTTCATGGCCGAGTCAATATTACGACCACAGTTGCAACCCGGAACAGCCTTGTCACGCAGCCGCTTCGAGGACCGCACCTTCACACATGGGGAAAATCTGAAAGATGGTGTTACCACCGATTGGGGCATCGTTTCCGTTAAGGAACATACCGAGCTGGAGCTTATGTTCACCGACCCATCAACGGGAGAGCTACACCCCGGCGTAGCGAATACCATTCAGAATGGTTCCAATCTGTTTGTTGCCTTTCCCGGATACTCGGATTACCGCCATATTTCAGTCATTGGAAAAGGTATCACCTTTCAACTGCCACATTGTCCTGATCGCTGGGGCATGATGTGTGAGGGGGATCTGGAGGAAGTGTATCGGATACGGAGCATCGGCTGGCGCCAGTTCAAGCAACACAGTCTCTTCACGCTCTTGTCAGGCGTTGCAGGAGCGGCCCTTGTCTATGCCCTCACTGGCAGTGGATGGAGTGCGGCAGCAATGGCGGCTTTCAATGTGCTGTTCGGATTCTTCACCGCATTACAACTGCATCGCAGCCAGTATCGACGGGTTCATGATGACTTGCGCCGCATCAGCCGATTTATTCGAATCAACGCCGAAGGCAGAGGTGATCTGACTCAGCGCCTGAACACGTCTGCTTTTGCCCAAGATGAATCAGGTGAACTGGCCAAGTGGATCAACAACATGATTGATTCTCTGGAAGGCATCATGCTGAAGGTACAACTTGCCACGGTAGATGTGATGGAGAACCAGCAGCAGATGCGAAATTCAACTGAGACAACCCAGAGTACTACGGATCGTGTTAATGTCAAACTCGGTTCCATGATCCAGGCAACCCGCAACCAGCTGGAAGATCTCGATCAAGCCAAGATCGCTGCAGATCACATGCGTCTAACCCTGCAGCAACTGGAGACATCTGCAACTGAACAGATCGGTGTGGCGCAGCAGGAAGTGGAACGAATCGGGGACAAAATGACCCAAATCTCCGGTGCCGTGTCCGATACCAACCGTACGATCCTGTCCTTCATGGGTACAATGAAAGAGATTTACCGTGCACTGGCTGTCATTGATGAAATTTCAGCCCAAACCAACCTGCTCGCTCTGAATGCTACAATTGAAGCCGCACGCGTGGGTGAACATGGCCGAGGATTCTCGGTTGTGGCGGGAGAAATCCGCAAGCTGGCTGAATTATCCCACTCTTCCACTGAAGATATACATCTGATCTTGGACCGGATCTCCACTGCGGCGGAAGCTGCTTCCCAGCTAATCACAGAGGGAGATCAAGTGCTCGCTGAAGGCACCACACTGGTTCAGGCCGCTTCACAACTTTTGCAGAAGGCTACCACTGAAGAAACTGAGCGCACGCAAGTGGTCGACCAAGTGGTCATGCTGATGGAGAATATTGCTGCAATCAGCCATCAAAATCGGGCTACTTCGGCTGAGGTCGAGGCCGAGATGATGGAGCTGATCCGTGATATGCTGCAAGTTCAGCATTCGTCGCACAACGTGGAAGCTATTACCGTCTTCCTGCAACAACTCGTGGGGCAATTCCATCTGAATCACCCCGCCAAAAATGCTGTCATCTGACGTTATCGTTGACGTGGATTGGAGAAATAGCTAAAATTTGATGCAACTCTTCCTTTTGAAATTGTCGTATCATTTATAATAGAAGATTTCCAATCTGAACCGATGAAAGGGTGGTCTGCATGGAATTGCTTCAGGATTCATTTGGCCGGATACATGACTACATCCGTATTTCTGTTACGGACCGCTGTAATTTACGCTGTGTGTATTGCATGCCTGCGGAGGGCATGGAGTTTGCTCCACATGATGAGATTATGAGCTACGAAGAGATCGCACAGGTGCTGAGAGTACTTGCTCCGATGGGCATGCGTAAAGTTAGACTCACCGGGGGAGAACCGCTGGTGCGCAAGGATCTGCACAAGCTCGTTGGCATGATCTCCGCGATTGACGGAATTGAGGATATTTCGCTCACCACCAATGCCCTCTTGCTGGATAAACAAGCTCAAGCTTTGAAAGACGCTGGACTCAACCGGATTAACATCAGTCTCGACTCCCTGCGCGCAGATCGCTTCTCCATGATCACCCGTGGCGGGGATGTGAATAAGGTACTCAAAGGCATTGAAGCTGCAACAGCCGTTGGCCTTACTCCAATCAAGCTGAATGTCGTATTAATGAAGGGCATCAACGATGACGAGATCAAGGATTTTATTGCAATGAGCATTGATCAACCTCTTCATGTGCGCTTCATTGAATATATGCCGATTGGGCAGGCTTCGGATTCATGGCGCAAATCCTATTTGCCGCTGGAAGCCGTCACAGATGTATGTGCTGAAGCCGGTTGGGCGGTTGAAAATACAGTAGGCCCAGCGGGGAACGGTCCCTCCCGTAATATGAAAATTGCGGGCTCCGTAGGTACATTTGGACTCATTCATCCGGTAAGTGATCACTTCTGTGACAATTGCAATCGACTTCGGCTGACAGCTGACGGACATATCAAAGCTTGTCTCTACTGGTCAGATGAGTATAATGTTCGCCGCTTCGTGGATGATCCCGATGCTATGGCGGCTCTATTCCTCCAAGCACTGGGTACGAAACCGAAGAATCATGAGATGGCACTGGCACTGGAACAAAAAATGCAATCTCATACGCCGACCGTAAGGCGCATGTCCCAAATTGGCGGTTAGACAGAAACAGAATGGCCAAAAGCCAGAGATCGTCAAGAGGATGATCTCTGGCTTTCTTCGCCTACCGAGAGTGTATGCGCACACTGAGGGCGTACTTGCCTACCAGGGTGTATTCGCAGACCGAAGGTATATAAGGTGAACTAATTAAAATCAATCACACACACAGAGCCGAGGAAGACAGAGTAATCGCAGTACTCGTGTGAATTCAACTTTAGTTCAACATCAATAGAGGTCTTAGGGTTGAGGGTTATCCCTCATTGAATCTCTATCGAATCTCACACCCCTTATTTTCGTAATTTCGGTGAGAAGAGAAACGTAACGAATCCCAGCAACGTTATTTCATCCGAAATGGGGAATTAACGGCGATCTCACGTCTGAAACGTAAGAATAGCGCGTCTCAGATTCGTTACATGTTCAAAGCGGCTGAAATGGGCCAAATAGCGTCAACTCAGTTCGTTAGAGCTGGTAAGACGTTGAGATGGTAGGGGGAACGTGCTCCAGATATCTCAATGCCAGCTCTCTTCCGGTTAAGTAAGTTACAACGGAAATAAAAAGTGAACATTGCGAAGATACCCGCTTTTTGAAATCTGCAACTGAAATCTGCAAAAAGTAACCAAGAACCGTGTCGCTTCCCGTTGTCTACAAACGGATAAACAACACAGCAGCGACAAAACAACGAGGGAACAAAGCAGGAAATCTCTGCATTGTCTCTTATCACGCCCAACCTGGTTGTTTTTTCACCCATCATCCTGCACTCCATTTCATTTTTCCTGATTCAGTTGTTTCCAAAAAACTTAATATACGTTATGCCCTTAACAGGTCTTCAATATTGTCCTCATTTTGACGATGTATATTATACATCCAGATGATATACACACATACAGGAGTTGACCTTATTGAACATCGTTGAAGCACTCGTTGCTGCAAGTCCCTATTTTAAAATTATGCTCAAGGAACACGATTTGATGATTGCGGTAACCGATACCGAGAAGTTCTGGTATTACGTTCCCAGTGACGAACTCGATCTGGGTATCAAAGCAGGCGATCCCATCTCCCTGGATGACCCAACACTCCGCCGGGCACTTATACATGGGGAGACTTCAGCCAATCGCATTGATGCCAAATTCTATGGCACATCCATCAATTCTGCGGCTACCCCTCTTCGCGATGAGCAAGGAAATATCGTTGGCACACTTGCCATTGGTTTCTCTCTTCAAAATGAGGAAAAGCTGGAGTACTTCACCGAATTGATTGGTGGAATTAGCGGTCGACTGTCAGATATGGTGCAGACGGTGGCTGCCCAATCCGAACAATTAACGGCATCTTCCACACAAATTCTGGACAATACCCGCATGGCTGTGCAGAACTCGGCAGAAGTCAACAAAGTTGCGGTATTTATCCGTGAAATCTCCGAGCAGACCAACCTGCTCGGCCTAAATGCTGCCATTGAAGCAGCCCGGGCAGGTGAAGCGGGTGCCGGATTCGGCGTCGTGGCATCCGAAGTGCGCAAACTGTCCACCGGCACCAAAGAGGCCACAGTGAATATCGAACGCTCCTTGAAGGACGTACAGCACTCTATACAACAGATGGAACAAGAGATCACGTCCATCTCACAGTCGAGCAACCAGCAGGCTGTGCTGGTCACCGAGTTCAGTGAGGTCATTGATCAGTTGAACAGCGTGAGCCAAGATCTGAAGGTGTTCATTGAATCCATGCTGCTGAAGGCAGAGTAGATCAGAGATTCATAGCTCGAATCACCAGGCAGCCCGGAAATGGCTGATTTAACGACAAACCGCCTTGAACTGGAGGGACAGCACCCTTCGGTTCAAGGCGGTTCATTTCATTTACAGATTGAAGGAGATGGGTAGATCCAGCTTGCGGGTCTCTTTACCCTTTCACCGCACCCTCTGCAATACCCTCCATGATGAACTTCTGAAAGAAAGCATAGATTAGAATAACCGGAATCGCAGTCAGTACAAGGGAGGACAGAATCAACGGCCATTCCTTGCTATATTCACCAAACAGCATGTTCGTGGACAGAATCAGCGTATAACGATTCACATCGGTCAACATGAGCAGTGGCAACAAGAAGTCATTCCAGATCCACAGGAAGTCCAGAATCGCGATGGTGACTGTGATCGGAAGCAATAGCGGGAAGATAATCTGGAAGAACGTCTGGAACTCATTACATCCATCCATCTGCGCTGACTCTTCCAACTCACGTGGTATGGACTTGACAAACCCGTGATAGAGGAAGATTGCCATGTTCACACCAAGCCCAATATAGATTAGAGCCAGTCCATATGTGCTTCCCTGTACACCCATGCCTTTGGCTACCCGTGTCAGCGGAATCATGATCGAGTGAAACGGCACCAGCATGGATGCAACAAAGAGGAAGAAGATCAGGTTGCTCAGTCGACCAGAGGTACGTGACAGCTTGTATCCCGCCAGTGAGGCACAGAAGACGATACCACCGATCCCCAGAAAGGATACAATCGCCGAGTTCATCGAACTGCCCAACAGGTTGATTTTGTTAAACGCGTCCGAATAATTCTCCCAGTGAAGCGTTGTCGGTAGCGCGATAAAGGATTGGAACATCTCACCTTGTGTTTTGAAAGAGTTCACCACCGCCATGTAGATTGGCAGCATGGCCACGAGAGAACCCAGAATCAGCAGCAGTCGAATCAGATAACTGTTCAGTCGTTGCATCCTCATGCTTCCACCTCTTTCTTCTTCATGACGGTGATCTGGATGAGTGTGAAGATGAGTACGATGATGAACAGCACAACCGATTTGGCACTCGCATAGCCGTATCTGAAGTTGTTGGAGAACGCTTCTTCATAGATATTCATCGTGATAACCTGTGTGGCCCGGCCCGGTCCACCGCCAGTTAGTCCATATACCACTTCGAACACCTTGAATGCTCCGTTCAACGTCAGGAAGAAACAGATGGTCACAGCATGAGTAATCATCGGCAACACCACATTGCGCAGTACCTGAAATGCATTGGCGCCATCAATGACAGCTGCTTCCTTGAGACTCTTCGGCACACCTTGAAGGGCAGCCAGGTAGATGATCATCATATACCCCACACCGTTCCAGAGCGATACGATCAGAATGGAGTAAAAGGAGAACCTCGGATCACCCAGCCATTGCTGGTCCAGGAATGAAAAAGCCAGTTTCTCCGCGAGCTGTGGTAGCACCTGAGAGAAGATGAATGTCCACATGAACGCACTGATGATTGTACTGATCATGTTCGGCATGAAGAACAGGGTCCGGAAGAGCCCTTTGCTACGCGTCCGTGATTCAATCAACACGGCAAGCAACAAGGCAATTCCATTTTGCAGAATCAGCATAAATATTACATATTTCATCGTGAACCACAGGGAGTTCAGAAAGTCCGGATCTTCTTTGAACAATTCCACGAAGTTGCCCAGACCGATGAAGCTGTAATCCCGATTGAGCCCGTTCCAATCCGTCAGGCTATAGAACATGCCACTAAACGTAGGGTACAGCAGGAAAATCGCATAGATGACAAAGGCAGGCGCAGTGAACGCGAGCAGTGACAGATACTTCTTGAACACATTCGTAGCCATAGGTTCTCCCCCTTTTCACTCGAAGCGGATGATCGTAAACGGGGGAACGAAGGACGTTCTGCCTGCCGTATCACCTGCTTGGAGACTGCGACGAAATAAAGTACCGCCTATTTGTTGACAAAACCCCAAAACCGTTGAGATTTTGCCAACAAAAGCGGGTACTACATTCCTCGCATCTCCTTACTTGTTGACTTTGTTGTACGATTTCCACGCCTTGTCGAGTGCATCGATAACCTGCTGTTTATTTAATTGCCCAGAGTAGTAGCCTTGCAACGCTTTGCCTGACTCGTCTTTCACCGCTTGAGGGAGGGATGGGTCCTCATAAGCTTTACCTTCACTCACATATTTCTGGGCATCGTCTACCCACGGGAAGCTCTTGAAGTCATGGATCTTGGCAATCGGATTGAACTTGAGTGCTTCGAAGAATGCACTTGAATCCTTGTCATCGAGAATGTAGTTCACGAAATCGAGTGCCACTTCTTTGTTTTTGCTAGATGACGATACTGCCAGTGAAGTGGAGGTGCTCAGATTGATTTTGGTATCATCCGGATTGTCATTGATCGGCATTGGTGCTACACCAAAGTTCAAGTCCGGGTTGGACTTCAGAATGGTTTCGGCAAACCATGGTCCCTGAATCCACATCGCGGCGCTTCCTGATGCGAAGGCTGCTGAACCATCATCTCCGCCCACTTCCAGCGCTTTGTCCGTTCCATTGGCATTGACGAGATCGAAGATATCGAACAATGCTTTCATATCGGAGAAGGAGCCCTGATCCTGATTCATCTTCTCCACGAAGTCTTTGTGCTCAGACTGAGTTAATGCACCCACGGTAAGTGGCAGGAATAATTGCGGAATCCAGGCTTCTTTGTAGGACAGTTCAAACGGTGTAATGTTGGCTGCTTTGAGTTTCTCCACGACCGCTTTCATTTCCGTTAAAGTCGTTGGCACTTCCAGCCCTTGCTCTTCGAAAATATCTTTATTGTACAGATAGCCCCATGATACCGTTTCCAATGGAACAGCTACGACTTTGCCCTCCGCATCCGTTACGGAAGGTTTAACAGAATCCAGCAACTTATCGACAAAAGGTTGGCCCGACAGGTCTTCCAGATAACCCGCTTTGCTAAACGGTGGAATCTCATTGACTGCATGCAGAGCGAACACATCCGGTGCATCATTGGATGCCAGTCGTGTCTTCAGAATCTGGGGCGCATTGTCTGCTGGCGGCATCTCCAGCTGTACATTGACCTCGATGTTTTTCTCTGCTTTCTCCTTGGCTTTGAACTGTTCTATATATTTATCGTAATGTTCTTTCAGCCGAGGTTGTGCAATGAATACTTTGAGTGACACCGTGCTGCCTGATGCTGATTCCTCCTGCCCATTGTCCGTTCCTGCATTGGAGCCGCAACCTGCGAGCAGAACACTGACCAGTACCGCACTTGCTACGCTTTTCCATACTTTCATCTCTTATGACCTCCCGGTGTGTAACTGGTTTGTCTTTCATAGGCTCATTATATACCGGACAATGAAAGCGCTTCATTGGACAAAATTAGACTCATGTATTGGATTATTTTAAACCTTAATCCAACCACAAGTGCTTCCTCGAACGACTCATTCCGTGCTATTGCCTGGATTGCCTGACAACCGAGGTTGTCCCTTCCGCATCTCTCCCGGTGAAACTCCGAAATGTTTCTTGAACACCCGATAGAAATAGGACACATCCTCATAACCTGTCATCTCGGCAATATGTTTGAATGGAATCTGATCATCCATCACCCATTCCTTCGCTCTCGTCATACGTAACCGGACAACATAATCGGTCACATTCACCTCATACTCCTTCTTAAATACCTTGCTGAGATATTCTTTACTGACAAAAAAGATCTGGGCGAGCTGTTCCAGCGTAATCATCTCCATACAGTGCTGCTCCATATACTGCTTCACCTCGTCCAGGTTCAGCTTGTTCTTGAACTTGCGCTGTGAGATCAACTGTTCCAAAGCCTCGTAATACGGGGCTGATATCCAATCCATTGCGGCCGGTATGGATGCCAGCGCTGTCGAAGAAGGTAACGCGGTTACCTCTGGCCGATCACATAAGCCGTTGGAGACGCATAGTTCATCTAGCAAGGCCTTTAACTCATAGGCTACCCGCCCAAGTTGCCGGGGTCTGTGGATCTCGCAATGTTCCAGCTTCTGCTGCAACTGTTGGAACCATTCCCGCAGACTCTGGAGATTCAGATCATTAAATCGCAGGCGGGCCTGCTGCTGCAACAAGGTGAACTCACCCGCGAACGAAGACGGGTAGGCTTCCCACGATTCAGGCGCGGATTCAGCCTTTTCCAATTCCCTTGCACACTTCGCCAGCACCCCGTTCAACTCATCTGGATTCACCGGTTTGAGCAGATAATCGGCAGCCCGATGGCGGATCGCATGTTTCGCATAATTGAAATCATCATATCCACTGACCACGATCACCTTGATCTGCGGGTATTGTCCGCTCAATGTCTGTAACAGCTCCACACCATCCGTACCGGGCATGCGCATGTCTGTAATAATAATGTGAGGCTGAAGCTGCTTAACCAGTTGTATGGCCTGTTCACCATCCTCTGCCTCACCTGCAACGGCCATACCGAGCTCCATCCAATCTCCAAGGCTGCGCAAAATATCCCGGTTCCATGGTTCATCGTCCACTAACAGTACTCTATACGGCTCCTTGTTCATCAGGCTTCGCCTCCTGTATTGCAGGGGATTCGCACGATCACTCTCGTCCCCTGTCCGTGTTCACTTTCCATGCTCATGCCATATTCAGGCCCAAAATGCATCACCATTCGTGAGGCTGCATTGACGAGTCCAATACTTGTTCCTGAACTCCATACCCTGTCTGCCTGCCGGGTGAGTCGCTCCAGTCTCGATTGCATCTCTGCCAGCTTCTCGGCATCCATGCCCACGCCGTTATCCCCAATTTGAATGGTTACGTCATTCTGCTTACGGACAACCGCAATGCCCAGCTTCCACTCCCCTTGTTTCTTCTCCAAACCATGCAAAAATGCATTCTCCACAATCGGTTGCAGAGACAACTTGGGAATATAACATTCCCGAAGTTCTCCGGTAATCTCCAGTGTATATTCAAGTCTGCCGGCAAAACGTTGCTTTTGAATGAGCATATAATGCTCCAGCTGGTCCAGTTCAGACTGTAGGGGCACAAGTCCATCCGGCGCTCGCACAATGTAACGAAACATCTCGCTTAATGCTCGAATGACTTTGTAACTATCTGCCGGTTTCTGCGAGTAGACCATACCGCCAATCATTTGCAATGTATTTTGCAGAAAATGTGGGTGGATCTGGGATTGTAACGCTTTGAGTTCAGCCGTCTGCTTCTCCAGATTCATCAGGTAGTTGTCCCGAATGTGTTCCCGAATGCGGCTTGCCATACCGTGCAGATTTTTCTCCAGTAGACCAATCTCATCTACCCTGCCGCTTCGTACCACTTCCCTGTCCTTAATCAGCTGGATACCCTTCATGGCATTCGCCAGTCTGACAATGGGCTTCGATGTACGCCAAGCCACGAACGCAGCTATTCCAATAGAGATGATGGTTGCGAGGCCACCCACAACCAATCCGTATTTCATCGTCTCCAAGGCACTTTCATTAATGACATGGGCAGGTACAATCTTGATCACACGCAGTCCTGAGGGCTCAATGGATTGAAAGAATACGTATTCCTTGGCTGTACGGATGAAGCCCGAACTTTCTTGCGTGCCTGCCATTTTCTCCATTGCTTCCGCAGACGGCTGAATCTCCTGGTTCGGCTGATAGACCGGACTTCCCGTGCTGTCGGCAATGTATACTGCATAGTCTCCCCGGCTATCCAACAGCTCCAGGGTCTGATTGAACTCCGCCCACTTGACCTCCAGACTGATGGCGCCAATCTGTGCCTGATCCTCGAAGCGATTCATACTACGGGTCATGTGAAACTTTTGCGGATCGTCAGGATCATTCATAATTGTAAAATCTTTATGTTGTGCAAAAAGTTCATGATAGCCTGCCGGAATTTCGGATACCGCTCTGATGCGGGAATCCATGGAGTTGAAGGTGAACAAGGTGTCCAATTCCTTCAAGTACAGTTCCACGCCAAATACATAATTGCCCGCGGAGTAGTATACACTGTTCAACATATTGAACACGGCCTTCTGTTCATCGAATCGACTGGCTGCCGGCGCTTCCTGATTCAATGCCAGATATTGATGCAATTCGTCACTGATCTGGATCGAGTAGATAATATTGTTCATGCGGGCAAACTGTTCACCCAGATAGATAGAGGCCCAGTTCATGTTCGCACGGTTCGTCTCCATAATCTCCTCTTCCATGGAAGAACGGGTATTCTCGGCCGCCATAGCGGTCATGGCAATGACGGGCAGAACGGCCAGTAACGTCATGGTCAGAATCAATTTATTGCGAATGCTGCGTTTGAAAGGATCTGTCAGCTTCCGATATGCTTCGGTAAACACAGCGCATCCACTCCTGAGCTCAAATAAGACAAACGCCCCAGCATGGAAGCCGAGGGCGCTTTGGTCTTTATATTCGTTTGGAAATGTTAAAATATCACGTTATACAATAGAATGAATGGTTACACGAGATCACTACGTGTTCAGAACAACCTTCTGATCGCTGTTATCACCAGATTTTTTGATTCCCTTATCTAAGGGGAAAATCCGGTGATAAAGGCGAGATGTATGCTTCCGATGCAGCTTTCTTTCAGAAAGCTTTTAGCTCCGCTTCCTCAGGTTATTTCTGTCATCTCCGTTTTTGTGTAAATTTATAGTTCAACATCCCTTGCCTACTCTATTATTTCCTATTATTGTTCAATAATCCGTATGCCCCACGGCTCCAGTTCGATCTTCTCTCCCGCAGCAATCAGGGTTCCAGCCAGAAGTTCGGTACCTTCCCCATAAGCATTCACAAAGGAAGTTGCCTCATCCGCATAATTGAAATAGTAGCGAATCGTGTTCCCTTGATCGTTCACACCTGTCTTCACAATGATCGGAAAAGCCAGTTCCTGATCAGCTCCCCATACGCCCGCTTCCTTCATCACACGCTCCAGCACCTTGCGAATCACCGCTGAACTGGTGTAACAACCGACATAGGTTGCTTTGCCATTGCCATAGCTGTTCTGAGTAATCGCCGCATATTCACCCCAATGTGGATGGCCGTACCATGCAAGTACTTCAGCCGTTGTCGGCGTAATCAGCTCCATCCAGGTGTGAACCTGGTTCTGCTCCTCACCGACCTGGAATGGATCATCGCGTAGCGACACATGCTTCGGCTCTACAAAAAGGTTATAACTGATCCCGCATGCCTCACTGATCAGGCCGGGCTGGCGGGTAGAGCGTACCTTGATATGCTCATTCGCAAATCCGCTTTTGAACGAGTAGACGATATGTCCGCCATCCTCTACGAATTGGTTCAATTTTTCCAGCAATGCATCCGAGGCGGCATACAAGGCAGGTACAACAAGCACATCATATTCCGCATAACTCTCAACTGACGGGTCGATAAGGTCACAGCCAATATTCATTTTATATAATTCATCGTACATCCAGCGCACCACGTCATTGTAGGTCTTGTCACTGGTGAAGTTAAAGCCAAACCACTTGATCGAAGTCAGTGCCTCATTGCTGAACAGAACAGCCACCCGATTCTTCTTCTTGAGATTAACAAGCTTCGGACTAAGTCTGGCAAAATCCCGGCCAATGGTCTTCGCTTCGTTGTACACCGGATTCGGTTCGAAATCATGACTGAGCAAGCCTTTCCAGTACGTCTCAAACGAATTGTGCAACGAATGCCAGTGCCAGTAGGCGACCATGTTCGCTCCAGATGCCAGATGACTGAAAGCCTGTAATCGAAGTTGCCCCGGATAAGGAACCCAGTGACAGAATGCCTGTGCTTCGGTCTCCAGTACAAGATAGTTCGATTGTTTGGTGGAACGCGCCACGTCCCCGCCGAATGAAATCTCAATGCCGGTCAGATCATCCTGGGAAGGATGATAGATGTCCACACTGGTGATGTCAAAAGGTTTCGATGCGGCAAAATGATCCACATCCCCTTGAATGCCGTAGGAATACCCACGCCAATCGAAGTCAAAGTTCTGGGTAACAAACTGTCCTTCCTGTTTGTACTCATTCACAATCCCGACTTGCCATGCGAGAAAGTCCGTTACCAGCTGTCGCTGGAACTTGGCAAACTCTGCACCGAGACTGCCGTTAATCGTGCCCACAACAGACGGAAAGTCCTCCCAGCTATTGATCCGATTACTCCAGTAGTCGAGGCCGAATTCCTTGTTCAACTCCTCCAGAGAGCTGAACTTGTTACGCATATATTTGACGAATTGCAGTTGTACATTATCTCCGGCGGTATTGTAATGCTTCGTTTCATTGTCCGTCTGGTAACCGATCACAGCTGGATGTGTGCTTACCCGAGAGATTAACTTACGGATGATTCGCTCGGCATAGAATAGATAGGCTGGATGGGTAATGTCCATGATCTGTCTTGCACCGTATTTGCCAGGTCCTTGTGAGGTGGTAGCCAGAACGTCAGGGTGTTCCTTGACCATCCACGTGGGAACAGCATACGTTGGTGTGCCAACGATGACCTGAATCCCCGCCTCATGCATGGCATCCAGCACACGATCCACGGAAGAGAAGTCAAATACACCATTCTGCGGTTCATGGGTGCTCCAGGTCGATTCTGCAATGCGGACCACGTTGATTCCTGCATCCTTCATCATCTGAATGTCCTTGTCCAATCTTTCGTAAGGCATATATTCATCATAATAAGCTACACCATATAATAATTTGTCCATGATTCGGTCTCCTTTTTGACGGAAAATGTGTCTGCTTGACATGTACATGAGTTGACATATTCCAGTCCGTAATGGTAGCGTTTACAATATTATCGGTTATTGCATATTGATTGTTCACGAGCACCATCTAATACCGCTGCATACCATGAATTATCCATGCTCGCGTTAAACTGATTATAATGAAGTATACTAGGAGTGCCGATTGTACAAGGCGAGTTGTTTTTACCCTTTTCCGAGGTGAATATAATGGATATCCGATCCCAGCTCCGAGAAATGCCCCACCATACGCTGGCCCACTGGCTGCCTATTATCGACTGTAACATTAAATTCTATGGTGCGCACAGCCAACAAGTTCCATTTGGATGGGCGATGCCGGAGGAATCACATCCGGGCTTTGAAATTATGTTGATTATCGAAGGCACTCAGGAAAGTGTCATTCATGGCTACACCTATACCGTGGAGGAAGGTTCCATTCTCCTCATCCCTCCCGGATTCAAACATACGAATCAATGCATATCTACGGAAGGCATGACTTATTTCAGCGCTCATTTTAATGTGGATGATCCCGTCTTCATCCTGAAGTTGATGTCACAACATAGTAGAATCTACGCAGCAGGTACGGCAGATAATATGAAGATTCGTGTTGTGCTGGAGAACTGGATGGGCATGATTAACATAACCGAGGCCTACACGTCCACCGACAAAATGATCATGCAGGCACGCATGTTTGAATTGTTCGCCCTGTTGTCTCAAGCCGCTGACAATGAACCTGAGTCCACCACTTCCATCACTGCTTCACACGCGCCAGCCCCAACGGCCATGCACTATGCGGGAGCTATAGCGGAGGCGATCAAGCAGGCATTCTATGCCCAACTTCGGACCAAAGAAGGCAGTGTATCCACGGTCAAAGTAGAACAGATTATATCCTCGTTTGGCATCAGCCCAGGATATGGTTTGCAGGTCTTTCGCAAGGTGTTCGGACAATCGCCGCGGGCGTATCTGTCCAGCCTGAAGCTGCAAGAAGCCAAAGTGCTGATCGAACAACCAGAGCTGTCTCTTGGGGAAATTGCGTGGAAATTGGGGTACACCCATCTGTCTCATTTCAGCAGACAATTCAAGCGCTGGACAGGCCAGAGCCCGCTTCAATATCGGAACCATCATGCAGATGTATCCCGTGATCCGGTATCTCACCGATCGATTTTCGGTCAGATGCCTTGATTACGGATGCGCTCGTATTCTTCAGGAGTGTTCATGTTACTCAATTGTGTAGCTACATGATGGACACCTGCTCTCTCAAGCTCATCTGCCTGGACATAACGGCAACCGATCTCTTCAAGCCAGCGAGTGACCCGCAGCTGATCCTGCATCAGGCGCTGCTCCAGATCAGGGAGCACACGCTTGTGATATGCACCTGCAAGTGGATGCACGCGCCCTTCCAGTGATGGAACAATCGCGGCATACGAGTCATGTGAATTCGTCAGTGTTTTCATACCATCGAAAAAGGACGTTTGCAGGAGTGGCATATCGCAGGCGCAGACCAGATTCCAATCCGTATTCGAAGCGTCCAGTGCCGCATGAAGACCAGCGAGAGGCCCTTTCCCCGGATAGTGATCCTGGATGCATTCGTAGCCCATTACGCTGTAGGCTGTCACGTTCGGCCCGGCAGCAACAATGATGCGGGATACCGCGGGTCTCATGGCGTTCGTGACCTGTTCCAGCACAGCGGAACCGTTCAGTTCCAGCAGGGCTTTGTTGGACCACATGCGCCTGGATAACCCTCCGGCCAAGATAATGCCTGTCCATTCTTTCGTATTCATGGTGTATCCTCCTTCAATCAACGATGTGTGCATGTTACCGCATTCAATCTCCAAACGGTTGCTGTGCATTGAATCCCTTTACCACAAATGATACATTGAACAATATGATTCTGAAAGGAATGGCTTAATTGGACAGATCTATACCTTCACGAGGTAATTCTTCATTGGTTTCCCTGAAACTATATAACTTTTTCATATATGGAGCCATCTCCATCTTCGCCGGATTCTTGCAACTCTATCTGCAAGAGATTGGCATGACCAAACTGGAGATTGGCAGCCTGATGGCGATTGGGCCCTTTATCTCCCTGTTCGCCAACCCGTTCTGGGGCTTCTGGAGCGATAAATCCCGCAACATTCGCATCATTCTGATGATTATGATGGGAGGCACATTTGTGCTTGGCCAGGGTGTGTTCTATGCGCCCAGTTATACGTGGATTTATGTAGCGATGATTTTCTTTTATTTTTTTCAAAGTCCATTATTCGCCCAAACGAATAGCCTGATTCTCGGATATATCGATGGTACGAGCCAAAAGTTCGGGGCATTCCGGCTCTGGGGTTCACTCGGTTGGGCGCTTACTGCGGTTGCAGCCGGGCCGATTATTGACCGTTTTGGCATCTACAGTGTATCCATAATATTTGCCTGCATGATTGCCGTAGCCTTTGTATTATCCGTATTTCTGCCCAGACAACCTATCGCTTCCGATACACCTGTAGTTACGTTTCGACGATTCGGCAGAGTGATGTTCAATCCGTATTTTATGACATTTATCGGCCTGGGTGTACTTGTTTCTGTGCCCAATGCGATGAACAGTACATTCATGTCACTATATATTGTAGAGATGGGTGGCGACAAACAGCTGGTGGGCTGGGCCATCTTCACCTCTTCCATTCTGGAAGTCGGTGTATTCCTGCTACTTGATCGCTTTCTCAAACGCAAAATGAGCATGCTCCTGGCATCTCTCATTCTGATCAGTCTGCTGTTCGCACTTCGCTGGCAGCTCATGGCTATTGCCAGCAACCCGCTGGAGATTGTGTTCATTCAACTGATGCATTCCATTACGTTCGGTGGATACTTCTATGTAGGTACACAGCTAACGATGCTGTTCATCCCAAGACCTTATCGTTCCTCGGGTCAAGCGGTCTACACGATGGCCTGGGGCGGTCTCTCTGGAGTTATTGCCGGCCTGTTCGGCGGCTGGTTGTTCCAGAGCTTCGGTGCGGAAGTCATGTATAGCATCGGCGTATTCTTCTCACTCATCGGCGCGGTCGGATTCGGCATCATGTGGTTATCGAACCGCCGTAACGGCTATCAGCCAACCGTGTTGACCGAGATGGGCAATATGGATGAGGACCGATAATCATTTGTTACAGGCTATTCGAACGATTAAAGTTACACTGGCGCACTCCGATGACAGAACAATCTTTCAATCGCTGTTATTCCCGGATTTTTTGATTCCCTTTTCAAAGGGTAAAATCCGGGTATAAAGGCGACCGCTTCGCTTCTCCAGCTTTTTTCTGTCCTCTCTGTTAGGGTGTAACATCAGCGTTCTAAAAAACCGAAACAAAAGATTACGGATAGTAGTAGCAAAGAAGAACAGAGAAAGGGCCGCTTTCGGCTTATTGTCCCTTACCTTGTACAGTTCCAGTACGACCCATGCTTATTACTTCTCAGTAGAGTACGCTGCTGGAGTTTCTAACGAACTCCAAGCGTCTTATTGGCAGCAATTAAGCAGAAATCTAATTCTAACGAACACCAGTCACGCTATTCCATGTAAAAGACGATGATAACCACGAAAAGACAGGCCAGACGAGCAAATAAGGTGTCTACGATTCGTTACGTTGCTGGAATACCCAAATACACTTAAATAGCGTGTCCTCGGTTCGTTAGATTTTTGCCTCACACGCACTCCATGGCTTCAGCTCATGTTCATATTCATGCCGTATTATATGGTCAGTCTAAAACTAAACCTGACTATATCCAGAATAACAAAAGGGCATCCTCCGCCATGATCATGACGAAGGATGCCCTTTCTATAACTTATAACTTGGCTGCTTGCCAGCACTCTGATGAATAGAAATTAAGTTCATTCATCGGTCTTATGCCTTAGGCAGTTGGAACGAGCTTTTCAGGGATACGACCCGGTTAAATACCGGACGGCCTGGCTCGGAATGCTTCGGATCAACACTGAAGTAACCGTGACGGAAGAATTGGAATTTATCCTGAGCGTTCGCTTCCTTCATCTCCTGTTCCACATATCCTTGAACAATCTCAATGGAATTCGGGTTCAGTTGATCCAGGAACGTTTTCTCCGGTTGCTCTTCCACAACCTCAGTTTCAGCCCCAGCTACAGCCACTTCCACCTCTGCTTCCGGTGCTTCATCCAAGATCAAAGGCTCATACAGACGGAATTCAGCAGGTACCGCTTGAGTCGCTTCTACCCAGTGGATCGTACCTTTAACTTTACGGCCTGTGAATCCACTGCCGCTCTTCGTCTCCACATCGTAGGTACAATGAATCTCGGTCACATTGCCGTCCGCATCCTTGATGACATCGTTACATTTGATAAAGTATGCATGTTTCAGACGAACCTCGTTACCAGGGAACAAACGGAAATATTTGTTCGGCGGAATTTCCATGAAGTCGTCCTGTTCAATGTAAATCTCACGGGAGAACGGAATTTGACGATTACCCATCTCCGGGTTCTCCACATTATTTTCTGCTTCCAGCCATTCCACTTGCCCTTCCGGGTAGTTGGTAATAACCACTTTGAGCGGGTGCAGGACAGCCATTGTGCGCGGAGCTTTCAGTTTCAGGTCTTCACGTACAAAGTGCTCCAGCGTTTGCAGGTCGATAACTCCATAGTTTTTGGAAATGCCTGTCTCATATACAAAATCACGAATGGCTTCCGGTGTATATCCCCGGCGGCGCAGACCCGAAATCGTCGGCATACGCGGATCATCCCATCCATCCACATGGCCTTCGTCCACGAGCAGTTTCAGCTTCCGCTTACTGGTCACCATCTGCGACAGGTTCAGGCGGCCAAATTCATATTGACGCGGCTGATTCTCCATCTCACATTCAGCGATCACCCAATCATAGAATGGACGTTGATCCTCAAACTCCAGGGAGCAGAGGGAATGCGTCACACCTTCAATGGCATCTTCGAGCGGATGAGCAAAGGCGTACATTGGATAGATGCACCATTTGTCACCCGTGTTATGATGGTGTGCATGTGAAATTCGGTAAATCACCGGATCGCGCAAGTTGATATTTGGTGCTGCCATATCAATCTTGGCACGCAGCACTTTCTCCCCGTTCTTGAACTCGCCTGCACGCATCCGTGTGAACAGGTCGAGATTCTCTTCCACTGAACGATCACGGTACGGGCTGTTCTTGCCCGGCTCCGTCAGCGTTCCACGCATTGCACGAATTTCGTCGGCGCTTTGGTCGTCGATGTAGGCTTTTCCTTTTTTAATCAAAAGGACCGCACGGTCATACATCTCATCAAAATAATCGGAGGCAAAACGTTTCTCGCTCCACTCGTATCCGAGCCATTTCACGTCTTCCTGAATCGATTGAACGTACTCTACATCTTCCTTGACCGGGTTCGTGTCATCAAAGCGCAGATTTGTTTTGCCGCCGAATTCGCCGCCCAATGCAAAGTTAATCCAGATCGCCTTCGCATGGCCAATATGCAGATAACCGTTCGGTTCCGGAGGAAAACGGGTAATAACTTCCTGGACTTTCCCGGACCGGAGATCTTCGGTAATGATATTTTTGATAAAGTTAGGTGGGGTTGTACGATTGTCCACAGGTATCAAACCTTTCATGAATTAATTGGAGCTTTCGGGAATTGCAGCAATTCCGGCTATAATTCCTTTATAACGAAGTCATTTCCTGAAAAAATTCTATTTGCTTGGAAAGTTTCGTACGCGTTTCATTTAAATATACCTTTAACGGGGGAGGAGTTCAATAAAGAACGGCACCATAGTCAGGATCAGCCTGCATAAATAGGCCCAAAACCATTTTGACGGGTTCGCTCGAATCATGTAGCATAATGGTAAAAACAAATTAAAGGGAGGGTTTCCCATTGAACGCGCTAAAACTGACCAAAGAACAGCAGGATGAAGCCATTCGTACCATCCAGTCCTATTTCGATGACGAGCGCGGCGAAGAACTAGGTGATCTGGCAGCCTGGGGTGTGCTGGACTTATTCATGACGCAACTCGCTCCCTACATATATAATCAGGCACTCAGCGACGCCCGCACAACGGTCAATCAACGTATGGCCTCGATGGAAGAAGACCTGTTCGCACTGGAGCGAAAGCTGCCCAAGACTTCCCGTTAATCTACTACAACTAAACCTATACCATACAAAGAAAGAAGGTTGCATTCATGTTTACCTATTCATTGGATGAATATACCGAACTCCGGCCTCTTGCCATGGAACATACCAAACCACTGTTCGAACTCACGGATCGCTCGCGGGATCAATTAAGACACTGGTTACCTTGGGTCGATCATGTGACCGAAGTGGAACATACCTCAAGCTTCATTACCAATGCGTTAAAACAAGGCGCCGAAAATGGCGGATTCACCGCTGGAGTATGGTCCAAAGGGGCTCTTGCGGGAATCATCGGTTTCCACGAGATTAACTGGACCAATCGCTCGGTAAGTATCGGATACTGGCTGGGAAAAGGCTTCGAGGGTCAGGGCTTGATGACGAGCGCTTGCCGAGTTCTGGTCGATTACGCACTGGTGACCTTGGATCTGAATCGCGTCGAGATTCGCTCGGCAACGAATAACAAACGGAGTCGCGCCATCCCTGAAAGACTCGGATTTGTCCTCGAAGGTGTCATTCGTCAGGCCGAGAAGTTACCTAAAGGTTACGTGAACCATGCGGTCTACGGCATGTTGCAACATGAATGGGAACTTTTGCGATAATCAGCTTACATAATATAGGATCAATCTGAATACCCTCCATCTCCACAACATGTGGGGACAGAGGGTATTCTATATTTCACTTCTTAGCCGGCTTGTAGTAACTTCATCCGATTCTTCATATATTGACGCTAAACTAACTACAGTAACTCAAAGGTATACTGCACCCCTAGAGCGCTCGAACCATGCCGCCATCCACAATCAGTGAGGTTCCGGTAATGTACGTATTGGCCCCGGATAACAGGAATACTACCGCTTTGGCAAATTCCTCCGGTTGACCATAACGGCCCAGCGGAATCTCTTTGCGGAACTGTTCAGCAACCTCGTCTTCACTGACTCCGTTCTGTTCTGCTCTCGCTGCATCCAACTCGTGTATGCGATCTGTTGCAATTCGCCCCGGTGCCACCGTGTTGATCAAAATACCGTATGGGGCAAGTTCCTGGGACAAGGTCTTGGCTAGGCCAAAAACGCCAGTACGGAACGTATTGGATAGAACCAGACCCGGGATCGGCTGCTTCACCGAAGTGGAAGAGATGTTCACGATATGCCCTCCGCTTTCTTTCATATAAGGAAGAGCACCGCGAATCAATCGTACATAACTAAGTACATTTAATTCAAATGCGCGTTCCCAGTCCTCATCCGTCAGTGACTCAAAGGAACCCGATGGTGGACCGCCCGAATTATTCACAAGAATATCAATCTGCCCGAACAGCTCGGCTGTCTTATGAATCAGCGTATCAATATCTTCCTTGCGTGTCACATCGGTTGCGCAATATTCCACACGTCCACCACGGCCAAGCGCCAGAAGCTCCTGTTTCACGGCTGCGAGCTTTTCTTCATTCCGGCTGGCAAGCATGACGTCAGCACCTTCTGCTGCCAATTGAGCGGCTACCGCCTTGCCCAGTCCACGACTGGAAGCCAGCACCAGTGCTTTTTTACCCCGTAATCCCATGTCCATCGATATTCCTCCTTTAGCTGAGTTTCTATATACGTTTTCTGTTTAAGTTGCCTGTATAAAATAACCCATAAGGATGTCATCTACATATCGGCCGCCAATATAAAACTCGGACACCAATGTGCCTTCCATCTGAAATCCACACCGGGTATAGAATGTGATTGCTCCCGGATTGCTGGAGAGAACGCGCAGCCTGAGCTTGCGAATGCCTTGTTCAGCCGCATGCTGCTTCATGGCATCCATCAAAGCTGTAGCAACACCACAACGCCGATCATGGGGATGAACCGCAATATGAATCTCGTAGACATGCCGGTTCACAGGCATACCTGTGGCTGCATGAAAGCCCACATAACCACATACCCGCTCTCCCTGCATGGCAAGCAATTGACTGCCTGGCGGACAATGTTGCAGATATTGCTGTCTGGATCGCCAATGCATCGGTGCAGGAGAGGTATGTTTGTCCCATACCAAGGTATCCAACTCCATTAACTGGACCGCATCCTTCATCTCGGATGCACGAATCGTAAACGTATGGCTGGTAAGCATAATGATTCAACCTTTCGTGCTATAGTCAACAACGCTGTACGTAGAGCAACGTAGCAACGTCGTAAGAGTGCCGGTACAACTCTGGTTCATTTCGTGTTTAACCTTTTGCTTCATGATGCCAGGTACATTCGTGCATGCTCTGTAAATGTTTACCCAGATCCATTAAGAAGCATTCCTCATGCTATATATTGTAACATAGCCCCAGCTCTGACTAAAATTCTACGCAATTCAGATCAAATTCCACCCTTTACTTGGCTAGACTTCAATTTTCTGTTTAACTTCAACCCACCCTCCAACATAATGAAATTAATACTTAACCTTGCCGTTACGTCATAGTTTATACTAGTTCGATAAGGGGGGTCTGTGATGAATATCAAGGAGGCAGCAAGCAGATTGGGTATATCAGCGAGAGCCATTCGATTCTATGAGGAAAAAGGATTAATCCACCCCGCCAAACAGTCCAGCAACGGATATCGCACCTATACCGAGAATGATATCTGGCGTCTGCAGACCATCGCAGCTCTGCGGGAGATTGGCATGTCGCTACAGGACATTACACACGCACTTGGGGAGATCGATCAGGGGAACCAGCAGCGGCTGGAAGAATATCTGGAGCTGCAACAAGCCGTCATGTACGCCCAGTGGATTGAGCTGAAACGCATGATGGATACAACTCAGCGCATGATGGATCTGAATCGCCAGGAGGGACCACTCGATGTCAGCCATCTGCACGACCTTGCGGATAGTGCGCGCCGTCTGCGTGAAGCACGGCAGAACTGGCATGACCGCTGGAACTATGATACGCAGGCAGCCCTTCATGATCAAAGAGTGCAGGCGGCGGACAGCACCGGTACGAGACAATCCATTTCAGAGGAAAAGCATCATTCGGACATCACCTCGCCGATCAGCGATAAGCATGAAGTTGCACATCCACACCATAATGCTGGAGGCCATTCCACACCGAGCAGTTCCAAGGATACGGTACAGTCTTCCTTTTATCTGTATCACAACTATGATGAGGGGCTCGAACAGACAGCTCATTGGATCTCGCCCGCCTCTGGCGAGAAAGGTCTTGATATCGGTACAGGCACGGGTAATCTGGCTGGGATACTGCTACAGCACGGCGCAGACATGACTGCCATCGACCAGTCCCGGGAGATGCTGCGCAGATGTCGTACCAAATATCCCGAGATGCATGTGAAGCTTGGTAATTTTCTGGCTCTGCCTTTTGCCGATCATTCCTTCGACTTTGTCGTATCCAGCTTCGCCTTCCATCATCTGAGTCCAGATCAGCAGCTTCTGGCATTACAGGAGATGCAGCGGGTACTCACTGGCCGTGGACGAATCTGCCTAACCGATCTGATGTTTGTCGACGCCGCTCACCGTGATTCCTATATTCGGCAGGCCGAAACCACAGGACATGAAGAACAACTTCACGCCTTGCATGAACGCCATTTCCCTCTTCTCGATGAGCTATGCAGCTGGCTTGAGGGACAGGGCTATGTAACGAAGTATCTTCGGCATAATGAGTTATTGCATACACTACTGGCAGTTCCGCTACGCTGATCCATGTATCCATTGTCCTCTCTAAACAAAAAAAAGACCATCCTGCCTTTAGTAAAGGAGGATGGCCTTGATCTGCATCGATGTACATCATGCTATGAAATTACATATAAATATCAACAATGGTGCGCTCAGTCGCACGACGTGCCTGTCTGAACTCATCGAGTGAGATGCAGAATCCGCCCTGACGATAACGGTTTGCTGTGCGCTCTGTGCGAATGTCTTTGCCATTCACCGCTACACGGTTAACAGTACCTTCATTCAAGTGATAGATGAACGTCACCGGCTCACCCGCATACTCGAATTCGAATTGCATACCGTTCAGCTCAGCTGGCAATACCGGATCAATGACCAGATCCCCGCCTTCCTGACGAATGCCAAGCGCATTGGAGAT
This sequence comes from Paenibacillus sp. PCH8, assembly GCF_002968835.1. GTDB lineage: Bacteria > Bacillota > Bacilli > Paenibacillales > Paenibacillaceae > Paenibacillus. Next base: position 1,852,025 of record NZ_PKQK01000001.1, on the reverse strand, counting down.
CAACTGGTTCATGTAGATTCCAGGGCCGCTGGAGTAGATTCTCCATCCACCTTTTACCTGTACAGTACCTTTACGAAGCTGGTCAAAATGTTCCTGCGCCTCGTAACGTGTATTGAACTTGCCGTCCGAACTGCTGAAGTACGCGTTCGCCTGACGAATCTCCGCGTTAGGTACAACCTCTCCGATACCAACCGGGTTGATCATCGCGAGACCATTCCATACCTGATCCGTCTTACCGAGCTTCGCCATCGCTTCCACGTAACGGATATGAGCGTGTACATACTGCAATCCAATCTCCCGTCCGAAGTTGGACGCTTGCTCTGCACGCTTGAAGTGGCTGCTCACACCGCCAGCATATTGAGCCGGACGATTCATCAGACGCACGCCATCCGGGCACAGGAACTGCTCACGGATCAATGCATAATGCGATTCCGCTTGCTCCGCATTCAGCAATTCACCAATCATGCTGCGTGTCATGGGTAACAGGCGGTATTGAATGCCTGTCTCTGTATCCGTTGGATGAAGCATCAGCTTCGCTTGATCCGCCTCTTCCATGTACACAAAGCCTGGAATAACATCCGTACCCAACATATACCGGTTAAAGTCCTCACGGATGCCCTGAGCCAATACGTGCAATTCCTGTGCAAAGTCCGCATCCTTGTATTTCAGCGCTTGTGAGAGTACATTGACGGACTGATACGTCAATGCCACAGTCCAACTGCTCACCATATATTGCTTGAGCTGTGCATTGGCTGGCTGGAGCGTATCATCCCAGTCACCATCTCCGTAGGAAGACAGGAATGTATCGTGCAGGAAGTGCGAACGGATATAATCGATCTCTTTTTTCGCATGATCCAATACCGTTGCTGTCTCTTCCGTGAATCCGAAGCTGTGCTTGACGGTATAAGGTACTTTCTCATCCAGAATCGCGTAATCACGAGTCGCTGTCAGATAATCCGCCAACACTTTCAGAGGCCATACGATGATATCACCGTGGCTTTCTTCCTGTTGAACGGCAAAGTATTTATCAAACATGAACCATTGCGGCCAGTTGCCATCATCTTCGTATTGGTGGGTATAGACCATTTTGATGATATCGCGAACTTGCTCATATTTCTGCGTTGCCATAAAGTACTCAACCGGACCTTGGCATACATCACGTGTACCCCATGCCGCGCCGCCGTATTGCTCCAAACCGTGAGGCACGGAGTAGTGAACCAGCATGTTGTGTGTATACCACCAAGCCAGCGCATTCACTTTGAACAGATCCTCTGCACTCTGGCCTTCACCGCGTGACAGACGGAATCCGTTCATCACACTTGCGAAGAATTCACGGTACGCCTCAACTTCCTCTTCGAACGTACGACTAGAATCTGCGGCCACAGCGTTCTCATTCAATTGGCCTTCCAGAATACCCTGAACCTTCAGCGTCCACTCAGCACTCTCTTCCAGGCTCAACGTAACCAGTGACGCGGAACCACTGCGAATACCACTCGCCAGCAACGTTTCGTCACCTACATTAACGGCAGCACCTTCCACCGACATGCGATATTGCAGATCCGGGTACGTTCCAGCACTCATCGCTTGTGGATCAGCTTTGAGGATCAATGTATTACCATCCTGCGTCATGTGCAGTGGATACTCGTATTCATTAACGTTCATCGTAATCTGGTTCGTCACCAGATAACGGTATGCTGTACCACTTGTCGAGCGCACATTCATGCTTACTTCGGTGGTGTGTGCCCCCGTGTAGTTAGTCACAATGATCGTATCAGACTCGGTTTTGTAGATCCAACGCACATAGTTGAAACCAATCTCGAACAGGGAAGGCATCGTCAGCAAACGATATTGACCTTCTACCTCTACATAGATGCGCTGTCCAGCCGTCTTAGGCACGTTCAATGCATTGCGGGCATTACTGATCATTTTATTGAAATTGGTGTTGCCAATCACGAGCTGTGAGTTGAAAATGCCGTACATGTACGATGTCGTCGTAATAACCTGTGCCCCAAGCTCTACGTTGCCACCACTCATCAGAATGTGACCGTGCGGACGCTCGACCATAAGTTCTTTCGCTTTCAGAACGATGTGTTCATAGCTACCCGTGAAGAAGGATAACAGTTTCTCACCGCTATGCTCTTCCTGATGACGATTCGGGAACAGATCATGAATCTCGTCTTGCGTCAGATCCAGCGTAACCAAGGGTTCACCCAGGAAGGAAGACAGTTTCACCTGTTCCAGTGTCTCCCCGTTCTGCACGTCCAGAGCCTGTACTTCATTCCATGCTGCAGTAATTTCATCCCCGAATTCCAGAGCAGAGATCCCTTCGACATGATTCGGCTTCGCCAGTCCGTAAAAGACGATCTGAGCTTCTCCGTTCAGATTCAACCGTTCAGATTGCAGCGCTGTATAGGCAAATTCATATTGATACGTCTCATTAGCCAGTGTGTGGCGGCTCAAACTCTCAGGTTGATTGGTTTCCTTATAAGAAAGACCGAAGAATTGGAACCCGTCCGTGGAGTACCCCACTGCCTTCGACAGAGAACCTTGTTGCATATACGGGAACATACCACCCTGAGGCTGATTTTGACGAGAACATACCACATAGCCTTTGGCTTCATCTTCAAACACCGTATGGTCAACATATTGCGAGAGGTAAGCTTCATTGCTGCGTACCGCACCTGGATCAGCAAGTCCTACATCCTGTCCATATACCACGTCTACGTGTTGTTGTTGTCCCGTGAGTTTCACATCCCAGAACCAGACACCTTGCGGTGTAGCCGTGAATACCACTTGATAGCTAATGCCCTGTTCGCTGCCTTGCAGCTGGACTGAGCCCTCCCAGATCAACTGGTTGCTGGACTGAGCCTTGCTCGTGATCACTTTGCTATTCGAACGTACACCCAGCAGCGGGAACGAGCTGATGTTCTCTCCCTCGTGTACACGCAGGTACAGATTGTTCAGAGATCCATCGATCTGATTGCTAAGCAACTGATTCAACATGGTCGTGCCGGAAGAGGCCTCGTAGAGATCTCCACTATTCAAAAAGGTAAAGGATAATTCCCCGGCAGTCAGCCGGATCGGTTCATTAATCATCGTTGTCATGTCATTCACTCCTTGAGTTAGTATACTATCGAAACGTTTCGATAAATCTGAAAAAGAATAGGGGTCTATTCGAACCGGCTTTTCAACGGCCCATTCGGATGATAAACCCCATCATTTAACTCTCACTTCAATGCGGGCAGTTCTTCATTTCTTTTGAATCCATTTCATAACTCATTAAATCAATACTTTTGTAACTAGATACGCCTTTATTGAAGCAGCTAAAGATATTATGAAATGGATTCTTGTATGTAAAAATAAGACCCACTCCGTTGCATAACAAGATCATAGCTTCATCCATCCACAAGCTGCTTCTTAGGCAAGCTGTATTCCGATTCAGCCTATACTGAACGTACAGAATTGCGGTCTATCAAATTAATCGTTAACGTATACGATGGATTCACCGCTTCTCCATTGAGCATCTGGAATAACAGATGTCCTGCAAGTGAACCGGCTTCATGCTTAGGCTGGCGTATGGTCGTCAACGGTGGATGAACGTATTCGGACAACTGAATATCATCGAAACCGATCACAGAAATGTCATTTGGCACCGATATGCCACGCTCTTCCAATGCCTTCAGTCCACCAATTGCCATCTCGTCGTTCCCGTAAAATACGGCCGAGGGAAGCTCACCCTGCATAATCATCATTTTAGTCGCACTATACCCGCCCTCACGCACAAAGTTGCCGTTCAGACGCCATTTGGACTTTTCTTCAAGCCCTGCCTCCCGCATCGCCCGCAGATACCCTTGGTAACGCAGCGCATTGTCGTACGAGTTGGACGGACCACTGATATAAGCAATCTTCTGATGCCCTGCCTGAATCAGGTGACGGGTAGCGAGGTAACCCCCTTGCTCTCCATCCACCAGCACGTTGACCAGACGGTCACTCGAAAGCTGGCGATCCATCACAATGATTGGAAAACGATGACCAGCAGATTCCACCAGAATATCATCATGGATGTTATGAGCCAGGACGATAGCCCCATCCACTCTTTTCTCACGTAAAAATCTCACTGCTGTTGAATCCCGACCACCCATCGAGCTGCACGCAATCAGGTCATACCCGTTCGCCAGTGCTACATCCTGTACACTGCGGATCAACTCGGAATAATACGGACCCGACAGGTCCGTCAGGATCAACGCAATCGTGTTCGTCCGACTCCGTTTCAGGTCCATGGCAAAGCCGTTTTTACGGTAATTCAGTTCCCGTGCTGCCTCAAGCACTTTGGCCTTGGTCCTTGCACTAACCTTGCTATCCCCGTTCAGCGCATAGGAAGCCGTCGAGAGTGCTACACCTGCCAGCTTTGCCACATCCTTAATCGTTGCCATTCCACGTTCGCTCCTTCTACCTAGACCAGATTATAGGGTCACCTACAATTTATATGGTACATGGTTGTGACAACCACAAAATCCCAACTATTACCTCTTGTTTCTATGGGGTCAATCGTATCCAATCGAAACGTTTCGAGGTTTCTCCAAAAAAAAGGGTTGTCTCCATTCGCCGGGTACCCCTGTTGAAACAGATACATTCTAAACCATACTTTTATGGTGGTCTTAACACATCATTCTAATAAGGTGTCCCCTAGACAGGAAATGCCATAAACCCAGTGATCATGGCTGTAAACGTCAGATTGAAACGTTTCGACATTTTCATTATAGTCGGTGTTGATAGCGATTTCAACCTCTTTATCTATTTTTCATAGAAATATATGAATTGCTCAATCTCTCCATCCACGTTACTTCATTTATAGTATATACTGCATAATAGTTCAGATCCAGAATTTCGCCAGTACAACACGGGCATGAAACGAATAATGGCCCTGCTCACTTACGTAAGGAGACGGTTATGTATGAATGAAACAAAGCCAACCTATATTCAAAAATCTCTGTCCCGCTCAACTTCTTTGCAGAAGACTCAGCCGATCCCAAGTGCCCTGTTCAGGCTGCGCCACCTGGTGCAGCTTCACGACCGCGAGTCGTTCTCCCGCATAGATGAGATGTGGAGCAGACTTCATGTATTATACGTCATTACCGCAGGTCAGGCCAGATTGATCAGTGCAGATGGCAAATTGACATTAAATGCAGGCTCCGCAGTCGTTCGACAAGCTGGAGACCTGCTTCAGCAGGACAGCAACCGCGGCTCCCTGTCACCAATCCAGGGCATTGCCATCGCTTTTGATTGTACGGAGAATAAGCCACTTATCTGGCCATTCGGCCGGCCAGCTCCCATTATAAGTCATGTTGTCACGGACAGAGCAGGAGAGCTGGTTCAGGCCTGTTCGACGGACAAGGACAATAATCTGAGTCCTTTCAGACCCCATATGCTTTTCTATGAAATGCTGGATATTATGCGAGATCATGTAGCCCATTCTGCTCATGAAGAGCACTCTTGGCTGGATGCTGTGCTCCGGCAGATCCATCAGATGTATACCCATCCGCTGACCCGCGAGCAGTTGGCAAGGGAGTCGAATGTGAGTCCAGAACATTTTTCGCGGGAGTTCAAGAAGCTTACCGGCTTTACTTTTGTTGAATATGTGACCCGCCTAAGAATCAGAACAGCTCAGGAACATCTGCTGCTCGCGAACCCTACTCTTCAGGAGATCGCACAGTTGACAGGATACAGGGACACCTTCTATCTGAGCCGCAAATTCAAGCAGATGGTTGGTTCAGCACCAACACATTACCGGAAGACGTCCAAGAAAATTGTTTCTCTGACTTACAATTATACGGCCTCACTTCTGGCTCTGGGCCACACGCCTCACTTGGGAGCTGTAGACTACTGGATGGAAGCCAGAATGGAGCAGAATGGACACTCGCTTTCGGAGAAACATTCCGAATATGAACTGTTTAACAATCTGAAGCTCATTGCGGACGCAGAGCCTGATGTAATTGTTGGTTATGCACCCCATTCCACTTCCGATGAACTGCGCCTAATCGCACCAACGATTCTCATGCCATTTGAAGAACTCGACTGGCAACAGCAATTCCTTCATTTGGGTCAGATCACCGGTTTGGAATCGAATGCACAAGAGATATTAAGTCGATATTCTCAGCTTGAACAAGAAGCCAATCATACCTTGGACAACATGATGGGGTACACACGAGGTTCGGCCGTATGCATATTTTGGATTGGAGCTAGCGGTGCTTATATCTATGGTCATGGATGGGGCAGAGCCTCTCATGTCCTGTATCGATCTCTCGGCTTCACGCCGCCGCCACGGATGGAACAGGACAGTCAACTGCTCACGGGTTACGTCCATGTTCCATTATCTGAAATTCACTGGTATGCCGCTGATCATATGTTTGTTGCCTATCCCGAGGAACCCTCCGAGCGACAAATGCTGGATAACCTGCTGAATCAGGAGTCATGGGGCACCCTCTCTGCCGTTCGTGAAGGGCGTGTATACGAGATTGATGCCGACATGTTCTATGGGTTTGATCCCCTGTCAGTCATGGAGCAATTGCAACACATCATGCAGCATCTGACATCATATATGTCCATGGAGTAGTGATCATAGTTGTCCATGTACAAAACTCAAAACTTCCTCTATGTTATTAATGAGAATAATAATCATTATTGATTAAATACAGGGGGAACAAGGAAATGTTTGCTGCCAAAAAACGCTTTTCCGGCTTGATGCTTATGCTTGCCATGATCATGATTCTGGCTGCTTGCAGCAGTAATACAGGCTCGACTGCCAAGGAACAGACATCGGCTACAGGAACCGAAGCCGCAACCGGCTCTTCCGAAACCAACACAGACACGTCGGCCAGTACGGGCAATTCGGATGGTACACGAACATACAAATCATTAAGCGGGGATGTTGAAATTCCGGTTGAACCCAAACGGATCGTTACGGATATGTACGTAAGTGATCTGCTTGCACTGGGTATCAAACCTGTCGGTGCTGTTCAATATTTTCTGGAAAATCCGTTCTACGCGGATCAGGTGGAGGGCATAGAAAGTATTGGTGATCGGGGTGCTGTATCTCTGGAGAAGGTCGTTTCCTTGAACCCGGATCTGATCATTACCTACTCTGACCAAGCCAGCGAAATTGAAAGTTACCAAAAAATCGCACCTACCGTAGTCATCCCTTATGGTACATTCACTAATGTACAAGACGAAATCCAGGGATTCGGAGAGCTGATGAACAAGTCCGAAGAAGCTGAGGCATGGCTAAAAAGGTATGACGAAAGCATCGAAGCCGCTCGCGCCAAGGTAAAAGCAGTCATCAAACCGGAGGAAACCTTCTCGATCCTTGAAGTATCCGACAAGAGTTATTATGGTTATGGAGACAACTTTGGTCGAGGTGGACAAGCCGTCTATCGTGCTTTGGGACTGACTCCGCTTGAGATCACCAAAAAAGAACTGATGGGTGATACCCAATGGAAAGAGATTTCGCGTGAAGTTGTTGGGGATTATGCAGGAGATCATATCTTCTTAACCGTTGGGGAGAACAATAAAAATTACCAAGGTGATTCGATTTGGCAATCCCTGCCGGCTGTAAAAAACAATCAGGTGTACGAATTACTGGAGGACCGTTACTGGTACTTCGACCCGATTGCGATTCAGGGTCAGGCTGAAGAATTCGCCGATATGATCGTAGAACGTGCCGAGATAAACCGTAAATAATATCGGGATAAAGATATCGGATAAGTGATCCAACGGACGGAAGCAGCCTCTTCCCGTTTCAGGCATGATCCGATCACCTTACAATAGATTAACGATGCACAGATAACCTTCACCCCCGTGGGGTGAAGGTTATCTGAAATTCAGTGCAGGTATGTGACGCTGCAAGCACTCATCGATGCTTCACTTCGACAGTGGCTGAGAAGAACGTAGCTCCATTTCCCATGTCAGACAGTCGATTGGAAGTCAGCGAATTCGCCCGTTGCTTCGTACCGTTGCCATCCCACCATAATCCCTGGCTGATGACGGTTCCTGGCAGCATGGCTTCACTTACCTTGGCTGTCAATTCAATTCTGCCGCGATCATTCCATACCACAACAGCATCACCATCCTGCACATTACGGCGAGCCGCATCCTCCGGGTGAATTTGCAATAATGGCATCTTCTCTAACCGCTGATGTTTGGCTGAATTGGCAAACGTGGAGTTCAGGAAATTGTGGTTCGGCGGCGAAAGGAACATCAATGGATAGGGTTCGGATGATCCAGCCGGATTCTCCCCATCATATCCTTCAATTAGAGCGCTATAGGTAGGAAGCGGCGGTAATCCTCTCTGTTCCATCGTCTCCGAATACAATTCAATTTTACCTGAAGGCGTAGGCAGTTGATCCAAAAATGAAGCATGTGGCGACATATCCAGTTTCATGAATCGATGCTGCTTCAATCCCTCCAGCGTCACTCCGTTCATGTACGGATTGCCCGTATCCCGAAGCGCTTCATCTATCATCTGCTCCGGTGTTTCTCCGAAGATTACAGGGTCATATCCCATCGCCTGTCCAAGCAAAGAAAACAGTTCAACATTGCTTTTGCTCTCGCCCACAGGTGCAATAACCGGCTCTTGCAGATGAACGAACTGATGCCAGTAGGAGGTATACAGATCCGTCGCTTCAAATGAAGACGTTGCCGGCAACAGGATATCTGCATATTTCGCCGTATCCGTCATGAACAGATCATGGACAACCGTGAACAGGTCTTCCCGTGCAAAACCTCGCTCAACCCGCTCGGTATCCGGTGCCACCACCAGTGGATTGCTGCAGTAGACCATCATGGCCCGGATCGGCTGCTCCGCTTCCAGCAACGCTTCACCGATCCGGTTCATGTTCACGACTCGCGGCTCTGGATTCTGCCGTAATTCGGGGCGCTCCAGCGCATCGCTATTCGTGCTCGCGTAACTGTTCGTGCGGACAGCACCGCCACCACGTTTCAGCCATTGTCCTGTAATGGCTGGCAGACAGGCTACGCTACGCACGTTCATGCCACCATTGTCATGGTGCTGGAGTCCATTGCCGATGTGGATATAGGCTGCCTGAGCTTTGCCGTACAGTTCGGCCAGCTTCACGATCGTATCTTCCGGCACGCCTGTAATACGTGCAACGCGATCAGGGGTGTAACTACGGACATGATCACGCAGGGCTTCATGACCCACGGTATACTTTTGCATAAAGGCTTCATCCGTCAGTCCCTGTTCAAATAACACATGCATCAATCCCAGCGCCAGCGCGCTATCTGTGCCAGGGTATAACGGAATAAACCAGTCCCCCACTGGGCGGTCCGATTGCGATGAACGTCGATCACGACGATTTGAGCACCTTTCTTGCGAGCTTTCTCTGCCAGAACAACCTGGTGCATATTCGTGCTGACGATATTGCCTCCCCAGACCAGGATGAGATCCGCATGCTCCGTATCTTCGGGCAAGGTTCCCCGGTTGGCACCCATCGTATACTTCCAGCCGGTATTTCCGGCGGAGTTACAGATCGTCTGCTCCAGTACACTCGCACCAAGCGCATTAAAGAAACGCCGATCCATACCGTCCACGCCAAGAATACCCATGTTACCGTAGAAACTGTATGGCAGAATGCTCTCGGGTCCATGGGTCTCGGACAAAGCAGTGAATTTCTCCGTAATCTCCCCGATCGCTTCATCCCAGCTGATTCGTTCGAACTTGCCTTCGCCTTTGGCTCCGACACGTTTCATCGGATATTGTAGCCGCTCGGGGTGATATACCCGCTCGGTCATATTTCTGACTTTATTACAGATGGCACCCTTCGTAATCGGATGATCCGGATTGCCTGCCACCTTCACAATTTTACCGTCTTCTTTGTGAAGCAACAGACCACAAGTATCCGGACAATCGAGCGGGCATACCGCCGCAAATATCCCATTCTCCTGATTGATCATGTCATGGTTCCCCCTCTTGGAAAGCTATCCTTATATCATATCTTCTTCGAGGTAATGGCGTAAAGCGAACAGTGTAGATTCACCCGATATATGCCGCTACAGCGGATAGAACTTATTTCAAAAAAATGTTTCCCCCTTATGATTCAACTTCAGAATTCAGGGGTAAATTAATAACAGGCATTAGGTTAGTGTTTCCCCACTTCCGCCTCATGCCATATCATGGACCACTCCCGAAATTCGCCATGAACAGGTTTCGTTCCCCCGAACCTTGTCATGGCGAATTTATTTTGCGTTAAAGTCCATCTATTCCAATTGTAAATAGGCGACCCTGTCTCGCTCGATCACAGCATAATTCGCCATGAACCGAATGAGATCGAAGTCGCCTCAGCATGTACTAGAGGATATTATATGAAGCAATTGTATATTTAAGTTGGATTCAGCCATCGTCTGGACATGTCAAGCTATACTATGGCACTGTTATACTGCTGCTATGCTTGCTTGCCCCACATCGCTCTAGCTTCTGCCTCCACAGGCTCGACTGCAACCGCCACCTCCGGCTTCACTTTTGGCTCCGTCTGGCGCAAATACACCATCCAGTATGCTGCGGCTACAAATAAAGCCCCACCGGTCAGATTCCCCAACCATACCGGAATGAAATTCATCACATACTGTCCCCAGGAATAATACCCTTCGAAGATCGCCGCTGGAATCAGGAACATATTGGCAACAACGTGCTGAAATCCGATCGCTACGAATGCCATCGTTGGGAACCAAATGCCCAATACCTTGCCACTCATCGTATCCGATGCATAAGATAACCACACCGCCAGCGCAACGAGCCAGTTACAACCAATGCCCGAGATAAAAGCCTGGAGGAAACTGTCATGCAGCTTATGACCAGCCATGTCCACCACTTTCGTCAAATATACACCTTCTCCGGTCAGTCCAAGCACATGTCCGAATGCATAAGCTACAAATAAGGCTCCCACAAAGTTACCGATTGTCACTAAGGTTAGATTCTTCAACATACTTCCTGCAGAAAGTTTGCGTGCAATCGTTGCGAGTGGAACAGCCATCATATTACCCGTCAGCAATTCGCCGCCCCCAATGAGCACCATAATCAATCCGACAGGGAAAACTGCCGCACCAATCAGATTAACCAAGCTCCCCCACTCCGCTGGTACAGAAGCAATCACCCGAATATCCAACAGAAAACCCAGTGCTATAAAAGCCCCTGCCAGAAAGCTGAGTACCAGTACAGACGACACCGGATTTTGAGCTTTCTTCAAGCCTGTTTGTGCTGTATATTGTGCAACCTCAAGAGGTGTTTTTGCCGCCATACGTCATCCTCTCCTTCACTCTTCACAGTTTGGTAAAAAGACTAACTCCCGTAATTGTGCAATGTTATTCTGCAATTCAATCCATATCACAATTGTATCTCGGCTCCAGATAAACCTTTGTGCAATTTATCACAAAGTTGGATATAAAGAAGTTTTTATGAGGGGCGTTATGAAATCAAACGGTTGTAATAGCAATCCATACATATGAAGAAGTTGCTCAGAATTTGTTCAGAATCAATTAGTATAATGGGCTCACATATTGTATTCATCTATATCGGCAGGGTTGGATGTTGGTAGGAATCCGTTTTCTGTTGCATATGTCACAAAAAAATTATGCTCTTTAGGTCTTTTTGGATACACCTACGGACAACAGGAGGTTTTTAAACATGTTCAAACATTCTTTACGCTGGAGAACAGTTATGATGTATGCTTTGATATTCACTCTGGTTCTCCCCAATGTCCTTCTTCCCCAAGCTCATGCTTCCGCTAACGGAAAAGTGAATATACTGTCCGCAGTCAATAACAACGTTGATGGTAATCTGGTAAACGTCGTATATGCTAACGGGAAATACACCGCAGTGGGTGAACAGGGACGGATTGTTCAGTCCACAGATGGATTAAACTGGACTGTAGTGAATACAGGAGTGTCTAACGGAAAAACATCATGGAGAAGCCTCGTGTATGCAAACCATGTATATGTCGCAGTAGGGGTGGAATCTACTCCCAATAAAGCAAGATTGATCGTTTCGTCGGATGGCGAAACTTGGGTCGACAAATCATCAGGAATTAATGGAGACATTTTGCAAAAAGTCGTTTATACTAACGGCAATTTTTATGCTGTTGGTGGAAAATGGCATGCCAGTGACCGCGCGCAAGATGTCGGCATAATCTATTCATCTTCGGATGGGGTGTTATGGACGTTATCGAGTACTGTACCAAAAATTTGGCCACCAAGTACCACAACAAGCACCTCCTTTTATTTGATGGACCTGGCCTATATTTCTGGCAGATATGTTGTTGGAGGTAACGTATTAGGCGGATATGCCTACTCCAGTAACGGGACAAGCTGGACGAACGGGTCCAAAGGCAACTATGACTTGGGAGGGTTCGCTGTCTACAATGGTAAGCTTCACATGCTTGAAAGCCAAACAAATGGCTACTCCAGTAGTGACGGAATAACGTTTACAGCCGACTCCTCCTATAATGGTACATTCGGCGTACTGAAAGATGGCGGGACACTCTATCGTTTCGGTACATCGGGTAAACTGGATTCATCCACAGATAACGGCGTCAATTGGACCCCAGAACTCAAAGTAACCAATATGACCATCCAATCTGCAGCTTCGAATGGAACGGGTATGGTCCTTGTCACCTCGGCTCCTAACAGCCTTGTCGTCACCGCGGACAAATCCGATTGGAAAAAAATCGCGGGAAATCTGCAGGGCATCGCTTATAACGGTAGCAAATGGGTGGTTGTCGGTGATTCCGGCTCTGGTACAACCGATAGCATTATACTGCATTCCGCGAGCGACTGGGAGCATTTAAGTACAACTAGCCAGTTGCTTCCTACAGAAGCTTTTTCCAAAGTAGCTTACGGCAACAACACTTTTGTAGCCATGGGTAAAAAAATTGGGGTATCCGCCGATGGCGAACATTGGACACTCAGTAATCTTCCCGCTGGTGTAACGGGCAGAGTAGTAGCGCTGACCTATGGTGCAAGTGGAGGTTTTGTTGCAGTAACAGATAAGGGTGATAGCCTGTCTTCTATTGACGGAACTTCATGGACGAAAGGTGATAACCTGGGGAGCACGTATGGCATTAATGTGAAGTTTATAAATGGAGAGTATTTTGCTTTTGGTGAGAGTGGAGTTTGGCAGGCGGATGCAAGCGGATTGGAATGGGAGCCTGTAACCTCACTTAATGATTATGACGCTCCAAACTATTACATGTTTAGTGATATTATCTATGCTAATGGGAAATATGTAGTCACTGGCTCAGATGAATTTGGTAATCCATTTGTCTTGGAAACGACCGGGGTTTTGAATAATAGCTCAACGTGGACCAAACATAGCATTGATAATGTCAACGCAGTCGATTTAAAATCAATCGCATACGGAGAAGGCACCTATGTAGCAGCAGGTGTTTTGTATGACGAAAACTATAAAGAATACTACATGATGTATTCTTCTTCGGACCTGATCCATTGGACGGCGTACAATGAGAGTACACTAGGCATAGTCGGAAAAGGTTTAAACACCGTTTATTATCATGACAGGAATTTCTATATTGCAGGTAACGACAATGCACGGATTGTATTCGGAAGTGCTGCACCGGGTAGCAATAACACGGGTCTAACAAATGTACTTGGACAGACTGACAGTGCTCCAGGAGGCGGAGATGGAACGACTTCGGGGACAGCGGTTAGCTGGACCGTTAACGTGCCTAACACAACCTCAACACTGGGATTAGCCAATCTTGTACTGGCAGACAATCAGGCCAAGATGGAGTTGTTCAGTAACAGTGACTATTCCACTGGTGCAGTTACAGGAAACTCAACGATCCCACTCACGGCAGGTGGAGCTATCACTGCATACATTAAAGTGACGGCAGCCGACAATACGACCGTACAATATTATGCAGTAACGGTGAACCGTACAGCTACACTAGAAACGACACCAGCTGCTGTAATCAGCTATGTAGATGAGAAATTAACAGGACTCGTTCCTAATGCTGTATACTCCGTTAACGGAGCTAATGCTGTCGCAGATGGTTCAGGTCACATCACTATCGACAACAGTTGGATCGGAACCACGTTGTCCATCGTGAAGAAAGGCAATGGTACCACAACTACAGATAGTTCAGCTCAAACATTGGTCATCCCATCTCGTCCTGCAGCTCCAACTGGCGTTGGCAAGACCGATGAAACCTTGAACGGCGCTCATGATGGAACGATCACGAATGTGACCGATCAGATGGAGTACAAACAAGACATCAATGGTTCATGGATAGCTATCGCTAGCACAAGCGTTACAGGCCTCACGCCCGATACGTACTATGTTCGTACCAAAGCAACGTCTTCTACATTTGCTTCTGGCGAATCACCCGTGACGGTTGGTTCGAGTTCCGTTGCACCAGAAGCAACACCAGCCGCTGTAATTAGTTATGTGGACGAGCAATTGACTGGGCTCGTGCCTAATACAGCATACTCGATCAACGGAGCGAACGTTATTTCAGATGGTTCAGGATATATCGCCATAGACAACAGTTGGATCGGAACCACATTGTCCATCGTGAAGACAGGCACTGGCACCTCAACTACGGACAGTTCAGCCCAAACATTGATCATTCCATCTCGTCCTGCGACTCCAACTGGCATCGGAAAGACCGATGAAACCTTTGATGGAGCAAGTGATGGAACAATCATCAATGTCACGGATCAAATGGAGTACAAACAAGACGTCAACGGTGCATGGACAGCTATCGCGAACACATCCGTTGTGGCTCTCGCACCAGATCGATACTATGTACGTATCAAAGCAACCCCTTCTGCATTTGCATCGGCCGAAGCGCCCGTCACCATTGGTTCGGCGTCTGCTACACCTGAAACGACACCGGAGGCTGTCATCAGCTATGCAGATGAGCAACTGACAGGACTCGTGCCTAACGCTCCATATTCCATCAACGGTGCAAGTGCTATTGCAGATGGTTCAGGTCAGATCACTATCGATTACAGCTGGATCGGAACCACGTTGTCCATTATAAAAACAGGCAACGGCACCACAACTACAGATAGCTCAGCTCAAACACTTGCAATTCCATCGCGTCCTGCGGCTCCAACAGAAGTAGGCAAGACAAATGAAACCTCCAATGGAGCTCATGATGGAACAATTACCAATGTGACCGATCAAATGGAATACAAAAAAGACATTAACGGTTCATGGACAGCTATCCATGACACAACCGTTACAGGGCTAGCGCCGAGTACGTACTATGTTCGTACAAAGGCAACATCCTCTACGTTTGCATCATCAGAAGCACCAGTGACAGTAAATTCCAATGCTTCGGTACCTACTGCACCGAATGTCACTGCGGATGATCAGAACAACACGATTATCGGTTTGGACAATACCATGGAATACCAAATTGACAATGGAGCCTACATCCGGTTTGATGGCTCCAGTACACCAGTTCTTAGTGGTGAACATACGGTTAAGGTACGTGTGGCTGCGGACGGTTCTGTTCCTGCCGGAACGGAGAAAACACTCCATTTCACAGCGAATCTTGCAACCGACCTGATCGTGGTCGCGGTTGACCCTAGCGGGTCTACAAATAATGGAAAAACACTCATTACTGTAACCCCTGCAATTCAGGGTAATGGACACCGTTTCGTTTACAAAAACTTCGGTACCGGAAATATCAACGTGCCAACTATTGGTGATGTAGCTACAGGCTACGAAAACTGGCCGAATAATGGTCTAATCAACGCGGCATACGGAGATAAAATCGCTGTTGCCGAAGTAGATGTCGAAGGCAAGATTGTAAAATTCGGATGGACTTCATCTGTAGTAACGAATGAGCCTGCACCAGGAACCAATAATCCTGATGTTCCCGTCGTCTCTCCGCCTTCAGGGGGAAACAGCACGACGAATCCGAACACCAATAACGGTAACAATAGTAATAACAATGCAAGCGACGAGGATGTCATCATTATCGTAAACGGCAAAACTGAAAATGCAGGGAAGATGAAAACAACGGAAGCTAGTGGCGTTAAAACCACGGTACTTATCGTTGATCCGGCGAGGTTGCAGGCGAAACTGGATGCCGAAGGCTCTCGGGCGATCGTCACCATTCCAGTTAAATCATCCTCCAATGTCATCGTTGGCGAGTTGAACGGCCAGTCGGTGAAAAACATGGAACGTCTGTCCGCAACACTGGTTCTCCAGACAGATCAGGCAAGTTATACGCTCCCTGCTTCAGAGATTAACATTGATGCTATTGCCGAGAGTCTCGGCAGCGGCCTGAAACTGGAAGATATTGTAGTTCGTATTACGATAGCCAAATCTTCCGATACAATGAATCAGGTTGCAGTGAATGCAGCAGCTCAAGGTGATTTTACACTCGTTGCCTCACCTGTTGACTTCACAGTAACTGGAGAGTACAACGGCCAAACGACTGAAATTACGAAGTTCAACGCATACGTTGAACGCAAAATTGCATTGTCTGCCGAGATTGATCCGAATAAGATTACAACTGGCATTGTCGTAGAGCCTGACGGCACAGTAAGACATGTACCAACCAAGGTTCTTTTGGAGCAAGGGACATTTTATGCAGAGATTAACAGTTTGACGAACAGCACGTACGGTATTGTATGGAACCCGCTGACATTTGCGGATGTGGAGAAACACTGGGCGAAAGAAGCCGTCAACGATATGGGTTCCCGAATGATCATCCATGGCGTTAACGATACGACCTTCAACCCTGACAAAGCGATCACACGAGCTGAATTCGCAGCTATCATCGTTCGCGGATTGGGTCTCAAGTTAGGTGAAGGTGCACAACCATTCCGGGATGTCACTACGAAGGATTGGTATTCCAGCGCGGTTCAGACTGCGGCTTCCTACGAACTGATTAACGGGTTTGAGGATGGTACGTTCCGTCCGAATGACACGATTACACGGGAACAGGCCATGACGTTAATCGCGAGAGCGATGAAGTTGACAGGTCTTGCAGACCAATACGCTAATCTGGATGCTACTGAGATTCTCTCCGCATTCACAGATAGCGCGAGTGTTGGCAACTGGGCGAAAGATAACATTGCACTGACAGCCAAGGCAGGCCTCATCAGCGGACGTAGTGATGGTAAACTTGCGGCAAAAGCCAATGTTACGCGTGCGGAAGTAGCAACATTGATTCAGCGTCTATTGAGCAAGTCCGAATTAATCTGATAATATGAGTTAGCTCAAAGACCGGCCCACTTCATAGGAGTGAGCCGGTCTTATTTATTTCGCCAACTTATGCGGTATGTACATTTCCATAAATCCAGGTACTCTAGCTGTAACACAAACAGCATCAATCCACATACAAAAGAAGAAGACTGACGATATACTCGCCAGTCTTCCATTTTCTTCATAATCGCCCGCTACTTTTCGTAATCTTGGTAGTTAGTGTACACGTCCTATTCTTGAATAAGCATGACTAATCTTGGTATATCATCTATCATGCTCTCTGTTCAACCATCAATTCTGCTCCTTTACACCATTGCGGGTGCTTTCACCTCTACTGGAGGCAGTGCTTGCAGACCAGCCGAGTTCAGGAAGTTCCATGGTTTGTTGTAATGTGGTTGGAAGAAGAAGTCGATGAAGGCCAGCTCATCTATAGTCATGTTGTTCTGGATGCAGACCGAGATCGTATTGATCGATTGGGTCAGATCAACCTGTGACATCACCTGTGCTCCGACAATCCGACGAGTGGCCTGCTCGTATACCACCTTGAGCAACAGTTTCTCAGCCGTTGGCATGAACTCCGGACGGTAGCTATCTTCCAGGATCACAGATTCAACAATCAGACCTTCTTCCGCAGCAGACATCTCCGTCATGCCTGTACCTGCGATATTTTGCTCATAAATTTTGATACCCGATGTTCCTTGTGTACCCATGTATGGTGTCGTCGGACGAACCAGGTTACGGGCTACGAGTGTACCCATCCGCACAGCATTGGTTGCCAGTGGAATGTATGCTGCTTTGCCTGTCGGGTTGTAATGAATAGCACAGCTGTCGCCCGCAGCGAAGACGTCTGTTTGGCTCGTTTGCATATATTTATCCACGATGATTGCGCCGTTCGGCAGCATATCTACTTGGCCTTTCAGCAATTCGGTATTTGGACGGAAACCAATGCACAGAATAACCAGATCCGTTTCGAACTCCCCTTTGGACGTGATGACTTTGGTTACTTTGCCATTCTCTCCAGTAAACTTCTGTACCGTTTGACCAAGTGCCAGCTTAATGCCGCGAGCAGTCAATGTATCTTCAATTCCATTCGTGAATTCAGGGTCCAGATATTTATTCAGAATCCGGTCCACACTATCAATCAGTGTTACTTCCTTACCGTTCATTTCAAAAGCCTCAACCAACTCTACGCCGATATATCCTGCACCTACAACAGTGACACGTTTAGCATCTTTGGCTTTTTCAATGATGGTATTGGAATGATTGTAGTTTTTGCATAGCAGAATGTTGTCCATCTCGATGCCTTCAAGCTTTGGAACCACAGGCCATGAACCCGTTGTCACAATCAGTTTGTCAAACGTATCTTCAAATTCTTCCCCGGTTTGCAGGTTTTTAGCCTGAAGGGTATGACCCTTGGCATCAACTGCCGTCACTTCATGTAGCATCTTGGTTACTACACCGAGATCTGCCAATTGATTAGGCGAAGAATAGAACAAGCCGTCAGGGTCTTTCACGACCCCACCTACGTAGAGCGCAATGCCGCAAGAAAGGAAGGAGATATTGTCATTGCGCTCATACACCGTGATGGTAGCATCCGGGTACAATTTGGCTGTGTTTACAATAGCTGCGGTTCCTGCGTGTGTACATCCGATAACTGCGATTTTCATTAAAAGTTCCTCCTCGAAATATATAAATGAGTTTGAATATAAGGTTGATGTAGTTGTGAAATATTTCACTTCATAAGCGATACTGTTTATGTGATTTATTTCACTTTGTACACCTATTATAATGTGATCTTTTTCACATTGCAATAGGTTTTGCGAAAAAAATTGTCGAATGGTCTAACTACTGCATTTGAATCGCTCTTTCACTCGTCGTTATTAATTTCATTGTCCCCGAATTAGGGGCGGTTTATGCTCCACATTGACTTCTAGCTAACGGACAGATGTATACGAATGAATTCTGTCATCTTAGAAGAAGTGCTTCAGGTGTTCATCACCATGGAGGTTTGCCTCAATTATATAATCTACACATAAACGCATGACATAAAGCCTGTCCTCTTATACGAGGACAAGCTTCTCTTCAATCGGGTATGAACTGCTTTTTCCATTAACCGATTAACCGAGCAATTTCTCAATTTCTGCGCTCATGGCTTCCGGGGATTCTTTCGGTTCAACACGGCCGACCACTTCACCTTCACGGTTAACGAGGAACTTGGTGAAGTTCCATTGGATGTCGTTGGTTTCACCTGCACCGGGTTGCTGCTCTTTAAGGTATTGAAAAAGGGGATGTGCTTCTTCACCATTCACGTCAACCTTGGCAAACACCGGGAAATTCACACCATAGTTAATCTGGCAAAATGATTCCGCTTCCTCACTTGTTCCTGGCTCCTGTCCTCCAAACTGGTTGCAAGGAAAACCCAGTACGACCAGACCCTGATCGCGATAGCGGTCATAGAGCTTCTGCAATTCACCGTATTGTGGAGTCAGTCCACACTTACTTGCTGTATTGGCGATGACCAATACCTTCCCTTGATACATATCCAGTGAAACTTCCTGATTCGCAGTGGTTACTGCCTGATATGAATATACGGACATGACTGATTCCTCCCATGACATATGTTGGTTTGGACTACTGTGAGCCGTTGGCAAATAACCAATGGCTACAGCCTGTCTCATTATTATAGACCTGTTCCAACGCAATCACCAATTCCCATAAATCTTGGTATGCCATTATGTGCGAGCCAAGTATAGTTGATTGCTCCCATAAGTGCAGACCTCCCCCTGAATGCGAATGAGCCGCGTGCACAGGGCACAGCGGCTTCATTCTATATGGTAGGACCACGTATGGCCCATTTCGTTAACTTCCCATCGCTTGGCGAACACGTTGTTCCGTGCGTCCACCTGTATGAACCATGGCACTGTTCATGACCATTTGGTCTGGCGTTATGGATTGTTGGCGCTCTCCTGCCAGAGCATAAGGCAAGCAGAGCGGTACACCCGAACGCGGATCAATAACGATATCCGCTTCGATGTTGAATACTTCGCGAAGCACATCTGAATTCATGACTTCCACCGGCGAACCATGTGCGATGGCTTTACCTTTTTTGATACCAATCATGTGATGTGCATAACGGGAAGCATGATTCAGGTCATGCACAACCATAACAATCGTACGGTTGGATGTGGCATTCAGCTGCTCCAGCAGTTGCAATACTTCAAGCTGGTGAGCCATATCCAGGAAGGTTGTTGGCTCGTCCAGGAATAGGATATCTGTGTCTTGGGCAAGTGCCATGGCAATCCAGGCACGTTGACGCTGTCCACCGGACAATTGATCGATCGGACGATCATGAAATTCCGTCATGGCTGTTACTTCAATGGCCCATTCAATCATGCGTTTGTCTTCTGCACGCATGGAACCGAACCCTTTCTGATACGGAAAGCGTCCGTAGGATACCAGTTCAGTAACCGTAAGTCCTTCCGGGGCAGTTGGATTCTGCGGCAAAATCGCAAGCTGCTTGGCGACTTCACGCGTAGACTGCTTATGGATGGACTTCCCGTCGAGCAATACATTACCTGCTTTTGGAGCCATAATCCGTGCCATTGTTTTCAGGATGGTGGACTTCCCTGAACCATTGGCTCCAACAAGTGCTGTAATCTTTCCTTGGGGAATCTGAATACTCAGATCCTCTACAATCAGTCTTTCCTCATAAGCGATATCCAGCTTGGACGTCTCCAGACGAAACATGCGATCATCCCTCTCCCATTTATCCCGATTATGTAATTCGGCTATCAACAACGAAAACGAATTGTAATTCTGTAATTTCCGACGAATATCTTCTACACTAAAGATACTGATAATCATTATCATTTGTCAACTCTAAAAATCAAAAATTTTTCTTATCCTAGCCTTATTCGATCTATTTGCATGCAAAACTCGTTACTCATATCCGGTTCATATGAGAGCTTTTCTCATTGATCGCGCACACTTCATCACTTAGGTATGTCTTTACATCCTGTGAATCATTGATAATGTGTCTGATTTGTGAATTGCCGATCTCATATCTTCTTATTACTTGTTACCGTATTTCAAATAAAAAAGATGACCTTGAAATAAAAAAATTCAAGATCATCTCCCATGCTCACGTGTAATATTAAAAAAAAAATAAAATGACTTACCTTTTCGGTTCCGGCATTAATGTAATCATCGTCGTTCCGCTTTGAACGCTGACGATCTCCCCTGGATTGATATCGGCTGGAAGAGAGACTAGCTTACCGAAGGGATATAAACGATCCATTTCTTCAATGGTCTTCGGCTCAGCAGAGGAGGCATCCTGCCCATTGGATACCGATGAATCGGGCGATGTCGAACCTGTTCCTGGATCTGCTACGTCAGATGTCACGTCAGCCCCTGTACCCGTTGCTGTGCCGACAGCTGGATCTGCAATGGAACCATCCGATATCTCTGGATCGGTTGGCTGATCTGTATCTTCACTCTGCTGTGTGTCACCTGTTTTGCCAGCAGATGCCCCCTCAGAGTTTCCCTCAGATGTGCTTCCAGAGGTACTTTCAGCGCTTTTCTCAGATGTACCGTCTGAATCTGGCTCCTCATTCCGGTTAAAGCTCTCCCACTCTCCCGTGGCATCGAACTCCTGCATACTTCCATCCTGCATCTTTAATTGAAGTATGGCCTGTTTAAACGCATTGCTCCCCACTTCATTGCGGAAACGGATCACTAGTTGAGCTGTCGATTCCGTACCTTCCTGTTCGATTGCAGGAACGATATAAGCAATCTGCTCAGCAAGCTGAACTACAGGTTCCGCCGGAATATCAGGCTCCTCGGTAGATGGAGGCGACGACGCTGGCGGCTCCACAGCATCATTCATCCATACATATGTACCGCCAGCAATACCCAGAACCAGAATCAGGAGAATTGATCCGAGGAACAGATTTTTCCTTTTCCCTGTTAGCATTCGTACCCATGGGGAAGACAATTCGGTTCTGGCCCGATCATAGACTGGCTTCATTGTCTTGCCCGCTCTCGCATAATACGGTTTGAATGCCGACTTCGACTTGAAAGCCTCACGGTCATGAGCCTTGAAGTAGGCCAAGATCGCATCCGAATATCCTTTATGTGCATTGGAACCCCGGACGAACATTCGTTGATTCCCTGACCATTCAAAGAATGGATATAGCCCTGCGACCCGATCCGCATTACTGCGGACGAATTCAATCAGGCCCGGATAGTCCAGTCGGTTGCTGCCACTTCCTCCCCTATAGAAAGCCAGCGACAAAGCTTCATACGCAGCAATCCCCGGATGAGCCTGCAGCTCTCCCGCAAGCCAGCGACGCGTCCACCGTTGAAGCTCATTGCGCTCGGCCAGGGAGAGCGACTCCAGTTCTTCTTCGCCATTCCCCTCGCCACTCAGCCACGCTCTTGCAGCCAGCATCATGTTCGTTCGAGCAGATACATCGGAGCCCTGACGTGCTGCCCAATCCCGGACCTCATTGCCATGCTGCAATATATCGATGCTTAACAGTTGCTCACGGTTAACCCTCTCCATATCCAGATCCTGAATCATAAACAGGTTAATGACATAGGCAAGCTTGTCCGCAAGCCGGGTTAACTCCTCCTGATAAGCAGGATCTGGACTGGAAGAAAGAGATCCTCCTTTTCGATTCGTCCGGGCGGTTACTTCGGATTGTCCAATGCGGCCCGTAACACCTGTATTCACCTCTCCGTTCGCGGAGACTCGGTCCAACACGCTAACCCGCTGGAGTGCTTCATTCGCAGACTGCACCGGACTCGGCGCAGAACATAACCGTTCACGCAGCTCCGTGGCTGTCCTTTCCAGCAAGAAGCTGTTGTAGACAGCAGACGGATGGGAGGTAACCCATCTTCGGATCACTTCCACCACATTCGCTGCCGATTCAGTGCGTTTCAGTTGATTGTCCAGATAGGGCTCGAACAATAACTTGGTAAACGATGTATTCGCCAGCACTTTATCAAAGAAAGCCTGATTCAGCTGTGTATCCCGATCCAGCACATCATACAATTCCTGCACAGCACGCATACGCTTCTGGGCACGGGCATTATTAATACCATAGATGAAATAGTCCACAATCCGGGATTGCACCACGGGCGCAGCAACACGGAAATACTCTCCGATGCGAG
Organism: Paenibacillus sp. PCH8; assembly: GCF_002968835.1. Lineage (GTDB taxonomy): Bacteria > Bacillota > Bacilli > Paenibacillales > Paenibacillaceae > Paenibacillus. The sequence continues at coordinate 1,828,597 of NZ_PKQK01000001.1, read as the reverse complement.
CAGCGACTGCTTCTTCGGGTACATTCTCCCGCTTTACGCTATCCAGTTCCCGGCTGAGCAGGGTCAGAAATAAGTCATTCAGACGCGAGCGTTGCTGCGAACCACCTTCTGGCTTCAGATAGGTCAACAAGCCGCTCAGAACATTGCTTTTGTTCTCCAGGTAGAGATCTTCCATACCTTGTTCAAGACTATAGAAGACCGAAAGTTCCCCATAGGCTTCAATGGAAAGCTCGCGTCCAGGCTCCATGCCGGATAACATCTCATCGGCAAAAGCATAGAATGCATCTGCGGCAGCAGGTTCCTGCAATAGGAACCAGGCGAACTCTGCATAAGACAAATTCGCCACAGATGCGTCCGCATGGGTAACTCTGCCGGATACCAGATCAAAGGTGAAATCCTTCTCCGTATTCCGGTCCTTAGGACGCAACGTACCACGCTCGACAAACTGCACGTGAATCCCCTTCTTGGCCTGTGGCTCCTTGGCAAATGTCATGAAACCAAGCTGCCGCCGGAAAGCGTAAGGCAATGCCGTATAGAGCAAGCGCAGCAAGCCTTTGGCTCCAGCGGTTACTTCTTCGGCGGGAACATCCAGCGCAATATATACTTTACGGCGAGTTGCTACGGACTGCATGACCGCGTAGAGCAGGCGCTTGAACAACACTTCGTTCATCTTTAAGGCGCTCAGAACTTCGCTTGGTGATGCGTCCGGGCCGAGACTGCTACCAGACACTACAGGCAATTCAGAAAGCGCAGGCAGAACAGTGCCTTGCTCGATGTCATATGACGTGGCGAACACAGCATCCAGCCAGCCGCCTTGCTTCATCTGCTCTTCGAAGCGTTCGGGAGACAAGACATAATTATGAGCGAAAAAGGCGCTACGCAGCCCGGTGAAATCCGTAGCTTGGTACACATTTTGCCCAAGGATCGTCTCTCCGCTCTCCAGATGAAGCAGGTGAATGGATGCCGGGAACTTCGTCTCGTCCTTCTCACTCCGGCCTGTCAGCTCCGCAGGAGCGTCATAGACACAGTAGGGATGAAGCACTTTTTTGATAAAAGCAGGGTCCAGTCCCGGTGATGCGGCAACCGTATCGAACCCCTCTGTGGAACGAAATACCCCCGCCGCTCTCGGGTATACATCTGTTGTTCAATGGGCGGGGTTACGGAAGAACGCATCATCCCACTCTCCCCTCAATGTACTTCAGCTTATACAGCAGCCATAGGAATGGCTCATCCACTCGAATCGGGCTGACTACTCCCTGCAACTTCATATCGACCGGATTGCTGCCCAGCGCCGATACTGCGAAGTAGGCCGTATCCTTGAAGTACACATCCATCGTGCCTTTGAACGGGCGATCCACCTTCTCAATAAAACGCCGAATCTCCCCGTCGATATTCTCAAACTCGGTTAAGTCAAAATAATCGCGGTGCACCATATTGCGAAAGACGTTACTGTTGGATTTGATATAATCCCCCTCTTCGTCCTTGAGGGAATGCAGCATGTCACTTTTGGTGAGCACAACAGCCGTCGGGATATTGGTCTTGGCCTTATCCTGGTACGCGATAAAATCTCCGAACATCGTCAGTACTACATCACGCGGTTCATCGTATCGCGGGGTCCACTCACCCGGCTCGTTGCCAAGGTTAATGCGGATTTTGTCCCGAATGGAACGAATCTGAAGTGGGTCCACCATGAATAGGATTCCTGCCGAGTTCTTGATGTGCTGCCCGTGAAGTCCGAGGTAATCCTGCTCCACCATACCTTCACCCGCGACGTCAAAGAACACCAGCGTCAGCGGTGATTTATCCTCATCCTTAAACACAAACTGGAAGATAAACGGCTCCTGCAGCTTCTCTTTCTGCGTGGAATCCAGCAGATCGCCCCGTTCGAACAGTGGTTCTTCATAATCCGCACGGAAGCGGCGGCTGATCTCCGCATTCAGCGGCATACATGCCGCATCAAAATGATCTGCGGTATAATGCTGCAACGTATGAATCAATGAGGTCATGTAGACGGATTTACCCACCTGCGATGCACCAATGATGGAAATGATATTGCTCGGTGCCTTGCCTGCCGTAACAGGCAACTCGTTGTGACACTGTGGACACAGCCGGCGGCGTGTAACGACACCATACCGATCATTCAGACCCATCACGATGTTATCCGAATATATGCGATGTTCCTCCGGTACATCATGTGGAGCCAGTACGGCTTCCATATCAAATACCGTATCGAGTCCGAAACGTTCACGATACCGATTCAACTTCGCATCTTCCCCGAGTGCGTAGTCTTCATCATCATCGCGGTGATGGGCGGCGCGGAACACCACCTCTTCCGGTGAAAACTTGCTGAAACAATAAGGACATACAATATCGTAGAACAGCGGACGTTCCTCCGGCTGTTGTCTTTTCAAAAACCGACTAAAAAAGCTCATAGCCACTCCCCTCCCCTGATCAGTCAGACTAAGGTGATTTAACACTTGCACTACCTATCTAGTCTGATATAAGCCTATAGGCCGCTCCATATTTCGGTCCGTCCGTGAAGAATAACCTCACATAATCATCCTTGGCGACTTCAACGGGCGGCATCTCATTTCTTCCAGGAGCAAAATCACTCACAAAAGGGTACACCGTACCATCTTCCTTATTCAGCGGAACCCCGCCCTGCTTGCGAACATAACAGAGTGCTTCCTTCGGAACAGGTACTTCCGCTGTGACGGTGATCAATACACTTTTTCGTTTCTGAAAAAACCCGCTCTTGTAGCGAATGGCAAAGCGAATATCCGCCTTGCCTGCGCTCGCAATGACCATATTATCCTCATCTCGTTGACGGATGAGCACAGGCCCGTCTTCCTGCATCTGACACACATACACCGTGTACTTGATGGCACCAAAACCCGTGATCCGATCCGTGTACCCATTGCTCGCCTTATATTCCTCTCTCGTGTACAGCTTCAGTTTGCCCTGTGCAGCCTCTTCCCCGGTACGATCATCGTTCATCATATCCAGCACCAGCCGCTCGACATACACAGCTGCTATCCGCTCCGGCCAAAGCCAGCGAAGTGTACAACGACCTTCGTCCACCGCAAGTGTCAGCTTTCGAATCAGGGGTGTCGAAGGGTCTGCATCCGTAAACCGCATTTCCATTGACCTCCCGACGTTAAAATCCTTTGCTGCGTGAATCTCTCGCTCGCTGATCGAACCCTCCGGCTGAAGAAGTTCCACTGCCAGCATCACGGCGTCCACGGCTCTTGCGCGGTGTATTCTCCTTCATCGGAACAATCCAGGAGAACAGGGTTAATACGCCAGACAAGATAAGCATTGCACCCAGCCTTACGAATGTATCGCCCACGTTCGAACCGTCCAGACCCCATTCCAGGAGAAGGCCTGCCAATAGACCCGATACCGCCCCACCGATGCCGAAGCTTAACGCCAAGTGACGGTTATCAAATACAAGTCCGAGTGATACACCCAGCGCCACGCCAATGAGCAGCACGGCTGCCACACGGAAAATCGCCAGATAAACACTCTGTTCCATCATGCCTGTACGCTCCGTCACCAGCGTCCGTTCATCAATCGTATCGTAGATTTGCTGGAATGCCAGATTCAAACCACCAGAATCCGGTACATCATAGTACATGCCGCCTGTTTGCTGGGCAATATTGCGCAGCAGATCTGTACCCGAAGGGTCCACCAGACTTAGGCCGACCGTATGGATGGAAATCTGTTCACTCGCATATTGGGACAAAACATCGGCCGTATCCGCTTCACTGAAGCCATCGGATAACAAGATGACCACCGTACCACGTTTCGGGTCCTCTTTGCCCTGAATCTGCTCCATGCCTTCACGCAGCACGGCATCAAAATTGGTGCCACCCGAAGTCGTGACAATGCCATCGATTTTGCCATAAACCTCATTCTTGGCCGCTTCACTATCCAACTCAATAAACGGTTGCAACAACTGTGGTCGGTCATCAAACGTAATGACAGCGACCTGTTTGTCACTCTCCATTTGGCTGATCAGTGTCTTGGCTGCTTCAAAGCGTCCGTTATCCGGATCTGTCTCTCTCATGCTGCCCGAGTTGTCGATCATCAGTACGATGTCCTTCACTTGCTTCACACCGCCCGGATTGATCTGATACAGCAATTGCAGGCTGAGTCCAACTACAAACAACAGAGCGAGTGTTGCCGGAACAAGCAATTTCCACGACAGTCCCAGATATCGGAGCTTCCATGAAGCGCCATTCAGCTTGGGTGAGATCATCTCTGCGATCAAACAGAATAATCCAACGCTGAGCGCCAGTACGCCGAAGTATAATCCCATCAGCAACAGACGTGGCATCTCCCCAAGCCATTGACGCAGCATAATTTCCCCTGCCGCAAAGCCCACTGCTCCGCCAATCAGGCTGAACAGGACCAGGAGAAGATTGATTTTTCGCTGCATGTCCACATGCCTCCTTTCCATACCAGCCCTAAGCAGGCTGAGTTAATTCAAAATTGTAGCAGGGTGTCATGACACCACCAGATGTCTTAACGCATGGGTGACAACTTCTCCACCAGATCGGCGGGATGCAGTTCATAACCGTTCTCCATATACGAGTCGTAATACACTCTGCCATTACGATACACCATAAGATCCTCCAGATGGAAACCACCCATCAGATTCAGCTTCTCCACACCGCTGCTGCGTTCCTCGTACACCACACCCAGCTTGTAAATCCGTGAGGTCTCTTCGGCATGTGCTGCGTAGTCCATAAAGGCACTGTGATGGTCACCAAAGAAATACTTCTCTTCATACCGATGTTCCTGTGTATAGTCAAATACCCGTACCCGAACGACAGCCTGATCCTCCAACGTGTGGTACAACCTGCGGAACAGATCATCCCGGGTTAATACGTCTTTGTCTCCGTAAGCAATCGTTACATTAGCCCGTTGCAATAGTTCTTCCTCAAATGGCAGTCGCAACGGCTCGGCTGTGAGTAGCAACGTATGGCAGACCCCCATCAGACGTTTCAGCAATGGATCATTGCCTTCCGTAGCGAGTCTGTTCATATCACCCATGTATCGGTCTTCATACCATACATCTCGTCCGCGCTTAGCCTCCAGATCGGTAATCAGCTCTTCTGTTACCTTGCCGTAGTACTCCATCACGTTCTGTCCAATGTATTCATCCGCAGCGGCGATACTTTGGGTAGCCATCTCTCGCAAGGTGCGTTCCAGTGCTTCCAGTGTCGCTGTCACATGGCGGCTGAAGCGGTGAAGCTCTTCCATCTCTGTATCGTAGATACGCAGCAGATGCAGTTCATTTTCCAGTCGCAACAGCTCAATCTTAGGCACATACACCCGCTCCAGCATACAATCGATCAGATTGCGCACATTCTGCTTGTCACGGAACAGTGCTCGTTTGAACGACTGATCCTCCACCCGCTCTTGCTGACGCTGCTCCAGCAACGCACGCGCAGACTCCAGTTGCGTGGATTTATCCCGAATCAGTCCAAGCAAGGCCTGACGAACACTGCCAGGCTCACCGTCACTCCAAGCTGCCCACTGGAAGTAACCCACCTCGGGATGCTCCGCTCGGGATTGTTCGGCCTGACGGCGCAGAGAGCCGCCAGAGCTGCGCTCGTGCACACGTTCCTCCACGAGTCGGACTACGTTGTCGCGGAAGTATGACTCGGCTCCTTGTCCGAACAACGCTCTCTCCGCTTCACGTAGGGAGAGCGGCTTCAGCTCAGAGAAACCGACGTTATGCGTCATGATGCCGCTCATGCCTCCAACCAGATCTTCATCTGGCAGCAATCCTTCAACTTTGCGTTCCACCAAGGCCGCGTCCAGTCCGAAGAAAGCGAGCTTGTCCTTGATGCTCCAATCCGGCTCCTGCCGCATGCGTGCGAGCAGATAGCGATACAGGTGGTATAACACCGCCAGGGCAATCGGTTTGTTGGGCCGCCTGATCTCGGCAAAACCCGCACTGGCATAGCCATGCTGATCCGAGGTGGTACGAATATTGTTTTTAAAGGATGTATTGTTGTACGTGTTCGCTCCCGTGCTTGAAACGCTACCCGAATGATCCGTATCCTGCTTTCGGTTCTTCAACAGACAGATGCGGCAGATGATCTCGGCATTCTCGATCCACCCGCCGGGAACGCCGGTTCCACGTTCGTTTTTGTCGGATAAGATATAGACGAGATCATACAAAGGCGATGCGGGATGTGTAACGGGAATGGATATCCCATCCTCCGTCACCAACAGATTACCACTAAATGTGTAGTCCAGAGATTGCATATAATCCAGTTCGCGCAAGAACGCGAGACCTGCTGCGCTGGCATATCCGAAGGAATCAACCTGTTCCATCTCACTGACCAGCACATGCAGATCGGTCTGTACCGATTTGAAGGCTTGGGACAAAATGGTCTCCGTCAGCTTGGTAATCTCCGGCAACAGCACATTCAACGGATCATCCGCTCTGGTGATCACCGTAACGTAAATTCGGTCAAATGACGAGTACAGTCGCCCGTATTCAGCAATCCGGTTACTAACCCGCCGAAGCGTACGATTTAATCCGAAGAGTGCCTCACCGGATTCGTGGAAACTGCGGTGTACATCTTTGCGCAGCGTTTTGCATGGTCGCTGTGTCTGCCCGATGGATAGCGGCAACAGATGACGAGTTACCTGCCCGTCATCGGACACTTCTTCGGATGAGCCATTGCCATGGCTCGCTCCACCTCCACCTGAACGATCCATGCGAGGGTTAACCGATGTGTAAGCTTGATTGCCATAACTTGGGTCATTCGTGCTGTGCTCACGTGCAGAACTATGATGGTCATCCGTCTCATCTTCGGTCCCGATCTGCACATAGACCACGCCGTCTCCATTATCCCATTTCAGTCGATTGATCTCTCGCACGGCCGACACGGCAGGCGCAACCAGATCACCCACAAATAGAAACAGGGCCGGGTAATGGATGCTGCTGCGTCCATCACCCAGACTGCCCTGACGTTCCTGCTCTGTTGCATACTGTACTGCATATGTCTCCAGATCACGCTTCAGGTTATGGTTCGGACTAAGCTCCATTCCGGCCCCCACCATTACTTCAGCCTTCTGCGAATGTCGTTCAGCTTCGACGACATCGTTCTGTAGAACTGGTAGATGTCTTCCCCGTTCGCCAGCTCCACTCGCTCATACTCCAGACGATCACGCGATTCCATGTACAGTGCAGCCAGATCATCCAACTTCGCCAGCAGCGGTGTGATGTCCTCGGAAGCTGTAAGGTCGTTGTCACGGCGTGTGGCTTTGCGCAGCAGTGTACTGCGATCCTTCTCGGCCAGCCCACGGAAGTTGCCGAACACTTCATACTCGGCAAAATTACGGCTCTTCATCAGGTTTGCGAACGGGTCCCATGCATCTTCTTCAGGATCACGGTCGTAGACATACAGCGCACCTTTTTTGACAATCGTGTCTGTATATAACGCTTCGATGAAGCGGTCATACCACTGCTCCTCGTCCTGGTACTGAGCAAGAATGCCTTCAAGTTCGGCGACTTTAGCCGAGATGGCATTCATCTTCGCCAGTTCTTCACGTACCCGTGCGATCAGCTGCGGGGAGCGTACCAGGTTTTCTTTGGCCATATCTTCATTAATACTGCCGAAAATATCCTTCACCCCTACACGCGGCAACCCGTCGGATTGCAGACGTTTCAGCTCAACCACAGCTCGTTTTACTTCGCCCAGATTCGGTGTAGTGGATGTTAGACGCATGTCGTAGGCACTGAGCTTCGTAGACAGGTCAAACGGTTCGGTTGTCACAATCGCATAACGGTTGCTTGTATTCTCATCAATGGATTTGGCTGTCACGATGTTGTATCCGAGGGCCTGCTCGAATTCGTTACGCACTCTGGCGTTATACTGTTTCACGCGAGCGTTCTCGTACACATCTCCCCATGATTTCTCCGGAATCGGAGATGGCAGATAGGTCCAGTTGTTTTTCTCCGTTTGCACCAAGTGACGACCAATGCCTTCTTTGTCCAAAATGGTACGTTCATAGCTTTCCTCATATACCTTGAGCGGTGTATACACAAAGAGTGGTACCCCGTTGCGGGTATTCAACCAGAAAATCCGGTTACGCACTTCACTTTCCTTAACGGTAAAATGAGATTTGCCCACCGCATTGTTCTGATAGTTGCGAATCCCTTTCAGAATGCCCGGCGCCTGTGCCGGTACCGATACGAATCCCCATGAAGGGAAGTGCAGGCTGCCTGTGCTGTTGCTCAGATTGAACACCGGAACCGCCTCATCATCCAGCTTGCCCGCAATGAAACGTTCCACGAATTTCTCAACGGACTCGTCTTGTCCATACTTAATCACCAGGAAATCTTCCATGGAACGGGTAATCAGATCACCGAACTTCTCACTCAGGAAGTCGGAGATAGAGCTAACGATATCAATCTCATTCTCTTTCACCCACTGGCTGGAGTTCTCCAGCAATTCACGGGAGAAGTCACGGATCAGATCATCCGTATCGCGCTTATCCAGCATTCCGTCCACCAGACCGACGATATCCGGGACACTTACCACATTCCAGTAATAGGTCTTGTTGCCTTTGTGATCTGACTGCTCCTCGCCGCGTGTCAACAGATCGCCGTTTTTGGAGAATATGGAGCTAAGGGCGTTCAGTGTCTCGGTAAATACGTTATAAATGCGGCTGTTCTCCTGGTTCAACAGTTCGTACAAGTCTTCATAGAACTCGATCATCTGATCGTTGCGTTCCACGTCGGCGTGCAGCCAGTACTCATGAATTTTTGCTTCAATATAAGCATTCTTCTTCTTCTCTTTGGAGACAAAAGCACTCTTCGCATCGCCCAGTTTCTCTTCCGACTGCTCTTGAGCAGCTTCAATATCACGCGGGATGCGGAAGGCATTCTCACGCAGTGTTTCAATATAGGACTGAATCATCTTCAGTACACAGAAGCCTTTTTCCGTATAAATCAGACGAGAGACATAGAACGGACCTTGTTCGGGATGCAAAAACATCCGCCGGATCTGTTCGGTGAACTGTCCGGCAATCTCACCCGGCAACTGTTTCTTCGCCTTGATATATTCTTCACGGGCACGCGCCAGGAAGTTCTGTTCCAGTTCGGTGTCCATATTCACAACCTGTGATTTCACCACGTTGCCATAGGACAGACGCTCGCTGTTCTGATAACCAGGCAACGGCTCAGGCACGCGGGCTTCAAAGGACTTGACCACACTTTCGAGATCAATGCCCAGCTTGCGGGCAAACTTCTCGGTATCCTCCTGGTTCGGTGCTTTGGAGAACATGGTATTCATTTTGTTGAACATGCGATACGCCAGATAGGTGGTCATCTCTTCAATCGGCAGTACGGCCGAAGATGCACCGATGATGTTGTAATCATAGTTGGCCGGGTATACCTTGTTCATCTGTGCAATGTTGGTACGAATGTTGCTGATATAGTCATGGATTGCGAACTCCTCACCAGACTGCTTCTCCTCACTCGCCATGAAGTTCGTAATATTCTCGGCTGTGACGTTCATGCAGTAATCGTAGGCATTCTCCAGCAATTTGCCTTCGGTGTTCGTCGCAGAGATCAGGTGACACAGGTTAAATGGCGGCAATGGTGAGTTAACCGTCAGGATATTGCCGTACTTCTGTGTAAACCGCTCACCACGGCTGTCTACGTTCATCCAGTAATCTAGCTCTTTGAGTGCTGCATATCCGTTCTTGCGAATGTATTCACGGGTGTGTTCGCTCAGGCTCTTGTTCGACAAGTTCACGTCTGGTGTGAACAGGTAGCCCAGTGTATTGACACGGTCAATTCCGGCAGAGCCGTGGTCACGTTCAATAATACCACGCACGATATAGGAAATATCGAGGAAGCAACCGCTTCCTGTACCGCCGGACAGACCTGTCAGCAGGAATACCATCAGTTTTTTATTGGTGCCTACAGATAAGGTTTTGATCTTTTTGTCGATGGCCTGTACGACCTGATTAATCTTGGTAAACAGAAGAAGACGTCCCGCCTGACGCACCCCAGCGGCACCGTTCATACCATCTGTTATGCTCAGTTCTGGAGAGAGCCAGTCCGTGATGTACGGCTCCAGCACACTGCGGTTCTGCAAAAGTCCGCCGATCTCGGCATTGGATAGCAATACGAATTCATTGATCGGATCAAGTCCGATCCCTTTATACTTTTTGGCGCGATCTTGTTCGTTCGTTTCAAAAGCAAGGAATTCCACATTATCGGGCTTATCCATCTTTTTCTTGGATACCGGGTCCTGTGGCAGCTTGAAACGACGGTTAATCTGATATTTCAGACGTAGCAGCGCATCAATGCCCGTTCCTCCCAGACCGATAATCAGAATGGGGTTATCAATCGTATCGACCCGGATTTTCTCACTGACAATACCTCCGCCAAGTGATACATCCAGTTGTTGAATATGTTCTCTAACAATCGGTTTCATTCCATGTCCTCCCTTTGATTAACAAAGTTGGAACTACAACTTAATTACACTTGCCACTCCGATGACAGAATAACCTTCCGATCGCTGTTATCCCCAGATTTTTTCAATTCACTTTTACAAAGTGAAAATCCGGGGATAAAGGCGAACGCTTCCGCTTCTTCACGTTATTTCTGTCCTCTGCGTTCTCGTGTAAACAGTTGGTCCCAAATTTTATTGGCATTCCTTTTAAACCAAACAATCAATTTAAACCCAATAATCCTTCACACCAAGTACTCGATCAAAATCGTTTTGTCCGCCTGTTGCAGCGGGATGCTCAGTCGGTCACCGTTCTTCAGTTCAACGCCTGAGCTTGCATCGACTGCACGACCGGATTTCTCCAGCGTACCGCCTGCGGTGTTACGGATTATAATTCGATCCCCATTGCTGGGCGTAAATACGTATTTTTCGGTTTCCTTCAGCTCGGGGTCCAGTTGCAACAATTGATGCAGATGAAATCTGCCCCGGAAGGACGCTAACTTTTTATATTGCGGATAGGACTTGTCTCCGGTGTTCTCATCGCGAATCTCCACAATCATCTGACCGACGAATCCACGGTTTTTGCGTTTCAGCCAGCTCATCAGGAACCAGCCGCCAACAGCAACCACAATCAGGGCTACAACACCTAAAATGACTGGCAACCAAGGGAATGACTTGTCCTGCTCCCCGCCTGACGTTGTCGGCTGAGTCCCGCTTCCGGCTGCTCCCCCCGCATTAATGGTGATTGGCGCACTTTCACGGTAGAAGCTGTCTTCTTCTGCACGGATGACCAATTCATAATGATGATTGTCTGGTACTTCAAACGTTCCGGCAAAACCAGAACCTGTGTTTTCCAGCGGTTGTTCCTCGCTTTTGCCTGTATCGACATCTTTCACAACCAGCGTGGCCTTCATATCAGCATACAGATCCTGATCCTGAAGCGGTTGACCGCCATTCTCCAGCTTGGCAGCAAGATCAACCTTGTCCCCTTTCGTATAGGACTTGGTCTTAATTGGGTCCACAACGAGCTGTAGATCATAGTTGAACAACAGATTGATATCAATGCTGTCTTTCGGAGCCCCTTTTACCCGAAGTTTCCAATCGCCCTCTTCCGGTTTGAGAAGCTTCACGAGCGAATAACTCTTCGACGTTGAGAGCTTGGCTGCATCCGAGTTCAAATTAACAGCCTTGCCAGAAGGGTCCGTTAACTGTATTTCCACCGGTTTCGAAGACATAATCGAGATGTTCGCTTCAAGTACACTGTCGTTTGGAACGTTCACGGTAACTTCCTGATAACTGCCGTTTCCCGTTACAGAGGGCAGCTTCACCACATTCAGTTTGGCATGATCGGCGAAGATCTCACTCAGGATCTGCGGCAGATCATCCGGCGTATCGGTGATAAACGATTTGCCTCCGGTCTGCTTCGCGAGGTCTGCGAGTGCATCCTTGTTCAGCTTGCCATCTGCATTCAGTCCAATCGTGTATACCGGGATGCCCTGATCCTGTGCTTCCTTCACGGCCTTTGCCAGATCCGTATCCGATTGTGCCTGTGTACGACCTTTGGTTTTATTAAAATCATTGTTGCCATCAGCCAGCAGCACGATCATCGGTGAGTGGGATGGATCTGCACCATGGTTCAGGATATTCACGGCTTCGGCTACACCTACAGAGACATCGGTATATGGCCCCCGGCCGAGCTGGTCAATAAATTTTTTCAGATTGCTCTTGTCCGCATCGGACTGAATCGTAAGCAACGCCTTTTCCCGCTCCACCTGATCGGTATAAGCAACAATTCCTACCTTGTCCCCCTGGACCGGCAGCATATCAATAAACATTTTCATGGCTTCATTACTGATCTTATCGCGATCACTTGTATTCATCGAGTTACTTACATCGGCTACAAGTACCGCATCGATTCCGCTCGTCTGTGCCTGAGCCGCTGCAGCTTGTGGCAGCAACGCCGGAGGTAACAGTAGCGTTAGAAATGCCAGCAGAACCAGAGTTCCGCTGAGCCAGCGTATTTTGCGTGTCCGCAGCATTAGGTGTACTCCTTCACGTTTGAGATTAAAATGGGAATAGTTTATTATAGGCGTCAAGCCTTAAGGAAATCTTAACAGTCTGCTAATAAATTCTGAAAAGCACCCCTATCTTGAGTTACAGTTTTGTAATGAATGACAAAAATCGACGAAATCACGCCTTTTGTTGGCACAAAAGTTCCAACTATGGAAATATGATATAGTTATTGCCAGCAAACTGCAATATAACAGTGCTTGATGATCAAGCCATTAGAAGGGAACGAATTATGGTTACATACGGATGCCTCGCCATATTGTTTCTTTTTGTCATGATCAAGGCCATCAGCTTCCAGCTTCATCGACGGAAGCCGGTCTCGCGAGAAGACGCAGATCGTACCCTCTACACTATTCTGAATGGTGAGCGTGATTGAGCATGAGTACTAAACAAGTTGTATCGATCCGACCCTTTAACCGAACGACATATGCCTATGAAAAGTTGCAAGTCTGCACACGTTGTGGACAGTATACCTGCCTGTGGGAAGAGCAGTGCACGGCCTGTGGTCGCGGCACCCTGAATTCCGTTCAAGAGAAGGCCGCTTCCCGGGTGAAACGCCGAATTGCACGTGACCTGTTCATTACGATATTGTTCGGTACAGCGGCCACCTATTGGGGTGAAACGATCGATCAGACCATGATGGCTGCGACGATCTCCCTGCTGCTTCTGGCAGGACTCATCTTCGTGCAACAACGTTCGTTCCAGATAGAGCAGTTACGCGAGATGAAGCGCATGTTGGAACAGGATGAGGAAATCATCCGGCAGGGTATCAACCGCAACTGGGCCTTGGTCGCCGAAGCTCGCAAACAGAATGAAGCGCTCGCGTATGAGATGCTCCGTGAGATCGGCTCACTCGTCTACAATGATCGTATTCGACTGCAACAAGTGGCGCTGTTACAATCCTTCGTCCTGCGCAGTGATATGGATCTGCAGCTTAAACCCCTGCTGCTACGCAGCTTCGAGCGGCTGCTCGCTGAATATATCGGTGAGATTGCCCGGCTGAAGCCGGAATTGATCCGTGAAGATGCGATCCGGTATATCGCGACCTATGAAGTGAACATTTTGCAACTCCACAACGGAATTCAGATCCTCACATCCGTAGTTGCTGCCGCGGTACGCAAGAGCAAATATATTGAACTGTTCCCTAGTCTTATTACCCGCTATGCCCGCTTTATGCCCAAGGATCGATTCATGCGGCTCTATCACACGATTGAACGCTATCCGAACAAAGCACGCGGAGGACTGGCAGAGTCGGTGGGCCGGGTGTATAACGAGAAATATCGGGATCAGTACGCAGATGTTCATGTATAAGGATGATAGATGTGGAATGGTAAACGTCATATAGTGCAAACTTATCTTTGTATTTAGACGAATAAAAATTGGTCTATCCCTGCATGTGTGTCGGCTACAGGTGTCGATGTTATGATTCTAATGATATAAGAGTTGACTACAAAACACCCCATCCTTAGGTCTAGGATGAGGTGTTTTTGAGCTTTGGTGCGTTCTCATGAGAGAACCCGAGTCGTTTATTTACGATCGAATTTACCATCGTACTTCCTCGCGAGGTGACGCTCTGCTGTATTTGTTGCTCCCCCCTGAACGTGTAAGAATGTAAAGACGAATTCAATTGCATATATGTATGGGAAAAAGGGACGCAACGTGGCTCCGTCGCGACCCTTGATCTGAGAGTTCGGTACATGTGTACCCGAACCCTCTCGTATTCGCCATGCCAAATCGATGTGGCATGGCATGGTACAACAGCGCAATTTCGGCTGCAACGCCGCTTGCGCGAGAAGATTTACCGTCCGCGACGAGAATCGCGGCGGTCGCTCTTCGCCGGTCCGCGCCCTGCGGAGTCCGGCCGGCGTGAGCCTGTGCCTGCGCTGCTGCGACCGGAGCTGCGCGTGTCTGCGCTGCGGCCAGCCCAGCCGCTGCTGCTACGTTCTTCGCCACTGCGACCACCTTGACCTGCACTGCGTCCGCCTTGGCCCGCACCGCGGCTATCGCTACTGCGGCCACCACCGCTGCTGGTGCGTGCGGTACCACGACCGGAGCTGCGCTCGTCACTACTGCGACCTGCACCGCCTCCACCTTGACCCGCTGCGCCACGACTGCTGTTGCTGCTGCGTCCACCGCTACGACCTCCACTACGGCCACCTTCGCTGCTGCGGGAACCACGACCGCCTCGTCCACCATCACTACGGTCGTTACGACCTGAGCCACGACGGGCACTGCCTGTACCGGAAGAGCGTCCGCTTGAACGTTCTTCATCATCCTGACTGTTAATGGAACGTCGGGTTGCTCCCGTCGAAGCAACGGGTCCTTCGCTTGTCCACTGAATACGGTTCAACTTCTGATTCGTGCCTTCCTCAATACGCGCAAGCTCCGGTCTATCGTGCTGTGTTGCAAACGTTACAGCAAGACCTGTTCCACCAGCACGACCTGTACGGCCAATCCGGTGAATATAGCTTTCTGCATCATGTGGCATATCGTAGTTGAATACGTGCGTGACGCCTTCTACATCAAGTCCGCGTGCGGCTACATCTGTCGCAACGAGTACTTGCAGCTTGGCATCGCGGAATGCCTTCATCACGTTCTCACGCTTGGATTGGGACAGATCCCCATGAAGTTCATCACTCGCGTAACCTGCTTCACGCAGATCTTCATTCAGCTTGGATGCACGACGTTTGGTGCGGCAGAAAATGATCGCCAAATATGGATTATACGTATCAATCATGCCACGAAGAGCTTCAAGCTTACCGCGATCCGTACACTCCAGCACTTGCTGACGAATCTGATTGATCGGAATAACTGATTTGGAAGACACTTTCACATCTTCAGGATCTTTCATGTAGTTCTTCGCCAGGTTCCGAATGCCTTTAGGCATCGTAGCTGAGAATAACATCGTCTGACGTTTATGTGGCAGTTCACTAAGAATCGTCTCCACATCGTCCAGGAAGCCCATGTGTAACATTTGGTCGGCTTCATCCAGTACTAATTTTTTTACATTATCCAGCTTGAGCGTGCCGCGACGCAGGTGATCCAGAAGACGACCTGGTGTACCAATAACGATCTGGATGCCGTTCTGCAATTTGCGCAGTTGCTTCTCCACATCCTGCCCACCATATACGGCAAGCACGTGCAGTTTATCATCATTTGCAGTCAGCTTCTTCGCTTCTTCCGTAATCTGCAGCGCCAGCTCACGCGTAGGCGCGATAATAAGCGCTTGCGGGGAGCTATCGGATACATTGATTTTCTGAATAATCGGCAGCAAAAAAGCCAGCGTTTTCCCTGTACCTGTCTGTGCCTCCGCGATAATATCCCGTCCACCCAGCAGTACCGGAATCGAACGCTCCTGTACCGGAGTCGGCACGGTGATGCCCTGATGTTTCAGGATCTCGCACCATTCCGGGCGAATGCCTAGTTGTTCAAAGTTTGCCAATCGTTACACCTCTGTATATTCATTTAGATAAGTCCATTTCATAATGACTTCAGTAATTCAGTAATCAATCCTGTAATCAAGGCTAGTTTTCCTTAGTTCAATCCTGATTATGAAATGAATTTTTTAAAAAGCAATCCACTCGTTGCTCTTCTTCTCCATACACTGTAGTTTACACGTTAGTCAAGCAAAACAAAAGGGGATACAGCGTTACACCCCTAACTTGTAGCACAAATTCCCGAGATCCGTATGCGGGGTGTCTACAGCGTCCGTTATGTAGATCGTTGTGAGGACGATCTTTTAGAGTGACATTGGTGACTTTGAGTGACTTTGGGTGACTTTGGGTGACTTTGGGTGACGTGAGTGGGTTTGAGTAATTTTGAATGACTTGGAGTAGCTTGGAGTGTTTTTGAAAGTCTTCGTTGACTTTGGGTGATGCTGGGAAGGGGGCGTTTTAGTTGGGCGTGGTTTTAAGAAGGCTTGGGGAGAAATCGATGCGCTCTTGCTGTACGTGCCCACCAAAGGTAACTGAGATAGCCACTAAGATGCAGAGAATGTTACTTTGGAATCCTGGGCGTGGTGATGCAATATGATACGTCGAATTTCTAACGAATCGAGCGCACCCTATTCCGGCGTATTAAACGATTTGGGATTTCTAACGAACTCCAGCCACCTTATCACTCAATAAATCCGCGAAAACAGGGTCAACATTGGCGATATAGGCAGATTAACGTGTCTGTGATTCGTTAGAATAACGAAAGTCCAAATTAACCCTGAATAAGACCTGCTGGGTTCGTTAGAATCCAAAACGCGATGGTAAGGTTCTATGGGAATGACCGTGACAGAGATAGCGATACTGAGCATGAGCATGGTATTGACCATGATAGCGACTGTGGCTGTTACTTTGGGTTTTGGCTATGACAGTGACTATGGCTCTCGCTTTAGCTGTGAATTTGGCTGTCGCTATAATAGTAAAATCACATACTTCGACAGAGAACAGAGAAACTGAACATACAACATTAGCAAACCAGCACGTACCTCAAGCTCCAAAACCAAACAGCGGCGTCCTCTCCCTGGTTGAAACCCGGAAAAAACGCCGCTGATCACAAACTGTCATTACATAGTAAACAGAGTCCATTCAGTTCATTAGCTTCACCCAATCGTTTACGAACCGTGCCCGCCAGCTGTGGCAAATCCACTCCGCTCCAGCAGGCGGGAACTTTCCTCGTTCAATCCGCGCAGGTGTACTGTTTTGCCCAGCTTCGCATATTTGAACTTCACTTTACCGATAGCTACAACTGCTGTGTTATCCCAGATGTGTGAGCCACCGAAATCAATCGTAATCTCTTTCGGATCAGCTTCAGCATCAAACTCATCCACAAAACGGGATGATGAACCGAAGAAGAACGGTCCGTGAACCCGATACACTTTCTGGCCTTGTTCCTGGCTCGACTGTACGCGGATCTTGGTCTGTTTCCAGCCAAAATGCAGCACACTGAGCACCACGCCGACCATGACCCCAATCGACAGATCGTGGGTGTAGACCACAATGGCCACAGTGACCATCATGACAAAGGCCTCCGCCCGAGGCACACGGGCAATATTTTTGATGGAACTCCAGTCGAATGTCCCGATACACACCATAAACATGACACCGACGAGCGCACCCATCGGCACCTGTTTCACCACTCCACTAAACAGCAGCAACAAGATTGCGAGAAACGCACCTGCGGTAAACGTAGATAATCTCCCACGTCCACCCGACTTCACATTAATGACGGACTGTCCGATCATCGCACAACCGCCCATGCCGCCGAACAAACCGTTCACAAAGTTCGCAATACCCTGACCACGTACTTCACGGTTTTTGCTGCTCTTCGTCTCGGTCATCTCATCCACAATCGTTGCGGTCAGCAGAGATTCCAGCAAACCAACGAGTGCCATGGTGAATGAATAAGGCAGCAGGATCATCAGCGTGTCCCATGTCCAAGCGATATTCGGCAAATGGAACATCGGCAGGGTACTTGTGAGATTTCCCATGTCACCTACTGTACTTACATTCAGATGAAACACTACGGTAATAATCGTCATCACGATGATGGCAATGAGCGGAGCTGGAACGCCTTTAAAAAACCGCGGCAAAATATAGACAATCGCCAGCGTACCTGCCACCATCGCATACATGATCCAGTTCGCTCCCGTGAAGTGAGTCAACTGTGCCATAAAGATTAGTATAGCCAACGCGTTCACAAATCCGGTTAACACCGAATGAGGTACAAACGTGATGAAGCGCCCTACTTTGAAAACACCTAAAATAAACTGAATAACACCCGTCAGAATGGTTGCTGCAAAAAGATATTCCACGCCATAATCCTTGACGAGTCCAACCATAAGTACCGCCATGGCTCCTGTTGCTGCCGAGATCATGCCCGGTCTTCCGCCCGCAATCGAAATTACGATTGCAATCGTAATGGACGCATACAACCCAACCATCGGATCAACACCTGCAATGATGGAGAAGGCAATGGCTTCCGGAATGAGCGCCAGCGCGACCGTGATTCCAGCTAGCACGTCCCCGCGAATGTTGCCGAACCACTGTTGTTTTAACGTATTCATATGTTCTTGCCGTTCCTCCTACATGTAATTCCTTGTATTGGACGATGATCCTGAAGCGTAACGGAAGCATTCACCACTGATCAATCATTTCAGAAACATAAAGAAAGCGTGTGAGACAGCACAAAATAGCGGATTCTTCTCCCGCAACATTCGCCTATGCATCTGAGCTGCATGCTCATTCACCATTCCTATCCTCTACATCGTTGGATGAACGTTCATGTCTTTTTGCCGTTCCAGTGTGTTCTGCTTGAGTGCCGTTACTACTTTCAGTTATCTTCCTTGTGCGACATCTCGATCTACTCCAGATGCCAATGGGTTTTCCCCTCTCAGAAAAACCGGGTCCGTTGATGTACTGACCTATTATTATAGTCACGGTATGTAATATTCACTAATACAATTTTGCCGGAAAAACACCAGCTTATCTCTTATTATCTTAACTTCTCTATAATTTACTCACCAATGCTCTATTCCTAATCAAAATTCTCTTGCGGTTATATTAACAGGAATTTCAGCTTCATATTTTCTCAACAGCGGTATGCGTTTCTATCTTTTAGATGGACGAACTATCTTAAATCCGCACAATGAACACTCCGATTCTTTCCAATCATTCCGTTTCCCCCAAAAAATAACCCGCAAAGATCCTTTGAAGAAAGTCTCTTTACGGGTCTTATTGTTAAATCGCCTAGAATCTTCCCGATTTGAAGATGGAATAGAGCAGGAAGGCCACCATCAGGATGGCAACCAGGAAACCAATCTCAATGACCGGAATATCCCATAGCATCGTGGACTGGTGACTGATCGACGAACCGATAATCAAGCCGACCATGATGATACAGAAGGCGAGCAGCACGATGCTGAAGGACAGCCGGTTGCTGATCTGGTCCATTCTCCGCATGAGCGCATCCAGTTCAGGGACACTGATCTCCAGCCTCAGTTTGCCTTTGCTAATGATCGATGACAATTGCCTTAACTGCCCTGGCAGACCAATGACACTTTCAGCCATATCCGCTGCACTGCGGAATAACCGATTCTTGATTCGCCCCGCACTAAAACGTTCCTTGATCAACTTCCGCCCAAAGGGCTCGGCCATGTCTACGATGCTCAGCGTAGGATCGAGATGTTCGATCACACCTTCCATCGTCAGCAATGATTTGCCCAGCAACAGAATATCGGCAGGCATGACCACCCGGTGTCTCTGGGCCACACCGAACAAATCGTTCAATGCCTGACCTACACTAATCTTGGAAATGGGAATATCGTAATACTTCGTTCGAAGCTTATCCAGATCCACATGAAGCCCACGCAGGTCCATGTCATCTGGCATCATGCCAAGCTTCTCAATCGCCCGGATCATACTGTCCGTATCTTTGCGCATCAACCCAATAATAAGCGAAGCGAGCTGCTGCTTCATCTCATCGCTCAGACTGCCCACCATACCGAAGTCTATAAAGGCCAGACGACCATCTTTTAATACCATCAGATTACCCGGATGCGGGTCTGCATGGAAGAATCCCTGAATAAAGATCTGATTCAGCAAAGAATCCACCAGCCGCTCTGCGATGTTATTCAGATCGTGACCGCGTCTCACCAGTTCTTCACGATTATTGAGTTTGATACCTTCAATATATTCCATGGTGAGCACTCGTGACGAAGTCTGATCCCAGTAGATCACCGGAATTTTCACCTTGTTGTCCTGCTGATATTGCTGTGCAATCTTCTCGGTATTCCGGCCTTCGACCGTATAATCCAGCTCAGCCATCAGTGCCTGCGCGTATTCTTCGACCATTTGCGGAATCTGATATTGCTTCACCCAATCCCAACGTTTCTCGGCCATGGCTGTCAGTTCCCGCAGAATATCCAAATCACGCTGCACAATACGCGAAATGCCTGGCCGCTGAATCTTGATAGCTACTGACTCACCGCTTCGAAGCTTGGCCAGATGCACTTGTCCAATGCTGGCTGCAGCTACAGGGGTATCCTCGAACCGGGAAAAGATCTCCTCCAGCGGTGTATCCAATTCCTGTTCCAAAATACCCCGTGCCGTCTCTGAAGAGAACGGCGGGACCTGATCCTGCAACTTCACCAGTTCGCGAATGACAGACTCGGGCAACAGATCTGCCCTTGTGCTTGCGAGTTGCCCCAGCTTGACGAAAGCTGGCCCCAGCTCCTGCAACACAAGCCTGACGCGTTCACCCAGCGTTTTGCTGGTGGGTGCTTCACGCGACATCCACCGCCGGGGCAGAGCCAGCAGTTGGAACAGTCCCAACTCCTCGACCATATAACCGAAGCCATGACGCACCAGCGCCATGGCAATTTCACGGTATCTGCCCACATGTTTGATTCGCACAGCCATCTACTCGATCTCGTTTCCTTGGAGGGGAGGAGGAACTTCGAGTGGAGCCGGGGATTCATCAGGTTGTAGCTGTGGGTTGTGACCCAGTTCGGCAAGTTTTTTCTCCAGTACCGCAACACGTTGTTCCAGACTGGTAACATCACTTTCGGACGCCACGCCCGCTTCTTGAAGTACACGCTTGACCTGCTCCTGAATCACTCGTTTCAGCTGTCCCTGCTCTTCATCGCCGCGTTCCAACAGTCGTTCTATTAAAGCTTTGGATTCGCCGGGAGCGAGTTCACCACGCTTGACCAAGTCATCAACGGTTTTCTCGATTTTCTCTTTGCTTACCACAGTAAGGCCAAGCCCTAACGAGAACGCCTTTTTGAACAAATCGCTCATCTTTCTCATCCTCCTCTTCGTTGTTCTCTATATTATACCCCTTATACTCTGCATGCAAAATTCACAGTCAGATCAAACGTAACGTGCAACCCATTTGCCTGCTTGCAGGACCAATTGACGGTACGTTTCGTGTGCAAAAGTCGGCACATGGTGACCCGGCATAAGGTACACGATCCGTCCAACACCATATCGATGTGCCCAAGCTGCAGGCTTCGGCCCTTCTGCGGATTGATATTCAAGCAGAACCTTCGTTTCGGAAAATGAACCAAACTCGAACTGATACGGTTCTTCCTCCAAGGTAAACCCGGTAATACCCTCTGTCACCGGATGGCTCTCTGCTGTTACGGTGAAATCAAGTGGTGCATATGGCGGATGATGCAGGAACTTGGCACCGATCATCTGTTTGAGTTCATACCGATTCTGAAGTGAAATCCCATTATGTATGATCAGTAGTCCACCTCCGTTACTCACATAAGACAACAAACCTGCTGTCTGCTGAGGAGAGACTTTCCCTTTCCAATCGTCCATGTATGAGATACACACATCAAACCCAGTTATATTTTCCTGCAGCAGCATGTTGCGATTCTCACTGCACTGCACGGTCATAGTATCATGGAAAATTCGGCTAATCTCCGCATCCACCCCTTGAAGCGGGTGCCAGTCCGGATGAGTATAATCGCCAAGTAACAATGCTTTTTTACGATGATCCATTCAATCAATCTCCTTTCTTGTTAACCACATGTTGTAAGATAACTACCACGGAAGCTTCTCGCCCCTGTAGTCTACATATGCAGGCTGATCTCCCTTGAACTGCTCATGACGGTCGATAAGAGCTGCAATATGCTGGGCAGATTGGTCAGGCGTGAGATCCGCAGAAGCATCCAATTCTCCCCTCATATAACTCTGTACCCAACCGGGATGAACAAGCATCACTTGTCCGCCTTCATCCTTCAGACCATTATGCACAAGACAGGCTTGCATGTTCAAAGCAGCTTTGGACATGCAATAGGCAAACCACCCATCCCGACTGCATTGTTCCATACTCCCAGCCTCGGAAGAGATATCAACAATTAGCTTAGTCTGTCCTTGAAGAAGGAGGGGCAACAGGGAATGAGTCACACGCAGTGTACCTAGGGTGTTCACATTAAATACTTCAGCCATCTCCGCCATATTCAACGGCCCGCGGATATGATCCGTAATACTTCCTAGTATAGCCGCATTATTGATCAGCATATCCAGATGATCCGTATCCAGCTTCAATGTCTCTGTGAACAGAGCTACCGACAGGTCGTCCGAGATATCCAATTCAATGGCGCGCAGATGGTCAGGATACGCTCCTGCAAGCACACGAATCCCCTCGGAATCTTCCACATCCAGACCCGCCGCATACACCAGATAACCTCTCTCCAGCATCTGTGCCGTCAGAGCCAATCCTAACCCCCAAGCAGCTCCAGTTACACATACGTTTCTCATCATGATGTCCCTCACTCGCAAAATGATTCTGTCTTTAACTCATTCCACATATTCATCTAAAAACCTTTAATTCAGAATGAGGATCATCAACTTCACGACCAAAGTCTCAGGAGGCAAAAGCCAGATTAGAGCCATTCAGCTTATTGAATAGAGAGGTCTATAGCTGTTATTATTTCGGGAAACCCGCCGCCGAGATAGATGCCGTCTGCCTCAGCCGGAATGCCTTCGCCAGCCAGCGGACTGAAGTATTGTAATCGAGCGCCGGCTACTTCAAGCAATTCCAGATTATCAGGATAATAGAAATTAAATGCTGCATCACGCGCAACGGCAATGACAGGCTGTATCTTACATGATAATCGAAAAAAGTCCTGATCCAGAAATCGGATCAGAACCAGGATTAACATATGCCTATACCATTCGTTTTTGAATCCACCAACTACCTTTTGATTGAAGACCACGTTTATACCCATTGATCAGTTGTTATTGCAACCCACGAACCTTTTCTGCATGTCCCGCTGCAAAGTAACGTCCGAGTTCAACGATGAGTGCGCCCATCTTCTCTTCCTCCGGTATGACCAGCGCCTCAATGCCTTCTTCTCGCATGGAGTTTGCTGTAACTTTGCCTACAGACGCAGGAATTACGCCTTGTCTGAAGGCGGCAAGCATCGGCTCAAGCTTGTCCTGGGAGGCCGCATATTGCGTTAAAAATCTGACCTGTGGCCCACTTGTAAAAGCAACCGCATCTACCTCGAACTTCAAGATTTCATTCAGAAGCTGTTCCAGCTCTGCCTCCTCCGGCGGTACGTGACGGTATGGAAGCACTTGGCGCACGACCGCTCCCTGTTCCTCCAGCCAGGCTACAAGCTTGGGAGCTGTCTCCCCATGAAGCTGTAACATCACCTTTTTACCTGTTAGATCATGTGAAGCGAATTCACGAATCAGCCCGTCTGTACTGCCATCATCGTCCCGCACCAGTGGCGTTAACTTGCGCTTCTTGAGTGCATTTACCGTCTTGTATCCTCTGGCCGCAATAGAGGATTGAGAGAGTACATTCAGCAATTGTCCAGCAACGTCCATTTCCTCAGCCATTTCAAACAATGCGTCCAATCCCATGCCCGTGGTCAATACCGCCCAGTCTGGCGGGTCCGAGATCCAGGATACCAGCCCAGCCCTGATATTCCGATCATCCAGAAATACCGTTCCCTGTGCCGGTCGCACAAGCGGAATTCCACCCATCTTTTCAACCAGCAAGGACATTTCTTTCGACTTCCGTGGTCCTGTCAATGCTACACGTACACCTGCCAAATGTTGAGCCATTCATGTTCCCCCCGTTAGTTCAGCCGAATGTTCGTCAGTCTGACTACAGTATACAGGGTACTTTTGATAAGGGAAACTATGGTTTCTCTCTTTTGGCCTGTTCATCTATAACGATTTTTGATGAACTGCATCAGGAAGGCTGAAGTTCTCCACCACGGGAATCCTTCTGTCTCTTCTCCTCATCCTTCCCGGAATCAGATGATTTCTGTTTCGTTTCTTGCTTATCTTTTTTGCGAGGACGAAGGAATAGGAACAGTACAATAGGGAGCAACGCTTCGAACACAATGGCAACCCATGTCCATTCCCGGGTAAATCGATTGAGCTGAATTGCATTTCGGAAGAACCAGAATGCACATACAAATCCGACCAGAGCGATAGGACCTGTCATCATTTTCCCCGACACGTTCGGGATTATTCGTTTCAGTCCCCAGCATACAAAGTACAGATCAAATGCAATCTTCGTGATCATGGTAGGCAAGGTCGCTGCAGCCAACGCCAGGTCAAACCGATCTAGAAAATCACTGATTTGCAGCTGCCTGGCCAGCTCATAGGAAGGGTATACCAATCTGGAAGCAATAGGAACCCCGATCGAGGTAATGGTTTCTATAACAATCAGCATCATCAGGATTGATGAGAGGGTAATCCCCGTCAGGACAGACTTAAATCGAAAATCACTGCCCTTGATGACAAATGGCAAAGCGATCATCTCTCCGTAAAACGAGAATATGTACCAACTTCCCTTGCCCACTCCCGCCAGATCTATATGGAAATATGGCATCAAGTGATCCATATTGATCTGCTGAATCAGCATGAACGGAATAATTACTGAGTTCAACAAAAACAGAGCCACGTACAACTCTGACATACCAATCAATGAACCAAGTCCACCTCTGACAACAAATACCCCCATAACAATAAGGGATAATACAATAATAGAGATCGGCGTGGTCTCCAGTAGCGTTATGCTGATATAGTCACCTGTTAACCGAATATCTCTTGCAAACACGAAGAAAAAAAACATAATGTACAGCACTCCGGTCACTCTTCCCAAGAAGGGGAACCGCTCAACCATAGACTGGAACAGATCCTTTTCGGGGAATCGTCGCTGAACCCGGCATAACATCCACATCGATGCGGTCATTACGAGAAACACTGGCACATAAGAGAGATAAGCGTGCTGTTCCGCATAGAGAATAGCCTGTGCATGGGGCTGCAGCAACGTACCTGAAATACTGAGTAGCAGCACGAGCAGTACCATTTGACGGTGGGTCACTCTCTGATTCATGGAATACCTCCTTTCCCTCGTATCATCCAGAAGTCTGCATACCCCCTTTCGACCATCTAGGGTAGTGGCAATAATCGCTGGATGACATGACTTATCCATACCGATACAAAAAAAGTTTTGCTCAATTGAGTGACATAGAACCAAATACCTGTACCCAGTGCAATGATTCCATAGGATAGCCAGCGGTTAATGGCAGCAGCCTGCTTCAGATGTCTGAAATCCATCCATATGACCACGATTGCCATGGCCAGATAGGTAAACAGAAGCGGTTTAATCATGTATGATATCCTCCTCCACAACGCCAATTGGTTTATTGACAACACCTACATTCTCAATAATGACATGGGGGGTGGCTGTCACCTCAACATCAGGATATATGAGATCCCAACGATCCTTGATTTTATCCCACTCCGATGGCAGATTTTGATGAATAGAGCGGCCAACTCCAAGAATATCGGCATGGAATTTCTGTTGAACCAATCGCACACCTTCCTCGATATCGGCTTTTATTTTCTCGTGGACCTCTTCATTTAACTTCAGAATTTCCTCCTCACGCCGGTCACCATAATTGGATTCGTTATCTACGATAACGCCCTTGGCGTACAGTTGTATGTTTACCGTTACCTTGCCGTTCTTGATGCTCGGATGTAATGAAGAATTATTCTCGTTCAGCTTGATGAATAGATTTCCTTCGCCGCGCGGGGCCTTAACCATAACTTCTGGCGCATTGGCCTCGCCCATGGCCAGAATCAACGCATCGGCGGGTGCCTTCTCCATCATGCCAACGAGCTTATCTTTCTTAAAAATGGCTAGTCCATCCAGCTTGATATTCGTTTTAACATTCTTCCAATTCACAGGTACATTTTCTGCAATCGAGGCTATAGGCAGGAACGGATCTACACCATCAGTCAGAATGGCATCGATGAACGTTTTGAGTGAACGCGGGTTACGCATATTCAGGAAGCACAGTTCCCGCACCATCTCGGATGGGAACTTCTCTATTGGAGCATCCGTGTCCAGTACCTTATAAGCTTCTCCTTTGGTAATAACTGGCAATGCAGAAAGCCGGTTAAGCGGGTATCGCGTAAATAAATCCAGCATCGAAGCCACGCCATCCTGGGCAAGTTCCTCTCCTATGAGGATGGTACGACGGTGTGCATAATAAATCTTGCGAGATAGTTCCTTCTGCCCTTCAAGCGCAGTACCGCGCAGGGTTTTGGCTGTATTGGAGAGCATAAACCAGGGTTTATCCCCACTCGTGCCCCCTCCGCCCCCTTCACTCCCCGTTGCACCAGATTGTCCCGGAAGTGCAATCTGCAGACTGGATCTGTAATTTTCTCCCTCTTTGTCCACAGCAATGCCAATAACAAAGGCAATATCGTTAATTTCCTGGCGATCCCAGCAACCTGAAATGAGAGAGGTACATAACAGCAGCACTACAACGGCCCTGTATTTATATATGAACTTCATGGGTTCACCACCCTTCCTCTGCTTCAGGGGAACCGTTGATCTTCTCGGCCATCCTTTTCTGATCCTTGTGAACCGTAGAGGGACGATTGATCATTTTCCACCACGGCACTCGAACGAGTATATCCTTCGTATCTGTCTTACTGTAGGGGCTAAGACCTGACAGATAAGGTACACCAAATGAAGTCATCTGTGTCAGATGAACCGAGATTAGAACCAGACCAATCACGATACCATACAGCCCAAGCATGCCTGCCAGTAACATAATTGGGAACCTGAGCAGACGCACGGTAATTGCAAAGTTAAATCGCGGAATAGTGAAGGAAGCAATCCCTGTCATGGATACAATAATAACCATCGGAGCGGATACAATACCTGCTTGTACTGCGGCCTGCCCGATCACAAGTGCACCGAGGATGCTGACAGCCTGACCCACCGTTTTGGGTAACCTGACTCCCGCTTCCCGGAGGGCTTCGAACGATAGCTCCATGATGAGCGCTTCAACTAATGCTGGAAAAGGGATGGCTTCCCGGGCACCCGCAATACTTAGAATGAGTGTGGTCGGCAACATATCCTGATGGTACGTAGTGATCGCTATATAGAGTGCCGGCAGGAACAAAGCGATGGCGACGAACAAAAACCGAATCCAGCGCACCAGATTACTAATGAAGAACCGTTCATAATAATCTTCGCTGGCCTGCAGCATCTGCCACATCGTGACTGGAGCAATTAATGCAAAGGGAGTCCCGTCCACCATAATGGCAAACCGTCCTTCCAACAGATTGCCTGCAACCGTATCCGGTCTTTCCGAATAATGCATCTGCGGGAACGGAGAATAGGGATGGTCTTCAATCAGTTCCTCGATATATCCCGTCTCCAGAATGCCGTCGATATCGATTTTTTCCAGGCGTTTCTTGACATCCTGAATCAACTTGGGATCAGCGATCCCTTCCAGATAGGTCAAGACGATATCGGTCTTGGTTTTTGTGCCCAGTGTCATGCTCACCATTTTGAGAGCAGGAGTCTTCATCTTGAACCGTAATAAAGCCGTATTCACACGCAGCGTTTCGGTAAATCCCTCCCGTGGTCCACGAATCACCGATTCTGTCTGCGGTTCCTCGACACCACGTCTTACACCACCTTTGACATTGAACAGCCAGGCTTCATGATTCCCGTCGATGACCAGCAGAGCGGAAGATGCCAGCACCCCCTCTGTCGCAGCCGCCCAGGTTTTAACCTTTTTCACCTGTGCCAGCTCAATGCGTGTATCATCCAGTGGAACATCGGGTTCATCCGTTCGCTGCTGCACCAGTCCACGTATAAGTGGACGCAGCATGTGTTCCTGAATGTCAGCCGAATTGACTATACCTTCGATGTATACCAGAAGTCCCTTCAGTTCGGGAGTAATCATAATGTTGCGATAGACCACATCCGAGCTATTGGAGAAGATCTCCTTCAACGACTGAATCTGCGTTTCATGTATGGCACTGATCGGTTGCCGCAAAATAGGCGGGGACGGCAGTCCCAAAGGAATTTGTTTTTTTTCTTCAGCAGCTCGTCCCGATTGTTGGGGCTTATCCTTACCGGATGTTTTCTCAGCCATATGCCGCCCCTCCATTCTTGTTTTTTATACAAGGTAGCTTGTGCCAGACAGCAGGGAATTATGTGGTCTTTTTTGCAAAATTACGAATGTGTTCACCGAATTCACACACAAAAAAAGGGGCTGTCCCATAAGTCATAAAAATGGCTAGGGACAGCCCTGTTTTCTAAATTGTAAAACAAAAAGAAACCGCTCCTTGGTAAAATGGAAGTACGACCCACCATTTGAAAGGAGACGGTTTCTTTGTACATTCAATATACCATGGATCAACTTTTCTTGCCAATGGATTTGGAGACAGATATCCCCGAAAATCACATCGTTCGTGTCGTGAATGACGCAGTCAACCGCCTGAGCGATTCCATTTTTAATGCGGCGTATCCTGGCGGGGGCCGCCATAGTTACCACCCCAAAATGCTCACTAAAATCATCATCTACGCCTACACCCAGCGAATCTATTCTTCCCGACAAATCGCCAAGGCGGTTCGGGAAAACATCATGTTTATGTGGCTCGCCGGGCGACAACAGCCGGATTTTCGGACCATTAATCGCTTCCGTTCCGAGCGGATGAAAGAAGTGCTGGAAACCGTGTTTACCCATATACTGGAGTTGCTTGTTCAGGAGCAATACGTATCCTTGGAACACTACTTTCTGGACGGAACCAAGCTTGAAGCGAATGCGAATCGGTACACCTTCGTCTGGAAAAAGGCTGTCGTCAAGTACCAGGCCAAGCTGCAAGAAAAAGTACATACCCTGTTCCAAGCCATCGAAGCGGCCGAAAGTGAAGAAGATGCGCTCCACGCGGGTACAGACCTCCCTGAGCTCGGGGAAGCTTCCGCACTCACGGCAGAAAAGGTGGAAAAAGCGGTTCAGCAACTGGAGGAATCTTTACAAGAAAAACCGAAAAACAAAATCGTAAAGAAAGCCGTGCGCCAGTTACGCAAAGACTTGCTACCGCGGCTGCAAAAGTATGAGCACCAGATCCAAACCGCAGGGGAGCGGAATAGCTATAGCAAAACCGATCCGGACGCAACGTTCATGCGAATGAAAGAAGATCATATGCGAAATGGTCAATTGAAGCCAGGGTACAATGTGCAGATTGGAACGGAAAACCAATTTATTTTGGGTTACACGGTGCACCAGCGACCGACAGACACGAAATGTCTGAAGCCCCATCTCGATCATTTAGAAGAAACGCTCGGCAAAAAACCGAAGACTGTCATTGCCGATGCAGGATATGGAAGCGAAGAAAATTACAGCTATTTCGAAGAGAACAACATCCAAGCGATCGTCAAATACGGGACGTACCATAAGGAGAAAACGAGGGCCTTTCAGCAAGCGATTGGCAAAGTGGATCACTGGAGCTACAACGAAACGGAAGATTCATGGAGCTGTGCGGCCGGGAAGACGTTACGTTTTCGGTACGAAAGCGAGACGGTCACGGAAAGTGGTTACACGATTCGTACCCGCCATTATCGAAGTGAAGATTGTAGTGCATGTCCTCTGAAAGCAACATGCACCAAAGCCAAAGGAAATCGGGAGATCGCGATCAGTCTGACCTATATGCGGCAAAAAAACGAGATGCGGGAACGACTGCGCAGTGAGGAAGGATACACCCTTTCCGTTCGGCGCATGACGGAGCCGGAGAGTGTGTTTGGACAAATCAAAAACAACCGGGGATTCCGAAGATTCCTGCTTCGCGGCTTGCAAAAAGTAAGCCTGGAGGTCGGGTGGCTTTGCCTTGCCCACAATCTGCTTAAAAAAGCCGCAATGACGGAAAAACGCAAAAAGGACAAAGCAGGATAAACCTCTGCTTTGTCCTTTTTTGAACGTATGAGTGTTATTTCTTTTTGACATTACGCTTTTTAAGGGCTTTTGAGACAGCCCCTTCTAGACCTATTTAACGTATAAGTCTTATTTATTCATTAATTTTTCCATATATATATTAATCAGCAAAATAATCTTCCGGAACATAGCGAATCTCCGATTTCGCATAGATGCTTAGTGTGTGACGTTCCCGATCGTACTCCACCCGGTCGCCCTCCACGTAGTACCAGTTCTTCACGAGAGGCTGATCCTTGCGTTGTACAAATCGGAAGACGTTCAGCTCCTGTCTGAGTTCCAGGATCTGTTCCACGGTCTGATCGTCCAGACCTGTAACGTTAAAAACAAATCCTGTGCCCTCCTGTTGGAACCGATAGGACAGCTGTGAATCTGTTTTGCTATTCGCCAGTCCACGCCCGGTCACCCCGTGTTTCACCATAAACCATTCCTGTTGCGCCATAAGTGTGCATCCTCCCTCTGATCTTGGAGTTGATATCATATCCGCCAGTTACGGCAAGTCAATTAACATATAGAACGTCTCTCCACTTGCTTCCAGATCCACTGAAGTCGTCTGTTCCACACGAGCTGTGTCCCCTTCATTCAACAGATAATCTCCATTCAATCCCAGCTTGCCTTCAATGGAGAAAATGTACATCCGGCGTCCAGCATCCTGGTTAAAAGTAAATCTCTCACCTTCTGACAATCGACCGAGGTAAACCGTCATATCCTGATGAATGGTCGCCACTCTTGGTCCTCCGTCCGGGGAGACAACAGGCACGAGCGTGCCTGCCAATGCCGCTGGATCAAAAGAAGTGGTCTCATAGGAGGGCGGCAACCCTTTCGTCTCTGGCATGAACCAGAGCTGAAGCAGACGCACTTCCTCGGTATCGGATGCATTATGCTCCGTATGAATCATGCCACTGCCTGCTGACATTCGCTGAATGCCGCCAAATGCGGTAACCGCTACGTTGCCCAGATTATCTTCATGTCGCAGCTTGCCATTCAGCACAATGGATACAATCTCCATATCGCTGTGTGGGTGAGCCCCAAAACCGCGACCAGGAGCAATGACATCGTCATTAGCTACCCGCATCGGTCCAAACGCCGTATTCTCCGGGTCCTGGTATTCTCCAAAGGAAAAGCTGTGACTGCCACGGAGCCAGCCCCGATCGAAGCTGGAGCGGGCATCGGATGGAATGACGTTAATCATAAAGTACATCCTCCTCATCTTTATTTGGTATACATAAACTCAAATTAACCTTCTTATTTTTTCTTAGTAGCCTACTTATTCTCATTGTACCAAACCATAGGCATGTCGTCCAAACGAAAAAAAACTCTTTACCGATCAGCCCGGTTCGCCAATACTTCATTTCGAACCGGGCTGGCCAGTAAAGAGCCTTATTACAGGGCCAGCCCTGTAACCTTCATATGCTTATGGACAGTATTTATTCAGTTATCAAGCACTTACATTCTGACGAGTGTTCCCCTGTCTGGAGAAGAAATGGTCCACCGCCAGGAAGCGGCTTCCCGTGAAGAGCAGTGTCAGGGAACCTGCAAGCAACAGATAATCGAACTCCGTACCACTCATGAACGGCTCACCCACTTTGGCCGTAAGCAGTACCCCGCCCATTACAACAACAAACAAGGCAGCAAATACGCGCGTGCCCAGACCGAGGATCATGGCCGCGCCACCCGCGAGTTCAATAATGGCTACAACGGATGCCAGAAAACCGGGAATACCGATACTTTCAAAAAAACCGACGGTACCACTGATTCCACCTTCGAATTTACTCCAGCCATGCAATACAAAGATTAAGCCAATCATAATCCTTGAGAAAAACAGTCCAATCTCCACACTTCTGTTATTCATGTTCATCATCCTCCCTAGTATTATTCAACCAACCTTACATGGACTCCAATGTTTTATCCGATAGACCATACAAACAAGATCGACAGCATCAGGAAAACAGTAGCCGACATTAGAACCGCATAGCGTGGCAATCTCAACGTAACGTCTTGTTCCGGGTCGAGCAGACGTGAAATGCGGACATTCACTGAAGTATCCGCGAATGACGATTGAACCGTCCGTTCTCTGGCTCCCCAAGGTTCAGGACAAGCACGGAGCAGCTTGAGTAATGCACTGCCTATGCCTGCCGCATTGCCTGTACGTTCAATAGCCTCATTGTCCGCCAGAATTTCCCTGACGATGTTGTAATGTACTGACGTATGCTTCAATACGGGAATATACGGCATCATGATTGCGAACACCGATAGCATTGTTGTTTTCAGTGGGTCACGGTGCCACAGATGGTGTACTTCATGATACACAACGGCGATCTCCTCTTCTGCATCAAGCATGTTCAGAAGCCCAGTGGAAAGAACAATATAGGGCCTCCATAGACCGATGGTGAATGCCACTGGCGATGGCTTGTCCACCACAATGAAGCCAGGTTGTCCGAGATGGTCATACGTGGACTCCAGTTCCCGGGATAATGTCCGGACTTCCATAGAACGGAGTTTGCGCACGGCTGCCCGGGTTTGCATCATGCGAACCGTTAGCAACCAACCTGTCCCGGCGAATGTCAGCAAGACCAGTACCAGTAGGAAATGTCCGACGGATAACCAGCCCAGACGGCTCATCCAGTGATTGCAGAGCCACAGCAGGTTAAACGGGATATCCCAGCCAAAGATTTTGTACATCGCGTACATGAACATCTGTATGAACACGAGTAACGGTATGCCGAAACCGACGGTAAACAAAAGTTTCGAGCGCGCCTTCCACATCTTAATCGTTATCCTTTTTCCACTGTTTAATCTTCTGTTCCAGGCGTTCGATCAGACCCGCATCTGCTTCATCCAGTGCATCCAGCATATGATTCAGTGCCAGAGCACCGAATTCATCCACGAGCTCATGCGATAGTTCCTTGGATTGATCGTTCATAAACTCCTCCTTGCTCTGTACCGGTTGGTACAAAGATGTTCTACCCTTTTGCGACTTGCCCAGGAGTCCCTTGTCCACAAGCCGGTTCATCACGGTCATGACTGTATTGAAATTGACGTCTTTGTCTTGTTCAAGTGCGGTCTGCACTTCACGGATGCTGCTACCAGGACGAGCCCATAAAATGTCCATGATCTTGGCCTCCAGCGGACCGAAAAATCGGTTGAGCCCACGCTCACCCACTTTGAAATTGTGTATTCTCATGTTCTGACACCCCTCACACTACCCATTGTAGTGCCATCATATGATAAGTCAACCTCTATGTAAGCTATTTTCTGTAAATGATTTGTAAAATTGTTTTCCATTACATCAATACATACATAAAGACCGAGGGGGTCCGAATTTTGCGGTCCCGCCCGGTCTTTACTGAATGTCCGTTGATATGATGTTCAGAGAACAGAGTCGAACTGTGAGTTATTTTGGATCCTGCGACGGCATATGTGCAGAAATATCTACCCCAAGTCCATGAGCCAAACGTCCGCCAAGCTGTCCATCGGCCCGGAAGAAATGGCACAGGGCACGCATTTGAATATCGACTGATACACCCTTGAAGTCATGGATCAGGTTATCCAGCAAATGTTGCTGTTCTACAGGACTGAATGAACGGAATAGTTCCCCTGCTTGTGTGTAGTCATCGGTCTTTTCGATCTTCTCACGTGTGATGTGCCCTTGCAGTGGAACCTGACTGTCCCGGTACGCCGGATCTTCCTGCGGGCTGTTCCCGGAACTGTTTGGTTCATAGTTCACTGGAGACGGGTCCTGATTCACATTCATGAGTCCATCACGCTGATGATTACGAACAGGTGCGTAAGGGCAATTCACCGGAATTTGCATATAGTTCGTTCCAAGACGGTGACGCTGTGTATCCGGGTAGGAGAATAAGCGTCCTTGCAGCAATTTGTCTTCGGAAGGCTCAATTCCAGGTACAAGCGCACTTGGAGAAAAGGCTGCCTGTTCCACTTCAGCAAAGAAGTTTTGCGGATTCCGATTCAGGGTCATAGTTCCCACCGTCTGGAATGGGAGTACATCTTCAGGCCAGGTCTTCGTAGGGTCCAGCGGATCAAAGGCGAAGTCATCCATCTGCTCTGGCTTTAACAACTGAACCTGCAATTTCCACTGCGGGTATTGTCCGTTTTGGATATGATCACGCAGGTCTCTCGTAGCATGATTGAAATCCTGCCCTTGTACCTCGGATGCCTCCTGACGAGAGAAGCCACGAACACCTTGTGCAGATTCCCACTTATACTTCACATAGTGGACCTTACCCTGTGCATTAATCCACTTGAAAGCATGTACGCCGAATCCATCCATCTGACGATAACTTGCTGGTGTACCCAGATCGGAGAATAACCAGGTCATCATATGTGTTGATTCAGGGGAGAGGGTCATAAAATCCCAGTATCTAGCCGGGTCCTGAATGTTCGTATCCGGGGCAGGCTTCAGTGAGTGAACCATGTCAGGGAACTTCATGGCATCACGGATGAAGAACACGGGCAGATGGTTACCGACGATATCATAGTTGCCTTCCCTTGTGTAGAACTTCACGGCAAATCCACGCGGATCTCGTGCAGTCTCTGGTGAACCCGTACCGTGAATCACGGTTGAGAATCGAACCAGTACATCGGTCTCCGTACCCGGATCTTGCAGGAAGTCCGCTGTTGTATAGTCCTTCATGCTCTGCTCCAACGTAAATACGCCATGAGCTCCTGCACCCCTTGCATGTACAACCCTTTCGGGAATACGTTCACGGTCAAAGTGGGCTATTTTCTCAATGAGGTGGTAGTCTTCAAGCAGTGTTGGTCCTCTTCTGCCTGCTGTGCGGGAATTCTGGTTATCACCGACAGGTGCTCCCTGATTGGTTGTCATACGTTCTGTCATCATGTCGTCCTCCTCTAATGGGTCTCACGTCTGCTGCATATATCTACTATTAAAATCATATTCGGCTTCAGTTTAAATATACATTTAGACTTGATCTAACTGTTAAAATGATTCTAACATGTCCAGATCCACGCTTGCATGAGTTTCACATGAGATTAAGATGAGGTTCTTATACACTCCATGAATGAACCATGAACATGTTTTTAAGGAAATGATTCTGATCTGCCTATCTAGTAGGTAGTACCCGAAAAAGCGTGAAGTGAACGATATAATTGAGCATAAAAAAAAGCGGACTAATCCGCCAGGCGGTAGCCCACTCCTCTTACGGTTACAATATACTGCGGCGAAGACGCGTTATCTCCTAATTTCTTGCGTAAGCTTTTGATATGAACATCGACCACATTGCTTCCACCTGTAAAATCCGTCTCCCAAATATCACTGAGCATCTCCTCACGGGAAATGACTGCACCTTTGGCATCAATCAGCTTGAGCAACAGATCATATTCGGTCTTGGTTAGATGAATCCGGTTATTATCGCGCTGTACGCTCATCCGTTCCCGATCGAGCCACAGATCCTTGAATCCAATACGCTGTCCTTCTTCAGGTAAAAACCCACGTTTCGGCAGCGCTGGGCTGTTGCCAATCATGCGCTGTACCCGGTAAAGAGCTTCCTGCGGTCGAGCAGGCCACACCAGCAACTCTTCCTGAAGCATCGGCCCACTTGCACTGCCGATCATCTTCTCCCCCACCAGATACAGACAAGGTGTTGTATGTTCTGCCTCCCGATTCAATCGGCTGCTGATACCAGCGAATGCATCGATGGTTCCGGCAACCGAAAGATCATAGATTAACAGATCAAACACCAGACGTTCATGCAGATCCGGTTCCCAGCGATGGAAGACCAGCACGTCGAAGCAGCTGTCTGTCAGAGCCTTCACCAATTCATGGACCTGTCCCGGCATCGGGCTGATCAGAATGACACGCCGTGTAGTCGGACAATTATCCACAACCGGTGCTGAATCCGACAAGGCAGGTTTGACCCTAAGGGGCAAACGGCGACCAGGCAACCTTACTTTTACTTGATCCGTTTGTTTCTGCATTCCCCGCAGACACCTCCAAAGACCACATGTGCATGGTCGATTGTATATCCGGTTTCTTCAGCGACCTGTTTCATCCATTGCGGAGGCACCTCCGTCATAACCTCGTCCACCTTGCCACACACTTCACACATAATATGCTGATGATCATCCATGCGGGCATCGTATCGACTTGCCGTCTCACCTAGTTTGAGTTCGCGAATCATTTCTTTGTCCGTGAGATAACGAAGAGAATTGTATACCGTGCCATAGGCCAGATTATATCCTTGTTCCACCAGTCGATTCATGACATCGGCAGCTGTCGGATGATCCTGCGAATGGCGCACCACATCATATACCGCTTGCCGTTGTATTGTCAGATTTAAAGTTCTCACAACCATTTCTCCTTTGCTCAATCTATCATTTATATATCAAATCAGACGTTGATCTTCTACTTTCCAGGGTCTCTCACATAAAGAAGGAATACATTTTGAATTAGATTAAGTATAAATCTCATTATATAACGAAGTCAATATCGACGCCAACAACCTGATTATAGAATAATTACACCTTTCCCAGCAATGCCCTCATTAATATGGGATAATATGGTTCGCTACTGTATCGATTTTCAGATAAAATGAAGGGATGTGCGTAAAAAGGGGGGATGTCGTTTGGTAAGCACTTTTTTTATCAATATCTGTGTCATGATTACGTTTATGTACGTATCCGGAATTATCACCAAGTTCTATAGTATTCGTTTGCCTTTTCCCTCGCTGCGTGTTCAGATAATCGGCGGCTTATTATTCGGCATCTACGGCACAGTACTCATGAACTATTCCTTCCCTCTGAACGAAACTACCATTGTAGATCTGCGGCATCTGGCCGTCGTTACCGCAGCTGTATATCTGGGAGGAATAGCTTCGATCATTGCGGGACTCGTTATCTCCATCCTTCGCATTGTGATGTTTGGCATCTCATCTTCTGCCATTGATGCTGGATTTGTCATGACCCTGATTGGACTGTCCGGTGTATATTTTGCTTATGCTTCATGGTCCAGACTAACCAAAATTATTACGATGAATCTGCTGAGCATAAGCTTGATCTTTATCATCCTGATGTTGAACACCACCAGCATGAATTCATTAATGAAGGTATATCCGCTACAGATGACCATTTCCTTCGTCGGTGGAATATTTATCTATATCATCGCAGAGTTCATCAATAAATCTAATGAGATGTTATTTCTGTTGGAACGCAGAGCATCTACCGACCATCTTACCAACCTGAGCAACCGACGACAGTTCGAAAAATCACTTCAATCGGAGTTGCAGCATGCACGGGATTACCAAAAAAAGCTATCCTTGCTTGCCATCGATATTGACCGATTCAAAAAGGTAAACGATTCCTTCGGTCACTCCGCCGGAGATGCCGTACTGAAGCAACTCGGACAATTGTTCGTTGAGCATGCGCGTTCCGCCGATATCGTGTCACGAAGCGGTGGTGAAGAATTCGCCATCCTCTTGCTTGACTGTGGACACCGTCAGGCAATGGCTATTGCCGAATCCATCCGGCAGGCGGTAGAGAAATACCAATTTGCCCTACCGGATGGGCATACCATACGTCTGACCATCTCCATTGGTGTCGCTGTGTATCCGGATCATTGTGATGATCATGATGATAGTGACTTCTTCGAACAGGCCGACCGTGCATTATATGAAGCCAAGAATACAGGACGTAACCGGGTGTGCGCCTTACCATTTCGATCTCTGTCTCCTACTCCTTAATAACCTGTTATAACCTTCCATATCACCAAAAAAGGGATGTCTCGTTCGCCACTCCGGCGTACAGGACATCCCTTTGCTTATGGATGATTATATCTCATCTCTTCAGCTTACTCGCTGACTGGAGATCAAGCCAGTATCTGCTCGATCTCTTCAACAATGGCAGCATCCAGCTTCACACCAGCTGCAGCCGCGTTCTCTTTTACCTGCTCGGGACGACTTGCCCCTACAAGTGCACTGGATACATTATTCTGGCGCAGAATCCATGCCAGGGCCAGTTGGCCAACCTTCAGATCCAGCTTGTCCGCCACCTCAATCAGTTGACGAACTTTCCCGATGCGATCTGCATTGATCTTACCTTCATCCCAGCCCAGTTTGGCAGCGCGGCTGTTCTCCGGGATATCGGAAACGGATGTATATTTCCCGGTCAATAGACCTTGAGCCAGCGGAGAGTATACAACTTGTCCAATACCCTTACGTTCACCCAGCGGGATAATTTCACTTTCGATGTAGCGGTCAAACATGTTGTACACCGGCTGATTGACTACAATATGATCCAGGAGCAGACGGTCTGCTGTACCCAGTGCGGCTTCCATCTGAGCCGCAGTCCATTGGCTGACGCCAACATATAACACTTTGCCCTGGCGCACGAGATCATCCAATGCACGGAGTGTCTCCTCAATCGGTGTTTCTGTATGATAACGATGACAATAATAGATATCCACATATTCAGCACCCAAGCGCTTCAAGCTGGCTTCACATTGTTCCTTGATATGTTTGCGGGACAGCCCTTGGTCATTCGGACCCTCACCCATTTTGCCAAACACTTTGGTTGCAAGCACATATGAGTCACGTGAGTACGCTTTCAATGTCTGTCCAAGCAGTTCTTCAGCTGCACCCCGTTCGTATACATTCGCTGTATCAAAAAAGTTAATTCCTTCATCAAATGCAGTTTCAATTGATTTCACCGCATTTTCACGTTCCACATACCCTCCGTACGTCAGCCAGCTACCCAAGCTGATCTCGCTTACTTTCAGTCCGCTTCCACCCAATCTGCGATAGTCCATTGAATGCACTTCCTCCTCTAATCGTAAGTAATGATGAAGTTCCTATTCTATTGTACCGTAACCAGCTCGGATTAAAAGGGCTTTGGAGCAGAAAATGGAAAATTCAAAGAAGCGCACCCACGACAGGTGCGCCTCATTAGAATATGCATATTCATTGTCTATTGATTTAAGGCAGAATAATACTCAATGCATTCAGCAAATCCGCCTGTCTGACCGGCTTCGTCAGAACGGCATCAAAGACTTCCGCTTCATGCAGATCGATATGCATGCCATAAGGAACCAGAACAATGACGGGCAGATTCTCGTTCCGCTGCTTCAGTGCATGTACAAAGTCTACTGCTCCGCCTTCCAGTAACCCCATATCCACAACAGCCACATCCGGATTGAAGCCTTCATTAATCCAATCATACGCTACAGTCGATCCTGATGTCATATGCACATCCATATTCCATCGCCGCATCAGGGAAGAGACACCTTGCAGAATATCAGGATCTTTGGCGAGCAATACCTGTTTCCCTTTCAGCCGTTGCTGAATGCTTGCAAGTTGCGGCAGTTCCCAGTACCTGCGTAACGGCAGGCTAATCTGGAATTCCGTCTCATTTCCCTCCATACTATTCACCTGAATACGACCATGCATGAGAATCGCCAGATTCTGACTTACGGCCAGACCCAAATTGCTTCCAATCAGCTTTTGAATGCAAATGTTTCCATCCTGACTATTAAAGTCTCTCAGCCTCTTATCAGACATCATTTGGCCCGTATACTTTACTTTGAGCAGGAGTGTACTGATGTCCTCATTCTCTTCTCCGTTCACAACTGCGGTGACCAGGACGGCGCCTTCACGTGTTGAATCCAAAGCATATTGAAGGACATGTGCAAGCATCTGTCCGATCTTGGCCTCATCGCCAACAAATACCTGGGACACATTCAGTTCCAGATTCAATCCCAGCTCAATGTTCTTGCCACTCGCTGCTCCGACAGATAGATAGACCGTGTTCTCTATGGTACTGACCAGATCGAAAGGATCATCGTGAATAATTGTTTTACCCGCCTCATTGATGTTGAAATTCATCATATTATTCAACAGGGAGAGTAGAATATTCCCGCTCGTCTCAATCATATTCACATATTCCGATTGTTCTTCGGATATATCCGGTGTACGCATCAGATCCGTCAGACCCAGAATGCCGTTCAGCGGATTGCGAATCTCATGACTCATCAGCTTCAGCATCTGCGTTTTGGTCATAGCTTCGGACTCGGCACGTTCCTTCTCTGCCTGAAGCTGCTCTTGCATGTGTTCCGAATCGTTCAGCTTCTGCTCCTGAACATGAAGTGTACTCTCCAAGTCCACCACATATCCCAGAAATACAGCCATTGCATTCAGTGTCTTCATATCAGCTTCACTGATCTCATAGTCAGGATTATCCATCAGACAGATCGTACCGAATGTTTCACCGGATCTTCGCAGAATAGGCACACCCACGAAGAAACGGTTGCCCAGCTCGCTTGTTACGTCCATGGATCTTGTCATCGGATGTTCACATGTATTCTGAATCGTGAGGACACTGCCTTTATCCCTTAACACCAGACTGCAATATGAAGCAGTAAATGGAAGTTCACTGCCTGCAACAATCAACTCTTCCTTACGGTTGAAGGCTTCCAGAATGACATTTGTCATTCCGTCATTCGTGGCTACAAAGATGGTGTTCACCTTCAAGATACCACTTAATACATCTACGATGTGGGCCGCAGCTTCCTGTATATTCTCATAGAAACCTTTTGTTGTAATGTCTTCTACCGTCCCCATGATTCACCCCTCTTGTCTTAGCTGCATTGTTCTAATCTGTGGATTCAAGTAAAAGGTTCATAAGCTACGAATAGCTGTCACAATCTATACTTATATATTTAACACCTTAAAGGTATAAGAGAACCGACCTACTCGACTATGGTCCGTTTGTGGGAACGAAAGCAAGTCTTAACTCCTGCCTGAACAAGTGATTCGTCGCGGCAAATCGTCTTTTCAGCGTGAACAGAGTCCTCTTGTCCGACTTCAATTAGTACACTTGCAGGATAACTAGTAATTATACGCTTTCGCTTAGAACTTGGGAACCTTTATCCCGTATCAGTTAAAGGAAAGTAAGATCTGCACACCAGACGGTGTGATCATTATCACACCAGAATAACCACATATAGTTTATAAATAGATAACGATAGTCTACATATAGTATTTAACGGAAGTTGAACGATATAGAAATCATTTTAGGAGGAACCTTACATGAACATGCTAGAGTATGCCACTCCACCGGCATCCGATCTATTATCCGACCTGGGAAGACGAATTATTGGTGCAGAAGACGCCGATACGCTGAGGGAGAATGCCAATCTGAACGGAGACTCCTTCAGCGGCAAGATGAGCAGGCTCGGTTCGGAGACCGCCAAGTGGCATGCTCTGCGTCATGTATTGCCAGAAGAGCTCGCTCAAGCTGTGGAGAATGGAGATCTGTATGTACACGATCTGGACCAGTATGCACTTGGAACGACCAACTGCATCTTTATTCCATTTGACCGTCTCCTGTCTGCTGGCTTCAACACAGGGAACGGATCGGTTCGCACACCTCAGACCATCATGTCTGCCATGGCCCTGGTTGCGATCATCTTCCAATCCCAACAGAACAGTCAATACGGCGGTGTATCAGCCAATAAGATTGACTGGGATCTGGCCCCGTATGTACAGCGATCGTTCCGCAAACATTACCGCAAGGGGCAACGGCTCTTTGGCGAGAATGTTCAGATGGAGGATGAACAGCTCCATCTGGACAGTGTCGAAGCAAAGAACCAGTGCCCTCGTGCATATGCCTTTGCCTATGAAGAGACGGAACTGGAGACAGGACAAGCTGCCGAATCACTGATCCATAACCTGAACACGATGAGCAGCCGGGCGGGTGGTCAGATCCCGTTCACATCGTTGAACTATGGAATATGTACATCAGCGGAAGGACGGTTGGTATCCCGTTCATTGCTGGAGGCGACGATCCGTGGCCTCGGCAACGGGGAAACTCCCGTGTTCCCCAACACATCTTCCAGTGTAAGCAAGGGATTAATCAGACGCAGGGAGACCCGAACTATGATCTGTTCCTTCTCGCCGTAACCTGTTCTTCCCGGCGGATGTATCCGAACTTTGTCAATGTGG
Organism: Paenibacillus sp. PCH8; assembly: GCF_002968835.1. GTDB lineage: Bacteria > Bacillota > Bacilli > Paenibacillales > Paenibacillaceae > Paenibacillus. The sequence continues at coordinate 1,786,295 of NZ_PKQK01000001.1, read as the reverse complement.
ATGCTTCTTTCAATCTGCCTTTCTATCATCCGGAAGATCCGGATACAATCATCGCAACCATGGGATGCCGCACACGTACACTCGCTGACCGATTTGGACGTAATCGTCAGAGTGGCAAGGGAAACCTGTCCTTCAATACCATCAACCTGGTCAAGCTTGGTATCCGGTTTGGCATCTGCCAAGGTAGCAGAGCTGTCGCAGATCGGGCAGGATTCTACACTGCATTGGAGTCGGTTATGCAGAATGCCGCTGCCGGTCTGTTGCATCGCTACCAGATCCAGAAGAAACAGCCTGCCAAAGCATCAGACTTCATGATGCGGGAGGGTGTATGGGAAGGTGGAGAACAACTTACTCCGAACGAGCCCGTTGCCGATCTGCTGAAGCACGGTACGTTATCCCTTGGTTTTATCGGCCTCGCTGAATGTATGACTGCGCTCTATGGGCGCCATCATGGGCAGGACTCTCATGTGCATCGCGAAGCACTGAATATTATCCGAACGATGAGAGAGTTCTGTGATCGAATGAGTGAGCAACATAATCTGAATGTCACCCTGTTTGCTACACCTGCTGAAGGATTATCGGGCAAATTCACCAAAATTGACAGAGAGCGTTATGGCCTCATCCCTGGTGTGAATGATCGGGAGTATTATACGAATTCATTCCATATTCCGGTCTATTACACCCTCCCAGCCTATCGGAAGATTGAACTGGAGGCTCCTTTCCACACGTTATGTAATGCAGGTGCAATCTCCTATGTGGAGCTTGACGGGAACGTTCGAGCGAACACTGCTGCATTCCTGCGGATCGTGCAATATGCACTGGCACAGGATATTGGTTATTTTTCCATAAATCACCCCATCGATCGCTGCCCTTCATGTGGTTATGAAGGGGTCATCGGGGATGTATGCCCGACCTGCGAAGCCCATGAAGACCATGTGCACTTCCAGCGGTTACGCCGCGTAACCGGCTACCTGACCGGGGATTACAAAGTCCGCTTCAATGCTGCGAAGCAGGCTGAAGTGCAGGACCGGGTGAAACACCGGTGAATCTGTATGGTTACATCCCGGAATCGGTGAATGAAGGCACGGGCATGCGGGCCGTCCTGTTCATCAGCGGATGTCGTCACGCGTGTCCGGGATGCTTCAGCCCGGATTCGTGGAGCTTTCGAGCAGGTGAACCCTTCACAGAGGAGCGGCAGCAGCAGATTCTGCAGGAGGTGACGAACCATCCTCTACTGGATGGCATTACGTTGTGTGGCGGTGACCCCTTTTTCTCAGCAGCAGAATGTACTCTCTGGGTTCAGCAACTACGGGCCGCTCGGCCTGATCTGACTGTATGGGCATACACGGGATTTGAATATGAAGAGCTGATTACCGATCCTGACAGGGCAGAGCTTGCCCGGCTATGCGACGTGATTATCGACGGGCGCTACGTTGCAGCTGAACGTGATGTATCCCTGCCCTTCCGTGGCAGTCGGAATCAGCGTTTGATTGATGTGCAAGCAACATTAGCCAACCAGACTGTCGTTACGATGCAGGTTAATATGTTGTAATATACATGTTATTACCTTACCAACTAGCAAGGCATGAGTCCCAACGGACGCGTGCCTTTTTGGGCTGCTGTATAGCAATATTCGTTAAAGTCATATGTTTTTTCCATTCTCTCTACTTTCTTCTCTATTGCATGACGATATATTATATAGGTAGTTAGCAATTTATCATTTAAAATTTAACCATTTACATCAGGTAACTGAGGAGGATTAACCTTTTATATGGATATTGTCCAATCATTAATTACGTGTATGCCTTTCTTTCGAGATACGATCCGTCAGGATGTAACGCTGTCCCTTATTGATCGTGAGAAGTTCCTGTACTTTTCCGCTGGAGAATCATTGAAACAACTAACCTACCAGCCCGGAGATCCTCTGTTAGAACCCAATCGAAATTTTGCAGATCTAAACGGGGGTAAAGTCAAAAGATTCGATCACTATCCTAAAGATTTATTCGGTATTCCTTTTGACGTGGCTTTTATTCCCATTAAAAATGAACAAGGTGAAGTCATCGCCCTGTTTAACCTGCTCTACAGTATGGATGACCAGGACCAGCTGCAACAGCTCATGGATGCTACCGAAAATCTGACCAACCAGTTAATTGACAGTGTACAACATGTGGCCGCACACTCTGAGGAACTCAGTGCGACGACCGAAGAGATTCGGAACAACTCCAAACAAGCCGTACAAAAATCAGGAAATGTAACTCAGGTCGCCAGCTTCATTCGTGAAATCTCCGAACAGACCAATCTGCTCGGCTTGAATGCAGCCATTGAAGCTGCCCGTGTGGGTGAAGCAGGTGCAGGTTTCGGTGTTGTCGCCAAAGAAATTCGTAAACTGTCCGTGGATACCAAGGAAGCGACGACCCTGATTGAAGATTCCCTTCTCTCGGTTCGGCAATCCATACAAGGCATGGAGAATGAACTGGGTGAGATCACGGCAAGCTCGCAGGAGCAGGCTGAACTGGTGAATAACTTCATGAGCACGATTGAACAGTTGAATGAAACCAACCAGCAATTGAAGCAATTTGTGCAAAAAATGATTACGTTTGACGGGAAATAAAAGCACGTTTCATATAAAAGAACAAAACAAAGCCCCGAATGCATTCGGAGGCTTTGTCATGAACGAATCTTCCACGTTGGTCATCTTTGGTTATCTTAATACAGATATTCTATCCGAATTAGCGAATCTCAAAATGACGGATACGTGCACCTGCGAACAACAAAATGTAAACATCTTGCGCACCTGCTGCACCCGTGAGTTCAGCCTTAACGGTGGACCACTGTTGAGCTTCGCCTTGTGCCAGCTCAACCCGTCCTGCCAGTGTACCGTCAGGGGCACCCAGTCTAACTTCCAATACGGCACCTGGCTGCTCTGCGGATACACGCGCTTCAATCGCTGCTGCACCACTCCCCAGATCAGCATCCTTAAAGGCAATCCATCCCTGCTCTCCAATCACACGGACAGCGGTTCCACCTTCTTTGCTCTCATCCAGGTCAACACCCAGATAAGCATCGTAATTCTCAGCACGGGTAGCCATACCCAGATTACGCGCAGGGATTGTCTCTCCATCTACCGTCAGATCCGCTACCAGTTGAACATCAGAGGATGACTTGGCAACCATGATAGAGTACGTTCCACTTTCCACGACATATCGGTCACGGGTCACATCCCAGATCGCCAGTTCCTGCACAGGCAAATTGAAGCTGACTTTCGCTGTAGCTCCGGCTTCGATATGAAGACGACGGAATCCTTTTAATGTTTTGAGTGGACGTTTCACACGGGATTTGCCTGCACGAACATACAACTGGACGACTTCATCACTGGTGATCGAACCGGTATTGGTCACATCTACGGTTACCGTAATGGTACTATCCGTTCCCGCTTGTGCAGGACTCAGCTCCAGATTGTTGTATTTAAACGTTGCATACGTCAGACCATGTCCAAATGGATACAATACATTGCCTTCCAAATACTGATACGTCCGACCCGACTGAATAATATCATAGTCCTTGATGTCGGTCAGTTGATCTGCCGATTGAACCCACGTCATGTTTAGACGGCCTGCTGGTGCATAATCGCCATACAATACGTCAGCCACAGCGTTACCCAGCTCCTGTCCTGCGTGGGAAGTGTATAACACAGCCGGAATGTTCTCTTGAATCCAATTGGATGTGAACGGATAACTGCCCACGATTACCACAACGGTATTCGGGTTCGCCGCATAGACGGCCTCCACGAGACGCTGCTGAGATTCTGCCAGGTCCAGACTTGGACGATCGATCTCTTCTTTGCCGTTCACGAGCGGATTGTTACCACAAAGACTATTGCCGTTTCCGCTGCTTTGGCAGCTGCTACGGCTTCTTCGATTCCGTCTACAACAACATCCCTCTTAAATGTCTCAGTGGCTCCGAAAGATTTCAGTTCTTCGGATACGGCAATCGTATCATTGCCCCCATTCGGCGCCGTCACCGTCTTGCCATTCCATGTCGTCAACCCCACACTACCGTCCTCTTGTGGCAGAAGGTGAAATACTTCCTTCACGAACCAGCCATACACTTCATCTGCTGAAGCCGTTACGGTCTCTTCATCTGTCGTCAGATATTTGCCATTACTCTCGGCCTGCAATGTATTGCTGCCGAAGCCCCAGTCAGATAGCATGAATGTCTCCGCTTCGCCCGAAGCGATAACAGGAGACTTCTCGTCCTTTGCAAGTCCAATCTTCTTGCCATTGGCTACGGAAGTGAGCGTAATGCGATCATTCCCGTCCTTGAATGTAACCTTATCGCTGCCTACTTTGCCGATGATGGCTTCAAGCGGAGTTACGCTGTATGGCATTGTGCCTGCATACCAGTCACGATACACCGTTCCGCCCAGCTGACCGATGACAGCCACTTTGCCTGTTTTGGTTTTATCGAGCGGAAGCGTACCCTTGTCGTTCTTGAGCAATACCACTTGCTCTCTCGCCGCTCTGAGCGACAGTGCCTTCGCCTTCTCCGTCATCATGGACTCTTCGCCAATGGAGGCATACGGATTGTTTTCTTCCGGATCAAACTCACCCAGACGGAAACGCACACGGAACGTATTGAACAGCGCCTTATCGATGTCCTCCATCGTGAGTGTGCCTTGTTCCAATCCTTCACGGAGTGCCTGCTTGGACAGATCCGCATCATCAGTGATGCTATCAATCCCGGCTTTCACAGACTCTACGGTACCCGGTGTGTGGAATCATAGTATTTATGATCGTTCTTGATCCCCATCACATCCCCTGCGTCGCTGACCACGAAGCCATCCATGCCCCATTCGTCTCTAACAATCTCGTTCACATAAGGATGCAGCAACGCTGGCGTACCATTAATGGAGTTGTACGCGGTCATCATGGATTGTGCTCCGCCTTCCTTGAACGGCTTCTCGAACGCTTTCAAATAATATTCACGCATGTTGCGCGGATCAATACTGGATGAACCACTGCCACGATCGACTTCATTATTGTTGGCGAGGAAATGCTTCAAAGTAGCGACTGCTTTGTAATACTTAGGATGGTCGCCCTGAATGCCTTTGACCAATGCTGTCGTCAGTTCGGCTGTCAGTTCCGGGTCTTCACCATAAGCTTCTTCATTTCGTCCCCAGCGCGGGTCACGTTCCATATCCACGGTAGGTGCCCAGAGCGTAAGACCGTTCACTGCCGGGTTGCGTTTGTAAAATACACGTGCTTCGTCTCCGATCACGGAACCGATCTCTTTCATTAGATCCGCATCCCATGTGCAAGCCAGCCCTACCGGCTGTGGGAAAGATGTTGCTTCTCCAAGCCAGGCCAGACCATGTGCCGCTTCGGTACCGTGTTTGTATGCCGCCACGCCCAGGCGATCTACTGCTGGCTGATATTGCAGCATGGATTCGATTTTCTCATCTTCAGTCAGACGGGATACAAGGTCTTTCACCCGTGTGTCCAGATCAATTGCTGTATCTTGAAACAGATATTTCGTTTGGTTGGTCGTCATAAGGAATCTCCTTTGTTTATCGGTAATGGATGTATAATGATAGCGAATACATATTTCAACAAAAACAGGATGTTAATCTGAATATATTTATTCTTTAAATAGTTCAAAAATTCGCATTTAATCAACGTTTACGAGAAATAAATCCACCTTTTTCCCAAAACCTAAAACGATTTCGGTAATCTTATCATATAGCATGTCTAATAAAAAAAACAGAGGTTCAGCACAGGAAAATGTGAATATCCCTTTGCTAAATATGCATGGACTCGTTTTTTTCTGGCACAGTCTGGTAATCCTGAATAGGAGTACAATGACGTGCGCTGAATGCCAGCCCGGATTACACGTTTGAAGAAGAACAAGGAGGAAGAAAAATGAGCGATAACCTGCAGCCCAAGACGGGCCTGCCCCGGTTCCCCAATCTTTGTGGCGAGCAACGCATGAATTCGATACTTATCCGAAACTGACAGAAGACATCACCGCCGATGTTGCCATCATTGGTGCGGGCATTGCCGGAATTACTACCGCCTATTTGCTGGCACAGACAGGTATGCGTGTAGTCGTGCTGGAGGCCGGGAAAGTTCTGGATGGCACGACGGGTCACACCACCGCCAAGGTATCTGCACAACATGGTGTCATATTCGATGAGATTATGCATCACTTCGGACATGAACAAGCGCGTATGTACTATGAAGGCAATGCGGAAGCCGCCCATTGGATGCGCAGTCTGGTCAAGGAGAAGCAGGTCGATTGTCAGTGGGCGGAGGAAGATGCCTACGTCTATATTCAGTCGGAAGAAAACATCAAGAAATTGGAGGTCGAGCTGACCGCCTATGGAAAGCTGAATATCCCTGGTGAGTGGGTAGATCCGCTCCCTATTCCGATTCCGGCCAGAGCAGGTATTCGCATGCCAGGTCAGGCACGCTTTGATCCATTGGCCTACTTGCACTACTTGCTTGATTCCGCTGTGAAGCAAGGGGTACAGGTCTATGAGCACACAACGGTAACGGATGTGGAGGAAGATGCCTCCCTGCATGTGCGTACCTATGGAGATGGCCCATCTGTGACCGCAGAGCACGTCGTCGTCGCTTCTCATTTTCCAGTATACGATCCCGGATTCTATTTCACTCGGCTGCATGCCGAACGTTCCTACGCCGTATTGGTCGAACCTGAGAAACCCTATGCGGGTGGCATGTACATCTCTGACGACGAACCTGCCCGTTCCCTTCGTAAAGTTGTCCATGACGGCAAAGAATTAATTCTCTTCGGGGAGAAAATCACAAAACCGGACAAGGCATCTGCACCTTCGGACATTACGAGCGCCTGGAAAAGTATGCAGCAGAGACCTTCGGCATTCGCAACATCCCGTTTCGCTGGTCAGCCCAGGATCTCATCTCCATTGACAAAGTGCCTTACATTGGACCGATTACCGGAAGACATGAACGTGTCTATGTGGCGACCGGATTTGCCAAATGGGGGATGACCACTGGTACGATGGCCGGTCACATTCTCGCGGATCGCATCATCGGACGCGACAACCCTCATGCTGCTATCTTCGATCCGGCAAGATTCAAGGCTGATCCTGGCATGAAGCACTTTATTGTGGAAAATGTCAATGTAGCGAAGGAATTAATCTCTGGTAAAGTAGGCATCGTGCATAAACATGTGAGCGATATTGGCGAAGACGAAGGAGCCGTCGTTCGTCATAACGGCAAGCGAGCCGGTGCCTACAAGGACACCAGCGGTACACTCTTTCTCGTGGATACCACCTGTACCCATCTGGGTTGCGAAGTCGAGTGGAACGAGGGCGAGCGTTCATGGGATTGCCCCTGCCATGGCTCCCGCTTCGATTATGCAGGTCATGTAATTGAGGGTCCTGCTGTTGAAGACCTTAAAGTTCTCGACGCACAGGAGTAATTCGTCTTACAGATGGCAGACCGTCAGATAAGCAACGGGTTATAAAATTCATCTCTCAGACCGGATCGGAATCCGCCTCCAGACGGAAGTAACCGATCCGGTTTTTACGTATGCTGAATTATAGCTGAGAGCAGTAGCAACAACATTCATCGGAATATCCACCAAGACCATGGCGTCAACACAACCACAGTACTGACAACTCGTGAGCTGGAACTATTATAAATTCACTACCTTGCATTAAACAGTACTGAATGCTATGATGGAATTACCACTACTGAACAATGAACACTAGTTATTGATAAAGCTATAGAGGAGGAACCTGCGTGAATGTGAATATCCAGTTCAAAAAAGGAGTGCTGGAGCTGTGCGTCCTGGTATTAATTAACCGCCAGGATCGTTATGGCTACGAACTGGCTCAGGCGGTCTCCAAACATATTGAAGTTGCTGAAGGCGCGCTGTATCCCCTGCTCCGTCGACTTGTGAATGAGGGATATTGCACTACATACCTGCAAGAATCAAGCGAGGGACCACCACGCAAATATTACAAATTATCCGATACAGGCCGTGACTACATGGCGGCACTGACTACGGAATGGAATGATTTTGTGCGCAATGTCGCAAATCTGATGGAGGAAGGAACTCATAATGAATAGACAACAATTTATGCAGGCCATGGAAATTCATTTACGGCCGATGGACCCGCTGGAACGGGCTGAACTGCTTGCAGACTATGATCAGCATTTCGAGCTTGGCATTCGTGATGGCACACCTGAAGAGGAAATTGCCCGTGAGCTGGGTCAGCCGCAAGAAATTGCACAGGAAGCACTGGGTGAACGTTATCATTCCCATATGCCTGGTACAGATCCCTTCTATGCAGCAACGTTCAGAGAGATGCAACCACTGAAGAATAGCAACCGAGCTACTCGGAACTTCTTCACCGCCATCGGACTCTTGTTTCTGAATTTAATGCTTGGTATTCCACTGGGTCTGTCCCTATGGTCGGTATGGCTTACGATTGCCAGCCTGTCCTTGCTGATATTGGCCCCTGTCGCAGCTGCTGTTGACTTCCTCTTGCTGGGTCATTTCGATAAAGCCGAACTGTTCGTTGCCATTGGTACATTCGGTGTAGGTATCCTTTTTGTAATTGCATCGAAATGGGTCTTTATAGCCTTCAAGATCGTCACACTTCAATATATCAAATGGAATATAAGAGCCATTAAAGGAGATGCTTCTGTATGAGTACCAAGAAATGGCTTGCTTTGGCCATCATATGTATCGGTATTGGTTTACTTGGAACATCCATATACGGAGTTCAGTTCGGAGACAAGCGAGAGGATTACGCCAAGCGTTGGGATTTCAAGGCTGGGGAATTGCAAAACATTATGATGGATGGCAACTTTAATGCGGATATTGATTTTGTTGTCAGCCCGGACTCCAATACTTATATCGAAGTGGACGGAAAGTGGAATCAGGACATCATTCAAAGTTTTGAACAGGCGACTGTGTCCAACGGTACCTTCCAACTGTCCCGTACCCAACGTGAACCATTGCAATTTTTCACCCTCTATTGGAATGATCAAGACTCCAGCATCACCGTAGCGCTGCCGCAGAGTTATCAACTGAATGAGGTTAAGCTGAAATCTTCGTCAAGTGACTGGGATCTGACGGGGTTGAACGCTAGCTTGCTTGAGCTGAACAATACCTCCGGTTCCATTCGTCTGGAGGAGATCAAAGTTCCACGTATTGCGTTGTCTCTGACCTCCGGGGACATCACGGCTTCGAACATTAACGGAGATATGACGGTGAGACAGACATCCGGAAGCTTCTCCGCAGATCGGGTAGTCGGAAAGGTAAACAGTCAGATCCAATCAGGAGATATTGAAATTACACAACTGAACGGAGCAGCCGATGTCGGTTTCACCTCGGGCAGCATCCATATTGAGCAGTCGCATACCGCCCCAATTCATGCAGAGGGAACATCAGGAGATATTTACATTCAGGCTGCGCCCGATTTTGACGGAATCTATGATGCAAAGGCTACCTCAGGAGATGTCGATGTACCTGAATCCCCAATGATAAGTCGGGAGTTAATTAAGGCCCGGACTTCTTCAGGCAGCATTGAGATCACCAAATAGTAATGAAGCAAATATCCGAACTGTGGGTAATATAGTATAATCAAAGGCTAGTCCAATTCTAAGGAGGAATTACCCACATGGAACTTAAAAATAAAACAGCAATCATCACGGGTGCCGGTAAAGGTATTGGCCGTGCCATTGCAGAAGCACTTGCCAAGGAAGGCGTGCACCTCGGACTTATTGCACGTACCGCTTCCGATCTGGCGACTCTCCAACAGTCCCTCAGCCAGGAATATGGCGTAAAAGTAACCAGTGCGGTCGCAGACATCTCGGATCGTACACAGGCAGAAGCCGCTGTAGCAGCTATCGAGATGGAACTCGGTGCGGTGGATATTCTCATTAATAATGCGGGTATCGGAAAGTTCGGTTCATTCATGGAAATGGAACCTGAAGAGTGGGAACGCATCCTGCATGTCAACGTCATGGGTACATATTACGTCACACGTGCTGTCCTTCCAAGCATGATCAAGGAAAGCAGCGGCAGTATTATCAATATCGCTTCGACTGCGGGCGAGCGTGGATTCGCTACAGGTTCGGCCTACTGTGCTTCCAAATTTGCATTGCTCGGCATGACCGAATCCCTGATGCAGGAAGTGCGCAAGTCCAACATTCGTGTAACGGCGCTGACACCAAGTACAGTCAATACGGAGCTGGCGACCAACGCCGGATTGAAAATCGGAGACGAAGATCGCATGATGCAAGCTGAAGATGTAGCTGAACTTGCCCTGGCGACGCTCAAGCTGTCCGACCGTGTATTCGTCAAAGCAGCAGGCATCTGGACGACCAATCCGCAATAAGCAGCAGGAGTCAGATGGAGGTGGGGGCAGATGCCCCCACCTTTTATTAGGTATTCCATAGATGATCCAAATCCAGCTCCTTGGACACCGCAATCAGCACCAACGCGGGCTCCTCGCCAATATTGGTCACTTCATGGGGAACAATCGCGTTCCAGCTGAATGAATCACCCGCTTCCAGAATCTCCACATCCTCGCCTTGCTCTGCCCGAATCTTGCCCTGCATGACGAGATGACTCTCTTCCCCGGTATGTTTGCTAACCCCGGTCGATGCTCCTGGTGGCAACTCTACAATCGACATGCGCATTGCGCCTTTGGCTGTGAGCTGCTGCACTTTGATCTGCCCACTTCCAGCAGTCGTTTCCTTGCGCTCATGCTTGCGCACCACATTCATCCGTTGCTCCGGTGTCAGCAACAAATAGGGCAACGGCACGTCCAGATATTCCGCAATACGTTCAAGCGTAGCAATGGAAGGTGACGTTTTGTTGTTTTCCACGTTGCTGATAAAACCTTTGGATAACCCGGTACCCTCACACATCTGCATGATGGTAATCTGTTTCTGCTTGCGTATCGTACGAATAGCCAGGCCAATATCCAACTGGCATCCCTCCCCTTTTAAATAGAACAAAGTTTGAACTCTATTCGGCGGACGTCTCTACAAAAATAATCCGGTTACTGAATGGATCCGTCACGGTCATTTCCCTTGAATTCCAGGGGGTCTCCTCTATACCAGGCCTCGCATGTTTGTATTTTTTCTGAAGAAGCATATCACGTAACTCATCCAGATCCTCTGTCTCTATCCGCAGTGTAGCACCCGGAGTACAGTCCCCATGGTGTTCAGATAAATGAATGACGATGGAATCAAGCGCCACCTGCATATATAGGGGCATATCCTGCTCGAATCGATGTTCCCAATCCAAATGAAAACCCAAATATTCAAGATAGAACTCTCTGGCCTTGTCTTCATCAAATATTCTCAGAATAGGCACGATACCTTTTAACATCCTGATCACGTCCTCGGAAATAAGATATGGATCAAACGATGTGGATCTGATCTTGTTTACATTCGAGATATTCTTATACACAACATATTTTCATCATACAAAAAAAGTATTGACCCTACAATGAAATCATGATAAATTTTGTTCATAAATAAGAATATTTATTTTATATTAGTAAACTTTATAGTTCGAAATATACTTAACTCAATCCTCCACAGGTGGTGTTTTCTATGAATTCTTCCTATATACACGAAGTTCGATTACCGTCTCACTACACTCCAGATCAACGTTATCCAGTGATTTTTGCCTTGCATGGCATGGGATCGGATGAACAGGATATGCTTCGTTTAATGGAGCCTCTGCAATCTGAATTTATTATTGTCGCAATCCGTGGATCGATCGTTCAGGGCGGGGGTATGCTTATTTTCAGATCAAAAGCATTGGCAACCCTGTTCGTGAATTATATGATGCCTCCGTTCAAGGACTTCAACAGTTGATCGTTGAACTGTCCTCCACCTATGCGATTGATCCCACACGGCGTTATATCGCTGGATTCAGCCAGGGTGCCATTATGGCGATGACCCTTGCGTTGGTCATGGGAGATGCCATTAAAGGCATTGTCGCCATGAGTGGATACATTCCGCAATTCGTAAAAGACGAGTACACACTACAACCCAACCCGGATCTGTCTGTCTTCATCTCGCATGGGGATCAGGACCATCTATTCCCACTCCAGCTGGGCGAAGACAATGCCGATTACTTCCGTCGACATACCGATCACGTTACCTATGTACCTTACAACGGCGGGCACCAGGTGACCCCTGATCTCTACCAACAATTCCAACACTGGCTTCGGACGGATGCGAACCTGACTACCAAAGACCCGAAAGGACTGAATGCATAATGATGCCATCCCTGTTTATTGCTCACGGTGCCCCGTCACTGGCATTGGAAGAGAATGTGTACACTGAGTTTGTGCAAAAACTTGGACAGGAACTGCCCAAACCCAAAGCGATTGTATTGTTCTCCGCTCACTGGGAATCCACAACACAGCTCGTATCCTCCGTGGCAGGCCATTACGAGACCATCTATGACTTTGGTGGTTTTCAACCCGAACTGTATCAGATCAAATACCCGGCTCAAGGACAGGCCGAGACAACAGCCGAGGTAGCGCGTCTGTTCACGGAAGCCGGGATTCCGGTAGAGATGGATGACGCTCGCGGGCTGGATCACGGTGCCTGGGTCGTTCTTCGCCTGCTCTACCCGGATGCGGATATTCCCGTGGTTGCCTTGTCCGTGAATCGCTATCTGACAGGTGAGCAGCAATATCAGGTTGGACAGGCGCTCACTTCCTTGCGTGAGCAAGACATTCTCGTGATTGGCAGCGGCGGAACCGTTCATAACCTGCGTCGATTGAACTGGGAAAGTAACGGCGTTGACCCTTGGGCATCCGAGTTCGATAACTGGCTGCATGACAAGCTGGTGAGTTGGGATACAGAGTCTCTCTTCTCCTATGATACACTGGCACCTTCAGCTCAAGCCGCCGTGCCTACGCCGGAGCATTTTGTACCGCTGTTGCTCGCCATGGGTGCAGGAGATCAGAATAAGCAGGCATCCCTCCTGTTCAAAGCCTATCAATACGGGAACTTGAGCTTGTCCTGTTGGCAATTCGACTAAAGAGGACTTGTGTACTTGGGTGATAAAGAACAATATAGCGTGGGCTACAGGGCCTCTCCTGTGGCTCATGCTTTATTTGTTGTTGGGACGTTTACGGAGCTTTTGGAACAATCCAATCGAAATTTACGTGATATGGGGGCGATTGAATACTAAGCATGGAGGCCATGGACTATGGAATGGCTGATGTCTCCAACCCTGATTTACTCTTCCCGGATTACACTCTGTGATCCAGTTGATGATATGAACTTTTTTGCATAATGCTGGGATATGTCAAAGCGGTTATAATAACATTTAGTGGAAATGCACAAACTGTATAGATAAAACTGCCTTTTCTACACCTATTACATTGATCTGGGAGGAACATTCGAAGTGGCTGAACAACCAAAGTCTGAGAGCTTTATGTCTCTCGTCAAAAAAGGGAACACATCTTCCGCCGTAGCCATGGCAGGTAATGCCGTTCTTGCTGTATGCAAAGGGGGAGCCTTCCTATTCAGTGGCAGTGGCGCCATGTTCGCTTCAGCGATGCATTCACTCGCCGATGCCATTAACCAAGGGTTTGTCTTTGTCGGAAGTGTGCTGTCCGAGAAAAAACCTACACGCCGCTTCCCGACCGGATTCGGACGGGTCATCAACATTTTCTGCATGATTGCCGTTATCGTCGTTACGATTATGGCCTATGAAACGATTCACGAGGGAATTCACCTGCTTCAGCATCCTGTCGCTCATTCTGGCGGTCTCTGGATTAACATCGGTGTGCTCATCTTGAACATTCTAATTGATGGGGCCATCCTGATCAAAGCGATGAAGGAGATTCTCAAGGAAGCCCGCGCACCTAAAGCTGCCGGATTTGCCTTGGTACCCGCTGCCATCAAAAATGTAGGCCGTGCTGCGCCACCAACCCGTCTCGTATTCTACGAAGATGTTGTCGCTGTACTCGGTGCCATGCTCGCGTTGATCTCTGTCGTGGTTATTGCCTTGACCAACTTTGCGTTGCTTGATGGCATTGTGACGACGATTATTGGATGCTTGATGATCGCTGTGGCCTTCCGTGTCGGCTATGATAATATGATTGGATTGATCGGTGTAGCGGCTCCGCAGGATATTGAGGACAAAGTATCTCAGACCATTCTGGCAGATACGCACGTTGCCGATATTCAGATGATGCGTATCATTCAGGAAGGCCGTTATTATCACGTGGAAGGTCTGATTGAACTGACGAAAGGACTCAGCCTTGCCGATGCAGACGACATCAAGTTCCGTATTCAGGAGAAGCTGATGACCGATCCCGACATCGCGGACGCGGCCATCTCCATCATCGAGGATGACGGCGTGAACAGCTGGGGTAAGAAACATTCGGATGTGTTGAAATAACGAGGTTTTCTTCTTTATAAAAAGAATAACAGGACCCCATAGCCCACTCTCACCAGAGTGGGCTAAAGCTATATTCAAACACACTTTCCATATACCAGAAAGAGAATGTGTTTGAAAGTAAACGTGAAAGGGAAACATTCACAAAATTCTCTACCTAGACTTTAGTCTAGGTAGAGTTTAACTCCAAAGACGGAGGATAGTCTTTTCCAGTTCATGGTATGCTGTGAATAACGAAAACAATGACTTGGCAACCGTTCGGAAAATGATTTTGTATTGAGAAGGAGAGATATTATGGCTAAACGTACAATCCTTGCGCCTGTTCTCATTTTGCTGGGCGTGTACCTGATTCTGAACCAGGGAGGTTCACTTGGTCCAGGTAAGATCTTTGCTACCTTCTGGCCCACGTTATTCGTGATTCCGCTAGGACTGTTCTTCCACTGGCTGTACTTCTCCATGATTGGCAGAGGGGTTGGGCTACTCGTTCCGGGTGGATTGTTGCTTACTGTCGGTATTGTCTGTCAAATCGCCATGCTCTTCAACAACTGGAGCACTATGTGGCCTGGCTTCATTCTCGCTGTAGCTGTTGGTTTGTTTGAATTGTACTGGTTCGGTGGTCGGAACAAATGGTTGCTGATCCCCATCAACATTCTGACGGTTATATCGTTGCTGTTCTTCGCCGTCATGTCCATTGGCACGATGCTGAACAGCATGACTTATATCCAACCTTTCGTGGCGATTGTGCTTATTATGGGTGGGGCATGGATCATTGTGGGTCGCAAAAAGCGTATGTAACATTTGATCGTTCCCACTGGATCACTGCGGTGACAGAACAACTTCGGATCGCTGTTATCCCCGGATTTTTTTGAATCCCATCTAGATTGGGGAAATCCGTTGATAAAGGCGACCGCTTCGCTTCCTTCGTTTGTTCTGTCCCCTCCGTTAACGTGTGCACGAAAAATATGACCTGAGCTTTTGCTCTGAAGCAGTAACAAAAAGGGGTGCTGTTCGTCATTCAAGTGAAATGACGAACAGCACCCCTTTTTATTTTTCTTTCAAATCTAACGACTGTGCACACGCTATGACCCTACCTAATAAACCATAGTGGACTCGTTAGTGTGTGAATCTTACCTCTTATTTGCTGTGCATTTTAAACTCCAGGAACAGGTCATTATAATGCGAGAGCATTTTTTTGCCCAGATTATCGTAGACCTCCAGCTTGCCTGTCAGTGTCTCGTCCGGATAGAAGCGTTCATCCTCGGAGATGTCCTCTGGCAGCAGCTTGAGCGCCTCGGCATTCGGAGTGGAATACCCGACATATTCAGTATTTCGAGCCGCATGATCGGGGTCCAGCATGAAGTTGATAAACTGGTGTGCCCCTTCAATATTACTCGCTGTCTTAGGAATAACCATGTTATCAAACCAGAGGTTCGAGCCCTCTTCAGGCACCATGTAATCCAGCTTTTCGTTCTCATCCATAATCTCCGAGGCATCCCCGGACCAGACGAGTCCAACCGCTGCTTCCTCATTCGCAAGCAACATCTTGATCTCATCCCCAACAATCGCTCGGACGTTAGGTGTCAGTGTAGACAGCTTCTTCAATGCTTCTTGCAGATGGTCTTCGTTGGTGTCGTTCAGAGAATACCCGAGACTGTTCAGCCCCATACCCATGACCTCACGAGCACCGTCGAGGAGCAGGATCTGGTTTTTCAGACGCGGGTCCCATAGATCGTTCCAGCTATCGAATGTTAACCCGTCCACCAGCTCGGGATTGTACACAACCCCTACCGTTCCCCAGAAATAAGGGATGGAGTACTTGTTATCATCGTCGAAGGACAAGTCCATGAACCGGGGATCAATGTTGTGCAGGTTGGGCAGCTTGCTATGATCGAGTGGAACGAGCAGGTCCTCTTCTTTCATTTTGCTAATCGCATATTCGGAAGGGATCGCCACATCAAACGTCGTGCCCCCCTGCTCGATCTTCGTCAGCATCGCCTCGTTGGAATCAAACGTCTGATAGATGACCTTAATACCCGTCTCATCCTCAAATTCCTTCAGCAGATCGGGGTCGATATAATCGCCCCAGTTATAAATGGTTAGCGTGTTTCCACCGGAATACCCCTGACTCTTGTTCAGATACGAAGCCAGAATCATCAGCGCAAAGGCTGCCACGAATACAATCGCAAATGTCCGTACCAGTTGCTTCATGGACGCAGCCCCCTTCCAGCAGGTGTTCGCGTGGCGCGACGGTTAATGAAGTAATATCCGACCACCAGCAGCACCGTGAGCAGGAATAACAGGGTCGATAGGGCATTAATGGACAATGAGACGCCCTGCCTTGCTCTGGAGTAAATCTCTACCGAGAGCGTAGAGTAGCCGTTACCCGTGACGAAGAATGTTACTGCAAAATCATCGAGCGAGTACGTGAGCGCCATGAAAAATCCGGCAAAGATACCCGGTTTCACGTATGGCAACACCACACGCGTCAGAATCTGCCACGATCCAGCGCCCAGATCGCGCGCCGCATCCATCAGGGTTGGACTCATCTCCTGCAATTTCGGCAGTACCATAATAACAACAATCGGCACGCTGAATGCGATATGGGATAGCAGCACCGATGTGAAGCCCAATTTGATGCCAATCATGGTGAACAGAATCAGGAAGGACGCACCAATGATGACATCCGGACTAACGATCAGCACGTTATTGAGTGACAGCAACGTATTCTTGGTCCGTTTGCGACGTACATGGTAGATGGCCAATGCTCCTGCTACACCAAGGATCGTCGAGATCGCTGATGACAGGAGCGCAATGATAAATGTATTCAGCACGATGATGAGTAGCCGTGTATCGGCGAACACCTCTCTGTACCATTCGAGCGTGAATCCTTCGAAGCTGCGCATATGGCCGCCACTGTTGAAGGAATAGAAGATCAGATACGCAATCGGTGCGTACAGTATGGCGAATACAACGGCCAGATAGACGTTAGACAGCTTTCCGTTTCTTCCCATTACGCACCTCCTTCTTGCCTGATCCAGTCAGGAACATAATAATCGCCATCGCAATAATCAAAAAGACGGCAATCGTCGAACCCATCCCCAGTCCTGGGTGACGAGAAAATGCTGTTCAATTGCTGTTCCCAGTGTAATCACACGGTTCCCCGCAATGAGACGGGTAATCATGAACAGAGACAGCGCTGGAATAAATACAGCCTGACAGCCTGATTTCACCCCGCTAATCGTCAGCGGAAAGATAACCCGGCGGAACGTCAGCCACGATGAGGCACCGAGATCTCGCGCTGCGTAGATCAACGATGGATTCATCTCTTCCAGCCCATTGAAGATCGGCAGAATCATGAATGGAATGAAAATGTACACCGAGACAAAGATAAAGCTAAAGTCGGTGAACAAAATCTGCTGTGTGCCAATCCCCACCACTTCAAGCAGCGAGTTGGTTAGACCATACGTCCCGAAGAGGCCGATGAAGGCATACGCTTTTAACAAAAGATTGATCCAACTTGGCAGAATGATCAGCAGCAGCCACAGCTGCTTGTGCTTCGTCCGTGTCAGCATATACGCCGTTGGGTAGGAGACTAACAGCGAGAAAGCCGTAATCAGAAATGCGTACCAGAATGAACTCAGCGTCATCTGCATGTACACCGGTGTGAAGAACCGGGCGTAGTTGCCAAATGTGAAGTTGCCCTCTACATCGAAGAACGAATAATAGATGACCAGCAGAACCGGCGCTACAACGAACAACACCATCCATAGTACATATGGAATCAGATACGCATTGCGCGTGCTGGCCTTAGTCTGCATGAGCGGCCTCTTGGTAGGCTTCGAGTCGTTTGTCGAACTCTTCCTCAGTCTCATTGAAACGCATAACGTGAACAGCTTCCGGGTCAAAATACAGCCCAATTCGCGCGCCTACTACGGCTTTCTTCGTTGAATGAACAAGCCATTCATTGCCCGCATCGTCATAGGTCGAGATTTCGTAGTGAACCCCGCGGAATAACTGGGAGTCCACATTCACTTTCAGCTTGCCTTGTTCTTCGGTTGTAATCTCCAGATCCTCTGGACGAATGACAATCTCGACAGGCTCGTCCGGCTGGAGACCCTGATCGACACACTCATGCTGTGCGCCAGCAAATTCCACCACAAAATCCTGTTTCATTCTGCCCGATACAATGTTCGATTCCCCGATAAAGTCTGCCACAAAACGGTTAATCGGCTCATCATAGATATCGTTCGGTGTACCGCTCTGTTGAATTACGCCGCCATTGAGGACAAAGATCTCATCGGACATCGCCAAGGCTTCTTCCTGATCATGCGTGACAAAGATGAACGTGATGCCCAGTCGCTGTTGCAACTCGCGCAACTCGTACTGCATTTCGGTACGCAGCTTCAGATCGAGTGCAGACAAAGGCTCGTCCAGCAGCAGAATTTCCGGTTCGTTCACAATAGCGCGTGCAATTGCGACACGCTGCCGTTGTCCACCGGACATTTCGCCAATTTCACGGTTCTCATAACCGGACAGATTGACGAATTTGAGTGCTTCCAACACTTTGCTGTGAATTTCAGTCGTTTTCATTTTTTTGATCCGCAAACCAAAAGCTACGTTCTCAAATACATTCAAATGTGGAAATAACGCATAATCCTGAAATACGGTATTCACCTGACGCTGGTGGGCAGGCACCCGGTTAATGAGTTTACCGTTAAAATAAATACTGCCCTGTGTCGGCTCCGCAAAGCCGGCAATCAGCCGCAATATGGTTGTTTTGCCGCAGCCTGACGGGCCGAGAAGCGTATAAAATTTACCCCGCTCAATCTCAAAGCTGACTGCCTTCAATACGGCTTCATCCTGATCGTATTGCTGAGTCACCCCGTCGAAACGGATAATCGGTTGTTGTTCTGACATGCTTCACATCGCCCCCTTCAACTTGAGGTACCTCTTTAGTCTGTACAATTTCTCTAATGCTTTCTTATCCACAACCCATCTATTATATATGATTCAGGTATATCCGCAATGGTTTTGATGTAAACGCTATGTGTCATTTCTTCTTATTTTCAAAAATCCTGCATACATTACGGGTATATGTCGCTATCTACGCATGCCTCTGGGATAAATGAAGGACGTTTTAGATCCATTTTACATGTGAGAGGAGTCTTGGCTCTTGGATATTCGGCGTAACCTGCCTTTGCTAATGACCATATGTTTCCTAAGTCAGATGGGTGGATTCATGATCCTGCCCCTGTTTCCTTTGTTTATGGAAGAATTCGGCCTGTCCGGCTGGATGATGGGGGTTATTTTTGCGCTTTTTTATGTGGGGAAAGTGATTGGTGGCATTCCTGCTGCAGCAATGTATAAGAAGCTGGGTGGTAAAAAAGCTCTCATCCTCATGCTCATATTGCTGGCTGTCTGCATGGGTGGCTTCGCTCTGTCCTCTGCTGCCGTCTTGTTCGGCCTACTCCGGCTGCTGCAAGGGCTCGCTTCCACCGGACTTACGGTCGTCGTGCGTTCCATCATCGGGGATGGGGGGAATGTAGACAATCGAGGCCTGTACAACGGGTATATCAGCAGCAGTGAAGGTGGAGGCATGGTACTCGGTCCGGTCATCAGTGGCTGGCTTGCGCTGCATTGGCCGTTGTCCGTACCTTTCTTGCTCGTTACCGTATGCTGCCTGATGGCGGTAGGTGCGGCGATGGGGATGAGGACAACAGCTCAAGCCAGAGCTAATCATGGATCTGGGGATACGTTAAGTGATCATCTAATAGAAGATCCTTCTGCGAAGGTGACACAAGAACTCCTGGACAACTCAGTACATTCCGTGCTCCCTATGGATGATATTGCAAGTCATGACACTACCAGTGACTCCCACCCTTTTGCTGCATCCACTACACTTCCTTTATCATCATCAACGTCTGATGCGAAGCTTACGCAAGCTGCGGATACCTACCTAACCATCCAAGATCCCGAATCAACAAGGACTGGCCCAACTACAGGGCTTACCCGGCGTCAACAACTTATCGGCTACGCCACGGTACATTTTCTGGAGATGAGCGCCTATGCTGTGTTTCTGACTTACTTCGCACTGTATGCAGCTCACATCATGCAATGGGACCCGTTTGCCACCAGTCTGGCTTTTACCGTAGCTGGAATCTCTACGCTTGCCGCTGCTCCCGTCGTCGGATATCTCTCTGATCGGTTGGGTGATCGTCTGTTGCTCTGCATGTTCGGCATGTTCCTGATCGGAATTGAAGTCGTTGTATTTCTAAGCACGTCCTCCTATCTATGGGTTTACGTCGGCATGTTCATTGGTGGGGTTGGCGGTGCGTGTTATATGGATTCATTCTTTGCGCATATTGGCGACCATATCCCAGACGAGAGCCGAAGCTCGGTCATAGGTAAAATCGTCTCTACAGCCGAGATTGGCTCCATCGTATCTCCACTAATTGCGGCGCTACTTATAGAGGTTGGATCGCTGTACACCGTGTTTGTGTTCAATTTGCTCCTGATTGCTGTTGCTATTGCAGTTCAGGCCGTGATGCGCAGTCGGTATCGTTTGAAGCAGGGGTGATTTTCTTTTGCCAAAATAAAACAACAAAAAAGTACCCGCTCGCACAACTTAATGTGCAAACGGGCATTTCAACGGTGCATCTCCGGCCTGAGGCTGGAGATTATCTATTTGTGCATCCTGCTGCTGTTCGCTGCTTCGCGGCTCTGCGGCAGATGCCATGCCATCTCTCAGCGTATATGCCTGATCCTGACGGAAAAAGTTCGGCTTCACCAGCTCATTGCGATAGGAGCTGTGGAAAATATGCGTGGTCGCCGGAGACACTGGCGGAATCAGCCACACCCAATCCCCGGTCAACTCACGCCCAGCCTTCTCTTCCCGCTGCTCAAACATAGCAAATTGAGATGCTGCCGTGTGGTGATCCACGATGCTCACGCCTGCCTTCTTGAACGAATGCAGCACAGCCACATTCAGCTCGACCAAAGCCCGATCTTTCCACAATGTCGTTTCACTCGACGTATTCAATCCACATGCAGCCGCCACTGCGGGCAGCTTGTTGTAACGGAACGTATCCGCCAGATTACGGGCGCCGATCTCGGTTCCCATATACCAGCCGTTGAACGGTGCTGTCGGATACGATATACCGCCAATCTCCAGTTGCATATCGGCAATCATGGGCACACCATACCAGCGCATGCCAAGCTCTGCAATCTCTACCTGTTCCGGGTGTTCAATGGCCACTTCCACAATCTCTTCTTCGGGTACAACATACCACTCTGGAGATTGTCCTTGTGCCTGAATAATAAGCGGTAACACATCATAAGAGCCACCTGCGCCTTGCCAGCCAAGGGACATTGCTGCCTTGGTCAGTTCCACCGAAGCAGGATCTCCAATAATGCCTTGCTCCGTCTCATATCCTGCATAACGAATGAGCTGATGATTCCAGATCCGTACAGGGGTTCCGTGAGGTCCAGCCGGAGGCAGGATGGTGATCATCGGGATCACTTTGCCTCCGTTGGATGCCACATGAATATGATTTAGCACGGCTTCCGCTGCCGTTCCTGCCGTATCGGCATGACGGGCGTCCACGATACGCAATTTATCCCAGAACAGCCTCCCGATGCAGCGGTTACTGTTCCTCCATGCCATTTTGCAACCTTGCTCCAATTCCCCTGTGGTGTGCACATAGGTACCCGTTACTTCGATCTCGCCCATAACGGCAAGAAGCCGGGCCTCTGCGTCTTCACGCGAATGACCCAGCTCTTCATAACATGTATATATAAACCGTTCAGCTTCTTCCTGCAATTGTTCCAGGTCTGTCCGCATCGTTCATTCCACCATTCTGTACATCTTGAATGCCATCATTATACGGCAAGCACACCGGATTTGTAAGCGAACGGAGACTTTGTTCACGGACTCTACATATCGTTGTCAGGATGCTGGGTGACTTTTGCTTATTTGCCCAGAAATGCGTTTAACATCCAGACCTCTTTATCCAGTGCGGCGGTGAATCCAATCAACATATCTTCCGTTGCGTTATCTTCTGCTTCACCCGCAGCATGAATACCTTCTTGGATAACTTCCACCATCGTGCGCAGATCAGCAACCACAGAATCTACCATACGATCAGCAGACAACGGTCCTTGTGCCTCTCCGATGGGGGACAAACGCAGCTGTTCAGCCATTGTTGCTACAGGACGTCCTCCAATAGCGAGTAAACGTTCTGCCGCCTCGTCCATATTCGCAGTAGCGAGGTTGTACAGTTCTTCGAATTTGGCATGCAGTGTGAAGAAATGAGGTCCTTGGACATACCAGTGGAAGTGATGCAGTTTCGTGTACATTACGGACCAACCTGCAATTTGACGATTCAGGACATCGTGAAGTGCTGTGACGTTGTTTGCAACAGTATTAATAGTAGTTTGGATTGTGCTCATGGAAATTATCCCCTCTCGAATATAAAAATAAGATTTGAATTATAATTTTGGATTGCTTTGTTTCGCTCAACTCTCTACTTTGATTTAGACTTAATCTAAATCCTGTTTTAATTATAGCACCGCATAGACACTTTGGGAAGACTTCAACACTCTCTTGTAAATGAAGATTCCATGAAGCCGAGCTTCATCTGGGGAAGCGGATGAGAAGGTGGCAAGAACGTCGGTGGCTCGACTAGTCTTCTTGGTGCGTAGCACTTATGACAACCAACTTACACTTTGTATTTATACCTCGGTTCATACGAATGCACAGCGACTATCCTCACAGCGTATACAACAAAAAACAGCCCTATCCTCTGTAAAAGATGACAGGACTGCACGACCACTAATATAAATATCTTTATTGCTGAACACACTCAAAAGTAAGAATGTGGCCAATCTCCTCATAGTTCCGTACTACAAAATGAGGCTGATGATCGGTCTCAGGTTCTGCATCACGATGGTTGAACCAGATGACTGTCCATCCCGCATCCACTGCACCTACCACATCATTACGCCACGAGTCTCCGATATAATAGCTGGCATGGGCATTTGTTCCTGACTTTTTGCTTACATGTTCAAACAATCTACGGTCCGGTTTCGCATAACCAGTCATGCCTGAGATAAAAATGAGTTGCTCGTCCACAAGACTGAGCACATCCAAAGCTTCGAGCTTGCGCCGCTGGTGCTCTCCTTCTCCATTGGTGATTAACCCCACCGTGTGCCCTTCTGCCTGAAGCCTTCGAATCAACGCATAGGCTCCCTCAAAAGGTACAATTTCGAACTGTCTACTCAAATACCGAGCTTGCAGTTCATCCGCCTGTCCCGGCTGTAGGGGGATTTTGAATTCCTCCATCGTCAGCTCAAATCTGCGACGACGCATGCGCTCCACGGCATCCGGTTCAGGTACAGCGGACAAGTCTTCTTGTGCAGATAGCCAATCGCTATAATAGCGAAAACGGTGGTATGCCTCAGCATAAGCGAAATCATCTGGCAGCCCGAGAACGTCCTGCAATGCACCACGAAGTGGCTGCAAGTGATCATATAACGTATCATCCACGTCGAAAAATATGGTTTTGGCATTATTCATTTTATCCATAATCGTTGCTATGCCTCCTGCTCCTGGCTCCAAAATTCTCTTCTTACTACTATATAGTTATTCCTTTTCCCCGTCCAAGGAGGAGCTTACTCTTTATGTTACAGCTTCGGGTCCAGAGCAACGCCAATAGCAATCCTTGATTTTGACGCTCAGACAGCTAGGTAGTTGTAACTATGTTAAAATAAGGATCATTAACTTAGAGGTGATGCTTATTCTTAATCCAAAAATCTTCTTCTACTAGTTGTGTATGAGGTCGTGGCTTCTCTAGCCAAATCTAACCCTGCACAACGGGGATGAAGATGTTTACACTGCAAAACAGTAAAAAGTTCGTTGATCCAAGAAAAGAGAAGCTGCAAGATCACCGCAAAGGAATCAAGAGCTCTCATTTCAACAAAGAAAGCAAACCGGATCGAAAGCACGATTATCGTCAATATCGAACCAGAATGAATCGTCTCATGTACCACGAGCAATACGATCTTCTGCACAACTATAAACGAACGAGCGGTTGGCTAACTTGGTAAACTGGAGTTAGAAAGAGTAGTCCTTACATAACTTTACTGCGCTACATCAAAATCCGTAGCCGTTTTAGTTAAGAAGGACTTCTTTTTTCAATCAATTACATATCGTTTCATTCATTTCTGACAGTTAGAATATAGCGAGGAGGCCTTTATTCATGTGGAAAGAGCATCTTCATAGCATTTCGAAGGAGTACACGTTTAGTCCCCCTGCATCTGGTGATGACATTGCAAAGGTGGAAGACTCCTTACAGATTACGTTCCCTCGTGAATTAAAAGAAATATTGCTCGAAACCACTGGAGTCAGAGCTATTTACGATTTGGGACTTATCTGGTCAGTAGATCGAATCAAGAATGAAAACAGACACTATCGGGATGACCACTCCCAAGATTACTATATGCCCTTTGATCACCTGCTCTTCTTCGGAGAAAGTGGAATTGGGGATTTATTTGCTTTTCCAGTGACAGGGGGTGAAACGTGTAGAGATGATGTGTTTGTGTGGAATCATGAAAATGACAGCCGAAAATGGGTTGCACCTTCTGTGTCCAAATATTTGGAGTGGACTTTAGAAGGCAAAATAAAAATATAGTTTACACAGAATTACACATGACTAAAAGATGGAATGAACTTATGAGTATATCAGAAAAGAAATGTCATGATTGCGGGGGAACATCTTTCGTAGAAGCATCGGATTACATCAACCTTCGTCCATTGGATAAGAAAATGACTCTCGGTGTGGAAAAAATGTACACGGTTTGTCTGGATTGCGGCGAAGTTGTTTCCATTAAAGTGAAGAACCCAGACAAGTTGCTAAAATAATAATTCAATTAAGCACAGACAAAACACCCTAGCTCGCTCATTATTGAGAAACAGGGTGTTTTTCATGTACATCACGACATATGTGTCTATTCTAATTATACAATCAACGATACAACCTTACCTGCATTCACATCAATCAGACCATGGTCCGTAATTTTCAACGCCGGGCTTACCGCGAGGGAGTGGGTGCTGAGCGACATGATTGGATTGTAATGTACATAACCAAGAGACAACATCGCTGCTCGCAGTTCCTTCACTTGATGAGACACTACCGCGAGTGGTTCTTCTGTCAAAATGCCACCTACAGGAAGCTCTAAATGGGACAACACTTTGCCGTCTTCCACCACACAGAATCCCCCCTGGCTCGATATAACCTTGTTAGCTGCCAATATCATATCTTCACGATTGCGTCCGACAACCAATAAATTGTGATTGTCATGCGAATATGTTGTTGCAATCGCACCGCACTTGATGGTATCTCCACCAATCAATCCATGTGCCCGATTACCGTTCACACCATAACGTTCAAAGGTCGCGATCTGCGCATAACCACTTTCTTCCCACAGCAACTCGCCATCCACTGCCTGTACAGGTGCAATATGTTCTTCCACAAAGGTCGAACCATCCTTCACCATCATCACGCGGCACTGATACTGACCTTCAACCGTCTCTACATTATTCGCCGTACCTGCTCCCAAACCACTGACTTTCGGATCTGACAAAAGAATCGAAAAATCAGCTTCACCTAGTTGCTCCAACTGTACACTCTTATAGAAATGAGGCGGGAATTGGCCCGTTACCCGTTCCTGCTTATACGGTTCGTAGTCGTCATAAGCTTTACGGCCATTTTTGTACACCTGCTCAATCGAAAGTTCCTCCAGGTTGGACACCAACACATAATCCGCCACCTTGCCTGGGGCAACACTACCTCGATCGGTCATTTTCATGCGAGACGCGGGAGTTGACGTTGCTGCGTAGATTGCATCTTCCGGTCGCATGCCCATCTGAATTGCCTTGCGTACAATGTGATCCAGATGTCCTCGCTCTACCAGTGAATCCGGCATCACATCATCCGTTACGAAGCAGAAGTGCTGCGCTACATCATGTTGAATCAGATATTCCATGACTTCGGGCGTCATCGATTTCTCTTGGATTTCAATAAACATACCTGCCGCAATCCGCGCCTGCAATCCTTCAATGCTCTGATGGGTATGATCGGAATCAATACCTGCGTAGATCAGTCGATGCAGATCGAGTCCAAGCAGTTTCGGTGTATGTCCTTCGATCACGAGATCGGGATAGTTTTTGCGGATATGCTGTAAAATCTGGTTCGTCTTGCACTCCGGATCACGGATGACATCGACATAGTTCATGATTTCGCCCAGACAGATAATCTCTCCGGTCGCCAGCAGCACGTCCATGTCCTCAATCTCAATTGAACCACCTGTCGTCTCCATCGGGGTCGCTGGAACGGAGCTTGGGATCGCATAGAACATGTCCACCGTCGTCTCCCGACTCACAGCCATCATCTCCTGCACCCCTTCCAGCCCGAACACATTCGCCATCTCATGCGGTTCAGCGACAATGGACGTGACTCCACAGCCAATCAGACCATGGGAGAAGGTTTCCGGTGTCACCATCGTACTTTCGATGTGCAGATGGATATCGATCAGGCCGGGAATCATGTATCTTCCCCGCGCATCGATGACTTCATCAGCCTGAATTAGCTCCGTTCCACCTGGCCCAACGTACATGAATCGGCCGTTCAGCACAGCGACGTTGTTCATTTCAAATCGTTTATAATAACTGTTATACACATGTACATTTACAATGAGTTGATCTGCACGCATGGGCATAATCTCCTTCTATACAAGCATTTCACCGCGATTGAGACGGACAGTGCACCTGCAACGCAATTCATGTAATGTATTGCTCTTTGCAGAAGCTCCTGCCACCATCCCGATTGGCGGCATGAAATACCTTCTTTACTGCTTTTCTTAGTTGCTATTCATTCTATTGTTATTCCCTGCCTGAATTCACGACTACTCTACAAGTACAAGCTTGTCCTGCGGGAAAACAAGGCTAACACGCTGTCCACTAAGATACGGTGTTTCCATCTCCTGATTGGCTGTAAAGTCACCTAACTCCGTCTCGATCACATATTGATAGCTGCGTCCGAGATACGTACTGACTTTGATCATCCCCGGCAAAGCATTCGCCATATCTCCAGACGTATCCCCACTAACGATCAGATCATCCGGGCGAATCGCACCTTTACGTGCACCGGGACGTGCTGTTCCGGGATGCGCCGTTGCCGTGAAGGTACGACCTCCCGCATGTAGCGTAATCACTTCCCCTACATCACTACGGTCCGCGAATTCAATGAAATTATGGAAGCCGATGAATCGTGCTACAAACTCCGTTGCCGGATATTTGAAAATGGTTTCTGGGCGGTCGAGCTGCTCGACTACACCTTTGTTCATAATCGCAACCTGATCCGAGATCGAGAAGCACTCTTCCTGATCATGAGAGACATACAGCGTCGTAATGCCCAGCTCTTGCTGAATCCGGCGAATCTCCACCCGCATGTTGAGACGCAGGTTAGCATCCAGGTTACTGAGCGGTTCGTCGAACAAAAGCAGGTCAGGCTCGATGACCAAGGCACGCGCAATCGCCACACGCTGACGCTGTCCACCAGACAGTTCTTGTGGAAAACGTTTCTCAAACCCGATCAGGTTAACCACCTCAAGGATTCGCATCACACGGGAAGCGATATCCTTGTCTTTCACCTTGCGCATCCGCAGGCCGAAGGCCACGTTGTCATAGACAGACAGATGCGGGAATAACGCATAACTCTGAAATACAAATCCGAAATTCCGCTTGTTCGCCGGAACCTTCGTGTAGTCCTTGCCGCCGAACATAAACTTGCCCTGAGATGCTTCCAGGAATCCGGCGATGAGGCGCAGCGTAGTTGTTTTGCCGCAACCACTCGGTCCGAGCAGGGAGAGTAGCTTACCTTTTTCCAGCTCCAACTGAAAATCCTTCAGGATCGTCTGCTTATCGTAAGCCACCGATACGTGGTCTAATGTTAGCAATGCCATAGCGTTCTGCGCCTCCAATTAACGTTTCGTAAAGTATGAAAATCCGCCCATGATCCGTTCGATCACGAACATTAAGAATCCGGTCAATACCATCAACAGCACGGAAATGGCCGCAATGGTTGGGTCAAAATAATTCTCGACATACGTCAGCATTTGAATTGGCAACGTACTTACTCCCGGTCCGGTCATGAACACAGATATATCTACGTTGTTGAACGATTCCAGGAAGGCAATCAGCACAGCCGCAATGATACCGGAACGAATGTTAGGCAGCACGATCGTGAAGAACGTTTTTACCCGTCCCGCGCCGAGACTCAGTGCCGCTTCTTCCACCGCAAAGTCAAAGGTCGACAGACTCGAAGCGATAACTCGAATGATAAATGGAAGCATAATAATCGTGTGACCGATCAGCAGACCCATATACATCGGCAGATGGTAGATCACAATCAGGTATTTCATTAATGTAAAACCAAGCACGATTCCCGGAATGAGTACCGGGGACAGGAACAGGGCATTCAGCACAGACTTGCCTTTGAAATCGTAGCGACTCAGTGCATAGGCAGCCGGAACTCCGAGCACCAGCGCCAGCAAGTTCCCCAGCAGGGAGATGATGATGGACGTCTGGAATGTGCGGAGGAATCCGCCTGTGTTGAAAATATTCTCGTACCACCGGAAGGAGAAACCCTCCGGCGGGAATTTGAGTACCGTTCCCGGTTCAAATGAAGTGACCGATATGATCAGAAGCGGGCCCAGCAGAAAGATAAAGACCAGCAGACTGAACAGGCCCAGCCCGATATGTTTCTCCCGCATATGTCTACCCCTTCGGATTTAAAGTTTTGGCCATTTTGTTCATGACAGCGACCACGACAAATGTAATCACAATCATAATTGCAGCAACAACCGAGGCCAGATACCAGTCGTTGAGGGTCATGGCGTTCTGATACAGGAACGTAGCGATTACACGCTGTTTACCTCCGAGAAGGGCAGGTGTGGTATAGGCTGTCAGGCTTCCGACAAAGACAAGCACGGCCCCGATCACAAGCCCTGGCACAGCCAGCGGGAATACGACCCGGCGGAATGCTGTGATGCGGGATGCGCCAAGACTTTGTGCTGCTTTGAGCAGGTCACCGTCAATGTTCTCAAGCACGCCCACCAGAGAGATAATCATCAGTGGCAGGAACAGGTGTGTCAGGCCGATCATCATGGCTGCTGGTGTGTACAAAATATCCAGTGGCTTGTCCACGATGCCCAATCCAACGAGGGTATTATTGATCAGCCCTTTGCGTCCAAGAATGATCATCCAGCTGAACGAGCGCACGACTGGGCTCGTTAACAGCGGGAAGATCGCCAGAGCCAGCAAAATGCCTTTGCGGCGCGGTGCTTTCCGTGAAATATAATAAGCTGTCGGGAATCCGAGCACCACACAGACGATGGTGGTGACCACGCTGACCTGTAGCGTCGTAAGCAATATTTTCAAGAAGTAAGGGTCTCTGAAAAAATGCATGTATCCTTCAAACGTGAAGGAGTTTTCTTGGAAAAACGTCGACCCGATCGTCAGGACAATCGGAATGATCATAAATGCCGCCAAAAACACGAACCCCGGCAGCAATAGCCAGTAGATTACTGATTTCTTCATCGCTGTACTCCTGACTTTTAAAATGGTTTTATTCACACGTTAAAGCACAACTTTACACTAGCTCACTCCGCGCCAGAAGAACCTTTCGATCGCTGTTATCCCCAGATTTTTTTGATCCTTTATTAAAAAGGTAAAATCCGGGGATAAAGGCGAACGCTTCGCTTCTCCAGCTTTCTTCTGTCACTACGTTGTTGTGTAATACATGAATTTAACTATCATAACTACGCGTTTAATGCGTTGATAAATAGTTCAAGGAAAGCTTCCGCGTCTACGGTTTCGCATACGAAGGTGTTGGGCTGCTCGCCCAGACGATTTTGGAAGTCACATACCATCTGACCATCGCACAGGCGACTGGCGGTTTCGACATCCACGTAATATGATTTGCGTCCAACGAGTTCGGGGGCAAGTGCTACGCCGACGGCCAGTGGATCATGCAGGGCACAAGCCCGGACACCGTTCATTTGTTCATAACGGTTGATGTAGATCTCCGTGCTCTGAGCCACGTATGCGCGCAGTGCAGGATCAGTTAGCCGCTCGATTGCTGCTTCATCCAGCAGGGTTTGACGTGTAACATCTAGGCCCACTTGCGTAAGCTTCTCGATGCCTGCATGTAGCACGATGCGTGCGGCCTCTGGATCAGCGTACGTGTTGTACTCAGCTGTTGGTGTAATGTTGCCATGTCCGCGAACAACGCCACCCATGAAGATGACTTCCTTCAATAAAGAAGGTAATTCAGGGCACTTCATTAAGGCCAGTGCCAGGTTCGTTAATGGAGCGGTCATGATCAATGTCAGCTCACCTGGGTACAGCTTGGCTTGCTCCACGATGAAGTCCGGCGCAAAACCGTCTTCTGCTTGCTTGGACACGGCAGGATCAGGCAGCGCGCCGCCCAATCCGTCCTGTCCATGTACCCGGTGTTCATAATGCGACTTGCGGGTGAGTGGTCCAGATGCTCCGGCAATCACCGGAATGGTTGTTGCACCCGCGAGTTCAAGAATTTTACATGTATTCTCTGTGGCCTGTTGGAGCGATACGTTACCACAGACCGTGGTGATGCCGAGAATGTCCAGCTTCCGGCTTTTGACCGCCAGCAAAATCGCCAGTGCATCGTCTATGCCCGTGTCCACATCTAGAATAATGCGATTACGCACTTCACTCATATGTTCTCAACTCCTATTGCCGTGATATGGCTTGCTTGCTGCAAATGATATAAGTTCAACTAAAGACTAGTTGAACCTATATAGACCAAAGATAACTTTTAAGTCAGTCGGCTACTTGTTTTATTGTGCAATCTCACGGTTCCAACGATCCGTCCAGCCTTTGACCTGTTGATTCACGAATTTCATATCCAACTTGTTCAGCTTCTCAACGACTTCAGCACCATATGTCACACCTTCTGCTTCTTCAGCAGTCAGTTCAACCTTGGTGTTCACCGGGGAATCGACTTTGGCTTTGGCAGATTTCGCTTGTACATCCTGACTGAGCTGCCAGTTGATGAACTCTTCAGCCAGCTCTTTATTTTTGCTGCCCTTCACGACATTGATCGTGTTCATTACCGCATATGCACCTTCGCTAGGTGTTACAAACTTCGCATTAGGTACAGCTGCTTTCAAATCTTTGAAATACATTTCCATGATCGGTCCGCCAGCAATCTCTTCTTGGGAGAACATGTTCACGAACTCGGACGTCTGGCTATAGAATTTCACCACGTTGCCGCTCAGTTTTTTCAGTTCAGCAAATGCCGCATCTTCATTAAACGTATCGTTTCCGGCTACACGGGAAGCTGCATCCACAACCATTGGGCCTGCCGTTGCCGTAATATTCGGGATGGTCAGGTTACCCTCGAACGCCGGGTCCCACAGGTCACTCCATGAAGTCACTTCTTTGGAAACGAGGTCGGGGTTATAAGCGATTCCGAGTTGTCCCACCGTGTAGGCCGGGCCATAATCTTCCCCAAGTGGTGCTTTGGCAATATCATAAATGTCATTTACATTTGGAATTTTGGAGCGGTCAATTTTCTCAAACAGATCTTCATCAATACCTTGTTGTGCATAGTAGTCAGACAGGTAGATGACATCAACATTCGATGTACCCTGACGGATTTTGTTCAGACGTTCCGCGTTATTGCCGACTTCGAGCACGATGTCCACATTATGTTCTTTTTCAAAGGGACCAAATACATTTTCATTGAAGAAGTCTTCCGAGAAGCCCCAAGTGGAGATGACCAATTTGGTCGCTGCTGTTCCCCCACTACCTGATCCGCCTGTTGCATCATCCGTGCTGCTGCCACAACCTGCAAGTAATACCGATGTCATTGCCACTGCTGCCAAACCGCTAATCCACTTTTTCATCATGATCCTGATTCCCCCTGATATATGTGATGTGTATGAATCAATTTCATAATACCTTTAGTTGCTTCAATCAAGGCTAGATGTAGATCAAAACGGTTCATTTTGTCTATATCTAGTTACAAAACCGAAAATTTAATGAGTTATGAAATTGATTCGTATGAAAAAAAACAAAAAGAAAAGTGCTCTTGTATAAACAAGAACACTTTTCTTCGTAAACAAAGGAAAGCGACACCCGCTGCCGGTACATCATCGGTTTCTGCTTCAGAATCAATCCGAAGACAGACGCCATCATATGAAATTGTACGGAACCTGATCATGAATCCAAATCATACCTCTGGTTGTTACCGCAAGAATCAATCCTGCCGATCCATCCTAGGCCTGTTCCAGAATCACATTCGTGATCGCCCACTGGGTGGACGCATCATAATCCCTCAATATCGCTTCAATTGGCAAACCCATGTGTTGCTCGAGCTTCTCCCGGAATTTCTTCTTATATAAGACAGACATGCGGAAGTCCACTTCCAGCTTTAAGCCGGGGGCCTCCCCTTCCAGGGCATCAGAGCGCGGCGAACGGCGGTGCTTCGCGTAGAAGGTCACAATATTCTGGTCAATGGTCACTCTCAGGAGAGTGGTGCCAAATCCGAACAGTTCCTTCGAAATTTCGTTATAATACTGGCACATCTTCTTCTTGCTCTCATTGCTGTCCAGTAGTTCCATGAACTCACCCACATCTCTTACTACCGTACATTCGACGTGTTAACACGATTGATTATACATAAATATACGATTATAGGCAACCAAAAAGATATAGTTAACATGGTAATTACACATAAAAGCGAACGATAGCTCGGAAGCGCTGCAATTATATTGCACATTTTCTTCAGAGAGTTCATATGGTTGAGTAATCTACACCTGTATCTATTTCACCATTATTGTTGCTTAAACACCCATTTTTGAACCTCGTTCTCTTGGCGAAGCTCATCCATTACCAGATTTGACCCGTCCTCGGCTATGCCGAGTGCGTCCCCGTTATGAGCACTGGTAATGCGCATCGTCCCATCTTCGTTCTTGGCAATGTGCCAACGTTGATTCGCATAACCAAGATACGAATAGAGCTGAATACGATTCTGTCCTACATCCCAATCCAGCGCCATTCCGTTCAAGGTTCGAATAGAGTAAGAGCCGGACTCATCCCCAGTTGGTACCATCACCCATTGGAAACCTTCACTTACATTCTCTGCCTCGCCAGCAACCTTTATCCCTTCTCCTTCTTCAGAGGGAACAGCTCGAATCACAACGGGACGTCCTGCATTACGAATAATCACCTGCTCCAACTCGGCTTGTTTCCTATGGGTTGCATTCACATGCTGAAAGGATGCACTTCCTCCAAATACATGAACACCGAAATGCCCTTCGGCAAACGTCCCATCCTGAATATTCATCATTCGCTCTCCATCAACATCAACCTGGATTCGAGGCCCGTTCGCCTGAATTCGGATGTGATACGTATGATCCTTACGAATGAATCTCGGAATTTGAGCAAGCACCTGCCGTTTTTCGAAATTTCCGTTCACTTTATAAAAAAGTCGGATGGCCTTCATATTGGGGTCCACATTCAAGTAATAGCCGCTTCGTCCATCCTCGCTTCCACGGAATATAACAGAGCCTGCTCCGCCCTGAGCATCCAGCGTCAGGTCAACATCATATTGGAAATCGCCTGCCGTTTCTTGGGCAATATACTGTGCATCCCCACTAGAATTGCCTTGTATGCCTTGTTCGGAAACAAGCCAATCGGCAGAGGATTTATCCGACTTCCAGCCGGACAAGTTGGTATCGAATGTGCCGTTGGATACCACAATGGGGATTTTGGCAGAAGCTTTGCCGTTAGCCGTTGAAGCCGTCACCCAGACTTTGCCTTTGCCTACAGCACGAACCGTCGCTTTTGTTTTGTCAGCATGAACGATCTTCACCACTTTAGGATCACTTACTTTCCATTTCAACGGTTGAGCACCTTTTCCCGGTCCGCCCTCTACCGTCGCGTACAATGTTTGGGTCTGCCCTATATTTGTCGTTCTTCTGTGGGTATCTGCAATGACCCGAGTTCTGGAAGATGTGCCTTCTCTCCAGATGTTGTCCAAGGCGTACACCTTCATGGAGTTCACCTTCACTTCCCCACCAAGGCTATAGAAAGCCATTGTTCTTCCCGCAGGGTCTGGAAAAATGACATCCGAGAAGACAACCTTGCCATCATTACCGAAAACCTCAACGGAGGATTCATCCACAAATATGCGCAGCTTCACCTTTTGATTTTCCGGTTGTAACGGAGCCTCATGAACCTTGGTGAACAAGTCGGAAAAGCTCACGTCCCCCGATGCAGTGCGATCCACAAACATGTTTTGCTGATCCACCCTGTATCCTACTGTGGTTTGCTGCCCCTCCCCTTGACGCAGATGAAAACCGAACTCGGCTACAGCACGGTTAGCTGGAATTTCCACTTCGGCTTCAATTTCATACGCCCCTGCCGTCAGGCCATCGAGCGGATTTTTGGAATCAGGCCCCATCCTCAACTGCTCAATACTGTACAGGTTTTGCCGCAGTGTTTGAAGCTCCGTAATTGGTGTTTGTACCAAACGAACTCCTTCGTTCGTGGTTCGAAGAGATATTTCTCTCGGTATGGTTAATTGTCCTTTCCAAGAGGAGGTTGGGAATTCAAACGGATAGTCCCAATTCGTCATCCATGCAAGCATGACTTTCCGCTGATCAGGCATATTCGCAAAGGACATTGATGCATAGAACTCCTTACCAAAGTCCGTCCTCAACACTTGACCTGCCGGAAGATCATTCAGGAATTTCCCTTCTGCTGTCAACTCACCCACAAAATATTCCGCATCAGATCCTTGAGTTTTCGGATTCGCCCCTGTACTGATCATCAGCACCCACTTCCGCCGTCCCGTTCCATCAACAGGCAACTGAATGAGATCGGGACACTCCCATACACCACCACGAATGTAATCGCCATATCCAAAGTTATAAGTTAACGTCCAATCGAGCAGATTGGTTGAAGTAAAGAACCGGATGTGATCCCCGCCAGACACGACCATCATCCAGCGATCGTGATCTCCATCCCAGACGACCTTAGGATCACGGAAGTCCCAGCTTCCCGGGTCATCACCATTCTTGCCAGGATTATCAATTACGATTGGGCGATCTTTAGCATAATGCCAATTGCGTCCTTGATCGGTGCTATAGGCGAGACCGATGCGCTGATTGCCGCCAGTTTTATCCGGGTGAAAGGAAGTGTAGTACGCAATTAGACCTTTTCCACCTGAATCCGTGAACAGACCGGATGTGTTATTCAGATCAGCAATCGCTGATCCCGACCACACATGACCCTGATCATTCCAAGGTAACGCAATAGGTAAACGCTTCCATTTTATAAGATCCGTACTAACAGCATGAGCCCAGGTGCCTCCATCCTGATGAAACAGATGATATTCACCATCATAATAGACCAGTCCATTCGGATCACTGACTGATCCCCGAATCGGAGAATAATGGTACTGAGGTCGATAGTTTTCCTTGTAGTAGATGGACTCTTCCGTCACATAGATATCCTGAAAATAAGCCATACCTTGTTGAACCACAAGTCCAACATTTCCATTGGCATAACTTGTGTCTGTGACTTCAACAGCCGGAGGTGTGTAACCATCCACATACACCTGAATCAAGCTGCCCGAAGCTATAATTTCGATGTGATGCCTCGCTCCCGGTTGACTGGGATACGTTCGATTCGAGCTGGCGAGCACGGTACCACCTGCTTTTCGAAGTTGTACCCTGGCTTCTTCTCCTTCTCTAATCAGGACTGCTTCGTAACCCCTCGTTCCGTCTGTATTAGCCCTGAACAGCAATGCCGCCGAGGAACTCACATTCGTATGGGCCAGAGATATATTTCCCTCATATACCAAATCAGATGCCGCCTTCTCGTAAATGATCCGTCCCTGGCTCTGAGCATTTCCTTTACCTCTATAGCCTTTTAGATCCGGCTGCCATTCGCCCGCGGCATTAATCGGTTTGCCCGTGTTGCCATTCATCATACTCACCTGAACATTCTGGAACAAAGCCGCCCCATCCCATACATGGAGCCCCAGATATCCTGACGAATAGGCATTGTCCTTCACATCTATTACCGGGTCATACTGATTATCCCAATATACCTGAAGGCTCTCTCCATCCGCTTTCACTTTCAGATGGTAGATACCTCCGGATTTCAGGCTCGTCTTATGTTCTACATTTAACGTTCCCGGCTGTCCACTTGCATCTCTTAGACGTATTACACCCGCCTGGGGAACCACTTGCAGCATATACGAAGACCAGCCTGTATCATTGGATCGAAAAACAAGACTGGCATCAGCCTTCATATCCTGAATCATCACATCAGCTTCATAGACAAAATTATCAGCTCTTGTGGCTGATACAGCCATCACGTTCTCCCCAGCATCCGAAGCCAAATGGAATCCTTCATCCGTATCTTCCAGACTGCCTCCGCCCTGCAATGTCCAATCCGACACATTGGTATCTGCTTTGGACCCATTGATCAACATCGGAGCCCCCTTTCCCTGTTGTTTCACTAATCCCTCCGATGTCTGCTTTCTTCCTGACTGAGTATCCTTATCGGTATCCGTTAGAGCGGCTGTCGAATACGCCCCTGCAGAAGATGAACCAAGGACACATGTTAGTAGAACACAACAGATGGATCGAAAGATCCATTTCATAAGCATTCCCTCTTTTCCTGTTGTAGTGGATGACACAAAAATCCCGTAAGGGATGGCGCAGCAGTCTCTTCAAGCGAACATTTCGCATACATTCAGCCCTGCGACTTCCCATGCAAAACGCTGAAGCAAAAGTAAACCTGCAACCATCCCCTACGGGATACAATGGATCAAATACTATGAATTCAACTTGGCATGTTGCTGTAACGCTTCCAACCCCAATGCAAGGGCACCGCATAGTCCGGCGTGCTGTCCCAATCCGGGTTGGACAATATATTGGTCGATATGTTGCGTTATCTGAGCTGCATTCACATATCCATTCAAATTCTGTACCACCCGCTCCCGGATCATGGGAAACAGATGATGTTGCTGCATCACTCCACCGCCCAAGATGACCTTTTGCGGCGAATGAAGCAGAATGGCGGTCGTAATAGACTCTGCAATGTAGAAGGCTTCGATCTCCCATGCCGAGTGGTCTGCTGGCAGTTCACTACCTGGACGCTGCCAACGGGCCTGAATGGCCGGTCCTGCGGCCATCCCCTCCAAACAGTCGCCATGATACGGGCATAATCCGGCAAAATGATCCTCCGGGTGCCTTCTCGTCCGAATGTGCCCACCCTCCGGGTGCAACATGCCATGCACACGTTTGCCTCCTGCCACAAGTCCAACCCCAATACCTGTGCCGATGGTGTAATACACACAGTTGTCCAATCCTTGCGCTGCTCCCCAGGTGACTTCTCCCAAGGCAGCTGCATTCACATCCGTATCCCATCCAAAGGGAACCGAAAATTCACTTCTCAAGGTACCGACCACATTACAGTTTTCCCAGCCCGGCTTCGGGTCGTTGTAATGTAGCCATAGGTGGGACTATCCGGTTGCAGATCCATGGGGCCAAAAGAGCCGATGCCGATGGCTGCCACTTCCTTATCCCTGAAATAGTCGATCACCTTC
This sequence comes from Paenibacillus sp. PCH8, assembly GCF_002968835.1. GTDB lineage: Bacteria > Bacillota > Bacilli > Paenibacillales > Paenibacillaceae > Paenibacillus. Next base: position 1,748,133 of record NZ_PKQK01000001.1, on the reverse strand, counting down.
GCAAGTGTGGTGTCGGGATGTTCCGTTGGAAAGCTGCACCAATCTTCAATTCTTCCTTCTTCATTCCCTACCCCACATACAAACTTTGTTCCGCCCGCTTCGATGGCGCCTATCTGCATCGTCCCGTCCCCCTTGCGCTCATTTCGATTGACCTTTGGCTTGGATGGGGAATAGTTCGTAGATATGAAGCGAATGGAATATCATATCCTGTTCGGCATGAACAGAGATTCCCTTGGAGCCCGCATCTGGATAGATCAGATCGGTAATCACCGCTTGACCGTCATTGGCAAATACCTCTACGGAGGCATGATCCACAAAGATACGCAAACGTTGATTGCCACTCCCCGCTGTTAACCCAGCCGCATGGCGACCCAGAAAATGCTCATGGAAATCGATGATACCTGATCGACTGCGATCAACGTATACTTCACCCAGATTAGCGTCCACGCCCACGAGCGTTTCATGATTCGAACCACTTCGTAATGCAAATTGAACAGAGGATGCTGAAGACCATTCCGCATCAATCTCATAGTTCACAAGCTGCAATGCATTCAACTGCTCGCTCACTTGTCTGATGGACACATTCTGTAACGATAATACGGACTTGCGGGCCTGCTCCAGCTCACGCGCAGGACGCTGAACCAGCATGACTTCTCCGCCCCTTGTCTCCAATGTCAGCTCCCTCGCAATGGTCATTGCCCCGCGATAATCTTCAGTTGGCGTCTGGTTAGCGTACATCCAGTTGCTCATCCAGCCCATAAACAGGCGTCTTCCATCTTCTGCCGGAATGTCGGACCAGCTGACCCCTGCGTAGTTGTCCCGGCCATGATCAAGCCAGCGAATCCGATGCGAAGCTTCATCCGGAACAAACGTAATGCCATCAAATTCTCCAGTGAAGTACTGGGTTCTGGAGCCTTCCTTGAAGGCAGGATCTGCACCAATGCTGACGAGCATCACCCATTTTTCCTGCCCTGAATCCCCATCCACTACTAATGGGAACAAGTCAGGACACTCCCATACGCCGTCATGCGAACCGATCCCTGCGCCGAATTCACTGCCCAGTGTCCAATCCTTTAGATCGGGAGAATGGTACAGGCATACCGTTTGACCACACGCGATAATCATGATCCATTCCTCAGTCTGCTCATGCCAGAATACTTTGGGATCACGGAAATCCACAAACGATTCATGCTCCAGCACCGGATTGCCCTCGTATTTGATCCAGGTTCTGCCGCTATCCCGGCTATAAGCAAGGCTCTGCTTCTGAATCGGAGGATCGTTGGGCATTTCTAGATGATGAGTGAAAATCGCCACCAGTCCTGGCTCATCATCAAAGAATCCAGATGTATTGTTCCAATCCACTACAGCACTGCCGGAGAATATCATGCCATGTTCATCTGGCGCCAAAGCCACTGGAAGTTCTTCCCACGTGACCAAATCCCTGGTCACTGCATGTCCCCAATGCATCGGTCCCCATGTGGTGCCAAACGGATGATGCTGATAGAACAAGTGATACTCACCTTTGAAAAATACCATGCCATTGGGATCATTCATCCACTTCTCTTTGGGTGAGAAATGATAGACGCCCCGGTAATCGGATGTTGAAATGGTAGACATGTAGTTTAACTCCTTTGAATCAAACCGTTGAAGAGAAAACACTACATTACTAACGCATCTTGCTGTTAAGCAAGGCAGCGTCCCCTCATCTGATTTGTTTTATTTGGTATTGCGTTCATATCCTGCTTGTTTAATCTGAAGCCATTCTTGCAGTCCAAGACGATCCAGCTCTTTCAGATAGGCATCCCACTCCTGATCGATCTTTCCGTTCTGATACCATTCCGTGCGCATACGCAGCACATAGGCGAACAGATCGGTCTCAATCGTGGAGAGGCGGTCCAGTTCATCAATGGAGAAGAACACGCTTGGATAGACGTTCTCCGCTTTCATGTGTGGAACTATAACTTTGTCGAGAAGCTCCATACGCCATGCGGCATCTTCCGGTTTGGTTGTGTACTTGTCGTAATAGCTGTCGAGAATCGCCAGCGGTCCTGCAACGCTTGTTTTTTGTCTAAGCTCCACAGGTGCAGCGCCTTCCAGCGGAAGATGCTTCAGCATGCCTTTGGCTTCATCGAATTCAAAAATATTCTGCTGTGTCTCATCGCCATACGTTCCCCAGTTGTTCTGTACCGATTGGAGCGGATCGTACAATTGGTCCACCCACTTCGCTGTCGATTCCAGGTTTTTATTACTGCTAGTAACAACCATACGTCCCCGGTCGAGTCCGATGCCGTTCGTTCTGGTCACATTGGCCTTGCCACTCGGTCCGGCAACAGGAGGCAGAACATCATAGGTATCATTCATGCCTGTAATGTTGGCCTTATCCCAGGTGAAATACATGCCATACTTGTTGTCTTTGCCCTTGGCCAGATACGTATTCCAATCCTGCTGATACGCTTCCACATCTACGAGACCTTCCTTAACCAGTTCATGAATGTATTGGACCGCTTCCTTGTAACCTTTATCAGCTGCTGTGAAGACCACTTTGCCTTCATCAGTCACCACGGTATGGTCCCAGTTCTCCCCGAGTCCAAATGCCGCAAAGAGAAAGGTCAGGTCTTCTCCGCCCGGCTTGTTAATGAAGGACAACGGAATTTCGTCTGCTTTGCCATTGCCGTTCGGGTCCTGGGTCTTGAACGCAATCAACACTTCTTTCAGTTCTTCGGTTGTCGTTGGCATCTTCAGTCCGAGCTTGTTCAGCCATTCCACATTGATCCAGGGCAAGTTATCCACTGCCTGAATCCGTTGTTTGCCACTGCCGAGTTCCTCAATCCAGGGAAATGAATAGATATGTCCGTCTGGAGCCGTGATCATGCTCTTGTATTCGGGAGCTTCCTCTAATACCTTTTGCAGATTGGGCATATGTTGCTCAATCATGTCTTCTAGTGGAATAATGGCCCCATCCTTCGCCAGTTTCAGGAGATCATAATCCCCATAACCTGCGTCAAAAATGGCATCTGGCAAATCACCGCTGGCTACCGCCAGGTTTCTTTTTTCTTTAAACACATCACTCGTATAGTTCTTCCAGTTGATATGCATATTGGTTTTCTCTTCGAGTCTTTTGTAAATCAGCTTCTCGTTCGGATCAGCGGGAGCCAGCGGAGAGCTCTGGGTTATGAAATTCAATGTCACTTTGCCATCAGGTGACTGGGCTTCGCTTGCTGCACCGCCTCCACCCCCGCCACAGGCTGAGAGCAGAAGCATGGCAGACAACATGGAAATGGATGCAGTTGTAACAGCTTTTCTGGACTTGTTCACTTTTTTCATGATCATGACCTCCATGGATTGTGTTGGGTCAAACTTTTGCCATTTCTAGCGGGCCAAACCTCGCCATAATTCTAGCTGGCTATTATTTGAGCGTCATTATTTAAGCGAACCTACCATGACACCTTTTTCGAAATATTTCTGAAAGAACGGATACATAATGATGAGTGGCAGACTCGAAATGACAATAGCTGAATATTTGATCATTTCTGATAGCCGTTTCAGTTCCGCCATGGCAAGCTGATCACTGATCATGCCCGGTGCAGCCTGATTCTGAATTAGAATGGAACGCAGTACGAGCTGTAACGGATGGAGCTTAGGATTATCCAGATAAATCATGGCGTCAAAATAGGAATTCCACTGCCCCACAAACGCGTACAATGCGAGTACAAAAATGATGGGTTTGGACAACGGAATGACGATCTGGAAGAAAATCTTCATCTCGGAGGCGCCATCCACATTGGCTGCTTCTTTCAGTTCACGCGGTACCCCTTTGAAAAAGGTTCTGGAGAGAATGATGTTCCAGATGTTGACGGCTCCGGGGAGGATAATTGCCCACACGGTATCCAGCATGCCGAGATTACGGACAAGCAGATATGTGGGGATCAATCCGCCACCGAAGAACATGGTAATGATGAATATAATCATGAAGAATCCGCGTCCTGCCAGCCTTTCATCCGACAAGGCATAGCCTGCAAATACGGAAACGGTTACGCTCAGCAATGCAAAGGAAACCGAGTAGAGCACCGCATTCGCAAAACCTCGGATCATAGCCGGATTGGACAAAATCATCTGGTACCCATCCAGGCTCCAGTCGGATACATTAAAGGACAATCCGCGGTTCAGCAGCACCGTCGGGTCCATGAATGAGGCAACAACGATGTATATCAGGGGCAAAACCACAACCAGTACAGCACAGGTGAGAAAAATCGCGTTCAGTGCGAGGATCAGACGATCCAGTCCCGTATGTTTGACTACCATGAATAACATTCCTTTCTTAATAAAGACCTTCGCCTTCATTCAATTTCTTCACAATCAGATTCACAGTAACCAGTAATATGACATTGATGACCGAGTTGAACAATCCAACAGCGGCAGAGTAAGCGTAATCCCCGGATTGCAAGCCCACCTTATAAACATACGTGGCAATAATCTCGGAGGAAGGCAGGTTCATGGAGGTCTGCATCAGGTAAGCCTTCTCAAATCCAATGGACATGATCCCGCCAGCGGCAAGAATAAATACGATGGCCATAATCGGACGAATGGTCGGAAGATCGATGTGACGAATACGCTGAATAAGATTTGCTCCGTCCAGATTCGCCGCATGGTGAAGTTCTGGATCAACATTGGCCAAAGCCGCAACATAAATGATAGAAGCCCAGCCTGCTCCGGTCCAGATATCCGACAAAATGTAGATCCAGCGGAAATATTCAGGCTCAGACATGAACATGATCGGCTGACCGGTAATCCATGTAGCGATTTGGTTAATCGGCCCTGTCGGTGATAGAAAGATAAACAGCATACCCACAACGACAACAACCGATATGAAGTTGGGTGCATACAGAAACAATTGGATATTTTTCTTCACGCCGGCTTTACGTACCTGATTGAGCATAAGAGCAAGCAAAATGGGCACTGGAAAGCTAAATAACAATCCAAAAAAGCTAAGTTTAAGCGTATTCATAAAAATGACGTCAAAATTGGGCGATGCCAAAAACTTCTCGAAATGCTTCAACCCTACCCACTCACTGCCCATGATGCCTTTGATCGGACTAAAATCTTTAAATGCGATAATGGCTCCGTACATCGGGATGTATTTGAAGATAAGGGTCAGAATCAGAGCTGGTGCGAGCAACATATACAAAAAATAGTTTTTTTTGAGCTGCTGTATCTTGTGACTAGTCGATGCCCTCTCTTTCAACGCCTTTCTTGTACCCTTTTTGGTATCCACTGTGTTATCCAACACATGACCTCCGTTCATTCCTGAAGTTGACAATTGTCTGTAGTAAGGGTTTTCAATGTTTACAATTGCTCATTTAATAATTTACAATTTAACAGGTGATATAGGCATTAGTCAATGCTTTATGTAAAAAATATTGTGCATTCAATAACATTTTATGTGTTTTTTCCGTACTGAATACCCATATAATGCATATATGATGCTTGTTCAATTGATTAATCCTCTTTCTCATTTAAGAAAACATTGGAAAATAAACTTCGCAGTATATATATTCGGAGCTACAAATGCACACACAAGCAAAAATATGAATAAATAACGTAAACTATATTGTGCATATGTAAAGTCGAGATTGCTATTTACTCTGAACTATTATACATTTGACTTAGATAATACTATGGACGATCATTTGATCATTAGAGGTGAAACACGAGATGGCAAAAGAAAAAGTCACGATTCAGGACATCGCCGATGCTCTGGGCATCTCCAGAAATACGGCCTCCAAAGCCCTGAATGACAGTGGGAATATTCCAGAGGAAACACGGAATCGTGTCATAAAAAAAGCAATTGAACTTAAATATAAACAGTTCGCGTACATGGAAAGTGAGCATACTCTAATCAAGACCCCACGCAATATTGCCCTGTTAACGGAAAATCTGCCTAATACATCTCATTTCGGCTCGTTGGTGATCAGCGGCTTGGAGAAACGAATCAGTGCAGAGGGATACAATCTCTCCATCCATATCGTACGTGAGATGGATCAGGACTTACTTACACTCCCTAACAATTTTGATCGTTCCAATGTGGATGGTATCATTTGCATCGAGTTATTCGATCTGAATTACACGAAGCTTATTACCGATTTGGGAATTCCCACGGTCTTTATCGATTGCGCTTCCAACATACGTTACCCGGAATTTCATGCAGATCTGCTGATGATGGAGAACGAGCACAGCATATATCAATTAACTAGCAATTTAATTGAGAGCGGCTACAACAATATTGGATTTGCGGGGGATTACAATCATTGTAAGAGCTTCAATGAACGTTGGGTTGGATATCAGCGGGCCATGCTGGAAGCAGGATTGCAGGTCGATCTGGCCCAGTGCATTGTGGATGATGACCGTCTGTTCTTCTCGAAGCCCGGCTGGTTAAACGAGCGCGTGACCGGATTAAAGTCGCTGCCTGATGCATATGTATGTGCCAACGACTTTATCGCAGTGGATCTGATCCGAGCGTTGAGAGCAAGGAATGTTACTGTACCGCAGGATATCGTCCTATGCGGATTCGATAACGCGCCTGAATCACAGATTATTGAGCCTGCCTTAACGACGGTTCATATTTACAGCAACGAAATGGGCATCAAGGCTGCCGAGATGCTTTTATCCCGGATTGATCATCCGTCACAGCCCTATCAGATCTCACATATGGTGACCAAACCGATTATACGGGAATCCACGCCCACATTAATGAAGACCAACCCGCAGACTGTAGAAGCCAGCTCTTAAACTTACAATTAATAAGATCCCCCATAGAATTCCGAAAAATAAATAGCCGTATCTTTCACGCTGAATGGATCGTGAAGGATACGGCTATTTTTATAGGGATTTAGGGGTTCCCTATGTATGGTTTAGTCATTAATCATGATATGACGCAATTATTGAATGTAGCCTCTAATCTGCCAATTCAAGCTAGATGGACGCCTCGGTTGCTCCTTTGGCTGAACGTACCTCTGTGCGAATCAAGCTGATGATCATGAAGATCAGTACCAACATCTGTGGAATAAACGTCTCCCAGGTTGGATACATGCCTAACCAACTGAGTGTAGGCAATTCAGGAGCCACATGTGCGCCAAGCGTTGCCGATACTTGAAGAGCATGTATGCTCTCCCCCAGAAACCGAAATACCAGATAATAGATCAGCAACGTAGCGGTCAGGAAGAACCACCGTACAGGCAGACGTACACTGAATTGAATAATGGCCACAGCCAATACAACAAGGATCACCAATGCTACACCAATACCGATCAACATCTGCGATGTCTCAATGGCAGGTGCCATCCCGATATAGAAGATCGCGGTCTCTGCACCCTCTCGCAATATGGCAAGCCCTGCTACGGCAAAAAGAGACCACAAACTTCCGCGTGCTAACGCACCACCAACCTGTTGCTCCACATAACTATTCCAGAAACGTACGCTGGATTTGCTGTGCATCCAATGCCCCACGGTCAACATTAGAACAACCGCTGCCAGACCTGTATACCCTTCAATCATCTCCCGCGTACTACCTGAGGATGCCGCAGCCAGAACGAGTGTGAGAACGACCGCAAGCGCGGCACTGAGCACGAGACCACTTCCTGCTCCAGCCCAAATCCAGCGACGTGCAACGCTCTGCCCACTTTTTTTGGCATAAGCCAGTAAAGCCGCCAGTACCAGAATAGCTTCAAGCCCTTCACGGAGCAGGATTAATGCTGCATCCCATGCGGTATAAGAGGTAGTAGCAGTTAATGGCTCCAGTCGGTCCATCATTCGAGAAACCACCTCGGTTGCCTTCACTGTGTTCGGTGGATTCGACATGAGATATCCAGACGCTTCCGTCATCTCGTTCTCAATCGCTGTATAGGAAGCGGGAGAAGATATCTGTACTTGTCCCTCCACCGAAGGCCAAGCGACGATAAACTGTTCCAACCCCGTAGCAGCCGTAGTCGTATCTCCTGTCTGAATCTGCTGCTGAACCTGCTCTAGCAATTTCAGCAGATCAGTCAGTGAGGACACGCCCGAAGCGGCTGTGATATTTTCGACTTCGCCATCCTGGAGTGTACCCGCACTGTAATCTGTCAGCAACATGACCAGATTCTGCATCCGCTCGATTGCCTGCGTTTCCTTGCGGGGCTCCGCTTGCATCGCAACACGAATTAAGCTGATCTCTTTCTCCAACTGGCTGTATACGCCAAAATGGTCCTGACGAATCGGAGCTTCTGTGCCCTTCCAAGCAGCAACGATCCGTTTGTAGGCAAGATCAGCCTGCGTCCAGTCGCCCTTTTCCATCGCGCTCAGACTGGTACGGGCATCAGGCATCAGGCTTTCAGCCGCTTTCCGACCTGCATCACCGCTCTCTTCCGTCCCCTGAAATGCCTCGATATACCGATTGGTTTCCCGGGCCAGATCCGCAAGCGCCTGCTTGGCTGTATCGGTATCTTTGTTTATTAAAGCCTCTTGAACCTTCGCCAAGATGTTGTCTACGCTAACAACCAAGTCACTTACCTGATCTATACGTTGTTCCGGTTGCAATGTAACTGCTTGCTTCCATAACTCCTGAAACTCGCCCACATCCCGAATTGCTTCCGCAAGCTTGCCTTGACCTGCCTCCACCAGTGCACTTCCCACAGGCGGGAGCAGTGAATCCAGCAGATCTTCCGTAGTAGTCTCTACCTTGGAAGACAAGCTTGAGCTTGAAGCATAGGCGATGGTACGATCCGGCACATACCCTGTCATCCCGGACGTGATCATCAGGCATATGAGCAGGGTTAATGGTATACGCAGCAATCCTCTTCCTTTACGTTGCCTAATCAGCGATTGCTTGTATGCGATTCCCATGTTCAATTTCATTTCGCTCCTCCTCATGATTGGAACCTGATCGTGCTCCTCCTTCTCATGATTACTGTTCCATCAAAACAATGTATCCCCGATATATCGTCCCTCGGAGCAACCCGGGAAACAGGCAAACACCGCACTGCCGACATGCACCGTATATTCATTCAATTTGTCGTTCTTCGCGAGCCGTTCCTGAATCGGAATAAACTGCTTGTCCAGATCGCGTTGATAACTAATGAACAGCAAACCTGCATCGAACTGCCCCGTCTTGGCATCCAACCCACTCGAATACGAGTAGGAACGGCGTAAAATCTGCTGACTTCCATCTCCCTTGGCAAGACGAAGATGCGACGTTGCCGGAATGACGGGTTGCCCATCGGTGGACTTGGCCTGCAGATCCACCGGATCGAACTCGCCGTGGCTGCCTATCGGCGCTCCACTATCCCGGTGGCGGCCAAAGGTCGCCTCCTGGTCCTTCAGTGTGGAGCGGTCCCACACCTCCACACGCATGCGAACCCGGCGGACGGCCATATAACTACCGCCGGCCATCCACCCTGGACCATCCGCTGGCTGTGCCCAGACGGTCTGGTCCATCAGCACCGCATCCGAGGTATCCGGATTGCCGGTGCCATCCTTGAAGCCGAGCAGATTGCGCGGTGTTCCACCCGCAGGGTCGGCTCGGCCTGTGCGCTGGAAGCCCTCCTGGGTCCAGCGCAATACCGCGTGCCCTCGCGCAATGCGCGCGAGGTTGCGGATGGCATGGAAGGCGACCTGCATATCGTCTGCGCAGACTTGTACGCACAGGTCGCCACCACACCACTGCGGGTCCAGCGCATCACCGGCAAAAGCCGGAAAATCGCGCAGACCCCGAGGCTTCGGGCCCTTCAATCCGAAGCGCCCGTCAAACAAAGAGGGCCCCACACCGAACGTCAACGTGGTACGTGACGGTGTCAGGCCTGCCGCTTCGCCCGTATCGGTGGGCGGCGTATTCAGCGTGGTATTATGTTCGCCGATCATCTGTCCGGCAGCCATGGCGGCGGAAGCCGCTGTCCAGTTCTGGAACAGACGACGCAGCTCACCCACGGTACCTGCGGTCACGTCAAAGGCAGCGAAGCAGATGAAATCCTGCGCCGGGGTAAGGATGCCCGCTTGGTGCTTGCCATAGAAGGGCAGGCCCTTCTCATCCGGCGTGGCTTGTTCCACAGCGAGCGCCGGTTGACTCTTGCGACCCAGCGCCATCAGACCGCTGGCCCCGCTCCCACCAACAAGCAGACCGAGTCCAGCTACGCCGGTCAGCTTCAGCATTTCACGCCGTGACAACGGCTTTTTCAGCGAATCTTCCTTCTTCTCGGTCATTATTCTACACTCCCAATACCTGTCCCATATTCGACAGTGGCTCCGCAAGCGCATCCAGATTCTGACTCAATGTACGTACATCCGCATCCGTCAGCTTTTCATAAGATACGTAACCGGCTCCATCTTTAAATGGCGCAAGCTCTTTCTCCAGTGCATCAAATCGGTCTGCGATCTGTTGGTTCAGATCCTTGTCTTTGACAGCCAAATCATCTTTGAGCAGATTATAGATCTCGCGAGCCCCTTCCACATTCGCTGCAAAATCATACAGATCCGTATGAGAGTACCGTTCCTCTTCTCCCGTCACTTTGCTGGAAGATACTTCGTTCAACAATTCCACCGCACCCGTCACCATCAGGCTGGCATCAATGTCCATCGTCTCAACCTTGGCACGCAGCAGCTTCGCATCACTAAGCAGCGTATCCGCATATTCCTCCATGCCTTTAGTCGTGTTATCTTCCCACAATGCTTTCTCAATCCGATGGAATCCGCGCCAGTCGGCAGCCTCAACATCTCCGTCACGCGCATCAATATTCGGGTCTAAATCCCCCAGCGCCTCGGCGACCGGTTCAATGCGTTCATAGTACATCCGAGCGGGTGCATATAATGATTTGGCAGTCTCCAGATCCCCGGCTTTCACGGCATCCGTGAACTTCTCGGTTTCCTTCACGAATTCATCGATCTGCTGTATAGCAAAAGTACGATAACCATCTACAGCTGTTGTATAATCCCCGCCCGTTGCATCCTGACCTGCTGTATTTCCACTCTCTGCAGATGTCTGGCCTTCATTCACAACGGCGGTTGTCTCTGAAGACTTGTCCGTAACAGCCTCATCATTGCCGCAAGCGGCGAGCAAAACCGAAGTAGCCAGCACAACAACTGGCAATACCAATATTTTTTTCAACTTAACACACTCCCTATGGATATATAGATTAGGCCAACCTTTTTGCACGAATGCCAACAAGAAAGTGCCCTTGAATCAACGTTCTCTTATTGATAATGATTATCAATTTCGGTAATGACATCATAATTCCACGTTATCGTTATGTCAATATGAAAATATGAGATTCGATCATCCCTGATTTCACTTGGTGAATATAGGGTATTAATTCCTGCGAAACATAGACAAAATTCGTCATCAACCGTTAAAATGAGACACAATGTATACCCTGCTCATTATTTCTAGAAATTGGAGGCTTATGTCATGAAATGTCCAGTATGTAATCATGAAAATGGAGATGCCCATTTTTGTGAGAGGTGCGGCTCTAATCTTACGCAAACTACCTCTTCGCCCACTCCTGTACCGAACCCGGAATCTGCTGCTGCTTCCGAACCCGAATACACCCGTTGGTCCAGCACGCAGGCCACCTCTTCCCATGCACCCGTTCCACCCAACACTCCGCCCGGCTCTACATCCAAGCAACACACAGCAGAATCAGCAAGCAGCAATGACCCTGCTTCTACAGGTGATACCCACTCCAATCAGTGGAATAATATCGTGCAGAATGAGAAAGTTCAGCAAGCCAAAGAAGTTAGCAAACAGTATCTGTCTTATTTCCTCAGTGTACTGGCCCGTCCGTATCAGTCGATGAAAACCGTTGGTGACCAGCATTCACTAAGTGGATGGCTAACGATGGCCCTTATTGCAATCCTATCTTCTACATACTTCTTAATTACCTTTAGTCGCATAGGCATGGACGGTTTGTTCATTGGTGGATTTATCCGACCGCTGTTGTTCACTGTCATGATCCTGATTGCCTCTATTGCACTGATGTACGCTATTCTGAAGATTGAAAAAATAACATTCCGTCCCAAAACACTGGTTGCCCAGTTCGGTACATTGCTAGTTCCTGCTGTCGTATCCCTTGTTCTGGCGAATCTGTTTATTATCATCTCGTATTCCATCGCGATCTCCTTGCTGACGGTCTCGTATATCATTATTTTCGTCGCGCTGAATGCGGTACTGTTCCACTATCCGCTGAACAGAACCAAAGCAGCTATCGATAGCATGTACAGCGTCCTGATCGCCAATGTGGTATTGTTCTTTATTCTATATCGCATGCTTGGTAAAATCTTTCTTGAACTGATCAGCATGATGCTTTCTCCATTTGGTCGTCTGTAAGATATATCAGTTGGAATAAAGCATACATACACTTGTTACTTCGATGAACGAATAACCTTCCGATCGCTGTTATCTCCAGATTTTTTTAATTCACTTTTACAAAGGTGAAAATCTGGCGATAAAGGCGAAGCATATGCTTCCGAAGCAGCTTTCTTGCAGAAAGCTTTTAGCTTCCGCTTCTTTAGGTTCTTTCTGTCCTCTACGTTTTCGTGTAAATGGTTATCCCAATAGATATAAATTTTCCAGACTCTTTAGATTGGCATTTAGGCTTTCCCAGTCTACGCGGGGAAGGTCTTTTTGGGTTTTCTAAGGAAGCATTGCGCTGGCATGTTTTATACACTACAATGTGTAGTGTGATAGGTGTGTTCTTATTTACGTAACAGATGCGTCTAGCAACTCCCGTTACGTCATGAGATAATTCAACATTGCCAATAACACTACGTTGTGTAGTGTTATAATCACTCATTTTACGAAGAAAGCAGAGGAACCCGACATGACTCATATGAATCATATGCAAATGGAACACGAGGCAGGCACATCCTATCTCTGGCTCATCTTAGGCGCAATCGTGTTGGTGTTCTCGATCGCCGCTTATATCTGGGCATCACGCACACAGGGAAAAATCCTGAGCCATATGAAAAAGAAGGAACGGGCGGACATCCAGAAAAAAAGTCGATCTCTACGGCTGGTTGCTCATGCATTGATGGCTGTGTCGATTGTTACGCTTGGTCTGTTCTTCTTACAGGGTGCAGGGGCAAAATATGATGTGGCTGATCTGGAAGCCAATGCGACCATCGACGTGACTGACGATAAATACTATGGAGCGGAGCATACGGAGGACCCCATCCAGTATGAGATGACCATCCCGACTTCAGGGCCGCATAACCCGCATGATATCAAGTTTGGATTCTACACCGACTTCCCGGGCTATAATTACCTGGTCCACAATCTGGAGCATGGCGATATCATCATCTATTACCGTGAGAACGCCAGCGAGGACCTGAAGGAACATTTGAAATACCTTGCCAAGTTCCGCAAAGCCGGAGCAGGCATTCTGGCTGTACCGAACAAAGACATTCCCGAAGGCAGTGAAGTCGTCGTGACCGCTTGGACCAAAACGATGAAGCTTGATCCATTCGATGAAGCCAAAGTAGGTACTTTTATCAATAAATATATCAATCAGGGTCCTGAAAAGATTCCAGCCTCCATCCGCCAGGGCGGGGGAACGATGTAATAGAATGAATGGACAAGAACAGGAGGACAATACAATATCACAAATATTAAAGGGGGCTTGGAAGCCCCCTGTACTTGCGCGCTAACGAATCTGACACGTCTTATTAGGCTGATCATCAAGACATTCAATCTGTAACGAATCTCAGTGCCGCTATTCTCTCAAAAAAGCCTTCCAGAACCTGAACACCTGCCCCATTTGGCAAAATAACGTTTCTGAGATTCGTTACACTTCAGAACTGCCCAAAAAGGGGCGAATAACGCGTACTAGGTTCGTTAGAATACAACTAGCTTAAAACAAGGATAACCAAGGGGCTCCCTGACATCTGACATCCTTATGATGTAGAGACAGCCCTAATTCTTTGTCCTTCAAATGCCGATAATTCAAATAGAAATGCAATTACATACCTGTACCACTCAATCAGACAGAATGCGCTTGAAGAATAAAATCACCCGATTCACACTAAGCATTCATAGTTTAACATGAATGAACATTTTACATAAATCTAAAGAGCACGCTGAATCGAATGATGTAACATGCTTACATATTAAGGGGGAACACTTTTACCAATGAACAGTTTGTTTATGCGGATCTTTTTATTCTTTTCCTGTCTGATGCTGGCCGCGGGTGCGGTTCTTGGCATTACCATGTACCGTTCGTCAGCTCATTTGGTCGAGCAATCCATGGGGATGCAAGCTCAGGCTGTGGCAGAACGGGCAGCAGCATTGATTGATACCTCTCTGTATGCACCACTCAGTACTGGACAGGATGAAACATCCTATTATGGCACATTGCGTGAGCAGCTCAGTCAACTGCGTGAAGCCAATGGGCTCAAGTATCTGTACACACTCGGTACACGCGAGGAAAATGGAACAGCTACGTATTTCTATGTTGTGGATGGCGCTGCTGCCGATGTGGCAGAGGATAACTTCTCCCCCTACGGCTCTCCTGAAGAGAACCTTTATGAAGGGATGCTCCAAGCTCTTGAAACGGCGGAACCTGTACGAGGTGAACTCACTCAAGATGATTATGGTGCTACCATCACGGCGTATGTGCCGATTCGTGGGGCGGGCGGGGAAATCCTCGGGCTGGTCGGTGCGGATCTGGACTCTACTGCGGTCTATGAACTGATGTCACGTAACCGTATGACCATGATCTGGACAGCCTTGGCTATTGTGCTGCTCAGTGTCTTGTTGGTGTATGGATTCGCCCACTACTTGACCCGTCCCTTGGTAAAGCTGAAAAAGTTGATTACCCAAGTGGGAAAAGGCGACCTGACGGTCAACGTCGAACTTGGACGTAAAGACGAGGTCGGACAGCTCGCTTCCGAATTCAAACATCTCGTTGACGATACCCGTGATGTCATGGCGGGCATCCGCCAAAGTTCCGATTCTCTGCTGCAAGCCGCAGCAGGTGTATCCAAACATTCACAGACGACGGCAGAAGCAAGCCAGCGAATCGCTGAACATACGGATCACACGGCCCAAGGTGCGGCGGAACAGGTTGCACGTGCGGGTGAGGTCACGGTGGCTATGGAAGAGATTACGCGCAGCATGCAGCATATTGCGACTTCTTCCTCCGTGGTTGCAGATGTATCCCAGGAAACAACCAACGATGCCATACAGGGGCAGACCAAACTGGACACGGCCATCGCCAGCATGGACCAAATTCATCAGGCCAATGCTCAGATGGTATTATCCACCTCACAGCTGGAGCAATACTCCAGTAAGATTGAATCTGTCGCACACCTGATGAAAGGTATCGCTTCACAGACCAATCTGCTCGCACTTAATGCCAGTATTGAAGCAGCTCGTGCCGGAGAGTATGGGAGCGGATTCGCTGTAGTTGCATCGGAAGTTCGCAAGCTTGCGGGGGAATCTGAGCAATCCTCCCAGCATGTAACCGAACTGATTGCCGAGATGACTCGTCAAACGGCTTTGTTGTCAGAACATATGTCAGCCAGCACAACCGCCGTACAGTCTGGTCTTGCTGTCGTTCAGGAAGCGGGGCGGTCATTCTCTTCCATCCATACCGGCATTGAGACGATCAATGAACGTCTGCACGAAGTATCCGCAGCATCCGAGCAGCTGTCTGCCAGTGCAGAAGAAGTATCGGCTTCCGTCGAGGATATGGAACATATCTCGCGTGAATCCGCTTCAAGTATCCAGAAGGTATCCGACACAACCGGGAGCCAGCTACAATCCATGGATGAGATCAGTGCGTCCGCAGAATCGCTGCGGGTATTGTCCAGCGAACTGAACAGGTTAATTGGCCGATTTAAAATATAAAGCGAATGCTGCTCAGCGTACAATACAGGAATTCTCAGGGGCGGGCAGTAGAGACATGACAGAGGCGATCAAGAGATATTATATAATCATCCCCTCGGCTCGCTCGCATACCCAAGCGTCCTTACACCAAAGGCCAGCCAAGTAATTACTGGCAAACCCGTCCATACCAATACCAAAAGCCGCATGGCAGAAATCCAGATTAAAGGGTGGCCCCTTTACCGAATACACTGACGTGCGGCTTTATTTGGTCGTAGCTTTAATGGGCCAAGCCTTGCGGCTGGCTGAATTAGTAACGCTGCGGAGCAGCTTTTTTACCCAAATCCGTCATGTACGTGAAGAAGGCTTCAGGATCGGTATCATACACCAGTTGTACTGGACGTCCGTCGGCTTGCTCCACCGTGCGGCCCTGGCTCGGACCATCCGGGATGACAATACAGTTGACGGTTTTCTTCTTCACGATATCCTCGCGTCCAACGGAAGCCGTTGTCAGCACATCCCACAGATAATACGTGGAATTCGTCTCACTGTACACCAGTGGCGGACATCCCGCATAACAGTTCCCCAGGAAATCTACGCCTTCGAAGCGACGTTCTGCTGCCCAGCGGTTACGAACGGCTGGAGTCAGAGGTACTTTGTTGGTACTTTCCAGTGCAACCAGATCAATCTGGATGCCGCTCTGCCATACACGGTAAGCCGCTTCCGGGTCCCAGAATACGTTCCATTCTGCGGTGCCGTCATGCTCAGGCTCTTCTACGTTACCACGCTCGAATGTGCCACCCATCCAGACCAGCTTGTCGATTTTCTCTTCAATGTCTGGCGCTTCGTCCAGTGCTCGCGCAAGGTCCGTCAATGGACCTGTGAACAACAGCAACGTTTTGCCTTCGGTACTGCGCACTTTCTCGATCAGATGCTGATGTGCCGGAACGGAAGAAAGTGGTGCTTCCATTTTGCCAGACTCGTTCAGTACAGGAAGTGCATCTACGTAGAAGGAATGCAGTCTCCACGCCGCAGGAAATGGATTCTTTCCTCTGGAATTGGATTTGGATACCTCTACGGAATATGTACCGAAGCGATCGATAATTTTGCGGCTGGCATCTGTTGCAGGCTCCAGATATCCGTCTGCCGGAATAACCGATACGCCGGTTACATGTACATTGTCCATTTGCAGAAGCATGAACAGCGATACGAGGTCATCCACACCGCCGTCATGGTTAAAGTACACATTAAGTTGGTTCGTCATGCTTGCTCTCATCCTTCCCTGGTTGTCCCATTGTTGTTCATTCATCCGTCTGCCCTAAGCCGACGCTTCCTCTATTATGTCCCAAAACCATGAGCCGCGTAAACCTTCAGCAATTTAAGAAAACAAGGACCACGGCACATTCTGAGGATTTTTTACAGTTCCACCATTCCATCTCAGCAGCATCCCATCCGAATCTATTCTTCGCCATTGTTCCAAAAGAAATGGACAGCAGGCTCGAAGCCCAGCTGTCCATTCTACCCATCCATGCATTACATGGACTGGTTTTGTTTCTGTTTTTGTTTCTCCTCATCCTTCTCAGCAATCGGAACATACTTGCCTGGCCAGAAAGCCCATTTGCCCAGCAATGCAGTGATAGCTGGTACCATGAACGGACGAACCAGGAAAGTATCCAGCAGGACACCAACAGCTGTAATAATTCCGAATTGCACCAATACTTGAATCGGTAATGTTGCAAGTACCGCAAATGTTCCTGCCAGGATCAGACCTGCAGATGTAATAACGGAACTTGTCTCGCCAACACCTTCTCTAATAGCTTGACGAAGCGGCATCGTTTTGCGTTTCTGCCAGATACTCGAGATCATGAAGATGTTATAGTCTTCACCCAGTGCGACGAGGAATACGAAGGAATACAGCGGAATCGCTCCCTGAATGGCATCTGCGCCAAGCCCATAGTGAATAATGATCCAGCCTAGACCGAGTGCAGAGAAATACGATAGAACGACTGTCGCGATCAGGTACGCTGTTGCTACAATCGAGCGCAGGTATAACAGCAATAACAAGGTGATCATGCCGATGACTACGGGAATAATGATCTTGGCATCCCGTTCTCCGGTCACTTCGATATCATATTGTTCAGCCGTCTGACCATCGATCCAGACCTGACTGTCCACATTAGCTACACCAGCATCTTGAAGCGCCTGTTCCGCAGTCGCCCGCAGATCCGGAATATGCTGCATGGCCTCCATGGAATATGGATTCAGATTAAATTCCACATCAAAGGCGGTAATGTTGGCATTCTCAGCGCCCTGCTGGGCATCGCCTACTTTGCTAATGTAATCCAGCGATTCGAGACGCTGCTTCAGATCCGTTTCTTTGCCCTCAGCATCGATAATAACTTTGACCGGAGCCAGCTCCCCTTGCGAGAACTGTTCGCCAATAACGGTGAATCCTTCACGGGAAGGTACATCCTCCGGGAAAGAAGACAACAGATCATACGTGAATTTCACCTGCGTGGAGAATGTCGCAAGTCCCCCCAACAACACGACTGTAATCGCAAGAACGGTCCAAGGTTTGGTGACCACAATACGGCCAATCCAGCTTTCCTTGATTTTGCGCGGGGCGGGAGCCGGTTTACCTTTCTTCTTTGCACGTTCAACTTCCATCTCATGTGTACGCGGTACGAACGGGTAGAACGAACCTCGGCCGAAGATCGCCAGCAGCGCTGGAACCAGCGTCAGACTTGCAATAAACATGATGAAGATGGACAGACTGAATGGTATGGCAAAGCGATGATATGCCCCATATTCAGCCAGCAACAGCACCAGCAGTGCTGCAACGACGGTGAATCCACTCATGGCAATGGCGCCGGAAGATCCGGTAATTGCCTGGAAGATGGCTTTCTTTTTGTCCGGCTCATGATAGAGAATTTGGCGGTATCTGGAGATCATGAACAGGCAGTAGTCTGTTCCCGCTCCGAATAACAACACGGTCATGATTGAGATCGACTGTGCGTCTACCGTTATCCAGCCCTGATCGGCCATGAATCCAAGAATTGGACTGGTCACCATATACGCGAACCCAACGGCAATAATCGGGATAATCGCGAGTACCGGCGAGCGATAGATCAGCAGCAGAAGTACCAGAACCAGCACAACTGTTGCAATGAGCAAGGATACATCGGCGGAGGAGAATAGTCCGCTCGCATCAATGGATATGCCTACAGGCCCCGTCACACGGGCAATCAGTGTATTGGCATCATCTATAGCTACATCGAACGGGTTCGCCCCGAAGATGTCTTGTGTTTTTTGCTCAAGCGCTTCAATGCCTTCCTTCAATTGTTCTGCATCAGCACCCTCATTGAAGAACAACGGCATAACCAAGGTGCTTCCGTCTTCCGAAAGCTGGCCTTTTAATGCCTGTGGTGGCAATTGATAGAGTGGCACAACGGACTGCTGTTGTTCTACCGGATCTTGATCCAGTCGCTCCGTTAATGCCTGAATGTTCTGAATCTGCTCATCCGTCAGACCGCCGGCTTGACGCCATACGATCAGTGCGGGCAATCCTTTACCACCAGGGAATTCCTTCTCGGCAAGTGCAGCTGCCTGAACCGATGGTTTGGATTCACCCAGATCCTGTGCGTTATTGGTTTCACGATCACCTACAGCAGGCCATACCATGCCAAGCACAACCGCAATGATGATCCATACTAACAGGGTGATCCATTTACTTCGTTTGCCAGCAACCCAGCGGCCGTAACCCGAACCTTCCTGCATTGTCTCTTCATCTCCCTAGTTTTGTTTCTATGAAGCCCTATTTATAGTGTAGCAATGAACCACGGGTCATAGTATAATTGAGTTAATTATATATACCGGAAGGTTAATTATGCAATCCCTAATTTTGTGAACACTTTTAATCCATGATTATTATAAGTAAAAGAGGTATGCAACTATGAGCAAAAAAACAAGCACTCCCCGCTCCCCGGGCAGGCCCAAAGCCGGTGTGGATCAAGCATCTGTCCAATTCGACATATTGATGACCGCTTCACGTCTGTTTATGAAATACGGTTATGAACCCGTCTCGCTTCAGCAGATTGCTTCGTTATGTAACGTAACCAAGGCATCCATCTATTATCATTTCTCCAGTAAAGCCGAACTATTCACTGCTGCCATTACCCGCATGATGGCGATGGGCATGCAGCAGACTTCGCTCCGGCTGGATGAACCTGGTACATTACAAGAGCGGCTGATCAAGGTTGCTGAGGCGAAGATGCAACACTCCCATATTGAAACGGAGACCATGATGCGAGAAGCCGAGAAACATCTGGACACGGAGCAACTTGCCCAGATTCGGGAAGCCGAGGTGCGTATCTTTGAAGTGCTCGCCACCCACTTCCAGCAGGAGATGGACAACGGTTATTTGCGGCCCGCGAGTCCCATGCTGCTCGCCCATGCGTTTACGTCACTGCTCATGCTCGCTAACCGCGAAGATGTGCGCAACATGAATGGCGGCAGCATTGAGGAACTTGCACAGGAACTGGTAGCCCTGTTTCTGGATGGAGCGGTTAGGCGGAACGAGAACATATAACTGAATATCATAAGCAGTCATGCCAATAAACCATCGGACCAATGCAATGAATATACCCACCGATGGTTTATTTGTTGAAATCTAATCATGATTACAGGAATCTGCTCCTATAATTTTTGATTTGACTCTGCAATGACTTACCGGTTACTTAATCGTCAGTGATGTAAATCGATATATTAGGGCCATCACTACTATTCTCCGTGTAGAATGTACCTTCATCCGTTGGTCTTCCATTTTAGACATACCCATATAGACTAACTTACCGTTCTAATACCCCTTACCTTTGCTGGTAATGCTCCATTTTTGGCTTGCAGGGAATATTGAGTTTCCAGAATAGGTTTCTCAGCCAGGTATGCATCTTAATCGTCATTCATCCGTAATAGCTGGATAACCCGTTTATCTAATAAACCATTTCCTTGTTTATCCAGATGTATGCATGAGAAAAAAGGTTTCTCCACACCTTATGTCATGAGGCCGCAAATTTTGCTGGAGAGAACCCATTCAAATGGAGTCAAAACGGTTATATCTATACCATATACGAATGGAGGGATTCCTATGATTCCGGCAACGTTGGAACAATTGGAGCAAGTTCGCAAGGAATGCCGCACGATGGTTCGCAAAAGAGCTACTGCTTCCGCCGGTACAACACTCGTTCCACTGCCCGGTACAGACGTACTCGCTGATGTGGGGATGTTGATGCAGCTGTTGCCAGCCATTAACAATAAATTCGGATTATCACAAAAACAGCTGGACGGCATGGACCCCGAGACCAAATCCATGATCTATGGTTTCGTGATGTCCATCGGAAGCAAGGTCATCGGCCGTATGATCACTAAGGAGTTGGTGGTACAGGTTCTGAAAAGAGTCGGTGTACGAGTAGCCACCAAATCAGTCGCCAAATTTGTCCCCTTTGCAGGACAGGGATTGGCTGCGGCACTCAGCTTCACAGCCATGCGTTATGTCGGCAACAAACATGCTGATGACTGTTATGAAGTCGTCAAACGCATGATCGAGCAGCGCGAATTGATCCCTGGTGAACCGGCTCCGTCTGCACTGGAGGAAACGAACGTTGATGCAAAGGTGGAAGTGAAGACAATCTCCAGCAACGGCGCAGATGAGCCTGCCAAAGCGTCTAAGGAACAGTAAATGAACAAGTCATATCATAGCGTCCATCCTCTGGATACATGACAAATAGCCGGTAGCACCCCAAAGGGGATGCTACCGGCTATTCTTGTTAATTACATCTGTAATCAGATCGCCTGTGGCTGTTGCTCGGTAAACTGACTGTTGTACAGATCCGCATAGAATCCCTGACTTGCCATTAATTCCTCATGATTGCCTTGTTCAATCACGTTACCGTGATCCATAACCAGGATCAGATCCGCACCGCGAATAGTGGACAGTCGGTGAGCAATGACAAAGCTGGTGCGATCCTTCATCAGATCATTCATCGCTTTCTGGATAAACACTTCGGTCCGTGTATCCACACTGCTCGTCGCTTCATCCAGAATGAGGATGGCCGGATTCGCCAGAATCGCTCTCGCAATCGTGAGCAACTGCTTCTGCCCTTGGGAGATGTTCGACGCTTCTTCATTGAGCACCGTATCATATCCATCAGGAAGTGTACGAATAAAGTGGTCCGCATGTGCGGCAACCGCCGCCTTGATGACTTCCTCTTCCGTTGCCCCTTCACGACCATAGGCGATGTTATCCCGGATCGTTCCGTTGAACAACCAGGTATCTTGAAGCACCATCCCGAATAGACCGCGCAACTTGCCACGCTCCATATCCTCAATGTTGACACCGTCAATCGTAATGTTGCCATCCTGGATTTCGTAGAATCGCATCAGGAGATTGACCAGGGTTGTTTTCCCTGCTCCGGTCGGTCCAACAATAGCAACCGTTTGCCCCGGTTTCACTTCAATATTCATATTATGGATGAGCAGTTCATTTTCTTTATATCCAAAATTCACACCCTTGAACGCAACCGCACCTTGAGGCTGCTGTAATTGCACAGGTTTTCCAGACTCCGGAACTTCTTCCTCTTCATCCAGCAACTCGAATACCCGTTCAGCGGATGCAATCGTCGATTGAATGATATTGGAGATGTTCGCAATCTGGTTAATCGGTTGTGTGAACTGACGGGAGTACTGCGTGAAGGCCAGAATATCCCCGATGGAGATAGATCCGCGTGTAACGAAGATCCCGCCGACCACACAGATCAGCACATAACCCAGGTTACCGACAAAACTCATGAGTGGCATGATAATGCCTGAGATGAATTGAGCTTTCCATCCTGATTCATACAGGTCTTCATTGACCTTCTCGAACTGTTCTACAGACCGTTCCTCGCGTCCAAAGGCCTTG
Source organism: Paenibacillus sp. PCH8 (assembly GCF_002968835.1). Taxonomy (GTDB): domain Bacteria; phylum Bacillota; class Bacilli; order Paenibacillales; family Paenibacillaceae; genus Paenibacillus. Next base: position 1,725,337 of record NZ_PKQK01000001.1, on the reverse strand, counting down.
ACTACCTTGTGCCCCGTATACATTTCTTCGACGTGTCCATTCAGCTCACCGAGTGATTTCTGTTGACTAGCAAAATGCTTTTGCGAACGCGATGCTACCAACACCACAACCACTACACTCAATGGCAGCGTCAAAATGGTGATCAACGTCATCCATGGACTAATCGTCAGCATCATGATAATAACCCCAACAATAGTTACGACAGACGTAATAAACTGTGCCAAACTCTGTTGCAGCGTATTACTGATGTTGTCCACATCATTCGTCGCCCGGCTTAACGTCTCCCCATGGGTGCGAGAGTCAAAATATTTCAGCGGCAGCCGTCCAACCTTGGCACTGATCTGCTCACGCATGTCATAGACAACCCGTTGGGCCACACCGGCCATCAGGTATTGCTGAACATACATAAATGCAGCACTGAACAGATAGAGTCCAACGAGCAAGTATAGTACTTTGATCAAAGCAGGAAAATCAATTCCGGCCCCTGCACACCCTGAAGGATGGCGATGGCACCCTGACTGAGAATATCCGTCCCTTCGGCCATCACCTTCGGACTGATGATGCTGAAAACGGTACTTAGAATGGCAGCAACCAACACACCTAGCAGACGAGAACTGTGAGGTTGAAGATACTTAATCAGGCGCCGCAGTGTGCCTTTGAAATCTTTGGCTTTCTCAACGGGAGGGCGCATGCCCATGCCGCCCCCGGATGACCTGGTCCGCCGGAGGAACGAGGGGTTTTGCTTGCTGTACGTTCACTCATGCGATCTCCTCCTCTGTCAGCTGGGAGGATACAATCTCGCGATACACTTCATTGTGCTCCAACAGCTCTTTATGTGTTCCTGAACCGACAATTTGGCCTTCATCCATAACCAGAATGCGATCGGCATCCCTAACTGTGCTTACTCGCTGGGCTACAATGAGCACAGCTGCTTCGGTCGTTTCGGACTTCAGCGCAGCACGAAGTCGGGCATCTGTTTTGAAATCGAGCGCGGAGAAACTATCATCAAAGATATATACTTCTGGACGCCGAACAAGTGCGCGAGCGATGGACAGACGTTGCTTTTGTCCACCAGACACGTTATTACCGCCTTGTGCAATGGGGCTGTCATAGCCATCTTTCATCTCAGTGATGAAGTTCTCTGCCTGAGCTGTCCGAGCCGCATGAACCACTTCCTCCATGGTGGCATCGTCTTTCCCGTGACGGATATTCTCCGCAATCGTGCCAGTGAAGAGGACTGCCTTTTGCGGTACAAAACCGATCTTGGCTCGCAATTCCTCCTGCCGAAGTTCGCGCACATCTGTACCATTTACCCGGACACTGCCCTCTGTCACATCATAGAAACGCGGAATGAGACTGAGCAATGTGGATTTCCCCGAACCCGTACCACCAATAATGGCTGTCATCTCTCCGGGGCGAGCTGTGAATGAAATGCCGGACAAAGCCGCATTCTCCGCACCTGGATAACGGAAAGTAACATTATCGAACTCAATCGTACCTTGCAGTGACTTCATGCTGTTAGGCTGCTCGGGATTGCTTAGATCCGGCTGCATGTCGAGCACTTCGTTGATCCGCTCAGCCGAAGCAGAAGCTCTCGGAATCATGACAAAGATAATGGAAACCATAATCAGGGAGAACATGATCTGCATCGCGTACTGAATAAAGGCAATCAGTGAACCAATATCCATATTCCCGCTGTCGATGCGTTGTCCACCAAAGTAAAGGATGGCAATCATCGAGAAGTTCATAACGAGCATCATCACAGGCATCAATGTCGCCATCAGCACATTCACCTTAATCGAAACATCTCTCAGATCGCTGTTAGCTCCATTAAAACGAACACGCTCATGGTCACCCCGGTTGAAGGAACGAACGACGCGAATCCCTGTTAACTGCTCCCGCAGTACCAAGTTGAGTCGGTCCAGCTTTTTCTGAATCGTTTTGAACAACGGAAGACCCTTCGCACCGATCAGAGCAATGGCTCCGGCGAGTACAGGCAGTACAACCAGGAAGATGGTCGACAATTTGGCATCCTGGGATACCGCCATGAAGATCCCCCCAATACACATCATCGGAGCCATAATCATCATGCGCAGCATCATCGTTAATACGTTCTGGACCTGCGTAATATCATTCGTTGTACGGGTGATCAGTGATGCTGTACCCAACTTATCGAACTCCTGTAGGGAGAAATTCTCTACATGACGGAACACTCTACTACGCAGTTGTTTGGCAAATCCGCCTGCCGTACGTGAAGATAGATAACTGGCAACTACGGAACAGATGGTTCCTCCAATAGCGATGACCAGCATCCAGCCACCAATCTGCCAGATGTAAGAGATATCTCCCTTAATAATGCCGTAATTCACGATATCCGCCATCAGGGTAGGCAGGTACAGTTCAGCCAGAGACTGTAATAGTACCAGACCCAAAATGAAGAAGATCGGTATTCGGTAAGGCTTCAACATGCGAAACAGTTTCATCATGGCGTATCATCTCCTTGTGTGGACGCATCCGTCTGTTGGGAAACCAATGTATCAAAAAAGGTATACACCTTGGTTAACAACTCAGCCAACTGCTGGCTGTCATCCTCGCCCAAGTGCTCGACGAGCTTGTTGAAGGTCTCCATACGCTCTTCATGAGCAGCCCGAATAATGGCACGACCTGCTTCCGTAATGGTGATACGTACTGCACGTCGATCCTCCGGGTCCATGGTTCGTTCGACCAGTCCTTCATCCTCTAGGCCCCGAATAACCGGCGTAATGGTAGGCGACTTCACACGTAGCAGTGCGCTGATCTCCGATACTTTCAGCCCTGGATGATTGGACTGTATCGTGTCATTGAAATCCGGCGGGTTATCCTGCCAATTCAGTCGTTCCCCCGGATGCATCCCGTGGAGTAAACAACCCAGCACCATTATTTCATTGTGATTGCGCCCATGAGGTTTATGTTGCCTCCATTTGCCTTTATTAAACTGCATAATGGAGTATAAAAGTTTCTGGGCGACCGGATCTATACCAGTCATAATGTGTTCCTCCTTCTTTCTTTATCATTCCATAGACATCCAACATCATAGGACATCTATTAAATAGCACTACAATTAAATAGTCACTCAATTAATTAGGTACACTAAGTATATTATCGCAAGAAGCGAATGTCAAACATCTAAAAAATGCAAAATATCCCCATAACCAAGAGCCTACGCGCACTTGATTATGGGGTTTGTCATTTTGCCGTCATTGGAGCTTGTTATACTCATTTTAAAATGTAGTAAACAGAATTTAAGGAGATGAAGATGTTAGATGAACAAATTCACAATAGGAAAAGCAGGATTGATACTGGCTTTATTTGCAATGGTGCTAAGCGGCTGCGTAACCAGCAAAAGTTCCATCGTGGTACAGTATCCCAATGATAAACCCGATGAAGGTACCCAACTATACTTCCGGTATTCCAGTGGAGAAGTTGTACAGGTTCCAGATATCGGAGGTAACAGCAGTGTAGAAACTATCATGGATATTAATAAAAAGATTGTCGGGGGATACGCTGAAGCGGATGGAATTGCCTGGGTTCCCGAAAACAGTATCCCTGATGCATCTGGCAATCTAACTCGTATTTCCAATATAGAAGTTTACAAACCAGCAACTGTCGCACATCATGTCGAGTTAATTTCGGCATCCCAGCCCTCTAACTATTCGGGTTATCTAAATTATACGTTGGCTGTCTACGATGAGCAGGGGCAGCCTGTTAACAGCCGAACTGAAATCTTCCTGCATGGAGACGATCCCAATCTGGAGTTTCATAGTTTGGAAAACAGAGCTGGTGATCAAACTGTTAAAAATGGATATTCATACTATACACAGGGTGGGCTTGTAACCTTTCCAATCAAATCGGGACCCATCACAAAGCCGATCAGCGTATACTCTGGCTCAAAACTGCTTAATGATAACTTACTATCCATCGTTACCGATGTAAAAGTAACCAATCTAGACGATGTCTATTCTGTAGTCACTGGTGAGACGTTGGCTCTGAATGCTACAATCTCACCTTCTAACGCGATCAACCCTGCCGTGATTTGGTCTGTCGAGGATGAATCCGAAACAACCACAATTGACCCGGATACAGGTGTACTTACTGCTGGAGATCCAGGAGATGTCTTGGTTCAGGCGACTGCTACGGATGGTAGCGGCGTTGTAGGCAGTGTGAAAGTCACCATTACGCCAATTCCCATTCTCGTGAATTCCATTACCATCAGCGGAAGCAACTCTGTGCAAGCAGGTCAGTCCATTCCGCTGACGGCGAAAGTCCTTCCAGCCGATGCTACGAATTCTGCCGTAGTCTGGACCGTTCAAGACGGAACAGGTAAAGCGACCATTGACGCAAACGGAAAACTAACTGGAACTTCAGCAGGAACTGTTCTGGTTAACGCCAAGGCAGCAGATCTTTCAGGCGTGTCCGGAACCAAAACTGTGGCGATTACTGCAATCAACAACGGTGGGTCTGGAGGCAACACAGGTGGTAACTCCGGAGGAGGTTCAGGCGGTGGTTCAAGCTCACCCGTAGTTCCTACACCTACACCAGCTCCTGCACCGACACCAGTTCCTGCACCAGATCCGAGTCCACAGCCAACACCCGGACCAGCTGTAATACCTGGACCACCATTCAACAGCCAGGTTTTAAGCTTGGATAGCTTCATGACCAGCTTCACCCAGATGATTAAAGCAGCACAGTCCAACTCTGCGTCTGTTCAATTAACGGATACAACCACGCACTGGGCAGGGTCAACTGTAAATACATTCGTGAAGCTGGGTGTCGTAACCGGTTATGCCGATGGCTCCTTCCATCCGAATGCCAGTATCACTCGTGCCGAGTTCGCAACCCTGATCGCCAAAGTATTCGATCTGTCGAGCAATCAGGGCAATGCAATAAGCGACGTATCAGGTCACTGGGCAGAAGCTTCCATTCGCTCTCTGCAAAGCAAGGGTGTGTTGTCCGGCTACCCTGACGGCACATTCAGACCGAATCAAGAGATTAAGCGTTCCGAGATCATCGCTATCATCTCGCGCATTATGGATCTGAGCAAAGTAACAACCACAGAAACACCTGCTTTCTCCGATCTGGAGCAAACCTGGAATACAGATCAGCTCCAGCAAGCGGCAGCAGCCGGGATTATTCAAGGAGATCGGAATGGAGAATTCCATCCTGCGAACTCTGCATCACGTGCAGAAGCACTGACGATTATTCTACGAGTTCTCCAGACCAACCCATATTTAGCAGCACTTCTGGAAACCCTATAATGAAGAAGAAATAATTGAAGCCTGCCGAGCCTGTTTCCAGGTCTTGGTGGGCTTTTTTTTTACAGAATCACACATGGATGGAACCTTCATTCCACTCCGAAAAAAAGAAGTGAATATCTCTCTCAAATACATATGTTTTTGACCCTAATTCTGATAACATAGGATGCATATCTTCGCAGAAATACGATGTACATTTTAGATTAAGGCGGCCCATCCATGAACCCTAATATGTATTTGTGTGCATTGCTAATGGCTGCGACCTGCTGCATATTAATGCTGGCTTACCTCTCCTACAAAAGAAGAAGCTCGCCCATTTCCGTCAGTTACGGCCTGGGGATGCTTGTCAGTTCTTTTTATACATTCGGCTATGGCTTCGAGATCATTAGTCAGCAACTGGACCATATTCGGTTCTGGCTTCGTATTGAATATGTTGGCATTCTGCTCGGGCCTGTGTTCTACTTCCTGATGGTACTACACTATACAGGCCGTGAATCATGGGTGCGGACACGCAATGTGGTTCTATTGCTGATTGTGCCTGTTTTTACGTTTATCACACATAATACCAACGAGTGGCATCATCTCTTCTATACCCATATGACGATCGATACATCCTGGGGATTTCCGCTCGTGTCTCTTGAGAGAGGTCCTTTATTTTCTGTTCATGTCGTGTTTTCCTATGCACTGTTCTTTATTTCTGTTTTTTTCCTGGTACAGATGTTGCTTCGTGCCGCACCTACCATGAAAAAGCAAATCATATTCATGATTATTGGCTCCTGTGGGCCATTTATTTTCTCACTGATTTACCTGAGCAACATCTTCCGTTCACCCCTTGATTTTTCTCCATTCGGATTTGTTATATCAGGTATCTTCTACACATGGGGAGTCTTCCAGTTCAATATGCTTCGTCTGGCTCCGTTGGCATACCAAAAGGTATTCGAATCCATGCAGGATGCTGTTATTGTGTTCGACCTGGATCATGCGTTGACCAGCTACAACCGTTCTGCCCGTAGTATCATTGAGCCTCTTCATCCCAAAAGCTTGGGCCAGCATGCCAGTCAGGTACTCGCACAATACCCCCAGCTTCTAGTAAAGTTGCTTGAGCAGGAGCAGCCTAACGGTGTCAGCAAGGTTCAACTCTCCGACGACCCAAGTAGCAAGATCTATAACGTTCATCTTTCTCTTGTTCAGCACCTAACCGGTAAAACCATTGGCAAGATGTTGCTGCTCAGTGATGTGACTGAAGCCATGCAGGCCGAGAAGAAACTGCACGACAATGCCAGACAACTAAGTGAGTTGAATACGTTCAAAGACCGAATGTTTAATGTCGTGGCTCACGATATTCGTGATCCTGTAGCCGTATTGGTTAATCTGATGGATTTGCTTGAGGAAGAAATACAAGAACCCGATGCTGATCATGAAGAGATCGTCCAAGAAATGAAGCAACAGATTCACAACACGTTCGCTCTGGTAGAAGGACTGCTCGAATGGTTCCGCAGCCAAGGCGGGGGACAGGTCTTCCACCCAGTAGAACGGGACTTGTCTCATTCTGTGGAAACTAGTATACGCTTGTTATATGTTCGCAGCGAGAATAAGCAGATTCGAATGGTATCAAATATTTCACCAGGAGTGTCCGTCTATGCGGACAAAGAGATGCTTGACCTGATTCTTCGAAACCTTTTATCCAACAGCATTAAATTCACCAATCCAGGAGGACGGATCACGTTGAACGCCGAACGACAGGATCAGCATATGGTGGTATCCGTCAGCGATACGGGAGAAGGGATTACGGATGAACAGGCTCGCTCCCTGCTTCAGGATGAGTATCCGGTATCAGCAACGGGAACAGCGGGAGAACGAGGCATTGGGTTTGGTTTGAATCTGTGCCGGGAGTTCGTACGCCTGAACGGGGGCGAGATCTGGTTTGACAGCAGACCTTCGCAAGGCAGCAGTTTCTACTTCTCTGTACCTCTCCCACCCGAGACTAATACAAGCGGGTTTTCTCTATATTCCGTGCAGGTGGAGGATAATACATGAAGGTCATTCTGGTAGACGATGAGAAGGCTATGCACCTGATTATGAAAAAGATGCTGGCAAAGATCGGCGAAGTGGAGGTCATGGGTGCATTTCTGGATACCATGGCTGCATCCTCTTATTTGAACGATCATGAGGTAGATCTAATTTTTGTCGATATTAACATGCCCCGTCAAAGCGGACTGGAATTCGCAGAAGGACTGCGAAAGCAAGGCAAACAAATCCGGATTGTATTTATAACGTCTCATGTAGAATATGCCTTATCTGCATTTGATGTCTTTGCTTTTGATTATATGGTGAAACCGGTAAAACAGGATCGCCTCCTCCAGACGGTACATAGAGCGCTGGCAGAGTCGCCCAGTAAGCTTCCTAAGGAAGAAGTCGTGGCGACGATTGAAGCGCAAGCGGTAGAGTTCAATGCGCTGGGTAGAATCGAGATTAACAGTGACCACGGAGCCAAGACCAAATGGAGATCCAGCAAAAGTATAGAATTGTTCGCGTACCTGCTTGTCCAGCAAGGAAGGCTTGTATCCCGTACCCGTCTAATTGAAGATATTTTCGGAAACATGCCACAGAAGAATGCCGAAGTCTATCTCAACACAACAGTCTATCAGCTACGTAAATTGCTTAATACGTACGGATTGAAAGAAGTACTCCATACATACAATAATTATTACGCTTTGAACTTAACCGATGTTACGGTGGATTTTATTCGGTTCGAAGAAGGGTGTAGACAGCTCTCTGTCATCCAATCTGAGACGGACATGGAACAAGCTCTGTTGCTTGAGCAACTCTATGTGGGTAATTTGTTCGGAGAGTATGGATACACGTGGTCATTGAGCGAGGTTGAACGGCTGTCACTCATGTATAGCGCACTGAACCAGCGGTTGTGTCAGGCATTAATGAAGGCCAAAGATACCAGTAATGCCATCCGCCTGCTCAAAAAACTCCTGCATCGCGATGAATTGCACGAAGAATCGCTGATCCTGCTCATGCGAGCACTTTCCATGCAGAAGAACAAGGAAGCCCTGATCGAACATTATGAGCAATATACAGCACAGTTACTTCAGGAAATAGGAACGGCTCCTTCTCTGGAAGTTGCTGCTCTATATGCACAATTATTATCGGAAGCCCGATAGTATTAGGGTACATAGGTGTAATGCCCTGAATCCAAGGTACAAGGAAGCTCCCATTCTATACTCCGGTGGATGATGACCCAAGGTAAGAAATGGGAGCATTTTTTATTATGATGGAGCAGAAGAAACAAGACAGCACCCTTATTGCATAACTAGGTGCGCTTATTGAACATCAGGACTTTGAAGTAGAGACCGTTTCAAGCACTGAAGCAAACGGGAAATATTCCTTCGCATTGTTGTAGGCGATGCCCTGAACGATCTTACCGAGCAGTTCCATATCCTGTGGTGCCTCACCCTGTTCGGCCCATTCACCAATCAGGTTGCAGACCAGTCGGCGGAAATACTCATGTCGGGTGTAAGACAGGAAGCTGCGTGAATCGGTCAACATCCCGACAAATCGGCTGAGCAGACCCACATTCGCCAGCGCCTTCATCTGAGCGATCATGCCGTCTTTCGTATCATTGAACCACCACGCTGCCCCCAGCTGGATCTTGCCTGGAATGCCGCCACCTTGAAAGCTACCGATGATGGCTGCGAGCACTTCATTGTCCCTAGGATTCAAGGAGTAGAGAATCGTTCTGGGCAGTGCCTCCTGCTGATCCAACGCATCAAGCAATCCGATGATGGCCGAGGATAGAGGTGTATCATTCACTGCATCATATCCGGTATCCGGCCCCAGCTTGGTGAACATCCGAGTGTTATTATTGCGGGCTGCATTGATGTGGAACTGCATCACCCAGCCCCGATCTGCATACAGTTGGCCGAGGAACGTCAGCGTGACCGTCTTATACTTGTCCTCTTCCTCACGCGATACTTTCTGGCCTGCAAGCGCCTTCGCGAAGATGGCAGCGGCTTCCTCGCGTGTAGCTACACCGTAAGGGACATAATCCAGAGCATGGTCAGAGACTCTGCCACCTACGGAATGGAAGAATTCCACACGGGACTCCAATCCAGCAAGGAAAGACTCATAATTGGAAATCGCTGTCCCCGATGCCTGCGACAGCTTGCCTACCCATTCGGTGAACGTATCTCGATTCAATTCCAATCCTTTATCTGGACGGAAAGAAGGCAACACCGCTGTATCGAAACCTTCGATCTCCTGAATCTTCAGATGATACTCCAGAGAATCCGTTGGATCGTCTGTTGTGCATACAACTGTAACATTGGATTTGGTAATCAGATCACGTGCACCGAATCCGTCACTGTTCAATTTGGCATTCACCTTTTCCCAGATGGCGGGTGCACTTTTCTCATTCAATACCTCGTAGACACCGAAATACCTTTGTAATTCCAGATGAGACCAAGCGTACAGCGGATTACCGATCATCATGGGTACCGTTTTGGCGTAAGCCAGGAAACGATCGTAATCGGTCACTCCTTCGCCTCCGGTCACATATTGCTCTTCAATTCCGTTCGCGCGCATGAGGCGCCACTTATAGTGATCACCGTATAACCAGGCCTCTGTTATATTGCCAAAGGTTTTGTTCTCGTAGATCTCCTGAGGACTGAGGTGGCAATGATAGTCCATAATCGGCATGTCTTTGGCATAGTCCTCATATAACTTGATTGCCGTTTCATTGTGCAGCAAGAATTGTTCATCCAGAAAAGATTTCATTCGCCTCGCACGCTCCCTTTAGGTGAGTTTACGTTCATATAGGTTCACTTTCCATCTTTACGCTACACTGTTTGCCTTCAAAGTTCAATATGAAATGATAGCGTTATCAAAAAAGGTTGATTTAGGCATATATTCGGGAACGAGGTATACTGGTTTTAACGTAAAGATGCTGATTTGAAGATGGTAGAAGGAGATGATATGCGATGAAAATCACATTTCTCGGTACAGGAGACATGTTTAGCGTGGAGCAGCACCACAATAGTATGCTGGCCGAATTCGGAGATACCCATCTGGTCATAGATTTTCCAGAATCCAATGCCAAAGCGCTCAAGGAATACGGATTCCCTATGACGGATATCCATAATGTGTTCATTACGCATCTGCATGAAGATCATATTAACGGTGTACAGATGCTTGGATATTACGCACAGATTGTGGGCGATCGCAAACCCCGTCTGTTTATCCACGAGCAACTGGTCGAGCCACTATGGAACATTTTATCTCCCGGCATGCGCTACACAACGGATGGCGAACGTACCATGAGCGATTACTACGATGTAGTTCCCCTGCCAGATGGAGGCACATTTGAATTAGGCGGCGTGACGTTTGTGACGTTTCGAACGCAGCATGTTCCCGGTATGGTCAGCAATGGACTGCTCGCGAAGCCTTACTTCTATTACAGTGCTGACAGTACGCTCGATCAGGAACGGGTGGAGCAGATCGCCACGGATGTGCAGCTGATTTTCCATGAATGTCATATGCATGATCTCGTGATCAAATCCCATACCTCATTGAAGGATCTGGAGCAGTTACCCGCGGAAGTGAGACAGAAAACAGTGTTGATGCATTATCATGATGAATACGCCGATGCAGGCAGACGGGAACAGTTCAACCGCGAGCATGATCTGCATATGGTGGGCACGCTGGAATCATTTGAACTGGATAGATAGGTAAACAGAGGGTATTAGATAAGTACTGGATAATAACCGTAATCGTTCTGTATTCTAATGGAGGTAAGTGCTATGGAATATCGATTTGAACAAGGTTACTTTTTGATATATTCTCCTGAAGTCCTTTAAATGAACAGGCTACATCTATTTCAATTCCTATCTTGGAATTGGTGGGTGCTGCCCTTTTCTATTCTTCTTTCTCCCATAACTTCATATACTCAATCGTTCTCGGAGAATGCTCGGCCTGGATATAAAAATAATCTTCCTTTCACTGATCATTCGGCCCATAGGAAATTTTGATATACATATCCACATAACTCTGGACGAAATCACTGTTGATCTCTACCTTTGGCTTCAAGACATAACTCCTGCTCAAACTCAATCCGAGCGGTTCCTTATCCGGTCCCAGACTGATTTCATGTGTATTGCTCACTCATCATAGTGAAGTTTCATTTCTTTCCGGAACGTATTGATTACAGAAACCAGTCCCTTCAACCCTTACCTTGATCAAGATGTCAGGAAAATGAAACAAAAAAAGACCGTAGCTTAAATGCTGCGGTCTTCATAACACTTTTGAGAAGAATAGCCGGGGTGACATTCCCGGATCTCCTAACCATGATAAATCATGGGGCGCTGGCTGCCTGTTCCAACCTCTAATTCTTCTCATTATGTAGTATATGCGTTTAGTTATACTTCTATTATAGATTAACATTTTCATTCATGCAACCTGATTATCCTACGAAATAACTGCTTCTATATCTATGGTAAGTCATCAGTATACCTTGATATACCCTTTATCGTTATAATTCGCCCATTTGTCCTTCGACATTACGAAAAGTGTCCTGGCGAATAATGTCCCTCTTCTAGTCGTTCTAACCGCTACCAAAACCCGATCATTAGTACCCCTCTCATAAAATTCTTTGATATATTGGATGGATTGATCTTGAGGGTGAAGCGAAACATAATCAGGCGATTCAATAATATCTTGCAGATGATGCCCGTATTTTCGGAAGTCTACAGGATGCTGGTTCTGCATATGGCTCACATTCTGCGCACCACACAAGATGTCCGATCCTTCAGAATACGATAGTCCCAGTAACTCTATTTCACGTTTCTTTATCTTCCCAATCGTGCCAGGTAACAATTATTCTCCTCCTTCCTCTTCAGAATCATCATCGAAGTATTTATTGATCAACCCATACTCTACTTTTTGATCTGGTCACTTCAAAAACATCTTAATATAAACGATGTTCCCAGCCAATTAAAAAGTAATGGAATGTGTCGCCACTTGATTCCAATATATCGAGAAAGTGGCGACACCATTATTTGAAATCAGTTAACACTGGGATGATTTCTTATCTCCATATTTTACTCACTCTCGAAATTAAGTACTACTTCTGTCATGTCTTCTAAAACCCTTTCGAAGATTGATTCGATTTCTTGAATCCATCTGTCAGCAAATGTTGTTTTATCAATAACTAATTCAGGGAGAATTTCGTTTATCTCTTGAATAATCCCGATTCTACGTCTATAATCAACACCTGCTCCACCATCAATATATAATTTATTCCACGACTCGGTTCTCACATCTACAAATATTTTTTTAACTATATATTTTACAGCACTACTAACCTCTTCTTTAAACCAATCTATAACCTTCTCTTCATGATTGGGAATTGCAGACTTTATTTTAAAATTTATCCCATCGGGAATTCTTATAAATCGCTCAACCTTTTCCATCAAGATAGCGCTAAAATCATCAATAGGTTTTAAAGATCTATTTGTTCCAGAAAAACAAGTATGTCCATTTTTTAATCTTCCCGTTAATGCCTCTGTAGTTTTATATCCAGGGTAGTTGTGTAAATACAAATATTTCTGCTGCTTTATATAGTCCTCTTGAGCCTTATTAAATACTAACGCAAGTCTTCTGTAGTTGAAGGCCATTAGTGGTTTTTTTACGTTAATTATTTCAAGCTTCTTATAATTGTACAAGTTTTCAAAATGCTCTCGGATAGATCCTAATAAACCTGCCATGCAATTTGGATCATTAGTCATTAATCCTTGCAAAAATCTCGTACGCTTCTCTAACATAACAATAAAATTCTCAACCTTATCTGTATCGTCAATCTTTCTCAGAGTTGTGTTTTGAAGATCCATTAGGAAATACTCCTTATCCGTAGAATCTTCAAAATCTTTCTTTGTAAATTCATCAAAAAAGGTATACATAAGCATGACCTTACTTTTATCAGCATTGTTATATACTTCTCTTAAAAGATTTTCCGTTGTTCCATTCATCGATTGCTTGGAAGAATCTATAATTCCAATAACATCATAGTTGTTATAGGAATATTGTGTACTGCCTTCCAAGCTTCCAGTATCATCTGTTTTTCTATGTTCAAACCCTACTGTATCTGTTACACATATAACTTGTTGTTTCAATTTTTCACTTAAATTATTATTATACGGAACTTCAATTGCGATTGATTGAACAAGTGGAGTAATTATTTTAGTGAAATTTATGATATTTGTTGAGGAAAAGAGAGTTACATATTCCTCTATTTTATCAATGTCATAATTATCATTTTTAAAACCGACAACCTCTTTCCCATCGAATACAATACCACCCTTACCCTCAGCTTCCAATTGCTCGCAAATTCCTCTAATTTTACTTTCAAGCAGATCAACTACTTGCCAAACCAAGTCATCAATTTTTCCGCTGTAAAGGCGGTCCTTTAGAAACTTATCTCTTAAATCCTTTTCGATAGGTGCCGTATTTTCTTCCCCATCCTTGAATCCATAAACCTCTTTTTCCATAAATCCAACAATTAGCTTGTAGATGGACTGATAAATTTCATCCCAAAAGCGTACCTGTTCGTTTTTTTCTGCTTGATCCCTTTTAGGATTATTTGAATTATAATATTTACCAAAAATGTATTCTATTTTAAAAATTTTATCTGGGTCTGATACGAAATCAATCATAGCTTTATCTTGAATTTCAGTTTTCGCTTTATTTTCTAAGATCCCTGCAAATATTCTGTCAGTGGCGCGAATGTAGCATTCTGAAACTAACCTGTATATTTCCTGACTAGATTTGAAATCAATCGAAAACCTGAATGCTTTATATTTATTTCTATCTTTAAATATATAGTGTGCATCGTGTATGGTAGTTCTAGCGGTATCTACGACCGGAAAATCTACATCATCATGTATCCCACTTAACTTCTTTATGATCGTTGACTTCCCCGTTCCAAATTGTCCTAATAAAAGTAACCTTATAAATATATCGAATATAATTTTTGCAGTATTAAGGATATCTTTCACAGGACTCTTTCTTTCTACGGATCGTTTCTTATGAAGCAAATTTAGAATCTTTACAGTTTCCCCTATTGTGAAATCAATAAATTTATCCCCCACCTCAATGTTAATTCCGTATAGCCCATAAATTCTTGTTGAAAAATCTTTAAAAACTAAAGGTTCATTCACATTGAATAGTTCAGGGTTTTCATTCACAAAACAAAGTTGTTTATGTATTTGCATAGCAGCCTGTTCATTACATTCAACCGTAGGTCTTGTCCGAATTTCACCCATCCTAACATCAAATTGATATTTTTCTTCATCTTCTTTCTTTATCGTCACTTTTATTTGTTCCATAATACACCTCCATATTAGTCAAAAGAGTACACTCAAATTCGTTTTTCATGCATAATTGCCAAATTTAATATTTTATTATGTCACCATCCTAATTCAAACCTTGAGGCTTGTCAAACTTTACTTTGTCAATATTCAAGATAATCATTAATTTTGTTTGATTTTTGACATTTCAGAACTTATTATTTGTCATATCAATTCAAACTTCTTTAAGAGCCTGTTCAAAAAACTCTTAAAAGCGATTAAAAAACAGCTGCGGTGTTGTTAACGTAACACACCAAAAACCACCTGCACGGCAGACACGCGCCAGTTCAGGTGGATTTAACGGTCTATATATGGTTGTTCCTAATATCATTCATTCTCATTCTTTCACTCTATTACTCAGCATCAGCACAGTCCTCATTCTGCTCAGGCAGCGCCCATACCGAGACGCCTCCACCGCAGACGTGGAACGTGGCCCAGCCGTCTTTCTCAATCGTAATCTGATCCTCACAGCTGTGCGTCAGATCCACCCAGGCTTCTCCGGCACGATGCTCACCGATGAACATGCGTTTCTCACCATCATCCCCGTTGGAGATGACCACAGCACAACCGGAGCCTTCGATTTCCTCTACGCCACGGCGTACCCAGCCAATCGTATTTGCGTGATCGAAGTAATCTTCCTGCTCTCCATATGCCTTGTTGCAACGAGCAGACAGCAGAATGTCCAGAATTTCTTTTTTGCCATCCACAGGTTCAGGTCCACCAATGCCATAATAATCTCCGTAAAATACAACCGGATAACCATCGCGACGTAACAGCGTCAACGCATAGGCGCTCGGCTTAAACCAATCACCAATCCACGATTCCAGCGCTTCATGGGGTTGGGAATCGTGGTTGTCTACAAAAGTCACCGCATGGGTAGGATGGGTCTGAACTAGGGTGTCATCGAAAATTCTGGAGAGGTCGAAATCCCTGCCTGCCAGTGAAGCCTCATGCAGCTTGTAATGGAGGGACACATCGAATAGATCGATCTGATAGTCTACCGTATCGAGGAATTCACGACATGCATCCAGATTCGAGTTCCAGAACTCACCTACGATGTAGAAATCCTGACCGCGTTTGCGAATCATCTCTGCTGCGAATTCCTTGATGAATTCATGGTTGATATGCTTGATGGCATCCAGCCGGAACCCACCACACTGAAGCGTATCGATCAGCCATTTGCCCCAGTCAATCATCTCGCGATGAACATCCGGGTGGTTATAATCTATATTGGCGAACATCAGATAATCGTAGTTGCCAAACTCATCATCGACGTTCTGATTCCAGTTCTTGTTCTGACCTGCGATTCGGAATACACCGCTCCGTTCTCCCTTGGCATCAAAGTCCGTGCCATTAAAATGTTCGGAGTTCCACTTAAAGGATGAGTATTGATCTCCGCGACCCGGGAATGTGAATTTGGTCCAACCCTCAATCTCGAACGGTTCGGAGATTTCCTTCGTTCGATCATGGGGATCCACCTCAATCACTTTGAAGACTTCCGTCTCATCTGCCCCGGCCTTATGGTTCATCACCAGGTCCACATAGACGGCTATTCCATTCTTCTGACACTCGGCAATGGCTTCCACCAGTTCCTGCTTGGTGCCATATTTGGTGCGCACGGTACCCTTTTGGTCAAACTCGCCCAGATCGTACAGATCATATACACCATAACCTGTATCTTCTGCAGACACTGCCTTCGTTACGGGAGGTACCCATACCGAATCAATGCCTTTGGCTTTCAGTTCCGGGGCCATTTCGGCCAGTCGCTTCCAATGATCTCCGTCTGCAGTCAAATGCCATTCAAAAAACTGCATCATGGTATGATTTCTCTTCATTACAAACCGACCTCCTTGATTGCTTTCGAAGCGGACCTCGGAACGGATAGGGTATTCGCCGTTGTTCGTTCGTTGCTAACCAAGTTATAACCCTTTCACCCTACCCTTCAATCATGAAAATGAAAGAATTTTGAAAAAAATGTGTTACATAAGTTGAACTAAAGATTATTTACACGGACACTACGATGACAGAATAACCTTCCAATCGCTGTTATCCCCAGATTTTTTGATTCCCTTTTCCTAAGGGGGAAATCCGGGGATAGCGTATGCTTCCGATGCAGCTTTCTTTCAGAAAGCTTTTAGGCGAACGCTTCGCTTTTTCAGGTTTTTTCTGTCCTCTCCGTTATCGTGTAAATGATTAGTTCAACTTATATACATGCATCATTTCATCCCGTGGTTGGTTCATCAAATTCGCTTATAGTCCTGCCACTCCTCGGGCAGTAGCGAACGATATGGTTCCTGCGTGAAACGATCATCGACCAGCACCAGCACACCCTTGTCTTCTTCCGTCCGAATCAGTCTTCCACCCGCCTGTAGCACCTTGTTCATCCCGGGGAAAATATAAGCATAATTGAAACCGTTCCGCCCGGTCCGGTCATAATAATCACGAAGCACGTTGTTCTCCAGGCCAATCTGCGGCAGTCCCGCACCTACAACAACGACTCCATTCAGGCGATCCCCCGGCAGATCGACACCCTCCGAGAACACACCGCCCATAACGGCAAATACCAATCGTGTTCGTTCAGGATGCGGCTGGAATGCATCCAGAAACTGCTCCCGTTCCAATTCGTTCATGCCCTGCTTCTGTATGACCGTATCCGCTTCATCAGGAAGCTGCATGTAGGTGTCATAGATCTCTCTCATATAGGGATAAGAGGGGAAGAACACCATCAGGTTACTGCGCGGCCATTCGGATACCAGCTGTTGCAGCATCTCCGCAATGGGCCGCCGTGATTGTTCCCGATCCTTATAACGCACCGATAAAGGCAGGAGTCTCACATCCAACTGCTCACGCTGGAACGGGGAAGGAATCTGCAACGTATAATCTTCTTCCTCTGCACCCAGCATATCCCGATAATAGCGGAGGGGTGACAACGTCGCCGAGAAATGAATAGTGGAGCGGAATCCTTTGGCCGTCTGACGAAGCAGTGTAGATGGGTCAAGACAGAACAACTTCACTCTCACTTCACTTCGAACACACTCGGCATACGTGATAAAACGTTCATCATACAGTTTGGCAATACGCACGAAATTCTGCGCCGTGAAATAGGCATCCAGCAACAGCTGATCCGTCTCCGCATGGCCTGAACCACCCTCGACAAGACATTGCTCTGCCACCATAACAAAAGGCTCCAGCAGTTCAATAAGTTCCTCCGGTGCCTCCTGCTGAATGATCTTCCCTTCTTCTCCACCGTTTTGGCGAAGGGTAATCAGATATTTGTCGATGGCTCCGGTGCGATCTGCAATGGCTTTAGCGGCTGGCACGCTGCTGCCCAGCGGCTGAAACTCTCTTTTTACATCCAGAAACACAGCCTTCTCCAGCTCCGCAGAGAACATCATTCGTCCGCGATCCACCAGATTATGTGCCTCATCCACCAATAACACCGTCTTGCGCTTCTGTTCCTCGAGCATACGTTTGAGTGAAATTCGCGGGTCGAAAATATAGTTATAATCACAGATGACTGCATCGGCTGCATATGCCGCATCCAGTGAGAATTCAAACGGACACACCCGATGTTTACGCGCATACTGCTCGATGACTGGGCGTGTCATTAACGTCTCATGTTCCAGCATATCCAGCACAGCTCCATTAATACGGTCGTAATATCCCTCGCACATACCGCACTCACCTGTATCACAAGCTTCCTCATCCTTGAAACAGATCTTGTCCTTCGCGGTCAGACTGATGACATGCATGTTCAATCCTTCCGATTGCATTCGGCCAAAAGCCTCTTCTGCCGCCACCCGTGTCGTCGTTCTCGCGGTCAAATAGAACAATCGGTTGGCCTCGCCTTCGCCAATGGCTTTGACCGTGGGGAACAGTACAGACATGGTCTTGCCAATGCCTGTCGGTGCCTTTGCCATCAATCCCTGACCCTCACGGATCGTCTTGTATACAGCTCCTGCCAGCTTCCGTTGTCCCTCCCGATATTTGCGAAAAGGAAACGGCAGCTCGCGCACACTGATATCACGCTTTTCTTCGTATGCAGCAATCATCTCTGCATAGGGTGTATATCCGGCAATGACCTCAGCGGCGAACTGCTCCAGTTCCTGTCGTTCTGCCATTCGGCGAAAACGCCTTTCTTCGTGAGTCACCGAGTGCACATACGTAAGCTGAACCTGCATACGTGGTTCGTCTTGCTGAACAGCGTACATGTAGGCATACATCATAGCCTGTGCCCAATGTACCTGAAGTCCTTCACCCAGATCATCCAGACTGCCCGCAGTAGATTTGATCTCATCCACCGTTAACTGACCGTCCAGACGAATCAGCCCGTCACATCGCCCCTCCACCACATAGGTCAGATCGCCATATTGGATCTCAGCTTCCAGTACGATCTCTTTCAGATCTTCCTCTGTGTACTCCTTCTGCACCCGCTGGTGAATCCGCGTTCCTTCCTGCATGGAGGCATTGCTACGAAACCCTGGACGAATACTGCCGCTGCGGTACACATACTCCACCAAAGGCCTGACTGATATCCGAATTGTTGTTGCCATACGATCACCCGTTCTGTTTGTAGTGACTATACTTTATCACGAATGGACATGCCCAAACCAGTTGATCTGCGAATTGGACTCGCTCTTTCCCATATGCTATGTTGGGGTGTATAGGTTCGATTAGAACCTGTTACACTTGCCACTCCGATGACAGAACCACCTTCCGATCGCTTACGCTGTGGCTTTTCTTCAGAAAGCTTTCGGGCGCACGCTTTGCTTCTTCGGACTGGTTCTGCACTCTCCGTTTTGATCTAAAAGTCAGGTTCAACTTATGAAATGTACTTATTATGAGGAGGCGGCTTCCTATGTATATCTATTTGGTTCCTTCACCGATCCCGGATGCACTTGCTGCATACCCGCATCTGACGTTGCGCAGCGAGGATCAGGTACGTCTGGCCATTGAATCGGCAGAACGTTTGATGAATATCGAGTCTGATGATACTGTAGCTGCATATGAAGCATTTGATGCCTCAGGCTCCTGGACAGGCGGGGGTTATGCCGTTCTGAATAATATCCCTGTGACAGAAGAAGGTCG
The DNA here is from genome assembly GCF_002968835.1 of Paenibacillus sp. PCH8. Taxonomy (GTDB): domain Bacteria; phylum Bacillota; class Bacilli; order Paenibacillales; family Paenibacillaceae; genus Paenibacillus. The sequence continues at coordinate 1,705,551 of NZ_PKQK01000001.1, read as the reverse complement.
CGGCGATTTCGAAGAAAGGTTCAAGAACCGTGCTCGCAAGGTAGAAGACGAGCCTGGTTTTGTCGGTATTCGTGTGCTTCGTCCACTCAAGGACGATACATATGTGGTACTTACACTCTGGCACTCTGAGGAGAATTTCAAAGACTGGCAAGAGTCTCAGGCGTACAACCATGCTCACCGTAATCGCAGTACGAGTGACGGTTTGACCGCACAGAAGCCGACCATGTTCCCCAGATCTTCTTACGTCACAACGTACACTATAGAATAACGGATCGGGCCGAATTGGTCTTTCATCACAGAAATCCGTTTATGCCCTACCTCTTCCTCCGCGGAAGAGGTTTTTGCATTTGAAATCCGAAAGCTATTTATCTTCCTTCCGGCTCGGTACGGAATGATGCCTCTCTCTTTATTCTGGCGACCGATAGGGGATGGAACTCATTATTCCCTTGCTGAACGGGGATATATCTATTTCCGTATACGTGTAAGGTGACCTTGAGAAGGTCACACCTTGCCTCTCTGATTGCCGTTATCGGACAGCATGGACTGCGTGAATCCGATCCACTCTCGGGTGGCAAAAGACAGATAACGATCCTTCCGCCAGATCATGCCGAGTTGCCATGGAATTACAGGTTCCATTACCGGTATGATTCGCACACGCATATGGTCTACCTCCCGACAGATCGTCTCCGGCAGTAGCGCTACGCCCAGATTGGCAGCAACCATCGCACTGAGCAGATCCCATTGGGAGCTCTCATACACGACCCGAGGTTGGTATCCGGCTTGCTGGCAGGCCACAATAATCCGATCGTGCAGCGCAAAATCCTCCCGAAATAGCACGAATGCATCATGCTCCAGTTCACGCAAGGCGGCCGACTCTCTCTCTGCCAGCGGATGCGAAGGATGCACCAGCAGATTCAGCTTCTCTTTGACAAAAACAAAATGATCTAACACCTCATCCACGGTTGGCAATACCGCAACGCCAATATCCAGAGCACCGCTGATCACATCGGCCTCCACTTTTTTGGCACCATCTTCAAAGAGCTGAATAGTCACCTGCGGGTAGGCTTTGTGAAATTCGCCAATGATCATGGGAAAAAAGCTGGACCCTACCATCGGCGGCAAGCCGATCCGTAGATGACCTTTCTTCAAGTTCATCAGATCGTCTAATTCGGACGACAGACTACGAAATGATTTTTCAATCTCCAGCGCCTGCCGAAAAAAAACATGTCCCGCATCCGTCAGTTGTACCTTCTTACCATAACGGTCGAGGAGTGTGACACCCAATTCATCTTCCAGACTCTTGATGGTCTTGCTGATGGTCGGCTGGGTGATATACAGCACTTCGGCCGCTTTGGTGAAGCTCTGTTGCCGGGCGACTTCCAGAAAATATTGCAAATGTCGGATATCCATCGTGGGCTTTCCACCTCTCATAGATAAATGGAATAGTAAACATTCTTAATATGCATTTTACTCATGAAAGAATGCAATGTAAAATTTATGATATCAGGTGAATCATTCTCATAATACCTTTGGCTGCTTCAATCAGGGCTAGTTACATAAATTCACTTTTAGTGAGTTATGAAATTGATTCAAGCAACGTTTCCATTCATTTTCATAACAAATACACATTAACACATGGATGATATAAGGAGGGATTGTCGTGAAAAAATGGGGCCTTGGTATTGTACAGGTTGCACTCTTAATGGTTTTTTCACTGCTCATGGACCTGCTGGCCCGTGCTCTCCATCTGCCTGTACCCGGTTCAATACTTGGTATGGTTGTGCTGTTCATTCTGCTTCAGACCCGAGTCGTGAAGCTGCGCTGGATTGAAGTTGGAGCTGCCTGGCTGCTTGGTGAACTACTGTTATTTTTTATCCCGTCAGCCGTCGGAATCATGAACTATATGCCTATGCTGAAGCATGACGGACTGCAAATTCTATTTATCGTGCTACTGAGCACATTCCTGGTCATGGCCTGCACAGGCTTTGTGGCTACACGAATTGCCAAAAGAAAGGAGCGTCACACCGGATGATTGGATTCCTCTGCCTGTTATTAACCGTCGGGATCTACGGGGTTGCCAAACGAATGTATCGCAATCTGCCGAAAGTATATCTGTCACCGCTACTTATTACGCCGCTGCTTGTCGTGGGTGTGTTGCTCGCAACCGGAACAGATTACACCGCCTATAGCAGCGGTGGCAAATGGCTCAGTCTACTGCTTCAACCAGCTACCGTAGCCTTTGCCGTACCGCTCTATACCTTTTTCCATGTACTCAAAAAACATATTTCCGAGATTGTCTTCAGTGTCATGACCGGCTCGGTCGTGGCGGTCATATCTTCTGCCCTGCTTGCCAAATGGCTACGTCTGGATTCCGGGCTGGTCCATAGCCTGATTCCCCGTTCCATTACAACGCCCATTGCGATGAATGTATCGGCTACGATCGGTGGTATTCCGGCAGTTACCGCGGTTTTTGTCATTATGACCGGCCTGCTCGGGGCAATTATGGGGCCTTCCATTGTTAAATTGCTACGCATTGATGGCGAGATTGCACGAGGTGCTCTGCTTGGAACCGGTGCCCATGGCACAGGAACATCCAAGGCATTCGAGCTGAGTTCACTGACAGGAACCATCTCCAGCATCTCCATGGTGCTGGCTGCATTGTTCACTTTAGCCATTGCACCCGTCCTCTCCAAACTTATTTTCCCATAATAGATGGGATTATCCCTATTTTTTGAAATATTATTGTTGTATTAAAGCCCTTTCTTCCTTACAATAAGGACAGGTTTTAATTGTGAATATTGCGGGGGAGATGCGATGAAAAGAACAGGAATGAAGAGATCTCTGGACCGTCTTGGACGAATTGTCCTTCCCAAAGAAATGCGGGATACGATGGAAATCCATATCGGCGATCCGCTTGAATTTTTCATTGAAGGGAAAGAGTTGATTTTAAGAAAGTACAAATCAACATTATGTATTTTTTGCGGTGAAGTAAATACGGAAATGTATTTCAAAGAACAATTCATCTGCCGGACTTGTGCAATTCAATTAAAACACCCGGATGATTCTCCCAACTGGTTCGTACCTCAGAACAAACAGGCTCCTGCACCCGTGGAGCGTCCTGCTACCAAACCCGCTTCAGTCTCATCTCCCGCTTGGGAAGAGGGGACCCCAGCTGACAACCAAGACTACCCGGACTTGCGGCCGAAGACGGCACGCATGCTGCAACAGATGAAGGAAATTGTTGAACAGAATCCCGGTTTGGCTCAACAGCAAATTGCGGAAAGGCTTGGCATTAGCCAAGGACGCGTCTCTCAATTAAAAAAGTTACTATAATAAGAATGGTATTCGATCATTTATAGTCAGGAGACCTTCCGATTCAGGAAGTCCCGCTGCAAGAGAACCCGTTGTTTTTCGTGGGTTCTTCTTTTTTTTTATTTTGATGTAGCGGAGGAAAGGAGATGAGATTCATGGATAACATCCTGTATTTATCACAATTCGACCTCATGTCCTCCTTATCCGAGGCCGACCTGATTGAAATGGATAGTATGACTTCCATAACGACCATGCCCAAAAACAGACCGATTCAGACACCGGATACGTTTGCAGAGGGTTTCTATTTTGTGAAACGAGGGAAGGTTCGATTGTATACATTGAGCCCGGAGGGCAAGCAGTTTACGTTGGATATTCTGAAAGAAGGTAACGTGTTTGGAGAAATGAACGGGATTTCACTCGGAACACGTACCGTTTATATTGAAACGATGGAGGAATGTGATATTTGCCTGATGAACAAGCAGCGTTTTGAGCAGTTTCTAATTGAACATCCACAATTTATGATGAGACTGATGAATGTGCTAAGTGAGCGGATTAAACGAATGAGCGAGTTGACACAGACGCTCGCACTCGGGAACCTGCATGAAAAAGTGATACATAATCTCTTTCGGCTGGCTGAACAGATGGGATGGATCGAAGAGAATGAGTACTGCAGGATTCAACTCACGCTTACCCATCAGGAAATTGCCTGGATGGCGGGAGCCACACGAGAATCGGTCACCGTTACCATGCAAGAATTAGCAAGAGCAGGCCGTATTCGTACCGGATTCAAATCAGTCTCCCTCCATCGTGACGAAATCGCAAACCTTCGGAAAATCACTGCCCACTTGTAAGATGCCTTACATCCCTGTTCTCCAGCAAGGTTATATTGTATAACTCATGAGTCTATACAACCAAGGAGGAGAGCATACCATTGGATGCTAAGCCAGATCTATTTATCCCGGAAGACGTTCTTCATCGCAAAGGTGCCCGTAAAGCAACAGAGATCCCGGATCATATTCGTAGCCTGTTGCAAGCAGGACATATTGAATCGGTAAATCTGACGGAATGGCTGGCAGTGGATCACGTCATGCTTTTTCAGCAGATCATCCATGAATGGGGTATGGATGCCGATACCAGAGAAATCACAGAAACGTTAAACCGGATGGATGAGCAGCGGATTATGAAAATCATTCCAACCATTTCCATTCAATGGCTCTCTCTTCTGGAGCGCCTGGAAGTTCATAAGCGAGCGCACCTCTTCCATTCCCTTGCAGAGCATCGTTCAGACAGTATTCGCTGCTGGGCAGCTTATATTATTGGACTGGATTCCCGCTTGAGCCTGACCGATAAACTGGAGCAGATCCGCCCCTTTGCAGCAGATCACCATTTTGGTGTAAGGGAAATCGCCTGGATGGCTGTGCGTGAATCCATCTCTGCCGAATTATCTACAGCCTTGCAACATTTAATCCCATGGAGCGTTGACCCTGATCCGCTGATCCGGCGCTTTGCCATAGAATCAATCCGGCCTCGTGGCGTGTGGGCCAAACATATTCAGGAGCTAAAAGAAAATCCCACCATAGCCCTTCCCTTGCTTGACGCCGTGAAATCCGATGCCCATAAGTATGTACAGGATTCAGTAAGTAACTGGCTGAACGATGCCAGCAAGACAAACCCGGAGTGGGTGCGGCAGACATGCGCCACTTGGCTCCAGCAGTCGGATACCCCACATACGCTGCGAATCGTCACACGCGGCCGACGAAGTCTTTCATAAAATAAGATGACCACCGCTCATTGGCAGTGGTCATCTTCTGTATAGGCTATTCACATGTTATATTTCTGTTAACGGGAATATTCTTCCTCTCGATCCAATAGCCCCATTAACGTCATCCTTATCTTCTCGTTTACGCCTGTACAATATCCATGTTGCTTTCTTCTTCTTCCAATCTGCGCATGCTCACAAGCAGGACTACAATGTTAGCTACCAATAACACGGCCGGGAATGGAACAGCGGAATATTGTGCATAGATCAGATGACTTCCCACGGCCCCAATCAGGATGAATGTTAGCACCCCAGAAGCAAGGATGCGAGTGCGCGGAATCAGTAGCCCCACTGCACTGAGCAGTTCCATAGCACCGAGCAGATACATCGTCCACTTGGGATAAGAGAAACTCTCGAACGTCTGAACCATCATCTCTGCTCCACTGATTTTGTTAAACCCTGTCATCACGAATACACCTGCAAGCACAACTAGAAAAACATAACCCAGAATTTTGTTCATATGTATATCCTCCTGTAACGTAACGAATGAATTGTTCGTGCGATGAATTTTTTTCGATAAGCTATAAAAAGAATCTATGTTAAAGTTGCCCTAAGGTAACTCTGTTGTCATACGTCCAACTAAAATATCTTTCGATATAATACGCTTTGATACTATACTCATTATTTATCACCAACTTACTTTTGTGAAGCTAGTATATAATAATAAGATAATTTCTTCAAGTAATTTTTTGTTATATGATGTATAATACATACAAAAGGTATGTTACAGTATATTTTGCAGTAACCTTCATTAACCTGAATATCTTCACATTCTTAGAGCGGCAGAAACCATGTCCTTTTATATACAACTGTAAGGAAAAGCTTATGAATCGAGGTGAACACGTTGAAACTGAGAAAAGCAAAAGCACCAAGTCCCTGTATGATCACTCAGGCTATAGACATTATCGGTAAAAAGTGGGTACTGCTAATCATGTACCAGCTGTTGTCTGGACCCAAACGGTTTACAGAACTGGAAGCCGAAATGGCAATCAGCGGACGACTATTATCGGAGCGTCTGAAGGAAATGGAGACGGAAGGTATCGTGACCCGGCATATGTTTCCCGAGATCCCTCCCCGTGTGGAATATGAATTGACACCCAAAGGCAAAGCCATTGAACCTGTCATTAATCAGATATATAATTGGTCCTCCGACTGGTTGAAACAGCAGAAATCCGAGTAATTTGAATCCCTGCTTCATTCATTTTTACTCAACATAAATACGCCTGAATTGGGCTGATCTGCGGATCAGCTACAATTCAGGCGTATTTAGATTATTCTCAACCTTAATGAGAGAGATGCTTGGATGGCTGAAGCTTTACTGGCAGGCCAGAATCCGCCGATGCCAATGCCGCCGTTGTAATCTCCTGTGTACGACAGGCATCCGCGTAATCAGACAGAATCCGTGAACGGTCTCCTGTACGAAGAGCGTGAATGAACGCTTCATTCTCCCGCTCATATGGATTATGTCCTGCCGGAATCTCCAGACCTGCCATCGCATGTGGAGCAGCACTTGGCAGAAGCAGACGTTCCGGTGTCCAGTCCCATACGCCGGCATCCGTATAGAACTGGAGACCTGCGCCGCCCTCTCCATCGGGTAAGAGACATGTATTCGCGATACTTGCAATTGCTCCACTTTCCAGCTTGAGCGTCACATTCGCCACATCGGCCACCGTGACATGCTCATGCTTCTCATGCATACTTCGCTGGGCAGCTACAGCGTATACTTCTGTGACTTCTCCTGCACAATATCGAAGCAAGTCTACAATATGTGTAGTCTGCTCTACGAACTGTCCTCCTGAACCCTCCTGACGCCGCCACCAGGCAACTCCTGGCATTCCACCCATCCAGCGGCCGAGGGCCATACCCACGGTCTGTTCTTTCATCGCTTGCTGTAGTACCTGAGCAGCCTCCTGATAACGGAAGTGGTAACCCACGGAGGTGATCAACCCACTCTTCTGTACCTGATCCAATACCTGTCGCGGAACGTCCATGCCGGTACTTAACGGTTTCTCCACCAGGAATGGAATACCGCGGCGGTTTAATTCCGACTCAATCGATCCGTGAGACATCGGAGGCACACAGATATACACCGCATCCAGCTTCTCACCATCCAACATATGATCAAGTTCACCGTAACCAACAGCATCATAGACGGAGGCCATAGCCTCTGCCTTCTCCAACGTTGTTCCACAGACACTCGCGACACGAACACCTTCCATTCGTGCGAGAATATCCGCATGTACCTTACTGAACCAGCCTGTTCCAATGATTCCGATCTGTAATGTCATGGATGTAATCCCCTCTCTGTGTTACACGCTTACATGTTCCATTCGACTCTCAGCCTTGAAATCCTGCCTCAGATTCTGCCGGATGCTTCCAACAACAGCTGATCCAGTTCCTGTGCGTACATGACCGCTTGCTCTTCAGACCAGTTCAAACGCCCCGCCATATAAGAGATAACCGCTGCCTTATAACGACGGACTTCATCAATACGGAAGAACAAATCTCCTGTTCTTCTTACCAGAAAGTCAGACGGGGTTACAGTCATCTCTTCTTCGATCGCATAACGCAGCATCAGCAGAAGCTCCTGTGGAAGACCATGAAGCTCTGCCTTGGTCCGTGGATCAGGCATTCGTTCATACAATGATTCCACATTGGAACCATACGTGCGGACGAGACGCTCTGCAGCAGGCCGGGCAAGACCCAGTGCGACACCGTCCTTAATCTTGCGCTCCGCATAGGATACGAATCCAGCTGAACCCCCTACGTGCCCCCCGGAGATCGGCATCTTCTTCGTTACACAAGGACCTATGGAATATCCATTCTCCTGCTCCATCTGACGCGCGACCAGATCAACGACCATCTCGGCCATTTTACGGTATCCGGTTAACTTGCCGCCGGCAATCGTAATCAGACTGGAATCCGATACCCACACTTCATCTTTACGTGAAATTTCGGAAGGATTCTTGCCTTCCTCATGGATTAGCGGACGTACACCCGCCCATCCAGATTCAACATCTTCGGTGCCAACGCCTACATCTGGAAACATGACATTGACGGCATCAATCACATAATCACGGTCCGCCTCGGAGATTCGTGGATGAGCAGGATCATCCTGAAATACCGTATCGGTGGTTCCTACATAGGTTTTACCATCACGAGGGACTGCAAAAACCATTCGTCCATCTGGCGTATCAAAATAGACCGCCTGCCTTAACGGGAATCTGGCACCGTCAAAGACCAGATGAATGCCTTTGGTCATCTGTAGCGTTTTGCCTTGGCGTGAACCATCCAATTCCCGCAGCCCATCAACCCATGGGCCAGAAGCGTTGACTACCTTACTTGCCTTCAGCGGATAAGCCTGGCCGTCGATCTGATCCACGACTTGAATGCCTGTAATCTTGCCGTTCTCCTTCAGGAAACCCTCCGCCTTCACATAGTTCACTGCCTGTGCGCCGCGTTTGACAGCTTCTTTCATGACTTCAATGGTGAGTCTGGCATCATCTGTCCGGTACTCCACATAGAGTCCTCCGCCCAACAATCCCTGTTTGCGCAGTAACGGTTCACTCGCTGACACTGCTCCGGCATTCAACATTTGGCGCCGTTCACTGCGCTTCACCCCGGCGAGCCGATCATACACCATCAGGCCCATGGATGTACTGAAGCGACCGAACGTACCCGCTGTATATATGGGTAGCAACATGGGTTCCGGGGTTGTCACATGTGGCCCATTCTCGTAGACTACAGCCCGCTCCCGTCCTACCTCGGCAACCATTTTCACTTCAAATTGCTTCAAATATCGCAATCCGCCATGGACCAGCTTGGTCGAACGACTGGATGTACCTGCTGCAAAATCCTGCATTTCAACAAGTGCTGTCTTCAATCCACGAGAAGCCGCATCCAGCGCAATCCCTGCTCCCGTAATCCCGCCGCCAATAATCAATATGTCAAAATGTGCATTCGCCATTCTCTGCAAATATTCGGTCCGGTGTTCTGACGAGAAAGATACTGCCATCCTTGAACCTCCCATTGATTCCCTTAATTATTTCGTAAAAAAACAAAAAAAAGGACCACGTCATTCGCTCAGCAATTGCTGAGCGGCACGTGGTCCCTCCCGATCTCCAGACATCATTTTTAACTTGTGAGTTAATCCTATCACAGATTTGGGGCGCCGTGAAGTCCTGAAATGACACATTATTCAAAAAAAATTCAAAAAGTTGCTCTGCCAAAGGATGGTTTTTCAAACCCATCCACTATTATTTTATTTTTCCTTATAGTGGGCATGTGGTTTAGCTTCCCCAGGAAAAATAACCCTGTAAGTTATGCATCATCTTCCACCAGTAATTATCATTTATAACATATGTTTAACGAAAAAGTACAAATGCCCACACCACGAAATATTCATTCATTTCTTTTATTTGAAAGCCATCGCTGCGTTCACCGCTCGCTTCCAGCCTGCATACAATTCTGTCCGTTGGTCCTCAGCCATAACGGGGTGGAAGACACGCTCGGTATTTTCATGATCCGTCAATTCATCCGCATTCGTCCAATATCCAACCGCCAGCCCTGCCAGATAAGCCGCACCGAGTGCAGTCGTCTCATTCACTGTCGGACGTTCGACAGGAATGCCCAGAATATCACTCTGAAATTGCATGAGGAAATCATTGGCTGCGGCTCCACCATCCACGCGTAACGCATTCACGGGAATGCCCGAGTCGGATTCCATGGCTTCAAGCACGTCTTTGGTCTGATAGGCGAGCGCCTCCAGTGTTGCCCGGATAAAGTGTTCCTTCGTCGTGCCACGTGTCAGCCCAAACACCGCTCCCTTGACCTCACTATCCCAATACGGACTCCCGAGTCCCACAAAAGCAGGCACCATATATACGCCATCCGTGGAGGGTACACGTGAGGCATAATCCTCACTATCCTTTGAAGAGCGAAGCATTCTCAACCCATCACGCAGCCATTGAACTGCAGAACCTGCAACAAAAATGCTGCCTTCAAGTGCATATTCAACCTTGCCATTCATGCCCCAGGCAATCGTCGTAATCAGTCCATGGTCCGATTGGACCGGGTCTTCTCCCGTATTCATGAGCATGAAACATCCTGTACCATATGTATTTTTCATGCTGCCCTTGGTGTAGCATCCCTGACCAAACATAGCTGCCTGCTGATCTCCTGCCGTCCCTGCAATTGGAATCCGGTGACCGAAGAAATGGTAATCGGTTGTATGCGCGTACACCTCGGATGAACTGCGTACTTCAGGCAGCATGGCCTTGGGGATGTCGAGAATATCCAGCAATTCATCGTCCCATTGCAGTTCATAGATGTTATACATCAGCGTGCGCGATGCATTGGATACATCCGTGACATGTGTCCCTCCACTTAGCTTCCAGATCAGCCAGCTGTCAATTGTGCCAAACAGCAATTCACCTTTCGCGGCACGCTCCCGGGCACCAGGGACATGATCCAGAATCCACTTCACCTTCGTGCCCGAGAAGTATGGATCGATAAGCAAACCTGTTTTGCGACGAAAAAGATCTCCGAGCCCCTTCGTCTTCAATTCATCACAGATGTCTGCGGTCTGTCTGGACTGCCATACCACCGCATTATAGATGGGCCTGCCCGTCTCTTTGTCCCAGATGACAACGGTCTCCCGCTGATTCGTAATACCGATTCCAGCGATCTGGACCGGCTTGATCCCGCTCTCTGCCAGACAGGAAGCCATAACGGCAAGAATGGAACTCCAGATCTCGTTGGCATTCTGCTCCACCCACCCCGGTTTGGGGAAATATTGAGGGAACTCCTGCTGTGCAATGTGCACAATCTCCCCGCCACGATTAAAGAGAATAGCTCGGGAGCTTGTCGTCCCCTGATCCAGAGCCAAGATATATTTTTCCATACAGACAACCTCCTGTTGTGGGTTATTTTTCAGGGTGTAAGCGATTTCTGAAAGTGTCGAATCAGGTCTGCATTTGATGTGGTCACTGCCGTAGCACCAACGCCAAGCGCCAGTTCGACCTCTTCCGGCGATCGTATCAATCCCCCGCGATAATCGGGATACCGGTGCGTACAGATACCTCCGCAATAATATGCGGAATGACCCCAGGTAGTACTTCAATATAATCAGGTTGAGTCTTGGCCAGCAAGAGATAACTTTTCTCCAGCGCATGGGTATCCAACAGAAAAACACGTTGTATAGCTGTAATGCCTTTCTGCTTCGCCTTCTGAATGACACTTGCCCGTGTAGAGATCAGTCCTGCCGGGCGAATATGCTGACACAGATACTCTGCCGCATACTCATCGTTCTTCAATCCCTGTACCAGATCTGCATGCAAAAGAATCTTCTTGTCATACCGCCGTGCCTCATCCATCATACTCTGAAGCTGTGCAATATGGGTTTCCAGCATTACCCCGTAGGTATAAGGGCCTTCAATCATCGCTTCGAACTGCTTCATGCTCTTCGCAGCCGGCAACATACGTTGTCCCTCAAATGGCACCTTCGTTCCTCCCGCATTCATCAGATTTCTATATTGTATAATCCGCAGTATACGAACGGCAAGCCATTCCGTGAATCTGAAAAAGAGGAGCCTACCCCATCATCCATAACAAAAAAGCCGTTGCTGCACTTCTCCAACATGGAGAGCACAACAACAGCCAATCGATACATCTATGAATTACGTTTAAGCCTGTGCATGCGGAAGCAGCGTCTCTGCCCCAGCCCAGCCATCATTTTCAGCCAAATGACCGGAGCGGCTTACTTTGGTCTGCAGATATTTCTCGTTGAAGGAAGAACGATCTCCCCATAGTGGGACACGTCCGCCCACATTCAATCCCGCTTCCTGCAAGGCCGCAAGCTTCCGCGGATTGTTGGTAATCAATGTAACGGGTGCGGTGCGAAGTGCACGCAATACAGCAATCGCATCATCATAATTACGGGCATCGTCCGTGAATCCGAGTTGCAAGTTCGCATCCACCGTATCCAGACCTTCTTCTTGCAAAATGTACGCCATCGCTTTGCTGAACAGACCAATGCCTCGCCCTTCGTGGTTGGCAAGATAGAACAGCGCACCTGCTCCGTGAGCAGCAATCATTGTCATCGATTGCTCCAATTGGAAGCCACAATCACAGCGTTTGCTGCCAAAGATGTCGCCTGTATGACAGATACTGTGCATCCGAATCATTGCATCCTGCGCTTCGGCAAAGTCACCATACACCAAGACACTGGATTGCTGACGCTCTGCCAGTTCAGCAGCCGCCAAAGATTCGATCAGCTCGCCGCTCTCCATCGCCTTGTCCGATTTCATCCAGCTGTACCACTGGAATGTCTTGGTCTCCCCACCCAGGCTAACCGGAAGTTTAATCGGTCCCACGAGGTAAATGAATTCTTTTCCACTCGGAAAAGTCTGGATTTTGGGGGCAAGCAGTTGAATAATATGTGAATTGATCATTGTAGGTTCCTCCTGTAATAAGCCTTCTTATATGCTGATTGATTCGCATCCAAAGCGAAAATGGATCACTCGGATGTTATATAGTACGTATCTATATTATTTTCATCATCATTAGTTACTTTATGTAAGTTAGTTTAAAATAAAAATTATAATGTGTCAAGTAACTTTTATTTTTAAAGTAACTACTAATTTTATGTTACGTAACTGACACAAATAAGTGTTTCATTTCAGGAATATTGGGTATGAGATTATAAACTGCTCATACACTAATGTTGTAGTCCAAAGCACTTCATGCCTCGAACTTAACGATGAGGGGGTTATGCACATGATCCGCCGGAAAAGAACATGCTGGACAGCCATAATGATGGTCTGCGTCCTGCTTATAAGCGGATGCTCCATCTGGCCCGGACAAGACGATTCAGCGAACAACAAAAAGGTAACGCTTACATTATGGTATTGGAACCGTTCCATCGATGATAAGTTGATTGCCAGGGCCAAAGAGAAGTTCCCCAATATTGAACTGACGGCTCAGAAAATCGGCGGTGATTTCAAAGCAAAGCTCAAAACCACACTCGCTGCACGCTCAGGTGAACCAGATATTGTGGCATTGAACGACTGGATCATGGAGCTATTCCCCAGTGAGGACCGTTTCTATAATCTGTACGATCTCGGCGCAGGAGACGTCGAAGACCAGTATCTGGCGTGGAAATGGAAACAAGGTGTAACACCAAGCGGACAGATGATCGGTTTCCCGATGGATACGGGACCGACAGCCCTCTTTTACCGCGAAGACCTGTTTAAGGAGGCTGGACTTCCATCTGAACCGGATGATGTTACGCGTCAGATTAACAGTTGGGATGCCTATGCTGCTGCAGGAGAACAGATCAAGGAGAAATTCGGAGGCAAGGTATTTCTAACCGATAACATTGGAAGCGTTTACAACCAAGTGTTGTCTCAAGGTGCTGAACGTTACTTCCGACCGGATGGGTCATTTATCGGCATGGATTCCCCTCTGGTGCGAACAAGCTGGGATACCTCTATTGCTTTCCACCAAAAGGGACTTCTTGCCAATGCAGATGGCTGGACTCCAACCTGGAATGCAGCAATGAATAATGGGGAGATTGCCTCCTTTGTCGGTGCGGTCTGGATGAAGCAAGTTCTTCAGGAAGCCGCTCCGGACACATCCGGTAAATGGCGGGTCGCTCGGGCACCGGGAGGAGATGGCAATAACGGGGGATCTTTCCTGTCCATCCTGAAATCCAGCAAGCATCCTAGAGAAGCCTATGAACTGGTTCGCTGGCTGCAAAGCCCCGAAAATCAGCTGGAGCAATATCAGACGCTGAACCTGTTCCCTTCTGCGCCGGGTGTGTTTGATGACCCTGCCGTGAAAGAGAAAGAACCTTTCTTCGGCGGACAGGCGACTGGACCTGTATTTGCCGAATCGGCACAACAAGTGCCGGATGCCTTTTTTGGCGAAAGATACCCTTCGGTACACAACATTATTACCCGGCGGCTGAATGATGTCGCGAATCAAAATACCGATCCTCAGCAGGTCTGGACGGATACGGTACACCGCGTTGAGCGGGAATTGCAGCGTTAACCTGAAGAACGTGTGGTTTCGTTATCCGCAAAGGAGGAATTCATATGGCTGTAACTGAACTTCGCCTTACTCCCGATCCCGGAAATGCAAGACCCGATCTGGATCGGCAGAAGTCACTGTGGTCCAGGATGTGGGAGCATCGTGCACTCTATGTTGCGATATCGCCGTTTTATATTCTGTTTGCGGTATTTGGCTTGTTCCCGATCGGGTTCTCACTCTATCTGGCTTTTCATAAGTGGGATGGCATCGGTGTCATGACGTACAACGGACTTAACAATTTCAAATACATGCTGACCGATGCAGAGTTCTGGCAAGCTGTGGGCAATACATTCATGATCTGGATTTACGCCACCATTCCGATGCTGTTCTTTGCCCTCATTATTGCCTTTCTGCTGCATGCACCTTTTGTCAAATTCCGCACCCTATTTCGGGTCGGTTATTTCATGCCAAACGTCACGTCCATCGTGGCGGTAGCCATTATCTTCGGTGCTTTATTTGCCAACAATTATGGCTTTCTCAATTATCTGTTACAGTCAGTCGGGCTACCGGTGGTAGAGTGGCTGAATGCACCGTGGGGCATCAAAGTCGCGATCTCCTCCATGGTGGTCTGGCGCTGGACCGGGTATAACGCGGTCATCTATCTGGCCGGACTTCAGAGCATCCCTCAGACGTTATACGAAGCAGCCAAGATTGACGGGGCATCAGCGATACAATCCTTTTTCCGAATTACGATTCCGATGTTGCGTCCGGTTATCCTGTTCACGGTCATTACATCAACTATCGGCGGTATGCAGCTGTTCACCGAGCCACAAATATTGGTAGGTAACAATGGCGGCGCAGGTGCAGCAGGCATGACGATTGTATTGTACCTCTACCGTGAATCCTTCATTAACAATTACTTCGGATATGGCGCTGCCGTTGGTTGGGGCATGTTCCTCATTATCGCCCTGTTCTCGATTGTGAACTGGAAGCTTGTTCAAGGCAAATCATCCTGATGTGATAAGGGGGAGCGCACATGGCGACCAAACACCTCAAATCGCTGGTGTTGTATACCGGTCTTATCGGGGGCATGCTCATATCCATGTTCCCGTTCTATTGGCTGATTGTAATGTCTACCCGGACAACGTCCGATATCTACAAGTTCCCGCCCCAGCTCTGGTTCGGGGGTGAATTCTGGAATAATATTACGCGGGTGCTGCAACAGATTGATTTCTGGGGTGCCTTCCTGAATACGTTGTTTGTGTCGGGCCTCGTGACGATCCTTGTACTGTTTTTTGACTCACTCGCGGGGTTTGCGTTTGCGAAGTTTGATTTTCCCGGCAAAAAGTGGCTCTTCATCCTGCTGCTCGCGACCATGATGGTACCTTCTCAGCTGTCGCTGGTGCCTTCGTTCGTGCTCATGGCCACGTTCGGCTGGGTCGGTTCCTTCAAAGCCCTCATCATACCAGGCATGGTGAATGCCTTCGGCATCTTCTGGATTCGCCAGTATGCGACCGAGTCGATTCCGAACGATTTGCTGGATGCGGGCCGTATCGACGGCTGTAATTTCTTCCGACTCTATTGGAATGTAGCACTGCCCATTCTGCGACCTGCCTTTGCATTCCTCGGCGCGTTCACGTTCATCGGGGTATGGAATGACTATCTATGGCCGCTCATTGTCCTGACGGATGAACGCAAATACACGCTCCAGATTGCGTTGTCTCAATTAAACGGACTGTACAACACAGACTATGCGATGGTGATCGCAGGTACGTTGCTCGCTGTCATTCCGCTCATCATCATGTTCCTGTTCATTAGCCGCCAGTTTATTTCGGATATTGCCGCAGGAGCGGTGAAGGATTGAAGATTGTGTAGTAGAGATTGGCGTATTGTGATCCATTTTGATCCATCCCTCAAGTCTGATATTCTTATCTATAGATAAAATACCAGATGCCGTATAAGTTAAATGAATAGCGCCACGTGGGCGGAGGGGATAGAAAGAGCCTGAAGAAATGAAGTGTTCGCATTTATAACCAAATTTCTCCCTTTGAAGAGAGAATCAAGAAATTTGGGGATAACGGCGATCGGAAGGCTTTCTGTACCCGAAGTGTTAACGTGTAACAGCATTCATTTCACATATATATTCAAGAAAGAGGGATGACCAAATGGCTTCTTCACCCTATATGATCGGCGTAGATATCGGCACGACCTCCACCAAAGCCGTCTTGTTTGAACAGAACGGAACCATTGTGGCTCAAGGCAGTGCCGATTATCCACTATACACACCTACTCCTGCCATTGCAGAGCAGGATGCGGAAGATATTTTTAAAGCAGTAATATCATCGGTTAAACAGGCCACCTCCAAAGCGGGAGTGAAGCCGGACGACATTTCATTCGTATCCTTCAGCTCGGCTATGCACAGTATCCTGCCTGTCGATCAACACGGCAAACCGCTGATGCGGGCCATGACATGGGCAGACAATCGCAGTGCCGAATGGACGGAAGTACTCAAGTCCGAGATGAATGGTCACGAGATCTATCTGAGAACAGGCACACCGATTCATCCGATGTCCCCACTCACCAAAATCATGTGGCTCACCCGGGATCAACCCGAACTGTTCAGACAGACACACAAATTCATCTCCATGAAAGAATATGTCTTCTATAAATTGTTCTCGGAATACGTCATTGATCACTCGATGGCCTCAGCCACTGGACTCATGAACCTGGACAAACTGAACTGGGACGCAGAAGCACTTCATGTAGCGGGTATTACCCCGGAGCATCTGTCCCGATTGGTGCCGACAACGCATGTACTGAAACATGGATTGCACCCGGAGTATGCAAAGGAGATGGGCATTGCAATCACGACCCCCTTTGTCATCGGGGCCAGTGATGGGGTACTCTCCAATCTGGGCGTGAACGCAATCGATCCAGGCGTAGTTGCGGTGACCATTGGCACCAGCGGAGCCATTCGTACCGTTGTCGACAAACCGGTGACCGATCCGAAAGGACGCTTCTTCTGTTATGCACTCACGGAGGACGCATGGGTCATTGGCGGGCCAGTGAATAATGGTGGCGTTATTTTTCGCTGGATTCGGGATGAGTTAGCAGCATCCGAAGTGGAGACGGCGAAGCGACTGGGGATTGATCCGTATGAAGTACTGACTCGTGTAGCTGAAAATGTTCCTCCAGGCTCAGAAGGTCTGCTGTTCCATCCGTACATGACGGGTGAGCGCGCTCCGCTCTGGAATCCAAATGCTCGTGGCTCGTTCTTCGGCCTGACGCTGCATCATAAGAAAGAGCATATGATTCGCGCCGCGCTTGAGGGTGTCTTGTTCAACCTGTACACGGTCATGCTGGCGATTGAAGAGAAGATTGGACGTCCAAAGAAGATCCAGGCAACAGGAGGCTTTGCCCGCTCCGAGCTGTGGCGGCAGATGATGGCGGATATTTTCGATCAGGATGTCATCATCCCCGAAAGCATCGAGAGCTCCTGCCTCGGCGCAGCCGTACTCGGACTGTATGCGACGGGCCGCATCGATTCCCTGAGCGCCGTCTCCGGCATGATCGGTTCGACGCATCGGCACCAGCCAGACCCCGACAGTGTCCGCGTCTATCGGGAATTGCTGCCGATCTTCATCCGCATCTCCCGCAAATTCGAAGAGGAATATGCAGACATCGCTGCTTTTCAGAATAGGACGATGCAGGAGTAGGAATAACGCGCCTGAGATTCGTTAGAATCTTAACTCAGTCAAATACCATACAATTGCGTGTGTCAGGTTCGTTAAAATTTGACCACACGCGCTGAATTTTTCCAAAGTAAAGTTGGTCAAGACATAGGGGTGTTGTCAGCGTCAGCTGCGTTACCCTAGGAAGGTTGGGGGCGCCCAGCTACAGCGAGCTTGGCTAACATAAGCTTTCAGACTAAGGCTTACTTTGTTATCATTGTAATATGTACATTTCATAATGAAGTCTGCTAGAAATGCAGCTCTTACATGCGACCGCCGTCGTATATCCGTATCGGTGAAGGCGAGCCTTCATTAGAGCAAAAGCCATCAATCCGTGTTCTGCATGATTGATATATGGTTGAGGACTGTACATAACCAAAAACTCCACAACCTTGAATGGCTGTAGAGTTTAGTTTCGAAACAAGATCATATTTACTTTTTACATCAAGCGATTACTGCTTATAGTTACTGAACGCATTCTCGTCAGCCTGTACATTCTCCAGATACACAATCTGCCCCGCATCATTCACACGTGCAATATCAATGCCTGCTTTGGCATATACCGTTCCGTCCGCCGCTTGTCCGCATACCGCCCAGTTGGTCTGGTAGCTGCCGTCAGGCTGTTGCATCCACCCGTCCCACATGTGTTTAACATCCTTATTGTACTCGTAGAAAGCTTTCATAAAACCGTCAAATCCTGTGCGGCTGGTGCCGTTAAGCACAATCTCTGCGTCCGGTGTGAACAAAGACAATAAGTCCTGCATGGCACGCTCGTCTGAACGTGAAGCATCAAATAAACGGAAATAGTTGTTCAACATCGTAGTCGTACTTGTGGTACTCATTCATATTCCTCCTAGAATAAAAAGCCGTTTTCTAATCTTACAGTTCGAATATTTTCGAACTAACTGAAGAGAAATGTAACATACTTCTTATACTGCCTGCAAGATATAGTTCGAAATTTTTCAAACATTGAAAGAGAAAGCCGAATGTGCTAACGTCATAGATATGAGAACTCCAACGATACCTATGGCTTCGGAATTGAAGCTGACCACGGTTTGCAATGCATTGGGTGATCCGATCCGCATGAAAATTGCACACTGTCTGGCCGGCTCTGGCGAGAAAAACTGTTCCGCCTTCGAAGTAGATCATATTTCCAAATCCACGTTGTCCCATCACATCAAAATTTTACGTGAAGCTGGCGTGATCCAGCCGCGTATTGAAGGTAAACAGCACTTTTATTCCCTACGAAAGGAAGAATTAAACACGCGTTTTCCAGGTCTAGTCGAGATGATCCTGAATACAACCGCGGAATACGCACATTAAAGTAAGCAGCTTTGGGATAGAAGAACCACAATGATCATAATCGTAATTTGGATACAGGAGGCTAACGATATGGACCAAAAAGCAGCCAAGATACTGCTGGGCACATTCTGGGGAAGTGGCGGCTGGAAGGCAGCCTTTGCGCCCTTCTCCGGGGATGAATTTGAATATGCCAAAAGCAAAGGCGTCATGTTCGACCCACTCACGATCACCCATGACGAGATGGTTCAGCGCCTACACGACATGCATCAGGATGACTCGTTCAAGGAACGGGTGATTTCGGCTTTTCTACATAGTCTGTCCACCAAAAAAGTTTATCTACGTAGCGCACTTTCCAGCTGGGCTTTAACATCGAGGATGCCCCTGCACACCTACGGGGAACGTCCTGCGCTTCATCCCAATACCAGCTCCTGTGGAGATTGTAATTTCCTGCGTTTGCAATCCGACCAACACTATACCAACGTAGACCTGAACGTCATGAATTTTGAACGGATGAAATGGGGCGGGGTTCGTCATGGCTGGTTGCTCTATTGTCTGATGGACTTGGAATTGCTTCGTCTCGACAACGATGCATGTTATGAAGTAACCCCTGAAGACCAAGCCATCCTGGTTAACCTGCTTGAAACAGCCCAGACGGAAGATCCTAAAGATAGCGCACGCTCTCTGGAGAAAAAGTGGAAAGACCTGTTCCCTTCCAGCAAACAGGAACGGGATGCCCTGCTGGAAATTTGGTCCGCAGCCGGCATATTGGCTCCTGGAGAACAACCGAGAAAAGGTAAAGGTGGTTCCAGCGATTTCAATTTTGCAGCAATCTGGCAAGGCGATGACGGTTATAATGCAGAAGCGGCCCAGCATTACTTTGGCTCCTACCTTCCCCAAACGCTATAAACCTTGCTCTGCTGCTACTTTAAAGACGGACAGGTTACAATAATGACATCGACAGATTTCTGGTTTAGCTCGTATAATAGGGGAAATTGGTAGATGGGAGTGAAACAAGCAAAGTTATGGTATACATACTGGCTTTTATATTGTCTTTTGCTGTCGTGGTTCT
This sequence comes from Paenibacillus sp. PCH8, assembly GCF_002968835.1. Classification (GTDB taxonomy): domain Bacteria; phylum Bacillota; class Bacilli; order Paenibacillales; family Paenibacillaceae; genus Paenibacillus. The sequence goes on along the minus strand of NZ_PKQK01000001.1, from coordinate 1,685,288 downwards.
GCTTATTCCGCCACTTGGTCGACTGGCACACCGGCTCGATTTTGTGGACAAGCCCCGGGTAGACGTGGAGCGTAAGCTGCACAGGCAACCGATTCCACTAACGGCGAGTTACGCGATATTTACTGGATTCTTCCTGACATACATTGTACTAACGAAAGAAATCACATGGGAAACGGCGGCTCTGGTCGCTGGCGGTATGCTTCTGTTAACGATCGGTACCATCGACGACTGGTACAAAACCAAAGGCAAAGACTTCCCTGCCCTGCCCAAGATGATTGTTCAGGTCTCTGCGGCAGTGCTCGTATTTGCTTCCGGCATTGCGTTCACCGGGTTCGTGAATCCGTTCAATGCGGAATACATCATGCTACCGATCTGGCTGCAATTCATTCTGACGATCCTCTGGATCTTCGGGGTAACCACCGTTATTAACTTCTCCGACGGCATGGACGGACTGGCTGGCGGATTATCTGCGATCTCGGCGATTACACTGTTTATCGTGGCTATTACCAAAGGTCAAAGTGATTCTGCGCTTATGTCTATCATTCTGGTTGGGGTAACGATCGGTTATCTGAAGTACAACAAGGCTCCTGCCAAAGTGTTCATGGGGGATGCAGGCGCTACGTTCCTTGGCTTCATCCTGGCCGTTATTGCCTTGGACGGCGCTTTCAAACAAGCAACCATGTTGTCCATTTTCATTCCGATTCTGGCGCTCGGTGTACCGATCTTCGACAATATTTTTGTCGTCATCAAACGCTTTATTCAAGGCAAAGCCATCTATCAGGCTGATGCGAGTCAGGCTCATTATCGACTACTTCGTGCCGGATTGAACCACAAGCAGGTGGTTGGCGTGCTATATCTCGTCAGCACATGCCTCTGTCTGTCCTCTATTATTCTGATGTTAGTGGAGTTGTAAAACTAAAATAACGAATAGAAATCACAGAAGCCACCTTCATTGCGTTGAGGGTGGCTTTCTTATGATGTTCTTTTTGAACCACATACCTTTTTTCGGACTCCATTCTGTTAACTCACGCGCTTCAAGCCTACGATTTAACCGCCCCAGCCATAGCGCCTCCAACAATGAAACGTTGCAAAGCAACATACAGCACAACCAGCGGCAAGGTAACGATTAGAATGCCACAGGCCAACAACGGCCAGTTATTCATGTATTGTCCATAGAAGGTGAAGAGCCCCTTGGTCACCGGCTGATAATTCGGATCAGATAGATAGATGGTCGGTCCAATAATATCGTTCCATACCCCAATCGCCGTGAGAATAATGCCTGTTGCCAGTATAGGCTTCATTAACGGAACAAGGATGGTGAACAGATACCGTGTATACCCACACCCATCCATCGCAGCCGCCTCATCCAGTTCACGCGATATAGACTTGATATAACCTACAAACATGAGAAACGCAATGCCTGTACCTGTCGTCTTCAATAAAATGTACCCGATTTGGGTGTTATATAGACCCAGATTGTTGATCAGGGAAAACTGCGGAATGAGCGGGTTCGGAAGATACATGGAGATCAGAAAGAAAATATAAATGAGTGTGCTGAACTTCACGTATCTGCGTGCGAGCGGAAATGCAGCAAATACAGATAAAATCAACGTCAGCAGGGTGGACATCCCTGTATAGAGCACACTGTTCCACATATACTGAGAGAAGTTTCCTTTATTCCATGCTTCTGCAAAATTCTCTAGCCGAATGCCTTCGGTAAGTGCGACAGGATCTAGTAAATACTCCGTCTGTGTCTTCATGGATACATTGAACAGATAGAATAGAGGGAAAATATACAACGCAAGCATAAGCAGGACGATGACGTAGCTGATCATTCTCGACGTGTTGCTCTGCTTCATTACACTTCCACCTCTCTTCGGCGAAGATAAAACAGCGCCACCATGGATATCGTAAATACAAAGAGGAACTGAATCATCGCAACGGCGGAAGCCAAACCGTAATCAGCCGTCCCGGTGCCAAATGCCGTAGCATATACATCAAACGCAAGCGTCGTTGTATTGAACTTACCACCTGTGAGTACATAGATAATGTCAAAGGTTTGCAAAGCCCCGATAATGGACAACAGCATGTTGACCGTGAATGCAGGAGCAATCATCGGGAACGTAATGTTAATAAATGCTTTCCACCCCGAAGCACCATCCATGTAACCTGCCTCATACAGATCGCTCGGAATGGATTGCAGACCTGCAAGAAAAATCGTCATGGAGTAACCCATGTACATCCAGATTTGAACAAAAATAATCAGTTCAAAGGCAATATTATAATCGCCAAAAAAGTTGGAACTGGTCCCAAAGAAATTCAGAAGCGACTGGGCGGGTCCACCCAGCGGATTCGCAACAAGTTGCCAAATGAGTCCAGACACCGTAACACCCAGCACCACCGGCAAAAAGAATACCGCACGATACAATTTATCGCCTTTAAGCTTCTTATTGACCAAGATCGCCATGAACAAGCCTACTGCATTTTGTATGATCACAACAGCAAATGCAAAATATAAGGATCGCCCAATCGCATCCATTCGATCTCCCGCATTGGATGCACCAAAAAAGGTTTTATAATTTTCGAAGCCGACAAAGCTCCATTCCTGGCCCCGAACGCCAGTAGCATCCGTAAACGAAAACAGTACCGTTACGAGTGATGGGCCGAAGCCAAACACGACATAAAGCAGCAATGGAATGCTCAAAAACAGATAAGGAATCAGCCGTGCCTTACCTTTGCCAAACGGATACATCGTCCTCACACCTTTCATGGGGTAACACTAAGACAAAGGAAAACCGGAATAACCGCCTGGTCGGGCCTGAAGGCTCTGACCCGAGCGCTATTCCGGCGCTTGCGGCACATTTAGTGCCATGAACGTTAATTTACTTCGGAGCAGCAGCGTCCCAGTCCGCTTGTGACTTGCTCGCAAGCTCTTCCGGTGTTGCAATCGGTCCGGCAGGCTTGAGCATCTCCGCGTGAACGCTGGCCTCAGCAATGTACTGTCCTACATTCTGACGGTTAATGAACAACTGATCCCAGGAAAGCTTGAAGTCTTCCAGGTATGGCTGAATGCCTTTGATAAACTCACTCGTCATTTCCACATCAGGCTGTGTTGGCAGGAAGCCGGCTGCATTCACAAAGTCCGTGTAGTTCTCTTTCTCCGACAACATTTCAAGCCATTTCATTGCGTAATCCTTGTTCGGTGATTTATCCACCACCATCCAGGTCATATCGTATTTACCAGCCAGATTTTGGTTCTTGGCAGCATCATTGCTACCCGGAATGGGGAAATACCCGAACTTCAGATCAGGGTTGGCCGTTTGAATCGTCGTTGCATCCCAAGTGCCGTCAGCAATCATAGCCACCTTGCCTGTGGCGAACAAACTTGGTAATGTTCCGTAGTCAATGCCCATGAAGCCAGACATTGCACTGTTCATCAAAACCTGAGATTTTTGCAAGACTTCAATTTGCACCGGATCAGTCAGCTTCGTTTCGCCAGTCCACAGACCTTTGATATAACCAAGCTGATCATCATGAATAGAAGCCTGAAGGCCTTGTACTGCAAGGCCTATTGGCCATACATCCTTACCGGCGAAACCAAGTGCTTCTACTCCATTGTCTTTAAACACCTGGATGACATTTTGCAATTCATCCCAGGTTGAAGGTATTTCCAGATTATATTTTGCAAAGAGATCCTTATTGTAGAACAATCCTGTGAAAGCCACCTTGCCCATGTTTACACCGTACACCTTGTCGTTGTACGTCATGGCATTCTGTACATCCACATCATTGTAGTTTTTGATAAATGATTGATCAGACAGATCACTGATCAGCCCTGCTTCAATCCACTGTTTCCACATCGGATCAGCAGCACCCTTGGACCATTCCTGCGGAGCGCCTACAAAGCTTGACTTGAGCGGAATGATATCCACATCTCCGTTGTTACCAGCGTTCATCCGTGTTTGCATCAACTGATCGTAAGTTGCGTCTGCCGGAACTGTTGTATATTCCACCTTAACGTCCGGATATTTTTCTTCAAATTTCTTATTGAACTCTTTGATGTAGTTGTTAATATTCTCCTGCTGCCAGTGAATGATCTTCAAAGTCACTTTTTTGCTGCCATCTGCAGTCTGGCTTCCTTCTGATTCGGTAGAGCTACTGCCACAAGCTGCAAGTAAAAATAGTAAAGCGGTTACAAGTGAAATGGATAATATCTTTTTCTTCATATCGTTTACCCCCAACCATTTGGAATTAATTTACGAAACTAGTTTCGTTATTCACCACCTCATTATGACTCCACCTCGTTATTTTGTAAATAGTTTATTTATTTTCCTATAATTTCTACACCTCAATCCGCTTGGTATAAGGAATTACAGTATCTATAATTTTTTCCCTTTCAAAACACCCTAAATGTTCTATACTTATCAAGTTAATGTGCTAAACTCCAATAGAATTCTCGTGATATATATCTCTAACCAACTAAAATCTATGTATAGCTGTTATTTTAAGTTTGAAACATCCTTCTGCTGTTGACTCTCCGTCCGTAGTGACATAAAATATTTCTTAAAAGCTAAGAGAACGGTATAGCAACAGTTTACGAAATCGGTTTAGAAGTCGAGGGATGTTTATGAATATCAAAACGATAGCCAGTTTAGCCGGCGTGTCTGTTGCAACGGTGTCCAAGATCATCAACAACTATCCAGATATCGGTGAGGAGACTCGCCAACGAGTGATTAAGATTATGGAGGAGACCGGCTATCGTCCTTCTTCTTCAGCCAAAACGCTCGCGACCAAAAAATCCAACCTCGTTGGCGTCGTTTTTGCAGGGAAGCTGAACGTAGATTTCAGTCACCCTTTCTTCGTACAGGTTATCAATGCTTTTAAGAAACAAATTGGCTTGCTCGGATATGATTTACTCTTCTTCTCGAATGAGAAGTTTCTGGATCAGGGCGAAGACTACTTGGCGCGATCCAAATATTTTCAAGTAGATGGCTGCATTATTATTGCGGGGGATGAAGTGGAGAGCAGCGTATCCGACCTTGATGCAAGCCCCACTCCGTGTATCGGAATTGATATCGAGCTGACTGGACAGAGCTCTTGTTACATCATGTCGGATAATGAGAAGATTTCAACCAAAGTTGTAGAGCAATTCTATATGAACGGTTACCGGGAAATGGGGTTTATCGGGCTGGGGCGAACTTCTCTCGTGATGCAACAGAGGGAGAAGGCATTCAAACGTTCCCTAAAGCAGTTTAGTCTTGAGGAGAATCCCGACTGGGTGGTATACAGCAAAGATTATGCCGCGACGGACGGATACGAAGCCGCCAAGCAAATGCTCACCTGTGCCGTCCTGCCACGCGCGGTATTTGCAGCCACGGATCTGCTTGCATTCGGAGCTATTCGCGCCTTTAAGGAAGCGGGTTTGCGCATTCCGGAGGATATTGCCGTAGCGGGTTGTGACGATATCGAAGCCTGCCGTTATACCGATCCGCCGCTAACAACCGTCAAACAGGATACGGACAAAATCGGACGTCTTGCCGCCATGATTCTGTTCGATCTAATGAATAAACAAATGGATAATCGTTGCATTAAAGTCGAACCAGAACTGGTTCTGCGTCAATCCTGTGGAACAGCAATGCTCCCGGGCCACGGGATCTGAACAAACTTGACGAGAGTTAGCAACAACAATACGTATACCCGCTGTGAACATGACAAAAACGAGCCTTGGAATCACTCCATGGCTCGTTTCGCGTTCAGAGAGAATCTGTACCTCTCAGAAATATGGATATACCAGAAGCTAGATGCTATCTGCTTACCTTCTATCTGGAAGCGGTAGGAGACAGCTTAAACTCCGCTGGATGCAAGTCCGTCCATCCCGGCCGATCCAGTTCAATAAGACGGCGGTATCGCTCTTCTCCAGCCAGCAGTTGTTCATGAGAACCCTGCATGGCGATCTGTCCATTTTCCATAAAAATAAGTTCGTCCATCTGTTCCGCACCAATCAGGTGATGGGTGACCCAGATCAAGGTTTTGCCCTGCAGGCTGTCCAGAATGGTACGCATCAGTTCGCGCTCCGTCACCGGGTCAAGCCCTACCGTTGGTTCATCGAAAATAACAACAGGTGTCTCCCGCAGCAGTACCCGGGCCAGCGCAATTCGTTGCCTTTCCCCACCGGAGAAACGCAGACCCGTCTCCAGCATCGGTGTATTATAGCCCTGCGGTAAGGATTCAATGAGCCCGGATAAGCCCACTTGCGCAGCTACCTGCCGTATCTCATCATCCGTGGCCTGTGGGCGACCAATCCGCAGATTGTTCGCAACCGTTGTGTCGAACAGATGCGGGCTTTGATTCAGTACGGCGATGACATCCGGAACACTTTCACCAAGGCTGTGCACAGGCAGATCATTGATTAGAACTTTTCCCGCAGACGGAAGCAATGCCCCTGGATCAGCTTCAACAAGGTCGATTTGCCGCCACCGCTTCGTCCAAGAATAGCTAATCGTTTACCTTGAGGCAGGTGAAGAAATACATCCTGCACGGCATACGCATCGTCTGGTGCATAACGGTAAAACACATGCTCGATTGCAATGTCTGCTCTTAATTTGGGCGGAATACGGAGGCGAATTCGTCTGTCCGGTACATGTGTCGCAGTTTGCACCGAAGCTGACTGCTGTCCAGCAGGTGTCATGCCTTCTTTTGCACCAGAGATCCATTTCTCCGTTCCTTGGCTAGTTCCTATTCCGTTCTGCTCCAGCGCCTGCTCTTTCCCTTCCAGTTGTTTCAACCGGTCCAGTGATTCCCGGTACTGCGGAAGATGCTCCACCGCATCCCCTACAGGCAGGAGCGTTTCCGTGAGTGGAAACAGCACAAGGACAAAAGCGGCAATCATGACCGCAGGCAACTGTCCGATCGAAGCCGCATTTCCGGCCCATAACGTAACCGATATCACCAACCATCCAATGACACATTGGGCCGCCAGATCACGCCAGCGTGTCCAGCGCCGTAACTTGCGACGAACTGCGTCGACCTGTTCTTCCGCCTCTTCATGCTGCTGAACGAATTCTGCAGCTCGTCCACTTGCGATCCAGTCTCCCAGTCCAAGTACACCGTCGGTCAGACGGGTATACAGCTTGCTGTTTTCCTTCTTCAGCCGCACATGCCATTTCCAGGTCACTTTCAGAGAGATCGCCGGCAATGCAACAACCAGAAATAACAGGTACAAGCTCATCCACAGCGCAAATCCCAGATCAACACGGCCAAAGGCGATCACAGCCGCACCGTACATTACAAGCGCGGTAACGGCTGGAAAAACGGTACGCAGGTAAATATCTTGCAGACGCTCCACATCATCAGCAAGTGCCCCAGTACATCTCCGGTCTGCATGCGAGAACGCAGGAACAGGGCTTGTGGCTCCAGAATCCGATACAGCTTCACCCGTTGATCAGCAAGTACACGAAGCACTGCATCATGTCCTGCCAAACGTTCAATATATCGGAATACAGCGCGGAAAATCCCGAATGCACGTACACCCACTATGGGCACGTATACCATCAGAATATTCTCAGGACGCAACGCAGACTTGGAGATCAGATATCCGGAGGTGAAGAGCAACAGCACCGCACATAGAGCAGTACAAGTGCCCAGTGCAATAACAACGATGAATCTCCAGCGGTACTGTGCCACATATGGAGCAATCCAGCTGTCCTTTTTGCTCCCGTTACGTGCAGTCTCCATATGTTCTTGTCCGGATCTCATCTTATATCGCCTCCATCTGCGCCTGAATCATCTGATAATATACACCTTGCCGAGCGAGCAACTCCTGATGTGTTCCGGTCTCTGCTACTGTACCGCCATCCATGACGATAATCCGGTCCATATGTGGCATCCAGTGCAGTCGGTGGGTAGCCAAAAATACAAGCTTGCCTTTAAACAAAGGAAGCATCGTCTGTTTCAGCTCATACTCCGTCTCCACATCCAGATGTGCTGTCGGTTCATCAAGCAACAGAATGTTCCGTTTACTAAGCAAAGCTCTGGCCAGTGCCACCCGTTGCTCCTGTCCACCACTGAGCTGTCTGCCGCCAGCCCCAATACGCTCATGCAACCCACTGGATAAGGAAGACAACAGCTTGGTCAATCCCGCAGCTTTGATGGCATCAGCTACTTCTGTATCCGAAGCCTCCGGCATGTAGAAACGAACGTTATCCGCCAGACTTCCACTGAAGATATACGGATGCTGCGGGATCGCTGCCGTCTGTCTTCGCCAGGTTTCCAGCATATTCGGTGTAAGCGGCTGCCCGTTAGCTAACACCTGACCTGAAGTTGGTATCTGAAAGCCTGCCAGTACATCCATCAGCGTAGACTTGCCTGCACCACTGGCGCCAATAATCCCGACTTTGCCCAGACCCGACATCTGAAACGTAACATCCCTTAATGAATAAGGACCATCGTCTTCATGCCGCACCTGTATATCTGTTAGTGCAATTCGGCTGCGCTCATTCCAGGAAAAGACCGAGGAAGAGGAAGGATCAAGACCCCCCGCTGCCGTGCCCGCATGCGCAACAACACTTGCATTAGCTTCCTTCTGTTGCTGTTCAGCGACCCTGCCCCGTTCAATTACCTGGTTGATGGCCGCTCCAGCCTCCTTGCCGTCCAATGTCGCATGGTAATCGGCCCCCAGCATACGCACTGGCAAGAAATATTCCGGTGCCAGGATAAGTACAGTCAACGCGGGACCAAGCAGCATATGTCCTTCCGTTAGTCGCAATCCCAGACCAACGGCGACTGACGCAACAGACAACATCGTGAAGAAATCGAGCGCAAACGAAGAAAGGAAAGCCATGCGCAAGGTAGACATCGTAGCTCTCCTGTACCGCTGGCTTACCCGCATCATCGTGCCTTCGTGGGATTTGCTCTGTCCCAATGTCCTCAGCGTCTCCAGGCCACGAAGTGTATCGACAAAATGGTTAGCGAGCGCTTTGTAGGACCTGAATTGGCCGTCTATCTTACGCTGCGCCGCGAGGCCGATCAGAATCATGAACACAATCAGGATCGGGAGAGTCAACATCATAATAATCCCTGACATGAGATCCAGCTTGAACACATACAGCAGAATGACCACGGGTGTAAATCCCATGCCGAGCATACGTGGAATAAACAGTTCCAGATACGTCTTGTATTGGGCTATCCCTTCACGCGCAAGCGTAACCAGATGGCCTGTACCCTCCGTTTTGGCATACCGCGGCCCGAGCCTGAACCACTGCTGCACCATCTGTCTGCGCAGATCGGTTCCTGTTCTCTCCGCGTACCGTGAAGTCAGGAGTTGCAACCAGAAGGATATGGCGTAGCGGGCGGCAAAAGCAGCCAGGAACAGCAGCAGCACAGGGTACTGCTCCGTTATGGATGAACCTTCAAACAATGCCGTGATGGCCTGTGCCAGCCATTTGGCCTGCATAATGATCGTCATCGCCTGGAGTAGCACCAGCGCTGATGCCAGCGCCAGTACCGGCCGGATGCCCGGCAGCTTCAGCAGCCCCCGTCCCATATCAGTACTCCAGGTGGTGGTGCTCGTTCAGACGTTTGCGGAAAATATAATAACTCCAGAACTGATAACCAAGCACGAATGGCAGCAGTGTACAAGCTACGATGGTCATCACTTTCAATGAATATGCACCGGAAGCGGCATTGTACACAGTCAGATCAAATGCCGAACCAAACGAACTTACCATAACCCTTGGGAACAAGCCGATAAATACCGAGGCAAAGGCAATCGCAATAACTGCCCCTGTCATGCCGAAGGCCCAGCCTTCACGCTTCTGACGAACGAAGTAGGCTGCGAGTGCCAGCGATACTCCCCGAGTACAACCATAATCCACAGTGCCCAACCGCGAACGGTGAACACATCGGTCATAAAATAGGTCATGATGGCGTACACGGCGAGAATTGCAGCCAGCGGTAGCATCAGTTTTTGGGCTGTAATCAATGCACGTTCTCTGAGATCGCCCACCGTCCGCAGTGAAGCAAACAGCAGCCCGTGAACGAGACATAGCAGGGTGACGCTCAGACCGCCGATTACGGTATACGGATTGACGATATCGAGGAATCCTGCTCGCATCTGCATCTGCCCATCGATGGGCAGCCCCTTCATGAACGTGGCAAAGACTACGCCGAACAGGAACGGCAAAAGTGCGCTGGATACCACAATGATGATATCCCATGTTTTGCGCCAGCGCTGTTGTTTCATTTTACTGCGGAATTCAAAGGCAACCCCGCGACCAATCAAGGCGAGCAGCACGACGACAAGCGGCAGGTAAAAACCGCTGAACATCGTGGCATACCAATGCGGGAAGGCAGCAAACATCGCGCCGCCTGCCGTAATCAGCCACACCTCGTTACCGTCCCAGAACGGACCAATTGAATTGATCAGCGTCCGGCGTTCACGATCTGTTTTGGCAATAATCCCAGTGGACATGCCCACACCAAAATCAAAACCTTCGAGGAAGAAAAATCCAACAAATAAAACGGCGATCAGCACAAACCACAACTCACTTAGTGACAACGGAATAACCTCCATCCATGCCGAACGGATCGGCCGATTCATCGTGATCTTCCGGCTTATCTACTGCATATGGCCCTGCCTTGATCTCACGCACGAACAGATACACCATCACGATACCCAGAACGGTATATGCGGCTGTGAACGCTATGGTGGAGAACAAGATCATGCCTGCGGATACATTCGGTGAGACTCCGGCTTCGGTCGTCATATATCCAAATACCGTCCAAGGCTGCCTTCCGACCTCGGTCATAATCCAACCTGAAGTATTGGCGATAAACGGCAGGGAGATGGCGAACACCATCAGACGCATGAACCACTTCCCGGCGACCTCCAGCTTCTTGCGCATCGCCAGGAATGTACCGTACAGTGCAAGTGCAATCATCAGACCACCCGCAGCAATCATGATGCGGAAGCTCCAGAAGGTCGTCCGTACCGGCGGGATGTAATTCCCTGGCCCATACGTCTGCTCATACTCGGCTTGCAGTTCCTTCATGCCTTTGACACTGCCCGAGAACTTGCTGTAGGACAAGTAACTGAGCAATCCGGGGATCTTGAGCTCACCGGAGTTTTCCTGTTTGTCCGGATCAATGGAGGCAATTACCGTCCATGGCGCAGGATCTTCGGTCGTTGTCCACGTGCCTTCACTGGCTGCCATCTTCATCGGCTGTGTCTCCACCAGATATTGCGCCTGGAAGTGCCCGGAGAAGGCAACGCCAAAGGAAGAGATCAAACCAATGATGATCGCAATATGGAATGATTTGCGGAAGATCTCTACGTCCTGCTTCTTCATTAGTTTGTAGGCACTAATCCCGGTCACGACAAAGGCACCTGTCATCAATGCCCCAAAGACGGTATGCGGGAATTCAACGAGAAGCTGACCATTCGTGATGAGTGCCAGAAAATCATTCATCTCGGCTCGCCCGTTATTCATCTCAAACCCAACGGGATGCTGCATGAATGAATTGGCTGCCAGTATCCATAGTGCCGACAGGAATGTGCCGACGAATACCAGCCAAATGCAGGCGAGATGGACTTTTTTGGACAATCGATCCCATCCGAATATCCACAGCCCAATAAATGTAGACTCCATAAAAAACGCCAATAAGGCTTCGATAGCCAGTGGCGCACCGAACACATCCCCGACAAAACGGGAATACTCTGACCAGTTCATACCGAACTGAAACTCTTGCAGAATGCCTGTGACAACCCCGACGGCAAAGTTAATCAGGAACAATTTGCCCCAGAATTTAGCCATCGTTTTGTAGATTTCTTTACCCTTCACGACATACAACGTCTCCATAATCGCAACCAACAGTACAAGACCGATGGAAAGCGGTACAAAAAAGAAATGGAAAATCGTTGTAAGTGCATATTGGATACGCGATAACATAATCGGATCCATACCGTTACCCCTTCTTTCTGTTCACATCGCAGTATGCGTATCTGGTATTGAAGCTGCACCTTCGCTGTCTGTCCACCAAATACGTTGATGAACGTATTGTGCCAGATTACCTATTTTATACATGTGAGAATTATCACATTCTCCCTTGTTCGTGCAAAAAAAAGTGATTCTGGTCACACAATAGATAAAATTCAGCCTATTATTACAGCTTGTCCACTTCATGTATTCATGGAAGATACTCATGTTTGGGGCGGAACGCCCATATGTTAGTCTCAGGCATATCATGCGAAGTGTCGTGAGGGCTTTACATATGAAGTGAAAACATGGAGCACATGTATAACAAAGAATCAAGAACCACAATCCAATCAAGGTGAGGTGAACAATTCATGGAAAAACCTGCACCGTTACCGGATACAGACTCCGAAGTCGGTCTGGATCAGGCCAGCACAGCACCACCCCCTGTCCGGTATGTTCTCTTCCCCCGCAAAGGAGGCTGGTCGGCATTTCCCTACCCCGATATTGCTGCGTTGCTGTCTCTGGAGGGAGATATCTATTATGTCAGCAGTCTGACTCAAACAGAGGATATACCTGCGGTCATTAACGTGATCACCCTTCCCAAAGCCGAGCAGCTATTGTCGGAACCCCGCACCGTTGCAGTGATCACCCATCCTTACTGGCTCATGGCTGCTGCTTCGCTGGAGCCGGAGCTGTGTATTGTCCTGCTACCTGAGCCTGCCGGAGACGAAGCAGAATCACCACTATGGGAGAGCAGCATCGCCAAACTGGTCGGCATCGCCGATCTGGTGGGCACATCCTCCGAAACGCGATATATGAAGCTGTTATTCCAGGGCATTCGCGCCATCTGGCTGGGGGGCGAAGATCCTTCACCAGCGGGTACGGTGCAAAAAGAGGATCTCGAAGTCCCTATCCGGGATTACGAACTGTTCTTCCTGCATGCGCTGCGGCAGATCCTGTCAGGTACCCCCGATAGCGTTACCCTGCTTCAATGCAGTGTGCGAGCCGACTTCTACCGCCAGCTCAGAGCCAAAGCAGGTGCACATGAGACGATATCTTTTCTGCTCGCAGCCTATGAGTACTTGCTTGAAGATACACGGGCCATGAATTCTCTTCAAGAAGCTTTCGCTCACGCGGTCATGAACGGTCGCAGCGATTGCGTGACCTCTCACTATCGATTTCTGTCTGCCATCCACGCCCGCGCCGGGCAGTTGGAGAATGCCTTACGGGTGTATGGAATCAGTGCAGGTGATGAACAGGATCGACATCATTATGAACAGCTATGTCGCTGGCTTGAGGCGGGGAAGATCAACTTGTACGAGCGGAACTGCTGCGTATTAACGATGATTACGGGGCTGCACTGCGTATTCTGGACGACCTTGGAGGAGAAACCGCAAGACATTGGAAATTCCGCATCTATCAGGAGACAGGACGTGTGGAAGATGCGCTGGCTCTGGTGCATGCAGTCGATATTCAGGATAATGCCAGTCGCCAGGATTATCAGCAGTTATCCGGAACTGCGCTGGCTCTGCGTGGAGAGCGTCACGGGGCCGTGAGACATTTTCTCGAAACGGCACTGGAGGATGAGGATGCTCTGGCCCGGATTATCGAGCTGGAGTTATTGGATCATGCTGTACAGCAATTGCTGGGGAGGTGCCGTGATGCTGGACCCTAAGAAGCGCAGGCAACAGGTAAATGGGCCGATGGTGCACAGGGATATCCGAACTGAAACCCAACGACCACAGGACATCGGAAGCGACGTACATGATGAGGCTGACTCAAGCGGTGAGAAAGAATCGAAGACTGCTGCAATACAAGAGGAAACAAGTATATTTAGAGAACCATTCTCCATTCGTCGGGTTCGCAAAAGTCAGGACAATAAGCTGACAGCGATGCTCCAGGTTCGTAATGAGCGCGGCCGATACCTCGAAGAAGTGCTCCATGATCTGAGTGAGTTCGTGGATGAGATTGTAATTGTGGACGATGCCAGCACAGATGGCACCCCGGAGATCTGCAAAGCTTTTCCGAAAGTGGTGCGTCTTGAGGTATTGGAGAAACCGCTGTTTGCCGAGGAGTGGCGGCTTCGCAATACGCTATGGCAAGCCGCAGCAGGTACCCGTCCCGACTGGTTACTCTCGGTAGATGCAGATGAACTGTACAGCACGGAGGCCAAGAAAGCCATACGTGCTCTGATTAATCAGGAGTACGCCGACTGGTTCGCATTCCGATTCTACGATATGTGGGATGGGCGAACTCACTACCGGGAAGATGACCTCTGGTGTCTGCACAAACGGCATACCGCTTCACTTGTGCGTTATATGCCTGGATATCCCTACTTCTATCCTCAGCAGAATCATCACGTCCCCCGTCTTCCTTTGTCTTGCACTGTTCTGCCCGGGGTCAGCACAGAACTGAAGGTCCAGCATCTCGGCTGGGCAGGTAGTCTGGAGGACAGGGTTCGTAAATATCTGCGTTACAAACGGATTGATCCGAGCGGCGAGTGGGGCAGTCTGGCACATTACGAGTCCATTCTTGATCCGGAACCCCGGCTGGTTCCCTGGAAGGAGGGGCAGTGAGATGGGCGTAATCAGCATTCTGACACATAGCTTCACCGATGGGTACAACCGGGAATTCGGCCGGGTATTCGGGGGTGGGCTGGAGCGATATATTCTGGATCTGTGCAGTGTGATTCGTGGACTCGGGCATATCCCCGAGGTTCATCAGTTATCGTATTTTGAAGCGTTTCAGACCCGGACGGAGCAAATTGATGTATTTGGCTATGCGTACGACATGGATAATGTGCCCGAAGCTTTTGACCGGATGGCAGCCGCAGCGCGGGGCCCAGTGATCTATGCCAGCTGTCTCTGGCAACCCATCACCTACAAACCCGGCAGTCTTGGCATCTGCCACGGCATTAACTGGGATCGCCCCGGACTTCCACTGGAGACCAAACATCAAGTTGCCGAACATATTCAGCTGGCGCTGGATGGGCTTGTTCGCATCGTGTCGGTGGATTCCCATTTCCAGACCTTTTGCAGAGCTGCATGTACGTTTACCGATCCAAGGCAGGTTGTCCTGATTCCCAATGCAGTCGATACGTCCTATTTCACACCAGCTCCGCCAAGACGGACCTTCGAACAGCAACAGGAAGATGAGTGGCTTGCTGCCTGGAAGACGGATCTGGCGAGCCACGAGGAACATGTCAGCGCAACTATATCGGGGTTGCAAGATACCAAAAGCAGTGGCAGGGCGAGTCGTGTCAGCGTGGACTTTGATACGGAAGAAGGCGCAGGAAATGTAGATATAGAGGCAGAGGAAGCGGGAAACCCCGTATTGGGGTTATCGAGATCGGAAGAAGTCGATGGTGATGGTACATCGTACACAGTTGACCATAACCGTCGAGATTCAGCGAGTAAGTATGCGGATAGAGCCACCGATAGAACTGTGGAAAAAGAAGCTGATCTCGTTCAAGTGGATAGCCACATGGAGGGGCACCGTGAGCGTCATGCTAAGGATGTCAGCACCGTCCCTTCCCGCCCTATTCGCATTATATATCCACGCCGTATCAGCATGGAACGGGGCATTATTCCGATGATGCTGGCAGCAGATAAATTACTTGGGGCCTTCCCAGATCTGGAGATTGAATTTGCCGGGGAACTGGTCGAAGGCAGTACGGTCGGAAGAACCTTCCGATATTGGCATCGTACTCATCCACATGCGGCACGAATCAACCAGCGCACGTATGATTTTCGGGATATTCGGGAGGCGTACCATCAGGCAGATATCGCTGTCATTCCAACGGTGTTCTCGGAGGGAACCTCCTATGCCTGTCTGGAAGCGATGAGCTGTGGACTTCCCGTGATTGCCTCCAATGTTGGCGGGCTGAATGATCTGATTCAGGACGGATTTAACGGGCTGCTGGTACCTCCAGGTGAGCAGGAACTGACTGCTGCGCTGGTGCGTCTCGTTCAGGACCGGGCCGAACGGGAACGACTGGGAATCTATGCACGCGAGACTGCATTATCCTATGATCTGTCCAGATGGCGAAGCAGGTGGAGCACGGTTTTGGAATCATTTTTGGCAGAAACAGGACTGAAGGAGGGAATTCGGGGATGATGGATGCGCCCAAGGCAACGGAATTCATGGAATCAAGATATATTCGGCAAAGTGACCCCAAAACGGACACTCTGGTCTTCCCGCTGCATCCAGCATGGTGGAGCCGCCCCTATGAATACGAATGGGCCCGGCAGTTTGCTCGTGCGGACGATGTCGTTCTTGATGCAGCCTGCGGGATCTCCCATCCGTTCAAGTTCTGGCTCGCAGAACACTGCCGCGAGGTTCATGCCTGCGACTGGGATGAGCGCATTCTGTCCGAAGAAGCCATCCGACTGGATATTGCCACTGATTTTGGTGAGCAAGCGGCTCAGGATCTGCCCGAATCCTATCTAGCAAGGCTGAACCGTGCCCAGGCCAATCTGGCTCAGCTACCCTATGAATCCGGCAAGTTCAACCGGGTATTCTGCATCTCTGTTCTGGAACATCTGGACACCGGTACCATGCTGCGGGCTTTTCGTGAGTTTGCCCGAGTGCTGAAACCAGACGGACAGCTAATCGCCACCTTCGATGTACCCGAGATGCGGCCCGATCTGCTGGAGACCATCATGGCGGTCACTGGATTAAGGATTGAAGATAAACTAAACGTGAAGGAACCGGCCGATGCCATCTCGTCTGACATGTATGGCACCCCGATTCGCTGTTTCCGTGCGGTCATTTGCAAAGGTTGAAATGGAGTTGAATGGGTATCAGTGGAACGAATGATTTTACGTTGAACCACTGCGCGGTCGGGATAGCATGTAGCTACATTTAATGATAAAAAAGTTAAAGATGAACCAGCAGCATGTTGCACTGGTTGGTGTATTCTTTGGCCGTTGCTGCGCCGGGTTCTGTCAAGCGCAGCAGGGTTCGCAGGCCCGGCGAGACGGTTGTCGCCGGGCGGCCTGTGGCGGCAGGTTGCCGCGCAGTGATCCGGGCCGCCCATTCGGCCCATTCACGTGCCAGGCTCTGCCGCCCGGCGAGCAGCGCGAGCGTGCCCGCGATGAGCGCGTGAGCGGCTCGCGCTGGGGCGGGCACTTCGTCCGCGAGGGGCTGCTGCGCGCCGTCAGGCGTGCCGCACAGCGCAAGCAGCCCTTCGCGGACGCTCGCGGGTGCGCGCAGCAGCCCGCAGCGGGCCGCAGGCGGAAGCGCTGCGAGCAGAGCCAGCGCGCCGTGGGGCGGCTGGGCTTGCAGCAGGCGCAGCCATGCGGCCCAGGCGCCCACGCTGGCGAGCGCTTGCGCGGCAGCGAGCACGCTTGCTGCCGCGGCGTCAGGCGCGGCTGGGCCGCTGAGCGCATCGCCGCTGGGATCGCTACTGCTCGGTGCAGGCGCGTCAAACGCGGCTGGGCTGGGCAGGCTGCCGCTGTTGGCGACGCTCGGTGTGTTGCCGCAGGGCAGGCTGCCTGGCTCGGCACCACACAGGCCACCACGGCGAGCCGAGGCTTCGTGCCCCCGCAGCAACGCCTCTGCGGCGCGAGCTGCCTCAGGCACTGCTGCATACGGGCGTGCCGCCGCAAGGACTGCCGCACCTAGCCCGGCTTCCAGCGCTCGGTCGTCGGCCGCAAGGATGCGCCGCCCACAGGACCGCTTCCAGCCCAGCGCCCACAGCGCCAGAGCTGCCTCCGGCCCGTGCTGCGCATGCGCTGTCCAAGGCTGCACAGCCGCCCGGGCCGCAGCGTCCTCGCCCAGCTGGGCCAGCGCAAGTCCGGCAGCCAGCGGCTGTGCCCGCAGCGGGGCCTCCAGCGCAGCCGCGTGGCGCAGCAGCCATTCCGGCCGATGCGCAGCCACTGCGGCCGGAACCAGCGCTTGCCATGCCATAGGCGGCAAGCTTACCCGCGCGGCTACGCTGGCAATGGCGTTCAGCCGCCCCGTAGCTGCGGCCAGCAGCAACAGCCGCTGCCATGCAGCCAAGCTGCTCGGCTGCATGGCTAACGCCGCCATGTACGCAGCTTCCGCATCGGTCCAGCGGCCAGCCCGCTCATGCGACATGCCTTCCAACGTCAGGCTGCGATAAGTTCCAGCACCTGAGACCGATGTGTACCTGCTGGCTGTGGAGGCAGCAGATTTAGCCTTTTTTAGCCAACCCAGAGCCACATCTTCACGCCCTTGATCCAGCTCCAGTACGGCACCAAGCTCCAATAAATCTGGAAAATCCTCATATATGGGTGCCCATGCCTCTACCACAGCAAGCGCCCTCTCGGGACTACCCATTTCTCGCGAGGCATAAGCTGTTTTCAGTACCAGATCGGAGTGATATCCACACTCCGGCGTAAGCTGTGCCAGTAAGGGCAGTAACAACCGGAGTGCTTCATCATATTTCGCTTGCTGAAACCATTCGGCAGCCAACGCATATAACAGCTCCGGTTGATTGGCTTCCTCATTCAAGGCGGAACGAATCAGTTGCATATTCCGCTCACCTTTATTTTTGGCGGCGATTACCTGCTCCAGATAGCCATAATGAATGACCTCAAGTCCAGAATGGAGCACTCCTTGGGGAGCCAGCGCCATGATCGAAGAAGCAACTTCTTCATGAATCCTGCCCTGAAAGGCAATTCGGGGGTCATTTCGGAACAAACGACATACTTCATCCGTCACACGCTCTTCACCAGACACTCCAAGCAGACTCGTGACCTGTATCCAGTATCCCCACACGTCGTCCCCGCTCGTCTCTAATAGCTGCGACAAATCTGCCTGCATCTGCGGATTCTGCACCCATACTTCATCCGCATCAAGCACCAGAATCCACGAATTCCTGGCTGCAGCCAGCGACAGATTACGAGCTTCACTGAAATCTCCGTTCCACTCGGTACGAATCACAACTGCACCATAGAGGCGCGCTATTGCAGTTGTATCATCTGTGGATCCCGTGTCCACGATGATGATTTCATCCACCATATCCCTGACCGCCTTCAGGCAGCGCTGGAGTGGTTCAGCTTCATCCTTCACGATCATACATAAGCTAATGCCTGCGTTCATATTTATCCCCGCCCTTCACCAACGGAGTTCGGTCCCCAACCCATACCCATCTGCGTTAGCGCTTCTTCACCGACTTGATCCCGCTCAGCTCTCAAACCCGTCTACTCCCGGCAATTCCAGTCGAATATGCTGAACGACAGGCCAACAATGATGTCGCTGCCCATCTGTACATTGAGCGAACGTCTCCAGATGTCGATCCGCTGCACTTACCAGTCCCTTCACCATCCAGCTGGTTCCTGCCAAGGTATCAGAAGCTCCAGGGAATGGCTCAACTGCCATCTGTTTTTCTTTCTCTATCTCTTTTCCTTTTTCTTTGCCTATCCCGTTCTCTATCTCTTCCATCCTTACAGTATCTCCCGCCCCTAATTCTTCTCCGTGCAATTGCCGCTGACCGATCTGTATCAGGCTATGCAGTTCTTTCCATTGTCCTGACTGCACACATCCCTCCATCATCTGTCCAAACGCCTGCCAGCCATCGTATGCTGCTCCACTAAACGTTTCGGTCATGCCGGAATCCCTGTCCTTCTTCTTGGTCGCTCTCAGACCAACCTTTTGCCCTGTCTTCCTCACGGACTTCTCTTCCAACGCTGTCCCAACTTGTGAACTACGCTTCAACCACGAAGCCAAAGGATCGTCACTACCGACTTCCTTTCCCTCAATCCAGTTCAATCGCTCAAGCCATCGGGCAGATGAGATCACAAGCAGTCCCTTTTTTCGCTGCACCGGTTCCAGTTTCAGACGTGCTTGTTTCCAGTTCCCTCGCTGAATCTGGAGCATGGCTTCGGCCACAGATAACCGCTCCCGCATTTCGCCAGAAGGATGTGACGATACATCAGGCAACAATTGCAGCGCCGCTTCGTAACAACGACTTTGTTCCAGAATCCCCAATACTTTATGTGTGGCCTCTTCCGAACCCAGTGCAAAACGCTCCGTCACCAGTACCGGAATCTGATGTTCCTGACCGGAGACCCGCATCATCCGGAATATCCGATAGAGCGGCGGTAACAGACTGGATTTGGCACGCACCGCTTCCACGTAAGCATCCACCGCACCCTCCAGATCGGCCCTTCCTTCCAGCAATCGCCCTAGCGTATACCACGTCTGATAGGTGCCGATGCCTTCTTCCGTATGGTATATGGGTGGAGGCGGCCCCATGCGGACAGCTTCACGCAGCGACAATTCTGCCCGATCCACATCCCCCAATGCGTCTGCACATACCCCGCGATGGTGCATCAGATCCGTGTACTCTGGAAACAGTTCAAGCGCAGCATCGATTCGATCCAATGCTTCCTGCCAGCGATTCAGATGCTGGAGACAACGAACTTCATATTTGAACAGCAGATGCGCATAACTGGTTACCGCAGGATCAATTGCTTTTCGAGCCACGCCAAACGTCTCCAACGCCCGCTCCGCTTCCCCCACACGCAGATACTCGACACCCAGATTATAGTGATGGAACGGCTGATCCGGTTCTTCCTCCACGGCCTGTTGTAACAGGCGTACATTGCGGTTCACCTTGTCTTTGCGCTCCACGATCGCCGTCTGATACCCGTAATGATGGATGATCATATCTGTCACATGAAAAGCCGC
Source organism: Paenibacillus sp. PCH8 (assembly GCF_002968835.1). Lineage (GTDB taxonomy): Bacteria > Bacillota > Bacilli > Paenibacillales > Paenibacillaceae > Paenibacillus. The sequence goes on along the minus strand of NZ_PKQK01000001.1, from coordinate 1,664,658 downwards.
CTGTGGGTTCCTATGACAGATTGCCGCCGCAATCTGCTCATGAATCCGACCTTCGAACCGATGCTCCGGGGCATTGCGAAAGAGACGTAAGACCGGATTAACGGTGACCCCTTGCTGACCCGAACCTGTATAGTTATGAATGTTTAAAAACAATCCGTCACATCCGCTGACCCTCGTCCAGCTCCTGATCTGCTCCCGCGCAGCCGCATCGAGCGCCTCATCCGCATCAAGAAATAGAATCCAGTCGCCGGAAGCCTGCTCCAGGCCAGCATTACGTGCTGCGGCAAAATCATCGCACCACTCCAAGGGAACCACCACAGCGCCGTGCTGTCGCGCAATTGCCGCGCTGCGGTCCGAGGAACCGGTGTCCACTACAATGATTTCGTCCACCGCTCCCTGGACACTGGCAAGACATTGAGGTAACAATTCTTCCTCATCCTTCACAATCATGCATAAGGAGATGCGCTCAGTCAGCAAGTTGATTCCTCCTTTCTTTGGCATGAAAAACGGTCCTCCAAGGGATGCCCTCAGCTGATCGCAGCCTCTGTTCCAGTGCAGCCTGCTGCGCTGCAAGTGCCCCGGCAGACGGAGAACGAACCAGCTCCTGCCGAATCATCTCTATAGCTATTCTTAAATAACAGACAGCCGCTCCAGCGCTGGCCTCCCTGAATTCAGGATCTCGCTCCAGAGCCTGCTCGAACAGAGCTAATGCCTGATTGTAGTAGCCTTTGACATACAACGTTTCACCCAGCCAAAATAACCCTTCCGCATCAAGTTCTTGCTCGGTCATACATTGAATCAGGATATTGGCGGCTGCCATGGTGTACCCGTGACGATACAGCAGACTTGCAAACTCACGCCGAACCGTCGTGGCGCTCCCCGATGGTCACGCATTATCATTGCCCGCAGCTCATGCAATTGCTCAGCAAGCGTGAGTTGCCCTGTCTTTACGGCCTGCTCCACTATCTTTTCCGTCACCATCTGTGCCTGCGGACTCCATTGCAGAAGTTGCTGTTCTTCTGACGCAGGCTCCCTGGGGCCCAGCTGATTGGATAACTTATTCAGCAGACGATCCATGACCTTCCATACGTCCTTTTCCTGGGGAGGCATAGCTACTAGAAAAGAATCCGATAACCGCAATTCGTTCCCCCAACAAGCGAGTCCCCAATTGATTCTGTGCTCCAACGGTAAGTTGGTATGCTGCTCAACACACACATCAGCCCAATCATTTTCAGCGAGTTGCAGCGCATCTGAAACCTTGCCCGCACACAACATCCAATACATTCGATCCGCTGCATGGATACGAGCGCGCCTTGCATCTGTATCCAGTAGATTCAATGCCTGCTCATATGCTCCGCAGCCTGCAAGAACATAGACCATATGCGTGAGATGCTCATCAGTTGTCATAACATTTGGATCATCCGCTGTGCTATAATCGCTGCGATCACTGCCATGCCTGCCATTACCGTGACCGCTGTGACCACTGCATTCGCTAAGATCTAATCCCTCGATCCCTCTCGCGCGAGAAAGTAATATTTGGGCAATCTTCTTATCCGTTTCCCCCGATTGTTGCAGCACATCTGCCAGCCCGGTCCATGCTGGACCATAGGTGAACAAGCTGTCCAAAGCCAGCCCATATAGATGTACTGCCTCTTGAAAGAATCCCCGTTTCTGCGCAAGTCTTGCCATAGGCGTGTAGGCTCTGTAACCATCAGAACCGGCTTCCGTTACATATGGAGCCCCTGGCGTTGACGTGCTGTACTCCGTATGTCCGGTGTTACCCAACTCCTTCTGGCAGTCGCTCGCTCGCGCATAAGCTTGGTACGCACGTTCCTCCAGACCTTGTTGCTCCAAAGTCACCCCATACAACAGATGCAGATCCGCATAAGACGGGTAACGCTGTCGTTCCACAGCCAGAAGCACATATGCCGCATTATATTGTTCTGCTCCCACAAGGACTTTTGCATAATCCCTAACCAGTGTGGGACGATATGGTGCCAGCACATCAGTTCGTCGTAACGATTCATGGAAGGCATCCATTGCCGGTTCAAGCTGACCCAACTGGCAATACGTCACGCCCAGATTGTATAGGTGAAAAGGCTGTGCTGGATCATCTGCGAGTTCACGCTCGATCATCTTCAGATTACGTCTTGGCTTGTTCCCCTCCGCAATCGTGGAAGCCAGATATCCATCATGCACCAAGCATAGTGGAGCAAGCGGTTCGGTCTCAGCATGTAGGTCTTCCTCACAGGAATGAGGCTCCATTATGATTATGTCCGTATCCGTATCAGCATCTCGGTTAGCCTTTCTTGGGGAACTACGAACCAACTGCTCATGAATACGCCCTGTGTACCGATATCCCTGATGAGCACGAAACAACCTCACCGGATGAGAAATCACCTTCTCTTCTGCCGCTTCACCCACTAGGTTCTCTATCGTAATGCGCATGCTTGAAATGCTTTTATGGACTTTGGGCAGATCATTCAGCAGTTCTTCCAGCCCTTGTGTGACATATTCATCAGCATCCAGAACCAGAATCCAATCCGTATTTGCCAGTGGAAGACTGATATTCCGCGCTTGTGCAAAATCCTCTTCCCAACGGGCGTGGAGCACCGTTGCTCCGTAGGTTCTGGCGATCTCGGCTGTGCGATCGGATGAGCCTGTATCTGTGATAAACCACTCTGTGCCAGCATGCTTCAAGCTGTCGAGACAGCGGGGCAGGTACTGTTCTTCATTTTGCACAATCATATGGATTCCCAACAATCGGTTCTGCAAACGTAACCACCTCCAATACAAAAAAGTACATGAAGTCCACCAAAGTGAACCCCATGTACCTATATGACAAAAAAACGGGTTATGTGCCTTGTCCATTGAAGAACACATCGACGGTGCTTGGTGCGCCGATAAGGCTGGAGCGGTAGGAAAGACGTGTATATTTGAGAAAACGCTGCGGCACCAATACATCCACCGACCCGGACAAAATGCCGGTTACTGTGGTTACATCGGTATACCAGTTCGTACCATTGGCACTGATCTCGACGCTAGCGTCCACCCGGTTTACACCCGGACCCCTGTTGTATACAAAGAAAGAATACGTGCCAAACACACTGGTTGTCACGGCTGGAAGCGGTGTAAAAGTGTTTCCAGTCGGGGTGCTGATGAGCTGGGATTCCTGGAAACTCTTCTGGGATATGGACGTCACGCTACTGAGCGTTCCGGCTGTAATTGTGGCGCCGAGCACGCTGGTGATCGTTCCGTTTAACAAGTTCGTCAGTGTTCCTGCGGTGATCGTTGCTCCGAGTACACTCGTAATCGTACCATTCAGCAAATTGGTCAGCGTTCCCGCTGTTACGGTTGCACCGAGCACACTTGTAATGGTTCCGTTCAACAGATTCGTCAGTGTCCCTGCAGTGATCGTTGCTCCGAGTACGCTGGTGATCGTTCCGTTTAACAGGTTCGTTAATGTACCTGCTGTGATCGTTGCCCCGAGTACACTCGTGATCGTTCCTGCGGTGATAGTCGCTCCAAGTACACTCGTGATCGTACCATTCAGCAAGTTCGTCAGCGTTCCAGCGGTCACCGTTGCACCGAGCACACTTGTGATCGTTCCTGCCGTGATGGTCGCTCCAAGTACACTCGTGATCGTACCATTCAACAAGTTCGTCAAAGTCCCCGCAGTGATCGTTGCTCCGAGTACACTTGTAATCGTACCATTCAGCAAATTGGTCAGTGTTCCGGCGGTCACGGTTGCTCCCAACACACTGGTGATGGTTCCCGCCGTAATCGTTGCTCCGAGTACACTTGTAATTGTACCATTCAACAAATTCGTCAGTGTTCCGGCGGTCACCGTTGCACCGAGCACGCTTGTGATCGTTCCTGCCGTGATGGTCGCTCCAAGTACACTCGTAATTGTACCATTCAGCAAGTTCGTCAGTGTTCCTGCGGTCACCGTTGCTCCGAGCACGCTTGTGATCGTTCCTGCCGTGATGGTCGCTCCAAGTACACTTGTAATCGTACCATTCAGCAAATTGGTCAGTGTTCCTGCGGTCACGGTGGCTCCCAGCACACTGGTTATCGTACCGGCTGTAATAGTCGCTCCAAGTACACTCGTGATTGTTCCGTTCAGAATGTTTGTAATGGTACCGGCATTAATCGTAACGGTGGTCAGACCCGAGATGTTGCTGATGGTTCCGTCCAAAATAATGCCAACCACGTGCCCGCTCGGATCGGTTCTGACGGGCTGGGCTGTGCCTGTATTATCTTGGCCAAAAATCAACGTTCTCAGATTATCCGGATTCGTATTAAACGTAGTAAAGTTAGGCATGTGTCTCGTCCTCCTCCCTGGTCATATCTGAGTGATCATTCTACCTTACGGCATACGCTGCGCCTGAAAGTAAACATCGAGCCGGGTCGGTTGATCCGGTTCAACGGATCGAATTGCAAGCCGGGTATAATGCAGAAATCGCAATGGTACCAGCGCTTTGGTCTGGCCTCCCGCGACCACCTCCTGGCTGTCCACAGCATAATCCACGGCATTGGGGCTGATCTGGATCTGTACAAGAGCCGGATGTTTCCCCCGATTCACAATGCCATAGGTGTACATGCTGAGTGATGAGGTATCTTGGGCCGGGAGTGAATGTATACTGCTGCTGGTCTCGGCTCCGACATACGTATGCTCTGTAAAACGGTGAATAGCACCAGGGAGTTTCGTGCATGAGGAAGCACCCTGTTTGAACCGGGGACGAGTAATCCGGGAACAAGGGGGTTTCAGCAATGTAGCGCGGCAGGAACGACGGGAGCGGCGACGGCTGACATATTTAGTTGGTTGCTTCGTTCTCTTCTTGCTTCGCTTCGCTGTTCGGCTCATCTCGATTTCCCCTTAAAAAATGTGCTTACGCATCGTATGCCCGGATTGGAATTACGGGCACGGCAACCGCCTTTATTTCCGGATTAACGGCTTAGCCCCCAATCCCTCCTTCTTCTTTTTACATACACTGCAAGTACAATAACACGAGAATCAACCGGGGTTGAGCACAGGTCAAACTGATTTATGGGAGGTGGATGAGATGACCAACTATAATGTATTCAACCAATCCAATGGTCCCCTGTATACTCAACTGACCAATACCTTCTCGGCTCCGGGAATTGAAGCATCACCAGCAAGCGGTGCAGCGGCTGCCGGAAGTTTTTTCGCTTTGACAACCAACAATGTCTCCATCCCTTCCAGCCAGAATCTTCTTCTACAAATCTTGAATGCAGTGGGCAGCGGCAGAACGTTACGCATATCCAGTCTCACAGGTGGTACAACAGCCGCAGCTACGCTTGTCATCTATTCTGGAGGAACGGTAACATTGGGCAGCACACCTGTGCCCGTCAATACGTTACTTGGAAATACCAACACCAGTATAGTGACTACCAGGCAGAACACAGGTACTCTTGGGGGTACCTTCACGAGTCTGACCAGCATTCCGTTGACAGCAGGTATGTACGCCTTGGATTTGAACGGCTCCATTATTGTTCCACCGGGACAAACATTATCCATTAGCGTCGGCACAGGTAGTCAGATTGGAGCCATTAACCTGTTCTGGTGGGAATTCTGAGTATGATCACAGTAGAAGGTGGTGCAACCCATGCCAAACAATAATGTATTCAACCCATTGAGCCAGCCTGTCTACACAACCAATACCAATCCGTATACCTCTCCCGGCATTGTTGCTCCGCCGGAGAACAATGCGGGTAATACAGGTAATCTGTTCAATGCAGGTTCAACCAACTCTACAACACTGGGATTGCTGGGAGGAAGCGTTATTGCTACCGTACAATTGGCCAATCCAGCGGGGAGCGGAAAAACGTTATATGTATCTCGAATCTCCGGCGGGATTACGGTTGCACTTAACCTGTTGTCTACTTTCAGCGGTTCCATGAGTCTTACCGCAAACGGAACCTTAACGTCCCCTACCACACTCACACCAGCTAACAGCAATCTCTCCAGCAGCAATACCAGTGTAGCTACGGTACGATTCTCTGTTGCTGTGCCTTCGAGTGCTACCTCAGTGATGGCTATGCCTCTTCAAGTTGGACCCTTTGTGTCCAATGAATTCGGCCGTTACGTGATTCCCCCGAATCAGGCCATTAACCTTTCTGTTAGCGGATCACTCACTGTTGGCGGGCTGATGGCCTCCACTGCCTATTTTGCCTGGTGGGAAGTATGATTGTTTACTTTCAATCCGTCTACTCCCTCTTTTATTCAATATCGCTTCAACATTGTGTTCAACATAACACCAAAAAACCTTTGCGAGAACGCAAAGGTTTTTTGTCGATATAGATTGGTGTGGAGTAGTGGAATTGGTTGTACCGTTAACACCTGTTCTATGAACGAGGTATCTCCTTGCCTTAGCCCAACACAACGCGATCATCTGCCATCTTCTTACCGCTAATACGCTCGAATTCGCCCAGTAATTCCGGTACCGTCAGCGTGCGCTTGCGCTCCTCGCTAACGTCGAGGATGATACGACCTTTATCCATCATGATCAGACGGTTACCCAGACGTATCGCCTGCTCCATATTATGTGTCACCATGAGCGTCGTGAGTCTCATCTCACGAACAAGCGTCTCCGTCAGTTCCGTGATTAGCTCTGCACGGGAAGGGTCAAGGGCAGCCGTATGTTCATCCAGCAACAGAATCTGCGGCTGGGTGAACGTCGCCATTAGCAGACTGAGCGCCTGCCGCTCTCCACCAGACAAAAGTCCAACCTTCGCGTTAAGCCGTTTTTCCAGTCCGATGCCCAGCTTCACCAGTTGGGTATTGAAAATCTCGCGTCTTGCGCGAGTAACCCCGAAGCCAAGTCCACGCCCTTGGCCTCGCTTGTATGCCATGGCCATATTTTCTTCAATGGACATATGCGGTGCCGTTCCGGCCATCGGGTCCTGGAATACTCGACCAATCCAGCTGCTGCGCTTATGCTCCGGCAGATTCTTGATCGAACGATCATTGATCAGCACATCACCCATATCCGGCTTCATCACACCTGAAATGATGTTCATCAGTGTCGATTTACCCGCTCCGTTACTGCCGATCACGGTGACAAAGTCACCCGGATTCATCGTCAGATTCACACCAACCAGTGCGGTCTTCTCATCCGTCGTGCCTGGGTTGAACAGCTTGGTCACTTGCGTAATTTCCAGCATGATCACATGCCTCCTTTCGCCTGTTGACCCGCCGACCGCATCAGCTCTTCGGTTCGTTTGCGAGCCAGACTTCGCTGTTTCATGGAGCGCCGCAAAGAAGGGAACACCAGCGCGATGATGACAATGACAGCAGTGATCAGCTTCAGATCGGATGTATTGAACCAATCTACCTCTAGAGCTAATGCAACTACGATTCGGTAAATAATCGATCCAACGACAGCTGCTAGTGTGGCCCAGAACACCGTTCTTGCTCCGAGAATAGCTTCACCGATAATGACCGAAGCCAGTCCAATGACGATCATACCAATGCCCATGGTGATGTCCGCAAAACCCGCTTGCTGTGCAATAAACGCGCCGGACAGGGCAACCAGTCCATTGGACAAGCTGACACCAACAATAGTGGTCACATCCGTATTCGCCCCAAAACTGCGAATCATGCGTTTGTTATCACCTGTTGCGCGGAGCGCAAGTCCAATATCTGTTTTCATAAATAGGTCGAGCATGATTTTGAACAAAAGTACCACCACAATAATAATGACCATAACATGTTCACCCGAGAAGGGATTATCCATGCCCATAATGGATTTATTCGGCGCCCCGCCTAAAATACGCATATTAATAGAGTACAGGGCGATCATCATCAAGATTCCAGATAACAATCCGTTAATTTTGCCTTTGGTATGCAATAGACCTGTACATGCACCCGCCACCATACCTCCAGCCATTGCCGCCAAACAGGCAAGCCAAGGAGAGAAGTCATTGGAGATCATAACCGCCGCGATTGCGCCTCCTGTTGTAAAACTTCCGTCTACGGTAAGGTCAGGGAAATCCAGAATGCGGAACGTAATATACACCCCTAGTGCCATCAGGGCATACAACAGTCCCAGCTCGATTGCCCTTCAATTGAATTCCAACTTATACTCACGCAAGTTCCCCCTGTCTATCGAAAAGAATGAGGCGAACCCGTTGCACGTCCGCCTCGTATCCATATTGCCGGATTACACCCCGGTCAGATTATTGAATCAATCTCATAACTCACAAAATTATTATTAAGGTTTATGAATTGATTCTATTGAATCATGTTATTGGCCTGATCCTTCACTTCTGCCTTCATCTCATCCGTCACCGTGATGCCTTGGGCTTCAGCCGCTTTCAGATTCAGGATCAGATCCAGCTTGTCCGGTACAGTGACCTTCATGTCGCCCGGTTTCGTACCATTCTTCAAAATGTCCGCAGCCATCTCACCAACTTGATATCCATGGTCATAATATTTGAAACCAACGGTTGCAAAAGCCCCTTTTTCAACGGTATCCCGGTCGCTGGAGAAGAACGGAATTTTGTTGTTGTTTGCCGTTTGGATGATCGTATCAACCGCACTTACAACAGAGTTATCAAGTGTAATATAGAAAGCATCCACCTTGCCAACAAGAGAGTCTGTTGCCTGTTTTACTTCCGATGTATTCGTAACTGGCGCTTTGACCAGCTTGATATTATGTGTTGCAAAAGCCTTTTCTGCGTTAGCCGCCATAACCACGGCATTCGGTTCACCTTCATTAATAACCAAACCTACCGTTTTCACATCCGTGAGATTTTTGGCGATAAAATCAGCCAATTGTACAATCGCCGCCGGATTGGTATCCGATGTACCCGTTACGTTGCCACCTGGCTTGTCCATGTCACTCACCAATTTAGCACCGAGTGGGTCCGTTACTGCCGCGAACAGCAGTGGTTTGTCCTTCACTTGTTGAGCCAGAGCCAGTGCAGATGGTGTTGCAATCCCAAGTACGAGATCATTTTTGGAATCACCTGAGATCTTCTGTGCAATGGACAGGTTATTTGTTGAGTCGCCCTGTGCATTATTGTAATCAATCTTGAGGTTCTTGTTCTCTTCAATTCCTGCATCCTTCAGAGCTGCAATAAAGCCTTCGCGTGTAGCGTCGAGAGATGGATGTTCAACAATCTGAGAGATGGCAATCTGATAGGATTTTTCCTCGCTGCCTCCCCCTGTTGTACTCCCCGATCCTTCGGAATCCGTGCTTGTACCGCTGTTATTCCCGCAACCTGCTGCTACGATCATCGAAGCAACCATCATCAGTGACATCCAGAATTTCTTTTTCATCTGTGAGAACCCCTCTCCATATTATAAAATGTGCTTACCCTCATCGTTAATTCATCGACACGATAGGGCGGGATAAAACGAACGCTTCAACGCATTGTAGCTTTGATCGACAAAAGCAGACAAATGTAGACTTTCCTCATGCGACTGAAGTCCATGACCCGTGATGCTGTTTTATTGTTTCCCTAATATTAAGGTGCGTCCCGCCTTCCGTCAATGGTTGAACCGCTTCCAATTTCGTTTTACCGTCATATCGTGATAGATAACTTTACATAACACAAAAAAGCCACCCACATATGTCCGTAGATGGCGCTCTCGGCACGACAATAATATAAGGTACTACCTGACAGTTGTGATTCTTCTTCTAATCTCGTTCACGAGCATTTTTTTCTCCGCATCAGATATGGCATCTGCAATCAATTTACGTGCTGCAACAGGAGCAATCCAGGGTTCGATATCTGCATAACCAATACCGGACAGCTTCTCATACTCCTCCATAAATACCTGAATACTGCGCTCTCTCGTGGCATCGAGAACAACCGTCGCTTCATGTGGCAGATCCGGAGGCAGTATGGCATAACGAATCATAATAATGTATTCGGCCAAGTCGGCTTCTGGATTCCCCGTAGAAGCATTGTTCCAGTCGATAATAACGGCATCGTTGTCCCTGAGCAGTATGTTACCTGGATTGGGATCACCGTGACATAGTTGCTGCTTCATGGGCAATCGATCCAATTGGGCAATCACGGCTGCTTTCTCCGCTTCAGACAAGTATTGTGCTTCAACAATATTATGCTTGATATTTTCCCGCTGACTCGGCATATGGGTCACCGAATGCGAATGAATCTGGTGAAAGAGTTGTGCTGTAATTCGAGCATCCACGAAATCTTCCATGACATCCAGCGGCTTCTGCATTCTGGATTGCTCTACCGCTCTGTCTACGAAACGCTTCATGATCGTCTCGCCATCAATCCGTTCAAATACAATCCCTGATCGCCCCTCAACGGTCACCAGATCATATGGCTTGGGAACGGGCAATCCACATGCCCAAGCAATTCGACAGTGATGAAGTTCGGCCTCCAACGCAGCCGTGATGGTGTTGGGTTTAGCCAGTTTAACGATCTTACTCCCATCTTCCCATTCAAATACTTCCGCACATCCACCTTCACCAATTTTATTGCCCAGTCTATGAACCATGACGCTCACTCCTTCAACGGATTTAATAAGTGAGACCTTCCTTATGCAACAGCATTTCGTACATCTCCCGGATCATATCAATTGCTTCATTCATGTCCAGTTCCAAGGTGTGTGAGTTCAGAAGTGTTCCTATACCAATCAGATAAATCGTCAGCTTGAGGAAAATACGTTTGAGTTGCTCTACGGATACATCCTGCAATCGCTTGCTATATCTCATATAGAACGTGGTTAACTCCTCGCCCAGAAATTGATCGGTGTGGGGATTGTATTGTCGGTATCCCGAAAGATACAAGGTTCGAAATAGCTGCTTCTCGTTCTGTGCAAAGTACAGGAAACCAATAGTCAGGTTCAGTGCAGGTGAATTGGCGCTATCCTCATATGCCAACATACTACGGCGGGCAAATTCGGAAGCCTCGTCGTACACACTTGACCTCAATTCTTCAATGTTGCTGTAGAGACTATAGATCGGTTGGGTGGAACAATGGAGCGTCTGAGCAACGTTTCGCGCAGTTAGCGCCTCCAGCCCTTGAGTACGCACAAGTTCAAATGCGGCGGTTAATACTTTTTCTTGCGTAATCTCGGATTTTGGTGGCATTTCTTTCTCCCTCCCTCAATAATAACATTTGTTATATAACTAATGTTATTAAAATGAGATTCATGTGTCAAGTATACATGCAAGATGTGATTGCCCACATTAATAACGTCTATAAAAAAGAGGCGACCTTTACCCAATGTACTTTGGGTAAAGGTCGCCTTATATCAATCAAAGGATAGCTCCAGAGTGCTTTAATCCTTTTCCTTTTGCAGTTCCTCTAATTCAGATGATGTTAGTCCGGTAGCCTTAATAATAGTAGCCTGATCAAGACCTAAAGTGAGCATATTCATTGCGATTTTCCGCTTGCTCTCAGCTTCACCTTCTTGGATTCCTTTTTGAATTCCTTCCTCCATACCTTTCTTGAGACCCTCTTCTCGTGCGCCCTCAATCATGGAAGCTTCGTCCCATAGAAATTTCTGACGGTCGATATATCGTTGACGTGCTTGCTCATCCTGGCTCAGAAACTCCAATACACTCATGGCTTTTTTCAAAGCCGGTTCCGGTTCGTGCATCATTAACGCCTCCCAGCTTGATCTAGTCATTCCTTTCAGAAATAACAGCCAACGCACCAATCCATCCTTCATTTGAATATGTTCATCATTCAGCTTTGGTATTTCCATAAAATGAATCTCTATAACATCCGTCAACGGAATATCGGTATGGTCTTCTCTTAAATGAAATACGTTGTGGTACTGGTCATTAGCGAGCATTTTGAAATTAACAATGTTGATCGCAACGCATTTTTTGAGCTGGCTATATCTCTGTCCCTCAAGTAATTGTCCAGAATATTGTTTACCCCAATAGAACAAAGTCCTCTTCTCTAAATCATACTGATTAAACAACTGCATTTCAACATTAATTAGCTCACCTTGATCTGTTTTGGCCCGTATGTCCAGAATGGACTGTTTATCTCTCGGGGTATCCTTATCCAGATAAGGGTTAATCAACACAATCTCGGTCAGTAAAGATTCACCTGCATTTTTGAAGGTATGATTCAGAAAAGCCAGAAGAACATCCTTATTCTCTTCACTTCCAAAGATTCGTTTGAACACATAATCGTTCTTGGGATCAAGCAACTCTGTCATTATTATTCACTCCTACGCGCAAAATGAACAGGATATATCTACTGAAGTATCAGCAAATATAAGGATGCGAACATGCACTGGATGTTAACTCTATTATAACACGCATCACCATACGGAAATAGCGTTTATACGTAATTTATTATCAAAAAAAGAGACTATTTCGACGAATCGAAACAATCTCTTGTGTATAAACCAGTTAATTCCCCAACGCTTCGCGAATCTCATACTTGCACCTTTTGCCGCCATCGGCGTAACATTCGGTACGCTCCACCTCAGCTTGAAGCAGCGAGCGGAACAGTTCCAGTTCACAGCGGCAAGCCTGCTTGTAGACACTCGCGACTTGCACAATCGGGCAGTTCATTTCCGTAATGACGTAGGTTCCATCGTCTTCTCTGGACGCATCCGCCATATATCCGTTGGCATTCTGGATTCGAGCGAGTTCCTCCACCCGTCCAGCCAGATCCTGGCCCTCCATCTGTGGCAATCCGCTGCGAAGCAGCTTGTCCCGGCGACTCTCGAACAATGCATCCACCACACCGCTACCGGCAGAGTCAGACAATTCTTCAAGCAATTCCAGCGTAAGGGATGAATATGATTTTGGAAAAAAGCTGTCCCCGCGTACCGTCAATTGGTACACCGAGGACGGACGTCCGGCCGTAGCCCGGGCCTCCCGAACCTCGATCCATCCGTCCTGCTCCAGTGCCGTCAGATGACGGCGAATGGCCATGCCGGTCAGGCCCAGATCAGCTGTCATTTCCCTTGCGGTCAATGTACCTTGCTGCTTCAGCATGAACAAAATCCGTTCACGCGTCGTTCGTTCCTCTTCGCGCTTCACGATCAGCACCTGCTCTCCTGCTTATGCGTGTACCGGTGCTGCCTCCCGGCAGGCATCCGAGCAAAAGCGGTTATGCGTCTCTTCGCAATCCTCACAGCTTACATACTGCAGGTTGCAGGTTGGACAATTAATATATCGGTCATGTGTTGTTCCACAGTGATAACAGCTGGCAATGACGATATCCTCATCTGTCCGGTTAATCGGTACGGAGATCCGCTCGTCAAACACATAACATTTTCCATCGAACAAACGTCCTTGAACTTCCGGGTCTTTGCCGTAGGTCACAATGCCGCCATCCAATTGAGCAACATCCTGGAATCCTTCTTTCATCATGAACCCGGTCAGCTTCTCGCAGCGAATACCGCCAGTACAGTAGGTAATGATCGTTTTGTCTTTCATGTCGCCCAGATTCTCCCGAATCCACTCCGGAAACTCGCGGAACGACTCAACGTCCGGACGAATGGCCCCACGGAAATGACCGATTTCGTATTCGTAGTCATTGCGACCATCAATAACGATGACGTCATCACGTTGTAGATGCTCGTGGAACTCCTTAGGCGAGAGACGTTTGCCGCTAATTTCATTCGGGTCAAGTTCGTCTTCCACGCGGAACGTAACCAGCTCTGCTTTGTGACGAACAAATATCTTTTTGAACGCATGCTCTTCCACGTCATCAATCTTAAATACCATATCGCTGAACAATGGATTGGACAACATGTCCTTCATGTATTGTTCCGTCTGCTCAGGCGTGCCTGATACCGTACCGTTAATACCTTCGGATGCAATCAGAATACGGCCTTTCACACCCAGGTCCTTACAGTATTGCAGATGCTCTTGTGTAAATGTCTCGGGGTCTTCAATCTTCACGAACTTATAATATAAAAGCACGCGGTACGCGCTGTTACACATGTATATCACCTGTTCCTATTCATTGTTGTTGGTAAAAAGAAAAGAAACAGCCGCCCGAAACATCGTCTCGAACTGCTGCCTGACATTCGACTTTATTCCTGCATACTAGTGTATCGGAAGCGGAATAGCTTAGTCAATATAAATGTATAGAAAGGGATGAAAGATATGGAACATATCCGTTATTCCGAGATCGTAATAACCGAAGTTACAAAGTGATATTTTTCATTCTCCAATACAGCCTGAGATAACAAAATCTTATGCCCCTGCGGGCTCCAGGCCAGTGGATCGGAGGCGTTGTCCATATCCGCCGAAATCTGGAACTGCTCTGCCGATTCGGTATTGGAGACGAATAGTCCCTTCTCATTGTCATTCTCGGAATTGATCGTATACGCAATCTTGGAATCGTCCCCCGACCAGCTTGTGCCGAAGATCTGCGTGCCTCTGGCGAGCGTGGCCTTTTCATTGCCTTCCAGATCGGTAAGCACCAGCGCCCGTTTGGTATCTGCTGTTCTTTTCACAATCGCAAGTCTTGTTCCATCGTTAGAAGGGATCACCCACTCCACACTTTTCAGCACTTGTTTCACTTCACCCGTCTTCGCATCATACGCGTTCAGTTGGCCATCTTCGCCGGTAATATAATAGATCGTACCAGCTGAAACCTTGATGCTCCGCACGTTAAAGTTGCCTGTCTCCACCAATATTTTCGTTGTACCATCCACACTGGCTGAGATGAGATCGCCCTTCATATTGGGAAAAACAACATGTTCATTATCCAGCCACGCACCCTCTTGGATGAATCCATCCTCCTTGCCCGCAGCAATCGTCTCTCCATTATGCAGGTTCAGAATGTACCCTTTGCCCGTATTCTCCTCTGGCTCCCGATAGAACAGGTACTGACCATCCGGTGATACGAGAGGTGCACCCAGATTCGCTTCACTTTCCTTGAGCGGCGTATCGGTGCCCTTGGTCAGATCATATCTATATAAGTTATGCGGATATCGCTCTTGGCCTTCAACGGTGACCGGTTTCAATGACTTGTTCTCCTTGTCGGATACAATCCAGTCCTCACTTAGCCATGCGATCCCGCGCATGTTAGGCAGTTTATCAATCTTCTCCAGCTTGAAGCTCTGGTACACGGATGTATTCGTATTGTCTTTTACCGTAATATCGGTGCCCGTTTTCCCACCTTGTGCGTTGCTCCCCGGCTCCGTTGTTCCCCCACATGCTGCTGTCGTGAGCAATGCAATTGCCCCCAACGTTCCCAAAGCCGCTTGTTTCCAATTCATCATGGTCCCCCCTGGTTTCTCTTGCTATAGACCAAGCATACACATCGCATACTTCCAAAGTTATTCAGACTTGTTTCGAACTTGTAAACTTCAATCAGCCAAAGGGAATGCGAGTTGGAACGTTACCCCTTCCCCATCCTCTGAATTACTCGGTAGCAGTGTAATCGTACCGCCCTGTTTCTCCACAAACTGTTTCACAAGAGATAGTCCAAGTCCGGTTCCGCCCGTCTTTCTGGCCCTGTCTTTGTTCACCGTATAAAAAGCTTCAAAAATCTTCTCCTGCGCCTCTGCCGGAATCGGCGTACCTGAGTTGTAGATGCGAATAATCGCTACATTCTCCTGCATTCGCAGTTCATTCTTCACCCGGATCACACCATCCGGGATGTTATATTTAATGGCGTTGTCTAGTAAGTTGATAAAAATGTGCATCAGACTCTCCCGATCACTGCGGATCACCGCAGGTTCAAGGTCCAGTTCCATGTTCAGCCCAAACTTCTCCGCTTTCCCTCGCATTCGACCACAGGCATCCTCCAGCAGAGCACGGACCTCAACATCTTCGGCCTGATTCTCGAAGTCATACTTCTCCAAGGCAGACAAGTGCAACACTTTCTCCACCATCTCGTGCAGCCGTTCAGTTTCTTTGCCAATATTATTCGTCGCATCATCCAGCAATTGCGGGTCATCCTTATACATGTCCAGCAGCTCCACATAGGCCTTGATCGACGTTAACGGTGTCTTGAACTCATGACTAATGTTGCCGATATATTGCTTCTGCTGCTGTTCCAGCGCCTGTAACTTCTCAATCGCCAGTTGCAGCTTCTGCTGCTCGGCATGCATGGCTGTAATATTTTGCTGAATGGATGTGCTCATATAATAGATGCCCTGGCCCAGTTCGCCCAGTTCATCCTTGCGTTTCACAGGAGGTGCTGTAATATACTCGCCTTCCCGAATGGAATCCGCAGATTTCTTCAGACGGGTAATGGCAACAGCAAACCGGTTATAGAACAGGTACCCCAGAATGAAGCTTAGCGCCACTACAGTAATGCCCGCCCACATGAACAGTTGAAGGATACGAGCATAGAATTCATGGTAGCTTTGAACCGGATATTGCATCCATACGGCGCCCATCTGCCCATCTGGACCGTCCAATGGTGCAGCATAGAGCATGGTATCCCCTTGCTCATGGTAGGCTATTTTGTTCTGTAGTGCATAGTTTAGCGTCTCCTGCATTTTCAGGCTCTCTCCTGGTGTAATTGACGATCCCACTTGCTGACCTTTCATATCATAGAGCGCTATAGGCAGACCCGTAGAGTTCGCAAGTTCCTGTGCCAGCCTGCGCCCATTTTTCTGTAAAAAGACTTCCTGTTCGATATGAACGGATTCGGTGTAGTAGGACTGCCGTACATTCAGATTGACTAGCCGTGTCTGCTGGGACATAATGTCCTCGATCTGTGACTGCTGATTGCGTTCAATTCCCCGTAATACAAGGGAACTAAGCACCACCACCGTCAGGATGAGCAATGCTGCCAGAAAAACACTAAATTTCAGCTTAATGCTGACTCTCATACGGCCCCGCCTGTTTCAGTCGCAGTTGCTTTGTAGCCTATCCCGTATACGGTCTGCAATTTTTGCTGTTCCGTATCCCCGATTTTTTTGCGTAAACGCTGAATATGAATGTCCACGGTCCGTGTACCACCCGCATACTCCATGCCCCACACTCGGTCGAGCAGATCGTCTCGCGTGTACACCCTCTCGGGGTTGGACATCAGGATGGTCAGCAGGTCGAACTCCTTTGGTGTGAGATCCAGCTTCTCTTCATTCACGGTCACCGTGCGGTGAGCGACATGAATACGCAGTTCGCCATTTATAATGGCATGACTCTTCTGGTCGTCCTGTGGCGGGCTGCTTTTCTCCACACGCCGCATGAGTGCTTTCACCCTGGCGAGCAATTCACGAATCTCGAACGGCTTGGTCATATAATCATCTGCGCCCATCTCCAGGCCGACGATCTTGTCTACGATATCATTTTTGACGGTCAGCAAAATAATGCCGATATCCTCCCGGTCTTCCAGCCTGCGGCATACGCCGTACCCATCCAGCTTAGGCATCATCACGTCCAGAATCATGACCTGCGGGTGGAACGATGCAACCTTGACCAAGGCTTCTTCGCCGTCACTCGCCGTTTCCACTTCATATCCTTCGCGCCGCAGCGCGTAAGCAATGGCACTGACGATACTTGATTCGTCGTCCACTACGAGCACTTTTTTATTCATGGAATTCATCCTCTTCATCTATGTCATGAGTTGGTTCATGGGTCTATGTTAGCAAGGTCGATGCCATTTCGCCATGAGGACTTTGTTCTTTCCAGCAGAAGGTTGCTTCCTCTCCGCTTGGATAGTACTCTATTTTCTTTATACCCCAAAGGCAACAAAAAGAGCCAACCCGTGATTGGATTAGCCCTTGGTCTATAAATTCCGATTCATGTTACTGTTTAGGCAATAACTTATTGATCACCTTTGCATTTACTCCTCAAAGGACAGATTGAGCGGCTCGTCCGACATTTCGTACTCTGTCTCCATATGTGTCACCGGTGTGTTCAAATCCACTTCCTCGAAGCGGAAACTGTCGACCCACACTTTTCCTTTACCGTTCAAAATAACTCCGAACGAAATAACCGCGCTGCCCTCCGGCACATCCAGTACAATACTGTACTGATTCCATGGCTGTGTACCCGTGATTGGCCGATCATGCATGTTATCAAACTGTAGCACATCCTGGACGTTGTTATCCACGCGCATCCACAGTCCACAAAATGCGTCCACACGCTCGGTTTTCACAAACCCAGACAACTTCATCCGCTTACCCACATACTTGTCCGCTCTGAACTGTTGCATCATCGTTGCAAATTCATTCGGCTCCATCGGCGTAACTGCCTTCAAATATCCTGAAGCTTTCCCTTGATGCACTTCAGCAGGATCGATACCCATCTCATAATTCTGCGGATGACTTCCGGTTAACATCCAGCCTGTAATCGTTGACGTCTGATTCATCTGTACTTCTCCTCCTCTGGTTTTTCCTTCGAATAATCTCATATCGAACAATTTGCGAAAACGTCCTGGTGGCATGCCATATAATTTGCGGAATGCACGGGTGAAGGCTTCCTGACTCTCAAATCCACACGCCAGGGAAATATCCAGAATGCCTGCATCTGTGGTTCGCAGGGCCGTGGACGCCAGGCTCATCCGGCGGTTGCGGATATAATCCACAACGGTCATGCCCACCTCATTACGGAAAACACGGTGATAATGATAGGGTGACAACAACGCTTTGGTTGCCACTTCTTCCAGTCCGATCTCTTCATGCAGATGGGTCTCAATATAGAATAAACTTTGCTGGATCATTGCACGGTAACGGCTCAACTAAGGATGACCCCCTTCCATATCCATACTATACGTGCTCCAACAAAAGCCGTTTTGATCATTTTTACTACATATGGGATAACAGTGATCGGAAGGTTCAAAAACAACAGAAAAAGAGCCGCATCAGGGACAACATCGCCCTTGCTCGACTCTTAGTTTAAACTGAACCCGTACAATCAGACAGCAGGTACTGGCGATGCGGCAACTTCGTCTTCATGCTCCACAAGATCATGTTTCTCCCAGGCACGACTCTTCCAGCGGAAGTACATAATGACAGCACGGGTCCATTCATCTGCTGCAATTGCGAGCCACACACCCGCAAGTCCCAGGTTAAGCTGGAATACCAGCAAATACCCCAGTGGCAGACTCATACATACCATGGAGATCAACCCCATATATACCGGGAACTTCGCATCACCCGCCGCACGCAGGGAACCAATAATCACAATATTACAGGTACGACCCGTTTCCAGCAAAATACTGAGCAGAATTACCTGGGCTCCCAGTTTGATAATCGTCGGATTATCCGTGAATATGCTCATCAGCGGTACGCGGAATAGAATAATGATCACGTCAATGATAACCGTTGCCAGAAGGGCCCATTTTACACTGTCAAAAACACGTTTGTACGCATCGTCTTTGCGCCGCGCACCCACAAGCCGGCCTACAATAATGGATGTACCCATGCCAATAGCCATGCTGAACAAGTAAATATAGCTGGAGACATTGCCCGCATATTGTTTTGTTGCCATGGCTTCTGCGCCCAGATAAGTCACGTATAGCGTGAATACGAGCTGGCAGGAATGATATACCATGGATTCCATCGCAGAAGGAATGCCAATCCGCAGAATTTTGCCAATAAAATGTTTGGACAATTTAATGTAGTATTCGAAATCCACACGTACCTCGCTCACACGATAAAGCAGCCAGAAGAAGATAAGCAGGCAGATAAAACGACTTCCCACCGTGGAGATCGCTGCCCCTTCCACGCCAAGCTTGGGCAGGCCGAAGTGACCAAAGATCAATGCATAGTTACCAACCACATGAATCACGTTCATAAAAACAGAGACATACATCGTTTCTTTGGTATAACCATGTGTACGAATCGTCGCAGCCAGCGCATTAATGAGTGCCTGGAGGAAAATCCCGCCACCGACGATATTGATATACGAACGGGCAAAATCATAAATTTCGCCTTGAATGTTCAAAAGTGTTAGCAAATGTCCTCCGAACAGAAGAAAAATTCCGCTCAGGATCAGCCCTACGATAAGGTTCAGTGTAATCGCGTTACCTGTAACCTGTGCTGCTTCACTTAGCTTTTTCGATCCGATATATTGTGCCACTACAATCGCAGCACCATGTCCGATGACTTCCAATACAAGTATAGCAATAGAAATAATCTGGTTGGCCGCTCCAACGCCGGAGACCGCATTATCGGACACCGAGCTGAGCATGAGCGTATCCACGCTCCCCATCAACATAAATAAGAAGAGTTCCAGGAAAATTGGCCATGTCAGTCGAATCAGATTCAGATCCTTGGCATCAGACCTAAGGGACTCTTTGGTTGAGGATATTGCTGTCATTTTCTCACCTTTCCCATGTGGGCTTTAATTCTTAGGGTATGTTAGCACAGGTGGTTTGAAAATGCAGTAGTTTTGCGAAAATAAATGAAAGTTTTTTGTAATTCCAACAATAGGTATTTTCAGTGTTTTCATTAAGTCCATCTTCCGTGCTCCAGCCAGAGGGTGCGGAAGACGAGACAGGGCCCTTCCTACCTCGCTTCTCCTGCGAGTGATAGAAGGGCCCTCAATCTTTTTTCTTCTATAGAACAACTATAGAACAACGGTACAATATAGCCATAATTACTCATTTAGATGCTTACACGCTTACTTGCTTTACTCTTCTCAACCTTTAACGGAACCAGCGGCGATCCCCTCCACAATTCGATTACTCAGAATGAGAAAAGCAATCAAGATCGGCATAATGCTGATCATCAGCGTCGCACCAATGGCGCCCCAATCGGTTGTATATTGACCGATAAAGTTCTGCACACCAACAGTCAGGGTCTTGTACGAATCGGTGCTGATGAACGTATTGACGAAGATGAACTCATTCCAGTTATAGATCATGTTGATGATCGCCGTCGTGGAGATAACCGAAGCCGTCATCGGCAACACAATCCGAAAGAAAACCCGATGTACGGAGCAACCGTCCATCACTGCGGCTTCTTCTACTTCCCGAGGAAGCGCGTAGTAGAATCCAAGCAGAATCATAATCGTAATTGGCATATTAAATGCAATATAGGACAGGATGACCGACAAAGGGTGATCCGTTAGATGAAGCTTCAGAAACAAGCTGAACAGCGGGATCAACGTGGAGTGTACAGGGATCATCAGACCCACCATGAACAACCCCAGCACCAGCGAACGACCTTTCCAGCGCATACGCGTGATCGCAAAGGTCACCAGACTGGCAAACAGAACGGTGATTACCACCGAAACTACCGTCATCCATACACTGTTGAAGAAGTATAAGCTGATATTGCCTTCTGTCCATACCTTGACATAGTTCTCCCAACGCGGAGTAGCCGGGAGGGAAAAAGGCGCCATGTCGAATACTTCCTGATTATTTTTGAGCGAGAACAACAGTAGCCATACCAAGGGCAACATTTGAAGCAAAGCTACCAGGGACAGGAGGACATATAACAGAATGTACCCGAATCTCCTTATCCATGCCGAACCTCGGCTTGTCCCCGGGTGAGCTGGCAACCGAATGGCCGTATCCGTCTTCACCGGGATAGACCTCCTTTCATTTCACTTGCGTCAGGAATACTGGATCGTATCTTTGGATGCCGTCGCCTTGCGGAGCAACCATGTGACCACCAGACAGATCAAGAGCAGGAAGAAACCTACTGCACTGCCGTAACCAAAGTCGAAGCTACGGAACGCCTGACGATACATATAGGAGGCCATCACTTCGCTGGACCCATTCGGTCCGCCATCGGTCATCACGTAGATGAGATCGAAATACTTGAGTGAGCCCACCACAGCCAGCACCACGGTCACTTTGATGACTTCTGTAATCAGAGGCAGCTTGATTCGAAAAGCGATCTGCCAAGGGTTTGCCCCGTCAATCCGGGCTGCTTCGACCAGTGATTCCGGAATATTTTTGAGTGCCGCATAATAGATCAAAATATAAAAGCCCGCATATTGCCACAGAATTGGCACGAACAATGCATACAGTACCAACGATGGCTCCGCCAGCCAGGCTGGCGGATTGCTGAATCCGATCGCTTCCAGGAATGTATTCAGCACCCCGTTGCTGGGATGATAAATTTTCAGCCATAGCTGGGCGATAGCCACGGAAGACAGCAGCATCGGGATCAGGTATATTTTTCGAAACAGGTTCGCACCCTTGATCTTGCCTGACAGCACCAAAGCGATCATCAGATACCCGATCAGGCTCAGTGCGGAGAACAAAGCAAGCAAAAAGGTATGATTCGCACTCTGCCAGAATGTTCCGTCCTGAAGCAATCTGGCGTAATTATCCAATCCAATAAAGGTCATTGCACCGATCCCGTCCCATTGCATCAATCCATAATATCCAGTGAGCACGATCGGAATATAGACCAAGACCAGCAGCAGTAGCAGTGCAGGAAGCACGTACAACGCAGCAACTAGACGGTTGGACATGACTTTGTCCATCACATTATCCTCCCTTCAAGCGTTCAAGCGTGTATACGTCAATTGCCCTTATCAATCGCTGCTTGATGATTCTTCACGAAGTCTTCCGGTGTCACCGCTTTGCCAAACAACGCCTGAATCATATCCAGATGGGCCTGAGCAGCTGCCGGTTTCATCTGCACGTCTGCAAAGAGTGTAAGGCTGCTCGCCTGATTCAACTCGTCCAAGAGGTCCGTATAGAGCTGTGGCAACTGTACTTCAGCCGTATCCACTTTGGTCGCCGGAATCACTCCTGCTTCTGTTACAGAGCTTTCACCCCATTTTTCCACAAAGTATTGCACAAACTTCTGCGCTTCTTCCTTCACTTTGGAGTTCTGGGCTACGAAAAGACCTACGCCTGGGCCGCCTACCCAGCTGTTAATGTCGCTCTTGCCGCCTTCGATCGTTGGGAATTTGAAAAATCCGATCTTATCCTTGAATTCCTGCGGAATGTCCGGGTTTGTCGTAAAGTTCGGTAGTTCCCAGGTACCCATCAGGTACATCGCAGCCTTTTCATTCATGAATTCAGACTTGCCCTCATCGTTGGACAATCCGTTAAATCCTTTGTTAAACGCATTCATATCCACCAGCTTCTGCACTTCGGCAGCGGCTTGAGTCAGGGCAGGATCGTCAAACTTGCCCGAACCATTAATGGCCTTCTCCAGTGCATCTCCACCTAACCGATTCGCCAGATACATATACCAGAGTGAGCCGGTCCAGCGGTCTTTATTGCCCAGTGCGATCGGTACTTCCCCGTTCTCTGTCAGTGTCTTCAGCACACTCAGGAATTCATCGTACGTGGCTGGCGGCTGCAAATTATATTTCGCAAAAATAGCTTTGTTATAATAAATGGGGGAGATATTCAGCTCGATGGGCAACGCATATGTTTTGCCGTCGATCGCATAGGCCTCTGTCGTTCCGGCGATGAATTTCTCGCCCAGCGAGCCGCTCAGCAGATCATCCACCGGTGCGAACAGATTGCCCTTCACATAAGGTTCCAGAAATCCTGCGGCCCAAGTTACACCAACATCGGGAAGTTCATTAGATGCGGACAGAATTTTCAGTTTGTTCTTGTATTGTTCATTCTCCAGCACTTCCTGCTTAATGGTCACATTCGGGTGATCCGTCTGATACTGCTTGATGATATCGTTGACCAGCTTGTTTTGCTGTGCGGAGCTGCCTGCTGGCCAGAGATGCATAAATTTGAGGGTCACTTTTCCATCTGTGCCGTTGCCGCCCGTTTCACCCTCTTCATCCGAACTTGAACTGTTGCATCCAGATAAAAATACGGCGAGAACAAGCGTCCATGTCAGAAGCATGGCTATCGACCTTTTGTTCATAATCCTAACCCCCTTGGTTTTTTCGGTTAATGTAACCGCTTTAACCAAATTGTAGCATGGGCGCAACACGCCCATAAGACCAGGATGATTTGGAAAAACTCCACTTTTTTGAGGTTATTTGTTATCCCGTACAGTTAGGGAATGACGATATTTACTCGGGCTAAGCCCCTCCAGATTTTTGAAAACTTTGATAAAGTACTTATCCGTCTGATAACCCACCTGTTCCGCAATTTCCGAGATCGGCATGGTCGTCTGCACAAGCAACTCCTTCGCGCGCTGAATGCGTTTGCGGGTCAGGTATTCACTGAAATTGATTCCAATCTGCTCCTTGAACAAAACGCTGAAGTAACTGGAATTCAGATGAAGTAAATCAGCGATTTCACGCATGGTCACATGTTCCCCCAGATGAGCCTCCACATAGGTCAACGCTTCACTAATCTGGCTGTTGAGCCTCTGTTCTCCGCGCTCCTTGGCATCCAGAAGCTTGGGGTCAACCATTTCCTGCATCGTTTGAATGCGGCGCTGTTGTTCGCTGAACCTCAAGGCTTTCTCGACGGTCTGAAGCAACTGTTCCTTATCAATCGGTTTCAACATATACTCCACAACACCCAGCTTAATAGCCTGCTGAGCATACTGAAAATCGGCATGTCCCGACATAATCAGGACAACCGGTTTGTTCGAAAAATGCTGAATGGCTTCAATCAGAGACAAGCCGGAGAATTCCGGCATGCGAACATCCGTTATTAACAGATCTGCCGGCTGTTTCCTGAGCCATTCCACGGCCTGAGCGCCACTCTCCACAGTCTGGATGTGATTTCGGCCTGCCGACCATCCTTCCAGCGTCTTGCGAATCCCCTCTCTTGTACGCGGCTCATCATCAACGATCAGAATCGTTTTGTCATGAATCATGTGCACCCTCCGCTCCCTTGGGAATCTCAAAGCAAATAACGGTCCCTTCCCCAACCTTGCTCGTAATGGAAAGCCTGCAACGTTCACCAAGTTGGCTGCCAAAGTAAAGCTGCAGCCGCCGATGTACGTTGATCAGACCTACGCCTGTCCCCTTGTTGGATACAGCGGGACCCCCGTGTAATGCATGAATGACAGATTGAAGCCGTGATTCATCCATACCTGGGCCATCATCCCGAACCTCAATATGAACCTGATTCTCCTCCGTCGAAGCATCCACATGCACGCTTATCTTTCCGGGTCCCAGTTTACTCTCGATCCCGTGAAGAATCGCATTTTCCACCAAAGGCTGTATGAGCAGTTTCGGGATTTGGACCTTACGTACCGCATCGCTCAGCTGAATCTCCCATTGCATTCTTTCTCCAAGCCGCATCTGCATAATTCGAAGATAACGCTCTGCGTGTTCCAGCTCATCGGCTATCGTAACCCATTCATCCTGCTGGGAACTGGAGATAATGTAGCGAAATAATCGGGACATCGCCACAACCATACGTGCCATCTCCTCGTCCCCCTTCTCCTCAAGCGACCAATAGAATGCCTCCAGCGTATTGAACAGAAAATGGGGATTAATCTGAGATTGCAGCGCCTTCAATTCCGTTCGGGATTGTATGACCTCTTTCTCATGGACCACTTGGGTCAATTCGTTGAGCCTGTAAACCATCTGATTATAAACGTTGTTGAGTTCATTGATCTCCATCGTGGAGCTGACCATCAGATTGGGCCTCATCGCTCCCGGTTGCGCACTGCGCATAGCCCGCATCAACCGGATCAGCGGACGTGTAATCATGGTGGACAGAAAGAACGACATGATGAGGAACAGCACAACACCAATGATTCCCGAGACGAACAGCGCCGTCCTCAGGATGGATACCCCTTCCGTTGTCTCCAGAAGCGGGGTCAGGACAGCGAGTGTCCATCCCGTTCGTTCAGACTTCTGCCGAACAACGATATAGGATTCCTCGCCGTTCTGAACGACTGATCCGCTGTTCAATATGGCTTTAGGATCAAGATTAATCTCCAGGTTGGAAGTCACCACTTCTCCTCCCCCATCCAAGAGCATGATCGAGTCCTGCGAACCATCTGCCCCGTCCGAATCATTGAGTTGAAAAAAACTGCGCTGCATCCGCACCACAATATAGCCTCCATGTTCGAAAGAATGATCCAGCAGATTAATCCGCCGTATAGCCAGAAGCACACCCGGATCTTCAGGGTCAGAGCCCGCCCACACCAGTCTGCCTTTCCCTTCGTCCGCCTTGGTGATCCAGCTTCGCTCCACTCTGTGATTAAGAGATCGGTCATCCATCGGAAAGATGCGATGGTAACCGGTGGTGTAAATCTCCATACTTTGCGCGCCGTTGATGAAAGACTGATAGCTGCCTGCAATCTGTAAGAGGGCTTGACGCTGATTAAAGGTTGCCGGGTTGCCTTGCTTCTCATCGCTGAGCAGACGCTGCACATACGAATCATCCGCCACCTGGGCTGTCAGGGAGTTCACTTGTGCAATGAGTGCATCCAATCGGCCACTGGCTTGTACAGCGGTCTGATGGATATGTTTCTCGGCATTGCTTTTCAGCAGAGCAGCCACCCGGTCATAGGCCGATATGCCTGCGAGCAGTAGAACAGCGAGCATCACCATCACGAAACCAACGAAGATCTGATTACGAAGCGAGTTAAAGTGTCCTGTTTGCCGCTGCAATTCCCCATTCTCCTCCCTCTCTGCATGTAAAAGAAACCACCACCTTACGCCCGTGCTCTTGAAGACTGGGTACCCACGATGCCGATTCATCCACATATTCAGTTCATTGATTTAGAGCGCTTTCAAAACTAGAATTTACTCCCCTTTTCTTTCAGTCTTTGTTTATTGATTAAACTAACGACTACAAAATACCATAGTTTTACAGGTTAATCAATCCACTCAAGGCGTTCCCGAATGCTAAAATCCCATGCTCAAAAAAAGAGAGAGGACTCTCACAGTCCACCTCTCCTTGTTCATATCCCTTTGTTCATATTCATTTACAAATATCCTTTTCTTCCTGCAAAAATCCCTTTATTTAACAGATCCTTGGGTAACCCCGTTGATGATCCACTTCTGTGCAAACAGATAGATAATAATCATCGGCAGCAACGCGAGCAGGTAATGTCCCTGATGTATTAAGCTTACCACTGTAAAGCTTTTATCAGCGTGTTACGAACGTTCAATTTTCGGCAAAGCATTACGCAAACGCTTGGCACGATAACTCTGAAATGCACGAATCAACATGCCGATAATGATCATGACCACACCTATATTTATCGCGACATCAGCAAGATTCAGAATTCCGCGCCCCGACGGAAATACGAGAAAATCCGTTACACGGGCATAGATAAATCGATCGATCGCATTCCCGAGTGCTCCACCAACCATGAAACCAGCACCGGCTTGCATCCAGAAACCCCGAATCTCACCTTTACTCCGGTAGTACAGAATACCGGCTATGAACAGAATGGCAATTGCACCGAACAGACGTGCATTCCCCTGAAACAGACTGCCAGCCATCCCACTATTCTCGTAATGCTGCAACTGCATGCCAGAGTCACCCAGTCTCATGACGTCGCCAACTTCCATATACATCCTCACTGCGATCTTGGTTCCCTGATCCACCAGAGTCACCAGCAGTGCTACAAAATAAAACAGCATCGTGCCCTCTCCTCCTGCCCACTGGGCTATAACTTATTTTAACTTTAAGAATTTCGAGTATGATGTTCCTTTCACTTTACCATAGCCGATGTATGGTCTCCAAATGATCAGGCTTACATCATGCAGATGCTCCATCAACATCTCCAGTCTGCATCTGGCAGGTGCCGCGCTGTTCCACGTCGAATGTAGACATCCATCACATATACCAGCACTTTGCATCACTGATTGAAAGACATTGATTGATTTGATGCAAAATGCTCATGTAAAGGGGCTGCCTGTAATTTGAATTTCACCATGACAGAGAAATTAAAGGGAATGCAACAGGAAGAGAAAGACTTGATATTTAACAAGTTTCATTCAGAAGTGGCACTCCAGCTAGGCCTGCATTTGGTAGAGGAAGCGAAACGTCGCTCTCAAGCCGTGACCATCGACATCACGCTGAAGGGGCATCGTCTCTTTTTGCATGCTATGGAAGGCACTCATCCCGATAATGAGGATTGGATTCGGCGCAAAAATAACGTGGTAAACCACTTTCATTCCAGCTCCTGGCATACCGCCTTGCGACTGAGAAGTGAGAACCAAACGCTTGATCAGGATTATAATCTGCCTTCCTCAGACTATGTGCTGGCTGGCGGTGCTTTTCCGCTTATTCTGGAAAATGAGGGGCAGGTCGGCACCATTACGGTATCGGGTTTGCCTGATGAGGAAGACCATGATCTGGTGACCACAGGTATTCGCTCGTTTTTGTTGCAGTAAGGTTAGATTAAATGGAGCAAAAAAATCCGTACCTTCTATAGGTACGGATTAATGTTACATTAGTTAATTGCCGAGAGAACATCCAGCAGCATGGATTTGAATTTTGGACGATCAATCGCCTCGCACACACGTACATTCGGCTCCTTGCCGAAACGTCCGTTGATATCGACCACACTGTATCCGCGTGTTAACTCTCCTGCCGCTTCCACATCCACATAATACTGACCGGACTTGGTCATGATGGATTCATCTGCAGCTACAGCCATCAGCAACGTATCGGGATGAGTGGTACCATTCAGCTTATGTACGGACTTGTTGAACTGCATCACCACTTTATTGATCGCAGTGAAGAAGTCAGCACCTGATGTGCCCAAAGCCGCAATCTCTGCATGATCGTCATCGTCCATGACCGAATACTGGGTACACATCTCCCAGCCAACCATTGTGATCGGAATACCTGCATGCAATACAATTTTCGCTGCTTCCGGGTCTACATAGAAGTTATACTCCGCCGCTGGTGTAATATTGCCCAATGCATTGTTAGTTCCACCCATGATATACAGGTGAGCAATCTCTGGAATAATGGTGGGGTCCTTCTGAATCGCCATTGCAATGTTGGTCAGCGGAGCAATCGCCAGCAACTCAATCTCACCCGGATGTGCATGTACCTTCTCGATGATAAAATCAACCGCGTGCCCACTCTCGGGGCGTTGATCCGCTTTCGGGAAATGTGCGCCTCCCATGCCGTCATCGCCATGCACATCTTCCACTGTGCGATGCTGTGCTTGCCCGTAGGCCATCAGCGGACGCTCGCACCCTTTGTACACAGGCACTTTACCGCCATGCCCGGCAACCTGAACCGTGTACAGTGCATTTTCAACCTCCTGGTCGAATTGTACGTTACCGCCCGTTATAGTAATTCCTTCAACTTGAAAATGATGCAATGCCGTCAGGATTGCAATCGTATCGTCTCCTGCCGTATCTGTATCGATGATAACTTTTCTCATGATGCCGCGCCCCTTCTTTCCTTTGATATCGTTCTACATTATCGTTATGCCTAAGGATTTATTTTACATCAAAAACGTACCGATGACGATGGAAACGCCGATAATCAACGAACACAGCTGCTAGGGCTACTTCCGTATGGCCCCGAGCTACGGTGCATGGTATACCACGCTAATCTCTCGACGGATAGGTAATAGATAGCAAGTAGGCCGGAGAATATTCTCCGACCTACTTGCTCCACCTTACGCTTATGCCGATCCGGCTTATAACTCAGCCCACTGGGCCAATAGTTCATTGTATTCAACGGATATTTGCTCCCGCTCGTTCCATAATTGTTCCAGTTCAACCGAATGGTCCCCTACTGCTTCCAATTGGCGATCCAGCCCCTGAATCTGTGACTCAAGGCGTGCCAGGGTCTGTTCCAGTTTCTCTGCCGACTGTCTACTATCATTCGAATCCCTTAGGTTCATGGCAGCAGCTGTCGAGGGCGCTATCCAAGGGGTTATCTTCTTGCTCGATCCTGCCATAGCCTGACTTGTACCCGCTACACGAGCTTGCAGTTCAATCTTCTTCTCACGATACGCCTCATAGTCCCCCAGATAAGCGGTCATCTGACCATCCTCCAGTTCCCAGACACGGGAAGCGAGGCGATTGACGAAGTACCGATCATGTGAGATGGCAAGGACGGTTCCTTCAAAATCAACCAACGCCTCTTCCAACGCTTCTCTGGAAGCGATATCCAGATGGTTGGTCGGCTCATCGAGCAGCAGCACATTCGGTTTGCTTTGCACCAGTAGTGCCAGCCGCAGACGTGTCCATTCGCCACCGGATAATTGCCCGACAGAGCGGAATACATCTGCTCCATAGAACAGATATCGGGCCAAAATGCCGCGAGCCTCCCCTTCCTCCACACCTGCTTCCAGGCGGAAGTATTCGAGCACGTTCAGCCTCGGATTCACAGGTTCCTCCTGTTGAGCCAGATACCCCACATCCACGCGCGTTCCCCACTCCAGCTTGCCCGCATCCGGCTGTTCGTCTCCAAGCAACAGCTTGAACAACGTGGTCTTGCCAGAACCATTCCGACCAATAAGAGCAATCTTGTCGCCGTATTCCAACAGACCCGAGATCCCGCGCAGGATTGGACGTTCTCCATAACTCTTCTCCACTTCTTCCATTACAGCTACCCGTTTGCCTGTGCGGTCCGTTGGACGTACATCAAAGTCTGCATTACGGCGCTCCAGTACAGGACGCTTCACCTGTTCCATCCGCTCGATTGCTTTACGCATCGAAGCCGCCCGCCGGAAGAACTTTTCATTCCCGCCAACTCGGCCCCATTCCTCCAGCTGGCGGATCGTTTCTTTCATTTTCTTGATAACCTTCTGTTGCTCCTTGAACTCCTCGAATTGCTGCAACAGCCGTTGTTCCTTCACTTTCATATATTCCGTATAACCGCCAGCAGACGTTTCTGCTTCTCCATCCTCCAGCTCCAGTGTTCGATTCACTACCCGATCCAGAAAATAGCGATCATGCGAGATCAGGACAATGGTGCCGGGGTATTCTCGCAGGAATCCTTCCAGCCACTCGACCCGCTCCAGATCAAGATGGTTTGTCGGCTCATCCAGCAATAACAGATCAGGACTTACGATCAACTGCGAAGCCAGCACAACCCGAGTCTGTTCCCCACCGGACAGGGAGCCAAAACGCCCGCTGTAATGCGCCTTGGCGATATCCAGACCGTCTGCCACCTGATCGATCCGGGCATCCATTTCGTATCCACCCTCACGCTCGAACTGCTCTTGCAGTGCTGCATACCGTTTCAACAGCCGCTCCAATTGATCCGGATCTGATGCGCATGCCGGATCAGACATCTGCTGCTCCATTTGCTTCATTTGCGTGGAACACACCATGAGCTCCTTGAATCCAAGACTCAGTACATCCAGTACGGTATGGTCATCCATTCCTTCCGGAACTTGAGCCACATATCCCATTCGTGAATCTTTCTTAATCATCAATTGGCCTTCATCCGGCTTGTTCAGCCTTGCCATGAGGCGCATGAGTGTTGTCTTACCGCTTCCGTTGCGGCCGATGAGGGCGACCTTGTCGCCTTCCATAATTTCAAATGTAATGCCGTCCAGCACCAGATGTGCTCCGTGGTATTGAGTCAGTTGTTGCGCGCTAATCATAATCATAATAAGGTTCCTCCTATAGGTTGGAAGATCCTGACCGCAACACAAAAAGAGCCGCAGGAGGTTAGCTCCGCGGCCCTTCAGAATTCAAGCAATATCGCTTATCGTCCGAATGAGGTCAAGGCAGGCATCTTCTCGCACATGTTAACTTCCGTATATTCAAAATTGGACAGACTTCTCCCGTTGGTCAGAAAAGTATGAACAATGCCAGCCATAGCAATCGGCAGCTGGCTAATACGGTTGTTAAGCATCTCGTGATTCACCTGTCTTCACCTCCCTTTTTCATAAGTACTGTCAATATATCACAGACGGATGTGTTCCTGCAACCATCCCATCGCCCAATTCATCCCTGCTGTGCAGTAGCTCAATCGTTCCGATTAATGCCTTCCCCGTCGCCGAAGTACCACACCCGTAATCGCCACCGTGATCAGCGTCAACAGGCCCGATGTGCCCAGTGATACGCCAAGTAAAGCATATCCAATGCCATTCCAGCCGCCAATATTGATGCTAATCATAATCACAACGGCTCCGCCCAGCAAGGCTACACAAGGCAATATCGATTGTCCCCACGTCATTCGGCGCCCTTGCATCCGATAGATTAACCATACGATCAACAGTTGCACCGCCCACATGCCGAGCGTCCACATGATGAGTACTTCCATAAAGTCTCCTCCTAAGTGCTGGAAAGTGAAACTCCATCCGATTGTTTGCCTTATCCGCACAATTATCCTTTACTTCAACCAATCCGAGAAAAAGTTCCGATACCCTTCCTTCATCTTCGTGCGCGAAAAAGCACCAAACGCATACTCCCGGTTGTCTTCCGACACACTGCGCGGCGCGGCCGCAGCCATGTTCACCAGTTCAAACCAGTTATCCTCGTTGCCTGCAAAGGCATGCGTGGATCGAATGTGACCGTAGCACGCGTGCTCCGGTTTCACGACCATTTTGCCCATCGCCATCGCTTCCGTCAGTGGCATCGCAAACGTATCAAAGGCCGAACAGTTCCAATACACCTTGGATGAGTTCATCAACGTAAAGATCTCATCCTGCGTGAGCGCAAACTTCAGCTTCACGTTGACAGGAATGTCGTATTTCTTCATGGTTTCCTTATAGCGTACACCGCCGAACACCATATACACTTCTTTATCCGGGTTCTGCCGGGCATATTCCAGGACCAAGTCCGGGCGACGGTTCGCTTCATCCCGACCAATCCAGAGCACCCGATTATGCACGACCTGACTCGGGTCATAGTGCCGATTCGCCAGCTCTTCGCTAAAGCCGATCGGAATGACGTTTACGTCATGTACACCGAAATTGCGTCCAAGCTCTCTTTTCAGAAACTCGGTCTGCACAATCGCTTTATCCACCATCGTATAGAATGGCTTCATCATCTCATATCCCGTTAGCGCGGGATCGGGGAAACTGTGCGGGAACAACACGCTTTTCGGTAAAAACATCTTCAAAAAGGTGAACCCGGATACGGTGTAGATGACATGCTCTATATTTTGGTTATGAATCTGGTCCAGCACGATATCGTAATTCACCAAGTCACCTTTCTCATGCTCATAACCTGGCAACCAGTCGTATCCGCTGACATGACGCTCTGGTGAGATGAACACAATATCCACGCCCAGCTCCAGACCAATCTGCTTCAGCCGATCCGCAAATACGCGCGGCCCCTGAGCTTCCGTGAATTGAATTTTACGCATAACAAGTCCGACTTTACGCAAGCTTCTCACCCCTCATTTCTATTCCTCACGCATGTGCTTCATGCACTGTTCCAACGTAGCTACCGTCTCATTCCATTGGCTTCGCAGCTGTTCCTTCGGCCACACACATTCCTCACTTCTCAGATCGCCATCAATTAAACGCAGCATCCAGAGCGAGAATATAATAGCATAGGCGTCGTACCATTGTGCAAAAAAAACCCGTTCAATCTGCACGTCCAGGCTCCCCAGCTGGTCCAAATAAACATCCATGACTCGCTCTCGCAAGGCAGGCGTAACCGTTCTGGGAAACAGTGGATGCGAGAGATCCACCAGATGAACTACATCCCACAGCGGCGTGTTCAAATGGGCATGCTCCCAGTCCAAGATGACCAGTCTTCCGTCCACTTCCGCCATGTTACCTGGATGCAAATCTCCGTGACACAGAACGGTTGGAAGTTCTTCCTCTGCTGTGAGGATCAACCGGATGATCTTGTCCCAATCGGATGCAGACAGTTGCATGTCCAGCTTGGACAAGAGGTCAGCGGTAGATTGCCTATGCATGTGCAACTCATCCAACATCGTGCGAATGGACGGTTTCTGGCCCGCGCGAGGCAGCTCGCTCCAATTCGTAAGAGGCAACGCATGCCACGCTGCCATATGTGCCGCTGCGCCGAGCATCGTCGCTTCTTGCGAATCATGCACCAGTTGCCCCAAATCTTCATAGATCATCCAGCTCTGTGCCGGAGCAACCGTATGATCCGATGCAGCAATAAGCTGAGGAAAGATCGGTGGTAGACCAGACATCACACGCTCATACATCCATCGTTCCCGTCCATGCTGTGCAGGATTCGTCAGCGGTTTGAAAATATAACTTTCACCAATAGAAACAGTGAATCGCTCCACATATCGTCCGTTCATTCCTTTATACAGCTGTTCCCGGCTTGTTATATAGTGATCATTCAGCGTCCCTTCCGGGGTTACCCAACTGTACACATCCAACTCTTCGTTCACGCTACCCACCATCCATTTCGTTCACTGCTCATGTCAGATGTGACTGCTGCTGTCGTTCGCAATCTGTTGCACCTTTAACATCTTTATCCCTGCCCTACGTTATGCCGGCCCATCCGTTATGATTTCTATCCATCATACGTTGCCGTTCACAAGCCTGCAAGCCTTGGCGTAAGCCCTTATTCAACGCCCCCATTCGAGGTTCAACAAGTTCTGTTCTACTATGCCTGTTGCATTTTAGTTAGTAATCACTTACTATACAATCATGAAGAACAAATCTCATGTGGATAGCAAAAAGAAAGATATCCTACAAGCGGCGATGCGCTTGTTCGCAACCAAAGGCGTTGACGGCATATCCGTCAAAGAGATCGGTGATGCCGCCGGAGTAACCGATGCGGCGATCTACAAACATTTTAAAAACAAAGATGCCGTTGCCCTCGAAGCCTTCACCCAATACTGTGTCGACTATACTGCACTGATTGACGGGTATGTTCGCCGGGAAGGTCCCGTGTTGGAACGCTTCAAGCAACTGGTTACCGAGGTTCTCCATCTGCATGATGAAGATCCCTACGGGCTGTTGCTGATTTCACAGAATCACGAAATATTCATTGAAGCTGGAAGCAGCGAGGATTACCGTCAGCCATTGGATGCATTGATGGATCTCATCGATCTGGGAATGGTGCGGGGTGAACTGCCTCAGCAAGATTCGAGGCTCACAGCCGTTCTGGTGATTGGTGCGATTACACGCATGGCTGTCTCCAGCATGCAGGGTGAACTGCCAGAGCTACTAGTACCCTACACCGTGGAAACCGTTCACCGCCTCTCGTTGATGTTGGGACAGCTGCCTCAGGAGTAACCATGGAGCTGGACTGAAGCTAGAGATAGAGTAGCAGAGCGTAGAGAAAACTACGTGAGCAACTACAATGTTTCCGAAGGAAACAACCTTCGTATGCTTCCCCTCATTTCGGCTAAGTTTCAACTTCGATGCTGATGATGCCATCAGGCATGATTGTAATTAAAAGCGGACTTTTTGAGTAACCTCTATAAGAGTAATCGTCAACATACTATCAGGATATACCGATGGATTTCCAGGTCATACGTGACCTTTTCTTTTGCACATGAGGTTAGTGTTCATTAACTAAAATAGTCAGGAAGTGTCATCTTCGATGAAAAAAATACTAATTATTCAAGGTAACCCTGTCTCACCGAGTTATAACGGCGCACTAGCCGAGGCATATCGTAAAGGTGCGGTGCAGGCTGGTGCCGACGTCCGCATGATCACCCTGAACGAGCTCACGTTCAACATGAATCTGGAGGGAGGATATCGTAATAAACTTCCACTCGAACCGGATTTGTTACACGCCCAAGAATCAATCAAGTGGGCAGAACATCTGGTATGGGTATTCCCGATCTGGTGGGGAGGGCCTCCCGCCCTGTTGAAAGGTTTCATTGACCGAGTCTTCATGCCAGGTTATGCCTTCAAGTATCAAAAAGGTAAACCTTTCCCGGATCAACTACTTAAAGGCCGTACCGCCCGCATGATCACCACGATGGATGGTCCGAGCTGGTACTTTAAGTGGTTCCAGGGTGAGCCTGCACATAAAATGATGAAAATATCCACATTTGCACTCACCGGCATCAAGCCTGTACGGATAACAACTGTAGATCAAGTGGGTAAGAAGTCAGATGAACAGAGAAAGAATTCTCTGGATAAGATTGAGCAGCTTGGGCGGAAGATGGGGTAACTCCTACCTTATGTCGAAGCATTCGGGTTGCTGTATTTCGAAGACGATGTACTAAAAAAATTTCCGCGTTTGGCTGAACACAAAAAAGGAGTGTCCCCTAAGTCAACTCATGACAGGACACTCCTTTTAAGTATTCATTATGGTTTAACGAATCCTAGAGGCGTTATTTCCTCAATTTGTGTATCCTTACACTGATTTTCGCAGGTTTGCAACAGAATGGCAGCAAACGATGATAACCAACAAACAGCTATCTAAACCACACCATGAGTAACCCATTATCCAAATGAAATACGACCCGACGGATGCTCTGGCAAAATGGATGAAACCAGCTGCTGCACAGCCGGATGATCCGACTGCATGACTGAATCCCCGGCATCCCCGGAATAGACCAGCCTTCCCTGATCCATTACGGCGATACTATCGCAAATCGTCATGGCTGCCCGAATGTCGTGTGTGATAAAGAGATACGACAGCCCATATGAGGCTCTGAGCTCCGCCAGCAAAGACAGAATTTGAGTCTGGTTCACCATGTCCAGACTGCTGATCGATTCGTCCAGTACGATTAGCTTGGGCTTGAGCGCGATGGCTCTTGCAATGTTGACTCGCTGTAATTGTCCACCGCTGAACTGATGCGGAAGCTTGCTTGCATCCTCCGTTGTGAGTCCAACCTGTTCAAGTAGTTGTCCAACTACACGAAGTTGTTCCTTGGCAGACAATCGCTCGTAATTATCCAGCGGCTCACCGATGATTTGTGCGGCAGTCATCAATGGATCCACGGCTGAATAACAGTCTTGAAACACGACCTGCAGATCGCGCCGTAATCTCTTGAGCACCGATTTACTGGCGCGGTAGATATCCTGACCTTGAAATAAAACCTGACCCTGGCTGGGCTTCTCCAGTCCAAGTATGATTTTACCGAGCGTACTTTTACCTGCTCCGCTCGTACCCAGCAGTCCCAGACAAACACCCTTTTCAATCATAAGCGAAACATCTGTCAGCACAGGAGGACGTGCTCCCGAACGATCCAGCCAGCTGCGCTTACCGTAGCTATGGCTCACTTCTCGTACCTGAAGCATCAGGTCACCCTCCTCTCTTGTGCTTGGCAGAAACAATCTCCGAAGAAGACGAAATTACACATGCTGTGTCTATTTCTTCGACTACCCGTTCCAAATACAGCTCATGCCAGCTCTATATATACATTCAATAACGATTCGACTCTTCTGTAATTCGCTATCGTCCCAAAGACATACTTGGTCTAGCATGTAGTAACATTCGAGTATACTCATGCCGTGGCTCATCGAACAATTGGTACACATCCGCCTGCTCCACAATGCACCCCTTCTGCATGACCGCGACTTCATCCGCCATCTGTGAGATTACGCCAAGATCATGAGAGATAAGCAATATGGATGTGCCATACTCGGTACGCAATCGATCCAATTCCCTAAGCACGTTTAGTTGGTTCACGACATCCAGTGCCGTCGTTGGCTCGTCCGCAATAACCAAGGCTGGTCGCAGGCACATCGATATAGCGATCATCACCCGCTGCAACATGCCACCACTCAGTTGGAATGGATATCGCTTCATCAGTTTGGCCGGCTCAGGCAGGTTCATGTCTGCCAAGGCAGCTATGGCCTGTTCTCTGGCCTGTCCTTTCGACATTCCCGTATGGGTACGCAAGGTTTCAATGAATTGCGAACCTACTGTATATACGGGTGTAAAAGCATTCATCGGATTCTGCACAATGAAGCCAATGTCCTTGCCCCGGATGCGCCGCATCTCCTCACCTGACAAGGAGCTGAGTTCACGCCCATTAAGGCGGATGCTACCCGACACTTCCATCCTGCGTGGATCAAGCAGTTGGAGCAATGCATTACACGTAACCGTTTTGCCACTGCCACTCTCACCAACCAGACCGAAGACTTGACCTTTTTTCAGTTCGAAATTAACGGGCTCCAGTAACGGGACTGAACCTTCTGCTGTTCTAAGCCTCACTTGCAGATCCTGAACTTCGAGTACCTTCGCTGCATCAACCATCGCTACGCTCACCCCCGTTTGCTTTCCACCCGTTCAACGCAGCTACCGTTTCGCAATCCCATATCGCTCGGATAACGACTCTCCCAGGATGTTGAACGTCATGACCACCAGCAGAATCAGCACACCCGGATAGATCATCAATTCGGGATGACTCCGAATATAACCTGTTCCTTCGTGAATCATTGCGCCCCACTCTGCGTTAGGCGGTTGGATACCGAGCCCCAAGAAGGACAATGCGGATATATCCATAATCGCCCAGCCCATCTCCAATGTACCCATGACCACAATAGGACGCTGCACATTGGGGATGATATGCTTGCGAATAATCGTCCACGAAGAAGATCCGCTAATTCTTGCCGCTGCAATGAAGTTCCGTTCCTTGAGACTCACCACCATATTGCGACAGATACGTGCATAATACACCCACTGCACCATCATGAGTGCCAGAAGTACCTGCATCAGCCCTGGGCCAAATATGCCCACAATACCAAGCACCAGCACCAGATTCGGAAACGCCATGATGCCTTCACAGAAGCGCATCAGCAGACTATCTACCCAGCCACCCAGATAACCGGAGATCGAACCTACAATGACACCAATGAGCAAGGACGACAGGAATATAAGGGTAGCAAAACCAAGCGACACTCGCGCTCCATAGATCAGTCTGGAGAGATTGTCCCGTCCCAGATGATCCGTACCGAGCCAGTGTTCAAGCGAAGGACTCGCCAGCTTTTGCAGCAGATTCACCTTAACGGGATCATGAGGAGCAATCCACGGAGCCAGTAATGCAATTACGAAGAAAAACAACACGACCACCGAGCAGATCTGGATGGCTCTCTGTCCTTTAAATACCGCACGCCATTTGTTTATCAATGCTCTGCCCGTCCTTTCGCCGAAATCCGTGGGTCCATAGCCAACTGCAACAGATCAACGAGCAAATTACATACGATGAACAGGCATGCCGCCAGAAAGACATAACATTGTATAACCGGAATATCCCGGTTAAAGATCGCATCAACAAAGTAACGTCCGAAACCTGGCCATGAAAACACTTGCTCTACAATAATGGTTCCTGTCAGCAACTTGCCCATACTCATGCCCATTCCCGTAATAAGCGGGGATATCGCAATCTTCAGTACATGTTTGAACATAATCACCCGTTCACGTATCCCGCGCGTTCTCGCGTACTGTACGTACGTCTCCTGTAGTTGCTCCAGTACGCTAGAACGCAGCATACGGGTGTACAAAGCGATTAGTATCATAGATAGTGTCACCGTAGGCAACACCAGATTCTCCCATGATCCGCGTCCTTCCACAGGCAGCCAGTCCAGCTTCACTGAGAAAAAGAAGATAAGCAGATAACCAAGCCAGAATTGCGGAATGGATGCTCCAAAATAGGAAATGGCCCGGCTGACCATATCAATCCAGCTATTTTTGTACACCGCGGCCAGTATTCCCAGGGGAATGCTCACCAGTGCAGAAAATAACAGGCTCCACAAGGCCAATTCAGCCGTCGCCGGAAGTTTGGATTTCACCTCATCTATGACAGGTTTGTTCGTGAGATACGATGTGCCAAAATCCAATTGGGAAATCTTCTTCAGCGTATGAATATATTGGGTGAACAGCGGTTGATCCAGGCCAAACTCATGTCGCTTCTGCGCAAGCAGCTCCGGTGTTGGATAGATATGAGCGGCAGTCAGATAAGCCTCGGCCGGATCAACCGGTGAAATATGAATCAGTGCAAATGTAACAAGTGTAGCGATAAAAACGATAGGAATGATCGCGATCATTCGTTTACCGATATAGCTGATCACCAAACTTCCTCCCTTTTATCAAGCTACATAGACATTTTTTTCCTGCCTGCATGTAATGGTCTGTTCATTATGGAGTGCTTAACTCCAGTCCTGCAAACGGATGTTCATCACGATTCGCCGGGAAGACAAATTTGGCAATTTTCTTCTGATATACCGCGGTCTTCTTAACATAAGAGATGGGGACAATCGCCGATTGTTCCTGAAGTGTTGTCAGGATGGAGCCATACAACTCCTGACGTTTCGTCTCATCTGTTGATGACAGTGCGGCATGTACCTGCTCGTCCAGTTCCTTTTTCATCGGCAAGGCACTGAGTGTCTCTGAGATACCAAATCCAGGGCTCGCGACAACGTTAATGAAGGAATGTGGATCATACGGTGCACCGTAGTTGTACCAGAAGTACAGGTCGAAATCGTTGGCTTTCAGACGTTTGATCTGCACGGTTAATTCAAGTCCGGTAAGGTTCACTTTGACCCCCAGCTCGCTCCATTCAGCCTGGATGGTCTCAGCCATGGCTTTCTGTATCGGATCGGTCTTGTCAAAAATCATTTCGAATTCCAGCTGTTGGCCGTCTTTCTCACGAACACTACCATTCGCAGACATCTTCCAACCCGCTTCATCCAATAAAGCTTTGGATTGCTCCACGTTATATTCAATCGGTTTCAGGTCAACATTGGTGTATGGGTAGTTTTTGGATAGTGCCGTATCTGCCGGCTCTTCCAGACCCAGAGTAATGCCTTCCACCATCGCTTTTTTGTTAAATCCTTGCTGGAGCGCCATCCGCACTCTGAGATCAGACAGCTTCGGATTGGAGGAGTTCAACAGCAGATCCCGCGTACCTACCGGATCAGACAGTTGACTCACATATTTATCGTTGTCCCGAAGTTGTTGGAACGCATCCAGACTGATCATACCTTCTCCAAAGATCAGGTCGAGATCCCCTTTTTCAAAAGCAAGCACACGGGTTTCTGCATCAGGGATGATTTTGACCGTAATCTGATCCAGCTTTGGTGCTGCTCCCCAGTAATTCGGGTTACGCTTGAAGACGGCATACTCGTCCTGCTTGTATTCAGCCAGCATCCATGGGCCAGTACCTACCGGCTCCTTAATGCCTTTGGATGTATCCTCGTCATCCGGGAATCCAGCTTCACCCAGGAAGCGGAAAGGACGAACAACAGACAAGTCCTGAAGAACAGGATAATACGGCTCGGTTAGTGTCATACGGAACGTATGGTCGTCGACAACCTCCGTCTTGTCGAGCACACCTATAATGCCCAGCCAGCTATGTGTAGCTTTATTTTTCATCACAGCATCAAAATTCTTTTTCACAATCTCCGCATTA
The DNA here is from genome assembly GCF_002968835.1 of Paenibacillus sp. PCH8. Lineage (GTDB taxonomy): Bacteria > Bacillota > Bacilli > Paenibacillales > Paenibacillaceae > Paenibacillus. Next base: position 1,623,723 of record NZ_PKQK01000001.1, on the reverse strand, counting down.
AATGGCGTACCATCGGAGAATTTCACACCTTGGCGAAGCTTGAATGTATATACTTTGCCGTCATCGGAGATTGTCCATGATTCGGCCAAAGCAGGCTCCAGTTTGCCGTCCTTCTGGTAACTGATCAGCGGCTCATAGAGCATCGATTGGGCAAACAATTGGGAAGGATTGTACGTATGCGGATTCATTGTACCGATATCACGTGGCCATGACATGGTAATCTCCTTCGCAGAAGAAGCCTGATCTGAACCAGCAGATGAAGAATCCGATCCACTTTCTGTATTACTGCAGCCCACGATTACCAATAACAACAATATCGTTGTTGCCAGCATGAGGGCGGAAAATCTGCGATGTTGTTGCAACATAGACATAGACCCCTTTTCTCTATTTCATGATAATGATTCTCATATTCATCCATTAAGAATAGGCAGATGCTCTCTTTTTGTCAACAAAATTCGACACTGTATGGGTGTTTATCACCTAACATATGAAGTACAAATCTATTATTCATTCCTTTCCTAAGTTCTCACCCAATATGAGCGGGGATTTCTAGTCAAGGATCTTCAGTGAAATATGATGCATTTTTTTCTTTTTTCTTCAAAAAAAGTTTTAATAATACATTATAATACAAAATAAGTGATTATACGACATTATAAGCTATTTAATTTCCTTATATTTCCTTGTATGATTATAAATGAGTTTGATTAGCTGGCCAGCTTTCAATTTAATTAATATAGAAATAGAGGAAAATTTCATGAGAATAACTAAAAAAGTAATTAAAGCTCTAGCAATAACAGCAATATTGGGTTCCATTGCGTCCTCTGCTTATGCAGCTAATCCTTTTGGTGTTGGAGGAGGATGGGTAGAAGGTGAAGGTTATTTCACCAACGCCAGTCCAGATAGAGGAATTACAGCACGGACAGTAAAATTATATCCTGATTCCCATGAAGGGTATTCTGAATATAGTACAACAGATAGTAAATTAAAGCGTGCTGTTGCAAAAACAGTTTGGCCAGGTATGAAACATTACTCTAGAGCTCAGTTGGAGTGGCTATGGGTTAGAGAAGATAGTGGGAGACAGTGGGATGTCGGTAGAACAGAAGCGAAAACAAATTATGGTAGTTTTGACCTGATTTCTAAAACGTATTGGGGAACCGAAGAATAGCTTGTATTGAGAGTTGCTTTAGTATTTAATACTTAAACAATAAAGCGGCAAGATTTCTTAAAAAAAAGACTTGCCGCTATTTATGAAAGGTAATGGAATGATGAGTAATCTTTTAAAGAAAATAAATAGAGGTGGGATTTTTCATATTTGTTTGCTTTACTTCTTTCTGAGTATCATGATTGTTTCCATAAGTTATTATGAAGTTAAAAAGAGTGAAATGGATATATTAGGAAGAAGTCTCTATGATGAAAATAGTATCTTTTTTATACCTGATGAATCTATGTTATGGGATTGGCGCGATATAAACATTGGACAGCAGTTTACGTTGTTTAAGGAACTTCAAACAGGCTCAAGAAACATTCGAGCCATATACTTTGATAATCAGACGTATGTACCGCAGATGGTAGAAGGCAGATTTTTTCGAAAAGAGGACTTTTACGATAAAGAGAAGCTTGCAGTGGTCGGAAAAGAAATTCAGAGATCAGAGCTAAAATATAAAAACGGGAAGTTATATTATATTTATAATAACGATGAGTTTGAAGTTATCGGAACAATGGGCGCCTCTCATCTAACTGAAATAGATAAAACAATACTACTGTCTATGAACGGATTAAGTAGCGATGAAAATAGAGAAACAGGTATTTTTGTATTGAGTGCCTCGGATTTAAGTTCTGTTACCAAAACTAAGTTACTGGATGCGGACGGGGTTAAAGTGCCTATTCACTTGTTTGAACGAGGAGAATACGGAGCACAAAGCTATGCAAATTCAGATATTTATAACGTTATTTTGAAAATTATAGTATTTGTACTAGTTTCGTTTTCTAGCGTTATTTTTACAGTGAGTTGGATCAAGAAGCAGCGGTCCGAGATTCGTGTACTTTGGATTCTAGGGTATCAACCAAGGTACCCACTATTCAGATATGTGATTAAATATTTTATGATTACGTCATTTACTTATTTTTTAGTAGCCGGCGGTAGTTTTGCTATCCTAAATATTAATCAGGAGTTCTACAATGAATATTTTATTCATATCTGCTTTGGTTTTCTAGTTATAGTCCTCACCTCTTTTTTTTCCTTGAGAATAACTATGAAAAGCTTGAGCAAGAACCTGATAATGTAGAATCATTTTTATCTTAAGAAAGGATTTTTTTATGTACGAACGAATATACACGGAAGTGTTTGAAAGTATCCGTAAAAATAAAATGGTTACGATTCTAATCATAGTTGAGATCCTCTTCCTGTTTTTTTTAGCTATGGTTGTATTCCTGGGTTTGAATAGCCTTGACAAAAAATCAAATCAAATCAATCTTCTTGAAGATATGAAAAGCTATAAGCTTTCTGATACCTTGCTTGATGCCGATCAATTATCAAGTTTAATGAAACAAGTACATTTTCTTGAAACAATTAAAATTTTCTATGGTTATTTGGAAAAAGATTTAAATGAAAAGTATATTTATGTATTCACTCAGCCCATCGCGTTACTTGACCTAACTTCGTCAGAAAAAGAAAAATTCACCAGAGATTATGAAATGGGCTTTGTAAGTGAGCCTTATGATATCAACGGAGAGGGCCCATATAAATCGATCAAAGCAGTACAATTAAATAAGCAGGCGGTAGATATGTTTTCGGTTAGTGCAGTCGATGGTGAGAGTTTCGCAGAAAATGATTATATTGGAAATGCAGATGATCGGATGCCCGTACTATTAGGTCATGAGTATAAAAATTTCTATAATCCTGGGGATACAATAAAAGGACAATATTTATTTAAGAAATTTGACTTGGTTGTAAAAGGCTTTCTTAAGCCCAATTCCCTGATCTTTAGCTCTAATGAACCTGAGTTATATTTGGATCGTTATATTGTAATGCCCGCACAACAATTTGTATCTGCCCCACAAAGCAAGGAGGATTTCAGTTTTCAACAAAAGCATTATCTCCAACTAATTAACGGCTCAGTATTTAGTGCTTCTGGAGATTTTATTGTAAATAAGAAACTAGAGGAAGCTAAAGAACGGACGGGTTTTGGTGATACTAGATTTTTAGGAGCTAGCGCGATACCTTTTGGTTTTGTTCTATCAGCCCTGAAGGAAAATAAATTTCTCCTCAGCGTAATAGGAATTACGATAATGTTAATCGTTGTGTTGACAATGTGGATTTTTTTCAAAAATAAATTTGAAGACAACCTCAAAGCGTGGTCAATTCATTTGATATCAGGAGCTGTGCCTAATCAAATATTTCTCTATTATGTAGTTGAGATTGGAATTGTAGTGTTATCACCCGCAATCATCAGTTTGATACTGTATGAAATGTTTATAGGCCATAATGTGGTTGCCTATCTATTCATTTTGCTGACTCTTTCAGCCATAATCATACTGTCCGTACTTATTCCCTTATATATACGCATCCAAAATGAACATATGGGTTCTTTGCTAAAAAGAATGGAGTGATCTTATTGATTGAGATTAACGACTTGCATAAATGCTATGGAACTGGAGCCAAAAAGAATGAAGTATTGAGAGGTCTAAGTCTCACTTTAGAAGAGGGCTCAATGACAGCCATTATGGGAAGAAGTGGCTCAGGTAAATCTACGTTACTAAATATAATGGCTGGGTTGGAGAAGGCTGATTCTGGGATATACAAGTATTTGGATCAAGATGTACTATCCAAAACATCAGCTGAGTTCGCTATCTTCCGCAGGAAAGTAATAGGTTTTATTGTACAAAACTATGCGTTAATTGAAGCTAAAAATGTATTTGAAAACGTGGCTTTACCTTTAAGATACAGTAAAGCACCAAAATCAGTTATAAACAAAAAAGTTAAAGAGACACTGTCATCTTTAGAAATAGAGCATTTATCCGAGGAAACTGTGAATAATCTCTCAGGCGGAGAAATGCAGCGAGTCGCTATTGCGAGAGCACTAGTGCAAGATCCGTCTATTATTTTGGCTGATGAACCGACAGGTTCTCTTGACGAGAAGACAGAGCAATCCATATTAAACATTTTTAAAGAGCTGCACCGAAGAGGCAAGACCATTGTCATTGTCACACATGATCATCAGGTAGCTGATGTCTGTGACAGAATTATCTATATTAAAGAGGGAACCGTTATGTAGGTTGTTTATTAGTCATACTGTCACCATATAAATAGATTACGTCTGGATTGGGTCTCCAGACGTTTTTTTATTTTTCCTAAGCGTCAGTAAGATATCGGCATCGAAATCATCCGGACTCGTGATGCTTCGGTGGTATTCTTTTAACTGTTTCAATAGCATGCTGCCCATCGTCCCCATTCCTGTCTGCACATACCGAAACCAAAGAAACGTATATGAGACTAACTCTGAAATTCATCTTCATATACGTCTCCTTGCTTGTTTACTCTTCTCTACACCTTAACTCCATTTATATACTACAACTTGCCTTCCTCGTGATCTCCGGCGATGACTTCATCTGTCTCCATAACATAGTTTACGATCTCTTCGATAGTTGTGTACGCCACGCCAACATACGTGTCGGCAGCGCCGTAATAGATGGCAATACGTCCAGTCTCGGCATCATGCAGCGTAGCACACGGGAAGATGACATTATCAACGAATCCTTGCTCCTCGTACCATTTCTCCGGGGTCAGCACGAAGTTGGAGGAACGATATTTCACTTTGGACGGCTCATCCAGATCGAGAATGACCGCACCCATGCTGTATACAAATCCGTTGCACGTTCCGGTTACACCATGGTAGAACATCAGCCAGCCTTCGGATGTCTCAATCGGGGCGGGTCCGCCGCCAATTTTGACCGATTGCCACCAGCCCTGACCGCCTTTGCTCATGACATGACGATGTTTGCCCCAGTACACGAGATCCGGGCTTTCACTCAGGAAGATGTCCCCGAACGGTGTATGTCCACTGTCGCTTGGTCTGGACAGCATCACATAGTTATCGTTGATTTTGCGCGGGAACAATACGCCATTACGGTTGAATGGCAGCATTGGATTTTCGAGGCGGATAAACGTCTTAAAGTCATACGTCTTGGCCAGCCCGAGTGCAGCACCGTAGAAATCTGTACACCAGATGATGTAATACGTATCTTCGACTTTGACCAAACGTGGATCGTACGCATAGTTAGGCATGAACGGATCGCCATTTTCATCCACAAAAGCAATGCGTTCCTCTTCAATGATCCATGACAATCCGTCTTCACTGGAACCCATATGCAGATGCGGGCGACCATTAATCGTCTCGGCGCGGAATACCCCGATGAACTTCCCTTCATACGGAACCACCGCACTATTGAAAATGCGGGCAACACCCTTCACCGGGTTACGCGTAACGACTGGATTCGCCGAGTGTCTCCATACCGGTGCATCCAATCCCTCCGGTTTGTCCTCCCAAGGCATGTTTGGCAAAGCATCCCCAACAATGTGTACGTTTTTCGTTTTAGCAACTGTCATTTTTCATTTCTCCCTTCGGTTTTTATTTAACGGAGCCTTGCGCGAAGCCATTGTAGATGTACTTCTGTAGCAGCAGGAAGATAATCATGGTTGGAATAATGGCGATCATGATGCCAGCGCTGATCACTTCCCACTGTGATCCGAACGGTCCCTTGAATTTGAACAAGGCGGTCGATATGACCTGCAGATCGGTCTTGGGCATGTACAGGAACGGCGTGTAAAAGTCGTTGTAGATGTTGACCCCTTTCACAATAATGACCGTTACAATAGCCGGTTTCAGCAGTGGCAAGATAATTTTCCAATAGATCGTGAAGTACGAAGCGCCGTCCAGCATTGCGGATTCATCCAGTGCGTTCGAGATCGAGCCCAGGAATTGCAGAAAGATATATACCGCGATGATATCTGTACCCAGATACATGACAATGGCAGCCCAGCGAGTATTAAACAGGTCGAGAGCGTTAATGATCTGGAACGTGGCGACCTGTGTCGTAACACTTGGAATCAGGGTAGCGAGCAGGAATGCGGCGACCATGATTTTCTTACCTTTGAATTTGAACCGATCCAGCACATACGCAATCATGGAACCGGTTAGGGTCGCCCCTATAATGGAGATAACCAGGATAATAATTGTATTTTTGAAACCGACCAGCATGTTGCCATCCACAAAGGCCTTGGTATAGTTGGCAAAATTCAGCCAGTTGGCTGGTGGGGCAAGCGGGCTGCTGATGGCGTATTCCGCATTCGTTTTGAGGGATGCAAACAGGATGACCACGATGGGTAACAGCGCGATAAACGCCGCAATGATCAGGGAAGTATATTTAACCAGGCTCGCAAGGGTGTATTTGAATTGATTCACGTTTATTCCTCCCCTTTCATGGTGACGCGCTGCACGAGCGTAACGAGAATAACGATCATGAGCAGCACCACAGCCATGGCGGATGCCAATCCCAGCTTGCCATATTTAAACGCCAAATGAACCGTCTGGATTACAAATGTCATACTGCCGTTGGAACCATCGGTCATGATATATGGAATATCGAACGCACTAATTGCGCCGCTAATGGCCAAGATCAGGTTGAGCTGCAGGATACGCGTAATACTCGGCAGGATGATGTGGCGGAATTGCTGCCAGCGAGTGGCGCCATCAATATCGGATGCTTCATACACATCCTTAGGAATGGAAGAGATTGCACCCAGGAAAATGATAAAGTTGAAGCCCATGTATCTCCACACCGACGCACCTGCGAGTGACACGTTAATAATGTTCGGATTACCGAGCCAGAGCTGCGTGTATTGTCCCAGCCCAACAGCATGCATGAGCATATCGAGTGTGCCATCCGGTTTGAAGAAAAAGAGGAAGATAAACCCGATGGCTACCCCATTCAGTAAATAAGGGAAGAACAATATGCCTTTGAAGAAGTTTTTGCCTCGAACTTTGAAACTCAGAATCGTGGCAAAGTAGAGTGCCAACCCCATCTGTAAGAACGTGGCTACGAAGTAGTACAAGCTGACAATAAATACTTTGAAATATTCGGGATCACTGAATATGCGTGTATAGTTCTCAAAGCCAACATAATCAAATCTTTTGCTGTATCCGTTCCAATCGGTGAAACTGTATTTGAACATGTTAATGACAGGTAAGTATGCAAACGTGAACAGCAATGCCAACGGAATTATTGAGAAGGCAAAGATGATAAATATCCGTTGCGCTGAGTAGCCCCAATTTGAAACCTTTAAGTACTTCATGCTCTCCACACCTCCAAGCGGTTGAACCGCTTTATATCGAAAGACTCACGTCCAAACCAAGTCCAGCTGGATCATCAACCACCAAAGGTGGCATTTCACATCCGCTACCCTGCATCCAGATGCAAAATGCCTTATGGAAAGGGAACCCCTTCCCCCTCAGGCAATGTACATTGCCACGCTATGTGTCAACGGTGGTCAGATATACGTATTGCTTTTAGAGAACGATGTCTCCGCTGCAATCTGCTTATTCCGTGAGTTCTGCTCGTGCTTTGACCCACTTATCGTTCAGATCTTTCATGATGTCGTCGTACGATTCCTTGCGGTTACCGATACCTGCTTCGATGATGCGTTTCTTAAAGTCAGGCTGCCAGAGACCAATTTCACCTTCGTTATCGATCTTGTCGACCAGACCTTCCTGACCTTCTTTGGCAGGTGTAAGCGTGGAGAATTTCACATCTTTATATTGATCCAGAATCGGTGGCAATTCAGCGTTTTTGTCTGCATCCATACCGCCGCCCTGTTCAACCGCGTAGTTCGATTTCGCCAGGAACCAGTCAATCCAGGCTTTGGCAGCAGGTTTGTTCTCACTGTTCACGTTCATGCCGATGTTATAGTCCGCGGAGAGCGGAACCACAACTTCACTTGCATGGGTTGGGAAAGGTAAGAATCCAATATCGTCAGGGGTATCCGTCAACCCTTGGATCTGTGTGATGGCCCAAGAACCAAGTGCCATCGTGGCAATTTTGCCTTTGGCAAGATCAGCCTTGGAGCTTTCCCAGTCGGTTGTCGTTGGATCTTTCTCGATCAGACCGTTCTTGGCTGAATCGTAGAGCACTTTGTATAGCTCATAGTGCGGCTCTCCAGCCACAAAGTTCTCATCCGTGTTCGGTTGGTCCACGTTCACGTAATCCACGCTGCCTGCAACTGTTGGCAGGTCTGCTTCCCATTGGGTGAGAGCCCAGCCGGATGCATAGTTGGTGTAGAGCGGGACCGCATCTGTATTATCTTTGACCAATTGAAGCGCAGCCTGGAATTGCTCTGGTGTTTTTGGCAGTTCCGTAACGCCTGCGTCTTTGAAGACCTTTTTGTTATAAATGATTCCAGAGAACGTGATGACCGTAGGAATACCATATACCTGACCATCCACCATACGTTCTTCAATCGCGGTGTATTGGTCTTTCAATTCATCGTACGTGCCCAGCGGCTCAAAAAAGTCCGGGATATCCGCGATTGGAACGCTGGTTGGAATCATCAGTACGTCACCATAATCCTTGGTGCTCATACGGATCTTCACTTGCCCTTCATAGTCGGCCAAGGCCTGGAAGTTCACTTTGACGTCTGGATATTCTTTATTGAACTCTGCAGCGTAATCTTTGAATACGGTATCCACAATATCTGTACGTTGCGTTAGAACGGTTATTTCACCCTTGATGTCTGCCGGATCAGTACTAATCTCCTCCCCCGCCTGTGAAGTTCCACCTCCTGATGAACATGCAGCAAGCAGTGAAGTGATGAGCAGCATCGTCAGTACCAGCATCCAACCTTTGTTTTTCCTCAATTGTTTCGACCCCTTTCTTTAGTTTGTTAAGTTATCGTTAAGGTTACAAGATGAATTCTATTATGGTAACGCTTACCTGTCAATTGATTTATTTATACCTTACCTCAAACGTTTTGTGATATGAATCGTTGACAACGCCTTTGCACGACACTAATATTATTGAATAAAGTTACCGATAACTTAATTAATCATGATACATGTTATGTTGAAGGAGCGCTCACTCATGACTCAAACGACTCAGATCAAGGCTGAAATTAAGGAACATTGGGAAAAGCACATTCTCCCCTTCTGGTCCAACCTCAAAGATACAACCCACGGTGGATTCTACGGTTGGGTCGGCAATGATCTTCAGGTTAATCAACAGGCACCCAAAGGCGGTATTGCCACGGCACGGCAACTCTGGTCTTTTGCAGCAGCGTATCGGGTTACCGGAAACGAAAGATGGCGCGATCACGCTCAACATGCCTATCGTTTTCTCGCAGATCATGTGATGGATACCAAATATGGCGGCATGTACTGGATGGTAGATACTACAGGGGAAGCGTTAGATACGAGCAAACATGTGTATGCGCAATCATTCGGTGTGTACTCACTCAGTGAGTATTATCGTGCAACTGGGGATGCTTCTGCATTGGAACTTGCGAAAACGCTTTTTGCTCTAATTGAGGACAAAGGTCTGGATGCCGAACTGCCTGCATACAAGGAGCAGTTTGATCGCTTATGGAATGAACAGCCCAATGAAATGCTGAGCGAAAATGGGGTTATTGCGGATTACACGATGAATACGCATATCCATGTGTTAGAGGCCTACACCACGCTCTATAGCGTGTGGCCGGATCAACAAGTGAAGGCGGCGCTGGAACGACTGCTGAGGATTCTATATGAACGGGTGTATGACAAGGATACGAAGTTTCTCGGGGTGTTTTTCAACAAACAGTGGGAATCCATCATCGATCTGCGCTCGTTCGGACATGACATTGAAGCAAGCTGGCTGATCGACGAAGCGTTGAACGTACTGGGATTGAAACAACATCCGGCGTATGCCGCGATGGTCACGGATATTGCCTATAACATCTCCAATGTGGCTGTGCTCGCAGATGGCTCGCTGATGAATGAACAAGAGGGAAATCATGTGGACGAGAATCGGATCTGGTGGGTTCAGGCCGAAGCCATGGTTGGTTTCTATAACGCATATGAGCGCACCGGTGATCCATTATTTCTGGAGAGAGTGAAACGTCTGTGGAACTATACGAAAGAAAACATCATTGATCAGCGCGCTGGTGGGGAATGGTACTGGTCGGTTGACGGGAACGGTATACCGGATCAGAGCGAAATTGCCGGACCGTGGAAATGCCCATATCACAATAGCCGTTTTTGCATTGAACTAATCGAGAGGATGGGATCAGAATGATACACCGGAAATACAAGGAGTTACTGGAGAAACAGGAACAACTGCTTACTCGTCCCAATGAGATCAATTCTTCCTTCTACAATGGCGTATATGATCGGTACCACTACCCGGTAATCACTCGCCATCATGTACCGCTGCATTGGAGATTCGATCTGGATGAGAAGACCAACCCGCATTTTATGGAACGCCTGGGCATTAATGCGACATTGAATCCTGGAGCCATCTATTTCAATGGCAAATACATCATGGTTATTCGTACCGAAGGATTGGATCGTAAATCGATCTTTGCGCTCGCCGAGAGCGACAATGGGGTTGACGGGTTCCGTTTCACAGGAAAACCATTAGTCTGGGAAGATATCGATGCGGATGAAACCAATCAGTATGACATGCGTCTTGTTCAACATGAAGATGGCTGGATCTATGGTATCTATTGCTCAGAACGCAAAGACCCGGAGGCTCCCGCTTTTGACACGTCCAGCGCAGTTGCACAGGCAGGACTGGTTCGTACAAGAGATCTTACAAGCTGGGAACGGTTGCCCAACATCACAACGAACTCACCACAGCAACGTAATGTCGTATTGCACCCGGAATTCGTGGATGGAAAGTATGCCTTCTACACACGTCCACAGGACGGATTCATCTCGACCGGCAGCGGCGGCGGAATCGCCTTTGGTCTGTGTGAGAATATCTTGAACCCGGTCATTCATGAAGAGACGATCATCGACGAACGGCAATATCATACGGTCTACGAGGTCAAAAACGGCCAGGGCCCTGCTCCGCTCAAGACGGATCGCGGCTGGATTCACATTGCTCACGGGGTACGGAACACCGCAGCAGGCCTGCGTTATGTGTTATACACCTTCGCCACCGATCTGAATAATCCGGCGCGTATCATCGCCAAGCCGGGTGGTCACTTCATTGCTCCTTATGACGACGAGCGGGTAGGCGATGTGTCCAATGTTATTTTCTGCAACGGTGCTGTGGTCAATGAGAAGGAAGAAGTCTTTATCTATTACGCATCCAGTGATACCCGCTGTCATGTGGCAACAACCACGCTGGAGAAACTGGTCGATTATACGTTCAATACACCAGCTGATCCGTATCGTTCCCTGGACTGCGCCAGTCAGCGCGGTGAGCTGATTGAACGAAACGAGAAGCTTCTCCAGAAGCAAATGGTCTAATCTGCGAAGATAACCTTCAGCGGAAAGATGAAATATGCTAGAAAATAGCGCAGCATCAGCTAGAATTTCTTTATTCCACTTGGGTAACGATGTATACTAATATGGATTGTTATTATGTGTGAATAAGCAAGCGTTAATCATAATGACAGCACATTGTACCTATACCGGCTTGAAGGAGGCGACCATAAGCTGAAGAACAATATCACCATGCGGGATATCGCCGACAAGCTCGGGGTCAGCAGTGTGACCGTCTCGAAAGCATTGAATGATAAAGATGGCGTCAGTGGCGAATTAAAAGAAAAAATAAAAGTGCTTGCCGCCCAGATGGGTTATCGGTATAATGCCGCTGCCCGTTCGATGAAGGAAGGCTTAACCCATAATATTGGCGTTATTATCCCGGAACGTTTCACCGGGCCTACGCAGTCGTTCTATGTACGTGTGTTCCAGCGTATTACCAAACATCTGGAGGACCAGGGGTATTACGGGATTCTGCACATTCTGAATGTGGAGGACGAAGAGGAATTAACCCTGCCCAAGATATACAGCGACAACAAGGTGGATGGTTTCATCGTGCTCGGTCAGATTAGTAAAGATTATATTGAACTGGTGCGATCGATGGACGTTCCCAAAATGTTTCTCGACTTCTACGATGAACATTCCGATATCGATTCCGTTGTTACCGATAACTTCTATGCTGCATACGAGATGACCAATTACTTAATTCAGCAAGGACATCGAAACATTGCTTATGTAGGTAACCTCTATTCCACGAGCAGCATCCAGGACCGATTCCTCGGTTATTACAAATCCTTGCTGGAACATCGGTTACCGATGAATCCAGATCTGGTTCTGAATGACCGTGATGAACGGGGTACATTTATTGAAATGGATCTGCCGGAGCAATTGCCGACGGCCTTTGTATGTAACTGTGATCAGGTCGCTCATCTGCTGGTTCAGAAGCTGACTTCCATGAATATTCAGGTTCCAGGTCAATGCTCCGTAGTTGGTTTCGATAACGATATCTATGCCACACTCTCCGATCCCAAGCTGACGACCGTTGAAGTGGATGTGGAGCAGATGGCACGTATGGCAGTTCAATTCATGCTCAAGAAGGTTGGCAACCCGAACCGCAGTTTCGGCCGTGTACATGTGAAGGGTAATATTATCTATCGTGATTCGGTGAGTGTTTCGCCCACTCTTACAGAAGACAACGTGACTCAATAAGAGTTGCGGGGTGAGTGTGACTGCATCTAAGTGCAGGTGCAGGTATAGGTTTCAGAACAGACCCTCATCCCGTCAGATGTATAAGAATCATTGTGGTAATACCTTCGATAAAACGAATCTGCAAAAAGAGTGCTCCCGGCCATCAAGGCTGCTGGAGCACTCTTTACTATAACAGAGAGTCGAAATCATATCCTGAGCCGTAACGGAAGGTTATCCCGTAAATGTAATCTTTGGTCCAGAACCGAATTATACTTTTACCATTTAATAGCTCGTCTTCAACCAATTATCCTTGGACCAGGTCAATTTACCTGAACCCGCGCCATTGGAAGCGGTGAGACGTGCATTCAGTGTGGATGGATCATCCACCTGATAGCTGTAAGGAAGTGTCGAGAAGCCGTTCCAGGAGAAGAGTTTCACCACGGCCGGGATTGGCGCCAGCGGGCTGCCAGACGTATCACTGCTTCCACGGAATGAGCTGCCATCCAAAGAATACATGGTATCGGTCACTCTGATTTTGCCAGTATAGGTTGGATCTGCCGGATCGGTCTGATTGTTGCGAACAGGGTACAGAACGTCCTTAATGACTGATTTCTCAACCAATACCGCCCCACTTTCCGTAGAGATTGCCCCGTTACCAATAATATCGAACTTATATCCTTTGGACGCAATTGCTGTCGCCATCGCCGTCGTTATTTTAGCTTTAGCGGCACGCGCCCCTGTTGCATCCATCACGATGTTGTATGCATGTGCGTTGCCTCCACGCAGGCGTGGCATCCGGTCCTGGATATCCTTGTACAGGTTATGGTGCAGCGTCATGGACAGATTGGCGTTAGCCGCTTCCAGACTGGTCGAACCAACCAGATGCCCTTTTTTCTGCGGTCCCGAGATGGCGATGATGTCCGCTTTGCTCAGACCTACAGCACTGCTGCGCAGGTAGTTGTACATGGGATAAGAAGCTTTGTTCGCTTCCAATTCATTGATCTGCTGGGTAACCCAGCTGTTCGAGCTGCCGTCATCCCCTTTGAAGAGGGACCAGGAGATGGTCACGCCGCTGGTTCCCTTTTTCGAATCCACGAGTCCGTCATAGGCTTTATTGAATGTGCAGTGATCAATCCAAACGTTACTGCTCTCCTCCAAGGTGATATAATCCCAATCGTTCTTGTCATAGTCACCTTTGGTTGACTCATCCCACTCCCATAACTCATCGAATTCAAGGTTGCGGATGATGACATTCGAGCTTCGCTTGATGCTGATCGCTGCGTGTTGGATTGTGGAACCGTTGGCAGAGAAGATCGTGAGTCCATTGAAACCATCAATCGTAATCTTGCTAACCCCTGTCTGTTTCAAGACGGGATGCGTCAGCGCATCATTATGCTTGGCAAAAGGAGAAGTCTGCGCTGCGCTCGGAATTTCATTCCATCCCAGATTCAGATCGTTCATGATCTCAACGACTTTGACACCCGAGTTCTTTTTCAGAGCCAACGCCAGATCGGTCGCATTGTACACCTTCTTGTACGTGGCTGTGTTCGATTCGCTAATAATCCCGCCGCCTGTGTTACCTTGGGAGAAGCCCGTGAGATTGTAGTCCGCGTTACCCGCTGCCTGTACACTTGCCGGTCCGGACAATAATGTTAGCCCCAAGGTTAGAGCCAAGGCTGTGCTGCATAAGCTTCGAAATTTAATTTTCATCGATTCCATTCCTTCCGAAATATAATGATTACATTCGCCCATCGCTGTCATGCCATGTTACAAAGGACATGTCCTCAATATAAATGTCGAAAGCGATTACAACAATAATCCCTATCTCACATGTAAGGGGGAAAGAATGGTGTGGCAAGAATTTGTACTGTAAGCAACCTTGAATCGTACGAAGTTAACTTGGAGTGTGGCATGGGCGGGGTTGATTCACAGAGGCAAAACAATGTTGGATAGGAGACACGTATGAAATACCAAAAAGCAGGACTGCATCTGCTGCAGACCTGCTCGATTCTACTTTTTAATGGAACGTGTCCAGAAGCCGCCATGGAACTGTTTGGGTTCCACGGTAATGACAAATGCCTTCGGGTCCAGATCCAGAATGGTCTGATACAGTAACTTCTGGTTTTTGCGTTTCGCCAGAATCTCCATGACCAAACGATCTCCATCACGTCCACTACCCACCCAAGCGGTAACGCCGTAACCCTTATCTCGCAGGGCATTCGCTACGTTGCTACCTAGCTGATTACATATCACTTTAACTGTAATATAGCCAAGCGCAATTTTTTCTTCGATCCAGGCACCCAGTAATACACCAAGCCCATAACCCACAGCGTAGACGATTAATGCGGAAGGTTGGGTGAGATATTTGAGCACCAGATTCAGCCCGAGCACATAGATCACAATCTCACCTGTGCTGATCAACGCGGCGATATATTTCTGTCCTTTGAGCGTTAGAATCATCCGGAGTGTGTACGCCGATACGTATACAATCTGGATCAAAAAGATAAATACCAATATTTTAAACAATCGTAATCCCTCTTTCCTGGCCTTCACAACGGAATCAGCCCTGTGCTGCATATACTCGACGATTTCGTTTCATTTATGCTTCCTGTACGTTCACTCTATCTCCATCATTGGACGTTATACCCTTATTCTAAACGGTAGGATGTAAATTGGGAGACATCTTCTGCTCTCTGGCATGCCAGAACTGCCATTATAGAACCGTTTGTACCGATTATCAACCCATCGGAGGCCCCAGGGGCGAAAATCGCTATCCGTGAATATGCTGTATC
Organism: Paenibacillus sp. PCH8; assembly: GCF_002968835.1. Lineage (GTDB taxonomy): Bacteria > Bacillota > Bacilli > Paenibacillales > Paenibacillaceae > Paenibacillus. Next base: position 1,608,227 of record NZ_PKQK01000001.1, on the reverse strand, counting down.
ATCGATGAATCCAAGCAACCTCACACAGGAGCACAGATGCGGAGCACGGGATGGATGAGTGAAATCAACAGGGGGGAACGTTATGCAGCTATGGCAGGAGATGGAGCGGGAAGGCATGGAAGAACTCATATTTTGCCATGATCCTCATAGTGGATTGAAGGCCATCATTGCCATTCATAGTACAGCTCTTGGACCTGCACTGGGTGGTTGTCGCTGCTGGACATACGCTTCCGAGCAGGATGCTGTTCGGGACGCCATGAAGCTCGCCAAAGGTATGACGTACAAAAATGCCATTTCCGGTCTGCCTTATGGCGGCGGAAAAGCCGTTGTATGGGATGTGCCCTTTGCACAGCATGCTAAACGGGATGACGACCATCCTAGCTCACAGAACGGTGAGCATATCACCAAGGGTCAGTGCGGTCAGAGTGGTGTGAGTGCGGAATTGGATGCAGGAGTGAGAGCGGAAACTAGGGCTAAGGCTGAGACGGGGATGGGAGTAAATGTAGGCGAGGATGCAGATTTAAGGACGAGAGCGGAAGCAGAAGCACGAGCGGAATTAGACGCAAGGGCCGGAGCAGAAACCGGGGCTAAGGCTGAGACAAGGATGGGAGTAAATGTAGGCGAGGATGCAGATTTAAGGACGAGAACGGGAACAGATGTAAGCAAAGGGCAGACTGAGCCGGGCGGTCTTGCTGGTGTTGTAACCGCTCGGGCACAGCGCTTCCGGGCGCTGGGGCGTTGTCTGGAGCGACTGAACGGTCGCTTCGTGACAGGTTTGGATCTGGGTACCACGGCGTCAGACATGGACCAGATCCGGGTGGAGACGACATATGTGACGGATACCACGGGTTCGCTTGGCGCCCAGGACGATTTTACGGCCGAGATGACTGCCTATGGTGTATACATCGGCATCGTGACCTCGCTGCGTCACCAGGGCGTAGCCGATCTGCAGGGCATTCCCGTTGCCGTCCAGGGACTGGGCAAGGTCGGGCATGCCCTGTGCCGTCGCCTGCATGCAGCCGGGGCACGGCTCATTGTGGCAGACGTTGTACCGGAGCGTGTACAACGTGCCCTTGTGCAGTTCAGCGGCGCCATTCCGGCCGATCCGGCCCATATTCACGCCGCTGACTGCAAGGTGTTCGCCCCCTGTGCCCTGGGGGGCGTACTGACCCCGGCAACGGTGGAGGAGCTGCGCTGCTCTATCGTTGCCGGGGCGGCCAACAACCAGCTGAGTGAACGACAGCTGGTTGTTGGCCGCATGCAGGCGCGCGGCATTCTGTACGCGCCTGACTATGTGCTCAACGCAGGCGGCATCATCAGCACCGCCTACGAGCTGAAAGGCGCGGGGCCTGCCCTGATCCGCCAAAAGGTAGCGGGGATTGCAGGCACGCTGGGCAAAGTGTACGCAGAAGCGGTACATTCTGCGATCTCCACAGCCGATGCTGCAGATCAGCTGGCGGAATCCATCCTGCAATCAGCCCATAAGAATAAGAAATAAGATGCCCCACCGTGTCCAAAGATGCAAAAAACGAATCCATTCCAAAAAAAATTACACTTCAAGCTGATGATGTACCTAACGGCGTTCTCACGCAGCTGAACCTGATATATACTCTCCTGAACACTTTGTTACACGCATTTATTATTCGCTTCACTGGACATACCTTCTGCATCCGAACACCTTGTCGCCTAAATATATCGCACCGCCAAGTCACTCTTCACCCAAGCTACTGATTCTACGTTCTAATGTACGCGGCACTCATTATGGACTTCACTAGATTCCAACGTACCTGGAAAGAGAGTCTTCATCTGCTTTACTGTGTTCTAACGGATCTGATACACGTTATTCGCCCCTTTTAGCGCCAGCCTGATATCTAACGAATCACAGAGGCGCTATTATGCCTAGAATGATTATTTTTCAAGCTAAAAACCTATTTTGCGAAGCCATAGCGTTACTGAGATTCGTTAGAATTTATTATTCTGATCATTCAACCGAATAGGTTGTCTCAGGTTCGTTAGCGCTTAGGACAAGGATTTCTCTGCTGAAGCATCCATGTCAAAAAGAGCTGACCTCGACATTAGCGTCGAGGTTAACTCTCTTTTCCTCTTTTACACTCTCTTAATCTCCTACTCTCTTCTTAAACTGCCACCGACCTTTTCTCCAGTGGCTTCTTTACCCGATATAATAGCGTCCACAGCAACACATTCGCTATAATCAGAATTGCACCGTAGATCCAGATCCCCCCGGACATAGAACGGATAAAGACATGAATACCCCACAGCAAGGCGAGCACCGGGAAAGCGGCAAATATATACCAACCATCACTTTGCTGCGCTACACCGAAGGATTGAGAGAACGGCGGCTTACGCAGCAACAACTTGCCTGCCAGTGGTACAAGCGCCGTAGCAGTCAGCAGAATTATTCCAATGTCCGGCAGAATCCGCAATCCAAATGTCCAGGTGAACACGATCGCGTTCAACAGAAATACAGGTATGAACATGTTACATAAGAATGCCTTCAGGGCACCTTTATATAATGCATTTTCATTGGCCATGGGTGCAGCGCGAAACGTCCAGAACGCCTTATACTGTCCGGAATACTTCAGCATGACTACAACCGATACCACCAGAATCAGCATGATGTAAAAGGTATACACGAATGAACTCTGCCTGAATTCGGCCCAGGTGGACGATTGTAACTCGGTGAACCAGAAGACATATGGTAAGACAAATGATAAACCAAGCGATGGATATACCTTCAGCTTGAATTCTCGTTCACTGCGCATCATGCTGGCTGACAGACGGAAGCAAGCTTGCTCTTCTCTGGAACGACTGACCAACTTGGAAATCAGGCGATCCCATCTTCCGCGTCTGCGTCCAGAGGACTGACCCGAGTGCGCCATTTTTTCCAAATACAATTCAAAGGAAGGCATAAGCTTCACATATACGATCAGACTCACAACTGGAACGAGGACTGCCAGTGCTGTGAACGTATAGATCCACACATCCCCGCCTCCGGCGAATAACCACTCATATACAGCCGCATACCATAATGGAGGCAATAGCAGCTGCCACCAGGCTGGGGTGAATACCATATTAAAATCAATAATATTAAACGAACGGATCAAGAACTGATAACCAACTGCGATTCCAACCGATAGCAGAATCTGCACCATATTGATCATATCCTTCAGCTTCTCGCCATCCAGAAACTTCATCATGAATAGATAGATCAGAGACGTTGTCACCAGAATTAGCATATTGATTAGAATCAATTCCACGAGGAAGATCAGGAAGAATCCGATTCCGTGCGTAATTAACCCGGCGATTAGCGGTACGCCTGTTAATGAACCCGTCAGCAGTAGCAGATAGACGCCTGCATGTATGGCTCGGGCCATTCCCACCGTACGCCCATTTACCGGCTTCGTCATAATAATATTGCGATCCCGAATGTCCAGCAGCACGGAGGAAAAGTCCGAGATCATGGATGTCATGATCATGAACATTAATATGCCGAACATAAGACCCATTTGGAGCATGAAATGCCCTGTATCCCAGACGACAAAGGGTACCATCATCAGTCCCATTAATCCATACAACCACAGGGAACGAAGAAACTGATTCCCTTCCTTGGGCTCCTTTTTCGCGGAGTTTGTTGACAGAATCGTAGGCACTCTACGCTGATCCATCTGGAATTTCACTCTCAAAATCAGGCGCAGTACATCATAATCAGCCCCTGTTCTGGCAATGATCGGCCGAAAGCGATCCAGGATCTTCAGCATGCGGAAGTCGGAGGGTTCCTCCATATCAGTACACCTCCTGTACAATCGACACGAATCGCTCCGCAATGGCCACATGCTCATTAAAGCCCGTCAATTGGTTGAATACTTCCTCCAGTGATCCTTCCATTGATTGCTGCTGAAGCTGCTTGAACGTACCGTCTGCCACCACACGACCCTCGGCGATCAATACAATTCGACTACTGATCTTCTCCACCACATCCATAATGTGTGACGAATAGAAGATGGTTGTGCCTTTCGCTGACAACTGCGACATAATCTCTTTCACCACCATCACACTGTTCGCATCCAGTCCACTGAGCGGTTCATCCAGGAACAGCAGGTCCGGATCATGCAACAGCGCAGAGATCAGCAGCACTTTCTGGCGCATACCTTTGGAGAAAGATGCAATACGGGAATGATATGATTTTTCCAGTCCAAAACAATCCATCAACAGCTTGGCTTTATAATCTGCATCCTCATAGGACAACCCATATAGCTCTCCCGTAAACGTCAGATATTCTGCCGGGGTTAATTGTTCATACAGCTCAGCAACTTCCGGCACATAACCGATTCTGCGTTTATATTCCACATCGCCATCCGCGATATCTTTGCCAAAAATGCGCACCGTACCCACATACCCTTCAACCAATCCGAGTAAAATCTTGACCGTTGTACTCTTGCCGGCCCCGTTCGGGCCAATATATCCAATCATCTCTCCCCGATTCACGTCCAGATCGATGCCATTCAATACATAGCGCCCGTTGTATCTCATACGCAAGCCTTCAATTGACAGCACTTGTTCTCCACTCACTTCGTTATCCAGCTCCTGTCTCTATCTATTTCTACAATTCTACTAGTTTACCACAGTTTGGAATGGTAATGATCGGAAAAAGGCCGCGATGTGCGCTATCATCTCGATATCTACCCAACTATAGATTTGCGTACCCATGGTACAAATATCAAAAAGCCCCTGTCCCACCATAAGGTGAGAGACAAAGGCCTTCATGTCTATGTGGTACCTATTTGACCACAGACAAGGATCGTTATTGCACCGTAACTATCTGAAAATGTTGATTCGTGCCCCCGTTGTCAGTCCACTGAATAGCCGCAGCGCCATCTGCCAACGATTGACCGGAGATGTCCAATACTTTGCCTGTACCGCGGTTCTTCAGTTTGTAATAACCGCCACCCACACTGACCAGCTGCCATTGCTGGCTTGCCCAACCCCCATCATTCCACTGTTCAATCACAGCACCGTCGGCTGTGGACCCGTTCTCTACACCCATTAGCTTGCCACTGGAACGATTTATGATTCTGATATATCCGCCTCCTGCATCGGTAATCTGCCACCGCTGACTTGTGATACCTCCATCTGCTCGCTGTTCCAGATCTGCACCATTATCAGAGGAGCCATCAATGACGTTCAGTAACTTGTTGCTTTTACGGCTAATCAGCTGATATGAAGCATTCGGGTCCCACACATCCGGTGTACTCACTCCGGTCACGGTACCTGTTGCTGTATCAATCGTAATACTGCTGGCCCAGTTCATCGCCAGACTGGTTGCACTCGGGAACGAAAGTGGCAGCCAGACATACTTCGAATCCTGCACAGGTCCGCTCCACGCACCAGCCCAGCGGTCACCCATGTAGAGATAGGATGTGGTCTGCGAGCCTTCTACTGGAACGACATAGGTGGATTGGGAACCATACGTTGTGCTGTCTCCGAAGTTGCTGAGACCGCTCCATGTGCCCGTCATGCTAGAGGCTGTCGCATATTTGGCCTGATTCGGATTCCAGCCGGTAGCACCCGAGGTGATCAGGAAGTAAATGCCGCCTTTTTTGAAAAGGGCAGGTGCTTCACGATATTGTCCGGGCCATAGTGTCGTTACTAGCGACTCCACACCCAGGAAATCCGGGGTCAGCTTATATATATTCAAGTCTGCATTCACACGAGTCGCGGAGATCAGATAAGCCGTTCCGTTATCGTTGTATACCGTCATGTCTCTGGAATCATACCCGAGCGGGCGATAGCTGCCCACATACGTATAATTGCCATCAACTGTATTGGAAGTAGCTACGGCCACTCTCGCCTCGCCATAATCCAGACCATTCTCCTTATGCATCCATAACACGTATTTGCCAGTTGAACTGTTATAGATGACTTTCGGGCGTTCGATGTTTGAGATGTTAAGCTCAGCCGCCGAGCTGCTAGTCAGCACATCATTGCGATACTCCCAGTTCTTCAAATCGGGGGAACGATATACGGACACCGCCTTGAACGTTCCATTCGCATTGCGATTCTCCCCAAACCAGTAGTAATATCCATTCGCCTTGATCATACCTCCCCCATGCGCGTGCACGACATTGCCACTTGTATCTTTGAACTGCACCCCATTCGTCACACTCAGCGGAGCAGCTGAAGCGTTCGGTCCTGGTGCGAGCAGCATGCCTAACGATTGCAACGCCAAGAGTAGAACAAGCAGATAACTCAAGCGGTGGGTAAAGCGACGTGAATGTGTATTCTTTTTCAACCATCCATCGTTCATAGCCATATCGTAATGCACCTCCATGTTTTTTTGTGAAGCGCTTACATAAAATGAAATCGATATGTCTCATCTGCCTCCGATCGATGATGCATTTCAGCATTAGAATTCCTGACAGGATTGGCTGGGCATTCACCTCCCTAATTCCGATTGTACCCGCTACGTCCCTGCTCGAATAGTGAACAATCCGGCGGAACCTATACAATTTCATACTGCACGCTGTCCAAATCTTGTACCCAAGAGCGGCTTGAATCGAATGATGCAACATGCGGACAACAAAAAAGACGCTTCACCCGAAGCGTCCTCTGCTATCCCTGCCCTGCATAATATTGTGAATATCTCTGGCTGTATGTGGCTTTTCGTAGTCAGGTTCGTCATATGATGTTGTATAAGCATTACTCGCCGCGCCCTATTGCTTAATCTTCGTCATTAAAATCCTGATCGAACGAAAGTACCTTACCTGTGTTCGCATCGATATCTACATCAGCTTCACCTTGAGCGGTTCTTAGTTCGATCTCATACACATAGCGACCATCATCATGATCCAGCTCGACTTTGGTTACTTTACCACCTGTCACCTGTTTCAACGCAATGTTTGAAGCTTGGGATGCCGTTAATTTGACCTGCTTGGAAGCAGATGAGTTAGAAGTGTTACCTGTTACCGCACCATTATTATCATCGTCGTCATCGTAATCTTCATCATCCACGACTGCCAGAATTTTGCCTGTGTAGGCATCCAGACGAACGACCACATCATGGCTTCCTTTTCTGTCGATTTCGACTTCATAGAACGTTTGTCCGTTTCTGCGCTCCAAATCCACATCATCCACTTTACCTTCGGCTGCTTTCAACGCTACCGCTTTCGCTTGTGCTACTGTCAGCAATTTTCCTGTTTTGTTCTGGTTCTGTGTTATGGATTGTGTCGTTGACGCTGGTGTCGTTTGTATGGATTGTCCGTTCACATTTCCGCTCGTTGCTACCGCAGACCCTCCAAGTAATACCGCTGCCGACAAGCTACCTATCCAAAGTTTATGTTTGTTCATCATCATCATTCATCTCCTCGTTATTGTTCTCGTTCTCGTCTACATTTATAGAATAACCTGTACGAATGAGAGATCAGCGAGAGTTAGATTAGAATTTGATGAGAAAATGAGGAGCGTGCTCATTTAACTGGTGTTCATGATGTATGTATTCAAAAACAAATGAAAAAGATGACTCCACATTAGGAATCATCTGTCCAACAATTTAATGCTATCTTCAATCATTCCTCTTTCCCTTGCAAAAGTTAATCCTCGTCCTCATCCCAAGTCACGGAACGAATTGCTCCCGAGATGGCATTCACCTGCACAATAGCCTCCCGGCCATCCGCCAGATCAATTTCTACCAAATAATATGGATTCCCACTGTTGGTTCCACGCAGTTCAATGTCATCTACTTCCCCGGAGACCTCCGCAAGCGCCTTCTGTTTTGCTTGTTTCTCGCTCAGAAACTGGGGCTTGGGATCTTCCTTGGTCGGTTCAGTTGTTGGCGCTGCAATTGTTTTGGAAGATATCGTCTCTCCGGAATATGGATCAATCGTGAGTTCTTCACGGCTGTTATCCTTCGCCTTCACGACCGCGGTGTAGACCGGACTGCCTTGCTGCTCCACAAGTTCAAGCGAGACCAATTGGTCATCCGTTTGTTGTTTTAACAATGCTGTCTTGATCTGCTCGCGGCTCCATAACGTCTTCTCTTCCGCTTGTGGGTTAGACTCCAGCCGTTTGATGGAATTCACGGTAGCCGTGACGGCATCCACCTGTACTTCATACAATCCGGTTTCCGAGCGTAGCTGCATGATGTACGTCCCATCCTTCAACGTGGAATGGACAATCTCCCCCGGATATTGATCCAGCACCGATTGGGCCGCCGCACCTTCCGTAAGCACCACGCTAGCCGATTGCCACGGCTTCCACCAAGTAACAGCTGCCACAATCAGCACAATGAGAAGCCCTGCGCCCCACCAGAGTGATCTTCGCGATTTTGCCCATCCGCTGGTCATCTGTTCATGCCGTTTCATTTCCGGTGGTCGCTGCTCATGCTCTGTCATCCCGTTTCCCCCTATGCGCTCTCTTAACATCCCCAGTTAATCTGATGCTTATCAGTATATAAGAGAAGAATGAGAATTTCATGAGAGCGTCCCGCTCTGAACTGATAATGGCAAAATAATCGAAGCCTCGGTGCCCTCACCCTCGATACTGGCAAGCTCAATCCGCGCTCCCACTGCACCTGCAAGTTCTTTGGCAAGCGACAATCCCAGACCTGAACCACTTGCGCCTAAGCTGCGTGTTCTGGCCGGATCAACCCGGTAGAATCGGTCAAACACCTTCTCCAGCTCGTCCTCCCGCATACCAATTCCGGTATCCACGATCCGAATTCGGCACTCTTGTCCCTCGGCTTCCAGCCTGACTTCAATCGCATCTTCACTATACTTCCGGGCATTATCCAGCAAAATAAACAACAGTTGCTTCAGCTTGCTCTCATCGCTGATCGCCCAGATTGGACCCGAATCTTCACACCGGACTTCGCGGTGATAGGCTTCGCGAAATGCACGGGTGGATTCTGTTGCCAGTCTCGTAATATCCACACGCTCCAACTGTACATTCCACTGCTCTGGCTGCTTCGCGAGCAACAGCAGTTGCTCGGTCATCTCCCGCATACGAACGGATTCGGACAGAATCGCTTCGACCGCTTCATCGAATACCTCGGGCCGTTCTTTCCCTCGCCGCTGTAGTAGACTGGCATAGCTCTCAATAATGGTCAGCGGTGTTTTGAGTTCATGGGATGCGTCCGAGACAAATCGTTCCTGTCGTTCAAAGTTGGATTCGAGCAGATCCATCATCCGGTTAAACGTCTGGCCCATCGTTTTCAACTCATCCTTCGATCCTTCCTCCAGTGGAAGACGCTTGAATTGGCCGCTGGACTGAATGTCACTCATCGTGCGTGTCATCTGCTGAATCGGTCTGGTCATCCGGTTCGCCAGAATCCGGCTGGAGATAATGGCTGGAATGAGAGCAATAATCGTGACTGCCACAAGCACGGTACGAAGTACCGATAGACGGTTCTCCGTCTCTGCGATACTCTCAGTAACCTGTACATTCACCACCTCGCCATCGGGCCAGATGACAGGTACAGATACCCATACATAACCGATCTGATCTACTTGGGTATACTCGGATTTCTTCTCACTTTCATACTTGTAAGGCAGCTTGCTCAGCTGCTCGGAAGCTGAGGTTGTCGTCACCGGAGAGCTGGTGCCATCCTCATTAACAATCCGAAGCATGCCGTTGACAGGCGCATAGGCCCGTAGCAAGTCATCCGGCGGAATGGAGCCGGCAGACTGACGCACTCCTTTGACAATAGACTCCGCTTCCGCCTCCACCCGATGAACCTCGTTATCAATGGACATCCGTTCAAACACGATATAAACGGACAGGTTGACCGCGATTAACAGCACGGCAAATAATACAGACGAATATCCGTAGATTTTACTTCGCAGGCTCATAACTGTTCCTTCAGGACGTACCCTACGCCCCGTACGGTATGTATTAAGGGCGGTGTGAATCCGTTATCCACCTTTTTGCGCACATAACGGATATACACATCCACCACATTGGTATCTCCATAATAATCGTATCCCCACACGGCCTGCACAATCTGGTCACGACTGAGCACCTGACGTTGATTCTGAAGCAGGTATACCAACAGGTCGAACTCACGTGGAGTAAGCTCAATGGGCACGCCATCTCGGGATATCTCTCGCGTTCCTTCATTTAGTTTCAATCCGGCAGCCGTCAACCAGCCCGCCTCAGATTCATCCTTATGCCCAGATGAGTCATTCCCTGCATTAGATGTAGAAGATGAAGCCACAGACGCGACTGCACTAAGCCGTAAGGCGGCCCGAACTCTGGCAAGCAGCTCTTCAATCTGGAATGGCTTAGTAATGTAGTCATTGGCTCCGAGATCAAGACCAGATACCTTATCTTCAACGGAATCTTTGGCTGTGAGCATTATGATCGGAATCGTAGCATCTTTGGCACGAACCCGCCGTAACACCTCAATTCCACTCAGTCCCGGGAGCATCACATCGAGCAGAATTAGATCCCACTGTCCTTCCGCAACCTTCTCCAATCCTTCTATTCCACTCCCCGCCTTGCCTACCTGATATCCCTCATACTGTAATTCCAGTTCAAGCAGACGTGCTATTTTGGGCTCATCCTCTATGACCAGCACGGCTTCGTTCATGCAGCGCTCCCCTCATCCCCATCATTTCATTCTCCCGTTATCTTACAATAACATCTACAGTTTGCCCAAGGCATCTTCAACTGACCGATCCCCGGCAATCAGATCAAAGGCCATCCGGTACGTCTTCTCTTCCTGCAAAGAAGCCACGATGACGCGGGCCACATCTTCACGCGGAATGCTTCCTGGTGCCAGTCCCGTTCCGACTGCAATCTTGCCTGTGCCTGGTTCGTTCTTCAGACCACCGGGACGAATAATCGTGTAATTCAGATCACTTGCAAACAATGCACGGTCCGCATAGTGCTTCGCCACATAATATGGCTTGATGGACTCTGACCATTTGTCCCGTTGATCTGCGCCATACGCACTGACCAGAATATATCTGGAGATGCCTTGCTGCTCTGCCGCTTCCATTGTCTTCACCGCACCATCCAGATCGATCAGCAGCGTTTTATCCTGACCGGTAGATCCGCCTGAACCCGCCGTAAACACAATTGCATTATGATCCTTCATTGCCTCAGCCAAGTCCTCTACACTGCCCTCCAGATCGCCAATCACCACATGGGCGCCGAGTTCCTTCAGTGCGTCTGCCTGCTCCGGTTTGCGGATCATGGCAGTGACTTTATGTTTGCCTTCCTGTACCAGCTGCTCCACCACAAACTTGCCGATTTGCCCATTGGCTCCTATAACTAAAACGTTCATACGTCATTTCTCCTCTCGGTTGAACGGATCGTTTGTTGCTGCTATCCGTTCCTTTTATTTATAGATGCTCATCCTATAATTTAAACGAAAGCCGGCGCTTCTAAGCGCCGGCTCCTGGTCCATGTCCGTTATATACATATCCGGTACATCATCTGAACATCTATGGGAAATATAACATTCCATTGTCTAATAATATACCTTAGACCCTGTACGATTTATACGCGACCTCAGATCGAGCACTTCCGCCGCGCTCTCTTCACATCTGAATATTAATGATCTTTGTTGTCCATTACAACAGAAAAAAGGACGCCCAGAAGGGCGCCCTTGAATGGCATGAAGATTAGTAAGCCAGTGCGAACAAACCGTGAATGTGAGCCAGGTAACGGATGTTACTTGCTTCTTTCATCATGGTTGCAGGCAGACCTTTCAGACGAGTCTGGTTGCCACCGATCATGCCGACAGCATCTTTACGACCCAGACTTCCCAGCGTACCGGAGAATACTGGTGTGAAGGATTCCATTGCGCCACCTTTGAACATAACGCCCAAGTTGTGACCAATAGTCTCACCCATTTGCCAAGCCAATTGTGCTGTTGGAGGGTAAGGGCGAGCGCCTTCGCTAGGGAAGACCACTGCGCTGTCACCAGCAACAAACACGTCTTTGTGAGAAGTAGATTGCAGAACTTCCGTAACTTTCGCACGGCCGCGATCCACTTCAATTCCGCTGTTAGCAACAACAGCGTTGCCTTGTACGCCACCTGTCCATACGAGTGTGTTCGTAGGGATGGAGCTGCCGTCTTTCAGTAGAACCTCGTTTTCTTTCATCTCGGTAATCGCTACGCCAACAATGAAGTTAACGCCACGTTTCTCAAGACTCGCTTTCGCACGGTCAACCAGCTCTGGAGGGAATCCTGCCAGGATGGATGGGCCTGCTTCAACGGTATACAGGGAAACTTCTTTGAAGTCGATCCCTTTTTCTTGACATACAGCAGGAAGCAGGTCAGCAAATTCGCCAACAAGCTCAATACCAGTCAAGCCGCCGCCACCAATAACAAACGTAGCGTCTGCTTTGTTGCCGGACTGTTTGTAAGCATCCAGACGTGCTTCAACGTGTGCACGAATACGGTTGGCATCGCTAACCGATTTGAGCGTGAAGCTGTACTCTTGCAATCCCGGAATTCCGAAGAATGCTGTTTCGCTGCCCAGGGCAACGACGAGTGCATCGTAAGAGTATGTGGAGCCGCTGGTCATCAGAACTTTCTTCTCGTCCGGCTTGATTGTATCCACCGTATCGATTTTCAAGTTCACGTTTTTGCCACGCAGCAATTTTTCGAGTGGAAGAGCAACTGCTTGTTCAGCAATGCTTCCCGCTGCAAGACGGTGCAGTTCCGTAATAATTTGGTGTGTAGGGTAACGGTTAACGACAGTGATTGTCGCTTCTTCAGGAGACAAGTACTGACGTGCAGTCAGCGCAGTCAACAGACCGCCGTATCCTCCACCCAAGATCAAAATTTGCTTCGACATATCCATCCTCCGTTCTTCTAAGTCTTAACGTTTCGGTTGTTGACGCTCGTTCAGGATGCTCAGGAAAGATTGAGCAAAACGAAGCGATTGTTGTACGTTTGGATCTTTGAGCATTTTCAGCATAGCGAACAAGCCAACTGAAGTTTGCTCTGTTTGCGCACGATCATTAGCTTCGATGGCAGCAGAAGCTACACCTTTAGCTTTGTCTACAACAGGCTTAGCGAACTCGCCCATTGCGCTCATTGTGTCGCTGATCAGAACTTTGTCTGTAGCTACACTTTGTGCAAAGTCATAAGCTTTCGTCATAGCAGTAACCATTTCAGCCAATTTAGGCAGGTTCTCCACCAGAACGGTTAAAGACTCCTGTACTTCAGGCTTCATCAGTTGATCCAGTACGTCCAAGGACTGGCGTTGGGAAACGTCGGCACCTTCTGTAACCGGCACCTCTTGTTGAGTAGGCGATTGTGACATAAGAGAAAGTCCTCCTTTACTTTGGGATAGAAGTCCGCGACTTTCATGATGCCTGTCAAGCAGAGCCGAACCACAAATACATTGAATACACTAAATGTACCAAATTTCACACAATAGGATAAGCGTAGCTCATGGCTGCTCCCGTATCATGCATTGTATCTTGGATCTATTGCGGACAACATGTGTTGACGCACAAAACGACAAGCAGGCCGAAACCGAACTCTATACCCCTATATTACACCTCTTACACATGAACATGAAAAAGAAATTTTTTACACTTGTGAAGATATTGTGAACATTGTAACAAAATCGATTTTTTTGTCAAGTTATGCAGGCGGGTTACAACGGCTAATCCTCCTGTCCAAAATCCGTCTTAATACCATATATGGTATTAAGACAAGATTACATATGACCAGATGTGCGATATGTACACAAGGAAGGATTGATTTATTCACATTTCCAGGAACTGTTTTCCAAAATCACAATATTCATGCAACGAAATTGGTCACTCTCGTTATTATGCAGCGATAGGCTCGGCCTTATTCCCTCATAGATACATCTTTTCTATTTCAAGTATGAACCTCTTATGGTTAGAATGCAAAAAATGGATAACGAGTCTTATGCGTTTAGAATATCCTCAACCCGGTTAATATGAACTACACCAGACAACGAAGGAGATGTTCGATATGAGTAACTCAACTAGCGATAAAATTAAAGCAGGCATTAACAAAGCCAAAGGCGAAGTGAAGGACCAGATCGGTAATGCTACGAACAATAAATCCCTTCAGGCTGAGGGCAAGAAAGATAAAGCCAAAGGTGCTGTACAGGATAAAATCGCCGACATCAAAAAAGATCATTAGTTCTTTGAGATGCAAGGTCAAACAGCACGATGAATTCGTGCAATAGATAAATACGTTAACCAGCCTAACCGTCCGTATTCGGATGATCCGAGAATGTGACGGAGGCGCAAAAAAGCCAAGGAAGGTGTTATTCCATACACCCTTCCCTGGTTTTTTTTGTGTTTTATACGGCTGGAACTGCGTATCTTGCCATATCAATTATGAAGCTGCGCGTTTCTCTTGTTGTATGGTATTGACGGCTGAACTGCCTTACCCATTCCGGATGTTCCTGATACCAGCGGAAAGTCTTTTCCAATCCATGCTCCAACGTGGTTTGCGGTAACCATCCCAATTCTGCTCTTAATCTGCCAGAATGTCCGACCAGACTAGACCCCCTCGACTGGGTAGGTTCCTGCTCTCGAATCTCTACAGCAGGCACTGATCGATCCATCGGTTTCAATATCTCGCCAATCTCCTTCATGGTTGTCCCCAGCCCGGTCGATACGTTATAGACCTGTCCGTCTTTGCCAGCAATCATAATCTGTTCAATTGCCCGGAGGGCATCATCCACATACAAGAAATCACGCACCGCCGACCCTTGGATATCCAGCGACAGTCCGTCCAGCATCCGACCAAAATTTCGAGGGATCACACGATCTGGGAGTTGCCACGGACCATACAGGTTGGTTAAACGAAATAGTTTGACGGGAAGCTGGTAACATTGGCCATAGGAGTGAGCAAGCATTTCGCACGCTACTTTGGAAGCAGAATATGGAGATACAGGCGCATACGGGTCCGATTCGTGGTAGACCCTGCCCCAATCTCCGCCGTACACCTCAACGGATGAAGCCAGCAATACAGGGATGTTATGTTCGGTAGCATACTGAAGGATAGCCTGGGTGCTCAGCGTATTGTTGCGGAAAACTTCCCCCGGCTGATGATAGGAATAATCAACGTGTGGCATCGCTGCCAGATGAATAATATAATCCGTTCCAATCGGCAACTGAACACGGTTTGATGCCAGGTCACAACAGATGAAGGGCATTTCATACAGTGGAGAGATATGAACAAGCCTCTTACAATAATCATCCCGGTCCAGAAGGGTAATTTGATGCCCCTTTTGCGCCAAATACTGTGAAAGATTAAATCCCACGAATCCTGAAGCCCCTGTAATGACTATATTCACACACCATTCCCCCTTGCGATTTATACCATAACAAGTGTATTGAAGAGAGTTTATGTACTGAGTATACCCTTTTATTGATACATTTTGTATCATTTTACAGATGATTTTTTGTTCGTCCTGGAGGTTTACGGGTAATTTATAGAGAGGTGATATGAGATGAATGAGCGTAACTCAAATATTGAGACGTTGTTCCTTCAAAATAACGTTATCATTCCCAATCGTCCGACCCTGCCTGTACTTATATATAAGAACGTATGGGCGGAAGAGGCCCTTCATGCAGAATCGTTACTGAACCGCAATGGATGGGGAAATAGCTGGTTGAATGGTGTGTTTAATTATCATCATTATCATAGTAATGCGCATGAGGCTCTTGCTGTGGTGAGTGGATTCGTGAAGTTGATTCTAGGTGGGGAAAATGGACAGAAAGTGTACCTTCAGACAGGTGACGTTGTCGTGCTTCCTGCCGGGACAGGGCATAAACGTCTGGAATCCAGCACTGACTTTCGTATTGCAGGAGCCTATCCGGGTGGCATGAGTTACAACACACGCACAGGCGAGAATGGCGAGCGGGCAAAAGATCTTCAGGAGATTCAAGAGGTTCCCATCCCGGATACCGACCCGGTCTATGGGCAGGATGGACCACTAATGGAACTCTGGAATGAGAAATAAGGATAAAAGATATGAAGAGAAAAAAGAACGTTATTGGACAATGCACAGGAGAGTTCGATTCAGTAATCAAACATGAACCAATAAACTGTTCCCCGGGAAAGTAGAAGTATCATGCCGGAGAACAGGTTTATTTTAATGAGCTATGCTCTTCAACCTTTAGTCGTTTAGTCCATTTCAGTGCTCGGCAAGCCGGATACTGTAATACCTCATCGCAAGTGGTTTTCCATCCATCTCAAGTTGGCCTTGCAGCACCAGTTGTCTCAACCGATATTCCACGAACGCAGCACTTATGTGTTGACTGCTCGTACCCATCACTTCACCCACAATACGAGCTGCTCTGATATACGTACCCGGCTCCCAGTTGGGTGTCAGTTCCCTTACCTTCTGCACAATGTACTCGTCCAACGCATCTTCAGGCAGACTCCGAATCTCACCGTTCTCCATCATTCTTAATTGTCCGGGCTGTGCCGAAAGTTCCAGCCAATCCTGTTCCAGTTGGCGACGCTCTTCCTTGGACAGCGGCTCCTGCGCGGAGCAGACGTGCCACATTGCCAGAAGCTTTTCGGAAAGAATCTCGCCTGTGTGGAGCACATCGTATTGAATGTCAGGTCTATTGAATAATTGCTGATACAAGCCACTCGTCTCGATAAGATATATAGGACTCTCACTGCTCCGTAATAGATGTATGGCATAGAGCAGCCCAGTCTTCTCATGTGCATTATTCGAATACCAGATGATGATTGACGTCTTGGAATCAAGGGACTGTATTGTGGAGTTAAGCTCAAATAATGATTCCAGTTCATGCATGGCATATGCCTCACGGTCACTGAGACACAATCGTTCGGTCAGCCAGAGATGCCTGCGTTGCAAGTCTGCACGAAGGGTCAGATCACCTAACGGACCCACAGCATAATCATCATCCATGGAGAAAAAGCTCCGTTTTCCCTGATCAGGTAATGTACTCATTCCCATCTTCAGACTACCCAGAGGTGAATCTCCAAACGTGATATGAATTTCATTTGGTTTGTCTATCTCGGCGGAGGCTTGTTGCTCCAGCTGTCCTATATCCAAGGGCACATCGAGATTACGAAACAAGGATTGTACCGCATCCGCAAAATCCACTTCTTCGGCTTGCTCTTTCTGCTGTTTGACCACGAGTGCTGATTTCATATAGAGCACACGCAATAGTGAACGAAGTTCATTTTCATTCAAACGATTTAACATTCGACTGAATGCATAGATATCGTCAATCATGCTGATCCTCCTTCAAGCTAGCGTCAATACTGACATAAATCATATATCAGCGCACTGATAACTCTTTTATTCAAGAAGAAATCGATTTTCCAGAGGGTTGATTCAATTCATTTAGATCTTCACGATCTGATGATGTCCGGGTAAAGTGACGCTCCAGCTTTCGACTTGCCCACAGGGATACCGCGATAAACAGTAACACGCCTACCCAGCGTACAGGGTGCTCCAAGAATTGTTCCACGTTGGAACCAATGTACGTTACAGAGAAAATCATGATGGCTTTGCCACAGCCTACAGCAAGCAAGAAGGATAACAATCGCATACGCGCGATACCTGCCGCCACATTAATTATAACGAACGGACCTACCGGGAAGATACTGAGCAGAAAGACATAACCGAACGCGTTCCTTCGAATCCATACCATACTTCGCTGCACACGAGGTTTGCGTGCCCATCGTTCCACAAATGCGGATTTCCCGATCTCACGTACAATTAGAAACGTAACGGTGCAGCCCAGAACCATGCCAATCCATGAATAGATAAATCCCGCCCACAGACCATATACCGCACCGTTCACACCCACAATCAACAGCGTTGGGAGCGGCGGTACAAATGATTTCATGAACGTAAGCAAAACTCCCGGTAACGGGCCCAAGGAGCGAAACTTCTCCAGCCAGAAACGAATATTCTCTTCCGTAATATAGGACATAATGTCCAGTGCTGCCGGGTTCATCTGCATCCATCCAATCTATACGTTCTACGTTCTAATGTTAGGTATCCCACTTGTTACTCCGTCATTCCAACGAATAATGAAGCGTCTAACTCACCCTCCCAGTATAACGTACATCTTCCATTTGCACCGTTGTCAATTTGAAGAAATATCGCAAACGGAGAATTCACCATTGACCATAACTAAAATGAAAATCAAAAAGCACACCTTGACCTCATCGGTCTTGGTGTGCTCTTCATATTGAAACCCAGATTCAATTTCCAGGGACATAATATCTCTTATTCCAGTTGAGCCTCCTGCATGGCCAGCTCAATCAGTTCTGCCTGATGCGCTGCATTCCACTCGGGAATGCCGGATTGCATGAACTCTTCCGCATCCATCGCTGCTTTGGACTGGTTGCACAGATTGCATGCACAAACACAGTTGAGCGGGGTGGTATGTCCACCTTTGGCTCGCGGCAGCAAATGGTCGATGGTATCGCCATATGATCCGCAGAAGTAACAGGTATATTGATCACGCGTCAGTATATACCGCTTAAAGTCCTTGTTGCTGAACAGTCGACGAATCGTATATCGATTGACCACCACAGCAGCTTTCTCCTTAACGAGAGTGACGGCAAGCTCCATGTCCACTTCCTGATGCCAGCGCCTGCCCTTGTCCGTCTTGCCACGCATGCGTACCATGCCTTGACGGTTCGCCCGGAGCGAAGCTGGATCTTCCGGGTCAATAGCTACAGGTACCGCCGGAGTCTGGCGGCGGGGACGACTGTCCATTCCAGCTGCCAGACTCCGGCTGGAATGCGCGGGTCGCTGCCCGGATGGACCACGGGCAGCGTCTTCGCCGTTCGCCTTGGGCGCACGTTCCTTGCGCGCCTGGCGCGGCTTGGACCCTGGCGAGCCAGGCTGGCGCACGGGCGCAGGAGGCCCTGCCTCCGCAGCAGCCCCCGGCGCTTGCCCGGGCTCGCGCCTGGTAGCGGCAGGCTGTGCCTCCGCCACCGCAAGGCCATCGACCGTGGTGGCATCGCCACGGTCGCCCAGGGCCGGCGCAGGGGCCTCAGCAGCTACGCTGCGGGCCTGCCCTGCGCCGGACGGCAACGCGGCAGCACGCTTGCGGCGCCGCTTGCGCTTGCGTGTGGCTGCGGCCTTTGGTTCCGCAGCCATTTGCTCTGCTGCCGGGCCTTGCGGCTCAGTCGGCAGCAGAGCTTGGGCCGCCGCAGCCTGCTCGGCGGCCTGACCCGCACCAGCGGCTGCTCGTGCGCCAGACCGCTGTGCAGTGCCTTTCTCATTCGCAGCATCCTGCCCCTGCGAATGCTCTTCCCCACGCCTGCGCTCGCCTAGCTGCTTCTCAGCCTGATCCGCAACTGCCTCATACGCCGAGCCAGTGGGCAAGCTCCAATCAGTCTGCTGCTCATGGCCCGCCGGCCTCTCTGAACGCTTGCTCTTCCTGCGTCTTCTCCTCTTCTTCCGGTTGCCTGAGGGAGAAGTCACCAAGTCAGCATGTTCATCATCACTCGAAGAAGAGGAGCCTACTAACGGTTGAGACTCCTGACGTTTCTCCGGCTCAGACACGGTAGCAGATACCTGCTTCGCCGTATGAGCAATCCGATTTCGTTCATTCATCGCAGAGACAGATGGTCTGGCAGTAACCTCACGGGCCACCACGCTATCTTGTCGCTGCTCTACCCGATCTCCCGGTTGCTCCATTGAACGGTTAGCATGATCAGCCTGTCCACCAAGCTGGCGACAGCTGCGGCAAGCTCCCCTTCTGGCTGCGGGACCTGCCCGCTTCCCGGTTCTACGCCGGAATTCGGACATAGGCCGCTGTTGCCCGCAATACATACATGTCTTGGTCAGTCGCGCTTCTTGTTCCGTCTTTCCTTGGCGGAAAGGGGCTGGCCCCGTCTCCATGTGGTCACCTCGGTTCCGAATGAATCCGGTTTCTTCCTATTGTATCACATCTGCTCGCGAACACCCTCATAGCCAGGGGACTGGTAATCCTCCGCCTTGTACTCGTGTGTCTGTCCACTGCATTCATGAAGAATGTGCTCTACATATTCCAATATATCCTGCATCGGTCTCCCGCATTTATCACATGTTGTCATCATTTTTCACCTTGATCCTATTCTTTGAAGTTTCTCTATATTCGTTAAGGAATGAATTTGAATGTTTATCGCTTATTCCGGTCTCTTTGGTTGACCAACATCTATTAGCGTTCCGCCTTATGATTACCCCTTACATATGAGAAAGAAACATTCGTTCCCCATATTACACTTACAGTGGATATAACAAAAAACCGTTTCCTGCTCTCCCCTAAGGTCGACCAGGAAACGGTTTATTATTCCTATATTGGAATTCATATGACGCAATTTCTATTAACGAACGTCCAGTTGCCCCGAGTTCTGTTGGGGCGCCAGACGTGGTTTGGGTTTCGGCAGATTACCGAAGATAACCCAGGCATATGGAACGAACCTTGCCGTCAAACCAACCACGATCCAAGAGGCGATCAGAGCTACTCCGAATCCTCCGGCGTACCACAGATGGATCAGCCAGGACACTCCCGTTTGCGGCGGGAATTCCCGATACACCAGCAGGAAGAAGGGGTGGATCAGATAGATGCCAAAGGACAGAGACCCAAGCCGATTCAGCGGTTTGACGATCAATGATGGCCCTTTGCGGTAGAGCAGATAAGCGATCTGGATAAGTACCAGCGCACAAGCGAAGGTATGTGCATTCCAGAAGAACTCGTACCACAATGTGTTGTAGGTTGCGATCTTGAGACGCAGCAGATAATAGATGTACACATGCCCAAGACCGGCAAAGATCCACACCGCCCAGAGCAGAATCCATGAAGCTACACGCCCTTTGGTTGCATTGGCCCTACTGATGACGAACCATTGTTTGATTCGAGGGAAATACACCCCGATATAAGCTCCCAGCATGAAATAGGAAAAGTACGAGAAAGCCCAGCTTCCTTTATTGGGTACCTGAAATCCATATTTATTGCTTACGATGAATGCCCATTGAATCAACAATCCGATCGGTACAGACCATTTCACCACAGCCGGATACTTCTTGAGCAACCATAATACCAATGGAAATATCAGATAGAATTGCATGTTAATGAATACGAAATACAGATGTGTGTAGGCTTTGCCTGTAAACAGTTTGGTAATGAAACTTACCGTCGATTCACCAAATGGACGACCCTGATAATGCGTCACATGCAGCAATACAAAGTACATCAATGAAAATAGGAAATAAGGAAGCAGAATGTACACAAATCTTTTCTTGTAAAAGTTACTTACCAGTTTCTTGTCCAGCGGACGGGAATAATAGTTATAGAACAGCACGAAACTGCTCATAAAAATAAAGGTTGGCGTACCATATTTCATGAAGATATTAATAAAGTTGTACAACCAGTAATATCCCGAACCGGTCATGTCTACGGTCGCGTAGGAAGTGGAATGCACGCACAGCACACCGATAATCGCCATGGCACGTACCAGATTCAGCTCTGGAATTCGCTCTCTTTTCAGTGTTTCACTCATGTTTAGGGTTTCTCCTTCATGTGTTCGTCAATAGGTCAGATATGACTTAATCCATTAAGCTCTCTATCTATTAAAAGGCATATTGCTTAATATGGATAGTCCATTTTCTTAACAATTTCTAAATTTTCAGATGGATTTCACAATTCTTTCATGTCTATATATGTAAAAAAGACCGCGAGTACGCGGTCTGTGGAACTTCCTGCTTCCAACCGAATAATGGTTGGTTTACTCGGATAAAAATGGAAAACAAGGGGTGCACCCTTGCATTTCTCACCAAATCTACTTCTTGCGGCTTGCCAGAATTTGTTTATAAACGTCAATCGCTGCCTGTCTGGATGCCTTCAGATCGACAATGGCATCCTTACGCGGCTGATGGATGTCCTTGCTGTGCAGATCTTTCAGCACAGGTAACCACCTGCGAATATAGTCCCCTTGAGGATCATATTTCTCGGATTGCGTTACCGGATTATTCACCCGAAAGTACGGAGCCGCATTCTCGCCAAGCGAGGCGCACCATAACCAGTTACCACGGTTCTGAATATTATCATAGTCACTCAGCTTGCGTCTGAAATAGGCTTCACCCAAGGTGAACGGACATTGCAGGTTCTTCGTAAGAAACATTGCTGTCAGAATCCGCAGGCGGTTCGGCATATGTCCGGTCTCATTCAATTCTGTCATCGCTGCGTCAATAATCGGGATGCCTGTCTCAGCCTTGCACCATCGTTCGAAGTGAGCTTCGTGGAGCGCCGAGAGATCATACACCTTCTCATATGTAAAATAGTGACTCTCATAGACCGCCCGATACAGATAGAAGTCGCGGAAGCATAACTGTCTGATCCACTCCTCAGCCTCTGCCACTCGATTCGCTGCGTCGTACATTTTGCGAATGGATACAGCCCCCACAGCTACGTAAGAACTGAGATGGCTTGGCTCATAAGCCTCATATTCATCCCGGTGCTCGCCATACTCAGCCATTCGATTAACTACAAACTGATCCAACAGCAGATGTGGTTCTTCATTATCCGATACACTGCCCTCCAGTAACTCCTGAGGTATCTGCATCTGCTCCGGCCACTCAATCTGGCAATCACTCACCTTCACATCCGCAACTGTTGCTGCGGAAGGAGGATTGGGGTGCTCATTCATGAATTCGACCCACCGCCGATGGAAGGCCGCAAATACCTTGTAAGGCTCCGACTTGCCTGTGAAATTGGTGAATCCATTCAGATCCATTAGCAGATGATCCGTCAGTTGCGTGAATGTAACGTCATGCGCTTCACTTACTTTGCGTATGCCTCTGTCCCGCTCCATCGCATATGGGGTCATGTCCCGATGGACCACAATCTCAGTGATGTCACCCTTGAATTGGTTCAGGATGAAATCAACCACTTCGGCCGGTTTGCCATAAGCAACATGCAGTTTTTGTTTAGATTCACGATACTGTTCACCCAGCCTCGCTGCATGTCGTCTGAAATTCACGCCACTGTGTTCCTTCTCTCGTCCCTGGCGCAGGAGAAATGGATCATAGATGAGCACATGCACACTCTCTTCTTCCTGTTCCCGCAAATAATCGAATGCAGTCAGATCATCCGTACGCAAATCTTTGCGGTGTATGAATAGCTTCATGCCTCACTCTCCTACCTGAACGTATGTCTATTTTTGGGTCAGATTCTGATACAACTTGCTTGTTTCTGGCTCCGGTTGATGCCCCAAATCCTCATTCAGGACCAACTTGAATGAATGATATAAACGAAGTATGCCTTGCTGATCATTCATAGATGCATACACTTCCATCATGAGACGGCAGATCTCTTCCGCATAAGGCTCCCGTTCCTGCAATTCCGTTAATTGCTCAATCGCTTCCTTACCTCGTCCATGCATCATATCCCATCTCGCAATATCCATAACCAGCCCTGTATACTTGCGTCTGAGTTCCCTTGCTTTGGCTTGCGCCCAATGGTAATCATGCTCTTCCAGATAATCAGCACGATAAAGGGGAACCATATGTCTCAGGTCATTCACATTGTCCGATGTAATCATGGTATAGACCATAGCTTGTTCGAATTGTTCCACGTCACTCACCAGATTACCCGGTAACAGACGATAGCGGTTCATATTGTACTCCAGCTTGCCTGTCATGCTCCATTCCTTCAGCAACTTTCGAATCTGGTATACGGAAGTATGTAGATGGGTAAGGCCCTTGTCCTGGGAAACATCTCCCCACAGCTTATCAAGCAGAATCTCCTTGCTTACCCACTCTCCCCTGTGATGAAACAGAAAAGCAAAAAGTTCCTGCGATTTGGTTGTACGCCACTTATGTTTCTTGGCACCCTGATCCAGGCTTCTGAAGATGTCCAGATGCTTGAACGTAAGCAATCCCGGAACTCCGATATCCAAATCCTCAGGCAGAGTTTCCGACTCCAGTACCTCGGCAGTTACCGCAACCTGTTCTTTATATGACATGGTTCCAACAATGCGATCTATCGTTTTGGCCAACCGGGTAGAACTCATCGGTTTCAGTACATAATCCAGGGCATGCAGCTCGAATGCCTCCACCGCATAATCGGCGTAAGCCGTTACAAAAATAATACGAATACTCTGATCCAGTTGCTGTATATATTCAGCCGCTTCCAGGCCATTCATTTCCGGCATGCCGATGTCCAAAAACACAACATCCACACGTTCCTTTGCCAGAAATTGAAGGCCGTCACGGGCTGTTGAAAAACATTGCACGGGTGTAATCCGTCCGTCCGACCTCAGTAGACGCTCCAGATGAAGCTGCGCTGGCTTCTCGTCATCGATTACAATGGCTCTCACCGTTCTTTCAGCCTCCTGCCATGAAAGATTCAATAGGAATACCGTTTTTATCGGCATCCGCTTAGTAGTCTGTTAACCATAAAAAGGACAATTCGGCTCATGATCTGGAATAGTTCACCTGTTGTACAGGGATACGGAATCGTATCTGTGTCCCTTTGCCCACATGGCTCTGAATCTCCAGTCCCTGACCGTAGATCGACATGAGCCGGCGATTAATATTCTGCAGCCCCACGCCTCCCGGACCTTCCGTTCGCCCGGATTTCACCTGAGCCATTCGTTCTGGAGGGATCCCCACACCATCATCTTGTACCTGAATGACCACATGCTCATCCTCTTTGAAAATCCTAAGATGAACGGTACCGCCTGCTGCCCGCTCCATAACGCCATGGCGAATGGCATTCTCTACAAGCGGCTGGATACTGAGAGGAGGCAGATAGAGGCGCACTTCTGGTTCCACCTCGTACTCGACGACCAGTCTTTCTTCAAATCTGGCCTGTTCCAGATGTACATAAGACTCCACCAGTTCCAGCTCTTTGGTCAGTGGAACAAGTTGCTCCCGGTTCTGGAAGTCAAAGCTTCCCCGCAGGTAATGACTCAATTCAATCAGCAGATCGGTTGCTTTGTCCGGGTTCACTGCACATGTCGCGATAATGACATTGAGCGCATTATATAGAAAGTGTGGCTTGATCTGGGCCTGCAAAAAGGCCATCTCGGTCCGAATCGCTTCCTGTACAGAACTTCGCATCGCAATTAATGTCCGAACCCGGGCACGCAATTCACCGGCATCTACCGGTTTGCTCAGAAAGTCATTGGCTCCCGCCTGGAATCCATGCTTAATGTCCTCAGGCAACCCACGTGCGGTCAGCATCAGTATGGGCAGCTCTGACAGGGAACTGTGCTCGCGCAGCTTGCGACATAGTTCAAGCCCCGACATTTTGGGCATCATCCAATCTGTAATGACTAGATCAATGGACGGGAATTCTTCACGGAGCTTTAAGGCAGCGTGTCCACTATCGGCCGCAATTACACGATATCGCTCCGTGGATAACAGGTTAAGCAGCACATGGCGATTCACAGGGTCATCGTCTACGATTAGAATCGTGTGCTCTGCTTCCGGAAGATCATCCGGTTCATCCGATTCTCTGGTGACCAGCTCTTTTTTCCCCGTCCCTTGGGCTGCTATATAACGGGCAGCAGCTGGTTTCGAGGGGGTTTTCAGCAGCGGCAACTTCATCATGGGTAGGGTAAAATGAAAGATCGACCCTTGCCCCGGTTCCGATTCGACCCAGATTTCACCTCCGCCAAGCTCCACGAGTTTTCGTGTAATACTCAGACCCAGTCCAGTTCCATCAAACACTCGCTCTATCGTCCCATTTCCCTGCTCATATGCCTGGAAGATATCCTCTTGTTTGTCCAAAGCGATGCCTACTCCCGTATCTGCGACAGATACCTTGACCCAATCCCCATCGACACTGGCATACAACCGAATCTCACCCTGTTCGGTGTATTTATAGGCGTTACCCAGCAGGTTATATAGAATCTGCCGGAGGCGATCTTCATCTGCTTCAACGAGTGGCAGCGACTGCGGCCATTGCTGAATCAGATGAATGGGTTTGTCCTCAAACGTGAAACCCGAGACTTCGACCACGGTGCGGGCAACTGACTCCAGATCGACGGCTACTCGCTTCAACTCGATCTCACTATTTTTCAGCTTGGAAAAATCCAAAATGTCGTTAACCAGCAGTGAAAGCCGCTTCCCGGTTGCCGTAATCATGGACAGGTTCTTGGCTTGCTTGGGGGTAACTGCTCCAGCAGCGCCTTCCAGCATGGATTGGGCAATATTAATGATGCCGTGCAGGGGCGTCCTTAACTCATGAGACGTATTCGCCATGAACTCGTCCTTGAGACTGTCAATCGCGAGCAGACGCTCTGACAGCGCCTCCACGTCACGGAATGATTGTGCGAAGCGGATTGCGGTAACAATCATCTGGACGAATACAAATAGTAATAGTTCAATCAATGCGAGGAACGCTGTATCTACGGCAGTGAATGCACCAATCGTATGCAACACAACTACCATGAGTATGCTCAGCATGCTCACCAGTACAAAGTGGCTATCCTTCGGACGTCTCTTGAGCCAATAGAGCATAGCTCGCAACATGTAGACAATGACTACGAGCGAAATGAGCAACATGGGAAGCTCAAATAACGAGAACAGGGCCGGAGGAAGCGTCAGACCTACCGTAGTCTGTGCAACGAGCAAAACCACAGCCAGACGTACGAACCACTGATGGACTGCTCCAGGTACAAGGGCATCTATATATCGAAGCAAGAAGTAATAGGCAAAAGCAGCACTAAGGAGCTGCACCCGGAGCATCTCATTATTGGTCAGGAACGGTACCAGCGTTCCCAGCAGCTTCTCTCCATGTGTCAGAGCGTACAACGCACCGGAAAGGCTGAATAGGCCGAGATAGTGCAATTCCTTCTCACTGCGCCGTAACCGGAACAGCAGCAGGAAGAAGGCCGCTGGCAGGATAAACCCGAACAAGGTCATCAGATCCTTGAGCCAGTCCTGTTGCTGGCCTTTGAGAATGCTATGCTCATCTCCAAACAGAACTGGCGCTACAATGCCACCTGAAGCATAGCTATAATTGGATACCTGAATGATAATATCAGCCGTTTCACCCTCAATGGACGTGAAGCCTGTGAAAGGCAGATTCAATTGAATATCTGTATCCGTTGTCTTTCCTGGCAGACCCTTGCCACCAATCTCTTTACCATCAATAAATACCCGGTGAGACATGCGTATATTCTGTGTGCGGATACCATAGTCGTTCTTCAAGGTCCGAGGTGTAATCCGTACCCGCAGGTGATAGGTTCCATACCCATGTGCTTGTCCCAGCGATGTATTCCACCTGGAGGGAACATGGATCGCAGATGAAGCAGGTAGTGGCTTGCGGCCAGATGTTCCCGCTTCAATATCTGCCGGACTCAGCAATTGGCCGGGATAGAAATCCCAGACACCGTTTAGAGATGCTGCACCCATGCGATTATAATCCCACTGGGTCAGGTCGATGTTTCCATCCTTGGCTTGAGGGTTATTCTGCTCCCTGATTAACATCTGGGCGATCCAGCCGAGCGGAAAAATGACAATGCATATGAAGCTGATGGTCAGCATAATCCAGTGTTTTCTCATCTATGTATTCCTTCCATCCCCGCATGGCGAGAGACGTCTAATTTTGTCGATTTATCCCTATAATTCATGTTACACGTTTCTGATGCTCACGGAAATAGTTTCCGTTCATAATCGGTCAACTTCATTATAATTTGAAGAATTTCTGTCGGTTTCCGCCAGATCGTGGTACACCAAGGAACCTCAGACCGATGTTCGCCGAATGAACGGGCAAGATGGCCTGAGGTTGATTGATTGAGTAAGCTAATATAATGATCTTTTATTTAACAACTTGGGCAAGCTTCTGGACAATCCCGACCCAGCCCTGTTCCATACGCTCACGCACCATGGCGTGAGCCTGTCCAAACTCAGTCCGTTTATCCGCATCCCAACCGCTATGAATCAGAGTGAACTCTGTACCTTCAGGCTGTTCATGCAGCTGGAACGTCAATATCCAGTCTTTTCCCCATCGAAATGACAGCTTGTGCGGCGGATGAACTTCCGTCACCTGACAAGGCGATTGTCCGAAGGGACCCGCTTCCAATATAAATTCATGACCTTCCATGGGCTCCAGATTGCCGGGCATGAACCAGGTTCCCAGTCCTTGCGCCGTAGAGACCATCTCCCACACGTTCTCTATAGGTGCACCGAGCAAAAGCTCCTGCCGGATATCCGGTAATGCGCTTGATGATGATTCCATTGCGATCGCCTCCTTGAGTATCATCCTGACCGGACACAAGCTCAACATTCGTTCCCCCGAAGGATTAATATCCGCGGGAATACTGCTCGGCAATCGCCGCTTGATCCTTGCTGACACCCAGCTCCAGATCCGCATGGTTCGCCCAGTACGGATCACGTAACATACCTCTGCCAATCGCAACCAGATCCGCATCCCCATTGCCAATAACCGCCTGAGCCAGCGCTGCATCCTCCAGCATACCCACAGCAATGACAGGAACGTTCAGTTCTTCACGGAACCGACGGGCAAATGGCAGCTGGTACCCTGGGTAGTTACCCGGTTTCCGTTGTCCCGAAGGTCCCTCGCCGCCGGAACTGATGTGGAACATATCCACGCCCGCCTCTTGATAAGCACGAGAAATATCAAGGGTATGATCGATGTCGTATCCACCATCGGCATATTCTACAGCCGAAACGCGCATAATCAGCGGCATATCTGCTGGCATTTCCTTTTTCGCCGCACGAATGACTTCAACGCCGAAACGGGACAGATCCTGCCCATATACATCCTCACGATGGTTCATTAGCGGGGAATGGAACTGGTGGATCAGGTATCCATGTGCACCGTGCAGCTCAATGGTATCCACTCCAGCCTGGACTGCGCGGCGAACACCGTCTGCGAACTTCTGCACCATAGCTCGTACCTCTTCCGTACTTAACGCACGAGGCTCCTTGTACTTTTCTCCCGGGAATGTGACCACTGACGGGGCAACAGGTTGCTCTGCATCCTCTGCTTTTCGTCCCGCATGTGCGATCTGAATAGCTACTTTGGAGCCGTAAGCATGGATTCCATCGACAAGTTTGGTGAAGGCAGGCACATGCTCATCGGACCATATCCCCAAGTCATTGTCGGTAATGCGTCCATCCGGATGCACATCCGTCATCTAAATTACAATCAGTCCTGTACCCCCAACTGCACGGCTCACATAGTGAACCTGATGCCAATCGTTCGGAATGCCGTCCTTCGCTGTAACGGAATATTGGCACATCGGTGCCATGACTACCCGGTTATTTAATTGCAGACTCTTGAATTGATAGGGGGAAAATAATTGCTCTGTCATTGTTGCTGCATCTCCTATTCATTGTCTTGCTTTGTGGTGAACTCATTCTCTTATCTATCTTGATATATATGAAGCCTTACTTATTTTCCAGATCCGAAAACTGTTTCCCATTCTTGCCGTAGTTGTCCTTCTCCAGATCCTCAATGAAAATAAAGACCTTGCTCGGATCAACATCCAGTGTCTCACAAGCCACCTCGGTCATTCGTTCAATTAACTGGCGTTTCTGCTCCTTCGTCTTGCCTTCCAGTACCTTCACGGTGATAAATGGCATGTCTCGAACACATCCTTTCTTCATGGATTATTATGAACCTGACGTATAGAAATACAAGTGAATCAATTTCAGAACTCACTAAAATGGATTTTTTGTAACTAGATATAGACAAAATGAACCGTTTTGATCTATATCTAGCCTTGATTGAAGCAGCTAAAGGTATTATGAAATTGATTCAAGTACGTACATTTTTGTGCCCTGGTACCCTTTTTGATACCTGGTCGTCTTCCTATTTCGGTTCTGCCCCATTCTGGAAATGACTGCAAAACATGATATGATAACCATAGAGAACTACAATAATTACTATACCCAATTTACATAAGTTGTGACTAACGGTTACACGAGAACGGAGAGGGCAGAAATAACCTGTAGAAGCATAGCTAAAAGCTTTCTACAAGAAAGCTACTTCGAAAGCATACACTTTGCCTAAAAGCTTTCTGAAAGAAAGCTGCATCGGAAGCATACGCTATCCTCAGATTTTCACATTTGTTAAAAGTGGATCAAAAAATCTGGGGATAACAGCGATCAGAAAGTTATTCTGACCTCGTAGTGAATCAGTGTAAAACAAGTAGTTCAACTTATATACTACTCAAGCCAGGGAGAGATTATAGATGAAAGATATATTAATTCAAAGACTGAGTACTTATGTTCAGATGGATACCCAATCCGATGAAAATAGCGAGACATGCCCTTCCACACCCGGCCAACTGGCCTTGGGCAAACTGCTCGTTGAAGAATGTAACTCCATTGGTCTGCAAGATGTGACGATGGATGAGAATGGTTATGTGATGGCTACACTGCCATCCAATACCGACAAGGATGTTCCCGTAATTGGTTTCCTGGCCCACCTCGATACAGCAACCGACTTTACTGGCAAAAATGTCAAACCACAGGTTATCGATAACTATGACGGTGCTGACATTGTGCTGAACTCGGAACTGGATGTAGTACTGTCCAACAAGGATTTCCCGGAACTTCACGAATATAAGGGCCACACCCTGATCACAACCGATGGCACATCATTGCTTGGGGCTGACAATAAGGCAGGCATTGCCGAAATTATGACGGCGATGGCCTATCTGATTGAACACCCGGAAGTGAAACACGGTAAGATTCGGGTTGCTTTTACCCCGGATGAAGAGATTGGCCGTGGACCGCACAAGTTTGACGTGAAAGCTTTTGGCGCCAAATATGCCTATACAGTAGACGGCGGACCCCTTGGCGAATTGGAATACGAGAGCTTCAACGCGGCTGCTGCCAAAATTACCGTACGAGGTACCAATGTACATCCCGGTACAGCGAAGGATAAAATGGTGAACTCCCTGAAAATTGCGATGGAATTAAATAGACGTCTGCCTGCGGAGGAAGCGCCTGAATTCACGGATGGTTATGATGGTTTCTACCATCTGTTGTCTCTGGAGGGTGACGTCGAGCTGACGAAGATGAGCTATATCATTCGTGATTTCGATCGGGAGAAGTTTGAAGAACGCAAAACCAACCTGCTCAATATCGCAAACGAAATGAAGACCACGTACGGAGAGAAAAGTATCACGGTGGAACTGAATGATCAGTACTATAACATGCGTGAGAAAATCGAACCGGTGCGCCAGATCGTCGACATTGCCCATGAAGCTATGACTCGGCTGAACATCGAACCTATTATTCGCCCCATTCGGGGAGGAACAGATGGTTCCCAACTGTCTTACATGGGCTTGCCAACACCGAATATCTTCACTGGCGGTGAGAACTACCACGGCAAATTCGAGTATGTATCGGTAGACAATATGGTCAAGGCAACCCGTGTCATTGTTGAAATTGTCCAGTTGTTCGAGCAGCGTGGAGATATCTAAACTGCCGATACGCGCGACGCAAACATGCACCCTCTGAACGATCTCGGAGGGTGCTATTAGTTGCGATCATTCATATATATTGCCTCCCGCGATGGTGCGGAGCTGTTCCAGATCACAGATCTCGACCTTTCGCTGCACTTTACGAATGATATTCCGGTTACTCAATTCTTGAATTACTCGGTTAAGATGTCTATAGCTAGTACCCAGCATATCCGCCAGCTCGGTCAGTTTGGATGTCTGTATCTCTTCAGAGGAGAACTCGTCCTGTTCCATCGTGGACAACAGGTAACTGGCGAGTCTGCTCTCTACTGGATAGAGCATATTCAGACTCGACAGATTCGAGAAGGTGTACAACTTGTGTGTGACTTGGCTGAGCATGAAGTGAAGAAATTTGGAGTTCTCTGCATATGTATTCTGGAGACAGCGATAGCTGATACCCAGCAACAGGCTTTTGTTCACAGACTCCACCGTATTCTTGGCCTCCTTGCCATTGACCAGCTCCAGATCTCCCACGAGCGCAAGTGGTGTGCTGAAGCGAAGCAACAGAGACTTGCCATTAGGCAGCGTTGTATAGATCTTGAGCTTGCCCTGTACGAGAAAATACAATCGCTCAGGCCGCTCTCCTTTAGCACAGATGACTTCCCCCTTGGACGCTTCAAGTAGTCTTAGTTCAGCGAATGCAGAGTCATCCAAAACCTGATCCAAACCGTTGTTACGGGCAATCTGCCGCATTCGCTCAAAATCCATAATTTCCTTCATTTCAGCCCATCCTCCTTCACCTATTGATTGTATAAAAACGGACATAGGTCCCGAATTTGTTATGTGCCTATATCATTATCTCGAACTAAAAACAGTTACAACTTGAACTTATATCCAGTTAATCGTTTTTAATGGGAAAGATGCAACCCTATCGACCTCAAACCGTCATAACTTTATTCCACTAGGCGTTCAGGATCACCCCTTTTTATCCGATGAAAGAGAGAGTATGCTTGCACACGATTTAAAATATAACAATTTAAAATATGGAAAGGAAGGCTTGCTCCCATGAACAATGTAGATGCCATTTTGAAAGCTTTGCCTTATATTAGTCAAATTCTCAGGGAACCAGCCAGTTTAACGGTATACGATCACGAGAAGGTATTGGATGTCATTACCACAGATAAATTTGACCTTGGCTTTGAAAAAGGGATGCCGCTCTTAGATTCGTTTCAAAACTTTTCCGTCTTGAAAAACGGAAAAGATGCCAGTCTTTCTACGATCCCCAAGGAGGTATTTGGTATTGAACTGGATACCCTGAACATTCCGATCTTTGATGATCATCAAAAAGTCATTGCTGTTTTTTGTATATCGTACGACCAGTCTAACCAGAACCAACTCGAAGAGATTATTGAAGAAAATCATAACATTAACGCCAACCTGGTTGATATGGTACAACACGTTGCTGCTCATGCTGAAGAATTGCAAGCGACAAGTGAACAGATCCTCGAAAACGCACGCCTTGCCGTTCAGAACTCCTCCCAGATCAACAAAGTGGCCGGATTCATTCGGGAAATCTCTGAACAAACGAATCTGCTCGGACTGAATGCTGCCATTGAAGCTGCAAGAGTAGGTGAGGCAGGAGCTGGATTCGGCGTCGTAGCTTCGGAGGTTCGCAAGCTTTCGGTTGATGCGAAGCAAGCAACCACAGATATTGATGTCAGTCTGAGAGATGTACAACAAGTGATCAAACAGATGGAAGTTGAAGTTTCCCAGATTGCAGCCTCTTCCCAGGAACAAGCCACGCTGGTGCAATCCTTTACCGAAGTCATTGAGAAGCTGAATGAAACAGGTAATCGGATGAAAACTCTGTCTGAACAATTAATTAGCTATTCTATTTAAGAATGAATAACCTGATGTAGCAAATAGGACTTCTTCTTTCCTTGCGGGAATGTAGAAGTCCTATTTTATTTAAAGTTGTTACACTTTCTTACCCATCACTTCCGCCTCGGATCCCCAACACTCCACTTCACCCGGAATATGAATTCGGTCACGAGTAAAGATCGGGTCACGTCCCTCGGCCTTTTGTTTCTTATAGTCTTTCAGTGCCTCAAAAGTTACTTTGGACAACATCAGAATCGCAATCAGATTCACTACGACCATGAGTCCCATGAACAAATCTGCCAGATCCCATACCAGCTGCACTTTGGCGACAGCTCCAAATATTACCATGGTGATTACGCATATACGGTATACCCACAGCCAAACTTTGCTCGATTTGATAAACTCGATGTTCGTTTCTCCATAATAATAATTACCGATAAGTGTACTGAAAGCAAAGAGAAATACCATAACCGCCAGGAATCCCGACGCCCATGAACCCATATGCACACTTAATGCGGCCTGAGTTAATTCAATACCACCCAGATCCGAGCCTTTGTACACCCCTGATAGTAAAATGATCATGGCTGTACTTGTACATATAACAAGTGTGTCCGTCAGCACGCCAAAGGCCTGAATAAGTCCTTGTTTAACCGGATGTGACGTATCCGCTGTAGCAGCGGCATTCGGTGCACTACCCATACCTGCCTCATTGGAGAACAAACCCCGTTTAACCCCATTCATCAGTGCAGCGCCCAGTGTACCCCCAGCTACCTGTTCAATGCCAAAGGCACTTTTCACGATCAATGCGATCATAGCCGGGAGCTGGGTAATGTTCGCCAGCACGATAAAAGCCGCTACCCCAATGTACAATACGGCAAGCACAACGACGATGTATTCCGATGCTTTGGCAATCCGTTTGACACCCCCATAATAATCCCCGCAAATATCACAGCCATAATGATCCCTACCGTTAACCGATCCGTACCAAATGAGTTCTCGAATGCAACGGTAATGGTATTGGACTGCACGGCATTGAAGACCAATCCGAATGAAAGCGTAATGAGAATGGCAAATAAAATACCCATCCAGCGTTTCCCCAGCCCACGCTCCATATAATAAGCAGGCCCCCGCGGAATCCGCCCTTGTCCTTGATTTTATAGATTTGAGCCAGCGTGCTCTCCACAAAACTGGAGGCAGAACCAATAATCGCAATGACCCACATCCAGAATACAGCACCAGGCCCCCCAAGTGCGATCGCCAGTGCAATACCGGTGATGTTCCCGGTACCTACGCGGGCTGCCATACTAATGCAGAACGCCTGAAATGGTGAAATCTTGCCAGGTTCTTTACTCTTAGGCTCTCTGAGAACCTTCACCATATCTCCAATCATGCGAAACTGCATGAAGCGGGTCTTGGTCGTAAAATAAACACCGCATACAACCAACAGAATGATTAACAGCTTGGACCATAGAAAATCATTGAAAATGACGACAATATCTTGTATTGTTTGCTCCATCGGTATGCCCCTTTTATATATTGTTTAACTTCTTAATTACAGAGACGGGTCACTCGAAAAGTTTGTACCATTCTGCACATGACCTGACTAATTCTTTTAGATGTTACTTATACTACAAGCGCATCTACGAAAATCGACAAATACCTACATGTATTTTCTATTTTATTTTTATAAATGGGCGTTGATTGTCCAATCATTGTTATTTAATCTAACATGTAAGGTTTCTATGCAAGAGGGAAAGGAACGATTACACTGGAACAAGAGTTAACGGCGGGGTTAACCGTCTTTACCATAGATTTAACGATCACCCCATTGACTGAGAGAGGAGATGACTGACTTGCGTTATTTTATCGTGGATGATGATCCTGGCGTTCGTTCGATGCTGATGGATATTATAGAAGATGAAGGACTTGGCGATATTGTCGGGGAAGCTGAGGACGGAGCACAACTTCATGCGGAACTGCTGGAACTGCACAAGGTGGATATACTTCTCATTGATCTGCTGATGCCGCAACGGGACGGAATTCAGACCGTGCGGGCGCTTGAAGGCAGGTTCGAGGGCAAGATCGTCATGATCTCCCAGATCGAGTCGAAAAATATGATTGGAGAAGCCTATTCACTGGGCATTGAATATTATATTACCAAGCCGATTAACCGGCTGGAGATTCTATCCGTTCTGCGGCTAGTGGACGAGCGGCTGCGCATGCAGCAATCCATCGCAGATATTCAGCGAACATTGCAGGGGTTGTCCGGCTTGCAATCCACCGAGCGCCATGTGGCTCCGGTTCCGGACAAAACAATTACGACAGCAGGACACTTCCTGCTGTCCGAGATGGGCATGATTGGGGAGGCGGGCAGCAGGGATCTGCTTGACATGCTGGAGTATCTGGAGCAGGTAGAGACCGAGGATCACAAACTGTCGCCCTATATGTTCCCGTCCCTCAAAGACATCTTCCAGAATGTGGCCACACGCAAACTGGGATACGATGCATCACTCGCTGAGGTTAACAAGGAGATTAAGGCATCGGAACAACGTGTCCGCAGAGCCATATTCCAGACATTGAGCCATGTGGTTTCTCTAGGGCTAACCGATTATACACATCCCAAGTTCGAGAACTATGCATCGAAATTTTTCGATTTTACCGAAATTCGCAAGAAAATGCTGGAGCTGCAAAACAACGTGGAGCCTTCCTTGTCCCAGACCCGCATTAATACGAAGAAGTTCGTTCAGGTATTATATTTGGAAGCCAAACGGCTACTGTATTAACAGAGTGCTTCCTTAACGTAACAAACGGGCATGAATCATACGCCGTTATGGTGACCCTCTTCAACTGAGGCTGTCCCTTCCGGCTATATTCATGCCCGTTTGTATGACCAAGCGGTGCTTATCTATGTATTCAGTTCTATATATTTCATAATCCATTCCGGTCAGGACCGTGAATGATTTCGCTTAGTCCGGTTGTACTCATTGATTAATTCATCCAATGCCATAGACTGCTGAATCACATCGGGATGCCCAAGACCACCCTTGTTATGCTCTACTAGCATATGAAGGTTATGTCTGGCCTTCTCAATTTTATTTTTCAAATCCAAACTCATAACCATAATCCCTGATTCCTCCTATTCTGTGAATCATTTTAATTTTTTCTGTCAATCTATAGTTGGATTATCATATGGCATAGGGGACATGGATGTTTTGTATTCTTCTCCAAATTTGGATAAAGATTATTCTATCATACTGGAGCACATTCGAAAACGGCTGGTATAACGCCATTTTAGCCATGAATCCACTCATTTCATGCCAGAATCTCGCCTCATCATTGCTTCCAGATCTGATTGTGTCGTTATTGTGTATATTGAAAAAGCAAAGAGCACCTCTCCTGTATACGGACAACCACATGAGTGATTCCATATCCGAAAGAGAGGTGCTTACCTGTTAGATCACGATTCTTATCGTGTAACTTTTACTTGTATCACTTCACTTGTAACTGTTCCACTCTCATTGATCCATTCCACAACATACTCGTATTCACCCGATGCACGATCTATGATCGCCACCTTGGTTGTCTGCCCATTAGGCGATGAAGGGGTCAGCGGCTGGCTGTCGATCACTTCCCCATTTTCATACAGACGGTATAAAGTGGCATTGGTACCCCACCACAGGTTCATTGTAATGGTGTAATTGCCATCCCCGTCCCAGTTGTCATGGGATAGTTCAGGCTTCGCAGGTGCAGCATCACGAACGGTAACCGTAAGTGGCTGACATTCCGTAGTCCCTTTGGAATTAATCAGTTCACACGTGTACACATAGGTGCCGTTTGCTCGTCCGGTGACATCCGTGGAAGCCTTCTGAGCAGAAGGTGTCGTGGCATTCAGCCTCTGAGAGTCAATCAACTCTCCGTTCTCATACAGCCTATACTCGGTCGCATTGTTCCCCACCACATATTCATCGTGACGGTATACGTCCCATCGCTCAGGCCGTGGCCATGCCCGTTATTGTCGGACAGCACCGGCACTCCCGGTGCACCCGTGACTTGATCAGCAGCAGTGACCGTCAAATTCTGTGATAAGTCCCGCACCATTTACGGCCCGAGCTGTAAAGGTATGCTTCCCGGCGAGTCCTGTAAGGGTGATTTCATCACCTTGATTCACAACTCGGTCGTCCCACGTCAGTTTCAGAAGCGTGATTCCAGACTCCAGATCTTCTGCCTTCACGTTTACTTTCAGTACATCATCTTCTTTCATCTGCTCCGCAGGCATTCCTGTAATGATCGGCGGCGTTGTATCTTCCGGTTCTTCCGGTGCACCCACATAACGAATGTTCGGTGCGGCAGGCTGTTCCATACCTGCACCCAGATGAAAGCCCGTATGCGGGGGCTGGTTATAGGCTACATTAACACCCACCCCTTCGCTTCTACATCATTGAATACATACCAACCGATTTTCATGGAACACTCTTTAAGTAAGCGCTTGCATTTTGTCGTTTCAAAACACTCCTTTTCGGTTTCCTTATCACCTCTTCCGCATCACTTTTGATTCACTGCGCCACTATATTGGGGCAACCTATGGGACAAAGGTTTTTTATTTCCCCTCGATACTATCGTTTCTCTCCGTAAATGAACATGTAATTTCCCGTCTTTTTCCATTAAAAAACCGATTTCTTGCTTGCCTAATCCGCATATAAGCCTTACAATTGTTCGTCTATTGTCTCAAAAGGTAATAAAATCCCTTTCCTTAACGAAACCATTCAGGTACAATAGGGCGATGTGTGTATCCGGACCCGGCGGATACAAATGATGTAGTATAGAGGACGGCGGCCAACGACGGCCATTGATCCTGATTTGATATTATTGGAGGCTTATCATCACCATGCAGACCGATTCACAGACTAAAGTCAAAATTGTTAATGCCGATCCCAGCGCAATGGGATTATTTGGGTTGGCTATCGTAACACTGGTCGCTTCTTCCCAGAAACTTGGCATTACAGAAGGACTTAGCTACGCTATTCCTTGGGCGATTTTCCTGGGTGCCTTTGCCCAGTTATTCGCATGCATTCAAGATTCCAAACGCAACAATACGTTTGGCACAACCGCTTTTGGCGCATACGCGTTCTTCTGGTTCGCGATGGGTGCCAACTGGCTAATTAAAATGGGCGTATTCGGTTCCACGCTCGCGGAACAGGCAGACGGTAAGCAGCTCGGATTTGCTTTTGCCGGATACCTTGTATTCACCCTGTTCATGACGATCGGTGCGATTGAAGCGAATAAAGTTTTGCTCATTATCTTCATTCTGATCG
This sequence comes from Paenibacillus sp. PCH8, assembly GCF_002968835.1. Taxonomy (GTDB): domain Bacteria; phylum Bacillota; class Bacilli; order Paenibacillales; family Paenibacillaceae; genus Paenibacillus. The sequence continues at coordinate 1,569,629 of NZ_PKQK01000001.1, read as the reverse complement.
ACTTCCTGTTCCTTGGACTGACATTTGACGCATTCGGCGTAGCTCCTCACATTTTCCATACCATTGCTGCTTATGCAGAGATGGGAATCGGAATTGTGTCCCTGTACGGTACAGGTGCTTCGGTACTGAACGCTCACTTCGGCTATACGTTCTTGCCTATCGGCAAACCGGCTGGCATTTTCAGACCCAAGGCTTAATATACAGCAGTAAACCGCCCGCGCGCCGGTCCGCGCCTGGCGGTTTTTTTCGATGTTAATGACTTTATTTGTATATGATTTTGACCGACACCTATACTAGGGATACTATATAAGTTCAACTAAAAATTTACACAGAACGTAGAGGACAGAAATAACCTGAAGAAGCGAAGCTACAAGCTTTCTTAAAGAAAGCTACATCGGAAGCATATGCTATCCCCGGATTTTCCCTTTATAAAAAGGAATCAAAAAATCTGGAGATAACAGCGAACGGAGGGTTGTTCTGTCATCGGAGTGGCCCTACAACACGTGAAATGTCACAGCAGCCATACTGCAAGGAGGAAGCATCATGAGAGAAATACCCAAGCCTACGGAACTGGATCAGGTGGAAAAAAAGTATATGCGTGAAACACGCTGTTTCAAGACGTCACGGGTGTTCCCAACAGACGTTAATAACCATAACACGTTGTTCGGTGGCAAACTGATGTCCTACATCGATGATATTGCATCGATTACCGCCTCCAAACTTTGCCGGGTGAATACCGTAACCGCCTCAACCGACTCTGTCGATTTCTTGTACCCGATTAATCCGACGGATTCGGTTACCCTGGAATCTTTTGTGTCCTGGACAGGACGAAGTTCCATGGAGATCTTTGTGAAGGTGATTCGTGAGGATCTGAAGACCGGGGAGAAGAAGATCGCGGCGACTGCATTTCTGACCTTTGTGGCTCTGGATGAAAACAATCGCAAACTGATCGTTCCCCGCATTATTCCGGAGACGGAAGAAGAGAAGAAGTTATACGAGACCGCTCCGGCTCGGGCAGCCATGCGGAAACAACGGCGGGAAGAGAGCAAGAAATTCGCCGACTTCCTGACCGTCACTTACCCTTGGGAATAATAGGATACGAACTTTTTCAACGTATTAACAGAGACTTATCTGGACGATGCCGGATTGATGGACACCACTCTGCTATCCGGCAGTTCACCACCCATAGACACACACCACTGCTGATAGATGCGATACGCCGCACCGCTCGCAAGTACCTCCTGACATGTATATATGCCCTCTTCAATGGAATTAACCCGCCCGGCAGCGTACAAGCGAAAGCCTCCATTTAACAAGACCTGATTCACAAAAGCAATATGGCCGTCACCGCTTAACACACTTTCCGCCACTTCAAGCTGCTTCGCAGCCGTCCAGACCAGTTCCGGCACAGGCATATCCAGTTCGTAGGCCGCAGGATCAACAAGTTCCAGCTTCATATCACCATCTTCTACCGCATATACACGCGTTGGCCGATCAATGTACAGATCCTCAGAACCTTCCATCCCCTGTACCACATATGCACGACGGTAGTTGAATCGGGTAAGCAGCTTCGCAATCCGATCAAGGAATGTATTATGAAATACACCGAAGACAAGATACGGCGAATGGTTAAAATCAATCAGTTTCTCAGCCGTGTTCAGCACCGTGCGGAAGCCAAGTTCTTCCCGTAACGGACGAATCTTGCGGAGAGGCATGCACCAGTCCTCAGCGGACACGTACATGACACCCGAACGCAAAGCAGCGCTCCGGGCATCCTCCCGATTCATCTGGCGTGTATCAATTCCCGCTTCCTTTAACAGTGTCGACAGCGTAATCCCCCATTTGGGCGGCAACGGATCACTCCCGTGTAAAGTCACTGGCAGCCCAGCTGCAGCGAGTACAAATGCAACCGGGAACGTCGCCATGAACGACTTCGTTCGTCCGTCATAGGGACCTGCGCAATCCAAACCGTCCTGAAATACGGAGAAGCGCTCCGCACTGTTACGACACGCATGAACAAAGGCTTCCAGTTCCTCAACGTTTTCCATTTTCATTCGTTCAGCCATTAGAAACGCAGCTGTCTGCGCAGGAGAGACCTCCTGCTTCAGGATTTTCTCTGCTACAGTCAGTGCCTCTGCATAATTGAGATCACGCGATCCTCGTTTCCCACGTCCGACCTCTCGGAGTATCTGAGACATATCCATGGAGAATCCTCCTTCCGATTAAGACTGGAGCAGTTGATGTGCTTTCACAATTGCCGTGGCAACATCGACCATCCGTTTGCGTTCATGCATCGCTTTCTTGCGTAAGAGATCATAGGCTTCAGACTCGGAGATCTGCTTCAGATCACACAGGATGGCCTTCGCCATATCAATCCACTTTCGATCCTCCAGCCTGGATTGTAGTTGCTTCCGCTCCTGCTCCCATTGTTTGCGTTCCATATAACGCCGAGCCGCAAAGTGCAGTGTCCAGTGAACCTCCGGCCCCGTCATGGAAGGTGTCATTATCCCGTCAAACGAGGTGTCCACCTCACAGGATTCTACGGAGGAAGAAGCGGTGTCCGGTGCACACCACCACAGCAGTGGGGTCTCCGACTTCCCCTTTCCCAGGCAACTCACCCAATATTCCACATCCGCCAGAGACAGATGCAGAATGGAAGCATCCGCCTCACGAGCGAGCTTCAGCGCTTCCGCTTCACTGCCTGCTACCTGAACATGGTACCCGTTCGCTCCCAGCAGCCTCTCCGGTGTCAGAGGGATTGCATCGGACGAGTCAGCTATCGTCGGTTGTATACGGATGACCAATAAAGATCGCATGATGGATCAATCCCTCCCTATTACGTATAGTCAGAATCCTTAACATAGGTCCCTCCATTACATGAAAGCGCTACATATGTTATATTACCTGACAGGAAAACGCGAAGTGGTACGATTGCACTACCTGATTCCGAGAATTATAACCATGATTCGGGTCTAATTATCCTGTTATTGAGAAAGGCTTTCATTCTACAAATGGCACCTTTTCTACGGTTTTTGTAGCTTTCGGTAAGCTGAATTCATCTAAATGCTTCATTTTTATGAATATATACCTGTAAAACTCCCTCGATCATTCGTATTCCAATAAACTCATGTAAACATAATTAACTTTAAATTTCAAATACTTTTTTATGTTAACTATATTGACATGAGTAGTTGGATCTTTTATAGTTAAGCCACAACAACTCCATATATGAATCGATCACAGTTACAACGGCGTAACTGGTTGAAACGGCAATGAAGCCTGTTTTGCAATCTCGGAGCAAGGGAAGCGTATGTGATACGCAGTCCTCCGAGGCATAACAGGCTTTTTCTATTTTAGAGACAAGGCGATGAGACAGTTTGCAGAATGGATCTAAGGGGGCTAATCATAATGAGTACAACGAAAAAACTGGTGCTGGTCGGCAATGGCATGGCGGGAATCCGCACAATTGAACATATCCTGAAGCTTGCTCCGCATGCCTATGAAATTACGGTCTTCGGCGCAGAGCCACACCCTAACTACAACCGTATCATGCTATCCTCTGTACTGGCTGGCGGAACAACCATCGAAGATATCGTCATCAACGAATGGAGCTGGTACGAAGATAACAACATTCGAGTCTATCCAGGTGACCCGGTTGTCCAGATCCATGCCGAGCGCAAGGAAGTTGTATCTCAGAATGGTGTACGTGTAACCTATGATGAGCTGATTATGGCAACCGGCTCACAGGCGTTCATCTTGCCTCTTCCCGGGGCTAACAAGGAAGGCGTTATCGGTTTCCGTGACATCAAAGATTGCGAGACCATGATGGACGCATCGCAAAAGTACCGCAAAGCTGCCGTCATCGGGGGCGGACTGCTTGGGCTTGAAGCTGCACGGGGCCTGCTCAATCTGGGCATGGACGTCACTGTCATTCATATTAACGGTCATCTGATGGACCGGAATCTGGATCTCCCGGCAGGATTAATGCTTCAACGGGAGCTTGAAGAGCAGGGCATGAAATTCCTTTTGAACAAACATACCGAAGAAATCACAGGCAAACATCGGGTGAAAGCCATCCGGTTTACCGATCAAACCGTTCTCGAAGCGGATCTGGTCGTCATGGCTGTCGGCATTCGTCCGCAGATTGAACTGGCTCGCAATTCCGGCCTTGACGTGAATCGAGGAGTCATCGTAGATGATTATATGCATACCAGCATCCCTGGCATCTCTGCTGTTGGTGAATGTGCAGAACACCGCGGTATCGCCTACGGATTGGTTGCTCCATTATATGAACAAGGCATGGTGCTCGCCAAACGCCTGGCTGGTGCGACGACCGAAGGATACGCAGGTTCAGTCACTTCCACGAAGTTGAAAGTATCGGGTGTCGATGTCTTCTCTGCCGGACAATTCAAAGACGCTGCGGACACCCGCAGCATTCGCATTCAGGATGATGTTGATGGCGTGTACAAAAAGATGGTTATCAGGGATGGACAGCTGATCGGAGCTGTATTGTTCGGGGATACCACAGATGGCGCATCGCTGTTCTCTCTTATGAAGAGTGGCGAGAACATTAGCGGTCGTGAGAAAGAGATTCTACTCGGCTTCCCTTCCGGCGGTTCAGGCTCCGGTCCATCTGTTGCAGAGCGCATGGCAAGTATGGCGGATGATGAAATTGTCTGCGGGTGTAACGGTGTTACCAAATCTTCCATCGGAGACGCTGTGCTGAATAAAGGCTGCAACACCCTCGGTGCCATCAAATCCTGCACCAAAGCTTCGGCTTCCTGCGGTGGATGCAAACCCATTATTGAGAACCTACTTACGTATTATGCTGGTGATAATGTAGGCGAACAGACCAAAGAAGGCATCTGTGGCTGCACATCATATGACCGGGATGAGATTGTTGCACAAATCAAGGAAATGGGACTGAAAACCGTTAAGGAAGTCATGAACGTTCTCGGTTGGAATGAGCCGGAAGGCTGCTCCAAATGTCGCCCATCCCTGAACTATTATCTCGGCATGATCTGGCCGACAGAATACGCCGATGAGCGTGTATCCAAATTCACCAACGAACGTTACCATGCCAACATTCAGAAAGATGGCACCTATTCCGTTATCCCACGAATCTATGGTGGTGTAACTTCTCCAGCTGAATTGATCAAGATTGCAACCGTTGCAGAGAAATATGATGTACCGATGGTGAAGTTCACTGGTGGACAACGGCTGGATCTACTCGGTGTGCAAAAAGAGAATCTGCCGAAAATCTGGGAAGAACTCGATATGCCTTCAGGCTTCGGATACGGCAAAGCGCTGCGGACGGTGAAGACTTGTGTGGGTAATACGTTCTGCCGATTCGGGACACAGGATTCCATTGAGATGGGCATTCGTCTGGAGAAAAAACTCGACAAGATGGTTGCTCCGGCCAAAGTGAAGCTCGCTGTCTCTGGATGTCCGCGGAATTGTGCGGAAGCGACGATCAAGGATCTGGGTGTCGTTGCCATTGATGGTGCATGGGAGCTTCATGTGGGCGGTAACGCGGGAGTCAAGGTTCGTACAGCCGAACTGCTGTGTACGGTGAAGACCGATGCTGAAGTGGAAGAGTGGACCTACGCTTACCTGCAATACTATAGAGAGAACGCAAAATGGAATGAGAGAACAGCGGCATGGATTGAACGGGTAGGTCTGGATCATGTGAAGAATGCACTGGAGGATCGGGATGTACGTCTTGCTCTGGTTGAACGTCTGGAAGTCACATTGGGCAACACCGTTGATCCTTGGAAAGAAATCATTGAAGACGAGAAATTGCGTAAAAACTTCACCCCACTGTCCGGTGCCGAGCCGGTAACTCACTAGGAAGAGGAGGAACAGCGATGAACAGATTTCGGATTGGACATCTTGCGGATATTGATGAAAAGGGAGCACGGACCTTCCAGATACAGGATACCGAAATTGCAGTCTTCAAACTGAGCGATGGTAGTCTGCATGCTGTTGAGAATCGCTGCCCTCACAAGGGCGGCAAGCTGTCGGAGGGTATGGTGTGTGGCACAACGGTTCATTGTCCGCTGCATGACTGGAAGATTGATCTCCAGAGCGGCAAGGTACATGAACCGGATGAAGGCTGCCTGAATACCTACCAGACAGAAGTGGACGGGAACAGCGGAGATATTTACATCACGATTGCGGGTTAGCGTAACCAACCTTCCCTTATATCACAAGACCTATGATTACCCTCACCATCTAACCTGACATTATGGAGGTGTGCGCTATGGATTTTGTTAAACCTGCAGAAGTACTGCAATTAATGGTCGAAGCTGGGGAGAGCAAAGCCAGAATGAACCGGGTACAGATGCTCATCCGCGGTTTTCTGGCAGGGGCGATCCTTGCCTTTGCAACCACACTGGCCTATACCGCTGTATCTCAAACTTCCGTTGGTTTGGCAGGTGCACTGATTTTTCCCGCAGGGTTCGTCCTGATTATTCTGCTGGGTCTTGAACTGGTGACTGGGAACTTTGCGATGATTCCACTCGCCGTGATGAAACGTAGAATTACTTGGATGGATATGCTCCGAAATTATTCCTGGGTGATTACAGGTCATCTAATCGGATGTGCATTCTATGCTCTGTTATACGGCCTAACCATCACGAAGATGGGGACAGATATGAGCAACCCTCTGATTCAAACGCTGATCCAGACCAGTGAAGCCAAGACATTGGGGTATCAGCATCTGGGCGGAGTGGGTATTGTTCTGGTCACCATCAAAGCCATTCTATGTAACTGGATGGTTACACTCGGAGCTGTTATGGCGATGACCTCTTCTTCTACATTGGGTAAAATTGTAGCGATGTGGCTGCCGATTACGATATTTTTTGCTCAGGGTTTTGAGCATGCTGTAGTGAATATGTTCGTCATTCCGGCAGGCATGATGCTGGGTGCACAGGTCAGTATGGCAGACTGGTGGCTGTGGAATCAGATCCCGGTGTTGGTGGGTAATCTCATTGGCGGAGCCGTATTTACAGGTCTCGGTCTGTATGCCGCTCATCACTGGGGCAATCCTGCGAAGCTCTCATCCAAACTGGCAACCATTCAGGGCGGTCGTTCAGGATTGGCAAGCCCCGATGCTGCACCGAAACTGGGGACGCGGTCATGAGCCGGGGCCTGGTGAGTATTGTTGGCGCTGGTCCTGGAGATCCGGATCTGATTACGGTCAAAGCCCTGAAACGCATTCAGTTCGCAGATGTCATTATGTATGATCGGCTTGTGAATGATCAGTTGCTCGCTGAGGCTCGTGAAGGAGCACTTCGCATCTACTGCGGCAAGGCTCCAGGCCTTCACTCCATGAGTCAGGAGATGATTGGACGGATGCTGGCTTCACACGCAGCAGAAGGCAAACGAGTCGTACGACTCAAGGGTGGCGATCCGTTTATCTTCGGCCGCGGCGGTGAAGAAGCGCTTGTACTGGCCGAAGCGGGGATTGCATTTGAAGTCATTCCCGGCATCACTTCGGCAGTGGGTACATCTGCTTCATCCCTTATTCCGTTAACCCATCGCGGGGTCGCTTCTTCCTTCGCATGTGTCACTGGAACCGGCAGTGACGGAAGTGTATCTTCGGTCCGCTGGGACCTGCTCGCCCATAGTGTGGATACACTGGTCATCTATATGGGTATTAGCCAACTACCTCAGATCCAGCACGAATTGCTTCACCATGGCAAAAGTGGACACACCCCTGCGGCTTTAATCGAACGGGGAACCACTTCGGAGGAACGGATTATTACCGGCACACTCTCCGAACTCCACTCCCTCGCCCTGTCACATCAAGTAAATAATCCGGCATTAATTATGATCGGAGAGTCGGTCCTGGTCCGCGAGCAACTGCTTCAGATGCAGCAGGCCGCGAACGCCTCCATGACCGGATAATCCGGTACTTTAATCCAAAAGCATACGTTCATGAATGGTCCGACCCTTCTGCCCTGGTTCAATCAGCAGACGGGTCGGTTTGATGTTAATCAGTGCCGTAAGCTGCTCCCCCATATAATGCGCAGAATATTTGAACCCAATCTCCGCCCAATGCATAATTACACCCACCGTAGCAGATACCAGATAACTTAACATGATGTCGTAATTAATCGTCTGCTCGCTATCCTCGGTCACCAGTACAAAATCTTCGGTTAGATACGTTCTAAACATATTGCACAGCCGGGAACCCATATCTCCATGCATCGTCATTAGTGCACGGAAAATATCCTGATGGGCTTCAATATATTCAAATACAGGCATCGTGGATGGCAGCAATGCAGTCATGTCCACTTCTTTGAGCTGTGTATACGGTTCTGCGTAAGCTTGTCCCACTCCCTGCATGAAATCATCCAGAATGAACTGTAATAACTCCGGTTTGCCGGGAAAATGTAAATAGAATGTTCCTCGGTTGTAATCCGCCCGCTCCGTAATATCCCGAATGGTTAGAGCGTCTGCTCCCTTCTCCAATATCAAAGAAACCGCCGCAGCGATGATGGCATCCTGCGTTCTTCGTGCTCTCCGGTCCTGAGGATGTTCAATGATCAACATTCTCGCCTCCTTTGTTCATTATTGTAATATAAATGAACACCGCTTACATCTCTGTCCGATAGCAGACATATGCGCTGTCAATGATGATTGTCACACCGCTATGTATATCTTAACATTGAGACAGGAACGATAGACGACAGGTTGAAACTTTTTTTGAAGAATACCTGCCAATAATGAATAAGGAGCGGATAGTTCATGAGTACATCTTATACACATACAGCCGTTATTACAGGAGCAGCCGGTGGCATTGGTAAAGAGTTGGCACGCCGCCTCGCGGAGCGCAAAATCAATCTGGTTCTGGTAGATCTGAATGAAGAAGCCATCCAACAGACGATCACCGATCTGAACCTCGACAAAGAACACGTGATCGCGGTGAAAGCGAACGTTTCCCAAGAAGCCGACGTGAAAAACTATGTGCAAAAAGCACTGGATGCGTTTGGCCGAATCGATTATTTTGCCAACAATGCCGGGATTGAAGGTCCAACCGGACTGATCGAAGACCTGAGTGTTGAAGCACTCGACACCGTATATAACGTTAACATCCGCGGGGTATTCCTGGGTCTGCAGAACGTCATTCCAGTCATGAAAAAACAAAAATCCGGTGCGATCCTGAATACCTCTTCCCTCGCGGGTCTGATGGGTGCTCCGGCCGTATCTCCATATATTATGTCCAAACATGCCGTGGTTGGTCTCACGCGTACCGCTGCCAATGAGCTGGCACCTTACAATATCCGGGTGAACGCCGTATTGCCAGGTACAATTAACACACGCATGATGCGCCAGATCGAGGCGAATTCCGGCAACGCGGAAGATTATCAATCAGCAACGGTGTCCAGCATTCCAATGGGCCGTTATGGCGAACCGGAAGAAGTCGCTGCGGTGATGAACTTCCTGTTGTCCGAAGAAGCATCCTATGTAACAGCTTCCCTCTACACCGTAGATGGCGGCTTGATGGGTCAATAAGAAGCCGATAGCTACAATCTAAAAAAAGCCTCAACACCACATTATCGTGGAGTTGAGGTCTTTTTACAGTACAACACTTGCGATGCAAAAAGCTACATAGGTGAAATTCCACTTTTGGAATAGCACCTTATCGCCTATTTGCTCTGTACCTTAATAATAGGGCCTGTCAGGTTCTACGCTAATCTTAATCTACGTATCCCGCGTGACCCTTGTCCATCAGATAGTCCATTTCAGCATCCAAAATGCTTTCCACAGTCAACTCGTCCAGCTTCACATCTTTACGACTAAGGATGTAGTCAGCCAGATCATCCCCATCAATATCCACATCGTTACCTTTGGTATTTTCGTGCGCCTTGTTGATGTACGCTTGCTCATGCTTCAGCACAAGAGCGATATTCGCTTGGCTTGCTTTGGTTTTATCTGCAATATATTGCATCATTTCTTGTTCATTGATTGAGTTCGTGTCTGTCACTTCTGTTCATCTCCTTGATTCATACATACTGTTGCCATTGTAGCATAGGTTAACCCATTACAGGCAGAACTTATGCCTAATTGCCGATTATAGAGCCAGACTGAAGGGTTAGTGTGGAGCAGATGCGTAGAGGGGATGTTTTTCATTTAGGTGGAAATCAGACTTCCGTGCAAGTAGCGAGTAGCGAGGCCCTCACTCCCGCTCTATGCTCTAAACCTTCATCCGACTCTACGCCAGCGCATCACGCCGCCCCTACGACAAACGCACGTAAAATGTAGCGCCTTCTCCGACCACACTTCGAGCGTACACCTCTCCTTTATGCTGATCCACGATGGAACGCGCAATGGCCAGACCCAGACCATGTCCACCATGCTTGCGGGCTCTTGAAGAATCGGTACGATAGAATCGATCGAAGATCCGGTCCAGATGTTCCGATGCAATGCCTTCCCCTGTGTTGGACACGGCTAGCATGACATCATTATTCTGTTTCTGAAGCGTAACGTTCACGGACCCTTTGGGACCGGAATACTTCACAGCATTATCCAGCAGGATCAGAATGACCTGTTTGATCTGCTCACTGTTTCCATGAACCGTCAGATTCGGCTCAATGCTGTAATCGAGGGAGATGTTTTTCTCAAATATTACGGCCTCCATCGGCAAAATAATACTCTCTACCGCATCGCTCATATTAAACTTCGCATGAATCATCGTGGAGCGTGAGTCATCCATCTGTGTTAGATAGAGCAGATCATTCGTAAGTCCGGTCATGCGCTCAGTTTCCGACTTGATATAGTGTAGCCATTTGGCCTGGTTCGCTATAGTATCCTCTTGATTCGCAAGCAGTACGTCAGCATTGGTATTAATGATCGCCAGAGGTGTCTTCAGCTCATGTGAAGCATCCCCGATAAATTGTTTTTGCTTCTCAAACGCTTCCCTGACCGGTGCAATAGAGCGATTCGCAAAATAACGGCTCAGGAAGTAGATCACAATCAGCATAACCAGTCCAACAACGGCAAATGTATAGATCAGATTCGTAAGAATGCCTTGTTGCGCCGTCACATCAATGAATACGATCATATGCCCATTACCGCTTGGATCAACCACATAAGCCCAGTCCGTTCCATCCAGTGCAAATTGTCCCGTCTGACGTTCCGAATTATCAACTTTATCCTGGTCAACCTTTGTTAGCGCCTCGGTGTAGAACGTATCTTCCATATCAAAACGGGAATGCGTATCCGTAATCTTCCACTGGTCATCCGTCTTGATCATAAACGAAACGGAACGTGCCGGAGGTGAGTTGGGATCACCTCCCGGTCCTCCATTATCACCACCCATGGCATCGGAAGGTAGTGATTCTGAACCTGAACTTTCTGAACCTGAGCCTGTACTACCACCTGTACCAGAACCCTGCCCTTCCCCACGCGGCATTTTGGATGAATTATAAGGACTGTGGTAGAAATCAGACACCTTGTACAACTCCATATTCGTCTCCCGTTGCACATTCTGGTACGTAATCGTATAGATCGTCACAAATGCCACCAGCATCATGATGGAGATGGACACCAGATTCACGATCAGGAATCGATTGCGAAGTTTTTTGAACATTAGGACGTCACCTCAAGTACATACCCGACACCCCGAATGGTGTTAATGCGGACGGCAGAATTCAGGAAGGTTAATTTTTTGCGTAAAAACGAGATGTAGACCTCCACATTGTTATACTCCACTTCCGAATCGAATCCCCATAACTTCTCAATAATCTGCTCTTTGGAGGTAATCGCCTGTTTGCGGTTGATCAACAGCTCCAACAACTCATTCTCCTTCAGATTCAGCTTAATCTCCTTGCCCTGAACACTCAGTTTCAATTGGGTTGTATTCAGTTCCATATCACCAAACTTCAGCCCATCCTCAGGAACCACTTCGCCCTTCCGCCGTAAGGCTGCACGAATCCGAGCCAATAATTCCTCTGTGGCAAAAGGCTTGGCGATATAATCATCGGCACCATAATCGAGACCTGTGACTTTGTCCGATAGTTCACCTTTCGCAGTGAGCAGAATGACGGGTGTATGATTCCCTTCACTTCGGAGTTTCTTCAGGACGGTGATCCCGTCCATCTCCGGCATCATGATGTCGAGTAGTAACAGGTCGTAGATGCCGCTCTGCGCATAATCCAATCCTGATCTGCCGTCGTGGACCATGTCCACGGAGTAGTTGTTTTTTTTCAAAATCTGCGATACAGCCTCTGCCAAATGAACCTCATCTTCCGCAATTAATATTCTCATCATCTATTCATTCCTCTGCTTGAATTATTCGTCTTCATGAACCCTTCAGGATATCACCTATTCTATCAATTGAACCTTGAATCAATCTTAATTCATTTCTTGCAGCCGTACTATTAGTAGGAAGGTAAAAAAATGTTAACGCAATGTAAAGTCATTTAAGATTCATTCAAGGTTAGACCCCTAAGATACAGATATGGAAGCAATACACGATGGAACAAAACATACAACCCGCAAACGAAAGGACTGAATCCACATGGCTATTGAAGTATTCAACCGATATGAGAGCAAATATCTTCTGACGGATGAGCAGTACGCACACTTCTACAATGATCTGCTGAAATACATGGAGCTGGATGCCTACAACAAGAAACATGAGTACTACTCCATCAGCAACCTGTACTTCGACACGCCACAGGATTCGTTGATCCGTGCCAGTCTCTCCAAACCGAAATACAAGGAGAAGCTGAGACTGCGAGCTTATGGAGTACCTGAAGAGAATGCCAAAGTGTATCTGGAGATCAAAAAGAAAGTTTTCGGCCTGGTGAACAAGCGCAGAACAGCCTTGAAGTTGGATGAAGCTTACGAATTCGTTCGTTCGGGACAGGCGCCAGAGCTGGCAGATTATATGAATAAACAGGTTGTAGAAGAGATCAAATACTTCCTTCGATTATACGATCTTGAACCAAAAGTGTATCTGGCGTATGAACGCAAAGCGCTGTTCGATAAAAGTAGTCGTGATCTCCGCATTACCTTTGACACCAACATTCGCAGCCGCAGAACTGATCTGAAGCTGGAACAGGGAGATTACGGTGAACCGCTGGTGAAAGACGGTCGGTGGCTGATGGAAGTGAAAGCCGAGAAAACGGTTCCGCTGTGGCTGTCGCAACTGCTCTGTGAGCATGGTCTGTATCGTACCGGGTTCTCCAAATACGGAAATGAGTACAGACATCTGGCGAGAACAACGAACCTGAATTACCAGACGGAGCGCATTCCTGTGCCAGGTACCGACTTCAACCCATCCATAGAACAAGATAAAACGATCATAGAAAGAGAGCGTGTCCTATATGCTTGATTCCCTTTTCAGTTCAGCCTTAACCGATACCGATCTAACGTTCAGCAATGCAGTCATCACCATTGGTCTTGCGATCATTCTGGGCTTGATCATCAGCCTCACGTACATGAAGACCAACCAAAGCACATACTCCCAGAGCTTCACCTTAACAATGGTCGTCCTGCCCGTTATTGTCGCCATCATCATCCTGCTCATCGGCAGCAACATCGCACGAGCTTTCAGCTTGGCAGGTGCCTTCTCGATCATCCGATTCCGAAGTGCCCCTGGTGACCCAAAGGACATTGCTTACGTATTGTTCACGATGGCTTCCGGTCTTGCCTGCGGTGTAGGCGCTTTTGGATACGCGGTTCTGTTCACCATTATCCTGTGTGTGCTGATGTTTGTCCTGAGTCGCTTCAACTTTGGCGGGAAGAAGAGTCAGCTGAAAACACTGAAAGTCACCATCCCCGAGAACTTGAGCTATGAAGAAGCACTGAATGAAGTCTTCCATACATTCAACGTACCTTTTGATCTGAAAAAAATAAGAACCACCGAACTCGGCAGTCTGTATGAGCTGGTCTACAGTGTAACCATTCACGAAAGTGTTAGCCAAAAGGAATTCCTCGATGCCATCCGTACACGGAACGGCAACCTGGATATCTCGTTAACCATGAGTCCAACAACGGATTATTAATTTAAATTTGAAGGGAACGATCCAATATGAAGAAGAAAATGATAACAGGCAGCAAACTTTGGTCCATCGCCATGATAACTACCCTGCTCGCGGCATGCAGTGCTCCAGCAGCAACCAACACGACGGCCAATGCCGCAACGTCAACGACAGGAACAACCAAAACGGTATCCGTCAGCGAGCAAACTTCTGTGAAATATGCAGATCTGGTCTCACTGGATGCTGACGATACCAATGTAAGCTGGAGTGCAACGGATTCCACAACGATCAAGCTGAACGGCACAACTGCAACGGTAACCGGTTCGGGAGCCAAAGCAGCCAATGGATCGGTAACGATCTCCGAAGCAGGCACCTATGTACTGAGCGGTGAGCTAACCGATGGCCAGATCGTGGTCAACGTTGCCGATAAGGGCACCGTACATCTCGTACTGAACGGAGCAACCATCCATGATAACGACAGTGCAGCCATCTATATTCAGAAAGCCGGTAAAGCGGTGATTACACTTGAAAAAGGAACCAAGAACACCGTTTCCGATGGCAAAACGTATGTATACGCCGACGCTACGACAGACGAGCCGGATGCTGCGATCTTCAGCAAAGCGGATCTTACATTCAACGGTGCAGGTCAATTGACCGTCACAGGTAACTATAATGAAGGGATTACGAGCAAAGATGATCTGAAGATCATTAGCGGAAACATCAGCGTCAAAGCAGCCGATGACGGCATCAAAGGTAAAGATATGGTTGCTATCCAGGCGGGTACGATTACCATTCAAGCCAAAGGCGATGGTATCAAATCCACCAATGACACGGATACCACCAAAGGTTACGTTGCTATTGCAGGAGGTACCTTCGATATCCAGAGTGGCAATGATGGTATTCAGGCCGAAACCGCACTCGTTACCGATGGCGACACATACAACATTGTGACTGCCGGCGGTAGCGTCAATGCACCAACCAAAGTCGAAGAAGGTCCATTTGGCGGCGGCGGTGGATGGGGCGGCGGTACGCCTCCAACCGATATGGGTACACCACCGGATGGCGAACCTCCTGCCGATATGCCGGAGATGCCTAATAACAGCGGTACGAGTGCAGGTGCTAATACGAACGGCGCAGCAGCATCCAACTCTGCCAACACAACAGCAACAACGGATACCCATGCGGATGCGGACACTGCAACAACAGCAACGGAGTCCACAAGTGCCAAAGCACTCAAAGCAGGTACAGACCTTACGGTTAATGGCGGTACGTATACCATTGATTCCATGGATGATTCCCTGCACAGTAACAATAACGTGACAGTCAATGACGGAACATTCAATATTGAATCTGGTGATGACGGCATTCATGCCGATCAGGCCCTTACGATTAACGGTGGAACCATCACGATTGCGAAGAGCTATGAAGGACTTGAAGGTGCAATCATCACCCTGAACGATGGGGATATAGATGTAACGGCATCTGATGATGGCGTAAATGCTGCAGGTGGCGAGACAGAAACAGCTGCGAATACAGTGGCAAGCACAGATAGCGCTACTACAGCAACCAATGCAGCAACGACATCCAACATCTCTGTAACCGAAACGACAGGTACAACATCGACTACCGATCAGGCATCCCAAGGTACAGATGCTAATCAGCAAGGACGTGGACCGGGCGGTATGGGCGGTGCAGCAGCGAGCAATAACGAACTTCACATTAACGGAGGTTCGCTCACTGTAAACGCAGGTGGTGATGGACTGGATTCCAATGGTTCCATTAACATGACTGGCGGAACGGTTATTGTGAACGGACCGACAGATAACGGTAACGGAGCATTGGATTATGACGGTACATTTGAAATCAGCGGTGGATACCTCGTGGCTGCCGGCAGCTCTGGCATGGCACAAGGAACATCCGATGCATCTACGCAAAATACCATTGTGATGACATTCCCTGCAACGCAAAAAGCTGGAACACTTGTCCATGTACAAAACAGCGAAGGCAACAACATCCTGACGTTCGCCCCGGCCAAAGATTATCAGACGGTAGTGATTAGCTCTCCCGATCTTGCGAAAGATGGCTCCTATGTGATCTACTCCGGTGGTACGTCTACAGGTAAAGCGGTGGATGGTCTCTACACAGAAGGTACCTACAGTGATGGAACTCAGGTGGTTGCATTCCAGTCCACAAGCAATGTGACTTGGGTGAATGAATCTGGTGTAACCACAGCCAATACAGGTATGGGCGGTCCTGGTGGAGGCGGTGGACAAGGCGGATTCGGAGGCGGCAGAAACAGATCGCAATCCGGTACAACCTCTGAGAGCACAGGCACTACGGATTTTGCAAAATAAGGCATGATGCCTGAGCGATAGCGCATAACTCGCTTCTCAGGCGCAGGCAAAATAGAACAGGCTCCGACTTCACTTCACAAGTGAGTTCGGAGCCTTTTTCGTTATTCTTCTGGAACCAGAATTACAGGGAATTACAGCCCTCTGCCCGAGGTGAAGATAATACATTTCTTTTCCTCAAAACGTGTAGACATACACCTTGGTACGCAAGGCATCCCGGCATGTAATGGTACGTAGTGGTTCTTTTTCTGGCAGGGCAAAACAGACGCTAATCACCTTGGCACCCGGCGGAAGCTCTCGACTGAACTTGTCCAGCAGTTTAGTCATGGCACCTGGGAACAGATAACAGATTACGCAGTCTGCATGTTCGTAGGAACTGGTGTAGATATCCCCGCGCATGAAGCGCAACCTGCCCTTGAGAGAGTGCTTTTTTCCCTTGGCTCGACGTAAGCGAACACTAAGATAGGCAATCAATTGGGAAGACCATAAGGGAATGACTGAATTCTCGATTCCGGTTAGCCTTTTCCCCGGACAATGTTTCACGACATCCAACCCCAGCGTGCCCCATCCCGAACCCGCTTCAAACACATCTCCGTACCCCGGAATGCGGTTCACCTCCTGGATGACTACCTGTCTGACTCGGCTGGATGTGGGCATCGGTGAAATTCCATTCTTCCAACTCACGAGTACAATGGATACAACGGCTATAAGTGTCACCACGGCTATCAGCCACGGAATCATATAAACGATGAACATGACCTCATCCCTTTGAGATTA
Source organism: Paenibacillus sp. PCH8 (assembly GCF_002968835.1). Taxonomy (GTDB): domain Bacteria; phylum Bacillota; class Bacilli; order Paenibacillales; family Paenibacillaceae; genus Paenibacillus. The sequence goes on along the minus strand of NZ_PKQK01000001.1, from coordinate 1,552,504 downwards.
TTGAGGAGGTATTAAGCACCTCCATAATAACAAGGGAAGCTCCTCCGGTCCACAGACGCCAGCAGAAGCTTCCCCTTTATAATTATTCACTCAGGGACATGAGACTTCATATATACCCCTTTTTTATACACGGACTTGATGGTAAAATGTACACCCAGTTTGCGATTCGTCCGATAGATTAACGAGTTAATCTCGTCGATGCCTACCGATTCACTCTCCAGCATGCTCCGCTCAGGCCACACTTGACCAACAATCTGCTCTCGGGTGACAAAGTGGTCCAGTTGACTATACAGCAACTTGAACAGCTGGTATTCCTTCTTGGACAACGGAATCTCCACTTCACCGATCTGTACAGTCTGTAAGTGATCCTGCAATCGAACACCTTCACCCAACAGATCAGATACACGATATTCCCTCGTCTCTCCAAGATCGCCTTCCGTGCGAAGCTGGATCAGGCCGTTGACTAACGTCAGGCTGTCTCCCTCAGCAAACGGATATTTCTCATAGGGAACGAGGCGTTGCCCGTTCAATTCGGTTCCATTTTTACTATCCAGATCCTCGATCCATAACTGCTGTTGCACATCATAATGAATACGGCAATGCCGCTTCGATATCATCTGATTATAGACAGACAAGTCCAATTCACTACCGCCTGTATAACGCCCCACTGTAATGGAGCGACCCTGGCTTACATAAGCGAATGAGCCGTCACTTTCCTGTCCTGGCGTACGAATGACGATCTTTGCCGTCTCCCGCATGTTCATCTCCCACTTTCAACGATCACTCGATCTCTATAAACATTTCGTAACAATAATGATAAGATCATCAGATTTGTTCCATTGTTTGCGCCTCTATACATGAATATAGTAGGTTACAGGAACGTTTTAGTTCTGGTTCTACTGACTCTACTATACCAGACGTTGTGCTTTTTTTCTCATAACGACCGGATGGTTACTTTAGCTCATTCAACAAGAGAGGTACCTTCCTATGAACAAAAAAAACATTTTCATAACCGTGTTGCTCGCCTTCGCCCTGTCCATGACATTAACTGTGCTCTCCCGTATGAACGATGATGGCGGAGAATCACTGAAAGGCACATCGGCTGCCGAAACCTCATGGTTACAAATGAAGATACAGCCCTAAGTCTACTCTATTATAACGTGATCTCCGCGCAAAACGTTTCACGAATGTCATATTAGGCTACGCCATAGACTCAATTCAATAAGGCCCCAGATTGCTGGTAGCAGCAGCCCGGAGCCTCATTTCAATACAATGATATGGTGTTGCGAAAACTTCGATTACCTACGTCAACGCCGCTTCTTTCTGGCGCCCAATTTCCTCAATGAATACACCATCCCATATAATCGCAAATGTCACTACGGTCGCTCCAAATGAAAATCAATCTTGTTCTTCCTCAGGCACAATCGTTTCGTCGTCAGGCTTCGCTGCCTCTCTGGACTGTATTTCCTCCATCCGGCTGGACACCTTCTGATACAGGTAAGAGATCCCAAGCAATAGTACGCCAAAGCTGAAATAGGCAAAGATTTTGCTGCCCGAGGTGAGCATCCCCACATCATAGAACACCATCTTACCCGTAGCGAACAACGTCAGGCCAAGGCCCAGACGCCGAATCATGACATATTTTCTACGGAATCCATAGGCAATATAGAGAATCGCGAGCAGCAGATAGATCAGGCTGAACATCAGCCCTACATCACCCCATTGGAACTGGATCGTCAGAAATACGGTAATGACACCCAACAGATATACCGCGGCAATCACCGGGTACCACTCAATACTCTTGAACTGCCCGCGGATGCCAGCAATCAGCAGATCCCTTCCTGCAAAGAATACCCCTACGTTAAAGACGATCAGCACCAACAATCCTACAATCTCTGCGGCAGAGTGCTGCTGAACATCCGGTTGTAATGCCGGCATCGTTAACGTCACCGCCAAGGCGATACAGCAGCCGATGGCGTACAGGATCGTCGTATAAAACTGTACGAATCGCTCTCGTAGCAGCTTTACTTTGCTCAGCCCATAGGCCAGTGCAATCGTGAGTGCTGCGAACATGAGCAGCTTGTAGAACATGTACAACAGGAATGTCCCATCGACAGCTCTCACGTACAATTCATTCGATTCGTACATGACGTATAACCACAGATTCGCTAGTGTCACGTACTTGAATCCGTTCAGACAACTCAGCTCCAGCGGGCTGTAATGATATGTCTCCTTGAGTGCCGAACGGTTACGATTCCAGGCATAATACAGTGTAATAAGCAGTGTACCCAGCGTGATGCTGGAGTATTTTAACATGAAGTAAGAACGTTCCCCGATGAAGAATAGCGCCAGCAGGTCATAGTACACGAAAGTGATTAGACATAGAAGCATGATGCCCCATCCGGCACGTTCCACCGATTTGAGCCGCTTCAGATGTCCGAGCGTGACCAGCAGAACGCCTTCGATCAGCCAGCCCATGGATAACCACTTGGCACCGAACTGGAACGGAATAATCAGAATGGCAAAGGTCAGGGAAGTGACGTAGAACAATAAAATCGTCTGTTTCTCCTGAACCATATTGCGCTGCACGAACCGTGCGAGCCCGAAATATACGAGACAGAAAATGACAGCCAACAAGCCCTGCGCATCATTCCAGCCTGCCGAATCAAACAGCACATACAGCATCAGACAGCTAATGCTCGTGTTCATCGCCAGTAGTGCAAAATCCCACCAGGATAACTTCGTCCGATGCTTGAATGGATACGCCAGTGTGATGCCGAGATACAATGCAAAGGTCACAACGGAATACAGCATGCCGATCTGCTCACTTGGCGACAGCCATAACAGGATCAGCATGGACGGTGTGTTGAACAGGAAACTGATATAGTGCACCACCGGCCACCTTTTGCCAAATGATATGAACACAATAATGCCGTTTAAGAGCAACAGATAGATCATGGCGGCATAAACAGCCGTACCCTCAAGCCCAAACGAGAACATATAGGAGAATAGCGGAAGATACCCGCCCACGAGACCCAGTGAACAGATGGTCTTCGACTGGTACCTTAAAGATAACAATACGGAGATTGCCGATACCAATACAGACAAGCCAAGTCCCGTATATAACCCGATAATATGCAGTAAAAAGTAACTATAGAAGACGGAGCCGAACAACACGGAAATCCCGCCGCCGAGCAGGCCCATCGCAAACGTCTGCTTTTTGCGACGGAACAACCACTCTCCTCCAGCGAGCATCAGCGCACCGAGCAGGAAAAAGGCTCCACTCTTCATCTCGTCATTAAACCAGGTCGTGTACGAGTGTTGGAATGCTGCCCCAACCCCCAGAATGAGGAGCAGGATGGCTACCTTGTTGATCCAGCTGAGTCCAATCTTCATCTCCATTCGATTCTGCTTGATCCGGCGTTGAATAGTCTCTTCACTCAACCCTTCCTCCGCCATCTGCTCATATCCACGTTCCATGTGCCCACGCAGAGCCTCTTCTCTCTCCCATACGGCCTGTCTGTGCGATTCAATGCGATCATTCACCTCTGCGGCAAGATAAGCGATCCTCTCCTTCACCTCATGGGAGTCTTCCTGTAGCTCCTGTGCCGCCTGATTGTACAGCGCGTTTAGATTGGATTTCGTTCGATGTTCATGAGATGCCATTCGATCATGATGTACCGCTGTTTTCCCTTGAAAATATGTCTCCATCTTCTCCCGGGATACCCGGATCAGATTCAGCTTCTCATCCAGCATCTGTTCGGATAACGCCATGCGAAGACGTGCATTCTCTTCTTCCATCTTGCGTGAGCGAAGTTCAAGCTGTTGCAGCTTGAGCTTGTGGACTTCGTACTGTTCCTGCAACTGTTCATTATGAACGATCAGGTCATCGGACTGGTATTCCTGGAGCAAGGCGTGATACTCCTTCGCCAGTTGTTTCTGCTGCTCCTGAACCTGCTGAAGCCGATCCTTAAACTCCTTCATGGACTTCCTCCGTTGGTTGATGATTAATGATTTCCCTATATTTTACTATACATATGTTGTAAAGCGAGCATCTATTTATGCAATCATCATGAACAGGTGTTCCATACAGGGCAAAATAAATAATCAAAAAGCATCAGCACTCCCGGTTGTACAATCCAAACCGTAGGAATACTGACGCTTCGAATATAGTTAACTTCGCGTTGCTTTACTATTTTAGCGAGTTGCCTGGTGAATCGGTTTTTTCAAGAATACACCGTAGGATATCGCACCTAGAAGAAGCAGACCCGCTCCCAACAAGAATACATTATTGAAGCTGCCGAAGCCGCCGCCAGAATAGCCCCGCCAACAATCGGAATCTTCGGTGGAGTGACCGCATTAACCCCTCGCCGAATGAAAAAGTCCGAGATAAATCCGCCTAACAAAACACCGATAATACCTGCTACGAACGGAATGGAGGCAATCCAGCCTGTCTCTTTCAACGTGAAGCCTTGCTCCTTCTCCAGATAACTGGGAAGCCACGTCAGGTATACCCAGATCGTGAACATGATGCCGAAATTACCGATGATCATAAACCAAGTGCTTTTATGTTTGAATAGCGATCCCCAGTTGGCTTTGGGTGCATCCGCTGCCACATTCGCATTCACGTTCACGTTTACGCTCTGATCTAGAACCGCATCCGGTCCTTTGATCATCTGCGCCGGTTCGGGCAAATCCACCATAGGTAAAAAACTAGCTGCTGAACATCACTTTGGTTATCTAGATAAAGATGTCGTATGCAACACTTTTACGGGAAAGCTTCTGGAAGCGCACGGGTATTCGCCTCATGATCGCGATGTCAACGCCTATTACCGCGATACCGTTATGGACCTTGAATATGAAACGTTATTAGATGTGGCGAACGACAATCTGCAGTTGGGCAGATCTATCATTCTGGATGCACCTTTTGGCGGCTATTTTCATAAAAGCGATTACATTGATCATTTGACTGCCAAATATGATTGGGAAGCTGTTACTCCTGTGGTGCTGAGGGTGGAAGTAAAATCACGATACGGATTGTGGGAAACCAAACTGAAGCACCGTAAAGTACTCCTTGACCCTATACGATCAAAAAATGCACGAAAGGCGTCTGGCCCTTCGTGCACTTCGCTATGTTTTTCAGCACAACAGACTGTGTTAGTTTGTACCCCCGGACCCGCTATTATCAGATGCTGGTTCCGATGACGGCTCAATCACTTGCGTCGCATCCGGGTCCAGCCAATTGGCGATCATCCCTTGCACATATTGCAGATCGTCCTCTGACAGATCGTAATACCATGTGCCACTGCGCGTTGCGCCATCACCCTTCAGCATATAGTTGCTGATCGTTGGTGCACTGTCTTTCATATATAGAGACTCGGCAAACTTCACAATGAAGTCCGAAGTCATATTGGTTGTAAAATTCGATCCGGCAATCTGGATTACGTCCGGGATCTTGGTCAGATTTTTGACCTCCAGCGCACGATTCATGAAGGCACTTAGGAAAATCCGGTGACGCATCGTCCGATTGAAATCGGAATCTTCCCGGTAACGCACATAACCCAGCGCTTCTTCGCCACTATAGATCGGTTTATTCGCTTCAACGAACAGTTTCTCATGCGCTTTTGATTTGTTCTCGATATTCTTCTTAATTGGCAATTCAACACCGCCAACCGCATCGACAATATCTTTCAATCCGTTAAAATTAATCGCGGCATAGAAATCCACTTTGTTCCCCAACAGCTTCTCTACCGTATCCATCGCCATCTTGGCTTCACCGTGGGCATACGCTGAGTTAATCTTCGATTTCACATCCCGACCTACAATTTCCGTATAGGAGTCACGCGGAATGGAGAGTAGCAGCACTTTGTTATCTTCTGGACGAACGACAGAATAGATGATGGTATCCGAACGACTTGGTTCGTTATCGCGTTGGTCAATGCCGAGCAGCAATAACGAGAATGGGTCGGTATGTTCCACAACGGGGGCATCCTTGTCGCCAGCTGGCTTGTAGGAATCATCCAGAGCTTCCTTCACCGTACCCGAGGCGAACATGTTAAATGCCAGCAGGACGAGTTGTTTTTGATAGATAAATCCGAGTCCTCCAAGCACAATCAGTACGCTCAAGGTGATGATCAATGGCTTCTTCCATCTCTTCTTCGGTTTCTTCGGTTTCCGTCTGGTTAAATGTGCAGCACTGTTTTCCATCATGTCTCCTTTAATAACGGGTTCTTAGAATCATTTAACTATATTAATAACACGTTTTCAATAGATTACGTTATAATCGGCTATACCAATGCATACACAGAGGGAGCGATGAATGATGGAATATCGACGTTTGGGCAACAGCGGTTTACGCGTGTCGGCACTGGGGCTTGGCACGAATGCATTCGGCAAACGCGCGGATGAAGCGGCTTCTACCCGTATTATTCATACTGCGCTGGATCAGGGCATCAACTTTATAGATACTGCCAACATCTACGCCGGAACAGAATCGGAACGTATTATTGGACAGGCCCTCGCAGGTCGACGGGAAAACGCTGTGCTTGCGACCAAAGCCGGCTTGCCCCGGCATGATGGCCCTCATGGACGCGGTTCCTCCCGCTACCATTTGAAACAAGAGCTGGAACATAGCCTGCGGCGTCTGCAGACGGATTATGTGGATCTGTATCAGATCCATACCTTTGACCCGCATACACCGCTGGATGAGACACTGCGCACACTGGACGACATGGTCACTTCCGGCAAAGTCCGTTACATCGGCGCCTCCAACTATGCAGCTTGGGAACTGATGAAAGCCTTGGGCACCAGTGAGCTGAAAGGCTATGTGCGTTACATCTCTACCCAGACCAGCTACTCACTGGCCGATCGCACACCCGAGCTTGAACTGATCCCGATGTGTCTCGATCAGGGTGTTGGCATTATCCCTTATTTCCCGTTGGCAGGCGGTATTCTGTCGGGGAAATATAATGGGCAAACAAGCGTGCCTTCCGGTTCCAGAGCAGACACGGACCCTTCATTCAACCGTTTTCTGCTGGAACATAACATACAGCTAAGTGAACAAGTAAGTGCAAAAGCCGCCTCATATGGGTGCTCCCCGAGCGTGCTGTCCCTCGCATGGCTACTGACACGCCCGGCTGTATCCACAGTGATTGTCGGTGCTACACGCACTGAACAGCTGGAACACAATCTCGCAAGTCTGGACTTGTCACTGCCTGATGAGCTGTTGTCCGATCTGGATCAGATCAGTGACTCTTTCCGCCGCCGTGAGCCGTTTGCGTCCTACCGAATGGATTGAAGCAACTGAAATAAACCTCCCTATACTAGCGTTGGGAGGTTTATTTGGTATCTGGCATATATATCATAAGGTGATAAATTATAAAAACTTCCATTTTCACTACAATCTGTAGTTTAATAGAACAAAAAAATTTATGTTATGAATTAACCCTCTGTTTTTTGGCGAAGAAACTCCTGCATGATTTCCAAGTACACTTCCTTGCGATCATCCAAAGTTTCGAAGAACGCCTTGTCCGACTCCTCACACAGATGAATTCCTTCAACGGCCAATCGGGTTCCTTCTTCCGTCGTTGTAATAATATTGGCACGTGTATCCGTCTGATGACGAGCACGGGTAATCAACCCTCTCTTTTCAAGAGCACGCAGAACCTGTGAAGTCACGTTAACGTCCACTTTGGCAAATTGGGCAATCTGAACCTGGGTTACGCCCTTGCCCTCCTCATCATGTTCATTGAGCCATAAACAGGCGTGCAACAATACAAATTGCGGTTGTGTCAGTTCGAGGGGCTCCAGCACCCTGCGTACTTCTTTTTGCCACATCGCTGTAACCTGCCAGAGCAGGTATCCCGGACTTTCCTGTGCATTTTTATACTGTGAGCTAGTCATTTCATACCTCCATGATGTGCGACTTATGCAGCAGAATGTGAACCCATCAGACATTAGAGCAAGCAAGTCCGTTATTCATATAACGATGATGGAAACACATCCGTTGCAACTCTGTGTGTTCTTCTGCAAAAATAAATAATTAGCGCGCAGGGATAAACTGCTTCACCCATTGTCCGAATCCTTGCGGATTGCGGCTCTGTATCAGAATGGTTCCTTCCCCACGGAACCTGCATACCAATCCTTCTCCACTTGTCACACTGGATAACCAGCCTTGTGAAGCTTTCTCAATACGGTAATCTACATAATGGGGCCATGCCACCAAATGGGCGTTATCCACAATCATTTCTTCACCCGCAGCCAGATTGATCGCGTGGATTGCACCATAGGAAGACAGGAACACCGTACCTCGCCCGCTAATTTCAATAATGAAGAAACCTTCTCCCGAAAAGAGACCCTTCTTCAAATTTTGCATTTTGGTATTCACCTGGATACCCTCGGTTCCTGCCAGGAATCCGTCTTTCTGCACATAGAGTGAATAGGAGCCGTCCAACTCAACAGCTTCTACATCACCCATGCTTGAAGGGGAGAGCAGAATCTCAGCCGATCCCCCGGCAGCCGTCAATTCCTGAAAGAAGAACTTCTCTCCGCTCAGCATCCGACCAAACCCGGCGAGCATTCCACCTTCTGCCGAGCCTTTCAGTTCAACCGTCGGTGTCATGGATACCATGGCACCACTCTCAGCTTTGAACCGCTCTCCCCGCTGCAGATGAACCTTGAGCATCGCAAAAGCACCATCATATAAAATCTCATAATTCATGGTTGGACCAGCTCCCTGTTGTCAGAGTTAAAATCATTAAGCCCATTATCTTCCAACACGGTTGACTTGTCTCCGTATTCCTTCACAATATGCTGGTCTCCCCAATTACAGAGTGCATTGAGAATGGGCTCCAGACTCCTTCCATATTCACTCAGTTCATACTCCACCTTGGGAGGGACCTGATTATATACGATTCGGTTCACAATCCCGTCGTGTTCCAGCTCTCTCAGTTGCTGTGTTAACATTTTCTGTGTGATTGCGGGCATAATACGCTTGAGATCACTGGTTCTTCTCTTCCCGTGAGTCAGATGACAGAGAATGACGCATTTCCACTTGCCACCGATGACCTCAAGGGTAGCTTCCACCGAAATGTTATATTTTTTTCTGACCATCACTTTCTTCCTCCCTGATGAATTGAATTACAACCGACCAATGCTATAGGCACCAAAAAGTACGTAGGGTACTAAAAAGTACGTACTATTCAATGTATACCGAATAATTCATAATAGCATTTGCCGGTACGTAAATCTACATTCTGGGGAGTTGAGTAAGAAATGTTACAAGATTCAAAACGCAGCACGTGGGCGCTTCTGGCGCTGGCCATTAGTGCATTCGCTATCGGTACCACAGAGTTTATCAGCGTTGGGCTGTTGCCCCTCATTGCAGATGACCTCGGCATTTCCGTAACTACAGCGGGACTGACCGTTACTTTATATGCCCTGGGCGTTACCTTTGGGGCTCCTGTTCTGACCTCGCTGACGTCTACCCTATCACGCAAGACGCTACTGCTTGCCATCATGGTTGTCTTCATTGCAGGTAATACGTTGGCTGCGCTATCGACGGGAATCACCATGCTGCTCATTGCACGAGTAGTATCCGCTCTGGCACACGGGGTATTCATGTCCATCGGCTCAACCATTGCAGCTGATCTGGTACCTGCCAACCGCAGGGCAAGTGCCATTGCCATCATGTTCTCCGGACTAACGATTGCCACGGTAACCGGCGTACCTCTGGGCACACTGATTGGTCAACATTGGGGCTGGCGCGCTGCCTTTATCCTGATTGTTGTTGTTGGCATCGTTGCGATGATCGGCAACCTCATACTCGTACCATCCACGTTGAAACGCGGAACACGAACGACATTTCGGGATCAGCTGAAGCTGGTTACCGGTGGACGCTTGCTGCTTGCCTTTGCCATCACTGCCGTTGGGTACGGAGGCACATTTGTTGTCTTTACGTATCTGTCCCCGTTATTGCATGATATCAGCGGGTATTCCGAGAAAACAGTAGCGTTCATTCTGTTGTTGTACGGAATCGCCATTGCTGTCGGCAATATCATCGGCGGCAGAGCAGCCAACCGTAACCCGCTCAAGGCCCTCTTCTACATGTTCATCATTCAGACCCTCATTCTGGGCGTGATGTACTTCACCGTCCCGTTCAAGTTGGCAGCACTGCTCACCATTATGGGCATGGGCCTGCTTGCCTTCATGAATGTGCCTGGTCTTCAGATGTATGTTGTAACCTTAGCTGAACGATATGCACCACAGGCCAAGGATGTAGCCTCAGCTTTTAACATTGCCGCATTTAATGCAGGCATTGCCATTGGTGCCTATCTGGGTGGTGTGATCAATGACTCCATAGGTTTGATTCACACGACATGGGTGGGAGCCTTGATGGTTCTCGCAGCGGTAATTCTAACCGCATGGGCTAAAATGCTGGAAAGCAAGGATCAACATCTACCAGACGAGATGGAGAAAGCTTCGTTCTAAGTTTCATCCCGATCATTGGACTCGCCCTTTTGTATATCGGTTCCAGCCTTGGAGGGGAACCGGTTTCAGAGCGTATTTAACTATACTATATACGTTGAACCCAATTTGATCTACTATGATTTGATTTTGTATGATGAAATAACGGCAATTCAGCTTTAAATGACTGATTTTTACACATTCGAAGGAGGAATTCTCATGACAACCGCTCAAACAGCACAACATTTACAATCTACAGTAACTCTGCATAACGGTGTTCATATGCCCTGGTTCGGACTCGGCGTATTCAAGGTGGAAGAAGGATCAGAATTGATCGAAGCTGTGAAAAGCGCAATTAAACACGGCTACCGCAGCATCGATACTGCGGCAATCTACGGTAATGAATCCGGTGTTGGTCAAGGTATTGCAGAAGCTTTGCAAGAAAACAACTTGAGCCGTGAAGAGCTTTTTATTACCTCCAAAGTATGGAATGCAGACCTCGGATATGAAGAGACACTTGCGGCTTTCGATACCACATTGAACAAATTGGGATTGGAATATCTGGACTTGTATCTGATTCACTGGCCTAAGGCAGGCAAATATAAAGCAGCCTGGAAAGCGATGGAGGAGCTGTACGCAGCAGGCCGCATTAAGGCAATCGGCGTAAGCAACTTCCAGATTCATCATCTCGAAGATCTGATGCAGGATGCAAAAGTGAAACCGATGGTCAATCAGGTGGAATACCACCCTCGTCTGACACAGGGCCCACTTAAAGCATTCTGCGAACAGCATGGAATTCAGCTCGAAGCTTGGTCTCCATTGATGCAAGGCCAGTTGCTGGACAATTCGGTGCTCAACGGGATTGCTTCAGCCAAAGGCAAATCGGTTGCACAAGTAATCCTGCGTTGGGATCTGCAAAATGGGGTCATCACCATTCCGAAGTCCACCAAGGAACATCGGATTATCGAGAACTCCTCCATCTTCGACTTTGAGCTTTCAGATGAAGAGATGGATCAGATCAGCGCCCTGAACGAAGATGTTCGCGTTGGACCTGACCCGGATAACTTTGATTTCTAATTGGAGTCGGACTTTAACTGATCTGGAGATCAATCACTGAAACTGTAAAGCCTCCACCCCTCCTGTGTGATCTGCGGGAGTGTGGAGGCTTTTTTACTTATTTTAGGTACATAACTTACGAAGATCTGCACTTATTCCGTTTCCTTGAACGGCTTCCAGCCATCCTCACCCGACAGCACGCGGGATCGAGTGTATTCCGCTGCTTCCTGCTCGGTCAGTAGCTTGGCCCAGGGTACACGACCCGAAGCATGACCCGTACCAGGCCCAGCGCTATTATACTCTGCATAAACCACAGTGGCCTCGGCCTCGGCTTTGTTCCAGTTATGCCAGCCCTCTTGCTTCACATGGGCACCCATCCAGCAGTTCAGGAAGCAGACTTTGGCATGATTTCGCCACGGTCTGCCCAGATATACGGACTGAGCGGGGGCGTTACTGGTCAGATCACAATCCATAAATACATAGCCGTAAGGCACATCTTCCGGTGTAGAAGCCGCAGTAATCCAGCCATTCACCTCTCCCTCTGTCGCAACGTCATCCGATACACGTTTTTTGGCAAAAATCTCACAGCCCTGAAACACAGCCGTAGCCGAGCCAAAAATAAAATCCACATCGCCCTCAATATAACAGTCCTCATAGTATTGGCGCAGCTTCCGCCGTTCGGCCCCATCACGCGGACCACCGAAGAAACTTCGATCCATTGGCTGCTCTGGCAGCGGACCCGTAAAGATCGTATCCTGATGGCCGATGAAGCGACACCCACGAAATGCGGCCCGGTCACCATCCACATACACCGCCAACGCCTGACCTGCCACCTTGCCCGGCCCAGCTGAATTAACGAATGAAAGTCGCTCTGCTGTAAAATCATCTGCTCCAATGAAGGCTGTATAAGAATGAAAGGTATGATACAGCTCTCCATTCGGGAATTTCTTCAGCGCATAATCATCATACGTAATCACGGTCTGCTCTGCTCCCTCACCAACCAGATGAATCTTGGGCTTCTCAATATCCAGTTTCTCGTAATATACGCCTGGTTTAATTCGGATCTCCTGCTTGTCAGTGGCATGGTCTGGCATCGCATCAATAGCAGCTTGAATCGTATCGAAATCACCACTCCCGTCTCGTGCAACAGTATAACAACGGATAGACGGGTCCTGATCGATCTCCGCTGACACCTGCTTGTTCATGGCAATCGCTCCATTTCCAGCGCAGCCAGCAGGAGCGGAGCAACTCCCATATAGGAATCGCTTACAATCGCTTCGCTCACATAGTAGCTATAGGAGCCGTCCCGGTCCAGACTCAGCCCTGCCCCGTGACAGATTCCATTCAGCTTCACACCGTCAGCCGTTTCCTCCACCAATCTGGAGGTCAATCCCTGCCAGCCTTTCTCTGCCGCCGCTCTGAAATTCGGCTCCAGATAACGCAACCGCACGCCCTTCGCAAGTGCATACACAAACATGCTTGAGCCGGAAGCTTCCAGGTAGTTGCCTTGGCGGTGACCCTGATCGAGCACCTGGAACCACAGTCCACTCTCCTGCTCCTGCACCTGAACCAGTGCGTTACACATCCGCTCGAAGATACCAATGATTGTGCCACGCTTAGGATGATTCACAGGGAAATGCTCCACACTGTCTACAATCGCCATGGCATACCAACCCATCGCACGACTCCAGAAGTGTGCGGAGCATCCCGTCATGGAATCAGCCCAGACCTGCTCCTTCGATTCATCCCAGCCATGATAGAGCAGCCCGGTGCGTGGATCACGTGTCTTACGTTCAATCAATAGGATCTGATGGGCCACCTCATCCCATAATTCCGGTCGATTGAACGTCTTTGCGTACTGAGCCAGAAAAGGCGATGACATGTACAATCCGTCCAGCCACATCTGGAATGGATAGATCTTTTTGTGCCAGAATCCGCCCTCGGATGTTCTGGGTTGTCCTGCAAGTTGCGCCGCCAGCAGATGTGCTGCTTCCGTGTAACGCTGATCTCCGGTTGCATTCATCAGCCCGAACAGATTTTTGCCCTGATTGATTTGATCCAGATTGTATTCTTCGAGAGAGTAGGTTGCGATGGAGCCATCTTGCTGTACATACTTGTCCATATGTCTTTTCATAAAAGCAATATACTCGTCCTTACCATACTGTTCACCCGTTTGCGCCATTGCCATGAGTGTCATTCCCTGAACATAAGCCCATCGTTCCGAAGGAAACGCATGATAGCCATCACCATCACATTGCTGGATAATCGTCTCTGCTATCCGCTCAGACCAGGATAACTGCGTCTGTACCTGCATAACGGACACCTCCTTGAATGTTGTTGTACCACCTCTACCCTGCACACGTACGTCTGATTATGTTGTTCATGCTCCCCAACCTGGCATCACACAGTGCAAAAGAGGATGAAGCTGCCGACATTCACTGCCGGCAGATCGCCGTTGAATTCCGATGATTCAGCTTAGGCTGTATAACCACTGGATAATCCACCTGTTCATCACGGATCAACGATACGATCAGCTCTGCCGCCTGAGCAGCAAGTTCATCCAGTGGCGGCCCGATCGTCGTCAGGGCAACTTCAGCATATTGCATATCCGGCAGATCATCGTAACCGATTAATGATATATCCCGGGGTACGCTGTAACCCGCTTCAAGCAAGGCTCGTAGCGCCCCCCGGGTCACCAGATTGTTCAGTCCGATAAAAGCCGTCGGTGACCCCAGACCAAATGAATATTGGCGAATGGCAAAATACCCGTCCTCCCAAGAGGAATGTGCTGGCAGCACATGGTCTTCGTTGAACATCAGACCTGTGCGCTGCATCGCTTCCCTGTATCCTTCCAGTTTGATATTCTGCGAGTTACCGATAAAACCGATGCGGGTATGACCCAGCGATTTCAGATGCTCGACGGCTCTGAATATACCTTCTTTACGATCAATCTTGATGTATGGAGAATTCGGGGCCTCATCCGTACCCAGCACGAAACATGGCATGTTGAGGGTCGCGAACTTTTTCCAGAATACATCCCGATTGTCCAAGGCATAATCCCACAGAATACATCCATCCACACGAAGCTGGCTGAAGACATCCAACCCGTCATCGGCGACGACCAGAATCATCTGGTATCCCCGCTTCTTGAGCTCGGCGTGCAGATTGCCCGATATATTAGAGAACAATGGATTACTCAGCTCATCCAGCACAAATCCGATAATATTACTTCTACCCGTGGAGAGTTGCCGTGCCATGATGTTTCTACGATATTGGTGTTTCTCTGCAACCGCGAGCACCTTCTGTTTCGTCGCAGGTTTGATCCGCGGATCATCGTTCAGCGCCTTGGAGACCGTGCTATAGCTCACCCCCGCCAGTTTGGCAATGTCTTTAATGGTTATCAAAATCAATCAACACCTCTCATACCTTGGGAAACTTATTGCTGAGCAGCTTTGTACCGATCATACTGCGCCTGTCTGCCCGCAATAACCTGCTCAATATTCATCTTTTTCAATGTTTCAATATAACTGTCGAACTGATCCAGACTGGCATCGCCGCTAATAAATTTGAAGTTCATCTCTTCCACATATGTCGTGATATCCGGCATCGCCATACTCTCCACACTGGCTTCATCGGGCAGCGCGTAGACAAACGGGAACGGTTCACGAATATACGGTTCCAGTTCCTTATCGAGCTTGGCATGCCATTCTGCTACAACGGAATCGGCAGAGTCGGTGGATTGAATATTAGGCAGATTGACCGGTCCGATACCGAGCTTCTGAATGTATTCATTGTCTTTGCCTTTGTCCGTGAATGTCTTCACGCCATTCTCTTCGGTATACGTGTCGTCCTTGATGCCCCATGTATAATACGTCTGTGCCTCGTCACTTACCGCATAATCCAGGAAGCGGAAGGCAAGCTCCGGATTCTTGCTGTCACGTGTAATGCCGAAGATACCACTTACCGGTGTGCGTCCTACATAGAACTGGTCTCCATTCGGTCCTTTCAATGGCAGAATGCCTTTGAAGATCGGCTCTTTCGGATTGTAATCCTTGAACAGCGGGCTGTAGACCATCGACATGTACCAGCTAAAATTAAACGTCGCTCCGGTCACATCCTGGGAGATGCGGGAGGTTACCTGATCACTAGTGGTGCTGGCATAATCCACGCCAAGCAGCCCTTCCTTATACAATCCATTTAGATAGGTCACATATTCCTTGTAGGCAGGCTCATAATAACTGAAATGTACCTTGCCCTGATCGTCCGCATAGAACTGATTGGACAGATCCAGACCAAAGGCAGGACCAAATGCCATCGATACAAACTTCGACTCCATGGACAGCGGAACTTCATCAGCCTGCCCATTGCCGTTCGGATCATCAGTCTTGAATTTGCGCAGCATCGCCGTGAACTCATCCAGCGTGGCAGGCTCGCTCATGCCCAGCTTCTTCAGCCAGCGCTGATTGATCATAAATACAGGCATATAGTTTCTGGTGAGCGTCTGTTGCGGGATATAATACATTTTACCATCTGGCGCCGTTAAACTCGCTTTGACCGAAGGTGACTTTTCATATATTTTTTTGAGATTGACTCCATACTTCTCCACCAGCTCATTAATCGGGATAAACAGGCCACTGTTAATGTATTTCATCAGCTGATCCTGATCCGGCAGGTAGACGATATCCGGCAACCCTGTACCGGCAGCCAGCCTTGGATTCACGGCATCTGCATAGTTCTGCGGGGGAATCAGATCCCAATCGACTGTCACACCTGCGTTGCTCTCAATTTTCTTCACGATGGCGGCTGTAGACAGATCCACATTGGTCGTCCATGCATTGGTTCCGAGCACAGACAACTTCGCATCCGGCTGATCCGTTACCGGTCCCGCTCCGGTGTAATTGAATGCCGGTTCCGTACTGGATGGACTATTCCCCGCATCCGTTCCTGTCCCTGTTCCTCCGCTACAACCCGCAAGGCTGATTGCCAGTATCGCTGCCATTACGCTTTTTCTTCCTTCCCCTTTGAATCTCATCCATCATTCCTCCTTGGTATGAACCACACTAATGAACCTTGATGCTCGGGTAAATCAGGCTATCCTTTCACGGCTCCGAGGGTAATTCCCTTGACGAAGTACCGCTGGATAAAAGGGTATATCGTAACAATAGGCAGAATGCTGACCACAATGGATACATATCGAACCTGAAGTGTAGAGACCGCCAGCGCACCGGAAGTCATCGTGCCACCCATTTTCTGCATCACTTCGGGAGAAGCCATGATCAACACCCTTCGCAGGAACATCTGTAAGGGCTGCATATCCTGTTTGCCCAGATATAACAGGGCCGAGAAGAAATTGTTCCAGTGGAATACCGCATAATACAGAGTAAGTACAGCAAGTGTCGGCTTAATGATCGGAACAGCCAAGCGGTATAGCATCGTCATTTCGTTGGCACCGTCAATACTGGCACTCTCGAAAATCTCATTCGGAATACCCTCGAAAGCCGATCGGCAGATCATGACATTAAACGTAATGACCAACACAGGCAGCACCATCACCCAGCGGGTGTTGTACAGACCGAGTGATGTAATCAGCATGTAGACCGGTATGAGTCCTCCTGAGAAATACATGGTGAAGGCGATGAAGAAATTCAGCTTGCGGCGCAGAAAAAATGATTGTCTGGATAATGGGAAAGCGGCGAGGCACGTTGCCACAATGTTCAACAGCGTGCCAACCACGGTGTACCAGAGGGTGTTGTAGAACGAAACCCATAGCTCCTTATATTGCAGTACCATCTGGTACCCTGACAGGGTAAAACCCACGGGCCATAACACTACTTTTTGCTTGGCGATGGCATCCACCGAACTGAACGAAATGCTGATTACGTACAAGAAGGGATACAGCGTGACAATGACCGCCACGATGGTCAGCAGGTAGACAAAACCGTAGAACAACCGGTCACTTCTCGATTTTTGCATACAGGGTCTCCTTTGGCTGGGTTATGGTCTTACCAGAGTGACATCTTGGTTAGGCGGCGGGTCATCGTATTGGCTGCAAAGACAAGCACAAACGTGATAATGGAGTTGAACAAGCCTACGGCTGTTGCAAAACCATAGTTCTGTCCTTCAATCCCCATCCGGTAGACGTAAGTAGACAATACGTCGGCAGTCTCGTAGGTGGCTCCGTTATAGAGCAGATATACCTTCTCGAAGCCTACGCTCATGATGCCGCCAAGTGATAGCAGCAATAGAATGACGATGGTTGGTTTGATGCTGGGAAGGGTCAGGTGCCACAGCTCCTGAAACTTGTTGACGCCGTCAATTTTGCCGGAATCATACATCTCGGGGTCAATGCCCATAATGGCTGCAATATAGATGATGGAACTGAAGCCGAAGCTCTGCCAGATATCGGAGCTGGTGAAGAGGGTACGGAACCAGCCGGCCTCCATCATGAAGTTCACTTTATCCATGCCCATCTTGGCGATTAGCGTGTTCACGATGCCATCGGTGGGGGACAGAAAGTTGATAATCATACCGGCCACGACCACAGTGGAGATAAAGTGGGGAAGATACGTAACCGTCTGGGCAAAACGCTTGAATGTCCGGTTCTTGATCTCTACGATACAAACTGCAAATAGGATGGGGATGGAGAAACCGAACAGAAGTGGCAGGAAGGCGAGCAAGAACGTGTTACGCAGCAACCTCCAGAAGTAAATAGAGTTCACGAACTGCTCAAACCAGCGCAAGCCCACCCATTCCCCACTGAACATGCCCTGACCCGGCATAAAATTGCGAAATGCGAGCAATACACCAGGCATGGGAACGTACATAAAGATGAGGTAATACAGAAAGATCGGCGAAAACATCAGTAGCAGATACTTATCCCTTCTGATCAGGCTGAACAACGTGGACATGCGTTTTTTCACCTTATAACACTTCCCTTCATTTCATAATTACAACGTTTGAATTTTAAGACGGGTATGACCCACACAATTCGTATATGGATTAGGGATACCCAAAGAATACATCTACTACCCTCTCTTAAATTGGTATAAAACCAATAAAAAAACAGAATATTTAACATGTATTGATACAACAATAGTGTTTATCTGGTTTACCAAACCATAATTACAACGTTGTAATTTTACCTTAAATGTAATCGCTTACATTAACTTTTTATCATCTTAGCAAAGTCTCCAGCGTTTGGCAACAACAAATATCAGTGGCAGGCTCTCCCTCTCTGAACGCAGTCTCGCACACTAGAGATCAGGATACGCCGCCCTACAATATGATCCTTAAACGAAGCACCTCTTTACGAGGTTCTTTTTGCATTTGTTTTATTTTATTTTATTTCTTGAACTCTGCGATAGAAGGTCGCCTTTGGCTCTAGCAACTTCTGTACTTCAGACTGAACATCTAAAAGCTCCCCATACCCCCTTGCCTTGAACTTACTCACGACTGTCAATGAATGATTCATTCCCCAAACAAAATGATATCTGCATCAACTTCACGTAAAACCATAACCCATTGTTCTTAGGCATGGCGGGACTTGGGTCGGTTGTGCTAGGTTCCTTAATTGATATCACCAGCATTACATTTGTGATCAAGTTATGCTTCTATTTGCCGCTGCTGGGCGTGTGTGCTGTATTCCTGCGCCGAGATCGGCCAAGCTACATCAGTACACATTGAAACACCACTGATTTTGTGACTACAATAGGTTTAGAATAATAGACACAGAGGATAACAGAAGGAAGGAAGTACGCATGATTATTGATGTACAGCATGTCACTTGGAAAAGGGGCACTCACACCCTGCTGAACGATGTCAACTGGCAGGTCAATGAGGGGGAACACTGGGCATTGCTTGGCCTGAATGGTTCCGGCAAAACAACACTCCTGAACATGATCACCGGGTACCTGTGGCCGACCGAAGGCAAGATATCCGTGTTAGGCCATGAATATGGTGATGTGGATCTGAGACAGCTTCGCAAATCCATCGGCTGGGTCAGTTCATCTCTGCAAGAAAAATTGCACGGTACAGACCGCACACAGTATGTAGTCATCAGCGGCAAACACGCCACTATTGGCTTGTATGACAAGCTATCGGATGATGATTTGGAGCAAGCACAACAATTGATGCGAACACTAGGCTGTCAGCATCTGTGGGATCGCGAATACCGTACCTGTTCTCAGGGTGAGAAGCAGAAGCTACTCATTGCGAGAGCGCTTATGGCGAATCCGCGAGTGCTTATTCTGGACGAACCTTGCAATGGGCTGGATCTGTTCTCAAGAGAACGCCTGCTGGATAGTATCCAAGAATTATCGCAGCGCCCGGATACCCCATCCCTCATCTACGTCACGCACCACACCGAAGAAATACTGCCAGTATTCAGTCATAGCCTCTTGCTTCGCCGGGGCGAGGTCTTAGGTAAGGGATTAACGGGTGATCTGATGAATGCGGACAAGCTGAGTCATTTCTTCGAAGCACCTGTTGAAGTGGATCGACATGGGGAACGAGTCTATGTCAGAGCGGCGTCCCATTCATAATCGAAAGTTATTCACAATCGATGTAGCAGAATTTTAGAAAGATAACAGCGAAAAGCCCAATATCTTATCCACATGTGGATAGATTTCGGGCTTTTTACCCCTAGATTTAGTGTTATCCACCGTTCTCTGTGTAAAACTTCCTATGGATTGAGTATAACTTCGCTCTATCCATCTATGTTCTCTTCAATATCTATTTCCGTGCAGCCAGGAAAAGAAACAGTGGAATCCGCTGTCTGCGCAGATAGGTTTCCTCATTCACAAAATGGGCACGTTGTGGTGTAGATTCACGCAAATGCTCTACTTTGAACCCTGCTCTCTGTAATGCTACATAGTAGGATTCGATGGAACGATGCATCTTCTTCACCGAACCTCCAAGCCATTGCTGTTCACGGAATCCTTCCACAAAGTATTGATCAACAATCCAGTTCGTTCGAGTCCCGGAAGGTTGCAGAGTAGACGTGATCACAGGATGTTCGACCGAGAATACAAATGTTCCGTTTTCTTTCAAGGTGCTGTATACGCTCTTAAACAGACTCTCCACATCCTCAATATAATGAACAGCCAGTCTTGAGATAACCAAATCGTAGGTTTCAGTCGGGTAGCTCCAGTCTTCCATGAACGCTTGCTCAATCCGGGCATTCATTCCTTTGACCGACTCATTGGCTGCCTGAACCATATTCACAGAACCCTCAATCCCCGTATATGTTGTTGTTCCTTGCTCATCCACACTCAGCAAGTCTGCCGCGAACCTCGCGTCTCCACAGCCCAGATCCAGTATGCTCTTGCCCGCAGCGTCTCCGATCAACTCCAGCATCACCGGTTTCTCCAATGTATCATTGGCATTCTCCTGCCACTGGCGACGCTCCATATACTTCTCATAATTCGCCCCATTGTCGTAAAAATCCGATCCCCTGTCCTTCGCTCTGCCGCCCCCCCCGTTTCCTGGAATCAGTCATATCTCACCTTTTTAGCTTGTCAAAAAGTATACCGGATGCAGGTGCATCTCGCCACAGGAAAAAGACTGTGGCTGAAATCATCCAGCACACAGCCTTTTACATCAGCCTTATACACTTATCGCCTATGATAAAAGTCGCTCAGCCAAAACGCTCGGTTTTGTACCATTTGCTCTCACGTTTCCGAATCTTGTCCATGAACAAGGAGTAGAACGCCTTCATGGAGATTAGAATGAACAGCTGTGCATACGTGAAATAGGAGACACAGGCATAGATGAAATTACGGGTATTGCTCTGTCCAATATCGGCGGCAAGTGCCAGATTAATTTGCAGCACATAGATAAAGTACATGAGCGCCCAACCAATCACGAGGAACACATACGCATCGCCTGCAAACTGGAACGGTGAACTCAATTCCGGCTTGAATATGGCGATACCCTGGTAGACCAGATTAACAAGAAATATAATATCCGACACAATAATCGCAAGCATAAACCAGAAATAACTTACGGCGTAATAGATGACGAGCAGTTTATTACGCCAACTGGAGCGGTTAAACAGGGTGTGAATGTTATCCAGTACCACCTGATAGTTCCCTTTGGCCCAACGTTCACGTTGCTTCATATACACACTGAGCTTCTCCGGTTCCTGTTGATATGCTTCCGCTTGCGGCGCAAGTGCCACCAACTGTCCGCGATTCATAATCTCGAAAGACAGTGCAGTATCTTCCGTAATGGCCGTCACATCCCAGCCGCCGATCTCCCGGATCAATCCGGTTTTGATGATGTAATTGGTTCCCGGAATGGAACCCAGCTGGAACAACTCCCACAGGCCTGTGTGATACACGCGCTGAGAAGTAATGATCTCCAGATTGATACATTTGGAGAGGAAATTCTGTCCTCTGTTGCGTGCTTTATTTCTTCCGAATACGACACCATATTGTTCAGGATTTTCAAGCGATTTTTGCGCCAAAAACATCAAAGAATTCCGCTCAGGTGCGGCATCTGCATCAAAGATACATACCCACTCACCTGTCGCTATCTCCAGTCCGTCATTAAGCGCCCCCGACTTGCCGCCGGTTCCTTTTCGCTCCATTACTGTGACGTTACGGTGCACATAACTGGTTCGGCTGAGGAATGATTTCAGTTTCTCAGCCGTATCATCTGAGCAATTATCCGCAATAACGATAACCTGCACCTTATCCTCTGGATAATTCAGACGCAAGATATGCTCAACAGTCGCAACAATAACCTTGCCCTCATTATGCGCAGGCACCATGACTGTAATCGTCGGATAATGGTCCATACTTTCGGGGATTTGAATCCCTCTTTTATCCTGTTTATGAATAAAAAGAATGGCACCAGCCATAATCACAATCGACTCGAATACGGCAATCCAGATACTGAATATCGAGAGTATTATAATAAAATCAGCCACCCAGTTTCCTCCGATCATACTTCCGAATGACTCTAGAGCGAAAGCGAAGGGTAGCGATCGTTAACCCAATCGTAAATACCGCGAAGATACAACTGACAGCGATACAGATCGGGATAAACCAGAACATGTAGTCCACTGAGAATCTCTCCTTCCCGCTATACAAATTGCACGCCAGATTATGGGCACGGACACACCGATGACGGAACTACCTGTTATATATACTCACCGATGAGGTCTGTCTCTGTGTTCCGTTCCAGAGCGGCAATAACGGCGTCGATATGCTCATATTTGCTGAATTGCTCCTTCTGAAATACCAGCGCACCGGACCTAATCACCGTCTGTAACTCATTGCCTCTTTTATCGATGATTTCAAGATCCATCACAGCTTTTTTGATCCGCTCGGTAACTAGCGGCAGATATTCCACATTCGACATGGGGAACAAGATGACAAACCGCCCACGGTCTACAAAAAATTTATAATCCTCGTACCGAATTTGCTTCTGAATCGTACTGGAGATTTCAAGCAAAAACTGTGAATATCGGACAGAACCAAGCGATTCCATCACCAGTGGTAGAAATTCAATCTTAAACATGGCCATGCTGAATCCATACTTTTCTGAATATCGACGAGCGAGGTTACTCTGCTTGATTAAGGTATCCGCCAGAGCTCCCTTATTGCCCAGCGTTGTATCCAGATCCACCTCCGGGTTTCGATCCTGCATATCCTGCAGGCGCTCCACCACACGTGCACTTCGCACAAAACTGGCCTTGATAAAGGCAGCAACGGCGACATTCGCCGGAATGAGTAACCACCAGGAGAATGTGAGCACATTCACATCAGCGTAAGTAACCAGCCAGACAAAATAAGAGACCAGATATACAAATATGACAACGACAGATACGCCGACAGGCAAAAATAGACCCAAAATTAGCGCTCCAAGCGATGCCGTACTGAAGATTACATCCGATGTGATGTAACTCTGACTCATATATACTTTAAGATAAATGAAAAGCTGCTGGATGATGGCAAGTCCAATTAGAATGGCATATCCCCATGCCATACGATAGGTAGGTGCTTTATTCCTCATAGGCCTTCTCTCCATTGGGTAATGAACTCGTTATTCAACAATCACATGATCACTTTTTCATACTTTTCTGTAAATTAGTCTCTCCCAGTAACGGGAAAAGATTATCAAACAAATGGGTGTTTCCATCAAATACATATCCACCTGGATAACGCGAGTCCTGACCACGCAATGTAATCATATGGTTATACAGCTGTTTGGCCCATTTCGGATCACCCGAACGAACAGCGAGCAGGATGGTCAGGCCATAGACAGATGACGACTCATAGGCTACTGCAGGTATGCGTGCTTCCCGCTTATACTGCCCAGGCAACTGGTGCCGGGTACTGAATTCTTTTTTCAGAAAAGCAATAAGCTTGTCCGGTTTACGATTGGTAGCCGCCAGATGGTTCGCCACGATCAACTGATCGATCAGATTCACTCTATCGTCAAACGCGTACTCTTTGCTGACAACGTTGAAGGTCTTTGGATAGAATAATCCATCATCAGGCATCTTATGCAACAAAGATTCGTATTTCGCATAGGCTCCCGGCTCCAGCATGCTGTGTTTTTCCATCGCTTGCAGTGAGGGAAGGTCAACATACACCAGGCTTAACCTATCTGACGAATGCCCACCTGTATAATCGTGAAAATCAACAAAGTACCCCTGCTTCTGAGCCGAATGGGCCAATCCTCTGGAAATGGCCGATGCGGTAGCCAGCTTCGCTTCTCTTCCTTGCTCCCATTGATCTGCTGCCTGCAATAAGGCTCCAACAATTCGCAAATCATCGCCAAGCGCATTCGTCGTTACATGGGATTTACCCTGTGTATCCAGCTTCCAGGCTATATAAGGGTCTGGGGCCATAAGGAAATACGTCGTCAGTTGCTTATAGCTCTGTTCAAACAAAGGTTGATCGTCACTCGCCACTGCATATTGCATCCACAAGCCAAGCGACTCGGACAACGTCTCTCTACCCGCAACAGTATCCGCCTCCTTCGATGCAGCATCCTGCAAATACGTTGCCAGTGTCCCATTCGGGTTGGTCATATGATCTTCAATAAAAGAAACTGTCGGGGACACGCCATTCATCAGGAACCGCTCCCTTATTAACAAAGTGAACGCTACGGTGGCAGTAAGCAGCAACAATATCAGCCATGTTCGTTTTTTTCGGAATATAATTCTCACGCCATTCCTCCTGCTTGTGTACGGCAATGAAACAACAACACCTCTGGTCGAGGATTTCGACCTATCTAGAGTGTGCACTTATTCTTCACGATCCATGTAGGGTCGACGTCCACCTTTTTTGACATATTTCCAATCCACTTCAATGTTATGACGCATCCGCCTAAGAAGATCAACCGCTATCTGTATCTCTTCTTCTGTCAGCCCGTCCAGGGTCACCTGATCTGAATGCACACCCTCTTTTCGAATAAACTCCCAAGCTTCAAGCCCTGCTTCTGTAGGATGTAACACCTTATTCTTCTTATTACCCATTGCTGACTGTTTGATAATGAATCCGTCAGATTCAAGCTTGCTAATGGCTCTTGCCGCAGTCGTACGGTCTACTTTGATTAGCTCAGCCAGCTGGTTCGGAATGATTCCCGGATTCTCACAGATCCGATACAGGTACAGGTATTGTCCGCGAGACAGGTTCAGATGCTGGAACTCGACATTGCTGATCGAATCCAGACAGCGAGCAATCATGCCAATTTCACGCAATACTTCTTTTGGTTCAGTCAAAGGGGTTCACGCTCCTAATAAATTGTTGCATTCACAACATAATTGATGGTATAACTACATTTGAATTAGATTAAATTTGAACTATAGACTTCGAGCGCTCTGCTTGGAAAAGCAACGTTTCGCGCTCCTGTTATGTACCAGTTTATCATGTCAGGATATCATTACGTTTACTCAAAAGGAGAAACATTCATGAATACAACCATTGTTGAGGTTAATAATCAGGAATTACTCGATGCTTGCTTCGCAATACGCATGGCCATTTTCGTTGAAGAACAAGGCGTATCCGCAGCGGATGAATTCGATGCTTATGATACACTAGACACGGAGGCTCGCCACATCCTGCTCTACGTGGACGGTGTACCTGCCGCTTCCTCCAGATTGCGCATTGTGGAACAGGTAGCCAAGCTCGAACGAATCTGTGTCATGCTCGATTACCGCAAACACGGTCTGGGCCGCGTGTTAATTGATAAACTGGAGCAGATGGCTCTTGCCGAGGGGCTTGAGAAGGCCAAGCTGCACGCACAGGTGCAGGCTTCCGGGTTCTATGAGCGTCTTGGATATACACCGGCTTCAGACGTATTTATGGAAGATGGCATCCCCCATCTGCTGATGACCAAAACATTGAAATAATGTAATTTCCAAAAAACGCCTCTGTACATCACTTACCCGTGATGTACAGAGGCGTTTGGTATTCAGGCTGCTTGTTATCCCAGAGCCAGACGGTCTGGTTGAGACTCCATTTCATTGTTCTTCATCTGTTTGCTGCGCAATTGACCGCAGGCTGCATCAATATCCGTACCATGCTCCATACGTACAGTGGAATTGATGTTATTCTTCTTGAGCGTATCATAGAAGCCCAGAATGGACTCTTCCGTACTCCGCTGATACTGGCTGTGTTCATCCACGGGATTGTATGGAATCAGATTAACACTGACCATACTCTTGCGGCTGGATAACAGCTCAGCAAGTTCGGCGGCATGCTCTCGCTGATCATTAACGTCACGCAAGAGGATATACTCAAACATGATGCGTTTGTTCGTCGTAGCCAGATAATAATCCACCGCATCCATCAATTGCTCGATCGGGAAAGCCCGGTTAATCTTCATGATGTGTGTACGCAGTTCATTATTCGGCGCATGCAGTGAAATCGCCAGATTAACCTGCAGACTGCTGTCTGCAAATTCCTTGATTTTGTCTGGCAGGCCACTCGTGGACACGGTAATCCGTTTGGCGGCAAGCGCCAGTCCCTTACGATCTTTGACAACTTCGATGAAATTGCTCATGTGCTCAAAATTGTCGAAAGGCTCGCCAATGCCCATCACGACTACGTTCGTGACCCGCTCACCTTGAGCAGCCACATCGAGATGCCGCTGCACATGCATAATCTGTTCCACAATCTCTCCAGCGGACAGGTCGCGGCTCTTCTTGATCAATCCGCTCGCACAGAAGCTGCAGCCGATATTACAGCCCACTTGTGTGGTCACACATACGGTAAGTCCGTATTTTTGCCGCATTAAGACCGTCTCAATCAGGTTGCCGTCCTGCATCCGAAGCAGGAACTTCACGGTACCGTCTGCTGACTCCTGCTTCACATGTTCACTCAGCGAGTTCATGGTGAAATGCTCGGAGAGCACATCCAGACATTCCTGACGAACATCGGACATCTCGGGAAAATCGTGTGCGCGCTCCTGATATAACCATTCCCAGATCCGGGATGCACGGGATTTCTTCTGCCCATGCTCCGGCAGCCAGGAACGTAATTGCTCTAATGTTAATCCATATATGGATGATTTGTTCATTATATAATCCTCTTTTCGCAAAAAAAGCTATGGCTTGTCGGTCCTACCCTACCCCAAAAAACCTCTACTCCGTATTGTCCCAAAATTGAAGCGGGAACACAAGGGCTTTTGCATTTCTTCCAAGAGGTTTTATCTATGGCAAATCTGCACAACGGACCACATTTATTCTATTCAAGTCTTCACATTTAGAAGTGAATGATACCGGATGTGTGCAGCAGAACCAGCAGTACGAGGACCGGTGCTACATAACGAAGCATGAATAACCATACCCGGAACCAGCCCGAACGCAGACCGGAGGCTTCAGCAGCCGTTTTCCAGAAGTAACCTGCGAAGATTGTAACCAGCAAGCCGCCTACCGGAAGCATGATGTTGGAAGCCGCAAAATCCATCCAGTCAAAAAGATTTGTACCGTTGATATTAAACTCAGGGACCAGCCCCATCGACAGTGCTGAAGGAAGCCCAACGATGAAGACAGCGATTGAAATCGTCCATACTGCACGACTACGGCTCCAGGACAATCTTTCCATGAAGTATTTAACCGGAACTTCCAGCAAGGATACAGCCGATGTTAACGCCGCAATAGCCAGAAGCACAAAGAACAATCCACCAAACAGGAACCCAAGCGGCATAGCTGAGAAGGCGGCCGGGAGAGCCACAAAGATCAGCGATGGTCCCTGGTCAGGCGCAATACCAAACGAAAACGTCGTTGGAAAAATGATCAGACCGGCAATAAAAGCGTAGATCAGGTCACCTGCACCAACTGCTACAGTCGCCGCGCCGAGTGATTGATTCTTATCCACATACGAACCATACGTGACAAGAATACCCATCCCTAGTGACAGGGAGAAGAAGGCATGTCCAAGCGCAACCAGCGCCGACTCTGCTGTTAATTGGGAGAAGTCAGGATTCAGGAAAAAGGAGACTCCTGCTCCCGCTCCAGGTAAAGTTACTGCACGAATCATCAGGATCACCAGTAATACCAGCATGGCCGGGATCAATACTTTATTGAACTTCTCAATCCCGTTGGAGACCCCTTTGGCTACAATCCAGCCTGTAATCAGAACCGCAGCCAATTGCCAGACAATGGGCATATATCCGCCAATAAAGGTATCAAACTGACCGGCAAAATCCGCGTTATTGTACAGACTGCCGCTGAAGGATGTGATCGAATATTGCAACGTCCAGCCTGCAATGATGACGTAAAAGGAAAGGATAATAAACGGCGTAAGTACTTGCAGCAAACCGGCTGCAAGCCAGCCTTTATGTCCGCCTGCTTTGACAAAAGCAGTAGCTGCACTACCTCTGCCGCTGCGACCAATCGCAAGTTCCGCCAGAAGTACAGGCAGACCGATCAGCACCAGACAGACAATGAAGAGTAGGAAAAACGCAGCTCCTCCATTTTCACCCGTAATATAAGGAAACTTCCACATGTTGCCCAAACCGACCGAGCTGCCGATGGCAGCAAGAATGAAACCGGCTTGGGAGAAACGTTCCCCTTTGCCAGAATTGTCTTGATTCAGATCAGACTTACTAAAATTCATCGTATCTACTCCATCACTTTAAAGTTTTCCCGTAATTATATACTACTCACCGTATCAGGTCATTCGAAAATCGAAATTTGTCGAAATGTTATTTATTCACAATTAAACAATGACGAAAATCTTCCACTCATCACTGCCTTAAAAACAGTATGTGATAAAATTCTGCCGTCCAACCGTATGAAGTTTCACCAAGAGCATATTCACCCAACTATTCGAGCCTGAAAGAACAAAAAAAGAGGTGTTCCCTCAGCCACGTTCATGACCGGGGTTCACCTCTTACTTGTATTAGACTTTAATTTGAAGCAACTCATACTTGATAACGCCTATCGGAGCATTCACATGAATGACGCTGCCCACTTCTTTGCCCATCAGTTCCTTACCCAGCGGGCTCTCGTACGAAATTTTATTATCCGCGACATCAGCCTCAGCAGGACCAACCAGTTTATATTCAATCTTCTCGGCAAACTCAATATCATTAAGCATTACCGTTGAACCAATGCTCACTTTGTTGGAATCTATATTGTCCGAGTTGATTACTCTTGCATTTCTCAGCATTTTCTCCAGAATCAAAATCCGGGTCTCCATAAAGGCCTGATCATCTTTGGCTGAATGATACTCACTATTTTCCTTCAGGTCACCGTAACTGATAGCAAGTTTCAGACGAGCAGCTAGTTCCTTACGCTTCACCGTCTTCAAATCCTTCAGTTCGTCCTCCAGCTTTTCCAAGCCTTCCTGTGTCAAAATTACTTCATCATTAGCCATGTATCCATCTCCTAATCCTGCTATCTATCTATATTCTAACCTATAACCACTCTAAACGGTTAACATACCCCAGAAAAAGAAATTAGATTCCCATATCATATATGACTTTTGTACCGGTACAATACACATGAACCTGCGTATTCAATTCAACTGTATACCTCTACAATATTCTCAAGGCCTTATGAAACGTAACCGTCTAGGCCCATACTAAACTAGAGGTGATCTGGATGAATGTTACCTTAACCCGATCTGAAATACAGGCTTACCTGAAACGGATCGGCATCAATGAAATAGAAGCACCTTCTCTGAATTACCTGGCTGAACTTCAGCGTGCACATGTGAAGATTCTATCCTGGCAAACCATAGATATCTATACTGGTCGCCCTGTGGGGATTCGTCTTCAGGATTCTGTTCAGCTCATATTACAGGGGCGAAGCGGATACTGTTTCCATCTTAACGGGGCGTTCAGCATTCTGCTTCGTTCGCTCGGTTATACGGTGCATTGGCATCGCGGCGGCGTTCAGCCCCATGGAGAATTGCCACGTGTGAACTCGTTCCACCTCGGCCTGTCTGTCCTTTTGCCGGATGCTGACCCGACGGTGGAACGCTGGATTGTGGATGTTGGACTGGGCGGAATGCCCTTCGAACCTCTGCCACTTCGTTATGGAACGTATGGCTCAGAACCGTTCACGTATCAACTCATGCCTTCATCTGTTGTTGCTGGCGGCTGGCGACTCGAATATGAACTGGGCGGACCAAGTGAAGGTGTGGACTATGATCCGGAATCGGTTACCAGCCTGGAAGAGTTCATGCCCAAACATGAATTCTATAGTCGGGCAGTTGAATCACCTTGGCATAACGCATTTTTACTTCGTCAACGGGATGAGTTAAGTAGTAACGAACTGCGCGGATGTATGCTCCGGACGCATGATCGTGAAGGAATCCGCAAAACGGAGATTATGAATTACACCGAGTGGCGAGAAGTGTTAACGGAAGTATTCCATGAACCTCTCGTGAGTTACAGTGAACTGGAATGCCAGGAAATGTGGGAGCGAATCCAAATTGCCCATAAGGAATGGAAGCAAGCGCAAGAAACATAACGAAGTGTGGTATTGAGAATTTCAAGTTGAGACGGCTTGGAGAGCCAATCACATAAAGGAAAGTCTCTGTTCTGTGCCGAATATATCTTCAGGTGATTAATGATGATAACCATTTGTGTGCTCCAAGTTCCAGAAGTATTGCCCGAGGCATACTGGAACCATTTTCTGTCGCAAGTCTCTGCCGAACGGCGGGAGCAAGCTTCGCGTTTTATGCATCAGGCTGATGCATATCGCTCCGTTCTGGGAGAAGTATTGACCCGTGTGACTGTGAGCAAGTTCACTGGACTAGCCCCTGCTGAACTTTCTTTTACCCGCAATTCTTATGGCAAACCTTCGCTCATTCACCATTCCAATGTACCATTCAATGTCTCACATTCCGGGGATTGGATTGCTTTGATCTCTGGTGGTGTAGCTGAACTGGGCGTGGATGTTGAAAAAATAGCACCGATCGAGATGCAGATTGCAGAGCGTTTCTTCTCTCCTATGGAGAGCCAGTTCTTGGCAACAGAGCCCGCCGAGAGACAGCGAGAAACCTTCTACCGTCTATGGACGCTGAAAGAAAGCTATATCAAGGCCGTCGGCATGGGTCTGTCCATGCCCCTGAATTCCTTCGCCATCCTTCCCGATGAGCGAGGAGATTGGCGCTGCGAGCAGGCCGAGGAGCATCGCTTCCATAGTCAGCGCCTGGATGATCAGCATATGCTGGCAGCCTGTTCAGCCGGCGGAGATCTGCCGAGTCAGCCCGAGATCGTAACTTTGGAGGATTTATACTCCCAGTTAAAACATCGAGGAAGCTTAGGCTATTAAGTAAAAAAATCTAACGACGTGAGTACATCACGCGTTAGCTTTTATTTTTTAATTTTTTAGCTTATAAGTTCACACTCAGGTTACGTCTCTATCGGATGAGACTAATTGCGGCTCCGCAATTTGCTGAGCAGACGAATGATCTCAATGTACAGCCATACCAGCGTAACCATTAATCCGAATGCACCGTACCACTCCATATACTTGGGAGCACCACGTTCAGCACCACCCTCGATAAAGTCGAAATCAAGCACTAGATTAAGGGCAGCAACAATGACGATAACGACCGAAATACCGATACCAATCAAGCTGTTATCATGGAGATAAGGTATCGTAATTCCGAAGAATCCAAGTACAAAACTTAGCAGATACATGATCATGATACCGCCGGTTGCAGCCACGACACCCAGCTTGAAGTTCTCTGTAGCTTTAATCAATCGAGTTTTGTAAGCCACTAACAGAGCGATGAATACAGCCATGGTCAACAGGGCGGCCTGCAAGGTAATTCCGTTATACAGAGACTCATATGTGGCGGAAAGTGCGCCCAGGAACAGACCTTCTGCTACCGCATAGATTGGCACAAGGTAAGGTGCTGCTACCGGTTTGAACGAAATCACAAGTGCCAGAATGAAACCAACGATCAATCCACCATAAGCGAGCGGCATCACTTCTTGTCCGTTAAAGAACATCATCCAGGATGCAAATGCACTTCCCAGCAGGATAACCAGCGTAATAAACGCCTTGTTCACCGTGCCGTTAATGGTCATGGAATTCTGGTACCGATCTTCTCCATATCCATTGTTCTCAAACGTGCTGTCTTTAAGTGTAGGGTTACCGCTACGACCGATCAACACAATCACCTCTTCATATGTATTGGTATATCCTGTAATGCCATGCTTGCCGTTCTACATTTCTAATTCTACAAGCTGGTCCCCTGCAAAGATCGGGATGATGCCATAGGCGGAATCGGATGCAATCCTTCGATCACATCCTTGCCTATTGGCACAATGTTTAGGACATATGTCCTAAACATTGCATGTTACTTACATCTTATGCACATCTGCTGCAATTCTTGTCCCTCACTGAAACTGTGCTACTGTCTTTATTTGTACAATACTTTGTCTAAATTGTATTTCGCACGCATCGTGTTGATGATATAGGTCTCGTAAATTTCACGATCCACCGGATCTTCAACCAGGCATACTTCAATGGTCGTTACTTCTTCGCGGTGATTCTTCATTGGTGATACGGTGTCTTCAAAATGCTTTTTGATGCGGGGTCTTAATTTTCGAGCTTTACCGACAAATAACAACTCTCCAGCGGCATTGTAGAACATGAAAATCCCGCCTAGTTCGCGGGTAATCAGGTGAAAATCGGTGAATCCGTAAATGTGGCTAAGCTGTGGATCAGCCTGCTTCGTGATGGTTACATCTGGTGTTGGCACGGTAATATTAATCAATGGGCTCACTTCCTCATTATCTATAGGCTTACATCCTATCACATATTATAAAGGGACACCATTTCAATCTATAAGAAGCACAATTCACGCAATTTTCGCTTTTACGACAAATATTTCAAAAAAAAGGTTAACTTCCCTGATTCAAAGTGGTACTATAGGGGTATGAGGAAGAAAATGGGCACTGAGACATATGTCTTTATATCTACCTCCGTCTATTGTACCCTATAATTAATTATCTTTTTCATGCTGAATTCGGTTACGTGCACACGAGAAGAGTACAGTTAGCAAGAACCTTAGCTTATAGATTGTGGAAAGACCATCTATTCGATCCCTTGCAGCAAGCAAACGTAGAAAGACCTAGATTTGAATGTCTCATCCTAGAATTAAATTGGATTCATTTAGAAAGCCTGCAATTATAGCCGTACTGAAGTTATATAGACACACGTAGAAGGTAAGATAGCTATCGATCCTAGAGAGACTAGTCTTGCAATGCAACTGTAGAATGTCATAGCAGCAGAACTATAGAAAATGGATCACGTTCCACCACAAGCCCGGCACAAAGCCCGGGCTTTTTTACGTTTGCGCAGACGTCGAACCACTCCCGCAGGGAAACAGAGGTATCGTGGTTCTTTCTGCCGGGTTTATAATATGGCAAGATACCAGTAGAGGGAGTGATGGGATGTATTCCGATCTGCAACTGACGGAGGACCGCCCTGTATATATACAAGTCAAAGATTACATGAAGCGATTAATGCTCAAAGGCGGCCTGCAAGCCAAACAAAAACTCCCTTCGACCCGTGAACTCAGCACACTTATGAAAGTTAGTCGCAGCACGGTTCTTCTTGCTTATGCCGAACTTGAAGATGAAGGCCTGATCTATGCCGTTAAAGGCAAAGGCAATTACGTCAGTGCCTCCATCGAAGCACCTGCGGCCACAGCGAGCTGGCAATTGGACTGGACGACTGCCGTAAGTGAATATGCCATTCAGGCAGAGCAGTACGATCTGATGAAACATGGCTCAGGAGCAGAGCGTGGGGAGATATCCTTTACCAGTATTGCGCCGGATGAGAAGCTGTTCGATCTGCACAATGTGAAGCGTGCCTTTCTGGATCGCATGTCGCTCGAAGGTGAAGTATTGCTGAATTACGGATATGCGCAAGGGTACCGGCCACTGATGAATTATTTATTAAGATATATGGAGAACAAAGGTGTCGACCTTCGTGGCAAGGATATTCTGATTACCAATGGATTCACGGAAGCTTTCGATCTGGTCCTTGGGGCCATACGCAAAAAAAGTGGCAAAGCGCTCTGCGAGAATCCAACGCATCATACAGCGATCAAAAACCTGAAGCTGCACCAGTTCGACCTGACCGGTGTGAACATGGAGCCGGATGGCCTGAACCTGAAGCAGTTGGAACATGAACTTGCAACCAGTCCGTATGATCTAGCCTATCTCGTGCCCTCCTATCACAACCCAACCGGGATTGTGACCTCACCTGCCAAGCGGGCGGAGATCATCCGGTTGATGAACCAGTATAAGGTACCGATCATTGAGGACGGATTCAACGAAGAATTACGTTATTCCGGCTCCCATGTCTCTCCTCTGATTGCCAGCATGGGCCAAGGGAATGGACTGGTGTATCTGGGCAGCTTCTCCAAGGTGCTTTTCCCAGGATTGCGAGTGGGCTGGGTTATTGCGGATGCGGCCCTGATTGATTATCTGGAGAGCATGAAACGGGCGCGAAGCATTCATACCTCAACACTGGATCAATCGCTATTGTATCAATATCTGAGCAACGGCAATTTTGAGAAATACCTCAAGCGGGCCCGAACGGAATATAAACGAAAATATGAATTGGTTGTGCGCTGTCTGAAGCAGCATCTGCCGATGTGCCGGATCTCCGGTGAGGGTGGCCTGCATCTGTTCGTGCAGTTCCCGCCCGAATACCGCACACGTGAGTTACTGGCGGCCTGTAAGGCAAAGGGCGTGACCTTCACGCCTGGGGATACCTTTTATCTGGAACCCGGTCAGGGATTAAATACGATGCGTCTGGGCTTCTCCAGAGTCAGCGATGAGAATATACGCAAAGGCATTCGCATCATTGGCGAGACCGTAGCCGGGATGCACTGAAATGGGCTAAGGAAACGAACAACAGTTGATTCGCAAACGAACAGGAAGATCACGAAGCAACATGACAATTTGGAACAACGATATGCAATGTTATCTACAACGGGGAGGATTTCACATGAAAGTTGGCGTGATTATGGGCGGTACATCTTCGGAGCGGGATATTTCCCTGCTCACCGGACAGGAGATGATTGCGAATTTGGACGGAAGCAAGTACGAGGTTGTGCCCATTGAGCTGAATAGCAAGCGGGATCTGATCGACAAGTCTGCCGGGATCGATGTAGCGCTACTTGCCTTGCACGGCAAATACGGAGAGGATGGTACCGTACAGGGCACACTGGAGTCTTTGGGCATTCCCTATACAGGATGTGGCGTACTCGCAAGCAGCGTATGCATGGATAAAGACATGTCCAAACAACTTATCCGTCATGCGGGTGTGCTTACCGGGGATTGGCTGCAAGTGAGCCACATGGAGGAACTGTCCTCCATTGCGGTTCAACAATTAACGTACCCTGTGGTGGTCAAACCGAACTCAGGCGGTTCCAGCATCGGCACCCGAATCGTACATGAGCCTTCTTCCCTGCCTCCTGCGGTAAAGGCGGCACTTGCCTGGGATGATACCGTCCTGATTGAACAATATATCGACGGTGAAGAGATTACCTGTGCCATTCTGGATGGGAAGATGCTCCCGGTGATCTCCATTCGTTCGAACGCCGCATTCTTCGACTACTCTTCCAAGTACGATGATAACGGCGCTGAGGAACAGGTTGTGCAACTCCCTGCCGACCTTTATCAGCGTGTGGAAGCTGCTGCACTGGCCTGCTATAAGGTACTGAAATGCAGCGTTTACGCTCGCGTGGACATCCTCATTCGGGAAGGCATGCCTTATGTGCTTGAGGTGAACACGCTGCCGGGACTTACCCGTAACAGCTTGCTGCCCAAGAGTGCAGCCGCTGCGGGCATTTCTTTTGCCGAGTTGCTCGACACTCTTATTGAACTTTCCCTGAAGGAAAGATCCGGGGAGGCGACACGATCATGAACCTGGATATCACCATCCGACATAGCACAGATCAGGATCTGCAGGATATGGTCATTCTGATGGATCAGCTCGGTTATCCCACCACGTATGCGGAGATGCAGGAGCGTTATGCTCACATCTCTACAGACGCCAACTTTACCACACTGGTCGCTGAAGTACGTGGACGCGTAGTCGGACTGATTGGGTTACAGACCTCATATCTGTACGAAAAGAACGGAAGGCACTGCCGTATTATGTCACTGGTTGTCCACGACCAGTTCCGAGGCTCAGGCATCGGTCGTCAGCTTATTCTCGCAGCAGA
Source organism: Paenibacillus sp. PCH8 (assembly GCF_002968835.1). Classification (GTDB taxonomy): domain Bacteria; phylum Bacillota; class Bacilli; order Paenibacillales; family Paenibacillaceae; genus Paenibacillus. Next base: position 1,516,316 of record NZ_PKQK01000001.1, on the reverse strand, counting down.
ACAGTGGGCTGCCACGCATGACGTAGATTCCCTGTCCCTGAACAGTGGCAATCGCCCGGAGCGTGAAGTCGCGCATGAGTTCTATCGCCAGATGGGTTTTACCGCCGGAAGTACTGGATTCAGCAAAAAGCCTCAGATGCTTCAGCATACGTAATCGTTTAGAACATAGCAAAGGGGAGTACCCTTATTAGAGATACTCCCCGATCCATACATTTGATTATTTAAGTAACGAGAATTAAGGGCGGTCGATGAAAATCCAGCCTGTTTCTTGTTCTTTATCTACAGTAGCACCCAGGGATTCAGCCATAAAGCGCAGCGGCACATACGTCTTGCCGTTCTTGCCTACATAAGCCGATTCCACCATGGACACTTCTTTACCCGCAACGGTTGCCTTCTTGGAACCTACAGTCAGAACGATCTCATCACCTGTGATGTCGTCGATCACGATGATTTGATTGGACCCTTTAGTCCATTTCACTTCAGCATCCAATTCTTCGGACAAATAGCGAAGAGGAACAAATGTTGTATTCTTAACGGTGATCGCTCCATCGTATTCATCATCCGGATAGAGCATTACATTTTTACTCGTGATACCAGCGTCATCTTTCAACAATTGATATGCAAGTGAATGGGAATCAAAATTGCGCAACATCTGACCCGGTGTAATATCATCCTTCATCAGATCCATAACGCCGCCCGATACATCCACTTCATCAACCGTAACAGCTCCACCTATATTCCACTGCTCACTGCTACCACCTACCGTTACCGATTTCAACGGCAGATCCGCGGAAGCAGGCAACGCCACTTTCAACTCCATGTTCTGCTTGCGAATATCCAGTTTGCTGTCGAGATAAAAGTCCATTTTCAGCTTGGTCTCTGTGCCAAACACGGTTTTCAACTCAGGTGTGTCATTCAACAGGGTGTTCAGTTCCTTGTCGTAGTCGACCAGCATACTGTCCAACCCCTCTTTAATCATGGCATACAATGAAGCAACGGCTTCATCTTTCGATTCAGGAACGATTGAATTCAGCGTGTCATCTCCCGCACCTTCTACTTCATTAACGGCTTCCAGCACAGGGTAGAACACATCATACAGATCTCCAATCAGATCTTTGAGTCCTTGCTCATCCTTCGCAATACTTGTCAGGAAGGGTTTAACCATGGCAAGCATCTCTTCACCACTAATCTCCATGTGCAGCTTGGAAAGGCTAACCGATTCGCCGTTCACCGACTCCTGTACAGGAGTTACGGAGATATTCTTCGGATTGGACAGATGCTTCATCACGAAAGATAGCAGTTTCGGCGAAAGCTCCTCCATTTGCTTCTGCAGCGCCTTCGTATCCATCATTGGAAGAGCTTCTGCACCTTCAAGTGCATCCAGGGATATGTACAGAGGTTTCTGGGCTCCGTCCAGATCAATGACCATTTGGGACTCATTCATGGATAGAAGGAATGGTAATTTGGTTCCCTTCATACTTAATGTACCTTTGATCGATGCTGTGTTGGCATCTTTCATTTTGGCTTGATCAATATCTAGGGATATGGAATTAACAAGTTCAATCATGGCAAGGTCTTCTTCCGTAGCAAATTCCTTAGCCGGCTCTATGTTGATATGCATGGATTGTTTGGATTCACCGGATTTGATATTTGCACCATTGGCCATTGCCTTGCCAACGTCTATTCCACCCACAGCCTGACATCCTGTAAGAACAACCATCAATAATACAAGTGGCACTGCCATCCATTGGACTAACTTTCGATTCGTAATATGATCTCCTCCTTAGAAAAATATGTTTCATTCCCATTATGAAGGTACAGGGAATTCTTGTAAACGAATACGCAAAAAATAAACCAAAAGGCCGGAACATGTCCGACCTCTGGTCTATCTATATTTCAGCATATCGTAAGTTTCGATAAAAGATCCTGCTTCATTATGCAAAGTTGGGAGTTATTCTCGCTCCTGATCTTCTGCAAGTTCCTCATCAGGCGCTTCATCTTCCGCAGTTACGGGAGTCTCGAATGGATCCGGCTCGTCCTCTTGAATCGCTTTGTTCTCTTCGTTCTGATCCTTTGTCATATCTATTCCCTCTCTTCTACCCGTTTATCTTGTCATCCAGGCGGATGCCCTGTGTCTATCCATAACCCGATTAGGTGTAGTTCAAACTTAGGGTACTGCCCAATGCTCACTTAGAACACATAGAAGACGATACCGTTGCCGCTTGCAGCCGTTGTCTGAAAGAGAGCTTGTACATCATCCATGGTCTGAATGATCTCCTGCCAAGTCTCCTCTGCATCCCAACCCTCCATGACAGGATAGATGCCTTCAGCAATCATTTGATCCAGACTATACCACGCCTTCAATTCTTCAGTTGTAAGCTGTTCCAGCGCCATATATGCCTCCAGTACCTGCTCGTTGCTAAGGAGAAACAAGTCCATATCCGAATAGTTCCCCACGTACTGGTCACCAGCCAAAGGCACGACATAACCCAGAGGTGGTGTTCCTTGTACCAGGTTACCGTTTAGCGTGAACTGCAATATCTGCCACATTTTATCGATATCCAGATCGACCGGACAATCATGCACACTGACCTCACCTGACTTGATGGACTCAATCAACTCATCGGTTACCACAAGATATCTGCCGGACATTCCCATACCGTGATCCCTCCAGTGTAATTCCTTCTATTTTCCTCATTAACCATGCATGTTGGTTCAGAATCGGGGTAAAAACATACTATTACCCTTTTCAAGGAGGACCACATGGATGAAGAAATTTGATTACAGCCTCAAATATGAAGAGCTTGATCTACGTAAGCATCCTGAGTTATATACCGTAGGTCGGGGAGAGCAGGGGGTTCTGATGGTAGAGCCGTACAAAAGCGAGATTCTGCCGCACTGGCGCTTCAAAACACCTGATATTGCGACGGAGTCATCGGAGAAGATCTATGAGTTGTTTTTGGCGTATAAGAAAAAAGAGGATTTCGTCGGAATGGATATGGCTCGCAAGTTTCTTCAGATGGGATACACGCGGGCGAGACGTTATACGAACCACAAAGGTGGAGGCAAATATTCGAAAGAGGATGGTTCCATCCTGCCCTATCAGAATGATCAGGTCAAAGCTGAAGCGGCAGCCATATTCAAAGCCCAATGGGAGATCGCCAAGACTGATCTGGACTATGTGAAGATGAAGAAAGAACATCGGGAAACGTATGAGTCTGAGAAGGCGTAGGAGCAGGGATGAGAATATTGGGTTATACGAGCATTTACTATTTAGAAAGCTAAACAAGCAGTGCAATTATGGGTCAACGAGGTATCCATTGACTTATGGAAACATTTGTATCAGAATCTGTCTTGTTACTGTTCATATCCAACAATATCATTGGAGAAACGAGGCACATCGAAATTATGACAGACCCCATCATCTTTTTGAACACAGGCCAGAATATCGGTATCAACGAATCTGCTCAACTTCAGGTAACCATTCAGTGTACATCATCTCCTTCTCCCTTGGATGTTAGCTGTTTTATGGTGAATGAAGAGGGAAACGTCCCATCTGACGACTATTTTATATTCTATAATCAGAAGGTAGATCCCCATCACAGTGTACTTTTGCAACAGACGGAGGAACTGAAATCTTCCTTTGTACTTGATACGAATAAATTACGGCAAGCCCCTGTGGAAAAATGTGTGTTCACGGCTTCGATTGATATCGGAGGTACATTCGCCGATGTTCAGACATGTCAGGCCATTGTACAAGCGGGTTCTCAGCAGATTGTCTTTGAGATTGCTCAAGTCACTGCGGAAACCGCACTTATTTTCATTGAAATCTATAAGTACCGTGACGGATTCAAAGTCCGTGCCATCGGAAGAGGTTTCTTTGGTGGACTGCAGCCACTGGCAGAGTCATTCGGTGTTGAGATTGAGAGCAACGACACCTCCGAGGCTGAACAGGTCCTTCTCACTGCATATGCAGAAGTTGCAGCGGCCTCTCCAGAAGCACCCGCACCGGTTACTGCGCCGAACATTAATCATCCACCACTGAACCTGACCAAGATCGATCTTCTCAAGCGTAAAGTAACTCTGTCCCTGCAGAAGAAGAAAATCGAACCTATACAGGCGCGTGTTGCTGTCGTATTTGACGCATCTGGCTCCATGTACCATCTGTATCGCAAAGGTATCGTGCAAGAAGCCTTCGAACGCATACTGGCGATTGCATCAGCGTTTGATGATAATGGGGAGTTGGACGTATGGTTCTTCGCCAAAGACTTCTTGCGTGCGCCCAGCGTCACAGCCCAGGAATTCGAGAATTACATTGAACGCACATACACTTTGGGGAGCAAAGGCGGTACCAACAACGAACCTCCTGTGATGCAGGATGTCATTCGCAAATATACGATCGAGGAACCCAATGTGAATATTCCAACGTATATTATCTTTTTTAGTGATGGCGGTGTCAGTCAAAAAGGGAAAATCATGCGGCTTATTACCGAAAGTTCATACCAAAATCTGTTCTGGCAATTTGTTGGTTTGGGACAGGCCAATTACGGTATTCTGGAGAAACTTGATGATATGACGGGACGTTTCATCGATAACGCTGACTTTTTTGCACTGGACGACATCTCCAAGATCAGCGATGAAGAATTGTATGATCGACTTCTTAGTGAATTTCCAGACTGGATAAAGGAAGCTCGTTCCAAAGGCATTCTAGCCTAAAGCTCTTATCACAAAGCATGACTCAGGCTTGTACCTTTTCTGCTTTACCACCCTTGGGACGTGGACGAAGCATGCCACCTACGATTCGTAACATTTGTTTACGTGGCATAAGGCGGGAGAATTGTGCTGTCCAGTAATTTCGTGCCCCTGGCACAGCATAAGGTTTGCCTGATTCGAGTGCCTTCATCGCTACTTCCACAACATGCTCGGGCGTATCACGTTTGCCCACGGAGGCTTCATCGGCACCCACTACATCAAAGAATGAGGTCTGGGTTGAGCCTGGACATAGAGCCAGGAACTGTACGCCCCGCTTCCTGTTTTCTTCATACAATGCTTCTGTAAAAGAAAGTACATATGCCTTGGTCGCTCCATACACGGCCATATACGGATCAGGTTGGAAGGCTGCTGTTGAAGCAACATTAATGACAGTACCCTTCTTCTTCTGTAACATGCCTGGCAAGAAAAGATGAGTCATATTGGTTAGAGCCAACACATTCAACATGATCTCATCCTGCTGCCGGGAGCCGTCCACTTGCTCAAACATTCCGTGGGTAGCGAATCCAGCATTATTAATCAGTATATCGATCTGTATCCCCCGATTCTGGCACTCCTCATATACGTTTCGTGGTGCATCTGCGTGGGATAAATCCGATACAATTACCTCAGTCTTCACTTGGTACGTACGTTCAATTCGTTCTGCCAGCTGATTTAATCTGGACTCTGATCTGGCGACAAGTACCACATGGTTGCCCTTCGATGCCATTTCCAATGCAAAAATCTCCCCGATACCTGAAGATGCACCTGTAATAAGTACCCATTGATGTTGAATCTTTTTCATCTCTCATCCACCCTTTTATGCATAGTTAGAACAATTGTTTTCTAATAGAAACGTTGTTTCCTAATGAAATCATCGTAACCTCATTCCATTCTTATGTCAAATTATATTTGTTAAATTGACGTTGCCTGGCGTAAAACAGTAGAATGACCATAAGAAAAAGAAACTCCGGTTCAGTGAAACAACAATAATGTTATGAGGATGAAATAGATGAAAGATCAAAATTCAGGTTCCTCCGAATCCGCTCACGCGGTCACGACCTTTCAGGAAACCAGACTCCAGCACTCCGAGAATTTGCGCCAAAATATAGTGCATGCTGCTGCTGCCTTACTTCAAGAACATGGACCTGAAGCTGTCACCGTACGCCGTGTTGCTGAACGCATGGAGTGCTCCACCAAAATCATATATAACCTCTTCGGCAAGAAAGAAGGGTTAGCCAAACACTTGTATCTGGAGGGATGCTCCCTCCTGTCGCAAAATTTCGAAAACTTGCCCCGTCAGGCATCGTTCGAACACTATTTTCGCGATCTGGCCCATGTTTATTGGGACTTCGGCATTTCTCAATCCAGCTTCTATCAGCTGATGTTCGGAGGTTCTTTTTCCGAATTCAAACCAGACGCAGAGACCTTGCAGGGAACAGCAACGGCACTTAAACAAGTTTCTGGCCTGGTGGAGATCGCGATTGAACAGGGGATGCTTCAGGAACAAGATCCCCTGCTTGCAGTACGGCTGATCTGGGCTCCTTTGCACGGTGTCATCCATCTGTACCTGGGAGGTCATATTGAGAGCGAAGAAGCTGCCAAAACCCTTTATGATCATACGGTGTCCATGGTGATGCTCTCCCTTGTTGGCACATCTGCGAATGGATAAGCATGGAATCTGTAGTTTATAGAAGCTTTTAGAAAACAAATGAAAAAGGAGCAGGTCCCATGGCGTTATACGCTCAGGACCTGCTCCTTTATTTGGTTCACTCTATATATCCGTATCGACCTTCAGTGGATTAATGTGTCTCTTGGTTCTCGGCTTCCCAACGTGCAATTTCCTTGTGCACGATTGGAGCGACTTCTTTACCGAGCAACTCAATCGCTCTCATAACCTCATTATGCGGCATGGTGCCAAGCGGGGTGTGCAACATGAAGCGGGTGATGCCCACTTCTTTGCGCAAATAGATGATTTTCTGAGCTACAGTATCCACATCTCCTACATACAGTGCGCCTTCCAGGCTGCGTGCCGCGTCAAATGTCGCACGGCTATAATGTCCCCAACCACGTTCACGGCCCAGCTGATTCATCACCGCTTGTGCTGGCGGGAAGAATTTCTCCACCGCTTCGTCCATTGTATCGGCAATGAAGCCGTGGGAGTGAGAAGCTACCGTCAGTTTGGATGCATCATGTCCTGCATGAGCGGCTGCTTTTTTGTACAATTCCACCAGTGGTGCGAATTGCACCGGACGACCACCAATAATGGCCAGCACTAGTGGCAAACCGAGCAGTCCTGCGCGAACAACCGATTCCTGATTACCGCCACTGCCGATCCATACCGGAAGCTTCTCTTGTACCGGACGTGGATAGATGCCCAGATTGTTAAAGGAAGGGCGGTGTTTGCCTTCCCAGGTTACTTTTTCCGAATCACGCAGCTTCAGCAGAAGATCCAGTTTCTCATCGAATAACTCATCGTAGTCGTTCAGATCATAGCCGAACAAAGGGAAAGACTCGATAAACGATCCCCGCCCTGCCATAATCTCTGCACGCCCATTCGAAATGCCGTCCAGTGTGGCAAAATCCTGAAATACCCGTACCGGATCATCCGATGACAATACCGTTACAGCACTGGTGAGACGAATATTCTTGGTCTGCGAAGCCGCTGCTGCCAGAATGACAGCTGGTGATGAAGCCGCATAATCAGCACGGTGATGTTCACCTACGCCATACACATCCAGTCCCACTTGATCCGCCAGAACGATCTCCTCTACCACATCACGAATACGCTGTGCATGACTAATTAATTCTCCTGTATTTACATCCGGATTTGTCTCTACAAATGTACTGATTCCGATTTCCATTGTCTATTCCTCCCTGTTATGAAGCGATCCGTTGTATATCTAACCAATTGTAAGTAGATCACCTTTTGTTATATATCTTAATATTGAACTATTTGGACGAAAAACACAAGTACCCTCTGTTTCCAGAGGGCACTTTTCTTATTTTGTCTAACTTTATGGTTTGTCTATACTACCCAAAATCCCTTTAACAATGTACTAACGGAACCCGTATCGAGCAGGAGTTTTTCTGAATTCAGACTTTCTCCTCTAAACTTCATTTGCAGGCTTATGAAAGGCAGACCATGAATTTCTGAAATTTTCATCGAAGACCTCTTATTCCAACATATCGATCTTTTGCTAGCTTTTTCTCGAACTTATTTCCTATTTCTTCCTCCCAATGTACAACAGGTGAGACGAGACTCCCAAGATGGAGGGGTCTTTGGCGGCTTCAATCATATATCGAATCAATTCATCATACTCGGCACGATTCTTCCAATATTGCTGCTGTTCCTCCGTGAGCATGACTCTGAGGCTGGATGAACCGATAAGTTCTGCCGTCTCGAAGCCATGTTGCTCCATGAAGGGGGCAACGTCATGAATATTGAAATAATAAGCTCCCGTAAAACGTCCCTGATCCTGATGATCGAATGTCCCCTTTTCCACAAACGAACGAATTGCTTCCATAGAGTCATTAGGCTTCCACTGCTGCGGAGACTGCAATGAGTTAATGCTCATACGCATCCGGCTCTGCATCGCTACAAACACTACGCCACCTGGCTTGGTCACACGATACAACTCTCTTACAGCTGCCTCTCGTTCCTCTTTGGCCTGCAGATGATACAACGGCCCCAGCATAAGGGATGCATCATACGTCTCATCGGGGATACCCTTGAGCGAAGTAGCGTCCAACACATGGAACCCCTCGAATTGTGACGTCAGCCCGAACTCTTCAGCCTTTTGCCGTGCAATATCTACAGAGGAAGGTGTCAGATCAGACAACGTAACCTGGAACCCCAGCCTCGCAAGCTCCATGGCATATTTCCCCGGTCCAGCTCCGTTATCCAGAATACAACCGGTAGGGGGTAGATACTCTCGGATGTAGTGCATGTTAATGATAAACTCAATCGGTTCACGTTCCAGTCTCCCCCACTCATCAAACCCGGAATAGTATTTAATAATGTGATCTCTCTTCATCTCTCTGACACCTGCCTTTAGCTCAAATGTAGGACACAGAATCTGCTGATTTCTTCCTGATTATACGAGGTTAAATTCCAATTAGTATAAATCTACTAAATATTTCCTGTCAAACGAAAAATAACGTCCAATTCCCGTCGAATGCGGAACTGAACGTTACTTCATCATGCAGAGGCGGTTAGAGCCAGCCAAATTCATATTTTAGATTTTTTTCACAAATTCGGACTTCAACTTCATCGCACCCAGACTATCGATCTTGCAATCAATATCATGATCTCCGTCGATCAGACGGATATTCTTCACCTTGGTTCCCTGTTTGACCACGAGCGAGCTACCTTTGACCTTCAGATCCTTAATCACGGTAACCGTGTCGCCGTCACTTAGAACATTTCCGTTGGCATCGCGAATGACTTTGCTTTCTTCACTGTTTTCATTATCCGCCTCAGGGGACCATTCATGCGCACACTCCGGGCAGACCAACAGACTACCGTCCTCGTACGTATACTCTGAATTACATTTGGGGCAGTTAGGCAAATTAGACATATGTATTAAACTCTCCATTCTTATCGTGGCTTCCTCGCAAGTATACGGGATTACGTCTCGATCTTCCACCCGGGAGAACATTTGAATGCATGAATTTAAACCAAATTTAAGGTTCATCCATCCCTTACTTTAAACCGAACCCTTTATAATCTAAGTATTAGGCAAGACTCTGTCATACCCATATCTCCGAGAATCGTGTCCCACCTACGGGGCCATATATATCAAATCTCACCCTATTCTTGTAAAAGGAGGTTCGGCTAATGTCTTCATATGTTTTCCCCGTGCAAGCGGCTTTCGCTGTATTCGTCATTGCATCCATGTTTCTACTAATTCCGTGGCTGATCTATGGCTATCGTAAAGACAGCTTCTTTAGCTGGTCTCGTTTTTTTGTAAGTTTTTCGTTTATTTTTTACATTCTGGCAGCCTACTGCCTCGTTATTCTGCCGCTCCCGACAACCCGAGATACCTGCGCACAGCAAGCGGCTGATACGATCTATTACAATCTGGTTCCGTTCACTTTTGTCAAAGACATCATGAAGGAAACACCCGTTGTATGGTCGCAACCATCCACTTATCTTGGCATGATACAGGGCAGAGCTTTTTTACAAGTTATGTTCAACATTCTGCTAATCATGCCACTGGGGGTATACATCCGGTATTTCTTCCAAAAGAGATCCTGCTGGACCTATGCCCTGTTTGGCGGATTTGGGCTTTCCTTATTTTTTGAACTGACGCAGCTCACCGGACTCTACGGTTACTACGCCTGTCCTTACCGCCTGTTCGATGTGGATGATCTATTAGCGAACACTTCAGGCGCAGTCATCGGATTCTTTGCTGCCCCAATCCTGCTGGCATTGTTCCCATCTCGCGCAAGCATCCAGGCGAAGAGCGAACAGATGAAGGAACATAACCGCGTGTATCCCGTACCTCAGCTACTTGCGCTGATGATTGACGGAATTGCCGTTGTGTTTATCTCCAATGTGATCTCGATCTTCACAGCTTCTGATGCCATTCAGACCATATTGAATATATCCATAGCGATGGTCATCGTACTGTTCTTTATTCCTTGGGTACGAACGGGAACAACGGCAGGTTCGGCCATCTTGCGATTCCGATATGTAGATCGTCAGACAGGCTCACCCACCACTGAATCCATGTTCAAAAGATTCATTGCACTCTATGTTCCATGGCTTCTACTCACGATTATTGAACTCGTTAACGACTATGCTTTTTCCAATAACCAAGATGCCATACTTCAACCTTATCTCGTGTGGTTATCTGTGGGAATGTTCATTCTGTCCATGCTCATCTACGCGATTCTGTTCATTCATGTCTTGATTGTGCTCTTCTCTGGAGGCAGACGTTCCTTCTACTTTGATGAGGTGTCCCATACACATACCTCTCGCAAATAAATAAGATGCTCGCTGATCGTTGTGATACAGGCAAGCAAGAAAAGGCGACCCTCCTTTATTATAAATGGAGGTCGCCTTTATTATTGTTGTCTGTTACTTACATAGGTTGAACCAGGTTAGGTACACGGATAATGTGATACCAGATCAGGAAGCTTTAACTTACAGCCCCAGTAACTCGCGTTTGGATGCCTCTGGATCATGCACGACTTCAATCTCATGGTTGAAGATCAGTGTGGCACGATCCTGCTTATATTCAGGCCAGTTCACGCCAGCAACTTCAGGTTTGCCGTTCTTCGCAAAGGAAATCCATGCATCTTGTACCTTGAGGGCAAGAGCCTCCGCAGCTTCGTCCGGTTCTGCATTCATGAATTTCAGCACATGCAGCGTGTTAAAGACAAAGAACATTTCAATGCTGTGAATGGCTCTTTTGAGAAGCGGATGCTCTGGCATCACCCAGTCGAAGCGATACATCCACACCGGGGCATACTTCTGCTGTGCCGCAGCATATTGCAGCGATGACCGCCAGAAGAACATATCGGTCATGTCTTGAGCTTGTCCATCAGCCGTTTTGGGATAACTGTCCGCGATGGCAACGCGATTCTCCAGATCCGGTGTCATGAACTCGACGCCCTGCACCATATCAATCTCTTTGGAGTAAGGAACCTGCGGCTGGATAAACAATGATCCTTCGTGCAGGTTTGTGCCGATCAACACCGGAATACCCTCGGCTGAGCCTTTGCTCACTGCTTGAAGCGGCACCTCAGGCAGTATCTCGCCATCCAGCACAGGCTGGAATAATAATGCCATGCCTGCTCCACTCTGCTGTTTCACCGTTTCTGCGGCTACCATAATCTGCTCCACAGGAATGGTTCTCAGTTTCTCCAGATTGTCCCGATCTACACCTAGAGCCTTCAACATGCCTTCCCGTAAAGCTGTGGCCTGTTCTGCCGGCATGAACTGTGAAGCACCGCTTTCCATAATCGTACGCTGGAACAGTCCTTTTGCCAATGGCATCGCCATCAATGCGGCAATACTCATACTGCCTGCTGATTCACCAAATACGGTAACCTGATTCGAATTCCCGCCAAAAGCAGAGATGTTATCCTGCACCCATTGTAGCGCCGCTACCTGATCCAGCAAACCGGCATTTGTGACATACGAATCACCCAAGGGGGCCATGTGCAGGAATCCGAGGGGGCCGAGACGATAGTTTATTGTTACAACGATGACATCGCCGCGAACGGCTAACTGTGTACCGTCGTAGACGGGGAGACTGCCTGAGCCGGATACAAAAGAACCGCCGTGAATCCATACCATGACAGGGAGTTCGGCTGTTGGCTTTTCCTGAGGAGCCCAGATATTCAGATAAAGACTGTCTTCTGACTCAGTCGGGAGCTCTGTCATTCCTTCAGGTTGATGATGTCGAGGTTGTATATTCTCAGGCCCATATTGGGTAGCCTGTCTGATTCCATCCCATGACTCGGGCTGTACTGGAGCCTGGAAACGCAACTCACCTACTGGGGGTTTAGCATAGGGAATGCCTTTCCATACGCTTGCACCATGCAAAAGCTCGCCTTGAACTGTACCATATTTCGTTTGAACTTGAAGTTCTCTCATGCCGCTTCTACTTCCTCTCCATGAATGGGTTGAACGAACGATTTAAGGAATACCATGTGTATCTATTTGAGTATAGTTTGTTAGCATACCTATTTACAACTTTACCCAAATTGATGTTGTTCTGCTACGTTTCACGTGGAACTTTTATATGTAATCTATCCTCACATTAACGAACTATTTAGTGAGTTCCAGATCATGTGAAGTGATTTTCCAGGCACCAGGGATTCCGTTTTATAAAATATTATAACTATGAAAAATAAAGTGTTAGAGTGGCACGGCGCGTCAACCGGAAGTATTATTGTGTTGGATTCTTGGATGGAGGGCCAGTAGACATCGAAAAAATGAAGAAACGCTACTGACATACTGTTGGCAGTAGGGGGATTATATAATCAAGACATACGAAATGGAAGTGAGGTTATTTACATGGCTTGACCTTCAATGGAACGAGTGGTGTGTTGAAGATTGCACGTGATTATTTGGAGGCGATGGCAAATCGAGTTGTTGAATTGTTTATCGCTCTCTGCTGATGACATCATTGTACTTCCCTTGCTGGTGAGCTAAAGGGTGCCGCATCTTTTCGCGGATTCCATGATAGATTCCCGCAGATGCTTAACACACTCCGTACATTGGTCATGAATGAATTGTATTCGCAATTCCTTTAAGAAAAACCGTTGGATACACCTGTACCATAAACTACCGCATACACTTAGGAGGACACTACTATATCAGCAATTGGACCCGATTTCATCTCACTTCAGGTGAGCAATCTTGAAAGCTCTGCAGAATTCTATCAAAACTATCTCGGACTCGTCCGCTCACAGGCAGGACCACCTCATGCTGTGGTCTTTGAAACAAAGCCTATTGCATTTGCTCTTCGTGACCTAATGCCAGGAATAGAACTCGGTTCAAGTACTCAGCCTGGACTTGGTGTCGCTCTGTGGCTTCGTGCCCCTGATACACAAGAAATCCACGACAAGCTTAGTGCAGCAGGCGTAAAGATTACATCCGCACCAATAGATGGACCATTCGGGCGAACCTTTACATTTGCCGACCCAGATGGTTATTTCATTACCCTTCACAGTAAAGCCTAATACGAAAATGTATCCAGCTTAATCATAACCATAAGAGCCATCCCTCAAGGATAGCTCTCAGACTCAAAAAATTTGACCACCTATACATGAGCACATCATCAGTGATTGGATACAGGATATCGCACCGTGAACTCGGCACCCTTAATCCACTCACCCGTCACGAAGTTGCGTCCCTTCACAACCACTCGATCCTTGTAAATCTCTACATGAAGTCCTTCACTGCCCTCCAGATGCTCGTCCTGATCCGTCCAGAGATAACCCACAGAAGACGCATTGAACATCGTTGGCAGGTGACCCTCACCGTCGTACATCGTATGCTGTGCTTCCAGTTGCCAATGGGTGTGACCCGAGAAGAGAATGGCTTGCGGGTATTTGGCCAAGATCGCCTTCAAGTCCGTATCCTGATTCACACCATACCAGCCTTGTTCCTTCAATGAACCAGCGACCGTGTCCATCAACGGCTGATGCAAAAAGAGGAAGATCGGTTGTTCCGGCGTTGCACGCTCAGACAATGTAAGATCCAGCCACTCCAGCTGTTCGGCCGACATATCACAATCCTTTGGATGAGGCTGCTCGGTGCCCAGGAAGATATAATGGTACCCCTCAATCCAGTGATCGTGATAGGAGCCTTTCATACCTGTCGTGACTTCAAAATCACTCAGCCGACGATGCCACAGCTCGGCAATTGTAATCGGATCAGCTCCCACAGGAGCAGACTGTCCAGCCTGTTCAGAATGAGCAGACAAGGTATACTTTCCATTGGATAATTGCTCGATTAGTGCAGCAGATTCAGCCGCAGTTTGTATTATAGCTGATCCCATATCCGCCCCTTGCTCCAACAATCTCGCAACTTCTGCTGCGGTCATCCCGATCAGAGCGAGTGGAGGGTCTTGGAACACAATCGCTCCAATATCATGATTACCTACGGTGTAGCGGATGTCCGGCAGAGTCTCACTCTCTGCATACGGCTTCAACATACGTTGCAGTTCGCGATACTCACCCGGCAGACCCCGATCGGTCACGTCACCCACATGCATAATACCGCTGCTGCCCTGACTGAACGTAGCGATATCAGCAAGTGCTTGCTCCAGATGCCGGTTATGAATATGTTCTGCCTCGTCCCGTACATGCGTGTCGGTAATCACTTGGAAGCTAGCAAGAGGTTGCTCAGGTGTATGTTCATTTCCCATCAGGAATCACTCCATTTCAGTCCAATAATGCCAATCAGAATAAAACCGATCCATACCATCGATGTCAACCGCAGACGCTCACCGAAAAAGTAATGCCCCACGATACCAATCAGCGTAATGCCTACGCCGGACCAGATCGCATAGGCTACAGCCAGCGGCATATACTTCACTGCAAAATTAAGAAAGGTGAAGCTGGCTGCATAACAGGCAAACATCATTACGGAAGGCCACAACCTTGAGAATCCATCCGATACTTTCAGCAAAATGGTAGCGCTCAGCTCCAGTCCAATGGCTAATGCCAGCAGAACCCAGCCCAGATAACCATGACTGTTTGTCATCGATTCAGCCCACCATTCAACAATTCATGGAACGATTGAATGGTTCTGTCCGCGAAGTGAATTCGTCCAGGTTCTCCAATTCCGATCCTGTATCCCGCTCCAGCTGTTCGCGCCATCTCCATGTCCCCATCTGTATCTCCAATGACCACGGTATTTTGCACCGATATATTCAATCGTTCACAGGCAAGCTGTAGCATATCCGGGAAAGGTTTGCCCCGCTCCACCAGATCCGTTCCAATCACCACGTCAAAGAAGGAGTCAAGCCCCATCCATTCCAAGTGTTTGATAGCACTGGCTGTATCATCTGCCGTCACGACACCCAGAATGATGCCCTCCATACTAGACTGTTCAAGGAATTCCCGGACGCCGGGTAACGGGCGTGCCGGACGGTGCTGTTCCATCTCTTCCTCTGCATGCGCCAGACATGCTCGGACCATGATCTTGGCTTCCGCCCAGCTAAGTCCTGCACGATATCCATGCCATGTCAGCACAGCATACACTTCATCCATCGTTCCCATGGCAAGCGGCCCACGTATATCGTAACCATTCATCCGGCCCTGATCGTCGTGATACGTGCCCCAGATCTGTGGAAGTTCAGCTGTATCCAAACGTAATCCACGGACAGCTAACTGGTCTCCGAAGTCATTCAATACACAATCGGTCCAGAACCCCCACATGCCTGTAAAATCAAGCAATGTCCCGTCCTTATCGAACAGAATAGCTTGGATTGGATACGGTAATTCACCTGTCAATGTGTTCTCTTGCATGGATTAAACTCCTTGTCTGCGATCGTAATGAATGGAAAGGACGGTACGTCATGTACCGCCCTCTCTGCTTGAGGCGCTTACGCCTATAAGTTATAGTTGCAAGCTGAACTCATTTCGAATGCTCCTGCATATAATGGATTCCTTATTGCGTAGTACGATCCAATTCTTTCTGTGCCTTCTCTTGGGCTGCCTTCAACGCTTGCTCTGCAGGCATGTTATTAATCTGCACCTGATCAGCTGCTTCTTTCAGCGCGTCATTGATTTTACCGCCCGTTGGGTCACGGAACGGAGCTGATGCGTGTGCGGCTTGTTGAAGTGGTACGGTAATCTGTGGATTTTCCTCGCTAAATTTCACGAACTCTGGATCTTGTTGAGCGGACTGACGAACTGCAATATATCCCGTGTTCATGGACCATGAAGCCGTGTTCTCTGTTTTGGAGAAATACGTGAACCATTTATAGGCTGCCTGTTGTTGCTCTGGACTTGCTGCTGCCGGAATTCCTGCCAATATAGCATTGGCTACCGGTTTGCCTTCACCAATGCCTTCCCAGCCTGGTTGTTGCATCGCAGCGACTACGCTAAAGTCCAAGTCACCTTGGTCACCACTAGATCCGGTGTACCCTGCTGCTTTGTTTTTCATCACATTATCAATCGTTTTGTACCAATACTCCCAACCCTGACCACCATATTCGATGCCCATGATTTTGTCTTCGTTGATCCATTTACGGAACAGTTCCCATGTCTCGATCCACTCAGGGCTATCAATCATGACGGTTTTGCCATCTTCACTCAGAATCTTTCCACCCTTGCTCAAGACGGCATCAATCATATTGCCACTACCCCACATCGGTTGCCATCCAGAGAAAGTAGTTTTTCCGTTTTCCGTTTTGCTCATCTTCGCTGCGGCTTCAGCCAGCTTCTCCCACGTAGTCAGGCTCGCTGGATCAATTCCGTTCTCCTTGAACGTATCCATGCGGTAATACATGATCTGAGTCGTTCCGTACATGGGCAGGAAGTATTGCTTCCCATCCACTTCGCCTTGGTTCAGAAACGTCTGAATGAAATCGTCTTTCTTGAAATCTGGATCAGAAGCAATCATCTCATCCATCGGTGCATAATACCCTTTGCGCGCCCAGTCTATATTGGCACTCAGTACAGCGGCAGGAACCTTTTTGGAAGCAATCGCTGCTTGCAGCTTCTGCTCGGTCTCGGTGTAATCCGCCTGTACAATCCCCTTCACAACGACTTCGTCCTGTGAGGCATTGAATGCATCAATGGTTTTTTTCATGTTGTCGCCCAGATTACCACCGAGACCATACCAGAACTCAATCTCAACCGGGTCTTTCGCCTGAGCTTCTGTTTCACTGGCAGCAGCCGTTGTGCTGGATTCTGCGGGTGCTGGTGTTCCACAAGCAGTAAGCAGTGCGAAGCTCGTCGCGAGTACCAGCGACATACCACCCTTCCAGTTCAACCCCAGTTTCTTTTTCCATGTCATGCTTGCCTGACTCCAATTCATTGTTGTTCCTCCCGTTTAGGTAAAATGTTGGTTCGGCACGGTGCATCTGGATGGATGCACTCATACAAGGTAATTCATATCAGTTCTTGTTCACACCAGCCGTAATGTTCACGCTCTGCATGACCGTCTTCTGGGTGAACATGAAGAGAATAAGTAAAGGTGCGATGGTGAATGCACTCGCAGCCATGATCTGCGGCCAAGCCAGTCCATATGCTCCGCCTTCGACAAAGAAGCTGCGCAGACCAGCCGATACCAGCTGCAGGTCAGGGTCTTTGGTGATGAGCATCGGCCAGAAATAGTTGTTGTACTGTTCAATGAACGTAATCAGAACCATCACGGCAAAGCTGGAGCGAACGAGTGGTGCGATAATCGTCCAGAGAATCCGGAAGTGCGATGCACCATCCAGCTGACCAGCCTCCACCAGCTCATGAGATACCTGCATAAATGCCTGACGGATCAGGAAGATCGAGAACACGCTGACACAATTGGATACGATCAAGCCTGTGTAGGAATCCAGCAGGTTAAGTTCGCTTAGAACCAGGTAAGATGGCAGGTAAACGGCGGTGCTCGGTATCATATAACCCACCAGAATCAAGGATGTGAGCGTGCCTTTGAGACGGAATCTCATATGGGTGAGGGCATACGCCATCATACTGGAATTGACGATCTGAAATAGGCAGATTGCTAATGCCACACCGGTACTGTTCAGGATGTAACGGGCAAATGGTGCGGCATTCCAGGCATCTACATAATTGCTCCACAGGAACGTCTCCGGCCAGAAGGTCGGCGGGAACTGCCAGATCTCATCATTGGTTTTGAATCCGCTAATAACCATCCAATAGAAGGGAAAGGCTGTACCCAGTGCAATAATGGCTAACAGCAGGTAGCGGATGATTTCACTTATTTTCAGGTTCCCTTTGGACACGTTCTGCATCTCCTTGTGCTTCATCCTTTTGCTCTTCTTGTTCAATAACGTCATTGTCATTAGTAGTGCACCAGGCGTCTGCCCAGCAGGAAAGATACACCCGAGAGCACTACGCAGATCAGAATAATCACAACGGCGATGGATGAAGCTTCACCGACATTGAAGGATTCAAATGCAGATTGATAATACATGTACAGCAACGTTCTCGTGGATCCCGCCGGTCCGCCCTGAGTCATGACGTTAATCTGGTCATAGGCTTGCAGGGATTGGATCGTAAGAATAATGGAGAGAAAGAATGTGGTTGGCGAGATGAGCGGTAACGTGATACTTCTGAACTTGTCCCAACGGCCTGCCCCATCTATGGAAGCTGCTTCGAGCAGATCGGATGGCAGGTTCCGCAGTGCAACCAGGTAGAATACCATCGCCCATCCAATCGATTTCCAGAGCGTAACGATCAATACGGCGACCAGTGCCCAGTCCATGTCACGCAACCAGCCGATGGGCGATACACCGACCCAGCCAAGCATCAGATTGGCGAGTCCCACCTCTGGTTCAAAGATCCAGGACCACGCAATGGATACTGCAACGGTCGGTGTAACCCATGGCGAGAAGAGTAACGTCCGAAAGATGCCGGATGATTTTATTTTGCTATTCATGAGCATAGCTAGCGCGAGTCCGCCCACAATCGTTGGAATCACACTCCCAAGTCCGAATAACAAGGTGACTTTCAGTGACCGATAGAATTCAGAGTTCGTCAGCAGATAACTGTAATTGTCCAGTCCCACGAACAGCTTGTCCGGGCTCATGAAATCCCAATCGGTGAAACTGAGATACACGATATATCCCAAGGGTCCCAGCCAGAAGATCAGCAACGGGATTAGAGCTGGCAGCGTGAATAAGACTGCTTCAGACTCCCTCCATAGTTTTAAACGCAATTCCCCCACTCCTTACTGTCCAAATTTTCTTTAATGCTTGGGAATTTTCAGTGATAATTTCTTTTATATTTCTTCTGTACAAAATTTATTGTACACTCGTATTGAAAAATCTAATTCCGGGTTGTGTTAAAAATGAAGCCAGTCATGTAAAATATGAAGCAGCTAGTGGGAACGCTATCATAAACCAGAGGTGACATTGTGGGAAAAGAAACTGCCGGGAACCCGAATCAATCTTCATTACCCGATCGGTATGCGCTAAGGGAGAGAGTCATTGAGGCCATCGCCAATACGATGGATCTGTATGGGGTTAATCATACGTTCGGTAAATTATACGGCATTATGTATTTCGAAGATCGACCGATGACACTTGAAGAGATGAAGACCTCGATGAATATGAGTAAAAGCAATATGAGCTATGCGGTTCGTTCACTTACCGAATCACAGATGATCTATAAAATGGAGGAAAAGAAAGAACGCCAGGATCAGTATGTGGCTGAAACGGACTTCTATCGTACCTTTCAAAACTTCTTCGGATCGAAGCTGCAGCGGGAAGTGGATGTGATGTTGGAAGGTATTCGTGAAGTGATTCCTGACCTGTCGGCCATGATTCTTTCGGAACATACTTCTTCAGAAGATCGGGATGAGGCGCTGCGTGATCTGCACAAGCTCCAACATGCGGAGCAGTATTATGTCTGGCTCCAGGGATTCGTGGATCAGTTACGAGACGGCAGATTTTACGAGAATGTCCAATCAAGAGTAACTGAGTAAATTAATTGGGAATATTAGTATAAAGTGTATGAAGGGCATACCGAAGACTCCCGTGTGCTCTACACATTATTTAGTCAGACTAATCTTGTATAGACCGGAGATAGAAAACAGTTCTTTTTATATACCTATAATTAAATCCTAAGAGTATATTTTTTTCAATAATAGTATTTATATAGTGTTTTTTGCCTAATTCTAGTGGGTGTATTATAATAGTTATTTAGCATCAACAATGAATTAATGAGAGGTGAATCATGTTGTGCCTGTCTTCCCTAGAACATCCATGAACTCCGTGCCAGCGACTTGGAAGACCAAGCTGGATTTTTCATCACATCAATGGAGAGAATGGGAATATCGTGATTGTACACATCCCAATTCGGAGCCATTTTTAAGAATTCCCAAGAAGCTTTGGAGTAAGCGAGTACACTATCAAAGTAAAATCATTAAGAAAATCCAACTTGAATTGGAGATACTCCAAGAGCAATTTACCTTCCCATATTTATTTATTCTAGCTGATTTGGAAGGTGTCATATTGGATTTATGGGGTGAAGGTTCTCTACACTGGAGTATGAAACCATTAAAGCTCAAGAAGGGATCCTTGATTAACCTTCAGTCTAGTGGTATTAATGCATTATCTATTTCAATACAAACAGGAGAGCGTATTTTTCTTACAGGTACCGAGCATAAACCAACTTTACTTCAAGATTGGAAATGTCTTTGTCTTCCTATTAGTGTTAATGGTACAATATTCGCCTACTTAAATTTCAATTTTTTCTCAATTCATATGTATAATACCTCTTTCGCATTATTGGCAGCCATAGTTCAACATGTGGAAAAAGAGCTTGAGAGCGAACGAATTGATGAAGAGCATAAGTGTGGAGTATTTGAAACATATCATTTTACGGAAAGAGAAAGAGCAGTTGCGACATTATGGTTACATAATAAAGGCGCACTCTATATCAGTGGAGAACTTGGTATTACGGAGGGAACCGTTCGAAATTTTGTTAAGAAGATTTATGCGAAATGTAATGTAAGAGACCGCGTGAGTTTTATACAGAAGTTCCTATAGATTGTAATTAGTACCAATAAAAATAAGATCATAAGCTCCTGGAGGGTGAGAACCCTTGAAAAGAAATAATACATATATCCACCTAACTGCCAACAAGAAGACAACTAATATAAAAAAGCAGTTTCCTTCCTGTTAGTTGTTGAAAGTACTATGCTCCCCATAAAGTAGACAGGCGAATTAGTAGCATCCTGTTACTGAACGGGGAGCATTTTATATGGAATACAAATTTTCGGCACTTTTGGTAAAGAAGCACGATATGAAAATCACGCAAACTATGTCCCAAAATATAAGCTTACAATTACGAATGGTTACAACAAAAGGCAC
Organism: Paenibacillus sp. PCH8; assembly: GCF_002968835.1. Classification (GTDB taxonomy): domain Bacteria; phylum Bacillota; class Bacilli; order Paenibacillales; family Paenibacillaceae; genus Paenibacillus. The sequence goes on along the minus strand of NZ_PKQK01000001.1, from coordinate 1,495,038 downwards.
AACTATAGATCACACTAAACCCTACTAAATAATTTTCTTTCATAACGCAGTTATTTACTCCAAAAATCAGTTTTTTCAAGAACCCATTGAAGTGCCGATTTTTGCTCTGTAATTATGTGGGCTTCCATTTGCATCCCTGATTTAATCGTACTTTCTTGACCAAGTGCATTACGCAAAGCAATCTTTTCTAAAGAAGCCTCTACAATATAATAAGATGTACCATTATGTGCGTTAATTAGAGCATCACTACCTATAGACTTTATTTCCCCAAGTACGGACCCATATTCTTCTCGAGGATATGCCGCAAAATGGAAACGCACAGCATCGCCTTCATGAATTCGGCCAATATCTTGATGATTCATTGTTATTTGGACAGTATAAATCGTGTTATTAATCGGGACAATATCCATAACTTGTAGTCCTTCTTGAATTAGTTGTCCTTCGCCTATTTCATTTAACATATTGATTACTCCTGAGATAGGAGCAATAGCAGTGTACTTGTCTAATGAAGTGTTGATAGCTATTAATTGACTATTGAGTTCAGATCGTTGTTTGTTCAAATCATCAATACTTCCTTGCAGTTGAACATATGATTCAGATTTTTGTTTATCTAAATTCTTTTTCTGCTCAAGCGCCTCTTCTAGCTCAGTTTGGACTGTATACCTGAACTCACTTCGACTAGTCTCCATTTGTATTTTCAATGACTTAATTTTTTCCATTATCGTGGCGGCGTTGATTTCATCATTACTGAAAATTGCCCGCTTGTAATCTTGCTGCATTTGTGATTCTGATAAGAGGCTCTGTGCGTTCTTTAGCATGAAATTCTCGAATCTCTCAAATTCTGCTAAACTAGCATCCAAATAGTTTTTACCATAATTAAGACTTTTAAGCAGAAGGCGTTTATCACCAATACTTCTATCTATTTCCACTTGATCTTTAATCGTTTTAGAGATATCTAGTTTTATTTTATTTTCAACTGGATTGTCATTTTCCATTAGAGTTTTGTCAGCATACGTCTGGATCACTGTCTGGTTTCCAGACTGGATTGTAGAGTACAGTTTCTCTAGGCTAGACAAATACTTTCCTATTTTCTCATATTCGTTATTTAATTTCTCTTTATCTTTTTTTAGTGTACCTGTCTGTATAGAAAATAGTCTATCTCCTGCTTCCACCTGCTGTCCTTGCTTGGCATAGACTTGCGAGACGCTCCCCGTTGCTTTATTAATAATTTTTGAAATTTTCTCGTTTGGTCTGACGACCCCAGACGATTTTATGACAATATCGATTTGAGCTTTCCAGCTCCATATCAGAGCGATCATAAAAATAATTGTCAACAATACTAGAAACCAGCTAATAACTTTAGGAGATTTACTCTCAAGCATTTCTCTGCTATCTATCATCTCTTCGAAATTAGTAAGTTTAATGCTCATGAGGTTGCACCTACTAAATTATGCTCATCAATGTTTTTATCTTTTTTGTTCTCTTGCTCAGTTTCAATACCAGGAAGTTGGTCCTTCCAGAGTTCATAATAACGTCCTTGTTTTTTTAATAGCTCGTCATGTGTTCCCGATTCAACAACCATCCCTTGATCCATCACAAAAATGCGATCACATCGCATGACTGTACTTAAGCGATGAGCAATAATGATCATCGTCATTTCCGTTAATCCATGAATCGTATCAGATACCGCCTTTTCAGTAGTTGTATCTAGATTACTAGTTGCCTCATCCATAATAAGAATATCTGGTTTGTTAAGCAAGGCACGTGCTAAAGCCAACCTTTGTCGCTGTCCACCTGATAAATTAGAAGCATTCTCTTCCAGTGTTGTTTGGTATCTAAGTGGCATCTTATTGATAAAATCATGTGCACTGGCTTGTTTGGCAGCCTCAACAATGTCTTCCATTTCAATATCCAATGCAGAGCCTAGGGAAAGGTTTTCTCGGATCGTTCCACTAAAGAAAAATGTCTGTTGGGGTATATAGCTTATTTTTTGTCTTAGAGAATCAATAGCAATATCTTTAATATTGTTATCACCGATTAGAATTTCACCATTTTCGGTTTCATAAAATTTGAGTAACAATTTGGACAATGTTGTTTTCCCAGATCCACTTTCCCCCACTAAGGCAATCTTCTCTCCCTTTTCAATCCTCAGAGATACGCCGTTAAGAACAGATTCTCGTGTTCCATAACGAAATTGAACGTTACTAAAGGTGATGGATTCTTTCAGAGAAGCTGGTTTTATATTCTGGTCTTCGGCTTCGTTTTTTTCGGGCTCCAAATCCATAATTTCTGCCAATCGATCAGCAGCTACAACAGCTGTCTGCAAGGAAGGTTGCAAATTAATCAGATTCAAGATTGGATCAATAAAGTAAACTAACAAGGCATTGAAAGTGATCAATTGTCCCATTGTCATGTCCCCGTTCAAAACCTCTCTTGCTCCTATCCATAAAATCACAATACCACCCACGCCTTGTATCGTTCTTTTTAATGAAGATTGTAGATTGTTCGAGAAACCGAAACTAAATAGCGTACGAAGTAACTTTACAAATCTCTTCTCTGTTTCCAGGTTGGTTTTTCTTTCCGCTTGATAGGCTTTAACCGTTTCAATTCCGTTAACCGATTCGACAATATATGAAGTGAGAGCCGCATTTTGCTCCATTTGTTTACGGTTTTGTTTGTCGAATGTGCGATGAAAGCCCCATACTATTGAAGCATATAGAGGAACCATAATCGCTGTAATACCGAATAGGAAAGCATTTTGGTTATACAATATAATACCACCGGCTACAACCATGAGCGTATCAATCATTATGGTCAAAGCGGCACTAGAGATAGCATCCCTCACTTTTGAGGCATCCAAAAGTCTAGATATTACTTCTCCTGTCTTACGTGTTTCAAAGAAGGTTAGCGGAAGCTTTAAAATATGATAGTAATAACCCATAATTAGGGATATATCCAATTTTTGACTTAAATATAATAGTAAATGACTTCTAAAAGCATTCAAAATCGTTTGAAAAATGGTAATTGTAATGACACCGATGGATATCCAAGTTAATGTGTCTTCCAATCGATATGGGATAATGGAGTCCAATAAAAATTTAAAATAAAAAGCACCGAGTATTCCGAGTACAGTATATAAAAGGGATGTAAAAAATATCCCTAATAACATTCGCTTTTGGGGAATTAAAAGGGAGAAAAAACGAGAAAGCGTTCCTTGTGTTTCATCTTTCTTCTGAAACTGTGTTGTTGGTACCATTAGTATTAGAACACCAGTCCATATTTTAAAAAAATCTTCCGGGCTATACTTTACGATCCCTTGAGCAGGATCAGCAACAATCACTTTCTTTTTTGTGATTTTATGTATAACAACATAATGAAGAAGCGTCTGGCCTATCACAACATGTGCCACACAGGGCAAAGGGAAATCGCTAAAAAAGGCTTCTTTATCTCCCTTAACTCCTTTTGCAGAAAAACCAATTTGTTCTGCAGCTTTAATAAGTCCTAGCGCGTTAGTTCCTTGCTTGTCCGTCCCAGCAATCTCTCTTATTCGCGCTAAGGGCATTTTCAGCCCATGATGCTGTGAGATGGTCGCTAAACAAGCAGCACCACAGTCTTTAATATCATATTGCTTTTGTATGGTATATCGTTTGAGTAGAGACATGCTGACCTCCTGATGCAACTTCACTATACATTATGTGATTCCCTAAGAATGAGAATGAAACCTAGGTACTCTTATTAGTTTTAGAAATAAAGAATACCTAGGAGACAATCTGCGTATGTTTTTTATTGATTTGACTGCTTTAAGTAGATAAACTCTCCAACATCTTTGCCAAAGTTATAAATAAGTACCGCACCACTACAAGCAAAAAAAATGAGAAGTACTATACCTAAAAAAGGATTCTTATCAACAAAAGTACTTAAGTTCAGAAAAAACATTTTTATTGTACTCACAATAAACACAACCCCTTAAACGCGTTAAGAACAACCTTTTAAAATTTAAAAACTATTTTTTAGGAACTGTTTTAGTTACTAGCACCTTTGTAGCCGCTGTATACTCCGGCAACGAAGATCACAGCAACAACTATTAATCCTACTACAATCCCAGCACCGCCACCATTAGTTTCTAACTTCTCTTCGAAAGTCATTTCTTGCATTAAACCCATACTGACATTCATTATTTTTACCTCCACATATAATTAGTGAGTAAGATAGTACAATGTTTCTCCAACTACTTTGCCTGCTTCATAAATGGCAACAACTCCGGCAGCAACTCCGGCAATAATTTTGCCCAAACCTCCGCCGTTCACATTCATTAACTCTTCGTTACTCAAAGTTTGACCGTTAAAAGTAATTTGATTAGTCATGGTTTCACCTCCCTTCGGTATTAGAAATACCCATGTATATATCTACTTTAATTTCTGCGGAATAGCTGGATAGTTCCTTATAATTATAAGAATTGTATATTACACCTGGATTCAGCTTTTCTTGATTTGCATATGTGATAAGCCCTCTGTAAATATCTTGTAGAACCGAGGGACTACCAACATATCTGTAGTGTATATTTTTCCCAATATTAAAATTAGCTATAACTTTGTATGGTTCAGGGATAAGTTTAGTGTTTTTAATTGGAAGTAATATACTCATTAAAATAAATTCTTTTTCACCAATCTTCTCCACACCTAAATTCGCGGTAATTAAAGGGCCTTCTATCTCACAACCTAACAATGTAATTTCACCAATAAATTTTGAGATTTCAGGGTTCAATTCTTCTGGCAAGGCTTTAAATTCATACATTGCTACATTGTTAAGACTTAGCTCAGTATTTTCTTTAATAAGATCAGGATTAAACATAGAGTCACTCCTATAATCATAGTGAAGTAATATATATAATCATAATTAAAGGTGAACAATTATGATATATCTCATATTGGATATAGACGAATTTATCTGGAGCCATCAACATATTAATGCATACTAGCTAATCAGGGAACTAAACCGGTAAATGATCTGGTACCGCTATAGAGCCTACCGATTATATAGATTTTCTAAACAAGACTATCTTTCTCGGGCCTGTCAGATATAGATTATGTTTTCCGATAAAGGAATTATAGAAAAAAAAAATTAGAGCGCCCATCTCTAAACCAAGGAAGGGCGCTCTAATTAAAATTTTACTATTCAAATGTTTTCATTTACTTTTCCGCTGCAGCTTCGATATCTGCATACGCCCAGTAGGATGAAGGTACGTCACTAAACGTTGGCGTAACTTCTCCAGTTAGTGGTGTGCGGTTGAACAATACGTTCAGTACTTTCACCGCTTCTGCACGCGTCAGCTTGCTGTCCGGTTGGAAGGTACCATCGTTGTATCCTACCATCAGACCCGTAGATTGCACGTAAGCAATCGCATCCGCTGCCCACAGGTCTGCAGATACGTCCATGAAGGAAACTGCTGTACCCGCAGCCGTTGCTGCGTTTGCTTGTTGCTTCTGCATCCAACGATATGCAATCGTCGCCATCTGGGCACGTGTAATCGAACCTTCCGGTGCAAATTGAGTGTTGCTCATACCGTTCATGATGCCTGCAGATTGAGCTTTTTGAATTTCATTTGTTGCCCAGTATGTTACAGATACATCTTTGTAGTTAGCACTATTAGCCGAAACTGTTCCCGCATCGACAGTCAGATTGCGTGCCAGCATCGCTGCCATTTGCGCACGAGTGACGAATGCATCCGGGCGGAAATCAGCACCGAAACCTTGGATGTACGGCTGCTGTGTACCTTGCGAAGCTTTCAGTCCATCCACGACAACGAGGGTGAATGTACTGAATTTCGTTACAGTAAATTCGATGCCTTCGCTGTTATCTGCGAGTTGCACCAGTTTGCCTTGAATCAATTCTTTCGTACCGTCACTATGTTCGATGTAGATCGCCAGGTTGTCCAATGCTTGCTGACGAGCAGCTGGATCGGTTGGAAGACTTCCACGTAGCGGCAATGTCAACGTTACTTCGCGACTCTGCATATTCGTGTCGATCTCTACTGGACGAGCCAGTACACGCACATTCGTATTCGGAGCAATCTCTTGAATCAATTGCTCTTTCTTCGCGCGTTCTTCGACTTCTTTGCGCTCCGATTCCTTTTTCAAAGGGACCACGCGGAAGTACAAGTCTTGATCGAATCCGGCGATCGAATTCGTCGGAACAGAAATCACTACGTTCTCTGTAGAGATTTCAAGTTTAAGCGAACCATCACTCAAGTCTTTCACAGCTGCTTTAGGCAGTTCAATACGTGTCTCGGACACGGCATCTTTGGTGTCTGGAATGACAATACGTGCGGTGTTCATGTTCAATTGTTTCGCTTTTTCCACCGATTCCTTGGCAATCGCTTCGGTCATTTTCACCAAATCTTTGATTGTACCGTTCGTTTCGGTTGTACGAGTGATTGGTGTCTTGGTCAGGTTGGTGCCGTTAGCTCCGTTGACATCTACTACAATCTGTTCCTGCTTTGTTGTTGGAGCAGGTGTAGACGTTACAGGTGCAGTCGTAGACGATCCGCCACCTGTGCTACCACCCGGGTTAGGCGTGGAACCATTGCCATTATCTGTGTTGCTATCACCGTTCTGTGTAAAAACAAACTTCACGGCGCGGCCTGGCAGTTCATCGCTGATTGCTTTGTAACGAACCCATACCGTTTTGTTGCCGCTAAAGTCAAAGCGCTGAATGGAGGCAACATCAAGCCAGTTCAGTTTACCATCTAAGGAAATCTCCATCGTGTTGTCCAAGCCCGTTAGGGTGTTATTGATGTCATTCCCCTTCACATTAGGAGCCGTAAAGAATCGGTTAAATACATATTGCAGATTCCAAACATCCTCGTAGCTGTCTTGTTCATTAAGAACCCATTCTGCCAGTTCCTTCTGATCTTCCGGACTCAGCTCTGCTCGTTTGGATAAATCAAGGGCACCTCTTAGATTGAACTTGTATTTACTAAAGAATGCCTCGCCTGCAATCTGATTTTTCATAGCTACATCAAGCCATTGATTCATTCGTGGAATAGAGGTAGCTTGCTCAAATGAATCGATAGGCATAGACAAGAGCTTCAGTACGATATCAGGATTCGCAATATCCCCTTTATGTTCTCCCTCTAACCTTTCAAAGGCTATTTGATGCAAGTAGCTGTAAGCAAAAACACTTTTATCTACTTTGTTAGCACGATCCAAATGTTGTTGTCCAATGCTGCGCAGTACATAGGTTTGTTGGTCATTAAAGTATTTAGGTCCATCTACCAATTGCTGGGCAAGCAGATCCAGCTTGTTCTGAAGAACACTGAGTTCCCTCTGCTCCCAGATGGATTGGGCCAGAACAGCAAGTTCCATCATATATTGAACTTGTTCTTTATTTTTGTAATCATTTTTCACGTAATGGATCAGGAATTCAGCAATGAAATCTCTAACCTGTAAAGATAAAGCTCCGTATCCATTAGGCAACGTAATTCCCAAATCAGGATCTTCCATAGCCAGTCGCATAGCTTCTATATTACGGTTACTTTTTGCAGTATTTAAGACAGTCAATGGATCGCTTTCGTTATCATCATGGAAAAATTGATTAATAACCGTTTGAATTTCTTTGAAACTTGCATATCCATTAACCGGTCTTTCACTAAGCATCAGATCAGCCAATTGCTCCTGCTCTTCGGATGAGAGGTTTTCCCATTTGCTGATATCCAAAGGGAAGCTTCCAAGTAGTTTTTCTTGGTTTTCTTCTTTGGAGTTATACGATTCGATACCTTCTTGAATTTCAAGTATCTTATCTAATACTTTCATCATATCTTCTGACGTTACTACCTTATTTATAAAAGGAGTATCACCTACTGCTGTATCCCTATAAGCCAGAATCTTCTTAATGGAAGGGTTACCTATGATTTTATGCTCATATAAAAAAGCGGTCATACGTCTTTCAATCTCTGAAGAGTTGAGATACAGATCAATACGTTCATAATATCCATCTTCGACACCAGGATAATCAAAATGCTGTTTCCGCTCTGCTAGTTTTCCATAAAATTCATCAAGAACCTCTCTGGAGTCTGCTCCTCCAATTTTACGGGGAAGTTCCAGGGCTTGCAGAGCCAATTGCACCAGATATTGAACTTGTTTCTCGTCCTGATATCCATTGCTAGTTGGTGGATCAAGACTCAGTACATGTACTGCGATGTCAATCTGATCGTCTTCAGATAACGATTTAAAATCAGGCTCGGTTATGAATTGTTTATTACGAAATAGGTCTATAACTTCCTGTTTAAAGTCAGAAGTATCGCCCTGCTTTATCTTTTTTTTGATTTCGTTAAACTGGTCCAACTCACTTAGCTGTGTACTAGGGTCGTAAGATTGCATTTGATAAGCGGCTTCCAAGCCGTTTTTATCTACAACCATTACATTGAAATAGTACGTCAAGTTGTCGCTTAAACCCATGTATTCTCTAGCAAATGTACCGTCTTCAGATTCTGAACCAATGATCCAGTCATCATTCCCATAATCTAGTGAGTCCCTGATTTCTTCCATGTCTTTCAGATTAGGATAAACCGAGACGTAGACCTGATATTTTAATTCATAGGATGGAGTAGAGGAGTCAGCATATTCCCAATGTACCTCAACATTGTTATCACCCGTGGGCTTAATTGTGATTAGGCCATCATTTCCTGGTACAGGATATGATGCTCCGGCACTGACCTTCCCCGCTGGTGCCAACCATGGAGCTATTAACACCAAAACGAGCATCAAACTAATTATTTTTCTATAATTCATGTACTGAACACTCCCTGTCTTATATTTTTCACATAAAAATTCAACCACCCTGATACGTAAGACCTATTGTAGAACGCAACTCTAAACAAACTCTAAACAGAATAATCAAATAAATGGAAAAAGATCCACCCTGTAGGTCAATAACAGGATGGATCTCAATTTTTATCGTCATGTTTCTACATTTTTTTGTCGGATGTATTATCCAGGGCCTATATAACTCTCACTCAATTCAAAGTATATCCACCGCCTACATCTAACGTACTGCTCAGGATTCGTTCCTTCTCACCGAAGGTCCGTTCCGACGCATCATCTAAATGATGTACACAAACAGCCTGGTGCCCGGTAATCCGTGGCAGCAGGCTGCTTCATTGTGGTCACTATATAGCGAGAAGCATGTGAATTCTGGTGTGTCAACTTACTCCTGCTCACCATTTCCACGTATATACTCACTTAACTTCCCCTCATATACAAGTTCCAGCCGTTCACTCTGGCGAAAATCATCCGGCGTCACAAGGGCAGGCAGTTTGTTCCATAGCTTGATACCTGAGCGCTGTAGAATCTCGGCGACAAATTGGGAACAGAAGTAAGAGTTGCTGAACTCCACTGGTTCCTTCAAGGTAATGCCGATCACGCCCAGCAGATTGTACATATATTTCTGGCGGCTGCGGATGAAGATGTGCAGCACACGTTTCATCTTTTCCACTTCACGGTCCGTCACCTGCAGCTCGTATATAACACATGTGGTATTGGGATACTTGCTGTATGTACCTGTCTGGATATCTTCCTTCACAAATCCACCATTCAGCGGATTGCTCGGATGCTTGCGACCGAAGCTATATAGCTCGGATAATTCCCGGTTAAATGAGATGGATGCGTGATTGTATGGCGCTCTGGTGTAACTCTGAATAACCTTGGTAAACAACGTCCCTGTATTCGTAAGCAGGATATAGATCGAGCGTTCTTCTGTCATAACCAAATTTCCCCTTATCAAGTTGGCACTATTCCTTCATAATAACATAGGTACCCTATAATGAAATCTTACTTTGAATAAGCAGGTGATCGGTACGTGAGCAGTTCACTCTTTACACTAACCCTAATCTTCACAGCTTTACTTGTGATACATATCGTGTACCAAATTATTGCCAAGCTTCAGCCAACCAAAGACTATTCAGGCATCGGCCAGAAAATCAAAACCTGGTGGGGCATGTTCGTGATCTTCTGCCTCGCTACGCTTTTCAACCCCATTGTTTCGTTAATCTCGCTCATGGTGCTTGCGTTCTTCTCACTCAAAGAATATTTCTCCATGATTCGCAGTACACGCAAAGCCGACCGCAGGCTATTCCTCTGGGCTTATCTGGCGATTCCGGTTCAGTTCTACTGGATCTACATTGGATGGTATGGCATGTTTATCGTGTTTATTCCGCTATATGTGTTCCTGGTGCTGCCTCTGCCGCGGTTAATTAATAAAGGTACGGTCGGTTTCCTGCGCAGTGTAAGCTCCACACAGTGGGGATTGATGCTGATGGTGTTCGGACTCAGTCACTTGGCCTATTTCCCATTCGCTTCACCCGAATACGGGTCCAAGCTGGTGCTCTTCCTCGTTGTGTTAACGCAGCTTAACGATGTAGTGCATTATCTGGTCTCGCTCTATCTGGGCAAACGCAAAGTGGTGCCCACCGCCAATCCTTTTGTCACATGGGAAGGGTTCGCCTGTGCATTCATCGTAACGACATCGACCTCCTATTTTGTCTATCCCTACCTGACGCCGTTTGATTGGAAATTCTCCTTGTTCATCGGCGCACTGATTAGTTTGGCCGGATTCTTCGGCAGTCTGACCGTGTCCGTACTGAAGCGGGATCTGTTAATCGGGGACGATAACAAGTTCGATTCGCTCAAAAAAAGCTATCTGAGCCGAGTCGACAGTCTCACTTATACTTCACCAGTGATGTTCCACGTGGTCCGTTATTTCTTTGACTTCATGTGATAATAGAATACCCTTCATCCTGAAATATGATTTCAAAGATGCAAAAAAAGCAGCCGATGGGCTGCTTTTCCTGTTCATCTGCTACTTCAACGTAATATCCTTCCCGGACATAAGTACATTTCCTTCATCATTCGTGAATACAAACGTCGCTTTGCCACGCTCGCCCTTCATCTCATCCGAATAGATAAATCCGGAGTACTGCCCGTTTCCGCTAAAATAAAAGCCATCCTTACCATTCTCACCATGTTCAATGGCTTCTTGTAGCGAATTCACAATCGTCACCGTGTTAGATGTCCAACGCATCTCCGTTAGCGTGTAACCCTTCGGAACCTGCTTGATTCCAAAATCAAAGCTGTTGCCCTCCATCGGTTTGTCCGACTGGTCAATCACAATCTCAATCTCCTCCGATGGTTCTGTGGATTCGGATTGAGCCTTAGGTTTGCCAGCATCATCGCTTATACTACCTTGGTCATTGTTCGTCTTTGCATCCGCATTAGGGACAGAACTTTCTCCAGCTTCCTCAACAGGTTGCTTCGACTGCGGATACGCATGCTCTTGAACAGACTCGGCATTATTTTGGACCCCGCAGGCACTGATCATGAGCGAGATACAGAGCACAGACATGCAGAGTGCAGACTTCTTTATATTCATTTTCATTATCGCGTTCTCCCTTCTTTCATCTATAACACATCCATCCAGCACACTTCTTATTAATCACTACACCATATCGTCCCTCATGAAGCTCCATTATATGTAAATGACTAATAAATTCGGTATGCACTCACTCTTGGATGAGTAATGAACACGGGAGAAACCACGCCATGACTTATACAATCTGATGTTATCGATCAAATCCCGGCAAAATTAAAACTTGTCCTGTCTGGATCGCGTTATGCTCCAGTTCATTCACTTTCTTGATCGCTTCTATATACACACGAGTATCCATCTGCTGAGGTTTATGCACCAAAGAAATCCCCCATAATGTATCTCCTTGAGATACAACCACTTGATCTCCTGATAAAAGCTGCTCATCGCCGGCAAATGCAGTGAATACAGCACCACAACCTATGATTATAATTAGAACTATGATGACCCACCTCAATAGCCAAGTTGGCATTTGAACATGCTGTCTGAATAGCTTTTGAACATACGTAATACGAGACTCGTCTGTTTTGGCGTAAACGGGTTTATAAATACTTTTGTACGTAGAATACCTCATTCTAGTCGACCTCCAAATTTTCGTTACGCTAATCTTTAACACCATACTTACCTATGTATTTTTCATGTAACAATGAACGGTCAATAATCATCTTTTGGGTCCAATAGGTACCTTTGCGTAAGTCACGCTACTTGGATAGGTCTATTTTACCAATGCACTCTAAACAAATTCTGAACAAGACCTATTCCATGATCATCAGGTGAGATTTAACATATCTATATTCATGCCTGATTTTCGGCGATGCTTGACACCAGGCTTTTCTATAATAAGTGAAGGAATAAGATTCTACGGAAGTAAGGACGTGCTACTCATGATCTCTACTGATCTGAAGGAACAATATTATCAGGCTCTAGTGGCCAAAAATTCGGAATTCGAAGGACTATTCTATGTTGGTGTCAGAACTACCGGTGTCTTCTGTCGGCCCACATGCCCAGCGCGTAAGCCCAAATTCGAGAACTGCGAATTCTATGAAACGGCTCAGCAGGCACTTCTGGCTTCATATCGCCCGTGTCAACGCTGTCGGCCGTTATCTCACCCTAACCAAGTATCGGACGTCGTGCGTGTGTTAGTGGAAGCTGTGGAGAAGGAGCCGGAGAAGCGCTGGAAGGAGCAGGATTTCAAGGCACTCTCCATCGATGAATCCACGGCTCGCCGCCAGTTCAAGAAGAGGTTCGGCATGACTTTTGTCGAGTATGCCCGCGCCCGGCGTATGGGACTTGCCCTGAAGAATATTCGCTCAGGCCGCACCGTGATTGATAGCCAGTTATCTACCGGTTATGAGTCCAGCAGCGGCTTCCGCGACGCCTTTTCGCGCATCATGGGTGCAGCTCCTACACAAGTGGATGAAGGGAATGTCTTGAAAGCGTCCTGGATTGACACCCGCCTCGGTCCAATGATGGCTGTTGCAGATGAAGAGGCCCTCTATCTGCTGGAATTCGTGGATCGCAGAGGGTTGGAGCGCGAAGTGGAGCGCCTGCGTAAACGGACCAAATCCGCTATTGTGCCTGGTTCAACAGCTGCCATTCAGTCCATCGAACGTGAATTAAACGAGTACTTTGAGGGCATGCGGACATCATTCGACACACCGTTGTTCTGTTTAGGAACACCATTCCAGAAGCGTGTGTGGGAACAACTAATAGCCATTCCAGCAGGTGAGACGAGATCATATCAGGATATCGCGATTGCATTGGGTAAACCAACAGCATGCCGAGCGGTGGCACAGGCCAATGGAGCCAATCAACTTGCCATTGTGATCCCATGTCACCGCGTAATCAATGCCAGTGGTGAACTGGGTGGATATGGAGGTGGGTTAACCCGCAAAAACTGGCTTTTGATCCACGAGAAGCAGGATAGCCTGCCCAATGAATAAGGTACGCAGCATATAGATGACCAACCATACTATATACCAAAGGAGAATTAACATATTGAATACCCTAAAGGAAAAAGCAACGTTGTTCCACCAATTACATGTGAAAGGGAATCCACTGGTTCTCGTTAACGTGTGGGATGCCGGAAGTGCACAGACAATCCAATCTGCTGGAGCAACAGCCATCGCTACCGGGAGCTGGTCCGTTGCTGCGACCTATGGTGAGCAAGATGGCGAAGCATTGCCGTTCCATCTGGTCCTTGCCAATCTTGCACGGATCACAACGAGCGTTAATCTGCCTGTAACGATCGATATAGAGGGAGGGTATGGGAGGTTTGCGTCAGATGTGAAGGCAAATGTGCTTCAAATTATCGAACAGGGTGCCGTGGGCATTAATATTGAAGATCAACTTCCAACGGGTGATGGCCTGTATGATGTGGAGGAACAGTGTCTGAGACTGTCGGCCGCCCGAGAAGGCGCGAAGCAGGCAGGCGTTCCGCTTTTCATTAACGCTCGCACAGATCTCTTTCTGCAAGATGCACCTGAACAACACAATGAGGCGCTCTTGGAAGAAGCACTCACTCGATCAAAGGCATATGCCGAAGCAGGAGCCAGCGGCCTGTTCGTCCCAGGCTTACAGGATCAACAATGGATTCAGGAACTGTGTGAACGTTCGCCGCTTCCCATCAACATTATGGTGACATCCGCGGAGCCTTCACCGAGACAACTTGCCGCACTGGGCGTAGCGCGAGTAAGCTATGGACCCTATCCTTATCTGCAAGCCATGGAACACTTGAAAGAGCTGGGACGAAGTATTTTAGCGAAAAAATAACGGAAGGCAATCTTCTTACCATTCTCAATTCTTACCTGAGGGGGGTGTATAAGCGATCATCTATGAGGTGAATACTCCAAACAGGTGCTGGACTGCACTTGTTTTTAAGTGCTTATTCCTTTTCAACTATGTTATAATCACCCCTATTGAACACTAGGAGGCAAATATGCTTAACGTTGAACAAAAACTTGAAATTCTACAATCGTATCCCCAAATGCAACGCAAGGATGTTTCTCTCGGTCGTGTTAATTTCCACTACGAAGAGAGTGCATATGAGAAAAAAATTGTTGCTCTCCATATTCATCCGAACGGCAACGGTTATATCTATGCAGGGCTACTGCCCAACGTGGAGACCGATGCTAAAGGGTTCGTCAATATTCGTGATTACTCCGAAGCAGATCTACGCACATTGTTAGATGAAACGATTAAAGCGATGTCTCACAATCCCAACGCAGTTGAATTCCAAGAACCAGAGCAAGAGCAAAAACAAGAGCAAACAAACACCGCTCTTCATTTTACTACGACCTCTTCTGGTGGCGGAACATGGATCGATGAAGATGGACATACACTTACTTTAAAATATGAAGATGACATGTGGTATGTGTATTCCGGTCATAATCTGGATATGGCTTTCGAATCTCGTAGCGAAGCTGGCGATTATCTCCACGACGAAGGGTTCAAACCACAGGCTCAGGCTTAACACGTACCACCAGAGATCATCCCTCTCCAACCGAAGTAGCGCTCGGATGATATCCTTCCATTTGGCGCTCAAAACTCATAAAGTAGTTCATACAGAAAAACACGAGGTGTATATGTGCTCCCTCGTGTTTTTCCTGATCCTAATGGATCGTTACCTCCATTTCCTTCATATAACAGTTAACTATTCCCTGTCAGTCTCTACTAGCTTTTCGCACAAGCGGCGCATTCTTCATCATCGGGTACGTAGACAGAAGTAGCGCACCACCAATGCATCCCAGAACGGTGAACAATGTCATGCCATTGATCCTGGCAATCCACAACATAAACTCACTAAGATCGCCCAAAGTAAATATCAGGGTAATGACCAGGCCAACTCCAAAGAACATCATGAAGAAGTTACGCAACCCCAGTCGCATCCAGCAGACCGTTGGGAAGACGGAGATACCCAGTACGAGAAAGCCACACATCAGATCGATCCACAGGTAGGATAAGAAATGATATTCGCTTGAATACAACATACCTGGTTGATAGAGGGTAACGTCAACAATTCCTTTTTCCTGAAGCAGGTGTATGAGGAAATACACCACATGCAGAATGGCCATGGTGCCTGCAACCATCCATACCGAGTTCATATAGAAGGATTTCATGAATTGAATTCGTGTACTGCCCATACCGATCGCAACGGGAAACAGTGTCATGATTCCCCCGATCGCAAATGTACATATCCCTCCGTACATGGGACCAAACAGTTGTGTGGTATACGAGGCATCAAATATGAAGCCAATGGCCAGATATACGACGGTGAGCATGAGCGCAATGGATGTGAATATGACCAGATACAAACGCATGTCATCGCGAATCAGTCGGTTCGTACCTTTTATTGCGTTCATGGTTTAACCCCCTCTTGATTACGGGTCCTGTTAACCAAATAATCTTGTAATGTCGCTTTCTCAATGGAAAGCCCCTGCGAATGAGCGATATCTTTCCACATTTTCGAATAGGGCTCATCAATCATCACTTTCACAGTCGATCCCATCTGGGAAGACTCTATAACCTTAACATCTGCTGTGACTCGATGAACATCATCAACTATCCCTGTTAGAAGAACTCCTTTTTCACGCATCTCTTCCATCGGTTGATTCAATAACACCTCTCCGGCTTGCAAAACGATAAGGGACTCACATAAGGGCTGAATCTCCTCAATATGGTGGCTGGATATCAGGATCAGACGTGGGTTATCTTCATAACTTTCCAGTAGCGCATTGTAGAAAAATTTACGCTTCTCAGCATCGAGTCCATTGGTAGGTTCATCTAGAATGGTTACCTTTGCATTGCTGGCAAGACCCAGTATAATCTGGGCAGCAGTCTTCATGCCTTTCGAAAATTTAATGATCTTCTTCTTCGCCGGTAGTTCGAACATATCAATTAAACGCTCCGCCAAATCCTGATTCCACTGCGGATGAAAATATTGCCCCATTTGAACCATGTCATTAACCGTCCAGTTTTTTCCCAGAGGATGGTTCTCTTGAATGTAGCACAGATGCTCTTGGGCAGCCAGATTATTATAGGGGTCTTGACCCATGATCTGAACGGTTCCACGATCCGGGCGGTTATGCCCTGCGAGCAGACTCATCAACGTTGTTTTACCCGCTCCGTTTCTCCCCCAGATCGCACCAATGATCGGCTCACTCTCATGTAACGTAACTTGGTTCAGAACGGGCGTCTTCTGGTAGCTGTAGTTGACCTGCTCCATATGAATCATAACTCACTCTCCTTATCCTTCTTGCCGCGAATCAGATCAATGATCATGTCTTCATTCATGTGAATCCGTCTGGCTTCTTCGAGTAAAGGCTTGATGTATTCTTCATAAAAATCCTGCTTCCGTTCAACGAGCAAGGCTTCTCTTGCTCCCTTCGAGACAAACATTCCAACACCTCGCTGTTTGTATATAATCCCCTTGTCCACGAGCTCCTGCAGTCCTTTGCGGGCCGTAGCCGGATTAATATTGTAGAATCGTGACAGTTCGTTGGTCGAAGGAACCTGCTCCTCCACCTTTAATCTGCCCTCCACAATATCGTCCATAATCATCGTGGCAATCTGATGAAAAATAGGCTGAGATTCATCCAAAGTCGATTTCATGTGTTTCCAACTTTCATACAGAATAATGTGACGGTTAGTCGGTTAGTTACTCATGTAACTAACTATAGTATACAGAATCGTAAATGTAAATAGGCGAACGTCAATTCATTACCTTACCTACTTTGGCTCTGTTATATTGATTAATAAGACCGTCGAGAACGATGGATTGCTGGATCACTTCAGGATGAAGCAGACTGTCGTATTCCATCTGTATGCGGTATAACTGTTGTCTGGCATCTTCAATCTGTGACATCAAATCCAGGCATTCCATAGAACTCCTCCTTTTTGTCATATTTTAGTGCATTATGCCAATCGAAGGCGCAGGTGAGATACGACATACTTATTCTTCCACTTCGATATACAAAAAAAAGAACGCCTCTGAAATGAATCAGAAGCGCCTTTTGGCTCAGGCTTATGTCCCTAAACCGTGATCATTTGGTCGGTTAATTGAAGGGTTGGGCACTTCCACAACCGGGGTAGGCCCGGTAACAGGGGTTGCAGGAGTAAGAATACTTACCACTACACTACATGTAACTATCAGCAAAGCCAGCTTTCTCTTCATTGAGTTTCTGCACCTCACCAATCAAAATTTTGTACTGCTGTATAGCTGTGTCAGACGCATAATCCCTATATTGTTCAAACAATCCGACACCTCTAAGCATACCTCGTCCACTGCTAATTTCAATAGAAAATCTTAAACTATCTAGAACAAATTCTATACCTAAATTAAACTCGTCTTTCTTTAAATAATATGCGCCCAAATCTGCTAAAAGTCGTAAATACCGATCATCCGTGACCTGCTTGCTCACTTTCCCAATCCGATTGCTCTGTTCCTGATAAGTAAAATAGGATTCATATTCCTCAAGTACATTATCAATGTTCATATTATAGCGATTAGCGGCCGTGACGATATCGCAAAGTGCTGGGAAAATCTCATTCTCCTTCGTAGAGATGTACGCCAGATATTCAGACAACACTTCAAACTGTCCGGCCATTAATTGATATATATAACGATTACCTTCAGCCCATTCCTGAAATTGATGAATGACCACCATTTCCTCTGGATCGGGTTCTTTGACCCAACGATAATCCGTATATAAAGCAACATACTTTAATGCCATTTCATAGTTGTTCAGATGAAAATAGGCGCTTCCTGAGGCCAAGTAGGCATACATAATATAAAAAACAATAGGTCGCTTAGTTTCTTCCTGTTTCCTTCTGCCATTCATCTCATAATGTATAGCTGCTTTCACCCTCAGCTTCTCAGACAGTTCCTGGACTTTACTCCATCGGTGGAGCGATGCAAAAGCATTAATCAGTTCGTTAAGTGCATCCAGCTGATAGCGTTCATCCAGCCGATCCATATAGTATTCAAACCGGGCTGCGATAATCAGATTCCGCTGCTGATCATTGGTTAGCCCCAACCTGAATAGTCGATATTGGCATAGGGCAAGCCGCTCGGAATGTTGCATTTTCTCACTTTCGGCAATGTTCTCGTATAGAAGAATGGCTGGTTTGAATTTACCCGCTTCGTAGAATTCTTCAGCCACATCAAATAACAAAGGAATATAGGATAGATTATCCATCATTAGACGAATAACCTCTTCGATACAATTCAGTTTGTCCAACTCGGCGCAACGATGAAGAAAGGGCCCCAGTCTACGCCAGTCCGGGGTTGCATGTACAAAACACTCATCTATGTATAACTCATAGAAGGAACCTTCTTCCAGTCTCATGGCGGAAGTGATGCGATCCAACTGTTGCATAGCAATCGGCCGATTTTTATTCAATATATTGCTCAGCGTACCCGAATTAATCCCTGACGTTTCCGAAAAATGACTAATGGACATCTGTTCACGCTTCAAATAAGTCTCTAAATGATCGCGTATCGTGGTTGTCGGCTCCAAACGAACACCACCCTCCAAAATAAAAACCATAAACAGGATTATCGGTATACAAAAGTAATTATATGTAATTATAAAGTAGTGGTCAATATAATAATTTCAACTATTTTGTATTAAAACCATTTTAATCCTTTTAACAAAATAAATGAACAAAATAAAGACTCTTATCCTTATTTTATATTGGATACAGGCTGGCATCAAACCTGAAAAACGAACAAAAACACGAGCCATCTTCCGGCTCGTGCTCTCAACTGACTCATCAGTCAGCATGCTCACTATAACTTGAATTTATGGCAGTACATTCCCTGCTGCACGGTAAATCTCATACCACTCTGCACGAGTGAGATGTACATCTCCTGCTTTCACACAGTCTTGCAGACGTTCAATGTTCATCGTGCCTGTCACAGGCTGCATCTGGGCAGGATGACGAAGCAACCATGCGATAGCCATCGTGGTGTTGCTCACGTCATACTTCGCAGCAATCTCGTCGATCTTCGCATTCAATTCCGGGAACTTGTCGCTACCCAGGAATACGCCTTCGAAGAATCCGTATTGGAACGGGGACCATGGTTGAATGGTGATATCATGCAGGCGGCAATAATCGAGAATACTGCCATCACGGTTAACCGCGGCATCGTTCTCCATGTTCACGTTGATCCCGCTGTCAATCATTGTGGTATTGGTGATACTCATCTGCAACTGGTTGGCTACCAGTGGTTGTTTCACGTATTTTTTCAACAATTCAATCTGGTTCGGGTTCTGGTTGGACACGCCGAAGTGACGAACTTTGCCCTCACGCTCCAATTGGTCAAAGGCTTCAGCTACTTCCTCCGGCTCAACCAATGTATCCGGACGGTGCAACAGCAGAACGTCAAGATAGTCAGTATTCAGACGTTGCAGGATGCCATCCACCGAATTCAGAATGTGTTCTTTGGAGAAATCAAACATGCCTTTGCGGATACCGCATTTAGATTGAAGAATCAAATTTTCACGAACTTGGGGATTCATCTGTACCGCTTCGGCGAAAATCTCCTCACATGTTCCTGTACCATAAATGTCGGCATGGTCAAAGAAATTCGCACCAACCTCCATTGCAGAACGAACGAAATGTTCGGCTTCCTTGCTGTCTAATGAATTAATCCGCATGCAGCCCACGGCGACCACAGGTACTTCGAGTGTGCTACTGCCAAGTTTCATGGTTCTCAAGATGTAATCCCTCCATATTCGAATATGTTTTTGCGTCTTACTCTGATTGTGACACACATCTGCAATCGTTTTCAATAGAATTATCCTATATTCATATGGAGAAATGATAGGTTCTCCTTCACTGCCTGAATTCATACAGAAGTAAGTTATACTTCTTCCGGTACAATCACCTCAATATGGCGAGGCAGGACACGGATGTGGATCGGCAGTGCAGGGCCTTCTTCCCCATCCACGTTGGTGCGAATGGCTTCGTTGGAGCGGACATGAACTTCGTTGGCCGTAAAATAATCCACATCCTTATGGTCCTTCAGACTACCAAACAACAGGGAAGTGCCTAGGGTCAGGCTGTTGAACACACCGATGTTCCGAATGACAAAACAGTGAATCAAGCCATCATCCACCTCAGCATCCGGGGACAACTTCTCGAATCCTCCAACCGAATTGGTCAGCGCTGCGAGAAAAAGAGGAGACTCCCCCTCCCAGATCTGTCCATCATATTCAATCGTTAGTTGGTTGGCCGGTGTGTTCACCAGGTCTTTCAATCCTTCTTTCAGATACGCGAACGAACCCAGCTTCGACTTCTCTTCCGATGATACAGAGAACAAAGCTTCCGCCAAAGAGCCGGCTGCCACCACGTTGGCAAACAAACGGTCATTAATCTTCCCGAGGTCCACGCTATGAATCTGATCCGAACACAACTGCCGAATAGCTTCCTCCGGGTCAAGCGAGATATTCAGCGCGCGTGCAAAATCATTCACCGTACCCAGTGGTACCACGCCTAATCGGGGACGATGATCCTGATCCATCATGCCGTTAATCGTCTCATGCAAGGTGCCATCTCCTCCAATGGAAATGACCAGATCACAACCGTCTTCGCAGGCATTCAGACAGAAGTTGGTCGCATCACCTTCCCCGGCTGTTTCGTTAACAACCACTTCATACTGTTGTGACTCCAGAATTTCTCGAACTTGGGACACATACTGCTCGGCCTCTTCCTTACCCGACGATGGATTGCTAATGATCATGGCTTGACGCATACTCACATCTTCCCCTCCAAAATGGCATCTTTACTTCATCTATACCCCTTTCAAGGGTAGGTTGAATAGGGTCTGGGGGAGATATCGAATTTTTTTTGATAAAAGTGTCACGGAAGAGTGCAGAGCAGGGTTTGTTTCATATAGAATAGAAGTATAGAGATACAGGGGTAATGAAATTTATTGTTCCTTTTTCCTGATAACGGGTTAATAACTATAGATATGTTTGTATCGAAACTACCTTAATTATAATGAGCTCATATACACATAACACTCCGATGGCAGAACAACCGATCCTTACTACTGTTCGGAGTATTTAATAATTTTGATTATCACAATCGGAGGGAATGCATGCAATGAAAAGAATGACTCTACTGTTTCTAGTATTCATCCTGAGTATCGGAGCGTCAGGGCAAGCCATGGCTTATGCCACAACTGAATCAGGAGAAGGCCTTATTGAAGATCCCCTTCTAGAGAACGGACTGAAGCTGATTCTCAATAAACCTCTGGATGTCCCACTGACTTCGTCTGATCTGGAGCAGCTTGAGGTCGTGGATCTGAGCAACGCCGGCATTCGAAGCCTGTCTGGTCTGGAGTATGCCACCAACCTGACTCACCTCCGATTATATGGGAATGAGATTACGGATCTTACACCACTGAAGCACTTAACCCAACTTCGCGAGATTGATGTTCGCAACAATTACCTTACATCCATACATGCACTTGCCGAATTGAAGAACTTGGGACGGCTGTATATCAGCAACAATTCCATATCTTCCATTGAGGCTGTGCGAGGGTTCACCCGATTACATACATTTCACGCCAGCGGCAACCAGATTACCCGTCTGGATGCTCTATCGGAATCAAGTGCGCTGCAATGGCTTGAGATCTCGAACAATTCGATTGTGGATCTGACACCACTCTCTGATCTAACCAAGCTTAAACAACTGAATGTGGCAAACAATGATATTCAGACGCTGGACGTACTGGCTGAACTGCCAAACATCCTGCGGAATCTGAATGTGGCTGGCAATCAAATCACGGATCTGACACCCTGGAGCACATGACACGGTTGCGGACACTTGATATCTCCGGGAACCAGATTCAGCATCTCAAGGGAATGGAAGATCTAACCGGGTTAACCGAGCTGAATGCAGAATCCAACCAGATCTATGACCTGGAACCTCTACGGCAGCTTTCCAGCCTGGACGTATTGAAATTATCCAACAATCAGGTGTGGGACCTGACACCGATTGAGGGTTTTACGTTTACCCGTGATAACTCCGCGACAAATACCATACAGGATATCTCGGCTTCCACCTCGTTGTCCTCCGGTATGCTGACAACACTCCCTGAGATAGAGCCTGCGGGACTCACGGTACAGAATAACTATCTGGATGTCACCAGCGGCAGTACTACGATGCAGCTTCTGAACCAGATGAATGTGCGGGAGCAGAAACGAACGCCGCAAGGCAGCTTTCAGCGTCTAATTGAAGGCTCCACCACTGCCTATGTCGGTGATCGTGCTTATACGCTTGACGCTGCACCCTTTATCGATGAAGGCCGAACTTATGTCCCTCTGCGGTTTGTGTCGGAGCAGCTGAACGCCAGTGTGAACTGGAACAGCGGTACGCGGGAAGCCGTGATCACACAGAATGGCAAAACCATTCGCTGGAGTGTCGGTAACAAACAAGTGATCGTGGATGATGCGCTTGCTATCAATGATGCCCCACTATTGATGAAGAGTGGCAAAGCCTTTGTTCCGGTGCGCTTTATTTCGGAGCAATTTAATACGACGGTTGCGTATATCGGAAGCAGCAAAACGACGTTGATCTTCGAAAATAAACAACTTGCTGAGCGTATTGATCCTTGATGTTGTGTCCCAAGTTCATTTACAGCGGTAAGAGAAACATAGCAAAAATCCCCGTCTGAACTATCGGCGGGGATTTTATTGTGCTACGACATTGGATAATGGTATAGGAGCAGGGTCTTAATACCCGCAGATATAGCCTATCCTCTGTCTGTATGGACTTAAACTTATATAGCGCCATCTTGGATTAGGGCAAATTTAACACGGTTTAGCATATCTTCTTTTGCAGCAGGAGTTGTTATACTGAACGTACTTGATATAACAGCTAAGGTTCACAATGAGGAGGATATTCACATGACATTCACGTTCAACGGGTATTCCACAACCCAAGACAGCTCATGGAAAGAACTAACTTTCGCGCCCACTAATGAAAGCGCTAACTTAAAACTGACAGGTGAACAGCACCAGCTCGTGGAAGGGTTTGGCGGCTGTTTCAATGAGCTTGGTTATATGGCCCTGTCCCACTTGAATGAGGACCAGCGCCACGAGGTATTTCATTCCCTCTTCCATCCGGAGGGTGATCATAAGTTTAACATCTGTCGCCTGCCGATTGGCGCGAGTGATTATGCGGAGCAGTGGTACAGTCACAACGAGGTGGACGGCGACGTGGCCATGGAACATTTTTCGATCGAACGTGATTTCAAATACCTGATTCCTTACATCAAGGAAGCCCTGAGTTATAACCCGAACCTGCAATTCTTCGCTTCTCCATGGAGTCCGCCAACGTGGATGAAGTCGCCCAAAGCCTATAACTACGGCACTCTTCGTTGGGAGAAAGATATTCTGGATGCCTACGCCCTGTATTTCGTAAAATTCGTACAGGCTTACCGTGAAGCAGGCATTACCATCCATCAGGTGCATGTGCAGAACGAAGTGATTGCAGATCAGAAATTCCCTTCTTGCATGTGGACAGGCGAGCAGCTTCGTGAGTTCATCGCCGATTATCTGGGCCCGGCATTTGACAAGCACGGTCTGGATACGGAAATCTGGCTGGGAACGATCAACGCCCCCGATCCATGGGAAGAATTGATCAAGAAAAAAACCAATGACTTCGATGAGTACGCCGGGCTTGTCCTGAGTGACCCGAAGGCCTATTCCTATATCAAAGGTGTTGGGTATCAATGGGCTGGCAAAAATGCCATTCAACGTACCGCTGCAAGCTATCCCGAGCTTCGTTATATGCAGACTGAGAATGAATGCGGCGATGGCAACAACTCATGGAACTACGCCAAATATGTATATAACCTCTACCAGCATTACTTCAGCAACGGCGTGAACGCGTACATCTACTGGAACATGGTTCTGAACCCAAAGGCCGCAGCACGTGGGGCTGGGAGCAGAACTCCATGATTACGGTAGATCCGGACACTACGAAGGTTACTCGGAACCCCGAGTATTATGTGATGAAGCACTTCGCACATCCTATTGTTCCTGGTGCTCGAAGAGTCGGCCTGTCTGGCGCCTGGAGCGGTAAATCCGTTGCTTTCCGCAACCCGGATAACAGTCTCGTTATTGTCATCAACAACCCATTCCAGGATCGTCGTGACCTGTATCTAACCCTTGAAGAAGGACAGACCCTTCGCATTGAGCTGGAAGCAGATTCGTTCAACAGCATGGTCATTCAACCAGAATAAACAACTTAACACATCGTGAAAAGCGCAGACACCAATAGCGTCAGGCTCAGGGATTTCCCGGGTCGGCGCTATTTTTCATGGGAAACTTCATGCTTATTGTTACCGTTATTTCTCCGGTAGATTGCAAGCTGTGGACGACTTGCCCTGATCGCTTTTGTATTGATAGGGATTAAAATCAAAGGAATGGGACATTTGCCGATCCAATATTAATTTCATCTGGGTATCCAGTTGGTAAGGCATGGATATGGGATCGGTAACTGCAAATTCCGCATATTCGGTCATATACACCTGATCTTTCCTCACTGCGGGCATCTCCTGCCACCAGACACTGTTCGATATACGTTGATACCGCTCCGAATCCAAGACCGTCAGGAACAGGTGGTCACCTGCATAGGATGTAACTTGCTCCTCTGAGATCATGAGATAAGCCTGAAGGTCAATTAATTCCTTCTGCACCCGCTCTGGTGCCTGTAGTCCAAGGCCATCATATAGATTGTAGGCCCCCCTACACCAGTAATTGCCGAACACATAGATCGAATCATCACGTATTTCCATCACGGAGAACGTATCTGTGCTCTTAATCACGCCCTTTAACCGGGATCTCAGGCGCTGTGTTTTGCGCTCATATTGCTTGATTACCTTCTCCGCTTCAGATCCCTTACCAAATACCTCTCCAAGCTTCTGTAACAATACGAATGGCTTGTGATCGTTCTGTGAAAAGATATATGTCGGTGCGATTGGTGATAACGTGTCGTATTCCTCCTGATTTCCAACGAGAATCAGCTCAGGCTGCAAATAGGAAATCTCCTGTGGGTCTAGTGGTACGCTGTTAACCTTATGGAAACTCGCACTTAACTGGGTTAGGTAATGCTCATTGGACAGATTTTTGGCAACCGCCGCCGGACGGATTCCAAGGGCAAGCAGATGACCGAGACAACTCATCACACAGATGTTGGACGAGCTCTGCCGATGGTTAAGAATGAACTGACCCGGGGAGATTCCTTCCATCTGTTTAAAGCGTCGATTGAAATAGTACTCATCCCGATACCCCACCAGGGAGGCCACCTCTTTCATACGCTCTCCGCGTAACAGCAGTTGTTTGGCATGTTCCATCCGCAGTGTTGTCATATAATCCGACAGATTCGTTCCTGTGAGTTGCCTGAACCAATGGGTAAATCTGCGCTTGCTAATTCTGGCCTGTGCTGCCAGATCATCCACATTAATTTCCTCATTGTAGCGGCCCTTTAGCTGCGTAATGATCTCGGATATGTTCGCTCTCGTGTGCTCACTGGAGGCTTTCCCTTCGTACTCATGGGTATCTTTCAGCACCATACTCATTAATTTCTGAAACTGCGTGTGAATGCCGACTCGTTGTTTGCGGTCCTGTCCCCTGCGACGATTCTCAATCCCTCTGATCCGCTGCAATATAGATCGAAATCCAGCCGTGTCCATCTCACGGGTCCCGACGAGGGCCGGGGACATTCTGCGCTCCGAATCATGCAAGGTAAATGCCACTAACCACGCGGATAACAACGTCTCTTCATTTATTCGAATCTCTACCGTGTGTCCTGCATTGATAACGAGGAGAACCCCATATTGCAGCTCATGTATCTTATCATCATCAATGAGCAGACCCTCCCCCTCCTCGACTACAATCATGATGTCGGTGGTTAGTGTTTGTCGTGGAATGCCATCGTTAGGCGATAGATGCTGTAGAGCCAACCCGTGAAGTTCGTAATACATGTTGGGAACGACGTACCGGGTTTTGAGATGAGTCAGATCCACAATTAGCTCTCCTTTTCGTGATAACCATTATCAATTAGAGTCATCATAACTCAACTCTTCCTTGGTTATCAATGACCGAAACTTGCTTATAAACAGCCTATTAATGCAAAAAAAACGTCCTAATCTTCCATTGAATGCATTCTTGAACGGCATTACACTTGATTAATTGATAATGATTATCAGTAAATGTTTAACCATATAGGGGGATATTCATGATACACAAAATGTCGAGACTCACCACGTTACTCACTTTATGTTTCATTGTATTGGTTGCAACAGCTTGCGGTACAACAGCTGATACAGCCAGCAACACAGCGACGCAGAACACCAGTCAAACTGCCAGCCAATCGGAGGAAAAAGGAACCCAGATGGCGACCGATGCTTACGGTAACCAGGTGGAGATTCCCATAGCGCCCAAACGCATCGTATACACCGACAACACGGTTGGAGATCTGTTAATTTTCGGTATCAAGCCTGTAGGTGTAGTCCAACAAGGTTTGCAATACGCGACGTATAAAGACGAACTGAAAGATGTGGCAGATATCGGCTGGCCGCCAAGTCCCGAGAAGATTGTGGAACTCCAGCCCGATCTGATTATCACCTCAACTCCGGACCAAAAGCAGAATGAGACTCTCTCCAAGATTGCACCGGTGATCCTGACCAATGAATGGGACCCTATGCCTGTTCGGATCAAGCGACTGGGTGAATGGCTTGGCAACAAGCAAGTACCAGAAGAATTCCTCGCACGGCATAATGCAGAGATTGTGAAGATGTGGAACGACCTACAGCAGGACGGCAACATCGAGAAGGACGAGACGGCATCCGTATTCCAATACATGATCGGTCAGAAACGATTAAGTGTGTACACGACCAGTTACCTGACCGGTTTCGTCTATAACGAAGATGGCTTCAAGCCAACCGCAGCGATTCAGAAAATGATTGATAACCCGGATGACTATGGCTATGCCGATATTTCCATTGAACAGCTGCCCGAAATTGCCGGGGACCGGATATTCATTGTGTATTACAGTGACGAAGAACTGAAGGAAGTTGAGAACATGACCAAAGGTCCCGTATGGAGCCAACTGCCCGCTGTCAAAGCCGGTAAAGTATATTTCGTAAATGGCGGTCTCGGGATATCGACAGATCCACTGGCGAGGGAAGAACTGATCAAACAACTGCCAATTATGCTCAAAAAATAAAGGGATTGCACCCAACTAATCATGGAGGTAAGCGATGACAGATTCACTTGAACTGTATGATGTGACCATCATTGGCGGAGGACCCGCCGGGTTGTACACGGCTTTTTATAGTGGTATGAGAGAACTGAAGACCAAGGTTATTGAAGCACAGGATGAACTGGGCGGAAGAGTCCTGACGTATCCTGAGAAAATGATATGGGATGTCGGGGCTATGCCCCCAATTCGCGGGGAACAGCTCATTGCGCAGTTGATTGGACAAGCCCGTACCTTCGATCCGACGATTGTTCTCGGCCAGCGAATTGTCGGCATGGAGCGTCAGGAGGATGGAGCCATTCTCCTGACCGCTGATCAAGGCGAGCAACATCTGACCAAGACCGTGATTCTGGCTATTGGGTACGGGGAGCGCCAGAACGTCAAGCTTGAGATCGAAGGAGCAGATCGCTTCGAAGTGACCAACCTGCACTACACGGTTCAGGAACTGGAACGCTTCCGCAACCAGCGGGTATTAATCTCAGGTGGAGGCGATTCCGCTGTAGACTGGGCCAATGAGTTACAACCCATTGCCAGTAGCGTAACGATCGTTCATCGCCGTGATCACTTTGGCGGTCTGGAACGCAGTGTTACGACGATGAAGAACTCCTCCGTTCAAATTCGGACACCCTATACCATAGAAGCGCTCCACAGCAGTGATGGAACACAAATTAATCGTGTCTCTCTCGTTCATACTGAGACATCAGAGCGAGAGCAGCTGGAGGTCGATGCGGTTATCGTCAATCACGGTATGAAGTGCAACTATGGTACCATCCGGGAATGGGGACTGAATCTCGGTGAATGGAACCTGGAGGTGGAAGCAGATATGACGACCAACCTTCCCGGCGTATATGCCGCAGGTGATTTTGTTGCCTATGATAGCAAAGTTGAATTACTCGCAGGCACATTCACCAGTGGTATTCTTGCACTGAACAGTGCCAAGCGTTATATACAACCCGATGCTTCTCTAATGGCTTATGTCTCCTCACACAATGAGCTGTTCAAAGAAAAAAACCGCGCCTTGGGTGTGGTTGAGGAAGAAATTTAAGACGGTTAACACATCGAAACAACCTTCTGCACATCAAATAGCGCCTGTTCCGCTGTGATCAGCGGAACAGGCGCTACTCCGTGTTGTATGATCATCTGAATCCATAGGAAAGCATGATTCGATAATATGCCGATTTAAGGATTGTTCGCCAGGTAATTTCTGAGCCATTGCATAGCTGGACGTTCTGTACCGTTGCTGTTCACCAGATGGGAACCGTTAACCCAAGTTTGGCCTTGGTTGTAACCCCACAGTGTCACACCTTTAACAGCAGCGTGTTTCCACAGCACAGGGAATTTCTGTTGATAGCGCTGCAACTGTGTATTATCGTCACCTGTCATATCCAGCTCGGAGACGTAGACCGGTAGACCTGTCGCAGCCAGCTTGTTCAGTACGGTGTTCATCGTATTTACGGAAACGTTGTCCATATTAAAGTGATGCGCTTGAATACCAATGCCATCGACCAAGCCTCTATTTTTCAGAAGGTTGATAATCTGGATATATTGGTCGGCTTTAGCTGGATCACCGATGATGCCGTACTCATTGATCAGCAATTTGGCATTAGGGAAGGCTTGTCTCGCCTGTTGGAATGACCAAATGACCCAATCCCAACCTGTTGCTCCATCTCCTCCAATCGCGTTGCGATAGGATGGCTTGGCATGCAATGGCTCATTGACAACATCGACATATGCCGACTTCGAATACCGCTGTCCTGCGGCTTTAATCCATTGTGTCACTTCAGCCTTCTGATCTGCGGCGGAGAGACTGTTAATCCAATTGGGCTGCTGACTTCCCCATACGAGCGTATGGAACTTGAACGGGAATCCGTTATTGTTCGCATAATTGTACGCCAGATCTGCCTGACCCCAGTTCATCACGTTGCGTGTGCCTTCCACAGCATCCCACTTGGTGGAGTTCTCTGGAGTTACCTGGTTCCAATAGGGGCTAAAATTCGAAGGAACCTGGCTAGCTATAATATTGCCCAAAAATTTGCTACCTTTCGCCAAACCAGCACTCACACTGCCAACCGCAACTGAAGCAGCGAGAACCCCTACCAACGCCAGCGAGCCGACTGTCTTAAACCACTTGGACTTAATCAATGATTTTCCTCCTTTATTTCAAATGTTTTGTTAAGCGCTTACATACATCACTTTACTGGATAATTTTGGTTTTAGATACCTGACAAATTATAGTATTTTGTACCAATAATAGAAATCTATATTATGTTCCCATGCACTTTTTTGCTTAAATCCAACATGATTCTTACATTGGAGTTTACATTCCCCACATGTTTATCTAGTATGAAATGATACATATCTTTACATACACTAGATAACAAGGGAGATTACAACATGCGCAAGATTTCAACGAAACGTTTCGCCGGATGGCCTTTATCGTTCCTCTTATGTGCCTCCATTTTGTTTGCCCCTTTTGCTTCCACACCCGTTCAGGCTGCTGAGGCAGACAAGGAAACCAAGATCACGTTGCTGGGTACATCCGATATTCATGGTCGATTCATGCCATGGGACTATGCTCTGGACGGTCCAAACCCAACCGGCAGCATGACACAGCTCTACACCATTGTGAAAAAAGTCCGTGCGGAGAATCCCAATACGATCTTGCTGGATGCGGGAGACATGATTCAGGATAACTCGGCTGAGTTGTTCAATGATCAACCTCAATCTCCCATGATGGTTGCCATGAACGAGATGAAATATGACGCATGGGTTATGGGTAACCATGAGTTCAACTTTGGATTGGACGTACTGGAGAAGATCTCTTCCCAATTCAATGGACAGCCTCTCGTGGGTAACATTTTCAAAGAAAACGGCGACCGCTACATGCCTGCCTATACGATTATTGAGAAAGACGGCATCAAAGTAGGTGTCATCGGAATGAACACACCTATGATTACCGAGTTCGAGAAGGGTACGGATCACCTGGACGGTATCATCGTCAAAGATCCTGTGGAAGAGACTAAGAAGGCCATTGCTGAGCTGAAAGGCAAAGTGGATGTCATGGTTGGACTTATGCATATGGGACTGGACAACGAGAACGGGAACCCGGGAACCGGGGTTACGGATATCGCCAATGCCAACCCGGAGCTGGCTGCCATTTTTGCCGGACACATGCATACCTTGATTGAATCCCAAACGGTTAACGGCGTATTGATCTCCGAGCCAAATAAATATGGTTCACATATCTCGCGAATCGATCTGACATTTGCTAAAGACGGCGACAAGGTTGTCCTGAAAAGCAAGGAAGCTCAGGCACTCGCTGTTAAATCAGCTGACGGAACGTATGAAGTCTCCGATCCTGCCCTGGAAAAGACATTGCACCCGTTCCACGAGTTCGCCCGTGCCGATGCGAATATTGAAGTGGCTGAACTGAAAGGAACGAACCTGGTTCCTGCCGATGAGATTAAGGGTATTCCTGCGGTTCAGATCCAGGAGACCCCTTTGTCCGACTTTTTCACCGAAGTGATGCTGCATTACAGTGATGCTGATGTGGTCGCGCACCAGATTGATAACGATAAGGCCAAGCTGGATGTAGGCCCGATTAAGAAAAAGGATATCGCATTCAACTACCAATATACTTTCGGTGAAGTGACTGTGTATGAAGTGACCGGACGCGATCTGATGGATTACATGGAGTGGTCTGCGGGGTACTTCAACTCCACACGTCCGGGTGATGTGACGATCAGTTTTGATCCAAAACGTCGTGCTTCCAAATACAGCACCGATGATTTCTTCGGCGGCGTAACGTATGAGATCGACCTGACCAAGCCCTATGGCAGTCGGATCACCAATCTCAAGTACAGTAACGGTGCAGCAGTAAAAGAAGACGATACATTGAAGCTCGGCATGAACGCATACCGGATGGAAGCTCTGATTGCCAAAGGCGGCGCGATGGAAGGACGTAAGTTCAAGCAACTCTGGTCCTCCAAGGATGCTTCGACATTTGGCGAGATTCAAGGTACGATTCGCAATCTGTCCATCTCCTATTTGAAAGATGTCATGAAGGGTGTATATGAACCGAAGATTCAACACAATTGGAAAATCACCGGCGTAGACCTGACTGCACCGGAGCGTGCAGATGTGGTGGAGTTAATTAACGATGGCATCATGTCTGTGCCGACAACAGAAGATGGCAAGTACACCAACATTGCCTCCATTAACATTTTGGATGCCGTGACACAGGAAGAGATTGATACGTTATCTGCCAAAGCAGGTGTGAGTGCAGCGCAGTTCGCAAGCGTGAAGACCAAGGGAGCGTTCTATCAACAGCTGAACAAAGCTCGCAAAGCAGCTGGTCATGGTGAGGGAGCAACCACACCTGAGAAACCTACGACACCAACAGCACCTAAACCAACACCGACTCCAGGCACGTCGAAACCCGGTAAACCGTCAACACCAAGCACGGGTAAACCAGGTGCTGTCACCAAAGGCAAACAAGCCAAGGTTACTGCAGCTTACCTGAATGTACGCGCTGGCGCTTCATCCAAGGCTAAGGTCGTTGCTGCCGTACCGAAAGGCACCCTGCTTGAGGTGATCAGTACAGACAACGCATATGGCTGGGTGAAAGTGAAGCTGGATGGACGTATAGCATACGTATACGGGAAATATGTGAGCATTTTGAAATAGCATAATCGTTACACACCAAGCTTAACGCAGAGCAGAGAGGGCGATTCTCCCATGGAACTCATGGTCGGATCGCCCTTTGTTATGTTAACGAGCCGTTAGGAATGTATATCAGAATATCGTCGTAGTACAAGAACACTTCGACCGATACATTTCGTTTCACGTGGAACTTTACCCAATCATTCAAGCACCCTTTTCAATTTACTCCGTTAGCCTGCCCGCATATAGAGTATAATGAAGAGGTATACGATAAATGTACGGTGCAATGCTTGTATGTAAGAATATTGCATAATTCAAGATTTCAAACGCTCCCGTGTACAAAATATAGACAAATAAAACCATTTCGCTCTTTATTTTACTGATTTGAAGTCGCTTTAAGGATTTATGCAATATGCTCCTGTATTCAAAACTAACGCAAAAGAGGTAAACAATGAGCAAGCAACAATTTAAAGATTATGGACTTGGTGAAGAGATCGTAAAAGCGCTGGAAAGTCTGGGCTATGAGACACCAACCGAGGTTCAAACTAAAGTTATTCCCGTAGCACTGGAGAACCAGGATCTTGTGGTGAAATCACAGACAGGTAGTGGTAAAACAGCTGCCTACGGCATTCCGCTCTGCGAGCTGGTGGATTGGAATGAGAATAAGCCACAGGCTTTGATTCTTACACCAACCCGGGAACTGGCTTTGCAGGTTAACGAAGATATTACGAATATCGGCCGCTTTAAGCGTATTAAAGCAACCGCACTATACGGACAGTCCCCTTTTCACATCCAAAAGGCGGAGTTAAAACAAAGAACCCATGTGGCTGTTGGTACGCCGGGTCGGGTACTGGATCATATCGAACGTGGCACGTTGCCACTCGAACGAATCGCCTATCTCGTGATTGACGAGGCTGATGAGATGCTGAATATGGGCTTTATCGAGACGGTGCAAGCCATCATTCAGAAACTGCCGCAGGAACGAGTGACCATGCTATTCTCTGCGACGTTCCCTGAAGATGTAGCCAAGCTGTCCCGCAAGTACATGAACAAGCCGGTTGAGATTGAGATCAAGGCAAGTGGACTGACAACAGCCACCATCGAACACGCCGTAATTAACGTACCAGAAGTGAACAAAACCGCGCTGCTACAGGACTTGTTCATTACGGAAAATCCGGATAGCTGCATTGTATTCTGCCGTACGCAGGAGAATGTGGATAAACTATTCCGGGTCATGGCTGACCTTGACTATCCAGCAGACCGTATCCATGGCGGTATGGAGCAAGATGAGCGGATCGAAGTCATGAACGCGTTCAGACGGGGACAATTCCGTTATCTGATCGCAACGGATGTAGCGGCGCGTGGTATTGATATCACGAACATCACCCATGTGATCAACTACGATATTCCGCTTGAAAAAGAAGGCTATGTTCACCGCACAGGCCGTACTGGACGCGCAGGCAAAACAGGTAAAGCCATTACGTTAATTACACCGAAAGATGGCAGACGTCTAGCCGAGATTGAATCCTATATCGGATTTGAAATCCCTGTCGTGAAAGCACCTTCCGAGGAAGCTGTAGATCGCCGCAGAGAAGATTTCGAGATGCGATTGAAGATCGTTCCTGAACGTAAAAAGGACAAGCGTGAACAGTTGAATCAACAGATCATGAAGCTGAACTTCAACGGAGGCAAGAAGAAAAAACTTCGTGCCGTAGACTTTGTCGGTACCATCGCCAAGCTTGAAGGCGTTACGGCTGACGACATCGGGATCATTACCATTCAGGACAATGTGACGGATGTGGAGATCCTGAACGGCAAAGGCCCACTCGTACTGGAGCTCATGCAGAATACAACGATCAAAAAGATGCAACTCAAGGTTCGCAAAGGTCATAAGTAATTTGGTAAACAGGATTGAATAGACAGGATACAATTTAGTATTATTTTTAAAATCGCTCCTCTTTTTATGTCAATCAAACTTATGTCGCACTGCCTCATAAACGCTTTAAACAAGACAAGCAGACCTGCTAACATGATGTTATGACAGGTCTGCTTGTAAATCGTTGTTATTGGATTGTGTATTTATTTCCATAAAGAATCATTCGAGTTTACATATCAACCGATACAGTGAACAGGGGGCTTCATATGACAATCGAAAAGTACGGAAATAACAGAGAACGATTTATAAATGATTTAATGAATTTGATGGTACCAATAGAAGGTGGGACCGTTGAATTACGCGATTATATTAATACGAATAAATGGCTGAGTTCTAATTATACATTATCAAACCCTGGAAGAGAAAGTGATAGAAAGGTTATTACTTGGACTGAAACGATTGAACCTTTCTATGTAATGAAGTATCCGGTAACACACCAGTTGTATCATTTTGTTATGCATCATGAAGAAGAAGTAGAACCGAATACGAATAGTCTGCCAATTACGGAAGTTTCTTGGGTAGATTCGCTTATCTTTTGTAACGAATTGTCCAGAATACATGGCAGGACTGAATGCTACTTAATCACAGGTGAAAGTCAGAACACTATATATAACCAAAAAGCGAATGGCTTTCGATTATTATCAGACGCAGAATGGCAGTATGCGTGTAAAGCGGGAACCAAGGGATATCGGTATGAAAGTATCGATAAGATTGCATGGCATCAAGAAAACGCTAATGGATCAGTTCAACAAGTCGGAAAACTGCTTCCTAATCCATGGGGGCTTTACGATATGATCGGAAACGTTTGGGAGTGGTGCTGGGATTTGTATGATGCTAAACGATATGGGGACTATAGAGTCTTCCGGGGAGGCAGTTGGGCTGAAGTTGAG
The DNA here is from genome assembly GCF_002968835.1 of Paenibacillus sp. PCH8. GTDB lineage: Bacteria > Bacillota > Bacilli > Paenibacillales > Paenibacillaceae > Paenibacillus. The sequence goes on along the minus strand of NZ_PKQK01000001.1, from coordinate 1,459,854 downwards.
AACAACTGTGGTTCTACGAGTAGAAGGAAAAGCATGCCCGATTTCAAGATAGATGACCTTGGCTTTAGAATAGCACTTACAAAACCATGAGAACACGCGTTGAGCATGAAGTGAATTGAAATGGACTCGATGCGACCTTCATTTGACTGACATCGTTAATCCATTGACTGACTTATATTTTATCGAAATGGATGTTACCCGAGAAGGGATTAAAGATTACCTGTCTGTAATTATCGCTGCTAGAGTGGGTGAATACCCTAACAATGAGTTACATAAAGAGATTTTATCACTTGGGCGGTGAAGCTATGCCTTTACGTTTTCTTCGATTTTAACTTCTATTCCCGTTGCTTTACCACAGAATTGCTCTGAACCGTATTACAAGTAGGGCGAAATGACAAACAGAGGAATGTCCATGGTATCATTAGAAGAAGTCAAATCGTATATGAATGATTGGTACATTAGTGTAGTGAAGCTCTCTAAGGTTGAAGAGCTTTTCTTTTTGTCTTCAGATGATAATGGGGGAGAACATGAATAAAAAGAAAGATATTTTAAATGCTTGGATTACAATAGAGCAGCTATCCGAAGGATCTATTAAGAAAGAAAAACCGCTAAAGCTCTTACATACCATGGAAGAAGACTGGAATACGTTTTTTAGAGACTTTTTAATTAAACAAAAAGAACAACAAAATGTAGAAGATAAGATCTATAAAAATTCGGGTTTAGTATTATATTTTGATATTTTCGAATTTGAAGAGGTTGTTGAAATACTGAGGGAGAAGCACAAGATCGAAAAAACCCACGAAGAAGTTAGTAAATCTGACAAATTCACCTTCGCTATATATTTTGATAACCAATTAGAATTTATAGCAGACAAATTATTCTTTACCATGAGCGGTTATATCCGCCAACATGGTGATTTACCAGAAGATTTTTCGAAATTTGAAAACTCATTTAGAGAAGATTTGAACAGTAAATTTGAAGATGGATTTAACAGTGCCATTTCTGAACTTTTGCAAAAGTATAATGTTTCCACTAATAATTTTCGCTATGCATTTATGAAAAACTTAGATAATGGAGAAGTAAATTTACATTCGTTTTTTATTGAAGATCTGAATAAAGCAAAGGTAATCACTACTAAAAATTTAGATCGTTATTTTAATGGCTTTTCGGGATTCAGGCAGAATTTAGATGGAAATAAAAAGTCACTTCATTTTAACTCACAAATTTTTGAGACAAACAGTTTACAACCTAAATATTACCCGTTAGGACGTTTTCCAAGTAACCCTGCTTTTGCACTCTCATTCATGCAACAGGTTGCGGTGAATCTAGCATTACACGATAAAAATGAGATTCGTAGTGTCAATGGTCCTCCAGGAACAGGAAAAACAACTCTGTTAAAAGATATTTTTGCTGATTTGGTGGTTCAACAGGCCGTGGAAATGGTGCAACTTTCTGATAAAACGATAAAAAGAAGTTTAGTTTATTGGCAAAGTGCTAAAATTGGTATTTTACCATCCTCCATTTCAGATAAAAATATTGTTGTTGCAAGTTCAAACAATGGGGCAGTCCAAAACATTGTTAAGGAGTTACCAAAGAAAGAAACGATTGCTAACGATTTTCAAAAGCAATTGGATGAAGCAGATTATTTCAAAGATATATCTAATTCTAAACTAACCGGTGAAGGTTTCGGAAAAAATCGTGAGATTAAAAGGGAGACTTTAAACGAGGAGAATTGGGGTGTATTCTCGTTAGAGGGTGGCGCGTCAACAAATGTGAACAAGCTACTTTTAAGCATAGAAGCAATTGAGAAAGATCTAGAAGATAATTATCAATCCAGTACAGGTGAAGGTGTATACCAAGAATTCTCCCGTCTCTATAAGGAATTGAAAATCGAAAAAGAAAAAATGCAGGAATATAGCGAGAAAATACATTCACTTCAAAAATTAAAAACCAAGCATACCAAGCAAAATATTGCTTTTGAACAAGAAGAAAAAAAGAAACGAACAAGTTTAATCACACAAGAAGCAGAAGCGACGCGTGAATTTGAAAGACTGAGACAAGAAAGTTTAAATCTTCAAGATGATTTATCGAATGCTTCTATTGAGATAGAAAACCTAATCGATCCACAAGCTCAAGCTAAAAGAAATTATGATGTAGTCACTTCACAAAAACCAAGCCCTTTGTGGTTTCATAAAATATTTAATCGACACAAAGTTGAGCAGTACTTCAAAAATCTGAATGATGCGAATGATCATTTAAATGATCTATCTAAACAAAAAACGAAATGGTTGAATGAGCGCATCCGACTCGAAAATAGGTTAAAAGAAACTGCTACAAAAAGTGAGCATATTCAAAAACAAACCCAGGACACAAAAGCAGACTTCGAACGTTGGACGACTACTCAACATAACGCTTTAGAAAAATCGGCACAAGAAATTGCAGTACTGGAAAACCTCAAATCTCAAAGTGGCATTAAGGAACTAGATTTTTCACTATCCTATGATGAACTTCAAAAGTCTAACCCATGGTTTACAATGCAATTTCGTAAATTACAATCAGAGTTGTTTATTTCAGCTTTAAAAGTTAGAAAGCAATTTCTGTATGAGAACAGAAAGAGTTTGAAAGCCGCGAGGATTATCTGGAGCAAACCGTCTGAATACATTGGAAAAGAGAACGGACTTCAGTTAATTTCGGAATCATGGCAATGGTTGAATTTGGCTATCCCTGTTATCAGCACGACTTTTGCTAGTTTTGGGAGAATGTTTAAAAATCTTAATGAAAACTCAATAGGCAATTTATTCATAGACGAGGCTGGTCAAGCACTACCACAAGCTAGTGTTGGCGCAATCTATAGAAGCAAAAAGGTTATGGTGGTCGGCGATCCATCACAAATACAACCAGTAATGACGTTAGATTCAAATGTGCTGACCTTGATCGGAAGAATTTACAAAGTTGATGAAAAATTTGTCTCTGCTAATGCATCTACTCAAACCATTGTGGATGCCACAAGTCAGTATGGTTTTCAAAAAAATGAGGATGAATGGATTGGTATACCTCTTTGGGTGCACAGACGTTCGGACTATCCGATGTTTACGATTTCAAATAAAATATCGTATGACGATTTGATGGTACAAGGTAAATCAAAAGATGAGTCACAAGGTAAATCACGATGGTATGACTCAACGGGGAAAGCAAATGATAAATTTGTTAAAGAACAAGCTGATTTACTGAAAAGTCTAATTGATAAACGTTTGCAAGATGACCCGAATTTAGCGGATGAAATTTATGTTATCACCCCATTTAGCAATGTGGCTAATAAACTTGTACAAGTATTAGATGGAATTAACTTCACAAAACGAGAAAATGGAAAAACAACGAACATTGGAACTGTTCATACTTTTCAAGGGAAAGAGGCCAAGATTGTCTACTTTGTTCTTGGGGCTGACTCTGATAGCAGTGGGGCGGCAAGATGGGCTGTCTCTGTTCCAAATATGATGAATGTTGCAGCTACACGAGCAAAAAAAGAATTTTATATTATTGGCGATAAGAAATTGTATGCCTCCCTCGGTAGTGAAGTAGCAAATAAAACGATTTCAATTATTGACGACTATAACAATGTTGTGGTCTGAAATGATCCTACGCTGTACCAAAAGTGACAGCATTTTTGTGGAACAGGGGTTACCTTGAGTTACTTTCTATGAAAATGTCTGTTTCCGTAGATAATATAATTTCAAAGCGGGCAGAGTGCCTCACTCTGCCTAATAATTATTGAGTATGTATTGATTTAATGGCACTATTAAAGAGTCTATTTATATTAAGAACTGTTATAGAATGGAGTGGTTTGAATGAATCAGTATCTTCAGATGGGAGCAAACACAACCCTGAGTGCTGCAAAAGGTAGCATTTTCCTCCGCTCTCACCGCTCAGCCCCGCTAAAATGCCGGTTTGTTCAGCAATGGATGGATTGTTCACTTGAAAAAGAGTCTGGCCCAACTAAAATATAAATAAAAGCGCTATATTTAAGTTGATATCTTTCGGGAGGTGTATGTAATGGGTAACAGGAAAGCCGTCTGGTTTCTGGTCTTTGCACTCACGTTCACCCTGTTTGGACTTCATCCTGAACGGACAAGCGCAGCAAGTGTCACCATAACCAACGGTACCGATTGGCTCGACACCGCAGGCAACCACATCCATGCGAATAGCGGCAACATTCTGCAGGTAAGCTCGACGTATTATCTGTACGGTGAACATGCGGTGGGCGGCAGGTTTGACAGCGTGAACGTCTACACCTCCACCGATCTGAAGAACTGGACTTTCAGCAACGCCATCCTGACGAAAGATTCTGCAACCGAGCTTGCCTCCAGCAAAATTGAACGCCCCAAAGTCATCTATAACGCCTCCACTAACCAGTATGTGCTCTGGGCACATTATGAGAACGGTACGGACTACAACCTCGGGCGTGTAGCGGTCGCAACAAGTAATACCCCGAATGGCAAATTCACCTATGAGGGCAGCTTCCGCCCGCTCGATTACGAGTCTCGTGACATGACCGTCTTTGTCGATACAGATGGAACCGGTTATCTGGTTACTGCTTCCCGCAAGAATGGCGGTGCCAATGATACGATGGCTATTTTCAAAATGAATGCTAGTTATACCGGAATACAGTCCTTCGAGGGCTGGCTGTTCGAGAACGCCTACCGTGAAGCGCCTGCTGTTGTGAAAAAAGGAAACCGCTACTACCTCTTCACCTCCCAAGCCGCTGGCTGGTATCCGAATCAGGGGGCTTATGCTACAGCAACTTCCATGACAGGTCCATGGACTGCGCTTACGCCATATGGCAATCCATCTGCCTTCGGTTCGCAGATTCATGATATTGCCACGATTACAGGCAGCAACACCACATCCTACATCTACATGGGGGATCGCTGGAATCCGATGAATCTCGGAGAGCACAAACATATCTGGCTGCCGCTAACGTTGAATGATTCGAACGGAACAGCATCACTGGAGTGGTATACAACTTGGAATATCGACGCAGTAACGGGTGCGGTAACACCTCCTGCTCTCGTCAATCATGCCCAAGGCAAAACAGCTACCGCCAGCTCCACTGCCTCCGGCTCGTCCGCATCCAACGTCAATGATGGCAACTACCAGACGTCATGGGTGGCTTCCTCCAATAGCTGGCCTGCCTGGTGGCAAGTGGACTTCGGCGCACCGAAGACGATCACCGAGATCGACACGTCCTGGTTTATGTATAAAGGTTCGGAAGGGTACTACAAATACAAGATCGAAATTAGCAACGATGGTGTCAATTACTCCACCTTGGATCGCACCAACAATCTGACCTATGGCTTCACCACGGATGCTGTGCATTTCACAGCCCGTTATGTACGGATCAATATGGTGAACGCGGTCTTGTGGAATAATCCGGGGAACTGGTATACCCCAACTCTGCACGAGGTCAAAATGTTGGGTCCAACCACACCGGAAGCCACAGGGTACAGCCGTTTCAGTTCACACAACGTTCCGGATCGATACATCCGTCATGCCAACTACATCGCACGCATTGATGCCAATGTCTCTCCTGCTCTGGACTCCCAATTCCGCGTTGTACCGGGTTTAGCGAGTTCCACGGGAATTTCACTGGAGTCCATCAACTTCCCAGGCTACTTCCTGAAGCGCAACAGCAGCAACAAAATTGTACTTGAAGCTTACGCCGACACCGCCGCCTATAAGGGAGATGCTACGTTCCTAAGCAGTCCTGGTTGGGCTGACAGCACCAAAGTATCCCTCCAATCGTACAGTCAGCCCGGCTATTACATCCGGCATTATGATTACGTATTACAGCTCGATGCCATCAACGCATCCAGCAGTTCGACGGTGAAGAGTGACGCCACGTTTGGGCGAACCAATTTCTAAACAAAATAATTGTAGATGAGGATTAGCCACCTACATCTACAATTTAAATTTCAGAGAAAGGCCGCTTTTTCAGGAGTCACAACTGAAGAAGCGGTTCTTTCTGCCGCACAATTTTCAGAAAGTGATTACGGAACCCCATCTCAGACTGAGAATGCAGGTTTAATTAAAGCGTAATCACCAGCCAGACTGGCTAGTGGCTGCCAGCTCTCTATCGCTATTTTATAATGACCGGCATATGCCTCTGGATTCACCCGTACGTGCTCTACTTTTCCAAGAACCAGATGATCTGTACCCACCGTAATAATCCGATCCAGTGTAAGTTCAAAAGCAATCGGAGATTCGAGTACGGAAGGTACATCTACACGTATGCCCGCTTTGGGTGTAACCCCCGCCAGTTCAAACTCATTCTCGTCCGATGCTACGTCAGCAGACGATCGCTGCATCGAATCCACCAGTGAAGCCGGGACCATATTAATCACGAACTCACCCGTCTCTCGAATATTGAGGAGCGTATCCTTCACGGTACCTTGCCTCTCACCTACACCGGGCCCAATGGATATGAGCAGGGATGGTGGATTACGCGAAGCAACGGTAAAAAAACTAAAGGGCGCCAGATTAAGAACACCGTCCTTGCTTCTCGTAGAGACCCAGGCAATAGGCCGTGGCACCACGGAACCGATCATCAATTTATACATTTCATCGATGGTGATATCATCTGCCGCAAAATCAAATACATTGTTTTTTGCCAATGACACTCGCTCCTTCTCCCCATTCCAACAGAAGCTCCTTCGGTTTACAAAGCCCTATGGGAAACCTATAGTTGGTATAAGAATATACACTTGTTCACCACAAAAAAAGTACGCACTTTGAAGTGCGTACCTGTATAAAGGAGCCTATTCTTGATGGATAACCCGAGCACAATCCCAGTGGAAACACTAACTCCATTCGACTACACCCTATCCATTATCGGCGGGAAGTGGAAGATGAAGATCATGTATCAACTTGCCTTTCATGGGGTCACACGCTACGGCGAACTCAAAAGGCGTGTCCCCGGGATCACATACAAGGTGTTAACCTCTCAACTGAACGATTTGGAACGTGAAGGTGTGATAAACAGAGTTGAGTACGATCAGACCCCGCCCAAAGTGGAGTATTCCTTAACACCCCGAGGCAAGAGTCTGATGCCCATTCTGGAGGAAATCTGCAAGTGGGGTGTGCATAACGTGCCGGAGACACAAACGCTGCATGAATTACAGTAAATTACGGAATATATGCAAAAAAGCCTACTCCGATGGGAGTAGGCTCTTCTGCCAGTCTGATCTATCCAAGTTATTTGAAATTAGGATCAAACTTCATCACGTTCATTTTACCTTGTTCCTTATAACTCACATAGATGTTATCAGTGCTGTCTATGGTGATGTCTAGCTGAAGAACATCACCAGCGGAGAATCCGGCAGACCCTACGGGTCTCCAATCCAAACTCTCGTATTTCATCACAGTCACCCTGTTGCCATTTGCAGCATCTCGATAAGCAACGTAAGGCGTTCCTTCGCTGTCAAAGGCCATATCTATGCTTCCTTCTTGAGATGAACCGACCAAGAATTCGGGAGTACTCACCTTCTCCCATGCTGTATCTTCTGACGGAATGGTGTGCGGATATTTCCACATTTCAACAACGTTGGAGCTGCTGAGATAGATCATATAAGGTACGCCAGATGGATCAAGCGCGGATGCAGCATCCATATTTGCAGATGTTGGATATGGATATAATTTAGGATCCAATTGTATCCATGACCCATCTTCCAAGCTATATCCTGTTGCCACAGGGCTAACAGATGACCTGAATGGAGCAAATAAATACATGCCATTGTTTGGTAATGGTTCAAGGAAGGCTCTAAGACCTGCGAATGCCTGTATTCTCGCTTCTTGTTTCCATCCACTACCTTCATGATAACTCCATGACATAAGCATTGACGGTTCCGCAGCATTACCGACCAAAATACCTCTAAACATCAGAAAAGGATTATCATCCTTATCAAAGGTAATGAAGAAGCTATCATTAACTTTATCCACTTTTCTGCTCGTCTTTCCATCATTCCAACTGAAATCAGAGATAGTAGATACTGGTCTCCACCACTTATGTTCATCATTATAACTCTTAAAGCTTACTTTACCTGAGCTATTCTTATAAGCAACATAAAGCTTGTCCTTACTGTCTATTCCGAGCGATATAGCTGAGCTCCCTAATCCTCCCGCTTTTTCAAGATCGCTTTGATTGCCAAAGGACTGCCACTTGCCTCCCTTAAATTGCATCACAAACACTTCGTAATTGTCCTTTATATAAGCCACGTAAGGAGTCCCTTGACTGTCGAAGATGACATTAGACTTACTATTCAAATCCAACAAGTCACCTACTTGCAGCCACGATGTCATCGTCCACTTCGCGTACAGCGTGATGTTTGACGTCACCGGCGTCATGAAGTCGTAGGCGCTCTCCAGATCGCGATCGCTATACCAACCTTCAAATCGATACCCTGCCCACTTCAGCGCAGCAGGTGCCACAGCTTTGTCGCCAGTAACCACCGTCTGACTACCTACTGCTGCTCCACCGTTACTGTCAAAGTCCACCGTGCGGCTGTTAAATGTCCACTTCGCGTACAGCGTGAGGTTACCCGTCACCGATGTCATGAAGCTGTAGGCTTCATTCAGTCCAGCGTCGCTGTACCAACCGTTAAACACGTAACCGTCCCTCGTCGGTACGGCAGGCTCCGTAGCATTACCGCCGGTTTGCATATTCTGTTCAGCCACCAGTGATCCGCCGTTACTGTTGAAGGTGACCGTATATATAGCCGTCCACTTCGCGTACAGCGTGAGGTTATTCATCACAGATGTCATGAAGCTGTAAGATTCATTCAGACCAGCATCGCTATACCAGCCTTCAAATACATGCCCTGCACGGGTCGGTGCGTCAGGAACTGCTGCCGTGTCACCTTCACTCACGTACTGACTGCTCACCGACGATCCGTTGTTACTGTTGAAGCTCACTGTGTAGCTGTTCTTCGTCCACTTCGCGTACAGCATCACATTGGCCATTACACCTTCTGTGAAACCATAAGGTATCATCAATTCGCTATCGCTATACCAGCCATCGAACGTATACCCTTCCAGCATCGGAGCGCCAGGAGCAGTAGCCACGGCACCTTCATTCACAGTCTGTTCTGTGACCAACGATCCGCCGTTACTCTCGAAAGTTACAGTGTAGGTAATCGGTACATATACCGTCCACTTCGCGTACAATGTCAGGTCTCCCGTAACCACCATAGTCGTGAAATTGTAGGCGTTCATTAGCTCACTATCGCTGTACCAGCCGCTAAACACATAGCCGTCTTTCGTCGGAGGGGCAGGAGCCATAGCCTTGACGCCTTCATTCACTGTTTGGGCATCTACTACCGACCCTTCATTACTCTCGAAGCTTATCGTGTAAGGGATCAGCCACTTCGCATACAGTGTGAGATCCGCCGTCACCGCTGCAGCGAAGTCGTAAGCATTCGTCAACGTGTTATCACTGTACCAACCGCCGAATACATAACCATCTTTCGTCGGTTCAGTCGGCGTACTAATCGTGGCGCCAAACCCTACAGTCTGAGCCGGCACTTCTTCGGACCCACCGTTACTGTCGAAATTTACAGTGTAGTCGTTAATTGCCCACTGAGCGGTAAACTGGACATCTTCGGCAGGCATCGTGGTCGGAGGCGTTGGCGACCAACCCGTAAAGCTATATCCCTGCCATGTCGGAGTGCCTAGACGCAACAGCATCGTCGCTCCGAAAGGAACATTATCCGTTTTATTTGTTGCCCCAGAACCGTTATAATCAACCGTCATTTGGTATACATCACGCTTATAATATACCTTCAACGCCGTTTTGCCGTTGCTCGTGATTAGATCCGTCAGTACCGAAATGCTGTCGTCCCGCACGAAGCCATCATAAGATCTCGGCTTGACGTCCGTCATATTCGCCTCGGTACCCGTAACTCCACGATACGATTCCGTATCTGCAACCGTATAGGTGTCACTTCCGATATTTTGCAGCAAGTACACGACCTGATAAGGCGTACCCTCTCTCCCCGTCCACTTCGCTGTATACGTAGTATCCTCAATCGGCATCGCACTTGGAACTTCTGGCGACCAACCGGCAAACGTATATCCCTGCCTTATCGGTACAGGTATACGAGTAGCGATGTTCTTGCCAACAGCTTCTGTTACCGAGATTTGGGGCGCACCGGCATAACCCCCAGCGAAAGTCATCTTTCGATTCTCCGGATAGTAATTAACTCTTACGACTGTAGAGCCGTCGCCCTTGATTAATACGCCGCTCACCGTTCCGGTCGCATAGCCTTGCTCCTTAAACCTGTCGGAGCTGATTCGTATCTCCGTGTCCGTTGTTCCAGTCATATTTTCCGTATCCACAGGCGGAGCTTGTATCCTGCTGTTCGGGTCTAGCACATAATACTCAACGGTATACGGCGTATTCTTGTTAGCAATCCAGTGCGCGTACAGTTTCCGATCCTCCGCAGCCATTCGGCTCGGAATCGTGATCTTCGTGCCGCCGGAAGCGGCCGTATACCAGCCATCAAAGGTGTATCCTGGATATACCGGGATGACCACGCTGATTGGCGCGTTATACGGAGCCGCCACAACCTGGGTCACTCCGCCGTTCTGCGGATCCAGCTGAAGGATGTAGTCACCCACTCTGGCAAGCCAGCTTAACTGAATCGTACGCTTGAGTGGATCGGACGTGAACGACCCCGGCGACCCCTTCCAGGTGATAACCAGATTGCCATCACTCACCTGAATCTTCTTGTCCACCACTTCAATCATCCCATTTACTGCGTCATACTTGAAGTTCGGATTGTCCACCTGAATATCGAAATTCGAGCGATCATAAGCCCGTTTATCCGTAGCACCTGTCTTCAAATCAAAGGTATTCATTGTGACCCACAACTCCGGTACAGCGATGGATGACGCAGAACCCGCCATGTTCACTTTGAGCGACTTATCCTGTGGATAGGCGAAGTCGTAGACGTTCTTTTCTTCCCCTATCGTATACAGTGGCCACTCTTCATCGACCAGCTCTACGCCGCCGGAAAGCGCGCCATCACCTAATTGAGCGCCGAGTTCGACCTCCAAATAGATGCCAATCTCGACGAACAGGGCACCTAAAGACTTCGTGGTCTTCACCCCGCTAATATTTTTCAATTGATAATAGAAGTAGCCCCACAGATTCACATACACACCGGGTTCTACAGCAAGCCCGATACTATTCAACTTGACGCTTCCAATCCCCGCTTTGACCTCCATATGAATACCAGCTCGTAAACCGATCGTCCCCATCACATAGAAGGTAAATTGGTAATCTCCGTCTCCCGGCAAGCTGACCGTATTACTCGAACCACTGAAACTCAATACGCGCAAGCTAACCGAGTAGCGCTTGGCCATCTTATAGTAGAAATCTGCCCCCACCGTCAGGTTCACCTGGGCGCTGACCACAAACTCCGCTTCAAATTTGACTTCCACAATACCTAAAGCCACGCGTACGCTCTTTTCAAAGAGCTCTTTCTTGATTAACGGAACCCACTCCGTGTCTTGCTCTAACATCTCTTGATACTTTTCCTTCAACGATTCCGCATCTACGGCAGTATCCTGCACACCCGCCATTACCGCTTTAATCTGTGTCGCAATGTTCTGAACCTTTCCCAACCTGCCAGCGTTCTTCTCGCCCACCCAGTCATTCAGTGCATCATTTAGCTTATCGTGTTCAACGAGAGCTATCTCTGCCGTGATGTTCATCCCGGTATAGCTATAAGCATCCAGATTCGCCGTAATTACATAATCATCAATGCTGTACCAGTAAGGAATCCCCCACTTTTTCAGCCAGTGCCCTTTCATATCCCCATTGATACCGAGGTCTAGGCTCATCTCCTGCACGAATGTACCCGTCATATGGATGACAAGATCGCTGTCTTCATTGATATTGACAACAATATCGGCACCCACTTGTAATGTAGCGCTTACGCCTGAGGTTCGGCCGTCAATATTCTTCAGCCTCGTGCCGAGTGAAGCAACAACGGTCAGCTTCTCCACACTTACCCGGCTCCCTTTACCGGACGCTAGGGAGGACTGAGCCTTGATCTCCTGAATTTCCTTTGACTCCATGGCGATGTCAGACAGATAATCCGCGGCTTCATTGACGAATCCGCTGTCTCTCGCTTGCTGCTCAATTTGCTCTTCGAGCTGTGCAATCTGTTCTTTCGAAAACAGATCATCGCCGTCAATTGCTTGCTTCTGATAGATATTGAAAGCATTTTCAATATCTTCAATGGTGGCATCGGTATACGTAATGACGTCCATCTCTGCCTCAGGCGTAATCGACGTAATACGTCCATAACCGGTTACCTTAGAACCTTCTTCGGCGAATTCACCTTCATAGAACCCGATAAAGTCTCCCACATCGACCGTGGTCAGTTGATCCAAACCAAAGGGCTCGTACAGGCCGTCGCTGTAGTTCATCGCGGTATGATCGACCGTGATGGAATGGTTACTGGGATCTCCATCCGTATCTGCCTCTACGCTCACCGGTAGCACATCTGGCTTGAGCAATACTTGTTTGGCATCTGCGTGATCATAAGTGTAGACACTTGCATCTACCGACGTGATCTGGACATAGGCCACATCACCATCGTCTTCACCAGTCGTTTCGACTGTGCGCAGTTCGGGACTAACTCCCTCATAGATGGCTACGGTATCACCGACTTGAATCACCGTGCCAGTGCTTCCGGTGTACTTGAACGTTCCACTACTCGCATTCACTTCGGCGAGTGCATTTTCGCCGCCTACCGTCGTCGTAACGACTGAAATCGCGGGCGAATCGACATCTGCTCCATTGATCACCATATCCGTGACATCCGTGAACGGAATGTAGATCATGTTCGGATTGAGTGGAATATTCATGACTTCTTTTTTAGCAACGCTAAATACATAAATACTTGTCGTCGCGTCTTGGCCTTGGAAGGACAAACTGTCATCCGTCAACGTAAGTTGATATGTGTTACCTTCAACGAACTTGCCGTTTTCGGCTGCTGACGATACCGTGAAAACTCCGTTCCCGCCAGAGACGGTAACCCCTTCGAATTCGGGATTTGCCGTATCCACGAAGGTCATCCCCTCTTTGACCTGGGATTCCGTCAGACTGCCCGATGAATCCTGTACCTTAATGGTGAAGTTCGGCGCGACATCCAGTACCGAATAGCTTGGTACGCTCTGTACGGCACTATCCAAGCTATCCGTATACTTTGCATACAACTTTGTATCCGCGTTCAGGGTGCTGCCGCTTGCGAAGATGAGTGAAAGATCACTATCCGCAAACCACCCTTGGAATATATATCCTTCTTTTGTTGGAGCAGGTAGATTATTTAGCACCTGGCCTTTTCGTACCGTCTGCGCAGAAATCGCCGTGCCTCCGTTGCTCTCAAACGTGAGCGTATACGCAGTGGAACCCGTGCCTGAGTTACCTCCGTTATCTCCAGGCGTTCCGCCACCACTATTACCGCCGGATGTTGGTGTCACCGGCGATGTCGGTGTTGGTGTTGGAGTAGGCGTCACCGGCGTTTGATTCTGATTTTTCCACGCCTCTACAACCGCGTTGTTGCGCATGAAGAGAACCGCTGCTTCCGCGCGAGTCGCTTGTGCACGCGGATTGAAGTTCCCCTTTTCGTCCCCGGTGAACACACCGGCTTGCCACAGCTTGATGACCGCGTCAGCCGCCCAAGGCGATACATCCCCGAGATCGCCCGGCTCTGTCGTGACCGGATTCTCGGTCTGATAAGGGATCTGTTCGCTTTCGAAATACCGCAACGTCATCGTCGCCATTTGCTCCCGAGATACGGTAGCATCCGGCGAATATTTCCGATCCCCCGTGCCATCGGTAATTCCCTTCTTAACCGCCCATTCGACATATGGCGCATACCAGCTGCCCGCCTGTACATCGGCAAAGCTCGAAGTGGAGTACGCCCCGGCATCGACTCCGGCCATCCGTCCAAGTGCCGTTACATACATGGCACGTGTCATTGTCCCCTTAGGAGAGAAGCTACTCGCGTTCGTTCCGCTGAATATGCCCTTCTCCTGCACATGGACGACTGCATCATAGAACCAGTCGGTGGGACTCACATCCTGGAATCCACTGGATGTGGTTACTTTTGTCATCTGCATCGGCAGTTCAGCCGCTACTGCCGATTGCGCTGGTAATAGGGGCACGGCAGAAACTATTAAGCTGATCACCAGCATCCACATTAGGATCTGCCGGCTCACCTTCCATCCCTGTCTTACTTTCTTCACTTTCATTCATCCCTTCTATGTATAGATCAAACTAAAAAAGACCGTCCAAAATTGGTTTCTAATCAAGCTAATCAACAAAGCCAGACTAATAGCGGATACCACTGACCCAGATCGGGATCATTGGTCTCCTACGAGTCAGTTCGCTCGGCACGTGGAGATCAAGCGAGGAAAAACTTTACATACAGAAATGGTATTGTCCTATCTGCGGCGTTCAGCACATTCAGAACATCAACGTCAGCTCAAACATCCGACTGGAGAGATCCGACTGCTTTAAGGTACGATAATGCCAACTTTACAGATTGAATTCGTTCACCGACCTTTCTTATCAGTCGCAGTCGAATTGTGACACCAATACATGCAAATTATGTCGTTTTTTCTTCCGTATTTTATCATGCGAGATAGGGGCGCTTGTGAATTATAAAGAAAACTTTAAGTAAGCAACTACTTGCAAGTGAGAACATCAATGACATCAAAAAATAGCGGCGTAGGGAAGGTAACTCCCACTCCACTATTTTTCATGAATTCTTTAGCTAGTCTGCAATCCATTGCAGATGATTCGCGTGTCAACGATTAACCTACCAGAATCGACTATAACGAACTGCTCTTCCCCCAACGTAGTCTTTGAGGAAGTGAAAAAACACTAATATGCCTCTTGGATTTCAATGAGATAAAAGGCTCCTGCTGATTCTTCGCCACATTGTGGGCGATATGCCTGAAGCGAAGCCCGCTTTCGAACTCGGGATTAAGCGCAATCGGGATGCCCTTATGTACGGAACGTATAATTTCTACATCGGCATGGATCACGCCAATCACACCGATATTGAGAATATCAATAATATCCTGCATCTTTACCGTTGCCGAACGGGCTTCCTGTCCGTCGGCCATATTAATGATGAGCTGCGGCGGAGCCGGAATCATATCTTCTAATAATCCGATTACGCGATCCGCGTCCTGAAGCGATGTACGATGAGGCGTAGTAACGACAATAGCCTCATCTGCTGCCAAAGCCGCATTCCAGAATCCATTTTCAATGCCTGCCGGCGAATCGATCAGCACATAATCATAGTTCTGGGCTACTTGCTGCACCACCTTGCCAAAAACTTGCGGATCATCGTGATGCACCGCGTCGTTACTACAGGAGATAAAGGACAAGGTACTGATTCGCTTATCTTTGACAATCACTTGATGTAAAGCACATTGACCCGTCAGAAAATCAGAAATATGATACCTTACCCTATTGCTCAAACCAAGCGGAATATCCAGATTTCTCAATCCAAAATCAGCGTCGATCAGGCAAACGCTGCTCCCCGATAGGGCAAGGGCAGTCCCGAGATTAGCAGTGACCGTTGTCTTGCCAACTCCACCTTTCCCTGATGTGATACATATAACTCGTGCCATCGGAGCCACTTCCTTCTCTTCAAGTACTAATGCGGGACAGCAAGACAACCATTTCTTCACGTATTATCGTTTGATCCGGCTCGAATGAACGTCCTCTTAGCTAATAATCAGTTACAATTTGATGAAATATGTCGTTAAATCGACCAATGTGATTTTATCATGATGGATTATCCTACTTGAGAAACCTAAAGAAAACTTTAAATCCGTGCGTATGGATCGTTTAATTCTTCGGAGAGATGGCTCATCATTTTGACGAGGATGGAGAAGTGCAGACCAGTGTTGAGGAATTCAATATTTTGAGTCGATTACGAAGCTAGTGGAAAAAACAAAAAAATGGGAAAATAGCGTCAGGTACTGCTCCAACGCCATTTTCCCATTTATAATAGACTACCACCCTTACTGCTATATTCATGCTTGTGACGTACTGTTAGAAACCAGCATATATCCGCTCCCCCGAACCGTAATGATTCGCTCGGGGTCGGCAGGGTCAGACTCAATTTTTTTGCGTAAATTACTGATATGTACAGCAACCGTTCTCGTATCCTCCAGACTTTCCATTCCCCAGATGATTTGAAACAACGTATCGACACTGACGACACGATTCACGTTTTGTGCCATATAGGACAGCAGACTGAATTCTTTTTTCGATAAAGAGATAGATGTACTCCCCATGTTGACGGACTGCGTGTAGAAATCCAGTGTCAAACCCGGTAACTCCAGCAGTTGTTCCCTTCTACCCGTCGACACTCTGCGAAGGTGAGCCTTGATCTTGGCCATGAGCACTCCCGGACTGAACGGCTTGGTCACATAATCGTCCCCGCCATAGGATAATGCGCTAATTTTTATTTCGTCTTCCTCTTGACTGCTCAGAAACACAATCGGCGCACTGGTGAGATTACGCGCATTCCTGCACCAGTCAATACCGTTTTCATTAGCCAGCAATATATCCAGAATAATTAAATCCGGCTCAAACGATGCAAGCAGCTCCATCGCTTCTGACCCGCTATGACTGCAGGTGGAGACAAATCCCTCCCTATCACAATACACCTGCACAATCTCGCATATATGAGGATCATCATCAACGATCATGATTTTGTGCATGTCCATCTCATCACCCCTTTCCTTCAATCACCGTACAAGGAAACGTTACATAGAATGTCGCCCCCATCTTGCCGTCGCTCTCCGCTCGAACCATGCCTCCGTGCGCTTGTACGATTTCCCTGCAAATTGCAAGCCCCAGTCCACTGCCCTCTATGCCCATTCCCGGCCGATCGTATCTGTAATTACGTTCGAAAATTTGCTCAAGCTGATCCGGAGGAATCCCCATGCCAGAATCCTGTATGCTAATGGTCGCATAGCGAGCATGATTCATCACTTCCACAACTAGTGCAATACGCACCAGCCCCCCGCTGGAGGTGAACTTCATGGCGTTGGATACTAGATTAAATAAGGCCTGCTCTATTCTTTTCGCATCCATCTCGACAACTGGCAAAATAGTTCGTCTATCCTCGGTACCTCCGATATCCAGTATGAAGTCTAATCCTGCGTCGCGCACTACCAACTCATATTGTTCAAAAAAACCATGCAAGAAAGGAATCATCTGAACCGGCTCCATTCGGTACGAGACTTGTCCGGTCTCCAAATGAGACAAGAAGGACAACTCCTCGATCATACGGTTAATCCTTATCGTGTTCTCCCGGATGTACTTCAGATATTGCTCATTGCGTTCCGGCTTGACCCTGTCCTGTATAGCTTCTACATATCCAAGCATACTGGACAACGGCATACGCAGATCATGCGTAATATAAGCAAGAAGCTTCTTCCTCCCTTGCTCGGAGTGAAGCAGTCGGTCATACGAGGTTTGGAGATCATCATGCACTGTAGATAAGGCATGTGTTCGCTCCTGAACGGTCTGTTCCAGATTCATATTCATTTCAATCAGCTTGTCATTAACGTCCTGTAATTCACGTGTAATTCTCTCTTCGTTCGATGCCGTCTTCGTAGATCGCGAAGACAGCAGAATCAGCTGCGCGATCGTAAATATCAATAAGCCAAGCGGAGATGTATTTCCAACTAGCGACCATCCGTTAAAATATAAAAAATCGTTGACAACCGTGACCAAAGTAACCACCGACACCAGCAGGAAGATCAGCGCTCCCTCCATACGTCGCACAGCCGCCTGAACCAGCCCGATCATCAGATAAATCATATGCAGAACTACCATCACACCGATTACCAGTAAAAATTTTGTATATATAATTGCAGGGGTTACCACCACAAGGATACAGAATGCACCAGTTAAGATCCGGGTGCTAAGACGAAACCATCGCGACACATAATTCGGAAAAATACAATCAAAATACATGGTGATGATATAACCACTGACACAAAGAATCAGATATTCGATCTTGAACTGCAATTCCCAAGGAAACTGAGGCAACCACTGTGTAAAGATAAGCTCGCCGTTGAACAAGGATCGAATACCAAGCAGTACAGTAAACAGGCCAAAGTATAACGGAGCTCTATCCTTACGTCGCAGCATGAACAACAGCAGGTTATACAAACCGATCACTAGCAAACTTGCCGTGATGAACATATCCCTGGCAAGATTCAGATTGGTCTGGGTCGTTAGTACGTCACTTCCACCCAGCTCGATATCCTTGGTAATGCCGCCCCGATGATGTTGGAAGTTGGATACTTGCATGACCAGCTCTAACGTGTCGCTTTCAGGCTGAAAATACACCAGCTTTGTTTCCAGTTGCGGGGTCATGCTGTGCTTGTCCTGACCAACCTCACCAACTTCTTCCAGCAGCTCGCCATTGACCCATAATTTGTACGCATTAAAAATGCTAGACAGCCGCAGAGCAAGCATCTCATCTCGATCCTGCTCGCTTAGATGAACGACCAGTCCAAAGGTTGCATAGCCTGTACCGCTCAGCCGCTGACCTTCTAACGGGTAGCCCAGCCAGGAGCTTGGGATGTTAATCCAGTGGTCCTGATTTCCTTCCCTTGCCGAACGAACCCGCATATCCTCAGGCGACAGCAGTTCTTGCCAATAGAACGCCCACTTCCCTGTTAATTTTTGCGGATTCGTACTAAGTTGAGCCTGCGTTAAATCCAGAATACCTTCTTCACTTTGGAGCCTAGGAGAGTCCGGCGAAGAAAGGACGACGTAGCCTGTAACCAAACCAATAACAGCAGCAATGATATACAACCAAACCTTACGAGAACCGACTCGGAGAATCTTCCTCATGATGAACCCAACCCCATTCTACAAGAGCGCAATAAGTAAGTTGATCATCCAAATAATATCATCATTACAGGAGAATGTACCCTGCAAATTTCTAGCAGGTGTCGATAGCTAACATCGCGATGAGACCCTTTTGACGACGCGCGCTTAGCTGGGTATGCCACCACAAAAAAAGTACGCACTTTGAAGTGCGTACTGATATGAAGGAGCTTATTCACAATGGATAATTCGAGCACAATCGCCATGTGCCAGAATCACAGATGACTCATGCATTATAGTGAATTATTAATGATTTCTGTGAAGGGCTTCATGTTGTACGTATCATCCTGAATGCGCCATTCTCCCTGATCCTGCAAAAAGGTGATATCACCCGATAACGGAATGGACTTGAACTCTTTGCCATGCTTATCCGTAAATTTCAAATCGAGCGTGTATTCCACAAGAATCCAATCACTCTTGCTATCTTTGATCTTGGTTTGTATATTTTCAGGATGCAGCAGAGCCTTCTCTTTGTCTGCTACACGTAAAGGAATCTTGTTAAATCGCGCATCTATATTGGATTCGAAATTCCTTTCTGTCAAAAATGGTCTGATTACTTCTGCTCTAGCCAGCAGACCCTCCACAGTTAACGTATCTTCATAGTCCTTATAATCAACAGTCAGTTCGGTTGTTTTATAATCCAGCGACATTTCGAGGACCTGCTGCTCATCTATGGCTGACGCCTTCTGATTGCTCACAATACTCGGCTGATTCGTCGCTGGTGGAATGGTCTCTTTAACGTTCTCGGCTGACTCAGATGGGGTGCACCCCATTATCATGACAGATGAAAGAAACAACGTACTCATCACATAAGCTAACTTACGCGAGGTGATCAACTCCTTTCTCTCCTTATTACTCTCAATTACCCCTTTAATAGGATATGATGTCCAGTTACGTAGCACAGCACATCCGAATAGAATATTTGTTTTATCATGCTGATAGGTTGTGTTATAGTCATCGGGAAGTGATTTGGAGGAGATAATGATGATGATCAAAATTACAACTGGACCAACTCTCGAAGGATAGCGCCTACGGGTCCAATAACTGCGTGTTTCCTTCAACATTGAAGGTGTGAAAGCTATGTCAACTTATCAAGTCGTTCCTATGATCTATGATTCCAAGGAACAGATTGAAGCTATTATTTTGCTCGAACAACAATGTAAACAGCTTGATTCCATTCATCTGAAAGCAGACCTTGACCATATTAGCAAAAAAGACGGAGACCACGCGCTCCTCTGTTATCGCCACGGTGATTTAGCAGGACTGCTCAGTTGGTATCCATCCGACGTCGTAACCGGAAATATTAACGCGATCGTACATCCGCATTATCGTCGCCAAGGTGTATTCAGCAGCCTACTGAACAGGGCCATCCTGGATATGAAACCACAGGGAATCAACCAACTCAGTTATCGCGTTCCTCAGGGCATATCTCCGGGTGTTCATACTGCACAATCCCTTGGAGCCGGATATGATCGTGCGGAGTACTCGATGCAACTTGTGAATCAAGTCCTTGAAGTTGCGGAACCGCCTGAACTAACGTTGTCCGTGGCAGAAGCGGAGGATATGGAGTTTATGGTCACTTGCTCATCCCAAGCTTTTGGAGATTCGGAGGACTGGACACGCAATTACTTTATGCAAACGAATGAACCCAGCCGAGTCACCTATATTGCATGGCAGGATCAACAGCCTGTTGGGCTGGTACGGGTCAACTCCATTAATGCAACAACCGCATTTATTCATAACTTCTGTATCTTGCCTGCTTATCAGGGACGGAAACTGGGGCGCACCGCGCTCAGTATTCTGGTGAATCTCCTAAGGAAACAAAGTTACACAGATATTCGCCTGTCTGTGGTTACCGAGAACGAACGTGCTTTGAATCTGTACCGCAGTGTTGGTTTTGAAGTGAATTCCGAGTATCACTATTTCAGCGGTAATCTCGGTAATCTATAAAAGGCAATGGAGAGAGATTGTTCTCCGCAATGGGAGACTTTCTCTCTCTTTTACGTGATACAGAGCCATACATTTATTTTCAGAGACCATTGGAGAATTGAAAAATCAATTTATAGCCATCGGACGTTTGCCCGTGCATTTCTCGATAGTTACCTTCGGTATAATTAGCCACCGTTTTCCGCCAGAAGGATTGGCCGATCTTATTGTTCTCCGATGGATTGGTGAACAACTCCCAACTTCCTCTAAACATGCCGAAAATCGTCGATGCCGCGTGTTCAGCAACGCCTACACCTCGAAACGGCCGCATCAGAAAGAAATTATGTACAAAGTAATCCGTTTCTTGTGAGTAATATGGCGGCACGGCTACGAACGCAAACCCTGCTGGAATGCTATCTACAATCATCAGGAACGGATAAAGACACTCCGGTTGTTCCCACCATACGTTCTGTACATCATACTGATCCTGTAACGTTCTGTACTCATGACTTTGTTCAAAAATCCCATGTTGATTCGGAGCATACTCTCCACCCAGACCATAATGACCGGATAGATCGTGCAAGTATAGCGGGTACATATTTTTAATCACATACGCCTCCTCCTTACTCGTTAATTTCACATCTATATTCATATTCACCAACCTTCCCAGTTGACCGAAAGATCTAGTTAAAGAACTCTCTTCGCATATCCTTTGTCCGTCATATGAATTGTACGCTCAGATATAGCACTCGAATATATAAAGAATCCTTAATAACCATTCTCTACATACGAAAAAGCCAATTCGATTGCTCGAACGTGGCTTTTAGTTTCATCCCTTTTTGCCATATACAATTTTCTTGATGCTATCCACGGATAAACAGTATTGCTCTGCAAGCTGATCAATGGTCCTACCTGCGGTGAATAGCTGGCGAATCTCGTTGTTCCGTTCCTGCACAAGAATTCTGCCACCCGAGTTCTCGCCCCACTTCTTATGGGCATCCTTGGGCCTAGGAATATAGATTAAGCCACCAGGGATATGACGCTGTATTTCTCTAAGCAATTCTTCCGGGAAGATTGTATCCGCATTAATATATTTCACGTTGCTCCACTCCTTAAAAGTTAAATTCTTTAAGGTAGCAGAGTCGTACAATGAACGCATTAAATATGCACTACACTACAATAGTATGGCGGAAATGGATTTCAGGCTCTATGCAAACAACCGCCGTTGTTCATCGTGTGGACTCTGCATAGAGCGGGTCGTTAAACTTCTTATGAATCGAATCATGGTAGCCCCCCATTCAATCGTCAAATCTGTAATAAACCCCTGTTAATTCTTCTGAAACGCTCCATAGCTTGTTTGAAATGTTAGCGTCATATAATTTATCGATAATCTTAGCGCTCTTGGGATAGCCCTTCGTGCCGCCCATACCACTGGGAGCAATATACTCCCCTCCCGTAATCGTCGGATCTGTTGCAGCATACAAGGTAGGTAATGCCCCCATATGTGCAGGTTGACTAATGATTTTCAAAAGACTCCGCATGAATATATTAGCCTGTTTCCCCGAACCGAAGGAAAATAGATTGGTATGCGAAATTCCTGGATGAGCGGCGATACTCATGGAATCAATATGGGCGGAATTAAACTTATTCTGCAGTTCTTTGGCAAACATCAGATTGGCTAGCTTGCTTTGACTGTAGAACTTCATGGGAGCATATCCTTTGGAGCCATCTAAATTATTAAAATCAATTGCACCATTACCAGCTGCCAAACTGCTTACAGTAACCACTCTCGATTTCGGAGTAGAAGTCAATCGAGGCAATAGCAGGCCCGTAAGCGCAAAATGGCCTAGATGATTACTACCAAACTGCAACTCAAAGCCATCCTTCGTCAACTGGAATGGAGGATTCATAATTCCTGCATTATTAACGAGAATGGACAAGGAATCGTATTGCTCAAGAAAAGCGGCTGCGAACTTACGGATACTAGCTAAATCGCTAAGGTCAAGCTGCATAACGACTACCTCTCCAGCGACATGTACAGACGACTTTATTTGATGAGCTGCCTTTTCACCTTTTTCCAGATTACGAACTGCAAGGATAACTTTCGCGCCTTTTTCAGCTAACGCTAATGCCGTTTCATACCCTAACCCACCGTTCGAACCTGTCACAATCACTACTTTATTGGATACTGTCGGGATGATGTCTTTAGTCCACACTTTGCTCATTTCTCTTCACACCTCTCTTATCTTTTCCTTAATACCCAAATGTCCAGCGTTTATAGCTTTTATCCCCCACCATACTGGCTAACACTCCGTTCCAGCAGCTCTCTAACCTGTTGCTTCAACTCAGGCGGCGAGATCACTTTCACTTCCGGGCCATAGGAGAGTAACTTTCGCGCTGTAAAAGAAAACTCTTCAGGCGGAACCAGTCCACGCCATTCATGGCCTTGATCCGACTTGAACAACACATCCGACGCGGCGATCCTTGCTCCAAATTCCGTGAATTGCAGCACCACTTCTACGCTCGCTCTGTCTTCTTTGGCATCTAGCCACGCTTTCAGACTCGGAACTGACTCATCCACCGATTCCATAATAGCCAACTGCTGCATACGATCCACCCGATACAACAATACACGATCCTTATTCCGGGCTGGCATGTACCAATGTCCCTGCTCATAGTAGATGCCATAGGGAAAGACTTGGACTTTTTTAAGACCACTGCGGGCATGATACATAAACTCGATTTCTCTCTTTTCTACCGCTGCACCCAATATCTCGGTTGTTAATGGTTCGGCATGCTCACCGGGATGCTGGACAAAGGTGATATGCTCTCTCATTCGCATAATGAGATCCTGTACATCCTCAGGCAAAGTGGAGAAATACTGCTCAGCCAGATGCTCACGCATCGTTCCATACGGAAAATCCGGGACTTGCTGTAGATATTCCAGCATCATAAACAGCCCTAATGCCTCCTGCTGTGTCAGTTGAAGGGGTGGCAAAATCCGATTAGGCAAGACCCGGTATCCGCCGTTCACGCCAACTTCGGTGTACAAGGGAAAGCCCAGTGCCTGCAACGCGTCCAGATCTCGCTGAATCGTACGAACCGAGACGTCGAACCTTTCTGCCAATTCTCGAGCAGTGAACTTCTGTCTGGAATCCATCAGACGCATAATGGCTAGCTTTCGATTATTCATGAATTCAACACCCTAACTACGTCAACTTTTGTCATAGTTAAAGTGTATCATACATTACAGAAGGGAGCGATGAACATGAACAATAACAAAACCATTTTGTACATTGCTATGAGTTTGGATGGATATATCGCAAGGCTGGACGGTTCGGTAGATTGGTTATTTGATGTGGAGGGTGATGGTGGAGACAACGGGTATGCTGCCTTTTATCAGACAATCGGGAGCGTTGTTATGGGACGTTATACGTATGAAGAGGTGCTCACACTGTCTGAAAAATTCCCCTATGCGGATCGGCCAACGTATGTGCTTTCCCGCTCGGAACAACCGCCCGCTCCACATGTACAGTTTACAAACGAGACGGTAGATACGCTCATCCCCCGATTAAAGCAGGATTCTGATGGAGATGTGTGGATTGTGGGTGGCGGAATATTGGTTCAGGCTGTGTTAGCCAAAAAATTACTGGATGAGATTGAAGTTGCCATCATTCCGAAAATCCTTGGTGAAGGCATCCCCTTGTTCCCAGTAGGCACTGTGCCCAGTCAATTCACAATGGTCCGCACTCAGACGCTCGGACAGATCATTTCGATTCGTTATGAGGTACAGAACAGCGTCACAGTGGACACACCCCCAAATATCTAGATAATGTAGAAGAAGAAACAGACCATTCTTATGATGAAGGGACCCCATAAAGTGAGACACATCTAACCATTGGGGTACCGTTCATGAAAGAGTGGTCTTTCCATCGACATGTTCAAGCTATCCTAGCATGCCTTGTACATATTCCGCTAACACTTCTGCCGTCCTACGGTGAGATAACTCGCCTGGATGAGTGCGCGCCCCTATCGTCTCTTCGGTTGTATCAGGAAGCTGGATGATTGAGACCTTGCGGTCCCCTGTCTCCTTCGTATACGCATCAACCGCACGGTAGATCGCAGGCATCATCGGGAAACCAAGCATGCCATACGCCCATACGAGGTGTGCCGCCGGATTGTTTTTCCGAAGTTTGAACAGGAACCGTTCCACCGCTTTCTCAAAAGCAGCCAAATCCTCTTCATGATACGTACCATCTTCGTTCATACGCTGCTTGTACACCTTGCCAGTGTCGGGATCTTTCCACTCAGGTGATTGAAATGCACCCCCATCATTGCTCCCCAGGTTCACAACGACCACATCCGGCTGCCACGAACTAAAATCATGGTGATCTCCTGCGCCGAGCGCTTCGGTACGTTCACCGGCAAGCAAGCCGCAGACCTGTTCGTAAACATTGGGGATATTCCCCTTCGGATTGTTATCCCAGCTTGTCAGTACACCCCAGCCACTCTGCGAAATAACCCGATACTCCGCATTCAATGCCTCTGCGGTCATAAACGTATAATTATGTATGCTACTAAACCACATTGGAATCCAATCCTCTTCCGCTTTGGCTCCAATTGCACCTTCACCGGAAGTAATGCTGTCACCAATAAACTCAATCTTGTACGTCTTTTCCTCTACAGGCAGAAATGTTCCATCCGATTTCACCGCATGAATCTGCAAGGAACAGCCCGGGTCTCCACTCATTGCTTGAACATCCTTAACGATCCGTACATTCTTCACCACATCGGCGTTCATGCCCCGGAATACACAGACCCCGTACCTTCCTGCGGTCAACATCTGCCGGCTCACCGGAACACCGTTAATGAGAACGCTAATCCAAGGCTCATACATATCATATTGTGACTCTACCTCTACCCATAGTTCAGAGCCCTGTACATTAAGTTCGATGGCACTTCCCGTCCAAAACAATGTCAAAGGTGCTAATTCACCTGTTGTTCGACCATGCACTTTGAGATAGGACAGTTCCGATAGCGAAACCGTCTGTATTCTTCCGTTACTTGATTGTACACTCACATATACTCCTCCTTAATAGATGGCGCTGAATGGCGCATGTCCTGTCTCGGCATTTCGCAACTGCATCAATCTTCCTTAGCCAACATCATCATCATCCCTGATCACGATAGAACGTGTCATCGACATCGGTTCCTTTTATTAGATTCACTTTGGGAATAGTTACACTAAACGTGGTACCTTTATCACCTAATGGGGCTGATTCCACCAGAATTCGTCCCGCCAACGACTGAACGATATCACGTACATGGGACAGGCCAATGCCCGTTGCGGCAATGCCGACTTCATTGAACTTCGTTGTGTAGCCCGGTTCAAAAATGACATCCCGTTTGGCTTCGGGTACGCCTTTGCCAGAATCCATCACTACGAAATGTACGTTATCTTCCTGCTCATATACACGAATCCGGATCGTCCCATCATGCTCAATCGCTTCTACCGCATTGGCAATCAGGTTGTTCATCACGGTTAGAAGAGGAATGTAGTAAGGGGATTCACAATCATACTGTTGCTCGATGTCGATCTCCACCTGCTTATGCAGCATCTCACTATATTTTCGGTTTGCTTTGCTGGCAAAGTTCAGCACTTCGGATAGGCTCATGTTGACCGCTTTTTCGTTATCATACAGCTTCAGCAGACCCGCCAGAATACGCTGTGAATCCTTCTTCACTTCATGAATTTGCTGAGCGATGCCCAGCGTGCGCTGACTGTATTGATTCATGTCCTGCTCCCGGAGATCGCGATATAGATCATAGCTGTCTGCCGTGATGCCTTCGATCGTATTCATCGCTTTCTTCAGGTAAAAGACCTCACCATACAGACCCGAGTTCACACTCAGCATCTGCTCCATCCGCTTCTCCTGCTCTGCATGTAAGAGCCGCATCTGCCTCACCGCAAAGCTGTTGTAGAGCCCAATGACAAAGTAACTTCGCAGACCACCCATCACCAACAGATATAACCATTCCTTCATATAAAAGATATTAGTCCCGTTTAATATCCCGCGAAGGAGCAACTCGATCAGATTGGATGAAAAATCAAGACATGTGATTAACCCACCAAGCAGAAGAGGCGGTATCTCATGGAATCGATTCTTGAATTTGCTAAGACCATAGGTGAAGATCACATAATATAGGCCCGCTCCCAGATTGTCCCGCATGCTTTCCAGAATGGACACGGTCTGCACATGATTGATTAGATCTGCCGACTGAAACAGGAAACTCGCGATGCCTGTCAGAATTCCTGTCTTCACATAAGACAGGTGCGGCATAATCATCAGCAGAAATAAAAGGATGCTGACCCCCAGCCCGATTCGGAAGTAATCTTCCCGGAACGGATTAATCTTGAATTGCGCCCCTACCGCTGTGGCAAAGGCGATGGCCGTCATCTGCACATTCTCATTTTTGACCCAATCTCGCATCGATCTCTTCACCCACTATAGCAACGTTTAGCGCCCACTGCCGGAATCCGCGCTTCTAATGTTAAATATACTAACATATGAAAGAAGCATTAGAAATAATTAAAATTAGGGAATGAACGCGCAAGCAAAACAAAAAGGCCGGAAGTCTTCACTTCGGCGGCCCTTTCTTTATATCTCATCCGGAATATCAAATGAAACCATCGTTCCCTCACCCGGCTCACTTGCGATTGATAATCCTTGACCATACCGTTGCAGCAATCTGCGGTTCGTATTCACAATGCCTATTCCGCCTTTTCCACCAGGCGTAGCATGTAGCAGGTCTGCAACCTTCTCCGGTTTGATGCCTTTGCCATTGTCCTTGACCTCAATACGGGTATAACCCTCATGGCGAGTGATAGACAGGCATACCGTCCCGCCCACATTCCGACTTAATAGCCCGTGTCTTACGGCATTTTCGATCAAGGGCTGAATCGATAGCGGCGGGAGAAGCAATGGCAGATCCGGCTCTATGTTCAATACCACCGACAACCGATCTTCAAATCGTGTTTTCTCAATAAAGAGATAGGCTTCCACGAGTTCAAGCTCGTATGATAATTTCACCAGCTCACCTGTATTGAGATAATTGAAGCTGATCCGTAGATACGATGAAAAAGCTTCTCCAAGCTTCCGCATATGCTCTGTATCAATATCACTTAAGACCATAAGTGAATTCAGCGTATTGAACAGGAAGTGGGGCTGAATCTGGGCCTGCAAATAGGCAGCCTCCATACGCAGGCGCTCCCGAATGGACTGATTCAACATGATCAATGCATGTATCCGATATTTTAGCTCCAACGCATCTACAGGCTTCGTAACATAATCATTCGCACCCGACGCGAAACCGGTATAGATATCCGGCGGCTGACTTCGTGCAGTCAACAGCAGTATGGGAAGCTCCGACATGGAGAATTGTTCCCGCACCTTCTGGGTTAATTCATATCCAGACATATTCGGCATCATCACATCCGTAATGAGCAGATCCCACTGACGTGTGCCCAGTAATTCCATCGCTTCCTGGCCCGAGCTGGCCGTAGTTATGGTGTATGGCTCCGTCGAAAGAATACTGACCAGCACATCCAGATTCACCGGATCATCATCCACAGCGAGAATGGCAGCTCTCCCCTCTTTTAACAACGGAGCCATCTCCGCTGTGGCCGAGGATTCCACTACGCCCATACCGGGACGGGGTAACAGGAATCCGTTAGGTGCATCTTCCATCATCTCCATCGCCTGTTCCCAGATCAGGGGAAGCTGCGGCTGAGCCAGATGGGTTTCATGTGCGAGCGGCAGATTGAAGCTGAATACCGAACCCTTTCCGAGTTCCGAGTGAACCGTTAGTGTCCCGCCGTGCAGTTCAACGAGCTGTTTGCAGATGTTCAGTCCAAGCCCGATGCCTTGTCCATCACTTATTCCATAAGACCCTTGTTCATATGGAAGGAATATGCGCATCCGCGTGGCCTCATCCATACCAATGCCCGTATCCGTCACATGAATCAGAGCGTGTCCTTCACGAATTTCGGCACTTACGGCGATCGTTCCTTCCTCCGTATGTTTGAGCGCGTTATGCAGCAGATTATACAAAATCTGAACGAGTCTTTCTTCATCAGCCATGACCAGTGGGAACGATTCCGTAATCTCCATATGAAGGCGGACTGGTTTCCGTTCTGCCATGAATTGCAGCATGGCCATAATGCCAGGCACAACCGACTGTATGGAGAGAGGTACCTGCCGCAGAATAATGCGATGCTCCTTCAATCGGACCACATCCAGCAAATCCCCGAGCAGATGGGACATCCGCCGACCGATCGTAATGAGCAACTCCATATCCTCCATGCTCCGTTCATCCAACCTGCTCTTCTCTCTGGTGACCACGTTGTGAGCGATGTTAATGATCCCGTGTAGCGGAGTCCGTAGTTCGTGTGATGTATTAGCCAAGAACTGATCTTTAATTTTGTCACCCTTCTGCAATTCTGTATTCAATAGCATATTCTCTCTGGCATTCCTGAAGTACTTCTTGAACCAATATGCAGAGAACCCCGTAATAGCAAAAATAATATCGATTGGATAATATACCGTCGTCACATCTTTGGCAGTCTCGGCCACGCTCCATAGCAGGTTGGATACAACGCCCCCTGCCGTTAGCAGCAGAAAAACCATGTCCCGGTCCGCTTGTTTCCTGAAAATCATCGTTCCGACGATGTATAGAAATCCAATCATGAAAAAGAGAAAGAATACGTTAATGATGTTGTAATGGATCATGGCATATGTAGTGTGAATGGGCACCACCACGATAACGGCGGTATAGATCAAGGAAATGACAGCATGTATCTGAAGCCATGTCTTTCGTATATGAACCATCGTTAATCTCTGGAATAACAGCAAGATACATACATTTTGTAACAACAATGAGATCAATCGAATTTTGATGCCCCAGGTATAATTGATAGGAAGCCATAACATCAATATATTATCATGACCCATCATAACCGCGATGCCAACAGATAAAGTTAATACGGCTCCAACCAGCAAGGAACGTTCCTGTCGATTAAATGCGTAGAGAATGCAGGCATACATGCCGTGAAGGAGCAAAATCAGAAAGATGACCATCTGAAACCCAATGGAGTACCATCGCGAAAAATCAACAGCTGCCTGTGAGCCGAAGCGAACAGACTTGCTAATCCCACCCATATACGGGCTGTCGTGGTTGGCTACGCGGATTAGCAGTTCAATGGCTGTTGTTCCTTCCTGATCGTAGGTCCCCGTATATGATGTGCTTCTGGGTGTATACGTACTGCTATCCACGGAGACCACACCCATACCCCCGTCGTTGTCTCCATTCATCTCAATCTCGGATGAACTTCGGATTCCCTTGAACCAGAAGGTAACAGGTGTCTGAAGCGGGTTTGTCAAAATACGCAATCGATATGTTCCGTAACCGTACGAACTATCTTGTTCCTGACTCTGTGCACTCCCCCAGTCTCCTGGGACCTGAACACTCTTCGCACCACCATTCCTCTTCGCAATCTCTTTCCGAGTTAGTAACTCATTCGGGTAGAGCTCCCATTCCCCATTCAAGTACATGACTGGAGATTGATTCAGATCCACACCCCGTAAGTCAATCACCCCATTAACGGCGCGATGCTCATCAACCGTGTAGAATAGCTGGGACCATGCCGAGCGCATACCAATCAATACTCCGAAAATGATCAGCATGATGATCATATATCTGTAACGATGCACAGGTTTCACTTGCAGTGATTTCATCAATTATTATGTCTGACTTTGGTTAAACCGAGTTTCCAGTCCTGATACCATTCGCTAATGTTCTCGCTGATGGGTATCTCCAAATCGTGCTCCATTCTGGTGGTTAAAAGACGATACTGTTCCTCTACACCGAGATCGTTGTGCATGTCATCATACAACTTCATTAGAATAAAATAACTTTCTTCTTCATCTGGAAGCATATGTTGGATACGCCTCGTGCTCTCAATCACTTTCTCCCCCAGCCCCTGCTGCTGGTAATACAGACTCAGTTGTCTCATATGATACAACCACAGGTAGCGTAACCTCTCCCGTTCAGGTTCGGCCCACATGTACTCGTAATTGCCCAGATACGTGCCCTTGTATAGATAGAGCGCTTGCTCATAGGCATGAACGGTACTTACGTCCACGACTTTCCATTGCCTGATTTCCTGTTCCCACTGCTCACTATCCAACTGAGCTTCACCCAATTCGAGCTTATAGCCTGCTTCCAAGTGCCCACTCTGAATCGTAATCATATCCATATTGTATGCTTTCAGGGTTTGGCGGACATGATACATTGCGGTATAGAGTTGATGCACCGTCTTATCCTCTTCCAATTCAGGCCACAGCATCTCAAGCAACACACTGCGATGAATCGTCTGATTCCGATGATGGAGTAAGTAAGCAAACAACTCCTGCGCTTTACTTGTGCGCCATTTGGCAACTTGTACATCCTTACCGGGAAGCTTAAAGTGAATCTGATTAAAACAGCAAATTAAAGGTACGTTCGTATCCTTAGACCGTTGCTCACGTTTTACGCTCAGTTTCTCCTGTACTCGGCTCACCGTCTGCTTCAATCGATCTTTCTGGATGGGCTTCATTACATAGTCCAAAGCCTGTAGCTCGAAGGCATGCACAGCATATTGGTCGTAACTGGTCACAAATATAATTTCGATGCCAGGTGTTAACGCCTGAATCTGTCTTCCCAGATCCATACCATCCATCTCTGGCATATGGATATCCAGAAATACAACATCAGGGCGATGCTCCATTATTCCTGCCATAGCCTCTGTCGGGTTCATGTATGTAGCGATAATCTCGATGCCGCTTACTTCTTTTTCTAGTGATTTTCTAAGGCCTATCAACGCTAGACGTTCGTCGTCAACCAATATCACTTTCACCGGAGCTTCCTCCTCGACCCTGAGGTCTTGAGATTTATTTTCACTATTATATCATAGGAATTTTAAGTATTTACGTTCTTGTTACCTATTTTTAATTTCTAGCAATTTAATTGTATAATACTTAATAGAAGACAGGTTAACAGATCCCGTCTAGAAGAGAGGAAGGTTCTATATGTCAGATACTAATCAAAGCTTTGGGCAAGCCCTTGTCAAATCATTGGTGGGGGAACGCGGTCATATCCGCATCGCCCGTGCTCTACCCGATATGGATGTCACACTTGCTGCTCGCACGCATGATGCGATGCCATATACCATCTATCAGTTGGTGAAACACATGCATTACTGGCAACAATTCATGCTCGATCACTTGGAAGGACGCAAGCCGCAACTCCCTGCTAACGTGAGTGAGAGCTGGCCCGAGGAGACAGGCCCACAGGATGAAGACACGTGGAAGGCGGATATCCAGGCATTTCTGGATGGAATTGATCAGGCGGTAGCCATTGCGGAAACTGCACAATTAGATGATCCACTGCTCTATTTCCCAGGTGAATCCAAGGCAGGACTTCTGCGCAATATCGCTTCCCATAACTCGTATCATCTGGGTGAGATTGTTCTGCTTCGTCGCTTCTACGGCGCATGGCCGCCACCAGGGGGCGGATTCCCGGCGTAAGCCATATGATGAATGGATCTATTGAATGAACGACATATGAAGCTGTGAAAGGAGCGTTCTTCTTTTCACAGCTTCTTGCCGTTGTAGCAGATCCGTATCTATCTATACGCCCATTATAACGTCCATGGCCTGCTCCAGAAGAGAGCGATGTTTATGGATGTCTTCCAGAATCTGAGTGACCGTACGATCATTCCGTAAAAAAAAAATGCATAAGAGGCCGATCCTCAATGGCAGAATCGACCTCTTATGCTCCTTCATCAATCAGAAGTGGGTGGCTTGAACCGGATTTCCCCCCGATTACTTCAAGAAAAGCTTTAGACTTCCGGTCTCATCAATCCTTGGATAAACGTCTCAAAATTCGGTGCAAGCGAAATGGTCATCTTGGGGTTTTCCCTATCCACATAGACCACTTCAGGTTCCCCGTCGTTACCAAACGAGCGATAATCAAGCATCACGACTCCCGATGCCAATGGCGACACAGCAATAACCACGCCAATCTCGGGATATCCATTACGCTCAATCAGAGTCCAGCTACCCTCTGTACCGCACAATGAGTAAGGCTTCTCACGCCCAATACCTAGTATGCCTTCGATTTCTATATACTCTGTAGCTCCTGAGTCTGCGTCCGTCACAGGGAAATAGCGGTTGTACGGAATTCCGCCATTATGTACCTTCATCAACTCAATATAGGAAGCAGGAAGACGGAACACCAATTGCTCCTCCACCGAATCAACGAGACCCTCACTTGGCAGAGCCGACACATAGTGCTCCAATGCCTGTTCACTGTCGTTCCAGAACTCACCGGATACCGGCTCAGGATCAGCGTGAACGATGGGCACCGTCGCAATCTCTGCACGGGATTCCGGGTTCGTTTCGGTTTCGGTATCGCTCTCTTCTCCAGCTTCAGATGGGGAATCAGATTCCTCTTCTTCTTGGTTTCGGATCCACTCCAGAAATTCCAGGGTGTCTTCATCTCCAGGGTCCAACTGATCCGCTCTTTCGAACGCATGTAGCGCATTATCGTATTGCTCCAGATAATAGTAAGCTAGTCCAATTCGATAATGCCAGAGCGGGTCGTCTGCCCCCTCATCTGCCACCGTCAGGAATTGCTCAACGGCTTCTTCATAACGTTCCAGATTATTCAGCGCTCGGCCCAGGTGATTAACCAGTTCATAATCCCTCACGTCTCCAGGAAGCTCCTGAACTGCATCTACAATCTCCAGGTATTTGTCTTCCTCGTGCCACGCTTCCAGTTGAACCAATAGATCTTCTCTCATTCCAATTGCCTCCCCGTTCATTCAATCATATTATGTATTGAAAATTATACCACTATCCAGATCACCTTCTCCAGCAGGACAAGATCCGTCTCACTTCATAACAAAACAAAAAAAGACGAGACAGCTCGTATACACGAACCGCCTCACCCTTTTTCCTGATGAAAATTATTCAATTCGTTCTATCTTTATTACAATCCTTCAATAAGTGCCTTAATGGAGCTATCGCTCTCCAGCGCACGGATGATGATTGTTACTGCTTCGGCACGAGTAGAATTGCCGTTAGGCGAGAACTCAGAAGTCGATGATCCTTGGATCAGATTAGCAGAGGAAGCCAGTTCAATCGCTTCGGCAGCCCAGTTTTCGGACTTCACATCGCTGAAATTAGTTGGTGCACTCGTCCCAATCGCATTCAGATCAAGTACACGAGCAATGATCGTCACCATCTCTGCACGGGAGATGGTCGCATTCGGCTTGAAGGTTCCATCTGCATAACCGCTGATGATACCCTTATCAGCCAGGGCACCAATGTAACCTGCAGCCCAGCTGGAAGTTGAATCCTTGAAGCTGTTTGCAGTCGGGCTTTCAACCAGACCGAAAGCTCGTGCAATCATCGCTGTGAATTCTGCACGGGTAACAGGTGCATTAGGACGGAACGAACCATTCTCGTATCCGTTAACCACACGCAATTTCAGCGCTACGTTAATGTTTTTGTTCGCCCAGTGACTCGCAATATCGCTCATGGCCAGCTGCTCATTTTTCGTTGCTGCAATAGCTTCGCTAACTGTTTTTAGCACATTTTCCTGACTTGTTACACCCGATTTGAACGGATTAGGCTGAGCAGTACCCGGATTGGTTGTATCCGTAACCGCCAGGGCAATCCGATCGTTCTGATACACTACCTCTGTGTTGAATTGACTTGGCAGACCACTTACCTCTACAGAAGCAAATTTGCCGTTTTGCTTGTGAGCACCATGGCTGACAAGTGTAATCATACCCTGAGCAGGTACATAACTGTTATCAAAATTCACTTGCAACTTACCATTCGCGTTCAACGCACCCTTTACGTTAAGCACATCATTAGTACTACTTACGTTAAGTTCCAGCGTTCCGTTAGCTGCTTGTGTAAAGTCACCTTCAATGTTCCATTGACCCTCTACATTCTCCGCAACTGTACCTCCATTATTCACTACATTACCGGTACCAAAAGCACTCAATGTTCCGCCTTCCAGTGTACCTGCGTTAACCTCAGTGCCACCAGAATACGCATTGTTGCCTTGCAGCATCAACGTACCATTGCCTTCTTTCGTCAGCTTTCCTGTTCCCGAGATGTTGTTCTTCCAAGTATCGAGGGCATGAAATCCTCCCTTGCTGGCATCCATGATCACCGTTACGTTGTTGTTGAATGCTCCATAACCGTCTGCCGCAGCAAAAAGATTCAGACGTCCCCAGCCTTCCGGATCATCCAGTACCGGATAACCTGATGCAATACCCGTTGTCGCCAGGACAGCGCGGCGTTGCTGATCGTTCAGATAAGGCTGTCTCGTTTCCAGCAGCACTTCCGCACCTTTAGGCACTTGTACCGGCTCTGTTGTGGAACCGATTTGCGGGAAGCCATACGTCAAACGCTGAGTGTATTCCGATTTGTTTCTAGCATAATCTGTGAAACGATCCTTACTTGTACCTGTCTCTTTCAAAAGTATATCGTGTGCCTGATCATACGCTTGTTTCTTCAATTCTGTATTATCTGGATCATTCAATGCTGATGCCGCAAACGCCGTTGCCAGTACACGGCCTCCCATAACATCAAGAGGGGAGTGCATTCCGGCTACGATCCGGTCGTCACCCATTTCCGAAGCACGTGTCACGAGCTCCTGGAATCGCTCAGGAACAGAATAGGCCAGTGCCAGTGCAGCAAGATAGGAGGCGTTCGTATGTCCACTCGGGAAGCCGCCATCTGTGGCTGGATTGCTACTTTGCACTGCAACCAGTGAAGGTACGATGACTGATTCATCCTTCCAGCGGAACGGACGCATGTATTGGTAGAACTTTTTCGCCTGTTGGGTTGAAGCATAATCACCGCGAACTTTACCTACCAAATCAACCATTTTACCAAGCTCGGAATTGGAATCCCCTGCTTTATTCGAGTCATTTTTGTCTGAATACTTGGTTGTAGCAGCGTCTGCCGGAATGCCTGCAATGGACGTAAATGTACCTGATTGCTCACGGTATACGCCTGAAAGTTTCCCCAAACCCTCTACTGCGCCATACGATTGATTGGTACGATCCGTATAGTATGCAGCATCTTCATCCGCTTTGGAGCGTGTCTGTGCGCGCTGTGCTACATAATCAATGTTGTAGTCCAGCACAGCACTGTTCAGTTTCTTCCCATTATCCCAAGAGTCTCCTGGCGTCCACAGATCCAGAAACTTGGACAGGGTTCCAATCGCCGGATTGCTATTTACAGTCATATTGTCAGGCTTATTATTCTTGTACGTATCTACGAAGTAGCCCCATGCCGGTTCTTTCGGTAATGCAACGGTGTCATTATTTTGTGCTGCAAGCGCAGCGCCCGGTGCCATGGAACTTGTCAGAACGACCAAACCTAGAGCAGCAGTGAACAGTCTTTTCGTGTTTTTGTTTTTAGTAGCATTCGTTTTCAAATCGTGTCGACTCCCATCGTTTAATAGTTGGTCTCGGTTCGGTCTCAATGTAGCATTGTGGCCGCCAACCAGCAATAAAACAATTTCGTCATTGTATCAATATCGACGCAATATCAAAAATCCTCAATATTTTACACTAAGTTAATATAAATCATGAACCTTACCGAAATCAGGTAGTGTATAATTTGGGCCGGGAGGAATGTCTAATGAAAAAATGGAACTCCGCATGGGCGGGTCTGGCGATCTCATATGGTTCCATCGTGGTCATCATTGTACTGCTCATATGCTCATTCTTCTATATCTATTTCTCGCGCAGTTATAATGAAGAATTAAAGAACAAGAATCAACTGATTCTTGAAAATACAGCCCGTACGATTGAAGGAACCGTATTACAACGTGTTCAACAGATGTATGTAGACCTGTCGCTCGACAAATCTGCCAACATAAGCATGTTCGCGGATAAAGCCAGTAATCGTGGCGGGTTGGATCATGTTGTTGATCTTCAAGAGCTGCTCAAGGCCAAAGTTGCCGGCAATGCCGACATCTCTCAAGCCATTCATCTCTATTATCCTAAACAAAACATCATGCTATCTTCGCTATACGGCCTGCGCTATGACGCAGATCAGGGCGAGAGTGCCGCATATTATACGGACTGGATTCAGGAGATGCGGACAAGCAAGCATAATAGCCTCTGGACGCCTTCACGCCATATCCCTAAGGATATTTTCTCCAGCATTCCGGCGGATACCAGCAATGATCTATTCACGTATGCACATAGCTATCCTTTTCGTTCTACGGGAGAGACCAGTGATGTCATCATCGCCATAGATGTGAAGGAAAGTGCAATAAACCAAATTATAGAGAATATGATGCCTTCGCAATATAAAGAAACATTTGTGGTAAACCGGGCGGGAAATCCCGTAAGTAACACGAATCAAGATCTGTTGATGCAGGACGGAAAATATGAGTCCAGTATGATGAAAGCGTTGAATTCCGGTCATGCCAAGGGCAGCTTTGATGAAGAGGTGAACGATGTATCCTCCGTCGTTTCCTATCAGACTTTGCCTTCAACAGACTGGATGATCTATAGCGCAACGCCCTCCAGCTTCTACTATAAGCAAGCAACCATGATCCAACAGCTCATCCTTGTCATCTGTCTTGTTGCCATAGTCGTCGGTCTTGCGTTATCCGCAGTACTCGTCCGAGCCAACTACAGTCCAATCAAGCGCCTCGTTGGCCGGGTTAAACACTTGTCTGGTCCGTCACCTAAGCATATCACCAATGAATACCATCTCATTGACAGTGCGTTCAATCAGTTGAACGACAAGGTAAGCGACCTGGAGGAGACGTTGCTGGCGAATAGCTCTGCAATCCGGCAAAAGGCAATCCTCCACCTGTTGCATGGTGGGTATACTCCTGAGCAATGGGCAGAGGACCTGCCTGCTCTGGGCATCTCACCACAACAATACTCTGCGTATTGTTGTTTGCTTCTGAATACAGGGGGAGCCCATCTGGGAATCCAATCAGATAACCTGTCTACGGCGTCATCCCGATTGATCCATGGACTGGAATCCCTGTCTCTACCGAACAGCCATCTCATTGCCGAGGAACTACCCGATAAGAAACTCGTGGTCATTCTGTGTACCAATCTGGATTCAGAGCCACTCCTGGATCAGCTATCCCATCTCCTCTCATCGGAGGCCAAACAACAATTCCATCGGGAGATCCAACTATCCGCTGGCCCTTGGGTACAGGAGTTGACCGATGTACATGAGAGTTTCAGTGAAGCCCAGACATTAATGAAATACGCATACTTCGTGCCTGAACTCACCATCCTGAATGATCGCAGCATACTCCAGCGCGAGCATAATCTGGAGGAAATTCCACAGTCGATGCTCACCAGATTCAGAGACAAGCTACATGCCAGGCAGCTGGAAGAGGCGATCAAGGCTCTGGACCAGTTCATTGCTACGATGCGCAAAGGTCTATATCCCGCAAACTATTGCCATTTCATGCTAGCAAACGCCGTATTCGTGTACTCCGATGTGGTGAAGAACGTTCGTTACAAGCACCCTCTTCAGCACGGCCAACCGGATCTGTACCAAGAATACGTCAGTATTGGCAACATTCTGGCGTACCGCAACTGGCTGGTGGAGTCGATCACGGTGTTTATCTCGGAGACCGAGAATCGGAACAGTGATCGGGCTGTTTCCACCATTGGGCTAGCGAAGCAATATATTAAGAATCATCTATCCGAAGACCTTTCACTGGAGGCAGTAGCCACTCAGGTATTCATTAGCCCCAAATATTTGAGCAAGCTTTTTAAAGAAGAAATGGGTGTTACCTATACCGATTACATCACTTCCCAACGGATGGAGCGGGCCAAGGAATTGATTGAAAGCAACAACATGACCGTTGAACGAATAGCCAGTTCGGTTGGCTACGGGACAACAGCCTATTTCATCAAAAGGTTCAAAGATATGTACGGCTGTACGCCAGGCCATTATCTGCGCAATATCTCTTCGGCAGCAATGGCAGATGCGGATCTTTAACATGAGGGGAGGGTTAGTGGATGAAAAAAAAGAGACAGCAACGTGTGACTGTGCTTCTCACGGTATTGTTTCTGGTCGGTATAACCAGTATTCTTGGTGGCTGTAATCTGCCTTGGTCACAGAAGGCCACCGTTGAAAAGGAACGCGTCGCGTCGATTAATTCAACGGATTCAACGCAAGCGCCACTCCACATTTCATGGACGATGCATCAGAATCTACCCGTCTCTGAAGATGCAGAGATGCTGAGTACTGTAGAAGATCAATTCGGTGTTGATCTCGATGTGTGGAACCTTGAAAACAACAAATATGAAGCTCTTCTGGACATGAAGCTGGCCCAAGGTTCCATTCCCGATCTGTTTCGCATCCGCCAGCCACAGGACTTACTGAAATACCAACAGCAAGGTGTGCTTGCTGAGATTCCTGAGGAAACGTTGAACACGTATGCCCCGAACCTGATGCGAACGATCCGTGAACAGGCACCTGCCTATGCGCATGCCGGGATGATTGACGGCAAATACTACGGAATTCCCGTCATTAATCCGACCAATATCTACCGCACACCTGTGGTGTATCGGCAGGATTGGCTGGACAAGCTTGGCTTGCCCGTTCCGCAAACGCTGGCTGATTTTGAGAAGATGATCTATGCCTTTACCTATGATGACCCTGATGGCAATGGCATTCAGGACACCTATGGTCTCTCCAGTGAAGGGATGAACGTGGTGTTTGGCGCCTTCGGGCAGATCGTCTTCGCAGATCAGCTCTACTTTGCCACGAAGGACGGGGAGAGGGTCATCGGTGCATTAGAACCGGAGATGCAAGAAGCCCTTCCATATTTGCGTAAATGGTACCAGGACGGTGTCATTGATCCTGAATTTGTCACCGGGGAGAACAAGGGCGGTTATAAACATTTGTCTCATGCCTTTATTAACAGCAGGATAGGCATGACATCGATGGGCAACTATTATCACTGGATTCAGGCGGGCGACTATCTGGACTGGCGATATGATCAGAATGGTCATATGGTGAAGACCCCGGCACAATCGACATATAACGTAAAAGAGCTAACTGCCAAAAAACCGGATGCCCAGGTTGTTGTCGGGAAACCTTTTACCGGACCTCACGGACAACGCGGCTCCAAAGGCTATGATATGCTGATGAGCTTTACGGCAATCGGTGCCGATGCCGTTAAAGAGCCTGGCAAGCTGGAGATGATTCTCCGTATTCTAGATTACGTGAGCGCGAACCCTGACCCGGACGAAGCAGCAACGATGACCTTTGGTATTAAAAATAAGCATTGGACCTGGACAGACACCCTCCCCCGGAACGTGATCATTCTTCCCCCATATGATACGATGTTTGGTTATCAGAACGGAATTGGTGCGAACATTGGCATGACAGTTCCAGTGAAGCAGACTGGGGAACGGGAGCGATGGGCATCCACGCTCGAACTGGATCAGGATGGTATCTATAACGCGCTTGAGGTGGCCACTCCTTCACTTGCCAAGTACGGACAAGAGTTGATTAAGCTAAAGAATAAGGCCTACATTGCCTTCATTACAGGCGAGAGACCGTTGAGTGAATTTGACGATTTCGTGCAGGAATTTATGGACTCAGGCGGTGCAGTCGTGCTGAAAGAAGCGAATGATCTGGCAAATTAAACAACGCAAAAAGGCTTCGTTACGTCAAGTTCGAAGTCTTTTTGCGCAGGATACTCACTTCAACTATTAGATGATTAAGGTCCGGTAATCACTTGTGGACTAGAGGGGAGTAATGCTGATTAATATGTGGGCGATATGGCGAAATATCGGAAACTGTTCATACATGGGTCTTTTTCTATATAACTCAGACCAAGTACTCCGCCATAATCTGCTCCATGTTATATGGTGTCACACCTTCATCCACCCCGTAGATCGTATCCGCCTGATCCATCGTATCCACCAGTTCACCTCTGGCCTTGGTGTGGAGCATGAACAAGTCATGCAGATTTGGTTTGCGTAATGTCGTCATCGCTTTGCCCATCAAGACCATGCCCTTCTGATTTCCCTCCACATTGTTGTTGAAGTCCGGGTATCTCTTCAGAGCCAGATCCGTCCAGATGATTGTACATTGAACCAGATCCAGAATAACCGGAATGGCGATCTGTGTATCTGCTGTAATATCGATCTTGTTGGCGACGGTGGACGGCTCATAGATCTCGCTAGACCCCGGCTTCTTCCGCATCATCCAGCCTGCAAAACATTCCGGCAGATCACAGTACGGATGACTGGTGAAGGAATGCAGCGTCGCAACCACATAACGTCCACCATAGTTCACGATCGAAGGAATATGCAGATCAATGAATTCACTCGCTCCGTAGGGTGCAGTCACCATATCCCCGCTATGGACCGCTTTATATTTCGCAGATCGCAGATTCGTGTACGAAATATGTTCAAGGTAATTCCAATTCTCGTCATACATGACGGCCGACAGATCAATGTCCACACGTCCTGTGGACTTGCCATCCACTTCCCCCTCTTTCCACCAGCTAAAGAAACGAATCGTATCACCCGCTGCCATCGGTACACGGCTTCCCCGCACAATCGTGTGAAGTGCCTTACTCGCTGATCTTTGGGAAAATGGCACCAGATAGTCCTTGAGCTGCGGATCGATGTAGGTCTTACCAAGCATGGGAAGAACGGCGAACCGTTGTACCAATGCCTGCTCACATAATTGTACGACTTCCTGACATATCGTCTCATCCATCTCCGGCAGCTGAACTGGAATCGCAAAAGCCTTTGCCACATTGCCTTTCGGGAAAAAGATACGCAGGTCCTGCGGTTCATTACGCTGCACAAAATGCTGTCTCACCTGTAACAGCACCGGGGTTGATACCTGCGCCGCTACCTCGCTGAATGCCAGCAGCACATAGGCTTCCTCTTCGGTGATGCGCAGCATGTGATCCAGCCTTCTGGCGAATTCACCTGGGCGCTGTGATAACAGATCGATCAGGGTCCAGATATTGCGATATTGGAATGCAAGCTCCACACTTCCATTGAAGGTTGTGAACGGTTTATCATTACGCAAAAGTTCAAAGGCTTCCTGACATCGCGGATACCTAAGCTTATATTCGGAAGGATGCAGAATTTCGCCCAGGCGAATCCAACGCTCCTTATAGCGGAGCATATCCTCTGTAATGGGGCCACACTGCTCCAGCAAGCCGAGCAGTAGGCGTCTCTCGCTCCGTTTAAATTTACGGAATGGGGAGGCGACAGCCAGACTGACGTCACCATCCGACCAGGAAACGGCTAGACGGAGCACATCGCTTGCCGTTTTGAAATAATGCCCAATCCGTTCCATATTCGCTTGTTCATACATTAATAGTGTAGCGACAACGAAGCCTACATTTTCTTTGAATGGAATATCCGCAGGCAGGATCGCATCCACCTCACTCGGATCTGCATGTTTCAATGCTCTTTTAATATCCTTCTTATCGGTATCGGATATGGAACCCTTCGCTTCAATGAGTTGGCGGATCAGCTTATGGAACGCTTGCTTGCTCCCCAGATCAATGACCTTCATATCCGTCCTGTCCAGTAAGGGCGATCTCCCTGCCAAGGGTTGACCGGAATAGTCCACTGCCAGATGGGTCAGATAATGAAAAATCGCGTTAAGGTATAGCTCTGCCTCATCCTCTTGCATGACTTGCAACGGAAATCCCGCATACATCGGTCTGTAATCCACATGGGCACCAACCATGACTTTGAGATCTTTCACGAGTTGGAGATATACTGCTTCGAATTGTTCCGTGGACAGCTTCCGTAGTGCGTGCATCAATTCATTCGAGAACGTGTATCCCAGTGCTTCAATATTTTTGAGGGCAGTCGCCAAATGAGCCTTAGGCAATCGTTTCTCCCCTTCATTAACTTCGATAATAAGTTGGTTTGTTCTGCGCAAATAGATGGTATTGTTCATGATTAAAGAGTCCAGGAAAGCCACATCCCTATACTATTGGATTAGGGTAGAAGGAAGGAATATGATAGCCTGGACGCCTCCTCTCTGAAAATGAAATCTTCAGGAGAGCGGCGACCCTATGATCTCCAATGATTGTAGAAGGAAGGATCGCCATAGCCTGAAGGCCATTGGTCCGAAGTTGTGACCCGAACCTTTGGTGAACTCATCATCTCAGATTCCATGATATCCCAACAGGGTGAAAGTATTACGACAATCGCTTCTTCCTGCAAAAGAATATCAAAAAGCCATTGCTAATCCCAAATATCAGCAAACATTGCGCTAGCTGCATGGCGTGCGATTTGTTCTATGGCTTCTTCTGCTGTCAGAAAAGATCCGATAATCTCGCAATCCTCTCTCTAGCAACAATTTGTTCTACCTGCTCAGAGAGAGATATTCATCATCTACCAAAATCACTCTCATATGCACAACTCCTCTGGCTCACTGATCATCCTTTAATCTATAATTTCACCATAAATATTCTTCATTGGCAGAGGACATGCAGGAATTTGAAATATAGTGTCGAAAACTAGTGTCTGCCATGAAACAAATAACCTATAAAAAGATACCCCGATATGTAGTGCTGTCGATTCTATTTCTGACTATTTTAATTGGTTTTCGCTGGATCTGGTCCGAATCTTTCACTATACCCAAACATCCTGAACCCAATAAGGGTGTTCTTGATCTTCGAGACTGGGATCTTGCCAACGCTTCACTAATATCCCTCG
This sequence comes from Paenibacillus sp. PCH8, assembly GCF_002968835.1. Lineage (GTDB taxonomy): Bacteria > Bacillota > Bacilli > Paenibacillales > Paenibacillaceae > Paenibacillus. The sequence continues at coordinate 1,416,103 of NZ_PKQK01000001.1, read as the reverse complement.
ATGGAGAATGGGAATTTTTCCCCCATGCGTTAATCTCCAATCGCGACACAAGGATATCGAGCCACCCATCGACATGGATTCAAGTTCCTGGAGATTGGCGTAATACGTTACCATCATCTTCGTCATCATTCGGGTATGGAACGTACCGAATTCGTATTCTTCTGAACCCATCGGTCGAGGAAGTCACTCTCTGGGGGCAGATGATTAAGGCTTCATCGACCGTAGAGATGAACGGGACCATTGTTGCCAAATTCGGTCAACTCGCCACACATGCCGAAGCCTATCAACCAGAAAGGACTGCGTTTACAGCTTCCTATGCTCTTAACGGAGCCAGTGAAATTGATCTTCTTGTACAAACAGCGAATTTTGATGACCCTTACAGCGGTGGTATTATGCGCTCCCTCTATTTTGGATCTCCAGAAGCGATTGAAAATGAGCGAGGATTATCCATGGATTTGCAAAAAATTACGATCGCCGTACTGCTCCTGCACAGTCTGTATGCTTGTGTCATGTTTCTGTTTAACCGGAAGCAACGAGCTCTGCTGACGTTTTCTATGTTAACACTGACCGTTGCCCTAACGGTTGCATGCGACCATGACAGTCTTCTATTGAACTGGATACCGCTCAACTTCTCTTGGATGGTCAAGGTCACAGCCTTAGCCTATTCATTGTTCTCGTTCTTTCTTCTTCTGATGGCGAGAAGTTTCTATCATAGTCTACAAGGGCGCAGACTTTTCCACGTATATGCCAGCGTGCTTGGTGTCTACTCTGTATTTTTGCTGATTGCACCAGTAACAATGATCTACCACGTAATTGAGACCGGGTTCTCTGAGTTCCTTTATCTGTTTGCCATCGGCTGGTCTGTGTATCTGTTCTTCCGAATGGCAGCTGAGAAACGAAGTGATGCAAGCTTTTTGCTCTTTGCGGCAACCAGCAGCTTATCAAGTGCACTGTGGGGAGTCGTGAACTCCCATAACGAGATTACCAACGTGTATTATCCCATTGATGTCATCGCGGCCATATTCTGCTTCTCCACCTATTGGTTCAAGAAATACTTCCGCAATTCAGGTGAGATTGAGAAGTTATACGAACAGCTCAAAGAGGAGGATCGGCAGAAGGATCAGTTTCTTGTAAATACGGCCCATGAACTGCGCACACCCCTGCATGGCATCATCAATATTGCAGAGAGTATCGCGGTACGTGAACGGCGTAATTCAGGAAGTCAGCAGGCAGAAGACATGAAGTTGTTAGTTACCATCGGTCGACGCATGTCCCAACTGGTCGATGACCTTCTGGACGTGATTCGTTTGAAAGAAAAACGGATTAAGCTGGTGAAAAAGCCTCTATCTCTTTCATCTGTCATCTCAGGTGTTATCGGTATGTTCCGATTTATGGCAGAGGGTAAAAGTGTGCAAATGACCGTGGATATCCCAGAAGGAATACCACTTATTCAGGCTGATGAGAGAAGGCTTGTTCAGGTTCTCTACAACCTCTTGCATAATGCACTTAAATTTACCGATGAGGGTATCATTACCGTATCTGTTCGGGAAGATGGAGAGCACATCTTGATTCAAGTTTCGGATACAGGCGTTGGTATGAGTGAGGAGATACAACAGCGAATATTCGAGGCATATGAACAGGGGACCCCAGAGGCTCGTTTGAGTGGAGGAATCGGCCTCGGTCTAAATATCAGCAGGCAGCTCACCGAACTCCATGGCGGCCAACTCACCGTGCAATCTGTACCCGGGCAAGGATCGATCTTCCAAATCTCGCTTCCACGGGAAGATACCGCATCGCTAGCTGATCAGACGGAGCAGCGATGGGACGATCACAACTTCGAAGAAGTTGCGATTGCTGAACCGCAGCAAACCATTTCTCAAGATAAGACTGCCGCAAGAATTCTCGCCGTCGATGATGATCCTGTAAACCTGCGAGTACTGATCTCCATGCTTGCGAATGAACCCTACCATATTCAACCTGCCGCTTCCGCGCTTGAAGCACTTGAGTTGCTGGATATGGAGCCGTGGGACTTACTGATTGCCGATGTCATGATGCCTCATATGTCCGGCTATGAACTGACAGAGAATGTACGCAAACGGTATTCGGTATCCGAGCTTCCCATTCTATTGTTGACGGCTCGTAACGAACCGGCCGATATCTACGCCGGATTCATGGCTGGCGCTACGGACTATGTCACCAAGCCGGTTGATGCCGTAGAGTTGAGGCACCGCATCGGATCACTGATCGTGCTGAAACAATCCATCGATGAGCGGCTGCGCATGGAGGCTGCTTACTTACAAGCACAGATTCAGCCACATTTTCTTTTTAATACGCTCAATTCAATCATGGTTCTTAGTGAGATGGACACGGAGCGAATGCAGAAACTGGGCGATGCCTTTATCGAGTATCTTCAAACCAGCTTTCATTTCGTCAATTCGGAGAAAATGGTGGAGGTCACTCATGAATTGGACCTTTCACGTGCCTATCTCTACATTGAGAAAGAACGATTCATGGACCGGCTGAACGTTGTCTGGGAGATTCCAAGTGAGCTGAATCTGTGCCTGCCCCCACTATCCATTCAACCGCTCATTGAAAATGCAGTTCGGCATGGTGTACTAAGCAAAGTCGCGGGCGGTACCGTTTGTATCCGGATCATCAATCAAGCAACGGCTACCTTAATCGAGATCGAAGATGACGGTGTGGGCATGGGTCCAGAGCAGATCGAACAAGCTCTGGCTTGGCCCAAGAAGAGCACCGGGCGAACCGGTGGCATTGGACTAACGAATACACATCGACGGCTGACTCAGATGTACGGACAAGGCCTGACCATCGTCAGCTCACCCGGTCAAGGAACGAAAGTTTCCTTTGTGATCCCTTCTGACCGTAACAAGGGTCTAAGTGACAGGTGAGCCAGATGTAACCCTGCCTGACACTCCGTTCAGAGCGTGTGGGCAGGAAAATATAGACACGCCTAACGACAAAAAAAGAGCTAAGCCCCGTTGCAATCCGGCTTAGCTCTTTGGCATATTGAGTTAATAAAGCTACCTCATTAATATGTTAATCGTATCGGTATAAGGTTACACATGCAGCACATGCTTCTCATCGGATAAGCCAAGCGCCTTCGCGGTAGCCATATTCACTTCGCGAAGAAGGTCCTGGTTCTCAACAAGTGACACGCCATAGGAAGGAATCATCTCCTTGATCTTCGGCTGCCATGCCTCCATATGCTGCGGGAAGCAGCGCTGGAGAATCTCAAGCATGACCTGAACAGCTGTAGATGCACCCGGTGATGCCCCAAGCAGAGCCGCAATCGTTCCATCCGCAGACGTGACTACTTCCGTTCCGAATTGCAGTGTTCCCTTGCCCTGAGGGGTATCTTTGATCACCTGTACACGCTGGCCCGCCAGAACCATGTCCCAATCCTCACTCTTGGCACCCGGAACAAAGTCCCGCAATTCTGCCATGCGCTGTTCCTTGGACAACATCAGTTGTTGGATCAAGTATTTGGTCAACGAGATTTCTTTGACACCTGCTGCGAGCATGGTTAGCAGATTATGCATCTTCACAGACGTGATTAAATCGGCATTGGAACCCGTCTTGAGGAACTTCGGTGAGAACCCGGCAAACGGCCCGAATAGCAGCGACTTCTTATTGTCGATAAATCGGGTATCCAGATGCGGAACGGACATAGGCGGAGCCCCGACCGAAGCTTTGCCATATACTTTGGCATGATGCTGTTCCACGACTTTCGGATTTTTGCACACCATAAAGATCCCACTAACCGGGAATCCGCCGATATGTTTCCCTTCTGGAATGCCCGTCTTCTGGAGCAAATGCAGACTTCCGCCGCCCGCGCCGATGAAGACGAATTTCGCCTGATGGCGTTCCACGGCTCCGCTTTTCAGATTTTTCACCGATAACTCCCAGAGTCCATCACGGGTACGTTTCATATTCTTCACGCTATGTTCGTAGTGGATATCCACGTGTTGTTCCTTTAAATGTCCAAGCAGCATACGCGTTAAAGCACCAAAGTTAACGTCCGTGCCGGAGTCAATCTTGGTAGCCGCAATCGGCTCGTTGCTTGTACGATCTTTCATCATCAGCGGCATCCATTTCGCCAGCTCTTTCTTGTTATCCGAGAATTCCATACCCGCGAACAATGGATGGTTCGATAAGGAGTCATAACGTCTTTTCAGAAACTGGACATTGCTCTCTCCGTGCACATAACTCAAATGAGGAATCGGCATAATGAAGTCCCGCGGATTACGAATCAGACGGCTATTGACGAGATAGGACCAAAATTGCTTTGAGATCTGAAATTGTTCATTCACTTTAATCGCTTTGCTAATATCTACGGTTCCGTCTGGTCGTTCAACGGTATAGTTAAGTTCGCACAATGCAGCATGCCCGGTTCCAGCATTATTCCATTCGTTGGAGCTTTCCTCTCCTGCAGTGGCGAGCTTTTCAAAAACCTTAATATTCCAGTCTGGTGCCAATTCTTTTAGCAAAGTTCCCAAAGTTGCACTCATAATTCCGGCACCAATCAAGATCACATCTGTACTCGTTTGTCCCTGGCTCATGTCTACCGTCCTTATATCCTATATTTGCCAAAAGGATGTAAGCGTTGTCGATTTGGCATTTGAAGCAAGCCCATTCTTGAACGGGGTCGCACCTTCTCTGAATGAATATGAATATAACCTTGAACTAGTGTATCAATAATATAGAGCAATTTAAATATGCAATTTCAAGATATTAGCTATTCCCTCAGTATACGCTAGTTTATGTCAGATGGTTAGCCCGGTTATAGGCCTGAAAGATTTATTTGTTCAAAACAAAGAAAGGACCCCTGTTTTAGTGGGACTTGGCACATGAAATGTTGTATAGCCGCATTTAGTCGTAAAAATGGATGCGCCAAAAGCCGCTTCGAATCTCTTCGTCAGCGGCTATATATTTAAGATTAACCCTTACCACCCACGGCGTTTCCCGGAGTACTCAGAAGATCGAAATAAGTTCCTTCGTATACGAATGGCGTTCTTCAGCGAACAACGCATCCGCGCCAAAGCGATCAACAATCCGACCTTCCCGCATGACGATGATACGCTGGCTCATGCGATGTACCGCAGCCAGATCATGCGAGATGAACACGTATGACAGACCAAGCGATGTCCGGAGGTCAGTGAGCAACTGTAAAACTGAACCTTGCGAGATCACGTCCAGGCTGGCTGTCGGTTCATCCAGAACGACAACATCCGGCTCAATGCCGATGGCCCGTGCGATCGTTACACGCTGACGCTGTCCACCACTTAACTCGTGCGGATATCTTCCAGCCAAATCACTTGGAAGCTCGACAGCTTCAAGCAGCTTATGGACGTAAGCGTCCTTCGACGTGTAGGTAAAGTGGGACAGCTCGGCGTTTCGTCCAAGTTGTTCATATGGATCGATTAGTGAATCGGCGATCTTGAGCTTCGGATTCAGTGCAGCCATCGGGTTCTGGAATACAATCTGAATCTTCCGGCGATGAGGTCGCAATCGTCGGCCGCTCAGCCGCGCGATATCCTGTCCGCCCAGTGTAATCGAACCCGTGTCCGCATCTTCGATCCGCAGCAGACAGCGGGCAAGCGTACTCTTGCCGCAACCGCTCTCTCCAACCAGCCCAAGACACTCACCCCGGTTCAGGGCGAACGAAATATCATTCAAAGCTGGTCGGTCTGCACCTGCATACGTTCGGCTAAGATGTTCCACGTGAAGCACCGGATGATTAAGGATGTGGGGCGAGGAAGCAGTCTTTGCAACGGCGGCATCTAGAACGGAATCTGTATGCGCATGATCGGAATCTGTAGCATTTATAACTGCATTGTGTGTATCTATAGTATCTATGACCACATTGTCTGTATCTGCATTGTCTAACTTTGCATGGTTTACGCCTTTAGCAAGGTCACGGACCCGCACATTGGATTCTTCGGACTGATCGAGTCCATGGCGTTCTTCATTTGCAGTCGTCTTCATTCTGTTCCCGCCTCCTTCAATCCCGACTTCAGTGAGCGACTCAGAACGGGAGCCGCCTCGATCAGCTGGCGCGTATATTCATGCTGAGGATGATCGAGAATGCGATGCTTGCCGCCCGATTCAACGATCTGTCCTTCCTTCATGACCGCCAAGCGGCTGGCATAGCGACGTACATGACGCCAGTCATGCGTGATAAACAGAATGGCACAGCCTGTCTCCGCTTGCTTGCGTGCCAGCAACTCCAACACGCGATGCCCGGATACACTATCGAGCGCCGTCGTTGCTTCGTCAGCGATCAGCAGACGAGGAGACAGCATCAGCGACGTTGCTATAGAAGCACGCTGGAGCTGTCCACCGCTCAACTGGAACGGATAGCGGCGCAGCAATTCCGCACCAAGACCAACCGATTCCAGTGCTTCCTCGGCTCGTTTCTTGCGGATGGCAGAAGACTTCTCCCCATGTACCTTCTGGTACTCATCAAAGTGCCCACCAATGCTGCGAAACGGCGTAAACGCTCCCTGATAGTCTTGAAAAATATACGAGATACGGCTTCCCCGCAGGGCGCGCATCTCCTTAGGCTTCCGTTCGAGCAAGTTGCTGCCTTCGAACATGATTCGCCCCGACGCATGCAGGTTGGGCGGCAGCAGACGACCAATGGCTTGCGAGAGCAAGCTTTTGCCACTACCGCTCTGTCCAACCAGTGCCATGAACTCGCCTTCGCGAACAGCCAGAGAGACTTGATCTACAATCGTACGATCCCGACTGGAGATGCTCAGTTCCTCCATGGATAGAATCATGGCTGCACCTCCTTCTTCACATCAAACCGGTCTCGCAGGTAGTCGCCCAGCATGTTGGCGAGCAGGACTACTGAAACAATGGCAAGGCCCGGATAGATCATCAGCTCCGGCCGAGACTGGAAGTAAGGCCGCGAGTCATTCAGCATCGCGCCCCATTCAGGTGTTGGCGGCTGTGCGCCAAGGCCGATATAGGACAGTGATGAGATGAGCAGAATGATTTTGCCCAGATCGAGACTAGCTAACACGAGCACATGCCCTGCGATATGTGGAAGCAGATGTTTTCTCATGATACGACCGTCCGTTAGTCCGTTAGTCCGGGCGATGCGAATGTAATCCTTTTGGGACTCCGATAGAACCGTACTTCGAACGAGACGCGCATAACTGACCCACTTCACGATCACGATCGCCAATACCAGATTACCGATTCCAGCACCAAGTAAGCCACTGAGCACAATCGCCACGATGGTATCAGGGAAAGCCAGAAAGGCATCCGCAATCCGCATGAACAGTTTATCGACCCAACCACGTTTGTACCCTGCGATTAAACCAAACGGAATGCCGATCAGTAGTGCAGCCCCGAGTGCCAGCAGGCTATAACCCAATGTTTGACCACCACCAAGCAGCAGACGTGTCAGTACATCGCGGCCCAGATGATCGGTGCCGAATGGATGGAGGGTACTTGCGCCCTGCAATCGTCCGCGCAGATCGGTTAACGTATGGTCATGTTTCAAGTATAAAAAGGCATATAAGGAGGCCGCGATGACTAGCAGTGCAAACAGCAGACCCATGATCGCTTGCCAGCTATGTTTTTTAGCTTTTTTCGACGAAATGGGCATGGACATGGTTTTCATCGGTGGGCCTCCTTTTCCTTGAGTTTCATTTCGGGATTCAAATAATGATAAGACAGATCAACCGCCGTATTCACGAGGAATACCACGATCGCCATGATCAGGATGTAACCCTGGATCAGTGGGTAATCACGCTGGCGGATGGCGTCAACGACGAGCTTGCCGATGCCCGGATAAGCGAACAACACTTCGATCACGACGACTCCGCCAATCAGGCTACCGAGGCTTACGCCAAATACCGTAATCACAGGCGGGAGACTGTGCCGGAAGGCATGAACTAAGAAGATTCGGCCTTCGGATAATCCTCTTGCCCGGGCGGAACGAACGAACTCCTGACTTAGTGAATCTAGCAAGCTTGAACGTAAAAGACGCACATAGACGCTGGAGATGGCAAGTCCCAGCGTCAGAGATGGCAGAATAAGCGATGTGAATCCATCCCGGCCCATAGTCGGCAGGTTGCCGAAGCGTACGCCGAACATGTCGATCAGGATTAGGCCCAGCCAGAAGCTCGGCACCGCCGCACCCACAATGGACAGCATCCGGCTGCCTCGGTCAATCCAACTGCCGCGATGGAGCGCTGACAGCGAGCCGAGTGGGATCGCTATGACGAGCATGACCAGCAGTGCGCCAATCGTCAGTTCAGCTGTAGCCGGCAACGCACGCATCAGAGTCTGCATCACTGGCTGACCCGTTGAATACGACATGCCGAAATCCAGACGCACGAAATCAAACAGCCAGTTGCCGAACTGCACAGGAAGCGAGTCGTTGAAACCCATCTCCTCCCGTACCGCTTCGACCTGCTCCTGGCTGACGGACAATTCGTCTACGTTCAGGATCGTCAGCACCGGATCACCAGGAGCGAGACGAATGAACAAGAAGCTCACGAACATGATGAACATGAGAAAAACAAACACTTCCAGAAACTTACGAAGCAAAATGCGAAACATTACATCACATCCAGCTTGTTGGTAATCATGTAATATTCACTGCGCGTCGTGACCCAGTTCTTGATCTTCTTGCCGTTATAGGCAACGATCGTTGCTGGATGAAGGACGAATGAATTAAGTACATGATCATGCACATAGTTGGCTGCCTTCTCGGCAAGCTCTGCGCGTTTCTCCGGTTCAACCGTAAGCTTCAGCTCGTCGATGATCTTAGTCAATTCAGGATCTTCCGATCCACTAAAGTTAAGAGCACCCTTCGGGTGGTATGTTGCATTCAGGTAATAACCGGCATCCCCACGAGGAGCTGTCAAATTACTATACGTCGCAATATCCCAGTCTCGGTTGGACGCCATATAATCTTCCGGGGTGTCAATCTGGCGAATCTGGACGGCAATACCGATCTTCTTGGCGTCAGACTGGAACACTTGGGCAATCAGCGGCAAATCCGCACGAGCCGAATACGTCAGCAACGTCAACTGTAACGGTTTGCCGTCCTTGGTCATCACGCCGTTTTGCTGGGTGTACCCTGCTTCGCCAAGATATTTCACAGCCACATCAGCCCCGGATTCGGTTGTTGTATCTGTGTAGGTTGGTGCGAACGGCAGCGATGGCAGGAACGGTCCGATGGCTGCTTCGCCGTAGCCGAGCAAGATGGTGTCCACGATGCCCTGACGGTCAATCAGCGCGTCCAGCGCACGACGAACGTTGAGGTCCTTCATACCCTCCCGCTGCATGTTCATCGTTAGCTGATGCACGCGGAACGTCGACGTGGACTCAACCGTCATGCCGTCCATCTCTTTGATCGATTCGAGGCTCTCGACTTCTGGACGATATACGATATCAACCTGTCCAGATTTAAGCGCGAGTGTGCGGGCATTGGCATCTTCATTGAATGAGAACGTGATGGAATCCAGAGGCGATGCTCCGTCCCAGTATTCATCATAGCGGTCCAGTTCCAGCTTGCTGCCTGGTGTAAAAGAGGTCAGCTTGAACGGGCCTGTACCAATGGGCTTGTTCACAATGTCCGGCTCTCTCACATCGATAATCGCCGTGTTGGGATTCACCAGTTCCGAAGCGAACTCCGGGAACGGCTGAGTTGTGGTGATCTCCAGCTTGTCGCCCTCGGCTTCAATCGTATCGATCTTCAGCGCGTTCTGGATGGCTACATTCTCTTCCAGTGCCCGCTCAAGGGATGCCTTAACGGATTCACCCGTCATAGGCTTGCCGTTCTGGAAGGTCACATCATCTCGCAGGTCGATCGTCCAATGCTGACCGTCCTCGCTCTCCCAGCTCTCGGCGAGCCATGGAGCAACCGTCAGGTTATCTTCATCGAGACGAACCAGCGTTTCCGTAATGCCCGCGCGCAGCGGCACATAGCTGGAATCCACATGTGGATCTAGCGAGCTGGTGGAGAAGTTATATAGGAAGTGAACATTTTTATCGGTAGAAGGTTGCGCAGCGGGACTGGACTCAGATGATCCGCAGGCGCTCAACAGTCCAGCACTCAAGGCCAAGGAGACCAGCGCTAGCAGTGGCGTCTTTTTATTCAAGGTAATGCCCCTCTCTCTTAATCGTAATCATTATGATCTAAACAATGAGTATTATCATATCGTAATGATTACGTTTTGACAAGAGTTATATTGGTGGTGTAACGAGAAAGAATCCGACTCTCGGATGAGAGCGGATTCTTCATGTTTTTGTTACATATGAGGGCTTTATTAGTGGGCATTTCATTTGCGATCCGGGATTGTTTACATTTAGAACCATGCAGGGTTTCTCGAAGAGTTACAATCCAGTTTCGTAGTCTTCCAGCAAATGTGACCAGTAACCTCGATGTTCTTTAAGGATTAAACAAAATAGAGTTTATGCGGAACATTTCAGTTACAAAATTCGTTTAGCGTTTAAAGAGGGGGAGTACGATGAGAAGATATTCACTTATCGCCTTAATGTTTGCTGCAGTTATGGTCCTGATTCTTAGCGGCTGCCAAAGTTCTATTAAGCCCGATCAAGTCAGAGTAAGTAAAGTACCGAAGGAATTACACACCTTCTATCCTGGCGATATTACACAGGTTGATTCTATTGAAATGATGAGTGGCAGTGATGGTACTAAAAAAGTAACTACAGATCAAGTGCTGATTCAGGAATGGATTGAAAAGGTACGCGATTTAGAAATCGTTCTTGATCCGGATCAAGAAGATTCAACAGGGGTTTTGTTCCATGTCACGATGTTTGAGCAGGGAAAAGAAGTGCTGTACATGACACCTACCGATATGAATCATCAGCGAATGCAGCCACAGTTGGAATTGGCTGACCGAATGTCGGAACTTTATGATGCCATAGAATAAGAGTGTTCATGTGGCCTGTATTCAAAGTGATTACATTCCCAACAGTTCGATTTAGAATTATCCTTCGTAATCCACATTTTCAGCAAAGTAGGTTCTCTATGAAGTCAACCGCTTTACATCGGTTAACTTTTCCTGAAGTATTTGAATACTCGTACTCTGCAGTATGTCAGGATTTAATTCAGTAACAAAATCTAGAAACTGATGTGCATTTTTCATAATTTCTTCTGTAAAGGAAGCCGAACTTACATTAACACCATTCCAATTTGAGTATCTAAATTCCTCATTTGGTTCAGTAATAAATAAGTCCAGAATAACTTCCCGATCAATATCTTCTACTAAACTAACTTGTAGTTCCACTCCCTGCCGTTTAAACTCCAACCACAAATTAGCGCTATCAGGAATTCGATAAGCAACATATTGATGTATTCTAATCTTCTGGACTATAGTCAGTAAGTCCACAAACCATCTATTAAGTCTTTCATTACCAAATGGACAATCGTCAAAGAACATACCGTACTTACTTCCGTTAAAGTCCAATTCAATAATTCCTTCGATATCTTGTTTCGTTAGATCAAACTGCTTTGCAGACATTTGTTTAATTTCATCAAAGTTATCAATTGCTTTAAAAGAAATAGTGAACATATTTGTACACCCCTAATCTATTAAATCACTAATTTTATATATATGTGTACCATAAACGGAATCAACATTATCATTTCTAATGAAAACTTTAATCTGTTCATCAAATACAGTAAAAGTATGCAATCCATCCTTTATTCCCTGTTGCTTCAACTGATTAACGGCCTCTGTAGACGCATTAGTTATTTTATTATCAGACCACTCTTTATTAAAGAAAGACTTTCTACTTAGCATTTCATTGATTTGTTCATCGGACATTTTCTTTTGGAGATATGGGATTTGTTGCTTCGTACTATTAACAGAATGTCTATTAATAACATGGTCAATCAGATTTTGGCTCAACTGAGCTCTCTGCTCTGTGGCTTTTGGAGTTGCCTCTAGTGCATTTTTTTCTATACTCCCATTCTTAGCCTTAGCAGCCTCAATATTCTGCTTAATCTTCGCCACTGCGGGATTAGAAGCAGGCAATCGATAAGGCCCCTTACCACCCGGCATACTCCCACGAACCATCTGAATTGCCATGAAAATCTGACTGAACTTGAGAGACGCAACCATCATCTGAGCATACTTATCCGATACAGGCTCTCCTGTTGTAGGATGAATCCCCATCTCAAACGCCTTGATCTGTAACGCAAAAATATCTTCCCCAGGCGGTTCAACGTTTACAGCTTGCATACGATTAAAGTCCAGATGTCCCTGATCCCTCTCATAAGCCTGAAGGGCAGCCTGATCCGTAACACCTTTCTCATTCACAGGCATCATTTTACCAATCATCGAGTTATAAGCCATCCGATATCCCTTATCACCCGAACCTGAATCACCTGTTGATTTGGTCATCATAGCTGCGGCACCGACTGCTCCAATTGCACCACCCAGACTTACCCTCTGAGTATCTGCATCTTGGAATCGCGTGGCGATATCCTTCAATTCCTTCGATGTGTTCACCATACTCTCCAGCGCTTTATCCAGTATAGGTCGTGACTGCTCGAACTCATAGTAAAATCGCTCCTGCGTCGCGCCCATCCACATCATCTGAACGAACATGATCTGTCTCGTCAGATCACTTCGTATACTCTCTAACTGTTGTCTGGCTTGATCCACCTGATTCGATACGTGATGTAGTTGTTCAGGGGTAACTTTGATTGTACTCATACGTTTCTCCGCTCATTCGAAATAGGATTATCCTATGTTAGCAGAAGTGTGATATGTAAACTATCCGGCTAACATCCTGATTTCACCATGGTAAAAACACAAGCTGTGCTCCTCATCGGTGCTATGGTCCTATATGCATATACCCACTTCAAGGAATATCCTACCAGTTTCAGTAAATACCTTTCCTACTTCATTTCCTCCAGCATTACCCGATACCGCCCAATCTGCTCCGCTGTCGCCTCTTCCCGCAATGATTCCAACAATGCCGTGCACCTTATAAAATACCGATCCATCCCAAGCTTATCTGCTAACCGAGCCGCCTGCAAAATAAATTCCACTGACTCCTGCGGTCTTCCCATCCACCGTTCATACAAAGCCCGCTGATAACAGTAATGGTACATATCATCGTTGTTTAAAGAATCCATTTCTCTGACAACACCCTTTATCTGATCCTCGAACACAAGTAAAACCCGATCAATCTTCCATCTATACCGCACTGCTGCTTCCATAATCACTTTCAGACCTGCCAAACCTTCCTCCGGATGCTCAAGCAAAAAGTTCACATACTCCTCCCGCAGTTCCACCTGCCCAGCTTCAATCTCAAGAGCATACCGATTCGCTTGTACCTTATGCTTAAACTCCTGCACCACCTGCACACCTACCTCATCCAGATCCTCCATCCATCCCAGTTCTGCATACTGTTCGATACATGCCCGCGCCTGATCTACCTGTCCCATCTTCTGGTGGGCTATACCCCGCATCAAATGACTGAACCCATAATAGTAGACCAAGGGCCGCTCGATGTGTATATGTGGTGCAGATACTCCCTTTGACTGATACTCCTGCCGCTCTTCATGGATCGACTGCACACATTGATATAACATATCCGCCCTCTCCATCACCTTGTTCCAATTCTCAAAAGCCACAGCCATGTCCAACATTTCAACGATGATGTCCGGTTTGAGTGATTTTAGGATAGATTTCTGCAAAGGTGATTCCTCCTTTGATAGTATAGGCGAACAGTTTTTCTAATTACTCCTGTGAAGTAATGATATTCGTTTATTATACTACTTAAAATTAGTAAACAATATAATTATTACTATATATTTTAACCTGACTTTTATGACACATCTTATCTAAGCTTATTATGAGGTGATTCAAATGTCAGAGTTACGCCAATTAATTGGTACACGAATTAGAGCAATACGCAATGCCAAAGGTCTTACTCAACAAAAGCTAGCTGATATTGCTGGATTAGACTATAGATATATCGGAGCATTAGAAAGAGGCGAAAGGAACTTTTCCATTGATACTTTGGAAAAAGTCCTAGTCGCTTTGGATGTATCTATAAATGAACTAATGTACCTAGAAAACAAAACAAACTCTGTTGAAATTTTACGTAGAGAGGTCATTGATCAAATAGTTAGCATGACTACTGATTTAACTCAAGATCAATTAAGTATTATTAAAAATATCAATAAAGAGATTCGTACTAGTTTTAAAATTTAAAATTAATACTCCTTAAACGAAACCTGTAAATGACTTAGAAAACTTTACACTGTGCGCCTCCACAATTTTAGTACCATCTTTCGATATAGTTTTTTGCAGATTGTTATTTGCTCACGCCTAGCTTCTTCAAACTTGGTAGTGCACCTTCCATTAAGGAGAAAAGTTAGGTTCCGTTTATATAGTAATTTATTTTGAATATTATGGAGGATAAATATTGTACATTCTAGATAAAAACATAATTATTAATACCATGAGAGAAGCAGTAAAAGAACCTCTTCAGAAGTTGATGATAACCGATGCAAAGAAACAAGAGAAGACAAAAGAGATGAATAAGTTGCTTGATGAGGTACATAATCTTGTATTTCAAATGCTAAGAGATAAAGTCGGAGAGGATCAATTGTCAGAGTGTGCATTTTTAACAAGGTATTGCTGGATAATTGTATCATTAGAATGTCGTAATTATATTTGGAATTACGAATCAATGGATTTATCTAGAAGATCAGGAGAACTTTGGGAGTCTCTTGTTAAACTCTGTTGGACTTATCCTGTGAAAAAAAATGTAAGGAGATTTGCGGCCCCACATTTTAGCACTGTATCTTTACAAATAAAAAAAGCATTTCTAGAAAAAATAAGAAAAGGAAAATTATCTGAAGAATTAATAAGTTCAATTTATTATGATTACGAGCTACTATGGTCACTATTAGGTGAAAGTATTAATCTTGACTCAGATGAATTATTTGAAACCTTTGACGAGATAGAAGATAGCCTAATTGAGTCTGAAACTAAACATGAGAAAGTAATCATTGATTTTAAAGGTAGTTATGGTTCGAATGAAAAAGGAAATAAAGAGAGGCTTTTAACCGTAGCGAGAGTTTATGATATGTTAAATAAAAATAAGCTTACTGATAAATCTTATAGATGTATATTAGCCGTAAGAACTGTAGAATCCTCTGGGCATAATTATCTTAGACAGCTTGAGAGTTCAGGATTGTGGACAGTTATGCGGGGTAACGAAGTCTATAATATGATCCATAAATACACAGGCTTTGATGTTTTAAATCTCATAAGAGTTTACAATCTTAACATTGTGGATGATTTAGATAAGCCAACAGCAGAATATATGAGGAAGAATATTACCTCGAAGCAAGGGAAGTCGTTTGCTGAACATTATCTAACTTGGTGGTGACTTGAATAGATCTTAGGTTTGGCTTATGATTAACTTAAGCTAAACTTAAGATTTTTTGATTTGGGAGGATTATACTTTTGGACACTTTTAAGTCTTACTATACAAAATCACAATTTATTACAGATTACATGATAAAAAGAATTTCTCTTGAGGAAGGTGATCTTATCCTTGAGCCATCTGCTGGCGACGGGGTTTTCATTGATGAAATGTTGAAAAATAAATCTGATATTCAAATTGATGCGTATGACTTAAATGTTGATGCAATAGATGTTTTAAAAATAAAATACACCAAAAACTCCAATGTAAATATTACACACGGTGATACCTTATTAGACTTACAACTTGATATCCATGTAATGTCAAATGGGAAATATGATAAAATAATTGGAAACCCCCCTTATGGGGCATGGCAAGATCAAGACAAGAGGAGTACCTTGAAGAAAAAGTATGCGGGATTTTATGTTAAAGAGACCTATACTCTATTTCTATTAAGATGTATATCACTATTAAAAATTAATGGAATACTAAGCTTCATCATACCCGACACTTTTATGAATCTTCATAGACATAATAATTTAAGAGAATATATGCTCCTAAATACAAAAATAAAAGAGATTGTTCTCTTTCCTTCAAAATTTTTCCCAGGAATACAATACGGATATTCAAAAATGTGTATTGTAACGCTACAAAAGACCGATGATAAAAACATTGCGTTAGATAACGACGTTAAAATCATTAAAAATTTAAAGAAGCCGTCTGACATTGATAATATCACGCATGAAAGGGATCTGACCCATTTCAGCGTAGAATTATTGAATCAGAGAGTTATATTTGATTCTATAGATAAGGCCTTCCTTATTAAAGCAGGTGAAGGAGTCAGAAATTTAATTAATTCTTCTAAATTTACATTAGTTGATATTGCAGACTGTGTAACCGGAATCTACACAGGCGACAATAAAAAATATTTTAAAGTTTCATCTATAAATGTAAAAAACAATCTAAGTAAATGCCCTGTTATAGAAAAAGATGAAATAAATCATAATTTTAATAACATTGAAAATATTATGGAAGGTATTGAAGGTAACATGCACTTTATACCTGTTGTTAAAGGAAGTTCCGAAAGTTATATTCGAAAAAATGAATGGTTCATCGACTGGGGTAAAGAAGCAATTATTCATTATAAAACTAATAAAAAAGCTAGATTTCAAAATTCCCAGTACTACTTTAAAAAAGGCATTGCACTGCCTATGGTAAAATCGTCAAAGATTAGAGCAAACCTTATTGATAACCAAGTATTTGATCAATCCATAGTAGGTGTATTCCCAAAAGATGAGAAGTATTTGAATTTTTTGTTAGCATTTTTCAATTCAGAAGTTTTCAATTCGATAATTAATACTATTAATCCTACAGCCAATAACTCTGCAAATTATGTAAAAAAAATACCAATTATCTTGCCGAAAGAGTTATCTCACATTGATGAGTTAGTAAACCAACTAACAGATTTAAAAAAAATTAATGGTAAGGTTAATAATGAAATTCAGATTAAATTAGATAGAATCTTCACTGAATTATATTCTGATTGGATCATTTAATAATAAATGAAGTGTAATAATCATTTTTGTGAGAAAACATCTACTAGAATGGAGGTTTATCCACTGAATAGTAAAAATTAAAGTCATAAAATGTTGTTTCTGCATCTATATTTCTTTTTTTGGCAGATTGTCCGTTCTAATGCCTCAGCTACTCTGAGAAATATTTGCTAACCGCTTTACTCACCAGACATGCCTTCAGACCGTTCGGTCAGATATGTGAATCACGGCGCACAAACTGATTCCTGTTTACAGTAGTTGAGTTGGATACCCTTGCGTTTTCTCCTATCATACGCAAAGGTATCCAGCTCACCTTTTCCATATATCACACATTATATATTTAGTTTATTAGGGTTGGGCCACTCACGACAAACTTCCCTTTTTATTCAGCAGCCTACAGTCGTTTATCTTTGATATTCAACATCTTCAATCTAACTTTTTTAAGTCGATCTTATCACTTCAACAAACAACCCTAAACCTCAAAAAACAACTCCCCGCTCAAACGCCGCAAACTCAATCCGATTACGCCCATTCTGCTTCGCCTGATACAAGGCCTTATCCACCGCAGCGAACAGCTGGATCAGATACCCCTCTGGATTATCCGGTACATGCTCATACGCAAAATCCTCAATCGACAGAATACCGACGCTGATCGTAATCGACACCTGCGATATCTCGTGATTAACCACCATGTGGTTGGATTCCACAGCCAATCGTACCCGCTCCGCAATATCATTCGCCAAGTCATGCTCCGTGTGTGGAAGGTAGATCATGAACTCCTCCCCGCCATAGCGCGTCAGAATATCGGTACTGCGGATCGATTGTTTGACCGTCTCCGCCGTGCGGACGAGCACCTCATCCCCGATGACATGTCCGTAGCGATCATTGATCGCTTTGAAGTAGTCGATATCGAGAAGCAAGAGGGAGAACGGCGTTTTATATTGAATATTCGTGATCACCTCATGCGTCAGCTGCTGGGTTAGATAACGGCGGTTGTAACAGTTGGTTAGACTGTCCATTAGCACGAGTTCTTCCAGCTTGCGATTGGCTTCGGACAATTCCTGACGGATCAGGTCCAGCGCATGGT
Organism: Paenibacillus sp. PCH8; assembly: GCF_002968835.1. Classification (GTDB taxonomy): domain Bacteria; phylum Bacillota; class Bacilli; order Paenibacillales; family Paenibacillaceae; genus Paenibacillus. Next base: position 1,398,001 of record NZ_PKQK01000001.1, on the reverse strand, counting down.
TCCGCTCCTGCAACACCTCATTCTGCCGATTCATCTCTTTGGCATAGAAACGCTCTTGCGAGATATCCTGGAAGGTTAGAATATGACCGATCGGCACAAGAGATGAATCGACAATTGGAGACGATTGCAAGATATATTGCCGGATCGTATCGTCCCGTTCCACGATCAATTCAATGTGAGACAGGGTATTTTTCTTTTGCCTGTAATGATTCAGGAACTCCCGATAGCTACCCGCGACATAGACAGATTCCAGGAAGGCTCCCATATCAAAAGAATCCCCCACATGCAGATCCATAAAGGATCGAGAGGCTTTGTTCGCTTCAACTATGACTTCATTCTCATCCAGTACCAGGATGCCATATGGAATGGTATTGATTACATCCTCATGGGCGATGGAGACCAGATCGAACACATTGTATCTTTTGATCACATAGACGAAGAACAGGTCCGACAGAAAGATCCCCAATGAAGTCATACCAGGAATAATCGGCAACCAGCGGGCTAGAACGACATTCAGAATCGCATCAATTGTTGCAAACACAGCCAAGACCAAGATGCCCCACAGGGTGATCCGCACCTGTTTTTTGATCATCGCAGACGTCTGCGAAGAATACACCGCCCTGAATAGAACCACGAGGGAAGTCAAGAAATAGCTCACCAGAATGACCATCACAACCCAGAACCAAGGGCCGTAAGCCCGCTCGATGTACCCGCCCTCCAGTGGAATGACGAACTCGTGCCATGGATTTGCGACCACACCTATAGCTCCGATCACCGCAGGGACGAATAGCAGGAAGGTTCCTTTTGCACTCAAACGCTCCGCATAACCGGTAATAAAGATCGTCAGTAGAAGCCACCCGCTCCCCAGCAGGGAGACCGCGACGAAAGATAACGTAACGTAGAACAACTGCAGACCGGAATCATCTGTGAGCGTACTCGCAAATTGACAGAAAGGCCACAGCATCATCAACCCGTGAAATAAAAAGTACACTTTATGTAAGTTCGTAATTCTAACCGTAGCAAACACATATACACCTACACCAAACAAAAGGACAAATAAAAAGAGATCATACCATACCAATGGGTTCACGAATCTTCTCCTTCTTAGATGCTACAATGACAACGTGGTTGTTCATAATTCTATATGATACTTATTTAAACTTCGATAAACACCTATACAATACGGCCAAGCAATCTTATTGGTTAATTTAACCATATCTTATCACACCCCCATAAGGGTGAGTAGCCCATACTCTGGAAGTCCGACCAACCTCTGATTGAAATTTGGATCTATTTTGCGCTTTTGTGAAGGAATCTGACTGTTACACGAAAAACCGCCCATATCCAACGGAGCGGCCAGCCAGCAATCTATTTTATTCAGATGATCCAAAACAATTCCGGAGTTAACCTCTCCGGCAGTAGTACACTCTCGTAATATTCACGAAAGTGTTTCATTCAGGTCTTTAACTACTACTGGAGAGTACTTCAACTTAGGATCAGGCTACATCTACTCTTCCCGTATTTCGGCTATGACTTGCCCATGATCAAGTAACCGTTCGCCTTCAGCGACCTGTTTCTCTGCGACCAACAGCTCCGATTGCAACGTATACCGTGCCTCCTTCATGAGATATGCTTCATGACTCATCACGACCGGATCTGCTTCACAATCAGGTGTAATGAGTGGTTCGTTGTCTGAGAACAAGTCTGGATTATCCTTCAGCATCTCCGTAATTACTTCTGCCGTCTTAGTCGCATCACACACTCTTACAACTGCATCGCCGAGCTTTCCTTTACGCATCGCACCTTCGCGAACCAGCACCTCGTCTACTTTCCAGAAGTGCTCTGACCATGACAACCCACAATGTCTGCGGGATGGTACTGAGATCTTGCTTTCATCCGGTAAAACCGTATATAGCATCTCATGCTCGTCCGTCATTCTGCCAGGGATGTCCACCCACTCTTCGACCCCATGGATAAACGTATTCCGTTTCAAGTCAACACCTACTAACAAGATCGTCGCTTTCCGATCGAGCAGTTTCCCCCATGCGGAACCTCGCGCACATGGCGTGTCGAAGAGATGATCGTCCTTCGTAAATACCTTTGCATCCCTTCCCAGTGCCGCTACCGAGTGTGTCGGGTGCCAGGAACGAACTACGCCAGGGCGTTGACGAAATAGTTCAGGCAGAATCCCAACGCAGCATGATGAAGTTTCCACGTGGAACACGGGGTTATCCGCATTGATCGTGGACCACGTATGGGTAGGTAACACTAGCAATCCGTCCTTCATATAGTCGCTAAAGGCATCCAACACCGTGTCCGCGCCGCCTTCGACCTCGCCTATACTTTTCATCGATGAGTGAATGAGCAACGTGCCTTGCCCATCCAAACCGAGCTGCTCTAGTTGCTGCATCAAACTTTCTTTTGTATACATGTCCTTCCTCCTTCATTTCGTATCCCTTTTCGATGGAAAAGCAAATCCTTGCTCCGCTTCACATCATGCTTCATAGCACTAGAGTAAAGGGCTGGATTCGCACCAGCCCCTCCTCATCAAACCGTACGTGAGGTTTTCCCTCATACGGCTTTCCGATGTTTGTCATTCATGGGCATGCGGTTCACAATAACGTTTTTAGTCCATACATGTTGGCAATATACTTGACTTCAGTCCCTGAACTCATCCAACTCCTGTACTGCCTCTTCTTCGCATACCACCGGGTTAATCGCTGCAGAATATACCAATCCAGCTTGGCTAGTCTCTTTTGGCTGTAGTTCGTGTAGTAGTAATTTCTCCATCCTTGAATCTTGGGATTGAGCCATTTCACATGCTCCGCGAACGATTTCGACCGCATACTCGGTGGAGCCAGTCTTTCTTTGATTACCCCTCGAATACGTTCCTCCGCCTTTTTCGTTAGCCACTGCTGCGTGGTGTGATACACCTTGCCTTGGGACGTTTCTGCTTTTGTTTTCCGGTGATGCATTCCTAAGAAGTCGAACCCTTCGTCTCCTGTCCATAGGCCTACAATGCGGGTTTTCGTTGGGTGCAAGGTCAACTCTAGACGTTCCATGATTCTGTTTATGAGTTTATATGCATGTTCAGCGTCCTTTTTGGTTTTACAGACCACTACTAAGTCGTCTGCATACCTTGTCAGTTCTCCGATTCCACTTCCGTGTTTCTCCCACAGCCGGTCAAAGTAGTTCAGGTAGATATTCGCCAGAAGCGGTGAGATAACGCCGCCTTGCGGTGTTCCTAAATCGGACCGCCTTACGCTTCCTTCTTCCATGATTCCCGCTTGAAGCCACTTCCGTATTAATTTTAGCACCTGCCTGTCATTAATACGCATCTGCACCAATTTCAGAAGCTTCTCTTGATTAATGGTGTCGAAGTAGCCTTGGATATCGACGTCTACTACCCATTTCCCTTTGCGGTTACAGGCTTTTCGGATTCGTTCCAGCGCTTCTTTCGCACTTCGTTTCGGGCGAAATCCGTAGGATACATCTTCGAAGTCTGCTTCGAAGATGGGTTCAATCACCAATTTGGTTGCCATTTGTATGACTCGGTCGTGCACGGTGGGGATGCCCAGCGGTCTTGGCTTCCCGTCTTTCTTTGGGATATAATGCCGCCGTACGGGCTGCGGATGGTAATTGCCTTCTTTCAATTCCCGTTCGCAGTCCTTCAGGAATTTCGTTTCTCCTTGCTCCTCAATATCTGCGAGCGTCACGGCATCTACTCCTGCAGCTCCCTTATTCGCTTTCACCCGTTTCCAGGCTTCGCACAGCACATCCCAGCGATAGACTTTGTCGTACAGAGCATGGAATTTGCGTTTATTGTTCTCCTTGGCCGCATGACCTAGCTTTTCTTGGAGTTGTTGAACTTTTTCCTTTGGTGTCGTTAGCCGGTTGGCATTCACTCACTCGTACCTCCTCCAAAAGCATAAACAAAGTAGGACTCCTTCCCTCCCTAAGGTTATGTTGTCCTTAGGTTCCTCGGTACTATGAGCCCCTCGGACTCCCTTCCCACAGACGGTTCATTTCATCTTCTGGACTTATAGAGCGTCTCTTTACGGGTTTCTAAAAAAAAATTCCGTGTGGGGGAGGGTCTCCCCAGTTCACTGCATTATCTTTCAATCCATGCCGTTCCCTTTACGCCGGAGGGTTCTTCACTGTTGTCCCAAGTTCTGCACAGCTTCCTTGGCCTTCGGTCCATTGTCACGAGACTCGGCTCCCTCTTTTCCCCTTCGCAGGGCCCTTTTGACGACGCGGCAGGATTCACTTGATGTTGCGGCCTGGGTTGTTGCTCGCCCGGTCTCTGACCGGTACTTTTGTCGATGCGCTTTTACACACAGATCTCGCCATGTGCAAGCATCCTAGCTACAAAGGTGGCTTGGCCCCTCCTTTGATTGGACTTTCACCAACTAGATAATGCGTGCCTCTGGGCACGCTAACAAACAAAGGGCCGAGGGTTAACCCCCGGCCACAGAGAAAGAATTGATATGAGTTCAGGCAGTAGCCCACGCTCCAACTTTTACTTAATAATCACGTACTCCAGATTCACCAGCTTCGCATACGTCACGATCTGATCTGTCGTCAGGTTCAGGGATACGACCGTATGGTGACCGCCACCATTTTCGATCCATGCTCTAACCCCGTCTTGGAAGTTCGGCTTCACGCTCCACAAGACGCGTGCTACTGGCAGGTTAGGTGCTGGAACGGTAGGCTCGAATGCAGACACTTCGTTGATCAGCAATTTGTAGTGGGTACCGAAGTCTGCCATGGATACCACGACACCTTCGCCAGCTTTGCCGTCGAATACGAGACGTGCCGGATCTTCGCGATCGCCAATGCCCAGTGGGGACACAATGATTCTTGGTTTCGTGCTCGCGAGTGTCGGATCTACTTCAAGCATGTGAGATTGAAGGATAGCTTCCTGTCCAGCGGCCATCTCGTAGGTGTAATCTTCCATGAAGCCTGTGTTCTCGTTATGGGCCATGATTTTTAGCAAGCGATCCAGCGCAGCCGTTTTCCAGTCACCTTCACCGGCAAATCCGTACCCTTGAGCCATCAGGCGTTGCACGGCCAGACCCGGAAGTTGTTTCATGCCATGCAGATCTTCGAAGTTTGTCGTGAAGGCACTGTAACCACCTTCGTCCAGGAAACGTTTGATCGCAATTTCATAGCTCGCTTGCACACGTACGCTGGCTTCCCAAGCTTCCTTGCTGTTTGTGCCATAGTCGAATTCGTACAGGTCTGCATACTGAGCAATCAGATCATCGACTTCCTGCTCTGTTACAGCGTTCACGTATTGCACAAGGTCGCCAATGCCGAAGTAATCAACCGTCCATCCGAATTGGATCTGTGCTTCCACTTTATCTCCTTCGGTAACACCCACGTTACGCATGTTATCTCCGAAGCGAGCCACTTTGAGATTGAAGCCTTCGTTAAAGGCAACCGCTACGTCCATCCAGTCTGCAACCTGCTGTTGCACTTCTGGGCGCTCCCAATAGCCGACAACGATTTTGTTTTGTTTTTTCAAACGCGCATTAATGAAGCCATATTCGCGGTCACCATGTGCCGCTTGGTTCAGGTTCATAAAGTCCATGTCGATCGTAGCCCAAGGAATGCTTTCGTTGAATTGGGTAGCCAAGTGCAGCAAAGGTTTTTGCAGCAATTTCGTACCACGAATCCACATTTTCGCCGGGGAGAATGTATGCATCCATGTGATGACACCTGCTACTTCGTCGCGGTAATTGACTTCCTTCATCGTGCTTGTGATTTTATCTGCGCTTACCGCCAGATCCTGCAATACGAGCGGGTACGGCAGTACGCCACTTGCATTAAGGGCATCCGTGATTTTCTGTGCGTTGGCTTTAACTTCGCCCAGTGCTTCTTCTCCGTACAAGTGCTGTGAACCGACCACGAACCAGAATTCTTTTGCTGCTGTTGCTGACATATAATCATCCTCATCTCATTTTTTTATAGTTGAACATATGGGTTTACACTTACCACTCCGAGTGCAGTACCATCTTCCGATCGCTGGTTATCCCCGGATTTTTTTGATTCCCTTTGTAAAGGGAAAATCCTGTGATAAACGCGAGCGCTTCGCTTCTCCAGCTTTCTTCTGTCTTCTCCGTTATCGTGTAAAAAGTATAGTTGAACAAAAGGGTCTACACTTACCACTCCGATTGCAGTACCATCTTCCGATCGCTGGTTATCCCCGGATTTTTTTGATTCCCCTTGTAAAGGGAAAATCCTGTGATAAACGCGGGGTATATCCTTCCGAAGTAGCTTTCTTGCAGAAAGCTTTTAGCTTCGCTTCTTCAGATTGGTTCTGCACTCTCCGCTATCGTGTAAAAGTTTTATACAACTTTATTGGTAGTAGTTACCGACAACTTATTCGCTTGAATTATTATCAACCGATCGTTAAATAACCAAATTACTTCTGTCCGTAATATGCGTCTTTGCCGTGTTTACGCAGATAGTGTTTATCCAAAATACCTTGTGGCAGTTCCTTCGCGAAGTTATTCAATTGCCGCGCGTACAGATTCATTTTGCATACTTCCTCCAGCACGACACTGTTCACCACCGCCGACTTGGCATCTTTCCCCCACGTAAACGGTGCGTGACCATGGAGCAATACAGCCGGGATCGCCATAACATCAATCCCACGCTGCTCAAATGTCTCAATAATGACGCGTCCTGTCTCCGCTTCGTATCCGCGATCCACCTCGGCTTGATTCAGGAAACGTGCACAAGGTACTGCTCCATAGAACGTATCCGCATGTGTCGTGCCCATCACAGGTACATCCAGCCCAGCTTGCGCCCAGATGGTCGCCCATGTGGAGTGTGTGTGCACAATGCCACCAATCTCTGAGTAATGCTTATATAGTACGGCATGTGTTGCGGTATCCGAGGAAGGTCTCATCTCACCCTCTACGACGTTACCGTCCAGATCGACCACAACCATGTCGCTTGCTTTCATCACATCGTAGCTGACGCCACTTGGTTTAATTACGAACAGACCACTTTCCCGATCGATTGCGCTGACGTTACCCCAAGTGAATTTCACAAGTCCGTGCTTGGGCAGTTCCAAATTCGCCTGAAATACCTCTTCTTTCAGTTGCTCTAACATGTTAATTCCTCCCGTTCTCTACCAGATGATCTACAGCTGCCTGCTCAATCGCAAGTCCATTCCGGTAGCGTTCGATAAATGCTTCAAACCCTCTCACATCCGATGCATCCGGCGCCACTTCGACTCCCTCCACATCGTTAAAGACCTTCTGCTCCAGAAACACATCCAGGCTCTCCTCTTGATCCTTGTTGATCATGTACGAAGCCAGAAGTGCCATGCCCCATGCGCCGCCTTCACCAGCGGTAGACATCACCGACACCGGTACGTTCATCGCAGCTGCTACAATCCGCTGTCCAACGACAGGGGTCTTGAACAGGCCACCATGAGCCAGAATGCTGTCAATCGACACCTGCTCTTGCTCTGTCAGGATGTCCATACCGAGCTTGAGTGCGCCGAAAGCACTGAACAGATGTGTCCGCATGAAGTTCGCCAGACTGAAGTTACTTTCAGGGGAGCGGACGAACAATGGACGGCCTTTCTCAAGTCCCGTAATGTTCTCACCCGAGTAGTAACCGTAGCTGAGCAAGCCGCCACCGTCTGGGTCAGCCTCCAAAGCCTTGTTGAACAACACGCTGAACAACTTGCCGTTATCCACTTCATATCCCATCGCCTGAGAGAATTCACGGAACAAGCCAACCCATGCGTTGATATCACTGGAACAGTTGTTGGCATGCACCATCCCTACTGGGCTACCATCCGGCGTGGTGACCATATCGATCTCGGGATACACTTTGGATAATTCCTTCTCCAGTACGATCATCGCGAATACGGATGTACCGACAGAGATGTTCCCTGTACGTTTACGCACACTATTCGTCGCCACCATGCCCGTTCCCGCATCGCCTTCCGGCGGACAGAGCGGAATGCCAGATTGCAGATCTTGCGAAGGGTCGAGCAACTTGGCTCCCGCTTCCGTCAATGCACCTGCATTCTCACCAGCGAGGTATACCTTGGGCAGGAGGTCCTCAACTTTCCACGGATAACCTTTGCCCGCGATCTGTTCATCAAACTGCTGGATCATGGATGGGTGATAATTATGTGTAGACTCGTCTATTGGGAAAATGCCTGAAGCATCGCCGATGCCAATCGCCTTATTGCCCGTCAGCAACCAGTGGATGTATCCAGCCAAGGTTGTCAGGTGATCGATCCGTGGCACATGCGCCTCTTCGTTCAAAACGGCTTGGTACAAGTGGGCAATGCTCCAGCGTTCCGGGATATTGAACTGTAGAAGTTCAGTTAGCTCCCTGGCAGCTGCTCCCGTAGTAGCGTTACGCCAGGTGCGGAAAGGTACCAGCAGTTCGCCCGCATGATCCAATGCAATATATCCATGCATCATGGCCGAGAATCCGATGGAACCGACCGTTCGCAGCGTAATTCCATATTTCTGTTCCACATCTTGCTTCATTTCACGATAAGCCGTTTGCAGACCTGTAATGATATCCTCCTGGTTGTACGTCCAATATCCATCTTTCAGGAGGTTCTCCCATTCATAACTGCCTGACGCGATGGTTTCAAAATGTTCGTCAATCAACACCGCCTTAATCCGCGTTGATCCAAATTCAATTCCAAGTGAAGTAGCGCCCTTGGTAATGGCTTCTTTCAAGTCCAATTGACTCATAATCACGTGTATCCCCTCTCTGGTCGCGATTTCACATCCTAAGGATGGCATATGTTGAGATGCACCCCTGTATAAAGTGCAGCTCCACGTACAGCATAAAGCTAGAATCTATTCCTAATTCGTATAAAGGCTTTCCTATAAGAATGCGCTTTCCTAATCTGACAGCCTTAGTATATTTTTTGTACGTACATTTGTCAATAATAACTGATAGTTATACTTACAATAATCACATACTCGCATGTAATCAGCCTTTTGCAATGTCTTTCAAGGTCTTTTTATCATCCATACTGGCTATGCTGTAAGGTACATCTCATCATTAAAGAGCCCGAAGTGTACGCATTATTGCGAAATTTGTACGGTTTCATTCTCAACTCTATAGAATCATGCTAAAATATGTACGTACAACTATTTGTACAACCCTGTTTCTATAGATAAGTCATGATGAAAGAAGTGGATTTCATGAAGCCCAAATACCAAGTCATTATTGATGATATAAAGAGTCATATCCTTTCGGGAACCTATAGCATAGGCGAACAGATTCCAACGGAGTCCGCATTGCAGGACAGCTACAATGTAAGTCGTCAGACGGTTAGGAAGGCCATTTTGGAGTTATCGAACGAAGGGTTTCTGCGAAGCGAAAAGGGTTCAGGCACCTATGTTAGCAATCAGTACCGATCCCGCTCGGGCGGTAATACGTCTAAGAAAACGATTGGCGTGATCACGACGTACATCTCGGATTACATCTTCCCATCCATTATTCGCGGTATTGAGAGTCGTCTGAATGAGGACAACTATTCGCTACTGCTCGCAAGTACCAATAATGATGTGGCTCAGGAGAAAAAAGCGCTCGAAATGATGCTCTCCTACGGTGTAGATGGCCTGATTATCGAACCGACCAAGAGCAATCTGTACAATCCCAATATTGCGTATTACCTTTCGTTCAAGGAACAGGATGTGCCGTTTACAATGATTAATGCGTTCTATGAGGAGCTGGAGGTTCCGTTCTTCTGCCTGGATGACGTGCAATCCAGCTATCTTGCCACTCGGGAATTGATTTCCAAAGGCCACACCCAGATCGGCATTATAGCTAAGATGGATGACTTGCAAGGCAAATATCGGATGAAGGGGTACATCAAGGCGCTGGGTGAAGCGAAGCTACGGTTCCATCCGGAGCAAGTGCTTTCCTTTGATACCGCATCGAAACCAGCGTTATCCTCTAATGTAGCAACGTATCTGAATGAAAACAGGGATGCGCTCACTGCGATCGTCTGTTACAACGACGAGGTGGGACTAGAGGTCGTGCACGCTTGCAGGCAACTGGGTATCTCCATCCCGGATGAGTTATCCATCATTGGTCAGGACAATTCATACATCGCCAAGAACGCCAACATCCGGCTTACCACACTAACTCATCCTCAGGAGCAGATGGGCCGCGACGCCGCCGATTGGGTGATTAAGAACCTGCAAGGCAAAAAGGATCTGCCTACGAACACCTACTATCAACCGGTACTGGTTGAAGGGGAAACGGTGAAAGAGGTTAGATCCTAGACATTTGATGTTCCTGACTGTAGTTGAATGATTCTAGTTGGTGCTTTTCACTCCCGTTTTATTCCAGAACATATAGCGGGAGTGTGAAGTAGAATGTGCTGCCCACCTCCAACGTGCTTTCTACATGGATTTCTCCTTCATGGTACTGGACGATCTCTTTGGCGATGGCCAAGCCAATACCACTACCCTGGATGGCTGGATTCCGCTTCTCCCGGAAGAATCGATCGAATACAAAGGGAAGCGAGTCCTCCCGAATGCCTGCACCATTATCCTGAACACGTATGGTCAGTTCTCCTACGGTACCATCTTCAGCATCCCATTCTTCGATATCGCAACTAATCCGAATTCGGCCTTCTGCCCCTGTATGCTGAATCGCATTGAACACCAGATTGGTCAGCACCTGTGTAATCCGATCCATATCCACAACGGCATGGTACTGATCCAACTTGGCTGCTTCAAAGGTAAGCTCAAAATCATATTGCATTTCGGCACGTACAACATCCAGCATGAATTTATCCTTGATTTTCATTACCAGCTCCTGAAGTGTCATCATGAGGAAGACCATTTCGGATTTGCCTGACTCCAGTCGTGACAACTCGAATAGATCATGAATCAGACGGTTTAAGCCCAGCGCTTTGACTAGAACCATCTGCAAATATCTGTTTTTATCCTCTTCCTGTTCTACCAGTCCAGATACAATTGCCTCCACATAGCCTTGAATGGCTGTCATCGGTGTACGAAGCTCATGGGAAATATCGCTAAGTAAACGCCTGCGGGATAGCTCCAGCAAGCTTAAATTTTTGTTTTTGCGTTCCAATTCCATGGTGCGCTCATGAATACGATATTCCAGATTGGTGTTCAGTTCGGATAGTTGCTCGTTCAGTTCAGCAAGCTGATGTGCATTCAGGCTTAATTCCTCAACCGATCTCTTCAATTGCAACAGCGTCAGAACACGACTCACCAGCTCATTACGACCAATCGGCTTCGATATATAATCATTCGCGCCCGCTCTGAAGCAAGCTTCAATCGTCTGATCTCGATTACTTGCTGTCATAATCAGGATCGGCAGCTCAATTAAACTATATTTTTCCCGGATCAATCCGCACAGCTCATACCCCGACATACCGATCATCATCAGATCCGCAATCACCAGATCAACTTCATGTAATTCATCCATACGTGCTAGCACTTCAGCACCACTACTAGCTATCTCAAACACACAGGATAAAGAGGTCAGTTGTTGAATGGCCACTTGCAGATTGACCGGCTCGTCATCTACAACAAGCACGCGATAGGGACGCTGCTCCGACATATGTAAGTCCGAGCTGCCCTCTGATCGGGTATATGAAGCCGTTGCCGCGGATTCATCCATGTTATTGTCAGACTTTTGCTTGATGAACAGAGCCATCCTGCTTGGCTTATTTTGCTCTGGCAACCGCTCAGTTGAACCATTTACCAACTGATTACGAATCGTAAAGCTGAACAGGGAGCCTTTCCCTACCTTTGAGGATACGTTAATTTCCCCTCCATGCAATTCGACAAGTTGCTTCGTAATTTTGAGACCAAGGCCTGTTCCTGTATCATCAATAGATTCAAGCTTCTCGAACGGGTTGAAGATCATTTCGAACTTGTCCTCCGCTATACCGATGCCCGTATCCTCGACACGAATCTCTACATAATCACGATGATAGGTTGCACTTACAACCACATGCCCAGAGGGCGTATACTTGATCGCATTGCCAATTAGATTGAATAAAATTTGCTGCATTCGATTGTCATCTGCATAGATCGGCGGAAAATCCGTGCCAATATGATTGTTCAACACCAGACTTCTGCCAGTGACCAGTGGCTTGACAACGGTTAGCACCACCTGCGTCAGTTGGTGCAGATCAATTTTGACAATATGTAATCGCATATCATTATTATTCAACAGAGCGTAGTCCAGAATATCATTAATCAAATAGGACATACGCTGACCGCTCGATACAATCATGTTGAGATGCACACGCTGGTTATCCTCCATCCGATCATCCATACTGTACAATAGGGATTGTGCCAGTCCGATAATGCCATTCAGCGGCGTGCGGAGTTCATGTGAGGTATTCGCGAGAAACTCGTCCTTTACTTTATCCAGATCAAGCAGGCGTGACGATAAACGTTCATTGGTTTTGATTGCATTGGAGAATTTGATCGATACAATGACGGATAAACAAATAATGAGAAACAACAGTCCATATGGAAAATAAATACCTGTTCTAATGGTCTGATTGCTCATCAAAATATCATTAATAACGGTAATGAAGAAGACAAAGGTACCTGCCAACATGAGATTGGCACCGGACATTCTATGGATCGCAGCCTTAATTACATACTGTATCAGCACAAAACCGATCACGGTCGCATAAACCTGCATGACCCCTGCCAACTTCGTATATACCTGAACCGGAGATACCATAATGAACAAGGTGAGCAGCACGCCTGGAACCATTAATACATTTCGCAGCCGTTTCGTCATTTGATCTGGGAAACTGTAATAGAAAAACAACACAAATAACGGGGCACTCCCGAGAAATCCGATATATTCAATTTTGATAAAGGCATTATCATTGAGCCCTTGGAGAAAGATGGATACTATGTATTGAGATTGAGCACTGTTTTTCATAGCTAGCAAAACACAAATCAGGCCAAAAAATAAAGATTCCCAATTTTTGCGCAAGAGGACAAATAAAAGAATGTGGTACAGCCCCATAATAAGCACACAGCCAATTAACAGGCTTTCGAACACGAGCTTCTGTTTCATATTATGATTCAGACTGTCGTAATTCCCCAAGGTTAGTGAAGCAAACAAACCCGCTTTGCGCTGCGTGTAGTTAGACACCTGAATGACAATGTCTGCCTCCTTGAGCCCTGCTTCCAATCGAAGCAGCGACGGAACCATATATGGATTCGCCTCTGACTCGCTGCGGCCTACAACACCACTTTCGGACACCAGTTTCCCATTGATCCAGATTCGGTGGGCCGTCGTAATGCCTTTGGTGATCAGTCCCAGTTCGGTGTCCGACTGTGGTAGTTGTACCCTAAGATGATAGGTGGCGTACCCTTTGCTTGGACGTCTCTCTCCGCCAGCTTCACTCTTATCCCATGAGCTGGGAACGGTAAGGTACTCCGCTTGGCCTGCTCTGCCTGCTGCAAAATCATCAGGCTCCAGCAATTGATTCCAATAAAACTCCCATTCTCCGTCCAGCCGGCTACCCTCACCCAGAATCTGCTCCTGTGACGTAATCGTAAGCTTACCCCTGCTCGCTTGAGGCTTGTCTTCATCTGAATTCAATTGAAAAGCCATCAGGATAATAAATATACATACAGCGAGAACTACCGGAATGCAATAGTAGAGGAAGGATACACGTTTTCTCATAGCAGCTTCACCGCTGATTACCCCTTTTATCCATCAAATAAAATAGCACAGCCATCGTGCTCACCTATGCATCATACCATAGCATTTTTCTATAGTTCATTGTTTTCAAAGTGTTTTTCAATTTCCTTTTTCTCCATATGAAGATACGTGTTAATCCACTGGTGGAGATGATACCGCTGCGGATCAACTGCAATGGCAATATCATCATCATGATCATCCAGTTGGACAAATTGCAATTGAAGGGCATACGCCGGGAACTTTTTGAGATAACGGGAAATTTCAAAAGCATCATATACGACTGCCAGCACATCTCCCTTCCGCACTCCATCAAATAGCTCTGCCGAGTTAAGATAGCCCATCTGATTTTGATCGGGAAAAAGATCATGTGCAAAACCCACATAAGAGGTCCCTGCCACAATACCAATTCGTTCGCCTCGTCCTTGGATGAGTGCAAGTGGATCAGTAACATCACCCTGATCATCCATTGCCGCAAGCTGCAAGCGGTTAATCAGCAGTGCTTGTTTCAAATTCAGATAAGCATCAGAAAATAATACCCGCTTCGCCCGCTCCAATGTCATACTCAGCTTGGATACGCCAATATCCACCTTACTCGTGGACACTTGATGAATGACTTCATCAAATGAATCGGCTGTACGAATAAATTCAGCATGCACGCCAAGCTTGAATGCAATATCATTGGCCAGATCCACATCGCTTCCCCGCAACACACCCTGATCATCAACATAAAAAAAAGGATAGCGGTCCTCGTGATAGAGGGCGACCCGAAGTTTGCCTCTGCTCAGAATGTCCCGAATATCCGACGGGTACGCTTTTAATTGCTGTTGGGTATACACTGGGAGTTCTGTTTTGCCCTCACCATTCTTCTTGTCGTCCACTCCCTCTTTCACAGACGGAGCCGAAGAATCTACCGGAGTTGGGCTGGTGACAGCTGAGCTTTCCGTTTCAACATGTTGTTCTGACTCCAATGAATAGCCCTGTTGTAACTTGCTTGCACATGATGTCGTCAATATGGATATTGCCAACACCAAAAACAAGCAGAAGGCCAAGCGACCGTATGTACCGATCATTGCTGGCCATCCTCCCCTCCATGTGAAACTTGAGTTTTGCGAAAGCAAACTGCGCATACGGTCATATCATACACAGCAATACGAACGTAGCAAAGTCTGCAGCGTGGAATAGAGACGGTTGCCAGACCTCCAACAACCTCTTCCAGTTCTGCTTCTAACAGTTCATCGACCTGCCTGATTTCCTCTTTATGATTGTTCTCGGCCTGCTGGTGCTCCATATGCCCGCCTCTTTCAAAGATTACCTTTCAGCCAAGTCGCGTCCTCATGTTCAGCTAGAGAACAGACTGAATCCCGTAACCCCATGTCGTATTTTGACCACTCATCCCATGCCCGTAATCAATAAGCAGACCCAACCCTTCGACCAATTCTTCCAATGCTGGCACTGGCGGTTTTAAGGCATATATATCAAACGCTTTGCGTTGATTGCGTCCGGTGGACACGTTGTTCTCTCTCTGAAAATATCCAAACGTCATTGCATTGACGCTAACCCGGAATGGAGAGAGTTCCTTGGCGAAGCTTTTGACAAAAGCAAGCGCTCCCTGGTTATACACCGGGGAGGAAGGAAAGCCGTTGTAATACAGTGAATCCGCCAACATCGGCACAATAATCTGCCCCCGCTGCTTGCGAGCCATTACAGCTCCTGCTGCCCGGCTGTACATGAACAGCTCATGTAGCAACCCGTAACTTTGCAGAGCAAAATCAGCAGGATTATGCCGTAGCTCTTCCAATTCATCTACCCAATGGTTACCGTGGATATATAGATCAAGTCCTTGCATTTGCGCGGCGTGCTCCGCTACCAGCGATTCAATGGCTTTCATTTCAATGACTGGTGCAACAATCGTATGAACTTGATCCTGCCATTGCGGCGGCAAGTTGTCTCTAAACGCGTCAGCCTGCGATGCCATCTGAAAGCTTGCCGTGACACGCATATCCCGCTGTAGCAAATACAGCGCGATCGCTGTGCCTGAAGCCGATTCGGCATGATGCAACAATACGTTCTTCATCGTCGTTCCCCCATTCCAATCATGCTTAACGCAAGAATCCGCCATCCAGTTTCAACGTATGACCTGCGTGATAACTGGCCATGGGCCCCGCCAAATACATAACCGCATCGGTTACCTCTTCGACTGAACCAAGCCTCCCGACTGCTGTATGTCTCAGGAAGTCTGCCATTTTCTCTGTCGGAACGCCTTGGGCCATATCCGTATCAATCATGCCTGGCGCGATGGCACTAACATGAATATTCTGCGAGGCATACAGCCGGGCATACAGCTTCGTCAGGCCCATAATGGCACCTTTGGAAGCAGCATAATTCGTCTGGCCTTCACGGCCATAAATGCCGCTGACGGACACCATATTAATAATGGCGCCCTTTCCTTGACGCAGCATATAACTCACGGCTTCCTGCGAACAGTAGCAGGTACCGATAAAGTTCGTATCCAGCACTTCCTGCCACTGCTGCTCTTCCATGAAGAGTGCCATATGATCACTCGTACGTCCTGCATTGTTGACTAGCACATCCAGCTGACCATACGTATCCACGATGTCTTTCATCACCTCGGCTACCCAAGCCTGATCGCTGACAGAACCTTTGTACAAGCTGATCTGCCCGCCAGCTTCCTTCGCAATGTCCTTCAACTGCTCGGCTGCTTCATCATCCCGTGCGTAAATACCGGCAACGACAGCACCTTCCGCCATGAATCTCAGGGCGATAGCCCGGCCAATGCCGCGTGTTACACCCGTAATCAGAATGACGTGATCCTGGAAGGTCATGATCCTTCTGTTCCATTCTGCCGACTTGCCATAATCAGCTCCGCAATGGACTGCACATCCTTCAGATGAATTTTCAATTCATCCGCCGGAATCTGCTCTACCGCCACCCCGTACAACTCCTCCATACCGACCATCACCTCAAATGCTTCAACCGAATCGAGGCCCAGCCCCTCACCGAACAAAATCAGATCGTCCGCAATTTCCTCTACTGTTATATCCTCAAGTCTAAGTCTGTCAATTAACAACTTTTGCTTGATCGTCAGCTTAACGGTATCCATATCCAAAATCTGCTCTACACCCATTCGTATGTGCCTCCTCAGGTATTAACCTTCTATTAATGATTATGATGATGTCTATGATGTCGATGATTTTGAAAAGAAACCCGCTGCTCACATACGCTTATCAGTCGTTCCACGCACTAACAACTGCGGCTGAATAGCTGCCGTTGGCGGTCGAGCTTACCACTAGAACATGCTGGAGCCGGTCTGTCTGTGGCACACCCAGATGAGCATAAGAACCGCTCGCATATGGACTCACAGCTGAACCACTTACTAGCTCCGCCGCCGCAGCAAGATGAAGCATCGAACTGTAGGACTCGCCATACCCGGCATAAGCATTGAAGCTAATGATGGGCGGCGTTGAATATTCTGCGGTACATGAGGATAAGGCTTGGAGCTCTATTTCCGTTTCCCCAGGTCTGCCGATGGTATTCAGCAAAATACAGTTAATCTGCGCCATGCCAATGCCCGCTTCATCTAATGCTGCCGCTACCGCCCGGCACAGCGTCGCTTCTCGCTGGAGGCCAATGGCTGCTGTGCCAAAGGCTGTGCCGAAGCCGCTTAATTCCGCATATATATCGGACTCGCTATGCACGGCTTGCTCCGCATCACGTAGCATTATACACACGCTACCTTCCACCATATGGAAGCGACTTGCTTGCAAGCCTTTAGCTCGATCAATGTCACTCGATAGTGCGGAACGTTCATCTCCTGCGCCAATAAGACAGCTCGTTAATGTCTGCTCACGAATTTTCCCTGCTGCATACAGCGCGGCTGTTAATCCCTCGTTACCTCCTGTGCTGAACGAACTGTTGAAGCCCAGCAGCTTCAGCTTCTCGGCTGTCTGTCCCGCCACCGAATTGATCACGGTGTGTGGGAAATATATGCTGCTCGCATATTCCGGCCCCTTCACGAATACAGACTCCAGATATTGAGAGATGCTATCTGTACTGCCGCGGGCTGTGCCATAAATAAAGCCAAGTTCTTCCTTCTCCTGCTCGGTTATATGAGCATCCTGTAATGCAGCAAGTGCGGCTCCAATCGTATTCTGCGACAGCTGATTCATTCTGCGCTCATATTTGCTTTTGTCATATTCCTTTAGGGAAAAGGAGGCTGGGCTGGCTGCATCTATAGGAGAGGAAAAAGAAGCTGCCTCCGCAAGCCAGTTCACAATTCCGCCCGAGTGGATACGCCCCCCACCAACAGCACCAATACCCGTAATAACCACTCGCCGCTTGGCATGGGGTGCTGGATTTCCCCTATTCGGCGCTGCAACATCACTCAGATCGGTCCGTAGCAATAACGAAACGTTATGTCCGCCAAAGGCCGCATTATTGCTGACGATATACTTGGGACGCATCGGACGCATGTTGTGCTGGATAATATCCACTTCTTCGCAACCCTCACGCGCCGTGTCAAAATGAAGCGTTGCTGGCACATAACCTTGCTTGATCGCGTATAGCGAAGTCACAAGCTCCAGCGCAGCGGCAGTACCCAAACTGTGCCCGAAATACGCCTTGCTTGAGCTGACTGGAATAGTTAACTGCTCACCGAAGCTGCGCTTCAAACCGTTCAGTTCCGCGCGGTCATTGGCCTGTGTTCCCGTACCATGTGCGTTAATATACGCAATATCGCGCTTTGCAACCTGACCCAGATTAAGCGCCATATCCACCGCCCGCTGCATCCCTGCCCCTTCCGGGTGTGGTGCGGTCATATGATGAGCATCATTGCTCAGCCCGTATGCACATAACTCTGCGTAGATGGTCGCCCCGCGCTGAACAGCAGCATCGAGCCGCTCCAGCACAACAAATGCTGCGCCTTCGCCCAGATTAAGGCCATAACGGCTGCCAAATGGGGAGGAAGGCAGCGGATTAAGCGCCCGGAGTACATTAAATCCGGCATATACACTATGCGACAGCGGATCGGAGCCGCCTGCGAGCATGACATCAGCATAACCCCAGCGAATCATATCGCTGGCATAGCCGATTGCATTGCCACTAGCGGCACATGCCGTATTTAACGTCGCCACCGGTCCCTGTACGCCGAGCCACTGTGCCGTATCATCACCCTGCTGATAAAAGGGATAGTTCGCGGTATTCTCTTCATCCAGTGCCGACAGATTCCATTGCTTCTCCAGCGATAATATACCACCATTACATGTTCCAAGTGACAGTCCAACCCTGGAGGCTGGAAGCGGATGCACAGCATCATTAACCTGACTCGTCGCAGCCACCATTGCAGGCATATCAGCTAACCCCCCAGCATGAGCCTGAACAAGAGCAGCTTCTGGTGCAATAGCCAGACCACTGCTGTGTAGCGCCTGCTTCGCGGCTGCAATCGCATAGCGTGCACACCAGTCCATCGACTGCTCTGCGGTATCCGCGAGAGCCTTTGCCCGCCAGGATTCGTCCAGTTGTCCCGCAAGCGAGCTTAACAACGCATCTGTATTGAAACGAGTCACTTTCCCAATCCCCGTCTCCGCTGCAAACATCCGCTCAAAGACGATCTGAGGTTCATTGCCCAGTGCACACAACACACCTATGCCCGTTATGGCTATCCGTTGGCCGCGTTCATTGTCTTTCATGCTCATCCCCCAATCCCTACTTTAATGACAGATAACTAACCCGCTTCTCACTCGTCTTCCATGAATAAGGTGCAAGCCACTGTTGGGCGAGCTTCATCATGACAGGGGTCGTCCGGTTTACCGTAAAAATACCGTAAGGAATACCTGCTTCCAATTGAAGCCGGATTGACCTCGCCAACATATGAAAAGCTAAACCTACCTGCTGATATTCGGGTGCAATGTATACTGCATCGTACAATATCGTGTCATCGGTTAATCGATACGTCATCGACCAGCCCTGAATCCCCTGCTCCGAGCGAAGTCCGAGACTATTGCTGGGCTCTAAAGGTGCAAAATTTTTGAACGGGGACAGGAAGTCTGGAATAATAGCCTCTGTTGATTCAATAGATCGTTTAAGCTCTTTTTCCGGCTGATCGGCCCATAGAAACAGCTCCAATCCGTTTGGCAAAGGACGTTCCCGCAACCAGCTTGCGCGAGCGATATCGCTATTGATATGGAAAACAATCGCTTCGCATATGGGCTGTGTCCAGCCTTCATGCTGTAGCCACGCTTCGATTGTTTCTGTAGAAGATTTACCGGCGTAATAGTAGACTCCAAGGTTCTGGACTTGCTTTTCCAGACAAAGGCTCCGCACTTCTTCCATGATGGAGGAGGCCATTCCCTTCCTGCGCCATGCCTTCGTGACGAACAGGCATTGCAGTATCGCATGCTGTGCCGTCGCCCCTTCTCTCAGCTCCAGAACAGCCAAACCAACCGGCGTATCCGCCACTTCAGCCCCCACCAGTACGTATCGAGTGTGCTCAGGGTGGTTCCTCTCACTCTGCTCCAATTGCAAATAAAGCCACTGATACATGAGCGGCTGGTATTTCAGTCTGTCATCCGACGTTAATCGCTTGATCTTGTACATAATGTTCCTTCCTGGCTGACAGAAGTGAAGCTGTAGCGCAATTCATGGACACATTCGCCGCTGTAATAATGGGATCAATAATTGGATTAATGGCGAGTAGTAGAATAATCGTCACTTCGGCTGGAAGCTTCAACATGCCTGCTATAATGGCAATCATGCCAATGGATACGACACCCGGAGACCCCGCACCTGCGATAGAAGTTAATACAGCCCCTAACAGCACCAGCATCCACTGCATGATCGTAAATTCGTATTCATACAATTGAGCGGTAAATGCAATGCCTAGTGTATACACAAGCACCATGCTGTAACGGCACATAATCATACCAATCGGCACAACGAGTTGAATGACGTGTGACTGCAGCTTCAGCTCTTTGCTTAAAGCATGCATACAAGATGGAACGGTAGCAATACTGTTTCGCGTACCAAATGCGATGATAAGTGACTCCTTCAACGCTTTGGCGATCACCCTTGGGGGCTGGCGCAATTGCAAGGATAGTACAGCAACGGAAATGACAATCAATACGACACTAACCAGATAAAACACCAGAATCAACTTCAACATCGCGGGCAGAATATCCAGGTTCAGACTCGCAAACTGTCCGGCCATCATGCAGAACAAGGCAAACGGCAGTGCGTACATCGACCAGGAAATCGCCTTCTGAAAAGCACCGAACAATACGTCAGCCAATTGAAGTACATCCTCCCCTTGCCTTGTTCGCATCATGCCAACGGCTACACCAACAATGACGGAGAAAAACAAAATTTGCAGCGTATTGTTCTCCATTAGTGCTGTAAAAATATTGGACGGGATCATGTCGAGTAAAAACAGCAAAATCCCTTGCGATTTCTCTTCTTCGACGGATGTCCCCTTCGCATTGGAGTCATTAACAATCGCACCAAGTACCTGCTTCGATTGCTCAGGCAAACCTGCTCCCGGATGCCCAATTTCACCAGCCGTAATTCCAAACACGCCGGAAATGATAAGTGCAATAGCGTAAACGAGGCACATACGCCCAATCGTTTTTACCGCACCACTTTGAATAAACAAGCTTCCAATGCTGGATATAATCGCAGTCATCATAATCGGGATGACACACATTTTCAGAAAGGATAAGTACAGATCACCGAAATCCGCCACAGCATGAGCGATGCTCGGCGCATATAGCCCCGTGGCTATACCAGACAACATGCACAGCATAATCATCCAGAACGACTTAATCCATTTGAATGACGAAACAGAAACAACCGACACACAAGCACCCTCTTGTTAGCTACGCAACGATACCGCTTCTATGACAATCACTGCCAAGTTGCTGTCCCACTCATCGCTTCACTATAAATTTGGAGCGATATCGCACCTGACGGCAGATATCACTCCAATGAAAGTTCTATTTAAGATTGAAAGAAATTATGATTTGCTGATATTTGAAGCTGCTGCATTACCAATGTTAGTACCCACGCCAATAGCTGCCCGCGCTGCGTCTTCAGCAATGCTGCCTACACCAGTGAAGAAATCAGTTGCGCCCTGTTTGCTGCCACCAGCAACAGATTCGAGTTCCGTTTCAGTCAACTCATCTTCTGTACCGCGTGCTTCTGGCAATACGATGGTTGCATGGTAGCCTGTTGCATCAACGATGTTGATTTTGAATTCTTGAGGTACCTCTTGTCCTGTCGCTTCTTTAATTGCTGCGTAGATGTCGCTTACTGCCAGTGCGCGAAACGCTGCATCTGTATTCGCTTTTGCAATTACTGCATTCACCGTATCCGTAACTTGCTGTTCAGTCCAACTCATCTTCTAATTCCTCCAATAATGTAGTTTTGTTCCTTACAAATATAAGAATAACAGTCCAGATTCAATCTGCTCTCAACTCTAATTCAATTTTAGTTCAAATATTTTAACCTTTATTTGGTAATGAAGCCACGATCCTTAGATTCAACCTCAACCGCTCTCAATTTTAGCGAGTTGGCATCGTTGACAGCCGTCTGCCGAACTCTTCAAAACCCTCTTTGCTTCCACCAGCAACGGATTCGAGTTCGGTTTCTGTCAATTCATCTTCTGCACCACGCACTTCTGGCAATACGATTGTTGTATGATAGCCTGTTGCATCGACAATGTTGATTTTAAATTCTTGTGGAACCTCATGTCCTGTCTCTGCTTTAATGGCTGCGTAGATATCACTTATTGCCAATGCGCGAAACGCTGCATCCGAACCTGCTTTCGCCAGAACGGCCTCTACCGTTTCATTCAACTGCTCCTGTGTCCAACCACTCATGTTTAATTCCTCCAATTTTAATTCAAATCTTTAAACTTTTATTTGGTAATAATGCCGCCATTTACTGGAAATGATATGGGGCCGATGGGCTTTACTTCATTATGAAAACGCATATCCGTAGTTGAAGCCGTACCTCCCAAGAGACCTATTCCACTGCCACCAGCAACGTTATCAAGCTCCGTATCTGTCAGTTCATCAGCAGCATTACGTACTTCTGGCAATATAATGGTTGCGTGGTACCCTGTTGCATCCACGACTCTAATTTTGAATTGTTGCGGCACCTCATGCCCCGTTGCTGCTCTGATCGCTGCATAGATATCACTCACTGCTAATGCACGAAACTCTGCATCCGAACCTGCTTTTGCCAGAACGGCCTCTACCGTTTCATTCAACTGCTCTTGTGTCCAACTCACGCTTCATTCCTCCTCAGATTCTTTTTAGTACATCTAATAGCATAGATGCCCCGCTTCAATCTGCCTTCAAATTGCATTCAATTTTAGTTCAAATGTTACGCTAACTGGCGGCTGGCAAGATCGGCGAACAAACCACGCTGCTGTAGCAGCTCCTCATACGTGCCGGACTGAATAATTCTGCCTTTATCAAACACATAGATCTGATCCGCCTGTGTAATTGTGCTTAATCGATGGGCAATAACGATCCTGGTCACCTGCAATTTGGTCAAGCTTTGGCTAACAATGCTTTGCGTCCGGTTATCCAGGGCACTTGTAGCTTCGTCAAAAAAGAGAATTTTCGGCCGCTTGGCAATCGCCCTTGCAATCATCAAGCGCTGGCGCTGTCCACCGGAAAGTGTGCCGCCGCCTTCGGATATCACCGTGTGCATCGCCATCGGCATGCTGCGGATATCCTCATCAAAGCCAGCCATCTCCGCTGCTTCCCACGCATCCTGGATCGTCAGATCAGATGTTCCAACAATGTTGGTGAAGATATCACCAGACATCAGTTTGCTATTTTGCAAGACGACACCAAACTGGCTTCTCAGCAGCCCCACATCCAGAGAACGTAGATCCTGTCCATCGAAATACACCGAACCGCCCTGCGGTTGCTCGAAGCCAAGCAATAATCGCATAAGCGTCGACTTACCACAGCCGGAAGCGCCGACAAAGGCTACGTACTGCCCTGCTTTGATATTCATCGACAGATCATTGAGCACGAGTGGCTGATCCTCGGAATAACGGAACTGGATATGGCGAATTTCAATCGCCCCACTGACTTCTCCCGGGTCTTCGAGCTGATCATGCAGTTCAGGCAACGTTTTGAGAATCGGTTTGGCTCGCTCATACAACGGTATGATATGCACGACCGATAATAAGGCAGAAGCCATAGCCAGCATGGCCATTAGAAAGCTCGAGAAGGCTGAGAAGAATGCGATGAATTGTCCTGCGGACAGCGTTGAATTACTGGAAACCACCAGATAAAACAGCACCATCGAAGCAGCCAAGGGGAAGAAGGACTGGAACACACTGGAGTAGTTATCCAGCATCCTGACCTTGAAGGACAATTTCTTTTGCTCCGCAAATGCCCTTGCCCATAGGAAGAACGCACGGTTCTCCGCCGCGGCCATGCGGAATTTGCTAATACCGTTCAGCAGCTGCAACACGGTGCCAGATATGCGTCCTTGAATATCCAGTAACCTGCGCTGGTAACGAATCTGTAGCAAACCAATACCCACTGTGAATGACATGGATATGAGCACCAGTCCTCCTGCGACCAGAGCAAGATTGGGGCTATAACGGAACAACAGCGCATATTGGAAAATGGAAAATACGCCTGTAAGCAGCGAGCCCAGAACAGCTCCTGATAATAGCTGTCGGATGGAGTTAATACTGCTCGCTCTGGAGGCTAGATCACCAGCCGTATAGTTGCGGAAGAAGGACACGGGCAGATTCAGCAGCCGATCCCAGATCGCGGCCTGAACAGAGCTTTCAACCCGCCCCTCCATTCGCATGGAAGCGAGTGAGCCAGCCAGCCGGAACAGTGCAATCGACAGAACAGCCGTGATGAGAATAAGTGCCATCTGGACAAGCGGTCCACGATACGATTCTGGAATAATCGTATCTACTAATATCCCTGTCGCAACTGGCATCATGATCCCGAGCAGACCTGCCAGTGCACCCATGAGCAGCACCATGATGAGATCCCGACGAATCGAACGATGTGTACCAAACTGCAAAATATCTTTAACACCAAGCGCACGAGCAGGGAACGTCCGGTAAAACATATACGCCATCGGCTCAATACCCGCCGCCAATGCACCATTAACGATCCCTTTTTCACCACTAAGCGGATTCTCCCATGTATAGGTACCGGCAGAAGCCGGAACCAAGGCAATGGGTTCATGCGCTGGTTCCATGTAAGCAAGGAGTGGCCCGTTATCTTCCTTCCACCATTCCCCTTTTAGCACAACCTGACGAGAGCGAACCCCCGAAGCCTCCGCGATTTCCTGAATAGGGGAACGCTGCGACTGTCTCTTCAGCTTTCTGGCTACAGGTTTAATTACGATGCTGGCATATTCGCCAACAACGCGGGAGGCCATAAACAATGGATCGGTTGAATCAAAAGCAATGGTCTGCTGGTTGTCTCCGCCTGTAACAGCTAGCAAACGCTTGAGTGCATGATCCATAAGCGAATCATCATGTTCGGTTCGCCGGATCAGGCGTTCATGCTCCTGCAACCGTTCTTTCGTCAATAGAACAGCCAAACGGCTGGCGATTAACTGATGAAACGCATATAAACCTTGCCATTGCTGATCCTGTTGCAGCCAATCTAGCGTGCTCAACAATTCAAGTTCAGCAGCCTGCTTCGTTTCCAGCCAGCTGGAGGATGTCACGGGTATATAATAAGGCTCTGCCGCCTTAATTGGATGTTCCGACATCCAATAGACGATACCTTCACGAATCTTAACCCACACCGTCTGCAACGATCGCCAGGTCTGATCCGGAGTAAGCTCCCAATGCTCACTTGGCTCCAGCAGTTCGAACTCCGGAGGGGCACTTCGCACACTCAGCGCCGCAGACCAGTAGCCCACCCATTGGTCGATCAATGGAGCAAGTTGCTCATCGTTCAGTCTGTATTCCTTTCGGTTCTTCATAAATAGATCCCGGTTCATCTGGCATACCTTCGTTCCCGCGGATGCGACCAGCAGCAAGCCCGTTTGCTCTATCCCTTCATAATCCTCAAATCCGAATAGGAGCGCACCTGCCTCCAGGCTAAATAAGTAGCGGCGCTTGTTTCTCGTCCCGCCCTTTTCAAGCTCAAGGGTAACTGCGAATACATCCACATAACCGGAATCGACATACCATATATCGTTTTGATCCGTCACCAGTATCGGTCGATTTCCCTCTACCTCATGACTCACACCATAACGTTCATACAATGAATGCAAATTAAATTGCACATCTTCAGCCATTTTCACACCTCCTTTTGCACGATTATCTATTGACTCTGAATGAGTCTGGTGTAGTAGCCATCTCGTTCCATGAGAGCATGATGCGTTCCACGCTCAATGATCTTTCCACGCTCCAGCACCACAATTTCATCCGCATCCCGAATCGTGCTAAGTCGGTGAGCCACGGTAATACAGGTTAATCCTCTGCGTCGTAGACTATCGTCAACCTTTTTCTCCGTTGCCGGGTCCAGAGCACTTGTCGCCTCATCCAAAATCAGAATCGAGGGATTGCCAGCCAGTGCCCTGGCTATTTCCAGCCGTTGACGCTGCCCTCCACTGAAATTGCCTCCATTTTCCGAGATCATATGCTCATAGCCGCCGCTGCGCTCCGCAATATGATCATGGATTACCGCATCCTTCGCAGCCCGAACGACATCTGTTTCCGGTATCGTGGAATCCCAGAAGGTAATATTCTCTTTAATCGTTCCTTCCAGCAGTACAATATCCTGATCGACAACCGCAAGGGAGTTGCCCATCCGGTTGCGGGAAATATCGTCGCGCGTCAAGTCATCAAAACGGATCTCACCATCCCACGGCTCGTAAATACCGGCAATCAGCTTGGCAATGGTCGATTTCCCACTACCCGATCCGCCAACCAGCGCAACCTTCATGCCCGGCTGGATCGATAAGTTAAACCGGTCAATCAGCGGGCCTTCCAGCTTGCTATAGCCATAGGTCAGATTGGTAATTTCGATCTGCCCTGATAACTTCGCTGTATCGGTCAGCTCTTCAGCCTGATCGGGGGTTTGGTTCATTTGTCTATCCATTGGATATTGCAGCACATCATCCAAGCGTTTCATGCTTCCTCCCGCTTCCTGAATGGTTCCAGCCAGTGCAACCATCTCATTGACGGGCTGACTGAAGCTGGCCGCTAGACTTTGGAAGGCTACCAGTGATCCGATCGTCAGTGCCCCATCCATCACCTGAAAGCCGCCGAGAAAAAGAATTGCTACGGCACTCAGACTCGTCAGTAGCGCAGGGACAGCCATCAGAAACTGGTTCGATACCCCGAATTGCTGCGTGGAATTAAGCAGTTTCGCCTGATACCCTGACCATTTGACGAAAAAGTCTGCCTCGGAGCTGTTGGATTTCAATGTCTCAATGACTTGCAGTCCGTTCATGGACACCCCTTGCATCTTGCCGGACTCCTGTAACAACCGCAGATTCTGGTCATTACGTTTGCGCGTTATCAATTGCATGAAGACCAGATTGAGCAGCGAAGCCCCCACCGCAAGACTTGTCAACACGACACTGTATTGCAGCATCAGCAGCAAATAAAACACAATCATGACGCAGTTTAGCGCCGCTACAGCCAGCTGCCCGGATAGTAACTGGGCAACGCGGTCATTGATCGCAACCCTTGCTGCGATATCTCCACTGAATCGCTGGGAGAAAAATTCGATCGGCAAACGCAACACATGCCAGAAAAAACGGCTGGATGAGCTTAGTGCAAGCTTCATTTCCAGCCTGAGCAAGTAATACCGTTGCAGCCACGTCAGGAAGGCCCGTAACAACGCGGTTAGTCCCATGCCAATTAACAGTGGGAACAACCAATTTTTCATATTGCCCAGTAGTATCTGGTCGATGAACACTTTGCTGAACACCGGAATAACCAGCCCTGGCAGCACCAGAAATAACCCAGCGATAATGGCAAAAATAAGTGCTTTTTCCGACCCTTGAATACGTCTGGACAGCGAACCAAGCACACTTGGTGCTTTCCCTTGACGGACATAGGTCGGGGAAGGCTTAATGGCAATGGCAACGCCAGTAAAGGATTGGTCGAACTCCTCAAACGTAATCTCGCGTGGACCTGTAACTGGATCATTCAAGAACACACGATCTTTAACGATGCCCTCCAGTACGAGAAAATGATTGAAATTCCAGTGGATAATCAGCGGCCAGGACATTTTCCTTAAATCATCCGGGTTTTTGCGATACCCTTTCGCTTCCATACCATATTGACGTGCTGCTTTGAGCACATTACTGGCCTTGCTTCCATCCCGGGAGACACCGCAGGCAATCCGCAGTTCCTCAAGCGGGATGAAGCTCTTGTAATATGCAAGCACGATTGCAAGCGAAGCTGCACCGCACTCCACAGCCTCCATTTGTAATACGGTTGGAGTCTTTACTCTTTTTGAGGCCACGAATCTGCTCTCCTTCGTTGGGCCTGGTGACCAAATATGTGCCACCGTGCCTGTCTCAATTATTTGAAATATGGGATAACCGTTGCAATCGGACGCTGTGAACTGACTGTAATCGAACCATCCACGATCATGCCGCTGTTAAGCCGAACAGGCGATCCCGCTTTCGTTGTCCAGTTATACCCGCTTGCCATCTCGGAGTTAGGTGAAAGATTCACACGAACTTCAAGGGATACACCCTGTGACGCCATCTGTTGAACCAGGCCTTCGTTGCCTAGCGTAGACATCATTCCTTGCACCGTTACCGGAAATTCAGTTACTGAAACAACCTGACCAATCAGCGATCCGAACTCTTCACGATTTATCGATCCCGGAGAAATACGCACCTCCATACCTGGAAGTAATTGTCTGCCCTGACTAACAGGCATATACAGCACGGCAATCAGTTCGTCCGTCTGCACCCCATACGTCTCCAACCGGATAATATCCGAGCCGTCACCAATATAACTTCCCGTTTTGGCCAACACCTCTTTCACTTTGCCAGTGTACGGGCTGATCACTCTTGTGCTGTATTCATAGCCAAGTTGCTGCTGCTTCAACTGTTGCTTCAGACTTTCAAGCTCTGCCGCATGTACATTTAGCTCTTTACCCTTTAGCCCTTCGAGGTTCGAAATAGCAAGCTTGGTCTGCTTCATCTGATCCAGCAGCTCTGGCTGCTCCATCCTTCCGATGACCTCACCTTGATTCACCGTGTCATTCTCGACGACGCGAATATCGCTTAACGCTCCTGCCGCAGAGACATGAACTGTTTTTAGTCCACCTGGACGAATAAGCACACCCGATGCATCTGCTTTGACGGTCATCGTACCGAAAATCCCCCAGTATAAGGCGGCCAGGATGAGTAGACCTACACCCGTTAACATAAGCCATCCACGAGGCGATGTTACCCGAACCAAATTATCGAGTTGCTCCGGGGAAGACAGACGCTCAACCGCCACTTTACGAAAAACTTGATTATTCATCACTACCTCCCAATGTTGAAGCCTGACACTGCCATGCCTTATTACGGATTTGGAATGTGTACTTCATCCAGTCGCTTGAACGTACCTGCTTCCAGCTTTTTCATGACGATATTCATTCCCTGAACATCACCCTGTGCGTCAAAGGAATGCTCACCGGTGACCCCTTCCCAACCCTTCAATGAGAGCAACGCGTTGGAAATCTCTTTGGGACTGCGTGATCCAGCTTCCTCGATCCCCTTAGCGAGTAACTTCAATGAGTCGTAAGCTTGCGCAGCCCATTTACCAGGCTCTTTCCCATATTTGTTGATGTATTGTTGTCGGAAGCTTTGATTAAGCTCAGAGTTGCCACGCTCATGATACACCGAAGCAACAATCGTTCCTGAGACAGCTTCTCCAGCACTCGCGAACTCTGCAGAGTCTAACGCATCCCCGCCAATAACGGGAATCGTCATGCCAGCTTCGCGGATCGCCTTAACAAAGGCGATTCCCTCTCTTGCTCCAGTGGCCACCATAATAAGATCACTATCGAGCGTCTTCCACTTATCTACGATACGTGAGATATCAGCCGTATCCTTATAACCTGACAGACGGTCTACGACATGAAGGCCTGATTGGGATGCCTGATCTTCAAAAGCATTCGCTAGTCCTCTGCCATACTCATCATCTGTATAATATATGGCTACATTCCGATGCTTGGTTTCTCCAGCGTACATGGCCAGTGCCTGCCCAAGCTGATTATCGTTAGGAATATTGCGGAAAATATAAGAGCTATTCACATCCGTCAGCTTCGGGGATGTTGATGCCGGTGTCAACATCACAATGCCAGCATGCGCGTATATCCGTGACGCAGGTACCGTTACTGACGAGCCACGGTGTCCAATGACTGCGCTAACGGCAGGATTATCCGCCAATTGCTGTGCAATTGCCATACCTTTTGTCGTAGAGGCCTCGTCATCCAATTCCAACAGCCGGATATTCTTCCCGCCCAGAACACCTTCCTGATTGATTTGCTCCAGCGCCAATTGGAGACCTTCATGGAATTGATCATTCTGCTTCTCGAAAGGCCATACTGCTCCAATAACCACCTCGCCAGCGGAACCGCCAAGTGCCTTCGACCTTGCTTGATCCGGTTCGGAAGATGAGGCACATCCGCTGATCATTAGCGCAATTCCAAGCAGTACAATGTTCCACAACAGCCCCTTCCGATGTATTCCCCCAATAACGTTCACTAGACTATCTCCCTTCAAAACTAAACCTTTATACCTATCAGTCCCACTGCAATACATTATAAAATAGCCCTAAACGTTAAACCATCAATTCAAATTCAAGATAACCTCAATTTCATTTAAAATCTAATGAATCCAATCGACTTATTTCTATGAACATGCGATACTTGAACCAGAGCGTTTTTGAGACTTTTGGCACGGTATGCTGCTGCTGGAGAAGCAACGATTGCACAAGCAATACCAGCAAGCTATACATAAGGAGAATGGATATCATATGTCTTCTAAACATACAATCTTGATTGTCGATGATGATCAGGAAATCAATGAATTGTTGGCGATCTCACTGAAAAGAGAGGGTTTCCATACCCTGTCGGCCTATAATGGTGTGGATGCAATTAAAGCTGCGCACCAGTATGCTCCTGATCTGGTCCTGTTGGATGTGCTGTTGCCGGGGATGGACGGGTATCAAATTTGTAGTGAAATTCGCAAAACGAGCACTATGCCCATTTTGTTCGTTAGCTGCAAGGATGAGGATATTGATAAAGTTCTTGGGCTTGGCCTCGGTGGAGACGACTTTATATCCAAACCGTTTAGTCCAATTGAGCTGATCGCCCGAGTTAAAGCACATATTCGAAGAAGCAATTTGTTGCATAAGCAGGTAGAGGAAATTGATAAAACGTTAAAATTTGATCAGTTGCTCATTGATCCCGACACTCATCTTGTGCTGGTTGACAACAAGCCTGTTTCCCTTTCAGCCAAGGAATTCAAGCTCCTGTTTCACCTTGCCAAAAATCCGAACCGGGTATACAAAAACGAGCAGCTATTCTCGCTGCTCTGGGATGATGTTCATATGGGAGATACGCATACGGTCATGGTGCATATCTACAATTTAAGAAAGAAACTCGAAAAAAACCCAGCAAAACCACATTACATTCGCACGATTCGCGGTGTTGGCTATAAATTTAATGATAAGCCTGTTGAAGTTGAAAGTGTCGATTAATCCGAGCTACGATATCACCAGAAATGGAAATAACACAAAGAAGGCCCGTCAGAATAATCTGCGGGCCTTCTGCTATTGAATACTATAGAGATTATTATTGCACCTGACCTGATCAGAGCCGGATTCCCATACCTATGATCTCACGTCAGTGTAAGAACGATCTGATCCCCGGAACGGGTGATTTTATAGATACCCTCCTGCATGTCGATGCCGTAATGTTTCTTCAGCAAATACTTGGCATTGAGATCCGTCTCCACAACCACCAGATAATCATAGCTGCTCAGCAGGTTGTCCATATTGTCCTCATAGAACAGCACGATCCCGTCCACATGTGGAGCATACAAGAAGTACTTTCCTACATATTGCATGTAATAATTCGTGACCTGCTGGTCCCTGTCTGAAGCGTAGAAGAGATATCTGTTGGTATCCTCCTGCCCTTCTTGGTACCACCGATCACCCGTAACCGCGTGAATCTTGTATGGAAGCGTCGTATCGTAGCTTTTGGCAATCGAGACAATACCATTGTATTCTGACAAAAGAATGGTGGCGGCAATCGCCATACAACCGATAATTCCCTTTTGATAATGGCCCTTCGTCTCAACTGTCTTAAAGGCTTGATAATCAGGCACTTCACCGATCCGGTAGTGAAAGGAACGCTCCAGATCGATCGCAGCACATAACACCAGCCCACCAGCGAACAGCACCACGATACTCGACGCATAACGCTCAAAGCCTGCCAGTACAATCGCCTCATCCAACGGCATGGAGAAGAGATACAGTGCCAGAATGCCTGCATAGTACAGTAACAATACAACGTCCAGGGCAATCAATGCTTTCCACAAGTTCCACTTCTTCTTGAGCACAACGATGGCAAATACAGAAGCTGCAATCGCTATAAGTTGAAAAATAACAATCCCAATCACAGGACGTGTCGTCAGATCCGTACTGGCCTTCAGGAAAGTCCACAGAATCTCCTGCATCTGCTCCTGCGTTTTGCCAGCCTGAACCCCCGAGGTAGCCACATCGAATTTGTTATCTACCCCTTGGAACACCGTTGCCATTCGCCAGCTCCAGCCAAAATAAGGAACCAATGCACCACAGATCGTGCCCACCATAGCCAGCGCGGATTTCCATCTGGACTTCTGCCCATGTGTAAGCCATGTATACACCAGGAACATAAGGCCGATGGCCGCGAAAATAATCCCTGTGCTTTTGATGATTGTTAGCAATCCCGCCAGTGGAAGAACGATGATACATGCCTTTTTGAGCTCATGCCGATACTGGTAGATAACTGCCAGGATTGCGAGCGCGTAGATCGGGAGCAAGAAGTCTACCAGCAGATTGGTGATCCGAATCGTAAGGTTAAAAAAAGAAAGCGTAGATAATCCGAGCCCGAGAAAAGCGTACAACAGAAAGCGTTTCTTCTCGGAAACGATGCCAAACATGGCGTAAAAACAGGAAAAGATCAGCAGACCTTGTGCCAAGAGCATCACGGACTGGGAGTGTCCCATAAAGTGACAGACATAATAAATGAATGACGAAGTTCCCAGCGGATAGTTTTTAAAATCAATCAGGCTCGAATCGGGTGTTGGAAAAGCATCTGTGCTGAGCATTTGCTTCAATACGATCGCCCAATGGGAGAAATTATCGTAATGTGTTAATTGGTTCTGAAAGAGTACCAGCAAGAAAACAAAAGTCCCTGCCAGGAATGAAAATTGGAATATGGAAAAGGACAACCGAAAGGCTGTCCCTCGGCGTAATCCAAGAAACACCGTTCCACCATACAAAAGCACACCTACAATTAGAATGACAAGGCTGCCCGTATAGAGCTGCCCTGCCAAACCACTTAGAAAAACAAGACAGGCGATTGAGGAAAACACAAACACAGGGATGAACTCCCAACGTAATGAAAGTGCCTTCCGCACAAACTGCATGTATCCCACGAAGGAGACTATCAATAAAACTCCCATCACAAATTGAAGCATAATGAGCATCTCTATCTCTCCTAACCCTCTCTGGTGAAACTCTCGGCATGTGGATGGGTCAAATCATTCAACAATTGACTAATTAGGCCCCGCTCCACAATATCATCGATATTCTCAACGGAGAGAAGCACTTCGCGATGATTGGCTGTTGTTTTGCCCGTATGCTGAAGAATAACTTCAATATTATTATGGGTATAAAACGTAACGACCGTCCCTGGTGAAATATCACCATGCAGACCCGTTGCAGAGAAGAAACGGTAATTGAAGCTGCGCAGCGTACAGCCAGCATTATTGGTAAAATCAACTGGTAGCGCAAGGGAAAGCCGTGGCATTTTTCGCTGATCTGATCTGGGCTGAACAATCCGTTTTTTGACATTGCGAAGCATATCGTCATAGGCCGTATCCCACAGATTCATCTGCTCAGGCAACGAGTGTTTGCGATCATAGATGAGCTGCATGTATTGACGGTTATCCGTCTCATCCTTCGGCTGAACCGTTGCGGAATAACGCCAACCTTCTCCATCTTGTTTTACATATACGATAACTGCATCGAGATTCGCTTCATAGCGCTCGGATTTCACCACCAGTGAGATGGTTTCCTGTTCCGGCAAATAAATGGGATAAGGGACGTAAAAGGCAATCCCATTCTCGGATACATCCACCGTTTTGGCCTGATAGCTCAGATTACTGGCTTGATATTGAATGGTTACATCCTCTTGTGCCCGAATGCGCTCCGTCTCCCGGTACGCACGACGGCCAACCATGAAGAACAGGGCATAGCACAGTGCAATCATGTTGTGAATCAGCCAGAAAATAATAATACTGCTGAAGAACAGCGCGATACCATACTTGCCATTGACATACCGAATCACTGCCGCAATGGAAAGCAAAAGCAAGAAGATATGCGGAAGTGCATATACCAGAGCAGACATCCATTGTCGACCGTTCGCTCTGCTTTTGTTCGTCACCTTGAATTTCTTCTCGCGGATGCCCAGGGTTTCCAGCAGAACCGGCCAGATCAGATAAGGCATAAATATGGTATCAATAACTTGACTCCATCGCTGATTCCGAATATTGCTGGATAGATATCGCATGGATACACTGTAGAAGAAATAGGATGGAAGCCAGAATATTAAGATTTGCCAGAAGGTTGTGTTAACAATCTGAAAATCAAATAACGCAAACAAAATAGGCGCCAAAATAAAAATCAGCCGGTTAAAGAAGGACCACCAGTACAAGAAACTGCTCATGTAGGTCACTCTCGTCCAGAAAGGAAGCTTCTCGGATAAGGGAGCACGCGTATTCTGCAAGCTTTGAATAATACCCCTTGCCCAGCGAATCCGCTGCTTAATCATACTCGGCACCGTTGTAGTCGTCTGCCCGGCAGCTTGAACCTCTTGAGTCGCATAGGTAATATAGCCTTCTTGCTGCAAGCGGATGCTTGTCTCAAAGTCCTCGGTGATTGTATTTAGCGGAAAACCTCCGATATCTTCCATGCCTTGACGGGAAATGATCGTGTTACTTCCTGTGTAGGCTACCGCATTGGAGGCGTTACGCAGAATGTTAACCTCTCTGGAGAAGAAATCCTGTTCATTCGGAATGCCTTGCTCTGCATACAGGTTAAACTGGAACAGATCCGGATTGTAGAAGCTCTGCGGGGTCTGCACCAGCCCCAGCTTGAAGTTCTTGTCCATTTCATCTTCTTGGCGAAGGCGCCATTCTCCATTCTCCTTAATAAACGTGGAGAGCAGGAAATAGGGGACCGTTTTCATCAAAAAGGTGTGTTGCGGGATCATATCTGCATCAAAAGTCGCAATGAGCGGAGATGAGGTTTTGCTTAGAGCATTGTTCAGGTTACCGGACTTGGCATCCTTGTTACCGGGGAACCCCAGATAGCCGATACCAAATTGCTTGGCAAGCTCCTCCACCTCAGGTCGTGCTCCGTCATCACATATATATATATGTACCTTCTGTTTGTCCGGATAATCCATGAACGTACAGGCATTAACTGTCTTATACAACAGATCAACTGGCTCATTGTGCGTAGCGATAAATACATCCACATCTGGATAATACTCCGGCGGGGCGGTTGGAAAATCAAGTTGTGTCCGTTCTTTTTGCATCTTTTGAAAGAATAATTCAAAGGTTGTCAGTACAGTTAACGTCTCAGCTACAATCAAGAGGATGCCGAAAATCACGTTCAGCACACCTTCGCCCCATGGCAGCGTAAAGAACGTGCGCCATAGCAAATAAATCGTCATCAGAATCATCGTGATGATAAAAAAGATATTTTGCCTCTTCTCGTTTTGCACTACAGCTGCTTCCTCCTAGCTGCAAATACCCATCTTCGCTGCAATTGAAAACTGAGCAGGAACAGCAAGGCATCACAGACAAATTTCGCCATTTTCTCATCCACGAAGAACACGGTGTGGAATACATATACCCCGGTACTGGAAAGCAAGATCACAACTCCGCATAACGTCAGATAGCGCCATAGACTTCCCCGGCTACTCTCCTTGCGGAATACAAAATACCGATTCAGAACATAGTTGACCACAATCGAAATAATCCTCGCAATCACGGTTGCGAGTAGAATTCTTAAATAGTGTTGTTCGCCCATAATAGGGCGCAGGAAGTCGATCAAAAACCAGGCAATGCCCAAATCGACCACAGAACTGGCTACCGATGACGAGATAAAGCGGAAGAAATTCGAGAACAGTACACCCATAACCCGGGCACTATCCTGGATTGCCTTAAAATGCGTACCCGCATTACCATTTTCATAGATGACCTGAATGGGTACCGTATGAATCGGTATCCCGGATTGGATACATGAAATCAGCATCTGCAGCTCATATTCAAACCGCGTGCCGCGAACATCCTGCATGAATGCAAGCAGTCCGGGCCCGAAAGCGCGGAGCCCGGTCTGGGTATCTGACAACTTCTTACCGTATAACATGGCAAAGATGGAGGAGGTCATCCGATTGCCTAGCAGGGACTTCGGCGGTATGTTTCCCTCGCTGAAGTTTCTTACCCCAAGAACCAGTTCGTCCGGGTGGATCTTGGCTTCCTGGGCAATGCGGTATACATCTTCTGCTGCATGCTGCCCGTCTGAATCCGCAGTGACAACGAAGCAAGATGCACCGTACTGCTGTCCTATATACTGAAAGCCGGTCTTGAGTGCGGCACCCTTTCCTTGATTTTCCGTATGCCTAAGCAGAGCACAACCACTCTCACGGAGCTCCTCAAAGATCGGCTGGTAGGCCTCACCAGATCCGTCGTCCACAATAACAATATTCGTCAAACCATACTCTCTCAATTGCCGTACATAGGCTGGAAGTCTCTCATCCGGTTCAAGTGATGGGATGAGGATGATCGTTTCGCCGTATTGTTTACCCATAATCATCCTAATAAGCCTCAATTCGACATGTTTTTGCAAATTCTTTTGGAATAAAGTGAGTATAACATCGATAGGTTATACAGTAAACGAATAACTTATATATATATTGGGAATAAAAAGCACACAATTGTAATGGAAAAAATAGGTGAAATTGGCTAGAAAATTAGAGAGAATTTATTGCAGATTTCAAGCTACAACCCATCGGGAATTCACGCAATTTGATAAAAGAATATGGGTATAACGCCTCATCTTCTCTGGGACAGATCTGGAACAAAAAATCACGCCCTCCAAGGGGAGGACGCAATTTGAATCAGATTGATTTAGTGTGTTAACATCGTCACGAACGCTTTCGGGCAACAACCGCTAACCGGCCATGTTCAGTCGAGTACTCACACGTAGACAGTACAATAAGTTGGTCACCATATTGAGCTGTTACACCCGTATCATAAAGGGCCAGTTTTTGGATGTTCTGAAGATAAGAATCAAATTCGGCTGGCGTACTCACATCTTCAATCTGGTAGTATTTAAAAACGTTGTCCGATTTGCGATACACTTTGGATAGAATAACAGCCACAATCTCATACTCTGCCTTTTCGTAAAGTGTACTGAACTGGAACGTAGCATGTTCTTGATAAAAGCTTTCGTTCTTGTACTTCATTAAATCTTTAAACATCCAACCACTCTTCATGTGATGACCATGAATTAGCCAAATGTCCGAATTGTTGGCCACACTATGCGCGTCCAAAAAGGGAAGGCCGCCTTGGTTTTCATTTTTATCAAAATCATGATTGAGATAGTACTCCGAATCCTGTGGGTTCTGCATGACCGGGTACTCAATTCGGGTACCATCAATCATTAGCCAGCCGAAGATGTCTGAGTTCCTCTCATAAAGCTCTCGGAATTCGGGAAGCATAACCGGCTCGTTGTTCTTATCGAACAAAATGGAGGGAACTGAATCCCCTCCACCTCTATCTGATCCTTCCTTCCAAATCTTTGTTAACTCTTCGATTTTCTGCTTCTCGGCATAGTCTCGCAAGAAAGTTCTCACAAGACTGACAAGAGAAACTACCAACACAAGCACGGAAACAGCGATAAGAATTTTTTTAGTTTTGCTCATTTTCTTAACGCCTTCCCTTCCATTACTGAATGTGCTTTTTCTTCTTGTTACCGAACAGACAGAACCCGATCGTCATCAAAGACATCAGCGCCAAAACCATATATAAGAATGGTGATACGCTGTTATCTCCAGTTTTCGGAGCATCGTCCAGCTCGTTCACGTCGTTATCGGTTCCGCTGTTAACAATGCCCGGTTCAGTCGTTCCGTTATCCGGGTCGGTATTATCGTTAACCGGATTGGTGACTTCGTTACCTGGCTCGGTCGTTACGTCACCGGGATCTGCAGCTTCGTTACCTGGCTCGGTTGTTTCGTCACCGGGATCTGTAGCTCCGTTATCTGGATCGGTGGTGCCGTTAACCGTCTCCGTAGTTCCATTAACCGGTTCGGTGGTGCCGTTGACCGGTTCCACAGTTCCGTTAACGGGGTCAGTCGTTCCGTTGCCCGGATCGGTGGTACCATTACCCGGGTTGCTCGTTCCGTTGCCTGGGTTAGTCGTTCCATTGCCACCGTTACCGCCACCAGATCGGATCGGCTTCATTGGTACATCGTATCTTACAATGTCAAAATCGACTGAAATTGTACCACTTGTGTGCGTTTCATATCCGTCTTTCGTTATGATCAGATAGTAATCTGCTTCAGGAAATACCATGTACGCATAGAAGCCATTAACATCGCTATCCTGCTCTGGACTCGCGTTATCGTGCGGCGGGAAATTTGGAACCGCAGGAAGCGTTACTTTGGTACCCGGAATGCGACCTTTATCTCTATTCCGCTGCGTATCCGCATAATACAGTGTAACTTTGGCTCCATCAATTTTCTTGCCAGTGCTGGCATCCCCTGTCGTTACATCATAAACCGTACCGTAAGGGTCAACCAATTCCTCGGAAATATTAAGCTCTCCGTTCGCTTTCACGTCCAGTTGTGTCACCTTCAGGAGCAGTTCCTCGCCTGTGTCAGCTGTATAGCGAACTTCCATTGTATATTTCTGCTCGCTTAGCCCTTCCACGGAGAAAGTTCCATTCGGTGCCATTGGAAAGGCCTTGAGCTGGCCATTCTCCTTAATATAATTGCCATCCTTGTCCTTCAAATAGATATGCATCTGGCTAGTAAACAAATGGTTGAATAGCTCTGTTGTTCCATTCATTTGCTTGAACAGAACAATTCCCACGGCCGTAATGTCTGCTGGAACAGTCTCGTCCGTTACACTGCTGTTCACATTTGCTTTTTGCGTGAACTCGACAGGTACATCCTTACCACCTACCCGATACCACTTCGTATATGTGATCGCATAGTCCGTATCCGCTACGGCTGGAATTGAATATTCACCCTTCTCATTCGTCTGCGTCCGAATCTCTTCGCCTGTCTTCAGATCGGTTACCGTAATCGGCGCATTCGGAATGACTTCTCCTGTGTTGTTGTTACGCAGCACGCCTTCCAGGTACGGGCGAGTATTGACATAATGTGCTTCAGACACTTTTTTCTCTGGAATAGTGCCCGTGTGAGTTAGACTCTCTGGACCCGTCACATAGCCATCTTTCGTATAATCATCCTGGGTCACCTTATACTGGAGATGGGTTGGCAGTCCTTGCACAGTGAGCGTCTGACCATCTGTAAGTTCGAAGGTATCCCCGTTCTTGATCATGCCCTTGCTACCGTCTGACTTCTCATAGTCGTAGGATTCATCCGATCCCTCACCTGTGAAGGTGACCTTGTACTTGAATGGCATCTTTTTGTCGTCATCTTTGCCTTTAACTGTGTTGCTGATTAACAGGCCGCCCTTCAATACTCGTACATTCGTAAACGGTGCATCTTCATCTTGGCCCTCCATGACTCCGGTATAATACCGTCCTTCAGGAATAGTCACGTATTCATCGATGGTGTATTCCTTCTGGGTAACTGTATATTTCAGATTCTTAGGCAGATCCGAAATATCCAGTGTCTCTCCATCCTTGAGCTTGAAGGTATCACCGGACTTGATGGTGCCCGTGACGTCGCCCGATTTCACGTAATCGTAGCTTCCATCCTTGCCTGCATCCTCAAAGATGACGGTGTACTCGAACTCCTTCGTCTTGTCACCGCCATTGCCCATGACCGTATTGCTGACGGTCAGCTTGTTCACGGTTCTTTCATTGACGAAGTCTGCCTTGTGATCGCCTTTATTCATGATTGTGCCAGACAGCTCTCTCGTCTCTGGCGTGGTTGTATAGCCGTCAACCGTCGTATAATCGGCCTCGGTTACGGAATAGACCAGATCCGCAGGTAATGCCGAGAGCGTAACCGATTCCCCGTGTTTGAGCGTGATTTTATCTCCGCTCTTAATCTTGCCAGATGTACTATCCGACTTCATATAGGCGTACGTTCCATCCTTGCCTTCACCCGTGAAGTTCACGGTGTATTCAAAATTCTTCAACGAATCGCTGCCGTTCCCTTCCACCTTATTGGTAATGGTCAGCTTCCCTTGTGCCGGCGTAGGTACAACCAGCGGATTATCAGAGGTTACTTTCACACCGTCAACCCAGATGGGCTTTCCAGGTGTGTTCCCAACATATACCTGATAAATTCTTGTCGTTGGCAACCATGTTGTTGTGTCAATATACGTTTCTTTCAGTTCATAATATCCTGGATCTGGGAATAGCAGATTCAGTTTTCCTCCGCTATCGGTTGTTCCTTTGGCAACTTCCGTTCCATCGCTTTTCTTATACAGTGTAAACTGTACGCCCTTTAACGGATTGTTGTTGGGATCTACCTTTTTCAGAGGCAGCAGGGCATTGGAGCTTGAACTGCCGGCTACGTCTGAATTGTCCAGTGTGCTTTCACTTTTGGCACTAATAGATTTTAGCTTATCATCGCCCATCAGCTTCACCACGTTGCCCAGTTTATCGCCAGCTTTCGCTTTAGAAGTATCAACCTCAGTTTGATACACAAACTGATAGAACTGATTAGGATCTTTCATTTGGAATGTTAGAACCGTGGTGCCATCCTCGCCCGGCTTGGCTTCCACTTGAACTTCAGCATTCGGGTCACTGAGATTCAGGGCAACACCATCCCGTTCCAGAGTACCGCTGGCCGTCAGTTTGGCAGGATAAACTGCAATACTCGGTGCGATCAGCACAAGCTGTCCGTTCTCTTCATAGCGTAGATTCATACCTGCGCCCAGGGTATCCTGTAAATAAACGCCCTGATCCATGTTGAATGGAGGGGTATAGTTCACTGTCCATTCCAAAACACCTGGAAATGGCTTCGTTACCGACTTGCCCAGCGTCTGAATAGGTACAATAACTTTACGCTGTTCAGTGATGACCTTCTCATCTCCGCCCCATGTCATATGAAGATCGGCTTTGTTATACACCACTTGCTTGTCTGTACCATTCGTCGTGTATTCGTCTAAATACTCCTGCAAAGTAGTATTGGAAGGTCTTGCCTTCACCAAAATAACATAAGGACTTTCCAATTTGGAGAAGTTGAAGATACCTTCATTACTACTATGGGAGAAATTCACCACATGAGCAGGGTCATTCGGCTCAATGATGGACACGGCATTGTTTCGAGTTCCAAAGCCCGTGCCGCTTCCATTATCCGAGTAGCCCTTATACAGCTCATAATCTCTTCCATTTTCAAAAGGAACGAATTCCCAGCCCTCCGGCAATGTGTCCACCAGTTTCACATTGGTGATGACTCGACTTCCGCCGTCTTTCGCCATTTCAACTGTGTTGTAGCCCGGCATATTGACGCCCAGGCGGAAGGTGACTGTCTTGGTTGTCCGGTCATAAGCGGCTACAGTATATTCATCGCCACTTGAAGAGCTGTCATACCCGATATAGCGTTGAATGTTGTTTGGACCATACCATGTATCAGCCGTCCCATCCCCCTTAATAGGATAGGATGCCGTAAGCATATCCTTATTCAGCATTCGCAGGTGTAGATTAGCGCTGTTTTGCGCTTGTTTTACGGTCTCACCGTCAATGAGCAAAGCCCGATTCCAGCTTGTTTTCCCTGCGTTAAAATCCTGTCTAAAGAGGATGTTCGGGTTAGTTTCAAGTGCACGGAAGCTGAAGGATGCAGCTTTTTCAGTGTACCCGGTCACCTTGATCAAATCCGCTACCACTTTACCGTCTACGGTTAAAGGAATAGCTTTCATAGTCAAACCGGTTGCATTCGCCTTTAGAGTTCCCGCCTTATACTGCTTCCAAAGCTGCGCAGAATTGACATTTGCTATGATTTTGGCAATTGTGTCCGCACTCACTTCGCTGGTTTCATCTACAGCGTTGTCCAAGACGTTCAAATCACCGCCATGTACCAGGACATCGTATACCGCCGCATTGGGCAAGGCATACTGTGGCGTTAGATTAACGGTCCACGTGATGCTACCCAGGTTATAATCTTCGTTTGATACTGCGCCTGTTTTGGTAAACGTGTGTGCGCCGATGTTGACGATTGCCTCATCCGTCACTGCGATAGGTCTTTTACCCGTCATTACATCGTTGTTCTGTATACCATCTGGTGTATCCAAATTCCAATTGGCACGAGGATCAATCTGGAAGCTGGAGCCGCTTATTGCCTTGCTCTTAATCCATAATTCTACTTTTCCATTCATATCTCCAAAGGAATAAACGCCATTTGAATCTGGTGTAATTGGTGTTTCTCCAGATACAGCGCCATCCTCCCGCCATTCAGCTGATATAAATTCCAGCCCAGCAGGTAATACATTGGTGATGGTAAAGTCCTTCAACCCTTTTTTGTTATATTGGTTAACAGTGACTTTCCAGGTAATGGTTTCATTCGCATGGTCATACGAGGCGCTGGCTTGAATCCAGTCGGGAGCAAAAGAAATTTCCTGACTTGCCTGCACCAACATAATATTGTCGTGTTTCAGTTCCACTTTTCCAGTCATATCCCGGTAGCTGCGACCCAGATTGCCTGGCGGATTCCGATATTCATAATAGTAAGATTCCTTTGGAATCCATGTTTTATATTCAACCTTTGGATCCAGACCTGTTCCCTGTGGAAAAGTGTAAGTCAGCGATCCATCTGCCCCAATGACTGGCGTTACATCTTGGTTGTTTACTTTGAATGAACCCTCCATATAGACACCACGAACATTTCCAAAGCCAGTATTATATGTTGAAGGATTCGTATAGAATACCTTCCCGTCTAACGGCAATTTAACTGTTTTATCAAACTGATCGAATGCCGATACGGTTGACTCCCAAGTAATCGCACCCTCAACAAATTGTGCCGGTTGAATACCACGATAACTATACTGGTCCCACCTGATCGTTCCAGGCGAGCTTAAAGTAATACTATGCGCTGCTGTAACATCCGGGTTTTTTAGCTCGTATACTCCCCCGAAAATTGTGATTGGCTTTGTTTCGCCGTAATTCAAGCCTGTTACATCCGAGTTGGCAGTGGTTTCGAAGCCGAAGGTAACCGCTCGTCCGACACCGTTAAAAA
Source organism: Paenibacillus sp. PCH8 (assembly GCF_002968835.1). Taxonomy (GTDB): domain Bacteria; phylum Bacillota; class Bacilli; order Paenibacillales; family Paenibacillaceae; genus Paenibacillus. The sequence goes on along the minus strand of NZ_PKQK01000001.1, from coordinate 1,354,583 downwards.
ACCCATCGTCACCATTAAAAACAATCTTGATGCTATCCGGAGTGAAATAGGCGATGCCAAGCTGCTTCACACCTGAATCAGTTGTGGCCATCAAGGCTTTGGTAGCTGTTGGCAACACCACTTCATTGAAGTAGGAATCCCTTTTAAGCTCAATCGAGTCGCCCTTCTGAATGTACTTGGTCGTGTCATCCTGGTCGGCCGTACCCGCATAATCTCCCATCACGGGCACCCTGAGGCGCTCTGATTTGAGAGTAAACGCCTGTCGGCCTTGAATCGTACCGCCTGGAGCAACATCCGTTCCCTGCGTCACCGTCAGTGGAAAGGTTGGGTTAGCATCCATGAACACTGTCGTTTTGTCCGCCGGTTCTGCTGCCATCAACTGGAGTGCTGTTTTGGATGGCGAATCATCCTCAACATCAGACGACGATTCATCTGGCACATCGTCCGGTTCCTCAGGTACCGATGGTGGATCTTCAGTCGATGGTTCACCTGGTACGTCGTTCCCTACCTCAGGTGCCGAGGGCAGATTCTCAATCGTTGGTTCCTGATCGTTCACTACCTCAGGTACCCATTGCGATTCAGCTACATTTGGCGAGCCAGATCCGTCATCGGCATATACAGCAGCAGGTGACACCACTGTCTGCAAGACTAGTAAAACTGCTAGCCAGATCGATAGCATGGTTTTACCTATACTACGTTTTTGTTTCAATGTACAACTCTCCTCCACTTCTATAATTTCTGTTAAAGCTTGCAACTTTTTGCCCTTTCCTGGCTGTTATTCAACAACTTAAAACAGAAAGTGACAAAATGAGTCAACTATATATCGCGTGTTCGAACATTTTAATATACGGACCTATACAAATTCTCAACAATTTCCAGACTATGCTGACGCAACAGCTTGCATTAGTTCTCAGATGAGGACTACCCATTTCAACCAATGAAATAGATAAACTATTTAACGTTGTTATATGAAGTTTATACGCATAGAATTACAATCTCTACTTCTCGTAAATATTCTGGAATCCGTAGTCGTACGAAGGGGAGGGGAGATGATGCAATGAATCAACGTCCCCAAATGCAGTTGCTTCTACTCCAATGCTTCCGCCAACCATACTTGCATAGCCGAAGATTCCGCCCGATTCAGACGTAAGGCAATCTCCGTGTTGATCGGATCTGGCGGCATGAGCTCAACTAGGACACATACGGACTCTCGCAGCTGATTTAAGGCAAATATGCCTTCATCATCGAGCATTTTCATCGCCAGCTACCGGCGTATCACTTTCTTCTGCTTGCCTAGCAGACTCCAACGCCCATGACCAGGCAGAGATGCTCGGGGCATGTCCCTCGGCAGTAGTATATAGCGCACAATAATAGTACCGTTCACCATTTTCAAAAAGAGTGCAAAAGGACGTTCTGGCAGCAGCGGCGATCTCTGATTAGAGTTCTCCTTTCCATTCGTCGATCATCGACCACTTCAATATGAATTGGCTATCTGGATTAGATACCAGACACCCGCACCCACCAGGGCAGCGAACACCAGATTGATGCAGCCGAACACAATGAGTGACTTCGCTTTGCCTGGACCGATCCGGAAAGCGGTAGCGAGCTGGAAAACAGCCGGTAGCAGAAATGCCAACCATGAGATGGTTATCAGCTTTTCAGTTCTGAAGCTCCACCATACTACTGAACATGAGACACCGAGCAGTACCCAGGTAGAGATCATCTTTAGGGCGAACATCATTTCGGCCCCCTCCTATTTGCCATGAATCACAAGTCCATATTTATTGAAAATCCATGATTGGCTCAAGTCCTGCATTGCATCATGGCTAATACGCACCGTTGACTTCTGTTCCTTCATTGCATCTGCATCATGTGCTGAGAAGCGAAGCGGCTTGGTCATTTTTTTGATAGCGTCTCTTATTTCATCGAAAAGCGCATAGGTTAGCGGCTTATGATCCCGGATATCTTCATAGATATAATACTTCTCTTTTTCATCTTCCAAATTAACTTGAAAGCCTTTCGGAAATGAAAGCAAGATACATGGCAGTTCATCCTCTGCCCATTGTCCGTGATACGGAAAAGAAACACCTTCATTTCTCACAAAAAAACCTGAACTTTCATGATCGAACGCAACAGAAATGGAGTATACAAAAAAGGGATGAACATCGTTTCTCTTTTCACCTGTCACATAATACTGATAAAACGTCTGATACGCCTCATACACCTGATTATAATCATGCTCTGTCCGGGCAGCATTGGTATGATGGAATTGCACCTGTCTCTGCTCGAAAAGCTGTAAAAGACCTTTCAACTCTTCAGGAGTTATGAAGAACTTCAGTTTATAGAATCCACTGTTCTTTAATTTGTCCATTTCTTTTCGCTCACCTTCTGTAAATGTATCTTATTTCCATTATAGTGATCACTTGTCCTGAGTCTACCTACTTTACACCTGAATTTAGCGAATGAACTTTGAAAGGGTAGCGAAATATCAGGGTAATTGCGCCTGTGCGCGGGCAAAAGACAACCGTGGGGTGAACTCCAGACTACCTGACTTGTGCAGATGTGAGCAGGCCAACATAACGTGAGCAACACAAATTAGCTGTACGGGTGATCACCCGTACAGCTAATTTTGACTTATTCAGCTTTGGACCCAGATCATATTTGGAAGAGTTAAGGTTTAACTACAGCGAGAAGAGACTCATTCCCCTCAGAGATCACCGTTACATCTGTTGCAAATGTTGCATCACTTACATGTAGCGTTTCTCCAAGTTCCATCGTACTAATGTCAAATTCAATCGATGTTGGCAAGTGTCTCGGTAATGCCTCCACTTCAATAGAAGCTAATTGAACTTGCACAACTCCGCCCTGTTTTGTGCCGATCGGTGTGCCGTTGAACTTAACAGGAATTTTAGTGCGCATGATCTCATTCGTTTGCACCTGTTGAAAATCCACATGAAGCAAATCTCGTGTAACCGAATCACGCTGGAGGTCTTCCAACAATACGGTCAATGAGTCTTTGTCTTCAAACTGCAATTCAATAAAACCAGACGCTCCTTGCTTCAACCATTTTTGAAATTCTATTGTTGGAATATGAATCATCTCATTCTCGGTATTTCTGCCAAAAACAACGCCTGGCAACCGCCCGGATTTACGTAGATCCCTCAGTCGGGATGAATTTAATGGAATGCGGGTCTCCGCTTGAAAACTAGTAGTCATGCTATGTTCGCTCCTCTTTATTAAATGATATTTTCACATTTTTTATACTCATCCAACCATCCCCTGTTGGGGCTAAAGAGAGAAACATAGCATCACCACCTCCATAACCTATCCAATTGATTTTTAAATACATTTAATGTAAGCTCCCATGATATACATGAAGGCACTCTACTCCGAAGAGTAGAATGCCTATGAGATGCCTCAACCCTATCATAGAAACATCATTTTGTCGATCAACCCCATAATATGATCAAAAGTATCTGCTTCCTTATTCAATATCCTGCCCAATAGCATAGAAGAGATCGACTGCATGTAAGCATGAAAAAAAACACATCCTACAGTGGGATATCATTCTCCCAATCGGATGTGTTTTCCTATTTTAATATAAGATTTGGATAAGTTCTACATTACGAAGCTTTGGCTGCAACAGCTTTTTCAATTAGAGCTTTGGCATCATTAGTAGTGAGACCTTGTTTAGGTTGAAGCGATTTTTTATCTGTTCCACCCAGAATACCTTTGTCAATCAGTTTGGCCATAGGTTTAATTGCATAGGTAGACACGGATTTACCATCTTCGAATGTAGCAATAATCGTTGCCGCATTCGCTTCGGATGCCGGGCTGTTCACCAATTTTGCCAAAATCGTCGATGCCTCTTCCCGAGTAATATCACGTTCTGGGTAGAAGTTGCCACCATAACCTTGAATGAGTCCAGCATGCGTTGCTTCAGCAATCGCATCTGCATATGCAGCATTAGCAGCAACATCTTTGAACGCAGGTGCTGTAGCAACTTCGTTTAGTTTCAACATATCGACCAGAGCACTTACAAATTCAGCACGAGAAATGACTTCTGTCGTTACAGGTGTTTCTGTTGGCTCGGTAGATACAGCCAGGTTCGTGATACGTCCTTCATTTTTAGCCTCGATGCTACCGCCTTTATACGTATCTACAATGTACTGATAGAATACATCCAGATCAATAGGACCTGCCAAGGATGATTTAGCATCCAGCAGCACTTTATAGCTGTCTCCACCTGCTGCCATGAAGTTGTTAACTACTGATGTATATGTTTTTTTAGCATCGATCGGTGTACCATCTTCCAGACTCAAACTAGTAATACGTTCTGCAACTGGCTTATTGAAATCGGCACTATACTTTAAACCAGAGATTTGCAGTGTTTTGGTGTTGGGTGTACCGTCAGCATTGGTACCCCATTGTTGCTGCAATAACGTTTTAATCTGTTCGCCAGTCAGCTCCAGTTTCACTAACGTATTGCCGAACGGTTGGATTTTAGCAAGATCAGCGAAGGTCACATCACCTTTGGGCAGATCCGCACGAATACCACCTGGATTCATAAAAGCAAAGTCAGCATCGCTTGCTTTATCACCAAAGTCTGCTTGACGCATGGCATCTGCAATGAGGTTTCCTAGAGAAGCTTCGTTATTGTAAGCATCTGTACGAGTGACAGAACCATCTGTTGTACCTACTGGCTTCGTTAACTCAGGATGCTTGTCCAATGATTTTTTAATAATAGCCACCGTTTCAGGGTCTTCTTTCACACCCTCTTGAAAAGTCGTTGTAACCGTAGCTGATTTTTCAGTTACATCCCCTGTAGCAGGATCAATCATCAACTTGATATCTTCAAATGCTGTACCATAGGAATACGCTTGAACAATCAACTTTCCATTGACTTCACCGTTAGCTAGAGCGTGATTGTCACCTGCAACGATAACGTCAACAGGGGAATCTGCTGGTAAAGCTTTGGCCAAATCAGCCGCTTCTCCAGTAGTTACGCCTTCCTTGGTCGTTGCTGGATCATGCGCCAACACGATGATCGTTTCTACACCTTTATCTTGCAACTCTTTGGCATATTTATTAACGGCTTCCACTTCTTCTTCTGCGCTTAAAAAACGCACACCAGCGGTACCCGCTGGGGATACTTTGGCAGGTGTAGACTTCGTCACTAATCCGATGAATCCGATTTTGACTCCGCCTACTTCTTTAATCACATAGGGCTGAATCAATGTTTTGCCAGTAGCGGTTTCAATGACATTTGCATTAACATAATCAAATTTTGCACCCGCATGGGTTACCTTACCTTCTTTTGGATCCAGGCCACCAAAGATCTGTGCCTTCAAAGCAGCGACACCTTGGTCGAACTCATGATTTCCCAAGGAGCCTACATCAAATCCCATCATATTCATCCATTCCATGGTAGGCTCGTCGCGATCAAGAGACGAGGCTGGAGCAGATGCGCCAACCGAGTCTCCATTATGAAAGAGTAGGGAGTGCTCATATTTGGCTTGAGTTTCTTTGAGATAGGTTGCTAGAATCGGAGCAGATCCTGCCTTTTTATCACCGACCATTGATGTTGTATCCAGCTGACCATGAAAATCATTGATCCCGATCAAATGTACTTCTACATCGTTACCTGCCGCAGAGACAGAACCTGCTGCGCCAAATAGTTGCGTGAGTAATAGTGCAGTAGTAGCAATACGTATCGTGCTTTTGCCCAAAACTTTTTTCCAAGACATGAAATACAAAACCCCTCTCCAATTTTAGATCCTGAGATATTTTACCATAGTTCAATTCATAAAGATCGTAAAATATATAAAATAGATGTAAAAAGTTGAGAGACTGATCGGCTTTTTCTAGTACAAGAGACGAGATTGATCATTTCAGAATTTCATATAGAAAAATATGGCTTTTATATTTTCCGGTTGCTATAATGGAAAAAAAAGTATGTAAACTCACCTGATGACGCGACTTCTCTACTAGAGAACAAGCATATCCTACACGTAGCTTCCCTCTCCTAAAGCACACATCCCATTACATAATCCGTATCAAGAATTTCCAACTTTCTATTAAAGGAGGTGACCGTCGGGAGCATTTTAGATCTTGGTTCCTGTCTTTCCTACCAATATAAAAACATAGGAGCGTGTCCAATGAACAAACGACTTTTCCCAAAAACGATTCGAATTCTTATGGCTTGCTTGTTGATTCTCGCATTTGCTGTACCAGCAACGGCTTCTGCCGGCTATCTTGGAGATAAGCTCACGATCGGCCAAAGCATGGCGAAGGGTGACTATCTCACCTCCCAAGATGGCAGGTTCTCAGCCATTTGGCAGAATGACGGGAACTTCGTTATCTATCAGAATGGTTCTTCTCTTTGGAGTAGTGGGACAAGTAACAGTGGGGCTCTTTCGTTCAATTTTGAATCACAGTACGGGAAACCTGTCATCTATAAATACGGCATGAAATATCAAGATGTATACCAATATGCTAATCGTTTTGGATTCAACCCCGCAACAGGTAAATTCGAATTTTATACAGGTTGGGGATGGGATAAAGTTTTGATGATTGATACTTCTGTACAGGTAGCTGCTTGGTCTCCCAATACCACCTCATGGATTCCAGGTCATCACGGGAGCAGCTTACCGGCTAACACAACAGGTGATACACTGGTCATGCAAAGTGATGGCAATTTAGTTCTCTATAACACAACGCTGACCAATAACAATTATCCGAACAGCTGGATTCCTGTCTGGGCTTCCAATACAGGCGGGCGCTAAAAGGGAAAAGAACTGGAATGGAAAGAAATATAATGATGAAGAGCCGCATAATTTGCGGCTCTTTTTTTGTTCTCTGAGGAAGTTGATCGTTTAATAACGCCCGATGAGTTAAGCTTATTTTCATATATCTACAGATAAATGTGTTAATCTACTAAAAGGAGAATTGCCGTTCTACACTAAAGAAATGCTACATAAGTGAATACAGGCAGATCTTACGATAAACGTAGTTAGAAAGGAAACCCATGAATAGTTCCTTGAAGCAACTCATGAAATCATTATTAGTACCCGTGTTTCCCGGTGGAATCATAACCATTCTGATATTTTATCTGGATTACTTTCAATTCGAACTTGTTGAAAAATTTCTACTTTTTGCAGCTTTCGTCATTGTACCTCTTGTGATTTTACTTTTGAACCATGACGAAAAGAATAAACATCAACGAATGATTTATGCCGCTATCAGATGGCTTCAATTTCCCGCTGCGCTTCTGATCCTGGCCTCCGTAATGAGTAGTAAGATGTGGGGGTTAGAAAGCACGATAATACCAGGGATTCTGTCCCTTGGGTGGCTACTGTTCACACTGCTACTTGGCATCTATGGCATGACCACGATTATGATCTCTAAAGGAAAAGCAGCGGAAATAGCGATTGGCGCGGGGCTCGTTTATTTTTTTATCGGAGGCATTTGGTTTAGCTTATATCAATATCAATTGAACCTCTTCCAAGCTAATCCTGCAACGCACGCGTTAAGCTCGCTCCACTTTCATTTCTCATCTGCTATCGTTCCGATTTTTATTGGTGCACTGGGACGCATCATGACGAAGAAAAACTGGTATCCCTGGGTCGTTGCTATCGATATCATCGGACCCATTTTGATTGCGATTGGTATGATTTTCTCCAAGCCAATTGAATACATCGGTGTCACTTTGTTCGCCTGTAATATTGTGGTTTACACCGCTTATCTCCTTACTTACTTGAGAAAAAACGCTTTGGATATTAAGGCAAACATCTTTTTAGGCCTTTCTTGCCTAGCTTTCTACACGGTGGTTGTCATTTCCATCTTCTATCCGTTACTGAAAAATATGTACTCCTTAACCATACTCGATTTTATCCCCATTTACGGATCTCTGTATGCGTTTGGTTTTGTTTTATGTGGACTGATTGGTTGGGTGTATATGGTAGGCTTCATTAAGGAGTCGGCTTCATAGGAGTAGTTTATTCAGGTTCGTGCTATAATAGTGATCACATAAATAACATTCATCATTCTGCCGAGATGGCGATGATTAAGGAGATTGAATTTTGACGAACAACCATGATATTGGAGCAGTTAACGAACTACCGGAGAATTTTGAAGAGCTCAAACGAGCGGCTAATCGGACGTCAAGCTGGAGAGACAGACTGAATGCGGTGAACGAATTGGGGAACTGGAATACAGCCCCTACCATTAAGTTGCTGCAGCATGTTTTGAAAAATGATCAAGTGTTTCAAGTGCGCGAAGCCGCATATCTCAAGCTGAAACAGTTGGATGAAGATGTACAAATGCCTGCCAAAAACAAAGGTGAGCTGTTTAAAGGGACTAACAAAATTTTGCTGCGGATTAAAAAAAGCCTTCCTGAAGGTCACACATTTGAGGAATTTAAGGAAAAACTGCAAAAGACACGTCTGGATCTCTATGATACTTACGAGGGCGACAAAGATGCTGAATTCGACTCCTGGCTCCATGGAATTTGGGAGACACTAGGTAGAAGATAGCCGCCGTTCACCGTATAATAGCTGAATACAAAGCCACTCCAAAAAATGGAGTGGCTTCTTTATTTCTTCAGCGTCACCTCCATCAGATGTGGAGTTATTTTTTCTCTAAAAAAGCCACCACTGTCAAACTGATCTGACAAAAAAACGCCCTGTCTACTGATTCTTAAAAATCAGTAAACAAAGCGCAAAGTTAGAGCCTTTTTGAATAACCTCTATACCATTTATTCTGGTATATAAGGAAGATCCAGTGTCTTCGGAACGTTGATGACATGCTTTTCTGTATAAGTGCGGATACCTTCGGCGCCGTATTCACGGCCAATACCAGATTGCTTGAAGCCACCGAAAGGGAATCGAACATCCAGACCCTGCACAGCAGCTGTATTAATCATGGTCGTTCCAGCTTCGAGTTGACGTGCAACGGAGATGGCATCCTCTTCTTTCCCCCACACAGAACTCGTCAATCCATATATGCTTTCATTGTGTAGATGAATAACCTGCTCTTCATCGTCAAATGGCAGAATCGGAACCGTAGGGCCAAACTGTTCCTCCACTACAATCGGATCATGAACATCGCAACCTAAGACAAGCGTAGGTTGTAGGTAGTAACCTTGTTCAAACAGTTTCTGATCAAGAATTTGACCGAGAGGGATGACCTTAGCCCCACGCTTTTGCGCATCTTCCACCAAACCAAGCACATAATCCTTCTGCTTCAGGTTATTAACCGGGCCTACCGTCGTATTTGAATCAAAGGGATCACCAATTCGAATCCAGCGATTCGCTGCCTCGATATATTTCTCCACAAACTCATCATAAATAGAACGGTGTACATACACACGTTTGGCAATCATACAGATCTGTCCTGTTGTCAAGAAATTAGAAATGACAATCCGGCGCATTGCTCGCTCATCATGAACATCGAAGCTTTCCAAGAAGATCGCCGCATCATTACCACCAAGCTCAAGCGTCATATCCTTAATCGTTTCCGAAGCTGCTTTGATAATATGCTTAGCTGTTGCGGTTCCACCTGTAAAGGCGATCTTCGTAACAAGAGGATTACTAGTCAGTTCAACGCCTACATCCGCATCACCATGAACGACATTGATTACCCCAGCCGGGAACTCACTCGCAATAATCTCTGCCACCTTCGCTGCCGCCAGTGGCGCATATGGGCTTGGTTTAAGCACAATCGTGTTGCCCGCAAGTAGGACAGGAGCGATCTTGATCGTAGATAAAGCAATGGGATAGTTCCATGGACTAATCGCTGCTACCACACCAATGGGATCATAGGAAAGAATCGTTTTACCATTCTCATGCGTTTTGATCTCTTCCTGTAGAGCCGATTTAGCTTCATTACAAGCAAACTCCATCCACATTAACGAAACATAAATTTCACCGTGTGCATCATACAGAGGCTTGCCATGCTCTCTAGACAGCAAATGTACAATTTCACTCTCAGCTGCTCTAATCTTCTCGATCGCCTTGCGCATCATGGTAATGCGTTCATCAATGGAGGTCTGCTTCCAGGTTTTAAAAGCCACTGCCGCCGCTTCAATCGCTTCAACCGCTTGTTCTTTCGTAGTGACAGGGAAATAGCCTACGATCTCGGTTGGGTTTGTTGGATTTTCTTTTGCTAACTGCGAAAGGGATTTTACATTTTGACCATTAATGAACGCTTCAACTATAAAGGTCTCTTGGTCTGCTTGAATCGCCATTTTAAATCCCCTCCGTTATTTAAATTTATAATTATTTTATATTTATTAACTCCAAACTTCTTCTGCAATTTCCTTCACATAACGAAGTTTACGCCATTGTTGTTCTTCCGTTAGAATATTGCCTTCTTCTGTAGACGAAAAACCACATTGTGGGCTCAAACAAAGTTGCTCAAGTGGTACATAGGTTGCCGCCTCTGCAATCCGAGCTTTAATTTGTTCTTTATCCTCTAACTCGCCTGTTTTTGATGTGAGTAAACCAAGCACGATTTTCAAATCTTTTCGATTCACATATTGTAATGGCTCAAAACCACCTGAGCGCTCATCATCAAATTCCAAGAATAATCCATCTACGTTTAAGCCTCCAAAGATAACTTCAGAAGCGTACTCGTAACCACCCGTTGAGAAATAATTTGATTTATAGTTACCACGACAAATATGCATCGTCACAACTAAATCTTCCGGTTTATGAGTCAAGGATTCATTAATCATTCGCTGCATCGTTTTCAACTCTTCCGCCGGTTCCAGACCTTTAGCACGCAGCTTATCATGACCAGCTTCTGAGAATAGGTCTGCCCAAGCTGTATCATCTAATTGCAGGTATCGACATCCCGCATCATAGAAAGCTTGAATGGCTTTTTGATATGCCGCAATCGTATCCTGAAGGAATTGCTCTCGGTCCGTATAGATATTGGCGCCATTTTCCAAACGATATAGAAGCATGTTAGGGCTTGGAATGGTCTGTTTCGCCACTGTGTCACCTGCATGCTTTTTCAAAAACTCAAAGTCCTTAACAAAAGGATGATTCGAGAAATCAACTTTACCAACAACACGAATCCCGCCCTTGCGCGTTTGCATATTGTGGAATTTCGGTCCGTCTATTTGCTCATATAACTCAACACCATCCAAGCCGCCCAGAAAATCAAAATGCCACCAGCTTCTGCGGAATTCACCATCCGTAACTGCAGATACACCATTCTCCTTCTGCTTTTCAATAATTCGAATAATCTCTTTATCTTCCACAGCTCTTAATTCCTCATATGTGATGTTGCCTGATTTATATTGTTCACGTGCCTGACTTAAATCTGCAGGACGTAGAAAGCTGCCTACATGATCATTACGAAATGGTATCATAACTATTTCTCCTTCTAACTTTTTGGTTCACTGAGTATAGCATGATTGGAAAGACAGTATGTTATATGAAAAAAGCATGGCTAGTCATAGCTTTTAACAATAGCTAGAAGACTTTAATACGCAAAATCCATAACCTCCTATGGTAGTGGATTTTTAAGGTGGAGCGAGAAAGCATCATTTGGGCACATGTATGGTTATTGCGGATTTGATTATCGCGTATGCGATGTTCTTCATTGCCCCTTATAACACTCCAGCCAAATTAGTTGTTCAGGAGTATTTCATAACTTTTGATGAATGCCAAAAATAATAAGATTTATATGTCACCACATTATATATTGACTAAATATATATCGATTTGATATATTGTGTTTGTGATATACAAATTTACCCACAATACAAGGAGGTCAAATTTTGAACAGTCAAGATGTTATTTTAGGCATACTTATGAAAGAAGCGTTGACTGGATACCAAATAAAACAGTTGTTAGAAAATGTATTCTCTAATTTCTATAGTTCTAGTTATGGAACGATCTATCCCACACTTACCCGAATGGAAAAGGAGGGGTTGATCACTAAGGAAAATGTGCTGCAGGACGGTAAGCCTAACAAAAACCTTTTAAATATAACGCCTAAAGGCAGAGAGTGTTTTAACACCTATTTACTAGCACCGCTAGAAGGAGACAGCATCAGAAAATCTGATTTTATGATGAGGCTTTATTTTGGTGAATTCGTTGGATATGACAAGGTGATTGATTGGTTGAAGCAAGCCCAAGAGGTATCACAAAAAAAGTTAGATCAATTACTTGAGCAATATTCTCTCTATAAAGATGACATGCATCCAGCACAGATCATCTGCATCCAAATCGGGATAGAAGAATATAAGGCTAAACTTACAACCATTGCCGAGGGATTGGTAAACCTGGAGAAGTTAGTGCAAGAGTAGAGCTGAATATAGTGAATCCAAACGCTTACAAAGTAAGTTTGTACAAACATATTGAAGATGTAATGCTCATAGAACTTATAGGAGGAATGGTTATGAACACAATTTTTATCACGGGTGCTTCATCAGGGATTGGGAGAGCTACAGTAAAACATTTTGCGGAAAGAGGATGGAACGTAGTAGCCACGATGCGTTCACCTGAACAAGAAACTGAGTTTATTACACTAGATAATGTGTTGGTACTAAGGCTGGATGTTGAAAAAGAAGATACTATTCAATCTGCGTTAGCGGAAGCGATTAGACAGTTTGGTAGTATTGATGTTCTTCTCAATAATGCTGGATATGGAACAATGGGTCTAATAGAAGCCGCTACGGATGAGCAGATTAGAAGACAATTTGAAGTGAATGTTTTTGGTCTGATCCATATGACTAAAGCCATGCTGCCACATTTTAGATCTAATCAAAAAGGTCTGCTGATCAATATCTCTTCTATGGGTGGGAAAGTGACTTTTCCTACGATGTCTCTGTATCATTCATCCAAGTTTGCAGTGGAGGGTTTTTCTGAGTCAGTATCTTATGAATTAGCATCACAAAACATCAAAGTAAAGTTGATTGAACCAGGTGCTATTCAAACGGACTTTGGCGGAAGATCGATGGAATTCTACTTTAATGATGATGCATTAACGGACTATAAGGTATTTACTACGGCATTTCGGAGTAAATTGGGTGAGATGGAGAAACAATCGTCTTACGCCTCACCTCCAGAAATGGTTGCCGAAACCATATACCAAGCGGCCACAGACGGTACAAATCAATTCCGGTATGTAGTAGGTCCAGATGCCAAGATGCTCATTCATATGAAAGAAAATACGGATGAAGAAGAGTATTTAACTAATATAGCCCAACATTTCTCTTGAAAAAGGGAAAATGATGTAGTGGTGAAAAATACGAAAGGAGCATGCCTCGGCTGCTCCTTCGTGGCAAAAAGACAGCATCCACATGGGATACTGTCTTTTTGGTATGAAAATTTAGATTACGCTCTCCAGCAGCTCTTTCACTTCTGGCTGAAGATCTAATACATTAAGTAAGACCGTTAGAACCTCTGCACGAGTTGCTTTCCCGTGTGGATCAAAGTTCCCGTTATTCTTACCATTAATAATTCCAATCTGTGCTGCTTGCTGAATTGCGTTCATCGCATAAGGACTTGCACTGGATATATCCGAAAATTCACCTTTAGATACATCTTTGTTCAAGCTATCTAAGTTTACGATGCGTGAAAGAATGATAACGATCTCTTCACGACTAATGGTTTGTTCTGGCTTAAATTCACCGTTACCATACCCGCTAATAACGCCTACGCTTGCAAGAGCCTCGATCGCATCTTTTGCCCAGTGTTTACCGATGTCTTTTAATGAACTGGTTTGACCCATATTACTATTGTCGATTTCAAATAGACGTGCAGTAATGGATGCAAATTCCGCGCGAGTGATTTGGCCATTCGGATTGAATCTACCGTCGCTATAGCCCTGAATAACCCCAAGTTTTACAAATAGATCAATAGTCGATGCTGCCCAATGTCCATTGATATCTGTTAGCTCATTCTTCATCCCTGACTGATTAGCTTCTTCTATCTTAGATGCAATTTTGTTCACTAGATTAGTCGTATTTACAACACTATCACTGAAAACATTACCCTGAGCCTGAGGATTTTCAGGTTCTGGTGTTGGTGTTGGTGTTGGTGTTGGTGTTGGTGTTGGTGTTGGTGTTGGTGTTGGTGTTGGTGTTGGCACAGGGTTCGATCCTCCAGAGCCTCCGCCTGTTCCACCAGAACCTCCAGTTCCACCCCCACCTGAGCCAGGTCCTGGAGCCGATGTCGCTGCCGTTACCGTTATTGTTGCAATTGCTTTTTTGGTTGAGTCGAATTTCGACGTAGCTGTAATGATGTAATTTCCAATGGGTACATCTGTAGCTACTGTTACATATCCACTTGTACTCACACTCACTTTATTATTGCTGTCACTACTTGTCCATAATACCTCTTGTGACGCATTGTCTATCACAGTTACAACTGCTGTCAACTGCTTGCCTGTACCTTGCACCACACTTGCTGCTGAAGGATTAACGTTCACATTAGTCACCGATGGATGTTTAGATACTTCTTTCACGATGATTTCAGCTGATCCTGATATAGCAGGATTTACTGTTGAAGTTGCTGTAATTGTGTAGTCACCTGGCTGAGCATTTGGTGCAACAGTCACTAATCCAGTCTGATCTACTGATACATTAGAATTTTCATCACTCGTCCACTTTACTTCAATAGAAGCTTCACCCTGCACAGTCACAACTGCATTTAATTGCTGTGTTTGGCCTTGTTCCACATTCGAAGTAGCTGGATTAATGGTCACACTTAATACCTCAGGATCTACTACTTGATCTGTTACATTTATAATTGATGATCCAGATTTGCTAGAATCGAATGTTGATCTTGCGATAACGGTGTATTGTCCTAGCTCTGCATCAGAGGGTACGGATACTAAGCCCGTTTGATTTACTTCAATACCAATGCCATCATACTCATCAACTAACCACTCTACAGTCTCATCCGCTCCACCAACGGCATTAACAGTGGCAATCATTTGCTGTGTTTGTCCTAGTTTCACTTGTATATCTCCTGGTTGGACGGTAACACCTTTAACCTCTGGACCCACTAATGTTACAGACCCTGAATTTAATGATGGCACAGATTCTCCCTCAAGATTCTTCGCTGTCACTGTAAAAATATAGATCCCATTCGCTAGGCCTGTTACAGTAATTGGACTTGATGTTCCTGTTTGAGTGACAGGCGGTTTACCTATTGCACTTGCCGTTACTATATATTCAGTAATCGCAAGTCCTCCAGTATTAACTGGTGCTGTAAACGTAACCGTTACTTCTCCATTAACTGCTGTTGCAGATACACTCGTTGGTGCATCAGGAACAGAAACTGGCGTTACACTTGGAGAAGCCGCAGATGCCACTGATTCAGCTACACTATTCTTTGCCGTCACCGTAAAGGTATACGCTCTTCCATTCGTTAAGTCTGTTACCTTGATTGGGCTTGATAATCCTGTTTGAGTAACAGGAGGATTACCTGCTGAATTAGCTGTCACTGTATATTCAGTAATATCAGCTCCGCCATTATTAACTGGTGCTGTGAAGCTAACACTTGCTTCTTTATTACCTGCTGTTGCGGTTACGCCTGTCGGTGCATCCGGTGCAGCTGCTGGAGTCACGCTTGAAGATGGCGCTGATACCTCGGATGTTCCTTGGCTGTTTGTTGCCACCACCTTAAACGTATACGCTGTTCCGTTTTTTAAGTCGGTAACAGTAATTGGGCTTGATAATCCGGGTTTAGTGACCATTAAACTGTTGTCTACTGAGGTTGCAATCACTGTATATTGAGTGATCTCAGCTCCGCCATTATTAACTGGTGCTGTAAAACTAACAATTGCTTCTTTATTACCTGCTGTTGCGGTTACGTCTGTTGGCGCATCCGGTACAGTTGCTGCCGTCCCTAGAGTCACGCTCGCAGATGGCGCTGATGCTACGGATGTACCTACGTCGTTTGTTGCCTTCACCGTAAACGTATACGCTCTTCCGTTTGTTAAGCCGGTAACGGTAATTGGGCTTGATAATCCTGTTTTAGTGACAGGAGGATTGTCTACTGAGGTTGCAATTACTGTATATGCAGTAACCGCAAATCCTCCATTATCAACTGGTGCTGTAAACGTAACCGTTGCTTCTCCATTACCTGCTGTTGCCGATACACTCGTAGGTGCATCAGGAATGGAAAATACCTCTACACCTGGAGAAGCCGCAGATGGGGCTGATGAGCCTGCACTATTCTTTGCCGTCACCGTAAAGGTGTAGGTTCTTCCGGTCGTTAAGCCTGTTACCACGATTGGACTTGCCGTTCCTGTTTGAGTGATGGAAGGGTTTCCTGTTGAATTTGCCGTCACTGTATATTCGGTGATCGGACTTCCACCTGTATTGCTCGGTTCTGTAAATTGAACGATTATTCCCTTAATATCTTCTGCTGGTCCTACCGCTAGGATTGTCGGCGCATCCGGTGCAGTTGCTGCAGTTGCTGGAGTAACGCTTGAAGATGGCGCTGATGCTACGGATGGACCTTGGCTATTCTTTGCCGTCACCGTAAACGTATACGCTGTTCCGTTCGTTAAGCCTGTTACCACGATTGGGCTTGACGTACCTGTTTTCGTTATGGAAGGATTTCCAGTCGAGCTTGCCGTCACCATATATTCAGTAATATTAGCTCCGCCATTATTAACTGGGGCTGTAAAGCTTATCGTAGCTTCTCCATTGCCTGCTGTTGCAGATACACTCGTAGGTGCGTCAGGCACAGTTAATTTTACAGGCCATTCACTCCAAGTTCCTGTACTAACAGTAAGCTTTTGTATACGATTATTGCCTTCATCCGTAATATAGAGGTTGCCTGCTGTATCTGTAGCTAAACCACTTATTGATTTGTACTGTCCTAATTCAGTTCCGATACTGCCTATTTGCGTCCATAGTTGCGTATAAACTGAGTACTTTTCAAGAGTTGACGCACCTGCACCATTGCTAATACTAATATAAATATTATTCTCACTATCAATCTCAATTGCAGTAGCTCGAACATCTGTCCTAAAAACACTCCACTTATTGGTGACTGCATTTGGATCATACTTTTGAATTCGTGTGTTTCCATAATCAGCTACATATAAATTTCCACTTGAATCTGTTGCCATTCCAGTCGGACTGGAAAGTTGTCCAACTGCAGTGCCAGACAATCCGGTATTACCGTTATTACCTATTATGGTCCAAGTAGGTCCATCTTCGGCTATGTGTTGTATACGGTTGTTGCTATAATCTGTAACATACACCATTCCTGTGTTACTTACAGTAACGTCATTTGGTCCTCTGAATTTCCCAGCAGCGCTACTATTGTGTGCCTCAGAAGAGCTATTGAAAGCCGTCCAAGTTCCATTCTGTAACTTCTGTATATAGTTATTACTGGAATCGGCTAAATATAGTGCCCCACTAGGACCAATAGCCATACCTTTAGGAGACCAAAAACGACCAGGACCAGCACCTGGTTCATTTTGACCCGGCAAAAATGACCAAGGTGTCCAAACACCTGTACTTACTGTTAGTTTTTGAACACGATTATTCAATCTTTCCGATACATAGATATTACCATCTGCATCAACAGCAATCCCATGCGGAGTTACAAAACTCCCTACAGGCCCAGCTGGCGCTGCCTCGATTTTAGGTATAGGTAGATAGGATATTACAAGAAGCAAAGCCATCCCAACTGCAGCGAATTTCTTAAAAACACTAGCTCTGAATTTAAAAGCCATTCATACATCTCCTTCAGTTTCTAATTTCAAAATGCGACTAGATATGACTCATGTCACACTGAATCATAGTAAAAGTGAACAAAAAATGTATCAACCGAAAGTTGTAGACCATAGAAAAATGTCGAAAACCAAAAAAACTGATGCTATTTAGCATCAGTTTTCTACCTTTTATTCACTTGTTAGATTGCTATTACTTATGTTCACACGATGTGCAGCTCTTTCGCTCGAATAACAGCCTGTGCGCGTCGTTTGACGCCGAGCTTACCATATATATTAACAATATGTGTTTTTACCGTTGCTTCGGTTATACCTAAGCGCACTGCAATTTCCTTATTCGACAAACCTTCATTTAAAGTGACCATCACTTCAACTTCACGATTCGTAAATGGCTCAACAAGTAACTGTGAATCGTTAGATTTCACAACGGATGGATTAACACCTCTTGCTTCTGGAGAAGAATCCTCCTGTAAATATAAATATATTAATCGAGTAATCATAAGCTCTAGCACTCTTAAACTTCTTTCTACAAAAACATCTGTCACTTGTGTATTTTCCAAGTATAGTAGCAAGGATGCTTTGCTTCTTGGAAAACGTATAGGAACACAGAGAATAGAGCAAGGTGCTGCATTTGCAACATAAGGGTCTTTCACATAATAACTCCGGGTAGCATCACCTAGTATTACACTTTCACCCGTCATAGCAACATGACGAAGAATATACTCTGGATACAAGCTAGAGATCTCAGTTCGATTACTTCTCGCAGTCTCAGCTTCAATCCGGAAGTTTCCCCTTTTATATTCGAAGACATATCCCCGGTCTGCACCCAATTGGCGAATTGTGGCTACGAGAAACTGTTCCAACAAATTAGTGTCCTGCTCACTTGGCCATTTTACGATTTGTTCTAATAGTTTTTCCTCAGAATCATACGACAAGCCCTTTGCAACAGCCAACTCCTTGAATGGAGATTGTTCCTGTGGCGCAATCTTCGTATGATATGGCGATTCTTCCTGCTCCTTAGATGCAAACCACCATAAATCAGGATACTTATGCTTAATTTGATTTACTTTAGCGGTTACCCCCCAGACCGAATAGGCCATACAAGCATCCATGAGCATTATAGCTGCTCCATTCGTGCTGCCAATCTCCATATAATAATCCGCAAGCCGCTCGCAAGATATGGCTTCCATTAAGCCATGTTGCTCTTCTTTGGCCTGCTTAATTGCAGCCTCGTAATCTTGGCGCAAATCAGTCTTATCTCTGATTAGCCGCTTCCATTCAGCTTGGATCAGCAGATGTGCTGAGGAATTTCGGCCTAAATAACCAATCCATGTATTCATTTTGCGAGATAACTTTTTTAAGTGTTGTTTTGTATGACGCTGTTCTTCCAAGCTCGCGCTGCGATAGATGGCAACATGACATAAAGCCCTATACACTCGCAATTTTCGATTTTGGATCCAGTCTAAATCTAATTCTTGTTTCATTCCCCGCTCAGCCCAGCCTAATGCATCCGTATACCTACCTGCAAGGTAGGCCACTTCAAGCTTGTTAATACAGCTATAATTATCATATTGCTCCCAATTCTCTTCTCTACCTACAGAAACAAATCGTTCTTGCTGCATCTCATCTTGTAGAGCTTCACAATACTCCTTGGCATTCCGGTAGAGACTAAGCGTTCTATCATCCAGGATATCTCTTACCTTATTATCAATGAAAGCGAGTCGTTTAGATAAAGTAATTACACTGTCGTTATGCGTAACTAAAATTGTAATAATAGCCAAATTCGTAACCGATGTATCTCCAGACTCTAGTGCTCTTCGCATCGTCTTCTCTAAATAACCTGCCGCTTCCAGAGGATGCTCCAATTGCTTGAATAGTCCGATTACATACGAAATGCGATAATTGTTATCTGTATTGACAAAAGTAGTCGTTTTCAGATAATCAAGTGTTTGGCTCGGAAAAGCTTGGTATAAACCCGGTGCTCCGCGTTGTAGAAATATTTCATAACCACCCACAATGACCATTAAGGACTCATTGGTGCCCCGTTTTAATCCATAGCGAATAAATCTGGCACATAAGACAATGTACAATTGAGGATTATAGATGAGTAGAGCTACAGAAAGACCCATAATGAGCCTTGACATAGCCATATAATCTTCATCTTCATTCATCGGCAAGAGATGCAGCTTATTACGCATTCTATTTAAGGTAATTTGTGTAAGCAGAGCCTCTTTAAGTACAGTCCCTTTGGAAACCTTATTCGGTACGATCAAATCTAACTCCAAGAGTGCTTCTCTCCCCATTTGAATGGCTAACTCACTATCATCAAAGGTACGCATCTCTATTTGATACAAATAAAGCATTGCACGATCAATCTTATTTAGCTTATGTTTTTGATTCATTAATTGATCAAAAAGCGCCTTTGCTCGCTCTGTATTCCCGCCTATATGCTCACATACAGCTAGTCTGAAAATAATCTCGCAAGCAATTAAATCGGGCTCACTACCTTTTTCTACAACAAGATCCAAACCGATTTCAAAATATTTCTTGGCTTCTTCCAACTTCTTGTCATAATAAGCATTGGTTCCAGCATCAAAGTTAAAATGGCCAAGTTCCAACTTCTCTTCCTCATTCATTTCGCTCATACCTAAATTTAATTGATCTACTGCATTGAACATGACGTCATTGGGCCAATCCGGGCTATATCGCTGCAGAACACGCCCAATTTTCAAATGCCATTCACTTTGCTTGCCATCAGCAGTTTGATATACCATTTGCTGAACCTGAACATGTAAAAACATATAGTTTCTCTCATCCGTGTTCTCTGTGGATTCTTCATCTTCATAACAAATGATTCCCTCTATCTCTGCAGGTTGGAGTAGACGAAGGGTATCTGTCAGGGCATTCCCTGAAACTTGGGCAAGTATGACCGGCGAAAAGCTTGAACCTATTGCTGCTGCGATCCGCAGCAGATGCTTGGTATCATCAGACAGTCTACCCACGCCTGTCCTATACAGCTCAAAGCTCTCTGATGATTCATCCATTTGACCCTTAATCTCTTCACTCCACATCCATCGATGCTGCTTCTCATCGTAATACAGCTTATTGTCTGCATACCAACGATCTAGGAGCATCCTCATAACACAGGGGTTACCTTCCGATTGATCATATATCGTTCTCGCCAGCAACCGGGTACGGGTTGTATCCTCATGAACAATATGAGACAACCATTGCCTCACATCTTCGTAATATAACGCACTTAACGCTATAGATTCCACTCGATTATTCATAACCGGCGTATGCTGAGCACCAACGAACATCAAGCCTGTGAACGATTCGTTATGTATTAACTGTTCCAAAATTGCTAATGTTCCATCATCCGCCCACTGCAGATCATCCAGAAATATCACTAACGGTTGCAACGTCTCTACAAAACACCTCAACAATAAAGAAAGAACTTTACTGATCACAACTTCCGCATCTGAAAAACGTTCAGCAAAGCTGTTCCTATTATTTTTCAACAATACACTAACTTCCGGAAGAATCTCCACAAGCAATTGGACTTCTTGTTCCAATAGTTGTAATTGATTAAGCCGTTTCTTTACAGCATTAATTTTCGAGGCTGGCTCACTCCAGAGCTGCTCTATCCATTGACGAAGTACTTGCAAGATAGGATCAAATGGCCTATGATCCTCACTGATCGGATCACATTTCCCCTCGATGAATTGACCACCCTGCCTTATAACACTTTGTTTAAAATGCCCAATAAGCGCAGTCTTGCCTACTCCCTCACTGCCTGTAACATACATCTTAACAAAGCTTCCTGAGAACGCCTTCTCTAGCCCCGCCTGAAGCTGTTCTAATTCAGTACTTCTTCCAAAGAGTGCGTGCCCCGTTGTAAATATGCTAGCCTTGTCAAACTTGCCTACCTCAAATGGATGAATCGCACCACTTTTTTCAAGCATTTTTTTACAATGTTGCAAATCCTGAAGTAAACCATATGCGCTCTGATAACGATCTTCAGGCGACTTTGCCAGTAACTTCAGAATTATCGTTTCAAGCGGTCCTTCTAGCTCAGATCGAATTTCAACCAAGGGATGAGGAGACTCTGAAATATGTACAGAGCCCCAATCATTCCCGTCTTGTATTTGAAAAGGGAGCTGACCCGTGAGCATTTCATAGAAAATAACGCCTAGTACATAGAGATCACTGCGTTGATCTGGTGTGCGATTCATTCTCCCTGTTTGTTCAGGAGATTTATAAACAAAAGTTGACTCGACAATCTCTGTTATTTTAGCTGCGGATGCATCGATTTGAACTCTAATATTTGATGGATTCAATAATCCGATAATCTCATTGTTCTTATGCATCTTATACACCATATCCGTTAATGCAACGAACAAATGTACTACGAATTTCAAATCATGTAAAGGACTCGTCATCCATTCCTCTAAACTTTTCTCATCAGTTTGACTCATGTCGTCAGCCCTCGTTATATATCACATTTTAGGAAGTTATGTAGAGCAACCATCTGTCTATCTATCTTATCACATTTCATCTCCCCAAGGAGATATTCCTCCAGTCTGGCTCTGATGTTGCAAAAAGAGAGCAGGGAATCCCCTCTGAAGCTCGATCAGAATTTATGGTGAAATTTATCTAAAAAACAGCATGTCAACCTTTCGGTTGATACGCTATTATTCAGCTTCTTATATACTCAATGAAGTTTGTAGACCATGGATTGAATACGGGAGGATAGCGAAGCTGCATTATAAAAAAAGTCTAACCAATAAATAGGAGGTATATATAGAATGTATTTTTCTAACCGAGATTTAAAACAGAAATCTAAAAAAAGTTTTTTCTCAAAATTAATCATTGTCACATTACTAGTCAGCATCATTCAACCCATGTTGACCCACTCCACACATGTCTCTGCAGCATCTATGCAAGGCATATACTCTTTTGGGGCTGAGGGCAATGGGAGATTAGGCGTTTGGGCTTACAATACAACGATTCCGCATGAGATCGAGGACCTCCAAGACATTAAAGGAGTTGCTGCAGGGGCTTATCACTCCCTCGCTTTAACCACAGATGGCGATGTTTATTCCTTTGGGGCAGGAAACTCTGGACAACTAGGGCTCGGTAGTGATCTAGGTAGTAAACACACCCCTACAAAGATTGCTAATTTAGCTGAAGTCAAACAAGTCGCAGCCGGAAGGTCTCACTCCCTCGCCTTAACGGTTACGGGTAGCGTCTATTCCTTTGGCGGTGGTGGTGTTAACGACAACTTTGGGCAATTAGGGCATGGTGATTGGAGCGGGAAGAATACGCCAACGAAAATTGAGGGATTACCAGAGATTTCAGCAATTGCTGCTGGGCAGGATTATTCGCTTGCCTTATCTGTGACGGGTGAGGTCTATTCCTTTGGTAGAAATGACTATGAGCAATTAGGATATGGCGGAACTCAGACTAGCCCTAAAAAAATTGACGCTCTAAGCCATGTTACCGTAAAAGCAATTGCTGCTGGAAGAAATCACTCCCTCGCCTTAACCACCGATGGTGAAGTTTATTCCTTTGGCGCAGGAAGCTCTGGACAACTAGGGCATGGTAATACAATAAATAAGTTTAGACCTGAAAAAATCGCTGGTTTAACAGATATATCAGCGATTGCTGCTGGAGGAGCTCACTCCCTCGTCTTAACCACAGATGGCAAGGTGTTGTCCTTTGGTGGTAATGAATACAACCCTAGCCTCAACAATAACTATGGGCAATTAGGACACGGCGATACAATAAATCAGTCCAGCCCTAAAAGAATTGAAGCTGTAAACGATATTACAGTAAAATCGATTGTTGCTGGAAGCGAGAACTCCTTCGTCTTAACCGCAGATGGCGAAGTTTATGCCTTTGGTGCAGGGACGGCTGGGAAATTAGGACTTGGAACTACCAATAATGAGCTAACCCCTAAGAAAATGGAATTCGCAAAAAAGGTTACAGCAATCGCTGCTGGAGATGATCACACTCTTATGATGTCTACAATAGACAGCAAAATAGATCCTATAGATATTGTATATGATAAATATGTACAAGATGAAAATCACACAGACAAAACGATAAGTTTACAGTTGAATGGTCATTCCTTCACAGGCATTACGAATGAAGCAACCACATTAGTAGAGAATCAAGACTACACCGTCGATGGATCTAGCGTTACACTCAAAAAAGAATATTTGAATACCCTAGAAGTAGACATAGCTGCAACTTTGACATTCGCGTTTGATTCAGGCTTACCACAAAATTTATTGGTTTATGTAAATGACAGCACACCAGATGATGCAGACTTAACCGATCTCCAAGTGGATGGAACATCGGTGACAGACTTTGCTTCATACGAAACGGGTCCGTATGAAGTAAGTATCCCCTATACTCAAACATCCGTTGCAGTTACACATACAACATCCGATTCCGCTGCTACCGTTCAAGTGGCAGGAAACAAGAATCTTGTGGTCGGAGCAAATACCGTTACCGTTACTGTAATCTCGCAAAAAGGGACTCAAACAGTATACACGATTACCGTTACTCGTGCAGCTGCACCGACCGGTAATGGTGGTGGTAGTAATGGTGGTAGTGGTAGCAATGGAACATCAAGTGGTGGTGCCTCGACAACACCAACAACGCCGATTACCTCAACGAATGGAACCATTACAGTGCCAGTTGGTCGAGATGGCGAGATCAAGCTCGGTGGAGAGGTTACTGTATCCATCCCAAGTGGAGCCGCAGATCAACCTCTCACGATGACTATTGAAAAGCTGAAGGACATTGCAGCGCTTGAACAACAAGGAATCATCTTCGTCAGCCCCGTGTATGAGCTATTGAGTAATGTCCCGGGCAGCTTCAACAAGCCCGTCACTCTGACATTCCAATTCGATGCTAGCAAAGTAAAAGAAGGGCAGCATGCTTCTATCTACTACTACGATGAAAATCAACAACGCTGGATTGAGATTGGTGGTAAAGCAAATGGCAATACCATTACCGCAGCAGTCGATCGCCTTGCAAAATTTGCTGTACTGATCGTAGATAAGCAGCCAGATATAGCGTTTTCTGATATCGCAGGACACTGGGCAGAAGAACAAATTTATCAAGCTGTAGACCAAGGAATCGTGACAGGTTATTCTGATAAATCGTTCCGAGCGAATGCAAAGATTACACGTGCTGAATTTACAGTGATGCTAATGAATGCCCTCAAGCCGGCAGGAGATGGCCAAGCGCTCAGCTTTAGTGATAACGACAGCATTGGCGTATGGGCACAACGAGCCGTAGCTCAGTCTGTAGCGGCCGAGATCGTGACTGGTTACAACGATAGTACTTTCCGTCCAACCGCTAACATCACACGTTCGGAGATGGCAGCAATGATTGCTCGGGTATATGGATCAGGCTTGGCAACCGTAGATTCTACAGATTTTGCAGATGATAACGATATTCCAACATGGGCAAAGCCAGCTATTCAAGCCGTTAAAGAAGCAGGAATTACTCAAGGAATTGGAAACAACTTATTCGCACCTCATGCGACAGCAAGCAGAGCAGAAGCCATTACAATGATCCTGAATCTGCTCAAAGTACAGTAACGAATAACCGTCCCTAACATGAAGTAAATCAGAACACCTCCAAGAAAAGTCAACTATATCGTAAGATATAAGAGACCATTTGGAGGTGTTTTTTTATGTTAAACATTAGATCATACTGGATTTTCATTTTTAGCTTATCCCTACTTATGGTACGGTTCATTCCGATTTATCTTCACTGCGCGATAAATCTGTTCTACCAGCACCAGCCGCATAAGCTGATGCGGCAGGGTCATGCGCCCGAAGCTCAAGCGCTGCTTCGCACGGCGCAACACCTCATCGGAGAGCCCATGGCTTCCTCCGATGACAAACACGACATGGCTCGTCCCATACGTGCCGAGCTTGTCGATCTCCATTGCCAGCTCCTCTGAACTCCAGAGCTGGCCATCCAAAGCGAGCGCGACCACATGCGCCTCGCTCTTCACATGCGCGAGGATGCGTTCGCCCTCGCGCTCTTTCACCGCCCGAACCTCAGCTTCGCTCAGGGTATCGGGCGCCTTTTCGTCTGCGACCTCGATCATCTGAAACTTGATGTACGGGGCGAGCCGCTTGGCATATTCCTGAATGCCCAGCGTGAGATATTTTTCTTTCAATTTGCCTACGCCAATAATCTGAATAAACACGAAAAATCATTCCTCCTAAATTATCTTACTTGCGCAATATTCTATAAGTAAGATGCTTCACAGCATCGTTCGTTCCAACTGTAGTATACCTATACTACACATTTCTCCAAATTCTAACGAACCACACACACCTTATTCAGCCTCATTTCGGCTCCTTTAAAATCTAACGAATCTGAAACACGCTATCCCAGTCAAAACGAGCACTTCCCACCTCTCTTGAGGCCTTTTCAGTAATATAACGTGTCTACGATTCGTTAGATTTCAACCAGTCGGTATTTGCCACGAATAAGGTCCGTCAGGTTCGTTAGAGCTACTCGGACGATTCACACCCACGTCCCTAATTACTTCGTTGCCTACCAACCCCACCAATTCCCTGCACAAAGACAAAAAGAGCGCTCATCACGCTCTCTCTGCATCTTACTGTGATGTTCATACCGGATGGAAAGCCAGCCAGAAGCGCCACCTATAGTCACGCCTCCGTCCACCTAATTCCTACAGTACGCTAAACGACGAGGAATTCCGCATGCTGTTCGCACTCGGCGCACTTCGCAGGCGGGTCCCAGTCGGCAAATTCCGTCTCCTTCAGATCAACGATATCTGGAGCGTCCTCATACTCATCGACAAACATGTCGATGGCAATGTCCACGTGTTCTTTGCATACAACGTACATCCGTTAAGCATCCTTTCTGTAACCAGCTATGTTCCCGATTCACAACCGCGTATCCCATTACAGGATAGCCACTTCTCAGTTCTATCACACCTGCCACCGAAAAGAAACCCCTACACGCCTAATGAAAGCAAAAACATCCCTCCCGAATAACAGGATAAGGATGTTTGCCCTTTACTTATACCCTTTCCAAAAGTCCATCGTTAGACTCAAGGCCAAGAAATTTCGCCTTTAATTACCTGAGCGCTCGTCTCCAGATCGCCTGTATTCGTAAAGTCCGGATATGCTTTTTCCATGGCTGCAATCAGTTCTTTTGAATCTTTGGCTGTCTCTGCCTCTGCTTCAAACTTAGCAATATAATCACGGGTGAACGTAACACTGGATATATCCCCGACACTGGTACCCAGGTAATGACCTGGAATCACTCGCTCTGGATTCAATGCAATAATTTGGTCCAGCAGTTGGCGCCAGTAGTCACGGCTCTCTGGAGTTTGGTTATCTGCGATCCAGACGTGCGAATTTTCGTAGACAGGAACGCCACCAAGAACAGTCTTAATGGAAGGAATCCACAGGAACGTATGGGACGGATCAGAACCATCTAGACCGATAATCTCTACGGCTTCCCCATCTACGGTAAATTGAGCACCCTCAAGGACGTCCGGAACAATCTGTGCAGTTGGTGCATTTTCTTTCAGAATCGGATTCCAATAGTCATTCTTCACTTGAATTGTTTCCTTGATTCCTTCCACCGTTGCTGGAGTGGCAACAAATTTCGCATCAGGGAACGCCTCACGGATTACCGATAAACCAAAATAATAGTCCGGGTCCTTGTGACTGATATATACGGTGGTCAGTTCTTTACCCGTATCTTTAATCATTTTGACCAATTGCTCGGCATCATTCTTTTGGAACTGGGCATCAACGAGCACGACTTCAGTTGGGCCTTCAATCGAGTTTGATGAAACACCAAAAACGCTGTTTCCCCCAGGATTATAGGTGGTCACTTTCAGCTCCACCGCTGATATGTTTGTTTCCTCACTCTTTGTATTTTCAGCACCCGTAGCATTGGATGAAGATTCTGCCGAAGTTTCGGTTTTACTTGCTGTACCCGCACAAGCACTCAGAATTAACATGAAACATAGAACGAGCATAACGCCCACTGATGATCTTTTCGTAAACATTTAATTGATCTCCCTCTCTTTATGTCGTCGCCGTTTATCAATAACAATGTATCTAGCAATCGATTTGT
The DNA here is from genome assembly GCF_002968835.1 of Paenibacillus sp. PCH8. Lineage (GTDB taxonomy): Bacteria > Bacillota > Bacilli > Paenibacillales > Paenibacillaceae > Paenibacillus. The sequence goes on along the minus strand of NZ_PKQK01000001.1, from coordinate 1,326,716 downwards.
TGATTTCTTATTCCGCCCCTATAGTCTGGTTGTACAATTGTTTCGACTAACATTAACATTCATTTAATATAATAATCCCCCTTCAAATCATTATGTGTAACTATTATAGTTACAACTTATATTTGTACTCATTATAGTTACAACTAACCGCATGTGTCAAGTCATTTATCCAGAAAAATCTATATCAAATAACATCTCCTCGCTACTCACAGACTTTATAAAATCACAAAAAAGCCAACCAGAAGTTTCTGATTGGCCTTCCCATATAACTCATCCTCCCTGCAATGTGCTTCATTCCACAGGGTCATATTCTTCAAATCCAATACTAATTTTAATTCAATCCCGACTGAGCCTTCGTTAACAGCTTGCCACCTTGAAAAGCAATAACAGCGTTGGCACCATTGCCGGCTGTGCCTTTATAGTTGTATACCACCATATTCTCCGCTTCACTCAGCGCTTCACCTTCGCCGCCTAGAATCTCGATAACATCTTCTACCAGCATGCCAACCTCAAGCTTCTCATACTGGGCAAACGTAATCAACACCCCGTCGCCTTTCCCCGCCGACCCATTGTTCCCTGGCACTACAGGTGTTTGGCCACCAGCTTCACCTACCGCAATCACCGTCGTACTCAGCTCACTCAACTTAGCCTCAAGCGCTGCGATCTTTTGCTCCTGCTTTCTGCTCTTGGCTCCCTGCTCCACCAGTTTCTTCTCAAGTCCTGCAATCTTCTCTTGCAAAGCACTTGTATCCACAGATGCCCCTGTTGTAGCTACCTCAGATCCACAGGCAGACAGCATAAACAGGGACAGTACCAAGCTCGTTCCCCCAAGCATCTTTTTCCTCAACCTTTTCATTACAAATACCCCTTCCTTTCTGAAATAAAAAATGTGATCGACAAACCGATGTTATTTGTACTAGCGACCGTCTCCAACATATTGACAACAGTTTACCACAGCCCGAGTCTGATGTATCTGCTCCTTTGGCTCCGGGTCTAACTGATCATGAGAACATAAAAATGGTTAATCTACTCATTTCCTGTCGAACGAGCACGCTCAATCCCTAGTACAGACAGTGTTATTTAGATACCCTGACTTATGTAATTACGAGCGGTCCAATCATATACATATTGCTTAACTACCAACTAAAAAAGAGTGGTCAGATATCTGATCACTCCTCTAGCATTGCCCTCTTTCAATCCAAGCAACGGTACACAGTCCGTTAAACATTCCCTATTCTGGCTTATCCGTCAGCTTCACGGATACCTTCTCCGCTTTGCCGTCCCGGTAAAAGGTCACTTCAATGGTATCCCCAATCTTTTTCTCATCGTATAGATATTTCCGCAGATCGAGCGTAGAGGTGATTTTTTGCCCATCAAACTCTGTAATGACATCATTTAGCTTCATACCCGCCTCGGATGCCGGACCCGATGCTTCCAGCACAACAACTCCGCTGTCCACGTGGGATGGCAGCTTCAGGTCCTTGCGCTGTTCATCATCTAGTGGTGCATAGGGATTGCTCAGATCCACCGTGTATACGCCCAGATACGGACGAGATACTTTGCCGTTCAAGAGCAGAGAATCAACGGTTCTCATCACTTCGTTCATCGGAATGGCGAAGCCGAGACCCTCAACGCCTGTGTCCGAGATCTTCATCGTATTAATGCCGACCACTTTGCCGTTCAGATCGACCAATGCTCCGCCGCTATTGCCTTCGTTAATCGCCGCATCCGTCTGGATCACATTTTGCTCCCAGTCGTATACGCCGTCCTGATTAATCGATACGGGCAGAATACGATCGGTGTAACTGACAATACCAGATGTCAGCGTGCCGCCCAGACCGAGCGGATTTCCGATCGCCAGTACCGTCTGGCCACGCTGAAGCTTACTGGAATCACCGATCTCTGCCACTGCACCCAGCCCTTTATCCTCTGCGGATAATACAGCAATATCACTCACGCGGTCTTTACCGACCAACTTTGCCTTGTGCGTCTCTCCGTCCACGGTCACAATCTCCAGATCACTCGCACCCTCCACCACATGGTGGTTGGTCATGATATAGGCCTTGCCATCTTCCTTTTTGAAAATGACCCCTGAGCCCAGTGCGGAATCCTCCATCGACAGGCTGCTGCCTGTTTTGTGATTCACAATGCTCACCACAGATGGACGAACATGCGCCGCTGCCTGAATAATCCGGTCATACGGATCAGCGATCTGGGATGTCTGTCCACCGCCTCCACCATTACCTGTAGCATTAGCCAGCGGTAACGATGTGGGCTGCATAATGAAGCTAAACAGCGTGACGGTCACGATGGAGCTGATCACCGAACTGATTACAGCTACTTTGACTGTGGAGCTGATTCCCGAACGCGATCTGCGCGGATTGCTCCAGCGGTCACGTCCACGTGCCCTGCCTCCAGGGCGAATGATCTGAAGTTTGCCTTTCTGTTCAGGTTCGGCGCGTCTTGATACTTTGGTTGAATAAAAATCGTCTCCAAACAATCCCATCGTGATCCTCTCCCCTTCGTTGTCACGCATCAAGACCCTGACTGCCGCCTAAGTTGTCGCATGGATCAACGATGATGTTCTTACGTTCTACACTCCAGTCACAGATGAGCCTCCAATTGCTGTCATTCACCAATTCTTTTGGACTCCCTTTTCCAAAGAAGAATTGTCCATAGCGTATGCTCTAAGTAGCTTTCTATCAAAAGCTTTCAGGCGAACGTTACGCTTCTCCAGCTTCGTTCTGTGCCTTCCGTTACGTGCGAACCTTGAATATCTCTCGTTTTCTCATGCTTTTTTGCATTTTCACAAAATGGTCTTTCATATCGCCGCACCCCAATATCAAATCGAGATACAGCGTCTATGTACAACAGAATGGACACGCCATCCTGTCAGTGACTCTATCAATCATGCTCTCGCATTCTACGACATGCCATTTCACACGCAAAACAGCCAAAATCACAATACTCCTACTATACTAAACACGTCAAATCCTAAAAAGTTGCATAATTACGTAGATTAACGCAAATTTCCGCTATAACGCGTTTAACAATAAAGGTCCATAGTATCTATCACCACAAAACCCGGTCCGCTAAGCGCCATTTTGGCAATTTAGAAGAACTTTTTCACTCCTGCATGGTCACAGATTCAGCATACACGCCCCACCACACAAATGTTAGCGGCAAAAAGAGGAATGTTTTCCACCAAGCCTGACTACAATAATAGTAAAAGACAATTCGAAGCTTCATAGAAGGAGGATGTATACATGGATCGTACACGTACAATTACTGCAATGGATGAAGTCCATATGGCGGCCAAGCTGGCCGATCTCAAGGAAGAACACTATCGTAATACCCTCGCACTCAGTACCATCATTGAACTACTTATTGATAAAGGCATCCTGACTCGTGAGGAAGTAGAGCGCAAAGCCGCCGAACTAGACAGCTTTATGGCTCACCCACCCTATCCCATGGTGTAGGACGGTCGTAATACGTATCACAGAGTTTGAACTCATGATCCTGATAAAAGCATCCACGGCTCTCCATCGCGTCGCGCACGGTCATTTTCGCCAAGTCCATCATATTATGATCCCGGCTAAGATGTGCCAGATACGTGCGCTTGATGCGTCCGTTCATCAGTTCACTGAGCGCTGCCCCAGCCGCTTCGTTCGACAAATGCCCGATGTCGCTCAGAATTCGGCGCTTGGTGTTCCACGGATAACGTCCCATGCGCAGCAATTCGACATCATGATTCGCCTCCAGCACCAGTACGTCCGAATCCGCAATCGCATCGCGGACCTTGTCACTCATATAGCCGAGATCCGTTGCGACCGACAGTTTCTCACTGCCATCATCGAACGTGTACCCTACCGGTTCAGCCGCATCATGAGAGATGCCGAAAGATTCCACGCGCAATGAACCAAAATCATGCTTTTCACCCGTTTCAAACACCCTGCGGTTCTCCTCTGGAATGCTCCCGACCGACTTCTCCAGCGCCGCCCACGTATTCAGATTCGCATAGATTGGTAAATTATATTTCCGAGACATCGCGCCTAGTCCTTTAATGTGATCAGAATGTTCATGTGTAACCAGAATCCCGTCCAGCTCTGCCCCAGAAATCTCCCTTTCCTGAAACAGTGCATCCAGTCGCTTCGCACTTAGACCTGCATCAATCATGAGAGATGTGCCTCCATGCTGAATGACCGTGGCATTGCCTGTCGAACCGCTGGATAACACGGTAAAATATATCCCCATAACGCATTACTCCCCTGGTTTGTCTGTCTTGGGACTGAATACATCCCCACTGATGCCCTGCACGTACAACACTTCGCCACTTTCCAGCACGAACCGCCATGCCGGCATCGCCACCTGTATATCTGAATTGAACAACTGGCCGTAATAGCCCAGCTGAATATCTTTGACAATCGCATCATTTGGCAAAAAGTTCTCGATCAGCGTTCCCAGCGCCTTCGACGCCGGAAGCACCTGCTGATCGCTCTCCTCTGCGGTCGTAATCCGCACCGGAGTCTGACGGTAACCCGTTATTTTCTGGTCGCTGTAGAATAGCTCCAGACTTACATTGAAGAGCGGCCACTTGCCATCCACAAGCGGATGAAGCACAAAGGCCCCGTCCACGGCCATCAGCTGATCCAGCCGATAGGTGCCGATCTGCGGTATCTCACTTTGCAGTGCATCCTCCAGCTCGCTCTGCGAGAAGATCAGCTTGCTATCTACAGGCTGCTCCAGTTCCACATCAACGCCCGCCTTATCCTCTTCAATGAACTCATAGGACAACTTGGGCAACTTCGGCGTTTCATTCGGGATGGGAGCCAGCACCTGAATGCCCTTCTCTTCCATCGCCTGCTGCGTATTATCTGCCAGTGAGGTGAAGTCCAGATTGGCTCCGGCCGTCTCCCGTGCATCCATCCAGATCTGATATCCCAGCACCAGATTAAGCAGCAGAAAGGCATAGATCAACACATTTTTCGCCCGTCCCCAATCCAAAACTTTCACCTCTCTCACTTAACTGGCTAAAATACTTTCAAACACTCTTGGATAATTGATCTCTATCCACGTTACCTGCTCGCTAACGAACTCCACACGCCTTATTTGCCCTATTTTCCGCAAGTTTGTAATCTAACGAATCTGAGAGAAGTTATTTCTATCATTTGTAGGCATTCCATCGGTTTTCACTCGTTTTCTGCCGGAATAACGTCGCTGAGGTTCGTTAGATTTTGCATTTAAGGCTAATTCGGCATTTAAGGCGTGTCAGATTCGTTAGCCGTTATCAAGATACGGTGGTTTCCTCACCGTTACCGAAGCGGATGACCCATACCGGGATCAGCTTCAGTCCGTCCTCGATTGTAGAAGGACGATACGCCGGATACACATCCACGACCTGGCGATTCTTGCCCGTTACCTTTTTAATTAGAGCCTTCAGCTTATCACCACCAGGCAAGTTCACCGACTTCTTCGTCTCTTCACCTTCATTCAGATATTCCAGTGATCGTTCATAACTGGACACTGTCTCCTGCTGCATCTCCATACTGATCGTGCCGAAGCGGAACTGCATCGAATCCAAAATCGGGAAGCTACCGTAATACTGCTGGAACTGAAGCTGTGTCTTGCTGTCAGCCGTCTTCAACATCATGCGCGACCTTCCTTTCCAGCCGCCATGCTGATTCACAAAATCAACTGCGGACAGCGCATCCTTGGCTGGATCAATCTGTCCCGCAGGTGGTGCAGCCGGATCGGTATAGCTGATCCAGCGCTGTTCCTGTTTCACTTGCAGACTGCGTTTGCTGTCCGTGTAGATCTCCGATCCATCCTTTTCCCGAATATTACGGGTCATGCTTGGATCGAAGAACAGGCTACGCTGCATCTGCTCCACAGTGAACTGGCCTGTAGGCACAACGGCTTCAATCGTCTCCAGCGCTTCTGCCGGGATATAATATCCACCGTCCATCAACGTATATGGCGTCCAGCTCGTACCAAAGTCGACATGCTGCTGCACGTCTTGTACCGTCAGGTCTGCCTGTGTTGCTTCATATACAACGTCTCCCTTGGCACTGAAGAACAGTGCATGGGCTTTTGTTTCGTTTTTTGCCGTATAGATCGAGATCCGGTTAATCGTCTCCCCTTGGAAGAGAGAGTCTGTACCCAGACGCATTACCCGCTGCAACAACGCAACCGGTATGCCTTCCTTGAACGAAAGTTCAAATCCGGGGTTCTCCTTGCGAAGCTGATTCCAGTTCACGGATTGCACACTCCGGCGCTGAAAATCATCAAACGCCCGCCCCTGTAACCGGGAATAGATCAACTGATAGAACGTGTTGCCAGGGTAGAACACGGTATGTTTATCCTCGCCCAGATGAATAATCATCTGATCTGGGAAGATCAATTCTTCAATATTACGTTCCTGACCCATATTCTCCGTTTTCACATAGTTCGTCTCGGAGGTCACAATAGAATCTCCACCTCCCGGCAAACGGTAGATCAGGAAATAGCTCTGCACCAGACTAGCTACAACAAGGGTAGCGAGCACCAGGGATTTAATCCGTTCCTTCATGGTGCTCACCCCCTTTCTCCCGCATCGGCAGCGTGAACGTTACCGTTGTACCGACGTCTACCTCGGACTCCAGAGAGATGCTGCCATCATGTGCCTTCACAATTTCCCGGGCAATGGACAGTCCCAGCCCTGTGCCTCCCATGCTGCGGGAACGAGCCTTGTCCACCCGATAAAACCGCTCAAAAATACGATCCAGATCCCGCTGTGGAATACCCATTCCCGTATCCGATATGGAGATGGCAAATGCATGTTCGTCACTGCGTCTGGCTGTAATCGTGATGGTGCCGCCTTCCAGCGTATACTTCAGCGCATTGGACACGACATTATCCAGAACCTGATCTATCTGGTCGCGATCCAGCGGAATAGCCGGAATATCATTCTCCACAGACAGCACAGACTGAATATCCTTCTGTTGCATCTGGAATGAGAATCGATCCGTCACTTCCTCCAACATCTCCAGAATGTCGGTTGGCTGCTTGCGTAGCAGGGCTTCCTTGGAGTCGAGCCGGGACAAATGAAGCAGATCCGTAACCAGCCTGATCATCCGCTCCGTCTCATTCTGAATGACGCCCACGAAGCGCCCGGCAAGCTGAGGGTCCTCCAGTGCACCATCATCTAATGCTTCCGCGTAACTCTTGATTGTGGTCAAGGGTGTACGAAGCTCATGGGATACATTCGCCACGAATTCACGTCGGGATGCTTCCAGCTCTTCCTGCTCCGTCACATCCTGAAGCACAGCAATGGTTCCGGTAATCCCCAACTCACGCCGATGAACCGGTGTGAACGTCATACGAATGACCACAGGCTCTTCTTGCCCCGCTGGTGCAATCTGTAACAGCGTTGAACCTGTGAAACCACTCGCGAGAGCTTCCGCATCCTCCGGATCAATGCCGAGCAATATAGCAAAATGCCTTCCTTCAATATCCGCAGGACGCATACCCAGAATGCTACTGGCACGACGGTTGACCAGAATGACTTTGCCATACTCGTCCGTGGCTACCACGCCATCACTCATATTGGTCAGGATGGAGGTGAGTTTTTCCTTTTCCTCTTCATTCTGAGAGAGTGCATCCCGAAGCCTGCTGGTCATATAGTTAAAAGCCCGACTGAGCTGACCAATCTCATCCGTGCCGAATACAGGTGTCTGCTGATCAAAGTTACCTTCTGCGACAGCTGTCGCCCTTCGAGTTACTTCCTTAATGGGCTGTGTGATCGTATGGGACAGAATGACGCCAAGCACCGCCGTTAACACCAGGGCAATCAGGATACCGGAGATGAAGATTTTGTTAATACCCTCCATCGTAGAATACAGCTCGTTCATGGATGCCGCGATGTAGACCGCACCAATGATTTTGCCGCCGGACAGAACCGGCTTGGCGACAACCTTTTTGCGAACATTATCCTCGTCTACGATATATTCCTCATTGTCCCGGATGCCTTGCAGCGCACGGCTAACGACGGTCTGGGTATTTTTGCGCCCAACATAATCCGAATGAGAACTTAGCGAGGTTGTCAATACTTTGCCACTGGCATCCAGTACCTGAATCTCGGCACCGTTAATGTTGAACAGATTGTTCACCAGCACGCGCAGATTTTCCGCCTTGTCCTCGCCAGCCTCTACTTCTCCACTCGCCATCGTCTCGCCTACGAGAACCGACAACATCTCCGCACGCGCCTGCAGATCTTCCGTAAAATTGCTCGTCAGTGAGTTCTTCATCGCACTCACAAAATAAACGCCGATCAATTGCATCGCAATCAGGATCAGCAGTACATAGATAATAATCAATTTCGCCTGAATCGTTCGGAAGAACGAGAATCGCGAGAATCGGCTCATTATATGCTCACGCTTTTGGCACTACGCACAAGATAACCCAGCCCGCGGCGAGTCAGAATCGTTTCCGGTTTGCTCGGGTTCTCCTCAATCTTCTCACGCAGTCGGCGAATGGTTACATCCACCGTACGTACATCACCGAAATACTCATACCCCATACCGCTTGTAGCAGATGTTCCCGTGTCATGACTTTACCGGAATGTTTCGCCATGTAATAGAGAAGTTCGTATTCGCGGTGGGTCAGGTCCAGTGGCTCCCCGCCTTTGTAAGCCGTGTACATGTCCATGTCAAATGCCAGATCGAACAGCCTCATGACCTGTCTTTCCTCATCTTCTGGCGCCTCTGCCGTATTAGCAGGCTTCTGCCGTCTGCGCATCTGTGCCTTCACCCTTGCGAGTAGCTCACGCGTACTGAATGGCTTCGTTACATAGTCATCCGCACCCAGCTCCAGTCCGAGCACCTTGTCAATCTCGCCATCCTTAGCTGTGAGCATAATGATCGGCATCTCCAGATGAGCACGCACCTCGCGACATACATCCATACCGTCCTTGCCCGGGAGCATCAGATCCAGCAGCATCAGATCCGGTTTCTCGGATAACGCCAGTTCAACTGCACGAATGCCATCAAATGCACAGATGACTTCGTATCCCTCTTTTTCCAAATTAAACTTCAAAATGTCCGCGATGGGTTGTTCATCGTCCACCACCAAAATCTTTCCCTGCATCGGCTGAATTCACCCCTATATCCTGCTTGATCCGCGCTAGCGGCTTATATCTCTCTTCTATGTTCAGCTTATACCAAAGCCTGGTTGATTGGTTTCTCTATATAAGTTGAACTAACGATTATTTACACTCACACTACGATGACAGAACAACCTTCCAATCACTGTTACCCCCAGATTTTTTCGATTCCCTTTTCTCAAGGGAAAATCCGGGGATAGCGTATGCTTCCGATGCAGCTTTCTTTCAGAAAGCTTTTAGGCGAAAGCTTCGCTTTTTCAGGTTTTTTCTGTCCTCTCCGTTATCGTGTAAATGATTAGTTCAACTTATATGCCTTGTTGTGTATAGTTTATAGTTTAACATACCTGAAGCACCGTCACATCCCGATCTGGGGCTTGGAGGTCTTTCATTGAAGATATTTTTCAGCAGCAAAAAAAAGGCCAGCTTCTCAGCCAACCTTGTTCTCATTCAAGCTCTATATTAGTTCAGATACGTCATCGGATTCTCCGCTGTACCGTTCTTCAGGATTTCGAAGTGCAGATGTGTCCCGGTCGAGCGCCCCGTGTTACCCATAACGCCGATGCTCTCCCCTTTTTCAACCACTTGTCCAACCTTTACACCGATACTGTCCAGATGTCCATACAATGTTTCATATCCATTACGATGGTTAATAATGATGACATTCCCATAGCCACTCTTCTGTCCTGCAAAAGTAACCACGCCTTCATCGGCTGATTTCACATCCCGATTACCTACCAGATCGACCCCTTTATGCTGACGACCCCAACGCTGTCCATAGCTGCTGCTCATGGATGCATTCGATACGGGCCAAGCAAATTCACCTGTACCTTCACCAACGACTTTCGTTCCGCTGAGAACCACTTCGGTTACGGCTACCTTGATCACTTCCTGACCAAGCCACTCTTCCTGAACAACTTCACCGTTTTCCTTCGTAATACGGTACTGCATACTTTTCAATCCGCTTTGTCCTGGACGCACGACTTTGGTTGTGCCTGCTTTCAGTTCAGCACTTTTGCGTACTTCCACTTGCGGTTTAATCTCAATCTGCTCCATAACCTGCTCAACCGATTTAACGGTAACGGCTGGTTTGGGCACAGTCAGGGTCAGTTCGTCTCCAATTTGCAGAGACGTTTCCTTAATACCTGGGTTATGTTTGCGAATCTCGATTTGTGTAATTTCATACTTGGAAGCGATCGAAGAGATCGTATCTCCTTCACGAACAACATAAGTTACAGGCGCGTCTTTACCAACGGTTAAAGCTTTAACCGCCTCGGACACATCCCATATTTTGTTCGGATCAGCCTTCACTACATCCGTCGCCACATCTTCCTTGATACCTACCGACTTCAGTGTTGTGCTCGGTCCCTCGTCTTTCTTCGAGGAGTTAGCCGATACCGACTTCGTCTTCAGCGAACTTCGCACAGCCGACGCCGATATGTATTGGTTTTGAACTTGTTCCAGAATCGCGTTTGCGGTTGCCTGATCCTTTACAATGCCAATAACTTCACCGTCTACCTTGAGTTCCACACCTTTGGCATAAGCCGTCAGCATATGGCTCAGTTTATCCAGCGTTTCATCACTGTTCACTTCAGGTTTGTACGCTTTTACCGTTTCGGTCGTGATGCCATCCGTGTTCAGCACCATTTCCGCATCCGGATATTTATGTTGATATTCCTCGGTTTTGTCTGTAAACAATTGCTGTAATAGCGCTTCATCTGCAATGGTACCAATCTCGCTACCTTTAACCAGTACCTTATAATACGGGACCGTGTTGGCGGTAACATATTGATTGCCCGCGAATCCAGCCGATGCTGCGATGAACACACCGCATGCTACTGTAATGATCCATTTGCGCGAGGCCAGAACGCGCTTCTTATTTAGACTGAAGTTGGACATGCTCATGTTGTTTTTGTCTTCGGCCGTCCGGTGTTCTCCGGATTGTTCGTGTACCCGGTCTTTGCCCGGTTGGCGTATGCCTCTGAAACCTTTCATGATTCTCTCCTTTTCAGCACTTCTCAGTTCGCATTTCTGTCAGGACATCACCCATCGTGTTGTCCCATGCTCGTTGAATACTTTTGTTTTGGGTGTCCGCAAATCAGGACTTTAGCTGCGCTCTTAAAAGTGTCAAAATCTTAACCTTTTATCACACCCGTATACTTTAACACAGATTTTACACTCATTTCAACTTTATACGTCACAAGCAAAGCCGCGCCACTCCTGGTTTCTCTGAAACATCCATAAGTTAACAGACTTATTCCTTCCCCCAGTATGCCTCAACTTCCGCTGTATTATGTACTTTCAATCCCTATTTAAGACTAGGTTCTAAGACCCACTTAAACCTGCTTTTATTTTCGTAAAAACACAAAAGAAAATCCTCACCAGATTAACTCTGATGAAGATTTCCGTTAACGATTGCCTTTATTCTATGACTGCCACAGGATCATCTATATATCACTCCACTTTCAGAACCTCCATGAGATTATCGTATTCTTCACTGGTCAGATACTTCGAGATCACCTGTTCAATGTCACGCAGTTCCTGTTCCGTCAAACCACCTTCCATCGCACCCGAGATCTGCTGCATTTCCTTCTGCGGCAGCTTGTTCATGAGCAGGCTGAAAATCTTTTCCTTCTCCTCCACTGGCAGTTTATCCTTCGCACCTGTGATATCATCCGGCGATACTACGATGGCATCATTACCTGTGGAAGCATTACCACTATTGGTTGCTCCGTTTCCGTTTCCGTTTCCGTTTCCGTTTCCTGAAGCTGCTGAACCGCTACCTTCCGCTTTTCCTGAATCGGTACCTGAACTTGAGCCTCCGTCCAAATCTGTTCCCGAACCCGCTCCCTCGCTCTCAGTGGTCGGGCTGTTGCTCTGGGACGTACCGTTGCCTACGTCTACGCCAGATTTACCACGCTCTGACCCGTTCCCCATAACCGATATGGCATCTTCCGGAACCTGTTCCTTCTCCGCTCCGGTCGGCTGATCCTTCGTGCCATTTCCCGGTTGGTCTCCCTCACTGGCTTTGCCACCGAGCGCACCCTGGAACATGGCAGTGAGTCCCATCGGTTGACCTTCCCATTGAATATTGAAACTCGCGAGCAGGGATTTCGCATAAGATTGTACAATTAATCCGGTCGTAAGCAGGGTCAGTGAACTGACCAACAATACGGTTAGCACGATTTTGACAAACCACACAAGCAACTTCATGTCCGTTTCTCCCTCCGATTATCCCACCCGTCTAGCATGTGCATGTCGGGGTCTGGACTCTACTGTTAACCAGTATTGACGGAAATCTCGGGATTATATCCGAAAAGTATACAAAAAACCTCCAGTCATCGCTATAAAAGCAACAATTGGAGGCTTAACCTGCCTGAGATCGGCAGACTAACATCATTTATAATTCAAGAAACAATCTCTCTTTATCGGTTCAATTATTCGTAGATAGGAAGAACCTGATTCGTCTGCTCACGATTACGACCAACGGAGAAGATGGCAATTGGAATATTCGTCAGCTCAGACACACGTTTTACATAGTTCTGTGTGTTCACTGGCAGGTCTTCCAGTTTCTTCGCTCCAGTGATATCTTCGCTCCAGCCTGGAAGTTCTTCGTATACCGCTTCACATTCAGCCAGCATTTTGAGGCTTGCCGGATAGTGTGTGATAATCTCGCCACGGAATTTGTACCCCGTACAAATTTTCACCGTTTCCAGACCGGACATCACATCCAGTGAGTTCAGAGAAAGGCCTGTGATCCCACTAACACGACGTGCATGGCGAACAACAACACTGTCGAACCAACCCACACGACGCGGGCGTCCAGTTACGGTACCGTACTCATGTCCAGTCTCACGGATTTGGTCACCGATGGCATCATGCAGTTCCGTTGGGAATGGGCCATCTCCTACACGCGTCGTATAGGCTTTCGCTACCCCAATAACTTGCTGGATACGAGCAGGGCCTACACCAGAACCGATACATACGCCACCGGCAGATGGATTGGAAGAAGTAACAAACGGATAAGTTCCTTGATCAAGGTCCAACATCACGCCTTGTGCGCCTTCAAACAATACTTTTTTGTCTTCATCAATGTATTCGTTGAGCACAACGGATGTATCACGTACGTAAGGACGCAGAATTTCTGCGTATCCCAGATAATCCTTCAGAATCTCTTCCACATCAACAGGCTCGCCGTTGTAGACTTGCTGGATGATCCGGTTCTTTTCTTTGACCAGATGGCGCAATTTCAGTTCGAACTCTTCAGCATCAAGCAGGTCAACCATCCGAATGCCGATCCGAGCTGATTTGTCCATGTAACATGGGCCAATACCCTTACCCGTTGTACCAATCTTGTTCGGGCCTTTGCTCTCTTCTTCGAGTGCATCCAGTACCATGTGATACGGCAGAATGATATGTGCACGCTCACTGATGGACAGGTTCTTTGTTGTAAAATCATTATCATGAATATAATTAATTTCTTCGATGAGTGCCTTCGGGTTGATAACCATTCCGTTACCAATGACACACGCTTTATCCGTGTAGAAGATACCTGATGGAATCATCGTCAGTTTATATTTTTTGTTATCAATCAGAATCGTATGACCCGCGTTATTACCACCTTGATAACGAGCCACTACATCAGCGCTCTCCGCCAAATAATCCGTGATTTTACCTTTACCTTCGTCTCCCCATTGCGTTCCCACTACAACTACCGTTGACATAGTTAACATTCCTCCGTGGGTGCCTTGCGCACCTTTGTATTGGTCTGTCCGTCCTCTATCCCGGCAGGAATTTTTATCGCAAAAAACCGGCGGAGAAGCGTGCTAACGGACAGTGAAAAGCTCCTTCCGTTACATTCAAGGGAAGGTTTGTGCTGCTTTAACGCAGCAGTATTAGTGTACCAGTCCCCATTTTCAAAGTCAAATCAAATGGCGAACAATTAGATATAGTACAACTATAATGTTCGGAATTAAGCCAATATATCGACACAAAAAACCGGAGACTTCAGTCTAAGCTTGCTTGACTGCGATCACCGGTTCATGAAATCCTATTTCATAGCGAATCTATATAGGGTATTTATAACCCTTGCTTGAGTTCATATACTCTAATCATAGATATCTTCGGGACAGACAATATTACTCCCCTGATCGGAGCGCATAGCGCCTGTCCGCTACATCGCAAAGGCGTCATTGTGCGCCCTCTCGTAATTGACGAATTTATTAAAGTTTTTCAGAAAGACCAGCTCCACCGTACCTACCGGACCATTACGCTGCTTGGCGATAATAATCTCGATAATATTCTTCTTCTCGGTATCCTGGTTATAGTAGTCATCCCGGTACAGGAACGCTACGATGTCAGCATCTTGCTCGATCGAACCTGATTCCCGCAAGTCACTCATCATCGGACGTTTGTCCTGACGTTGCTCTACACCCCGGCTCAGCTGGGACAAGGCAATAACCGGAACTTCCAGTTCCCGGCCAATCTGTTTCAGGGTACGTGAAATCTCGGATACCTCTTGTTGACGGTTCTCCCCAGCTTTACCACGTCCACTAATCAGTTGAAGGTAATCGATCAGGATCATGCCAAGGCCTTTCTCTTTCTTGAGACGACGGCATTTGGCACGAATATCAGCTACCGTAATCCCCGGCGTATCATCAATATAGATGTTGGCTTCTGACAAGGCAGCAATGCCCATCGTCAGCTTCTGCCAGTCTTCATCACCCTTGAAATCACCCATACGCATCACACTGGCATCCAGGTTAGCTTCTGCACAGATCATACGTTGCACCAGTTGGGCAGCTGACATCTCCAGACTGAAGATGGCAACCGTCTCCTGCGCACGAATAGCGACGTTCTGAGCGATGTTCAAGGCGAAGGCCGTCTTACCTACAGAAGGACGAGCCGCGACGATAATCAAGTCGCTACGTTGGAACCCGGCAGTCATCTTGTCCAGATCGATAAAGCCAGACGGAATCCCCGTTGTGGTTCCCTTATTCTGATGAAGTGTTTCCACACGGTCGAATACTTCCATCAGTACGTCCTGGATGGCTATAAAACCACTACTGGAGCGACGGTTGGAGATCTCCAGAATGCGACGTTCAGCTTCTCCCAGCATCCCTGCAACATCTTCGCCGCTTGTATATCCTTCGCTCACGATCTGTGTTGCCGTACGAATCAGGCGACGCAGCATCGATTTCTCTTCGATAATCTGAGCGTAATAGTCTACGTTCGCGGCTGTAGGTACACCATGGGCCAGCTTAGACAGATAACTTACGCCGCCAATGTCCTCCAGCTCACCTTTATCCTTCAGAAGAGAAGTAAGTGTCACGAGGTCAATCGGTTGATTTCCCTCGCCAAGCTGAATCATCGCTTCATAGATTAATTGATGGGGTTTATCATAGAAATCCTCGGTTTGCACCCGTTCCATCGCTGTAATCAGGGCCTCACCCTGCAACAGGATTGCACCCAGCACGGCCTGTTCGGCTTCCAGGTTCTGCGGGGGAATCCGGTCGAATGACATTTCGCCGCCCATCTTACTCTTCCGTTACCTGTACCTTCAAGGTTGCCTTCACTTCAGGGTGAATCTTGACAGTTACTTGCGTTACGCCGAGTGTACGAATAGGCTCGTCCAGCTCAATTTTGCGTTTGTCTACTTTCAGACCCTTTTTAGACAAAGCTTCAGCGATCTGTTTGCTAGTAATTGCGCCGAACAGACGGCCGCCTTCACCGGATTTTGCTTTCAGTTCAGTCACTTCTGCTTCCAGTTTCTTCGCAAGTGCTTCCGCTTCGGCTTTCTCTTCCTGTTTGAGTCTGTCTTCAGCCGCCTTCTGGTTGTCCAGTGTCTTCATGTTGCCGTCCGTTGCCAGACGTGCGATTCCACGTGGCAGAAGGAAATTCTGTGCATATCCCTCAGATACTTCCTTCACTTGCCCTTTCTTACCTTGACCCTTCATATCTTTTATAAAAATGACTTTCATTCGAACAGCCCCTCTTCCTTTTCGATTTCAGCCAGTACGTTCGTCAGCCGTTTTTCTGCCTCTCCAAGCGTTCCTTCAAGCTGCACGGCAGCATTTGTCAAATGTCCGCCACCGCCCAACCGTTCCATGACCACCTGAACATTCATGCGCCCCAGTGATCTCGCACTGATGCCAATCAGTCCATCCGGGCGTTCGCTTATAACAAATGAAGCGACTACGTCCGTCATGTTTAGCAATGTGTCCGCCACCTGGGCGATCATCATCTGTGGAATCTTGCTACCAGGGTCCGTGACCGCCAGCGCAATGTTCCCGTATACCATTTTAGCATGCTTTATGATTTCTGCCTTAGCAATATATTCTGACAGGTCTTCTTTCATTAACCGTTGGATCATAATGGTGTCCGCACCACTACGACGCAGGAAACCTGCCGCTTCAAACGTTCTGGATCCGGTATGCAATGCGAAATGCTTCGTATCCACCGTAATCCCGGCAAGCAGAGCCGTAGCTTCAAGCGGAGTGAATTGCACCTTGTCATGGATATATTGCAAGAGCTCAGTCACCAGTTCCGCAGCAGAGGATGCGTACGGCTCCAGATAGATCAACACCGCATCATTGATAAACTCTTCGCCCCGACGATGATGATCCACTACCACGACACGGGTAGCAGACTGAACCAGCTTGGGCTCCATTGTCATGGATGCTTTATGCGTATCCACCACAACCAGCAAGGTATGCTCGGTCATCATCTGAGTTGCCTGTTCCGGTGATACAAATGCTTTGGACAACTTCTCGTCCTTGTTCACCTGCTCCATTAAGCGTTCAATCGATGGATTAACACCATCCAGAACAATCCGTGCTTCCACATTGTACAGACTTGCTGCTTTCCATACCCCGATGGATGCGCCAATCGCGTCCATATCCGGAACTTTGTGCCCCATGATAAGCACTCGGTCGCTCTCCTGCATCAGATCACGCAGCGCGTGAGCAATGACTCGGGCTCTGACCCGTGTTCGTTTCTCCACTGCGTTGGACTTCCCGCCATAGAAAGACAGACGTTGTCCGGACTTCACGGCAGCTTGGTCGCCGCCGCGTCCAAGAGCCATATCCAGACTGGACTGCGCCAGTTCTCCCATCTCGCTGATGCTATCCGAACCGAACGCCAGTCCTACACTGAGTGTCATTGGCACTTTGAGGTCAGCGGTCATCTCCCGAACTTCATCCAAAATGACAAACCGGCTCTGCTCCAGTTCCTGCAAAGACTTATGATTCAGCATCAACAGATAACGATCAGAAGACAGGCGGCGCAGGTACACTTCATACCGCTTGGCCCATGACGTAATCTCGCTAGTCACACGGGCAATCAGCGCTGTACGTTGCTGGTCGTCCATGCTCTGGGCAGCCTCGTCCAGATTATCCAGAACGAGAATACCCAATGCAAGGCGTTCATTTTCATATTTATCACGAAGAATGGCTAGCTCCGTAATCTCGTATACATATACATACCGCTCCTGCGGGTTATGAATAACTCCATAATACCGATCATCCAGTTGGAATTCATCATGAAACTCCTTGGATGAAGGTTCCCTGGTTCCATCCTTCTTCTCTTTGGGCTGAGGAAGCTTGGGGAACAAGCTGGGTAGCGAATGGCCTACCATGGTCTTCTCCTGGAACATCTCCGCAACGAAGCGATTATGCCACTCTACCGTACGATCTTCGCTGTACAACACAATTCCAAATGGAAGCATGCTGACCGCTTCTCCTTCCATTCGTTTGATCCGAATGGACAGGCCATTAATGTAGTCGTTAAGCTCACGGCGGAACGCCAGCTCCGCCTTAATCATGACGATACCCAGCGCCGAGGCCAGTATCAGACTAATCAAACCAAGCGTCCAGTTATAGATGGTAACGAACATAACGAGCAACAGCAGCAGTATGAACGCCCATACGGTATAGTAGCCGTGCCAGCGTTTCTTCAGAAATTTAGGCATGACTCATCACCCTATCGTTTTGATTTCGATATTGCCTCACGAAGCGGGAACGCCAGATCGATAATTCCGATAATCCGAAGCGGACCAATGAAGAAGACTGCAACCGCCAGGAAATAAGGTATAACCGGATTCCACTTCTTGGTATGTGAGAGAAAGAAGAAGAAGCCGATCGCTTGAATCATGAAGCCCAGATTGATTAATGGCGACAGGTTCATGGCAATCATCGCCCAATACGTTCCGTCACTCTGTCTGGAGATCACTTCGATTAACAGTGCGAGGAAATAATACCAGATCAGCGCACGTGGCATACGCCACTCTCTCGCAGGTGGAAGCTTCGATACCGTCACACCCATCACATTCAGAATCGGACGTGCAATAACGTGAGTAATCAGCGCCATCACCATCGATGTCACAACCAGCGCAAACGGAATCATTAGCTGGGTCTGTTTGGCAACATCCTCCGTCATTTCAGGCGTCCATGCGAACCCGTTAATCATCTGATTAGATGAATTCGTGAGCGGTTCAATGGTCAGTCTGACCACATCTTCAATATAGCTGGACAGGTCAAATTGGAATATGACACTGCCGACCAACAGCAACAATAAATATTCTGCAAGCATCGCGCCACTTCCCGCCATTAGCGTGAACAAGGCCGATTTCTGTTTTTTATAGGCGTAACCCATAACAATCGCAGGCAGGGTGAAGATGAGCAATAGTAGCAGGTAGATCGGATGGAATATGACCAGAATAACGGCCACTGGCACGAGATGCCATATAAATGATTTTAGTGATAATGAAGCATACAAAATAACTCCCGGAATCATCATAAAAAATATGGCAAGAACCGATAAAGGAGTTAACAGCGAAAGTAACAGGAGCAGATAGACTGCGCTCCAAACAGCTGATTTAAAGCTAAATTTCAACAAATTCACCTCTTACGCATATGATCTTCTAGCGCGGAAATATCCTGGTACCAGTCTTCAAGCTGGTGACCTTCCTGTTTATGCTTTTTCAACTTCTCAACTAGCAGTGCATCCAGATCCTTGAACGGAATACCGAGCCTGCGGCCCAATATGTAACTACTCATGATCAAACTGGCAAGACTGTCCCCGATTCGGGTTGTACTGCCTTCCCATAACGCCTTGAATAATCGGGATACCTGATCAAGTACTTCGGTTTTCAGCCATTCAATCACTTTAGCACGTTTGGCTACATCCAGTTCTTTAGGCATATTGGCGAAAGTCACTCTCCCCCGAAAAAGCTTTATTCTCGATTATAGCATAAAAAGAGGGCCCGCAAAATTACCCAAATAGCGGAGAAGTCCTCCGAAACTGATGTCAGGTACTTATGCGGAGTCCTCCGTACATCCAATCCACATCTATCTTAATAGAAACTTCGAACTAACCCTCTACTCAGTCTTCTTTAAGTTTAACATGATACCGGATGGCTGTGATTATCCCTACTGTCACAATATTTATGAAATGCGTTGAAATCTTACTTGGCCTTGATTGATTCCTTAGCCACAATACCCTCGCAATATTCAATAATCTGACTCCGTCTCACAATACCAATAAACCGCTCCATATCATCAACCACAGGCACAAAGTTCTGGACTTTGGCCAGATTAATCAGATCTTCCATGTTGGCGTCAATGGATACGGGCTTAATATCGAGGCGAAGTGGAACGTCTTTGAGCAAGAACTTTGAAGCGTTTTCAAATGAAATCTTTCCCTCGGCATTCTTCATATACCACAGCAAGTCGCCTTCGGTAACCGTACCCATATATTTGCCTTCCTTATTCAAAATGGGCACCGCCGTGAACCGATGATACTCCATCCGTTCCAACGTTTGCCGCAGCGTAGAATCCGACGTCACGCACGTAACTTCTTGTTTGGGTAGCAAAAAAAATGCGATGTTCATACCCTTACGTATCCTCCTTGTGAATTTCTTCGATCAACTTATCTCGCTCAACTTATATTATACGGTTCAGAACGCAGGATGTTCCAAAAGGATATTCGATCCTGATGGTACCGCTAGGCATGATTCGTTCGTAATCAAAAGAAGACTTTTGAACAACCTCTGCAAAGAAAAAAACAGCAGCCCGCGAATAAACGTACTGCTGATCGTTGTCTACAACAAATCATCGGTATGGAATTAATTATTCAATCATCTGCCGGTCAGGGATCATCACTTCACTGGCTGGAGTTGATTGATCCATCCAGTTGGTAATCAGCTCTTTGGCATACTGGACATCTTTCTCGTCAGCACGGCCATAATAAATACCGTCTTTACGCATCCCCTCACCCAGAATGGTGAAGCTTGAAATCTGCGGTTTCTCCTGAGTAAGCACCTGTTTGGCCAGATCAATAATGAAGGAAGCTCGCATATCCGTCTGGAAGCTGTCTCCCATGATCTGAATCAATTCCGGAATTTTGGCGATTTGATTCACATTCAGCATCTCATTCGCCATCGCGTTCAGGAAAATCTGTTGGCGCTTGGTACGATTGAAATCACTATCCTCACGGTACCTCACATAATACAGTGCTTCCTGCCCATCGTAGATTGGCTTACCGCCTTCAATTGTGAATTGCACATGATTAGGGTCTTTGTTCACAATGTCCTCATCAATCGGCAGTTTGACACCTCCAAGCGCATCGACGACTTTTTTGATTCCGTCGAAGTTGATCGTGGCATAGTAACCTACATCGGCTTCAAGGAATTTCTCCACCGTATTGATGGACATATTCTCCCCACCAAAAGCATAGGCATGCGCCAGCTTGTCGTAATCATCTTCCCCATCCTTATTCGCATCCCGTCCCACAATCTGCACATAAGTGTCACGTGGAATGGATACTAACAATACTCGGGATTCCTTGGGACGAACCACAGCGTAAATGACGGTATCCGAGCGTCCACGCGTCTTCTCATAAGCGCGTTTGTCCGAACCGAGTAACAGCACAGAAAAAGGCTCCTTGCGATATACCGCTGGATCCGGGGTATTATTGCCTTCCTGCGGTACATAGGAGCGGGACAGCTGCTCTTCAACCGAGCCTGCCAGGAACAGATCAAATGCCGCTACAGCCAGCTGTTGACGGAATAAATAACCTCCGATTAACAAAACAACAAGCGATACGAGCGTTATATATAGGCCTTTTCTTCTTTTCTTCTTCTTATCTTTAGTTCTGCTCTTCATCCATTGATTCCTTCTTCACTATCAAAATGAATTACTGTACTACTCATTAAACGTCGGTCATGACTTGTGACTCGGTGTTCTCTGAAGTTTTCTCTCTCTGGAGTCAAGACACCGCTTACGCTCGTTCTATTGTAATCATTGCGGGATGATGAAAAGTTACAATCCGGTTAAATTGAAAAGAACAGCATCTCCTTTTTGGGTTACAAAAGGTACACTGTTCTCTTCATTTACCATGCCGCCTACTTAATCCGTTGAACCCTTTGTCACAGGATGACTCTTCTCTTTATGACGCAGACGTCCTGTTATAAGCGCCGCTATCAGCGTCAGAACAGAGAATAGGACTGCGGACCAGAACAGCCCATTGTAACCCTGACCTGTCGTTTGATGCAGTGCCTGGAGCAACACGTCGCGGATACCCGCATCAGGGATCTGGGACAGGCCCTCTGTCAGACTGGAGATATCACTCCCTGCTCCTCCACCCGAAGCGTATTGTTGCAGCATCTCGGGTGGCACCTGAATCCCCTGATCAGCGAATCCTGTCTGAATGTTGGACCCCAGATTGGAGAATGAACGGGCCAGGAATCCGGCAAAAATCGTAGGCGCAATCGCCATTGCCATCTGGCGGAATAACGAGCTCGTCGCTACAGCAATGCCTTTGTTGTTATCTCCTGCCTGTTCCGTAACCAGTACGTTAACCGGGGCACCAAGCATCATACCGAAGCCGATCCCTACGAGCGTACTCGCAATGACGAATTGCCAGATATGCTCTACCCATAGCGGGAATAGCAGGAAACCGATCGCCGACAATAGTCCAGCTACAGATAACGTCCAGATCGGACCTCTGCGGTCAACGAGGAAGCCACCGCCAGCCGCCCCAATCCCGGATGCCAACGCAAGCGGAGTGAACCAGTAACCGGAAGCTGTGTTGGATACGCCGAGATACTGCTCTACAAAGCCTGGAATGAAGATCACCGAGGCCAGGATGGCTCCGGAGAAAAAGGCAATCAGTAGCGTCCAACGGAAGGACGCAATGCCCAATAGCTTGGTTGATACGACAGGTTCACGCTCAGACCCTTCCAGCCTTTTTTCCATAAAGTAAAAGAGAACCAGAATGATCACCCCTGCCAAGAAGAAGCCGTAGAACATCGGTGATCCCAGGCTTTGAAGCATGTTCACACCGTCCAGATTGCTGAAGCTATACATTAAACTAAGTACACCTAACGTCAGGACAGCGATACCGCTCCAGTCCACTGCTGCACGATTAAGTTCCTGCTCTTCATGGATTAAACGAATACCTGCAATGAACAACAGAATGGCGATCGGTACGTTGATCAGGAACAACCAATGCCAGTTGCCCGTGATATCCAGTATGAAAGCACCTACATTGGGTCCCAGAATAGCGGCAACACCATTCATACCTCCGAGCAGACCCAGAGCAGTACCTTGACGCTCCGCTGGGAACTTGCTTAATACGTATGAGCTGGCAATGATAAATATCCCACCACCACCCAAGGCTTGGATGACACGAGCAATCAGGAAGAAGGTAAACGATGTGCTTAGTGCAACGAGCAGGGACCCGATCCCGAACAGCCCCACTTCGATCAGAAACAGTTTCTTGCGACCGTAACGGTCCGACAGCTTGCCTGCAATAGGGACACTCACCGCAAGTCCGAGAGTGTAGAGCGTAATCGTCCACGCCCCCCACGTCGGTGACACACCAAACGATGCATTTAAGGTGGTCAGTGAAGAAGTGATAATCCCGTTATCCAGCGCAGCCATAAATACCCCTATGGCAAACAGGATCAGCGGCCATTTCATTTGCTTTTGCATCACATATTCCCTCCCCGATCAGATCGTAATTCCAGAATCGTACCGTTGTATGGTACATATATATTAAACTGGATTGAATAATAATGACTCACTGGTCATTTTAAAACAAAAGAAATCGATATGTCAATTCATTAATATGATTATCTGGTTCATTATACCTCTGATCCGATAATATAAAGCTGCCCGCAGGTTCAATAGAACCTGCGGGACAGAAGCTTCATTCTCGGGCAAGATATCTGCAAAACCTGTAAGGGATGCAGGCATATCCAGTTTAAGTACACGTTGCAGAATTATGGTTGCTTCCGCAGGAATGATCGGGGTCGTTCAATCTGTCATTCCTTCTATGTATCCCAGTTGCTGTAGTGTCCAAGCCATCGTAAGTGTGAGAGCATAACCCTTGATGATGTCCATAATCACCCTTTATTTCGAACCCGAAAATCCATAATTCAACAGCTTCCGTGTCTCAATAAAACGTCCTTCACGCGTATCTGTTCCAAATACCACTGAAATCAGCCTTTTGCCATCCCGTTCTGCTGTTCCAACAAAATGATACCCGGAATTTTCATCATACCCCGTCTTCAATCCGTCATTCCCGTCGTAAGCATAGGGTCCACCAATGGAGGACAACATCCAGTTGGTGTTACTCATGTACATTCCTTTTTGATGCATTGATACTTGCACTTGACTGGAGACTCTTAGAATCTCGGGATGGTTACTGAGCAGATATCGTGCAAGCTTACATGCATCTACAGCCGTCATTACGGTCTGCCCCTGTATTTCCTGTGGACGGTTAGGACCAAGCAACTTTTCACTGAGACCTGTTGAGTTCGTGAAGTGTGTACCGTCCGACATGCCAATCTGATTCGCTTTCTGATTCATTTGCTGGACAAACTTCTGCTCTGTACCACTAATATGTTCAGCCAGGGCAACCGCTGCATCATTCGCTGAATAGACAGCTACAACCTGGAACAACTCCTGCACAGTGAATTGCTCTCCCTGTTTCATAGTCAGCTGACTGCCGCCCACTGAACTGGCATACAGACTCACATGAACAAGATCATCCCACCCGATATCTCCATTAATCACGGCCTCCATCACGAGCAGTTCTGTCATCAACTTGCTGACACCTGCTGGAGCAATTTCTTCAGAGCCATTGAAATCCATGAGGACCTGTTCGGAGTTCATATCCATTAGTACAGCAGATTCTGCTTTAATCCCCGGTTTGCCTACCAGCATGTCCGGTTTCACACCCAAATATATAATGACCAGCAGAGCCAGCAGCATACCCGCTCGTTTCCACCATGTTTTCATAAGATGATCACCTCTTACCTATATAGACGAAGTGAGGAGGCACTTTGTCTGCACTTTTTTGAAAAAAAGTTAAATTTTTTTTATATTTTGGTTACAAAAAAAACATGAACCCCATACACCCATGCCAAAGTGTACAGAATTCATGCTTTTATGTTGATTTTTAGCAACAAACTACTTAAAGGACCCCAATCCTTACAGCTGCTAATTTGATTGTATTACTCAGCCACTACAGCTTTATCTGCATTAACTTGCAGATCGTTTAGGTAAACGCCTGTTCCATCACCGATCGCGTAGTTCATTACACGTTTGTTAACCGGTGCTACAACTGCACGATACAGTGTTGGGAATACAGGTACTTCAT
This sequence comes from Paenibacillus sp. PCH8, assembly GCF_002968835.1. Taxonomy (GTDB): domain Bacteria; phylum Bacillota; class Bacilli; order Paenibacillales; family Paenibacillaceae; genus Paenibacillus. The sequence goes on along the minus strand of NZ_PKQK01000001.1, from coordinate 1,301,917 downwards.
CCACCATGTATTGCTGCCATTGATTGTAGATCTCTTTACGCTTGTCTACATCGAATGCTTCAGCAGAGACACCTTGTGCCAGCAATTTATCATTCTCTTCGCTGGAGAATCTGGAGAAGTTGTAGAGTGCATCACGGCCATACAGGCCGGATGGATCTACGTCAATACCAACGCCCCATGCGGCTTGATACACATCTACGTTTGGATCATCTTTACCCGTGTTACCTACACGGTCGTAGAAGCTGTTGAACTCAACCATTTCCAGGTTTACTTTCAAACCAATAGCTGCCCAGGATTGAACGTAGTAACGTGCCAAGGGTTCAGCTGTGTCGCCACCCGTCATGGATACAAAGTTGATTTCGAGTGGTGTTCCGTCCGGATTGGTACGGAATTCACCATCCAGTTTGTAACCAGCTTCCTCAAGCAATGCTTTCGCTGCTTCTGGATCATACGTTACACCCGGATTGTTGGAATCATGGAATTCTGGGTGAGACGGTGGAATCAAGGTTGTTGCATTCCAACGCAGACCGTTATAGAAACGTTTACCTACTTGATCGTTATCTACAGCCATCCACATTGCTTTACGCAATTTTTTGTCGCCCATTTTTGCTTCAGCATTGCTTACAACTTTTCCATTCTCTTCATCCCACGTACCCAGTTTGAATCCGATGTACGTATAAGCACGATCGATTGCACCCAGGAATTCTACGTTGGACAGGTTAGCATTGTCTTTGTATTGATCTGTCGGGAATGCATCCACGAGGTCTACTCCGCCAGATTTCAATTCTTGAACAACCGTTGTCGGGTTGATAACTTTCAGAGTTACTTTGTCCAGTTTTGGAGCTCCGCGCCAGTAGTCTTCATTTTTAACAAAAGTTACAGACTCCCCTGGTGTGATGACATCCACTTTAAATGGACCATAACCAATTGGTTTTTCACGTACTTCTTTGGAAGAAGACATTTTCGCTACATCCATATCTCCGAAGATATGTTTAGCAAGTGGATACGTCCATACGCCACCTGTCAGCAAGGATGGTGTGGACTCTTTATACGTAATGCTGATTTGTTTGTCGCTCAGCACTTTAATACCAGAGATTGTTTTTGCTGTTCCCGCATGGAACTCATCCATACCTACTACAGTAGTAAAGTTGGAGTCGTAACGTGGACCATCATACGCTTTGTTACCGATTACTTCATAAGCAAATTGCAGATCCTCAGCCGTTACCGGCTTACCATCATGCCAGTTTACATTGTCACGAATGGTCAATGTGAATGTTTTGCCATCTTCGGATGTCTCATATGTTGCTGCACCATCATTGGTGTACACATAGTCTTTATCCCAAGTTAGCAAGCCTTCATCAAACCATTGAAGAACCTGTACATCCGGGTTACCGGAGTAGAAGTTGTAGTTCAATGTACCTTCAAAAGCCGTATCCGATACAAGTCCGAATGTAATGGATCCACCTTCGATCGCAGTACCTTCATTCGTCTTGACATTGTTGAAGTCTTCAATGGAGTAAACGCCCTCTTCTTTAGCAGGTTTTACCTCTGTCTTTGTTTCCCCTGTGTTCGAAGTAGGCGCTGGTGTTGCCGCCTCTTTCTCCGAGCAAGCCGCAAGCGCCAGTACGAAGACCAGCATCATCGTGAAAAATAGTCCCCGTGAAAATAATCCCTTTTTCATGAACCTTTCCTCCCTTTTTTTAACCTCTTCTTTGTCTTGCATCAGTCGCACGCTTTAGGGCTTGTCCGACATTATTTATACTCAACATCAGTACCAGAATTAGTACCGATGCGGGTAGCCATATCCACCATCTGGATTCCAGGGTTTGCGGATTACGTGCATAGCTTACAAGTGTTCCAAGACTGGGCGTACTCTCGGGAAAACCAAATCCCAAGAATGACAGACCGGATTCGAGGCCAATGTTGGCAGCGAGATTCAATGTCATCGTTACAATGATAATGGAGCTTAGATTCGGAAGAACCTGTGAAAGCATAATCTTCAAATGGGAAGAACCTAATGTTTTTGATGCTTTTACATAGTCCAATTCCCGTTCCTGTAACGCTTTGGAGCGAATCAACCTGGCAATCCCCATCCAGAGGAATGCGGTCATGATAAGAGAGAACGAGATGATATTGTATTTCGGTACTGCCGTAACAAACGCGATAACAATCATCAACATCGGAAGGATCATGAAGAAATCAACAACACGCATAAACAGGTTGTCAATCATTCCACCGAAATAACCGGATAAAAGGCCAATGAAGATACCTATGAAGCCAGTCATTAACGTTACGATAATACCAATGGTCAGTGAGTTACGTGTACCTATAACCAGTTGGCCAAATACATCGCGTCCTCCGTAGTCTGTTCCAAGCCAATATTGCGCAGAAGGCGGTTCATATAACGCGAACAGATCCACACGTACGATATCGTCCTGATTCAGAATGAGAGATGTACCATATACAAGCAACATGACCAAGCCCAAGAAAATGAGCGAGATTAGTGCCACCTTATCTCTGACAAGCTCCCTCCATAAGATATTCAAGCTAGAGGGGCTTTTATCAACCTTTTGTGAAGTTACAACTACCTCGTTGGCCTTGCTCATCTTGTTTTCACCCCGAAATCTTCAAGTTCTTACTTGATCCGTATACGCGGATCTACAATTCCCAGAATTATGTCAGACAGCAATGCCCCGAGAATGGAAGCTACGCCATATAACAATACGAGTGCAGTCACAACGCTAAAGTCACGCAAAGAGATGGAACTCAGGAACAACTGCCCCATACCCGGATAACTGAATATGCTTTCGATAAATACCGTACCTCCGATAAGTCCTGTAATCTCATATCCGAAGAATGCGGCAATAGGTAATAGCGAGTTCCTCAAGATGTGTCTGTTATAGATCCGGGATTCTGATGCACCCTTGGCTCTTGCCGTAATAACGAATTCCTTATGCTTGATATCAATGATTTCACTACGCAAGTATTGAACGGTAGATACCGTCGTAATCAGTGCCATAGATAGTGCCGGTAATAATAGATGATAGAACTTGCTCATGACGTAGCTGAATGTACCTGGTATAAGTCCAGGCTCGACACTTCCTCCTGTTGGGAACCAGCCGAAGTGAAATCCGAAGATCCATACCATCACCAGCGCGAAGATGAACAATGGTGCAGCAAAGCCCAAGTATGTGTAACCTGTGATCAACCGGTCAGACCAAGTATCGTTATAACGACCACTGATGATACCCAGTGGAATAGCAATCAGGTAAGTCAGTACAAGTGTCGTCAGTGCAAGCCAGAACGTATTGGCTACACGCTGACCAATCAGGTCAGTAACTGGCATTTTGAAGCGGAAGGATTGTCCAAAATCACCTTGTATGGCATTTTTGATCCAGTCCCAATATTGCACGTACCATGGATTGTTTAGTCCAAGTCTTTCTCGCTGGGCTTCCAGTGCTTTGGGATCCACGCTTGGATCAAGCAAACCGGTTAATGCGTCACCCGGCATCGCTTTGGCCATCAGAAAGACCAAAAGACTTAGTAAAATAATCTGAGGGATCATTATGATAACTCTGCGTACTATCGTTTTCCACATATGGCCTTCAACCTTTCTGAGGTAGAGCTACTCGGTGAGTATCGGAAATGGATTGGAGCGAGTATGCAAGCCCTTCCTCATCAAAGAAATTTCGGTATGAATGTTCATACTCGGATTTGACCTGTTGACGGAAGGCTACCATTTCCTCTCGTTTGGTTGGGTCCATATCCGGAATGGCTGCAATGAGACGTTTGGTATAAATATGTTGCGGATTTTCAAAAATATCATTCGTTGTTCCCTGTTCCACATATCGACCTTTGTACATAATTCCAATCTCGTCACACATATGACGGATAATGCCGAGATCGTGACTGATGAACAGGTAAGTCAGATTCAATTCCTTTTGAATCTCCTGCATGAAGTTAAGTACCTGTGCCTGTACCGATACATCCAGTGCTGATACAGGTTCATCCGCAATAATCAATTTTGGCTTCAGTGCAATGGCTCGTGCGATGCCGATCCGTTGACGTTGTCCCCCAGAGAACTCATGTGGGTACTTGTAGATTGACTCCGGACTCAGACCAACTTTCTCGAGCAATTCCCTTACCTGTCTTTTCTCCTCGGTAGCTGTCAGACGTTCATAGTTTCGGAACGGCTCAGCGATGATATCAATAACCCTCTTCTTGGGTTGAGTGATGAGTACGGGTCTTGGAAGATCATTTGTACATCCCGCTGGAGTTGCCTGTCTTTGCGCCGCTCTGTAGCCAGGTTTTTGCCGTTGAAAAGGATCTTTCCTGCTGTTATGTGGTTCAGTCCAATAACGGCTCTTCCTGTAGTCGTCTTGCCTGAACCTGATTCTCCAACCAAACCGTAGGTCTGACCTTGCTCAATGGAGAAGCTAACATCATCAACAGCCTTTACACTGCCAATTTCCCTCTTGAGCAATCCACCGCGAATCGGAAAGTGTATCTTAAGTCCTTCTACTTCGAGTAATGCCATTATGTTATTCCTCCTCAGCTTGATCAGGGAAATGAAAGTGCTGGTAACAGGTACACCGTACATAGTGACCTGGCGCAATTTCATGCATCTGTGGGTTCTCTTCATGAGCCGAATCACTAATCCATGGAATTCGGGCCTTGAATCGGCACCCTTTACGAGGAAGATTTTTGAGTGAAGGTACAATGCCTTGGATGACATGCAATTTTGATTTTTCTTCAGACAAGGTAGGAATGGAGTTCAACAGTGAACGTGTATACGGATGCTTCGCGTCATTCATCAGTGTGTAGATATCAGCGATTTCAACAATTTCACCTGCATACATAACTGCAACGCGGTCAGCCATCTCGGCTACTACACCCAGATCATGTGTAATCAGAATAATGCCTGCGTTAATATCGTTCTTCAGATCACGGATCAGCTCCAGAATCTGTAGTTGAATCGTAACGTCAAGCGCCGTTGTTGGTTCATCTGCTATGAGTAGTTCTGGTTTGTTGGCAATAGCAATCGCGATGACAATTCTCTGTCTCATACCACCAGATAATTCGTGGGGATACTGCTTGTATATTTGTTCGGGACGTGGAATCCCTACCTGATTCAATAAGTGAATAACCTTTTCTCTCTTCTCTTTGGAAGACAGTTTGGACTGATGAAGCGTGAGAGTCTCTTCAATCTGTTCACCAATAATCATTAGAGGATTTAGTGCAGATAATGGATCTTGGAAAATCATGCCCATTTCTTTCCCGCGCAGCTTGTTTAACTTGTTGGCGGAGATATTAGCGATATCTTGACCTTTATATAGAATCTGACCTTCAATCTTTGCCTTGTTATGCAAGCCCATAAGAGAGAAAGCAAAAGCGCTTTTACCTGACCCGGATTCTCCTACAATGGCCAACACTTCATTTTTCTTAACCTTGAGGTTTACGTGATCAACTGCTGCATAATAGTCATCTTCAATTCTGAATGATGTAGTTAGATTTCTGACTTCCAATAGCTCTGTATTCAAATCAATCACCCTAACCCCATATTTTCTGTTGATCGTATTTATATGAAGAATGCATTCAATGTATATTTCCATGTTCTTGAAGATGATGAACGATAGTTTATACAAAATACCAAATCTTTAGGAGAATCAAATCTAACAGACTTTCATTTAGACCATTGGTCAATTAATGTTGACAATTCCTAGTGGAATTATATAGCAAAATAATTAATGTAATCATACGTGTAATTTTAGTTAACGTCAATGCTTATTTTGAGATTTTTGGTATAAATGTTTTTTATATCACAGTTCTGGATATTAGTAATACTTTAAAGGCTTTTCGCAAGGAATTTAAGAGGTCTCTCAGCACTTTTGGAAAAGAAATGTAAATAAGTTAAAGAACTTTTTACCATATATATAACATAGTAGTTACATCATATGTATATATATGTGTGGTTTATAGTGTAATATCATTAATATGTGTAAGGTAAGTGTTATATATAGGGGTAATGATTGTCTTCATTATATAGTAGCAATCCGAATAACTGGAGCAGTTAGAGTTGCATTTGAGATCATCTGAGTGAGTGGAGTAACAACCTAGTTAATATAGTATAGTTTTATTTATTTGCGAATGTAAAGACCAAATTGTCATCTTTTATCATTTATTTTACAAAAGAAAGAAAAAAGCCCTGCATAATGCAGTGCTTTTCTAATATTCATTCATATAATTGAATATATATTACCTGTTTATTTTGAATCCAGAGGTCTTTTACCACGTTTTAACTCATTGATACTTAAACCAAAATCCATCTGTAAGTGAGGATAGTCCGGAAAGTTAGCCCAGTCACCGCCCCAAGTGAACCCTAACTCTTTGGCGAGATCCACAACTTCCATCCAGTCTGTCTTGCCATTGCCGTTATCATCCCGTTCCATATCCCACACTACATCTCCCTCAGGAGTTCGAAGTGCAAAATCAATTGCTAATCCATAGTTATGATAGGACTCTCCACCAGGTGCATTAGTAACGATACTACCGGTACTTGAGCGTCCTTGATTAAATAGTGCATCTTGCTCCTCTGAACTTCGGTAGCCATGCGTTATCACGATGTCTATTCCTCGCCTCGCTGCCTTGCGTACCAATAACGTCTCATTCTCCGCTACCACAGGGTGAAGCCCGGTAATCGAAACCGTTTCTTGTATCGTTGTCCCCGGCCACATATTGTCTATCTCACCTTTTTGCTGTAACCATACATATATAATAGATAGTAACAACGTTGCTACGATCCAGAGTTTCAGACTTCTCTTTTTTCTATGTTTGCCTTTACGCTTAGATGTATTCATATCCACTCCTGATGTTTAAACTGATCGGACAGCTATTCCTGATACCTGAACCTTTTCAGTAGATTAGACTCTATTATAGTTCATTTGAGCCCTGAATGCTTCTACCTATGGAGATAGGAATAACTGACTTGTCAGCGTGTACATGTTGTTTCTATTTATACATATAAAAAAGCAGTCGGCTATAAGCCGACTGCTTCGTATGCAAGCTAAGTAGAAACTACTCAGTTGTGTATGGCAGTAATGCGATTTGACGGGAGCGTTTGATTGCAATCGTCAACATGCGTTGATATTTAGCGCTAGTACCTGTTACACGGCGTGGCAAAATTTTTCCACGTTCGCTGACAAATTTACGAAGCAAGTCCGTATCTTTATAATCGATGTGAGTAATTTTGTTAGCTGTGAAGAAGCACACTTTACGACGTTTATTACGGCCGCCACGACGTGCCGGTCTTTTATCGTTGTCTCCGCCTTCTCTTTGCTTGAAGCCCATGCTTTTCAGTCCTTTCCTATCATGTAACCCATATCTCGTTAGAGTATCGGTTCATGTTAAAATGGCAAATCATCATCCGATATATCAATCGGTTTTCCGTCATCGGAAAAAGGATCCTGATTGTTGCTACGCGAATTATTGTTATTGTTCGCGCGTCCGCTGCCGCCTCCATAAGAAGGCTCTTCACGCACGGGTTGCCCACCGCCACCACCGTTATTATCACGGTTGGCTGACTCCAAGAAACGGACATTATCGGCAATGACTTCGGTCACGTATACACGTTTTCCTTCGTTATTCTCGTAGTTCCGTACTTGAATGCGTCCTTCGACTGCAGCCAGGCGTCCTTTGCGCAAATAGTTTGCACAAGTCTCGGCAAGCTGTCTCCAGGTTACGACCGGAATGAAATCCGCTTCCCGTTCTCCCCTTGGCTTGTAAACGGTCTGTCCACTGCCAAAGTGAATTGCGTAACTGCTACTCCTGCTGGAGTGTAACGCAACTCAGGATCCCGGGTTAACCGGCCGATCAGAATGACACGGTTCAACAATGTAATCCCCTCCTTCAGAGCGTATTGGTGCGTTGATCACGAGTTGTCTTAAGCAGACTTAACGTCGTTTGTAATGAGATAACGAATTACATCGTCAGAAATCTTCATGAGACGCTCAAGTTCAGTAACGACTGCTGGTTCAGCAGTGAAATGTACCAGAACATAAACACCATCACGGAATTTCTTGATCTCATACGCAAGACGGCGTTTACCCATAACGTCGTGAGCAGTAATCTCACCACCGCCGTTGGAGATGATGCCTTGGAATTTTTCGACTGCAGCTTGAACAACTTCTTGCTCAATATCAGGACGAATAATGTACATCACTTCATATTTGCGCATAATTTTCACCTCCTTATGGACTCTGGCCCTCAATCTGTGTTGAGAGCAAGGAACGAGCACAAACTCGAACTATATTAATATAACAAAAACCGAGCCGAAGTGCAAGCAAACGTTCCCTGTACATATTGGCACATGATCACCCGGGCTATGGAGCACACTACAGAAGTATTAATGAAGTACATTACATTAGGCCAAGGAGGTTTTATCATGGGTGAAAAAACCGAGTTTGAACCAGGAGACAAAGCACCAAACGATGGAGAGTACACGGAAGTCGGGGAAAAAAGCTTTGTCTCGGAAATTCAGAACCCGAAGCGGGTAACGCTGCAAAAAGGCGAAGCTTTTCCCGAGACAAGCAATCATAATCGCAAGTGGAAGAAGCTGACCAAGGCCCGCGTTCACTAATCGCAATACCTTTCTAATGATCGATGTATATAAAATGTAATAACGCACATAATACAGTTAGGCGGTGCACGAGAGAGGTGTGGTTCCGTTGGACAACGAAGCCGATCATTCGCTGTTGGAGATTCATCACGTAATTTAAGAAGCAAGTGGTTGTGTATGTAAGGCCCTTCGTCTTAAACACGCGTATTGCTACGTGCAGTACACCAGGTTTCTGATTGTTACGACCGATTGTTTCCTAACAAACTAATGCACCGCCGGACAAAGAGCCCTTCGGGCTCTTTGTTTTTTCATTTATGTATTACGTATCCCCGAAGGATTGTTGGACCAACTCCAATGTAACGTACAAAAAAAGCCCTCCCAATTGGGAAAGCTTCTTATCGATCTTTTATTGAACTCAACATAATTGAGTAAATTACAGCTGAAGTGGCGGAAAGGGTGGGATTCGAACCCACGCACGCTTTGACACGCCTAACTGATTTCGAGTCAGCCCCTTGGGCCTCTTGGGTACCTTTCCGCAGCAATAATGATTATAGCATGCTCATTTACAGAACGCAACATCTATATGGAGCCTGCATGTAAACGTTATTATGGGCACTACATTCTGCATTATTGTGACATTAGGATTCCGTGGAATCTTCGGCTGAACGCAATACCTTTTTCATGTTTTTTTCGAATTTTGCTCTTGGAATCAACACACTGTGTTTACATCCGACACATTTGATCCGAATATCCATGCCCATTCGAATGATCTCCATCTCATTACTGCCACAGGGATGCTGCTTCTTCATCTGTACAATATCCCCAAGCTGGAAACTTTTACGCTCCACCAGTGCCATCCCCCTCATCTTTCTCCAGAGCTGCTGCATGTTCCAATGCTGCCTGATTGCTCATCTCATGATACTCCAATGTCTTTTTCACATCACCCTGTATCTGACGTTCCACAGAAGCACGAGAGTTAGGCATACATTCCGCTACAATTCGTACCACATACTCTGATGTAGACATGGACTGTATACCAAGCACATCCGGCACCTTCACAATATTCAGATCCCGTTCTTCGATTCCGACCAAAGACTGCTTCACCAAGTGCACTGATTCATCGAGACTCAAGTCCGCCTTCATAGGAATATCCACTACAGCAAGGGAATTCGACATGGAGTAGTTCGTCACACTCGCAATCGCCCCGTTTGGAATGATATGCACTTCACCCTGCCAGCTAACCAGTTTAGTTGTTCTCAGACCAATAACCTCAACCGTCCCCTTATAGGTTCCTGTCTGAATGACATCTCCCACAGCGAACTGATCCTCTAATATAATGAAGAAACCCGTAATAACATCCTTGACCAGACCCTGTGCACCGAAACCAATCGCAAGTCCGAGCACACCAGCACTCGCCAGCAGCGGACCGACCTGGATATTGATCTCAGATAACAGGAGCAGAATCATAATAAAATTACAGGTTATGGAGGTCGCATTTTTCAACAGTTCCCCAACGGTTATGAACCTGCGTGGATTTACGCGAATCTTGCCTTCCTGCTTGCGTGCCATGGAACGATCTATGATGCGATATACAACCTTAATGACAATGCGGGTGATGATGAAAATAATGATGATCCGGAATGAGCTGAACATAATGTTAAGCCACATATCGGCATCCGCAATTATGTTCCACATTTGATCGGTCCAGCGGAGGGCATCAGTAACGGTCGTTAATACACCGGTCATACTATCACCCTGAGCAAACTGAAATGGCAACATCCATCATCCCTCCTCTACATCGGTATGTTATCATAGCTGTCTTCCGTTTTGAAATAGAGGCCGCGGATCTCCACATACTCGTTACGAATGATTTTCTGTACTCTCTCCAAATCCTCTTTGGGAAACTGAATACATAGAGCACAGCCTGCGGTAATTTCTTTGGGTGTAGGAAACAAGTCGATCTCAATCTCGGCAAACTCCAGCAGCATTTCAGCACGCAGCGCCTGCTGGGTTGAGTCAAATGCAATCAGCATCCAATCGTTAATCCACTCGTCCATGTCCGGCTCCTTTCGCTATACGTTCAACCCTTGAGAAAAAGCTTGTCCTCATGAAGTATAAAACGCTCTATCTTTCCATATACTGTTACTACTATTCCAAGGGAAAGGATAGATCCTATGAATCCTACTTCGCGTTCCTTTTCATCACAAGACTTGACCAGTTTGAAAATCCCCCATACCGATCCAAGCATTCACTCGGCCATTACACATCGTTTAATGTTCCATCTCTATAAAGCCCACTCTCTGCAAAATGTGGTGATCGTCTGCATCGGCACAGATCGCTCAACCGGCGATTGTCTTGGTCCACTAGTTGGATCATCCCTTTCCAAGTGGGACAGCCCTTTATTCCATCTGTATGGCACCCTGGATGAACCCGTGCATGCGATGAACCTCCAGGATACGCTCCACAACATACGCCAAACACACCATAACCCTTATGTGATTGGGATTGATGCCTGTCTGGGGCAGTCATCCAGTGTAGGGTGCATCCAGGTTGTGAACGGCCCGCTCAAGCCGGGTGCGGGGGTAAATAAAGAATTACCGCCGGTCGGCGATATCCATCTGACAGGTATCGTTAACGTCGGCGGCTTTATGGAATACTTTGTTCTACAGAACACGCGGCTCAGTCTCGTCATGCGCATGTCCGAGATTATATCCAGCAGTCTATACTCGGCTATCCGGGAATGGCATACACGTTCTACTCTGCTTGCTGTGCCAGAGTAATAGCTTCTTTTTCCTCTGGGGAAAGAGTGTACGTGGACTCTCCCCCTTTAAGAGGTTTTGCATATACATAAGAACCGTCACGGTTATAGATCCCTGTAAGGATCATGCCATCCTGGCTATCGTTAATCATGGCCATCGAGAAGCTTAGATCGCTACCACGCTCTCCATAAGCATTGTATCTTTTCACGCCAACTTTACCTTGAATGCGGGTCAGCTTTTGCATGACAACTTGCAGCTGATTCGTTTGCAGTGTGTGTTCATCCTCAATGCTGTCCATCTGAATTTTCAGATTAATCAGCAGCGATTCCAGGTCCTCCACTCCACTGCCAGCCATCATGGCTTCATATTTACGTTTAAACTTTCGTAACTTTGCCCCTTGAACAATACTTACAATCAGCAAGATCATCGTAAGTAGTACCATTCCGCCAATAATCCATAACAGCTGTTCCAGAATCAGCTCGTTTAATTCAGTCATGTAAGTGCAACTACCCCTCTGTTTTTTTGATCAGATTAACGTCTGTCTATATATATTATCATTCATTATTAATCAACCCGATATCCATAAAATTAACCATGCCAAGCGGATCCATTCGATTACCGGAGAATTATCCCACTATAATCTAGCTTGACCCTGTCAACTCCATCACAGCCTCAATAAGCGCATCCACTTGTTCCTTAGTCGAGTTGTACCCTACACTAGCCCTAACCGCACCCGTAGCCGTTGTACCGGCTGATTCATGCGCAAGCGGAGTACAATGAAAACCGGAACGGACAGCAATGCCATAATTCCGGTCTAAACGGAAGGCAAGTTGTGCTGAGTCATACCCTTCCACAGTGAAGGATAGTAAACCGGTACGAGGCTTCCCTATTTGCGGACCGAGCATACGAATCCCCTTAACGGATGAGAGCCCCTCCATCATATGTTGGGTCAGTTTCCACTCATGTTGGTAGATCGATGCTGGTGTCATCTCAATTACATGCTTTACACCAGCATTTAACCCTGCGATCCCCACTGTATTCGGCGTTCCCGCCTCATACCGATCAGGACGTACCTTCGGCTGCTCCAGCGCTTCCGACTGGCTTCCTGTTCCTCCATGAAGTAATGGCTGCACATCCAGCTCAGGAGCAATGTACAGGCCGCCTGTCCCCTGAGGGCCGAGCAATCCCTTGTGTCCCGGGAAAGCCAGCATATCAATCTCAAGTTGCTGCACATCTACTGGCATAACCCCAGCACTTTGAGCCGAATCTACCAACAAGATCGCCTGATATTTACGACACAGGAGCGAAATTTCACCAATAGGGAGAATACTGCCAAGCAGATTGGAGCTGTGCGTACAGACCACCAATCTGGTATTCGAACGAAACATACGTTCCATTTGAACTAAATCAATCTCTCCCGCAGCGTTAACAGGTACATAATCTACATCCACATTTCGGGACCTGCGCATATACTCCAATGGTCGTCTGACAGAATTGTGCTCAGCCATGGTAGCAATCACATGATCGCCTTCCCTGAGCGAACCTTGAATAGCCAGATTCAGGGCTTCTGTCGTATTCGAACCAAATGCAATATCATTCGCATTCTTGATACCGAAAATAGTAGATATGGATCTTCTGGCCTCAAACAGTACCCGACTAGCCTGAACAGCCATTCGGTGACTTCCTCTGCCCGGATTTGCCCCTGCTATCTCCAGTGCGCTCATCATCGCTTCACCGACAGCAGGTGGTTTGGGCCAAGATGTTGCTGCATGATCTAGATAGATAACTCCCTCCATCTTACAACCACCTCTGTCCCATAAATTAATGGTTTGCCTTTGCCTGTACATACTGCACAACTAACCCTATAAACAAAGAATGACATATCGGTTCTCCATGGTACAGAGGCGATATGTCATGACATGAGTAAGCCCCGCATGTTGTTAATGAATCATCGATCCGACTATTATTGCAACAATTCCAATAGCCGTTCCAGATCCTGTTGGCTGTAGTAGTTGAGCTCAATTTTACCTTTATCTTTGTTATGCTTTATTTTCACTGTTGTTTTGAAACGTTCACGTAGAGATTCTTCCACCGTGTCAATGAATGGATCTTTCTTTTTCAACTTTGATTTGGCTTTATTAGCCTCACCCGTTTTGGAGCGATCCAATTGTTGAACAGCTTCCTCTAGCTCACGTACACTCCATTGCTGATCAATGGTTTGTTTGGCAAGTTGCTTCACCACAATCTCATCTTTAATTCCAACGATTGCACGTGCATGTCCCATAGATAATGTTCCACGTGAAACATGGTCTTTCACTTCTTCGGGCAAAGATATCAAACGCAAGAAGTTAGCAATGTGAGAACGTGATTTACCTACTTTTACAGACAACTCTTCCTGAGTCAACGAAAATTGATCCATTAACCCCTGATAAGCAACTGCAACTTCCATAGCATTCAGATTCTCCCGTTGCAGATTCTCGATCAATGCGATCTCCATTACCTGCTGGTCACTGAAGTTACGGACAACTGCTGGAACGGTTGCATTACCACAATACTGAGAAGCTCTGAACCGTCGTTCTCCAGCAATTATCTCATAACCTCTTAGAACAGGACGAACAATTATGGGCTGTATAACGCCATGCTGACGAATGGACTCCGCCAGTTCATGTATTGCATCCTCATCAAAAACCTTACGTGGTTGATAGGGGTTAGCCCGCAGTTGACTAATCGGGATTTCTACGACTTTATCATCGTCATTAATTGAAAGCGAAGGAATGAGGGCATCAAGGCCTTTTCCAAGCCGCTTACTCATAAGAAATCACTTCCTTTGCGAGCTCTAAATACACTTCCGCTCCTCGGGACCGAGGGTCATACGTGATAATGGATTGACCGTGTGATGGTGCTTCACTAAGCCGAACATTGCGCGGAATAATAGTCTGATACACTTTTTGTTGGAAATACTTTTTCACTTCTTCAATAACCTGAATACCCAGATTGGTTCTTGCATCAAACATCGTTAGCAATACCCCTTCGATCTGAAGGGACGTATTCAGATGCTTCTGTACCAGACGAACCGTATTAAGCAATTGGCTTAATCCTTCAAGTGCGTAATACTCACACTGAATCGGAATGATCACCGAATCGGAAGCAGTTAACGAATTAATCGTCAACATACCAAGGGATGGTGGGCAATCGATCAGTATGTAATCATAGTTTTTTTTCACCATGGCGAGTGATTTTTTCAGGCGAACTTCCCTTGATATCGTGGATACCAATTCGATCTCGGCTCCGGCGAGTTGAATCGTTGCAGGTATGATATGAAGACCTTCAATCTGAGTCTCCACAATCGCTTCTTGGGGAGGAACCTCATTAATAATGACATCATATATACAATTAGCCACATCTGCTTTATTGATTCCGACTCCGCTGGTTGTATTCCCCTGAGGGTCAATATCGACAAGCAATACTCTTTTCCCGAGTGAAGCCAGTCCTGCACCCAAGTTAACAGATGTCGTCGTTTTCCCCACACCGCCCTTTTGATTTGCTACGGCCATAATCTTAGACAATTACTTCACCTCAAATAAAATAGGAGTCTTTTCTTGTAGGTTGACAACAACTACGATTTTCTCAATATGCTATTCTCTAAAAAAATCAGGCATGGCTTGTTCTATAGACATAAAAAGCGGCCCATTGCCGCCATAAGCTTCAATTATTTGCGTTTTGGAATATGAATAACGATTTCATAATGATCCTCATGGTCTGCTTCCTTCGTTTTGATATCCAGACCAGATCCAGTTACCATATCAATGGATTGACGAATCGTGTTAAGTGCCAGTCTTACGTCCTTGGTAAAGGAAACACGTTTTGATTTTTTGATTTTGGAAGATTCCTTGTAAAATGCAACACGTGTCTCTGTCTGTTTCACATTCAATTCTTTCTCAATGATCTCACGAAGCAACTTCATCTGCAGTTCTTCCGTATCGAGAGAAAGTAATGCTCTTGCATGCCGCTCCGAAATTTTGCGTTCCATCAACGCTCCCTTGATGCCCTCTGGAAGTTGCAACAACCGAATTTTGTTTGCGATGGTGGACTGGCTTTTGCCAAGTCGTTGAGCAAGGCTCTCCTGTGTCAGTTGATGCAAGTCGATCAGCTTCTGATAAGCGACGGCTTCCTCAATTGAAGTCAATCCTTCGCGTTGCAAGTTCTCAATCAGTGCAATGGATGCGGCCTGAGAGTCATTGAATTCACGTACAATAGCCGGAATATGATCCAAGCCCAGTTTTCGAACTGCACGCCAGCGACGTTCCCCGGCAATGATCTCATATGATCCATTTCGTACGCGAACGACAATAGGCTGAATGACGCCATGTGTTTTGATCGTCTGCAACAACTCATCAATTTTATTATCATCAAAAATAGTACGGGGTTGGTATGGACTGCTCACAATTTCATTAACCGGAATCTGTTTAATTTCATCTCCGTTATTGCGATCCGCCAAACCAAACAACTTCGAAAATTGTTCTTTCATTCCGCAGATTACCACCTAGTTTCGTAATAGCTCCCACAGTTTTTGCAGGTGCTTCTTATTCAAAAAGCGACCTTTCACATGCATCGTTCTTGGAATAAGTTTTGCCTTTCATAACGCTTTCTGTCATGCCACACCGAACGTATATCCATCTATCTATACATATAATCTATGATCGCTGTAACCCAGGATCGGATACTTCTATTCTATCATCTTTTCTATTATAATCCTATGCTTACCTATTCTTTAAAGTCTGCTGATTTTCCTGCTTTTTCTTCTTAAATATTGGAAATATGCCGACTTATACACATTTCATTACTGAAAATGCACATGGTATGATCTGCTTATAAGAGCTAGTTCTGCTCTCCAGCAATTCTCCCAACAATAACCATTCAGGACATGAGCTGCTGCAGATTGAATCCATCATCAATCAGAATAGAGGAGTAAGGAGTAAATATGGTGATTCGTTCCTCCGATTCTGAAAATAAAAAATAAGAGAATGTTTCACGTGAAACATTCTCTTATTTCTATGTCTTCTACTCTATTAGGTTATGACGTTAAACTTTCCCGTATCTACACCAGCGGAGTTTTCATTGGAGTTCCAGCTTTGCGCGGATATTTATAAGGTGTTTTATCAAACTTCTGAATTAGAATGATATGACGCTCCGACTCTTCAATTGGTAGCTGGAAGGAATGAACAGCCTTTACCCGTCCCTTCAGCTGGTTGAAGCTGAACTCTGCTTCCTTCATCTCTTCACGCGGGTCTCCACCCTTCATGGCAGCGAACATTCCACTTTTACGAACAAATGGAAGACAGAATTCATTTAGCACTGCGAGCTTGGCCACTGCACGTGCAGTTACGAGATCGTAGCTGTCACGATATCCCTCTTTGCGTCCAAGTTCCTCCGCACGACCATGGATCAGTTCAACATCGGTAAGTCCAAGTGTGTCTACCACGTACTGCAAAAAACCAATACGCTTATTCAATGAATCAATGATCGTTAACTTGATATGTGGAAAACAGATTTTCAGCGGTAATCCTGGGAATCCCGCTCCTGAACCAATGTCAGCCAGTGTATTTACCTTAGACATATCTGTATAGAACGCCAGCGATACCGAATCGTAAAAATGTTTTGTATACACCTGCTCCCGATCCGTAATTCCGGTCAGATTCATTTTTTCATTCCAGGTCACCAATTGCTGATAATATAGTTCGAACTGCTCCAACTGGAGTTCTTCCAGTTCCAGCCCATGTTCTTTCAAGCGCAGTTGAAGTTGCCGTTGAATATCGTCCATTATTGTCCCCTTGCTGCGGTTACACGGTTATAATGCTCCAGGTAGACCAGCAGTATGGAGATGTCGGCAGGAGTAACTCCAGCAATACGAGAAGCCTGACCAATCGAGATTGGACGAATCTTAGCGAGCTTCTGCTTGGCTTCCATTGCAAGACCATGAATCTCATCATATACGATGGTATCCGGAATTTTCTTTTTCTCCATTTTTAGCAAACGTTCTACGTGCATCAATTGTTTCTCAATATAACCCGCATATTTAATTTGAATTTCTACTTGTTCCTTCATATCCGCCGACAGTTCAACCTCAGATGGTGAGATCTGATCAATCAAGTCATATCCAAGTTCCGGACGACGCAGCAAGGTGAGCAACGTACTTCCATCCTGAATAGGGTTTGACCCGTACTCTTCCAGCTTCGCATTCACTTCCGAAGGGCGAGCTTTCGCTACTTTCAGACGCGCAACTTCCTGCTCGACTTTCGCCTTTTTGTCCAGAAACTTAGCATAACGTTCATCTGGGATCAGTCCAATATCATGTCCGATTTCCGTTAAGCGCATATCTGCATTATCATGACGAAGCAACAGACGATACTCGGCACGTGAGGTCAACAAACGATATGGTTCGTTCGTGCCCTTCGTTACCAGATCATCAATCAGCACGCCAATATAACCTTGGGAACGGTCAAGTACAATCGGCTCTTGGCCTTGTACTTTACGTGCTGCATTAATGCCAGCCATAACACCTTGTCCAGCTGCTTCCTCATAACCGGAAGTACCGTTAATCTGACCAGCGGTGAACAGACCAGGCAGACGTTTAGTTTCAAGGGAGGGCCACAATTGGGTAGGAACCATCGCATCATACTCGATCGCATAACCGTTACGCATCATTTCTACTTTTTCCATACCCGGAATGGAGCGCAGCATAGCCAGTTGAACGTCTTCTGGCATACTCGTAGACAGCCCCTGCACATAATATTCCGATGTGTTTTTGCCTTCTGGCTCCAGGAAGATCTGATGTTTCGGCTTGTCGCTGAAACGAACAATTTTATCCTCAATGGAAGGGCAATAACGTGGTCCGGTACCTTCAATAAGGCCCGAGAACATTGGAGCTCGATGCAGATTATCATTAATAATCTGATGGGTTTCCACAGATGTATATGTCAACCAGCAAGGCAATTGTTCATTATCAGAAGATTCTGTTTCATAGGAAAAGAATTTCGGCTTGTCATCACCAGGCTGGATTTCCGTTTTGCTGAAATCAATCGTATCCTTATGCACACGCGGGGGTGTACCTGTTTTGAAACGAACCAGATCGAAGCCCAGCTCACGTAAGTGCTCTGACAATTTAAGTGATGGTTGTTGATTATTCGGTCCACTCTCATACATCAACTCACCCATAATCACTTTGCCACGCAAGTAAGTGCCTGTAGTCAGAACGACCGCTTTGGCCCGATACTCTGTTCCGGTCTGAGTCACTACCCCTACACAATGTCCGTCCTCAACCATTAAGCGGTCAACCATCGCCTGACGCATAGTCAGATTGCGCTCATTCTCCATCGTTTCCTTCATCTTATGCTGGTAGGAGAATTTGTCTGCCTGAGCACGGAGCGCATGAACAGCAGGTCCTTTGCCCGTGTTGAGCATCCGCATCTGAATAAAGGTTTTATCGATATTTCGTCCCATTTCTCCACCAAGCGCATCAATCTCACGCACGACATGTCCTTTAGCCGGTCCCCCAATGGATGGGTTACAAGGCATAAAGGCCACCATATCCAGATTGATCGTAATCATCAGTGTTTTGGACCCCATACGGGCTGCGGCCAGCGCAGATTCCACACCGGCATGTCCTGCACCAACGACGATTACATCATAACTGCCGCCATCAAAAGCCATTCTTGTTTACCTCCTTATTCCGCTGCATTTGGTGTAATCCATACAGACGGATCATCTACTGCACAATCATGAAAACTAAGAACTTCTAACCGTTCATCGGAACTTGCATTCCTATCTATATGAAACCAACATATCTTGGCAACAGCATCATACCATCCTTTGACAACGGGCAGAAATTGTACCCTCTTCCACCATACAGAATGATTCCAATGAATCAGCAGTATAATGAATTTACTTTCCTAGACAGAACTGGGAGAAAATCTGGTCAATTAATGCATCATGTGCCGTATCGCCTACGATCTCACCCAACTGCTCCCATGCCAAACGAACATCAATCTGGATCATATCGATCGGAATTAACTGCTCTGCAGCTTCATAAGCATCCACCAAGGATTGCTTGGCTTTTTTGAGCAATGCAATATGCCGTACATTACTGACATAAGTCAGGTCCGCAGATTCCAGTTTACCACTGAAGAACAGCGTAGAAATGGCATCTTCCAGTCGATCCACACCCAGATCATCCTTCACCGACATCGGAACAAGCCGTTCTTCCGGAATGTAACGGAGCAGCACGTCACGATCTACCTGTGGCGTTAAGTCCATTTTATTCATAATGATTAACGATTGTCTACCGCGGATTTGTTCCAATAATTCGATCTCATCTGGATGAAGCGGCTCAGCAGCATTCAGAACCATCAAGATCAGATCGGCTTCATTCACCGCTGAACGAGAGCGTTCTACCCCGATCTTCTCTACAACGTCCATCGTTTCCCGGATTCCTGCCGTATCGAGCAGTTTTAGCGGAATATTATTAATTGTAATGAACTCTTCGATTACATCACGTGTAGTTCCTGGAATATCAGTTACGATGGCACGATTATCCTGTGCAAGTGTATTCAACAAAGAGGATTTCCCTACGTTAGGTCGTCCAACAATCGCAGTTGTAATTCCTTCTCTCAGTATCTTTCCTTGCTCTGCTGTGATCAGCAATTGTTCGATTTCAGTCATGACCTGACTGGACTTTTCTTTAATAAAGTCAGACGTTAACGACTCCACATCATGCTCGGGGTAATCGATATTCACTTCAATGTGAGCAAGTGTTTCCACCAACGTGTATCTTAGTTCACGCAATTTGGAAGACAATCTACCTTCAACTTGTTTTAGTGCAACCGAGAAAGCCCGGTCTGATTTGGAACGAATGAGATCCATAACGCCTTCGGCCTGGGACAGATCAATCCGTCCATTGAGGAAAGCACGTTTGGTGAACTCGCCGGGTTCAGCAAGACGAATATCGAGCTGCAATAGCAAGTCCATGACTCTTTTAACCGATACCACACCGCCATGAGCACTAATCTCTACAACATCTTCTGTTGTAAAAGAACGTGGAGCCCGCATGACCGTAACCAGCACTTCTTCGATCTTCTCACCACTCGCTGGATCTATGATATGACCATAATGAACCGTGTGGGATGCCGCCTGAGTTAAGGGGGTTTTGCTGCGGAAAATCTTTTCCGTCTCCGTCACTGCATCCGGGCCGCTGACCCGGATCACGGCGATACCCGCCTCTCCGACAGCCGTTGATATCGCTGTGATCGTATCACTGATCATGGTTATCTCTCCTTGCTCTATTTTAAAATTGCCGCCCCATGGGGACGCCATATCCATTTTCAAATCTATTAAAGTTAATACTGAAGTCACTACTCATATAATCATAACTGATATCCTTGGCTTCTTGCATAATCTACGTATCAAATTGCTTCTGTACGAAAAAAACAATGGCTTCTGCACCGGGCAGGAAGCCATTGCGTCTTCAATTTCGTGTTATTTCGTCGTAATAACCACGCGCCGATTGGGCTCTTCGCCCTTACTTATAGTCTTAATCTGCGGATGATTTTGCAGTTTTGCATGAATGACTTTTCGTTCGAGTGGAGGCATCGGCTCCAAAACAACTTCCTTGCCGGTACGAATCGCTTGTCCAGCCAACCGTTCAGCCAGATCTTCCAGCGTCTTCCGCCGACGTTGACGGAAATTCTCTGCGTCAAGCACAATCCGAACGAAGCTTTCCGAATATCGATTCGCTACAATGTTCGTTAGATACTGAAGTGCATCCAGCGTCTGTCCACGTCTGCCAATAATCATGCCCAGGTCTTCACCCGCAATATTGAACAGATGTCCGTCACGCTGTTTTTTGATATGCACATCCACATCCAGTCCCATTCCTGCTGCGACCTCTTTCAAGAAAGCAGCCGCTTCTTCATAGGGATTTTTAGCTGCTACACCCTCAAGTAATGCATCTACTTCAGGTTCGTATGCAGCCGGCTTGATCGGTTGTGGAACAACTTCGGGTACAGGCAGAAGCTTTACTTCAACTTTGGCCGCCTTCACCCCGATCAAACCCAGGAATCCTTTTGACGGCTGCTCTAACACTTGTATCTCGACCTTGTCCCGGCTAACGCCAAGCTCGGCCAATCCTTGGTTTACAGCATCTTCAACGGTTTTTCCTGACGTAATGACTTTGGTCATTTCGATTTTTTGGCCCCTTTCGACCCTTTTCCAGAGACGGTCGCTTTGCCACCGTTTTTGCGTTTAGCTCCATTTTTGGAAGAGCTATTCTGCTTCACGTTGACCTCAGCCACGATTTTATCATTATTCCGGTAAAGGAAATAGTTTTGCACGATCGTGTAGATGTTACTGTAGAACCAGTACAGCGGAAGTGCTGACGGGAACTGATAAGACATCACGAAGATCAAAATCGGGTACACCCACAGCATGAACTGCATTGGTCCCACTTGCTGTGCAGGGTTCATACGCATCATCATCCATGTTTGAATGAATGTTGTGATGGCAGCCAGCACTGGCAAAATAAACAGGTGATCCGGTTCCCCGAGCTGGAGCCACAAGAAATCATGTGTTCTCAGACTGGAGTTTCCGTAAATGGAGTTATAAAGTGCGATGTAAATCGGCATCTGAATGATAAGTGGCAGACAACCGGCCATCGGATTAACTTTGTTCTCTTGGAACAACTTCATCGTTTCTTGCTGAACTTTCTCAGGTGTATCTTTAAACTTGGCTTGAATCTCCTTCAACTGCGGCTGAATAGCCTGCATGGCTTTGGAGCTACGGACCTGTTTCATTGTTAATGGTAAAATCAATGTCCGTACAATAAGCACCATCACGAGGACAGCTAGTCCATATTCACCGTTAAACCAATTGGCGAATGTATCGAGCGCTAGTGAAAACCAGTATATAACATTACTTTGCCAGAATGAGCCACTGTTCTTCAGATCTTCTGTAGTGACCCCGGCTCCTTGTGGAGCACACCCGGCGAGTACGGTGACCATTGCAATGACTGCAATGAGGAGAATCCACTTCCCCTTTGATGTCTTCAATCGCGACACTTCATAACCCCTCTCTTAACCATTCCATTCCATCGTAAAATCATACCATAATTAGGAGGACAAATAAACCGAAGCTTACCGCTTGCCCGACTTCAAAAGAGAGCCCTTACGCATCGCATGCAGCAGGCTTTTTTCCATCTCCTTGTAGGACATGTCCAATGCGCCTTTTCTGACGATAAAGATCAGATCCATCTGCGTGACAATCTCTTTCTCATGATGGCGTACAATTTCCTTAATCATGCGTCTCATCCGGTTGCGTACGACAGCGTTTCCGATTTTCTTGCTGCATGATACGCCTACCCGGAATTGCTCTGTATCTTTACGGCGGCATCCATACACCACGAATTGATGATTGGCAAACGATTTCCCATACCGGTATACGCGGCTAAAGTCCGCCCGGTTTCGTAGACGCAGTCTTTTATACACGGCGCTTCTCCTTGCTGTTCTCCACCCTCATTATTGACGGAGGCATCATTACTGATTTAGTATAGGCTTTCTTGAATGACGGTAAACCGTCTTGGCGACAACTTCATTTAGCGTGAAAGTGAATTGGTTGCTTGAACCGTTCACCATTCATCCGGGATGATTGTTGATTGGCTGCTGAACCATTCACCATTCATCCTTATATAAGGTAAGTTTTCGAAAACAAAAAACTCATTCGACATACATAGATGTGTGTACTTGGAACTTTTTCACAGCCAATTCAGACCTGATCTGTACCAGCATCCAGTCTGAATTGATCAAATTAAGAAAAAAAAGACCACCTCGGTGGTCTTCACATGCATTAAGCACTCAGGTTTTTACGGCCTTTAAGGCGACGTGCGGCCAAAATTTTACGGCCGTTGCTCGTGCTCATTCTTTTCCGGAAACCATGAACTTTTTTACGTTTGCTAACGTTCGGTTTGAATGTAGGTCTCAATGTATTGCACCTCCTCACAAGGAAATACTTATGTGATGAATCATTTTCATCTTGAACAGAAAACACCTTTATATATTTAACCATGACCACCTGGAAAAGTCAACTGCAAGGCTCCAGGCTCCAGGCTTCACCCTCTTTTGTACACGCTCTCCTTCCCGCCTGAAGTAATAACCACAGTCCCTTCACTTCTTTGCCATTATGAAGTCCCAAAGAGTGTCCCGAAAGTTATCCCCAGATCCTAGCCAGATCACAATATTACAGCGTTTATGGTTATCCACACCCTCCAATACCTGCTATCTCCTTCATTGCATCAAGTTTCAAAGTTATTCACATGTGGATAACGAATATGTCTGCAAAATTTATGGACTCCTAATGAAGTTGTATACGCTTTAATCAAGGTTTACAAGTTTTTGAGAAAGGTGTAGGATAAAAATCACATCTTGTATACAAGTATATGTATGAAGCTGTTTGATTGGATTTACTGCGGGCTATCGTTCAAGTCCAAATGTCCAGTCTGCTAAATAGTTATGCTATGATCAGTAATGAACTGATTACTTCATAATAGGAGCGTTAGCCATATGCTGTTTCCTTCTTCCTGGCTTCAAGGAGCTTCTCGTGGTGAAGCCATTGCCTGCGAATTAAGGCTGCGGATCATCAGCGGAAGCCTTCGTCCTGGAGAGATTTTGTCAGAAAATCGAATTGCCGCTGATTTTGACAGCAGTCGTTCACCTGTTCGCGAAGCGTTACGAACCTTATCGAATGAAGGTCTTATTCGGCTGGAACGTATGGGCGTCGTTGTGCTTGGGTTAAGAATCAAGGATGTCGAAGAACTGTATGATGTCCGTTTCCTGATCGAAAGTTTCGTACAGCAGCGCCTCGCAGGTGATGTTCCAGATTCATTAATTACACAGCTGCGGAATGTAATCGACAAAATGCACCTTGCCGGACGGCATCAGGATGCTGTCGAATTTGCCTATCAGGATCTCAGCTTTCACGAAACCATCATTGAAGCTGCACAGCATTCCCGTATTTCACACCTATGGAACAGTATTCGATATGTTGTGATGACCGTTATGCTGCTCACGACGCGTAGAGTATTTCTTCAAGGCGAGCAGAAAGTAAGCGATGTAATTGAGAAACACCGCTCGCTCGTTAAAGCACTCGAATCCGGTGACCTAATGCTCATTCAGGCTGGAGTCCGCACGTATTTTCAAGATTCAGGCAAGACACTGCACGAAAGCTTTGATTCCTAGTGAGCTTCAGCTTGTACTGCTATCTACGTTCCCGGCTGATGGCACAGCCATATTTAGGATCACGGCGTTCGCAATCATATCCAATGTGAATGATTGCACCTCAACTTGTCGACAAGTATACAAAATGCGATTTTATTTTAAATTGGGCATGATAAAGCTTCCTTTTGCAACTTCCACGGCCTCAGTACGGTCACATCATTTTACTTGTTGACGATGATTTCAATTGTAAGCGTTCTATATCAGACATAAAGGAGCACACAACATCATGAGCACTCTTTTTGGACTATCCCATAATGCAACATTATTAGTCTGGACATTTATTGCGATCGTTTTTCTGATCGTCTTGATCTCCAAATATAAATGGAACCCCTTTATTACCCTTTTGTTATCCGCATTGATGCTCGGTTTGCTTGCAGGCATGAAACCTGCCGATGTGATCTCTTCCATTACCGGGGGACTTGGCGGCACACTTGGGACCATCGCAATTGTTATTGCCCTCGGTACGATGCTCGGTAAGATGATGGCTGAATCTGGCGGTGCCGAGCGCATTGCAACTACACTAGTGGATCGATTTGGTGTGAAACGTGTGCACTGGGCCATGATGATTGTTGGATTTATCGTCGGTATTCCCGTTTTCTTCGAAGTCGGTGTAATTCTGATGATTCCGATCATTTTCACTGTTGCGCGTAAAACCAACATGTCGCTCTTGCAGATTGGTATTCCCATTTTGGCGGGACTGTCGACTGTACACGGTTTGGTTCCACCACACCCTGCACCCATGATCGCAATCGAGGCCTTCAGTGCGGATCTGGGTAAAACCATTTTGTACTCCCTTATTGTTGGTATTCCTACAGCCATTATTGCAGGCCCTTTGTTTGGTAAGTTTATTGGTAAAAGAATACACACCGAACCGCCAGCTGAACTGGCTGAACAATTCGCAACCAAAACAAACACCAACCTGCCCGGGTTTGGTATTACCCTGTTTACCATATTGCTACCGGTCATTTTGATGCTGATTGGTTCGATCGCAAGTATCATTGACCCAAATGCCACGAGTGGATTCACCGTTTTCAGTGAATTTATCGGTCATGAGATCATTGCTCTGCTGATTTCTGTCGTATTCGCCCTATTTTCACTCGGCTTCGCACGTGGATTCACCAAACACGATATTTCACGTTTTACCAGTGAATGTCTGGCGCCTACGGCGACCATCATTCTCATTATTGGCGGAGGCGGTGCATTCAAACAGGTATTGATCAATAGTGGCGTCGGCAACGCCATTGCTGAAGTTGCTACCCATGCCAACATTAATGTGATCCTGTTTGCCTGGCTTGTCGCTGCACTGATCCGAGTAGCTACTGGTTCAGCAACCGTCGCCATGACCACAGCCGCCGGTATCGTTGCTCCAGTTCTTGCACTTACCCCTGGTGCTAACATTGAGCTGGTTGTGCTCGCTACAGGTGCAGGGTCACTGGTGTTGTCTCACGTGAACGATGCAGGATTCTGGATGATCAAAGAATTCTTTAATATGAGTGTCTCTCAGACACTCAAGACGTGGACCGTTATGGAAACACTATTATCTGTGGTGGGACTGATCTTTATTTTGCTGCTGAGTACAGTGGTATAAATGGAATCTCTATAGTAGCAAAGAATACACTCTCATTGCTTTCTGAAGAAAGAAGGTTGAAATACATGAACAACTATATGATTGGAATCGATATCGGTACAACCAGCACCAAATCCGTGTTATTTACAGAGCAAGGCTCCGTTGTCAGTACTTCAACTCATGAATATCCATTGTATACCCCTGCACCCGATGTAGCCGAGCAGGACCCCGAGGAGATTGTACAGGCAGCCCTTCGTTCTGTACGAGGAGTCATGGATCAGAGCGGTGTTACTGCTGAGGAGATCCTGTTCGTATCCTGCAGTTCGGCCATGCATAGTGTCATTGCGATGGACCAAGATGGCCAACCCTTAACCCGTTGCATCACCTGGGCGGATAATCGAAGCGCCAAATGGTCTGCTAAGCTGCAAGAGAATGGGGTTGGTCACCGCATCTATCTGCGAACAGGTACACCCATCCATCCGATGTCACCGCTGACCAAATTAATGTGGCTACGCCACGATGAACCTGAACTTTTCGAGCGCACAGCCAAATTTATCTCTATTAAAGAATATCTGTTCTTCCGTCTATTCGGACAATATGTCGTCGATCATTCCATCGCTTCCTGCACAGGCTTGCTCAATCTGGAACAACTGGACTGGGACGCGGAGGCCCTTGAGGTTGCAGGCATTACACCAGACCATCTGTCGAAGCTCGTACCCACAACACATACATTAGAAGGAATGAATAACGAATCAGCTGAAAAAATGGCCCTCTCCCCCTCCACGCCCTTCGTTATTGGCGCAAGTGATGGGGTCTTATCCAATCTCGGCGTGAACGCCATTGAACCGGGTGTTGTCGCAGCGACCATCGGAACCAGCGGTGCCATTCGAACTGTCGTTGACCGTCCGGTTACCGACCCCAAAGGTCGAACATTCTGTTACGCCCTCACAGAGAATCTTTGGGTTATTGGTGGACCTGTGAATAATGGTGGCATGCTGTTTCGTTGGGTGCGGGATGAATTCGCTGCGTCTGAAGTGGAGACAGCGAAGCGACTCGGCATCAATTCCTATGATGTGCTGACCAAGATTGCCGAACGTGTCCATCCTGGCTCAGATGGACTTCTATTTCATCCGTACCTTTCGGGCGAACGTGCTCCTTTGTGGAATCCGGATGCCCGTGGTTCCTTTTTTGGCTTAACTCTCCATCATCAGAAAGAGCACATGATCCGCGCAGTACTTGAAGGGGTTATTTTCAACCTGTATACCGTGCTGTTGGCCATGGAAGAACAGATTGGGCAACCTACCTCCATTCAAGCCACTGGTGGGTTTGCACGTTCCCCTCTCTGGCGGCAGATGATGTCCGATATTTTCAATCAGGAAGTGGTTGTGCCTGAAAGCTTCGAAAGTTCCTGTCTGGGTGCCGTTGTGCTTGGCCTCTACGCTACGGGACGGATCGATTCGCTTCATGCGGTTTCTTCCATGGTGGGTACAACCCACCGACATACTCCTGTCAAAGAGAATGCTGCCCTCTACCAGGAGCTGCTGCCCATCTTTATTCGGATCTCTCGCAAACTGGAAGAGGAGTACGCCGACATCGCTGAGTTCCAGCGCAAGGCTTCCATTCCCCATCCATAACCCATCAATCATGATGATTTCTGTACCAAAAGAGGTTGTCCCCTGGAACCAGTAATCGGTTTTAGGAGACAACCTCTTTTTAGATGAATCCATACGCTGAACTTCGAATTCAATAATCCAATTGAGCCCCTTTTTGCGTTGTTTTTCAACATCGCCAGTGCGCTGGATCACTGCCCTCTCAAAAGCTCAACGTTTCTCTTGTTCATCTATATGCATGAATTGATCATTACCTACGCCTTCCACTTTAATTCTAAATTCATGGATTTCAACATGATTTCTTGGGCGAAATAAACACAAAGAAGAGAGGTGAGTTCTTTTCACATCTCGATCATGCTCCATTTTCACTTCAAGGTTATCCACAACCGTGTTATTCACAATCGGAGAATACTTTTACACACAATTTGGCATCATTTGACGGATAACCTGTGTATAAAACATTTTTGGTTTTTGGGTCATCCTGTCGAAAATTAAACACTTTATAAACAATATATTGTGTTGTGACTAAAAATTATACACAAGTTATTGAATTTGTGGATAAAATATCGCCATACGTTGAAATGCGGGGCTTCTTTTGCTATGATTGTATTACTTTTGGATGTGAATATGTGATCTGACCCATAATATTATCAACAGCCTGTGGATAAAGTTGTGAACAATTTTCCGTTGTTCATTCTTTTTTTGTTTTCGACCTGCGGGGGTTTGGGGATAAATTCAACAATATATCTCGTATTTCGACATTGAATCATGGCTTAAGCCACACTTGGAACATGTAAAAGGAGTGACAGTCTGTGGACAGCCATACTTCCGATTTATGGCAGGAAATTTTAGCTATTATACAAAACAAGCTCAGCAAACCCAGCTTCGATACCTGGTTCAAAGCAACCAAAGCAACCAAGCTGAATGACCGTTCAATCGTTATTTCCGCGCCAACCACGTTTGCCGTCGAATGGCTGGAGAGCCGTTACACCAAATTGGTTGGCTCGACGGTATACGAACTGCTTGGCAAACAAGTTGATGTGAAATTTGTCATCGAAGAGAATAAGCCTGCTGAGCCGGACCCTCAATTGCCGGCACCAACACCTAAAGTCGTGCAGGAAGAAGCAGTATTCAGCATGCTGAATCCGAAATATACGTTCGATACATTTGTCATCGGGCCGGGCAACCGTTTTGCCCATGCCGCGTCGCTGGCGGTCGCTGAAGCGCCCGCCAAAGCTTACAATCCTCTCTTTCTGTATGGAGGCGTAGGTCTCGGTAAGACTCACTTGATGCATGCGATCGGACATTACGTTCTGGAGCATGATCCAGGTAGCAAAGTCGTTTATTTGTCGTCTGAGAAATTCACGAATGAATTCATT
This sequence comes from Paenibacillus sp. PCH8, assembly GCF_002968835.1. Lineage (GTDB taxonomy): Bacteria > Bacillota > Bacilli > Paenibacillales > Paenibacillaceae > Paenibacillus. The sequence goes on along the minus strand of NZ_PKQK01000001.1, from coordinate 1,272,669 downwards.
AACTCGATCCGTGACAACCGCGGGGAGAGCTTCCGTAATAAATACCGGAGCGTCGACATTCTGCTCATTGATGATATTCAGTTCTTAGCGGGAAAAGAATCGACACAAGAGGAATTTTTCCATACGTTTAATGCGCTGCATGAGGAACGGAAGCAGATTATCATCTCCAGCGACAGACCACCGAAGGAAATTCCAACCCTGGAAGAACGGCTTCGTTCTCGCTTTGAATGGGGATTGATTACAGATATTCAGCCTCCTGATCTGGAGACGCGGATTGCAATTTTGCGTAAAAAAGCACGTGCAGAGAATCTAGACATTCCAAATGAAGCGATGATGTACATCGCAAACCAGATCGATACCAACATTCGTGAGCTGGAAGGTGCCCTGATTCGGGTTGTTGCCTACTCTTCGCTTACTAACCAGGATGTAACCACTCATCTGGCAGCTGAAGCACTGAAGGATATCATCCCTTCCAGTCGTCCCAAAATGATCACTATTCATGACATCCAACTAAAGGTCGGCGAGTACTATAGCCTTAAGCTTGAAGATTTCAAAGCACGGAAACGGACCAAGGCAGTTGCCTTCCCAAGACAGATTGCCATGTATATCTCTCGTGAACTGACAGACTTTTCTCTACCCAAAATCGGGGAAGCATTCGGAGGACGAGATCACACCACTGTCATACACGCGCACGAGAAAATCTCCCAACTGATTAAAAACGATCAGGATCTCTATAAAGTTATCAACAACTTAACCGAAAAAATTAAGAATCCAACCTGAACAAGTCCCAAGCCTATGCACAACGTATACACATGTGGATAGGCTTGGGCGTACGGGTTTATACCCACTTATCCACATATTCAGTGCCCCTATTACTATTATTACTATAAAGATCTTAAAGATATCATCTCCAAAATAGCCATTTCGAAGCTTAGCCTTCGGCCTTTGAAAAACCCGTTTCAACACCTCAACACCCAAAAAATCAGCTAGGAGTGAAACCATGAAAATCAGCATTATGAAAAACTACTTAAACGATTCCATACAGCAAGTATCCAAAGCGATCTCGAGCCGTACAACCATTCCGATTCTGAGCGGTATCAAATTTGATGTGAATCATCAAGGGGTAACGTTGACAGCAAGCGATACGGATATATCCATTCAATCCTTCATCCCGCTTGAAGATGGAGATAAAAGTGTTGTTCAGGTAGAGCAACCGGGCAGTGTAGTATTACCAGCCAAATTTTTCGTGGAGATCATCAAGAAGTTGCCATCGCAGGAAGTACACATGGAGGTCAAAGAGAACTTCAACACCTTTATCTCTGCAGGTGCAACCGAGATTCAACTGGTAGGTCTTGATCCGGAAGAATTCCCGGTACTGCCAAGCATCGAAGAAAACCAAACGGTCTCCATTCCGGGAGATTTGCTGAAAAATATGATCAAACAAACCGTTTTCTCCATTTCCACCCATGAGACAACACCCATTCTTACAGGGGTACTCTGGAGTTTGGGTGACAATGAGTTGAAATTTGTGGCAACAGACCGTCACCGCCTTGCTACTCGGGCAGCAATGCTGGATAATGCAGAGGGTGTGCGCTTTAACAACGTGGTCATTTCCGGCAAAACGCTGAACGAGCTCAGTAAAATTGTGCCGGATCAAAATACACTTGTGGATATCGTTGTCGCGGATAATCAGGTCCTGTTCAAAATTGACCGTGTTTTGTTCTATTCCCGCATTTTGGACGGAACATATCCGGATACTTCTAGAATTATTCCAACTTCGTACAAAACAGAACTTGTTTTGGACACTAAAAAATTAAGTGAATCTATCGACCGGGCTTATTTGCTGTCGCGTGAAGAAAAAACAAACATCGTGCGTATGCAAACGATGGATTCAGGTTCTGTCGAAATTTCCTCAAGTTCTTCCGAGCTTGGGAAAGTAAGAGAAGAAATCCAACCCGCCGAATTTACGGGTGATCCGCTAAAAATCTCGTTCAACTCCAAATACATGCTGGATGTGCTGAAAGTCGTTGAAAGTGAGCAACTGATGATCGCTTTTACCGGGGTTATGAGTCCAATCATCTTGAAACCGCTGGATGACAGTCACAGCCTATACGTCATACTGCCATACCGGACGACCAACTAACGAAAGGAAGATCATTGTGAAACAAGTATCGATTCGTACGGAATATATTAAGCTGGACCAATTTTTGAAACTGGCTGACTGCATCCCAACAGGAGGTATGGCGAAAGCTTTGCTTCAGGATGGACTTATACGTGTGAATAAAGAGTCTGAGGAACGCCGCGGACGGAAGTTATACCCTGGGGATATCGTTGAGGTGGACGGAGAAGGTTCGTTCGAAGTTGTCGCAGAGTAAAAAGACCAGTGTGATCCTGCTGCCTCCTGACGGACGGGATAAAAGGGAGGTTACCGCGTGTTTGTCAACAGCATTGATCTGCAGCAATTCCGCAACTATGAACATCTGAGACTGGACTCTTTTGGTCCAGTAAATTTGTTAATTGGGCAAAATGCCCAAGGCAAGACCAACCTGGCAGAGGCTATATTTGTACTTGCTCTCACCAAAAGTCACCGTACATCCCGTGACAAGGAGCTAATCCGTTTCGGGGAGGAACGTGCCAGACTTGCAGCAGAGGTCGACAAAAAGTACGGATCGGTCAAGCTTGAACTTTCTTTGTCACAACAAGGCAAAAAAGCGAAGATTAACGGCTTGGAACAGCGCAAGTTAAGTGATTTTGTCGGAGCGCTCAATGTCGTGATGTTTGCACCGGAAGATCTGGAGATTGTCAAAGGCACACCGGGGGTCCGCCGCCGGTTTCTTGACATGGAGATTGGGCAGGTTGCACCAGGTTACCTGTATCATCTGCAGCAATATCAAAAAGTGCTAGTCCAGCGGAACAATTTGCTCAAGCAACTATGGGGAAAAGGGGCATCGGCCCAGACCATGCTTGAGGTATGGAATGAACAACTGGTCGAGCATGGTGTTAAAATCGTCAAAAAAAGGAAACAATTCATAAAGAAACTGCAAAAGTGGGCAGAAACGATTCATCAGGGGATCACCGGAGGCGGAGAAGTCTTGCGGCTGGCCTACCTTCCTTCCTTCAGCGAAGCCGCTGAGGAAGATGAAGCTGTCTTAATGGACCAATTTATGATAAAATTATCACAAATGAAAGAGCAGGAGATTCGCCGAGGCACAACCCTTAGTGGGCCGCATCGGGATGACCTGTCCTTTTTCATTAACGATCGGGAAGTACAAACATATGGCTCGCAGGGGCAGCAGCGCACAACGGCGTTGTCCCTTAAACTTGCTGAAATCGAACTGATTCACGAAGAAATTGGAGAATATCCGGTCCTGCTACTGGATGACGTACTGTCCGAACTGGACCCGTTTCGTCAGACACAGCTGATCGAAACGTTCCAGAGCAAGGTGCAAACCTTTATTACAGCTACGGGGATCGAGAGCCTGAACGTTGACAAGCTCAAAGATGCCAGTATTTATCACGTTCATGCCGGACAGGTTGAGCGCTAAGGAGTGAGGGCTTATGTACATTCATCTGGGCGGTGAGAAGATCATCCGTTCTTCCGAATTGGTCGCTATTTTTGATATATCGATTGAAAAATCCTCAAAAATCTCCAAGCAGTATGTCACACATGCCGAGCAGGAAAAAACAGTAGAACACATCGGCGAAGAGGAAGCCAAGTCCATTGTGGTGACCAAAAACATTGTGTACTATTCGCCTATTTCCTCAGCCACGCTGAAGAAGCGGGCTCACATTTTTCCTGATTTATAGCATTTCCACGGCATCATTTTAGTTAACGCATATTTACGATATTGAATCTTATAGAAGTAGGTGAAAGCATGTCTATGAATCAACCGTCATATGGTGCAGATGAAATTCAGGTTCTTGAAGGGCTGGAAGCCGTACGGAAACGTCCGGGGATGTATATCGGTTCCACAAGTGCCAGAGGTCTGCATCATCTGGTCTGGGAAGTAGTGGACAACAGTATCGATGAAGCGCTCGCAGGTTACTGTGACCATATCGAAGTTACCATCCATGAAGATAACAGTGTCACTGTAGTCGATAACGGACGTGGGATTCCTGTCGGTGAACATGCCAAAATGAAACGTCCTGCGCTGGAGGTCGTTATGACCGTCCTCCATGCAGGAGGTAAGTTTGGTGGCGGCGGGTACAAAGTCTCCGGTGGTCTGCACGGTGTAGGTGTATCCGTAGTTAATGCACTCTCCGAAAAAGTTGTTGTCACAGTTAAGGTTGACGGTCATGTCTATCAACAGGAATACCGTCGTGGTGCTCCTCAGTATGACCTGAAAGTAATCGGTACAACCGATGAGACAGGAACGACAGTTAGGTTCCATCCGGACCCTGAGATTTTTACAGAAACCAGAGTCTACGAATACGATATCTTGCTTACCCGTATTCGTGAGCTGGCGTTCCTGAATAAGGGCATTGGTCTTACGTTGACAGACGAGCGTACAGGTGCAACGAACTCGTTCATGTACGAAGGCGGTATCATCGAGTATGTCTCCTTCCTGAACCAGAAGCGTGAAGTACTGCATGAAAATCCAATTTACGTTGAAGGTTCCAGAGATAGCATTCAGGTGGAAGTTGCTCTGCAATACAATGACAATTACACCGAAAATATCTATTCCTTCGCTAACAATATCAACACGCATGAGGGCGGAACGCATGAATCTGGTTTCAAGAGTGCCCTTACACGAATCATTAATGACTATGCTCGCAAGGCGGGGGTAATCAAAGACAGCACGGGTAATCTTTCCGGAGACGACGTTCGTGAAGGTTTGACGGCCATTATCTCGGTCAAGATCCCTGAACCGCAATTCGAAGGACAGACGAAGACCAAGCTGGGCAACAGCGAAGTGCGCGGAATTGTGGAATCTCTGTTTGCTGAGAAGCTGCAGGAGTTCCTGGAAGAGAATCCTTCCGTATCCCGCCGCATTTTGGATAAAGGACTGCAAGCAGCACGCGCTCGTGAAGCTGCCCGTAAAGCACGGGAACTGACACGTCGTAAAGGTGCGCTCGAAGTCAGCTCCCTGCCAGGTAAACTGGCCGACTGTTCATCCAAGGATGCTTCAATCAGCGAATTGTACATCGTCGAAGGTGACTCTGCCGGTGGATCTGCAAAGCAAGGTCGGGATCGTCATTTCCAAGCGATTTTGCCGCTGCGTGGTAAAATTCTGAACGTGGAAAAAGCGCGTCTTGACCGGATCTTGGGTAATGCGGAGATTAGAGCTATTATTACGGCAATGGGTACGGGAATTGGTGATGACTTCGATATTGCCAAAGCCCGCTATCACAAAATCATTTTGATGACGGACGCCGATGTCGATGGTGCCCATATCCGAACACTGCTGCTGACATTCCTGTATCGGTACATGCGCAAAATCATCGAGGCAGGTTATGTATACATTGCTCAGCCGCCATTGTTCAAGATTGAGCGTAACAAAGTGATTCGCTATGCTGGTTCCGAGAAAGAACGCGATGAAATTATCGCAACTCTTGGCGAAAATGCGAAATTCAACATTCAGCGTTACAAAGGTCTCGGTGAGATGAATGCTGGACAACTGTGGGAAACGACGATGGACCCGGAGAGCCGGGCCATGATGCAAGTATCGATCAATGATGCCATACTTGCTGATACGATGTTCGACACCCTGATGGGGGATAACGTTGAACCTCGTCGTGACTTCATTCAGGAAAATGCAAAATACGTGAAAAACCTCGACATTTAACGATATTCGAAGAGGCGCCTGTGAGGGCGCCTTTTTATATTATTGGAATCATGGAACAGGGAAGGTAGTTAGACTTCCCTGTTACTCTGTTATCGACGTACACGTCTTTTGGCAGATACGGCCTGTGCTTTAGGGGAAGGGCGAGAGGTCTTTCCCTTTTTGGAAGGCAAACGACCGTAGGCAATCGCATACCGTTTAATCTTCCGGTACGTTTCCTTGTCTGGCAATAAGCCAAAAGCGTAAATGCCTGGCAGTGTGTTGACCTCCAGAATCCAGGGGCGTCCTTCTTCGTCTAGAGCAATATCAATACCAATCTCTTTGAGCCTTGGAAATGATGTTTGCAGCTGCACGGCGGTATGAATGCCCAAGCGGTACAGCTCATTGCGAAGCTGCTTGAATGCGTCCTTGTGAAGATGGGGGAGTACCAGTTCTTCGAACGTAGCCAATCGCCCACCACCATGAATGTTGGTGATGATTTTGCCTGGTGCAGCAACCCGTCCTAGAATACCTGTTGTTTCCCAGTTGTGTTGTAGATTTTTCTGGGTCAACACTCGCAAGTCAAAAGGCAAATCCTCATGCCTCATCAGCGGGATTCCTTGTTGAATGATATAGTCACGTTTCTGAATACGATTATTCAGTGCTCGTTCAAGTTCGTCCAGAGAATGAAATGATTTCTCTTCTGTTCCGTATTGAAGCTGATATGTTGTGAGATAGACAGCACTGGAAGTAACAGCGTTTGCTTCAGTTTCGTCAGATGAGTTCCGATCACTGGACTCATCGGGAACTTCTACATCTGTGGTGGACTCTTTGGAATGGAACGCAGGTTGGTGCATGCGGGCAGTTTTCACCCGCATGACGCCATTACCGTAAGTGCCCCGATCGGGTTTGATATAGTTAGACTCGAATAATTCAGTCATTCGTTCGAGGGTTTGACGGCTATATTTTCGGGTCACTGGAATATATTCATTCACATTGCGACTACGTTGTAACACAGCTGTTTTGGCCCATTTGCTGGATACACGCTGGATACTCAAGATTCATCAATCCTTTCATGTTTTGTTGGATTCTCAAGAGGGAAAGATACAGAGAAATCAAAGGACAAGAGACGATTTCAGTGGTATAATAGAGAAATATGGCGTTTTGTGTGATTAGCTGCACAATTTGTAGTTTGATCGTAGAACGGGAACGGCTTTAGCCTCAATTAGCACAGGATATATGCCGCTTTTCTAGCATTGTATGTGCATTTGAGGAGGAAGGCAGGGCGAATCCCCAGACACGTTGAAGTTCCCGGAAGAAAGGCTATTGCCCAGCGGACGTTTAATTGTGTAACTTTTGTGAAAGTAATATAATAAAGAGTAGCGTTCTTGCGAGGTTTTAGCCTTGTTAGGCTTTTCACATATAATCAACTTTTTTTGAATGATGGAATGGAACGTTTGTTGAAGGACAAGAAGGAGGTCCAGCATGGCGGAAGAAATGAACTCGCAGATTACAGATCGGGATATTGGCGTCGAGATGCGTGAATCGTTTATGGATTATGCGATGAGCATCATTGTTAGTCGTGCTTTACCTGACGTGCGTGATGGATTGAAGCCGGTTCACCGGCGTATTCTGTACGCAATGTCGGAACTCGGCATGACACCCGATAAACCACATAAAAAATCAGCCAGAATCGTCGGTGAAGTTATCGGTAAGTATCACCCGCATGGTGACTCTGCCGTATACGAAACGATGGTACGGATGGCACAGGATTTCTCCCTGCGCTACATGCATATAGATGGGCATGGTAACTTTGGATCGGTCGATGGCGATATGGCAGCAGCTATGCGTTATACCGAGGCTCGTCTGTCCAAGATTGCAATGGAAATGCTCAGAGATATCAACAAGGATACGATTGACTTCCAGCCGAACTATGACGGTGAAGAACATGAACCAATCGTTCTACCAGCTCGTTTCCCCAACTTGCTTGTGAATGGAGTCGGCGGGATTGCGGTAGGTATGGCAACCAATATACCTCCTCATAATCTGGGAGAGGTCATTGACGGCGTACAGGCGATGATTCAGAATCCCGAGATCACATCCATGGAATTAATGGATTACATTCAAGGGCCAGATTTCCCTACTTCCGGTTATATTTTGGGACGTTCAGGCATTCGCCAGGCGTATCAGACCGGACGCGGATCTGTAACAATGCGGGCCAAAACCAATATCGAAGAAAATAATAACAAGGCACGTATTATCGTTACAGAACTCCCATATCAGGTGAACAAGGCGAGACTCGTTGAGAAAATTGCTGAGTTGGTACGTGATAAAAAAATTGATGGTATTACCGACCTTCGTGATGAGTCTGACCGTAACGGTATGCGGGTCGTGATTGAGCTCCGCAGAGACGTGAATCCGGGGGTTGTTCTGAACAACCTGTACAAGCATACATCGATGCAGTCCACTTTTGGGATTAACATGCTTGCGATTGTCAATAAAGAACCTAAAATTCTGAACTTGCGTGAAGTGTTGTATCACTACCTGCAGCATCAGATTGAGGTTATTCGCAGACGTACGCAGTTTGATCTGAAGAAGGCTGAGGCTCGTGCACACATTCTGGAAGGCTTGCGTATTGCGCTGGATCATATCGACGAAATTATTAAATTAATTCGTTCATCCAGCAATGCAGATGCAGCCAGAGAAGGTTTGATTGAGCGTTTTTCACTCAGTCATGATCAAGCTCAAGCCATTCTCGATATGCGTTTGCAACGCCTTACAGGTCTGGAACGCGAACGTATTGAGAATGAATATAACGAACTGATGGTTAAAATCAAGGAGTATCGTGAAATTTTGGGCAATGAGCATCTGGTACTTGAGATTATCAGTACGGAGCTGCAAGAGATTCGCGATCGCTTTAGCGATGATCGCCGTACAGAGATCACTGTAGGTGAAGAGAGCATTCTGGATGAGGATCTGATTCCGCGTGAAGAGGTTATCATCACGATTACCCATACAGGCTACGTGAAACGACTGCCAGTATCCACATATCGTAGCCAGAAACGTGGTGGACGTGGGGTTGTGGGGATGGACACTAAAGATACTGACTTTGTTGAGCATCTGTTTGTGACAAACTCTCACAACTACCTCATGTTCTTCACCGACAAAGGTAAAGTATATCGTCTCAAAGCTTACGAGATTCCTGAGCTTGGACGTACCGCGCGGGGAACGCCAATTATCAACCTGATTCAGATTGAGCAGGGTGAATCAGTTAATGCCGTGATTCCGGTGCAGGAATTTGAAAGTGACCGATACTTGTTCTTTGCTACCCGCCAGGGGGTTGTGAAGAAGACGCCACTTGAAGATTACACCAACATTCGTAAAGGCGGCCTGATCGGTATTTCCTTGCGTGATGATGACATTCTGATCGATGTTAAGCTGACAGACGGACAACAAGAGATCATTATGGGTACAGCTCACGGCATGTCTATCCGATTCTCGGAAGGTAATGTACGTTCCATGGGACGTACTGCAACCGGAGTTAAAGGGATTACATTGGATAAACAGGATGCTGTTATCGGCATGGATGTAGTTGATAAGGAGCTTGATGTCCTGATTGTTACAGCCAAAGGTTATGGTAAACGTACACCTGTCATGGATTATCGGATGCAGACTCGTGGCGGTAAAGGGATCAAAACCATTAATGTCACAGACAAGAACGGGGCAGTAGTCAGCCTCAAAATGGTTAAAACGGAAGAGGATCTGATGATTATCACTTCTAGCGGTACATTGATTCGGATGAGCATGGAAGGCATATCCACTATGGGTCGATATACGCAGGGTGTGAAGCTGATTCATACTCGTGAAGAAGATTCGGTAGCTACAGTCAGCCGGATTGACAAGAATGAAGAAGAACCAGACGAAGAACTGCTTGAAGGTCTGGAAGCTGGTGACTCTCAAGATCCAGTAGTCAGTGAAGAAGAAGGCACCACTTCTGAGGCAGAAGCTGAAGTTGAGGGTGACGATTCCGGTTCGGATGAGTAACATAGTCTTTTCTTAAGACCAACGTCTTGAGGATTGCACAAGATACGGAGGGCCCCGCTGGGGGCCCTTTTGTTGTATTGAGGCATCCTCGTTAACCTTCTTCAAAAACTGGGATGTACAGCCTGATTTTTGAGTAATATAATGGGAAATAACATGAAAAACCGGGACTATGGTCTTGTTTTGTATCTTCATAGAAGAACGATGAGCGAGGGGAAGAAACATGGGATTAATTACCCTGTCAGAAGTCAAACCAGGACTCAAACTTGGGAGTGATGTGCACACGCTTCGAGGCAATGTTTTGCTTCAGAAGGGCAAAGTCATTTTGCCCAAGGATATGGAAGTGCTCAGAGCTTTTATGATTCACCAAGTAGACATTGATCAAGAACGAACAGTTTCAGGCAGTACAGGCAACAAAGGGGTATCTGCACCCACAGGAAGTACAGCAAATGAGAAGATTGCGGAACGGGCAGGCAAGACGGGTAACGTTGTCACCATTCCTGCTGTAACGTCACTGCAGGATGAGTATGAGAAGATGGTCGGATTGACCAAGAATGCGTTTCTGTCCTCTCTGGCAGCTGAATTGCCTGTGTATGAGCTGCGTACACAATTGGAGTCTTTGTTTGTACATCTCAAACAATATAATGTACTTACCTTCAATCCACGAGTAATGCAAGAACATGATTATGTATATCACCATGCTGTTCTAAGCGCGATCACATCTTATCAACTGGCCCAGTGGATTGATCTTCCCTCCAAGGACTGGATGCAAGTTGCTTTTGCAGGCTTGTTCCATGATATTGGTAATAACAAAGTAGACCCGCAAATCCTCCATAAGCCCTCTACGCTGACGGTTACAGAGCAGGAAGAAATCAGGCAGCATACCAAATATGGTTATCAGATCCTTAAACAGGCAAAAGCTATTAATGAGGGTGCCAGACTTGCAGCCTTGCAGCATCACGAAAAAGTCGATGGATCGGGTTACCCATTGCAGCTCAGCGGAACGCAGATCCATATCTATGCCAAAATTGTAGCTATCGCTGATATATTTCATGCTATGACACTTGAGAAGATCTACCGTAAGGCTCAATCGCCGTATCTGGTCTTGGAACAGATTCAAAGTGAAGCATTTGGAAAATTGGACCCTGCAATTGTAAGTGTATTTGTTCAACGTTCAACACAGATTCATAATGGTATCCGTGTGAAACTCAGTAATAACCAGATTGGTGAGATCATATTCTCTGATCGGGATCATCCAACGCGGCCTATGGTATCTGTAGAAGGAACCATCATTAACCTGATGCAGCAACGGCAGCTCCACATTCAAGAGGTTCTCGGTTAACTATAGGTACTATTAGTGTAATTTGAAGAGAGAGTCTTTCCTTGATGGAGAGGCTTTTTGGTATGAGATTATTGTGGGTATGCAGATATGGATTAAAAATCATAATGTTTTTATAATTAATCAAAAAAAGACTTGCAATGAATATCTGTACATGGTATATTCTAATTCCGGCCAAGAAAACACAGGATAAACGGTGCGGCAAGCAAATAAAATAAGCTTCGAAAGAAACTTAAAAAAAGAGCTTGCAACGTTGGCTCGGATGTGATAAGATATAAAAGTTGCTGAAGAGAACAACATTCGGTAACGGAATAAGTTTGATCTTTGAAAACTGAACAACGAGTGAGTAAACATTCTGCTTGCAGAATGAACGCGAAAGTTGGAGACAAGCCTTGGCTTGGATCGACTGGAGCACAAATGAGATTTTTAATCTCGTCAGATTCAAAATGAGCATATCGCTCTTTTCAAATACTTGAGATGATTTTTATAACGTCTAACCACGTTACTGAAATTCATCTTTTATTGGAGAGTTTGATCCTGGCTCAGGACGAACGCTGGCGGCATGCCTAATACATGCAAGTCGAGCGGACTTGAAGAGAAGCTTGCTTCTCTGATGGTTAGCGGCGGACGGGTGAGTAACACGTAGGCAACCTGCCCTCAAGTTTGGGACAACTACCGGAAACGGTAGCTAATACCGAATAATTGTTTTCTTCACCTGAAGAGAACTGGAAAGACGGAGTAATCTGTCACTTGGGGATGGGCCTGCGGCGCATTAGCTAGTTGGTGAGGTAACGGCTCACCAAGGCGACGATGCGTAGCCGACCTGAGAGGGTGATCGGCCACACTGGGACTGAGACACGGCCCAGACTCCTACGGGAGGCAGCAGTAGGGAATCTTCCGCAATGGGCGAAAGCCTGACGGAGCAATGCCGCGTGAGTGATGAAGGTTTTCGGATCGTAAAGCTCTGTTGCCAGGGAAGAACGCTTGGGAGAGTAACTGCTCTCAAGGTGACGGTACCTGAGAAGAAAGCCCCGGCTAACTACGTGCCAGCAGCCGCGGTAATACGTAGGGGGCAAGCGTTGTCCGGAATTATTGGGCGTAAAGCGCGCGCAGGCGGTCATTTAAGTCTGGTGTTTAATCCCGGGGCTCAACCCCGGATCGCACTGGAAACTGGGTGACTTGAGTGCAGAAGAGGAGAGTGGAATTCCACGTGTAGCGGTGAAATGCGTAGATATGTGGAGGAACACCAGTGGCGAAGGCGACTCTCTGGGCTGTAACTGACGCTGAGGCGCGAAAGCGTGGGGAGCAAACAGGATTAGATACCCTGGTAGTCCACGCCGTAAACGATGAGTGCTAGGTGTTAGGGGTTTCGATACCCTTGGTGCCGAAGTTAACACATTAAGCACTCCGCCTGGGGAGTACGGTCGCAAGACTGAAACTCAAAGGAATTGACGGGGACCCGCACAAGCAGTGGAGTATGTGGTTTAATTCGAAGCAACGCGAAGAACCTTACCAGGTCTTGACATCCCTCTGATCGATGCAGAGATGTATCTTTCCTTCGGGACAGAGGAGACAGGTGGTGCATGGTTGTCGTCAGCTCGTGTCGTGAGATGTTGGGTTAAGTCCCGCAACGAGCGCAACCCTTATATTTAGTTGCCAGCACTTCGGGTGGGCACTCTAGATAGACTGCCGGTGACAAACCGGAGGAAGGTGGGGATGACGTCAAATCATCATGCCCCTTATGACCTGGGCTACACACGTACTACAATGGCCAGTACAACGGGCTGCGAAATCGCGAGATGGAGCCAATCCCAACAAAGCTGGTCTCAGTTCGGATTGCAGGCTGCAACTCGCCTGCATGAAGTCGGAATTGCTAGTAATCGCGGATCAGCATGCCGCGGTGAATACGTTCCCGGGTCTTGTACACACCGCCCGTCACACCACGAGAGTTTATAACACCCGAAGTCGGTGGGGTAACCGCAAGGAGCCAGCCGCCGAAGGTGGGATAGATGATTGGGGTGAAGTCGTAACAAGGTAGCCGTATCGGAAGGTGCGGCTGGATCACCTCCTTTCTATGGAGAATCGTTTCCCGAGTGGAAACATTCAAATAAGCTGGTTCTTCGAACCAGCGCAACTCACTCGTTGCTCAGTTTTGAGAGCTCAAACTCTCAAACAGCTTGCTTTTGCATGGAGCTTGTTCTTTGAAAACTAGATATCGAAACGAAATTTTGCGAATTAGAACATTCCTTTAAGGGATGGATGTTTGTTCGGTTCAATTAACCGATCAACAATCATCCTAGCTGAACTTGTGTAAACAAGTGAAGTGTTTATAAGGTAGATAATTGCTGTTGTGATGGTATCGAATGGGAGTGACTTTTGGATTTGCGTAAGCAAAACAAGGGAAGCAAGCCGTCGAAACCGGAACAATTTGGTTAAGCTACTAAGAGCACACGGAGGATGCCTAGGCGCTAGGAGCCGATGAAGGACGTGGCGAACAACGAAACTGCCTCGGGGAGCTGTAAGCAAGCTTTGATCCGGGGGTGTCCGAATGGGGAAACCCAGCTGGGGTAATTTCCAGTTACTCATAACTGAATACATAGGTTATGCAGAGGCATACCAGGGGAACTGAAACATCTAAGTACCCTGAGGAAGAGAAAACAATAGTGATTCCGTCAGTAGCGGCGAGCGAACGCGGAGAAGCCCAAACCAGAGAGCTTGCTCTTTGGGGTTGTGGGACGTCTCACATGGAGTTACAAAGGAACCGATTAAGCGAAGAGGTCTGGAAAGGCCCGCCAAAGAAGGTAAAAGCCCTGTAGTTGAAAGTCTGTTCTCTCCGAGACGGATCCCGAGTAGTGCGGGGCACGTGAAACCCCGTATGAATCCGGCAGGACCATCTGCCAAGGCTAAATACTTCCTAGCGACCGATAGTGAAGCAGTACCGTGAGGGAAAGGTGAAAAGCACCCCGGAAGGGGAGTGAAATAGAACCTGAAACCGTGTGCTTACAAAAAGTCAGAGCCCGTTTTAGGGGTGATGGCGTGCCTTTTGTAGAATGAACCGGCGAGTTACGTTCCCGTGCAAGGTTAAGGTGAAGAGCCGGAGCCGCAGCGAAAGCGAGTCTGAATAGGGCGACATAGTACGTGGACGTAGACCCGAAACCGGGTGATCTACCCCTGTCCAGGGTGAAGGTGCGGTAACACGCACTGGAGGCCCGAACCCACGCATGTTGAAAAATGCGGGGATGAGGTGGGGGTAGCGGAGAAATTCCAATCGAACTCGGAGATAGCTGGTTCTCCCCGAAATAGCTTTAGGGCTAGCCTCGGAAAACAGAGTCGTGGAGGTAGAGCACTGATTGGGTGCGGGGCCCGCAAGGGTTACCAAGCTCAGTCAAACTCCGAATGCCATAGACTTACTTCCGGGAGTCAGACAGTGAGTGCTAAGATCCATTGTCAAAAGGGAAACAGCCCAGACCATCAGCTAAGGTCCCCAAGTGTGTGTTAAGTGGGAAAGGATGTGGAGTTGCACAGACAACCAGGATGTTGGCTTAGAAGCAGCCACCATTGAAAGAGTGCGTAATAGCTCACTGGTCGAGTGACTCTGCGCCGAAAATGTAACGGGGCTAAACACGCCACCGAAGCTATGGCTTGATGCAATGCATCAGGGGTAGGGGAGCGTTGTATAAGGGTTGAAGGTGTACCGTAAGGAGCGCTGGACATTATACAAGTGAGAATGCCGGTATGAGTAACGAAAAGACAAGTGAGAATCTTGTCCGCCGAAAGCCTAAGGGTTCCTGAGGAAGGCTCGTCCGCTCAGGGTAAGTCGGGACCTAAGGCGAGGCCGAAAGGCGTAGTCGAAGGACAACAGGTCGAAATTCCTGTACCACCGTAAGCCGTTATGAGCAATGGGGGGACGCAGTAGGGTAGTGACGCGGACTGATGGATGTCCGTCTAAGCAGTAAGGCTGATGTGTAGGCAAATCCGCACATTACTAAGGCTGAGCTGTGATGGGGAGCGAAAATTATAGTAGCGAAGGTCATGATCTCACACTGCCAAGAAAAGCCTCTAGCCAGGTGATGGTGCCCGTACCGCAAACCGACACAGGTAGGCGAGAAGAGTATTCTAAGGCGCGCGGAAGAACTCTCGTTAAGGAACTCGGCAAAATGACCCCGTAACTTCGGGAGAAGGGGTGCCCCGGTAGTGTGAATAGCACGAGGGGGCCGCAGTGAAAAGGCCCAAGCGACTGTTTAGCAAAAACACAGGTCTGTGCGAAGCCGTAAGGCGAAGTATACGGGCTGACGCCTGCCCGGTGCTGGAAGGTTAAGGGGAGTGGTTAGGAGCAATCCGAAGCTGTGAACCGAAGCCCCAGTAAACGGCGGCCGTAACTATAACGGTCCTAAGGTAGCGAAATTCCTTGTCAGGTAAATTCTGACCCGCACGAATGGCGTAACGACTTGGGCGCTGTCTCAACGAGAGATCCGGTGAAATTTTAATACCTGTGAAGATGCAGGTTACCCGCGACAAGACGGAAAGACCCCATGGAGCTTTACTGCAGCTTGATATTGAATTTGGGTACGATCTGTACAGGATAGGTGGGAGCCTTTGAAACGTGAGCGCCAGCTTGCGTGGAGGCAACGTTGGGATACCACCCTGATCGTATCTAGGTTCTAACCTGGTACCGTAATCCGGTGCGGGGACAGTGTCAGGTGGGCAGTTTGACTGGGGCGGTCGCCTCCTAAAGAGTAACGGAGGCGCCCAAAGGTTCCCTCAGAATGGTTGGAAATCATTCGAAGAGTGCAAAGGCATAAGGGAGCTTGACTGCGAGACCTACAAGTCGAGCAGGGACGAAAGTCGGGCTTAGTGATCCGGTGGTACCGCATGGAAGGGCCATCGCTCAACGGATAAAAGCTACCCTGGGGATAACAGGCTTATCTCCCCCAAGAGTCCACATCGACGGGGAGGTTTGGCACCTCGATGTCGGCTCATCGCATCCTGGGGCTGAAGTAGGTCCCAAGGGTTGGGCTGTTCGCCCATTAAAGCGGTACGCGAGCTGGGTTCAGAACGTCGTGAGACAGTTCGGTCCCTATCTGTCGTGGGCGTAGGAAATTTGAGAGGAGCTGTCCTTAGTACGAGAGGACCGGGATGGACGTACCGCTGGTGTACCAGTTGTTCCGCCAGGAGCACCGCTGGGTAGCTATGTACGGAAGGGATAAACGCTGAAAGCATCTAAGCGTGAAGCCCCCTCAAGATGAGATTTCCCAGTATGTAAGACCCCTTGAAGACGACGAGGTAGATAGGCTGGGGGTGGAAGTGCAGCAATGCATGGAGCTGACCAGTACTAATCGGTCGAGGGCTTATCCAATATGCAAGTGATAAATCGCAAATTTCGTTTCGAATCTAGTTTTCAGAGAATGATCTCTGAATTTGCGCTAAACCATTCATCCACACAGCCGTGTCGGACCGAATGGAACGCGAACGCATTTGTACTACAAATGCTCGTTTGGTGGCGATAGCGGAGGGGTTCCACACGTACCCATCCCGAACACGACCGTTAAGCCCTCTAGCGCCGATGGTACTTGGACCGCAGGGTCCTGGGAGAGTAGGACGCCGCCAAGCGAAGAACCACTGCCGATGTTATTCGGTGGTGGTTTTTATTTGTTTACAAAACTTTAAATATTATGAGCAAAGGCTCTAACATGATCGTTATTTGAAGGTAACATTTTTGTTACGGATAACAGCGGTAAAACCAGTATAATAGGACTATGTTAAATATGCTAAAAGTACCTGACCACAGAGCTGGAATGTGCAGCTGTGAAAAGGAGGGTGTGTGTGTTAAGTTGGCGGAGACTTGGACTAAATTCGTTTCTGTTGCTTTGCCTGGCAGTTGTTCTGGCTGGATGTGGTGAAACTTCAGGATCTGTATGGACTTCATATGAGGGTGCGGTTAACGAGAGGAGTTTTCCGGTACCTAAAGTAGCGAATAAATCTGACCAATCTGAAAATAATTCAGATATGGATTATGTACGATATACACTGTCTGGTATTAGTGAAAGTACTAGCTTACCCGAGGTATATCTAAACGAGATCAAAAGCTGGGGTTGGACAGAGAGGCAAGCCAAGGGTGCAACCAATGAATCCAGTACCCTGCGTGTATTTGCAAAGGAAGGGCATACGGTACATTTAGCTGTACATGATGGTTCCTTTACACTGATGGTTCCTAGAAACGATGTTACTCAAACAACCATTAAATCTTTAGATGAAGATGATTGAGCTGCACCGAGAGTTTGGTATGATCAAAATTAACGCTGTGATGTCTCTTATATAGTAAAGCTCCCGTTTAAGTATCGGGGGCTTTTTGTTATGTGTGGTGAAATAGAGCTATATGGAGGGGGCAGAAGATGATACATATCAGGGCCAGTAAAAGGGCAGGAGTTGAAATACGAAGAGGTCTCCTTTTTCGCAAGTAGTCCTTAATATGGCTGTGAGCATAAGGAATTCTAGATCGACAGAAATAAGTATATAGAGTTCTTAAAGGACGGATGATATTGAACAACAATGGGGAAGGATCAGAAGAGTAGGCAGGGCTGAGCGAGGTATCGCTCAAGGGTGTAAGATCTGCAACATGACCCGAGTCGAGATATAAAGAAACAGAGGAAAAGGAGGAGAAAAACGAATTTGGCGTGGGGATAACCCGTGTAACTATACCCATACTGTGGATAAGGAATAAAATAGGCACGACAAATAAAGGTTATCCACTGTGGATAACCTTTATTTGAACATGTGAGACTAAGCCTTTCGTTGATGTACCAATCATGCTTATATATTGATATGTTTGAAGGGCGTAGCCATTATGTATTACAGGCAGGTGAAGGTACATTAAGCTATAAGGTAGAGGATAGTGTTTATTGCAGATAGTACGAAACGTCTTGCTCATTCAATTTGATGAGTCCGTCCTTACGCTCACGGGAGAGGACCGTTACAACATATAAGCGTGGCCCTAGTAACCACATATGCCAGAAGATCAGCGAGAGGGTGAAGGACAAAGGCGACCATATCAAGCATACAGTGATGATACAAAGTCCGATCCAGCTCATATTCAGGTGTACCCGGACAAACATGCGATAGCTGAAATGCTGATCAGGAATATAGCCTAACCAGGGCATACGCAGATTCCAGCGCCACCGTTTGGCATAAGAGGTACGGACCAGAAGTAATATGGTTCTGGCGATAACATAATGAATCCAGATAGTGAGTGGGCCTGCTAGTACAAAAAAGAAGAGGCTAGTCCAGGAGAATGCGATTAGATTGAATAAGAGCATAATGACGGGCAGACACAGATAGCTATAGATTACACTACGGGCGATAGACTTTTTTTTCAGAAGCCGGTATTGATAAAATGTTGCTTTATTCTCCGGTTCGGCGATCATACGGTATATATCCTCCTTCGGAATCACGTTCTTGTCTGGGGTAGGTATTCGTTTTTCGTACACCGTGTAAAAGGGAATGAATCATGTATGTATATGAGCATTTTGCATAAATCCCAAGAGTGACTTGTAATCAGCAAGATATAGATCGGAACGCTTCTGTTCGTCTATACGTTGGTTAGATCAGGATGCTTTTTCCTGTCCAACTCTTGTACCCGGGAGCGAGTAGAATCGAATGATGCAAAATGCTGATATATGAACCTTGTATGTCACGATATGACGATTGTACAAGATATTGAGATTCGACCGAGCTTATCTCAGTATACTCCCGAATGCACGGCCTGTCAGGCTATGATATCGTTATCATGTATTATATATCGGCTGAGATTCCAAGATTTTTTAAGAATATTGAATATAAGTTTTGAGTCAGGCCAATGGATACATAATTTAGAGGGGAAATACGATGAAATGCAGCAGATCTGTGTGGAACACAAGCAGGGAGAAGGTATTGTAGGAAGAATGAATGTATTTTTCGGTACAGACACCCAAGAGGGGGTAGGCGAATATATATACTTTATAGAAAGAAAGCACTATGAAAATGTTTAAAATAATAGAAACTGTGCAATACTGATAGTAAACGTAAAACAAGGTGGGATGGTTCATGGAAGAACATGCCGAACACACATGCATTATCTGCGAGCAACGAAAAAGAGAAGGCATTTTTATTGTATCTGAATTCATATGTGACACTTGTGAAGCAGAAATGGTTCATACCGATGCGCAGGATGCCAAGTACAATTATTTTATTAATCAGATGAAACAGATTTGGGTACAAAAAAACGCATAATGAATGTTGCCAATAGAAGAAGAAGCTAAAACATCGCAATGCTATGACGCTGATGTGTAGAGGCCCAGTGGGCCTCTTTCTGTTTTTAAGAGGAGAGATTGCTTGTCTGCCATCCCAGGAAGGCGTATGCTGATATAATAATATGGGACAATATGCAGCATAGCTTATGAAGGTAGTTAGGAACGGCGTTACTTGAAGTTGTAAACAATGGAAACGCACAAACTCACATTATATGTACAGGATGGTTACTTCATGGATCATAAAATTAAATTAAGTACAGCCCCTTTATATGAAGCGTTGCTTGCGTATCGTGATTCGAAGCAGCGTTCTTTTCATGTGCCTGGGCATAAGAATGGACAAGCTTATCGACATTTGGTAGAACAAGCGGAACTGTCTCCTGTTGAAGATACTAATAATAGTATCAATGAGGTAGACCAGCAGAACGTAGAGATACAGGACGATGCAGGACGACTGATTAATCAAGGGGTAGAGCATTCCAGTTCAGTGAAAGAACGTGGGGCTGATCTTGATGGGATTGAGAAACGAGTAGACAACGAAGATGTTCATCCAGAAATAGTTCTAGTACCCACGCGTTCATTTCTGGAGATGATGGAAATGGATGTTACGGAGATTACCGGCACCGATGACTTGCATCACCCTGAAGGTGTCATCAAGGAGGCACAGGAGCTGGCGGCAGATTGTTTTGGTGCTGAAGAGAGCTTCTTTCTTGTGGGAGGGAGTACGGTAGGCAATCTGTCGTTACTGCTCACGGTGTGTGATGAGCCAAACTGTATCGTATTGGTGCAACGTAATGTGCACAAGTCGGTTATTCACGGGTTGATGCTGGCAGGTGCAAGAGCTGTATTCCTGGAGCCGTGGGTTGATCCTGCGTCTGGACTTGCGGTTATGCCGTCGGTGGAGACGGTTCAGGCTGCTGTCCAGTCCTATCCTGAGGCAAAGGGCGTGCTAGTCACTTTGCCCAATTATTACGGCATGGGCGCTGATCTGACGCCTATAGCCAAGGTATGCCACGCTGCTGGCATGCCACTGCTCGTGGATGAAGCGCATGGCGCGCATTATGGGCAGCATCCGAAGCTGCCTGTCTCTGCACTGTCTTGCGGAGCAGACGGTGTAGTGCAGTCAACGCATAAGATGCTGACGGCGTTCACCATGGGTGCCATGCTGCACATTCAGGGACCACGGTTAAACCGGTCCCTGTTAAGGCAGCGCTTGGCCATGGTGCAAAGCTCAAGCCCATCATACCCAGTGATGGCTTCGCTCGATCTGGCGCGCCGCCTGCTGCACGTGCAGGGCGCGAACACATTCACGGCGGGGCTTGCCGCCGTGAATGCCTTTAAACGCGGCCTCGCGGAGCTGCCGCGCTTCCAGTTGCTGCAGCCAGCACAGCCGCTGCAGCAAGAGCCGCCAGCCGGAACAGCGAAGCCGGCTGGTATATCCGTGTCCGCTGCGCAGCGGACACGGGAGGGCCTGACCGCGGCGGCGATGCCATCTGCCGCGGGGTATACCGCTCAGGACCCGTTCAAGGCCGTCATCTATGACGGCGCAGGGGTGCTGAGCGGTTATGGGCTACAGCAGCAGCTGGAAGCATGCGGCTGTGTGCCTGAGATGAGCGACGAACGGTACGTCGTCTTGCTCTTCAGCCTTGGCTCTACGGTGCAGGATGCCCAGCACCTGTTGCAGGCTTTACACCATATCAGCTCTGCCAATAAGCCTGATGAGCAGGGCTGGTCTATTGCAGAGCATCCACAAAAGGTTACAAAAGAGCCCACACATTACATTTCCACGTGGAACAATTTTCAAGAAAACATTCCATATTCGGAACTAGTCTCCTTTACAATGAAACCCATTGTGGAGGCAGATACAATTGAGGTTCCGATTGAGGAAAGTGCGGGCTGTCGATCCGCAGAGATGGTTATTCCCTATCCACCGGGCATTCCTCTTATATATCCCGGGGAACGTATAAGTTCATCTATTGCAAAACGTATACAGCTTCTGCGGGATGAAGGAGCCAAATTTCATGGGGTATCTGATACTTCTCTAAAGGTACTAAAAGTCATGAAGGATTGAAAAGAACAAATGAAGATCTAAATTGCATTCACCAATGGGAAGTTCAGAAGACCAATATCGATAGCGATACCGGCCCCATATATGTGAGGGTCTCTTGGTCATTAATTTACTTGCTAAATCAGTTAAACCAATCATTTACAAGTAACGGAGAGGACAGAAAAAACCTGAAAAAGCGAAGCGAACGCTTAAAAGCTTTCTGGAAAGCTACATCGGAAGCATATGCTGATCCCCGGAATATCCCTTTCGGAAAGGGAATCAATACACACTTGGGACAGCGATTGGAAGGTTATTCTGTCATTGTAGTGTCTGTGTAAATAATCTTTAGTTGAACTTCTAAAGATAGACATAAGAAAGAAGGGACCACTTTGGGTATTCCGCTAAAAAAATATACAGGAATAGTCCTGCAGGTTTTATGGATGTATGGTTTTTACTGGATCGGTAACATGATTCAAGCTTTATTACATTTGCCTTTAACAGGTAGTATTGTAGGAATGCTGATATTATTTATCGCGATTCAACTGGGATGGATTAAAATGAGCTGGGGGGAGAAGGGTTCGAATTGGCTCCAATCTCATCTGCAATTGTTCTTCATCCCACCTACCGTGGGCATTATTAATCATTTTGATTTTTTTAGAGCTAACACCTTACTTTTGGTTCTTGGCTTGATCGTTAGTACCTTAATAACCTGTCTGATATCTGCCAAAATAAGTGAGTGGCTTATGGCATGGAAAGCATCGCATCAAGGCAAAAAGGAGGCGATCTCATGTCAGTATTCTTCTTCGGAATCGGAATGATTGTACTAACTTTGGCTACGTATGGTTCAGCTACTCAGCTATATAAAAGGTTAAAATGGCCGATACTTATGCCTGTACTTACATCTACTGCAATACTAATCCTGATCTTGGTGCTCTCCGGTATAAAGCTGGACACGTATATGCAGGGTGGTCGATGGATACAGGAGCTTCTGGGTCCAGCAGTTGTGTCGCTCGCATTTCCGTTGTCCAAGCATCTGCAAGTATTAAAGCAAAATATTCTACCCATTATAGGTGGAACAATCGGCGGCAGTATTGTGGGTGTAGTGACAGGTGCTTCCGTAGCCATAATGCTCGGTTATCCACGTGAGACGGTCATTGCACTTATGCCAAAGTCTGTGACCACACCTGTAGCGATTCAATTGGCTAATCAGGTTGGAGGCAACGCCTCTTTCACTTCGCTGTTTGTGATGATAGCAGGTTTCTCGGGCATCTTACTGGGGCCAATGCTGTTGAAATGGGCCAAAGTCCAAAGCAAAAATGCCTATGGAATTGGACTGGGTTCAGCATCTCATGCCCTTGGTATGGCAAGATCATTCGAATATGGAGAGAATGCGGTAGCACTCAGTTCGGTATCCATGATTGTCAGTGCCATTGCCGGATCGATTATGCTTCCATTGTGGGTATGGATCATCTACGGTTGATCTTTTTACTTCGTTGTTCATGTTGGAGTAACAGCTGACCTATAGTATTATAGAGAAACAAGCTAGTACCATTCGAATGGATCTATCCAGTAGATCAGAATATACACCTCTAGGCGGGCTATTTCATATCCTGAAGCAAGAGAGGTTCTACACACATATTCATTACAGCAGCAATAGATGCAATTATCGACATAGAAAGCAGGGAAGCTTATGCAGGGCAGAGGTAAATTCATTACGTTGGAAGGGGGAGAGGGCTCCGGTAAAACAACGATGATTGGTAGAATAGGTTCTTATTTTGAAGAACAGGGTATACCTTACGTAATTACGCGAGAGCCCGGCGGGATTGAGATTGCGGAGAAAATACGTGCGATTATCCTGGACCCTCTTCATACGGCAATGGATGCTCGAACCGAAGCGCTATTGTATGCAGCTGCACGCAGCCAGCATCTGGCGGAGAAGGTAGAGCCTGCACTGAGAGCTGGAAAAGCAGTGATCTGTGACCGATTTGTTGATAGCAGTCTTGCCTATCAAGGATACGCACGCGGACTCGGGATGGAGAATGTATGGGCCATTAATCGTTTTGCAATAGGTGACCTGATGCCGGATGTAACATTGTATCTCGACATCGAGCCTGAGGTGGGGCTTGCCCGAATCGATGCTCATGATGGCCGCGAAGTGAACCGTCTGGATCTGGAGAACCTGGAATTCCACCGTAAAGTACGAGAGGGTTACTTCCTATTAAAGGAGCAGTTCCCGGAACGGATCAGCGTTATCGATGCTTCCATGAAGCCGGATGAGGTTGTCGAAGCAATGATTTTGTCGCTGAAAATGGGGATTTTGAAGGATTTTGACGAGTAATTGTCTAATATATAGACAGGGCACTGGATAAGAGTGCTTATTCTAAAGGAGGTTATGCAGGATGAAACTGATTGTTGCGATTATACAGGATAAAGACAGCAACCGATTATCCAGCGCACTGGTTAAAGCGAACTTTCGGGCAACAAAGCTTGCCAGTACGGGTGGATTTTTGAAGGCAGGCAACACGACGTTTATGATCGGTGTCGATGATGGTCAGGTCGAGTCCGTAATGAACGTCATTCGCAGCAGCTGTAAGGTTCGTGAACAGCTCGTCACTCCAGTCACACCGATGAGTGGAACAACCGACTCTTACCTGCCGCTACCTGTTGAAGTTCAAGTAGGTGGAGCTACTGTATTTGTTCTCCCAGTAGATCGCTTCGAACATTTCTAAATAAACGTATTGCATAAATCCCATGAGCGTCTTTCATTACTGATAGCATGTTGGAAACGGATGATGCAAGAAGGATTATTCAGCGTTTGTGCGTACCGCTTATGAATCGCCTTTCTTGATAACAAGAATCGGCACACTCTTTCCGAAGGAGTATTTCTTCCTCTGGAGATGTATCATTTCGGAAAGAGTTTGACTACTAACAGTTCTTGATGACGATATTTATCTACCATTATATATAGAGTGTGAATCAGCATGATATGAAGGCCTCATCCTCACGCACAGGTGCACCGCGCACTGTGCTGATGGGCGATTAACCAACTATGAATGAAAGCGGGCGTATCCATGAAAATCAATCCTGGATTCAGACCGATGCAGAGCGGGATCAGTTCCACTGATTCAAGTTCCAAACCGGTTCAATCCAAAAATTTCTCTGATATGATGAATCACCAGGGGGAACGGGCCTCACAAGCTGAACTGAATCGCCGATTGAGTGAAATCCAGCTTCAGGGCGATCGCTTGTCACGTTCTATGACCATTCGTGAACTGAAGGCGTACAAGCAACTTGTCAAAAGGTTCCTAGAAGAGACCGTTCGTCGCGGTGTATCCATGAAAGAGACAAGGGGTTGGGATCGTCGCGGCAGAGGTAAGCGATATAAGCTGATTGATGAAATTGACTCCGCTCTGTTATCCATGGCCGATGAACTGCTGGATACAGAAGAAGGAAAAATCTCTTTATTACAACAAGTAGGGGAAATTCGGGGGATGCTTATTAATTTAAGCTTCTGAGGAGGAAGTATGTCCTTTCAACAGATTATGGGTCAACAGACGGCCAAGCAAATGTTACAGAGCAGCTTGAGACGTCAGGCAATAAGCCATGCGTATCTGTTCAGCGGTCCAGCGGGTAGCGGACAACGGAAGACGGCAATTACGTTTGCCAAGGCAATATTCTGTACAGAGCTTGATGATGACGCATGTGGACAGTGCCTTGAATGTCGCAAAGTGGAACATGGTAACCATCCGGATCTTACGATGCTTGCACCAGATGGAAACAACATTAAAATAGATCAAATACGGGATCTGCAGCGCATCTTTTCATACCGATCAGAGGCAGGACATCCCAAAGTATATATTGTAGAACAAGCCGAGAAAATGACGGTTCAGGCAGCAAACAGTTTGCTAAAGTTTCTGGAGGAACCACCGGTACCTGCAGTGGGCATACTTATTACAGATAATGGACAGGCCATGTTGCCCACGATCCGTTCCCGTTCCCAATTGGTGCCGTTCAGTGCACTGAATCCGGAGGAGATGTTGCAATCATTGATCGAGGAAGGGCACCCTGCCAATCTGGCTCGTTCTGCCGTCCATTTAGCGTCAGGATTGGAAGCATGTAGAGAAATTCTCCAGCAGAATTGGTTTGCAGAAATTAGAAACGTAATGTTACAATTAGGGAAGGAGTCCCTGGGTAGAGGAAGTACATCATTGATCTCTGCACAGCAGAAGCTTTTCAAAACCGGACTCTCTGAACACCTGGACATGATGCTTAGTCTGTTCCATTTATGGTTTAGGGACATGCTATATGTTCAGTACGATAGGCATGAACATATCGTTTTTATAGATCAGTTAGACATGCTGTCTCAGTTGGCACACACCCGGAGCACAGAGCAGTTGGTTTCCTATATGGATTTGGCCGCAGCATGCAGGAAAAAATTGCGATTTAACGTCAATGGCCAGCTTTGTCTGGAGCAATTTTTGATCGGTTTGGCATAAGACTGGGAGAGGGCAGCGTTAGTTCCAATCATATGCAAACGGTTATAACTTCGGCGGGTTCCCTAAGAAGACAGGGCTTCAGACGAAGTGGGGTTGGCTTACAAGGGGGTTAATTTTTTGTACAGTGTAGTGGGTGTCCGTTTCAAAAAAGCGGGCAAAATTTATTACTTCGATCCCCTGGACCTTCCCATTGAGAAAGAAAACTGCGTTATCGTGGAGACAGCGCGGGGGGTTGAGTACGGTAAGGTTGTCGTTGGTAAGAAGGAAGTGGGCGAGTCCGATGTGGTGTTGCCGCTGAAGAAGGTCATCCGCGTTGCGGGCGAAACCGATGCCCGTGTGGTAGATGAGAACAAGCGTGCAGCGAAAGAAGCATTTGGTACTTGTTTAAATAAAATCAAAGACCATGGCCTCAAAATGAAGCTGGTCGATGTGGAATTTACGTTTGATCGCAATAAAATTATATTTTATTTTACAGCTGAAGGAAGAGTCGATTTCCGGGAGCTGGTCAAGGATTTGGCAAGCATATTCCGCACACGAATCGAACTGAGACAGATTGGTGTACGGGATGAAGCGAAGATGCTTGGCGGGATCGGACCTTGCGGCCGCGTGTTGTGTTGTTCTTCCTGGCTGGGAGACTTTGAGCCGGTATCAATCAAGATGGCTAAAGATCAGAGCCTGTCACTGAATCCGACGAAAATTTCAGGGTTGTGCGGAAGACTCATGTGCTGTCTGAAATTTGAGCATGATAACTATGAAAGTGTGAGAGAAGAACTGCCGGCTGTAGGCAAATTGGTCGTCACCTCATTGGGTGAAGGAAAAGTTGTTGGAATTAATGCCGGTAGCCGCACAGTCCATGTTCAACTGTTCGACATCAGTAAAGTCAAAGAACTTCCGCTGGATGACGTCGTTATCAAGTAAACCATAAAGGTTGCTTCGGGGTGGAAACTTGGAAAAGAAAAATCTGTTTACGCACATTCATGAAATGGAAACCCAATTGGGTCAGTTGCACGGTGATTTAGGAGAGTTAAAAATGATTGTGAAGGAGCTGCTGGAGGATAATCAGCGGCTTACCATTGAGAATGAGCAGTTACGCAAACTGCTAAAGCGTGAGGCTCCGGCAGATCTGCCCATCTCCTCCGTACTCGCTCCCGTAGCAAGACCAGCAGGTCCAGCTACAGGTGAAGATGTCGTGGGTGAAGGGTATGATAATCTGGCCCGGCTGTATCACGAAGGCTTCCATATCTGCAACGTCTATTATGGGCATCTGCGGACGGAAGGCGATTGTCTGTTCTGCCTGTCTTTTTTGAATAAATGAAGTGACCGTAGGGATTCCCTACGGTTTTTTTTCAAGGTTACAAACCTGAATTAAAACAAACCAGAGATATAGAGTACCGGAGGATGAGCGTAACATATGACTGTAAACGAAGTAATGCTACAGGAGTCAGAGCGGATTGATGATCTGCTCTCACATGATCTGAGGATCATACAAAGTGATGAAGTATTTAGTTTTTCGATGGATGCCGTATTGCTCGCTCGGTTTGCATCTGTGCCCAAACGGGGTCGCGTGCTCGATTTGTGCACAGGTAATGGGGTTGTTCCCATTTTGCTTACAACACGTACGCAGGCTAGTCTGGAGGGAATCGAGATTCAGCCTCGTTTGGCTGATATGGCGCGTCGCAGCGTGCAATTGAATGCACTGGATGAATCAATTATGATTCGTGAAGGTGATTTGCGAGAACTGGTGAAAGAAACTGGCCACGCAGTATATGATGCAATCACGGTTAATCCTCCATATATGCCCTTGAATGGCAGTGATCTCAAGATGAACACACATCAGGCAATGGCACGTCATGAGATTGGATGTACTTTAGAGGAAGTGATACAGGCTTGTAGTCGACTCGTGCGTAATGGTGGTAAAGTATCCATGGTCCATCGTCCACAGCGCCTTGTTGAGATCATATCACTGATGCGTGAATATAAGCTGGAGCCAAAGCGGATTCGAATGGTACATCCTCGTGCTCATCTGGAAGCCAATATGGTATTAATTGAAGCGATGAAAGATGGTAAACCTGAAGTGAGGATGCTTCCTCCACTCATTGTCTACAATGATGAAGGAACCTATTGTGAAGAAATTATGGATATTTATTATGGACAGCAACAGGCTGAACGTACTACGGAAGGAGGAAAATAGATGGCATTGCATATTCAAAAAAGCTATGCGGAGCAGCCTGGAGATCCAGGTAAGCTATATCTGGTTGGAACACCCATTGGTAATCTGGAGGATATGACCTTCCGGGCCATCAAAACTTTGCAGAGCTGTGACATTATTGCGGCAGAAGATACTCGCCAGACCCGAAAACTGCTTACCCATTTTGAGATTACACCTTCTATGCTGTTTAGTTATCATGAGCATAATAAGGGAGCAAGTGGCCCTGAATTGATACGCTATATAATAGAAGGAAAAAATCTGGCACTCGTCAGTGATGCGGGACTGCCGGCTATTTCGGACCCAGGTTCTGACCTTGTACAGCTTGCACTGGAAGCCGGAATAACGGTCATTCCCATTCCCGGAGCCAATGCCGCGTTGTCTGCTCTGATCGTGTCCGGACTACCGACGGAGCGTTTCACATTCGGCGGTTTTTTGCCGCGAGAGAAAAAGGACATACGAAAAGTGTTGGAAGCTTTTGACGAATCCAACGGGACTTTGTTATTTTATGAGTCTCCTCACCGCATCCGAAAAACACTAGTTCATCTTGAAGAAATTCTGGGTGATCGTTCCATCGTTCTGGCTCGTGAATTAACCAAGCGTCATGAGGAATTTGCAAGAGGTAGTGTGAAGGAATGTATCGATTGGCTTGAAGAGCATCCGCCTCTTGGAGAGTACTGTCTGCTAGTGGAAGGGATTAAGGAAGAGGAGCGTAAAGCCGAGCGTGAAGCCTGGTGGCAGCTCATGTCGCTTGAGGATCATGTTAGTCATTATGAGGGTGAAGGATTAAGTCGTAAAGATGCGATGAAAAAAACAGCGGGGGATCGCGGTTTGACAAAGCGTGATGTATATAATGCTTTAATCGAGTAGCGGGTGAACCGGATGAGTGATCTTCTATAGATGGGGAAGAAAACGTGAAGAATCGTATTCCCAACCTTAAAGGAATATTAAAAAGGAACAGAGCGAGGAGAAAAAAAGTCACTAAAATTTTTCTCGCTCTCTCCGGGTTGGAGGATGACAGACATGAATGGGGTAATGGAACTCATAATAGGACAAAAAAAACCTCCACGATGAGTTCACACATCGGGAAGGCAATATGGAATATAAAAAGGTAGAAATAACAATTAGTATAAGTCCATTATACTTGATACCTGTAATTTTTATTTTGTCACAGGTGCAGGGATTTCGGAAATACATTCGTTACAAACGATTTTACCTTTGAAGTAAGTAACGTTCTCTGCATTACCACAGAAGATACAAGCGGGCTCATATTTTTTCAACATGATGCGTTCGCCGTCAACGTAAATTTCCAGAGCATCTTTTTCACCAATACCGAGCGTACGGCGCAATTCGATTGGAATAACTACCCGTCCCAGTTCGTCCACTTTTCTTACAATACCTGTTGATTTCATCATTATAATCAGTGCTCCTCTCAGCTAACTATTATTGTCATTATTCGACATTATTTTATGTTTTATGATACTCATCATACCAACGATTCCCAAAACAGTCAACCTTAAAATTAGCTTAAAATAAGGGCTGTTTTTCATAAGGTTACGGGTGGTAAGGGATTGCAAGCTATTTTTCGCATTTAAACACCCATGTCAGCTTTGTCGATTTGGAAAACCACAAAACTACGTTATTCGACAATATTCGTCAAGTTATGTCGAATCTACGGTGAATTACAAAGGTAAAAACGTTAATATAAAAGTAATTAAAGGAGTGAATCGACATGGAACAACGTTTAACGGAAGAGAAAGTGTTTAAAGATCCGGTACATAATTACATCCACGTGCAAGATCCGATTATATGGCAGTTAATCAATACGCCGGAATTTCAGCGCTTACGCCGAATTCGCCAGCTAGGCACTTCGTATCTTACCTTTCATGGAGCAGAACACAGTCGTTTCTCCCATTCACTGGGTGTCTATGAGATTACGCGCAAGATCATCTCTCAATTCGAACGAAGCCATTATTCGGATTGGCCGAAGGAAGAGAAGATTGTAGCTCTATGCGCAGCTCTGCTTCATGATCTCGGACACGGGCCATTTTCTCACTCGATCGAGGAAGCCTTTGACATGAATCACGAAGATTGGACTTGTCGCATCATTACAGGTGATACCGAGGTAGGGGCGATCTTAAAACGGTATGCTCCTGATTTTCCTGAGAAAGTGGCATCAGTGATTCAAAAAACGTATGAGCAACCAATCGTGGTCAATCTGGTGAGCAGTCCCCTTGATGCGGACCGAATGGATTATTTGCTCAGGGATGCTTATTTTACAGGAGTTAATTATGGAACGATTGACCTTGATCGTATCCTTCGCATGTTGCGTCCATATCATGGACGGATTGTAGTCAAGGAGTCGGGTATGCATGCGGTGGAGGATTACTTGATGTCCCGGTATCAGATGTATTGGCAGATCTACTTCCATCCGGTAACCCGAAGCTCTGAAATTATATTGCGACAAATATTCAAGCGGGCTAAAACACTCATACAGCAAGGGTTTCAATTCCGCTTCATGATCGATCCGTTGCCTCAATTATTTAATGGAGAACTATCGGTAGATGAATATTTGCAGTTGGATGAAGCCTTGATTCAGACAGCATTTATGCAGTGGCGCAAAGAGGACGATACTGTTCTGAGTGAGCTGTGTGAACGATTCATGGATCGCAAGTTATA
The DNA here is from genome assembly GCF_002968835.1 of Paenibacillus sp. PCH8. Classification (GTDB taxonomy): domain Bacteria; phylum Bacillota; class Bacilli; order Paenibacillales; family Paenibacillaceae; genus Paenibacillus. Next base: position 1,241,817 of record NZ_PKQK01000001.1, on the reverse strand, counting down.
TAAGTATGTAGAACTCGAACAGATCGATGTGGCAAGAATTGAAGAGATTCGGGTAGCATTTGCCCAAGCAGGTCTAGACCCCGATTATGATCTTGAAATTGATTTTCCAACGGATAATCCGTATGATGTGTTTCGTCCGGATCAATCCACGGATAAGCAGATTCTTCTGCTTGATCGACAGGACAATTTACATGAGTTGTCAGAGGTATCCGACATTGTCCGTTCCATCAGTGGGCTCCACCGGGGAAAACACCATTTGTATTACCCGCAAAATAAGGTGGATGCGATTCTTCATGAATTACCGTCCCATATACGCCCCTATTTCTTGTAATGAGGATGGTGCAACTCCGTAAAGTTGGGTGAAAAGTTTTGATATCAAAAGACTTTCCAAAAGAGCTATTTTTCATGATACAGTAATCTGCTTTAATGGGGAGTATATGTAGATCGACATAATTTTGTAATCTGAGCATGTTCAATACAAATCAGAATGGGTAGAAATAGCAAGATATTGATAGGATTAACTACAGTTCTTCTATATATTGTACTGATGAAGTAATGAATGAAAGGATAAACACCACAAGGCAGGTTGAAAAAAATAAATGATGTGTACAACGTTATATTTCGTGATCAATAACAGGTAACCAAAAGAAGGAAGTCGTTGGTTCGACATGAAGGGAGTAATAAACATGATGCTGTTCGACACACACACACATCTGGATGCACCACAATTCGACGAGGACCGCGAGGACATGATTCAGCGTGCTGTGGATGCAGGGGTTGGTCGCATGATTAACGTTGGCTTTAACCGGGAGACCATTCCAACTACAATGAAGCTCGCTGAAACGTATGATTTTATATATGCAGCTGTAGGATGGCATCCTGTGGACGCCATCACGATGCAGGACGGTGACTTGGAATGGATTGCATCTTTGTGCAAGCATGAAAAGGTGGTTGCCATCGGGGAGATTGGATTGGATTATCACTGGGACACTTCGCCGAAGGAAGTGCAGCACCGCGTATTACGACAACAAATTGCGCTGGCTCGTGAAGTGAATATGCCAATTGTCATTCATAATCGCGATGCACATGAGGATATCGTCAAGATTTTGCGTGAAGAGAAGGCAGGCGAAGTAGGTGGCGTGATGCACTCGTTCTCCGGCAGCTGGGAAACAGCGAAGCAATGTCTGGATATGGGCTTCCATCTGTCCTTCGGAGGTCCCATCACATTCAAGAATGCAAAACAGCCAAAAGAGGTACTGGAAAAGGTTCCGATGGATCGATTTTTCATTGAAACCGATGCTCCATATTTGACACCTCATCCTTATCGTGGGAAACGAAATGAGACAGCGCATGTACGTCTGGTTGCAGAGGTAGCAGCGGAAATTAAAGGCATTTCGTTAGAGGAAATTGCTGCAATAACAACCAAAAATGCCATGGAACGATTTGGGATTCGTTAAAATATGGAGTAAATCAGGTGAAAAAGGAAGCTAAGTGGAGTTAATTTGCCCTTTGCCCCAATTAAATCGATAATATTACAATATTTTAACCAAATATTCAGCAAAACGCACTTGATCAACGCTTTACAACATGCATCAAAACAGGATATCATCTTTTCAGTGAATTGTTGTGCGGAAAATTGGACAGATGTTCGGGGGATGAACAAAAGGGACACTTTCCGATGAAACAACATTACTTTCATGAATCAGTCTCGCTGAGTCTCCGTTAACGGAGAGCGGGGGAACCAATAGGGCTCAAACATCGGCGTATTTGGCCGATGCGCATCGTTCGCTGACCCAAAAGCAGTGAAAGGATTTGCGAAGCCGTATTTGATTTCTTCTTTGGGTCTCGGGTGAATTCAAGGGCGTCCGCCATGAGCGGGTGACCTAAGATAGGGCGGCTCTCTTTCGCCCGAACCCGACAGCTAACCTCGCAAGCGGAAAAAGAGAGGCAACCTCGTGCATGAATTTCCGATATTCAGAATCATTCGGAAGCCACGAAAGAGTTCCTCTTACACTCTTTCTTTGGCTTTTTTGTTTTTGAATAAAAGAAATGTTGTCATCATACGGTAGGTATTCAGGAGGATGGCATCATGTTGCGAAGAGGGGTTCATGGTGCAGAACCGGTCATTTGGTCTGATCTGTGTTCTGTAGAAAATTTGGTATAGTCACGTCAAAGACATCATGCGTTACTTTAGACGGCGAGGCTATGAAGGAGGACGGAGAAGTGGGCACATTCCAACCAGAAGAGACCCATGAGTCACGATCATCCAGTAAGTCTTTCGCGTTGCGGTGGAAGCATGAGAACATGCGTCAAATGGCATTGATCGCGATTTTCTCAATTGCGCTTACAATCATGATCTTGTTAGTCGTTTACGGTCAGGCCGGGAAACAAATTTCACTGGTTATTGATGGCAAAGCTCAGGTGGTAGAGACTCGTACAGGAATGCTTCAGGAAATGCTGGAGGAGCAGTCAATCACAGTCAGCCCTCACGACAAGGTATCCATGTCCATGAACGGGGCAATTACAGATGGAGACCGAATCGTTATTGAGCGGGCCGTCCCAGTTAACATTACGGCAGACGGAGACACCAAGACTCTGTATACAACCGATTCATCGGTACAAGATGCAATTCAAAAATCAGGTATTCAGGTTGCAAGTAATGACAAGGTGTATCCAGCGCTAGGATCTGCAGTCAAAGCGGATATGAAGATCCGTGTAGTGCGGGTAACAAAGCGTACAGTGAAAGTGGAACAACCGATTGCTTACAAAGTGATCAAAACGGCTGACCCTAGCTTATATAAAGGGGATAACCGTGTCGTTATAAACGGCAAAGAAGGCACCATCGTACAACATATCGAAAAGGTATTTCAGGATGGAGAATTGGTCTCCAAAAAAATGGTCGGCAAATCGGTCGCGAACAATCGCGTTGATAAGGTTATTGCTGTCGGCACCAAAGCAAAACCGGTCGTAAAGGCGCCTGAGATTCAGACCGTATCGGCTCAGACTTCAACAACAAAAAAGGCAACAACCACGAACTCGAAGAAAACCTCTGCCTCGGGCAGCAAAGTAATTACCGTATCCGGGAATTCATTCAAATATTCCAAAGTACTCAAAAACGTATCCATGACTGCCTACTCTTCCGAAGAGCCTGGCATTGGTACGAAAACAGCTTCCGGTACTCGTGTAACGGAAGGGCGCACCATAGCGGTTGATCCCAAAGTCATTCCAATTGGCTGGTGGGTATATATCGAGGGGCTGGGCTTCCGCCGTGCGGAAGATACAGGTGGTGCCATTAAAGGCAACAAGATTGATGTATATTATGACAGTGTGAAGCATGCCCTGAATTTTGGACGCAAGAAAGGCAAGACGGTCTACGTGATCGGTCCGGTGAAGCCGGAAGCGAACTAAAATCGTTTTACTTTGAAATGGGAATGCTATAAAATAGTTGCATGAATGATTCATGCGGAATATGCGGCGGGGGAGTCTGAATTCAGTCTCGCCCGCCGTTTGGCAGAGAAGAGGATATTCCTCTTCTTTTTGCGTTAGAAAGGAAGAAATGGAACATGATAAAAGAAGTCATTGTGGTGGAAGGCCGTGACGACACAGTAGCCATCCGGCGGGCTGTGGAAGCCGATACCATAGAAACAGGTGGATCAGCCATCAATCAACGCATTCTCAAGCGGATCGCGCTTGCTCAGGAGAGACGGGGAGTCATCGTACTAACAGACCCGGATCATGCTGGCGAACGCATCCGTAAAATTATTGCGAACAAAGTACCTGGCTGTAAACATGCCTTCATCCCGGAAGCCGATGCAACGCGCAAAGGTGACATCGGAGTTGAGAACGCCTCACCGGAGGCGATTAGGCACGCTCTGGCACGCGTACATACTTCATACGAGGGTACTCCGAGCCTGATTGATTGGGAGGACCTGATCGCAGCAGGGCTTATTGTACACCCGCAGGCGGCTGCACGTCGCATGGAGATGGGCAATCTGCTGGGTATTGGATATTGTAACGGCAAGCAGTTCTACAAACGCCTGAGTGTATTTCAGATTACACGGGAAGAGTTCTCCACAGCATTAGCGCAAATTGAACGTGAAGGATTGTGAGCATATGAGGGACATGGAAGAAACGATAGAAATTGCAACGCCCAAACGAACCAAAGAGATTATTCAAAGACACGGATTCTCATTCAAGAAAAGTCTGGGTCAGAACTTTCTGATTGATCAAAATATATTAAACAAGATCGTTAACGCAGCTGATTTGGATGAGTCCAAAGGAGCACTGGAGATTGGTCCGGGTATTGGAGGACTCACAGAGCGATTGGCACGGGTAGCTGGCCCTGTCACAGCGGTAGAGATTGATCAGCGATTGATCCCGATCCTGGGAGAAGTGATGGAGCCTTATCCGAATGTACGTGTTCATCATGGGGATGTGTTGAAGCTTGATCTGGCTGAGTTGTTTAAGACGGATTTTGCATCCGTGGATAAAGTCAGTGTCGTGGCTAACCTGCCTTATTATGTAACGACCCCAATCATGATGAAACTGCTGGAAGAGAAGCTGCCGGTAGACAGCATTGTAGTTATGATCCAAAAAGAAGTGGCTGAACGCATGGCGGCTGCACCGGGGTCCAAAGACTACGGCAGTCTGAGCATCGCAGTTCAGTATTACAGTATGCCGGAGCTGGTGTGTATTGTGCCGCCTACGGTCTTCATTCCGCAACCGAATGTGGAATCAGCTGTTATCAAGCTGAAGGTGCGTGAGCAACCGCCAGTGGAGATTCCGGATGAAGCACACTACTTCGAAGTGGTACAGGCCTCTTTTGCCCAGCGAAGAAAAACAATCTCGAACAATCTGAAAGCCCGCTTCTTCACCAAGGAGAACAGGGGACAGGCAGATCAGTTGCTGGAGCAGGCGGGTATTCAACCTTCCCGGCGTGGAGAGACATTAAGTCTGCAGGAATATGCCACACTCAGCACGGTGATGTGGGAAGCGGGAGTACGCGCTGCGCTGTAAAATTCGAATGAACCAATCCGGGTCTCTGCCCATACGATGGGGGTAGAGGTGATTACGTTGATGAATATCGGAGACTTGGTCGTTCGGAAGTCATACGGCGGCGATGTGACTTTTCGGGTGGAAGGCCTCCAGTTGGATGCTGCGGTCATTAAAGGGACCGAGTTCCGGCTGCTTGCCGATTCCCCGGTGAACGATCTGATACAGGTTCCCTACGAACCCCAAAGCGCCAAGACCAGACAGGCGCATATTAAAGCACATCAGACCCTTTCACGCCTGCAGCAGAATCGCATGGAACAGGCAGAGCGGAATCGGGAAGGTCTGGTGCAGGAGTGGGCTACCCAACAGGAACCTGCTTATTTTGAAATGCCTGGTAAGGTGCTTCATCTGGATGGAGACCCAAATTATTTGAAAAAAAGCATGGATCTCTATGAGCAACTTCGTGTTCCCGCTGAGGGACAATATGTTCATGAATCGGCAATGGCAGATACCTTATATCGGTTATTACCCAAAGTACGCCCGGATATCGTGGTGATCACCGGTCATGATGGGGTACTAAAGACACGTCAGCCCTATGACTTATATAGTCTAGGTAGCTACAAGAACTCGCAAAATTTCGTAGCAGCCATTCAGGTGGCAAGACAGTATGAACGTCATCTGGACGCACTCACCATTGTGGCGGGGGCCTGTCAGTCCCATTTTGAGGCACTGTTGCGCGCTGGAGCGAACTTTGCCAGTTCTCCGGGCAGAATCCTCATTCACGCACTTGATCCGGTCTATGTGGCAGCTAAGGCAGCCTTTACGTCCGTTCGGGAAACGGTCAACATGAGTGATGTTCTGCACAATACCATCAGTGGTAGCCAGGGTGTGGGTGGTGTGGAGACACGGGGAAGTTACCGGGTAGGTTTGCCAGGGCTGAATGATTTATCCACGTTAAAAGTGAACCCATCGGCTGTCTGATGTAGGCCATTTAAAGTCCCAATTCGGGGCTTTTTTTATTTGCAAAAAAAATTATTGACAACAACTTTTTGATGCTGATATAATAATTAGTTTTGATTTGACAATGACTGTAAAATCCGGTATAATGGACAAGAAAAGAGGTGGTCGTCGACAATGGCTAAAAACACGCTGTTGGATATCAAACGCAATCTCGACGCACATATTGGTCAGAAAATTATGTTGCGGGCTAATGGTGGCCGCCGTAAGACCATTGAGCGTACGGGTGTATTGGAAGAAACGTACCCTTCTGTTTTTATCGTCAAGCTTGATGAAGAACAAGAAACCTTCAAGCGAGTATCTTATAGTTATGCGGATATACTTACGGAATCGGTGGAAGTCATGGTCTTTGACCCGGGCAGCCAAACGCATAGCTCCTACATGGAGACGTAAGGATCGTTTTACAGGCGATTCGCCCCACAAGGCGGATCGCTTTTTTATATTTGCTCCAATTCGTCCATTCGCCTTCAAAGGATAACGATACATCCACAGGAATGAGCGAGGAACGGTCGCGGCATACTATTTGGACAGGTGAAGGGAAGTTTCTAAAGCTATATAGGAAACTGAACTTGGCCTGGGACCAAGTTGTCCAAAACGTGAACGGACTCATCACATCATGACAGATACTTTGGAGGAGGATGGTTCATGAGTCGGAGAAGAAGAAGTGTAATGTCAGAGGAACTGAAGAATGAGCTGGCGAAAGACCTGGGTTTCTATGATACGGTCCAACAGGAAGGTTGGGGCGGAATCAAAGCCAAGGATGCAGGAAACATGGTGAAACGAGCCATTCAACTTGCTGAACAGGCTGCGCGCAAATCTTAATCCGGTTCAATCAGATTGGAAAGCGGGGCAATTCGTCAGAAATAACCCCGCTTTTTCCCCATAGATGTGGAATACAAATGACTTGACAGCCCCATTTTGATATAATATGTTAAGTTGTCTTAGGGAAAAGGTGAGGACGGGTGAACGCCTTGAAAATTTACGAAAAAGCGCCTGCTAAAATTAATTTGATGTTGGACGTTTTACATAAAAGAAGCGATGGATTCCATGAAGTTGAAATGATTATGACCATGGTCGATCTGGCTGATCGGCTGGAAATGTCGGAACTGCCGCGAGATACCATTTTCATCTCCAGTCAGGCGGGCTACATCCCGCTAGATGAGAAGAATTTGGCTTTTCAGGCAGCCAGACTCATTAAGGAGCGCTACAACGTGCGCACCGGAGTTCATATTCATCTGGACAAAAAGATTCCAGTTGCAGCTGGACTTGCCGGGGGTAGCAGTGATGCAGCAGCAGCTCTGCGTGGATTAAACCGTCTGTGGCGGCTCAATATACCAGATCACGAACTGCAGGAGCTTGGAGCCGAACTAGGATCGGATGTTCCGTTCTGTATTACTGGAGGGACTGCGCTCGCCACAGGCCGTGGTGAACAGCTGACCCCCATACCTAATCCGCCGCAATGTTGGGTTATATTGGCCAAGCCTCCCATTAATGTGTCCACAGCTGATGTATACGGACGGTTCCGCAGTGACAAGATTGTTCGGCATCCGAGCGCGTCCAAAATGGAGCAGGCTATTCGCAACCAATCATTTGCGGAAGTATGTGACCACATGGGCAATGTGCTTGAAGATGTAACGTTGAAGCTGTATCCGGAAGTTCAGCATCTGAAAGATACCATGATTCGGTTGGGTGCAGATGGGGTGCTGATGTCTGGTAGCGGTCCAACGGTATTCGGGCTGGTCTCTAAAGAATCGAAGGTTGCCCGGATATACAATGGTCTGAGAGGTTTCTGCAAAGAAGTGTATGCAGTACGTATGTTGACGTAAAATTCGCTTTTATAATGTACAAACACGTATAAAGATGGTATATTCTTAAATAATTATTCGGATTTGGATGTTTCCGTGATCGTGAGGATGGATCTCTGTGAAGAAGTTAAAACGAAGCGCAAGGCTGGTTGACATGACGCAATACTTATTGTCCAGACCGCATACGGTTATTCCGCTCACCACATTTGCCGAACGTTATGGTGCCGCTAAGTCTTCAATTAGTGAAGATTTGGCGATTATCAAAGAAGTGTTCGAAGAAGGTGGGTCGGGAGAACTGCATACACTGGCTGGAGCAGCCGGGGGAGTGAGATGGATTCCGAAGGTATCCCGAGAATTGGCACTGGCATTTGCGGAGCGACTCTCGACCCAGCTCGCACAATCTGATCGGATACTGCCTGGAGAATACCTGTACATGTCCGACTTGCTTGGACAACCCGCATTGATGAATGAAGCCGGCAAGATCTTTGCAACGGCCTTTGGTAATATGAATATTGATGTGGTTATGACAGTAGAAACCAAGGGAATACCACTGGCTTATGCGACTGGAGCCCAGCTCAACCTGCCTGTTGTGCTCGTACGCAGGGACCATCAGGCTACAGAAGGATCGGCCGTAAGTATCAATTATGTATCAGGGTCCCATAAAAGTCTGCATACCATGTCCCTGTCTCGCAGGGCGATGCGTGAGCATTCCAGAGTTCTTATTGTGGATGACTTTATGAAGGCTGGGGGTACGGTTCAAGGAATGATCGATCTGTTGGCTGAGTTTAATGCTACGGTAGCCGGGGTAGGGGTATTGGTGGAATCTGGTTCCGTAGATTCAGAAGAACGCCTGCTAACAGATTACGTATCTCTCGCGAAGCTGACAGCGGTTGATGCCAAGAGCAGACACATTTCCGTCAAGCCTGGCAACTATTTTGACCTGTAGAAAGATGGCGAATACCATGTCGGGAAAAGTTCTTTTTCATCGACCTGGCACTAACATTGTCGAATTGTGTATTAAATAAAAAAATTCCTGAAATTAGGAAATTTTTGTGGTTATAAAAAGAAGGAGTTCGTATAGGCTGTGTGGAATTATACACCAAGTTCTGATGGAAAAAGGTGGTGAACACACACATGCAAATTACGGATGTCAGACTCCGCCGTGTTAACTCGGAAGGGAGAATGAAGGCTATCGCATCCATTACCATCGATAACGAATTCGTCGTTCATGACATTCGTGTCATTGATGGTAACAACGGAATGTTTGTTGCTATGCCGAGCAAACGGACTCCTGACGGAGAGTTTCGTGATATCGCCCACCCGATCTCTTCCGGTACTCGTGAGAAGATTCAGGCAGCAGTTTTGACTGAATATGATCGTGCAGCAACTGAGGAAGAAGTCATTGAAGAAGGTGCCTGAGAACATTATTGGGGTTCGAAGGAAAAGAGAGCCATGTCTTATGGCTCTCTTTTCTTTTTGACCGGAATAAGATATATTCAGTATTGAGTTTATTAGCAGAGAATAAAAAGCGCAACGTGCGCTTGGTGGCAGGGCGGCATCTTAGGAATCATTGGGATTCGGTTAAGCTCGCAGGTACACGGCGTATACATATAGGTCACGAGTCGGTAGTGTCCGCGTTGTTACGTGTGATTACAGAGACAGCAGGCGATGAACAAGACTGGCTTGAAGCCGGCTGAACGATACTCATTGGATATAGACAAGCAATGCATTTCAATGGGATTTTCAGAACAGGAGGTCGTGAATCTTGAAACGAATGGCAATCGTTCTTGCCGCAGGGCAAGGGAAACGAATGAAATCAAAATTGTACAAAGTACTGCATCCCGTATGCGGTAAACCTATGGTTGGACATGTGCTGGATGCAGCACTCAGCGCAGGCGTTGAACGCAGTGTTGTTGTAGTCGGTCATGGTGCCGAAGCGGTGCAGTCCTTTTTGGGTTCCAGAGCGGAGTATGCACTCCAGGCTGAACAACTGGGCACAGGTCATGCCGTGAAGCAGGTTAAATCCTTGTTTGGCAGCGAAACAGGCTCTACGATTGTGGTCTGTGGAGATACACCACTCGTGACCAGTGAGACGTTGGAGGGTCTGATGAAGCTCCATGAGAGCAGCGGAGCAGCAGCAACAGTTCTTACGGCCCAGTTGGACAATCCCAAAGGGTATGGCCGCATAATCCGCGGAGAAGATGGGTCTGTACAACGAATCGTGGAACAAAAGGATTGCACGGAGCAGGAAGATGCTGTGAATGAGATTAACACAGGCACATACTGTTTTGATAATGCAAAATTGTTTGCTGCCCTGGAGAAAGTGACGAACCAGAACGTTCAGGGAGAGTATTATCTCACAGACGTGGTTGGCATTTTCCGCAATGATGGAGAAGTGGTGGAGGCGTATATGTCGGATGACATCGCAGAATCCATCGGGGTAAACGACCGACTTGCACTTTCGCAAGCTGAAGCCTTCATGCGTGAACGTCTGGCTGTACGCCATATGTTGAACGGTGTTACGATCATCGATCCGACATCGACATATATCGGTGCGGATGTTACGATTGGAGCAGATACGGTGTTGTATCCGGGGACGATCCTCAAAGGCACAACTTCCATCGGTGAAGCATGTCATATCGGTCCTCAGGCAGATGTGGAAGACAGCGTTATTCAGGATGGGGTTGCAATCAAATATTCGGTGGTATCTAACGCCGAGGTTGGTGCTGATGCAACGGTAGGTCCATTTGCCAATTTGCGTCCAGGTACCAAACTGGGTCGAAACGTAAAAATCGGTGACTTTGTTGAAGTGAAAAATGCTACAATTGATGAAGGATCCAAAGTATCTCATCTCAGTTATATCGGGGATGCCAAAGTAGGGAAAAACGTAAATGTTGGATGTGGGGCAATAACTGTCAATTATGATGGTTATAATAAAGCTGTGACAACGATTGAAGATGATGCCTTCGTAGGTAGCAACGTCAATCTGATTGCACCGATTACGGTAGGAAAAGGCGCTTATGTGGTTGCTGGCTCAACCGTTACCCATTCCGTTCCCGAGAATGATCTGGCTATTGCTCGTCCACGTCAGGAGAATAAACCTGGTTATGCGGAGAAGATTCGCGGACGTGCCAAAGCCAAGAAACAAAATAACAAACCCGAATAAGGGGTTTTGATAATCATTGCCTCCCGAAGGTCGGGAGGTGCCGACATGTCGCAGACGCTTATAGATTCCAATGAACCAGCACGGAGGGTTTTTATTTTATGACTTATTTTGATTCGAAACTAAAAATATTTACTTGCAATTCTAACCCCAAGCTCGCCCATCAAATTGCTGATTATATCGGGATTCCTATGGGCGAATCTCACACAACCAGCTTCAGTGATGGTGAGATTCAAGTGAAACTCTCCGAGAGTGTTCGGGGCTGTCACGTCTACATCGTGCAGTCCACTTGCTTGCCGGTTAATGACAACCTGATGGAAATGCTCGTTATGATTGATGCACTCAAACGGGCATCTGCCAAGACGATTAACGTCGTTATCCCTTATTATGGTTATGCAAGACAGGATCGCAAAGCACGTTCGCGTGATCCGATTACTGCGAAACTGGTAGCCAACCTGATTGAAAAAGCAGGGGCAACCCGTGTCATTGCAATGGACTTGCATGCGATGCAGATTCAGGGATTCTTCGATATTCCGGTCGACCATCTGCTTGGAGTACCTATTCTGGCTCAATATTTCCGGTCGAAACAGATCGAAAATCCAGTTGTCGTGTCGCCTGACCATGGTGGTGTAGTTCGTGCACGTAAACTGGCTGATTTCCTGAATGCACCTCTAGCGATTATCGACAAACGTCGTCCTGAGCCGAATGTTAGCGAAGTGATGAATATTATCGGTAACATTGAGGGTAAAACAGCCATTCTGATTGATGACATTATTGACACAGCAGGGACGATTGTACTTGGAGCGAATGCTCTGATGGAAGGCGGCGTGAAGGAAGTCTACGCTTGCTGTACTCACCCGGTATTGTCGGGACCTGCGATGGAACGCTTGGAGAATGCACCATTGAAGGAAGTCATCGTAACGGATACCATTCCGATTACACATGCCAATCCGACAAGCAAACTCAAAGTGTTGTCTGTAGCACCTTTGCTCGGAGAAGCCATTATCCGGGTTCATGAGGAATTGTCAATCAGCAAGCTGTTTGAAATTGAATAAGGATGTCTGCATAAAGTAGTAGAGGGGTTACGTTTTCCGGTTCAATGGAAAATGTAACCCCTGTCGGCGTGCCGTTTTATTAAAAGTGAAACAAACGCTGGTTAGTCCATATAAGTTGAACTAAATTACACAATAACAAAGAGGGCAGAAAAGATCGGAAGATGGTTCTGCCCGCGTAGTGGTCCAGTGTAAGATCCTTCATTCAACTTATATGGTTAATACCCGGGGCGGGAAATAAAGCGGAAGCGACGCCGGTGAAAAAGGGTGTCCGCAATCTCGACGAATTGATTATCGAAACGCGTAACGATACCGATCTCAATATGGGCGTCGCGGTCGTATACCTGTACAGGTACGTGATATTCGAGATGATAGATAAAATCACTATGTTGAGTCAGTTGTCCATTGTCTTCGCGCAAAACCCGCTCACCTTCCTGGGTTGATGAAATATATAATGAAAATACTACAGCTCATCGGAACCTTACTTTCTTGATATTATATGAAATATAACATTCGAAGTCTATGCCTCACCTCAGGCTAATCCGAAGGAGGGAACGAGATGAAGTGGATTGTTGGACTTGGAAATCCAGGCTCGAACTATGCCAAGACCCGTCATAATATCGGTTTTATGGCATTGGATCGATTAGCTGCTCGCCATAGTATCTCCATTACACAGAGTAAATGTAAGGCACTAATTGGAGAAGGCAATATCGGCGGTGTAAAGACCGTGCTGATTAAACCAATGACCTATATGAACTTGTCTGGTGAATCGGTACGAGCATACATGGATTTTTATAAAGTTAGTCTGGAAGATCTAATTGTTGTGTACGACGACATGGATACAGAGATCGGCAAAGTCAGATTGCGTTATCAAGGCAGTGCTGGCGGTCATAATGGAATCAAGTCCATTATTCAGCATACCGGTACACAGCAGTTTAACCGGGTCCGCATGGGAATATCACGACCAGAACCAGGACATGCCATTGTTGATTATGTGTTATCGACCTTTATGAAGAAAGAAAAAGAAGCCCTTGATCAGACCATTGAGCATAGTTGTGATGCTCTGGAGCATAGCTTGACCCATTCGTTTGAACAAACGATGGCAAAGTTTAACGGATAATTCTGTAAGCTATATTGGTAAAATGATCAAAAAGGACGGGTTCGATTCATCCATACTGGACATACTGGACTTATAAACCATGTTCAGGAGGCATAAACATGTCAGTGAATTACGTATGTAGGCATTGCCGTACCTTTATTGGACGAATCGATTCTGCCCGAATAACGGAAGCACAGTTGGGCTTTCATTTCTTGACCCCCGACGAGCGGAGGGATATAATAGCGTATAATTCCGGTGGTGATGTTACCGTCCGGATTACATGTGATTACTGCAAGGAAGCACTGGAGCATAATCCGGAGCTCAGCCTGCTCGCGAGTCCGCTTCAATAGACATCGCCTGGCAAGCACGAATGGCAGTTGAGGGCGGTTGCGGAATACGCTCCACCTTTTATAGCCTTGGCAGCCTGCTGAGGCTTCTTTTCAGTTGGAATGAAAGCTAAAGCATTCTCGGACTCAATGTCAGCCACATCAACAGATGTGGCAATGTTGCGAGTAATCCTTTATGATGAAACAGGAGAAAAAGGAATTTGTATCCATTTTTAGTAGCGATACTACGCGTATATGTGAGATAATCAAGTAAGTTATAAGAGAGGTGCCCCTTTTGTTACAAGCACTTATACAGGCTTTTTCCAAAGATCCGGACTTCGGGTCCATTACAGCCGGAATTAAGTCCGGCATGAAGGAGCAATTGGTTTCAGGTTTATCAGGATCGGCGCGTCAGATTATGCTGGCTGCGCTGCATCAGGAAATGAACCGACCGTTGCTCGTAGTAACGCATAATATGTTTTCAGCTCAAAAAATTGCAGAAGATTTACAGGAAGCGCTTTCACCTGATCAGGTGTTGCTCTATCCTGCCAATGAACTTGTCGCTGCTGAAGCTGCTGTTTCCAGTCCGGAAACATTGGGTCAGCGTATTGACGTGTTGGTCCGGTGCGCCCAGGGATTCAGGGGCGTTGTTGTTATTCCCTTTTCCGGGGTAAGACGTTATGTTCCGCTTCCGGAAATCATGGCCAATGCTCGGATCTTGATTAAACAGGGCAACACACTTCAACTGGATTCCTTCCTGCTTGAGATGGTAAAGCTCGGATATGAGCGTGTGGAACGTGTAGAATCTCGCGGAGAGATGAGTGTACGCGGAGGCATTATCGACTTCTATCCGGTCACTTCATCGATCGCATATCGAGTGGAACTATTTGACGATGAGATTGATTCGATTCGGACGTTTGATCCGGCAGATCAGCGTTCCATTGAACGGATTGAGGAAATCACAGTTCTGCCATGCAAGGAGTTAATCGCTGATCGTGAGCGGATGGAGCAGGCTGCGGATGCGGCTGTCATTCTGTTGGAGAAACAGCTGGAGAAGATGACGGATCGGCAGGCGAAACTGCGTCTTCGTGAAGAGATTCACCGGGAGATCGAACTTTTGCGGGAGCATGTGTATTTCTCGGAAATGTATAAATATATCTCACCACTCTATCCGGAGAACAAAACGATCTACGATTATATGCCGGAAGATACTCTGCTGGTGCTTGATGAGCCTGCAAGACTATCGGAAACGTCGAAACAGCTGGACCGTGATGAGTCCGAGTGGAATTTGCATTTAATGCAAAACGGTAAAACACTACCGGATCTTCCCTTATCCGCAGATGGGGATGAACTCTTGTATGAGCGTCCATTTCAGACGCTGTTTATATCCATCTTTTTGCGTCAGGTTCCACATACCCAACCACAGAACATTCTGAATTTCATCAGTCGTGGCATGCAGGATTTCCACGGGCAGATGAATGTACTCAAGGCCGAGATGGAGCGTTGGCAGAAGGCCGGAGTTAGAGTGCTCATGCTGGCGAATGGTGAGGAACGACTGGATCGGATGCGCCGGGTACTGATGGACTATGAAATTCCGGAGCCAGAGATGCTTATCGGTAACTTGCAGACCGGATTTGAAATGCCGTCCATTCATTTGGCTGTTGTGACAGAGGGCGAGATGTTCTCGCAAAAACAACGTAAAGTACGTAAGCCGATTCGAAATGTAGACAATGCTGAACGGATCAAATCCTATAGCGAGCTAAAAGTGGGCGATTATGTCGTTCACCAGAACCACGGGATTGGTAAATATCTGGGCATTGGCACGTTAGAGGTTGGCGGCATTCATAAAGACTACATGCATATCCTCTATGCGGGTGGAGACAAACTGTCTGTACCCATTGAACAGATCGATCTGATTCAGAAATATGTAGGTTCCGAAGAGAAAGAACCGAAAATATATAAACTGGGCGGCAATGAGTGGACTCGGGTCAAAAATAAAGTTCGCACATCCGTACAGGATATCGCTGATGATCTGATCAAGCTGTATGCAGAGCGTCAGACCTCCAAAGGATTTGGATTCGACAAGGATACTGCCGAACAACAGGAGTTTGAGGACATGTTCCCTTACGATGAGACACGTGACCAGGTACGTGCAATTGAGGAAATCAAGAAGGACATGGAACAAAACCGCCCGATGGATCGTTTATTGTGTGGGGATGTCGGTTACGGCAAGACCGAGGTGGCTATCCGGGCCGCATTCAAATCGGCTATTGAAGGCAAACAGGTTGCTGTACTTGTTCCGACAACCATTCTGGCACAGCAGCATTTTGAGACGTTCCGTGAGCGGTTCTCCGGTTATCCTTTCAACATTCATGTGCTCAGCCGTTTCCGCTCCCGCAAAGAGCAGAACGAAACAGCCAAAGGCATCAAGGCAGGCACAGTGGACATTGTCATCGGGACACATCGACTGCTGTCACAGGATCTGGTGTTCAAGGATCTGGGATTGCTAATTGTTGACGAAGAACAGCGCTTCGGAGTAACGCATAAGGAGAAACTGAAGAAGCTGAAAACCAACGTGGACGTGCTGACGCTAACAGCAACGCCAATTCCGCGTACACTTCACATGTCCATGCTGGGTGTGCGTGACTTGTCCGTTATTGAGACTCCGCCGGAAAATCGTTTCCCGGTACAGACCTATGTGGTAGAACATAGTCAGGCACTTGTCCGCGAAGCCATTGAGCGTGAGCTGGCGCGTGGAGGGCAGGTCTATTACCTCTACAACCGTGTACAGGGAATTCAGGAGATGGCTGCCGAAATTTCTGAACTGGTGCCTGAAGCCAAGGTTGGTGTTGGACATGGTCAGATGTCAGAAACAGAGCTGGAGAAGACCATTCTGGACTTCCTGGATGGCGAATATGACGTGCTGGTTAGCACAAGTATCATCGAGACCGGGGTAGATATACCGAACGTGAATACTTTGATTGTGCATGATGCGGATAAAATGGGGCTCTCCCAGCTGTATCAGCTGCGCGGACGGGTGGGTCGTTCCAACCGTATTGCTTATGCGTACTTTACGTACCAACGAGACAAAGTGCTCACTGAAGTTGCCGAGAAACGTCTGCAATCCATTAAGGAATTCACCGAACTCGGTTCAGGATTCAAAATTGCCATGCGTGACTTGTCGATTCGTGGTGCGGGGAATCTGCTAGGAGCAGAGCAGCATGGGTTCATCGCTTCCGTCGGATTCGATCTGTATTCCCAGATGCTCGCGGAGGAGATCAACAAACGCAAAGTTACGATGCTTGGCGAGGAGCCGGTACCTTCCGATCAGTGGAACACGACCCTGGATCTCAGTATCGATGCCTACTTGCCGTCGGATTATATATACGACAGCATTCAGAAGATTGAGATCTATAAAAAAGTGGCGGTCATTGCATCCTTCGACGATGCAGTGGAGTTGGAAGACGAATTGGTTGACCGATTCGGTGATCTTCCGGAAGCGGTCATCAACTTGCTGGCTGTTGCACGGATGAAAGTATATGGCAAGATCTATGGCATTGAGTCCATTTCCCAACGCGGGGATGATCTTACCGTGAAGTTCTACGAAGGGCGCGAACATGCCTTTGAACTCTCAAAAATTTCGCACATTGGAAATCAGTTCGAAAGACGTGTACAATTTGAACAAGGACCCCATATGCTGATTCACGTTAAAGGCAAGGGGCTTGGGGATAAGCAACTGATGGAGCTGGTAGAGAAATTTCTGGAGTCCATGAAAACTGCTTTTAAATCAAAGGGGGAACTAAAAGATGTTACCAAAGTATAAAAAAGTAGGAAAAGTACTGTCTGTGAGCATGATCGCAGTACTGTCCTTATCATTGCTTGCTGCTTGCGGCAAGAAGGAAGAGGCGAAAGCACCGGAAGCAACAGATAACAGTGCTGTAGTCGCTACGTATGAAGGTGGCACCATTACAGCTAATGAATTCGATATGGAGCAACGCGTCATGAAATTCCTCTATCCGGAATATGCACAAATGATGGATATGGACGATTTCAAGGAGTACCTGGTGAAGCAGGAAGTTGCCTATGAATATCTGAGTGGCAAAGCAAGTGAAGAAGCCAAAACAGCGGGTGTCAAAACAGCAACCGAGCAGTTTGATAAAATGAAAGCTTCTGTTCAGGCAGACCAATGGACTGAGATGCTGAAAGCTCAGAATCTGACGGAACAGAACATCAAGGATTATATGACTCGCATCATGACGGTAATCAAAGACAAGGAAACAGGCGTTACGGAAGATGCCATCAAGGCTGAGTTTGAGAAAAACAAAGATCAGTTCACAACGGCTTCCGTTCGTCACGTTCTGATTAATTTCACAGATCCAAAAACGAAAAAAGAGCGTAAAAAAGAAGATGCACTGAAAATTGCAAAAGAAGTTAAAGCCAAGTTGGATGGCGGAGCTGATTTTGCTGAAATAGCGAAGAAATATTCCGAAGATCCAGGTTCTGCTGAAAAAGGTGGGCTGTATGAAGAAACACCTGTAGGCAGCTGGGTAGAGGCATTTAAGGAAGCAGCCAAAACGTTGCCACTGAACAAAATCAGTGATCCTGTAGAGACGGAATACGGCTACCACATCATGAAGGTGGAAGCTCGTACTGAAGCGGACTTCACCAAATTGACGGCTGAGCAAAAAGGAAGCCTGAAGAGTCAATTGGCTGCTGCCGAGATCGACACGTTCATGAATAGTGAACTGGACAAAATTGTGAAAGAAGTTAAACTGCCGAAAACAGAAAAGGCTGAAGAAGGCACAAAAGGTACTGGAACTGAAGGAGAGCAAACAACTGAACCAAAAACAGATGGCTCTACAGGTGGTACGGACACCAAGACGGACCAAGGTACTACCGGAACAGATAAAGATGCAAAAACAGATGAAGGTACAAGCAGTAAGTAAGTTGCTGTGGATGCATACGTTCAGCGGCTAAACCCGTCCGAATGAATGCCGTGCACTCCGTAAATATGGACAACCATACAGAGAAGCAAGGGGAGGACTTAGGACCTCCTTCTTGCTTCTTCTTGTTGCTAGGAAGACCTTATGGGTACATGGTCGCCTTCTTCGAAAGTTACACAACTATATTCTCCGAAGCATGTATAAGGAAATGGGAACAGATGAATACTATGGTCAAGATATCACACTAAAAGTTCTGGGACTTTCCTCTACCCCTTAAAGAACAGTAGTTGAAAAATCTTCTCGAGAAAGTGGGGCAACATGTGAAATGAAAGCTACTGGTATTGTCCGTCGTATAGATGACCTCGGTCGTGTGGTCATTCCAAAGGAAATCCGCCGTACGTTACGTATTCGTGAAGGCGATCCACTGGAGATTTTCGTGGACCGTGATGGAGAAGTCATCCTTAAAAAATATTCGCCGATTAGTGAGCTTGGCGATTTTGCCAAAGAATATGCAGAATCCCTATATGAGAGTACAGGCCATGTAACGATGATCTCCGACCGGGATACCATTATCACGGTGGCAGGTGGCTCCAAGAAAGAATATTTGGACAAGCAGGTAGGTCTACTGTTGGAAAATTGTATGGAAAACAGAAAGACCATTCTGGAAACAAACAATGGTACCTATGAGCTTAGCAAAGATCATGACGATACGTTATCCTCTTTTGTTATTGCGCCGATTATCTCGGGTGGTGACCCCATCGGGACAGTGATCTTCTTCAATAAGGATGAATCAGTGAAGATGTCCCAGATGGAAATTAAGATGTCTGAGACAGCTGCTGGTTTCCTTGGCAAGCAAATGGAACAATAGACAGCAGATGGACTCCTGGTGCCCTGATTTGGGCATACGGGAGTTTTTGCATTTTAGGGGATAAGGAGCGGATTCAGATGAATGTCATGCTGGGAAGTTAGATTGCGCGCCTTCAGGCAGGTATAATAGCAAGGTATGCTTATAATATGTGTTCAAAAAGAACGGTTTTCAGTACCAAGAGATGAGGAGGGAATTATGAAACAGCCGTCTACAGGCTCAAGGCTGCTACAGGGTGCGTTTATACTAGGGCTTGCCGCCATTATCTCCAAAATCATTGGTGCTTTTCAGAAGATCCCACTGCAGAATCTGGGGGGAGACGGTGTTTTTGGCATTTACAATACGGTGTATCCGTTATATATGCTCATGATCATACTTGGTGCTGCAGGGCTGCCTCTGGCTGTCTCCAAATTTGTAGCAGAGCAGAATGCACTCGGAAGACCGGATGAGAGCAGAAGGATTATCCGATTATCCTCAATACTGCTTGGAGGAATTGGACTGGTCATGGCGTTCTTGATGTATACAGGTGCGCCACTGATCGCTGATCTGATTGGTAATCGACAGGTGGTTCCATCGATTCGCACAGCTTCATGGGCTTTGTTGTTCGTACCATTGATGACAGGACTGCGTGGATATTTTCAGGGTTTACAGCAGATGGTACCAACAGCGGTATCACAAGTCGTGGAGCAGACGATTCGTGTCACCGTCATGATCGTTCTGCTTCTCTGGTTGATGAGGCGGGATGCTTCACTTGAAACCATCGCTGCGGGTGCCATGATGGGCTCTGTTGCCGGCGGTATGGTTGGACTGTTAACAATGCTGGGATATCTGTACCGTCATCGGCGAAAGGAACAGGAGAACACTCAGTCGGATGTATATGCAAATGGAAGATCCGAACAGGCTGTAATCGGAGAAATTGCCTCTGTAGTTAAGCGAGAAGATGGCGGAGCCGGGATGGATCGGAGTGACCCGGGTCATGAGATGATTCTGGAACCGAAGAAATGGGGCCTTTCTGATCAGTCTGATCGGGTGGGGTATCGTCGATCCAATGGGGAATGGATCAGGACGCTACTCATGTATGCCATCCCGGTCTGTCTCGGATCATTGGCCGTACCACTGATGAATCTGGTGGATACCTTTACCGTACCACGGCTATTGCGAGGAGAAGGGCTGGACGAGATTCAGTCGATGGTCTCCTTTGGCATCTACAATCGTGGATTGCCGCTGGTCCAGCTGGTGACGATGCTGGCCATGTCACTGTCTGTGCTGTTTATTCCGGCGATGGCGGAAGCCCGGTTAAAGGGCGGGCCAGAAGCCGTTCGGCAGCAAGCCGGCCTCGCGCTGCGCTGGTTCTGGTTGATCGGCCTGGCGGCGTCCGCGGGTCTAGCGGTGCTGGCGGAGCCGATTAACCGCATGCTGTACGGCGATGCCGCAGGCACCGAAGCACTGCGGTACATGGCGCTGACGGCTGCGGGCAGCACCGTCAGCATTATTGCGGCGGCGCTACTGCAAGGGCTAGGCGCCGTGCGCGCACCCGCGTTCAGCATGCTGGCCGCCGCAGGCGTCAAGGCGCTGCTGAACGTCATGCTTGTGCCCGCGCTGGGCATCAGCGGCGCGGCTCTGGCTGGCGCAGTCGCCTACATGCTGGCGGCTGGCCTGAATGTGGCGCTACTGGCGCGGCTCGTCGCCCTGCGCCCTGCCCCTGGCGCCGTCCTGGCGAAGCCGGCGCTGGTGATCGCCGCCATGAGTCTGGCGGCGGTAGGCACGGCCTTGGCCGCCGAAGCGGTGCTCGGCGGCTTGGGCATCGCGGCCGATCGCAGGCTGGCCGCGATGGGCGTGAGTCTGCTGGGCATAGCCGCAGGCTCGGCCGTGTTCTTGCTGGCGGCGGCCCGCACAGGGCTCCTGACCGCCGCGGAGCTGGCGGCTGTGCCCAAGATGGGGCCTCGCCTTGCCAAGCTGCTGCGCAGACTGCGTGTGCTGCGCTAGCTCAATCCTCACGGTGCTTCTACGCCCTGCACCAGCACAATGCCCTTACCCCAATCCATCCTGGATTATCTGGGATGTCACTTATGGCTAAATTGAATTGAACAGCAAATATGCAATTATAGGATATTGAATGATTCTGTTATAATACGTGTAATTAGTTCTGCTCAGGTACGATGAATGTGAGTCTGGGCAAAATAGTTCGGATGGAGGTTTGAAGGTTATGAGTGCAGCTTTGACAGTGGTGGGTCTTGGATCGGGAGATGCAGACCAACTGACGGTAGGGATTATCAAAAAAATGAAACATGCAGCTACGCTATATGTACGTACACTGGATCATCCTGTATTGAATGATCTGAAGCAGGAGGGGCTGGAGATGACATCTTTCGATGCCATCTATGAGGCAAAGTCGTCCTTCCCGGAAGTGTATGACGAGATCGCAGATCAATTGATAGAGGCCGCTCGGCAGGGTGAGGCCGGAACCGAGATTGTGTATGCCGTACCGGGGCATCCCATGGTGGCAGAAGCAAGTGTACGCCTGCTCAAAGAACGTTGCCCGCAGATGGGCATTTCACTGCGTGTTATGGGTGGAGAGAGTTTTCTGGACGAAGCCTTTATACGACTTGGCTTTGATCCGATCGAAGGGTTTCAACTTCTGGATGCCAGCAGTCTGAATACCGAACTGGTACAACCACAGCTACATACGTTGATTGGACAAGTCTACGATGTGTTCACTGCGTCGGATGTGAAGCTCTGCCTGATGGAGGTCTACCCCGATGATTATCCGGTATTTGTTGGACATGCCTTGGGCGTACAAGGCCAGGAGATTATTCACAAGATTCCGTTACACGAACTGGATCGAATCGAAGGTTACGGTAATCTGTCACTGATTTATGTACCTAAGAACACCGATGATGCGCTGCGTCGTCGATCCTTTGCGCGTTTACATGAGATCGTGAACATTCTTCGCAGCCCGGGTGGCTGTCCATGGGATCAGGAGCAGACACATCAGTCCATTCGCAAAAACCTGATTGAAGAGACGTATGAAGTCATTGAGACAATCGATGAGGATGACCCTGATCATATGAAAGAAGAGCTGGGCGACCTCCTGTTGCAGATTTTGCTGCATTCCCAGATGGAAGAAGAGGTTGGCACATTCAATGTGTATGATGTTATCGAAGGGTTGAATGATAAGCTGATCTTCCGTCATCCGCATGTTTTTGGAGAACATCAGGCTGAGGATGCGAATGAAGCCCTTCAGAACTGGGAACAGATGAAAGCAGAGGAGAAAAAACGCAAGGGTCAGGATCTGCAGAAGGTTTCCGTGCTGGACGGCATACCGCGTGATTTGCCTGCATTGATGAAGGGATATAAGCTACAGAAGAAAGCAGCCAAAGTGGGCTTTGACTGGGATGATGTTGAAGGTGTATTCGCCAAGATTGAGGAAGAACTGGCAGAACTGAAGGAAGCCGTTCAACAAGGCCAAACTGCGGAAGAACAGAAGCTGGAACTGGGTGATCTGTTATTCGCAGCTACGAATGTTGCGCGATTCATTGATACAGACCCGGAAGAGGCACTGGCTGCCACAAACCGCAAATTCATGGGGCGATTCCAGTACATCGAGGATCGTCTGCGTGAACAGGGCAGAACGCCTATAGAGAGCAACGTGGAAGAGATGGAACGTTTCTGGCAGGACGCGAAGAAAGCAGGATTATAAACGCTTCGTGTTTCTGGAAAAAAACGGACAAGCTTATTCCATGATGTTATCCAGTGTGTTATGATATACGAACATGTGTTCATCTCCGTGACCGAGGCAGAGGTGTTTAGCGACGGACAGTTTCGGGTATTGGTCTTAGACTGTTCCCTGCCGACTATCGGCAGAAAGCTAAAAAAAGTCGCGGACCAAGGCAGGATTTCAGATGCCAAGCCAGAATACATGTTGTAGTAACCTTACGCGAAACCGATGGCGATAGACTTATTGCCTAGGCTCGCAGATACTTTTTTTTCAATTTGGGAGGCTTTTAAAATGAACAAAACAGATCTGATTAACAACATTTCAACCAAAAGCGGTTTGACTAAAAAAGACGTTGAGTCCGTATTGAACGGCTTTTTGGGAGAGATTACAGATGCACTTGCCAGCGGAGACAAAGTACAATTGATTGGCTTTGGCACTTTTGAGACCCGCAAACGTTCCGGTCGTACCGGACGTAACCCACAAACAGGGAATGAGATTGTGATTCCTGAGTCCACTGTTCCTGCATTCAAAGCAGGTAACAAACTTAAAGAAGCCGTAAAATAATGCGTCTTGATAAATTCCTGAAGGTCTCCCGGCTGATCAAACGCCGTACTGTGGCCAAAGACGTCTCTGAGCAGGGACGTGTTCTGGTGAACGGACGTGAAGCGAAGCCCAGCGCCGCTGTCAAAGTGGGCGATGAGCTGACGGTTCAGTTCGGCCAGAAACTGGTCACTGTGAAGGTGGAACGTATTGCCGAGAGTACCAAGAAGGATGAGGCGAGCAGCCTCTACACCTTGGTTAAGGAAGAGCCGATCGCCAAGGATAACGGGATGAACTGGTAACAGTACGTCTGATCTGATTGTTATTCATTCAATGCAAATTGAATCAAAACGTCCTCCCCTAACAGGGTAGGGCGTTTTTGTTTTGCTCAAACAAGGGGCTGCTTGTTCATCCGCACAGGTTCTATTCCAACCTCCTCATCCATAAGCTAGGTGTAAGAAGGAGGGGTACATGCCATGGTTGAGCACGGTAAAGCCAAACATCATCATTTGAGCATGCAGAATCGGAAACTGCTGGATCTGACGGGTGTCTCCAATGTGGAGAGCTTCGACAGTGAGGAATTTTTGCTGCAGACTGAACTTGGGCATCTGACCATCCGGGGGCACAATTTACATATCAAAAACTTAAGCCTGGAGGAAGGTCTCTTATCCATTGAGGGTACAGTCAGTTCGCTCCAATATCTGGACCCCGGTTCTCAGTCCAAAAATGGTAAAGGCCTGTTTGGCAAGATGTTCCGATGAGTCCCGATACTCAATGGATCACATTGATGTGGATGCTCCTTTCGGGGGTCGTGATGGGGATGGCCTACGACAGTTACCGGGTACTGTCCGGACAGCTGCGATTTCCGAGATGGAGCATCCATACGCTCGATCTGTTGTACTGGGTTGCTTCCGCGCTGTTCGTTTTTCGGATGCTATACGCCGGAAACCACGGACAGCTGCGGTTTTATGTCTTTTTGGGTCTGATTATAGGGGTTTGCTTCTATTTTTGGCTTTTAAGTGTTACAACCCAGCGTTTTGTGGTAATGTTAATTAAACTCGCAAGAACGCTGATTCATTGGTGTGGACATATCCTTAACATCCTAATCGTTATGCCGGCTAAGGGAATTTATAAGTTAATTCGCGTATTATTCGGTTTTGTAATTGCGATACTA
Organism: Paenibacillus sp. PCH8; assembly: GCF_002968835.1. Taxonomy (GTDB): domain Bacteria; phylum Bacillota; class Bacilli; order Paenibacillales; family Paenibacillaceae; genus Paenibacillus. Next base: position 1,217,123 of record NZ_PKQK01000001.1, on the reverse strand, counting down.
TTATTCTTGGGCAAGCTGGTGCTGCAATGTCTGGTACCTTTAGGCAAGTTGTTCCGCTGGATGTTTAGGCCGCTCCTGAAACATTGGGTAACGCCACGCTTCATGATCCGTGTGGGTACAAGTATTGCAGCGATATGGAAACGCTGGTTTTAAGGAGGTCCAATAATGGGTAAAACACCTGTGGGCAGATCAAAGGCTCCAACTAGCCAAGGGAAATCTGCTGGCGCACGAAGGCGCCTCATGCTATGGATGACGTTTATGGTCGTATTTGTCATATGGGCCGGATATACATTCCTTGTGCAGACTGCACAAATTTCGGACAAGAGTTCTCATCTGGCCTTACAGCAAGCTTCAAAGGAAGATACGTTGAAGAAGCTGGAACAGTTGAAGTACGAAGTCAGCCGGTTGAATGACCCCGAATACATAGGACAGCTGGCGCGGAAAAAAGGATATTATCTTCCTGACGAAACGCCGATCCAGGTCGAAGAGTCAGGTAACTGATGGAAATCGGTCCAATACCAAGCTAGGTTTGCTATCCATGTGTCTGAAGCCGTTAAACCGGAAAAAATAGGCTCCCTAATGGGGGAGTGTTCAGTTGACCTTGGTTTACGGCATAAGGTATAATTACATTAGCGCAGCATTGATTTTGGCATTCAAAAAATCGGGTTGTATATTTTTAAGGGAGGATCATTTTATTCTATGGCAATTGAAGTGGGCACCAAGTTAGAGGGCAAGGTGACAGGAATCACGCATTTTGGAGCATTTGTGGATCTGTCAGGAGGTGTCACGGGTCTCGTTCACATCTCGGAAATCGCCGACAATTACGTCAAAGATGTCAACGACCACCTGAAGCTGAATGACCTCGTTACAGTGAAGGTTATCAACGTTGACAAGGATGGCAAGATCGGACTTTCCATTAAGCAAGCTGTTGACAAACCGGTTGAGCAACAAACACAATCCAGACCACCGAGAGCTCCTAGACCGGAACGCAGTGGAGGAGATCGCGAACGATTCAGCGGCGGAGGCCCTAGTGGTGGCCAAGGTCGTAGTGGCGGTGGCGGCGGTGGATTTAACCGTGGAGACCGCGGAGGCCGTTCTTTCAAGCCCGCAGCAGGCAAACCTTCATTTGAGGATAAAATGTCACGCTTCCTGAAAGATAGCGAAGAGCGGATCTCTTCGCTCAAGAAGAACACAGAAGGCAAACGCGGTGGCCGTGGCGCCAAGCGTGTGTAATCTGTCTCAACCTGATCTAACATATAAAAAAACCGTTAGCCCTTTGGCTAACGGTTTTTTGTGTTTACTCTGGTATACGGCATCTATATGAGTAGTTGATTCGCTGTTTTTGTAAGGTGAGGCTCCATATCCCCGGTTTTTCTGCACGGTAAATTGGAACCATAAGAACATTTGTCGTCTACCATTTTTTACCGACAGGTTTCCGTGGCATTCCACAGCTATCCTGCTCAGATCATGGCGAGTCCAAACCATCTCCGGTTCAAAATCAGACAATCGGCTTGTCAGAACCAGGTGTGCGGATGATTAAAACTGCAATAAGGCCGGGGGTTTCTCTCCACCGCGCTGAGCTGGTTTCTTTTGTCGTAAACTTTTTGGACCCTGCTCACCTATTCTGACAAACTACGTCTTCTATTCTATCTATAATCAGAACCATCGAGAACGAAACACGAAAATTCAAATTAATCGAATGGGGTGCCTTGAGGATGATGGAAAAGTGGAATGTCATTCAATTTCCGGGAATGAAAGCAGGTAAAGGCGGTACAGAGGCTCGGGAGGAGCTGTCGGTACGTCTGAAACACTGGCTCGGCTCCCGCAAGGCTGTCCAGATCGTCGCTGCACGCAAATGGGTACTGCTTCTCACATTCATGGGATTTCTGCTTGGTAAGGCCATGATCCTAAATGAGTTATCTCCCTTTGCCATTGCTTACTTCGCCGTGATTGCTTTCATGCGCAGGGATTACATTATTCCGGTAGGCGCCGCTCTACTCGCAGGCAGCCTATTTGCACCGTTTCCAGTACCACTCATTGTTGCCTCGGAGATCGCTATCTTCTATCTGCTGTTCCGGGGACTGGAGTCATATGATCGTGCTGAATTATCTTATGCGCCTACGATGGTGTTTACCACTACATTTATGGTCAAGTTATTCACCGTCGTAATTGGACCTTCCTTCAGTTGGTACGCCATGCTGATGCTCACGATGGACTCTATATTAAGCTTCGTGCTCACCCTGGTTTTTATACAAGCTATACCGATTTTCACCTACCGCAAAAAAAAGTTCAGCCTAAAGAACGAGGAGATTCTCTGCCTGATCATATTATTGGCCTCCGTCATGACAGGAGCCGTGGGGTGGACCATTCAATCTTTGTCCGTGGAGCATATGCTCTCCCGTTATCTCATCTTGATCTTTGCCCTAGTGGGCGGAGCCCCCCTTGGAGCCTCGGTAGGGGTCATTACCGGCTTGATTCTGAGTCTGGCTGACATGTCAGCCGTGTATCAGATGAGCCTGCTTGCTTTTGCCGGGATGCTGGCGGGTATGCTACGAGAGGGGAAACGTGCGGCGGTTGCGCTGGGCATGCTATTGGGCTCGTCTATTCTATCCATATACCTGGGTGGTCCAGGTGATGTGATGAACTCTTTATGGGAGACGTGTGCGGCCATTGTTCTGTTCATGCTAACACCTAAGAGTATGTTAACAGCGATATCCAAATATGTGCCTGGCACGCAGGATCACACGAAGTCCCAGCATGAGTATGCCAAGCGGATACGGGATGTTACGGCAGAGCGGGTAACCCGCTTCTCCCAAGTATTCCGTCAATTGTCACGCAGTTTCGATCAGATGTCCGGTGCGGGGGAGCCGGTGCAGAAAGAGGGCGGGATGGAGCATTTCATGAATGCGGTTGCCGAAGGCACCTGTGCAAGTTGTTTCAAGCGAACGCAATGCTGGGATGCGAAGTTTGTTCAAACCTACAAATATATGACGGATGTGATGAGTGCCATTGAAGCAAATCCGGAGATCTCAGGCAAGCAGGTTCCGGTGGAATGGAATAGAGTGTGCGCGAAACCGGAAGAAGTACTTGAAGTCATGCGCTCCCAGTATGGTTTGCATCAACATAACATGCAATGGAAGCGTCAGATTATGGATAGCAGGCAGCTAGTTGCGGAGCAATTGTCCGGTGTATCCCAGGTCATGGAGGACCTGGCCAAAGAAATTCAACGCGAAAGCGATGAGATGGTACAACAGGAGGAACAGATTCGGGATGCGCTGGAATCACTGGGACTGTCCATTCATTCCATTGAGATTATTAATCTGGAAGCAGGCAATGTGGAGATTGAGATTGTGCATGCATATACGAGAGGATTTGATGAGTGCCGAAAAATGATAGCTCCGCTGATCTCGGATGTATTGGACGAGCATATTGCTGTCTTACATGAGACCATGACCGACCCTCGTCAGGGACTCGCAACCGTAACGTTTGGTTCAGCCAAGACTTTTGAAGTAACAACGGGTGTTGCTGCTGCTGCCAAAGGGGGAGATGTGATGTCAGGGGACAGCTTCAGTACAGTTGAGTTAGGCAACGGAACGTTCGCGGTAGCGCTCAGTGACGGGATGGGAAATGGGGAACGGGCACGCATGGAGAGCAGTGCAGCGTTGAACATACTGGAACAGTTGCTCCAATCCGGCATGGATGAGAAATTGGCAATCAAATCCGTGAATTCGGTCCTGATGTTGCGCTCGCCTGAAGAGATGTATGCTACGGTCGACATGGCACTGATTGATGAGTATACGGCAGAGACCACTTTCATGAAAATCGGCTCAACACCAAGTTTTATCAAACGTGGACAGGAGGTCATCCCAGTCTCAGCCAGTAATTTGCCAATCGGCATTATTAAGGATATTGAAGTGGATCTGGTGACGTTGCAGCTACAACCGGGCGATATTCTGATTATGATGACGGATGGCATCTATGATGCACCGGGATATGCGGTGAACAAAGAGTTATGGATGAAGCGACTCATTCAAGAGATTAATACCGATGATCCACAGGAGCTCGCCGACTGTCTGCTCGAAAGTGTTATAAGGTATCAGCAGCATGAGATTATAGATGATATGACTGTCGTTGTTGGAAAAATAGAGCATTATCGCCCTGAATGGGCCACACTTCGTATGCCGGGTATTAACCGGATGGAACGTCCGCGCACCGTCAGTTAATTGCATATTCTTCTGTTTGAAGTCTCTTCATTCTGGCCATGCTAGTCATAGAGTTGGAGAGTAACAAATAACGGAGGGATATCGGATGAAGCAAATTTTGTTGATCACCGACGGTTGTTCCAATGTAGGGCCAAGTCCGGTGCTGGCAGCGGCCGAAGCACAGGAAGAAGGGATTACAGTCAATGTGGTCGGTGTGATTGATTATGGAACCATTGGTGAGCTTGGCAGCCGGGAGATTGAGGATATCGCCAGAGCCGGGGGTGGAATCAGCCAGATTGTAGGTACACGGCAGCTTGCCCATACCATGCAGATGATGACGAGGAAAACGGTGGTTCAGACGATTCAGCAGGCGGTTAATAGAGAGTTAACACAAATTTTGGGAGAGAAGGAGCCCAAAACAGTAACGGATCTTGAACCTGCAAAGCGCGCCCGGGTCGTCGAAGTCATGGATGATATGGCTGAGACAACAGCGTTACAAGTGATATTACTGATTGACGTCAGTGCCAGCATGAAACCCAAACTGGCTGCGGTAGAAGAAGGGATTCGGGATTTAATGCTAAGTTTGCAGGCGCGTATAGGTCAGAGCAAGCTTTCCGTATTTCATTTTCCGGGACGACACAGTGGGGAAGATGCGGTAATGGATATTGAGTGGACAACGGATCTAAGCCGTGTTCGTTCCCTGTTCGGGAGGTTGAAGATGAAGGGTGCAACGCCGACAGGTCCTGCAATTCAGAAGGTGATTGATTTTTACCGTTATGGTACACTGGAGAAACAGCAGGAAATAGAAGGGAACTATCGCATTGAAAGAGAAGGGATGCTCGGTGACAACGTTGTCTGATGCCTCTTTCCCGCCAGGAACAGTGATTACAGGGAAATGGAACCGCAGTCGTTACACGATTCGGAAGCTGCTGGGCAAAGGAGCCAATGGCATCGTTTTTCTGGTTCAGCGGGGTGAAAATGGCAAACACTATGCGCTAAAAATGGGATTTGACCCGGTGGATCTGCAATCGGAAGTCAATGTGCTCAAATCTTTTCAACTACAGCGTAATCATGAAGCCCTTCGGCAGAGCGGCATTCCTTCCTATCTTAAAGATGTGGATGATTATGCCGTTCGAGGCCGGGATATTCCCTTTTATGTGATGCGTTACGTTCGAGGTGAAGCTCTTCATCACTTCATTCGGCGTCAAGGGACAGACTGGACACTTTTGGTTGGACTCAGGCTCTTGCAGAAGCTGGCACAATTGCATCAGGCGGGATGGGTTTTTGGTGACCTCAAGCCTCAGAATGTGCTGGTATCCGATTATGGGCAGGTAGAACTTATCGACTACGGCGGAGTTACGTCAATCGGACGGAGTGTCAAACAGTTCACCGAATGGTATGATCGCGGCTTCTGGAATGCAGGCAGTCGAACAGCAGATGGAACCTATGATGTATTTGCCTTTGCATTATTGTTAATTCATGTTCTTGAAGCGGACGCGCTCAAGGCATTGGCCGCGGAAGGACTACCGCAACTGCGAAGTGCGAATCAGCTTGTATCGTTGGTGGAGCGCAGTGAACGATTGAGTCCTTTTCGAAATTGGACGATTCAGGCATTGCGAGGTCAGTTTCCTGATGCAGATTATGCGGCAAAAGGTTGGAAGGAATTGATGGCACGTCCCGCACCTCTTCGCCGTCGTTCCAAAAGTACAACACCGCGCTGGCTCAAGAATGCATTTGCCGTATCTGTAATATTACTTATTGGGGTTCTCATCTATGCACTACGTTTCTGATCTGTGATCGTGCATATACATAACGCAAGGAATGAGGAACAGGTATGGAAGCTTTACGCTGGAACATGCTGGTGAATAACGTGCTGGATGCAGCGGAAGAGCATCAGTTATGGGTTCCCGGGGATCGGATTGTCGTCGCAGTATCGGGCGGGCCGGACTCGGTAGCTTTTTTGCATATCATGCACGAGATTAGCAAGCGACATGTGCCGCTCGTATTGATCTGTGCCCATGTGCATCATGGTTTCCGGATGGAGTCCGATGAAGAAGCGGAGCAAATGAAGGATCTGGCGCAACAGCTTGGTATCACTTTTGAATGGGTTAAGGCTGATGTACCTTCATATATGAAGCATACGGGTCAGGGACCCCAGGAGGCTGCCCGCAACAAGCGCTATGCCTTTCTGCATGAAGTAGCTGTCAAATATAATGCCGCAAGCATCGCTTTGGCACACCATGCGGATGATCAGGCAGAGACCGTTATGCTTCATTTGCTTCGTGGAACTGGTCTGTCGGGACTCGCAGGAATGAAGTTTAAAAGGCAAGAAAAAAATGTGGAACTTATTCGTCCGTGCCTTCGTATAAACAAGACAGACCTTGTAGAAGCTTGTAATACTCAGGGTTTTACGTATTTCAATGATGAGAGCAACGCCCTGCGTAAATATCGGCGTAATGCCATTCGCTTGGATGTGCTTCCTTTTTTGGGGCAGTATAATGGACAACTCACGCCGTCTTTGAATCGGCTTGCCGAAATTGTGGGTGATGAAGACGATTTCATGGAGCAGAGTGCATATGACACATACAGGTGTCTAGTGCAGGTGAACGGCGGAAGGCAAACCTTTGAGGTGCCTTCCTTCTTGAAGTTACATGTCGCTTTACAACGAAGGTTGATTAAACTAATATTGAATTATCTGCCTTTGGACAGTGATTTTGTCGACTTTACCCGTATAGAAACCATTCGGCGCAAGGTCATGGAGACTCATGTGACGACCTGGAGCCTGGATATAGGACAGACATTCTCCTGCAGCCGGGAGTATGATCTGATTTCTTTTGGCATACGGACGGACGTACAGGATCAATCTTACGAGTATCGTCTTGCGCAATGGAGTGGAACTTATGAGCTTTCACTCACCGAGATTAACCGATATATTCGGTTGAAACCGATGAGTCCCGAGGACTATCATGTACCGGAATCGGCGGATCTAGCCGCGTTTGATGCGGATCAACTTCTTATGCCGCTGGTTGTGCGTTCACGGTTACCTGGAGATACCATGAAAGTAATGGGATTAAACGGAAGCAAAAAGGTGAAAAATATTTTCATCGATGAGAAAATTCCCCCGTCTGTCCGTCCACGCATTCCTGTGGTATGTGATGGAGCAGGCAAAATCATCTGGTTACCGGGTGTTCGACGGTCCGGTGTGGCTCCTGTCACGGAGGAAACTTCCGCAATCCTGTACATGACTGTAGGCGATTCAGCGATTCAGGGGTAGTGGTTATGGTTCAGGTAAGGCTTTCATAGTATAACTTAGGAGGTTCGCACAGTTGCAGAACGACATTCAGGAAGTATTGATCAGTGAAGAAGAAATTCAGAGTAAAGTCAAGGAATTAGGCGCAACACTAAGTGCCGAATATGCAAATCGCAATCCTTTGGTCATTTGTGTGCTCAAGGGTGCGTTTATATTTATGGCTGATTTGGTTAAGAACATAACGGTACCTGTTGAAATGGATTTTATGGCAGTATCCAGTTATGGCGCTTCCACCAAGTCATCTGGCGTTGTCAAAATTATTAAGGATCTGGATGAATCCGTTGAAGGACGGGAAGTTCTGATTGTCGAAGATATTATCGACAGCGGACTTACACTCAGCTATCTAATTGAACTGCTGCAGAACCGCGGTGCCGAATCGGTGCGTGTGGTTACGCTGTTCGACAAGCCATCAGGCCGCAAAGTGGAGTTAGAAGCTCATTATACAGGCTTTGACATTCCTGACGCGTTCATCGTTGGTTACGGTTTGGATTATGCGGAGAGGTACCGGAACCTGCCCTATATCGGGGTTTTGAAGCCGGAAGTCTACAGTAGCTAATATCCTGCCTGACCCAAGCCTTGAGCTGTTCTTGGCTTCTGTTGAGAAGCTGTGTCGGGCTATGTTAAAATAATTAAAGTGTCTCGAGAGGAGGTAGGGGATGAATCGGTTCATCCGGAATTCTGGTTTTTATTTGATTCTTTTTTTAGTTGTGGTGGGGATAGTCCAATTCGTCAGCAATGGCGGCGAAGCCACCGATAATCCTAGATATGATCAGTTGCGCACAGAGATCAAAGCCAACAACGTCTCGGAATTGACAGTTCAATTCAACGGTCAAACGTATCTCGTGACCGGTCAATACAAGAAGGCGCCTGAAGGAGCCAAATCAGAAAATTTCTCAACGTATATTCCTCCTACGGATGAGGCAATTAGTGAGCTTGTAGCTGCAAGTGAAACTAACAAATTCCAATATCATCAGGAACCAATGAAAGGTGACAGCATCTGGTTAACGTTGCTGACTTCCTTCATTCCTTTGATCATTATGTTCCTGCTGTTCTTCTTCCTGTTTAATCAGGCTCAAGGCGGCGGCGGTAAAGTAATGAACTTTGGTAAAAGCCGTGCTCGTCTCTATAACGAAGAGAAGAAGCGGGTTACATTTGAAGATGTTGCGGGTGCTGACGAAGAGAAGCAGGAACTTATTGAGGTTGTAGACTTCCTCAAGGATCCTCGGAAATTCGCAGCAGTAGGTGCACGGATTCCTAAGGGCGTATTGCTCGTGGGGCCTCCAGGTACGGGTAAAACATTGCTCGCTCGTGCGGTAGCCGGTGAAGCGGGTGTACCATTCTTCACAATTTCAGGTTCCGACTTCGTAGAAATGTTTGTCGGTGTCGGCGCATCACGTGTACGTGACTTGTTCGAAAATGCGAAGAAAAATTCACCATGTATCATCTTTATCGATGAGATTGATGCTGTAGGACGTCAGCGTGGTGCTGGTCTTGGTGGTGGTCACGATGAACGTGAACAAACACTTAACCAGTTGCTCGTTGAAATGGACGGATTCGGAGTTAACGAAGGTATTATCATCATAGCTGCAACGAACCGTGCAGATATTCTGGACCCTGCCTTGTTGCGTCCAGGACGTTTTGACCGTCAAATTACGGTTGATCGCCCTGATGTAAGAGGACGTGAGGCTGTTCTGAAAGTACATTCTCGTAATAAGCCGCTGACTAACGATGTGAAAATGGATGTTATTGCGAAACGTACAACAGGTTTCTCTGGTGCAGATTTGGAGAATCTCTTGAACGAAGCGGCATTGATTGCAGCACGTCGTAACCGTAAAGATATTTCCATGAAAGAAGTCGACGAAGCGATTGACCGTGTTATTGTCGGTACGGAGAAGAAAAGCCGTGTCATCAGTGATCGTGAGAAACGTATTGTTGCTTATCACGAAGCAGGTCATACCATTGTAGGATACTTCCTGGAACATGCTGATATGGTACATAAAGTGACCATTATCCCGCGTGGACGTGCGGGTGGATATGTAATCATGTTGCCGAAAGAAGATCGTATGCTCGTTACCAAGCAGGAGCTGTTGGACAAAGTTACCGGACTCCTCGGAGGTCGTGTAGCAGAAGAATTGTTCATTGGTGAAATTGGAACAGGTGCATATAGTGACTTCCAGCAAGCGACAGGTATTGTTCGTAGCATGGTTATGGAATATGGTATGAGTGAGAAATTGGGACCTATGCAATTCGGAAGTTCACAGGGACAGGTATTCCTTGGTCGGGATATCGGTCACGAACAGAATTATTCGGATTCCATTGCCTATGAGATTGATCAGGAAATGCAACGCTTCATTAACGATTGTTACGAGAAATGTAAGGATTTGCTCGTTAAACATTCGAAAGAGATGCATTTGATCGCTCAAACTTTGCTGGAGGTAGAGACATTGGAAATGGATCAGATCAAGCAATTGATCGAAACAGGTTCCCTGACTCCAAAAGTAGAGGATGACAATGAGGGTGAAGGTACGCCAACTGAAGGCGGAGAGCCAATTATCGATACCATCGGTGATGTGCGTGTCCGTATTCAAGGCAAAGATGAAACACCTCAGCCACCAGCCGGAGATATTCCGAACGAAACTCCGAATCTGGAAAAGGGTAATAACAATAACCCGGATGATGGTGGAACGAAGCCAACGTCTTAATGCCTAATAGAGCCTGCCTATTACAGCAGGTAAAGATCAAGAGAGCCTTTGGGCTCTCTTTTTTATCGATTATTATAAAAGGTGTGGCTGTGATATTTGGGGGATAGATGGCGTACTGGTTAGCAAATGGGTGGTTAGGCCGCATTTCTGGGCCTTTTTCATTTATTGACAGAGTCGTGAACGTTGTGTACATTAGTTGTTAAACCGCTTGTGATTCGTTTCTCAAGCGAAGGTGACGACGAGGTTAGCCCTATGAAACAGCGGATGACGCTGTCCCGATAAAGGAGAGGATCGCAGGTGGAAGCTCTGGCTTTAGAGCGCAAGGCTGAGATGAACCGGGAGCTGCGTGAGCGGCTGATGGAATTGAAGAAGGAACGTAATGCTATTATTCTTGCTCATTATTATCAACGTGACGAGGTTCAAGAGGTTGCGGACTTCCGCGGGGATTCATTCCTGCTGGCACAAAAAGCAGCTCAGACCGATGCGGATGTTATCGTTTTCTGTGGTGTTCACTTTATGGGTGAAAGCGCTAAAATTCTGGCGCCTAACAAAACCGTTATAATCCCGGATGAGCGTGCAGGCTGCCCAATGGCAGACATGGTTAATGTAGAGGGGCTACGCAAACTGAAAGCGCAACACCCCAACGCCAAAGTTGTCACATATATCAATTCCTCGGCTGAGATCAAAGCAGAGACTGATATCTGTTGTACGTCTGCGAACGCAGTCCGAGTTATTCAATCGGTTGATTCTGACGAGATCATTTGGGTCCCGGATAAAAACCTGGGACATTATGTGCAACAGCATACAGACAAGAAAATGATTATCTGGGAAGGGTACTGCAACACCCATGATATGTTGACGGTCAAAGATGTGGTTGAGATGAGAGCCAAGCATCCCCAGGCAGAGTTTGTTGTTCATCCTGAATGCCGCCCTGAGGTTGTGGAGATGGGTGACTTTGTGGGCAGTACAACAGCCATTCTGGAGTATTGCAAAAATTCATCAGCCAAGGAGTTTATCGTAGGTACTGAAGACGGCACTGGATATCAGCTTCGTCTGGATAGCCCGGATAAACAGTTCCATTTCGCTACGAAGTTCCTCGTATGTCCTAATATGAAGGTCAACAACTTGAAGAAACTGGTTAAATGCCTGGAAACGATGAAGCCACAAATCTATGTACCACCGGCTGTTGCCGACAAGGCCAGAGAATCACTAGAGCGCATGTTACTGGTGAAGTAGCATGCGCTACTCTTGCTCCAAGACAGGTGAATGACATGATACCGCAATATTTAGTTGACTTTGATCTATCTGCGCTACCGACGGTAGAGATGGATGTGCTGGTGATAGGTTCAGGGATTGCTGGCTTGTTCACTGCAATTAAGGCAAGTGAACAACAACGTGTTTTAATGATCACGAAGAAGTCCTTACTTGAAAGTAACACCCGGTACGCGCAGGGAGGAATCGCTGCAGTTATTGCTGAGGATGATTCACCTGCCTATCACTTGCAAGACACACTTATTGCTGGAGCGGGTTTATGCCGCTCTGAAGCGGTAGAGGTATTGGTGAATGAGGGTCCAGACGGAGTCAAGGAACTGATTCGTTTGGGTACCTTGTTTGACCTGGAGAACGGCGAGTTGGCGTTGACGCAGGAAGGTGCGCATAGCCACCGCCGTATTTTGCATGCCAACGGGGATGCAACGGGATATGAGATCGTACGTGCGCTTGCGGTCGAAGTGAATGAACATCCCGGGATTGAAGTATGGGATGAGCATTTTGTTATTGACCTGATTACAGATCGAGAACGAGGGGAATGCATCGGTGCCCTCATCCAGAAGGAAGATGGATCGCAAGTGTTCGTGAAGGCACAGGCTACCGTTCTTTGTTCGGGTGGGGCAGGACAGTTATATCGATATACGACGAATCCGGATGTGGCGACTGCCGATGGGATAGCCATGGCTTATCGTGCCGGTGCTGTTGTCCGTGACATGGAGTTCATCCAATTCCACCCGACTTCCCTTTGTTACCCAGGAGCACCGCGCTTCCTGATATCAGAAGCCGTGCGTGGTGAAGGGGCATTTTTGCGAAATGTGAAGGGCGAACGGTTCATGGAACGTTATCATACTCAACTTGAACTGGCACCGCGTGACATTGTCGCACGAGCTATCGTCAGTGAGATGGAGTCCACCAACAGCATCTTTGTGTATTTGGATATTACTCATGAACGACCAGAGATGATCAAGCATCGGTTTCCTACCATATATGAGACTTGCATGCGTTATGGGTTGGATATGACAACCGATTGGATTCCTGTTGCACCTGCTGCCCATTATATGATGGGTGGAGTGAAAACGGATCTTAGTGGGGAAAGCAGCATCTCACGGTTATTTGCTTGTGGTGAGGTGTCTTCTACAGGCGTACACGGTGCTAATCGTCTGGCGAGCAACTCCTTGTCTGAAGCGATTGTATTTGGCCGGAGAATCGTAGACCGTATTCAATCTCTTCCTCCACTTGCTTCATCGCCAGTAAGAAGTGCAGCATCTTCGTCTGTGAATATGCATAGCAAGAGTCAAGATGAACAGAAACCGATATCCGAAAGACGGTTGCGGCTGCAGAAAATGATGGTTCGTCAGGTAGGCTTGCGCCGGAATGGTGAGAACCTGCAGAAGGCAATGGATAAGCTGCAACAAGAATTGCAATTTTTTGATCAGACACTGACACATAAGGAAGAGCTGGAGTATGCGAATCTTCTAACCTGCGCCTGGCTAGTTACCAGTGGTGCATTACACCGTGAGGAGAGCCGAGGGGCTCACTATCGTGAGGATTTCCCGGCACGGAATGATATCGTATGGCAGAAGCATAGTCTGCAGCAGCGAGAACAAGCGATTCTGGAGGAATGGATGTCATGATACTGAACGGATATAATGAAGGACTTATCGAATCAATCAAGAACTGGCTTCGAGAAGATGTCGGTGCAGGGGACGTTACAACAAGTGTGACGATTCCGGCGGGCAATCAATCCAAGGCAGTTATACATGCTAAAGATAATGGAATCATTGCGGGAATTACCGTAGCCGGACTCGTATTTCAGATCGTCGATCCTGAACTTGTGTTCACACCTATGGTGAAAGATGGCGATGAGGTCACCCATGGCACGATTTTGGCTGAGGTAGAGGGAAGTACACATTCTTTGCTAACGGGTGAACGTCTGGCTCTAAACCTGTTGCAGCGCATGTCGGGAATTGCTACTCGAACGCGTTCCTATGTAAATGTGTTGGATGGCCTTGAGACCAGATTGGTGGATACACGTAAGACAACACCGGGTCACCGATTGCTTGAAAAGTATGCTGTACGTGTGGGTGGCGGAGCGAATCATCGGTTCGGCTTGTATGATGCGGTTATGATTAAGGACAACCATATCAAGGGTGCAGGTGGAATTATTGCAGCGGTACAGCGTGCGCGAGCCGTTATTCCCCATACGATGACGATTGAGGTGGAGACTGAAAATCTGGAACAGGTGAGAGAAGCCTTGCAAGCCGAGGCAGATATCATTATGCTGGATAACATGCATCCTGATCGGATGCGTGAAGCAGTTAAGCTCGTTCGTGAGCAGGCTCCACATGTGAAGATTGAAGCATCCGGCAACGTCTCACTGAATACCATTCGTGGTATTGCGGAAAGTGGAGTGGATGTAATCTCAGTTGGCAGGTTAACCTATTCTTTTGAGAGTCTGGATATCAGCCTGGATTTAAACGAAAAGAAAGAGGGGTGAACCTCTTTGATTCTAGTTGTAGACGTGGGGAACAGCAATATGGTGCTCGGTGTATATCAAGGCCGGGAATTGCTGCACCACTTTCGTCTGAGTACATCGCGTCAGTCAACAGTGGATGAATACGGCGTATTAATTTATAATTTATTTCATATGTCTGGTATCCGGGCACGTGAGATTGAAGGTGTGATCATTTCATCTGTGGTTCCTCCGCTGGTGAATGTGATTGAAGCAATGTGCGAGAAATATGTGGGCAAAAAGCCGCTGCTCGTGGGGCCTGGCATCAAAACGGGCTTGAACCTGCGGTACGAGAACCCGCGCGAAGTTGGCGCAGATCGTATTGTTAATGCAGTGGCAGCCGTTGAAAAGTATGGCGGTCCTCTCGTTGTAGTCGATTTCGGCACTGCGACAACCTTTGACTGTATTGACGAGAAAGGTCATTACCTGGGGGGAGCCATCGTTCCCGGCATTCACATTGCCACCGAAGCGCTCTATGAGCGGGCATCCAAGTTGCCTCGCATTGAGCTGGAGAAACCCAAGAAGGTCATTGGTCGTAACACGATTCACGCGATGCAAGCAGGTATTATATATGGCTATGCAGGACAGGTGGATGGTATCGTAGAGCGCATTCGCGAAGAAATGGGAGCGAGGCCCAGAGTCATTGCAACGGGTGGTCTCGCATCACTTATTGCAGAAGAAACCCGTAGTATAGAGGAAGTAGATCCGCTGCTTACGCTTGAAGGGCTGCGTATCATCTATGAGCGGAACCGGGAAAGGTAAGCATAGAGACGGCATACAGCGGGCTGAGATTACAGCTTAAGTGTTGTGCCGTTTTTTCTGTGTTACTACTATTATGGCGATACGCCAAAGGAGGCTGAATGACTTGGAAAACAATAACAAGCATGACCGTTTAATTCGTGGTACAGCAATGAACGGAAAGGTAAGAGCCTTTGCAGTCGAGACTACGGAACTGGTTGAAGAACTACGCAGAAGACATGATACGTTTCCCACGGCTACAGCAGCCATGGGGCGTACAGTTACAACAGCAGCCATTATGGGAGCCATGCTAAAAGGTGAAGAGAAGCTAACGATACAAGTCAACGGTGATGGCCCAATTGGACAGATTGTAGCTGATGCCAATGCGAAAGGCGAGGTGCGGGGGTATGTCTCTAATCCACATGTACATCTGCCAAGTAATAGCGTGGGGAAACTGGACGTTGCAGGCGCGGTTGGAACCGAAGGCTTCATCAACATAACGAAGGATCTGGGACTGAAAGAGCCATACCGTGGCAGTGTGCCCATTATTTCTGGAGAACTGGGTGAAGATTTCACATACTATTTTGCCCAATCCGAACAGACACCTTCTGCTGTAGGGGTCGGTGTCCTTGTCGATACGGATCATTCCGTTATTGTCGCAGGAGGGTTCATTATGCAGCTGTTGCCGGGATTGACTGATCAAGAGATCACGGCAATCGAAAACGCTATTGGCGCATTGCCGCCAGTGACGACTTTGCTGGAACAGGGGCTTGAATTGGAAGAGTTGCTTCGCCGTTTACTGCCGGATGTACAGGTAATGGAAGGCATAGATATTCATTTCAGCTGTGAGTGTTCACGTGAGCGAGTAGAGAAGACGCTAATCAGCCTGGGCCAATCGGAAATGGAGCAATTAATTGAAGAAGAAGGTCAGGCTGAAGTGGTTTGCCAATTCTGTAATGAAGCTTATGATTTTAACAAAGAACAACTAATGACGATCCTAGAGCAAGCCAAGAACTGATTCATGCGGGGACGGGATGCGGAATGACAAGACAGGAAAAAGGGTTGTGGACGGCTGTAATTGTCTTAACGCTGGGTATGTTGGTCATGGGTACAGTGATGGCTTTGCATGGTCTCAGACAGGGAAAAGATGAGGCAGATGCATCCCATGATGCCAATACGGAAGAAGGAAGCGCCGTTGCAACGATCAATGGAGAAGTCATCACGGACAAGGAATGGTCAGATGCGCTGAAACGACGTTATGGCAGTGAGTTATTACTCCAGATGCTAAACCGTAAAGCCGTATATGCCGAAGCCATTGAACGTAAGCTAACCGTCACTCCTAAAGAGATTGCAAGGGAACTGGCTGCTGCGATGGAGGGATACGATTCAGAGAAATCATATTTTGACGAAATGAAGTCCCAATTGGGACTGTCGAAACAAGAGCTTGAATTGGAAGCTGGCTATAGGCTATTACTTGAAAAAATCGCCACGATTAGCATACAGATCAAAGATGCAGATATTGAGCATTACTGGACCGAGCACCGTGATGATTACGTTTCCCCCGAGAGATATGATTTGTCCATCATCGTAGTGAAAGAAGAAAAGGAAGCGGATTCCTTACTGGATGCATTGGAGAAGGGCGAAGACTTTGAAGAATCTGCTCGCAGGCAATCGACGGACAGTTTCTCTCGTGATGCTGGTGGGAGGTTGGGTTGGATTGAGCGGAATGATCCATTCCAGTCTGAAGAAATCCTTCAACTCGCTGCTGGACTGGAAGTGGGCGATATTGCAGGTCCAATTCCAGTGGAAGAGGGCTATGCTATCATCAGACTAAATGATAAAGAAGAACGCCAGGAGCAGTCGGCTGAAGAGGTTCGTGAGGAGATTCGAATGCAGCTGGCTCTGGGCCAGGCCGATCCGTTGCCACAGGTGGAGCAAATGCTGCGTAACAAGTACGAAGCCGTGATCCTGTCTGAGATTCCAGCCTCCTAATTTTCATCCGTGAGGATCGTTTGGTACTACTGCATCTTGATAAAAGACTCTGTCTACGGTCCTAAGGCCCAAGGCAGGGTGTTTTTTTTTGAGTACTCATATTGACAATAAGGGTTAACGTTGATAAGATGAAAATAATCAAATACCTACTCGTTTACTCGGATATAAAAGATTAACTTATGAACAAAGAAACTTTCGGAAACCTCCGTCCCGTCTGGAACGCTTAACAGAAAGGGATGGATTAACAGGATTTCCGCAGTTCTTCTATAACATCCAGAGGCTATCGGCCACACAGTATAGGGCAACAGGACTTATTAAGTAGTATTCATCCCACTAAGGAGGGCATTCATATGGCTAAAGTAGTTAATAACGTAACAGAACTCATCGGAGGTACTCCGCTTGTTCGTCTGAACCGTATCGTACCTGAAGGCAGTGCTGAAATATTCGTGAAGCTGGAGTACCAGAATCCAGGTTCAAGCGTGAAAGATCGTATCGCAATTAGCATTGTGGAAGAAGCGGAAAAAGACGGCACGCTGAAGCCGGGTGGTACCATCATTGAAGCAACAAGCGGTAACACGGGAATTGGAATAGCGATGGTGGCTGCAGCCAAAGGCTACAAGTCCGTTATTGTTATGCCTGAAACGATGAGTATGGAGCGTCGTAACTTGCTTCGCGCCTACGGATCTGAGCTTGTGCTCACGCCTGGAGCCGAAGGTATGAATGGTGCTGTCAAAAAAGCCGAAGAACTGTTGAAGGAAAACCCAACCTATTTCATGGCTGAGCAATTTAAAAATAAAGCCAACGTGAAAATCCACCGTGAAACGACCGGCCCTGAGATTGTTGAAGCGATTCAATCCGTGGGTGGTACGTTGGATGCTTTCGTTGCCGGAATTGGTACAGGTGGAACAATTACAGGTACAGGCGAAGTGTTGAAAGAAGCTTTCCCTGCTATTAAAATTGTTGCAGTTGAGCCAGCGGCTTCGCCAATTCTGGCAGGCGGCAAACCAGGACCTCACAAGATCCAGGGGATCGGTGCCAACTTTATCCCTGAGATTCTGGATCAGGAAATCTATGATGAGATCATTCACATTGAGAATGATGATGCCTTTGAAACAGCTCGTCAGGTAGCGAAGGAAGAGGGCATTCTGTCCGGTATTTCTTCCGGTGCAGCGATTCGCGCAGGTCTACAAGTTGCGAAACAGCTGGGCGCAGGCAAACGTGTTGTCGTGATCGTGCCAAGTAACGGCGAACGTTACCTCAGCACACCACTCTACAACTTCGAAGGCTAAGCCGACCAAAGACATAGCCAATCCTCCTTGCCCGCCTGATGGGTATGGGGGATTTTTTTGCGTAATGCTTTTAAAAGGAGCGGCGCTTTAGTATACTATCAGACAATAGAACTAGCGACAGATGGAGGGCGGCAGACCGCAATGACACACCTGATGACAACATACGCCGACTGGACGGATTGGGCTGGACAAGGCTGGAACATGATGCCTTATATCACCAAGTCGGAAGAGGGACCGTATCATGGCGGTTTACCGTTAACGTGGGAAGCAGCCTGGCAGCAGGCGTCACCTTATGCAATTGTGCTGGAGAATGGTAAAGGCGGGAGATATACATTTCTGGGGCTAGAACCCGTATCCGTTATTTCGGGTAAGGGTCAAGAAGCGGTTATTCATGAAGTGACTCAGGGAACCACCTCGACAGACAGCGGTAAACCGCTTGATGTATTGAAGAGATGGACGGCCCCATATAGCGCACCCAAGGTTACTGGGGCTCCAGACTTTGGGGGTGGATACGCAGGTTATCTTAGCTATGATGTAGCGAGATCGTTGGAGAAGCTGCCAGCGTTGGCTGAAGATAATCCGGCTCTGCCCGATTATTGGTGGATGCGTTTTGAAGAAATATGGGCATACGATCATGAGCAGCAGGCGCTCTTCTGTATGGTTCATCTGCATATAGAACCTAACCAGAACGAAACCGATCTTGGTAGCTTTTATGCATCGGCAGAAAGACGAGCAGCAGCGATGCAGCAACGTTGGGTTCATATTATGGGGTTTGCGCAGGCTGAGGAACAACAGCAGGCACTGGAACGCCGCAACAGGCAGATCGGTCGCAACCCACAACCCGAAGATGCACAGAGGGAATCCGAAGGGTGGGAGACCTCCTTTCCGCAGGAGGACTTCGAACAGGCTGTGCGCACGGTACAGGAGTATATCAGGCAGGGTGATGTGTTCCAGGTCAATCTGTCCTTGCGACAGGAAAAGCGGCTTCAATCGAGTGCTGAGCACATCTATGAATGGCTGCGCCTCGTGAATCCATCACCGTATATGGGCATGCTGCGCAGTCCGGACTTTCAACTGGTGAGCGGGTCACCCGAGCTGCTGGTCAAAGTGGATAATGGCAAAGTCAGTGCACGTCCCATTGCCGGGACCCGAAGAAGGGGCCTTAACGCCGCCGAGGATCAGGCCATGGCCGATGAACTGCTCAGTAGCGAGAAAGAGCGGGCAGAGCACATCATGTTGGTTGATTTGGAGCGTAACGATATTGGGCGTATTGCAGCTTACGGATCGGTTCATGTTCCTGAATTGATGACCATCGAGAGGTATTCCCATGTCATGCATCTTGTATCCCAGGTGGAGGGCAGGCTGGCAGAAGGATTATCTGTATTTGATGTCATCGCTGCCACATTCCCGGGTGGAACGATTACAGGTGCACCGAAAGTCCGTACCATGGAGATTATTGAGGAACTTGAGCCTGTGCGGAGGGGGCCTTATACGGGCTCCATCGGGTGGATAGATTACAGTGGGAACATGGAACTGAACATTATCATTCGTACTCTTGCCATTAAGGATGGTACGGGGTATGTGCAGGCTGGAGCAGGCATTGTTATTGATTCCGATCCATACCGGGAATACAAGGAATGCCGCAACAAGGCAAGAGCGATGATGAGAGCTGTGAATTACAGTGAGGAAGCGATGGAGAAGTCAGAACAACAGCAACCAGACGGCCTGAAGCTGGTAAAAAATAAATGAAGCAACCGTCACTTACATCGACGGAACAATAGGAGGAGCAGGCATATGATACTGGTTATCGATAATTATGATTCCTTCACGTACAACCTGGTTCAATATCTTGGAGAATTGGGTGAGACGGTGGAAGTTCACCGTAATGATGAGATTGATCTGGCAGGCATAGAGGCTCTGGCACCGGATCATATTCTGATCTCTCCTGGTCCATGTACGCCGAATGAGGCGGGGATTAGTCTGGCTGTCATCGACCACTTCAAAGGAAATATTCCGATCTTTGGTGTATGTCTTGGTCATCAGGCGATTGGACAAGCGTTTGGCGGCAACGTTATTCGCGCTGAGCGCATGATGCATGGCAAAACATCAGAGATGCACCATAATGGGACATCCGTATTTGTCGGATTGCCATCTCCGTTTACAGCTACCCGCTATCACTCCCTGATTGTGGAGCGTAGCAGCTTGCCCGACTGCCTGGAGATTACAGCAGAGACAACCGAAGGTGAGATTATGGGCCTGCGTCACAAAGAATATGCCATTGAAGGCGTTCAGTTCCACCCGGAATCCATTATTACAGACCACGGTCATCAGATGCTTCGCAACTTCCTGTCTCAACAGGTGAAGGTATAATATGCAATATGCCGCGATAAACGGAGCGTTGGTTCATATGGCGGCAGCCGTGGTTCCTGTAACGGATCACGGCTTTTTGTACGGACTAGGATTATTCGAGACGTTCCGGACGTATCGGGGTGTGCCCTATCTTCTGGAACGTCATCTGGAGCGTATGGCTTCAGGATGTAGGGAGTTGGGTATTCCTTTTACAACAACCGCAGCAGAAGTGACGGAATGGATTACCCGTCTGATGCATGCTAATGAACTTCAGGATGCTTACGTGCGTTACACGGTATCAGCGGGTGAAGCGCCATTGGGCCTCCCTTCTGGTGATTATATGAAACCCAATCATATCGTCCTGGCAAAAGCATTATCTGAACCTTCCCCCTCTCTATACGAGAACGGCAAAATGCTTCAACGTCTATCCACACCGCGTAATACGCCCGAAGGTGAAGTGCGATTCAAGTCGCTGCATTACATGAACAGTATTCTGGCGAAACGGGAGTTGAACGGACACGGGCAGCAGGTACAGGGTGCAGAAGGACTGCAACTAACCCGTGATGGTTATGTAGCTGAGGGTATTGTTAGCAATGTATTCTGGGTGCAGGAAAATGTACTATATACGCCAGCACTCACAACAGGCATTTTGCCGGGCATCACCAGAGCTGTGGTACTTGAAATCGCTAATCAGCGAGGTATTCCTTGCAAAGAAGTGCTAACCTCTTGGGATCATTTCCTGCAAGCAGATGAAATATTTCTAACAGGCTCCGTTACCGAACTCGTTCCAGTTACGACGTTGAGAGATCGGGACGGAGCCGAAACGATAATCAGCAACGGACACATAGGCCCGGTTACCGCGGCCCTTCTGGGTATGTACCGGCAGAAAGCGGGGTATACTTCATGACACTTACACCTGTCATCTATGAGCGAAACTATGCATGGGGACCAGCAGAATTGCAGCTGGGCGCACGAACTCAGATTATGGGCATTCTTAACGTCACACCGGACTCATTCTCGGATGGAGGACGTTATACCAACGTAGAGCGGGCAGTTGCCCAGGCAAAACAGATGATGGCGGATGGCGCGGACCTGATTGATATCGGCGGAGAGTCCACCCGTCCAGGTTCAGAGGTCGTCAACGCCGATGAAGAGCTTAGCCGGATCATTCCGGTGATTGAAGCATTGCATAAGCAAGCCCCGCATATCCCGATATCAGTAGACACATATAAGGCCGATGTTGCGCGTCAGGCCATTCTGGCTGGTGCTCATATCATTAATGATGTGTGGGGTGCAAAGGCAGATCCGAATATGGCCCATACTGCTGCAGAACTGGGATGCCCTATCATATTGATGCATAACCGACAGCAACGAGACTATACCCATTATCTGAATGATGTCGTCAGTGATCTGCAGGGAAGTATTCAGCTGGCAGTAGACGCGGGAGTGCAAACAGATCAGATTATATTGGACCCAGGTATTGGCTTCGTGAAGGATCTCGCAGAGAATCTGAAGCTCATGTCATCATTGGGGCTGCTGGGTGAGATGGGTTACCCGATCCTGCTCGCCACTTCACGCAAAAGATTCATCCAGAACACACTGGATGTCAGCGCGGATGATGCGTTGGAAGGTACAGCAGCAACCGTTGCATTTGGCATTGCCCAAGGCTGCCAGATGGTTCGGGTTCATGATGTGAAGCCGATGCGGCGGACGGCAGACATGTGTGATGCCATGTTATATGCTTCTCCGGGTATACGGAGGAAATAATACTGGCGGGTCGAGTGACCCGTCCAGTGTAAGCGCAGCGTTTTTCAAAGGCAAAGCAAAAAGATATCTTTAAATAGATCACTATTTCAATATATATAGAAGGCAGGCGGAGCCAGTGGACAGAATGGTATTGCACCGTATGGAGTATTACGGATATCATGGCGTTTTTGCAGAAGAACGGAAACTTGGGCAGCGGTATTATATTGATCTGGAGATTGATATGGACTTGGGAGAGGCTGGACGAAACGATGATCTGACCAAAACCATCAATTATGCGGAGATCCATGAGCTGGTCAAACAGATCGTCGAAAATAAATCATTTCAGTTAATTGAAGCTTTGGGCGAACATATTGCATCTTCTTTACTAGACACTTATACTGTTATCAATGCACTGACAGTCAAGGTGACGAAGCCACATCCGCCATTCGATATTCATTTTGAGGGCGTAACGGTAGAGCTTCGCCGCACAAGAAAGTGAGAACCGATCATGATTGCACATTCGACCTCTGAATCTTCAGAGGCTTATATTGCTTTAGGGGCTAATTTGGGAGACCGGGAACAGACGCTGCTTGAAGCATTGTCATTGCTGGATGCGAACCCTCATATATCCGTTTTGCGCTGTTCTGCGCTGTATGAGACGGAGCCTGTAGGATATGTAGACCAACCTGCATTTCTGAATATGGCAGTAGCCGTTCAGGCAAGCCTGACACCGGAGCAGTTGCTTACGGAATTACTGGATATCGAGAACCGGCTTGGACGAGTTCGTGACATTCGCTGGGGCCCACGCACTGTGGATCTGGATTTGCTCTGGATGCAAGGAGAGACGCGGGATACGGAAGTGCTCCAATTGCCTCACCCACGTATGGGAGAAAGGGCTTTTGTACTCGTGCCGCTGTTGGATATCGTACCTGAGGGCGAGGATTCAGGTTTGTATACCTTTGTACACTCATCGTTGTCTGTACTGGATGGAAAGGATGGAATACAGCTTTGGAAAACATGCAATTGGCCAATCGCATCCGGGCATTCCGGAAGCTGAAGGGTTTAACACAACATGAGCTTGCTGCTGAGACCGGCATCTCGCTGGCCATTCTGGGAACCATTGAGCGGGGAAACCGTAAGGTATCCCCGCAAGAACTGGATCGGATTGCCGGTGTGCTGTCGATCAGTATCGAGGAATTAAAGGGCAAATAAAACCGTTTCGTTTTCAATTTGCCCTAACAACAAAGAACACTAATCGATCTTTAATCGTTGAACTATACAACCAGAATTCAATGCAAAATTCTTCGGATTTCAAAAGGAGTGGAACGAATACCGTGCTTAAAATTGGTGGCATTGAAATGAAAAACCAGGTTGTACTTGCGCCGATGGCTGGCGTATGTAATCCGGCTTTTCGTTTGATCGCAAAAGAATTTGGAACAGGCCTCGTGTGTGCGGAGATGGTGAGTGGCAAAGCCATCGTGCATGGCAACCAGCGTACACGGGAGATGTTGTTTGTCGATGAGCGTGAGAAACCACTGAGCCTTCAGATTTTTGGGGGAGATCGTGACTCGCTCGTAGAAGCAGCCAAAATTGTAGACAAAGAAACAAATGCAGATATTATCGATATCAATATGGGATGTCCCGTGCCGAAAGTGACGAAGTGTGATGCAGGTGCACGTTGGTTGCTCGATCCGAACAAAATCTACGAGATGGTGTCTGCTGTAGTGGACGCAGTTGAGAAGCCGGTGACGGTCAAGATGCGTATCGGCTGGGATAACGAGCATATCTTCGTGGTTGAGAATGCACTTGCGGTTGAACGCGCTGGCGGACAGGCGGTAAGTGTGCACGGTCGCACACGTGAGCAACTCTATACAGGTACAGCAGATTGGTCACATATCAAAAATGTAAAAGAGGCTGTCTCCATCCCGGTGATCGGCAATGGTGATGTCCATACACCAGAGGATGCACGCCGTATGCTAGACGAAACGGGTTGTGATGGCGTTATGATTGGTCGGGCTGCCTTGGGTAATCCATGGATGCTGTATCGTACCATTCAATACTTAAGTACGGGTGAATTGCTACCTGACCCGAACGGGGAAGAGAAGATTCGTGTAGCCATCCTGCATATGGATCGCCTGATCGCATTGAAGAATGAAACGGTAGCTGTACGCGAGATGCGCAAACATCTGGCTTGGTACCTCAAAGGCTTGAAAGGATCGGCTCGCATTAAGGACATTATTATGGAAGAAACCAAGCGCGATGAGATGGTTCACATACTGGAGAGTTTTGTAAGTCAGCTCAGAACAGAAGGTAATCTGGAGTCAGAACCAGCAATTGTCGGAAGTGCTTCTTAATCAGGTTGTAGAACATTTACAGCCATATGGGATGTAACATTGACTTTTCGAGACCGTTCCCCTATAATTTCACAGTATAAATTCGCCATGTGCGTTAATAAAGCTAGTGCATCAGGAGGAATATTCTATTTCTCTGGAGAACTTCATATAGTTTTGAAGATGTATGCGGGCGGAGCTCTGTAATAAGCACTGATTCCGTTGCCGTACAATCAAATTATTCCCATGACAGGAGAATCGGTTGAGATGAGCGACAAGGAAGTTATCCTTACACCAGAAGGACTTAAGAAGCTGGAAGAAGAACTGGAAACATTGAAATCAGTGAAGCGCCGCGAAGTGGCTGAACGGATTAAGGTAGCCATCGGTTATGGAGATATCAGTGAAAACTCCGAGTACGAAGATGCCAAGAACGAACAGGCTTTCATTGAAGGTCGAGTTATTACTTTGGAGAAATTACTTCGGAATGCGCGGATTATTAACAGTGACGAGATTAATACTGAAGTGGTAAGTGTGGGTGCAACAGTCACTGTGGAAGATTTGGAATTCGGCGATATCACAGAATATACGATTGTAGGTTCTGCAGAGGCAAATCCGCTTCAAAACAAAATATCGAACGAAAGCCCTGTCGGAAAAGCCATTCTGGGTAAAAAAAGAGGTACGGTTGTTGATGTAAGCGTGCCTGCGGGCGTCATTCAATATAAAATTGTAGATATTCAAAAAAAGTAATATAGCAATGAAGCAGTCGAGCACTGAGACAAAAGCTTCCTTAGGGAAGCTTTTTTCAACATGAGAGGGTTATCTACCTTCTGAGGTGCCTGCCATGTAAATAAGGAGATGAATATAGATCATGACGGATGAAGTCTTGAATCAGGAAACCGAACTTAGCGAGCTTTTGCAAATTCGCCGTGACAAATTGGACGAGCTCCGCAAATTGGGCATCGACCCTTTTGGCCAAAAATACGTACGCACGGAAGAAGCCGGCTCCATTCTGAAGAAGTATGAAGAACTGACCAAAGAAGAGCTGGAAGAGAAGCACATCGAAGTCAGTATTGCCGGACGGATTATGGCGAAGCGGGGAATGGGCAAGGCAAGCTTTGCACACATTCAGGACCTGAGCGGCCGAATCCAGATCTATGTTCGTCAGGACTCGGTGCCAGAAGACAAATATGCGGCCTTTAGCCTGCTGGATCTTGGCGATATCGTCGGAATTCAAGGCGTAATTTTCAAAACCAAAACAGGTGAGACATCCGTCAAAGTTAAAAATTTGGAAGTGCTGTCGAAATCGCTCTATCCGCTTCCGGATAAATTTCATGGTCTTACGGACGTAGAGCTGCGGTACCGCCAGCGTTATGTTGACCTGATTATGAGCCCGGACGTACAACAGACCTTCATCTTACGTTCCAAAATCATTCAATCGATGCGTCGTTATCTGGACTCCCTGGGATATCTGGAAGTCGAGACACCAACACTGCACACCATTGCAGGCGGTGCGGCGGCACGTCCGTTTATCACACATCACAATGCGCTCGATATGGAATTGTACATGCGGATCGCCATTGAACTTCACCTGAAACGCCTGATCGTTGGCGGATTGGAGAAGGTATATGAGATTGGCCGTGTATACCGGAACGAAGGCATGTCGACACGTCACAATCCGGAATTTACGATGATTGAACTGTATGAGGCATATGCGGACTACAAGGATATCATGCATTTGACGGAGAATCTGGTTGCCCATATCGCACAGGAAGTACTGGGTAAGCAAGTGATCCAGTATGGAGATTATGAGGTGAATCTTAAACCGCAATGGCGTCGTGTTACGATGGTGGATGCAGTTAAGGAAGTTGTGGGCGTAGACTTCTCCGTGCACATGACGGATGAGGAAGCTCATAGCTTGGCGAAAGAGCATAAAGTTCCGGTTGAAAAACATATGACATTCGGTCATATTCTGAATGCATTCTTCGAGCAGTTCGTGGAAGAGACGTTGATTCAACCGACATTCATTATGGGACATCCCCTGGAGATCTCACCACTGGCGAAGAAAAATGATGTGGACCCACGCTTCACGGACCGCTTCGAGTTGTTCATCGTTGGACGCGAGCACGCGAATGCCTTCACCGAGCTGAATGATCCGATCGATCAGCGTCAGCGCTTTGAAGCACAGATGCTGGAGAAAGAACATGGGAACGACGAGGCTCATGAAATGGATGACGATTTCATCCGTGCGCTCGAATATGGTATGCCGCCAACAGGCGGACTGGGAATCGGGATTGATCGTCTGATCATGCTGCTCACCAACTCCCCATCGATTCGTGACGTACTGCTTTTCCCGCACATGCGTCCTCGCACGCAAGATTAAATAAGGAACGTATTATTCGTTCATAATAGAAGAGGAACCTGCCGTTCAGTATCATGCTGGGGCAAGTTCCTCTTTAGGTTTACATAGGCGCTATTGTATAGGTTGAGTTCCGATTTGCTTCCCAGTTCGTATTTTGTTAAAAGAGGTGCCCTTCATGAAGTTCAGGCTTCACTTTGCCCGATTTTTATCCCCCCCGTTAATCCTGGTCGGCGGTTTTCTATTGATCATTGCGATTGGAACGGTGCTTCTCATGTTGCCGATCTCTAACCAAAGCGGTAAGCATTTGGCGTTTATTGATGCTCTCTTTACATCAACCTCTGCAGCATGTGTAACTGGGCTAGTCGTGGTGGATGTAGGGACTACCTTTAATCTGTTCGGTCAGATCGTAATTATGGTACTAATGCAGCTTGGTGGACTCGGCTTCATGACTATAGCTACTCTCTTTGCACTGGTATTGGGTAAGCGGATTTCACTCAAGGACAGGCTGTTGCTCAAGGAAGCCATTAATGCAGACAGTATGGAGGGTATCGTACGCATTATCCGTAAGGTGTTGATTTTCTCCTTTACCATTGAGGGAGTGGCAGCTGTCATACTGGCACTGCGCTGGGCGTCGGAGATGCCTTTGGGCCAAGCCGTATACTATGGAATATTTCATTCCGTTTCATTGTTTAACAACGGGGGCTTCGATCTGTTCGGCAACAGCTTCCAATACTACACTGGAGATTGGACGTTCAATCTGACTGCTTCCATACTTGTTATCTCTGGTGGACTTGGTTTTGTGGTATTGAATGATCTGTTTGAATATCGGAAACGCCGCCGCTTATCTCTTCAGTCCAAGCTGGTGCTTTCTGTATCGGGAGCACTGATAGGCATAGGAGCAATTGTGCTGTTTGTTTTCGAATTCACCAATGGACATACGCTGGCTTCACTCACCTGGATTGAGAAGATCTATGCAGCATTCTTCCAGTCGGTCTCTACTCGTTCGTCCGGAACAAGTACGATTGATATCACGGAGATGAGACAGGCCACCCAGTTCTTCTTCATCCTGCTGATGTTTATCGGGGCTTCCCCGGGTTCGACGGGTGGCGGGATTAAGACGACTACATTCCTGATCATGATTGGAGCAGTGTATGCCATGATTCGTGGCAATAAGGATATCGTATTTTTTCGCCAACGTGTTCCGAAAGAGTTACTTATGAGAGCGTTGACCATTATTATGGTTTCTCTGATTATATTCATGATTGTGGTGATGCTTCTGCTTACGACTGAGGATGCACCGTTCCTTTCACTTATGTTTGAAGCGGCTTCCGCAATCGGTACCGTGGGGCTCTCCGTGGGAGTGACACATGAATTGACCAATTGGGGAAAGATCATTATTACCTTTACCATGTTTGTGGGTCGCATTGGGCCATTAACCATAGCGTATGCCCTTCGTCCGCGCAAAGAGAAGAAACTGTATCGTCATCCGGAGGGCCGGATCATTATCGGATAAAAAGAAAAACCGTCAGACATTCAGAGCTAGTCCTGTTACGTTTACAGGCCTTAGTTACAATGAATGTGCTACGGTTTTTTTTATTTATGGAACCATTTCGTTTTGCTTTTGCCTTTTACATTAAAACTAGATCTAAATTAGGTCTCTGTATTGGCGTACGCCAGCTTAGCGACATAAGGAAGCAAGATGCAGGGTGAGAATATCATCCATAATCTTGCCATTCATCTGGTCCGGTCTAAGCACGGTATGAATACCCAAGCCATCCAACAGCGCATACAATCTCTCGATCTCCAGTTCTTTGTTCAGATCAGGTCTGGAGAGATCGAGTTTGATCAGGTAAGTGATAACCGAACCTACAGCTTGTCTGAGTTCATTATACACTGTATCGGCAAGTTCTCTGAGAGTGGGATCGGTTTTGGATCTGGCTGTAAAAGCGTACCACACCTCCATTTCGGCCAATTTTTCGTCCGTATTCGGTAAAAATTCAAGCAACAAGCATTTCATATTGTCCATGGGAGAACCATTGAACGACATTTGTTGGATTCGATTGGATACCCGTTCAGATACCAATTTCATGGCATATAGTAGTAATTCCGACTGAGTAGAAAAGTAGTGGCGCATCGAACCGACCGAGATGCCAGCTTCTTCAGCAATATTTCGAACAGAGGCCTGCTCCATGCCATCTTTTCGTATAATACGCCAAGCCGCTTCGGCCACGTGCACGCGTTGCTTATCATGATCAACAATTTTTGGCATAATCGCATTATATCATTGTTGATTATTATAATACAAATGTGCTAAATTATATTTAATACAACTGCACCATAAAAAGGGGGTGCTAAATTGATTGGTTATTTTATCATAGGATGTGAGATTTCCTTTTGGATTTTTGTTGCTGCGGGCCTGAGTGTAAGATATCTGCTTGGCATGAAAAGGTTGGGCATCGCATTGTTGATGGCAACACCGATCGTTGATCTGTTATTGCTGGTAGCTACAGTGATGGATCTTCAGCGCGGGGCGACAGCCAGTGCAGTTCATGGTATCGCTGCGGTGTATATAGGAGTCAGCATCGCTTATGGTCATCAAATGATTGCTTGGGCAGATCGGTACTTCCTATATTGGTTCAAGGGTGGAGAGAACCCGCGTAGTAGCAAGTTATATGGCAGAGAGCATGCAAGCCGTGAACGTATTGGTTGGTTCAGGCATCTGTTGGCTTGGGCTATAGGCAGCGCATTCCTATTCGTCATGATATGGTGGATCGGTGATGCTGAACGTACAGCCGTCTTCAACAATCTGAGTAGCGTATGGGGAATCATCCTTGGAATCGATTTTCTGATAAGTTTTAGTTACAGTTTGTGGCCAAGAAAGGTCCCTGTAGAGAGTATTAAACATTAATGAGTAAGATGGGCGTGCATAAAATCTTGTTAAACTGAGAGAATACTGTATGTACGTCCATAACTGAACGAACAAACGAAAAGTATAACTTAAAAAAAGACTTGCAATGAAAATCTGTACATGGTATATTCTAATTCCGGCCAAGAAAACACAGGATAAACGGTGCGGCAAGCAAATGAAATAAGCTTCGAAAGAAACTTAAAAAAAGAGCTTGCAACGTTGGTTCGGATGTGATATGATATAAAAGTTGCTGAAGAGAACGACATTCGGTAGCGAAATAAGTTTGATCTTTGAAAACTGAACAACGAGTGAGTAAACATTCTGCTTGCAGAATGAACGCGAAAGTTTGAGACAAGCCTTGGCTTGAATCGGCTGGAGCACAAATGAGATTTTTAATCTCGTCAGATTCAAAATGAGCATATCGCTCTTTTCAAATACTTGAGATGATTTTTATAGCGTCTAACCACGCTACTGAAATTCATCTTTTATTGGAGAGTTTGATCCTGGCTCAGGACGAACGCTGGCGGCATGCCTAATACATGCAAGTCGAGCGGACTTGAAGAGAAGCTTGCTTCTCTGATGGTTAGCGGCGGACGGGTGAGTAACACGTAGGCAACCTGCCCTCAAGTTTGGGACAACTACCGGAAACGGTAGCTAATACCGAATAATTGTTTTCTTCACCTGAAGGAAACTGGAAAGACGGAGAAATCTGTCACTTGGGGATGGGCCTGCGGCGCATTAGCTAGTTGGTGAGGTAACGGCTCACCAAGGCGACGATGCGTAGCCGACCTGAGAGGGTGATCGGCCACACTGGGACTGAGACACGGCCCAGACTCCTACGGGAGGCAGCAGTAGGGAATCTTCCGCAATGGGCGAAAGCCTGACGGAGCAATGCCGCGTGAGTGATGAAGGTTTTCGGATCGTAAAGCTCTGTTGCCAGGGAAGAACGCTTGGGAGAGTAACTGCTCTCAAGGTGACGGTACCTGAGAAGAAAGCCCCGGCTAACTACGTGCCAGCAGCCGCGGTAATACGTAGGGGGCAAGCGTTGTCCGGAATTATTGGGCGTAAAGCGCGCGCAGGCGGTCATTTAAGTCTGGTGTTTAATCCCGGGGCTCAACCCCGGATCGCACTGGAAACTGGGTGACTTGAGTGCAGAAGAGGAGAGTGGAATTCCACGTGTAGCGGTGAAATGCGTAGATATGTGGAGGAACACCAGTGGCGAAGGCGACTCTCTGGGCTGTAACTGACGCTGAGGCGCGAAAGCGTGGGGAGCAAACAGGATTAGATACCCTGGTAGTCCACGCCGTAAACGATGAGTGCTAGGTGTTAGGGGTTTCGATACCCTTGGTGCCGAAGTTAACACATTAAGCACTCCGCCTGGGGAGTACGGTCGCAAGACTGAAACTCAAAGGAATTGACGGGGACCCGCACAAGCAGTGGAGTATGTGGTTTAATTCGAAGCAACGCGAAGAACCTTACCAGGTCTTGACATCCCTCTGATCGATGCAGAGATGTATCTTTCCTTCGGGACAGAGGAGACAGGTGGTGCATGGTTGTCGTCAGCTCGTGTCGTGAGATGTTGGGTTAAGTCCCGCAACGAGCGCAACCCTTATATTTAGTTGCCAGCACATGATGGTGGGCACTCTAGATAGACTGCCGGTGACAAACCGGAGGAAGGTGGGGATGACGTCAAATCATCATGCCCCTTATGACCTGGGCTACACACGTACTACAATGGCCAGTACAACGGGCTGCGAAATCGCGAGATGGAGCCAATCCCAACAAAGCTGGTCTCAGTTCGGATTGCAGGCTGCAACTCGCCTGCATGAAGTCGGAATTGCTAGTAATCGCGGATCAGCATGCCGCGGTGAATACGTTCCCGGGTCTTGTACACACCGCCCGTCACACCACGAGAGTTTATAACACCCGAAGTCGGTGGGGTAACCGCAAGGAGCCAGCCGCCGAAGGTGGGATAGATGATTGGGGTGAAGTCGTAACAAGGTAGCCGTATCGGAAGGTGCGGCTGGATCACCTCCTTTCTATGGAGAATCGTTTCCCGAGTGGAAACATTCAAATAAGCAGGTTCTTTAGAACCTGCACAGCGATTCATTTCGGTCCGCCACTTCGGTGTGGATGAAATGGAAAGCACAAGCAACTCACTCGTTGCTCAGTTTTGAGAGCTCAAACTCTCAAACAGCTTGCTTTTGCATGGAGCTTGTTCTTTGAAAACTAGATATCGAAACGAAATTTTGCGAATTAGAACATTCCTTTAAGGGATGAATGCTTGTTCGGTTCAAGTAACCGATCAACAATCATCCTAGCTGATCTTGTGTAAACAAGTGAAGTGTTTATAAGGTAGATAATTGCTGTTGCGATGGTATCGAATGGGAGCGACTTTTGGCTTTGCGCAAGCAAAACAAGGGAAGCGAGCAGTCAATACCGGAACAATTTGGTTAAGCTACTAAGAGCACACGGAGGATGCCTAGGCGCTAGGAGCCGATGAAGGACGTGGCGAACAACGAAACTGCCTCGGGGAGCTGTAAGCAAGCTTTGATCCGGGGGTGTCCGAATGGGGAAACCCAGCTGGGGTAATTTCCAGTTACTCATAACTGAATACATAGGTTATGCAGAGGCATACCAGGGGAACTGAAACATCTAAGTACCCTGAGGAAGAGAAAACAATAGTGATTCCGTCAGTAGCGGCGAGCGAACGCGGAGAAGCCCAAACCAGAGAGCTTGCTCTTTGGGGTTGTGGGACGTCTCACATGGAGTTACAAAGGAACCGATTAAGCGAAGAGGTCTGGAAAGGCCCGCCAAAGAAGGTAAAAGCCCTGTAGTTGAAAGTCTGTTCTCTCCGAGACGGATCCCGAGTAGTGCGGGGCACGTGAAACCCCGTATGAATCCGGCAGGACCATCTGCCAAGGCTAAATACTTCCTAGCGACCGATAGTGAAGCAGTACCGTGAGGGAAAGGTGAAAAGCACCCCGGAAGGGGAGTGAAATAGAACCTGAAACCGTGTGCTTACAAAAAGTCAGAGCCCGTTTTAGGGGTGATGGCGTGCCTTTTGTAGAATGAACCGGCGAGTTACGTTCCCGTGCAAGGTTAAGGTGAAGAGCCGGAGCCGCAGCGAAAGCGAGTCTGAATAGGGCGACATAGTACGTGGACGTAGACCCGAAACCGGGTGATCTACCCCTGTCCAGGGTGAAGGTGCGGTAACACGCACTGGAGGCCCGAACCCACGCATGTTGAAAAATGCGGGGATGAGGTGGGGGTAGCGGAGAAATTCCAATCGAACTCGGAGATAGCTGGTTCTCCCCGAAATAGCTTTAGGGCTAGCCTCGGAAAACAGAGTCGTGGAGGTAGAGCACTGATTGGGTGCGGGGCCCGCAAGGGTTACCAAGCTCAGTCAAACTCCGAATGCCATAGACTTACTTCCGGGAGTCAGACAGTGAGTGCTAAGATCCATTGTCAAAAGGGAAACAGCCCAGACCATCAGCTAAGGTCCCCAAGTGTGTGTTAAGTGGGAAAGGATGTGGAGTTGCACAGACAACCAGGATGTTGGCTTAGAAGCAGCCACCATTGAAAGAGTGCGTAATAGCTCACTGGTCGAGTGACTCTGCGCCGAAAATGTAACGGGGCTAAACACGCCACCGAAGCTATGGCTTGATGCAGTGCATCAGGGGTAGGGGAGCGTTGTATAAGGGTTGAAGGTGTACCGTAAGGAGCGCTGGACATTATACAAGTGAGAATGCCGGTATGAGTAACGAAAAGACAAGTGAGAATCTTGTCCGCCGAAAGCCTAAGGGTTCCTGAGGAAGGCTCGTCCGCTCAGGGTAAGTCGGGACCTAAGGCGAGGCCGAAAGGCGTAGTCGAAGGACAACAGGTCGAAATTCCTGTACCACCGTAAGCCGTTATGAGCAATGGGGGGACGCAGTAGGGTAGTGACGCGGACTGATGGATGTCCGTCTAAGCAGTAAGGCTGATGTGTAGGCAAATCCGCACATTACTAAGGCTGAGCTGTGATGGGGAGCGAAAATTATAGTAGCGAAGGTCATGATCTCACACTGCCAAGAAAAGCCTCTAGCCAGGTGATGGTGCCCGTACCGCAAACCGACACAGGTAGGCGAGAAGAGTATTCTAAGGCGCGCGGAAGAACTCTCGTTAAGGAACTCGGCAAAATGACCCCGTAACTTCGGGAGAAGGGGTGCCCCGGTAGTGTGAATAGCACGAGGGGGCCGCAGTGAAAAGGCCCAAGCGACTGTTTAGCAAAAACACAGGTCTGTGCGAAGCCGTAAGGCGAAGTATACGGGCTGACGCCTGCCCGGTGCTGGAAGGTTAAGGGGAGTGGTTAGGAGCAATCCGAAGCTGTGAACCGAAGCCCCAGTAAACGGCGGCCGTAACTATAACGGTCCTAAGGTAGCGAAATTCCTTGTCAGGTAAATTCTGACCCGCACGAATGGCGTAACGACTTGGGCGCTGTCTCAACGAGAGATCCGGTGAAATTTTAATACCTGTGAAGATGCAGGTTACCCGCGACAAGACGGAAAGACCCCATGGAGCTTTACTGCAGCTTGATATTGAATTTGGGTACGATCTGTACAGGATAGGTGGGAGCCTTTGAAACGTGAGCGCCAGCTTGCGTGGAGGCAACGTTGGGATACCACCCTGATCGTATCTAGGTTCTAACCTGGTACCGTAATCCGGTGCGGGGACAGTGTCAGGTGGGCAGTTTGACTGGGGCGGTCGCCTCCTAAAGAGTAACGGAGGCGCCCAAAGGTTCCCTCAGAATGGTTGGAAATCATTCGAAGAGTGCAAAGGCATAAGGGAGCTTGACTGCGAGACCTACAAGTCGAGCAGGGACGAAAGTCGGGCTTAGTGATCCGGTGGTACCGCATGGAAGGGCCATCGCTCAACGGATAAAAGCTACCCTGGGGATAACAGGCTTATCTCCCCCAAGAGTCCACATCGACGGGGAGGTTTGGCACCTCGATGTCGGCTCATCGCATCCTGGGGCTGAAGTAGGTCCCAAGGGTTGGGCTGTTCGCCCATTAAAGCGGTACGCGAGCTGGGTTCAGAACGTCGTGAGACAGTTCGGTCCCTATCTGTCGTGGGCGTAGGAAATTTGAGAGGAGCTGTCCTTAGTACGAGAGGACCGGGATGGACGTACCGCTGGTGTACCAGTTGTTCCGCCAGGAGCACCGCTGGGTAGCTATGTACGGAAGGGATAAACGCTGAAAGCATCTAAGCGTGAAGCCCCCCTCAAGATGAGATTTCCCAGTATGTAAGACCCCTTGAAGACGACGAGGTAGATAGGCTGGGGGTGGAAGTGCAGCAATGCATGGAGCTGACCAGTACTAATCGGTCGAGGGCTTATCCAATGGCAAGTGATAAATTGCAAATTTCGTTTCGAATCTAGTTTTCAGAGAATGATCTCTGAATTTGCGCTAAACCATTCATCCACACAGCCGTGTCGGACCGAATGGAACGCGAACGCATTTGTACTACAAATGCTCGTTTGGTGGCGATAGCGGAGGGGTTCCACACGTACCCATCCCGAACACGACCGTTAAGCCCTCTAGCGCCGATGGTACTTGGACCGCAGGGTCCTGGGAGAGTAGGACGCCGCCAAGCGAAGAACCACTGCCGATGTTATTCGGTGGTGGTTTTTATTTATATTATTTAGTAGGATCAAAGACAGCCTGTTAACGGTAAATTCACATACTTATAGAGCTAATAGAAGATAAACGTCATTTGATACGAATAGACGTTTTTTTGTTATAAGAACAGTACTTGTCCGCATGAGAAAAACAGTTGTGTTCATCAGGCAACACAACTGATATAACCAAGTACTTTTCCTTGACAGTCTAAATATCGCTTTGCTAAGATGGCAATAATAAATTTTTCAGAAAACGTATTTTCAGCGTATAATACAGCCTGGAATCTTCGGGTTTTGGACCGTAAAGCTGAGCAAACATAAGGAGGAACACCTGCGTGTGGGAAGATAAATTTGGTAAGGAAGGCTTCACCTTTGACGATGTATTGCTGGTGCCACGGAAATCCGAGACACTGCCTAAAGAAGTAGACGTTTCCGTTCGCTTGAGCGATAGCGTAAAATTAAATATACCTTTGATCAGTGCAGGTATGGATACTGTTACTGAAGCGACACTTGCGATTGCCATTGCTCGCGAAGGCGGCATTGGGATCATCCATAAAAATATGTCTGTTGAACAACAAGCGGAAGAAGTGGATCGAGTTAAACGCTCCGAGAGCGGTGTAATTACGAATCCATTCTCACTGACAGCGGATCATCTGGTATCGGATGCAGAAGAAGTGATGTCGAAATACCGGATATCTGGCGTGCCGATTATTGAAGGAGACCAGAAGCTAGTTGGTATTTTGACGAATCGTGATTTGCGTTTTATCCATGATTACGGCATCAAAATCAGCGAAGTAATGACTCGTGAGAATCTGGTTACAGCTCCTGTAGGTACGACACTGCAAGAAGCTGAAGGCATTCTTCAAAAGCACAAAATTGAGAAACTTCCATTGGTTGATGATTCAAACACTTTAAAAGGTCTCATCACCATTAAAGATATTGAAAAAGCCATTCAATTCCCGAAAGCAGCCAAAGATGCACAAGGCCGTCTGTTGGTTGGTGCGGCTATTGGTATTTCGAAGGATACGTTTGAACGTGCAGATGCTCTGGTACAAGCTGGTGTTGACGTGATTACGGTAGATTCCGCTCACGGGCACCACATCAATATTATTGAGGCAGTTCGTCAACTTCGTGAACGCTTCCCTAACCTGACTATCATTGCAGGTAATGTGGCTACGGGTGAGGCAACTCGTGACCTGATTGAAGCAGGGGCTTCCGTTGTCAAAGTTGGTATTGGTCCAGGTTCCATCTGTACGACTCGTGTTATTGCAGGTATTGGTGTTCCTCAAGTTACAGCTGTGTACGATTGTGCTACTGTCGCACGTGAGTATGGTGTGCCAATCATTGCGGATGGCGGTATTAAATACTCTGGTGAGATCACGAAGGCTATTGCAGCAGGCGCTCATGCAGTTATGCTGGGTAGCTTGTTTGCAGGGACGGAAGAGAGCCCGGGCGAATCAGAGATCTATCAAGGTCGTCGTTTTAAAGTATACCGTGGCATGGGTTCCATGAGTGCGATGAAGCAAGGTAGTAAAGATCGTTACTTCCAGGATGATGACAAGAAACTGGTTCCGGAAGGAATCGAAGGTCGTGTGGCTTACAAAGGTCCATTGTCTGATACGATTCACCAACTGATTGGTGGTCTGCGTTCGGGTATGGGATACTGCGGAACAAGCAATCTTGAACAGCTTCGGAACGATACGGGCTTTATTCGTATTACAGGTGCGGGTCTGCGTGAAAGTCATCCGCATGATGTACAGATTACGAAAGAAGCACCTAACTACTCGTTGTAATCGGAAGAGAGTCAATTATTTCCAGGACAGGCTTGGTGATTTTCACCGGGTCTGTCTTTTTTTGCAGATACCCCTGTGATAGAATAGAACAAGCGTTGACGATCCACAGATGGATTAGTGCGTTGCGCCGGCTTTTTGACGTGAATCTATGAATATTGTTTTGTAAGCAAAAGGAGCGCCAGAAAAGGCTGCCAGCTAAATAGAAGCGCGGACGTCCTTTTACATAAGCATTCGCAAAAAATGCGGACTAAGTGACAATCGATAACGAACTTTAGGAGCGAAATTATATTGCTCGTTCGATACAGCGCATACAGAACACATCTCACACACATCCACGCAGGTTAGGGAACTAGAAAATCGCAGCTTGAGCTGCACTGAAGTATATCAAAGTGCTTCGGATCGAAGGGAGTATTCATCATTGAAAGCCAAACACATGAATAAAAAGAAACGCCAAATGCTCAAAAAGAGCGTAGCCTCGGTTATGCTGATTAACATGCTCTGCATGTCCGCAGTAATGCCTGTTATGGCTGCTGCGAATAACTCTGGTCAGGTTCTGACGGCTGCTGCAACAGCAACAAAGACGGAGAAGGCAGTGCAGGTTCCCGCGGTAGACTCACTTGGGCTTGAAGTTAAATCAGCCGTGCTGATGGAGGCTTCAACAGGTCAGGTTCTATTGTCTGTCGATGCGGATAAAGCAATGCCACCTGCAAGTATGACTAAGATGATGACGGAATATATTGTTGCAGAACAAGTCAAACAAGGGAAATTCAGCTGGGACGATATCGTGACTGTTAAAAAGAATGCTGCACAAAGCGTCGGATCACGTATTTTCCTGGCGGAAGGTGACCAGCATACGGTTAAAGATCTCTATATTGCTATGGCTGTTGGCTCTGCCAATGATGCTACAGTTGCGCTGGCTGAACATGTGGCAGGTTCGGAAGAAGCTTTTGTGAAAATGATGAATGATGAAGCGAAGCGTATGGGCATGAAGGATACGTTCTTCATCAACTCTTCGGGTCTGGACCGGGCAGATATGCCAGCCGATTTTCGCCCAGCTGAAGAAAAGGAAACAGTTATGTCCGCATTGGATGCTGCAATTCTATGCAGATACATCATTAGGGATCACCCCGACTACACAGAATTTACAACCATTCAATCTTACAAGTTCCGCCCCAATGATAAAGCTCCAATTATCAACTACAACTGGATGCTGGAAGCGAATAAAAATATAACCAATTTCAAAAGCTATGCCTATGAAGGTCTGGACGGAATGAAAACAGGCCATACCACGAATGCGGGCAATAACTTCACAGGTACGGCAGAACGTAATGGTATGCGTCTGATTAGTGTTGTTATGGGCACCGATTCGGAATCCGCACGTTTCAGAGAAACCAAAAAGGTACTGGATTTTGGATTTAATAACTTTGAAGTGAAACAGGCTGTTGCGGGTAAAACCAAAGTGACAGGCTGGGAAGCAGTACCTTTGAAAAAAGGGAAAGAAACGACCGTTCCTGTCGTAACAGATAATGCGGTAAGTTTCGTTGTTCCCAAAGGTACTCAAAACCTGGATGTGACTTTCAAAGCCAATGTAACTGAGGCCGACAAGCTGGTAGCCCCAATCAAGGCAGGTACGAAGGTTGGTACGGTAACGTATACGTATAAAGCAGATGGAATGGAACCTCAGGAAAAAACAGTGAACTTGATCACTGCTGAAGAAGCCGATAAAGGCGGATGGTTCCGTCTGTTCTTCCGTGCTGTGAAGGATTTCTTCGTGGATCTCTTTGACGGAATCAAAAACCTGTTCTAACCAATAGTAAA
Organism: Paenibacillus sp. PCH8; assembly: GCF_002968835.1. Taxonomy (GTDB): domain Bacteria; phylum Bacillota; class Bacilli; order Paenibacillales; family Paenibacillaceae; genus Paenibacillus. Next base: position 1,178,150 of record NZ_PKQK01000001.1, on the reverse strand, counting down.
CGTAATGAAAAAGAGTGGAATTATGAATTTGACGCCTATCTGGTCAAATCACTGACAAAATACAAGTTATTCCGACCGGATGGATTGTATATTTGCAATTTTTCCGGTAAAATATCAAGTTAGAATTCTACGTATGGTGAAGTAAAAAAGTCTATTGTTCTTTTACTTGGGGGAGCGAGTTTACCCGCAGTATTCAAGGCAATGAACGACACATACATTACGGGGGGCTTGGAATATGGAAACGGGGACATCACGCGTTAAAAGAGGTATGGCTGAAATGCAAAAAGGCGGCGTCATCATGGACGTCATGAATGCTGAACAAGCTAAAATCGCTGAAGCAGCAGGCGCAACAGCAGTTATGGCGTTAGAGCGTGTTCCTTCAGATATTCGTGCAGCAGGCGGAGTAGCTCGCATGGCTGATCCAACCATTGTTGAAGAAGTGATGAAAGTCGTAAGTATTCCTGTTATGGCTAAAGCACGGATCGGTCATTATGTAGAAGCGAAGGTACTCGAATCACTGGGTGTGGATTACCTTGATGAGAGTGAAGTACTGACTCCTGCGGATGAAGTATTCCATATTGATAAACATGAGTTCACTGTACCGTTTGTATGTGGAGCCAAAGACTTGGGAGAAGCGCTGCGTCGGATCGGTGAAGGAGCTTCTATGATTCGTACCAAAGGTGAACCGGGAACAGGTAATATTGTTGAAGCTGTGCGTCATATGCGCTTTATCAATAGCCAAATTCGTAAAGTAACCAACATGTCCAAGGACGAGCTGTACGCTGAAGCCAAAAATCTTGGTGTGGCATATGAGCTGCTGCTTGATATCCATGTAAATGGAAAACTGCCTGTAGTTAACTTCGCAGCTGGCGGCGTGGCTACACCTGCAGATGCTGCACTGATGATGCATCTGGGTGCTGACGGTGTATTTGTAGGTTCAGGTATCTTCAAGTCCGAAAGCCCGGAGAAGTTCGCACGTGCAATTGTAGAGGCGACAACTCACTACACAGACTATAAACTGATTGCTGAAGTGTCCAAGAATCTTGGAGCACCGATGAAAGGTATTGAGATTTCCAAACTTGCACCTTCCGAGCGTATGCAAGATCGTGGCTGGTAGAGAAGGGGAATGTGCAGATGAAGATCGGCGTTTTAGCACTTCAAGGGGCTGTAACAGAGCATATACGGAGTATTGAACGTGCTGGAGCAGAAGGTGTGGCCATCAAAGAGGTTAAGCAACTGGATGATCTGGATGGTCTTATCCTTCCTGGAGGGGAAAGCACGACAATTGGCAAACTGATGCGCAAGTATGAGTTTATCGATGCTATTCGTGCGTTTGCTACTAAAGGCAAACCGGTATTTGGTACCTGTGCAGGCCTGATCGTTATGGCTAAACACATTGCAGGGCAAGAAGAAGCTCACTTGGAGCTAATGGATATGACTGTATCTCGAAATGCATTTGGACGGCAGAGAGAAAGCTTTGAGACAGATCTGCCAGTCAAAGGCATCGAGGAAACGGTAAGGGCTGTGTTTATCCGGGCTCCCTTAATCGAGAGTGTCGGAGACCAAGTGGAAGTTCTCTCCACCTACAAGGATGAGATTGTTACGGCTCGTCAGGGACATTTACTGGCTTGCTCCTATCATCCAGAGTTGACGGATGACTATCGTTTGCATGCTTATTTTGTGGACATGGCCAGATCCTACAAACACTCGGTAGACCCTAAATAATGTATGATGTACAACCTATGATCTCCCGGTCATCGGATCACTCCCCAGCAGCCTTGTAAGGCCGCTGGTTGGCAGTTGCATCTGAACGGATGCCTGATGTTGCCTGTAACTGCTTCATAGCGGGAATCGCAGCGGAGGGTGACACCGGGGAGTGTAGGTTGTTTTTTTGGTTATAGGGTCCGATAAGTATATAGTAAGGTACACAGAAGAGTTATGAGATTGGAAGTAACATAAGGCTTCACTTCGTGGGGTTATTTAGGAGGGGTATATTGTGCTTGATGTGAAAATATTGCGGAATGAGTATGCGCGTGTTGAAGAAGCATTGACTAACCGTGGCAAATCACTGGATCTTGTTGCTGGATTTACTGAGATGGATACCAAGCGTCGGGAATTACTTCAAGAGAGTGAAACGCTGAAGAGTCGTCGGAATACGGTCTCTGGTGAAGTCGCCAGACTGAAGAAGAACCGTGAGAATGCAGACGAATTGATTACGGAGATGCGCGAAGTCTCGGATCGAATCAAAGCCATGGACGAAGAAGTACGTGAACTGGAAGCGAAAATTAATGACCTTACGATGGCGATTCCGAACATTCCTAACGAGAGCGTACCCATCGGAGCTTCCGAAGAGGACAATGTGGAGATTCGGCGTTGGGAAGAACCCAAGTCATTTTCGTTTGCACCAAAAGCACACTGGGAAATCGCACAGGATCTTGACATCCTTGATTTTGAAGCGGCAGCCAAAGTAACAGGTTCACGTTTTACCTTTTATAAAGGGCTGGGGGCACGTTTGGAGCGCGCATTGATCAACTTCATGATGGATCTGCACAGCGATCAGCATGGATATGAAGAGATTCTGCCTCCATATATCGTCAATCGGGACAGCCTTTTCGGAACAGGTCAACTGCCGAAGTTCGAAGAAGATCTGTTCAAGCTGAAAGATACCGAATATTATCTGATTCCTACCGCTGAAGTTCCGGTAACGAACTACCATCGTGAAGAGATTCTGAATCTAGATCAATTGCCTAAGCACTTTGTGGCATACAGTTCTTGTTTCCGTTCTGAAGCCGGCTCAGCTGGCCGGGATACACGTGGGTTGATTCGTCAGCATCAATTTAACAAAGTAGAGCTACTCAAGCTCTCTACTCCGGAGACTTCATATGAAGAGCTGGAGAAAATGACACAAAATGCGGAGCGTGTGCTTCAATTATTGGGCTTGCCGTATCGTGTTCTGACATTATGTACGGCAGATATGGGCTTCACTTCAGCGAAAACGTATGATATTGAAGTGTGGTTACCTGAGAGCAACACCTATCGTGAAATTTCTTCCTGCTCCAACTGTGAGGACTTCCAGGCACGCCGTGCGAATATCCGTTTCCGCAGAGAGCCAAAAGCCAAACCGGAATTTGTGCATACATTGAACGGGTCAGGATTGGCTGTAGGACGGACGGTAGCTGCAATCCTGGAGAATTATCAACAGGAAGATGGCACGGTTGTTATTCCAGAAGCATTGCGTCCTTATATGGGCGGCCACAGTGTGATTGCACATCGGTCTTAAGAGTCAGTATCTTTTCTCATATTAAGGGATTACAAATTCCGTCCGTCATTTCTGAATGGCGGATTGGAATGTATTGTATAATGGAGTCTGCTTTCTGATATGGATCACCCATTGAGATACAAAAAGCTTGCATTATGATATTGAATTGTGGTATGATACTTTTTGTGGAAAGTTTATAAAAGTTTTCTTTTTGGAGAGGTACCGAAGCGGTCATAACGGGGCGGTCTTGAAAACCGTTAGGGGGCAACTCCACGTGGGTTCGAATCCCACCCTCTCCGCCATACTACACTTATAACAAGGACTTGAGCGATATCGCGCGGGTCCTTTTTTGCGTTTTAAGAAAGCGCAACGTCGCGAGAGCGCACCATGGCGGCTGATGGAGACTTTGTCGAGTACGACCTATATTTCAATCCGGCGGTTATGCATAAAAACATCCTCATCGCCGCACTTTATAGGAGTGGAGGTGGTAAGATGAACCGCGAGTTAAACATTGATCAGACGGAGCTTGTAGGAGCTTGGCAAGAACGGTTGCCGGAAGTACTGAATGTTGGCGACCAGGCTCAAGTGATGGCTGATGAAGCCGATCAGCAGGCTATTCGGATACACATTGCGACGGCAGGGCACGAGATGTACTCCTTTGATTTCAAATGTGCTTATGTCGATTCCCGTGAAGTCAGTGTACAACTGATTGATGTGGAACGGGATGGACGAACGACAGATGAGCGTACAGAACCGATTCAGGAATTGGCTCATGATTATACGCGGCACATTCACGAATGTGCCCAGTCGTTACAGTCTCAGACGAATCAGTAGCCTGAACTCTGAAGGAGTGAACTCCATTGACTCAAGCTAAACAAAAACTTGCAAAATGTAGTCGATGATCTGAAGCAGCCAGCCGTAAACAGTCATCATGCCCAGCAAATTCAGCAAGGTACCAATGATCGTCGCCATCAGGATGCACTGAATCATGACCAAACGGAAGATAGGGATCCATCCCATTCCTAACAATGATGAGGGGGCAACAACATGAGCAAACCCAAAGCAATTCCTGTACCGGAAGCGCAAACCTCTGAACAGCACCGTCATTCATCCAAACGCTCTTCCATGCAGGAGCCACTGTCCGGTTCCAAAAAAGTAAAAAATCAGAATCATGTGGATCACTTGAATCCACAAGGTTAATAGAAGAAAACACCACGAGTTTTACTCAGGATAGACCCTGTGGTCTGCAACTCAACACGAAAGTCCCTTGTTACCTAACAAGGGGCTTTTGCGTATTCATACATATATAAAGACAGGTAACTGGTTATTCCCAAAGCTGACATAGGTCTTTGTAGCCATTTTAAAGAGGAAAGATCACAATTTTCCCAAATTAGGTTTCGGTATCTGGCTAAATGGTATATCATTGATATTGAATTACTTTTTTTGGGGTTATCACGAGAGGAGAGACACAAAATGACTAAACGTATGGGGGCGCTTCTTCTTACGTTGCTGTTAACCGTATCCATGGCATTGACAGCATGTAGTAGCAAGCAGGAACCAAAAGAGGCATTGAAAACGGCTGCGGCCAATGCTTCGAAATTGACTTCGTATGAGATGAGTTCCAACTTCACAATTAATGAATTGAGCTATAAACCTGCAGACGCGTCACAAAGTGACCCGACCATGACTCAGTTCATGAGCATGCTGAAGGATGCCCAGTTGAACGTAACAGGTGTATACCAGAGCGAGCCAATGCAGACAGAGATGACTGTTAGCATCGAGCTTAAAGGCGACATGGGTATGACCTTTAATATTCCAATGGTAATGACGGCAGAGAAACTCTATGTCAAGGTACCGAATATTCCGTTCTTCCCGATTCCAGAAAATGTTGTTGGTAAATTCCTGGAGCTGGATCTAAAAGAACTGGCTGAGCAAGAGGGCACGGAATGGAACCCGGATGCTATGGACGCAGCCAAAACACAAAAGTTGAGCAACGAAGTAATGGATGCAGTGCTGAGCGAGTACGACCAAGCTAAATTCTTCAAAAATCTTGACACCAAAGATGCAAAACTTCCTGAAGGTGTAGATGCGAAGCAGGTCGTACAATTCTCGGTGAATAATGACAATGTTAAAGAAGCGGTTACTGTACTGGTAACGAAAGCTATGCCTAAAGTATTGGATATTCTTTCCAAAGAGGAATATCGTGAAATGCTGCAAATGGATCAGGCTGATATCGACAAAGCGAAAGAAGACCTGAAAATCACTGAGGCAGATCAGGCTGAAATGGCTAAAGACCTGGACAAATTGAAAGATGTTCTGACGATTAATCAATTCAACATTGATTTCGCATTGGACAAAAACGACTTCCCGGTATATCAAAAGATCGTTGCGGATGTGCTGATTAAACCGGAAGATACAAAAGACGAAGTGAAATTGGCATTTACCGGTTCTAATACGTACACCAAGATTAACGAAAAGGCAGCATTCAAAATCAACATCCCTACTGGCGATGATGTGATTACGATGGCAGAGTTCGAAAAAATGATGAACGCTTCGTACGGATACTGATCTAAGATTCAAGCCAACCGTTTGCTATTCAAGTGGAAGATATCAATCCGCTTGGGTACAAGCGGTTTTTTTGTTAAACACAGTAGAGAGGATGTCTACTGAATAAATGGCTATGATTTTGAGTTGACCTGAAGTTCTATACCAAAAACCGCACTGTTCCCTAGGAAAGGGAAGTGCGGTTTCTGGTATGATGAACTACAATGTGGACAGCTGTAAGAGGTAGCAGGTTATCTTGTGAGTTCATCATCCAGATCCTCTGCAAGCACAGCGTAGATCTGATGATCCTGATATTTGCCGTTGATCTTGAGATATTTGCGAGCTATGCCTTCAGCCTGAAATCCGTTCTTCTCCAATACGCGCTGTGAACCCTTATTAGAGGGCAGTACCGCAGCCTGAATCCGATTTAATTTCAGGGCACGGAAGCCATATGCGACAGCCAATTTAACAGCAGCAGTCATTCGTCCGCCGCCCTGATAATCCGGATGGATAAAGTATCCCATGTCAGCATAGTTAGCGACACCCAATGCCACATTATTGAGACTTACTTGTCCAATTAGGCGGCTGTCTTCGATCGTATAGATTCCGAATTGATACCCCGCACCTTCTTCTGCAGCTTGTACCCGATCCTGAATGCGGCGAGTCTGAGCATCCAGCGTATAGAAATCGTCTTCCCGCACAGGTTCTACAGCTTGGTAGGGGATACGTGTGATCTGGATCAGGTCCAGATATGACTGTGTATCCTGGGATGTGAGCAACCTAAGGCTTATGCCGTGGGCTGTATCATAGAGTGTTAGTGCCATTGCGTTATACTTCCTTTCCGATTCGAATGTTTATGTTCAAACTTTGTTTTTGCGTAAACTTCTGAAAAATTGAGTCAACATAGTAGAACATTCAGGCTGGAGAATATCTGGAATAACCTCGGTTCGATGGTTAAAACGGGGCTCCTGTAGCAGATTCATCAGTGTACCTGCACAGCCAGCCTTGGGATCGGCAGTACCATAGATTACACGGGGAACTCTGGATTGTACAATAGCACCAGCACACATCGGACAGGGTTCCAATGTGACGTATAGAGCACAATCGAGCAAACGCCAAGCACCAATGGTCTCGCTGGCCTGACGAATTGCAACCATCTCTGCATGGGCGGTAGAATCCAGTGTCGTTTCACGCAGATTGTATCCTCGACCAATGATCTGGTTGTTTTGCACAATTACAGCTCCAATGGGAACTTCTCCAAGAGCCTCAGCTTTGTAGGCCTCGGCAATGGCCGCGCGCATCCAGTGCTCATGCTGAGCTTCCTCGGATAAATTCACAAGATCAGGCTGGAAAGAATGGTCATTCATTACAATATAACTCCTTCCAAAAGCGTTTATTCAGCGAACAAATATTCGGGTTGTTAACATGTTGTGCATAAAGATGTGGATAACCATGTAGTTGCTCACATAGTTATAAACAAACTATCCACAAGCCTGTGGATTTGTGGATAATTATAGTGATTAATTTCACTGTAGAGTCCGAAAAGGCATAAAACAACGAATTTCGAGCTTTTCAGCCAATCGGTAAACTTTGGACACAGGTCAATTATCCTTTTCAAATAGACATACAAGCGTTATGATGGATATAGGTTTTGCCATATATCGCCAGAGGGTACAAGCCGAGAGGTGAACAAAAAAAGTTGTCTATTAAAACGAAATTATCCATGATTATGTCGTGCTCAGTGCTCGTTATTTTAGTGTTGAATATCGCACTAAGTTATTATACTACAGAAGAGAATCTGAGGCAGGACAGTGAAAACAAGATGGTACTCACTGCAAAGCAGATTGCAATTGCTGTCGAACAGAATCAATACAGTTCGGATTATGTAAAACGACAGATTGGAAACAATCTGTGGCTTGCTGCCGTAATGGCGGCGGAAGAATTGGACCCTGATATTAATAATATCACAAATGAAGAACTTGTTCGTATGAGCAAAAAGGTAGGCGTTTCGCATATTTCGTTGATGGAGCAGACGGATGATGACATTGTTGTAAGTCGCTCTTCAGATCCGAGAGAGATCGGACTATCGACGAAATCCATGACCTACTGGTATCAGGCATTTAAGCAGTTGTTTGAAAAACAACAGGTGACCATTCCCCAAGGGCAAAAGTTGGAGCACTTCTGGTCAGATGGATTCGAGTATTCTACATCCAGTCCTACAGATATTGATATCTGGGGTTACTATCATGATGGAAAAAGAAACTACATAATCAACCCCTTCTTTAATAATACGGAAGTCGATGACTATGTGAAAATCTCTAGTCCGGACGAGATTTTGAATAAAATTCGTGAGGTTAATCCGTCTATTCTGGAGATTACAGGTATCAATCCGTTGACTTTCGGTAGCCCAAACATGGGCGATGACGGAAGAGATTCGAACTTTAGCAATTTGAATAACAGACCCATTCGTTTCGGTACATACCAGTATGGTTCAGCGGATGAAGACCATCGTGCTGTGGTGCGAGCCATTCGAACAGGGCAGAATGTATCTTTTGTCAGTGAAACACACGAACAGAAGGTATTGAAGAGTTTTATCCCGATTTTCACACCTAATCAGTCCTCTTATGTCATCAGTATTGTCATGGACTATAAGCAAATATCCTCCATGGTATCTGAGCAGTTGGTTAGCCATGCCTCAATATCCCTTGTTTTGCTGGAGATCGTGATCTTTGGCAGCTACTTGCTCGCAGGGTATATTACCCGCCCGATTCAATCCATACTGGGCAAAGTGAATGATGTGGCTGATGGACACTTCGATTTCCGTCTGAAAGTAAGGAGGAAGGATGAACTCGGCCAACTGGCCAATCGTATTAATGCCATGATTCGCAATCTGGGTCATTATACGAGCCGGTTGAAACAGATGTATGAAGAGAATCGGGCTGTGAAAGAGCATCTAGAGTCCATTATCAATCAGACAGCGGATGCCATTCACATTACGGATCTTGAAGGGAAAGTGCTGCGGGTTAACCGGGCATTTGAACAATTATACGGCTGGCGAAGTCGTGAGGTGGAAGGTCGTAACTTGAAGATCATTCCGCCGGAGGCAGAAGAAGAAATGAGTCGTCAGCACGCCCAACTCGTTGAGGGTATGTCCATTACATCCAACGAAACGATCTGGATGAAGAAGGACGGGACCCGAGTAGAGGTCAGTGTCAGTACGGCCCCGGTACGAGACGAGGCTGGAGAGATTACCGCGCTCATTAGCGTCTCCAGGGATATTACAAGCCGTAATCGGATGGAGGAGCTTCTCAGACGCTCTGAGAAGCTTACTACCGTGGGCCAGCTTGCAGCGGGTGTGGCCCATGAGATTCGCAATCCACTCACCACATTGCGCGGGTTCCTACAGCTTCAGCAAGAGAGCAACAAGCTGAATCATCGTCATCTGGATCTGATGTTATCAGAGCTGGATCGTATCAATCTTATTGTTGGTGAATTTCTAATTCTGGCGAAACCGCAGGCTGTTCATTTTCAGAATCGGGATATTCGATTTATTCTCGGCGATGTCATCTCATTACTGGATAGTCAGGCCCATCTGCATGGTGTAGAATTTGTACTGCGTGCCTCATCCGATTCGGCTATGGTACACTGTGAAGAGAATCAGTTGAAGCAGGTATTTATCAATTTGCTGAAAAATGGTATGGAGGCCATGCCAAATGGAGGAAAAATCCATATTAAGCTCAAGCATGATGAGCAGCTGAACCGGGTAAGAATTGAGATCAAGGATGAAGGGATTGGTATCCCGGAAGAGATGATGCCCAAGCTCGGTGAGCCCTTCTTCACGAATAAAGAGTCTGGAACAGGGCTTGGCCTTATGGTCAGTCAGCGCATTATTCAATCACATAAGGGCATGATGGATATTAGAAGCGTCATGAACAAGGGAACAACGGTTATTATTGAACTGCCTGCATCCGAGCAACAACCGGAAGTTATGGAGGCAGACCAGGTAACGGATGACACACTTACAGATGAACAGAAATAGATGAGGTGAGATTACCTTTTGCGTATTAATAAATTTATTAGTGAAACAGGCTATTGCTCCCGGCGTGAGGCCGACAAGTTGGTGGATAACGGAATGGTTACCATTAATGGAGTTAAGGCTGAACTGGGCAGTCAGGCAGAGGATGGCGACGATGTACGAATTAATGGTAAACCGATTAAGGAAAAGAGAAAACATGTATACATCGCGCTGAATAAACCGATCGGGATCACAAGCACAACGGAGCAGCATATCCAGGGTAATATTGTTGATTTTGTCGGGCACGATGAACGTATTTTCCCTATCGGACGTCTGGATAAGGATTCGGAAGGTTTGATCCTGATGACGAATGACGGGGATATCGTGAACCGGATTCTTAGAGCAGAAGGACGTCATGAGAAAGAGTATATTGTCACCGTAGATCGAGCGGTAACGCCGAGTTTCCTTCGAGGCATGAGTACAGGGGTCAAGATTCTGGGTGAAATGACTCTGCCATGTACAGTCACTCGGATGACGGAGCATGTATTCCGTATGATTCTGACGGAAGGAAAGAATCGCCAGATTCGGCGGATGTGCAGCGCGTTTGGCTACGAGGTCCGTAAGCTGAAGCGGGTTCGTATTATGAATATCCATCTTGGAGAAATGGCAACCGGTTCATGGAGAGAGCTTACGTCCGCAGAAAAAGCAGAATTGGGAAGTCTGCTCGACTACTCAATGGAATAACCGATTCAATTTGGACTTATCGAAGCTCTGCGTTCCGTAATGGAATGCAGGGCTTTTTGGTATCTGTACATTTGGTTCAGGATGAATTGGAGAAGATGGCAAGAGTATAGTGCAACATACAACGTATAAAAAAAAAGACCGCTCTCCATGTAAGATGAAGAACGGTCTGTGGTCATATGTCATTGGAAGTCGTCTGTAGACCTCTAATTGCCTTTGCCAACGGCTTTTACAGCCGTATTGTTACTTTGGTACTTCCGAATGATAGACACCTCTACACGGCGGTTCTGTGCCCGTCCGACATTGGAGTCGTTGCTGGCAATCGGATGATATTCCCCATAACCACTGGGTGTGAATTTGGAAGGGTCCAACTTCGTATTCAGCAACAGAATTTTCAGGAAGTTAAGTGCACGGTCTGCACTCAGATCCCAATTATCCTTATACTGGTTGTTCGAAATGGGAATATTATCGGTATGACCGGATACAACCACTTCGTATTCAGGGAACTCTTGCAGCATGCTCGATATCGCTTTGGCCAGGGATCGTGACTCAGGCTTCACATCCGCTCGTCCCGAAGAGAACAGGGCATTGTCACTGATCGTGATCTTCAATTCAGACTGATTTAGCTTGGTGTTCAGCTGGTCCGAAAGCCCGTTTTTGGAAATATACTGGTCAAGTCGTTTCTTGAGCTTCTCCAGATCTTCCTGCTCTTTCTGAGCCATCTGAGCATCTGTAATCTGACCCGGTGTGTTCTTGGTGATTTCCTTGGGCTCTTGTTTATTCTTACCCAAGTCCGCACCAGGGGTGTCTGGATTCATGGACGTATGATCCAGAATACCAGAGCCACCGTTCAATGCACTGTTTAGTGCGGAAGCCATCTGCTCGAACTTAGCTGCATCGATTGAACTCATGCCGAACAACACAATAAACAGAGCGAGCAACAAGGTCATCAAGTCGGAATAGGGAAGCAACCAGCTCTCGTCTATATGCTCTTCATGTGGTTCGTGCTTCTTAGCCTTTTTCACCTGATGATCCCTCCTTCTCTTCCAGTTGTTTACGCTCGGAAGGTGTCAGGAATACGGATAACTTTTGGTTGATGGCGATGGTGGAGACACCGGATTGTATGGATAACAGTCCTTCAACCATCATCAGCTTGATCTCCATTTCTTTCTTGGACATCCGCTTCAGCTTGTTAGACATCGGGTGCCATAACACGTAACCACTAAATATACCGAGAAGTGTTGCGATAAATGCGGCCGCAATCGCATGGGAGAGTTTCTCCATGTCACTGAGATCGGCAAGTGCTGCGATGAGACCTACAACGGCCCCGAGAACCCCGAGCGTTGGTGCATACATCCCCGCCTGAGCGAAGATCAAGGCACCGCCACGATGGCGATCTTCTGTAGCATGAATGTCTTCCATAAGTACATCACTTACAAATTCCTGATCGTTGCCGTCAATAATCATACGCATACCGCCACGAAGGAATTGATCGTCAATCTCTTCTACTTTTGATTCCAGTGCAAGCAAACCTTCACGACGGGTAGTGGAAGCCCATTCCATAAATGTGCCGATCAGAGATACTCGATCAATAAGTACTTGATTTTTGAAGACAATCCCGAAAAGCTTAGGGATTTGTTTAACTTCAGACATCGGAAATGCGATAAAGATGGTTCCTGCCGTACCAACAAAGATAATAATGTAGGCTGCGGGATTGTTAACCAGGTTGATTAAGGGCGCACCCTTCAAGAACATACCAAATACAAGGGAGACCAGCCCCAAAATTAGTCCAATAATCGTTGAAATGTTCATCATACACCTCATCCATGAGATAAAATTGAATCCTTTCAAGCGGCTGTATTCGGGCTTCCGGACGAATGTTTGGCCACAATCCGTTCAACGTTAGGCATTCCTTACGGTTGCTAAAACAGTTAAAACGGTCATATATACTATTTATCGACCAGAAGGCCTTTTTTTTTAAGGGTTATTTTCAGGTATAATAAGATCAAATCCGCTCCTTAGGGGCCGAATAGGAGTGAAAAATCAATGGGCGTAAAGCATGGACGGGATTATGAAGGAATTTTGACAGATTTGACAATGGCAATCGGACGCATACCAGATCGGTATGTTTTCTTCGAAATGGACTCGGAAGAGTGGGAGAGACTAGGTGCATCTGAGCAACTTGAAGTGGATGAGGCTTTGGCGGAAGATCTGTTCTATGGGCTGGGTGAAGACTCTATTATTCCAGTTGGAAGTGGGGTTGTGATCCATGATAAGGATCAGCACCGGATTCATATTTTGATCGGGGAAGAAGAATTGACGTTTGTACCGTTAATTTAGCATGCGCACATACTATTTTTAAGGATAGGAATCAAAATGGGGATACTAGGTGTCGATGGTTATACGGACATATGTCTGTCATGTACCGTCCTATGGGGAGGAAGATAACGCATGGTTTTTTCGCAAGAGGAAGTCGAAGCTCATCTGGGAAGGCTGGAAGGCTGGGAACTGGAAGAGGGACGGTGGATAGTACGTAAATTCGTGTTTTCCAACTACATGAAAGGGATTGCATTTGTGGATGAGGTCGCTGCGATCTCGGAAGCATTCAATCATCACCCTTTTATTACGATTGATTATACAACGGTTACGCTGCGTCTCACGTCATGGGATGAGGGCGGCATTACATCAGTAGATATTAAGGAAGCAGAGCAGTATAACGAAGCTTTTGAGAAAATGAGGTTATCATGACCGCTGGAAGTGAGTGAGCCAATACATGTCAGACCCTAATCAGAAACAACCTCTTATCGCTGTTGTAGGCAGCCTTAATATGGATCTCGTGGTCAAGACGGATACGATTCCGGAAGAGGGCGAGACGGTGAGTGGTGAGGAGCTGCATTATCTCGCCGGTGGCAAAGGAGCCAATCAGGCAGTTGCTGCCGCACGTCTGGGTGCACAGACTACAATGATTGGTGCAGTGGGCTCAGATGGTTTTGGCGAACGTCTGCTGCACAGTCTGACGGAAAGTGGTGCAGATGCTTCGCAGGTGCGCATATTGGAAGACACGGTTACAGGGACAGCTTCCATTTGGCTCTCTAAGGGAGACAATCGAATCATTGTCATTCCTGGCGCGAATGGACAAGTTGTGCCTGCCATGCTGGATGAGGCGGATACGGTAAAAAGCCTGACTGCAGCCGCAGCGGTGCTGCTGCAGCTGGAGATTCCGCTGCCAGCGGTTACCCGCGCCGCCCAACTGGCGGCTGAAGGCAGCGCACTGGTGGTGCTCAACCCGGCTCCTGCGGTGCCGGGTCTGCCCCAAGAGCTCCTGCGGTGCGTCGACGTCGTCACGCCCAACCGCAGCGAGCTCGCCGTGCTTACCGGCCGGGATGATCTCCGGCCGGAAGACCTGAATGCGGCGGTCGCTGAGCTCGCCGCATCCCTCGGGGCCGCCGTCGTCACGACGCTCGGCCCCGAGGGGGCTGTGTACGCGGCGGCGCCTGGTGGCCGCGTACAGGCAGGGCATGCCGGCGCGAGCCGTGCGCCCGGCTATGCCGTTAGCGCCGTCGATACGACCGGCGCTGGCGATTGCTTCAACGGCGCGCTGGCGGTAGCCCTCGCGCGTGGCGAGAACCTGGACGCGGCCGTAGGCTTCGCCATGGGGGCGGCTGCGTTGTCCGTGACGAAGCTCGGCGCCCAGTCCGGGATGCCGTCCGCACGTGAAGTAGAGGCCTTTCTGGCCGAACACGCGAAAGATGCCCGATAAAAGTGGGGATTGCTTATCCTGGTAACATGTCCTCACGGGGCTATGTTGTCACTGGACAGACCATTCAACTGAACGTGTGAAATATTGGTATAACGAAGAGGCTCTTAGTCTCCCAACAGGGAATTAAGGGCCTCTTCGTTGTAATCAGCAGATTATTTCTTCTCTGCCAGCCACATAGCAATATTTGAAATTTCTTCATCTTGCAGTTTGCCCTTGAAGGAAGGCATGCCGCCCTTACCTTTGACAATGGTAGAGTAGATCTTCTCCACGTCGTCCTGACTGCCAATGTTCGCAAGAGCTGGGCCTACGCCCCCTTGAAGCTGATCACCGTGACAGGAAATACAGTTGGCTTTGACCAATGCCTCAGCCTGTCCAGCATCCATCACAACTTCCGGCATGGTTGGTTTCGCTTCTTCAGCCACTTCCTCTTTCCCTGGAAGCGCAAACATCAAAACAATTGCTAACGCGCATGCTGCAAAAAATACCCCGCTCATGATCCATTTGTGCATCCCTTATGTCCCCTCCAGAATGAAAGATCATCTAACTTGAAACTATCCATATCATTATAACGGAAGCTGTAGTCACATCATAGCATTTTGTGGTAATTTTTTGAACTAATCACATAACAAGGAGCAGATTCGGTGATTTTGTACCGGAAACTAATCGCGAGGCCCTTCATAGACCATGCAATAGAAGGGCATTAAACCGCTTGGGGTCTGTCGTTCGTATGTATCCTGGGTGACAAATCCACTCTTCAGATAGACTTGAATGGCACGAGCATTCCAGGTGAGCACTTCCAAATCAATCTCATTCGTCGGATTCCGGCGGATGGCTTCCTGCACAATGGAGGTGACAAAATGGCTCCCTTGACCCTGACCACACAGCTCTGGATGCATGCCCAGTCCAATCCGGGTTACGCCTTGAAGTGGGAAGTATTGAGCGAATCCGCACATCCGATCGTTCTGATCCAGTACGACCGCATATTGTTCTTTCCGCAACTGTGCATCCCCAAATTCAACTTCGAGTGCTTTCATTTGCTCCCAAGGGAGCCAAGTATAGATATTGTAAGGCGGATCATACTGCCAACTGCAGATGATTCCCGCGTGTTCCTCTTGCATGGGTACTACGTGAAACGTCAAGGGGTTTCCATTCATACAACGGTATGCTCCTTTTCTGGTAACAGAACTCTGTGTCTACTCTACAAAAGAGATGTTCATTTGGCAAGTTTGCCTTATCAGAAAAAAAAGTGAAACAAAAGTTCCGGTAATTCCGTTTATATTATAATGAGATGGGTAAAAACATCATAAGGGCACGGACGAACGAGTGAAAAATGAACCAATTCATGCAGTTGTTACACCCCGGGTTTAACTTGCAACGTCAACAGAGGATGAAGCGCAAAAAAACCGCCGGATACATTCCTGCGGAGAATGTACCGGGCGGTTCTGTTATGTTTCTTAACTTGGTTACAGTAATGGTCATTGGTTACAGCACCATGTTGCTCAGCTTGTCCCTACTCTTGGGCCAGTGATTCATACGTGTCCGTGCTCATAATCCGTTTAGCGCCAACATAACGATTGGCCCAGTAGTTTTCACTCAAAGCACTGATCGTTACGCCTTTGGAAGAAGAAGAGTGTGCAAACTTTCCATCCCCTACAAAGATTCCTACATGTGATACGCCTTTACCTGTTGTATTAAAGAATACCAGATCGCCAGCTCTCATCTCCATGCGGGATACGGAGTCACCCATGTCGAATTGGGAACTGGATTGACGTGCCAAATCAATACCCAACTTGTCGAATACATAACTTGTGAATCCGGAGCAGTCAAAGCCATTAAGCGTTGTTCCTCCGCTTTTGTATGTAGTTCCCATTGCTGAATCAATAACTTTGTCCATCTTTGAATCTGCGAATGCGCTACCTGCACCAAGTGACAATGCGAATGTGAGGCTAAGTACAGCTGCGGTTAATTTCTTCTTAAACAAGAGATATACCCCTTCCAACGCCTGCGAGGTTAGCTTAAGGATTCGGTTGAAGGTCCCCTATGATCCCTCTGTAGCAAGATCAATTCACCCATAACTGGTTCCCCCGCTTCCCAGGTGCCAGGAATTTGGCTATGCTAGTTATGCACCTGTGAAATCAAGAAAAGACGATTTAATTTTAAGGTTTAAATTTAAGTTGTTACAAATATGAATGTAAATATTACAAAGTTGTTACTAAAAACTCACTGCGATTATTGTAACAGAGGAATCTTGCTTTGGCAACGTTTAGCAACAAATTTAGCAAAAAAAACCTCGACCTTTGACGGGGAAAGGTTGAGGTTTTCCTATTTACTAGTACATATTAGGCCATAAATTTAACATGGATTGGTAACAATTTTTAAACTATCTTCTCTAACCTTTGGATGATTTGGACTGCCATAACCGGAAATGGGCACATATTTTCCACAGACTCAAGAGACATCTGGCAAGTGGATAAGTCTGTTGTAGTATAAGTCCGGTGAGTCCCGTTAGTAACCATGAGGCTGAAGTAAATGCCCCGAAGACAAGCAGATGGACTCCGCCCAGCAGCAGTGCAATGCCAATCACAGCAATAAGATGACGCAGTGCAATCCAGAGCGCTTTGAGTATGCCGTGAGCGCCGCCTTCCCCTTCCGGTGCGGAAACACCGAACTGCATGTAGAGCAGGGTATGGTGGATAATCCAACCATATGCGATCCAGGCAGCAACATAAGGTATGCCAGGCAAAAGCAATTGAAGGGAATGAAATCCGTCCATTAGAATCGAGTACAGCTTCGGCACGAGCCAGTAGCCGGGCAGAAGCACTAATAATGTACGAATGGTGTGGAGCAGCAGCATCGGTTTCCATAGACTTTTAATCCCGCGGACGAATGGAATTCGCTCTTCTGTACTATTATAGTGCTGAAGCGAGTAAAGCAGTCCTGCCTGAATGAGGGGGCTGATCAACATGCGAACCAGCAGCATGGCCCCCAGAATCCACAGATAACGGTGAACTTCTGGATTAGTTGACAGGCTAAGCTGGCTTTCCATTTTGAACAGAAGTGTACTCAGCTCCCCGGCATCGGGATCCGGATAACGCAGGAGCAGAGGAACGACAGCCGATTGTACCATTCGATACAGGAAATATCCCCATATGAGTTGATAAAGAAATAAGAGTGCCGCAATGAACATATGCTGACGGACGAGAAACCAGCCTTCGCGAATTTTTGCTTTCACTGTCTCCACCTCACCATGATAGACCTCCAAGTATGGCTTCTATTAGTTTGGTTACACTCATGCTCCAGCGGGACTTCGCCCGCTCATCCAGTCCGGTTTTCAGGAAATTGTTCATATGGCGGTTCTCCAGCACGATCGTGTACAGGGGATCGGTCATGGCCCAGGAAGCCGGGGATGTGTGCGTTAGCTTATAGGTGATGCGATCTTCTTTGCCATTCCATTGCTTCGTGAGCGTATGCCCGTCTTCAAAAGCAATGCGGACAGGAACTGCGCTGTAATCACTGCCTTTTTTCACAATTGTCACAGATGACTCGTACCATGTTTGACCGTCTTTCTGCACGGGAGTGACACGAATCTTCTCTACAGCAAAGTCAGCCATTCCGCTACCATAAACGTATTGATCAAAATAATCAGACCAGGATGTGCGGGTTACTTGCTCCACAACCTTTTGAAAATCAGCCGATGTGGGATGTTTGAAACGGTACTTCTTCACATAGGTAGAGAGAATGCGCTCCATCTTCTTGGCACCAACTTGATGTTCAATGCCGAGCAATACTAGCTTGCCACGTGTGTACACATTGGCTGCATACTCATCCTGTGAATCGAACTTCCAGGACTCTTGTGTTAATGATGAAGGAGATGTAATCAGACCCGATTGTACCGGCAGATTCGGGATGAGTCCGTATTCTTGCTCCATCAATTTGTCTTCTGCATAAGAGGTGAACCCCTCATCCAGCCAAGCTTCCTCGAATTCGTTGCTCGCGACCATCCCATAGAAGTATTGATGGCCAATCTCGTGAACTACGGTACGCTCCAGGTCATAACCTGGTGTGCTATCATCGGCTCCGAAGGCTGTAATTAGCGTGGGGTATTCCATGCCTCCTGCACCATTCCCCGCTTTGGGTGGAACAACGATCGATAAGGTCGCGTAAGGATATGGACCAAACCATTTGCTATAATTGGCTAGAGCTGCCTTCGCGGCGTAGAAATAACGTTCCTTGAGATCCTGATGGGCAGGGTCCAGATATAACTTGATTCGTACACCAGGAACATTGGGTGCGGAGAAGGGCTCCTCGGCGTAGACAAAATCAGGTGAGGCTGCCCAAGCGAAATCATGCACATCATCGGCATAGAATTGATAGACTTTTTCTCCGTTCTTCACCACGGCTTGCTGCGTTGGAAATCCGGTAGCAGCCACTTTGTATGTTTCAGGCACCCGAATACGCACACTATATATACCGAAGTCGGCGTAAAACTCCGAATTGCCGTGGTATTGGTGCAGATTCCAGCCTTCTGTGGTTCGTCCGCGTCTGCCCACAGGTTCATAGGCACTGATTTTGGGAAACCATTGACCCGCCATGACAAAGTCATCGGCTGTGCCCATCCGGGCAAAAATCTTAGGCAAATTCACTACAAATCGGGTGTGGAGTGTAATGCTCTCTCCACCTTTGACAGGTTTGGGTAATCGTACTTTAATGAGAGTAGTATCTTTGATATTGCCATCATCCGGTTGCACATACTGCATCCGGTGCAGCAGAGAGAGCCCGTCCTCCGTTTTTATTTCGGTAATGTTCATGGAGCCATAGCCATTCGTTGGCATGACATCACCACGAAGCTTTCCGCCGGATTCCTTCATAAAGGTGGTGTCAGCAGTAGAGAAGGCGTTGGGATACATATGCAAGTAAAGCTCGCTGACGGTTTTTTTGCCCGGATGTGTCCAGGTGATCGTCTGAGTTCCTTCCAATACGTTCCTTTCGGCCAGTTTCACATCCATGTGATATTCTACAACACGGTTGCTGTACACTTCGGCGGTAGGGGTCTGTACACTTTCTGGAGGTGCTGGCGTTGGGGCTATTGCCTTGGGCTTGCCCGATTCCGGGGCGAGTACTGGCAATTCGGAATGAGTTGAGCGATTATAACCCAGAGTGACCCATATCCCTCCGGCAAGCACACACAGGATCAGGGATAGGGTGAGCCAGCTCTTGGCGCGTCGTGGAATCATCGTTTAATACCTCCCGTTGACAAGCATCTACAGCATGTATATGTTTGCAATGGGCCGATTATTAGTTAAAATATTCGTATCAACTCTTGGAGGCTATAAACATGGACCAGAACGAGCAAAACGGCAAAAAACAGATTGCCTTGAATATCGTTAGTGCAAAAAGCAAGCATAAAGGCTTCGGTGCAGGCTCCATTGATCTGAATAACCTTTCCCCGGTCATTATTGATAATGGTGAAGCCAAGATCGATATCGGTGCAATGCATGCGAAGAGCAAAGTGGAGCGTAATATCAAGTTCTCGACGAACCGTGAGGATGTACCCAACGGACGCCAGGTATGGCTGGTGTGGGTAGCTGTGGATCGCACGGAGGAAGGGCAACTGTATGGTGGAGCAACCGCATGTGAGATGTGGATTGATACAGAAGCAAGACGTGGATGGAAACTGCTTGCGGAACATGTGAATCGGATGGATTATGCTCTGAAGCGTCGCTTCATGCTAGATGAGCTTGGGCCAGAAGATCGGGCCGCACTCAAGACGCTGCTGATCTCACACAACGAAGAATGGTGGAATGCTTCTCCGGATGTATTAAAGGAAGCACTCTCCTAAGTTAGAGTATTCAACAGATTATAGAAGAAACAAGTAAAAGGCCTCGTGACCGGAAATATCGGTGCGAGGCCTTTTACTTGTATTGCAGCAGTATTCACTGGTTTGAATAATTATAAGTTTGGACGAAAGTGAATTTCCAAATGTAACGATGTATTGGTCGTGACGCAATAAAGTCATCACGCATTTACGTCATTCAACCCACCAACGCTTGAAATCTGTCCACCAGGAATGTTTCTCTTCCTGTATTCCTTGTTGGTTTTGTACCTGGCGAGCCTTATCGTCCGCTCCTGAATCCGAACCATCCGTCGTCGTACCATGACATACCTCAGTCGGTTCTGTGCCATCAATAAATACTTCCAGTCGCTTCTCTTCACAGCCGTTTCCAGCCAGTTTGCCGGATTCAGGATCGATATAGACACTTACGACATGGTCAGGCACTGAGAAGATTTTGGGGGGGACACTCGCAAGCGCCTGCTCTGTGAATTGGGCAAATATTGGCGCAGCCCGGCGACCATCCGAAGTCGAGATGGCTTTACCTTGGTCATACCCGACCCATACCGCAGTGGAGAGCTCGGGAGTGAATCCAACCAGCCAGGCATCTGTATTGGTTGTTCCCGTTTTGCCGGCTACCGGACGTTTGATCGCGGCAGACACCCGGTTACCCGTACCCCCATTTTCGAAGACGCTTTCCATTAAACGGGTCAGTACATAAGCTGCGGGAGGTTCCACCACGGTCTCCGCTTGGGTCTGAGGAGATTCATAGAGTACACGTCCCGCAGCGTCCGTCACTTGCAGAATGGCAACCGGCGGTGTCCGTTGCCCGCCAGCGGCAATGACGGAAAAGGCCGATGCCATCTCCAGCGGACTGACAGGCGAGGTTCCTAATGCAAGAGAAGGTACGGCACTCAGGTTGCTTGTAATGCCGAGGCTTTTCGCCATGTTCACGACCTGCTCGGCACCAATCTGCATGATGGTATTCACTGCATAGATGTTGTCCGAAGCAGCAATCGCTTGCCGCAGATCAATCTCACCCAGATACTTGTCTCCGAAATTGCCAGGTTTATAGGTTTTGCGGTCATTGTCATAATGGAACAGGGTGGGCTCACTGTTAAACATCGATGCACTAGTGAGTTGCTTGGATTCCAGAGCTGCCAGATACATTATGGGCTTAAATGCTGAACCTGGCTGGCGTGTGGTTGCCAGCACGTGATTGATCTGATTGGTGCGGTAATTCTTGCCTCCAACCATCGCTTTAATATAACCGGTGCGAGGGTCGATGGACACGAGAGCCGTCTCCAGCTCACTTTTGGCGTCCATTCCTTTCGCTATGGCGTCTTCAGCCGCTTTTTGTACACGCAGATCCAGCGTGGTGTAGATGTTCAATCCCCCGTGATCCAGCATTGCTTCACTGATTCCCAACTCCTTGATCGCCAGACTTCGGATATAATCACGAAAATAAGGGGCACTTTCGACCGTCTTACGCTCGCTTTCCGGTTTGAAAGAGAGGATCTCCTCATAGGCCTTATCTGCCTCAGTCTGGGTGATCTTGCCGATATCAGCCATGGCGTTTAATACAATTTTCTGCCGGTCTTTGGCATTCTTCATATGGTTATAGGGCGAATAGTAAGTGGGTCCTTTTGGAATTCCGGCCAGCATGGCGCTCTCTGCAAGATCCAGTTGTTTGGCTGGTTTACCAAAATACATACGCGAAGCTGCTTCAATCCCGTATGCTCCATGTCCGTAATAGATTTCATTCAGATACATCTGCAAAATTTCATCCTTGCTGTATTTCATCTCCAATTGTGCGGTGTACATCGCTTCCTTTGCTTTGCGGGTCCAGGTTTTCTCATGAGATAGATACAGGTTCCGCGCCAGTTGTTGGGTCAGTGTGCTCGCACCCTGAGACATGTGCATATTTTCAATGTTAACCAGCACGGCTCGTCCCATGCCTTGAATGTCGAAACCGTAGTGATTATAGAATTTGCGGTCCTCTACAGCCAGAGTGGCATGGACCAGATCTGGAGCAATATCCTCCAGTTGAACAGGTACGGAATCTTTGCCGCCTGCGGAGAACGTAGCGATTACCTCACCCTGACTATCCAGCAGTCTGGAATTGCGATCCGAGTCTGCGAGGGGCAGACTGGTTGCGTATAGGTAGACTAATCCCGCTGCGGTAGCAAGTACACCGAGCACAGCGAGTATAGACAGATTTTTGAGCAGTTTTCGTATACGGAACCCGCGTTTGCGGGTCTTTTGGTTTGGCTTGTTCATGGAACGGGCTCCTCTCTTTTCTTTCCAGTATGGGACTTCTACGACAGGGATATTCAATCGGGTGTCTAAGCGAACAAAATGTAGCATTTTCGCGAAAAAAACCGTTTTGCAGTCTAAACCTCAATCGCGTATAATGCAAAAGGGTAATGAAAAGGTAAGCTTCGGCACAATATACTAAAGCATACAAGGATGAACAGCATTAAATATACAGCGCCAAACGCTGGACGTGCTTGGGCGAACCGATGGCGCATTTCGAAAGGCCGGTATGACTTGATCAATAACTTTACGGAAAGAAGGTAGAGATCATGGAATTGTGGTTTACGGAGAAACAGACCCCTGTATTCGGGATCACCGCGAAAATTAAGCAGACCTATGTTACAGAGAAAACCGAATTTCAAGATTTGGCAATGGTAGAGACCGAGGAATTCGGTAACATGTTGCTTCTTGATGGCATGGTGATGACTACCGTAAAAGATGAGTTCGTATACCATGAAATGGCGGCACACCCTGCGCTGAACACTCACCCGAATCCGAAAAAAGTTCTGGTTGTCGGTGGCGGTGATGGCGGTGTCATTCGTGAAGTGATTAAGCATGCTGGTGTAGAAAAAGCAGTCCTCGTCGAAATCGACGGCAAAGTCATTGAATACTCCAAAAAATATTTGCCTCAAATTGCCGGCAAGTTGGACGAGCCTAATGTGGAAGTGATCGTGAATGACGGTTACATGCATATTATTGAACATAAAAATGAATACGATGTGATTATCGTAGATTCCACGGAACCTGTAGGCCCTGCTGCTCCGTTGTTTGAGCGTGGTTTCTACCAAGGTATCTATGAATCGTTGAAAGAAGACGGAATCTTCGTTGCCCAGACGGACAACCCTTGGTTCAAGGCGGATCTGATCCAGAAGGTGAACAAAGATGTCAAAGAAATCTTCCCGATCGTACATGTGTACGGCTGTAATATTCCAACCTACCCAAGTGGTCTGTGGACATTCACCATGGGCAGCAAGAAACATGATCCACTTGAGGTTGATGAAACTCAAATTCCAGAGATGGATACGAAGTATTACTCTCCGCGTCTGCACAAAGCGGCATTTGTACTTCCTAAATTCGTGGAAGATTTAACGAAATAAAGGGGAAATCACTAATGAAATTGGATCAAGCTTATTCAGGAAACGTATTTATTTGCAGCTCTGAGGATTATGAGAACTCCAAAGCCGTTATCTACGGTATGCCGATGGATTACACCGTCAGCTTCCGTCCGGGCTCCCGTTTTGGCCCAACGCATATTCGTCAAGCATCGGTGGGACTTGAAGAGTACAGCCCGTACCTCGACAAAAGCATTGTGGACATGACGTACTTTGACGCTGGAGACTTGCTTTTGCCTTTCGGTAATGCAGGACGAAGCCTTGAAGTGATTCATGAATACATCGGTAGCCTGCTGGCTGACGACAAATTCCCGATTGGTCTCGGTGGCGAACATTTGGTCACTTGGCCTGTCATCCAACAAATGTACAAAAAATATCCGGATCTCATTCTGATTCATATTGATGCACACGCAGACCTTCGTGAAAACTATGAAGGCGAGCCATTGTCCCACTCGACGCCTGTACGCAAAGCGGCTGAGCTGATGGGTGGCCAAAATATCTATCAGTTCGGAATTCGTTCCGGTTCCCGTGAGGAATTCCAATACGGTCGTGAGAACATCAATTTCTATCCGTTTGAAGTGGCAGCTCCTATGAAGAAAGCTCTTCCGAAAATGGGCAAACGCCCAGTATATGTGACTATCGACATTGATGTACTTGATCCATCAGCAGCACCGGGAACAGGTACAGCAGAAGCGGGCGGCATTACGTCCAAAGAGCTGTTGGAGGCTATTCATATGATCGCTGGCTCCGATGTGAACGTAGTTGGCTGTGACCTTGTTGAAGTTGCGCCGATCTATGATCCAACACAACAGACACAGATCGTAGCTGCAAAAATGATTCGCGAAATGCTGCTTGGATTCGTGAAATAATCACAAAATAATCGATAAACCTAATGCTCTCTTTCTGTGCGGTATCAAATCTGCGCAGGGGAGGGCATTTTTGATTGCTAATGTTTATCCGTGCGTCCTTAACTTTTGTCCAGAGCTATGCTATACTGACTACATAAGTATTCAGTAGTATATAAGTTGATATATTACTTTCGTGAAGTATATGGTGATTGGGTTCGACCATATACTAAAAAAGAGCCTCTACCGCGTCAACGGTAAAGACTCTTAGGACCCGAAAGGCTGTGGACTGCCACGGCGCGCATGAATTAAATGCTATTCAAGCGAAACCCACCGTCAGGCGCCAACCTTATGAGGTGGGTTTTCGCTTGCTACGAAACTTTTTACGCAACCAACGGTACAGCTTTCGGATACTCAGCACTAGACTGAGAACCGCAGCAATCCATCGGATTACATCAAGCAACGCTACAAGTTTGACCATCGACGTCACCCCCTTTCGGGAAGCTGCGCCGTGATCTGGAAAACATCCACCGTTATTCAAAAGTCCATAAGACTGATTATAGCACGTACGTTCCTATACCACTACCATTTGTTGTATATGTTAGTGTATGGCCCTCCCATACAGATATTCTGCTTTGGGATGACACTGTATTTCTCAATTTCACTTTGTTGATGGCTAATCTGGCAATGCTTTTTTGCTGCATATAGCATTCGGGAATATAAATATAACAAATTGGATTTCGGATTATTTCTATTTTTAAGTATCAGTTTTGTTATCATTGCTATCCGGACATTTCCTGGTTAGCATAGATCACACAACGTTTAGTGATGAACCACCCTTGCCTGCATGATACCAATCATGGGTAAAGGTGGTTTTTTTCTTGCAGAATTGTCATCCGGCTTCATTGGATTGTTACATTAGAACAATCGAAATTGGGTAAAACCATAGAAGGAGGTGTTACGATGACAACCAGTATAAAGACATGGAAACGGATGGGTACAATCGTATTATCGTTAACGCTGGCATGGGGGATGGGGCCGATACATACACTATCAGGCGCTAATGCTGCATCCTCACAGGCATGTGGTAAGGGTGATCATGGACTAGCTGCAACGTTGCAAAAAGGCAGTGGTGTGGAAGAGCAACACCTGGAATTTACCGATATTGATTTTCTTAATGATACAACTGGACGAGCCGGGGGGAAGGGGTTCCTGATCGGCACCTCAAATGCAGGCTGTACATTGCAGTCCATATATACGGGACAGTGGCAGTTCGCGCAGTTGGATTTTCCGAATAATGTGATTGGATATGCGTTGGCACAAGTAAAAAATTCACCTGCAACCTACCTAATTCGTACTAATGATGGGGGATCTCATTGGAAACGACTTGATACGCCGCCGGGCATCCAATTCAAACGGATTGATTTTCGCAATAAAGATGTAGGCTATGGTTACACCTATAATGGCGCATACCAGACGAAGGATGGCGGCTTAACCTGGAGCAAAATGAACACGCCTGCCAATACGCGTGCAGCTGCCTTCGCGACAGAGAAGCAAGGATATGCTGTCGTGGTTGTACCCGGATCGGGTTATCAATTGAAGCAAACGAGTGATGGTGGCAAGAACTGGAGCACTTCTCTCCGGGTTGCATCAGACACATGGAGCGGAGCGGATCTGTATGCACAGGGACAGCAAGTATGGGCCCTTCTGTATGGTGATGCAGGCATGTCCCAGCAATCTTACTCCCTCTATGCGAGCGGTAACCAAGGGAAGAACTGGACACAAGTATTTGCGCAATCCACAGCAGGGGGAGGGCCCGCACCGGGCGGAAACAGTGTAGGTAAAGGAACTGGACCTGCCAATCCCGGCGGTCATCCTGGCAATATGGCGTTGATTGGTGACCAGACGGCTTATCTGTCCGCAGGGTCACCCGCAGCTGGCAAAGTGGGGATTGGGCGTTCATATGATACAGGTTCCACGTGGAAAAACGTAGACCTGAAAGATCCGGGATACAGTTCCCGTATCTCCTTCCCATCCGCCCGAACAGGCTGGCTTGTGGTAACCAGTGATAACTCTCCAGCGATTTATCAGACCACTGATGGTGGAACCACCTGGACTCCAAAAATGTTACTTCGTTCAGAACAGGACTAGATGCCCTGATATTCTGAAGTAATAACCAGGCGAATCCAGATCAGAGACGACTGATAAACGTTTACGCTTGTCTCTGTATGTTTTTTATAATAAGCTAGCCCTTTCCTGATTGGATGCAACGGAAAGGGCTTTTTTTTATGGAAATAAAAACGGTTGAAACCTGCTTCAAAACAAGTTATTGTAAGCGATAACAATACATTTTATGGGGGTTGGAATTATGGTTGATGTTATTCTAAAGGCCGATTCAGATCAAGGATTAATAAATCGCAATATATATGGTCACTTTTCCGAACACTTGGGACGTTGTATTTATGAAGGGTTGTGGGTAGGGGAAGATTCACCTATTCCGAATACGGATGGCATCCGAAATGATGTGCTGGCGGCCTTACAGAAGCTTAATGTTCCTGTTCTGCGCTGGCCAGGCGGTTGTTTTGCCGATGAATATCACTGGAAAGATGGTGTAGGGCCTAAGAGTGAGCGTGCTCGTATGATCAATACACACTGGGGCGGTGTGGAAGAGAACAACCACTTTGGTACGCATGAATTCTTGAGGTTATGTGAGCTGCTCGGCACTGAGCCTTATATTAGCGGCAATCTTGGTAGCGGTACGGTACAGGAGATGCAGGAATGGGTGGAATACATCACGTTTGATGGCGAATCCCCGATGGCGAACTGGCGGAAGGGCAATGGCCGGGAAGAGCCATGGAAACTGAAATATTTCGGCGTCGGCAATGAGAACTGGGGATGCGGCGGGAACATGCGGCCGGAATATTATGCCGATGAATATCGCCGGTATGCCACTTATGTACGTAACTATTCCGGGAATGAAATCTATAAGATTGCTTGTGGACCCAATGACAGCAACTATGAGTGGATGGAAGTACTGATGCGCGAGGCTGCCCGTTTCATGGACGGAATTAGTCTTCATTATTACACGATTCCAACAGGTGTCTGGGAGGATAAGGGGCAGGCAACTGGCTTTGGAGAAGCCGAATGGTTTACAACTCTGAAGAAGACGCTGTTCATGGATGAGTTACTTGTGAAGCATTCTGAAATTATGGATAAATATGATCCAGAGGGCAGAGTCGGCATTATTGTGGACGAGTGGGGCACGTGGTATAACGTTGAACCGGGAACCAATCCGGGCTTCCTGTACCAGCAGAATACAATGCGTGATGCTGTGCTCGCAGCCGTTAACTTGAATATTTTCAATCAGCATAACAAAAGGGTACAGATGGCAAATCTTGCGCAGATCGTCAACGTGCTGCAATCACTGGTGCTCACGGAGGGAGACAAGATGCTCCTGACACCTACGTATCATGTATTCGATATGTATCAGGTTCATATGGATGCACAGCGACTGGATTTGAATTATGAGAGCCCAGGATACACGTTCGGTGATGAAACGATTCCCCAACTCAGCTTGTCTGCTTCCCGCAACAAAGAAGGCGTTATTCATGTGACAGCATGTAATTTGAGTCACACAGATAAGCTGGAAGTCGTATGTCAGCTTGAATCCGCTCAAGCGTCCCGTGTATCCGGACAGATTCTGCATCATGCTGATTTTGGTGCGTTCAACACATTTGAACAACCGAGCCACGTTACGCCTACGGCTTGGGAGGGTCTCACACTGGAGAATAACACATTACGTTTTGTTCTTCCTCCAGCATCGGTCGGGGTGCTTGCTGTAGAGGGTTAGTGGATGAGCTCAACAAGTACGGGCAGACACATGAAAAGACAGGAACCTTGCAAGGGATGTAATGATCAGTATGATGTGAAGATTAGCGATGCCAAAATGGCTAAACTTGTGGAGATTGCTTCCCGTTCGCGCCCGACGGTGAAGGATGAGGAGTATGAGCGACGTTTATCGATCTGCGCCGAATGTCCGGGATTGCAATATGGCACAACCTGTCGGCATTGCGGCTGTCTCGTACAGGTGCGAGCCAAGCTGGTTGAGTCGACGTGTCCCTTTCCTTATGAATCGCAATGGGCCTGATCTAATGAACTTATTTCATTATAATGAAGCAAAAGGGAGTTGCACTTTACAGGTGTGGCTCTTCTTTTTTTGTCGTGCTGAGGAAAAAACTCTGAATTTGGATTTGAATTGAGCGGGTGAACTGGATATAGTTATACAGTAGAGTGTAGGATAGCGAGCTATCCAGGAATATGAGCGCGTATAGCGACACAACAATACGGGAAGGGCTGTTCTCACCAGCCGTACCTGATTTTGCGTCGCCTCGAATATAATGGAGGTTAACATTCATGTCGAACATGCGACCGGTACACATCCGGCTGCACAGCCGTTATGAAGGTGAAGATGTGCTGCAGGAAATGCAGGGTGAAGCCGTGTTAAAAGGGTCATTTCTTTATGTTCGTTATGAAGAGCCACAGGTTGGACCCGAGGGAGGCACTACCCGTACAATATTGAAGCTGGACGAACAATCTATCAAGATTATACGTCATGGCGAGGTAGAATCGGAGCAGACGTTTGAATTGAATCAGAAGCTCCCTGGTTTTTATCGATCTCCATACATGTCGTTTGCCTTGTCCACGCATACACAGAAGCTGGAACTTTCCATTCAGGGATTGAGCGCACGCGCAGCGTGGAGCTACGACTTTTACCGCTTTGATGAAGAATTCGGACATTTCGCGATTAGTTTGCATATACAGGAGGAACCAATTTCATGACACGTAATCCACTAGATACGATTAACGAACGGGTAAGCACGGCCATAGGCAATGCTATTGTGAAGGCCGGAATTGTTACACAGGAAGAATTGCCAGTCATTACATTAGAAGTACCGCGTGAGAAAACACACGGTGATCTGGCGACCAATACGGCCATGCAACTGACCAAGATTGCCAAGCGCAATCCTCGTCAGATCGCTGAAGAGATCATTGCCAATCTGAATCTGGCTGAAGCAGGAATCGAGAATGCTGAGATTGCTGGCCCAGGGTTCATTAACTTCAGATTGGACAAGAGTTATCTCTATCCAGTGCTTGCGCTTGTACAGGAGCAGGGTGAGAACTACGGAAGAATTAACATTGGTGAAGGACGCAAAGTGGAGATGGAATTCGTCAGTGCCAACCCGACAGGCAGCTTGCATCTGGGTCATGCCCGGGGAGCGGCTGTAGGTGATGCACTATGCAACATCCTCGACTATGCAGGATATGATGTAACCCGTGAATACTACATTAATGATGCGGGTAATCAGGTGTTTAATCTGGCTCGTTCCATTGAAGCTCGGTATCTGCAAGAGCTGGGTCAAGATGCAGAGATGCCGGAAGATGGTTATCACGGTGAAGATATCAAAGGATTCGCCAAGCAGCTTGTTGCTGAAAAGGGTGAAGAATTGCTGGCGATGCATCCTGGAGACCGTGCAGCTTATTTCCGTGACTTTGGTCTGGAGAAAGAGTTGGACAAAATCAAACGTGACTTAAACCGCTTCCGCGTTAACTTCGATATCTGGTTCAGTGAAACGTCTCTGTATGACAATGGAGAGGTTCTTCGGGTGCTTGATGAATTGCGTGACCGTAATGAGATCTATGAGCAAGATGGAGCGACTTGGCTGAAAACGATGCAATATGGTGATGACAAGGAACGTGTATTGATCAAAAACGACGGCACGTATACTTACCTGACGCCGGATATTGCGTATCACCGGGATAAATACGCTCGTGGATACGACACGATGATTAACATCTGGGGAGCGGATCACCATGGATATATTCCACGGATGAAAGCTGCGATGCAGGCACTCGGTAATGACCCTGAGAAATTGGTGGTCTTGATTGCACAGATGGTGAGCCTGTTCCAGAACGGTGAAAAAGTGAAGATGTCCAAGCGTACAGGTAAAGCTGTAACGATGGAAGATCTGATGGATGAAGTGGGTATTGATGCGATCCGTTACTTCTTTACGATGCGTAGTATGGACTCCCATCTGGACTTTGACATGGACCTTGCGATTTCAACGTCCAATGAGAATCCGGTATTCTACGTACAATATGCTCATGCACGTGTATGCAGCGTATACCGTCAGGCTGAAGAACAAGGGATTGAGCTGCTGCCACTGGCGCAGATCGACTTGTCCAAGCTGACAACAGAACATGAATATGATCTTCTACGCAAAATGGGCGAGCTGCCTGAAGAGATCTCAGCAGCTGCTATCGGATATGCGCCTCATCGCATTATCCGTTATGTTTACGAGCTCGCATCCCTGTTCCACAGTTATTACCGTGCGGAACGCGTTATTACGGAAGACGCGCAGCAAACTCAGGCGCGTCTGATGCTCATCGGTGCTGTGCGCACCGTCATCGCAACATCACTCCGTCTGGTAGGCGTAACCGCACCAGACAAAATGTAAATCAGGGCTCGCGGTACATCGCCGCATTGCCTATGGCAAAAAGTCTCCATGCATCACGTTGGCAACGCAACGTGGCATGGAGACTTTTTGTGTATCCGGAGCTGGATCTGAACAGACCACCCTGACCCGGATACACAAGCTTGGCCTTGCTGTGCAAGTCTCAACGGGTTTCTCCCGGCGAAGGTAGAGCCGGATTACTCTCCACCCTCTTGTATTAGCCGCAGGGCATCAATCTCCCCACCGCGCACCTTACTTTTCGCGGTGGTAGTCTTGCGGGCGCGCAGCGGGATCGTAGCACGTTTGACGAGAGTCTTGATTTCGCCGGGGGATAACCCTGGATGTTTCGCAAGCAGCAGGGCGATTGCGCCGCTCACATGGGAAGTCGCCATGGATGTGCCGCTCATCTCGTGATGCTTGCCTTGCACCCAGGAGGAGACAATCTTATCACCTGGTGCATAGACATCCACGTATGCGCCGCGATTGCTGAAGGACGCAATACGTCTATTTTTGTCAGTTGCCCCAACAGATATGGTCTGCGGATATCGCGCTGGATAATCGATGCTACGGCGTTTGCCGTCATTTCCTGACGAAGCGACAATAACGATACCGGCATGGTACGCACGGTTAACCACATCAAGAAGCGCCTTACTACGTGTTTTCATACCAAAGCTCATATTGATGATATCAACCTTGTTGCGTACACACCAGTCGATCCCGAGGACAATATCGGATACATAAGCTGATCCGTTGTGGTCAAACGCTTTCACCGGATAGATCAGAGAGCGTGGAGCTACACCGATCATGCCAGCAGTGCTGTTGGCGGCAGCGATGGTCCCTGCAATGTGGGTACCGTGTCCATTATCATCATGGGGAAGCAGGCTGCGGTTTAACAGATTGATCCCGCGTGCCAGAGAATAACGAAGATCAGGGTGGTGGTAATCCGCACCTGTATCAATCACACCAATTTTAATCCGGTGTCCGGTAGATACAGACCATACTTTGGGTGCCCGAATCTGTTTCACTCCCCAGGGTATGCCCTGGGCATTGCTGGGTTTGCTGTGGAGTGAAGTGGCGTGAAGTGAGATGGGGACATCTGCTTCAATGGTAATCTCATCCCCGTAGCGGTACAGATCCTCCGGGCATTGCACTGAAGCGATAATCGAACGAGCCAGCCGTGAGGAACGGACGGCCCCGAGGTCGGTGTATTCATTTCGCATTCGGGACATTTCCAGGAGACATGCCTCGTACTGCTGTGGTTTGGAGAATCGGATCAAATATCGCCCTCCCTGTTCTGGTTCGGGGCGTCGCATTCCGTCAATCAATTGATGTAATAAACCAGTATAGTCCATAATGGGCAGCCCCCTTCGGGATGAACATGCTGAGGTATTCTATGAATTCGCTCATCTCGCCGCATGGGGAACTTGCCCTTTTTTTACAAAAACGCATTCTCTTCGTGTCAAAACGGGCGCAGGGACATATGATGGATGGAGAGCTAGAGGGCTCTTGCGGGGAACCTGGTGAGGAGCAATCCTACGAGGGTATACAGTCAGAAGGCGGAGGGGGACTCCGTCTTTTTTATATTTCTAAAGGTTAATGGGTGGGCGGATTGGAGTCGCTCCCCGCATTTGCGTCATATGCTTACATAAAAACTTGCTTTTTAACGCTAAATAGGTTTTACTTAGGTTTGTTAATGGATATGTTATACGTAACGTTCCAGTTCGTAGGGGATATAAAGTGAATTTGTGTGAGAGGAAGTGTCTGCAGTGAGTACCTCGCTCAATTTGAAAATTGATAAAGAAAAGGTTAGAGAGATTCCTTTGGTGGACCTCGCCTTTATGGTGCTGAAAGCGGCAAATACGCCGTATTACTACCGTGATTTGATGAATGAGGTAGCGAAGCAACGTGGAATGAACGATGAAGAAATCAACGAATTTATCGCCCAGCTATATACCGAGATTAATATCGATGGTCGTTTCGCTTGTGTCGGTACGAGTCTGTGGGGATTGAAGCGCTGGTATCCGGTAGCTGGAACAGAAGATTCCATGACGGGTGCGAAGCGTCCGCGTATCATCAACGATGAAGACGATGATCTGGAAGATGAAGACTTCGGCGAAGAAGAGATCTATAACAGCGACGAAGACTTCGACAGCACGGATAGCGAGCAAGAAGAAGACGAAGAAGAAGAAGAGGAAGAAGACGAAGAAGACATCTTTGAAGAAGACAGCGAAGAAGAAGTGCTGGTCGAAGATGACGATTTGGAAGATGAAGACCTCGAAGAAGACGAAGAAGAGTCCGAAACTGAGGATGAATTTGACGACGATTCTGATAATCGGTAGTCATTTTTGACGTCTATAATTTACCCGTTTCCCCGACATAGTCAGCCTTGACAGCAGACGGGGTAACGGGTAAACTATTGCATGGGCTTATGAATGAGCGACAATATATTTATGTTTTTTATAGAGAGTGCCCCGTCCTGCGGGAGTACTTTTTTTTTGTATTTTTAGAGGCATAATTTTGCAAAATGATTTCTTTTCCGTATGCTCCCGGCCAACATTTCGTGGCCCGTTTTTGTATATCAAAAACACCAAATGGAACAGCAAGCTGATCTCGGTTTGGAGATAGGCATGAAATGACGGCGATCGGAATGTTTGCACCATCTTTGCTGTAGAACAACATGTTTTAATCCGTCTTCGCAAAAAAGAGCAGTTCGCAGATGCAGGGAATTTCTGCCATTGCTCTTTTTAACGATGATTACCTGGGAAACAGGTTACGATAACACCATATATCGCCTGAATTTCTGTACTTATATTAGGAGGGTAATAACAGTGACAAAGTATATTTTCGTGACGGGCGGAGTTGTGTCCTCCCTGGGCAAAGGGATTACGGCTGCTTCGCTGGGCAGACTGCTGAAAAACAGAGGACTTAAGGTAACGATCCAGAAATTTGATCCATACATTAACATCGACCCAGGGACAATGAGTCCTTATCAGCACGGTGAGGTTTTTGTAACGGATGATGGCGCGGAAACGGATCTGGACCTTGGCCACTATGAACGTTTTATTGATATCAACCTCTCCAAAAACAGCAACGTCACGACTGGTAAAGTATACTCTTCCGTCATCAGCAAAGAGCGACGCGGGGAATATCTGGGCGGCACGGTACAAGTCATTCCGCACATTACGAACGAGATCAAAGAGCGTGTATTCCGCGCTGGACGTGAAGCGGGTTCGGATGTTGTTATTACGGAAATTGGCGGAACAGTGGGCGACATCGAGAGTTTGCCTTTCCTGGAAGCTATTCGTCAGATCAAGAGTGATGTAGGTCGCGATAATGTGATGTATATCCATGTAACACTTATTCCTTACATCAAAGCTGCTGGTGAAGTGAAAACAAAACCAACGCAACATAGTGTTAAGGAATTGCGCAGCATCGGTATTCAGCCAAACGTGATCGTATGCCGTACCGAGTATGAGTTGTCTGATGACATGAAAGCCAAAATCGCTCTCTTCTGCGACATTGATGAGAATGCTGTGGTTGAATGTCGCGATGCAGACACCTTGTATCAAGTGCCTCTGAACCTGCGTGAAGAAGGCTTGGACGAGATCGTGGTAAATCACCTGAAACTGACTACTCCTGCACCGGATATGAGTGAGTGGGAAGGGTTGGTTGACCGGATCAACAAGTTGGAGCGTACGGTTGAGATCGCCATTGTAGGTAAATATGTAGCGTTGCATGATGCATACCTGAGTGTTGTGGAGTCCTTGTCTCATGCGGGATTTGCATCCAATGCAGATGTCAAAATTCGCTGGATTCATTCCGAAGATGTCACTGATGAGAACGTAGGCGACCTGTTGCATGGCGTTGGCGGGATTCTGATTCCTGGCGGATTCGGAGACCGGGGTATCGAAGGTAAAGTATCCGCAATCCGTTATGCTCGTGAGAAACAAATTCCGTTCTTTGGTATTTGTCTGGGTATGCAGGTTTCTGTTATTGAGTATGCACGTTCTATTGTTGGTCTGAATGGTGCGAACAGCTCCGAGATTAATCCGGCTACGGAATTCCCGGTGATTGATCTGTTGCCTGAGCAAAAAGATATCGAAAATCTGGGGGTACTATGCGCCTGGGTCTGTATCCTTGTAAGCTTCAGGAAGATTCTTTGGCGATGGCTTGTTACGATGACGAGCTGGTGTATGAGAGACACCGTCACCGGTATGAGTTCAACAATGAATACCGTGAAGCCATCGAAAAAGCAGGTCTGGTGATCTCGGGTACATCTCCGGATGGACGTCTGGTTGAGATCGTGGAGCTTCCAGGACACCCATGGTTCTTGGCGGTGCAATTCCATCCGGAATTCACTTCCCGTCCGAACCGTCCACAGCCATTGTTCCGTGAATTTGTGAAAGCTTCTCTGGAGAATGCAGAGAAATAATACATGTGTTTAATGATTATGTAATAGATATTGGGGATGTTCCTGGCAGCCATAGCGGAGGCCGGAACATCTCTTTTTTCTTTGCGTGAAAAGTAGGTCGAAATGGTTCTTGCCATTTTGAGAAGGTAGCAGGATTTTAATGGAAAAGGTAGAATACTTATCATGACGACTATGGGATAGTTATCCAGATCAGAAGATGTACATGCTTTCCTAATTCTAGGAGGTTACAGAGTGGAAGATAAAAAAGTTTTGATTGTTGATGACCAGAACGGTATTCGAATCCTGTTAATGGAAGTGTTCAGCAGTGAAGGATATAACACGTTTCAAGCACCTAACGGCAAGGTAGCGCTGGAGATAGTGAACAATGACAAGCCTGATCTGGTATTGCTCGATATGAAGATCCCTGGCATGGACGGCCTGGAAATCTTGAAGCATATTAAAGAAATTGATCCGGATATTAAGGTCATTATGATGACCGCTTATGGCGAACTGGACATGATCAAGGAAGCCACGGATCTTGGAGCGCTCATGCATTTTACGAAACCGTTTGATATCGATGAGATGCGAGTGGCCGTGAATATGCAGCTTCGTAATGGTGCCGCCAATAAATGCAGCTGAATCCTGTAGATACAGGATTTTTTTGCGTGTGGAGAACATAGAAGGTACTTGGTGGGCAAATAGGGTATTTCACTCTGTCATCCGGGGAATATTGGAAATGAAGACGTCATTATGCGGTGTCTATGAAAACTGTGCTGCATAGCACAGCATTTTTGCAAATGCTTGTTTAGTATTTGACATGGGATGTGGTATAATAAGGCCGTATGTGATTTCGGCTAAAAACCATAGACACAACCCAACACCCTAGGAGGATTGAAACCATGCCATTAGTATCTATGACAGACATGTTGAACAAAGCACTCGAAGGAAAATATGCAGTTGGTCAATACAACATCAATAACCTTGAGTGGACTCAAGCGATTCTTGGTGCTGCTGAAGAAGAGAAATCCCCGGTAATTCTGGGCGTATCTGAAGGTGCAGCACGTCACATGGGCGGCTTCTACACTGTAGTTAAAATGGTAGAAGGACTCATTCACGACATGAAAATCTCCGTTCCAGTTGCCATTCACCTGGACCACGGTTCAAGCTTCGACAAGTGTAAAGAAGCGATTGATGCTGGGTTTACATCCGTAATGATCGACGGTTCCCACCACTCCATCGATGAAAACATCGAAATGACTAAAAAAGTAGTTGAATATGCACATGCTAAAGGCGTTTCTGTTGAAGCCGAAGTTGGTACTGTAGGCGGACAAGAAGACGACGTTATCGGTGGTATCATGTACGCTGACCTTAATGAGTGTGTACGTATCGTTAAAGAAACAGGTATTGACACATTGGCTCCAGCTCTTGGTTCCGTACATGGTCCTTACCATGGCGAGCCTAACTTGGGCTTCAAAGAGATGGAAGAAGTTCGTGACGCGGTACAAGTTCCACTCGTATTGCACGGTGGTACAGGTATTCCTAAACACGACATCGACAAAGCCATTTCTCTCGGTACTTCCAAAATCAACGTAAACACAGAGAACCAAATTGTTTTCGCGAAAGTGGTTCGTGAAGTGCTTGCAGCTAAACCGGATGCTTACGACCCACGTACGTTCATCGTACCAGGCCGTGATGCAATCAAAGAAACTGTTAAAGGTAAAATCCGCGAGTTTGGTTCCAACAACAAAGCGTAATTTATCGATACCAGTTCCATACTGTGAAATGGAAGAACACCGCCTAGCCGGTGTCTTTCCATTTTCACACCTTATTTCTACATCGAAAGCCATCAGCACGTATTGCCGTTCATCGGCTGCAAAACACGTAGGGGGACATTAAGCTTTATGGAAAAATTGATGATTAGTGGCGGACGTCCGTTACAGGGAACTGTAACCATAAGCGGCGCCAAGAACAGCGCCATTGCGCTTATACCTGCAGCATTGCTTGCCGAGTCAGAGGTCGTGCTGGACAACCTGCCACTTTTAAGTGACGTAGCGGTTTATGCGGAAATTTTGGAGGAACTTGGAGCACATGTGACTTGGGAAGGTAGTCAGATGAAGATTAACCCTTCCGATATTAAATCCATTCCCATGCCAAATGGTCCCGTGAAGAAGCTTCGTGCTTCGTATTATATGATGGGAGCATTGCTTGGCCGTTTTAAAGAAGCAACAATAGGTCTGCCTGGGGGCTGTAATTTCGAGCCTCGTCCAATTGATCAACATATCAAGGGGTTTGAAGCGCTTGGCGCTACCGTAACAAACGAACATGGTTCCATTCATTTGCATGCCAAAGAGTTGCGCGGAGCAAAGATTTATCTGGATGTAAGCAGTGTCGGTGCAACCATTAACATTATGCTGGCGGCTACTCGTGCCAAAGGCTCTACAATTATCGAAAATGCGGCTAAAGAGCCTGAGATTATAGATGTAGCAACACTTCTGAATTCCATGGGTGCCATCATCAAAGGTGCAGGTACCGAAACGATCCGTATTGAAGGTGTTTCGGAGCTTAAAGGCTGCCGTCATTCCATCATTCCGGACCGCATCCAAGCAGGTACGTATATGATTGCTGCAGCGGCGACGCGCGGAGATGTTCTGATTGACAATGTCATTCCCAAACATTTGGAGGCTTTGACGGCAAAGCTGCTGGAGATGGGAGTTGGCATTGAGGAATTGGATGAAAGTATACGTGTCATTGGTAAACCGAGCTATAACCATGTCGATGTGAAAGCACTTGTGTACCCTGGTTTTCCAACGGATCTACAGTCACCAATGACCAGTGTGCTAACACAGGCAACGGGTGTGAGTGTTCTGAGTGACTTTGTATACAGTAATCGGTTCAAGCATGTGCCTGAGCTGGTACGGATGGGCGCAAAGATTCGTGTAGAAGGACGGTCAGCGATTATCGAAGGCAGTGCATTGAATGCTGCCAAAGTAAAAGCATCCGACCTTCGCGCTGGAGCAGCTCTGGTGATCGCAGGGCTCACCGTTAGTGAAGGTGTGACTGAAGTGACGGGAGTCGAATATATCGACCGTGGCTACGATCACTTGGTTACCAATTTGCGTCTGCTCGGTGCAGATGTATGGCGGGAAACCGATTGATACGGCAACAGAATCATGCGTGATTCGGTTAGTTGCGGGTTCGTTATAACTGAATTGCATAATCCTTCTGTAATTGGGCAAACCTGTTCTAATAGAGTTCTCAGCCTCTCCGGCATAAGACGAAATGTTCCTGTTTCCTTTACCGGAGGGTCTTTTTTTGAATCAAACTTCATATGGCTGTAAGAACATCATTTCTTTTCCTCAACCCCCGGTTTTGTTTGAACCTGCGCTCCATAGCCGGTTTGCCCGGATTGATCGCCTCAATGTATCGTGTTCACTCAATAGCGGATCATGCCGAATATGGTCTATCCCACCCGGAAACTTACACTCAAAGACAAGTATTTGCATTACAACGGTTACATTCCGTACAATGGACAGAAGAGATTGTGGCAGTCGCCGCTCTCTATAGCCGGAACATCTAGCGAAACTATCCATTTCACGGACTTATTAATTGAATAGGTGGTTATTATATGGATCTACAAATTACCGATCTGGAAGAAATGAAATTAACGGATCTCTACAAGCTGGCCAAAAAATATCAGATTCCCTACTATGGTACGTTA
Source organism: Paenibacillus sp. PCH8 (assembly GCF_002968835.1). Lineage (GTDB taxonomy): Bacteria > Bacillota > Bacilli > Paenibacillales > Paenibacillaceae > Paenibacillus. The sequence continues at coordinate 1,139,087 of NZ_PKQK01000001.1, read as the reverse complement.
AAAAAGAAAGAATTAATCTTTGCCATATTACGTGCACAAGCTGAACAAAGCGGTCTGATGTTCATGCAAGGCGTACTCGAGATTTTACCTGAAGGTTACGGATTTCTCCGGCCAATTAACTACTTGCCAAGTACGGAAGACATCTACATCTCAGCTTCCCAGATTCGCAAGTTCGACCTTAGAACGGGTGACCTCGTGTCAGGTAAGTGTAGAACACCCAAGGAAAACGAGAGATACTTCGGTTTGTTGCAAGTCAATGCTGTAAATGGTGAGAATCCATCGGCGGCTGCAGAGCGACTTCACTTCCCGGCACTAACCCCACTGTATCCGCAGAAAAAGCTGGTTCTCGAAACAGCCCCCGACCATTTGTCCACACGAATTATGGATGTGCTCGCCCCAGTAGGATTGGGACAGCGTGGATTGATCGTAGCACCTCCCAAAGCGGGTAAAACGCTTCTCCTCAAAGAAATTGCCAACAGCATCTCAACTAACAATCCAGAAATTGAACTGTTTGTCCTGTTGATTGATGAACGTCCAGAGGAAGTAACGGATATGTCGCGTTCGGTTAAAGGGGAAGTTGTGGCTTCAACATTCGACGAACTGCCTGAGAACCATATCAAGGTGGCGGAGTTGGTACTTGAGCGTGCACTTCGTTTGGTTGAGGCCAAAAAAGATGTTGTTATCCTGCTGGACAGCATTACGCGTCTCGCCCGTGCGTATAACCTAGTTATTCCGCCATCCGGTCGTACACTTAGTGGTGGTATTGATCCAGCTGCATTCCATCGTCCGAAACGTTTCTTCGGTTCTGCCCGGAATGTGGAAGAAGGCGGAAGCCTGACCATCCTGGCAACGGCTTTAATTGATACCGGATCACGTATGGATGACGTCATTTATGAAGAGTTCAAGGGTACAGGTAATATGGAGCTTCATCTGGACCGTCGTCTGGCAGAGCGTCGCATATTCCCGGCGATCGATATTCGTCGTTCGGGTACGCGTCGTGAAGAAGTATTGCTCAGCAAAGAAGAATTGGATACGATTTGGACGATTCGTAAGAATATGAATGATTCCCATGACTTTGTCGAAGGTTTCCTGAAGAAACTTCGTAACAGCAAGACGAACGCAGAGTTTCTGGCGGCGTTTGATTCGGCTGGTAATAGTCCGACAAGTAATTCGGGGACAACAACAACTCGTCGTTCACCTAGACAGACGGCTACGTCGGGAACATCTACGTAGGCATCAAAGCATCAACAATGTGCTTTCACAGTTTAGCTGTGGAATTTGACAATATACTCGTCGTTAGGTTTAAGCCATTAAATGTGAGGAGAACATCATGTATTTAGTATACGCAGATGAAAAAGGTAATGTATTTGATCATCCTTCTCTGTACGGGCTTGCCCGTAGTGGAGATATGATCGTTGAGATTATGGAGGATGAGTTGATTCCTCTTCCAGACGGTGCAACGTTGGTTGGACTTCCGAGTACTCGTCCTATTGGTATGGACCCGGATACGGGGGAGATGCTGCCAATGCCTAGTGACACACAGGCTGTGGGTGCATTGCTTCCACAAGGATTCACTCGTTTGTGTCTCCCGGGTTATGTGAAGACGGATAAGGAGTATAAGTTGCCTTTGTTCGGTTATTCCGCGGTCGTCTGGAAAGATGGTGGATTCTATGTCACGGCCTCGAAGTCGGATAGTCCTGACCAATGGAACCCGCTGAACTGTGACCGTGACGATGTACTTACGGGGGTTAAGCGTTTGACCGAGCAATACCCGGAGAATCGCCTTTATACCCATCTGTCCAATTGTGCGCTCGGCTATGAATGTCTAACTTCGTCGAACACGTTCCTGAATCGTTGGGAAGGTGGAGTGCCGGTATCTTCCTCCTGTAATGCAGGCTGTTTCGGATGTATATCGGAACAACCGGATGACAGTGGCTTTGTTTCCCCGCAGACGCGAATGAACTTCCGGCCACGTGTGGATGAAATTGTGGAGGTAATGTTGGAGCACCTGAAAACACCGGAATCCATTATTAGCTTTGGGCAAGGTTGTGAAGGAGAGCCTTCCACACAGGCCAAGCTGATTATTGAAGCGATTCGTGAGGTGCGTTCCGTAACCGATATGGGTTATATCAACATTAATACTAATGCTGGTCTGAACGATCACATTAGAGGTATTGTAGACGCTGGATTGGATCTAATGCGTGTAAGTACAATCAGTGCTCTCGATGAACACTATAATGCCTACTATAAACCGCGTCGTTACACATTGGCTAATGTTGAGAAATCAATGAAATACGCCGCAGAACAGGGTGTATACACATCCATCAACTATTTGATCTTCCCGGGAGTAACGGATCGTGAGGAAGAGATTGAAGCGATGATCGAGTTTGCCCGTAGAACGGACTTGCGTTTGATTCAGATGCGTAATCTCAACATTGATCCGGAGAGTTATCTGGAGTTAATCCCTCCAGCTCAAGGTGATATCTTGGGTATGAAGCAGATGATCGAGATCTTTGAGGAAGAGTTGCCTGGCGTTGTGATCGGGTCTTATACTCATGTTCCACCTGCTGGCATGGCGCGCCCGAAACGGCTGATCACCTCCTGACAATAATGAATTGCAACCGGCATTAGGTCGTGTTATAATCTCTGAAGTTATGCCATTTACTCTGGGTCCACTTGAGGCTCAGGGCGGAAAGAGGTGAAAGGTAATGAAAGAAGCAATTCATCCTAATTACACGATTGGTGAAGTATCTTGCGCTTGCGGGAATACTTTTGAGACAGGTTCGGTTAAAGACGGACTTCGTGTAGAGATTTGCTCCGCGTGCCACCCGTTCTTCACAGGTAAACAGAAGTTTATCGATGTTGGCGGCCGTGTTGATCGTTTCAATAAGAAATACGGAATCTAATAGCTCAAATCCATGTGAATTGTCTACTAATTGCATCCAAACCACCCCTGTCGACCTGGCAGGGGTTTTATATGTTTATATAGGTATCGTTGTTTCCGGTTTCCTTCTGGTTGCAATTTGGATAACCTTACGTTATACTATTTCTTACCGTGCTAGATGGGGAGGTAGCGGTGCCCTGTAACTCGCAATCCGCTATAGCGAGGTTGAATTCCTGCTAGAGGTTTTGTCGATGTGAGGTTTGGTCCCTGTACGTGGTGTTGACGGTTGGGTCCTCCGCAATGAGTGCTCATGAACCTGGTCAGGTCCGGAAGGAAGCAGCCATAAGTGAGATTACTCTTGTGCCGGAGGATTGCCTAGCCCGAGCTATTGTTCAGGGGTGCCGCTTGGATCGCAATTATCGATAGCAGGTGCACGGCTTACTTTTAAAAATGTAGAGACCTTTGCAGTTATATGTATGCAGGGGTCTTTTTGATATGTCGTCAATAAAACAGTCATAAATGAGTCAGATAAAGTTTGGATTCACCCTGGAATATAGTATAATGGGGAGACGACAAAGGACTCGAATGCGAAGTGGAAGGAAGGTAACGCATCATGGAGCATATCGCGTTATACCGGGCTTGGCGCCCCCAGTCGTTTCAAGATATGGTGGGACAACAGCATATTATTCAAACCTTGCAGAACGCGATTCGTGAACAGCGGACTTCCCATGCCTACTTATTTAGCGGGCCCAGAGGAACAGGGAAGACGAGTGCTGCCAAGATTTTGGCTAAGGCTGTTAACTGCGAACGCGGGCCTGCGCCGGAGCCTTGTAACGAGTGTGAAGCTTGCCGCAGGATTACGTCTGGCGCTGTGATGGACGTGCAGGAGATTGATGCAGCATCCAATCGGGGCGTTGAGGAGATCCGAGATCTTCGGGAAAAGGTCAAGTATGCGCCAACCGAAGTAAGGCAGAAAGTCTATATTATTGATGAAGTGCACATGCTGACGACAGAGGCGTTCAATGCTTTACTCAAAACATTGGAAGAGCCGCCGCCACATGTGATGTTTATTTTGGCAACGACAGAACCACATCGCCTTCCAGCTACTATTATTTCGCGCTGTCAGCGATTTGATTTCCGCCGGGTTTCTCTGGAAGAACAGACAGCAAGGCTTACGCTGATTTGTGAACAGGAAGGCATGGAAGCTGACCAGGATGCACTCCAGTACATTGCCCGTTTATCGGATGGTGGAATGAGGGATGCGCTCAGTGTTCTGGATCAGATCTCTTCATTTACGGATGGACGAGTAACGTACCAGCAGGTTATGGATATGACCGGTGGTATTGCTTCAGAGCAATTCGCTATACTGGCTGCTTCGCTGCTCAAAGGGGATGTTGGCCATATTTTGCAGATGATTGAAGGCTTCATGCATGAAGGTAAGAGTGCAGACAAGTGCATGGAGAATTTACTGTATTATTTCCGTGATTTGCTTATGATTAAGATGGTGCCTGGTGCAGACAAACTGACGGACCGGGTGCTTAATCCGGAATCGTTCCGTGATATGGCGGAATCTTTCACCAAGGAACAACTGTTTCATATGATTGATACCCTTAATCGGTATCAGGGTGAAATGAAATATGCAGTACAGCCACAGACGTTATTTGAAGTCGCGTTGCTTAAACTCTGTAGTATTCCGGCACAAGGAGAGACCTCTGTTCAAGTGGGATCTTCATCCAATGCGACATCTGCTGATGGTGGAGAGATTAATCGTTTGAAGCAGCAGCTTGCCGAGTTGGAGAAGAAGTTGGATCGTGCGCTTAAAAGTGGATTGTCGGGTGGGGAGGCTGCATCGAGTGCCCCTTCGCGCCCAGCAACACGAGCACCAGTATCGAGAGGGAACTCGCCAGCGAAACTCCCTGCACAGCTTGATCAGTATGTTGCGCGTAAGGGAGCCCCTGAGTTCGCAGAGATTAGTAAGAAATGGAGTCAGATCCTGCAACGAGTGAAAGAAGAGAAGGTTACGGTTCATGCTTGGTTTATGGATGGTGAGCCGGTATCCTTGCTTGAAGACAACGTTCTGGTTGCTTTTAAAAACAACATTCACCGTGAAACGACGGAGAAACAGGCCAACCGCGAAGTCATTGAGCGGGTGTTGTCGGAACAGCTGGGGCGTTCGGCTCGACTGGTGACGATGATGCTCAAAGATTGGACCGGAGCGATCGAGGGAGTTTCTGAAGCTCCCAAGGAGGACTTTAAGCTTGAACTGGAGCATGAAGACGGCAGTTCAGGCAACAAGCAGCCTTGGATTGATGAAGCCATTCAGCTCTTTGGTGAAGACCTTGTAGTGATCAAAGAATAATGCGCATGGCGCGATAACCATAACAAAGGAGATGAACAATCATGAACAACATGAACCAAATGATGAAACAAGTGAAGAAAATGCAGGAGCAAATGCTAAAAGCGCAGGAGGAACTGGCGGACAAAACAGTTCAAGGTACTTCGGGTGGTGGTGTTGTAACAGCTGAGGTTAACGGACACAAAAAATTGCTTGCTATTACAATTAAACCTGAAGCGGTAGATCCGGAAGATGTTGAAATGTTGCAGGACCTCGTGATGACAGCGGTGAATGATGCGATGGCCAAGGCTGATGAGATTGCTAACAAGGATATGGGCAAGTTCACAGGCGGCATGAATATTCCGGGATTATTTTAGTTTAAATTGATCCTCTCAAAGGAGACACAGTCGATTGTATTATCCCGAACCGATAGCAAAGCTGATTGATGCCTTCACCCGTTTGCCGGGTGTGGGTCCCAAGACAGCGGCGCGTTTAGCTTTTCATGTGCTTAAAATGAAGGAAGATGACGTTATTGATTTTGCCAAAGCGCTCGTTAGTGTGAAGCGTAATCTTCATTACTGTTCTGTGTGTTGTAATATTACCGACACGGACCCGTGTCGGATCTGTCAGGATAAATCCAGGGATGTCTCTGTAATCTGTGTAGTTCAGGATTCGAAAGATCTGGTTGCCATGGAGCGCACCAAGGAATTTGATGGATACTATCATGTGTTACAGGGTGCGATTTCACCTATGGAGGGAATTGGCCCGGACGATATTCGTTTGAAGGAACTCCTGATTCGATTAAGTGATGAACGGATAAAAGAGATCATTCTGGCGACGAACCCCAATATTGAGGGTGAGGCTACAGCGATGTACATCTCCCGCTTGGTGCGTCCGTTTGAGATCAGTGTGACCCGGATTGCCCATGGATTGCCTGTAGGTGGCGATTTGGAGTATGCGGATGAAGTGACCCTTTCCAAAGCGCTGGAAGGGCGCAGGGAGATGCGCTAGTGTGTTTAATTTGTTTTAAGCACAGCACAACTTCCTGAGGGACTTTATTTTTAATTACGCTTCAGTTTGCCAAGAGAGCCTTAGGGCTCTCTTTTTTTTGTGAAGAAACGAAACATCCAAGTTCTAAGTTTGTCCTTTCCCTGATAAGTATGAGAATATGCTGCGCTTATCAGGAGGGGGAACGTTTATGTTTATGTGGGGAAATACACGGAACTCGGTAGAGAAACATAACAGAATATTGAAAGAGCTTGAGGCAGATCGGATCTATGCTGATGTTCAGATGGCGAAACAGGAATGGGAGCGGGCTATGATGCAGTTTGAAGATGCACAGGGGCAGGATGAGATTGATTATGCCATCTATGTATTGGAGGCGGCAGAACGAAAATATCAGATTCATTTGAAGAGAGCGAAGCAGGCAAGAGTTAATGATGATACTTCAACACAACGGCAGGTTAGCATGTAGACTCAGATTTACATTACGCGTGGAGGTGTTGGAGATGAAAAGTATTATTCTTGGGAGTATATTGGTTGTGTCAATGCTGGGACTTATTATTGTTCTATTCCGAAAGAGAATAGGGCTGTCATTTTTTACGTCATTCGGTATTCACCTGGTTCTGGCTGCAGTAGGGTTATATACCGTCAATTATTCGGGTTGGATTACCGGAACGTACATCCCGTTGAACCCTGCAACCATAGGGACTGTAACTGTTTTAGGATTGCCAGGGGTGGGGTTATTATTGGGACTGAAAATTTCTTTGTTTGGATAGTTGACTCATAGGATATTTATATGGTACATTATATCTCGTTGCTTTGCTTGCTTGGTTACATGCTTTTGATGAAATGAACGAGTTCATTACGAACATCGAAAAATTATTTCAAAAAAATACTTGACTGAAACAAACGAAGTATGATATATTATAAAAGTCGCCGCTGAGAGAAAATGGTGACGAAAATCAAGGTTTGATCTTTGAAAACTGAACAACGAGTGAGTTAACATTCTGCTTGCAGAATGAACGCGAAAGTTTGAAACAAGCCTTGGCTTGAATCGGCTGGAGCGCAAATGAGATTTTTAATCTCGTCAGATTCAAAATGAGCATATCGCTCTTTTCAAATACTTGAGATGATTTTTATAGCGTCTAACCACGCTACTGAAATTCATCTTTTATTGGAGAGTTTGATCCTGGCTCAGGACGAACGCTGGCGGCATGCCTAATACATGCAAGTCGAGCGGACTTGAAGAGAAGCTTGCTTCTCTGATGGTTAGCGGCGGACGGGTGAGTAACACGTAGGCAACCTGCCCTCAAGTTTGGGACAACTACCGGAAACGGTAGCTAATACCGAATAGTTGTTTTCTTCACCTGAAGGAAACTGGAAAGACGGAGCAATCTGTCACTTGGGGATGGGCCTGCGGCGCATTAGCTAGTTGGTGAGGTAACGGCTCACCAAGGCGACGATGCGTAGCCGACCTGAGAGGGTGATCGGCCACACTGGGACTGAGACACGGCCCAGACTCCTACGGGAGGCAGCAGTAGGGAATCTTCCGCAATGGGCGAAAGCCTGACGGAGCAATGCCGCGTGAGTGATGAAGGTTTTCGGATCGTAAAGCTCTGTTGCCAGGGAAGAACGCTTGGGAGAGTAACTGCTCTCAAGGTGACGGTACCTGAGAAGAAAGCCCCGGCTAACTACGTGCCAGCAGCCGCGGTAATACGTAGGGGGCAAGCGTTGTCCGGAATTATTGGGCGTAAAGCGCGCGCAGGCGGTCATTTAAGTCTGGTGTTTAATCCCGGGGCTCAACCCCGGATCGCACTGGAAACTGGGTGACTTGAGTGCAGAAGAGGAGAGTGGAATTCCACGTGTAGCGGTGAAATGCGTAGATATGTGGAGGAACACCAGTGGCGAAGGCGACTCTCTGGGCTGTAACTGACGCTGAGGCGCGAAAGCGTGGGGAGCAAACAGGATTAGATACCCTGGTAGTCCACGCCGTAAACGATGAGTGCTAGGTGTTAGGGGTTTCGATACCCTTGGTGCCGAAGTTAACACATTAAGCACTCCGCCTGGGGAGTACGGTCGCAAGACTGAAACTCAAAGGAATTGACGGGGACCCGCACAAGCAGTGGAGTATGTGGTTTAATTCGAAGCAACGCGAAGAACCTTACCAGGTCTTGACATCCCTCTGATCGATGCAGAGATGTATCTTTCCTTCGGGACAGAGGAGACAGGTGGTGCATGGTTGTCGTCAGCTCGTGTCGTGAGATGTTGGGTTAAGTCCCGCAACGAGCGCAACCCTTATATTTAGTTGCCAGCACTTCGGGTGGGCACTCTAGATAGACTGCCGGTGACAAACCGGAGGAAGGTGGGGATGACGTCAAATCATCATGCCCCTTATGACCTGGGCTACACACGTACTACAATGGCCAGTACAACGGGCTGCGAAATCGCGAGATGGAGCCAATCCCAACAAAGCTGGTCTCAGTTCGGATTGCAGGCTGCAACTCGCCTGCATGAAGTCGGAATTGCTAGTAATCGCGGATCAGCATGCCGCGGTGAATACGTTCCCGGGTCTTGTACACACCGCCCGTCACACCACGAGAGTTTATAACACCCGAAGTCGGTGGGGTAACCGCAAGGAGCCAGCCGCCGAAGGTGGGATAGATGATTGGGGTGAAGTCGTAACAAGGTAGCCGTATCGGAAGGTGCGGCTGGATCACCTCCTTTCTATGGAGAATCGTTTCCCGAGTGGAAACATTCAAATAAGCAGGTTCTTTAGAACCTGCACAGCGATTCATTTCGGTCCGTCACTTCGGTGTGGATGAAATGGAAAGCACAAGCAACTCACTCGTTGCTCAGTTTTGAGAGCTCAAACTCTCAAACGTTTGGTGGCGATAGCGAAGGGGTTCCACACGTTCCCATCCCGAACACGACCGTTAAGCCCTTCAGCGTCAATGGTACTTGGACCGCAGGGTCCTGGGAGAGTAGAACGCCGCCAAGCGTAACCCATTTTGGGTTCGAAATATAATATAATGTGGGCCCTTAGCTCAGTTGGTTAGAGCGCACCTCTGATAAGGGTGAGGCCGGTGGTTCGAGTCCACCAGGGCCCACCATTTTCACTTTTTCATTTTATATGGGGCCATAGCTCAGCTGGGAGAGCGCCTGCCTTGCAAGCAGGAGGTCAGCGGTTCGATCCCGCTTGGCTCCACCAATAATGTTTTACAAGTTTGTTCTTTGAAAACTAGATATCGAAACGAAAAATGCGAATTAGAACATTCCTTTAAGGGATGAATGTTTGTTTGGTTCAAGTAACCGATCAACAATCATCCTAGCTGATCTTGTGTAAACAAGTGAAGTGTTTATAAGGTAGATAATTGCTGTTGCGATGGTATCGAATGGGAGCGACTTTTGGCTTTGGACGTAGTCCAAAACAAGGGAAGCGAGCGGTCGAAACCGGAACAATATGGTTAAGCTACTAAGAGCACACGGAGGATGCCTAGGCGCTAGGAGCCGATGAAGGACGTGGCGAACAACGAAACTGCCTCGGGGAGCTGTAAGCAAGCTTTGATCCGGGGGTGTCCGAATGGGGAAACCCAGCTGGGGTAATTTCCAGTTACTCATAACTGAATACATAGGTTATGCAGAGGCATACCAGGGGAACTGAAACATCTAAGTACCCTGAGGAAGAGAAAACAATAGTGATTCCGTCAGTAGCGGCGAGCGAACGCGGAGAAGCCCAAACCAGAGAGCTTGCTCTTTGGGGTTGTGGGACGTCTCACATGGAGTTACAAAGGAACCGATTAAGCGAAGAGGTCTGGAAAGGCCCGCCAAAGAAGGTAAAAGCCCTGTAGTTGAAAGTCTGTTCTCTCCGAGACGGATCCCGAGTAGTGCGGGGCACGTGAAACCCCGTATGAATCCGGCAGGACCATCTGCCAAGGCTAAATACTTCCTAGCGACCGATAGTGAAGCAGTACCGTGAGGGAAAGGTGAAAAGCACCCCGGAAGGGGAGTGAAATAGAACCTGAAACCGTGTGCTTACAAAAAGTCAGAGCCCGTTTTAGGGGTGATGGCGTGCCTTTTGTAGAATGAACCGGCGAGTTACGTTCCCGTGCAAGGTTAAGGTGAAGAGCCGGAGCCGCAGCGAAAGCGAGTCTGAATAGGGCGACATAGTACGTGGACGTAGACCCGAAACCGGGTGATCTACCCCTGTCCAGGGTGAAGGTGCGGTAACACGCACTGGAGGCCCGAACCCACGCATGTTGAAAAATGCGGGGATGAGGTGGGGGTAGCGGAGAAATTCCAATCGAACTCGGAGATAGCTGGTTCTCCCCGAAATAGCTTTAGGGCTAGCCTCGGAAAACAGAGTCGTGGAGGTAGAGCACTGATTGGGTGCGGGGCCCGCAAGGGTTACCAAGCTCAGTCAAACTCCGAATGCCATAGACTTACTTCCGGGAGTCAGACAGTGAGTGCTAAGATCCATTGTCAAAAGGGAAACAGCCCAGACCATCAGCTAAGGTCCCCAAGTGTGTGTTAAGTGGGAAAGGATGTGGAGTTGCACAGACAACCAGGATGTTGGCTTAGAAGCAGCCACCATTGAAAGAGTGCGTAATAGCTCACTGGTCGAGTGACTCTGCGCCGAAAATGTAACGGGGCTAAACACGCCACCGAAGCTATGGCTTGATGCAATGCATCAGGGGTAGGGGAGCGTTGTATAAGGGTTGAAGGTGTACCGTAAGGAGCGCTGGACATTATACAAGTGAGAATGCCGGTATGAGTAACGAAAAGACAAGTGAGAATCTTGTCCGCCGAAAGCCTAAGGGTTCCTGAGGAAGGCTCGTCCGCTCAGGGTAAGTCGGGACCTAAGGCGAGGCCGAAAGGCGTAGTCGAAGGACAACAGGTCGAAATTCCTGTACCACCGTAAGCCGTTATGAGCAATGGGGGACGCAGTAGGGTAGTGACGCGGACTGATGGATGTCCGTCTAAGCAGTAAGGCTGATGTGTAGGCAAATCCGCACATTACTAAGGCTGAGCTGTGATGGGGAGCGAAAATTATAGTAGCGAAGGTCATGATCTCACACTGCCAAGAAAAGCCTCTAGCCAGGTGATGGTGCCCGTACCGCAAACCGACACAGGTAGGCGAGAAGAGTATTCTAAGGCGCGCGGAAGAACTCTCGTTAAGGAACTCGGCAAAATGACCCCGTAACTTCGGGAGAAGGGGTGCCCCGGTAGTGTGAATAGCACGAGGGGGCCGCAGTGAAAAGGCCCAAGCGACTGTTTAGCAAAAACACAGGTCTGTGCGAAGCCGTAAGGCGAAGTATACGGGCTGACGCCTGCCCGGTGCTGGAAGGTTAAGGGGAGTGGTTAGGAGCAATCCGAAGCTGTGAACCGAAGCCCCAGTAAACGGCGGCCGTAACTATAACGGTCCTAAGGTAGCGAAATTCCTTGTCAGGTAAATTCTGACCCGCACGAATGGCGTAACGACTTGGGCGCTGTCTCAACGAGAGATCCGGTGAAATTTTAATACCTGTGAAGATGCAGGTTACCCGCGACAAGACGGAAAGACCCCATGGAGCTTTACTGCAGCTTGATATTGAATTTGGGTACGATCTGTACAGGATAGGTGGGAGCCTTTGAAACGTGAGCGCCAGCTTGCGTGGAGGCAACGTTGGGATACCACCCTGATCGTATCTAGGTTCTAACCTGGTACCGTAATCCGGTGCGGGGACAGTGTCAGGTGGGCAGTTTGACTGGGGCGGTCGCCTCCTAAAGAGTAACGGAGGCGCCCAAAGGTTCCCTCAGAATGGTTGGAAATCATTCGAAGAGTGCAAAGGCATAAGGGAGCTTGACTGCGAGACCTACAAGTCGAGCAGGGACGAAAGTCGGGCTTAGTGATCCGGTGGTACCGCATGGAAGGGCCATCGCTCAACGGATAAAAGCTACCCTGGGGATAACAGGCTTATCTCCCCCAAGAGTCCACATCGACGGGGAGGTTTGGCACCTCGATGTCGGCTCATCGCATCCTGGGGCTGAAGTAGGTCCCAAGGGTTGGGCTGTTCGCCCATTAAAGCGGTACGCGAGCTGGGTTCAGAACGTCGTGAGACAGTTCGGTCCCTATCTGTCGTGGGCGTAGGAAATTTGAGAGGAGCTGTCCTTAGTACGAGAGGACCGGGATGGACGTACCGCTGGTGTACCAGTTGTTCCGCCAGGAGCACCGCTGGGTAGCTATGTACGGAAGGGATAAACGCTGAAAGCATCTAAGCGTGAAGCCCCCCTCAAGATGAGATTTCCCAGTATGTAAGACCCCTTGAAGACGACGAGGTAGATAGGCTGGGGGTGGAAGTGCAGCAATGCATGGAGCTGACCAGTACTAATCGGTCGAGGGCTTATCCAATATGCAAGTGATAAATCGCAAATTTCGTTTCGAATCTAGTTTTCAGGGAGCAATCCTTGAAATGATGTTGAAGATTGTTATTCGGAGAGATACCCAAGTGGCTATAAGGGGACCCTCTGCTAAGGGGTTAGACTGCGTAAGCGGTGCGAGGGTTCGAATCCCTCTCTCTCCGCCATCTTTACCTAAGATGGACAAGCAATCAAGACACAATTAATGTGGCGGTGTAGCTCAGCTGGCTAGAGCGTACGGTTCATACCCGTAAGGTCGGGGGTTCGATCCCCTCCGCCGCTACCATATTACCCAGGAGGCTTAGCTCAGCTGGGAGAGCATCTGCCTTACAAGCAGAGGGTCGGGGGTTCGATCCCCTCAGCCTCCACCATATACGCCGGTGTAGCTCAACTGGTAGAGCAACTGACTTGTAATCAGTAGGTTGGGGGTTCAAGTCCTCTCGCCGGCACCATTAATGCATGGAACCGTGGTGTAGTTGGCCTAACATGCCTGCCTGTCACGCAGGAGATCGCGGGTTCGAATCCCGTCGGTTCCGCCATTAATCTTAAAAATTAAATAAGGCTCGGTAGCTCAGTCGGTAGAGCAGAGGACTGAAAATCCTCGTGTCGGCGGTTCGATTCCGTCCCGAGCCACCTTTAATCCTGGAGGATTAGCGAAGCGGCCAAACGCATCAGACTGTAAATCTGCTCCCGTACGGGTTCGGTGGTTCGAATCCATCATCCTCCACCAGTTTTATGAGTCATTAGCTCAGTTGGTAGAGCACCTGACTTTTAATCAGGGTGTCGAAGGTTCGAGCCCTTCATGACTCATCGTATAGTAAAGAGTAATTAATCATAATTTGATTAATTACTCTTTTTTTTGTTTTTGAAATTGAAGTATTCACCTGATAACACATAAATAAGCTGGTAAAAGACGATGCTGTGCAAGATATGATAAAATAGTAGAAAACATGCAGAGTGGTGGCGTTCATTATATGAAGCTCATACCTGATTTAAAACAACAAATTGAATTAATTATAGGCATAACTCTGGACGCATATGAGATTACAATAGAAGAATGGAACCAATCGGTGGCGAATCTGGTTGGTTTTAATGAGGATCGAGAGAGCCTTGTTAATGATGATAGAAGCCAGGGACTCCCTGATCAATCTAAATCCCCAAGTTCATTATCTGATGTGATCAGTCTCAATACGGGAGAGCGTATATTTTTTAAAGTTCACATGAATGAGAAAGAAGAGAACGTCGTGTGTTGGGGATGTGCTGAGAGGTCAATTACCTTGGAAACAAAGCGATTCATTGAGCTTTTGATTCGAAGTAATACGAGACTGACTGCTGAGGCAGAGCCCGTTATATATGAGAATGATAGAGAGCAACAATTAACGGAATTAGGACTGTGGCTTAAACAGCAGATAGAACATCCAGGCAAGCAGGAATCGGTGCCTAATCGTTATGTATTGGCAGCAGAATTGAATGCTGAGAAGATTCTGTTCTTGCTGCAAGGGGACACACCTGATGCACACCGTGTACGGTCCAAAGAACTCAATAAGTTGCTTGAGAGTTACTTTGGCGAAGAAATTGTATTCATCCCCTTAGGAGAGCAAGAATGGATTTTCATGGGGGCTACAGAGATTGTTACAGGAGAAGCCGAGGAAGACACAGCAGAGGCCAGAAAGGATTCACTGAATGCTTTTTGTCTAGGTTTGCATGAATTAGTTTCCAGTGAGTGGGCTGGTGTGTTCCATCTGTCCGCATCTCTGCCATGCATTCCTGCACAACAACTCGTATCGGTCACAGCTCTTCTTGAAGAAAGTGTGCACTTGGGGAGATCATTCCATGTTACGCAGCATATTCATCTCCCATGGGATCTACATCTGGAACGGTTGGTAGCGAGTATTCCAGAAGAACAACGTACACGTTTCATACAGGAAACAGGCAAAGATACCTTGATCTTCAATGACAGTGAAACGCTTGCTACGATGGAGACTTTTTTTAGCCTGGATTGTAATGTCAGCGAGACAGCCAAACGACTTTTTATTCATCGTAATACGCTGGTGTACCGTCTGGACAAGATCAAACAGGAGATTGGCTATGATGTAAGGAACTTCGAAAGTGCTGTTCTGGTGCAGTTTTTACTGCTTATGTACAAAGTGACGAAAAAGCTTTGATATTTTTGTGCAGTTTGCGAATAGTCAAACCTCATGAAGATAGGGTATTATAAAAATACAAATTGTATTCGATTACAAAATGATCTCTGAGGAGGCAACAATCATGGCTGGAGTACGTTTAGAGCATATTTTCAAAAAATACCCGGGTTCTGATAAAGCAACTGTAGTTGACATTAACCTGGACATTAAAGATAAAGAATTTCTGGTACTGGTAGGTCCGTCCGGTTGTGGTAAATCAACAACACTGCGTATGATCGCAGGCCTTGAGGAAATTTCTGAAGGTAAACTCTATATCGGTGACCGTGTCGTTAATGATGTTGCACCTAAAGACCGTGATATCGCGATGGTATTCCAATCCTATGCCTTGTATCCGCATATGAGCGTATATCAAAACATGGCGTTTGGTTTGAAATTGCGTAAGGTTAAAAAAGACGAGATCGACAAACGTGTACGTGAAGCAGCTAGAATCCTGGATATCGAGCATTTGCTTGAGCGTAAACCTAAGGCATTGTCCGGTGGTCAACGTCAGCGTGTCGCTCTGGGACGTGCGATCGTCCGTGATCCACAAGTTTTCTTGATGGATGAGCCTCTGTCCAACTTGGATGCCAAACTTCGTGGTCAAATGCGTGCTGAGATCACTAAACTTGCGAAACGTTTGGAAACAACTGTTATCTACGTAACGCATGACCAGATTGAAGCTATGACGATGGGTGATCGGATCGTTGTTATGAAGGATGGTATCATCCAACAGGCAGCTTCTCCGGAAGAACTGTATAACCTTCCGGCTAACTTGTTCGTAGCTGGTTTCATCGGTTCCCCGACAATGAACTTCATCTCGGGTAAACTGGCTGAACAAGGTGCTAACATGCACTTCATAGCTCCAGGCGTGGACGTTGAAATCCCGCAAGGTAAAGCACAAGTGCTGAAATCCAGAGGGTACATCGGCAAAGAAGTCATTCTGGGTGTTCGTCCAGAAGACATTCACGAAGAGCCTGTATTCTTGGAAGCATCCCCGAACTCTGTATTCTCTACACACGTAGATGTAACAGAGAACTTGGGTCACGAAATGCTCCTCTACTTGAGCGGTGTAGGTAACGATACTACAATCGCACGTGTAGACGGACGCTCTAACACTCGAGATGGTTCGACAGTGAAAATGGCCATTGACATGAACAAGGTTCATATCTTTGACAAAGAAACTGAAGTGAACGTACTTCTTCAAGACTAATATTATTGAGATTCCTCGGTGACGATGGAATCAATCAAATAACGCAATTATACAATGTACTCAGAGCCCCTTCCGTTTTAGCTGGAAGGGGCTTTTTTGAAGATTATTGAATTTATAAGTTTTCAGCGGAGCTGAAGAATTCGTTAGTCGCATTAAAAGTAACCACTAAACCACGAATGTAGCATCCTCGATAGTGCCTTTGATCAGAAGACTCTTCTTACTAATGGTTGGGAGAGGCCACGATTGCATTCAGCCCGGAATTCATTTAAGATTATTTGAAGGTCTGTCCTCTCGGAATTAGGAGAATTGCTGCTCTAGGGATGCGGCCTGTACTAATGATGTGAATGCGCTAATAATGGAAAGAAATGATACTCGATCTGATGTACATAGAAGGACAGCGAATGCTGAAAGGAAGAGACAAATGGCTAAAAAAGTGAAAGTATCCGAATTGGCACAGCAGTTTCAGATGGAGGTTGTTTCTGGATCTCAAGGACTGAAAAGAGTCATTACGGTAGATGATCTGAACCGTCCTGGTCTAGAAATGGCCGGTTATTTTGAATACCATCCACAAGAACGGGTACAACTGCTTGGAAGAACCGAGTTGGCCTTCTTTGCAATGTTACCCGAGCAGGACCGGCGTGATCGCATGCAACGTCTATGCACAGAAGAGACGCCGTGTATCGTTGTAACGCGTGGCCTTGAAGTTCCACAAGAGCTGATTGACATCAGTGAAGAACAGAATCTGGCTGTACTCCGCAGCAACATGGCGACAACGATTCTATCCAGCCGTATTACGGGATTTTTGGAGAGTAAATTGGCACCTACTGCAACCATTCATGGTGTATTGTGTGATGTCTATGGCGTAGGTATGCTGATTACAGGTAGTAGCGGTATTGGTAAGAGTGAGACAGCTCTTGAACTGGTTAAGCGTGGTCACCGACTGATTGCTGATGATGCGGTAGAAATCCGCCAAACATCAGACTTTCAGCTACACGGCACCGCACCTGAATTGATCCGTCATTTGCTCGAAATTCGAGGTGTCGGTATTATCAACGTCATGACGTTGTTCGGAGCTGGAGCAGTACGGAATAACAAGCGGATTACACTGGTTGTACGTCTGGAAGCATGGCAGCAGGACAAGCAATATGACCGTCTGGGCTTGGATGAAGAGACGACACGTATCATTGACACGGATGTACCTCTTGTCACAATCCCGGTGCGTCCAGGGCGAAACTTGGCTGTTATCATTGAAGTGGCAGGTATGAACTACCGTCTGAAACAGATGGGTCTTAATGCAGCACTGCAATTCACGAACAAGTTGACAGCAACCATCTCGGAAGATATGGAAGATAATGATTAAGAAGCATAAAGTGAAATCGAGGTGAATGGTTGACGTGTACTGCTTCTCTGGAGGGGCAGGCCATGCCAACCATTCGTCATGCGTGCGATCGAGTGAATTTATAGGAGTGTGAATGAATGGATACATTATTACTGTTGAACCCGATTGCGTTCTCTATTGGAGCGTTAAAGGTTCACTGGTACGGGCTTATTCTTGGTGCCGCAGCTCTGCTAGGGCTATTGCTCGTGCTTCGGGAGGGCAAACGATACAATATTCCACAGGAAGTGTTCATGGACATGGTCCTGCTGGGTGTACCCTCTGCCATCATTGGTGCCCGCATCTACTACGTAGCATTTAAGTGGGATGATTATAAGGACAATTTCTGGGATGTCTTTAAAATATGGAACGGCGGTATCGCCATCTACGGTGCGCTTATTGGTGCCATTATATGTGCAGTCATTTTCTTCCGTCGCAAAGGGTATAACTTCTGGCGTATGGCCGATATCTGTGCACCTGGACTAATCGTTGGACAGATGATCGGACGCTGGGGGAATTTTGTGAATCAGGAAGCCTACGGCGGTCCTGTGGAAGAATCATTTTTGAGAGACAAGCTTCATTTACCGGACTTTATCGTGAATCAAATGAACGTAGAAGGGGTATTTCATCATCCTGCGTTTTTGTATGAATCTATGTGGAGTCTCGTTGGATTGGTCTTGCTGCTGGTTCTGCGGCGTCAGAAATTTCTGCGTTCAGGTGAACTGTTCATGTCTTACTTCATATGGTACTCGATCGGTCGCTTCTTTATTGAAGCGTTGCGTACGGATAGTCTGGGCTTCCAGGCCCCGCAGTGGGTTGCTTCATTAGTGAATGGATTGTGGTCTCCAATGACTGCTATGGGTTTCGAACAAGGATATTTGGATCCAGCGTACGGTAATGTGAGAATCTCACAGCTGCTCGCGATTGGCATTATTATAGTTGCAGTCGTGTTCATTGTAGTGAGAAGAGTGACAGGCAAAGCAGATGTACGCTATAGCGATCCAATTGTATCGTCGAAAATCCTTTCGGATGATATGGAGCATACGGGAACGGTTGCCAGTAAAGAGGATAAGGTAATACTTCCAACCAAAGATGATCCAAAGCAAGTTGAGGATAAAAAGGAGTAATGCAGCATGATTGACACGGTATTGTTCGATCTGGATGGGACGATTATTGATACCAATGAGCTGATTCTCAGCTCATTCCTGCATGTCATGGAAGGATGGGATCATTCATCCCCATGGACACGGGAACAGATTATTCCGCATATGGGCGGCACATTGGAGCAACAAATGCGCACCTTCTCGGGTCGGGAGGAAGTTTCCGAATACGTGAAAGGTTACCGTGCCTATAATGATATCCATCAAGAAGGGATGGTTAGACCATTTCCGCATGTTATTGAGGTTGTAGAGGCACTGCACCAGGCGGGCATTGTGATGGGGGTAGTTACAACCAAAATTCGTCCATCCACTTTAAAGGTACTGGAGCGATTCGATCTACTGAAGTATATGAAAACAATTGTGACAGTGACGGATGTAACGAATCCGAAACCTCATGCTGAACCTGTATTGAAAGCGATGACTGAACTGGGTGCAGATCCTGCCAAGACGCTCATGGTGGGTGACAGTCCGGTGGATATTCAATCAGCACAGAATGCAGGGGCACTCTCGGCAGGGGTTGCATGGTCTCTTAAAGGAGAAACGATATTGAACGGATACGGCCCTGATTATATTTTGCATGATATGAGGGACTTGCTCAAGCTCACCCGTGTTGAAATGGGACGTTCATGAGAAAAGTAACCCGCTATCCGGTAGAGGACCAGAATGCACTTTGGCACATCTACAAGACAGTGAGTCCGTGGAAGGGCGTTCGAAATTTTATCTGGATCCAGTTATCGCGGTACTGCCCGATTCTATCGGTTAAGAACTGGATTTACCGCCGAATGCTCGGTATGAAAGTGGGAAAACATACGGCCTTTGGCCTGATGGTGATGGTGGACGTTTTTTTTCCTGAGAAAATAACGGTTGGCGAAAACTCGGTGATTGGATACAACACTACGATTCTTGCTCACGAGTATCTCATTAAGGAGTACAGGCTCGGTGAGGTCATTATCGGAGAAAATGTACTGATTGGTGCCAATACAACGATTCTGCCAGGGGTAACCATAGGAGATGGAGCTGTTGTCGCTGCCGGTGCTGTAGTACATAAAGATGTAGCTCCAGGGGCCTTTGTTGGAGGAAATCCACTGCGTGATTTATCCCATTCTGCGGCTTCTTCAGAAGAGACGGTCTTTAATATGGATGATAACTCTCAGGGAAGTGTGCACTGAGAGAGGGATATTCGATATATTCAACAAAGTCCTCTGAGACAAATCTCTAATCCATGAAGTGATTCATGCACATGGATTGAAGTAAAAAAGCTGCTGATGGCAGCTTTTTTCGTATATAAATATCGACTGGCAAAGGTAAGGGTGGGTGTTTCAAATCAATATGTCCATTTAAGGACGAGCAAGTTTCAGTATTGTTGACGATGATGCAGAATTCGTGTTATCATATCCCATATCCTTTAGTTTATTAGCACTTTACCACGTTAAAGAAAGTAAAATGAAATATACAGGTAAAGTATAAATTAAACGAATATATGACGGCTGCTTGCAGCAGTACGGTGAATCAGGGTTACAAGATAAAATGAGGATTTACAATACATAAATCCTGTTGAAATAGAACGAGAGCGACTCTTAAAATATTGATTCGGGGTGAATAATACCAATGTCCAAACCAAAAGGCTTTGAAAAACCGACCGGCTTCCGTGACTATACGCCACATGTGGTATCCAAGCTGCGGACGATTGAGCGGAATGTATTGGAATGTATGGAACGCTGGGGTTACCGTCAGATCATAACACCAACGATTGAATACTACGATACGGTAGGTGTAGCAAGCTCTACATCAGATCGCAAATTGTTCAAATTGCTGAACAGCCGAGGAACCACCCTGGTTTTGAGATCAGATCTAACGGCTCCCATTGCTCGGGTTGTTTCGTCGATGCTCAAAGATGAAGAGCTGCCGCTGCGTCTGTCCTATCATGCGAATGTGTTTCGTTCCATTGAAGAGGAAGCCGGGCGTGAAGCGGAATTCTTCCAGACGGGCGTTGAGCTTGTTGGGGATGATTCACCTGAAGCGGATGCAGAAGTTGTTGCGCTTGCGATTGCCTCTTTGCAGGCAGCGGGTGTGTCTTCTTTTAAAATAGCGATGGGCCATATGGGATTCCTTAACGGATTATTGGAAGAAGTCATTCCAGGCCGAACTGCGGAGCAGGAGCAACTGAAGGAAGGTCTGCTCGGACGTGATTATGTCGGCTATCGCAAGTCGATCGAAGCACTGAATCTGGAGCCTAAGCTGAAAGAACAGCTTGAAGCCATCCTTCGCCTGCGCGGTGGGAAGGAAGTATGTACACACGCGGCAGAGCTTAGCTCAAACGTGGAAGCAGCACAATCGATTGCACATCTGTGTGCCGTATTTGAAGTATTGGAAGCGTATGGAGTGTCGGAGCATGTATTGATTGATCTGACAATGATCGGTGATTTCTCGTATTATACGGGCATGACGTTTGAGGGTTATGCGGCAGAACTGGGTTCACCGGTATGTAGTGGCGGTCGATATGATAATCTGTTGCAACAATTTGGACGTTCGTTACCAGCGACGGGATTTGCGCTAAAAACCAATCGAATTATTGATGGTGTTCATGGCATTATCATTGAAGAGAAAAAACCGGTACTTATTCAATATCGCCCGAATCGTCGGGCCGAGGCATTAACCGAAGCAGCAAGATTACGCAGCATGGGACAAAATGTAGTGACATCTCTCCTTCCTGTAGACGGAACTGAGGCAAATGCAGTACCTGGTGGGGAAACAACTATTCAGGCTGAGCAGGTTATCACTTACGGATCTGAAGAAGGAGGGCGTTAAGATGTCGGATATTCTAAAGGTGGCCATGCCAAAGGGCCGAATCTATAAAAAAGCCTCCAAATTGTTCCGTGAGGCAGGGCTGAATATTCCTGAAGACGTGGATGATACACGCAGACTGGTCATTGAAGTACCGGAAGCCGGAATGGAATTCATCATGGCGAAGCCCGTGGATGTTCCAACATATGTGGAGTACGGTGTTGCGGATATCGGAATTGTCGGTAAAGACGTTCTACTGGAGGAAGATCGGGATGTGTACGAACTGTTGAATCTGGGAATCGCCCAGTGCCGTATGTCTGTGATTGGTCTTCCCGACTGGAAGCCAGGCATTCAGCAACGTGTCGCAACGAAGTATCCAAGAATTGCATCTCAGTATTTCCGGGAGCAGGGTCAACAGGTAGAGGTTATTAAGCTGAATGGTTCCATTGAGCTTGCTCCCCTGATTGGTCTGGCTGATCGGATCGTCGATCTGGTGGAGACAGGTCAGACGCTACGCGAGAACGGACTGGTGGAGATGACGGGTATTCTGGATATTACCAGCCGCCTTATCGCGAATCGGGTAAGTTATCGGATGAAAAATGCACGGATTCAAGCTTTGTGTGATGCACTTCAACAGGTTATTCCGGCATCAAATGAGATTTCGGCGGGAAGCCTTCGGGGATAAAATGATGCTTTAGAAATGTAGATGAAATACGCAATATAGAAAAGATTCTATTATATGATGACAGGCATCACAGGGGATAAGGAGGTTCCAGGGATGAAAATTGTACCTGCACGGGAGTTTAATCTGAAGAGAGAAGTTGAATACGGTACACCGGAGCAAAATGAGACGGTACGGCGCATTGTCAGTGACATTCGCCGGGAGGGGGATGCAGCTCTGCTGCGTTACACGGAGCAACTTGACCGCACGAAGCTGAAGGCCGCGGATCTGCGCGTGCCGCAGGAAGAGCTTCAGGCGGCTTATGCAGCCGTGGAGCCCTCTTTTGTGACGGCGATTCGGCAAGCCGCCGCCAACATTCGTTCGTTTCATGAGAAGCAGAAACGCAACTCGTGGATGGATTGGCAGCCGGACGGTAGCCTGCTGGGCCAGGTAATCCGGCCGCTGAAGCGGGTCGGTGTGTATGTACCTGGCGGCAAAGCGGCGTATCCATCGTCGGTGCTGATGAATGTGATTCCGGCACAAGTGGCAGGCGTGCCGGAGATCGTGCTTGTGACGCCGCCATCAACGAATGGCGGCGAAGGTATTAACCCGTACATTCTCGTTGCTGCTGCGGAAGCAGGTGTGAGCGAGATGTACCGGGTTGGCGGCGCTCAGGCGATCGCCGCCCTCGCTTACGGCACGGAGAGCATTGCCCCGGTCGACAAGATCTGTGGACCGGGGAATATCTACGTGGCGCTCGCGAAGCGCGAAGTGTTCGGTGCGGTCGATATCGACAGTATCGCCGGGCCGAGTGAGATTGTGGTGCTCGCCGATGATACGGCGAATCCGGTGTACGTCGCCGCCGACCTGTTGTCGCAGGCGGAACATGACGAGATGGCATCGGCCATTCTCGTCACGAATTCGGCCATGCTGGCGGAAGCCGTGCAAGCCGAAGTGCAGCGGCAGCTGGCTGTGCTGCCGCGGCGCGATATCGCTGCTGCATCTGTAGAGCAGTATGGCGCGATTATTGTGGTCGATTCCATCGATGAGGGAATCGATGTAGTGAACCGGCTCGCACCGGAGCATCTGGAGATCATGGTGCAGGAGCCGATGGCTTACGCTGGCCGGATCGAGAATGCCGGAGCCATCTTCCTCGGCCCGTACAGCTCGGAGCCGGTAGGGGATTATTTTGCCGGACCGAATCATATTATTCCGACTAATGGAACTGCCCGGTTCAGTTCACCGGTGGATGTGGATGATTTTATCAAGAAGTCGAGTTTGATCTATTATAGTAAGGAAGCGCTGCTGCAGAATGGAGCGGCTATTATAGAATTGGCCCGTCATGAGGGTCTTGAGGGACATGCTCGTGCAATCGCTGTACGGTTAGAACAGGAAGGAAAGGCGGAATTGGACAATGGATAAGCAAAATGATGGAGTGGAAGTTGAAAACAAAGGCGCTGTACGCCAGGCAGAGGTAGATCGCAAAACGAATGAGACGAATATCCAATTGGCTTTCGCTGTGGATGGGACTGGACAATCTAATATTGAAACAGATGTACCCTTCCTGAACCATATGCTGGATTTGTTCACGAAGCATGGACAATTCGATCTGAACGTGAAGGCCCGCGGGGATATTGATATTGATGATCACCACACGGTTGAAGATATTGGGATCTGTCTCGGACAGACGTTGCGAGAAGCGTTGGGTGACAAACGCGGGATCAAGCGTTACGCCAGTGTTTTTGTACCGATGGACGAGGCCCTCGCTCAAGTCATTATTGATGTGAGTAACCGACCTCACTTTGAATATCGGGCAGAATATCCATCACAGCAGGTGGGCAGTTTTTCCACGGAGCTAGTGCATGAATTCCTGTGGAAATTGGCGCTGGAAGCACGGATTACCTTGCATGTCATTGTTCACTACGGCCAGAACACACACCACATGATTGAAGCGATCTTCAAAGCATTGGGACGTGCACTGGATGAGGCAACCTTGATTGATCCGCGTGTAACAGGTGTGCCTTCCACGAAGGGAGTGCTGTAGACGATGGCGATTGCAATTGTCGATTACGGTATGGGCAACCTGCACAGCGTCGGCAAAGCGGTCGAACGTCTCGGCTACGAAGCGCTGGTCACAGGCGATCGGGAAGCTATTCTTGGAGCGGATGGAGTTATCCTGCCCGGTGTAGGAGCTTTTGGTGATGCGATGGTTCATCTGCGGGAGACTGGATTGGACACGGTAGTGAAGGAAGCGGCTGCCGGGTCCAAACCGCTGCTCGGCATCTGTCTGGGTATGCAGTTGTTGTTCAGCTCCAGCGAAGAGCATGGAGAGCACGAGGGACTGGATATTTTGCCGGGAAAAGTGGTGCGATTCTCACCAGGTGAATTGAAGGTTCCTCATATGGGCTGGAACCGCTTGGAATTCATGCACCCTGAAAACTCGTTGCTTGCGGGGCTGGATGCAGGACATGTATATTTTGTCCATTCCTATCATGCGCTAACTGAGAATAGGGACGATCTATTGGCCGTGACGGATTACGGACATCCGGTTACAGCCATTGTAGGCAGGGGATCTAACTTCGGCATGCAGTTCCACCCGGAGAAAAGCGGTGATCTCGGCATGAAGTTACTTGGTAACTTTCTGGCTTTAACAGGGACACCTGTACAAAGGGAACTGTAAGTGGTGCAATGAAAACAAACAAAGCCATGATGGCAAAAGCCGAATTCACTTTAAATCTTTAAACACGGGGCTGCGCTGCGCGAGATTACATGGTATGTTCGGCATGTAGCTTCGGCTCGTCTCCTCCAACCGATAGAACAATAGGATGCCGAAAGTTAGCAATACGGGGGCGAAGTCCCACGTACTCATATAATTCATATCGCAAGCTTGCAATGATTTTTTCAAATCTAATCTATATTCAGGGGGCCTTGTATGTCATCTTTTATCCTATATCCGGCAATTGATATCCGGGACGGCAAATGTGTAAGACTGGTGCAGGGAGATTATAATCAGGAGACTGTGTATAACGATGACCCCGTTCAGGTTGCTCTATCCTGGGAGAAGCAAGGCGGTACATACGTGCATCTGGTGGATCTGGATGGTGCCAAAGCGGGTCATCCTGTTAATGATGAGTTGATCGGTCGGATCGCGTCAGCGGTGAACGTACCTGTTCAAGTGGGTGGCGGACTTCGTACGGTAGCGGATGTAGAACGTTTGCTGGGTCTGGGTGTTAGTCGTCTCATCATTGGGACAGCAGCAATTGAGGATCGTGCTTTTACAGAGGAAGTACTGGGACGTTACGGGGATAAAGTGGCGATTGGAATCGATGCACGTAACGGTTACGTGGCAACCCGCGGATGGCTTGAGACATCGGAAGT
Organism: Paenibacillus sp. PCH8; assembly: GCF_002968835.1. Lineage (GTDB taxonomy): Bacteria > Bacillota > Bacilli > Paenibacillales > Paenibacillaceae > Paenibacillus. The sequence continues at coordinate 1,113,719 of NZ_PKQK01000001.1, read as the reverse complement.
ACAGGCAGAGGTACTCGCGAAAGAATTGGCTACATATGGGGCAGAGACGTTTATCTTTACGGATATTTCACGTGATGGCATGATGCAGGGTCCTAATGTGGAAGCGATTGTGTCTCTTGCCAAAGCGAGCGGACGCACGGTTATTGCTTCTGGCGGTGTAAGTGTAATGGATGATCTGCTACGTCTGAGTCGTCATGCGGATGATGGTGTTGGCGGAGCAATCGTGGGCAAAGCACTGTATACGGGTAGCATCGATCTGTCTGAAGCGGTACGCGCAGTAAACAAGTAAACGATTTTCGGGTAGAGAGGAAGAGGGAGCATGCTGGCAAAAAGAATCATTCCCTGTCTGGACGTGAAGGACGGCCGGGTCGTCAAAGGCGTGAACTTCGTCAATCTCCGCGATGCGGGTGATCCGGTAGAGCTGGCGGCACTATACGACCGCGAGGGTGCGGATGAATTGGTATTTCTCGATATCTCCGCTTCAGTGGAAGGCCGCGAAACGATGGAAGAAGTGGTACGGCAGACGGCGGGCGAGATTGCTATTCCATTTACGGTAGGCGGAGGCATCTCCAAGGTGGAGGATATGAAACGTATTCTGCGTGCAGGAGCAGACAAGATTGCAGTGAATACGGCAGCCGTGCTTAATCCACAGTTGATTGCCGATGGCGCACGTCGTTTTGGCTCACAGTGTATCGTCGTAGCGATCGATGCCAAGTATAACGAGGCATGGGGCGAGTGGGAAGTCTATACGCATGGCGGACGGAAAGCATCTGGTATCAAAGCACTGGAATGGGTGAAACAGGCCGAGACCTTGGGCGCGGGCGAGATTCTACTGACAAGCATGGATGCAGATGGGACAAAAGATGGTTTTGATCTGAAGCTGACAGCTGCAGTCTCGGAATCGGTGCGTATTCCAGTCATTGCTTCGGGTGGAGCAGGCAAAGAATCTCATTTCTATGATGTATTCACAACAGGCAAAGCAGACGCAGGCCTGGCAGCAACAATTTTCCATTACAAAGAAATCGCCGTACCGGCGCTAAAACAACATTTGAGAGAACAAGGGGTGGAGATCCGTGACTAAAGTAAGCGATGAGATTAAGGAGCAGCTATCCTTGGAGCAGGTTGTGGAACACATTCGTTGGAGTGACGGGTTGGTTCCTGCAATCGTGCAGAATACCGATACTCGTGAAGTATTAATGATGGCCTATATGAATCGTGAATCTCTGAAGTTGTCACTGGAATCCGGTGAGGCCTGGTTCTGGTCACGTTCACGTCAGGAGTTGTGGCACAAAGGTGCAACATCAGGCAATGTTCAGACCATCACTTCCCTGAAATATGACTGTGACGGCGATACCTTGCTCGTTGAGGTCAAACCAAACGGTCCTGCTTGCCATACGGGTGCGGTGACTTGCTTCCATAATGAGATCATTGGCCTGCCAGAGAACTCTGCGGACAAGGCTTCAGATGAAGCCAATACTGATTCTACAGGATCTATCTCTGAAAGTTCAAGTTCGGAAAGCCGCTTCGAGGTATTGGCTGAACTGGAATCCGTTATTGCCGAGCGTGAACGCGAGCGTCCAGAAGGTGCTTATACCACGTATCTATTCGACAAAGGTGTAGATAAAATACTGAAAAAAATCGGTGAAGAAGCTTCCGAAACGATTATCGCTGCCAAAAATAAAGATAATGCCGAGCTTCGTCTGGAAGTCAGTGACCTGATGTATCACCTGCTCGTCCTGTTACAAGAGCGCAAGCTGCCGCTGGACGACATTATGTCAGAGCTGAGTCGCCGTCATGAGCGGCCTCGCCGCGATTAGGAGGCGGAGTCTGGTGCGTATAGATTATCACACACACCATGAGCGGTGTGGACATGCTGTCGGCAAACTGGAGGAATACGTGCAGCGTGGTGTGGAGATTGGACTATCCCAGATTGGATTGTCTGATCACATGCCGCTATTGCATGTAGATCCGGCTCAATATTATCCGGAAATGGCGATGCCTATGGATGAACTACCGCGTTATGTAGAGGAATGTTTCTCACTGAAAGAACGTTACCGTGGGCAGATTGACGTACGTGTTGGCCTGGAAGGTGACTATATTGAAGGCTGGGAGACAGAGATCGGCGCGATCATTGAGCGTTATCCATGGGACTATGTGATTGGCTCGGTTCACTTCCTCGGGGAGTGGGATATTACGGATTTCCGTCAGACCCATCATTGGGAGGGCAAAGACGTACTTGACGTATATCGTCAGTATTACGATGCTGTAAGCAAGGCGGCTGCCACGGGTATGTACGATATCATGGGTCATGCGGATGTCATCAAACGGTTTGGTTTCGTTCCTTCTGCGGAGCAGACAGACGAACGGATCGCTTTGGAGAATGCAGCTCTGCAAGCTATCGCAAAAAGTGGTTGCGCCATGGAGCTGAATGCTTCCGGGTTATCGAAGCCTTGCGCGGAGATGTTTCCCAGTCGCCGGATGCTAACCGAAGCGATTCGATTGGGCATTCCGCTCACGATGGGGTCTGATGCACATGATCCACTGAAGCTGGGCGATTACTTACCAGAAGCTGAGGCGATTTTACAGGAGCTGGGTTGTAAGGGAGTTTCTGTTTTTGAAAGCCGTCAGCGCTCGTTCATTCCTTTAAATGTATAGGGCAGTGGAGTATAATGAGGGTAGGAAATAACCTTTTAGAAGTAGTTCAAAAAGTCCGCTTCTGATTACGAAGGATGCCTAATGGCATCATCAGCATCGAAGCTGGAATTCAGCCGAAATAGGTGGATGCTTACCGAGTATGTTTCCTCTGGAAACATTGTGGTTGCTCACGTAGTTTTGCCTACGCTCCGCTACTCCATTTCTAGCTTTATCCCATCTTCTCGGTACTGAACACCGGTCTTTATGAACACTCACTTTTAGATAAGGGATTATATAGGGACTTCAAACCCTCGGGAGGGCATTATGCAGCATTCGTTACGTATTTTTTCCGGTTCATCGAACCCTAAGCTGGCAGAAGAGGTATGTGACAAGCTGGGAGTACAACTGGGCAATATCAAGCTGTCCCGGTTCAAGAGCGGAGAAATATACGTCCATTATGAAGAAACGATCCGTAATTGTGATGTGTTTCTAATACAGTCGTTGTCTCATCCAATCAATGAGCTGTTTGTCGAGCTGCTTGTGATGATTGATGCCGCGAAGAGGGCTTCAGCACGCACAGTGAATATCATTGTTCCCTATTACGGTTATGCTCGTCAAGAGCGTAAATCCGCCCCTCGGGAGCCGATCTCGGCCAAGATGGTAGCCGATGTATTAACTACGGCTGGAGCGAATCGGGTGGTAACAATCGATCTGCATGCAGCGGCCATTCAGGGATTCTTCAACATTCCCGTCGACCATATGACTTCGCTGGATCTGATTAGTGATTATCTGTTAAGTAAAGGAATCGAGAACCCTGTTGTAGTCTCTCCAGATGCTGGACGAGCATCGATGGCTGAGAAGCTCGCGAATCGTCTGGATTCACCCTTTGCGATTATGATCAAGAAACGACCGAGCCATAATGAATCGGTTATTACTCATGTTATTGGGGATGTAGAAGGCCGGACACCCATTATTATTGAGGATCTGATTGATACCGGGACGACTATTCTGAATGTCGTGGAAGGGTTAAAGGAACGTGGGTCCAAAAATGTATATGTATGTGCAACACACGGGTTGTTCTCGGATGGGGCAGTCAGTAAACTGAATCACCCGTTCATTGAAGAGGTGGTCGTTACCGATTCCATTGCGCTACCGGATGACCATCCAGAGTGCTTTAAGGTATTGCCTGTAGCTCCAATGTTGTCACGAGCTATTCGTATTATAGTTGAGGGCGGCTCTATGGCTACTTTGTTTAAAGATTCGGGTATTTAGTTTCGAAATGATGTAAGGCGATAGTCCAAATTTTTTTCACATGTCCGTGTCTGAGTTGTGGTTCAAGCTCAGCACGGTATTTTTGTTTAGGCTCCGTAATTTCAATTCCTTACTTTGCCGTTCCAGACTTGTGCTATAATAGCATGAAATCAACAATGATAGCGCTATTATATATATAACCATCCGTAAGGTGTGGAAAGATAATAAACAGCAGAACCACGGCTGATGGACATTGGCATCGTGGAGTGAGGAGTGGGGTCTATTGTCGCGTACTTGGTATTATCGACTGCTCTTTTCGTATTTCCCTATCTTTTTCTTTACCATGACGATACTCATTTTTATCGCCTTTGTTTTCATTAATGACATCTCCAGGGAGGAAACGAAAAAGGCGGATCGGATATCTTCCAATTATCTGGCGACTACGTTGGATCGTACGATTCGGGATATTGAGTTATCGATAACTGAAGCGGTACAGAGCGAACAGGCGTACAAGCTTTATTTTAATAATACCCACCAGATCAGTTCCGATAAAGTATATACGATCGCTCAAAGCTTGCGTGAGTTGAGCGGTTCTTCATCATGGATTCAATCGATATATCTATATGACAAGCAAAACAAACATGTGCTAACGGTAAGTGGCTCCAGGGAAGTAGAAAGCTTCTCTGATCAAGCATGGATTGATCAGATTGTGAATGGGGCTGTCACTTCGGGCTGGCAGCCCGTTCGGGAAATTGCAGTGGATGTTGTTCAGCGAACTCCTGTGCGGGTGTTGACGGTAAATAAGGACATGCCTTTGCCATTCGGCTCAGAGGGTACACTCGTCATTAATGTCAAGATGAGCAGCATTGAGCAGAGTGTGGACAGTATGATAAATGGACAACTATCCTTCCTGACGATAACCGATCAGAAGGGAAAGGTTGTTTATAATGCCCATTCCGATCAAGAGGGAACTCGGGATGGTCAGGAGTTAAACACAATTCCTTTGGAAAGATTAAATTGGACACTCACTAGTGGCATCAAAGCGGGTAATCTGTTTAGCTGGGTCTCTGTTGTCTCCTATGTGTGGATAATCATTGCCATTGTGACCGTCATCTGCGCGATTATATATATTGTGTATATTACACGTCGCAACTATAAACCGATTCAGATTATCATGAACCGAATCGAATCGCAACAGATTCGAGCTTTTGAAAACTCAGGCACGGGTATGGATGAGATGAAGATGATTGATGGTGTGCTTGAAAACTTGATTAACCATATGATGGACTATGACAAAAAAAGCAGGGAAAACGTACTGATGCAGCGCAGCAAGTTGTTCAAAGCATTGCTTTACGGGGAGCACATGGATCATGTCGAAGAGCAACTGAAAGAATTATCTCCGCTGGGTGAGGTAAATGACACTTCACGCTTTATCGTTGTAGTTGGGGAAATTAACCGCTATGAGAAGGGGTTTCAGGAGAGGTTTACAAGAGGAGAGCAGAACACGCTGAAGTTTGCCTTAATGAATGTTCTTCAGGAGCTCTCTCGTAATACAGAAGTGCAATGCTGGACGGAATGGATTAGTGCGGATCGGATCGCCATTCTCTTTCTTTCAAAGGAACAGGCAGCGAGTAGCGAGCAGATGTCCAAGCAGATTCGCTTAGTAGCGGAGGATTGCAGATCTTGGGTTGAGCAAAATCTGCGTATATCGCTGAGCTTTGGCATTGGTTCCGAGGCTGAGGGTATAACCGCCATTCATCATTCTTATACGGCGGCTGAAGCAGTTGTGCAACGTAAATTGTTAATGAACGGTGATGTGGGCCAGGCAGATTCTGGTGAACTTCAGCATCCGTTGTTGGAAACTTACACGTATCTACAGATGATTGCTGACTTTGTCAAACGTTTCCGAATGTCGAGTGGTCAATGGCGCGAGCAATTGGAGGAAATCTTCGTCGCGTTTGAGCAGAATAAGCTGCCTGATGAAGAGATTCGCTCTTTAATTCAGGCGATGTTACAGATGCTCAGCCGGGAAGTATCTATGATGTCAGAGGGACTGCAGGAAGAGCTGTCTGAAAAAAACATTAGCGCATGGCTGATCGCTGTAGAAGAAGCGGAGAAGCTGGAGGATGTGAAAGGTCTGTTATTGGACGGCCTGACTGACTTGTTCCGAACGTATGTGGCGGTAACTGAAACGAAGAGTTACAAGGCGATGGTTAACGAAATGAAAAATTATATCGAGGAACAGTTTGCGAATCCAGATCTGTCACTCAAGCATTTAAGTGATCGCTTTCAGATATCGGGCAAACATGCGAGCTATCTGTTCAAGACGGAGTTCAACATGAAATTCGTTGACTTCGTGACAGAGCTACGAATGAAAGAGACCGAGAAATTGCTTTTGGAAACAGACTGTTCTTTACAGGACATTGCACTAAAGATAGGGTATGCAAATGGAATTACACTTGGACGTGTATTTAAGCGAATCACAGGTATAACTCCAGGCGATTATCGTCGAATGAAACGTGAGCAACGAGAGTCCAAAGAATAAATTGAAGTGTTCGTTCCAACCCAAGGGGTTGCATACAGCCGAATATAAGCACAGGGTGAATTTCATGCAGTCATTTTCCATTCCGGAGATTAGACATGCAGAGGTTCACCCTTTTTCGGCTAAGGCGAAGGATATACCTGGCTAAATTATGGATTGCGAATATAGGCAGTATGTGAAAATGGTTTATGTGGCAACGGGGTAACCACTTGAAGTCTGGGGAACACTATTGCTGAGAAATCCAGTGGCAGCAAGGGTTTGAGTGAAAAGTCGGTATGTGAAAATGCGCGTAGGGGATAAACCATAACTCGTATGTAAGCGCTACCGAAAGTAGTTTGTTGTCAGTGCTCGCATAGATGTGGAATACTCGTATCAGGCTTCAAACATTCACGCAAAGACAAAGGGGATGACAATATGACAAGAAATGCAACCAAGGGGAGTTTGAAGAAATGGATGGGTTTGGCGCTCACGATGGTAATGGGCGTTTCACTTCTTGCGGGGTGCTCATCTGCATCAGATTCAAAATCAACAGAAGGCGGAGCATCCAGTGAGGGTAAACGCGTTACATTAAAGGTTGAAATCTTCGACCGTGGTAACAGTCCTTCACCGTACACGATTACGAACAACTTCATATCTAAAATGATTCAGGAAAAGTTCGGTGATCCTAACAACATCGATGTACAGTTTGTACCTGTTCAGCGTTCCGAGGAAGTAACGAAGCTTAACGTTCTGATGGCCAGTAATTCAGATGTCCCTGATATTGTCTTTGTTTATGACTCCAGCGTGTTTTACCGTTATGCTCAGCAAGGTGGATTGGCAGATGTCGGTGAACTGATTAATCAGCATGGACCGAATCTGAAGAAGTTCCTGGGCGAAGATACATTAAAGTTCGGGCAAGTTGATGGAAAACAGTTTGCTATCCCGGGTAAACGTGCCATCACAGGACGTTACAGTTCCTACATTCGTCAAGATTGGCTCGATAAGTTGGGACTGCCTGTGCCTAAGACAACAGATGAATTGTACACAACTTTGAAAGCGTTTAAAGAAAAAGATCCTGGTCAATTGGGAAGTAAAAACATCCCGATGGGTATGGCGCTTGCACCAGCTAACTTCGAAACATTGATCTATTCGTTCATAAAACCAGTTAGTGGTGATCTGACATACGGTCAACGCTATGAATTACCGCTTCATGAGGGCTTCAAGGATTCCATGAAGTTCCTGAACAAGCTCTATAATGAGGGCTTAATCAGCAAAGACTTCAGTTTGGATAAAGATAAAACACAGCTAGGGAAGGACGTTTCGAATGGTAACATCGGTTACTGGTCTGAAGACGTCGATGCGATGTTCTATGGAGAAGGAACAATGGATAACCTGCACAAAAACGTAAAAGACAGCAACGTTCTGCCGGTTGATGTTTATACGAATCCGAATGCAGACAATAAACACATTAAGTCCCGTTATGGAACAAATGGTATGTATATCATGATTCCGAAAAGCAGTGAACGTTCTGTGGAAGCCGTTAAGTATCTGGACTGGATGGCATCCGGTAATAACCTGATTGATATCTACAGCGGTGTGGAAGGCGAGAACTATGATTTGGTAGACGGCATTCCTGTCGTGAAAGAAGATGCAACGCAAGAAGCGATGGATCGCCTGTTTACTTCAGGGGATACAGCAATTATCTCAAACGGTAAAAATATCGGGGATGAAGCAACCAACGAAAAAGCATGGATTCTGGGCTTCCCGACAAACAATCAGGAAATGTTGAAACAATCTCTTGCTATTGCAAATACGGATACCGTAGGACCAATTATTTTTGATAAACCAATTGAAGCAGAGATGAAATACAGTACAGCACTCAAAGACAAACTCGATGTCATCATTGTGAAAACAGCTATGGCAAAACCAGCAGATTTCGATGCAGTGTTTGATAAAGAAATGGCTGATTTTATGTCCTTGGGCGGTACAGAATTGAAGAAAGAACTGGAACAAGCTGTACAGGAAATGGGCGCTAAATAAACCGAAGCCTTGCTCCAAGCTAATAGATAGAAACACATACTATTTTGCTTGAACTTAGAAAGGAACGGGTGCCGTCGTTTGGCGGCACAAACGTTTCTTCGTTGATAGGAGGAAACCGACTTGACCATCACATACTTGAAAAGGTATTGGCAATTATACGCGCTGATTTCCCTGCCTCTGATCTACTTTTTAATCTTCCGTTATGGACCGATGTACGGTGTGCAGATCGCCTTTAAGGATTTCAACCTCTTTCAAGGCATCAGCGGTAGTAAATGGATTGGTTTCGATGCTTTTCGCGAAGTATTCGCGATGGATGAGTTCTACACCACATTACGTAATACCTTTATGCTAAATTTTCTTGATCTGCTCGTTTCGTTCCCTGCTCCAATCATTTTGGCTATTATGCTCTATGAAGTTCGATTTAAATGGTTTAAAAAAATATCGCAGACAATTCTATATGTTCCTCACTTTATCTCTTGGGTTATTATCGGGGGATTGTATACCAATTGTTCGGTAATCAATCCGGTATGGTCAATGGTGTACTACAGAGTATGGGCTTAAATTCGATACCCTTCTTGACAGAGAAAGGTCCTTGGCTTATTACGTACCTGTTCACAGGTGTTTGGCAAAGTGCAGGATGGGGAACCATCTTATATTTGGCTGCACTAACCGCAGTTAACAAGGAGTTATTTGAAGCGGCAGAGATTGATGGCGCCTCTCGTCTAAAGAGAATTTGGCATATTACATTGCCAAGTATCAAACCAACCATTGTAACTTTGCTTATTCTTAATCTCGGAAATATGGTCAGCATCGGGTTTGATCGTCCGTACATTATCGGTAACACGGCTGTGCGGGAATACTCCGATGTACTTAGTACCTTTGTATACAGAATTGGTCTCCAATCAGGACAGTATACTCTGGCAACCGTTGTTGGTTTGTTCCAAGCTGTAGTTGGACTCATTTTTGTTCTCGGTTCTAACTATATCTCGAAGAAAACAACCGGCGAAGGAATTCTGTAGCTTATACGAAAAAATGAAAGATACGCCATACGGCTTGTATGTATAGACCATCAGTAAAGGAGCTGTGCGCAGATGAGTGAACGCACCTCGAACCGGATTTTTGATATTGTTAATATCTCCTTTATATCTATGTTTGTTATATTCTGTTTGACTCCGTTTATGCACACAATTGCCATATCGCTTAGCTCGAATCGGGCGATTACATCGGGTGAAGTGACCATATTCCCGAAAGAATTCAATTGGGATGCTTACGGTCAGGTATTCTCCGATCAATCTATGATCTATTCTCTGGGATTTACAACGCTTCTTACGGTAGCAACGACAGTGCTTTGTATGCTATTCACCATCGCTGCTGCGTATCCGTTAACCAAGAAAAAACTGAAGGGTAGAAAGCTCTTCATGTATGTCATCATCATTACGATGTTTTTCAGTGGCGGAATCATTCCTGAATATCTGCTGATTCGTGACTTGAATATGCTGAATTCCGTCTGGGCGCTTATTCTGCCGGGTCTGGTAAGTCCCTTTAACCTGATTATCTTGATTTCCTTCTTTAGAGGTATTCCGGACAGTCTGGAGGAAGCGGCTGAGATTGATGGAAGTTCACATGTTCACACTCTCTTCAAAGTCATTCTGCCGTTATCCATGCCTGTGCTGGCTACCTTGGCTCTCTTCTACGCAGTTGGACGCTGGAATGGCTTCCAGGATTCATTGATGTACATCACTGATCCGAAGCTCTACCCGCTTCAGCTCAAGATGTACCAAATGGTGCAGAACAACATGGTGAGTGAGCTGACGTTGATGGAGGGAGCAAGCCGGACACGTTTAACTCCAGAAAGTCTCAAGGCAGCAACCGTTGTTTTCGCAACCGTACCTATTTTGCTTGTATATCCATGGCTTCAAAAATATTTTGTAAGCGGTGCAATGCTGGGTGCAGTAAAAGGTTAATCACTGGATCACCTTGAAAAAAACATTTTGATTTTATACCCGCGGGAAGGAGAAGCATTATATATGCAGGCAAAAGACAAGGGAGAATATTCATTTTCGACTTGCTGGAATATTAGGAAACATACCGTAGGGGAAGACATGATTCAGGAAATCGCAGAACTTGGCTTTCGACGGGTTGAACTCAACTATAATGTGACGAAGGAAATGCTCAAGACCATTGAGCCGATGATTGAGCGCGGAGAAATAGGTGTTTCGAGTGTTCATAACACTTTTCCACATGACCCAGACCCGGATTATGGTACGGATTCTGTCCTGCTGGGCTTCGAGGATGAAGTTAAACGTCAGCGCGCTATAGAGTTGCTTGTTGGATCGGCAGAGTATGCTCATCGTTATGGTGGGGAAGCGGTAGTCGTTCATCCGGGAGAGGTGCCTTTCCCTCACGATATCAGCAAGGATCTGGAGATGCTTTATAGAGAGGAAGGGACAGATTCTCCGAAATATCGTAGCAAATGGGAAGAGTTAATGGAACGCCGTCAGGCGCTAAGCGCAGGATATATCGAGAAGATCATTGTCAGTCTGGATGAAGTCTGCAATCGAGCAGTAGCGAAAGGACTGAATGTCCGTTTTGGAATAGAGACCAGGTCCAGACCTCAACAGATTCCTACGCTGGCAGAAGCCAAAACCATTATCACGGCTCTCAAAGGCGCTCCTGTCGGTATCTGGTACGACACAGGTCACGCTATTATGATGGACCGACTGGGTCTATACGATAGTGTGGGAGAAATGCAGGGACTAATGGATGATATTGTAGGTGTTCATATTCATGAGACGCTGGGTCTCTCTGATCACTGGTGCCCTTATGTACACAGTAAAGACATGAGCTTCTATGATGCTTATCTGCCCATGATTCGCCGGGCACAGGTAAAGGTGTATGAATTAAAGTCTGCCTGCGAGCCAGACGAGATTCACGAGAGTCATGACTTGCTTATGAAGAAGCTTGGTGTGGCAGAGCAGGAGCAATGATGTTGGAACAATCTGCGTCTTCGCATCGTGTGCGCCGGCGCATTTTCTAGCGACATATGTAGATAGATGATATATACTGACGAGAAAATAATCTCATGTATGGCGGTAGGATGATTCTTCCAGTCTGGTCAGAAGAAGATGGGTCGAATACTCCGCACATCGGGAGAATGTATGGGTATGGGAGGAGACTGCGCATGTACAAACAACTGGTGGATAGCAATGACAGAGCAGTGGAAAGAGGCATATCCCGGCAGATGCTTGATCCGGAAAGCCGTTACTATGGAGGAACAATTGATCCCTTTACAGGTGTTGCATGGGTTAACCACACAACAGGAACGCCTACGGATATGTGTTACTGGGGTGCAGCTATCTCCAATCCCGACTCCATCTATTACCGGGATGAGGCGTTGTTAAACCGACTGCTGTTAGCTACGGAATATGTGCTTCGCCAGCAGCATGAGGACGGTTCAATATCGCCCGGCTGGACCAATTATCATTCCCCACCGGACACTGCTTTTGTCGTTGTCGGGTATTCACAGTTGTATCAACTCTTAATGCAGCAGGAATGGGAGCCTCTGCAACCTGTACTGAACAATATGAGATTGTTCCTGGAGCGAACTATTCCAACCATGCTTACGGGCGGTTGTCATACGCCGAATCATCGCTGGGTGCTATGCGCGGCGCTCGGTTTCTTGCATGACATTTTTGGTGTGGAGGAAGCTGTGCAGCGCGCAGAGCAGTGGCTGGCGGAAGGCATGGACATTACACCCGATGGGGAGTGGACCGAGCGAAGCAACGGAATCTATAATGCGGTGAGTGACATCATGCTCATTCATGCGGCACGTCTGCTCCATCGTCCAGAATTGCTGGAGCCGGTGCGTCTAAATCTTCGCATGATGGTGTATCTGGTGCATCCCACGGGTGAGATTGTGACGGATTATTCAGGTCGGCAGGATCTGGGTAGCATCCATGACTTGTCGTCGTATTACCTACCCTATGCCATCTTGGCGAAAATAGATGGAGACTCCATTTTTGCGGGCATGGCCACATGGGCAGACAGTACATTAACGGACCCGGGCGTATGCTCGGTCAACGCTCTCGTTAGATTGTTGCTGGAACCTGACCTTCAACAGACCAGTGGTACGAAGGATGCGCTCCCGGAAAATTACGAGATCATGCTGAATGAACACTTTGTACGCGATGAATATCTGGGGCAGATGGAGTCGGCAGGACATCATGGACGAATCACCCACAGTCGGATGCATACGGACTTTGGTGCTCCTGTGGCCCGAATCCGTAAGGGTGAGACAAGCGTAACTGTGATGACAGAGGTGCCACCTTTCTTCGCACTCCGACATGGTAAGGTGCGCCTGCTTGCTGTGCAACTGGCTTCTTATTTCAATCCAGGGTATATACCCATGCAACAAATGACCAAGCTGCCCGAAGGATATCAGCTGACAGGTGAACAGAAGAAAGGGTACTACGGCCCAATCCCTACGGAACTTCTGCCGGAATCGGCTGCATCAGCTATAAGCCCGTGGTACTTGTTACCCCATCAGAGCCGTCAACTTACTCATGAGCAGATATTCCGTGTAGGGGCAGAAGTTCTGCAAACGGAAACTGGCTGGACGATGCATCTCACAGGGAAGGAACCGGAGGACATGATGATGCAGTTGTCCTTTGTATTCGGAAGTGAAGGTGAGCTTACCTGTGAGGATGCGATTGAAACGAGTGATGGTCACATCTTGTGGAAAAGCGGTACATTACGCTATGCCTGCGGTGAAGACTGGCTGGAGATCACCGGGGGTGAGCTGGGACACCTTGCAGCAACGGTGCGGGAGGCTAATTTGCCTGAAAAGTGCAAGGTTGTACTGGTCAACTTTATGACGCCTTTTGATAAAACGATTCAAATTTCCCTATCGCCATCGCTTGCCAAGAAATAATAATCGTAAATATGGTTTAATAGGAAGAGTCCACAAAGTCCAAAAGATGACATTTCATTCAGTGAATGAGATGTCATCTTTATTTTTTTGCATTTTTTTCATAAACGACATGAAACTACATATTGAGAAGCAGACCACAAGATGTGGTATACTGGAGAGTATGAATGAAAGCAAAGAGGAGGTGCCTTGGGAGATGAAGGGCAAGCTAGTGCGGGCTGAGGGACACCTTGCCAATATTATACCGATTCATTTGGATGCTTCTTTCTTCTTTGAAAGAGCTGTCCGCTCGCTGGACCGTAATCATGTCGACAAGGCATTAAAATATTTTCGCAAAGCTGTTGAATACGAACCGGAAAATCCGGTAAATCATTGTAATATGGCGGGTATATTATCGGAAAAGGGGGATTACGAAGCCTCCAATACCATTCTGGCCAATGTGCTGGAAGTGGTAGATCCGTCAATGACGGAATGTTATTTCTATATGGCGAACAATTATGCAAATATGGATCGGTTTGAGGAAGCCGAGCAAGCACTTGTTTCCTATCTGGAGGAAGATACCCAGGGTCAGTTCATGACAGAAGCTGAAGAGATGATGGAGCTTCTATATTATGAGCTTGATCGTCCAGCCAAACTGAATCGAATCAAATCACGCAAAGGTGTGGTTGAGCACGATCAGGCAAGAGAACTGTTGGAAGAAGGGAAATTTGCACAGGCTGCTGAACTTCTCGAAGGTATGTCATCGGATTATCCGGATTACCTGGCAGCCCGTAATAATCTGGCACTGGCCTATTATTATATGGGACTGTTCCCCAAAGCGAGGGAGACCATTGATGAAGTGCTCGAACAGGAGCCGGGTAATCTGCATGCACTCTGCAACCTTGCCATTTTCCATCAAAATGAGAATCGGGCTGATCAAGTACTGCTATTGATCAAAAAATTGCGTGTGATCGTGCCATTCCAGCACGAACAGGTCTACAAACTGGCTACCACGATGGGAATTTTGGGTCAACATGATATAGCCTATAGTCATTTCCGTCGTTTGCTCAAGGATGAAGAGACGGCTGCTGATCCGGCACTTGCCCATTATGCAGCAGTGGCGGCTTATAATACGGAGCGTTACGATGCTGCCGAGCGTCTATGGCATTATGTGGCCAAGCTTGATCCGGGTTCGGAAGTATCCCGGTACTATCTGTCGAGTCTTGAAGCTGTACGGCAAGGCGAGCAAGATCCGGAGAAGCTGAGTTATCACTATCATCTGCCATTTGACGAGCAGTTCAGACAGTGGGAGAACTATGGTAATGGCATACCTGAAGAGATGAAGAATGATCCACTGATACGTTCATCGTTCTTCTGGGCATTACGACACGGTGATCGCTCAACCAAGATGCAGGTCATTCATGCTCTCGGCATGATTGGTGATTATGAGGTGCAGCAGGCTCTGCAATCCTTTGTTGAGGAACCGGGAGAAGAACAGGATCTACTTGAGGCAGCACAAGCTGTGTTGAACGATCTGAAATCTGCTGAACATGAGGAACGGAATGCTGAGATGGTTCGACCCCTAACTGCGGTAACCTTGAAGTCCATTGGGAAGGTTCAGTCACCATCAGAACAACCGGAAAACCGACCAGTTTCCCATTGGCAGGCTGTTGTCGATCGTGCGCTACAGATGTCTGAAGCAAAGGCTGAGTTGCAGCAAGAGATGGAGCGGCTCTGGACTTATTATGTATCCCGTGTACATCCCGAGGTGCCTGGTACGAAGCAGATCGAAGGCTGGGCTGCAGGACTGGAATACTTGGCTGCCAAGAATCACAATCGACCAGTTACCTATCAAAGTATAGCGGAGCGGTATGGCATATCGGCATCAACGGTTAGCAAGTATGCTAAACAGATCCATCGGGTTTGTAACAGCAACTCACCACTTATATAGAAAGTTCGCCTCCACTCGTTTTTCAGAAAGTCATCATAGGGTGAAGGATACAATAACCGGGAAAACGGGTAAACTTAACGAATGGGCCTCGTAAAATGCCTGTAGGATATCATCTTTGCAAGTTAATTGCCAGTACAACACACTCTCACCTTATCAAGGAGGCTGTATCTATATGTCTAAATACAGAACGATTGTGATCGGAACTGGACCTGCGGGTCTGACAGCAGCGATATATTTGGCTCGTGCTAATCTGAACCCACTGGTCATTGAAGGTCTTCAGCCGGGTGGTCAATTGACGACGACAACGGAAGTTGAGAATTTCCCCGGTTTCCCACAAGGTATCATGGGTCCCGAACTGATGGATAATATGCGTAAGCAAGCTGAACGTTTTGGAGCCGAGTTCAAAAACGGCTGGGTGGAAGAGGTCGATTTCAGCAAACCGCCTTTCAAGGTCAAAGTTGGTGGAATTGGTGAAATGGAAGCTGAATCGATTATTATTTCCACAGGTGCCACTGCTCGATATCTCGGTATTCCTGGAGAGCAGGAGAATGTGGGACGTGGTGTAAGCACGTGTGCGACGTGTGACGGATTCTTCTTCCGTGGCAAAAAAATTGTGGTCGTGGGCGGCGGTGACTCTGCAATGGAGGAAGCGAGCTTCTTGACCCGTTTTGCAACGGATGTTACTTTGGTTCACCGTCGGGACGAACTGCGTGCATCCAAAATTATGCAGGATCGGGCTCGCGGCAATGTGAAGGTAAAATGGGCTCTGAACCGTACGCCACTTGAGGTCGTGCCTGACGCGATGGGCGTCAAAGGACTCAAGGTACGCAACAACGAGACGGGTCAGGAAGAGTTGCTTGAGGCGGATGGCGTATTTGTTGCCATTGGTCACACACCGAACACGGGGTTCCTCGTTAATGCAATTAATCTGGACGAACATGGTTATGTTGTGGTTACACCAGGGACAACGGAAACGAATATTCCGGGTGTATTTGCCTGCGGTGATGTTCAGGATACAAAGTATCGTCAGGCCATTACGGCTGCTGGGTCAGGATGTATGGCAGCGATGGACTGCGAGAAGTTTCTTGAAGGAAGCATTGTGCATGACTGGAGCGAAACGTTGGATAAGTAAGCATCACAAGAGCGTGATTGGGCATAAGTTAAAGATAAGAGACAACGGGAAGTCTCATGAAGTGAGAGAAGCCGGAAGGCTTCTCTTTTTTTGAAACTGAAATGGGCATGAGTTCGTATACATAAGGGGCATATTAGCTGTGAGGTGAAGATTTTGGGGGAAATGATAAAAGATTGGTTACAGAATGCAACAGTGAGACGGTTTTTGATTCTGCTCTTATTCTGTTTGATTTTGTTCAGTATGGGGAGTATGCTGCACATGATTCTGCTGTTGTTCCTGGTGACGTATGTCATGAACAGGTTACAGCACTTCATTACAGGTGGTTTGAATCGGTTGTTTCGGATCAATTATAAAGTTGTGGTCATCCTGCTCTATATGATCGTGATTGCCGTGATCGTGCTTGGCATATCCAGATATTCACCACGAATTGTGGATCAGGTCGTTCAGTTGACGAACGAGATTATGAAATTTCTGGACAGTGCAGACGGTGATAATTTCGCTTCCAAGATTGCGGGTTACCTTCAATCCTTCGATATCAAAAATTATACCAATGATGCATTGAAGTATATATTCGCTTTGAGCAAGTGGCTGGAGTTTATTCTGTTGGTTATCATTCTGAGTCTGTTCTTCTTATTACAGAAGCAGGAGATATCCAAATTCACATCCAAGTTCAAAACAAGTAAGATCGGCTGGTTCTACAATGAAGTAGCTTATCTGGGTGATAAGTTCGTTTCTTCTTTCGGTAAAGTTATTGAGGCGCAGTTGCTGATCGCTGTATTCAATACCGTACTGACGATTCTGGGCTTATGGATTCTGGGATTCCCGTATTTGTTCGCTCTGACCATTCTGGTGTTCCTGCTTAGTCTGGTGCCAGTTGCAGGAGTTATCATCTCACTCGTTCCACTCTGTCTAATCGGTTATCAGATGGGCGGTCTGAAACTAAGCATTATTGTGATCATCATGATTATTATCATTCATGCCTTGGAGACGTATTTCCTGAATCCAAAGCTGATGGCACACAAGACCAAATTACCGATGTTCTACACCTTCATTGTCCTTATTCTGTCACAACACTTTCTGGGGATCTGGGGACTGATCATTGGTATTCCGATCTTCGTCTTCCTGCTCGATATTCTGGATGTGAACAAGATGGAGAAGACAGAAGAGCCGGTACGTGTGGAATCAAAGTTATAACGTAAGAAGATCGACCGAGTTCAATCAAGTTGAATAACTTCAGATATTTCGAAAAAGTAAGGGCGCCTTCCCTATGTGGAAGGCGCTTTTGTGTTCACCAAACCGTCGATCGAAGTCTCCGCATGAGAATGACAGGGGTGACGGGGTGTGTGAAATGGGGTCACCACTTCGAGGTGACGATGATTATCTTTTACGAATGGAACGAGTGAAGATGCAATATCATGAATGGAGGCTGCCTCTGCAATGGAGGAAGGAACAAAGCCTGCGTTTATATATGAAGCTTCATAAGCTTGTATACGTATTCAAAAATCGTGTGTGATATGGTTCACAAGCCCAGCGGAGCGTGATGTATCTGAGGTCTTCTCGTCTTGACCCAGGCGTATCCTTCAATTATAGTTGGTACGTAGGACTTAAACTATTTGAGATAGATAAAGGTGGCTTGCAGCATGTCTGAGAAAATCTACGTTGGGGTCGATCTCGGCGGAACAGCAATTAAGGTCGGTATATGCGATGAACAAGGTCAGCTAATGCATACGTATGAAGGACCGACTGAAGTGGATAAAGGCGTTGAGACCGTCATCGCCAACATCGAGAAGTATGTCCGACATATCGTAGCCGAATCGCCTTATAGTTGGGAACAGCTTGAGGGTGTAGGCGCTGGAGTGGCCGGGTTCACGAATGTACGCGAGGGAATTATCGTTCATGCCCCTAACATCGGATTTCGGAATGTAGCCATTCGTTCGATTCTGGAAGAACGTCTGAGCAAGCCAATCAAAATAGATAACGATGCGAACGTGGCTGCACTGGGTGAAGTGTGGGCTGGTGCCGGCAAGGGCGTAGACAATTGCGTATGCTATACGCTCGGTACAGGCGTTGGTGGAGGCTTGATCCTGAATGGTAACATCTATCAGGGATTCTCCGGTATGGCTGGAGAGCTAGGACATATCAGTGTTGTACCGGATCTGGAAGCCATCAGGTGTGGCTGTGGCAAAATGGGATGTGTTGAAACGGTGTCGTCCGCAACGGGAATTATTCGTATGGCGAAGGATGCAGTAGAACGCGGTGATCATACATCATTGGCACTCGTCGACAAGATCGCAGCCAAGGAAGTATTCGATGCTGCCAAAGCAGGCGATGAAGTGGCGCTACGAATTGTCAACCGCGCGGCTTACTACCTGGGCAAGTCCATGGCTACTGTAGCTGCTGTTATTAACCCGGAGATGTTCATCATTGGTGGTGGCGTATCCAAAGCAGGCAATTTCCTGTTTGATGAAATACGTACCGTGTTTGCCAAATTGACACCGGAACCATTGCAAGAAGGGGTTCAGATTCTGGAAGCCACACTTGGCAATAATGCTGGTATTGTGGGTGCAGCAGGACTTCTCTTACGTTCGTAGTAACCTCGTAACAATATATGAAGGCAGCAATATGATAAGGAGGGGACAATTATGCTTGAAGGTGAGGGCTCACCAGGCACAGGCGCCACGCTCATTATCATTACGGGCATGTCCGGAGCAGGTAAAACTATTGCAGTACAGAGCCTGGAGGATCTGGGTTTCTTCTGTGTAGATAATCTGCCACCGGTATTGATTCCTAAATTTGCGGAACTGATTGAACAGTCAAACGGCAAGATTGGCAAGGTTGCACTTGTTATCGATCTGCGCGGGCGTGAATTCTTTACGGCTCTGTCGGAGTCATTGAATTATATTAGAAATCATCATTATACTACTCATTGCGAGATTTTATTTCTGGACGCTACAGATTCTGTACTTGTTCAGCGTTACAAAGAGAGCAGGCGCAGACATCCACTGGCTCCTGAGGGTATGCCGCTGGATGGCATCCGACTGGAACGCAAGATGCTGGAGGAACTCAAAAACTCTGCTACTCAGGTCCTGAATACAAGTACGATGAAACCTGCTCAATTGAAGGAACGCATTATCTCCCGGTTTTCACATTTGGAAAGCCAGATGCTGTCGGTGAATATTACGTCGTTCGGATTCAAGTATGGTATTCCCATTGATGCTGATCTGGTGTTTGATGTTCGTTTTTTACCAAATCCACATTATATTGATCATTTGCGACCGAATACGGGACAGAATAGTGATGTATATGAATATGTTATGAAATGGCCTGAGACACAGGCGTTTCTGACAAAGCTACTGGATATGCTGCATTTCCTGATTCCGCAATATCGGAAGGAAGGCAAAAGCCAGGTTATTATTGGAATAGGCTGTACGGGAGGCAAACATCGCTCGGTAGCAATATCGGAATATTTGGGCAAGATGTTGGGAAGCAGCGAGACTGAAGCGGTCACCGTGAGCCATCGCGACGCTGACCGGGACCGTCATTGAAGAGGGTGAAGGGATGAAAGAGGCCGGACCACGAAGAGAACGTCCGAGAATAGTTGTAATGGGTGGCGGAACCGGATTGTCCGTGATGTTGCGCGGTCTGAAAGAAAAGCCGTTGGATATTACGGCCATCGTCACGGTTGCAGATGACGGTGGAAGTTCAGGTATTCTGCGTAATGAGCTACAAATGCCGCCTCCGGGTGACATTCGCAACGTGCTTACGGCGCTGGCCGATGTAGAACCATTGCTTTCAGATATGTTGAAGTATCGTTTCAATACAGGCGCGGGGCTTGCAGGCCACAGCTTGGGTAATTTGATTTTGGCTGCAATGACGGATATTTCGGGCGACTTCGTGACCGCAGTGCGGGAACTTAGCCGCGTGTTTGCCGTTCGAGGTGAGGTATTACCAGCAGCCGGGCAGGCCGTTGTGTTGCATGCTGAGATGGAAGATGGAACAATTATTACGGGCGAGTCCAAAATCCCTGAGGCAGGCGGACGCATTAAACGTGTTTTTCTTGAACCGGACCACGTGGAGCCGTTGCCAGAGGCAGTAGAGGCCATTCGTCAGGCTGATGCGATTCTGATCGGACCAGGCAGTCTCTACACCAGTATTCTTCCGAATCTGCTCGTGCCAAAGCTGGCTGAGGCCGTGGTTGAAGCAGATGCAGTGAAGATGTTTATATGTAATGTCATGACACAGCCTGGAGAAACAGATAACTATACGGTAAGTGACCACCTTAAGGCTGTACATGAGCATATAGGTCATCAGCTCTTCGACTATGTTATCGTAAATAATGGAGATATTCCGCTGCAAGTGCAGAACAAATATGCAGAAAAAGGCGCAAAACCAGTTGTGCTGGATATGAATGTACTCGAAAGTGCCGGTTATCAGGTGGTTGCGGATACTCTTGTTCTGTTCAAAACCTATCTGCGTCATGATGCCGACAAGCTAAGTCATCACATCTATCAACTGGTGCAAAATTGGATGTTACGGAAGAGGTGAAGTCCCATGTCGTTTGCAGCACAGACCAAAAAAGAATTAACGATGATCGAGAGCGAACCGTGCTGCGAAAAGGCGGAACTTTCAGCCCTCATCCGTATGCTTGGTGCGGTGCAGTTATCGAATAAAAAAGTTATCTTGGATATTTCGACGGAGAATGCCGCGATTGCAAGACGGGCATACTCTCTGCTTAAAAAGCATTTTCAAGTTCATACGGAATTACTGGTCCGCAAAAAAATGCGGCTGAAAAAGAACAATGTATATATTGTTCGTATTCCAACCATGGTACAAGTGATTCTCAAAACTCTTCATATTGTATCGGAGGGCTTTCTGTTTACACCAGGGATTCATGCGGAGTTGTTTCAGCAGAACTGTTGTAAACGGGCCTATCTTCGCGGTGCATTTCTGGCAGGTGGATCGGTTAATAATCCGGAAGGTTCTTCGTACCATTTGGAGATTGCGTCCATGTATGAGGAGCACTGTCAGGCGCTAGTTGATCTGGCCAATGAATTTCATCTCAATGCACGGTGTATAGAACGGAAAAAAGGATTCATCCTATACATCAAGGAAGGCGAGAAAATCATTGAGCTGCTTAGCATCATTGGTGCTCATCAAGCCTTGTTCAAGTTTGAAGATGTACGGATTATGCGAGACATGCGTAACTCCGTTAACCGGATTGTCAATTGTGAGACTGCCAACCTGAATAAAACGATCGGAGCGGCGGTAAGGCAAATTGATAATATCCGATTGTTGCAAAAGGAAGTGGGTCTGGAATCGTTGCCCGAAAAGCTTCGCGAAGTAGCGGAGGTCAGACTTGCTCATCCGGATATCAACTTGAAGGAAGTGGGCGAACTTCTTAAAGGTACAGTCAGCAAGTCGGGAGTGAATCATCGGCTTCGCAAAATTGATGAGCTGGCTGATAAAGTGCGCACAGAGCGTTATGGCTAATACGGTTAGGGTAATGAACAAGGTCGGCTGTCTCTGTTGAACAAGGACCGTCAAGTGAGCCAACCGTGTTAGGGACCAGAAGAGTCACTCAGGTAACATGGTGCGATGAGAAAAAATACAAAATGGGGCATGATAAAGCTCTACAAAGTAGCCTGAGTTTTTTCTTCTAGTGTCCGGCACGGGTTAATGTTATAATGTTGTATAAATATAATTGTGTATTTAATGTCCAGATTTTATAATAGGGGGTAAGTTTCCATGACAAAGCACCCGGTAGTTGTCCGTTTGAAAACCGGTCTTCATGCTAGACCTGCGGCACTGTTCGTGCAAGAAGCGAATAAGTACTCATCAGAAGTGTTCGTCGAGAAAGACGACAAAAAAGTGAATGCAAAAAGTATCATGGGGATCATGAGCCTTGCAATTAGCACAGGCACGGAAATCCATATTAGTGCAGAGGGCGCGGATGCCGAACAGGCTGTAAACGCTTTAGTTAGTCTGGTTAGCAAGGAAGAGCTTGAAAACCAATAAGATATGATATGAATTCATTGAAGAAGTCCCGAAAGGGGCTTTTTTCGTTTTCTAGACAGTCAAGTGCAACATTATG
Source organism: Paenibacillus sp. PCH8 (assembly GCF_002968835.1). Lineage (GTDB taxonomy): Bacteria > Bacillota > Bacilli > Paenibacillales > Paenibacillaceae > Paenibacillus. The sequence goes on along the minus strand of NZ_PKQK01000001.1, from coordinate 1,091,193 downwards.
GAATTTGTCCCGTCTGTTAAGGTATCAAATGGCTTAAAGTTTGAGATGTTAACACATAAGGAGGCTATCGTGATGGGTAAACAATGGATGAAACCGTTCGGTGCGGTGTTGGTGGCAAGTACGTTGCTCGTTGGAGGAACGGCATGGGTTGCACCAGGTAATTATGCATACGCTGCAGAGGTACAAGGGGTACAGCAAAATGTGATCAATGTAGTGGGTAAAGGTGAGATTCAGGTGAAGCCTGATATCGCTTATCTGTCCATTGGCGTGAACAGTACTGCAGAGACAGCTGCATCTGCCCAAAAAGCGAATGCTGCCAAAGTTCAAAAGGTATCCAACTTGCTGAAGAATACGTGGAAGATTAGTGCAGATGACATTCAAACCAGTCAGTTCTCTGTACAACCCAACTACACGTATAGCGAAAAAGATGGACAACAAATTAAAGGATACACAGCGCATCATACGCTGACGGTCACTTACCGTGAGATGGACAAGATCGGTGAGCTGCTCGATGCTGCTTCGGGGGCGGGCGCAAACAACATTGAAAATGTGCGCTTTACTGTAGAGAATCCGGAAAGTTACGAGTCCCAAGTAATTGAGAAAGCTGTGGCCAATGCAGATGTGAAAGCTGGAGCCATTGCCAAAGCAGTTAAACGTCAACTGGGTGCTGTCCTTTCGGTAAGCCAAGGGGATGCGAATGTGCCTGTGTTCTATGCAAGCGAGTCATTGATGTCCAAAGCTGCAGATACAGCTGGAGGCACGGAGATTGAAACGGGCCAAGTTAAAGTAAGCACGATTCTCAATATTACGTATGAAATGAAATAAGCATGATTGAATATAAAAGAATGACAAAGACTTTGTCCATGGGGACAGGGTCTTTTTTGTTGGAAAAGCAGACTTTGATGAAGTTTGATGAGAGTGCCTCCTTCGGAAGCTTCATGAAATGCTATTGTTGGGTATCTTTTTTGTATAGTTGTTCATGACAAAAAGGACATATCCGGGTGTTTTTTTCGCTAGATATTCATCAACATTGTAACTGGAGCTGTAAACCTTTCCGAAATTGGGTTAATTATAATAAAGAGGTGAGCGTATGTGATATACGATCAAGTTGAGGCTTACATACGCAATGAACCTAATTGTGAATTTAGAGAGGAGTTTTATATATGACATCATGGAAAAAATGGACAAGTGCGTTGCTGGCAGCAGGAATTATTGTGGGGAGCGGTTCAGTGTGGCAAGATCATTCTGTTCAAGCGGCATCTGTATCTTCCAAAGTGACTACCCCGACTGAGGTGACGTTGAAATCAGGAGGTAAAACACTGACACAAAAAGGACTGCTCCAAGGTGGCTCTACTTGGGTATCTCTTACGGCAGTGAAAGATGTGGCAGGCGGTACGTTGAAATATGATGCGAAAACGAAGTCCTATGCCGTGACTGCGGCCAATAATACGATGACGGTCAGTCTGATGGATGGGGAGCCAAGTGTCAGAATCAATAACTATTATCCTCAAGTGGACGCGAAGCTGATCAACGGCAGATTGTATATTCCGTTCTCTGCTATGAGAGATTATCTAGGTGTGCAAGGGAATTGGGATGGCAAAACCAAAACGCTGACACTCAGCAAAGTGAAACAAAACAGCGTGAAGGTTAAAGCGGCAACAGTTAGTGTCACGGTGAAAAATGCTGAAGTGGACGTTCAATATCCACAGGTAAGCGGACTCGCAAGCAAAGAAGCTGAAACGGCAATCAACAAAGTGCTGAAAGACGAAGTAGATGCATACGTAGCTGGTTTCAAGAAACAGACGGCTGAATTCGGTGGTGCAACCGCTAACCGCCCATATGGATTTGAGAGCTCCTACGTGGTGACGTACAACGAAAAAGGCGTGCTTGGACTCATTACACAACGGTATGAGGACTATGCCGGCGCTCATGGTATGACATATCGTACGGGTCACACCTTTGCACTGGACACAGGTAAGGAGCTTAAACTTGATGATGTGCTGCAAAATAACAAATCCATGCGTGAGACGTTGGGTAAAAAGGTAGGCGAACAGCTGAAAGCCCGTGGTGGATACCTGGAAGGTTACAAAGGACTGAATAAAGATCAGGATTTCTATGTGACACCAACAGGTGTCGTTGTGTTCTTCCAGTTGTATGAGTACACAGCGTACGCAGAAGGATTCCCGGAAATGCCATTTACGTATAAAGAATTGCTTGCTAAAGGAACAGAGCCTTTTAGCGATATAATGGGAAGCAAGTAACAAATCATTATTGTGCACTTTTATGATATCTTCTTACTAAAATGAAAAAAGGAAGCCCTCGTCTTAAAATGACGAGGGCTTCCTTTGTGTTAACGTGTAGTCTATGGTCTACGTCATACTTAGATTCCCTGGGAACCTACATTTTCGATCACTTTATCAATGATACCGTAATCGGCCGCTTCAGCAGCGCTCATGAAGTAGTCACGATCTGTATCTTTCTCGATACGCTCCAGTGGTTGACCTGAGCGTTCGGAGATGATGCGGTTCAACGTATCACGCATTTTCAGGATGCGACGAGCACGGATTTCGATGTCAGAAGCCTGGCCTTGTGCACCACCAAGCGGTTGGTGAATCATAATTTCACTGTTTGGTAATGCAAAACGTTTACCTTTTGCACCGGCATTCAACAAGAATGCACCCATAGAAGCGGCCATACCTACACAGATGGTAGATACATCCGGTTTGATGAATTGCATTGTATCAAAAATGGCCATACCGGCTGTAATGGATCCGCCTGGGCTGTTGATGTATAAGTGAATGTCTTTCTCCGGATCTTCCGCAGCCAGGAACAACATCTGTGCCATAATTGCATTAGCGACAACGTCATTTACATCACTACCAAGGAAAATAATACGATCCTTCAGCAATCTGGAATAGATGTCATAGGCACGCTCACCCCGGTTGCTCTGTTCAACGACCATTGGAATAAAACTCACGTGAAAAACCTCCTCGGAAATGTAAATGTTATATTGGTGTGTATACTTAAACTGTTACCGTATTACCCACATAATAAACAATTCCAAACAAAAAGTCAAAGAAAGTCAAACTAAGTTAGAAAAAAAAGAAACCTTTCCGGTTTCATTGGTTAAAAGAATTATGAGCTGTTAATTAAAATGGCGCGCCCGCCAAGAATCGAACTTGGATCTCAGGCTTCGGAGGCCTACGTCATATCCATTGGACCACGGGCGCACATTAATCTGGCTACCAATTTATGTAGCATTTTAAATATGTGACAGCAATAATGATTATAGCTCATGACATATTTAATTGCAAGCAGATCATTGCGTACATGGTTTGGATTGATCGGAAAATGATCATGATGAAGAAGAGTGGATAAAGCGTGCATTTAGGTACATGCTATAAGAGGTTTTGGACATGCTGTGTAAAATGCGGTTCTAAGCAAACATATAGATGATAATAAATTTTTTCTTCTATATATGGTATACGTGCGGTAGTCCTTGATCGTGGAAGTCTGAGATTTGTGAAAATAGGCGCGTACAAACACCTGAAACGTGTCGAAATATCACTTTGAAACACTTGCATGTCACGTCACTTTTAGGTAGAATATAAGTGGGACTTAAAAAGTTAACCCGGGACGTTTTGGGGCCACGAAAGAGAACTTGGAACGAGAAGCTTGCGGGAGTGGAAAGCATGCGAAAGATTTTAGAAGTGCAAAAGCAGCTTCTGCCTGATCTCATGGATATCTTGAAAAAGAGGTATACGATTCTGCAACAGATCATGTTATCGGATGTGATCGGGCGTAGAACGTTAGCGAATTCCATGCAGATGACCGAGCGGGTTCTGAGGGCTGAGACCGATCTGTTAAAGGCTCAGGGACTTATTGAAATTGACAGTGCTGGAATGAAGATTAGCGAGGCAGGGTATGATTTGCTGCAGCAGTTAGAGCCTGTCGCCAAAGAGTTGTTTGGATTATCCGAGCTGGAAGAGCGCATTAAGCAAGCCTACGGTCTGCAAAAGGTAGTTGTGGTTCCCGGCGATTCGGACATTTCTCCATTTGCCAAACGGGAACTGGGCAGAGCTGGAGCGAAAGCTCTCGGCAATATTATGAGTGACAACGACGTTGTCGCCGTTACTGGCGGTTCAACAACGGCCGAAGTCGCAGAGCAACTGTCTCCGCCAACATCGCTAAAAGGTGTCTGGTTCGTACCAGCACGCGGTGGACTTGGAGAAAGTCTCGAAATTCAGGCGAATACGATTGCATCCACAATGGCAAAACGGGTTGGAGCACAATACAAACTCCTGCATGTTCCGGATTTGCTTAGTGATCATGCCTATGAATCGCTAATCCAGGACCCGAGTGTTCAAGAGATTTTACAGCTGATTCGGCAAGCGCGGATTGTTATTCATGGAATTGGTGATGCCGTAGAGATGGCCACAAGACGCAAACTTTCGACAGAGATCATACATGAACTCCAGCAGCAAGGTGCAGTATCTGAATCCTTCGGATATTACTTTAATGATCAGGGTGAGGTGGTACATACCATGCTTACGCTGGGTATGCGACTTCAGGATATTGAACGAACTGACGTCGTGATCGGAATTGCAGGTGGCAAAAGTAAGGCTGCTGCGATACACTCCGTACTGCGATTTGGTCAGGAAGATATTCTGATTGTTGATGAGGCTGCTGCCGAAGTCATCGTTGCCGAGATGGAATAAGATTTGATTTTACTACAACCATTGTTGTCTTGACGGACTTTACCGTCTGTCTTGAATATATAAGTTTCATAAAAATTAATCGAAATTTGGGAGGAACTTACTCATGATTAAAGTAGGTATTAATGGTTTTGGACGTATCGGTCGCTTGGCTTTCCGCCGTATTCAAAATGTAGCAGGCATTGAAGTAGTAGCAATCAACGATTTGACTGACGCTAAAATGTTGGCTCATTTGCTTAAATATGATACAACTCAAGGTCGCTTCGATGGCGATGTTGAAGTACACGATGGCTTCTTCAAAGTGAACGGCAAAGAAGTTAAAGTATTGGCTAACCGTAACCCGGAAGAACTTCCTTGGGGCGACCTGGGCGTAGACATCGTTCTGGAATGTACTGGTTTCTTCACGACTAAAGAAGCAGCTGAGAAACACTTGAAAGGTGGAGCTAAGAAAGTTGTTATCTCCGCACCAGCTACTGGCGACATGAAAACCATCGTTTACAATGTAAACCATGAAATCCTCGACGGTACTGAAACTGTAATCTCCGGCGCATCTTGCACAACGAACTGCCTGGCACCTATGGCAAAAACGCTGCAAGACAAATTCGGAATCGTTCAAGGTTTGATGACTACAATTCATGCTTACACTGGCGACCAAAACACATTGGATGCTCCACACCCTAAAGGTGACTTCCGTCGTGCTCGCGCAGCAGCTGAGAACATCATCCCTAACACAACGGGTGCTGCTAAAGCAATCGGTCTGGTAATCCCAGAACTGCAAGGCATCCTTGATGGCGCAGCTCAACGTGTACCAGTAGCTACTGGTTCCCTGACTGAGCTCGTAACTGTATTGAATAAAAAAGTAACTGCTGAAGAAGTTAACGCAGCTATGAAAGCAGCTTCCGATCCAGAATCTTTCGGATACACTGAAGATGAAATCGTATCTTCCGATATTCAAGGAATCACTTTCGGATCCCTGTTTGATGCAACGCAAACTAAAGTTCTGACTGTTGGTGACCAACAATTGGTTAAAACTGTAGCTTGGTATGACAATGAAATGTCCTACACTGCTCAACTGGTTCGCACTTTGGAGCACTTTGCAAAAATGATTAAGTAATATCTGCAATAACATAGAGCGGAAACAGATGCTATTGTTTCCGCTCTTTATATATCTACATTTTGCAAATTTCTCAAAAACACCAGGGTTGACAAGGGATTTCAACTCTTGATGGGTCCACCAAATACATGGGTGCGGAGGAAATACAGATGAACAAAAAAAGTGTACGCGATATCGAATTGACAGGGAAACGGGTTTTTGTCCGTGTAGATTTCAATGTACCGCTCGAAGATGGTAAAATTACAGATGACAAACGTATTCGTGCAACGCTTCCTACAATCAATTTCTTGATTGAAAAAGGCGCTAAAGTCATTTTGGCAAGTCACATGGGTCGTCCTAACGGCGAAGTGGTTGAATCCTTGCGTTTGACTCCAGCAGCGGAGCGTTTGTCTGAATTGCTTGGTAAAACAGTTGTTAAAGCTGATGATTCCGTTGGCGACGCTGTTAAAGCTCAAATCGCTGAACTGAACAACGGTGACGTAATGTTGCTTGAGAACGTTCGTTTCCACGCAGGTGAAGAGAAAAATGATCCGGAACTGGCAAAACAATTTGCTGATCTGGCTGACGTTTTCGTTAACGATGCTTTTGGCGCGGCTCACAGAGCACACGCATCGACTGAAGGAATCGCTCATTTGCTTCCAGCAGTATCGGGTTTGTTGATGGAAAAAGAACTTGAAGTGTTGGGTAAAGCAATCTCCAACCCTGAGCGTCCTTTCACAGCGATCATCGGTGGTTCCAAAGTTAAGGACAAAATTGATGTAATCGACAACCTGCTGAACATTGCAGACAACGTGATCATCGGTGGCGGTCTGACTTACACGTTCTTCAAAGCACAAGGACATGAAATTGGACAATCTTTGCTGGATGATTCCAAACTTGATGTTGCTCTCGGTTTCATTGAAAAAGCGAAAAAACTGGGCAAAAACTTCTACCTGCCGGTAGATATCGTAGTGTCTGACGATTTCAGTGCGAAAGCAAACACACAAATCGTTGACATCGACGGCATCCCAGCAGATTGGGAAGGCATTGACATCGGTCCTAAAACACGTGAGATCTATGCTGAAGTGATCAAAAACTCCAAATTGGTTGTATGGAACGGACCAATGGGCGTATTTGAAATCGAACCATTCTCCCACGGTACTCGTGCAGTAGCAGAAGCTTGCGCAGAGACAGAAGCTTACACTGTAATTGGTGGCGGTGACTCCGCAGCAGCAGCTGAGAAGTTCAAATTGGCTGACAAGATGAACCACATCTCTACAGGTGGCGGTGCATCGCTCGAGTTCATGGAAGGCAAAGTACTTCCAGGCGTAGTTGCGTTGAACGACAAGTAAATCTTAGTCTATAGCATGAAGGAGTTGAAACCCATGAGAACACCGATTATCGCAGGTAACTGGAAAATGTTCAAAACGGTTTCCGAATCCAATGACTTCATTCAGGAAGTTAAAGGAAAAGCGGAAGTTGAAGGCGTGGAAACTGTAATCTGCGCACCGTTTACAAATCTGCCATCCCTGGTAGAAGCCGTTAAAGGCACAAACATCAAAATTGGTGCACAGAATCTTCACTTTGAAGACAACGGTGCATTCACAGGTGAAATCAGTGGCGTAATGCTGAAAGACCTGGGTGTGGATTATGTCATTATCGGTCACTCGGAGCGCCGTCAATATTTTGCGGAAACCGATGAGACTGTCAATAAAAAGTTGCATGCAGCATTCCGTCACGGATTGACTCCAATCTTCTGCCTTGGTGAGACGCTCGAAGAGCGTGAAGCTAACCAAACAAAAGACGTATGCAAAGTGCAAACGGAAGCTGCTTTTGCAGGTTTGTCTGCAGAGCAAGCAGCACAAGTCGTTATCGCTTATGAGCCAATCTGGGCGATTGGTACAGGCAAATCCTCCACTTCCCAAGATGCGAATGAAGTTATTGCTTACATCCGTACACTGGTGAAGGATCTGTACAACGAGACAGTAGCGAATGCAGTTCGTATTCAATACGGCGGCAGTGTTAAACCGGAGAACGTAACAGAATACCTCGGACAAAGCGACATCGACGGCGCACTCGTTGGCGGTGCCAGCTTGCAGCCGGCTTCGTTCATCGCGCTTGTTGAGGGGGCGAAGTAAGATGACAGCTCCAAAACCTGTAGCACTGATCATCATGGATGGTTTCGGTCTGCGTAACACGGTGGAAGGCAATGCGGTAGCGCAAGCCAAGAAACCTAACTATGACCGTTTCATGAGCCAATTCCCCCATACAACTCTCACTGCTTGCGGTGAGGCTGTAGGTTTGCCAGAAGGGCAAATGGGGAATTCTGAGGTAGGTCACTTAAACATTGGTGCCGGCCGGATCGTATATCAGGATTTGACCCGTATCTCCAAATCGATTCGTGACGGTGAGTTCTATGACAATGAAACACTTGTCAAAGCTGTTCGCGAAGCGAAACAAAACGGTACAAAACTTCATCTCTACGGCTTGTTGTCTGATGGTGGCGTACATAGTCACATCGACCACCTGTTTGCCATGCTGGATCTGGCCAAAAAAGAAGGAATGAACGATGTATATATTCATGCCTTCATGGATGGCCGTGATGTTATGCCAGATAGTGGTAAAGACTTCATGCAGAAGCTCATTGCCAAGATTGAAGAAGTTGGCATAGGAAAAATCGCAACGGTTCAAGGTCGCTATTACGCGATGGACCGTGACAAACGTTGGGAACGGGTTGAGAAATCATACCGTGCCATCGTTTATGGAGATGGACCTAAGTACACTGACCCTCTTAAAGCGGTCGTAGAATCGTATGAGAAATCCGTATTTGATGAATTCGTTGAACCAACGGTAATCGTCAAAGCGGATGGTGAACCGGTAGGCTTGGTGGAAAGTGGCGATTCTGTCATCTTCCTTAACTTCCGTCCTGACCGTGCGATCCAATTGTCACAAGTATTCACGAACCAGGATTTCCGTGGTTTCGATCGTGGACCGAAGCTCCCTGTGGGCTTGCACTTCGTGTGCCTGACGCTGTTCAGTGAGACGGTTGAAGGTTATGTGGCTTACTCGCCGAAGAACCTCGATAATACACTGGGTGAAGTGCTGGTACAGAACAACAAGAAACAGCTGCGTATTGCAGAAACCGAGAAATACCCGCACGTAACCTTCTTCTTCAGCGGCGGTCGTGATGTGGAGCTTCCGGGCGAAACTCGCGTGCTGATTAACTCACCAAAAGTTGCAACGTATGACCTGCAACCGGAGATGAGTGCGTATGAAGTGGCTGACGCATGTGTTCGCGAGATTGAAGCAGACAAACATGACGCCATTATTCTGAACTTTGCTAACCCTGACATGGTTGGACACTCCGGCATGCTGGAGCCTACCATCAAAGCGGTTGAAGTAACAGATGAGTGCATGGGCCGTGTTGTGGATGCAGTACTTGCCAAAGGCGGCGTTGTACTGATTACTGCGGATCATGGTAATGCGGATATGGTGTTCGATGAGCGAGGACGTCCGTTCACAGCCCATACAACGAACCCTGTTCCATTCATCGTTACCGATGCAAATGTTACGCTACGTGAAGGTGCAATCCTGGCAGATATCGCGCCAACGATCCTTGACCTGATGCAATTGCCTAAACCGGCCGAAATGACAGGTACTTCTGTCATCGCTACCCGTAAATAATATAATTTTAATAGGTTGTCGAATAAGACCTAAGTTACACCTTAACGAAGCGGGCAGAACCGATCTGGAGAAGCGAAGTGCTCGCCTTTATCCCCTAATTCTCACCTTTTATAAGGAGTTCAAAGAATTTGGGGATAACAGCGATCGAAGGACGGTACTGCACGCGGAGTGGCTTGGTGAACGTGTTTGTTCTGAACGTATTAAAATAAAATTTCAAATTTAAAGGAGATTATCACACATGACTATTATTTCTGACGTGTACGCTCGCGAAGTCCTCGACTCCCGCGGTAACCCTACAGTAGAAGTTGAAGTATACTTGGAGTCCGGCGCAATCGGACGCGCAATCGTTCCATCCGGTGCCTCCACTGGTGCCCACGAAGCTGTTGAGCTTCGTGATGGCGACAAATCCCGTTACCTCGGTAAAGGCGTTCTGCAAGCAGTTAAAAACGTAAACGAAACAATTGCTCCAGAAGTTATCGGTATGGACGCATTGGATCAACTGGGTATCGACAAAATGATGATCGCTTTGGACGGCACGCCAAACAAAGCAAAACTGGGTGCTAACGCAATCCTGGCTGTATCCATGGCTGTTGCTCGCGCAGCTGCAGACGCTTTGGACCTGCCATTGTACGTTTACCTGGGCGGATTCAATGCTAAAGTACTTCCAGTACCCATGATGAACATCATCAACGGTGGTGAGCATGCTGACAACAACATCGACGTTCAAGAGTTCATGGTTCTTCCTGTTGGAGCACCAAGCTTCAAAGAAGCTCTTCGCGTAGGCGCAGAAATCTTCCACAACCTGAAATCCGTACTGAGCTCCAAAGGCTTGAACACAGCTGTAGGTGATGAAGGTGGCTTCGCACCGAACCTTGGTTCGAATGAAGAAGCAATCACTACAATCATCGAAGCTATTGAAAAAGCTGGTTACAAACCAGGCGTTGACGTATTCTTGGGTATGGACGTAGCTTCCACGGAGTTCTACAAAGATGGTAAATACACACTTGCTGGCGAAGGTAAATCTTACACTTCCGCTGAGTATGTTGACCTTCTGGCTTCATGGGTTGAGAAATACCCAATCATTACAATTGAAGACGGTATGTCCGAAGATGACTGGGAAGGTTGGAAATTGCTCACAGAGAAACTGGGAGACAAAGTACAACTCGTTGGTGATGACCTGTTCGTAACGAACACAGAGCGCCTGGGTAAAGGTATCGATGAAGGTATCGGTAACTCCATCCTGATCAAAGTTAACCAAATCGGTACATTGACTGAAACATTCGATGCAATCGAAATGGCTAAACGTGCAGGGTATACAGCTGTAATCTCTCACCGTTCCGGTGAGTCCGAAGACAGCACAATCGCTGACATCGCAGTTGCAACAAATGCTGGTCAAATCAAAACGGGTGCTCCTTCCCGTACAGACCGTATTGCGAAGTACAACCAATTGCTCCGCATTGAGGATCAACTGGGTGAACTGGCTCAATACAATGGTCTTAAAGGATTCTACAACCTTAAAAAATAAGTTGTTTTTACAAATTTTAGACAGACCGCGAAATCGGTCTGTCTTTTTGTGTTATAGATAAATAGAAAAACAGCAACCTGACTGGTTGCTGTAATTGGACTTGTTCGAGGGATGTATATTGCACCTTAACTCATAGCTGTGACAAAGAGAAATAGATAAATAGCCATAGAGATATTGATAATTTCGAGTAACAGTAATGGCTTGCTCATTTTTGTTGGGGATTTTGGAAATATGCCAGCGAGATCAACAGCATACACGATAAAGTACAGAATGGCAATTACTTGAGCAATCCACAAAGCATGAGGGGAAGAAATCAACAGGAGATAACTGGCAATATAAGATCCAGCTCCAAGCAAAATCAAAAACAGATTAAATCCCCAGAATACAATTCCCTTAAGCTTGGAGAAATCCCGATTTTCAATGGGGCCACCGGGAACCAAGATCGCCAGTAAAGTGACATTTAAAAGTACGATTATACTTGCTATAAGCATCATTGTTACGAACGCCATCCTCTCTCCATCGTCGTTGTGGCTAAAGTATATCAGGTCATAAGGCTGACTGTATTGTAAAAAATAAGCATGCAAATAAGGGCTTAAAATTTGTTTTTGGCTTGCCATAGATGACGAAGGGTTAGTTCGTCAGCCGACTTCTCAAGTTCACTTACAGTTTTACCGGCAAATTTTCTGCATGTTTTAATGAAGTGAGACTGGTCGTAGTATTGTTCATATATTTCAGTGTGCCAATTTGCGTTCACAATGCTTTTTTGGAACTTTACGATATCTCCATACACTTTGGGAGTAAGTCCTGTATATCGCTTAAATGTACGCTCCAGCGTACTGATGGAAACTCCGAGATATGCTGCCATATGGGAGACATTCAGGTTTACGCATTGCTGCTCGACATAAGAAAGCATATGATCTGCACGGTGTGTATCCAAAGGGTTTAACTTGATTCTTTCAATGAAATAATCGTTGATCGCTGTAATGATCGATTCGTTATCTCTGGCATTGGTGAGTTGGGTACGTAATTGATCTAGCCCAGAGGATACGTCGACTACTGAGCATATTCGTTCGGTGAGCCGAGAAATGGGGTACTCAAAAGATTGAATGTACCCCACAGGAGTTAATGAAATGCCAATTTGGTACAAGTTTTTTCCATACTTGACATGCTTCGCTCTTTTAATCTGACCGATGACCGATGAATTGGGTATCAGAATTCGTTTTTTTCTCTCGATGAGGTAGTAGGGGGATCTATAATTAAAAATAATATTAATATGACCTAACGGCATAATGATGTCTTGTCTGTTCATTGGGTTGAGGTTGTCTTGTTCTACAATCCATATATAATCTATGATGCCTTTAAGGGCGTCTGTGGCTTGAAATCTTTGAATCATTTTGCCCTCCCTAATTCCTATGCTTCTAAAAAGTAAGTCCTTATCTTGGATGAGAACATAATGTGATTAAAACCATATGACCATATTATCATGACTTACAGATGAGATTAGTAGCTCCTTATCATTTGTATCACTACTTGTAGTACAACCATAGCTATGTTACAATTAAAGTAACTGTTTTTATGGTGAGATGTATGCCCACATGGGTAGGAGGTGGAAAGAATGGATATTGCTTTGAAATTGCTGCTCGTTGTTTTCTCGATCGGTCTAATCACTGTAGTATTGCTGCAGCACGGGAAAAGCGCTGGTCTGGCGGGTGCCATCTCCGGTGGTGCGGAACATCTTTTCGGTAAAACGAAAGCGCGCGGATTGGATCTCTTCCTGCAACGTGCAACGGTGGTACTGGGTGCAGGATTTATGATTTTGTCTATTGTTGTTACGGTGGCTTCCAAGTAAGAATTGGAACTGATGTTCAATGAATAGCTTAAGCTAATGGCTTAATTGATGAACCTTCGTTTCGTGAAGAAACGGGGGTTTTTTAATAAATTCTTACGCGTCCAAACTTTTCCAATGATCTAATAGACTCCATAACTTTCGGTCTTCTTCTCGCTTCTGTTCAGATTTCCTTCCTTAGCATTGCAACACACCCCTATCATGTATGGCACTGCCTCTCTTACCCTTTACGTGAACTGATTTCCTACTAATGTATATCCAATGTACAGAAAAATTACGGATGTAGTTCTGTTTCAGATGCGTACATTACGTGTATCGCATAAAATGATCAGTAGAGATACGTGAAAGCGTGATTATAGAGGAGAGCCAGGCAACTGTGGTTTTTTTGCAGGGTACGGATGGGCCGGATTGAATTCGTGTATACTAGGGTATGAGATAGTATGGTTGCGCTACTACACTCTACACTACAATGACATGGCATGCTTGAAATTGGTAAGGAATCCGATACATAAAGAGATGAGACCAGATTACACTTTTATGTTTCCCGAGGTGAATATATTAATGATAACAGAACAACAATTGCTCGACTTTATGCGGGATACCGCTTATAAACCCATGACTTATCAGGAGTTGGAACAGCACTTCGCGATTGAAGATGCAGCTGATTTCAAAGCCTTTTTGATTATGCTCAATACGCTGGAGGAATCCGGCAAAGTTTTATTGACTCGCAACAACCGCTACGGCATGCCTGAACGCATGGATTTGGTGCGTGGACGTTTGCAGGCTCATGCCAAAGGGTTCGCTTTCCTCATTCCTGAGGATCGGGAGCACCCGGATGTGTACATTCACGCGAATGATATGAAGAGTGCGATGAATGGTGATACGGTTTTGGTGAAAGTAACGTCTCAGGGACCTTCTGGCGGTCGCCTGGAGGGCGAGATTATTCGAATTGTGACTCATGCGGTGACACAGGTAGTAGGTGTGTTCCAAAGCCATGAGGTGTACGGATTCGTCATTCCCGATGACAAACGGATTAATCGGGATATTTTCATTCCGCGTACTAGCTTTGCAGGGGCTGTTGATGGTCAAAAAGTCGTTGCACGTATTGTCAGCTACCCTGAGGGTCGTGCTGCTGCTGAAGGTGAAGTGATCGAGATTCTTGGTCATAAGGATGAGCCGGGCATTGATATTTTGTCAGTCATTCGCAAACATCAGCTGCCAGAAGCTTTCCCGGACGAAGTGGTCGAAGAAGCGGAGAAAGCACCAGACTCCATTACAGATGAAGAAATCGTGCAACAGGGTCGCCGCGATCTGCGTGAACTTAACATTGTTACGATTGATGGCGAGGACGCCAAAGATCTGGATGATGCTGTCAACGTAGAGAAGCTGCCTAATGGTAACTACCGTCTGGGTGTTCATATTGCCGATGTGGGTTATTATGTGCAGGAGAATTCCAAGCTGGATCAAGAAGCCTACAACCGCGGATGCAGTGTGTATCTGGTGGACCGGGTTATTCCGATGTTGCCACAGCGTTTATCCAACGGAATCTGTAGTTTGAACCCACAGGTAGACCGCTTGACTCTGTCCTGTGAGATGGAGTTCAACGACCAGATGAAGGTTGTGAAACACGATATTTTCACGAGCGTAATCAAAACCAAAGAGCGGATGACATATTCCAACGTTCGTAAAATTCTTGAAGGTGAAGAGCCTGAGTTGCTTGAGCGCTACAAGGATCTGGTGGATGATTTCCATCTGATGAAAGAGATTGCCTTGAAACTGCGTGCTATGCGTATGCGCCGTGGGGCAGTTGATTTTGATTTTGAAGAATCTAAAATTATTGTGGACGCGGAATGTAAACCGGTCGATATCGTGAAACGGGAGCGTTCGATTGCGGAGCAAATTATTGAAGAGTTCATGCTCGCGGCTAATGAAACTGTGGCAGAGCATTTCAATTGGTTGAAAGTTCCCTTCATCTATCGTGTGCATGAAGAACCGGATCAGGAAAAACTCCAAAATTTCCTCGCCTTTGCGGCGAATTTCGGACACCAGGTTAAAGGACGTGGCAATGCCATTCATCCACGTGCCCTTCAATCCCTGCTTGAAGATATTAGCGGTACAAAGGAACAGACGGTTATTAGCACGATGATGCTGCGTTCCATGAAGCAGGCGAAGTATGATTCCGCGATGTCGGGTCACTTTGGCCTCGCAGCAGAATTCTATAGTCACTTTACATCTCCAATTCGTCGTTATCCCGATCTGGTCATTCACCGCGTCATTCGCGAAGTGATTGAGAACAATGGGGTTCTCCCAGAGAACCGTCAGGAGTATCTTGCTGGCCGCATGTCCGATATTGCGCAGCAATCTTCGGAACGTGAACGTGTGGCGGTAGAAGCTGAACGTGATACGGAGAAAATGAAGAAAGCGGAGTACATGCTCGACAAAGTAGGCGAAGAGTTTGAAGGCATGATCAGCAGTGTGACCAGCTTCGGTATGTTCATTGAACTGGAGAACACGGTTGAAGGTCTGACACGTATGAGCGCGCTCACAGACGACTATTACCATTTTGACGATCAACATATGGCTCTGATTGGTGAACGTACCTCGAAAGTTTTCCGCATCGGTGATGAAGTGAAAATCCGTGTGGCACGTGTAAGCATGGAAGAGTATACGATTGATTTCGAAATGGTGGATATGAAACCTCGCGGCGAACGTCCTGGTGGCTTCGGTGGCGGTCGTGGTGGCAAAGGTGGACGTCCTGCTGGTGGCGGTGCCGGCCGTGCTGGGGCAAAAAGTGGACCTGGTGGATTCAGCGGATCTCGCAGTGGCAAAGGTGGCTCTGCAAGTGCCGGTGGTAACCGTGGCGGAAGATCATCGGAAGAGAGCAGCAAAGGTGGACGTGGCGGACGAGGTCCAGCAAATGCGGGCACGGGTACCAGTACCGGTACAGGCTCGTCAGGTGGCTATGCTGGTAAAGGCGGAGGCAAACCTAAGAATGAGCGTCGTGCTGGTGAAGCTGGCGGATCGACTGGCCGGGGCAAAGGCGCGGTAAGCTTTGGTTTTGGCTCAGGTAAAGGCGGATATAGCACTACAGCCGGTGCCGGTGGGCAGGATAACGGCCCCTCGAGTGAACAAGGAAGTGGTCTGAACAGCGGCAGCGGTCGTGGTGAAGGAAGCTTCAAGTCCGGTAAGGGCGGCGGCAAAGGTGGCAAAGGCGGAAGTGGACGTAAGAATACCTCGCCTAGCGGCGTATTTATCGGCGAAGCAGCAACACCTGGTGGCGCTCAGGAAGGTGGAGCACCACGACGCAAGCGTAAGAAGAACAAAGGTGAGTCTGCTAACGGCACAGCGGCTTTTGTACGGAAAAAGAAAAAGTAAGGCCGTATCCGCTAGTGTGATGCATGTTTAAGGGAAGTTTTTTGGACAAGAGGAAGGCAATTCAAGGACGTGCGTTGTTGTTTCTCATCATCTGAAAATGGTGTAATGGAAGGGGGCGGCTAAAGTCGCCTCTTTCTTGATTTTAACAGCTGTACTTGCTACAATTAAAGTCTGGCACAGGTCCTTTGGTGCAACATGGATTCGTTGTTATAGGGCGGGATATTAGCTTATTTTACGGAGAAGGAGTGAGGACATGGGCAAGAATGATGGACAGAGTAAAGTGCTCGCACAGAACAAAAAGGCTTCCCATGACTACTTCATTGAAGATACGTATGAAGCGGGCATGGTGCTTACTGGAACGGAGATTAAATCGCTTCGTAACGCCCGAGCGAATATTGGTGATGCATTTGCCACCATTCGTAACGGTGAGATTCATATTCACAATATGCATATTAGTCCTTTTGAACAAGGAAATCGTAATAATCCCATCGATCCAACACGTACGCGCAAATTGCTGATGCACAAAGTGCAGATTCATAAGTTGCTCGGGCTGTCGAAGCAGGATGGATACAGTATTGTGCCGTTGAAGATCTATATCCGCAATGGCTACGCAAAGCTGTTGCTTGGATTGGGTAAAGGTAAGAAACAGTACGACAAACGTGAAACTGCTGCCAAGAGGGATGCACAACGTGATATCCAACGGGCAATGCGTGAGAAGCAGAAGGTTGCTCGTTAAGTGGATGTTGGGCGTGTGAACGGGTGCTTCATCGGCTGATAAGTTGAAAATCAGCTAGATGAAGCAGTGAAAAGTGAAATACAGGATAGAAAGTCTCAAGGTTTGTCCTGTTAAGGGCAAGATTGAGGCTTTTTTATTCGTTTTTGGTTAGGTAAAGTACAGCCTATTGATGGAAAGATTCATCGTTTGCCGATAGCTGGATAACTCATAGGGCTCTGAAGTTCTTAGGCGAAACCTTTTGTTTTTGGTAGGGACTGTGTGTGTAATATTTCGACTTTTGTTTCAAGTACATATGGTCAAGATTAGCTATCACGATACAGGTCGTCACGCCATAATGATGTTATACACGGATGCAAGAGTGTTCTTGCTTAGTTTCACTGATTTGTGGGTAAGATACAGGTACCGATGTTCTTGAGCCGATATGGTAAACTTTACTTCCAGTTGGCGACGCGGTATAATGTGTAGACGATTGAGCGTGTTGTATTGGATATATCTGTACACGTGTTCAGCCTGCTGGAATGTCTTCCAGCAATCTGTACTATATCGGCAATCTGGCCTATGTTATGATTACTCATGTAGCAGACAGGAATGCCGAGTTTGTAAGAAGCATCTTTTTACCTTGGAGGAAAAAGATGTGCAGTACCTTTGCTCCGTATTCACGAATTAATCCTGGAGCCCTTCTTATATGAGGGGGCGTTTATGGATTCGACGGGGATAGTTCGAGCATAGGTAGCGGGTAGTGGGGACGCGTCCGCTTCATCAACGCTAAAGCCTATTAAACGGCAAACAACAAACAAACTACGCTTTCGCAGCCTAAGAAACTGTGTGCGTGCTTCTAACCTGCATCGCCCATGTGACAGGACTAGGGGCTAACAAGTAGTGGGATACGCTGTCACATCTCCGCCTGGGGTGTGCTGAAGAAGACAATCAGGCTGACCCAACGTATAGCCGGTTACAGGGCGATACTCGGGTGACATCAAAACTGTGACTACACCCGTAGAAGCTTATGTGTCGTTATCTTCGGACAGGGGTTCGACTCCCCTCGCCTCCATTAGTACGATCAGTGAGACCGCCTGAAAAGGCGGTCTTTTCTGTGTTTTGTGGACGTTTTAGGGTACATTGCGGTTGGGAAAGCTTGATATGTAAGGGATTAGAGTGATGACTGTTGGATGTAACTCGTGTTGCCGGGTCAAATGCTGTAGCTCCGTAAACGTCTCATCCCAAGTTCGATGCGGCTTCACGTCGCCGCGATAGTACATCTCTGCTAGATGCCAAGCATCTGCAGCGTCGGTTTTAACTTTGCGTAACTGCGTTCCCTTGGCTCGCTTGGATTGCAAGGGATTCACAATGTAGTAGGTGTAGCCACTCCGATTCAGACAGGATACCAAGGCACGATGGTAATGCCCAGTCGCCTCCAAAACGACCACTGGAGCAACACCGGTTTCGGCTTGAAGCGCACCTAGCATCTCCGTGAATTGTTCGAATCCACTCGCAACATGCGCAATGACTATAGCCTTGCCAACGGGCTCATTTCGTTTTTGAAACGCCTGTATCACACTTGAACCTTTAGCGACATCTACACCAACAACAGGTTCCATGTTCTCACTCCTTATCTTTCGTTTTGCCGGTCCTTTCCACGATGGTTCCAAACCCATAGCTTCGCTTGTTATACGGGGTCAACTGCCCCTACCAGCCCAAACATGGTCTTTTGGAGGTGTCGTGGGAGAACTGTTTTTGTTACGAGGTCCTTGCCCCTAAAGCCACCACGTTCTCCCGGCTTCCCCCATCGTAAAACGACCACAAAAAAAGGCCAACCAGTAATTACTGGCTAACCTGATAATACGAAAAGATACCTTAGCAACGTCATCCGAGCTAAGGTATCTCAATGAACTAATTTTTGTTTTTTCAACTGTCTACTTGACAGGGAGCGGTTCAGAAGGAATGACCTACTATGCTTTAAATTTCATTGATTAGATAAGCAAAAGTGTCTATATTACGTAATCAAACAAAATGAGAATCGGAGGTCTTCTTTTGAATATATTTTCTAAAGGATACGAGATCCAAAAGGATGCCCCTAAACCAATAGAGTGGGAAGAATATGAAAATAGATCTAAAGAAGAGTTTTTAAGTTTACTTGAATCATTCGGGGATGATGAGAAAATATTTCAAGTATTCCTTGAGAAAAATCCATCTTATGTACCAGGAGCTCTAGAACTTTTTGGACAGTCCGGGCATTATCCCTATATGCACACTTTAATTTCTCAACCTCCAATCGGAAATCCCTTTAAAAAGGTTCCTGATTTTCTTTGGTTAGCCAATAGTAGTCTTACCTTTTCGCCGGTATTTATTGAAATTGAAAAACCTTCAAAAGTTATGTACAACAAAGATGGTACTTTTAACGCACAATTTTCACAGGCTATTGGTCAAATTTATGAATGGAAAGCGATTCTCAATAATGCTGTCAATCAATTATCGTTTTTCGATTTCTTTAATATCCCTCAGGAATTAAGACAATTAACATTTAATCCTCAGTTTTTGCTTGTTTACGGTAGAAGGTATGAATATCAAAATAATGAACTACTGAGTGGTAAAAGAGCAGCATTGCGTCAAGATAATATAGAGATTATGTCTTTTGATAGACTTCGTCCGATAAGAGACTACTATCAGTTTACTTCGTGTAAGGTACGTAACAAGAAATATTGGGCAGAACATATTCCTTCTACCTTTAAATATCGTGCTGATTGTGCTAAAGAACTTATTTGTCTCAATGGTTTTAAAGAAAAAATACAAGAGATAAATTACATCTCAAGTGCTCGAAAAGAATTCCTCGATGCTAGGTACGATTATTGGATAGATTATGGGAAAAGTTTGCGTAGTAATGGTCTTACGATTAGTGGTGAAGGGGAATAAAATTTCAAAAGATCCTATGTTCAAAAAACGTTTGTATTGGGCGTTAGATTCGCTAAAATACTTTTTAAGATGAAGCACCCAATCTTATCTCTTACAAAAGTGTATATCTAAAGATACTTAAATGAATTTCCCGCTTTTATCTTAGTTATAATACGATAGTCATTTTATATATTCTTACTTCCCCGATTTTGTAACCATGTAGTTCTCTACCCAGCCTTCGGCTTAAATTTTTCTAAGCTACGTATGCAAAAAGGCCAGCAGCGATGAGTATCTCGCTACTGGCCTTTTTTTCGAACTCTCCTGTACCCTCAACGTAATCGAATCAGCGTACCATTCTCTTCGACATAATCTTCCGGGTATAGTTGCTTACGAGGGATATCTTCTACGGTTGCTCCATACTCCTCCAACAAAATCAACGCATCCTCATTCAGCATCGACTTTACCAAGTGAACGCCAGCGTTAGGATCGACTCCATATTGTATCAAGGTCTGAATCATGTGGATTTGGTCATTGGCTATAGTGATCCTGGAAGGCTGGGAACGGGAATCGGATAAACCTAAGCTTCCCAAAGCACCGCCATTGGTACAGCAGAATGATTTAAGTTACTGGACCCAATATTAAGAAGGCGTTTATATGGGCGGGCACATTCTTATTCATACGAAGCATCTTTTTTTGTATATTTATAGACTGATCAAATCGGCTGGCAAGTGTACTGAAATTTGTCTGAGGACAAGAAAATATTCACAGTAAGAGTCGCTATTTTAGCGGCACATGTAGGTGAATATCTAAATAAAAAAACGTATGTATTTTAAACCTCTATAAGTGCCATAACACATGACCTCCAGCGATTACTTTTCGAACAACCGAAAAATACCTTGATTTCCTGAATAACCCAGTTCATAATATGTATGATATTACATACTTTATTAGGAGGGTTTTTATGATTAAAAAAATGTTATCATCTTTACTTGTTTCCGCACTTATTGTTACAGGAAGTTCTGCTGCTTTTGCTTCGCCAGATGAAAGTGCCAAAGCTCCCACTATACAAACTAATTCGATCAGCAAAGATTTGTATACTGTTGATGGAGATTTCCTTGGTAGTTTGAACAAAACCACAACTATAGAACAAGTAACTGATGAAAACGGTAAAGCTTCGTATACCTCTACTGTGACTAAGGGTTACGAACTAACAGAAGCATATGCAGCTATTCCCGCATATGCAGAAAAATTCGCAGATTCAACCGAAATTAAAACATTTTCTATTAATGAAGAAAATGAAGTAGAAGTCAATGGCGAAGTGATCTCAGAAAATGATTTCCCTTCAATCTCAATGAGCCGCCCTGGTGTCGGTGGTGCTTCATTCGCATTAAACTCTAACGATGCTGGTGGACCTCCTACAATTTCCCATTACTACAGCAACAGTGATAGAACTAGATATACATTTGGTACATATAGTGGTGTATCTTTTAAATTTGATCATGGGGTATATGTTGGCCCTACTGGAAGCAATGCTTCCAGAACCAGTATAACGAAGAGTAATAATTATTTCTATGAAGCTAAAGCAGCTATGGATTCCGCTGAAACTAATTATCGTGACACTTATGTAAGTGCGGCATCGTTTTCGTTCGCAGCTACTCTTACATTTTTCTCTATGGGTAATGTACTTACATTTTTACCTGCTGGAGGTGCACTTGGATTTGCTGCAGTAGACCTTTACAATACTTTTAGCGATCTTCAAGATGATGTTGCAGATGCCTATTATGCTGTCTCGCATATGTAACTATTATACGTAATTATTCAGATCTTTAGATTTTTTCATGCATTTGATACAAATTAAAGACAATAAAGGAACCTACTACTCCATTTTATTTTGGTAAAGAGGTTCCTTTATTTTGTTTATGGAGTTATTGTTATTAATAGCATAAATAATACAAGGGGCGTGATATTATTAACTGGACAGTTTTTGTAGGCTTGGGTTTATATATTTACATTGTTATATTAGTGAGTTACCGGTTGATAAAAAAAGATACAACAAAACACCATATATCGAACATAGCATTCTTAATACTCTCTATTATTTGCATAAACGCGATAGATTCAGTAAACATATTTAGACCGATAATTATGCTGGTTACGTTTGTGATTTTAGTTATATATGTATCTATTTTAACTATAAAAATTGTTAAGAAGAGACTGGATTAATGAACCGGTCTCTTATGTTCTTCTATATATAGATCTCTTTACCGAGCGATGCAAATTTTTCTTCGATACTTTCTGTTTCTTCTCTTATGCGTGAGATCCGGGAACGATTGTATATAACCATTTTGTGATGCCAGTGGCTTTAAGGTAATTAAGGCTTCATCAATGATTTTATTTGAAACTCCTGAAGATCCTGAAACAGAAAAAACTTTTTCCAATGTCAGTCCATTTTCATACAAATTTTGATAGGCGTTCAAGCTGAGAGTCGTTCGATTGTATTAGAGTACTAACCCTTGCGTATCCGATAATTCGTTCAGTCATAGGGTCCTCCTAGGGATTTTCCTTCTATGTATAGGCGAATCGGCTTTTATAAGATATTAAGTACCATATGGGGGTCGATGCCCCTTGCCTCCATTAGAGTCAAAAGCCATCAACCAGTGTTCTGGTTGGTGGTTTTTTAGTTTATGATATAATAAACAGAAATTTAGATTGGGGGACTCAAGATGTTTGAAAATCGAGAAAAGCTCCAAGAAATTTTGAAAAAAGCCAATCAACATGCACGGAAACAAGCCAAAGAATCAGGTGCCTCTATTTATTATATAAAGAACAACAAACGCGTTCGTGAGGATGCTGCGGGTAATAAATTCGAAATTATATTTGATGCTACTGGGAAACGCCAAGAGTTTGAGTATCATGAGTGAAATCAGACCAGTCATGACTGTGTTTGCTGGAACCAATGGAGCAGGGATTGCACACTCAGTATGCAAATGAGAGATTGGCTTGATGAACTGGTAGATCCCGATCAGATCGCAAGAGAGTTGAAACCAGATAACCCTCGTAGTGCTGATCTTTCTGCTGGAAGGGAAGCTGTGAAAAGAATTCGCTCGCTCATAAAAAATGGTGAGAACTTTGCCATAGAAACGACATTGTCTGGATCATTCGTTCTAAAACATATGGAAGTCGCTAAAGAGAAAAGTTACGAAATTGTCCTGTATTACATCGGCCTTCAAGATGTCCAGATGCATATAGATCGTGTTGAGCAGGGTGGTCATTGGATTGCTGAAGAAGATATTCGTTATCGATATGGTGAGTCGTTGAAGAACCTTACACCAGCTCTAGCCATCGCGGATCAAGTTATCATCATTGATAATACATACGAGCCTTTAATTGTTGCGGAAATCATGCAGAGTAATTTGGTCTATTGTGTTGAGTCCATACCTGCTTGGGCTAATCCTGTTCTTGTTGGATACTAATACTCGGATGACATCAAAACTGTGACTACACCCGTAGAAGCTTATGTGCCGTTATCTTCGGACAGGGGTTCGACTCCCCTCGCCTCCATTAGAGTCAAGAAACCACCAACCAGTATTCTGGGTGGTGGTTTTTCAGTTTATGATGGAAAGATACTCCGTTTCTCTCATGCCCAGTCCGACTAGTTCTGGGGAGCGGATCATAGTGGCTCAGCATGCTGGACCTGCAGCGCTGCACATGGAATAATAAGGTTATCATAGCCAAGCTGTAATGGAGAGGAGTTCATGAGTTCATGATCAACATATCGTTAATAGATCGGGTATCCGTTCGGGAAAAGGTCGTGGCCTTCACGTTTGATGATGGCCCACATCCGGTATACACGCATCAATTGCTTGAAATTTTCCGTAATGCAGGTGGAAGGGCGACTTTTTTCATGATTGGCAAGGAGATAGAGGTTTACCCAGAGATTGCGGCGGAGGTGCACAGTGAAGGACATGAGATTGCCAACCACACCTACGCACATCCAGATCTAACCAAGTTGACACTGGAGCAAGCTGGAGAGGAACTGCAATGTGCTGAAATCCTCATACGAAAAGTAACAGGGAAACCTGCGAAGTGTTTTAGACCGCCGTACTTTGGCGTGAATGATGATATCCTGTCCCTGGCTGCGGAGAGAGGTTACCGAACAATCGGTGCGGTCAACGGTGGTGCGAAAGATTGGGATAATCCTGGCGTCGATTACATTCTTGAGCACACCAGGCCTACGGCGGAGCCCGGCGGCATTTTCCTGTTTCATGATGGGTACGGGGAGCGTTCCCAGACCGTGGAAGCTGTTCGTGTGCTGGTCGAGGAACTGGCGGAAGAGGGGTATCGTTTCGTAACGGTAAGCGAATTGTTGGCAAGCTCTTGTGATGTTTGACGAGCCGGATTAAAAGAATACTAAGCGCTAGGATTGATTCCGAGTAAAGGTGTTTGGCAATAATTAATTCCATGAGAAAGTCACCGGTCGATAGCGAAGAAATAACTATTTGAGCAACGCACATGAGCAAAATGATATTCTAGAAAGAGACCTCAAAGGTCTCTTTTTTGGTATCTTTGAGATCAAGAAGGGACGAATTTAGGATTTAGCGCCCGTGCACAGGGAATGAAACAACGAGCACCGCATTGAAATCTGCGCAAAGGTTTCATCGTCCATAACTGTAATGTACATTTAGTGTTAATTGTTAAACAGGGGTTCCGTTCGAAGTAAGTAGTTGCCCCTTACCTCAGCAGTCCAATTTGCAAAGACCTCTCTCCATTGAACACTGTTAAAGAAATCGTCTACGGATTGGTTGTCGGAATCCCAGTCAACAAATATGTTAAGCGGTGTAATTCCTCCAGCCCAAATTCCATTATTGACGTCTGTTCCCTTCTCTCTAACTAATAAGATGGGAATGCCAAATTGAAAAGCCATAGCAGGTTCGATTTGGGAAAAAGTCGATCCTTCCCAGAACGGAGTGCTCGTTGGCGGCGGCCCCACATTGGATTGGAGAATTTGAACAAAAAACCTGCGGAAGTTGATCGCGAGCAAACCGTAGCTTGAAAAAACCAAGCGTCGTATATTCGTCAGGATGTTTTCCGGATATTGTTCGCTTACAGGCAATGTGCGAGGGAATAGCAATGCATCTTCAATTTCCGCAATGAGACGATTCAGAAATTGTCCTTGCAGGTCATTTACCGTGTTTGTTGTACTCAAAAACATGGGGATACGAAAGGCACGATCCACGCATGTTTTGATCGCCGATGATGTGTCCTTTTCATTAATGGGGGCTTTGGATTTGAGGAGGAAATCCTTGAATGACCGCGGACAGGTGGAAGCTCTGTTACAATGCTTACGGGAGAAAGCTTTCTCATAGGAAATTGCTGAGTCTTAGCCTTATTTTTTGTATTACTCAATGTTCACATCTCCAATGCTAAAGAATCTGATTTATAGTTAACCCCAGTCTATGTACATTAGCCCATTTGTGTTACGGAAAACTCATGAAGGGTGCACCTCATTTGGCCACATCAATCGATGGATGTAGTATCTTGAGATTTTACTTCGTACTAGAAACTAATCTATAATAGTAAGCTAAACTAAACGGAGTCAGGAGGAAACAATGGACTTTATCAGAAATCAACTAGAGGGACTTGGCATGAGTGAACCATCCATTGGATATCTTTCGAACATAATTACGATTATTTTTATAGCGGTGATCTCAGTACTGGCTAACTTTATTGCCAAAAAAATTGTACTGAAGACGATTAATCATCTCGTCAATAACAATCGCTACAAATGGGGCAATATCATTGTGGAGAAGAAGTTGTTCCACAAGCTGTCGCATCTCGTGCCAGCCGTTATCATCTATTATTCTGCTTATATTTTTCCAGCCTATCAGGCCTTGATTGAGAAGTCTGCGATGACATACATGATTATTATCATGATCACGGTACTCAACGCGCTGCTCAATGTGTTTGATGACATCTATCGTTCATACGAAGTGTCCAAGATCCGACCGATTAAGGGATATATTCAGGTCGCTAAAATTGTCCTATTCATCATTGGTGGCATTATTGTCATCTCGAACCTGATCGGCCAGAATCCGTTGATCATTCTTAGTGGACTTGGTGCGTTATCGGCGGTACTGATGTTGGTTTTCAAGGACTCCATATTGGGTCTGGTGGCTGGTATCCAATTATCATCGAATGATATGGTACGAGTAGGGGATTGGATTGAGATGCCTAAGTACGATGCAGACGGCGACGTGATCGATATCACCTTAAACACGGTAAAGGTCATGAACTTTGATAAAACGATTACGATGATTCCAAGCTATGCTCTCATATCGGATTCGTTCAAGAATTGGAGAGGCATGCAGATTTCCGGCGGCAGAAGGATTAAGCGAAGCGTCTACATTGATACAAGCAGCATAAGCTTTTGTACTCAGGAAATGATTGTGGAATTCGAGAAGATTCACTATCTTAAAGAGTATGTCACGACAAAGTTAGATGAAATTAACGCTTACAACGTGGAACACCATGTGAATATGGAAAGCAATGTGAATGGCAGACAGCTCACGAATGTGGGCGTATTCAGAGAATATATCCATCAATATTTAAGAAATCATCCAAAAATTCATAAGGATATGACGCTGATCGTCAGACAGTTAGCTCCGGGAGATAAGGGATTACCGCTCGAAATCTATGCTTTCAGCAATGATACCGCCTGGGGAGTATATGAAACGGTTCAAGCCGATATTTTTGACCACATTTTTGCTGTTGCATCGACCTTTGGACTTCGTGCTTTTCAGAACCCAACGGGCCATGATATCGTTCAACTTAAAGAAAACAAAACATACTCGCGAGAGTATTAACAAGATATATCAAAATATCTGTGACGGCCACCCTATTGGTGGTCGTTTTTACGTTCGCATGTTGCCGGAAGTAGCGGCGAAATTGGTTGATGGGCACGAAGCGAACGTTCAAGAATGGATTGGAGGTCTGAAGCGCGAAATGGTGTACCCTTTTAGATTCTGTAGCATTTTCTGATGGGTGTTGAGAGAAAAATAAAACAAGTAGACAATATGTATTTGTTTACAATATAATCTAATTAATTCCATATTCTGAAGGGGGTGATTTGGATATTTTTCTGAGCAGGCGTGTCTAAGAACGTGGGAAAAGTTTGAAATCTCTTTGGCGTGCTAACTTATTCAAGGAAATGGAGGGAGAATGAAATGAAGAAAACATTGTTTTCTGCTATTATGATTACGCTTTTATCAGGATCGATTGTGGGTGCGGCTTTGGCGGATAATTACGAGTCGAATGACACTTTGAGCACCGCGTATAAAATCCCGACGCAAACGGTGGCCACTCCCTACGGTCCGGCTTACTGGGGTGGAAATGCCTGGTCCTATCTATCATCCCCGACAGATGTAGATTACTTTACATTCAGAGGGCATGGCAAAAATGTCGTACTGAGTTCTCCTTCCGGTTATGATTACGATTTGTACGCCTATGACAGTGCCGGAAATTTGGTTGCTTCTTCTACGAATACGTCAGGAGCGGATACAGTTCTTGTCGATTACAATAATGTTTATTTTAAAGTGGTAAGCAAAGATGGACGATACAGCGATACCGATGCTTACAGCGTAACCTTTTATAAAAGGGATGTTTGGTTGCCGTGACCAGATAGTGAGGGCATAATAACGTCAGGTGAATCCATTTCATAATACCTTTAGCTGCTTCAATCAAGGCTAGATCTAGTTACAAAAGTATTGATTTAATGAGTTATGAAATTGATTTAGGTATCGTTAAATTTAATGCTTCTGTCTCACGAATAGGAACTCTACCACCTCACTGAGGGAGTAGAGTTCTTATTTTATAGGGCAATTGGTCTTTACCAGCCAACCTTCTCTTTGCCTGAATAAAGAAGAGGATGGAATTCATTTGATTCAAGCGCGTATGGAGGGGTAGAATAAATGAGAAGGCATACACCTTTTTCCATATCGGCTCGTAACCCTTTCGCAAAGGAGAGTGTTCAGATGAATCATACAATCCCTCAATACACGTTAAATGATGGCTTGAAAGTTCCTGCAATGGGGTTCGGTACATACACTCTCAAAGGAGAGGAAGGCGTCAAATCGATCGTATCTGCCATGGATGCGGGGTATCGGTTGATGGATACGGCCTACAACTATGAGAACGAGGCGACGGTTGGCAAAGCAATCAAGCAGAGTTCCGTTGTCAGAGATGAACTGCTGATTACCTCGAAGCTGCCGGGGCGCTACCATACGTATGATAAGGCATTGGTTGCTATTCAAGAATCCTTGTATAGAGCCGATCTGGATTATTACGATCTGTACCTGATTCACTGGCCGAACCCCAAACAGGACAAGTATGTGGAGGCTTGGCAAGCGCTGATTGAAGCGAAGAAACGCGGATATATCCGTTCCATCGGTGTAAGTAATTTCCTGCCAGAGCATAATGAACGTTTGATTAAGGAGACCGGCGTAGCACCGAGCCTGAATCAGATTGAACTGCATCCATTCTTTGACCAAGCGGTTCAACGGGAACAGGACGCGAAGCATGGCATTGTGAATGAATCCTGGAGCCCGATTGGGCGTGGCAATGATGCCGTACAGGATATCGTCAAAGACGACAAAATTCTCCGCATCGCGGAAGCTTATGGCAAAACACCTACCCAGATTATTTTGCGCTGGCACACCCAATTAGGCTCCATTCCAATTCCGAAGGCAAGTTCACTCCAACATCAGCAGGAGAATATTGATATCTTCGATTTCGAGCTGAACGCTGAGGAGATGGAGGTCATCTCTTCATTTAACCGTCCGGATGGACGCTTGTGGGACCAAGACCCGAGTAAATACGAAGAATTTTAAAATGATCCAATCATGCAAAGCAGTGATTATCCCATGAGGGGATATCACTGCTTTTTAGGTTCAGTACGGAACAAGTTGTGGAGATAAGCTCATTGTGATAGACAGGGTTGTGGCTATAATGATACATATGGTGAAGATCGTACAGTCGTATAGAGCGGGGGGCAACAATGTTCATACCATGGATTCAAGCATTGCAGTCATTCATTCGCAGCAAGCCCAAAAAATTAGCCTTCAAAATACCATTTGCCTACTTCCTGATCATCTTGCTTACCGTTGCATTCAGCTACGTGGTACTGAGCCAAATATCGGCGAACTCGGCGCAGAAGAAAATTAATGAGACGTCGCTACAGACCATCACCTCCATTCAAACGAATGTGGAGTTGATCATTGAGAATGTAAACAACTATTCCAAAATGATCTTCTCGGATCCTAATCTGCAAAACTTATTGAGACAAGGTGACGTATATGCCAATTTGCAGACTCAGGCGAAAGTAAGTGCATACTTGTACAACCTTATGCAAGCGGTTCCAATGATTGACTCGGTATATATTTACGATAACTCGGGGCATCGTTTTACCGTGGGAACCGAAGAATTACCTTCCTTTCTGGAAGCGAATGTGGAGGAATCTTCCTGGTACGAAGAGGCGGTGAACAACAAGGGGAAATATATGCTGATACGCAATAGAATAGAGTCTGTTTCCGCAGAGTCAGTAGATAAGCAAGTGGTCTCCTTCATTCGGATGATTCGGGATCTCGATGATACCTCTCCCCTTGGGGTGCTGGTTATGAATATCAAAGGAGAATCCTTCGCCCAGGCGTATGCCAATCTTATTAACCAGGATTCATTCCAGATTGCCATTCTGGATGAGCATAATCAGATCATTGTAGATAATTCCACGGTTGATCCGGGCAATACCACCTTTCAGGAAATTCTGGCTATACACCAGGATGAACTGGAGCAACATTTTCAGCAAAGTAGTTCAGGGTCTCTCACGCTTAACAGCGGATCACAGAAATATGCAGTCTCATATAGGTCAGATGGGAATGAACATTGGAAGTTCATTAGTATGAATTCGTATGACAGGGTAGATACCCGAAACAAGTCACTTGTTTTGCTGGCACTTCTTCTGCTGATTATCAACGGAACGGTTTTCTTTGTCAGTTCATTTATACTTTCGAATAGTATTATCAAGCCCATTCATAAGTTGTTGCGTTCCATGAACAAGGCGCCGAGCGGCAATTTGAGGAAAGTGAATGTGGAACCGAACAGCTATGAGTTTGAACAACTATATCTGGGTTACAACCAGATGATTGAACAGATTGACCAGATGCTGAAACGCATGCTGGAGGAACAGAACACCATCCGCCGAGCTGAACTGAACACGCTCCAAGCCCAGATTAAGCCTCATTTTTTATATAACACGCTGGATTCCATAACTTCATTGGCCTTGTCTGGACAAAATCATCAGGTATGCGAGCTTCTGGAAGCACTAGGGAATTATTATCGCATGAGTGTCAGCAAAGGTCGTGAGATCATCACCATTGGGGAAGAAGTCGAGATTGTGCGAAACTACATGAGAATTCAGGCAACGCGCTACCAGGATACGTTCGAGATCGAATTCCATGTGGACGAGGACTGTTTACTAACGCCTATTCCCAAGCTTGTGTTGCAGCCTTTGGTTGAAAATTCACTCTATCATGGAATCCGCCCCAGAGGCACAAAGGGAACCATTTGCATTATGGCTAACCCCATCAAAGGCGGGGTTAGCCTGTCCATCTCCGATGATGGAGTTGGCATGTCGGAAGAAGAGATCACTCAGATTCTCCATACAGAGAGAACCGGAGAGATTAGAAGTTTTGGCCTGTGGGGAACGATGGAACGCCTGCGAATATTTTATGGCGTACAAGACGGCATGACGATAGAGAGTGAACCGGGGAAAGGAACAACCATAACGATAAAAATACCGAATGGAGCAGATGAATCATGGAACCATTAAACGTGTTGATCGTGGACGATGAGTATCTGATACGGAATTTGTTGCGTATGCGCATTGATTGGGAGAAGCAAGGGATGAGGATTGTAGGCGAAGCCTCCAATGCGCAGGAGGCGCTTGAATGGGTAGATCAGCAGAAGCCGGATATTATTTTTACAGATATTTATATGCCTAAGATGGACGGAATTGAATTGAGTCGCCTAATTCTGGAGAAGCATCCAGATATCAAAATTGTGGTCGTTACGGGTCATGATGAGTTTGAGTATGCACGGAAGAGCATTCAAATAGGCATCGTGGATTTTATATTAAAACCTATTCGTTCTGCTGAACTTCTTACCGTCACGGACAAGCTCAAGGCAATGATTGGTGAAGAGCGAAAGCGGGAAGCGGAAGTATGGAAACTCAGAGCAGATCTGGAACAGAATTTCCCGTATCTCAGAGAGAAGTTTCTGTTGCAATGGTTAAATGGCACGCTCACGCAGATGGAATTGAGGGAGAAGGCTGTATTCTTTAACATGCCGATGCTTATAAAGAGCTGTGATATTCAGGTCGCTGTTGTGGAGATCAGGGGCGCCTCCCAAGAGCTGGAGGAACCGTTGATATTGCTCCGCATGAAATGTAGCGATGAAATCGAATCATTTTACCAAGGGGAACCCCATGTTGTGACTCTAACGGATACACAGAACCGAATCGTGATCATCGTCCTGAACGAGGCCGTGGATCTTACTCCGGATGGCGAAGCACTTATACGATACCTGACCCAATCATATCCATGCTCCGTAAGTATGGGCATCGGGCGTCAACATGGTTGTGCCGAGGAGGTCGAGGAATCCTATCAGGAAGCCTGCCGCGCTTTGCATTATCAGGCTTTTGTCGGTAAAAATCAGGTTGTGTATTTCGAAGATATGGTGAATTACAGCGAGCAGCCTTATCAGTCCAATGCAGAACTGCTCCAGCAATTGCAATTTTGTATCAGTACCGGTTCTTCCGCGCGTGCCGTCGAAGTGCTGAACGATATCTTTAACGTTTCCTTCTCCAGTGTGACACAGTTCCGCTTCGCGGCTATGGATGTGATTACCGAATGTCAGCGAGTGGTATTGGAGCAGCAGATCGAAAGTGTGCAAGTGTTCAACAAGGAAGCATGGGTCTCCATTCTTGAGGTTGATCATCTCCCGGAACTGCGAACACGACTGGAATTTTACGTTCGATATGTATCCGAAGCTGTGCACTCCAAAAATGAGATTAAGGAAGACCAACTGATTAGTCAGGTGAAGGCTTATCTGGAAGATCAACTGGGTGATCCCCAAGTGGGGCTGGCGAGTACGGCGGCTTTCTTTTTTGTCAGTCCGGGCCATCTGGGAAGGTTGATGAAGAAGGAGACCGGAAAAACCTTTGTGGAGTACCTTACCAATCTGCGGATGAAAAAGGCAAAGACACTGTTGATACAGACCGAATTGAAGGGGTATGAGATTGGCGAAAGGGTGGGCATTAGGGACCCGCAATATTTCAGTGTGTTGTTTAAAAAGAGCATGGGCAGATCCATGAATGAGTATAGACAACATAAATCTTAGTCAAGATGTTTGAATTTTACGAGTGATTGCGCGTTTTTTAAATGGTGATATCTGGATGGTTTCCTTAAAATAATAGAAGAATATCATACCTGATTAGGGAGGTCATAAAGAAAATGAAAGCGCTATTAAAAAGATCATTGGGCATAATGCTTGCTTTGGGCATTGCAGGTAGCCTGGCCGCATGTTCATCCGGATCATCTGAGGAAGCAGGTTCAGGAGACAAGGGAGTTGTTACCTTGAAGCTGTGGGATCAATCTGTAGGAAACACAGATCCATCGGCCAAACTATTACCGCAAATCATCGAGAAATGGAATAATGAACATCCCGATATTCAGGTTGTACGGACAGGTACGACCGGAGAGCAGTACAAAACCAAAATCAAGACATCCATTGCGGCAGGCGAGGCACCTGATCTGTTCTACGGCATGGGTGGCGGGAGCTTCATGGAGCCTTATATCAAGTCTGGAAATGTACTGGAGATCACCAAGTATGTTGATGATGATCTCAAGAAACAGATGGCCCCAGGCATGGCAGAAGCGATTGAAAAGGATGGAAAAATCTACACCCTTCCGGTCTACACCCATATCGCCAATCTCTATGTAAATACAGAGTTGTTCGATCAGGCAGGGGCCAAGCTGCCGACAACCTATGCTGAACTGCTTGAAGCAGTGGAGAAGTTGAAAGCAGCTGGGATCACCCCGGCTCTGATGGGAGAGAAGGATCGTTGGCCTGGCATGTACTGGTATGACATCATTGCGATGCGGCAGGCAGGGAATGAAGCGGTCATTGAAGCGTTCAAAGATCCTGCGAAATGGAACTCGCCTGATTTTGTAGCAGCGGCAACGAAAATGCAGGAGCTGGCTAAAGTGGGAGCGTTCAACAGCAGCATGTTCAGTATGGGTTATGATGAAATGCTGGGTGCCTTCAATGCTGGGAACGGCGCGATGATGTTCCAGGCCAACTGGGTCAATGCAGGAATTGAAGATCCATCCTCTTCAACCAAGGGCAATGTTAAGGTCATTCCGTTTCCGGTCTTTGAAGATGGCAAAGGGAAATCCAGTGAAATTTTCGGCGGAGCGGTGGATGGCTTCTATATTAGTAATAACACCAAGCATGCCGATGAAGCGGTTGAATTCCTCAAGTATCTGAGCGAGCAGCTCGGTACCCAGGGTTACTTGGCAGGGGCAGGACTTCCCAGCTGGAATACAGACGATCTGGATACATCAGGACTATCCACGCTGGATCAATCGAGTGCGGACATCATGAAGTCGGCAACCTCATTCATTGCCTGGTGGGACAACATTCTGCCTGCGGAATCTGCGGAGGCCCATAAGAACCTGATCGCACAGCTTCTGGCTGGCGACGTTACTCCTGCGGAATTCTGCGAACAGATGGCTCAGCTTAAACCCACGGAATTGAGTCTCTGATTCATGTATACCCAATCAAGATGCAGTGAGGTGAATTCCCTGCTGCATCTTGGAGAGGAGAACGACAATGAACTCGGTATTTTCCAATAAGACAACGATTGCAATATTTGTATTGCCTACACTTTTATTGTTTTGCACCATCGTGCTCATTCCCATTTTCATCTCCAGTTATTACAGTTTGCTGGATTGGGATGGCATAGGTAAAGGTGTGTTTATCGGACTGGATAATTATGTTGAAATGTTCAAAGACTCCCGTGTACTGAACTCAATCAAGAATTCACTGTTGTTCGCAGGTGCTTCGGTGTTCATTCAATTGCCGATATCCCTGCTGCTGGCTTTGATATTGGCATCAAGTATAAAGGGAGAAGGTTTTTATCGTACAGTTTATTTTGTACCGGTACTGATCTCCACTGTGGTGATTGCCCAGCTGTGGTCCAAAATCTATAATGCGGACTACGGTCTTCTGAATGCTTTGCTGGAGAGTGTGGGGCTATCCCATCTGGCACAGGACTGGCTAGGGCAAAAAAGTACAGCCCTTGCGGCTTCATTCGTTCCGACCTTGTGGCAATATGTTGGCTATCACATGCTCTTGATGTATGCAGGGGCCAAGTCCATTTCGCAGGATATTGTGGAAGCGGCCAAAATGGATGGTGCCTCCCGCTTGCGGACAGCCTTATCCATCACCATTCCACTGATGAAGCCCATTCTCAAAGTATGTCTGATCTTCTCGGTCATCGGAGCTTTTAAAGTATTCGATCTGATCTATGTACTGACGGGCGGCGGACCATTGTTTGCTACCGAGGTTCCAAGCACCATCATGTATTCTACGATTTTTAATACGTACAGGTATGGCTACGGAAGTGCGATATCCGTCTTTATCATTCTGGAGTGTCTGGTATGCACCGTGATGATTAATAAATGGTTCAAAACCGACTAGGGGGTGAGAAAATTGAGTACGGTTGAAGTGGTAGTTTCGTCCCACCATAAACCCCAGACTAAACCCGTGGGAAGAATACTGTTACATTTGTTTTTGATTATCGTAGCAATCATACAGATGTATCCGCTCGTCTGGCTGGCTTTTTTCTCCCTGAAGGATAATAGCGAGATATTTAGCGGTGATGT
Organism: Paenibacillus sp. PCH8; assembly: GCF_002968835.1. Lineage (GTDB taxonomy): Bacteria > Bacillota > Bacilli > Paenibacillales > Paenibacillaceae > Paenibacillus. The sequence goes on along the minus strand of NZ_PKQK01000001.1, from coordinate 1,056,331 downwards.
TGCAGCCCTTCCCAAATCATTTCTATGGAGCAACTATACGAAGGCGTTGTCAGAAGGCCATGTCTTGAGTTATTTTTTCAACAGTGTGCTGGTGACGGGCATCTCCATTATTTTTGTATTAATTCTCGCCTCCATGACGGGATATGCCATTACACGGATGAACTGGAAATGGAGCAGTCTCACGATGACACTGATCCTTCTGGGCATGATGGTCCCTATTCACGCCACACTGCTACCGCTGTTCATCCTGTTGAAAAATATGGGGTTACTAAACACCTATTGGTCGTTGATTATTCCTTACGTCGCTTTTGGTATTCCGATGGCCGTCTTTATTTTAGGCAGCTTTTTTAAAGGGGTCCCACGTGAGCTGGAAGAAGCCGCGGTCATGGATGGATGCGGGATATACAGAACATTCTTCTGGATCATCATGCCGATGGTACGTCCAGCGGTATCCACGGTAGCGATCTTTACTTTTCTCGCCTGTTGGAACGAGTTGATGTTTGCGGTTACCTTCATTAATAATGAAGCGTATCAGACCCTGACTGTGGGCATGATGTCGATGGTGGGCACGTACATTACGCAGTGGGGCATTATTGGGGCAGGACTAATGATCACGACCTTGCCTACGATCGTTATTTATCTGTTGCTTAACAAACAAGTACAGAAGAGCATGATCTCGGGTGCCATCAAAGGGTAGTTTTGTCCTGTTCTGTCCTGTCTTATCCTAGCTTATCCTAGCTTATGTTTTAAGGTATCTCGTGCCGGATTTGCATGAAAAAGAGCTGCCCCTGCGTCAGTATGAACCGCTCCCTGTCAAGTAGACAGTTGAAAAAACAAAAATTAGTTCATTGAGATACCTTAGCTCGGATGACGTGCTAAGGTATCTTTTTTTGTTATGCAGCTCTTCGGTATTCGTTCGGAGACAAGCCTTCCAAACACTCCGTGTAACGGTAGTTGTTGTAGTAGCGCATATAACGATCAACTGCCCTGTGAACATCTTCGTAGGTGTCATACTTCGTAAGATAATAACTTTCTGACTTATATGTACCCCAAAATCGTTCAATCGGCTGGTTATCCAAACAGCGACTCACACGAGACATGCTCTTGATAAATCCGTACTTCAACTGGAGCCTGTTATACTCATGAGACGTGTACTGAAAGCCTCTGTCGCTCTGAATCATGGGGGAAACATCCGGATTCTTGACGTACGCTTTTTTCAGCGTATCCATCACGAGTGTATTGTTGTTGAAATGACTCAGTACCCATGAAACAATGGAGTTATCGTACACATCTATAATGGCACTTAAATAAGCTTTACGTCCATTTCCGTATTTCAATTCGGTCACATCAGTAGACCATTTGACATTTGGAGCAGAGGCAGCGAAGTTGCGATTCATTTTATTTTCAGCCACATGGAGCGCGGTGGCGTTCACGTAATGTGGCCGTTTTTTACGAATGACTGCTTTCAGCCCGAGAGCACGCATGATTCGATAATAGCGCTTTTTGTTATACTTCTGATGCAGCTTTCGATTTAACTGGGTACGCATTTGACGATAGCCTAGAATCCCATCTCGCTTGTCATAACGACGCTTTACTTCTTTTGCCAGCATATATCCTTCACGTTCTCTGGCAGAAGGTGTCCACTTTAACCATTTATAATAGGCAGATCGAGCTACACCACCAAGCGCACATAACGCCGCAACGGTATATCCTTTTTCATGGTGTAGTTCTTGTATGGCTTGATACCACTTTACATGCCTGACCAAGGTTAGCGTGGTTTTCGTCGCTCGATCTCTGCCAACTTTTTTGCGAAAGCATTCTCCATCTCCAGGTATTCATTTCGGGCTTCCAGTTCTTTAATCCGCAGCTGGAGTCGTTCCTGCTCATCCAATTCTTCTACAGGCTTTTTACGACCTCTACGATCAAGAAGAGCCTCTTCTTGACCCGCTTGATATTTCCGAACCCATGCGTACACTTGCGGATAAGATACACCAAACTTCTCCATTGCTTTCTGATAGTCCAGGTCATTAGCGAGGGTATATTGCGCAATTTCAATACGTTCTTCGAAAGTGGTTTTACGTCCTTTATTCATATGAGATAGCCCTTTTCCTTTACGAGTAGGTTTTAATTCTATCTCTTGAGTATACTTGGTAATCCATTTCTTCAAAACACTTGTACTCGAAATATGATGTTTTTTTGTTGCAGCTGTTAAGGATAGATCACCAGACAAGACATCTCTGATCGCAGCAAGTCTCAATTCCCTTGAGTACGTTTTCCATGTTTTCGATTCTTTTAACCCACTCCATCCATGTGCCTTATATTTCCTTATCCAATCCGTGACAGAACTCTTGCTCACCCCAATTTGTTTAGCTTCCGAATTTGGGTTTGAATGGTGCTCAAGACAGCGCTGTACGGTGTGTAATTTGATTTTTAAAGAAATGGGACTTCTTTTAGACATGAGAAAGCTCCCCTCATAAATAGACGTAGAAGTTTTGTTTTTTTCTACTGTCTACTATGAGGGGAGCTTATCAGTAATGACGGGGATAGCTCTTTGGTTTGGAAAGAAGTATAATTCTGGTTACGCCCGCGGAACACGGAACGTCTGAATCTCGTATGGCTTAATATCAAAAGAAATTCGACCGTTCTCCATGTTGCATTCCGCTTCGATATTTTCCAGCAGATCACACGCATACGCTGTGGAGCCTGATCCCTCAGGCAACTGAATCGCAGCACGGCTGCGGCGGCCATGTGCTTCGTAGACCCGGATGATCATGTCATTATTGTTCTCGGCTTTCTTAATCACTTCAAGCACGACATTGTCCTGATCAACGGATGCGAGCGACCATGTCTCTGGCAACGTACCGATTTGCGTTCCAATCTCACGTCCAACCAGAGGGCGGTTGAGGTTGTAAGCGGCCTGGATTACACGTCCCTCACGGAAATCTCCCTGGTGCGGATAGAGGGAATACGTGAATACGTGCTGCTCTTTGTCAGCGTTCTCGTTCGGATATGTCGCGCTCTTGATCAGCGACAGGCGCATCACGGAATTATGAATGTCATATCCGTATTTGCAGTCGTTCAGCAGGGCAGCGCCGTATCCGCTCTCTGCCAGATCGGCCCACTTCTGACCACACACTTCAAACCGGGCTTGATCCCAGCTTGTATTGCGGTGGGTTGCGCGTTCCACGTTACCATATTGAATCTCATAGACGGCTTTCTCACTCCAGATATCTAGCGGGAAAGCGGTTTTCAGTAGCAGATGCTCCTGTTTCCAATCGACAAACGTACGGAAATCAATCCGGCGTGTGTGCGCGTAGAAGATGATTGTCTGCTCAATGACTGAGTCGAGAAATTGCCGTTTTACGTTGAGTACGGATCGAACGGGGCCACTTTCTACCCATTGAAGCTCCTGAAGATCATTGATCTCCCACATATGCTCCTCATAATAATCATCGATGTTCCACGCTTCGTATTCGGCAGGGCGATCCTCGAATACTTGAAGCACGTTACCACGCTTGCCAGGCTGAAGTAGTTCTCGGCCCGCAACTTTGTCCCAGACTGATAAGAACTCGGCATGTTCATTCAGGTGGATATCATACCAAGGTGTCTGAATGTGACGTTGTTCCGATGCCCATTGTGCCACAGATACGCCAGCGCTGAATTCAGCAGCAACATCAGGTGTGATACGGAAGCTTTTGTACCCTGAAGCCGGTACATTTTCAGCAAGGAAGACCAATCCACCCTCTGGTGTACGTTGACTCGGCACAGGGCGATCTCCGTCATACACCGTCACTTTTTTCGCGAAAGAAGGCAGTTCAACCACATCTGTCCGTTCGAAACCGGTGGTGTTAAACACAACGATTGCTTCACCATCAGACTGGATGGCACTCACAATTCCGCTTAGGGCGCTGTCTTTCAGTTCATCCGTGACGCGGATAACCTCTTCATATTGCTCCTTCGAATCGATATACACTTGCTCGATGGAGCTGCCGGGTAGAATGTCATGGAACTGATTCAGCATCGTCAGTTTCCAGGCATGCTCCAGAGAATCGGTCGGATACGCGGCTTGTGCATCCGCCTGCTGACGAATAACGGAGAAAAGCTCGGCATCTGCCAGTGCAAATTCACTGTGGCGATTATACCGCTTGTTCCGAGCCATGGAGGTGTACGTCCCCCGGTGGTACTCCAGATACAGCTCCCCGGACCAACGTGGAACCGAACGGACATCGTCCAGATTCTGTTCCAGCTTCTCAAAGAACTCCCGGACAAAGGTACGTTTCACCGTCGGTACGCCAGGTAATCCCTTTTCAAGCCGTCTGCCATGCTCCAGCATCTCCTCGGTTGGCCCGCCGCCTCCATCCCCGAATCCGAAGCACTGTAACACATCTGCATTGATGTTTTTGTTCTGGTAACGCTGCCACGTACCTTTGACTTGAGAGGCATTGAAACGTCCATTGTACGTTGTTTCGAAGCGGCGCTGCCTGAAATCAGGTTGCTTGTCATAGTCTGTCGTTGTAATGAAATGGGTTAATACCTCAGAGCCGTCAATACCTCTCCAGTACATCGTGTCGTTCGGAATCTGGTTCGTATCATTCCAGGCGATTTTGGTCGTCATAAAATAATCAATGCCACTCTTGCGCATAATCTGCGGCATCGCTGCACTATAACCGAATACATCTGGGAGCCACAACACCCGATTTTCTACGCCGAACTCTTCTTTGAAAAAACGTTTCCCGTATATGATCTGACGGATCATGGATTCGCCAGAAATCAGGTTACAATCAGCTTCCAGCCACATCGAACCTTCGGCTTCCCAGCGGCCTTCAGCTACCTTTTCTTTGATTTTCGCATACAGCGCCGGGTAGTCCGACTTCAAGTACGCATACAGCTGCGGTTGAGAGGACATGAAGGTGTACTCCGGGAACTTGTCCATCAAATAAAGTACACTCGCGAAGCTCCGTATGACCTTCTCCCGCGTTTGGTCCAGTGTCCATAGCCAAGCTACGTCGATATGTGTATGACCGATACAGTGAACTGTTGGGATATGATCTCCCGCAGGTCGAGTATCGCCGTAGACATGATTTTGCATATAAAGGCGGGCTTCCAGCACCGATGCATGAAAAGCAGCACTGTTTTCCTGACGCAGATCCAACAGGTTAACCGCGTGATTCAGATGTTCAATCAGCTTCAGCCGTTCCAGGTCATCCTCACGCAGCAGGTCAGCAGCATCGAGTGCAGCTTTGAGGTCGTAGTATAAATCCGAGACGGGTTGATGGTGCTCCGCAACATATACATTCAGAAAGACATCCGCTGCAGAAGTGCTACAGTACGCATATAGCGCCAGTTCGAATTCTTCCCCTTTGGCCGCAGCCGGGGTCAGGTCAATTTCGGTATGGTTGACGTCCAGACCACAGATCAGCTCGCCGTTCAGGAACGCCAGAAACTGCGGGTTGTCGTAGTTCCATATATCATCGGCACCGGTGACGATGCCGCAAACGACCTGTTTTCCTTCCATATGGTCAGGGATGCGAATAACGGTTTTGAAGCAGCTGTGTACATCTTTACCACCCCAGCCGTCACCCTTGCGGAAGATATTCCAGGAAGAGGGGTCTTCATGAACCAGTTCCCATGAGTGGTAACCGGACTCTTTATGGTATAGCTCTGTTATATCTGTTTTTGAGGTCAGTCGTGCACGTTCCAAGTGTTTAACAAGGGTATGGATCCGAGTATATAAAGAATTTATTTTCATGTTTGTTTCCCACCTTGGTTAGTAGTAAGTACAGGCTGTAGTCGTTGTTGGAGCGATAATGATGCAAACGCTAACATATCAACTCTATCATAACAAAGGGGAAATGAACCAAACTACGTATTGTATGCTGAAAATACCGTCTTTTTATTGCATTTCATGCTAAAATAAAGTCATTAGTATCGGGATAGGAGGCATGTCCATGACACCATCCGTTTTGAAATACGAGCAGGGATATGTAATCCATGTCAACCACCCTGGAGACGAACTCTTTTATCATCTGGACTACGACGAGCGCTCCCATGATCTGAATATGGAGTTTCAGCACTTTCATGATTTTTATGAAATCTGCATTCTGCTGGACCGCACCGCGGCACATATTATTGAAGGAAGTTTATATGAGATTCAGCCATTGGATATCGTGCTGCTGAGGCCTTCCTTGCTGCATAAGACACAGTATCCGAAAGGTACACCGCCGAAACGATTAATGATTAATTTTGCCATGCCGCGCCATGTTCCAGGTCTTGAGAACGGTTACACTGAATTGTTTTCGATATTCGATGAACCCATCCCTGTATACCGTTTCTCAGAAGAACGACGCAAGGCTGTGCTCGCTCCTTTGAACGAAATTTTTGTTTTATCACAGCATGCATCAGCACTTCATTCCATTGAGATACACAGTAAATTCGTGGAGTTCCTCTGTGCGATTCATCGGTATTCCGGTGAGAATAGCTATGTTCGTGAAGAGACAGGATCGTCCATATCAGAGCGTATGTATGCTATTGCATCGTACATTCATAGCCATTATCAGAATGAGCTGTCCCTGGAGGAGATATCCAAACAATTTTACGTTAGTGCACATCACTTGTCCCGGCAGTTCAATAAAGTAACAGGTTTTACGTTCACTGAGTATATTCAGATGACGCGAATTCGCAACGCCCAGCAAATGCTCTTGCATTCCAACCAGAAAATCACCGATATTGCGACACATTGCGGATTCACCAGCTTTTCTCAGTTTAATCGCATTTTCAATAAATGGAATGGCATGTCCCCGAGTGTATATCGCAGAAGTGAGCATCTGGAAAAGGTTTAACGGAGGGAGTAATACAAATGCAAGGGAAGACAGCCGAGAGGGCGCGTTTCCTGCTAAATTCAATGACTCTTGTGGTTAGTTATTATGACAATGACAAAGAGGACTGAAGCATGTGCTTCGGTCCTCTTTGTCATTGTATACTCCGAGTCTCATTGCGATTCCTGGAACATACTGTTGCTCGTGTAGAGTGAGTTAATACCAATAATATCCAGATCTGAAAGAGCTTTTCGCTGTCCCATGCTATCTGTGGCTTGCTTGGGAGTTAATGTGTCCGTTCCTGGAATGAGGGCGAATGCAGATCTACTGTAATGCATGATGGACCCATAGTCATAGTCCATGGATTTGAACAACTCGGGGTGGCTAATGATGTCGAAATTGTGTCTGGCTGCTGGAATAACGTTATTCTGATGCAAGGTAACATATTCATTCCGGTTCGGTTTGATATGCTCGTGCAGCAGACCAAGCGCATGACCGATTTCATGAATGATATTGCCGATGACGTACCACGTGCTGGCGAGGGTGATCCGCTGTATTCCGCCTTGCATACCCACAGAGGAGCTACACCCGGTACCCATAATAAATGAGATATAGTTTGGTTGGGTGGTTCGCTCGGTAAACGATACGCCTCGGCATGCACTGCTTATGAGTTTCATAGCTTGCAGAATATCTGTCCTGTTTTGAGAGTTCACCGTTGAGTCAAAAGCATAATATACCTGACCGTGGGGCCACAATCTTCGTATGTCGATGATGACATCAGGATGGGGAACCACCTCTTTCCCTACGGACAGTAAGCCCTCCACATGGGCAGTGAAGGTCTTCATCTTTGCAGCATCTGACACGACGATATCCCCGTCAAAGATTGCGAGCTGATCATACTCCATATAATTAACCTTAATGGCTGTCTTACTGTCTACCAGAAAGAGATAACCTTCCTCTGGAACACCCTTTTCCAGCAAGTCGGGAGCATATAATTCCATCGATTGATCTTGATTTTTCATGTGCCAACCTCCATTCATTTTTTCATCATAATCGGTTCTTGGACATAGAAGTGTTCGTTACGCGGAATTGATTCTTCTCTGAAATGGCCACATCTAGCTGCGAATGAGTCTGGAAGTCCAGCTTCACGCTGTAGTCCATATGCATATCCGGATCTATGATCTCACCAGTGTTCAAAAATCCATAAGTCATGTACAGCTGAGCCTGCTGCTGAAAGGCAACACGCGTATTCGGGTGTGCTTCAATAGCGGTGACCGGATATCCGTTCTGAGCTAGTCCCACCAGAACTGGACCCTCCGTCATGACGGAGGTATCCATCATAATGGTATAACTATCGTGAACTTTACCCGGATAAGGATTCGAAAATAGATAACCTCCGTTTGTTTCTCTAGATAGGGTTATTTCGTTGAGCTGGGGCAGAGCTGCTTCAACCGTCTGTCCACTGCGAATGGACATGTTTTTTATTGTGAGATCTGTCAGGTTGTTACCCCACCAAAATCCCATCTGTGTGTCCCAGCTGAACTTCACCGTTCCCGAATGGGGAACGGAAGGGGCGGATAACCATACATAGGTAACCTGACTTGGATTCCTTAGTTCATCATATACCTGATATAGACATATGTTGGCACTGTAAGATGCCTGATTCTTAACGGATATGGTAAATATGGACATGGCTACAAGTCTCCTTGCATGGATGAGGAAGGCAATCGAATTACCTTCCTCAAAGTTAAATTTATGATTTCAGATGGAACTGATTCACTTCACTCAGCGTTACGCTGTGGGAAGTAACTTCGTCAAATTTTAATTTCAAAGCTACATCGGCGTACTGACTGGTATCAATGATCTCACCCGGCTGAATTTTGCCGTAAACCAGATAGTATGTTGGATGAGGTGTGAATTCCGTTTTGGTGTTTGGTTGGGCTTTAACAGCAACAACTGGTTTATTATCCATTTGAATGCCGATATAGGCATTGTCTGCGACAATAATCGTTTTATCTTGATGAATGTAAAGGATGTTCGATTTGGGTCCAGATTTAGCTTGGGAGAATTGGTATGTGCCACCATCAGCGTGGCTGAACTCGACCATGTTGTTGGATGATAGGTCGGCTTCTCTTATAGCGGATGAAGTAACGGTAGTTCCCGGTTTAGGAATGTCGACCTCTGCCCAATAAAAATCATACTCTACCTCCCAAGTGAAATTGGTGGTTGAACCGGATGTAGATGGCTTTACCAGCCAAGCTAACGTTAGAACATTCGGATCATTCAGATCGGGGTCCACCTGATAGATGGCGAGACTGGCATTGTAAGTGGCATGGTTTTCGATGCTTACGGAATACGTGGTTGCTAATGTAGGCATTGTATTTCCTCCTCAACATATTGTTTTGTTTGCTACACCTCTAATGTAACTGGGTTTCGACAGTATTTTTAGTATCCAAAGTCATCAAAAGGGATGACACCTGTTAAAACTAAATAGGAATGAAAGATGACTGAAGTCATCCAGAGTGACTGCTAAATGTGACCGGTTTCATAAATTCTCTTTACGGCATGTACTTGCAATTCATATAATGAATTCAGACATTTAGTACCATTAAATGTCATAAAAAGGAGGTTTTTTATTCATGGGAAAAACCATTAAATATGCTGAAATTGAGCAACGACTGAAGACCGGCGATATGCTCCTCTGTCACAGTGTTATGCACGAAAGCATCATAATTGAGTTTATTGAAGGCTCTGAGTGGTCCCATATCGGCATGATTGTCAGGCTGCCTCAATATGACTACCCCTTGTTGTGGGAATCTACGGCGTTTGACAACTTGCAGGACGTATTGCTTGGGAAAACCAAGACGGGTCCGATGCTGGTGCCCCTCTATGAGAGGATCCGGACAGATATTGATAACCTGTGGGACCCCATGTTCGCTTTCAGGCTGTTGGATAAAGCGTGTACACCTGAGATGGAAGCAGAGCTGATGAATCTGATCCAGCAGGTGCATGGGGGGAAATTTCCTGAAGAGCGTGAGATGTTGGAAATTGTAATAGAAGGCAAGCTTGGCATCGATTCCGAAAGTCCCAACCTGTTTTGCAGCCAACTGTTCGCAGAGACTTACACTCGGTTGGGGTTGCTGTCTCCAGAGCGTGTACCGAATAGCTATTGGCCAGTGGACTTCTCCAGTCAGGGGAACGTCGAGCTGCTTGGTCAGGTCAAGTTGTCCGAGGAACTCTATCTGCTCGCTGGCGGAATACAGGCAGCTCCAGAGAATGAAGTTCGCTAGAGTTGTCCTTATGCTCATCCTCACTTGTTTATGTATGACAAGCCTGGGGATACAATCCCTTCATGCCACTGCCAGCGATACAGCCAATCATGGCATCATGGATTTGACTCATTGGGATGCTGAACGCGATGGCATCATCCGATTAGATGGCGAGTGGGCATTCGATTGGGGTAATTTCCGGGAACCTATTCCTTTTGGAACCCAGCCTGATGAAGGTATGGATAAGCTTTCTGCTAAAGAATGCACCGGGTGTAGCACCGAGTTTATCTCGGTTCCTGGTCTTTGGAACTCGAATATTGAACGTCTGCCAGCGATCTCGCCTGAGGGCTACGCCACATATCGCCTATCCATTCGAACGGCTGACCTGGACGGGCTGTATGGCCTATATATCAAGAGCATCCATTCGTCATATCGTATGTATATTAATGGAGAGCTTGTTTCCACTGTCGGTAAGCCAGGGAATTCAGCGAATACGACAGTCGGACGCTATGGGAGTCCGCTTTTGCTATTTCATCATGAGGGGACCAGACTTGAGATTATGCTCCAGGTGGCCAACTACGTTTTTATCACAGGGGGTATAGATAAGAGCATCCTATTCGGTACGGAGAAGCAGATGCTTGCCTTCTGGCAGCAGGGGCTGGCTCGGAATCTTTTCCTGTTCGGTTCCATATTCACGATTGCCATCTATCATCTAGTTCTGCATGCTCTGCGCCGTAATAACAGGTCTACCCTGTATTTTTCGTTGTTCTGCTTCATGATGGGAATTCGCACACTGTTCGTTAATGAACGATTTATTCTGATCCTGTACCCGGAGATGAGCTATGAGTGGTTTGCCAAAGCATCCTATCTCACAGTCTATCTGGGTCTACCCTTCTTGTTACAATACATCTACAATCTGTATCCTGCCTATTTCTCAAATCGTATCATTCGTTTCGTGAACATAACTTGTATGTCACTGTCAGCCATGATCCTCGTTACAAACGTGAAATTATATCATTATACGCTACTCTACTTCCAAGTATTTATTCTGCTCGTCCTGATGTATGTTCTGACAAGACTGGGTCTGGCGGCAATAAGACGTGAACAGGGAACTATTCTGTTACTGATTGCCTTTGTGAATCTTCTCATCTTCGCCGCCAATGATGTGTTATACAACCAGAATGTGAGTGAACTCGGGACCCTTCTGCCGTATGGCATGTTCATCTTTATTCTATTGCAATCATTCCTGTTATCGATCAATTTCTCCAACGCCTTTACCCGAATCAAGCAACTGTCAGATCGACTGATGGTGCTGGATCGCTCGAAAGACCAATTCCTCCATATCACCTCTCATGAGTTGAAAACTCCGCTACAGGGCATCATCGGACTAACTGAATCATTGGCCGAAGGCTCAGCGGGTCAACTTCCTCCAGCTGCCATAAAACAGCTGAGACTGATTCAATTCAGTGGACAGCGCTTGTCTCACCTGGTACATGATCTGCTTGATTTTACACGTCTGAAAGATAAAGAAATTGTGCTCCAGCCTACGGTTCTGAATATTCAGGAGATGGGTAATCTCGTCATCAAACTGCTCCAACCACTTGCTGAAGGCAAGCTGATTAAGTTCCATAACGACATATCACCGCAATACCAGGTCTATGCGGATGAGAACCGCCTAATGCAAATGCTCAGCAATCTAATCGGCAATGCAGTGAAATTCACGGAAGCCGGCTCGATTACACTGAATGCAGATCTTAGAGGGAATCAACTATGCATTACGGTTAGGGATACAGGGATCGGGGTTCCAGATCATTGGAAAGAATCTATATTCGAGGCATTCGAACAGGGAGATGGTTCAATGACGAGGAAGTACGGTGGCACAGGGATTGGGCTTAGCATCACCAAACATCTGGTTGAACTGCACGGAGGAAGAATATGGGTAGAATCCACTGAAGGGGAAGGAGCCACATTCAACTTCACGCTCCCGGTAGACACACAATCCATTTCTGTAAAACCAAAGTTAATTCCGAAAAAATATGATTCCAGTGGGGGAGTATCTTCATATGAATCGGTAGAACCGAGTGAATCATCCTCTGCAACTGCCGAAAATATCAGAATAACAGAGACGACATCGGATTTAGCTATATCCATTTCGCAAGAAATCCATTCCACAGGGGCACGAATTCTCGTTGTGGATGATGAACCGGTCATTTTGCAGATCCTGCACCAGCATCTTTCAGCGGCTGGACATCAGGTGATTCAGGCCGGGAGCGGTCAGAAAGCCATGGATCTGCTAGTACAGGGATGTGAACCTGATCTGATCATTACGGACTTAATGATGCCGCATATGTCAGGCTACGAACTATGCAGAATGATTCGGCAACACATGGATGGTCCTATGCCCATCCTGATCCTGACTGCACGGAACCAACCATCCGACATTGAACTGGGATTTGATGCGGGTGCGACCGATTATCTGATCAAACCGGTAACTCGAAACGAACTGATATCCCGCGTGACCTTTCATCTGAAGCTAGCCTCGTGGAATGACGACATCGAACAGGAGGTCATCAAGCGCACAGTGCACATACGACAGACGATGAGGGAGACCGCCATATCCATGGCAGAAATTAGTGTGGAGGAAGAGAGAAACCGGATTACGAAGGAAATTCACGATGCCATGGGTTATTCGCTAACGACTACACTCATGCAGCTGGAAGCTGGAAAAAGTCTGATTTCGGATAAGCCGGATGAGGCCCTGAAGTATTTGAGCAACTCACAGGAATTAGTCCGAAGAGGACTCAGTGATATTCGTCGGTCCCTCAGACAATTGAAGGAAGAAGAACGAGAAACGTCTATTGTAGAGCGAATGAAACGATTGATTGAGGATACGCATAACTATACAGAGGTTCAGATACAAGAGGACATGTTACTGAGTCGGGTGACTCTGAATGCGGAAGAACAAGAAATTTTGTTTTATGCTCTTCAGGAAGGCCTGACCAATGGTATTCGGCACGGAGATAGCAGGCAGTTTCAGTTACATTTGTCGGATGAAGATGACCATATTGTGTTTAGGTTGAGCAATATAGGGAAGCCTTATGCTCCGCATCAGTCTGGCATTGGTCTGTACTATATGCAAAAAGCGGTTAAGGCCGTGGGTGGAAGCCTCATCATCGACGATTACGGAGGAAGAGGATGCGAAATCACGATATTACTCAGGAAAAGGGAGGGGTAACTTGAACCCAATACGCCTTATTATTGCAGACGATCAGCGACTTCTAAGGGAAAGTTTACGCACAGTGCTGGATCTGGAAGAAGATATCGAAGTGGTGGCCCTTGCAGAGAATGGTCAACAAGCTTGCCAACTTACCGAGCAGTTTCAGCCGAGACTTGTATTAATGGATGTTCAGATGCCAATCATGAATGGCATTCAGGCCATTCGTGAGATTCATGTCCGTATGCCGAACACTCAAGTTCTAATCCTGACTACTTTTGCAGAAGATGAGTATATTATTGAGGGCTTGGCGGCTGGAGCCATAGGGTATCTATTGAAAGACATGGACAAGAACAGTCTGTTAAAGGCGATTCGGGATGCTGTGGAAGGGCGACATATGCTCACACCAGAGATTGCTTCCAAACTGGCTTCACGTTTGTCTGTTATGTCTAAGACGCATCGCATCAGCTTTAATGCTCAAAAGCTCAAGAATGCAAGAGTGGAGTTCACTGAACGAGAGAGGCAAATTATTGCGCTCATGATCCAGCCGATGACCAATACCCAGATTGCGGAGGCCTTGTATATGAGTGTGGGTACGATCAAGAACTATATCAGTGTTATCTACAGCAAGCTGGGTACCAGTGACCGGATGCAGGCTGTCGCGTATCTGAATGATTTAATGGTTGAGGAGAAGTAGTTAGTTTTGAACTAGAAGAATAGGGATAGCTCTTATTTCATTCTTATTTCTTTATTTCTCGTCCAATACAAAAACCAAACAAGAAGCAGCGGTTCCCTCCATCAGAGGAAACTCGCTGCTTCTTGTTCTAAACCTTTCATTTCAATTCATAGTAGAGCGGGTCTGTTATCCCTGATCTTTCGGCGCCAGCTCAATGGCGGAGCGAATGGCAGCCAGCATGCTTTTGTCATCAGCGATGTTTTTGCCTGCGATATCAAAAGCCGTACCGTGATCGACGGACGTACGAATGATGCCGCCTTTCAAACCAACGGTGATGTTCACGCCTTCCTCAATGCCCATCACCTTGATTGGTGCATGTCCCTGGTCATGGTAGCAGGCAACGACGATATCAAAGTCGCCGCGACCAGCGCGGAAGAAGAGTGTGTCCGCCGGGAGTGGACCAACAACGTTAATGCCTTCGTGCTGCGCACGTTCAATGCCAGGCTGAAGTTTCTCTTCTTCTTCCCCGTTGCCGAACAAGCCGTTCTCTCCGGCATGAGGATTAATTCCGCATACAGCGACACGCGGATTCTCAAAGCCTGCTTTTTTCAGCGTATCATGAGCAAGCTTCACGACCGTATACGTTCTTTCCGGGTTGATGCTCGCGATGGCATCGATCAGACCCATGTGTGTAGTCAGGTGGATCACTCTCAGATTAGGCGTCGTTAGCATCATGGAGAAGTCCTGAGTGTCTGTCAGATCAGCCAGAATTTCGGTGTGACCCGGATAGAGGTGCCCCCCTTGATGCAGTGCTTCCTTGTTCAAAGGCGCTGTGCAGATGGAATGAATTTGCTGTTTTTTGGCGAGATCAATGGCCTTGGCAAGAAACTGGAATGCGGCATCCCCCGCTATCGCAGATACTTTACCGTATTCTAGGTCCGCAGGGACAAGGTTCAAATCAATGACGTCTACGATACCGAATTCATATTTGGCTGCGGTAGGCTCCTGAATAGCGTTGACCTTCAGACTTGATCCAATTACAGGCAGAACGCGTTCCAAGATCTTCGCATCTCCGATAACAAGTGGATTACACTGGTCGTACATCTCCTGATGACCCAGTGCTTTCATAATAATCTCGGGTCCGATACCTGCGGCATCACCCATCGTAATTCCTATTGTAGGTTTCATACCAGAATGCCCCCTTTTAATTTTTGAATCGCATGGATGAAGACATCCGGTTTGCCGAATCCGCCTGCCTTGGTAATCACATACAGATCATCAATCCCCATGAACCTGGAGATCGGCACGCCGATTTCGAGTTCGTCCAGCAGCTCGAATCCGCTAATGTTCCATTTCAGACAGATCTGTTTAGCCGTATCACCGCCCGTCATGGACACCCCCTTGAAGAGTCCCTCTTCCAGCAGTCTGGCACAGATCTCACCCATCGCCAGTACAATTTCGTTGCTGACTTCCATGTGATGGAGTCCGCGCATTTCGCCTGTGGCACGGGCCAGTTCTATATCAATCTGTTCAGCGGTGGAATACAGGACAACATCTTGTCCCCCCAGCGCTTTGGTTCTTACTTCTGCATATACACGTTCCATCTCCTCCGCACGATCTGCTGTAGCCGATACGGCCTTGAAGGAGTGGAAGGAGACAGAAGCTACGCGGGACTTGCGCAGCAAACGATTCAACTGTTCACGGGAGTTTTTGTTCACGCTGCCCACAACCGTCAGGATTGGACCTGAATTCTCCGGTATGTTCAGTTCCATGGACTTGGATTCCAGCTGGTAATGGCTGGGAAGATAATTGGCAATGCCGGCAGACCCTGCCCACGCAAAGGTGTACTCCAGCTCGCGGGTCATCTGTAAGATTAGTTCCAGATGCCGTTCCTCGGTTGAATCCACAAGCACATACGGAATACCACTTTTCTTAAACTGATCCAGTTTCGCCTGAATGTGGCCTTGGCCTGCTTCCAGATCCGTTACCGTAATCTCGCCCACTTCATAATTCGTTTGTTGCTTCAGCAGGTCTGGAAGGTAAGACAGGGTTACCGGTGTTTTCGGATCGTTCGCAATCTCGGTGTCTGCGAGTGGAACGCCGTTCAGGTAATGAATGCCCTCCAGAAGGGTACGGTTATTTTTGGGATAACCCGGGGCAATCATCATAAAATCAGGCTTAACTACATCATACACAGCATCAATCTCGATGCCGATGTTACCGCGCATGGTCGAATCCATTTTTTTGAAAATCGTGTTAAATCCGTTGTTCGTCAGCAATTCGGCTGCCCGATATACCCGATCATAAGCTTCCTTTGATGAAATGGAGCGGCTATCCGTATCAAAAACGACGGAATCGTAACGTGTAAGTGGCCCCTCATCGATATTAAAAAGAACACTCGTCTTCAAGCCATGGCGGGCAAGCTGCACTCCGCTGTCATTGGCACCGGTCAAATCATCTGCAATAATCGCTAATTTCATGCAGTCATCCCTCCTTATTGATGTGATTTATGTGGTCGGTCTTTGATTGTATTTCTCAACGCCGCCTGACTTCTCCAATCGTTTGGAGAGGAAGCCGATGAAGATCGGCAATAGAATGGCGGTTGTTACGACACTCGCCGCAATCTGCACTGTAGCAATCTCGGCGATCGGAGCAAAGGAAGCATTGGCAGCCACGATGGCTGCAGGTGTACCTACTGCATTACCAGCTGTCGAACCTTCGGAAGCACCAACAATCGGGTTCCAGCCAATGGTTTTGAACAGTAGATAACCAATTCCACCTGTGAGTAGTACCGTCAGAACACCCAGCATGATTCCACCAAGTCCGCCTTGGATGATGGATGAGAAATTGATCCCCATACCCAGGGAGAAGGCGAAGAACGGAACGAGTTTATCACTGCCTTTGTACAGCCAATCCCCCAGATTACGGTCCAGATTACCAATAATGACACCAACGATGAGTGGAAGCAATACAGCAACGAATGCCATTGGAGAGAACATGCCGTTGGCGAAGCCCATCGCACCGAAGATGGAGAGCGCTACCATGGTCAGGAATGGACCATCACTGAGCGCGAGGAACGGATAAGCTGCTTTGTCATCTTCTTTACCGTACTGACCAGCGAGGGCAATGTACAAACCACCGTTGGAGTTGGTCATTGCGGCAATAATGGCAAGTGGGGCAAGACCCAGGAATAACCCGCTGGAGTCGGCAAACAGAATGGCAACGAGACCTAACGCTGCACCTATAGCCCACTTAAATACAAGTAAAGTGACGCCTTTACCAACGGATGAACCTGCCGTCTTGAACGTAATCTGTGTACCGGCAATCAACAGGAACAAAGCGATCAACGTGCTGGCACTGTTAACGAAGAGAGCTTCCGTGAATCCACCGATACGCAGGGCATTCGGGAAGAATGTATTGATGGTGGCTCCGAGTAACAGAGGAACGACCATCATACCGCCAGGGATGCGATCTAATGTTGCTTTAATGTTCATAGTAGTAGCTCCTTATGAAGTAATCGTTTTTATGAAGCGCTTGCAGGGATTATATTATCCCATATAGTTTAATATAGCAACAATAAATTATTGTAAATTTAAATTAATCTCTAAAGTGTTTAATAATGCAACACATATAGGCGTAAAAAAAGCGCAAACTTAAAGTTAATCTTTAAGTTTACGCCATAATGTGGCCCGGTTAATCCCCAGGCGCTCTGCGGCCTTCGATTGGTTGTTATTTTCCTCCTGAAGCACGATCTGAATGACTTCTTTCTCAATCTCCTTCAATGTTCCGTTCAACTTCATCTGGTTTGAAGCAGGTTGTTGATTCAACAAGCGGGATAAGGTAGCCGGGGTGATCACATAATCCGGTTCATTGAGTGCAGCCTGCTTGATCAGGTGTTTCAACTGGTTGACTGTCATATGTGTAACTTGATCCCGGATCAGTTGTAACGCATCTTCTTTTATTCTCACCGCTGTTGTTCCATATTCCTGATAGTAACCTGTGAGAAAATGCTGCATCAGTGGAGCCAAATCTTCCGGTCTGTCCGCGAGGCTTGGCATGATGATCGTGTTAAGCTCCAGCTCAAGCATCCATTGCGGATTCATTGCCTGTTCTCCGAGTATAAAGACGCCAATTCGGTTGTGGAGACACGCCTGGATAAAGGAAAGCAGCTCCTGATGTTCCGCAAAGGCTTCTACGGCGTTGATCTCAACAGTTCTAACCTTGGTCAGTGGTATTTGGTGCAAATGGCCTGGAGGAACCTGAGACAGATCGATCTGAACCAACAGTCCACTACCCGAGTGCATCTGATGAATGTGTTTGACCAGGAATGATTTACCCGAATCGGCTTCACCCCGCAGATAGATCGGTTCATGCTTCTCGTAGAGTGCCCGAATGTTCTTCAATACGGCCTGCATGGCAGGGGATTCGGCTACGATGGGTTCCATGGATGCGTCCGTGAAAGTTGTGATGCCGAATTGTGCAAAGGAATAGGGTTGTCCTTTTTCCAATAAGTAAACCCGATATCTCTTGTTATTCAGTGTCGTTTCGTAGGCATTGATCGTAAGTTGATAATCGTCTACCATGAATATATTTTGAATTTTGGACTGATGGAACTCCAGGCTGGTATTGGTTAGATAGATATGATTGTCGGTCAGTGGATTCTTCTCAAAATCGGTCAGATTCTCAAATACCACTTCGTTTCGTTCATTTAAAACAACCAAATTCGGATGCTCCTGAGTAACCAGATCATTCAATATAATCGAGATCGCATGGTTTTTGCTCAAATAACGGTAGACCAGCTGTGCGTCCTCCATCGCTCTCAGGATCGATTCCTGACCAGATTGGATCAACAATCCCTCCAGACCATAAGTCTTTGCAGTGCCAACGGTGATGACATCTCCGACAATCTGTTGGTAACCGGAAGCTTTTAACTCCAATAGCAGCCTTGCCACATCTTCCGAGCTATGTATGGTGTAGACTTTGAGGGGCAGATCCATGAGATCAATAATCGACTGCGCACCGGAGGTAATGTTGGAGAAGCCTACGATGGCTGTTTTGCCATTAAACTGGCTTGCCAGTGTTAGTGAACGAATCATGTCATATCCTGATAGCTGCACATCAATGACGGGGATGGTTACGGCTTCCTTAATTAATTGGGCAGTTCCGCCGCGGCTGATGATGATCTCCGCACCGTTTCTTTCGGCCTGAGTCGCGAGTTCCACACCTTTCGCCAAGTCACCTACGTCTGTTTGAATGGTTAACTGGGGAAAGCGAGGAATACAGTCTTGTATAATCGATATCATTGATTCGTAAGGAGCGATAAAATGTACTCGTGTACGCATAATTTTCCTGCCTTTTATTAAAATCATTATTCCCTTCATTATAGCCAACTTGCGGAGGAATGGCATCCCTGGGCGAATTTGAATTGAGTTTCATAATACGAGTCATGAGGTGACGCCGTGGGTGCTTTTCCTTCGTTTATGGCTCATTATTCTGGGGTTTGGGAACGGTAAGACATGGCCTGCAATCGTGAAAAAGTGAAACGTATGTCATGGTATTCATGTATTATAGTATACATATGAACTTATCGAAGGAGGAACGGATGATGGGAATCTTATCGAGGTTTAGAGACGTGATGAAAGCGAATGTGAACCATATGTTGAACCGGGCGGAAGACCCGGAGAAGACGGTGAACGAATATATGCGGAGCTTGAGTAGTGATCTAGGCCAAGTGAAGGCGGAGACAGCAGCGGTGCTGTCGGATGAGAGCCGGGCGAAAAGAGCTTTGGAAGAGTGCGGTGCCGAGATCAAGAAGTTGCAGCGGTACGCAGAGAAAGCGGCAGAGTCGGGAGACGAAGATAAGGCACGGGGTTTTCTGGAGAAAAAAGTGTCGCTGTCTGGCAAACGAAACGAGCTACAGATGGCCTATGATCAGGCTTCGGCCAAAGCCAGGATGATGAAGCACATGAACGAGAAACTGGTTGCCGATCTGGCACAATTGGAAGTGCGGCATACCGAGCTGAAAGGCCGGATGGCCAATGCGAAGGCACAACAACAGGAGAATGAACGGAAGGTTACTACCGGAAACGCGAACGCTGCATTTAAGGCCATGGAAGACAAGGCCAATCAGGCGCTGAACGAAGCAGAGGCTTTGGCAGAACTTCGCGCTGGAGCACAGGAAGATGACTTGGACGAACTGATTGCCGAGCTTGAGAGGGACATGAACGCCGATACGGGTAATAATGAAAGTATAACGCCAAGTGCGGAGGAAGAACTCACAGCGATTCAGGAGAAGCTGAAGAACGGAAGTTGAAAATAACTACACGACAACAGCGATCGGAAGGTTGTTTTTCAGGGTAGGGATGCAACATGAATTCTAATTCTATTTCGTTAACATTGAGGTGAGCAGATGCCAGTAATTGAATATAAATGCCCTAACTGTGGCAGTGGCATGATCTTTGACAGTGTGTCAGGTGCGTTATCCTGTCCCAGCTGTGGCCGTCAGGACAACATAGAGCAGATTCCAGATCCATTGAAGAGACAGGTGTTTACGGAAAATGAAGTCAAGGAATACCACTGCAATAGCTGTGGTGCGGACATTGTGACCGAGCCGGAGACGAGTGCGACGACATGCAGTTTCTGCGGCGCAGCCGTTGTACTGAGTGATCGGCTGTCGGGCAATTTGGCCCCGGCGATGGTAATTCCCTTTTCCATCAATAAGGAAGAAGCCAAGCAGGCATTCAAAAAATGGTGCCGAAACGGCCTTTTAACCCCAAGTGGTTTCATGTCAGCTGACCGGATTCAGAGCATTACCGGCATGTACGTGCCGTTCTGGTTGTATGAGTTACATAACAAAATCGAAGTGCACGGCCGTGGCACCAAGGTCAGATCCTACACCCAGGGAGATTACCATTACACGGAGACACAGCATTTCGATATATATCGCAGAATTCGGCTGAATTATGTGAACCTGCCCATTGATGCATCGGAGAAAATGAAGGATGAACTGATGGATAAGCTGGAGCCTTTCCCGTATAATCAGCTGAAATTGTTCAAGACCCCGTATCTGGCGGGGTATATTGCGGAAAAATACAGTTATACGGACGAGGAACTTTTCCCACGGGCCAAGGACAAAACGAGATCGTACATCGATTCTTATATCGCTTCCACCGTATCCGGTTATACAAGCGTGAGCTACACGGATAAACAGATCGATACCAAGCTCAAAAATGCGGACTATGTGCTGCTTCCGGTATGGATGGTCAACTATGACTTCAATCGTGCACAGTACACGTTTGCCATGAATGGTCAGACGGGTAAAGTGGTAGGCAAACCGCCGATCAGCAAAGCCAAAGTGGCTGGATGGTTCGCAGGGGTGTCTGCGGTCTCCTTGTTGTCACTGAAGCTGGTTTCCTGGATGATGGGAGGTGGATTCCTGTGAGAAAAAGAGGACCTGTGGCCGTGATGGCTACGCTCATTTTACTCATGCTCACCCTTGTCGCTCCGTTGATTCCCATGTCATCAGCATCCGCAGCGGAGAACAAAAATCTCATCTACGATGAGGCCAACCTGCTGAGTGAGCAGGAGAAGAGTGAACTGAACGCACTTGCGAATCAGTATGGCGCCGAGAGGCAGACGGACTTTATCATTCTGACAACAGATAATACAGAGAATCAGGATGTGCAGTTATTAACTGAAGATTTCTATGATGAGCAGGGGCTGGGGTACGATAAGAAATTCGGTAATGCTGTCATATTGACGATGGATATGAATAATCGCGAAGTGTATCTGGCTGGATTTTATAAGGCAAAAGAATATCTGAGCGATCAACGGCTTGATTCTATCCGTACCCGAATTACCTCTGAATTATCAAGTGGGGATTATAAACTTGCATTTGAGAAATATATTGAGCTCTCTTACAAATATATGGGGTATGAACCTGGTGTGAATCCAAACAATATTTTGTTCAACGGTTGGTTCCAGTTAGGTGTATCTGTGGTTCTTGGAGGTATTGTAGTTGGTATGATGACCTACCGTTCCGGTGGGCGAGTTACGGTCAATCGTGCAACTTACGAGGACTCAAGTAATTCCAGTGTAACTGATCGTCAGGATCGTTATATCCGTACAACCGTAACCAAACGCAAAATCGAGAAGAATAATAACAACGGTGGCGGTGGCGGCGGTGGAGGTACCTCCCGAGGTGGTCACTCACACAGTGGAAGTAGAGGTTCATTTTAGCATAACGGATATTCGAAATAACTCAACGCAGGCATGATGGTACACAATGCGTACTATAGAAGGGATGGGAACGAGTATGGGATTTTTCAAAAATCAATTTTCGAATGTGGTGGAATGGGAAGAGTTCAGAGATGACATGATATTCTGGAAGTGGAGTAACCGGGAGATCAAGAAGGGGAGTAAACTGATTATCCGTTCAGGTCAGGATGCCATTTTCCTGAATAACGGTAAAGTGGAGGGGATTTTTGAGGACGAAGGATCGTTTAATATCGATTCCGAGATCATTCCGTTTCTTTCTACATTAAAAGGATTCAAATTCGGATTCAACAGCGGCATGCGGGTCGAAGTATTGTTTGTAAATACAAAAGAGTTCACCGTGCGCTGGGGCACACAAAGCCCGGTATTGATTCCGACACCACAACTTCCAGGCGGTATGCCGATTCGGGCCAACGGAACATTTAATTTCAAAGTGAGTGACTATGTGACCCTGATTGATAAAATCGCGGGCATCAAGCAGAGTTATCTCGTCGATGATGTCAAAATCCGTATCACTTCCGTGCTGGATCAGCTTCTGATGAAGTGGATTAGCCGTGAAGGGAAGGATATGTTCAACCTTCAGGCCAATGCATCGGATATTGCCAAGGGTATTCAGGAAGATCTGGATATGCAGATGATGGATATCGGTATTGGAATTACCGGTTTCCAGGTGATGAGCTTCAATTACCCGCAAGAAATTCAGGATATGATTACGAAGACCGCTTCGCACGAGATGGTTGGTAATCTGCAGAAGTATCAGCAGGTCAGCATGACAGACGGCATCTCATCCGGTAAAGTACAGGGCGGGGGCGCGGCTTCGGATATGGCTGGTATGATGATGGGCATGAATATGGCCAATGAGATGATGAAGAATATGAACCAGAACAACCAGAACCAAGGTCAGAATCAGAACAACAATGCGGGCTCTTCTCAGAATCAGAATGCCGACCAGAAGCCAGCGGGAAATGCCAACGGGGATTCGGGTACATCTTCATCTACAGAGGGCAACAAGAAGCCGAACTTCTGCCCGAACTGTGGTGCCAAAAATGAAGGAGCCAACTTCTGTCCGGATTGTGGTCATAAGCTGGGATAATGAAGTAATGATATGAATGGCCCGCTCCGCAGTAAGTAAATTACTGCGGAGCGGGCCATTTTTAATTCGTATTAATACTTAAAGCATTCTGGCGAAGAAGAGGAGAAGTTGGTGGATTATTTTAGTTTGGATAAAAGAGTTGACAATGAATCAAAAATGATTTATCTTTACATTAAGATATTTAATTTAAATATAAAATCCACCAAGAACAAATATCTTTAATCCATTACATGAGGAGAGATCAAGATGATGATCCCAACATTGACCAGAATAAATGAACTTTCAAGAAAAGCCAAAGAGGGCGGATTGACGGAGATGGAGAAAGAGGAACAAGTTCGTCTTCGCCAGGAATACCTGCAAACTTTTCGCGGTTCGGTCAACGACATTCTACTGAATGCAACCATCTATGATCCGAACGGCGATGACGTGACTCCAGATAAATTGAAACAAGAACAGGCTTCCAAGCAGAATCAATAGCATTCTGCTTTTAACCATCAGAACGATGTCGCTGGTCCAACAGACCATATATCTTAACTTAAAGATAATACAAA
The DNA here is from genome assembly GCF_002968835.1 of Paenibacillus sp. PCH8. GTDB lineage: Bacteria > Bacillota > Bacilli > Paenibacillales > Paenibacillaceae > Paenibacillus. The sequence goes on along the minus strand of NZ_PKQK01000001.1, from coordinate 1,032,439 downwards.
TTAATTATAAATGAGTTTCTCGTCACACATTTGCATCGCCCATACTTATTTAGCTTACCAAACCAAGGAGGAATTGATCATGAACATTCAAACAGCAGGTATTCACCATATTACAGCTTTCGCAGGAGACCCACAGGCCAACGTTGACTTTTATGCCGGAGTTCTGGGACTTCGTCTCGTGAAAAAAACAATTAACTTCGATGCACCGGATGTATACCATCTGTATTTCGGAGATGAACACGGAAGCCCGGGAACGATCATTACCTTCTTCCCATCCGCTGGATCACCACGAGGCAAAATTGGCGGAGGACAGGTCGGTATCACTTCCTATGTCATTCCTCCTGGGACTATTGGCTTCTGGCAGGAACGCCTGAAGCAGTATAGTATTGACGTAACCAGAACAAGTCGTTTCAACGAGGAACTGCTTCAATTCGAAGATAGCGAAGGCCTGCGGCTGGAGCTTGTTGAACGGGAAGAGGGAGCAACCAGTACTTGGGCGCACGAAGGAATTCCAACAGATCAAGCGATCAAAGGTTTCGGCGGGGCTGTTCTGTTCAGTGTTAATCCGCCAAGAACGATGGATGCGCTTGAGAAAATCATGGGATTCGTCAGAGTGGGTGAAAATGAGGAGTATGCCCGTTTCCGGTCTAGTGGGGATATCGGTAATGTGGTAGATGTTCCGGTGACCCGTATACCTCTGGGTATGGGCGGTGCTGGAACGGTGCACCATATTGCATGGCGCGCTACAGATGACGCGGAACATGCACAATGGAGTGAAGCTGTGCGCGAGTACGGATATCAACCGACGCCAGTTCGGGATCGTCAGTATTTTAACGCAATCTACTTCAGAGAAGCTGGCGGCATTCTGTTCGAAATTGCTACAGATCCTCCGGGCTTTGCCAAAGATGAACCGGCTGAGTCACTTGGACAGAAATTAATGCTGCCTGAGTGGTTTGAGAAATACCGCCCTCAGATTGAGGACAATCTGCAACCGATCGTGGTCAGAACACTCGTACCTGCCACAGCTTCGAATTAATAAGAGTTCTATTACTATATAGGTTTATATAGGTTGAACGATCCATTTACACAATAACAGCGATTGGAAGGTAATTCTGTCATCAAAGTGTATGTGTAAATGAAAAACAAAGGAGTATCGAAGGATGATGGAGAAAAAGGTTACCTGGCTGGAGCTGTTTTATGATCTGCTCTTCGTAGCGGCGGTCTCCAAAGCGGGTCATGTCTTGTTACATGCCGAACACGGCGTAATCACGTTTGAATATTTAATGAAGTTTGTACTCATTTTCATCCCTGTTTGGTGGGCATGGGTTGGTCAGACCCTGTTTATTAACCGATATGGGCAAGACATCCTGCTCCACAGAATATTCCTCATCCTTCAGCTTCTATCCGTTATGATCATGACGGCGAGCCTCTCCACCCATTTTGACCAATATTACCTGTCCTTCTTCGTGGGGTATATCGGTTCAAGGGCGTTTACAGCGATACAGTATCTGACGGCTCACAAGTCGAAAGGCGCCCATCAACAGCAAGCTGCGCGTTACTTGGGTACCTGTTTCCTTATTGGCATACTGATCTCATCGGGTTCACTATTTTTTGATTCCTGGTTGCGCTACGTAATATTATACGCGGGTATTGCCGTGGATATTGTCCTTCCGCTGATCGGTCGCAAAAATCTGGTGAAAGTACCCGTTCAGACCCATCACCTGCTGGAGCGTTTTGCTCTCTTTACATTGATCCTGTTGGGCGAATCAGTTGTGAGTATCATCGCTGTGTTGCAGGCGGATCAATGGGATATGAAATCCATTCTGTTTGCCGCCTTTACGTCCATATTTGTCATCGCGATATGGTGGCAGTACTTCGACAACGTGGAGAAAAAGGTAAGTAAAGAGATTCAGACAGCCGGGCAAGGGATTATATACGGTCATCTGTTTATCTACATCTCCATGAGCATGATTGCCGCTTCCATCCAGCTGTTGTATCAGAATCAGCTAAACTATGTGTTCATGCTGGGGTTTGTGTTTGGCTCGGCATTGCTGTATTTTCTGTCAACCTCACTTGTGTTCCATCGCTACAGACACGCGCATCTACGTCTCGGTCCACGTCATCTGGCAGTGATGGTGGGACTGTTAATTGCCTTTGTCATTGTGGATCTGGTCTACCGGGTTCCAGGCTATGTCATCATGGGGGAGGACATGTTATTCTTTCTGGTGTACGCGAAGCTTACGACCTGACAGGCCATTTTGATCCCAAAAGAAGGAAGTCACAGACAGCCATGTCTGTGGCTTTTTAGCATACAGTATATTAGGATGGGGCTTAATCTATGAAAAAGCATAATTCTCATATATTTTCATCTATAGAATCTGTTAATATGAGACTATGTACAAGTGAATCTGCCATAGGATTGAATAGTCTATTTAATCAAAGACATGGGGATGAAAATCAGGAGGGAAATTAATGAGCACACATCAAATTGGAGTTCCATTGGAAGGGTTTGCGGAGTTTAGCCGTACAGTCGCCGCTGAGGGAGCGGTTTTGCTTAGAAATGAAGGACAGGTGCTTCCACTTCGTGAAAACGAAAACGTTTCAGTTTTTGGTCGCATTCAAGTCAATTATTATCGCAGCGGCACGGGTTCAGGCGGTAGTGTTCATGTGGCTTATACAACCAATCTGCTGGATGGTCTGCGCAGCAAAAAGAATATAACGGTTAATGAAGACCTGGCAGCTGTCTATGAGAAGTGGATCGAGGAAAATCCATTTGATGATGGCGGAAAAGTATGGGCAGCCGAGCCATGGAATCAGAAGGAAATGCCTTTGACGGATGAACTGGTTGTTCAGGCTAGAAGCAAGTCCGACAAAGCAATTATTGTCATTGGACGTACAGCAGGGGAAGATCAGGATAATGTCGATGCATCAGGTAGCTACCAACTAACAGACGATGAGAAAGCCATGCTGAAGAAAGTCACGGCACATTTTGAACACACAGTTGTTGTGCTGAATGTCTCGAATATCATTGACATGAGTTGGCTTAATGAAACGTATTTACATCCGGTTCAAGGCGTAATCTACTCTTGGCATGGTGGCATGGAAGGTGGCAACGCAATTGCTGATGTATTAGCGGGCGACGTTACACCAAGTGGTAAATTGACGGATACGATTGCCTATTCTATCGAGGATTACCCTTCGACAAGCAACTATGGCAATGAGTTCAAGAACCTTTATCAAGAAGATATCTATGTAGGCTATCGTTATTTCGAAACGTTTCGACCTGAGAAGGTTCAGTTTGAATTCGGTTACGGTCTGTCTTATACGACGTTTGCGATCCAACCTGAAGAAGCGAAATCTATATCCCACAACGGCGAGACTTGTATTGAAGTCCGTGTGAATGTGACCAACTCAGGTACAACGTATGCGGGCAAAGAAGTCGTTCAGGTGTATTACGAGGCACCACAAGGTAAACTGGGACAACCTGTGAAGGCGCTGATCGCTTTTGGCAAAACAGGACTGCTTCAGCCGGGCGAGTCGGAGCTTCTGACGATCAGCTTCCCCATCCATGCTATGGCATCCTATGATGATGCAGGTGTTACAGGTTATGCTTCTGCTTACGTTCTGGAAGAAGGCACATACCGGTTGCATGTTGGTACCAGTGTGAAACAAGTGGAGCATATTAGTGTAGATGGACAGGATGGTTACGTTATTGAATCCGTCCAGTTGGTGGAGCAACTGCAAGAAGCGATGGCCCCTACCGAAGACTTTACACGAATGAAACCGGGTGTTCGCCAAGCAGACGGGTCATACGAGTTGATCTATGTAGACGTGCCTAAGCGTAAAATTTCCATGGCAGACCGGATCGAGCAGAATCTCCCGCAAACACTGGAGCAGACGGGGAATCAGGGCTTCAAGCTGAGTGATGTCAAAGCTGGAAAAGTGAGTCTGGAAGCCTTCATCGCCCAACTGAGCGATCAGGATCTGGCGGCAATTGTCCGAGGCGAAGGCATGAGCAGCCCGCTGGTGACTTCGGGGACGGCATCCGCATTTGGCGGCGTTAGCGATAGCTTGTTCAACTACGGTATTCCGGTAGCATGTACGGCAGATGGCCCATCCGGTATTCGTATGGATAGTGGAGAGAAGGCCACACAGGTATCCATCGGCACGTTGCTTGCGGCGACATGGAACACGGATCTCGTTGAAGAGTTGTATATCATGGAAGGGCAGGAATTGCTGAGAAATCAAGTGGATGCCCTGCTCGGACCTGGACTTAATATCCGCCGAAGCCCGCTCAATGGCCGGAACTTTGAGTACTTCTCCGAAGATCCGCTGATCTCGGGTGTATTTGCAGCAGCATGTACGAAAGGCATTATGAAGGGTGGCTCCAACGCCACGCTAAAACATTTTTCCTGCAACAATCAGGAGAAACATCGCAGCAAAGTCGATGCTGTTGTCTCCGAACGTGCCCTGCGTGAAATTTACCTGAAAGGGTTCGAAATCGCAGTGAAAGAAGGCGGAGCCAACTCCATCATGACCTCCTACAATCCGATTAACGGACATTGGGCGGCTTCCAACTACGATATGAACACTACGATTCTACGTGGAGAGTGGAATTTCGATGGAATCGTCATGACGGACTGGTGGGCCATTATGAACGATGTGACCGAGGGTGGAGAGCCTGACCGCAAATACACCAACTGGATGATCCGTGCTCAGAATGATCTGTACATGGTTGTACCGAACTACGGCGCAGAGATCAACGGCTGGGATGACAACACGATTGAATCCTTGGAAAATGGAACACTGACACGCGGGGAGCTGCAACGCTCAGCGATCAATATCTGCAAGTTCATCATGAATGCACCGGTGTCTTCCCGCAAACATGAGATTGTGGAGAATGTGACTTCATTCCAAGCGAATGTGTCTCTTTCTTCAGAGCAAGTCCAAGTGCTGACTGAGAACGCACAGGTGAAACCTGCGGTAGCCGAACCTGTCTACATGAAAGTGGACGAGGCGGGCCATTATCGGATTATCGTTCAGATCATGTCCCCTGAACCGGAACTTGCTCAAAGCGCGTGTAACCTGCTCCTGAATGACCAATTGGTGACGACTATTCAAACGAATGGTACGGAAGGCAAATGGATCAGACAGAAACTTGTCAAAGTAGAGCTTGAAGCAGGACTGTATGAATTGAAGCTGGACTTCACCAAACCAGGCCTTCAGATCGACTGGATTGAATTCAAGCAGGCCTAAGTGTAAATATGCTTAGTTGAACTTATAAAACCAGAATACGATGATATGGCAAAGGACACTGTTCGCGGTGTCCTTTGTTGTAACACGCTATAGCTACTGTTATGATAGTGTTAGGAGACATAGAGTTCTGAACAATGGGGTCAGGGGTGTTGTAAAGGATGAAAAACTATAATTTTTTAAGCCCAATCCTGCTAATTGTGGTGGCACTGATTATAAGAGGCCTGGTGACTAACTTAGGGATTCTATTCGGCATGTCACAAGAAGCAGCGAGTAATATTGCCACGGTAGCCATGGTGATTGCTGCACTGATCATGTTTAATCGAATGACGAAGGCTCGGCGCAAAAAATAGAAAATCGCTTTGATGCCATACGGCGATCTGAGACATGAAGACACCCTCCGGGTGTCTTTTTTGGTATTGACGTTCTGAACCTAACGTTTTAGACTATTGCTAATAAATAATAACAATAAAAGATAACGAAAATAACAAAATACAAAACAATACGAATGATATGAACCTATTCCAGTTCAAAGGAGACTCTATTCATGAGGATCATTGCTGACAAACCCTGGTGATTCGCTCGCTGAACGTGAGCATATAACGATTGAAGAAGGACTGCAGGAGCACCGCTGAAGCGTTTAGTCGGTCCTATACGTCATGGAGCAGCTAATGTGCAAGTACGATGATGGTGATGAGTGGTGGAACGACCGGATGAGAAGACGGGAGTACCTTATTATGCTGGAATGATCTATGGATGAAGTGAAGGGAGTTGCCCTATGAAGAGACCGTTGAACAGACAGCCCGTATTGGAAGTGATCGCTGTGGATGCCGCCGATGCCAGAGCAGCTGAGCAGGGTGGTGCAGATCGAATTGAACTGGTGTCTGCAATGTCTGAAGGAGGACTTACGCCAAGTTATGGTGTGATGGAGCAGGTGTTGTCCCAAGTTTCTGTCCCGGTGTATGTCATGATTCGTCCACATAGCCGCTCGTTCCGCTATAGCGCGGATGATATCCGCGCCATGACCCAGGATGTGCGCGTGGCGAGGGAGCTTGGAGCCGCCGGCATCGTGATCGGTGCTTTGACGGAAGGAGGAGAAGTAGACCTGTTGTCCTTGCAAACCTGTATGTCCGAAGCACAGGGATTGGGCGTTACATTCCATCGAGCGATTGATGCAAGTGCAAGTCTGACTGAAGCGATGGAAACCATCAGCACCCTGGGCAATATTGAGCGGGTGCTTACATCGGGAGGAAAATCTGCCGTACCAGAGGGTTTGCTCGAACTGAAGCTGTTGCAGGAGCTTGGGCAAACCTTGAACACGGGCGTCATGGCAGGGTCGGGGGTGACCATAGAGGGAATTCAAACGATCGTGAGCCAGACAGGCATCACGGAAATCCATATGGGATCAGGGGTACGTCGTGAAGGAAGCTTTGACCATCCCGTAGATCCGCAACTTGTCGCTTGGGCCAGGCAGCAGCTATTATTTGCATCACAGCAATTCTACGAACAGCAGTGCAATGAGTAACAGTCCAATGAGTAACAGTCCAATGAATATAAGGAGGGATATGATATGAATCGGAAGCTACCATCAGCCGAGTGGATCAAGGCCGCAGCACAGGTCAGTCCATCCAAACGCCAGCTGAGTTGGCAGGAGATGGAGTTCTACGCTTTTATTCATTTTACAGTCAATACATTCACAGATCGGGAATGGGGGACCGGAGAAGAAGATCCGGCCATCTTCAATCCTTCGGAACTGAGCGCAGCGCAATGGGTACAGGTATGTAAGGCGGCGGGGATGAAGGGACTGATCTTGACATGCAAGCATCATGATGGATTTTGTCTGTGGCCAAGCAAGTATACGGAGCACACAGTCGCAGCGAGCCCGTGGAGAAATGGTTCCGGTGATCTGGTCCAAGAAGTGGCCGAAGCCTGCCGTGAGGGTGGGTTGAAATTCGGGGTATATCTGTCCCCTTGGGATCGGCATGAAGCATCTTATGGGGATTCAGATCGTTACAACGAATTTTTTATCCATCAGCTGCGCGAACTGCTCTTTAACTATGGCGGCATCTTCTGTGTGTGGTTTGACGGAGCATGTGGGGAAGGTCCGAATGGCAAAAGGCAGGTTTACGACTGGGACGCATATTATGCGCTTATTCGTGAACTTCAGCCGGAAGCTGTCATCTCGGTATGTGGCCCTGATGTTCGTTGGTGCGGCAACGAAGCTGGTCATACGCGGGACTCGGAATGGAGTGTTGTGCCAGCGCATATGCAAGATAATGAGAAGATTCAGGAGCAATCACAACAGGTCGACGATGGAGCGTTTGCCAGAAGGATGAATACGCAGGATAGTGATTTGGGAAGTCGAGACGTCATTTGTTCCCATGGTGATCCACTGATCTGGTACCCTGCCGAGGTTAACACATCGATTCGTCCGGGGTGGTTCTATCATACGAGTGAAGATGATCAGGTCAAAACGCTGGAGGAACTGCTCGCCGTCTATTACGGTGCAGTAGGGGGCAATGCCAGCTTTTTGCTCAATCTGCCACCTGATACGCGAGGTCTTGTTCATGAAAAGGACGTGCAACGTCTTCAGGAATTAGGGGCTGCGCTGCGTACCACATTTCAGGAAAATTTGGCTTTGAACGCGGTGGCCGAGGCATCGGAGATGCTGGATGAACAGCATGTGGTATCGGAGGTGCTTACTGAGCACCCGGATACGTACTGGTGTCCCCGTGAAGAAACGGAGCTGGCGTGGGTTGAACTGGATTTGCAGGAGGAAAAAGCATTTGACCGGGTGGTATTAATGGAACATATCCAATCGGGCCAACGGATTGAACGCTTTACACTGGAGGTACGCAGGGGAGAGGGTGCATGGGAAGAGATTTACACCGGATCGGTGGTGGGGTACAAGCGAATTTGTTGTTTCCCACAGGTCACATCGAGAAGAATTCGATTAACCATTGATGAATCCAGATGGTACCCAACGTTGTCCAGGCTAGGCATATATCTGAGTGAGCGGGGAGATGCGTAAGATGGGGGTACTGACGTATAAAGGGGCACAATTCCTCTTAGATGAAGAACCATTTCAGATTCTGTCGGGTGCCATCCACTATTTCCGAGTGGTTCCCGAGTACTGGGAGGATCGGCTACTGAAGTTGAAAGCCTGCGGTTTCAATACGGTGGAGACGTATGTACCTTGGAATGTCCATGAGCCGCAGCCGGGGCAATATCGTTTCGAAGGTATGGCTGATCTGGAACGTTTTATTCGAATAGCAGGTAATGCAGGCCTATATGTGATTGTCCGTCCGAGTCCTTACATATGTGCCGAGTGGGAATTCGGTGGATTGCCTTCCTGGTTGCTCGCGGATAATGATATCCGTCTTCGATGTAATGATGCAACGTTTCTGGCGAATGTGGATCGGTACTATGATGTACTTCTGCCCAGACTACAACCGCTACTTAGCACCCATGGCGGGCCGATTATTGCGATGCAGATCGAAAATGAGTACGGAAGCTTCGGGAATGATGCGAGCTACCTGCAATATTTACGTAATGGCATGGTAAGGCGCGGTATGGATGTGCTGTTATTTACCTCAGATGGACCTACAGATCATATGTTGCAGGCCGGTTCGGTGCCAGGCCATCTGGCTACGGTAAATTTTGGCTCAGGGACACAAGGGGCGTTTGCGAAGCTACGTGAATATCAGGCAGATGAACCTTTGATGTGTATGGAATACTGGAACGGGTGGTTCGATCACTGGGGCGAGTCACATCATACGCGGGAGGCATCGGATGTAGCTAGAGTGCTGGAGGAGATGCTTCGGGTAGGAGCTTCGGTTAACTTTTATATGTTCCATGGCGGGACGAACTTTGGATTCTATAACGGGGCAAACTGTCAGCAGAAGGATCAATACGAACCCACGATTACCAGCTATGACTACGATTCGCTGCTGAGTGAGTCAGGGGAACCAACAGCGAAATTCCATGCGGTACGTAATCTTATTGCTTGGTATAGCAACCGTGATCTGGGTGAGCTTGTGCTTCCTGATCCAAAAGAAACGATCGCCTATGGGCGAGTGGAACTGAAACAGTGTGCGGTATTGCTGGCACAGGTAGACCAGTTATCGGTTCCGGTACAACGCACGAATCTGGAACCGATGGAGAAGCTCGGTCAGGACTATGGCTTTATTTTGTACCAAACCCGGATATCCGGACCCAGAGAGCGACAGGAACTGGTGGTTCAGGAGGTGCGTGACCGCGCGTTGGTGTTTGTTAATGGACAATTTCAGGGTGTACTGGAGCGTGGGAATACAGCCTTATCCGTTTCATTCGAGGTGCCTCCAGAGGGTGCAGATATTGCGATCCTTGTGGAGAATATGGGGCGAATCAACTATGGTCCGTACCTGAAAGATCCTAAGGGAATTACGGAGGGGGTGCGGCATGGTTTTCAGTTTTTGTTCGATTGGACGATTCATTGTCTGCCAATGACCGATCTGTCAGGGTTACACTTTAGGGAGCAACTTGCTGAAGCAGATGGTGAAGCAGAGATAAAGGGAGAAGAGCCAGCCTTTTATCGGGGAAGCTTTCAACTAACGGATGTAAGAGATACTTTTCTGCGTCTGGACAGCTGGACCAAAGGTTTTGTTTATGTAAACGGATTCAATCTAGGGCGTTACTGGAATAAAGGGCCGCAAAAGACGTTGTATGTACCTGCCCCGCTCCTTCGTGAAGGTGAGAATGAAATCATTGTATTTGAGCTTCACCAGACGGTTGATCAGGCGATAACGTTCGTAGATACAGCAGATTTGGGCTAGGAAAAGGAAAATAGGTGAGCCAAACGATTATTGAGAATTGTCGTGTCCACCGGAAAAAGGTATACGTTGGGTATGGACATTGACTACAGGAGAGGATGAGAGAAAATGAAAGTTGGACTCAGCACCTACAGTCTGCAACAAGCGCTGGATCGCAAAGAATTAACCGTACCGGATGCCATTCGATGGATTGCCGATCAGGGCGGAGAACATGTGGAGATTGTTCCGATGGGATTCAGTCTGATCGACAACCCGGAGTTAATTGATGAGATTAAAGCTGCGGCCAAAGAGGTCGGAATCGATATTTCGAATTATGCCATTGGCGCTAATTTTGCTGTACAGGAGGATGCCCAAGCGTTGGAGCAAGAGATTCAGAAGGTCATACGTCACGTGGATGTAGCTGCTGCGCTAGGCGTAAAACGGATGCGCCATGACGTGGCTTTCCGCCCTGCACCGGAAGGGACCGTAGCCCAATTCGAACTTGACCTGCCGGTAATCGTTAACGCCTGTCAGCGGATAGCTGATTATGCAGCAGGCTTCGGGATCACAACGAGTGTGGAGAATCACGGATATTATGTGCAGTCCAGCGAGCGAATTCAGCGGTTGCTGCACAAGACAGCGCGGGACAACTTCAAAACCACGCTGGATGTCGGCAATTTCCTCTGTGTGGATGAAGATCCGGTGAGCGCGGTGAAAAATAACATGAAGTATGCGTCGATCGTACACGCCAAGGATTTCTATTGGAGACCTTCCTACCGCAATCCCGGTGAGGGCTGGTTCCAAACCTCGCACGGAAATTACCTGCGCGGCGCCATTGTGGGCCATGGCGATATCGATATGCCCGAAGTGTTCCGTGTATTAAAGCAATCCGGGTATGACGGATATATCTCCGTCGAATTCGAAGGCATGGAGGATTGCAAAACCGCTTCGCGTATTGCCATGGATAACGTCCGCCGCCTATGGGAAGAGGCATAGGGCGGAGGCTTTGTATTTTTTGTAGAAATTGAATCAACTTTCTATAGAAGGCGTGAGTAACAAAGGGGAAGTTTGGAACTGTAGGAGCGGTAGCGACCGCCTTTGTCAGCAGATTATAACCGCTTGAACGGTCTATAAAAGAACTCTGCTGACAATAGCGACCGGAAGTCCAAGCATTCACCGTGTTACGTTAAGCCGATATTCCTTGAGTAAATTCATATGAAAATAATGGAGGGATCAGCACAATGTCCAAATTGAAAGTCGCCGTTATCGGTGCCGGATCAATATCCGATTGCCACTTACAAGCCTATGCGAGTAATCCAGACGTTGAAATATACGCCATCTGCGACCTGAACGAAGCGCGTGCCGCAGAAGTAGCGAAGCAATATAATGCATCTCATGTATTCACCGATTACAAGGAACTGCTCGCATTGTCCGAGATCGATTCCGTCAGCATCTGCACATGGAATGACTCCCACGCAGAGATCAGCATTGCTGCACTGGATGCAGGCAAAAACGTACTGTGTGAGAAACCGCTATGCCAAACGGTAGAGGATGCGCTCGAAGTAGAGAAAGCGGTGCATCGCAGTGGAAAACTGTTACAGGTCGGCTTTGTTCGCCGCTATAGCGACAATGCACAGATTCTGAAGAAGTTCATTGATGAGGGTGAACTGGGCGAGATCTATTATGCCAAAGCTTCCAGTCTGCGTCGACTCGGCAATCCGGGCGGCTGGTTCTCCGACATCAACCGTTCCGGTGGGGGCCCACTGATCGATATCGGGGTGCACGTCATTGATATTTGCTGGTACCTGATGGGCAGACCGAAAGTGAAATCCGTCTCCGCCAACGTGTCCAACCGTTTGGGTAACCGCGCCAACATTAACCATTTGTCGTTCTACAAGGCAGCGGATTATGACGCGGAACAGAACACTGTTGAAGACATGGCGAATGCACTGATTCGATTCGAGAACGGGGCAAGCCTGCTCGTGGACGTCAGCTTCACGCTCCATGCCAAAGCCGATGAGACTTCGGTCAAACTATATGGCGACAAAGGCGGCGCCGAGCTGGAGCCGGAAATTTCAATCATTGGGGAGAGATTCAATACCATTCTGAATATGACCCCGCAGGTGGATTTCAAATCCTTTGATTTTATGGGCTCGTTCCGCAATGAAATCAACCACTTTATCGACAGCACTCAGGGTCGCAAAGAAACACTGAGTCCCGTCGAAGACGGCGTCGAAGTGATGAGAATGCTCTGCGCCATCTACGAATCAGCACGCGAGGGCCGCGAAATTACACTGTAAAGAGGGCATTGCACTACGGAGATGCTCCTCACATGTCTTTAACTGCTAACTAACCGTTTACACCCAACGGAGGGCATAACTGCCCGGACGAAAAATAGCTACTAAATCGACCAGGTGTAACATGTCTTTTCACGTGGGTACAACCACATTTACACCCTAACGGAGAGTGCAGAACCAATCTGAAAGAAGCGGAGCGTTCGCCTTTATCTCCCGGATTTTCCCCTATAGGGAAATAATCAAAAAAATCCGGGGGATAACAGCGATCGGAAGATGGTACTGCAATCGGAGTGTCCAAGTGTAAATCTACATGTCCAGACGTGTGACATTCCAACTAAAGGAGATGACCCTATTGAGCGAAACCAAAGAAACCGTACTGGAGCAGGAAGAGCAGATTGTTGAAGCCGGGGTGCACAACTTTAGCAAAGAGGACGAATGGGTCAAACCGGAAGATCCGCTGCTGCTGGGGCGGCTGGAGTGGTTCAAGGACCAGAAGCTGGGTTTGATGATGCACTGGGGGCCATATTCCCAACTGGGCCTCGTAGAGTCCTGGGCGCTGAGTGACGAGGATGGTGATTGGTCGCGGGATGATATCGACTGGACGGATGACATGGAAGACTTCAAGCGCGAATATTTCGATCTGAACAAAACCTTCAATCCAATCCGCTTTCAGCCGGAGGAATGGGCACAGATGGCGGCAGATAACGGCTTCAAATACTTCCTGTTCACCACTAAACACCATGACGGCTTCTGTATGTGGGATACCCACACGACGGATTATCGGATCACAGGCAAGGACACGCCTTTTCATACTCATAAGTATGCAGACATCTGTAGAGCCCTGTTTGACGCTTTCCGGGCCAAAGGACTGGGCATCTCAGCGTATTTCTCCAAAGCGGACTGGCATACTCCATATTACTGGGCACCGGGCATGGAACGTGGACGTCACATGTGGCGTGGCCCATCCTATGATCCCCACAAGTATCCTTGGCTGTGGGAGAAATTCGTGGAGTTCACACATGAACAGATTATGGAGCTGTTGACGAACTACGGACGAATTGAATGCCTGTGGTTGGATGCCGGTTGGGTGCGCGAAGGGCGGCATGGTCAGGATATCCGACTTGGCGAAGTTGTGGAGCGGGCGCGGAAGACCACACAACCTTGGCTTCTATCCGCCGATCGCACTGTCGGTGGCCCGTATGAGAATATCGTCACCCCTGAGCAGACGATCCCGGATCATGCGATGAACATCCCATGGGAGAGCTGTATTACGGTAGGCCATTCCTTTGCCTTCGGATTCGATGATCAGTATAAATCAGGAAGACAGCTGGCACATATTCTACTCGAAGTGGTGTCCAAAGGAGGCAACCTGGCATTGAATGTGGGGCCACAACCGGATGGCCGTCTGCCAAAAGGGGCAATTCGAGGTATCCAGGGACTTGGAGAATGGCTGGGTACTCACGGAGAAGGCGTCTATGGAACTCGAATCTGCGAACCGTACTTTACGAAAGAATGGGCTTTCACGCAGAAAGCCGACATCAATACCGTATATGCCTTCCGTATATACCGAGACGAGAACGAGGCCATCGAACCACAACTGATCATCCCCTATATGGAAAAGGTGGAGCGGATTGAACTCGTCAGTACGAATGACGTACTTTCGTTTCAGCAGACGGAAGAAGGGTTTGTCGTGGAACTGCCACAATCAATGGTTTCCGGCGTAGCACCCATCACGCTTACATTCCGAATAGTAACAAGCGCATAGAACAAGATGTCAATTCCGGGGGAGCTATAGCAGCCCCCGGGATTTTTTTACCCATACATAAGGAGACCACTTTCCAATAGTAGCAGCTCGCAATCGCTTGTCATATAAGGGTTTGGAGAATATAGAGAGGTCGGAGAAAATTGCAAATTGATAAAAGTTCGCCGCTCAAGGTACTATCGAATTAAGAAAGCGCTACCTGATATGAATATTAACATCATTACTTCTGATCAGGTGAAATGAACAGAAAAAAGGTTGTTTAAGGGATGTAAATGTAATGTATTATTACACTTGAGGTGTAGAAGGAGTGACGCAAATGAGTCGAGCAACAGAAGGCATACCTACCAAGATGGAACTCCAGCAGAGGAATGATGTGCAGCCCAAGCGGCAGCATCCATTCATCAAAAGCCTCAAGAAGCACTGGGAGCTCTACCTGCTCGTGCTGCCTCCCGTATTGTATCTGTTGATCTTCAAGTATATCCCGATGGTGGGTGTCCAGATCGCCTTCAAGGACTTCAGTGTGGTCAAAGGAATCTGGGGAAGCCCATGGGTCGGACTGAAACACTTTGAAGCCTTCTTCCAATCTCCAAACTTCTGGCTGTTGATCAAAAACACAATAGGCATCAGTTTCTATTCCTTAATTGCGGGTTTCCCCATCCCGATCCTGCTGGCGTTAGCGCTGAATGAGATTCGAACGGGTTATTTTAAAAAGACCGTACAGATGGTCACCTACGCTCCGCATTTTATCTCCACCGTCGTCATGGTATCCATTATTATTCTGATGCTCTCCCCGCATGTGGGCGTAGTAGACAAGCTGTTCACCTTACTCGGCTTCCCGATGACCAACTTCATGGGTATTCCGGAATACTTCAAATCGATCTATGTCTGGTCGGGCGTGTGGCAGGGTATGGGATATTCTTCAATTATATACATTGCAGCCCTTGCTGGTGTTGATCCATCCCTGTATGAGGCAGCGAAGATGGACGGCGCTTCAAGGCTACGGAAAATCTGGCACATCGACCTTCCCACACTTGTTCCAGTCACCGTCATCCTGCTGATTCTGAGTCTGGGCAGCATTATGGGCGTGGGCTTCGAGAAAATATATCTAATGCAGAATCCGCTCAACACAAGCGCTTCGGAGGTCATCTCGACGTATGTGTACAAGGTCGGTCTGATCGGTGCGAATTTCAGCTTCTCCTCAGCAGTAGGGTTCTTTAACTCCATTATCAACCTGATCCTGCTGGTTATCGTCAACGGCATATCGCGCAAAGTATCCCAGAACAGCTTGTGGTAAAGGAGGAGCTCATCTATGTTCAACCTGTTGCATCGTAATCGGATCAAGGACCCGCTTGGTGACCGCATCTTCATGACATTCAACTATATTTTTCTGATTGCCATCCTGTTAACGGTGTTCTACCCGCTCTTGTACATTATCAGTTCTTCCCTCAGCTCTTCACGCGCCGTGACATCCGGTCAGGTGTGGCTGTTCCCGGTTGATTTCAACATCAAGGCGTACATCTCCATTTTCAAAAGCCAACAGCTCATGCTCGGTTTCTATAACACGATCATCTACACCGTGGTCGGCACGTTCATTAACGTGGTCCTTACCGTCATGCTTGCCTATCCCTTGTCACGAAAGTCGTTCTATGGACGGGGAGCCATCATCATTTTCATGATGATCACCATGTTCTTTGATGGTGGTCTGATTCCGACCTACCTGCTGATGAAGGATTTGCATCTGCTGGATACACGTTGGGCGATGTGGCTGCCCGGGGCGCTCGCCATATTCCAGGTTATCGTGGCACGAACCTTCTTCCAATCTTCCATCCCGGAGGAACTCGGAGAGGCCGCAGAGATGGACGGGTGCCGGGATATCCGCTATCTGATCAGCGTGGTTCTCCCGTTATCCAAGCCGATTCTGGCGGTTATGACGCTTATGTATGCCGTAGGTCACTGGAATGCGTACTTTGATGCACTGATCTATCTGCGTTCCGAGAAGTTATTCCCGCTGCAATATGTGCTTCGCAATCTGTTGATCCTGAATGCAGCTGATCCGGCGATGCTCGCCAATACGAGCCAACAGATGCGGGATCAGGGGTTTGAACAGGTACTGAAATATGCGTTGATCGTTGTTGCGAGTATTCCAATTCTGATCATGTATCCATTTGTACAGAAGCATTTTGTCAAAGGGGTCATGGTCGGTTCCCTCAAGGGTTAATCCATGTGATGTATTCCCATTTTCGTATCCCGATGGCTGGTTGGCTTATGGAAAGGAGGTGGGGGAACACGCCGGCTTCGGGAATCAATTTTATACCTGTGCACTACGAATGAGTGGTATCCGTTATGAACAAAAAGGAGGAGTCAGATTGAGAAAATCTTGGATTTCGATGTTGTTTCTGGTCTTTGCTTCGATGGCTTTGTTGTCCGCATGCAGTTCATCCGAAGAATCGGGTACGGGTAGCGGGGAGAGCGGTGGCCCGGTGACGATGACTTTCTTTGCTCCGCAAGGCAAAGCGTCCATGGAAGAGAATGAATTCACCCAATTTATCGAAGACAAGTTCGACGTGACCCTGAAATGGGATCTGGCCCCAACGGACGCCTTGCAGGATCGCAGACAATTGCTGCTGGCCAGTGGTGATTATCCCGAAGTATTTCTTCACGGCAAGTTCACCACCTCAGACCTTCAAACCTATGGCAAACAGGGCGTGTTCCTTCCGCTACAAGACTTGATTAAAGAGTATGGTCCGAATCTGACCAAGGCTATGGAAGAGAAGCCGTACTTCAAAGAAGCCGTAACAGCACCGGATGGCAACATCTACGCACTACCTATTTTCAATGAATGTTATCACTGTACGTATGCACAGAAATACTGGATCAACATGGAGTGGCTCGATAATCTGGGTCTGAAAATGCCAACCACGACAGAAGAACTGTACACGGTTCTGAAGGCGTTCAAGACACAAGATCCGAATGGTAACGGTAAAGCTGACGAGATTCCACTGACGGGCGCGCCGAACAAATATGTATGGAACGGCAATATTGATGCCTACTTGATGAACAGCTTCATCTACAATGATAACGACAAGTACCTGATCGTGAACGATGGCAAAGTGAGCTTTGCTGCGAATCAGGAAGGTTGGAAGAAAGGGCTGGAGTATATGAACAAGTTGTACGCAGATGGCCTGATTGATCCGGCTTCCTTCACACAGAACGATCAGGCGATCGGACAGCTGGGGAACAAGGAAGGCGATGAAGTGGTCGGCTCCATTACAACAGCGCTGGTTAGCTATCTGGTTAACACGTATGACAAAGACATCACCCGTCACCAGCACTGGGAGATCGTTCCTCCATTAAAGGGACCGGATGGTGTGCAGACGACAGGTGCTACACAGAGCGTCGGCGAGTTTGAGTTTGCCATCACCAACAAAGCGACAGAAGCGCAGCAGATTGCTGCGATCCAGATTGTGGACTACATGTTCAGTGAAGAAGGTGCGCTGTACGCGGAGTATGGCCCAACCGAAGGCAAGGGATGGAAGAAGGCAAATGCCGATGAGAAAAACATCAATGGTGAGTCTGCCAAATACAGCTACTACAATCTGCCTGAACGTGACCCGAACGTCATCGTGAACGAGAGTTGGTCACAGATCGGCGCGCATGACTTGTCCAACACATTCCGCAACCTGTTTGCAGAAGGGCAGAATCCGCTCGAAGCAGAAGGCTATGGTACACGTCTGGCGCAAGCAACCAATGTATATGAACCTTATGCACCGAAAGAAGTGTACCCTGCGAACGTATTTATCCGTCCGGAGGATACCGAATCGGCTGCACAACTGACTACGGCCATCAAGGACTATGTGCAGACGAATATGGCCCAGTTCATTATTGGTAGCAAGAGCATTGAGAAAGATTGGGATTCGTATGTCAAAGGCTTCGATGGTCTCGGACTGAGCAATTACCTTGATATCTATCAGCGTGCCATTGAGAAGAATCAATAATCGTTGATCCCTGGATTCATCATAGAGGCTGTCCCGTCCGTCACCCGTGACCGGGACGGTCTTCTCCTATGACAACCCCATGTCATCCGATATCATGTACTGAATATTTATGAAAATTAGCAACCGGCGCGAGTGATTGTCATCATGCAGCATGAACAGTAATGGTGGGGGGCCTTGGAGATGAACAACAATTGGTTTAGGCGTTTGCTGTTGTCGTATCTGCCTGTTTTTTTTATTGTGACGACCATTCTATTCTTTATTTTCTTCCAGGTATTCAATGAACAGAACCGCAGAGAAGCGCTCAAAGCCAATGAATTCCTCGCCTCACAGGTCACGCAATATCTGGATAACTCTCTGCGCTCCATCGACTTCAAGGTGCTGCGCGAGATTCTGACCAACCCTAACTTGAAGAATTATTTCTCGGTATCTGGTAGCGAGGATGTGTATGCAGGTATTCAGGCGGTCCAGGTGATTGATGAATTGAAAATAGAGTATCCGCTGATTGATTCAATCTATCTCGTTCGGTACGGGGATGGCATCGTCTTCAGTAACGGAAAGGCTGTCCCGATTGGAGAATTCCCGGATGCAGCATTTATTGCGGATAGCCGGACGAGGGATGAACAGAAGTGGGCAGGGGCGCGAGCATTCAAGGCCTTTTCTTCGGAAGCGCCTGAGCAGGTGATTACCATTGTGAGAAGTGTTGGAAACGGCAAAGGGCTTGTAGTCGCTAACGTGGACTTGAACACGCTGAAGAAATCCATTATGCAGATGTATGATCCGGAATTTACGTTCGTGAACGTCTTCAACCGTGCTGGCGGTAACCTGTGGGACAGCGGCATGCCTGAAGGTATTCAGGATTCTGCCAGAATCGCTTCAGGAGAAGTCTTCTCCGAATTCATGTCAAGTTATAGCGGCTGGAAGGTACAGACCGGGCTGAACAATGGCAAAATCGTCAAATTCGCCCTGCAATTCTATAATATCTGGTTTATTTTTGCAGTAGTGGTGGTCTTGATCGGGGTCGTGTGGGTAATCTATGTGACTCGCAGGAATTACAAGCCCATTCAGCAGATTGTTACGTTGATTCAGACCGTATCTTCGCAGAAGCAATCGGGGCTGAACTATGGCAAAGAGAATGAATTCCGATTCATTCATACCACGCTGGAACGCATGATTGACCAGACGAAGCAGTATCAGGAGGAGCATGAAGAGAATCTGATTTTGCAGAAAAGGGTGTTCTTTCAGGAGTTGCTGGAAGGTACGCGAGACTACACGAGCAGTGAACTCACCACGGAGATGAAGAAGTTCAAACTGCCTGGAATGGAGCATCGGTGGGCCGTGATGGTAGTCGAGATGGACCGGTATGATGCATTCGTGGCGGAGTATCATCAACAGGACCAATCACTCCTGAAATTCGTGTTATCGAGCATTCTACAAGAGAGTGCAAGGCACGAAGGAACGGAAGTATGGGCAGAATGGCTCTCCGATCAGCGGCTGTATGCGATCCTCTGGGTTCCGGCAATGGAGCAGGCTGAGGAGACGGAGTATCGATTACTCACCGGGTATCTCGACCGGATCGATCAATATTTGAATTTCACCGTTACCATTGGCGTAGGCAGGGTGGCAGTTGATATTCGGGGGCTAAGAGCTTCGTTAAAAGAAGCCATGCATGCATTAGAGTACAAGGCTGTACTCGGTACGAATCGAATCATTCCATGCAGTGACGTGCCGAACTCGACCAATGATGTGTATGAGTTCCTGAAGACCATCTCGCTGTTCGTACAGGCGATGCGATTATCGGACGATGTCTGGGAAAAGCATTTGGAAAGGCTGTTTGAACAGATCAGCGAGTCTGTCCTGTCCCGTCAGGAGATTATGAATACGATTCAACTGTTATTCCAGCATTACAATCGGGAATTCGCCGAGCTTCCACGGGAGTATCAGGAGTCATGGGCAGCCATATTCACCCCGCTTCTCCCAAGGCTGGAGGGCTGGGAGACATTAGCCGACCTGCGTGAGCTGTGCTGGGAAGGATTCAGAGAGCTGGCGCAGCAGATGCAGACGTTGCAATGTTCCCGGAAACACAGGTCGCATATTCTGGAGATTCGCAAATACATTGAGCAGCATTACCATAATCCTGATCTGTCGCTGAACTACCTTAGTGATCTGTTCGATATTAATCCGAAGTATCTGAGCAAGCTTTTCAAGGATGAGATTGGGGAGAAATTCGTGGATTTACTGATTAGTCATCGGATTGAAAGAGCCAAACAGCTCATGCAGGAGACCGATAAGGCCATTCAGGAGATCAGTGAGGACGTAGGGTACACGAACTATAATTCCTTCAACCGGGCGTTCAAAAACGTGGTGGGGGTAGCTCCGAGTGATTACCGTAAAGCCATGTAAGCAAGTGCCTGACCAATCCGAAATAAGGAGAATGTGTATATGGACTATAAAGATGCTTCGCTTCCCATTCAGGAGCGGGTTCAGGATCTGCTCGAACGAATGACCACAGCGGAGAAGATTGGGCAGCTGATCCAGCCGATGGGGTGGAAGACGTATGATAAGGCAGTAGATGGTACGGTACAGGTAACGGAAGAGTTCATAGCCGATATGGCACAGGGGGTGTGGGGTCTCTGTACGGTGTACTTCGGGCTGACCCGTGGACTGAAGTCACGCTGGAAACAGGCCTCACACCACGCCAGGGAGCCGTTGCGACCAATGTCATTCAGCAGTATGCGATGGAGAACTCCCGGCTCGGCATTCCTATTTTATTCGGGGAAGAGTGTTCCCATGGGCATATGGCGATTGGGGCGACGGTGTTTCCGGTACCGTTAACGGTGGGCAGCACGTGGAATATGGAACTGTACCGCAAGATGTGTGAAGCCATTGCTGTGGAAACCCGAAGTCAGGGGGAGCGGCCACGTATTCTCCGGTACTCGATGTAGTGCGTGACCCGAGATGGGGCCGGACGGAGGAATGTTTTGCCGAAGATCCATACTTGATCGGTGAATTCGCAGTAGAAGCGATAAAAGGACTACAGGGTGAGCGACTTGATTCGAACCGGACGATTGTAGCGACACTCAAGCATTTTGCAGCATACGGTAGTTCGGAGGGAGGACGTAATGCAGCTCCGGTGCATATGGGATTACGTGAATTACACGAGGTAGACCTGCTGCCGTTCAAGAAGGCCGTGGAAGCCGGGGCTTGCTCTGTCATGACCGCCTATAACGAGATTGATGGGGTACCGTGCACGTCCAGTACGTATTTGTTGAATGATCTTTTGCGAGAGCAGTGGGGATTCGACGGATTCGTGATTACGGATTTCGGTGCCATTCAGATGCTGGTTAACGGACATAACACTGCCGAGAACGGGGAGCAGGCGGTGGCACAGTCGCTTCAGGCTGGCGTGGACATGGAAATGTCCGGATACATGTACCGCAAGCATCTGGTTCAGGCGCTTGAGCAGGGACTGATTGGAGAGAAGGATCTGGATGTGGCTGTGCGGCGGGTGCTGGAAATGAAATTCCGACTCGGGTTATTCGAGCAACCTTATGTTGATCCGAATTTTGCCGAAGAGGTCATCGGTTGCGAGGATCATATTCAGCTGGCGAGGGAAGTCGCGCAGGAGGGAATTGTTTTGCTGAAAAATGAAGGCAATACCCTTCCGCTTGCCAAAATAGGCACGAAGCTGGCCGTCATTGGTCCGAATGCGAACCATATCTACAACCAGCTTGGGGATTACACCTCGCCGCAGCCGAGAGAACAGATTGTCACGGTGCTGGATGGCATTACGCGCAAGCTTGGCGCTAATTCGGATCAGGTCTTGTATGCACCCGGCTGCCGGATTAAAGGCGATTCCAAGGAAGGATTTGCGCAGGCGATCACTTGTGCAGAACAGGCGGATGTCATCGTGATGGTGATGGGCGGGTCAAGTGCCCGCGATTTTGGCGAAGGCACGATCGACTTGCGGACAGGTGCATCGGTTGTGACAGATGATCCGTGGAATGACATGGAGTGCGGAGAAGGCATTGATCGTGCATCGCTGAACCTGATGGGTGTGCAATTGGAGCTGGTGCAGGAAGTACATAAGCTGGGAAAACCGGTTGTTGTGGTGTATATCAACGGTCGTCCAATGGCCGAACCGTGGATCGATGAGCATATTCCGGCGATTGTGGAGGCTTGGTACCCCGGACAGGAGGGTGGCAATGCGATAGCTGATGTGCTGTTCGGTGATGTGAACCCATCTGGCCGCCTGACGGTATCCATTCCGAAGCATGTAGGTCAACTTCCGGTCAACTATAATGCCAAACGTACTCGTGGCAAGCGGTATCTGGAGATGGATCTTGCGCCGCAGTATGCATTCGGTCATGGACTGAGCTATACCGAATTCAAGTATGAGAATGTGAGGGTTATACCGGAAGTGATTGGGCCTGAAGAGGAGGCAGAGGTTCAAGTGGAAGTCACGAATACGGGAACTGTGGCAGGCAAAGAAGTGGTGCAGCTGTATATCACGGATGTGTCGGCCTCAGTTACCCGGGCCGAAATGTCACTGAAAGGTTTTTGCAAGATTCATCTGGAGCCAGGGCAGACCCGGACCGTTACGTTCCCTGTGCAAAAGGAACATCTCGCACTGATCGACTCCCGTCTGCAGTCCGTTGTTGAACCGGGTGAGTTCAGGCTAATGGTGGGCCGCAGTTCTATGGACTGGACCGCTTGCAGTCTGCATGTCCAGAAGGTGGGGTGCAGGTATGATTCGAATTCAGCGATTCATTGAGGATCTGAAGCAGCGGCAATGGCTGGATGTGATTGAGCTTCCAGCGTGGCAGATGCAGAAGGCACGGTATATCCGTCCGGGAGAGTACGAATACGAGCAAGAGGACAACGCGGCGCAGAGCTTGAATCCATTGAATAGTGTACACGGCACGACCTACTTTCTGAGCAAAAGGGTGGAAATACCTGCGGACTGGCAGAATCGGGCCGTCGGGCTGGTCTTTGAAGCGGGGGAGAAGGGTTGCTGAAGGTGAATGGCATACCTTATCACGGGTTGGATCGGAACCACCACTTCGTACCACTTTCAATGGAGCGTGTGGGAAACGCACCGCATCTGGAGATTGAGCTCTACGATCCGATTCCCGAGCCACATGATCCATTGAATCGGCAAGCGGTGATTCAGCCTCCGATTCAGGGTATCCGTGCGGCACTTGTTCATGTGAATCAACCACTCCAGAGTCTGATGTATAGCGTTACGGTACTCGCGGAGTCACTTCGTGCATATCCCGAGAAGGAGCCCAAGCGGATGGTGCTCACTCGGGCGATCCATCAAGTCATGGATGAGATGTACAATGAACCAGACCGGTGGCATGATGAAGCGTGGATACAGGGAATGGAGCATGTTTTGGCACAGACTGTACAGCAGGAAGACCCGGAAGAATATCGTAGTGGCTTCATGCATCTGGTCGGGCAATCCCACATTGATATTGCCTGGCTCTGGCCTGTGCGTGAAACGGTTCGCAAGTCCAGTCGCACGTTCTCGACCATGTGTACATTGATGGACACGTACACGGACTTTAATTATTCCCAGAGTCAGCCGCAGTTGTATGCCTTCGTGAAGGAACATTACCCGGAGCTGTACGAACGAGTGAAAGCTCGCATTGCCGAAGGACGCTGGGAGTTGGTTGGAGGCATGTGGGTGGAGCCGGATCTGAATATTCCGAGCGGGGAGTCGTTGGTTCGGCAGATTCTGTACGGACAGAACTTCTATCAGGCGGAATTCGGCAAACGCTCCAATATTGAGTGGTTGCCGGATACGTTCGGCTACTGTGCTTCACTGCCGCAAATGCTGAAGCTCGCGGACATTCCCTATTTTATGACCACCAAGCTGAACTGGAATGATACCAATGCGTTCCCTTACGACCTCTTCGACTGGGTGGGCATCGATGGTACTTCGGTGCTGGCTTATCTGAATCATGGGGTGAATGAGCATACGCGGCCCAAAGATGTGGATGAGCACTGGCAGTCCTATAAACAGAAAGAAGTACATCCAGAGCAGATGTTGCTCTACGGACATGGCGATGGTGGTGGTGGAGTAACGAATGAGATGGTAGAGTTTGCGGAACGATCTCACTTCATGGTGGGGCAGCCGATTAGCAAATTCAGCACCGCTGGTGCTTTTTTTGAAGACATATCGTTGAATAATCCGACGTTGCCTAAGTGGTACGGGGACTTGTACCTGGAGCTGCATCGCGGAACCTACACGACCCATGCGCGGAACAAACGCAGCAACCGGAAGGCAGAGGTGTTATACCGGGAAGCGGAGATTTGGGGTCAGTTTAGCAGGGATGGCAGCAGAAGGGCGGAACGCAAGAATGAGCTCAATGAAGGCTGGAAGCTGATTATGCTTAACCAATTCCACGATATTATCCCGGGAACGTCGATTCCGGAAGTGTACGTAACATCCACGGAAGAGTACACGAAGGTATTTGTGCTGGGAAATTCGGCATTGCAGGAAACGCTGGGTGAACTCGCAGAGACGGTTGCGACGGATGAAGTCGATGGCATGCCATACATTCTATTCAATAGCCTCGGTTGGGAACGAGGAGAAGTCATTGCCATTACAGGGGATGCCCAGCTCAGTGGATTGGCTGCCTTTGATCGTCAAGGGAACCGCCTGACCTGTGATCTGGAGCAAAATGAAGAGCAGTATAAGCTGCTCATACATGTTCCATCGATTCCTGCCTTTGGGTATACAACCCTATGGCTGCGTGATGCACCGGATGTTATCCTTCCAATAAGGGAAGAAGCAGAACCATGCCCTTCCACTTGGGAAACCAACTTCTACATCCTGGAATTCAACGACTTGGGCGAGATCACAAGGTGGTATGACAAAACGGTCGAACGCGATTGGCTGAAGCCGGGTGATCTGGCGAATGAGTGGCAGTTTTTTCATGACAAACCGACCTACTGGGATGCCTGGGATATCGATCCACGGTTTGAATCCCAACGGGCAGGCTCGGTGCAGTTGATCTCCACAGAGATGGTACAGCGCGGGGCCACGCAGGATGTCCTGCGGTTTCGCTGGAAGCTGAATGATTCCGAGATCAGTCAGGATATCATTTTGTACCGTCATCAGCGACGTGTGGATTTTTATACCAAAGTGGATTGGAATGAGAGTCATAAGCTGCTCAAAGTATCATTTCCGATCGATCTTGTGGCAACCAAAGCAGCATATGAAATTCCGTTTGGTGCATTGGAGCGCGCAACCCATAACAACACGAGTTGGGAGCAGGCGCAGTTTGAGGTCTGTGGGCATCGGTGGGCAGACATCTCCGAGGGTAACAGTGGTGTGAGTTTGTTGAATGATTGCAAGTATGGATATGACATCAAGGATGGGACGATTCGGTTGTCCCTGCTGCGTGCTCCGAAATGGCCGGATGAATATGCCGATCAGGGGCAGCATGAATTCACGTACTCTTTTCTGCCTCATCAGGGGGATTGGCGGCAAGCCGCCGTGGTTCGCCGTGCGATGGAGTTGAATCATCCGATACAGGTCGTCGCAGCGGGTCGGCATTCGGGACAGTTACCGGCAGAACACGCATGGGTTCAGTTTCACAGTGAACATGTCATTCTGGATACGATCAAGGTAGCGGAAAATGGCACAGGAACGGTACTGCGTTTCTACGAATCGTCGGGAGGAAGAGAAACGGTGCAGGTTCAGTGGGCTGAAAAGGAAGTCACGGCATCCATCATCAATCTGCTGGAGGATGAGCTTGAGCCGTTGTCTTGCAAGAACGGAGGGTTTGAACTAACATTCAAGCCTTATGAGATTAAGTCAGTGAAGCTTGTTCCGTTAAGCTAATATAAGGTTGAAGATCAAAGGTTGTTCTGCAATTCATCTAATCAAAGGAGGGTATGACATGAAATTAACGAATAAGATCGGTGTTATCGTGGATAGCTTTGGGGTTGGTGTACGGGAAGGGTTGAACAAAGCCAAAGACGTAGGTGCGGAAGGCGTACAGATCTATGCTGTCAAAGGAGAGATGGACCCGGAGAACCTGTCACCCACAGCTCGGCGGGAACTTAGGAGTTACATCGATTCTCTGGGGCTTGAAATAGCGGCATTGGTTGGTGATCTGGGCGGTCATGGGTTCCAGGTCAAGGCAGATAATCCGTGGAAAGTGGAGAAGTCGAAACGGATCGTGGATCTGGCACTTGATCTGGGCACGAACATCGTCACCACACATATCGGTATTGTTCCGCATGATCCGTCATCGGAAGTCTATGCCACGCTGCACGCTGCGTGTGAGGAACTGGGTCAATACGCCAGAAGTGTCGGCGCATACTTTGCCATCGAGACAGGACCGGAAACAGCTGCTGACCTGAAAGGATTTCTGGATACGCTGTCGACCAAAGGAGTCTCCGTCAATTTTGATCCAGCCAACATGGTGATGGTAACTGGCGATGATCCGGCACAGGGCGTTCGTCTACTCAAGGATTACATTGTCCATACCCATGTGAAGGATGGTGTGCGGTTGAAGGAAGTTGATCCGCGAGATGTGTACGGAGCGGTCGGGTATGTCCCGATGGATCATGAGAAGATTGCCGAAATGGTCTCTTCCGGAACCTTCTTCCGTGAGGTGCCACTGGGCGAGGGCGGGGTTGATTTTGACGGATACTTTGCAGCTCTTCAGGAGATTGGTTATACCGGATATCTAACGATTGAGCGCGAGGTAGGCCATCAGCCGGAGCAGGACATTCGCAAGGCAGTGCAATTCATCCAACAATATCGATAGGAGCTGAGTAGATGAAAGTGGGCCTGAGCACGTATAGTTTGTTGAATGATCTGAATTCGGGTGAAATGACAGTGTTGGATGTGATCGACTGGATTGCGGCTAATGGTGGCGAGCACATGGAGATGGTACCTTACGGCTATACCGTTGAGGATAATCATGATTTAGCAGATGCGATTCGGGAGCGGGCGGCATCTGCGGGTATTGAATTGTCCAACTATTCGATGCCAGCGAATTTTGTGCAGGAGACGGAAGAGGCGTTTGAAGAAGAGATGGCTCGGGTCAAAAGACATGTCGATGTGGTACACCGGATGGGTGTTCGGCATCTGCGTCATGACGTAACGGCGTTTACGTTGCCGCGTGATAAGATGACTATTGCCTGGTTTGAGGAACATCTGCCGCTGATGGTGAAAGGAAGCCAGATCATTGCGGACTACGCCGCACAGTATGGGATCACAACAACCATTGAGAATCATGGTTTCAGTGTGCAAGCAAGCGACCGGGTGCAGCGTGTACTCCATGCTGTGAATCGTCCGAACTTCAAAACAACACTCGATATCGGCAATTTCATGTGCGTGGATGAGAACCCAATCATCGGTGTCATGAAGAATCTGCCATACGCCTCCCTGGTCCACTTTAAAGATTTCTACTTCCGTCCTTATGATGAGCATCCGGGGGAAGGCGAATGGTTCACAACTGCTCATGGCAACTTCCTGCGTGGTGCAATTGTTGGACATGGCGACATTCCGATCCGCAAAATAGTTAAATGGATTAAAGACTCCGGTTATGATGGTCATATTACGGTAGAGTTCGAAGGTATGGAAGAATGTAAATCCGCTTCCAAGATCGCCATGGACAACCTGCGCCGCTTCTGGGAAGAGGCGTAGGATATAGGCAATGAGGAGACCACCTTTCTGTGAACTGTGTACCCCAATTGGTAGTTATGTCTAACCATTGGGGGCACTTCATCTGAAGGTGGTTTTTTATATGCAACCAATCCATAGCGTGTACAACGACTGCGAATCATTGTAGAATCATAACTATCTAGACGGTACCGTACATAAAAAGAGAGGGGATTAGGATGCCTAAAATTATTGTTACCGAGGAACAGTGGGTCCAGCGAGGTATCGAGCAGTTTGAACAAGGCGGAGTAGAAGAGCTCGTCATAGAGAAAATGGCAGTTTCTTTGGGATGCAGTAAAAGCAGCTTTTATTGGTATTTCAGAAGCCGATCCAGCTTCATTCAACGACTTATTGAGACGTGGAAAGAACGTACCACCCAGCAGGTCATTGCAGATTCCAATGTCCATGCGACCGCAGATGAGCAGATTGTTGACGTGCTGAACCGGATGTTCGGAACCACCCAGCGGGGAGATTTTCTATTTTATCTGCGAAAGTTGTCGTTGAAGGATGAGACCTATCGGGTAATCCTGGATGAAGTGGAGCAGCTGAGAATGGAGTTTATGAAACAACTGTTGATCCAAAAGGGAATGCACCCTGAACAGGCCTTTCAGAAATCATGGATGTTGTACCACTACTACTTGGGTTGGTATGAGCGTCATAAGCAGGAGACGTTAAAGGATGAAGATATCCAGCGACATATTGAACTGATTTGTAAGGAATGGATGTTTAGTTAAGAGGGGGAAGAGTGACATGTTGGGGCTTCTGACTTGGACGACGAGTTTTATTTTGGCAATATTGAGTGGTTTGCATGTCTATTGGGTGCTCGGAGGAACGTGGGGGCTAGAAGCGACTATCCCACACACGGGTAAAGACAGACTCTTTGAGCCCGGGAAGATGGGTACATCTGTTATCGCGTTGCTGTTAGCTTTGGGGGCATGGTTCGTTCTGGAGCTGGGCGGACTGGTGCGAGTACTGTTCTCCTATTCTCTATTGCCTTACGGTGCATGGATATTGTTCATTGTGTTTATGTTCCGTGCCGTAGGAGATTTTAGATGGGTTGGTTTTTTCAAGAGAAAAAAAGGGACTATGTTTGCAAAATGGGATAGTATTTTGTTCTCGCCGCTATGTGTTTTTCTGGCATCAGCGACCTTGGTAATCATGTACCTTCGCACGGATTAAAGCGTTACCGTTCCGAGTAGGCGAGTTTGATCCAAACCGATTGCGCGACGCCAGAATCACTAACATAAATTGGATCTCCATAACGTTTAAGTTACGAACATCACAAATGTGGTATAATAGATATATTCAGCCTGATATAACTGGCTATGGATAGGAGAGGTCGCTGATCTATGCAGGTATTCGAGGACTGGAATCAGAAAGTTAAGAAGACATTTAATGCTACGAACCCCGAGGTAGTATTGACGGTATCTGAAGCGGGAAGTTTGCTTGGTTTGAGTAAAGACCAGATGAAACTGTACGTAGACAAAAACAAACTTACAAAGGTCCCGATCATGAGAAGTGTTCACCGATACCTCTTATTGAAAAGTGAATTAGATAGCATTGTGCAAACGCGATAACGTTATAGGATTGAACACAGCCATTTTACCGACACAACTCGGGAGAGTGGTCTTTTTTTTGGATTAAGGGGGCCGACCACAGGTTGAACAGGTAGTGAAGCGGGGATGGATTAAGAATATCTTGGTCATCCTAACGGTGTAGTCGTCCGCAGAGATAAGTGAAGAAATACATGCTTGTCAAAGGACAACCTGTTCATATATACTCATGTCGCAAGTGGCGTGAATTGTATTATTACATGAGCCCAAGGAGATGAAGAACGCAATGGCAGTTAGCTTGAATGTGTATCTGGTAACAGACGGTAACGGACGTGAAGCGGTAGATTTTTATCAAAAGGCATTTGGAGCGGAAGTGCTCTCCCTTCAAACATTTGGCGACGGTCCATCTGACCCGAATCACCCTATCCCGCCAGAAGCGAAAGACCGTATTATGCATGCTTCTTTGCAGATTGGCAGCTCGGTATTAATGTTGTCCGATACATTTCCAGGTATGCCGCACACGATAGGTAATCATGTTACGGTTACGGTGAACACGGATACTGCGGATGAGGCGAAAGCTATTTTCAACCAGCTGGAAGATGGCGGCGAAGTGAAAATGCCTATACAAGAGACGTTCTGGAGTCCAGCCTACGGTTCGGTTCTCGACAAGTTTGGCGTACAGTTCCAGATTAACGCTACACCTGGACAAGTCTAGCCATTCAATAATGAAACCTCCATCCGTTGCCTTGGGCAACGTGGAGGTTTTTTAGTACCCTTTTCCTCAAAAAAGTTAATCTTCTTTCTGAATCTTGGAAGGGTTGTTAATTTTATAGGGAACCGGGTTGCGGGTCAGTTTCTTCTTGATGATCTTCGCTTCAAATGTGAGAACATCTCCGACCTCTAGCTCCTGTTTCTTGATGGTGGCACTGTGGCTGGACCAAGCTTCACCGATATCGATGACGTCTGGCTCCGTGATGGTAACCGCCTCATAGATGATGATTTCATCGTCATTATCAGAGAAGTGATTCGGGACGGTGGTGAACTCTTTGACCACGGCACTTATCTTCACTTTACCTTCTGGCAGATCGACTTTGACGGCTTTAGACTTGCTTGCTGTTTTGGCTTTCGGTTTGGATTCACTGGCTGCCCCGCTTTGAGGTCCGATATACTCTTCCACCAGCCCATCGGGATCACCTTTCAAACCAGAGGACAGGTCATCTGGGTCCGTGTCGTCCGAATCATCCTCGTCCAGATCGGCTGGCATTTCATCCAGATCCACCAATGTGTCCGTAGCGGTTGCAACGTCAAGAGGGATCTCTTGTTCTGTTTTAGCGGTGGTGGAGGTGTCTATGGTTCGATCTGACCCGGCAGTGCCTATACTTCGTGCATTGTAGCTGGAAGCTTGCATCTCCTTCAGATAGGACGGGTGAATACAATGCTTCTGTCCATTATCCAGTTGAATAACGGCTGCCATGTGATCGACATATCCAATGATGGTGCAGGGCATGTTCAGTCCGTTTCCTTTATAATAGAACGTTTTGAGTTTGGTCGCTTTCGCCGAAAGCAGACCCCACTCCTGACATTTCTCAATCAGCTCGTCTTCGTTCTCCAGCGCAATAAAATCCTGTGGTTCAATCATAAAAGCATATGTCATATGGAATTTCCGCCTTTCCAATCCATTCTTCATGTTCATCGTTTCCAAATTACAATCAGTGTATCACAAATGAGCATTTTGCATAAATCCTAAGAGCGTCTTTCTATCAGCAAGATATAGATCGAGATGGTTGTGTTCCTCTATATGTTGACCCTGAGACGCAGATTATCAGAACCTGCTCACAGATGCCTATGCTATAATCTGATCAGAATATAAGGTTGGAAGTCTTGATGTAGCCTTCATAATACATATCTTGAGAGGATGGTTGGTATGGACAAAAAAGTGAATCATCAAGCTGTCTGGCTTGCGATAGGTACTGCCATGGGAGTCAGCATTGGTGCCGCCACGCAGCAGCTTGCACTCGGGATTGCTTTTGGCGTGGCACTTGGTATGGTGATTGGTTCAGTGGTCAGCAAACGTGCGGGTTCCGACTCGTACGATATGCTGAGTCAACATGTTAGCGAGCTGTACAAACTGGATGACTGGGAAGAGGCGCTTCATCGCTCCCAGGATCATCCAGTGCTTATCCTGAAGCACAGCACGACGTGCCCGACCAGTGCGAGAGCGTACAGAGAGTTTATGGCGTTTGTAGGCACGAATGCGTCAGATCCGAGACAACCCATGGATTACCACCTCGTCAAAGTGATTGAAAACCGTCCGTTGTCCCTTCACATTGCGGGAGAGACCGAGGTTCGCCATGAGTCACCGCAGGTAATTCTTCTCGATCAGGGAAAAGTTGTCCATCATACCTCCCATGGCAAAGTTACAAAAAAGAGATTATTGCAGTGGGCACAGAATCCATTTGGATGAAGTGTATGAGATAGGTTCACTTTAAAAATATCAAAAAAAATCATATCTTTGCACACGAACTTCGATTAAAATATAACTTGTCTTCATATTTATGAATCGGAGTGATCTATATGGAACAATATAAGTTCAAGTCGGAACATAGTCAGATGCTTGTTGATGCTATTGTTGAAGGATACCGCGAATATATTGATCACCGTAAAGATCGGAAGAGAAACATGAAGATTAGTTCAGCCTTTGCCTGGACAAAGGGAAATTTTATTGAGAGCAAAATCGCAGATTATTGCGGTGAACAAGGATTCACTCACAAGAAATCCAAAGCAGGTTTAACATGGGATTATCTCCAGTTCACACATGAAGAATCAAAAGTTCTGTTTCTGATAAAGAACGCAGCCTACTTTAATGAGAATAGTTTTTCCAGTGCCAAGCTACCTACGGGCGTTGACAACAAAGGTGCTTTCCGTACCTATTTACACGATCTCTCCAAGATTAATAACGATCTGGAATTTTCTTTGATTCAACCACGCCGTAATGAACATGGTGAGTTGGAGAGGGTTGAGCAACTTTCTTTTCCAATCTCAGAGAGTCAGGTCAGCCGTGTGAAAGAAGAACTTGAACATCTTGCATCTACATATAATGAGTTTCATATACTCACTTATGCTATTGATGATGCATACCAAATTTCGAAGGTTCAGCATTATCTGCCTAATCCGCATGATAATATCGCTTATTTTATAGAAGATTTATCAGACCTCATCTCTGGTGCTGAACTGGATGATAGTGAACGGGAGGCGCTTACTCCTGATGTGGAAGATATCGTTGATCCGGCAGCTTATGATATTGAAATTTTGGAAGGAGAACAGCGGGGGTGATTCCCTGTGTCGTTCAGTAAGGAGGGAGTAGCATGTTCGTTGGTGAAAATTTGACCAATTTGCGGATCATGCATGGGTATTCGAGAAAACAGCTCTCTGAACAATTAGGTGTGACAGAACAAGCAGTCTGGCAATATGAAAATGCTTATACCTCTCCGAAGGTTCCAATTGTGAATGAGTTGAAACGCATTTTCAGTGTAAAAAGCAAGTATTTTTATACGAAAGATATGCTTACACAGCGTAATAACGCAGCCAACATTGATGTTATGAACATTGCCTATCGTTCGAAAGTGATGAATGTGATATCCAAGACACAGACAGAAGCAAAACATGTAGAATATCTGGACACGTTCATTAATTATATTACCGCTCAGATCAGCCTTCCCACACTGAATATTATCCAATTGCGGGAAGAGGCAATTGAGTATATGAACCATACAGACGATGATCGTACGACTCAGATCCATTATGTTGCCCATCTTGCGAGACAACGGCTGAATATGGAGCCATCCACGAATGAGAACCTGATGTTCCGGATCGAAAAAAGTGGTGTATATGTTTTTGAAAAAGCGATTGGTGAAGAAATTGATGCGTACAGCCTTTGGACACGAAATGATCGTCCGTTTATCATACTGGGCAACATCAAACGTTCTGCGGTTCGTAGGAATTTCGATCTTGCACATGAGCTTGGTCATTTGTTGCTTCATTATCGTCTTGAATTTGTCAATCTGGACCGAAAAGAACACAAATTGATTGAAAATGAAGCTAATCTGTTTGCGGGTGCATTTTTATTGCCCGAAGAAGAGTTTTCATCGGACATGAATGAAATCACTTATAAGACGAATCCCGATCAATATCTTGATTTGAAAAATAAATGGAAGACTTCCCTACAAGTGCTGGGATACAGAGCAGCACATCTAGGAATGATGGAAGCTAAGGATCATCGTAATTTCTATGCGGCGATGCACCGAAGAGGATATCTGGAAAAGGAGCCTTTCGACAGGGAGATTCCACTTCAAAAGCCGATGCGAATTAAAACCATTATTGACCTGCTTTCCAATAAAGGTCTTGTGGATATCCGTTATATGATTGAGGAGGATTGGAAAGTGGAAACTTCCTTCTTTCATCATATGACAGGAATAAACACGGACTTCTTTAACAAGTACATGACGAACAAGCCACAAACTAGTATTCAAAATGTGAGGGAAATGCCTACACGCAGCTCTTGAAATGGACTAGTAGGTAATAGATTGCTCCGTATAAAAACGCTCATAGACCCGGTCTTTTCAGCCCATAGCTGAGGAGAGCGGGTCTTTTTTACGCTTTTTTTACACCCGTGCAGGCATTTCTTTACCCCTTTTTTACAGCGTTTCGTATTACGATTTTACACGTAGCAGGTGCAGAGAACGGTGGAGAGAGGGAGGAAGGGCGCATGGTGAATGATGCCACAATGATTGGATTGGTTGTGCTGCTGTTTGCGTTGTTTTGGGGATTTGTGAAATTCTGCGAGAAGGCTTGAGGACAGAGAGGGGGAGCGGAATGATTGTTATCGGCATGATTGTGCTCGCACTGGTGATGTATCTCGGTTATGTGCTGGTGAAGCCAGAGAAATTCTGATGCTGATGATGTGCGTAATGCGGGAACAAAGGAACGTCGAATAGGGAGGAAATGCGGATATGGGTATCGGTGTAGTGCAAGTAGCGGTGACGCTACTGATCATCCTGCTGCTGGTGAAACCGGTGGGAAAATATGTAGTGAACGTGTTCGATGGACAGCGAACGGGGCTGGATCGGTTTTTTGGCGGACCAGAGCGACTGCTCTATCGAGTGATGGGAGTGCGCGAGAACGAGTCCATGGGCTGGAAAAAGTACCTCACGGCCGTTCTCCTCTCCAACTTCGTGATGTTGGTGTTGATGTTTCTGGTGCTACGACTGCAAAAATACTTACCGCTCAACCCGGATGGGATCGGCAATATGCCATCGGCGCAGGCATTTAATACGGCCGTATCGTTCATGACCAACACGAACTGGCAGTCTTATACGGGCGAGAACGCTCTTTCGTACCTGTCACAGATGCTGGCTGTGACGTTCCCGATGTTTACATCGGCAGCGACGGGATTCGCAGTAGCTATTGCGTTTATTCGTGGGCTGGCAGGTCGCCGAGACGAACTGGGGAACTTTTACGTCGACCTTGTACGGTCGATTACGAGAATTTTTTTGCCGCTGAGCTTCATCGTAGCCTTGTTCCTCGTGTTTCAGGGTGTGCCTCAGACACTCGCGGGAGCGGTGAACGCAACCACGCTGGAAGGCGCGCAGCAGACCATTACACGTGGACTGGTCGCCTCACTGGAATCGATCAAACACATTGGCACCAACGGTGGTGGTTGGTTTGGAACCAATGCTGCACATCCATTTGAGAATCCGACAGCCCTGAGCAATCTGGTGCATATCGTTTGTATGATGCTGTTGCCAACGGCTTTGATATACGCCTTCGGCTTAATGGTCAATAACCGGAAGCAGGGTTGGGCATTGTTCGCGGCCATGAGTTTTCTTTTCCTTGTGATGTTGACCACCGTATTTGTCTCCGAATATCGCGGTGTACCGGCGCTGGATGCAGCAGGCCTTCAGGGCAATATGGAGGGGAAAGAGGTCAGGTTCGGCATACCTGAATCGGCTTTATTCACAGCGGTCACGACGGCGGCTACAACAGGATCGGTCAACAATATGCACGAGTCGCTTACCCCGCTTGGAGGTCTGGTGTCACTCGCCCAGATGATGCTCAATAACGTGTTTGGTGGCAAAGGGTAGGGCTAATCAACGGACTGTTATATGTCATTCTGGCTGTGTTCATCTGTGGATTGATGGTGGGGCGAACACCTGAGTTTCTGGGCAAAAAAATCGAGGGCAAAGAAGTGAAGCTTGCATGCATCGCCTTGCTCATTCATCCTTTGATTATTCTTGTGCCAACCGCTCTCGCGCTTATGCGGCCTGAAGCCATTGCGTCCATCTCCAACGGGGGCATGCATGGCCTGACCGAGGTTCTCTATGCTTTTGCCTCGGGTGCGGCCAATAATGGATCGGCTTTTGCCGGCCTGAATGCCAACACGGACTTTTACAACATCGCGATTGGTATCGTTATGCTGCTGGGAAGGTACGTTTCAATGATCGCCATGCTGGCCATTGCGGGTTCGCTCGCCACCAAACGGGTTGTGCCGGTAACTACAGGTACGCTGCGTACACACACACCTCTATTTGCTGGCATTTTGGTTATGATGATCGTTGTTGTCGGCGCACTCACATTCTTCCCTTCGCTTGCCCTTGGACCGATCGCAGAGCATCTGGCGATGATTCAATGAGTACAGGTTCATGGAGTTAGATACAATCAGGGATATAGATCAATGGTTCATGGTGACGAAAGAAGGTCTGTGTGAGGACACAAAGTATGGAGGTGGCAATGCAAGATGAATGCAGTCGAACGAAAGAAGGAGCAGAGCATGGAACGAATGTATACGGAAACGGAAGTTTACGGGATGAATGGCAATAAACCGGATCGATACCAAGGGGCAAGCCGGATAACAACCGCGGTAATATTCAACGTGATCCAGGATTGAAACGGTCGTTAAGCAAGGATATGATACTTCAGGCTTCACTGGATGCGTTCAAGAAGTTAAATCCGGTGGTCATGATCAAAAATCCGGTCATGTTTATTGTAGAGGTCGGAACATTCATTACGCTGTTGTTATGCATCAATCCAGATCTTTTCAAAGCATCCGAGGCTGGGCGCGGGTATAACATCGCCGTGTTTTTCATTTTGTTGTTCACGCTGCTGTTCGCTAACTTCGCGGAGGCACTTGCCGAAGGCAGAGGTAAAGCACAGGCGGATACGTTACGCAAGACCAAGTCGGACACCATGGCCAATCTGGTGCAGAAGGATGGAACGGTTAGGCAAGTCTCTTCGACCCAGCTGAAAAAAGGCGATATGGTCCGCGTGGAAGTCGGTGAACTGATCCCGACGGACGGTGAAATTACGGAAGGCTTGGCCTCCATTGATGAATCGGCCATTACGGGAGAATCCGCTCCGGTCATCAAGGAAGCAGGAGGCGATTTCTCCTCCGTTACCGGAGGTACCCGCGTCGTATCCGATTACATCGTCATGCGTGTTCAGACTGATCCTGGGGAGTCATTCCTTGACCGGATGATCTCTCTGGTTGAGGGTGCTCAGCGCCAGAAAACACCCAATGAAATCGCGCTGACAACCCTGCTCGCCGTATTAACCCTGATCTTTCTGATCGTCATTCTGACGATGGTCCCGATGGCGAATTATCTGGGTATTCGACTGGATCTGGCGACTCTGATCGCGCTGCTCGTCTGCCTAATTCCAACTACAATCGGGGGATTGCTGTCGGCCATTGGTATTGCCGGAATGGACCGTGTTACGCAGTTTAATGTGCTCGCCATGTCGGGTAAAGCGGTGGAAGCAGCCGGGGATATTGATACGTTGATTTTGGACAAAACGGGAACGATCACATACGGAAACCGTATGGCATCTGAATTCATTCCTGTTCAGGGCATTAGTTCATCAGAGATAACGCAAGCTGCTTTACAGGCATCTGTGCGAGATGAGACCCCGGAAGGACGTTCTATTGTGGAACTGGCAGGGAAACAAGGTCAGAGCTGGGCTGAGACGGAGTATGTGAATGCAGAAAATGTGGCGTTCACGGCAGAGACCCGGATGTCCGGTCTGAATCTGATCAGCGGAGTGAAAATCCGCAAAGGTGCGGTGGATGCGATCAAACGCTATATTGTTTCCGAAGGAGGCCTTATACCAGGTGATCTGGATGAGATCGCCAATCGTATTGCGAAGGCCGGAGGTACGCCGCTGGCTGTAGCCATCGATGAACGAATCTATGGTGTGATCTATCTGAAAGACACTGTGAAGCCAGGGCTGAAAGAGAAGTTCGCCGAGATGCGCGCCATGGGCATCAAGACCATTATGTGTACAGGCGACAATCCGCTGACCGCAGCGACTATAGCGCTGGAAGCGGGCGTGGATGATTTTATTGCCGAAGCGAAGCCCGAGGACAAGATTGCGGCGATCAAAAAAGAGCAGCAGGAGGGCAAACTCGTCGCCATGACGGGCGACGGTACGAACGATGCTCCTGCTCTGGCGCAGGCCGATGTGGGCCTGGCGATGAATTCGGGCACCATGGCGGCCAAGGAAGCGGCCAACATGATTGATTTGGACTCCGACCCGACCAAGCTTTTGTCGGTCGTCTCCATTGGCAAGCAGCTGCTGATTACACGCGGCGCACTCACAACCTTTTCGATATCCAATGATATCGCCAAATATTTTGCGATCATTCCAGCTATGTTTATTCTCGCCATGCCGCAGCTTCAGGCGCTGAATATTATGAATCTGGCTTCACCGCAGTCGGCGATCCTGTCGGCGCTAATCTTCAACGCCATTATTATTCCACTACTCATTCCCATAGCGATGAAAGGGGTCAAGTACCGGGCGATGTCAGCCGAACGGCTGCTAGGTCGCAATGTGTTCATCTATGGCGTAGGCGGTGTGATTGTACCTTTTATCGGGATTAAGCTGATTGACCTGGTTCTGTCTAGGATTCTTTAATCAAGATAACAACAGAGAAATTAAAATAAAAACGATAGAGTCTTGTAAAGCATCGGAGTCGTTATAGTCTGAGTTGAATCGTTGAGACTTCGGAACAGTGATAAGATGTTGTGCAACTTGTATCGAAAATGTTTTTTTATAATATGAAACCAGGAAGTGATCTGTGTGAACATGTTCTTGCCCGCCATACGGTTATCCGTCGTACTTATGCTGATCTGCGGTCTAATTTACCCGCTCGTAACAACTGGCGTAGCCCAACTTCTCTTTCCTGCGCAGGCGAATGGAAGCTTGATTACGCAAGATGAGATAATCATTGGCTCGTCATTGCTTGCGCAGGAAATACAATCGCCGGGGTTGTTCCAGCCCCGGGCATCGAATGCCGGTTATGACCCAACGGCTTCAGCCGGTTCGAATCGCGCCGTAGCTTCAGAGGAGTATATCAGCGAGATGAAGGAAAAGATGGCTCGGCTTAGGCAGGAAAACCCGGAATTGCAGCAGATCCCCGCTGATCTCGTGACGGGTTCAGGCTCGGGTCTTGACCCAGATCTCTCTCCCGAAGCCGCTGAGGCGCAGATCCCGCGTATTAGCGAAGCTACAGGGCTTAGTGAACAGCAGCTTATGCAAATTGTAAATGAGCATACGGAAGGCCGTCAGATGGGTATTTTCGGGGAACCGCGTGTGAATGTAACGGCTCTAAATATGGCGCTGACAGCAAAACTGGAATAACGGACGAATGTATTAGCCTGCTCACGATATATCGGGAGGGGCTTTCTCCATTTTTTTCTTCATATTTTAATAAGAAAGGGGGAGAGGACGGATGGAAGAAAGCTTCAAGCGCAAGTCACCGGAAGAGATGTTGAAGATGATTACGAAGCTGCAGCAGGGTACGCTCAAAATTTACATCGGCCCAGTCAGCGGATCGGGCAAAACGTATCACATGCTACGGGAAGGGAACACGTTGTGCCAACAGGGCATAGATGTGGTCATCTGTGCCGTGTCCACGATGCGCAGACCGGAAACGGTGGAGCAACTTGGCGCACTCGAACGGATTCCAAGCATTCACTGGTTGCGCCAGAGTGATAATGTAGAGATGAAGGATCTGAACCTGGATGCACTATTGGCGCGTAATCCGGAGGTTGTGCTGGTGGATGGTCTGGCACATCGCAACAGAGAAGGCGCTCGGCATGCTACCCGGCTGGAGGACATTCAGTTCTTGCTCCGACACAACATCAGTGTCATGACGACGGTGAATGTGTATGAACTGGAAGGCTATACCGAGCTGGCCCGACAACTTACGGGTATCGCAGCAGAATATACCGTACCCGCGGATACGTTGGAACTTGCGGATGAAGTGAAGCTGATTGATGTCACGCCGGAAACGATACTGAGCCGTCTTGCAGAGGGTCATTTGCAGGGGCATGAGGGTGAAGCTATATTTCGTCAAGGTAATTTGGGTATTCTGCGCGAACTGGCCCTGAGATTGGTTGCGGAAGGGGTGAATGAATCCCTGCGCGAGCATCGGGTGGAGATGGGAATTACCATTACAACAGGCATCATGGAGCGAATTCTGGTGTTCACACAATATCATTGGAACGGCTCGATCTACATTCGGCGCGGACAACAGATTGCCAAACGGCTGAATGGTGATTTGTGCGCTGTTGTTTTTCGGAATATGAAGCAGCCATTAACCAAGGAAGCAACCGTATTTCGGCGCAATATGATCAAGCTGGTGGAGAAGTTTGGCGGCCATATGGAGGAGTTGTCTATATTACACCGTCGCAATATCCCGTCTACGCTCGCGCGTTACGCGATGGAGCAACAGATTACCCGGATTGTAATGGGACACTCCCGGCGTACGCGCTGGCAGGAACTGTGGCAAGGGTCCGTTGTTAACTCGCTGCTACGCAGACTACGTGGTGTCGACCTGTTTCTGGTTGCTGATCGAGCGGCCCGGGAGGGTGAACGTGTGGTTCCGGCCAAGGTAACCGATGTGGAGTCACTGACATACCGCAGACTAAGCGAGCAGGAAATGAAGGAACAGATTGGCCAGATTCAGCGTGGTACATTCAAAATATATATCGGAGCCGCACCCGGTGTAGGCAAAACCTACATGATGCTGCGGGAAGGCAATGATTTGCTCCGTAAAGGTATCGATGTGCAGATCGGCTTGCTGGAGACACATGGGCGGGCGGAAACCGTGGAGCAGATGGGCCACCTGTCTGTGATCCCTCGCGCGCAACGCGTTTATCAGGGAACTCGTCTGGAAGAGATGGACACCGAGGGAATTCTGCGTCTTTGTCCGGAAGTGGTGCTTGTGGATGAACTTGCGCATACGAATGTACCCGGAAGTGTCCGGCAAAAGCGTTATGAAGATGTCCTGCTCCTGCTGAATGCAGGCATCTCGGTGATTACCACCATGAATGTACAGCATCTCGAAAGTCTGAATGATGCTGTTGAACATATTACCGATGTTCGTGTCCGCGAGACCGTACCCGATCGGATCATTCAGATGGCGGATGAGGTGCAGTTGATTGATGTGGCGCCTCAGGCCTTGCGGCAGCGCATGAGGGAGGGTAAAATCTATGCAACTACCAAGGTCGAGCAAGCCCTTGCGAATTTCTTCAAAATCGGCAATCTGATTGCCTTGCGTGAACTTGCTTTGCGTGAACTGGCGGACGACGTGGATGAACGGCTTGAAGCACAGCAGGCCAAAATCGCACTTCGAGGACCTTGGCGCAGACAGGAAGTGGTCTTCGTATGTGTAAGCAGTGATCATCATGCCGAGCGGCTGATCCGGCGCGGATTCCGTATGGCTTATCGTCTAAAAGCCATCTGGCATGTACATCATATCCACATCGGTGAATCCATGAGCGACGAAGTGAAGTGCCATCTGGAAGCGTTGGAGCAGCTGACCATTCGGCTTGGCGGTCAATTTCACATCCACCATAGTCCAAAGCTACGGGATATACCTGGGATTTTGTCAAGAAAGGCATCGGAGGCGCGAACAACCCAGTTGGTTGTCGGGCAGGCAAGACGAGAATGGTGGCTGAATGGCTACCGCGGCTCAGGTTCGGTGGTCAACCGACTTGTACGCTTGTCGCGGCATCTGGATGTATTGATCGTTGCAGATTACGATGATGAACGGAGCGGGATGTGAATGGATGTTGTCTAAACGAATAAAAAAAGAAACGCGGGCATCCCATGGGAAACGGGTTCCGGCATATGTATGGGTGACCCTCGGGGTGACGCTGCTAACCTTGCTGCTTCATGCCATCGGTATGAGTGGTGATTTGGTTAATGTAGCGCTGATATACCTATTTCCCGTACTGGTGAGTGCCGTGTATTGGGGAATGGGGCCAGCTATATATGCTGCGAGTTTTAGCGTCATTATGTTTGACTTCTTTTTTGTACCACCATATCTGAGCTTTACGGTTGAGGATTTGAGATATCTCATCTCCTTTGTCGTGTATCTTGCGGTGGCAATTTTAACTGCGAGTCTTGCAGGTCGATTGAGACAACAGCTGGAGATGGTAAAAGCACGTGAGGCCACGACTAACTCCCTATACGCATTGAGTCGTCAGATGACAGTCATTACGGATCTGAATACGTTGCTGGTTAATATTGCAACCCAAGTGTCACTTACCCTGGGTAAGCCGACGGCTGTGTATCTTCCGGATGAACAAGGGGAACTGCTGGTTACAAGATCTTCCGTATCCGCATCAGAAGGGGAAAAGGATGGTTGGGGGGATGGGCAGTCGGAGATTGCCATTGCCAAATGGGTATATCATCACGGACAGATCGCTGGTAGAGGATCATCCGCTTTGCGTGAATCTCCCGGCCTTTACGTGCCGCTACGCACAGAGGAGCAGATTCATGGCGTGCTCGCCGTGAGCATGGACGCTGGCGAGGTTCATGAGCAACAAGAACAGCTTCGTCTGCTGGAAGCATGCGGAGGTCTGGCGGCAGGTGCCATTGCCCGAGTGAAGCTGGCGGAAGAGGCCCGATTGGCACAGATTACTGCGGAATCAGAGCGTATACGCACAGCGCTGCTCGATTCTGTCTCCCATGAATTACGCACACCCCTGACCGCTATTATCGGCTCGGCTACGGGAATGTTGGAGAATGACACGCTTTTTACACCCGAGGATCGGAGAGAATTAACAGGCAACATTCGGGACGGGGCCTTGCGCATGAATCGTCTCGTCACGAATCTGCTGGGTATGGTTCGGCTGGAGAGCGGCATGTTGCAACTGAACCGGAAATGGTGTGACGTGGGAGATATGATCAGCGTTGTACTGACACAGGTTCGGGAATTCAGTCCGCATCCCAACATTCAAGTTGAACTTCCTGATGATCCGGCCTTCATCTACGGAGATGAAGTATTACTGGAACAGGTGCTGGTTAATATCGTCAGCAATGCCATCAAATATTCGCCTGATGAGAGTCTGATTATCATCACTGTGGCGAGTGATATGAGTCCGAGTCAATTGACAATCAGGGTCGCTGATCAAGGCATCGGTATACCGGAAGCGGAAAGAACACGTATATTTGAGAAGTTCTATCGCTCGGAGTCTACTCAGCATGTCACAGGAACGGGGCTTGGTCTGGCGATCTGCAAAGGCATTGTGGAAGTCCACGGAGGTACCATTGTGGCAGAGCCGAATCCGGGCGGGGGAACGAGAATACGCATAGATATCCCTATGGAGGCTCACGGACCACGGTTTCCCTATTCAGAACAAGGAGAGGTTGAAGAATAACATGAACGCACCACTAGGGGCTCGCATACTGGTGATTGATGATGAGCCGCAGATTCGCAAATTGCTCAAGGTCACCCTTCAGGCACACCAATTCGAACTCCACGAGTGTGGAGATGGGGAAGAGGGCGTTATTCAGGCCAGTATTGTACATCCGGATCTGATCATCCTTGATCTCGGCTTGCCGGGCATGTCCGGCATGGAGGTGCTGCGCCGAATCCGCGAGTGGTCGCAGGTACCTATTATCGTGCTAACAGCGAAGGATCAGGAGGGAGACAAAATTGCCGCGTTGGATGGTGGTGCAGATGATTATGTGACCAAACCGTTCGGGATGGGTGAGTTGGTCGCTCGTATTCGGGTTGCGTTACGTCATGTAGCCAAAACGGCGGATGAGCCAATACTGCGCTTCGGGTCACTCACGATTGATCTGGCCCAAAGGCAGGTCGAACTGGAGGAGGCCATAGTGAAATTAACCCCAACGGAATATGAGATGCTGAAGGTACTCGCCTCCAATGCGGGGAAAATCATCACCCAGCGTCAGCTTTTGCAGCAAGTATGGGGAGGGCATCATCATGAGTCTGACAGTCATTACCTTCGGATATATGTGGGACATCTGCGCAAAAAATTAAATGAAGATCCGACGAATCCCCGATATATTCAAACGGAGCCGGGCATTGGGTATCGTTTTTTGCTCCCAGCCGAATAAGGTTCAATTGCAAACGAACCAAACGAATAAAGCACCGTCCCCTTTAGCTGCAAAGGAAACGGTGCTTTTATATTATGACGTGTATTTTGGTAACCAGTCGCCATGAGCCTCAATCAACTCATCACACATTGCTACGATGTCGTCGATGGACAGTTCGGCCGCCGTGTGCGGATCAAGCATGGCGGCATGATAGATATGTTCCTTCTTACCAGTGATTGCTGCTTCGATCGTCAGCAGCTGAGTGTTGATGTTTGTCCGGTTCAATGCCGCGAGTTGTGGAGGCAGGTCAC
This sequence comes from Paenibacillus sp. PCH8, assembly GCF_002968835.1. Classification (GTDB taxonomy): domain Bacteria; phylum Bacillota; class Bacilli; order Paenibacillales; family Paenibacillaceae; genus Paenibacillus. The sequence continues at coordinate 988,390 of NZ_PKQK01000001.1, read as the reverse complement.
CAATGTACGTAGGGCTGATTCCTGATCCATCGACCAGACAAGGTACCTCAACACAGGCCTCGCGTGGCAGGTTCGTAATCAGTCCGTTGTTCATGACGTTGCCGCCAATTTTGTAAGGTTGGTTCGTCTCCATGGCTTCCATGATATGAGAAGCGTATTCATGGCTACGGGTGTGTTCAATGTTTTCACTAGCGAACAGTTTACCACGCATTTCCTTCCAGCCTTCAATCTGGTTCACACAGCGGCGTGGATACTCATCCAGTGGAATGTTGAAGCGTTCGATCAGTTCAGGGTAGTTGCGTTTGATAAAATAAGGGTGGTACTCAGCACTGTGCTCGGAGGACTCCGTTACATAATAGCCAAAACGCTGCATCAGCTCAAAACGAACCATGTCGTCATGCTGTTCTTTCTGTTTTTCCTTCGCCAGACGTTTAATTTCGGGGTACAGATCCTGACCATCTTTTGTGACTTCGAGCAGCCACGCCATGTGGTTGATGCCTGCAATTTTGGCTACGACACCCGTCTGATCGATCCCCAGTGCATCAAACAGATGTGGTACACATACCTGCACGCTATGACACAATCCTACGGTTTTGATCCCGCCATGCACGTTCATGACGTTGGTAAGCACGGCCATCGGGTTGGTATAGTTCAGGAACCAGGCATCCGGACATACTTCCTGCATATCCCGGGCAAAATCCAGCATGACTGGAATCGTCCGCAAGTTACGGAAAATTCCGCCGATACCGAGTGTGTCTGCAATCGTTTGACGCAGTCCGTATTTATTCGGAATCTCGAAGTCCGTAATGGTGCATGGATCATACCCACCCACTTGAATGGCGTTGATGACATATTTGGCTCCGCGCAGCGCTTCTTTGCGGTCATGATATACGTTAATGACACAACGACTTCCAATCGAACGGGCCAGACTGGTCAGCAAACGTTCGGAGTCACTCAAACGTTCAGCATCGATATCATACAGTGCCAGTTCAAAATCCTGCAGTGCTTCGGTCATCATGACATCACCCAATACATTTTTAACAAAGACGGTGCTGCCTGCACCGAGAAACGTAATTTTATTCATTTAAGTTCAGCCTCCCTGAAAAATGTTGTACCCCAACTATAGGCCGATCTGGCGTATATAACTATGGCTCAACCTCTCTCAAACATGGCATAATCCCATTTTTGTTTTCGCTTTCTATTCAAATTCGTGCGCTTCAGCTGTTATAATGTATGATGGACACGTGAGAGAGAGCAAACGGTGGATGGTACGGAAGGAGGCGGAGCATGAGCCGAAAAGTGGAGATGAACGTTGTTCCTGTTGGATGGACGCAGATGGAGCTGGTCCTGTTGTTCTTTGGTTGGGAGGCGTGTGATCCTGCGCATTATTGGGGGCCAGGTGTACGGGATTCTTACATTGTGCATTACATCCATGAAGGCTGGGGTACCGTGTACATGGAAGGTCGGGAATATCACTTGACTCAGGGGCAAGGGTTCGTGATTTTACCGGATACGGTTATTCATTATGAAGCTGATTCGCAGGAACCCTGGACCTATTCGTGGTTTGGTTTCAAAGGTGTCCAGGCAAAGGCTTTTCTGCAGCGCGCACAACTAAGCTCGGAACACCCGGTATTCAGTGCCCATGATGCAGACACGATGGCCCATTTATATGACGATATGGTACAGGCTACAACGCGCTCGCATCCGGGAGGCGATGTTCTCTATCAAAGCCTGCTGTATCGTATGATCGCTGAATTGATCTCATCCTCGCCTGATCTGGAAGAAGACAGCCAGCTCTTGTCTAGCAAAGAGACGTACATTCGGCAGGCGGTTCAGTTCATGGAGACTCGGTACAGCCAGCGAACGTCCATTCTGGACATTGCCCGGGCTGTAGGGCTGGATCGAACGTACCTGTCTGGGCTGTTCAAGGAGCGATATGGCAAGTCGCTGCAGTCCTTTTTTCTGGAATATCGCATGAACCGGGCTGCAGAGTTGCTTCGTAATCCCGCTCTTTCTGTGAGCGAAGTAGCCCATTCGGTAGGCTACACGGACCCGCTATTATTTTCCAAGATGTTCAAACGGGTGACGGGTGTGTCGCCAAAGGGTTCACGAATGCGAGATTAGATGTATTGATGACTGCAATTTGAAAAGAAAAGTTTCGATCATTATCTGTCGTCCCGCTATACTGATACAAGTGATATGAAATGAAGTAAGTTCAATTAAATATGTGGAACTTGGTGCTTCGCCCGTCCGGGCGAAAGCTTAATAGGGAAGTCCGGTGTAATACCGGCGCGGTCCCGCCACTGTAACAGCGAAGTCAGGTAGCGCATATCCACTGGTCTGGGTTTTAGACCGGGAAGGAGCTGCAATGACGATGATGCTGGAGCAAGGAGACCTGCCAGGTTTAACAAACACAGTAGTACCCTACGGGAGATAGGAAGGTGTTTAGAGAGCATGATTTTTTCTGAAAATCTGTTTATTTAAGGCGTCCTCATCCAGTAACACGGAGAGGGACGCCTTTTTAATATGGACGGAGAACATCATGGCACATACATAAAGTTTTGGGGAAGGATGTTTGAGCACTTGAGCAGATATATCGTTAAACGTGTATTAGTACTGGTGCCGTATTGTTCGGCATCACGTTTCTGACGTTCCTGCTAACCTATCTGTCTCCTGGAGATCCAGCCAGACTTATGCTCATGTCTACAGGTGTAACGCCATCGGATGAATTGGTCAGGCAGGTGAGGTCAGAGCTTGGATTGGACCAACCCTTTCTCTACCGATACGGGACATGGCTGGGACAGGTGGTGACCGGAGACTTCGGTACGTCATATAAATACATATCAGGGTGAAATAGTCGAGGTTGTGGAGAGTTCACAACTGACCAGTTCAGCGAATCATCCTTATACTCGGAGTCTGATGGCATCGGTGTTGTCCGTGAGGGAAATGGAGCATCAGATGCAGGCGCAGAAGCAAGAAAAGAAACAAGAGCAGGAGCAGGTTCTTCGGAAGATTCTGTCAGGCTAACATCGATGTGCGGGGTTATGTTATAAGTCTAAGTCAGGTTATACAAAGAGAATGATGCAAGAAGGGTTCCCCTAAAAGTCGATAGATGACTTTCAGGAGAACCCTTTTGTTGTATAACAGGCATGCTGTGTGTAGATGGGACGTGATACAGGAATAGCTTGTTAATGCTTCGTAGCATGTCACGCAGTACATCATAGTTTTGCTTAGGCAGCTGTATGGAGTGGAGCGATTCAGAACTAGTGTGGTACCTGAGATTGGAAGTCGTTCCGGCTGGACTGATCTGCATGGTAGAAGACTATATCGCCATCCTTCAGAGGCCATGTTTTGCCTTGACTGCCTACCGGAGTGTTGCTGAACCCCTCCATCTGCCACTGGTTCATCAGTGGTGCATGAATGTACTGCAGATGGGGTGCCTCTGTATTTCCATTCCGCAAGCTCTCCATATTGAAATTGACCACGATGTAACCATTCTTCAAGAAACTCTTTGAGTTCTCATCCAGCTGATTTTGTCGGGCGAGGAGTTCGAGATTCGTACCCTTGGGTACGGCATATACATCGGCTGGCAAGCTGTACTCACCGTACCATCTTTGGATTGCTGCATTGGCCCGGTCCACGTTGACCCCGGAAGGAATGTCTGTTTTGGGCCCAATGAGTGTCCGAATTGGAGCAGACAGGATCATCCAGTCATAGCGACCTACCCACGTTTTCTGATGAGAGGTCTGATCGACCAGGCGAACCATATGTTCCGCCAATGTACGTTGGTTGCGTTCTTCCGCTGACAGTTCATAAGTATACTGGTAACGCGCTGTATCGCCTAACTCTGTGCCGGGTATATTTCGAAGCCGGGCGTTCAGGACAACAAAGCGTTTCTCCAGATCCTGAGCCGATCCGATACGGATAAGGCGTTCCTGACCCCGATGGTAGTACAGATCTACTTCTTGTCGAGAAGACCCATCTTTGCTTACAAAAGCAAATGTGGGTGTTATTCGAATAGCATCCTGTTTGCCAAACATATTACCTTTGGTCTTCAAGTCGAACTTAAAATGGTACCCCGTCTTCACAGTTGCGTTAGTGAATCCCTGCACCGGATGGCTTCCTGGTCGAATGGGTAATACAAATGGGGACAGATTACCTCGTGGATCACCATCAATGCTATTCATTCCAGTCCAGTAGCTATTGCCCGTTGGTTCGGGACTACCCAATTGCTTGCGAAATACATTTTCCCAGTTGTAATTGGAGATATCGGTGACATGAAAATCATATAACCTTCCGATGACATCCACCGGTACGGTGTCCGCTGCAACATGATGTGCCAAATTGGTATTGGCATCCTGTTGCTCGGTAAAGTTTACAGGTGCATTCTCCGCGATATTGCGGAATGCAATGTGATACTTGCCTTCGTCTACCCACACAGGGAGATAGAATGTGGTGTCCAGTTGATTGACCGGAATATCGACCCAGGAATTGGCGGGAATGAACTGGCTTTGGTCAGCATTATAGACATCAAACGGGAATTGCACCTGTTTGATCCGAAAATATTTGGCATAGTCCCGATTGCCATAACCGGGATAACTGGCTGCATCCAAGTGCTGCCCAGATGTGGGAATACGTACAATGAACGGACGTTCCAGAATGAGTGCGGCACTGGTTGGGTCCGGTACCGTTTTCTGATTATGCGGCTGATCGTCCGATACCCAGGAGTAATTTACGACAGGCGTGTGCACCGTGACGGTGTTAATGCCGTTAATCGGCAATATCTTGTTGGCGCCACCGTTCACATTACCCGGCAGCAAATCATAATAAATTTCACCCGAGCTTGCTGTGTTTGCTTTATTCAGAAGTGTGTTGCTAATCATGTTGCCCGGCTTGTACAGAACGTCTCGTGCAATGGTTGTTGGATTAGGGATGTTCGATGGAGTTGGGCCATCTTTGGTTGCTTCCGCATCATTCATAATGGTTGCGTTGTTGAATTTAACTAAATCATTATTCACTTTACTTTGAGGTGTATTCGACTCCGCCATTCCTTTTAACAGAGATGTATCGTTTGGCACACTGGGAGGTGAATTCAAGCCACCTGTTAATTTGGTTGGAGTGTATGAGATTGCAGTTGTCTGCCCAGGTCGTACATGGCTTTCCACAGCTTCATTATTTTTAGACTCCAGTGTTGGTGGTGTGTATCCTGAAGGCGTCATCGTGACTATTTCCCCAGGTAAAGCATAATTTTTCATGGTTGCTTTAGCGATCTGGTACACTTCCAGATTGTTAATTTTCCAGTAAGAGTAGTCTCTTGAAATCTGGAAGGAGTACGGTTTGGGCACAGTATCGTTTCTGGGAACAGGTGGGCCATCCGTACAACCTTGCTCATTACATATGGGTGGTCCAGTTACGGTCCATTCTCTGTCATAGGAAATGGTGATGTTGCAATTATACGTAACTTTTCCGCTCATTTTCGCCCAGGCTTGTTTAAATAAATAATTGTCAGCAAAGGCATTCGTGTAGAGTGACTCAGAAGTAGGGATTCCTTTTAATACATTGAATGTCTCATTATCTCTGTTATCTGACTTAATAACACCATTGGTATTTGGATCGAGATCATTCATACTCATGATGGTTCCAGTAGAAGGTGGTCCAATCGTTGGAGTACAACTTCCACCACTGCCTCCGTTACCGCTATCCCCACCAGGACCCGGATTTTCTTCTACACCAATGTTTGTTGTGGTAGTTAACTCAAATCCATCTTTCCTCCACAAAACGGTGATGGTTGTCGTTCCTCTGCTGACGGCTTGAACTTCTCCGGAGTTACTAACCGTAGCGACACCAGGGTTAGAAGATTTCCACGTAGTTGTACCACCGCTACCAGTATTTACATTGGTCTCAGCGCCGAAGTTTCCGTCTCCAGTTTTCGTTTTGACCGTAGCATTAAGTTGTTTAGACTGATTTAAGCTAAGTTGCCCGCCAGCGGAGAGGTTGATCTCTTTGGTTATTTCAGCTTGGCCTTCCCAATATAGATCTGTGTTAAATAGATAATCTGCAGAATATTTGGGTAACTCGTAGGGTCTGTATTCAGTAGGCTCAATAGCTGCACCAATTTGCACGGAAAATTTTGTCCTTTTCTCAGTAAATGACTCTACATTTAACAGGATAGGTAATCCAGGCCGATAGTATGCTGTGTTATCCATATAGATAGGAGAGATGGAATTAGAAGTAATCTCAGTTCTTGGATGTGGATTACCTTGTTTATCTAAATACTCTAAAGGTTGATAGCTAGGAGATTCTAAAGACAAATTTACACATACTATCGAAGAATTTGGCTTATTTGTAGCAGAGTTATTGCCTAACTCTTGTCCGTTACATTCTCCAACTACTTTCCATTTCATATTATCCAGTTGAAAAATATAAATCCCAATATTAGTAGTTCCTTTACCTTGAAGTGGGATTATTTTTTTCTGGGATTTTGAAGGAGCAGAAGGCTCTATCCTAGAGGATTGCAGAATTGGCTTGTCCCCAGGGCCACCTCCTGCAAAAACGGCAGGAAGTGAAATGAAGACTAAATTTAATGCGAGAACTATGAGAAGTGTTTTTTTCAATACTTTAAGCAAATGCACATTGCATCACCCTTATCATTAATTATTAATTAGGTCTTACTCTGAAAACCGTCCCATCTTTTAGAGTGAGTAAAACTTCTGGATTGAGTTCTTTGTCGAAATGTAACAAACCTTCTGTCCAGTAAATTGGATTCTTAACATTAAATACTCCCTTTGCACCAAGTAAATTACTGATGCGAGGTACACCATAACTAAAAATTGCATCGCTATTAGGTGATTTCAGAGGATTAATAGTAGGAGAGTTAATTAAACTTCCCCCTTGTAATTGATTCATGGTGTTCTTTATATCAAGATCGAATTCAACAAATGAATAATATGCCCCTCTTACCAGTCTGTCTTTCTCATCTACAAAGACAGGGTAGTAGATACTTCTATCGTTACTTGCAACATAGGGGTTAACAACAATCCAATTTCTCACTTTGAGATCAGCGTAATTAGTTTTGGTAACTATTTCTTGGTTGCGGATTTTGGAGAAGTCACCAGTTACCTTATTGTAATCGTAAGGATAATTGCTCTCGGAAATCACCTGATATTTCGGCGCAATAATACTCAAATTCGTCCCCGTCAAACCCACTGCTCTCAGCTCATTCAAACCCTGAAAATCGGCAGGTTTCGTCTTGGCAACTGCTGCATAACGAGCTATTAACACAGCAACTTCCGCCCGAGTGGTGGTACGATCTACACCAAATGTTTTATCGTTTGCCACACTCATCAGTCCGGTCCCCAGGGCAACTGCCACGGCATTTTTCTGTGAACTCGCGAGCTTACCTGTGAAATATTCCTTCGTAGGCACAACTGTATTCGTTACATCCGAAAGGGCTTGCTTATAATCAGGGTCAACTACGGTCAGACCTTGCGTAAGCCATCCCGCCATTTCGCCCCGTTGTAGAGAAGCTTGTGCATCCAATTTCCCTTTGTAGTTGGAAGGATTAATAAAACCTTTGGCAATAGCAATAGAGACACCGCTCTTTGCCCACTCAGGTACATCCGTGAAGTTATTTGACTCTGGTGTCGCGGCATTCGGCTGGTCTGATAGACGTCCCAGGATACTTGCCATTTCAGCTTTGGTAACAGGTGAGCTGGGTTTAAATGTTCCATCTGCATACCCCTTGAAATAACCTTGTTCCACTGCCGAGTTGATTGCTGAATATGCCCAGTGAGTAGCCGGAACATCCTTAAATTTGGTCGTAGCTTGTGCCGCTTCTACAGAACTCCCCATTCCTCCAAAATCTGCAATACCCCCTGTTAATAAAGCCAATGCCGTTACGCTGGAAATCATCAATTTTTTCATGAATCTTACTCCTCTCCATTTTAATTTTTTGTTTTTGATATGTACTCGTCAGGCTAGTATACAAGTTGAACTAAAGATTATTTACACTGACACTGCGATGACAGAATAACCTTCCAATCGCTGTTATCCCCAGATTTTTTGGATTCCCTTTTCGCAAGGGAAAATCCGGTGATCAAGGCGAACGCTTCGCTTCTTTTCTGTCCTCTCCGTTATCGTGTAAATGATTAGTTCAACTTATATAGCTACTAAATTTGTAATAATAATCAATATTCTACCATGTAAAACTAGTATTTTGGTATTATTTATCAACAAAACTCCACCTTTCATGGATACACATCCAGTCCTAAAGACCTATATGCCATCGAAAAAACACAAAAAAGGCCACGAATCCGCAGATTCATAGCCTTATGCTTTAAGGTCTCCAAACGTATGTAGTTCACTGTTCAATACATCAAGGATACTCGATTTCCCCACATTTGAAAAGCCCTTAATCGTCCAACTCCAAATAAAGTCAGGCTATCGGTGTTCCATTAGGCAATGGGCTATCCGGTGTGAGCAGGACAACATCGCCTTCACCAGGCACGCCGCCAAGCACGAGTACTTCAGAGACAAAACCGGCAATCCGCCGGGGCGGGAAATTAACTACAGCAACCACCTGTTTGCCGATCATCATGTCAGGCGTGTAGCGCTGGGTAATCTGAGCGCTGGAACGTTTAATACCAAGTGGACCGAAGTCGATTGTCTTTTAATGGCGGGTATGCGAGCTTTGGGGAATGGTTCGGCTTTCACCACAGTACCAACCCGGATGTCATGTTGCATGAACTCTTCAAAAGTAGCCATAGGGGTAGATCTCCTTTCAATTATGGGGATTATTATAAATGAAGAATCAACAAAAAACCCAGATTACGCTGTATCGTAATCTGGATTTCTGATGTGTTGCATTACAACGAATTAAGCGCCGTTCCAATTCTCTCCGGTGAGGTATTTCTCGGTGAGGATGGATAACATCTGAATGCCCACTTCATTATGTCCGCCTTCTGGAATAATGATGTCAGCATACTTTTTGGATGGCTCGATAAAAGCATCATGCATCGGTTTTACTGTTTCGAGATATTGTTTGTACACGGATTGGATCGTGCGTCCGCGTTCTTCCATATCACGAAGTACTCTCCGTAGAATCCGCACATCGGAATCCGTATCAACGAATACTTTGATGTCCAGCAGGCTGCGAAGATGTTCGTCAATCAGCACATGCAATCCTTCTACAATGACAATATGGTTCGGTGCCAGTTCAACCGTCTCATCTACAGCACGGTTATCTATGGTGAAGTCATATACGGGAGCATACGCCGCTTGGCCTTTTTTCAACAGGGTGAGATGCTCAATCAACAGATCATTATCGAATGCAAATGGGTGATCGTAATTGGTGAGTCGACGTTGCTCAGGTGTGAGCTGCGACTGGTCTTTGTAATAATTGTCTTGGGAGATAAACGTGACCTTAGCTGATCCCAGACGGTCTATGACGGAGCGAGCTACCGTCGTTTTACCGGAGCCGGTCCCTCCGGCGATACCAATAATGAGCATGGTTGTTCCATAAGCCTCCCTAGAATGGCAGCATAATCATGGACAAAGAGCGCTGATCCAGAATCAACTCAGCACCTTTACCCACAAGTCTGTCTGTGAATACACAATTCTTTCATTGTACCACAGCGCTTTACATTTTTCACCTGATGGAGGCGACCATGTTTTGCCTGAATAGATCTCAAGTTTTAAGAGGAAGCTGGCGTAATACCCATGTCTTCGAGCGGAGCAATCCGCCAGCCTCCATGGGGATATCATACGCTGACCTATCGCAAGTTTTGTAATTGAATGGACATGGGGAAATGCTCCTTTATGAATAGATGGTTACGGTTGATTCAGCTCGATTTTCATGTCCATTCCCTTGATGAACTGCCGATCTTTAATCTCTTCACTAAAATCATCCTCAATCTCAAATGGCTTCACGACCAAATATGTTGAGTCGCCAGGTGTGGTGGCATAGATCCGTTCAGATTTTAATTGATTGCTCTCATACAAGCCTTCACCGTTTAATGCAGTCAGTTGTCGGCCCTGATCATCGTAGATTGCAAACCCTATATTACGTAACTGCTCTTCATCTTTAGCTGTGAGCATGCTCTTACCATTAAGCGAGACCACCGTAGACAGGCGTGTCGTAATTGGCGTAATCTGGGCTTCCGTAACGGATGCGGTAATCAGATCATTGGCGACAATGACGTTGGGTTCAATATGCAGAATATCCTCGGTCGTTTTCGTAAAAGGGATGTTCAGCGTAAACTCGTGATCAATGCCTTGTAAAGTGAACGTGACTTCAGCGTCAAACTGATCCGGCAGTCCGGCAGCGGCGTGATTTGAGGGAATGACTTGTTCGAACAGCAATGTATCTGGATATGTGTTTCCAGCAGAACCGTAGAACAAACCACCATCTTGGCCTGTGCCATTTACGTTGAAAAAGACATTCTCAATGCCGTTACTAAGCTTTACAATGTTCTTGCCGTTGTCATATTCACCATTCTTTAAATTAGGTGCGGTAACATGAACCAGGAAGGCTGCACGAGTACCGTCATATACGGTTTCCGACACTTCCAGTTTTACGTCCTTAAAAGACACATTGCTGTTTACGAGCTTCGTCAGGCCTTCGTCTCCTGCGGTGCGCAATCCCATATCGGCTTCAATAGAGCTGAAGAGACTGCCAACCAGCGGGATGCTGCGCAAAGAATCAGCCATGACGGGAGACACAAATCCGGAGGCAAAGACAGTTATACCTAACACTCCAGCTGCAATCGTCGCTGCGACTGTACGACGCAGACCTTTATGAAGACGCGGCTTACGAGAATGTCCTGAATTCAGTAATGGTGATTCCGGTAGTGATTCTAACGTGGCATCGATTCGATTGCGAACAGTTGTTGACATAATAGGACGCTCCTTCGATTGTTCTCTTAATTCCTGATCGATATTAAACGGATTTGACATGTAGTTTTACCTCCCGAAAATTTTTGAATTTCTGATATAGCTCCTGTCTTGCCCGGCTTAATCTCATTTTCACCGCGCTTTCGGAGATATCTAGCGCATTAGCTACCTGCTTTAGTGAGAGATCTTCGAAATAATGAAGCACGATGACTACTCGCTTTGGTTCATCCAGCCGATCAACCGCTTCTCTCATATCCACCTCATCATATGGACTGGAGGATTCCTCCTTGGCGGGCACCTCCGCATAGGACGTAGAGAGGGAACGACGGGATAATAGGGTGTTGCATTCATTAATCAGAATGCGGAACATCCACGTTTTGAAATATTGGGGTTCGCGAATCGTATGCAGTGATTTATAGGCTTTCAAAATCGTCTCCTGAATGGCATCTGCCACGTCTTCCTCTTTTCGAAGCATGGATTTAGCGGTATTGTACAGGGAATTCTCAATCTGTCGGATGAGCCTGATAAAGGCATCCCGTTCTCCCTGAATGGCTTGATTCACGAGATTGGTCCATTCCATCGGTACCAGCTCCTTTCTTGGGTTATGGGAATCCATTTCCCTTTGCTTTTACATGAATTAGACTTTCACCCAGCACATATGGTCACAATTATTCTTGGGAACAGAGAAAGGCTTCTATATCATGGACGAGTTAGATCGCATTACACCCTTCAGGTGGTTCGAACAGGAGAAGATTCGTTTCCCTTATAAAGGATGATTGACATTCTGGTGAACAGGCCTATAATAAAATATATATTCATAACACGGACTGTTACTGGGCAAACCAGGCATGACCGAATTCGATTATTTAACTGTAATCGCTTTCGGTCTTTTTTTGATTTCTGTCGGGGGGTGAGGACATTGAAGGTTATTAAGAAAGTGAATAATAATGTGGCGATTGCCATTAATGATAACAACGAGGAAGTATTCGTCGTAGGTAAAGGTGTAGGGTTTCTGAAAACGCCTTATGAGCTGACGGAGACAGATCTGGTGGAGAAAATCTTTGTGGCACCGAAGAATATCCGTATGTATGACTTACTGAACAGCATACCGATTGAGGATATTTATTTGGCTGAAGAAGTCATCAAGCTGGGCAGTCAGATCCTGAATAAACAATTTAACCCGAACCTGCTTCTCACCCTGTCTGACCACATTAGTTTCGCATTGACCAGGCAACGGGAAGGGATCAGTATCAAGAATCCGCTGGAATGGGAAGTTAGAACACTGTATCCGAATGAGACCCGTGTGGGTGAGGCTGCGCTTGAGTTAATTCAGGAACAAACGGGTATAACCTTGCCCGCAGCTGAAACAACACTTGTTGCGTTACATTTTGTCAATGCACAGGTTGGTTCGGGGGAGATGACGGATACCACCAAAGTGACAACGGTTACAGGCGAGATTCTATCGGTGATCAAATATGCACTCAAAATTGACTTTAAAGAAGACTCTATTCACTTTATGCGGTTTGCGACACATATCAGGTACTTCATTATGCGACAGATGAGCGGTAAGTCGCTCAAAGACGAGAACGAATCGCTGTTCCTGATGGTGAAGGAGAAGTTTCCGAAAGAACTGGCTTGTGTCGAGAAGATTGCTGATTTTCTGCAAAGTAATTATGAATGGACCTGTTCTGATGATGAAAAGTTATATCTAATTCTGCATATCCAACGATTAATCTCGAACTAACCAATTGCATAACAATTATGGACTGTTACTGATTCGATCAGGCATGACCAAGCGTAGGGAATGACGATTCCCCGGCTTGGTCATTTTTTATATATACATCTTTCATTTATGTAGAGGAGAAGGGTCATGAACAATAAAGACTTGGCTAAAAACGTACTTGAGCTTGTTGGCGGCGAGCAAAATATATCGGGTCTGACACACTGTGCAACCCGTTTGAGATTTGTATTGAAGGATGATAGCAAAGCAAACCTCAAGGCGCTGGATCAGCTGGAAGGTGTGCTTAGAGCACAGAACTCTGGAGGGCAGATTCAGATCGTTATTGGGGCTAAAGTGGATGCAGTATACAGTGAAGTGAGAAATCTGACTTCTGATAATACTGGTGAACCTGCCGAGCCTGGAGATCGTGGACCGAAAAAGAGACGCAACCCTGTCAATGTCGTGCTTGAAACCATCGCAGGTATATTCACGCCTGTTCTGCCAGCACTCGTTGGTTGCGGGATGATCAAATGTTTGGCTACCGTTATAACGGCAATGGGGTATCTGGAGGGTTCTGGTTTCCTGACGATCATTAACATGATCGGAGACTGTATTTTCTACTTCATGCCATTCTTCCTGGCTGTCAGTGCAGCAAACCGTTTCAAAACCAATCCCTATTTGGCGGTAGCTCTTGCTGCTGGGCTGATGCACCCCATCATTCTGAACGCTGCGTCCCAGATTGCTGAGACGGGTGTGAACAGCATTGACTTTCTTGGCATGCCGATCCTGTTGATGAAATATTCATCTTCCGTCATTCCCATCATTCTGGCGGTATGGATCATGAGTTATGTGTATCCAATTGTCAATCGAGTGATTCCCAAGTTCCTACAGGTCCTGCTTACCCCAATGATTGTTTTGTTTATTATGATTCCAGTGGAACTCATTGTGCTTGGTCCAGTAGGATCATATATCGGTGACTGGTTGATCAATGGTATTAACTCATTGTTCTCCACTGCAGGTGTTCTTGCTGGTGCGATTCTTGGATTTTTCAAACCAATCATGGTCATGTTCGGCATGCACTATGCCATCATGCCTATTCAGGTTCAACAAGTGGCTACACTGGGTGCAACCGTACTGTTGCCAACGGCACTGGCGGCGAACTTGGCTCAGGCTGGAGCAGCCTTTGGTGTGTTTGTATTGACGAAGAGTAAAACGATGAAATCAGCGGCTGCTTCGAGTGGATTCACTGCGTTGTTCGGGATTACCGAGCCGGCGATTTATGGTGTCACACTGAAATACAAACGCCCCTTCTTTGCAGGATGTCTAGCGGGTGGTTTAGTCGGTGGATTCTACAGCTTGGTGCATACAACAGCAAATGCGATTTCGCTTCCAGGTGTATTGGCAATTGGTACGTATACATCTGATCGTTACATGTATGTCGTGATTGGATGTATAGCAGCCGTTGTACTGGGTTTTGTGTTCACACTGTTGGCTGGCATCAAGGAAGATACAGATGGAAGTAAATCGAAGCAACAAGCTACTGGTAAGGTAAATGACAATCCAACAGTCGTTGCCACAGAGGTACCTTCAGAGTCAGTATCATCACAGACATCCACCTCCTCGGACATGCTTATCGTTAGTCCAATGACAGGGGAGATCAAACCGATCTCTGAAGTGGAAGATCAGGCGTTTGCTCAAGAGTTAATGGGTAAAGGCATTGCGATTGTTCCAACAGAGGGCAAGGTTTATGCTCCGTTTGACGGAGTAGTCGAAGCCCTTTATCGGACCAAACACGCCATCGGATTGAAGGCAGCGAATGGTGTCGAGATCCTGATCCATATCGGTGTGGATACCGTTAGTTTGAAAGGGAAATATTTTAACGCCCATATCGAACAGGGACAGACCATCAAGGCTGGCGATCTTTTGGTGGAATTTGATCCAGAAGGTATTACGTCAGCAGGATATAAAACCATTACATCCATTGTCGTTACCAACATGCAACCATATGGGGATGTACTAACTACAGCAACCAGCGGCCCAATTCGGGAGAGTGAAGCTTTGATCAAGCTGATCCCATAGGTGTGATACAAGACGTTTAAACCAACAACACAACATGAACTTCATATCACGTAACAATAGGAGGAAACTATAATGACGAATTCCAATTTTCCAAAAGATTTTCTGTGGGGCGGTGCACTGTCTGCTTGTCAGGCTGAAGGCGCTTATGATGTGGATGGCAAAAGTCTGACCATTCCGGAAGTGATGAAATTTAACGAAAAGAATGATCGCAAGGTGACTAAGCAGATCAGAGTGAATTGGGAGATGATTGAAGAGGCCCGGAATGACCCAGATACCGTGAAATATCCGAAGCGCCGGGGAATTGATTTCTATCATTCTTTCCGTGAGGATATCGCCTTGTTTGCCGAAATGGGCTTCAAAGTGTTTCGGTATTCCATTTCATGGGCAAGAGTATTTCCAGGCGGGGATGATGCTACTCCGAACGAAAAGGCACTAGAGTTCTACGACCAAGTCATTGATGAATGTATAAAACAGGGTATGGAGCCCCTGATCACCATCAGTCACTTTGACACACCAATCGTACTGATGGACAAGTTCGGAGGATGGTATAACCGCAAGCTGATCGATCTGTATGTGAACTATTGTGATGTACTGTTCAATCGCTACAAGGGCAAAGTGAAATATTGGGTAACGTTCAACGAGATCAACATGAGTGTGAAAGCATCAGCCAAGACGTTGGGAATTATCGATTATGATGCTCCGAATTATGAGGAAATGCTGTTCCAGGGGCTGCATCATCAATTTGTAGCTGCGTCCAGAGCAACCAAGATGGCCCATGAGATTGATCCGAACAACCAGATCGGAAGTATGGTCGCTTATTTCACAACATATCCTTACACATGCAAGCCGGAGGATGCGCTCCAGATGCAACAGGATGACCAGATGAAAAATCAATTCTACTTGGATGTGCTCAATAAAGGGGAGTACCCCTACTATAGTAAAACGTATTTCAAAAACAAGGAGATCCAGTTGAACATCAAGGATGGCGATCTGGATAGCATTCGCGCACATACGGCTGACTTCGTAGGGATGTCGTACTACAACTCCATGATATCCAGTAGTGATACGGAGCAGCTCGAACTAACCGCAGGTAATGTACACAGTGTATATAAAAACCCGCATCTGCCCGCTAACGAGTGGGGTTGGCAGATTGATCCGATTGGCCTGCGGTATACGCTGAATCTGGTCTATGATCGGTATCAAAAACCAGTCTTCATTCTGGAGAACAGCTCCGGCTTCTACGACAAGCTGAATGAAGATGGAACGATCAACGATCCATACCGGATTGATTTCCTGAGCCAGCATATTGAGCAGATGGGACTTGCCATTGCTGATGGGGTTGAAGTGTTGGGTTACACGATGTGGGGGCCGATCGACATGATCAGTTCAGGGACTTCCGAGATGAGCAAACGGTACGGATTCATCTATGTTGATCAGGATGATTATGGAAATGGTACGCTCGAAAGACACCGTAAGGATTCGTTCTTCTGGTATCAGAATGTGATCCGTACCAACGGAGCAGAACTGTAACAGCGCATGAATATTCTGTGCCTTTCTTCATCGGTATATTGCTTGGTAACCTGGACAGCAATATGCAGAAGATGTTCGCTCTGGGGACACTGATTCTGCTGCCTTTCCTGGGCACAAGCTTTGGGTCCAATATTGATCTGCGTATTGCGTTTCATTCCAGTCTGTCCGGCCTGCTGGTCACGGTATTATTTATGCTGATCTGCATGCTGCCGCTCATTGGAATCGATCGCACGATACTAAGACGGCCCGGTTATGCAGCGGCTGGGACATGTTCGGTTGCTGGACTCTCCATGGTCGTGCCATCGATGGCTGCCGAATTTAATCCGTCGTATGCGCCTTATGTGGATACAACTATCGCTCAGATTGCGTTTGCCATGATCCTGACGTCGGTGACCTTACCTTTTATCGTGAAGCGTTTGGCTGGAACAACAGCGAGGGAAGTTTCTATACGAGCAAATCATTAAAGAAACAGCACGTGTTCTGTCAGGTCATGACGGATCACGTGCTGTTTTGATATGTTCATCTATATGATCTCCTGGGGGAGGAGAGGGAGCGATCGGTTTATTTTACAGACCAAGCAATTGTTTGACACTCTCAGCTACGGCTTTGCTGGATTGAGGATTCTGTCCTGTTACTACGCGGCCATCTGTTGTGACATAGGAGCTGAATGCAGCAGCTTTATCGTATTGTGCAGCGCGTTCTCTCAAAGCATCTTCCAACAGGAATGGAACGTACTCCGTTTGTTGAGCCAATGCTTCTTCTTCATTCGTGAAGCCAGATACCGTTTTGTCTTTGATCAGAAGCAGGCCATTGGAAAGCTTCACGTTCAACAGGGCTGTAACGCCGTGGCATACGCCGGACACAACGCCGCCTTTTTCGTAGATATCACGAGAAAGCTCTTGAAGTTCGGCATTATCCGGGAAATCCCACATTGTACCGTGACCCCCTGTGAAGTAGATTGCATCGTAGTCACTCGCGTTTACTTCGCTAGGTTTCAACGTAGTTTTCAACTGGTTCATGAACGTTTCGTTCTCAAAATAGGCTTTGGTGCTCTCATCCAGGGAATCGCCCAGACTCTTCGGATCAAGGGGCACATTGCCACCTTTAGGACTTACCAGATCAATCTGTACGTTGTCGTTATGATCAAACTCTTCAATAAAGTGGGTCGCTTCGCTCAGCCACAAGCCAGTAGGCTCGTCTTTGGTGGCGTATTTATCTACATTGGTTAATACAACTAATATCTTTTTCATAAGGAAAACCTCCTAAGGTTTAATGTGATTTAAATTGTGTAAAATATAATTGCGTAAAATTCAATAAACTAAATATAGCACAGACTTATTTCAAAGTAAACCAAAACGTCTAAAATAGTTTAGTTGGTATAATATATCTATTTCGTCTATCCATGCTATACTTATATATCGCCTGTTTAGTAAACCGTGAATCAGTTAAGTTAAGCAACGGTGATAGAACTAGTAAGCATATAGAGGAGGGCACTCCGTGAAACGTCTGGAGAACTCGCAGAAATTTTTGACTAAGATTATTCCCGTGCTACGTACAACAGCCATCAGTTCGCTTCGAATGGATGATGTGGCCAGACATATGGATATCAGCAAGGCAACACTATATAAATACTTCTCCTCCAAAGAGGAAATTATTCAGAATATTTTGGACGATTACATCGAAGAAATTCATGATTCCAGAGCCTTGATGAAAGATAACTCGATCTCATTCGAGCGCAGGTTCCAGATTGCGTACCAACATTCCATCTCTCACGTATTATATCTTCCAGAATTTTTCTGGAGTGATGTGAAGAAGCTCTATCCAGCATTATATGAAGGGTTTGCGACCGCTTTACGGCATCATAGTGAGCAGTTGTGTCACTTTTTCGAAGAAGGCATGGAGAGAGGTACTTTTAATGAGATTAATCCCATTCTGTATATGATCCAGGATGAGGCGGTCATCCGCCGAGTGGCTGAGCCTTCATTTTCGATTACATATGATATGACCATCCGCCAGGCGCTGTATGATTTTTATGTCATGAAGAGGAATCAGTTGTTGAATCCAACGATGATAGAATCCATGGATGATCAACCTGTAAAGGCCCATATTCACGAATTGATCCAGCAGTTATCACGAACGATGTAAGAGCGGGAGTATCTGCGATGATTTCGTTCAATTTTCTCTGAATTTGGTAGTACAGGATGGTAACGGTATAGGATGTCGAAACCATTTAAAATTTGATGTTAAATTGATTGTACATCTAGGTCTTTTGATATAAGATGTCGAAAGAAACCACATTGTAATGGTACATATTACATATTAATCGGGGGAAAATAAACAATGAAACGTACAGGAAAATTCTTTACTTCAACGATGGTTGCTGCAATTGCGGCAGTGTCAATCGTGTCTTCAGCTTCGGCAAGCACAATCTCTAACTCGAATATCTCTAGTATATCTTTTGCTAATATTCAAAGTATGGATATCGAAACTGCTTTGATGATGGTTCAAAAAGAACGCACCAAATTACTGGATGCCCAATTGCAGACACAAATTCAGGAAGTACAGAACCGTAACAATTATATTGCAGATTTGGATTCGCAATTGTTGGTAGCTCAACAAAACGGAGATGCAGTAGCTGTTCAAAAGCTGAAAGGCCAAATTGATGCAGCATATAATTCTCAACAAATGGACATGCTCCGTTTGCAATCCATGTCGAACAAGCGCAACGAAGCTTTCGATGTAATGACTAACTTTGTCAAGAAAATGCAAGACTCCAGATCTTCCATTATCGGTAACATGCGTTAAGAGCAGAAGGATCATTGCATCAATAAATAAAGAGCGAAGCCGGAATTCAAGTTCCGAAACTTCGCTCTTTTTTTGTTTTTACTGTGATCCGATCCAGATATGACTTGCTTTAAGTTGCGGCTTTCAGTTCATTGAAGGTCAACCTGACCAGTCACGACGTCGAGTGAACAGATCCTGCAGCTCATCGGTGGACAATTCTGTAATCCAGTTCTCGGAGCTGGTAATAATGTTATCACTAAGTTGCTGCTTACTCTCCAACATCTCGTCGATCCGCTCCTCTAACGTGCCGAGAGAGATGAACTTGTGTACCTGAACATCCTTCGTCTGGCCCATCCGGTATGCTCGGTCGGTGGCCTGATTCTCAACAGCAGGGTTCCACCAGCGGTCAAAATGGAACACGTGATTAGCTGCGGTCAGATTCAGACCCACGCCGCCTGCCTTGATAGACAGAATGAAGACTGATGGTTGCTGATCCTCAGGCAATGTCCGAGACTGGAATTCCTCAATCATTCGGTCACGTGCCGTCTTGGAGGTACCCCCGTACAGATACAGGACAGGTTCCTGCAATTCCTGACGCAACACCTGTTGCAGCATCTGTCCCATGCCGATGTATTGTGTGAAAATAAGGCAACGCTCGCCCTCGTCTCGCAATTCGCGGACAAGCTCCATCAGTCGTTCCAGCTTCGCGGAGCGACTGATCAGCATTGCCATGTCCTGTGGACTGTACACATCATAAGCAGAAGCCAATGTGTTGTTCTCTGACAGATTCTCCGGTAAAGCCTCTTTGGTCAACAACAGCGGATGGTCACACAACTGTTTAAGCTGAGTTAACGCCGAGAGGATGGCACCTTTGCGCTTAATACCTTCCAGCTCTTTCATTTTATCCATCAGGGCCTGCACGGATTGGTCATATAATGCACTTTGTTCACCCGTAAGGTGAATGTAGGTTTTCATCTCGTTTTTATCCGGCAGATCAAGCTGGATATTCGGATCTTTTTTCTTGCGGCGCAGCATGAACGGTTTCACGAGCTGTTGCAGATCCTGCATGCGCTGCTCGTCCTTATCTTTTTCAATGGCACTGATGAAGCGAGTCTGGAACGCCCGGGCATTCCCCAAATATCCTGGATTGATAAAATCATAGATCGACCACAGCTCAGACAACCGATTCTCAATTGGCGTACCTGTCATGGCGATGCGGTGTTTCGCTGGGAAGCTGCGGACAGCTAAGGACTGTTTGGTCTGCGCGTTCTTGATATTCTGCGCTTCATCGAGACAGATGGATGCCCACGTATAAGTCTGCAACATTTCCTGATCCAGTGTAGCCGTAGCAAAGGACGTAATGATAATATCCACCTGCTCGGTCTGCTCCCGGAATTCTTCTCCACTTCGTCTCCGTGCACCATAGTGCAGACTTACATTAATGGAAGGTGCGAAGCGGCTAATCTCTTTTTGCCAGTTGCCCAGTACGGAAGTCGGACAGATCAGAAGTGCTGGTGCTTGTCCCGGAGTACGCGGTTCATGATCCTTAATGTGTAGCAGATACGTAATGAACTGAATGGTTTTTCCGAGACCCATATCATCTGCGAGACACGCTCCAAGACCGAATCTGCGCAGAAATCCAAGCCAGGCAAAACCTTCCTTCTGATAGGAACGCAGTTCCGCATGGAGTCCCGTCGGAATTGGCAGGGAAGGCGCACCACCTTGCCCACCCCCGAGTTGTGAGATGACTCGGTTCAAGTGTTCGTTCAGCTCAACCTCCAGTCGAATATGCTCACCGGATTGTGGCTGTTGTTCTTCCTCGACTTGTTGACCTTCCTTCCATTTCTGATTGCGATATTCACGTTGTTCATTATGCAACAGATGCAGATGCAATATATCCTGGAACGAAAGTCCTTGCTCCCGGTCGATACCGCCCATGGCGCGGCGTATCTGTTCCAGCAGATCGGGGTCGAGTGGGACCCATTCTCCGCGGAAGCGAACCAGCCGTTCATTACGGGCAACCAGATCAGCGAACTCATCTTCGCTGAGATCCGTGTCACCAATGGCAATCCGCCAGTCAAAATGAATAATCGAGTCCAGTCCAAAGAACGACTGTCCCCGCTCACTGCCTTCCTCAGGCTGCACCTTGGCACGCAGTTTAGGCTTCTTCCTGCGGGCAGCTTCCCACCAGCCCGGAAGCAGTACTTGCCAACCGGCCTGAAGTAACCTGCCACTATCCTGTGTCAGGAACTGCCAGGCTTCCTGATCTTCCAGTGGATTACTCAGCACATCCCGTCTGCCGCTGATGGAGCTTCCAAGACGCGGCAGATGCGCGCGCAGCTGATCCAGCCAGCTGGCAGAACGATCCAGAATGAATGGCGTCCATACTTCTGGCCAATCTCCTTCAAGTCTGCCGCGTGAATCCAGCAGAACGGGCACCAATACGGCGGCATCCAGTTTGTTCTGCAATACCAGTCGTAACCGCCAAGATGGCTCATCATCGTCCGGCTCCTGTAATTGCAGCATAGGCCTAAATGGTGCGGCATCTGCTTTCCATCCGATCGAGACGAGCCAGGACTGGGCATCCATTCCGGCGGTCTGAGGAACTGTTCCACGCTCTGGAAACAACTGTGGGAATTCGCGCCGCAGATCAGTTGCAGCCTCTTCCGAGCTGTACCAGTACTGGAATACGAAGGCGGAATAGGCCGATCCGAGCCCTTCAGCGTAGCTCTCATCTGTTTGCTGAATTGCTTTGCCAAGCGATGCCCGATCCTGCTTCTTCAGACTGTCGAGGTCCCAGGTCCACTGGAGTTGTCCTGCGCGATAGGCTTCGAAGCTAGGTACATATTTGCGTTTCTCGATGGATGCTGCGAGTGCTGGAGCCAATCGAATCAGATGGTTAGCCTGCTCATCCCATTTCCATTCAATATGGAGCAGGGTATGCATTTCGGCAAAAAAAGGAATGACTTCTTCCGCAGGCAATACAACCAGCTCAACCTCATCAATCTGCCGGATTTCCAGCTCTGTACCATAGAAGGAGGGCGCATGCCAGGCGAATAATCGCTGCTTCAGCGACTGTCCGGATACAAAGTGATGCGTGTTGAGTGCTCCGTAGAACAAAGCATCGCCATATCCGGTTAAAGCGACGTGAACTTCAATCGTCTCGGTGTAAGGGTGAATCAGGCTCATGAGATCAGTTTTCCTTTCCGAAGCTCTTCCTGCAGGGCACGAAGCCGACTGTTACGTACAGCCAGTGTGGTGATGAACTGCTCCCAATGCGCTTCATGCTTCAATTTTTTATAGATTTTGGAGAGGCGTTTCAGCAGCTTCACTGCTGCTTTGTATCCGTCCCTGTTCTTATTCCCGATATAACGCTCCACCGCCTGATGATAGAAGGGAAGCAATAGTTCAGGCGCTTCTTTCTCAATGGGTTGCAACACGGCTACGCGGAATTCCAGAGGCTCAGTTCCCGTACTAAGCTGAAAATCAATCCAGCGGCGCCACTGACCACGAGAATGCATGGCATCCTCATAAGCTGGGCGAGAGTGGGGAAGCATGCTGACCAGCGTGTCCCACATACGGTTCTCTGAATCGGGCAGATGATGAATGGCTATGTCCCACAATTGCATGTAATCATTCAAAGGCGAATTACGCCGATTTGCCAGCAGAGGTCCAAGTTGCACCAACCACTCTCCGAGTCGTTTCCATTCACCTGAATCTGCGAGCACATGGAGAAAATGCAACAGATGCTCTGGCGGAATGCCATAAGCCGTGCTTCCATTCACGAGTCGCTGCCAAGCCTGATCATCCTGTCCCATATGAAAGGATATCCAGCTCTGTGCCAGTACCAGTGGCAAGGGCAGGGTTACGGATTTACCCGGTCTGTCACTTCCGATAGCAACACCCGGAGTGCTGCTCAAAACACTGCCACCGGATGGTGCGGATGCCGAAGCGGTAAGTAATCCACGTTCAATATCATTTAATATAACAAGTTCTGATTCCAGCATCTCCGTTTTCCCCTGAAGCCCAGGCACAATCCAGTTCAACCATAACTGTCGATAGATCGGGGAGAAGAACATCATGCTCGCCGTCTCAGGCATCATCTGTGTTCGCAGATAGGCTGAGGTTTCAGTAAGTCGTGTCCAGATGTGATCCAGCTTCTTCCCCTTGAGACCAGACAGACCAAGCGGATGGGTAAGGACGTGCTCAATGCCTTTCAGAAGTCCATCCACAGCAAGTTGGGCCGGATAGCTTAGATATACAGGAGTATGCGTAATCGAGTTACGTGCCGGAGGTATACAGAACCTGATCAGGTAGAGCTGCACATGTAATTCAAAAAGTTGATCCAACGCCTCAGACAGCTTCGGTTTAATGGCGTATAGTTCGTCCGCTGCTTCCTGCACATAGGAAGTGCTTGCTGTGCCGGTACCCAGCCGTCTTAGACATGAGTGGAACAGCTCATGCCACTCTGAGATTTCAAGATCGGCAAGCTCGGTTGCGCGTTCCTTGATCTGGCTGTATTGGTTGCCCTGAATATCGTTATCCTGCACGTCATGTGCTGCGTTGGCGATACTGGATTCTCCTGCGAACCTGGCTCCAACGGGCTTGGTAATTTGTTTCAACGAGGTACTGGAATGGGCGTTCACAATGGCAGGAACGGGCCGCTCCAGCTGCTCGGCATAACTCATCAATACGGCAGCCATATGTTTGCAACGAGAACTCACTGGGCAGGTACAAGAACTGGTCGACAAAGATTGCAAGTTCAGTCTGACCTTATATGGCTCCGATCCTTGTACTACAGACGAGATGATATAGTGTTCAGTGAATTCTAATGGTCCGACACGTTTCTGTTTATAATATTGGAATCCGCGCATAATCGTCAGGTTGTTGAATTGCTCCGCAACCTCTCGGATCAGCTGCTGCCACTGCGCATCATCCATTCTCAAGTTATTCGGTAGGTTCATCATTCCATCTCCTGAGGTAAACGTAGGTTCAATAATCGTCAGAACGTATCAAGACGTCTATGACGTATTGCTGTGAATTGAATGTATCCATCATATCAGTTCTGAACCGATTCGTGCATAAGTTAAGAGAATCTCAAGACATTTTGGACAAACATAAACCTAGAGTATTCCATCGCATCCGTTTGCGACTGGCATGCATGATTGCCTCATATTGTGTATGCTTAGCATATGTATTCCTTTCAGGAACGATGTAGGCCGGGGAAACGGCCATATTACAAACAACAGGAGAGAGCATATGAAAATACTTACGTTAAATACCCACGCTTGGGCAGAAGAGGATCAATTGAACAAGATCAGTCAGCTGGCTGAGTTTATCAATACACATCAATTTGATGTGATTTCCATGCAAGAAGTTAACCAATCCATGCAGGAAGCAGAGCTGTCTGAAGAAGAACTGGAGACTTATTTTGCCACCGAATCCGATGCTGTAATCAAAAAAGACAACTATGCCTACGTCCTGCTTCGACAGTTATCCGAAACCTATTACTGGACATGGATTCCTGCTCATATCGGGTTCCGCAAATACGACGAAGGGCTGGCGATCCTGAGCCGGACACCGATTACACAGACTTTTGGAGAATACGTATCTCATATGCGGGATTATAACAATTATCGTTCACGCAAGATTGTGGGGATTGAGACGGTCGTCGAAGGTGAAGCAACCTGGTTTGTGAATGGACACTATAACTGGTGGGATGATGCGCAGGAACCTTTCAAGGGGCAATGGGATCTCACGGAGGACAAGCTTGCTCCATATATGGAACAACCGTTATATATGATGGGTGATTTTAATAATGTCGCCGAAGTACGAGGGGAAGGCTATGATTATATGATGAGCAAAGGCTGGAATGACCTCTATACCACCGCATTGCAAAAGGATGACGGGGCAACCGTGGTGAAGGCCATTGCCGGTTGGGCAGACAACAAACGCGACCTGCGGATTGACTATATTTTCTCCAATCGCCCGATTCAGGCCAAGTCTTCCACCGTGGTTCTCAATGGCAAAAATGGACCTGTCGTGTCCGACCATTTTGGTGTCGCCGTAGAAATTTAGGAGCTGTGCTATATAACGATACGAAAGCCTCCGCTGGCTTCCTGTGATATCGGAAGTTCAGTCGGAGGCTTTTCTCATGCCAAGAATTAATATGTAGATGTTGCTTTCGGATGAACAAGTTCATTCTATTTCGGCCCAGGCCTATTCGAGCGCTAACATCTGATGTACATACTTTTTCAGATTTGCACTTGTCTCGCTAAGCTGTTCAACACGATCCGCAGCAATCTGCAGGCATGATCACCGGAGGAGAGAGAATGAATCTCCCGAACAGTTATTTGTAAGCGTAAACAAAAATCTGTAGCCACCATGGAGCATGTCAGTTATACTGGGATTATTAATGGGTGTTCGTAGTAAACCAGAGGATAATAACTTTCCCGAAAAGGGATTTTCTTACAGAGGTTAAGCGCTATATCTACACTTTATTTCAACGAGAGAGGAATGTGGGCATTCGATGACGACCTATTTCAGTGAACCGCAGAGCATGTATTATCGATTTGGAGAAGATCAGGATCAGGTACTGAAGGTACTTGCCGAGAGATATATTGGAGCGAATGCGCAGGCTGATTTTGTATATCGGGTATTTCAGAAGTCGGGTATTTTGCAGAATGAAAAAGGGCTTTATGATCTGAACTTGGGTAACCGCTTTCCTGATGCACCCAAAGACCATATTTCCTATGCCGCAGCGCTGGTCTGGGGAGATGAGGATCGTAATCTGGATGTGCTCGTCCGCTGTTATGGACCTGTTCGTTTCTATTTCAATGAGCAGCTGGCCTATCGCTCTACCGTAATGGATGAGATTAGTCCGGACGCAACGGTGAAGCTCAGTATTGACATCAAGCCCGGTTGGAACACAATCTGGTTGGAAATGAAGAATACCCCTGCCGGTTTCGGATGCCAGTTCGGGTCAGATGAAGGTAAAGTCCGCATTTTGAACATCTTTGCTCCTTTTGAGGAGAGACAGGGACAAGCAGGCTGGATTTACTCCAAACCGATAAGTGCGAAAGAATTGCCCACTCTCCGTTCTGGCGAGAGTTCCATCAGCTACGGGATCGGGAATTCAGATGTGAACCTGCTTGGGAACGAGGCAGAGCACAGTCTGGAGTGGCTGCCTGAGACAGACTGGTCCGACGACAACAAGGCCAAACCGACTCTTGAACGAATCTATGGTCATCTTCCCGGCCGCCATGCTTATGCATGGACCCAACTGAACAATAGCGATTCAACAGGTAGTCTGGTTCAATTGACTGGTCAATCTTCTGGATCTCTGAGTGTATGGATTGGCGGCAAGCGAGTGGCGCAAGTGAAAGAAGCGGGTCCATTTGAAGTGGATGTAGCTGCTGTTTATGGACGGAGCGACTTGCTTGTTCGAAGTGAATGCAACGATTCAGAAGAGTCCTGGCATTTTAACCTGAATGCAATGGTTCTAGGTAAGCCGCTGCAATTGGAGCTTCCTCAGCGTGTGCATGGTGCTCTCGGAGAGTCGTGGCTATATGCGGGACCTTTTGAATCTGAGACAGAACCCGATGTACAGGATTTGATTCGGACAGACCGATTGTATAAGACGAGTAGAACACAAGAGAGCGCCGAAACGGAGAGTAAGCAGACACAGATTGAACACACGTATTGGCGATTGGATCGACCGGATGCATGGATACGTCCTTATTATGAGAATGCCATGCTCAGCAACAAGTGGACGGTGGGCAGTGTAACCAATTATGGTCGCTGGGATTACCCATTGGGTGTCACCGTGTATGGTCTGTTGCAGACAGGGCGTCACTTGCAGAGACCGGACATTACGCGATATGCGGCTGAACATGTACAGGCGTGTACTCGCATGTATGAGTACTCACTATGGGATCGTGAACAGTACGGCTTCCCGGCAGTCAACCAACAGTTGGTCATGCTAAAAATGCTGGATAATTGCGGTTCTTTTGGCTCAGCGATGCTGGAAGCGTATTCAGAATGTAAGGAACCGACGTTTCTTCCGATTGCCAAGCGGATTGCAGACTTTATGCTTTCTCGGTTGGAACGTAAGGAAGATGGAGCATTTTATCGGAAGTGCATTGGCGAATACGCCGAGAATACAATGTGGGCAGACGACCTCTATATGAGTACACCGTTTCTCGTTCGCTATGCTCGCGTAACAGGGGATTCATCCGCACTGGATGAAGCAGCCAGACAATTCTCGCTGTATCGGAAGTATCTGTTCATGCCTGAATTCAAGATCATGTCCCATGTGTATGATTTCAAATACGGACAGGCAACACAGATCCCTTGGGGACGTGGGAATGGTTGGACACTGTTTTCCTTGACGGAGGTATTGGAGGCTCTTCCGATAGAGCACCCTGAGCGCCCAGCTTTAATTACTTTCTTCAACGAGTTATGTGAAGGATATGCCGCGCTTCAAGGGGAGAGCGGGTTGTGGCATCAGGTGCTGAATGATCCACAGACCTATGAAGAAGCCTCCTGTACAGCGATGTTTGCCTACGGTTTTTCTCGTGGCGTGCGTTTCGGCTGGTTTACAGACCCTGAAGTTTACGTCACAGCTGCCCAGCGGGCATGGCAGGGACTCGTCTGCAAAGCCATTGATCGTCAAGGTAATGTGCACGGCGTATGTAGCGGATCAAGATATGCATTTACGGCAGAATATTACGATAAGGATTTGCGTACCGTGACCAATGACAATCATGGAATCGGCATTATGATGCTGGCAGGAACTGAGGTAGCCAAAATGAAGAAACACCTGGCTGAGCGTAAAACAGAATCTTCACCTGCTGTCTCACACTCCTGACAGAGCTACAGCATACACAACGGTGAAGGTGCGGAGCAGTGGTTCCTTCCATCGACTCACATAACTTAAACGAATCATATGCTAATAATGAATTCATTGTTTTTGCCTGATTCACGATCATCATATTCATTCAGGTCTGTTGTTCTCTGCTCAATGCTTATGCTTGTATACCCGTAATCATAATTAATACGGGATCATCGCCGCCGGGAATGTTATTCTCGGTGGTTTTTGATTCCTTCAACCCCTTACTTTTTTGACAGAAAAGCTTACTTTTGTTTATGTCATGTGCGGCGAAGGACCGTTACAATAGATTTTGTAAGCGATTACATAAGAGCGAAAAGGGGAGGAAATTCATTCATGATGATCACCAAAAAGTGGGTAACCCTGTTCTGCCTGTCCCTGTTATTGTTAACTACAGCCTGTTCTGGAGGGGCCGCCGATACACCAGCTTCTTCTGGTGAAGCAAGTGAAGGTAAAGGGGACTCTTCAGGCAACATTGAACTGCGTATGACATGGTGGGGATCACAGACCAGACATGATCTGACAACCAAAGTGATCAAATTGTTTGAAGAGAAACATCCGGGAATCACCATTAAACCTGAATATTCGGGTTGGGACGGTTACTTTGACAAACTGACTACTCAGGTAGCAGGTTCAAACGCACCGGATATTGTACAGATGGATTATGCCTTTCTGACTGACTTTGCCCGGCGTGGTGCCTTACTTGATCTGACTCCATATGCAGAGAGCAAAGATCTGCGGACAGAGGATCATGACCCAAGCATGATTACAGCTGGATCCATTGACGATAAATTATATGCGATTACCCTCGGCGTAAACGCACCAGGTGTCATTTATGACGCAACCGTATTCCAGGAACTAGGGATTGAAGAACCGAAAGAGAGCTGGACATGGAAGGACTTTGGGGATATTGCAAGCAAGATTGCTGCAGCCAAAGGTGACGGATTCTACGGATCTGCAGACATTTCCGGCACAACGAATATGTTTGAGGTATTTATCCGGCAAACCGGGAAAGGATTGTTTGATGGGGGCACGATGACAGCGACCAGCGAGGAGCTTCAACAATGGTTCGATATGTGGGGAGCGCTTCGTGAGAATGGTGGAGTGACCACAGCGGAGATCACGGCATCCACGACCAATGCACTGGAGACACGCCCGATCTCACTGGGTACAGCTGCCATGGATTTTGCGTGGTCTAATCAATTACTGACATTCCAACAAGTGAACAAAAACCAGGATCACAAACTTGGCATCCAGGTTCTCCCGCATGGTGTGGATGAAAAGCAAATCGGTGAATACCTGAAACCAGGTCAGTTCCTTTCCGGTTATGCCAAAACGAAACATCCGAAAGAAGTAGCCATGTTCATTGATTTCATGGTCAATGATCCGGAAGCTACAGCTATTCTTGGCTCTGAACGCGGTGTGCCAGTTAACTCAGCCATTCGTGAACAGATGCAGCCAACGCTGCTGGAAGCAGAGCAATCCATCTTCCAATTCATTGATACCGTATCGAAGAACTCCAGCGAAATTGACCCGCCATACCCACAAGGATTTGCTGAAGTGGACACAAGTTTCAAGAGCGCAAGCGAGCAGATCGCGTTCGGTCAAGGCAACACACCGGATGTGATTGCGCAGTTTATTGAAGGGTCCAAGGCTACGCTTGGTTCGAGTCAATAAATAATTGAAACGGTTCCAGACTTCTAATTCCGCGGGGAGGTTGCGAAGATGACTACATCACAGGTCGGTCAAGCCCAGATTGAGAGCGTAGCTACCCGGCGGGTGAAACGGAGATTTGCACATAATGGAGCAGCGCTTCTGTTCCTCGCCCCATGGCTTATCGGGTTGTTATTTCTCACCCTGGGTCCCATGTTAGTATCGTTATACATTTCGTTCACCGACTACAGTATCCTGGCCGCCCCTTCATGGGTCGGTCTGGATAACTACACCACGATGTTTACAACGGATAAATTGTTCACCCAGTCACTCAAAGTCACATTTACGTATGTCGCTGTATCCGTACCGGTTAAGCTGATTTTCGCATTACTCGTAGCGATGCTGCTCAATAGGGGAATACGTGGTCTTGGCATTTACCGGACGGTGTACTACATCCCGACATTGCTTGGAGGTAGCGTGGCGATTGCCATGTTATGGCGTAAAATGCTCGGTGGGGACGGGCTGCTTAATAGTGTCCTCGCCATGGTGGGTATTAAGGCACCCGATTGGGTTGCTAATCCGAAGTATGCCCTGTACTCCATCGTGCTGTTATCCGTGTGGCAGTTCGGATCGTCGATGATTATTTTCCTGGCAGGCCTGAAGCAGATTCCACCCGAATATGATGAAGCTTCAGCGGTGGACGGTGCAGGCCCAATGCGGAGATTCTTCTATATAACATTACCGATTCTGTCGCCGGTTATCTTCTTCAATCTCGTTATGCAGCTGATTACGTCCTTTCAATCGTTCACGCAGGCTTTCATTATCAGTAATGGTAGCGGTGGGCCAGTGAATTCAACATTAATGTACTCTCTGTATCTGTACAAAAAGGGATTTTCGTTCTTTCAGATGGGCTATGCTTCCGCGATGGCCTGGGTGCTGGTTATCCTGATTGGGGTATTTACATTGCTCGTATTCCGCAGCAGCAAGCTGTGGGTGCACTATGAGGATGGTGGGAAATAATGATAGGACAACGGAACTCTACTGCATGGGTAGTCGCCAAACATATGCTGATCTCAGCCATCGCCTTCGTCATGCTCTATCCGGTTCTGTGGATGCTGGGTAGTTCGTTCAAACCGGGACATATGATCTTTACAGAAACCTGGTTCTGGCCGAAGGAATGGAATTGGCAAAATTACATGAATGGCTGGTCAGGGATTCAAGGCAATCCGTTCTCCCGGTTTCTGACCAACTCCATCGTCTTGTCGCTGGGAGCCGTGCTGGGCAATGTCATCTCCTGCTCCATGGCGGCGTATGCCTTCGCCCGATTGAACTTTCGTTTCAAAGCCATCTGCTTCGGCCTGATGCTTATGACGATCATGCTGCCACATCATGTGACGCTGATCCCACAGTACATCCTTTTCAACCACCTGGAGTGGGTGAATACGTACCTGCCACTTGTGGTGCCGAAATGGTTGGCAACCGATGCCTTCTTCATTTTCCTCATGGTACAGTTCTTCCGGGGACTGCCCAAAGAGCTGGATGAGGCAGCCACTATCGATGGATGTGGACCGGTGAGAATTTACACCAAAATCATCATTCCACTTGCCTTTCCAGCGCTGGTCACTACGATGATCTTTACGTTTTTGTGGACATGGGACGACTTCTTCAGTCAGTTAATCTACCTGAGTGACGTTAGCAAATACACCGTACCGCTGGGTCTGCGCTTGTTCCTTGATTCCAGTTCCCAATCCGATTGGGGCCCGATGTTTGCCATGTCGGTGTTGTCACTGGTGCCATGTTTTATCGTATTTATCGTGTGTCAGAAGTACTTCGTGGAAGGAATCGCGACCTCTGGGCTCAAAGGGTAATTCCAAGACGAAACGAGTTGATCCCGTATGCGGAAAGGAAGATGGTCTTCATATATTAATCATAAAATGCAACAAAGCAAGCTCTCCACGTTGATGGTGACTTGCTTTATTGCGTTTAACTTGTTGCTCGTCTCTGTCATTGTCTGGCTGGCATATCAGTCCTTCTCTGCGGTTACGTTTGCCGAGATTAGCAAGGCACGCTTGGCTCTTTTGAATGAGAGTACACGCCGGGGATTCGATTTCATCACAGGGGTAACAGGTACGGCGTATGCCTTAGCAAGTAATCGGGAACTGTCCAGTCTGCTGGAAACGACGGAGACGGGCAGACTTTCGCAGATTCATCAACGGCGGGAAGTATCCCGCATACTGGATCATACCCTGGTCGTCAGTGAAGGTGTTACTTCTATAGAACTGTACACCGATGCGTTTAACGGTGTTGCAGTCACCATGGCTGATCGCATCTTTCCGGTAGATACCATTTCCAATGATTCCTGGTTCAGTACACTGGAGCAGGCAGATGCGGCATGGGTACCGCTGCGGGAGAATGAATCCGGTCAATCGTTAATTGGATACGCCCAGCGAATCTTTGACAGTCGAGGCGGGACGGTGGCCTATGTGCTCATCCGGCTGAGCCGCACAGACATTGTACGCAGATTTGCTGATATGCCTATGGTTCTGGATGGAAAGGTACTGCTAGTGGATACGGCTGGTAATGTCGTCATGCAGATGGGGGAGCTGATTCCTTTGATGATCCCTTTATTGTAGATCGTGCATGGATTCAGGAACACGTCCAACATGGCGAAGATGGATTTGAAGTCGTCTCCGGTAAATCCGGCGGCTCCCAGCTTGTGCTGTATTCGAGACCGGCAATGCTTCAGTGGCGTCTCGTGCAGACCATTCCTGTGCATATGCTGTTATCCCCGATTAGACACGCAGGATGGCAGATTCTCGGCATCGCTATAATTGGACTGTTATGCTCGGCGGTACTCGCGTATCTGTTTGTGCGGCAGATCGTTCGTCCCTTGCGCCAACTGATTAAGCGAATGAGGCAATTGGAGAAAGGTGATTTTGATACCCGGGTTCAACTGTCGTTCACTGAGGAATATGCCCACTTGGCGTATGGCTTCAATCATATGGCCTCACAACTCACAACATTGATGGATCAGGTGAAGGACGAGAGCCGTGCCAAACGGGAAGCCCAGACCGACTTGCTTGAGGCCCAGATCAAACCCCATTTTCTATACAACACGCTGGATATGATCCACTGGCGCGCACTCGATTACGAAGCCAAGGATATCAGTCGCATGATCGTGCAGCTTAGCAAGCTGTTGCGGATCGGACTGAGTGGGGGGAGGTTATTTATCCGAGTAAGGGATGAGCTTGAGCATGCCCGCTGCTACGTCAGCATTCAGTCAGAGCGGCTACCCTTTTCCATTCAATATCACGAACAGATTGATCCGCGTATTCGCGGATGTTATATTCCCAAGATCATTTTGCAGCCTTTTATCGAAAATGCCGTCATGCACGGACATCCTCAAGAAGGTACACTTCGAATTCAGGTTCATATGCACGAAGTAGGAAGCGCTAATTCGGATATTGTCATTATTATTACGGATAATGGGCAGGGTTTGCCAGAGGGGTGGAAACTCGAAGAGACGAGTGGCATCGGCGTACGAAACGTACACCAGCGTATTCAGCTATATTGTGGTAAGAGGTATGGCGTTCAACTAAGTGATGGCGTGTCAGGCGGCGTGGAAGTGACAATTACGCTACCGCGAATTGAGACCGATGAACAATTAAATCTGTGGCTGGATGGTGAAAAGTGAATGAAGACCATTATGCTTGTAGATGACGATCCTCATATTGTAAAGGCACTAACGGACCATATCGATTGGCCTTCCTTGGGCCTCAGCATTGCAGGTACGGCCTCCAATGGCTTGGACGCGCTGGAGATGTTTCACCGTGTACATCCGGATCTTGTCATGACGGACGTCTATCTGCCGGGAATGACTGGACTTGAGATAACACAGGCATTGCGTCGCACTCATCCTCATCTGCCGATCATCATCCTTAGTGGATATGACGAGTTTGAGAACGCCCGGGCTGCAATGCGTTGGGGTGTGAATCACTTTTTGCTGAAACCGGCGGAGGTAGAGGAGATTGAGTCTGTTTTACGTGAGGTGTTACTGGAGCAGGACGTGCGTGAGCGACACGAGCAACTGGAGCGGACTTACAAACAGGAGGTCGGACGGGTGCTTCCGTACCTGCGCAAACAGTTTCTCCATGAATTGCTGACCACGCGGTATCGGGCAGAGGAACTGCCTAAAGAACGCATGGACTATATAGGCATTCGTATGCCTTCACAGACACGCGCCATTAGTCTGCAACTGAATCGCCCTGTGTTTTTGACACGGATGAAAGAGCGGGACTGGCAGCTGCTCCGCTACGGGGCGGCAGATATTATTCAGGAGACAGTGAAGGAGCAGCTAGGACGCGTGGCGGGTGGTCAGGTGGAGATTGTGGATTACTCGGATCAGGTGTTTGTGTTGCTTCTACTAGGTGATATGGATGAGCTGGAGGAAATACAACCACTCGTGGAGAGAATGATTGATCAGATCTTTACGTATCTGAAAATCGAAGTAAGTGTCGGCATAGGAAGACCCAAAAGCCACCCCTGTGAGGTGATAGACTCTTATCTGGAGAGCAGGGAAGCCGTAGAAACAGCAGAATTTCAGGGCGGAAGTCGTATCTATCGATATGAAGCCTCAGGGGATAAAGAGCCAAGTGTGACCGATTATTCATTACTGCTTCGTCAGTGGAATGAGGCATGGGCGGATATCAGACCTGATCTGGCGGAAGAGGTGTGGCATCATATCCGCGTTCTACTGAAAGAGGGCAACTGTGTTGGTATTCAGGATGTACAGGTTGTAGCCGTCAGTCTTTTTGACACATTGATTCATAGTTGGAACCGACTACACCCCATGTTAACGCCGCCGCTGGCGATGAGTGATTTTCTACGTGAAATTCAATCGAAATATGCTCTGCATGACCTGGTAAGCTGGATGGACAGTATTATCTGCAACTGGCTGGAACAGATACGGAAAGAGATGGGTGAGAAGAAAAGTAACAAGCTAATAGAGCAGGTGAAACAGTATGTAGAGCTGCATTATGCCGAAGAGATCAGTTTTGAAGCTATCGCCAAAGGGCTGTTCGTACACCCGAAGTATCTAAGCCAGCTATTTAAAAGGGTGACCGGAGAGAATTTTGTGAGTTATTTGAACGGATACCGAATTCAGCGAGCGTTGGAACTTCTGCAGTCAGGCCATTACATGGTGTATGAGGTTAGTGAGATGACAGGGTTCCGTAATGCTACGTATTTCAGTCAAGTGTTCAAAATGCTTACCGGCAAGAGCCCATCTGAAGTGGGCTAGAGTAGCAGAAGGATGATTTTAAGATAGAATGAAAAGGCGGATTAACACTTATGATTGTTGAACAGCAGCATTATCACGTTAAAGGAGTAACCTACACGATTCGATCGGCGGAGGAAAATGATGCAGACACCTTGTCAGCACTTCGTGTACAGCTGGATGGAGAAACGGAGAATATGGATCGTGAAGAGGGCGAAGCGTATATCGATGCAGCTGGTTTCGTTCATAGTATTCACTCGGACACAGAGAAGTCGCGGAACCTGTTTCTCGTTGCAGTTGTAGAGGGGGAGATTGTGGGATACTCCAGATGTGCGGGCACAGAGTTGAAGCGGTTTAATCACAAAGTTGAGTTTGGCGTGTGCGTAGCCAAAGAATTCTGGGGATATGGCATTGGTAAGAGCCTGCTTGCGGAGTCGGTACAATGGGCAGACAGGAGTGGTTTTGAAAAGATAACCCTGAACGTGCTGGACAAGAACGAAAAGGCAATTGAGCTATATCAGAAGAGCGGCTTTGTTATTGAAGGTATTCTGAAAAGAGATCGACGCCACGCGGACGGAAAGCATTACGATACGGTGGTGATGGGCAGGTTCAAAGACTGACAGTGAAACAATGAAAGTATGCGATCCGATCTATCATGTTCATTATTGTTGAGCTCTAATATAGCACTCGATATCTAATATAGTAGAACTTTAATAGAGTGAGGTTTCGTATTATATAGAAAGTAATCGTTGGATCGCTTCTATTTCATATCCTCAGGGAGAGACAGATTGCAATCTGTGAGGAAAGGAGTGGAATAGATAATCTGAAGTGAGCTAGACAGTGCTATAGAAGAAAGACGCTACAAATGAAATGATATAGAAGATCATGATTAGTTTGTTGAAAAAATACTTGCAATGAAAATCTGTACATGGTATATTCTAATTCCGGCCAAGAAAACACAAGATAAACGGTGCGGCAAGCAAATGAAATAAGCTTCGAAAGAAACTTAAAAAAAGAGCTTGCAACGTTGGTTCGGATGTGATAAGATATAAAAGTTGCTGAAGAGAACGACATTCGGTAACGAAATAAGTTTGATCTTTGAAAACTGAACAACGAGTGAGTAAACATTCTGCTTGCAGAATGAACGCAAAAGTTGGAAACAAGCCTTGGCTTGAATCGGCTGGAGCACAAATGAGATTTTTAATCTCGTCAGATTCAAAATGAGCATATCGCTCTTTTCAAATACTTGAGATGATTTTTATAGCGTCTAACCACGCTACTGAAATTCATCTTTTATTGGAGAGTTTGATCCTGGCTCAGGACGAACGCTGGCGGCATGCCTAATACATGCAAGTCGAGCGGACTTGAAGAGAAGCTTGCTTCTCTGATGGTTAGCGGCGGACGGGTGAGTAACACGTAGGCAACCTGCCCTCAAGTTTGGGACAACTACCGGAAACGGTAGCTAATACCGAATAATTGTTTTCTTCTCCTGAAGAGAACTGGAAAGACGGAGCAATCTGTCACTTGGGGATGGGCCTGCGGCGCATTAGCTAGTTGGTGAGGTAACGGCTCACCAAGGCGACGATGCGTAGCCGACCTGAGAGGGTGATCGGCCACACTGGGACTGAGACACGGCCCAGACTCCTACGGGAGGCAGCAGTAGGGAATCTTCCGCAATGGGCGAAAGCCTGACGGAGCAATGCCGCGTGAGTGATGAAGGTTTTCGGATCGTAAAGCTCTGTTGCCAGGGAAGAACGCTTGGGAGAGTAACTGCTCTCAAGGTGACGGTACCTGAGAAGAAAGCCCCGGCTAACTACGTGCCAGCAGCCGCGGTAATACGTAGGGGGCAAGCGTTGTCCGGAATTATTGGGCGTAAAGCGCGCGCAGGCGGTCATTTAAGTCTGGTGTTTAATCCCGGGGCTCAACCCCGGATCGCACTGGAAACTGGGTGACTTGAGTGCAGAAGAGGAGAGTGGAATTCCACGTGTAGCGGTGAAATGCGTAGATATGTGGAGGAACACCAGTGGCGAAGGCGACTCTCTGGGCTGTAACTGACGCTGAGGCGCGAAAGCGTGGGGAGCAAACAGGATTAGATACCCTGGTAGTCCACGCCGTAAACGATGAGTGCTAGGTGTTAGGGGTTTCGATACCCTTGGTGCCGAAGTTAACACATTAAGCACTCCGCCTGGGGAGTACGGTCGCAAGACTGAAACTCAAAGGAATTGACGGGGACCCGCACAAGCAGTGGAGTATGTGGTTTAATTCGAAGCAACGCGAAGAACCTTACCAGGTCTTGACATCCCTCTGATCGATGCAGAGATGTATCTTTCCTTCGGGACAGAGGAGACAGGTGGTGCATGGTTGTCGTCAGCTCGTGTCGTGAGATGTTGGGTTAAGTCCCGCAACGAGCGCAACCCTTATATTTAGTTGCCAGCACTTCGGGTGGGCACTCTAGATAGACTGCCGGTGACAAACCGGAGGAAGGTGGGGATGACGTCAAATCATCATGCCCCTTATGACCTGGGCTACACACGTACTACAATGGCCAGTACAACGGGCTGCGAAATCGCGAGATGGAGCCAATCCCAACAAAGCTGGTCTCAGTTCGGATTGCAGGCTGCAACTCGCCTGCATGAAGTCGGAATTGCTAGTAATCGCGGATCAGCATGCCGCGGTGAATACGTTCCCGGGTCTTGTACACACCGCCCGTCACACCACGAGAGTTTATAACACCCGAAGTCGGTGGGGTAACCGCAAGGAGCCAGCCGCCGAAGGTGGGATAGATGATTGGGGTGAAGTCGTAACAAGGTAGCCGTATCGGAAGGTGCGGCTGGATCACCTCCTTTCTATGGAGAATCGTTTCCCGAGTGGAAACATTCAAATAAGCAGGTTCTTTAGAACCTGCACAGCGACTCATTTCGGTCCGTCACTTCGGTGTGGATGAAATGAAAAGCAAAACACTCACTCGTTGCTCAGTTTTGAGAGCTCAAACTCTCAAACAGCTTGCTTTTGCATGGAGCTTGTTCTTTGAAAACTAGATATCGAAATGAAATTTTGCGAATTAGAACATTCCTTTAAGGGATGAATGCTTGTTCGGTTCAAGTAACCGATCAACAATCATCCTAGCTGATCTTGTGTAAACAAGTGAAGTGTTTATAAGGTAGATAATTGCTGTTGTGATGGTATCGAATGGGAGTGACTTTTGGCTTTGCGCAAGCAAAACAAGAGAAGCGAGCCGTCGAAATCGGAACAATTTGGTTAAGCTACTAAGAGCACACGGAGGATGCCTAGGCGCTAGGAGCCGATGAAGGACGTGGCGAACAACGAAACTGCCTCGGGGAGCTGTAAGCAAGCTTTGATCCGGGGGTGTCCGAATGGGGAAACCCAGCTGGGGTAATTTCCAGTTACTCATAACTGAATACATAGGTTATGCAGAGGCATACCAGGGGAACTGAAACATCTAAGTACCCTGAGGAAGAGAAAACAATAGTGATTCCGTCAGTAGCGGCGAGCGAACGCGGAGAAGCCCAAACCAGAGAGCTTGCTCTTTGGGGTTGTGGGACGTCTCACATGGAGTTACAAAGGAACCGATTAAGCGAAGAGGTCTGGAAAGGCCCGCCAAAGAAGGTAAAAGCCCTGTAGTTGAAAGTCGGTTCTCTCCGAGACGGATCCCGAGTAGTGCGGGGCACGTGAAACCCCGTATGAATCCGGCAGGACCATCTGCCAAGGCTAAATACTTCCTAGCGACCGATAGTGAAGCAGTACCGTGAGGGAAAGGTGAAAAGCACCCCGGAAGGGGAGTGAAATAGAACCTGAAACCGTGTGCTTACAAAAAGTCAGAGCCCGTTTTAGGGGTGATGGCGTGCCTTTTGTAGAATGAACCGGCGAGTTACGTTCCCGTGCAAGGTTAAGGTGAAGAGCCGGAGCCGCAGCGAAAGCGAGTCTGAATAGGGCGACATAGTACGTGGACGTAGACCCGAAACCGGGTGATCTACCCCTGTCCAGGGTGAAGGTGCGGTAACACGCACTGGAGGCCCGAACCCACGCATGTTGAAAAATGCGGGGATGAGGTGGGGGTAGCGGAGAAATTCCAATCGAACTCGGAGATAGCTGGTTCTCCCCGAAATAGCTTTAGGGCTAGCCTCGGAAAACAGAGTCGTGGAGGTAGAGCACTGATTGGGTGCGGGGCCCGCAAGGGTTACCAAGCTCAGTCAAACTCCGAATGCCATAGACTTACTTCCGGGAGTCAGACAGTGAGTGCTAAGATCCATTGTCAAAAGGGAAACAGCCCAGACCATCAGCTAAGGTCCCCAAGTGTGTGTTAAGTGGGAAAGGATGTGGAGTTGCACAGACAACCAGGATGTTGGCTTAGAAGCAGCCACCATTGAAAGAGTGCGTAATAGCTCACTGGTCGAGTGACTCTGCGCCGAAAATGTAACGGGGCTAAACACGCCACCGAAGCTATGGCTTGATGCAGTGCATCAGGGGTAGGGGAGCGTTGTATAAGGGTTGAAGGTGTACCGTAAGGAGCGCTGGACATTATACAAGTGAGAATGCCGGTATGAGTAACGAAAAGACAAGTGAGAATCTTGTCCGCCGAAAGCCTAAGGGTTCCTGAGGAAGGCTCGTCCGCTCAGGGTAAGTCGGGACCTAAGGCGAGGCCGAAAGGCGTAGTCGAAGGACAACAGGTCGAAATTCCTGTACCACCGTAAGCCGTTATGAGCAATGGGGGGACGCAGTAGGGTAGTGACGCGGACTGATGGATGTCCGTCTAAGCAGTAAGGCTGATGTGTAGGCAAATCCGCACATTACTAAGGCTGAGCTGTGATGGGGAGCGAAAATTATAGTAGCGAAGGTCATGATCTCACACTGCCAAGAAAAGCCTCTAGCCAGGTGATGGTGCCCGTACCGCAAACCGACACAGGTAGGCGAGAAGAGTATTCTAAGGCGCGCGGAAGAACTCTCGTTAAGGAACTCGGCAAAATGACCCCGTAACTTCGGGAGAAGGGGTGCCCCGGTAGTGTGAATAGCACGAGGGGGCCGCAGTGAAAAGGCCCAAGCGACTGTTTAGCAAAAACACAGGTCTGTGCGAAGCCGTAAGGCGAAGTATACGGGCTGACGCCTGCCCGGTGCTGGAAGGTTAAGGGGAGTGGTTAGGAGCAATCCGAAGCTGTGAACCGAAGCCCCAGTAAACGGCGGCCGTAACTATAACGGTCCTAAGGTAGCGAAATTCCTTGTCAGGTAAATTCTGACCCGCACGAATGGCGTAACGACTTGGGCGCTGTCTCAACGAGAGATCCGGTGAAATTTTAATACCTGTGAAGATGCAGGTTACCCGCGACAAGACGGAAAGACCCCATGGAGCTTTACTGCAGCTTGATATTGAATTTGGGTACGATCTGTACAGGATAGGTGGGAGCCTTTGAAACGTGAGCGCCAGCTTGCGTGGAGGCAACGTTGGGATACCACCCTGATCGTATCTAGGTTCTAACCTGGTACCGTAATCCGGTGCGGGGACAGTGTCAGGTGGGCAGTTTGACTGGGGCGGTCGCCTCCTAAAGAGTAACGGAGGCGCCCAAAGGTTCCCTCAGAATGGTTGGAAATCATTCGAAGAGTGCAAAGGCATAAGGGAGCTTGACTGCGAGACCTACAAGTCGAGCAGGGACGAAAGTCGGGCTTAGTGATCCGGTGGTACCGCATGGAAGGGCCATCGCTCAACGGATAAAAGCTACCCTGGGGATAACAGGCTTATCTCCCCCAAGAGTCCACATCGACGGGGAGGTTTGGCACCTCGATGTCGGCTCATCGCATCCTGGGGCTGAAGTAGGTCCCAAGGGTTGGGCTGTTCGCCCATTAAAGCGGTACGCGAGCTGGGTTCAGAACGTCGTGAGACAGTTCGGTCCCTATCTGTCGTGGGCGTAGGAAATTTGAGAGGAGCTGTCCTTAGTACGAGAGGACCGGGATGGACGTACCGCTGGTGTACCAGTTGTTCCGCCAGGAGCACCGCTGGGTAGCTATGTACGGAAGGGATAAACGCTGAAAGCATCTAAGCGTGAAGCCCCCCTCAAGATGAGATTTCCCAGTATGTAAGACCCCTTGAAGACGACGAGGTAGATAGGCTGGGGGTGGAAGTGCAGCAATGCATGGAGCTGACCAGTACTAATCGGTCGAGGGCTTATCCAATATGCAAGTGATAAATCGCAAATTTCGTTTCGAATCTAGTTTTCAGAGAATGATCTCTGAATTTGCGCTAAACCATTCATCCACACAGCCGTGTCGGACCGAATGGAACGCGAACGCATTTGTACTACAAATGCTCGTTTGGTGGCGATAGCGGAGGGGTTCCACACGTACCCATCCCGAACACGACCGTTAAGCCCTCTAGCGCCGATGGTACTTGGACCGCAGGGTCCTGGGAGAGTAGGACGCCGCTAAGCGAAACCCCGTTGGGGTATTTTTTTTCGAATTTTGATTAGGGCCCTTAGCTCAGTTGGTTAGAGCGCACCTCTGATAAGGGTGAGGCCGGTGGTTCGAGTCCACCAGGGCCCATAGTAATACAAAAGCAATACTACAGTGTATGGGGCCATAGCTCAGCTGGGAGAGCGCCTGCCTTGCAAGCAGGAGGTCAGCGGTTCGATCCCGCTTGGCTCCACCATTCCCTGATAGCTCAGTTGGTAGAGCACTCGACTGTTAATCGAGTTGTCACAGGTTCGAGCCCTGTTCGGGGAGCCAGTAAGGCCCGTTGGTCAAGGGGTTAAGACACCTCCCTTTCACGGAGGTAACAGGGGTTCAAATCCCCTACGGGTCATATTTTATGGAGGCTTAGCTCAGCTGGGAGAGCATCTGCCTTACAAGCAGAGGGTCGGGGGTTCGATCCCCTCAGCCTCCACCATAACACTTTATAATGACGCGGGGTGGAGCAGCCCGGTAGCTCGTCGGGCTCATAACCCGAAGGCCGCAGGTTCAAATCCTGCCCCCGCAATTTATCTTTCCTTAGAGAAAGTAACGTGGAACCGTGGTGTAGTTGGCCTAACATGCCTGCCTGTCACGCAGGAGATCGCGGGTTCGAATCCCGTCGGTTCCGCCATTTTTTAATTTAGTAAGGCTCGGTAGCTCAGTCGGTAGAGCAGAGGACTGAAAATCCTCGTGTCGGCGGTTCGATTCCGTCCCGAGCCACCATGTATACAACAATTTGATACGCCGGTGTAGCTCAACTGGTAGAGCAACTGACTTGTAATCAGTAGGTTGGGGGTTCAAGTCCTCTCGCCGGCACCACTTTACGGAGGATTAGCGAAGTGGCCAAACGCATCAGACTGTAAATCTGCTCCCGTACGGGTTCGGTGGTTCGAATCCATCATCCTCCACCAGTTATCTATGAGTCATTAGCTCAGTTGGTAGAGCACCTGACTTTTAATCAGGGTGTCGAAGGTTCGAGCCCTTCATGACTCACCATTATATGCGCGTGTGGCGGAATTGGCAGACGCACTAGACTTAGGATCTAGCGTCTTTGACGTGGGGGTTCAAGTCCCTCCACGCGCATCCTTTATAAGCGGACGTGGCTCAGCGGTAGAGCATCGCCTTGCCAAGGCGAGGGTCGCGGGTTCGATTCC
The DNA here is from genome assembly GCF_002968835.1 of Paenibacillus sp. PCH8. Classification (GTDB taxonomy): domain Bacteria; phylum Bacillota; class Bacilli; order Paenibacillales; family Paenibacillaceae; genus Paenibacillus. Next base: position 945,959 of record NZ_PKQK01000001.1, on the reverse strand, counting down.
CGTCGTCCGCTCCAATATTTTGCGCCCTTAGCTCAGCTGGATAGAGCGTTTGACTACGAATCAAAAGGCCGGGAGTTCGAATCTCTCAGGGCGCGCCATTATAACTTCATACTATGCCGGCGTGGCGGAATGGCAGACGCGCTCGACTCAAAATCGAGTGGGAAACCGTGGAGGTTCGAGTCCTCTCGCCGGTATAGATAACGGGATGTAGCTCAGCTTGGTAGAGCACCTGGTTTGGGTCCAGGGGGTCGCATGTTCGAATCGTGTCATCCCGATTTTTTTGTTTTTGCGGGTGTAGTTCAATGGTAGAACTTTAGCCTTCCAAGCTAATAGCGTGGGTTCGATTCCCATCACCCGCTTTATATATTGAAGAAGAAAGAGATGGTTCTCACCGTCTCTTTCTTTTTTTGCATTTATTGATGCATTAGCTACCAGAGCACATATAGATCACGAATTAATAACCCACCGGTACGTATCCTACACTTGCAGTAATTTCCCATCTTACCTGTCCATAATTGTTGTAAGAAAGCTGCTCAAAGGGGGCAGAGCTAACATATGTTACAACACGTGGATTTGCACTTATTAATCACATTTTATAAAAACGCTTACAAAAATGCTTGCGTTAGTCTTCGGCCTGTAATATCATATGAATTAAGCGCTTAACCTTTAGGGGTAAGGCGCTTAAACTTAACATAGATTAAGCGCTTAACCCGTATAGGAAAGGAAGGCGGTAAACTCATGAAAACAATTCGACTGACGATGGCTCAGGCACTACTTCGATATCTGGATCAGCAATATATTTCGGTAGACGGGGTGGAGACCAAGTTCGTGAAGGGAATCATCGGTATTTTTGGACATGGCAACGTAACTGGTATTGGAGAAGCGTTGGAACGTAGTCCGGGAAGCCTGACGTATATGCAAGGGAAAAACGAACAAGGTATGGTGCATACGGCAGCAGCCTATGCCAAGCAGAAGAACCGCAGACAGATCTATGCCTGTACAACATCCATTGGACCTGGTGCTTTGAATATGATTACAGCGGCAGCTACCGCAACGGTGAACCGAATTCCGGTTTTATTGCTCCCTGGAGATAACTTTGCTACACGGGAACCAGATCCGGTGTTACAGCAGTTGGAAGTGAGCAGTGACTATACCATCTCAGCTACTGATCCATTCAAAGCGGTCAGTAAATATTGGGATCGCATCGTTCGTCCCGAACAACTGATGATTGCCGTTACACAGGCAATGCGTGTACTAACAGACCCGGCAGAGACGGGAGCGGTAACACTTGCATTACCGCAGGATGTGCAGGCAGAGGCATACGACTATCCGGAATCGTTCTTCGCTCGCAAAGTGCATTACCTGGATCGCCGTCCCCCTGTACAGGCGGCCATTGACCGGGCAACGCAGCAGATTGCCCGTGGAAGTAAGCCGTTGCTCGTTGCAGGCGGCGGCGTGTTGTACTCTGAGGCATCTGCCCAGCTAGTGGAGTTCGCCGAGGCATTTGGCATTCCGATCGCCGAGACGCAGGCTGGCAAGAGTGCAGTATCCTGGGACCACCCACTGAATGTGGGAGCCATCGGTGTTACCGGCTCGTTGGCAGCCAACAGGCTGGCGAGAGAAGCTGATGTGATCATCGGCGTCGGCACCCGGTTCTCAGATTTCACGACAGCGTCCCGCTCTGCTTTTCAACATCCGGAAGTGTCATTCATCAACATCAACCTGAATAGTATGGACGCAGCCAAATTAGGTGGGGAAGCGATTCTGGCAGATGCGCGCGAAGGGTTGCAGGCTCTGCAAAAGGAATTACAACAACTGCAATATCAAAGTGCATATGGTGCATCTGAAGTTGCTGATCTCCGCGATGAGTGGAATGCAGAAGTGGATCGGTTGTATGCAGCACAACATGAATCAGGGCTGGCACAGACTACCGCAGTTGGCATCGTTAACCGGACAATTGATCCATCCTCGGTCATCGTGTGTGCGGCAGGCAGTCTGCCAGGCGATCTGCATCGTTTGTGGCGTGCAGCCGAGCCGAAGACGTACCACATGGAGTATGGGTTCTCCTGTATGGGATATGAGGTAAGTGGTGCATTTGGAGCAGCACTGGCCGAACCGGATCGTGAAGTGTACGCCATGGTAGGTGACGGCAGTTACCTGATGCTTCATTCCGAGCTGGTAACCAGCTTGCAGGAACAGAAGAAGATGACCGTTTTATTATTCAACAATAATGGATTCCAATGCATTCATAATTTGCAGCGTGAACACGGAAGTGACGGGTTCGGCAATGAGTTTCGTTATCGGGAAGCAGAAAGTGGCCGATTGACCGGGGATTACATGCCAATAGATTTTGCAGCTCACGCCCGAAGCATGGGAGTCAAAGCATATAGAGCGGAGACGGCAGAACAGCTGGAGCAGGCACTTCGAGATGCCAAGAATGAAACGGTGAGCACCTTGATTGAGATTCCGGTCGTGCCTGGAACTAACGCAGGTGGATATGAATCATGGTGGAACGTGGGTGTGCCTGAAGTGTCCGCAGAAGAAAAGGTAGTCCATGCTCATAAGACGATGCAAGAGAATCGTGCCAAAGCCAAATTCGTGTAACTGTATATCAGGACAAAGAAGAGACCGTTTCGAGTAAGGCACAATGCTGAAGGACAAAGGAGACGTGGAGCAATGAGCAAGCTGCCATTTCAGCTTGGGATTCACCCGATCAATTGGGTCGGCGAAGATGTGAAGGAGCATGGTGATGCGACAACATGTGCGCAGATTCTGGATGACATTCAGCGTCTTGGGCTGACAGGTACGGAGATGGGACGTAAATATCCAACCGATCTCGCTATTTTGCGAGAGGAACTGGGACAGAGGAACATCCAACTGGTCTCCCAGTGGAAATCAGTGCTGTTCTCCGATCCAGCGTATCGGCAGTCCGAGCTGGACAACTACCGCAGACATGCGGAGTTTCTACAGTCGATGGGTAGTAAGGTGATTAGTACAGCGGAAGTAGGCGGTTCGCTTCATTTTGATCCAAGGCGAACACCGCATGAAAAAGAAGTGCTCAGGCTCAGTGAGTCCCAATGGAACATCCTCGCTGAAGGGCTTAATGAAGCAGGAGCCATTGCCCGTGAACACGGACTGAAGCTTACGTACCATCACCATGGGGGTACAGTGGTAGAGCAGCCGGATGAGATAGACCGTTTGATGGAGTTAACGGACCCTTCTCTCGTCTATCTGCTCTATGATACAGGCCATGCCTACTATGGTGGAGCCAATCCACTTGAGCTGTTACGCAAACATTATGACCGGATCGCATATATCCATCTGAAAGATATTCGACCACATGTGTTGGATGAAGCACGCGCGGAGCAGTCTGATTTTGTCGGCTGTATTCGTAGAGGAGTGTTCACGGTACCAGGAGATGGATGCATTGATTTTGAACCCATTCTGCAGGAACTAATCACCCGTGGATATGATGGCTGGGCGATGCTTGAAGGAGAGCAGGATCCTGCCGTCCATAATCCGTACGAGTATGCTAAGCGGTCTTTGAACTATATGGAGTCCTTATACCAACACAGCTGAGCTGATACAAGGATAGTGGCCGGAGAAGGACATTCCTATGAAGTGAACCGTTCACTATCCGTCACAATGGAACGAGCACATGAGCCATCCGGCTTTCAGCACGTCAGTGAATGAAGCATCGGTTCGGTATAAACGCTGCTATGCTCTGGGCTACATCACCCATCAGTTGAAATTATGTCACAACACCTGAGACGTAAATAATCTGTCTCTTATTCATATATGAATTAAAGGTTATCCATTTATAACATGTAACATGTAAAATCCCATCACAGAAAGGGGCTCACATGCAATGACTTACGTATCCTTTCCGGAATCCAGGAAGAAGGATTTCACCGCAATTGGCCGCTTATGTATCGACTTAAACGCCAACGAGATTAATCGCCCGATGGAAGAGACCATGACATTCACGAAGTATGTGGGCGGCTCTCCGGCCAATATTACGATTGGTATGTCCAGACTGGGTATGGAGACGGCGTTTATCGGCAAAATCGCGGGTGACCAGATGGGCAGGTTCATTCAGAGCTATCTGGAGAAGAACGGCATCGACACATCGAACGTGGTAACAGATGATACAGGAGCGGTGACGGGGCTTGCTTTTACCGAGATTAAGAGTCCGACGGATTGCAGTATCCTGATGTACCGGGACAACGTGGCTGATCTGTTATTGCAGGCGCAAGAGGTACAGGAGCAGCTGATTGCTGACTCCAAGGTGCTGCTGATCTCCGGTACGGCGCTTGCACAGAGCCCGTCCCGAGAAGCCGTACTCCAGGCACTAACGTATGCGAAGAAGCATGGTACCGTCATTGTTTTCGATCTGGACTACCGCCCATACACATGGATATCAGACGAAGAAACAGCGGTCTACTATAACCTCGCAGCCGAGAAATGCGATATCATCCTGGGTACGCGTGAAGAGTTCGACATGATGGAGACGTTCGAACACAATCCGGATCACAGCGATCAGGTGACTGCACAGAAATGGTTCGATTTCTCAGCCAATATCGTTGTGATCAAACACGGGAAAGAAGGCTCCATTGCCTACACACGTGAAGGACTCTCCCATTGTGCTGATAGCTATCCTGCGCGTGTCGTCAAAACGTTTGGTGCCGGCGACTCCTACGCAGCGGGGTTCCTGTACGGCTTGATGCAAGGCTGGACGATTGAACGCAGCATGGCCTATGGTAGCGGTGCAGCAAGTATCGTCATTTCTAGCCACAGCTGTTCGGATGCGATGCCAACGGTGGAACAGGTGAATGACTACATCGAACGTTGCAATCGGGGCGAGATTACCGCGTCTTGAGGAACGATACAATAAATTGAATAGAACCACACTCATACAGCTCAACAACAGCAAGGAACCAAGTTGAACCTTGGGATTACACATAAGCGAAGGGGAGATAGGGCTATGGGAAAAGGGATTTCTGAAACATCTACAACAGCGACAATGGTACAAAACTGGATCGGGGGTGTCTGGGTAACCCCGGTGGCAACCCGTACCGAGCCGGTCGTGAATCCGGCTACAGAAGAGGTTATTGCACATGTGCCACTGTCTGAACAAGCGGACGTGGATCTGGCCGTACAGACGGCACGTGAGGCATTCAAGTCCTGGAGCGGCACACCGGTTCCCCGTCGTGCGCGTATTCTGTTCCGCTACCAGCAATTGCTGGTGGAACACTGGGAGGAGCTGGCTCGCCTGGTAACGCTAGAGAACGGCAAAAGCTATGCTGAAGCCTATGGCGAGGTATTGCGCGGTATTGAATGTGTTGAGTTCGCGGCAGGCGCTCCGAACCTGATGATGGGCAAACAGTTGCCCGACATTGCCACAGGGCTGGAGTCCGGCATGTATCGATACCCGATCGGTGTTATTGGGGGAATTACCCCGTTCAACTTCCCGATGATGGTACCGTGCTGGATGTTCCCGTTGGCTATAGCATGCGGTAACACCTTTGTCCTGAAGCCGTCCGAGCGTACACCGCTGCTGGCAGGCCGCCTGGCAGAGCTGTTCAAGGAAGCAGGGCTTCCGGATGGTGTGCTGAACATTGTTCACGGTGCGCATGACGTCGTGAATGGACTGCTGGAACACAAGGATGTTGCAGCGATCTCTTTTGTAGGCTCACAGCCTGTCGCTGAATATATCTACACAACTGCGTCTGCCCATGGCAAACGGGTACAGGCACTCGCTGGTGCCAAAAATCACTCCATCGTTATGCCAGATGCCGATCTCGACCTGACGGTGAAAGAGATCACTAGCGCAGCCTTTGGCTCAGCAGGGGAACGTTGCATGGCATGCTCCGTTGTGGTCGCTGTAGGGGATGTAGCGGACACACTGGTACAAAAGCTGGTGGAAGCGGCAGATCGCATCACGATTGGGAATGGCATGGATGAAGGCGTGTTCCTTGGTCCGGTGATTCGTGGCCCGCATAAAGAGCGCACGCTCAGTTACATTGAAGCCGGGGAGCAGGAAGGCGCAGCTTTGATTCGGGATGGACGTAAGGATCAGGCGACTGGCCAACCGGGTTACTTTGTAGGGCCGACCGTATTCGACCAAGTACAGAGTAACATGAAAATCTGGAAGGACGAGATCTTTGCTCCGGTACTTTCGGTGGCAAGAGTGTCTACGCTAGAGGAAGCAATTGAGCTGGCAAACCGCTCCGACTTCGGTAATGGTGCGTGTCTGTTCACCCGCAGCGGGGCGAATATGCGTCAATTCCGTGAAACGATTGATGCGGGCATGTTGGGTGTTAACCTGGGCGTACCTGCGCCAATGGCATTCTTCCCGTTTTCCGGTTGGAAGAAGTCCTTCTATGGTGATCTGCATGCCAATGGCACGGATGGTGTAGAATTCTACACGCGCAAGAAGATGGTAACGGCCCGTTGGTAACAAACAACAACACAGGTCATATTCGAGCTAAGGGAAACGCCCAGCTCATATGGACGCACATAGGGAGGATAACGGAATGGGCAAGGACAAAGTGAGAATTGGCATTATTGGTGCTGGACGGATTGGCAAAATTCATGCAGACAACCTCCTGCGCAACCCGCACGCCGAGATTGTGGGAATCAGTGACTTGTTCGCGGGTCCTGAATTGGAAGCCTGGGCTTCCAGTCGCGGCATTCCTGTTGTAACGACAGACAGCAATGAATTGATCTCCATGTCCAATGTGGATGCGGTATTGATCTGTTCTTCAACAGATACACATGTACCGTTGATCGAACAGGCTGCTCAGGCGGGTAAACACATTTTCTGCGAGAAGCCGGTGAGTATGAACCTGGCACAGACCCAAGCGGCTGTAGCAGCGGTACAGCAAGCTGGTGTGAAGCTACAAATTGGATTCAACCGCCGGTTCGATCACAACTTCAGACGGGTACGTGCCCATGTGCAGGATGGTTCGATTGGTGATCCGCATATTATCAAAATTACTTCTCGCGATCCGAGCCCGCCGCCAGCAGAGTATATTCGGGTGTCTGGCGGGATTTTCATGGACATGATGATTCACGATTTTGACATGGCCCGGTACCTGTCGGGGAGTGAAGTAGAGGAAGTATATGCACAGGGAAACGTGCTGATCAATCCTGTTTTTGCAGAGCATGGCGATGTGGATACGGCGATTGTAACGATGACGTTTGCCAATGGGGCGATTGGTGTTATTGATAACAGCCGTCAGGCCGTATACGGGTATGACCAGCGTGTCGAGGTATTCGGCTCCATGGGCAGCGCCACCGCGGCGAATGATCATCCGAATACAGCTGAGATCAGTACAGCGACCGGCCTTATGCGCGACAAGCCATTACACTTTTTCCTGGAACGTTATAATGAAGCGTATGTGCAGGAAACGGCCCTCTTTATCGATGCGATTATTAATAATACAGCTGTAATTGTAGATGGACATGATGCAGTACAGGCAGAACGGATCGCGCTAGCAGCCAAGATGTCTATGGAGCAGGGAAGACCTGTTAAGCTGCGTGAAGTTCCCGGAGCATCACTGGAAACACAAACGGTTACGCCATAGGTTGAGGAACACAGGTCCCATTTTCTTATATTTAGTGTTGAGCCTGCATAGCTTCAGATTGTTATGGATGATTACAGAGAGGAGTGGATGACAAGATGTCAGAACGTATTGTGAAACCTGTGTTTGATCCGGAGGGAGACGGTACGCTGTTAACCGTAACACCGGAATCGGCCGGGTGGAAGTATGTTGGATTTCAGGTAGTGAAGCTTGCGGAAGGGGAAACGCTAACCCGTGAGAGCGGTGATCAGGAACTCTGTGTAGTACTTCTTAGTGGCTTAGCCAATGTAAGTACTCAGGAGCACACATGGGATAATATCGGGAAAAGAATGAGTGTTTTCGAGAAGATTCCTCCGTATTCGGTCTACGTCTCAACTTCCGATCAGGTGAAGATCACAGCACGTACCGAACTGGAAATCGCCATATGTGCCGCACCTGGTAGAGGAACCTATCCGGCTCGTCTAATCACACCGGAAGATGTAGGCGTAGAGGCGAGAGGATATGGCAATCTGGAACGTCAGATTCACAACATTTTGCCGGAACAGAAGGAAGCAGACAGTTTGCTCGTTGTTGAGGTGTTCACGCCAGATGGACATTGGTCCAGTTACCCGCCACACAAACATGATCGGGACGCTCTGCCGGATGAATCTTTGCTGGAGGAAACGTATTATTTCCGTGTACAGCCAGAGCAGGGATTTGCTATTCAGCGCATATACAACGATGATAAGTCTGTAGATGAGACGCTTGCGGTGAAGAACGGTGAAGTGGTGCTTGTTCCGGACGGATATCATCCAGTAGGTGCTCCTCCAGGGTACGAAGTCTACTATCTGAATGTGATGGCTGGGCCAACACGGACCTGGAAGTTCCATAATGACCCGGATCATGAATGGCTGATGAAGAAGTAGCAATGATAAAAAATAGTACGAACAGTGTTATATCCGGCTAGGTACCATCCAATTTTCAATGGATCGTACGTGCAGCGGGGCAATCGCTTCATACCACCCATTGTCCTGGTTTCAAGTTGCGTATGCAGACTTCCCCTGCATAATAGAAGAGAACAATTATCTATGCGATTCAATTTCATAACTCACTAAAAACGGATTTCTGTAACTAAATATAGACAAATTGAACCATTTTGATCTATATTTAGCCTTGATTGAAGCAGCTAAAGGTATTATGAAATTGATTCATGTATAACGAGATTTATATATAGCACAAATGGGGAAAAACAATGAAAGCAACCATATACGATATAGCACGCGAGGCGGGTGTATCCATAGCCACCGTCTCGCAGGTCATTAACGGCAAAGGGAAGATCAGCGAGAAGCGACGCACCGAGATTATGGAGATCATGGAACGCCTTCACTACCAACCCAGCGCTATAGCGGCTGCACTTACTGGCAAACAGACGTACACACTGGGGCTGTTAGTACCGGACATATCGAATCCGTATTTTGCTGAACTCGCCAGAGCAGTGGAGGATCGAAGCCGTCAATTGGGCTATAGCGTTGTGATATGCAGTACAGATAATAAGGACGAGCGGGTAGAGCGTTATCTGAATCTGCTTCAGCAAAAAAGGGTAGATGGCATGATGATCGGAACCGGGATCGACAATGCCGATATTCTGTCTCCTCTCTTGCAACAGTCCATACCTGTCGCTCTGATTGCTCGCCATATGCCTTCACTGTCGGTGCATACGGTCACCATTGATGACATACTCGGTGGTACACTCGCTGCGGAGCACTTGCTTGAACTTGGGCACACCCGGGTCGCGGTACTGTCAGAACCGTCCAAAGTAAGCAGCAGTCAGGAGCGTGTGCGCGGATTCCGCGAAACATTAAATAAGGCTGGCTACGCACTGGAACAGGATCGGATTAGAGAATCAGCTGCCGATCTGGGCTCGGCCAAAAAAGAGGCGCTTCTGCTGCTTGGCGAGAACGATCGCCCCACAGGCTTGTTCTGCTGTAATGACATCCAGGCTATTGGTGCACTTCAGGCAGCCAAAGAGCTGGGCTTACGCGTGCCAGAGGATGTGTCCATTATCGGATTCGACAATACTATTCTGGCTTCGGTAACCAGCCCACCGCTTACAACCGTTGCCCAGCCAATTGAAGATCTGGGACATCGCGCTGTAGATCTGTTAATTGAAGAGCTGAAGAACGAGCAAAAAGAGCCACAAAAGATTGTCCTGAAGCCTGAACTGGTCATCAGAGACTCGGCGGCTCGTGTATCGGAGCATTATATTAGGTAACAAACAAGCCGCGTTCTCCCATAGGGTGAACGCGGCTTGTTGATTTAAATCTTGAACTTCTTCACTTCCTTGGCTAGCGTATTCGCTTGTTGAGCCAATTCATTGGAGCGCTCGGAGATACTTGTAATGTAATTGAATTGTTCCTGTGTGGACGAAGCAACCTCTTCCGTAGAAGCTGCACTCTCTTCCGACATGGCCGCAACGCTCGATATGACTTCAGCAATCTTGCCGGAGTTGTTATCCAGTTCAGTCGTCGCAGATGATACCTGCTGAAGTTGGCTATCGATTCCGTCAATGGATTGTTTGATTCGCATAAATGAGTTGCGCATCTCATGTACAGCAGCAACCTGCTGGTCAATGCCGTGTTCAGCAGAATCGACCTCACTCACACTTTGGCGGCTGGCGGTCTGGATTTCATTCAGCAACACAATGATATCCTGGGCAGAGCCTGCGGACTGTTCAGCCAGTTTACGTACTTCCTCGGCAACTACCGCGAATCCGCGTCCGTGTTCACCTGCTCTGGCTGCTTCAATGGAAGCGTTCAGGGCCAGCAGGTTGGTCTGGGAGGCAATGCCCTGAATCATGCCGACAATACCTTCAATCTTCTGGGACTTTTCTGCCAGCAGGTTGATGGAATCGCCTACACGATCAATGGACTTTCGGTTGCCATCCGAGAGTTCTACCTGATAATCCACAGCCTGTAGTCCAGCCAGCATGGCTTCTCCCGCGTCACGCATCATCGTTATCGACTGCTCTACACTGCGATTAATGCCGCCTACGCTATCGCTCATCTCTGACAGACGGCTTGAGCCATCATATACCGATTCAGCCTGTGTACTGGAGCCCTGAGCAAGCTCGTCCGTTGCAATGGAAATTTGCTCCGCAATCCGCTTGGTGTTATCTGTGTGTTCCAGCATCTCGCCCGAGATACTTTGTACCCGTTCGGAAGAAATGGTAACTTGTCTGAACAGCGTACTAAGCTGGTCTGACATCTGATTAAAGGCCATACCAAGTTCAGCGAACTCATCCTTGCCTTTGATCTGCACCCGTCCTGTAAAATCACCGCTCGACATCTGTTGTGATGTTCCATGTAGACTTCTTAGCGGCTTGATGAAGAGTGTTGCAATCCAGTAGGCACCTGCCAGTACAACCAGCAACGTAACTCCGATGATCAGAATGTAGTTATTGCGTAATTCATAATACTCCGCGTAGGCGAGCTTCTCGGAGATGATCGAGCCTATAACCCACCCAGTGCTAGGGATCTGATTGTAGAATAGCAGATAATCTTCATCATTATAGTGGAAGGGTTTCTGGCCCGATGGATTTGACTGCATATCTGCCAACAGTGGGTTTAACTCTTCATTATCAGCGGCTGAAGTGTTCACTAGTTTATCATCCGGGTGAGCCAGAACCAGCCCGTTTTTATCGATTAAAAAGGGATAACCAAGCCCATCCAGGTTTATTTTTCCCACGGTATCGGTAAGTGTGGAGAGCAATAAGTCACCGGCTACAATCCCTTGCATGGTGCCTTCATTATTTTGGACCGGCATTGCAATCGATACCGCATATTGGTCCGACGTCATATCGAGATAAGGATCTGAGAATACAAGCTGATTGGCTTGCTTCGCTTGCTGGTACCATGGACGTTCCCTAGGATCATAATTGGCATCGGGAGACCAGTCGGTACCATTCATGAAAGTGCCATCTTGCTCTGACCCAAAATACAGATCCGACAGACTCTCTTTGTTACTGCCCAGATTCATAATGTTAAAGTATTGTTTCGTGAGTTCTCCTTCAGGAACAGCCTCCTGAATCACGAAGCCCAGCGTCTCAATGACTTTGGCGTTACTGCTGATCCAGCCATTCAATTCATTCGCTGCCGAGGACATTAATCCATTCAGTTTGGAATCGACATTACGGGTGGCCTGCTTTTCGGTCTGATATAAACCAAGTGTTGCGAGTGGAAGTGCCGTGATTACGACAGCGGCCAAAAACATGATCATTAATTTCGGTTTGAGTTTCATTCCAATTCCCCCTAGCGTTTTACAAGTACACGCCTATACTTCTTTAAAAAAACATACTATCATGCACACTTGTTGAATCTGCCCGCGTATAGCCTCGGGGTGTCATGGATGTGTAAGAATGAATAAAGCTTATGAAGTATATCGTCATTTTTAGTTCAAATTTTAGATATTCAAACAAGTTAGTTAGCGAGTATATGACCAAATTTTATTCTCTAATATTGAAAGCGTAATTATGAGTTGTGTTTCTTCTATAGTTGCTTATGTGCCCTTTTTCTTTGCCGTTCATGTATTATCAGTAACTATAGTTTAGACAAAAACGTTATCGAAATTGGTGTTAAGGAATAAGAAATAACATTGGAACGGAAAGGTTGAGATGATATACTGGGAAGTATCATTAATTACCATTTTATATAAGTTTTGTGGTGCATGGAGGAGAGCGGTATGATTAAAAAAATTAAAATCATTATGGGGTATCGTCACGATTATTGTTGTTGTAGCTATTGCAGTGCGTATGTATACCTCTGGTCAATATGCTATGTATATCCCCAGCCAAGACACAACGTTTCGGGCTGAGGTTACGGATCATATGAGCATGCTGGATCAATTGGACCGACTGACCATTAGGAAAGTTTCAAGTGCAGAACCGTATAATGAAGATGATGAAGTGACTATTAAAGACCCCAAAAAGATTAGAGATATGCTGAAACTGTTGAAGGATGTTGAACTTAAAAAAATACAGGGAATCGACACTTCCAAAAGGAATTCGCATTACTATGAGTGGCGACTTCTGATTAATAAAGAAGGTCGATTTTCTGAAGGATTTGGAATAACGTTCTACAATGAACATGCCGTTTCAATCTATAGCGAGCACAATACACGAGACTCGCTTCAAGACTATCAAATTACCAATGAGCTCAATATGAACGAGATGGAGCGTCTTTTTGAGAAACTAAAGGAGGAAGCCTAATGAACAAATACTATCTGCGTCCCATTGAAGAACAGGATATTCCTTTCCTGTGGGAGATGTTATATGTGTCCCTGCACACCAGGGAAGGGGATGAACCTTTTGAACGCGAGATTATTCATACTTCAGGGCTATCCAAATATGTTGAAGACTGGGGAAGAGAAGGGGACTTTGGGTATGTTGCGATAGACCAGCATGGAGAGAGATTAGGTTCAATAACATTACGATTTTATACGGATCAGAATGCGGGATACGGTTATGTCAATGCAGATACGCCAGAGATGGGGATGGCTGTAACTGAAAATGCACGTGGAAAAGGAATAGGTACCTTACTGTTTCATGCTGCACTAAATGAAGCCAAACAGCGAGGGATTGAAGCAGTCTCGCTCAGTGTTGACCCGGATAATGAGGCGATACGTCTATATAAGCGGTTAGGGTTTGTGGAGAAAGCCCTCTGTGGTGCATCGATAACGATGGTGCGTGTAATTGCTCTGGAATCTTAAATGAAATAATAGAAAGGCGCTTCCCCATGGGAAACGCCTCTTTCTTGTGCCATGTGTAGCATATTCATGTTCTCTTTAAACTTACACTATAATATCTCAATTTATTTCAACAAAAAGGCCAAGGCCTCGTCATACGTTTCCCATTGAAATTCAGTCTGATGTGCTGATTCTTTAGAGATCCGATTCAGTTGCATTTTGGCGATCGCACCGCCTACGGCTACACTGGCCCGCTTCATACCCCACTCTAGCAGTAATTTCTGATGGTCCACAATTTTTTCTTTTGTATCCTGAGGGAATGCTTTCATCGTTCTCATGTCCACGAGCACATCAAATGAATTTCCCAATTGCGCTGCTATTCTCTGAATTTCTTTATTCGTTTGTTCGACATGTTCTGGGGTGACGATACCTTCCCAGACAATTTCAATAATAGGATTGGTTGAATCCAAGCGTCTAACAGACATGTATGCAACTCCTCGGCATAAAATATTATGTAATATATGAGACTATAAGCCTATTAATTATACCTGTTAATAGCGGAAATGAAAACTAAAATCACAGTACAGTGGTTCTTATGGACTACTTATTCCAAGTGAAGTTAAATTCAGGGATTGATTCCATATCATTATTGGAAGGAGGTATGAATAGCGAAAAGCCGCCCAGAGTGTTAACTCCAGACGGCTTCTATAGCTGCAACATGGTAACGTAAGCTAAATACGTAAGTTTAGAATCTAATCTTCAAACTGTTACCTTCCGCCGCTACACCTTGGGAAAGGGAAATGCTCAGCTTTTGTTCTGCTGAGAAACCAAGTGTTTCCCCATCATGCAATGTGACGTCGTTCTCAATGACATATGTTGTGGTCATGAACATCATCTCAAATACATCGCTTAAAGACTGGGAAGATTGCGTGATCTCCATCTCTTCCTTTCCAAAGTTACGCAGTCCGTAAGTGTAGGCTGAAGCGCCTTCGGTGCTTTGGAAAAGTCCGATGAAAACCCACAGCGAGACAGGTAAGTCATCATGCTTGAGTCCACGACTGGTCTCAACATATTGACTAGCTTCAACGACAAGTGGAGCCATATATATGGCGAGTGCATGGTCCAACTGCAATAAAGCGCTCGCTGTCTGAGTAAATAGAATATGTCCCTCTATCGCATTCGTTGCGTTCAGGACTGAGACGATAATCTGAGACTGATGCCGAGAGGTAACTTGTTCCGCTTGGGGCCAGAGTATATTTAATTTGGCATTCTCCTCAACCTCACGGTCAGGAACAGGTGCAGCAATGTGAGCACATACCACCTGCATCCCATGCACTTCAAAGAAGAGATTATCTTCCTCAGGGCGTTCCGCAATCTTAATATCCCACTCGTTTCTCATATTCCTAATGAAGAGGTCAAAGTCGCAGTCGTCACGCTCCAGCAGGACAAAACCCACGATGGTTTCATTATAGTTCGTTGTTTCTACAGCTCCACCTGTGGCAGTTTTCTCCTTTTTACGCCGTCGAAGCTTGTCAAACAATCCCATGACACGTTCTCCTTCCGTTCCCAGATCGATTCTGGTCAGTATACACTGCTATTACATACTCACTACCATACCATAATGGAGATAAGATGAATCGTAGCAATGCAACAATCGACAGGAGATTACAGGAAGAGAACCAGCAACAATGCAATAATTGCAGGTAATCCTTGTTTGATAATAATCGAGCGTGAGGAAGTTGCGCCTCCATAGAGAGCTGCGATAATCACGCATGCCAGGAAGAAAATCTGAATGTGTTGACCAACGGCTGCATTCGGATATACGAGTCCCCAGATCAGACCTGCAGCAAGAAATCCGTTGTAAAGACCTTGATTAGCCGCGAGAGACTTGGTGGAGTTGGCGAATTCCGGTGTGGTACCAAAGGTTTTCATCGTGCGTGGACGAGTCCACATAAACATCTCCATCAACATGATATAGATGTGTTCGACAGCTACAAGAGCTACAAAAATAATACTGATCAAAAGAAACACCCTGCTTTCTAATATGTAATTGAATAACTTGTCTATCCCTAGTATAAATGTTTACGGCAAAAACTGAAAGACCAATTTAATTTATATCAATTTAATTGTGTATTATATAAACGCATATCATGTTACTCTTTGTTTGATATGGAAAGGGTCATATTAAGATAAGCATGTGCCGATTGTAATGAAACCATACCACTCAAGAAAGCGAGGGCTAAATATGGGAACTGTTCAATTCGTCTTGCTATATAAGTTGAACTAAAGATTATTTACACGGACACTACGATGACAGAATAGCCTTCCAATCACTGTTATCCTCAGATTTTTTTGATTCCCTTTTTGCAAGGGAGAATCCGGGGATAGCGTATGCTCCCGATGCAGCTTTCTTTCAGAAAGCTTTTAGGCGAGCGCTTCGCTTTTTCAGGTTTTTTCTGTCCTCTCCGTTATCGTGTAAATGATTAGTTCAACTTATATAGCTGATGACAAGTGTATGAACGGGGTTTAATTCATAGACCCTCGCTGTTCCCCGTTTCTTGTTTGGAGTTCAGGTATTCCTCCGGTGTGTTGCCGATAATGGACTTGAAATCTCGGATGAAATGGGATTGATCATGATAACCGAGATCTTGAGACAGCTTAACCAGATCGCAGTGTAGACCATGGTCCATCAGTTCTGCAGCATTTTGTAGACGATACAGCTTGATTACGGTTTTGGGACCGATGCCTACATACTGATTGAACAGGCGCTGAAGTTTTCTTTTATGAATATTCCAATAAGAAGACAGATCATCCACTCTCAACATCTCACGGTTCTGCTCAATCTGTTGCACAATATCGCTAACGAGCCTGGCTTGGGTATCCTCAGTTGGAAGGTGTGCATGTAATAGCTGATCGATGTAACTGATTTTATCCGCATCATATCCTTGCCCGAGTAGCCGTTCTTCCAAAGCACCCGCAGTAGTATCAAGAATACTGGATACATCCATCGGTTGTCCGTACAGTGAAGAGACAGGTACCCGGAGGAAGGGATAGAACCCACCTGGTTTGAACTTCACGCCAAAAGCACTGCCCTTTCCGCTGACAAGATAGGAAAATTTACGTCCTGATGGTCCGAAAAAATACGTATTATTTCGTTCCACGACCAGATTAACACAAGGGTTGGGTACAACATGTTGGAGATACACCTCAAGTCCGGTGAGATCCCAAGTTACCCTCCAGTAATGTTTAACAAAAGGTCGGAGTGCTTCGCAAGGAAGATGGCGTGTCAGTTGATATCGTTGGTCCCCTTTATTCAGATTCAGCAGGCCCATACTGGGTCTTACTCTTTGTTCAACTTGTTTCATCCGAATAATCCCTCCTGTACATCTCACATGACTAAAGCTCTCAGAACATTGTTGCATTGGGATATGGGATGCCCATGATATCCGTTGACTGATTCATGTATCATACTGTCAATCAGGGTATCGAATGCATATACGGTTGGGTCATAATCGTGCAACAGATACAGTTTGCCTGAACGGCCAACAGCAGTGACTATTTGTTGCTAGGGGGATAATGAGGGGGGTGACGTTCCAATCATCTTGAACAACTCCTGTTATTTCATTCCATTTTATTATATCTGATCTCCTTGAAAAGCACTATATGGTGGCATCTTGCCAGAATAATGATAGGGATTATCGAGAGTGAGAAATAGCATTTATTTTCTGGCTGTCGCGTTTTTACAATACGTTGATTGGGGTATAACGATAGGATAGGGAGGCGAGTTGGCAGATCGCATATCTAATACATAAAGGGAGTGAGTTCATGGAACTGAAATATGAATTTTATATCAATGCAGGATTGGAAGACGTGTGGAATGCCCTCATTTCCCCGGACGGAACACGGAATAGCTTTTTTGGCAGCGAACTTCGTACCAATTTCCAGCCGGGGCAGCCGTTTGCTTACGTAGGGCCTGGTAATGATGGGGCGGAGACAGTCCATGTGTACGGCGATATTTTGGAATTCGAACCGCTGTCCAGACTCAGTTATCAGGAGCATCCCGGGCCATCATATCATGCGAATCATGCCGAGCTTCAATCCAGAGTGGCTTTTCAGTTGGAAACAGTAGGTGAGTGTACGAAGCTAACGCTAATCAATGATCAATTTACAGATAACCACCCTTCTTTTGCAAATGCACAGAGCAGCTGGTGGATGATTTTGAGTAGTATCAAAACTTGGGTAGAGACGGGGAAAACGCTGGATTTTGGCTGGTAGGTGAAAGAGAAACAGGCCCAGCGGCATGTGCAATGTATCGGGGATTTCTCGAACTATAGCAATAGATTTAAATATAAAGAAATCCAAAAACAACATAACCTGACACTTGATCAGTGCCGGGTGATGTTGTTTTTGTTATGACGAAAACTTAGATCTACATTTTATGTCCTATTATGTCGAAATATATAACATATGACCTAAGAGGAGAAATCAATATGTTCCTTAAACGTAATGAGGCTACGAAACAAAATCGCATAAATTCACATCAAAGGCTACTGGAGTATAGTCGTAAGCTGGTGGAAAGTGCAAATAGAGGCGATAATATTGTCTGGGCCGAAGATGTTATGAATTTTCAGGAAACGGATGAAATAGCAACTAACATTCAGCAAACCGTGAAGATGATGAAATCACAGAATGAGGCGATGGAAATGCGCCTTAACATATTGAATCAAGCCCTGAACGTCGGATTGTGGGAATCGGAAATCGTTGCAGGTGATCCGCTGGACAACAACAATACTATCACATTTTCGAAAGAGTTCCGCCAGATATTGGGTTTTCGTAATGCAGAGGATTATCCCAATGTGTTTGCAAGCTGGACCAAGTCAATCTATCCCGAGGATCGACCACAGCTGGTGCAGGAGATTAAGGAAAATGTAAATAACGATAAAGGACAAACCGCGTATAACGTAATCAGCCGGATGATTACGAAGAGTGGGGAAATCCGTTGGTACCGGTGTCTTGGTCAGGTTGTCAGAGACCATGCGGGTACTCCAATCAGGCTTCTGGGAGTTATGTTGGATATTCATGATGAGAAGAGTAAGTCGGAGGAGCTGGAAGCACTCGTCACCCGGTATGACCTCGTTAATCGTGCCCTGGTGGAAGCACCTTGGGATATGACCGTTATAGCTGGAGACGTGGTTAACCCGAATAACGAATTTTGGTGGTCACCACAGTTCCGCAAAGAATTGGGATTTAAAGATGAGCAGGATTTCCCGAATGTGTTCAGCAGCTGGAGCAGCCGGCTTCATCCAGATGATCATGATCGGACGATCAACGAATTTGCCAGGCATATGAACGATTACAGTGGCCGTACGCCGTATGATCTGGATTATCGTCTGCAACGTAAAGACGGGGAGTATCGTTGGTATCATGCAGGTGGGGAGACCATTCGTGATCAGGATGGAGTGCCACTCCGCGTAGCTGGAACCATCCGAGATGTAACCCATGAGAAGAACAAGGAACAGATCGTGGAAGCCATGAATCTGAAAACAAAACAATTATCGGAGTCCATTGGCGAGATGGTACGTGGAATCAACTCGATAACGGATCAGGCACAGGATTTGGTGACTGCACAGGAGTTATCCGCCGATGCAGCCATTCAAGTGAAAAGCAGCGCAGATGATACCAAAAACATTACCGTATTTATTCGGGAGATTGCGAGTCAGACCAATCTGCTGGGGTTGAATGCAGCGATTGAAGCGGCGCGAGCGGGAGAACTGGGACTAGGGTTCGGCGTCGTTGCAGGTGAAGTACGGAAATTGGCGGATCACAGTTCAGAGGCCACAGTAAATATCGAAGATAGCATGCAGAAGATGAAAACACTGATTGATCAGATCCTTGAACATATCGGTAACATGTCTACCCTGACTCAAAATCAGGCTGCTCTGACACAGCAGGTGAATGCATCGATGGATGAGATCAATAACATGTCACAAGACCTGGTTAATTACTCACGGAATTTATAATATTGATGCCGTTGGACCATATCAACAGTTGAAACACGAATGAATGGCAAAAGAAAAAATCCACCAAGATATATCTCGGTGGATTTTTGTATTTCTATTCAAAGCAACAGTTTCATCTGCCCAATTATACTTGTTGAACTTTGATCAGGTTCGTATTGCCGGATTGACCGATTGGAACACCAGCGGACAATACAATGATGTCGCCTTTTTCAATATAACCTGTTTTGATTGCATTGCGAGTAGCTGATTCGAACATTTCATCCGTTGTGGTTACTTTGTCGCCCATAACTGGAATGACGCCGGAGAGCAGACAGATCTTCGCCAATACTTCTTCATGTTGTGTAACTGCGATAATTGGTGCTTTTGGACGATATTTGGAGATCATGCGCGCCGTGAATCCACTCTCAGTTGAAGTGATGATTGCTTTTGCATTCAGTACGAGGGAAGAACTTACAGCGCCCTGACTGATAACTTCAGTAATATCAGCGATCTGTTGAGCCGATTTCTGTGCGAATTGCTCTTTATAGTCGATCATCGTTTCAGCACGGCGAGCAACTGCAGCCATCGTGCGCACGGATTGTACCGGATATTTACCAGCAGCCGATTCACCAGACAACATCACAACGTCTGCACCTTGAAGTACAGCGTTCGCCACGTCACTTACCTCGGAACGAGTTGGACGCGGGTTCACTTGCATGGACTCCAGCATGTGAGTTGCTACGATAACTGGTTTACCTGCACGGTTACATTTATCTATCATTTCTTTTTGCATCATAGGCACGTCTTCAATCGGCACTTCAACCCCGAGATCGCCACGAGCTACCATGATACCATCAGAAGCCAAGATGATGTCGTCCAGGTTGGTCATGCCTTCCTGGTTTTCGATTTTGGAGATGATCTGAACGTGCTCCACGCCGCGTTCTTTCAGAATGCTGCGGATCTCACGGATGTCGTCACCTTTACGTACAAAGGATGCTGCAATGATTTCGATATCGTTTTCGATGCCGAATCCGATGTGCATCACGTCACGCTCTGTTACGCCCGGAAGTGTCGTTTTGATTCCTGGCAAGTTAACGCCTTTACGGGGTTTCAGAATGCCGCCACTTATGATTTTACAATGGATGTCTGAACCTTCTACGGACAATACAGTCAGATCGACCAGACCATCATCGATGAGGATACGATCGCCAGGTTTCACAACGAGGTTCAGTTCTGGATAGTTAACCGAGATACGTTCTGCATCACCGAGAATTTCTTCGGTAGTCAGAATGAGTTCTTTGCCAGCTTGCAGATGGCAAGATGCTTCTTTCAGTTTGCCAATACGAACTTCTGGTCCTTTGATATCCATCATGATTGGAATATATGTGTTCAGTTCGGAAGCAGCTTTACGGATGTTGTTGATCCGAGTAACATGATCTTCCAGCTCGCCATGAGCCATGTTCAGACGGGCAACCGTCATACCTTCCTGAATCATTACCTTTAACAATTCGATTGAGTCACAAGCAGGTCCCATGGTACAAATGATTTTCGTTTTTAACATGCTGATTTCCTCCTCATATTTTGTGCTTATAGAGTCATTGTAGCGTTTTCTGTCGAATCACGGTATGAACTATAGTACAATGATTAGAGTATAGTCCAGTAATGAGGTGTCTTATGGTTACGCCATTCGAAGTACGACACATTAATGGTGTTGGTTGGTACGAAGAAGCTGTGCAATCTCAAGAGACTTGGCGGCTTAGCTTGGTTACTTATGGGAAATGTGTATATTGGGTGAACGGTGATAAACAGATCATGGAAAAGGGTGAATTGTTACTCATTCCAGGCGGTGTCCCGTATTATGGCAAGAGTATTCCTACAGTTACACACACACAGATTGTTATTCAACTGCAGCGAGATCATATGGAAGTTCTGCCTGCATTGGAACGGTATGAGGCTTTGTGGCATAAACCCGGATGCTACGAACTGATCCATCAACGTATGAGCGCTATCCATCAGCAGTGGCAGGACCGTCCGTCTTATTATGTCATGATGAGCCAAGCCTTATTGATGGAAGTGTTGATTTATATGAACAGAGAGCTTGATCGGGGAGTCATTCCGCCAGAGAGACATAATCATGTTGAACGGATGAAGCGATACATTGAGCGTCATTATCAGGAGAGAGTAACCAAAGAAGAACTCGGTGACGAGATCGGCAAGACGCCCAACTATGCTGCCTCGTTATTCAAAAGTATGACGAACCAGACGATTAGCCAATATGTCCATGATCAACGGATGAAACGAGCCATATATCTGCTCACTGAGTCACAACTCTCAATCCAGGAAATTGCCGAATTTCTCGGCTACCGGGATCTCTCTTATTTTTACCGGATATTCAAGCGTATAACGGGAAGTTCACCATCGGATCTGCTTCATGAACGTCCAACTATCGTATGAAAGGCTTAGTGAAGCCAAGAGAAGTTCTTCTATATAATAGGTTTAACCATATTAGGATAAAATAAAAGAGGGCCTTTGGCCCTCTTTTGCTCTGTTGCAGAGTCAACATTTCGTCTGTTTAAGATATGAATGCTGCTATACATTGCTGCTTGAGTTGGAAGCCGTAAGTGGCTGCTTACCTTTTTTGGGTGCCTGACTGAAGCGAACTGCAAAGACATGTACAGCCCAATATGCCGCCTCCGCAAATATAATTCCACCAGCCACATCCAACAGCGAATGCTGTTTCACGAACACGGTTGAAGCAATAATTAACCAGAGCCACACCGACCAGGAGATTCGTGCTAACGGCTTAAAGTTCAAGTGTCGATTAATGATGATAAACAGCAAGTAGCTGGTGAGACAATGAACACTTGGAAAACAATTGTAGGGCGCATCATTTGTATAGATGAACTGTACAAGGAAGCTGCTCAGCTCGGTTCCCCGACCTCTGGACGTGGTACATAGGTAGGGAAGACGGCAAAACAGATATTGGCGGCCATGACACCAACATTATAGGTAATTAACGTACGCCAGAATAGCGACTTGTTCGTCAGCCCCAAATAGAGAAATCCAAGATACAGAATGGGCATCCAGCTAATGTACGGATAAATAAATTCTTTGATAAAAGGAATCTGTGTGTCGATCCAGGCATAATTGTAGAACACATCACTTCCGGTATTGCTGCCTAGAAAAACGTAAATGGAGCCTTGGAGCGGTATGCACAAAATAGCCAGTAAGTGCCCCCAGCGCTGAAAGAATGCTTTCATAATATCCCCCTGATTTTTATTATACATGGTGAAACTATGGTTTATAATATTTCATAGATATATGACGTTGGAAAGTCAATGCAACCCTGCAGCATTACTCTTGTAATACTATAATGGACAGATGTAGGCATAAGCCATACCTGATTTTAGGGGAAAAGCACCAAGGAGAAGTCTCTTTTTTGTTACTTCTATAGTTTTATCCATAATAGGGATATTCAACATATTGAAGTTGTGATAAACGATATAGTGATAATATTCGTATGACAACGGATCAAGCATGCTGAATTGGAATATTCGGAGGCTGAAATGGATGGTTAGACAGCGATCCAAGGCGGGAAAGTCCTTTTCCGAGCGTAAACCCGTACTCATATCATTTACACCCATCGCAGTTGTGCTAATTATCTATTTGACGCTCCGGCGCAAGTGGAGAGAGACTGGATTCCGTTCCTTGCGCAGTATCTCTGCCAACCATGCAAAGTATTGTATTCCTCTACTCCTTGTACTGGATACACTTGCTCTAGAATAGAAATATCGTACCGCTTATTCTATTTCATTTCATACATAATCTGATTCAATTTCTCGGGAATGATCTGCAGGACACCGGAACACTTCCTTACGATTTATTTATACTGGTAGTGCTGATTGCTCACTGTGCATGGTTAGTATGGAGCCATCGAACGAATTCACCCATTTCCTCCAAAGGGAATGAACAGCATAATACGGTTGTTCGTTAACGGACTCACATGGGACTTATTGCAAGGTTTCCCGTCAGCAGCTGGATCATGGTATACTTCAATCTGGCGGGAAGACAGGCATGTTCTTCATACGAAGAAGTAGGTCTATTCGTACATGATGTATAGATAGTAGGTGATATTGTGGAAAAGACAGCACAGGGAGTAGCAGAGTGGATGGTTCAGGAAATTAAATTCACCGGAACACTTCATCAGGAAGCTGCCATAGAATATGTGAAGATCCATTTTGGTGAAGAGTTTGTCTTTGTGAATGAGAACGGTAATACCTCCTTGTCCAAGGAAGTGAAGAAAGCTTTCCGGAAACTACATCGTGGACAGATTGCCTGGGATCGGGATGCATTTATGTGGGCATGGACATAGGACGTGAAACTGTGGTAAAATGGTCTTTCATTGTTGTATTGGATATGCATATGAAATAAAAAATGTATAAGTTGGATTGAATCTGCATATCCTTTCATAAGACCGCACATAACGGCTGGGTATTAGAATGACGGTAAAGCCTGTCCCAGCGCCAGGTAATAACATGTATTTCCAAAGCTGTTTGAAAAGAAAATACAAAGATTTGCTTTTTGGCTGAATTGGAGTTATAATAAAAACAAGTTGTAGAGAGTTGAAAACCTAATTCATATATTGTAAAGGGCGATCACTTATAGGTTTATGACTGGTACCTTTTTCAATGTGTGAA
Organism: Paenibacillus sp. PCH8; assembly: GCF_002968835.1. GTDB lineage: Bacteria > Bacillota > Bacilli > Paenibacillales > Paenibacillaceae > Paenibacillus. Next base: position 921,959 of record NZ_PKQK01000001.1, on the reverse strand, counting down.
TTTTTATTTGCTTGCTGCAAAGAACAAAGGAACATGTTAATTTTTATTTGGAGGTGTAATTCACATGCAAAACGGAACAGTAAAATGGTTCAACGCTGATAAAGGCTTCGGTTTCATCGAAGTTGAAGGCGGAGAAGATGTATTCGTACACTTCAGCGCTATTACAGGCGATGGCTTCAAAACTCTGGACGAAGGTCAACGCGTGCAATTTAAAATTGTACAAGGAAACCGTGGTCCTCAAGCAGAAGAAGTTGTAAAACTGTAATTAAAGCATAGCTGCCTTTAACATGTTAAAATGGTAAAGGCAGCTTCTTTTTTTTGATCAGTTATATGAAAGTCGGCCCAATAGTTGTCGAGGCAGAAGTTCAGTGGGACGTAAAACTTCCGCTAAGTGTTGGTTTCTGTGAAATAACGTCGGTTAGATGTTTTTCCATAACGAAGGGGGTAGAAGTCATGTATAATCGCAAAAAACCGTTGGAAGAGATTCCACAAGCTGATGCGGCAATCTGGGAATGTACGAGTGATACGTGCAAAGGATGGATGCGGGACAATTTTGCGTTTGATAACGTACCTACTTGTCCGATATGTGCTTCTGAGATGGTTAGCACGACTAGGATGCTACCATTGCTTGAGAATTCGAATAGTAATCTGAAAACGATACCTAAAGGAAATCGAATTTAACATAGCTATCCGCCTCTAACGAGGTGTTTTTTTTTAAGATAAACTTGACACCCTGTGCGAAGGTAAGGGTATTAAATACGAAGTTCCCGGCATTCGTTTTGGCGAATGCCTTTTTTGTAGCTATATCTAGACAAATTGAACCGTTTTGATCTATATCTAGCCTTGATTAAAGCAGTTTTATTGGAAAATGAATTAAACAAACAAAGAACCTTCTTGCATACAGCGAGAAGGTTCTTTGTTATTTATGCTCTCGATACCACGGATGTATCTTTGATATTGGATATTAGATGAAAAGGAATGGGAGTAGAAACAGTGTTGCTACCAGAGCCAGATCAATTCCTGCCCCAGAGCCGTAACCGCCGCCGTATCTTCCATAACCGTAAGGGCCGTAGGCTGAAGATTTAACTTTCTTTGTTGTTGCTGTGTTTTTCTTGCCACTTCTCAAAAGTTGTTGTTTGGATGTGACGGAACACAGCCTGGGTCCTTCGAAACATTCGTTCAAATGAATTTTGCCACCACTACATTTACTAAGCGTACCGTACATATGCTTTCCGTCTTTCATAACCAGACATACGGGACGTCCAACGTGCGGAGACACCGTCTCTTCACATACCGGATGAATTCTATGCATGCATATCCCCCTCATAGTTGCGGTTCGCCGCTTGAAATCAACGGTTTGTATATCATAGTAAAAAGAGAGTGAATTGGTATGGACGAGTACCCGGAAAATCATATAGGGAGGAGCCGTTTTTGAGTTCACCCCATACACTGGAAAGGATGAAGGGAGGGAATCTTATGGATTATCATGATTTGTTAGCCCGGTTAGGGGAAGGTAGTGCTCATCCCGGGGGATTCTCGGCGACCATGAGACTGCTTGATACATTATCTCTACCCACAGGCAGCCATGTTCTTGAAATCGGATGTGGAACTGGGAGAACTGCGTGTTACTTGGCTCGAAGTGGTCATCGGGTGACTGCAATAGATCTTCATCGTCATATGCTGGATAAGGCGGTGCGACGAGCAAGACGAGAACGGGTGGATGTTCAATTTATTCAGGCTGATGTTGCAGCATTACCTTTACCAGACAACCATGTTGATGTGGTATTTGTGGAGTCGGTGACGATCTTCACTCCTTGGCGAGTTGCACTTGCTGAGTATCAACGTGTGTTAAAGCCCGGGGGCTTTTGGTGGATCGAGAGATGGTTCTATCAGGTCGGAAGACGGAATTGATGAGCCGAAGGTTGAAACAATTTTACGGCATACGAACCCTGGCGACGGTGATAGCATGGAGAAAGCGCCTTAAACAGAGTGGCTTCACCGAGGTAGAAGTCAAAGAGTATTCGCGATCCATGGGTAAATGGGGTGTGGATCATGATCCGTATCGTGAGATAGATATGAATTGGTATGAGGACGAACATATGCAACGTATGAGTCGCACCAATGATCGTTTGCTCGCCAAATACGGCAAAAAATTAGGTTATGCTGTCTTTAAAGCAAGAGCACCTTTGGGGACAAAAAAGGAAGGGTAGGAAAAAGGCAACCCACTTATGTGAGTTGCCTTCCGCTTTACGCGGGTAGAATGTATTAGAGCATATCGTTGTCGATAATACGCCAGTGGTGCTTTAGCAGGCTTTCCAATGTTAATTTATCCTTGGCTCGAAAAGCGCTCAAAATCTGGCGATGCTCCTCGTTGACTTCGAGAAGTACCTCAGAGAGCTTCGGCTTATTATCACTGGCGTACGACTGTCGGATGAAGCTGTTCTTCAAGGTGTTTAACATCTCGATCACGGTGGCGTTCCCACATCGCTGGATGTACAGGTTATGGAACTGATACTGGTTCTTGTTGTAGGCAGCAAGGTCAAGCTGACTGATATCCTCATCCATTCGCACAACGAGAGTTTCCATCTCCAGCAATTCGGATGGTTTGAGATGATCTGCTGCGAGTGTGGCGGCAAGTGCCTCCAGGACACCGATTGCCTGGGAGAATTCCAGTTTTTTGCCTGCATCAAAAGGAGTGACAATAAATCCTCTGCGTGGGATGTATTGCAGCAGATTATCCGAAGCCAACTGAAAAAGGGCTTCTCTAGTGGGAGTGCGACTGATGTCCAGCTTCTTGCATATCTCAGCCTCATTGATCTTCTGGTTGGGGAGTAACGTTCCGTCCTGAATCTTCTGAGCAATGTAATCGTATACGTGATCTTTCAAGGACCGGTATCTGGGTGCCTCCATACCGAATCCTCCCTTCTGTATGTAGTGATGATAGGGTGGTGTGAGTCTATACTATGAGCGCCGTTCAGGAGATTCAAGTTTTAATCATCTTAACACCGAGGGGGAAGTTGGGCAAGCCAACTTCGTGCTCTAATGGATGTAAGTAGCATGTTATATAAAGAACATTTTATGGAATTAAAGCGTATAAATGTTTAAAAAATGATTGTAAACCCACGCGATGTTTGTTAGTATTACTTACATAAAAGTCCATATATTGTGTTATGTATATTGTATACAAAAAAGTCATGTTACTCAATCCAAAAAAGAACAGGAGTATGCTGTGTGAAAAAAACGCTGTTGCCAATGATGCTGTTGTTAGTAGTAGTTGTGTTCATGTCCGCTTGTGGGCAGGAAAAAACGACAGATACCGGATCAGACTCTGTTTCGTCTTCGGGAAGTAGCCCTGCGGCAAAGGATGTTATTGTACTTGGAACCAGTGCAGACTATGCTCCCTATGAATTTCACAAGAAAATCGATGGTAAAGACACCGTCGTAGGTTTTGATATTGAGATTGCCAAAGTAATTGCGGCTGATCTAGGAGCTGAGCTGAAGATCGAGGACATGGACTTTGACGGCCTTCTTATGGCCCTCGGTACAGATAAGGTTGATTTTGTAATATCGGGCTTGACTCCTACAGAGGATAGAAAGAAGAATGTTGATTTTACGGATATCTATTATTATGCAGAACAGGCTGTACTCGTTAGAGAGGGTGACAATGCAGCATTGAAATCATTGGATGATCTATCCGGCAAACAAGTTGGCGTACAAAAGAGTTCCATTCAGGAAGGGATTGCTCAGGACATAAAGGTGAGCAAACTCACTTCTCTGGCCAAAATACCCGAACTGATTCTGGAATTACAGACCGGGCGTGTGGACGCACTCATTCTGGAGAAGCCAGTAGCCGAACAGTATGTGAAGAACCAAAAGGGGCTTGTGGTTGCAGATGTGCAGATTGAACAGGCTGAAGACGAGGGTGGTTCGGCCATTGCCGTGAAAAAAGGGAATCAGAAGCTGCTTGATCAGATCAACACTACACTGGAAAAGCTCAAAACGAATGGAGATATTGAGCGTTTCGTCGTTGAAGCGAATGAGATGCTTGGTGAATAAACCGGACGAATGAGGGATGTGCCGTGAATTTAGATTTTTCTTTTCTATTAGAGTATTGGCAGGATTATGCGCGAAGTGCGTGGGTTACGCTTGAACTTTCCTTCTTCGGAGTATTGTTCGGTACGTTACTGGGTGTAATCATGGCTCTAATGCGAATATCCCGAATATGGCCAATCAAGTTGATCGCATCCGCTTACATTGAACTTATTCGAGGTACGCCAATGCTGGTACAGATTCTCATTATTCATTATGGTTTGACCGTTATAGGTGTGAACTTGCCGGCATTTATGTCGGGTGTGGTAGCTCTGACTATGAATAGCTCGGCTTATATGGCGGAGGTGTTCAGGGCGGGAATTCAAGCGATTGATAAAGGACAGACGGAGGCATCGCGCTCTCTTGGCATGACGCACGGCATGACACTTCGCTACATTATATTGCCGCAGGCTTTTCGTAACATGCTTCCAGCCATCGGTAACGAATTCATTATTATCATTAAAGATTCTTCGCTTGTCTCCATGATCGGCATAGCCGAGATTATATACACGGCCAGAACGGCTCAGGGTGTTACTTTTCAACCACTTGCTCCACTCCTCGTAGCGGCGGCGCTCTACTTTATAATCACATTTACACTGGCTAACCTGCTTTCCTGGCTGGAGCGAAGACTGTCTACTTCGCGTTAACGGGAACAGGGCAGATTCGTAAAAGAGACAAGAGTAGGCGAGCGCGGAAATAGTGAAATCTAGTCGTAAATGGTTGAGGTATCGCATACATTGATACTGTATTTTGTATACAATATTATGGAATGGGGTGTTAGGAGAATATGTCAGATACCAAGATGTTAATCGATTGGTCAGAACGTTATGCTGCACCGAATTATCATCCGCTCCCTATTGTCATTGAACGTGCGGAGGGCGTATGGGTGGAAGACCCTGAAGGCCGCCGTTATATGGATATGTTAAGTGCCTACTCTGCATTAAATCATGGTCACAGACATCCTGTAATCATACAGGCGCTGAAGGATCAGGCAGATCAAGTTACGCTGACATCACGCGCATTCCACAGCAGCTCAGCTTCCTATTTCTATCAGAAACTTTCGCAATTCACGGGTAAATCCAAGATTCTTGCCATGAATACTGGAGCGGAAGCAGTCGAGACTGCGGTAAAGGCAGTGCGCAGGTGGGCTTATCGGTGCAAAGGTGTACCGGAGAACCAAGCCGAAATCATCGTGTGTTCTGGTAACTTTCATGGAAGAACCCTGACGGTTACCTCTTTCTCTTCTTCTGCAGAGTATAAAAAAGACTTTGGACCGTTCACTCCAGGATTCCGGATTATTCCCTATGGAGATATTGAAGCACTGAAGCAGGCCATTACACCGAATACGGCTGGCTTTCTGGTAGAGCCCATTCAAGGGGAAGCGGGAATTGTCATTCCGCCGGATGGATATCTGGGCGAAGCCTTCGCTCTATGCAAACAACAGCAGGTACTGACTATAGCGGACGAAATTCAGACTGGATTTGGAAGAACGGGTCGCCGTTTTGCCTCGGATTGGGAAGATGTTGAACCAGACATTTGGGTTATGGGCAAAGCACTGGGTGGAGGAGTCATGCCGATCTCGGCTATTGCTGCTGATGCAGAAATACTGGACTTGTTTGAGCCGGGATCTCATGGTTCTACGTTTGGAGGCAATCCATTGGCTTGTGCCGTAGCCGTAGCGGCTTTGAAAGTTCTTGAAGATGAGAAGCTTGCTGAGCGATCGGAGCGTCTGGGGAACTACTTTATGAAAGGGTTACGTGATATTCGCAGTTCAGCCATAAGAAATATCCGAGGTAGAGGGTTATTTATTGGGGTTGAGCTACATGGATCTGCACGTCCTTATTGCGAGCGGTTAATGTCTGCTGGTTTACTGTGTAAAGAGACCCATGAGAATATCATTCGGTTTGCTCCACCACTGACAATTAAGGAGTCCGAGATTGACTGGGCCATGGAGAGAATTAATCAGGTTCTGTGTGATATGTAAGTCAGGAGAGCCTCATTGCAAAAGGGTTACCTATATTGATGGAGGAGCTGTGCCCATGAAAAACGAGGATACTGTGCTTGGTGGAATTCAGGATACTTCTATTCATACAAGTCACATGTCTGGGCAACGCAATGAGGTTGCCATTATTAAGGTTCCTTTCGGACTGGGCGGCGCGAGGGGCGGCGCGGAGTTGGGACCAGATGAGTTAATTACGGCGGGGCTGAGGCGGGAGATCGCGAGTCTGGGACGAGTGCTTTCCAAAGAGGTGCGGATCGATTGTCCCTCTGTGGCTGCTACCCCTGCTGTACGGAATCGTGTGAAATATTTGAATGAGGTACGTCAGGTCAGTGAGAAGGTATGTAAAGAAGTATCGGTTGCTGTAGAGGAGGGAGCCTTTCCACTTGTGCTTGGAGGAGATCATAGTGTAGCAATAGGTACTTTTGCTGGATTAACTGCACACTATTCCAATTTGGGTGTGATCTGGTTTGATGCGCATGCAGACTTGAATACGGAAGAGCACAGCTTGTCTGGCAACATGCATGGGATGAGTGTGGCTGCTTCCTTGGGGCATTCTGCATATAATCTGTCGCACATTGCTGGAGCAGGGGCGTTTATTAATCCATCCAATCTGGTCTACATTGGTCTACGTGATCTGGACGAGTATGAGAAAGAACAGATCAAGAGGCTGGGAATTCAGGCATTTACGATGCATGATATTGATCGAATTGGAATACAGCAAGTTATTGAACAAGCGTTAGCTACGGCGGGGCGAGGGACAGATGGTATTCACGTCAGCTTTGACATGGATTGCCTGGATCCACGTGAAGCTCCGGGTGTCGGTACACCCGTCCCGGGTGGCCTGAATTACCGTGAGGCACATTACGCATTGGAACTGCTCGCTTCCACGAATCAAGTTACGTCCATGGAGCTAGTCGAAGTGAATCCACTATTGGATCACAATAGACATACGGCGAGACTGGGCGTGGAACTTATCGCTTCGTTGTTAGGTAAACGGATTTTGTAAGCTATTGAAGATTGAAGACGAGCGTGTATGTTGTAACTATTGATACATTGCTTTCTTTATATAGAAGGAAAGAATAATTCAAGAACCAGGGCGAGTCACAACTGATACTATTCACTGCTAAGAGTGGATGTGGCCTACCCTGGTTATGTGTATGTTTAATGAATCGTAATTAAAGATAGTTCATTGATTAGTTTGTTGAAAAAAAGCTTGCAATGAAAATCTGTACATGGTATATTCTAATTCCGGCCAAGAAAACACAGGATAAACGGTGCGGCAAGCAAATGAAATAAGCTTCGAAAGAAACTTAAAAAAAAAGCTTGCAACGTTGGTTCGGATGTGATAAGATATAAAAGTTGCTGAAGAGAACGACATTCGGTAACAGAATAAGTTTGATCTTTGAAAACTGAACAACGAGTGAGTGAACATTCTGCTTGCAGAATGAACGCGAAAGTTTGAGACAAGCCTTGGCTTGAATCGGCTGGAGCACAAATGAGATTTTTAATCTCGTCAGATTCAAAATGAGCATATCGCTCTTTTCAAATACTTGAGATGATTTTTATAGCGTCTAACCACGCTACTGAAATTCATCTTTTATTGGAGAGTTTGATCCTGGCTCAGGACGAACGCTGGCGGCATGCCTAATACATGCAAGTCGAGCGGACTTGAAGAGAAGCTTGCTTCTCTGATGGTTAGCGGCGGACGGGTGAGTAACACGTAGGCAACCTGCCCTCAAGTTTGGGACAACTACCGGAAACGGTAGCTAATACCGAATAGTTGTTTTCTTCACCTGAAGAGAACTGGAAAGACGGAGCAATCTGTCACTTGGGGATGGGCCTGCGGCGCATTAGCTAGTTGGTGAGGTAACGGCTCACCAAGGCGACGATGCGTAGCCGACCTGAGAGGGTGATCGGCCACACTGGGACTGAGACACGGCCCAGACTCCTACGGGAGGCAGCAGTAGGGAATCTTCCGCAATGGGCGAAAGCCTGACGGAGCAATGCCGCGTGAGTGATGAAGGTTTTCGGATCGTAAAGCTCTGTTGCCAGGGAAGAACGCTTGGGAGAGTAACTGCTCTCAAGGTGACGGTACCTGAGAAGAAAGCCCCGGCTAACTACGTGCCAGCAGCCGCGGTAATACGTAGGGGGCAAGCGTTGTCCGGAATTATTGGGCGTAAAGCGCGCGCAGGCGGTCATTTAAGTCTGGTGTTTAATCCCGGGGCTCAACCCCGGATCGCACTGGAAACTGGGTGACTTGAGTGCAGAAGAGGAGAGTGGAATTCCACGTGTAGCGGTGAAATGCGTAGATATGTGGAGGAACACCAGTGGCGAAGGCGACTCTCTGGGCTGTAACTGACGCTGAGGCGCGAAAGCGTGGGGAGCAAACAGGATTAGATACCCTGGTAGTCCACGCCGTAAACGATGAGTGCTAGGTGTTAGGGGTTTCGATACCCTTGGTGCCGAAGTTAACACATTAAGCACTCCGCCTGGGGAGTACGGTCGCAAGACTGAAACTCAAAGGAATTGACGGGGACCCGCACAAGCAGTGGAGTATGTGGTTTAATTCGAAGCAACGCGAAGAACCTTACCAGGTCTTGACATCCCTCTGATCGATGCAGAGATGTATCTTTCCTTCGGGACAGAGGAGACAGGTGGTGCATGGTTGTCGTCAGCTCGTGTCGTGAGATGTTGGGTTAAGTCCCGCAACGAGCGCAACCCTTATATTTAGTTGCCAGCACTTCGGGTGGGCACTCTAGATAGACTGCCGGTGACAAACCGGAGGAAGGTGGGGATGACGTCAAATCATCATGCCCCTTATGACCTGGGCTACACACGTACTACAATGGCCAGTACAACGGGCTGCGAAATCGCGAGATGGAGCCAATCCCAACAAAGCTGGTCTCAGTTCGGATTGCAGGCTGCAACTCGCCTGCATGAAGTCGGAATTGCTAGTAATCGCGGATCAGCATGCCGCGGTGAATACGTTCCCGGGTCTTGTACACACCGCCCGTCACACCACGAGAGTTTATAACACCCGAAGTCGGTGGGGTAACCGCAAGGAGCCAGCCGCCGAAGGTGGGATAGATGATTGGGGTGAAGTCGTAACAAGGTAGCCGTATCGGAAGGTGCGGCTGGATCACCTCCTTTCTATGGAGAATCGTTTCCCGAGTGGAAACATTCAAATAAGCTGGTTCTTTGAACCAGCGCAACTCACTCGTTGCTCAGTTTTGAGAGCTCAAACTCTCAAACAGCTTGCTTTTGCATGGAGCTTGTTCTTTGAAAACTAGATATCGAAACGAAATTTTGCGAATTAGAACATTCCTTTAAGGGATGGATGTTTGTTCGGTTCAATTAACCGATCAACAATCATCCTAGCTGAACTTGTGTAAACAAGTGAAGTGTTTATAAGGTAGATTGCATGAGCGAGTGATCGAAATGGAGCGACTTTTGGCTTTGGACGCAGTCCAAAACAAGCGGAGCGACAGCTCGAACACGAGCGATATGGTTAAGCTACTAAGAGCACACGGAGGATGCCTAGGCGCTAGGAGCCGATGAAGGACGTGGCGAACAACGAAACTGCCTCGGGGAGCTGTAAGCAAGCTTTGATCCGGGGGTGTCCGAATGGGGAAACCCAGCTGGGGTAATTTCCAGTTACTCATAACTGAATACATAGGTTATGCAGAGGCATACCAGGGGAACTGAAACATCTAAGTACCCTGAGGAAGAGAAAACAATAGTGATTCCGTCAGTAGCGGCGAGCGAACGCGGAGAAGCCCAAACCAGAGAGCTTGCTCTTTGGGGTTGTGGGACGTCTCACATGGAGTTACAAAGGAACCGATTAAGCGAAGAGGTCTGGAAAGGCCCGCCAAAGAAGGTAAAAGCCCTGTAGTTGAAAGTCTGTTCTCTCCGAGACGGATCCCGAGTAGTGCGGGGCACGTGAAACCCCGTATGAATCCGGCAGGACCATCTGCCAAGGCTAAATACTTCCTAGCGACCGATAGTGAAGCAGTACCGTGAGGGAAAGGTGAAAAGCACCCCGGAAGGGGAGTGAAATAGAACCTGAAACCGTGTGCTTACAAAAAGTCAGAGCCCGTTTTAGGGGTGATGGCGTGCCTTTTGTAGAATGAACCGGCGAGTTACGTTCCCGTGCAAGGTTAAGGTGAAGAGCCGGAGCCGCAGCGAAAGCGAGTCTGAATAGGGCGATATAGTACGTGGACGTAGACCCGAAACCGGGTGATCTACCCCTGTCCAGGGTGAAGGTGCGGTAACACGCACTGGAGGCCCGAACCCACGCATGTTGAAAAATGCGGGGATGAGGTGGGGGTAGCGGAGAAATTCCAATCGAACTCGGAGATAGCTGGTTCTCCCCGAAATAGCTTTAGGGCTAGCCTCGGAAAACAGAGTCGTGGAGGTAGAGCACTGATTGGGTGCGGGGCCCGCAAGGGTTACCAAGCTCAGTCAAACTCCGAATGCCATAGACTTACTTCCGGGAGTCAGACAGTGAGTGCTAAGATCCATTGTCAAAAGGGAAACAGCCCAGACCATCAGCTAAGGTCCCCAAGTGTGTGTTAAGTGGGAAAGGATGTGGAGTTGCACAGACAACCAGGATGTTGGCTTAGAAGCAGCCACCATTGAAAGAGTGCGTAATAGCTCACTGGTCGAGTGACTCTGCGCCGAAAATGTAACGGGGCTAAACACGCCACCGAAGCTATGGCTTGATGCAGTGCATCAGGGGTAGGGGAGCGTTGTATAAGGGTTGAAGGTGTACCGTAAGGAGCGCTGGACATTATACAAGTGAGAATGCCGGTATGAGTAACGAAAAGACAAGTGAGAATCTTGTCCGCCGAAAGCCTAAGGGTTCCTGAGGAAGGCTCGTCCGCTCAGGGTAAGTCGGGACCTAAGGCGAGGCCGAAAGGCGTAGTCGAAGGACAACAGGTCGAAATTCCTGTACCACCGTAAGCCGTTATGAGCAATGGGGGGACGCAGTAGGGTAGTGACGCGGACTGATGGATGTCCGTCTAAGCAGTAAGGCTGATGTGTAGGCAAATCCGCACATTACTAAGGCTGAGCTGTGATGGGGAGCGAAAATTATAGTAGCGAAGGTCATGATCTCACACTGCCAAGAAAAGCCTCTAGCCAGGTGATGGTGCCCGTACCGCAAACCGACACAGGTAGGCGAGAAGAGTATTCTAAGGCGCGCGGAAGAACTCTCGTTAAGGAACTCGGCAAAATGACCCCGTAACTTCGGGAGAAGGGGTGCCCCGGTAGTGTGAATAGCACGAGGGGGCCGCAGTGAAAAGGCCCAAGCGACTGTTTAGCAAAAACACAGGTCTGTGCGAAGCCGTAAGGCGAAGTATACGGGCTGACGCCTGCCCGGTGCTGGAAGGTTAAGGGGAGTGGTTAGGAGCAATCCGAAGCTGTGAACCGAAGCCCCAGTAAACGGCGGCCGTAACTATAACGGTCCTAAGGTAGCGAAATTCCTTGTCAGGTAAATTCTGACCCGCACGAATGGCGTAACGACTTGGGCGCTGTCTCAACGAGAGATCCGGTGAAATTTTAATACCTGTGAAGATGCAGGTTACCCGCGACAAGACGGAAAGACCCCATGGAGCTTTACTGCAGCTTGATATTGAATTTGGGTACGATCTGTACAGGATAGGTGGGAGCCTTTGAAACGTGAGCGCCAGCTTGCGTGGAGGCAACGTTGGGATACCACCCTGATCGTATCTAGGTTCTAACCTGGTACCGTAATCCGGTGCGGGGACAGTGTCAGGTGGGCAGTTTGACTGGGGCGGTCGCCTCCTAAAGAGTAACGGAGGCGCCCAAAGGTTCCCTCAGAATGGTTGGAAATCATTCGAAGAGTGCAAAGGCATAAGGGAGCTTGACTGCGAGACCTACAAGTCGAGCAGGGACGAAAGTCGGGCTTAGTGATCCGGTGGTACCGCATGGAAGGGCCATCGCTCAACGGATAAAAGCTACCCTGGGGATAACAGGCTTATCTCCCCCAAGAGTCCACATCGACGGGGAGGTTTGGCACCTCGATGTCGGCTCATCGCATCCTGGGGCTGAAGTAGGTCCCAAGGGTTGGGCTGTTCGCCCATTAAAGCGGTACGCGAGCTGGGTTCAGAACGTCGTGAGACAGTTCGGTCCCTATCTGTCGTGGGCGTAGGAAATTTGAGAGGAGCTGTCCTTAGTACGAGAGGACCGGGATGGACGTACCGCTGGTGTACCAGTTGTTCCGCCAGGAGCACCGCTGGGTAGCTATGTACGGAAGGGATAAACGCTGAAAGCATCTAAGCGTGAAGCCCCCCTCAAGATGAGATTTCCCAGTATGTAAGACCCCTTGAAGACGACGAGGTAGATAGGCTGGGGGTGGAAGTGCAGCAATGCATGGAGCTGACCAGTACTAATCGGTCGAGGGCTTATCCAATTGCAAGTGATAAATCGCAAATTTCGTTTCGAATCTAGTTTTCAGAGAACAAATGCTCTGAAATGTAAGCTATGCGTTTGGTGGCGATAGCGGAGGGGTTCCACACGTACCCATCCCGAACACGACCGTTAAGCCCTCTAGCGCCGATGGTACTTGGACCGCAGGGTCCTGGGAGAGTAGGACGCCGCCAAGCGATTTCCCTTTGGGGTATTTTTTTTGCCCCCCTTGTCAAAGAATAAGGGATACATATTAGGGCCCTTAGCTCAGTTGGTTAGAGCGCACCTCTGATAAGGGTGAGGCCGGTGGTTCGAGTCCACCAGGGCCCATAGTAATACAAAGCAATACTACAGTGTATGGGGCCATAGCTCAGCTGGGAGAGCGCCTGCCTTGCAAGCAGGAGGTCAGCGGTTCGATCCCGCTTGGCTCCACCATTCCCTGATAGCTCAGTTGGTAGAGCACTCGACTGTTAATCGAGTTGTCACAGGTTCGAGCCCTGTTCGGGGAGCCATATATGGAGAGGTGTCCGAGCTGGCCGAAGGAGCACGATTGGAAATCGTGTAGGCGTCACAAGCGTCTCGAGGGTTCGAATCCCTCTCTCTCCGCCAGATATATTTTTTAGTAAGGCCCGTTGGTCAAGGGGTTAAGACACCTCCCTTTCACGGAGGTAACAGGGGTTCAAATCCCCTACGGGTCATATTCATGGAGGCTTAGCTCAGCTGGGAGAGCATCTGCCTTACAAGCAGAGGGTCGGGGGTTCGATCCCCTCAGCCTCCACCATAACACTTTAATAATGACGCGGGGTGGAGCAGCCCGGTAGCTCGTCGGGCTCATAACCCGAAGGCCGCAGGTTCAAATCCTGCCCCGCAATTAATCTTTCCTTAGAGAAAGTAACGTGGAACCGTGGTGTAGTTGGCCTAACATGCCTGCCTGTCACGCAGGAGATCGCGGGTTCGAATCCCGTCGGTTCCGCCATTTTTTTGTTAAAAAAAACACCGTGCCGGTGTAGCTCAACTGGTAGAGCAACTGACTTGTAATCAGTAGGTTGGGGGTTCAAGTCCTCTCGCCGGCACCACTTTTAGTATTCACATATGAATCTGTGATAGTATGTATATTATAGGTACAGTTGTAAATACTAAGATACTCTTAGTGGATGAATGGCTTACTTTATGGCGGTCGTGGCGAAGTGGTTAACGCACCGGTTTGTGGATCCGGCATTCGGGGGTTCAATTCCCCTCGATCGCCCCATGATTTTTAATGGGGATTAGCCAAGCGGTAAGGCAACGGACTTTGACTCCGTCATGCATAGGTTCAAATCCTATATCCCCAGCCATTTCATTATGAGTCATTAGCTCAGTTGGTAGAGCACCTGACTTTTAATCAGGGTGTCGAAGGTTCGAGCCCTTCATGACTCACCATTATATTTTGCGGTCGTGGCGGAATTGGCAGACGCGCACGGTTCAGGTCCGTGTGGGCTAACCCCCGTGGAGGTTCGAGTCCTCTCGACCGCACCAATTATTTTGCGGACGTGGCTCAGCGGTAGAGCATCGCCTTGCCAAGGCGAGGGTCGCGGGTTCGATTCCCGTCGTCCGCTCCAATATTTGCGCCCTTAGCTCAGCTGGATAGAGCGTTTGACTACGAATCAAAAGGCCGGGAGTTCGAATCTCTCAGGGCGCGCCATTATTCTCATAAATATCGGGATGTAGCTCAGCTTGGTAGAGCACCTGGTTTGGGTCCAGGGGTCGCATGTTCGAATCGTGTCATCCCGATTTTTTTGTTTTTGCGGGTGTAGTTCAATGGTAGAACTTTAGCCTTCCAAGCTAATAGCGTGGGTTCGATTCCCATCACCCGCTTCCTAGCAACATCAAAAAGAGCTCTTGCTTACTGCAAGGGCTCTTTTTGATGTTTAAATAGAACAGCGATTGTATGTATAAGAGTAATATCGTGTTGAAACAAGCTCCTCTCCTACGCTTACACAGGAAGAGGAGCTTGTTGTGTTTCATTCGTGAGAAAGAATGATTAGTATCTTTCCAGAATCGTCTGGGTTTTCAAACCATCGGCAGGGATCAGCCAGTTGTTGTTATCCATCAATTGCAGCAGTTGGGTACGTAGTCCGGAGACAGCCACAGCATCATCAGTTTTGAAAGATACCTCTACAATATTCTCAATACCTGTACCTGCTGCGTTACGGATGGGCCATACTTCGAATGTAAGCTCTTGACCATTCCATGTACCTTCATATCGTTGAAACGTTATCGGACCAAATGCACGGGATTGTGTAAGCTGCTGTTTACCCCAGTTGGAGGAAGACCAGTTTTTCAATTTGCCTGGAAGTTTGTCCAATAACATGTTTAAGGCTTCCGATTGGGAAGGAAGTTGAATGCCTGTCGCTTTGGTATCTACTTTTTTGGTGTTGGAGAAGCTCAGGGTCTGTTTGCCATATCCCCAATCAATCTCAGCCTCGTAATTATCATCAGACTTATCAAATCCTTCTTGATTCGCCAGAGTCAGTGCCGCATTAACATCCCCATTCATTACAGGGTACCGCTTTTTGTAGGTCAGTTCGTAGTTGTTTTTGTCATCTTTTTTGCGGAAACGAACGTTCCATCCTTGTTGATCCAATCCAAGAGCAATGGTGTCAAAGTACTCCACGTTGATGTTTCTTGCCGTGGCATTCAGGCCAAGTGTCTGAATCACTTCACTGCGCGGCGTCCCATCTGTATTCAGTACAAGTTCCGGCTTGGCCAGAAACTTCACTTCATAAGCAGGCACGGCATTAGCGGCAGCAGAAGCTTGCGGTGCTCCCCAAAATGTCATTCCACTTCCCAATGTTACGATGCTCAGCATCAACGAGGCAGTTACCTTTTTCCACTTTTTCAAAACCAATCACTCTCCTAATCTGGATTAACGTACAGACTCACTTTATCGCCTGAGTATATGAAAGCGATTAACGGGGAGCGCACATTGCGTTAACCCTGCATAGATTTGATGAATGGCAAACGATAGTTTATAGCGAATCAGGCAGTCATCCAAGGAAAAGGGGAAAGCCGTGACTCACCTCTCGCAGTACTTCCTTGAAGCGGTTGACCTGAACAGACGGATGGCGGTCTTTGTTATGTACCGTGTAGATATGGCGTGGTGCTTGCTCCCCCGGAATCGGAAGAACCTGAATGAGACCCTGCCGTTCCTCCCACTGTACTGCCATCCGTGACATGAATGAGACATGCCCTCCAAGTAACACGAGTTGTTTGATCGCTTCCAGAGAATCCATCTCCACCGTACTTCGCAGCCGAATGTCATGTTGCGCGAGCCATTGGTTGGTTAACCGCCTTGTACTGGATTCATCTCCATGTAAGGCAAAAGGAACCTGTGAGATATGCTCAGGCTTCAATAGATCTCTCTGGGCCAAGTCATGGTGTGGGGCACAGATTAATACTAGATCATCCTCACACAGTGTCTCTGCGTGCAGCACGGGTCCGACAAACGGCTCGGAAGAGATAACCCCCAGATCAATCTGATGTCGGATCACCATCTCACGGATAACGGGGGCCGGTTTGACGGATAACACGATACGAATGCCCGGGAACTCCTGCGAAAATGTATTAAGCATGGCAGGCAGCAGGTACGTAGCAGGTACGTAACTTGCTCCAATGTGGAGGGTGCCCCGATAGAGACTGTCATATTCCTTGACGACCCGGCGTGCTTCCTGGGTTAATGCATTGATTTTGACGGAATAATGAAGCAGGGCTTGTCCTGCCTCGGTTAGAAAGGTCTTTCCACTGCGTGATTCGAATAAGCGCACGCCCATCTCTTCCTCCAACGACTTCATATGAAATGTAACGGTGGGTTGCTTGATCCCCAGTAACTCCGCCACACTTGTCATGTGATGATGCTTGTCGATCAGCTCAACAATCTGTAATTTGATCAGATTCAATGTTCAAACACTCCTCTCGCTTCTACTAGCCCCAATAGATAAGATGATCTAATGCTTTCATAAAGACAGAGAGTACATAACCAATCTGAAGAAGCGAAGTACACGTTTTCTGGAAGAAAGCTGCTTCGGAAGATGGTGCTGTAATCGGAGCGACAAAAATGAAAATCAATTTAGCTCACCTACTATAGATTTAATCTATGAAGATCAACAGAATTCATCTAAAAAGTTAATTCCCATTTTACAAACATGACAAACAACTCGCGAAAGCGGGCGTTAGACTGAGAAAAGTACAAGAGACCAGTGCAAGAGATCAAGTAACAGAAGACAGGCAGGGATGCTTATGAAATTAGAGATGACTGGAATTCAAAAATCATTTAATCAAACACCCGCACTGCTGCCGACAGATCTAACGCTTGAACATGGACAGTTCACGACATTGCTTGGCCCATCCGGCTGTGGCAAAACAACACTGCTCCGCATGTTGGCCGGGCTGGAACAGCCGGATGCGGGGGAGATTCGTGCAGATGGTCAGTGTATCTACTCTGCGGCGAAGCGGATTGATATACCGACACATAAGCGTAATCTGGGCATGGTGTTTCAGGATTTTGCATTATGGCCGCATATGACTGTATATGAAAATGTAGCCTTCGGCCTGAAGGCCGGAAAACAGAAGTCCGATCTGAGACAAAATGTGAACGAAGCACTTGGCATGGTTCGCCTGGAAGGCATGGAAGATCGGTATCCTCATCAGCTGTCGGGTGGACAGCAGCAACGGGTTGCTTTTGCCAGAGCGGTAGCTGTCAGACCGGGTGTGATTCTATTCGATGAGCCACTCAGTGCACTGGATGCTGTACTCCGGGAAGAGATGCGAATCGAGATGATGTCATTGGTGCGGGATATGGGATTAACTGCGCTGTATGTCACGCATGATCAGATTGAGGCGATGTCGATGTCGGATGAAATTGTGGTCATGCAGAAGGGGCGTATATTGCAAAAAGGAACCCCTGAGACGATCTACTCCGCGCCAAGTGACCCCTATGTCGCTTCGTTTATCGGAAAGTCGAACTGGCTCACACCTAAGCAATCCATGGTTCGTCCAGAGCATGTCACCTGGAGCAAAACAGATCATGATGATCTGTGTTATCCCGGGATTGTACTCAGTGTCAGCTATGTAGGAGAACGTTATGAAGTTCGCGTGCAGATGGAAGGACTCGGCGTATGGACAGCCTATATGAACCAGAGAGTGCGCGTAGGGGAGAAGGTTCAGCTCTATGTATCCCCTGAGCGGATCTGCCGAATGGATGGTTACGACAACCCGAGTGTGAGGCAACGAGAAGTGATAGCAGCAGCCAACTAGCGTAGTAGATAGATGTGTTGGACGAACAGGGCACAGATTTGGCAGATCGTAGTGATTATCAAATGAGTAGGAATCCAATCATAATTTAAGGGAGATGGAACAACATGTTAGGTTTGAAAAACCGTAAAAAGAGTGCAACGTTATTATTAACAGCAGTGATGAGTATCAGTTTGTTCGGGTGTAGTACAGGGAACACGACTACCGGAAGCGCAGCACAACCTGCGGGTGAAGGAAGTACGGCGGTGGCGGCGGAGACGACGAAACCGGCCGGCGGCAAGCTTGTATTGTACAGTGCTGGCCCACAGAAGCTGGCAGATCATATCGTGAGCGGATTTACAGCTCAGACGGGTATTGAAGTTGAGATGTTCCAGGGAACGACTGGCAAAATCCTGGCTCGTATGGAAGCAGAGAAATCCAATCCGGTTGCAGACGTTGTGATTCTGGCGTCATTGCCTTCAGCACAGGCTCTGAAAGCAGATGGACTGACCCTACCTTACCCGGATGCAGCCAATGCAGACAAGTTGAACAAGGATTGGTCGGATGCAGAAGGTAACTACTTCAGCAGCAGTGCTTCCGCGCTGGGTATTGTCTACAATACGAAACTAGTATCTACACCACCAACAAGTTGGGCAGAGCTTGCTACACCTGCGTGGAAAGATGCAGTTAACATTCCAGACCCTACATTGTCAGGTTCAGCACTCGATTTCATCACAGGATACCTGAGCGCGAACGGTGAAAAAGGATGGGATCTGCTGAGTGCGTACAAAGCAAACGGCGTAGCAATGGCAGGAGCGAATCAGGAAGCACTTGATCCAGTCATTACAGGTGCCAAGAGCATCGTAGCGGCAGGTGTGGATTACATGGCGTATTCCTCCAAGGCCAAAGGTGAACCACTGGATATCGTATATCCTGAAGAAGGCACTGTAATCAGCCCAAGACCGGCAGCTATTCTGAAATCCAGTCCGAATGTTGAGAATGCCAAGGCGTTTATTGACTACTTGTTGTCCGATGAAGCACAGAAGCTCGTAGCAGATGCCTATCTGATTCCGGGCCGTGAAGACATTGAAGCGACTAACCGTGCCAATGTGAAGGATATCCCACAACTGAAAGTGGATTGGAACTGGATGAGCGAGCATGGCGAAGAGACAGCGGCACGTTTCTCCGAGACATTTAAATAAGTACTTTTGCATAAATCCAAAGAGCGTCTTTCAATAAGCAAGGTATAGATCGAAATGTTCTATTCGTCTATACGTTGTACCCGCGATCGATTTGATTCGGATGATGCAAAATACTGAAGGACGTAGTACTAGAGTGACGTTTA
This sequence comes from Paenibacillus sp. PCH8, assembly GCF_002968835.1. GTDB lineage: Bacteria > Bacillota > Bacilli > Paenibacillales > Paenibacillaceae > Paenibacillus. Next base: position 902,826 of record NZ_PKQK01000001.1, on the reverse strand, counting down.
GGTAAAAGGTAAACCGGCTGTCTTGATGTGGAAGTCATGTGAGGTGAACGTAGTGAAACCTGTTGTAATGGACAACAACCGTATTTTTCGGAGAGTGGGCGTGATTCTGGCCCTCTTTCTGCTGACCATAAGCATTGGTGTGCCGCTCTTATTGATTTTCTGGCAAAGTGTATTCACGGACGGGCAATGGGACTGGATGGCTCCGATTCGCACGATTACCGGTCATCATCTATCCGGAGTGTTGCTGAATTCCGTCTGGCTTGGCATCTGCGTTGTAGTGGTAACCACGCTGCTGGCACTGCCACTGGCCTGGATGATGGCGAAGACCCGAATGGGCGAACATCGCTGGGTCGATGTGATTCTGATGATTCCGTTCATGACCCCGCCGTATATCGGCTCGATGGGCTGGATTCTGTTTATGCAAAAAGGGGGATACCTGCAGCAATGGGTACCCTCAGCTGCAGGTTGGAGTGAGCTGTTCTTCAGTTTCTGGGGCATGGTGCTCATCATGAGCTTGCACTTGTTCCCGTTCCTGTATCTACTGCTTCGGGATGCATTGATTCGCATCGGCGGCAATCTGGAAGAAGCGGGAGCCGTGCACGGTGCACGGGCTGGATACCGTTTCAGACGCATTATTCTACCCTTGTTGCTGTCGTCCTACGGCATGGGAATCATGCTTGTCTTTGTCAAAACGATTGCGGAATTCGGTACACCGGCGACCTTCGGGCGCAAGATTGGCTATTATGTCATGACCTCCGAGATTCACAAGTACATCTCCAGTTGGCCGATTGACTTCGGCAAGGCGACCTCGCTGGCTTCGGTGCTGTTGTCCGTCTGTCTGGTGATGTGGTATATGCAGTCTGCCATGAGCCGAAAGTTCACCTATCGTCTGGTTGGTGGCAAAGGACAACGTTCGAAGCGATATTCCCTTCGTGGTGGGGCTGGCTGGTTATGCGGCGCGTATCTGGCGGTTCTGCTGATCCTGTCGGTAGGTATCCCGTATTTCTCCATCATTGCCGCTTCGACCATGAAGCTACGCGGGTCAGGGTTGGCCTTTGATAATCTGACACTGGAGCATTACGGGGAGTTGCTATCCTGGGGATCGGTGAGCATGAAGGCAATTGGGAATAGTCTGGGGCTCTCCCTCGTAGCTTCCACAATCGCTGTTATTATCGGTACAGGTTTCGCACTGACGATCGGTAGGTCGTCTTCCTTCATACAGCGGGTGATTGACCTGTTCAGTCTATTGCCTAATACGGTACCGGGTATCGTCATGGTCGTGGGACTGATTCTCTTCTGGAACTCACCATGGATGCCAGTCACGTTGTATAACACCTATGGCATGGTTGTGCTGACGTATGTAGTGCTCTTCTTGCCTTACACGGTGCAATATGTCAAATCAAGCTTCACCCAGATTGACGGCACGTTGTTCCAGGCCGGGCAAGTATTTGGCGGAAAACCACTGTACATTCTGCGGCGGATATTGATCCCGCTGATCCTGCCCGGTATGTTGGCGGGTTGGATGATGACTTTTACAATTGCTACCCGTGAACTGGTAGGTTCGTTGTTGATTCTTCCACCGTCGATGCAGACATCGGCTACGTATATTTTTGCCCAGTTTGAACAAGGTCAGGTGTCCCTCGGTATGGCGATGGCTGTAGTAACCGTAGGCATGACGGTGCTGATGTTGCTGGGGATCGAAATGCTGAATTCAAAGAGAAAGTGGAATGCATCATGATCAAACTGAACGTATGGGGCGGTGCAGGGGAACATGGACGTTCCGCCTACCTCCTGAGTGGGAACCGATTTCGCCTGTTACTGGATTGTGGTGTGAAAAAAGAAGGTACGGGCGAGTATCCGCTGATTGAACCGGAGATTGTCCCGCAACTGAATGCGGTTCTGTTGTCTCACGCCCATGAGGATCATTCGGTCGCAATCCCTTTGCTGTACAAGATGGGTTATCAGGGGGAAGTGTGGACAACGAGGGAAACGAGGGAACAGCTGCGGACGTATTTTGCGAACTGGCGAAGGTTTGCAGAGCGTGTCGGAGAGGTACTCCCTTATGATGAAGCAGATGAGCAGGCCATTCGTTATCGGTATCTGGAGGATGCAGCAGTGTCCCAAACCTGGTTCGAACTGATACCCGAAGTAAAAGTAATGTGGGGCCGAAGCGGCCATCTGGCTGGATCGGTCTGGTTTGGCCTGCAAGCTGAAGGCAAGAAGATATGGTATTCCGGTGATTACACATCCGAATCAATGCTTTTACAGGAGGATTGTCCAGCGGAGGCATTCTTGCAGGCAAGCTCGCTTCGTGACAATCTGGTGTTGGATGCTTCGAGCAATCAGCAGTGGGGCACGGAGGAACTAATCGCCATAAACAGTGGGCAAAAGGCTGGATTGTTCATAAAGTCACAAGATCAGACATCTGTTACATCAGAGATATCGTCAAGAACACTCGTATCCACGGAGATACCCATAAAACAGGGTGATTTCACATCCAACGGAGTAGATGGAGCGGGCAGAGCAGGCAGAGCAAACGTAGCAGACGTTGCGCCAATATCTTACGTCGGACTGGTAGATCTGGCGATTGTTGATGCGGCCTATGGTACGGACCGGGATACACAGGCCGACAAACTGAAACAGCTGGAACGAGCCATTCGCCAGACAATTGATCAAGGTGGCAAGGTGCTCTTACCCATGCCTGTCGTAGGGCGTGGACAAGAGATCATACTGTGGATACGGCAACAGTTTCCCAATGTTCCAATCATAGTGGAACAAGGTCTGGTGGATGGCATGAAGCAGCTTATGCATGTTCCATACTGGTTGAGGGAAAAGGGAGAGCATATCACCGGAAGTTTGTTGCAAGACGAATTGGATTGTTTTCTGACCGGACGAGGATGGGATCTGCCTACAACCACCCAAGAGCGGGAACAACTGTTGGATCAACATGCTGCTTCGTTGTGGTTCATTCCGGACGGAATGATGCAATCCTCGCTTGCCCGCTGGTACTACAGCCAATTATCGGACAGAGAGGAGAATCTGATTCTGCTCACCGGGCATACTGCTCATGGTACATTTGCTGATAAGCTGCTGCGGGAATCTGGCAAATATGGAGCGTGTGAGGTGCGAAAAATACGCTATAAAGTGCATCAGGGCTGGAAGGATGTCGAGCGAATGATGCATCGGATTCCCACAAGACATACGGTACTTGTGCATGCTGACCGAGCAGAGACGGACAGATTAAAAGAAGGATTGCTCAGAAATAGCCCGTCGCCGGGAACAGCCATACATTCACTGTCTGCTGGTGACGAGCTATATGTGTGAAGTGTGCATGAATCGAAGTGTTGCGTTCATTATCTGAGAGCGTCCCTGGGGACGTTCTTTTTTCTTTATTTATCTTTTATTGAAAGAAAACATCATGTGCGTTCGCAAATGGGATGCATATTTCTCTTTCTCTTTCAGTTTTGTAATTAAATTTCACGTAATGTTTGACTTGTGAAATTTAATATCATATACTGGGTGAAATTATGGCAGGATGACGTGTTCATCGGGTCTGGCGGGAGGTTGTGAATGGATGGATACAGGCAGCTATCCGATGTGGGAACAGTATCGCTTGAAGCGGGAGCATTACATCATCGGGCTGATGTCAGGAACGTCACTCGATGGAACAGATGCGGCATTGGTACGTATTTTGACGGATGATAGTGGGGCATTGGAGCAAATGGATCTGATTGATTTTGTGTGCGTACCCTACTCCAACGAGCTGAGAGAAGCACTCATTCGGTTGTGTTCACCAGAGACGGCGCGAGTGGATGAGCTGACAACTGCTCATTTCGGAGTATCAGAGTGGTATGCGCATAGCGTCATGAAACTGATCCATTCTTCAGGCATCTCACCCGGACAGGTGGATGCGATTAGCATGCACGGGCAAACGGTATGGCACGCACCTGTAGGTTCCGCTTTTCCAGGACCCACAGGAGGGAGTCTTCCCGTGATATCCACGCTGCAGATCGGTGAATGTGCTGTCGTTCGAGAACGGACAGGGCTGCCAGTGATCGGCAACCTGCGAGCAAGGGATATGGCGGCTGGTGGGGAAGGTGCACCGCTTACGCCTTATGCGGATGCTCTGATGTTCCGCAGCCCGACGGAAGGACGGCTGGTGCAGAATATCGGCGGCATTGGAAATGTAACGGTGCTTCCATCCGATTCATCTACCGAAGGTATTTCGGCATTTGATACGGGACCAGGCAATATGGTGATGGACGCTATTGTGCGGCAGGCAACGGATGGGCAGCAGCATTATGATCCGAGTGGAAGTATTGCCGCACAGGGGAAGATCGATCAGGGTCTGGTAGACCTGTGTTTGGAAGATGAGTATTTCAAAAGGCTTCCGCCGAAAAGTACCGGGCGAGAAGTATATGGCGCCACGTATGCAGTGAGACTGATGGAGATGGCCGCAGCACGTTCCTTAACGCTGGAAGATACGCTGGCTACTGCCACCTGTCTGACCGCGGAAACAATTGTGCGTGCAGTGAAGGATTTTATCCTGCCCAAGGTGCAAATATCGGCCATGCTCGCCTGCGGTGGGGGCACTTCCAATGCCACGCTGATGGAGATGATCCGTCAGAGACTCCCGGAAGGCATCCGTTTGGAACGAACAGCAGATTATGGCATACCTGATGATGCTCGGGAAGCCATTGGATTTGCTCTACTTGGCCATGAGGCTTTAATGGGCAGAACGAACACGCTCCCGGCAGTAACCGGAGCAAAACACGCTGTAATCTCAGGCAATCTAACACTCTAGTGAGGTCTGACTTCTATTTGAGTTCAGTTATGGAAGGGCGAGGAATTCGATTAGACGTGAGTGGAATTATAAGATAAAATGCTTGTACATGAATGCAGTACGGACAGGAGGAGCGGATGGAAGGCATGAAAGGTGGACTTGTACGTTTACGCGCATTAATGGATGACTTGACTCCGTCGGAACGAAAGATCGGGGCGTATATTCTGGATCATCCCCAAGAGACGGTTCAATCCTCGGTGGCCCAGTTGTCTGAACGGAGTGGAGGCAGCCCAGCTGCCATTATTCGTCTTTGTAAATCGCTGGGGGTAACGGGTTTTCAGGAGCTAAAGCTGAAGATTGCCGGAGATTTGCAGACGAGTGAGCCATATCAATATACGGAGATTCGTCCCAGGACTCCATGGAGAGCATTATTCAGCATGTGTCCGCAAACAATATTCAGTCGGTGAAGGATACGGTTCATATTCTGGACCCACGTCTGGTGGAAAAAGCCGTTGACGTGCTTCATCGGGCAAACCGGATCTTTTTCTATGGAGTGGGGGCCTCGAACCTGATTGCGCTTGATGCACATTACAAGTTCATGCGAATCAATCGCACAAGCTTTTCGTTCGCCGATCCGCATATGCAGATTTCGTCCGCAACGACGCTTCGTGAAGATGATGCGGTTGTATGTATCTCGTATTCAGGGGAAACCTCGAACGTAATCTCCTGTCTCAAGCATGCTCACGAAGGCGGTGCAGCGACAATCAGCATTACCAAATGGGGTAGCAATACACTCAGTAGTATGGCGGATGTGCCTCTGATGATTACTTCCACCGAAAGTGATATTCGGAGCGGAGCAACATCGTCCCGAATTGCACAGCTGAACGTGATCGACATCTTGTATCTGGCCATTGCCAGTCGGGATTACAACCAGTCGGTGGAATATTTGGAGAAGAGCCGACAGGCTATTCTGGAACATAAATGAGAATGAACGAGTCCCTTACTGTTTTGAACAGGAGGGATTTTTTAATGGGTAGGACACGTTCGCTTTACCTATAAAAAATCAAAAAAAGGGCCCAGACCAATGTCGGGCTCCTTCGTGTTCAAGCATATATTACTACGTTATTCCCCTGAAATAGCACTGCGGACAAATCCGTCAGCCAGATCAAGCCTGCGCCGGGCTTCCGTTGCATCTACGTCTGCCATCAGCATGACGATCGCCGTTTTGACATGCCCATCAGCCGCGATAAATACCTGTTCAATGTCTGCTTCACTCGCGCCTGTGGCCAGCTGGATCATTCGTTTGGCACGATGGACAAGCTTCTCGTTCGAGGGGTTCAGATCCACCATGAAATTGCGGTAGACTTTGCCCAGACGAATCATGGCGGTAGTGGTGAGCATGTTCAGAATCATCTTCTGGGCGCTGCCTGCCTTCATGCGTGTTGATCCCATCACAATCTCCGGCCCCACAACGGCCTCAATACTCACATCAGCCAACAGGGTCATCGGCGTGCCAGCGTTATTGCTCAGGCTGATTACCGTAGCTCCGATCTCCTTGGCGTGTCTCATGGCACCCAGCACGTAGGGGGTTCGTCCGCTGGCGGCGATACCGACTACAACATCGTTTTTGTTCAATCCATGCTCATCCAAGTCGGTAGCTCCAAATTCCTCACTATCTTCAGCACCTTCAACGGGGTCCTTCACTGCCCGGAATCCCCCTGCAATAATACCCTGCACCATGGAGGGAGGGGTACCATAGGTAGGTGGGCACTCCGAAGCGTCAAGTATTCCTAATCTTCCACTGGTACCTGCACCCACATAGAATAGTCTGCCGCCTGACTGAAAGGCATCTACAATCCGGTCGGCAGCCTGTGCAATCACAGGAATGAGCGGTTGAATTAACTGTGCAATTTGTTGGTCCTCGCTATTAATCAGTTCCATAATTTCTGTCGAGGGCAGTTCATCTATATGATCTGTCAGTGGATTAGGTTGTTCGGTTATCAATGAGTTAAGCATGTGATTCATCCGTATGGCCTCCTTCTCTCTTTCAAAATGATCCATTCTGGGAACAGCGCTGCCTTGCCAACTGCGCCGCACCGACCGCCGGAGCCGGAGCATCCTCTCGGTGAACAAATTTTAGCTCTCCATCATATTCCAAAAGCCTCTGAATAAACGTATCTCGGAACAGCTCAGAGTAACGAAACAGTGATCCGGACAGGACAACCTGCGCGGCTGCGAATACATGATGACGGGCAATCAGTGCCTTTGCCGTATCTGCCAACTGTCCGGCTTCATCAATGATCAGCATCTGGGCAACCTCATCACCGGATTCGGCTGCTTCTATAGCGAGACGGGCGATGGATGCCGTTTCGGTTTTTCCCCAATCAGCCTGGTACACCCGTACCTTTAGCTCCAATAAATTCTGAAGATTCAGCTTCTGTATAAGAAGCGGGGCTAGCCGGGTTGGAGGGAGAATCCCGTCATAGCTCTGCATGATGGCTTGAAGCGTCCGTTGTCCGATTCGATAGCCACTTCCTTCATCTCCAAGTAGATGACCCCAGCCTCCTGCGCGGTAGCTTTCTCCTTCTGACGTGAAGCCGTACACGATAGACCCGGTTCCAGAGATGCACAATACACCCTGAGTGTGGCCGAGGAATGCCATCAGTGCAATCTCACCTTCCGATACAACCCAGACTGAAGAGGCTTCTGATCCTCTCCAATTTTTGTTCTTCATATAGTCATGTACTGCATCAACAATCATCTGACGTTCTTGAATAGTATCTATACCTGACATCCCTAGACATATACCTTCACATTTTGTCGAAAAATCATTTCTCAGATTAAAGAGCTGATCCAGCACCCGATGCAGTTCTGAAATCGCCTGTTCGGGCGCTACGCTGTGAGGATTGGTGGGGCCCCCACGGAACCGGGCGAGTACTTCGCCAGAATCTGAAATGATTGCTGCATCAGTATTGGTACCGCCTCCATCAATGCCTGCATATACTCGCAAACTGGCTCACCTCGCTTGCTTGGGTTTTCTTTTAACATAGTATAGTGGCATGAAATGAAAAAGTAAAATTAAATTTTATAATAAAAAATAATGTTGAATTTTTATTTCACAGCTCATATAATGAACTCAATCTACAAATTTGGAAGGAATTAATACTATTAATGTTAACTAAGTTGACGTCAGTATTGCATTTAAGAGATTTATCCTGCGTACTGGCAGGTCCAATCTACAGGGGAGGTGTTTTTCCTTACTGCCGAATTTATAGGTGGATGCCGTTTGAAGGCTGGATGATCTCGAAGGGGTAGCATGGTTAGGCAATGGAAGAATCGGAAGACGACATGCGAGGGAGATGAAGGGATGAAAAAGAAGGGTCTGGTATGGACAATGTTGTTGATGATGGTCTGGGTTACTGCCTGTGGGAACAGCGGGGCGCTGCTTCGGATGATCCGAATGCGGACGATACGGTAACGGTATGGACCTATCCTGTACATGGCACATATGAAGATGAACTGAAGGATCTGATCTCTGATTTCAATAAAGAACACCCGAACATTACCGTGAAGACGGAAATGCTCTCCTGGGCGGAAGGGCCCAAAAAATTCGATGTCGCTCTGAATGCAGGGAATCCGCCAGATCTGTATTTCCACAGTGTAGATGGTACGTATGTGAATACGGGACTGGGGCTTGAACTGGACAGCTACCTGACACCTGAGATCAAGGACGACTACTTGCCGGGTACGCTTGATTTAGGCCAGATTCAGGGGAAACAGTATGGATTGCCGTTATATCAATTCCAATGGGCATGGGGTGGTAACAAACGCATTCTGGAGGAAGCGGGCATGGACTGGAAATCCATTCAGCAAAATGGCTGGACCTGGTCCGAATTCAACGCTGCCGCGGCCAAGTTGACCAAAACGCTCGATGGCGGGGCTAAGCAGTATGCGTTGGTTACGGACGGTACTTCGCTCGACTTCATTGAAATGTTATCCCGGAACAACGGCATGATTGATGTTCTTGACAAAGACGGCACGTTCCAATGGAATGATGGGCGTATTCTGGATACGCTCTCTTTTATCAAAAACCTGATGGATCAAGGGTATATGCCTAAGGAAACGGCGGCTCTCGCTCCAGCGAAACGGACGGATATGTTCTACGCGGGTGAAACGGCGATTATCTCCAAAGCAATTCCTTACTATGATGTGATGATTCAGAACCGCAACAAGGATATCGACGATGGCAAGGTGCAGGGGGAGAAGATTGATTTTGTGCTGTTGCCTGTACCACATCATGACGATCAACCTGCGGCGACAACAATGGGCGGCGAAGGATACGTAGCCTTCAAACAGAAGAAGGACAAAGGTGAGCAGCATGCTAAAAATACGTTCCTGGTGATGGAGGCGCTTAGTGGTGCCAAAGCAGGGAACTCGGCCAATGAACTGGCGCTTCCATTCGTAAGACAGTCCCAGGTGGATCTGTTTAAAGGGAAAGAACTTGGGCAAGCGGATAATCTGGATGCTGCAAAAGTCATGGCAGAAAATATCGCGATGCCGGTTGTACTTGAACTGGATATCGACAAAGCATCCCAGCAAAAACAATTCAAGGAACAAGTTGTGAAGCCTAACCTTCAGGCGCTGTTCTCGGGTGAGAAGACACCAGAGCAGATCGCAGAAGATTTCAAGAACAAAAGCCAGCAGATGTTTGGACAATAACGCGGTCAATAAAACATGACGCAAAATCACACGGATTAGGAGAGGAGGATTCGCCATGCAGACCGCCCTTGCGCCAAAGCCGTCCGTGCCCCGGACTTCCCGGGTTGCCCGGTTATGGCGGGACTACGGGTGGGCGTATTTATTCATTTTGGCGCCTGTCCTGCTATTTCTCATTTTTACGCTGTATCCGGTACTGACGGCTCTCATTATGAGCTTCCAGAAATACAACATTATGAATTCCACCTGGGTAGGGTTGGACAACTATGAACGTCTGGTAAAGGATGAAACGTTCTGGAAGTCGATCAAAAATACGGTCATCTTTACCCTGGGTACGGTGCCAGTCAATATTCTCATCACATTTGTGCTGTCCTATTTCATCTTTCAGATGAAAAGCAAATGGCAGACTTTTTTCAAAGCTACCATGTATCTGCCTGCGGTTGCATCCGGGGTAACCATCTCCATCGTATGGCTGGCGATCTTTGATCCTACCGATTCGGGGTTGCTCAACCGTTTCCTCGGCCTGTTCGGCCTTGATCCGGTAATCTGGCTGGGCCAGTCGGGAACGGCACTCTTTTCCCTCATTCTCATGAACTGGCTCGGATCGCACGGAGCGGGCATTATTCTGTATCTGGCAGCCATGGGCGGCATTCCAAAATCGCTCTATGAAGCGGCGGATATCGACCATGCCAGTGGCTGGACCCAGTTCAGCAAGATTACATGGCCACTTCTAAAACCAACAACGCTCTACTTGCTGGTGACGGGTGTCATCATGTCTTTTCAGGTATTCATCTCTGTCTATCTGATGACGCAGGGCGGACCGAACTTTGCGACAACGACGATTGCCTATCTGATCTACGAGACAGCTTTCAAGTTCTATGAATTCGGATTGGCATCGGCTCAGTCATTTGTACTGGCTTTGATTATTATTGTCATTTCCGTCATCCAGTTCAAATATTTCTCCAGCGATATTGAGTATTAGAGGTAGTTGCATTAAGCATCCGGGGGTGAATGTAGTTCATGAAATCAACACAGAAAAAGACACTGCTCGTGGTTGCATCCATTCTGCTGGTTGGCTGGGCGCTGGTGACAGTCATTCCGATGTATTGGATGCTCGTCGGTTCGGTGCAGGATAGTGCGATGTCGGCTTCGTTTAAACCACAGATGATTCCGGAGCAGTTATCGTTATCACCATATGAGCGCTTTTTTGCCAAAACCGATGCCTGGCGCTGGCTGTACAACTCGCTGCTCATCTCGATCATTTTGACCGTCACGAATGTATTCTTCGCCTCCCTGGCGGGATATGCGTTCGCCAAACTGAAATTTCCGGGTAGTCAGGCGGTATTCTGGACGTTGCTTGGGACGATGATGATTCCGGCGCAGGTGACGCTGATTCCTTTGTACATTCTGATGGTTAACGTGTTTGACTTGGGGGATACGTATACGGCCATTATTTTGCCTGCTGCAGTTAGCGTAGGGAACATATTCCTGATGAAACAGTTCATGTCCACGCTGCCCACATCACTGATACATGCGGCACGTATCGATGCATGCAGTGAATTCGGCATCTTCTGGAAAGTCATTCTACCGATGGCGAAGCCAGGAATCGCGGTGCTTGCGATATTCACGTTTGTGGCTTCGTGGAACGAATTCTTCTGGCCGTTCCTCATTACCAATTCTAACGAGATGCGTACCATTCAGGTGGGGCTTGCCTCGTTCGTATTTGCCGAATCAACGGATTTCGGTGCGATGATGGCGGGGGCGACTATAGGTGCGCTGCCCATGATCATTCTGTTCTTCTCGCTGCAACGTTATTTCCTACAGGGTATTACGATCGGTGCAGTAAAAGGTTAATTCCTATATATGTTCAACTAAACATTTACACTATAACGGAGAGGACAGAAATAACCTGAAGAAGCGAAGGCGTTCGCCTAAAGCTTTCTGAAAGAAAGCTACATCGGAAGCCTAAGCTATCACCGGATTTTCCCTTTTTATAAAGGAATCAAAGAAATCTGGGGATAACAGCGATCGGAAGGTTGTTCTGTCATCGGAGTGCCAGTGTAAATATTCGGTAGTTGAAATTATATAGTTCAGGACAAAGGATTACGTAAAGGGGGATCTACCTATGGCACGCGTGGAGTTTCGCCAAGTGCGCAAAGAATTCAAAGACGATCATAAAGGAACGTTCACGGCTGTGGCCGGCTCGGACTTTGTTATAGAAGATAAGGAATTCGTAGTGTTTGTTGGTCCTTCGGGCTGTGGCAAGACGACGTCTCTGCGCATGATTGCTGGACTTGAAAAGCAAACGAGTGGCGATATTGTGATCGGGGATCGACTCGTTAACGATCTGCATCCGAAGGATCGGGATATCGCGATGGTATTTCAGGATTATGCACTCTATCCGCATATGACCATCCGTGAAAATCTGTCCTTTGGCCTGAAAAATCTGAAAAAGCCAAAGTCCTATATTGATGAACAGGTGCAGAATGCGGCCTCCATTCTGGGACTGGAAGCGATGCTGGAGCGCAAACCACGCGAGCTGTCCGGTGGTCAGCGCCAGCGGGTTGCGGTGGGCCGGGCGATTGTCCGTGATCCGCAGGTGTTTTTATTCGACGAACCACTGTCCAATCTGGATGCCAAGTTGCGGGTGCAGATGCGGGTGGAGTTGGGCGAACTGCATAAACGGCTCGGTGCCACGATTGTGTACGTGACGCATGATCAGGTGGAGGCCATGACACTTGGTGAACGCATCGTGGTCATGAATCATGGAGATATTCAACAGGTGGCTTCACCGAAAGAATTGTATGCGAGTCCGCGGAATATGTTTGTGGCCGGATTTATTGGTTCCCCGGCGATGAATTTTATCGATGCCTGGATTGAAGGCACACAGGTTGTCATCGAGGGAGCATCATTCACCCTGTCAGAGGATGTACTTGCTCGTCTTCAGAGCCATCAAGGCAAGCCGGTGATTTTGGGTTTACGTCCAGAGCATATTTTTGGTGACGATGTGGCTCCAAATATCCCGACAGATCACATACTGCAGGCGCGAGTTCAGGTCGTAGAACATTTGGGATCGGAGAATCTGGTGTATTTCCATTCCGGTGCCCGTACTGTTACGGCTAAAGTTCACCCCGAAACACATGCTTATGTAGGAATGGACAAAAATTTTGTGCTGGACTTGCGTAAGGCGCACTTTTTCGATCCAGAGACGGAGCTTGCGATTGGAAGAGAGTAAGAGACGAGGCCGGGCGAAGAAGGAATTGTGAGAAAGGGGGAGAGTGAAGATGCGTAAACTGAGTGAAGTGTTGGTCAAGTCGGGTGCGGAGATCTATCGGGATATTATTCCGGTGGCCTTGTACAGTGTCGTTAGCTCCATCGTGATGGTTCCTATTCTGATATTTGCTCCACTGCTGGTCGCGGTACTGCTTCTGGCCGTGATTTATATGCCAATCCTGTTCGGTGTCAGTTATGCCGTGTATCACAGACTGGAACGTAAGGAACGGCGTAATGGGCTCAAGGATATCTGGATCGGAACGGTGAAGGGAATGATTCCGGGAGGGTCGGTGGGTGTGCTTTTTGCGGTGCTTGGCTTCATTCTATGGTCAACCTGGTGGTATTACGGTGGACAGGGTGGAATTACAGGTACAGCAGTGAGCGTATTTCAAACGTTCTTCGTTCTCATGGCTCTAATGTCACAGTTCTATACCTGGCAGCTTGTTTTACAAAAAAACATGGGTATCCTTCAGGCGATGGGGGAAAGTGTAAAGCTGTTCTTCCGTCACCCGGGGTACACGATGGGCGCTTGTTTTCAGGCGATGTGTCTGACTGCTTTGCTGATGATTACTGTCGTTGGTTTCGGAACGCTGTTTGGAGGTATGTTTGCCATCTATCAGCATAAGGTTGCTCTCAATGTGCTGGAACCTGAAGAGGAACCTGCCGCAACAGGCGGTAATGATCACCAGCATACAGGGTGGATAAGCCAGGGGAATGTGTGATGGGCCAGTTGAATGGGACCGAGCTGATCCCGGCTGTAAAAACGGGAGTTGATCTTCTGTCCAGAGGGCTGTCGCATCCATGGTTAACCGATACTCGAATCGGTCTGATCACGAACCCGACGGGTATTACAGCGGACTTTGTATCGACAATAGATGTATGCGCCGGACTGGCGAATGCCGAGCTTACAGCGCTCTACGCCTGTGAGCACGGACTGGATGGAGAGCTTCAGGCAGGTGTCAGATTCGGAGATATGCTCCATCCGCGACTGGGCATTCCGGTGTTCAGCCTGTATGGAGACAGCAAGAAACCTGCGCCTGCAATGCTGGCTGGAGTGGACACGGTGCTATTTGACATTCAGGATGTGGGTATCCGTTACTACACGTATGCCTCAACCTTGTTTCATATGATGGAGGCCTGCGCTGGAGCAGGCAAACGAATGTTAATTCTGGACCGCCCCAATCCGTTGGGTGGAAACGCTGTGGAAGGCGGTGTGCTAAATGAGGGATATGAATCACTTGTGGGCGCTTGGCGTGTACCTATCCGTACCGGAATGACAGTAGGTGAGCTGGCCTTGATGGTCAACAGCGAGATGGATGTACCTTGCGAATTGGACGTGGTTGTCATGGAAGGATGGCAGCGCTCCATGGAGTTTGCGGATTGTGAGCTTCCCTGGATGCTACCCTCTCCCAATATGCCTACGCTGGACAGTGTGCGTGTATATGGGGGTACGTGCCTGTTCGAAGGCACGAATGTATCGGAAGGCAGGGGCACGACCCGCCCATTCGAGTGGATTGGGGCACCCTGGGTTGAGGGTGAGCGATTGGCGGAACGGTTTCGGGAACACAAGCTGGAAGGTGTGCATGTGCATCCCGTGTACATGTCGCCAACGTTCTCCAAACATGCAGGGGAGCTGTGTGGAGGAGTAAGGATTTTTGTAACGGACAGCAGGAAATTCCGGGCGGTAGAGACAGGGTTGGTGCTTTTGCATGAACTGATTTCACTCTACCCGGAGCAGTTCTGCTGGCTGGAGCCACCACGGCCGGGTTCAAGGTACTTTATCGACCTGCTGGCAGGGGGCACGGAAGTCAGGGAAACCATTCATGACCGGGCAGTACTCGTTTGTTTAATCGAAGCGTGGAATGTACAGGCAGCGGAATGGAAGGAGCGGCGAAAGCCATTTTTGTTATATCAATGAACAGATGTTTGTCATCGGAGGGAGGTATGGAATGAGTGGGCAAAAAGAGTTATACCCGTCGAAGCTGAAACAGATGACCTTACGTGAGAAAGTCGGGCAAATGCTGCTTTGTGGCTTTCATGGCACCGAAGCTGTTGGCGATGTGGAACCCTTTCTCCGAAAGTATCCAATCGGTGGCGTAATCTACTTTGCGCGCAACGTCGAGTCGCCAGAGCAGGTAGAGCGGTTATCGTTAGGGCTGCAACAGATTGCCAAAAGCAGCGGTAATGTGCCGCTCTGGATATCCATTGATCAGGAGGGCGGCATGGTTGCCCGGATTACCGAAGGAATCGCCTTGATGCCTGGACAAATGGCCATTGCCGCTGCCGGTTCCATTGAGGATGCATATCAGGCGGCATATATCAGTGGACTGGAGCTGAAGTCCATGGGCATTAATATGAACTTTGCACCGGTATTGGATGTGAACAATAACGCCGCCAATCCGGTTATCGGTGTACGATCATTCGGCGAATCTCCACAATCCGTTGCAGAATATGGCGCCAGAACCATTGCGGGAATTCAGGACGCTGGCATTGCAGCGACAGCGAAGCACTTCCCGGGGCATGGGGATACGGATACCGATTCTCATCTGGATCTCCCGATCATCACTCATGACCGTGAACGGGTAGAGCGACTGGAGTTGATTCCATTCCGAGCCGCCATCGCCGAAGGTGTCGATGCCATGATGTCGGCGCATATTTATTTTCCTGCACTGGAGCCGGAGCGTCTGCCCGTAACACTATCACAAACCGTATTAAGCGGATTACTTCGTCAGGAACTGGGTTATGAGGGCATGATCGTGACAGATTGCATGGAGATGGATGCTATTGCAGTGAACTATTGCACGGTCGATGCAGCTGTGATGGCGGTAGAGGCTGGAGCGGATCTAGTGTTAATTAGCCATACGGCTAAGCTTCAGGCAGAGGCATTTGAAGCGTTGGTAGCAGCTGTGAAGAGTGGACAGATTAGCGAGAGTCGTATTGATGAATCGGTATCTCGCCTACTGATGTACAAGGCGAAACGTGGTTTGCTGGAGGGTGGAACAGGTGGTGCAGGTGATGAGGAATCGAACGGTGTAATATCAAATGAACCTTCGCCAAAGGCATCACACGATCCTGCTCATTCCAGTGGGCTGGAGCGTAACACTTTGCTTCATCAGAAGGTTGCCCGCCGCATTAGTGAGAACAGTATCACACTGGTACGTGATCAGTTAGATATGCTGCCTTTGAAGCTGGAACGCACGTTGGTCATAACGGTTTCTACGTCCGTGACGACGATTGCCGATGAACAGCTTACTCAGACGTTCACCTTGGGCACAGCCTTATCCAATTATGGTCTGGATGTTGTCGATCTGACGGTCACGCCTGAGGAAGTCGCCATTCGTTCCGCACGTCTGCTTCAGGCAGCCGAAGAAGATGACATTCGGCAGATTGTGGTGGGGACCTACAATGCGGGAAGCCCCTCCGGCGATCCACAGTGCCGACTGATCAGCTGGTTGCAGCAATTGGGCAAGCCATTGACGGTTGTAGCCATGCGAAGCCCCTATGATCTGCTCGCGATTCCGGATGCCCAGGTCTATGTGGCGGCTTACGAGAGCCGACCCCTTGCCATGGATAGCGTCGCTCAGGCGCTGATGGGACGTATTCCTTTTGCGGGGAAACTTCCTGTGACGATAAAGTAGACGGATGATGAAAGAACGGATGGTTGCTAGGCAGTGATGAAATTATGAGTTACTCTGCCATTTGCGGCATGAAAAAGAGATGAATTGTTGGTTGAGTGAAACGGACGTGTGAGCCGTAAAAATGAAGACATATACAGAGCAAAGAGACGATCCTGTTAAGGATCGTCTCTTTGCTCTGTATGAACGAATAAATATTGATTATTGCAATTGCAGTGCTCTGGCTGTCTGTGCCTCAACTTCATCCAAAAGTGAAGTCATGTCCATACCAGCATGGTTGCCGAGCAGGATAATGGTGATATCATCAGACAGGTTACGTGAAAAAGCTGTGGCGAATCCGCCACCACTACCGTTGTGGAAGACGGTACGGTTCGTGCCGTTTTCCTTGAGAATCCAGGCGTAGCCATAGTTTTTGTCCGAGTAAGGCTCGTACATCTGTTCAATCGTGTCCTGGCTTAGAATCTGGTCTGTATACAGTGCACGATCCCATTTGAGCATATCGTCCACGGTGGAATAGATGGTTCCTGAGCCAGATTGTGATACATAGTAAGGAGCAGTCACCCACGTGTTATCATGCTGAACAAAACCACGAATGGTATGGACTTTACGGGACGCCTCTCCGGAATCTTTCATGCCGAGTGGTTTCAAAATCGTCTGCTGCACGTAATCGGCATAACTCATGCCGGATACCTGTTCAACGACGTAGGCGAGCAGAACATACCCGCTGTTGCTGTACAGATAGGCACTACCCGGTTCAAACTTCAGCGTTTTGTGACGAATCTCCTCTACAGTCTCTTCCATAGAAGTTCCTTCACCCCGACCGAATGCGGATGGCAGACCTGAAGTCTGGGATAACAGCATATGCAGCGTGATCTGATCTCCCTTAGGTATACCGGAGATATACTTGGAAATTGGATCTTGCACATCAATCTTACCATCCTCCACGAGACTCAGAATGGACGCGGCCGTGAAGGATTTGCTCAGCGATGCGATGCGGGTCTTCTGATCCGGACGATTCAGCGTCTGTTCGTCGGCAAGTCCGTAGCCTTGTCTTAGCAGAACTTCACCATCACGGGCGATCAGAGCCATACCCGGATAATTGATCTCGCGTAAATAGGTATCTACGCTGGCAACCTCGCTGTTCAGCAGGCTTACTTGATCGGTGACTATATTCACACTCATCTGACCTGTTGCTGTACGTTGGACTTTGATATCGGCCTTGATTGCATTAGCCATGGCCCGGACAGGTACCATCAACGTACCGTTAACGGTACGTGAATTCACACCTGTGGCTAGATCGACTTGGTTTACCTTAATGGAATGGCTGCCAGCCTGATGGACCAGCTTGTCTCTGCCCACGGTAACGGTAGCTGTCTTGGTGCGAGCATCCCATTTCAACGTGCCTTTGACAGATGTGACCACATCCCGCAGCGGAACAAACGTTGAACCTTTGATTATAAGTGGTGCGTTCTTCCAAGATTGTTGCTCACCATTCACTTCAATGTGAACTGCTTGCGTCGCCTGCGCTGCGGATGCCGTGATACCCGCTTGTCCCAGAATCGGGCCTGCGCACAGAATGAGCGCTAACAGAATGCGGAACATGGATGAATATACAGTAGAAACAGGTTGTTGCCCATGCGACTTGCGTAAGATTTGAATCCTCTCCTTCCAATCGTTTCATGAATAGCCAGCTTATGAGCATTGTAAACGATCTCGCTTGGAGGGTCAAAACGAAAAAGCAGGATAAGGTGAGCCCATCTAAACCGACCGAAAAGATTAAATTTGTACTAATTTAGTATATACACATAATATTTTTACAGCGATTGTCCGATAAAAGGATGGGTGAAGATTATGATGGGGGATAGTTAAATGAAGAAAAAGATTCGAAACTGGTTTACTTTAACCGTAAAAAAACGCCTGATTGCTGCATTGCTCCTGTTCCTGATCGTACCGAGCATCACCGTGGGATGGTTGTCTTATCAAAAAGCTGCTGACCAGGTCAAGCTGGAGATTATACGTTCCGCACAGGCCAAAACAGAAATGCTTAGTTTGCAGATTAATCAGATGCTAGATATGGAGAAGGATAATGCAGCACAGATGGCTGCGGGTATCACTTCAAGCGATATTATTAACAAATCTCCTGCGCTTCAAAGGCAGCTGGATCGGATGTCTCAGAATCACAAGGAACTGGGTGTACTAACCGCAGGTGCTGACGATGGCAGCTGGATGAAATCTCCCGATCCTGGAGCACAGATCTATGATCCACGGGAACGTTCATGGTATACGATGGGCATGTCCCAGGACGAACCTGTGATCTCGGATACGTTCCAGTCGGTTACGACGGGCGAATGGGTCGTAACAGCAGCAGCCAAGTTGGCTGATGGCAAAGGGGTCTTCGGGGCCAATGTCAGCCTCAATCACTTGAAAGATACAGTCGATCAGATCCGTATCGGTAAAGAAGGAAAGTTGTACATGCTGGATAATGGTGGAAAGTTCCTGTTCCACTATCAGATCGAATCCGGTACGCAATCGGATGAAAGCTACATTAATGAGATGTATACGCAGGAACGTGGGACCGTGAAATATACATATGATGGTCACGAAGTGGAAGCAGTGTACTTCACCAATCCGGTGACAGGTTGGAAAATTGTTGGCGAAATGGTTCCTTCCGAAGCAACGGAAGCCGTCATGCCCATTATGATTCGTGCAATTACGATTGTGGCATCTGCATTGGTGATTGGTATCGTTCTGCTTATTTTCATCATCCGCAGTATTCACCGGCCATTACTGCAATTAACGCAGGCAGCATCCAAAGTAAGCGCGGGCGATCTTACCGTTCGGGTAGGTTTGCAGCGTCGGGATGAGTTCGGTCAGCTTGGAGAAAGCTTCGATACGATGACGACTTCACTGCGTAATGTGCTTGGAGAGGTCCATGATACATCAAGCCAACTGGCAGCATCTTCTGAAGAGCTGATGGCCAGTTCAGAGCAGACATCCAAAGCCACAGAACAGGTGGCTGAATTGATGCAGGATGCAGCTGCAGGAACGACTTTGCAAAATAATAGCCTTGTGGCTACAGGTCAACTCGTGGGAGAAATGTCCAACGGAGTCAAAGAAATCGCATCGAGTGCCGAAGACACCGCTCGTATAGCTCTTGATGCATCCACCAAGTCGGAAGCCGGTATGGTCACTGTGGAAGAAGCAGTGACCCATATTCAGCAGGTGAATGATGAGAGCAAGGCTATGGCTGTGGTGATCGAAGATCTGCGAGCGAAAAATGAAGAAATTCTGGTGATTGTGGCCGAGATTACAGCCATCGCCAAACAGACCAACATTCTCGCATTGAATGCGTCCATTGAAGCCTCCAGAGCTGGCGAGCAAGGACGTGGGTTCGCAGTCGTTGCCAATGAAGTGAAGTCACTGGCTCATAGTTCAGGCACTTCAGCAGAGCGGATTAATGAGCTTATGCATGAAATGCAGGAGAAAACCAATGCGGTACAATCGACCTTTGCCCGTACGGGAGAAGGTATGGTCAAAAGTTCGCAGATGGTTACGGAAGCAGGTGAAGCCTTCCATAATATTCGTACAGCTGTACAGTTGGTGGCTGCACAAGCTGGAGAAGTATCCGCGGCTTCCCGTCAGATTGATGGGGGCATGGGTCATGTCAATAAGGCAGTGAATGAGACGATGGTTCTGTCAAACCGAATTGCTGCTGGAACGGAAGATGGATCAGCTGCTGCCCAGGAGCAGCTCGCTACGATGGAAGAGGTCGCAGCATCTTCGGCGGCATTATCTCGTATGGCTGAGGATCTGCAAAGCTTGATTGAGCGCTTTAAGCTGTAACAGTGGCTTGAGTCAGGACAATTAATCATGACGAATCACGGTAGGAAGGCACCGAAAAAGGCTTTTTGTGTATAGAGACTGCAGGGTTGTGACCCTGCAGTCTTTTTCTTTTGAACAGAGGTGTTCGTTATGTTTTAACATACGCTTGTTCAGATACATTGACATTAAACAAACAAAAATATAATATATCTATAAATAAACAAACTTAAATATTAAATGACTATTTAATTAGAATTGAATCATGAGGTAATACGATGAAAAAAGAATGATAAGAACAGAGGTGCTTTTAGATGAAATCATCGGAATCATGGTTGCAGACCGCTTCGTTAGAAGAGATTAAGCGGGGTTATGTGGAGGAAGGTGCAGCTTATATATGTGTCTGTTGTGGATATAGGACGGAAGCGGGGATCATCTATCCTGAAGAAGGGGTGCTCTATGAAGCAGCCCGCTATATGCGAGTTCATATCGAGAAGGCGCATGGGACGGTATTTGAATATTTGCTGGAGCTGGATAAAAGTGTGACTGGATTGTCGGATGTGCAGCGGGGCTTGCTGGCTCAGTTTCATGAAGGCAAGAAGGATGTAGAGGTTCAGAAGGCACTTGGCATCGGGAGTGCCTCAACGATCCGGAATCATCGGTTTGTATTGAAGGAGAAGGAACGGCAGGCCAAGATATTCCTGGCACTTATGGAGCTTCTCAAAGCTAAAGATACCTATGCTCCTGCTGAGTTGGCATCACCTGTTATGAGGCAGGGGCATCCGATTCATCGTGATCAGTTCGATATTACAGAACAAGATCGGGAGAAGGTGCTGAACAAGTACTTCCCGCAGGGTACAGATGGTTCACTGACGACTTTTCATATGCAGCAAAAGCATAAATATATCGTGCTCACCGAGATTGTCAAACGATTCGATCCCAAACGTAAATATACCGAGAAGCAGGTCAATACACTACTCAAGGAAGTGTATGATGATTACGTGGAAATTCGGAGATATCTGATTGACTACGGTTTGCTGGAACGAGAGCCGGACGGTAGTCAGTATTGGCTGGGAAGCCATGAATATCAGCAGAATAACGGAGACGGGGAACCGAAGCGCAAAGAAATCAGGAAAGATCGGAATGCAGAGAAAGAAGAAAAAGGGGAGCAGGACACAATGAATCGTCGCAAAGAATTGCAGGAACAGGCCAAAGAAGTCAAAACCGAAGCGGGAGTCTACCAAATCCGGAATGAGCACAATGGCAAAGTCTATCTCGACAGTACACTTAACCTGAAAACCATTAATGGACAACGCTTTATGCTCCAGATGGGCAGTCATCTGAATCGAAGATTGCAGGCTGAATGGAATCAATATGGAGAGAATGCCTTCGTGATTGAAGTACTGGAGATATTGAAGAAAGACGATAACCCGTATTCCGATTCAAAGGATGCGCTGGCCAAATGTTTGAACCGCTGGTTTGAACAGCTTGAGCCTTATGGTGATCAGGGATATCACAGAGATAAAAAAGAATCTGGTGAATAGGAGAGAAATCTCCTTCAGAAGTTCCTTGAACATCAGGACACCAAAAGACCCTCTGCCGCGACGATGGCAAAGGGTCTTTAGGTTCGTTATAAACAGCTCGTCATCTGAAATCGATGACATCATAAGGGTATAGGGATTATATAGCTTACAGCTTGAACTGTTCTACGAGCTTCTGCAGCTTGTGAGCCAGATGCGCGAGAGAGTCGGCAGAAGAGGAGATCTCTTGCATGGAAGCGACCTGTTCTTCCGTAGCTGCAGAGATATTCTCCGTTCCATCGGCATTGGTTTCCGATATGGTGTGAATCTGATCGATGGATTGTACGACTTCTGCTGTACTGGCTGACATCTGCTGTGAAGCCGCTGCAATGTTCTCAAGCTGATGATTGACAACCCCTACGGCCTGACTAATCTGAGCAAAAGCCTCATCTGCAAATTGCACGGCACGAATGCCATTGCCTACATCCCGCTGACCCAATTGTACATTCTGGTTAGCCAATAAGATTTCCTGCTGTATCGCTCCGACCATCTCTACAATCTTCTGGCCGGACAGGCTGGATTGCTCCGCGAGCTTGCGAACTTCGCTGGCAACAACGGAGAATCCACGTCCATGCTCACCTGCGCGAGCTGCTTCAATAGAAGCATTGAGAGCAAGCAGGTTGGTCTGGGCAGCGATGTCTGTAATGACAGATACCATCTCACCAATGGATGTAGAGTGCTCTCCAAGTCGTTCCGCGGTCTCTGCCATACCCTGAACGAAGCGACTGACGGAATCCATCTCGGATACGGCGGTCTGCATGGTGGCGTTACCCTGAACGGCGAGTTCACTTGCCTGCATGGCTGCTTCGGATACTTGCTGCGTGCTGTTAGTCACTAACCCAACACCTCCAGCCAGTTCGTTCATCTGTTGCGCTGTATGCTTCAGGCTGGAGGCTTGTTTCTCAATACCGGCAGCAGATTCTTCCGTGATCAAGGCAACTTGCTCTGTTGCTTTGGTAGTCTCGGATGAATTGACTGCGAGTTGTGCTGAAGAGGCTGTCAGCTCATCCGCTGTATGACGGACATCCTGAATTACGGTACGTAGGGATTGGCTCATCTTGTTGAAGCTGTTGCTGAGTTTTCCGAATTCATCCTGGCTATTCACAGCAACTTCAATGGCCAGATTCCCACCGCTAATCTCGTTAGATGCATTCACGAGCCGGTTTAGTGGTCGAGTAATGGATTGTACAATCCAGAAGATAATGATGGAACTGACCACAATGGCAATGGCAATCACGATCAGCGTAGTGTACAGGATTGGCCGGACGGTTGCGGTTACTTCGCCATTGTCAATGACACCAACCACGGTCCAGCCTGTCGTTTCATTGGTCGCAAAGAAGGCGTGTTCCTGATTTCCATTCAGTGTGTATTTAAGATCGCCGTCCTTCTGTGCAAATATATCCTGATAGGGTGCCATGGTTCCTTCGGTCCCTGGTTTTTCGGTTGGATGTACGATGATTTTGTTGGCATTATCAATAATATAGATATAACCCTTCTCACCGATTTTCGTGGTGTTTACCGTTTGGGAAAGAGCTTCGAGAGATAGACTGACAGAAACGACACCATGACCATCGGCAGTAGTCTGGGCAACCGAAGCAACAACATTGCCGGTACTGCTTGATAAATAGGGTGTGATTACAGTGGGGATATCTTTGTTCTGCGTAGCAGCTTGATACCACGGACGTTCGCGGGGATCGTAACCTTCCTTGTTCACTGCAGTGACAGGGGAATTAATATACACGCCCTGATCGGTACCGATGGAGACAAGTTCCACATCACTATGGGTTTCCTTATACGCATCAAGCAAGGTGCGGATGGTCTCGGTCTCGTCACCCTGAGTGGGTCCGACGTTGCCTGCATCCAGCTGGCTTGCCAGGAAATCAACATTTTTACGTGTGGCACCAATGATCTGGTCAATGGTCTGGTTGAGCACACTCACACTGCTGATTGCGTTCTCGAACATTTTAGCTTCGACCTTGGCATCGGCTGTTCGGAATGAGATAATGCCCAAACTGATGGTCGGAATAAGCAACACGATGGCAAAGGATAAAATCAATTTTCCCCTCATCTGCATCGTTCGTGTGCGCCTTGGTTTGTTAGCCTTCTTCATACATAATCCCCCTCTTTATAATCCATCCATTTCCCTGGAGGATAAGCCGATCTGATATCGTTTCCATTCTTTCCATTTGTTTCTGGAGATATCTTATGACAAAATTCGAGTTTATTCAACATAAATTACGGGACTTATGAAATTATTTTATGTTTTTATAGGTATTTAGAATCACATCTGTTCTGTATAAGTTAATCTGTTCTACCTGTGTAGCATATTTTGTGATATATTACTAAATTAATGTGACGTAGCCAGGTGTGTGTGGGGGGTCATGATGATTGATTTAGAAGTGTTTTCATGGAGAATAAGTTGAATTCGTATGTATCGATATATATCGGCATGGGGACTGAATTTCGAGAGGGGGTTTGCCAGAGATGGGGCAAAGCACATTACAGACTTCCGCGCTTGAGCACAGGGAAGAGGTTCAGGACAACGCAACATTCATGCAAGGGGTCAAGGATTGTGTACCGACCCTGCTTGGTTATTTGAGTATTGGCTTCGCCGCAGGTGTCATTGAGATGACCGCTGGACTGAGCCTGGCGGAGACGGCACTGCTCAGTCTGATTCTATATGCTGGATCAGCCCAGTTCATTGCCGCAGGTATGCTTGCATCGAATGGGTCTGCATTAGCCATCATCTTCACCATTTTTTTTGTGAATCTTCGTCATTTGCTACTAAGCGCAGTGGTTTCTCCGTATTTTCGTCATCTGACACCGCTGAAAAATATGTGGATTGGATCACTTCTTACGGACGAGTCATTTGGCGTGGCGATGACACGTGCCATTGGTCGGAGAAGGCTCAGCGAGCGCTGGATGCATGGTCTGAATATTACCGCATACCTGAACTGGTTCGTGGCTAATATTGCCGGAGCATACTTTGGGCGTTGGATCACCCAACCGGAACGGCTAGGTCTGGATTATGCACTGCCAGCCATGTTTATTGGACTGGTTGTGCTTCAGTTAGTACATCGCAAAAATAAAAAAATACACATAAATGTGGCCATTATTGCCGTTGTCTGTGTGATCTTCGCCAACATGGCTTCACTTGGCAGCATGAGTGTCATTGTGGCTGCGGTCATTGCGGCAACGATAGGAGTGTTCATGGAACGATGGAAGTGAGATGGGATGTATTCTGGATTATTATGGGCTCGGCGTTGTTAACGTTTATCCCGCGTGTATTACCGCTTATGCTGTTCAGCAAAATACAGATTCCAATGTGGTTGTTGCGCTGGCTTGAGTATGTACCCGTCGCCGTAATGGCAGCACTGATTGGTCAAGAGCTGTTCATGTCAGACAACCAGTTGGTGCCGATTACACACAATCCAGCTTTGTGGGCGGCCTTGCCTACGATTGCAGTAGCCATCTGGACACGCAGTCTGCTGGGAACCGTATTGGTCGGTATTGTGGCTATGATGATTTTGCGGTACTTGATGGGGTAGTGTGTGGTTGAAATAGGATATACCTGATGGGATAGCATTGTAATGAAAACGCTATTTTCTATTGCAGCCGAAAGGGATAAAATGGAGACTGAGGTGTTCATTTTTTCCATTTTGCACAAGAGGAAGGAACGATTTCAAATCATGAGTACAAGTTCATCCGTTATATTGTTTCAGGGAGACTCGATTACAGACGGAGGAAGATCTCGCAATGATGATCCGAATCATTTTCTCGGCCACGGATATGCATATCTGATCTCCAGCAAACTGGGTATGGAACTGGCGGGCAAGCATAAGACGTTCTATAACAGAGGCATCAGTGGGGATCGGGCATCCGATCTGTATGCACGCTGGAATGAGGATGCGATTAGCCTGAAGCCGGATCTGATCAGCATCCTGATCGGGGTTAATGATGCCTGGCGCACGATGAATGGTGAACCTAGCGGGATTACGGATCGTTTCGGACGAGCGTATCGACACCTGCTTGAAGAAACGCGGGAAGTGATGCCGGATACGGGGCTGATTCTGCTGGAGCCTTTTATCCTGAAAACAGGGGCTACCGTAGAGCAATGGGATGTCTGGGAGGAGCGCATCCGTCAATATCAGCGTCTGGTCCGTGAACTTGCTGAAGAGTTCGGGGCGGTCTGGGTACCATTGCAGCAAACGTTCAATGATGCGCTTAAACAGGCAGATGCAGCATACTGGTTATGGGATGGCGTACATCCAACCGCAGCAGGTCATGAGCTGATTGCACGTCAATGGTTGTCGGTTGTACAGCATTCTCCGCTTGCTATTGTGTGACAACGAGGCACAGTCGGGATTTGGATAGTAAAAGATGATACAGGCTTAGATAAGCATATGATATTAGCCATATAAACGCCTGGTTGACAGGCAGGATGAAACGGAGAACCTGGTAGAAGGTTCTTCGTTTTTTGGTTTGGAAGGTGGAACCTGTAGGATCATGAACAGAGATGTGATGGATAATTCTTCAAATTCTCTTACATATCCGGTAAAATGAAATCGATTACATTATAATATTGGTATGACATCCCATTAACGAAGAGTGGTGAATCGAGTGAAAGATTCCAATCACGAAGTCGAAAATGAAAATATAAACAAGCGTAGTGCCATGGGTTGGCCGGATGCTCTGTGTATTGAGCAGGTAATCCATCAGAAGATGAACGACAGGCGTAAGGATGAACAGAAGAATCAATCGCAGCCGATTGAATTAAGTTCCTTAGATGCCAACAGACTCAGAGAGAAGTTGTCCCGGCCTGAATTGGCTACGCTATACACGGACTTGAAGACTCATGGTGAACGTGCCCTGAAAGAACCTATGCCTGTCTTGTCCTTTCGTCTATATCGACAGTTCAGCGATATGGGTGAGCGGAAAGCCTACGAAGAGGTCTATTTTGATCGCAGGGGCAGGCTGGCCGCTGTAGCGATGCTGGCCTTGAATTCTACTGACGCGAATGTATTGCATAGGCTGGAAGATATGTTATGGGCAATATGTGATGAATATACATGGTGTCTGCCTGCACATCTGGGCACAGGAGAGATGGAACAGGAACAGGTACATGGTAACATTGATCTGTTTGCCGCTGAGACTGTACATATGCTGGCCGAGATTGTGATCATTCATGCCCAGCAGCTGGACCGCCTTGTGATAGAGCGGATCAGATCTGAAGCAGAGCGACGGGTCTTCACCCCGCTGTATCGCGATCAACGGAAGTTTCACTGGCAGACAGCGGATCATAACTGGTCGGCAGTCTGTGGTGGTTGCTGTGGCATGGCCGCATTGTTGTTACTGGAGGATGAGAACATACTGCGGGAATCGATCTGTCAAACGGTTAGCTGTATGGAGGCATTCCTGAGCGGGTATGGCGAAGATGGCGGCTGTGCTGAAGGGTTGGGGTACTGGGTATATGGCTTCGGTTATTTCACCTATTATGCCGAGATGCTTCGTGTGTATAGCGAGGGTGAACTGAATCTGTTGGCGGGTTCCAAAATAGCAGCCATTGCTGCTTTTCCGCTGCGTGTTCATCTATCGGGTGGGACATTCGTGAATTATTCGGATAGTGCGGAGCAGGAAGAAATCCCTTCGGGTTTACTCTCTTTGCTGGCAGAGCGGCTGGAGTTGCAGGTGGATCTGCCATTTCATATGCCACTACTTACGAATGATTCCTGTCATCGCTGGGCTCATCTGCTTCGAAACGTGATGTGGAGCGATCCGGAAGTATATGTTGATGAAGGTTCATCTGTACAGAGAACGATGGATCAGGGATTTATTTTTCCAGATCTGGGCTGGATGATTGCAAAGGGCTCGCTTGATTACGCGGACACCCAAGCTACGAAAGATGAAGGAGCTGTTCATGTAGCATGTTCCGTGAAAGGTGGACATAACGATGAACCTCACAACCATAACGATCTGGGTCAGTTCATCATTCATTGTGGCGGTGAGAACATCCTGTGTGATCCAGGGGCAGGGTTGTATACCCAAGCTTACTTTGCACCGGGCAGAGAGCAGCTGTTCCATATCTCGTCATCCGGGCACAGTGTTCCATGGATTCAAGGCCAGGAGCAGAGCTCGGGTCGGCAAGCAGAAGCTCAGGTGCTGGAGGCAAAACTGTCGGAATGCGGGGGTGATCTGGATGTAACTTTGGATCTGACAGCTGCCTACCCTGAAGCACCTTCGTTGGCTCGGTTTACACGCCATGTTCGTTGGCGGATTGCTCCTGATGAGCGCAGGATGAAGGCAGAGTTGCGACAGACGGACAGATTTCAGTGGAAGAACGAGGGTATGTCCAGAGTGGTGCGATTAGAATCAGGATCAGGATCTTCAGTAAGCGGATTAGATGCAGGAGGGGCAAGCATCGTGGAACGATGGGTAAGCAGGATACAGCCTGTCATGGTGGAGGCGGGTAAGATTCACTGGCAAGGTTCGCATGCAACGATCCATATGAAATATGATGCGATCTGCTGGCAAGCCGGCATCGAGACGGTTCATACGGTGGATCATGACAATGTTCCGGTCACATTCTATCGAACATTACTAGCATGGAGCGGTCCAAACACTGAAAATGATGCGCGGATAGACTGTCCAGAACGGCTTGAGGCTATATGCGAGGTGAGCTTCATCATTGAGCCGAGAAATCGAGAAACAGAGGTGAGCATGAATGAGTAACTATACATCCTCGTCTACGTATCCATGGAAGGATGAACTCGAACGTTACCGTAAGGAGGCAGAACAGGTGGGTCCCGCTCCAGCAGATGGCTGGAATCTGGATCGCAAGCTGGCACTTGTTGAACAAATTGTTCGCGCTTACACATCATATCAGGACCTTCAGGGTGCAGTAATCGACCCATTCTCGGGTGTGGAAAGGTATTATTCTACGCCAGCTTATGCGATGGCTGCGGCAGTTCTGGTCGATGCAGGGCATACAGATCTGCTTGATTCTGCGGCAGCGGCCTTGTCACATAGCATTGATGCTGTGATCAATGGCAGTACACCTGACAACCATCCTGATTTCTATCCGGTGCTAATGATGCGAGCTTATATGTTGTTGAAGTCACATTTGCCTGAACGAGCAACGAACTGGGCCGAGGCGCTTGGAACGATCAGTCCTGAACAAGATTATGTATTTACGATGAGCCGCATGAACAATGCCAATCGCATGATTAACTGGAATGCCATTATGATCTCAGGTGAATATCTACGCTGGCGTGAACAGCTGGCGAGTGAAGATACGGCGTGGATGGATCGCTATCTGGAAGCCTATCATGTGCCGCGGTTTACGGCGCTTGGATTGTATCAGGATGGACCACTGATTCGTCCCAATAGTCCCTTCTCCTATGACATGGCTACCCGTTATCATCTGGGTGTGATGCTTGAGGCGGGTTACGAGGGAGCCACTGCCGATACGCTGCGTGAACAATTACGCCATGGTGCGTTCAGCTCGCTACTGATGCTGTCCCCGCTGGGGGAGATTCCACCGCGCGGTCGAAGCTCCCAGCATCAATGGAACGAGGCAGCCGCTGCCTATAGCTGTTCTACACATGCAACGCAGGCTTTACAAGCGGGGGACCCGGTAATGGCTGGTGCATTCGCTCGGGCAGCCAATCGGTGTTTTGCTGCGGTGGAGCGTTGGAAGATGGATGATGGACGTCTGAAAATTGTGCGGAATGAATATGCGCCAGAGGCTCGCCACGGATACGAAATCTATACCAATCATACCTGCTACAATCTGTGGACGGCGGCGGCACTGGCACATGCTTGTCTTAGTGACCCGGGTGAAGATGTGGTCGGAATGTACCTTCCTTCCGAAGTGGGTAGTAGAGTTGTGCAGACCGATGGGTGGTTCGAAACGGTGATTGCTTCCGTACCTGGCCAGCAACTGGTGCTGCACACGGCGCTGAATGATCCCTATACCATTCCGGGTCTGGTGCGAATTCAGCAGGCGGGGTTGCCTGGTCTGATTGGTCCGTCCGCAGCCAGTCATGTACAGGCCGGATTTACGGAGTTTGCCGAAGGAATGGTGCGGCCGCTGAGCTACTGTCCTGCATGGAAGACGGCAGATGGAGTATGGCACAGCCTTGCCGAAGGCATTCCATCGGGAGGTGCATATGATCGAGATGTTGGAATAGACCCAGCTCAAGGTGGCGGTTCCATTGTGTATGAGGCGCCGAATAGGGCAGAGGAGGATCAGCGAGCGGGCAGAGCAATAGAAGATGGCAAAGCGCATCAGGGGAATTCTTTTGCAGTGACATGGGTCGGTCCATTACCCGGAATTGAATCATTGCGTACCCGTTATGTACAACAGGTAGACGTGCTGACTGTAACGTATGAGTTCGAGGGAGAGGTTGAAGCCGTTGGCGCACTCCTTCCGTTGATGTTCAGTGATGGTCGGGAACAGGCGATTATTACTCATACGGATCATAGTGTGCGTACCGAGTATCAGGGGGCATATGTTGAATCGACAGCGCTGGATCAAGGAGCCATCATTCATCTGGATCATCAAGAAGTGGCTTCCCGGAATGGCTTACTGAAGGAAGCGCGAATTGAAGTGAGCGGAGCCCGCAGTCTGACATTTACGATCCGATTGGGTGAGGCTGGTGTACATGGGGAAGGTCCGAGCGAAGGGATATAGAAGGTAAGGGAGTCTACGATTGTACGATAGAGATGCAGCGAAAGACATGAAGATGAAGATCTGGGGCGTCAAGAAAAGATGTCCGGCAGTGAATCGAGGAGGGAACTGTTCATGAACACATCAACATCGGTCAAATGGCTGGAGGAAGCATGGCGACAGGGAGCTGCCAAAACGATTCGGAATGCCAAGCGGATCAAGGATACATTTCCACACATTGCTCCGCAGGGGACGTATGACAAGAATGATCCGGAATGGTGGACAGCAGGCTTCTGGCCTGGATTGTTATGGCTGGTTCACGGGGATTCGCCGGAAAGTGAAGCGGCGGCCTCGCTGTATCGCATTGCCGAAAGCTGTGAGCGGCAACTGGAAGGATGTCTGCGTGATCCCGAATCGGTGGATCACGATCTGGGCTTCATCTGGCTGCTTAGTGGCGTAGCCAACTACAGCCAGACGGGCAGTGCGGATGGACGGCGGCGAGGCATGTTAGCCGCCAATCTGCTCGCTGCCCGCTTCCACGTGCGCGGCGAGTTCATCCGCGCCTGGAACTTCAGCTCGTCAACGATGGACACGCGCGGCGTAGCCATCATTGACAGCATGATGAACCTGCCGCTGCTCTACTGGGCATCCGAGCAGAGCGGCGACCCTCGCTTCCGCTGGCTGGCGGAAGCGCATGCGGACACCGTAGCGCGCGAATTCATCCGCGCGGACGGGTCCATCTGCCACGTGGTGGAGTTCGATCCACACACGGGGCAGAAGTTGCGAGAGCATGGCGGACAGGGCCATGCTCCAGGGTCTGCCTGGGCGCGGGGCACCGCCTGGGCATTGCACGGGTTTGCGCTGTCTTTCCGGTATACGGGCGAAGCCCGATATCTGGAGACAGCGGAGCGTGCGGCCGATTTCTTCCTCGCCATGCTTGGCGAAGAGATCGTGCCGGTGTGGGATTTCCGCGCACCTGCGGAGCATCAGGTGGCGTGGGACTCGTCCGCTGCGGCGATTGCCGCGAGCGGATTGCTGGAGCTGGCGAAGCTGTCGCCACGCGGGGAAACCTATGCTGCCGCGGGAGAGCGTATCGTCCGCGGCTTGCATGAGAACTACAGCTCTGGCGACTCGGCAGCGGAAGAAGGTCTGATTATGCAGGGAACGGTGCATTACCCGGAAGGGCGAGGGCTGAATGTGCCGATAATATACGGCGATTATTTCTATATGGAGGCGCTGGCGAAGCTGCGCGGAGGTAAGGGATTATTTTAAAGGAAAGGGGGAGCTATGGAGTAAGCCTATGAGGCGGTAGTAATCTAATATCAAGCTGTCCGTGTGTGCCCGTTTCCTTTGATGGTGGGAATGACGTCCTTCCATGGGAGACGGAGCACACACGAGCTTGAAGCTTTAATCGAATGAGTCTCACTTCGAAGGGATACGTCTCAGGATTACAAAATCGGCTGAAGATTGGTCCGGATATCGCTGCGGAATAATCTCATGCACTTTGAAGTCAGCATAATCGAAGAGATAATCAAACAGATTGCGATCTTGGATCGTATCGATCCCCGGGTTACCGTTTTCTTTCAATCGGGTGTATAGCACCACCCACGCTATCGAAGAATGCAGGACATCATGGAGGGTGTTACGAAAATCCGTTTCATCGGTAATGTGATACAGTACATCCAGACAGACCGTCAGATCGGCTTGCAAAAAACCACGGTTAATCCAAAGGCCTGGTGTATACAGCATGAAGCTCTTGGACGAATCATTGGCATACTGGGAAGCACAGCGTTGTACGGAAGAAGCGGCTACATCAACGCCCAGGTAATCCTTATAATTCATGTATTGCAGCTGGTTGCCATCCCCGCATCCAAACTCAATGACACGCTGAATGCCCTCACGCTGGATTAGTCTGTTCACGACCTCGGCTTTGAATTCCGCCAATACCCCGTAAGAACCCCTTCCGGAAGTTCCACCCGAACGATACTCTTGCTCCCAATATCCAATATAATCAAAAGGTTGACGCATATGTTTCCCCCGATCCTGTGAAATGAAGTTCAAGATAATCACTATACATAGGTTATGCGCGATCTGCGCAGGTATGAATCCGTTGATATAGAGAGTGGAGTCAGGTGATCGAAAATGATGACAAGCCGGGAGGATGAAATTAATTTCCATAGAATTCCCTGAAAATTTCCTTAAAGTCTAAACATCTGGAAAGAACTTGCCGACATTAAACATAAGGAAAAAATTGATGATAATCGGAGGGAAATGATGTTAAAGCCAAGATTGACCAAGTACATGGTGATGCTGCTGGTATTGATGCTGAGTATATCCAACGTAGGCTTGGCTGCTGCGGCAGATAAAGAACTGTCCAAAATTGTGGTTTCCAAGAATGAAATGTCGCTTGAAGTGGGTGATTCCAGCTCTGTTACGGTGACAGGTGTATATTCTGATAATACGTCGACGAACGTAACGATCAGTTCAACCTGGAGTAGCAGTGATACTTCGATAGCAACTGTATATAACGGCGCAATCACGGCCAAAAAGGAAGGTACAGCAACGATTACAGCTGCGTACCAGAGTCAGACTCAGACCGTTCAGGTGAAGGTAACGAAGAAGGTCAAAGCTCTTTCTAAAAACGTGCAAAGTCTGGATTTGCGCACGGGAGATACGAAAGATATCGTTTTGACAGCAATTTATAGTGACAATACGCCAAATGATAAGGCATCCGAGATAGCGGAATGGTCTACCAGTGACGAGAAGGTTGCTACCGTTGTGAATGGTAAAGTAACGGGACAAAGCGCAGGTACAGCAGTCATTACAGCCAAAGTCGGTAGTCAAAGCGTGACGGTGGATGTTAATGTTGAAGTGGTTAAACGTGTAGATGTAGACAAAAAGCAGGTTAATCTGCTGCTGAACAAAAGCGAAGGTGTAAAAGTGACGGCCACCTATCCAGATGGCACAACCAAAGATGTAACCGATCTGGCAGAGTGGACATCCAGCAATGAGAAGGTCGCAGATGTTCTGAAGGGTGAAATTACAGGATATTCGGCAGGTTCTGCCAAGATCACAGCGAAATATGGTACGAAATCCGTATCCGTTGACGTGGATGTGGATCTGACCAGCAAACTGAGTGTGGTAAATCAAAGCATTTTCTTCCGTTTGAGCGAGACAACGAAAACGGCTAATGTTGTTCTAACGGCTTCTTATCCGAATAGTAGTGATGTGAATGTAACCGACCAGGCGACATGGACATCCAGCAACGAGAAGGTTGCTACTGTTTTCAAGGGACAGGTCACAGCCATTAGCGCAGGTTCAACAACGATTAAGGCAACCTATAGTGGCAAAACAGTAGAAATTGCTGTAGATGTAGATACGGCAAGATATTTGGATATCAAAGATGTGAATGACAAGCTCGCCATGAGTCTTACGGGTGAGAACAAATCCAAGAAATTGGTAGCCAATGCAGAATATATTGACGCGAGTACCGAAAATGTAACTTCCAAAGCAACATGGACTTCAAGCAATGCAGATGTTGTATATGTATCGAACGGCGATCTGATCGCATACAAATCCGGTACAGCAACCATCACAGTAGCTTATGGTGGTAAATCCGTTAAGTTCACAGTGAATGTAGACGTAGCAGACAAGTATGAGATGGATAAGAAAAAAGCTTCTGTCGCTGTAGGCGGAACAACTTCTGCCAAAGTACTGGCGATTTACGGTGAAACATCCAAGGATGTATCCGAAGATGCGACTTGGAGCAGCAGCAGCGACAAGATCGCTGAAGTGGATAGTAAAGGTGTTGTAACGGGTGTTGCTACGGGTAAGGCCACCATTACAGCGAAGATTGAAGGTAAAACGCTGACGCTGCCTGTTGAAGTAGGTATGGCTAGCGGGTTGGAAGCCGATGTGAACTTTGTCGTATTGTCCGCCAAGGAAACACAGACGATCCTTCTGACAGGTACGGATGAGGACGGCAAGACACTGGATGTAACATCCGAAGCAACATGGAAATCAAGCAACTCACGTGTAGCAGATGTGAAAAAAGGCGTAATTACTGGCAATAGCAGTGGTAAAGCCAACATCACAGCAGAATATGGCTCCAAAAAAGTGACCATTCAGGTCGAAGTGGATGTCATCTCACGTATTGAAACTTCCGAACCGGCTCTTTCTCTGAAATCGGGTGAATCAGCTGATCTTACGGTGACGGCTTACTTGAGCGACGGTAGCGAGCGTGATGTTACGGACAAAGCGGAATGGAAAACCAACAGTTACAAAGTAGCTCAGGTGACCAAAGGTAAAGTCAAAGCTATGGGTTCAGGTAAAGCAAAAATCACAGTGAAATATGGCAGCAAGTCTGTAACAGTTGCCGTAGATGTGGACACCCTGAAATATCTGCAAACTGATAAGGTGACCCTGACTATGAAGCCCGGAGAAAAGGTAACATTGGTGGCAACGGCAACGTATGACGATGGCAGTGAAGCAAATGTCTCCAAACCGGCTCTATGGAAATCTTCCCGTATTGCGACAGCATCGGTGAAAGATGGAATCATTCAGGCGAACGGTAAAGGTAAAGCAACGATTACAGTAACATTTGCAGGTGTGAAAACCAAAGTAACGGTAGTGGTTGAGACGAAGTAATTGGTTCTTCATATGCAAATGTGCAATTCAATATGCGGTGATGTCAGCTTAACGGCTGGCATCATCGCTTTTTCTATAAAATGATGTAAAAAAACGCCCAAAAGTCTATTTATACACATGTAGCAGATGCATAAATGGAATTCGAGACGTTCCTTATCATCGGAGTGCCAGTATAAATATTCATTAGTTGAATCTATTCTAAAAAACTACATCGTATGAGACAGTACCAGTGCACCATAGGCAAAAGCAATCACGATCAGAATGGCTGGATGCAGCTTGGTCTTGGTCATCACCCAGAGCGAGATGCCTGCAATGACTAACGTCTGCCAGATGCCGATGGAACCGGTGGATACTTGGCCGAATTCCCAGGTGAGCAGAATCATGAGTACTGCGATAACGGGCTGCACAAGTAAGGTCATACCTTTGACTTTGGGTGAAGTACGATGCTTGTTGAGTAGACGAAGCAATAAAATCAATGCGGTTGCGGAAGGCACGATTGTCGCAAAGCTTGCGATGACTGCTCCGAACCAGCCTGCTACGTGGTATCCGACGAATGCGGCAATTTTGGTTGCGATTGGGCCGGGAAGGGCGTTGCCAATCGCCAGTACATCCCCGAATTGTTCTGTGGTCATCCAATGATAGTGATTCACGATCTCTTCCTGCATTAGCGGTATGGACGCCGGGCCGCCCCCATATCCCAAGATGTTGGCTACGAAAAATCCCATAAATAAGTCCCACCATGTCTGGAGCATCCTTAGGACACCCCCTTATCGGACTTGCCTTTGGACTTGAAGCGCTGGACCAGATCCATATGGAAGACACCGTATCCAAGGAAAACGGCAATCACAATCCCCGGATGGATATCCAGTAGCTGCAACAGTACAAAGGCAATGACGCCGAATAGGGCGGCAAACCCTTTGCCGAGTCCCTTCCAGGCTTTCATGGCGAATTCGTAAGCCATCATGCCCAGCATGACGAATATGACAGGCCGGACAGCGGCTACCATGCCTGCGACCACTTTCGACTCGCGTAGCGCGTACATGGAACCGAGCAGGGCAATAATGGCAATGCTTGTCGGCAAAATATGAGCGAGTACGGACACGATCGCGCCCAGCACACCTTTGGTTTTATAACCCAGATAGGCGGCCATCTTGGTCGCGATGGGACCAGGCAGGGCATTGGCAATCGCCAAAATCTCGCCAAATTCCTCATCACTGACCCATTGGTAACGCGTAACGGCCTCGTAACGGATCAACGGAATAACCGAGGGCCCACCGCCATATCCGAGAATTCCGGTTCGTACCATTCCGATGACGAGTCCGTTGTAATCTTTCCAACTCATGCTGATGTCCTCCTAGAGTCTCATGCCCATCCGGCTTTTATAACGTTTTAACAACAGCTGTGATTCCACTTTGACGATGCCTGGCATTTTGTAGAGCTTCTCCAGCAAGAACTGCTCCATCTCTTCCATGTCGGCAAAAATACCATGCATGTGCAGGGTACTTGGACCTGTCATATGATAGAGGCTGGTAACGGCCGGTTCTTCGTCCAGTTTCTCCGCGACTTCATCGAGGAAGGGCGGTTCGACATCGACATTGAAAAAGGCAGAGACCTGAAGCCCTACCTTGCCAGGGTTGATCACCACGGTGAAGCGTTCAATGATTCCTTTCTCGGATAGCGCATTGATGCGTGCTTGAACGGCTACACGAGACAGACCGATCTGTGTACCCAGGTCCGTATAGGAGATCCGGCTATTCTGGTGAAGTGCGGCGATGATTTTGCGATCCATCTCGTCCAGGTTGTACATTTGTGGAATTTCTCCTCCCTTGGAGGAGCGC
Organism: Paenibacillus sp. PCH8; assembly: GCF_002968835.1. Classification (GTDB taxonomy): domain Bacteria; phylum Bacillota; class Bacilli; order Paenibacillales; family Paenibacillaceae; genus Paenibacillus. The sequence goes on along the minus strand of NZ_PKQK01000001.1, from coordinate 865,867 downwards.
TTCTCTGACATGTTGACCATCCTTTTCTTCGCTATATGGAATGAATAATGATATTTTGTTAAATATACAATGTGTATGTGACATTCATAGTTTAATGACGAATCGTAACTGGAGTCAATCTATTTATCACGAATATTGAATTTTACTGATTTTCGACTTTCAATTTGTCATTTAGACTAATCCCAATATGGCATAAGCCATGAGAGCTAGTGGAGATAGATAGAAAAAAGCCACTCGCATAGTCCAATAGCGAGCAGCCGTTGAATTAGATAATTAACTTGAAGCGCATAGAACGATACAAAGCATGTGCGGTTATCCTTGTGCTATTTTGGGCAGAAAAAGAGTCACGGTTGTGCCTTCTCCAGGCTCGGAAGATACCCTCAACGTTCCTCCTGCTCCACGGGCACGTTCTTCCATACTGAACAAACCAACACCATTACCGGCGGTTGCTTCATTGAAACCAGCACCCTGGTCTTCGATAATAACCAGCGTCATCTCCTCAGCGTCTTCAACGGTGACACGCGCCTCAGCTACGTCGGCATACTTCGCAACATTCGTTAAGGCTTCCTGGATAATGCGGTAAATGGCAATTTCCCGGTTCATCTCCAGTCGTTTGCGCAGATTACATTCCAGATCAACTTCGATCCCGTAGTGACGGGTATAATTCTCAATATATGTTCGAATCGCCGGCACAACGCCCAGATCATCCAGAACGGATGGTCTCAATTCCCATGCCATGCCACGTACATCTTCCATAATACCTGTGACCTGTTTGCGCAATGCTTCGACTCCAGGTTGAGGCTGATCTGCAAGCAGTCTGTCCATCTGAATGACCAGAGAGAAGAGACTTTGTCCGATTCCGTCATGCAGTTCACGCGAGATTCGGCGCCGTTCCTCTTCCTGAATGTTCATAACCTGTGACATCATCTTCTGCAATTCGCCTTCGACTTTCTTCAGCTTGGTTACCTCACTGCGTACAGCCAAATATTGATAGGGTTCGCCATCATTATCGAGAAAAGGCACAATGGTGGTGTTCACCCAATAATGGCTGCCATCTCTGGCACGATTCCGAATCTCCCCGTTCCATACTTTGCCGGAGGATATCGTATGCCACAGATTTTTGATAAAGCTTTTGCCATGGTAACCGGAATTAATGATCCGATGATCCTGACCGATTAATTCTTCGCGTGCATACTGTGATATTTCACAGAACTTATCATTCACATATTGGATTTTGCCATTGCGGTCCGTGAGGGCTACGATCGAGGACTCATCCAGCGCAAATTTCAGATCACCAAGCTGATGCAGGGAACCCTTCAGTCTACTGCGAAATTCATTATCTCTAATGTGATTGTCGATTTCATTCAGCAGCAGCTGTACAGGCTGGTCGGCAAGTCCGCTAAGTCTGTTCTTGCGTGGACTACTCAAAGTTCAGCAACCCCTTTTTCATGGCAAACTTCACCAGTTCAGGCCTTGTGCGCAAGCCAAGCTTCTCCATTAGATTGCTTTTATGGGATTCGACCGTTTTGACACTGATGATCAGATTTTCGGCAATTTCCTTGTTGGCGTATCCTTTCGCAATCCAGGAGAGGATTTCTTTCTCCCGTTCGGACAGCGTATCATAAGGTCCGGCATTTTCTTGTTTGGCTTTGTCCAGATACTCGCTCATTAGCCGTTTGGTCGCACTCGGGTACAGATAGGCACAGCCATCTGCTACAGAGCGTATAGCGGCGAGCAATTCCTCGTGCGGCGCACTCTTGAGAATATATCCGGAAGCTCCGGCGTGGATCGCGCGGAACAGATACTCCTCATCATCATGCATGGTCAGAATCAGGATCGCGAGATCCGGCATTAATTTCTTCAATTCAGCGGTAGCTGTCAGACCGTCTTTGCCTGGTGGCATGCTGAAATCCATCAAGACAACATCCGGCTTCAATTCTTGAGCCTTGGCAATGGCTTCATCGCCATCGGCTGCATCTCCAACGATATGTATATCATTCTTTCCTTCGAGCAGGGCAATCAGCCCGGACCGTACGACAACATGATCGTCTACAACTAATAATTGAATCACATCATTTCCCCCTGTCCGCTTCCACAGTTCTATCTATATCATAACAAAAAAAGAAGCAATCCAGAGGTTAAATCTCCGAACTGCTTCTCATTTTGTATGCCGGACGTCACGTTATGGATGACATGACAATCCATGATGTCGAAATGATCGTGAAGTAGGGTGCCATCTCTAAATCTTTTTAACCATACACTTTGGGGGCGAGCTGTAACGTAGCTTGCTCCGCCAGCCTGACCGTATCCGGTGAGAAGATGCAAGGCTGTCTGCTACCAAGGAGCAGAACGGCATCTGGCACGCTTCCTTCCTGAAACATGGGCACTGCTATAGCACAGACCAGCCGCTCTGCAAGCATTAAAGGACAACGTGCGGGAATATATTCCCCTTGAGATTGTTCATCTATCTGAGCTGTGCGCCCTGTTCGGAGCGCCGTACCCACCAGATCTTGTCCGGGGCGCATTTCCATACGTTTCACTCGTTCGTTGCTGGCACCAGAAGTATGTTTCCAGCGCAGCATGGATCCGGTTATACAGGCAATTCCACAGAAATCGCTGATGGTATTCTGGCGCAGGCCGTCAATCATCTCCTGAATGCCAGGTGGCAGTTCATCATGCATGAGAGGACACTTCCTTTATCGGATTATATCGAGCATTCCGCTGCAATCTTTATCGGTAACCTTGGATCAAGGATCATCTTCCAAATAAGGGTATTACGATGGTAGTACTATTGTAGTCCGTTTCTCGTACATTGTAATTCAGGGAAAACCCCTATTTCCGTTCTATAATTTACTGAACCTGGGCGATATAGGACTCCTGGATCAGGTATACCAAGGGGTCGAAGAAATGCCAAGGATGGGGCATATTCGTGAAATGTGATTTTTCTCACAGCAAATTCAGGGAGTTTCAAGGGAAGGATCAGGTAATCCCCCGATAACGCTGGTGCTACTTTCGCGGTATGATAGAACCATAAGGAAACACCGAGGGGGACGATGGTTATGGGTACAGTATTCGTAGAAAGAACAACCCAGGCGACAGAACGGAAACAGACGGAGGCGGGCAAAATGACACGGGAAACAGGCGGAATCCTTTCGTTCGTGACAGCTGAGCAGTGGGACCTGATTGAAGCGAAAATGCAGCCCAAACGGGTGAAGTCAGGGTACAGTCTCTTTCTGGAAGGTGATGAAGCCGGATATCTGTACTACATTCGTTCGGGACGAGTGAAAATGACCAAGTCGACGGAAGATGGTAAAGAAATCATTCTATCGATTCAACAAAGCGGCGATCTCATCGGTGAATTCGGTGGCATCGGTGGATTGAATCATAGCTACAGTGCAGAGATGGCGGAAAAAGGGGAACTGGCCATTATCTCGCTTGGCGATCTGGAAAGTATACTCAGCAAACATGGCGATCTGGCCTTGAAATTCTTGCAATGGATGGCATTATCGCAACGGATTACCCAGTCGAGATTCCGTGATCTGCTGCTCTATGGCAAGGCGGGTGCGCTGGCTTCGACACTGATCCGTGCCAGCAACTCGTATGGCAAGGTTACACCGGATGGCATCGTGCTCGACATGAAGCTGAACCATACTGAGCTGGCAGAGATGATTGGAGCTACCCGGGAGAGTGTTACACGGATGCTGGGTGCGTGGAAGGAACAAGGTACACTGGATATGATGGACGGCAAATTGATGATTCGGGATCTGGCAGCCCTGCGCTGCATGTGCGGATGTCCTACATTCCCAAGCTGCCCGACAGAGTTGTGCCGGCTGTAATAGGCTTATTCCGAGGTGCAGAGCGAGCAAAGGCTGCAGCTTGTGGAACAGAACAGATTGATGGTGCTCCACCTCCACTGGCGATTGGGGTCGTTACGGAGAATAAGATAAAGCTGGCGTCTGGTATATTCGGCGTCAGCTTTTTGTGTATCAAGAATATTTTGCTTCATATCATACAATAATCACTGGGCTCTATATTCTTTGGCGAGGATCGAATAGATCACCGAATCATGAAATGAACCTTTGTAGAACCAGTGCTTCCGTAGCAGACCTTCCCGCTGCATGCCGATCTTCTGCATCACGTTCTCCGAAGCTGAATTGTTGGGTCGACATTTGGCGTATATCCGGTGAATGCCGAGTTCATGGAAGCCAAAATCCAGTAGAGCGCTGGCGGCTTCGGCGGCATAACCTCTTCTTTGGTGAGCGGGGTGGAGGACGTAGCCGATCTCGGCATTGGTGTTCTCCATCACATGAAGACCCACGCCGCCGATCAGTGTACCGTCCCTTTTCAAACCTATTGCAAGTTCATAACCCTCTCGTGGCTCCGCCCCTTGTGAACGGATTACATGCTGTACATAAGCGCGTGTATCCGCTTCCGTATTCGGACCCCATGCGGTATGCTGTGTAACTTCCGTCATGGATGTATAGGTATGTATGCTCTCCCAGTCGCTCTCCACAATCTCCCGGATGATCAGTCTTTCGGTTTCCAATTGCATGATGAACCCCTCCCTATTCTTGGGCTTTATGCTTCTTTCAGTGTACATCGTACAACAAAAAAAGCCCATGAACGGATTCAATGAATGAATCTGTCATGAGCCATAGTGTATGCCTACGATATATATTTGAATGCTATTGTGGTTGTTTACATTGAACTGCGGGATACGTATATGCCAGCTTGCGAATAATTTCCTTTTGCCATTTCACATCACCCAGATGGGTTGCCAGGTTCAGAAGATCCAAATAATCGTCAAGCTGCAGATCAGCCTTTTGCAGAGGTGTATTCATTCGATGTTCGTTCCCCTTTATCTATAAAGTCGTAAAATCATATGCAGTAAAAAGGTACAGAGAGACAAGTTCAATAATGATAATCATTATCATAGTTATATCATTATTATGCAATGAACGACGGCAAAATGCAATGCCAAGCAGTAAATGAATTCAACTTTTCTCAGAAAAAAGGCTCATCCACAGCACATAAGGAATGTACACACCCAGATATGCAGACGGATACAGGAACCAGCCATTCAACAGGAAATGGTGAATTTCAGTGGTGAATGTTGTCATATGGGCATTCGTAGCGTACAGATCTCCCGCGATGACGGTTGCCGCACTATAGAAACAGAGCAGCGCAAGAATGTGGAACAGTCGGGTAACCATCCGTGAACGAATAGCAACATAAGCCATAATCAGTGGAACTATTAACAAGAGCACCAGAAATACCAGCTTCATCATCGTTTTACTCCTTCGGCAAATGGATTGTAATGATCATCAGTATGGGCAAATCGGTGCTATCTCAAAAGTTTTTCAAAAATTTTACAAAAAGAAAGAGGAATTCAGCATATGAACCATTAAATTAAAGGAGGACAACCATTATCAGGTAATTTGGAGGAGGAGAAAGGAAATATGAAGAAGGCATTATGGCAGCACTGGATCGGGGCATTCCTGGTCTTTATCATGATGGCAACCGCATTGTTGGGGCCGGGTTCACAGAGTCCAGTACAAGCGGCAGCACCACTTACGGTATCTCAGGCCATCGCTGCCCAGAGCGGTGGAGGAACGGCGACGGTTGAAGGAATCATTGTTGGACATGCTACCGGCTCGCTCACAGCCAAGTTTACATCTCCGTATGCCAATGATTTTAATGTTCTGATTGCGGATTCGGCGTCAGAACGCACCAACACCAGATTATTGGATGTACAGATCCCTTCATCTTTCCGTTCGCAATATGGACTTGCTTCCAATCCTGGTCTGGTAGGCACAAAGATCATCGTAACCGGAACTTTGGGTGCTTACAACAGCTACGCCGGAGTCAAAAACCCAACGTCCATCACGCTTTCCTCCGGAACAACCAATCCTGATCCAGAACCGAACCCTGGCACAACACTGCCGGATGGTACCGGCAAGAAAGTCTTGTTCGATAATACCCACGCCCAGACAGCTGGCGCTGCGGACTGGATTATCGATGGCGCATTTTCTGATTTTGCCAACGGTTTACGAAACGCAGGCTTTACTGTGGATCAGCTGGAACGCAGCATCCCGTATACATTTGGTGAGCAAGCCATCACCTATAATACATTGAAAGATTACCACGTCTTCGTCATCGGCGAAGCCAATGTGCCATTCAAGGCGACAGAGCAGGCTGCGCTGGTGCAGTATGTACAGAACGGAGGAAGTATCTTCTTCATCTCCGATCACTACAATGCAGACCGCAACAAAAACCGTTGGGATTCTTCCGAAGTATTCAACGGGTATCGTCGTGGGGCTTTTCTGAATCCGGCTAAAGGCATGTCTTCGGCCGAAGCCGAATCACCTGCCATGCAGAGTGTTATTAGCTCGGACTGGCTGGCGACGAACTTTGGTGTTCGTTTCCGCTACAATGCACTCGGTGATGTAAATGCATCGGACATCGTTGCACCTGCACAATCCTTCGGCATTACAGCTGGCGTGAGTTCTGTAGCCATGCATGCCGGATCGACCATTGCAATCATGGACCCGAACAAGGCTAAAGGCTTGGTGTATGTTCCAAGTGACGTGGCCAAGTGGGGCAATGCCGTGGATCAGGGCGTATACAGTGGTGGTGGACGAGCTGAAGGTGCCTATGCTGCCATTGCGAAGGTTGGTGCGGGGAAAGCCGCGTTCATCGGCGACTCTTCACCTGTGGAAGACGCGACGCCAAAATATTTGCGTGAGGAGACTGGCGCGACCAAGAAGACTTACGATGGATTCAAAGAGGTGGACGATGCTACATTCCTGGTAAATACCGTGAAATGGCTTGCGGTAAAAGAAAGCTATACCAGTCTGGCACAAGTGCCTGGACTGACATTGGACACAGCGACCAGCCTGCTTCCTATGGAAGCTCCGGCCGCATCGACCGAGCCGCAACTTGAGCCATGGGCTGCACCCGCGGCAGGATACAAGTGGTATGACCCGACTACATTCAAGTCCGGTTCATATGGTAAAGCTCAATAATTAATGATGAATGCAGAGGTGTAATGCAACCAAATAGGACATTGGAGAACGAACTCTTTCGTGAAATAGACAGGGTAAAAGCGAAAAAGGGGCTGACCGTGCAGATGTGCGGTCAGGCTCTTTTTGTGCCGGTTCAACTATAGTTACAATCACGATCACGAATGGCTCATACAGCTATACCTTTGCATAAATGCCTGCTCCTGGGGGGAAGGTATGGATACTATTGGTGTGACACGAGACACAGACCCAACCAGAGGAGGAGGCGAAGGATGAATCGGCAAGCAGACTGTGATAGTTCCTCAATGAGGCAGAAGCTGAAGGCAGACCTCCATCGTGTGGCAGATCGAATGAATCTAACGTTATCCCGGTTTGACCATGATAGTGTCTGTCTGCTAGGGCAATTTGCCGAGATTCGAGCGGAGATCAAGCAGATTGAGGTGCTCGCCTCTTCGTTTTATCTGGATTGTTACCTGTCACCCTTTACCGAGAAGTTCGCTGAGTTAACGTCGAGCGTGCAGCATCTGTCAGATCGCAGATACGGTGCGTTGATTGTGATTGAACGAGAGATTCCGCTGGAGACCATCATCCATTCCGGGGTAGCGGTAGATGCCAGAGTGACTCATGCACTGCTGGAATCCCTGTTCATTCCAGGTGCGCCTCTGCATGACGGGGCCGTTCTTATTCGTGGTAATCAGATCGTATCTGCCGGTAATGTACTGCCTTTGTCGCAGGCAGAAGTGCATGAACGTAAGATCGGTACACGTCATCGGGCAGCGCTGGGGTTAAGTGAGATCACGGATGCGGTGGTGCTGGTCGTCTCCGAAGAGACGGGGCAAGCCTCGTTCGCCGTTGATGGCGATCTGCATCCCATTAATGTGGTCGAAACGCTTCATTAAATAGAGGGACTTCTCCTATTCTTCGACGATTATGATGAATGGTTGTTGCGGCGAATATACCTTTCTCCTGTAAAGGGGAGAGGTTTTTCTCATGGATACGGAAAGAATGATAACCAAACATCCGATAAGTTGCCCCGGCGATATGAGATGTATGGATAGCTGCTGCTCTGACAATGCGATGTGATTTTGCACAAACTGGGTATTCATGGGTACAATAGAGGATGGTAAATAAGCAGGGAACAATGGAATGGATCGCAAAAATGGTTGGAGGAGACGGTTAGCACATGAGTTGGTTTGAAGCAATGGAGTATCACGATTATGAGGAACTGGTCCTGTGCCAGGATCGAAATTCAGGGTTAAAGGCCATTATCGCCATACACGACACAACACTCGGCCCTGCGCTTGGTGGCACACGGATGTGGACATACGCTTCAGAAGAAGCAGCTATCGAAGATGCCCTGCGCCTTGCCCGTGGGATGACATATAAGAATGCAGTATCCGGCCTGAATCTGGGTGGTGGCAAAACGGTGATTATCGGAGATCCGCGACGTGACAAAAATGAAGCGATGTTTCGGGCATTTGGACGATATATTCAAGGATTGAATGGGCGCTATATCACCGCTGAAGATGTGGGCACGACCGAAGAGGACATGAACCTGATCTATCAGGAAACTGATTATGTGACAGGCATCTCGCCAAGCTATGGTTCATCTGGCAATCCTTCACCTGCGACCGCTTGGGGTGTATATCGTGGAATTAAGGCAGCAGCCAAAGAAGCATTTGGCACCGATCTGCTGGAAGGCAAAACGATTGCCGTCCAGGGGGTGGGCAATGTGGCGATGCATCTGTGCAAATATCTGTATGAGGAAGGCGCCCGTCTGATCGTTACAGATATCCATAAGGATTCGGTTAAACAGGCCGTAGATCGCTTCGGCGCGACCGCTGTTGATCCCGCAGACATCACCGGCGTGGAATGTGATATCTATGCGCCATGTGCACTGGGTGGCACGATTAATGACGATACGCTGAGAACTCTCAAGGCGAAGGTCGTAGCGGGTTGTGCCAACAACCAGCTGCTGGAGACCCGTCATGGAGATCAGCTGTATGATATGGGCATCGTATATGCCCCCGACTATGTTATCAATGCAGGTGGGGTAATTAACATCGCGGATGAGCTGAACGGTTATAACGCAGATCGGGCATGGAGCAAGATCGGAGAGATCTACACCAGTCTGGAGAAAATATTCGAAAGCTCACGCACCGAAGGGATCGCAACCTATGTGGCTGCAGATCGTCTGGCGGAGCGACGGATTGAACAGATGAAGAATGCGCGTAGCACATTCCTGCAGAATGGTCATCACGCACTGAGTTCCCGGAGATTGCGCAAGTAGCTGAATTATAATAGATCATGGTGTTTTTGCAACAAGGCCTGTTACGTATTGACAATCCATTCCAAAGATGGATCTTGTTGATCTGACAGGTTTTTTTATATGTTTTCAGAACTGGAAACATATAAAAAATAGTGGCAATATAACCCCTTGTCCATAAATTCTACTATGTATTTTTCCGATAATGTATATACCACATCAATCAGATGGGGATAGGAAAGTGGGGAGAAATGGTAAATGGGGAAAAGACAGGGGTTCATGTACAGGATAAGAAACATTTCGCTTAAAATCAAGTTGCCCATCATGCTTAGTTTATTGGTAATTATGGTGTTGGCTGGAACGACGTTCACCAGTTACTTGATCTCGTCTGACATCGTAGTCAAAAAAAGCAAGGATGAAATTAATGTGTTGGCAGACCGCCTTGGGGGAGGGCTCTGGACTGCCATGCAACTTCAGCAACAGCTGAGTCATGCTATATCCGTACATAGTACTTTTGGAGAACTGTTGAAGTTACGTAATACCAAAGAAATGACAGATGAAACCTTTTTCACCGATGAGAATCCATATTTCAAAAAAGCGAACACGATTCTCGCCGACAGTATATCGGACACGGAAGGTGCCAAGCCGGACCTGTACGTATTTGATAAGGAAGGAATCATGGTGGCGGGAACCATGCCAGATGTGATTGGGCAATCGCGCGGAGATCGGGAATATTTCAAGGAGTCCATTCAAGGGAAATCCTTCATCAGTGACGCGATCGTCTCAAAGACTAGCAAGAAGCTGATTATTGTATTCTCGGAGCCCATCACGGATGAAGAGGGAAATATCCTTGGTGTTCTCGCTATGACAGTGGACAGCAATTTCTTCCTGGGGCAGCTTGGGGAGATTCAGATTAATGGCCAGGGCAGGGTTGAAGTTCTGAGTCGAAGCGGGATCATAATGTATGATTCCTTGGATGCTTCCCTTGCGGGACAAACTCTGGAAGATGATAAGGAAGCGATGAAATCTATAGAAGCCAGGGCTACGGACGGAGTGAAGATTAGCTCGATGGATCAGAACGGGAAGTACTATCGTCTCAATCAGATTCCAGGCGCCGATCTGACGGTTATGATTGTTGACGATTATGATGACATCAAGCGCCCGGTAGATGATATGCTCAATCAGATGTTGTTGTATACCTCAATTGGTCTTGTCCTGGCTATTGCTCTGGGATTGTTGATCTCTCGTAATATCACCAAACCGGTTATCCGTTTGTCGGGACTGTTCAAGCAATTGGCTCAAGGTGATCTTACTGTCAAGGCAGACGACCGTTACAACAGTGAATTCAAGGATCTGGCTGAGAGTTTCAATGGCATGGTAGAGCAGAACAGGAATCTGATTACGCATATGAATAGTTCGATTCATGTACTGCAGGCTAGCACGCAGGAGCTGGAGGAGACATCCAGACAGACGGCAAGATCCATTGAAGAGACATCGGCCACCTCGATGGGGATCGCGAAGGCGATGGAGGCTCAATCCGAAGATACCGAGCAGATTGCAAGCAAATTTAACAACTTTGGCGATAAAGTGATAGCCATGAACAGCAGTGCACAGGATGTGAAGACCAAGGCAGATGAGATCGAAAGTGTATTCTATAATGGGAATGAAGTCGTCAATGAGTTGATGCGTATTAATGAGATTAATGAACGTGAAGTGGAGAAAATCTCTGAAATTACAGTCAGACTTCAAACCAGTTCCGGCAGCATTAGTCAGATCACGGAAGCAATCAGCCAGATTGCCAAACAGACCAATATGCTTGCATTGAATGCTTCCATTGAAGCGTCACGGGCCGGAGAACATGGCAGAGGATTCGCCGTTGTGGCGGAAGAGATTCGTAACCTTGCAGAGCAGAGCTCTCGCCAGTCCAAGGAAATCTCCAGCATCATTGAGCAGAATCTGGCGGACGTAGCCGAGAACAATCAAAGTGTTAGCGAGATTCATACGATCTCGTCCAGACAGGATGAACTTGTTATGGAGACCCGTAAGGCATTCGATGTCATTCTGGAGAAGGTGACGGTCATTAACCAACAGATCGCCACGATGGCAGGACAGATGCAGGAGATGTTACAGAACAAGGATGATGTGATGGAATCAGCGCACAGTCTGTCTGCTTCAGGTGAGCAAGTGTCAGCTTCTGTGGAAGAAGTGACCGCTACCATGATGGAGCAGTCCTCCACGGTGCAACAGCTGGCGAATATGGTGGAGACTATCGATCAATTGACGCAAAAGCTGGCCGAATCAGCTGCGAAATTTAAAGTGGATTAGAATGGACTGAAATGCACCCAATAGTGTCACCTCAGTTCGTTAGCCCAAGTGCTCGAATCATCTGCTGGAGTTCATGTGGAGTTAGAATAAAAAGTGGATCTTCCGAAAGTTTCAACAACAAAACACGAAAGGGACAAGGCAGAATGAATCTCTGCTTCGTCCCTTTTTTATGCGTTGATGTTATGCTTTTTCACCCATATTCTTCTGAAGGGCTTTTGAGACAGCCCCGTCTTCACTTCCGTCTCCATGATAATCCATAGTTGGGCGCTGGGAACCGAGGCTGATTCATATTTGGAAGGATGGTATACAAAATCGTCTACGGTTCGGCATTCCCAGTGTTCAGACACTTTGTGAGAAGTCCTGCGGCTCCATCTTGCTTTTCTTTGTTGATCTTTTTTCGATATACCAGAGAATGATCATACACAACGCATAGACCAGACTGAAGGCCAGAATAATGATCCATACACTCTCCATGTCCATGCTTTTGATGAAAATGCCTGTCAAATATGGACTAAGTGTATAGCCCAGACAACCTACGAATAGCAGCAAACCGTTAAACCGTCCCTGATGGGTATCGGGTACACGCGAAGCGATATACAGATTGATATTGGTCTGCACCAGGATCTCTCCAATGGTCCACAGCACTGTGGAGACGGCAACGATGGCGAAATGAGGAAAGTAACCCAGCAGGTTCAAGGCACCAAATCCGATTCCATAGAATAGCGCGCCCGTGGCTATGGAGTTTAGGGCAGTTAATCTGCGTGTAGCGGATAGGATCAAGGTGGTCAGAATAATGACGCTGATGGCATTAATGGTCATGACAGAGCCATAATAAGCTGCCCCGTTCTCTCCGAACGAATGATTCATCTGGAGCGGAAGGCTAAACGAGTACTGCATATAGATAAAATAGTTAAGAAATGACACCACGATGAAGAAGGCGACGAGCGGATTTTTCATCAGCAATCTGAATAGTGGAGAAGGCGGTTGGCTCGATTGTTGCTGTTGTTCAAATGCTTGACGGTCTGTTGAAGACGATTCTCTGATTATGCTGACCTTTACCTGGTTGATGATAATGAAGGTGGATATCAGAAATACAGTACCGATACTTATAAAGACGATGTTGACATGATCCTTAATGAAAAAACCGGCTACCAATGGTCCGATGGCTATACCCAGATTGGCCCCCAGATACATGAGGGAGAAAGCGGACTTGCGCTCTTTCTCCTCCGTGCACAGTTGAATAATCAATGCGTTATAGGCAGGACGGGTAATGCTAATGAAGAACATGACTGCGATTAGTAAATAGCCAACCGTAATGGTGTCTGACCAGAACGAACAGCATATAATTATGGTGGCGGACAATAATTGCCCGGTGACGATAATCGTTTTTTTGCCCATAAGATCACTTAAATAGCCACCAAGCAGTACTCCGGGTCCGCTAATCAGGGCTGCCATAGACACAAAGATCCCTGCACTGACAACATTCATTCCCATCTTCAAAGTCAGGACCAAGGTAATCAGAGAAAACACAAAATCGCCTGTGCTGTTAATTGTTCTGGCTAAACAGAGATAATATATATCGCGGCTCAGACCCGCGTATGTTTTGTATAGAGACAATAATTCCAACCCTCCCAAACAACGGTCCATTCAGGTACATGACGTTATGACCCATCATAGATGCTATACGGTCTCAGCAACCGTAACTTCAATCTGGAAGCGATCGTACATATCCAGCAAAGTTTGACGCAATTCCTGAAACGAATCCCCTTCCACAATGGCAAAGCCTGATCGGGTCATCGTATCACTTACATCCCCTGCGCGTTGTCCCACTTGATAGGATACATTGAATTCAATGATGCCTGAGATATCCTCATAGTCTTCCATCCCCGAGATGCTTTGAATCACTCCTGCGCGCGAAGGGAAGCAGATCATGCCTGTGAATTTATTGCTCGTCTCTTGTCTAGTGAACTCATATATTCCAACTTCCAGATCAGTGACGGCTTCGAAGAAATCAACGCCATGCGTGTTCTTGATACAAGGAGGCATAACATGCGATCCCCCGATTCTGGCCCCGATCTCTCCAAATACCACTTCTCCTTCCGGAGTTAGAAATAGCTCGGCATGTGTTACGGATTGATTGATTCCCAGTGCAGCAATTACTTGTTCATTGAGTTGTTTGATACGGTGGATAAAATTCGCTTCAGTGCCTTCAGGGAACGTAATGCTTGCTGGAGGTTTCTGCTCAGTTGCAATGTCCAGACAGTTATACAGGTATTGGGAAACGGATGAAAATACAACTTTACCCTTGGAGACAATGGAATCACAGTGAAATTCCGTGCCGTTAATGAATTCCTCCAGCAGATCCCTTTGCTGCTCTTGTCTTAGATTTTGGAGATAATGAATCAGTTCTTCCTTGCTGGAAAGTTTAAACGTATTAATACTTCCGTATCCGCTCAGTGGCTTCACAATTATCGGGAACCCGTGTGCATCCGTGAAACGAATGTAGTCCTGTTCATGTAGAGCAATTGCAATTTCGGATGTTCGAATTCCGCGTTGATGAAGCATCTGTTTCATAATCCATTTGTTGCGGACGGCTTCAGCCTGATTGCGCTGCATACCGGGGATGCCGAATTCGGATCGGATCTGACCGCCAATCTCAATGGCATTTTCACCCGGAGTTAACAAAGCTGCGATGGAATGGGATTCTCGGATTTGGATCATATGCTCTCTGATTGCATTCGCTGATTCCAAGTAGTCGACATATCTAATCTCATCAAAGAAGTCCTGGAGCAGATGATCATTGTGCAGATTATGACGTTCAATAATTAGAATCTTCTTGTAATCAGTAAATTTCCTCAAAGGTTTTATGAAGTTTAAGCTAAATGGAAGCCTGAAATCAGATATGTATACAATGGTTCTCATAAATCCTCCTTTTAGGTTGAAACAATAATGGGAAAAAATTCATTCTGTAACATTATAGCTCAATATTTTCCATTTTCAATACAGTTTTTTGTAAAATATATGATCAGAGATACATATTTTTGTTACGTTGAAGTGTTAATTGACAACAGGAATTTTTTGGTATACGATCGTTAGCGGATTAGAAATAAAAAGGAGGAAATAGAAATAAATGGAGATAACCAAAGGCAAATATGCCATACTGGGAACGCTGGGAGACGATGAAGGATTCCTGACTTGCAGCATGCATATCGCGAAGAAGCTGGGCAACTCGGAACGAATCAAGCCATACCCGGAATTTGAAGCGGCTGCGGAAGACTTGAAATCAGGGGAGATTTCCTGCCTGTTGGTACCTGGAGCATATCCCAAGCTCAACAGCTTCATCATGGATTCTGAATTGGTGGTCGCTGAGAGCTTTGTAGAGAAGATTCCTGCGCTGGTTCTATCCGGCTTCCATGCGGTATGTCCCGATCAGATCGATATTATTTATCATCATCCGGCAACTACATACTTGTTATCAGAACTGAGTACAACCTATAGAGAGAACAGCACCGTATCATCTAACCCGGAAGCTTGCAGGAAGGTCATGCACAATACGGAGAAGTCCATTGCGGTCACGAATCAGCTCTGTGCTGATCATTATGGGCTCGTGACCTATAAAGTATTGCGCGAGGGAATCAACATGCCATGGGTATGTTTTACCAAAAACACACAGAGGGTGAATGCAGTCATATGAACAGAATTGCTATTATACTGGATAAAAATCTGGAGCCTGGCGCCGCAGCCAATGTGGCTGCCCTATTGATGGGACAAGCAGCCCTGAACGAGCCGGAATTATATTCTGACCAACCTGTACTGGATCTTAGCGGCGTTCAACATGCAGGTATCCAGTACAGTACGGTCATTCTGAAGGCAGGGGAGAATCAACTGATCAACCTGGTCAAGTCCTGCTCAGATGACAGCGGTGGACTGAGCTATGTTGTTTTTTCACAGACAGGCCAGTCGCTCAACAATGCCTTTGAACAATATGCGAGTGAGATTGCTGCGATGGAATTGGAAGCTACGAAAGTGGTAGGTGTCATTGTTTGGGGGAGGATGAGAGGGTCAGGGCAGCGACCAAGAAATTCAGTGTCATGAAGTAAGGGAAAAGGGCAGAAGCTGATCCTAAAGATCCTTCTGCCCTCATTTACATAAAGTACCGTTATGGGTTGCTAATGACTCCAGCTTTCTTTTCCGTAAAATAATAAACCAGTGCGAGCAGAGGCATCACCAAACCAATCAAAGTCGTGAGACTCCAGCCCCCAGTAGCATAGGACCAGCTTCCGAGAGATGATCCAATTGCGCCCCCGATAAAAAAGATCGACATGAAGATGCCGTTCACACGACCTCTGGCTTCACTGCCTAACGAATATATGATGCGTTGTCCCAGCACCAGATTGCCTGAGACCGCCATATCCAGCGTGATGGCAACGACCACAAGCAAAACAAGGGTAGCGGTAGAGTGACCCTGGAACAGATAGGCAAGCCCAAAGGATGCTGCAGCGATTACGATGGCGAGTCCGGTCAATATGCGGGTTAAGCCTTTATCTGCCCATCTTCCGGCAATAGGAGCAGCGATCGCGCCTCCGACACCCGCCAGTGCAAACCAGGCAATTCCTTGCTGTGACATACCGAAATCGTGAGCCAGTCTGAGCGGAATTGTGGTCCAGAACAAGCTGAAAGCACCAAACAGACTGGCTTGATAGAGGGCCCGGCGACGCAGTAGCGGATACGTTCTCAACAGGGTACCGAGTGAGACGATTAATTGACCATATTTCATGGCAGGCTGCGGCTGACGTGAAGGAAGCGCGCGTGACAGGAGCAGCATCAGCAGCGTAATAACAATGGCCGAGAATACAAAGACGGTTTGCCATCCGAAGAGGCTGGTAATAAAACTTGCGACAGGACGGGCCAGCATAATGCCGAGCAGTAAACCACTCATCACATTGCCGACAACCCGTCCCCGTTGCTCTTCCGAAGTGAGATAGGTGGCATAGGGTACCAGAATTTGAGCAACAACTGAACCTATGCCAATGAACAGGGATGCCGTTAGAAATAAAATGGCGTGGGAGGAAAAGGCCGCAGCAATCAAGGCAATGACCAGCAAGGTGAGGAACAGAACGACCAGACGTCGATTCTCGGTAATGTCACTGAGCGGTACAATAAACAGTAATCCGATCACATAGCCAACTTGTGTCAATGTTACGATTAATCCGGCAGCGGCTGACGACAACCCTGTTGTATTGCTGATCGGTCCGATAACGGTCTGGGCATAATACAGGTTCGCCACGATTAGTCCACAAGCCGAGGCCAGGAGAAAAATGATCCAGGCTGGTACAGGAGCCTTCTTCACTTGTTGTCTCATATCCATAATAATCAACCTCCCTATTTAAATGAGCATTTGGCAGAATCCTGATGAGTAAGTGTTGAATTACTAAACGTTTTGTTCACTATTTATATGCATATAATATACGATACGTTCAGTATTGTAAATAGATATCCACTTCTTTCGAAAACTTTTTTACAGAAAATAAAAGGTTTACGGAGGATGGGATTTTATAAAATATCAGCAGTTTAGTATAATGAACGTATCGTTTTTATGAAAACGGGTGACAAACGGACAAATTATTACTTCACATCCAGGAGGGATCGCGATGACTGCCAAAAGAGGACGCCCCCGTAACATGGAAACCCAGAATGCCATACTAACCGCTTCGTATGAATTGTTGTTGGAGGTTGGATTTGGAGCCATTACGATTGAAAAGATCGCTGAGCGTGCACAGGTGAGCAAAGCCACCATCTACAAATGGTGGCCGAACAAAGGCGCCGTCATCATGGACGGATATATGTCTGCTGCAACGGCAAGGTTGCCAGTACCGGATACAGGCTCGGTATTTGAAGATATACGCATACATGCGAGTAATCTGGTTCGTTTTTTGACCAGTCGAGAAGGAAAAGTAATTACACAGATTATTGGAGAGGGCCAGTCCGATCCAGGGCTTGCGGATGAATACCGTACAAGATATATACAACCACGTCGGCGTGAAGCATGGGGAATTCTGGAGAAGGGTGTAGAGCGTGGCGAATTGAAGAAAGGGTTGGACATTGGTTTATATATCGACCTAATCTATGGGCCAGTGTTTTATCGGATGTTGGTTACGGGTGAACCGATGGACGATATGATTGTACCTGAGTTGTTAAATGCACTGTTTGGAGGCATTAAGCTGAATTAGAAGTGAGAGGGAAATCCCTTTGAGTTAGCCCCTCAATTAGCAAGCGAAGGTAGGTGGGAAGTGGTTGGTTCCAGACATGCTTCTAATGGATATTTTCTATGTAGGCCGAATAAAGTCGATTTACCCTGTATATATGTGAAGAAAATTGCCACGATTTTTATTGACCGCTGTAAAATTTAGGATTAAAATTGTGTATATCATAATAAATTCAAAATTTTGGATTCTCATTGTGGAGGTGGGAACATGGAACCTACAACTACGATACGCTCATATATTGAGGACTACATCAAGAAGCAAGGGTATACCCTTCAATACTTTGCCGATATATCGGGCGTCAACGCCGGAACATTAAGTGCGATCATTAAGGGGACTCGGCCCATCGCTATGGCACAACTGGATCTGATCACCCAGGGCATGAAGCTGGAAGAAGGATATTTCTACGAGATTTATGGAGCTGAATGTTTCGTGGAATCGGCACCCCATTGGAGAAGACTGGAACCGTTCCTGCAACGCTGTGCTGAACTGGACAAGCTGGAGTGCATTCAGAAGGTGATCCAGCAAGTGACGGACGATCGCTCATATATCTCCGAATTATTCGAAATGGCTGAAGGCATGCTGGAACGCGGACAGACGGATGCTGCGCGGATGTTGTACGAATGCGTGGCGGAGTGCGAGAAATATCAACACTCGGAACGCCTCGCGTTGTGCCAGTATCGCATCTTCACCTTATCTCTCGGTCAGGATCAGCATGAGAATCTCCGGGCGGCTGTACATTTCGAACCGTATATCAATCGGTTGGATGAGGAGCGGCAGCTGGATGCGATTAAGGACCTGGCGAATACATACTCTGCTCTACGTTATTGGGACAAATTATTTTCACTTGCTGATGAATTGGAGCGCAAAGCGGGGTTTATACAATCTTATAAAAAGAAAAAAGTCGATAACAGGGTAACCTCATATCCATTATTCGTATACAGGGCTTACTCGAATTTGCTCAAGGCCTCAGCCTGTGAGTGGAGTGGGAAATATACTGAAGCACTGGGCTATACGCAAAATTATGCTGATATAGTTAATATTGCAGATCCCAGTGAGGAAGATCAGGTATATATCAAGATGTTTATTGGTTGGACTGAAGCGAACACCTATTTATACAGTCTGATGATGGGAAAGAAAGAGGTACTCCCGGCGTATGTGGCTTGGATTGAACAGAATGAAGAGGAAACACTTACTGCTCTCGTAAAGATTATAGAAGCAGCAAACACTTATGGTATGAACATAGATCATGTTCTTCTGAAATTTGATAGTAAAATTAATTCACTTTTAAGTGATAGGGCTTTAAGCGAAGGATATAATGAGCAAATTAAGAATGATCTATACACTAAACTTTTAATTGAGTTGGCAATATATCATTTTCACCAAGATCAGTATACGGAAGGAATGCAAAAGCTTGTTACTTGTTTGAACTCAGCTATTAAAATTAACAATTACACTGATATCATACAATGTGTTGCTCTCTTTGAGAGATACCGGTCTTTTGCATCTAAAGAAGTAGAGACCATGTATCGATATCTAATGGAGGAGGTTTATAATTATCATGAAAGCAAAAAAAATTATGGCCATATTCTTGTTTAGTGTTATTTTTGTTTTCACTTCCCATACAAGTCCAATTAATTTAGGGGATCAGAACTATAGCCCATTAACACATGGTAGTGGAAAGTTATAATCTTAATTGGATATGATGTTGCATAATATACACTCTGAGAGTTCAATAGCGGTTTATTTCCGGAAGCGGAAGTAGACCGCTATTTATTTTTCCTAGATTGACCATTGTAAAATACAGGATTAAAATTAAAAACAATTTTCTGATATTACAGGTATCAATGTTGGTACATTAAGTGCAATCCTCAAAGGCAGCAGACCGATGTCCATGAATCAACTAGATCAGATCACTTCTGCAATGGGAATGGAGAAAGGCTGAAATAGATTGAGATGATTTTTCTTGAATTGAGTTTTGAGGCTCCTCTTTCAGAGACTGATTAATAAATTGATAAAACTTTAGTTCTCGAATGCCATCGACCAAACTTTTCTGCACACGATATGTAGACATGATTTAAACATCTGTGCCCACATCTTGTAGAAAAGAAGGGGTTTCATTTCTCTATGCAAAATGCCTGATGTTGAATGTATGACGTTGCAAACAAACATTTTATTTTGCAAAGGAATATAATATGAAATTTTTGGCAATGTATCCTAAAATATTATTCAAACAGGGGGTGCATGCTATGAGTGAACCGAGGCAGATCAAAGACAAAATCGAACGGAACAGGCATGAATTGAGTCGTTTGGCGGAGAATCATGGCATGCAAGACAACAAAGTCCTCCGACAGTCCATGGTACTGGACGAGCTTATTAATGAATATAATCGTTTTAAATATAAAAGCCATCTCAGGAACAGACAACCGATTGCATAATGCAGTCGGTTTTTTGGTCTAATTCAACTGATTGTTTTGCTAGATTAATTCAGTAGATTTGTTCTATAGATATAGCGTAGTCGACTGTAGGATACAGTCGGCTTTTTTGTGTCTGCTCGAAATAGAGAAACAACTCGACAGTGAAACAAGCTACTAACTTGAAATTCCATACTAATTCCAGGGTTGGCAGGATAGCCAATGAACATTAAAACTGGATATGATGGACCCCAGTTATATCCAGTTTGATCTGTGAAGGGGGCTCATATAATGATCGGAAGAGGGAGGGATGAATGGAAATGATGGACAAGGTACAGGGGTATTTTGGAAAAAGCGTAAACCTGCGCACCAAGCTGCTCCTGTTGTTCCTGGCGCTGACGTTGCTGCCGCTAAGCTTGCAGAGTGTGATGAACTACAAGCATTTCTCGCAGACGATGGATCGCAAGACCGAGCAGTTCACCATTGATATGGTTCGCCAGATGAATGCCAATCTGAATCGGCTGCTGAAGGACTTTGAGCGGTTGTCGCTCTTGCCGCTCTACGATCAGATGGTGCTTGGTATTCTGGGCAAATACAATGCTCCGATGGGATCGGGTACATGGGCGAGGTCTGATGATTATCTGAAAATGAAGCTCTACACGTCCGGTCAAGCCTATGACCGACCGGAGATCCGAGGCATTCATCTGATTAGCAATAGCGGCATTCTGTTCTCCAATTTGGATTCGCTGGCGGTCAAGCCGGTATGGGACAGCAGGCAGGATGACTGGTTTGCCGAGCTTGACAACTCGGAAGGGGCATGGTGTCTGCTTCCTCCGCATGAACCCGGCTATTACACGGGTGGTCAGCAAGAATCGTATATATCGGTGGGCAGAGTGCTTCGTGATCCGGGTACGCTCCAGCGATTGGGGTACATTCTGATTGACATCCGTCTGGAGGTCTTCGGCGAACTGTTATCCAATCTGAATTATGAGCAAGATGCGAGCCTGATGATTGTAGACAGCAAGCAGCGTCTTCTGTTCGAACGGACCTCAACCGGAGGACTGTCTGCGTACGACCAGTTGTTCATACATGGACAGCTTCAAGGCTACCTAGGAAACCAAAAGGTTGTACTGGATGGAAGGCCTTACCTTTATGTACAGCACCATTCGAGCTACTCAGGGCTTTCAGTTATCAGCCTTACGCCTATTGCCGTTATTCAGAAGGAGTCGGGAGAGATGCTCACTTTCACGATTGGATTCGCTCTGCTATGTATGGCGGCTGTAGCGATTCTCGCGGCTCTGTTATCCTATCGCATCACCCGGCCACTGATTCGACTGAAGCATCATATGATTCGGGTGGAGCAGGGGGACTTCAGCCAGCGGGTATCACACTTCAGCAGTGATGAATTTGGACAGATTAGTCGGGGATTTAATCGAATGATGGAAGAGATCCATCGACTGTTCAATGAGGTGTTTTTATTGGGCATTCAAGAGCGGGAGGCTGAGTTGTCAGCGTTGCAAAGCCAGATGAATCCCCATTTTATATACAACACGCTGGAGTCCATTAACATGATGGCAGTCCGCAAGAAACACGCTGAGGTGTCTGACATGGTGACAGCGCTTGGCAAGCTACTGCGCTATACGATTGATAAGGTGGACCGGATGGTTCCCCTTGGGGAAGAACTGGCTTTGGTACAATCCTATGTACGCATTCAGCAGGTACGTTACGACGGCAGGCTAGAGGTCATCTATGACATCGAAGAGGCAGTGACGGATGGTTTGATTCCCAAGCTGATGCTGCAACCGCTGGTGGAGAATGCGATCTACCATGGCATTGAAGGGCAGGAAGATGGGGGAACGATCTGGATATCTGCCTTGAGATTCGATCAGGAGCTGCTCATTAGTGTACGTGACAACGGTAAGGGCATGGGTCAGACGGAGATTGACGAGTTAAACGAGTACCTCTCGAAACAGCCTTCTACGCAGGCTTTACGTTCCCATGCCGGAGACAGGCTGGGGCTTAACAATATTGCTCAAAGGCTTCGCCTCATCTATGGAGAAGGTGGAAGTCTAAGTATCGATGGCAGTCCCGGGCAGGGTCTGGTAATCACCATATCCATTCAACTTTTAACGGAAGGGGAATGAAGTGCATGTATAAAGTATTACTTGTAGAGGATGAGACGGTCATCCGTCAGGGACTGAGAGAGCTTATTGTACAAGCGTCTTCTCAGTTCAAGGTGACGGGAGAAGCTTCGAGCGGAACCGAGGCACTGGATTTTTTGCGGTGTGAAGTGCCGGATGTGTTAATCACGGATATTCGCATGCGTGAAATGGACGGATTGACATTGGTATCCAAAGCCAGAGACATGTACCCTGAACTGCTAATGCTCATTATCAGCGGTTACGGCGAGTTTGAATATGCGCGCAGAGCGATGGAGTATGGGGTGTTAAACTACCTGCTGAAGCCGATCGAACGCCATGAACTGACATTATGCATACATAAAATGCAATTGCTACTGGATCGCAGGTACGGTATTACAACCCTTTCTACCCAGGAGCCAACTGGGAAAGCAGAGCAAAACAGTGGAGATCCGCGGAAGATTATCCGAAATGTGAAGGAGCACATCAAGCAACAACCCGATGGGGATCTGCGGCTTCAGACCGTAGCAGCGCTTGTTAACCTGAATCCTACCTATCTAAGTCAGCTGTTCAAGAATGAAACGGGAACCAATTATTCCGATTACATCGCTGAGGCGCGCATGGAGCGGGCCAAGTGGCTGCTGATCAACACGGGTCTCAAAGTCTATGATGTGGCACGATTGTCCGGGCATCAAAGCCCCAAGCACTTCATGCTGGTGTTCAAGCAGCAGGTGGGATGGACGGCTGGGGAGTATCGAGACCGATTCAGTATTTCTTGAAAAACCATACCATTTCTGTAGTTGACGTGATTTATGAGCGCACGTTGCGTTCGTTATACTTGGGTTGCACAGGTCTACCACGACGTCCATAAGGGGGATTTCCATGAAAAAAGCAGGACTGATACTGATGCTTGTACTCATGATCTTGGTTTCAATTGCGTGCACAGACTCCAATTCCGGTGAACCTGGCGGTGCAGCACGGGAGAATGGAGAGGTGGAGCTGAAGTTCATGATGTGGGGCAATCAGGCACATATGGATGTATACAACAAGCTGATCGATGGGTTCACACTGGAAAATCCAGGTATTAAAGTAACGATGGAATCCGTACCTTTCGCAGAATATCAGCAAAAAATTTCGGTGTTAGCCGCCGGAGGCTCTCTTCCCGATCTCGCCTGGGTATCAGAGCGAATGGTGCCCCAATTCAAGTCCAATCACATCCTGGCCGATGTATCGGGGTTCAAGGATGATGCACAGTTTAAGCTGGATGATTATATTCCAAGTACATTGGATTTGTTCCGTGATGGCGATCAGCTGCTGGGCCTGCCATTTTCCACACCTCCAGTGGTCATGTTTTATAATAAAACGCTGTTCGACAAAGCGGGTCTGACTGACCCCAACACACTCGCCGGCCAAGGGCAATGGACATGGGAACAGTTTGAGGAATCGGCCAAGGCGATTACCAGCAAGGATGCGGCCAACCGAGTCTATGGCGCCAACTTTTTTCGCGACTGGAAGACTTGGGCGGTGCTCTCCTCCTATTCCTGGTCCAATGGCAGCGGTCCATTCGATGAGGGGATGACGAAGTTCACCTGGAACGACGCTTATGGCGTACAGACCTTTGAATTGCTGGAACGCATGATGTTCACGGATGAATCTCATCCGAAGGCGGGCGAGCAGGTTAGCTTTGATGCTGGCAATGTGGGCATGTTCTTCGATAATTACAGCTATATCTCCAAAGCAAGGGAGATCACGGGTTTGGAATGGAGCATTGCTCCCATGCCTTCCGGTTCACAGGGCAGCGTACCGATGCTGGGGCAGGCTGGATATGCCATGTTCAACGACAGCAAACATCCAGAGGAAACGAAGAAGCTGTTGAAGTATTTTGCCAGTGAGCAGGGCATTCAGGCGACAGCCACTTACTTTGTGCCTCCGCGTATCTCTGTTCTAAATTCCGATGCATTCATTAATCAACCCAATAACCCGAGCAAGGAACATATTGTACAGGCGGTGATTGATGAAATGCCCAAAGCACGTTTGATTCCCGGTCATATCCGTTGGCAGGATATCGACAATGCGGTATTGCAGGGGTTTGACCGACTATTTGCCCGGACAGCGAAAGCTGAGGATAACCTGAAACAAATGCAGGAAGAAGTGCAAAGTGTGCTGCAACCCTAAATAATTAGATCTAAAAATCGGAGGTGAGGATGATGGGCAAATTCAACGAATTGCTTGAGCGGAAGTCGCTGTCGCTGGTGGTTAGCCTGCCTGAGAACGACCTATCCTTGGCCCGGGCAGCCATGGAAGAGGGCGCTGATGCACTCAAGGTGCATTATAATGTCGGTCATCGCGCCAGCGGGAATCATTTTGGTCCATTAGACAGCTATGTCGAGGTATTTCGGGCGATCCGCAGTGAGTTTGGCGGTCCAATGGGCGTTGTGCCTTCTGGCAGCATTGATGGAGCGAGGCCGGAGGAAGTGGAGCACCTGACTGGGCTTGGTTTTGATTTTTATTCCATCTATGCACATCACTTGCCGTCCTTCATGTTGAATGACCTGGGGCTTGACCGAACGTTTGCAATCAATGAAGAATATGATGCGTCCCTCGTAACATCGGCAGCTTACTTCGGCTTCACCGCTCTGGAGGCATCCATTGTACCTGGAAAGGAATATGGTACACCGCTCAGCTTCGCGGATGTGCTCAAGTATCGCCGTCTGGTCTTACAAGCCCAGGTTCCAGTAATGGTTCCTTCCCAGCGGAAGCTGGTGCCGGAGGATGTTCAAGTGCTATGTGATACCGGGGTCAAAGCGATCATGCTTGGAGCGGTCGTAACAGGCAACACGGAGGAACAACTGCGAAGGGCTGTGAACGGGTTCCGCAATGCGGTGGACAGTCTGAACCGTCCGGACTAATCAATTGAAAGTCACGTGAATCACGGGGGACACCCCATATTAGCATTCATTCGTTCTAACGAATCGAGGACATGTTATTCGCGCCTATTCGTACGGAACTGAAGTTTAAGGAATCAGAGAGACGTTATTTCGTCCATTTGGTCGATTTTTAAAGTTCTGGCGACATTTTATAGAGATATAAGATGACTGAGATTCGTTACCCGGTGCATTCTTTAAAAATCTGCCTTATAAGATGCGGTAGATTCGTTAGCGCTTGGAGCGAGGGGGATCATTCCTTTTGATACAGCACCTTATATAGAATCGTCGCAGAGTTCAGCTTCGGAGGAAATTTTATTAAAAGGGGGAGGCCTGATTGACCCATTCACGCAAGCGCAAAAGAGGGGGGCCGCTCGCCAGAGAGGCCCAGATCGCAGGTTGGTTGTTTGTATCGCCGATGGTGCTTGGGTTTACCCTGCTGCTGTTATTTCCCATGGGTCTCGCGTTATACATGAGCCTGACCGATTGGCCGCTGCTGGGGGATCATCATTTTATTGGATTGGATAATTACCGGAATATTATGACAGACGCGATGTTCTGGAAAGTGCTCGCCAATACGGTTTATTTCACAGCGGGGCTGGTGCCGCTTAATATTGTGCTCGCCCTGCTGCTCGCGTTGCTGCTATCCAGAAATCTGCGGGGGATCGGAATTTTCCGAACAGCGATCTTTGTTCCGGTCATGACTTCGCTGATTGTGTGGGCTATCGTGTGGAAGCTGATGTACGCGACAGAGTCGGGATTGATTAATCAGCTTTTGTTGATGCTGGGCATCGAAGGTCCGGCCTGGCTCTACAATCAGAATCTGGCGATGCCTGCTGTGATCGTGACAAGTGTGCTGAAAAATGTAGGTCTGAATATGGTGCTGTTCATAGCAGCCATTCAGCAGGTACCGCGTTCATTGTACGAAGCAGCAACATTGGACGGTGCGGGCAGAGGGGGAACCTTCTTTCATGTCACGCTGCCCATGATCACGCCAACAGTGTTTCTGACTATGGTCATGACCGTGATTGGTTCACTCAAAGTATTTGGGCAGATCTATGTGATGACACAGGGCGGTCCAAGCAACAGCACGAAGGTATTGGTTTATTATATCTGGGAAAAAGCATTCAAATTATTTCAGTTCGGCTATGCCTCTGCCCTTGCGTATGTGCTGTTCTTCATCGTTCTGATCTTGACGCTGCTGCAATGGCAGCTTCGAAAGAGGTGGGTATTCAATGAAGGCGATGCCTAGTCCTTCGGGTCGGAAGGTAGGAAGTATCCTGGGTACGTATTTGCTGCTGACCCTGATTTCTCTCATTATGATTGTACCATTTATCTGGATGATATCGACATCATTCAAGGAGCCCCAGAGCATATTCACTTATCCGCCGCAGTGGATTCCGAAACCGTTTCGCTTTCAAAACTACATCGATGTCTTTCGATTGATTCCGTTTCATCGTTTTTATTGGAATAGTATCTATATTTCTGCGTTGGTTGTGATGGGAACGGTATTTTTTGCCTCCCTCGCCGGGTACGCATTTGCCAAAATTCCGTTCAAGGGACGTAATGTCGTATTTCTCATCCTGCTGAGTGCAATGATGATTCCCCATGAGGTGACGGCGATACCGATGTTTCTGTTCATGCGGCAGCTGGGGTGGATTGATACTCATCTCCCGCTGATTGTACTACCGATCTTTGGCGCGGGTGGTGTGTTTGGCATCTTTGTGATGCGGCAGTTCTTCATTACAGTGCCGACCGAGCTGGAGGAAGCGGCGATGATAGACGGCTGCAACCGATTCCAAATATATGCGCGAATTATGTTGCCAATTGCCAAGCCGGGTATGGCTACGTTGACAATCTTCACGTTTGTGACGATCTGGAATGAGTTTTTTGATCCGTTGATCTTCATTAACTCGCGTGATCTGATGACATTGCCACTGGGTTTGTCTTTGTTTACAGATGAAGTAGGTACAGCCTGGCAATATCTGATGAGTGCCACAGTTATGGCGACCTTGCCACTGTTAATTGTCTTTTTCCTGGCACAACGACGCTTCATTGAGGGAGTTGCCATGACGGGATTGAAAGAGTAAGCCGGGCAATAGAACGGAAGGAGGGGTAACATTTGCGTGAACGGATGAGCATGAATAAGGAAAAAGCAGATGTCGTTATTGTTGGAGGGGGTCCTGCGGGTATCGCGGCAGCCATCGCGGCTGGACGACTGGGGATACGAACCGTATTGGTGGAGCGATACGGGTTCGTGGGTGGGATGTCGACTGCCGCTATGGTGTATCCCTGGATGACGTTCCACACGGAGCGTGGTGAGCAGGTTATTAAGGGCATTGCACAGGAGATCGTGGATCGATTGCAGGCACGCGGCGGCTCTCCGGGACATCTGCGCGATACGGTTGGATTTGTGCATACGGTTACGCCGTACCATCCGGCCATCTATCAGGTGGTTGCGGCAGAGATGTTGCAGGAGGCTGGTGTCAGGCTGTTATTGCACAGCTTCGTGGATGAAGTAGTGGTTGTGAGTGATCGGGTGGAAGCGGTGCGAGTGACGAACAAATCTGGACGAATGGAGTTTAGAGCGAACGTATTCGTGGATGCGAGCGGTGATGCGGATGTGGCTTATCTTGCAGGCGCTTCTGTAGCGAAGGGGAGAGATGGCGATAACCAGTCTCAGCCAATGACCATGAAATTCCGCATGCGTGGTGTGGATCTTGGACGAGTGAAACAGTACATGCAGGAGCACCCGGAGGATTTCTATGCCAAGACCCCTTTTGAAGAGCTGGATAGCATTCCGTTAACCGGCGTGAGCGGCTTCTATTCCCAATGGAAAAAAGCGGGTGTGCCGATTAATCGGGATCAGGTGTTGTTTTTTACCGGACCGGCAGAGGATGAAGTGTTGATTAATTGTACCCGGGTGCAGGGGCTTGATGCGACAGATGCCGAGGATCTGACCTCTGCTGAACAGGAAGGCCGGAAGCAGGTGCTGATGATCGCCGAGTTTTTGCAGCGTGATGTCCCGGGATTCGAACGTGCTTCGATCTCAGCGGTAGCACCACAGATCGGTATTCGGGAATCCAGGCGAATTATCGGACATTATGCGTTGACTCAGGCGGATGTGGTTGCAGGGCGAAAGTTTGACGATGTAATCGCCAGAAGTGGTTATCCGATTGATATTCATGACCCTGCGGGTCAAGGCGTTGTGGCTGCCTTTATTAAAGGGGACGGGGCGTACGATATTCCGTATCGTTGTCTGATCTCTCGCAATATCCGCAATCTGCTGGCGTCAGGACGCTGCATCTCCACCACACATGAGGCGCATGCAACGACAAGGCTGACTCCAAGCTGTATGGCTACAGGGGAGGCCGCCGGAACTGCGGCTGCATTAGCTGTGAAGCTGAAGCTTGATCCCGTGGAATTACCGATCGCGCTGCTACAGGCGGAATTACGTCGCAACGGAGCGGCAATCTAAGAGATGAGCTGAAGGCTGCGTTCCAACGGAAAAGTAATGTGATAGGCTGACGGTGGGTGAATGAAAGTATATCGGTGAGTGAATAGCAAGCATGTAGGTGGATGGCGGGAACCTGTGTGAATAGCGAGCATGTAGGTGGATGGTGAGAACCTGTGTGAATGGCAAGCATGTAGATAGAAGGCAGGAACGTGAGTGAATTGGAGGTTTGAGAGCGAAAGGGAAGTTGATCCTTGGGAGAATGGGTTGAAGTCCGTAGTCAATTTCGAAGACACTGGCTCAATTACTGCATGTCTTGGTTCGGTACCTATGTTGTAATAGCTCTGGATACTGTCTCAATAAGCTTGGATTGGAATGGCTCGGCTTGAAGCGGTGCAGTGCGAGTGATTACGTAGCTGGTTACATAGCCGATTATGTAGTCGCTCTGTCGTATGTCATGAAGCAGGGCACCACGTGTCGGAAGCTGCATGTGGTGCGAAATTTTAACGAACCTGAGACGTCTTATTCGAGCCTATAAGTTGAAATGGAAATTCTAACGAACCTCAGTGAAGCTATTTCGCCTACAAACGCCCAAATAGTACGTGAAAGAGGGCTAATCGGGATACGGTTCGTTAGGTTGGAAAACGCCTCCACACTGGCCGATTAAGCTCATCTCGGTTCGTTAGAATCAAAAAGTGGCTCAAGCCTAGGCTAACCATAACCATAACCATAACCATAACCATAACCATAACCATAACCATAACCATAACCAGCAGACCTTTCGTTCAACAACAAGTTTGCTCAGGAACAAAGTTTGTTCAACAATAAACTTCAAAAACACAAAAACACAAAAACACCAAAACACCAAAACACCAAAACACCAAAACACCAAAACACCAAAAACACTAAAAAAATCCAAATCCACTGCTTACGTGGAATGGAGTTTTTTTAGTGTTTCTAAGGTAGGTTGTATTTCCTTGCTGATTCTGATCTTTTCTTTTTTAATGTTCGTATGTTCGTACCTTCCCTAGTTCATTCGTGCCTCAAGTCGCCGTGCAACGATGGAGAGCGAAAAGTTGATGACGAAATATAGCAAGGCTGCAAGCAGCAGGGCTGGAATGATGTAATCGAAGCTTTGGCCGCCCAGGATCTGCACGTTGTGCATCAGCTCCGGCAGGGAGATGATGATAGCGAGCGAAGTATCCTTCAACAGCGAGATGAACTGGCTTACCATCGGCGGGGACATGCGGCGTAGCGCCTGTGGCATGATGATGCCGCGTAGCGTCTGCATGTAACTCAGACCCGATGAACGGGCAGCTTCCACCTGACCGCGTTCAATGGACTTCAGACCGCTACGTACGATTTCAGCGATCATAGCGCCTTCGAACAGACTGAGTCCCACGACGGTGGACCAGAAGACCGACATTTTGATCCCGAGCTGAGGAAGTACGATGTGTATGAAGAAAATGATGAGCAGCAGCGGCAGATTTCGGATCGTATCCACGATGACCGCCACAATCTGTGACAGGATCGGTATACGTGTATAGCGTACCGTACCGAGCAGGGTGCCGAGTACAAAGCTGAATACGATCGATAGTCCCGCCACCTGTAAGGTTATGAGAAAGCCATGAAGCAGAAATCGAAGGTTGGGCCACTCATAGGCCCCGCTAAAGTCCATACATGATCAGCCTCCTTCTGTGCGCAGATGTGAACATATAAAAGATGGAACTTTGGAAGTCACGTATACCCGAAATAACCTGCGTCAAGTACAGCCTCAGTCTGTCACATTCACAGGGTAACCTGACCTGCCGGTTTGTTCTTCTTAGGTCTGCCCTTGGTGTTATGCGCCTCTGCATCGCTCTGTCCGAACCTGCGCTCCATATAATGGACCAGGAAGCTGAGCGGCAACGTTAGCACGAGGTAGAACAGCGCCACAATGGTGTATACGCTTAGCGGTTGGAACGTATCCGAGTTGACCAAGTCGGCAAAATACATCAGATCCATGCCGGCGACAACGGCGAGAATGGAAGAGTTTTTGACCAGATTAATGAACTGGTTGCCGATGGACGGCAGTACAATCTTAATGGCTTGGGGCAGAATGATCAGGTTCATGGCCTGTACGTAAGACAAACCGGACGATCTGGCCGCTTCCAGCTGACCCCGAGGAACCGTCTGAATCCCGGCCCGGATTGCTTCCGCAATGAAGACGGCAGTATATATGGTCAGGCCGAGCGTGCCTGAGACGAAACCGTCAAGAGAAATACCGAGAGCAGGCAGTCCGAGATAGAAGAAAAACACAACCAGTAGCAGAGGGATGTTTCGGATAAATTCCACGAAAGCTGTGCCGATCCAGTTCAGCGGTCTGACAGGGGATATGCGAAAGATCGCCAGAATTGCACCCAGGATAAAACTTCCAATCAGAGCCATCACACTCACTTGAATGGTATTCAGAAATCCCTCCATAAACCGATCCGAGTGTCGTATCAGTACGTTGAAATCCAGTGTGCCCATATAGGCGAAGCCTCCGTTCTCCAGCTGTAGAAACGAATCAGCGATGCGCCTGCTACATATCCAGCATTCAGCGGGCGCATCACCGCATCAAGATGGTTCTTCGAATTTACTCAGGCTTGGCACCCAGCCATTCCTCATGTAATGTATCGTATTCTCCGCTGTCCTGCATGCTTTTGAGCAGTGAATTCACTTCTGCTACGAAGGCGGTGTCACCTTTGCGAATTGCCATGCCGTAAGGTTCACTTGTGAAGTTGCCACCAACCAAATGGTAGCTGTCATCCGTCTGTTGCATGCCGATCAGGATGATGTTATCCGTGGTCAGAGCCTCGCCTTTGCCCGCTTTGAGCGCAGTGAATGCATCCTGATAGTTATCGAATTCGAGCACTTGGGCATCCGGCGCTTTCTCGCGAATGTTCTGGGCAGATGTGGAGCCTTTCACAGCAAGCACCTTCACACCGCTGAGACTTTCCAGGCCAGTAATCGAACTGTCGTTTTTTACGAGCAGAGACTGACCTGCCTCAAAATAAACATCGCTGAAATCCACTTGCTCCTTCCGCTCATCCGTGATCGTCATCGTAGCGATAATGATGTCAATGTCTCCGTTTTGCAGCATCGGAATGCGCGTTTTGGACGTAACCTCTTTCAGCTCGACCTTGGTCTCATCTCCAAGGATCTGTTTGGCGAGTGCTTTGGCGATATCAATATCGAATCCTTCCACGTTACCGCTGGCGGGATCTTTCAGACCAAACAGTTTCGTGTCGTATTTCACGCCGGCAATGAGTTTGCCACGCTCTTTGATCTTTTCGATCGTTCCATTGGCTTCGGCATCACCGCCGCCGCTCGTGGAAGGTGTATCCGTTCCTGTGCTACAGCCAGACAGTACAAGCGATAGAATGAGGACAAGCATCAACGACGGCCAATTTAACAGTTTCTTCATGAAAAGACCCCTTTTCTAAATGGAATATTGATTATTCTCAATGATGAATCAGACGGCTCAGGAACTGTTGTGCCCGTTCTTCTCTGGGGTTGTCAAAAAAATCGGCGGCGGTGGCCTCTTCTACAATTCGGCCTTCGTCCATGAAGATCACCCGGTCTGCCACTTCGCGGGCGAAGCCCATCTCATGGGTAACGACGACCATGGTCATGCCATTGTGGGCCAAGGAACGCATGACATCGAGGACTTCCCCGATCATTTCGGGATCGAGTGCAGAGGTAGGCTCATCAAAAAGCATGATTTTGGGTTCCATCGCGAGACCTCTCGCAATGGCTACCCGTTGCTGTTGTCCACCGGACAACTGGGAGGGGTAACTGTCGGCTTTGTCGGCGATGCCTACGCGGTTCAAGTACTTCATGGCTGTCGCGGCTGCCTGTTCTTTGGGTTGTTTACGCACCTTCACGGGTGCAAGGGTAATGTTATCGATGACTTTTTTGTGAGGATAGAGATTGAAGTGTTGAAACACCATACCGATGTCACGGCGGAAGAGGTTAATGTCCACCTTTTTCTGATGCAGAGGAATTCCACGGACGACGAG
Organism: Paenibacillus sp. PCH8; assembly: GCF_002968835.1. Lineage (GTDB taxonomy): Bacteria > Bacillota > Bacilli > Paenibacillales > Paenibacillaceae > Paenibacillus. The sequence goes on along the minus strand of NZ_PKQK01000001.1, from coordinate 833,018 downwards.
TTCACCTTCGGTGATGGTCTCCAGGCGATTAATACAGCGGAGCAGCGTACTTTTGCCAGAGCCGGAAGGCCCGATAATAACGACGACCTCTCCTTCTTCAATGCGAAGATGGATATCCTTGAGGACATGAAAATGACCGAAATGTTTCTGGACACCCCTAAATTCAATCAAGAGTACATTCCATCCTTTCTGCGATCATTATTTGAAAAGGTATAATAAGGAATATATTGAAATTCGTTATTTAATCATACATAGTCATCCTGCTTGTGGCAATTGATTTGTAATAAAACATGACATAAGTAATGTATTCGTAGGGCCGTAGCCAGTGTTTATGTTATATATTCGTAATGTTATTGAATATGTTGTGACGAATCCTGACAGAAAAATGAATCAAATTTCCTAGTTAATTTCCAACCGTTGGAATAGATGTATATAGTATACTTGGAGTGATGTTTAATTTATGGCTCTGATCAACAAAACAAATAACATCAAGTTCCAATCGCTCCTGGCAAAAAAGCTTAACCTTGTCCGTGATGCCATTGGTATGATGGAGCTAGAGAATGCCCGTCTGTAGTTAGCTCTAGAGTTAGTAAAGAAGTGTTGATCCATAACGAATCCAATACAGGTAGAGAGGATGATTCTGCACGATGAATACATATCACTCCCCATTGTCAACAGGAGCAGGTACCCCGTCTGATGTTCAAGCTTATGAAGTGAACTTACCTGTCATACCCACACAGGATTATCAGCTTAAAGACTATGGAGCTGTTGGAGACGGTGTAACGGATAATACCGAGATGTTTCAGCTTGCGATCGCGGCGTGTGCTGAAGCGGGAGGTGGCAGAATTATCATTCCTGCTGGCGTATGGCTCACGGGTCCGATTGTGCTGCGCAGCCGTATCGAGCTCCATGTGGAAGCGGGGGCGCTGGTTACGTTCAGCCGGGATTTTGATCAATATCCATTGGTTACATCAAGCTTCGAGGGCTGGCAGGCTGTGCGTTGCCAATCCCCGATTGAGGGTGATCAGCTGGAGGACATTGCGATTACCGGTGAGGGGATATGGGATGGAGCCGGTGAAGCCTGGCGTCCGGTTAAACGTTCCAAAATGACCACTCCACAGTGGAAACGATTGGTTGCTTCAGGCGGTGTGGTGGAGCAGTCTGGTGAAGATGAAGATATCTGGTGGCCTTCCGTGTCTGCGCTTGAAGGGGGGCGATTGCGAATCGTTTGCACTTGGAGCGGGTACGTGATGTGGCATCGTATGAGAAAGTCAGAGACTTTTTGCGCCCCAACATGGTCAGCTTGCGCAGATGCAAACGGGTTCTGCTGGATGGCCCAACGTTCCAGAATTCACCCGCATGGAATCTGCACCCTTGGGCATCCGAGCATGTCACCATTCGCAATGTGAGTGTACGGAATCCGTGGTTCTCACAGAATGGGGATGGGCTGGATATTGAATCTTGCCGCCATGTTCTGGTGGAGCAGAGTATATTTGATGTTGGCGACGATGCCATCTGTATGAAATCAGGCAAGGATGCCGAGGGCCGTGAGCTGGGTCTCCCATCGGAGTACATTACGATTCGGGACTGCACCGTGTATCACGGTCATGGCGGTTTCGTAATCGGCAGTGAGATGTCTGGTGGCGTGAGGCATGTGCGAGTGTCGGATTGTACGTTTATCGGAACGGACATTGGACTTCGCTTCAAGAGTGCGCGTGGGCGCGGCGGAGTGGTTGAGGATATTCAGGTGGAGCGCATCTATATGAAGGATATCATTATGGAAGCCATCTCGTTCTCCTTTTTCTATGCGAATCAAGAGGGGTCTGCCCGAGGGAGTGACCTGTCTCAGGAGATTAGTGAAGAGACGCCGGTGTTCCGGGATATTCGAATATCGGATGTGGTCTGTGCTGGCGCCGATACAGCGTTGCTTGTGAGTGGGCTACCAGAGATGCCTTTGGAAGGTGTGGTTATTGAGCGCTACAATGTGGAAGCCCGCACGGGTATCCAATGCGCTCAGGCGAAGCATCTGCGTATCACTGAACTGCAAGCACGCATTACTGAAGGTCCGCTGATTCATTTGCACCAGTGCAAAGGTGCGGAGTTGGAAGCGATTCAGGGCAAGGGTGCAGATGGTCGACTTCTGGTGGTCACAGGACATGAATCAGCAGGCATTGTGTGCCGTGAACGTGATGCAGATACAGAAGGTCGCCAGATCTCTGTTGGTCCCGAGGTACGAAGTGGTGTGATTATTCGCAGGTAAAAGGGACCTTGGTGTCAATCAATACCGAGGTGTACCGGAAGTAATGATAGTAATGTAGCGGTTTATAATAGTTGGTCAAACTGAGCCGCGGTGGCGTAGCCATAGATCCAGTAATCATGATCCTTCTCGATATAAGGAATGCGTAATCTCTGGAGCATGGCTACCCACTCGGCTTCCATATCCAATACCTCTGGCTCTACATAGCGTTCAACCAGTCGGAGCATCGGGGTTTCACCCGAATCCACTCCACGTTATAGAATGCAGTCTGAAGACTCAGCCAGTCCCCGAGATAGGTGACATCCTGCTTGAATGCTTAGGGATAGGGTTCTTGTTCCAATATGTTTTTAATTCCATGTGGTGTTATTCATGATGTGGTGATCTACCGGTGTTCCTTGCGATAGCGCAGCGGCGTTGTACCTGTGACCTGTTTGAATGTTTTATTAAAATGGGCCGTATGCTCAAATCCTACCTTCTCTGCGATCATTTGTACACGCTCTTGTGTGGAAAGCAGTCTTCGCTGTGCCTCTCGAACTCGAACCACACGCAAATATTCACTGAACCGAAATCCGGTAAACCGGCTGAACATCCGGCTCAGATAGGAAGGGCTGATGTAAAACCGATTAGCTGCTCCCTCCAGAGTGAGTGGTTCAGTATAGTTTCTATTCACATACGTGACAATTTCACTGATTTTGTCCTGCATCGGATGCAAAGGACCGGGGCATGATTGCCGAATGACCTCTTCCACCCGATGAATACGGATCAGAAGCTGGGCAAGCAGGCTTCTCACTGCGATCTCATAATGAGGACGGCGTTCTTTGCATTCTTGTAACATCTGCAACAGGATGCGTTCTATCTCAGGCTGCTCCGCCTCGGGTAGGCGAAGGAGTCTTGAACAACTAAAAGGCAGCAGGCCGCATATGCCGAGTTCCATCCCTGTTGCAAAAGTAGGTGAGAACCCGATTAGAATCCGTTCGAAGCCGGGATTGCTTCCTTTGGAAGTAGTATGTACATCGTGTGGATTAATCAGAATAAGATCACCTTTGCGTGCGGAGAAGATCTGACCATTCATCGAATACACCCGTTCACCTTCAAGCAGGTAATACAGTTCGTAGAAAGGGTGAGCATGAGGTTGTGGCATACCGTTCCCATCATGTCTGCGCATATGTTCAATGGTAAATGATTGTTCACCAATTCGATATTTGGGTCCAATCCGATCCTCTATGAGACTCATCGTACAGCTCCTCTCTGCTTCACGGATTAACAACGATATCCATATCATAACGGAAAATCCATCTTATTGTAAACGCTATCATTATGAGTGAGGCATATTCATAATCACGCAGGTCAATCTGGAAGAAGTAATCAGGTATGGTCGATGTGTGCTGTCAAGGTGACAAAACTTGAATGATGTTTTAGAGTAGGGAGAGAGAGGCAGACTCTGGATAGGGAGTGTCTCGAATATGATGTAGAAGGAAGGAAACAAGTTATGACGACACATGAATTATCGCCATTGGTTGCTGCACTTCAGATGCAGCCTCACGTTGAAGGCGGTTGGTATAAAGAAGAATGGAAGGCATCGTACCAGATCCCACAATCCGTTCTGCCGGACGCATACTCAGGCCCACGGTTCTCGGCAAGCTCAACGTATTTCCTGCTGCACGCACATGAGATCTCCGAGTGGCACACGGTGCTGTCGGATGAACTTTGGTTGTGGCACAGTGGCAGCCCGGTTGAACTGAAGCTGGGTGGCAACGGAGAGAACCCGGAGAACGAGGAAGTTCTCATTCTGGGTATGGATATTGCTGCGGGACAATCACCACAAGTGCTCGTTCCTGCCGGCGTATGGCAGACAGCGCGCCCACTGGGTGATGAGCCTGTGCTGGTAACTTGCGTGGTAGCGCCAGGTTTCCACTTTGATGATTTCAAGCTGGTATCCAAAGGTTAATCTTACGTTAATCTCCAAAATGGAAATCCCGATCCAGATTTCAAACATCTGAATCGGGATTTTTTGACTCACTCGTTTTAACTTGATGTTCAAATCCATTTTTAATTTATTAATAATCCGATAGAATTTCGACTTGACTGTGTTTTCCGATAGGGAAAGCACCTCGGCCATCTCTCGAAAACGCATATTCCCGAAAAACTTTAATATGATATAGGCTCCATCGGATTAATTTAGATTAACCATCTATAGACGCTTATTCTAGAAGTTAAAGTTGTCGGGATCGGAACCAAAGCGTCTATCTTCATTGAGGCCGTTAATCTGCTCGATCTCTTCAGAAGTTAACTCGAAATCGTATAGATCGGCGTTCGCGTGAATACGCTCAGGTGTAACAGATTTCGGTATGGTTACAATGCCGTTCTGCAGATCCCAGCGCAGAATCACTTGTGCCGGGGACTTGCTGTATTTGGCGGCGATGTCCTGAAGTAACGGATGATCGATCAGATGACCTTGTCCGAGCGGAGACCAAGCTTCGATCTGAATCTGATGTTTGTTGCAATACGTTCGAAGTTCCTGCTGAATCAGCAGGGGTGAAGCTCCACCTGATTTACAGCGGGTTTGATCGTGGCATCGATCATCAGATCTTCCAGATGGTGAATCTGGAAATTGCTCACACCAATCGCGCGGATGCGTCCTTCTTTATTAAGTTTTTCCAGCGCCCGCCATGTATCTTTGTACTTGCCTTTGACCGGCCAGTGGATCAGATAGAGATCCAGATACTCCAGTTCCAGTCGCTTCATGCTCTCTTCAAAAGCTGCAAGCGTGGATTCATATCCCTGGTCACTATTCCATACTTTAGTGGTAATGAACAGATCTTCACGGGCTACTCCAGACTCACGAATACCTTGAGCAACACCAGTTTCATTGTTATACGCTTTGGCTGTATCGATGCTGCGATACCCGGCTTGGATGGCCGTTTTGACTGCATGAACGACTTCGTCTCCGTCTTTAATTTTGAATACCCCAAAACCCAGCCATGGCATTTTGACTCCGTTATGGAGTGTCGTTGTGTCCTGCACATGTTTCATGGTCCGAAATTCCTCCTCTGATTCGATTCATTAAGTGCTTCCACTATGTCATTACCCTGCTGTCTGGCGACCAATCGATATTCTTTCCTTTTTCTACGAGCAGAGGTTTGGTTTTGAAGCGTATGGGTGATAAGATGAAGTATACGAAACAGGGTAGCTCAGATTTTTCTATTTTGAAGATTTTACATAATGAACAGTCAAAGTGCGGGAGGGCGTTAGTAGCTGAACCGCGCGATTAATGATAAAGGAGTAAGTGAAATGGCTAAACCTAAACAAACCAAAAAAGCAGCAGCCTGGTCTCTCGTGGTGATGGGAGCGGGATTTGCCGCATCATTACCGTTCCAGGGCGTTCCTGTGGGCAAGTTACTGGTAGGATCATTTGAAGCGGGACTCGTGGGTGGACTTGCGGACTGGTTCGCAGTCACAGCGTTGTTCCGTCATCCCCTCGGCATTCCAATTCCGCATACGGCTTTGTTGCCGAAAAATCGGGATAAAATGACGGAAGGTCTTGTTTCAGCAGTGGAGAACAATCTGCTCAACAAAGACAGCATCACCGAGAAAATTGCAGATTTCAAAGCAGCAGAGACGGTGCTCGATACGTTAACGCGTGAGCTTCACACCGATGGTATCAAGACGATGATTGATACGCTTTGCAAACGAATCTTGTCCGGCCTGCCTCTGGAGCAGATTGCCCCGCTGGTAGCGGGTGAAATTAAGGCACAGGCGGGTAACTTCGATCTGGGTCCGATTCTGGAACGGGCTTCCATTCAGATGAGCGAGCGGGGGTATGATTCGAAAGCGCTGGACTACGGTCTGAAACAGGCCGAGGAATGGCTGGTGAAACCCGAGACCGTGATTTTCCTGGGCGAAAGCGGAATGAAAGCGATCAGCGGAATCCAGATGAACGGATTAATGCAGTTTGCGATGAATGCATTCATGGGGTACATGAACGAGGAGCGTCTGGGTGGTATTTTGCAGGGGTATCTCTTCGAACGGGTGGAGGACATGAAACGTGAAGGCAGCGCTCTAAGGTATAAGGTGCTTGATATGGTCCGTACCCAGACGGTACGCTTGGCATTGAGTGAAAGTGTGCAGGAGGGGCTGAACGGCTGGAAGAACAACATGCTGGAGGGCTGGAACGCCGAGGAAACCGTGTTGAATAAGCTCACGGAGCTAAGGGACAAAGCACTTGCTGCCATGGAAGACGGACAGTATGTAGACACGTATGCACTGCCTGCCATTGAACGGGTGCTTGTCGATCTTCGTGCAGATCACGAATTGGTGGCTGGCATGAATGCCAAGATTGTGGACGGTGTAACGACACTGTTGGAGAAAAATCATTCCAAAATCGGCAAACTCGTGCGCGAAAATGTGGACAAAATGGATAATGCTACTTTGGTCTCCATGATTGAGGATAAGGTTGGACAGGATCTGCAATGGATTCGAATCAACGGGGCCGTTACCGGTTTTATCATCGGGATTGCGCTGACCGCGTTGCAAATGGTGTTGCAATAACATTGAAGTACGGCAAAAAGGAGAGCCGCTCTTTCGAAGAGCAGGCTCTTTTTTGTCGTTGGTGGGAAAATTACGATGTAATTGATGCAAGGATTAGGAAAGCGGGTAATGTACACCAAAGTGTCCTGGTTGAATCATATTAGGAAGAAAGATACATGAAAACGATCCTGTCAGCCGATGTGGCTCATGTTGATTTTGTACTATGATGCAGGTAACAGAATGAGAAGACATGAGTGAGTAATCCTGATTCAATGGGTGTACATATACATTGAAATCATAAGAAGAAGGTGAATGGTATGAGGCCAATACAAAAAAGGGTAAGTTTATTCTTTTTGATTGTGCTATCTATTTTTATTGTGGGAGGCTGTCAGAACATGAAAGAAAACGAGAAACAGGCACTATTTCAGGAAGCGGAGACGAGAGCAGTAAACTATTTCAAAGACAAGTATGAACTAAATGTGGTTATTACCAGCAAGGAGTTATTACCCGAAATGGCACTTGACTCTATCGCGATGGAAGGTCATGTGGTAGAGCAAGAGGATCAGGAGTTCACTATTTCATATGACTATAACGATAAAAAAATTAAAAATTTTGGCATGAGTCCTGCGATTAAAGCAGCCATTATTGCGAAAGGCTACGATCCTTTTGCCAAGTAGATTGTACTGATTCTTTGGAGGTGAACATAGCATGGGGGATGCACCACGAATTGATGATGAAACATACCGTCTGATGTCAGAACTGGCTTACGAAAATGCTAAAGCAGGTACGGAATATGCGAATCTACCAGGCTGGCAAGTACTTGAAGATACGCATGGTAACGGTTATTCCGGGTTTGATGCAGTGACCTTCTACAATCCGGAAACGGAGCAGGCGGTCATTTCTTACCGGGGAACAGAAGGAAGTGCCGGATGGGATCGTAAAGGGCTGGATTTTCTGGCGGATGGTCAGATTGCTATCCCGGAACTGGGTAGAAAAATTGAACAGTCTACCGATTTCACACCCGATTGGTTATCAGGTGGAATTCAAAAGGTAAAGGACGTCACCGGACTGACCCATGTGGATAATGCAATGGGTGAGCTTGATCGGCAGATTGATAAAAAGTTGAATCCTTTTCCAAATCAAATGTATGAAGCAGAAGACTATGCGAAGGATATGCAGAACAAATATAAGAATGTGGACTTCTCTTTGACCGGTCATTCGCTTGGCGGAGGGAATGCCCAATATGCCGCAGCGCATACCGGAATGACAGCAGTGACCTTCAGTGCTCCATCTGTTATCTCCAGCTTGACTCCATCCCTGAAACGAAAGGCAGAAGAGGGCGGATTCGATAGTCAGATCACAAACTTCGGTCACCCGGGTGATTTTGTTGCCAGTGGATTCTTTGGTGGATATGATCGTCATGTTGGTTCCATGTATTACATCAACTCCAATTACAAGGACATGAATGACAACATGAGTATGGGCGATAAGATGAGCAACACCTTTGGTGGTAAGGAGTATCATGATCTGAAGCAATATCAGTTCAAGAATGGTTATATTTCCAACGATCTGTACGACCCTACCACGGGTGAGAAAATCAATAAGACGCCTCGTGAGCCTTCCAATTTCATGACGGATCTTGCAGATGTTATGCGTAGTTTTGGTGCACAGACAAGCATGATGGTTGCAGGTATGGCCTCCTCGGCAGGAGCCTCCGGTCTGATTCAGGTAACGCCGGAAGAACTGAAAAGTGTCGCCTCCCGGTGGAAACAAAATGCTCAGCAATGCAACGCCGAGCTGAATCAGGTGCGAAACCGCATGGCTCAATACCTGCATACGAGCCGCAGTCGCAGGCTGGAACCGATCGTTACTCAGCTGGATGCATCCATTCATGAGCTTGGCACATGGCATATGAAACACACCAGCCAGTTCCTGAACTATATTGATGAGAAGGCGGATGCCTTTCGGCAGGCGGATGAGAGTCCGGTTCATTTTAATTAGATTCAAGTATGGTGAATTGAATCGATGAATCACGTACATAGGGGAGGGGAACATGCGTGGGTGGACAATTGCTGGTGGAGTTGAATGATCTTCGGATTGCGGAAAAAGAGCTGACGCAACTGCTTGCCCGTCTGCAAGCCGATGAACAGGAAGCAAGAGCTTTGTACAGTCGACTTAACGACTGGAAAGGTCAATCCGCAGATCATACAAGGCAGCAGATTGAAGAGTTCTTTGCGGGTCTGTCCAGACGTATTCAATCCATCGAACAGCAGAAGAAGAGCTTGTTGCAATACATTGAGTTTATGATTCAGACGGATCAAGAACGCTAACGAGCGGGCAATGCTGTTGCCATATTGCGGATGGACATCAGCGTTAAGATGAGTGCAAACGTGGAGAAACGTCGCGCGCATGTATGTCATTGTGAGTACATATAGCCTACTGGAGCGCATAAACCACGGAGAAAAAAGGTTGAATAGTCAAAAAAAGAAGCCTATGGTACTCGGGTTTGATCCCGATGCCATAGGCTTCTTTTCTTATCTGAATTAGTATCAAGTTATCGTAAATTGCAAGAATGTTAACGTTTTTTGCGACGTGTAGCCAAAGCGATTCCCAGGAAGGACAGAATTAGAGCCAGGATGGATACGATCAATGTGGCCTGTTGAAGCTTCAGTGTACCTGGATCAGTATCCGTGTTGTTTGGCTCGCCTGTCACCGTGTCATTAAGCGCATCGCCAAGCGTGGTATCATCGTTTGCTTTGCTACCGTCGGTAGCCGCATTGTCATCCGTACCTGCTTCTGTGCCTGTTGCATCATGACCTTCGCTTGCAGTTCCAGCGCTGTGATGGTCTCCACCAGCCGCGGCATTACCGGTAGCAGCCGGGTCTTCGCTAATGGTTGTGATACTGTGCGGGTTGCTATCACTTGGTTGGCCTGTCCATTCTACGATGCTGCCATCGCTGTAATATTGGAAGGCATCCCAAGCAACTTCAGCTTCAGCCTTAGGATTCTGGGCAACAAAGTTGAACTGTTGGAACTGTCCTGCCAGAATACCTTCGTTATCTCCGTCAATTTCCCACGTGATCGATGTTACTTCATTGGAATCATTCTTCTCGGTGGTGATTTTCCAGCCTGCAAGTGGTTGATATTGTTTAAACGCCACCCCTTCAGGAACCTTCATCGTGATTTTGGTCGTAGGCAGTTCCTTCTCGGATGGAATCTTAATCGTATAGGTCTGCCAAGCGCTTGTCTGTGCAACGGATGGGCTCACGCTAACGTGAGCACTGGCGAATCCGGCGAACAACATGAGTGCCGCAGCACCTGTTGCGATAGTGGATGTGAGTTTGGAAGTCCATGATGTTTTCTTCAAAATAAATAACCCCTCTCAGTTCTTATCATATATGATGCGGCCCATTTTCTTAAATGAGTGTCTACATTCTGCAAAGGCACCTTTTCGGTTACGGATTGTTCGTTCGAACCCCGTTATTCCCGGATTTTTTTATGCAACTATATAAATTCAACTAAATTCGGTTTACACATACACTCCGATGACAGAATAACCTTCCAATCGCTGTTATCCCCAGATTTTTTTGATTCCCTTTTCTCAAAGGGGAAAATCCGGGGATAAAGGCGAAGCGTATGCTTCCGATGCAGCTTTCTTGCAGAAAGCTTTTAGCTTCGCTTCTCCAGAAGTTCCCTTCACTACATTTGCAGTTTGTAGCAACACTAATTTTAGATTGGGTCACTTTTCAATCTGAATCGTTGTGCAACTAGGGCTTGGCGGTGTCGATCTCAAACTCGGCATCCAATGCGTCCAGTGATCGGGTCAAGAGATGTACCTTGATATTCCAGCGTCCAGGCATGGAGATATAGTCTTCAGCTTTGTACACACCGGTGTCATTCTTCGGAATCGTAATCTCATAGATACCCATATCCATGTCCAGGTGTGTGAGTGACAGGGTGATCTGTTCGAGATCATCTACGATACGGCCATCTGCACGTTTGACGTCGACCTCGAATTGGTTCTCTCCTGTTACATTGGGACTCACCTGAAGGGTAATCGCCGAGCCATCCTCCGTGGTCTGCGTCTCCTGATACGGTCCAGCGACTGCGGGTTGTCCGGGAGATAAGTGAGTCAATACGGCAGACAGGGCAAGAATGACAGCACCGGTGGCAAGCTCGGCTCTCAGGCTGCCGGATAGTCTGCTACCCGTTGCTGCTCTCGCCAGTCTGGCATGACGCCAGGCGAATACAATCATCACAATCAGCAGGATGATCTTGCCGATCAGCACAAGGCCATAGGCTGTAGTGAACAGGGAGGTCAACACGGGTGCTGGCAGGATCATTAGACTGCTGTATATGCCTGTAGCGACCAGAGCGGCTACGGCCCCAATTCCCCAAGCTGTAAACCTGCGAATGGCGGTCCAGTACACTTCCCCTCGAACCTTCGAAGGCAGCTTGTCTGCCAAGGGAGGTAGACATATCGCCATAGCTGTCAATGCGCCAATCCAGAAAGCGGCACCGATCAGATGCACAAAGTCCATGGCAATGGCGAGTATACGTTGATTGGCAGCAGCTGGATGCCCCGTCAAGGCATGCGTTAACAACCAGCCAAGCACGAGCACAAGTGATCCGTATGAAGACCAGATCCGGAGATGAATGGATCGATCCCGATCGTATCCAGAGAGAATCGTGACTGCGAGCAGCAGCACAATCAGGATTTGTGCCATCCAGATCTGGCCAAAGGAGGTTAGCTTGAGCGCACTTCCGATCAGTGCCCAGCTCAGTTCGCCCAGAGTCACACCTGATTCATACCATGTATTTAGCGGCAGGCTGACCAGAGCAGCGAAGGAAGCGGCAGCATAGCTGATCCATAAGAGCTTGTAGCTTCCCGGAACGTCCATAGGTTCTCTTGTCATGGAAGTAGGGGCGATACGCAGCAACAGGAATGCGAGTGTACCCAGAATGACGGACAGCCCCAGATATTGAATCCAGTCAGTCAGAGATACGATCCATTTGAGCGGCCCGCCTGTTGAACCGGAACCGGTTGTCAGATCACTCAACCCAGCAGGCGAGCCGGAGGGCTCACCAATATGGAAAACATACGCTCCCTGGATTGGATGCCCATCCGCAGATACCGCTTTCCAGTTGACGGCATATGTTCCGTTGCTGAGTCCCGTCCGCAGGCCAGTTTCCAGAATATGAGTTCGATCCTCATCAATCTGCACAGTGCCATCGTCTGCCTGTGTGCCGTCAGGTCCGGTGATTTTGATATCATAAAAAGCCGTCTGCAAGGATTCGTTGAACTCCAGTGTCAGCCGCTCGGGAGCGGTAACAAGTTGCTCGTTCTCTCCTGGCGAAGCCTGAACAATATAAGCATGGGCAGATGCCCACTGTGGCATAACAAGGCAGCTTAACAGCAGCAGGCAGGTCATCATGGCCCAGTGCCGCTTGCCCCATTTTAGGGTAAAGCTTGTAAAAATCAAAAAAATCATCACCCTCAGGTTATAGATTTGCAGTCATTCATAGTCCTTCGAACACAACCTATATCATTATAACTTTGTCCAAAATGACCGCGTATGACTACATTGGGCTATAAAAAAACGATTTGGTCTACATAATTGTGACAAAAGCATGAATGCTATGGCTACTTGATGCCAGACGCATCCTGGTTCGTAGCTATATTTATTTCAGCATGTTGCATCATCCGATGAATATTGCTCACAGGATGATGCAACATGCTCATTTGCGAAGCTTACGGCCTGCGAGCCCGCTTTCGAGCGCATAGCGGGTGAGTTGCACCCGATTGTCGAGCTGTAGCTTCTGCAAAATGTTCTTCAGGTGATTCTTCACCGTCTGGTCGGAGATGCCCAACTGGTCGGCAATTTCACGATTCGTATATCCTGCGGATACCCATTGCAGAATCTCCAATTCACGTGCAGTTAGTGGGTTATCTTGCATATCCTCACTGCGAGGTGGGGGGAACTCCTGCAAAATCCGGTAAGCCAATTCCTTGCTGAGTGGCGCATCATCACTGACGATGGCGCGAAGGTACTCAAGCCAGGTGGAGGGAGTCAGGTTTTTGAGCAAATAGCCCTGAGCACCTTGTTTCAGTGCTTCAAATAGAAATGTCACATCATCCGAAACCGTGACCATAACGATAATGACATACGGGAAACGTAGCTTGATCTGGCGTGTGGTTTCCAGCCCATCCATGTCCGGCATCTGCACGTCCATCAGGATCAGGTCAGGCATCCATTGCCCGGTGAGCTCTAGCGCTTCATGTCCATTCGAAGCTGTACCAATTACTTCAAACAGGCTGTCCTCGGATAAAATGCTACAGATCGCTTCACGCGCATGCGCATGATCATCAACAACCAATACACGTACATGTTCCATGTTAAGCATGCTCCTTTCCAATCGTCAATCGTGTGTAGGTCGGTCTGGAATCTAAGGTAAAAGACCACCCCATCTCCGCGGCACGTTCTTTCGTAATTCGCAGTCCATACCGATCTTTCAGATGCAGAGGATCTCCACTGATTCCAATACCGTTGTCCTGAATATAGATGGACCAGTTTATGGGATTCCCCATCGCTTGAACCTGAACGTGGGTAGCTTGTGCATGTTTGCGTGCATTCAGCAGACCCTCCCGGATACAGGCCAGCAGCTCCACTTGCTCTTTGGCCGAGAACGATACACCGCTCAGGTCCCAATGTATCTGGGCGTCAGGTACCGTTTCCTTCACGAGGAATTCGACCTGCGCATGCAACGAGATGCTCTCGGGTGCCGCAGTGGAAGAAGGAACAAAACGTAGCTGGGCAATGGCTTGCCTCACATATGTATTGACTTCATGCACGGTTTTCTGAATGTCCTGGATCTCACTCTCATGCCCGGTTCCTGCCAGACTACGGCTCGTTTTATCCGTCTTCACCGACAGAAGAAAAAGGGACTGGGATATCCCGTCGTGAAGCTCCCGTGCCAATTGATCACGCGCTTCAAGCGTCGCTTTGGCAGCGCGCTCCTGTTCCAGAGCGGCTCTGGCGCCTTCAAGCATGTGGAACAATCGGCTGAGCAGTGTCACACTTACGAGGTAAACGATGACAGGAGTTAACCAGTTACCTGCATCCATCGAAAGATACGGCATCAGGAACTGATGGCGAATGTATTCCCAGAGGCCTACCGTGAATGTGGGAATCAGCAGAATCATCCATTTGATTTGTTTGTATGACATGAATGCAGCACTCCTTTGGTCTGGAATTGAAGCGTAATGATGCACTTTATTCAAGAAGGGATGGCACCATTATAACGCAAGCTTGTCCAAGACCCTAGTCTGTACATTTGGAGGAACCTGGGGAGGATCAGAGAGTATTTAGAAGGATATCTAAGAACACCAAGGGGTGAAATGTTGTCATGCTAGGTGAGGGTTGGTGTGTACAGCTGAGGAAGGCTGAGTCCATTTTCCCTATCGGGGAAGGTCCTCTATACTTAATAAAGAACGTAAATTCATTACAAAACATGTTAAGGAGTGACGCAACAACATGAGTCAAGAAGTATTGGAACGTCGCAGTGAATTGCTCAAAAAGAACATTCATCAGATGCTTGTTCAAGACAATCAGCACGGTATCAGTCGCCAAGACAACATGTTTTTGCAGCAGATGATTAAAGAGCTGCATCAGACTTCACATGAACTGAATACCAAATCTTAATGTAGAATCCGCACAAGAATGAAGTTGTCTGGTGTACGATTCATTCCATGAAAATGAAAATGGCGCTATCCCTGATCAGACCGGGGATAGCGCTTTGACTTTTCAGGGGCAAAAAAGTATGAATCCCTTCTTATATACAGTCTACAACCATTACTGCTTCGCAGTACGTTTCTCAATATATCGGATGAACAACTCGGCAAGATCCGGGTCGAACTGTGAACCCGAACACGCCCGCAGCTCTCGAATGGCTTCCTCCACGTTCTTCGTCTCCTGATACGGCCGCTCGGTCGTCATGGCATCAAAAGAATCAATTACGGTCAGCATCCGGCACAGCCGGGGGATTTCTTGCCCCTTCAGACCATACGGATAGCCCTTGCCATCGTAGCGCTCGTGATGCAACTCAATATACGGAATCAGATCATCGAAGCGATCATTTGTGATCACCATCTTTTTGCCCCAAATGACATGCCCTTTAATCGTTTCCCATTCATCGCAGGTGAGTTTTTCCTTCTTGTTGAGAATGGACCATGGGATCTCCAGTTTGCCAATGTCATGAATGAGTGCCCCCAGTACAAAACGCCGCTTCTCCGCATTGTCCAGTGCGAGAATTTCGCTAATATCCAGCGCATATTTGTAGACCCGTTTGGAATGTTTGAACGTATCCATATCCTTGTACCTGAACAGGTTGAGCTGCTGCTCGATATCGCGGACATCCTGCACTAGATCAATCTCGTGTTCCATGCCATCATTGCTGCCGTGGCGGTGAACATTGTTTTTGCCTTGCTTTTTGGCATAATAGAGTGCTTTATCGGCCTGATCCACGAGCTGGGATTTGTTATACATATCCACCTGATAGGGGGCGACACCTCCAGAGAAGGAGAGACAACCATGCGGAAACACTTCGACACCTTCAAACGGCGTGTCGTTCAGTTGTTTGCGCAGCTTGTTCATGAATCTGTAGGATTCGTCCAGATCCATGCCTGGCATGAGTAAGGTGAACTCTTCTCCTCCATAACGAAAGGCTGTAATAGGTGTGCCTTCCGTCTTCCGCATCAGAAAATCTCCAAGCAGGGCCAGCAGACTGTCACCCTGAAGGTGACCGAATCGGTCGTTATATTTTTTGAAATCATCAATATCAATAAGTCCCAGAGAGAGAAGGGTTCCTTGTGTACGGGCAGCAGCTAGTTCGATTTCCAGCATGCTTTCGAAATAGCTATGGTTGAACAGACCTGTACGTTGATCCGTATTCGCCTTTTCTTCAATCTTCTGATACATGACAAACAACTGTCTGAATGCATGGGAGAGCAGGATGCTAAGGCTCAGATATAAAATCAGGCCCAGCACGCCGTTGTGCACAATGAGAATGGTCAGGACAAGTGCCAGAATTAGTGTGCATAGATAAACTAGCAGGGATTCGGTAACGAATGCCCGTTTCATCTGCTGTAATGCATCCTTCGTTGAGAAGTGAAAGAACAAGCCGAGCGTAATCGTGTTAATAATGAAATAGGCTGCGAGCGCTGCGAAATAAGGAAGCAGATTATACCCATCCAACGTTCCCGACCGACCGCCGGTCCATTCGAATACAGCAGCAGCCCCGGTAATCATGAGACTATAGATGCTGAAATTAACCACATGCTTCCACCAGGTAAGCTTGCGTTCTTTGATTAACAGGATGATGGAGACGGGGAGTAGCACGGATAGACTGAAAGCTCCACCAAACATGAATACACAGGCCAGATAAACGGACGAATCCATCGATTGCTGATTGCCTTTGGGCGGGATTTGGAACGTGAAATAGTCTAGAATCAAAGCGGCTCCCAGCATGGTATAGACCATGACCCAATCCGCCGTGGACAGGTGCAGGTAAGACCACTTGTTCATGTACAGAAAAACACCGATACCGGTGCAACTAAGCAAAATAACATACATACTGCTTCGATTGGCCTTGTGGATAAGGTTACGAATAAAGGTCATAGAGAATCTCCTGCTTGGGTTTAGTCTACTCTTGATGTGTATAATTAGTGTGATTGTATAGATGTATACTATATGGATATATAACATACCAAGTTGTCTCCCAAAAATCCAGAAAGAAAAAACAGGCCGTGGGCAGCCTGTTTGTCTTGGTTGGCGGTGTGAATACTAGCCACCCAGCTTGTATCCCGAAGTTAAAGCCACAACGACAGAAGCCACGATGATTGCGTTGATAACAATGCGGGAATATTGGATACCTTCAAATTTTTTCATGGAGAAGACCTCCCTTCCTTGGAGTCTGTACCGATCCTCGTCAAGCCTGTTGGGTTTCGGCAGATTTCACAGCCTTTTTGTCCCGATTCACCATCATGTACTGGATAAACAGGAATATGCCGACGTTCATGACCACATCACCGATGCTAATGACCTGAGTCCGGGGATACGGACTGGACAGCGGGATGATGTCACCGAGAAAAGGAAGGTGTGTAGACGCATCCATCATGAAATGCTTCGATACGGCGCCGCCCTCCCGAAGCATATCCACATAATACGGGCCCAATACGGCAGAAGCTTCCACCGACACGGGCATGCGTCCACCGTTTACGACCATCACGGCAAAATTGAGAAATACACCAATCCAGATGAGCATGAAACCTCGGTGGTGCCTGTTGAGCCATATAAATGCGAGCCCTGTAATGTACACAGCAGCGAAGAGATATCCATTTATGGAAGCCACCCAATCCAATCGTTCCTGCAGATAGAAAATAAAGAACTGGATGAGCAACAATAAAGGAAAAATCCAGCCGCCTCGTAGCTTGAGTGCTGCAAACTGGTGTAGTCCATGTCGGACTCCTCCTCGAAATAGCCCAACAATTAAGCCAAGCAGAATACCGTCGTATACCATGAGTAACTCCTGTTCGTGCGGAGATATGCAAGTTGATTGCGTGTTTGTGTACATAAAGACATTCGACCTAATATTGGTAAATCCTGCATGAAAAAAATGATTTTGTAGAAGATTCCTGCTAAATGATAAACAAAAAACCGTCTTTACGAACCAATGGGTCGAAACCCAAGTAAGATTCGGTAAAGACGGCTGTTTAAGTTGCCATAATATGAGCTTTATTTAAATAGAAATATGAGGTCATTGTGTATTCGGAACGTTTATTCAGATCCGCCGTTCAGATAATTGAAAAAAGGCTGATCTACCCAGAAATCATACGTGGTAATGTTCGCATCTGGAGCCAGTTTCAGGAATCCTTCCCGAATAGCTTTGGCATTCTCTTTCAGAGAGAAGGACTGAGCGTAGTAATTGCCAAGCGCAATCTTATTATTGGAAATGACCGGATAGTTGGCCAAAGCTGTTGGTGAATAATACAGCGGCTGCCACCAGGAGCTGAGAATCAGCGGAGATGTGCTATCACTGTTCTTTTTGGCATATTTCAGGACAATATCATTGAAGCGAACTTTGTCTGCCACATTGTTGAACTCAAACTGAATGTCATATTCCTTCGCAGAGGCAATATAGTTGCCATTCTCGATCTGTGTCACTTTATAGTCCGATGTTTCCTTCGGCTCGCCCCACTCTTTCAGATATATAAAGGCGGATGTTTTCGGCTGGAATTGCACATCGGCATCGATACCTTCGCTGCGAAGCAATCCAACCAATTGTACGGCATGTTGGATGTTATCATGGCCGTAAGTAAGTGTCAGCTCATCGATAAAGTTGGAATCAAAGCGGCTATCTTTCAAGTTATAACCTGTTACGAGATCATCTCGAAGGGCTTGATCCACAATCTTTCTCAATTCAGGTGATTCGATCAGATCTGCTGTGCGATATGCAGCATACAGTTTGGAAAAGATGTCTGCATCGCCGGAACGTCCAATCTCATGTTTGTATTTTCCTTGGCTGACCAGAATTCGTCCGAGCAACGTGTCTGCGAAATCCTTGCTTGCTACGCCGCCCTTCAGGAGAGCAGGGTACAGGTTTTCGGGAATCAGTCCTGTGTCGATCGCTGCAGCCAGTTCTTGTGCGGCTTGTCCTTGAACACGGTTCTTGTTAATGCCAACTTTGGCAAGCGCTTTGGCTGTTTTCTCTACGGGATAGGTGTAGGCGAGTTCCTTAAATCCGGCTGCCTTCACCGCGATGAAGACGGCTGCATAAGTGCTCAGTTGATCTTTGGCGTGTACTTCTGTACCCGTTAGGACACCATTATTATATAAGGATACGGCAGCATCATAAGCAGAATCACCAGACTTCAGATCAGTAAAGGAAGGTGTCTTGGTTGCACTGTCGCTTGCTTTATCTGTAACAGATGCTGGAGCTGCTTCGGTGATAGAGGCAATCGCTTGAATGAAATCACCTTTGGTGATCTGTTGCGGCAACTGAATGTTGTATTTCGCTTGCATAAATTGAGCAAAATCCGCTGCGCTTTCTGTGTAAGCAATGGGAGCTTTAGCTGCCGGTCCTTTGACACTCTGTGAGGTGATGGGTCCAACCGGAGTTGCAGATGCTGCTGAAGCAGAGGTAGGCAGGCTTAGACTGCCGAGTGTTACCGGTGCGGCGAGCAGGGCCGCGAGTGTGATCTGGGTGATTTTTTTCAAATGAATAGCCTCCTTAAAATGGGTTGGAAAATGATGAGTATTTCGTTGAAATTCTGACAAATCCTATATGAATAGAATAATTGGATTGACTTTAGCACGGAGAAGCAATCCATGTCAATGGAAAATGAGCTTGCTACAGAGCGCTCTCCAGAGCTTCTTCGCATGCAAATCCCTAAATGTATTCCAATTGAGTGTATACGCTCAAAGATTTATTGACAAGGATCGACACTATCCGCTAGGATAAGAAAAAAGAATGTTGAAAAGGGGTATTTTCAAAATGAAAAGAGGTTTATCGTTCGTCTTATCGATCATTATGTTGGCTATTTTGTTGGCAGCTTGTGGAACTTCGGCTTCCAAAGACGAACAATCCGCCCAAGGCAGCGATTCGGAGAAATCCCTTCGGATGGCGCTCGTACTTCCCGAAAAAATAGGGGTTAACCCTTTCTTTGTACAGATGGATGAAGGCTTCAAAAAAGCAGGCGAAGAATTCAAAGTAGATACCAAGACAATTGAATCGACAGACCCGGCAGCATTTGAACAAAATCTGCGTGCTGCGGTTGCCGAGAATTATGATCTGATTATTACAGCTACATTCCAGGCAGAAGATGCATTGAAGAAAGTCGCTGCAGAGAATCCGGACAAATCCTTTGCGATTGTAGATACTACAGTTGATCTGCCTAACGTTCGTAGCGTTGGTTTCCGTGAATATGAAGGGGCGTACCTGCTAGGTGCCGCTGCCGGATTGTCCACCAAGACTGACAAAGTCGGCATGATCGCAGCAATGGATGTACCATTAATTAAGAAATATACGGAAGGTTTCAAAGAGGGTCTGGCATCTGTGAATCCAGATGCAGAATTCCTGGTGAACTATGTGGGTGGATTCAATGACCCGGCCAAAGCCAAAGAATTGGCACTGGTACAATTCGGCAAAGGCGCTGATTTCATCGCTGGCGCTTCCGCTGTAGGGGATCTCGGCGTGTTCGAAGCAGCCAAAGAAAAAGGCTTCTACACTTCCGGTCAGGATACAGACCGTACCGTTGAAGACCCGGAACATATCGTATTGTCTCAATTGAAGTCAACCGATACGGTTGCTTATGAAACGGTGAAAGATTTCGTAGAAGGCAACTTCAAAGCAGGCGCAGTAAACTACGGCTTGAAAGAAGACGGTGTAGGCCTGACTTACGTTACGCGTGATAGCGAGTCTCCGCTGAATGCTTTTGTTGGACAAGAAGTGATCGACAAGGTTAAAGCAATCAAGGATGATATCGTATCTGGCAAAATCGTTGTTAAAGATCCACTGCAACAATAGTTTCGTTTGCTCTATATAATAGAGTGAGTTGATGGAGTTGATCAGCCGGCTGCCCGATCAGGCAGCCGGTTTTGCTGCTATTAAATGACCAGTACATGTTCAACTTATCGTTTACACGTTAACGAAGAGGACAGAAATAACCTGAAGAAGCAAAGCGTTCGCCTTTATCCCCGGATTTTCCCCTTGATAAAAGGAATCAAAAAATCTGGGGGTAACAGCGATCGGAAGGTTGTTCTGTCATCGTAGTGGCGAGTGTAACCTTTTAAGTTGAACTGAGAGGAGCGAACACGAGATATGCTGTTGGAGATGGAGCAGATTACGAAGAAGTACGGCAGCTTCACCGCTAACCGGGACATCCGTTTTAATTTGCGTGAGGGAGAGATCCATGCCCTGGTAGGTGAGAATGGAGCCGGTAAAACAACCCTGATGCGTATGCTGTACGGTATGGAGCAACCCACGTCAGGCACAATTAAAGTCCGTGGACGCGAGGTGAGCTTTGCGACGCCGTCCCAAGCTATGGCAAACGGCATCGGTATGGTGCACCAGCATTTCATGTTGTTTCCTTCCTTTACGGTAGCGGAGAACATCGTGATTGGGCGCGAACCCGCAGCAGCAGGTGTATTTGACCGAAAAAAGGCTGCCGCTCAGGTGAATGAGTTGGGAATACAATACGGCATGCCGGTTGACCCGTGGAAAAAAGTGTCCGAGTGTCCGCTTGGCATGCAGCAGCGTGTTGAAATTCTCAAAGTGCTGCATCAGGGTGCAGATATCATTATATTGGACGAACCTTCGGCGGTGCTGACACCGCTGGAAGTGAAGGAACTGCTGGCGAACATGAAATCCCTGGCCAAGCTGGGCAAAACGTTCGTACTCATCACACACAAGCTGCAAGAAGTCATGGATGTAGCAGACCGGATCACGGTGCTTCGTGATGGTCAGGTGACTGGCACGCTTGAAGCGAAAGATACACATGTGGAAGAACTGTCGCGTCTGATGGTTGGTCGTGAGCTTGTGCGTATGGACAAGCGGCCATCCGTTCCAGCAGAACCTGTGCTTCAGGTGGAAGCGGTCAATCTGTCAGGTGCCAAGGATCGGTCGGCACTCCAAGATATTCATATGGAAGTTCGAAAAGGTGAGGTTGTTGGCATAGCGGGCATCTCCGGCAACGGTCAGTCTGAACTGATTCAGGTTATTGCCGGACTGCGTAAGGCAGACAGCGGCCGTGTCTTGCTCTCCGGGCATGATACGACGAACTGGCCTGTACGGCGCATTCGGGAGCATGGACTCGCTCATATCCCGGAGGATCGTTACATGTGGGGAGCGGCCAAGGATGCAAGTGTCCGTGAGAACGGATTAATGGGACACCATCATCGTCTGCAATCACGAGGCATCATCAAAGCAAAGGCAGCACGAACCATGGTGGAGAGCTGGATTAAGCAGTTTAGCATCAAGACGGGTTCTGCTGAAACGAAGGCGCAATTTCTGTCCGGGGGTAATCTGCAGAAGCTGATTGCTGCCCGTGAATTTGCACAGGATACGCCATTTCTGATTGCAGCTGAACCGACACGGGGCGTAGATATTGGAGCGATGGAGACGATCCATGCCGAATTGTTACGCAAACGCAGTGAGGGTGCGGGCATTCTGCTCATATCATCCGAATTGTCCGAGATTTTGCAATTATCGGATCGGATTATTGTCATGTATGAAGGTGAAATTGCTGGTGAACTGAGAGCAGAAGAAGCGACAGAAGAACAGATCAGCTTGTTAATGGCAGGAGGGAAAGAGCGGGTATGAATCGGGTAAAAGAAACACTTCGCGGACTCGTGCAGCCGCTGCTTGCCGTATTCATCGGCCTGATTGCAGGGGCTGTAGCGATTATGATCGTTGGCGGCAATGTCGTGGATACGTATGCGGAGATGTGGAAAGGGGCCTTCGGCAACTTCTACTTCTTCACGAATACACTGGCTCGTTCCACACCAATCATTCTGGCCGGGCTTGGGGTAGCGCTGGCATTCCGTGCTGGATTCTTCAATATGGGAGCCGAAGGTCAGATGATTCTCGGCGGGCTCAGTGCTGCGCTCACGGCGCTCTATCTGCCAGGCCCAGGCTGGTTCGTGTGTATTGCTGCGATTGTTGCCGGTATTGTTGCTGGGGGAATCTGGTCCCTGTTTGCAGGCTGGCTGGATGCACGCTTTGGCATGAATCTGTTAATTACAACCTTGTTGTTGAACTATATTGCTATTTATTTTGGAGGCTACATGGTCTCCTATCCATTCAAGGATCGTACCGGATCTGCAGCGATGGCCCAGACCCCGATGATTGATCAGAGTGTCTGGTTACCGAAGTTGTTCCAGGGCATGGGGCTGCATGCCGGCTTCATTATTGCCATTGTAGCGGCTATTCTGATCTACTGGTTCACTCACAAGACGGTAACCGGTTACGAGATCCGCATGCTCGGCAGCAACCCGTCCTTTGCAACCTACGGCGGCGTTCGCCGGATTCGTATGATGATGCTGTCCATGGTGATCAGTGGCGGACTTGCGGGGCTCGCGGGTGCCGGGGAGGTACTCGGAACACAGTATCGTTTCCTTGATGGTTCGTTGTCATCGGCAAGTTATGCATGGAGCGGTATTATGGCAACACTGCTTGCCCGCTCGCATCCGCTCGGTACAGCTGTGGCAGCAATCTTGCTGGCAGCGTTACAGACGGGTGCCATGGGGATGGAGCGGAATACGGATGTGCCGCTGGAAGTCGGCAGTGTCATCCAGGCCGTATTGACGTTATTTGTATCAGCTCAGATCGGGTATTCATTCCTGAAGCGGAGAAAGGAGAAAAAGTCCAATGCAACAACTGTTTGATGCAGCCATGTTTGGCTCTACTCTGCGGATTATGACTCCAATCCTGCTTGCAGCGCTCGGTGGGGCTTTATGTTCCCGTGTCGGTCTGTTCAACGTGGGTCTTGAAGGACTTGTTCTGATTGGTGCGTTCTCCGCTATTGTCGGCAACTATCTGTTTGGCAATGTGCTCTTGGCTGTACTGTTCTCCATTATTATCGTGATGTTATTCTCGGCACTATTTGCCTTTATCAGTATTAATCTGAAGGCCAACGCCATCGTGGTCGGGATCTCACTGAATTTTCTGGCTGCGGGGGTGACCACCTTTGCACTTCGTGCGATATTTAATGTAAAAGGTGCATACTACGACAAAGATATGGTTGGACTTCCCAAGTGGGATATCCCGCTGATTAAGGACATTCCGTGGGTGGGCGAGGTACTCTCGGGTCATAGCCCGCTGGTCTATCTCGGTATTGTGCTTGTAATTGCCTTACAATTCTATCTATTCAAAAGTGTACCTGGCTTCCGTCTGCGCTCTGTAGGCGAGAGTCCAATTGCAGCGCAGAGCATCGGCATCAAGGTGCGTGGCATCCAGTACGGTGCGGTTCTGATGTGCGGTGTGTTGTGTGCTCTGGCGGGTGCGCAGCTGTCGCTTGGTCAGGTGACCATGTTTACCGAAGGCATGACGGCTGGTCGTGGTTTCATTGCATTGGTAGCAACCATGCTGGGACAAGCCAATCCACTTGGCGTCATGGGGTCCAGTGTGCTCTTTGGCTTCATGGAAGCCTTGAGTATTCGTTTGCAGGGATTCTCCCTGCCAACCCATTTCACGTTAATGCTGCCGTATATTGTAACGCTGGTTGCGATGTTCTTTTTCAAAGACCGCACCTATGCACAGGATGCACTGAAAGCGGGCGGAAGCTCGCGTTAATTCCTACGAATGCCTATGCTAGAGGCAGCAAAAGAAGGAGGAGTCCCACTTGCATAACAAGGCTGAACGTTTGAAAAAGGGAAAAACACCGGCACCCAAAGCAGGCAACGATCACGGAGATCGCCTGCCGCCGGGACAGATGTTAACGGAGAAATTCCCGATTCTACATGAAGGGGAAGTGCCGGAATATGACCTGTCCACCTGGGATCTGAAGGTCTACGGCGAAGTGGAAGAAGAGAAAGTATTCTCCTTGGCTGAGCTTCAGGCCATGCCACAGGTCAATACGGTGAGTGATATTCACTGTGTTACTCGCTGGTCGAAATTCGATACACCGTGGGAAGGTATTCGTTTCTCCGATTTTGTGAAACTTCTCGGGGTCAAACCGGAAGCAAAATACGTCATGATCCATGCGGATCATGATTATGAAACGAATGTACCACTCGAAGAATTGATGCATGATGATGTACTGCTTGCATTCAAATACAACGGTGAGCCACTAACGCCCAAGCATGGTTTTCCGCTGCGTATGGTCGTGCCACAACTATACTTCTGGAAGAGTGCGAAGTGGATACGGGGTCTGGAGTTTATGACAGAAGACCGGAACGGATTCTGGGAAGTGAATGGTTTCCACCATTTTGCTGATCCGTTCAAGGAACAACGCTTCTCGGGTGAAGATCTGCCGATTCCGGAAGACGAGTGGACGAAGAAGGAGTTTGATTGACAGGGATTTGCCGATCGGTAGTCTGAGTATAAGGAGTAGATAACGATGTTGATGCCTATTTTGCAAATTCATTCAGAAGATATGCCTGCATATGCCATTGTCTGTGGAGACCCGGCACGTGCCGAGAAGATTTCACGCAAGCTGGAGCAGGTGAAAGAGCTGGCGTTCAGCCGGGAGTATCGCACGTTTGTTGGATTGTACGAAGGCGTGGAAATGGCTGTAGTCAGCCATGGTGTAGGTTCACCAGGGGCAGCCGTCTGCTTCGAGGAATTGATTCGGGCGGGTGTAACAACCCTGATTCGTGTAGGTACAGCGGGATCATATATAGCCGATTATCCGGCAGGTAGTGTGATTGTGAGTACAGCAGCCGTTCGTACGGACGGGTTGACTCGCCAACTGGTACCGGATGGTTTCCCGGCGGTAGCAGACATTGGGGTGACGCAAGCGCTGATCGAAGCTGCTCGTGAGCAAGGGAGCGCGGATGCTGCATCATTTGCGGGCAAAGTGGGTGTGGGTATCACCGTAACGCTGGATGCATTCTTTGCAGGCGTAGAAGAGATTCCTCACCGCAAATACAAGCAGGCTGGAGCACTTGGGGCCGAGATGGAAATTGCAGCGCTCTACATCGTCAGCACCTTGCGTGGGGTTCGGGCCGGAGCCATTGTCGCAATCGATGGATTCGCAGACAGCGATCTGGCTGCCGAGTATGATCCGCATACGGATGCGGTTGGACAAGCGGTGGAGCATGAGATTAATGCGGCGCTACTTGCGCTAGCCACGCTTGCTCGCCAGGATCAGGCGTAGCTGGGAAGAGTGCTGGGATGCTTATTCTTAGCCAGATGTGTGATTAAGCCTAATGTAGAATACTACGTATATTCAGTTATTATGCTGGGCTGATTAGTGAACAAGTGATATGATATCCACCTGGAGTGGACAATATAATAGGGCGTCCCTAAAGTCATATATATGGCCTAAGGGACGTTTCTTTTTTTACTGTATAAATGATGGTCAGAACTTTCGGTGGATGGTGGAAGTGTGGAAGTGTATAAACGGATTATCGTGCAGATCGATTACTGGGGAACTATAAATGAAAATGAAGAGAGCAATCTGGGTGAGGAACTCTCGGAACCTGTAAGCTTCAGCATCGACCACAAGTGACGGCAACACTATCCGTTTTTCTAACGAACTCAGCACGTCTTATTCGTGGCAAAATCGCAACCGTAGGAATCTAACGAATCGTAGAGACGCTATGGACCTCTGTCAAGAAAGTAGACACTTACGCTACGGATTTTCCGGTAAATTGCATTGCAAAACGGGCAGGGGAAAGGTGCCCCAGTGCACCATGCATTCGCTTGCGGTTGTAATAAAACTCAATGTATTGGTAGATGGCCGTGTAGGCCTCTTCCGGTGTTTTAAAGCGTGGATTACAGTAAATGAGTTCTTTCTTCAAAATGCTGTGCCATGACTCGATACACGCGTTATCGTAACAGTTTCCCCGACGACTCATGCTCGATTCCATACCGTAGGCACTTAATTGCTCGACGTACTCTTTGGAGGTGTATTGGGAGCCGCGATCCGAGTGATGGAGCAAACCCGGACCAGGTCGTTTGGCTGTGTAAGCAGCCTTTAAAGCATCCAGCACCAAGCTAGTTTCCATATGGTTCGACAAACGCCAACCCACAATTTCACGCGTGCACAAATCCAGGACACTGGCGAGATACATGCGTCCTCCTCGGCACGGGATGTATGTGATATCTGTAACCCAGACCGTGTTCGGTTTGAGCGTTTTAAACTGTTGATTCAGCGTGTTGGGTGCGACCGGATGGTTATGCTTGGAGTCCGTGGTTTGGACACGATATATGCGGCTAACGACGGAGCGGAGCTTCATTTGGCGCATGTACACACTTACCGTACGTTCGGTGATCTTAAACCCCTCCAGATGAAGCAAGCGGGTGATTTTTGGGCTACCATAACGCTTGTTGTGGTCGGCAAAATGGTACTGAATTCGCTTCATGATCTGGGATTTCCGAAGCTGCTGCTTGCTTGTCTTGTTCATCCGCCATTTGTAGTACCCGCTCCGTGAGACCTGCAGGGTTTCGCACATCTTCTCCAAGTGGAACTCGGAGCGATGATTCTCCACGAACTGGAATCTCAGTTCTTTGGTTTGCTGAAGATGTGCACCGCTTTTTTTACAATAGCCAGTTCCTCTTCCGTATCGGCAAGTCGATGTTCTTTCTCTTGAAGCATGCGACGCATCTCTTTCAGCTCTGCTTCGAGTTCCTTCACTCGCTCCATACTGGCAGCCGGTTCGTTTTTGAGCTCACGATATTGGCTCATCCATTGATGTAACGTACTTTTCGGGATGTTAAGCTCTTCCGCAAGATCACTAAGTGTCTTCGTTTGTTCTTGAATAAACTTGACCGTTTGCTTTTTGAATTCTTCATTGTATCGTTGCCGTTGTTCTCCCATGTGGACACACCTCCGTTAGTCTTATTATCCTTCTGTCCGTTAATGGGTGTCCACTTTTTATTCTAGCTCCACTAATGTCCCATTCTGTGCTCATTTTTGAGCACTTCTCATCCATTGACGTGAAATAAGGTGTCTGAGATTCGTTACATTTTCATTCAGGCTAGAAATGACCATATAAGGTGTGCTGAGTTCGTTAGCCTTGTTTGGTAGATCATTCTTTTAAGCCGTGTCCCTCGCGGAGAATGATAATGCAGAAAATGGACACTTTATATAAAGGAACATCAAGTCATATTGATATGAATACGCAAAGGGAGGATTCTACGATGACACAGAACAATCAACCTCAAGACGAGGCGGAAATTCGCAACAAGCTGGATGAAGACGGGGATTCCTTGATGGAGAAAAAGAAAATTCTAAGCGGAGTAGACATTGAGCCGCAGGCGGACGAGTGGGCAGCGAAGCCATCACCTGTTGCTTTTAATGAAGGAAATATAACTTCGAAGAAATAAAGAAATAAAGAAAATAGAATAATGTGAAATGAAGAAAGAACAATAATTAAGACAATTAAGTCGTAGCAAATTAGGTTTGTGGTAGGGAAATGAGATTTTACGAGGCAGGTACCTGATGGTATCTGTCTTTTCGTTGTATAATAATGTGAATTATATAGATGAAAGAGTGATGAGTATGAGTACGAAGGGTACGGTTAGCATCCGAAAGGCAGAAGTGAAGGATTACCAGGGTGTGTCATTTTTAATGGATGAGCTGCAACAGATGCATGTGGAGGCGCGGCCGGATATCTATAGAATGTTACAGCCAAGGATGGAGGAGAAGGAGTTCGGCGAATTGTTGAATACGGATAAGCGTTACCTGTATGTTGCTGAGTTTTCCGAAACCGGTGTGATCCTGGGTTATGGGAGTGCAGAGTTAAGTATCATTCAGGATGTTGATCTGTTGGTTAATCGTAACATGCTGTATATCCATGAGTTGGTTATTAACAGCCAATATCGCGGGCAAGGGACAGGCAAGCAGTTAATCCACGCATTCATCGAGCTGGGGCGATCGCTTCAGGCGCACAGTGTCGAGTTATCGGTGTCCACTTTTAACGCTGGTGCACAGACCTTCTATGAACAGATGGGACTAGCCGTGCGTAGTAGCAGGATGGAGTATATGTTGTAAATGTGTCGTTCCATAAAATAGGAGTGAATCTTTCTATTTTTAACAAAATGTCAGAACACTCTTGAATACCCCCATGGGGTATGTTACACTTAGAAAAGAACGAAAGAAAAGGGGTGTTCATGATGGATCATCAGAGCCATCCCAAGGAACCTTTGTTAACCAGTGTATCGGACTCCGCGCAAGATCCTGTCCCAGATTCTGCGCAAGACTCGGGTGCGGATCAGCAAGCAAATTCGTGTCATACTGTGGGTACTGACGGTAAACATGTGCGCAAGAGTCACCATTCACAGGAGATGAAGGGCAACCTGGTTTCCCGTTTGAACCGTGTGGAAGGTCAGATTCGTGGAATTAAAGGGCTTATTGAGAAGGATACGTATTGTGACGATGTGCTGACCCAGATTGCGGCCGCTCAGTCTGCTCTTAATTCGGTAGGCAAGCTTCTGCTTGAAGGCCATATGAAGAGCTGTATCGTTGAGCGCATTCAGGCTGGTGAACATGAGGTTGTAGATGAACTGCTGGTTACGATGCGGAAGTTAATGAAATAAGTTAAACCTTATCATGCGAATGGTAAATCAATATGCCAAATTAAGTTATCATTTTAATATATCCCAAGGAGGAATTAACAATGTCTAATGTTACGTTGAATGTTACGGGAATGTCCTGCAATCACTGTGTGAAATCGGTTGAAGAGGCTGTGAAGAATGCTGGGGCAAGCGGTCAGGTTGATCTGGGAGCGGGAACGGTAGCTGTGGAATATGATGAGCAGACGGTGAACGTGGATCAGATCAAGGCAGCGATTGAAGATCAGGGATACGACGTAGTCTAAATGACCTCAAGGCTTAAACCGAACACTCTCATGGGTAAAAAAGAGGCCAAAGATCTTTTCCCACGAGTCAGGTTTAAGCCTGATTTTCTGTCTGATATATACCCCTATGGGGTATGTGAACAAGAACGAAAAAACGAGAAAATGGACATGAAAGGAGCTGACATGATGAGTAACTCAAATGATAAATCATTGGATGCATCTACCGATAACCTAACTGGGAAATCAACGGATGGATTATCGGGAAAAGAAACGGACAGATCATCAGTAGCAGCGCCCGCACCATCACCAACGCCAACTCCAGCAGGAGCGCCTGGACTCAAGACAACACTGCACATCACCGGAATGACTTGTGCGGCGTGTTCCACGCGAGTCGAGAAGGGCTTGTCCCGCATGGAAGGGGTGCATCAGGCCAATGTGAACCTTGCCATTGAACAGGCGACCGTTTCTTATGATCCTAAGACAACCAACGTGAATGCGTTGCGGGATAAAATAGAGGCGCTTGGCTATGGTACGGTGTCCGAATCGGTTGATCTGAACATCACGGGGATGACGTGTGCCGCCTGTTCTGCCCGGATCGAAAAAGGATTATCCCGACTACCGGGGGTATCTCAGGCGAATGTGAATCTGGCGCTGGAGACAGGGCATATCGAATATGCCGCTGGTGCACTGAAACCATCGGATATTACCGCCAAAATCAAACAACTGGGCTATGGTGCCGAATTACAGCTTACACAAGAAGAGACCACATCTGTTCGAGAACGTGAGTTACAGCGCAAAAAGTGGAAATGGATGATATCTGCCTTGTTATCCATCCCGTTGTTATGGGCCATGGTGGGGCATTTCTCGTTCACATCTGGAATCTATGTACCCGAGCTGTTCATGAACCCCTGGTTCCAGCTACTGCTGGCAACGCCGGTACAGTTCGTGATTGGGTGGCAGTTCTATGTGGGAGCGTACAAGGCACTGCGGAACCGGAGTGCCAATATGGACGTGCTCGTAGCATTGGGGACCAGTGCGGCGTTTTTCTACAGTCTATATCTGACGTTATCCAGCGGGTACTTACCTTCTACTCCAATGGATCATGGTGCAATGGGAACGAGCACAGCCGTCATGCCTTCGGTAGAACTTTATTATGAGACCAGCGCGATTCTAATTACATTAATTTTACTTGGAAAATGGTTCGAAGCTGTGGCCAAGGGGCGTTCTTCACAGGCGATCAAAAGCCTGATTGAACTCGCTCCGCGTGAAGCCCGCGTCATCCGGGACGGGCAGGAAGTCATTGTGCCTGCTGCGTATGTTGCGGTGGGTGAACTTGTTCTGGTGAAGCCGGGTGACAGCATACCTGTGGATGGGATCGTTGAAGAGGGGCAATCCTCCGTGGACGAATCCATGCTGAGTGGAGAGAGCCTTCCTATTGATAAAAAGCCGGGAGATACCGTGACAGGTGCGACCCTGAACAAGAATGGGGTATTACGACTGCGTGCAACGCGGGTCGGATCGGACACGGCTTTGTCTCAGATCATCAAAGTTGTTGAGCAGGCACAGGGCTCCAAAGCACCGATTCAACGGATTGCGGATGTGATCTCAGGAATCTTCGTGCCGATTGTCGTCGGTATTGCCGTGCTGACATTCCTGATCTGGTATCTGTTTGCAAGTCCGGGTGACTTCGCTGGTTCCCTTGAAAAAGCGATTGCTGTGCTCGTCATTGCCTGCCCATGTGCACTCGGTCTGGCAACGCCGACCTCTGTCATGGCGGGTTCAGGTCGTGCTGCGGAATACGGCATCCTGTTCAAAGGCGGTGAACATCTGGAGTCGGCGCAACAGATTCAGACCGTGGTGCTCGACAAAACAGGCACAGTAACCCAAGGTAAACCCGTACTTACAGATGTAATTACGGCTCTGGATTGGATCGAATCCGACCTGCTTGGATGGGTGGGAGCGGCAGAACAGAGTTCAGAGCATCCACTGGCTGAAGCCATTGTTGCGGGAATCCGTGAGAAGGGCTTGGAGCTGGATTCATCGGAGAAATTCGAGAACATACCCGGATACGGTGTTCGCGCGCAAGTAAAAGGGCAGGAGATTCTAGTCGGAACGCGGCGCTTGCTTGCGGATGCACAGGTACATGTCTCCGAAGAAACGGTTCAGCAGATGAACCATCTGGAGGAGCAGGGACGGACAGCTATGCTGGTTGCTGTAAATGGTCAGTGGGCAGGCATTGTAGCCGTGGCTGATACCATCAAGGATACCTCTCGCGAAGCGATTGGTCGTCTTCAGGCGATGGGAATCGATGTCATCATGATTACGGGAGACAATGAGCGAACAGCTCGCGCTGTAGCCAAACAGGCGGGAATCGGTAAAGTTCTGGCGGAGGTCCTGCCTGAAGGTAAAGCTGCGGAAGTGAAGAAATTGCAGGAGAGTGGCCTCAAGGTTGCCATGGTAGGGGATGGAATCAATGATGCTCCGGCACTCGCTACAGCAGATATCGGGATGGCGATTGGAACAGGAACGGATGTAGCGATGGAAGCGGCGGATATTACATTGATGCGTGGCGACCTGAACAGCATTGCAGATGCGATTGAGATGAGCCGGCGCACGATGGGCAATATCAAGCAAAATCTGTTCTGGGCGCTGGGATACAACGTGATTGGTATTCCTATTGCGGCAGTGGGTTTTCTGGCTCCTTGGCTGGCAGGTGCGGCGATGGCATTTAGTTCGGTGTCCGTTGTACTGAATGCACTGCGTC
Organism: Paenibacillus sp. PCH8; assembly: GCF_002968835.1. GTDB lineage: Bacteria > Bacillota > Bacilli > Paenibacillales > Paenibacillaceae > Paenibacillus. The sequence continues at coordinate 800,950 of NZ_PKQK01000001.1, read as the reverse complement.
TGCAACGCATGAAGCTGAAGAGAAATAGCTGACCAGCCCTTATTTAGAGTTATATCCAACGTCTCATTAGCATGAAGTAGATGACAGATAGATGCGCGGTTCGCTGCGGCGGACCGTGTCTTTTTTGTTGAGAAAAATAAGTTTTGAATCGTCAGAAAAGTACGGCCTGAATCGCCAGTCTATATATTCTTTTCTTCGGGAAAAGATAGTATAATGCTCTTTTTTGAAAATGGGTCGATTGTATTCATGAAAAAACGCTCATGTTTCTGAATTTTCATGAAAAACCAGTTGACAATATGGACATATTCACATAAAATTTAAACGATCGTTTGATTCAAACAAGTGTTTAAATCAAATTAGAACTAATTGAGTAATGGAGGAAATCGTATATGTTACAGGCTTTACGTATTTTGCTTAAAAAACCGCCAGTGATTGTGGGGATCGTAACAGCACTTATGTTCCAAGTGATCTTTAGCGTGATCTGGATGACCGCATATTCCGGAGTAAATGACCGGGCGAAAGAATTGACGGTTGCGATTGTCAACGAGGATGGTGAAATGTCCAAGGGAATAGCCGATCGGTTGGTTGAGACCCTGCCTTTCCATACCGTATCCAATCTGAGTGCGGCTGAGGCGTTGGATCAGTTGAATCATCACAAAGTGCACATGGTGCTGGACATCCCGGCTGGATTTAATGAAATGCTCCAGACCGCTGGCTCCACAGCCGAGATTAAATACACCATTAATGAAGCTAACCCGGTTACGATTAAAAGCATGATGCAAGGTGTATCACAAAGTGTGACAAACACAATGAACAAGCAAGCTACAGCACAAGGCGTACAGACGGTGCTGACTGCTTCAGGTGCGCCTGCGGATCAGGCGGCTGAAGCGGCTGCGAACCTGACGACCCGCGTAGAAGGAACAACGACTGCCATCAACCCGGTGAACGGAATGAACAACCAGATGGTGCCAATGATGATGGTACTGGCTTCGTATGTAGGTGCCATGATCATGGGGATGAATCTTCAGGTAGCCATGGGCATGTTGTCCGCTACCTATTCCCGCTGGACCTTATTCGGTGCACGAGTAGTCATCAACGTTGGTTCTGCATTGGTCGTTTCCCTGCTGGGATCATCGCTGATCGTAGCGCTGGGAGGACAGATTGAACAAGGATTCGTCGCATTTTGGTTGTTCCAGGCGCTCTTCCTGTGCACATTCATGTTCTTCTCCCAGTTCTTCCTGATCTGCTTCGGACCTGCAGGAAGTCTGTTCAACATCATTTCCCTGTCCTTGCAACTGGTATCCTCCGGTGCAATGGTACCGCGTGAATTGCTGAACAGCTTCTATAGCGGCATTGGTCAGTATCTGCCTGCGACTTACGCCGTTCAGGGTATTCTGAGCGTTCAGCTCGGAGGTCCAGGAGTTCAATCCGCTGCCGGCTCCATCGTGATTGTACTGTTAATCGCCGTGGCTTTGTCACTGGTCGTGACGTTGTTGAAAAAACAACGCATGCCAGCTGGGGCACCAAGCCCGGCACAAGCGAACAGCTAAAGCATAACTGATATGGCAGATGCCATGTCATCCTTAGACAGGCCAAGCACCCCGGTGATTTTCATCGGGGTGCTTGGTGTAATATAATAGAAAGATAGCGTACCGGGTTGCAGTCCTTGGGCTGGGGCGAATGAAGAGAACGGACAAGAGGAGCGGAACGGAATGACGGAACCGGAATTGGATATCAAAACGAGGATATTGCTTGCAGCCAAGAAACTTTTTGCACGGCAAGGGTATGACGGGACAAGTGTTCGTCAAATCTGTGATGAGGCGGGTGCCAATGTTTCACTGGTCTCGTACCATTTTGGCGGAAAAGAAAAGGTGTTCGAAGCGTTATTTGAGCACTTCTTTCCTGATCATATGTTGAATATGCTGGCTGCTGCGGAATCAATGTCCCCTGTGGAAGGTGTCCGCCGAATTGTCGGTGAAGTTGTGAAGTTTACGATGAAGGATCAGGAGATGAGCGATATTGTACAGTTGGAGATTACACTGCGCACGCAGCGTACAGCTACTGTATTTCGTTATCTGGACCCTGTCTGGACCAAAGTGAAGGACCTGCTTCAAGAAGGCAAAGACCAGAACTTGTTCCACATCGAATCCGTATCGTATGCCATGCTTCAGGTTATGGGTGCTGCACTCGCGCACAAACGGGCGAAGAACTCACGTTTTGGATTTGACTATGAGGGTATGAATACAGACGAACTTGCTGAGCAGACGATTGAATTCGTACTTCGAGGATTGGGAGTGAACAGCCATGAATGAAACCATTGAATTGATGATGAAACACCGCTCCGTACGGAAATTCAAGCCAGACCCGGTAAGTGAAGAACAGCTTGCTGCCATCGTATCAGCTGGGCAGATGGCTTCCTCTTCAAGCAGTGTGCAGGCCTATACGGTAATTGCGGTGACTGAATCGGAGCAGAAAGCCAAGCTTGCTGAACTGGCGGGCAATCAGACTTACGTTAATGAATGTCCAGTCTTTCTAGTATGGTGTGCGGATCTGTACCGATTGAGCGATGCTGCGAAACGTCATCTCCCCGAGAAGGAGTCATATGCCGATACGACAGAGAATTTCATGGTGGCTACGATTGATGCTGCACTGGCTTCACAGAATGCGGCTCTTGCAGCTGAATCCCTCGGTTTCGGGATTGTATATATCGGTGGGCTTCGTACCCGTATAGAGGAAGTTGCCGAGCTGCTGGGATTACCAGAGGGTGTATATCCGGTGTATGGCATGTGTATTGGCGTTGCTGATCAGGAAACGGGAATTCGGCCACGTCTGCCACTGGATGCAGTACTGCATCATAATTGTTATAATGCCGAACAGAGCCTGAAGGGTGTCGAGCATTATGACGAGACCACGACAGCATATATGAAAGAACGGACCCATGGTGAACGGACAACACCTTGGTCCGAACTGATGGCGAAGCGTCTTACGGAGCCGACGCGTCTTCAGATGAAGCCGTTCCTGGAAGGCAAAGGATTCTTGAAGCGTTAAGTTGAACTGAAGATAGATACACTTGCCACTCCGATGAGCTTGCTTTCAGTAAGCCTTTAGGCGAACGCTCTGCTTCTTCAGGTTATTTCTGTCCGCTACGTTCTTGTGTAAATATATGGTTTAAATTATATATATGGTGGAATAAAAGCCAGTCGGGAATAAGCCGACTGGCTTCTTTGTGCTGAGTTGTAAGGTGTTGTCTGTGCTGACAGGACAAGCGAGCGAGCTTGCTTCGATCTGAGTGTACTCAGGTTAAGCCGTAGAACCGCTTCGTATTCCGGTAAAAGAGGCGAGTTGCTTGCTCGGTTCCCATCCCGGTAATTTCACTCCAGGCCTGAATGACTTGTCTCGTCATCGCAGGGTGTGTCATTCGTCCCTGAAACGGTCCCTCGAAGGGCCAGGGGCCGTCGGTCTCGGCCATGACTTGTTCGGCTGGATATTGCCGGGCCAGTTCCCGAATCTCCTCTTCGTATTGAATATCCGGTGTGAAAGAGATGAAATAACCATTGTCAGCCATGCGCTGGACGGTCTGGCGTGATCCTTTGAACCAGTGGAAATGGGCACGTCGGAACTGATATTGCTCCAGCAGATCACAGACGATATTGGCATCTTCATATACAGCATGGAGAACGAGCGGTTTATTGTGCTTTTTGGCGAGCTGGATGAAGCGTTCGAGCAGGTCAACATATCCACTCTGATCAAAGCTCAGCCCGGCCTGCTCTGCTTCCTGACGGTTGTAATAGGGAAGTCCGACCTCCCCGATTGCGATGGCCTGTCCGACATGCTGTTCGATCCAATTGAAGAATGTCTCTTGTTCGGGTAAGGGTGGCAGGGGTTGCTCCGGGTGGAAGCCGAAGGCAGGGTACACGGTGCGGGGATGTTGCTTGGCAAGCTCCAGATTAGTCTGGGCAGAGGGCAGGTTCATGGACACAGCGATCATTGCTTCAACGTGCTGGGACGGGAAAGAGAGCAGCATCTCACGTTGTTCGTCAGGGCTATACTGGTCCAAGTGAATGTGGGCATCAATTAATGGTGCGAAAGTTTGAGATTTCATGAGGGGTTTCCTCCTTGGGTTCATATGTATTTAACTATAGTTACGCAGGGTTTCCTGTGGTGGATCACCCATTAAAGGAAAAAAATAACTTAAAACCCGCGCTATCAAGATAGGCGGGCTTTCTGCTGTTCTTCTCTCATCCACTTAGCAATCTGCCGTTTACGCTCCAGAAAAGCGGATTCCTCCGTAATTTCTTCTCGTCTTGGGCGATCAAAAGGAACATGTACCTCGTGCAACACCGTTGCAGGTCGGTTGGATAATACATAGACCCGATCCGCAAGCAGCAATGCTTCTTCGATATTATGGGTGATGAACAGCACCGAGCGGCGGTTCTGTTCCCAGATATCGAGTAGCCAGCGCTGCATGTCGCTACGGGTCAGTGCATCCAGCGCGCTGAAAGGTTCGTCCAGTAGCATGAGTTCCTGCGGACTGAGCAGAGCGCGTAGAAATGCAGCCCGTTGCTGCATTCCGCCCGATAGCATGTGAGGATATGCCTGTTCGAACCCGGCAAGACCTACACTGCTTAACCACTTCCGAGCCTCTGCAAGTGCTTCAGCTCTAGGAGCAGCACTTGCAGAGGCTGAAGCGACTTCACCGGCAAGCAGCACGTTTTCTTCAATGGTTCGCCAGGGGAAGAGGGCAGGCTGTTGCGGCATATAGCTGATGTTGCCACGCTGTCCTGTAACTGGCTGACCGTTCATCCGGATCTGGCCTTTCTGTGGTTTCAGCAGACCGCCGATGATATGGAACAGCGTACTTTTGCCACAGCCGGAAGGCCCAACGATGGCGACAAACTCACCTTGCTTCACGGTCAGGGACAGACCGTTCAGAACGGGCAGTCTGCTCCGCCGTTCGCGGAATGATGAATGAACATTAACGACGTCCAGTGCAGGCGAATCGGTGACCTGAGCTGAAGTTGTATTGTCAGGTTGATCCAGACTAGCTGCATTAAGCATATCATTGTGTTTTGGCTCGCTTGTGCTCGCATCAAGTCTGGATTGCACTTGTTTGTCCTGTTGCCAATTCATATTGTTATCACATCCTAATATACAAATTACATCATCTTATTTTTCCGTCGCACGATAAGAATGACTACTCATTGTGAGATGTGTACGTGTTAGCTACAACCGCTATGCCAATATGCCAATACGTACCTTTTGGAAAGGTTGCACGCTTTATTGTCGCTTCTGTGGTCGCCAGCGCACGAGCAGCTTCTCCAGCAGGGCAATGAGCAGGAATAGCAGCAGACTGAGCGCGACAATAATCATGATCGCAACGAATAGGCGATCTGTGCGGTAGGCCGACTTTTGCAGCATCATATAATAGCCAATGCCCTTGTCTGCTCCGATCCATTCCGCGATAATGGCACCCATTACGCTATAGGTAGCAGCAATTTTGACACCGGAGAACACGGATGGCAGCGCATGAGGCAACTCCAGCTTCCAGAAGATATGATGGCGCTTCGCACCAGCCATACGCATATAGTTCATCATGGCTGCATCAGTACGGGTCAAGCCGTCCATGGCCGCCACCGCCACGGGGAAGAAGCAGACCAGGATGATGGTAATCAGCTTGGGCAGTAGCCCAAATCCGAACCAGATTAACAGGAGCGGTGCGAGCGCGATGGTCGGGATATTTTGACTAAGAATAAGTAAAGGATACAGAGCTGACTTGAGAAAAGGGACCAAGTGTAGCACCATCGCAATCAGCAATCCAACCGCTGTGCCAGCCGCGAATCCGATCAGGGTCAACTGAATGGTAGCGGAAGCGTGCATGCCAAGTCGCTCGGCCTGGGATGCCGCTTCGCGGGCGATGTCGGATGGTGCCGGCAGCATCCATTTCTCGATATGAAACAAGGAGACAGCTCCCTGCCATATCGCTATAAAGAGAATAACCGCCACAAGGGGCGGCCATATACTTTTGAAATAGGCATGCATTAGCGATACTTCTCCGTCAGGGTGTCCATGCTGAGGCCCGTAGGGCTATGGGCGATCTTGATCTGGGAGATGATGCTTGGGCTGCCAGCCTCCACGAGTACCTCGTGCATCTTGCGGACAACCTCCAGCAGTTCCTCCAGTTCTCCCTCCATGGTGGTGTCGAGCGGGTTCACCTGGTACTTCAAACCAGATTGCTGAATAACTTCAATGGCATGATCTACGTAGGGATAAGAGTTCTCGCCGTTAGGCGTTTTGGGAATAACCTGAATGCTGAGTAATGTGCTTGCCATAAGAGATCACGGCTCCTTTCAAAATATATAAAATGAACTAATGACGGTTACACTTGCCACTTCGATGACAGAATAACCCTCCAATCGCTGTTATCCCCAGATTTTTTGATTCCCTTTCTCTAAAGGGAAAATCCGGTGATAGCGTATGCTTCCGATGCAGCTTTCTTTCAGAAAGCTTTTAGGCGAACGCTCCGCTTTTTCACGTTATTTCTGTCCTCTCCGTCCTCGTGTAAATATTAAGTTCTTTTTATATGAGAAATTTTATTGGGGTAAAAACTCGTTCGTATATGCCTTGCTCACATCGATCTGTTCATCCAGCAGTTTCTTGCTAAACATCCAGTCGGTGTAGTTCTGCCATACTTCCTGTTTCTGTTCACCCCAGCGCGGGGCATCGTCCTTGTATTTGGGACTAAGCCACTTCTGGCTTGCCAGCACCAATTCCTTGTCCAGATCCGGTACGGCTTTGATCAGAATGTTCGCTGCATCTTCGGGATGATCAATCGCATATTGGTATCCTTCGGAAGTGGCTTTCAAGAATGCTTTCACCAGTTCTGGATCGTTCTGAATCGTCTTTTCGTTAGTTACGAGCACAGGCGTGTAATAATCCAGTGCATCGGCATAATCTTTCACATATAACATGTCGATCGGTTCCCCGCGCAGTTCGGCTTCAATGCCGGTCCAGGCGTAGAAGATCCATGCAAAATCAATATCCCGTTTCACCGCGGTAAAAAAGTCCGCATCACCCATGCTAATATTTTTCACCTTGGATACATCGGCGCCTTCGCCTTCCATAATGGATTGCATCACGGCTTCTTCAACAGGAGATCCCCAACCGCCGTAAGTTTTACCTTCAAAGTCTTTCGGTGACTTGATGTTACGATCCGCAGGAGCAGCGAACCCGGATGTATTATGCTGAATAACTGCTGCAACGGAGACAAGTGGAACACCCTGTGTGCGGGCTTGAGTTACACTTTCCTGATAGCTTACGCCAAAAGGCACTTCGTTCGACGCAACCATCGTATCTGCCCCTCCGGCACCCGGCTGCACAATCTCAACATTCAAGCCTTCGGCTTTGTAAAAACCTTGATCCACGGCTGCATACAGGCCGGTATGATTCGTGTTTGGTGTCCAGTCCAGCACCACTTTAATATCCTTGAGGGCTGCGTTGTCACCTTCACTGCTATTTTCAGTGCTGCTGCTACCGTTCTGTTCTGTAGGTGCTGCTTCTTTGCCACCGCAAGCGGTTATGGCAACCAGTGTCACACATAAGAGTAGTAGTCCTGTCATTTTACGCCATGTCATCTCTGATTCTCTCCTTCATGTTGTCCGGCCAGTGGCACGGGGTACTCCTTGGCTTCATATCCAAGCATCTTGCATAAATCGACAGATTTATACCAGCTATGATCCGGATGACGTCACTTTTTTAGCTCTCGCTAGATAAAAGAACATAAAAAAGCGCCCCGGTAATCCGGGACGCGTGCAGGCGTTAGAGGTGTGGCATTCAGCAAAGAGGCTGCGCCAATTCAATATACTCCGATTCCTACGCTGGCATGATCCAGATCAGGTCTAAGGGTCAGTATCTTGGTGGGATACACTCTCAGTCGGCCAATTCCGACTCCCCTGGGAAACTATGAAGTTACGGGCATTACTAGGTGTAATTATAGGCCAGAGGGCCATACCTGTCCAGTCAGGAACTGGATAGGGCAATGAGAGAGGTAGTGCCCTGAAGAAAAGCGACCGTTATATGTACATATCGGCCATTAACCGTTTATCGTGGTGTATCGTATAAAGAAATCTGACTGAGTGCAAAGGCATCGGATTTGGGGTCATAGCCAATCTGTTTTTGCGTTGATTCCAGATTTAATCGTTTGAAACGATTATTTGAAATGCCGTGTAGAATGGTGAACGGTTCGAGTTCTTTAGTCGTAATCGCCTTATACACCAAATCACACAGGTCAGCCGGACTAATATAAGCACTCATATCACGCGCCTCCAGCGGTGGCCCATCCGGTTGAAAATCATCATATGCCCCTATGCGTATGGCAACACTTTGTAAGCCCTCAGTGTAAGCAAAGTAGGAAGCGAGGGACTCACCAAAACATTTGCTAACCCCATACAAATTACGTGGTTGTGTCGGCATGTCGGGATAGATCTGGGCATCGATGGGATACCCTTCAATTGTCTGTGCGCTACTCGCCAGAATGACTCTTCGCACGCCCTGATCCTTGGCGGCACGGAACATGTTAAATGTACCTTTGATATTGATGTCCAATAGGGATTCATAGAATCCGGCATGTGGGGAGGGGTCCCCAGCCAGATGTACAACGACATCCACTCCTTCACATGCTTTCTGGCAGGCTTCTGGCTCCGTCACATCAAGTGCCATAATCTCATGGCGTGTATCTTGATACTCATTCAGTCTTTCGATATCCAGATCGGTTATACGCAGATGGAATGCTTCTGATAAATAGTGGGACAAGTCTCTTCCGATTTTTCCGGCTGCTCCAGTAATCAAAATATTCATACGTCAGCTCCAATTCTGAATGCAGATTCTCTACCTATAACCCCGTTCGTAGGGGTCACCCGGTCTTTCAATTCAAGACCAACAATCTCCGTATAGAAACGGAGTGTGGTCTCCAGATCACGAACGGTAATGCCGATGTGGTCCATGCGCTTTTGAGAACTCATACTCCAAAACCTCCTGAAAGTGGGTTGATTCGTTTCTGCCATTTTAAGGGATATAATAGGGCTGTGAATCGGGGTTGTCAATTAGGGATTTTGGATTTATGCGCAGTGAAAATGTTCAAGAGATACATTCCAATCGTCATGGAGTTCACAGAATGTTCACTTATGTGAGGGTATCCATAATCTTTATAATTGTCAGAGTAAACAGAGAGGATGAGAGAATTGCCAACAACAAAGAAAGAACAAGTGTTTTTTGGGTTAATGATGTGTACAGGGATGGTTGTGGTCATGATGTCCTTCAATCTATGGCATAGTGGGTTACTAGGCAAGATGTCCCCATTGGAAATACTGCTGCAATTCATATTGTGCTTCATCATTGCGTTCCTGGTGGAGTCCTTCATTGTAGGACCGGTGGCGAGAAAAATTGCATTTTCCTTACCCTTTGACAAGACCAACAAGATCCTAAGCGTTCTAGTGATGTCATTTTTCATGGTAATGGGGATGGTTCTGATCATGTCCTTGTATGGAATGATTTCAGGTTATCTTGCAAATCAGCTAACTGGGGCATCCATACTAAGTACGTATCTTCATACAATTGCTCGTAATTTTAGCCTGGCGCTTCCTTACCAACTTATTATTCTGGGGCCACTCGTTCGATATGTATTCGGTAAATTCATCAAGAGTAAAGGAAGTGTGGTTCCTTCAATGTAAGTAAGTGAGTGAGCGAGTATGTTAGTAAGTGAGCAATAAGTGTAAGAAAGGTAGTTGCGATGTGTAGTACGTAATTCAGTATTTCCTGGGTAATTACCTGTAGCATGCGTTATGTTGTTTTAATTAGATGAATTAAACCCATTAAACCTATTTATTGTAATAATTACCTCGATTTTTTTAAAAAAAATATTATTAGCCCGCAGTGATTTGGACTTGACCTGGTTTAGAAAACATCTAAACCGTGGAAGGTGCAGTTCTCAATGTGGGCTATTTTTTGCTCGTGGATTCATGCTGCTTGTACGGTTATAACGATGTGTCATTACGATGTCTTGTACAATTCAAGCAACTGATGAAGTTTCTGGTGAATGAGGCTTCTTAATTCCGTGGGTTGACGTACATTGGCTTCGACACCTAGCCCCAAGAAAAAGTGGACAGCCCATGACATATAAGACGAACTGATGGTGCGCTGAATAACCCCTGAACCATCCGTGCAGATATCAATTGAAGAAGACAACCACAATTGGGATTGACAGCGTCTGACACCTTCTGGGGTCAATTCCACTTCAAGCTCAAGCGTATCCGTCTCATCCATCCTCATGATCCAAGGTCTGATATTCTCTTCCTCCGTTAATTTTATCTCATCTACATCTTGTTGTTGGAGCACAGTCAGTTCCTGAACCCGATCTACACGGAACACCCGATGGTTCTGCGCCAGCTCACAGTATGCCTGACAATACCACAGTCCGTTCATGGTATAGAGTCCAATGGGATGAATCGTTCTCTCTTTACGCTGTGCAGCTTCATAAGTAATTCGAACCGGATGCGGGTCCAGTGCGGCATCGAGTAATCCTTTCAAGTGTGGTAGTTCTAATTGGTGAGGTGGAATCCAGAATACAAGTTTTTGCTGCATATGATCTATCTTCTGTTTCAGCTCATTCGGAAGGTAATGATAGAACTTGTGCAGAGCGCTGTTCACTTCATTATCGAACGGAAGATGGCGATAGTTCTTCAAGGATTGACCTGCAAGAAATAATGCGGTTGCTTCATGCTCAGTGAACTGTATGGGTGGAAGTAACTTGTCCTGTAGCACACGGTACCCCCCGCCGGGTCCGGGCTGCGAATATAGAGGGACACCCAGTTCGCTTAACTCCATCAGATCCCGAATCATGGTCCGACGTGATACCCCGCATTCATCGGCCAGTTCCTGAATGGTGAATGTTTTGCGTTCGTTGACTACCATGATGAGATGGACAAGCCGTTGCGCTTTATTCATACGTATATTACATCCCCTGAATTTATTTATTTAGTGCTCATCAATAATTAGTGCCATTAGTTGTCACTATTATTTCGTATACTGAATCATGTAGTCAAGATGATTGATACTACGCTGAATTGAACAACGAGAGGAATGGATAAGATGATGGAACAGATGACAGATATGAAAAGCCAAGAGAATGAGGTACTTGAACTGGTCATGTTCAGATTGAAGGCAGATACGGACCCTAAACAATTTATTGCGGCTGCAGGGATTCTTGAGCAATTACTTGCAAATCAAATTCCTGGTTTTGTGCGCCGGAGCCTGTTATGTACAGAAGACGGGACAAGTTGGACTGACTTGATCTCCTGGAAGGATATGCAATCTGCTGTATCTGCATTGAAGCAGTTGCCTGCCACCGTGGAATTTAAGAACTTTGCATCCATGATAGATCCCCAAGATATGGTGATGCGACATTTGATCCCAGCACAGAAATGGGGAACTGAATCATGAAAAATATTACGATTATTGGACTCGGGTCCATGGGAAGTGCAATGGCCAGTGTTTTGCTGGATAAGGGATATCAGGTCTTTGTGTGGAATCGTTCTTTCGATAAAGCGGAGGGACTTGTCCAAAAAGGGGCACAGTACGTGCCTACTGTAAGCGAAGCGATCAGTGCCAGTAAGACATCGATTGTCTGTGTATCAGATTATGCAGCGTCCTATGAAATCCTGGATCAATTAGACGTTCGTTCGGCCCTTACGGGACGTACTGTAATGCAATTAAGCACAGGAAGCCCACAGCAGGCAAGAGATCTTGAAGGATGGATTCTTGCCCAGGGAGCCAGTTATCTGGATGGAGCCATAGCAGCGTCACCTTCACAGATTGGTCAACCTGAAGCGGCCATATTTTTTTCCGGTGCGAAGGCTGCTTATGATGGAAATACAGATATCATTGAAAGTCTAGCAGGCTACGCTCCTTTTCTGGGAGAAAAGGTAAGTGCAGCTTCCACAACAGATCTGGCATTTCTCGCCTATTTGTTTGCAGCTTATATCGGTTTCTTTCATGCAGCGCGTATTATGGAGTCGGATGGTTTGGAAGTCAACGGCCTGGGTCAGCTAATCGCGAGTATTTCACCCATGATCGGAGATGTGATGAAGTACGAGAGTGAAGTCATTCATAACGAACAATACGACAAGCCCCAAACTTCAATTAACACCTGCATGATCACCATTGAGTTACTACAACAGCAGGCCCGGGAAGCTGGAATCAATGACGACTTTCCTGTATTTGCCGAGCGTATGTTCAGCAGAGCCATACAAGCTGGATATGGAAACGAGGAAGTTGCCGCACTTGTGAAGACTTTACGGTAAACATAAAAATACGCCGCCCAATGCTACATGTTGGAGTAGACATTGGTTACGGCGTATTTACTATGGATATTGTGTAGCATTCACTTCGGATCAGCCTGTAATATTTCTGCGCTGCCATCGATACGTGATTACACTAATGACAAGTAGACCAACAGCGAATATCGCAAGCATCCACGCAGACTGATTAACCTCCAGATGATCCAGGCTCCATCCTGTGGTTAGAGGTAGAATAGCGCCGCCAACCCCGCCTGAAGCAATCAGGATGCTGGGTGTCGATTCCTCTGTTCCGGGCAGCAGTTTACTGGCGAAGACAAGGGCAATGGAGAAGATCCCGGACATCGCAAGTCCAAGCAGCAGAATAATAAGGAATGCAGACCAGATCTGGTTGGTGAATGGGAATGCGATCAACAAAAGAACAGACGCGAGACAACTGTATAACATATAGACGCGATATTGGAATTTCTCTGCGATATATCCAGCGAACAGCCTTCCTACGGCCATGGCAATCCAGAAGCAAGTGACGCTAAGTGCAGCTCCAGCTTCCTTCATGTTCATCTTCTCAATCAGGATCGCGGGCATGAAGTTTGCAAGACTCATCTCCGTGCCAACATAAAGGAAGAAGAACAGGACGAATAAGATCAGCAGCGTCAGGTTACGTCCACGATAAGTTGGAGTGCGTGTACTGGCAGTTGCGGAGTGCAGTTCACCTGCTGCTCCGGCATTATCGGCGTGTACCGAAGCGTCTTTTGCACTCCGTCGATTCAATACCTGGTCTAGCTCACCAAATGAGCCTTTCGCCCAGAATACAAAGGTCAGTGCTGCACAGATCGCAACAAAGAGAAAGGACATACGCCAGTAACCGGCAGCAATCAGACCGCTGGCAATGAGCGGCATGACCATAGCACCTATGCCGAATAACACTTCCAACCGGCTCATGGCAACGGCTGTATTATCTTTGATTGCAGCGATGATAATGGTGCCAATTACGGCTTCAACCATCCCGAATCCGAATCCGGCTGCGGGTGCAATGACGAACATCCAGCCCCAGGGTGGCAGCAACATGTAGGATAATTCTGCAATACAGAGCAGCGCTGTGGCGATTAACAGGCCTCCTCGTTTACCGAAGCGTCTGTTCAGCCATGGAGATAATAGTACACCGCCAAGAAATCCGGCAAATTGGGCAAAGATCAGGGTTCCGCCCTGGCTGTAATCTTTACCGTAATGTTCAAGTGCAACCGGCAGAATGGAACCGAGCACAACATGGGCGAGTCCAATGAGGAAATAGGAGAGACATCCAATCCAAAGCAATTTTTTCATAAAAACTCCTTCTACAATGTAAGCGATATACTTATGGTTATGAATTGAGATCACCACGCAGATGAAATCGCGCAGACAAGTTCTATCATAACAGGGCATGTCAAGGTGTGCCATGACATCCGAATCTATACAGGTGAGAGGTTGCAATGAAGTACAACATTCGTATATACTGAGACACAACAATTACAGATCGGACCATGCCGTTGAAGAGCATCCAACTCGGAGGCGTTTTCGCCAGGGGAGCGATATTTCCCCAAGTTAACCGGAACCGCCCGTTATCGCGGACCAAGAGGCTGGAGCAGGGTAACCTGATTCAGCAAGTTGGGTGGCACCGCGAGCAGAGCGCTCCTCGTCCCAAGGGATGAGGGCGCTCTTTGTATTTTTACAGCCAAAGGAGACGGTGACCATGTTGGAAATGAAGTGGATTCGGGCACATGCAGAAGAGGTTCAGGCGGCGGCGGACGGAAAAAAAATCAAGATCAGCATTCGTACATTGCTGGAGCGGGATGAGGAACGCAGAGCACTTTTGCAAGAATCGGAAGAAGGACGCCGATTACGTAATACGTTATCCGCGGATATTGGCAGACTCATGCAAGCGGGTAATCGGGAACAGGCCGAGGGTTTGCGGGCCCAGGTGAAACAGCTCAATGAACAGTTGGAACAGGTGGAAGCCAAGCTCGCCCCTGTGCAGGAGGAAGTAACCAAGCTGCAATGGCTGGTGCCGAATATCGTATCCCCAGATACTCCGAAAGGCACGTCGGACGCAGATAATGTGGAGCTGCGACGTGTGGGAGAGGTGCCAACGTTCGAGTATAACACCAAAGATCACGTGGAACTTGGGGAATTGCACGATCTGATTGATATTCCACGTGGAGTTAAGATTGGCGGGACGCGAAGCTATGTATTGAAAGGCGCTGGCCTGTTACTGCATCGGGCTGTACAGCAACTTGCGCTTGATCTGCTGCTGAAGCACGGGTTTACACCGATGGAGGTTCCTCTGATGGTTAGGGAGGACGCACTGGTGAACACGGGTTTCTTCCCAACCGGTCGAGATCAAGTCTACGAACTTGAAGGGGAGAACAAGTGGCTGGTGGGGACTTCTGAAGTGCCGCTGGTCTCGTATTATGCGGATGAGATTGTCGATGTTCAAGAGCCGGTGAAGCTGGCTGCGGTATCGACGTGTTTCCGCAGTGAGGTTGGCTCCGGCGGACGTGATGTACGCGGATTGTACCGTGTACACCAGTTCGCCAAGGTGGAGCAGGTTATTCTCTGTGCCCCTGATGCGGAAGAGTCGGAGCAGATGCTGCAAGAAATCACGGGGCATGCCGAAGAATTGTTGCAATTACTGGAGCTGCCTTATCGGGTTGTGGCCGTGTGTACAGGGGATATGTCGCAGAAAACGTACAAACAGTATGACATTGAGACCTGGATGCCAAGCCGTGGTGCATATGGAGAGACACATTCGTCGTCGAACCTGCATGATTTTCAGGCTCGCCGTTCAAACATTCGTTGCCAAGATGCCGAGGGTAAGTTGGCGTATTGTCACACGCTGAATAATACGGCGGTGGCATCGCCGCGTATCCTGATTCCGCTGCTGGAGAATCATCAGCAGGAGGATGGAAGCATTCGTATTCCGGCAGCCCTACGACCTTATATGGGCGGTGCCGAGAGCTTGATTATGCCAGAGCAGGATGAAGTGAATTAGACAGGTTAGGTAACGCTTTAGGAAGTGAAGAATCAGAAAAAGGAACCCCTTGACCGGGGTTCCTTTTAATTAAACATATGATCAGTTACCCACGGGTACTCTTGTTCAAGTCGAGCAGCCAATTTGGGATCTTCCTCGGCTGTAACTTTTCTCATGTATGTTAAATCAATCGTATCAAATTGACTGTAAATCAGGTAACGTGCCCACTCCAAACTTAGGGCATCTGTCCAGTATTCGGAGGCTCTCAATCGATCCAAAATAAGGTCGTCTATTCCAATTACGTAACAGTAGCCTTCAGGTGTTTGAATACGTGCCATGGTTCACCTATATTCTTTAACGCAGCTTCCATTCACGCTCGTTAATGATTTCAATTTGTCCAGATTCAAGGGCTTTTTTGAAACGATTGCGGGCTGTTTTCATCAATAGAACCATTTCGTCTTCAATGCAAATTATGAATTGTTCCAAGACTCCCGCTTACGTTATTCAACTTTATGCAATTCGTATCCGATATACTATAATAGAAGTAAAATATTGGATTATGGGAGATGGAGATAGAGATGAATAGAATCAAACTGGCGCTTCGAGGCACACTTGCTCTAATTATTGCATTAACCGTCCTGGTCCCTTCGTTGGCCTTGGCGGCTACAGGTGACGTGACATCAATTGAAATAACCAATAGCAGTCCACAGAAGATGAGTGTATCCGAAACAGCTACGCTTCAGGTGA
Organism: Paenibacillus sp. PCH8; assembly: GCF_002968835.1. Taxonomy (GTDB): domain Bacteria; phylum Bacillota; class Bacilli; order Paenibacillales; family Paenibacillaceae; genus Paenibacillus. The sequence continues at coordinate 784,849 of NZ_PKQK01000001.1, read as the reverse complement.
TGGCAACAGTAGAAGGGTTTGATAACAAGCAGGATGTTACCGAAGGTGTGACTTGGTCCACCAGTAATGCAGCGGTTGCGACGATGGTGAAAGGCAAAGTCAAAGCTGTGGCCGCGGGCGAAGCAACCATTTTTGCAGAGGTAGACGGGGCTAAAGCCCAGTTGGTTGTGCAGGTGCAGGAGAAGATCAAAAGCATCAAAGCTTCACCTACATCCTACAGTTTCGTCAAAGGCAGCGAAAGCACCCTTCCGAAAGTAAGCATTATCCGTGCGAACGGCAAGGAAGAGGATGTGACGTCCGAGATTGTGTGGTCCGTATCCACTTCTTCGGCTGTGCTGGAAAATGGAAAAATTAAAGGCGTGACTCCTGGCAGAGTCTTGCTTCAAGGCAAATATGGTTCAACAACGGTGAAAGTTCCCGTTGCCGTGACGGACGAGATAACCAAGGTAGAGGTCACACCTGCTACTATGCAGCTCAACATCAAGAAGTCCAAGGCATTGAAGGTCATCGGAACCTATGCTAATGGGAAAACGATCAACCTTTCGAAACAGATCATATGGACCTCTTCCAATACGAATGTAGCTATCGTGAAAAATGGTGCTGTTAAGACGCTGACCGAAGGACAAGCAACCTTGACAGGAACTTATCAAAATCAGACAATAAAGGCAGAGCTTACCGTTGTACCTTTGCTCAAAAAGTTGATTACAGGCCAGAAAAATCTTGTCTTGTCCCCACAGGGAAGTACAACGCTGAGTGTTATGGCTCAATATGATACGGGTAAGACCACGGTTGTGACTAACAGTGCAGTGTGGAGCAGTTCGAAGCCGGGCGTAGCCACCGTAACGAATGGCAAGATTGTCGCTGTGGGCAAAGGTAAAACATCCATAACGGCCAAGTGGGGCAACAAAAAAGTGACGATACCTGTTACGGTAAAATAAATCTTTATGTCATGAAGCATTTTGGCATCAATTCAAAGATAAAATCAGTACATGACACGTTAAGATCATCAATATCATCAAGGTAACAGACAACGAAGGGGCGTAGACATACGCTCCTTTTTGGATATATAGAAATCTAACGAGATCAAGGGAGTGAACTCTGAAATGTCAGATCCATTGCAACCGGAAAACTGGCCTGCCTGGGCGACAGAGTCAGTGGAGATTGCTCCAGCCAACCCTAATTGGGACTCACAGGCTCAGGAAGAAATCCGGCAACTCAAACACCTTTTACAGCAGTTTAATATTCATCAATTCGAACATATCGGAAGCACATCTATTCCAGGTTTACCCGCCAAGCCCATCATTGATCTGATGGCAGAGGTACAGTCATGGGATGATATGGATCTGATTGCGGATCAGCTGAATCCGTTGGGCTGGAATTACGTTCCGCCTGAACTGGATGGACGAGAATACAGACGGTTCTGGGTCAGAGTTAAGGATGGAAAGAGAGCTGTACACCTTCACCTGATGCGTCCAGGTGAAGATCGTTGGGAGCGCCAGATTCGATTTCGGGATGTGTTGAGAAGACGACCGGATCTGGTGGAAGCTTACGCCGCTCTCAAGGTTAAGCTTGCTGACGAGAATAAGGACGACAGAGAATCGTATACCGCCGCCAAAACGGAGTTTATTTTACAAGTGCTTGATGAAGGCGTGTGATCGATTGAAAAGCATGCTTATCAAAAACAAGCCGATCTATTTCTTCGCAGTCATGCCGGCCATGGCGGCAGGATTGGCATCCAGACACTTTGGTGAGGTGCTGCCCGATTGGGTACGTGATCATTTCGGTGATGCATGTTGGGCGGGCATGATCTATTTCGGAGTGCGAATGGTATGGACTCATCGCAGTATCATATGGGCCATGTTATTAAGCTGTATGTTCAGCTGGCTAATAGAGTTCTCGCAGTTGATTCAGACGCCTTGGCTTATTGAGATACGCTCAACCGTATGGGGTGCTCTTATCTTGGGACATGGGTTTCTGGTAATCGATCTGATTCGATATACGGTCGGTATCCTGTGCATGGTTATGATAGATCGTTATTTCCTGAGAAATAAGATGGATGGATGATGTACTCAATTTGAATCATGGAGGTGCTCTGAGTGAATGTAGAAAAACTTTTTGCCGAATCGCCCGAATTTGAAACAAAACGGCTGAAGCTGAGACGCCTTACGTTGGATGATCTCGATGATTATTATGCGTTTGCCTCTGATCCGAGAGTGAGTCAGCAAAGTCTGTGGAATTGTCATGAAACGGCGGAGGATTCGGTTCAGTATATCCAGCGGGCACTCGATAATTATGAGCAGAAAAGGGTCTACCTCTGGGCCTTTGTCTTAAAGGAAACAGGGAGTTTGATTGGGCGAGGTGGTATTTTTCATCTCAATGAATTCATGCAAAGTGCTGAACTGGGATACGCCATAGCCAGCACTCACTGGGGCAAGGGCCTTGCGTCAGAAGCGATGCAACCGATTGTGAATTATTGCTTTCAGGAGCTGGACTGCAATCGGTTAGAGGGGAAATGCAATGCAGGCAACATGGGCTCTGCACGAGTAATGGAGAAGTTGGGCATGTCATATGAAGGTTTATTGCGCAAGCAGTTAAAGATAAAATGTGTATTTACGGATCAAAAAGTGTACGCCCGTATCCGGGATGATCTATAATATTTTCAATGACGCATAGGAGATATCGCAGATATTGAAGGAGGCAGAAACATGATTTACAGTATAATTTCCCATTCTTTATGGGAGCAAGTATCCAAAGAAAGTGAGTATGCACCAGATAGCCTGGAGACCGATGGATTCATTCATTGTTCCACCAAGGAGCAGATTCCATGGGTAGCGGGCCAATATTATGCAGGTCGCACGGATTTGTTATTGCTTTGTATTGATGAGAAGGCATTAAAGCCAGAACTGGTGTATGAGGATCTGTACGAATTGAATGAACTTTATCCACATATCTATGGAGAGCTTAATCTGGACGCGGTGCGTAAAGTCCTGAAGTTTGAACCGAATGAAGACGGAACGTTCTCGTTCCCTGAATAAAGTAACATATGACGTATCTGTCTGAATGTGATCAGGGGTCATCATACTTTTCCCAAGGAGGTTATCGGATGGAAATGAATCAGGTTTTTCTGGAAACGGCCGAGAAACAATTTTTGTATTACAAGCAACTTGGTGAAAAGGCTATGGAACAACTGGATTCTGAGCAGCTATTTCAATCCTGGAATGAAGATGCGAACAGCATTGCAGTCATTGTAAAGCATCTATGGGGCAATATGATGTCCCGTTGGACGGATGTACTGACAACCGATGGAGAGAAGTCGTGGCGTGAACGGGATGCCGAATTCGTGAATGATTTCTCCACTCGGGAAGAGCTGCTCGCGAAATGGGAGGAAGGGTGGAACTGCCTGCTCGGTGCCATTCGCTTGTTTACCCCGGAACAAATGTCTCATATCATCTACATTCGTAATGAAGGGCACACTGTGATGGAGGCTATTATTCGGCAATTGGCGCACTATCCTTATCATGTAGGGCAGATCATTCATACAGCCAAAATGCTCAAAGAAACCTCATGGGACAGCCTCTCCATTCCGAGAAACGGGTCTGATCAATATAATGGTGGTAAATTTGCCAAACCAAAGGCAAGAAAACATTTTACAGAAGATGAACTTCAATCGTTAGCAAAGGATGAGAAACCGCAATGACACAGATCGCATTGATTCGCCATGGAAGCACGGCGTGGAATAAGGAAAAGCGTTCTCAGGGGCAGACGGATAATCCGCTGGACCAGGATGGAAGGGAACAGGCCGTACTGCTTGCTGCCAGACTTTCTGAGGAATCGTGGGATGCCATCTATGCCAGTGATCTGGAGCGTGCAAGTGAGACAGCTCGCATCATCGGTGATCGCTTGGGCATTCAGGAGATTCATCTGGACCCAAGATTGCGTGAGATGAGCGGGGGACAGGTGGAAGGAACCACACAAGAGGAGCGCATAGCCAAGTGGGGAGTGGACTGGAGTAAACAGGATCTGGGCCAGGAACTTGCGGAGGCAGGGACTGTTCGAGGTAGCGCTGCACTTGAGGATATGGTACGACAGCACCCGAATGGACGGGTAATCGTTGTCAGTCACGGTGCTGTTCTTAGGAATACATTGCGTGGTCTGGTACCTGAACTTGATATAAGCATGAAGCTGTCTAACACATCCATTACCCGGATCTCCAAGATAGAACAAGCTTGGCAGTGTGAGTTATACAATTGCAGCGTGCATTTGGATGCTCCCAAGGACTCGTTGTAGATGGATGCATGGACATTAAAACAAAAATTGCAGCAGATTCAATCGGCCAATCGATCCGCTGATAACGTGGATCAGCCTTATGAATTGGCGCAGTGGTTACGATTCTTCGGCGCAATTTGCTGGAGCAAGCAGACATTGCAATGTGGATTGATTCGCTTCAGGAAGATCGAACTCGAACAGAGGGTAAGTCCCATCTGGAATTCAGTCAATCCCGTCTGAATGTGCGTCTGTTTTTGCAGACACTCTACCTTGCTATACGAATTGAAGAAGCTGTGCCGTTTCCGGCGGTTCGTTCGCTGGTATTGCAAGCGTTGGCGTTGGAAAGAGAGTAATCAAGGGGCGTTAACTTGGTGGACAAAGGGGGAGATGGCATGACCGAACTGCCTTATTCATGGACGGAGGAAATGTTATCTCCGATGGGTGAAACAGCGGTTATGATTCGTTGTGGGGATAGCATGTCTGAAGCTGTGCACCGCAGGGTGATGTCCATATGTTCTTTGCTGGAAAAGCGGACTCTACCAGCCCTGATCGAATGGGTGCCATCATATGCGTCTGTCACGCTGTTCTATGATCCGATGATCTCCCCGTACCACGAGTTAAGCCAACTGTTGCTCCAACTGTTGAATCAAATGAAAAAAGAGTCGGTACAGAACAAGCCCGGAACAGTCACAATTCCCGTATGTTACGGTGGGGAATGGGGGCCGGATCTTGACTATGTTGCGAGTGAACATGGAATGTCTGCAGAGGAAGTCATCACGATTCATACATCCGGGGAGTATCTCGTGCACATGATTGGATTCGCCCCGGGTTTTCCTTATCTCGGCGGGTTATCCGAACGGATTGCAACACCTAGAAGGGCTACACCAAGGCTGCGGGTTGAAGCAGGTACCGTAGGTATTGGCGGCAAACAGACCGGTATCTATCCGGTGGCGACACCTGGCGGATGGCAATGTATCGGACGAACACCACTCCGGTTGTTTCGTCCGGGTGAGAATGAACCGAGTTTATTGGCAGCAGGTGATCGGATTCGTTTTGCACAGATTACGATGCAGGAGTATCAGGAGCTGAAGCGTAAGGAGGGCGAACGATGAGTATTGAAGTCATTCGCCCCGGTCTTTTATCGAGTGTTCAGGATGAAGGAAGAACGGGATATCGCCGACATGGTATTCATGTGGGCGGGGTGATGGACACCTTTGCAGCCAGAGCAGCTAATATGCTTGTGGGCAATTCCCGTCATGAAGCAGTGCTTGAGATGACAATGACGGGGCCGGAGCTTCGATTTCAGAAGAGCCAACTTGTCTCCTTGTGTGGAGCCGATCTGACAGCAACGGTGAATCATCTGCCTGTACCATTATGGCGTCCTGTTCTATTTCGGGCTGGAAGTGTGCTGAAATTTGGCCCTTGCCCTCATGGGCTACGCGGATATATGGCGATTGCGGGTGGAATAGATGTACCTGTAGTGATGGGCAGTCGCAGTACAGATCTTAAAACAGGTCTTGGCGGTGTGGAGGGACGATCCTTGCACACGGCAGATCTGTTGTCTACAGGTCAATCTTCTGCTGAAGCACAATGTTGGTTGCAACATATGGAGAGACATGCAGAGAAAAACGGTCGCCAAACGATGGCACCAGCGTGGTTTTTGTCTGAGCGGGAGCGACCTGACTATTATGGGAGACGTATCATTCGTGTAATGCCTGGCAAGGACAGCTCGCAATTCAGTGAAGCAAGTCTGGAGCGCTTCTATACCGAAGGATATGTAGTCTCACCACAATCGGATCGGATGGGTTATCGATTGCAAGGCGCAAGTCTGGAGCTGGATCAGCCGCTAGACCGGTTGTCTGAAGCCGTTACCCATGGAACGGTTCAGGTCCCCCCGGATGGACAGCCCATCATCTTGATGGCAGACCATCAGACGATTGGAGGCTATCCTGTCATTGCACAGGTAGCCCAAGTGGATATGCCGATTCTGGCTCAGGCGAGGCCGGGAACCCGACTTGCTTTTGAACAGATTACTCACGAACAAGGCCAGCAGTTGTACATGGAACAGGAAAGCAACATGCAGCTCATGGACAAGTTGATACGCAGAAGAATGGCAGAAATGGAGGGTACACAATGAATACCTCGAACACACTGGATATCAATTGTGATCTGGGTGAAAGTTATGGTGTGTATCGCACTTTGTCGGATGAGGCCATCCTGCCACTTATTACTTCAGCTAATATTGCCTGCGGGTTCCATGCAGGGGACCCGGCTACGATGCGATTGACCGTAGAGGGGGCAATGGAGAACGGAGTTGCCATTGGAGCCCATCCTGGTTTGCCGGATTTGCAGGGGTTTGGCAGAAGACGTATGGAGATTACGCCACAAGAGGCATATGACATAGTGGTGTATCAGGTAGGTGCGCTGGATGCCTTTGTCCGAGCAAGCGGGGGGCGTATGCACCACGTGAAACCACACGGAGCCTTATACAATATGGCTGCAGAAGATAGCAAGCTCGCTGATGGCATCGCGGAGGCGATCTATCAAGTGCAGCCTGATTTGTACTTGTATGGTCTGGCTGGCAGTGAGCTGATTCAGTCTGCGACTCGCATCGGTCTGCGCAGTGTGAGCGAGGTGTTTGCGGATCGAACTTATGGAGCGGATGGCAAGTTAACTCCTCGTAGCCAAGCGGGAGCTGTCATTGAAGAGTCGGGACAAGCGATTGCTCAAGTGCTCCAGATGGTAAGAGACGGAGTGGTTATATCCGTGGATGGTACGCTGGTTCCCATTAAGGCAGAGACCGTCTGTATCCACGGTGATGGAGCAAACGCTTTGGCATTTGCTCAAGAGCTTCATCGCGTGCTGGAATTGGAAGGCATTCATCTGTCCGCCTTTGGATTACAGGACGATGACAATAGGTAAGATGTCTATGGACGACTGACGTAATGAACTGTGGGTGAGCTAATCAATTGAACTATGGCCTGACTAGGAGGGGAATGGATAGAATGAAACCAATACGCAACTCGGCGAAAGCTGTGATCGTGCAGGATGGGCGGTTGCTGGTCATCCGGTTGGAAGACCAATATGGGACTGCTTATGTTTTCCCTGGCGGAGGACAAGAGAAGGGTGAAGAATTGAAGGATGCAGTCTCGCGTGAATGTCTGGAGGAGATTGGGCAGGCAGTGAACGTGGGAGAGCTGTTACATATCCGGGAGTATATCGGTAAAAATCATGAATTCGCCGAGTGGGATGCAGATATCCATCAGGTTGAATTTTATTTTGAATGCCATCTGATCGATCCGAAGGCAACTATTTTTGAAGGCTCGAATCCAGACGATCATCAGGTCGCAGTGGAATGGATTGCACTTGAAGACCTGCCCAAGATTCGTCTATATCCCAAAACGATCGGCGAATTGTTACTCAAACCAGATGATTCCCGAATCTATCTTGGAGATCTGAATTAAAATTATTGAAGGGGAGAATGCGTACCAATCCCTTTATGTAAACATTTCTATATACAACTTTTCCAATAGGTCCACGTTTACGACGGGTTCATGGATTCACCATAGGTGAGGTGGGTACACTATAAGTACAGGCTTATTACACCTAACGTAAGCTGACTGTACTTATACACAGCAATGGAGCGGATAAAACCTGAAGAAGCTAAACCTGCAAAGTTAAGGCGTTAACAGGTTTCTGTTTGAACTTTAGCTTACCCATTCCTTCATTGGAAGAACTGTAGACGTAGTGGAGTGGACAGAATTGATTCTGAGGAAGCAAAGCGTTCGCCTAAAAGCTTTCTGAAAGAAAGCTACATCGGAAGCATACGCGATCCAAAGAACGATCCGTACCCGCAACGGCCTTCTACATAGTCCTTCCAATATACTCCCAAAACCGAAAGGAGCACTTCCCATGAACCAGACTGAATTGGAACAACACATTGTAAAAGCATTGGAAAACAACCCTTTTTGCAGTTTCTCAACTGTTGAAAATGGTAAACCGAAATCCCGCTATATGGCGCTGTTCAACGATGGATTGAACATTCATCTGGCGACGAACCGCCGTACACACAAAGTAGAGGAACTGGAGAATAATCCGAATGTTAGCCTGCTATTGGGTTATGAAGCGGGAGGTTCGAAGGAAGTGGTTGAAATTGAAGGAACCTGTGAAGTGACGAAGAACGAAGCTTTGCGTGAGCAAGTATGGAATGATGAACTGAAAGCCTGGTTCGATGGACCTAATGATCCAAACTATGTAATTTTGGACATCACACCTACCCGCATTGAATATACAGGGAAAGACCATGAGCATCATGTATGGGAACAGTGAGCTGAATATGAAAACAACCTTTGCGAAGTAGCTTCACTACGTGAATATATCCGCAGAGATTCAATCCAACCGTGATGCCGTGAGGCTTCACGGTTTTTGGTGTAGACGATTATCACTTCAATGGATAAACATGTAATAAAGATGTAATATACGTATTTTAAAGGAATACACAACTAATGACCTACTAAATTATTGAAAAAAATGTCGAAATCACGCATGATAATGTAAACTTAGGTTGATATGTGCGGATAACGTAAAAAATAATGCTTTTCAATGGCTGAACATTACGGTATTATTTGGAATGTAAACGACAAGCTCAGATATAATAGATGTTCATGTGAGATTAACTAACCTGAAGTTCAGATGCATGTCATCCGAGCGTCAGTCCGTACAACCCATGAAATCTATCTTTTTCTGCGCCTGTTCGTTTGCCCATGAAGACATGATTCAATGTACATAATCGGGAGGGGTTATTTTGAAAAAGAGTAAAAAAGTATTATCGAGCCTGACTGCCGCATTGGTTGCATTAAACGTGCTTGCGGTATTTCCGGTACCTGTATCGGCTGCGGATGCTGCCAAAGTTAAGCTGCGGATCATGGAGACAACAGACATTCATGACAATCTGATTAACTACGACTACTATTCCGATAAAGAGACGGACCAGTACGGACTAGCCAAAACAGCCACTTTGATTAAGAAAGCCCGCAGCGAAGCGAAGAACAGCCTGCTTTTTGACAATGGTGATTTAATTCAGGGTAACCCGTTGGGTGACTACGTAGCGAAGATTGATCCACTGAAAAAGGGTGAGACCCACCCTGTATATAAAGCGATGAATCTGCTTGATTATGATGCAGGAAACATCGGAAACCATGAATTTAACTATGGTCTGGATTTCTTGGATATGACGCTGGAGGGAGCTAATTTCCCTTACATTAATGCCAATGTCTATATAGACGATGGTGATGATGATGAGACGAATGACAAGAACTATTTCACACCGTATGAGATTCTCGACAAAAAAGTAACAGATGAGAACGGCAAAGAGCATACGATCAAAGTGGGTGTGATCGGGTTTGTCCCGCCACAAATCATGCAGTGGGACAGCGCTAACCTGGAGGGTAAAGTCATCGCCAAGGATATGATCGCTACCGCGAAAAAATTCATTCCACAGATGAAAGCAGAAGGTGCAGACATTATTGTGGCTATTCCTCACTCCGGTTTTGAAGATATTCCTCAAACGGATCTGATGGAAAACTCCGTATTGTATCTGAGCCAGGTTGAAGGCATTAACGCCATTCTGTTTGGACATGCTCATAAAGTGTTCCCTAGTGCTGATTTTGCCGGCAAAAAAGGGGTAGACCTTGAAAAGGGCACGATTAATGGTGTTCCGGCTGTAGAGCCAGGCTTCTGGGGTGACCACCTGGGAATTATTGATCTGGATCTCGAACAAGTAAATGGCAAATGGAAAGTGGTGGATTCCAAGACGGAAGCACGCGCCATCTATGACACAGCGAACAAAAAACCATTGGTAGATGCAGATCAGGCGATCATTGATGCGGTTCACGAGGAGCATGAGGGTACACTTGCGTATGTTCGTGGTCCAGTTGGCGAAACGACAGCACCAATTAACAGTTTCTTCGCACTGGTTCAGGATGATCCATCCATTCAGATCGTAACGAATGCACAGAAATGGTATGTTGAGAAACATATGCAAGGTACGGAGTATGAGAAAATTCCTGTATTGTCCGCTGGAGCACCGTTCAAAGCAGGTGGACGTTCAGGCGCTTCGTATTACACGAATATCCCTAAAGGAACCATTGCCATCAAAAACGTTGCTGACCTTTACGTGTATCCCAATACGGTACATGCTGTAATGGTTAACGGCGCTGAGCTGAAAGAATGGCTGGAATGGTCAGCAGGCCAATTCAACCAGATCGACCCGGCCAAAGGTGGACAGCAACAACTGATCAATATGGACTTCCCAACGTATAACTTTGATGTTATCGATGGCGTAACGTATCAGATCGATGTGACACAACCAGCTAAATATGATGGCAAAGCAACCGTTGTAAATGCATCGGCAAGCCGGATCAAGAACCTGAGCTTTGAAGGCAAACCGATTGATCCAGCACAAAAGTTCATCGTAGCAACGAACAACTATCGTGCGTCTTCATCCAAACTGGCTAACCCGGACGGCAAACGTATCGTTCTGGCTGCACCAGATGAGAACCGTCAAGTGATCATCGACTACATCCGTGAGAACAAGACGATTAACCCAACAGCGGATGGCAACTGGTCTATAGCACCAATTAAGCCTTCTGCGGGTTTAACTGCAACAGCACTGAACGATCTTGAAGTGGTATTTGCTTCTTCCCCGGATGCGAAGGCTCTGGTTGAAGCGAATCCGGCGATGTCATTCATCGGTACGAATACAGATGGTTTTGCGGAATACGGGTTGAAATTGACAGGACAAGCAACGACAACTCCAAGTCCCGAACCAGCTCCGACGCCTAAACCAACACCGACACCTACGCCTAAGCCACAACCTGAGAAACCGGCTATCAACCATAAAGTTGTATATGTGGTGAAAAAAGGGGACAATCTGTACCGCATTGGTTTGAAATATGGTGTGGACTGGCGCAAGCTTGCGACAGCTAACCAAATTTCAAATGTGCACAACCTGAAAGTTGGACAAAAAATCGTCATTCCCGCTTCTTAAAGTCTAATAAGCGGTGGAGGAAGAGACCGACAGTCATCAGACTGTCGGTCTTTTTGGATGCCATAATGAATATATCTGTTCTAATAACCGTTATATAGGAAGTCATCAAAACGGTAGAGATTAATTCGAATACCCATGATATAATATTTACAAACTTTGGGTATAAACTTGTATACATTAATGACATCGAATTACAAACTGGCAAGGGGGTTCTACATGAATTGCAGTGGCTGCAGTCCAATCTATCCTATAGAGGGTCAAGGTACGCTTTACCTGAGTCCTATTTCCCCCGCTTTGCTGGAAGCGCTGCAAACGCCGGGAAGGCATATTGAACAATCGGATGATATGATCTGGATCCATTTTTCAGATGTGGAAGAGGTACAGAACGCAATTGAAGAGATTATCAAAGTGGAGTTGGCCTTACCCACTCCTCTAACCGTTCAGATCAAACCGATAGACGAACAGGTAGATGCGGACGATTGGATCAGTCTATCCATGCAACATTCCCGTATTAAGCATGCGGACCTGGTGTCCATTATTTTGGAGCATCAGTTCAGCAGTCACATGCAGCCCATTGTGGATGCGTCGGAGCAGATAATTGGATTTGAGTTTTTGCTTCGTCCTGCTGAGCATGGAAAGTATTTCAGTTCCTATGAATTATTTGAAGTTGCCCGGGCTACCGGACTCCATTCTTTTTTGGATCGAACTGCTCGTATTGCTGCCATCGAGACCAGTGCTATACACCTACCTCGTGGTATGAAACGCTTCGTGAATTTTCTGCCTTCCTCCATATATAACCCCGAATTTTGTCTGACACATACGTTTGAAGCAATTGAACGTTTTTCGCTTGACCCTAAGGATTTTGTATTTGAAGTCGTGGAAACAGAACAGATTCGGCATATATCCATCTTGCAGCATATATTTGAAGTGTATCGTTCCCGTGGGATGTCGGTGGCCCTGGATGATGTGGGTGCCGGATATTCGACAATTGAGTTAATGAATCGACTGGAACCGGATTTTGTCAAAATAGATCGAAGTCTCATTGATCATTGTGATCAAGACTTGGTTAAGCAACAACAAATTGCTGATATTATCCTGATGTCGAGTCATTTCGGAGGTCGGGTTCTTGCTGAGGGAATCGAACGAATTGAGGAATTTGAATTTTGCCGCTCAATAGGTATTGAGCTTGCGCAAGGTTATTATTTTGGCAAACCGACAGCTCAACCTCCAAAGGGCCCATACCCGGCAACTTCCGCTTAAATGGTTGCATATCCATAAGCTATACCTTGTGCAGGCCACTTCACTTATGGGGTGGCTTGTTTAGCGTGCAGTTCACTTATTTTCTATCAAATATATATCCTCAACTAGCCGATATATAAGATAAGCCTTTTAGATTGTTTCGTACATAAAGAGAAAGAGCTCAAATCTATACTTAATAAGGGGAGAAACAGGATGATTGACACTCAAGAGAATAAGCAAGCGAAAACAGCAGCGAAAGCTAACAAACCCAAACAAAACAAAAGCAAAAAGAAGAAGGGTTTTGTATGGAATATTAGGAACAAACTATTGGTTTCTTTCTTGGCAGTTCTGATCCTGCCGAGTCTGGCTATCGGTTTAGTGACATTATTGATCGCTGAGGATAGTGTGCAAGATCAACTAATGGACAGTGCCCAGCAAAGTGTGAGCACCGTCAATACGATTATAAAGAGCCAAGTGGATTCCAAGATGCATGACATCAATTATTTTGCAGATGCCATTGATCAGGCTCTGATTAACGGAGAGAACGATAGTCCCGGGGTTCAGGTGAAACTGGAGCAATATCTGGAGTTGCATCCGGATGCCTTGAATATTTTTGTAGGAACGACAGAGGGAGTCATGGTTCGAGGTAAGCCAACAGCTAGTAGCACGCGGGGAGATGCATTTGATCCTCGAGAGCGGGATTGGTACAAGCTCGCAATGGAGAAGCCGGGTACGGCCGCCATATCGGCTGTGTCCAAGAACACGGATGGAGTCGCGGTTGTCTTTATCTCCAAGACCTTAAAGGATCAATCGGGTGTCGTCGGTTTATCCCTGGATCTGACAGACATGCGTGAACAAGCATCCATTAAGGTAGGCAAAGAAGGCTATGTTATTATAATGGACGCTTCCAAAAATTACGTGGTTTCGCCAGTTGCTGAGACAGGTACACAAGATACAAGCAACGCTCTGGATGAGATGTATCAAAATCAGGAAGGCCAATTCGATTACGTATACGACGATCAAGCCAAAATGATGATATATTCGACCAATGAAACCACGGGCTGGAAAATTGCTGGCACCATGTTCAAAAGCGAAGTAACGGATGCGAGTAAGGACATTCGCATGGCCACGTTTGCTGTTATATTGGCGGCGACATTCCTTACGCTCATCTTCATTATCTGGTTCACGCGCTCTATGCTGCGTCCAATCAAACGACTACAGGAATCGGCCAGAGCCGTGAGCAAAGGCGATCTGACCGTGAAGATGGAAACTGGACGTAAAGATGAAGTTGGTGATCTGGCGAAGTATTTCGAACGGATGGTCGACAACCTGCGAATGATGATTCTGGGCGTACAGGAGACGGCGGAACAGGTATCTGCATCTTCACAGGAATTGTCCGCCAGTGCAGAACAAACGACCAAAGCAATTGAACATTCCACCCTCGCTATTCAGGAACTTGCCGAAGGCGCGGAGCAGCAAGTGAATAGTGTGAAAGATGGATCTGGGCAGATGAGCCGAATGGCAGAAGATGTTCGAATCATGTCGGAGCGGGTGCAATCCATTACGGCGAATATGCGGAATACATCCGGGACGGCTTCCTCCGGAAATGTGGCGGCAGGACAGGCTGTAGAGCAGATGAACAGTATCCAGGAAACGGTGCAACAGCTGGGGACTGTGGTTCAGTCTCTGAATGCCCGTTCCGTAGAGATCGGCAGCATGGTTGATGTCATTGCGTCAATCTCCAAACAAACCAATCTGCTCGCATTGAATGCTTCCATTGAAGCGGCAAGAGCGGGTGATGCGGGGCGTGGATTTGCTGTAGTAGCTGGAGAGGTGCGCAAGCTGGCAGAAGAATCCGGAAGTTCGGCAGCGCAGATTGGTGAGCTGGTTCACAACATTCGTAAGGATATGGATGCGGCTCTAATCGCCATGAATGCAGCCCAGACTCGAGTAGGAGAAGGTATTCAGGCTGTGAATACGTCAGGACAGTCCTTTGCACAGATTCGGGAGGCTGTGGAAGATGCTGTTCATACATTGGATGACTTGTCCGATACAACGAAGCAATTGGAAAGCGGTGCTTCCCATGTTGCCAAGGCAATGAGCGATATTTCCAATGTGACCCAGGAATCGGCTGCGAATACAGAATCCGTGTCTGCCTCTTCGCAAGAGCAACTGGCTTCCGTAGAAGAGATCGCATCATCCTCAGCACATCTGAACAGTATGGCGGAACAATTACAAGGATTGCTCGGCATGTTCAAGATGGTGGAGGATACACCCAAGGATAAAGGGAACGGTACATCCTGATATTTAAACAGAAAACGTACTGCATTTTATAGTAGAAGAAAATAAAGATAGACATTCCTCCTGCGTCCCTGTATAAATATATCGTCTGGTTCTTCCGTGCATCATGCGGTGTAGTCTTATAATAGAATCATTAAATGTACGATAGAATATATCGAGACAGGATACAGCAGGAGGCTCTATGGTATACGTAGCAATACTGATTTTTGCATTAACTATTACATTGGTCATCTGGCAACCTCGCGGACTGGGCATCGGTTGGAGCGCCTCCGGTGGGGCATTGCTTGCACTATTGTTTGGAGTCGTCAGCTTGAATGATGCTTCTGATGTAGCCTCCATTGTATGGAATGCAACGCTGGCTTTTGTTGGCATTATTATGATTTCTCTAATCCTCGATGAGACGGGATTCTTCGAATGGGCTGCCCTTCATATGGCAAGGCTGGCCGGAGGGAATGGTCCTAGATTGTTCATCTATTCCATTCTACTGGGATCCGCAGTATCTGCCCTGTTCGCCAATGACGGTGCAGCACTCATTCTGACGCCGATTGTTCTGGCGATGGTACGTGCATTGAAGTTTGATGAGCGTATGGTGCTTGCGTTTGTCATGGCTAGCGGATTTATCGCGGATACCACTTCGTTGCCGCTGGTCGTCAGTAATCTGGTTAACATTGTGTCCGCTGATTTCTTCGGGATTACATTTGTGGAGTATGCGGTGCGTATGGTCGTGCCCAATTTGATTTCGATTCTGGCGAGTTCGGCCATGCTGTTCTTGTTCTATCGCAAAAGCATTCCCCGTCGCTACGACATCTCCGCCGCACGCGACCCTAAGGAAGCAATACGTGATCCTCGAATGTTCCGGATCGCCTGGTTCATGCTTGGGTTGTTATTGGTGGCCTACGCATCGAGTGAGTTTCTACCCATTCCCGTGTCGGTTATTGTTGGCTCGGTCGCACTTTTGTTCGGCTTACTGGCTCGCAAGAGCGAGGCTGTCGATCTGAAGCGGGTAATCAAGGAAGCGCCTTGGTCCATTGTCGTGTTCTCGGTGGGTATGTACATTGTCGTGTACGGACTGCGTAATGCAGGGTTAACGGATCATCTGAGCCGCTGGCTGGATTCCATTGCAGAGCATGGTCTGCTCGCTGCTTCACTTGGGATGGGCATCATTGCAGCCGTGTTGTCCTCTGTCATGAACAATCTGCCGACGGTGTTGATTAACGCTTTGGCGATTCAAGGTGCACACACAGAAGGCATTGTGCGCGAGGCTTTGATCTATGCCAATGTCATTGGTTCCGATCTGGGTCCCAAAATGACCCCGATTGGATCACTTGCCACATTGCTGTGGCTGCATGTGTTGTCTCGCAAAGGTGTGAAGATTACATGGGGGTATTATTTCAAGGCAGGTATCATTCTGACCGTTCCTACATTGTTCATTACCTTGGCCGGATTGGCATGGTGGTTATGGATTCTGGGTTAGTAAAATTAGATTTTACATTAGGAACATCGAAGTAGTTCAATAGTTTGTAAAAGGCTGCTCTCACAGCGGGTGCTACGCACTGGCAGTGAGGCAGTTTTTTTATTTCCTGCTTTTGTATTTTCTATAGTAGAATTAAATTCTCTTTCTCTATTAAGCATTTACACAAGGTCAGCCTATTGCAGGGCTGGCCTTCTTTGTGGAAAAAGCGAAGCGTTCGCCTTTATCCCCGAATGTATTCCTTGAGAAAAGTAAATCATATAAATCCGGGGATAACAGCGATTGAAACAACGTCCGTTCCTGAAGCGGTCACTTCAGAGCGATTTGTCTCAGATGCATTTCAATATAAAGCTGATATTTTTAACACTGCGTTTACAAAACACTGATTTTAAGATGACATAACGAAACTACAATGATTAAAGAGTTGATGGTGAACAAACAAATTCACAAAACGCCATCACTACTTGGGGGAGGAAAATAAAAAATGTTTAAAAAGTTGCCGTTTATTTTGATGACCTTAACGTTCGTACTGGTGCTCGCTGCATGCGGATCGAAAAATGACGCAGGTACAGAAGGTGCCGCAAGCAATGGATCAGGAGCTGCTGCTGAACTTAGCGGTAACATTCTGGCTGTTGGATCAACAGCGCTGCAACCTCTGGTAGAGCAAGCCGGACAGAAATTTATGGCAGTTGATGAATATAAGAACGTAATGGTACAAGTGCAAGGCGGCGGTAGTGGTACGGGTCTGACACAAGTATCTGAAGGACAAGCTACGATTGGTAACTCCGATGTATTCGCAGAAGAGAAGCTGAAAGAAGAAGCAAAAGCAAAAGAACTGGTTGATCATCAAGTCGCGGTTGTCGCGATCGCGCCAGTTAGCAACAAAGATTCAGGCGTTCAAGATTTGACGAAGCAACAACTGATCGATATCTTCTCTGGTAAGATTACGAACTGGAAAGACGTTGGTGGTGCAGATCAAGCCATCATTATCGTTAACCGTCCAAGTAGCTCCGGTACTCGTGCAACATTCGAGAACTTCGCTCTGGGAACGAAAGTAGACGATATCCAAGGTTCGATCCAAGAAGATTCCTCAGGTACAGTTAAGAAACTGGTATCCGAGACGCCAGGCGCAATTGGTTACTTGGCTCTGTCTTACCTGGATGACAGCTTGCAAGTTCTGAAATTCGAAGGTGTTGAAGCAACTGTTGAGAACGTGGAAGCAGGAACTTATCCAGTGTGGGCTTACCAACACATGTACACGAAAGGCGAGCCGGATGCAGCAACAAAAGCATTCCTCGACTACATGCTGAGTGATGAAATTCAACAAACAGACGTGAAGGAACTGGGTTACATTCCGGTGTCCGGCATGAAAGTAAAACGCGATGCGACAGGTAACGTAACACAGTAATATTCTCGGACCTTGCGCATACAGCGAAAGAGGCGGACCCAGGTCCTGCCTCTTTGCGCAGTTTGCTCAGAAATTATCCCATATTTTGCACGAATTCTACTACAGAAGGATGGTTGTTATGGAACAGACCGAAGGGGGAACGGTAATGAACAATAAGCTGAAACCACGCCGGCCCTTGAGAGAGAAACATTACTGGGAAGAGTGGACTGGAAAGATCTATACATCGATTTGTGTTGTTTTCCTGATCGTTGTCATGTTTTCCATTGTTTATTTTGTGGCGTCCAAAGGGTTATCGACCTTTTTCCAGGATGGCATAAGCCTGCGTGAATTCTTATTCGGAAGAACATGGAATCCAACAGGTGAACCTGCGGTTTATGGTGCATTACCGTTCATCACCGGTTCCTTTACAACCACATTGCTTGCAGCACTTATTGCGAGCCCGCTTAGTCTGTGTGCAGCGCTCTTTATGACGGAGATTGTACCCGGTAAAGGTAAAAAAATATTACAGCCCGCGATTGAATTGCTTTCCGGTATTCCATCTGTTGTATACGGATTTATCGGTCTGAGTGTTATCGTTCCTATGCTACGCAGTATCTTCGGAGGAGCCGGAATCGGGATTGCAGCCGGATGTCTGGTCTTGTCCGTAATGATTCTGCCCACGGTAACGAGTATTATGGCGGATGCTTTATCCGCTCTGCCCAAAGGTCTGCGTGAATCGTCCTATGCGCTGGGTGCTACACGCTGGCAAACCATCTATCGGGTCATCATCCCGACGGTTCTGCCTGCCTTGTTGACAGGTATTGTACTGGGTATGGCTCGTGCGTTCGGTGAAGCACTGGCTGTGCAGATGGTTATCGGTAATGCACCGCATGTACCGACTTCCTTGCTAGAATCGGCTTCGACGTTAACGAGTGTCATCACCCTGAGCATGGGTAACACCACGATGGGTTCTGTTCATAACAATGCACTATGGAGTATGGCGCTTGTACTGCTGGTAATGACCTTCGTCTTCGTCATTCTGGTTCGCCTGCTTGAAAGGAGGAACCGGGTATGAAAATGAAGGCCAAAACGGTAGACAAAGTTGCAACGGCCATAATCGTTGTTCTAGCCCTGTTCATTGTAGTGCTCTTACTCGGCTTGCTTGGCTACATCCTAATTCGGGGTGTGGGCCAGATCAACTGGCACTTCCTGACGAGTGCACCACAGTTGCTCAAGGGTGGCGGAGGTATTGGGCCGCAGTTGTTCAACTCCATATTCTTGCTTGTCCTGACCTTGATTATTACCATTCCACTCGGATGGGGTGGTGGGATCTATATGGCGGAATACGCCAAACCGGGACGGATTACAAGCTTCATTCGACTCGTTGTTGAAGTCTTGTCCTCTTTCCCGTCGATCGTTATCGGTTTGTTCGGACTCTTGTTGATTGTGAATACATTTGGCCTCGGATTCTCCTTATTATCAGGTGCCATGGCCCTCGCGATTTTCAACCTGCCATTGATGGTACGGACAACAGAGCAGGCTTTCCGCGCTGTTCCCAAAGAACAGAAGGAAGCAGGATTGGCCCTTGGATTATCCAAATGGAAAATCATCACTTCCATTCTGCTGCCTGTTGCATTGCCAAGCTTGATTACCGGTACGATTCTGGCTTCCGGCCGGATCTTCGGTGAAGCAGCTGCACTCATGTTCACAGCGGGTATGAGTAGTCCGCCGCTGGACTTCACAGACTGGAATCCAACAAGTCCAAGATCGCCAATTAACCCGCTGCGTCCTGCGGAGACATTGGCTGTGCATATCTGGAAAGTCAACAGTGAAGGCATTGGACCGGATTCCAAAGAAGTGGCAGCAGGTGCGTCAGCCGTACTCGTTCTTCTTGTGCTGGCGTTCAATCTGAGTGCGCGCTGGATCGGTCGGGTTGTATACCGCCGCATGACAGCTTCGAAATAAGGAGGAACCAACATGGCCATACCTTTTGGTACGGAACAATTAAGCATATATTATGGGCATTTTCAGGCAGTCAAGCAGATTAGTCTGACGTTTCCCGAAGCAAGCGTAACGGCGCTTATCGGGCCATCTGGTTGCGGTAAATCCACGTTCCTTCGATCGCTTAACCGGATGAACGACGAGATTGCCGGCTCCCGTACAGAGGGACATATCTGGATGGACGGTAACGATCTGAATGAACCTGGAACGGATGTAATCAAACTTCGTCAGAAGATTGGCATGGTATGGCAGAAGCCGAATCCTTTTCATAAGTCCATCTACAACAATATCGCGTTTGGCCCCCGCTACCGCGGTACGAAAAGTAAGAAGGCATTGGATGAAATTGTGGAAAAAAGCCTGCGCCGTGCTGCACTCTGGGACGAAGTGAAGGATAGGCTGAATGAGTCGGCTCTGTCTCTCTCGGGTGGACAACAGCAGCGGTTGTGTATTGCCCGTGCCCTCTCGGTTGATCCGCAGATTTTGCTGCTCGACGAGCCAGCATCTGCACTTGACCCCGTATCTTCGGGCAAAGTCGAGGAATTAATTACCGAGCTGAAGAAGGATCTTAGGATCGTCATTGTCACCCATAATATGCAGCAAGCGGCACGCATCTCGGATTATACAGCTTATTTTTATCTTGGAAACATGATTGAGCACGGGGATACAGAGCATATATTCACCAACCCGGACAATCGTCTGACGCAAGAGTACATTATGGGACGTTTTGGTTAATTGTTTTTATTGGATGGAGTTTGAGATAAAGAAAGAGCTACAGAGATAGAGATGAACGAAAGCACAAAGCCCGGATCGTTTGGGGACTTTGTGCTTTTTTAGTATCAACATGTAGCATAGTTTAGTTACATCGCTCATGAAAATTATGTCCAATGAATTTATGGAAAAATTTGCTGTGATGAAAACAATCGTGCTACGATATACAGCAGTAATAAAGCGTTCACAGGGAAATGTCTCACAGCGTATGAGCGGAAAATAAGAAGCAACTCTAATTCATTAGGCAGAAGGAGATGTTGATCATCACTACCGATAAGATATCCTATGACCATATGGCTGCTGAAATCATACAGAATTATACGATGGAGAAACCGGTCGTCTCCTATATTCGCCACAATGAAAATCTGACATACCATGTTGTTGATGAAGCAAGTGGGCAGAAGTATCTACTACGTATACATCAAGCGGCCTTTGCAAGTATGTCGGGAATCCAGCATACTCGCCCTGCACTGGAGGCGGAGATGAACCTGCTTCATCAATTGAACGCCACGACAACGTTGCGAGTGCAGCATCCGGTACGAAATGTACGCGGAGAATGGGTGACGATATGGACAAGTGAAACGGGGAAAGAGATCTGCTGTACGGTACTGGAGTGGATTGACGGTCGGGACATCCAGCAGGGGGAACGCCTGACAACAGAGCAGATCTATGACCTTGGCGTGCAATTGCAGACACTTCATCAATATGGTCGTGTGCAGGAGGCATCAGAAGAAGTCAGAGTTATGGATGAAGGCAGCAGGATATCCAATGAAGTTCATCAAGGGGTCGGCACGCAGGGACAGACAGCTCAGGCGGACGTCCGTCCTTCCTACGGCAGTATCGAAGAAAATCGGGTCATGATGCGGCAACTGGAGGAAGGCGTCAGACTTGGGATTTTTACAGTCGAAGACTTTGAACTGATTCGTGAGACGTTTGAGAATATCAATAGACAGTTGGAGACGTACCCGAACACTCCTGAAACATGGGGAATCATCCATGCAGATATTACGCGCAACAATCTGCTGGTGACGGATCAGGGTATATCCATGATTGATTTTTGTTTATACGGTTATGGATACTACCTCTTTGATGCCGGAGGGGCAGTTCTGATGTTCAGCAGGGAGGAACGGGAAATATTCCTGTCGGGTTATACGAAACAGATCGCACCGCTGACAGAACGGGATATCCGTTTGATGGAAGGGTTCATGTTGATCTTTACATTCGGTTATTATGCCTTCCAGATGGGGAATGAGCCGAGACATGAATGGATGAAAGATCGGATGCCGAAGCTATGCAATAAGTATTGCAGACCTTATGTGCAGAATGAGAGTATCTTCTACGATCTGTGAACTACTATTCATGTGACAAAAGCTCACAAATTATTCGGGATTTCCAGGATTCAAACGAATTATGGTTAAAAACGGTAAAGAAATCGTTAAGTTTATTGACACCGATCTTCCAGTCGATTAATGTTAATGGGTAAGATAAGAATGATGTTCATTGCCGTTCTGACACGAGCTCAGAATGGTTCCATACAGCGGATGATAACGAGCGGGAGAGACCTGGGCAGGCCGAGTAAAATGGTTAGTCTCAGGCACCGAAGGAGCAAGCTGCTGCGCACCCGGCGCAGTGGTTAATCTCTCAGGTAAATGTACCATCGTTGGACGCAACTCTGGAGAGTGCGCGAACTGCGCCACCCAAGGGGTATATGATCAAGCGGCAAGGGTTTGCAAGGTGAGCCACCTGTGGAATACAGGCAACGCCCCTGCGTGCTGCTGATCGTGAAACTCTCAGGTATCGAGGACAGAGAGAGGGCCTGGGGCCTTCTTCTGTCCTTTTTTGATGTCATCATTCAGTAAATAAGGAACATTATGGATCAGCTTCTGGATGGAAATGACGAAGACAATTGGAGGGTTAAAGGTGCGATTTAAAGATGTTTTCTCGATTATTGGTCCGTCGATGACGGGGCCTTCAAGTTCACATACAGCAGGAGCAGCAAGACTCGGGAGAATTGCCCGTCAGTGGCTGGGATGTACACCGGAGCGAGCGCGGTTGACGCTATATGGTTCCTTTGCCGACACGTATCAGGGGCACGGTACGGATCTTGCGCTGATCGGTGGTCTGCTGGACTATGTCACCGACGATCCGCGTATCCCGGATGCAGAGCAGTACGCAGAGGAAGCGGGAATGGAAGTTGAGTTTTATACAAGCGGTCTGCCAGCGCCCCATCCTAATACGGTCAAAATTGAATTGTGGCATGGGGAACGTGTATGTTCCTTAATCGGTGCATCCATTGGCGGTGGCAGCGTATCGGTGCATGCGATGAATGATTTTCGCGTTCAGATCAGCGGTGAATTCCCGACGATTGTCTTGCGTCATGCGGACAAAGCGGGAGTGCTCGCGTCAGTGACTTCAATGATCAGTACGTCCGGAGTTAACATCGGTTACATGCAGGTAGACCGGAAAGGCCGAGATGGGGAAGCACTGACCGCGATGGAGATGGACGGTGTGCCGAATCCTGATATGTTGAAGCGTCTGAGATCGCTGGATCATATGCTGGATATTCGTGTTATTGATTTGAAGAGAGGAGTCGATCCGAATGCGGTTTAAGCATTTGCACGAACTGAATACGATCTGTACAGCGGAGTCCAAAACCATTGCCCAGTTGATGATTGAAGAGCAGGTTCAGGAAACCAACACACCGGAAGCGGATGTGGTACAACAGATGTCGGAATATTATCAGGTGATGAAGGAAGCGGTGCGCAAAGGGCTAACGGAAGATACCACATCACGCAGTGGATTAACGGGTGGAGACGGTAAAAAAATGGCTGAGTATATTCGCCAGGGCGAGACTTGCTCTGGTGATGCCTCTGCACTAGCCATGGCGTATGCCTTATGTGTATCTGAAGTGAATGCCTCTATGGGTCGAATTGTAGCCACACCAACAGCCGGTTCCTGCGGCATTATTCCGGGTGTGTTTATCAGTTCCCAAGAGCGTTTTGGCTGGACGGATGAACATTTGGTCAACGGTCTGTTCTGTGCAGGAGCGATCGGCTATGTCATTGCGAACAATTCCTTTATCTCTGGTGCCGAGGGTGGCTGTCAGGCGGAAGTGGGTTCCGCAATCGGCATGGCCGCAGGTGCCATGGTGGAGCTGCGTGGAGGAACACCGGAACAGGTCGTACATGCGGTAGGGTTGGCGTTAAAAAATACACTCGGTCTCATCTGCGATCCGGTCGCAGGTCTCGTCGAAATTCCGTGCATCGTCCGTAACGGACTCGGTGCTGTCACGGCGCTGGCAGCGGCCGACATGGCTCTGGCTGGAGTACGTAGTGCCATTCCGTCAGACGAAGTTATCGGGGTCATGCTGGAGGTAGGCAGTGCGATGCCTAGCCGTCATCGGGAGACAGCCCAAGGCGGGTTGGCCCAGACACCAACGGGCCGTAAAATGATGCAGAAGCTGGCTAAACCTAAGGCAAAGCGAGCAGAACCTGAAACAGAGTTGGAGACGGGCACGGAAACGGGTAAACAAACAGAAACAGAAAAAGAAGAGTAAGAACCATAAAGCCTGAGCCGTATAACATGTTTCATTGCGGTTAACCACACATAGGCTGCTTGGCAGATATAACGGCGAATACACTCAAACAAGCGTCCGCAAACCTGATATCCAGGTCATGCAGGACGCTTGTTTAAATTAGCGGTTGGACTAAGCTCAGCTCGGTCGGGTAATGACTGAGCTGAGACTGGGATGAGCCTGACACCACATCTATCTTGTTAATCGCGTCTTCCCCTATTTCACATCTGTGCTCAATACCGCATATCCGTAAGCAGGCAATTCAATGGCAAATACGTCATCGTCCTTGGCGGTACGATGGTTCTCGCCGAACAGTTCTGTCCATTGCCCGTCACCTGCTTCCAGCTCAACAATGGCGGTCTCCTCTGATCGGTTGAACAGGACCAGAATGCGTTCCTCATCGTCTTGGCGCTCGAACACAAGTTGGCTGCCTTCGGCACGGGCTTGCAGGAAACGAACGGTACCTTCCGCACGCAGAGCAGGATGAGCATGACGTAGCGAGATCAGTTTCTGATAAAAGTCGAATAGCTCCCTATCCTGCTTCGCTTCGTCCCATTCCATGCATTTACGGCAACCTGGGTCATGTTCGCCGTCCATTCCAATCTCGTCGCCGTAATAGATGCACGGAGCGCCCATGTAACTGAATTGGAATAACGCAGCCAGTTTCATCTTGCGCTGATCGCCCTCACACAGGGTGAGCAGTCGTGGCGTATCGTGGCTATCCAACAGGTTGAACGCTACTTCGCTGGCTTGCAGCGGATAACGGGATAACTGTCGGCCGATCGAGTTCGCGAACTGTTCGGCGTGCATGGTGTTTTTTACGAAGAACGAATTCACAGCATCGGTAAACGGATAGTTCATTGAAGCATCGAACTGGTCACCTTGCAGCCAGGCGGAGGACTCATTCCATACTTCACCCAGAATATAGGCATCAGGATTAGCCGCTTTGACTACACGACGGAAGTCACGCCAGAAGGCATCATCTACTTCATCCGCGACATCCAGCCGCCATCCGTCCGTACCCACTTCCTTGATCCAGTACTCGGCCACTTCCAGCAGATATGCCTTAACCTCCGGATGCTCCGTATTCAGCTTGGGCATATGAGCTTCAAATCCAAATGTCTCATAGGTTGGAATTCCGTCCTTCACGTCCAGCGGGAATTCGTGTACATGGAACCAGTCCTTGTATTTGGATTCTGCTCCGTACTTCTGTACATCGACAAACGGTGCAAAGGTCTTCCCGGAATGATTGAACACGGCATCCAGCAGGACGCGTATTCCGCGCGCATGGCACAGCTCAACCAGCCGTTTGACGGTATCTGCATCGCCAAAGTGGCGATCTACCCGGAGATAGTCTTCCGTATCATATTTATGGTTGGTGACTGCCTCGAAGATGGGTGTGAAGTAGATCGCATTAATGCCCAGCTCGCTGAGGTAATCCAGATGGTCGATCACGCCCTGTAGGTCACCGCCAAAGAAATTGAATGGTGTCGGCTCGCCGCCCCAAGGTTCTACATTTGCCGGATTGAGTTCCGGGTTGCCATTGGCAAATCGTTCAGGGAAAATCTGATAGAAGACCGCATCCTTCACCCATGCAGGCGGCGTAAACACGGCTCCGGCATGAATATAGGGGAACTGGAACATGCGACCCGGATCATCCGGTTCTTTTTCCAGGAAGTCCGTCTCGGTCATCCAGATCTGTTCATCGCCACTTTGGAGCAAAAAGGAGTATTTCAACCGGTGGTAGGGAGGCTTAACTTCGCCTTCGAAATAATCGAACATGGAGTCCGATGTGAACTTGGTTAAGGGAATCATGCCCTTGGTTTCATCCCATGCGTACTTGTCCCCGGTCAGGGCGTGTACCTCGGTCAGATCGTTCTTCTTGGCACGCAGGCGCAGACAGATGGTATCCTGATCATAGGCATAGGCCCAGTTCCGTTTCGGTTGATGATAGATGGCTTCCAGCAGCATTGTGAAGTTCCTCCCGTCATGATACAGATAGTATGTACGTTGTAACATTGTGGACTGGCAGGCATGACATTATTGAAGTGAATGTTTAAGATATACATAAACAGGGACAGTAGAGGGTAACGGAATAACGACATAACTTCGTTCAGAAGCAACCTTCTGTTCAGATATATAATTAACCCAAAGGGTGCAGAAAGGAAACGAATACGTGTATGAAAACCAAATTGTTATACATTGAAGACGATACCGAAATTGCGACTTGGGTCAGAGCCGATCTGGAGGAACGTGGATATGAGGTAGTATGGCTCGGTAGCGGTGAAGGCGCAGCTGAGGCTGCTGTCGGTTGCTCGCTAATTATTCTGGATGTCATGCTGCCAGGGCTGGATGGATTCACAGTCGGACAGCGACTCAAAAAGGAACACCCTGCTGTTCCAATTGTTATGCTTTCGGCCAGAACGTCCATTGACGACAAGCTGCATGGGTTAGATTTTGCCGATGATTATGTGACCAAGCCGTTTCACCCGGATGAACTGGCGGCCCGGATCGAAGTCCAGTTGCGAAAGGCAGGAACTGCAGTCTCATCCGATACTGCCCTGAAGCTGGATCATCTCTTAATCTATGAGAAAGATCACCGAATCGTCCATGAAGGGACGGGAGAAGAAATTATTTTGTCGGGAAAACAGTTCCACATCTTCGCCTACCTGCTTAGACATATGGGCATGATCCGAACCAAAGAGCAGATCTATGAAGCAGTCTGGAACGAGCCTTATCTGGATGGGGACAAGACATTAATGGTACATATTCGACATTTGCGTGAGAAGCTGGAGCTTGATCCGGCAAATCCAGCCGTGATTCAGACGGTCCGAGGTGTGGGATATCGTGTGAAGAAACCATGATTCGGCGGTTAAGAGACCGAAAGAAGATGAAGGGAGAATGAATTATGGGGCAGAAGCAATCAGGGCAACGGAAACTTCGCTTTGGGCGTTCCTTGATGTCCAGGTATATCATACTAATCCTGGCAGCGGTATTATTTGTACCTGTCGTGCTTCCGATCATATCCGTAATCTATATTGTTGTGGTGAATAACACGAAGTCCAATCAGGCTGCACCTTATGGTGACGTTACCCGGATCAGTAATCTGTGGTCCAGTGAGGCAGAGAAACTGGCTGGAGCTTCGGATGAGAAGGTTAGTACGCAATTGAAACAGTTCCATGCCAGATATCCCAAATCATCCATGTATCATGTGAATGCGAGCGGTGAAACGGTCTTTATTCTTGGCGGAGAAGAAGTAGCGTTATCCAAGTCAGCATCATCGGATGGTACGACAGCCACGACATTGAAGCAGACACTGGATTCAGGGAAAATGGTAGAGACCCGAATTCCAGTAAGGTGGAATGCGAACAATACTGTACAGTTCATGAAAGAAGCTTCCTATCGTGATCCGCTGACGGTTGTTGCCTTTGTGGGTGGGGATGAAGCGGACAAGGGACAAGGTTTCATGGTTATGGAAGTGCCGCGATCGCTTCTGCAAAAGACACAAAATAACTGGCCGCTGGAACTTTTGTATCTTGGTATAGTCATGATCATCATCTTCCTGATCTTCATCATCATGTCGATTCTCTTCTTTGCACGTATTCGCAAGCGGCTTATTCGTTTGCAGACGGCAATGATAACGACAGGCAACGAAGGTATTCCGCTTCCGGTGGACATCCGCCGGTCGGATGAGATCGGTCAGCTGGAGGAATCCTTCAATCAGATGGTGTATCAACTGTCCGACAGCCGCGACCGTGAACGTGAAGAAGAACAGTTCCGCAAACGCCTCATTGCTGGACTCTCTCACGATCTTCGCACCCCGTTGACTGTCATTCGTGGACATATGCATGCACTGAACAAAGAAGCACTCAGTGAGCAAGGCGTCCGTTCATTACATCGCATGGAAGCGAAGATGGAGGATCTCGGGGGCTCATTGACAACATGTTATCCTATAATTTGCTTACGAGCGGGAAATATACACTGAAACAGGAAGAGAAAGACATGTTACGGATCGTCAGGGAAACAGCAGCATCCTGGTACCCCATCTGGGAGAAGGAGCAGTTCGAGATTGATATTGACCTGCCGGAGGATTCGCTGATCTGGCTGATGGATGAGCAGGGCATGCGTCGTGTTCTCGATAATCTGTTCCAGAATGTCATTCGCCATGCTGCGAGCGGGAAGTATATTGGCATATCGACCAGGGAAATTCAGGGTGAGACGGCCATCGTTATTCAAGATCGGGGTCCGGGGATGCAACAGGATGCGGACACGAAAGGAACAGGTCTCGGCTTATCCATTGTAGATCTGTTGATTCATGAGATGGGACTGCGCAAGCGGGTAGACAGTTCCGATGCGGGTGTCCGCACATATATCTACAGTGGTAAGGGAAGCAACAAACCGCTGAAATAGCTTTTTTTAAACTAAACTTAAACTGGAGACTACCTTGGCTTTAACCTGAGAAGGTTATGATCGTTCTGAGGTGATCACAGTGAGTGAGAATATTATTCAAACAGCGAATTTATGGAAAACATACAGGGACCGTGCAGCGGTCCGTGAACTTGATCTGCATATTAAAAAGGGAGATATCTATGGCTTCCTCGGTCCGAATGGTGCCGGCAAAACAACAACGATCCGCATGCTTCTCGGTTTAATCAAGCCCACCAAAGGCGTGATCCGCATATTCGATAAGGATATTCGGAAGGATCGCATGGATATTCTGCGTCGTGTAGGTTCTCTGGTTGAATATCCGTCCTATTACGGACATCTAAATGCAGTGGAGAATCTGGAAACACTGCGCCGAATTATTAATGTACCGAAATCGAGAATTGCTGAAGTGCTATCCGTAGTAGATCTGACGAAGGATGCCAAACGTTCGGTGAAGGGGTATTCCCTTGGCATGAAGCAGCGTCTGGGTATTGCCAGCGCTTTGCTGGGTGAACCGGAGTTGCTGATTCTGGACGAGCCGACGAATGGATTAGACCCAGCGGGTATTCAGGAGATTCGGGAATTGATCAAGCGCATGCCTTTGGAACATGGCATCACCGTTCTGGTTTCCAGCCACTTACTGAGTGAAGTCGAACAGATGGCAAGCCGTGTTGGTATTATCCGTGAAGGCAAGATGGTGCTTCAGGATACCATTGCGAGTCTGCACAGTCGGACAGGCAGCTCCATCCGGTTAACGGTTTCCGAGCCGGAAGAGGCCATGAAGCTGGCTAGAGAGCAGGGACAATTCGGTCAGCGGCAAGGTTCTGCGTTAACGTTCCCTTACATGGATAATAGCTCTGTTGCACTGCTCGTGCGCCGATTGATTGAGCAGGATCATGATGTGTATCGTGTGGAGGAACAGCGTCAATCTCTGGAAGATCTGTTCATGCGGGTCATCGGCGAGGGGGCATCCGTATGACGGGACGTGCTTTATCCTCAGACTGGCTCAAGATTCGGGGGAAGGGAATCTGGTTTCTCGTCTTCCTGGCCCCTCTGGGATTGGTAGCCATGCAGGCACTCAATTATGGATTGAGACTGGATTATCTGAAAGAGCAGTACGCGAGTGATCTATGGGGAAGCCTGCTGGGCAACGTCGTTGTTTTTGTACCGCTGGCGCTGATGCTGGGGGCAACCATTCTCTGCTCCATGATCGCGAATGTCGAGCATGAACAGGGAGCATGGAAGCAGCTATTGGCGATGCCGATTCCGAGGTCAGCTGTATATCTGGCGAAGTTCCTGCTGTCCTGTCTGCTACTTGTCATTTCCTGTCTGCTGCTAACTGTGGGGATTGTGGTCCTCGGTCTCGTACTCGGATTCAATGCCAGCGAGATACCTTGGACACATGCCATGAAGCTGGGTCTGCTGCCTCTGGCTGGGGCACTTCCAGTGTTGTCGCTGGAATTATGGCTTACGATGGTCAACAAGAATCAAGCACTGCCCGTCACGCTTGGCATTGTTCTCGCGATAACGGGTATGTTCGCACTCAGTATCTCACCGAGCTTTCCACTTGCATGGGCGCAGATGGCCTGGTTTGGACCCAATCCATACCTGTATGCAGGCATGGGGGCAGGTCTTGGACTCTTGATCCTGTTACTGGGTATGGTGCACTTTAGCCGGAAGGATGTGGCTTGATATGAACTTCACGTCAACGTATTTCCGTATCTTGTCCGCTGAACGGCTGAAAATGGCCAAATCTCCAGTCTGGCTCCTGATCCTCGTGAGTCCATTCATCGCACTGCTGATTGGGCTGTTGTCCACTCCTTCCGGGAATTGGCATGTCTTAATGTCGGCGATGGTCTCCCTGCATGGTATATTGTTACTGCCGATACTGACCGGAGTATTTACCTCCTTAATCTGCCGCTTTGAGCATGCAGGTGGAGGGTGGAAACAGATGCTGGTATTACCGCTTACACGTACAGGCGTGTATACAGGTAAACTGACCATCGTATTGTTACTCCTGACGGGAATGCAGTTTTTGTTGCTGGGGTGTATTCTACTCGCGGGAATGATTCATGGCATCACCGAGCCTGTACCTTGGGGGTTTCTGGCAAGTAAACTGTTGCTTGGGCTCTGTGCCTGTGTACCGCTGGCTGCCCTACAGATGTTTGTTTCACTGGTGTGGAGCAGCTTTGCTGCACCGCTGGCCTTAAATTTTGCACTGACCGTACCGAATATCCTCATCGTGAACTCGGCTACATTCGGTCCCTACTATCCTTGGGCTCAGCCGAGCATTCTAATGACACCCGTTCAAGGGGATGGTTTTGGAGCGTTCGACGTGCCGCTGAGTACGATGATGATCGTTGTGGGCGGAAGTGCGGTGCTTTTTATTCTGATTGGTATTCTCTATTTCAGGAACAAAGAAATATAAGTTAAACGAATGACACCATGATATGAAGAGTTAGACCCTACAAACAAAATCCTTCTCAAGCAAAACATGCAAAGCTCCATTGTATGTAAGCTTCAGGAGGATTTTCTCTAATGTCTGACCCAGCCATCGTGTATGGTGAGTTCCCGAATGATAATTCGTTTGGCGGTCTGGCTCCCATCATTCAGTGAGTCAATCCGTTGACATGATTCATCCGTTCTCTCCACAGTCGTACAATGAGAAACAATAGTTCAATTCCAATTATTTCATTACACATCATGTGAATTTAATTAGAGTTTGCAAGCGAACGTAGACTGGAATTTGGTAAAATAAAAAAAGCTGTTTCTAGGCGGGCTGACATGGTTATTCGAGTGTAAGCCTGTTTTGATCGGGAGTAATTCATTCCTAATGTTAGATGAAGATACTGGCTGAGAAAAGAGGGGTAAGCCTTGGATGTTAATAAAACGGAAACCCTAAAGCGCATTATTTTGGAGGGTAGTTCTTACCAATCGTTGTTTTTTAATCACCCGGATGCCATCTATGTCATGGACATTGAGGGGAACCATATGGATGCGAATCCCGCCTTTGAGCGACTATCCGGATATACCATTGAGGATCTTGTTGGATTAAGCCGGGATCGCATCAGCCCGCCTGAAAGTGAAAATTTGCGACGAAAGTTCATCGGAGAGGTACTGGCTGGACATTCAGTCAGTGAATCGATGGCCTTCTATCATAAAGATGGTTCGATTAAACATGCACAGGTTACCTATATACCCATTACATGTGGCGAAGAAGTCGTAGGAATCTACGGTATCGCCAAGGATGTCACCAATATCGTGGAAGTGGAGCGTGAGCTTCAGGAGGCACAGGAGAAATATCAGGTGTTGGCCGAGCCTGCGCAGGATCTGATTACAACTTGTACCACCGATGGTGAGTTGTTATACGTCTCACCTTCCGTGTACACCTTGCTGGGTTATAAGCCAGAGGAAGTTACAGGAAAGTCCTTCAAGGATTATTGCTTCCCGGGGACTATCCCGACCCTTTGGAAGTTTCCAAGATGGGTAATGGTTGCACGATGCGAGTTTTACACAAAAAAGGACACTACATCTGGATGGAGACATTGGCGAAGCCTGTGGCTGGAGAGCAAGGCAAAAGCACTCAGATTGTAAGCATTAGCAGGGATATTACCCAGCATAAAGATGCGGACAGACGTCTCAGGGAAAGTCGTCAGCGATACAGATCGCTGTTTGAACATAACCCTGCAGCTGTGTATTCGTTGGATCTGCAAGGCAGATATAGTGCAGTAAACAGCAATTTGATGCAAATGTTGGATGTTCCGCGTAATCAGCTTATTGGCAAATCCTTTTTATCCAATTTGGATACATGTGAGGTTCAACGCGGCGAAACCAACTTTGAACGGGTGAAGCAAGGCGAACCGCAATACTATGAGACCCGAATCGTCAATTCAAGTGGCCGCAAGATCGATGTATCGGTTACGAATGTGCCCATTATTGTGGATAAAGAAGTAGTCGGTGTCTATGGAATCGTGTCCGATATTACCGAACGCAAGGAATATACGGAACGCATTCAAGAACTGAGCAAGCAACATGAGCTGATCCTTAACACCGTTACGGAAGGGATATTCGGTTTGGATGCGGATGGGATCACCATGTTTATGAATCCTGCAGCAGCTTCGATGTTCGGTGATGAGGCGAAAGAGTTCGTTGGCAGAAACTCTCATACCATTATCCATCACTCCCGCGCAAACGGAAGTTATTTCCCAAAAGAAGAGTGTCCGATTCATATGACCGTTATGGATGGAGAGAGACGTTCCATCAAGGAAGATGTATTCTGGCGTAAAGACGGAAGCAGCTTTCTGGTGCAATATCAGGTGACGCCCATTATCGAACAGGGACAGATTCAAGGCGCGGTGGTCGTGTTCAATGACGTGACCGGCGAACGTGAAATTGTATGGGCCAAAGAGACCGCTGAATTGGCAGCACAGGCCAAGTCAGAGTTCCTGTCGATGGTCAGCCATGAGATTCGCACGCCGATGAATGGCATCTTGGGAATGACAGAATTGTTGATCGGTACGGATCTATCCGAAGAACAGCGCGAATATGCCGAGATTATTCAGGACAGCGGGGATGCTCTGTTGAACATCCTAAATGACATTTTGGATTTCAGTAAGCTGGAATCCGGGAAAATGGCACTTGCTTATGAACCATTTGCATTACGCAAGATGCTGGAACAGGTTGCAGAACTGTTTGAACCGCGTGCAGATGAGAAACATCTGGAGATCAGGTATCGTCTCAATCCAAGCATCCCTGAGTTCATGGTGGGTGACTCCATGCGGATCCGGCAGATTCTGGTTAACCTCGTGGGTAATGCGCTCAAGTTCACCGAACAAGGAAGTATTGAAGTGAACGTGGATATCATCAAGGGCAGGAAGCCTGAAGACAGTGTGCTTGATTTTGCCGTGCAAGATACGGGAATCGGTATCCCGGCTGACAAGCTGGATCAGTTGTTCCAGTCCTTCTCACAGCTGCATCCGGTGATTAACCGCAAGTATGGAGGCACAGGCCTCGGACTGGTGATCTCCAAGCGACTCGTGGAGATTATGGGAGGCAGTATTAGTGTCGAGAGTGTGGAAGGAGAAGGTTCGACCTTCCGGTTCGCTGTTCCTGCGACGAGTGTAGATGCTTCTGCAGAACAGACAGCAAGTCAGTTCCATCATGATCGTACACGCCAAAGCGACAAGGTCGCTATGCGCATTCTGGTCGCTGAGGATCACCCGGTAAACCGGAAGATTCTGCGAGAGTATCTGGAGAAGCTCGGATACCAGGCGGATGTGTGTACCAATGGTGTGGAGGCTATTGATGCCATCTCTCAGAATACATATGATATTGTCCTGATGGACATTCATATGCCTGTGATGGATGGACTGAAGGCAACGGACCTTTTACACCGACTAATTCCACAGGATCGCATACCTCCCATCATTGCCGTGACAGGCAATGCCAAGCGTGAGGACAAGGAAGCTTGTCTGGAGATTGGTATGCGTGACTTTATTAGCAAACCGGTCATGCTGAGTGAGTTGAAGCGGGTGTTACAGCAGTGGGGACCAACGGACGAACCTCGGCTTGCGCCTAATTGAACATGAACTTGGATACGAACTGCAAGATAAGAGAAGGACTGCAAGAAGATGAACCTGAATACGCCAATAACACTCATCTCTATGAGGTTATTGGCGTATTTGGGCTGACAGGGCGAAGCAGCTGAAGCTTATATATGATCTGAACATATATGATTTATGCCAGTGTCAGACGATTGATATTTCCCGATAATACTGCACAGGAACGCTCAAACTTCTCGCGTTCAGAGGCATCCAGATTCAATTCGATAACCTCCTGAACGCCATCCCCACCGATGATGGCGGGAACACCGACACAGACGTTGCTCTGTCCGTATTCACCATCGAGAATAGCGGATACGGCGATGATCTTGTGTTCATCATTCAGGATGGAACGGGTAATGTGCGCTAGGGCATTGCCGATTCCGAACTGGGTAGAGCCTTTACGGGTGAAGATCTCCCAACCGGCATCTTTCGTTTTGCGTGCAATATCGTCCAAATCCAGATGTTTGAAACGCTCCTTGTGCTGATCCATAATGTGCATAATCGGTTTGCCACCGATGGTAACATGCGACCAGGCCACGAACTGGGATTCGCCATGCTCCCCGAGAGCATAGCCATGCACACTGCGTGGATCAATGGAGAAGACTTCAGACAGCAGCGTTTTGAGACGTGAAGAGTCAATGGAAGTTCCTGTACCGATGACGCGTTCGCGCGGAAGGCCAGATAATTTCCATACCATATAAGTTACTATGTCAACCGGGTTGGCGGCGACGACAAAAATCCCCTGAAATCCGCTATTCATGATAGGAACCACGATGTCTTTGGCAATCGACTCTGCTTCCTCCAGAATATCCAGCCGTGTCTGTCCTGGTTTGGGATTCGCCCCGGCAGTTAAGATAATCACATCCATGTTGCCACAATCGGCATATGTGCCTGCATACACTTTGGTACGGTTATGTGTGAAGTCCATGCAATGGGAGAAATCCAGTGCCTGTGCGACAGCGCGGTCATACGTCCGATCCACCATCATAATTTCCCTGCATATGGATTGATTAATCATGGAATACGCACAACTTGAACCGACAAGACCCGCCCCGATCACCGCTACTTTACCTGATTTGCCTAACACTGCCGTTCAGCCCCCATTTATATTTGATTTATCCATTTTACGAGTCCTATGTTAAGTATAGTCCTTTATTATATGCTGAAATGTACTTCTACGTTACATAAGATAACACATGGAAAAGCTATGCAGCAATGATATCCTCTGTCGCGGGAGCGTATTGGAGCAACGGAGTTAACAATATTGACATGAATATGGTGTCATCCACACATTTGACGGCATTTGCACCTTTATATTTCGACATGACAGCATTAGTGCTTGATGTCGGATCAAGGGTGATTTGTGCGAATAACGTAGCTGACAAAAGTTCTTAGGAATCCACAGAAACAGAACTAAAACGCCAAAGGGATCAGCCGAGAAGCTGACGAATACATACGAACAAGCAAATGATGAGCACACTTGATCCATGAGACAGGTTGACCCGATCCGATGACGGTTCCAGAAAGGAACGCTGAAGCCATGATGTTGTAAGCAAAAAGACTTCATTCCGGGAGGGAATTAATGATGATTGAAGAAGCAGGAGCAACGACGGAAACGGCCAAGAGCCTGGGCATAGGTGCCAGTACTCTTCGTAAATATGCGGCGGCACTGGAAGAGCAGGGATACCGGTTCGAACGTTCCGCCAACAAGTCCAGACTGTTCAAATCAGACGATATTGAGTGCATTGAACGCTTGATGACCGAACTTAGAGAGCATAATCTGCCGCTGGCCGATGCTGTGGTTACTGTATTAGCTCCGGATTTACTCGTGGTAGATGAGCTTATGGTGAGAATTGAAGGATTCTCAGAACCGGAATGTGCAGCAACAGTTATGCCAGCGGTATACCCGGAGGGATATGAACCATCGGGTAACCTGAGATCCTATGAGGGTCTGGGGCAACTGGTGAGTGAGGTGACTTATGGTGCTGTGGAACAACAACAGGACGATCGGGTACAACTGCTGCAACAGCGGGTCGATGAACTGGAGCTGACACTGCGACACCTGGCCGAGACTCATATGGCGCTTGAGGAACAGATGGAGAAACAGCGTCTGTGGATGAATGAGAAGCTGGAAGAGGAGCGGGACCGTGAACTTGTGACCAATCTGCGCAGCTTCCAGGGCAGGAAACGCAAACCGAAGGGAACGGCGCTGCGCATGTTATTCGGGCTGCTGCCCAAGAAGCACAAGGAAGCCTGAGCTACAGGCCGGAACTCATCGTGATTTTGCAGCATTAGCCTGATATAATGACTTCATACAACATGAAGACTGGCAACGGGTTACTCAGTGATACATGCTGGGAATGAGATCGGGAAGCTGGCGTGGGAGGATCTGTGGAGCTGCGACGAAGTTGGCAACGATGGCTTGGACTATGGACGGATCGTCCTCAGCGGGAGGGGACGACCATTGGGGAGCGATACACAATACAAGAATTGCTGGGTATGGGAAGCTATGGACTAACATACCTTTGTATAGACGATCAGACTGGCAAGGAAGTGGCGTTGAAGGAGTCCAAGCCCAGCAAGGGGAGACTCTCTGCGCGCCTGTTGGATCGGGAAGCCGACGTTATGAAACGTCTGCATCATCCGGCGATTCCGGATCTGTTAGACGTGTTCACATCCGGGAGACGGAATTATATTGTAACCGAGTATATTCGCGGTCAGACGCTGGAAGACTGCATATTTGAGCAGGGTCTTCGATATACGGAGCGAGAATGTCTGGAACTTGCTGGTCAACTGCTGGCACCTGTGGCTCATGTGCATGAGCAGGGGTATATTCATGGAGATATACGGATTCCGAATGTGATATTACGTGAGGGAACGGTGCATCTGATTGATTTTGGCCTGGCGAGACGCTTGGGGGAGCCGTTGTTGCCGGAGCTGAAACGCCGAATGCGAGAAGTACCTGAGCCAGAAGATGAACCGGCTATACCTGATCAGGATTTGCAGGACATGGGTCACTTTCTACTCTTTATGCTGTATTCGGCTTATGAGCCAGAGAAGGGCCGCGAACCAGCCAGTTGGCAGGAGGAACTTCAACTTATGCCGGAACTGCACCAGATGCTGGAGCGACTGCTTGGACTTCGTCCACGCTATGAGGGAGGCGCAAGGCAGTTACAGGCTGAAATGGACCGTGTACTGCTAATCATGGAATAAATACATGCTATACGGGCTCGATAATGGAGCACGTAGATAGATCATTATTACTATCCAATGACCTCTTGGGGGATGTATACAGGGGTCTTTTTCCTATCTAATACTAAAGAAACAACAAAGGGGTGTTCTGCTGGCCGTGTGTACGGCTGAAGAACACCCCTTTGTTACGTAATCATTAATTGTAGCGTCCTATGAACGTGTACGATCATTACTGCCTTAAAAGCAGTAGTGACAGCAGCTTAGCTGGAGCTGTATTTTCTGCTTTTGTAATAACCGGAGCCACTGCGGCTATCTCTGTATTTCACATCCGAAGAGGAATGACGTCGATAGGAACGCTTGCCCGAGGAACTGCTGTGGCGTTTATACGAGCGCCTGTCTGAGGAGCTTTGACGTTTGCGGTGAGATGAAGATTTCGAATCGAGAAGTTTGCCAATTATCTTTTTGAACATGAGCTTTCACCCTTTCGAATTCAATGGTTTTAAGCATATACGTGGTCTGATATAGAGGGGTTTCGAGTTTTTTGAGGAAAAGTATATTCATTGGACAGGCGCTTGGCGTATAATAGGATGTTGATGTTTACACGGAATTTTTTATTTGGAGCGTTTCGCGTTACAATAGAGGACAGGATCAGATCTTAACGGACAAGGAGTAGTTGTCATGATTACGTTGAAAACCAAAGAACAGATTGAATATATGAACAAAGCCGGGGAAATTCTCGCCGCTTGCCATAAAGAAATTGCGAAAATGATTCGTCCAGGCATCACGACACAGGAGATCGACCAGTTTGCAGAAGCTTTTATGAAGAAAAATGGCGCTACGCCGGAACAAAAGGGGTACAACGGCTACCAATATGCGACATGTGCGTCGGTTAATGATGTGATCTGTCACGGGTTCCCGGGGAAATATGCACTCCAGGACGGTGATATCGTTACAATCGACATGGTGGTTAATCTGAATGGTTGGTTGGCCGATTCAGCCTGGTCTTATGCCGTAGGTGAAGTGACACCGGAAGCACAACGTCTGCTGGATGTAACCAAAACCTCCCTGTACAAAGGCATTGAACTTGCCGTAATTGGCAACCGGATCGGTGATATCTCCCATGCCATTCAAGTGTATGCAGAAGGCGAAGGCCTGTCCGTCGTGCGTGAGTTTATTGGACACGGCATTGGTGAGAAAATGCATGAGGAACCACAAGTCCCTCACTATGGTCCACCACATCGGGGTCCACGTCTGAAGGAAGGCATGGTTATTACAATTGAACCGATGCTGAACATTGGTACGTATCGCAGCAAGCTGGATTCAGATGGATGGACTGCGCGTACGCAGGATGGAAGTCTGTCTGCCCAGTATGAACATACCATTGCCATCACAGCGGATGGCCCTGTGATTTTGACGGCTCAATCCTAGCCAAGAGCGGCTACAATGTGACGATATTTGCATATTTAAAGGCGGCCCACGTTTGTGATCCGCCTGTTTCGGTTTAAACTAATAAGAAGTGATAACACAGAGCCAGTGGGAAGTGATCTTAGCTGACAAGGGTTAACCTTGCGTCCACTTGGCAACAAGGAGGTAATTTTGGTGTCTGTAAATAAACAGATCGTACTTGCGTCTCGTCCCGAAGGTGCCCCAACCAGAGAGAATTTCAGATTCGTTGATGCACCGCTCCCGGAACCGGAAGCTGGGCAAGTCCTGGTACGTACATTATATTTGTCGGTAGATCCATACATGCGAGGTCGCATGAAAGATACGAAATCCTATGCTGCCCCTTATGCGTTGAACGAAGTGATCAAGGGTGGAACGATAGGGCAGGTTGTGGAATCTTCGGAACCCAATCTGCGCAAAGGAGATCTCGTATCTGGTATGTGGGGCTGGCAGCAATATGCAGCGGTAAACACGACCGATCTTTCTCTGGTTGATACGGAGGAGGCACCCATTACGGCTTATCTGGGTGCGTTAGGCTTGACGGGTTTGACGGCTTATTTTGGTATGGAAGATATCGGTAAACCCAAAGATGGCGAAACGGTGGTTGTGTCGGGAGCAGCCGGTGCGGTCGGCATGATTGCAGGTCAGATTGGCAAAATTGTGGGGGCACGCGTGGTCGGCATTGCAGGCTCTGATGATAAATGCGCTTATCTGAAAGAAAAACTGGGCTTCGATGTAGTGTTGAACTATAAGAAGGAACAGGATATGTCAGCTGCCATTGAACGGGCCTGCCCGGATGGCGTCGACGTTTATTTCGACAATGTGGGCGGTGACATCTCGGATGCCGTCTTGCGACATATTAATCGGAATGCGCGTATTCCATTATGCGGTCAGATCTCGTCCTATAATCTGGAGAAGCCGGATATCGGAATGCGTCCACAGACGCTGCTTTTAACAAACACAGCATTGATGAAAGGATTTCTGCTGGGCGACTACACGAAATCCTTCAAGGAAGGCCGCGCCAAATTGGCAAAATGGATTAAGGAAGGTCATATCCAATATGAAGAGAACATTGTGGACGGATTTGAACAGACTCCAGAAGCATTTATGGGCCTCTTCTCTGGCGATAATCTGGGCAAGCAGCTGGTGAAGGTTGCAGATCCTGAATAGATATTGAATAGTTAAAGGATAGGGTATTCGCATCGCATAATAAAATACTCACCAGATAGAATGATTCACAAGCAAGGATATTCACCAGACAGAACATAAACCCCAAAAAAGACACGTTCTGTACACCGATGGTGTGACAGAGCGTGTCTTTTGGTGTGTAAATGGGGATACAGCTAGTTTTCAGCAACCAGCACCTCTTTGTAATGTTTGTACATATATACACGCCAGCGTACAATCATGCCGAAAGCGAGCAGGAAAAATAATCCGCCTGTCTGCGGAATACTTACATATCGCTGGATGACTTCATGCAGAATAAGACGTACAGCCAGCAATCCGAGCAAAATGAACGCAAAACTGCGGGAACGCGTGGCGAAGATCTCTTCACCTACTCGTTCAAACTTGGTACTGCGAATAAGGGGATACGAGAAAAGGAACCATCCCACCAGAAACGCAATGAATGCCCAGAGTAGAGGAACATGAGTCTCCGGTACAACAAA
Organism: Paenibacillus sp. PCH8; assembly: GCF_002968835.1. Taxonomy (GTDB): domain Bacteria; phylum Bacillota; class Bacilli; order Paenibacillales; family Paenibacillaceae; genus Paenibacillus. Next base: position 744,464 of record NZ_PKQK01000001.1, on the reverse strand, counting down.
CATGAAAAAGCCTGTACTCATGCCGAGTGGCGGAATAAGGATTTTGCGAATGGTCACCGGCCTGTGACTGGCTTTCATACGGATAAAAATAGCAAGCAGGGCCATGACAAGCATGCCAACGGTTGCCCCGATTTGCAGGTAGTACGGACTGATGTTAGGCACGTAGAACTCCCTCTTTCTGGAATAATATGTAATCCTTAAATTCGGAACTTAATATGATTAGCCGGATTTTTCAGTTCCTATTATATCACAAACGCAGAAAGCCGATAGAAAGCTTAGTGTATCATATACCGGATATGTATTCACAGGCTGTATTTGAAAAATTTGTATTATTGTGCCCGTTGTGAGGCCGTTTATTCGATTAAGGGGAAATCACGCAAAGGGGAAAGTGTTTAATGAAAAACAATCACAGGCCAGCCACACTATGGACACTGGCTAGTTTAACAATGGTATCCGTGGTACTGGTTGTTCCGTGGATCATGTGGCAATCACAGGCTCCGGTCCCGCTTAACATCATGATTATCGATAAGAGCAGACCGGATCTGTCCTATCAGGGACACAAGGGATTGGTATGGCTTCTGAATCAACAGAAGATTGTGCAGCACACAGGGGAACACTACTCGTATGAAGAGGATTATTATGGCTTTGATATTCTTGAAGGGGTTCCCCGGGTGAAGCGATTGTTGCCCGATGAGGTGACGGACACGGACCTGATCTATCTGACGGCGAATCGAAGCAGTCTGTCTGAAATCAAGGATGAGCGGAGACAAGACGGAATATATGAAGGAATAACGACATATGATGTGCAGAAAATTCGCGAAGCTGCTTATAAAGGTGTAACGATTGTCGCTGAATACAGCGCGTTGGCAAATACCGCCTCTCCAATGACAAGGGAGCAGTTGTACCCCATTTTGGGAGTGAACAGCAGTGGATGGCAAGGAAAATCGGTATCCGACCTGCAAAGTCTGAAAGAAGTACCCCGTTGGATTCGGGCGAACTATGAGCAACGGGAGAAGAAGGCGTGGTCTTATCACGGAGCGGGCATTCTGCTGGTCCAAGTGGATGGACAGGTCATGGTGCTGGAAAAGGGTACAGATGTAAAGACAGAGAATGTGCAGCTTGAATTCACACAGCAAGGCAGGGATTGGAGCGGCATAAGCCAGGATATTTATTATAATGGCTGGTTCGATATCATCGTGCCGGAACCTAAGAGTTCCACTACACTAGCCTGGTGTAAAACGGATCTGACAGAGACGGGTCAGCAGAAGTTGGTGAACGCAGGGATACCCAGCGAATTCGCTGCACTTGTAAGGTACGACGACGATAATCAATCATATTATATGGCAGGATCATTCGGGGAGATGAAGCAGTATTCCTTCTGGCGCCGAATTCAGGGATGGGACATCGTTCGGGCCAAGCTTACACCGAATCAGAAAGATATTCCTGACATGTTCTATTGGAAAGTATATGTACCGGTGATGAAACATATTTTGCAGGAAGTACAGGAAGGACGGCAGCAATGGCCCTAGAAGAAAGGGCATAGCAGAAACGTCCCACTAGAGAGCGGAACGGCGATGTACATAGTAGAGAGCTAAATAGCGGCAAGGGGCACACAGTGGGCTGGGACATAGGTGTGGAACGATCGTAAAGGATCGTAACGTGACCAGAAGGAATCGTATCGAGTTCGTGTCGGGAAGTGCTTCAATACCGGTAATCCGATCTATAGCAGAATTGATATCGATTCTCCGAGTCGAACATAACCCGGTATATCCCGGTTAAGATGAAGAAGAGACCGACTGTCGTGACAATTATATGTGAAAAGGACTGCCGAGGCTCTGCAGTCCTTTTTCGATGACGCCATACGATGTTACTATTCTTCCTGAAGGTGCCGAAGTCCGTGCAGGAATGCGGATACGGTCAGATGCAGACTTTCGTCTGGATCAAAATCCATACCGAAGCCGCCTTGCGCACCCATGGAGGCAAAGCCATGGCACAGGCTACGTAAGCCGCGAACGGCATGCAGCGTTTCCGCTTCACTTAACGGATAGGGCTGGAACAGACGGAGCAGCAGATCCAGCGCATCCGTAGTGGCGACGACAAGCTCGGGTTCTGAGCGATCGGGGGCATAAAAGTAGGCTTCGTACAGTCCGGGATGCTCACGGACGAAGCCTATATATGCCGCAGCGACGGCCTGAATGGCATCGTCGCCAGCGACGCCAGCTGCCGCCGAGGTTAATGCGCGGCTAAGCTGTTGTGCGGACATCAGCGCGAGTTCCTGGCGAAGCCCGGGAAGCCCGCTGATGTGGTTGTAGAGCGACGGCGAGCGCACGTCCAGCCGCTGGGCCAGAGCGGCCAGGGTCAGCGCCTGGAAGCCGTCGCTGTCAGCGATCTGGACCGCAGCGCTAAGCAGAGCGCCGCGATCCAGCCCTTGCCGGGGGCTCACAGTTGCCCCCCGGCAAGGCCCAGCCGCTGCTGTGCATCGGCGACTGCCGCGCGCATGGCGGCCGCGGGCTGGCGCAGCAACCGTCCGTGGCCTACAGCCAGCACGGACGGTTCCAGCTCCGCCAGGCGCTTCGCGCTGGCCAGAGCCGCTTCGCGGTTCCACGTCGCTAGCGCGGGGAACGGGAAGAGCGGGCGCAAGCGGCCGGATACGGCAAGGCCGCCGTGCAGCTGGTACGCGTCGCCAGCGATAAGCACGCGGCTGCGCGTATCCATGAAGGCCATATGCCCCGGCGTATGGCCTGGTGAGGCGATGGCGATCAGTGAACCAATCTGATCACCGTCATCCAGCAAGTGGTCTGGCTGGGTGCGCACCGCTTGGGTTTTGGGCACGCCGCCGCGTACCGGGGTCTGTGGCTCACCTGGAAGCAGTGAGGTATCTCCCGCCAATAGCCGGGAATCCCGTCTGGAGATGAAGAACTCCGCTTGGGGCAGCGCCTCTTTGAGACGATCCAGTGCACCAATATGATCGCTATGAGCATGAGTCAGAATAATTTTGGTGATCGGTTTGCCAAGGGATTGAGCAGTGGCCAGAATTCCTTTGAGACTGAATGGCATTCCAGCATCAATCAGGGTGAAGCCTTCTTCCTCTTCAACAAGGTATACGTTCACAGGGAAGAGTCTCGGAAGGAACGTGACTTGAACAACATCGAATTCTCGTGTAATTCGCATGATAAATCCTCCTATAAACTAATGATATTAGTATAATAACTAACTACATTAGTTTTGGCAATAGCGAGTTATAATCCAGCTCGAAAAAAAATAATTTTAAATAATGATACACTTTACAAAAAAAGCGTTTTCAAAATGAAGATTACCGATTATAATAATCACGTAAGCCCTTTCATATGTCTATCTTATTGGAGCCCTTCGCTACGCGAAAGGCTCACTTTTTTGTTCTTTTTGGATTGAAATACAGATGGGATGTATATCTTGGCTTGATTCCCGTTGGGGGCTGTATGTATTGGTATAACAGGAAAAAATCACGTTTGGTCTCCAGCTTGGGTGAAAGTTGACAAACATAACTGTTATTCATATAATGACAGTTATACTTACCTTGGGTTGAAGTTCATCGGTGTTGTATGCCGGGAAGGGAGTAAGTTATGAACAGCGAATTTACCATAGCGGTGCATTGTCTTGTTTTTTTGTCGATGAGAGATGAGTGTATGGCCAATAGTGAAGACTTGTCCCAAAGTGTGGGTACGCACCCGGCCAGAGTCCGCAAGGTACTTAGTGTTCTGCGCAAACATGGCTACCTGACGACCAAGGAAGGTGCTCATGGTGGATACTTGCTTAGCCGTCCAAGTGAAGAGATCAAGCTTGGAGAACTGTACAGACTCGTAGCTGGTGGTTCACTGGGTCCGAACTGGTGTTCAGGGGAATCCGGATCATCGTGTGTTGTATCTTCCAATATGCAGGATGTGATGGGGAGTATCTACGACGGAGGCGAAGAGGCGCTGAGTGTTTATTTCGATCAAATATCCATCCAGGATGTGAAGCAGCGTATAGGTCATGGGGAGGTACATCCTCTGTCGCTTAATGGATTGCCTGCTAAGGAGAAGTCCTGACGGATTTTACGCAATGGGTCCCATGATTGACCTTGGTTATGTCAGGCATGGTGGACAGGTTCATGATGGACTGGTTATGGCATGGGCGTATGCTCCGGTGAAGATCCAGGGATGGTTTCAGGCGATTCCGGGCATAACGTGAACACAGATGGGGAGATCGTCTGCGCTGATGTTATTTTCGGAAGGCAAGACCTTGGGGAAGTTAACTTCAAGATCGCCTTGCGAACGTAAAAGTAGAATACCCAAAACAGAAATTAGGGAGTGGAACACATGTCAGGCACTGAAAAAAATGAAACACTTCGCGTCATTAGCAAACGCCATGCTGTTAAAAAGTACGAAAAGGGTTTTGTATTGCCTGAAGCTGATCTGAACGCAATCTTGACAGCAGCTACGGAAGCACCATCTTCATGGAACCTGCAACACTGGAGATTCCTCGTGATTGAATCCGAAGCAGACAAAGCTAAATTACTGCCCATTGCTTACGGTCAAAGTCAAATTGTAGAAAGCTCCCTTACGATTGCTGTTCTTGGAGATCTGGAAGCAAACCGTAACACCGTGATCTATGACCAGGCTGTGGAAGCCGGCGCACTGACTGCTGAAATTCGTGACGCATTGGTGGGGCAGATTAATCGTGCTTACCAAAGCCCGCAAATTGCTCGCGATGAGGCGATTCGCAATGCATCCTTTGCTGCGCAAAATATCATGCTTGCTGCACGCTCCCTGGGGTATGATACTTGCCCAATCGGTGGATACAACCCGCAACAACTGATCGAAACATTCAATATCCCTGCACGTTTCTTGCCATCCATGTTGATCACGGTAGGTAAAGCGGCACAGCCAGCTCACCCGTCAGGACGCTTCTCGTTGTCCGATGTTGTGGTCAAAGGTTCTTTCTAAGCCCAAAGCGGACACTTCGATCAGTGTGATATAACTGATAATATATTCTAAAGTTCAGCCCAAACAGCCGTACTTTCCTGCTAAAGGAAGGTACGGCTGTTTGCGCTGTTTGTTTTCATAGGAAGATTTGCTTGAGGAAGACAAAGCCGCCAGTGCAGCTTCTCTGTAAATCAAATTACTTCTCAGGGGTTTCCGGGATTTGCGGTGCATGGAACGAGTCCATATACTCGATTGCGTTATACATCATAATGGCTGCTTCAGCACGGGTAATCGATTGTTTGGGATTAAAGTTGCCTTCAGCATCCAGTTCATTGATTTTGAGAACCAGGGAGCGCTGGACAGCACCTTGATACTCAGCCGTAAGCTCCTGTTCATCTGCAATGTCCACAGGTTTGATTTTGATCATGGGCAGACCGCCTTTGGCCTCAATGCCTTGCATCAGGAACAGGGTGTATTGCTCACGCGTAAGCGGTTTGGACGGATCAATATCCTGTGGCATCTTAATACCGTTATATTGGGCACGGATAAAGGCATCGCTGTACCATACGCCATCTTTTACAGCAGAGAAGTAGTCACTTGGCACTGGCATTTTGATAAAACGTATCGTATCCAGATTCAGATCCAGTCCGTCTGCAATGAGTTGGATGCCCTGAGCGGTGTTCAGCTCCAGTTCAGGTTTGAACATGCTGTCACTCACGCCTTTGATGAATCCGTCCTGATGGAGAGATTCGATTTTGTCCGCGCCTGCGATACCTTGAATGTCTGTGAATTGGGCTTGATCCGCATGGATCGGTCCTGCACTTAGAGAGAGCGTGAGCAGTGCTCCCGCGGTGAATGTCGCCAGAATGTTTTTCTTCATGTCAATGTCGCCTCACTTTTCCAAGGATAATCCCTTTATATAAAAGTTATTTGCCCCTATAGACGACCCTTCTCTTCAAAAGGTTGCTGGAATTTTCCAATGGTTTAGAAATGTTCTACCCTTTTGATGTGTTCCGGTAATCCGTGGGCGAACGTCCCATCATTTTGCTGAACAGGCGAGAGAAATAGTACGGGTCCTTGAATCCAAGCTCGGAACTGATCTGTTTCACGGTCCAGTTGGTAAAATCCAGATAACGACAGGAATGCTGGATCTTGAGTCGTAGGAAATAATCAATGGGCGAATGTCCGGTAGCTTGTTTGAACAACTGGGCGTAATGGGGGACAGACAGCCGGGCATGTGCCGCGAGTTCCTTGAGGGTAATCCCGTTCTCCAGATGTTCCAGCATATATTGCACGGATTGTTCCGCCGCACGTTTGCTGCTCACGATCCCACGATCTGTTCCTGTTGTCTCAGGTCCATAAGCAAGCATACCCAGCATATAACCGATAATCTGGGAGGGATATGTCATCGTCTGCAAGGAATAACCGGTCTCCAGTGCGCCGTAACACTCATGAAAAAGCTCAAGCCACTTTTGAGCCTTGGCCGGAGGCATGGTCGTAATATGATGGGCTAATAGGGGTTCAATGTAGGATAAAGCGTGTTCCCCGCGTAGATGAATCCAGTAGATGCTCCAGGGTTCCGCTGCATGGGCTCCATAGACATGAGGTTGATGTGCGGGTAATATGACGAGATTGCCTGGGCGAACATCATATGTCTTGCTGTCATCCACTGTATACCAGCCTGTGCCTTGGGCACAGTACATCAGAATATGTGATTCACAACCATTGGGACGATCACGATAATGATGTTCGGCCTCGTGAAAGTAACCGATATCGGTAACGTATAACCCGGACGTGACAGGATAAGCTGCGGTTTCTTGCAGTAGCGGATCTGGGAGCACAATGAGTTTTTGCATACGAAATCCGTCCGATTTACGCTGTAGAGGTGGTCTGTTGTTAGGTCTCATACTTTGTATTATGGTGAGTGAGGATAAGGGAGTCAATGACCGATATGAGAGCGCTCTCGGAATGAAGCGATATGGAAATCCATGGTACAGGAAATGAAGCAGTTGCCCGTGAATTGGGTAAGTACATAACAGTGGGAAGAAAACAGTGGGAAGAAAGAGACTATGAAATTCTAGGATAAGGGAGAGATTTAGATATGGAACCGATCACAACGCAGGAAACATTTTTCTATACAGGCACATATGCTTTAATGGATCAGCCAGGCATATTTCGATGTGCTTTGAATACGGATACAGGTGAGATGCGGGTCGTCCATGGTATGCACGGTGTGAACAATCCTTCTTATCTTGCTCTGAGCCCAGACGCAAATGGTCTGTATGTGGCAAGTGAAACAGACAAGGGAGAGGTGCTGGTGTATCGCATAGATGCGGCAACGAGTGAGTTGCACCTGATGGATCGCAAGCAGACCCGAGGTGATTCACCCTGTTATGTGTCCGTGTCCAAGGACGGACAATGGGTGTTCACATCGAACTATGGCAGCGGTAGCGTGAACGTATTCCCGGTAGGGGATCAGGGTACTTTAGGTGAAATGAGTGCATGGGTTGAGCACACCGGAAGTGGAATGAATGCTGAACGTCAGGAAGGACCTCATGCACACTCCATCCAGCCAGATCCGTCTGGACAGTATGCGGTCGTATGTGATCTTGGCCTGGACCAGATTATCGTATATCGATTGGAAGAGGGACGTCTGGTTACACATCGGGAGACGAATCAACCGCCAGGGGCTGGCCCAAGACATCTTGTTTTCCATCCCAACTCGAAGTGGGCGTATGTCATCAATGAATTGAACAACACGGTTACGGCATTCATGTATGATGAGCGCAGAGGTGAGTTCACTACATTGCAGCATATCTCTACACTTCCACAAGGGCACAAAGGGGACGGGACAGCGGCGGATATCCGGGTATCTCCATGCGGACGTTTCCTGTATGCATCCAACCGGGGAGATGACAGTATCGTTCTCTATCATATTGATCAGGAGAGTGGAGAACTGGAGGCCGTGGAGTGGACATCGACCATTGGTCAGACACCGCGTAACTTCAACTTGTTGAAGGGGGGCATTCTGGTGGTAGCGAACCAGGACAGCAACAACCTTGTAGGTTTCCATATCAGTGAAGAAGACGGACGACTGACGCATAATGGATTCAAGCTGGAATTACCTCGTCCGGTATGTATTGCGCCTGTGGTATAAATGCAATATGAAATACGATCAAGTAACTGGGATAGTACATCTAAAAAGTGGCCCGCAAGCTGTGAAATCATGGAGAAACACATGGTTTTGCAGCTTTTTTATGTACTCACCATTTAATTACTAAATTAGACCTATAGATGGAATTAAATGTTTAATTTAAAATGAATATATTAAAGCGTTTACATTAAAGATGGCGCTAGAAGGGCATCGGGCTTACCAATACAATTGGGGAGGCAATTGTTTATGGGAAATCGATCATCACTGTGGAAGCGTATATTACGTACAGCCGGGGTATCCTTGTTGAGTTCCGCGTTACTGATCACTTCGCTTGGATTGGACAACACGTCGGTAACGCATGCAGCGGGTGCAAGGCAGATGGAATTTCTGGATCGCGGTGTGGTGGCTGTAAAGATCGGGACAGGTGTGTTTGTCAGTTGGCGACTCTTGGGTACGGAAGGTTCGAATGTATCGTTTAACGTCTATCGGGATGGAACCAAGGTGAACGCATCGCCCATAACGAACAGCACCAATCTTCAGGATGCAAGCGGGACAAGCAGTTCCAAATACACGGTTCGCGCTGTAGTCAGTGGAACGGAGCAGGCTGTCTCAGCAGCGGCAAGTGTGTGGGGCAACAATTATCTCTCCGTACCACTCCATGTACCTGCTGGTGGGACAACGCCCGATGGGGTGGCTTATACTTACAGCGCCAATGATGCGAGTGCAGGGGATCTGGATGGCGATGGTCAGTATGAACTGATCGTGAAGTGGGACCCCTCTAACGCCAAGGATAACTCCCAGAGCGGTTATACCGGAGAAGTGTTTATTGATGCCTACAAATTGAATGGAACGCGCCTCTGGCGGATTAGTTTGGGCAAAAATATTCGCGCAGGTGCTCATTACACTCAGTTCATGGTATACGATCTGGACGGTGACGGCAAAGCTGAAGTCGCCATGAAAACGGCTGACGGCACCAAAGATGGCACTGGCGTAGCTATTGGTGATGCGAGCAAAGACTACCGTAATTCCAGCGGTTATGTATTATCCGGCCCCGAATTCCTGACGGTCTTCAATGGGCAGACGGGCAAGGCACTCTCCACCGTGAATTATGAACCGGCGCGTGGCAATGTCTCGGATTGGGGAGACAACTATGGCAACCGGGTGGATCGTTTTCTCGCAGCCATTGCGTATCTGGATGGGGAGCGACCGAGCCTGGTTATGGCACGTGGGTATTATACGCGGAGCGTGCTCGTAGCCTATAACTGGCGGAATGGACAGCTGACCAAGCAATGGACATTTGATTCCAATACGTCGGGCAACTCCGGTTATGCGGGTCAAGGTAATCATAATCTGAGTGTAGCTGACGTGGATGGTGATGGTAAAGACGAGATCATCTATGGCGCCATGGCGGTGGATGACAATGGAAGAGGATTGTACACCACGAGGCTGAACCATGGGGATGCAATGCATCTGAGTGATCTGGACCCTGACCGTGCCGGACTTGAAGTATTCCAGGTTCATGAGACACCATCCAATGCCGGGGTGGAGTTCCGTGATGCCCGTACAGGACAGTTAATCTGGGGTGTGAAAACAACGAAGGATATTGGCCGCGGCATGGCCGCAGATATTGATCCGAGACACAGAGGAGCTGAAGTATGGGCAGACGGTAGTCTGTATTCAGCCAAAGGACAGAAACTCGGGACAACCCTGCCTTCCTCTACGAATTTTGGCATTTGGTGGGATGGTGATCTGCTTCGTGAACTGCTGGACAGCAACCGAATCGACAAGTGGGATTATGCCAACAGCAGAACCGTGAATCTGCTCACCGCTTCGGGTGTATCTTCCAATAACGGAACGAAGTCTACGCCGAATCTACAGGCTGATCTGTTCGGAGACTGGAGAGAGGAAGTTGTATGGCGTACGAATGACAGTTCAGCGCTACGGATCTATACCACAACAGCGGTTACAGACAAACGTATCTACACGCTGATGCATGATCCGGTGTATCGTCTGGGTATCGCTTGGCAAAATGTAGCCTACAACCAACCGCCGCATACCGGTTTCTATCTGGGAGAAGGCATGAACGCACCGCCAGTGCCCAATATTCGGTATGCGGGCAGATAAGGAATAGACAAGATATGGACAAGTCATGGCAGTCCAGTTCGGTTCATGTTTGGAATAGACAGCGAATGTTGGGATTCGCTGACAGGGACAACGGACAATCGTTCGTTGTTCCTCTTTTATTTGCCAATGGTACAGAAATTCGGTAAAAAACGGAAAAAACGTTTGACAGGTATATAGACTGCCTTTATTATACGTATATAACTCACTAAACAGGTAGGAATAATACATTAACAAAAACAGAATAACGTTCTCACCGTATAGACGGAGGAACACCACAGCGCATCATTTCCGATGAAGCATACACGGCCATAGCCGGCATGACTTTATGAGAGGGAATTGCGCAGGTGTTTCTCCGTCTTCTTATTTTTTTGGTGCGGGAAACTGTTTAGCCGGCCTGAGGTAGTCATGCAGATTGATATCGGGGGAGTGTTATTCATGAAAAAGAGAGTTCACAAGGGTATTCTGGTTGGTCTGGCGCTGGTGTTAACAGGAGTACTGGCTGCATGTGGATCAGATCGTGGCGGGTCCAGTGAAGCAGGAGCATCGGGGGAGCTGAAGGTGGTACGGAAGGGGCCAAGGCCATCGAGCTGCTGAATGTGTCCTATGATCCAACGCGGGAACTTTATGAGCAATATAACCAAGCGTTTGCGGCGCATTGGCTGAAAGAGAAAGGCCAGGAAGTGACGATCAAGCAATCCCATGGGGGATCGGGTAAACAGAGTCGTTCGGTCATTGATGGTCTGGACGCGGATGTAGTCACGCTGGCATTAGGATACGATATTGATGCGATTGAAGATAAAGGTCTGATTAATGCGGACTGGCAGGATAAATATGAGCATAACAGCTCCCCGTATACATCGACTATTGTGTTCCTGGTACGCAAAGGTAATCCGAAAGGTATCCAAGACTGGGATGATCTGATCAAAGGCGATACCCAGGTCATCACACCGAACCCCAAAACGTCGGGCGGTGCACGTTGGAACTATCTGGCGGCATGGGGATATGCCCTCAAGAAAAACAACAATGACGAAGAAAAGGCCAAAGCCTTCGTGGGTGAGTTGTTCAAACACGCGCCTGTACTGGACTCGGGTGCTCGCGGATCTACGACGACGTTTGTCGAACGTGGCATTGGTGATGTGCTACTTGCCTGGGAGAATGAAGCGTTCCTCTCTGTGAAAGAATTGGGCCCGGACAAATTCGATATTGTCGTGCCTTCCGTCAGTATTCTGGCTGAACCGCCTGTTGCGATCGTGGACAAAAATGCGGACAAAAAAGGAACCCGTGATGTAGCCGACGCCTATCTGAAATATTTGTACAGCGAAGAAGGGCAGACGATTGCTGCAGAGAATTATTACCGACCAACGCTGGATAGCGTGAAGGAGAAATTCAAGGATCAGTTTCCGGCTATTGAGCTGTTTACGCTAAAAGACGTATTCGGGACATGGCGGGATACTCAGACCAAACACTTTAATGACGGTGGAATCTTTGACCAGATCTATGTCCCAGGTAGCTGATGCTGTTTCTGCTCTGCTTGGGTGGTCACCCATCTGTTCCATTGAACAACCGATTAATTGCGCTGTAAGCGGCTAACCAGTCTACCGACTGAAGGCAGAGAGGATGAACGTGCATGAGCAAGGCAATGGTGGCCCGCAGACGTACATTGCCGGGATTTGGATTAACGATGGGGTACAGTGTGTTCTACCTGAGTCTGGTTGTGCTTATTCCACTCGCTGCACTGTTGTTTAACTCTACCGGATTGACATGGGCAACCCTGATTGAGGTGGCGACCAATCCGAGGGTGCTGGCTTCCTTTCAAGTCAGCTTCCTGACCGCAGGTGCAGCGGCCCTGATTGATCTCGTGCTGGGGCTACTCCTGGCTTGGGTGCTTGTTCGATACGAGTTCCCCGGCAAAAGGTTGTTTGACGCGGTCATTGATCTGCCCTTTGCTTTACCAACAGCTGTAGCGGGGGTTGCCCTTACGGCGATCTATGCCGGTAATGGCTGGATTGGACAGTGGGTAGAACCTCTGGGTATCAAGCTTGCTTATTCGCAGGCCGGGATTACACTGGCGCTCATGTTCATCGGCATCCCGTTCGTGGTTCGAACGGTGCAGCCTGTTCTGCAAGAGCTGGAGGCGGAAGTCGAAGAAGCTGCTGCAACGTTGGGAGCAGGAAGATGGCGAATATTCCGTACCATTCTGCTGCCGGACCTGATTCCGCCGCTGTTAACTGGGTTCGCTCTGGCTTTTGCCCGAGGGATCGGTGAATATGGCTCGGTTGTGTTTATCTCAGGCAATATGCCGATGAAAACGGAGATTGCGCCCCTGCTGATCATGGCGAAGCTGGAGCAGTTCGATTATGCAGGCGCTACGGCGGTCGCATTGCTTCTGCTTCTGGTTTCGTTCATCCTGTTGCTGATCATTAATTCACTGCAACGCTGGAGTCGAAAGGCGGGCAGGGCGTAACGATTCCATTGTGAATCACTGTAAACGTGTGGAATCCCTCCGTTCCGTCGTGCGGGATACCAAGTCTTGGTGACCCGGACGGAATACTCTTCCACTCAGCAGCTCAAAATACTGGGCGTCTCGAATCGGTCGTAAACTGATCGCACTTACCCAAACCGAAGGAGGTGTAGCGTATGGCGGGTTCTGTTCCGCTGAATTCTGTTCCACCCGTCCGAACTGGCCCCGGAACGAACCGTGCAACGACGGAAGCTCCATGGGTCAAATGGTTGTTGATTGGACTCGCAAGCCTGGTGTTGTTGTGGTTACTTATTTTACCGTTGGTGATCGTGCTTATGGAGGCATTGAAGCAGGGCTGGGGTGTCTATATTGCCGCTCTGACCGAACCGGATGCGATGTCTGCATTGAAACTCACACTATTGGTGGCTGCGATAACGGTGCCACTTAATACGATATTTGGAGTGGCCGCTGCCTGGGTCATTACCAAATTCCAGTTCAAAGGCAAGGGCTTGATGATCACACTGATTGATCTTCCCTTCTCCATCTCGCCTGTCGTGGGCGGGTTGATCTTTGTATTGATCTTTGGTTCGAATGGATGGTTTGGCCCTTGGCTGGCAGAACATGAGTTCAAAATCATATTTGCACTGCCTGGAATCGTCATTGCAACGTTGTTTATTACGTTCCCCTTCGTAGCGAGGGAACTTATCCCGCTAATGGAGGATCAGGGAACCCGAGAGGAAGAAGCGGCCGTTACACTTGGAGCTTCCGGGTGGCGCATCTTCTGGAATGTTACCTTGCCCAACATCAAATGGGGACTATTGTACGGTATTATTCTGTGTAATGCTCGTGCCATGGGGGAGTTTGGAGCGGTATCTGTCGTGTCTGGACATATTCGAGGGGAGACGAACACGCTGCCATTGCATGTTGAGATTCTGTATAACGAATATCAATTCTCGGCTTCGTTTGCCGTGGCTTCGCTGCTCCTGTTTCTGGCATTAACGACCTTACTAATTAAGAGCTGGCTTGGAGATAGAACCATGTTGGAGAAAGGGGGAAAAGCTTGAATAACCTGAACCACTACCCAGGGAAGGGTCCTTTTTTGGAGATCGGAAAATTTCCTTGAAGCTTGTTGGAAATAGCGATTGACAGCTACTGGAAGCCCTGCTAATGTATAAACCAAGTATATAGGTTGGATAAGAATGATTTATAAATCAGTTGCATGACAGCGCACGTAGGAATATGGCGGGCAGTAGCCCGAGAAGAGGAGGCGGCTCTATGGCTAAGCCGTTAAAAGTGGATGAGGTATGGTTGGACCGAATTGCCGGACAGCTGAATGACATGGAGTTTGGTTCATTGCACATCGTGGTACACGAAGGGCAGATTGTACAGATGGAGCGGACCGAACGCAAGCGTTTTGAAAACACGCCCTCAGGCACCTCCAAATCCGGCAGCACTGCACGAAGCAGTTCAACCCGTTCACTGCGCGGATCGAATGCGAGCGCGAAAGGATAGAGTCAGGTAGATGAGGGCCATGGGAGAAACGTTTCTTAGTACGAGGTGGATTCATTCCATTCATTTAGGGTGTCGCGTTCTTCCGAATGACTCGACCATAAGACGGTTATCTAAACTTAAAGCGGTTATTCAAAAAAGCCAACCAGTAATTCTGGCTGACCTAATTATATGAAAAGGCTATTCTTCTGAAAAGGCTGTGCTTCAAGTCATGACAATGGCTTGGGACAGCCTTTTTTTTGTGCGCTCAGGATTGCTGTGCAATGGTTCCCACCTTTGGAGTGAACGCTATTAGCCCCAGAATCGACTTTTCGGGTAGTGTCCCTGACCTGCGGGGTGTAGGGTAACTGCTGCATTCCTCACTCAAGGGTTCATTCGCTTAGCTCTCGTTACTGCCGCGTATATTCTCATCCATCTCGGTGTGCCCCGCATAAGGACGATCACTTCGAGAAGGACTTCCCGTAAGCGCAAAACCCGAGGTGAACAAAATTAGCTGTAATCCAAGGGCATATGGAGCTGCCATAAGTCCAATGAGATGGAGCAAGGAGCACAGCGCAATGACCAAGGAGAGCGTTTTGATTATCGTACCCGGAGGACTCTGACGTGGACTGACCCAGAGCAGATAACCATAGATAATGGTGATCATCAGGGAAACCGCGCGAACCCACGGCAAGACACTTGTCCAGGAGTCTAACGAAACGTCCAACATCCGCTGACGGAACAACAGATCTGAGATTAGAATTATCATGGCAACTACGGCCGCTGGTTCAGCTACGGGACGAAGAACCTTCCAGATCGTTCTTCCCCAATGCACTGCCTGATTATCTCGGGTGAGTTCATCCGATAACGCTGTACACTCTCGTTCCAGTGCTTTGTGCATCAGCGCGAGTCTGGCAGGATCATGTTCCTTAATGCAGTCACGGACCTGTTCCTGAAGCTGAGGAGAGAGGCAGGGTGCGGCTTTGCAGGCCAACATGGAAATTAACAGTTCATTATGTTCATGTTCCGAGCATTCATATTTTCGAGTTTCCCGGATGCTAAGTTGTCCCAGGAGGGCTGTGCATATGTATAATGTATCTCGTATCCTTCGCATTCGCCTTTCGTGGCTGCGGCGAACTTCCGTGGCAGACCATATGTATATCCCCAGAAGCACAGCCATGATGCCGAGCAGAACAGCCTCCGTGCCTGAGCGCGAGGTTAAATCATCCAACCAACGTTGCAACACACTTGTTCCTCCTTTGCACCAGCTTGACGTATCTTGAAACACGCTTCACGTAAGCTTTCTCTCACTATTACACAGGAAGTAGATGAATTCAAGCAGAAAGGGGCACAAAGTCAAATCAAAGATTCATAAGATATTTACGCAGGCTTATCCAAAATATTCTCACAATTTCGTTATTTTCGACGATTAATTACAAATATCGACAAATTATGCGATTGATTTAATTGATTACAATATCTATCATTAATGAGGTTGCTAAGTTGTTGTATAAATGTGGTAGTAAAAGTCGGATTAGGAGGAATATTGTTTGAGAAGTCTAAAACGTGTATTTTTATTAGTTTTAACATTTTCAATTCTGCTTGGAAATTTTGAAGTTGCAATAGGTTTTGCTGCTTCAGGAGGTGGTAATGGGAACACTTCAATTCCAGTAACTACGCAGAACTCGCAAGAAGACACATCAACTGACCCCGAAGTGGGTTCTGTACCGATTGAGGAAGTCGATAGTGATATAACCAATGAGGGGGAAATACCAGAGAAGGAGGAAGAAGAAGTTGTTGAAGAAACTATCCCACTGCCTAAAGAACCAATTCAAGTAGATTCTCCAAAGAATGATGTTAGCGATGTTTTAAACAATATTAGCGTTATTGGAGATGTACATAATAATAAGCCTCGTTCCAAATTTTTGGTTCGGCTGAAAAAGGAATACTCGGTTCAGCTTCCTTCAGTAACTGAAAGCATTTATAGAGGGTCGGCAGACCAGAAAAGTATGAAAATTCAAGGCTTAATGTCAGAAGAACCGACTAGCTCGACTGGTGACATCGAGTACAAACTTGATCTATATAATGTGAAAAGTTTGGAAAGTGTAAATTCTTTATCTATGGAGCTGAATACTGAAGAAGTTAATCTTCTGTTGTCTGATCCTAAGATAGAATCAATAGAAGAGGACAAACCGATTGAGATTGCAGCTGACAATGTAACAGAAGTAGAAGATAAATCAGTAAAAGAGAGTGCGCAAACCATCCCTTGGGGAATTCATTCAACAGGTGCGTACATGCTTCAGTCCAAAAAGGGTACTGGTGATCGTGTTGTTAAGGTGGCAGTATTTGACACAGGAGCTGTTGATCATCAAGATCTAAATATTGCTGGAGGCGTAAGTTTTGATGAATCATCGACCAGCTATACAGATGACAAAGGGCACGGTACACATATAGCAGGCACGATTGCAGCAATTGACAATGGAATCGGAGTAGTGGGTATCTCTCCATCCACAGAGCTATATGCAGTTAAAGTGATTGATGGTACAGGTAATGGTTACACAAGTTCGGTCATTCAGGGTATAGAGTGGGCGATCAATAACAACATTAATATTATCAACATGAGTTTTGTATCGTCCCAATATAGCGAAGCTTTACATGAAGAAATTTTGAGAGCGAAGGAAGCCGGAATCATTATTGTGGCTGCAGCGGGTAACAGCGGTTTAGGAGAAGATACAATTAAATATCCTGCCAAGTATCCTGAAGTGGTTGCAGTAGGTGCTGTTGATTATTCCTATCACAGAGCCGACTTCTCAAGCACTGGTAGTGAACTGGACTTGGTTGCTCCCGGCTTTGGCATTATTAGTACCACGATGGATGGTGCATACGGAGTTTCTTCAGGGACCTCCAACGCAGCTGCACATGTGACTGGTGCCGCATCCTTGTTATGGAGCCATAATCCTTCTTGGACTGGTGAGGAAGTTGTTCAAAGGATATATGAAACAGTTACACCTTTAGAAGATACTCATGAAACTGGCCGCGGACTTGTCAATGTGGCTAAAGCAGCCAATGTCATTGAAGGTTCAATTGCACCCCTCTCAGAAGAAAACTTATCTGGACTGAATACGGTGATCCCAGTTGAGCCGGAAGGTGAGATTACAACAGCTTCATATGATCTGAAAAATAACGGCGCTACAATCGAGCCTGGGAAAACAGTTACCGTTTCGCTTAAGCTAGAGGGTGATCAGAATGGGAATAACCCTCATAGCAAAATTATTGTTGAGGTATCTGCTGCTTCTAATCCAAATAACATTATTGCATCACAAACCATATCCAATCCAGGCTTAAATGTAGACATACCTTACACTTGGCGTACGTCTACTTCAACTCCAACCGGAACATACTATATCAAGTATCGTTATCCAGGTGTAACTTCAGGTAAGTTCGATGACACATTTATCATTAATGTTGCACAACAAGGATCAGGGCAAGATACGTATGAACCCAATAATACAATTCTTACAGCAAAAAATGTTAATCCAGGAAATAGCTATATTTCATATATTTCTTCCAGTAGTGATATTGACTATTACAAATTGACAGCTGATAAGGATGGACAAATCTCAATAACATTAGATATACCTTCTTCTGTAGACTACGAAATGGATATCTATAATGAGTCGGGGATTCAGGTAGGTGAATCTTCTAATGGAACTGGCATCACTGAACATATTGATTTTGAAGTGACGGCTACCAAATCATATTACATTAAAATTACTGGTTTCAGTGGTCAGTTCAGTACATCGCCATATACACTTACGCTAAGCAATATAACAGCACAAGCATTCAAAGCGCCGACAGGGCTTGAGGCAGTGCCTTATGCAACAAGTATTAAACTCTCTTGGAACACCATGCCAGATGCCACATCTTATGTAGTAAGACTGGATGGAAAAGAAGTAGGAACAGTCAATACATCTTCATATACTTTCAGCAGTCTTGAGCCCTTAAAAGCGTATAAACTTGAAGTGGCAGCGGTATATGCTGGAGGCAAAAGCTCATTTGCTTCAATTCAGTCATCAACAACTATTCCCGAACTATTCGTAGCAAAGCCGGAAGATATAGATCAGCCTGCGGGCAGAGATCAAGTATATAGTTTTAGACCAGCTACAACAGGGGTATATCGTATCCGCACTAGTGCATACCAAGGATCAGGTCCTGATGTTGATACAGAGTTGTCTATTTATTCAAGCCTCCAGCTTACCAAGCAAATGGCTTCTAATGATGATGCTAATGATTCGGTATTTTCAGAAATTACAATCAGTCTTGTTGGTGGGCAGACTTATTATGTGAAAGTAAATGGTTTTGATACGACACCGTTACGTACAAGAATAACAGCAGATGTTGTTAGTTCAAGTATCCCTTATATCTATCTAAACCAACCTCAAGATATTAATGAACAAGCCGGTAATAGCAATGTGTATGTATTTATCCCTGCGAGTAACGGAAAATTCAGAATTGCTACAAGCAGATATAATGGCAGTGCGAGTTCCAAAAATAATGATACAGAATTAAATGTGTTCTCCGATGCAGATATGCTGACACCGATTACTAACGGATATAATGATGACAAAGGAGAGTCTGTCTATTCAGAAGTTATTGTTAATCTAAGTGCTGGAACACCGTATTACGTTCGTGTAAATGAAGCAAATAAAAGAAAGGTATTTGCCAGACTTCAGATTACTGCTGCAGGTCAGACAGGGTTTGATTCTTTAAAACTAGGTGAAGCAGTAAGTCTATCCAAACCAAGTGGCGAGGAAGCATACCTTCAATTTACTCCGTCCACAACGGGCAAATATCGTTTCTTCACATCATACTACCCTGGTAGTAATGAAGTGAATGATACACATCTTGCATTATATAGTGATCCAGAAATGGAACGACTCCTGGATTCCAACGATGATGTGAAAGGATACAGGCCTTATGGAGATTTATTCTCCAAACTGGAAGTGAGTCTGAATGCAGGTACTACCTATTACTTGGCTGTAAGCAACTTTGGTTCTGCACAAGGATTACGTGCACAGCTGACTGTAGAGAGTATGGCACATAATACAAGAGAAACAGCGCAGGTTGTTCCATTTGGTGAAGTTATCACCCAGGATCAATCCGGCAATGCCTTGTCCATCTCTTCTCTTTATGATGTGGATTACTACAAAATTGTGTTGAGTAATCCTGAGCAACTAAGTATTGTACTGTCCGAAGGTGAAGGCATTCTGGAGGATGAGCGTGGCTTTACTTTGAGTGTTTCCAATTCCGAGTCCATGCAAGTAGTGGATCTGTATCCTGGAACATACTACCTTAAGGTAACGTCCGGACAATTCAAAAACACGTTTAAGTCATATATCTATGATTTGGCTGTTGATATTAACAGAGTGGAGTACCAGAACTGGCCTGAAGAAGAAGAAGAAGAAGTTGTAACGACGATGCGCACAATGGCTAAGGCGAGTGCCAGAGCCAGAAATGATGAGTCGTTAGATGCAACTCCGGGAGCAAAAGATAACTCAGCTACAATATACTATCGCGTGAAGACTCCAAATCAAAAACTGTATTTTGAAGTTAGAACGAAAAGCGATGCTCAACTTGTTTATGCCGGATTTAAAGAAGGTAATTTTAAAAAAGGTGATGAAGTTCCAATCGTTTGGAATGGTCAAGTAGAAACATTTAACAAGAATAAAGCACTATTCTCAAGATATGCAAAAATTAAAGGAAAAGATACGTATTGGGCCAAAGATGGGTCATACGATATTATTATTCACAGGTACAATGATAAGGATCGAAACCGTAAAGATACACAGATGGCAACGGTTGTTGTCTCTAATGATCCTTCACTCAAATTGAATAGAGTGCCGCTCCCTCCAAGGAAATATGAAATGAATAAAAAGCTTATCAAGGCTGGAGAGCAGGATCTATGTACGGAATGTAAAGTTTATTTCAATAGGTATGTTTATAAACCAACAATCAGTCATAATGACCTCCAATATAATGCCTGGTTTACTAAAATATATGGCAAAACAGGGATGCAACAATTCTGGGAAGGGTCAGCAAATCTTGTGCTATGTAAAGATCTTAAAGGGTCAGAATTAGTACATTGCACTATCGAAAATGTTGGAATGATTCCTATATTGGGCGAACCATTTGATGGGATTAATGGAGTAATCTATTTGATAGAAGGCAATATAGCCGACGCGTTATGGTCCGCAGGGGCAATTATTCCAATTGCAGGGAATGGAATAACAGGATTCAAGACTGTTAAGAGGGTATACAACAATACTTGTGGTTGTATGCCAGAAGGGACCTTAATCAAGACTATGAATGGTGAAATTCCTATTGAGAAAATTAAAATAGGAGATCTTGTTCTTGCTAAGGATACTGAAAAAGGCATACAGTCTTACAAACCTGTAGAGCAGCTGTTTAATACAACGGCAGAGGAAATTTTCACACTGCAGATTGGTAAAACAAGTCTTAGGTCAACGGGAGATCATCCATTCTGGATAAAAAATCGTGGTTGGGTACCAGTGGATGAGTTAGCTGTCGGTGATCATGTTGAACTCCAAGATGGTTCCTTGGAAAAAATTAGTTCTATTGAAATTAAGTATGAGTCTGTAAAAGTTTATAATTTTACAGTTAGTGACTTCCACACCTACTATGTTTCTGAAGCAGGAATTCTAACACACAATCTTCAAAAGGAATGTGATATCAGCAATTATATAAACCTAAAGACCAAAACTACTGGAGAGAAGGGAAGTAGCAATGGTGATAAGCTGGCTAAGGAGATTGAGAAATCCACTGGTATGAAGAGACCTAAGGACTGGGATGCGCATCATATAGTGCCGGTAGGTTGCACAAAGGCTCCCTGTGTGAAGTTGCAAAAGATATTCGAAGATTTAGACATAGATCTTAACTCTTCTGCCAATGGAGTGTATTTGCCTAAAGACAAAGGAAAAGCAACTACAGTTATTGATGGAACATCAATGGCGACACATAACGGAGGACATGCAACTAGCTATTATGAATTCGTACTGGAAAGAATTCAACCAGTAAAAAATAACAAAAAGAAAGTGGAAGAACAACTTGAATGGATACGTGGAGAACTTATGTCAAAAAGATTAAGAATAGGGAACCTTGGTAAAAACGGGGAGTCTTATGTACCATAAGTTAAAGGATGAATTATAAAATATAATTCAAATGAAGAGGATGTGATTCTATGAAGGTATACGAATTAAGAAATAACGATAGCAGTATGGATCTTAATACTATTGATTGGGAACATGAACTGGTTTCTGATTTTAATGGAGATACTAAAAGTGGAATTTGGACCCCCGCAAAAGTTAAAACATTGTACAAAAAGAAATATAATGATTTTCCTAGGTTATTAATAGGAATAACAATTATGAAAGAGACTGTAAAAGAAATATTTGAAGCCTTTATCTCCAGAGAGG
This sequence comes from Paenibacillus sp. PCH8, assembly GCF_002968835.1. Lineage (GTDB taxonomy): Bacteria > Bacillota > Bacilli > Paenibacillales > Paenibacillaceae > Paenibacillus. Next base: position 722,801 of record NZ_PKQK01000001.1, on the reverse strand, counting down.
CAGAATTTTTACCTTTAATTCATGATGACTTAGAGTTGTATGTTGTTAATGTTACAAATGTCCTTGATTGTGTGGATTGGACTCGTTCTGATGTAAGAACATTTAGTGACGGAGAGTGGGCAGATTTTAATAAATTGGTGTTTGATTTCTCCAAAATACCTGATGATACGTATATGTTCAAAATAAAAGAAACTGCTACTGTAAAGGTTTTCGTTACGGATTTGTTTAAAAAAGTTGTCGATGAACATAAATTCAAGGGCTTAAACTTCTCCGTAGTTTATGACTCTGAATTTACCCAAGAGAAGGAAGAAGAGCAGCAGCGACTATATGATGCTGCGCTCGAAGAGATCGAACGAAACAAAGGCCAAGAGTATACCTATGACGCTGCACGTGAACTTGTAGATCAGGGAGAAGCAATGGCTAGCGGTCCGTGGAAGATGCAATTGAATCAGCATGGACAATTCTTGCAAGGTGAGTTGCTGAAAGATTTATCGTATCAATGGATGATTCCAGCTTATATTCCACCAGTGTTACTGTTAAAGTCATGGCATAAGGTTAAGAAATCAGAAATTTAAATTGTTTTGGAGGATGAACATGAGAGGCTTGAGACGTAATATTGCTGCTACAATAGCATTGGTCATGATTATATCCTTGCTCTCTCCCCTTTTTGGGGGAGTAGGCATTTCATATGCAGCGGATATACCAGGGGCCCCCATTACTACACATAATATTAAAGGGAATAAAAGCAGTAATGGTATCTACTATGGTGCCGTTGAATTGGAATTGATTGCTCAGGATACAGGTTCAGGCGTATCTATAACTAGATTCAGCTTAAATGATGGAGATACATGGTCTACCTATACTCAACCAATTCTTTTTTCAGATAAGAAAGTATATAACATCATCTATCAATCGGTTAGTAACAATAGCCGAGTGGAGACACCTAAAGAGTTGAGGTTTACAATTAAAAAAGATACAAACCCTCCTGAAACTACGATTCAAGTTACAGGAACGCAAGGACAGAACTCATACTACCTAAGCCCTGTTACGATGAGTCTTCAAGGTACAGATACTCAATCAGCAGTTGATTATACTGAATACAGCCTGGATGGTGGGCTGACTTGGGCCAGATATACAACTCCAATTACGGCAATAGAGGAGCAGAGTGCTATATATTATCGTTCCCGCGATCTTGACGGTAATTTAGAGAAAACCAAAAAAAGTAAGATCAGTATTGATACAACCGCACCAACTCCTCCTAATTTTAGTTATAAACCTGAAGAATGGAGTAATTCTACATATTTGGTCACCATCTATAATGGCTCAGATGAACAAAGTGGAGTCATGAAATCTCAGTACCGATTGGATCAGGGAGGAACTTGGACTGATTATACAGTTCCTTTTGATGTAAGCGGTGAAAAGTTTAGAACGGTCTACGTTCGCACTCTTGATAATGCCGGTAATATAAGTGAAGTAGATGAATTCACTTTGCAATTTGATAAAACACCTCCATCTGTGCCTAAAATTTATTTGCAGTATGAAGATTGGAGAAGTCACGAAATCTACGTGGAAATTGATGAAGGTACAGACGAAGATAGTAAGGTAAAGGGGTACGAATACAGAGTAGGTTCCAGTTTGGAGTGGAAGGAATACATTAATTCATTCCCTGTTCAGGAAGAAGGGATCACCAAAGTTTATGCTCGCACACTAGATAAAGCGGGAAATGTAAGTGCAACAGTGGAAGCAGAGGTGAAGATTGACCTTACTCCGCCTGCTGCACCTGAGAACTTGTTCAAAGTAAGTCAGTTGGGGTCAACCGCGGTAATACGCTGGTCTCCTGCAAAAGATACTTTGTCAGGCATAAAGGGATATGAAATTTACAATGGCGATACACTTCTGGGTGAGACTACAGATACCAAGTTCACGATTACCAATCTCACACTTAATGAAATGCAGTCTATCTCAATCGTAGCGATAGATAAAGCTGAGAATTATTCAGAAAACAGCAAGCCTCTTATTTTCTTTACGAATAATTTGGCTGTCTCGGCCTATAGAGACCATACCTTTACGTGGAATCAGCAAGGTCAAGTCTGGGGTTGGGGGCTTAACAGCAACTACCAGTTAGGCGACGGAACTACAGCCAACCGTACAAGTGCTACCAGAATATCGACTCTGGACGGTTTTTCAATGGTCTCTACTGGTTTAAAACAGAATATTGGACTCCGTCCAGATGGAACTGTGTGGACTTGGGGGGCTAATGACTATACTGATCAACGTCTTCCCCTTACAAGAGTTCCAGGATTAGAGAAAGTGGTGTCCATCTCGGCAGGCCTTCAACATTACATGGCACTTAAGGAAGACGGAACCATCTGGACATGGGGACATAACGGCTTAGGTCAACTCGGAGTCGGTGGTAAGTTACCTTATAATAGTCTTGAACCAGTTCAGGTTGTAGGTTTAACTGATGTCGTTGCGATCAATGGAAGTTATTATAACAGTATGGCTTTGAAAGAGGACGGAACTGTCTGGATATGGGGAGATGGAAGTCGAGCGATTGGTTACAAGTCCTCAACTAGTACAATTCACTACTCTCCAATTCAAATAGCAGGTCTATCAAACATTGTTCAAATTGATATGTTTAATTTACATGGACTTGCTCTTGGAAGCGATGGAACTGTCTGGAGCTGGGGAATGAATGACTCTGGTCAATTAGGTCTGGGAGATTTTATTGATCACCCAACTCCAACTCAAATACCGAATCTGAATAACGTCATCAAACTCGCTGCAGGTTACTCGCATAGTATGGCCTTAACGAATAATGGGGAAGTTTGGACGTGGGGTAATAACTACTATGGAGAAGTTGGAGACGGAACAACTATTCAGAAGCGTCCATCTCCTGTAAAAGCAGCCCACTTAAAAGGGGCTACAGATATTGAGGCTGGTGAAATGTATGGCTTCGCTCTCAAGAAAAATGGTTCTTTATGGGCATGGGGATTTAATATGTATGGGCAATTAGGGAATGGGACAACTACGAAGCAACCTACACGTGTATTAGTGAATGGAATCAATTATCCAGTGGATAAGGTTGCTCCGACTGCCCCTGAACAACTTAGAATTGCAGGTAAGACCTCTTCTACGGCAGTAATGTACTGGGATGAATCAGAAGATAACCACGCAGTAAAAGAATATCTGGTATATTCAGGTTCAACTTTGTTTAGTACACTGCCAGTAGACGGTAAATCTTTGGAATCCATTATTAATTATACTGCCACCGGCTTAGCCTCTGGTCAGACATATACCTTTACCGTTAAGGCTAAAGATTATCAAGGCAATATTTCTACTTCAAGTAATAGTGTAACTGTTACTACCGAGCAGTCTTTTACTAGACAGATGTCGGGAGGACAAAGTCATTCACTCGCACTTAAAAGTGATGGATCTGTATGGGCATGGGGATATAATCAAATGGGGCAGTTAGGTGTTAAGGGCGCATATCTTACCAAAACACCGATTCAAATTCCCACCCTGAATTCTATTACCTCAATTACATCTGGACCAGACTACAATTTAGCACTTAAAAGTGATGGTACAGTTTGGGCATGGGGAAGTAATATGAATGGTCAATTAGCGAATACAAATTCAAGGCAGCAGGATATTCCTATGAAAATAGAAGGTCTAGACTCTGTCATAGCTATCGATGCCGGAACAAGTCATGCTTTGGCGCTGAAAAAAGATGGTACAGTTTGGGCATGGGGGAGTAACTACTATGGTGATCTGGGACTAGGACATAATAATAGTCAATATGCTCCGACTAAAATTCCAACATTATCAGGCGTTAAATCAATTAGTGCAGGTGCTTTCTTCAGTTTTGCGATTAAATCGGATGGTACAGTCTGGGCATGGGGAGCTAATGGTTTCGGCCAACTCGGAGATGGGACAAAAGCTCAAAAGAATGTTCCAATCAGAATTGCAGGATTAACAGGAGTAGAAAGTATCTCCTTAGGTTTCTACCATGGACTTGCATTAAAGCAGGACGGCACTGTCTGGGCATGGGGGTACAATTATAATGGTCAGTTAGGTGATGGTACCAATACTGAGCGGCTAACTCCAGTTAGAATAAACAGTTTATCTGGTATTAGCCAAATCTCAACAGGTAACTTTAATAGTTTGGCCAGAACTTCAACTGCAGTGTATAGCTGGGGATCAAATAATGCCGGAGAGTTAGGTACAGGAGGATACTATGCTACAAATTCACCAGGTAAGGTTGCTTCTATAACTTCTGTACAGAGCATTGCCGCTGGAACAAGTCATGGTATGGCTTTGTCCAATAATAACTTGTTGGCATGGGGGTCAAACAGCGATGGGCAATTGGGCAACGGTTTAACTACTAATTCATATATTCCAGTTAATGTTACGGGAATGTCTACGGCTAAGGCAGCAGTTTCCTCGAAGGCAACGGCAGCACCAAAAGCCCAATCTAAGAATAAAACTCCTGAAGAACAGGAAATGCTTACTAAAGTAGTCCCAACTGATTTTATTGCTCCTACAGCTCCTGAAAATGTAAATGTAATTCAAAAGAGCGGTAAGCTTGTATTGGATTGGGAACCATCGACAGATGATGTAGCTGTGAAGGAATATTGGATATATTTGAACGATGAGTTGATATTAAAGACACAATCGTATACTAATGTTGAAATACAAGAAATAGCTAATGGACTAGTTAATATAAAAATTAAAGGTGTCGACGAGGCAGGTAATATTTCAGTAGCTAGCGCCCCCGTAACACCATAATATTTTAGTTCTTAAAGTCTCCTGAGTCGTCAAATCTCAGGAGACTTTTTGATATACTAAAGAGATTAGGTAGCTAAGAGCTAATTAAAACATGTAATTTTTTTATAAGTATTGTATGTATTCTTTATTGGAAAGGAGCATCTTTCATGGATCAAGTGAATATTGAACACACACCTCCCGCAGTAGTGGAGTATCTTGCTCTGCGGCAGATTGCTGGTCTTAGTCCGATGAGCAGAGAAGGGGCAGAGATTGGACTGCCGAACAGTCTGTTTGCGGTATGTCTGCGTGAAGAGGATATGCTGGTAGGCATGGGGCGAGTGATTGGAGATGGTGGCTGTTTCTTTCAGGTGGTAGATATTGCTGTACACCCGGATGAGCAGGGAAAAGGGTATGGCAAGCTCATCATGAGTGAGATTATGAAGTATCTGAAGGAGAACGTACCTGCCCGTGCGCTGGTGAGTCTGCTGGCGGATGTTCCGGCTGATCGTCTATATGCTCCATTTGGGTTCGAGTATACCAGCCCGAAATCGGAAGGCATGTGGTGGAGGCAGGGTGAATAGTGGATCAGATGTATGGGTATACCCTCAAACCTTTGGAATTACAAAGGTTTTTTGCTTTACATCCAATTATTTACAGGTATAATATGGTATGAATACGATTTACGATTTACAATTTACAAACTACGATATGAGTGATCCCAATTACGCCAAAAGGAGGAGAACAAATTGGACAAAGACCCAAAGATTCAATTCAATCAAATGGTAGAACGTTCTCTGGAGCAAGCGAACAGAAATCTTTCGGGAACGAAAGGGGTTGTTTCAGTCAGATTAAGCCAGGAAGAGATTGATATTATTGATCAACTTGTATTTCTTGAACTAGCCAAGAATCGTTCGGATGCAACGGCTATGTTGATTCGGGAGGGCATTCGCGCCCATCATACCCTATTGAATGAGATCGGGGAGTATACAGCAGAGCTGGAACGAGTTAAGGCAAAAATCCAACAATCTATTCGTCGATCAGGCTTGGCAACACGTCTGCAAAGTGATCATGGAAGTGAATCTGTGAGAAAGGGGGAAGAATCGGATGAAACAGACGATAGATCAAATTCCTGATGACAGCTATCGATCCGTTCTACGGATTCCTTCGTTCTGTGTACTTCTTGTAGGTAGGCTAGTCTCGGGTGCAGGGCAGATCTTATTTTCCATGGCAACGATGTGGTACATTCTTCAATTAACTGAGTCGGCCCTCGCCGCTGCACTAATTCCGATGCTACCCTATTTGATCTATGCTTTTATGGGCATTCCACTCGCTACCATCAGTGACCGTCTGCCCAAAAAACAACTTTTGATCTGGACAGACGTTCTGCGGGCAGGTGTAGCGTGCATCTTGGCGGTGTTATTCATGACGGAGTCCATGCAACCATGGCACATCTATGCAGCCAATTTGCTTATTGCTATTCTTGGTTTTTTGTTCAATCCGGCGACTCAGACGGTCATCCCCGCCATTCTGCCGAACCCGTCGAAGCAACTTGCTCCAGCCAATGCACTTCTTAACTCTTCCTCCAAAACCATTGAATTGCTTGGATATGCCATGGGGGGAATATTGATCGCGCTAATCTCCGTGCAGTCCATCCTGTTCATCTATGCACTTACATTTCTGCTATCTGCCATTTCAATCATCTTTATTCGCATTCCGATCACCAAAGTGGTGAAGCAAAAGGGAATCTCCGGCTTTGTAAAGGATAGTATGCAAGGCATTACGTTTTTGTTTTCCCGTAAGATTCTGGCTTGCTGCATTATTTTTGGAGCCATTATCAACTTTGCGGGTGCGCCTCTGCATATTTTTACGCCGATCTTTGCCAATATGGTGCTTCAAGCCGGGCCACAAGGCTATGGTTTGCTTCAGTCGGCCTTCGCTGCTGGCAGTATTGCAGGTTCCCTGCTTAGTGGCAAATATGCGAAACGACTCTCACTCGCTCACTGGTTTCTGATCAGTTATCTTATCTCAGGAACAAGTTTGCTGCTGATGCCGATGTTTCCCAACTTGTACGTGGCTATAGCCTGTTCGTTTTTGTTGATGCTGGGACTTGCTCTGGTGAATGTACCCCTGGTTACTTCTATTCTTTTATCCACTCCCGAAGAAAAAAGAGGACGAGTCATGAACAGCATGGGTGTCTTGATGAGTGGAGTCAGCAATCCGCTTGGATTACTGCTGGGCGGCTGGTTCATTGAAACATACAATCCTTCCTGGGTATACATGGGCATTGGTACATTTGTTATATGTATGGGGATGGCAAGCCTGTTTGTCCGACCTTTTCGGGAAGAACGGGGCAAGCGTACTCCACAGCATTCTTCTACAGTTTCCTCTGAAGTTTAATGTCAGATTCCACCTCCATTTAACGCGAAAAAATAAAGGTTTTGACATGAAACAGGATAATAAATGGATAACTTGAATAAATTATGTAAAATAATTCAAATAAAAAGGAGGAATTTAAAAATTTATGTAGAATTTGGTTTGTAAGAGGGGGAGACAAATGGGAGGTAATTTATTATGGAAAATAAGGAAATTTTGACGGTACAGGATTTGATGGCATTAGAGGTTGAAGAGGATAACAACATGTTTGAGGAAACAAGCCTGTGTACAGTGTGCAGCTGGACAAGTTCACATACAATCGTTGTAGAGAGCTAGAAGCTACTTCATACTTCTGTCCACTGAATAAGTTGAAAGATAAACCTTTGATTCTCGCATTACTAAAATAATTGTACCTCCCCCTCTTACTCTAACTATAAAGGAGTGATTCTCATTGAAACTCGCAAGCGTGACCGAAAAGAAGGACGCCTTTGAGAACGCTTTGGAACATATAATTCGGGAACTACCCCAATCCATCCAATGGTCGAATGACGGCCATTGGATTTGTTTTAGACCGAAAGAACTGAAGCTTCCCTCTCAGGGCTGGAAAGTGCATTTATCAGTCATACCTGTACAAGGAGCTGAACTGCTGCGCCGCATTGCACCTGTTTTGACGAAGCAGGGTGTGCAATGGAAGGTGGTGAGCAGCGGGCTGAAGCTGATTGAAACGTCCAACGGATCGATTCCCCTGCCTCAAACGGGGAAATGTGTGACCATCTATGCGCGAGACGACGAACAGTTTATGCAATTGCTGGAGGAGATGTATGCCTGTACGGATGGACTCTTGGGACCTGCTATCCCTACGGATCGGGCTTATCGTGGAAGCGAATGTGTATTCTATCGGTTTGGTGCATTTACGGACCGCTTCTACTATGACCGGTACTCGGGTGCCAAAGTATATGCCATCCAGAAACCCGATGGGAAGCTGGAAGAGGATCGAAGAACACCTGGCAGATATAAGCCGGAGTGGGTGAGCGAACCCGAGGAATTACTGCGGATTCAGGCCAACGGAACGGATCAGGATGTTTCCTGCCACGACAGTTCCAGTAACAATGAGTTTGGAATACGTCATATTCGTGTGAAGCGTGTGCTCAAGAAGTCAGGCAAGGGGGGCGTATTTCTTGTCTCCGGGGCGCAGTACGAACAAGCTGTGATGAAGGAAGCTGTCCATCGTATGCGTGTAGACGGTGCCGGACGCTCTGTCCATGATTATCTGAGTAATGAATATCGGGTGCTTGATCTGATGAAAGACACGGGGTATACGCCCAGGCCCCTTGATCTGTTCAGCATGGAACAGAACCGGTATCTGATTATGGAGTATTTCGACAGCATCAGCCTGCGTGAGTATATTCACCGTAGACATGTAGCAGCAGATTACACTCGGGCGGAGATCCTTCGAATCAGTACAGACATTCTGGATATGGTGCAGGGGTGCCATGATAAAGGAATTGTGATCAATGATCTCACCCCCAACAATATTGTTATGCTAGCGGATGGAAGTGTGCGGCTGATTGATCTTGAATTGGCTTATGTAAGTAATGATGAGAGTCAGGCCAAGCCATTGACGGGTCATACGCCCGGTTATGTGCCCCGGGGACGAGAGCACAGTCAGCGATCCAGTTATTCGGATGATCTCTATGCACTGGGGGCCGTGTTCTATTACATGGCTTCATCCATGGACCCCTATCTGAAATATAAGCAAGCCCATCTGGTAGCAGGCCAAGCCTATCTGGATAATCTGAGCAATACAGAGCTTCAGGGTCTGGGAAGTCTGGGCATCGAGATTATGTCTGGTGGATACGCAGAATTATCGGCAATTCGCGAAAGGCTGGCTGTAATGCCAGAGAAGCAGGAGAATGTTCCAGAAGGAAGAGAGTATGCCATAGAGACGGCTGGCGTGGGAATGGCGGCGGAAGAGGTACTTCATCAAGCCGAACGCATGATGAAGACACTGTATGCTTCCCTTGATTTCAACCATCCCCATCAGCTATATCCCGAAAATAGTATGAGCAAGATGTTCCACCCGGCTAATTTCAACTTTGGCTGGACGGGTATGATCTACGGTTTTAACCAACTGGGTCAGATCACACATAATAGCGAGTACCATCACTACGCACGTGAGGTGTTGGAATGGATCGTGACCCATACTCCGTATGTTCCGGAGGAAACGCCAACAGGTTTATATTTTGGATATGGGGCCGTTCCCTGGGCAATGGCCCAGACAGCTGACGCGCTGAAAGATGATTCCTTACTTCGAATTGCGGAGAACCTTGCTATGGAGCTTACTCGAAGTGAGCCGGTTCAAACCAATATCAGTCATGGAGCGGCAGGCCTGGGGTTGATGCTGCTTGAGATACACCGTATTGGAGGCCGTCCTGAACTTTTGACACGGGCAGACGAACTGGGCGTTTATATTTTGGATCAGGAAGAGCGAACGGAAGAGGGACTGAGCTTGTGGAAAGTGAAGGATCAAGCGGGCAAAAAAAGTCATCATTCCCTTGGATTCTCTCATGGCATCGCGGGTATCGGTTATTATCTGCTTGCTCTGGCTGAGCGAACGGATAAAGCAGATTACTTCTCTGCGGTGAAACGAATTGTTCACACGCTGGATCGCTCGAGTTATGAAGGACGGAATGGGGCCAGGTTGTGGCCTGCAACGCCCGACAAACCGGATGCGCTCTGGGTTCACTGGTGTAACGGATCAGCAGGGATTGGACGCTTCTTACTGGCGGCGGCTGAACTGCTGCCCGACCCGGTAAGTACCAGACTTAGCCTTCAAGCAGCGGATGCGGTGGCCCAGACAACGGTTTTTGCTTCTTTTGGGCAGTGTCACGGGATCGCAGGTAATGGAGATTTTCTGCTTCTGGCCAATCGCAGATTTCCAGGCAGATATGAAACCAAATTAATGGAGTATACACAGAGTTTGCATATACTTCGAAGTGATCAAGAGGATGACCTGTGGATGTGGCCGCTAGAGGATATGGAATCGTTCTCCCCGGATTACATGACGGGTTATATAGGGATTTACTCCTTCCTGCTACGTCGATTTTATCCGTTTGTGACCTCCGAACCACTGGTTTATTCAGGCTTTGATCAGGAGAGGGAGGGAAACGCACATGATACCAACATCCCTATCTGATATCCTGCCGCAATGCCAGCATGAACCAGGAAAGACGGGTTATCGATACTATGCAAGTGAACCCGGAAACAGCGGAACGATATCTTCACTTATGTTGATTGATCAGGGGGAAGGCGAATACACATTCGATTTGTGGAGCGAGGCACAGTCCATTCCGTATTGGAAAGATCGCATGAAGTCCGTATTGGATACGTTAACATGTTCCTCTATATATGCGATCACACCTGCCTCATTTCCATGGGAGAAGCTTGGGTACCGGGTAGATGTGCTTGCTCACAGATACCGATTCTTTGGCACGTTGAAGGACATTCCCATTCCGTCTATACCTGATGAAGCAGCACGTTGGATACCTGCGGAAGGGCAGGTGGACTCGCTTGCTCGCATACTTCAGGCCAGTGACCCTGCTTGTCCGGGGTGGGAAGCCGCCCGACAGGCAGTGGGAGATATTTATGAGGGTATATATGGGATGTTGTTGAACGGTTCCGGGCTTGTGGAACTGGAGGGAAGGCATATCGGAGGATGTCTGTTAAGCGATGAGTTCGGGAGTGTACTCCTTGCTCATATATTTACGATACCTGCGGCGAAACGTCAAGGCTGGGCCCGGTGGCTTGTTGCATATGGCCTTCATCGGTACAGCACTAATCCCAATCAGCAGATTAAAGCTTCGCTAGATGCAGATAATCGAGGCAGTTATCGTTTGATGACTACACTGAATTTACAACAGGTGCATGAACGTGTAAATGTATGCCGGATTACGAAAGAGAGTGAGCCTTCATGATGCCTGTTTTAATGGAAAGTATGGACTATCATGATCAGCGAAGTGAATGGTTTCGAGCGAGTCACGAACCCGGATTGTTTGTGGTTGAAGGGACACCGGAAGCTGTGAAGCATGAACTTCAAAAGCTGAGTACACATTGGCAGGAGAAGGTCATTCGAATCGTGGTAGATGACCCATATAATACTCTCCCGTTCATCTATCAATTAAGTCAGGTTCAACCCATAGACGATCTGGTGGCTTGTAAAAATGTATTATTGAGATTCCAAAGGGCGGGGTGGACGCCTGGTCATCGGAAATGGGTTCTAGTTGAAATAGCTTCCCATCTTCATCCTGCGGATCTGGGGGCCATATATCATATGATGTATCGCCAGAAATTAAAGGACGTAAGTGTTGTGCTCTTTTTTCATCGATATCCGGTAATGTCGAATCCTTCCAAGGTTGTGCCGAGGCTTGCCGTTTCTCTAGTCAGGGATACACCGGAACAGACCTGGCGTTTATTGGATGAACAGCTGCGAATGGCGAGCAGGGATATGGAGCAGGGCGAGGGGAGAAACAACGATAAAGCCTTGGCCCTTTATAACAAACTGGCCTGGATTTTGTTGTCCAAATCGGATGATCCGGCCCGCTACAGATCCTGTTTTTATTTTTTCGACCGCAATACATTATTTCAACGTTTGTCGGCAGCCCAGCAGGCGGTACTTTGGTTTGAACTGGGTCAACTGTTAACCAAAAAGGGGGAAGATTATACCGCGGCAAGACACTGTTATTCGAAAGCACGGGAGGTTCTTGATGATGAAAATCTAACCGAAGCTTATCGGATTGGCAAAGAGGCTGCCCTTGATAACGGGGAAGCTCTGCTCGAAATGCAGGAAGGGAATGCAGAGCGTGCAATTGAATTGGAGAGACAAGCCCGATTGCGCATACAAAAGCTTCCTCCAGGACCCGATCAGCATGTATTCCAGATTCAGACGGCATTGAACATTGCAGGATTACAGCTCCGGGCAGGTCAACTGGTGGAAGCGGAGGCCACGTTAGTATCTGCGGAGAAGCTCTGCGTGGATGCATATGCCGATTGGCTGGGTCATGTTCTCCAATTAAAAATGGTATGGTATCAGCAACTGGATGAGCAGGAGCGAGAATACGAATTGTTGATTCGGTTGCTCCGCATGAAGACAGGCTTCATCCACTCCAAGCTGCTGGGTCGTGCAGTGGAAATGGCAGGAGTATTGATTCGCCAAGGGGCGGAGGAACACGCAGCCCGGGTGTATCGCCTCTTAATGATGGGGCTGCCGGCTGCCAGTCTGCCACAGATCAGGTTGATTCGGGAAACGTTAGGCAGATTGGGAACAGATACGCTCGCAGATACACACACGCAGAATCAGTATATTTATAAGCAGGAATTGCAGTTGGAGTTGTGGGAGCAATTCAAGCAATGGAATGAAAGGAGGAAATCCGCTTGGGCTATCCATTCCTGACACGAATGAGTGTGAACAAGGAGCGCACAGGTATGATTTTGGGCTATGATGACCATACATGCGTATGGTGCAAACTGGATGAGGCAGGCCGCATTACTGGTATACAGAGCCTCTCTGAACATCGGACAGAGCCGGAGCAGCATACACAGCATATCCAGTTCATAGGCAGGGATCGGGTTCTGGTCATTACCCAGGACGAGCAAGGGAAATGGCTTTATTTATACGAGAATGAGGAGCAGGCGAAGCTGGTCCAGACCGTGTTTATGAAGTTGCCTTTTCCTGTAATGCAGGTCGCTTGGCACGAGGAGAAGTTGCGGGTGATATTCGCCATTCGATATCGGTCGGGGTCTGTTCGTATAGGTATCTATGATCCGGAGCAGGATGAAGCACGATGGGTTACGCCTAATTTGGACAATCCGCAATTTGTATTCTGGTCTGTGTCCACACGAGAGGTAGGTATAAACGTTGCTGGGCTCGGTAGAGTGTACTCCTATTCGGAAGACATCGGGTTATCCATGGAAATACCATATACGGAGTATCCCTACCCGGTGATGGATAAGCAAGGTGATCTGATCGCAGTATCCATTCCTGTGGAACATGGTTTCCAGCCCGGATGGATCAGACAGGGAGAAGATAGGGTTCATCACTTGTCAGGGAATAGGGAATCCTTCTCGGAGCTGATTCGAATGCAACTTGATTCGGATCAACAGCTTATCCTTTGCGAAGGCATAACCTGCGGCAGGTGGCATTATGTTCAATACACGTTGGACGGAGAGAAAATATTTGAGCTGTATGACTATCCGGGAACCTTGACACAGGCTGTCCTCAGCAAGGATAAGCAGGGGTTGATCGGCAAATATGAGTCCATCGCAGTGGCTCCCGTGCCAGGTATACATCGAATTCTGGAGACAACGGATACGATTACCCGACTTATAGCAGGGCAAGAAAACAGTGAAGGCAGTAGTCTCGACCCAAAGCCAGCAGTCAATTACAGAGACTTTCATTATGGGACTGACAGGATTCCCTACATGGACATCCATCCGGAAGGTGCGGAGCAGGTGGTCATCTATCTTCATGGTGGGCCTCATAATTGTCTGTTCGACAGCTTTAGTCCGGTGATTAGCGAGTTATGGCAGACTGGTGTTCGAGTCATCGGGTTGAACTATCCGGGCAGTTCAGGATTCAGCTCGGAGTACAGGATGCGAATCCAGAATGATTGGGGTGGTGTGGATGCAGATGTAATCCGATTCATGAGAGAGCAGCTGCTCTATACCTATTCGACAGTTTCCTTATATGGCGTAAGTTATGGTGCTTATCTTGCATTGCTGGTAGCAGGTAAACATCCGGCTCTGTGGAGCAAAGTGGTCGCCTGTGCACCGTTTACAGATTTGAATGGGTTATACGTAGATGGAGGCGTGAAACTGAGAGCTTTTTTGCAAACGGAAATTGGAGAACTGCTACAGGATGAATCTGTCCTGTGGGATCGAAGTCCGTTAACTTATGCGTCTGCGCTCAGTGAGGTGGATATTCAGCTCATTCACGGTCGGAAAGATCAACTCTGCCCGGTGGAGCAGACGGAGCGATTGGTTCAGGATATCCAGAAAAAGAAGCCCAATTCGGATGCTGCGGGCAGGCTTGAACTTCATATTATAGATGAGATGGAACATGAGGTTTATTCGGAGCGGATCTGGGCTCAAATGGCGGTAGACTTCTTAACCTGTAGCAGGATAGGCCAACCCAAATAAGTACATGCTTGTTGAAGCCGCCTATGCGGCTTTTTTGGATGCGGATTGAGGTGGTTGTGCGGAACGAATGGAGAGGAGCATAGCGAAGTTTACGTTGATACGGAGATCCGATTACGATGCAAATGAACATTCCAGTTTACAAGTGGTCTCATCCGGTTTAAGATGGCGTGAGCCGTTTAAGGTATATAACAACAGGATTAAGTATTAAAATAACGGTAAGTTGATGAGATGATATCTATAGAAAGAAGGGATTTTAATATGAAGGTAACCATTTTTGGAGCAACCGGAGCGATTGGAAAGACGATATTGTGGGAACTGATGGATCGAGGGCATGAAGTGACAGCGGTGGTACGTGACCCGTCGAAGGTCGAGATGGTGCATGAACGCTTGCGTGTGGAACAGGGTGATCTGCTCAACCCGGATCAGGTGGCTGATTATGCGGCTGGACAGGAAGCGGTTGTGAGTGCATACGGGCCGAAGTTCGGTGGAGAAGAAGAGATGCTGGAAGTGACACGCTCACTGATTGAGGGTGTACGCCGTGCCAGAGCAGGACGTCTGGTCGTGGTTGGGGGAGCGGGAAGTTTGCTGACCGATTCCGGTGAGATGTTAATGGACACACCGGGATTCCCGGAGGAAGTTAAGCCACTGGCGAAAGCACATGCAGAAGCATATGAACTGATTGAAGCATCGGACATTCATTGGACCTACATGAGTCCTGCTGCGACGATTACATCCGGACGACGGACAGGCCAGTTTCGAGTTGGTATGAACCGGGTGATTACAGATGATATTGGGGAAAGCTCGATTTCCGTTGGCGATTATGCAGCGGCTCTGGTGGACGAATTGGATGACCCGCAATTTGTTAAAGCACGGTTTACGGTAGGGTACTAAGCCTAATTGATGTGATTACGTCTGTGTCGTGTGATAGCTCTGATTCATACAACAACGTTAACTTGTACCACATGTACGACTGCTACTGAAAAGGGGAGCCCTGTCACATTCATGACGGGCTCCCCTTCTTTCACAGGTTTGAGCATGCATAGCTCCCAGAACGCGATGAGCTGCTACATATGATGGTAGTTATCCACGTTCTACAGCCGGAAACGCTGCAATTCCTGATGCATCTCTGCACTGATATCACGCAATGATTTGACCTTAATACTCGCTTCTGCGAAGGAACGTTGCTGTTCCGTCGTGGAAGCTGTGATCTCTTCACTACTGGCAGCCGACTGCTCGGTGATGGCACTGATATTTTCAATCGATTGCTGCACCTGTGTGCTGAACTCGTTCGAGTGTTGCATATCTGCGGCAAGTTGGTGGATGCCTGTGCTAATACGTTCCACACTTGTGCGAATGGCAGAGAAGGATTCCCGAGTCTGGCCGGTAGCTTGTTCCTGTTCGCCAAACAGCTTCATGCTCTGCGCCACAGAATTCTTCACCTTCTCCATGGAGGCTGTTATCTCACCAACAGCGGCATAGATATGCTTGACCGATTGAGCGGACTGCTCGGCGAGTTTATTCACCTCGCCCGCAACGACAGCGAAGCCACGTCCGGCTTCTCCTGCACGAGCGGCCTCAATGGAGGCATTTAACGAGAGCATGGTCGTTTGTTTCGCAATCTCCGATACATATCCTGTCATCGTGGTGATTCGAGCAGCACTTTCTTCCAATTCCCGCACCGTTTGTTCCACCTCGGACATCGCCAGACGATTCACTTCGGCCAGACGGAGCTGTTCCGCTACAGCCTTATTGCCTTCCACAACGGTAGTTAATACTTCACGACCATCGATCACCGATTGGGAAGTGGCTTCCAGATTGCTATGGAAGGTAGACTGCATTTTGTCCACGACCATCACGGTTTCACTCAGATCCTCGGCAATCTTTTGACTACCAATCGATAGTTCCTCCGTGGTGCGGGATACTTGCTGCACAATCGCTTGTGCCGTATCATTGCCACGGTCGATGTCTTGCGCCATCTGATCCACGCGATGACCGGCTGCGCCGATCGATTGAATAATGCCGCGGATATTAAGGGTCATGATACGGAAGGAGCGACTCAGGTCATCGAGTTCATCTTTGCCCCGAGCTTCCGGTAATTGTCCAGTAAGGTCGCCGTCTGCAATCTGTCCTGCGGCTTCTTTGAGCGTACGGATTCGTTTGGCGATCTGGCGCGAAGTATACATATTGAACAGCATTACAGCCACGAGCAATACGATGGCTCCGCCCAGAGCAATTTGCCACGTTTGCTGGATGTCCCGCTCCAAATTGATCGTATATTGATCATATCGATCCCGGGTAATTTCATCCAGCGAATAGATATCATTCTGTATGCCGCGAACGCGTGTACTATAACGTTTGGCTTCTGGACCGTCCATGTCCGTCATGGCTTCGGTGGCCCCTTGGCTCAGCGCTTGCAACTTCGTCTGGATGGATTGGATAAGTCCTAACTGCTGATCCGTTTCCAGCAACCCGTCCGTAAGCTCTTGAATCATCGTTTGGCCTTCATCCAGTAAGCGAATGACTGCGTCCTGATTTCCGGCTGTCATCGAGAATGAATAGACATCCAGCGCCTGCTGGGTCTGAATCTGATTCGCGTTCAGCTCACTAACCTTGAGCATGGCAGGAACCAGATTTTGATTTTTGGCATTCATGCCGAGCAATTCCATAATGATAAATGCTACCAGCGCAAGGCATAGAAGTAGCGAGATCAGAGCATTGAGTATCAGTTTTCCCTGTAATTTCATATGCGTACCTCCTCGAATCCGTAGGTTATTGATCCAGTGTAATTTTGATTTGACCGGAAGAGATTTGTTTAATCAGATCATCGAAGGTTTGCTTCTGTTCATCACTGAGCGTGATATTATGTAGAGCGGTCAGACCTACAGCGTTCTCCGCCAGACCCTCGTTGATTTCCTTATGAGGGAACGCGTGATTATTTTGAATAAACGAGTTAACGGCATTATAGATGGATACATCCACATTTTTCAGCATGGACGTCAGGATGGCTTTTTCCGCCAAAAAGAATTGATCGGTATCTACACCAATGGCGTATTTCCCTAATTTCTGAATCTCCGTCAGTGCGCCCACGCCTGTGAGACCGGCAGCTACGTAGATCACGTCAGCACCCTTTTCCTGGATCATCTGCGCAGCAAGCTGTTCACCCAGATCGGCATTACCGAAGTCCCCTGCGTAGACGACATCAACCGTTGCATCCGGCTTGACGGCATGAACGCCTTGCTCGAAACCTTGTTCAAAATTGTGAAGGACCGGAATCTCCATGCCACCAAGGAAACCAACATGGTTTTCCTTCGTAGCCATGCCTGCTATAACGCCAGCCAGATAGCTTCCTTCCTCCGCCCGGAATGAGATGGAAGCAATATTGGATAGCTCGGACTTACTGTCAATCAAGAGAAATTGCTGATCGGGATACTTGGCAGCAACTTTCTCCATATCAGCTTGGACGGTATCGCTTAGGCCGATAATCAGATCGAATTGGTCTGCCGCGAATTCCCCAAATGCAGCTTCAGCCGTTAGATTAGCTCCGGGTTCGCGATAGTCAAAGACAATGCTTTTCTCATCTCTGGCCTGAACCAGTCCATCAAAAGCGGCATCATTAAAAGATCGGTCGCCGAGACCAACCTCGGTAAGAACAATACCAACCTTGGTCCGGGTATCCGTGGCAGTTGTTTTAGTGTTGGCTGAACAGGCTCCCAGCACCAGTAGCGTCAGGCTCAGAATCATGGCGAGTCCTGCACGAATGTACTTGTTTGTTTTCATGTGATGTACCCTCATTTCCGTATGAACTTTGTGCGGTTTGATTTTGAAATACAACGTGATACATAGAGGAGTGAACACCCCCAAATTATCGATGTAGAGAGTTATCCCTTTATCTATATCGGACAGAGAAGCACGCTGTATTATGGTTAGTGTTGAAAATTTACAGAAATACAGATTAATTTCATGATTTGGACATTCTCTTTACATTCATCAATCAAAAGGATGAATAAATTGCTATAATATGTTGTTTGCTGATGTGAAAATAAAAAATACAACAGAGGATGGATGGACCATCTCTGCTGTATGTCAACTTTACTTCTGGATTTTCTTCGAATTTTGAATGATGTGAACAGGCTCACCAAGCCGCAATGGAGCCATCGGCTCGGGTTTCCGTCCCCCGCATAATACACCACTGTCCAGATTGCGCCAGATGATCTGACCACGTCCAAACGGGGACGAATCAAGCGCCACCTGAATGTCATGCCCTTTACGCACGAGTGCTTGAGCAATATGCTGAGGGAAGTCCGACTCCACGAGAATCGTTTGCCCCTTGATCCACTGCCAACGCGGGGAATCCAGTGCAGCCTGTGGATTCAGGTGATAATCGATTGTATTCATGACCACCTGCACATGACCCTGTGGCTGCATGAAACCGCCCATGACCCCGAATGGCCCGACCGCTTCACCGCCGCGGGTAAGGAATCCGGGAATAATGGTATGATACGTCCGTTTGCCCGGCTCCAGCGCATTAGCATGACCCGGGTCTAATGAGAAATTATGTCCGCGATTCTGGAGCATCGGTAATAATAGCAGCCTTGCCTTTGAGTTTGCAGCTACCGATATATGCGGGATTTTCACTGATGGGTTCAGGTACCATTACACTATGCATTCGCCCAGAAGAAGGTGCGAGAGGAGGCCGTAGGACGGTTGTTTTTCACGCAAAATATACCATAATAAGGATAGATCCTTAAATCAATGGAGGTGTCAGGAGCCACATGAATATTCAGGGAATGAATCATTTGTGCTTTTCCGTATCCAATCTGGAGCGATCCATAACCTTTTATGAGCACGCTCTTGGTGCCCGAATTCAGGTGAAAGGACGCAAACTGGCTTATTTCGAGCTTGCTGGTCTGTGGATCGCCCTGAATCAGGAGGATGTTATTCGCAACTATACGGAACGAACGTATACCCATATTGCATTTACCGTTAGGGAAGAGGAGTTTGACGAGTCTGTGCAGCATCTGCGAGCAGCCGGGGCTGACATTCTTCCGGGAAGGCCAAGAGATCCGAGGGATGCAGCATCTGTATACTTCACCGATCCGGATGGTCATCTGTTCGAACTGCACACAGGCACGATGAAGCAAAGACTGGATTATTATCGCGAAGACAAAGATCATATGGTCTTTTATCCATGAAATTGATGTGAAAATGGAGGTAAATGGCATTTGACGTATTTAAAGTCATTGCGATTTTCCGTAAAATACAATTTAGACTAACAATTATTAACAGTGGGGTCTGCTGCCCAATCATTAACATGAGGAGAGATGAGCGTGGAGAGTAAAGGAACCAAATTTGTTACCTCTGCAAGTGAACTTTGCTTGGTAACCGTCATGCTTGTACCTTTTTTTGCGGGACAACTTCATGTTTCGGGAGTAAACACTGGGCCGGTTACAGCTTATGGTCAACAGACACCTGAATATGCCATATCTACGGATATTCTGCTTGAATTGAATGATCCTGTTCCAGTTCGATGAGCACATAGGTATAATCCTGCGTCCTGCCTCTCACCAATGATTCCTGGGAACAGGGCCTCTGTTACAGAGGCCCTGAACTCCATTTTTTATTTTCCGGGGTCTCTAGTTGTTAGAAGAAGAAATAAGGTTTATTTAATAAATGACTTATAATCTTCGTAGTTCATTTTACGATCCTGAAGACTTAGCAGAAGGAGTTGATGGCTGATGTTGGCCTCCCGGTTTGCATAGATGCGTTTAAGCAGATCGTGACTCATTCTTAGAAAATAATAGCCTTCGTTCCTGTTGTTTTTCTCATGAAATACAATACCAAGCAAGCGATACAGTTTGGCACGAAGCATTCCTTCATCTTGCTGATCCAGCAGTTGCAGGGCTTCTTTGATGATCACTTCTGCCTGTTCTGGCTGGCACTCTTCCAGATAGACTTTACTGATTTCCTCCAATATGGAAGCCTTTTTGTGGGGAAGATTGCGTTTGTCGTAGATTATAGCGCATTCGTCCAGCAAGGGAGGGCTTCTTTTTTTTGCCCCATATGAAGCTGAATCACGGCGAGGTTATGAAGTGCCAGAACGTAGGATTCGCTGTTAGCTTGTTGATATGAATCTACGGATCTCTTGGTCCAGTCATAACTTAATAACATGTGTCCGTCCTGTTCGGACATATAATAGGCTTTCCCCAAACCCAGCGTAATCTCACCATACAATTCCGGTTGTCCCGCCATCTGAGCTTCCTTCTCCGCTTTGAGATAGTAATCCAGTCCCTCATCCACATTGCCCAGTCGTAAGTGAGTTGTGCCAAGAAAGGTCAGCGAGCGGATGTGTTCATCCTGTAAATGTTTGAGTCTGCTGCTGTACGTATACGCCTGTTCATAATATTTCCGGGCAGCATGATACAGTTCTGCATGGAAAGCCGCTCTCCCCATTTCCAAGTAATATTCAACAATACGTCCCCTATCGCCCGTTCGGGTGACCGTAAATGCTGCTGTTTCCCCGTCATCCAGGGCTTGGCGGTAATCCCCAAGTCTGTTGTGGCTCCGCAAAATGAGCAGGTAGGCCTCAGACTGATCCGATGTATCTACCGTCAGCGTCAGCACTTTATGTGCCATACGGATGCAGGCAGAGTCATTCTGCTCCGCATAATAGGCTTTGGCCTTGTCCAGAACAGCCTCACCAATATCCCTGTCCGTTGATGCACTTCCTCCCAAAAAAAACTCCATGGGTGTATTAAGCCTTCTGGCAATAATTTTCAACATACGCTGCGAGGGAACGGCCCTGCCTTTTTCGATGAGGCTGATGTAAGAGCGGGTCATATCCTCACCTGCCAGTTGCTTCTGAGACAGTCCAAGCTGCTCCCGGACTTGCCGGATTTTGGGTCCGAGCATGATCATTCACCGTCCCTTGAGTATAGTTTGATTGGAAATGTGATTGGTATGTTGAATCCATAGCGTGTGCAGAAGCAGGGGTAAGGAGAGCGAGAAGTTCATTTACCTCTATTTACAGTTTAAATCCAATTTGGGAGATTATAGAATCATAGTATCTAAGATGAAAGGAGGAGAAGTGAATGGTCATTAAAGCGACTCCCATTACACTGGAGCAATTGAAACGCAAAGAGATTGAAGCAGCACAATCGGACGCGAATGTACTGGGTGAGGCACGTGAAGTTAGTGCTCGTGCGGTATCCGCTCGTGCAGTAGAAGCCCGTGCGGTATCGGCTCGTGCTGTAGAAGCTCGTGCGGTATCGGCTCGTGCTGTAGCAGCGGCTCGTGCCTGATTTGTACTACTTACTTATTGCATTACGCTAGATTCATAGATGAGAGCTTCTGCGGAAGCTCTTTCTCTCCCTATATTTCAGTGAGAATCATACGTTAGTGATAACGAGGTGTCTGAAGCCGATGCAAATCAAGCAAATATGGTCTTACATTCCGGAGCACATTGTGCCAATCAGGGAATTGAGCGAGGTTCTGGGACTCAATAATGCCCAGACGAAGGTACTGGAGAAAATTCATGGTTTGAAACAGGTTCGGCAAGACAGGGATGGAGATCTGATTTCGCTACTTGGGCGTGTACTTACCCAGGTGGTAAATAACCCTGAGGTAGATCCTGACTCGATTAAGTATATCATTTATTGTCACACAATTCAGGAAAATTTCCCCTTTCCTATGAAAGTTTTGCAAGCCCTGAAACGGGCTTACGGGTTACAGCATGTCATCGCGTTTTCGCTTACGCAGCAGAATTGTGCATCAGGCTTGATTGCCCTGGACGTTGCCGAGACATTGCTGCCTTCATTGGAAGCGGATGACCATATTTTAATTTTGACAGGCGAAAAAACATTTAGTCCCATTGTGCAATTAATTCCCAATACCACCGTGATGGGAGAGGCATCAGCCGCCGTTCTGGTTGGCAACAAGGGTGACGGAAGTCGTGTGGTCGGACTTACGAGTATTACACTGGGCCAGTACTGTAATGTACTAACGGGAACCCCCAGATACTCAGGGAATTTCAGGAGATATACATCCCCGGCTATGTGAAGCTATTGTTACAGCCGTGGAGAAGACGGGCCTCACGCTACAAGATATTCAATATATCGTTCCGCACAATGTGAATCTATCCTCATGGAAGAAGGTGGCTACCCGCCTATCCTATCCCCTGGAACGCGTGTATACATCGAATGTGAAAGAGATCGGACACTGCTTCTGTTCGGACCCGTATATTAATCTGCAGGCTATTCTGGAGCAGAAGCTTATGCAACCGGGGATTATTATGTGCTTGTTACGGTCGGACTTGGAGTTACATTCAGTGTCGCAGTGATGCAATATGCAGGAGTGGGAGGGAACGGCCATGACCACCGTGATGACGGAATTTTCGAGCAAGCTGAAGTGGGCGTTAACGGGTCAGCATGATGTTACATTGGTCTATCTGAACAATTTTGAGGTGGAGGAACATTGGAGTGAACCAGGCATTCTCAAGCTGCCCTCGCTAAGCATTGGTTCGGCTGCAGACGTCGTAAATCGGATGGAAGAACTGGGTGTTTTCCTCGCTGGAGAGAACGACATTATCCTGCTCAAAAGCCCGCCGGATCAAGGTTTCATAGCAGACGCTCAGGCTCTGGGCTTTGGTCGCTCCCGATGCATCGCTGCTGAACATAATGATCCGGCAATGAATATTACCACTACCCTTCTGCACTGCCCAAGAACCATAGACAAGCTGCGAGAACTGTCACAAGTTGCAGAATCACCTGCTTATCTGGTTCCCTTTGGTACCTCGGACCAGGAAGAGGAGCTCTCGCGTCGTACCGGGATTCCGCTGGCTGTCCCTTCATCAGACATATTTCGCAAGGTGAATGACAAGGGGTATTCCCGCCGTCTCAACATGGAGCTGGGTATTCGTCAGATTCCTGGTGTCGAATGTACAACGCTGGACGAACTTGCATCCGGTTTCGATCGGTTGAAGTCTGTACTGGCGCAGGGTGGACGCCTTGTGCTGAAAGATTCCATGGGTGTATCTGGTAAAGGAATCACGGTAATCGCAGATGAAGCCAGGTTCTACAAATGCATGAATATGCTGGAGAAGCAGGCAACGAAGAAGGGAATTCGAATGATCAATTACGTGCTTGAGCAATGGATTGATAAAATCTGTGACCTGAATTACCAGATTCTTATTGATCGATCGGGCGGGGTCGAGTTTCTTGGTGTAAAGGAATCGTTGGTAGAGCAAGGTGTGCATCAGGGGCATCTCATGCCTTCTCGACTGAACGAAGTTCAACTCGGGTCATTCGCGATGCGGCCATGCGAATTGGAGCGGCGCTGTATCGAGATGGATATTATGGTATTGCGGGAATGGATGCCATTCTGGACGAAGAAGGTACGATATGGCCTAATCTTGAGATCAATGCAAGGTTTAATATGTCTACCTATCAGACCAACATTCAACATCAATGGCTGCCTGAAGGTCAATTTGGATTAGCCAAAAAATATACACTCCGGCTCAACCACCTGCTGGAATACGGGGTACTTCGTTCCAGGCTGGGTGAGTTGATGTTCGAACCGGATCGTGGCGAGGGATTACTGATCAATAATTTTGCCACAGTCAATGCGGCATTCAGAAGTGAGGGGACCTTGTTCTCCGGGCGTCTGTATGGCGTGATTATTGCGTCCTCCCCTGAACGGCTGGGAGTGATCGACGAAGCGATAGAAGCTGTCTTATCATCCATTAATGAGGTGGTGTGAGTGTCTATGGAATATCAGATTCAGCATTTGCCTGTCTCGGACATCGCTGAGAAATTCGGGACCCCATTGTACGTATATGATGGGGATGTGTTGCAACAGGTGTATCAGGAGCTCCGGGGATTGCTTACGCCTGAGGTGGAGCTGTTCTATTCATTGAAGGCTAATCCGAATATTTCGATTGTACACATGCTGCGGGAGATGGGAGCGCAAGCAGAGGTATGTTCCCTGGCAGAATTGCATACGGCTGTACAGGCTGGAGTAGAGCCAGCAAGCATTATTTTCCTCGGGCCCGGAAAAAGGGATGACGAGATCACTGCATGCATACGTCTTGGCATATATGCGATCGTGTGCGAATCGTTTCAGGAGTTAGAGCGTATTGAGGTAATCGCTGCAAGCGAGGGGCGAATTGTACCCGTGGCGCTGAGAGTGAACCCTTCCTTTTCTGTCAAAGGCTCGAAGCTGACTATGGGTGGCAAACCACGTCAGTTTGGTATGGATGAGCAAAGTGTGCTTCAGGGGAAAGCGCAATTCGAGAGTTTCTCCCATATCGAGATCATGGGACTTCACGTGTACATGGGGACCCGCATGTTAGAAGTAGAGCCGATCGTCCAGAACACCCGTCATATTCTGGAACTCGCTGATCGAATCGAGAACGAACTGGATATCACGCTGCGCATGGTCGATGTAGGCGGGGGATTGGGCGTACCGTACCATGAAGGCGAGCATTCCTTATCCATAAGCACACTGGCAGAACAGTTGAATCCAATGTTCGAATCGTTTCGGCGCGGTCATTTGAATACACGGCTGATCATGGAACTTGGGCGATATCTGGTAGGAACCTGCGGTATGCTGGTCAGTCGAGCCCTGTACGTCAAGCAATCGTACGGAGAAAACTTCGTCGTAACAGATGGAGGGACGAACTGTCATATGGCGGCGGTGGGTACGGGCTCCTACGTGAAGCGCAACTTTCCGATTGCTTCCCTCACACGTTATGGCGAGACTCCCGTAGCCGAATACAATATAACGGGCCCCTTATGCACTCCCAACGATGTTGTTGGCAAGCGCGTTCTGCTGCCTCCTGTTGCGCGGGGCGATCTGATTGGTGTTTTTCATTCGGGAGCCTATGGTCCAACGGCTTCTCCCACACATTTTTTGAGTCACGGAAGTCCGGCTGAAGTTCTGATTGTCGGTGGGGAGGCCTACTTGATCCGTGAACGGGATACTCCGCAAGATCTGTTGGGTAAGCAACGTTTGATTCAAGTGTCCCATACAGCAATAACCAATTGATGAGGAGAGATGATGATCATGACGACGGCAGCTTTGCTTGAAGAGATCAAGAGTGCCCTGGCTGAAGTGTTGAATACAGAAGCCAGACAGGATATTCAAATGAGTACATCTTTATTTGACGAATTATACCTGGATTCGACATCGGTTCTGGAACTGTTGATGACGCTGGAAGATCGGATTGACGGTCTGGAGATTGACCCGGATGATCTGGAGCCCGATGTATTCGATACGGTAGGCTCCCTGGCTGCTTATATTGAGAAGCAGCTCATTCCAGTCTGATGGCTTCGCCTGTTGCCATTCGGGAAATGCGGGTCAGGCTGTTCTCGGAGAAGAAACCTCCACTCGATCATCCCGATCTGCTCCGCTTCCATAAGGATATGCTCGCGGGTACTCCAATCAAGTACGACGCTGGGCTTTTGAGGGATCGCAATAACAATGCCTATCACGAGATGAGTGTTGAACTGCTGGAGGAAACAGGACTTGATCAGGTGATGCAGGATGTGGATGTGCTCCTGCTGGCTTACAATTTTCCGAATAGCCGCCCGGATATATCGATTGTGAACTACTTGATGGATCGTTATCAGGCGGGCTTTATCAGTTTTGCTGTGAACGACCTTGGTTTTGGTGCTCCTTTTGCGGCCCTCCACATGCTTCAGCACTATCTGGGCAGAGAAGGGTGCACGAAGGGCATGTTACTGGTCATGGACCAGACGGCTCTCCCCTATGAAACTGAGGAACTTGATTCAACAGCTGGGCCGGATACAGCCGCGGTAATATACCTTGATCGGATAACAGGCAGAGGACCTTCCATGCTTGGTGTAGAGATGCGACATGCCGAGAATTCCATAGTGGATACTGCCGGTATGGTGCTGGATCGATTAGGCAGTGGGGCATCTATTCACGGGAGCCAGATTAGCCTGCTCATGCACCCTGATCTGGAGAAGTTGTGCAATCAAGCTGCATGGTACACCGAATGTCGATCGAAGAGCTGTTACGATCCATCGCGCTGGAGTGCAGCGCCATTCTTCGCATTACAGGAATTGCTGGAGGAAAAGGACAATGGCGAGTACATATGTCTTATGCATCTGGAGCAGGCGGATTCATTTGTTCATGCCCTGCTGATCCAGACCTGTGAATCAAGCATCATCGGACCTTAGTCACAGAAGGAGGGAGAACAATGGGGTTCGGTATTGTGGATATTGGTGTTTATCTGCCTGAACAGATTCAGCAGCCGGAAGAGGTACTTGCTGCCTTGGAGCTGGGGAAAGGCGAGCTTCAGTTTCTGCGCAAGTGTCACCATCTGGAAGGTGTGCCCGTAACGGAACCGGGCCAGATGCTTGACGATACGATCGCGCAGGCTGTGGATCGGCTCAAGACCAGACATTCCCTTTCCGAGATTGACCTTGTTCTCTATGTTCATTCCTTCCAGGTGCAGACACCGAGCGATTACAGGCTTGTGCAGCGTATCCTCTGTCGCTTCGAGCTGGAACATATCCCGTTCTATGGTATATCCCAGATGAACTGTGCATCGTCGATCGCTGCACTTCAATGGCTTGAACGGATCTCACGGACACAGCCTCGTATCCGAAATGTACTGCTTATATGTGCGGATCAATTCAACTTCTTGCCTCCCGAGTGGCGCTATCTGCGCAAATCGGCCATTCTGGGTGATTCCGCCGTAGCTGTTCTATTGAGCAGAGAAAGTCGTCAGCACGTCGTTCAGGCAACGCATGTGCTGCGGGACACTCGATTTCACACCGGTTATCACGCAACCGCGGATGAGATAACGGCTTTTAACCGATTGTATGTGGAGCATATCATTCAAGGGATGAAAGAGCTGTTGTCAACGCAAGAATTAAGTTTCGAGGATGTGAATCATATCTTTCCCCACAATGTGAACTGGACCACTTGGAAGGAGTTCTCGCGACGTACAGGAATTGGACTCGAACGGATATACCTGGATAACATTCAGCGAATCGGACATACCTTCTCCACCGATCCGTTCATTAACTTGAGTTCGGGATTGGAGAAGGATTGGGTGTGCAGGAAGGGGCGTTCCATCATGGTCAGTATCGGGCTCGGCAGTTTTTTTGGCTTTGCACTGGTAGAGCATGGGGGATGCGAAGAAGAATGAACAGGAGGAGTGGCAATGCACGTTATTGAATTCCATGGCGCAGATGCGAAGCCCGTCGGATCAAGGGCAGCAGGCCATCCGGTAGATCCGATTTCGGAGATATTGGAGGCGGCAACCTTGCTGGTCGGCAATCGTCCAGTGCTTTTGGCAGCAGGCTCATATGTCTTGGCAACAGCTCATCTTTTGGAACAAGACCCTTTGGTATGGCATGAAGAATCAGCTGGTCTCTATCATTGGGTCCAGCTGAATGCCATTCTGGTGCAAGATCGGATGCTGGAGCCTTCCGGACTGTGGTTATATCAGGTGCAACCGAATGAGGGCGAGAAGGCGGAGACATCAGGCAACAAAGTGACTTCGAATGAGCTGAGAATACGCCTGCTTGAATTCCGTGCAGAGCTGTGCAAGGCTGGCTTAGCGCAGGTTCGCAGGCATTTGTCGGGTCGAATATCGGGTGGGCAATTGACATTTCAGCATCAGCTCGTGAAAGGCATGGTCGCCGATATCCTGACAACGCTCTATATGGCAGAAACGTTGCCTGAAGACCGTTTTCTATCCGCGAATTCAGGTATTCCCACTGAACGGGTTCATGCGTGGATACATCACGAATTGGACGAGGCCTTCAGGCTGATCCAACGTCTTGGCGGCGGTTTTGGTTTCTTGAGACAAGGCGTATCTGCTTATACATATGCCGGTCAACTGGTGAAAAACGTGCTGTTGCCACGTAAGGAGGACTATTGATGATTACACCATCAACGATTGCCATTTTTGAGCATGAGATGAAACAGTATGCTGCGGAGCTTCGTCAGATCGGCCTGATCATCGACCGTGAGCCAGACCGGATTACCGAGTTTTTGCACACGTCTTCCCTGCAGGCTATCAATCATATGATGATTCCCCCGGAGTATGGCGGTCAGCCGATCGTAACCATTGGTCAGGATCGATATTATGGCCTCTCTTCTCTGGAAAGAGTCATTACGATCGAACAGTTGTCCGCAGGAGATGCGGGCGTCTTTCTGGGAGGGCCTGGTCCTTCCATGTCCAGCATCGTCATGATTGATTTGGGTGATGAGGAACAGAAGGAGCGCTTTTATAGCCATTTTCTGAAAGGTGCGGCCTGGGCTGTTTTTGCCCTGTCGGAGCCGGAAAAGGGCTCGGATGCAACGGAGATCAGCACACGTATCACGCGTCATCCAGATGGCAGCATGGAGCTAACCGGACACAAATTCTACATTGGAAACGGACACCGAGCGAGTATCGGACTGGTATTCGCCCAAACGAATCGCACACCTCTGGGCATTCAGGTCGCTATAGTTGATCCTACCCTGCCGGGTTTTACAGCAACCCCGCTGGACACGATGGGTCTTCGCGGTCTGCAACTCAGCCATCTGCAATTCGAGGCCTTCTCATTGGAGGAGAAGGATATTCTCGGTCGTCATCTAAGTCCAACCAAGCGGGGATTGTGGGGAGCGTTGCGCACATTTCACCGAATGCGTCCTAGCGTTGCGGCTTTGGCGCTTGGTGTTGCTCAGGCTGCATATGATTATGTTGTGGAACACAGGACGATCTTCACAGAACGTGAAAAGACAGAACTGGAGCGGCTGGAGATGCGTCTGCATGCGCTACGTAACATGATCCGCAATGCTGCATCAGAGATTGACTATGATGCGAATAAGGGCTATTTGGCTTCCCTTAGTAAAATACGAGCTGCAGCCGTTGCCGAGGAAGCGACGGAATGGGCACTGGAGATGATGGGACCCGGTTCCTTGCTGGAGCACCCTCTTCTGAACAAATGGTATCGTGATGCGAGGGCCTTTGAGTTCATGGAAGGCACAACATCCATTCAGAAGATTAACGTTTTTCAGGCATATGCCAACGGGAAGATGCAGAATGTCTGATTTACTTCATGATGATCGTGGCGCGCCCATCTATGTGGATCATATCTGCTGGCTTACTGCGGAGGATGATATGTACACGCTGGATTGGCCAACCCCGGATGATTATTTTAAGGTTTTGCCGCACATATACATGGAGGATCACTACTATGGTCGTGTGGGAACGTTGACCCGTTCACTTCTGGCAGATGGGAGACGCGTGACAGCTGGGGATCTTGCACTTAGGGTGCTGGAACGGATGAGTACGAAGCCGCACTGGGACTGGCTGATCCTTGCTCAGACATGCCCCGAACGTCATGCACTGAATGCTCCGCTTGCCCGAATGCTTGAAACGGCAACGTGGCAAGTCGAGCACCCACTGGGTATAACCCATATGGGTGCGCTTGCAGGTACCGAGGCCATTCAGGTTGCCCTGTGGAGTCTGTTTCCCAACGAGCGGGCTGTGATTGTGTTGGTAGAGCAACGTATTCTCCATGATGATGGACCCGTCGGATACAGTCAGCAATCCGAATCTCATGGAGATCTGGCCGACATGGCGGTTGCGCTTGAGGCGGGCCTTGGTCAAGGTGCCTTGCAGATACACTATGCGGGCAAAAGGATAATCAGGTCTGATGAACCCGCGACTTTTGCTTCCGAGGTACTCGATATAATTCGTGATCTGATGGATGACCATGCAGCCGAGCACGTCATTCTTCAGTCGAGACTGGGATGGCGTATCAGTGGCAGTTCTGTTTGGAATATTCACCCCTCCAAGTCCGTCTGCGTACCGCGCACGGATTATCAGAGCGGAGATGTATGGATACAGCTGGCCGATAAGCTAGAGCAGGGGGGAATTAAACCAGATGATCGTGTCATGTTGATCTCATGGGATGATGATCGGATGTTATCCGCTTGTTGCGTGCATGTGATGCATATGCCGATGCTCAGCAGGCTTACAATGAATCAAGAAATCAAGACTTCATGAAATGTGGAGGTGAGACCATGAAGGGCATCGATTATACGGTCGGATCGATCCATCGTTTGTTATTCCGTACGGCCATTCCGATGCTGCTCGCTTCTCTGGTTAACGTAATTACGCAACTGGCCAATGTATTTTTCATGGGTCATACGAGTCAAAGTGTACTATATGTGCTCTCGTTGTATATTCCTGTCTCATTCGTCATGATCGCTATCATTGAAGCGATGCAGTTGTCTGTCCAGGTAGCCGTGGCACGTAGTCGTGCCGGAGGTTCTCGTGCATTTACCCAGCTGTTCACTCACATGATGGGTAGTGCCATGCTGCTTGCCATTGTGACCGGGGGAATGGTCATGCTGCTGACCCCGTGCTTTCCTGGTTTTATCGGGTGCCTGACGAGATTGGACCCATGTTTACATTGTACGTAGGGGGCATGATGGCAGTGAGCTTACCTGCCGTCCTGGCGGCAGTAAGTAGCGCGGCGCTACGAGGACTGGGTCGGGCACAGGCTGCTTCATGGAACTCCGTAGGCATGGCCACGCTGAACATTGCGCTCGTATATACGTTTGTGTCGGTCTTCGGGCTGGACTTGAAAGGCATTATCTACGCCAACCTGATCACGTCAATCTTATCCTTGGCCATCTCCCTGCTGATTCTGTTCATTCGTCAGGAAATGATCTTTGAACGTTTTGCTTTTGCGAAGAAGCATTTTACTGCCCTCAGGCATGTCGGTATTCCTGTATTTATCTCGTACTGCATGATTTTTCTGAGTACATTTTTTTTCAATAAAATTGTCAGTCATTTTGGCGAAGGAGCGGTTGCCGGGTTTGGCGTCGGTTATCGAATTCAGACCATGGCGATTCTGCCGGGCATTGTGATTGGTTCAGCCATTGGTATTATCATCAATCATAATTTGCAGGCACCTCATCGGCCAAGAGCTTATGCAAGCTATCGTCAGGGTCTGTTGCAGTCCTTTGCTCTGTACGCAATGATTGCCGTTGCCGTCTGGATCTGGCGAGATCCGCTGATATCATTCCTGATCGAAGACGCGGCAACCCGAGCTGAAGCAGCGCGGTATCTGTCCATTGTTGCACTTTCTTATATTGGCATGGGACCTATGATGACCACCCTGCTGACCATGGAACAGAGCGGGCGCGGATATCAGGCCATACTCCTGAATGCGGTGTACTTTCTAATTATTATCGCACTTGGCTGGGCATTGACTCGGGCCTTTAATCAGGTCATCTATTTCTATGGAGTCATCGCGGGAATGAATGTTGTCGGCATGTCGTTCTTTCTGCCTTTCATGCGAATGTTGAGGAAGGAATACAAGGAACCGTCTGTACTTGAGGGTGAGGGCATCACTACAGAGGAAGAAGGGACGTTGTCCAACCAGGGATATTCCACACAGGCTTGACCTTATCTACATACAGGAGGAAATGGTATGAAAACATCAGAACCTGCTTATCTGATACGTCGAATTGCAGATGCGTGGATTGCTGCCGATGAAACGTTCAGCCAGTTTTATGAGCTGGAACCTGCGAAAGAGCTGGAGCCACAACGTCCCCCGGATTTGCCGGGGGTTGAACCCGTGCAAGCGCCTTTTTTTTTGTATGAGCCTCTCATCGGTCATCAGGCCCCCCAACTCGGTATCTTGGGTATTCCCTATTCCGGTGGGACAAGCATGTTCGATTCTTCCGTTGCCGGACTCGCCCATGCGTTACGTGCAGAATCGTGGAAAAAGGTCTTATATCCGTCGTTGAAAGAATCCGGGAATTCCAGCCTGTATGATATCGGAAGTGGGAGACGATTGCTGGAGACGGTAGCCATGCAGGATTGGGGTACTTGCCTTATGGATGAAGCGAATGCGGATACAGATAGAGACATTCCCTATAAAAGAGGGCTTGGGGCCGCATTGAATCATGCGTTGGATCAACAGGCGCTACTATGCTGCATTGGCGGAGATCATTCCATTACGCATGCCGTGCTCCAAATGATGCCAAAGTCTCCTGATCGTCGAAGGGTCCTGGTCCAATTCGATGCTCACCATGATTGTGGCATCGATGCTATCCATCAGGAGCATCCTAGTCACTCCAATTTTGTGAGACATCTGCTGGAGGAAGGGACGGTTGCTGCTGTTGTTCAGATCGGACTGCGTGGTCTTCGCTCAGCAGATCAAATGTACAGTCATCCGGGCTTGATCCAGATATCGGCAGAACATATGACACCTGAGAGGGTCAGCCAGGTTCTGAACGAGGTGAGGCTGAGGTATGATGCCGACTCGGCTTATTTGACCTTTGATCTGGATTCCCTGGATCCTGGAAGTTTCCCCTATGTCGATTTTCCAATTGCTGCAGGGCCAACGTGGCAGAACATTCGAGACTGTGTTATCGCAGCGTTGGAAGTTCCAATCTGTTATCAGGGAATGGATATGGTAGAAGGGCAGGGTGTGCCATCGGATCAGCATATTCCTGGACAATATGAGCTGGCGCTTCGGATGTGGGTCTACATGATGGATGGTATCGACAGGAATCGTCGGCGCTTTGAATTGTCGGCCTGTACGGATGCAGCCAGGGAGGGAATACTGTCCGGCGCAGGTGCGTCTATGAAATTAGACTTGAAGGAGGTGTGAGAATGAATGATTTTCATACATTATATACGCGATATCGGGAGCAAGTCAGGGAGGAGTTATATAGGGATAAGACGGGTGGCATTCAATTGGGATTCTTCTATGCATTAATGAATATTGTCAAAGAGCTTGCACCTCTTCAGCTGGAATCGTCACCAGAGTCAATCTGGATGGATTATCTGGCCTTTTTGCGGACCATTGACGAACACAAGAAAAATCCGTACTCCTTTATGGACTGGGATGAAGTTGAGGGACTGGAACATCTGCAAACCACGTTGCAGGAAGGTGGGGCTTTGTTGAGCTGGCATTATGGATTCCTCAGACATAACATGATCACCATTGGACAGCAGATTCGAGCAGGGCACATGAAGGCGGGGTTACCCTTCTATCTGGTGTCCGAAAAAGGAGCCTTAGAGCAGGAACAGAAGCTTTCGTCCTGGAACACCCTTAGGCAGTTCTCAGGGGCTGATCTGCTTAATGCCGAGGATGAGATGATTGGCATACGGTTATATTCTCATTTGCGGAAGGGGGGTTCATTCAACCTTTTCATAGATGGACAGACGGGATTCAATACGGATAATCGTGCAGTAGAGCTACCATTTCTTAGTTCACGCATTCGGACGAGGAGCGGTATTTTTCGTATTTTGGCCAAGACCCGTAAGCCCGTATGTCTCTATTTCATGACGTTGACTGAAGATTTCCGTTCGAAAATTGTCTTCCTGCCGCCTTTTACATTAGAAGAGGATATTCAGGAGTCAGCAGGTCGTGTATATGAGCCATTTCGCAATCAGTTGCTGAAGCAGCCTGCACTATGGAGATTCTGGGATCGTCATCATCAGCAGGTGATTCACTGGAAAGAGGATGAGCCTGTTGAGCAGTCACCTGAAGCTGAGAGCCGGGTCGATTGGTTCTCCAAGCCGCTGGAGGGATTCGGTCAGCTGGGACTGAATACTGCGAATGGCATGGTCTACAATTTGAGTTAACTGTCTTTATCAGAAGAGGGGGAGGCAAGGATGCAGTCTTTCATTACAGAGCAGTGCAATCATCTATCGGTCCATGCGATGCCAACGCGCAAATATGTAAACCGCTATCTGCATCTCGGCATCGTTAACGAACAGGGTAGAATCCCTCCCGTGGTGTTTGCAGTCATTGTGCAACTCTTGTTCAAGGTGAGTTCAGGTACGGCAGGTAATGGACAGCTACAGCAGCATCTATGGTCCATGTATGCAGATGAGATCAGATGCGAATTGGAGCATAAGGGGGAGACTCAGCTTGCCTCTATCCGGTTGCATCTCCCCGCAGATGTGCTGCCCCGGGCGGAGGCGCGGACGCACGACGCACTGAAGCTGCTCGCTGAAATGTTGTTCGGATTGGGTGATAAGGGCGGATTTGATTTCAATGAAGCACAGATCCAGGAGGAAATTACCTGGGCAGAACATCATGCTGGCTATGATGTTTCGGAATGGGATAAGGTGGTGCGAGGACGCTGTCTGGAGTGGATGGGATATGCAGGACGAGCCAGAAATGATGAACTGGAGCAGTTACATCGTAGTGTGCGTGATGGTGAACTGCAACAATGGTACAGGGAGGTGCTTCGCTGCCCGCTTCATATTCATGTGATCGGTGATTTTCAGCCTGATGTGATGATAGCACAGGTCATGAATATTTTTTTGCCTTCGGTTGTCAAGGCTGAGGAGGGAGTGATTCCACCTGTAATGGGGAATGATCGGCCTGCTGAACACCGGGAGGAAGGCGAGATGATGCTTGAACTGATGGATGTTCAGCAATGCAAGATCAATGTGGCCTTCACTACCGGGGTGACGTATACATCGTCAGACTACCCTGCGTTGTTTCTCTTTCATTCCCTGTATGGCGCAACGCCTGCTTCCAGGCTTCAATATGAGCTTCGTGAACGAAAACAATGGGTATACCAGATCTACAGCACGCTGGATGATTATCGGGGAACGCTTCATGTGACGACGGGAACAAGCAGTGGATATGTGACAGACGTTCTTGAAGCAATTGATGCGGAGTGGCTAAGGATATGTAGCGGAGACATCACGGAAGCGGAGCTGAATAGAGCTATTCAGAATGTGATGCATTATGTGCAAGTGGGTTACGACCTGCCTGAGCAAGTCGTAACCCTTCATATGGATCGATTGCTCAACCATGTACAGATGACCACTCCGCAATTCCTGGAAGCCATATCGGGTGTTACTTCGGAACATGTGGCGGAGGTAGCCTCTGGAATGAAAAAGGCCGTAACCTGGATTATGTATCCAGAGAGTGAATATTCGGTATCCGTGCAGGAGGTGAATCATGAATAGCATTGTGAATATCGCTCCTGTACGCAGGCGCTTGTCCAATGGTCTGTCGGTTCACATTTTTCCCGAGGCCGATTTCCATCATACTTTTATATCGTGGTCCGTGCCTTATGGCTCAATTCATGATGTAGCACTACCCGGGAGGGCACATTTTCTGGAACATATGATGTTCTACAATCCGGATAAGCAGCCCATCAAGTCACTATTTCATGCTCAGGGAGCTTCGACATCTGCATTGACACGATACGATGTAACGACATATCAAATGGCCTGCACAGGCGATTTGAAGCAAAGTATAGATTTGTTCACTCGGATGCTGGCTGTGCCCTATTTCACATCGGGTCATATTGAACAGGAACGGGCTGCCATTCATCAGGAACTATCCATATATGCAGACCAGCCCTCCTGGAAAGCCTTGCAACAGTTAACTCAGATGATGTATGGCAGTAATCATCCGATCACGATGGATGTTGCAGGCACACCGGACAGTCTGTACCAAATATCACCGGATGAGCTGAATCATGCCTACAACACTCGGTATGCCACGGGGAACATGTCAGTGGCAGTGGCTGGTCCAGTTGAAGCGGAGGTTATTGCTGATATGCTGGAACGATTTCCTGCAATGGAATCACGGCACGCATCTTACATACCAACGGTTACACCCCACCCACTGGGCAAGGATTCCGACAAGCAATATCTGGAGATTGAATCTGGAATGTCGTTGCCACTTGTAAGGTTTGGGTTTCGTGCCGAAGAGGGGATGCAGTTAAGGGATCAAATGGCTTGCATGATCGGTATTGAAGCCTTGTTGGGCGAAACCTCCGATTTCCATACCGATTGCATAGAATCAGGGCTGCTTCACAAGGGCGCAGAATGGGACCACTACTATCGTAAGGAATTTGCGTTTGCGAACGCTTGTGGTTATTCAGCAGATCCCGCTTCTTTATATAATCGGGTGGAGGAAAAGTGTGAAGGGATTCAGGAAGGAACGTTAATTCTATCCAATCTGGACTATGCACGGATGAGAAGGTTAAGTAAGTATTATACAGACGTGGATTCGTTAAAAAAGCGATGCATGCACATCTCTGAACATGATGTGATCGGACTGGATTATATGCAGATCGGTTCAATCCTACTTAGCTTGACAGAGGAAGAGATTTTATGTGGTTTAAAAAAAATTGCAACGTCTGCCCGTCTGCGGATGGTTGTTATACGATAGCATGCAAGCCGCGCAGGAAGGAGGGCTTATGGATTCCAATACCCGAATAATCAGCAGACTTCTGACAATCAGGGAACAAGGGAATGAAGCGTTCACAGCAACGGCCGGGGCACCAGAGATTCATATATGGACACAGGGCTTGCCCATAATGGAGGAGCAACTTCAGACGATGGATACTGCGGATTCCAGTGCCCTGAGTTCAGATGAATATAAGCGCTTGGTCAGAATGAAGAAAACTTCACGGCTTGTGGCTCATTGCTGGATGGTATCAAGGATTTTCCTGCGAAGGGTGCTGGCAGAGTACGTGCAGCTTCATGCAAGAGATATTCATTTTCAGTACGGTACCGCCGGGAAGCCTTATCTCCCAGGCGGTCCGCAATTTAGTCTTTCACACACGAAAGGACTCTGTATGCTGGCGGTTACATCTACTAACAATGAACTTGGTGTGGACGTGGAATGGATGCGGCCGTTAGTGCGGGAGCAAGCCGTTGTCCAACGTTTCCTCACAGAAGAAGAGCAGGATTATCTCCTGGAAGGCCTGCGTTCAGGGGATGATACTTCTATCCTGTTGTGGAAAGTCCTCACAGGAAAGGAGGCCTGGATCAAAGCTTCTGGTCAATCCTTATGTGGACAGTGGAGAAAATTAAATACAGTACAAGTGATGCGGAATCATGGACAATTGCTAGAATGGGCTGGACAGAATTATGTAATGCAATCCCTGAATATAGGCAAGGGTTACTCCGCATCATTATGTATGGCAGGGGCGGAAAGAGTGACTGTACGTTGGATGAATACAACAGAGAATGAGATATATTAAGCAAAAATGGAGAGTAAAGCTTACATATCTATTGTGCAAATAACAGAATTAACTGAATCCATTTCATAATACCTTTAGCTGCTATATCTTGATATGAAGAAACCGTCAGAGATCATCATGATCTCTAACGGTTTTTCTTCTGAATGCGCTCGGTTGTTGAGTCAGTGTATACCGAACTAATCCAGTAAGGAGAGAACCGAGTCCATATACTGTTCTGCCCATTGTGCAAAAGGTAGTTCTGCTGCCCAAGTCACTTGTCCTGTCGCTTTCGCCTCACCCCACCACAAGATGCGCTGATAGAGCAAGTGCACGCGGAGATGTGCACGGAAATGCTGGTATTTCTCCACATCTGCTGCACAGACTAGATCCCGATAGCAGCGAAGGAACTGCGCAGCAAGATCTGGTTGACCCTCACGTATATATCTGGCAGACATTTTGGTCAGATCGGCTGTGCCATCTCCGAAATAGGAGGTTGTGAAATCGAACAAACCACTAATCTGCCACCGTGAAGATGGACTATCCCCTTTTTGAATCAGAACATTCTCGACTTTGAAGTCACCCATGACGAATCCGGGAACAACTTTGGACTGGAACGCCGGTTCAGCTTGCTTTAATTGCTCATCCACCCAATGTATATCTTCATCCGTAATGACCGAGTACTGTTCTGCATCGTGTAACCAGTGACGGATGGTTCCGTATAACCAGTCCAGATAATTCCCGGCAAAGGAAACAATCTGTTTCGCTACTGAATCGTATTCCCCCGTATCAGGCACTTTCCAGCGGTGCAGGTCAGCCAAAGCATGGGCAAGCATGCAAGCGATCTCTTCCTGATCTTGTGAGGTCAATGAACTCTGAAAGGATGGATCATACAGGTGATCCCCGGGCAAGCGTGGCATTATGGCATAACTCCAGCCCAGAAGAGCGGTGTCTTTATGTAACCAATAGGGGTCAGGGACAGGAATGGAAGTGTGTTTCGCCAGTTGTTCTACGAAGAACTTTTCTTCCTCTAGCTGTCCTGGATATATCGGATTACCTTTCAGAATATACTCTCCGTGAGAAGAACGAATGAGCAGTGTCTGACCCATAACGCCTTTATTCGTTCGTTGATAATCTTCGAGGGTTCCCAGGTGGAACTCATTCAACGCCTCTTGCAATGCAGACGCTGCCACATCGCC
Organism: Paenibacillus sp. PCH8; assembly: GCF_002968835.1. GTDB lineage: Bacteria > Bacillota > Bacilli > Paenibacillales > Paenibacillaceae > Paenibacillus. The sequence continues at coordinate 684,282 of NZ_PKQK01000001.1, read as the reverse complement.
AAGCTGATTGGAACCAAAATATATACGGGTTGTCATACGGCGCGACCCTCCTGGGTTTTAGTCCTCATCCTCTTCATTAGACAGGTCATATGTGTCTTCATCGACCAATCCACGGATGAAAGCTTCAAAATTTGGTGCAAGATATGTAATCTCATAATCACGTTCCTGATCCACATGAACTACACAGGGCTCACCTTCAGGACCGCAGAATCGATAATCCAGCATAACGACATCATGACCTGCAGATGGACAATCACAGATGACGATCCCCAGATCAGGATAACCCCATTCCTCGATCATGAAGCGGCTTCCCAGCTCTCCACCGAGCGCATATATTTTATCGTGTCCGATCCCCATAATGCTTGAGATGGCAATATGATCTTCAGCCCAGGAAGTTGCTTCTGCGGTCGGGAATTCAGTAAGCGTGGGGATGCCACCGTTTTGGGTATTCATTAGCTGAATATAGGAAGCGGGCAGCTTGTACCCCAATTCGTGTTCAATGGACACAATCTCTGCTTCGTCAAAAGGTTTCGATACATGATTTTCCTGTGCATAATCGCTCTGTTTCCAGAACGTTGCAGGGGAATAAGTTCCTGATGTCGCTCGTAGCTGGTTCAGTGTACCGCTCTGCTTCCATTCTGTGATTTTCTCTTCGTGGCGTTGACGATCGTGCCGCATCTTCTCCGCTTTGGGACGAATCTGACGAAGGAATTCAAGGGTGGATTCATCATGGGGTAGAAGTTCGTCCGCTCTCTCAAAAGCTAAAAGCGCTTGTTCATAGTTGGCGGTATAACAGTAGGCGTATCCCAAGCGATATTGCCAGAGCGGGTCAGATGCCCCTTGTTGATGAACAGAAAGCAATTGCTCAACAGCTTCACGGTAACGTTCCATATTATTGTAAGCTCTGGCGAGTTGCCCGATGAGATTATAGTCCCGCTCAGAAACCGGTATATCGTCAATGCGTTCAATTATAAGCCCGAATTCGTCCTGCTCATGCCACAAGTTGAGTTGTTCCAGCAGATCTCTTTGCATTAAATAGTCCTCATTTCCGTAGGGGGAATGTGAATCTCTTCAATTATATAATAAGTATGTGTTGGTTGGAGAATGTATAAATCAACATCTTCGTAGCATACTGTTTAAGTATGTTTAAGTTGAGTTTGAGTTTGTTTAAGTAATTTATTGAAAGTTAAACTTTACTAGCCTATACTAGGAGTGTGAGGTGAGATGTGTATGGGAATCACGAGAGTTGAAAAAAATATTTTTAGTCAGAACACGGATGAGATTGCTTCTGAGTTGGTCCAGAGCTTGAGCAAAATGGATAATAGTATTTTATTATTCAAAGTCCTGGCGTTTGCAGTCAAAAATAATGCTGAATTTGTTCGTGGCTTGGATGAATCTATATTTGAAAATACGGATATCTTTAGAGAAAATTATGTTACTCTTCTTAAACATGCATTAAATCAAGCAGTCGATGCTCCACAAGGTAATACAGACACTGATGTTCCTTCTATTGCTGCAATAAAGTCTTACACCCCTAAAGAGTTATCTATATTTTTTGGAGTAAGTATTACGACTATCTTCAACTGGATTGATCAAGGGCGTTTTATAGGGGTTCAAAGAGCCGGGGCCAACAAACATAATCTCATTCCAGATGATACTACATATGTGTATGGATCAGGTAAGAGAACGACAATTAAAGACATTGTTACTTTGTGGAGACAGGAGGAGGCTGTACACGATTCAACATTAGAAATCAGTGACCTTGATTATCATACTGGACAAATTGCCTTATATGAAGATAAATATAAAGGGGAATTCGAACGTACACTCGGAACTACATTGAATTTGACACCTGAAGAAGAAACCGATGCACAAGTTTGGAAACACCATTTGGGGAGGCAACATCTTGGCTTTAAAGATACCGAAAAGTAATTTTCGTTTTATTGAGAATGATTTTTCAGATATTATTATGGAGATTCGAGATGGTGCAAATGGTCTTCCGAACAGCGCTAGAACAATTCGTAAGACCATCGTGTTTACGGATTTATCGAAGATGTACTGTGTAGAGGACATACGACAAGTGAAGTAAGATTGAAAAACGAAAATTTTCAAGAATTATACACTATTCTTGAGTTTATTAGATTAAGAAATCTCTCTATTTCTCTATAAGGCTATAATTAATCAAATGATATATGATGTTGTACATACTAATTAGACAACACTCCCTGAACTTAGGCGTAATCGCCACAGCTCAGGGAGTGTTGTTTTTATTTATAGATATATGGTATTGAAATCAGAGGTTTCTTACAAATCGTCAAATCCGTTATCGTCGCCAACTTTACCGTAGTTACGGGATTTAGCTTCGAAGAAGTCTGTTTTGGTTGCATTCAGCGCATCATCGGAGAATGGTTTGATCCAAGGCATACAGTTTACATCTACGCCTTCATACGCTTTTTCCATACCCATCAGACGCAGACGTTTGTTGGCGATGTACTTGATGTAGTCTTCCAACTCGTTCAGGTCAATACCGCGCACGTTGCTGAGTGTGTAATGTGCCCAGTTCGTTTCGAGTTCAACAGCACGATTGATCGTTTTGTACACGTAGTCCATGTTCTCCGGTGTGTTCAGCTCAGGGAAATCAACCAGCAGCTGCTTGTACACTTCAGCGAAGAAGTAACAGTGTTGGTTTTCATCGCGTTGAATATAAGAGATCATCTGGCTGGTTGCCATCATTTTCTGGTCACGGGCCAGATTGTAGAAGAAGGCAAATGTACTGTAGAAGAAAATACCTTCGAGTACCAGATCGGCTACCATGGCTTGGAAGAACGTCTGTGGAGACGGGTTGTCCCGGAAGCTTTGATAGATATCGGCGATAAACCGGTTACGGTCAAGCAGTACCGGATCATGTTTCCAGTATTCAAAAATTTCCTTCTGCTCCTGATCCGATACGATGGAGGACAGCACGTAGGAATAGGATTGGTTATGAACAACTTCCTGTTGTCCGATAATCGCGGAGATCGCTTCGAGTGAAGAATCCGTAAAGTAACGCTTTACGTCACCAACAAACATCGTCTGCATGGAATCAAGTACCGCGAGAAGGGAAATATTGATTTTGAACGTACGTTTCTCTTCCTCGTCCAGTTGCACAAACTGAGAAGCATCTTTGGACATGGGAATCTCGTCTGCAATCCAGTGGTTGAGCAACAGTACTTTGTACAATTTGTACATATGAGGCATACGAATGTCATTCCAGTTCAGGATCCCGGAGCACTCACCTTCGATAATACGGGTCGATTGGTTAGGGGCTTCGGTATTGAAAATTTTCTGTACTTGCATAATCCGTTCACTCCTTGAATGAATTTACACTGTATAACTACGATGACAGAACAACCTTCCGATCGCTGTTATCCCCAGCTTTTTTGATTCCCTCTTTCAAAGGGGAAAATCCGGTGATAAAGGCGAGCGCGTTGCTTCTCCAGCTTTTTTCTGTCCTCTTCGTTATCGTGTAATCGTTATTTCATTTATATGTTAGGCTCTTTAATGTGGCATCTATATCAACATCTTGTGATGTTGTAATCGTTTTTAGGCAAAAAAGAACCAGGGCAACGCTATTTTGCAATCAAAACTGGCTGCCCCGGTGGTCATCTTGAAGGTTCATACATCTTGTGCATCAAATCATGAAAATCAGCTTGCGCAAAAATGAAGACTATTCAATCGTCAAAGCCCGACTACGAACATAATAGGTCGATTTCATGCCGGCTCTCCAAGCGTGCAAGTGTAGTTCCAGGAATTCCGTAGCTTTGATATCCGGTCGAACATAGAAGTTGAAGCTTTGTCCCTGATCGACGTGACGCTGACGGGCAGCAGCCATATTAATGGAGGCATGCTGATCCACCGCAAAAGCTGTTTGGTAATACGGGCTTGTTTTTTCGGACAGATCAGGAGCCGGGTTAGCAATTTTGTAAGTTGTTTTCTCTTCATAAGACAACAGCTCATAGAGCGGATCAATACTCGCCGTAGAACCTGCAATGATGGACGTGGAACCGTTAGGCGCAATGGCGAACAACCAGGCATTACGTACACCGTTTTGCTGTACTTCAGCTTGCAGTTCTTTCCACTGTTCCGTAGTCACGAATTTGCCAACACGCTCACCTGATGTGTACTCCCGTTGGTCGAAGTAGTGACCACTTTCCCAATCAGAGCCTTTGAATTTCGGATAGTGTCCTTTTTCTTTGGACAGTTCCATGCTGGCTTTCACGAGCAGGTAGTTAATCTTCTCGTACAGATTATCGTTATACGTTACTGCTTCATCGGACTCCCAGTGTATGCCTTCAAGGGCAAGAAGGTGATGAAGTCCGAACGTTCCCAGACCGACCGCACGATATTGGCTGTTGGTATACTGGGCTTGAAGCACTTCGATATTGTTAATGTCGATAACGTTGTCCAGCATACGTACCTGAATGGGTACGAGACGCTCCAGTACATTATTAGGCACGGCACGTGCCAGGTGAATGGAGTTCAGGTTGCAGACCACAAAATCACCAGGCACTTTGGAGATCACAATGCGAGTTTGTCCATCTTTGGTAACAAGCTCTTCCTTTTCGATAACCGTAGCAGATTGGTTCTGCATGATTTCGGTACACAGGTTGGAGGAGTATACCATACCATGCACACGGTTCGGATTCGAGCGGTTAACCGTATCCCGGTAGAACATGTATGGCGTACCTGTCTCCAGTTGCGATTTCAGTACACGCTTCATGATATCAATCGCCTGTACTGTGATACGGGACAACAATGGATGATTCACAGCTTCTTCGTATTTATCACGGAAGGCACCTGCGCCTACGGACTCATCATAGAAATCTTCGAGACCGAGTGGACGACCGTTCTCGTCTTTCCAGCCCATCACTTTCTTCGTTTCGTGCGGACAGAACAGGCTCCATTCGCCGCGGGTGGATACCCGCTCCATGAACAAGTCAGGCAGACAGATACCGTGGAATACGTCATGCGCACGCATCCGCTCATCGCCGTTGTTCAGCTTCAGATCCAGGAAGGCCAGAATGTCTTTGTGGAAGACATCCAGGTATACGGCAATGGCACCTTTACGAGTACCGAGCTGGTCTACGCTGACCGCTGTATTGTTCAGTTGGCGAATCCAGGGGATTACACCGGAACTTGTATTTTGGTGACCACGGATATCCGAACCACGTGCTCTGACTTTGCCAAGGTAGACGCCGATGCCTCCACCCATTTTGCTCAGACGTGCTACATCGGTGTTGGAATCAAAGATACCTTCGAGTGAGTCGTCCACGGTATCAATGAAGCAGCTGGAGAGTTGTCCGGCCACTTTTTTACCCGCATTGGACATGGTAGGTGTAGCTGCTGTCATATACATGTTGCTCATCGCCCAGTAAGCTTCTTTGACGAGATCCATACGTCTCTCAGCAGGCTCCTGATGCATCAGGAACATGGCGATAACCATATAACGCTCTTGAGGCAACTCCATCACTTTTCCGTCAAAATCGTGAGCGAGGTAACGTTCTGCCAGTGTGAGCAAGCCGATGTAATCGAAGAGTAGATCGTTGCGGTAGTCAATGCATTCCGCAAGCTCATCGATCTGTTCTTTGGTGTAACACTCCAGCAATTCTTCGCGGTAGATGCCTTTTTTTATGAGATCAACAAGCAAAGGGTGGAATGCGCCGTAAGGCTCGTCCGGGTATGATTTATACCTGCGGTTGGTCGCCGCTTTTTTGTACAAGGAAGTGAGCAGGGCGCGTGCCGCTGAAAATTTCCAGTCAGGCTCTTCCTTTGTTACCAGTTCCAGTGCACTCATCATAAAAGCGCTGCTGATTTCATCTCCGGTAACTTCATCACGGCGGAGCTTGCTGTTTACCCCACGTACCAGACGTTCCTTTTCCAGTGTTTCCAGTCCTTCCAGATTACGGTCGGCATATACCGAGATACGCATTTCATCAAAGGCAAGCTGGCGATTGTTCGGCTTGGTCACAATTTGTGGCATGAATATTCCTCGCTTTCGCATGTTTAAGAGATAAATTGGAGAAATTCTTTATATAAAGAATTGAGTGTCTTTTTACGGTGAGAAAAAAAGATATAGGTTAAATATTGCGGACTGAAACAGCGGTGGTCACGTCTTGAATCGCTCAACAGAGGAGCACAAATCAGCACCATGCAGAACATGCTCATATAAAAAGCATTCTCCCCGCCTGGCGGCTGAAAATGCCCATGGATGCTCTGGCTTCCTTAGTGTCATAAAGGCTTGAAATGATGACAGAAAAGGGTGCTTATGTAAGGTTTTGTCTATCGTAGACGCGCCTATAGTTTGAGAATACCGGGTGCAGTCCAAACAGCCCCGTTAACCTCTGTGTCAACTCTGTTTCGAGAAAGCGATTTACACCTACAGGGACGTGCCTTTGGAGGTGATTTCATCCTGTTTTTCACGAGAATTCAGAAGGTGACTTTTAGAAGTGGGGAAATCTTGTGTCACTACATTTTGTTACTGTTAGATTACTTTAACCCAACATATAGTGTTTGTCTACAGGGTCAACACAGTAAAACGTAATTCCGAGTATATCATTTTAGCCAAGAATCCGCAAAGGAAAAGGACTGGAAGATGTGAAGATTGTTCAAAATTTTTTTTAGGCAAAATTGAATGACGTCATCACGTCAGTTTGAATTGTTACGCTTTCAACTGGTAGAATAAAAACAGTCAAAAATCGACTAAAATCAGTGGCAACGGTTGTTCACGGGGCCTATAGGAGGCGGAGCGAAAGTGGCAATAGCAGAAGTGACTGTAATTCCAATCGGAACGGGCACGACCAGTCTGAGCAGTTATGTGGCGGACATGCAAAAGGTTTTGGAACATCAACGTGGCATTACATATCAGTTAACTTCGATGAGCACCATTATTGAAGGCCCGCTTAACGAGGTCTTTACAGCAATTGCAGCTCTGCATGAAGCACCGTTTCTGTCAGGAGCTCAGCGTGTATCCACATCCGTCAAGATCGACGACCGTCGTGATAAACCGGACGCTTCAAGCATACAGAAACTACAATCAGTTCAGGATAAGCTGACCTCCATTCAGGCAAGACCGAATTAGCAGAGAGCGACACCGAAACAAATAGTCTGATATCACTACTGCAAGTCCGGTCGGGGGCTTGCAGTTTTTTGCATACAGCTAGAGGTTCGAAGTTAGTCTATTCTTGCACATCACTTTCAAAACTTGACGGTAAATGCCGTGTCTTACAACGAAATTTCACATATTTTATAACATACTGTCAAGCATTGTCGGCGGTGATATAGAGGAAAGGAGGGATTACGATGCCCTATAGTACAGGTCTTCTCTTTAACTCTCCAACGGGGGCGGATCGTGCCACACAACTCATTGTGACTTGCTTGAATGACTCTATCAATATTCCATCCAACATCGAACTTCAGGTCTTCCGCTGGGATACTTCCCAGACGGCACGGATACCGATCGGTCATGATCTGTTCCAGTTACCTCCTCAGGTATCCAAAACGTTGTTGTATACATTGAACGCCGCTGATTATTTTGAGGTACAAAGTGACTTTTTCAGTGCCACCAGCACAATCATTCAGGCTTACAGTCTGGACTCCGTGGGCAATATCACACAGCGTGTACTGCAATCGGAGATGGTATGGATAGACCGCTTTACCAATATTCCTTAATTTCAATATGCGGAGGGGAATGCAGATGCCGGTTGTAAATATTACAGGAGCACTGGGAGGCAGCCAGTTCGAACCGTCGATTGCGGTTAATGAATTACTTCCCAATATTATGTGTGTTGTTGCGGTCGATACAAGTACTGGGTCGACACGGACTGGCTTCTACCGCTCTATTGACGGGGGGCAGACCTGGACCACAACGACCCTGGTGCAGCCTGCCGGATATGAGGGAGCGGAAGCCCCTACGATTGATTATACCTTTCCCAGCACATTCGTTGTGACGGTGCATATATTCAATGGAGATAATGATGGAACCATCATTAGTTATACGTCGCTTGACGACGGGGTAACCTGGACTCCGCCTGTGTTTGTAAACAGGGGGTACGGGCTCATCGTTCACAATGATGAGCCTTTTGTGGCCTGTGATCGTACACCAGGCAGTCCGTATCGAGGCAATGTCTATGTAGGTTATACTCCGCTGGCAACGGCAGCTTCATCAATTTTCTTTCAACGATCTGAGGATGTAGCGTCAACCTGGCAGATTCCCAGCCGAATTTCAAATCCTAGAGGCTTTCATGATCGGGCGACCATAGGCATTGGATTCACAGGAGAAGTCTACGCTGGCTACATCCTCACGGGTCCGGGCAGCGCTTATGCGTTACTTCGGATTTCCTATGACGGGGGTGCCACATTCCAGCCGCCTATAAGTAATCAGTCCACGCTAATTGCCTCCGTTGTGCCTTCACCACAAATTCTGCCTGTGCCCAATTATGCATTTCGTGTTCAAACCAACCTGAATCTGGCTGCAGATATATCGAACAGCATCTATAACGGTAAGGTCTACGCCATCTGGAATGATGCTCGGAATGGATATACCGATGTATTCATGTGTAGTTCACCGGATGGATTGCTCTGGAGTGAGCCGGCTAGCATTACGGGAGCACCCGTGGGGACACAGAATTTCTTTCCTTCCATTACCGTATCTCCCTTTACTGGAACAATACGGGTCATCTATTACTCGAACCAGATCAATGGATTTTTACTGGATGTCTTTGTGGCGGAGTCTTTTAACGGGGGGGCGAGCTTTACGAACCGTAGACTCACAATGACCTCTTTCAATCCGAATGGGAATTCTCCAACACCTACTGTACTCATTGGTGACTACATTACAGCCTACACTCAGGCACCCGACAATCTGGCCGCGGTATGGATGGCAACAACCCAGCCTACAGGCAAGCTGGATGTCTATTTCGGGTCATAAATCCAGACGGGCTAGCCGTTCCAAGTTGCATTGTGCCTATTTTCAACCAGAGCCCGGTCCCCTGTGTGATCCATGCATATAGTGAACTGTACCTCAAATCAAAGGAGGGGTTTACATGAGTGGAGTTGTAGGTGGATACGGTGGTGCATGGACATCGACTGGCGCGATTTTGGTTCTCTTTATCTTGCTCGTCATCATCTCTAAAGCATTCCTAATCTAATAAACCGTTTGGACCCTAATTACTTGGTAAAGGAGGGTTCTGCATGAGCAAAGTAGTTGAAGGCGTAGGATACGGCGGCTGGACATCGACTGGAGCAATCCTGGTTCTGTTCATTCTTCTCGTCATCATCACGAAATCATTCTGGGTATAATATGCGGACTCTGCCGGGCAACCGGTAGGGTTTTTTTGTCCATGGACAAGCATGATTGCCAGGCTTGGAAGAGATAGCTTGCGATTGAACGGAATGATTAGGGCGTGTCTCAAACTCGCTGAAGTGCATCTTTCACCGCCTTTTCGCCCCCTGCTGCGTCTCTTTCCCTTGACGTGCCCCGGCACGCCTGCGAAAAACTTCCTTGCTTGGAACGAAAATTCGGCAAAATCTGCTTCCTTCGGAGTTTTCAGACACGTCCTAGTGAAATCCAATGGATGGAATGGATGAGTGTGCTGCGAAAATGCGGGAAGGTTACCCGACGGCTAACGCCCATTTTGTTATGATGAGGGCCATAGCCCGGTCCAGAGGTAGGCTGAATACATAGCTTAGGGGTGTAGGCAAATGTTAAGGAGGAATGAACAATGAGCGAAGTAAAACCAAACTCACCGAACGGACAGGGGCATGTATACGGACAAATGGGAGGAAATGAGCATATGTATGGATACCAATACACAGGTCAAGACATGCACGGATATGGCTGTGGCACAATGCCGATGGGCTACGGTTACGGACACCAACCCAATCAGGCTCCAATGATGCACGGTTATAACCAGTGTTGTGGAACATCCTATGGTCAAGGCGGGGGCAGCTGGGGCTCCATGGGAACGATCCTCGTGTTGTTCATCCTGTTGGTTATTATCTCCAAAACCATGTTTATCTAAAGAGTCTTGTTGCGGAGGCTGGTTAGATAACGTAGACCTCCACAATGAATGCAGTCATTTCGAGAGGCTCTGAAACAAGAGATTGACGATGGGCGGCCATACGCTCCATCATTCCGAACGGGACAACGCAGAGTACGATCCAGCGTCGTCCCGTTTGCTTTTATCCGCAATCGCTGCTTATTGGAACCAGGTTGCGTTGCGTGAGAGGGGAACCAAGAACCGAGTGAATGGAGAACTGAAGAAATATGAAATTAAAAAACGAAAGATGTGTGGATACGCAATGGGTGAGCCCAAGCAGATTGAATACAGTAAGGAAACAAATGGCGAGTGCCAGTCCGTGGTGCTGATTTCTATATGTAGACATAGAAAAACACCCAGAACCCAATTCCGGGTGTTTAATGTATGTTTTCAATCTTCTCAAGAATAAATGATATCCAAAACAACAAAAGCCCTACCTCTCTTTTGTCCTTGCGGCTCCGATGACCGCGCCAGTGTGAATGGGAACATCTTGTGAAACTCTGTACTACCGGGTTATTGTGATTCAGGTTCTTCAATCTTCATAGGTTGGTTGTGCAATTCGCTGCGGTCGCAGCATGAAGAAAATATTCCGGGGTTTAAAGAAGACAGAAATCATATGAGGTTGTTAATACAACTTTTATATCATACCACAGGTTGTAATTTTTTGCAATAAAAAGGAAAGCACGACTAGAACAATATGTTTATGGAGTGTCTCTAAGTCCCAAGGTATATGGCTGGTGTGAAAAATTACAGAAAATTTTTCAATAAATTTCTTCATTGAGGTAATCCTCTTCAAAAGTTTCTGCGTAGGTTATAATAAGAGGGAAGATACAGAAAGGGGCCCTCGCATGACTGAATCGATGGAGGACAGCAGGTTAATGCGGCAGATTGCGGAGCGTGATGCTTCCGCACTGGAGCTTTTATATGACCGTTATGAGCGTGCGGTATACTCTTTTGCCTACCGGATCGTTGGTGATCCTATGACGGCAGAAGAGACCGTTCAGGAGCTTTTCCTGCGGGTCTGGAATAATGCTGAACGCTATGATGCCTCACAGGGGAAGCTGACCACATGGATGTTTGCGATTACGCGTAACATTGGAGTGGACATGCTGAGGCGGAAATCGAAAGGGGCAGCGGCTACATCAGTTGAACATGAGACACTGGCGGCCTATGCCGATGAATATACGAATACCGAAGAAGAAGTTCAGCGTAAATGGGAGGGTACACGGATCAAAGAGGCCTTATCCCAGTTGAACGGTGATCAGCAACAAGTTATCGAATCGATTTATTATGCGGGATTAACTCAGCAGGAAGTATCCAGCCGATTCGGGATTCCGCTGGGTACCGTAAAGAGCCGTGTCAGGCTTGCCATGCGGCAGCTCCAGAAGCTACTGGCCGATGCTGAATTGCATCCGGACGCGGGAAGGGAGGGCATACATCCATGATAGAACGACATGAGGAGTGGTCTGATCTGGCACCGATGTATGTGCTGGGCGGACTGGAAGCAGAGGAAGTGGCGGCATTTGAAGCGCATATGTTGAATTGCGGAGCATGTCGCCAGGAGGTGAGGGAATTGCAGGAAGTGACCGGCTTCCTGCCACTTGCGGCGGAACCTGTAGCGCCGCCGCCGGGCATGCGAGCACGTGTGCTGGGCAACGTGCTCGGACACGTGCAGGAGAGCGCCGAGGCGAAGCCGGCGGCTGCTCCTGCACAGCCTGAAGCACCCGTGGTGCTTCAGGAGGACCTTGCGCCGCAGCACGAACGTGCGGCGCAGCCCGGGCTAGGCCTGCCGCCGACGGCGGTGCCTGCAGCCCGGGTGGAAGAGGCTGCCCAGGCACAGCCATGGCAGCCTCAAGGGCGCGCGCGTGCGCGCAGCAGCCGCGCTTGGCGCGTGGCCAGCGCCAGCCTTGCGGCAGCGGCACTGGTGCTCGGCGTGTACGCGGCGCAGCTGCAAAGCCAGATCGACTCGCTGACGCAGCAAGCAGCGGGTTCGTCGGCTACGCAAGAACAACTGGCGCAGGCCCAGGTGCAGAATGCCCAACTGCAAGAGCAGCTGGCATCAGCCCTGGAGCCTGCACAGGGAATGCAGACAGGCGAGGCAGTGAAGCTTAATCCTGCAACGCAGGACATTGTAGCCCAAGGTCTCGCAACCATTGTCATTGACAGCAAAGGAACTCACCTGGTTGTACAGGCGGAGAACTTGCCCAATCTGGAAGGCAACGAGGCGTTCCAGGTCTGGTTGATCAAGGGAGACACCCCTCAGAATGCGGGGACGTTCCTTAGTCGTGACGGAACGGGAGCGGTATATTATACACTCGATTCGGCGAATGACTATGACACGGTGGCGATCACACTTGAGCCAGATGCCATGGGAGATGAGCCACGTGGTACGATGATTCTGGCTGCCAAGATCAAAGGATAGAGACAGGTTATATCGCTAAAGGCTGTTCCCTTCTGGGAGCGGCTTTTTGCGTTGTCTGGAATGTCACCAGAATTACCGGAGTCGTCCATACGTTTCACAACAACGGTGCAGGAGGAGTCCTCAGAGAGATCAACGGTTTTTATTCATTTTTCAGTATGATTAACCGATAAACTAATAGGAAGGAATACCCTTAATCTCCCCATGTCATCAAGGGAGAACTGGTTTCACATAGAGAGTGAGGGGTTAGGTTGGAAATATACCGTTCATTTATCTTTCGTATGCTGCGCAATTATTTGATCGGTTCACTGGCAGCTGTTTTTGTTGTCGGTACAGTCGTCATGGTATCTACCTTGCAAATACCCAATATTCAATTTGTGCGACTCATCCTTATTGTACTGATATCCATCTTATTCATGCTGGTTGCAGAGTTAATTACCCTGTGGGCACAGCTTGGACCAATACGGCAATTTTTTGCTGCCGAGTATCACGAGCGAGATGAATTGAACCGGATGTATGAGGTGATCCATCGTTTCCCAGGCAAGACCATATATCGTATCATGGGGCCGCATATGCTTGGTTTTTCCCTTCCGGCAGCTGGGCTTACGTTATGGATGATATCGACAGAATGGCTGGAATTCCCTTATGGGTATATTGCGATAGCAGCGGCTTGCGCACTTCTAATTGCCGTTATGCATGCGTTAATAGAGTATTATCTAACGGTTAGGGCGGTTAGGCCGTTACTGATGGAGGTTCGGCGTCGAGGTAAAGTTCAGTATGGGATGGAGCCTTCATTGGGGGGACGCGTCTTGGTATCAATTCAACGCAAATTCCAATGGAGTACCGCTTTAATCGGATTATTTCCGTTATTTCTGTTTTTCCTGGCTACATATATCCGACTTCAGTACATGGATAGAGAATTTGCGAAAGAGTATATCCTGTGGGGAGTGCTCATCGTCATACTGGGTGCCGGGTTTGCACTGTTTGGTAGCTGGCTGTTGATACGCGATGTTCGTGATCCGGTTGCTGAACTGACACATGAGATGAATCGCATTCAGGAGGGCGACCTTGGCAGAAGAGCCCCGGATCTGTATGCGGATGAATTCTCAGCGCTGATCTCCGGATTCAATATGATGATTAATCGGCTTGAGATGAGGCAGGAACGCAATCGACAATTGCTGCAAAGTTATTTTTCTATGCTGGCGGCAGCTTTGGACGCTCGGGATAAATACACGGCAGGGCACTCCATGCGTGTGGCAGAGTATTCGCTTATGATCGGCAAACTGAGTGGCATGAATGAGGAACAGGCGGATTTGTTGTACAAATCCGCTCTGCTCCATGACATTGGAAAAATAGGGATACCTGACGAAGTATTGTTGAAGGATGGCAAACTCAGCGAAGAAGAATTCGCGATTATTCGCACACATCCCGTATTGGGAGAGAATATTCTACTCCAGATTGAACCCATTGATGCAATGGCGGACTTTCTGCCAGGTGTACGATCTCACCACGAGAGATACGACGGTAAAGGATATCCGGATGGTATGGAAGGTGTGGACATTCCGCTATTTGGCCGAATCATTGCAGTAGCGGATGCCTTTGATGCCATGACGTCTGATCGACCATACCGGAACGGAATGAGCCATGAGAAAGCATTAACGATTCTGGAAGAAGGAAAAGGGACCCAGTGGGACCCCTATTTTGCAGGATTATTTATTGATGAATGGAGAAGACAACAGCATCTTGAGAAACCATCGGAGTGAGTGGATCTAGCTGATCCCCTCACTCCATTTGGATTCTTTTCGGCGTCGCCGGTAAAGAGCCAGGCCGGTGATGATCGTGAATATGCATTCCCCGAGTATGACCGCACCCAGGGCATCATAGATGACATGTTGTTTAATCATTAGCGTGGACAGAATGATGAGGGCAGCCCCAGCAGCCACCGCCATTTTCACGGATTTACGGATGGTCGGAACCGAGAGAACGGCACGCATGACGAGATAAGAGTGAAGGGCATGAATGCTTGGGAAACAATTATATGGGCGATCCTGACTATAAAGCCATCCGAGAACAGATGCTCCAAAGCCTGAACCGGTTAATTCCGGGCGCGGTACCATGGTCTGAAAGTTGAAGTAGATCAGATAACAGATCCAGACAGAGATATTCATGGATAGCAAAACGCGGTAATACGTCTGTCTGTCCTTGGCACACAGGTAAGCTAACACACCGAATACAAACGGGTACCAGCCCAAATATGGAATGGACATGGCGGGTACATAGGGAATGATCCGGTCAAGCGAGGAATCAAGTACAACGAACCCGCGTTCCGGACTATTGAGAATATCATAGAACATCCCCATGACGGCCAAAGACAGCATTAAGCTTAGTGACAGCCAATAGGATTTATTTTTTAACAATTGCACAACACCTTTCTCCTTTCATTCATGCTCCCTATGAGCATGACCCCAGCAAATAACTATATAAGTTGTACTATACATTCATTTACACGAGAACGGAGAGGACAGAAATAACCTGAAGAAGCGGAGCTAAAAGCTTTCTGAAAAGAAAGCTGCATCGGAAGCATACGCTTCGCCTTTATCCACGGATTTTCCCTTTCAGAAAAGGGAATCAAAAAAATCTGGGGTTAACAGCGATCAGAAGGTTGTTCTGTCATCGGAGTGGCAAGTGTAATTATTCTTTAGTTCAATCTATATAGTTCAAATTCAAACAACAATATATTCTACTACGTCCAGCACACAAATTGAATCCTAATTTGTGTATTTTTGTGTACTTTTTTGACGAAGAAGAAAAGCCGAAGATTCAATGGGCATGCTATGATAGAGATACATACGAACGAAGATGCTTTAAACGGTAAAGTCGGGACAACAGGAGTGAGTGAATGCAATTTTCAAAAATGTTCGTATTGAATATGGGAATGCTTATTACGATTGCTTATCTTGCTAGTGTTTTCTATAAATATGTCGTCATACGTACCTCTTCCCGAATGAAGCAGATCAGTTCAGTGCTCCTCCTTATTTTTGCAGGTTGGGTCAGTACCGTTTTTGGATTTCGACTCACCCACGAAGTGGTCTTTGATCTTCGTTACGTCCCTTTAATCGTTGCTGTTCTGACGTATAGACAGCCCTATAGCGTCATTATCGTGGGTGTTGGAATTGGACTATCGAGACTGACCTTTGGCATCACGGATGCTACAATAGCGGCAGTGATTAATATGTCTCTTCTCGGTGTGATGTGTGCAGGTTTGAATATATGGATGAGACGCAGCAACTTCAGACTGATCATTAAAGGGATACTCGTTACACTTATAATCAATGTGATCAATAGTGTGAACATCGCTATCATTGGTGTTATCCCGGCTACCTACTTTTTTTCACACATTATGCCGTACACACTTCCTACCGGAATTCTGTTAAGTCTGATGTTTGCATTTATATTACGTGATTTTCAGAATGAGCAGAATCGAATTTTGCTTATTCAGAGCACAAACCGTCTATTATCGGTGCAAAAAGAAGAATTACAGAAGGCTCAGATTGTACTGGAGGATCGGGCCAAACAATTGATGATTGCTTCACAGTACAAATCAGAATTTCTTGCCAATATGTCACATGAACTGCGTACACCGTTGAACAGTGTGATCAACTTTGCCCAGATGATTAGCGAGAACGCTGACACGATGGATCAGGAGGATATTGTACGTTTTGCTACCATGATCGACTACTCCGGGCAGGAACTGCTTACGCTCATTAACGATATTCTGGATCTATCCAAAGTGGAAGCAGGCCGGCTGGACATTGTGCTGGAGGACATCAGTCTGATGCAGCTGATCGAAGATGCCATGAACCACTTTCAGCTGGTTGCTGAGAAAAAGGGGATTCAGTTGCATATGGATAAGAAACCGGGGCTACCCGAAACGCTCTGGTCTGATCCCCAGCGGGTTCAGCAGATTCTGCGGAATCTGATGTCCAACGCCATCAAGTTCACTCACCATGGGAAGGTTACGCTGACCATAGGCACCAAGCAGGTCAAGAACGCGGGAATTCCGAGCCAATGGCTCGTTTTCTCCATTCAGGACACAGGCATTGGTATTCCCGAGGACAAGCATCATTCTATATTTGAAGCATTTCAACAGGCAGACGGGTCGATTAGCCGAAAGTTTGGCGGAACCGGACTTGGCCTGTCCATCAGTCGGGATTTAGCAAGATTACTGGGTGGATCGATCGAATTGGAGAGTGTTGAAGGCAAGGGGAGCACCTTCCATCTCTATCTTCCGTTAAATCGTGAAAAAATGAGTTGACAACCTTCGCGCCGTGAGTAGAATTTGGGATGACAACTAGCATCGACCGGCATTCGAAACCCGGTCTAAGGAGTGTATCCCCATACAGAAGACGGTCAACACTAACCCTCCCCCGTTAGCAAGCAAACCACGGCGCAAGGGTTCGACACAACGCACTAACTTATCGATTGCCACATGGGAGGGTGTACCAGCAATTATCTTACAGACATTGCTGGGAGGCCCGTTCTTAACCGGGTTTCTGCTGTACCTTGGGGCCGGGTCGAGACATATCGGCTTTGTACTTGCGATTACCACGTTCGTGAACATTGCCCAGATCGGAGCAGCGTATTGGATGCAGCGGATTCGCAGCCGAAAACGCATGCTGCTGCTGTTCGTGGGTACACATCGCATCCTGTGGAGCGCAACAGGACTGATTCCGTTTATATTTCCCCAGGAGTGGTGGGTAAAAGTATATATTGGCGTGTATACGGTTGCTTTTATATCCAATACCATCGGCGGCATGATCTGGACTTCACTGATTGGCGATATTGTACCTGCCAAGGTGAGAGGGCGATATTTTGGCATTCGAAACACGATTTTGAACGCACTTGGAAGCGTATGCTTATTCGCGGGCGGCATTATTTTGGATCGTTATCCGGGGGAAATGGGCTTTTTAATCCTGTTTATTCCGGTATGGATATGTGCCATTGCCAATACAGTTATCTATTTCTTCTATCCAGACGTGCCCTTTGAACGTTCCACCGAAAAGGTTTTCTGGCGGATGTTCATCAAGCCGTTCCAGGATCGTGCTTTCCTGAAAGCAACGCTGTTCCTGGCAGCCTGGTTATTGATCCAGACCTTGATTGTTCCACTTTATTCTTATGTTATGCTGGATCTGTTGAATATCAATTACCAGACGGTATCCCTGATCACGGTAGTCCAAACCCTCGTTATGATGGTAGGTTTCTATGTTTGGGGCAATCTGAATGCCAGATTCAGTAATAAAACCCTGTTGTTTTGGACACTGCCAATCATTGCACTCTCCTGTCTGTCATGGGGGTTAATGTCGTTCATGCCTGTATTGGTCGCACTCTTTCTATCTCATATCTTCCTTGGAGTCGGTGTGGGTGGATTCAACCAGCTGGCATTTAACTTTACGATCGGAGATACGCCCAAAAGTGAAAGACCGATGTTTGTTGCTGTATATTCGGCTTTGACAGGAGTGACATCGTTCCTTGGGCCGCTCATGGGCGGCTGGTTGTATGAGAAGATGGAAACCTGGTCCGATGCGCTGGCCTGGATCTCTGCGTACGGATTTCAGGTGGGAGTTGGTGTAGTGATGCTGATTCTTACATTTACCCTTGGGCGTCGTGTACTGTTAAAATAGAAACTGAATATTTACACTGGCACTTCGATGACAGAACAACCTTCCGATCGCTGTTATCCCCAGATTTTTTGATTCCTTTTTGAAAAGGGAAAATCCGGGGATAAAGGCGAACGCTTCGCTTCTTCAGGTTATTTCTGTCCTCTCCGTTATCGTGTAAATGTTTAAGTTGATCATATGTATCTTGGTATGACTTAAAAAAGATGGCGAAGTGGAGGGATGTATATGAATCGTCTCGGACGGAAAGCTCTGGTGATTGGAGCCACCGGACTTGTAGGCGAATTACTGGTTCATAACCTGCTGGAGCACCCGGAATATAGCCTGGTTCGCGTACTTGTTAGACGTCCACTGGAGTTGCAACATCCCAAACTGGAACAGCATGTGGTGGACTGGGAACAGTTGGAGAGCCAGGACCACTTATTCGACGGGATCGATGACTTGTACTGTTGTTTGGGTACAACGATCAAAAAAGCAGGCAGTCAGGAGAGTTTCCGACAGGTGGATTATCATTACCCCGTTCGGGCGGCTACCCTTGCGAAACAACATGGAGTATCACAGATGCTGGTGATCTCCTCCATGGGAGCGAGTGCAGGTTCTCGTGTCTTTTACAGTCGGACCAAAGGGGAGATGGAAGATGCACTGTCCGATATCGGCTTATCGTCATTGCATGTCTTCCGCCCGTCCTTGATTCTTGGAGATCGAAACGAGAAGCGGTTCGGTGAGCAGATGGCTGCATATGCTATGAAGTTGCTGGATGGCTGGATGAAAGGCAGAGTGGACAAATACCGGGCAGTTCACGCTTCAACCATTGCACAGGCTATGACGAATATTGCACTGGTGCAATCCAAGGGAAACCATGTGTATTCGAATGAGGTCATTCATGTGCTTGGAGTAGATGGAGCCTGAAACCTTCGGATTTTCCTGCTTGCTTGATGCGGTCAAGGAGGTACGTTTCTTGCTTGAGTGTGATCGTGGTATAATAGGCATCAAAAATGAGTTCGAGGCCTGTCTCCTTGCGGTGGCAGTGCGGCGAACATGAAGGAGAATTCGTCCATGAAAAAACCAATCTCTACCGATCAGGCGCCAGGCGCCATTGGTCCATACAGTCAAGCCGTTGATGCAGGCGATTTCATCTATACTTCTGGACAGCTTGGTCTGAATCCACAAACGGGAGAATTCGGCGCAGATGTACAGGAGCAGACACGTCTGTCCTTGAGCAATGTGAAGGCGATTCTTGAAGCAGCAGGCACAAGTATGGACAAAATCGTGAAAACGACGGTGTTCCTGAAAGACATGAACGATTTCGTTCCTGTGAATGAAATATATAGCACGTTCTTCGAACAACCATATCCGGCACGCAGTGCAGTGGAAGTGGCCCGTTTGCCGAAAGATGCACTTGTAGAGATTGAGGTTATTGCTCTGAAATAGGATAACAACCATAGTCCGTACTGAAATACATAAAAAGCCGATTTCAGGTCGAATGACCGAAATCGGCTTTTTGCTTTTGCGCTATGTTTTGGAGTTATGCTAGAGAGGGATTCGCTTAATCCCGATCCTGATTACGGGCGAAGAATAACCATACGGCATAGATTGCTAGTACGATCGCAATGATGATTGCCGTATAATAGACAGAAGTGACATCCTTTTGTTTAAGTGCAATGGCAATGTATGCCCATGTAAATACGAGTGGATACACGCTGTCGCGATAACGGAAGCTGACGAGCACAGCCAGTGCCATACCTACAATTAGCATGATGATTGTCCAGGTCGGTTCACTGATACCAAAGCCATCCCAGCCGATTTTATATAATAGCACAGCTGCATTGACTATGGTTGCCACACTTATCCATCCCAGATAGATGCTGAATGGCAGCTTCACGAGCCAGATTTCGGCAGTGGTCGGCACCGTGATGGTACGTGTCTTTACATACAGCATGATCAGGGTCAGCAGAAGCAGTATGATAATCAGTAAGGCGAGACCGGTCTGGAGATTTTGAAAAGCAAAAATCCATGCCACATTGAACGCGCAGCTTGCCAGGAACCAATACCCGAGTCGGGTGATCGAATCCCTTTTCCAGGAAGCGGGAACGAACTGATAGATTACGAACCCTGCAAGCAGCAGGTAGATCAGGCCCCATATAGAGAAGGCATAGCCCGAAGGTGTGAGCAGCACAGGGTACATATCCGATACTTCTTTGTTCGTCTTACCTCCGATGGGTAGAGCGTTGGAGAGGTAGTTCACGATAATTACAGCGATAAATCCAATGGCGTTTAACCACTTGTACGGATTGTTACGTGACATTGCGTTTCCTCCTTGGTTTAACGAAATGAATGAACCACGGGTCAGTCTACAATGAATATACCCAGTTCTTACCCATTCTAATAACAGCCACCCAAAATTCACAAAGATAATGCCTCGATATCCTGTGCTTGTCATTCATGGATATGTACTCTGTCCCAATGTACGCATAATGAAGCTTGAATATGTCCGCGCGATATACGCCCAAATGTTCAACGGAGGAGGAGAAGTATGTTTTCGAGAGAAACGATGGAGAAACAGCAAACCTGGTTCTATGTCGTTGCATTATTCGTAGGAGCAGCATTGGGGCTGGGCAATCCGGTATGGGGAGATCTGCTACACTACACCGTGTCTCCGGTACTTGCTGTTCTGTTATATAGTATGTTTGTGCAGATTCCTTTTTTGCAGCTCAAAGATTCCATGTCGAATCTTCGATTTATTGGTGCTTTGCTTGTAGCTAATTTTGTCATCGTTCCTGTCGTTGTATGGCTGCTTACACTTGTTTTTCCGCAAACGCCCGCAGTTTTGTTGGGAGTCTATCTGGTGTTGCTCACTCCATGCATTGACTATGTGATTGTGTTTACTCAGCTGGGAAAGGGAAACGAGAAGCTGATGCTTGCCGCAACACCTCTTCTGTTCGTGGTACAGATGTTGATGCTGCCTGTGTATCTTTGGTTATTTGTGGGAACAGAAGCGGCCCGAATGATGCAGTTGGAGCCGTTTGCCGAGGCATTTTTATTCTTGATTGTCATTCCGTTGCTGCTCGCAATCTGTACTCAAGTAGGGTCTAAACGAAAACCTGCCGGTGAGGTCTTGTTAAACGCAACGGGCTGGTTACCCGTCCCCTTAATGGCACTTGCACTGATTGTGGTGGTCGCATCTCAGATTGGTAAAGTCTACAATGATATGGCGATTATCGTAAATGTGATTCCGATCTATATCGCTTTCCTGGTGATTATGCCTTTCGTATCACGAATGCTGGCTGTGCTGTTTCGATTGGATGTAGGCGCAGGACGGGCGCTGATTTTCAGCTCTGCCACGCGGAATTCACTGGTCGTTCTGCCGTTGGCGCTTGCGCTGCCGCCAGAATGGGCAACCATAGCTGCCGCGGTCATTGTCACACAGACGATGGTGGAACTCGCGGGGGAGTTGATCTACATACGACTTGTGCCTGCAGTGATTCTGCGGGATCGGTGACCAATTCAATGCACATGTATGATAGTATATAATTAATACAACCATTTTTGGTAAATCAAAGGGGGAGATTAGTATCCCTAATTATCGGAAGATCATGTTCTACCTGGATATTGCACTGGTTCCGTTCATCGTTATCTTTTTTTCTATAGCAGCCTATACAACGGGAAATAAAATTTATTATCTTTACTTGGGTATAGCTGTAGCCGCAATATTTCGGATCTTATCCTATCTTAGAAAAGAAAGAGCCAAAAAGTCGTCATGATATAGGCTATTCCCTGTAAAAGTAAAAAAGGAAAAGAGTACTCCCGATGGGTCATGCCGGGAGTACTCTTTTTAATTCGGAACAGATACGCGTTACGTACCTGTTTGTAATACGGTTTTGCGATATTCCGCTGGTGTGATGCCCTCCATCTTTTTGAACACTTTGCTGAAATATTTCTCATCCTGATATCCAACCATCTCCGAGATTTTGACAATGCGCAAGGTCGGATTCTGCAGAAGCACCTTCGCACTATTGATCCTCAGTCTGCCCAAATACTCCGACCAGTTCAGGCCAAATTGCTGTTTGAATTTGCGTGATATATACTCTCGGCTCAGATAGAAACGCGCGGCAATCTGCTGCAAGGACAGATCCTCCTGATAATGGGTATCCATGTAGCGCGCAATCTCGCTCATCGGGTCAGGGTCAGCGTGGTGATGAGCAGTGAGCACTTTTCCGGCGGCAAGCAACCGGTGTTCAAGCAGGGAACGAAGCAAGGGGAAGGATAACAGCCCTTCATGGTCAAAAGGCAACTCGGCAAATGGAATGGATTGTTCCTCCGTCACCTCTTCCTCTTTGGATGGCGAACCTGCCGCATCATTAAGCCAGCGGCCCAGCATCCATTCCATCTCTTCGACCCAGTGTTGAATCTGCTCTGCGCTGATAACCTCAACATCCGTGATCGGATCAAGCCATTCAGCTACTGCCGTGGATACACGGGAAGCGCGACAGCTCATGGCTGCCATACGCAAGGGTTCTTCATGGGCGGTTAAACGCTTGCTCTTGTTCCCGTTGGATGATTCCACTGAAACATGAATTCGCTGCTTGGTCTGCAATGCATTACGTCGCCATAATCTCGAACTGGCTTCCAGATAGGCTCCTGAGATTCCGCCAGGATATGACTCGCACGTGGCTATACCGAAATGAAGCCGGCGCTGAATCGTCTGCTCCAAAGCATCATTCACCCTGTCTAGTATGCTTCGCAGTGAGGAAGAGGAGCCCCAATGTAGAAGAACAACCTCGTCGGTTTGATCTAATTGGCGGAACATCACACCTTCATCAGGTGTGGATAACATTTCCGTACAGATATTTAACACCGAGAACACGAGCAGGTCCGGTTGACTGCGGTATTTAGCTAGACAATCTGCATCCAGATGGGACAGGCTGGTGACGGCTACACTGCACATATGAATGTCACCTGGCAGATCCAACTCATCCCGTAATCGTTCCA
This sequence comes from Paenibacillus sp. PCH8, assembly GCF_002968835.1. Taxonomy (GTDB): domain Bacteria; phylum Bacillota; class Bacilli; order Paenibacillales; family Paenibacillaceae; genus Paenibacillus. The sequence continues at coordinate 661,123 of NZ_PKQK01000001.1, read as the reverse complement.
TTTGCGAACTGCTGTTGCCTCTTCCAACGGCAAGCTCGGTGAGCAGACGATCCTGATAATGGGGTCTCATTCGATTAACCACGATGGACTGCCTGGTGGACTGCATTCGAATGTTATCCTCTTCACTCCATGCGGTGACTGCCTTCGCCAAGGATGCATTCAGTTCATCTGCCTCCACAGGTTTCAGCAGGTAGTCCATGCCCCCATGTCGGATCGCATGTCTGACAAGTTCAAAATCATCATATCCGCTAATGACTAGCACCTTGCTGTGTGGGGTATGAACCGATATCCATTCAAGCAATGCCATACCGTCCTTGCCAGGCATGCGCATATCACTGAGGATAATTTGCGGTTGATGTGCCGTGATGGAGGCTACGGCTTCGTCACCATCTGCCGCTTCCAGTAACGTATCAATACCCAAGTATTCCCAACGACCAAGCAGCCGGATGGCATCGCGGACATGTTTTTCATCATCGACAATCAGTGCTTTCATGTGCTTCACTCTCCCGCATATAGTTTAACCCTGAGCATCACACCGTTTGGTTCCAGATTGCTGATCTCAAGTCTGGCTGGATGACCCGGATGTGAGTTCAATTGAAGTCTGCGCATCACATTTCGAAGACCAATAGATTCGGACTCATCGGATTCCTGTGTGGCTAACCCGGCTGAGGTGTCGTTGAGGTGCAGCCATCCCCTAATCTCCAGTAACTTATCTGCAGGGATGGAGGGCCCGTTATTGCTCAGTTCTATCTCAATCCAATGATCGTCAACCCGGCGACTGGATATGGATAGGTATCCTTTGCCTGGCTGAACATCTGCTCCGTGTTTGAAATAATTCTCTAGTAAAGGTTGTAACGTCATTCTGGGCATTTCAACAGACAGGGTGTCTTCAGCAAAATCCATATCTGCCTCTATGCGGTCACCGAACCGCTCCTGTTGCAGTTCCAGATATAACCGGGCATGCTCTGCTTCTTCACGTAACGTCACGCAGGTCTGATCTCGCATACTGTAGCGCAGCATTTTGGACAGGGAAGAGAGCAATGTATACGCCCGTTGTCCTTGCTGTTGAAGAGCAAGTGTACCAATGGATTGCAGTGTATTATAGAGAAAATGCGGATGAATCTGCCCTTGCAACGCTTTGAGCTGATTCGTCTTGTTCGCAATCTCCAAACGGTATTCCCGCAGGATCAGATTATTTACCGTATCCATCATATCCCGGAAATGACGAGCGAGTACTCCGAATTCATCTCGACTCGATAGACGGATATCCACCTGCAGACGCCCGGCTTGAATCTGGTTCATATACCGCATGAGCTGCTTGAGCGGTCCGGTGATGCGGATGGAGATGAACAGTGTGGCGACAATGACCAATACAAGCGCCGCAATGGCAATCATTGCGTTATTCCACGTGAGAGTAGTTGCTCTGGCATATAACGTCTCATTCGGGATCTGTTTGACGATGGTCCAATCGGCATAAGTGCTTCCCAGCTGTTGATACACATACATGGACCGATCTTGTTCAAAATGCCCTGCGGCATTCTGTGCTGTACCTGTATCGGATTGTACCAACTTCAGTTCGTTAGCCGTTTCCTTTCGTAATGCATCGGTATGATTGACTTCTGACCGTCCCTGGTAAATGATCTGATTCTGACCATCCAACACATAGATCTGTTCCTTTGCCGGATCATACAGTCTACCGCAGATCGCTGCGATGGTATTCATATTCAGATCAATGGCAAGTACACCCAGGCGCTCGGTCGAAGGCACATCTTTGATCGCACGATGCAGCGTAATCACTGTTCTGGAAGGGTCATCTGCAGAAGCTGCCTTGAACCCATACGTGTGACTTGCATGCGCGGATTCAACCCATATGTCCTGGCTGTTCCCGTTCGTTTTTCCATGAAGGGAGTCGGAGTAGGCTTGTTTGCGTTCTTCCCGTTTCGGGAAGGGGTTCGTAATCAGGGTAGACTGATTGGCGGCAAAAGAGTGCAAATACAGCTGGAACACATCCGGCACCGCCGCACGTATCGTCTGTAAGGTTGTGTACACCTCTGCAACCGCACGATAATCACCAGGAATCTTCGCCAAGTTACGCAGAAAGTTCGGGTCGTTATACACAGCGAGCGACGCTCTGGCCACGTTATCCACATAGTTATTGAGATTGGTGGACGCTTGGTAGATCAGGCGTTTGTTCTCTTCGACGGCCTGCTCCCGCAGTGCAGTCTTGGTCTGAATGAATGTCATGCTAATCGATGCGAGCAACGGGAGCGTGGTGGCAATGAGCATAAAAGCGATAAGCTTGGTGCGTATGCTGTAGTATTTGGACATCGAGACACCCCTTCCGGTTGCAGGTTAAGAGAGGACAATATTTTACCCCCAAGTGTTCACAAGGGTCGGTGTTTCCCTCGCCGATATTGGGGTTTAATAGAAAAAGAGACCAAATTCATCCATCTATAGAAGGGGAGAACGATATGAAGCATCGCAAATCTTCACAGCTGCTACAGCAGCTTGTGTTCGTGGGTCCCTCCATCGTGTTTTTTATTCTCATCATCGTGGTCCCTTTCCTGCTTGGCATGGTATATTCCTTCACGGACTGGAACGGGGTGTCCAAGAACATTAATTGGGTAGGGTTCGATAACTTCGTGCATGTTTTTGTGAATGATCCCAAGTTCCAAACGGCGTTTTGGTTTACAGTGCGCTTCACCGTGGTTGGTGTGATTCTGACCAATGTGATTGGGTTTTTCCTGGCGTATTTCCTGACCAAACCGCTCAAGACGAGAAACATTCTGCGCACGATCTTTTTTATGCCTAACGTGATCGGTGGTTTGTTGCTCGGCTTTATCTGGCAATTCATATTTGTGAAAGGGTTTTCAGCAGTGGGCGACGTAACCGGGTGGTCCTTCTTCAATCTCCCTTGGCTGGGAGACGAACCAACCGCCTTCTGGGGAATCGTTATCGTATTTGTATGGCAGACGGCTGGTTACCTGATGGTCATCTACATCTCATCTTTGACGAATGTATCTTCCGATCTGTTGGAAGCCGCCGAAATTGATGGAGCAAGTCGCTGGCAGGTACTGCGGAGCATCATTTTTCCGCTCATTATGCCGGGTGTAACCATCTGTCTGTTTCTCGCGATTTCCTGGTCGTTCAAAATGTTCGATCTCAATCTGTCACTGACCAAAGGCGGACCGTTCGGATCGACAGAATCGGTTGCACTTAATATTTACAATGAAGCCTTTGTGAATAATCGATATGGCATCGGGACAGCCAAAGCACTCGTGTTCTTCGTAATCGTTGCCATTATCACGATGATTCAGGTACGTGTGACGAAGAGCAAGGAGGTGGAAGCATAGATGGAAACAACGAAAAATTACCGCTTCAGTACCATGCTAACCGAGATTATTATGGTGCTCATTGGATTAATGTTCCTGGTTCCGTTCTACTTCCTGTTTGTGAATTCAGTCAAAACATTCGGTGACCTGCTCACCAACTCGGCTGCATGGCCGGAAGTATTCCAGTGGGGCAATTATGCGAATGCCTGGGAGAAAATTAACTTCCCGTCCGCGCTAATGAACTCGCTCATCGTTACCGTGGTCAGCAATCTGCTGCTTGTGCTGATCAGTTCCATGGCCGCGTACCGAATGGTTCGCAGCAATACCCGGTTCAACCGGATTTTGTTCGGCATGTTCATTGCCGCCATGGTGATTCCGTTCCAGTCTATCATGATTCCACTGGTTACGGTTACAAGTAATCTGGGACTGATCGACAGCCTCGGTGGACTGATTATCTGTTATCTCGGTTTCGGAGCACCGATGTCTGTCTTCTTGTTCCACGGGTTCGTCAAATCGGTCCCGCTGGAGATTGAGGAAGCGGCCCGAGTGGACGGAAGCTCAGTTTACGGCGTATTCTTCCGAATTGTATTCCCGCTCATGAAGCCGATGTACGTAACCGTTATTATCCTGAACACGTTATGGATCTGGAATGATTATCTGCTTCCATCCCTGATTCTCCAGAGCTCCAACCTGCGTACCATTCCGATTGCGACCTTTGCACTCTTTGGTCAATATACCAAGCAATGGGATCTGGCATTGCCAGCCCTTGTACTTGGCATCATGCCAATCATTATCTTCTTCCTGCTGATGCAAAAGTATATCATTCAGGGAATTACCGCTGGGTCAGTTAAAGGGTGAGTGCGAGAGAAGGTTCGCTGTGGGGGAGTGCGAGGTAAGGTCGCAGCGGGGCTCAAGTTGCGCTTTCGGTCGCTGTTGCTCCTCGGTGGCCTGAATGGATTGGGGCAAGGAACGTCGCTATGATTCGTTAGAATGAAAACACGCTTCAAAGGCAAGGTTCTCGCCACACAAAAACGGTTTGTTATACGGAAACTACGATAGGGAGAGTGTAGATATGAAAAGAATGACGAAGTTGACGTTGCTTATGCTGATTGCTTTTTCGGTAATGCTTGCGGGTTGTGGCAACGGAGATAAAAGTGGCAGTCCGGTTAATACAGATGCCCAAGGTGGCGGTGAGGCGGCTACCGGGGACAAAACGATTAAAATTTTTCAGTTCAAAGTCGAAATTGCAGAAGCGCTTAACCGTCTCAAAGCGGAATATGAATCGTCTCATCCAGGCGTCAAACTGGACATTCAAACTGTAGGTGGCGGCAGTGACTACGGCGCAGCATTAAAAGCGAAGTTTGCCGCAGGCGAACAACCGGATATTTTCAACGTTGGCGGATACCGTGAACTGGACACATGGCTTGAATACCTGGAAGATCTGTCTGGTGAATCATGGGCTAAGGATGCGCTCGAAGTAGCCAAAGAGCCAATGACCAAAGACGGTAAACTCTATGGACAGCCGCTGGCACTGGAAGGCTACGGTTTCATATACAACAAAGACCTGTTCCAAAAGGCAGGCAACACGGAAATTCCAACCACACTGGAACAATTGGACCAGGCTGCACAGAAACTTCAAGCCGCAGGCATCACACCATTTTCGAACGGATATCAGGAGTGGTGGGTTCTCGGGAACCATAACGTGAACGTGGCGTTTGCGAATCAGGCAGACCCGGTGAAATTCATTCAGGGACTCAACGAAGGTACGGAGAAAATCCCAGGCAACCAAGTGTTTACAGACTGGATGAATCTGCTCGACCTAACGCTGAAATACAGCAACAAAAACCCGCTGACAACCGACTACAATACACAGGTAACTTTGTTTGCAAGTGGAGAAGCAGCGATGATGCAGCAAGGGAACTGGACTCAGGTGCAGATTGATGGAATCGATCCGGATCTGAATCTCGGCATTCTGCCAATGCCAGTTACGAATGAGCCGAACGACAAGCTGTTCGTGGGTGTACCGAACTACTGGGTTGTGAACAAGAACTCGCAAGTGAAAGCAGAAGCTAAAGAGTTTCTGGAATGGCTTGTGACATCTGACATCGGTAAACAGTACATGACGAAAGAATTCAAGTTTATCCCAGCGTTCAGTTCTATCACGGCATCCGAAGGGGATCTGGGTGACCTCGCCACAGAGATCATGAAGTACAGTCAGGAAAATAAAACACTCAGCTGGAACTTCAACCGTTTCCCTGAAGGCGTTCCACAGGAATATGGCAGCACCATTCAGGCTTACGTTGCAGGCAAATCGGATAAAGCCGGATTGCTTGATGCGTTGCAACAGAACTGGGATAGTCTGAAAAAGTAAACACGATTTCAAATCATACCATCCGTAAGATGGAGATTGAATAAATCCCAATGCTAAGATGGTTATCCACAGCAAATAGGTTCAACTCGAATAGGTCAGCCAGATTGCATTCTGGTTGGCCTATTCGTGATGTTAGGGAGCAATCCATTGGAAAGTCAGAGAAGGGATTTGGGGAATTTCCTGGGATGTGGATAACTTCAGCGTGTTTTGATGTACTTATGACCGATTTAACATGAACTTAATACTAGATGTGGATATCCTGTGTATATAGACCTCTAAATGTGGACAAGTATGAGTGATTTTTACAAAAAGGCATAGGTTGTCAGCTAAAATAACTTGTATTATTACAATTAGTACTATATAGTTCTATTTATGATAAATCAAAAACCGAACAATGGATCTGCCAAGTCCAGGAGTTCCAATCCGGTGAACCGGACCAAGGCGATTGAAGTTGCAGCACAGTTATTTCTGCGAACCGGGTACAGCTATGTCAGCATGGATGAGGTTGTGAGGGTAAGTGGCATATCCAAGTCCAATATTTATTATCACTTCAAGAACAAGGAGGAGTTGCTCCAAGCCGTGGTTCAGTACTGGATTGCCCAGTATGAATCGGCACTATACCTGCTACTTAGTCAACGTGAACGAGGTGTGGAGGAACGCATCTATTCATTTATGGCCTTGCTGTCGACGGGTATAGAGGATCGGAATTACGAAGGAAGCTGCCCGTTCATTACACTTTATATGCAGACTCCGGCTAGTGCACCCGAAGTGAAGGAGAGCATTTCAACGTTCTTCCGGGAGCTTCAACCGATGGTGGAAAAGTTGTTTCAGCAAGGTCTGGATCGTGGTGAATTCCGTAAAGGAATCGATCCAGGGCCAGCTGCTTCGTTATTTGTTGCAGCACTGGAGGGTTCACTTGTGCTTGCGGAGACTGCACGTGATACAGGGATTATTGAACAGTCAGCACGTACATTTTGTCAGATGCTTCGGTAAACGAAGCTCTTTTTTTGAATAAAATTAGTACTGTATAGTACTACATAGGGGCGATATTGAAATGAACGTACATACTAGCCATGCTGCAAACAAAGAAAGCACAGACAACGAAAACATAACCAACATAACACAACGTATCCATAAGACATTTGCCGGACCAAATATTATATTCATGACAGGCGGTACAGGCTTTATCGGCAAGGAGACAGTAAAACGATTCGCAGATGAGAATGCCCAGTTGTTGCTACTTGTTCGTTCGGAACAGCGAGCCAGAGCCGTGATGAAGGCTTATGGCGTGAAGGATCTCGACCGAATTACGTTTATTACAGGTGACTTGTCTATTCCGGGTCTGGGACTGACTGCAGCGGATCGGGGACGTGTTCTGGAAGCAGATGTGATTATTCATGCGGGCGGAACGATGGACGTCACCTTGGGACGAGAGATAGCTGAACAGATATTTATGAACGGGGCCAAGGAAGTGGGGCAGTTGGCACAAGAAATCCATCGTATACACGGGCTGAAACACTTTATCCATGTGGTCGGTTTCATGAGCCCCTACGGACAGCGGAACGAACAGGGGGATTATCTTCAGGTCGATCATACAGGGAATCAGGAAAGTGCCTATGAAGAGATGAAATTTCAGGCCGATCTGCATATTCGCGAGCATGCAGAGCAGCATAACTATCCATTATCCGTTGTGAATCCGAGTACAGTTGTGGGACCACGCCCCACGGGTGTAACGGAGCAAACAGGTGGGATCGGACTGCTCATTCAGGCGATTCAGAAACGACTCATGCCTGTTGTACCAGGAGGTTCATCGTATTGGCTGCCTCTTGTAGAGAATGATGTGGTTGCACAGACTCTTGTCTTTCTGTCCAAGGAAACAGCTCCGGTGGGAGGAACATATCCACTTCTGGCACGAAAGGAAGACAGTCCCAATATGAACGAACTGCTGCATCTTCTGGCAGAGCAACTGGATGTACCCAAGCCCAAGTGGGCTGTGCCACTACCATGGATTCAATGGGCGATGAGATCAGGCGGTACACGCATCAGTGGTGTTCCGGCGGAGTCGGTTGCATTTATAAGCAACAGGTCATTTCCGGTGGAAGAGACGGAGGCACTATTCACACGCATGGGTCAATCCTGGCCGGATATTAGAGAACAGCTTCCGTTCGTTACAGCCGATCTGGACTATCGTCTACAGTACACGCCACTGCCTGAGGATTTCCCCGCAGATTATATTCGGGCAAGGGGTGGGGATATGGCTATGGTTGGTTGGGAAGGTGAGGGGGAGCCTTGGATCATGGTGCATGGTTTGCTTCAATCTGCAGATGAGATGTTACCATTGGGTAGAAGGCTTCGAGAGTTAACGGGAAACCCGGTGTGGATGGTTGATCTGGCTGGATTTGGACGGTCTCCTGTACATCAAGGTGATGAAGTATTTGAGGGGCAGATTGATGCACTGGTTACAGCTCTTCATGAGTTCAAAGGTCCGCTGAAACTGGTGGGTCATTCCATAGGTGCTGCGATTGCAGCTGCGGCGCTAAAGCGTAGCAGGCGGACAGATATTCGGCTGGGGTTGCTTCAGCCAGTCGCTAATAATGCCAACCCTAATATGTTAGCGTGGATGTCTCGTTTGCCGAGAGGTGTCGTGCGTACGCTTCTTCGTCGCAGATCGGAGAGGAGTTGGGCACGAATGTTCAGTACATACAGTGGCAGGGAAGGCAACCTCGTTATGGAACATGCGATGGCCAGAAGAATACGCTCCAATCTCCAGTCCCCTCGCATTGCGGGAGCGCATGCTGACTTGTTGCGATGGATTCACTCGGGCCAGAGGGGAAGCGTTATATCCTCTTCGTGGATGAAAAACGGGAACCCTCGTCATGCCGGGGATACATTGGTCGTATGGGCCAAGCAGGATCAGGAATATCACTACCCCAAGGATATGGACCCGCAGATGAAGCGGATAGATGTACCTTATGGTCATTACTTTCCGGTGTTCCAATACAGGGAAACGGCTGCCATCCTTGCTGAATGGTCCGATACCAGAACATGAGGCTGAATTCGTCGATATCCTCGATATGCAGGAATCCTGTGCCCCTTGTCGAAAGGGTCAAGTCGAGTTGTGATGAGCAGAAGCAAAGACAGAATCAAAGACAGGAGAGATGAATGTATGAGCAAGCAACGTGTGGAAATCAGTAAAAATGTGCTAACGGAATGTCTCGGACTGCGCAGCGGAGAGAATCTGGTGGTTGTCGCAGACGATATGAAACGGGATCTGGCTGAATCCATCTATGAGGCAGGCAAAGCACTTGGAGCAGAGTCGGTCCTGTTAATCATGGAGGAACGCAGCAGATCTGGAGAAGAGCCACCGGCGCCGATTGCAGAGGCCATGATTCGAGCAGATGTAGCCGTGTGTGTAACGAAATATTCATTAACACATACCCAGGCACGCAAAAAAGCCGCTGCTTCAGGGACCCGAGTGGCAACCATGCCAGGCATGACAGAGGACATGTTCATGAACGGAGCGATTACAGCGGAATATTCGCAAGTAAAAGCGTTGACGGAGAAGGTGACCGCCTTATTAAGTGCAGGTCGTCAGGTGCGAATCGAGAAACAGGGGCACAGTCTTTCTTTTTCCATCGAGGGTCGTAACGGTGTTCCTAGCACAGGCATGTATTTGAATCCTGGTGAGTCGGGCAACCTGCCATCAGGAGAAGCCTATATTGCTCCGGTAGAGGGCAAGGGCGAAGGCAGTATTGTTGTAGATGGTTCCGTTGCCGGAATAGGTGCGCTTCGTGAACCGATGCTATTAACAGTCAAGGAAGGACGACTGATATCAGCAGAAGGCCCGGATGGGTCCGCTTTACTGGCAACACTTGGTGAAGGGGATGGTCGCTTTCTCGGTGAATTCGGGATTGGTACCAATAACAAGGCGCGAATCACGGGTGTCGTACTGGAAGATGAGAAGGTATATGGTACGATTCATGTGGCTTTTGGCAGCAATAACACATTCGGCGGGACGATTGCCGCGGGCGTGCATATAGATGCCGTTGTACAAAAGCCGGATGTGTACATCGACGACAAGTTGATTATGCGTCATGGAGAATGGGTGGAATAACTAAAGTGGAGGAAATCGGGCATGTCCACAACATGTCCACAGTGATGGATAACTGAATCCGTAATTCAGAGTTTACGTTAGATTTACAAACAAATACACAACATGTCCACATCAAAATAGTGAATATCCACATGAAAGTATAAAGATATCCACAGCATGTGTGCAATATGTGCACAACTTATCCACAAATCAGGTATAACACGTGTTTTCATCGTGGTTAATGACTGTTTTGGAGCGTGAATATAAGTTATCCACAGGAATTTCACTTATTTTATCCAACAATTTGAAAACATAGAAACATAACCTTGATTCATCGGAAGAAAAAGACCAAAGTGCGGCATTTATGCCGAATTTTTGGTCTTTTTTCTACGCAATTTAGTTAATCACGCAAAAAAAGCGAATGGAAGTATGGACAAACCAGAATGAGCAGAGACGGCGCCTGTGATGCAGCGCCTGCTGAAGTTGGCAAAATTGATTTGAGAGCTAAACATTTGATTGAAAATAACCGATACACCAAGGTAACAACTATTGGGACAAAAGTGCCTGTAGTAACTTGGTGAATGCGAACTACAAGCAGGTCACTTTGCCAAATAAAGTGCTTTTCTTGTAGTTTTGTTTAATTATTATTTTATAATGATCTGATTTTACGAAAATGAGAGGGTATGTGGACAATTATGGATGAAGAAATGCAATATATTAATTTTTCGGTTGGAGAACAGATCTTTGCGCTTCGAATTGATGAAGTTCATGAAATCATCAGAATGGTGCAGGTGACAACCGTTCCATTTGGAAGTCCAGAGATCAGAGGATTTGCTTCGTTGTACGGTAAAGTGGTTTCAGTCGTAAGCCTTCGTGTTCTGCTCGGCATGCCGGATCAGGAGGATACCTCATCTACACGTATTATCGTTGTCCCTTATAAAGGTGGGTTTGTACCTCTAATCGTAGATATGGTTGATTCTGTTGTGAGCTACGATCGTTTCGAGGAACCAGCAGATGAACACCGACGTTTCATGCTTGGAATTTTTGACAAAATCGGGTTCTGTGAAGATCATCGCGCAGGTATTTTGAACCTGGATGTATTGCTGGGCAGCTTGATCAGATCATCGTAATTAACGAGCCATATTTCGTTTAATATGCAGTGTTTTCCTACGTATGACCCCAATGTTCCTCATCCGCTTTTTGGGAGAAGGGACATTTTTTTATGCGGTTAACGATAGAAATAAGCACTTTTTGTGCGCAAAGGTTTTTAAATCCGATCATTTTCGTATATGATGGAGAGTAACAATGCGAAGGGATGACGGGAGACTTTAATGATGCAATCGCTGTATGGAGTATGGCTTGGTGACGTATTTTTTTGTTTTTCCGGTGAAACATCGGAACCACGTGTGGATGCATGGAGCCACGTGGTAAGAAGGCTGAATTTTGACGACGGGGGTCGTCTGTTTCAGCCTGCCGCTCTGCGTCTTGCGGAGCTGCGCTGGCCGAACCCGCTGAGGAACACGGCAGAAGCCAAGAACACGAAGCGGCGCCAGCTGCTGGGACGCACACTGGAAGGATTGGCGGTCTCGCCCAAGGATGCCTTCAGGTTGCTGCTGCAATGGGATGATCGTTTGTTACATGCAGCCGGAATTCAGGTTGGAGAAGAGATGCGTTACTGGATCAAGGCAGCGCAGTTCACACAGGAGCTGTTGCTGCGAGGGGCAATTGCTCCATCGGCTGAATTCGCAGCGAAGACCGGCGCACGGCGGCGAAGCGGGCAAGAGACGTTGACAGGTGTGTGGCGGCCGCGCTTGCAGCAGGAAGAGGACATCGAACGATTCCGGGATCTCGCCGAAGCGATGCCCCCAATTGGACTTTCTGCTCCCGGAGCCTATGCTTCATCGGTACCGGAAACACGTGAAGAAGCAGGAGCTGCGGTATTATTTTCATTCATGAGTGGAATGATTCATGCTGTAGTGACCAGTGAATTGGAAGGTATGGACAGTGAGCTGTCCCGTTACCGTACACCGTATCGACGCGGATCTTCCCCGGTAGCCGAGCTCTGGTGGAACAGTCTGATCTCGATGTTCCGTCCGGTCACGGTGCAAGGACCGACAGAGGAAATGACAGCCTTTATTCATACGCTTCAGGAGGTCGGCGGAACGATGATGCCAGTCGTGGGAGCAGAAGAAATGGCGCCCGCGGAAGGCCGATTGAAGCTGGTGCTGCGCTTGGAACCGCCACTCGGTGAACATGAGTCGATCTGGGGAATCCATTTTTGGGTGGACAGTGAGCAGGAATCTGGTCTGAGGTTGCCTGCGCGTACCATCTGGGCACATCCAGAGCGTGATCTGGACCGGGGGAAAGTGTTGTATACTTCGGTGGCAGAGCAGTTGTTAATGGCGATTGGGCATGCAGCAGAGCTGGCACCGGAACTGGAGACAGCTCTGCTTACCGCCTGTCCGGAGGGAATCAAGCTGGAGCAGCAGGGGTTCTTTGAATTTCTCACCCATGCCGTTCCACGCTTGCAGAAAGCAGGCGTAACGGTGATGATGCCTTCCAGATGGAGTCGTGCAGGGAAACGTCGTGCGGGCTTGCGTCTGCAAATGTTGAATCAGGGAACGGAGCGGTTGCCTGGGGCGACATCTGCACTCGGTATGGAGCAATTGGTTGCTTTCAAGGCGGAGCCCATGCTGGATGGCAAACCGGTTACCGCAGAGGAACTCGCAGCACTGGCTGAATCTACAGTGCCGTATGTGATGTTCCGCGGGGAATGGATTGAAGTGGATACCAAAGAGATTCGCCAAGTCCTGCGTTATATGAAAAAAGAAGAAGAACAATATATGCCTCTCTCTGAATGGCTGCATCTGGCTGCGGATGAAGGGGAGGATTCTGCATGGAAAGGCCTTTCCGTCTTTGGTACGGAATCGGAGGGTCTGCTCTCTTTCCTGCTCGATGGACAGGTGCTTCGCAGTATTGAGCCCCGTCAGGTTCCGGCAGAATTGCATGGTGAACTGCGACCTTATCAGGAGCGGGGCTACCAGTGGTTATCCGCCATGCGTGAGTTGGGCTTCGGCGTATGTCTGGCGGACGATATGGGACTTGGGAAGACGATTCAGGTCATTACCTGTCTGCTGGACCGAAAATACGAAGAACGCCAGGCAGCCGAAGAGGAAGCCCGTGAGAATGAAATGCTGAACGACTTGCACGATCCGTTCGGAGCAGAGGAGCATCGTGATCTACGGCCCGGACATTTGCCTGCGCTTATTGTGTGTCCTACTTCGCTGCTCGGCAACTGGCAGCGTGAGCTGAAACGGTTTGCCCCGGATCTGTCGCTGTACATTCATCATGGTGGACAACGGTTGCACGGGAAAGCCTTTCAGGCAGAAGCACAGGCTCATGACATCGTATTGACGACATATCATCTGGCTGGCAGGGACGGCCCGGATCTGGCTTCGTTGCACTGGTCCACCATTGTGCTGGATGAGGCACAATATATTAAGAACTACCGCACCAAGCAAGCGCAGAGTGTAATGCGTCTGTCTACACTTCATCGTATTGCGATGACGGGCACACCTGTAGAGAACCGGCTGAGCGAACTATGGTCCATTTTCCAATTCCTCAATCCGGGGTATCTGGGCACAGCTTCATCGTTCCGTCAGCGTTATACGGGGCTGGGACCATCCGAAGAAAATGCGGCATCCTTGCGTGAGCTTCATCGCCTGGTATCCCCATTTATGCTGCGCAGGCTGAAGAGTGATCCGGATATCCGTAAGGATCTGCCGGAGAAGCTTGAATTGAAATCCTATTGTTCCCTGACGCCGGAGCAGACGGTATTGTACCAGCGAGTGGTCGATGATCTGATGGGTGGTCTGGATGGCAGAAATGGGATTGCCCGTAAGGGGATTGTTCTGTCCTCTCTGACCAAGCTCAAGCAGATCTGTGATCATCCGGTGCTGGCTGACAGCAATCGGAAAGACCACGGCAAGGCCGAGGCATCCGGCAAGATGGAGCGATTGCTCGAACTGCTGGATGCGATCCGTGACAACGGGGAATCTGCCCTGATTTTCACCCAGTATGTTGCTATGGGAGATCTGCTTGTGTCCAGGCTGAAACAGCGATATGAGGAGGAACCCTATTTCCTGCATGGGGGTGTTTCGAAGGGGCAAAGGGACGATATGGTGGAAACGTTCCAAAAAGGAGAGGGCCCGTCCATGTTTGTTCTGTCTCTTCGTGCCGGAGGCGTGGGTCTCAATCTGACACGCGCGAGTCATGTCGTTCATTATGATCGGTGGTGGAATCCGGCGGTTGAGAACCAGGCAACGGACCGGGTATTCCGAATCGGGCAGAATCGCAATGTGCAGGTGCACAAGCTGATCTGTCAGGGTACGCTGGAAGAACGGATTGATGAGCTGATTGAGAGCAAGAAGACACTCTCCGAGCAGGTCGTTGGTTCAGGTGAGAATTGGCTGACTGAGATGTCGGATGATGAGCTACGTGGTCTGATCTCGCTTCAGGGTGAGACGTGGCTGTGACCTTGGCATATCAGGGGAATATAGTAGTTGAGAAAGGGGGATTGTTGTGAGTGAAAAATGGAAAATCGAGCTGCACATGTCCCCCGGTGGATGGACAGCGGAAGTGAATACAACAGCGGATGCGGGACATGATGCGTCCGCTTCCGCTGATGCAGTCGAGAACGGAACAGCCATTTCAGGGCTGTTCACGGTCACAGGCACGCTGCCGCAGCTGAGCGAAGGCCAGCGCGAGGCTGTGCTTGCCCAGCTGCGCAAGCGCCCGCTGGCGCTGTACGCCCTGCTGCGCGGCGGCCCGGCGCCCGAGGAGCTCGCCGGGCTGCTGCCCGCTGCGCCCGAGGGCTTGCCAGGCGCAGCAGCAACGGCCAGCGCGGCCGTGGCATGCACCTGCGGCCGCACGGGCTGCGCGCATGCCGCGGCCGCTGAGCGCGCCGTAGCTGCGCGCCTCGCGGCTGAGCCGCTGCTGCAGCTGGCACACGCCGGCTTGCCGCGCGAAGCGCTGCTTGCCGGCGTGCTGGGGACATGGGCGGAGGAACTCGCCCATGATCCCAGCGGCCCCGGCCGCGCAGCGGAAACGGCTGGCCGCCCGCAGGTGCGCGGCGGCGAAGGCGGCGCAGCCGTCGGCGAGTGGATCGCCGAGGCCGCCGCGGACGGCGCCATGCACCAGCCGGGGCCGGGCTTTGGCGCCATTGAGGTGCATCTGGCGAAGCCGGGCAAGGCCCCGGCTCTGCCAGAGCTGACCGCGCTGATGCCGGGCGTGCCGGCCACCGCAGGTCTGGATTTGATCCGCGAGCGTGTAGCCGCGCGGATGTGGCAGGCTGTCCAGAAGAAGAAGAAGAAGGACAGCCCGGCAACCAAATGATGCACCCATCAAAACAAGCGGGGGAGATCTTAGATCACCCCCGCTTGTTTTGATGGTGATATGCATCGCTGTAATGCCGCTATTTTTTGGAAATGGTCAGGTGAATTCCTCGTTCACATCTGTTGTGTACAACTCTGGGATGTTACTTTAAAAGTCCAAAAAACGATCATACAAGCTGCACAGTCCGTATATGTTCACCCGGATCTCTTCTAAAGGAGGTCTTTACCGGTGGAGCTTCGCTTCCAATTAAGGTATACTGTCGCAGGGAAGACTGCCAATGAACATCATATATACTATTGCGATAGGAGTTTTATTATGAAATTACGTACAGGAAGACAGCGCCGCATGGTGGTTATGCTGTCCTCATTGATGATATGTGGGGCACTGCTTGCCGCTTGCCAGAACGGATCGGGCACAGAGGATGGCCAGAATCCGAATGGAGCAGGAAACACACAACAAGAGTCGGATGGTACCACGGTTCATTTGACGGAGGACAAAGGAACGGATGGCGAGAATGCTGGTGCGGATGATGCTTCATCTCCAGACAATAGCGGTGATGGCACGAACAGCGAGTCAGGTAATACTTTTGCAGGCGAAGAGCAGGGTTCTTCAGACGCTGGCAGTGGGGCTACTGCCGAAGATCCATTGATGGAGGAACGCAGTGTTAGCGCACTGCAAACGACCATTGATGCACAATCCGTAGTGACCAACGCTAAGGCCATGACGGTCATCGTGAACAAGCAACGCAGCTTGCCTGAGGGCTACGAGCCCGACGATCTGGTGGAGCCGAATGTACCGTTCTCCTTCGACGAACCACATGAGAAACGGCATATGCGCAAGGAAGCTGCCGCGGCGCTGGAGAAGCTGTTCGCAGGTGCAAAAGCGGACGGCATTGAGCTTCGTGCGGTGTCCGGTTATCGTTCATATCAGCGCCAGGTGTCCATCTACAACAACAATGTCAAAACCAAAGGTCAAGAATACACGGATCGTGTGAGCTCTGTGCCAGGCAGAAGCGAACATCAGACCGGTCTTGCCATTGATGTATCCAGCCCAAGTGTGGGCAATGTGCTGGAAGAAGTATTCGGAACATCGAAGGAAGGTCAGTGGCTGGCTGAACATGCGGCGGAGTATGGATACATCATTCGTTATCTGCAAGGCGAGGAAGATGTGACAGGTTACGTCTACGAACCTTGGCATATCCGGTATGTTGGTACTGATTTGGCACCAGACGTAGTGAAAAGTGGATTGACACTTGAAGAATACTTTGACGAGGCTAATATCAAACTGTAATTTGGACCTTTCATTCAAGCCCTCTGAACGAGCCAACCTTAATCAAGGTAACGGGTATTTCGTTCAGGGGATTTTTGCGTTCGATAAGTTCAATAATTAAGGTCGAATTAAGCCTCATTCCGTTGCCTGAGACGATGGTAGACTGATATAATTCATCTTTAATCAGAACACAAAATTACATAACAAAGCGAGGGGTAGCAGAATGAGCAGACAGCAGGTATTCACCGGTTCACCCTGGGAACCGCTGGTGGGATATTGTCGTGCCATCCGAGTAGGTAACCGGATTGAAGTGGCGGGCACAACGGCGATGCAAGATGGTGTGGTTGTTGGTGCAGGTGATCCGTATGCACAGACGAGATTTATTTTGCAGACGATCGAGAATGCACTGAAGGAGCTGGGTGCAGATATGTCACATGTGGTGAGAACTCGTATGTTTGTAACTGATATCTCTCGGTGGGAAGAAGTTGGCAAGGCTCACGGTGAATATTTTGGACAGATCCAGCCTGTAGCCACGATGGTTGAAGTGAGCGCACTCATTGATCCTTTGCTGATGGTTGAGATTGAAGCTGAAGCGATCCTTGAGGTCGAAGTCAAGCCGGAGTAGTTACATGATATAAAGAAAGCCCAAATCAGGACTCGCCTGAAATACGGAACAAAAAATAACCTTACCCATGCCTGTCAGAAGACAGAAGGGTAAGGTTATTTTGGATCTTGCAGTAATCAACAAGACGTTAGTTCGACCGTTTTCTCTTACCGTGTTATTTCGCTTCTGGCTGTACGGCCGGAGCTTCCACAACCACTTTCCAGGCTGTTCCGATTGGGGGCAAGCTACGTGTCAGCACAGGGCTGTAGAACCCGATAACTTTGGCTCCTGTAGTCAGTTCTTCAGCTTTCACCGCTTCACCTTCCTGATTCACGAGCATGGTATCTTTATTGATATTCAGTACAACATGGTCAGGAGCTGTTTCGGTTAAACGTGTACCTGTAATCTCAATCTGTGAGATGCTTCCATTATCTGTTTTTACATGATCAATCGTACCTGCTGTGCCCAAAATGTCTTTGGGCTGAGTTGCCGACTCGGAAGTCGTATCGAGTACAGTCACTTGATAAGTCGGCGTTTGTGGTGGCAGACTGCGGGTAGTGATCTGGGAATGCTCAGCCTCCACGTTCATGCCGATGGACAGATCGGTAAGTGCGATCTCTTTTCCCTCTGCCGAGATGAATTTCGTATCTTCATTTAAGTTGAGCACAATACCATCCAGGCCCGCACCACCAATTTGGATAGACTTATAGTCATCCTGGTTTGAAATTCGGGTAATTACGCCTCGTTCGGTAACCGTCTTCACGTCCTCTTCACTGGAGATGGCAATTTGATTTCCCGTTGTTTTCACTTGTGCATGCAGTACTTTTTCGGCAAAAGAAACCGGGACGTACAATTTTCCGCTCGTAATTTCGGGCGCTGTACCCAGGGTGAGCAGCATTTTATTCACGGAATATTGATCTTTGCCTGTGATCACCTGTGTCCAGAGAGTACCTCGGGTCAGCTCAGCGGTTTTGTTTTCTTTGTTCCACGCAAGTTCAATGCCGAGTGCCTCAGTAAGATCACGCAGCGGGATCATGGCTACTTTGCCATCCTTGTTCCAGTAACCATCGGAAATCGCTGCACTATTCACGGATACGTTAATTGCCTTATTCATGTCGCTATCGGCGGATACGGATGTCTGATGGACGGGTTTTGTGTTGTCCAGTGTTGCTGCATAAGCGGCTCCACCACCCAGGGCCATGGATAGGGCCATCAGAGCACTTACTTTTTTCATGTTGTTGTTCATCAATATTCATCCCTTCTAATCGGAGTACTGACGCGGTAAAATCTTCCTTAGGCCGCGCTTCAAGTTCATAGACGGGACAAATCGTCTCAGTGTTGCAGTTGGCATGCAATGAATATAAGCGGGATGTTAGTTTAGATTTGAAATATCGCTTGTATTACAGGTTATCGGCAGCTGGATCAGGTTAATTTCAAGTACAAGGAGGGAACGAATTAGATGAGTGATATGTTGGTAGCGCTCTATCGTTTGCCAGAACAGCAGAGTGGACTGAGAAAGCTGGAGGAATCCTCCATTGTGATTCGAAGAGCTATTGCCCCAGAGAAGCAGCTTGTGCTGGATTGGGTAAGATCACATTTTAGCCAGGCTTGGGTGGATGAATGTGAGGTCGCTTTTGCACGCCAGCCCGTGTCCTGTTATATCGCGGTTGAGCATGGCACAATGATTGGCTTTGCCTGTTACGAAGTAACATGTCGCAACTTCTTCGGCCCGACAGGCGTGAACCAGGATGCAAGGGGCAAGGGTGTGGGTACGGCTTTGTTACTGGCTTGTATGCATGCGATGAAGGCAGATGGTTACGGTTATGCCATTATCGGATCAGCGGGACCTGTGGATTTCTACGCGCGAACGTTGGGTGCAGTGAAGATTGAAAATTCAACGCCGGGTATTTACGAAGGCATGCTGCGGGCAGACTAGACGATAATGAGGTTGTTCTGGAAGTTGTGGAGAAGGAAGGGAGGACGATGATGAGCACGAAACAAATGCTACACATTGGAATGATCGGTACAGGATCAATCTCGGATCTTCATATGAGGTGTTATGCCAAAAACGAGGATGCTGTCATCTATGCCATCTGCGATCTGAACGAAGAACGGGCTAAAGCTGCGGCACAGAAGTATGATGCCCAATCCGTCTACACCGATTATCGGGAGATGCTGGAGGACCCTCATGTGGATGCTGTCAGTATCTGTACCTGGAACAATACACATGCGGAATTTGCTATTGCTGCATTGGAGGCAGGCAAGCATGTACTGCTGGAGAAACCAGTGGCAACCCATGTGGAAGATGCACTGCGGATTGAAGAAGCGGTGAAGAAGAGCGGACGTACCTTTATCGTTGGGTTTGTGCGTCGTTATGATAACAATATGCAGATGATGCGCAGATTCATTGATGCCGGGGAGTTTGGAGAATTGTATTATGCCAAAGCTTCCATTCTGCGGCGTCTGGGTAATCCTGGCGGTTGGTTCGCAGACAAAAGCCGTTCCGGCGGTGGCCCCCTGATTGATCTGGGCGTACATATTATCGACCAATGCTGGTATCTCATGGGCAGGCCGAAACCCGTTTCGGTCAGTGGCAATACGTATCGAAAGCTGGGCAATCGTGCCCATATCGAACATCTTTCATTTTACAAGGCGGCCGACTACAGCTCAGTGGTGAATAACGTGGAAGACATGGCGAATGCGCTCATTCGCTTTGAGAACGGGGCATCGCTGGCGGTGGATGTGAGCTTTACCCTGCATGCCCGTGAGGATGAGTCGTTCGTGAAATTGTATGGCGAGCGTGGGGATTCGAGCTGGAGCCGCAAACGCTGATCGTTACCGAGAAACATGATACCATCCTGAACATCGAACCTCAGACGGACCATACCGGCCTTGATATTCATGGTGCGTTCCAGAACCAGATTGACCACTTTGTGGATTGCTGCCTGAACGGTACCGAGCCGATTAGCCCGATTGCGGATGGTGTGGCATCCACACGTATGTTGTGCGGAATCTACGAATCCGCTGCGAAGGGGCAGGAGATCAGGCTGGACTGAGTCCGTTTCACGTTGCAGTTGTCCTTCGTAGAACAAAAGCATGCGTTTTCCGCTTGTTGGGCGGCTACGCATGCTTTTTGAACGTGATGTCATTTATTCAGTGGTGAGTTCTCGTACCCGGGGTCATCGTAATCTGTATCTTGCAGCCTTGGAAGCACGTTCATGCTCTCAATTGCCTGCCGGGTATCCGTTGTGCCATGGTCGTAGAGAAAGGTGTACAGCAAGATCATGCCATCGGTAAATTGCTCATTCGCCTCATCATGGTCTGCTGATTTGTAGGGTACGGGAGCGCGTTGCAAGGTGTATGCATCGTCATCTTCCAGCACTTTCATCAGATCTTGCAATCGGGCTAACTGGTCGTCATCCACCAACACTGCAAATGGTGTAGATTCGTTCCGGGTTTGTTCAATAAGATGTTGAGTTACTGATACATACAGATGTCGTTTACCGTCCTGCACAATTCAACCTCCATTCCAAAATGGAAAAAAGACGCTTCTACTGTTAATAAACAGCAAAAAGCGCCCTGAAACGAACCACTACTTCGGTTATTTCACTTATCAAGGTGCTGGGTCACATCAGACACTCATTACCTTTGGCTTCCAAGTAGCTTGTTCATATCAATCAATTCCATCCATCTATCTCCCGAATCTACCCGTTACGGGAACCTGACGCGTACCCGCCTCCATCGATCCTGAACACAGGGGGCAGACGGGAGGGCCGGATGTTGCTTTTTTGGCTGTCTTCGCAGTAGGTACAGCCGGTTTCTGTCTTAACCACGCTTTGCATGTGGAAGAACTGCATTTCCAGACCGCAACAGTCTCTGTCGGTTCTGCCTTGCCTGAACGGGGGGAGGTTGCAGCGGTCTGACTCACAGCCGGGGTGCTGAAAGCCTTGTGGTTACGAATTTCACCGCTGCCGCGTCGTTCACTAAAGCGATCTTCGTCCCGTTCGTTGTGGACTTCATAGTCACGACGATCATGATGACTGATGACGCTGCGCTGAACCGAACGCCGTTGATCTGAACTCCGTGCCGAACTTTGCTGAACTGTATCTCGTGCATGTGTTTGAGAACCCGAACGGGCGTATGAGCCAGTTCCATTGCCGTTCAATTTCCCATTGGTGTTCCCGTTACCCTTCCAGTTCCCGCTGTCGTTACCGTAGGATGACTGGCTATTTGCCCGATACTCTTCCCCTGATTTGCGCTTGTCCGGAACTTCCACCCCGAAGGCTTCAAGCAGGAAGCGAGAGACATCCGCCGGCTTTCCGTGATGACTCGCTGGTGAGGTAACGTATAGGTACTGTTTGGCCCGGGTGATAGCAACGTAGGCAAGCCGGCGTTCTTCCTCCAGCGCCATGTCCAGTTCGGCGTCTGTCTGCTGCACAGCAAGCGCGGCTTTCTGGTCTTGGGGTATATCCTGGCGCAGAGCTGTACTGTGAGGCACAATCCCTTCACTGGCCCCGATCCAGTATACACAAGGGAACTCCAGCCCCTTGGCACGGTGAATGGTCATCAGTTGCACCGCGTCACTGTCCTGTGCACGGCGCAGAGATTCCATCTCACGGTGTCTGCGAGAGAGTTCATCCGCGAATTGAATGAACTCTTCCACGGTTTCGAATTTTTTGACAGCTGCTTCGAATTCGTCCAGTGTCTCCAGCATCGTTTCCTTATAATGGGTGAAGATGCTAGGATCACCACTTTCCATATATTTATCATAGAACTGACGGCGCATCTCCTGAATGGCAATGATCGGCTTCAGTTTGTGCAGTGATTTGATCAGCTTGATACGTTCCTTGACCTGTTCTTGCTGGAATGGTTTCAGCTTGTCCCACTTTGCCAAATGGATCAGAGGATATTTCTTCGCCTGTTGCTGCTCACAGCGCTGAATCCACTCCAGACCCGCATCCCGTGACACATACAGTGGTCCCAGTGCACTGGGTATAGCATCCATGGCGCGTGGGTCGAGGGACAGACGCATATGATCCATTAGGGGTCTGATGAGAGACTGATCATAGAACACCGGGGAAGCACCGTGTTGTACAAAAGGCACATCCTTGAGCACAAGCTGCTCGAATACAGCACGGCTGCTGCTGGCTGTCCGGTGCAGAATGGCGATATCGCGATAGGTGTGCTGCCCTTCTTCCACCTGTTGGCAGAGCTGGTTCACGACCCATGCCGCTTCTTCCTCCGTATTTGAGGGTGTCGCGAAGCGTGGCGCATCACCACGCTGGCCCGCTGCACGTAGCCGTTTATCACGTCTGCGTTTATTACGGGCGACCAGTTCACTGCCGAGTCCCAGAATGCGTGCATCACTGCGATAATTGATATCCAGCGTCACGATGCGTGCACCGGGGTATACTTTATCAAATTCCAGAATCGATTCCTGGCGTGCGCCATTAAACGTATAGATCGTCTGGTCATCGTCTCCTACAACCATCAGGTTGCGGTGGGCAGAAGCCAGCTTTTGCACAATCTCATATTGCAGATGATTCGTATCCTGGAATTCATCGACCATAATGTACTGGAAACGCTTCTGAAGCGGCCCCAGTACAGCAGGGTCGCGAAGCAGAGCGGCTGCGCGCAGCAAAATATCATCAAAGTCCATTTTGCCCCGATCCTGTTTCCAGGTCTCGTAACCAAGCAGAACACGCTTGGCATCGCGTTCTTCCTGCGATTTTTCAGGCAAGTCGGTGGTTTCCGATCCTTGCATCTTCCATGCAGATAGCATGGATAGCAGACTTTCAGGCTGAAAGGCTTCGCTCATGCCATTCTGACGCAGAAGCATCTTCAGTACGGTATGCTGAGCCCGTGACTCGCCAAAGATCTCTTCCTGTACACCATAATGACGTAGAAGTGTCAGGGCAAAAGAGTGGAAGGTACGAGCCTGCACGGCTCTCGCAGATGCTGGGCGTATGCCTGGCAATGCAGCGATCCGGTCTTTCATCTCGGTAGCAGCTTTGTTAGTGAACGTCACCAGCAGAATACTGCCTGCGTGTACGCCACTGACCTCCATGAGGTAGCCGGCTCTTGCAGCCAACACGGTCGTTTTGCCACAGCCGGCTCCGGCGAGCGTCAGAATGGGTCCTCTGCCGTGACGGACTGCCGAGATTTGTGGTGCGTTTAACTTGATGCCCACCTCTTCGAGAGAACGGAAATAGAAGGCATCCTGTTGATCTTCGCCCACGAGTTGCCGACTGGTCTCCAGCGGAGCAGACGGGGACTGGGGCAGGGACGCCGCCGGGGTGACCCCGAGCGGACGGGGGTAGAACGTTGAGTTCGGACTTAACATGTTTCATCCACCTCTGTATGCATTCAGGGATAGGACTATCCCAGTCAAAAGTAAGCCATTTGCCCTTTTCACAATCGCATTGTAAATTGGTATGATAGAGTTAGTCGCCTAATCAGGCGGTTAAGTATGGTCAAAGCTTCATTATACCCGAACATATGGTCTTGACGAAAGCCCCCGATTTCATCCAATATCGCCAACAGACGGGGCACTTACATGAATTTGCGCAACTTTTTGGCATCATATCGTATAAGTTATAGGCCTGAGCATTCTGCATGGATCGAATAATGTACAATGCTAACCTACTAAAAATTCAAATGATAATATTGGTTTTGACGGGACAGAGGAGGAATTGGCTATGAAACTGCTTCAGCGTATCAAAGACGGAGCGAACAAAGCAACAGAGCGTGCCCAGCACGCCGTTGAGATTGGGAAAATGAACAACCAGATTGTGGGCTTGCAACAGGAACAGGAAGTCCATTTTACAGATATGGGTCGCATCTTCTATGAGGGTTATCGGGCACAGGATATGACGCGAGCAGAGAAGGAGATGGTCGATCTGTCGCAACTGTGCGACGAATTGCAGGAGGAGATCGACGGTCTTCGCAACAAGATTGCACAGCTCAAGAATGAACGGTTGTGCGAGTGTGGACACGTCGCTTCCCTGGATGCTAACTTCTGCCCCAAATGTGGACGCAAGCTCGGTGAATTCAAGACCACAGGCGCGACTGTAGGAGCTACAGGGGCCGCTAAAGCTACGACAGCCGCGAGACAGGAGGCAGCTGTAGCCCAGACTCACAACCCGGAGCCGGACTTCTACGATGCGCCACCTGAAGTGGAACTGGAGGAAGACGAGCCGTATCACACCGTAATTCCGTCCATAGCGGATCTGGAGACGGAATCCGAATATAACAGTACGGAGTTTACCCAGGAAGAAAAGGAAGCGTTCGATGCAGAGTGGGAACGTCGCAGAGATGAAGAGATGCAACGGGAACGTGAGCGCCAGCAGGAGCTGGACGAACGTATTCGGTACTGGAAAGAAAATAATCCGATTGTGGATACGGTGGACGTACAGACCGAAGTGTCACGCGAGATGGTGAATTGTCAGATTTGTGCAGCGGAGCTGCCCAAAGGTTCCAAATGGTGCCCGCGCTGCGGTGCAGAACAGATCTGATGCAGTAGAAGTTCTGCCACATTCATCTGAGGCAGGGCTGGTTGCTGACAGCATGGGGGGACGGGAATATGGACCAACTGCTGCATCATTTGCGTCATCTCGGGTTTACCGAGATGGAATCTAAAATTATGGTGGAACTCGCCCGCCAGGGATCAGCTTCGGGATATGAGGTTGCCAAACGGCTGGGCGTGTCCCGTTCCAATGTATATGCGACCCTGCAACGGCTGGAACAGCGTGGGTTCTTGCGTTGTAGTCCGGGGGAACCTGCCAAGTATAGTGTGCTGAAGCCTGAGGAAATGACAAGCATGATCTCCGATCAGATGCGTACCTCTCTGGATTATGTTCAGAGCAGTATGCCCAAGAGTGAACCGGAGAGGCCTGTCTTCTATAACATCGAAGGTGACAAGAACGTGTTTGAGAATCTGAGTCGTGAATTGGCCGGGGCTCAGCATGAGATTGTTGTAGACGTCTGGCGTGAAGAGGCAGAGCTGCTGCGCAATGATTTGAAGCAGGCTGAAGCTCGCGGAGTGCGGCTCTTATGGTCGTGTGATGGCGGCGAAGGCATGCTCGATCAGCCTGTGCCTTGGCCGGGGTTGCCTTTGCATGGCACAGGTAATGGTCGGAAGTTCTCCCTGGTGGTGGATCGTCGCTGGTGCATGCTGGGCATGCGCGGGGAATCATGCGCTACACAGGCCGTGGTTACGGAGCATCCCGTAATGACTGGGCTATTGCTGAATCATTTTGCTCAAGACCTGGTGTTGTACGAACTGGAGCAGGATATGGGTGAGGAACTGGAGTCACGATATGGGCACCGGTACGAAAATCTCTCTGCACGTTACTGGTCTTCTCCTTCAGGAGAGGATGACCAGAGCTAGGCAGCGCGGTGACTAATCCTCATCGGACGGAGTGAACATGCCAGCACAATGTATCTTTCTTGATGAAACGAATGTGTGTGTACATCGAACAGGCGCTGCCCGAGAGGCAGACGCCTGTTTATGCTGAATTTGAGATATGACAGTGATATTCATCACAGCATCTGTTTCCAGTCAGGTGAATAGTTAAGGGTATGAAGTGATGCTATTTTTGAGAAAATGAAGCTATGAACATTCGATTGAACTGGATCGGGTTGAACAGGATTGTACATGATCAATCTTTGGGCACGTGATACAGAGCTTCCAGCACGTCCGTATAATAAACTGTGCCATGGGGTACGAATTCTTTTGCCCGGATCTCGCGAACGATACGTTCGGATTCACCCGATGGAGTCTGAACTCCGGTAGCTTGAATGACGTCAATTTCATTACGAAACAAGGCGAGCAGATCATCCAACGGCACTTCATAGAGGCTGTCCACCTCGCTGGGTTGCAGAACATAAGCTTCGAGAGGCTGGTTGAGACATAGTCCATAGACCGCGCTGAATTCCCGATCTACGAATGGAACACCTCGGACCTCTCCCTGGAGCTGCTGTGTAGCCGTGAGTAGATAGGTTAGTGCATTGAATGGAGCATTCACACCCAATTCTTCCTCCAGCTCACGACTGGCGTCTTGCAGTTGCTCACCAGCCGTGAGATGACCTGCTGCTGTAATGTCATAACATCCGGGAAAGGTATCCTTAATTTCACGCCGCCGCTGAAAAAGGACCCGTCGTTGCTCGCCTTCGTCACGCACGATCCAGCAGTGAAATGAACGGTGCCAATATCCGTTGGCATGGACCTCACTGCGAAGTGCTGTACCGATCCAATGTTGCTGATCGTCATAAATGTCGAAACGTTCTGGGGTCATGAAACGTATCTCCTTATATAGCCGATTTTAAAGTTCATAATTTCACAAAGTATGTTGTAAACGAAAGGGGAACGATCGTATGGAATGCATTGTACACTTTCAGGTGATTTATCCGCAACCGCAGGAGCGTAAAAGTCTTAGAGGACTTATATTTGTAGGGCAAGGTCAGGAACCGGCTAACAGTCAGTTAACTACCATGTTTAAGGATATGGGATTCAATGTACGTATGGAAGACGAGGCCCAATTGTTATTCAAGCCAGTGGATGCTTCGGCAACCTTTGAATATATTCGCGTAACAGAGCTTGATACCGGCGAGGAAGTCTACAAAGAAGATAAGGATTTGAAGTCGGTCCTGGAGCATTTGCTACCACGCCGTTTCTAATGGGTGTCATGTGTGGAGATGAAGTTCATAGGTGAAACATACGTCTGGATGTCTTAAAAAAAGGCCCACCTTTACGGTGGAACCTTTAAGCATTGTAGCATTGTATTGAATTATTGCGTAGCCTGTATGGCTGGCTTTTCATACATAACACCTAGCATGATGGAAGATGTTTACATCAGGGTTTTATATCAGGAAACCATTCTGGTGGGTGATGGAACCCTGATGGTGTTTACGCCAGAGCGCCGGTGCCTTCAGCTTCAAGCTCGGATGTACAGTGCGAGCAGCGGGTAGCCGCGGCTGGAATCTCGGACAGGCAGTATTTGCAAGCCTTAGTCGTCTTTTGCGGCTCAGGCTTTTTGTGTTCTTTACTTTTGAGATAATTGATACCCTTAACGAGCATGAAGATACAGAAGGCAACGATGATGAAATCAATCATGACGTTAATGAACTGCCCATAAGCAATAACGGTTGCACCAGCTTCATTCGCTTGAGCCAGTGTGGTGATATCCTGCCCGTTCGCTGTTTTAATATCCCCGTCCAGGTTGATGATTTTCTGACTGAAGTCAATTCCCCCCATAAGTTTTCCAACCGGAGGCATAATAATATCATTCACGAGGGACGTGACGATCTTACCAAAAGCAGCCCCGATAATGACACCGACCGCCAGATCGATGACGTTGCCGCGGACGGCAAATTCTTTAAACTCTTTAAATACGCCTTTCATGTCTACATATCTCCTTTGATCATTCATTTCAAAATATAGGCCGCGCTTCCAACCATTCTCCGTTCGGACACGCGCTTCCGTTCTCATATTGTACATAAAAAATGGTTTCCAATCACCCCTTGTTTGCAAATTAATACAAGTTTCCGCAACTTCCATGAAAATACTTCTTTATTTCATGGCGATGATTCGGTATACTTCTAACATTGTCAGTTACGTTTACACTTTTATATTCAGGTTCGCGATCATAGATTGTACGAATCATGGAGCCCAAAATTAAATATGCCGTTACTCGTATATGTGCAGGAATAGGCCTGCATGTCTCTACCTGATCACCGGAATGATCGGACTACGGGAAATGCTGCAACGCTTTTTAGGGATAAGGCAGAGAGGTTCTCGTGCTCATGGTTTAGGTAACATGGGTGTGTGGTCAGTGTTATTCCTGTTCTGAATGGAATGATCTGAGAGGTATGCCTTGTGTGTACACTCGACCTTCAATTATTCATTTGCAGCATCACGCGGCTTGTCCACATACGTACAAGTCCGTCTTTCCCGTCTCCGGTCCTTCCGCAGCGTGTGAAAAGGCGGGCTTTTTGTTTTTTTACTATGAGGTTGGATTAGCATGCAGGCAATTGCACGAGGGCATTTCAGGAGGAAGAATCACGATGCAATTGTTAAAAGACAAAGTAAGACAGGAAGGCATTGTCCTGTCCGAGCAGGTACTCAAAGTGGACTCATTCCTGAACCACCAGATGGACCCGGTTCTGATGAAGGAAGTGGGCAAGGAGTTCATTCGTCGCTTTGAAGGAGAGAACATCACGCGTGTGCTGACGATTGAATCGTCAGGCATCGCACCCGGTATCATGACGGCATTGGAGCTGAATGTGCCGCTGATTTTTGCGCGGAAGCAGAAGTCACTCACACTGACGGAAGATATTCTGGTGGAGAAGGTTTATTCCTTCACGAAGCAGGAGACGAATGAAATTACCGTTGCCAAGAAATTCATGAAGCCTGGTGATCGTGTACTAATCATTGATGATTTTCTGGCGAATGGGGAAGCGGCATTTGGTTTGGCACGTATTGTCGAGCAAGTTGGAGCTGAAGTGGTTGGCATCGGAATCGTCATTGAAAAAGCATTTCAACCGGGAGGTCGCTTGCTGAAGGAAGCGGGTTACCGTGTGGAATCGCTGGTTCGCATTGGAGCACTGTCCGATGGACAGGTTACTTTTGCGGACGAGGAGGGCGTGAACTAATATGGCACGCGAACGTATTTTCCAGCGACATCGACACCCGATTAAAACTTTCTCGCTTGGACTTCAACACGTCCTTGCCATGTATGCTGGAGCCGTTGTAGTTCCGCTGATTGTCAGTAACGCCTTGGGCTTTACACAGGAACAACTCACGTATTTGATTGCCATCGACCTGCTCGCCTGTGGTGTAGCTACACTACTCCAGGTCTGGGGGAATAAATACTTCGGCGTAGGGCTGCCTGTCATGCTCGGCTGTGCATTCCAAGCCGTGTCTCCGATGATTCTAATCGGTATGAACAGCGGCGTATCCGCCATATATGGTGCGATCATTGCATCAGGGCTGTTCGTATTGATCTTCTCCGGCCTCTTCGGTAAGCTCATTCGCCTCTTTCCTCCGGTGGTAACAGGTTCGGTCGTGACCATTATTGGTTTGACGCTCATACCGGTTGCTTTCCACGATCTGGGCGGCGGACAGGGTGCAGCGGACTTTGGAAGCGGGCGTAATCTGATGCTTGGTTTCGGTGTGCTGCTCTTTATTATTCTGATGACTCGTTTCACCACTGGGTTTATCCGTTCCATTTCAGTACTGATTGGTCTGCTCGTGGGTACGGTCGCAGCCTGGTTGATGGGCGAAGTTAACTTTGCTCCAATTCGTGATGCGAGCTGGTTCCACGTGGTGCAGCCATTTTACTTCGGCAGGCCGACATTTGAACTTGTTCCGATTCTGACGATGATTCTGGTGGCGATTGTCAGCGTGGCCGAGTCCACAGGTGTATTTATGGCTCTGGGCAAAATCATGGACAAGGACCTGTCTTCCAAGGATCTGGCGCGCGGATATCGTGCGGAGGGGCTGGCGATTGTGCTGGGTGGTATTTTTAACTCGTTCCCTTATACGACCTATTCGCAAAATGTAGGGCTTGTCCAGATGACACGTGTGAAGACGCGTGATGTTATTGTAGTGGCGGGTGGACTCTTGGTCGTTATCGGATTTGTACCTAAGATTGCGGCGCTTGCACAGCTTGTACCAGGGGCAGTTCTTGGCGGAGCCATGGTAGCCTTGTTCGGCATGGTAGTTTCATCCGGCATTCGAATTATCGGTACTCAGGTCGATCTGAACCGTCATGAGAATCTGTTTGTTATTGCGTGTTCCGTAGGCATGGGTCTGGGAGTTACGGTTGTGCCTGAGTTGTTCGCAGGGGCACCGGACTGGGCGCAGATTATGCTCGGTAACGGCATCATTGCCGGTAGCTTTACGGCGATCTTCATGAACCTGCTGTTTAACGGTCTTGGTACCCCGGAAACGGCCGCCAAGATGGCTGAACAACAAGCAGATGCGATCCTTGGAGAGACTGGAAAGTCGGCTTAATCAGCTGGATTCGAGTTATCATCCAGCATCATTGTTATGTTAACTGCTATATATAGATGCTTAACAGGATGAATATTGAAGCAGGTTAATACATGATGATATACAGCATGAATGGTTTAGGACATACATCATTTATGCTATGAATGTTTAATGAATGCGAAACACCGAAGACACAGGCTCAACAGAGTCGTGTTTTCGGTGTTTTTTGCTTGGTTTGGCAGTAATACAGACTCTCAGTGTATCTAGAGCCTGACTTCAAGCCTGCTGAAAGCCGAGGAACATTACGTCTCTAAAGTTACAAATGTTACAAATGTTACAGATGACGCATCTGTTTCTCTGCAAAATCTCCAACCCACGGCAATTTCAGCCACTTTCCCTGGAGGCTGGTGACAACCATGATAAGCCACACTACCACACCCAGCAGAGATAACAGGGAGGCCACCAGTGGCCCAAACAACGGCAGGAAATTGGATAAAATATGCCCGACTATAATAATGCCAAAGACCGTTACGGATTGCAGCGCATGAAATAGCACGAACCGACTACGCTTTTCCACAGCGAGAAACACGATCCCCCTACAAAGGTAAACAGATAACATAACATTCCGGCAATATTTTCATCCAGACCGCTAGACGATTTCATGGGTGACATTCGGCCCAGCCTCCTTTGTCCTTTTTATATAGGCTATGAAGGAGGTAGACAGAACTGAACCTGTGTATATGGCTTAAAATGACAGACTCGTGCAAAGAGCACGCAAGAACAGGAAAGCGGGGACAGTAACGGCTGGTTTCAGCCATACTCTCCCCCCATGTCGTTCAAGCTTCAACAAATTCCATGCAACTACGGATAATTAGGTTTGAATCTGTCTGCGCGGGCTATTGATCTTGCCATTCTTATCCGTGTCGTTCTCTTTGGGTACCAAGCGCTCATCAGTACGTCCTTCGTGGTGATTATCAAATGCGTATTCGGTCAGTTTCCATTCTGACTTGCCGAGAACGGGATCAGCCGGAAAATGTTGTCCCCGGTGCAGATGTTCCTCACGTCCAGCTTCGTTGATGTAGACGCCGTCTACTTCCACCTTTTCATGCGAAAGGGGCAGCATATCCTGTTCTTTACGCTCCATGAAACAGTGCCTCCTTAGATACCAGTAATTTTACTGTATGGGTTGTCTGTGATAATATCCCCCGAATACTTGTCTGTTATGCTGGATACATTAATCCGTATAGAATGGTCTCATTCATGAATATAATTCGGAATTAAACTTTTTGGGCAGAAAAACCGTTATAAATAATAAGGAAAATTGTCAAGTCGTAACATACTTCCGAATATGCTACAATAAGATTATGATTCATACCGAATCATATCGGGTATTTATAGTGTCAGGTACTTGCTATCGGCGAGGTTCCCGACCTAAAGCTTGCTTTAAGCCGCGCACACAACTTCATGGATGGCATTTAAGACTTATTCGGCGTTTCTCTAAACGGAGCATTCACTTTCAACGTTTTGGGAGGGAATTACAATGGCAACGAAAGGTCACAATGAGGTCAAAGAAAGTTTGAGGGAAATGACTCGAATTTTCCGTCCTAAAGATCCAAAAAAATTCGTGAAGGAGTACGTGAGAAAATACCGGATTACGGGTGGATATGAGGAAGAATTGACTTCTGTGGTTGAGCATGAGCTTGTCAAGATGGATTCTTCCGTGTCCTGAAACAACACACAACTCTGATTATACTGTTCCGATAATGAATAGAACCGTCTCTCGGGCGTTAAGCTCCGGCAGGCGGTTTTTTTTGCGTTCTGCTGCATATATATGGGAGTACATCTACAGTGGGAAGGATGAATGCATGTGGACCCTATTTTGAAAACCAAAGAAGAGATTGGTTACATGCGGGAAGCGGGACGCATTTTGCGAAACTGTCACCAGCATATTGAGCAGTGGATGGCACCCGGGATCACTACAGCAGAAATTAACGAGAAGGTGGAAGATTTTCTCGCGGAACATGGGGCTACACCGGAGCAAAAAGGGTATAAAGGTTATCCGTACGCGACATGTGCCTCTGTCAATGAAGTGGTCTGCCACGGATTTCCTGGCAGTGAGGTGCTGGGAAGCGGGGATGTAGTGACTATCGATATGGTGGTGAATAAAGACGGCTGGCTTGCTGACTCGGCCTGGACATATGGAATTGGTGAACCAAGCAGATCCATCCGCAAGCTGATGAGACGTACGGAGAAGGCGCTTGAGCGTGCAATTGCACAAGCCGTTCCGGGCAATACGCTCGGAGATATCGGCAGTGCCATAGAGCGAACAGCCCGATTATATCGCTACGGGATTGTGAAGCCTCTCATCGGTCATGGGATTGGTCAGTATATTCATGAACCGCCGAATGTGCTGCCTTATGGCAAACGCAGAACGGGCATGATGCTCACCGAGGGTATGGTCATCACGATTGAACCGATTTTTACAAAAGGTAGTTCAGGTGCTGTTGTGTGGGATGAGGATGGGTGGACAGTGAGAACGATAGATGGCAGCTGGGGAGTTCAGTATGAACATACTGTTGCCATAACGGGCGATGGTCCGCTGATCCTGACAGATGGTACGTGAAATGAAGATAGTAGGGGTTAGGACTGGATCAGACTTATGATTCGGGTCCAGGGAGTTGAATGAAGTTGAGAACTTTCTCGGAGTGCTCCATGCTGTTTTGAGCTTGTTTAAAGCGGTATGGAGCTGTATCAATGCTTTCTGACTTGATATGGGAGATGGTTTCCATATCCTCTTAACTTTTTTTTGCATAATAGCGCATGTTTCCAATGTGAGAAAAATCGCCAATAAATCAAGTTTTGTCACCGAAATTTGGCAAAAATTTTCAAATGTAGAGAGTAATATTTTTAACTGAAATCGTTTGCAAATCAAGTTGTAATGCGGTTTTCTACATAAAGTGAACAATTTGTGAACATGTGTCCAAAGATTGACAAAATCATACCCTCAACTTATATTTAATAAGTGATTGAAGCATATAGAATGAATTGGAAGAATGCGCAGACATGCCCTGAGCAGGAAAAGACGGGAGTGCTGGAAGCGTTATTTTTGTAAGCGTTCTGTATGACGAAAAGGATTATGCGTATCGTGCTGAAACGTACCTTTTGTTGCCTTTCTACCGAACGACAACGGTAATCTACGAAAACGTAAAAAAGTGGGGTAGATCAATGATGAAACAGTGGCAGGTTGCAAAGCGAATTCTCCCCTTGCTGGCGGTGTTCTCTTTGCTGCTATCCGCATGCGGGCGGGAAGACTTGTCGGTAATGAAACCTCAGGGTCCTGTGGCGCAAGGTCAATACGATCTGATGAAGCTTTCCATTGCGATTATGATCGTGGTGCTCATCATTGTATTCGCCATAGCAGCTTATGTCCTGATCCGGTTTCGCAGACGGGCCGGGCAGACTGAGATGCCCGAACAGGTTGAAGGGAATTTCAAGCTGGAAGTAATATGGACAGCCATTCCGTTATTGCTGGTCATTGTTCTGGCAGTACCGACGGTACAAACGATTTTTGCCCAAGGTGAAGATTTATCCAATGACAAGAATGCACTCAAGGTCCAAGTCACCTCACATCAGTACTGGTGGGAATTCACTTATCCTCAATATGATGTAACCACCGCTCAAGATCTCATCATTCCGACCGGAACGAAAATCGCATTCGAATTGAAAACCGCTGACGTGCTTCACTCCTTCTGGGTGCCGTCACTTGCGGGCAAAATGGACACAAACCCGGATGGAACACTTAACAAGTTCAGTTTCTCCGCCCCGAATGAAGGCGTTTACCGGGGTAAATGTGCCGAATTATGTGGTAGATCGCATGCTTTCATGGAATTCAAGGTGAAAGCAGTGAGTCAGGAATCCTTTGACAGATGGGTTAATCAGATGAAAGCACCTGCAGTGCTTCCAGAAGATGCTCAATTGGCTGAAAAATTCAAAACGAATTGTCTTTCTTGCCATGCTGTTGGCGATCAAGGTGGACCCGTGGCACCTAACCTGACGGGAATCGGCGGCAAAGAATCCGTCGCAGGCATTTTGCTGAATGTTCGTGAGGGAGTGGAAGAAGGCAGCCCGGTGCTGGATAACATGAAAGAATGGCTCCATGATCCACAATCCGTGAAACCGGGCAACACGATGCCGAATCCCAAAGATCTCGGCCTGACGGATGAAGAAATCGACGGAATTGCCGAATATCTGGCCAACTACAAATTGGACTATGAATAGAACAGCAAGGACGATGAAGGGGGTACACAACCTTGGCTCATGCTCATAGCGTCAAGCGGTACAGGGGCTTGATGGATTGGATCACCACCGTCGATCACAAAAAAATCGCCGTTCTTTATTTGGTTGCGGGTGGATTTTTCTTCGGAATTGGCGGTATTGAAGCCATATTGATTCGGATTCAATTGATGAAACCGATGAATGATTTTGTATCGGCACAGGTCTTCAACGAATTGATTACCATGCACGGAACAACGATGATTTTCTTGGGCGTCATGCCACTTATATTTGCCATTATGAATGCTGTTGTGCCTTTGCAGATCGGTGCAAGGGACGTGGCTTTTCCTTTTCTTAACGCGTTGGGTTTCTGGACGTTCCTGTTTGGTGGACTGCTGCTGAACCTGAGCTGGGTTATGGGAGGAGCACCGGATGCGGGCTGGACTTCATATACGCCGCTTTCGGGCAGCGAATACAGTGGAACGCATGGCGTGGATTTCTATACGATTGGTCTGCAGATAGCAGGTCTTGGAACGCTCATTGGGGGCATTAACTTCCTCGCCACTATCATTACGATGCGTGCTCCGGGTATGTCCTATATGCGGATGCCGATGTTTACATGGACCACATTTATTACATCTGCCATTATCCTTTTTGCTTTTCCTGCCGTCACGGTGGGGCTTGTACTGTTAACATTTGACCGGATACTGGGAGCTAATTTCTTCGATGTCGCAGGTGGCGGTAACCCTGTACTCTGGCAGCACATCTTCTGGATCTTCGGGCACCCGGAAGTATATATTCTTATTCTGCCGGCATTCGGTATTATTTCAGAAGTTATTCCAACCTTCTCGCGTAAACGGCTGTTCGGATACAGCTCCATGGTATTTGCCACCATCCTGATTGCCTTTCTGGGCTTCATGGTATGGGCGCACCATATGTTTACAACAGGTCTGGGCAATGTAGCTAACGCACTTTTCTCTATCTCAACGATGTTGATTGCCGTGCCTACGGGGATCAAGATATTTAACTGGCTCTTTACGATGTGGGGTGGACAGATCCGTTTTACGGCGGCAAACCTGTTCGCGGTCGGATTCGTTCCAACCTTCGTTATGGGCGGGGTTACCGGTGTCATGCTGGCTTCTGCTCCGGCAGACTTCCAGTTCCATGATACATATTTCGTCGTAGCTCACTTCCATTACGTTATTGTGGGTGGACTGGTACTTGGATTATTCTCTGGACTTCACTACTGGTGGCCGAAGATGTTCGGACGTATTCTGAGTGAAACTCTGGGCAAATGGACATTCTGGACGTTCATGATCGGTTTCCAATTAACGTTCTTTGTACAGCATTTCCTCGGTCTGATGGGGATGCAGCGCCGGATCGTTACATATTTGCCGAATCAGGACTTTGACCTTATGAATCTGGTCAGTTCCATTGGGGCATTCCTGATGGGTGTCGGAGTCATCATTTTCCTGGTTAATATTGCGATTACCATGAAAAAACCTGCTGATGCGCCGAATGATCCGTGGGAAGACGGCCGTACATTGGAGTGGACGATTTCGTCGCCTCCACCAGAGTACAACTTCAAGCAGACACCTCTTGTACGTGGAATTGATGCATACTGGAAAGAAAAGATGGCAGGAAACAAGGAGATGACACCAGCAGAACCTGTGGGTCCTATTCATATGCCGTCAGCAACACCGTTGCCGTTTGTGATGTCTGTAGGTATCTTCATTGCCGGACTTGGACTCATGTTCAGCAAGGATGATTTCAATAATGCATTTATGAACGTTATCTTCAACAACTATATTGTGGTTATTATTGGTCTTCTGATCACATTCGGTTCGATGGCACTTCGTTCACTTTATGATGATCATGGCTGGCATATTGAACCGGAGGATCAGGATGAGAAGGGGGCTAGAACATGACAACCTCACATGCCGAACCGGTGAATGACAAATTGCCACATGAGCCGGAGAAAGCAACGCTGGAGGGGCGTAACAAGCTGATCGCCTTCTGGTTGTTCCTTGGCGGCGAGACCGTATTGTTCGGCACACTCTTCGCAACCTTTCTGGCGCTCCGTGGCCAAACCAATGATGGACCTACGGCGAATGAACTGTTCCATCTGCCCCTCGTGGGAGCAGCGACGTTCATTCTCCTGGTCAGTAGTTTAACGAGTGTATTTGCAATTCAGGCCATGCATAAGGGTAACCGGAACAAACTCGCTTTGTGGCTTGGCATCACGGTAGCTCTGGGTCTCGGATTCCTCGGACTGGAGATATACGAGTTCTATGAGTATGTGAAACATAAAGAGTTCGGTATGACCACCAGTGCATTCAGTTCAGCATTCTATACGCTGGTTGGGTTCCACGGAGCCCACGTTGCCTTTGGTATTGTGTGGATTGGAATTATTATCGGGCAGCTATACAAAAAAGGATTGACGGTCGTAACTGCACCTAAAGTATACGTCTCCGCAATGTACTGGCACTTTATTGACGTGGTCTGGGTGTTCATCTTTACGGTCGTGTACTTGCTCGGAAAGGTGGGGTAACACATGTCGGCACCGGATAAGACAGATCAACAGCCTGTGAAACACCGTCACCGGACGGAGGGGCCACAGAAACACGTTGTTGTGTTTATATTCTCCATTATTCTCACATTAATTGCTTTTGCGGCCGCTTCTGCCGGAGGGGTCAACACAACGTTCACTATTATTATTTTGCTTGTCATGGCTATTCTACAGGTTTTTGTCCAACTGGGTTACTGGATGCACTTGAAGGACAAAGGGCATCTGATGCCCATTCTGTTCATGGCCTTTGGGTTTTTCGTAGCCTTTACAGGCATCATTATGGCACTCTATTGGGTCTGGTGGTAAAAGAGATGGCGGCGGCGCAATGCCGCCGTCTTTTCCCCTTTTAGGCCAGTGAATCTTCTTACAGGAATTCAGGCATTCATCAAAATTAGGTCACGGGGAGGGTTCCCGTATGCTCGGGTTGCAATATTTTAGCTTCAATGACTTATGGAGTCCGCTTATATTGGCTTTGTTTCTCATCCTTGCGGCAGCCTATCTGGTACTTGTCGGACCGTTGACTGAACGAATACAGGATGCAGAGCCAGCAACTGCTGTTCAGAAAATCATGTTTCTTACCGGCCTATTCGTTCTGTACCTTGCTCAAGCGGGACCATTTAATCTGCTCGGTCATGTGATGTTCAGCTTCCATATGGTGAGTATGGCGTTCTCTTATCTGGTAGCTCCGCCACTGATGATGAAAGGATTGCCGATCTGGGTATGGCGCAGAATCGTTCGCTGGTTGCCTACACGCCAGCTTTCCTTCTTGGCTCATCCTATCGTTGCGGCAGTGCTTTTTAACGGGCTATTCTCGTTGTATCATCTGCCTGTTGTACATGATTATGTCATGCTGAATTTTACAGTTCACCGATTATATTATGGTGCACTCTTTATTACCTCGATGCTCATGTGGTGGACATTGCTCAATCCATTACCTGAAGGCAGACAAGCGTCGGGTTTATCCAAGATCGGTTTTATTTTCTTGAATATGGTACTGCTTACACCGGCCTGTGGATTGATTATTTTTGCATCCGAACCGTTGTATCAGACTTACAGTAACCCGGCAGTATGGGCCGAAGCGATGCGGTATTGTGTGTCCGGAGATTCTACGGCGTTACTTCGTTCATTCGGTGGACCTGCCTTCTTCAATTTTCTATCTTCCGCGAAGGAAGATCAGCAGGTCGGGGGTATTGTGATGAAATTCATTCAGGAGGGAATCTTCGCTTCGATGCTGGCCTATGTATTTTTTCAATGGTATCGGAAAGAGAATCAGGAAGATGACGATGATTCGTATCCCGCAGAGGGCTCAGGAGGGCCTCTCAATCCGGCTGCCAAATAGTTAAGTCAATGTTCTGATAAGAGGGGGAACACACGATGGATATGCATTTTTTGCTACCTACGATCAGTACTTCGTTCATTGTGATTAGCGCGGTGCTGGTGGGAATCGGCTGGGTGCTGATTATTCGGGGCAAGCGCGAGGCGCACCAGTCCGCCATGATGGCGGGTGCAATTGCGGCTCTGATCTTTTTTGTCATATATATGTCCCGCACAGTGTTCGTAGGCAATACGGCTTGGGGTGGGGACCCGGACATGGAAATCTTTTACCGGATTTTTCTGATCTTTCATATTATCCTGGCTACTGTGGCGGCTGTATTCGGTATCTCTACACTGGTGCTGGGATTCAAAAAGAAGTTCGGCACACATCGGCGCTGGGGCAGATTCACGTCCATGATCTGGTTTGGCTCAGCACTGACAGGGGTTGTTGTGTACGTCCTGTTGTATCTGTTGTATCCGGGGGGTCATACACGGCCGGTGTGGGAAGTTATTCTCGGCGTATAAAGGAAGAGATATAACCGTTGGGTAGTTCGGACGAGTGTCACTAATCTCATATGAAAATACGAAAATGGACGAATCTAGCAGATGATTCGTCCACGCTTCCTCTCTTATTCAATCATAGAATGAGTTCGAGAGGGGGAAACAAAATGAAAAAAACAGTCAACGTCAGTCAAACGTATCCACGTCTTACCGTGTATTCCGAAGAGAACTACAGAGGAAGAAGCCGCATCTACCGTGGCAACACAGGTCTTCGTAACTTGGACAATATTTTGGATGGGGTGGAGAGCCTGCGCTTTTTCTCAACAAGTTCGAATGCAACACTGGTTCTGTTTACACGGCCTAACTTTCAAGGTGGATTCCGTGTCTTCCGTGGCAACACCAACTTGAGAGATTTGGATGATCTGATTCGTGGCAATGACGTGGAATCCCTGATCTCCACGAATGAACGGCTGACTCTGGCCGAGATTCGTGCGATCCGCACCAACCGCAGTTTGCCTAATGGCTATAACCTCGTTTAATCGCAAAGCCTCTTCTTCTAACAGGTGCTAGAGAACGGCAAAGAGCTGTACCCGAATTGTGTTTACACAATAACGGGTACAGCTCTTCTTTTGTGATTGGGGAATTTTATGTAATCGTCTAATCCCCGCCACCTCCACTGTCTCCACCACCACTATCCCCACCACTGTCGCTGCTGTTACCATGATCACTATTATGATGAGAATGTGTGCCTGATGATGAATCCAAATCATGATGTTTGTGATCCGTTGTGTGCCTGGAATGTCGATCATAGGAGCCATCTCCTGTAATGACCGGATATCCCGAAGCAGAATCAGTATAACCGTTGTTACGTCGCATGCGGTGTCTGCCCTTTTTAGAGGAATGACGATGAGGTTCATCCCGAAGGATCAACCAGATGACGACAATGAGAAAAAGGAGCACAAATCCGATTTCGACCAGCCAATCCATATCTGCAACGTTCCTTCCTTTGAATCAGTACTGTAGTTTATTTTATCGTAGATTTGAATGGTATCCTATTCTGTTTTCCTGATTCAGGAAAATTAGGGGTTGACGGGATGAGAATTGGGTCTGTATACTGTGTATATTGATATATACAGTAATCACAGTGAGCGGCATGAGTGAATGACAGGTGAAAGGCAGGCATGCATATGAACGAATGGAAGCAGGCATGGTGGTTGACCCGCAGTGAGATGAATAAGAATAAGCTCCAATGGTTATGGTCTGCACTATTCATGATATACACTGGCGGCATGAGCGGTGTGATGTTAATAGGACAGCAACAGACAGATTTCATTAATCCTGTGGTGGATGCCTTCTTTTTGATCATGGTGCCGTTTCAGGGATTCATGTTCTGCAAACGCTCCTTCCGTTACATACAGGAGGATTCCTATACGCAGATGCTGGCCTATTATCGCAGAATTCCCATCCCTGAACAGACGGTGATGTGGTCCAGGCTTCAGCAATCTCTGATGGCATTTGCATACAATGGAATCTTTTTCTACGGATCATTATACATGGCCGCACTTCATTCCGAAGGATTCCGATGGGATCAATATCTGGCCTTTAGCCTGACCTGTACAGGTTATGGACTTGTGGTAACAGGATTGTATATTTATGGAGAGTTTCTGCACAGTGGTAAGAAATACTTGCTGCTCAGTACTCTTTTTATCCCTTTCGCGATTGTAATATCCTTAGTGATTCGACTGTCAGGCCGTTACGGGTTCTCGATTGTGATTGATACGAGTAAGTCATGGGGACTGCTTTCCCCGCTCATGTGGATTGCTCTGGTGGCTGGCGTAGCGGGATTATGGCTGTTTAGTCGCTTAACGCTGAAGAAGCTGGTTCACCGAGATCTGAGTTAAATGGATGAGATGTGAGCTTATGTACGAATACAGGATGAAACCGGCGCGGTCAGGTAACAGACTGGAGTGTACCGGAGGGCGAGGTGCAAGATGTGAAAATACCCATTCAAATTAATGAAAATAGCGCTGAACCTTTATACCACCAAATTGAAAATCAGTTAAGATCTTTAATTATTACAGGTCAATTGGGGGAGGGAACACATTTGCCGTCCATTCGTGAATTCGCCGGATCACTGAATTGCAGTGTTATAACGGTTAGACGGGTCTATCAGGATCTGGAGAATGAAGGTCTGCTTCGTACGAAGCAGGGGACAGGTACATTTGTGGCCCAGGTCGAAGCAGGGGACAGAGAAAATTATAGATTAAAGGCTGCGCGAGAAGCAATGCTGACAGCGGTTCAGTCGGCTAAAGCGGTAGGGTGCACAGAAGAAGAGATGGAGAGTCTGTTTTGGGAAGCCCTGAAGGCTGTTTACTCGAAGTAAGGGAGTGATTCACACATGGAACCCATAGCAGTTCAGTTGAATGGCGTATCCAAAATGCGAAAGCGCAGAGTTATTGGTCCTATTGATCTGACCATTCCGGAAGGATATGTCGTTGCTATCTTGGGACATAACGGTTCAGGCAAAAGTACACTTCTTAACATGCTGCAACAAGTGGTGCTGCCCGATAGTGGCCAGATTATATGGTTCGGGAAGGAGCATGATGGACCACTCCCCATAGAATTGAGGCAGCAGATCGGTTTTGTGGCAGACAACAGCGGGTTAGAAGAGAACCAGATTACTGCACAGGAAGCAGCCGATTTTCGGTCTTACTGGTATCCGCTCTGGGATACGGAGCTGTTCGATCGGCTCATGAATGAGATGGATGTACCGAGGGATGTGAAGCTGACCAAGATGTCCAAGGGAGAACGGCGAAAGTTCGAGATTGCCGCCGCACTCGCAGCTCGCCCAAGACTATTG
This sequence comes from Paenibacillus sp. PCH8, assembly GCF_002968835.1. GTDB lineage: Bacteria > Bacillota > Bacilli > Paenibacillales > Paenibacillaceae > Paenibacillus. The sequence continues at coordinate 619,550 of NZ_PKQK01000001.1, read as the reverse complement.
CTTTTGGATGAGCCTTCATCCGGTCTGGACCCCTTTGCCTGGAAGGTCATGGTCGAACAGTTCCGAAGCTTTATGGCAGGAGGAGATACCACGATTCTAATTGCAACGCATATTGCGGATGAAGTCAAAAGACTTGCGGATTACATCGTATTGATGCATCGTGGTCAGTCGCTGGGAATGGCTGAGAAAGATATCGTGCTCGATCAGTGGAAAGAAGTCTGGTATGAAGGAGATTTAAGGCCAGAGAGTATTCCGGGCATTGTCGAATCACATATGGAAGAGAATGGTCTAATTCGTGTGATAACAACCCGGGTCAGTGAAGCGCAGGAAAGGCTGGAGCTGGCAGGTAGCCGGGTGTTGAGAATCCGCAACTTGGAATTGGATGAAGTGCTGACATACTGGATTGCCGGGTATACACCCGTACAATGGAGATAACCGAAGGGAGAAGATCAATGATGAACCGATTGGAATTGAAGCAAATCGTCAAGCAATATGCAGACAAAACAGCCGTTAATGGAGTTACGCTCAATGTACAAGAAGGGGAGATTTACGGACTACTCGGAGCCAATGGTGCGGGTAAAACAACGACGATGCGTATGGTGCTCGGACTGATTCACCCCGATGAGGGCAACATCCTATACAATGGTAAGCCCTACAACGCGGAGTTACAACAGATTATGGGTTATCTTCCGGAAGAACGTGGATTGTATCCGAAGGTGAAGGTTAGTGAACAGATTAATTACCTGGCTCGGCTACGCGGCATGAACGGTAAGGACGCGGATCAGAGCCTCAAGTACTGGTTGAACCGTTTTGAAGTACCCGAGTATTACGATAAGAAGATTGAGGAGCTATCCAAAGGAAATCAGCAAAAAATGGGATTTATCGCTGCCGTGGTGCACAGACCGCAGATTCTTATATTGGATGAGGCGTTCAGTGGACTTGATCCTGTGAACGTTGAAATACTCAAATCTATCGTCAAGGAATTGCGTGATGAAGGAACAGCGATCCTGTTCTCCACACACCGGATGGAGCATGTTGAGGAATTATGCCGTCAGATCACCATTCTGCATAGCTCCAATACCGTAGTGCAAGGGGAGATCAAGGAGATCAAGAGTCGTTACCCGCGTGAGCAAGTATATCTGGGTACGATTGGAAGTGTGGAAGGACTGGAACAGTTGCCTGGTGTGAAGAAAGTCGAGCGGAATGAGCGTGGATACCTGATACATATTGGTCAGGTGGAAGTCGCTCAGGAGATTCTTAGAACAGCGATGGCCCAGACGACGGTAGAACACTTTGAGATCAAGGAACCAACGCTTAACCAAATCTTTATTCGTGAGGTAGGTGAGTCGAATGAATAAAATGGGGACAATTACGGGATTTACTTTCAAAAACAAGGTTAAAACGAAATCATTCATGGTGACAACCATTGTACTTGCACTTTTAATTTCGATCGGGCTTAATGTTCCATATTTCATTACCTTATTCAATGGTGGTTCCATTGGTGGTGGAGCTTCAAGCAGTAATCCTGTAAATATTGGTTTGTTGAGTACAGGGCAGCCGGAAGTTTCTGATAAACTGGAGAGATTCTCTTCAGCTCAAGGAGATCAGGCATATCGATTCATTACCAGTGGTGACAAAGACGAGGCTAGTTTAAAGGCAGATGCCGAAGCTGGACTTACCGATGGCTATCTGAAGTTTGAAGCTGTTGCCGGGCAGGAGTTCCCGCAGCCGATTCTCTATTCAACGGAAGAGGTTTCACCTCAGATCATTACATCGATTGAAGCTGCTTTGCAAAGTGTGAAGCTGGATGTGGTTGTGAAGGGTGTACTCACGGCAGAACAGAAGGAACTGATCACAACGCCGGTGAAGCTCACCGAGCAAAGCCTGAGCACAGATGAAGGTGGAGCGGGTTCTGAGTCAGAGAGTGGTATGAGCCCTATTAACTACATTGTAGTGTATCTGCTAATTATCTTGTTGTTCACCTCGACCATGATGACAGGTAACATGATTGCCTCCGAGATCACAGCTGAGAAGAGCTCGCGTATTATGGAGATTCTCATTACGAGTGTGTCTCCGCTCAGTCAGATGTTTGGTAAAATCATCGGTATCTTCATGGTGGGTATGCTGCAGATCGGCATCTTTGGAGCAGTGGTTGCCGGAAACATCTTGTTGCCACATAACCGTGCAGTACTAGGTGATTTTAATATGAATGTGAGTGATGTGAATGTTGCGGTTATTGTATACGGACTCATATTCTACATTTTGGGTTACTTCTTATATGCCGTAATGTTCGCTGCCATTGGTTCCATGGTAAGTCGTACTGAAGAGCTCGGTCAGGCTGTTCTTCCAATCACGATGCTGTCGCTCGTCTCTTTCTATATTGCGATCTTCAGTATTGCCACGCCGAACATTCTGTTGTTGAAAATCGCAAGCTTCATTCCGTTCACGTCGCCAACAGCGATTCTGGTACGGATCGGCGCAGGCGTTGCGCCAACATGGGAGATTCTGACTTCCCTTGCGATTCTTATCGCATCTATTATGATCTTCGGCTGGCTCGCAGCCAAAATCTATCGCACAGGTGTGTTGATGTACGGTAAACGTCCAACCTTTAAAGAGTTATTTAAGGCCATGAAGGCGTACAAGATCTAATAGAGATATTGTAGGTGTTGTGTGTTGTCATAATTAGTGGGACTATTTTCAGAATTGATGAGACAACTTTTTCATAATTAGTGGAATTTGTATATTTATTCATCTATATGCATTTTAGTGATGAACTTAAAATTTACTACTTGTTTAGTCCACAGTTTAAATGGAATTGAAAAAACGACTTTTTCTCTAATGCTGAGAAAAGGTCGTTTTTTTATAAGACGGATTGTAATATGAAGTGCGACACCGACTGGAAATAAATAAATAATGGCCCATGGCCGGATTCGTGTAGAATGAAGGTTCCTACACCACATTCATACAAGGAGTTCCACTATGAGCTACTTACTTCTTAGTATAATCGAACGCAGCAAGCTAGAAATCCTACATCAGCAAGGCAAAAGTTCACGAGCCATTGCAAAAGAACTGGGGAGGCATCTAGCAACGATTCGTCGTGAATTGGAGCGTGCTGGTATATCTAAACCCTATCAAGGAGAACAAGCTCATCGTGGGTAACAGAAACGCCGTAAAATTTCCCGTCCACTTGGAAAATGGTCCATTAGACTCGCTGCTACGTTAGAGGAAAAACTTCAGGCGACATGGTCTCCTGAACAAATTAGCGAACGTTTCCGCACCGATGGCCTGCCTACGGTTCCTTCAAAACCATTTACCGCTGGCTCTACGAGGGACGACTGGTTCGAGGTGAATTACAGGTTCTTCGGCACAAAGGTAAACATCGGAACCCTACAGAAACACGGGGGAAATTCACCATTGGCCGAATCATTTCAGATCGCCCGAAAGAAGTTCGTTCTCGTGAAACGTTTGGGCACTGGGAGCTGGATTCGCTCGTATCTGGTCGTGGGAAAAGTAAAGGATGCCTAGCCACACTTATTGAACGCAAGACACGTCAATACACCGCTATCCTCATGCCAGATTGTACGGCATTGTCCATGGAAATCGTGCTGGGCGTAGCCATATCACAGTACCCTAAAGGCTTGACCGAGGTAGGGAGTCTTCTTGTTATACCAGCGTGGAAAACACCCATCAGTTGCACGTTTATTTTGCCGATCCGTACTCTTCCTTGCAACGTGGTTCCAATGAAAATGGGAACGGATTATTGCAAGAATTCCACCCCAAGGGTACCGATTTCGCTCAAGTAGAAGATGAAGATCTGGCCCATTCACTCGATCTAATCAATCACAGACCACGTAAATGTTTAGGCTGGAGAACCTCTCACGAATCTTTCGCAGAGGAACTGTCGCACTTGGCTTGACAATCAGTCTAAGTAAAAAGACGTGACTGGTTGGCCGTTCAAATTGACCAGGATTCCAATTCACGTCTTTATACTCAATATAATTAAGTTACCGAAAATCAAAAGAAAAGGTGTATTAAATAATACTGGAGTTATATTGCTGCCTATAGAAAATTAGGGTAGGTATAAAGAAATGTAGGCTAAGACTTGTTGTGCTTTAGTCCATAGAGCTGTCCCATCATCAGATATTGATTTGAGATGGGCTAGTTTTTCAACTGCCATTTTTAATATTCCTAACTTGGGCTTTTCCGATTGAGTTTGTTCAACTGCAGTTTCCACAATATCCACGGTGTCTGCTTTATCTTCGTCAGATATATTAGGGTGAGAAAAAATCAGTGCAATAAGTTCTTTAGTCACTTTTTGTAGATCTTCACCGTTATTGTTCTGAATGGCATTAATATTACCGTTCTCAGTGAAGTTCAACTGACCAACTTTTCCGGTTATCATAATTTTTGCTTGAGGATTTTGTTCATATCCCATATCAATCGCCCACTCCTGTAAATAATCTCCAATGTAGTTCACAAGACGTTTAGTAACGTGTTGATTGAATCGTCGTACGCTTTCACTGTATTTTGAAGAATATCCATAAGACAGCACCATGTAATTTTGCGCATGTTCAGAGGCGTAAGTTAGCAACTGATAAATAAAAGATATTTCTTCAGTTTTCGAAAGGGGGAGTTCAAATGCTCCTTGACGTTCATCGATTATCATTTGAATATCAAAAGATTGAGTATTATGTTTAGTTATAAAATCAGCAATCAAGGGTTCAGAGTTAATGGCTTCTAAGAAAAATTTTAAAAGTCGGAGTGCTTCATCGTAATCATCACAATTTAAGAGATTCCCAGCATTTCTTCTAAAATTGAGGCTTAGCTTCTTAAATTCTTTATGGTCCACTATTTTTTGCATCTCAGCTCACCCCACAATAAGGACAAAACGGATTCCCAACAATTTTAGATAAGTTGTCTATTTTAATTTTCTTCTCACAACAATTCATAATTATAATCTCCAAATCATCCTCTTCCACGAGTAATCGTGGTTCTTGAATGGGGAGTTTTTTGTGCTTCGTCGTAACTTTAACAATTTTATTTCCTTTAAAGGATTTTCCAAGATTCTTCATAAAATCATTGAGTAAATGATTAACCTCGTTCTGGGCAATCGTCATCGCGTGTTCCAATATATCCTCCGTTATAAATGATGATGGTGGACTTGGTAAACCGCAATATGGGCAAAAATATTCAATAACGGTATCGTCTTCAGCCTCGTTTGGAGCTAATTTAAATGGCTCAGAACAATGGCGGCAAGAATACGATGAAAACCCTTCAATATCAGACTGCTTCGAAATCGTATAGTTTGTTCTTATGCGAATCCAACCTCGCTTTCTATTGACTAATGTAAGTGTATCAAAAAGGCGAAAGTCTTTAAACTATCGGTTTCAGATAATGTGACTTGAATTTACGTTATACGTCTACACCTATTATGAATAAAAGTCGATAATGAAAGTAGAGTTGAAAATAGTGTAATAACGTGTATGAGCCCTCTCTGTGGAGGGTTTATACACGTTATTATTGCAGCATGTAGGTTTGTCATTGATACTTTGAGCAAGTCGTTTAAACACCCAAAATTAAGCTTCAGTTTCAATGATTCGAGGAGAAGGGAGTCAATAGATGAGTATTTATAAAGCAGAAATAAAATACTGGAGGTCCGTTTAGAGTAATTTTTCCTATTCAGAATTTATATATTCACAAAAGTCTTCCTCAAATATAGATTGAAGTGGGTTACTAATTTTTAAACTAGGACGCGATTTAGTCACCATAAATTGGCGATAAACAATGGTATTCGACAAAATTAGACAGGATACGCAAATTCAATAGGGTATAATTTACTATGTTAGGTTGTATCTCTAACGCAAAGACATTTGATTTATTACATATTTTAATTTAGTGAGGAGATGATTTAATGTCAGCCATACTTCCTCAGATAAACGATCAGTTTTATTTTATTGATAAGTTAGTAGTTATAGTAAAGGTATTCCTTAATTTTCAGCTAGCTAAAGTTCGATATATCCTCTCAGTCGAAACCTTCATAGTGGATATTAATGTATTAAAGTTAGACGCTGATTATAGTAGTTCAATATCAATAAAATTATTAGGAGTGGAAGGATCTTGATTTTAAATTATATAGACACCCCATTGGATGGGAAGTCTTGGGAGTCGCTCATGAATTCATGTTATAGAATGAAATTTCAAGATGAGCATTTCACAGAAATACCAGCAATTCATGGTGGGGATGCCGGTATTGAAGGGTTTACTCGCCAAGGTAGAGTGTATCAGTGTTACTGTCCTGAGCGTGAATATAGCGATGACGATCTTTATGGTCACTTAAGAACCAAAATGACAACTGATATAAAAAAGCTGACCAACCTAACATACGCTAAAAGGTTAAAAGATCTTGGGGTGCCTAAAATTAAAGAGTGGCATTTTGTGATCCCTCTGTATAGAGATGCAAGAATTGTCACACACGCAGAAACTAAACGTCAAGAAGTGCTTATGATAAAAAGAGCAGATCCGCAAAAATATGATTATATCGATGATGAATTTATTATTGTTATAAAGCAAGCCGAAGATTTCAAGGTTGAGATTTCTAGAATTGTTAGAACAACATTATCTGACATGAAATTGAATTTAGCTATATATCATACAAGTACTTTGGATTGGTCTGAGTGTGATTCAGAAAAAGTGAATAATATCAAAAGAAAGGTTAAGGCAGTGATGGGAGATGTTGATGAGTCGGATGAAGACTATATTGATGTTGTAGGCATGTATGTAGATTTTTATATGAAGGGCATTGAGATTCTAAAGAAACTAAGGGTTTCCTATCCAGAAATATATGAAGATATATACGTATTAGAACAGGCGTATAAAAAACAAGTATCAATGAGGACGAAGATGAATACAGATAGCTCGATAAACGCAAAGCTTTTTAACGAGATTCTGGACGATTTCCAGCAAAGATTAGAGCAACAGTTTACATATCTTACACTTGCATCAGTAATGGAACTGAAGAACGATCTTGTAAGTGGTTGGCTTGCTGATTGTTCAATGCAATTTAGAAGTAGGTGAATATAATTGGATAAACGTTTTTTAATTGGAGAAGAAATCGTATTTGATGCTAAGCCAGATGCTGTACCTTATAACTATAGGATAAGTTATAAAATGGCACAGCTTTGTTTAATCATGGATATATGTAGCCGTGGGGGATGCTCCTTGTTGAAGCTACATATGATTTCCATGGGACTTAGTACAAAACAGGATATGCAAAATTTAAAAAGCTTAGCCTATGATAATTTAACAAATTACACTGTAGTTAGGTTTGACCCAGCTGTGAATCATGCTATCCGTTATGCTTCTGCGGACGGGCTGGTTTATCAACAACAAAACGGTTTGTTTAGGCTTACAGCAAGAGGGAGGTCCTATGCAAAACAAATCATTAAAGAGAAAAATTTAATGACTGAAGAGATTCGTTACTTAACTTCATTGTCAACGATGTTAACTGAGGAAAAAATAAAATATATTACTTCTCTGTGGAGGTACTCTAGTGCTGAGGATTAGAAGGTTGAAAATTGATATTGCGACTAGTAACGGTATGTACGGGTTTGAGACTTCATTTAATGATGGTTTAAACTTTGTAGCAAGTGAAGACAATACACGCGGGAAAAGCTCTATTATAGCAGCGATTTATTATTGTCTTGGATTTGAAGAGATTATCGGAGGAAAGGGCGAAAAGGTACTAACTTCGGTTTATAAGAGTTCGATAGAAGATGGTGAGAACATTTATCCGGTCTTGGAATCAGGTGCATATTTAGAAATATCTAATGGACTGGAAACAATAACAGTTTATCGCTCAGCGAAAATGGAAAACAGAAAATATCAATTGGTTACTGTTTTTTATAGCGGAATTGATAGGAAGGGTAATTCAGATGTATTAAAAGAAGATATGTATGTACATATGCAAAATTCAGCTGTAAATAAAAAGGGTTTTCACAGCTTTTTAGAAAGCTTTTTGCATATTCAGTTGCCTTTGGTTCCTTCAACTGATGATAAGACAAGAAAACTCTATTTACAGTTGATTTTCGCAGCAATGTTTATTGAACAGAAGCATGGATGGGCTGATATTCTATCCGGTATGCCAGTTTTGGGAATCAGAGAATCTAAGAAACGTGTATTGGAGTTTATCGTTAATCTGGACACTTTAGAAAACGAAAAGAGAAAAGACTATCTGCGTGCAAGGGAGAGTAGTATAAGGAGCGAATGGAGTTCCATAATAAAGGAAATCATCGTTCTAACTAATAGAGAGTCGTGTACCACTCACGGTCTTCCCATACATCCTAAAGTTCTTACAGATGAAGATTTTTTAGCAATAAGTATAAAAAAAGAAGATATTAGGCTTAACGAATATGTGGATACTTTAAGAGATCGATACAATCAACTGTCGGTTTTGAAGCCTAAAATTGTAGACAACTTTGATGAGATCCAAAAAGAACTTAATGCTACGGAATTATCTATTGAAGAATTTGAAAGAGATATTTATAAGTGTAGATCTTTACTTCATTCAGAGAATACTAGCATAGAAAAAATAACTAATAATCTTGAGATGATAGAGGCTGATATTAGAAATAATAAAGATGCAGCTAGACTTAGAGATTTGGGTTCAGAAATAAGCTTAATGACATCTGAAGACATTTGTCCGGTATGCCATCAAAGTATTCAGGACACTCTAATTCCAAATTCTGCAGATATGGATTTTATGAGTGTTGATGAAAATATCAGACATCTAACTGCACAAAAGGAGATGCTTGAGTTTGCCAAGAATAGCTATTTCAAAAATAGTAGTACTTTGAAAGTGAGGATTGAACACTTAGAAAGTGGGTTGTTTACACTTCGTAGTTTAGCGAAGTCTTTACGTAATGATTTATATTCCATCAACGAAAATATTTCTGAAACAGTTATTCATAAGAGATTACAACTCGATTCTGAGATTACTAGTCTCGATCGATTAAACCAATTTTTTACAGACCAACAAAGTAGATTGTTGGGGTTATCGAATGACTGGAAAATTATGTTGGAGGAAAAAGAAAAGCTGCCAAAGAAAAAACTAACAGAATTAGATGAGAAGAAAATAAAGTCATTAAGAAACAATTTTGTTAATAATTTAACTAACTTTGGATATAAAAGTGTATTTAATTTGAACACAGTTGAAATTTCATTAGATTCATATTTGCCTGTTATTGAGGGTTTCGATATGAAGTTTGATTCATCAGCTAGTGACAACATAAGAGCAATCTGGGCATTTGTAATAGCTCTGCTTCAGACATCGAACAATATATCAGGAAATCACCCTGGATTATTAATATTTGATGAGCCTGCGCAACATAGTATTATGATTAACGATGTGGAGAAGTTTTTCAATAGTATAATTGAAATGAACAATTCTCAAGTTATCGTGGGCATCACTATAAAGGATATTGAAACTCGAGAAGCAGTACAAAGGCTGCCTGCTACAAAATATAAATTAATCAATATCCCGAACAAGGCGTTTCGGAAATTTTCTGACTCAGAGTAAGAAATGATTCGGTTCAAAATGATTCATTAGGTACCTAGAGGGACTATCTCTAAACTTGTGATATAAGAGACTAAAACTTGGGTTGAACCAACAATTGTATATTGAGTAATAAGGTATAGCCCTCTTATACGGAGGGCTATACATGTTGTGGAGTAAGATTAAGTGAGTAGTTCAGAACCAGCAACTCAGTTTTTATTTTGAATAGTGAGGGGGGCCTTAAATGTCTATTCTGAAAGCAAAGATAAAACATTGGAGATCCATCGGAGATGATCCAGGAGTCGAACTTGATTTAGGGAGAATTACTGTGCTTTCAGGAGAGAATGATTCCGGAAAAACAGCAATTTTAATGGGGATATATGGAACTATGAAGTCACTTCGTGATAGGCATGATGAATTTTTAATAGAGAATGTGTATCTTGCAGGTAGCAAACATCAAAAAAGTAACGGAGACATTGTCGATGAAAGTCAGTTCTCTGTTATAACGACTCTGCCAACTGAGGTAAGAAGACATGTGATTAAACAGTTAGCTCAACCTGTAGCATCGAAGATACATCATCCTGAACTTGTGGAGAAGTTATCATATTTGTTTAATCATTTGATCATGTATAAGTATGAAAACACAAATCTTAGAGAAACTAATGATCCTTATGGAGCTGCAGGTAAATTTTCATTTGATGAGTCTATCGAAATTACTTATCTAAAACTATTAGATAAGTACTATCATGATATTAAGGAAGTTGGAAGCTTATTAAAGTTATGCAATTGGCTCTCAATGACGTTAAGATCAGGAGGAGAGTTTGAGTACAGGAGTTTCTTTATCTCCCCTAATCGAAGCTATACTCCTCAGCAACAAGAAATGAAATCTAAAAAAGAGGATGCTTCTTACTTAGGATATAATGTCTCTGAACTCGTAGGGTTTATCCAAAAGATTAGAACAGAGGAAATGATGCGAAAAGGTTTATATAAGAGACTGCTACACTATGTGAAAGTTTTATTCCCCGAGGTCATTTCGATATCGACCAATATTCCTGAAGGAATGAACGGTTATGATGTTTTCATTGAGTGGAAAGTGAACGGAGTATCGAAAACTCAACCTTTGACTCGTAGTGGATCTGGTGTAGTTAGTGCTGTATATTTAGCTGGACGTCTATTGTCTGGTTCAGATCATCAAACTATCGGTTTCATTGATGAGCCTGAAACCGGTATGCATCCCAAACTGCAAGTGCGATTTCTGAAATTATTAAGAGAACTCTCCGATGACTTTGAAATTCAATGGATTGTATCCACGCATTCCCCATTTATTATGAAAAATCTGAAAGATAAAGATCGGTTGTATCTCATCCAACATGATGGATCAGAAACTATCGCTAGAGCAATCGAGCCTAATGACAAATCGACTGTATTTCAAGCAATTGGCGCATATTTGCCAGATACAATTTCATCTAAAGGTTTTATTTTTGTAGAAGGAACAACGGAAAGTACATTGATGCCCTTACTCTTGAAAAAGTGTGAGGTGGATATAGAACAGGAAGGAATCATAATTATACCTATGGGTGGAGAAAATATATACAGTATTTCTCCATCAGATCTGACGAAAATACATCCCAAAGCAATGGTTATTCTAGATAGTGATTTAGTCCAATCTGTAAGTTCAGGTGGACACCTGACGAAGAAAAAAAGGGATTACCAGCAAGCATGTTTTAAAGAAGGTGTAGAATGTTATATTTCAACAGATTATCGCACGATTGAAAACATGTATCCCTTACGCGCTTTACACAAAGTTTTGAAGCTAGCTGAAGGAGAAGTGAGCGATAACCCCTTCACGGATCTATCCCCTTGGATTTCCAATAAAATCGCTTTAGCTAAACGAATTGCAGAGGAAATGACCCCCGAGGAAGCAACAAACTTCCCTTATATTAGAGCCATTATGCAGTGGTGGGAAAAAGATCATTAGAAGATTGGAATTGTATTTCAAATGAAAAGAATCGGGGGAGGATAGTGATGAATTTTGAAATTACGGATGAAATGATGGATGCGATTAGAGAATGGGATTCATGCACTCCCATTGATGTAACAGGTGCTAAGTTTGAATATATTTTTATTCCCACAGGTCTGGGGCTTATCACACAAATTAAATGTGATGTATGTAAACGGACACTCAATTTATCTGATACTCTATAAGATTTAAAATAAAAAGTAGCTTTGGAGTTTGTGCAGCATAGAAGCTTCTTTGTTTGGCTGGGCAAGAGAATGAATTGTTTTTTTATTAGCTGTATTAGAAACTAAAAATCGAAGAATGAAAGGGACTTGAATATGAAACTAACCAAATTAGTGCTGAATAATTATCGTAGTTTTGGGCCAAGTGATACAACAATTAATATTACTGATCTTACAGCTTTTGTCGGGCATAATAGTTCCGGAAAAACTACAGTACTAAGTGCACTTCAAAAGTTGTTCGGTAATTCGAGAATTAGTAAATCTGATTTTCATATTCCGTTACACAAAACGTCAGATGAAATAGTTGAAAGTAATTTTTACATAGAATCTTATTTTGATTTCTTTGATGAAGATAGTGAAGGTGAAGATGAGGATGATTATGGAATAGCTCAGTATTTCGAAAATTTTATAGTAGACCAACCAGGGGGAATCCATATATTGTTATACGTTTAGATGCAAGTTTTAAAAAAGGAAGTTCACCTGAAGGAATAATAGATTGTAAATATTATTATGTAGTGAATAAAGGAGAAAACGGCCTAAAACCCATTTCTGCAAATGATAGAGATAAAATTCAAGTTTTATATATTCCAGCAGTGAGGAATCCATCCGAACAACTGAAGAATGCTACTGGAACTATACTATGGAGAATTTTAAATCAGATTAATTGGAAAGATTCAGATAAAGAATTGATAAACAAAAAAATTGATGAGTTGGATAAGCAAGTTGCTGAACAATCTGGAATAAGTCAAGTTAGGAAAGTGGTTTCTTCTCAATGGAGAAATTATCATAGTGATTCTAGATACAATGAGGCCAATATAAAATTCGGCAGTAGTGATTTAGATAGTATTCTTCAAAAGCTAGAAGTAGAATTCACACCTTCACATACGGAAAAATCCTTCAAAGTGAATGACCTAGGGGATGGGTTAAAGTCATTATTTTACTTAACATTAATAGATTCTCTTCTTGAACTAGAAAATGAGGCTATAACAGAAATTAAGAATAAAGTAGTTGAAGAAGAGCGAGTTTTAAATATTGATCCGCCAGCTCTAACTCTCATTTTAGTCGAAGAACCAGAAAATCACGTAAGTCCGCATTTACTAGGAAAGGTTATAAAGAATTTGAATAACATACGTAGCAAAAACAACTCACAAGTGCTTATAACATCACATAGTCCATCGATTATTAAACGTGTAGACCCCACTGAAATTCGTCACTTAAGGATAGAAAATGGTAGAACTATTGTTAACGAGATTTTGCTTCCCAAAAAATTAGACGAGTCATATAAATATGTAAAAGAAGCGATTAAGGCATATCCAGAATTATATTTTGCATCTTTAGTTTTATTAGGGGAGGGCGACAGTGAAGAGATATTAATACCAAAATTTTTAGGTTTGTATATGGAAGAATTAGATGATGTAGATATTTCTGTTGTTCCTTTAGGTGGTCGACATGTGAATCACTTTTGGAAACTTTTAAATCAATTAAATATTCCATATATCACCTTGTTAGATTTAGATAGAGAAAGGGATGGTGGTGGTTGGGGAAGGATTAAATATGCTTTAAAACAACTTCTTGAAAATGGTTCAACCAGAGAGGATTTATTAAAACTCGAAAATGGAAGTTTTCTTTCAGTACATGAATTGGATAATATGCATAATTGGGAGACAAATGACCATATTGATGCGTGGATGAAAGTACTTGAACTACAAAATGTTTATTTTTCAAATCCTCTAGATGTGGATTTTTTGATGCTTGAAAACTATTTGGATGCTTATTTAGCAACTCTAGAAAAAAATGAGGGGCCACTGATCAAAATAGCGGAAGGAGAGAAACATAAAAGAGTCAATGAGTTAAGTGAGGAAGATAAGAAAAGCACAGCTTATCAAGAGCGGGTAAATAGTGATGTAAGAAGAGCTCTAAAGAAGAACGGTGGAGATGGCAAGACGTATACTAAAGAACAAAAGGAACTAATGGTATGGTACAGTTATTTCTTTCTAACAAGAGGTAAGCCCGTGACACATTTACAAGCAATAAACTATATAGATGAAGATGTTTTACTTGAAAAAATTCCAGAAGTGTTTATTAACATAGCTGAGAAAATCAAGCTTTTACTAAATAAAGAGGAATGAACTAAATGGCGACATTAATGAGCGAATGGAAACCAAGTGGTGGTTTAACACTAGAGCCTAATGCAATGGAAGCTGTTAGGGAATTAGATAATTCTTTAGTTATTGCAGGGCCAGGAGCTGGAAAGACTGAATTATTAGCTCAAAAGGCGAGTTTTTTGTTAGAGACGAATATGTGTGTAAACCCAAGAAAAATATTAGCTATAAGTTTCAAAAAAGATGCAGCATTAAACTTAAAGGAGAGAGTGAAAAAAAGGCTGCCTATGGACTTGGGATCTAGATTCATATCTCAAACATTCGATTCATTTGCGAAAAGTATTTTAGATAGATTTTTATATTCGTTACCTGAGGAATTTAGGCCTGATCCCAATTATAAAATAGCTGGAAATGATAATGAATTTGTGAAGGTATTCTCGAAATTAGGAATAAACTTAAGTAACACTAATGATAGAAAGAGGCACATTAACCATTTAACTAAAAAAAGATTGGAGAATGTAACAGGGGTTTTTAAAAGCGTTTGGCATAAATTACTTAAAGGAGATAGCGAAATTCAACCAACTTTGAGTTTTGGAATGATTTCTATTTTAGCCATATATATTTTAGAAACTAATCCATTAATCTTAAATTCTCTAAGAAAAACCTATTCTCATGTGTTTTTAGATGAATTTCAAGATACCACAGGCGTGCAATATGCTTTAGTGAAGGTATGTTTTTATAACTCTGTTGTTTCTCTCACAGCCGTTGGAGATAACAGGCAAAGAATTATGTTATGGGCAGGAGCAAAAGTTGATGTATTTGATGCTTACAAGAATGATTTTAATTCGAATAAATATACATTACTAATGAACCATAGATCAGCTCCAAGACTACTTGAAATACAAAAGATAGTTAATAATTATTTACAAAAGGTTCCGTTCTCGCCTCTTGCAAACCCAAAATGGAATGAGGATGAAGGAGTTGCGGAAATATGGTATTTTAAAAACTCTGTAATCGAAGCAGAGCATATTGCCAATAAAATAATTGAATTAGTTAATGATCAGCAAATAACGTTTAGAGATATCTGTATTATAGTGAAACAAAGTGTTAATCAATTTAGTAATGAAATTATTGAGATTTTGGGAAAATCAAGTATACAAGCTAGAAATGAGGCGAAATTTCAAGATTTACTGAAAGAAGATATAGTGATGCTCATTATCTATACTTTTAGATCTGCTCTTGATAACAGGGATAGTGACGCTTGGTCATTTATTTGGGAGGCAAAGATATTTTTTGAGGGTAAGTCTGGTACAATAAATCAAGTTAATGAAATTAGAAAAAGTGTCAGGAAAAAGTTAATTAATATAAAGAGTGAATTACAAAAGGTTACTCTTAAAGATGAATTAGGTTTATTGATTTCAGATATAATGAATTTTTACGAGATTGACAAAATAAAAAGACATTTTCCTCAATACTCACAAGGAGAGCATTTAAATAATTCTCTTCAGAACTTTACTGATTATTTATATGAATATCTCCAGCAAAATAATGGTGATTGGATGGGTGCTATCCATTCCTTTCAAGGTGCTGACTCAATTCCAATAATGACAATTCATAAAAGTAAGGGACTTGAGTTCGAGGCAGTGTTTTTTGTTGGTTTTGATGATAATTCTTTTTGGAGTTTTGCTAATCAAGAGGATGAAGACAAATGTACATTTTTTGTAGGTTTGTCGCGTTCAAAAAGACATTTATATTTTACATTTTCGGAAAATCGTTTTGGAAGAAGACGTACCAACTCTGATATTTCAATCTTATATAAAATGCTAAGAGAATCTGGTGTAGTTGAAGAGAAATATCTAGATACTGATTGATTTATATTCTTTAATGACTTAGATTTGATCAAGTATTGGAATTATCTCTCATGCTAAGAGAAGTTTGAAATTTCGAAATATAACATGAAGCGATAATTTGAAGTGAATACAATTTTATAGTTCTTCAAGAAACCTTCACCTTTTACAATTATTATAAGTTACTTAAGTGAGCACATTATTCTTTTCAAAATCCGTCAGATTCTGACGGATTTTTATTTTATAAGAAAGTTTCTTAATTTAATTTGAATGTTTAATTAACAGAAACCTTATGATAGTATAAGGGAAATGGTTCCTTAGGAGGATGTCATAGTGAATAAAAAGAAGGTTTTTACTACTTTGGTCTCTGTTTCTCTTCTTTTAAATGCATCAACTGTTTTAGCTCATCCAGGAAGAACAGATGCTTATGGTGGTCACACTTGCTGGACTAATTGCTCAAAATGGGGGTTGGAATACGGAGAATATCACTATCATAACGGAGGGAGTTCTTCATCTAGTTCGAACTCGAATAAATCTTCTAAAAGCTCTTCATCAAAAAGCTCTAAATCATCTTCTACATCAAAATCTATAAAACCTAAAGAGTCTAAACCAAAGTATACGCAATCCAATCTAAAGGTTTTCATCAATGATACGAAAGTAAACTTTACAAATAAACCTTTACAATATGAGGGGTATAATCTAGTTCCTTTACGTGATATTACTGAAGGATTGAAAGCGACGTTTGCTTATTATCCTGAAAGTGGGACAATTGGTATTACAAAAAACAAACACAAAGTTACCTTGACCCTAGGAAGTAAAAAAGCCTTCTATGATGGGAAAAGCAACACGCTAAGCGTGGCTCCAAAAGTGATCGATGGCATTACATACATTCCAGTGCAGGCTATGAAAGGCCTAGGAGCAAATATGGAATTTGATTCAAGCAATAACACGTTGGACATACAGATTTAAAACAATAGGAGGGTTGTTGAAAAAATCTACATTTCTCCATATATATACGAAAAAATTCATATAACAATTAAATTAAGGAGTTAAAAGTAATGAATAGGAAGTCATTTGTAGGAATTGTATTTATTCTGTTGTTTGCTTTTATGATACCTAACTCCAGTGTGCATGCAGCTAGTTCGGATTCAATAAAAACCAAAGTTTACTCATACAAAGGCCAACAATATGTTCAAATAGTCGGTGGAGAAAAGAAGGTAGTTGAAAAAATCAATAGAACTTTGAAACTTCATGCTGTAGAGGTAGCTAAATTAAACGCTAAATTGAAAAAAACACAAAAATATTATTACTTGAATTCAATTGCTAAAACCAAATATGCATCAAACCAAAAGTTATCAGTGGTATATGAGGACTCGCTCTACGAGGGTGGAGTTCATGGTAATGAGGTAGCGACAACGTACAACTTTGATCTAAAAACAGGGAAACAATTGTTTTTAAATAATGTGGCTGAGAATAATCCGCAGAGGTATAACCTGCTCGGTGGAGTGGAAGCTGGTTTAAAAGCAAGTACAAAAGCCTATTCGGACTTGTTTCATAACTTTCCCTTAACGAATAAATCCAGTTTTTACTTTTATAATGATGGAGTGGTAATACTCTTTAATCCTTATGAAGTTGGGCCATACGCTGCCGGTTTTATTGAAGTGAAAGTACCATTCAAGAAAATAAATGAAGCTTCCAGCGTCCCTTTATTTAACCTCAATAAGTCTACTCTCAACACATTAAGTCAAGGAATCATCCCAGGGTTTAAAGGAGTCCGTTTAGGACAGAGCCAAGCTGAAGTTACTAAGAATTTAAATACAAGTATGGAGCAGTCTTATTACGAGAGTGGAGGGCTATTCTGGATCTTAAAAGGGATAGATTATGCATCTTTTAATTTTGATGAGGAGAGTATAGATTCTCTAAGGAATGTTTATCTTGGAACCAAAGCTTTCCCGATGCAAACGTTTAGGGATGTGGAACAATTGTTAGGGAAAACAGAAAGATATGAAAGCTCAAATTATGATGGAGATATGTTGATCTCCTATACGCTTGGGCAGATAAACATTGAGTTCACTGCAGATTCACATGATAAATCCGAACTCATAAATGGAATCATGATATCAAAGCGCTAGAATGATAGTAGGGAGTGTAGACTCTCTGCTATTTTAAACTTTAGGATCACTAGTACTGAAAATCTATGAAAGAGGTAGAGTATGATTAAAAATGAGCTTAGATATAAAGGTAAGATATTGAGCTACGATGAGAAAACCAAAGTTATCTCCAATATAACTGTAAATGCATTATTACTAAAGGTCGTATTAGCCTTACTTATGGTGATTATTTTATCCCTTATTTCTATGATTGTTCTTGCTTTTATAAATACTACTTGGGCATCGCTCTCACTAGTTACAATGATTGGATCCTTAATTTTGGCGGTTATAGGTTTGATTTTCTTAGAGCGAGAGGTTATATCTAAAGAATTAAATGATAAGTTGTATATATATTTTGACCTATTAAGTGAATTCATACAAGAAGATAAGAGTAGAGCAAAGATTAATATGATAATAAGAAAGCTGACAAGATACTTAGGTACTTTAGAAAATAACGTAAATAATGTTTTCATATTTAGAAGCTCAAATATAGACGTACAATTGGTTCAACAAATAAAAAAAATTCTTTTGAATGATCTTACGTACCTAATAAAGAGAGGAAATAAAGAAACAATCCTAGACTTGATAGCAGGTATAAAAGATGCATATCTAAGCGCAGAAGGGTTGTCCCTTACAAAAAGTACAGAACCTGATAATGAAAAGGAACATAACCTGAAAATAGACAAGTTAAAAGATACATTGATTAGATGTGAGAACGAAAAACAAATTCTTATGACTCAAACTAATCGGGCAAGATTCGCAGAACTTCAAACTAATGCAGTAAAATTTATAACAAGCACCTATGCATTAACAATATCGTTGGCAGTGATCGCGGTAAGTTTGCTTATTTATATGAATTATGCTGGAGAGTACTCTATATTGTCTGCAAACATATCAGTAGTCAGTATATTTGTAACAATAATCATTTTTATCATTCAGTCCAGAAATAAATAACCCACTAGTACATCGGTTATCAATCTCAATGAGTACTATAAAAGCTGTTTACGAAGATGGAGGTGACCTATGCAATTTGAAATTAGTGAAGATATGAAGGAGAAAATTTCAGACTGGGATTCGTACAAACCTATTGATGTCACCGGGGCAAAGTTTGCTTACACATTCATCCCAACGGGTATTGGTCTTGCAATCCAGGTGAGATGTGATGTTTGTGAAAGAACATTAAGCTTATCGGAAGATCTTTAAAACTAAATAAAGCACCTCCCTAGCCTCTATTTTTTCTGAGAGATGTGGAGGTGCTTTTTTATGTGATGCATTTATAGTTTTTTGAACATAAGCGCATCTTTTATTAAACGATGGAGAACTTCAAGCTCTTTACTGGATAGGGATAATATGGTTGTATCAATTTTCTCCAGAATCTCAATTTTAATTTTATCCTTCGAATAATGCTTGTCATCCTCTAATAGTTGCGAAGGTGCAATATGGAGAGCGTTAGCTATTTTACTTAAAGTTTCTAATGTGATATTAACTTCCCCGCGTTCAATTCTTCCCAAGTACGAATAATCTATTTGAAGTAGCTCTCCTAATTCTTCCTGGGTTAATTTCCTTGCTTTCCGATATAAACGAATTTTTTTACCTACTCTTAGGAATATGTTGGACATTCATGCCACCTCTATTTAAGAGTAGGTAACTTATGGCCTGGAATGAAGAATATTTAACTACTTAATTCCATTTGTAAATAGGTGTTATATGTCCTAAAATAAAAATAGCATATGACAGTAAGGAGAATAACATCTATGACACAACAACATGTAATTGAAAATGTGCTGCAATCTAAAATGCGCGGTAAAGTCACTTACCTAGGTAATGTAACTGCCACATCTGTATTGCAACTTACCTACGTAAAACCTTTTGATCATCCTTCTGGAAAGGGATATCAACGACCAGTGGATAGTAAAAGATGTAATGACTTTGCTTTGTATCTCTCGAAGGGAGAGGATGCACTCTTTGCTCCGATCATGTTAAATGCTGAGTCTCATTGGGAGTTCAGCGCATATGACAAAGCCAGGCCACATTTAGGTAGATTAATTTGCAAAGGCAAGGCATCAATAATGGATGGTCAGCATAGAGTGGGTGGAATTAAACGATATACACAGGATACGAACTCCGAAATCAATGTTCCATTCCTAGCTTATCACTATCTAGATGAAGACGAAGAGATCCATTTGTTTGACATTATCAATACAATGGCGAAAGGGATAGGAACCTCACTAAGTAAGTATCTTCAACGAAATACAGATGAATTTAGTTGGATTGCAACACAACTAATAACCCGTGGAGACAGTCCTTTCCACTTTATAGGGACATTGACGGGGAAACGCAGCTCTGGTCGTCATGTTACTCTTCAGAATTTATACAAAGTCATTGAAGTGCTTACAAAGCCAGAAGACGTTACTAACCTAGACAAAGAAAAAAAATTAGCCTTATGTCTCATATATTTTAATTCTGTTAAGGAACAATTCAATACAGAGTGGCTTAACTATAAAGAATATCGTTTAACACATATCGTATGTCTCAATGCTTTGGCAATTGCAGGGGCAGAGATCCTTAACCAATCTGTTAATCGACAAAAGGGTAAATCGGATTACTCTTTTATTGAAAAAAGTGTACGGAAAATGAAAAACATAGAATGGTCTGCGGAAGGTCCACTGAAATATTTAAAAGGAATTAGTGGCTCTAAAATGCTAGCCCAAGATTTAATTTCGGAGGTTATTTCTACTAGATAAATTGGCTATACTGGGGGAGTAGTGTCTTGTATCTAATACGATTAAGACCATACCAAAGTGAGTCCTTGTTAAGCTATCTAAATAGAACTGCTTCAGTAAACAAAGTGTGTTTAATTGATCTACTAAAAGATGTGAAAAACAAAAATTATACATTACGAACCGATCGGATAGATCTAGTAGATCTTTATCCAAATGTTGTACTTGACCTAAATAGGCTATCAAAACACACTCAACTACAACATGAAGAAATACTTCAATTGACGTTTTACTATCCTCATTTTAAGTTCAGCCATAGTGATGTTGACTCACATTCAAGGTTAATGAAAGGTATCGTTCGCAAACAGCCTTTTTATTGTCCTCAGTGTCTTTTGGATCATAACTACATTCGTATTTTTTGGAAGCTCAATGACATGGACATATGTCTGGAACACAAATGTTACCTCATTTCTATCTGTACTAGTTGTAAAAGTCCAATAAATTATTACAAACTTGATTATAGAAATTGTTGTTCTTGGTGTAGTACTTTTTTAGGATATTCATCTTCAGTAGCTGTAAATGATAGTTCTTTAATTGCAAAACAACAGTGGTTGTTTACTCAATGGAGTAAGTTACTTAATAACGGCCAAGCTAACTATACTCCGGAAGAAGTGGCACAGAAAATAGCTTTTTTGATTCATGAGAAATATAAAGATATCATATTGCGTGAAGCTTGTGAAAATGTCAATATAGACTATCAAGAATTAATGCAGACTGCACGTGATACTCAGACCATTAAGAAAAGTATTCATTTATCGAAGGTGTTGAATTTAATTTCAAGGTTGCATGTTGATCTAGAAGTATTTTTATCTATCCAACCAACAAAAGAATTTATTTCTAAATTTATAAAAGATAAAAAAGACATTGATTTTAATGATAGCAGTTGTATTGCCCCGTGGTGCTCTTATTATCAACGAAGAAGGCAACTGAGGGAAACCGGAACAAACTATAAAAAACTTAAAGATGGGAGTGTTCAAAAGAGGTATTTATTTTGTCCTCATTGTGGTTGCACGTACTTCTTTAATGCATCTGGGAAACAAGTTGAAAGAGATGGATTTCTTAAAGGATACTATGAGTTAAAAGAAAAGGAATTTAAAGAATCAGGAACTCCTAATTTGAAAATAATTGAGGCTTACTTCCGGACAAGATTAACTTCACATTATGAGGTATTAATTGATGATAACCTATTGAAACGATTTATCAATGCAATAGAAAATTATATCGGTTTAAACCAAATCAAGGAGTGGAAATGTTGGGTTTCAGATGATGAGTACCTAATGTATAGATATCACATTGATATTTTGATAATTAAGAATCTAATGAGAAGAAAATTAGAATCACGAATTGATTACGATAAAAAATTTATTGAATTAGTAAAAGTGTTAGAGCAATTTAAATCAAATAACCGAACTTTAAATTTAAGTAAAATATCAAAGGCAATTAACCTTTCGTCAAGCACCTTAAGGTCTTGGGATAAAGGGTATAGTGCATATGTAAATTTAAAGAAACAACAGAAAGCAGAACATTTAGAACAGTGGATAGAAGATATATATACTTCAATCAATACTTTTCTAAGTACAAATAATGAAAAAATGATTCTGATGAAAGACATTTATAGTTTCATTGGAATAAGACAATCCTATTTGTTAAAAGTGGCTCCAGAAATAACGAATTATATTAAAACTAAATCAAAGGAGCATAATACAAATCTAAAAAGATTTTAAAAGCAGATTTTTTAATCTGCTTTTTTTGTATGGAAATAAAAACTATGGTTAGACTTAAAAACAAGTTGACACAGGAAATGTTTTGCGATTTACGTTTTTGGGGGACTAAAATGAGTAAACTTCTTATCCGTATACCGGTAAAATATAATGAAAGTTTTCATAGTTATATTGGTAGAATTGCAGAAGCGAATTATATTTCAGCTAAAAAGCTCTATATTTTCTTGGGTTTAACATATGAGCGAACTAGCTATATTACTTATCACTTAGTGAATAAGGAAGATGTCTTTAAATTATCAAATCTCACCGGTTTACCTTTAGCAGAGATAATAAAAATATGTAACAGATTTGGAGATTACACTCTAGAGGACGGTTTAAACCATCCTTTATCTGTCATACAAAGAAATAAAGTAAAAGTTTGTCCTGCATGCTTCAGAGACGATCCGTTTCTGAGGAAATATTGGAATCTAGCTCCAATTACAGTTTGTCCTGTTCATCATTGCTTATTAGTGGATAAATGTAGTAGTTGTATGAATAATATATCAATGAACAGAATGGAATTTAAACAATGCAATTGTGGTTTTGAGTTTATGAATCTACCTGAGTTAGTAATTTCAGAGGATGAGTCACTTTTCTCAAATTTTTTTTACTCTAAATTACACAAAAATATTGTTAAGTATAAACGTATCGAAACTCCGCTTTCAAATCTTAATATTTATGAGCTAATAGAAGTTATACTATGTATAATTAACATTTTTGATTTGGATAGGATACCATGCGACCGTAAGAAGTATCTAAGTTCGAAAACACAGAATACAAGTATTCATAAACTGATGAATAATTTTATGAATTTATTCAAAAATTGGCCAGAAGATTTTCGTAATTACATGAGGTCTATAAACACCGAAAAAGAAAGGAAGTTTCCAAAAGAAAATCGAATCAATTCAATTCTAAAATCACTTAATACGCCAACATATGACTTCATAACAAATGAAATTTTTGATATTTACAGAAAGCCGTTAATAAAGCGAAATAGATCTCAATCAAATAATAGTGAGAATTACCTTTTAAAAATGAGGAGTGATCCCGAATGGATATCTGTGAGAGAAACTCGGAAAATGCTTGGAGGAATAAGCGTAAGAACGGTATACAGATTAATCAGTCGAAATAAACTTGATTGTACTACTGAGCATATCGGGAAGAGAAAATTCACTTTGATAAAACGGTCAAGTATTGAATCTTTTATACGATCTGATTTTATAAGTATGGAAGATACTATGCAGCTTTTAAACCTTAGTTACAGTAATAGTGTAATGTTATTTAACCATGGACTTATTGAAGGAGAGCATAATTATAATGAGATTTACTATATAACAAAAAAGAGTGTTACCTCGTTCTTATCGGAGTTAGAAAGTAAGGCCAAGCTCCCGAAAAATAATGAAGTATTGATACCGTTGAGAAAATCATTGATATTTTCAGTGAACTCTCGTAATTTGACAAACATAGAATTTCAAATTACATTCGCAGATATTGTAAAGCAGGTATTGGTTAATCGTTTAACACTGTATTACACAGAAGGGAGAGGGATGGAAAAATTTTATTTAGATAAAATAGAACTGAAAAAAGAATTTAAATTACACTAAAGTTTATTTTTCACTTAATGTGATAAATAGAATTACATCTTTAATGGAGATGATTTAAATTAATAGAAAACCAGCAAGAAAAATTAAACCTAAAGTCAAAGGGTATCGTGGAAAAGAGCCCTTCCTGAAAATTGGAGAAATGATTCCCTGGGATAGTTTTTTGGAGAGGGACTATATTCGACTCGCGGATTTTGATCTCGAGGTCAACATGATATATGCACAAGATGAGCAAATAACGTATTTATATAATGGTAAGGTGCGTAATCATTTTCCTGATTTCAAAGTGATCACAAATGATAATCAAGTTTGGATCGTTGAAGTGAAACCGAATGCCTTTGTTAATGATGAAGAGAATCAAAAGAAATATCTAGCAGGTAGAGCCTTTTGCGAGGAGAGAGGATGGACATATATTGTTGTTACTGAGGATGATATTCGTCCGGGTTTTCTACAACAGAACTTGTCTTTGTTACGAGGTCTAGGTGCTGAAGATGTATCTGATGAAACGTTAGATTTTGTTAAGATGCAGTTAGAAAAATCGAATGAATGTACTATAGGGCACTTAAGAATGTTTTGTATGAATCTTTCTGAGGAAGATTATTATGCATCTGTCTATCAGCTGATTTATTTTCAAGAATTGTACTGTGATTTAATTCTGCAACCTATCACAAATGATTCTGTGATTAAAATTAAGGAGTGATATTCGATGTTTATTGAATTAGGTTATGGAACGCGGTATCGAATAGGTGAACAAGAGTATGAAATTAGAAAACTGAAAAATGATTATGATTACGAAGTTTATAATATGACCTATGATATGACGGAGCTTGTAAGTTTCGAACAACTATCTATAGCCTATCATGAACTTGATGAAACCAAAAGATTAAGATTTCAATCAGATGGTACTGATCATTTGAAAGAGGCGGCTAGATGGGATCTTGAACTGTATACCTCGGAAGAAAAAGAAGAAATGAGTAGAAAATTTGCTATCATTGAGCCATTTCTACTAGGTTCAATTAAAGATGTTAAAGATTATGTTACAAATTACCCCCAAGAATTACTCCCCCACAGGCTAACTAAACTCCAAATAAGTACATTTTATCGGTGGATTCAAAAATACAAACGACATGGTAATAAGATCTGTCTCGTATCTAAACGAAGTGGGCCACAAAAAAGACGAATTAACAATGAGGAATTAGAGTTGCTCCGGACATTCATATTCAATTCAGATAAGATGGCAGAGAAGAAAACCATAAGGGACAAATGGATCTTTTACCAAGATGAAATTAAAAATAACAATTTGTTTCGCGAAGAAAAAGACCGCTTCACGGAAATGAAAGAATCAACCTTTCGGAGAGCCTTTAAGGAGATTCACGACCCGTATATCAGGGATATGCAGATAAAGGGATTAGCCCAGGCTAATTTACATAAGAACGGAGTTCGTGGAGCGCTTATCGCGGAAAGACCACTCCAATATGTTGAGTTGGACTGGACCCCGCTAGACTATATCATTGTAGATTTCCACACAGGTGAAACATTCCGACCGGTTGTTATGTATGCGGCAGACAAGTGTACGGATATGCCATTGGGACACCTTATAATCTTCAGAGAACAACCAAATGCCGGTGACTGGAAGCAACTTCTGCTTCAAATCATGTCTCCGAAAGTATATTTGAGAGAGCTGTACCCGAGAGTAAAAGGTGTCTGGTCTGGATATGGAAAACCGGAGAATATTATTATGGATAATGCTGCTGTTAACGATTGTGCAGAGGTTGCTGAAATCTGCGGAGCCATTAATATCGGTTTAATATATAACGAAAAGGCATCGGGACATCAAAAAGGAACGATTGAAAATGCGTTAGGTAAAATTAATCGAATTTTTCATGCTTATCCAGGAACGACATTCTCAAATAATGCAGAACGGGGCCAATACAATTCTGCTAAGAAGGCTTGCGTAAATATTAATGGATTGCATGAGATGATTCATATTGTGTTGGTTGACTTGGTGGCTAACAAATATAACCGAGGAGTTGGTGGGATTCCAGAAGATCTTTGGCATGAGGGACTAAAGGCTGCTAAAGTTCAGAGACAGCTCCCCCAAAATAGAGAGTATATTGAGCTTTTATTCGCATCAGAGTCAGATAACAGAACGCTTGGACCGAAAGGCATTGAACTTAAAGGACAATTTTATTTTAGCGAGATGGTTAACGAACTGCGCCTGAGAATAAAAAATGAGGGTGGAAATCGTAGAGTGCGAATACGATATGGAATTGATGTAAGACATATTTATATTTATGACGAATTTGAAAAGAGATATCTAAAAGCAGACTTAAAACAAACGTCTAGACTAATAAGATATCAGGTGGATCTGAGGTATCCGTTTCATTTAGAACATTTGTCGGAATTATGCAACAAAAATAACAGGGACGATTATGCCCACATTCATAATCAGGAGAATGTAGTTCATGCATTAAAAGTACTTGAAGAAATAACGCATGAAGGAAAAAAAGAGTACTCAAAAATAAGACGTAGTCAGCGAAAAGAAGAAAACACTCAAACGTCCGCAGTGAGCGCTGTGTATGGGGTAGATAATAAGGCTTCGTCTGTCCCAGAAGATCCCAATATAATTCTGATAAATACAGAAGTTACTGAATCAATATCTGAAATAGAAATATCGAACTTTGATGTAGAGCTTGGAGATAAGGCGGAAGACCCTTTTGAAATATCTGAAATTATTGCTTCAGAAAGTGTTGATCTTCATCAGATTAACTCTAACTGGGGGATAGGGAGGAAGTCTAAATAATGGGAGATTTTCAACGGCTAAACGGTAAACCAGCAAGTAAAGAAGAGGTTAAACGTCGAAAAGAGCATGTGAAACAAATTACTGTACATTATCCTCAGTATAGTGAAGTTCTTGAATTACTTGAAGAAATACTCTATATGAGCGAGGGGAGCGTCTCGCCAGACCACCTTTTCATTTATGGACCAACAGGAGTAGGAAAGAGCACCGTAACAGAAGAATTTAAAGATCGATATCCACATATTGAAGTGTATACTCCGAAACAGGAGTATACACACATCCCTGTACTTCATGTTGTAGTACCCCCTAAGGCATCACCCAAAGCGTTGGCGTCCGAAATACTAAATCGAATGGGTGATCCGTTCTTTAACGTTGGAACAGAGGTGCAAATGACAAGTCGCATTCTTGGCTTCATCAGGAATTTAGATATTAAGATGATTATTTTAGATGAATTCCAGCATCTTATTGACAGTGATAAGGATAGCGTACTTGCTACAGCAGCTAACTGGGTCAAAACGTTTTCTGACAAAAGTTCTATTCCTGTTGTACTGTGTGGAATGCCTAACTCTCTCAGAATTCTTGCTAAAGAAAGACAACTAGACAGAAGGTTCGTTACCATGGTGCAGATGAGGGGATTTGAATATACAACAGCAGAGGATAAGTTAATGTTTCGAGCTTTTTTAGATAAGATTGAAAAGGAATTGCCTTTTGCGGATCGATCCAATCTTACGGATACCCAAATCGCTGATAAATTGTTTTATATATCGCTAGGCATCCCTTTTTACGTTAAGAAGCTATTGGAATTTGCAACAGATATTGCTACTAAAAAAGGTGATGATCATATCAATGAAGAGCATTTACAGCAAGCTCTGAGAAAGATTGTAGAAATATCACGACCTTTTAGAGTGAATCCTTTTAATCGAATTGATTTTGATTTGCAAGATGAGTTAGCTAAGGAGTCTCGAAAGAAAGGCCCAAAAAAATCAAATATGAATGAGAAGCAAAATTATCGTAAAAGTGCTAATAAATAAGTACATCACTGATCATAGCCCCATCACGTAGAGACATTAAAAAAGAAAAATTTCATTAAGCGGCGACTTTTTCCCTAGAATTCAATCGGGGAAGGCCGCCAATTTTTTTGAAGAAACTTCCAAGCAAAATTACTGACTTCGCAACTTGCTCATATTTTCTGAATACACCTTTTGGGTTTCAGGTCAGACGCGACAGACTAAATTTAAACATCGTTTCACTATTCCCTAGAAGGTGAAATTAAAAATACGTTCTATTAGGTGTAATTAGTGCAACAGCTAACGATGAGAAAGTTGTGTAAAATTGGAGGCTTCAGGGCGTTCTCCTTTTATGCTCGAGCAGGTCCGGCAGGAACTGTAGCTTGATTCGTATGTCAGCTTTAACGATCAATATGTCGTTGATCAAGGAACTCTGATTCATAGCAATCCGATTCACCCAGACGCCCTGGACAAACTATCCGCGTTTGCTGTTACACAAGAACATGCTCTAGTGTTCCTAGATCATGCACAGATGAGCTGCAGCCAAGGGTATCACCCCCATGTAGAGCTGTGTCTGAAGTCACTTGGCGTGACACACCCTAGCCATCATGCTTCATTTTGTGAAGGCCGGACGATCTATCAGACTATGTTATTTTGTACTCCTCAGGAAGAAACTGAGTATCGCGAACATTTTGATGGGTTGCATTTTGTGCGGTGGCACCCTCTCTCGATGGATGTTTTGCCTGCTGGCGGTTCCAAAGCAGAAGGTGTGACACGACTAGCTGCTCGGTTGGGATTTGAACCGGAGAACATCTATGCATTCGGCGATAACTATAACGATATGGAGATGTTTCAATACGCAGATTGTAGTATTGCTATGGGTAATGCTCCCGAAGCTTTACGACAGTTGGCATCCCACGTAACATTAAGTGCAGATCAGGATGGCATATGGCATGGCTTAAAATGGACAGGACTTATTTAAGAATTAATAAAGCGAGAAACAAAAAACCTTCTGGATCAACTATGCAGAAGGTTTTGATTTTAGGGTTTGATTTCTCAGCCTGGAAGAGTATTTTACCTCAGTAATCACTATCGGTAAGTGCTACTCCCAATAAACGCTTAAACCAAGAACGCTTTAGATATGATGACCAATAGAATAAAGAGTACCAGAATTGCACCAATAGAAGTGAATCCACCATATCCGCCACCAATTCCTCCTACATTTCCCTCGTTATTGCCGCCGTATCCAACTACACTCATGTTCCTTCCCCCTCTTTATTGGTATGAAATAGACTATTCAGGGTCGGCCAATTTGACAAGGCTAAAAATCAATAAGGGCCATATTCCGGAATAGTATTAGCGAGGTATACTATCTATAAAATTATAAGTACGGATTCTACTGCAGAACACTTAATAATCGAGTGGAAATTCCCATAAAACAAATACTAAGAGGCCTTTGGTCTGCACAAAATTGAGTGCATACTCGCTTCCTTGCGCGGCAAATACATTAATATGCTCATTACGGATGAGTCGACAGCCAGACGCATCCTGGACGGTCAACTTGCTTCAAATAGCTAATAGAATAATGATAAAAAAAGGAGAAAGTAGAATTAATAATTATTTATTCCGAGTAGTCTAAACAATTTCAAGGCAAGCAAAATAGGTAAGGGATCGTAGCTCCCAAAAGAGGAAACAAAATAGAATGAAGAAAGAGCATCCTTGAGGTTTTTTTTGTTCTAAAGTCTATTAAGCAACTCCCTGTGTTGGTATATTATGGTGGTAGGCAAAATTTACTAATAAAACACAACAACAGGGCCTGAAACAACCGTTTCAAGTTCCAAATGATCGAAGGTTTTCCGGAAACTAGCATGTTTCGGACGCTGAGAGGTGGTCTTACCCAAGGTGAACTTCCCGCGTGTCTCTGCAAGCTTCTTTTTTACCAAACGCCTTATATAGAGCCAGCAATAGATGGTTTTAAAGCAGACCTCAGGTGCCGCTCTTGACGGAACCGTTCTACAATCTGCTCGGGAGGCCACGTGGCTTGAAGCTTTTCTCCAAAAAAGGACCGACTGCTGCAGTGTCCATTTTCCGGCAGGAACGGAGTACTTAGGCCTTTGGGCATAGCTCTCCTGAGATCGCTCGGCACGATAGGGCTCTGTGCTTCGTTTCGGCGGAGTTCTAGGCAAAGGGTGGCATGTTGTTTGCCCAATCCACTGGCAATGTCCCGGGCACTTTTCCCCTGCTGGTGGAGAATTTCTCGTTTGCTGCGCTCGATTATGCCTAAGATGTGTGAAGCTCATGGTGTTCTCCTTGATTGAATGTGGTAAAGGAACCTTCATTCTACACGAATCCGGCCATTTCTAGTAGGTGTCGTACTTCATATTACAATTCGTCATTATCTTAAATGAACCTGCAATCTAATATTAGATTGCAGGTTTTTTGATATGTTATAATTTAAAGAAGATATCCCCAAAATCAAGAGGGGAGTAGAACTATATATCTTGATTGCTCCACAAATCTTTAAGTGTTATTAATTTTGTGCTCAAGATTCTCCATTTTTTTATTGATAATGTTTATTTTCTTGTTCATAGAAATTAATACGTAGACTATTGAAATAACACCCAACACAAATATTAATTGAAATATTGTAGCAGACCATAAAAAACTCATTTATACACCTCCCGAATTTCTGTTTATGATATTTAATTCCATATATCCTGTCAAGTTTATATAATTCTATTATATTTTATTAACTTAAACTAATCACCTAACACAATATACATATATTGTGTGTGTTTATTTTAATATATATATTTTAACACTATTTACACATTAATATTAATATGGAATACTATAAAAGGAAAATTAAACCTACATACTTCAGGAGGTAAGGAATGAAGAAATTTAAGTTTATCATCGCAATGGTATTAGTTTTAACGTTTTCAATGCCTGTAGCTAGTTCTGCTAACAATGAGGAAAGATTAGATCCTAACGAAATTCGAGAACTGCAAAGTCAAATCTTAGATCTCGTTGTAAATGAAAAAGAGGAGACAGTAAATGATCTCCCACTTTATCAGAAGTATCAGGACTTTTTCAAAAGTAATCCTGATTTAGAAGAAGATTATATTAATAATCTGGATGCAAAAAAATGGGAAGAATCTAAAATTATTGATAGAATTAAAGTTAATGAGTCTAAATTAGTTACACTTTTTGAAGATGGAAGTTTTTCTGTGCTTGAAAACGCCCTTACTTCTGAAGATGGAACATTAATAGAAGCTCTTCCAACGATGTCTGCTAGGGGTGTAATCCAAGACACAGGGGAACAAACCTATACTGGGAAAATTGGAGAAACGTTTAAAAATGACGCTAGACATGACATCTGGGGCCCTTATAAGATTGGAGAGTTGCACCTGGTTACAAACTATTCAATTAATAGTGGGTCTGCCAGAATAACCAGCACTACAATTACGGGTACTAGAGCGATTTTTCCTGCAGCTGTTTCAGGTAGTAGTTCTATTCCAATTAACAACGCGAGAATTGTTGAATCTCTTGGAGAGTATAACTTTGCAGGTACTTGTCCAGGTGGATGGGGAACATGTACAGGTAGATACCATGATATAAGTACGAAAATTAACATCAAGTATGCTGATAACGGGGTAATTACTTTCACAGTGAGAAGTATTGTTAGTAATTAGATTGTAATCTTAATCAATTGTACTTTGTGCAAGAACATGAGGCACGGGAGATACTGTGGCTAATACTTTGAAATCTGACTGTACCACGAGAAATCTGCCTTTTCTAGACGGAATTGTTATAACCTGCCCCTACATTATCTTAAAGGATACTGTGGGGGCTTGTTTTGTTTAAGCAAGACTGATCAGTAATTTTTTTGAAGCTATATAGCGGATTGTCAAACCAAGTGCGATAGTTCTTCTGCGAAAGATTCGTGAGCTGTCTTCCAACTCAAGCATTTTTGTGGTCTGTGATTTATTAGATCGAGAGAATGGGCCGGATCATCGTTATACTCCCCGCGAGATCAGTACCTTCAGGGAAAAACTCTCGAAGTAATTCGTTCGTAATCTCGTTGGAACCGCGATGCCAGGATCAATACAGATCAACAAAATAAACGTGTAGGTTATGGGTGGTTTCCAGATTGGCATAGCATGTAAACTCCTTGCCTCGAGCATATCATACATAAAAAGAGCATATCCCTAAAATAGATGTTAGGAAGGATAATGGAAGGGAGCAGTCTGAGTGAATAGTAGTCTTGCTGTAACAACCATTTGTGGGGAGTTCCATATCAATTCAGCAACCCAAATAGAGGTTTTGACCCTGTGGTCAGCATCCTCAACCTTAAACGTACATGGTACAGTAAGTATTAATAATCATAAACAAAGCAATTCATCTGTCCTTTTGAACATAAACATAATGAAGGAACGTGTTCACTTCCTGTTCTACCGGGCAATACCTGTGCAGGGATGCATTATATTGAAGTGGAACTTGAAAAGAGTTTAAACAATATTGCAAGTGGCACATTTGGAATAGATATATGAAGTTGATCTTCGAATCGGCGCCACTGGAGCGGTGAGTAAAGGAGTATCTCCAACGTTTCCTTTCCTTCAAGCAGGATTGACCACCACTAGGTATAATCCAAATGGCTAAATCAGACAGTTAATCTCATTAAACATCAGCTAATATTTGATCTGATCCTTATACCCGGTTATACAAAAAAACTGTATCTAAAAGTCATAATTTTGAATGACCCTTTTGCCCAAGTACACGTTTTTGTATTAAGGTTTATGATAAGTATAGAAACTCAAGCGCAGAAGATATGATTAGGACAAGAAATCAATCAATCGCATAATTCCGAGATCATTATTAAAGGGGATGTTAAATTATGCAACCACACTTAAGTAGTAAAAATAAAGGATACCACTACGATTTCTCGTAATGGTATCCTTTATAGTATTATGATAAGCATAGTCGACTACATTAATCCAGAATCCTCCATTGCAATCATTGTTAGTATGCGATTCAAGATCCACTTGATAGGTTCTTCCTGATATTGCATTGCTTATAGTAAAACTTTTCGCTTTAACATCTTCAGTAAAAGTTTTACTATAGTGAACTTGCCCTGTAGTAAAATCAGTGATTCGTAAAGGTAACCTCACGTTAATCAGTATTTGTAACATCCGGCCCAGTTGTGCTCTTCATCAGATTCAGGAGGTTTCATTCCACTAGATACCTCATCCATGCGGCGTATGTGTTCAGCAATCCTTTGGACAGGATTTTTTACATTTCTAACTCTTTTAGTAAATATACTAAATGTGTCACTATCAATTAGATCTTTAGCACATTTCTCAGAAGCCTCTACTATTGAAACATTTGAAAGTATGTATAGTCTATAATCAGGCAGAATTCCTACTATCTTCGCATTTTCTGATGGTGTCCACACTATGTTATTCACTCCTTATCAAGTTTAGACTATTATACCAATAAATTTAATGAAAAAAATCCAGGATACAATAGAAATGAGGAAGCAACGTGCAAGGTAATTTAGTAGATTCTGCAAGGAAGGATATCAGATTTTGATTGTATATGATCTGGTATCAATGGAACAACATTATTGGTGCCGTACTATTGGGGTTAAATCAGATGGCGCCGTGGTTGCGGTGGGGCGAAATAATGAAGGGAATGTAACGGGAACAACTGGCTTGATATTGAATCGGTCACGATGGGTGTCTGTCTAAAATTAGACGGAACGGTAACAGCAGTTGGTAACAATAAGTATAATCAATATAGCGTAAACGACTGGGGCCACATATCAGCTATTTCGGCAGGGTGTGTCCAGCGATTGGATTGAAATCAAGAACATGTTTATATAAGTGACATGGTGTTGAATGACATAAAGTTCCCTACCAGGCTAGAAAAATGATGAAGGAATCAGATCAAATCCCAAATATTAAGTAAAGCAATCAGAGGCATATTTCGATCAAGTAGGGAACTTAATTGTCGAGGGACAAGAACATATTCCCATTACCGGTTAGATGGATAACCCCATTAAATACTATAATACATAAAAAATATTTCTACTCTTATGGACCAACGGACACGATGAGAGTTAAACACGGTTGCTGTAATGAACAAACGAAATATGGGTGCTGAAACTGATGTTGAGGGCGTGAACTTGTACCGCGATATCCGTGAGGGGGCATTTAACTGTCGCTCGTCTCCTCATTAATTCATTAAGCTAACGGGAAACGATAATTCAATAATAGTAAGACAGCAGCTGACCATCGTGATCGGCTGTTTTGTTCAAGTAAATTTATTATATTCAAAATAAATCGAAAATTATATGCGGGTACAATTATAAGCCAATAATTGTCGAGGCAAGAACATAGTGCGATTTTCGATTAGGCATTTATCTAATCCATATAGAGTGGAGTATAGGCCAAGGTGCAAAAATATTTGATGAACGGTTAACATTAGTAAATTTTTCATTTAGAAAATATTCCAAGTATATGGTATAACTCTTCTTGCTGTAAAAAAATAGACAAGGGGATACAACATGAAAAAGAAAAACAAATTTTGGAATAAGGTAACTAGCTTAATTATTGCTGGTTCCTTAATTTCTACATCATCGCTCAATAATACCACTGCTTGGGGGAGCCCCTCAGCCGAAAGATCATCGCTCCAAGAAAGCAACATTTCCATCGATTCTAAATTGTTGTCCAACAACACCCCAAAAGAGATCGCTTCGCTTCGAAGTGAGAAATCGAAGACATTCGCAAATGAGAACGGAACGTTCACAACTCAAATTTCTGAAACTCCGATTCACTATCAAGATTCCTCAAATCAAGAGTGGAAGCCGATTGATAACCGTTTAAACACGACGAGTCAAACAGCTTACAATAATGATCATGAATTCAAAGTAGAAATGAACAAGAAACATTCTGTTTCTGATGATTTGGTAGAGATCAAAGAGGATAAATTCAGCATTGGCTTAAACCCCATATCGGAAACAAATACGGTAACAACCACACAAAGCATTTCTAGTACAAAAGCTACCGGAATTGTTAAGGATAATGTAATGACGTATAAGGGGATTTATCCCGATACTGATCTAGTCTATACCCTGGGAAACGACAGACTCAAAGAAGAGCTTAAACTCAGCAAAAAGCCGATAGGCAAAAAGTCAGTGATTTACTCCTTTGCTTTAACCCTAGGTAATCTGGATTATCACCAAGAACAGGATGGCTCCGTTTCCTTGGTTAACCCATCTACTGGCGATATTGAATATATCATTGATAAACCGTTGATGTATGACTCTTTTATACCTGAAGGCTATCAGCAGGTAGAGGGAGTTAATGCTTACCCCGAAGAATCTCTTTCCTACGATATTCACTATGAATTGAAAGAGAAAAAAGGACAGTTATACATTGACGTCATTCCCAGTCTTGCATGGCTTAATGATGCGTCACGTGTATACCCAGTCACCATCGATCCGACCATTGTTAAATTTCAACCGACATACCGCTTAGCGGACACCAATATACGTAGTGCTTTTCCCAAACAAACTGGAGCAACCGACACGACACTAGGTGTAGGTCTATATAAAGACGCTACTAGCTCTAATGTCATCCGTTCCCTCATTCAGTTTGACACATCGACGATCCCACAGGGGGCAAAGGTGTTAACGGCTGACTTGAACCTTTGGTTAGCATCCGTTTCAAATAACACCAATGTAGATATCACATTAAATAGTGTCAATAAAGCATGGACGGAATACTCTGCATCCTGGATGTATGCAGATGCTACGAACTTGTGGAGTAAACAGGGTGGAGATTTCAATGCTTCGCAGGTGGCTACAACTGCAGTCGGACCTTTAACCTCACTTTCTGCAAACTATAAGTGGTCCTTGCCTGCCAATATGTTAGAAAAGTGGATAAATGACCCGACAACAAATAAAGGTTTTATGTTGAAAAGCAATTCAGAAACAACAAATAGCTATAAAAAGTTTATCTCCGGTGATGACACGACCAATCCGGATTACACCCCGCTTTTAAGCGTGACATACGCCTCTGCTAGCCGACTTGGTCTTAAAGATTATTGGACGTATGATAGTCATCCGATAGCTAACGGAACAAGCTACACCAATTTGGGCACGGGGAACAATATCATCCAGTTCAATGATTATTCCTTAACGGGTAGAGGAGACACCTCCGTAGACTTTATACGGACATATAACTCTAAATCTAGCGAATCTGCACCCTTTGGATATGGATGGTCTTATACAGGTGGAGAAACCATCGTAGATGCTTACAAAACCGGAGACGTATTATTTACAGACCACACTGGATCTGCTTATGAATTTAAATATAACGCATCAAACAATACGTATACGCCTTCAGCGGGCGAACATCTGACACTAAATAAGGTGAAAAGTAGCGCAGGGGCAACGACTGGTTATGAGTTAATTGACAAACATGGATACCTGATGCATTTTGATACGGTTTCTAATGATGATCAAGTAAGTATCACCCAGGCAAAACTCAGTTATGAACAAGATATGCATGGAAACCGGATTTACTATAAAAGGAATGAGAACGGAGTACTAACAGATATTGAAGACCCATCTGGACGTACCGTTTCATTTGTATATACTACAGATGGGTTTGTTGATTATGCCATGCTTGAAGGGCGTAAGACGGATTATACCTACCAAAATGGAAAGCTAGTCACTGTAGATCAGTATAGTGAGGATGGTACTTACAGTCGAACTCAGTTTAGTTATGGCGGCAATTACATTAAAACTATCTTTGACCCGAATGATCGATTAACCACTTATACCTATGATCAAGAGTACTTGGTTAAAGTGCAGGAACCTTCAACGATTTCGGTTACAGATGCAAGTGATCGGCCGGCAACCCAGTACAAATATGACACCACTGCTCGTACAGCAGACGTAACAAATCCAAATGGCCATACGACAAACTATACGCTGAACTCTAACTTCGTGGCAGAGAAAATCCAAAATGCCACGGGTGAGATTACCCAGTATGTCCTAGATGCAAACTACAATGTCAAGAAAGTAACCAATCCAGATGGAACTGTTGCTGAGCAGACATATGATAGTAAAGGTAATGTTCTGACTCAAATCGATGAAGTTGGAAATGTTACGACATACGAGTACAATGACCTGAACCACGTTGTCAAAGAAATTGACCCTAGACAAAATGTGACTAATTACTCGTACACCGCAACTGGAGATTTGGAAACCATCGTGGATGCGAAGCAAAAGGTTACGCGTTATGAATATGACACCTATGGAAACTTAAAAAAGACGACGTATCCAGACCAATCGATAGAAACGTACAGCTACGACGATAAAGGTAACGATATCAAATCAGTAATAGATGCAGCAGGAAACACAACAACAGTGACAACAGATACTATTGGGAATATGATCGCAAATACCGACGGAAATAACAATCGTACCGATTACCATTATGATAAGTTAAATCGTCTGAAAGCTGTAATTGATCCGAAGCGACAAGAGACAACGTATGAGTATGATACAGCCGGAAACTTGACTAAAACGATTAATCCAAAACAGGCTGTAGTTCAGTATGAGTACAATGGGCAAAATCAGTTAATGAAAAAGACAGATGCCATTGGAAATGTGACCGATAACAAATATGATTCAAATGGCAACCAAATTGAGACCACGACTCCTAATGGGAACACAATCTCTACGACATTCACAACTTTGGATCAACTCAAAACTATAAGTATAGACGGGCAACAAAAGTGGGCTTATGAATATGATGAAAATGGTTTACTTGTCAATGTAAACAATGGTGCCCGTTCCTTTACGTATAAGTCTGATGGACTACCTGAAACTGAGGTAGATAGAGGACATCAAAAGTCGTATAAGTATAATGCGAATAGCTGGCTCCAAGAGCTCTCTTATACAACTGGTGCACATTCGTCTACTGTAAGTTATGATTACACCGAGTTAGATCAAGTGAAAAGTATTACCAAAGATAATCAAAGCCTCATTTCATATCAGTACAATGATATGGATGCAATGGAACAAGCCGATCGAGCAAACGGAATTGTAACCAAGGCTGACTACGATACTGGGGAACAGTTGCGCACTTATGGTGATTACTCTAGCACAGGAAGTGTAATTCGCGAGTACGACTACACGTATGACTCCAATGAGAATGTAAAAACAATTCATTCGGAATTAGGTGATACAACCTATGAGTACGATGCGCTTAACCAACTCGAACAAGAAACTCTACCTGATGGGACGACGATTAAATACAGGTATGACGATGTAGGTAATCGGACACAAAAAGTAGTCGTCACTAATGGGCAAGAGCAAACTACTGTATACGAGCATAATAACGCCAACCAATTAACTACTGTTAATGGACAAAATTATCAGTATGACAATAATGGCAACCTATTAAATGATGGTAAACAAACGTATATATATGATGCACTGGATCAATTAATTGAAGTGCAAGATCAATCTGGTCAGAGAATACAACACTATAGTTATGATGAGCAAGGGCGACGTATCCAGTCCATTGACCAGTGGGGAACGACGAATTTCTTCTATGAAGGCGATGAAGTCATCTATGAAACGGATGGAAATAACAAAACACTTCGAGAGTATACGTGGGACGACAGTGGAAGTCCGGTAACATTAACTAAAGATGGTCAAGTATTTTACTATCATTTAAATGGCCACGGAGATGTCGTCAGCTTAACAGACCTCGACGGCAAAGAAGTAGCTCATTATGAATATGACGCCTGGGGAAATATTGTTAATCAAAACGGACCTCTTGCGGATGAAAACCCATACCGTTATGCTAGCTACAGATACAATGCAGAGACTGGCTTATATTATCTGATGTCCAGAAACTATAACCCGCAAATCGGTTCCTTTATTTCATTGGACTCTGAACAGGATTTGGATCTGGATAATCCACTAAATCGAAATGGGTACAGCTATGCATTAAACAATCCTGTTACATTTGTCGATGATGACGGAAATAACCCGTTTATAATATTTATAATTGTAGTTGTTGTTAAAGTCGTCGCCAAGAAAGTAATAAAAGCCGTAGTAAAAAAAGCAGCTAAAAAGGCAGCTACAAAAGCAATTAAGAACTCTACTTCTAGCAAGAATAAGCTGAAGTTGAATTTGCAGCAGTTTGCCCGAAGTATGAATACTAAAGAAGCTACAGCTGCGGCAAAAGAACTTGGATACACTAAGACAAAATTTACATCTCATGAACAACCTGTCTTTAAAAAGGGGAATAAATACATTACCCCTGATGTTGATGGTCATAACGGGGGATTTGGAAAATGGCTAGTTCAGTGAAAAATTTAGGAAGTAAGCGTACCAGAAAGGGTACTTATGATAAAAATTTAAATAGGATTGGAGATTAAAAAGAATGCATTGTTGGAGAGTTACAAAGTATAACCCCGTTTATCGTGATAATGAAGGAAACTTTAAAAAAGAAGATTGGACATCATATTATGATATCGGGAAAGTTTATGGAGGAAAAGAATTCACACTGTCAGACTATCTATCTTTTGAGAGTAGATATATTGATGCAATAGTAACTCTAATGCAATGTATGAATGTTTCTTCGTTTAAAATTACAAACGTAGAAAAATACGATGATAATGTTACTCAGAATCTGTCTATATCGAGTAACATGGCTGATTTGTTTGCAACCGTAAAAGATGGTGATACCATTGATAACTCAAATTTATCCGATATATGTAAACTAATTCTCCGAGAACATTTATGGGGGAAACTGTCCGTGTCATCCATGTATGTTCATTTCGGTAATGACTACTATATGTACATTGGACTACAAGAAGAATGTGTGGAAAAACTAAATGAAATCAGGAATTCAGGGTTGTTTGTTGAAACATATACTTCCCCATATCAAAGCTAGATTGATAATGTATAAGTCGATATGACGCCGGACAAGAACATTGTTCCATTCAAAGTCGCAATTTTAGCGGTTTTTCGAATTATCAGGTCAGCCAGTAAATACTGGTTGGCCTTTTTTTATATTCGTTTAACGGTTGGGCAAGCAGAAAGATCGTAGCGGTGAGGAAAGGGAAACGAATATTTAAAAAATCCGATCTCATGTCGAGGGACAAAAACATGGTCCCATTGAAGTCGCTATTTAAGCGGCTTTTTTATTTTATCGGTACAAGTTCGTGTCCCGAGCCAAGGACAAGAACTTGTACCGATTGCCGGAATGGACAAGAACATAGTCCGATTACCGATTAGATGGATATCTAAATGAAAAGCAATGTAATTAAAACCTCAATAAGCAGCATTATACAGGACAGTTTTCGCATTTCGATTAAATGAAGATCTGAGTAGAAGTGCTGTGTCTCTTATGGATGACAGAAACAATGAATGCTGTTTTATAGTCAAAGAAACCAGCTTCAATAATCGGAAGTACTTCAATTGGAAAATGTGATCTCATTTGAATTAGATAAAACAAACTCATAAAAGCACTTTATCAAAGAAGTGGAGGATGGTGGATGTGTCTTTTGGCTCGAAGAATGAAAACATATGCCGAGATCGTACTTAGTGCTGATCCTGTCATTGTTGAGGTACCGATTAGGCATATACCTAATCGGTATTTTGCCGTATTTCATTAAGCTAACGGGCAGGTTAGTGAATGACTTTTATAAAGAATTTCATTTTCTTCAAAACGGCGAGGGACCGACGTTCTTAAACTCTTAATGTGATTAGGATTTCTCAGTAATAGTCCTGTACTGTAGATAATCTAAAAACCGTTTGACCGCGAGAGATGTGGAATTTTTATCTTTCATTGCAAGGCCAATCTTACGGTAGGCTGGGAACTCAAGTTCTTTTACAACAATACGATAGGGGATACGTTTTAAAATAAGCTCAGGCAGAATACTGATCCCTAACCCACTTTCCACCATCGACATGATGGCATAATCATCCCATGTTGTAAAATGAACTTTTGGTGTAACATTACATCGCTCAAATATTTCTGAAATTTCGGCTTTTGCGCCTTTTTCTAAAAGCATAAACGGATCTTCACCTAATGCTTTGACAGGAAAACGATCACAGCCAGCGAGTGAGTGGTTTTCCGGCAGGATCACTAGCAACTTGTCTTCCTCTAGAAAAGTCGTATCAAGCTTGGTTTGTGTGGGGAGCCTTAGAAAGCCGCAATCCACACGACCTTCCAAAATCCAGCTTTCAATCTCCGTATAATCGCCCAGTAAAAGTTCATAGTCAATGTTCGGGTATTCTTTTTGAAATGCTTTTATAATATTGGGAAGCCAATGCGTAGCTACACTTGAAAAGGTTCCAATCCGTATAATCCCAGATTGGAGTCCATGTAGTTCGTCAATTTGGGATTGCAGCTTCTCATATTCATTACACACACTTTTCGCATAAGGAAGTACTTTAAGGCCCTCAGAAGTCAGACGTACGCCAGAGCGATCTCGTTCTAGAAGAGTTATCCTCCATTCTGATTCTAAATCGTTAATCATTCGGCTGATCCCCGATTGTGAATAATTCAACATTTCGGCTGCTTTGGTAAAGCTCCCGTATTCAACTGTTTTAATTAAGGCCAAATATTTCTGAATGTTCTTATCCATTTAATTATTCTCCTCTTTGCATCTGATTTCCTCATGATAACTATGATAAACAGTCGCTTTTGTAATATCAAAAACGATGATACACTTTTATTCAAACGAACACAAATGTAAAAAATCTAAAAAATGAAAGGATATTATACATGTTTTTTATAAGTAATATTCTAATATCAACGCCGGAGAATTATCTGACACAACTACAAGAAAGAACTTATGGAACATTAATAAAACTACAAATCCCTTTTGAACGTGTAAAACAGATGAAGCAATCTCTATGGAGGATTGTATTGAAATTAATCAAAAACTTAATGTGAATATGGTGAAGACACTCTTTCTCTGTAATAGGCAACAAACCCAATTTTATTTACTTATTACTACAGCTGATAAGCAATTTAAAGCTAAAGACTTTAGTAATCAACTTGGCATTTCTCGTGTGAAATTTGCATCGGCTGATCAGCTGGAACGTTTGCTAGGTGTAAAAATCGGTGCTGTAACTATTTTTGGTGTCTTATTGGATAAAGACCAAGTTATACAAGTTGTATTTGACGAAGAAGTAGTGGTCCAAGAATGGTACGGATGCAGTGTCGGGACAACGACAGGTTATATGAAAATTAGAACCTCGGATGTAATCCATAAATTTCTGCCTTACACTGATCATCTACCAAAAATGATTCAAATTTAAGAAAGTGAAGCGAAAAAACAAATGAAAGAAAAAATTTATTTCCTCATATCGATGATTATCTTTGGTGCAGTTGGCGTGTTCGCAAAATATATCGATTTGTCTTCAAGTAAGATTGCGTTATTTTTAAGCTTAGTTGGTGCCCTATTTCTTTTGATCATTTTAGTTTGTACGAAGCAGAAAATGTCATGGCAAAAAGTGAAAAAAAATGCTGTTGCTCTAGTCTTTGCGAGTATGGCCTTGAGTGGAAACTGGATTTTTCTTTTCCAAGCGTATAAGGAGACTACCATTGCTAATGCGGCATTGAGTTATTATTTTGCACCTGTTTTAGTTGTACTACTCTCCCCTTTGGTTTTGAAAGAAAAGATGTCCTACAAAAAGGCAATATGTATTGTCATTGCTCTACTTGGGCTGTTCCTCATTTTGCAAAACGGAAGGATTCAGACAAATGGTCATCATCTCCTCGGTATCGGTTATGGATTAGTGGCTGCTGGTTTCTATACCGGATTGACCCTGATTAACAAATTCATTCGTGGTCTAGACGGGTTAGCAAATACGCTTTTGCAGCTAGGACTATCAGTTATCATGTTAATTCCATTTGTGTTGATTACAGAGGGTAGCGCTGTTCATTCGTTCGATAGCAACACAGTTATATTAATGCTTGTATTAGGTATCTTTCATGGTGGAGTTGGTTTTTATCTTTTTTTTGCCGGAATGAGAGGACTAAATGGCCAGAGCATCGCTGTATTGAGTTATGTTGATCCACTAACTTCTCTTTTTATTTCAACCCTAATTATTGGAGAGAAGATGGCTTTTCAGCAGCTGGTCGGCGCTGTCTTGCTACTGTGCTCAATCTGGATAGGAGAAGCTGGTGATAAAAAAAAGAAAATTAATCATCAAATTGATTATGAATAATAGTGAACCGCTACCCGAAATCTGGTTCTTTACTTTGAAATAAGAAATAAAAGCCAACAATTGAAATCAGGGATCCAATCCATGCACGACTTGATACTTTCTCTTTTAAGACAATGGGGATGCACAACAAAATAAATATCGGAATCAAAGCTGAAATCATACCAGCCCTTGATGCACTGACTAGTGTTAATCCCTCATAAGTAAGCGTCGAGAAAACGAAGATACCTATAAAACCAAGTAAGGAAAACTCCTTCCATTTCGAAAATAACGGAAGCTTCTGTTTACTTGCACGTATCATACCAAATAAAATGAGGGCTGAAATTGCCCAACGAATAGTGTTCAGCAACGTTGGAGGCAGCGCCGGGGAGAGATATCGACCACAGATGTAGTTTCCCGACCAGAATAAGGTCGCAACGATTAAAAGTAGAAGTCCTTTTTTGCTATTGTTGAGCATAGAAATCATCCTTACTGCTAACCGGGATACCCGGTTCATTCTTATTTTCCAGATGTGCACAGTTACTTCAAAGTCAGATTATTTCGCTTTTAATATCTACCTCCGCCACGTGGTAATTAATGAGATAGAAGTCTGGGGAGCTGAAGCTCCACGGATGAAACATTATATAATAAGCCTTAGTTTATTTAGCAAGATGTCCAAGCACACTAGTAGATTATGAATATACTATCCTATCTCAACGATTAGGAGGTAGATTTTAATGACAACTTTTCTTGATGCAAGAACATCACAGAACGCAAGTTTTGCTAACTCTATTGCAGTACCCATTTTCGTTCTTAATACCCCTCAGTTATTTGGTCAAATTGGTCTGCAAACAGCAGGAGCAGGAGCAAACCTAAGAGTTCAATTAAAAGGAACCGTTTCAGTACAATTACCGTTGGCTCTTGCTGGTATTACAATTACAATTGTAAGAGGTACGGCGCCTACCGATCCGCTTATCTACTCAGCAACATCCACATTTAATTTGAGTGTACTTGCTCCACAAGTAATTACGTTCTCTGCCGATGACTTCAACCCACCAGCTTTGCCTCAATTGACGTACACTGCATTCATTAGCTCCAACATACTTGGTACCGTTCGTGTAGGTCCGGAGAACTTTGATGGACTTGTAGTTTCAGATTAATAAGAATCATGCACAGATGTTAAGCTTTGTGCGTAAGATATAGAGGACACCTCTCTACCCACCAGTATTAAGCTGGTGGGCTTTTTTGTTCAAGTTATAAATTGTATTCACAGCTCCCCAGCTATGGCATATCATATTAATGTAGACCATGAGTCTACCTCTATTGGGTAACTTAGCCCGCCATGTTCAGACAATGGCGGGCGGTTCTTATTGTGTAAAAATAAATATAAGGATTAGGTTATTAATCGCGAATAATGCTACTAGAGAAAATGCGCAATCAAGATGACCAACCTCGTTAAGAAGATTTCAGATGGCATATTTCTCCGAACCAATTTCCTGGGATGGTTCATCGTTGCTTCGGGC
This sequence comes from Paenibacillus sp. PCH8, assembly GCF_002968835.1. Taxonomy (GTDB): domain Bacteria; phylum Bacillota; class Bacilli; order Paenibacillales; family Paenibacillaceae; genus Paenibacillus. The sequence goes on along the minus strand of NZ_PKQK01000001.1, from coordinate 574,939 downwards.
AGACCGGGTCATTTCCGATTATGTGGGTATCTCTGGTGAAATGGAGAACTTCGCTTCTCATTACAATAAAAACCAACCTAGCGATCCGATGAAACTGGCAGAAACCATTGTCAAGTTGACGAATGCAGAACAACCTCCGGTCCATCTGCTCCTGGGTAATGATGCTCTCTAAGCGTATAGAGAAAAAAACAAACGTCTGGAACAAGAAATAACTGCATGCCACGACGTCACTACAAGCACGGACCATGATGATGTAGCAGGATCGGTACTTGGAATGTCCAGTGGAGTGCTAGTGGGACGTGACGTTCCCGGTGGGATTATAGGCAATATTATCGCTTAGGGGCCATTGTTGTAGTATTTATTCTGTACGCTATCCTTCGCGGAACTCGACGAAGCTGAAGATTATATTCGTTTATTGAAGAAAGACATGTTTATGGCCAATAGTTGGTCATAAACATGTCTTTTGGTTTTTTATAGGGAATATGTCGCTTTTGAACTCATCAATGTTTTATAGGATAATGAAGAGAAGATTTGAAGTAAAGGGTAATTAAGTTCATTTCAGAGCAGCTTTATCTACTTTGTCTAAATAAATTTAGTCTACGACGTCCTGATATTCAGCAAAAAGGTGGGATCCAGATGGATGGACGAATCCAACATAATTGCCAATTTTCCAGAACGATACACCCTAAAAATAGATTCCAAAAAGAGCACTTGAGAATCATTTTCTTCTGGCGATTTATGCATTAATATCGGTAGAGGGGGAAGCTTGGGGATATTCTCAAAAATGCGGGGTTTGCTTCTCGTAGCTACCCACGTTTTAGAGTATGTAAAACCCCAGTTGCTTGAGAAGATTTGCTACGCCTCGCTTTAAGTATGATTTCGTAAACTCCCGTTCAATCAAAACTGTTACCATTAAGCTAACGGGCAGTTATGCTCAGCGTAACCTTAGAGTAAATGAAGAGTACATTTTATCATCGAGGGAGGTACTATGTTATGTTCCTCTTCTTGGTGCTTAGGACTCATTAGTGGATTATTCTAATTTCCATTCCAGAGGTTGTATTAACACTGGTACCACTTGGATAACACGTGATAAAAATTTGAAGTTAAACAAGCGGGATACGAATATTGACAGTTGTAGCAGTCGATGTTAAGATACGGCTATAAAAATTGAGGAGGATTGCGATCTATGGTTCCACGTATTTGGTAAGCATGCGATAAAAAATCTGATTTCCACTAAATGTGGGCTTTTTTTGCGCTGCTTATTTTTACGTATGAGGACATCGATTGCGATCTGTACGGTTTTTTACTGTGCCTTGTTTCGCTCTTCCCTATTGCGTAATTCATGCAGACCCAAGCCCCTATGTGGACTTGGGTCTGTTTTGTTTTTTTTAATAAGTTTGGCTATGTAACAATTCAAGTAGAAAAGGAGCCATAACGATGCGAGGCATACACTTGTACTTCTTTATTTAATCCTCTCTATGTAAATCGCGGGTCAGCCTGCGAACGGAAAAAACGGAAACTGCGATTTTCGAAGGAGGATTAAGTATGTTATTGATAAAAGCGAAGGATATTTATGTGGAATTTTTAGGACACGGCGTGCTTGATATCGAGCAGTTGGAGTTATATGAGTTTGATCGAATCGGTCTGATTGGAGCCAACGGAGCTGGAAAAAGTACGTTGCTCAAGGCGTTACTAGGCAAAATCCCTTTGCAGCATGGCAAGATTGCAAGGAAGGGGGCGTTTACCTATATCCCTCAATTGGAAGAGGCGGTTACCCAAAATCAGGTACATGTGGAGACAATGAGCGGCGGGGAAGAGACGCGGTTAAAAATTGCGCAAGCGCTGTCGGGAGAGGTGCATGGCATTTTTGCCGACGAACCGACATCCCATCTGGATCGTGAAGGCATCAACTTCCTCGTAAACCGGCTTAAACATTATTCGGGGGCGTTGCTCATTATTAGTCATGACCGTTACTTCCTAGACCAGGTCATAGATAAGATCTGGGAGCTGAAAGAAGGGAAGATCACCGAATATTGGGGTAGTTATACCGACTATTTAGCCCAGAAAGAAGAAGAACGAAAAAGCCAGGCTGCCGAATATAAACAATATGTAGTCGAACGTGAACGGCTGGAACAGGCTATTGAGGAGAAGAAAAGTCAGGCCAGGAAGCTTGATCAAAAGGCAAAAGGAGCAGACAGAAAAAACAGTACGGATGGTGGCGGACGCCTTGGGCATCAGAAATCCCAAGGCAGCAAGCAGCAGAAGCTTCATAACGCAGCCAAAAGTATGGAACGGCGAATCAAAGCGCTTGGAGAAGTCACTGCGCCTGAAGCCATACGAAGCGTTCAATTCCGGCAGAGCAAAGCGCTGGAATTGCACAATCCATTTCCGGTTGTGGGAAACGAAATCAGTAAATGGTTCGGAGACAAGTTGATATTCGACAATGTGTCCTTCCAGTTCCCACTCGGTGGCAAGATTGCGATAACCGGTGCTAATGGGGGTGGAAAAACCACTTTGTTCAACATGATTCGCGATCGGGAGTGTGGTATTACGTTATCGCCCAAAGCGGAAATCGGCTATTTTGTCCAAACCGGTTACAAGTTTGCTCGGAATCAGAACGTAATGGCATTCATGCAGGATAACTGTGAATACCAGGTTTCGGACATTCGGGCGGTGCTCGCATCCATGGGGTTCACGCATCATGACATTCGCAAAGATCTATCGGTATTAAGCGGCGGCGAAATCATAAAGCTACAGTTAGCCAAATTGTTGCTTGGACGCTATAATATCCTGCTTCTGGATGAACCAAGTAACTTTTTGGATATTTCCGCCGTGGAAGCTCTTGAGACAATGATGCGAAATTACCTAGGCACCATCGTATTTATATCACACGATGCTTATCTGCTCGGGAGTGTCGCCGATCAGGTATATGATGTGAGTGATGGCCGAATTGTACGATTGAAGTAATGTATAGTAAGGCGATGTGAAAGAACCATCAAATAAACGAAATTAGGGAGTAAAAGACTTCATGTATATGCAATGGAAAAAGACGTTCATATTAATCTTCAGCGGGCAAATTTTTTCGATTCTAACATCTTCTATGGTTCAGTTTTCAATCATTTGGCATTTGACTGAGACGACGGGGTCGGCTACCGTGTTGATGATTGCAGGTCTTGTCGGGTTCCTGCCGCAAGCGCTCATGGGCCCATTCATTGGCGTCTGGCTTGATCGATGGAATCGTAAGCTCACTATGATCGTTTCTGACAGCGTTATTGCGTTTTCCAGTTTGGTTTTAGGTGCCTATTACTTATGGGGTGAACCAAGTTTATGGACCGTTTATGCAATACTATTTATTCGATCAACAGCCTCCTCCTTCCATGCCCCTTCATTCCAAGCTGCGATCCCTTTAATCGCGCCGGAAGAACAATTAACCAAGGTGGCTGGCTGGAATCAGTTAGTGTTCTCCGCTTCCAGCGTACTCGGACCAGCGCTCGGAATAGCAGTATACTCGGCTACTTCACTAGGAACGGTATTGCTTTTAGATGTGGTTGGTGCATTAATCGCTAATCTCATGCTTCTATTTGTCAATATTCATCAACCGAAGCCGGAAATCGTACAAACGTCTTCGTTCCGTAAGGAATTTACTTTCGGTTGGAAAGCGTTCCTTTCTGTAAAGTCTATTGTCACAATTACGATTGCAATGGCAATCTTTAGTGTTGTTTTTATGCCTCTGGCGATGCTCTTTCCCTTGATGACGTTGTCTCACTTCGGTCGAGGAGGTTACAGCGCCAGCTTGATTGAGGCAGTATTCGGAATTGGTATGATCTTTGGTGGCGTACTGTTGTCGGTTCTTGCTTCTAAGTGGAAAGATACCACATACATGTGTCTGAGCTTGGTTTCGATTGGGATCACCTGCGTCCTGAACGGGCTAGTAGGGAGCGATGCGTTCCTTGCTTTCATCGTCTTATCCTTCTTTATGGGTATGGCGGCGCCTTTGTTCAACGGTCCTTACATGGCTATGATCCAGAAGTCTTACGAGCCTGAAATATTGGGGCGTGTACTCTCATTTGTCACGAGTATTGGACTGTTGTCTTCCCCGATCGGGCTCGCGTTGGCGGGACCGGTTGCCGACCGATTCGGAGTTCAAGTTTGGTTTTTCTGGTCGGGGATTGTTGTGGCCTTAATCGGAATTTTTATATTTGTCAAGTTTCATGGTACAGGTAAAGAAAAGCAACACATTGGTCATTAATCGAATGAGTGTTTTTTTTTCGAATTATGGTGGGCGTGGGCAGGCTGTTTGCACCGAACACAGTGACCCGTGGATAGAGCAAGAAGCGAGTTGATTAAAGAAGGGGTAACCTCCCCTACCTTTTTATATTACTAGAAACAATTTGTTGAGCTAACGGGAAACGTTAGCTCAACAAAACTGAGAAGGCATCAAAGTGATCATCTGCTGTTTTCAACTAGCGGACGGACAATAGGAGCGTTGCAGAAATGCTGACGCTCCTTTTTTGTATACCTTTACAGAAAGTAGAGAACACGAAAATTATATTAGGATGATGAGCTCCTCATTAAGCTAACGTGCAGGATAGTGGAATAAGAAGTTCTTGTAATAGTAAGTATATGGTACATTAAATGTAATCAAATTAAAGGGGTTGATAAGGATGCGTTTATCAAATAAATTTGTGACTGTATCTGGGTTTTGGGTGATGAATAAATAAGATTAAAGGGAGAAATTATAAATGATAAAAATTGATGTAGATTTAGTTTCAAAGTTAATAAATAGCCAATTTCCAGAGTGGACTGATTTTGAAGTTAAGCCTGTTAAAAAAAGTGGAAATGATAATAAAACTTTTCACTTAGGCAACAGTATGAGCGTTAGGTTACCAAGTGATGAAGCCTATGTACCCCAAGTTGAAAAAGAACAAAAATGGTTACCCATTTTAGCCAGGCAACTTTCTACACAAATATCTGAACCATTAGCTAAAGGAGAACCAAGTGAGGATTACCCACACCCTTGGTCAGTCAACAAATGGTTGGATGGAGAGACATTAACTTTAGAAAATATAGATGATTCAAATCAATTTGCAAATGATTTGGGAGAATTTTTAGTTGAATTACAATCTATTGACGCCAGTGAAGGTCCCTTAGCTGGCGAACATAATTTTTATAGAGGCGGAGATATTGTTGTATACGATTATGAGTGTAGAGATGCCATTAATAATAATGTAAATACTTTTAACAAACACCTATTGGAAGAAATCTGGGAATTGGCATTAACTTCAAAGTGGGCTGGTGAACCAGTTTGGGTCCACGGTGACATAGCCCCAGGAAATATATTAATTGAAAATGGTAAATTGTGTGCGGTTATTGATTTTGGGATATTGGGGGTAGGAGACCCTTCTTGCGATGCTGCAATGGCATGGACTTTTTTTGATGATAGTAGCAGAAAGTCATTTAAGAATGCATTGAATTTTGATGCAGAAACTTGGAATAGAGCAAGAGGTTGGGCTTTATGGAAGGCTTTAATAACCTACAACTATAATAAACAATCTAACAAAGCAGTTGCAGATGAACAATATAATATTATAGAAGTAATCATTAATGATTACGAAAGTGAAAGATAAAGGCATTAAAATAGAATTTTTAATTGCACTGAAGGGTGCGTTAATGGAGCTGTCTTTAAGGCAGCTTTTTCTTATGCAACTATCGGAGCAGGTTAGTTTAATTTTAGTCACGGAGAAACGTATCACAAATTAATGGGGAAGTATGGGGATCAGCTGGTTCAGACCCGGTCGATACTGTTCATCTATCTTATTGAACTAACGGGCAGGTTAGTTTAAGGACAAAAGGGAACAGCATACCTCATATAGAATAACCTTATCTCTAAAAGGGAGGAGGAGAACACATTGCATAATATGATGAATAAGAGACAATTTATTGAGATGACAGTTAAGGAACATCGTTCTGTAGTACTTAAAGTTAATAATCAAGATGAATTTTTCCGTGGTGTTTCAAAAGAATTAAATGAGGTCTACTTATTTGTTGAAACAGAAGAAGGCATAAACTATAAATTTAAAATGGATGACATCATTGAGATTCATGCTATCAAGTCTTCATCGCCTGAACATATTGCTATACAATCCCCCAGTTTGACGAAGGATGACCTTGAAAACCTTGTCCTCCTGTTTCAAGATTTAAATGACGATGTAAAGAAACAAATTATCTTTTCTTTATCAGAAGTGCTTGGTAAGCAAGTGATCATTTCAAAAATGGATATGGATTCATACAATTTATCTGAAATTGAGATGATTGTTAACACTATAAATGGATATCTACTCACTATTAAAACACAGGATACTTTTCGTTCGGAAATTTCTAAATTATACAACAATATGGATTTACCTCAAAAGACTTATTTGGGGCAAGGGTTAGATCATAATCGAGGATAAGTTAAGGACAAGTTAACATTTTTATTAATCAACTAACGGGAAGCGTTAGTTCTAAACTGCAACTAGGCAGCCTTCCAACTGGAACGGCTGCTTTTTGATTGATTTCCCCCCATGCTTTCAAAAAACATTTCTATCTTGAGTTCTAAAAAAAAAATTGCTTCTATATTATCCATATTGGATGCCCTCTTGCTTTAGGAAAAAGAGGATTCGCTGCCCCTATTACAGGACTGATATCAATACCATTTATCATTTACGCCCCTTCTGGAAACTGCCCAAGTTATATGCCTCAACATGACTTGACTAATCTTGTGGGCTAAGCTTTAGTTCATCTGAAACAACAATACCGGATCGAATCCGCTAGCTTAAGAAATTGAAAAATTTAGTGGATATCGTTTATTTAATGGTGTTAATTCATGTTTATAAGGATTTAAAGTACCAAGTCAATAGCCTTCATTTCTTGAAAAATAGGTTCTAGCATGGGTAAAGATAGTTATCAGTCCATGCCCTGTGGCCAACTACCTACGTACACTGAGCTAAGATTATAGGGAGGTGTATGTATTGAGTTATTCAGAAGAAAAAAAACGACATAAGAAAAGAAACGTAACTGTATGTCCTTCGAGAGGAAAAGGAAAAGAACGCAGAGTGAAAGTAGAAAAAAAAATAGCTCAGTTAAAATGCTCTCCGCCTGAAGTGAATGTAAAAACGCCCACAGTGGTTGGCCCTACAGGTCCCCAAGGTATACAAGGGATTCAAGGTAAACAAGGACCTCAGGGGCAACCAGTTCCAGCGGGAGCTGTAGGTCCTCAAGGCGAAGCAGGTCCAACGGGACCGCAAGGCCCTCAAGGTGTACCTGGTCCAGCCGGAGCCATCAGATCACAAGGATTTCCGGGCCCAGCGGGTCCGGCTGGAGTGGCAGGCCCTGCGGGTGCCACTGAGGCAACAGGAGCTGCCGGAGGGGTTCTTGGTTTTGCCGATTTTTTTGCTCTGATGCCTCCAGATAATGCTGCAACAGTCTCTCCAGGCGCAGACGTAAGTTTTCCTCAAGATGGACCTAGAAGCGGGACTACAATTACTCGCACAGGTCCAAGTACATTTAATTTGGCAACGATCGGTATGTATCTGGTTATGTTTCAGGGAAGTATGAATGAAGCTGTGCAACTTATGTTAACACTGAATGGTGTTGATCTCTCCAATACCGTAGTGGGGCGGGTAACAGGCACAAGTCAGATGCCAGGAGTGACTATTGTACAAACTACTGCAATTAATTCAATCCTGACCGTGCGAAATCCAATCGGTAATTCCACTGCACTAACCATGACACCTCTCGCCGGAGGAACTTGGCCTGTTTCGGCACATCTTGTTATCACACAATTAGCTTGAATATAATATTCAAATAGTCAAATGATATATAAATTTTAAAGGCGAGTTAATCAGGCTCGTCTCTTTTCTTTGGGGCGATTGAGATAAGAATCGAGTCGAGCCGATTGATCAGATTAAGCAGAAATCTATGCCATACGGGTTGACCTTCAGGAAAAAGGTCTAGAGTACGCAAAGCTGAAGCGTAGGATAGAGGAACTCGGCTATGTAGAGAGCCAATCGTCAGTTCTAACCTGCTGGGTACGGTTAGTGTAGGTTCAGAGAATTTTGAAGAACTTGTTGTTTTGGATTATTAAGATTCATGCGCACATATGTTAACCTTTGTGCGTAGGATATAGAGGACACCTTACACCTTTCTACCCACCAGCATTAAAGCAGGTGGGCTTTTTTCAAATTATAAATTATATTCACAGCTTACGATCGATTGCATATTATATTTAATGTAGACTATGTGTCTACTCCTAATGGAATAACTAGCCTGCCGATTATACGGTCGCCCTGACTCGTGTACTCACGTTATTCACACCGTTTACAATTAATCTTCCGGAGTTAGGGAAAGGATTGAATATATTTTCCGTTAACGCAAAGCTTGTTAAATTTAAGGGATCTATTGGAATATGACCGGACTGAATATTCACATTGATAATACCATTGATTCCTCCGCCCACTAAATTCACTTAGGTAACCGTGTTTGCTTTCGAAATCCACAAAATTAAAATCGAGAGGAGCTGTTAACAGCATCAAGTCCAAAAACCCGGAACGGTTATCCTTCATAAATCTTGTCTCAAACCATGAAGGGTCGTTAATATCGAAGGGGATGGCTAATCGGGTGAGAGAGTGCTGGTACCGACTATTTGCACATTGGATTTAAGATGAATCAATGATTCTGTATATTGACCTCATCCAATCGAGATCGTGTACCGCTTCGTTGGAGAAGCATTCAGGATGGAGACCATCGCTGCTGTTATCGTCAGAAAGGGAAGACACTTGATTCTATTAGCAGTAGCAACATTACCGACTTTATTTACATAAACTATCTGAGTTGCTGTGGGTAAAGGGTCAGAGCATATTGAGCCAGGCGGACCTTGAGGCCCGATTTACTCACCAGGAAAAATCTCGAAAATACAATTGGCCGAAGCATCTAATCACGTAACCGTGACTGCGATGCTTTCCGCCCCTTCTAGTCAGTGATAACACGGACTCCGAATTGATCAAAGTTAGCATAAATATTATCAAAGGTAAGGATAGATCCAGTTGTATTAAATGGATTTAAGCTAACTCCAATCAAAGAATTGTTCAACAATCAACTTAGTTATTTCGAGAGCAGCCCTCTATCCCTCACACTTTCTTCTATTTAGTTTAGAATCTTATATAGATTTGTCCGATCAAACTCGCATTTTTTAATTGTAAACGTGAGGTTACTAATATCTCAATCAGCCTTTCCAATGTATCAACATTTAATGCCAACGTTCAACTTGCGGTATACTATGTGCCGTCCATGGGGAATAGCCATGCTGTGGTCTACTTTTTTAGTGCGGAAAGATTAAGTACATGGTACCAATATTGATTAGGATATATATCTGTTTCATTAAGCTAACGGGCAGGCTAACGGAATGGGACTGCAAGCGAAATAAAGGATGAAAATTTCTCGATTAACGATATTCAATACCCGTAGTTAAAGAAAGATGCTATGCCAAATACGAAAAAAGGTCGACCACTTCGTTGGTTGACCTCTATTTATTTTATTGTGCGGTAAAATTTGTGGACCTTCAGCCGTGATAGCGATCGTATGCTCGTATTGTGCGGCAAGCTTGTTGTCCATCGTCCGTGCGATCCAGCCGTCTGGATCCATTGTGATAAAGTAAGTGCCTTCGGTGATCATGGGCTCAATGGTGAACACCATACCTTCCTTGATACGGAGGCCTTTTCCAGATTTGCCGACATGCATATAAGTTGGCTCCCTCGTGCAGGTCCCGGCCGATGCCATGGGCGAGAAGGCCGCGCACGACGCCGAAGCTGTGCGACTCCGCATGCCGCTGAATCGCGCTTGTCACTTCGCCGAGCCGCTTGCCAGCTTGTGCTTGCTCGATGCCCAGGTCAAGACATACCTTCGTAACACGCATCAACTTCTCGGCCGTAGGCGAGATCTGCCCGACTGCATAACTCCAGGTTGAATCGCCGAGCCAGCCATCGAGCTCAGCGACCGTGTCGATCGTCACGATATCACCTTCCTCAAGTGGCATATTGCTAGGGAAGCCATGTGCGATCACATCGTTGGGAGAGGCACAGATTGCATATGGATAGCCCTTATAGCCTTTCTGGTATGGTTTTGTGCCGTGATTCAACTTAATGTCCTCGAAAATGCGATCAATCTCGTTGGTGGTAATGCCTGGTTTAATAAGCGGGGCGATTGTACGATGATACATACATCAGCTTACAGTTTTGCAACGGATTCTTTAACTTTTTCCAAACCTTCTGCAATAATGCTAGGTGCGTTTTCGCGATCTAGAGCATGGCCTTCCACGATAACTTAATCCAAGATTTCAAAGCCAAAGAAATTTTGTACCACTATACGCATATAGTTCACAGCCATCTCCATAGCACTCACTTCAGTCAAACTGTATAATCCGCCACGAGCGTTGAGAAGAATGACTTTTTTGGACCCCAAAAGGAATTCCTTTTGACCTTGTTCGTTATATTTAAATGAGAAGCTAGCTTGCAGGTTATAATTAATAAAAGCTTGTAATGCTGATGGGATCGTTAAATTCCACAACGGAAACGCGAAAACTAATACATCTGCGGATGTCATAGCTTTTTGTGCTTTTTGTTGTGCTGCTATTGAAGCTGCTTCTCCTTCATTCAGTTCTTCTCCGATATCTGTAGTTTACCAAAGGCATTAAATAAATCTTACCCGTAATGCGGCAGGCTTTCCTCAAATACATCAAAGGTGGTTACGTGTAAATGGTCATATTTTGCAGCTTCTTCTACAAAGGCTTCAAACATTTTGGTTGAAATACCATCTGGACGATTGTTTGCTTTGATTACTAATACGTTAGTCATAATTGTAACCTCACTTTAGAATTTTTTATTTAATGCATTGCGAACGATGGGGGCAACCTTATTAGATAGTAAGTCAATGGCTTTTTCTACTCTGGCAACAAGCCAGGTGGAATTGGATCAAATAGTAAAAGGAGCAACCCGCTAAGATCAGAGTTTGCTCTTTTTCAAATGGGTATTAAGGCATGAAAGATCGCGGGCAATTTTTCCACCCCGTTTCCGCTGAGCAAATGATAGCATGGTAATATTATCGAGCAATAATAATGGAAATCCATTGATAATCTCTAAGGTTTAAATAAATAGAAATAAAACATTATCCACCATTTTTGCAAACACACCCATAAGGTATACATGTGACGATTAACATTCAACAATCCGTAGTTATATTCAAGAATAGACGTCCTAGTTCAGCAGCTGAAAGGTACCTCTTAGATTGTTAGCTTCTGTTGATGACCGTCTTCAGTACTTTAGTTGGAAGGAATATGTTATATAATCGTCGAATGTACCCTTAAAATCGAATCTTATCCGGGGTGAAAATGACTTATGAACATACGACTAGAAGACCAGCTTTCACAGTTCGCGCATCAAGAATTTAGCGAAATTCTCTCGGAACAACAAGGAATGACTTTTAAATTCAAACTAAAGCAAGGTCGATTTATACATACGTTCTGTGCAGGACAGCTACTTTATAAAATGGGCTTATCTCCTGAAATGATTATTGGAAAAGAACTTAGAGATTTTCTTCCCTACGATGTATCTGAATATAAAGAAACTTTTTATTATGAAGCATGGCAAGGAAAAGAGGGAATTTCATACGAAGGTGAAAAGGAAGGGATATTTTACCTTGCGTCATTACGACCCATCAAACAATCAGGTATGGTGATTGAGGTCATTGCTTCTTGCGTAGATATTACAGAGCGAAAGAAAGCTGAGGAAGAACTTAGAGCTACAAAAGAGTTATTGGAATCTTTATTTGGGAACTCTGTTGATGGCATATATATCGTAGATATAGAGGGAAATGTAATTCGAGCTAATCGCTCTTTTGAGATAATATTTGGTTGGACAGAAGATGAGCTTGTTGGAAAAAAGGTACGTTCTTTCCCCGTAGATATAAAGTCTGAATTTGTAGATATTAGTAATAAATTACAAAATGGAATGGGAGTTATTAGCTTTGAAACATCTGCACAACGAAAGGATGGTGAAATGATATATATTCATTTAACCATGTCCCCTATAAAGGATGCTCAGGGTAATGTTATTGCTTTGACCGGTATAACGAAAGATATTTCTGAACGCAAAAGGTCAGAAGACTTTTTGCGAAAAGCCGATAAATTAAATGTAGTTGGGCAATTAGCTGCTGGTTTTGCACACGAGATCCGTAATCCTCTAACCACTTTACGTGGTTTCTTACAATTAATGCAATCAGAGAAAAACTGGAAATCAGATTATGGCGACATTATGGTTGACGAAATTGACCGTATCAATAGTATAATTTGTGAGTTTTTAACCCTCGCAAAACCACAATCGATGAGCTTCAAAGAATACGATGTAGGGGTTATCCTGCAGGATGTCATTACTTTGTTAGATGCTCAGGCCACTCTAAATAATATCCAATTTCATGTGCAAGTGGCTAGCTGTCTTCCCTTAGTGAAGTGTTCAGAAATTGAAATCAAGCAAGTATTCGTAAATATTATAAAAAACGCAATTGAAGCTATGCCCAGTGGGGGAATAATTAGTATCGCTACTAATGTTCAAGGGAACTATATTTGCATTCGTTTTAATGATCATGGTGCGGGCATTCCTGAGACCTTGATTCACCGTTTAGGTGAACCCTTTTTCACCACAAAAGAAAAAGGAACAGGGTTAGGTTTGATGATGTGTTATAAAATAATAGGCGATCATAAAGGGAAACTAGCTGTTAATAGTATCGTTGGTGAAGGAACTACATTTGAAATCAGGATCCCTTTTTTGCTAGTTGAATAAAAGCTGAAAAGCTAAAATATTATTACATGTCGTAATAATATGACTCCAATTGAGAAGACCAAAGTCCTAAATGTTTTAGGGGTGTATGTATCGCACAAAAGTGGAATCCTTGTGTTTTTCGAACGACGCTAGGAGATGGGGAAGTAGGATAAGAATATAGGAAAAACAGAGTGATTCATCAAATCAAGTGATCAGTACAACATACGGATCTACGGATCTTTTATCTCCCAAAATGGAATCAGTGGGTGGAAGTGAACTCCGGCTACTAATAATCTGACTTTTCCGCTATGGATTTCTGGAGTATATACATGGTTTGAAGACCTATTATTTCGAGGTACACTGCGATACGATGGATTGCAATTTGTTCTATCTACAGCCGCATTATGGTCTTCTCCTAGGTTCTCAATGGTTTGTTCGGCAATTACCTTGTTATGATCTTTATTTGTGCAATTGCTTTTGTGATGGGCTGGTATTGATTTTTGCTACATGAAATCGGATTCTATGCTCTTTCGAAAGGGAAGTACCAGTGCCTCATTTAGAAGTCGCAAATCTTAACGTAATCACACTTGACCATATCAAATGAAAGCAATCGACTCAACGTGCAAGAAATGACGTCTTATACGCCTTAAGCAGTTGCGATATTGGTTTTGAGGAACCAAACTAATGAATAATATAAGATACTTCAAAAATCAGTTAAAACATTTGTGGAAAAATTGAATTTTTAACCACTAATCTCAACAACAGGATTAGTGGTTTTTGTTATAGAGTGATGTCGAGTGACAAGAACATATTCCCATTGAAGTCGCTATTTTAGCGGCTTTTTTATGTTATCGGTACAAGTTCTTGTCCCAAGCCAAGATCAAGAACTTGTACCGATTGCCGGAATGGACAAGAACATAAAAAGCGCATGCAGATAAAGTGGTATAATGATTGAAACATGAGAACTCATCATTAACTAGTAGGAGGAGGAGTCAATGGATAGTCAAGGGGTTCTCTTCCGAAACAACGTGAAAGTAACGGGCTTTGGTCCCAAGGCTCTTATATTTGCACATGGGTTTGGCTGTGATCAGAACATGTGGCGCTTGATTGTACCGGCATTTGAAGGAAAGTACAAGGTGGTTTTGTTTGACTTTGTAGGTTCAGGAGAATCCGACATTCAAGCTTATGATCCTTGTGGTTATCATGATCTGAATGGTTATGCCCAGGATGTCCTAGATATTTGTTCAGCGCTTGAATTGAAGAATGCCATTCTAGTGGGTCACTCCGTCGGTGCAACTATTGGTATGCTAGCGTCCATTCAAAGACCGGAATATTTTGATCGGCTAGTTCTAATCGGGCCTTCTGCACGCTATTTAAACGATCTGCCAGATTACATAGGAGGATTTGAGCGGGAAGATCTGATTGGTTTATTGGACATGATGGATCAAAACTTTCAAGGTTGGGCGAGTTACCTGGCTCCTGTCATTATGGGAAATGCAGACCGGCCGGAATTATCCGATGAGCTAGAATTAAGTTTTTGCGCAACCGACCCAAAGGTGGCCCGTCGTTTTGCAGAAGCAACTTTTCTATCTGATTACCGTAAGGAACTCAGCAAGGTAGTGGTTCCATCTTTGATCCTGCAATGCTCTGAAGATTTGATCGCTCCGCTGGAAGCTGGAGCCTATGTCCATGAGCAGATGAAGGGGAGCGAGTTCCGACTGATGGATGCAACCGGTCATTGTCCACACCTAAGCCATCCAGAAGAAACCATTCGACTCATTAGCGAATATCTCGCATCTTTCAATCTAATCCAGGAAAGCGAGCTGCGCACCTAATATGGACGAACGATTGGATTACGCCCCCTGTGTTTATTTGTCGATGGATCGAAGTAGGACGATAGGTATCGTTAACCATACCTTTTGCAGCTTGTTAGAATATGAGAAACAAGGGGTAATCGGCATAAGCTTCGAATCCTTGCTGACTCGGTCAAGCCAGATTTTCTTTTTGCTTTATTTTTTGCCGCTGATTAATCTTAATCATCATGTTAATGAAATGTTTTTAATGATGAAAACGAGTAGCGGGGAGACGCTTCCCGTTCTTTTGAATGCTGTGGTGCGAGAGCGGGGGGACGAATTGCTTTACGATTGTGTTATAATTCCCATACTGCGTAGGAAAGAATACGAGCAGCAGATTGAACAAGCGGAGAATGCTTATCGAAAAGCGAAGGATGAACTCGAACGGATTGAGCAGGAACTTAAAATTAAGAGGGAAGAACTTGCATCTTTTTCTAATTCTAAGGTCTAGCTCATCGCTACATTTTTAAGCATCAAAAGTATCGTATCCGAATTCGTTACTCTTAAATGAAACAGATGAAAACCCGACTGATACTGATGTTCCATCAAGTTTATCAAAATAGTAATTTCATAAAGAAGGAGCCATTGTTTTCGACAATGGCTCCTTCTTGTTTTACTTAATCATTGATTGATCCATATCCACTAGCAGTTGTAGTTCCAATATTTTTTATTTGCAGAGCATAAGTACCCGTTTGAACACTTATTCCAGCATGATCTTCTCGTTAACTAGCTGGTAGTAGTATTCATCCATTTGTTCCGCTGTAACATCTTCTTCAAGATGGTATATCCACCATGTCACCAATAAACTAATGACTCCTGAATGGTATTCGGCTAAAAGTTCTAAAGGAGCTGAAAGCTGTTTACCTCTCCTTTTTAGTTCGAGAAAATCTCTTCTAGAAATATCTCCAATATAATTTTTAAAAAAATCAGTAAATCCTTTGTCATTCTTCTGGTTTTGGACAATCGGTTCTAATAAATTCTCCAACATGAATCTGGATAAGCTTTGCAAAGGCTGCCTTAGCCGATCCTCAATATTCATTTTTAGATAATCCTGAAGCACCCAGGTCAGGGTCGAGTGTAAGAGTGCAAATTTATCCTCAAAATGTTTGTAAAATGTGGTACGGTGAACCATCGCCCTGTCACATATTTCATTAATCGTTATATTGCTGAAAAATTTCCCTTGCTCAGACAACAGATCTTTAAAGGCCGCAGTTAACAATTTCTGAGTTCGTACAACTCTTAAATCAACCTTTTTCTCAATAATTTTAATCTACACCTCTTTCATATCGTAGTTTATCTATACAGCGTCATTATATTGATTCTTACCATAAGAGAGATTTTGATTATATATTGGTATTATAAGTAATATTTTCACTGGTCTACAACCGTAGATTTAATATAATTTTGAAGAAAGGATGAAGTTGAAATGTCTGACATGAAAAAAGCGGTAGTCATTGGGGCTGGGATAGCGGGATTGATTACAGCCAGAATGTTATCTGACTATTATGAAGACGTATATGTTATCGAAAGAGATGAATTCCCTACGGAGCCGTCCAACCGGCAGGGTGTACCTCAATCTTTTCATCCACACCGTGTACAACCTCGCGGCGCGCTGATTTTAGAATATTATTTTCCAGGATACAATGAAGAATTGATAGATTTGGGGGCAATCTCTTCACACGATGAGAGTCTTGTCGTTAGCAATCGGTACGGTACATTGGTGAATAAGGAGGATACCACCTCATTTAAAATTGCATCGTGCAGCAGAGCTTTGCTGGAATGGGTGCTGCGAAAACGAATCCAGGATATTTCTCATATAAGCTTCTTAACCAGCATGGAAGTTACCGGGCTAATAGTCTCTGAAGATCAGCGCTCCATTACAGGCATTTACACCAAAGAGAGAAACGGGGGAAACGAGAAGAACAACTTCCAGCGGATATGGTTATTGATGCCTCAGGTCGTTCCTCCAAATTGATCAGATGGCTTGATAAGATTGGATTGTCTGTGCCAGAACCGGAAGTGCTGAAGGTATCTCTTGGTTACAGCACCCGCTATTACAAAATAAAATCCTCTATTCCAAATGAATTGGTGATGTCTGATTCAGATCCTGAGCAAGGTATTCGTGCAAGCATATTTATGCGCACCGAGGATGATATCGCTGGACTCATTCTTTTCAATGCTGGAGGAGAGGCGTATCCGTCCACTCAGCCAGAAGAGTTTCAAGAACAAATCAAGCATCTGTTTGCTTCAGATAACATTGAAAAGTTAATGGAGCAGTTAGAGCCATTGCAAGGGCCAAGGGGTACCGCATTTCCGAGTCTGTTCGCCAGCATTTTGAACTTATGGAAGATTGGCCTTCTGGATTACTCGTTCTTGGCGATGCATTTTGCAGCTTTGATCCCATTCATGGACAAGGTATCACCGTTGCTGCAATCGAAGCAGAAACGATAGGAAAATGTTTGGAAGCACAACGAATGCAGCCTGATACTCAGTTTGAGCGGGAGGTATTGATTCGGATGCAGAAGGCCATCGAACCGGCTTGGTGGCTTAGTTCTGTGGCTGACATGCGTTGGAAAGGGGTGGAACATGCTGGACCTTTCGAACTGAAAGGAGTTACTTTTGGTCAGAAATATATTAATTTATTTACCAAGCACGCAATGAAAAAAGCTTATCAGGAAAAAGATAATCAGCTCTTCTTTATGCAATTCCTGATGAATGCGTTGATCCTTCCGCCAAGTGAATACTTTAAAAAAGAAGTTCTGGACATGATTCTGGACGATAATGGGTCCGAAGAGGAGATGGAATTAAGGGCAGAGCTTGGTGTACAAGATCCTGAATTCTTTCAGCAGAGATTGGATGAGATTCTTCCAACATTTGAACTGGAGTATGATGAGGAGATTAAAAAACTGCTGGAATCACTTCAGCCCGTGATGAGCTAACATATAAAACTGAAAAGTTTCGTATGTAGGAGTAATTACGCTCCTTGCATCGGTTTAAGAAACCCAGGTCATTCGGAGACCCTGGGTTTCTTTTCGTAGATACTCCCGAAATAATTTGTCTCATCTTTTTAGATGTCTTATAGTGAGGAACAATAAGACAATGAGGGGGATTTCATGGATTTATGCAGTACTACCATGCTACTTGAATATGGACAAAGGCATGAACTAAAAAGAACTTGCAGAGGCTATTAATCGTGATCAGACAACTGTCATTAGGATGGTACACTCTCTTGAGCGGAAGAAACGGATGACGAATAAACTAGACAAACGCTCCCATGATTTATTTTTAACTACCAAAGGAGAAGAAATCGAACAGCAATTATTACTGATCGTATTAAATACTCATTATTATGTAACACAGTGAATCGAACCTTAAGATCTGGAACAATTAAAATTACTTGGAAAAGTTGTATTCCAACGTACAGGATGAAAAATTTCCTACTGAAAAAGACTCAGATGTATTTTGATCATTTTTAATCCCCAATTACAATCCAGAGAACGGATCACTAAGGAGAAAATGAAGAAAAGATTACCGCTTCCTTGAAGAGATCATAGATGCCGTTAAAACGGAATGGAGAGGACCCTTGTTCGCCCGTAATTCTGCTACAGAGTATAGCAAATGTGACAAATCGTTGCTCTTCAGAGCTCCTTTCAAAGCTTGCCACCTTGGAAAGATCTGGTTCAGGCAGCATTGGAACATTGCGGAAAGTCAGCTCCTTTAGAGAACCTATACCAAGTATTCGAATCTATCGAAAAAGAGAAAGTTAATCCTCGCTGGGAAGAACTTGAATCTAGGGACTTGTAAACTGAAAGCAGCAAAGATCTGTACCGTAATTGAATATCAGAACCCTGAGCACGGGGGTAACTTTTAATTAAGTCTCCCAGTGCTCCTGGAGAACTTATGATGCCTAAAAAAATAATAACGCTTGAATAAAGTATCAGAAAAGATAACGAGTAGTTCAATTTTTAGTGCCTCATAAGCTAGAGGTGAACCTCTAGCTTATTTATTGATTTATTGAGCAAGGAATCCCTTGTTCGTATTGAGACAAATCACGGACACCTAACTGATTTTTCAGAGCTTCTTGTAGTACTTGAGAAAATTTATATTATTCTCACAGTCCCATTTCATCTAACCAAAATGGGACTGTGAGAGTTTTCTTTACCGATTTAATTAGTCTTTACCAGGTCCGTGATTAAATTTAGTACCTTTTCCAATAGCATAGAATTGACCGCCAGCCACATAGTGTATTGTACGCAATTCATCAGGAGCATCATCAAAAATCCAATGTCCGTTGTTGAATACTCGATCATCACTCCAAGCACCGACAATTTCACCCATGAAAAGATCATGTTCTTGTTCATTTACAGCATTTGGGATAACCTTGCATACTAGCCAGCCAGCGGAACCTTCAACTAGTGGTAAATCAAATTCTTCTTGGTAAAAGAGTGGGATATTATCAAGTTTGTTGTCTGTTTCTTTAGCGCTGTGCTCACCAACATACAAGACAGTTTCCATTTGTTTAACAGTTGGAACATGTACTACATAGTAACCACTCTTTTCAACGAGTTCACGTGTAAAAGCTTGTTTGCCGATATATGCCATCACTTTATTATTTCCCACCAGACCGACCCAAGCGGCTGCCATTACATTTTCTATCCCATCGTGTTTAGCAGAAATCATGGTTGTTGGACCTACTTGCAATAAACGGTATGCTTTCTTTAAATCAACAGGCTTAATGGCCATTATTTGTTCACCTTTTCATTGTTAGTATATTTTCTTGTTGGACACTTCATTAACAAATAAGAATTAACGATTTAGAGTCATAAATGCTCTTCCTTCATGATTTTGAGTGGCCAGTGCAACTGTAAAGGCACCCATTTTTTCGATATTCTCGTGCGTCTTTTTATTCGTACCAACACCCAAATTGATATATCCTCCGTGATTCATCGTGCATCAGTGCACATTCATCACATTGACAGTTCCGTTCTCATCGTAAGTAGATATCATCAAAAGTGGCATGGGATAGCCATAAGCAAAAGCAACCGGACTGAAATCTTTCATGATTAAAAATACCTCCGTTCAGTTATAATGTATAGTATAATCGAAACATCACAAAAGACTAGTATGCACTTTTTAGTAAGATACTATCAAAAAGGAGAGTATTACATGATTCACAGTAAAACCAGAAATGAAAAAGAAGACAGTAATGAATCATTTGTATATACCTTATCGCTAATAAATGGTAAATGGAAATTACATATATTATTCTTGCTATTGAAGGAAGAGATTATGCGTTACGGTGAGTTGAAAAGAGCGCTTCAAGGAGTTACTCATAAAATGCTTAGCAATCAATTAAAAGAGCTAGAGGCTGATTCGCTCATTACACGCCATGAATACTCACAAGTACCGCCTAAAGTTGAGTACTACCTTTCTGAGCGTGGCAAGTCCCTCATCCCTGCTCTGCAAGAGCTTTGCAAATGGGGAGCAGCTCATATAGATGATGAACATTAAGTCGCGAGTCATTCACTTAAGGTGCTATTATTTATATTGATCAAACAGCCCATTACCAAGTAAAATCCTTTTTTATGAGAATGAGTGTGACCATCGCACTTAATAGTGAGAAACCCGGGTGAATTATAACCTTGGGTTTCTTTTGTTTTTAAATGAACGTACAAAAAAGAGGACGAGAAGACATTTCTTTTCAGGTGCACGTATAGCATAAAGTACAAACCAATAAGAAAGTGAGTTTAAAAAGGGTTGACTTATTGCTTACTTTAAGTAATATAATATCTTTACTAATTGAAGGAGTGAATGTCTATGTCTCAACCGAATACCGGAATCAAAGCAATAAAGCTTGAAATGGAATATTATGGGGAACCATTTATAGTATATCCAACATTGTTATGGGATGAACAGAATGTAGTGCTTGTTGATACGGGGATTCCTGGGCAATTGGAACAAATCCGTACGTTACTCGAAATAGAAAATTTCGGTTTAGAGAAGCTGACGCATATCATCATTACACATCAAGATGGGGACCACATTGGCAGTCTGCCGGAACTACTTCAGGCAAGAGGGAACGAGGTGACGGTACTCGCACATGAGGAGGCTGTACCCTATTTGACCGGAGCCATTCCGCTTATCAAAAGTAAAAGTTTCGCACCGTCCGTGCATGTTCATACAGCATTAAAGGATGGAGACATTCTGCCCTTGGCAGGTGGTATTCAAGTCGTCTTTACACCAGGACACACACCAGATCATATGTCGCTATATCATATCCCAAGCCAAACGTTAATTGCTGGTGACGCTTTAAATGCGAAAGATGGTCGTCTCTTGTCCTTTGATGACGAACAAACTTTGGATCATACAACTGCGTTAAAGTCGATTGCCAAACTGTTAGAGCTTGATATTAAAAAAGTGATTACGTATCATGGTCACGAAGTTACGAATCAGATTAAGGAAAGTCTTCAGACATTGTAGATATGAAACCTACCATCTGACCTCAAGTTAGGAGAAATCAAGCTGGAAGCAAGCTAAAACACGTTTAATGGAATAACTTATCATGATGAAGTCGTCATTCTGGCGGCTTTTTTTATTTTGTTACTTATTATGATGGCGTAGTTGAATTACAGTTACCCTTTAGCTTGCACACAGTAATCTTTAGAAACACTGTGTTACTTTTATGTTACAAATGTGAATCTGTGATACCTTGTACTAAATACGAAATAATATGTATTTTATGCATTAATCTATGTAACATAAGTTGTGAAAACAAATACATGATAAAAAACCGACAAAGCGAGATTCATTTTATATCCAGATCCGCTGAAGGTTTAAACGAAAGGTGGGCTTACCAAATGACTCAAACATTTCAATTTCCTAATGGTTTTTTGTGGGGAGGTTCCGTCTCTGCAAACCAAATTGAGGGTGCATATCTAGAGGACGGAAAAGGACTTTCCATTCAGGATATCATGCCAAACGGCATTCAGACACCTCCGACGATTGAACCAACAGAGGATAATATGAAGTTAATTGCGATTGACTTCTATCATCGATATAAAGAAGATATTAAACTCCTTGCCGAAATGGGTTTTAAAGTTTTTCGCATGTCTATAGCTTGGTCCAGAATCTTCCCGAAAGGGGATGAACTTGAGCCAAACGAAAAAGGCCTCCAATTTTACGACAACCTCTTTGACGAGTGCCGGAAATACGGTATTGAACCTCTGGTTACGATCTCTCATTATGAGACTCCTTTACATCTCGTTAGGGAATACGATGGCTGGGCGAATCGAAAAATGGTCGGTTTTTATGAACGGTATGTACGAACCATTTTTGACAGATATAAAGACAAAGTGAAGTATTGGCTCACATTTAACGAGATTAATTCAATTCTTGAACACCCGTTTGCAAGTGGTGGGATTAACACACATAAGGATCAACTTAGCAAACAGGCCCTGTACCAAGCGGTTCACCACGAGTTTGTTGCAAGTGCACTGGCGGTGAAAATTGGGCATGAAATTAACCCGGAGTTCAAAATTGGTTGTATGGTCATTGCTATGCCGATTTACCCATTGACTCCTGATCCTAATGATATGATCAAAGTGATGGAAGCGGATCACAAGAACACAGGTTTTACGGATGTTCACGTGCGTGGTTATTACCCAGGTTACATGAAACGTTATTTGAAAGATAACGGAATTACCATTCATTTTGAGCCTGGCGACGAAGAAATTTTGAAAAATACCGTTGACTTTATTTCCTTTAGCTATTATCAAAGTAGTTGCGAAACGGCTGATCCTGCCAAGCAAATTAAAGGAGAAGGAAACCTCATTGGTGGTGTTCCTAATCCGCTCTTGACCGCAAGTGATTGGGGTTGGCAGATCGACCCCAAGGTTTAAGGTATATCATGAATGCGATGTACGATCGTTATCAGAAGCCATTGTTCATCGTTGAAAATGGATTAGGAGCCGTAGATGAACTGATTACGGACGAAAATGGTAATAAAACCGTTATTGATGATTATCGCATTAAATATTTGAAGGAGCACTTGCTTCAAGTCGCTGAAGCCATTCAAGATGGTGTTGAATTAATGGGATATGCATCATGGGGTTGTATTGACTTGGTTAGTGCAACAACTGCAGAGATGAAAAAACGGTACGGATTCATCTATGTGGATCGTCATGATGATGGTTCAGGAACATTGGAACGCTATCGTAAGAAGTCCTTCCACTGGTATAAAGATGTCATTCAGAGCAACGGGAGCAGCTTGTTTCGTGAATAGCAACAAGGACTTGAGATTTAACCTACAGAATGCTGAATATACGGCAATGAACAAGTAAAAATTTTGCTTAGAGAACGTCGAAAGAAAACAATAGTAAATTAAAAGTATGTATACTAAACGATACATTTCGGTAACATAGCTACAAATACCGATGACTGTTGAGGAACATTGAAAGTCGCTAATTTAGCGACTTTTTTTAGTGCCCCAGCAGGGGCGCTATCTATAGGGTTAAAGTCCCGAGTGGCGAAGCCAGCGTCATAGATGGATATAGCTCGGATTCAGGCATACAATTGGGCCATCTTCCCATCGGAGGCGCATCCGTGGGATAAGTTCGATGAGTCGATAGAGACACTTTACCGCCACGCTTGTTGAAACCTATTGCCTTTTGTAGGCTGTAGTTTTTTTATTTGGTCTGACGCCATGTATGTCTGTAAGCTAGGGGCGTCATTCCGATTTTTTTCTTAAAAAGTTGATGAAAGAATTTCATATCCAGATATCCGACTGATGCGGCAATTTCGGCTACACTGCTGCGGCCTTCTGACAGGAGACGGCATGCTGCATCCATACGGATGTTTTGCAAGTAATTCGTAAAGCTCATTCCGGTATGGTCTTGAAAAAGACGACTGAAATGCCGCTTGCTAAGATTAGCTCGATCGGCAATTTCGCTAAGTTTAAGCCCGCTTGCATAATTGGAGTTAATAAAGGTAATTGCTTCGTCGATAGCCATCCACTGCGTCTTTTTTTCTAGGGAAGTAACGTTCTGTACCCGATGCCTAAATAAACCGATTAATATTTGCATGACGAGAGCAGAGAGAGCAGCCAAATATCCTGGAGGTTTTGTCGCAAATTCTCGATAAAGTTCACGGAACAGGTAATGATATGTACCATCAAGATCTTTCATAGAGAACCAATGTAACTGCTTGTTTGCGAAATATTCACATATGTCCGGAGCTTGCGGAAAACAGGAGTGGAGTTCCGTTAGATACTTTTCTTGAAACAAACAGTTGTAAACGATCAGGGGCCGATCTTTCTTGAGGGTTTTGGGCCGGTACACATGAGTACACCCAACTGGAATGAAAATAATAGTCCCTTGCTCCACAGGAACTGCCTCACCATCAATATAATGAACACCTGCACCTTCACTGATATATGTGATTTCAAAAAAATCATGGGAATGGGAGTTTAGTTCAAACGTTTCATAAACCCTGTTCACATTAATCGGAACGCTAGGCGCGAAAAGACCGTCTCCGGACATGATGAAATTGCTGTGTCTGATATTCATGATGAGGACTCCTTTATATTCCTTGTGTTTGATATGATCTTACGTATAATTTCGTTAAATGTCCATATTCACCTATAAAGATGTCTCTTATTACCTACTTTTTTATCTTGCTCTCCTCGTAGAATAGAGCCTAGATAACATGAGAATGACATCAGAAGGAGATTAACAATGAGGAAAAATGTCTTATTAATTATTGCGTTATTTGTTGCTACATTGAATTTGCGCCCAGCCATTAATTCCATATCTCCGCTGTTAGATACGATTCGGGAAGATCTGGGGATGAGCGCTGCACTAGCCAGTTTGCTAACTTCAATACCTGTACTATGTATGGGCGTATTTTCACCTTTTGCCGTCAAAGCAAGTGGGAGATGGGGAATAGAACGAATCATTGGATATTCCCTGATTGTGGTGGGAATCGGAATAGCCACTCGGCTATTTACACAGTCTACGTTCGTTTTACTTTTATCTTCATTGATCGTAGGTATCGGGATCGCTTCGATTGGCCCGCTAACTTCAGGTTTTATTAAAAAGTATTTTCCCGATCATGTTCCATCTATGATTGCACTCTATAGTATTGCAATCACTGTAGGGGCTGCTGTTAGTTCAATGGCATCCATTCCTTTAGAATCATACTTCAATTCTTGGCAGATAGCAGTAGGAGGGTGGGCAGTCATTGCCTTTGTAGCAGCGATCATGTGGTGGATCATGGTGAAGCCGCGATCTGAATCTGTTCATGTGAGTGAACGAGAAGAACGTCCGCAAATTAAACTTCCCTGGGGAAATAGAAGCGCATGGACGCTTACGCTTTCATTTGGATTAATGGCTATGTTGTTTTATTCTTTTACAGCGTGGCTCCCGTTAATGATACAGGAAATGGGGTATAGCAAATCCTATGCAACGCTTTGTCTGACCATATTTGTTGTCATCCAAATCCCGATTAGCTTTGTACTTCCTGTATTATTGAAGAACTTTCCTTCAAGAAGAGTATGGATGGTTGGTGAATCTCTGTTCATGATTGTTGGATTGATTTTATTGATGATGAATTTCATACCGATGGTTTCCGTTGTACTCTTTGGAGTTGGAGCAGGGGCTTGTTCACTTTAAACCTGATGTTACCGATTGATTCTACAACCAATGTGAACGATGCAACTTCCTGGTCAGCGATGCAGCAATCTGCTGGGTATGTTATTGGAGCGCTGGGTCCAATATTGCTAGGCTGGATTCATGATGCTTCCAATAGTTTCACACCTGCGATGATTGGAATGATTGTGATCATCATTCTAATGATTTTGACGCAAATTGCAGCAACACGAGGGAAAAAAGTAATGGAAAGCGTCTAACGCAGTCATCCCATTGAGAGCCATAATAACTTAAAAGAGAGTCCAAATGACTCTCTTTCTGGTGCATATTTTTAGAAAGAACGAGTTCTCTTTTATTGCTCTAATTCTGTATTTACCATTTCTTTAAAAACCTCTCGTCCCAGCCATTCCAAAAGGAACGCAACAGGAACCTGAGTGGTGATGTTAGTGGATTCGTAATACTCTTCTTTTACATAATAAGGGATATTCACATCTGATATTTTAGCCATGGTGGATTGGCGATTGTTCGTTATCGCCACAATTTTATGTTTCTCCTGCTTGATCCGTTGGAGATAAGGTAGAACATACGGGTTTTCACCTCGCGTAGATAATGCAATCGTAACGCTGTCTTTTTGCATTTTGATATGAACAGGATAATGAGGATCTTTTATGTACACGGAGCAGATCCCTAGATTTGAAAAAAATCGGGCTCCATACTCACCCATTATTCCAGAGCTCCCGATACCAATAAAAATGACGCTACTGGCTTTAGCAATTAATTTTGCTGCCATTTGAATTTTTTCCTCCAATTCAGGAGATTGAGAACGTTCAAAAAACTCATACACAGCATGATGTGGGCTTTTTAACTCCTGCTTCGTTAGTTTATCCTTTTGGGAAATGAGCATCTTAAGTTTTACTTTAAATTCCGAAAATCCCTCACATTGATTCTTTCTGCAAAATCGCATAATGGTGGCTGTAGATACATGAGTTTCATCGGCCAGCTCTCTAATCCGCATGTACGCCACTTTTTCCATGTTCTGAGAAATATAGTTATATAAAGATAGTTCCAATTCATTATAGGATGAGATTTGTTCACTGGTGAACATGGATATGCACTCCCTTAGACCATAATAATAAATACCTGCTTAGGCAGTATACATTACCTCCCCTAAAAAACAACGCGTTACATTTTTGTTACAAAAATCATTTCGTGTCAAAGGAAACTAAACACATAAATATTATATATTTTCTTCTCTGATCTGAGTAACATGACGTTATAACATATGTTTGATACTTCCATTATAACTGGCTAGACGCGTCCATGGTCAGAGAACGAAGGTGGCAATGAATAAACCAACCTACCCTTAACTAGTTCAAGTTTCAAGCTTGTTGAGCTTCTTTAGTCTGCTTGAGAATGTCACAATAGCTGTCAAATGAAAACATAATGAGTTTGTTTTGCCATCCTCAAAAATTTAGCTTTACTACCTTAATATACGTCGAAGGAGCCTTACATCATGGATAAACAACAATTGTCCAAAGATATTCTCAAACTGGTTGGTGGGGAAGAGAATATCGATCAAGTTACTCACTGTATGACTCGACTCAGATTCAATCTAAACGATAACAATCAAGCAGACAAAGCGACGTTAAAAAACACACCTGGCGTTATGGGTGTAACGGAAAACGGTGGACAGTTTCAGGTGATTATTGGCAATGAAGTTTCCGAAGTGTACAAAGCACTAGTGAACAATATGAGCATGAAGCCTAACGCAGAGAGTGCTCCAAAAGGTGGAAAGAAACAAAGGAATCCGATCAGCGCATTATTTGATTTCATCTCGGGCATGTTCACGCCAATCCTGCCAGCAATTGCTGGCGCAGGTATGATCAAAGGGATCGTGTCCATTCTGGTGGCTCTTGGTTGGATGACGAATACAAGTTCAACCTATATCATTTTATCCGCCGTTGGCGATGGTGCATTCTACTTCCTGCCTATTCTTCTGGCCGTTAGTGCTGCGAAGAAAATGGGGAGCAATGTTTATGTGGGAGCTGCATTAGCGGCTGGTCTTATGCACCCAACCATTGCAGCCTTGTTTCAAGAGGGTAATACATCGTTTGCAGGCATTACAGTTATTGCTACATCCTATGCATCATCGGTTATTCCCATCGTCATTGCAATCTGGATCTCTGCTTACGTGGAGAGAGCTATAGACCATATTACGCATGCTTCACTCAAAATGATTGTTGTACCAACTGTAACGTTACTTATCATGGTACCACTAACCTTGATCGCGATCGGGCCACTGGGTGGCATTATTGGAAACGGTTTATCTGTGGGTATCAGATGGTTATTTGATAACGCATCCATTTTTGCAAGTATTTTAATTGGTGGCACGATGTCTGTACTGATTATTACAGGCATGCATTATGCACTGTTGCCGCTTGCAGTTGGTTCGATTGCAACACTTGGTTACGATTTTATCGTTCCGTTAATGTTCGCAGCTAATATGGCCCAGGGTGGTGCTGCATTTGGTGTGGGCTTCAAGTCTAAAAATACCCAAACCAAATCACTTTCATATTCTACAGGACTGACCGCTCTTATGGGAATTACGGAGCCAGCCATGTACGGAATTAACATGAAATTCAAAAAACCATTTATTGCAGCGCTCATTGGGGGCGCAGTCGCTGGGGCGTTTTTGGGAGCCTTTTCGGTTAAAGCCTATTTCATTAGCACTGTAGGTCTTCCGGGAGCTGCCTCATATGTCGGTCCAGACATTAGCAACCTGCTCTATGCACTGATTGCTGCTTTAATTGCATTCGTTGTAGCTAGCGTAATTACTTATATTCTGGGCTTCCAGGAAGAGGTACCTGCACCATCAGCAACGTCTGCAACTATACCTGTAGTAACAGAAGACACTAAATTACAGGATGAACAAATATTCAGCCCTATCAGTGGGGAAGTTAAGCCACTTAGCCTGGTTCCAGATCCTGCTTTTTCAGAAGAAATGATGGGTAAAGGATTTGCCATTCAACCTACAGAAGGGCGTGCAGTTTCCCCAGTTAACGGCACAGTATTCTCTGTTTCTAAGAGTGGTCACGCTATTGGTCTCGTAAGTGATCTTGGCGCAGAGATGCTGATTCACATCGGGATTGATACGGTAAAGCTGAAAGGCCAATTTTTCTCGCCAAAGGTACAGGCTGGAGCAAAAGTATCCGTAGGAGACCTATTGATGGAATTTGACCGTGAAGAGATCGAAAAAGCGGGTTACAACATGATTACGCCGGTCATTATTACGAACATGGTTCAATATACCGATGTCCAATCGGCTGGGCGTACCACAATTCATGAAAAAGAATTGATGTACACAGTCAAAGCCTAATTGGATGTTATTCA
The DNA here is from genome assembly GCF_002968835.1 of Paenibacillus sp. PCH8. GTDB lineage: Bacteria > Bacillota > Bacilli > Paenibacillales > Paenibacillaceae > Paenibacillus. Next base: position 546,205 of record NZ_PKQK01000001.1, on the reverse strand, counting down.
TAGCGGCAGTGATTCCAAGTTATCTCTGGAACGCTGCCGTTTTTGTCATGGTGCTGCATAGTAAAACTAAAAAACTTGTTCTTTCTACATAATACAAACAAAAAAACACTGCGTTACTTATGAGTAACAAATGTGATCTCATGTTAATTCAAACTAAAATGCCGAAATGTATATATTTATTTGAATAATAAAAGTAACATAAGTTTTGCGAAATATAATGTATTACAGACGGATAAGTAGGATTACTCTGAATATGGAGAATCTCTTATGGATTTAACACTGAAAGGTGGAACACGAATGAGTATAACCATTCGATTAGCGGCTGTTTTTTTGTGGGAAGGTCTTTAGCTACTAATTCAATAGAAGGGGCTTATATAGAAAATGGTTTTGTCCCCAGATGAGTGAATATAGAATATATATTTTAGTGAATAGTTGATTAATCTATTTTTCTAGAAATACAGAAATAAGAAGGTGCAATTTTTGAAAAACATGTGGAAAATATATTTATTAGCTGTAATTAGTTTTCTTAATGGCGCATCAGAATATGTTATTGCCGGGATCCTAGACAAAATTGCTGAGTCTAGCAACATTTCAGTTTCTTCTGCTGGACAGCTAATTACAGTGTTCTCAATAGCTTTTGGTGTAGGTACTCCTTTTTTAATTGCTTTCACATCTAAATTAGACCGAAAAAAACTCTTAGTTTATGCATTAACTGTATTCTCTGTTATTAACATTCTAATTGCTACGATAACAGGATATGAGATGCTTATCGTAGCTAGAATCATTTCAGCACTTAGTGCCGGTGTTATTCAGGTTACGCTCCTTACTCTTGCTGCGGTTTTGGCTGCTCCAGGCAAGCAAGGCAGTTCAATTGCTACGGTTATTATGGGAAATAGTACGGCATTAGTTATCGGTGTACCCATAGGTAGGGTTGTAGCTTCCCATTATGATTGGAACATCATATTTATTGGTCTTGGAGTAATAGGACTTATTCTCTTATTCCTAGCGCTGCTGATCATACCCAAAGTAGTTGCTGAAGAAGTTGTTCCTTTGCGTGATCAGTTTAAATTCATCATGCAACCGCGTATCGCAGCAGCGTTACTGATTACGTTCGTGTGGTTAGGCTCATATTCCATTTTATTTACGTACATTTCACCGTATCTCCTTGATATATTTAGCATGAGTGATCAGGGTGTAACGGTAGCCCTGTTTATATTTGGTATCGCTAGTGCTATAGGTTCCAAAGTAGGAGGACTCAGTACAGATAAATGGGGTACATTCCGTACACTAGCTGGTGGAATGATACTCCATGCCATTGCATTACTGTTGTTCCCGTTTATAGGCCAATCTATATTTCTTCTATATATATTACTCATTTTCTGGGCACTAGCAGCCTGGTCCTCAGGTACGCCGATCCAATTTCAGCTTATAAGTCTCGCTCCCGCTGCTTCAGGCATTGTACTTAGTTTGCATAGCGCGATTGGACAAGTTGGAATGGCTGCCGGAGCTGGTGTCGGGGGTATTGCTGTCAACCACAACTTGTTGAACTACATTCCATGGATCGGTGCGCTTGCCCTTGTAATTGGCATCGTAACAACGTTGCTTGATAACTCCCTATCTAAAAGAAAACAAACGAAACAATCTTTGCAATAAATAAATACTTGTATCATCTTCGTTTTGATACATGGGGTTAACGAAGTACAAAACCTCTATAAAACAAAGAAAGCAGCTGACCCAAGTGATCAGCTGTTTTCTTTGTTTTATTAATTTATGACTCAGTAACCGGCAAATCGGTATTGGATCTGAAGAGCGTTCGGAAACTTCATACTTCTGGGGAGAGCATATTGTGGAAAGTTATATCGTCCATAATGAAGTTGTTTTAGCCGGGATCTAATCCGGGTTCCAATTGAGTCTACAGGATAGATAGGGCATGTGAGGAGGCATCCAGAGTAATTGTCGAGGGACAAGAACTTGTACCGATTACCATATTGGATAGGAACATGTTCCTATTGCCGACTGGGCATATATCTAATCGTCATTATTCCCGTCAATTCAATGAACTAACGGGCAGGATAGTGGAATAAGAAGTTCTTGTAATAGTAAGTATATGGTACATTAAATGTAATCAAATTAAAGGGGTTGATAAGGATGCGTTTATCAAATAAATTTGTGACTGTATCTGGGTTTTGGGTGATGAATAAATAAGATTAAAGGGAGAAATTATAAATGATAAAAATTGATGTAGATTTAGTTTCAAAGTTAATAAATAGCCAATTTCCAGAGTGGACTGATTTTGAAGTTAAGCCTGTTAAAAAAAGTGGAAATGATAATAAAACTTTTCACTTAGGCAATAGTATGAGCGTTAGGTTACCAAGTGATGAAGCCTATGTACCCCAAGCTGAAAAAGAACAAAAATGGTTACCCATTTTAGCCAGGCAACTTTCTACACAAATATCTGAACCATTAGCTAAAGGAGGACCAAGTGAGGATTACCCACACCCTTGGTCAGTCAACAAATGGTTGGATGGAGAGACATTAACTTTAGAAAATATAGATGATTCAAATCAATTTGCAAATGATTTGGGAGAATTTTTAGTTGAATTACAATCTATTGACGCGAGTGAAGGTCCTTTAGCTGGCGAACATAATTTTTATAGAGGCGGAGATATTGTTGTATACGATTATGAGTGTAGAGATGCCATTAATAATAATGTAAATACTTTTAACAAATACCTATTTGGAAGGAATATGGGAATTGGCATTAACTTCAAAGTGGGCTGGTGAACCAGTTTGGGTCCACGGTGACATAGCCCCAGGAAATATATTAATTGAAAACTGTAAATTGTGTGCGGTTATTGATTTTGGGATATTGGGGGTAGGAGACTCTTCTTGCGATGCTGCAATGGCATGGACTTTTTTTGATGATAGTAGCAGAAAGTCATTTAAGAATGCATTGAATTTTGATGCAGAAACTTGGAATAGAGCAAGAGGTTGGGCTTTATGGAAGGCTTTAATAACCTACAACTATAATAAACAATCTAACAAAGCAGTTGCAGATGAACAATGTAATATTATAGAAGTAATCATTAATGATTACGAAAGTGAAAGATAAAGGCATTAAAATAGAATTTTTAATTGCACTGAAGGGTGCGTTAACGGAGCTGTCTTTAAGGCAGCTTTTTCTTATGCAACCATCGGAGCAGGTTAGTTTAATTTTAGTCATGGAGAAACGTATCACAAATTAATGGGGAAGTATGGGGATCGGCTGGTTCAGACCCGGTCGATACTGTTCATCTATCTTATTGAACTAACGGGCAGAATAGTATAATAAATTCTCTTCATTTAGTGAAAACTACCCTTGAAAATGCTGAAGATGAGGGTTTAGAAATGAAAAGATTTATTGGATCATTGCTAACAGTCATCATTTTCTTGATGGCAATCGAGCCTGTTTGTGCAAAGGCAAACGATGAACCGTTAAAACGGTTAGTACTTACTTTGTTAGCTCCAAAAATACAGGAACAGATTAACCATTACTACAAAAATAAATTAACTGTATCACCTACGTTTACGCCTTTTTTGGATGGAACTAATGTAGACGTTAAATATCATTCTTCACATATTGATGTTCAGGTTAAAACAATCCCGTACGTAGGACCTCATTTGGATGTTGGACTCGACTCGATGAGGTTTAGTATAAATAACTCCGGATCAGTAGTGGTTCTTGACTATCAGCACATTAGGGATTATGACTTGCCTCCTAACTGGCAAGAAATTATTAAAACTCGTTAAACTAACGGGAAACTTTAGTTATATAGCCCCAGTCTAAAACCTCTTATTCGAAGCAAACTAGAATTAATTGCTCTTAATAGGAGGTTTTATTATGATTTTAAGTGAACTCTGGAATCATTATGAGGCAGATAAACGAATTCAAGGATTTAGTCCAAATACATTACGTGCTTATGCTTTGCAACTCAAAATGCTGGTTTCGGATCTCGGGATGTAGGTACTTCGGGGGTAACTCTAAATCTCCTGAAGGAATACTTAGCAAAGCAATCGGATCGTTTAAAGCCAAGTAGCCTTGGCCATCGTATTCGTTTTGTACGTTCCTTATTTCGGTTTGCATATGAAGAAACCTATTTATCTAGCAATCCTTCCATTAAACTGCGTGAGCCAAAAATGGAGAAGCTGGTACCTAAGTTTTTGATGGAGGAAGATGTGATTCATTTAAAAATCTAGTGTCAGACCTAACGGGAAAGAGGTCTTCTTGAATTCTAGATTGTACAGGATGTCGCATTGGTGAGGTGGAGAAGTTAAACATTGAGGACTTGAACTGGGAAAACTGTTCGGTAATTGTAAACGGAAAAGGGGCAATGCAAAGAGAAGTTTACTTTACCACGGAGTGTAAAGTATGGTTGAGAAAGTATTTAGACAGTCGCGAAGACTCATGTAAAGCCTTATTTGTAACAGATACCAGCCCAGTGAGACGAATGGCTATACCGACACTTAAGATGGGCATTAAAGCGCTTAGCATCTCGTGGGGCGGTTGCCGCAAACGTGTATCCTCATCGTTTTCGTCATACCTATGCATGTCAGTTGCTCGACAATGGAGTACCATTAGAATTTATTCAAGGCATGTTAGGGCATGAAAAAGCATCAATTACACAAATCTATGCTCAACTACGCGGTGGACGACGGAGAGAACTATATCGGCGTTTTTTTTAGCCTTGTTAGCCCTAAATCCAACTTGCTTAGGACGGTTTTTCCTTATTTCTAGTCTTACTGATATCATTTTATTTTCTCATTTTTTATACAAAAAAGGACCTGAATGAGGAATATATCATGATCTAAGTGGAAATAATCTATTATATGGGGCTAAGGCTATGGGGGTGGATATTATGGTAAAAAAACAATTATAATGTTTTTGTAGTAATGATGATTTCAGGAATGATAAAGCCTACAAATCTAATTGTTGAACAACATGATGACCAGTCACATCAGGTACTTCAGCATTAGAACCTAAAGCGGATAAAAATGAATTCAATGTGAAATCATCGTATTTTAGTAATCCAGTGCAAGATCCGGACTTAAGTCAACACTTAGATCCAGATACATTCAGATTTAATGGTAGGATATATACAGAACATGGAACTTTTGAATGGGTGGAAAAGCAGATAATTTTCAACGAATCTGAAATAGCTCGCCAATTAAATCAAGTCAATGACAAGACTGAACAATTAATGATTCCTATGTTTGGATCAGTATATCTCAGAGTTGAAACGAAGCGGAATAAGGTTAGAGAATAACATTTTGGATTACGAACATGGTGCAGATCTCGAGGGCCCAACTTGTCGAGGGACAATAACATGCTCCCATTGAGGGTCGCTATGTTAGCTGCTTTTTTTATTGTATGGGATTCGTTGTTTTCGTGCAGAAAAATTCACAATGTAATTCCATCATATAGGTTTAGATAAATGAATAGAATCTACTAAAGAGTATGCAGACATATTTAGAAAACTACTTTTTTAATAGGTAATAGAAGTAAGTAATATTTCATGAAGTACCCTTCTAATAGAATCCAAGCAACATATAAGTATACATTTTATTGTGAAGAGAGAATGAATGTTAGCAATTACATAATGGGTTTCTAGGAATTTTTACTGATAGTAGGATTGAATGTTCAAATAATACTTTCCTTGAATAAGATATATTTGTTCATACAATGAGAATCAAAACTCTCAGTCTTATAACGAAATAAGAGAGAGACAATTACTAATATAAAAAGTTAATAAATTGGATATAAGAGTTAAATTTAAATCAATAGCAAAAGACCGCTTCTCAAAGTAAAAAGAGAGCGGTTTTTTTGCTATTGGTACCTTAGAATTATCCGGTTTAATCCCTTAACAATTTTATGCATAAATATACAAAAGAGGATTTGCTGTTTTTCTCAGCATTTGTGAAAAAGATGGAGATTCTTTAGCTTTAGCATTAAGTTACTCTCGGTAAATATGAAAAAATGGCTTGATTTATAAGGCATTATCGATGATTTTCTCTCACTAATTATGACAACACACAGGTGTGTGATGGTGTGTGTGTTTAGTTTAAATACTGTTAGGTGTGGTAGTTGGTGTGCTGCGTGGTGTCGTGTTAAATCGAGATCGGGAGAGGGTTATGATCATGCAGCAGTTAAAAGGGTTCTATACACAGTTCTTGAGGGAGCCTCTGTGGTTTAAAGCATTGATTCTGACCACATTGCTACTTTCAATTGTATTTAGTAGTTCAACCTTTTCAGAGCAGGGCAATTACCGAAGTATCTCCAAATTAGCTATCGCTATTTTCTTCGTCGCATATGGAGTGAAGCTGCGGGGGAATCGGAAGGTTTCTATAGTATTCATTTTCCTGGCACTGATCAGTATCTATTTATCGTGGATTAACTTAGACTTTGCGAACATCGAGCATTGAAGGGATAAAGTGCTGCTCCATATTTGGAGTGGCACCAATTCTCATCTTTATCCGTAGTATCTAAGTATGCCCATTCTATTAAAATGATTGGAAACTATATTTAATAAAGGAGAATACATAAATATGATGAATTGGAAACGCACGCTATTATCTCTTACAATCTCGGTAGGTTTGCTCGCATCTGCGGTACCGGCAATGGCGGCTCCTCAGGGAACTTCCGTTAAGGTCAATGATCAAGCGGTGAAATATGCTACAGGAGCGCCGATCCTGGAGAAAGGCACAACACTGGTTCCGCTTCGCACCACACTGGATGCCATGGACGTGCAACTGACTACTGCGACAGATGATACAATCACTGCTGTGGTAGATGGCAAAACGATTACACTCAAAAGCAAGCTTACACGCATTAATGGCGTAACATATGCGCCGATCCGTATCGTTGGTGATGCAGCAGGTTATGAAGTACGCTGGGATGCTGCAACGCGCACAGTACTCTTGGTATCCAAAGGCGAAACAACTGAAACTGTTCAAACCGGTGGACGCGGCTTCATGTGGGAAGTTGAAAACAATGGCAACAGAGTCTATCTGGTAGGGTCAATGCACATTGCTGATGAGAGTTTCTACCCGCTGCGTCCAGAGTTTGAAGAAGCTTTTGCTGAAGCTGATTATCTCGGTGTAGAGATTGATATTAGCAAAGCTGCTGATGAAGAGCAGCAAAAGTTGGTTCTAAGTCTGGGTTCGTATCAGGATGGAACAACGCTGAAAGATCATATTTCCAGTAAGACTTATACCAAGTTGGGCGATATTTTGAAGAAAAGTGGTCTGGAGCCTAAAGCTTTGGATGCATTCAAGCCTTGGGTGGTAGAGAGCACGCTGGCGAGCCTGAAGTCAGCATCTGCTGGATATGAAGCGGCTTCAGGAGTGGACCTGTACTTCATTCAAAAAGCAATCGAACGCAAACTCCCGGTGATTGAGTTGGAGTCCTACGAATCTCAATTAGGGATGTTCAACGAATTCTCAAAAGATCTGCAAGAGAAAACGTTGAAAGCAACACTGGATAACTTCGATGTGCTGGATGACAGTGTGAATCAGATGGCCGATATGTGGAAAACAGGTAATGACGAACAGTTGCTTGAAATGACAAACAGTTTCTCCGATGATGAAGAGTACAACAAAGCAATGCTGGTTGATCGTAATATCGGCATGGCCGACAAAATCGATGGTTACCTGAAAAGTGGTAAAGGCGAGGAGTATTTCATCGTAATCGGCGCAGCGCATTATCTGGGTGACCACGGGATCGTGAAACTGCTTGAGGACAAAGGCTATAAAGTAGAACGTAAATAAATATAGACTATTTTAGAGAATAACCCTTTCGCCTCGAATATGAGAGATGAGAGGGTTATCTTCTATATATAGAAGAAAGACAGATTAAATAGAGAAGATTCTGCTGTGGAATAGTGCAATGGGATCTAAGATTTCATCTTATATTGAAGTTAGTGGATACGGCAAAAATATGGATTTAATATTTTAAAAATTAACGCTTTACAAGTACTTGTTCTGCATGGTATATTATTTATCCGGCCAAGAAAACACGGTTACACGGTGTGGCAAGCGAGTGAATAAGCTTCGAAAGAAACTTAAAAAAAGAACTTGCAAAGTTGGTTCGGACATGATATTATACAAAAGTTGCTGAAGAGAAAAATGTTCGGTGGCGAAACGAGTTTGATCTTTGAAAACTGAACAACGAGTGAGTAAACATTCTGCTTGCAGAATGAACGCGAAAGTTGGAGACAAGCCTTGGCTTGGATCGACTAGAGCACAAATGAGATTTTTAATCTCGTCAGATTCAAAATGAGCATATCGCTCTTTTCAAATACTTGAGATGAATTTCAGTAGCGTCTAACCACGCTACTGAAATTCATCTTTTATTGGAGAGTTTGATCCTGGCTCAGGACGAACGCTGGCGGCATGCCTAATACATGCAAGTCGAGCGGACTTGAAGAGAAGCTTGCTTCTTTGATGGTTAGCGGCGGACGGGTGAGTAACACGTAGGCAACCTGCCCTCAAGTTTGGGACAACTACCGGAAACGGTAGCTAATACCGAATAATTGTTTTCTTCACCTGAAGGAAACTGGAAAGACGGAGCAATCTGTCACTTGGGGATGGGCCTGCGGCGCATTAGCTAGTTGGTGAGGTAACGGCTCACCAAGGCGACGATGCGTAGCCGACCTGAGAGGGTGATCGGCCACACTGGGACTGAGACACGGCCCAGACTCCTACGGGAGGCAGCAGTAGGGAATCTTCCGCAATGGGCGAAAGCCTGACGGAGCAATGCCGCGTGAGTGATGAAGGTTTTCGGATCGTAAAGCTCTGTTGCCAGGGAAGAACGCTTGGGAGAGTAACTGCTCTCAAGGTGACGGTACCTGAGAAGAAAGCCCCGGCTAACTACGTGCCAGCAGCCGCGGTAATACGTAGGGGGCAAGCGTTGTCCGGAATTATTGGGCGTAAAGCGCGCGCAGGCGGTCATTTAAGTCTGGTGTTTAATCCCGGGGCTCAACCCCGGATCGCACTGGAAACTGGGTGACTTGAGTACAGAAGAGGAGAGTGGAATTCCACGTGTAGCGGTGAAATGCGTAGATATGTGGAGGAACACCAGTGGCGAAGGCGACTCTCTGGGCTGTAACTGACGCTGAGGCGCGAAAGCGTGGGGAGCAAACAGGATTAGATACCCTGGTAGTCCACGCCGTAAACGATGAGTGCTAGGTGTTAGGGGTTTCGATACCCTTGGTGCCGAAGTTAACACATTAAGCACTCCGCCTGGGGAGTACGGTCGCAAGACTGAAACTCAAAGGAATTGACGGGGACCCGCACAAGCAGTGGAGTATGTGGTTTAATTCGAAGCAACGCGAAGAACCTTACCAGGTCTTGACATCTGAATGACCGGTGCAGAGATGTACCTTTTCTTCGGAACATTCAAGACAGGTGGTGCATGGTTGTCGTCAGCTCGTGTCGTGAGATGTTGGGTTAAGTCCCGCAACGAGCGCAACCCTTATATTTAGTTGCCAGCACATCATGGTGGGCACTCTAGATAGACTGCCGGTGACAAACCGGAGGAAGGTGGGGATGACGTCAAATCATCATGCCCCTTATGACCTGGGCTACACACGTACTACAATGGCCAGTACAACGGGCTGCGAAATCGCGAGATGGAGCCAATCCCAACAAAGCTGGTCTCAGTTCGGATTGCAGGCTGCAACTCGCCTGCATGAAGTCGGAATTGCTAGTAATCGCGGATCAGCATGCCGCGGTGAATACGTTCCCGGGTCTTGTACACACCGCCCGTCACACCACGAGAGTTTATAACACCCGAAGTCGGTGGGGTAACCGCAAGGAGCCAGCCGCCGAAGGTGGGATAGATGATTGGGGTGAAGTCGTAACAAGGTAGCCGTATCGGAAGGTGCGGCTGGATCACCTCCTTTCTATGGAGAATCGTTTCCTGTAACGGAAACATTCAAATAAGCAGGTTCTTTGGAACCTGCACAGCGATTCATTTCGGTCCGTCACTTCGGTGTGGATGAAATGAAAAGCAAAAACACTCACTCGTTGCTCAGTTTTGAGAGCTCAAACTCTCAAACAGCTTGCTTTTGCATGGAGCTTGTTCTTTGAAAACTAGATATCGAAACGAAATTTTGCGAATTAGAACATTCCTTTAAGGGATGAATGCTTGTTCGGTTCAAGTAACCGATCAACAATCATCCTAGCTGATCTTGTGTAAACAAGTGAAGTGTTTATAAGGTAGATAATTGCTGTTGTGATGGTATCGAATGGGAGTGACTTTTGGCTTTGCGCAAGCAAAACAAGGGAAGCGAGCCGTCGAAACCGGAACAATTTGGTTAAGCTACTAAGAGCACACGGAGGATGCCTAGGCGCTAGGAGCCGATGAAGGACGTGGCGAACAACGAAACTGCCTCGGGGAGCTGTAAGCAAGCTTTGATCCGGGGGTGTCCGAATGGGGAAACCCAGCTGGGGTAATTTCCAGTTACTCATAACTGAATACATAGGTTATGCAGAGGCATACCAGGGGAACTGAAACATCTAAGTACCCTGAGGAAGAGAAAACAATAGTGATTCCGTCAGTAGCGGCGAGCGAACGCGGAGAAGCCCAAACCAGAGAGCTTGCTCTTTGGGGTTGTGGGACGTCTCACATGGAGTTACAAAGGAACCGATTAAGCGAAGAGGTCTGGAAAGGCCCGCCAAAGAAGGTAAAAGCCCTGTAGTTGAAAGTTGGTTCTCTCCGAGACGGATCCCGAGTAGTGCGGGGCACGTGAAACCCCGTATGAATCCGGCAGGACCATCTGCCAAGGCTAAATACTTCCTAGCGACCGATAGTGAAGCAGTACCGTGAGGGAAAGGTGAAAAGCACCCCGGAAGGGGAGTGAAATAGAACCTGAAACCGTGTGCTTACAAAAAGTCAGAGCCCGTTTTAGGGTGATGGCGTGCCTTTTGTAGAATGAACCGGCGAGTTACGTTCCCGTGCAAGGTTAAGGTGAAGAGCCGGAGCCGCAGCGAAAGCGAGTCTGAATAGGGCGACATAGTACGTGGACGTAGACCCGAAACCGGGTGATCTACCCCTGTCCAGGGTGAAGGTGCGGTAACACGCACTGGAGGCCCGAACCCACGCATGTTGAAAAATGCGGGGATGAGGTGGGGGTAGCGGAGAAATTCCAATCGAACTCGGAGATAGCTGGTTCTCCCCGAAATAGCTTTAGGGCTAGCCTCGGAAAACAGAGTCGTGGAGGTAGAGCACTGATTGGGTGCGGGGCCCGCAAGGGTTACCAAGCTCAGTCAAACTCCGAATGCCATAGACTTACTTCCGGGAGTCAGACAGTGAGTGCTAAGATCCATTGTCAAAAGGGAAACAGCCCAGACCATCAGCTAAGGTCCCCAAGTGTGTGTTAAGTGGGAAAGGATGTGGAGTTGCACAGACAACCAGGATGTTGGCTTAGAAGCAGCCACCATTGAAAGAGTGCGTAATAGCTCACTGGTCGAGTGACTCTGCGCCGAAAATGTAACGGGGCTAAACACGCCACCGAAGCTATGGCTTGATGCAGTGCATCAGGGGTAGGGGAGCGTTGTATAAGGGTTGAAGGTGTACCGTAAGGAGCGCTGGACATTATACAAGTGAGAATGCCGGTATGAGTAACGAAAAGACAAGTGAGAATCTTGTCCGCCGAAAGCCTAAGGGTTCCTGAGGAAGGCTCGTCCGCTCAGGGTAAGTCGGGACCTAAGGCGAGGCCGAAAGGCGTAGTCGAAGGACAACAGGTCGAAATTCCTGTACCACCGTAAGCCGTTATGAGCAATGGGGGGACGCAGTAGGGTAGTGACGCGGACTGATGGATGTCCGTCTAAGCAGTAAGGCTGATGTGTAGGCAAATCCGCACATTACTAAGGCTGAGCTGTGATGGGGAGCGAAAATTATAGTAGCGAAGGTCATGATCTCACACTGCCAAGAAAAGCCTCTAGCCAGGTGATGGTGCCCGTACCGCAAACCGACACAGGTAGGCGAGAAGAGTATTCTAAGGCGCGCGGAAGAACTCTCGTTAAGGAACTCGGCAAAATGACCCCGTAACTTCGGGAGAAGGGGTGCCCCGGTAGTGTGAATAGCACGAGGGGGCCGCAGTGAAAAGGCCCAAGCGACTGTTTAGCAAAAACACAGGTCTGTGCGAAGCCGTAAGGCGAAGTATACGGGCTGACGCCTGCCCGGTGCTGGAAGGTTAAGGGGAGTGGTTAGGAGCAATCCGAAGCTGTGAACCGAAGCCCCAGTAAACGGCGGCCGTAACTATAACGGTCCTAAGGTAGCGAAATTCCTTGTCAGGTAAATTCTGACCCGCACGAATGGCGTAACGACTTGGGCGCTGTCTCAACGAGAGATCCGGTGAAATTTTAATACCTGTGAAGATGCAGGTTACCCGCGACAAGACGGAAAGACCCCATGGAGCTTTACTGCAGCTTGATATTGAATTTGGGTACGATCTGTACAGGATAGGTGGGAGCCTTTGAAACGTGAGCGCCAGCTTGCGTGGAGGCAACGTTGGGATACCACCCTGATCGTATCTAGGTTCTAACCTGGTACCGTAATCCGGTGCGGGGACAGTGTCAGGTGGGCAGTTTGACTGGGGCGGTCGCCTCCTAAAGAGTAACGGAGGCGCCCAAAGGTTCCCTCAGAATGGTTGGAAATCATTCGAAGAGTGCAAAGGCATAAGGGAGCTTGACTGCGAGACCTACAAGTCGAGCAGGGACGAAAGTCGGGCTTAGTGATCCGGTGGTACCGCATGGAAGGGCCATCGCTCAACGGATAAAAGCTACCCTGGGGATAACAGGCTTATCTCCCCCAAGAGTCCACATCGACGGGGAGGTTTGGCACCTCGATGTCGGCTCATCGCATCCTGGGGCTGAAGTAGGTCCCAAGGGTTGGGCTGTTCGCCCATTAAAGCGGTACGCGAGCTGGGTTCAGAACGTCGTGAGACAGTTCGGTCCCTATCTGTCGTGGGCGTAGGAAATTTGAGAGGAGCTGTCCTTAGTACGAGAGGACCGGGATGGACGTACCGCTGGTGTACCAGTTGTTCCGCCAGGAGCACCGCTGGGTAGCTATGTACGGAAGGGATAAACGCTGAAAGCATCTAAGCGTGAAGCCCCCTCAAGATGAGATTTCCCAGTATGTAAGACCCCTTGAAGACGACGAGGTAGATAGGCTGGGGGTGGAAGTGCAGCAATGCATGGAGCTGACCAGTACTAATCGGTCGAGGGCTTATCCAATATGCAAGTGATAAATCGCAAATTTCGTTTCGAATCTAGTTTTCAGAGAATGATCTCTGAAATGAAAATTGGTACATCACAGAACGTGTGTATGATTTTCAGTTCCATATTTGATTTCAAGAAGCTATGCTTCGACAAATCACGTTTGGTGGCGATAGCGGAGGGGTTCCACACGTACCCATCCCGAACACGACCGTTAAGCCCTCTAGCGCCGATGGTACTTGGACCGCAGGGTCCTGGGAGAGTAGGACGCCGCCAAGCAATCTAAAGACACACTCGATATCTATCAAGTGTGTCTTTTTGTTTTATTATGTTTATACATTGCATATAAAGAAACGACTTAGTATATTTTAATAGCGAATTTGATAATCTCCTCCCCCGCCATTAGGTGAGTACCCTACGATTTTATGGTAACCATACAGATTCCCTAGAGTGATAGTTTTCGTTCTCAAGTCTGATGCGATTACTCGTCCACCACTCTTCAAATTTCCACTCATATCAACAACATTAAAGACATATTCCCCAGTCGTCCGAGGAAGAAAAGTAAACGTGACATTTCCGCTTAAATATATATCTGTTGAGTAACCCCCTTCGAAATACTCTACTAAAAAGTTCTGGGCAAAGAGAGTAGCTTCTTGTTCCTGTTTTATCTGAGCATCTTGTGAAGGGATTACAGGCATAGACGTTTCATCAGCAAATACTGCTGGAACAGATGCTAGGAGCAAGGCCATAGAAGAGAGAACTGAAATTGCAGTTTTTTGATATTTTTTCACAATCGAACATCTCCTTTTCATATATATAAGTCGAGATTGATCATACTCTCAGTAGCTTTCCTCACAGTCATTTCCTAGGATAAAAGTGAGGGGGAGATCTGGCGCCGTATATAGTTTGACAAGACAACCATACTCCATTTAACAAATATGTACAATTATATATAAAGTGTTTTATATCCTATTTTTGTTAAATATACACTTTATTCATACATCATTCACATTTACTATAGCTATAATTTTCAAGCAACCGTTAATAGCAATGGACGATACGATATTCGGTTCTGATTATATTTGCTTCAAGCATAACAAAGCCCTGCCCGATCTATGTAGACCGAGCAGGGCTATATCTGTTCTATATACGTTCATTTAATCCATTATGGCTACTCAGGACGTAACGCGTTGATCCGATCCGTGAGGGATCGTTTTCTATAGTGCAAGGCTATGGTTGCGAGAACCAGCATCTCAGATAGCGGAACAGCAAGCCATATACCCGTGACACCTAAGAATGGCGGGAGAATTGCAATCAACGCAATCATGATAATCATCTCACGTGCAGCTGTAATCCAGATGGCCATTTTGGCGTTGCCTATCGATTGGAAATAGGTACTCATAACAAAGTTAATACCCATGAACACATAGGCAAATGTAAATATGCGTAATCCATACACTGCATTATCTGTTACATTGCTGCTGAAGTTTCCAAAGATTTGTACAAAATAAGGTGCACCGACTTGAACGACAAGCAGCAACACTACACCACATGCCAGAGCTGTTTTGGTAGCTAAACGGATCGTTTGTTGTACTCGTTCCATCCGCTGTGCACCGTGGTAATAACTGATTAGAGGCTGTGCAGCGGATGCGAGACCGAGGAACGCTAACAGTACAACCCCATGGATATAGTTTAAGACTGTAAAGGATGCTACGCCGTCTGTACCTGCAATGCGGTCCATGGAGATGTTGTGAGAGACAGAGAAGACCGACATGCCGAGTTCAGCCAGGAAGCTGGGTAACCCAATCAGTACAATGGAAGCCAGTAGTGTGGTACTCCATTTGAAACGAGTGAACGTGAGATTGTTCGATTTTTTGAAAAAGTGAGTGAACAGGACAAGCAACGCCAGCGATGCCGATACAATTGTACCAAGCGCAACACCTCGCACACCCCATTCGAGTACGTACAATGTTACATAATTAATGACGATATTAGCCACAGCAAATGTAATCTGAGCATACATGGATGTGTTGGGATTCCCATCGTTTCGAACAAAGATAGAGAGCGCATTCTCAATGGTAAAAACAAACCCGAACAACAACATAATATTCATGTAGTCTGATGCAAACGGGAACGTTTCAGCGTTGGCGCCAAGAGAGTACACCAGCTTATCTTTGAACGTATATGCAGTGTATCCAATAGCCATCGTAACAAGGAGAATGAGCATAATGGATTTGGTGAAAATTTGTTTGGCAGTAGAGATCTCTTTTCTACCCATGGCATTGGAGTACAAGGTGGCTCCACCCATACCAATCCATAGAGACATGGCGACAAAAAGAGTATACACAGGGGAAGCGATCCCAATCCCGGCCATGGCGGTGGAGCCCAGTTTGTGTCCTACCATAATACCATCGATAATAAAGTTAAAAGCAACAACCAGCATCCCCAGTACGGAAGGCACGAGGTAGCTAATAAAAGCCTTGCCTACAGATTGTCTTTCCAATGGATGCGTCCAATTCGTGTTCATGATGACCTCCGTTAGTAAACTGAATGTTCATTCTGCAAAAACTATACTGAACGTTCGTTCTGTATAATAACATGCCATCTAATCACTTGGCAACTTTTCTGTTTGGATATCGTTTATAGGGTAGAGTAAGTGCATATTCACCAAGCGGGAGGAATCACTGGATGAAACAAAATAAGTATGATGAAGATGAGTTTTTCGATAATTATAGTAAGATGGCACGTTCTGTACAGGGATTGGATGCTGCTGGGGAGTGGCATGAATTGCAGACGCTGTTGCCCGATTTGAAAGATAAACATGTGCTGGATCTGGGATGCGGATTTGGTTGGCATTGTCGATATGCGCGAGAGCAACAAGCAAGTTCAGTCATCGGTGTAGATCTGTCTAACAATATGCTCAAGCGTGCTCGTGAGATGACAAATGATTCACAGATCCAGTACATACAGATGGCGATTGAAGATATTGATTTTGCAACTGAACCATTCGATGTTGTGATCAGTTCACTTGCTTTGCATTATATTGAACGTTTAGATGAGGTGTATGCCAAAATCAACAATTGTCTCGTCTCAGGTGGGACGTTTGTACTGTCTTCTGAACATCCGATCTTCACCGCTCGTGCAGCGCAGGACTGGCATTATGGACCCGAGGGTGAGATCCTGCACTGGCCCGTGGATGATTACCACGATGAGGGGAAACGTGTAGCAAACTTCCTGAATCAGGACGTGATCAAATACCATCGAACGGTGGCAACGCATCTGAATGAGCTGATCAGAGCTGGGTTTTCCATTCAACAAGTGGCTGAGTCCAAGCCATCACTGGAGATGATTGAACAGATTCCTGGCATGCGAGATGAGAATCGGAGACCGATGTTTCTGATGATTACTGCGGTTAAAGTATGATGATGATGAAGAGGACAGAAAGAACCAGAAGAAACGGAGCTAAAAGCTTTTTGGAAGAAAGCTGCATCGGAAGCATATGCCGCGCCTTTATCGATTTTTACTTTATACAAAGGAAACAAAGGAATCTGGAGATATAGATGTCTAACTGAGCAAAATGCTTGAAGGAATCAGTGTGTTCAGCGATGTTGAACATGCTTTTTTTGTTCTTGCTACAATAATAAGAAATAATGTTCAAAACAGGGAACTAATCCACAGTAGATTCAGTCTTATTAAGTGAGGTGAATATCAGTTGGACTATCAATTTCTGGCACATGCCCAGACCATAGACAATACTACACTCAGCAGCATGATGGATGATTACGGGAACGATGTGTGGAACTATGCTTATTTTTTGACGAAGAGTGCCGAACAGGCAGATGAATTATCACAGGAAGTATTTATTCGGGTATATTCGGGGATCTCCCATTATCGGGGGATTGCACACTGAAGACGTGGTTGCTGACGATTACTAGAAATACAACTTTTACATATCGGAAATCCAAATTTTATCGTAGTAGTTTATGGGGAGAGACACTACACACTGGCACGGAACAGGAGCATTTAGACCAGGGACAGATGATTCCTGTACAAGGTACGTATCCTTCAGCCGAGATGGAAGCAATGAGCAAGGAGCATGTACATGAGATATGGGATATAGTTTTGGCTTTGCCGGAGAAATTTCGGGAGATTCTTTTGTTGCATTTGAAATATGAGCTTACGACAAGTGAAATCGCTGAGATGTTGGGAATTAGCTCGGGCACGGTGAAGTCCAGACTATCCCGAGGTAAGGAGAAAGTGCGTAAACATTGGGAGGAGCGAAGCAAATGAGACACGAGGATGAGCAGTGGAAAAAAGAAATCCGTAAGGAACCGTTTGCGACGTCTCCGTTTACAGAAGATCACAAGCGGAATGTGCTTCAACAGGTGGATTGGATGAAGAATTCGGAGGAGGGGAAGCTGGGGGGCAGATCAGAGCGTAGTTCGATGCCTTCAAGACCACAAGTAGGCTCATTTCGAGCCAAGCGACGCCGCCTTAGAAGGGGTCCTCTTGTCGCAGGCGCAGGTGCACTCGCCATTACTGCTGGATTGTTCCTATGGATATGGAATGATGGACAACTGGTGAAGCCTGTTATCGAACAGGTCTATCCAATAGCTGCGTTACAGTTTTCCAATAATCTGAGCATAGATCTGTTGACCGACAAGATGAAAAGGAATGTCGCGGTCACCATGCGTGACGATCTTGGAAAGCAACTGAAGATCACGAATGTGCAAGATTTACCCGTGTCAGGAAGAGTGTATGTCGAGGCCGGGAATGAACATGAGGAGGATTATGCGGAGATTTGGCTTGATGCCACGACAGGTAATCTGCGGGAAGTACAGATGAGACGAAAGATGCAGCCGAGGGAGCTGGAGCATCGTTATATGCGCCAGATTCCGTCGCTCCTGCAAAGTATAGGCAGTGATCCAACGCTTAAACCTGAGCTCATTCGCAGATCAGTAGGTATGAAACAGGGAGAAACGCAACCCGTATCGCACACCGTGTTAACATTAGGGGATGAGATAAACTATGGGGAGATTGTGTGGCAGCAGGATAAGGCTGTCTCGATTACAGGTGAGCTGAGAGCTGATCAGGTATCCCAGACGGCTTTGAAGAGTGCGAGGCATGCAGTTGAGGCATTATCGGGTAAACCTGATAATGCCCTAGAGGGTGTGAGCCGCACAAAGGACGATGAACTTGGTAAGGATACGGTCTTTTTCTCCTTTGAGAATAACTACTTTGTACAGATGACTGAAGGAAAAGAGGGATTGGGATACACGGTTGGGGATACTAATCATTATGAGGAACAAGACATAGGCAATATAGAAGAGATGGAGGCGTATCATGAGAAATTATTTAATATAGATGAGTCTCTTCTCAGGGATCAGGCAGGTCCTATAGTCAAAAAAATATTTAACATTGATTTTAGCAACTATCAATTACACAGGGACGTTGAGGCTCTAGGTATGGTCACATTTGAACTGGAGTCGAGCACGGATGTTTTTCAGGTTCAATACAAGGAAGATGGACGAATCACAATGATTACCAGAGGTGAATACTAGGGCGTAGTCTCTTATGTTACAATGGACTTCATAGGTTATTGGATGATAAGGAGATCATAATGAAATATTTGGTCAGTTCATGCTTGGCTGGGGTGGCTTGTCGCTACAACGGTACAGCGAGTTTGGATGAGAAAATTCAGAGTCTTGTGGAGCACGAGCAGGCGAAGATGGTGTGTCCGGAGCTGCTTGGCGGATTCTCTACACCTCGGGAACCGGCTGAAATTATCGGGGGCACAGGCAAGGATGTGCTGGCAGGAAGAGCGAAGGTTATTGAAAAGAGTGGGAAAGACGTCACAGCCCTATACATCAAAGGCGCCTATCAGACATTGGAATGGGCACGTAAACTGGACGTTTCCTGCGTTGTTCTGAAAGAGTTCAGCCCGTCCTGTGGAACACAGATGATCTATGATGGGAATTTCGCCAACCACAAGATCGCTGGAGAAGGGGTTACCTCAGCACTACTTCGACAAGAAGGATATACCGTCATATCTGAAAATGAATTCATGGAACAGTTATAAATGGAGCATCTTACTTCTATCTCAAGACTAAGCCGCTAAATGGGGTTATACTCCTAAGCGGTTTATTTGTTTTTTCCCAATGAGTCAGTTCATCATAGGCGGTGAACTTTTTTCAGTTTTACATCATAACCGATTATTTAAAATAGTTATTCTTCTTTTCGCTTCAGTAGAGTTAAAGGAAATTTTCCTGGAAAGCTAATAATTAGTATAAATACATACGATATATAGATTATCAGGACGATAGTAATAGAAGCATCATTGATATGAAAAATGGAGGTAAAACGATGTCAAACCAGCCTAAAGAAAAGTATCTAAAAGGAAACAAACTGAAAAATCTGAAGCTCACAACTACGATGGTGATTATGATTACCATTAGTCTGATCGGCTTAGTCACCGTCTTTCTGATCGGAATGTTCAGCATGAACGAAGCCAAGTCGGGACAGGGTATTCTCTATAATGACCGCTTTCAGCATCAGACTAACGTCCTTGAAGTGAAGAGTAATTTCTATAACATGCGTGCCAATTATACGAAGGTTCTTGATAATGCAGAGTATACAGATAAGCAGTACGATCAGGTTCAAAAAGGTAAGCAGAGTGTCACCGACGGTCTGAATGAATTTTCCGCAAGAACACTGGATACCAAAGAAAAAGAGATATTTGCAGATGTGGAAGCTAAGATGGATACATACTACAAGGATATTGAGCAAATCATGGATGTCAAAAAGAAGTCGGGAACCTATGATAGTGATGAGAGAGGAAGAATCAATAAGAGCAGTACAGCAATTGTTGAAACGATCAGTCTTTTGAGTACATATAATGAAGAAGAGTCAGCCAAGCTCTATGCAAATACTCAGGAAGTGATTAAACAGCGAGCGTTGATACTAGGTTCGGTGCTTTTGTTGTCACTCGGGACCCTTATTATTATATCGTATGTAATGATTCGAAGTATCCGTCAACGAATGAAAGCCATTACCCGTTATTGTGAAGAGGTAACGCAAGGGAACTTAACGGCTACCATTGATCCTTATCTAACAGAGGGGAATAATGAGATCAGTGTCATCGCACGGGCCATTTCCAAAATGACCGACTCTACATCGAATGTTATTCGTGGTGTAATTCAGGAGTCCCATCATATCAACCAGGTTAGTGATCTTACGAACCAGAACATGACAGGTCTGAATGAGCGGATTCGAGAAGTATCTGCCACCGTTGAAGAACTCTCGGCCGCAATGGAAGAGGCCTCAGCTCACACTGAAAATATGAATCATTCAGCTAATGAGATGCAGCAGGGAGCCGAATATATCTCGGAACAGACGTCCAAACAAGCGGAAGCTGCCTATGTAACCAGCACCAAGGCTGAGAAATTGAAGCATGAAGCCCGCGAATCAAGCCAAGCGGCTATAGATATGTACGATCACACTAGCAAGAAGATGTCAGAAGCACTGGAACGTGCAACTGCTGTAGATCAGATTGGTATTTTATCTCAGTCTATTTTGGATGTTACTGCACAGACTAATCTACTTGCACTTAACGCATCGATTGAAGCAGCGCGGGCTGGAGAAGCAGGCAGAGGGTTCGCAGTTGTAGCAAGTGAGATTCGCAAGTTGGCAGACGATTCCAGACAGGCCGCAGATCAGATTCAGCAGGTAACGGAAGAGGTCACGCAGTCTGTAACCAATCTGTCTTCCAATGCTAAAGAATTATTATCCTTTATGTTCAATCAGGTGGGCAAAGATTATAAATTATTGGAGAACACAGCGGAACAGTATTATATCGATTCCCTAGAACATGCTAATGCAGTTAAAGATCTCAATGCAACCTCACAACAAGTGACTGCAAATATTAAGACACTGGTGGGCTCCATTCATGAGATTGCATCAGCCAGTGAACAATCGGCCGCATCCAGTCAAGAGATCGCTGGACATATGATTGCCTCTACTGCACAGTCTGTGGAAGTAGTTCAGCAGTCGGATCAGGTGAAGGAGAGCGCGTTAAATCTGGATAAGCTCGTTCAGGAGTTCAAAGTTTAACGAACAGGATGACTTGGGTGACAGCATAACAAAAAATGAGGAGCCTACTAACCAGGAGGCTCCTCATTTTTTAAAACTAACGTTTCCTGCATGCAACGATGTTGAGAATTTCAACGGTGGAATGAAGCCTGAGTATGAAATTTACTTTTAATAGAAATATATCACTGAGTTCAAAACCTAAATCGAAACTTGACTGTGTATATTTTCTTAGATTCATCCTATTACTTACTTTTATAAACCAAGAAACAATAATGTGCGTACTTTTAATTTTCAATTATAGGTACTACTATTAATCTAAAGTTAAATGATAATAATGTAGACTTCACAAGGTGTTAACATACTAATAAAATCCTAATTCGAAGGACGTGGAGGAATATGAACGTTTCAACTCAGGCAAAGAAACAAGAAGAAATTCTACAGGCTTTTCAATTCCGGCATGCGACCAAAATATTCGATGCATCGCGTAAAATCACGGATGAGGACTTCTCATTTATTCTGGAGACCGGAAGGCTGTCCCCGAGTTCAATCGGTTTCGAGCCATGGAAATTTCTGATTGTGCAAAATCCCGAACTGCGCCAGAGGTTGTCAGAAGTCTCGTCCGGAGCTCAAAAGCAGCTTGCAACGGCAAGCCACTTTGTTGTTATTTTGGCCCGTTCGGACGCCAGTTACAATTCTCCCTATGCGGAATACATGCTGAAAGAAATCAAAGGAATGACAGATGATGTATTCGAGATGACAAGCGCGGCATATGGGAATTTTCAGAATAATCAGGGTCTGCTGCAAAATCCAAAAACATTATTCGATTGGGCATCGAAACAGACGTACATTGCACTTGGCAACATGATGACGGCAGCGGCTCAGATCGAGATTGATTCTTGTCCGATTGAAGGTTTCAGCCGTGAGGATGTCCATCGTATCATGGAAAATGAGGGGTTACTGGAGGATGGTGCGTGGGACGTCTCGGTGATGGCCGCATTTGGTTATCGTGTGGAAGAACCAAAACGTGAGAAATCACGACAGACGATGGAAAAAATCACGCACTGGATTGTCTAGAGTAAAACAAGATAAACAGCCCACACATACTGCATTCCTGTAGTCATGTGAAGGGTTGTTTTTGGATGGAGAAAGAAAAAACTTGATTATACATAGATGTCTATGTATAATGAGGTCATGCCAAAATATAACGCGATTGCACTGATTGCAAGAATCAGGGATCATATCAACAAACGAATAGTTTACGAACTGGAACAGCATGAGGTAACTGGCATTGTTCCTTCTCATGGAGATGTGCTTATGTTCTTATATCGGGAAGAGACGCTGTCTATCAAAATGCTGGCGGAACGTGTTCAACGTACCCAGCCCACTGTAACTGTGCTGGTCAACAAGCTGGAGAAGCTCGGTTATGTTGAACGCAGCAAGAGTGCGGAAGATAGCAGAGTCACGATGATTCGACTTACCGAACAGGGGAAGCGACTCGAGCCCATATTCTCTCAGGTATCAGATCGGATTAATGATATCATCTATGCTGACCTGTCAGATGAAGAGTCGGAACAACTGGAGAGCTTGCTGTCCCATATTGTCAAAAGGTTATAGTAGCGATATCAATCTTCTGTCTATCCGAATCTGAATAAGAACGGAGACAGAAGATCATATATTTTTTATACATATACATAGATGTCTATGTATATGTTCACTGCATTTTTCGAAACCTAACTCAAACCAAACCTGGAGGAATTAACACTATGAAACACCTTATCGTATATGCACACCCACACGCAGATAGCTTCAATAACGCAATCTTGAATACCGCTGTAGAAGCTCTCGAAGCTCAAGGCCATGAAGTGGTCGTTCGTGACTTGTATAAGCTTGGATTCCAGCCCGTACTGACTGAAGCCGATACAGCTTCCATGCGCGCAGGGCAGACACCACAGGATATCGCAACAGAACAACAATTTGTTACAGATGCAGAGGCCATTACATTGATCTATCCGATCTGGTGGACAGGTCTTCCAGCCATTATGAAAGGATATGTTGACCGTGTATTCGCCTATGGTTTTGCATATGCAGCGGGTGAAGCGGGAATCGAGAAATTGCTGACAGGCAAAAAAGGACTCATCATCAATACACACGGTACACCGAGTGAAGTCTACGATCAGATTGGCATGACTGCTGGGTTGAAAATGACTTCTGACGTGGGAATCCTTGAATTTGTAGGAATTGAAGCCGTAGATCATCTGCTCTTCGGAAGTATTGGATACTTAGATGCACCTGCATATGAAGCGATGTTGGATCAAGTTAAACAAACAGTGACGACTAAATTCTAATTGGATACTATCTCCATCCATAAGTCCATGTGATACCAGACCGACTCGATTCTGAGTCGGTTTGTTTGTTCATGTGTTTGCAAAATGGAGGAAAGGGGGTATAATCGACCCATGGAACCTATACTCATATTCAAAGCATTATCGAACGAGACACGTAGACAGATCCTGTTGTGGCTCAAGAACCCGGAGCAACATTTCTCTCCGCTTGAACTATCCCAACATCCGGATGGTGGGAAGAGCGGAATATGTGTGGGCACGATTCAACTGAAGGCTGGACTGGCTCAGTCGGTGATATCCAGCTATCTGCTGACCATGCTCAAGGCAGGGTTGCTGCTCTCGGAACGAAGAGGACAATGGACATATTATCGGCGTAACGAAGAAACGATTCGTCAATTTGCCGAGTACGTGAAGAACGAGTTATAAGCCGGATGCCGGAACGGAAGCTAGGAAGCAATGCAGCAAGCAGGGGTTCCGTCCGGATGTGAACGGCTATATCGTATCTGCGTATGATATTAGCTTCTGTTACAATACATCTATATATCTGGATATACAAAAATATAATCATTAAGGAGATTAAACAATAATGACTACTGAAAATACGGTACCATCCCATAAAGAACATATTCATGACGTTAAGCTTTCAATCTTGGATCTAGCTCCGGTTGTTGTGGGCGCAACGCCTGCCGATGCACTCCGTAACAGTCTGGATCTGGCACAGCATGCAGAGCGATGGGGTTATCATCGTTATTGGGTAGCGGAGCACCATAATATGCCGGGCATTGCTTCCTCCGCGACTTCGGTCGTCATTGGATATCTGGCTGGTGGTACCAAGACGATTCGTCTGGGATCAGGCGGAATTATGTTGCCCAACCATGCTCCACTCGTCATTGCCGAACAATTCGGAACACTGGAATCGCTGTATCCAGGCAGAATTGATCTGGGACTGGGGCGTGCACCAGGCAGTGACCGCCGAACATCGCTGGCCCTCCGCAAAGATCTGAACAGTGGTGAGGACTTCCCTGAACTGCTCGCAGAACTCCGAGCATACTTCGATGCATCGGCAACATCGTATCACGCGCCTGTTCGTGCTGTACCGGGTGAAGGGTTGAATATTCCGATTTACCTGCTGGGGTCCAGTGATTTCAGTGCACGTCTGGCGGGTCAGCTGGGATTGCCATTTGCTTTTGCAAGCCACTTCTCGCCCGATTACACAAGAATCGCACTTGAAACGTATCGTAACAACTTCCAACCTTCCGATGGCTTGAAGGAGCCGCATGTGATTGTTGGTGTCAACGCTGTTGTTGCGGATACAGACGAGGAAGCAGCATGGCTGGGTACAACGATGCAACAGCAATTCCTGAACATCATCCGCGGAACAACGGGACTGGTGCAACCCCCAGCCGACATGGAAGGCAAATGGACTGACCGGGAAAAAGCCGGTGTGGAACAGACATTGAAGGCAGCCGTAAATGGGTCCCCTGAAACCGTACGCAGACAGTTGGAATCCTTCATCAAGCAAACGCAGGCGGATGAATTGATTATTACGTCGATGATCTATGATCATCAGGCACGCTTGCATTCCTATGAATTGATCGCGCAACTGGCGGGAAAAGCATAATGATCAACATCCGTTTAAGAGCAAGATATAGCGTGATCTAAGGCTTCAAATTAACGGTTCGTCTCATAGAGGCGGACCGTTTTGGTATAGGAATATTTTGCAAATGATTCGTGTGGGGCAAAAGATTCATTTTGGGGTAAGATGAGTTTACCGCTCTTATTTGAAACGGTTAAACAGTACCATACGTATAATTCCAGAGTGTTATACATATGTTGGCTTGTACAAGGTACTATTTTCACATGTAAGGGACGCATACCCGTTTTACAGTTGTATTCATGACTAACCGATACATAAGAGAGAGGACGACACGCCTATGGAGCAACCTGAGCAACCCCGCGTTTGGCCGGATCGGTTCAAGCGGTTTTTTCTGAACAACAAATTTGTCCTAGTTCTGCTAGTTCTGCTGTTAGTAGGACTAAACGTGATGGTTCTGACCAAAGTATCCTTTGTTCTTCATCCGCTCGCCGTACTCATCAAGACCATTGTGCTACCTATTATTCTATCAGGCATACTCTACTATCTGCTGAATCCGATTGTGGATGTGATGGAGAGATGGAAAATCAAGCGTGGCTGGTCCATTCTGATCCTGTATCTCGCCATTGGAGGCATTCTGACAGTTGTAGTGCTGGCAGTCATTCCGGTGCTTCGCAATCAGATTATGGGACTTATCGCGAATTTCCCAACGTACAGTGAGACTGTAAGACAGCAATTTGAGGAATTGACGGGTAGTCAGCTGTTTGGTCAGGTCCAGGAAACGCTTAATATGAACTGGCAGGACCTATGGAGAACAGCTTCCCAGAAGGCTGCGGAAATTCTGGACTCAACCTGGAGCACATTGGGCGGATTCCTCGGAGCTTTCACTGAGATCGTACTCTCCATTGTGACGGTTCCGTTCATTCTGTTCTATCTGCTGAAAGACGGCAAGAAGCTGCCATCCAAAATTTTGTCTTTCTTGCCCATCAAGAGCCGTACAGGTGCAATGCATGTGCTGGAAGATATCAACCACCAGATCAGTTCATTCATTCGTGGACAGATTATCGTCAGCTTCTGCATCGGTATCCTGCTCTATATCGGTTATATGGTCATTGGACTGGATTATGCACTGATTCTTGCAATTATTGCATCGTTCACGAGTGTCGTTCCGTATCTGGGACCTGCAATTGCGATTACACCTGCATTGATCGTGGCCTTGGTTACTTCGCCAGTAATGCTGTTGAAGATGGTTGCTGTATGGACAATCGTTCAGTTAATCGAAGGTAAATTCATCTCACCGCAGATCATGGGTAAAACACTCAAGATCCATCCGATTACGATTATCTTTGTCATTCTGACGTCGGGTAATCTGTTTGGAGTTGTGGGCATTCTGCTGGCTGTTCCGGGATACGCGGTGCTGAAAGTATGTGTATCGCATATCTTCAACTGGTTTAAGGATAGATCCGGCTTGTATGATCCGAACAAGAACAACCTTTTGTAATGAAGTGGTAAGCTCCAATTGATTGGTAATCAGAAGGAATAGTCACTTAGTATTTTGTACAAAACGGTACCCTCACCAAAAAGAACCTCCGTCCATCGGCTTATAGCCGAGAGGCGGGGTTCTTTTCATGGACATGCTAAGCTATTGCCTAGCTATGCTTGATATGCTGGAGCGTTTGCAAAAAGATCTGCTCAATATGAGCATCATCCAGAGAGTAATACACCGTCTTGCCTTCTTTGCGCCGCTTGACGATCCGCATGTTGCGTAGGGAACGCAGCTGGTGTGAAATGGCCGACTGTCCCATTTCGAGCAGAACCGTGAGGTCATGAACACATAATTCCTTCTGTAACAGCGCATCAATAATACGTAGACGTGTTGGGTCACTGAATGCTTTAAACCAATCCGCCATCTCGGAAGAGGTCTCCCGATCTATGAGTGAAGTGCGAATCGTCTGCACATCGGCTTCAGTACCTGAGCAGGCCGCATCACATTCGCCTGGTGCTTTAACCGGTTGTTCCATTTCTTATCACCGCCTATGTTAACAACTGTACACTTATTATATCCAAAAAACGCCTAAAGCGAAATGATTACTATTAGCATAATCTGTATAAAAAATCAACAACAATTGTTGACACGCATGTTTAGGCGTGCATATAATAGGGGTAACCAAACATATGAATGATTGCTCATATATTGAATGTAACTTTTAATAAGAAATGAAAATCGGAATACAACGATGTTGATGTACTGCAAAGGGGAGAATTCACATGGGAACCGGACAGGAACAGGTGAAAAGGGAACTGCTGCTAGATGGACTGGATTGCGCAAATTGTGCATTGAAGATCGAGAACAGTGTTAAGAAAATTAAGGGCATGAACGAATGCTCCGTTAATTTTGTTACCAAAACCTTATCGATGCATACGACTTCCGATATGAATGAGCAGGTGGTCGAGGAAGCCAAGCGCAAAGTGCTTCGGCTGGAGCCACATATTCGTATTTCGGAAAAAGGAAAACATGTGAACGGCAATGCTCACACCCATACAGGGAGTGCAGCCGGTAAGCATGATCACGCTCATGACCACGCGGGACATGATCACGGACATTCACTTGAAACACACGCTCACGCTGATGACCAATCAGGTCAGCGTAGTCATCAGGGCCACGAACAAGGTCACACACATGATCACGGAGATCATGCTGGACATGAACATGGCCATATCCATGATCATGCTGGACATGAACATGGCCATATCCATGATCATGATGCCCATGCAGGCCATTCACATGAACATGGTGCAGGGCAGACCAAAATACTGCTTGCTCGCCTTGCTGCCGGATCTGTGCTGCTCGCAGCGGCCATCTGGTCTCCGTTGGAAGGTTGGGCTCAGTTTGCGCTCTATGTGCTTGCTTACCTCATCGCAGGGGGAGATATTGTACTTCAGGCGTCCAAAAATATAATTCGGGGCCAGGTGTTTGACGAATACTTTCTGATGTCGGTGGCTACCTTGGGTGCTTTTGCCATTGGTGAGTATCCCGAAGGGGTCGCGGTCATGCTCTTCTATCAGCTCGGTGAGCTATTCCAGGGTATGGCGGTTAATCGGTCTCGCAAGTCGATTCAATCCCTGATGGATATTCGGCCGGACTATGCGAATATCCTGACGGGTTCGGGTGACGAGACCAAACGTGTTTCCCCGGAAGAAGTACGAATTGGCAATCACATTGTAGTAAAAGCGGGTGAGCGAGTCCCGCTGGACGGGATCGTTAGAGCTGGGCGTTCCATGGTAGATACTTCTGCGCTGACAGGGGAATCGGTTCCTCGTGAGCTGGAGCCTGGAAGTGATGTACTGAGCGGTTTTGTGAACAAAAACGGCATGTTGACCATTGAAGTGACCAAAACATTTGGTGAATCAACGGTATCCAAAATTCTGGATCTGGTGCAGAACGCGAGTAGCAGGAAGGCGAAAACAGAGCATTTTATCAGCAAATTCGCCCGTTATTACACACCGGTTGTTGTTATTCTTGCTGCCTTGATTGCATTGGTCCCACCTTTGGTGCTTAGTGGTGCAACATTTGCTGACTGGATCTATCGTGCCTTGGTCTTCCTGGTTATCTCTTGTCCTTGTGCGCTGGTGGTCTCCATTCCACTTGGTTTCTTTGGCGGTATTGGAGCGGCCTCACGTAACGGAATTCTCATCAAAGGCAGCAACTACCTGGAAGCATTGAATGATGTGAAAGTGGTTGTTTTCGATAAAACGGGTACACTAACAAAAGGTGTATTTAAAGTAACAGCTATTCGCCCCGAAGGTGGACGCACGGAAGAAGAACTGATGAAAATTGCAGCGATTGCCGAAGCAAACTCGAATCACCCGATTGCCGAATCCATTCGTGCAGCCTGGGCGAAGGATATTCCTGTGCAAGGTGTGGATGGCTATGATGAAGTGGCCGGACATGGGATCAGAGTGAGCGTGGATGGCCGTGAAGTGCTGGCAGGAAACGCCAAGTTAATGGAACAGGCAGACATTTCCTACACCACACCAGACACCGTAGGAACGGTAGTACATGTTGCCGAAGCAGGCATATATGTTGGTCATCTCATCATTGCCGATGAGGTGAAAGACGATGCAGCAGCTGCGATTCAGGAACTGAAGAAGCTTGGTATCCGCAAAACAGTCATGCTGACAGGTGATGCCAAGTCTGTAGGTGAAGCGGTAGGCCGAGAGCTGGGTATTGATGAGGTCTATGCTGAATTGTTGCCACAGGACAAAGTCGAACGGCTGGAGCAGCTGGAAGCTGCCAAATCTCCAAAGGAGAAAATGGTGTTTGTCGGAGATGGCATCAACGATACCCCTGTACTGGCACGGGCCGATGTGGGCGTAGCCATGGGAGGACTTGGCTCGGATGCGGCGATTGAAGCGGCAGACGTGGTCATCATGACGGATGAACCTTCGAGACTTGCGAGCGCGATCCGCATTGCGAAGCGGACTCGGATGATCGTGTGGCAGAATATCGGGTTTGCCCTGGGTGTTAAGGCGATCTTCCTGTTACTGGGTGTGTTTGGCATCGCCACGATGTGGGAAGCGGTATTTTCCGATGTTGGTGTCACCGTCCTGGCTGTCCTGAACGCAATGCGGGTACTCCGCGTGAAGAACGTTTAAGTTTCCGAAACGTAAAGTACGGCTCTTCGTATATACGTAGAGCCGTTTTTATATTTGTAGGGCTTCCTATGTATGGTATAGGGAAGCAATAGAGAAGGGGAGAATATTTTGGCAGGAGCAGTTGTTGGAATCATATGCGGGGTGTGCTATTTCATTTTGGGGTTAATGGTGTTCAAAAAACCGCCGAAGATGATTAACGGGATATATGGGTATCGGACCCCACGCGCAATGAGTAATCCCGAGCTATGGGACGAAGCGCAACGGTATAGTGCCAATCTGATGATGCAGTTTGGTGTGATTATTACGATATTCGGCATAATCGGTTTCTGGCTTACCGATGTACGAGCATTGGTTCTAAGTTTGGTTGCTACAGGTTTCTATACGTTCAGACTGTTCACCAGAGTCGAGGGCCGTTTGAAGCAAATGCAGCGTATCCAGCAACAGGAACAACAGGAAGAAAGCGTGTAAGAAATAATAGGACAAGTATATATCCAAGAAAGAGATTCGCGAAAGCGGGTCTTTTTTTGTTGGCCAATTCAATCTAATCTATAATAGTCCATACAAATTCGATTAAAGATTTCGTGCTTGGGCATCATATATGATCCGGAATTAAATCTTACGTTGACGTTAACGTTAACATTATATATAATTATGTACATAATAATAAAGACATATAAAAAGAGGTGAAGGAAATGAATTTATATAAAATTGATGACGTAGCCAAGGAATGCGGTTTGACCAAGCGAACCATTCGGTATTATGAAGAGATTGGTGTTATGCCTTCACCTCAGCGGACAGATGGCGGGACGCGGTTGTACACTCGGGAGGATATAGATTATCTGAAAAAGGTGGTTCGCGCCAAAGAGGTACTTGGATTCTCCCTTCAGGAGCTACATACCTATGTGGCAACGGCAGATGCACTGAACGAACAACGTTTTGACTACCAGCAGACAACTGAAGTGAGAGAGCGGATCGAGAAGCTCACCAGGATGGAAACCACGCTGGCTGGTCAGCTGCAACTGATCGAACAGAAACTTCAGAGCATACATGCCGTACAGACCGAACTTGAAGAGCTGCGTGAACGCGTCCGAAGTGGTATTCAGAAGTTACAGGCACATGATCCGCAGAGTGATGAAGACGGGTAACCGTATTAGCATCTAATGTTTAAAAAACAAAACTGTATACAAATAATCGCTATATGAAGTGAGTACCAGAGTACATGTGGCGATCCTGTACAAACACCGGAGGTTCCGGTGTCATTTGTGCCGTTTTTTTACCTCTACTTATGAAAATAAATATTATGTTTTCATCTCTTTCACGGTCATTTTCAAATGAAAAGTTTAACCACATAAATCATTCACAGGAGGAATTACGTATGAACAGAGAGCCATCATTACCGGACGAATTACGGTCATCACGTGGGGGCTTGCTGTCTCAACCGCGAGCGGTGTGGGCGGTCGCCTTTGCATGTATCATATCCTTTATGGGTCTGGGTCTGGTAGACCCGATTCTGCCGGCGATCGCAGATCAGTTGCATGCTTCGAAAAGCCAAGTGTCACTGCTATTTACCAGTTATAACGCTGTAACCGGGGTAGCGATGCTGATTACAGGTGTGGTATCCAGCCGGATTGGTGTGAAATGGACGCTACTCAGCGGCATATTGTTGATCATTATCTTCTCTTTCCTTGGCGGTACCTCAGACACGGTAGGTGCACTGGTTGGTTATCGCGGCGGTTGGGGATTGGGGAATGCCCTGTTCATCGCAACGGCTCTATCTGCCATTGTGGGATTGTCCACGTCAGGGACAGCCAAGGCGATTATTTTGTACGAAGCGGCGCTGGGTCTCGGGATTGCAGTGGGTCCGCTCCTTGGTGGTGAGCTGGGTTCTATTTCCTGGCGTGGCCCGTTCTATGGGGTGGCTGTCCTTATGGCAATTGCCTTTATCAGTATTACATTTATGCTGCCCAAAATGGCCAAACCGAAAACACGCAGTTCGTTGTCCGATCCGTTCAAAGCATTAAGTTATCCTTCACTAAAAACATTGGCGATTACCGCCTTTCTGTATAACTTTGGTTTCTTTACCTTGATGGCTTATTCACCATATGTGATGAATCTGGATGAGCACGGGTTGGGTTATGTATTCTTTGGCTGGGGATTGATGCTGGCGATTACGTCGGTATTTGTCGCTCCAAGATTGCAACGCCGATTCGGATCAGTACCATCCATGAGTGTCATGCTTACATTGTTCGCGATTGATCTGGTTGTTATGGCGATAGGTACTGTAATGGGTTCACCAACTACGGTTATTGTGGCAGTCATTGTAGCAGGGATCTTCCTTGGGATTAACAACACGTTGATTACAACCGCGGTTATGGAAGCTGCACCTGTGGAGCGCTCCGTGGCTTCGGCTGCATATAGCTTTGTCCGATTCCTTGGTGGGGCACTTGCCCCATGGCTTGCAGGTAAATTGTCCGAATGGTTCCTGCCGGAGACTCCGTTTTATTTTGGCGCATTCATGGTTCTTATTGGTGTCGTGGTACTGCTCGTACGTCGCCATCATCTATGGGATATCGATGCTGCGATTACACAACATTAATTCACAGGAGGAATTGCAATGCTGAAACGAATATTGGTTGCTGTGGATGGTTCGGATCATGCGCATAAAGCGCTGGAGGAAGCTCTGAATTTGGCTGAAAGTATGAAACAACCCGCAAGTCTGATTATTATGCATGTCAATCCTGCCATTTCAATGAATGAACCTGCACTGGGTATTGATCTGGAAGAGCGGATTGCTGAAGAAGGGCGACATATCATCGAACCGGTGACCAGACAGTTGGCTGGAAGGAACGTTGCATATGAGACGCTGCTGATTGCGGGTGATCCTGTGAATGAGATCTGCCGTGTGGTGCTTGAGCGGGATTGTGGACTGATCGTGATGGGCAGGGGTGGGAAAAGCATGCTGGCAGAAATGATCGTGGGCAGTGTCAGCCATGGCGTGTTAAAACATGCAGAATGCCCCGTCATGACGGTTAAGTAAAACGGTGGATGAATTTAGCCTGCGTAATATAAGCCGCTATGACACCCTGTTTAACTACCTCTGATGATGACACTCCTTAATCCATTGCTGGGTTGATAGTGCCGAAATAGTGTATAAATAGATTATATAAGTTGAACTAAATATTCTTTAATTCAACAGGCTCGAATAGAATGGAGGATGCAGCATATGAAAAAACAACATCTGTTTATCGGTGGCAAACCGACCGAATCAGTGAACTATACAACACTTCAGGCGCCGTACTCTGGAGAAACGTTGGCGGAAGTCTCTTCAGCCTCCGCAGAGGAAGCGGAGGCTGCCATTACGGCTGCGGTTCAGGCTGGCAAGGAGATGCGTCAGATGCCTGCACATCAGCGTGCAGATATTCTGTACAAGTTGTCCTCCATGCTGGAAGAACGGAAGCAAGAAGCGGCGCGAATCATTGCGCTTGAAGCGGCGAAGCCGATTACTGCAGCGCTGGCGGAGGTTGATCGCACCGTGGAAACGTATCGTTTTGCCGCCGAAGAAGCCAAGCGGTTAACGGGAGAGACGGTACCAATGGATGCAGCCAAAGGCGGAGAAGGACGGGTCGGGTATACGATGCGGCAACCTTTGGGTGTGATCGGTGCGATTACGCCGTTTAATTTTCCAATGAATCTGGTGGCGCACAAGGTGGGTCCAGCGATAGCAGCAGGCAATACCATCGTGCTCAAACCTGCGGAGCAGACACCGCTGTCCTCTTATTATATTGCTAATCTGTTCAAGGAAGCCGGGTTGCCGGATGGTGTCTTGAATGTGGTGAGTGGTGAAGGGAAAACGATTGGTGATGTGCTTGTGGAGCATCCTCGTGTTGCTCACATTACGTTTACAGGCAGCCCAGCGGTGGGGACGAGCATTCGCAGCAAAGCTGGACTGAAACGGGTGACGTTGGAGCTTGGATCGAATGCAGCAGTCATTGTGGATCAGGATGCGAATCTGGACAAAGTGATTCCTCGCTGTGTGACAGGAGCGTTCACGTATCAGGGTCAGGTATGTATCTCGCTACAGCGCATATATGTGCACCATACGATTTCGGATGAATTCATCCGTCGTTTCGCGGAAGCGGCAGAACAAGTCGTGGTCGGAGATCCACTCGATTCAAATACGGTGGTCTCTGCGCTTATTACCTCCAAGGATGTACAGCGTACGCTCGACTGGATCGAAGAGGCGAAACAGGCCGGAGCCGAAGTGGTAGCGGGTGGTCAAGCTGAAGGAGGCGTTCTGCGTCCAACGGTGCTGGTTAACGTGCCACGTGATGCCAAGGTATCCTGTCAGGAAGTGTTTGCACCCATTGTCGTGATTAACACGATAGACTCGGTTGAAGAGGGCATTGAGCATGTCAACGATTCCATCTATGGGCTTCAGGCGGGCGTATTCACAAATGATATTCATACCGCTCTCCATGCCGTCGATCATATCGAAGCAGGCGGAGTCATGATTAACGATATCCCCACATTCAGAGTCGATCACATGCCTTATGGTGGGGTGAAACAGAGTGGTATCGGACGTGAAGGTGTGAAATATGCGGTAGAGGAAATGACGGAACTGAAGTTTGTCATGTTTAACAAAGGGTGAGACTCTTCCCATCTTATGTTCGATATTCCGTATGCAAATGAAAACATAACAACATCATCCTGTGCCAAGATAATGGTACAGGATTTTTCATATGTAAGTCATAGAAAATAGTTTGAAAAATACATAGCGATTCTTCTCTTACCAGGGGTTCACATCTGATGAGACGGGTATAAATATTTAACATACCGCAATTCAACTGACAGACGCTGTTCATATCACCGAAGCATGATGTACCCATCCAGAACGCGAGTGAATGAAGCGGTACAGCATTGCCGAAAGTCTTATAATCTCTCACTATTCAAATATAATGCAGTATGAAATAAGCCTGAACCCAGGAGTTACAGGCCAGGCAGGAGGTGTATTCAAATGGCATATTCCATGGTTGACGTATCCGGAATGTCCGGTGTGAGTCTGAACGAACTGAGCCAGTACGCGGAGACGGGTCTTTTGAATCCGGCCTTTGGGGATCTGGATAAGGATATGTATTATGAAAAGCAGGAGTTGCTGAGACTCCAGCAAATTCTCTTCTGTAGGGAAGTAGGTATGGAAGAGGAAGAGATTGGGTCCATGCTCCGGGATAACCCTCAGGATGTCATTCGCATCATGCAGCAGCATCGTATTGAGATTCTGGAGAAGACACTCCGTCTACATGGTTTGATCCAGACGCTGGACAAAACAATCTCACATCTGCAAGGAGATCAGGAACTGGATGAACATGAGCTGTACATCGGTTTTGTGAACAAAAGACATCAACAGCTTTTGCCGGAGTCTTCAAGCTTAAAGAAGAAGAATTTCGACGAAGCGGAGCCTTTCATGACAACGGAGATAGAAGATCATGAGTTGAAGTCCAAGGAGGACTTTCTGGATTCTCAGGCGAAGATTGACCGGATTCATCTGGACTTGCAGCAGGCCATTGAGGATCGACTGGAACCTGGCAGTCCCGAGGTGCAGCAGATTATTGGCAGGCATCTTCAATGGATCAAAGGGTATTACACACCCACTCCCGAAATTTATCGGGATTTGGCCAACTTGTATGTCGAGCATCGGAATTTCCGCCAGATGTACGATGGTTACCACCCGAGACTCGCTGAATTCCTGCGAGACGGAATGATGATCAAAGCGGAACAGGATTTAATGTAGATGCATAAAGTAACATGGGCGAGCAAGAACATGGGTGTGAACCATAATGGATAGCAAAGAGCGCAGTCCTCTCAGAGGAATGCGCTCTTTGCTATTATGGGTTCTTCATCAACAGTACGATGAGAGCCAATCACCTTATTCAATATTTCCTGAAAGCGTATGGTTGCTTATAACTGCTCTGTGAGCAGGCTTACTGCTTTCTCCAGGAAGATACGGTCTTCATCGTCAAAACGATTCTTGAGCGGGCTGTCGATATCCAGCACCCCGTACAATTCGCCGTCTTTGATAATCGGTACGACGATCTCGCTTTTGGATGCTGCATCACAGGCAATGTGGCCTGGGAAGGCATGTACATCGTCAACGACCAAGGTACGTTTCTCCGCAGCAGATGTGCCGCATACGCCACGTCCTAGTGGAATTCGGATGCAGGCGGGCAGTCCCTGGAATGGACCGAGGACCAGTTCTTTTCCATCATACAGATAGAAGCCGACCCAATTGGTGTCGGTCAGAAATACATTGAGCAGCGCAGCAGCGTTCGCCAGATTGGCGATTGCACTGGGTTCATCGCGGATCAGAGCACTTAACTGTCCCAGGACGGCGGTGTGCTGCTCACTTCGTGTTCCTTCATAGGAAACAGCTTGAAACATGTTAAATCACCCTCCCGAGCAAAAATGGTACTTATTTTCAAGATAGTGTAGAGAATGCGGTTAGTCAAGCGGAGGATTTCGGAAAGAGAAGGGAAGGCATGAATAATCCTCCTGTTTCTCGGCTTCATGCATGGGGTAATTACTTAGCAACCACGGAGGGCTAGAACCCGGGAAGGAGCTTGGCTTATGCATGCAGAGGTACAGAATCTTTTTGTACGAATTCATCTTCTATATTTTGCCCAGAATCAGGATTTGACCGTAAGCGACGCGCTGCCCCTATTGGAAGAACGGGGATATCGTGTTGGAGAGCGTGAGATTAAGCAAGAACTTGAACACCTGACGCAAGAGAACTTCCTGACTGCCCACGGAGATAAGTGGAGCCTGACGGGGACAGGCATTGAGGAATTCAAGGAAATTACCGCTGTATTCGGTCGGGTCAGCGAGGAATTACTCGCAACTGGCAAGAAAGCTTCAACAGCATGAACAGCCTAATCGTCATTCGGGCAGGCATATCGCTGAATATGATCCGAATAAATTCATAAGTACATCAAGGCCGGGAGCGGAAGCGACCCGGTTTTTTTGATATCATCATAATGAGTGAACTGTTGCCAATCGGTGCAGGTTATGGTTAGATGACTAGTGAATCTTATGGTCTGCAGAGATAGATCGGATCGGAGTGTCATGATATGTATAAATGTAAAGGGAGAATTCCCGAAATGGAGACAACACGACTTCGTTTGCGCAAAATGCGTCGCCGGGATGCGGCCCAGATGTTCGCATGCTGGTCGGACCGCGAGGTCACCCGTTATATGAATCTTGCGCCCATGATTGGGACAAGCGAGGCTGGGGACATGATTGGTTTGCTCAATCATATGGCAGGGGAAGAGGACGCCATTCGTTGGGGGATTGAACTCAAGGAGACGGGGAAGCTCATTGGCAGCTGTGGGTTTAACACATGGCAACTTGAAGGCGCATTCCGTGGTGAGATTGGTTATGAGCTGGGACGGGACTACTGGCGCCACGGCTATATGACGGAGGCTTTCTCGGCATTGTTGCCCTTCGGGTATGAGACGATGGGGCTCAATCGAATTGAAGCGCTGGTTGATCCGCGCAATATGGCTTCAGGTGAGTTCCTGACGAACCGCGGCTTCACCCGTGAAGGTCTGCTGCGGCAGGTACAGCATACGTCTACCGGATATAAGGACATGGTGATGTATTCCCTGTTGTATGATGAGTTTCTGCGCAAGAAAGGTAAATAAAAGAGACAATATATAATTGTTTTTAACTTTACACTTAAACGAAGAAACAGAACAAAGCTGGAGAAGCGAAGCGTTCGTATTTAAAGCTTTCTGAAAGAAAGCTACATCGGAAGCATACGCTATCACCGGATTTCTCCTTTAAAGAGAAGAAAAAAATCTGGGGATAACGGCGATTGGAAGCTTGTTCTGGTTCGTAGTAGAGGAGTAAATTAAGGTACCAATTATATAGAGAACGAAGAGAGAAGGGTTTGTGTGAATGCAACCGGAGGTTCGAAGCGCAGTTTCATCTTGGCGGGGTTGTTGCTCGCGACATTTCTGTCCGCCATTGAAGGAACCGTGATTGGTCCGGCGGGACCAACGATTGTTAGTGAACTGGGGAGTGTGCAGCTGCTTAGCTGGATCTTCACTGCATATCTGCTGACGATGGCGGTGAGTACACCTATTTTCGGCAAAGTTAGTGACTTGTATGGACGAAAGCCCGTCTTCCTGATCGGCTGTGCCTTATTTTTACTGGGTTCACTCCTATGCTGTCTTTCGCAGAATATGGAGCAATTAATTATGTATCGTGCCATCCAAGGTATCGGTGCGGGTGCGGTAGTTCCTGTTACATTTACGATTATTGGGGACATCTACGCCATTGAAGAACGTGGCAAAATTCAGGGCTGGATCAGCTCGGTGTGGGGCATTTCCTCTCTGGCTGGACCGCTGCTTGGTGGGTATTTTGTAGACAATCTGGGCTGGCAGTGGATCTTTGGTTTTAATGTGCCATTTGGTCTGCTCGCGATGTGGTTTGTATTCCGTTATTTGAAGGAAGATATCTCTCCGCGTACGGCCAAAATTGACTATGTCGGTGCACTGACCTTCACGGTAGGTATTACCGCATTACTCTTTGTTCTGTCGGCGGGTGGGCAGTATTATGCCTGGAGTTCTCCGTTAATTATAGGACTGAGCGTAGTTGCCGTGCTGTTTATCATATTGTTTTTTGTGGTGGAAAAAAGAGCCCAGGCCCCAATGGTTCCACTCCATCTGTTCCGAATTCAGGACATCCGTGTGGCGAATATCGCCGGACTGTTGACTAGTACCCTGATGATCGGTCTGACGAGTTATTTACCGCTCTGGGTGCAGGGAGTTCGGGGAGGCAATGCGACGGAATCCGGGCTGTTGCTCGCGCCGATGTCGGTGGGCTGGCTCATCGGCAGTGTGCTGGCAGGCCGCCTGTTGATGAAAATTGGATCGCGCATGACGGCATTAATTGGATTAACCGGAATTGCGATCGGATCGGGTGGACTCTTTCTGGTGGGCGGGACATCCCCGCAGGCTGTGTTATTCATATTGACCTTTATCTACGGACTCGGCTTTGGATTCGCGTTTACGATCTTCACCATTATTGCGCAGTCCTCAGTAGGATATAAGGAGCGTGGTTCCTCTACAGCACTGCATACGTTCATGCGTACATTGGGACAGACAATTGGTGCAGCGGCTTTTGGTACCTGGTTGAACTATCGGATCTCCACGTTATCGAGTGAGCAAAATCTGGCGGATGCCGGAATTTCGGAGAATGATCTGAATGAACTGCTTGCCCCACATACGGATGCTGCTCTATCGGATGACAAATGGTCGCTGCTGCGAAGCGTGCTGGAAGGAAGCTTGCATTCCCTGTTCGTCATTATGTTTGTCATTGCACTGGTCTCGTGGGTAACGACACTTGCCTTACGCAAGCGTTTGATCGTTCCCGAAGATGCAGATGCTCCTCCGCAGCCACAAGGCTCAAAGTAACAGGGGGTTCAGCTATACGAAAAACCGGACTCGCCTGATGTCAGGCAAATCCGGTTTTTTCTGTGTGTACGCATGTAATGGCTTAGCTGCTTGCGGATAAACGGTCCGCACCGTGTGCAAGCTTTCCCAATAGTTCGGACAGCAGTTCCTTGTCCTCTTCGCTTAATCCACTGACTGCGCGGTCGATCTTAACCGCATAACCGGGGTAGATATCATCCATGGTGCGCTGACCCTCTTCGGTCAATTCCACAAATATAATGCGTCTATCCTGCGGACAATGCTTACGGTGCAACAGTCCTTTTTGCTCCAGCTTATCAATCACATAGGTCACATTTCCGCTTTGCAGCAGAAGCTGTGCACCAACTTGTTGAATCGGCTGTGCTCCTTTCATATATAACACTTCGAGCACCCCGTATGCAGTGGGGTTGAAGCCATGCACTTTGCTTCCGGATACAGCGTGTTCATTCACGCTCTTGAATGTCTGGGCCAAGGTGCGGTACAGATGAAGTGAACGTTCCGTTCCAATTTCTTGTAATTCCAGCATGCTGATCCCGCCTTTTTAGATTATTTATATAAGTTGAAATGATGAGGTTACACTTCATCATTCATGATGACAGAACACCTTTCGCTGAAGGGTAACGAGTAAACGATACATTCAACTTATATCGGATGAATGGTGTGACGTTTGACGATTCAGGTTGTCGCCATGTATATATTGTAAACTTCTATTTTCATGAAAAACATGCGATATGTCACAAGATCTGCATTTTTAGCATTTAAAATTTGATCATTAATCTACAGTGACAAACAAATCAGAATTACCATGTCAAACGATGAATTACAGGAGATATACATAGATGAAAATCATCCTCAAGGTGCCACTTCTTCTCCGCCTCCAGCAGGAGGTTGAGGCAGAGCCCGCTCTCTATAATTAGTTTCATATCATGAATACGGGAACAATGGAGGAGAAGCAGGATGACAAGTGATTTAACGTTTGAGGTACAGCGACCACTGAAACATAACCGTTCTTTTGTAACATTGATGGTGTCCCAAGCCATCTCGAACTTGGGGGATTGGCTGCATCTGCTGGCAATCCTGACACTCGTAGGAATCCGCTGGAATGCCACGCCATGGGAGATCACATTTGTCATGTTGTCCGCGGCACTTCCCATGCTGCTAACAGGGCCATTCGCAGGTGCGCTCGCGGATCGGGTGAACCGTAAATGGCTGATGATCGCTTCGGATGGCGCACGAATCGTCATCGTGGGTGCGTTGATTTTTGCCGACCAGATCTGGCATATCTATGTATTACTTATCCTCAAATCCCTGTTCGATGTAATGTTCTCTCCTGCCAAGAACGGAAAGCTGAAGGAAATCGTACCTCATGAGCAGCTTGCACAAGCTGTATCCATAAGCTCGGTGATTGAACAGATGTCCAAAATTATCGGACCTGCTCTTGGCGGGCTGCTAGTAGCCGCTTTTGGTATCACCTGGTGCTTTGTACTGGACTCTGCGTCTTTTCTGATCTCTGGCATCATTTTATTGTGGATTCCTGGACATCGGGTGATCCAATCCGCGAATCTTAACGTAACAGAAGTAGAGGGAAAGTTATCTGGGGACATTGGCTCCCGTCCAAAAAATTCTTTTTGGGCAGAAACGCTGGAGGGCATTCGCATGCTCGCTTCACTTCCTCATGTTGGAACGTCTCTGATCTTGCTTGCTTCCGCGATATTATTTCTGCAATTTGCCGATTCACAGACTGTGGTTCTATTCAGACAGCTTCCCGGAATTTCAAGTGATCTGTTGGGGTGGTGCGTTGCGGCCAGTGGAGTAGGTACATTAATTGCAGCGCTGAGTGTGCGAAAGTGGAAGAATGCAGGGCATATTGTGAAAATGGGTCTGGGCACCACGCTCATGGGTCTGGTTATTGGTGCAGCTGGAATCATTGTTGTGGTCTGGCCGTCTGCCGGGCTCGGTGCGTACTTGCTGCTTATTTCTTTGTTTGGCTTAGCGGGGATCGGAATAGGGTTCGCAGTTGTACCCTTCCAGATCCTGTTGCAGGAACAGACACCTGAGGCGATGACAGGCAGGGTATTTGGAACGGTAGGCAGCGTCATGACAGCCAGTAATATTATGGGTCCGGTGGTAGGGGGATTCGTGGTCACCTCATTCGGTGTAGTCCCGGCCTTTGTCTTTTCAGGCCTATTAATGACGCTGCTTGGAATGATTTATTTGATGAAACGCAGGGGAAGAAAGGCCGAACTGAAAGGCACAATTGCAGCCAAGACGATGGTGGCTGGGGACAAAAATTAAACCGGTCCTGGCTAGGTGGAAATTGCTGAAGTGAGAATTTTAAATTTTTTAAAATTTTAAGTATTTAACGAAAAAGCGTTTGAGTAAACGCCTTCACGTGTAATGAGGAACAGGCAGAAACCCCTGTATTCAAATTATTCTTAGGGGAAAACTCATATGCCTTGTCCCACCAACGCATTAGCGGAAAGGGGGTGAAGCAACTTGAATGTAAAGTTACCAAAATCAATTGTGCGTCTTGGAAGTATCCCACTGGCGATACTCGCCGGGACACTGATGCTGGGGTATGGATCGTCGCATGCATATGCGGATGATGCTCAGGTATCTTCTGATAAACCGTCCAGCGGTTTGTCACTGAATTTGTTCTCACGTGATTCGGATGGCGGGTTGAACCTGACTCCGTCGGTATCTATACCATTACTGGATGTTGAAGTTCCGTCGATCAAAGCAAATGAATCCACAGGTAAGCTGAGTGTATCTGAGCTGAAGGTAGATACACCGCTTGGATCGGCCGGAACCTCAGAGATTGGTATTGATGCGAAGAAGGGAACCGTCGAACTGCCGTCTATCAAGGCGAATACACCGGTGATTCGAGCCAATGTATCGAGCAGTCAGGTGAACCTGAACGAAGGAACGGCTTCCTTGCCTGGCGTTACCGCAGAGGTGCCCGAGGTCATCAAGGCAGAGACGTCTGCTGTGAAAACAGACCTTCGGCAAGGAAAGGTTGAATTGCCTTCCCTGAAGGTGGATGTGCCTGAAGTTACTTCGGTCAACATCTCTTCATCCCGTGTGGATCTGAGTAAGGGGAATGTCGAGCTGCCTTCTGTGAAAGCAGAGGTTCCAGTTGTAGACGTATCCGCTGAACTCAATCCTGCTAAAGAAACGGTGAAGATTCCAAGTGTGAAGCCGGAACGGCCTGTCGTTACGCCGGAACACCCAACAGTCGTCCAAACACCGAATGTTGAAACTCCGGCTAAGGACGAATCTGCAGATCCTGTATCATCGCAGAACAACGAGGAAGGACAGGACGCAGTAGTACGTCCAGAACAACCTGTTGTGCCGCAGGCATTGCCTGTGGAAGGAACCGATCTGACTCCAGATACCAATGATAATGCAGGATTGCCAGATAACGAGCTATTCCTCGTAGATCAGCCATCTGCTGAACCATCTGTCACTGAACAAGTGCAGAGTAACCAGGATGCCAAACTGAAAAAAGATGATGTTGACGCAGCATCTCCATTACAGCATCGCACAGAAAGACCAAATAGTTGGTCTGTTGCAGCAACTTCTCCCGGAGCAGCTAATGCTTCCGCAGGGACAAGTTCCGGTTCATCCGGTGTAACTGGAGGTGGAGCAACCGCTCCAGCCGCTGCACTTTCAGGAGCAGTAACAGGTCTGGTTAAGCCGGATTATGGTTTTGCTTTCCGGATGGAAAGGTTGGATGGTTTCAGTCAATGGTCACAGGCACCGCCAGGGCGGCCGCCGCAATATACCTCTTTCTCTCAACAACAATGGCGTTAATTCAACCAAAATGGAGAAGGAGTGTATATAATCATGAAAAAAGTGAATCGTTGGGTCAAATTGTCGGTATTGTCGGGTACGTTGGTAGCTGGATTGCTTGGGGCTTCGCAAGCAACTTATGCAGATAGCTATAGCAATAACAGCAGTGGGAATCTGGATCTGAATGCAGGTTTGCGTCTGGAGCTTGGATCTCTTCTGTCAGGACATCGTGACGCAGGTTACGGTAACAATGGCAGCTACGGAGGTTCATCCAGTGCAACCGGAGCATTGAATCTGGATCTTGGACTAAATGCCGGCTTATCCTCTGAGAATACGAACCGTTACAATGATCGTTCTTCCGGCTATTCTGCTCAGCAGAGCAGTTCTGGCAAGCTGGGCCTTGGCCTCAATGCTAATGTGTCGGGAGAAGGTACAACGATGAGCGACTATTCACGAGGCGGCGATAATCGAAACGTGGACAGCAGCTACACGAGTGAAAGCCGAGGAGCGCTCGGCCTCGGTCTGAACGCGAAAGCGGAAGGCGAGAGTGCAACAATGACTCAATCCGAACGCAACAACAGCGTGACTGACCGCAATCGAAACGAGAGCAGCAACTTCACGAACGAAAGTCGTGGAAGCTTGGATCTGGGTCTGAACGCGAAAGCGGAAGGCGAGAGTACAACAATGGCTCAAACTGAACGCAAGAATAGCGTGACTGACCGCAATCTTAGCGAAAGCAGCAACTTCACGAACGAAAGTCGTGGAAGCTTGGATCTGGGTCTGAACGTA
Source organism: Paenibacillus sp. PCH8 (assembly GCF_002968835.1). GTDB lineage: Bacteria > Bacillota > Bacilli > Paenibacillales > Paenibacillaceae > Paenibacillus. The sequence continues at coordinate 502,199 of NZ_PKQK01000001.1, read as the reverse complement.
AATGCAGATGCAGAGAGCGAAACTACATCTGTGGTGGAGACAAATCGGTAATATGAGATTTTCATTGTAATATGAAGAAGCAGGGGCTCCGGAACCCCTGCTTCTTTTTTGCATTTATAAGACATATGAGCTAGCGTTCTTCTGAATGTTCTTCTAATAAGCGTACTATCTTTTCAAATGTATACTCGCCTTCGGCAATGTTGACCATAAATTCTACGGCATATTTACGTTCCATCTGCAGATGGTAGCCATTCACTCGCAGAAAGGACTTGGTTACAAGATAAGCTGTACGTTTATTTCCGTTATAGAAACAGTGATTTTTAACCAATGACTCTAATAAGGCAGTAGCTTTATCAAATATGGAAGGATAGGCATCCTCTCCAAACAAACTTTGGAGAGGTCTTTTTATCGCAGAATCCAACAAAGCAGAATCCTTAACCCCAGCTTGTGCTGTATCATTCATCTTCTTCATCATAAAATGGTGAGCGGCTACTACTTCTTCAATGGAAAGGAATATGGTCATCTTAACGATCCCTTAAATCATTGAGGATATCCTCATCTTCTTCGAAAACGTCGAAGAAAGCTTCCAGTACTTCGGGTCTTACATTTTCGGGTATTTTCATTTGTTTAACTTTTTTTAGTACAATTTCTCCCTGACTGTTTTCAATAAATTCAATCTCATCGCCCTGAGAGACATGGAGCTTATCAATCAAAACCTTGGGCAAGCTAATGCCCAAGCTGTTTCCCATTTTGCCTATTTTGCGCGAAAGAATTTTTCTTTTGGAATGCTCCTCTTTCATCTGAGCCCCACCATTCATGGTATATTCCTCCTATAGTATGATCCAACTTGTGAAAGTAATACGTAAGTATGTAATAATGTTCGTATGTAATAACATTATAACATAATTTGTAATTCAAAAATGCTCAAATTGATCAAACATGCTGCCCGCAACTCGATTACAATAAAACATAAAGAATGAAATAAACACCTGATCAGAACAGGAGTGAATGATATGGGAACGGAATATAAAAGCACGGAAGTACAAGAGTCTATATTGGATGTACATATTACAGAGGCAGGATACGAGCCAGGACAATCGACGATACGTAACATTCGAATGAATGTGGCGAGAGGAGAGTTGGTGGGAATTATCGGACCGAATGGTGCGGGCAAAAGTACAACAATCAAAACACTGCTCGGTCTACTTGAACATGCCAACTATGAAGTGACGATTGGGGGAGATGGTCGCTATGCCTATATTCCGGAACAGCCTGTTTTCTACGAATATATGACCCTGTGGGAACATCTGGATCTGGCCGCAGCGGCCTATGAAATGGAGGAAGCTGTCTTTGTCGCCCGAGCAGAGGAACTATTGGTTCGTTTTGGTATGGACCACGTTCGAAATGATCTGCCTGCCAGTTTCTCGAAGGGAATGCGCCAGAAAATGATGCTGATGATCGGGTTTCTGTCTTCCCCGGATGTCTATATTGTGGACGAGCCGTTCATCGGACTGGACCCCCGCGCAACCAAGGACTTTCTGAAATTACTTGATGATGAACGTCGCCGCGGTGCGGGAGTGCTCATGTCTACCCATGTGCTGGATACTGCTGAACGAATCTGTGACCGGTTTATTCTGATTGCCGCCGGCCGATCTGCTGCTGAAGGAACATTGGATCAGATTCGGGAAACAGCAGGATTACCAGAAGCCTCTTTGTTTGACTGTTTCGATACACTGACATCATAAATAGAGAGGAGGAGGGAGACTACGTGGAAACCTCCAAGCGTTATACACCATATCGTTTATACAAGAGAAGACGCCAAGAGCATTTCAGGGAACAGTTGAAGAATCTCAAACTCGTAGTGGATTGGACCGTATGGGTATACCTGCTTGTTCCGGGTGTGCTCTATCTGATTGGGTACTACACGAGTCTGTGGACCAAAACATTACCTGCATGGGCAACTGGATTACCGTTACCTGTACTGACCGGGCTGATCGATATCGTTATGCTCACTGGCGGTGTGTTGATATTTGTGGAGGAAGCGGATGTATTGTTTCTGAAATCAAGACCGTTGTGGATGCGTACACTAATGAAGCAAGGACTCTACCGGGCCTGTCTGCAACATCTGGGCAAAATGATCTTGATTACCGCACTAACTGCCCCCCTTTGGTCCCGTGTCTATGAAATGTCGAACCTCCAGATTGTACTTATGGCCGTTTGGTTCGGGATCGTGTCCTCATTCCAGGCCATAGCCATACATATGACAATGGTTCGATATACAGGATGGCGGCGCTGGATTCGGCTGATTCCTCTTATGATTGCCATAGGCTTTATGACCATCAATGCGACATCATGGATGGTTGAACAGACATGGAAAATCCTATTGGACATTGTGGTTGCTACACTGCTTTTAATTTCAGTCGGACAGATGAGGCTGTTGATGAAGGGAACGTTTGAAGGGGATGTACGAGAGGATTTGCGGAGCAGGCTGAAGCTGACAGCATTGATGTTGAGCCGGGCAGTGAGCAAACCGAGAGCCCCACGGACACGGACCATGATCTTCCGCAAGCCGCGTAAACTGTTACGCAATCGTTCCATCGCGAACCGGACAGCAGAGACCGCGTTCAAGGCATTTTTCCGGGACTCCGCCACGATGAAATTGTATTTACAGCTTGGAGGGCTGTCCATCGCAGCAGTCGCATTACCTCCTTTTCCGGTTAATGTCATCGTGTGTGCGTTATTAATCATCATGTTGACGGTGATGTTCTATCGCTCCTGGGATGTTTTTGCAACGTCGGACTATGTTCAGCTTATAACCTATGACTCGGAAGCGCTGCATCGTGCAGGTGCAATCATGGTACGCATGTTGTTCATCCCGCTGGGTATTCTTATGGGATTCACGCTGGGAGTGGCCTGGCTTGGCTGGTTTGTCGGGTTTCTGACAGCTGCAGGTGCGGTGGCCTTCGGACTTTGCGTGTTATCTATTGCAGGATGGGTTCGATTGACCCGTGCCTAGAGGAATTCCTTTCGAAGCTAGAGCATATCGTGCGCTATAACTGACCATGCTATAGAAGAAGAATCTCATCCACGTAGGATGAGAGAGAGATTAGCTGTAGCAAGGAGGAAGAGATGATGATGGACAATAGTGAACTACAGGTGCATTTCTCAGACAGTTCAGCATTGAACGCCGCAAGGGCAACCTTGGAGGAATTGGGGTATCAACCATATCAATCTGCGCCACTCGAATTGTACATCCCTACAGATCGGCAGGACCCTCAGTCCGCCGTGGAGATTGTGCAGTCTCATGGAGGCAGTGCAGTATTTGCATCTCAAACCGAAGAACTCGATCAGTTTCAGAATATATCGATTCCGGCTCATATCGTGAACGAGGACTGGAATGAAGGTTATTTGAACGGAAAGCGGCTGGGCCAACCAGAGCAAAGCGGACACAATTACAGCGATGACCCGGCATACGATGATTCGGCAGATGGATTCTCAGGCAGTGTCAAAGCCTAGAGGTACAACCAGATAAGAGAGCAGTTCGAGCCACTTTATCTAAAATGACTACCCAAAAACCCCGATACTCCACAGATTGTGGATATCGGGGTTTTGACGTGGAATGATTCATCCCATGGCACACATGGTGTGATTCACCTTATGATGTAGCATGTCTATATTCAGCCGCATGCTTGCCAGCCGTATATCCCGTGGAGAATGCAGCGGTAATATTATACCCTCCGGTGTAGCCGTGAATGTCGAGAACTTCACCACAAAAGAATAGTCCGGGCAGCAGCTTGGATTCCATTGTTTTTGGGTATATCTCCTTTAAGTGGATTCCTCCACCAGTTACAAAGGCTTCTTTGAGCGATCTGGTTCCATCTGCACGGAAGGTAAAAGCCTTCATGAGGCCAACTAAATGGCTTAACATGCCTTTGGGGAAATGGTGAAACGTGAGGTCATCACTGATCTCTGCGCGCTTCATCATTAATGGAATCATACGTTCAGGAACCCATGTTTTCAAGATGTTTTTGACAGCTTTGCGCGACTCTTCTTCTAATACCTGCTGAACCTGGGCCTCAAGTGTACCTGCTGACAGCTCCGGGAACAGATCAATACTCATAATGACCTGCGGGTTTCCAGTTTTCATCTGCACCTTGCGGATAAACTGGCTGCATCGCAGGGCAACCGGTCCCGATACACCAAAATGCGTGAAAATCATATCTCCGCGGTGTGAGATAACCGGTTTGCCTTTGGCATCTACTACTGATAAAGCGATGTCCCTCAACGACAAACCTTGTAGTTCTTTGGATTGAATCCAACTCTCCCCGGATACAATGGGCACTTCGGTTGGATATAACTCCGTAATGGTGTGACCAGCCGCTTCAGCCCAGGGATAACCATCTCCGGTTGATCCGGTTTGGGGAACGGATTTGCCGCCGGTAGCGATAATGACTGAGCGTCCAAGAATGGTTTTACCTGAGATCAATTTCACACCTTGTACTTGCTGACCGTTCTGAATGAGTTCCTTGACCGGTTCTTTGGTGCGAATCTCGACGCCGAGGGAGACAATTTTGCCTACCAGCGCATCAACGACGGTTTTCGCTTTATCGGTGACAGGAAACATTCTCCCGTTATCTTCTTCTTTCAGAGCGATTCCGAGATTCTCGAAGAAACGCATAATCCCCTGATTGTCCAAATTTTGAAACGAACTATATAAAAAGCGTCCATTACCCGGAATATGCCGGATGAGTTCATCCGTTTCCTTGGCATTCGTTACATTGCAACGACCTCCGCCAGAGATGCCGAGTTTACGACCCAGTTGATCTCCTTTATCCAGCAAAATGACAGAAGCTCCATGCTCGGCAGCTGCAACACAAGCCATCAGGCCCGCCGATCCACCACCAATTACGATGACATCATACATATGTTATTACCCTCTTTTTTAAAATAGTTTTTGACTGCTTTCTTCTGTACTAGTGATCAGGTGTGAAAATTTCAAAATTCAAGATATAGATTGGTGAGATACCGTATGTCTATATATTGTATGTGAAAACACTTTTCCTCGAATAATGCAAGATTTTAGTCGAATGGTCTATATTTTTGACCATTTATGATGAATCAACAGTTCTATTATGCAGTCTAAAGGGATATATTGTAATATACTGTCGCCTATGTTTTAATCAGAAATACATGAGGGAATGTGCAGGCGAGGAGGGAGATGGCATTGTGGTTTCGTTGAAAGACATTCTTATACAAATGCTGCTGGCAGGTTCTGTGGTATTCCTTATTCCCTTATTCCATCTGGGGCTCACCAGACAGGCTGTAGCCAAGATGGAACGTACTGGAATGGCGCAGGCCAGTCTTGCTGCAACTAGTGTTGCAAGTATGCTTCTTTGTATGTTTTTTGCCCAACATACGAGTCCGTTGTCCGTCCCGATCTCCCTGAGTATTGTACCTCTTACGCTTGTCATACTATACTGCAGGCCTGGAATAGGCTTGACGCTTTCCTTTCTCCAGGTTCTCTTCTATTTTATATTTGCGCATTCCTATGATCCGTACGGATTACTCCTTCATACGGGCATTCTTCTCTATCCTATTGTATGGTTGTCTGCCAAACGATTCAAGCATAATACACCTTCGCGCCAAATGGCGATCCTGATCACCCTGATTGCAGCTGAACTGGTTGTAGCCAGTCTGCTATGGATCTTGTCCATACATAATGACGTTACATTCTCCGTAACCTACATTGTACTTACAACACTGGGATATACCGCTGGTGCCATTGTTGCTGGTAGTCTGAGTCTGCTATGGCTGGAACGGATGCAGCACTATCGGGGGCTGGAGCAGCATCTCTCTGAAGTTCACCACCGATACATAACCGAAACGGAAAAACTTCATCAGATCCTGAACGCAGTTCCGCTCTCTATTGCTACCGTTGATAAGGAAGGCACAGTCATGTTCGTCAATGAGATGTTGAAGCAGACAGCGAGAGAACAGTTACCCTGTACCACAACGCCTGATCTTATTGGACAGCCTGCCAGTCAATTTGTTGAATCGGGCCAGGCAGACAAGATGGATAACAGCATTCGCAGAGCCGTCATTCATGGTGAGGTTAATGGATTGACCGTTCGTTACGGTGCTCACGTATTTCAGTCCCGAACCGTGCCGATCTATGCCTTTTCAACAGAACCTGCAAGAGAAGTTACAGGAGCCATGCTGATTATTCAGGATATTACCGAGCTTGAGATGTTACGAAACGAACTGGATAATGTGGATCGTCTCAGTCTCGTTGGACAGATGGCTGCAAGCATTACCCATGAGGTGCGCAATCCGATGGCGGTAGTCAGAGGCTTTCTTCAACTCATGCAGGAAAAGAGTCCAGAATCCCTGGATCACTATTATCGAATCGTGCTGGAAGAGTTGGACCGGGCCAACAGTATCATTAATGATTTTCTATCTCTGGCTCAGAATCGTATTGCTGAGAAAGAGGAATCCCAGCTGCATGATATCATCCATGAACTTAGTCCATTGTTATGGGCAGATGCCAACCTGCGTGGTCAGAGCATTGAACTCATGTTGGATCATAACGTGCCCAAGCTTCATCTCAATTCAAAGGAAATCAAACAGGTGGTGTTAAACCTGGCCCGGAACGGGATGGAAGCTATGAATGAGAAGGGTGTGCTTACTCTGGAGACACGTATGGTAGATGACAAGGTGGAACTGTGTGTACGTGATACAGGCTCTGGCATACCCAGAGTGAAGAAGGAGAAGCTGTTTGAACCTTTTTATACAACCAAAGCCAAGGGAACCGGACTCGGATTGTCTATGTGTTTAAGCATTGTGGAACGACATAATGGATCCATTAGCGTGGAATCGGAGGAAGGCCAAGGGACCACCTTCAAAGTGGCATTTCAACGTTAGAAGTTCAGCATATTTTGCCAGCCAGCGAGACATAATATTATGGAAGAAGCCGTTCCGCAGGCGTTTTCTGAATCTTGCTTTCATTGCTTAGGGATGTATAATAGGAATAGCACATCATTACATCCATAATATTCGATATGAGTGTAACGTTGTTTTGGATAGCTATTGCCTTTAACTCTACCGAGATCATAGAACAACCATTTATAAGGAGTGAAACGGAATGTCGATGTCATTTGATCAATACATGAAAGATATGGTTCAACCGATGCGGGATGATTTAACTCGTCTGGGTATCCAGGAATTGCGTACGCCTGAAGAAGTAGAAGCAAGTTTGCCGGATGCTAAAGGAACAGCACTGGTTGTTATCAATTCTGTTTGCGGCTGTGCAGCAGGTCAATGTCGTCCAGGGGTTGCTGAGGCACTCCAGAATGATATTACACCGGATCATTTGTACACTGTATTTGCTGGTCAGGACAAGGAAGCAACGGCGAAAGCACGTGAATTCTTTGCACCGTATCCGCCGTCTTCACCGTCGATCGCTTTGATGAAAGACGGAGAACTCGTTCACTTTATCGAGCGTCATCAAGTGGAAGACCGTTCTGCAGAGGAAATTTCGGCTGATCTCAAAAGTGCATTTGAACGTTACTGCCGTTAATCTGCTTCATAGGAACGCCCCGCCCTTCGGATGACCGATGCCGGGGCGTTTCATTTTGGACAGAACAGGTTATTGAACCATTCGGACCTTTCAAGATGGACATCAAATTTCAAGTAATTTAGAAACGGGGTGTGTGAACGATGAGTTTGCAACAACAGATCATCGCTGAATTGAAGGTTAAACCAAGCATTAATGAAGCAGAGGAAGTAAGCAAACGTGTTGATTTTCTCAAGACATATGTGAAAAATGCGGGTGCTAAAGGCTTGCTGATCGCGATCAGCGGCGGAATTGACAGTGCAGTGGCTGTGGCGCTTTGCAAAAAAGCGACGGACGAGCTCACACAAGAGAACAACCAGGAGTACAAAACACTGGGTGTGTTCCAACCTTATGGAGAACAAGCGGATATCGAACACAGCTATGCTGTAGCGAAAGCATACGATCTGAAGCATGTTGTGGAAACAAATATTGAAGATGCAGTTAACGAGATTGCACTGGAAGTGGAGCAAGGGTTCAAATCCTTGGGTAGCCCACGTCATATGACGCACCAAGGCAAAGGCAATGTAAAAGCGAGAACACGTATGGTGATGCAATATGCGCTTTCCTTTGAAGAAAACCTGCTGGTTGTAGGTACGGATCACGCCTCCGAAGCTATCACGGGCTTCTATACCAAATGGGGTGATGGCGCTGTCGATATCACACCATTGAGTACGCTGAACAAACGTCAGGTGCGCCAGCTGGCAGCCTATCTGAACGTGCCACAAGCGATTCTGGACAAGGCACCATCTGCAGGGCTATGGGAAGGCCAGACGGACGAGGATGAGCTGGGCATTTCGTATGAAGCGAACAGCGACTATCTCGAAGGCAAATCAATTGATCCGGCTGCACAAGAGCGCCTTGAAGCGTTCTACAAGCGTACCCATCACAAACGCAATGCGATTCCGGGTATCTAATACGACTGGATGTGCATGATCAATATAGGCTGGTAAACACCAGCAAGAACATTCCGTTACGATTAGCGGAATGCTTAAAAGAGTCGCTGCTCAGGCAGGGACTCTTTTTGTTGTTCAGAGTAAAAATTCGTTTATTGAAAAAATCCATGAGACTGCCGAAGGTAAAGACGGATTAGTTGTTCCAGGCTTCAATCTGTTGCACCGTGTGAGTGATGACTTGTTCCAGCTGTGGAGTAGTACTTTTAAATGGATGTACGGTATTAAAAGTGTGGTTTCCCCCAGGAATCTGTTGCCATGGAATATCAGGACAGGCCTTTGTATCCATGAACCAGAATAATGACACGTTGAGCAGGCTGTGGTGCAGGGAACAGTTCCCCACGGATGACAGCATCTACGTCAGTGGGCAATTCAAAAGCTGTGGGCATTATGGTATACCTCCCAAAAGTTTTATCGCATTCCTGATTCATAGTTTAGCATAAATGGTAGTGCGGATAGGAGGTACTCGCTTCTATGCGCCCCTCCTGCTACAATAGAATACGTGTTCGGAGAGTTACGGATCATGTGATTGAATGGAGATCTTTTACAGTATTAAAGATTAAGCGGGTGAAGCGTTGATGATATATGGTATTGGCAACGATGTGCTGGAGATTGGGCGGATGCGCAAGCTGTTGTCCGGTCGCCATGCGGAAGCTTTGATGAATCGAATTCTAACGCCAGCAGAGCGAGAAATTGCTGTTCATCGAGGGAAGAGAATGACGGAGTTTCTATCCGGTCGATTTGCTGCGAAAGAAGCGGTGTCCAAGGCATTTGGCTGCGGGATTGGCGGTATTATGGGCTTCACGGATATTGAAGTGCTGCCTGATGAGACAGGACGTCCGGTGGCCTCACTATCCAGTCAAGCCTGGGAACGCCTGCAACTGCCCTATGATAAGCAATATGAGATTCACTTGAGCATTACGCATCAGACAGAACTGGCGGCAGCCTTTGCTATTGTGGAGCAGCTGGAGAAATAGCCAGGCATGAAATTGCAGTGAGCAGAGCTGACGTGAATTCAACAGGGAGTAACGTGGATACAGGAAAGGAAGGACATATGGGTTTACAGGAACAGAAACGACATTTCAGTGTTAATCTGCTGGACTGGTATATGATCAACCGACGGGATTTGCCGTGGCGTCGCCACAACAATCCGTATTTTACATGGGTATCGGAAATTATGCTTCAGCAGACACGAGTAGATACGGTGATTCCGTATTTCAATCGGTTTATCGGGAATTTCCCGACTGTGCAGGCGCTGGCGGAAGCACCCGAAGAGGATGTACTGAAAAATTGGGAGGGGCTCGGTTATTACTCCCGAGCACGTAATCTCCAGGCGGCTGCCAGACAAGTGATGGAGCTGCACGGAGGCGAGATGCCACAGGACAAGCCGTCTGTCTTTGCCTTAAAAGGAGTTGGCCCCTACACAGCCGGGGCCATTCTCAGCATTGCCTTCAATCAGCCGCAGCCTGCGGTGGATGGCAATGTCATGCGGGTCCTGTCCCGATACTTCCTCATCGATGAGGACATTATGAAGGGCAGCACCCGGGTGTTGATGGAAGAGCTAGCGGGAGAGCTCATTCCAGAGGGGCGGGCGCGTGATTTCAATCAGGCGCTAATGGAGCTTGGTGCGCTGGTGTGCACGCCCAAAGCGCCGCACTGCCTGACTTGCCCGGTCATGGAGCAATGTTCCGGCCGCATCGCCGGAAGAGAGCTTACCCTGCCGGTTAAGACCAAAGCGAAGCCGCCACGCCCTGAGCAGCGGCTGGTCGCGATTGTGGAGGGCCGCGGTGTTCATCGCGGCCGTGTGCTTGTGCGCCAGCGCCCCGAGAGCGGGCTACTCGCCCGCATGTGGGAGCTGCCGCATGTGCTGGCGACGCCCCCCGCAGTTGGCAAGAAGGCGGCGCCGCTAGCGGATGAGCCGGCCATGGCATTGCTGGCCGGCAGTCTGTGGGCGGAAGGCTTCGCTGCCCGCCCGGAAGGGCTGGCTACCCATGCGGAGCATGTGTTCAGCCATATTGTCTGGAGCCTGCAGGTGTACAAGTGTACCGAGCAGGACCAGAGACGTGAGCTTCCGCTGATCGCTGCGGAAGCGAGAGCCGCCTACGACGCACAGGCGTCTGCAAGCTCAGACTCAGCGTCTGCTGAACTCGCATCTGAATCCGCTGACTATGCTGACTATGGCAAAGCGAATGCCGCATCCGAGTCTGCGCTGACATCTGAACCTGGATCTGCCAAGGCATATGCACCAGCGTTAGGCATGACCCAGGCGGCTAACCTGTCAGGCTCGCTCAGCGAACATAGCGAGCTCCTGTCAGCACCCATTACCGCTAATGCGGCGCAGGAAGCTCTGACAGGCAAAGGCGATGGCCTCACCTATCGCTGGATCGGTCCGGAAGATATGGACAAGATGGCATTCCCCAACATCTTCCTGAAGCTGATCAGCAGTTATTTTGCTGGCACATATGATCAAGTGAGCGATTGAAACATTGTATTGAACTATATTTGAACTGACCCTATTGGGTTCTGAACGGATCTGAACAGTTCTGAAAAAATGGTGTCTAGGCGCTAACGAATCCTACAGGTCTTATAACGCGGATAAACATGAAACCTATTTTTTAACGAACTTGAGGAGCGTTATTTAAGCAAAAATGGCAAAAAAGCAGTGGAGAAGTCCATTGGTTGGCGTAATAGCGTGTCTGAGATTCGTTACATTTTCCAGACTACGGAATTTGAAGCAATAGCGTCGCCTCGGTTCGTTAGCCATTCTCTATTCAAAATGTGAACAAGCTCGCGTGAGACATACCTGTTTGCAGCGAGCCTACTTTGGGGCCGGACTGATATATGATTTTTGCGACTACCCACAGGTATCCTTGCATGCTTCACAACTCCGGCTATTGTATGTTCATCAATTCGGGTAGGTATAGTTACAGTGACAGTTGTTAGACGGTAATATACGTTGTACCCTTTATACAGTTATACAGCGCTAATCATACCTTCATCGGTGAACCGTCTTTTAGGTTAATCTCTGAAGAGCAAAAAGAGCCTGAATCGGTCATCGTGACCAATCCAGGCTCTTTTTTATGTTAACCGTCTTATTTTGCAGAAGCGTAACGTTTGTTCACTTCATCCCAGTTGATTACATTCCAGAAAGCGGCGATGTAGTCAGGACGTTTGTTTTGGTAGTTCAGGTAGTAAGCGTGCTCCCATACATCCAGACCCAGAACCGGAGTCAGACCTTCGAAGAGAGGGCTGTCTTGGTTAGGTGTGCTAGTGATGGACAATTTGCCGTCTTTGCCAACTACGAGCCAAGCCCAGCCGGAACCAAAACGAGTTGTAGCTGCTTTAGCGAAATCTTCTTTGAATTTGTCATAGCCGCCCAGTTCGCTATCGATTGCTGCTGCGATATCGCCTGTAGGAGCGCCGCCGCCGTTAGGTCCGATGATTTCCCAGAACAAGCTGTGGTTAGCATGTCCGCCACCATTGTTGCGAACCGCTGTGCGGATGCCTTCAGGTACGCTGTCAAGGTTAGCAATCAGATCTTCCAGGCTTTTTTCTTGCAGTTCAGGAGCACTTTCCAGAGCTGCGTTCAGGTTCGTTACATAAGTATTGTGGTGGCGATCGTGGTGGATCTCCATCGTTTGTGCATCGATATGTGGTTCCAATGCGTCGTTAGCGTAAGGAAGTGCCGGTAATTGAAAAGCCATAATGAAATACCTCCTGAGAATTTGAGTTTTTTTAACAGGTACATATGTATTCATACCCTTGTCACTAATATTAAACCGCATTCGGGCTAATTAAGCAACATTTTTGTTTATTAAGTCCCCCAAGGCGTTAATCTAATGATTGGCTGGAGCTAACAAACATATTTTACCCATTATGAATATTTTTATGTGATTTCAATAGAAAGAATGGATTAGAATTAAAGCAATATGATGTAAACGATTACAATTAAGCGCTTTCAAAAGAAAATGCGTGTTTTATGGAGAAAAGTATGGTTTAATGAACGAAGAAGCGGTATTTTCTCGTTTTTTGTCATTTTATGAACATTGGGTTTTTGGTAAAAAGGAACTCCTTTTTGTAAAAAACCTCATCTAAGCTAACGAAAAGGGAGATTTAAGACATGCACGTTCGTTCCTTTCAGTTGAGTGATGCAAGCCAGATGACGGAGCTTCTCCAGGTTGCGCTATCGGAAGATTGTTATGAGAACACGATGGGCCCGTTTGCCCGTCAATTGTCATGGGATTCTGACCTGATCATGGTCGCAGAAGAAGAGGGAGACCTCGTCGGCGCTTTGATCGGTACGATTGATCACAACCAGGGTTGCATCTACCGTATTGCGGTCCATCCAGACTATCGTCGCCGCGGAGTCGGCAAAACACTTGTCGAGGCCATGGAACAAAGGTTCCAGCAGCGTAAAGTCAGCCAAGTATGGGTGGCGGGTGATGAGCACAACAAAGTAGCCATGCCTCTGTATGAAGCGATGGGTTACGGTGCCAATCAGATTATGAGCGCTTTCCAGAAACTTAGTATTTTGTCCAAAGCTTAGTTTTGCATGTTTAAAAAGAAATAAAAAAAAGATCTTCATTTCATATTAGGCATATCTCTTTAACGTGTAAGAACGTGAGGGATGTGCCTTTCTATTTATATGAGGGTTAATCGTGTATTATTCCTCTTTTTTTGCAACTTCTGAACACTCTTCGATGTCTCCGAATTCGATTAATGACTGCGCCTAACCGATATATTCACGTTATCCAAGGTGTTGGTGCTCATAACCAATTGTTTCACTTTCTCAAATGAAGTAGACTGGAAGGGAGTATGATCATCCATTTTACAGTTGAATTCAACTAATTGATAAACGAGGTGTCCCTTTGAATTTCAATAACTCTTCAATGGAACATGTAACTTCTGAGGAACGTAATGAACCGACAAAGCCCGATCAACCGGGGAAATCCTGGGTAGCAGAGCTGTGGGACTGGGTCAAAACGATTGTGGTTGCTTTTGTGATCATGATGCTGCTAAACCTGTTTGTATTCAATCTGTCGATGGTCAAAGGACAGTCCATGCAGCCGACGTTAGTCGAGCGGGATCGTCTGTTCGTCAACAAAATTGTGTATCATCTGGGTACACCTTCCCGATCCGATGTGATTGTACTCCGTGATCCAAGTGAAGGCGTGGAGAAGAAGGATTTCCTGGTTAAACGGATTGTGGGACTTCCGGGAGATACGATTGAGGTTAGGGAACACCATTTAGTTGTGAACGGCGAGCAGCAAACAGAAACATACACCGATATTGAGGTGCAAGACCCGGACTTTGGCCCGATTACGCTCGAGCCGGATCATTTCTTCGTGATGGGGGATAATCGTCATGAAGGCAGAAGTAAGGATAGTCGTGTGTTTGGCAGTATCACATCGGATGAAATTGTGGGCAAGGCTGAATTTATTTTCTGGCCATTTACGGAATTGAAGAAATTGTAAAATGTTGGATTGAGAACAACTTCAGACTGCATTTTGCGTTAAACCATATAGACTCCTACCGTATGAATTCAAGTTAGCAAGGCATATATAGACATTAGCGCCTGTCCTCTTCAGTGAGGCGGGCGTTCACTATTTACGGAATAGGTGTTGGAAGAAGAGAGGAAATAGCAATGACGAGCGTACAGACCGGGGCAGCTCACGGAGCCTCCGTATGGGAGAAGTTAAAACAGGAGATTAAGGCGGCCGGCCCTGGACTGGGCATTGATGATATCGGATTTGCTTCGGCAGACCCTTTTGTTTCATTAAAATCCCTGCTGGAGCAGTCACGGGATAAAGGCTATGCGTCTGGTTTTGAAGAGCCGGATATTGAGAAAAGGGTACATCCAGCTTTAAAGGATGCCGAACCAGCTTCGCTTATAGCGATAGCTGTGGCATACCCATCCAAGATGGTTAACCCTCCGAAGTCGGAGCCAGGGGCCTATCGGGGGATTTTTGCCCGTTCCGCATGGGGTCAGGATTATCATCAAGTCCTGCGCGCAGCGATGGACAAGCTGGTGAATTTTATACGCGAACGAGTTCCAGGAGCCATGATTGAGAGCATGGTGGATACAGGGGCACTCGTAGACCGTGCGGTCTCTCAGCGAGCAGGGATTGGTTTCAGTGCGAAGAACTGTGCCATTATATCGCCCAAGTTCGGATCATGGATCTTTCTCGGGGAATTGGTGACGAATATTCCTTTTCAACCGGATACGCCTGTGACTGAAGACTGTGGTGAATGTACGAAGTGTATCGATGCCTGTCCGACAGGAGCATTGGTGGGGCCGGGACAATTGAATGCCCAGCGATGTATTTCTTTTGTGACCCAGACGAAAGGGTTCGTGGATGAAGAGTTTATGCTGAAAATTGGAAATCGTCTGTACGGTTGTGATACATGTCAGATCGTCTGTCCTAAGAATCGGGGCAAGAACTGGGATCACCATCCCGAATTTCATCCCGATCCGGAGATTGTTAAGCCGTTGTTGCTACCGCTGCTGGATATTGGCAACCGGGAGTTCAAGGAACGATTCGGCCAGAGTTCTGCCGCTTGGCGGGGCAAGAAGCCAATTCAACGTAATGCCGTAATTGCCTTGGGCAATTTCAAAGACAAGAGCGCAGTACCGAAGCTTACCGAGGTATTGAAGCGTGATCCGCGTCCTGAGCTGCGGGGAACCGCAGCCTGGGCGTTAAGCAGAATTGGAGGAGAAGACGCAATGAGAGCAATTGGGGAAGCTGCTGCTAACGAACAAGATGGGAACGTACTAAGCATGCTGCAGAAGGCCAAGGAGCGACTGAGTTCGTCCGAGACCTTACCCGATCAGCCACAGGCTGGGCAAGTAAATGTGAAGCAGCAAGAGGAACAACAAGAGAAACAACAAGAGAAACAGAACAATCAGCACCATTCATTACAGGCCTTACAACAGGATCTGCAAATGGAAGCTGCAACTGAACCGGGTGGTGAGCGGTCTGTACAGCCCGCCAAAGCGGAGGCCGCAGCATGGAAGCCATCGGCTGTTACCGGGCTTCATGGCAAGCCCGTATACTACGATGAGCTACTGACACCAATCGGTACACTTACGCTATGCGCTACCGATGAAGGACTGTGTCACATTGATTTTGGAGCCTTTCATGTACGCGAAGCTCATCTGCAACAATGGGCTCGTACCTGGATTGGTGAGTATCGATATGAGAAGAACGAAGAGAAGCTTGGCGAAGCTGCGAAGCAGTTGCAGCAGTATTTTGCAGGAGAGAGAAAAACGTTCGATGTACAGCTCGATCGACTTGGAACTGCATTCCAGCTACAAGTATGGCAAGTTCTGTCCGATATATCTTATGGAGAAGCCTTATCCCACCAAGAGGTAGCGGAAAAGATCGGCAGGCCCAAGGCTGTACGTGCAGTTCTGGACGGCATTAGCAAGAATCCGATTCCGATTATTATTCCCTGTCACCGTATAAACGGTAAAGACGGCACCCTGGTGGGTTATGTGGGCGGGCTGCAAACCAAGGAGCAATTGCTCGCATTGGAGCAGCAATCGTAAGAGCGGGGGACGTTCATGAAGTATGTAAACGTGGAGAGCGTGGAGGCGGGAGAGATTCTGGGCAAGACGGTATATTCCAGTAATGGAACGGTACTGCTGTCTGCCGGAGTCCAGCTCACCGTATATATGGTCAATACGCTGAAGCGTATTGGAGTAACCACGCTGTACATCCAGGATGAAGCGTATAAAGATGTGGATACAGAAGACATTCTGGATGAAACCACGAAACGGGCAATCATTAATGAAATGAGTGTCACGCTTGAGGCGGTGCGTTCCGGGAAGGACTGGAGTCCCAAGAAGGTCGCCCTCAGTATTGATAAGTTGCTAAATGATGTGCTGAACGGGCGGGAACTGCTTGTACAGCTGACCGATATTCGAACCAAAGACAACGCGCAGTATGTTCATGCGATGAATGTATGTTTGTTGGCTTCGGTCATCGGACTGAACATGGGTCTTAACTATAATCAACTGAAAGATCTTGCTGTGGGCGCATTGTTACATGATATTGGCAAAGTGGGGGGACCACCCGGGAGTGGCTCTGCTGCGAATACATCGTTGCATCACACATGGCGTGGATTTGAAGTCATTAAGAATAAGCGGGAGTTCAGCCTGCTGGTTGCCCATACAGCACTGCAACATCATGAGCATGTGGATGGAACAGGCGTGCCTAGAGGCATCAAGGGTAGTGATATCCATCTATTTGCGAGGATCGTTAGTGCAGCTAACATCTATGATAATCTGATTAACGGATTAAATGGTGATAGTCTGATGCCGCATGAAGCTTGCGAAGAGATGATGGCACTGTCTGGTACGAAGCTGGATCGGGATATTCTGATTGAGTTCAACAAAAGCGTATCCGTATATCCCAATGGTACAGCTGTACGTTTGTCGACCAAAGAGACGGGCGTCATCGTTCGCCAGCATCGGGGATTGCCCGGCAGACCGGTAATCAGGGTGGCGCGTGGCAGTACACGTTACTCGCTGGATGTGGTTGAGATTGATCTGGCCCAGCATACCACCGTTTTTATTGAAGCAGTGATGAGTTAGCATGCAAGAGATATTGGCAGATTGGAACTAAAGAGCTGGCAGTTATATGTGGAATGTCAATTTAGTGGAAAGCTGGAAAATCCGTTTGCTCAAGGCGTGCGGAAATGCTATGATACTTTCAGGAAATCCGGTCTGTGTCATGTTTGCAGCGTGTGCGTTGAACATCATGTTTTGACACGGATTATCAGGCTTTTTAGATTGCATACAGAGGTGTCTAAGAGATGGATATTGCAATACCGATTATTACATTGGTTGTTGGTCTGGTTGGTGGATTTTTCATCGGGGTGTTCTACTTGCGTAAACAGCTTGAGAAAATGCAAAGTAATCCGGACATGCTTCAGAAGATGGCGAAACAAATGGGTTACAACCTGAATGGCAAGCAGATGCAGCGTGCCCAGCAGATGATGAAGAATCAGCAACCTGGTGGGAAAGTACCTCAGCCGCAACAGCATCCTGCGCGTAAAACTTCGGGCCGCCGAAAATAATAGCAGAGATTAACTGCTTAAAGTGCGTGTTCAAAAAGACCGAATGCCATCAGGCATCCTTCGTAATCCAAAGCGGACTTTTTGAACAACCTCTTACAGCATGTGGTTCGAAAGGAGGCGTTCGGCAGTGGCTGGCGTTAAAGATTATATGAATTCGAAAGTATCCGACAATCGGGAGAAGATCGAGTATCACGTAGAACAGATCCTGAAATTGATCGGAGAAGATAGTACGCGAGAAGGGCTGCTTGAAACGCCTGCACGCGTAACCCGGATGTACGAAGAAATTTTTGGTGGATACGAAGTAGACCCGCGAGATGTACTCGGTGTCACTTTTAACGAGAATCATGAAGAGCTGGTCATCGTCAAGGATATTGTCTACTACAGTCAATGTGAGCACCACATGGCGCCGTTCTTTGGCAAGGTGCACATTGGATATGTACCCAGTGGCAAGATTGTTGGTTTGAGCAAAATGGCCCGTCTGGTCGAAGCAGTAACGCGTCGTCTCCAGGTTCAAGAACGCATTACTTCACAGATCGCCGATATTCTGACTGAGGCTGTAGAGCCGCACGGAGTTATGGTGGTGGTGGAAGGTGAGCACTTGTGTATGTGTTCCCGCGGCGTGAAGAAACCGGGAAGCAAGACGGTAACGTCTGCTGTACGTGGTTCCTTCCGCGAGAATCCAGCGCAGCGAGCGGAATTCTTGTCTTTGGTGAAAGATTAAGATCAGGCGTCCACTTGTTGGACAAGCTGGATGATGCACGTCCTTTGATTTTGCACAGTTGCAGATCATGTTACAGCTATTGGATGTGATATAAATAAGCCGTGTTCCCTGGGAACCGGCTTATTTATACTTGGCGTTCTTATTGATAACAGTGGACACATTTCGAAGTATTTCAGTCGGAGGCTATGATATATGAGTATATCTTCCCATTCAGATCAACCCGGATCATGTGGAGAGCAAGTACCCCTCGCGAATCTTTCGTCTCTGCGCTTGCAGATCTGGGAGACACCACTTATGCGACCCGGCAGCAGCGTACTTGAAGCGTTTGCGTGGGAAGAGGTGATGTGCCGACGAGTTGGGGCAGGCCATCTGCCTGTGGCGCACATATGGCGACATTCAGATGCCTTTGTGGCGGGTCTGCGTGACCGCAGGCTCCCACAAGCTGTAGAGGCGATGGAACGGATTAGAAGCCAGGGGACAGCGGTCTGTGTGCGACCTTCAGGAGGTGCGGCGGTTCCCCTGAATCCGGGGTAGTCAATGTGTCGCTGATCCTGCCTAATCCCGGACATGCGATTAACATCCACGATGATTTCCGTGAGATGGCTTCAATTATAGCCGAGTCGCTAACACCGTGGTCAAGTCGGGCACAGACAGGTGAGGTTCACGGAGCATTTTGTCCGGGAGATTATGATGTCAGTGTAGGTGGGCTGAAATTCTGCGGGATTGCCCAGCGCAGACAGGCAAAGGCCTACATTATTACTGCTTTTATCATCGTGGAGGGTCAGGGAGATCAACTGGCAGCGGATGTGCGCCAATTCTACCAGGATGCAGCAGACGGGGCGAGTGAAGGATATCCTGATGTTCAGCCAGGAACGATGGCAAGTTTGCAAGAATTGGCAGGTGTGCCTTCCTCAGCGGCATATACGGCGTCTTTGGTGCGTACGTTGCGTTACCGTTACCCGCATGCGGCTACGGATCGAGTGCTTAGCATTGGTTCTGGAGAAGTACGGCTGAATGCCGAGCAGATGAAGCTGCGCTACGATTAAGTTCTTTTACTAGGGCTTGGAATTAGGTAATAGAGATGATATGATGTGATTTCGGAAGGAGAGTGTTAGAGTGGAAACGTTAAGATATACGTACTTATATGAGGTTGTATCTTCAGGCGAAAAGTCTGAATTCAGCCAAATGGCAACAAGCAAGGAAGAAGCTGCTGCACTGATCGTTGCACGTATTGCCGATCTGGAGTTCACGGATGAGTCCGATATCAAACTGGGCGATCTGATTAGCATTAGCAAACAGGTTGGCGATAACTATGTGGCGTGCGAGGGCTGTGCCTCTTAATAGCGACACGTCATGCATTGAACGAAATTACAAGCAAATCTCGCATGTGGAGATTTGCTTTTTTTTATTTTAACCCGCAGAAGCGCAACTCTTCCAAATCTCAGTAAGGCGGCCACAACAGCTTACGTGCGGTTTCGTACCGTTCAGCTACAGCGGGCCAATAGACGACATTCCACCAGTCTTCGATATACTTCTTGCGCTCGTTCTGATGTTTGAGATAATAGGCGTGCTCCCATACATCAAGTGGCAGGAGCGGCACGATATCCGATTGGGATAGGTTCTGATGTTTCTCCGCCTGCAGGATCTCCAATCGATGTGCTCTCGGGCTCCAGACAAGCATGGCCCAGCCACTGCCTTCCACTTTGTTCGCGGCTTCCGTGAATTGATTCTTAAATGCTTCATAGCTGCCAAAATCCCGCTTGATCTGCTCAGCGAGCATACCGGTAGGTTTGCCGCCGCCCGCAGGGTTCATGATCGTCCAGAAGATCGTATGCAGGTAGTGGCCTGCCCCGTTAAAGGCGAGTTCGCGTTCCCAGTGTTTGACGAGTTCAAAATTGTTCTTTTTCCGCGATTCCGCCAGCTTCTTCTCGGCTATATTCAGTCCGTCCACGTAGGATTGGTGGTGCTTGTCATGATGGATACGCATCGTCAGTTCATCAATATGCGGCTCCAGCGCATTGTACGCATAGGGGAGGGGTGGCAGGGTGTGTCCACCAATGGGAACCGGCTTTTCTTTGACTAGGGGTGCTGTGGCGCTGGGTGCGGGTTGTGGTGTTCCTGTGGAGGGGGATTCTGTCGCCTCACGGCTGACACTTCCTGAACCGGTTATTTGTAGTGTGTTCTCCAATGAAAAAAGCTGTTCCATAGTTGAGTCTCGCATGACGCCAGGTTGACTGAGTGTATCCAGCACGCCCAGGAAATACTCCGATTCGCGGATGAAATGCAGAATGAGCCGTTGAGCAAGTGGAACAGCTTGCACAGCGGCACTTTGCTCCAAGAGGACATACAGCTGTTTGATGAACTCCCTCGATTGCTGGCGTGTTGCTGACACGAGCTGATCAATGCAACGAAGGATGTAGGGGCAGGTGCATGGGTTCCTGGCAATAGCTGCTTCAATAGTTGATTCGCTATGCGCTCACTGTTTGCGAAGGTGGCTTCCCATTCTTCCAGTAACTTGACATATGAGGGCTCCAGGTCAGGAACCAGTGCACGAATGACGAGGGTATGCTCTTTCTCCTGCTCTTTCCAGAAGCGGATTTCCTCCAACATCCGTAGAGTCAGCAGGTGGCCATATCCATCCCAGTTCATATCCGGTGGACCTCCATTCAATCAGATTAATTTTATAATGCCGAAACAGGTCATGCGGTTAAACCAACAAGGACCTGCAATCTACAAGTTACATGTTCAACTCTCATTTCATGCGTCTCAAGAGTATATTCTGCGGGTGTGTTGTCCTATGTGCATGCAAAAAAGAGCCCCAGAGGGGCTCTTGAATGAACGAATCCTAGCGATAACTATTGCTCGCTGTTCGTATTCTGCACATCGTCACTGCTTGTCTTCGTCACATGACTCAGGAAGATAGAGACCCGGCGTAAATATTCTTTCGGGTGTTCCCGGAAGATCAGCTCATGGTGCGCATCCTGTACAATCCATACATCCGAGTACGGGTTGGTCTGATTGGCGGCGAGCTGCTCTGCAATGGGGTATGGAGCTTTCTCGTCCTCTGTACCATGGATGAAGAAGATCGGGAACGGATAGTCTTCCTTCTTCACTTGCTGATACGGGATCTGTTGTAGTCCGGTACCATTCAGAACAGGGAACAACAACTTCATAATCTCCAGTGTAGGCTGACGTGGCAGATCGATCTGGTTATGAATGTTGTGATACAGTGTATCCGGCTCAAGCAGGAACGTACTGTCCAGAATCATGGCATCCACTTCTTTGGTCAGAAGCCCGGTCTGCAGAGCTGTTCCGGCACCCATGGAGAAACCCCAGACCACCAGTTCCTGAGCACCACGCTGCTTGGCAAACTGGATGGCTCCGAGCAATTGCTGTGACTCGGCTTTGCCGCCAGTGGCTACAGCTTTATTTACCTGAGAGGCGAAGCCATAATCGAACATGACCACGTTAAACCCAAGTTGGTGGGCGTAATGAGCCAGATCATACATGGGAACCCACGTCTCTTCCCGGTTGGCACCATAGCCATGACTGAAGATGATGGTTTTGCCCGCGTCTTTGTCAGCAGGAATATACCAGCCCTGCATCGTTCGACTGCCATCTGCTGCCGGGAACGTGATGTCTTCATACTTCAGGTTCTTGGCTTGCATTGGATTGGAGAAGACAGGGGCGACGGTTGGGTTCGACAAAACCCATGCGATATAACCATGCAATGCAATAAAACAAAACAATAGAAAAAATACAACGGAGAGCAGCAACGCTACGATGATATGTTTGAACCGAATCAGCCTCGGTGATAGCGAAGAGGGCAGATCGGACACTTTGGTTTGCAGCGGGGCTTCGCTCTGGGAAGTTGGATACATGAATGCCCCTCCTTATAAAGTCCAGTTGAAGATAACAACAAGCCGCAAAGAATATTGCGTGTATTTCAGAGCATGCTTTAAGAGCGATATCTTAATGTAATATATCTTTATCGTATGTTCCAATATAGTCAAAGTCAATTGATTGGAGGCATTTGTTACGCAATTGTTATATAGTTCTTAAGATATATGGGTATCATTACCTTAACACGTAAATTACAGGGGATTTAGTCTTATAAAAAGGAAAAATGTACGCCCTGCCCTATTCTAATTTTGGCTCTTTTTGGTTTACAGATGAGACCGTTTCTCATATAATTTATGTAACCAAGTTTCATGTGATGAAACATGAGGAGGGCATCATGCCATGGAAGACCGCAAGTTAACCGTCCGGGCTGTAGAACGGGCGCTGGATATATTATTATGTTTTACCACGCGCAGTGATCTGGGACTCACCGAAATTGCCAGCCAGATTGGACTTCACAAAAGTACAGTGCATCGTCTGATGGCAACGCTGGAGGATCGGGGGTTCGTGATTCGCGATGCGGCCACAGAAAAGTATCGTTTAGGCATACGGATCTGGAGCTGTCCGCTCATATGTCCCGCAGTGATGATCCCGCCATTCTGCTCTTGCCTGCGATGGAGCGACTAAGAGATCGGTTGGGGGAGACGGTCAGTCTGTATCTGCGCGATGACAGTGAACGGATTCGAATCCAAGCTGTGCAAAGCGATCAGGCGATCCGCCGGGTCGCTCCCGTCGGAGTCAGACTTCCGCTGTCTGTGGGGGCCTCCAGCAAAGTGCTGATGGCATTTGCCACGGAGGAGGATCGTGAAGAATTGATGAACGGACCGGAATGGCCCGTATTTATTGATCCGGTCGTGTATTTGGCACAGATGGGAGACATCCGGGAGAACGGATATGCCACGAGTTATGAAGAACGTGAACCGGGAGCTGCCGCGGTATCAGTGCCAATTATGGATCGTAGAGGCAATATTGCAGCTGCACTCTCGGTTTCGGGTCCTGTCAGCCGACTTTCGCAGGAAACATTGCATGAATACGCACCTGTGCTCAAGGAAGCGGCCACACAGATGGGGCTCATGTTGTCCTGAGATCAGCGTAGATCTAATTTTCAGAAGGAGTAAGCATTCTGGAATATAAAGGTTGTGTTTATGTTCTGCTTGCGCTACTCTGTAATGGACGGCCCAACGGGGCCAGCTAAATGTAATCAGCTATATTTAATATGAACTGCGGCTGTTAACGGCTGCAACTTGTTCACGTTACTGGGGGAGTCCGAATTGTCCGGACTGAGACGGAATCGCATGAGATTCTGGACCCTTTGCACCTGATCTGGATCATACCAGCGTAGGGAAGTAATCGGCGAGATGACCACGAACACCACATGATGTAACCTAATGTTTATTGGACTCTCCTATGGGGCGGTTCGCATAAGGTACACTTTGGGTGATGGACATAAGTCGGTTCCTTCGGGAGCCGGCTTTTTTTGTATACATGAACGGGCGATAGATCGCGCACTCTAGGAACTTTTTTTCATGAACCTGCGAAAGTAGGCTTGAGAAGGAGAGTATTCACCCGAGATCCATGATCTGTGCTGACTTCGATTGATGTTCAATGTACATGAATGTTGTTGTCTTTGAGGTCTGGTGTAGGATCGCTTTTTCTTCTCAGCGTTGTGCATGAATGGGGACAGGTACGTCAGCTAGGTAATGATGATGCCAACCAAACGAAGCAACCACTAAAGAGGAGGAGACAAGGAAAATGAATACAGGAAATCAAACGGGACAACAAGCCATGGAACAGGGACACAATAATCAGCCGGTGGAAAAGAAAACAGGTGCGGCCGGACGGATTCAGCCCTTTCCGGGCAGCCGCAAAGTATACATTCAGGGCTCACGGCCGGACATTGCTGTACCGGAACGTGAGATTGCCCTTCATGACACGAATACTCCCCAAGGGGTGGAGCATAACGAGCCGCTGCGTGTCTACGATACGAGCGGCCCCATGACCGATCCCGGATTCCATGCGGATATCCGGGTCGGTCTGCCGGCCCTGCGTACCCGCTGGATCACCGAGCGAGGCGAAGTGGAAGCGTATCAGGGCCGCACGGTTAAACCGGAGGATAACGGACTGAAGCCCGGAGGGAAGAGAGCCGGAGCGGAAGAGTATCCAGGCTTGCGTGGCAAACCACTACGTGGGCAGACCGGCCGCTGTGTGACTCAAATGCACTATGCAAGGCAGGGAATGATCACGCCAGAGATGGAGTTCGCCGCCATTCGCGAGAGCGTGGAACCGGAATTTGTACGGCAGGAGCTGGCGAGCGGACGGGCTATTCTCCCTTCCAACATCAACCACCCCGAGAGTGAACCGATGTTAATCGGTCGTCATTTTCACGTCAAGATAAATGCCAACATTGGCAACTCTGCTGTATCTTCTTCCATCGAGGAAGAGGTAGAGAAGATGACCTGGGCCGTGCGCTGGGGATCGGATACGGTGATGGATCTGTCCACGGGCAGAGACATTCATACCACCCGGGAGTGGATCATCCGCAATTCACCGGTGCCAATCGGAACGGTACCGTTGTATCAGGCGCTGGAGAAGGTGAATGGCGAAGCCGAAGCACTGACATGGGAGTTGTACCGGGATACGCTCATTGAGCAGGCAGAGCAGGGTGTGGATTACTTTACAATTCATGCAGGCGTGCTGCTGCGTTATATCCCGATGACAGCCAAGCGAATGACAGGTATTGTTTCACGAGGTGGGTCCATTATGGCGGCATGGTGTCTAGCACATCATCAGGAGAACTTTTTGTACACCCATTTTGAAGAAATCTGCGAGATTATGAAAAGGTATGATGTGGCGTTCTCGCTGGGAGATGGACTTCGTCCAGGCAGCATCTATGATGCCAATGACGAAGCTCAGATGGCGGAACTCGCGACCCTTGGTGAACTGACGCAGATCGCGTGGAAGCATGATGTGCAGGTGATGATTGAAGGGCCGGGACATGTGCCAATGCACAAGATCAAGGAGAATGTGGACTTGCAGATGGAGATCTGCCAGGAGGCACCGTTCTACACGCTGGGGCCGCTAACGACTGACATTGCCCCGGGTTACGATCACATCACGTCCGCCATCGGGGCGGCCATGATTGGCTGGTTCGGCACCTCCATGCTCTGTTATGTGACGCCAAAAGAACATCTGGGCCTGCCCAACAAGGATGATGTGCGGGAAGGGGTCATCGCCTACAAGATCGCAGCTCATGCCGCCGATCTGGCGAAAGGCCATCCGCGTGCTCAGCGCCGGGATGACGCCCTGTCGAAAGCCCGCTTCGAGTTCCGCTGGCGGGACCAGTTCAACCTGTCGCTGGACCCGGAACGTGCGTTGTCCTACCATGATGAGACGCTGCCCGCAGAAGGGGCCAAGGAAGCACACTTCTGTTCCATGTGTGGGCCAAAGTTCTGTAGCATGCGCATTACGCAGGACATTCGCGCTTTTGCTGCGGAACAGAAATTGTCCGAAGACGAGGCGGTAGCCGCCGGGATGCAGGCGAAGGCTGAAGAGTACCGGATGCGGTCGTAGGCTCGTAGGCTCGTAAGTTCGTAAGTTCGTAAGTTCGTAAGTTCGTAAGTTCGTAAGTTCGTAGGTTTGTAAGCTTGTAAGCTCGTAGGCCCTTAGGCCGTAGGTATTGGTACAACGCAATCAGGCCAACCTGGTGACACGGCTTTAGAATGAAAAGGGATTGTCTCAAAAGGCTTCCCCTCGCCTAAGTAGAGAAGATAGATTAGATGGAATGTCTTTAACTTTCACTGCTGCGCTATGTAGTGTGACGACAGAGCCATTCCATTTTTTAACGAATCTCACACGCCTTATATTGCTGATTATGGAGAAGTGAGAAACGTAACGAATCTCAACGACGCTATTTCATTCAAAAGTTGTGATAAACTACGAATACACGCCTAAAAAGTGTAAATAGTGCGTCTCAGATTCGTTACGTTTTCAAATGGGCTGAAATACACCAAATAGAGTTACCTCAGTTCGTTAGCCACAGTAAAAGATGAGGATGTTTCTTAGAATTGCTAGGTCTTACTTTTTAGTGAAATGTGATTTATGGGTGATTATCTTACTGATGTTTAATAAAATTGATTGTAAGAAAAAAATAGAAGTAGTCAATCCAATGGCTACTCCTGTACAGCATTTGCGGTGGGTATCCCTCCGAGTGCAGCAAGTTCAGATGAAGTGACCCATGTGACCGTCAACCTATGGCGGCCTCATGGGTCACTTCTATTTTTTATGATTGATGTATGTCAGAAGCCAAATAATTAATATAGTGAACACGATAACATTGTTGAATGAGAGGTCATTGAATGACTTCCCACTGGTGGCAAGTCTTTTCCAACCATAACTTGGTGTAAAACGTGATTACACCATCTGAAATGCTCTTATTAGAGATCATTTTATTTTACATAAGAGGACTTTTTCATGTTGTCACTATACGTTGAGTGGCAACATCGATTAATTTAAAATATTCGTTTAATGCTTGACCACATTCAGATTCTTCTCCAAATACGACGCAAGCAATGCCAGTGGGCTATGGATCGCAATACGGGTCTCTACTGTAACTCGCGCAGCTGCGGGAGCCATGGACAGTTGGGCTGCGACTACCGTTTTACCCGGATACTGCTCAACAATGTACTGTAATCCTGCACGTACCGCTGCAAGATAACCTTCCTTGTCCCCTCGCATAATCAACTCAAACGTACCAGGGATGCACACGGATTCTGGCTGAGGTGTCTCGGCAATATGGTCCTGCCCATTCTCATCAGTTTGCTGTAACGCCTGATTCACCCGTGCCATTGTGCCTTCGATAGTCGCGGGGTTGGTGAATGCTATGATGTACTCTTTTGGTTCCCGACGCAGCTCCTGCAATAAGGGATCATCTATTCCGATGACGGGCACGGGGACTTGTTGTGCTTCTTGTTCCAGTACAGTCGCAAAGAGAGTACAGGTAACCAGAATGGCATCTGCATGGCACTCAGCAATCCAATGGAGCGTCTGGGCTACTTTCTCGTGAATGACTGCTTCTGAAAAGTTAGTATCATGTTTAAGACGATCCAGACCTGGATCGACGTAATGCACCAATTCAACTTCATAAGGAGCAAGCGTCTCTTCAATTAAGGCAATGTTGGAATAGTGAGCGTGAAAACAACCGATGGTGATCATGTGTCTAGTCCCCTTTGCCGTTCAAATATGTCTTCGTCTCGCAGATAGTTTAAACCATTATAGAAACATAGCTGGGGACTGTACAGTGTTTTGTTGTGTAACGTCAACAACCGTCCCTGCGCCAAGTAGCGAAAGGACGGTTCATGTTGGGATAGCCAAAGTCCGGTGCTCATTTGATTTTATCGAAGGGAAGGAGCTGTGCTCTTCTTCGCCATTTTTTGCTGCAAAATTTCATGGAAGGATAGACCTTGAGTGTTCTCATTCTCCTTTTTAGGAGCAGTGGTCGCCGTGTTGCGCGGATATTGGTGGTGGTACGGGATCATTTGCTGAATAGGCATGCGGATCATCTTGGTTCCTCCTTGGATACATTTTGGTATATGTAATGATGTGAGATGTACTGCAAGTTATGTATTTCAACGGTTAATCTTACCGGATGCACATATAGGTACATGTGACTTGTTAGACGAAACAATGAAGTTTAAGGTGCAATTCCAATTGGATTGTAGTGATTTTACCCCGTATTGAAGAGATGTAAACGTTTTTAGGAAAATTCAGGAGAAAAGGACCGCATATGAAAGGTTGGATATGGGAGGATAGAATCGGTTGTTATGTGAATAGTCCCAATTTTGAGGAAGTCAATGGTACCAGCACATAAGACATATTGTCTGGTTGAAACGTATGTTACATGCTAACTAACTTGGTGCCATAGGTGGTTGTAGGGTGTACATGGGGGCATTCAGGAGGCAGAGATCCACGCTTAGATGTGTATTCAACGAATGAATCTATAGCAAAAAGCCGCCGAGCGAACTCGGCAGCCAGAGTGAGATGGGAATAAAGAAAGAGCAGAGACAGAGAAAAGAGAAAAGAGAAAAGACAGGATGTATTTAATTTCGTTTAAACAGGTATAAGACCCTTATTCAATCCGAATCGTTTTATTTATTTAATTGACTATGCCCGACCGCGATGTAGATATCCACCTGTACACTTTCTGGATTCAGGCTGCGTTCATCATACAATTCGAAATCTCCTGTAAACGTACGATCACTTTGGTTGCTCCACGCCCATACGGCTCCCCATGCTTCGCTAACGACCTCCGCCATCGGACCCTTTCTGGAGGTGAACACCGCATAAGTCGCAGGAGGCAGCAGAACCTCATTGAAGCCTTCAGGTAATGATTCATCCGAACTGACCTCATGTCCTACAAGTATCGTATATTCTCCGTTTATTCCATCGGTATAATCCGTATAACAGCCATAGCGGACTGCTTCAACGCCGGGCAGATGCTCTGAAGCAAAATAACGATTCCACAGTCCTTGAATGCTGCCTTTGCCACCGAACTCCAAGGCATTGGTTGTGCGGGCAGATACGCCGGCAAGACGTTTGCCTGGAAGTGTGATATAACGAACCGGCTCGGCAGAAAGTATGTTATCTTGCTTGTTTTGAGACATGTTGTCCGGATGAGTAGTGGTACCCGGTGACGTTGAACCATTCGGTTCCGTGATTTCTCCGACATTGTGATCAGCCGCATTGGTGCGCCAACGTTTCAAAAAAGGAAGCTGATTGCGCAGCATCGAACGCGCTGATTCCTCATCCATGCCCTCGTCTTTCAGAATAGCAGTGCACATCTCCGTCATGACTTCCAGTGAAATACCCGGTTGCTCGAACTTACCTTCCTTGTAACAATAGATACAATATTCGCGGGTTGTACTTCCATCTGTTTCGGTACCGAATTGGGTAGGAGTTGTCAGCGGCATTCCGCAGCTTTGACATACAGTGACGTTCATCATTAATTCCTCCTTGTTATATGTACAGATTGAATATATCTGAAGTATACAGGGAGCAACTGGACAGCTGTCTGTCAGGTTTGAGGTGAGGCTTTATAATTTTGTACAATTTGCTCGGCGATACGGCAGATCTCGTCCCGAATATGCAGGGGCTCCAGCACTTCAACGTCCGCGCCGAAGCCCAGAATGAACCCGTACAACCAGCTGTCCTCCGGAAAGGCAACCTGACTGATATAATATCCATTCCCGTCATGAATCACGTTCTCCATGCCGAACCATTCTTCCGCAATATGCCGGACCCGTGAATGAAATCTCAAGGTTAGTGCTGCCTGATGAACCGGTTGGGTCCACTCCTGCTGCCAAGGCCTGTCCTGCGGGTTAATCACTTTACGTTCGAAGTGCTCCTCCGCAAGTGTGACATCTTTCATGCGAACCAGTTTGAACATGCGAAATTGATTGCGTTCGTGGCAGAAAGCATACAGGTACCAGGCATGTTTCTTGAGTACAAGCGTGTGAGGATCGGCTGTTCTGTAAGTCTGGGCACCTTCGGCATTACAGTAGGTAAAGGTAACAGGCCGAAGTTGGTCCATGCCTTGTTCAATGAGTTGAAGCTTGATTTGCAGAGCTTCAGGATGCGTCCACATCGAATAATCGACAATGAACCGGCGAGTACTGGCTTGGAAATCGTCATTTTTGGCTTCAGGAACGATACTGCTGAGTTTCTCTACCAGAAGCTCACGTGCCGCATTGGCGTGGGAGGTGGATAAGCTGCGCAGCGCAGTGACGATGGAAGCCAGGTCTTTGTCGGTTAACACGTTTCGGTCCAGACGGTAGCCCTCTGCCAGTCCAATCCCGCCACTGGCTCCCTGATACGTTACAACCGGAATACCGGCTTGACCCAAGGTGTCGATATCCCGATAGATGGTACGGATCGATACTTCAAACATCTCTGCCAAGTCTTTGGCCTGTACTCGTCCACGATTGATCAGCAGCACGACGATGGCTAACAAACGCTCCAGTTTCATATCTATGGTTTCCTTTCATTTGTTTATCTGTTGGATTCAAATATGTTATATTGTTGAGCATCACACATAGGAGTGGAATAAGCAATGAAGCGAATTACAATTCTGATCGCAGACGATGAAGTGGAGATCGCTGATCTGGTTGCGTTGCATTTACAAAAAGAAGGATATCACATCGTTAAGGCGTTCGATGGAAAGTCAGCCCTTCACGCAGTTCAGACACAAGCCATAGATTTGGCGATTCTGGACATTATGATGCCCGGCATGGATGGATACGAATTAACTCGCAAAATTCGGGAGCATCATCATCTGCCGATCATTTTCCTGAGTGCCAAGACTTCCGATATGGACAAGATTACGGGCCTCGTCATGGGAGCGGATGATTATATGACCAAGCCGTTCAATCCAATGGAACTTGTTGCCCGGGTGAACTCCCAGTTGCGCCGTTCCCTGCAATTCAGTCAGTCTGTGTCTGTTCAACGCTCCATTCTGGAGAAGGGTGGACTCATCATCATGCCGGATCAACACAGCGTTACACTTTACGGCAAACCATTGGAGCTAACACCGAAGGAGTTCGACATTCTGTATCTGCTCGCGAGTCATCCCAAGCAGGTGTTCAGCGCGGAGAGTATCTTTGAACAGGTATGGGGAGAGACGTATTATGAGAGCGGGAATACCGTTATGGTCCATATCCGCACATTGCGCAAGAAGCTAGGAGAAGATGTGAACAAGAGCAAGTTTATCAAAACCATTTGGGGTGTGGGGTACACGTTTAATGACTAAACGAAGAAGTTTTCGCACGACCATGATTATGTTGTTGGGATTAAGCATGCTTGCTTCTGGCGCGATCACTTATGGCGTGTACAAGCTTTTACAAGCTTATTATTCGGGTGTCCGCTTAGAAGATCAGCTCGCTGAATATCGCCATTTTATGAGAAGTATCGGAGATATTTACTTCTTTCTGCTCTTATTTATCCCGCTCGCCATTTTGTTTTTCTTTTGGTTCACCAAGCCCTATGCAACGTATTTCAAGGATATTTCCACGGGCATCAGACATTTGGCTAATGGGGATTTTCAGCATCTTGTGCAGATCTCCTCGAAGGACGAGTTGGGTACGATCGCAGAGGATGTGAATCTGGCCAGTGAAAAGCTAAGAGAAGCGGTGGAACGAGGGGATTTTGCTGAGAATAGCAAGGACCAACTTATTGTGAATCTGGCGC
This sequence comes from Paenibacillus sp. PCH8, assembly GCF_002968835.1. Lineage (GTDB taxonomy): Bacteria > Bacillota > Bacilli > Paenibacillales > Paenibacillaceae > Paenibacillus. The sequence continues at coordinate 470,698 of NZ_PKQK01000001.1, read as the reverse complement.
ATGACCTGCGGACACCGCTGACCTCTGTACTCGGGTATCTGGATCTTCTTATGAAGGATGATCAGTTAACGGATGAACAGGTTCGGCACTTTACGTCGATTGCATTCACCAAATCCCAGCGTCTGGAGAAGCTGATTGATGATTTGTTTGAAATTACACGTATGAACTATGGCATGCTGCCCATACAGAAAATGCAGTTGGATCTCAGTGAGTTGCTGAAGCAGATGAATGAAGAACTCTATCCCGTATTCGAAAAGAACCACCTGACCACCCGTCTAAAAATAGATATGGATCTCACAGTCTCCGGTGATGGTGAGTTGCTGGCGCGAGTGTTGGAGAATCTGCTGATTAACGCTGCGCGTCATGGCAAGGACGGCATGTACGTGGATATTAACGGATATCGTGAAGCAGAACAGATTATCATTCAGGTGGTTAACTATGGGGGACATATTCATCCAGAACATCTGCCGCATATCTTCGATATGTATTACACTGGCGATCGTGCTCGAAGCCCTCAGGAGGGTGGAACGGGGCTTGGACTGTTTATCGCCCGCAATATTGTGGAGCAGCATGACGGTACGATTTCGGTCCAGAGTGATGTGGTACGGACTCAATTTGAAGTTCTTTTACCTGTATTCCAATGATGTCTGGCAACAAATTTAAGAAAAACTTTAAAAATGCCCTGCTTTTTCTTTAACTTGTTTTGTCTATCCTTGATGTATGAGGTAAGAGGAGGAACAAGCATGAAGAAGTGGGGCTTTTTAATATGTATCGTTTTGATCGGATATATCGTTACACAATCACCAGCATCTTTTCTACAGAAGGATGAGATGCCCATTGAGATTCAGAATACGCATGAGCAAGCAGGATATATCGTATCCGACACCGGGAATATTCGAGATCAGGTACATAAAGGTAACTTATTACTTGTTAATTCAACATATGCAGTTCATCCGGAAGGCGTTAGAACCGATATTGTACAAGTGGCGCAGCAGGATGAGCTGGTTCGTGGATATGGATTGTTGGATCAGAATATGATGTTATCACGACAAGTAGCACATGAGTTCCAGAAGATGATTGAAGCAGCAGGCGAAGAAGGAGTAAGATACTTCCTCATCAGTAGTGGGTACAGGGACTTAGCGAAACAGGACGAGCTTTATCAGCAAATGGGTTCAGACTATGCGCTTCCTGCGGGACACAGTGAGCATAATCTTGGATTATCCCTGGACGTTGGTTCCACATTGACCACTATGGCTGAAGCGCCAGAGGGTGCCTGGTTGGAGCAAAATGCTTGGAAATACGGATTTATTCTTCGTTACCCTAAGGATAAGGTGGGCATCACGGGGATTCAATATGAACCATGGCACTTTCGATATGTAGGACTTCCACACAGTGCGATCATGAATAAGAATAAGATGGTGCTGGAAGAGTATCTGGATTTTCTAAAAGAGAAAGAGAACATTACTGCGGAAGTGGAAGATGAGGAGTATCATATCCGCTATTATCGGGCTACAAAGGATACAACCCTGTACATACCTGAGCAAGGGTCCTATGAGATTTCGGGAGATAACATGGAAGGCGTCATTGTCACCGCGAAGAGATAACAGGGCACCACAAGGAGGCTAAACAACATGAAGCACAACAACCAGAAAAAGATGAAACATCGAGTCTTCTGGATTGCCATGTTCATGATCTATATATATCTACTTACCAAGTTGATTTTGTTTAAAGGTAGTCCAGTCGACTTTGGCATCGTGAAGGTTCGACTTATGGCGTTCTTGCAACAACCGGATCTGATCCATACGCGAACCGTCAACCTGACACCCTTTCGGGAAATCTCACGAGACTGGAACAGCTTGTCGTTACATCGTCCAGGCACCGCAATCCATCTGGTAGGGAATATACTGGCCTTTATCCCACTGGGCATCTTCATTCCTGTGTTGACGGGCAACAAATTATTCTCTGGAGTAAAGGTACTTCTGCTATCACTGCTGCTCAGTCTGGGCTATGAAGTGACACAATTGTTAACGGGTATGGGTATATTTGATGTGGATGATCTAATGCTCAATACGCTCGGCGGCTTGATTGGATATATTATTCTCACCATGGCCATCGGCCTGAAAAAGCTGTTGGTAGGAGGAGAATCCCGCGTGACGGCGAAGAAGTTAAATTCCAAGGAGAGTCACGTGTAGGGAAGAATTAGGCTGATTATAGTGGCCGTACTGTTCATTGGAAGGCAGTGTATTTAAGCAACGGAGAACATTCACCATGCTGAGACCAACAACACCCGTCACTGTGCAATTTGCACGTTACGGGATTTTTTTGCTATTTCATAAGGTATCGAATATACAATGAAACTTAGGCTAGAACCAGGTAACTTTGCGAGTAACATCATCAATGGGGTCGTCTAGAGAAGACGCGTTAGTACCTATTTCTTGCGAAAAAGGAGGACATACATTGTATTCATTGGCTAAAGAACTAGCAGGAACAATGAGAGCTATTATGGAAATCGAGAGTGAGATTATTGAATCGAAAAACAATCATACAGATGAAAGAACTTTGCTTGATCTAGAACAGAGAAGATCCAATTTAATAAACGGCTCCACACGGGATGAGTTATTAGTTATCAAAACCGTGATGAACGTTGGACGGTCGGAAAGAGGGTATCGTCACTATTTCGACTCGGAGGACGTTGAGATTATTAACCTACCCATTGAGTTAAACGAGCATGAGTTGATGCAAAAATACTCCTACTACCTGATACATAGAACCAGACAGGAATTAGCATATGGCATCGAGTATTACACGGCTGTGTCGGAACAACTGAAGGAAGGCATGGAAATATTGAAACTCCAAGCTGCTGACGAATTGGGTTGTAGGCGGTTTACAAGATGATAATGAAAATTTCGTATTATACGCCAGATGGTTTCTACTATTATGTTCCCGATCAATATGCAGAGCAGATGGAAGCGTGGAGAATTGAATTTTCTGATTTTTTACAGAATATAGAAGGGAAACATCCTTTCACCCAATATACGGAGTCGATTGATCATGAGGGCAATTTGGAATACGGTGTTTTTGTACGTTGTTATGGAGGAGATCAATTTGTAGACTGGATCAACGTGGAGAAATTGAACCAGAGGGGTGTATACCGCATTCCTTCGCCACCTGATGATTCGGAAGTTAGATTAAGAATTGATTTTTAGGTGTATTCCAATTATTGAAAAGTAAAATCAAAAGCTCCCCGCCACTGTGCAGATATTGCACGTGGCGGGGAGCTTTTTGTTATAACTTAATTCCATTAAATATTAATGTAGTACTTATTTTTTCATCATTTGACGCAATACAGTTTGCAGGATACCACCGTTATGGTAGTAATCCACGTCAACCATGCTGTCCAGACGAGCGATGACAGGGAATTCGAACTGTGTACCGTCCTCACGAGTTACGGATACTTTCAACTCTTGTCCTGGCTTCACGTCATTGCTGAGGCCCGTAATGTCATACGTTTCACGTCCGTTCAGGCCGAGGCTGGACCAGCCGTGACCTTCCTGGAATTGCAATGGCATAACGCCCATACCCACCAGGTTACTGCGGTGAATCCGCTCGAAGCTTTCCGCGATAACGGCTTTGACGCCGAGCAGGAAGGTTCCTTTGGCCGCCCAGTCACGGGAGCTTCCTGTACCATACTCTTTACCAGCGATGACAATCAGGTTCTGTCCTTCATCCTGATACTTCATGGAAGCATCGTAGATGGACATTTCTTCGTCGGTTGGCAGGTACTTCGTAACACCGCCCTCAGTGCCCGGAGCCACCTGGTTGCGAATACGAATGTTGGCAAACGTACCACGCATCATTACTTCATGGTTACCACGGCGTGAACCGTAGGAGTTGAAGTCTTTACGCTCTACGCCATGCTCTTTCAGATACACTCCAGCCGGGCTGGATGGTGCAATGCTACCTGCCGGGGAGATGTGATCCGTTGTTACGGAATCCGCAAGCAATGCCATGACACGTGCAGAACGGATATCTGCGATATCGTTCAACTTGTCGCCAAGCTCCTGGAAGAACGGAGGGTTCTGAATGTATGTGGAGTTCGGGTCCCACTCGTACAATTCGCCTTCCGGTACAGGAATCGTATTCCAACGTTCATTCGCTGTAAATACGTTCTCGTATTTGTTGCGGAACATCTGAGCGTTGAGAGAGCTTGCAATGGTATCCTTGATTTCCTCGGAGCTAGGCCAGAGGTCCTTCAGGAATACAGGCTCATTATTCGTATCATAACCGATTGGATCGGTTTCAAAGTCAATATTCACTGTACCTGCAAGTGCATAGGCCACAACGAGTGGTGGCGATGCCAGGTAGTTGGCTTTGACCTGTGCATGCACACGGCCTTCGAAGTTACGGTTACCGGACAATACAGCCGCTACGGTCATATCATTCTCAGTAATCGCTTCGCTCACTTCATCTGGAAGTGGGCCGGAGTTACCGATACAAGTCGCACAGCCGTAGCCAGCAACGTTGAATCCGAGTTGGTCGAGATAGGTGTTCAGGCCTGCTTTTTCCAGATATTCGGTAACGACAAGGGAACCTGGTGTCAGACTTGTTTTCACATATCCTGGTTTGGTCAGGCCGCGTTCAACTGCCTTTTTCGCCAGTAGTCCCGCTCCAACCATAACACTTGGATTCGATGTATTCGTACAACTTGTGATCGCCGCGATCACAACAGCGCCTGCTTTCAGTTCACTGGTGGAACCGTTCGGATGCTTCACAGGTACTTTTTGTTCAATCTTCTCATCGCTCAGCCCGTAACCGCCTTTATCTACAGGTGTGCGGATGATGCTGTTGAAGCTTTCTTTCATTTGTGTCAGCTCGATGCGATCCTGCGGACGTTTTGGACCTGCAAGACTTGGTACAACAGAGCCGAGATCCAGTTCAATCACATCGGTGAATTCAGGATCTACCGTGCTGGAAGTACGGAACATGCCTTGAGCTTTGTAGTAAGCTTCAACCAGTTCAACCTGTTCATCGGGACGGCCAGTGCTGCGCAGATAGTTCAGTGTCTCACTATCAACAGGGAAGAAACCGATCGTAGCGCCGTATTCCGGTGCCATGTTGGCTACAGTTGCGCGGTCAGCCAGTCCGATGTTGGCAAGTCCTGGTCCGTAGAACTCAACGAATTTACCAACAACGCCTTTTTTACGAAGCAATTGGGTAACGGTGAGAGCTAGATCCGTTGCTGTTGCGCCTTCGCTCAGGCTACCTGTCAATTTGAAACCGATCACGTCTGGTGTTACAAAGTAAAGCGGTTGGCCCAGCATACCTGCTTCGGCCTCAATACCACCAACACCCCAACCAACAACGCCAAGTCCGTTGATCATGGTCGTGTGGGAATCCGTACCTACGAGGGAATCCGGGAATACCACGGTTTCGCCGTCAATGGTTTTGGTTGCAGCCACGGAAGCCAGATACTCCAGGTTAACCTGGTGAACGATCCCTGTGGATGGTGGAACTGCACGGAAGTTGTTGAATGCCGTTTGTGCCCAACGCAAGAAGCGATAACGCTCTTCGTTACGCTCGAATTCAACCTTGATATTGTAGTCGAGTGCGTCGTTGGTTCCGAATGCATCAACCATAACGGAGTGGTCAATAACGAGATCGACGGGTACGAGCGGATTGATCTGTTTCGGGTCGCCGCCAGCTTTTTTCACGGTATCGCGCATTGCAGCAAGGTCAACGACAACCGGTACCCCGGTGAAATCCTGCAGAACGATCCGTGCAGGGATGAAAGGGATTTCCTTGTTATTGTCACGGCTATCTGCCCAGCCGGTCAGTTGTTTCACATGTTCTTCAGTAATAGCACGTCCGTCGAATTGACGAACGGCTGCTTCAAGCAGCACTTTAATAGAGAAAGGAAGCTTGGAAAGGTCGCCGTAGCCGCCTTCCTGAAGAGCATCGAGACTGTAGTAGCGGTAAGACTTACCTCCAACCTCAAGACTACGAGCGGCGGAGAAATGGTTCTTTGCTGACATACATGTACCTCCTTAAAATGTGTCGGTGAGATGAAGAAAACGTTCATTAAAGGTAAAGAACAGGCCTTCATCGTTCCGTGTTCTTGTCGTAAGTTTCATCAGGTGAAACGTAATTTCATAATCATAACTTTAGTTTTAAGTATACCGTTTTCAACTCGTTACGTAAAGGTCTTTTTGCCTGTTCAAGCAAGCCTTTGAACGAATGAAGGCGTTTTCGCAAGACGGGCAGGATTAAGAAATCTCATGTACTTGTATGCACCGAATTTCGACTCTTCATTCTGAGCCCTACACATACAACCGATAACCCTCTCATAGGATAGTAGGAGTTATATACGCCATGAAGGATTCCAGACAAGAACTCATGCCAAAGGGGGACACAGGCTTGGAACGGGAATGGAAGAGTGCCTTGTATACTTACGTGAACCAGTACAATCGCTGTGAGATCGACTACCGTCCACAGACCAGCGAACGGATCGTAACCGATCCCGATTTCGTGGTGGAACGGGGAGAGCGTATGGCAAGGCTGGATGAATGGTACCGTAAGCGGCGCGCCGTGCCTCTTCGCAGTGAGACCAGCGCCAAGCTTGTGCGCACGCTTATGGATGGGCAGGAAGAGGCGGTAGCGGACGTACAATTGTACAGCAGACTGTTCTACGAGAAGAGCAGTATCACCCACCGGGAGGACCGAATTGAACGGGAGCGGTTAACCTTTCTGCGGCAGAGTGGCGGATGGATCATTGGACGGGTCGAACGGGAAGTGCCAGAGCGTCGCCCTGTCGGGGAAGGGCGTCCTTTTCAACAAGCTGATTTTGTACAGGCGATGAATCGGCCGCTGTTGAATCGGGAAGTTCTGGGTCAAGGCAGAAGCTCAAGGCAGCAGGCCTATCGCAGAGATCTGGCCGTAGCCTATGCGGATCGGTGGTGGAATGCGGGAAATCCGGCATTTGAGGAATTCGATGTGGATTGTACGAATTACGTGTCACAATGTCTCTTTGCAGGGGGCGCACCCATCAACTATACTGGTAGAAGAGAAGCAGGCTGGTGGTATAAAGGCTATGTGAACGGCTCGGAAATGTGGAGTTACAGCTGGGCAGTCTCTAATAGTCTGGAACGATATTTATCCGGTAGCAGTTGGGGACTGACTGCGACAGAGGTAGATCGTCCCGAGCAACTGATGCTTGGAGATGTGATTCTCTACGATTGGGATGGAGACGGCAGATTTCAGCACAGCACCGTTGTGACCGCGTTTGATGCAGGCGGAATGCCGCTTGTTAATGCACACACGGTTAGCAGCCGACACCGCTATTGGGATTACCGGGATTCTTACGCTTGGACGGAGCGGACGGTATACCGTCTTTTTCACATTACAGATGAGTTTTGATGGAATCAATTTCATAATACCTTTGACTGCTTTAATCAGGGCTAGATATAGATCGAAATGATTCAATTTGTCTATATCTAGTTACATAAATCCATTTTTAGTGAGTTATGAAATTGATTCAATGACGGAAGTTTTGCGGGATGCGGTGACGCAGACATCGAGTTCCGTGTAAAATAAGAGCAGGTAACGCAAGCAGAATAACAAGGGTGCTGAGTATGTAAGGATGACAGCATCAGGCACAGATAATCGGAGGTTACACATGAGTATGGAGAAATTAAAAGTAGGCGTCGTGTACGGCGGGAAGTCAGGCGAGCATGAGGTGTCGCTGCAAACGGCGTTTGCTGTAACGAACGCATTTGATTATGAGAAGTATGAACTGGTTCCTTTTTATATCTCCAAGCAGGGGACGTGGAAAAAGGGATCGGTCATGCATGCGCCATTTGCGCAGATTGAAGATTTGAAGCTGGAGAAATCGGCAGGGGGCACACAGGAGGCACTGAACGCGCTGTTTGGCCGTTTATATGGCGGAGCGGAAGCGCTGGATGTCATGTTCCCTTTGCTGCATGGTACGTTTGGAGAAGATGGCACCATTCAGGGCATGTTCGAGATGGCGGATATGCCATATGTGGGTGCAGGTGTACTGGCTTCAGCTGGCGGTATGGACAAAGTCGTCATGAAGAAGCTGTTCGCACAGGCTGGCATTGACCAATGTGCCTTTACGTATTTTAACGCTACACAATGGAAACAGACGGAGCACGAAATGATCGTACAGGTGGAAGATCAGCTGGGATATCCTTGTTTTATCAAACCGGCGAATCTGGGTTCCAGCGTGGGCATCTCCAAGGCACGTAACCGCGATGAACTGAAAACCGCTGTTGAGTTTGCACTTCGGTATGACACGAAGGTTGTCATTGAGGAGTTCGTTGAAGCGCGAGAGGTGGAGGTCAGTGTCCTGGGCAATGACGAGCCCATGGCTTCCGTTCCAGGAGAAATCGTATCTTCCGGTGAATATTATGATTATGCAGCCAAGTATATTGACGGTCAGTCACAGATGCTGATTCCGGCTCCGCTCGACCCCGAGGCAGCAGATCGCATTCGGGAGGCGGCATTACAGGCGTTCCGTGCGATTGAAGGTAACGGCATTTCCCGTGCAGACTTCTTCATTCGGAAGAATGATGGTGCATTGCTTATTAATGAAGTCAACACGATGCCTGGGTTCACACCGTACAGCATGTATCCGCTGCTCTGGCGCGAGACAGGTGTATCGTATGCCGAGCTGCTGGATCGCATGATTGAACTGGCACTGGAGCGCTACAATCGCAAGCAGGAGTTGAACTACGAGAACGGCGTACAGGCGTAGCCTGAGACGATAAGATCAGGAGGGGTATGCATGGGATTTCAGACTGAATTCAATTCCATATGTAAATTCAAGAGTGAACAGGAGCTATATGAACTGCTTGAATACGGACGCGGCAAAATGGTCAAACAGGGCTTCCGGGTATTTCCCACCGGCCAGAAAGTCATTGCATACACACCGGATAACGTAGCTGTAGCCATCGTGAAGATCGTGGTTTCCATTGCGGAGATCAATTTTCAGGGGCAAGAAGTAACTGAGGTGGAGATGCAGCTCATCCGCAAACTGACCGAGGAAGAATCACGTATCCAAACCGCACTTGCGGATGAGATGTTCTTTGGGGAACAGGCACAGGAGTAGAGGACGACGTCCGCATTGAAACGGATGGATTGATTTGCACGGTTGCGATTATGGTCACTCTTTTAGGGTAAAACTTGGTTATATACAGAGACGGTACTTCCTGACGGTTAACGATGCCGTGCAGGTGTTCCGCCCTAACAGAGAGGAAGAAATTCATGCTCGTACGTTTTGGTTACGTGGCAATGTCCGTGCTTGTGGAGAACGCCTCACCTTCCCGGACCATGACTATGTCCAGTTTCAACAAAATCGAAGACAGGGAAGCAGCCATCCGCAAGCTGGAACGGATTGCAGCCGAGAACCTGCACAATACATTACGTTTGCTCCGGCACAACAAGGGCAGCCATATTCATGTATATCGCTTCTCTTCCAAATTAATTCCACTGGCTACACATCAGGACTTGAGTGACTGGGACCCGTTCCCTGCTCTGGAGCAGGATTTTGCTGCCGTTGGTGATTTTGTGAAGGCGAACAATATGCGTGTGTCCTTTCATCCCGATCATTTTACCGTACTTAGTACGCCTCGAGAGGAAGTTCTGCGCAACTCGATTCGCGATCTTCGTCATCATGTTCGGATGCTGGATGCCATGGGTCTGAATGCCACTGCCAAGAACAATGTACATATTGGTGGTGCATACGGGGACAAGCCTTCGGCGGCGCTTCGTTTCGAAGATAACTTTATGAAGCTGGATCGGGATATTCAGGAGCGACTCACACTCGAAAATGATGACAAAACATTCAACATGCCTGAGACACTTGCTGTATGTCAGCGCTTGGGATTACCTATGGTGCTGGATATTCATCACCAGTGGGTGAACAATGAAGGTGAGCAACCTTGGGATCTGTGGGCTGATATCATGAAGACGTGGGATTCCCCGCTTGCACAGGCCGATTCACCGGCAGATCAGCCATTGCGGCCCAAAATTCATGTGTCCAGTCCCAAGAGTGAGAAGGATCTGCGAGGTCATGCAGATGGTGTGGAAGTAGGACCATTGCTCGACTTCTTGCGTCATATCGCAGCGGATACGCCGGCACTTGATGTGATGATCGAAGCGAAACGCAAGGATGAGGCCCTCGTAGGGCTGATGCAGCAGCTGGCATTCTATCACGAAGAGGGTGTGGAGTGGGTGGACGAGTCTACCGTGAGGATTCATCCGTAGTGCCAAAAGGGGCCTGGGCAACAAGAAACTTTACGACCTGTGGGGCGTATACTTCTAACAAGTATTTCAACTTTTCGTAGATTGATATAGAAAGTAGAGTGAACGCTTTGAATGAAAAGGATAAGATACCTTATGTCGTGACAAGCAAGAGCTATACTGCTGTTGCCATTAATGCCGCTTCCAAAGCTGGTGAGTGGATCAAAAGTCGTCTTGGAACGGTAAGCGAATTGGGAACCAAGTATTCACCCCAAGATTTGGTTACTGAAGTGGATAAAGGAGCGGAGCAGATGATCCGCCGCCTGATTCTGACCCATTTTCCCGACCATGCCATTCTCGGTGAAGAAGGGGTTGAACCCGGACCGGAAGCCTCGGCCAAAGCGCTGAAAGAAGCAGCGGAAGAAGAGTTCCTCTGGATTGTTGATCCTGTAGACGGGACGACGAATTTTGTACATGGATTCCCGTTTTATTCAGTGTCCATCGCTTTGGCTCATCATGGTGAAGTCATTGTTGGCGTAATCTACGATCCTTCCCGTGACGAACTGTTTGTGGCGGAAAAAGGTAAGGGAGCTTACGTTCACGGAAACCGGATGACTGTATCTGGCGAGCAGGAACTGGCTCAGAGCCTTATTGCAGTCGGCTTCCCGGCAGATACCACCTATGCGTTGCCACTTAACATGGCTGCTGTGCAGGCTCTGGCTCCGCAAGTTCGTAACTTGCGTGCAGGCGGTTCGGCTGCCCTTCATCTGGCCTATGTTGCCGCAGGACGCCTCAGCGCTTACACCGAAGTTGGACTGAAGCCGTGGGATATCGCCGCAGGTGCGCTGCTGGTTGAAGAATCCGGCGGCAAAATGACCGATACGATTGGATCACCTTATAAGTTGTCTGTAAGTCATCTGATTGCCAGCAATGGCAAAATTCATGACGCCCTGACGGATGTGCTGAAGGAAGCAAAAGCCACCGGTCTGGAGTGAGTTTATTAACTCATCGATGCTTTAACTAACCTGTAATTGTACTTTAACGGAGGGGACAGAAAGCATCTGAAGAAACGAAGTGAAAGTACAATAGTAATATTTAACGCATTATGACTTTAATTAAAGGAGCGAGAACAATGGATGAATCCAAAGAACTGGAACGATGGCTTAGAGATATGCTGACGGAAGGAGACATGGAAGAGTCCGGCGATGCTGGTCAGCGGGAACGCCAGCTCATTCCTCCCAAATATGAAGTGCGGATTCAGACGGAACGTGACCCCATTATCGAGGAGACGTTAAAGTACCGGAAGTTGGCACGGGAAGTGGATGATCGCTATGATCGCTATCTGGAGCGAGCGGCCGGGAACAAACCTAAGAACGACACAGACCATTCGAATTCCAAGGACTCGGAGAAACCGCAATCCTAACCATTGAACATGCATAACTGGCTTGACGAAGAACAGGCTCCCTCTTCAGGGAGTCTGTTCTTTCATGCGTGCCTTCAGCAGACAGGACAACACCTGTTCTAAATGATAGAATAGAGGTACACGAACTTATGTCATTGGAGTGACCGATGTACTATACAATAGTGTAATTATAGATTGTGAGAAGGAGTGTTACCCTGAATGAAGCGTAAACGTATATGGGAAAATACAGCTGCCGGTTTAACGGTCAGCATGCTGGCAGGTATGCTGCTCTTCGCATCATCCGCATTGCCTGCACACGCCGCGGACACCAAAACGGGCGTATTGTCTGCGGGCAATAATGAGACAGCGCTGACTGCCAAGAAAGATGCAGTAGCGGTAACGAAGGAATTCCGCATCGTGACATTGGGAGATTCCATAACCGTAGGTTATGAGCCTAACACAAAAGAGCTGCCTTATGGTTATGTAGAACGTCTGCAAGAACAGGGTTTGCTGCATGGACGTACTCAAGTGGACAATTACGGGATTGCCGGCTTGAAAACCAGCGGCCTGAAAAACTTCACCACTGCGATTAAGGATGGCGAGACGCTCACTTCCGAAGCCATTCAATCTAGTCTTCCCGATCCAAGAGCAGGACAGATGGGGGCCAATACAGCTGCCATTCGGGAGAGCATCGCACAGGCCAATCTGGTTGCAATCACTATTGGAGGCAATGATGTGTCTGAGCTTCTCGGTACAGCAGACAAATTGAGTGATCAGGAACTGCAAGAGAAAGTAAAAGAATTGCTCGCAACATATACAACCAATATTAGTGCAACGATTAATGACATTCATGAAATTAACCCGACAGCCAAAATTGTGATTGCCGATCAGTATCAACCGATGCCAGAAGTAGCAGGTAAGGCACTTTACGCGAAACTCATGGAGGCATCCAAAGGCTTCACCACGACTATTGACGGAATCGCAGCACAATTCACGACTCAGGGTATTGATGTCCAAGTCGCACACGTAGCCAAGGAGTTTATTGGCGGAGAAGGCACCATGACACATATGATCAAAGACCGTGATTTCCACCCAAATCAATTCGGATATGCGGCCATTGCTGAAGTCTTTGCCCAAACGATCTGGGGAGATTACACCAAGCTGGCCGCACCTGCTACAGGTGAACCAATGAATATTATCGTGAGTGGTAAAACATTGAATACACCGTACAAACCGATTATCCGTAACGGCAAAAACTTCGTTGCGATTCAGGATATCGTGAACGCTGTAGGTGCAACAACGGTGTGGGATAACCAAACATCCACTGCCACGATTACATACGGCGACCGGAAGGTAGCCGTGAAGATTGGATCCAATGCGGTTAAGGTCAACGGAGCATCCGTTACCGTGGATACACCTGCATTCCTGAACAAGGTAGGCAAAGAGTCCAAAACGTATGTACCTGTTGCCATGGTAGCCGAAGGTCTTGGTTTTGACGTGCAATACGTTGCCAAGCTGAGAACGGTTTTTGTAAATCCGTAAACGAAAACTCATTACGCAATAAGAATATATTATGAATTAATAAAGATAAAAGGGCTTCTCCAAAGCCCTTAAAGAACATGTTGGCGAAAAGCAACAACACCGACAGATGCAAAAGGGACGAAGCAGAGATATTTCTTGCTTCGTCCCTTTTCTGTTTTCTGTTTTGGATACATTACTGTGGCTAACGAACTGAGGTAACGCTATTGGAGGTATTTTAGCCTTTTAAAAACGTAACGAACCTGAGACGCGCTATTCTCATGTATTAGGCTTGAACTCTTCTATTTTAGCCAATTTCGGATGAAATAGCGTTGCTGAGATTCGTTACGTTTCTCAACACTCGAAAATCACCCAAATAAGGCGTGTGAGGTTCGTTAGAAACTGGAATGGTTAAATGAGGTTTCTGTCTTAACATGTGGCTGACCACCCTTGGTATCAAGCAGGTTACCGCTTACAGGAAGCTGCACGCGGTGCGATTCAGCTGACAACTTAGCTTTCTGGAGGAAGCCGCTGGAGGGATCTCTTTTTCATATGTGATGGATTTGGAAGCAGTCGGCCCAACAATTACGAGCAGGCTGCTCTTTGCTATTTTCAGCAAATATGCAATTCGATACCATCTCTAATGACCTGAAAGTTGCATAAATATGACTTGTCAGATGACCATGGATGTGTAAATATGAAAATAACTTACAATATAGTTGCTAACCCATAGAATGACCGCACCCTTCGCATGCCAAAGGAGCGCTTGGAGTGAACAAAATTAAGAACGCTTTCACAACACTGCCCATCCATCACAAAACTATTCTTCTAATCGGCTTCCTGATGTTGATCAGCTTCACGTTCTATGTATCCGTGCTCCGCTATGTGTTCAGTATCTATGACCGTCAGATCTACGAGAAATCCTCACAGGTCCTGAATATGTCTTCGGTGGGCATCGAGAATCAGCTGCGTGAGGTATCCAATCTGTCCTTTAAGGTGATGTCTGACGAGCCGCTCCAGCAATATCTACTCCAACTGAAGAAGGCTGAAACAAGTTACGAGAAAAATGGTCTCCGCAAAAAAATCACCAACCGTTTAGTATCTTACGCGGGTTCAGAGAAATACGTCTATTCCATGCTATTTATCGATAATGATAATAACATTATGGCTGCAGGAAATCGGGAGGGAATCTCGGAGTCGAAGCAGAAGGAACTGGTTGCACTGGGGCAGCAATACTCCGGCTCCAATGCCTGGCACACCAGCGGGGACAAACAGTCCAGACTTTTGTCTGTTCGGCAGGTGAAATCCTTTACTGGCGGAGCGTTCACACTGGAGAAGCTTGGAACATTGATTATCCGTGTACGTCTGGATCGTATTGTACAAGATCAGATGCAACACCCGGCGGAAGACTCCCAGTTACTGATTACGGATGGCAAAGAAGTGATCTATCCAGCAGAATCAGCGGTCAGCGAAGCTGAGATCGACTCGGAACTGAAACGAACCCAGCCCTACGGAATTGCCATGTTTGAGCAAGGGAGATACTTTGTTGCCCGTGCCCATTCTTCCTATACGGATTGGACGTATCTGTACACCACACCGTTTGACCAGATGTTTAAACAGATCCAGTTTGTCAAACAGCTGGTAACGGTCATCTTTATCATGATTTTTCTGGCTGCACTCATCATTGGAGCGAGATTCTCCCGCAGTATTACCCACCCGATTGCGCAATTGATTAAGAAGATGCGTAATATCGAAAAAGGCGATCTGGATAAGTTGGAAGAGGCTGCCCTTGGCAATGTGCCGATATCTCCACAGAATGAAGTGGGACTGCTGCATCGTACATTCAAGATGATGCTTCAACGGATACGAGAATTGATTGACGAGAATTATGCGAAACAGCTCGTGATTCGCGAAACAGAGTTGAAAGCGCTTCAGGCGCAGATTAACCCGCATTTTCTATACAATACGCTGGAGTCGATTAACTGGCTGGCCAAAGTGCAGAAGCAGCGTCAGATCTCGGAAATGGTTGAGGCGCTGGGATTTCTGCTGCGCAGCTCGGTGAATATGTCCGAGAAGTGGATTACGCTGGAAAGGGAACTGGATATTGTTCGCAGTTATGTGACGATTCAGCGCACTAGGTTTGAGGAAAGGCTTGATTTTGACATGGACATTGCACCTGAGGTGGGGACAGCCCGCATTCCAAAGCTAACGTTGCAGCCTCTGGTGGAGAATGCCATCCATTACGCGCTTGAACCAAGCATTGATCCGTGCCGGATTCGGATTCGGGCGAGAGCCGATGGAGACAAGGTGATCATTGAAGTGACGGACGATGGGCCTGGGATGACCCCCGAATTCCTGGAACAATTACACGAAGGGCGTATTCAGACAAGAGGACAGGGCATAGGATTATCTAACATTCAGGAACGACTCAGGCTGACCTTCGGTGAAGAAGGGGAAATGGTGATAAGCAGCAAGCCCGGATCAGGAACTGTAGTATCGATCAGCATACCTTGGATTAGAGAGGACGATGACGATGTACAAAGTGATGCTCGTAGATGATGAACGTGTCATTCTGGAGGGAATTTCCCAAGTGGTCGATTGGGCAGCGGCAGGTACGGAACTGGTGGATACGGCGAGGAACGGGATCGAAGCATTGGACAAAATCGGGCAGTCGAGACCCGATATTATCATAACGGATATTTCGATGCCAGGTCTGGATGGTCTCGGACTCATAGAGAAGGCATCCGAAGCATACCCGGGGCTTCGTTTCATCATGTTATCCGGTTATAAGGAATTCGAGTATGCCCGCAGGGCGATGCAATATGGGGTGAAGCATTATTTGCTCAAGCCCTGTAATGAGAATCAAATCCATGATGCGTTAACTGAACTGTTGCAGGAACATCAGGATGCCCAGGTGAAGGAGCATGTCGCCGGTGAGATGAAACAACGATTGCAACGAGTCCTTCCGCATGTGAAAGAGCAATTTTTGCTGGAATTCATGACCAACCGTACCTATGGGCCGGTTGATCTGGAGTATTATCAGGAGCTGTTCAATCTGGAACTCGGAGAGAGTGCGGTGCGCTTGCTGCTGTTACGGATTGCAGATGAACATGATTATAGTCACTTATTTGCCATCAAAAATATCGCCAGCGATCTGCTTCCTCATGTGCTGTTAAGCACAACGATTGAAGGTAATCTCCTGATTTTACTCGCGGATTCAGCTGATCCTGCCAGACTGAAGGAGAGTATTGAAGAAGTTCGGGCGGCGTTTACTAGGTTATACAAATTGGAAGTGACCGCTGCGCTGAGTGAAGCAGATGGAATGATCCAGTCCCGCCGGTTGTTTCGTGAGGCAATGCAATATCTGAACCATCGCTTCTTTATTGGTGAAAGCAAATTGATTACGAAGAATGATCTGGTTCTGGCTGGAGAATGTGACGGAGTACATGTAGAACAGGATGCTGAACAGTTGTGTCAGTTGATCAAATCAGGCAATACCGAGGAAACCGCGGCAGAGGTGGATCGTCTGTTCGAGCAGTTGTCGGGTCAGCAGCTGGAAATTGAGGTGACTCGCTCGTATGTGGTACAGCTGTATTCCGCGATGATTCATGTCTGTCCACCTGAGGAGGCAACGGAATTCACCCAGCGTATGGCCGAGCTGCCGCATATGGATACGTTATCTGGTTTGAAATCCTTTGTGGCCAGCAGCGCTGCCCGATTAACCACCGGTTATTATAAGAACCATATCAGTCGCCAGTCTTCAGCCGTGGAGAAAATGATGGATATTGTGGATCGTCACTATGGAGAGGCAGATCTCTCGCTCAATGGGGTCGCCCATCAGATGCTGTATATGAATCCCGACTACCTCGGCAAAATTTTCAAAAAAGTCACAGGTGAGAATTTCTCCAACTACGTGAATCGGCTTCGGATTGAACGAGCCTGTGATCATATTCGCAGAGGTGGGGATGTGAAGGTGTTCGAGCTTGCCGATTTGTTCGGATTCGGGGGGAACTCGCAATATTTCAGTCAGGTGTTCAAAAAGTGGACCGGTATGACACCTACCGAATTCCGTAGAATCGGCATATAACAATGGACTACCAATCTGGTTTCCTAGTCTGGGGAGGATATACAGCGCCGTGAGGTGTGCTGTTGTCCTCCTCTGTTTTTTGAACCAACAAGACGGTTTTGTGTATTCAACTCTGGTCGTACATTTGCGAAAATGACATTAACAAGTTTGTGAAAGCGTTATCAGAAACGAGAAGATAACTCGTTCACACAACCATATCAACATAAAAGGGGAGATTGGCATGGTGAAAAAGGCAATATTCCTGATGATGGCTGCGCTGCTCGTTTTTACAGCGGCATGTAGCTCAGGTGGAGGAAGCGAACAAGGATCTTCGGATGGATCAGTTACTTTACGAATCGCATGGTGGGGTTCGGATGCACGGCATGAATATACACAGAAGGTTATCGACCTATACAAATCGAAAAACCCGAAAGTTAAAATTGACGTGGAATATGCTTCATTTGATGACTATTGGAAGAAGCTTGCCCCACAAGCAGCAGCAAATCAGTTGCCTGATATTGTTCAAATGGATATCTCCTACATCAGCCAATATGCACAGAATGGTCAGCTTGAGGATCTGGCACCGTATCTGGGCAACCAGATCAAAGTGGACGATGTGTCCGAGAATGTAATTAGCACAGGCGTCATTAATGGCAAACAATACGGTGTACCTGCCGGTGTTAACGTTCTGGGCTTCCAATATGACCCGGCTCTGCTTCAAAAAGCAGGAGCGAATGCCATGCCCGAAAATATGACATGGGAATCGTACGAAGCGCTGGGTAAACAAGCCGCAGAGAAGGGTCTGTATTTGGATGGAGGCGTAGCTCCGGATATCTTCTTCCACTATTTCCTACGTACCAAAGGGCACTCGCTTTACAATGCGGAAGGAACTGGTCTTGGTTATGATGATGACCAATTGTTCGTTGAATTCTTTGGACTTATGCGCCGCATGATCGAGCAGGGAGCAGCGCCTACACCGGATGTAGCCAACCAAACGAAGGGTATCATTGAAGAATCGGATCTGGTGAAGGAAAAAGGGATCGGTGTATGGCAGTGGTCGAACCAATTCGTAGCGTTACAGCAGGTTGCGAACCGTCCACTCGAAATTGCTCCGATGCCAGGTCCGGATATGGAAAAGGGACTTTATATGCAACCAAGTATGTACTGGGGTGTAACGTCTAACTCCAAAGCGAAGGAAGAAGCAGCGAAATTCATCGATTTCTGGGTGAATGATGAGGAAGCCAACAAACTGATCAAAGGTGAGCGCGGTGTACCGATCTCCGGAAAAATCAAAGAAGCGATTGCACCTGAGCTGAGTGATGCAACGAAACAAGTCTTTGAATTCGTGGCAGCTATGGAGCCCAAGGCTTCGCCAATGAGCTCACCACCACCGGTTGGTTCACCTGAAGTCATCTCTTCTCTGGCCGATGTGGTTGAAGAGTTGAACTTTGGTAAGATCACACCCGAACAGGCAGCAGAAACATTCCGCAAGAACGCCGAATCTGTACTTGCGAACAATAAATAACAGCTGAATGATAGCTTGCTCGTCCCACTTGCAGGGATGGTCGGGAATGGGGCTACTCGCTAACTGCGAGGGCCTTTCCCCGTCCAGATGACCGAAGAAAGGGCTAAGGAAGCAAGCAGATCCATGAAGGAGGTTCGTTCCATTGAGGCAGTATTCGTCGTTACGTAGAAACTTAACCGGATATGCGTTTATTAGCCCATTTATTATTGGCTTTCTGGGCTTTACGCTAATCCCCATGTTTGTTTCCCTATACATGTCGTTCACGAGTTATAACTTGTTCACTTCCCCGCGGTGGATTGGGATGGACAACTACACCAAAATGTTTTTTGATGACCCGAAATACTGGAACTCGGTCAAGGTAACATTTCTGTATGTATTTATTGGGGTACCGTTAAGGTTGGTCTTTGCTCTCTTCGTAGCGATGATACTGAATACCGGCTCTCGCATGGTTGGAACGTACCGAACCTTGTATTACCTGCCATCCATCATCGGTGGTAGTGTAGCCGTATCCATTATGTGGCGGAACCTTTTCAGCAATGAAGGTGTGGTCAACAGCGCACTATCAGCCATCGGGATTGGGCCGATCAGCTGGTTCGGTGACCCGAATGCATCTCTGGTTATGCTCATCTCACTGTCTGTGTGGCAGTTCGGTTCGTCCATGTTGATCTTCCTGGCTGGTCTCAAAAATATCCCCACTGAGATGTACGAGGCAGCAGGTGTGGATGGTGCGAATCCTGTTCGTAAATTTTTCAGCATCACCTTGCCGCTCCTTAGCCCGATCGTACTATTCAATATGATTATGCAAACGATTGGTGCATTCATGACGTTTGTACCTGCTTATATTATCTCCAAAGGAGAAGGCGGTCCCATGGATGGTACCATGCTGTACTCCCTGTATCTGTTCCGTCAGGCCTTTATGTTTAACAACATGGGTTATGCTTCGGCAATGGCCTGGATCATGCTTCTTATGATTGGTGGACTTACAGTAGCGGTATTCTTAACATCCAAGTACTGGGTGTTCTATGAATCAGAAGGAGGGAAGTAACGATGGTTTGGAGAAATGTAAAATGGCCCATTTATCACGTTTTCGTTGCAGCTCTTGCCCTCCTGATGCTCTATCCGGTACTTTGGATGCTATTCAGCTCCTTCAAGGAAAGCCGTACGATCTTCGTCACTGCGGATACTTTGTTTCCGACGGATTGGATCTGGAGTAACTATGTGGATGGTTGGAAAGGCACAGCTGGAAGACCGTTTATGGACTACATCACGAATTCACTTGTTATTGTCATCATTTCCACAATCGGTGCTGTCATTTCGTCATCGCTGATCGCATTTGGTTTTGCCAGACTTCACTTCAAAGGTCGTACCTTCTGGTTTTCCTTGATGATGTTGACGCTGATGTTGCCACATGATGTTGTATTGGTTCCTCAGTACATTATCTTCACGAAATTGGGTTGGCTGAATAGCATTCTGCCGATTGTTGTACCAACATTCTTTGGAATGCCGTTCTTCATCTTCCTTATGGTGCAGTTCATTCGAACCATCCCGAAAGAGCTGGATGAGGCCGCAACCATTGATGGATGTAACAAATTCAGATTGTATATTCAGATTATTATGCCGCTGATCAAGTCTTCGCTGGCGACAGCAGCCATCTTCTCCTTCTACTGGAGATGGGAGGATCTGCTCGGTCCGGTATTGTACCTGAACTCACCGGATAAATATACCGTATCGATGGCACTGAAAATGTTCCTGGATAGCGAATCCGCTTCAAACTGGGGTGCGATGTTCGCGATGTCTATCGTAAGTCTGGTTCCGGTTGTCGCTGTATTCTTCATCTTCCAGAAACAAATTGTTCAAGGGATGAGTACCAGCGGACTGAAAGGTTAAGCAGGATTCACTGGCTCCAAGCCCGAATGAAAGTTTACGAAAGTTAAACAAGGAGGGTGTTCCTTTTGAATAAAGCCCAGGGTAGTCAGGTCGTCGTTGAGGCGACGGCAGAGGGCCACGAAGTGTCCGTTAGCAACTGGAAGTTTAACTTCGGACCCGACTCGGGAAGAGCTGATGAGACAGCGGAGTATCTGAAAGTGACTGCAGCAACTGCGTATGAGGAACGTGGAGGATATGGATTCGAAGCGGGGTCTCTGGTGTATGAGAAACAACGGATCGGTGATGACGAAATGCAGGATACCGCGAATCAGCAACATAGCACTCAGGGGCAGACGACCACGTCTGCCCGATTGCGTTCAAGCTTCTGTATTCCGCTCAAAGCATCATTCATCGTGGATCTTCCTGACGGAACGTATCAAGTATTACTAATTGCAGGAGATGAGTTAGCCGAGACCATAACACGGGTCAAAGCCGGTGAAGGCAGGCTTATGCTTCCAACGATTCGTACCCTTCCCGGGCAATGTGCAGAGGTCCGATTCTCAGTTGTTGTTCGTGGAGGCAGGCTTCGTCTGTCATTCTCCGGTCCTGCGCCAAGAATTAATGCATTGGAGATTACCCTTGCGAATCAGACGATGACTGTATTTATTGCCGGAGATTCAACGGTAACAGATCAGCCGGAGAGTGGGTATCCGTATTGCGGTTGGGGTCAGCTGTTGCCTGCACAGTTTAAACATGATGTGGCCGTGGATAATCATGCCCAATCGGGCCGAAGCTCCCGCAGTTTCATTAATGAAGGTAGACTTGATGTCATTATGGAGAGGATCAAGCCAGACGATTTTTTGTTTATTCAATTCGGACATAACGATGAGAAGCCGGACCCTGAACGTGGGACAGGCGCATTCACAACATATAAGGAACATTTGAAAAAGTATATCGATGCGGCCCGTGAAGTCAAGGCACGTCCGGTGCTTGTGACACCCGTGCACAGGCGATATTTCGCGAATGACGGCACATTGACCGACACTCATGGCGATTATATCATCGCTGTGCGTGAACTGGCAGAAGAGGAAGATGTTCCGCTGATCGACCTGGCTGAACGCAGCCGTCTTCTGTTCGAGCAGGCGGGTGTGGAAGGCAGCAAGGAGGACTTCATGTGGGTGCTTCCAGGAGAGTACATGAACTTCCCGTCAGGCGTGGAGGATAACACGCATTTCCAGGAACGCGGTGCGCGTCGCCTTGCTGCACAGGTGGCCGAAGCCATCCGCGAGTTGCAACTGCAACCGTTGCAGATGTATCTGCGGTAGAAGTATCATTAGAGGACTTAATTCTACGGCTCTAGAAGATCAGCTACAGCAGGATTTTAAGTCCTGTGCTTCTGTAATTTCGTTAAGCGAGTTAACGAAGTAATGAGCCAGCAAAGTTGCCCAGCGAAGAGCGAAGGCAATAATCTTTTAAATCAGTTAAGGCGAGCAAGGCAGCGAAGAAGGGCGGAATCGGAGCAGTGGGAGCGAAGCGTCCGCCTTTGGAGCGGGATTTCCCCAGCTGAGGGGAAATAAAAAGAAATCCCGAGCCAACAGCGGCCCATAGCCCGAACCGCCCGCTGAAGCGGAAGCCCCGCGAGCTACCATGTTTTGAAAGATGCAGCGAGTTAAACGAAGTAACGAGCCAGCAAAGTTGCCCAGCGAATAGCGAAGGCAATAATCTTTTAAATCAGTTAAGGCGAGCAAGGCAGCGAAGAAGGGCGGAATCGGAGCAGTGGGAGCGGAGCGTCCGCCTTTGGAGCGGGATTTCCCCAGCTAAGGGGAAAAGAAAAAGAAATCCCGAGCCAACAGCGGTCCACAGCCCGATCCGCCCGCCGAAGCATCTGGCCTGGGAGCCACGCCCCTGCATTTAACTTAATGATGGAGGATATATCATGACAATAGAACCGACTGAACAAGGCAATACAGCCCACAAGACAGCTCCACCAGCAAATGCAAACGGTCACACCTACTGGGTGATTCCGGATGGCTACATTCCCCCGGAGAGCCGGGGCACACTGGAGAGTCACGAGAGCATCTGTGTACTGAACACAGGTGCAAACGATGCGAAGTTGCACATCACGATATACTTTGAAGACAGAGAACCGCTCGAAGATATTCTAGCGGAGGTGCCAGCGAGAAGGACACAACATATTCGTACTGCCTCGCTCCGATCTGGAGAAGAGTCCATCCCGCCGGGTGTACCTTATGCCATAACTGTTTCGAGTAACATCCCCGTCATCATCCAATACAGCCGTTTGGACACGACTCAGCCCGAGCTGGCTTTGATGAGTGTCATGGCGTATCCGTTAGGATAACATCTTCACTTTGGTTTCACTATGTATTAATCAGAAGACCCGTAACCTGGCATCCAATGCAGGTCACGGGTCTTCTTGTGGATTACATTCACTTACTGTATTTATACGTACTGGCGTTAAGGATATCGATGTGCACTTCCACTTTCCCGAGCTTGAGACGTTCGAGTGGATTAGTCCGTTGGTAGACTTCCTCTTTCCATAGAGCAAGGTTGTGACGATAGAGATGTTCCACAAGGCCGAACGAATCAATCTTTCGTGATTTATTCTTTTCAAACGTATTGCGGATCTGGGCCTCGATCTGTTTCCCGGCTTCCTGTTCCATGACACGAGGAGAGCGGAAGGTTCCATGATCCTCGATGATGGTACTTTTAACCGAAGTAATCAGATCGAAGGTAACCCCGTCTCCTCGTTTCCTTACCTTCATTCTGGTCTTGGGATTATGAAGCATCAGTGTTAAATCAGGAGTCTTCCCATCACTTCCATGGACGTACAATGGATACTGATATACGTGATCGTAATTCACGTATCGTGTACCATCTGCATCCGCACCTGCAACTTTACCCTGACTTTTTCCATTGGAGATGACATAGAATCCATCCATTCTAATCAGGGAAGGAGCCTCATCCCCATTGTACCAAGTCTGATTTTTATTCGTGACGGATGGTAAAAGAACAACGGCAGCAGGCTCTCGCAGGCCATCGAGAAGCTGATGAAGTCGGATGGGCTCAAATCCGGAATGCTGCTTATATAGCCTCATGGGTTCGAATAGTTCGATCGTTTGGGCCGATTGGTTCAGCAAAGCAGAGGCAGAGAGCACTTCCGGGATGTTTTGCTCCGTCGCGTAGATCCAGGGTGTATATCTCAGCTGACCTGAATGAAGCAACGTGTTGAATATATCCTCCAGTCGTCCGTTTAGCGCATTTTTCGATAAAACAATCGCTTTGACATGCGTCCATAATGTCTGCTGCTGTGCAGTTTCATACAGATTATTCATAGCCATACT
Organism: Paenibacillus sp. PCH8; assembly: GCF_002968835.1. GTDB lineage: Bacteria > Bacillota > Bacilli > Paenibacillales > Paenibacillaceae > Paenibacillus. The sequence goes on along the minus strand of NZ_PKQK01000001.1, from coordinate 446,699 downwards.
TAGTGTGGAGCCTTTACCCTGCCCAATCCAGATTTGACTGCCTTCGCGGGAAGTGGGTCCCTCCTGTTTCGCGATACTGGAGAAATCAATCAACTGGGCATAGGCAATATACTGGTTGTCCTGATAGTCTATTCCGATAGCTGTAATGAAGTTGATGCTCTGCACCTCTTTGGAATCCCAGCACCCTGTGAGCAGGATCAAGCAGCCCATTACAAGGCAGCTCATGGACATCCATCTGTTCACGGACGGTTCCTCCGACGTGTGGAATCTTGGGTGTGCAGTGCTGCCGGGCGCTGGGTTCTTTTCATGGAAGGGGGCATGGATATCGCCTGGGTGAAGTCTCCGGGAATGTAGGGAGACACGGGTGACAGGTAGGATACACCATAACATTCCAACGATACAAGGTGCACCAGCAATCCGAATAGTCCAATCATGAATCCGAATAATCCAAGAATGGAAGACAGAATGAGCATGCCAATTCGAATCTGGGAAGTCGCTCCACCGAGCACAGTGTTCACTAGAATGTAGCTGGAGATGACGGAGATGGCTACCATGACAATGACTGTAGGCGACGTAATCCCGGCACGAATAGCAGCATCCCCAATGATAAGCCCCCCAACTACACTAACCGTCTGCCCCAATGCACGTGGCAACCTGCGACCTGCTTCATTGAAGAGTTCGAACATAAAGATCATCAGGAATGCTTCCAGGGTTACTGGAAGTGGCAGACCCATCCGAGTACCCGCAATCGTTGCCAGAAAAGGCAAGGGGATCTGTTCCACATTGAAGCTGGTCAGCGCGATATAGAAGGCAGGAAAGAAACAGGCGATCAGCAGTCCGGATATACGCAGAATTCGTTCAAAGGTAACGATGAAAAAGGGTGTGCTCTCGTCTTCCGGAGATTTCAATTGATTGAAAAGGGTAGTCGGTGCAATAACCGCTACGGGAGAACCTTCGGTCAGAACGGCAAAACGCCCGTTTAACAGCGAATCCACAACATAATCAGGTCGTTCCGTGTTATCTGTGAGTGGGAAAATACTCCGAACCCCTCCCATAACCGCCCGTTCCATAATGGAGGTACCCAAAATGCCATCAATCTCGATCTGATCGAGATTGTTACGTGCTTCTTCAATAATGTCAGGATTGATAATGTCCTTAATATATAAAAGCCCAATAGCTGTCTGTGTACGTCCGCCTTTAACATATTTTTCATAACACATCGATGAGGTTTTCATTCGTTTGCGAACGAGGGCGACATTGGTCCCCAGTTCTTCGGTAAATCCATCACGGGGCCCTTTGACCGATGTCTCAATGGCTGATTCTTCAGGGCTGCGTCCAGGAATGTCAGCGATATCCAGACTGCAGGACTGAACGCCATTGCCGAAGATAATCAGCAGTTGTCCGCTAAATATCAATAGATTAAGTTTCTTTGCATCCGTGAGATTCTCGATTGGATTTAAGGTTAATCCCAATTCTTTGGGATGTAATTGTTCCATGATCAAAGAGTGCTGTTCAAGACGGGGGATAATGAACTGGTTGATTTGTTTGCCATCAACCAGACCATCACAATAGAGTAATATGACAGGCAGATCCGTTTCATTTTGGACTGGAAAGGTTTGAATAACTACATCTGCACACGGGTCGAACTGCTCTTTCAAAGAGGCAAGCAGTGTTTCATGGGACGTGGTGTCAATCGGTTGGGGCTCCATGATGTTTCCTCCTCTGATGGCGTGAATGAATAAAGGCAACCGTCGTAGCTATAATCGCAAGCCCGCTCAAGTACATGAGATTGAACGGGAATATGTAATCGACCAGAAGCTTCTCGAAGGTCATATCATCCAGAGGGTACAACATGGTAAGAATAAAAAAAACACCTAACGAGATACAACCGATCAGCCTTCTGGTGGCGCTCTTAATATTCCATATTTCTACCACAATATACATGGCAAGACTGATTCGGGTGAAAGAGCCTGCGAGCCATTGGTAGATAGAAAAGAAGTCTGTCTGTGCAATATATTTCCCCAGGGAAGCAATACGCCATTCTTCAAAGGCAGGATATCGCATCTTGGCAGCCTCAAAAGGATCGAATTCCACAATGGCCCCAATGAGTGGGCCGATCGTTAGCCCAACAATAATGAGTGCGAGCATCAGATACTGCCATACACGTATACGCTTGGTGAGGTGGGGTTGAATATACCAGATAAAGAGCAACTCAAACATACCTGCAAGACTGTATATCATACCATTAAGCACGGGATGCCAACCATGTTCAAGCACAGGCAACAGGCGGCTGTAATCCTTGTATTGGGTATTTACAATAGCAACATAGAAGCCCAGCAGCACGACCAGTGGCAGAACCAACCCTGCCGTAAATGCCAACGAGCGAATACCTTTAAATGCAGTGTAAGCACAGAGGGACATCAAGGCAATGCTCGTAACCACGATTGGCGTTTCTGTCAGGTAGTTTGTTTTGGCCCATGTTGTCGTGTCGTGCAGGGTAAAATAGATCACGCTAAGAAAAAAGAGAGTGTTTCCGATTCGAAAGAGTAGGCCAACAGGTTTGCCAAGACGGGAGGACAGCCATTCATGCAGGGTTTGATGCTGAAGGAAACGAGAGACATAAGCAAGCATCAGTGCAAAGATCAGATATGGTCCGGTCGATAAAAGTACGGAAATCCAAGAATCCCTTTTGGCCGTAGCCAAAAGGGCAGGAATAATCAGCACATGGCTGATCAGGCCAACGGACAACATGATCAACATCATGGCTTGCAAAAAAGAAGGCTGTGTTCGTTTCATGCTGAGGGGTCTCCTTTTCCCAATAAACTGTCCTCAGCAGTGTTAACGTGATTGAAGCACTTCATACAGACAGCCTGTAGTTGGATCAGGCTATTCTAGGAAGTTTCTTCGGTTTGCGGCCGCTCATATTGGTGCCAAGCACACCGGCGATGATCAGCAATGCTCCAATATAGTGGTAACCACCAACAGGTTCATGCAGTATCCATGCACCACCTAAGATCGAGATGAGCGTGGACAGATTGCTGAATACACTCATCCGGGATGCCTCCAGATGGGTCAGGGCATAACTCGCGAGCAGGGTGGAAATCATGGTGGAGAGGATTGCCAGGTAAGCAAGTGCACCGAGATAGGAGGCGTCTCCAAGTGGTTTAATGTAATCTATCATTGAACCGCTGGAAGCATGTCTTATCAGGGAGGCTGCGTTAAATACAATACAACCAACCATCAGCGTGACCCATGTTAATTCCATTGGTTTATATTGCTGTGCCAGCGGTCTTGCTAACACACCGTAGCCTGCAAAACAGACCGTGGATAGCAGTAATAACGCAATGCCTTTGACATTGCCCAAAGACATGCCGCTTCCTTGCATCATGAGAATATAAACCACACCAACAACCGAGAGAAGCAGGAACATCTTCTGCATCGTGGACGTGCGCTCCTTCAGGAAGACAGACGCGAGAACGAGTGTGAACACAGGAGCCATGGCCTGAATAATTCCGGCCTCAGATGAGCTCGACGATACAAGTCCGAAGGCTTGAAAGGCAAAAAACAAGACAGGAGACAACAAGCCCATTGGAATAATTCGGTACAGATCACGAAGGGTAAGTCGGATTTTGATCCAACCCGTAATTACAGGAATGCTAACAACGATCAGCGACAGGGCGAAGCGGTGCGCGAGCACATCAATGGGATGAGCTACAGTGACGGTCATTTTAACAAATAAAAAGGATAGGCCGATAATAGCCGCATACAGTACAGCTGCGATATAAGCGTATCCCCGAGTGTGTGAAATATTCATGAATGCTCCTCCAATACAGTTGTCTTACGATTGTCCTGATATATACGTTGAACTGAACATTTACACGTAACGGAGAGGACAGAAATAACCTGAAGAAGCGGAGCGTTCCCCTGGGATAACAGTGATCGGAAGGTTGTTCTGTCATCGAAGTAGCTTAGTGTCAATATCCCTTAGTTCAACTTATATTGCCTTATTCAATATACTGTCCGGTGCATCGTGCTACAATAGACAAAAGCATAAACTGTAACGGTACAATTGTGAAAGCAGGAGGGTGCCATGAGAAAATACGAAGTGATTGCCGAAGCGTTAAAACAGTGGATTCAGGAACAGATGTTACAGCAAGGTCGTCGGCAATGGGCAGACAAGGGCATAAGGCTTCCAGCGGTTCGAGTTGTAGCTGAACAGTATCAGTGCAGTGTGAGTACAGCGATCCGTGCATATGAGTGGCTGGAACAGCGACATCTGGTGTATGCCATACCTCAGTCCGGCTATTATGCCGTACAGAATGGGACAGGTGCTCAGGACATGGATTGGCAGGGAGCGTTGGACTTCGCTTCGGCAGCTCCCGATCCTCGGGTGTTCCCCTATGCAGACTTTCGTCATTGTGTGGATCAGGCGATGGAGAAGAAACAGGCGGAGTTATTCATGTACGGCACGGAGCAGGGATTACCTTCTCTTATTCGGCTGTTGCAGAAGCAGTTTGTCGATTATCAGGTGTTTGCCCGAACGGAGCAGTTCTTTATCACATCAGGAGTGCAGCAGGCACTGGCTGTACTTGCGTTAATGCCTTTTCCTAATGGAAAGAGAAGGGTGCTGCTTGAACTGCCGACCTATCACAATATGCCTTCCTTATTGAGTGGATTAAATGTACCTATTGCAGGTGTGAGACGAACGCTGGATGGGCTGGACTGGGCTGCGCTTGAACAGCAGTTTGCTGAAGGGGATATCAAGTTTTTCTATGTCATGCCGCGCTTTCATAATCCATTGGGTACATCGTTAACTGTTGCGGAGAAGAAGAGATTGATCCGGCTTGCTCAGCGGTATGATGTTTATCTGGTGGAGGACGACTATTTGGCCGATCTGGAGGACAATGCGAAGCAGGACCCGCTATGGTCCTACGATACGGAAGGTCGGGTCATCTATCTGAAGAGCTATTCCAAAATTCTGTTTCCAGGCTTACGTATTGGTGTAGCTGTTCTGCCCTCACCTCTGCTCCAGTCCTTTGGTGCTTACAAAAAAATGCTGGATATCGACACTTCCGTACTGTCTCAAGCTGCCCTGGAGGTCTATATTCATAGTGGAATGTTTGCTCATCACAGGAAAGTAATTCGTAACCGCTATGCTGCCCGGATGCACACCGTGCATGAGCAATTGGACGCATGTTCAAACTTCGCTCCTTATAGGGAAGCCCCTCGTACAGGAGGGGAGCATACCGTATTACCTTTGGCTGGTGATATGCCAGTTCGTGTACTGGTTACTCGGCTTCAAGAGCGCGGAGTTATCGTAGATACGGTAGAACGGTATTACCCCGAAGGAACATATCAGGTGCATCAGGATCAGATGCTGCGCTTGAACATATCCAATGTGCCCAAGCAGCGAATCGGAGAAGGGATGCAAAAGATCCGGGAGGAGATTTTGAAACTGCAGATCAGGCAGAAATAAAGACAAGAACATAACACCAAGACTGTAACAATAAGCAACGCATGGAGTTGATTGCATATAGCATCTAGCCATATGTAGCCACTCATCCTTATCCGTTCTTATCCATAAATAACAAAAGGCGTCCACACAAGTTGATCACTTGTTGGACGCCTTTTTTCCATGAGTTGTTATCATCAACCATACAGCTTGTACGCTACATGGTTGATGGAAATAATCCGATCTATGCCTGAGCCATCGCTTTGAAGGAAGCTTCTGCGGCTTCCAGTGTGGCTTGAACATCTTCATCCGTATGGGCTGTGGTCAGGAACCAGGCTTCATATTTGGAAGGAGCGAGGTTAATACCCCGGTCCAGCATGTGGCGGAAGAACGAAGCGAAAAGTTCCCCGTCCGTATCCTGAGCATGATCGTAGTTCGTAACCGGATGATCGCAGAAATGGGTGGAGAATGCACCGCGAATTCGATTAATTGTCAGGGCAATGCCATGGCGGTCAGCAGAAGCTTGCAGACCTGCTGTCAGATCAACGGCGAGACGTTCCATTTCTTCATAGACACCTGCGCCTTGCAGCACTTCCAGACACGCGATACCTGCGGAGATGGATGCCGGGTTACCAGCCATTGTTCCCGCCTGATAAGCCGGACCGAGCGGTGCAACCTGTTCCATAACGTGTTTGCGACCGCCGTATGCGCCGATCGGCAGGCCACCGCCGATGATTTTGCCAAGAGCCGTGAGATCCGGTTCAATCTCCGCATGATTATCGAGTCCAGCGTAGGTTTGCGTGGAACCGTAATGGAAACGGAAAGCCGTAATGACCTCATCATAGATGACGAGGGAGCCATTGGCTCGTGTCATGGCGCAGAGTCCTTCCAGGAAGCCTGTCTTTGGCATAACCATGCCGAAGTTGCCGACAATAGGTTCAACCATAACGGCAGCAACATCGTCGCCCCAGCGCTCCAGAGCATCCTTCAGGCTCTCAAGGTCATTGTAAGGCACGGTAATCACTTCTTGTGCAATACTGGCAGGAACGCCTGCACTGTCCGGGATACCGAGTGTGGACGGGCCAGAACCGGCAGCTACCAGTACCAGGTCGGAGTGACCATGATAACAACCGGCGAATTTCACGATTTTGCTACGTTTGGTATACGCACGGGCAACCCGAATCGTGGTCATGACGGCTTCTGTACCTGAGTTGACAAAACGGACTTTATCCATGGAAGGAATAGCTTCCTTTAGCATCTTGGCGAGTTGGATCTCCAGTTCAGTCGGAGTACCGTACAACACGCCGTTCGCTGCGGCTTCCGTAATCGCCTGGGTAATATGAGGATGGGCATGTCCTGTCACAATCGGACCGTAAGCCGCCAGATAATCAATATAGCGGTTGTCATCGACATCCCAGAAGTGGGCACCTTGGGCTTTTTTCATAAATACCGGTGCGCCGCCACCAACGGCTTTAAACGAGCGGGAGGGACTGTTAACGCCACCTACAATATGTTCAAGTGCTTCTGCGTATAAAAGTTCGGAACGGGAACGGGATGAATTCATTAGATAACTTCCTTTCGTCATTGCAAAATATAATAAAATAACAAACTGAATTTGGATATGATGATTTTCGCATACATGTATTGCTGAGCACAGCGAAAGGGCAGCTTTATGGCTGCCCTCTGCATGTTCATTCATTACTGAGCCGGTTGCTCTGACTTTTGCTCGTCACCACTGGCTGTTTTATCTTCGGTGCTGGTTGCACTATCATCTGTTGTAGCCGGTGGATGAATAATATCCTGAATAAGCTGCTTCAGTTTCTCTTCATTCGTCACCGTTAACACTTGTGCACCGCCGGCAGTACGTTCTTCTTTCAGAAGGTTCATCGGCGGGATCTGCTCACTGCCGTTCATGCTGCTCTGGTATCCAAGTCCGCCCAGTTTCCACATGTCAGAGAGTGTCAGATTCGTATCCACATAAGGATTGACCTGTTCCAGAATGGCAGGCAGCTTGGCAATGGTTGTTGTGGATTGCATTTTCGCCGTTACAGCTTTCAGTAGTTCACGCTGACGCTCGGACCGGGCGAAATCCGACATGGCATCATGACGGAAACGAACGTACATGAGAGCCGTTTCACCATCCAGATGCTGATACCCTTTTTTGAGATCTATATCATATTCGTTATTGTCTGCTTTACTTGTATAGTGCATGTCCTTCTCCACATCAAAATCGACTCCGCCAACGGCATCCACCAATTTGATGAATCCCTGGAAATCCGTATACACATAATACTGTACAGGAATACCAAGCAGGTCGCCGGCAGCTTGCATCGCTGAATTCGGACCATGGGTGATGGCCGTGTTGATCCGCTCTCTGCCATACCCTTCGATATCAACGTATGTGTCACGCAGAATGGAGAACAGATTTATTTTTTTGGTAAGTGGGTCAAGCGATACGACCATCATGCTGTCGGAGCGGGGAACTTCGCCTTTTTTCAATCCACGTGCATCGACACCCATCACGAGAATGTTAACCGTTTCGGTGCCTTCCCATTTGGGAGGATCGGGAGTATTTACTTTCTCCACATTTTCGATACCGGCGAAAGGTGAATCGTCACCGTCTTTTTGCAAACCGTCCAACTGATTGAGAATAGAACCGAAATAATATGCCGCTGCTCCTCCGATAATCAACACGAAGGCGGCAAGAGAAATCCATATGGTTCTCTTCGTCTTTCTGGTCATGCTAGCTCTCCTTTGTATTTGAGATGAAGTAATAAACGAGTTCAAATGAATCGGGTATAATCTAGTCAAAGCTTTCCGTACACGTTTCTATCCCACATCAGGGCAGAGGACGCAGCTCCAGACTATTTTAAAGCTTGCTGAATTTTGACTGATACCATTATAATTTCTTTTTGGGCTACAAGCAATTTCAACAAAATCCAAGTGAGGTATAATCATGCTGGCGATTGATGTCAAAGATTTGCGCAAGTCGTTTAGTGTCCAGAAAAGCCGAGGTGGGCTGAAGGGCGCGTTTCAGGACCTGTTTGCACGTCAATACCAAGAGGTATTGGCTGTAAATGATATTTCATTTCAGATTCCGCAAGGCGAAATATGCGGATATATCGGGGAGAACGGTGCCGGTAAATCAACAACGATCAAGATGTTGACCGGCATTTTGGTGCCTACTTCAGGGCAAATATCGGTTGGTGGATATGTTCCGTATCAGGAACGGGAGAAGTTTGTACAGAATATTGGTGTCGTTTTTGGTCAGCGCAGTCAATTGTGGTGGGATATTGGCGTGATCGAATCCTTCCATCTGCTTCGCAAAGTATATCGTGTAGGAGAGGTCGATTTCCGCAAACGGCTGGATGAACTGGTGGAGCGATTGCAACTTCAGGACCTGCTAAGTCGTCCGGTGCGCAAGCTAAGTCTTGGTCAGCGTATGCGCTGTGAGCTGGTGGCTGCACTTTTGCACAATCCAAGTATTGTATTTTTGGACGAGCCGACCATTGGTCTGGATATTGTCGTGAAGTCGGAGATTCGGGAGTTCTTGAAAGATATGAATAAGGAGCATGGAACGACCATTCTGCTCACAACCCATGATTTACAGGACATTGAGGCCCTGTGTTCCCGGGTTATCATGCTCGATGCAGGCAACATCATCTATGATGGAGGTCTGGATCATCTGAAATCCCAGTGGGGCAAGGAAAGAGAAATCCGCTTCAAGTTCGGTTCGGGTCACAACATCAGTCAGATGCAGGAATGGACAGCTGCGCTACCTGTACGCTGGACGGTGGAGAACGAGTTATCCGCTTCCGTCTGGATTCCGCTCGAACTGAACGTATCCGATGTGCTTGGACGTGTCGTGGGACAGGCGGATATTACGGATATTCAGATTATTGAGATCAACACGGATGAGATTGTGCGCAGCATATACCAATCCGGTTCCGCTGAGCGTCCCGAGATTGTGGGAGCAGGGAAAGAAGTGGTGGGTGTATCCTGAGATGAATAGTGCATTTATTGATTTTATGCGCATCCGTTTCTTAACGATGCTGGCATACCGGGTGAATTATTATTCCGGCATTTTGATATATACGCTGAATATTGGCGTGTATTACTTTACCTGGCAAGCCATTTACGGTAACAGTGGTGAACTTGGCGGCTTCACGGCAGCGCAGATGACCACGTATATTGCTGTATCCTGGATGGCACGTGCCTTTTACTTTAACAACCTGGATCGGGAGATTGCCGCAGACATACGTGACGGCTCCATTGCGATTCAATTCATCAGGCCGATCAATTACGTTATGGTCAAAATGATGCAGGGTCTTGGCGAAGGCATCTTCCGCTTCCTGTTGCTTATGATTCCGGGCATGCTCATTGCGATCCTGCTATTTCCGGTTGAACTGCCTACGGCGCCATCCGCGTGGATTGGCTTTCTCGTCATGTTGTTCTTCAGTTTCCTCATTAATTCCCAGATTAATGTGATAACAGGACTGGCGGCATTCTTCGTGGAAAATAATGAAGGCATGATGCGCATGAAGCGCGTTGTGGTGGATCTGTTCTCGGGTCTGATTATTCCGATCAGCCTGTATCCGGGCTGGATGTCTGCGGTGATGAAGGTATTGCCATTTCAGGCTATTACGTATCTGCCCGGTTCGGTTTTCACCGGAAGAGTAGAAGGCACCGGAATCTGGACGGTACTCGGTATCCAGGTGTTCTGGTTCGCTATATTGCTGCTTCCAATGGTGCTGATCTGGCGTCAGGCGCGCAAGCGTCTGTTCGTGCAAGGGGGATAACGGAATGTACTATATGGGTCTGATCTGGGAATATTTGAAGAACTACATGAAAACACGTCTTACGTACCGCGCCGACTTCTGGGTGGAGATCCTATCGGATCTGCTGTTTCAGGCAACGAATCTGATCTTTATCTTTGTCGTGTTCCGTCATACCGATAATCTGGGCGGTTGGAGTGAGAGCGAAGTACTCTTTGTTTATGGATATTTCATGGTGCCTTATGGCATCTTCAGCTGTTTCATCAATCTGTGGGGATTCAGCGAGCGTTATATCGTCAAAGGGGAGATGGATCGAATCCTGACACGCCCTGCACATAATCTGTTCCAGATTTTACTTGAGAATGTAGACCCACCTTCACTTGTAGGCTCGTTTATCGGCCTGATTATCATGATCTTTAGCGGAGCAGAGATGGGCCTTGTACTGGAGTGGTGGCACATTCCAGCATTGATCATTCTCACACTCAGTTCCGTGCTGATCTATGCTGGAATCTATACCACATTAACTTCACTATCGTTTTATTCGGACGCACCAACAGGTATTCTGCCGCTGATGTATAACGTTCAGGGGTATGGACGTTATCCGGTAACGATCTACAACCGTGCCATTCAGGTGCTGTTAACCTGGGTCATTCCGTTTGCCTTTGTGGGCATCTATCCGGCAGCGCTGTTCCTGGAGAGGTCCGAGATGCATCGCATGGCGCTCCTTACACCTGTGATGGGATTGGTGTTTGGCTCCATGGGCTTGCTTCTGTGGAATTATGGCGTGAAGCGGTATCGCGGAGCAGGTTCATAAGAACACTCGGATAGGATTGATAGGGTTAGATGGGCAAGACTAGGGAGGAATGAATATGACTTTAACAATAGGCCAAGGGGCCCCGGACTTTGAGCTTCCGTCGAGTACGGGAGAAACGGTGAAGCTCTCGGATTACCGTGGGCAGCGGGTACTGCTTTATTTTTACCCCAAGGATATGACCTCGTCCTGCACGCAGCAGGCTTGTGATTTTCGGGATCGACATGAGGAATTTCAAGGTCTGAATACGGTCATCCTGGGCATTAGCACGGACCCCATGAAGCAACATAATAAGTTTATTGCCAAGTATGGCTTGCCGTTCACCTTGTTATCTGACGAGGAACATCTGGTTTCCGAGCAATACGGTGCGTGGCAGCTCAAGAAGATGTATGGCAAGGAATACATGGGCATCGTACGCTCCACTTTTCTGATTGATGAAGAGGGGAAATTGATCCAGGATTGGTCCAAGGTACGTGTCAAAGGACATATTGAAGCTGCACTTCAGACGTTAAAATCGGTATAAGGTTACCAGACTGTGAGACACGTATAACGCATGGCTACCTATAAACAGGCTGCATCTGTGGAAAATTTTCCAGGATGCAGCCTGTTTTTTAGTTCGTCGGGGTGTTTTTGGTGCGATGTTTCTTGAACAAAGCTCTGGCTTGGTGAACCAGTAACAGGAACAAGGGGAGAACGATGCTTACGGTAAAATCCCAATCAAACCAGGCGTATAAAATCGTAATGGTATAGAAGATAATGTTCGGGGAGATGAGGATGGACATCGCAAAAAATAACATCATGGATGGTAAAATGAGGGGTTTGTAATCTTTCAGGCGAAATAATTGTGCGGTTCCTACAACAAATCCGAAGACATACAACAGACTTTTGAAGTAGGTCGACAACAGCCATGTGATCGCTGTGAGAGCCTCCATACGTTGAAAGAAGTTACCAATATTGATCTTCTGGGCAAGAATATAAGATATGTATATATCGTGTTGCGTTAGCGTTGGTCCGAGTACGAGCAGAGCAATCAGAACAAGTGAGGTCAGCATGGCACCTCCGAGTAATGTGGAGAGCATCATGTCTCTTCGTAAATGGGAGCTATGCGCGACATATGGGATTATCATGGAAAGAATAATCAGTTCTCCGAATGAAGATGCTGCACCACGAATGCTTCCATCCATAATCGAGAAAACAGGAGTGTTCAAAAAAGGCTTCAATCGGGATAGCTCAGTTTGGGGAAGCAGACATATGATGAGGAAGAGCAAGCCAAAAACGACGAACGGTACCAGTACTTCGGCGCTTCTGCCGATCGTACTTAGTCCCTTGAGCATCCCCCAAGTCATGGCCATAACAAAAAGGATGATGATTGCACGAATCGGCGTCTGTAGATAAATCTGGGTTGTCATGAAATCTCCGACCTCACGGATGCATATGGAGGCTCCCATTAAAAAATAGAACAGGTAGGCTACAGCCAGGACGGATCCTATCCATTTGCCGAGCAGCTTGGGACAGATTTCTATTAGAGACAGGGTCGGATAAGTCCGATGGAGCTTGTACATAAGCCACATAATAAACAGTCCAATAGGCTGCGATAATAGAGAGCAGATCCATGCATCTTGTCTGCTTGAATAGGCCATCATTGTCGGATATAACAGAATCATGTCTCCGATCATGGTAATAAAGGTAAGGATCGCGAGTTGTCGAATGGTTAACCTTTCCTGAACCAGCATGGTTTCGTGCACTCCTTTCAGAAAGTGATTCCTATGACAAGTCAATCCAGTTTCCAGTCAAGCTATGTATCACTATTTATCCACGAGCGCTTCCCTCTGGGTCCGGTGAATTTCAGTTAACTACGAAGTTTGATCTTGTGGACACGAGCTTTGAAGCCATGAACCAACAGAAGAATGCCTGGTAACAGAATACTAATAGTAGTATCCCAATCGACCCAGTAAGGGACGACGGTGATAATAATAAAAGTAACACCTGGTGCGACCAGATTAGCCAAGCCAAAGACCAGCATGGACGAAGGTAAGACCAGAAATTCATACCGTTTCAATTTAAATAATTCTGCAATGCCAATTGTGAATGCATACAGATATACCATAGCCTTGAAGTATGTAGAGATAAGCCAGGCTGACGCCATAAGTGCCTCAATGCGTTGAAAAAAATTTCCAATGCTAATCTTTTGCACCAGAATGAAAGAGGCATAGATGTTATGCTGCGTCAGAAATGCCCCAGAACGAGTATGGATATGGTCACGAGAGAGGCTAATACAAGATTGCCCAGCCCAGCAGCCATAATGATATCCCGATTGCGATGCCTCTGCCGGGAAGTATAAGGTAGAAGCATCAAGATAGGGATGCATTCGCCAACAGGATAGATAACACTAACGAGAATTCCTTGGGTGATGGACACCACATCCGTGTCCATGATCGGTTTCAGGTTGCTCGTATCAATTTTGGGTAACAAACAGAAGCAGAGTACAAGGATGAACACGATTCCGACAGGTATGAGTAACTCGCTACTGCGTCCCATGGTTTCAATCCCGTTGTAGACCCCCAGCAGACGGCAATCACAAAAATCAGGATGACGACGCGTATCGGCGTATATTGAAAAATTTGAGTCGTCATGAAATCGCCGACCTCGCGAGTGTGAGTGGATGCACCAATGATGAAAAAGTACAAATAAAAGCAGCCAACCAATGTGCCAGGCCAGAATCCCAATATACTCCGGGTCATGGAGATTAGATTCTGGTCCGGATATGCTTTGCCGAGCTTGAGGAACATGGCCATCAGAAGCATACTGATCGGGACACCAATCAGGGCACAGATCCATGCATTTTGCTTGGCATATGACGTAATGACGGAAGGGTAGATCATCATCATATCCCCAACAACCATCATAAATGTCAGGGTACCCAGCGCTCGGGTACCCAGTCGTCCTTTTTCAAGCATCGCTCTCACTCCTTTTAGCTAAGTTCCAGTAATGTAGGCCAGGAATTGATTCACAGGTTCATAGATCCAGATAATGATATACAGCGGACTCGGGAATTCCCATAAATTCACCGCAATGACGCTGAATACGATGGCTGATAGTAACATTCCACTGTATACAGCCGTTTCTTTCCATTGTTTGCTTCGAATGAGCTTGGGAAGATCGATCCACCCGACCAGGCATCCAACTACAACCGCAGTGATAGAGAGCAGCATAATCTCAGTCCTTTATTTGATTTTTGAATGAGTTGTCCAGTGAACCCACACGTCTGATCTGTGCATTCGCATCGTATTGGATGTCGAGATTTTCGAAATACTTGTCCCAGTCGTTCTCGATTTTTTTGAAAAATTTGGGGTCAACTTGATAGATCTCCTGACCGAATCCGAAGATGTCCACATGATATTTACGGCGCACTGAATTGACGGATTTTTGCATTATTTCTTTAAGCCGTTCCTGAGCTAGCTTCTCCAATTCATGGATGGCTGACATGGAGCCGATCTGCATGTCGCAATCTACTGACCCGATAGAGGCTACGATATTGACCTTAATCTTGATTTGAGGTTCTCCTCCGACAACTTTAGCTTTGCGATCCGTTGTGGATCGAAGTGTTTTCAGGGTTACTACACCTTTGCTCTTCGGACAGTCAACATGCCCCACGGTAGCTTTAACATTATCTCGGATGTAGTTGTATCCCTTGGATTCGTCTTCCGTTAACCAGCCGATCAACTTATCCTTCTTGAAGACACTCAGGCCAGTTGTGTTCAGTCTGGCTGACGTGCGTATCGTGGAGATGTTATCGACACTTCCTTTTTTACTGAAATCACCTAAAATTTGCACCCCTGTAATGACAGGCTGTATTCCCGGGGTTAACATGTAGTCGATAAGCTGGTCTCCTGTTACCGTCGTCGTTGGTGACCAGGTTTTAGAGGAAACGTCCAAGGAGCTGAATAGCTTTTCGGCCGGAATGTTATCCAGAGGTGTCAGCAAATTAAGCACTTCCGATGCTTGCGTATTTCGGGCGACCATCACATAATAATCGGGACGAACCGTTGGTTCACGCATTAGAGCTTCCATAACATCATAAATGCCCTCTTCGCGGGCGAACTCTTCTCCGAATACCAGAATTCGGACATGGGCCATGAAAATTCTTCTGGGACTCGTTTCAGTGAGCTGCTGTATGGCTTCTAACAGAGACTTGGCAGTGGCCTGATATTGAGTCACGGGCGTTCCCTTGGAGCCAGATGTCTTGGGAGATATTACATTCGGAACCACGACCTGTGCGCTAACCCGAATCTGATCTCCTGCCTTGTCCACCCCAAGGCCGAGCATGATGCCGAGTTCATTCATTTCTTGGCGATCCCAACATCCCGTAAGCAAAGGAAGTAGTACTGCAAAGGACATCAATAAACGTAAGCTTTTGTTCATATGAAGGTCTCCTGACTGAGTTAACGCTTGGTTTTCCTTGATGTTTGTCTCGTAACATTCGTCGATCCTGTGGACAATGGGCGGGTCTTCATGCGAGACCATGGCACACGAAAGATAGTGTCTTTCATATCTTTTTGAATGAACGGTGCAAACGGAGACATGTAGGGCACACCGAAAGAACGCAAGCTGCAGAGGTGGGTTACTGTAATGAGCAACACTATCAGAATGCCGTAGAAACCGAAGGCTGCCGCTAGTATCATCAGCACAAAGCGCAAGATCCGTACCGATATGGACAGACCATTTTCCGGGATCACATAGCTGGATATCGCAGTAATGGATACAATAATAACCATTGCAGCTGACACAACCCCTGCGTCCACTGCGGCCTGACCAATAACAAGCGTACCAACAATGGACACGGCCTGGCCGACCGTTTTGGGTATCCGAATACCTGCTTCCCGTAAGATCTCATAGGTCAACTCCATCAGCAGGGCTTCAATAAAAGCGGGAAATGGTACCCCTTCCCTTTGGGCTGCCAGGCTGATCAGCAGATTGGTGGGTAACATCTCCTGATGGAATGTTGAAATGGCAATATAGAAGGATGGAGATAGCAGGGCAATGAAGAAGGCCAGATATCGTATCATCCGGATCAGTGTACTGATATCTGCTCGTTGATAATAGTCTTCTGGAGACTGAAAAAATTGAACAAACAAGGCGGGTACAATCAATGCAAATGGTGTTCCGTCCACAATGATCGCAACTCGACCCTCCAGCAAGGCAGCAGATACGGTATCCGGTCTTTCGCTGTTATAGACTGTCGGGAAAATCGTCATGGTCTTGTCCTGCACCAGTTCTTCGATATATCCACTCTCCAGGATGCTGTCAATATCGATCTCATCCAGCCTTCGCCGGAGCTCAATCACAATCTCCTGATCCACAATATGTTCTAGATAGAGCACAGCCACACGAGTTTTGGTCACTCGACCTATTTCTCTTTCTTCGATCCAAAGATGAGGATCGCGAATTCGTTTGCGAATCAATGAGGTGTTGGTACGCAAATTTTCATTAAAGCCCTCCATCGGTCCTCGAACGACGGTTTGGGAGACTGGTTCTCCAACGGAGCGATCTTCCCAGCCGGCCGCGCCAATCTTCAGTCCTCGAACGGAACCTTCAATCAGCAGAATAGCTGATCCAGAAAGCAGCGCACGCAGTACGTCATACATATCATCCACCAGCAATACATCACTGGCGATTAGAATATCATTCTGAAGGTAACTCAGATGTTCATCATCTGCCGAGAAGTCGGGTAGATCCTGTTTTTGCAATAATGATTCCATGATGGAGTGATTCAGGATCTGTACATCTACCAACCCATCGATGTATAGCATGACAGCAGGCCACTTGTGCAAACATTGCAGAGGACGGATCATCAAGTCGTTGCTATTCCCCATCATTTGCTTGCAGTATTCCGTATTGTCGTTCAGATTTGGCGAAATTTCCTTATGATCTTGACGGTCTTGCACTGATGCACTCATCCCATTGCCTCCTTATACATCCTATAATTGCAAGTTAGTATGACCTGGATGAATTCAGATTATGACAAAAAAAGAGAATGATTGAATATCAAGGATAAACAGAAGGCAGTGTAGGATGATCCGTAGTATCGAAGGGTATTTATTTCAGAAATCAAAAAAAGGAGCTGCGTGGTACGCAACTCCTTGCTTAACTTTGTATCCTCACTTCTGTCTCTGCCGAACAGGAGCTGGCTTGGATACGGAACGAGCTGCCAGCGCTTTTCGGTAACGATATAGTACAGCAGCAATCAGCAGCAATCCAATGCCAGCGACGATGTAGGCCGCGTACTGATGGGCCAGGTGGAAGACAGCATTCCACTGAGGTCCGAATATTTTGCCAATGCCCAGGAATAGTACCACCCAGAAGAGTGCACCTGAGTAGGCGTAGAGTGCGAATTTTCGAAAGGGGACAGCAGCGATTCCTGCGAAATAACCGGTGAAATGGCGCACGCCGGGAATGAAATAACCAATAAAGATCAGGCCATTTCCATATTTGGCGAACCATTTTTGCGTTTTATCCAGCTTGTCCTGTTTCAACAAAAACCATTTTCCGTAACGCATGATGAATGGCAGACCTGCTTTGGCCCCGATGAAATACGTGATGGTCATCCCGATGGTTGTCCCCAGAAAAGCAAGGATGAGGAGAACGCTAAAGTTCAGCTTCCCGGTATATGACAGATAACCCCCATATGCCATTGTGGTTTCTCCGGGAAACGGTAGAGCAATGAATTCAAGTAATAAACCGAAAAATAATACGCTATATCCGTAGGATCCAAACAAATGCTGGACCTTCTCTAGCAATTCCATACATTCACTCTCCTGAAGACAAGGGGATGAGTTACGAGCCGATCATAACTCTCGAAGATGTCTTGTTTAGAATATGCTACCTAATCCTAGACGAAGAATCAATCATGAGACGTACAACCTATTCAAAAATTTGAAGATAGAATCACGTCTTTTTTGGATATGACCTCCATATAATTCTAACAAATCAGCTGAAGTCTATCAGCCAATTCACTAGAAACGTTGGAGGATGATTCGTATATGGTGCAGACAACAGAATCGAGAATGGTTGAACCAGAGAATAAGTTAACGAATGCAGCTCGAAAATATAACCGTGTATCTCCCCAATGGATCAGATTCCTGCTCCGGGTTGTCATAACCCTGGGTGTTATTGTTGCTTTTGCGAATATACATGAAAGTGCGTATGCTTCAGGTTCTACTGTAGCCATTTCCAAAGAGAAAAACAATCAGGACAAGATCGTATATCTGAGTTTCGACGATGGCCCTGGAAAACATACTCGTGAAGTATTGGATATTTTGCGTAAAGAGCAGGTTCCAGCTACCTTTTTTGTGTTGGGAGAACAGGCCGAGCGCTATCCTGAGCTCATTCGCACATTGGTGGAAGATGGACACGCTTTGGGAAATCATACATTTAATCATGACTATAAGCAGTTATATCGTGATTTTAAAGTGTTCTGGAAACAGATCAAACAGACAGAGGAGATTATCAACCGTATTACTGGATTCCGGCCCAATCTGGTAAGGGCACCAGGAGGCAGCTACGGGCATTTTGATCAGAGCTATTTTGATCTGCTGAAGCAAGGTGGTTACACCGTCATGGATTGGAATGTGGACAGTGGAGATTCCAAACGAAAAGGCGTTCCAGCCAAAGAAATTCTGCGTAATGCCACCAAAGTACCAACTGGAGCAAAATCGTTTATTGTGCTCATGCATGACGGGGGAGCACATGCTGAAACAGTAAAGGCCCTACCCGATATTATTCGGTATTATCGGGACCATGGATACCAATTCGAGGTGATGAAAGGTTCCGATCAGCCTGTTCAATTCCGGGTAAACCCTGATAAGGCATACCATTCTCGTAAAGATCCGGGAAAGGCCTGGATTGCCGAACAAGTAGAGCCCAACAACCAGTTATGGTTGGCAGGTAAGGAGTTAAAGGTAGAAATCGGATTGATTGCAGCGACTTTGCGACCGGGAGAATTCCGG
Organism: Paenibacillus sp. PCH8; assembly: GCF_002968835.1. Taxonomy (GTDB): domain Bacteria; phylum Bacillota; class Bacilli; order Paenibacillales; family Paenibacillaceae; genus Paenibacillus. The sequence continues at coordinate 427,655 of NZ_PKQK01000001.1, read as the reverse complement.
GTGGAGGACCAGCAGATTATGGTTCCTCTGCGAACCTTTATGAAGAAATTCGGGAGCAACGCGCGTTGGGACGCAGAATCAAGAACGGCAACAGTTGTATGGAAAGATCGAACCATTTACGCCAACAGTGCTAGTGGACAATTAACTTCTGGGCATCCAGGACAATCCAGCGATACCGTGACAGGCAAGGTGCGCAGTCAAGGGGAACGACCTGGGTTCCACTCAGGGAGCTTCTTAGGGAGATGGGGCTGAGTATAGATTCCATGACATCGAGTGAAGCAGAATGGACGGTCAAGGCGAACATGCCTTTGGTGAAACATACTGGGGGCACAGTGACTGGAACGTGGTTCTGTTATATCTAAGATCATTTTTCTGCAGAAATCCGTGTGAATCAGGACTAATCTCTCTACTTCCGGGCAACACTGAATCATAGATTACTATGACTCTGGAATGCCGATAAATGGAAGGAGAACGAGTGAAATGTCTAATATCCGAATCGAACATGAGCACGCGGTTGAGTTGTTAAACAGGCTGATTAAGCGAGTCGAGAGCGTCATTATTGGCAAGAAAAAAGAGATTCAGTATGTGCTTACGTCAATGCTTGGCGGTGGTCATACCCTTCTGGAGGATGTCCCTGGTACGGGAAAAACGATGCTGGTTCGCGCCATTTCCTCTTCGCTGAATTGCTCCATGGGCCGAATCCAGTTTACGCCGGATGTGATGCCAGCAGATGTGACGGGCACTTCGATATTTCATCCATCCACGGGAGAGTTCACATTTCGACCTGGACCAATCATGTCCAATATCGTGCTCGCTGATGAGATTAATCGTGCTTCGCCCCGAACCCAGTCTGCTCTATTAGAAGCGATGGAGGAACGGCGGATTACAGTTGATGGCACAACGTATACGTTGCCACGTCCGTTCTTTTTGCTGGCTACACAGAATCCGTTGCAGTTTGAAGGCACATATCGTTTGCCTGAAGCGCAGCTTGATCGTTTCATGATTAAGATCGGACTGGGATATCCCGAACCCGAGCAGGAAGTAGAATTGCTTACCCGAATGCAAAGCAGGGATTCGTTGGAGGCATGCCACCCGGTCATGCTCGCCGAAGAAGTAGCGGCTATGCAGCGGGCGGTCAGACAAGTACATGTGGATGCAGTCGTCAAACAATATCTCGTCTCCGTTGCTGTCGCTACACGGAACCATCCTTCCGTGAGATTAGGGATTAGTCCCCGGGGTACGCTTGCTTGGATGGTTGCCACGCAAGCTTATGCCTATCTTCAAGGGCGTAGCTATGTTATTCCGGATGATGTGAAAGAGATGGCTGGACCTGTGCTCCCTCATCGGATTCAGCTCAAATCCCAGAATAGGGCCGATGCTTCATGGTCACAGGAACAGGTAATACACGAGGTACTCTCCTCTGTTCCTATCCCGGTACAGCTGGCAGCACAGGGAAGGGGACGGAGGCAATGAGTACGTTTGTCCAACGTCTGTTAAATATCGCCCTGAGCGTGGCTTTCGCTTCTCTATTTGTATGGCATGGAGGCAAAACAGCACTGTTTCTATTCGTTGTGACACTTCTTATCGGGGCTAGTGGTTGGATCATACAGATATGTGGTCCGCGTAACATTCATATTCGCAGGCATATGCATTCGGAACGGATGATGTCTGGTGAAGAGGCTCATGTTCGGGTAGAGCTGGAATTCGAAAGTCACATTCCGCTGCTCTGGATCGTTCTGTGCGAGAATACACCTGCAGGGGTGCATCGAAAGTGTTTTTTTCCAGGGATGCGCAGACAATTCACCTATCAATATCAGTTGTCTGGTCTGAGAAGAGGTGTGTATGAATGGGGAAAAGGCAGATTGTACTGGGGAGACATCTTCGGGTGGAATACACTATCTGTGGAAACGGTCGGTGATACACCTCTGATTGTTGTTCCCTCTGTTACGGGGTATGGAGAGAATGATTCGAACGTATTTGGAGCAACAGGGGAAGGTCTGATGTCTGAACGGAGAAATTCGCATGGGAAGCGAAGTCCTGAATTCCGAGAGTATCAGCATGGTGATCCGCTAGGACGAATTCATTGGAAAAGCACAGCCAAGACCGGCAGACTGCAGACATTTCTGCCTGAAATGATGGATTCTCCCTCGCTTGGTATTCTGGTCTACGAAGGCCAGAGCGGATATGAGCAACCCTGGAATGGCTCAAGCGATCATCCTGCTTTTGAGCGAGTCGTCAGCATGGCAGCACGGTGGATTCAGCGAGCTGCGCTGGAAGACATGCCATATCATCTGTGGATGGGTAGCGGAGACGCACATGTAGGAGATCAGGAGCAGCCAATCCGTTATAGCATTCAGTCTGATCATAGGAATCTTTCTCTGGATCAATTAGCTGAAGCGCAGATTGCTCCTGTCTCATCGGACAGCCCCTCGCTGATGGAAACGACAAGATTGGAATATATGCCGTCAGGATCACGCATCGTGGTTCTCAGTGGGCGAATGGATGCTGACCTGCATGAATGGATACTGTATGCGGCAAGTCTGGGACATACCGTTGAGGTTCAGTTAACAGAATTAGCTGTATTATCTGAATTCAACTCAAATACGGACAGACAACAATCCATGGATTTGGCTCATCATACAGATGGCAAAAGGTACCCGAGAACTTCGGGGGCGCATGCTACACAATCCCAATCCTCAGCCTGGTTGGAACAGTTGTACCGCAGCGGGGTGAATGTTAGGCCCGTTGCATCTCGCAGCCTGCCTCCTTTAGGAAAGGTGGTGGTTACGGATGTGGGAGCATAAGCCGAACCGGCAGTCCGAATCCGCCGTAAAGAATGGAGACGGTGTTCTACTCCACAGTCTGGATTCTTCCAAGAAACACAATGAAGTAGAGCCCACTCGTTATAGAATCTTCATTTGCAGTCTGTTGCTCCTTATGTCCATGGAATGGATATACCCTGTCACATCCTCGGGTCAATACGGTAGTGAGCGCTTCCTGTTGGTAATGGCCGGCTTGACCGGAGCACTGTTGGTGACTGGCTTGTTCCATACAGGCTGGATTACAGGTTCCCTGATCCGATTAGGTATGGTTCTGATTGCGGTATGTCTGATGTACGGTGGTGATGATCCTCTCGGATGGGCCATGGCGTATCCTGAAAAACTGCGGACAGATCTGAACGCTTTTATGGAAAGTGGACGTCTCTATAGTATAAGTACAGAATCCAGGGGATTGTGCATGATGTGTGGCTGGGGGATGTTGATGGCTTCGGTCCAGTCTCTCGTTCTTCATCGTGTGAGTATCATGCTGTTTGGAGGGGCAACACTGGTCTATTTGATGTTATTGGAATCTTTTGCCGGACTGGATGTATACGCTTCAATCGTTCGGTCGGTACTCTGGATATTGCTTATTCAAGCCTTGTTGCATCTTCTTCGTCTATCTGGAGGGGTGACCACACCCCGTTATAACCTGAACCCCTATGGACGCTGGAGCATGGTGGCTGTATTTGCAGCAGTGGCCATGGTAGGTTTCTCTGGAGTGCCAGGTCATTTCAATGCCATTCCTCCACCGGATCGCATATCGCTGGAAAAGGTTGGTGAACGACTGGCACATTGGGCGGGTTATACTTCAGGAGGCAGTATTCCGGCTTCGGCTTCTGTAACAGGATATAGTACTGCTGATGCACCGATGGGGGCACCCTTAATCCAGGGAGATGCTGTCTTTTTCATAGCAAAAAGTCCAAAAGTTACGTATTGGCGCGGGGAGACTCGCTCATATTATAACGGCAGTACATGGAGTGATCCTGCTCAAAGCTTCGAAACGGCCAGTCCGTCCGGATTGCTGCGCACCGATGGATGGGAGAACCCAACCTATTGGAGTCGGATTCGCCAAACGGTCACGATGCAGCGAGAGTGGAAAGGACCAAACCCACTCTTTACGGGCGGTATACCGGTCAACGTATCGTTCCAGGATAACAATAGCACCAATGAGAGAAACATGCTGTCCCTGCTCTCGAATGCAGACTCGGCAACGCTATGGCTGGCAGGCTCCGGTCGTCGTGAACCTGTTAAACAGTATTCAGCAGATGTCATGATTCCCACCGCAACGCCAGAACAGTTACGACTTCTGGAATCAAAGGGAACGCGTAAGGACCCGGCCAAGATTCGCAGAACCGATCTGCAGCTTCCGGATTCACTTCCTGAACGAGTTCGCTCTCTAGCGGGTGACATTACCGAAGGAAGTAAGACACGTTATGATGCTGTTCATGCGGTTCAGACCTATCTGATTGACCATGCCGAATATTCGCTGGATACGCGTATGCCGCCGCTGGGGACTGATTTTGTAGATGATTTTCTGTTTGTAACTGGCAAAGGATACTGTAATCATTTTTCCACAGCGATGGTTGTGCTGCTACGTGCAGAAGGCATCCCGGCCCGTTGGGTGAAGGGTTTTGGTACTGGACAAGCTGATCCTGAGGTCAGCGGGCAGTACATTGTTACCCAGGGAGACGCACACTCCTGGGTGGAAGTGTATTTCCCAAGTGCAGGCTGGATGCCGTTTGAGGCGACACCTGGTTTTGCTCTACCGCAAGGCGTGAGCGTTGACGCCGCGGGGGCAGATTTGTTGTCAGATGCAGGGGCGCAGCCCTCATCTGTGGGTGTGATGGCACAGGCAGGCGCTTGGCTGCTGGCTCGCGCCCGTGCATTTGTCGCGGTGCCCTGGCTCACCGCGACGGCACTTGCGGCAGCGGCACTGCTGTGCGCCGCTGCTCTGTTCCGCATGCGGCGGCTTCGCCCCGCGCTGCGGCTGGAGCTGCTGCTGGCATGGCCACGCAGCAGCTTTCCAGACCGTGAGCGGCTGCTGCGCGCCGCCGCTCCGGTCTGGTTCGCGCTTGCGCGGCAGTACGGCCCACGGCCGCCGGGCATGACGCTGCGGGAATACGCAGCGTCGCCCGCCGTGGCCGCAAGCGCCGACTGCGCGGACATCGCGCGATTTGCAGCCGACTGGGAACGGCTGCTGTACGGGCAAGACCGTCCACTGCGCGTGGACAGTCTGGACTTCCTGCGCCGGGCACTTCGTCTGGCCCGGCGATCACCAAGGCGATAAACGCAGCAGAGGCGCGACATGTACCGCCAAGGGTATGGACGCCTCTCTTGCCACTGTGGTGAACGAGGTTTTTTCCATGATGACAAGCGCGCCGTGCGGCGGAGATTTTTCAACAATGTACATGAGGATCTATGAAGAGAAAATGTTTCTTTACTTTGAACAAAAGTGCAATTTGGTGGACATGCTTGGATCAAAGTCATATTTTGTCGTTTGATGTTATATCAGCTCATGAGGTGCTCGAAAAAAGGAGTTTAGCCTTTCCTTGACGGTATGTTTTGTCGTTGCGTATAATTAGCTTCATTGAATTGAGGGAGGCACGGTAATGAATAAGCCAAATGAAATTGTGGTTGTCCTTGACTTTGGGGGCCAATACAACCAATTAATCGCCAGAAGAATTCGGGATCTCGGCGTATACAGCGAGCTTTTGCCGTATAACACACCAGCAGAGAAAATCGCAGAAATGTCACCACGAGGAATCATTTTCTCCGGTGGACCATCCAGCGTGTATGCTGAAAATGCACCACATGTAGACCCGGCTGTCTATGATCTTGGACTTCCGATCTTCGGCATCTGTTACGGCATGCAGCTTATGGCCCAACAGCTTGAGGGTAAAGTAGAACGTTCCGAGAAGCGTGAATATGGTAAAGCCGATATCGCGTTCGCAGCAGGCGCTGCACTCGCACAAGGTATCGATGGTGAGCACACGGTATGGATGAGTCATGGTGACCACGTGGTTACCCTTCCTCCGGGTTTCAAACTGGATGCAGGCACGGAAAGTGCGCCAATCGCTGCAATGAGTAACGACGAGCGCAAATTGTATGCTGTTCAGTTCCACCCGGAAGTACGTCACTCCGTTCGTGGTAACGACATGATTCGTAACTTCCTGTTCGAAATCTGCGGTTGCGAAGGCAACTGGACGATGGAGACGTTTATTGAAGATACGATCAAGGATATTCGTGAAAAAGTGGGCGACGGTAAGGTGCTGTGCGCACTGAGCGGTGGCGTGGATTCTTCTGTTGTGGCTGCACTGCTTCACAGAGCGATCGGTGACCAACTGACATGTATGTTTATCGACCATGGTCTGTTACGCAAAGGCGAAGCAGAAAGCGTAATGGAGACATTTGTCGGCAAATTCGACATGAAAGTAGTCAAAATCGATGCACAGGAGCGCTTCCTGTCCAAACTGGTAGGCGTAGATGATCCGGAACAAAAACGTAAAATTATCGGTAACGAGTTTATTTACGTATTTGATGAAGAATCCAAGCAATTCGATGATTTCAAATTCCTGGCGCAAGGTACACTTTACACAGACATCGTGGAAAGTGGTACAGCGACTGCACAGACGATCAAATCCCACCACAACGTGGGCGGCTTGCCTGAAGATATGAACTTCAAATTGATTGAACCACTGAGTGCCTTGTTCAAGGACGAAGTGCGTAAAGTCGGCGAAGAGTGCGGTCTGCCTGAAGCCATCGTATGGCGTCAGCCTTTCCCAGGTCCGGGTCTGGCGATCCGTGTACTTGGCGAAGTGACGGAGGAGAAGCTCAAAATTGTTCGTGATTCTGATTACATCCTGCGTGAAGAGATTGCCAAAGCCGGTCTCGACCGCGAAATCTGGCAGTACTTCACAGCCCTGCCGAACATGAAGAGTGTTGGCGTTATGGGTGATGCGCGTACGTATTCCTATACTGTAGGTATCCGTGCCGTAACATCCATCGATGGCATGACTGCGGACTGGGCACGTATCCCTTGGGACGTTCTTGAGAAAATCTCCGTGCGGATCGTTAACGAAGTCGATAACGTAAACCGTATTGTGTATGACGTAACGTCCAAACCACCTGCAACGATCGAGTGGGAATAGGGTATACCCTGTAACAACAGATTGTAATAAGCGCTCTCTTTTATCTGCGTTTTAACGCAAATAGAAGGGAGTTTTTTAATGATATAACTTCTTTTAAATACAGCTTATTTTATGTGAATTTATTGTGGTTTATTGCACCGTTTCGTTTAATTTATACGGGGAGTAGTTCTGATTTATCATTCGAGCAAAGAAGAGAATGAATAGGTATCACTCTATAATTTTATCCCATTTTTAGATTCATTTCATGATCCTTTCAGGTAAGGCCTGTACACTAAGTTATATGAAGAGCGATATGGCCACTGAAGGGAGATTGAATGTATGCGTAAAACCGACTATATGAGCAAATGGAAGATGGGTATTGGAAGTGCATTTCTGATGGTGATGCTGGCAGGATGCGGTTCGGGTATGCAGGACCTGGCTTCCGGTGCAGGAGATTTTTCATTTGTGAACTTAGAGGCAGCGGATGCGTCTTCCGACCAGACGAGAAACCAGGAATTATCCTCTAACGTAACAACGAACACCGATCAGGAACAATCCAAATTACAGAATGTCTCGCAGACAGAGATATGATGAACATAGGACTGATCCGGTAAAAATAGACCTGGAACATGTCGTAAGTTGCTCCTTATACTTAATGATTATATGCTTTGGAATATCAGACATCATTATTCGTAGATCATCATCACTCTCCTGATTGCTATAACGCATCAGACACATAGGCTACCCTGATCAGAGCGCTTCTAGCCCTTTGATCAGGGTAGCTTTTTCATGTTTATTTTGCTGAAAGCCCAATCTGACAGAATGAACATATTCCTTTGAAATCCGCTGAGAATAACGTATTAAAAAGGATTGTAAATCGCTGAACTGGTTTGATCTGTTAAATAATACGAACGATATTCATGGAAAGAGGATTTAACATTCGTTTTTCTCATTGACAAAAGGGGAACTCCTCTCCTAAAATAGTGATGGGAAACACACAAATAGCGCATACTAATTCGTATAATCCCGGGGATTGGCCCGGGAGTCTCTACGAGATCACCCTAATGATCTGGCTACGAAGAGGAGAAGGCTGAGCACATGAATTCTACATGATTGCGTCCTACAACACGCACATTAGAATTTTTTTTGTTCTCAATCAATTGGCACAGTGCCACTCCTCATTAGCAGAACCCTGGGTGAAACATTTAACTTCAGGGTCTTTTGTCGTTTTTCAATATGGCTTCAACATCTCTAAGGAGGAGTTAGTGAATTATGGATCGTTTCTTTAAACTCAAAGAAAATGGAACAAACGTTAGAACGGAGATTGTTGCGGGTCTTACTACCTTTATGACAATGGCTTACATTCTTTTCGTAAATACGTTGTTCTTGGGACAAGCCGGGGCGGGAATGTCGGATAATGCAGTGTTTTTTGCAACAGCCGTCGGCGCCGGATTAATGACGATTATTATGGGATTGTTCGTGAATATTCCGATTGCACTCGCACCAGGCATGGGGTTGAATGCGTACTTCATGACGGTGGTTCTGAGCTCGAATGGTGCGATTACCTGGCAGGCTGCTCTCGGAGCCGTGTTCCTTTCCGGTATCGTCTTCATTATTTTGACCGTGACCAAAGTTCGACAAATGCTGCTTGTTGCAGTTCCAGAGTCGATCAAAATGGCGATTACGGTCGGGATTGGTCTCTTTATTACCATTATCGGTTTCAAATTGGCTAATCTCGTGGCTGTAACAGTGAATGTTGCACCAGATGCAGATCTGAGTCAACCGATTCCAGGTAGTAGCTTCAATCTGTCATTAGGTAATTTTGTAACCCATCATGATGCCTTACTGGCCCTGATTGGTTTGCTCCTTATTGCTGTACTGATGGTTATGCGTGTCAAAGGGGCTCTACTGATCGGGATTGTGGCAACAACGCTGATTGGTATTCCAATGGGAGTTACGAATCTGAGTGGTCTTTCGGGTGCAAGCTGGTTGCCTAACTTCAGTGATCTGGCCGTTGGACAGTTGGATTTGAAAGGTGCCATTAGTCTGGGATTGTTTGAGATCATTTTCATCTTTACCTTCGTTGAATTGTTCGACACGTTCGGCACGATGGTAGGTACTGCAACACGCATGGGCATTATGAAGGATAAGAAAAAAGGCGAGAAAATTATCGGTAAAGCAATGCTTGTCGATGCAGTTGGTGTCAGCGCAGGTGCTGCACTGGGTACAAGTACCATTACTGCATATGTTGAAAGTGCTTCAGGCGTTGAGGCAGGTGGACGTACAGGACTGACCTCCGTAACGACAGGTTTGCTGTTCATTTTGGCCCTGTTTATCGCGCCGCTTGCGCTGGTTGTTCCATCCGCTGCCACTGCTCCGGCATTGATCATCGTGGGTGTGCTTATGATGAGTCAAGTGCGAAGCATCGACTGGGATGATTTCCTTCAAGCTTTCCCGGCGTTCCTTACGATTGTACTGATGCCTTTCACAGGCGGAATTGCGAACGGAATCTCTGCAGGTATCGTGTCTTATGTGATTCTGGCGGTGTTCAGTAACTTAGTTACAGAACGCAAAGTGAAGATTCACTGGCTCATGTGGATATTGGCTATCATTGTAATCTGCCGATATGTCTTTATGGGTGGAGAGTAGCCTACGTTAGTAGTTATGAAGGATTATCTATGATAAGTAAGTTACTTCTATATGAAAGAAGCGGAAGCGCCTGGATGTAAACCCGGTGCTTTCGCTTTTTTCTATAAACATTTTCTTGGGTAAAATGAATTTCTAAATGTTTTCCTTCTATATAGAAGGAATGAGTATAACGAGTTAAGATTTGGTGGTATATTGATCGCTTAAATCATCGGTTAATAGTTATCTAAATATGGAGGGGGATCTTGTTCTCTCATTCAACAAAGGCGGATGATAAAGTGAGTCTTATCATGATCTGAATGTAATCTGCAAACTAATTATGTGTACAACAGGAGTGTACTCCATAATCAGATTGGAATCCTACGGGAAGCCTTTGCGCTAGTCTGTTGATTATTTGGATTCATTAAAGGTTGTATGCAAATGTATCATTTGGCCGACTATTAAAGAAGTGCTTATTAAAGGGCGATAGGATACTTATTTTATATGCATTAATGTTTTAAAGAAAAAGACTTGCGTTCCTAGACTGTACATGGTATATTCTATTTCCGGCCAAAAAAACACAAGATACACGGTGCGGCAAGCGAGTGAAATAAGCTTCGAAAGAAACTTAAAAAAAGAGCTTGCAACGTTGGTTCGGATGTGATATGATATAAAAGTTGCTGAAGAGAACGACATTCGGTAACGAAATAAGTTTGATCTTTGAAAACTGAACAACGAGTGAGTAAACATTCTGCTTGCAGAATGAACGCGAAAGTTTGAGACAAGCCTTGGCTTGAATCGACTGGAGCACAAATGAGATTTTTAATCTCGTCAGATTCAAAATGAGCATATCGCTCTTTTCAAATACTTGAGATGATTTTTATAGCGTCTAACCACGCTACTGAAATTCATCTTTTATTGGAGAGTTTGATCCTGGCTCAGGACGAACGCTGGCGGCATGCCTAATACATGCAAGTCGAGCGGAGTTGATAGGAAGCTTGCTTCCTTGATACTTAGCGGCGGACGGGTGAGTAACACGTAGGCAACCTGCCCTCAAGTTTGGGACAACTACCGGAAACGGTAGCTAATACCGAATAGTTGTTTTCTTCACCTGAAGAGAACTGGAAAGACGGAGCAATCTGTCACTTGGGGATGGGCCTGCGGCGCATTAGCTAGTTGGTGAGGTAACGGCTCACCAAGGCGACGATGCGTAGCCGACCTGAGAGGGTGATCGGCCACACTGGGACTGAGACACGGCCCAGACTCCTACGGGAGGCAGCAGTAGGGAATCTTCCGCAATGGGCGAAAGCCTGACGGAGCAATGCCGCGTGAGTGATGAAGGTTTTCGGATCGTAAAGCTCTGTTGCCAGGGAAGAACGCTTGGGAGAGTAACTGCTCTCAAGGTGACGGTACCTGAGAAGAAAGCCCCGGCTAACTACGTGCCAGCAGCCGCGGTAATACGTAGGGGGCAAGCGTTGTCCGGAATTATTGGGCGTAAAGCGCGCGCAGGCGGTCATTTAAGTCTGGTGTTTAATCCCGGGGCTCAACCCCGGATCGCACTGGAAACTGGGTGACTTGAGTGCAGAAGAGGAGAGTGGAATTCCACGTGTAGCGGTGAAATGCGTAGATATGTGGAGGAACACCAGTGGCGAAGGCGACTCTCTGGGCTGTAACTGACGCTGAGGCGCGAAAGCGTGGGGAGCAAACAGGATTAGATACCCTGGTAGTCCACGCCGTAAACGATGAGTGCTAGGTGTTAGGGGTTTCGATACCCTTGGTGCCGAAGTTAACACATTAAGCACTCCGCCTGGGGAGTACGGTCGCAAGACTGAAACTCAAAGGAATTGACGGGGACCCGCACAAGCAGTGGAGTATGTGGTTTAATTCGAAGCAACGCGAAGAACCTTACCAGGTCTTGACATCCCTCTGATCGATGCAGAGATGTATCTTTCCTTCGGGACAGAGGAGACAGGTGGTGCATGGTTGTCGTCAGCTCGTGTCGTGAGATGTTGGGTTAAGTCCCGCAACGAGCGCAACCCTTATATTTAGTTGCCAGCACATCATGGTGGGCACTCTAGATAGACTGCCGGTGACAAACCGGAGGAAGGTGGGGATGACGTCAAATCATCATGCCCTTATGACCTGGGCTACACACGTACTACAATGGCCAGTACAACGGGCTGCGAAATCGCGAGATGGAGCCAATCCCAACAAAGCTGGTCTCAGTTCGGATTGCAGGCTGCAACTCGCCTGCATGAAGTCGGAATTGCTAGTAATCGCGGATCAGCATGCCGCGGTGAATACGTTCCCGGGTCTTGTACACACCGCCCGTCACACCACGAGAGTTTATAACACCCGAAGTCGGTGGGGTAACCGCAAGGAGCCAGCCGCCGAAGGTGGGATAGATGATTGGGGTGAAGTCGTAACAAGGTAGCCGTATCGGAAGGTGCGGCTGGATCACCTCCTTTCTATGGAGAATCGTTTCCCGAGTGGAAACATTCAAATACGCAGGTTCTTTAGAACCTGCACAGCGATTCATTTCGGTTCGTCACTTCGGTGTGGATGAAATGGAAAGCACAAGCAACTCACTCGTTGCTCAGTTTTGAGAGCTCAAACTCTCAAACAGCTTGCTTTTGCATGGAGCTTGTTCTTTGAAAACTAGATATCGAAACGAAATTTTGCGAATTAGAACATTCCTTTAAGGGATGAATGTTTGTTTGGTTCAAGTAACCGATCAACAATCATCCTAGCTGATCTTGTGTAAACAAGTGAAGTGTTTATAAGGTAGATAATTGCTGTTGTGATGGTATCGAATGGGAGTGACTTTTGGCTTTGCGTAAGCAAAACAAGGGAAGCGAGCCGTCGAAACCGGAACAATTTGGTTAAGCTACTAAGAGCACACGGAGGATGCCTAGGCGCTAGGAGCCGATGAAGGACGTGGCGAACAACGAAACTGCCTCGGGAGCTGTAAGCAAGCTTTGATCCGGGGGTGTCCGAATGGGGAAACCCAGCTGGGGTAATTTCCAGTTACTCATAACTGAATACATAGGTTATGCAGAGGCATACCAGGGGAACTGAAACATCTAAGTACCCTGAGGAAGAGAAAACAATAGTGATTCCGTCAGTAGCGGCGAGCGAACGCGGAGAAGCCCAAACCAGAGAGCTTGCTCTTTGGGGTTGTGGGACGTCTCACATGGAGTTACAAAGGAACCGATTAAGCGAAGAGGTCTGGAAAGGCCCGCCAAAGAAGGTAAAAGCCCTGTAGTTGAAAGTTTGTTCCCTCCGAGACGGATCCCGAGTAGTGCGGGGCACGTGAAACCCCGTATGAATCAGGCAGGACCATCTGCCAAGGCTAAATACTTCCTAGCGACCGATAGTGAAGCAGTACCGTGAGGGAAAGGTGAAAAGCACCCCGGAAGGGGAGTGAAATAGAACCTGAAACCGTGTGCTTACAAAAAGTCAGAGCCCTATGTTGCGAACTTGTTCGTCAACAGGGTGATGGCGTGCCTTTTGTAGAATGAACCGGCGAGTTACGTTCCCGTGCAAGGTTAAGGTGAAGAGCCGGAGCCGCAGCGAAAGCGAGTCTGAATAGGGCGACATAGTACGTGGACGTAGACCCGAAACCGGGTGATCTACCCCTGTCCAGGGTGAAGGTGCGGTAACACGCACTGGAGGCCCGAACCCACGCATGTTGAAAAATGCGGGGATGAGGTGGGGGTAGCGGAGAAATTCCAATCGAACTCGGAGATAGCTGGTTCTCCCCGAAATAGCTTTAGGGCTAGCCTCGGAAAACAGAGTCGTGGAGGTAGAGCACTGATTGGGTGCGGGGCCCGCAAGGGTTACCAAGCTCAGTCAAACTCCGAATGCCATAGACTTACTTCCGGGAGTCAGACAGTGAGTGCTAAGATCCATTGTCAAAAGGGAAACAGCCCAGACCATCAGCTAAGGTCCCCAAGTGTGTGTTAAGTGGGAAAGGATGTGGAGTTGCACAGACAACCAGGATGTTGGCTTAGAAGCAGCCACCATTGAAAGAGTGCGTAATAGCTCACTGGTCGAGTGACTCTGCGCCGAAAATGTAACGGGGCTAAACACGCCACCGAAGCTATGGCTTGATGCAGTGCATCAGGGGTAGGGGAGCGTTGTATAAGGGTTGAAGGTGTACCGTAAGGAGCGCTGGACATTATACAAGTGAGAATGCCGGTATGAGTAACGAAAAGACAAGTGAGAATCTTGTCCGCCGAAAGCCTAAGGGTTCCTGAGGAAGGCTCGTCCGCTCAGGGTAAGTCGGGACCTAAGGCGAGGCCGAAAGGCGTAGTCGAAGGACAACAGGTCGAAATTCCTGTACCACCGTAAGCCGTTATGAGCAATGGGGGACGCAGTAGGGTAGTGACGCGGACTGATGGATGTCCGTCTAAGCAGTAAGGCTGATGTGTAGGCAAATCCGCACATTACTAAGGCTGAGCTGTGATGGGGAGCGAAAATTACAGTAGCGAAGGTCATGATCTCACACTGCCAAGAAAAGCCTCTAGCCAGGTGATGGTGCCCGTACCGCAAACCGACACAGGTAGGCGAGAAGAGTATTCTAAGGCGCGCGGAAGAACTCTCGTTAAGGAACTCGGCAAAATGACCCCGTAACTTCGGGAGAAGGGGTGCCCCGGTAGTGTGAATAGCACGAGGGGCCGCAGTGAAAAGGCCCAAGCGACTGTTTAGCAAAAACACAGGTCTGTGCGAAGCCGTAAGGCGAAGTATACGGGCTGACGCCTGCCCGGTGCTGGAAGGTTAAGGGGAGTGGTTAGGAGCAATCCGAAGCTGTGAACCGAAGCCCCAGTAAACGGCGGCCGTAACTATAACGGTCCTAAGGTAGCGAAATTCCTTGTCAGGTAAATTCTGACCCGCACGAATGGCGTAACGACTTGGGCGCTGTCTCAACGAGAGATCCGGTGAAATTTTAATACCTGTGAAGATGCAGGTTACCCGCGACAAGACGGAAAGACCCCATGGAGCTTTACTGCAGCTTGATATTGAATTTGGGTACGATCTGTACAGGATAGGTGGGAGCCTTTGAAGCATGAGCGCCAGCTTGTGTGGAGGCAACGTTGGGATACCACCCTGATCGTATCTAGGTTCTAACCTGGTACCGTAATCCGGTGCGGGGACAGTGTCAGGTGGGCAGTTTGACTGGGCGGTCGCCTCCTAAAGAGTAACGGAGGCGCCCAAAGGTTCCCTCAGAATGGTTGGAAATCATTCGAAGAGTGCAAAGGCATAAGGGAGCTTGACTGCGAGACCTACAAGTCGAGCAGGGACGAAAGTCGGGCTTAGTGATCCGGTGGTACCGCATGGAAGGGCCATCGCTCAACGGATAAAAGCTACCCTGGGGATAACAGGCTTATCTCCCCAAGAGTCCACATCGACGGGGAGGTTTGGCACCTCGATGTCGGCTCATCGCATCCTGGGGCTGAAGTAGGTCCCAAGGGTTGGGCTGTTCGCCCATTAAAGCGGTACGCGAGCTGGGTTCAGAACGTCGTGAGACAGTTCGGTCCCTATCTGTCGTGGGCGTAGGAAATTTGAGAGGAGCTGTCCTTAGTACGAGAGGACCGGGATGGACGTACCGCTGGTGTACCAGTTGTTCCGCCAGGAGCACCGCTGGGTAGCTATGTACGGAAGGGATAAACGCTGAAAGCATCTAAGCGTGAAGCCCCCCTCAAGATGAGATTTCCCAGTATGTAAGACCCCTTGAAGACGACGAGGTAGATAGGCTGGGGGTGGAAGTGCAGCAATGCATGGAGCTGACCAGTACTAATCGGTCGAGGGCTTATCCAATGGCAAGTGATAAATCGCAAATTTCGTTTCGAATCTAGTTTTCAGAGAATGATCTCTGAATTTGCGCTAAACCATTCATCCACACAGCCGTGTCGGACCGAATGGAACGCGAACGCATTTGTACTACAAATGCTCGTTTGGTGGCGATAGCGGAGGGGTTCCACACGTACCCATCCCGAACACGACCGTTAAGCCCTCTAGCGCCGATGGTACTTGGACCGCAGGGTCCTGGGAGAGTAGGACGCCGCCAAGCAACGAACCACTACTGATGTTATTCGGTGGTGGTTTTTATTTGTTTGTTAATAGCCTTCTTATAGTATATGCGTAAGTATGAAACAGCCTGATGAATTACAGGCTGTTTTTTGTTTTTAATGCAAATAACCTGTATACATCAAATAGGTTGCTCTTTCTTAGATACACAGATTTCTTCTAAGCATACGAGAGCATTTCACAATGAGTTCCGGGTATCTGCGTCGGTGATTATTCCTTGTTTATTCATTTTCAGGGTAATATGAGGAATAGTGAAAGACGCATCATGTATGACATTAGCGTTAATCATTTTTAATGTTAACAATAGCGATGCATAAGCTTGATTACCGCCCAATGGGCTGGGAGAAGCCGCGATAACAACGGTAGGTTTATTCATCCATTCTCCGGAGGATACAATCCAGTCTAATGCATTTTTCAGAACACCAGGAATGCCGTTTCCATACTCTGGTGTGCAGATCAGAACACCGTCTGAACTGTTCAGCAATGATCTTAAATGCTGGACGGAGTCAGGACCTTCATCCAGATCAAGATCCGGGTTGAAGTGCGGAAGAGCATTCAATTTTTTATACTCTTGAAAGTCTAAGTTAGATGGTGCAAGTTTCGTCATCGCTTGCAAAAGAAGAGTATTGGAGGATTGATTGCGCAGGCTTCCAGATATCGCAAGGATATTAAACTCTTTTTTACTCATTATCAATCATCTCTATTCTTTTGGAGTGTAAGACGGTATATTTATTTTCCTCCTGATGGAATGGAGTGTCTATAGAAAATGGTTAAAATTCAGCTACTCTTCATGTTGTTCAGAAATTCGGATCAGTTCTTCATCATAAACCCTTGCTACACGTTGCTCGAATCAGGGTAATAGGCGTGAGAGGAATCGGAGCGAGGAAGAAAAAATAATCGTACTAAATAAATTAGTACCAAGTACTAAGACTTAGTGCTATAATGATAAAAAAACAAATGAGGTGGAATACCGGTATGAATCATCAATCAAAAGCAACTATCACGGCAATGGGGACGTATGTACCGGATCGAATATTAACGAATGCTGATCTGGAGAAACTGGTCGATACCAGTGACGAATGGATTGTACAGCGTACTGGCATGAGGGAACGTCGGATTGCAGCTGAAGATCAATATGTATCTGACCTGGCTACCAAGGCAGTCGAGGATATGATGCGTCGTTATCAAGTTACTGTTGAGGATGTCGATATGATTCTGGTGGCTACCAGCACACCGGAGTATGCGTTCCCGAGTACGGCATCCAGAGTGCAGGCAAGTCTTGAGATTCCACATACAGGAGTACTCGATCTAAATGCAGCATGTGCGGGTTTCACGTATGGGCTGCAACTGGCTGATGGTTTGGTGACCTGTGGGATGTATCGCAAAGTACTGGTTATTGGGGCGGAGACGTTATCCAAAATTACGGATTATACAGATCGAACGACTTGTGTACTGTTTGGTGATGGAGCCGGGGCATTCCTGGTGGAGAGATCTGCTGGCGAAGGGGACTTTATGGCAGCTATATCAGGTACAAATGGAGACGGTGGAGTTCATCTCTACAAGAGTGGGTTGTCTTCAGAGATGAATGGAGTACCTTTACAAGGAGAAGGATGTCTGGTTCAAAATGGTCGAGAGATCTATAAGTGGGCTGTACGGACCATTCCAGAACAGTTAAATAAGCTTATTACGAAAGCTGAGATGAGACTCGAACAGATTGACTGGTTTGTCCCCCACAGTGCCAACATGAGAATGATTGAGGCTGTCTGCGAACGTGGCCCGGTTCCGTTGGAACGTACATTGACCAGTGTTGAGTATCGGGGTAATACGTCTGCGGCTTCCATCCCCTTGGCTTTACAGCTTGCAGTGGATGAAGGGAAGTTGAAGTATGGGCAGAACATCGCCCTGTTTGGCTTTGGCGGTGGCTTGACATACGCGGGTCTGGTGCTGAAATGGGGCGTACCGGACAAGGCATAGTGTGAAGAACATGCTAACTTGTGCGACATACGAATAATTAAATAAAAAAAGGAAGCCACTCTCTTCAAGCAGACATGAGGAGGTGGTTTCCTTTTTTGTTTGAACTGCACGAAGCTCCTGAAACGCTTTGCACTGCAGCCTGTAATCGGTTGTCAGCGACATTGATGCAAATGCAGTCATTTCTTATGTGTTGCAACAAGTTTTTAATCCCATAAACATTTTATGGCGTAAGTTTAGGCGCTTGACGGTGATGAGTGCCTTGTTCGTAGCTGTAAGCCAGCTTGATCAAGGTGCCTTCATCAAAGGCACGGCCCAAGAATTCTATTCCTACAGGTAAGCCATCAGTTGTGAAACCAGCGGGAACCGTAATTGACGGGAAGCCTGAGAAGGGACTCAGTCGGTTGTTACCACCGGATGTTTGTCCTTCACCGATCACGCCAGCGGCCTGCGTAGACGTAGGATAGATGATAGCATCCAGGTTATTGTCTGCCATGACTTTTAGCAGGGACTCACGTGTTATTTGGGTGCGTTTCAATACGATATCTTTATATTCCGTAGTCTCCAGGGTTTCTCGTGCATCACGAGTCTTCAAGGACTGCTCCTGGGATTTGTCGAACTCTCCGGAAGCGATGATCTCCGATAGACTGTGATAAGGGGCATTGGCACCCAAGGAGTCCAGATAATCATTCAGCTGGAATTTGAACTCATAACCGCTGAGACTTGGATATTTATTAATCTCTGTCCAGTTAGGGATTGAGATTGGAACTGCGGTAGCACCGAGTGTCTTGAGTTCTTCCACAGCTGTATTGATTACATCGGCAACGGCTTTTTCTTCAGCTTTAGTACTTGGAATGAGCTCTTTGGCCACACCGATGCGTGCACCTTTCAGTCCGTTCACATCCAAGAAGTCTGTGTAGCTGGAAGGGATTTTCCCTACCGCGTAAGCTGTAGCGACATCTTTTTTGTCATAACCCGCCGTAGCATCCAACATAATTGCAGCGTCACTAACGGTACGAGCCATAGGTCCACCTACATCCTGTGTCAAAGCCAATGGGATAATGCCTTCACGGCTGGACAGTCCGATCGTTGGGCGGATACCCACGAGGCTATTGAAACTGGACGGGATTCGGATTGAACCGCCGGTGTCCGTACCCATACCTGCAGCTGCAAAGTTCGAAGCAATGGCGGCACCTGTTCCACCGCTTGAACCACCTGGATAGTGATCCAGAGCGTAAGGGTTGAGTGTTTGTCCACCCAATGAGCTGGATGTGGTAATGCCGAACGCGAATTCATGCAGGTTTGTTTTGCCCAAAATAATGGCGCCAGCTGCTTTGAGCTTCTTCACTTGTTCAGCATCGTGGGCAGGGATGGAATCTTTCAGACAGATACAACCTGCGGTTGTCGGCATGTCATTGGTATCAAAGTTATCCTTTACCAGGATTGGAACACCATGCAGAGGACCGCGTGCGCCTTGAGCTGCACGTTCTTCATCTAACTGCTCCGCGATTTGGAGTGCATCGGGGTTCAGGGTTAATACCGCATTGATGCTTACACCTTGATCATCGTATTTTTCAATGCGGTCCAGATATTTCTGTACCAGCTCTTTGGATGTCAGTTTTCCTTTCGTCATAGCTGCCTGGAGATCCATGATAGTGGCTTCCTCCAGAACAAACGGTTTTATGTAGTTATAAATGCGGTCTTTCAATACAGCGAGGTCATTCTCTGTAAGAACAGCGTTTGGAAGGAAGAGGGACTCGGTGTAACCTTTCATTAGTCCTGCGGTATTCAATGCACCAACAGCACCTGCGAAAGTGGCTTCATCCGGGACATCCTTGAATGATTCGGTAGTCGAATCAAGTTCGAGCCATTGTTGCAAGGCGACCGCAGCATCTTTACGTTGTACGGTTGTGCCAGAGAGCTTGTCCATGGCAAAAGGAACACCTGCAAGTGTTGCCGCTTCTTCCATCGCCTGAACAAATGCTGCGGCAGTAGCAGGTGCTTTACCTGCGGTTACAGCTGCGGTTGTAACTGAACTTTTGCCCGTAGGTGTTACTGTTGCGGCGAATGCTGAAGGTACAGTAGATCCTCCCCATGTTGTGGCAACAACAGCTCCTGCAAGTAATAAAGCCCCGCTTTTTTTTAATACAGATCCATGATAAGTCATGCATCCACGCTCCCTTCCTGTGCCTCGATGATGTGTGTAAGCAATCTGGTGTATATGCTTTTGACACATTCTATCTTTATGTCAGGTAATCTTACAATGTTTATATTTATCCAAAAAAACGTATACATATGGACTATCCTATAAAAATCCCTATGGATACTTCAGTTTCCTTGTCTTCAGGAAAGTTTTTTAATCTGTTCATGTTATGTAATGTTACACATATGGAACATAGGAACCAAACATGAAGTTATATGATGTGAGTTTCATTGGAGAAATGAAGACCAGAACATACCTTTACCATGAAATGATATAATGAAAAGATAGGCATAGAAGAGTATGAGGTTTGACCAGAGAGGAAGAGATATGAAGTGAAGACATTGGTACTCGCAGAAAAACCATCTGTGGCACGCGAAATAGCCAGAGTGATGGGGGCGCGTGATAAACATAAAAGTTATATGGAAGGCCCGAAATATATTGTTACCTGGGCGCTGGGGCATCTCGTTGGACTGGCGGAACCGGAAGATTATGATAAGAAGTATGCAACTTGGAATCTGGAGGATCTGCCGATCCTGCCAGAGCGCACGAAGCTGAAGGTACTCAAAGAGACCAACCATCAATATAAAGCAGTACAGCAGCTGATGAAGCGTCAGGATGTGGGTGAGCTGGTCATTGCGACAGATGCGGCCCGTGAGGGAGAATTGTTGGCCCGTTGGATCATGCAGATGGCGGGGTGGAAAAAACCTTTCCAACGCTTGTGGATCTCATCCCAGACAGACAAGGCGATCAAGGACGGGTTTGCCTCATTGAAGCCAGGCAGTCAGTTCGATCGTCTCTATGAATCGGCACGTTGTCGGGCTGAAGCCGATTGGATGATCGGTCTTAATGTAACTCGTGCACTGACGGTTCGGTTCAACGCACAATTGTCAGCGGGACGCGTGCAGACCCCAACTCTGGGCATGATTATGGACAGGGAAAATGAAATTAACGGCTTCCGCTCACAGGAGTTTGAGACGTTAACCGCAGATTTGGGTGATTTTCAGGCAGTATGGCGGGCTGCGGGTGGGGATTCACGAATCTTTGCCCCTCAGGAGATGCAAGAGTTGAAGAATCGGGTAGACGGCCGCAAAGGCACGATTGCCCAAGTGAAGAAAAGTGAGAAGGTAGAGCCACATCCATTGGCTTATGATCTGACTGAATTACAACGGGACGCCAACCGAAAATACGGTTTCTCTGCGAAGCAAACATCGAACGTCCTGCAACGTCTGTATGAGCAGTACAAGCTCGTAACGTATCCACGTACGGACAGTCGTTACTTGACTTCGGATATGACAGATACATTGAAAGAGCGGCTGGATAGTGTAGCCATTGGACCCTATGCGTCTCTGGCTCGTCCTTTGCTGCGCAAAACTCTGAATATCACCAAACGTATTGTGGATGACAGTAAAGTGACTGATCACCATGCGATTATTCCAACAGAGCAGACGGTTCTTCTGAATCAATTGAACCCGGAAGAACGCAAATTATACGATCTGATTGTACGTCGTTTTATCAGCCTGTTCTACCCGGCAGCGAAGTACGATTCTGTCGCGATCACGGTTCAGGTGGGCAATGATTCATTCCACGTTAAAGGTACAACGGTGAAAGAAAGTGGATGGCGGGAAGTGTACGGCGGAGATTACAGTGATGATGACGATGAACGTGCTGATGATGCAGCGGAACAAGAGCGTGCGCTTTTGCCAGACGTGCAGCAAGGACAGTCGGTGACGGTTCAGCGTTGTCATATTAAAAGTGGACGAACGATGCCGCCTAAACGGTATACCGAAGCTGCTTTGCTTTCCCAAATGGAGAAGTATGGTCTGGGTACGCCGGCTACACGTGCGGATATTATCGAGAAGTTGGTCAGTTCGGATACAATTGATCGTCAAGGTAACAGTATGCATCCAACCGGCAAAGGCAAACAGTTGATTGAACTGGCTGCTCCGCAGCTTCGCACACCGGATCTGACTGCACGCTGGGAGGCAGAATTGGAGCGGATTGCTCGTGGGCAAGGGAAACCGGGGCCGTTTCTGGATAGCATCCGTTCAATGGCGAAAGAGCTCGTGTCTACCGTAAAAGGTAGCAAAGCAGAGTACAAGCCGCATAATGTAACCAATAGCCACTGCCCGGACTGTAATGCACGATTGCTGGAG
This sequence comes from Paenibacillus sp. PCH8, assembly GCF_002968835.1. Lineage (GTDB taxonomy): Bacteria > Bacillota > Bacilli > Paenibacillales > Paenibacillaceae > Paenibacillus. Next base: position 405,667 of record NZ_PKQK01000001.1, on the reverse strand, counting down.
AAGAAGGGCAAGCGCGGCAAATTCCTCGTATGTCCTACTGAGGATTGCGGATATCGTCGTTCGGCAGAGAAAAAACTGTCCAACCGCCGCTGCGCGCAATGTCACAAAAAGATGGAAATCAAAGAAGGTAAGGCAGGTCTGTATGTACAATGTCTGCCTTGCGGCATTACGGAAACCTTGGATAAGGACAAGCAACATGTGAACAAGCGAGATCAACAAAAGCTGGTGAAGCAGTATGCGAAGCAAGAATCGATTGGTTCCAATCTGGGAGATCTGTTGAAGGCGGCGATGGAGAAAAAAGGGGAGTAGAGCAAGCTCAGAGTTAGCGCAGATCGCATCACGCATGTAACGCTAGTTGCGAATAACTGGCGTTATGGAGAGTGATTGCTGCGCGTATCCCTAATCATACATGTGATGCGGTATAAGATCCTCTGTTTTCAGGCAACGTAAGCCAAGGAGGTGATACCTATATGCCACATAACAAACCGGAAAAGATTCACAACCAGCAGAACAAAGATAGCATTAGGGAAGAAAGTATCGCTGTTCGTCCAGCCAAAGCAGCCAAAAGAGTACCAAGTCTGAACGGTATTCCCAAGCAGGAGTCTTAAAATCATCTAAACTGTCGATCTAACAAGAGTACCTCTTCAAAATGCTGCGGTTCCCTACCGGTGCGTTGAACATGTCTCTGATGAGGATTATAATGGAGACAGGGAGATGTCCCGGGATAGGGGGACCGCTAGAATTATATGCAAACTGGACTTATATTGTGGTTTTTATTTATCAATGTAGTTGGTTATCTGGTGATGTCGGATGATAAGAAGCGTGCACAGCGACGTCGTGACCGAACACCCGAACGGACGTTATTCTTGCTTGCATTCATAGGCGGGGCGTTGGGAGTCTGGATCGCAATGTATCGGAAAAGGCACAAAACCAAACATCCCAGCTTCACCATTGGCATTCCGTTGTTGATATTCCTGAATGCAGTAATCTATGGTTACTTTCTTCAATGAACTAATGGAATGGAATACACGCTTACTTAATGATTGTGCGAATGTAGTTAAAGTGAATTGGTTATCGGCCTGATATGTAAATTCATTCGTATAAATGGTTCATGGTGAGTCGGGAACGTTTAAAGAGTTACATGGTTCATTGTCTTATAACATGTCAGACCGAAGCTTGCTTCGCATGTTCTACATATAAAGGAAGGGACGGGATTCAGATGTTATTTTCCAAAATATTAGTGGCTTATGATGGTTCCAAAGCTTCAAATAAAGCACTTGATCGTGCAATTGAGTTAGCCAAAGTATCTCCGGATGCTGTACTGGATGTCATTCATGCTTTTGATTTCCCTCGTATATTCATCGGTGAGGGGCTGGCCCCATTGCCACCTTCACTCAATAATGACTATTACAATCTGGCCGTGCAAACGACGGATGAAGCCAAAGAGCGTATTCAGGCTGCTGGTGTAACGGCCAATGTTGACCTGATTCAGGGCGCTGCTGCTGAAGTTCTGCTTGATTTTGCCAAAGAGAATGATTCCGATATCATTATCATTGGTAGCCGTGGACTGGGTGGCATCCGTGAATTTGTATTGGGTAGTGTCAGTCATAATGTGGTGCAGCATGCTCAGGTTCCGGTACTTATCGTAAAATAGTATATGCAGTGTGCGCACACACTGCAAAGCAGGAAGCCGGTTGTCTTCGAGAGATTGAAGAGGAGCCGGCTTTCTTTTATGGGATGAAATGGATGAGTGGGCGAAGTTAATGAGGCAATTCCCGAACGTTATATTTGTCAATATGTTAAATGTTCGTCTTTAAGTTGACATTAGCTGTAGGGGATTGTTAGAATGTTAGATGTGTCGATCAGGTAAGAATAAGGTCGAGTAGGAACGAAATGTGTAACAAGATATAGCGAAATGAATGATGATGGTTTGAATAGATGTTTGCTCGTATAACGCCGGGAATAGGGCCCGGAAGTATCTACCCGGGAACCGTAAATTTCCGGACTACGAGGAGATACGGCTGAGAGTCGCATGAATACAGATGCGGACAGCAAGCCCCCTTTTGGCATGCCCAAATGAGGGATACGTATTTCTTGGAGTCCGGTGTCCGAAGAAAATGTGATGTTTTCGCGGGTAGCGGATTTTTTCATTTCACACGTAAAATGAATTCATTAAAGCCAGATGTAATCAAAAAAGCTCAGACGGGAGTTGGATGTATTCATGTCACTGGAAGTCGCTGTAATCATGGGCAGCAAGTCGGATTGGGAAACGATGAAGCATGCGTGCGAGGTGCTGGATGAGCTGGAGATTGGGTATGAAAAAAAGGTGGTCTCCGCCCATCGTACACCGGATTTGATGTTTGAATACGCAGAGCAGGCTATTGATCGGGGATTCAAGGTGATCATTGCAGGCGCAGGCGGTGCGGCACATCTACCAGGTATGGTTGCTGCCAAAACGATGCTCCCGGTCATTGGTGTTCCGGTTCAATCGAAAGCATTGAACGGTCTCGATTCCTTGTTGTCCATTGTTCAGATGCCTGGCGGGATTCCCGTTGCAACCGTAGCAATTGGCAAGGCGGGAGCTACCAATGCTGGATTGCTCGCAGCTCAAATCATCGGTGCTTTTGACCCGGATGTCCAACGTCGCTCTGAAGCTCGCAGAGAGCGCATCAAACAGGAAGTACTCGAAAGCAGTGAAGAACTATGAGTAGTGCGGCAATGAAAATGGATGGAGCAGGTAATAGACACCCAGTGCTATTGCCGGGTCAAACCACCATTGGCATTCTTGGAGGCGGACAACTCGGACGTATGATGACGCTCGCTGGAACGGCAATGGGGTATCGATTCGTTACCCTTGATCCTGCTCAAGATTCACCTTGTGGTCAAGTTGCCCGTCAGATTGAGGCAGGATATGACGATGCCAAAGCTGCACTTGAACTGGCTCGACAATGCGATGTTATCACGTATGAATTCGAGAATGTGGATGCAGAAGTTGCAGCTCTGTTGGAACATGAGTCCTATGTTCCGCAAGGAAGCGCACTATTGTATACCACCCAGCATCGGTTGCGTGAAAAACGGGCGATTGAAGCCGCTGGAGTAAGAGTTGCGCCGTATCGTGAAATCACGAGTACAGATACGATGCTTGCTGCTGTAAGCGAACTTGGGGTCCCTTGTGTACTGAAGACGGTGACTGGAGGCTACGATGGCAAAGGCCAGCGTGTAATCCGGGAAGCGAGTCAGGCTGTTGCCGCATACGAAGAACTTGCTGCTACAGGTGCTGAACTGGTGCTGGAGCAATTCATCAAGTTTGAATGTGAGATTTCGGTCGTTGTAGCGCGAAGTACGAATGGTGAGATCAAAACGTTCCCGCCTGCGGAGAACATTCATGTGAATAACATTCTGCACGCGTCGATCGTACCGGCAAGAGTGGCAACGGACATACAGATTGAAGCGCAGAAGCTGGCAGCGGCAGTGGCGAAATCCATGAAGGCTGTTGGGTTGCTGGCTGTGGAACTGTTTGTAGCTGCGGATGGAAGGCTGTACGTCAACGAACTGGCGCCCAGACCGCATAATTCAGGTCACTATACAATGGAAGCCTGTGCAACTTCTCAGTTCGAACAACATATCCGTGCGATCTGCGGATTACCGCTCGGTGACACTTCGTTACTGTGCCCAGTCGTTATGGTCAATGTGCTTGGAGAACATTTGGAAGGCATTATCGCAAGAACAGGGCAGCCTGATGCAGAAGCGATAGAACTTGGTGTGATTCCCAAGCTTCATATATATGGTAAAACCGAAGCGAAAACAGGACGTAAGATGGGGCATGTAAATCTGCTCTGTCAGGACGTTGAAGAAGGATTGCAATGGATTGAACAAACTAATCTCTGGAGGAATACAAATTCATGATTGAACGTTATAGCAGACCCGAAATGAGAGCCATCTGGACGGAAGAGAACAAATTCCAATCATGGCTGGAAGTTGAAATTTGTGCATGTGAAGCTTGGGCAGAACTTGGTGTAATCCCTAAAGAAGAAGCAGCATTGCTTCGTCAGAACGCATCTTTTGACATCGACCGCATCTATGAGATTGAACAAGAAACACGTCATGACGTTATCGCCTTCACACGTACGGTATCCGAAAGTCTGGGTGCAGAACGGAAATGGGTGCACTATGGACTGACTTCCACAGATGTCGTGGATACGGCTCTGGGTTATGTACTGCGTCAAGCCAATGAGATTCTGGAAAAGGATATCGTGAATTTCATTGAAATTCTTCGCGAAAAAGCACTGGCTTATCAGCACACACCCATGATGGGACGTACACATGGTGTACATGCGGAGCCAACGACATTTGGACTGAAAATGGCATTGTGGCATGAAGAGATGAAACGGAACTTGGAGCGTTTCCGTCACGCGGCAGACAATGTGCAATACGGTAAAATCTCTGGTGCGGTAGGAACATATGCAAACATCGATCCATTTGTCGAAGAGTTTGTCTGCGAGAAGTTGGGTACCAAAGCTGCACCAATCTCGACTCAAACCTTGCAACGTGACCGTCACGCAGAGTATATGGCTACACTGGCGTTGATCGCAACGTCGCTGGACAAGTTCGCTACAGAAGTACGTGCGCTGCAGAAGAGTGAATTCCGTGAAGTGGAAGAAGCTTTTGCTAAAGGTCAAAAAGGATCTTCCGCGATGCCGCACAAGCGTAACCCGATCGGTAGTGAAAACATCTCCGGCCTGTCCCGCGTCATTCGCGGACATATGGTATCCGCATACGAGAACGTAACACTATGGCATGAGCGCGACATCTCACATTCTTCTGTAGAACGTATCATTCTGCCGGATGCAACGATGCTGCTGAACTATATGCTGAACCGTTTTGGTAACATCGTGAAGAACCTGACGGTATTCCCTGAGAACATGAAGCGCAACATGGAGCGCACCTTCGGCGTGCCATTCTCCGGTCGTATCATGACGAAATTGATCGACAAAGGCTTCAGCCGCGAGCAGGCGTATGATACCGTTCAACCACGTGCGATGCAAGCATGGGAAGAGCAACGTCAGTTTCAGGATATCGTGAAATCCACACCGGAAATTACGGCAGTACTGAACGAAGAGGAAATCGCAGATGCGTTCAACCCATCATGGCACCTGAAGCACGTAGACACGATCTTCAAAAAGCTCGGTTTGAACGACTAATATATATTAATATATAACTCCCATAAGGCTATAGCGTAGAATGATGGGTTTGCAGGGAACGAAGAGGACAGAAATAAGCTGAAGAAGCGAAGCTAAAAGTTTCTGAAAGAAAGCTACTTCGGAAGTATTACGCTTCGCCTTTATCAAGCTTGGAACAAGTTCTACTAACTAAAGTATAGGTTGATTATGTGTTCACGCTGGAACGGAGAAGGCAGAAAAAAACTAAAGAAGCAAAGCGCTCGCCTTTATCACCGGATTTTCCCCTTGAGAAAGGGAATCAGAAAAATCCGGGGATAACAGCGATCGGAAGGTTCTTCTGCATTCGGAGTGGCCACGCGTGATGAGGGGAATTAGACGTATACTTACATCTCCTGAAAGAAGGTGAGCCCATGGCACTGTCCACTGCGGCAGATCTCGTTAAAGCACCTCTGTTATATAAAGGAAAAGTACGTGAATTGTACGATCTGGGCGAGCATTTCCTAATCGTGGTTACCGACCGAATCTCGGCATTTGATTACGTGCTGGACCCGGCGGTTCCCGAGAAAGGAAACGTACTGAATAAACTCAGCAGCTTCTGGTTTGAACTGACAGGTGACATGATGGAGAATCACGTCGTTCATACCGATGTGAATCAACTGGGTGATCTCATCACAGACCCTGAATTGCTCAAAGACCGCATCATGGTAACCCGCAAAGCAGAACGCATTGATATTGAATGTGTCGTGCGTGGATACATCACTGGTGGGGGATGGAGACAATACGAGACGAGTGGTGAAGTGAATGGGATTAAGTTGCCTGATGGACTTCGCAAGAACGCTAAGCTCGAAGTTCCTATTTTCACACCGGCAGCCAAAAACGATGTTGGTCACGATGAGGACATCCCAATGGATCGCATGAAAGAACTGGTGGGAGACGCACTCGCAGTTGAGCTTCAGGAAAAAAGCTTGCGCCTGTACGAATTCGCCCGTGATTACTGTGATCAGCGTGGCATCATTCTGGCAGACTGTAAATTCGAGTTCGGCATCGTGGATGGCAAGGTCATCCTGATTGACGAAATCTTCACCCCAGATGCTTCACGCTTCTGGGCCAAAGAGAATTATGAACTCGACATCGAGATCGACAGCATGGATAAAGAGCCAGTGCGCACCTATCTCGCCGGAACCGATTGGGACAAGAACAGCAAACCTGATCCACTCCCACAAGCGGTAGTTGAAGCAACAACCGCAAGATACGTCGATATTTATAACCGTTTAACGAAATAATAAAGTTTAACGTTTGAGTGAGCTGACGTTTGAGTGGGCTACGGGAAAGTTTGGCTTTCGATCGCTGTTGCCCCCAGAATGTTTGGATTGGAATCCTTTTTTCAAAAGGAAACATTCCGGGGGCAAAGGCGACCGCTAACGCTTCTCCAGCTCAAATCTTTCCCTCCGCCAGTGTTCAAACTGGTGGGTGAGGCAATTAAGAGCTGTGGCTTCCCACATGTAGGGGAAGCCTGAAAAATTAAGAGAATTAAATTCACTAATTACTTAAAGTAACTTAAAGACCATTCACTGCTTTCACGCAATGGTCAGGCCCTACCATTACCCACCGTGTAACGTAAAAGATTTAGGCATTTAAAAAACGTCGCATGGAATAGCGGAGGGGCGGAATTGTTCTTAAAGGAGCGAAGCGTTCGCCTTTGTCCCCGGGTTTTGACCGCAGCGCGGGCCAAAACAATCAGAAAACCCGGGGACAACAAGCGACCGGAAAGAACAATCCGCCCCGGAGCCAGCCTTTGACCATTACCCACCGTGTAACGTAAAAGATTTAGGCCTTTAAAAAACGTTGCATGGACTAGCGAAGGGGCGGAATTGTTCTTAAAGGAGCGAAGCGTTCGCCTTTGTCCCCGGGTTTTGACCGCACAGCGGTTCAAAACAATCAGAAAACCCGGGGACAACAAGCGACCGGAAGAACAATCCGCCCCGGAGCAAGCACCAATGCCCCACCTTTTAACAGCGTAAAGCATTTATCCCGTTCATTACTGAGGAGGAACATAAGGATCATGATTAAAGCAACCGTATATGTCACTATTAAGCAAAGCGTACTCGACCCGCAAGGCGTAGCTGTTCAAGGAGCCCTGCATTCCATGGGATTCAACGAAGTGGAAAGTGTACGGATCGGTAAAGTCATGGAATTGAACCTGGATACCACAGATCGTGCGGAAGCGGAGAAACGATTGAAAGATATGTGTGAGAAGCTGCTGGCTAACACCGTTGTTGAAGATTACCGCTACGAATTGGAGGGTTAATCTCATGAAATTTGCAGTTCTTGTGTTCCCTGGCTCCAACTGTGACATCGACTGTTACAAGGCAGTGGAAGATGCGATTGGACAAGAGGTTGACTATGTATGGCATACGGCTACCGATCTATCGGCTTATGATTGCATTCTGGTTCCGGGTGGTTTCTCGTATGGTGATTACCTGCGCTGTGGAGCGATCTCCCGCTTTGCACCGGTAATGAACGAAGTAGCGAAGGCTGCTGAACAAGGTAAATATATTTTGGGGATTTGCAACGGATTCCAGATCCTGACTGAAGCGGGATTGCTTCCGGGGCATTAATTCGCAACAACTCCCTGAAGTTCCGTTGTCACGATACGGTATTGAAAGTGGCAAACGCAGATACTCCATTTACACGTGATTATGCACCTGGGGAAGAGATTGTTATCCCCATTGCTCACGGTGAAGGCAACTATTATTGCGATGAGGATACGCTCGCGAGTCTGCAAGCGAACAACCAGATCGTATTTACGTATGGCAGTAACCCGAACGGTTCCCTTGGTGATATTGCAGGAATCTGTAACGAGGGTGGAAATGTGGTCGGCATGATGCCGCATCCAGAGCGTGCAGTGGACACACTGTTCGGTTCGGAAGACGGCAAACGTATGTTTACATCTATTTTGAAAGCATGGAGGGATCGGCATGACGCAGCAGCTATCCGCTAAGGAACCAACAGCAGAACAGGTCGCAGAACATAAACTTTATGCACAAATGGGCGTATCTGACAGCGAATATGCGCTGATCTGTGAGTTCATGGGCCGCAAGCCCAACTACACGGAAATCGGTGTATTCAGTGTAATGTGGTCCGAGCACTGTGCGTACAAAAACTCCAAGCCATTGCTGCGCCGTTTCCCAACTACCGGACCGCGTGTCCTGATGGGACCGGGTGAAGGTGCCGGCATCGTGGATATCGGTGACAATCAGGCGGTTGTTTTCAAAATTGAAAGCCATAACCATCCTTCCGCAGTTGAACCTTATCAAGGTGCGGCAACAGGTGTAGGCGGCATTATCCGTGATATTTTCTCTATGGGTGCAAGACCGGTAGCATTGTTGAACTCCCTTCGTTTCGGCAAGCTGGAGAGCGATCGCGTTAAATATCTGTTTGAGCATGTGGTAGCAGGTATTGCTGGATACGGGAACTGTATCGGTATTCCTACCGTCGGTGGAGAAGTTATGTTTGATGAGAGCTATGAAGGCAATCCGCTGGTTAACGCAATGTGTGTGGGTCTGATTGATCATGACAAAATTCAGCGCGGCGTTGCCAAAGGTGTAGGGAACCCGGTGTATTATGTGGGACCGCCTACAGGTCGCGATGGTATTCATGGAGCAACCTTTGCATCAGTGGAACTGACGGAAGAATCTGAATCCCAACGGACAGCAGTTCAGGTCGGTGATCCATTTATGGAGAAACTGGTGATGGAATCTTGTCTGGAATTGATCGATACGGGCATTGTGCTCGGTATTCAGGATATGGGTGCTGCGGGTCTGACATGTTCAAGCGCGGAGATGGCAAGTAAAGCGGGCAACGGTCTGGAACTGTATCTGGATCAAGTGCCACAGCGTGAAGAAGGTATGACACCTTACGAGATGATGCTGTCTGAGTCCCAGGAACGGATGCTCTTTGTAGTTGAGCCTAAGGATGAAGCACAGGCGATGGAAATCTTTGAACGTTGGGGTGTCATCTGTGCCAAAGTCGGCAAAGTAACGGATGATGGTCGTCTGAAACTGATTCACCACGGCGACGTGGTTGGCGATATGCCAGTGACGGCACTGGTTGACGAATGTCCGGTATATGACAAACCTTCTTCTGTACCTGCTTATTATGAAGCAAGTGCTTCCATCGACACGCTTCGTTACGACGAAGTGTCGGATCTCGGCGGAGCGTTGAAACAAATATTGGCTTCCCCAACGGTAGCGAGTAAAAAATGGGTGTACGATCAATACGATTACATGGTGCGTACAAGCACGGCCGTTCGTCCGGGTTCGGATGCAGCGGTTGTAACGATTCATGGAACACGTAAAGGTCTTGCGATGACAACGGACTGTAATGGACGTTACGTGTACCTTGATCCTGAGGTTGGTGGACGTATTGCCGTAAGTGAAGCAGCGCGTAATATCGTATGTTCCGGTGCGGAGCCGCTCGCGATTACGGACAACCTGAACTTTGGTAACCCGGAGAAACCGGATATTTTCTGGCAAATGGAGAAAGCGGTAGACGGTATGGCAGAAGCTTGCCGCGTGCTGGATACGCCGGTTATTGGAGGTAACGTGAGTCTGTATAACGAAAACGCCAAAGGCTCCATCTATCCAACGCCAGTAGTCGGTATGGTAGGTCTCGTTCATGACACGGATCATATCACGACACAAGCCTTCAAATCCGAAGGTGATGTCATCATCCTCCTCGGTGACACGAAAGCTGAACTCGGCGGCAGCGAGCTGCAATACGCCGTTCATGGTCAGACGGAAGGCCGTCCGCCAGAGCTGAATTTGCAAACGGAAAAAGCATTGCTCCGCACAGTGCTGGAAGCTATTCAATCTGGTCTCGTTCGTTCTGCACATGATTTGTCTGAAGGTGGCTTGGCTGTGGCATTAGCAGAGTCTTGTATCAGCGGCAACGTGGGTGCGCAAGTTAATGTTGAGACTGCACTGCGTGCAGATCATGCGCTGTTCAGTGAAAGCCAATCCCGTATCTTGTTGACGGCTTCACCGGAGCAAGCGGGTAAACTTGAAGCATTTGTACGTGAGCAGGGTGTACCTGTAGCTGTGATTGGACGTGTAGAAGGAAGGTTCCTGACGATTGATTTGAACGGAACATCAGCCGTGAACGAACTTGTAGGAGGTTTAGCTCAGGTCTGGGAGGATGCGATTCCATGTCTCATGAACTGACGACAGGACCGTTGTGGACAGGCGATTATTATAATGAAGGGTCCGGCAAGGAAGGACTCGACAAATTGAAGGAAGAATGCGGTGTGTTCGGTGTGTTCAGACACCCTGATGCCGCATCACTCTCCTATTATGGTCTGCATGCGCTGCAACATCGCGGCGAAGAAAGTGCAGGCATGTGTGTGAGTGATGGCAACCAGTTTAATTATCATCGCGGCATGGGTCTGGTGAAGGAAGTATTCACCAAAGATCTGATGCAGACGTTAACTGGTGATATTTCCATTGGACATGTCCGGTATTCAACAAGTGGAGACAGTAAACTGACGAACGCACAGCCATTGGTATTTAAATACCGTGATGGTGATCTGGCGGTAGCGACCAACGGTAACATTGTGAATGCACCAACGATCCGGCGTGAGCTGGAGCAGAGCGGTTCTATTTTCCAAACAACGAGTGATACCGAGGTCATTGCGCATCTGATTGCACGATCCTCCAAAGGGCTTGTGGAAGCGGCAAAAGAGGCATTCCAGCGCATTGTTGGCGGTTATGCATTTCTAATCATGACCAACGACAAGCTGCTCGTGGCTTCCGATCCACACGGACTTCGTCCGCTGACGATGGGTAAGCTCGGGGATGCGTATCTGTTTGCATCTGAGACGTGTGCACTGGAAACCATCGGTGCAGAGTTGATCCGTGACATTGAACCAGGTGAACTGCTTGTGCTGGATGCAGATGGTCTGCACGAGGATCGTTTTGATCATCATAAACACCGCAAGGCATTATGCGCGATGGAATATATTTATTTTGCCCGTCCGGACAGTGACATGAATGGTACGAACCAGCATGCGGCTCGTAAGCGGATGGGAAGCCGGATGGCGATTGAGTCGTTTATCGATGCGGATCTGGTAACCGGTGTACCGGACTCCAGTATTTCGGCGGCCATCGGTTATGCTGAACAGACGGGTATTCCGTATGAGATGGGCATGATTAAGAACAAATACACTGGACGTACGTTTATCCAACCGAGCCAGGAATTGCGGGAGCAAGGCGTGAAGATGAAGCTGAGCGCCGTGCGTCGTGTCGTGGAAGGCAAACGTGTGGTCATGATTGACGACTCCATCGTTCGGGGAACGACTTCCCGGCGGATCGTCAACATGCTGCGAGATGCAGGAGCGACGGAGGTACATGTGCGCATTACATCACCACCGTTCAAAAATCCGTGTTTTTATGGCATTGATACACCTGACAGCCGCGAGTTGATCGCATCAGCACTGTCGGTGGAAGAGATCTGCCGTGAAATCAATGCGGACTCCCTGTCGTTCCTCAGTCCGGATGGACTGATTGCATCGATTCAGGGAGATAATCAGGAAGACTATAAAGGCGGACTATGTCTCGCATGTTTTGATCATGATTATCCAACCCGCCTCGACTTCGACGGCGAGGAAAAATTTGGCTGCAGCTGCTAGCTGTTATCCGGCGATACAAACGTAACTCGCCGCCCCGGGCGTAGCCCGAGCCCTTAACCCCCGCCTTGCGGAGCAACAGGGGCTAGGGCAGCCAGGCGAAGCAGCTGGTCCCGGGCGTAGCCCGAGCCCTTAGGCCCCGCCTTGCAGAGCAACAGGGGCTAGGCAGCCGAGCGAAGCAGCTGCCCTGCGGGCTTGCCCCGCTCGTAGCCAAGCGGGGTTTGCCGTCCGTTGGCCGAAGGCCACCGGAATCGGCGAACAACCACGCGAGCACACGAACGAACCAACCATAGCAAGATCATACCAGCCACCCCTGCACCGCTTGTTTGGCGGGTGTCCAGAGGGCCTGCCAAGGTCCTATGGGGTCCTCCCGGGTGGGAGGATTTAGGAGGGGCGAAAAAAAAGGAGATGATTCCACTTGTCAGAAGCATATAAAAAGGCCGGCGTCGATATCGCGGCAGGTAATGAAGCGGTTGAACGGATGAAAAAACACGTGAAGCGTACCTTCCGTCCGGAAGTGATGACAGATCTGGGTGGATTCGGTGCCCTGTTCGGTTTGAACAAAGATAAATATGACGAGCCTGTGCTTGTATCCGGTACGGATGGTGTGGGAACCAAGCTGAAGATTGCATTTGCCATGGACCGTCACGATACCATTGGCATCGACGCGGTAGCTATGTGTGTGAACGACATTGTGGTACAGGGCGCAGAGCCACTCTTCTTCCTGGACTACCTCGCTTGTGACAAAGTCATCCCTGAGAAGATCGAGGCTATCGTTTCGGGTATCGCTGAAGGCTGTCATCAGTCTGGCTGTGCGCTAATCGGCGGTGAAACGGCTGAAATGCCGGGCATGTACAGTGAAGGCGAATATGATATTGCCGGATTCACGGTGGGCATTGTGGACAAAGCGAAAATTATCAACGGCACTACCATCGCTTCTGGTGATGCGGTGATTGGTCTGGCTTCCAGCGGTGTGCACAGTAATGGATTCTCGTTGGTACGCAGACTTTTGTTGGAAGATGCGGGACTTGATCTGCATGATGAAGTAGCGGAACTGGGTGGCAAGCTGGGAGATTCTCTGCTGGAGCCAACGAAGATCTATGTTAAACCGCTGTTGTCCCTGGTGGAAAACGTAAATGTAAAAGGTATGGCTCACATTACAGGTGGCGGCTTCATCGAGAATATTCCACGTATGTTGCCGAGCAACGTGAACGTAGATATTGACTACGGCTCTTGGCCGATCCTGCCGATCTTCAACCTGTTACAGGAAAAAGGATCTGTCTCCAATCGTGACATGTTCACTACATTTAACATGGGCATCGGACTTGTCTTGGTCGTTAATGCAGCAGATGCAGCGGAAGCTCTGCAACAATTGAAATCATCGGGTGAAGAAGCGTACATCATCGGCCGTGTTACCGAAGGAGATGCGACAGTAACCTTCACAGGAGCGGATGTTTAATGGCCAGCTACCGCATTGCTGTATTTGCCTCGGGTGAAGGGTCCAACTTTCAGTCCTTGGTTGATGCAGCACGGAACGGGGGGCTGAATGCATCCGTGGAACTGCTTGTATGTGATAAACCGGCTGCACGAGTTGTGCAGCGGGCACAGGACGCAGGCGTGGGTTGTCATCTGTTTACTCCCAAGAATTATGATTCACGTGAAGCCTACGAGTCAGAGATCGTGGAAGTACTTGAGTCCAAAAAGATCGACCTGGTCGTTCTTGCCGGATATATGAGATTGTTGACTTCCGTTATGGTGGATCGTTATACAGGGCGGTTGATTAACATTCATCCGTCTTTGCTACCGGCGTTTACAGGCAAGGATGCGATCGGACAGGCTCTGGAATATGGTGTGAAAGTGACAGGTGTGACCGTACACTTTGTGGACGGTGGCATGGATACTGGACCGATTATTGCCCAGCACCCCGTTCCCATTCTGCCAGAAGATACGACTGAGTCAATCAGCCGTTCCATTCATGCTGCCGAACAGCAGCTTTACCCTGAAGTGGTATCCTGGTTCGCTCAAGGTTTGGTTCAGTTAGACGGACGTCACGTCACTGTTAACAAAACGGTTTGATATAGTTTTAAACTTTTTTTACACATTAACGGAGAGGACAGAAAAAACCTGAAGAAGCGAACCGTTCGCCTAAAAGCTTTCTGAAAGAAGGCTGCTTCGGAAGCATAGGTTTATCACCGGATTTTCCCTTTAAGAAAAGGGAATCAAAAAATCTGGGGATAACAGCGATTGGAAGGTTGTTCTGTCATCGGAGTGTCCCGTGTAAACATCTTGGTTCAACTTATATAACAGAAGTCGAATATTGATACGCATTTTGTGATATTTCTCGGGAAATAAATCGGCTGTGTTTCGTCAGGAAACGCGAAGCCATGGGACATTAAAGGAGGAGCATATTGTGAGTATCAAAAGAGCGCTGGTTAGCGTGTGGGATAAAACAGGCATCGTGGACTTTTGCCGCGAGCTGTCACAAATGGGTGTGGAGATTATTTCGACAGGAGGTACAAGCAGCCTGTTGTCGAAGGAAGGCGTACCTGTTATCGGAATTTCAGATGTGACGGGATTCCCGGAAATTATGGACGGACGTGTCAAAACATTGCACCCGGCAGTTCATGGCGGCTTGCTGGCTGTTCGTGACAACGAAGATCATAAACGTCAGATGGAAGAGAACGGACTGGGGTACATCGATCTGGTTGTCGTGAACCTGTATCCGTTCCAAGATACGATCGCCAAACCGGATGTAACGTATGAGGACGCGATCGAGAACATCGATATCGGTGGTCCAACCATGCTTCGTTCTGCTGCCAAGAACCATGCCTTCGTTAGCGTTGTTGTAGACACCGCAGATTATGGCAAGGTGCTTGAAGAAGTACGTAGCAGTGGAGATACGACACTCGAAACACGCAAACGGCTTGCGGCAAAAGTGTTCCGCCACACAGCGGCTTACGATGCAGTTATTTCCGATTATCTCTCCAACCTGAATGGTGATCCGCTACCAGAGCGTCTGACGGTTACTTACGAAAAACTTCAGGATTTGCGCTACGGCGAAAATCCACACCAGCAGGCGGCATTCTACCGCAAACCGCTGGCTGCCCAAGATACATTGACAACAGCCGAGCAATTGCACGGCAAAGAGTTGTCCTATAATAACATCAATGATGCGAATGCAGCATTGCAGATCGTGAAAGAATTTGAAGAACCGGCAGTTGTGGCGGTCAAACATATGAACCCTTGCGGTGTGGGAGTTGGCAATAGCATCTATGAAGCCTACAGCAAAGCATATGCTGCAGATCCTACATCCATCTTTGGTGGCATTGTGGCTGCGAACCGCATCATCGACAGCGATACAGCGAACAAGCTGAGCGAGATTTTCCTGGAAATCGTACTGGCTCCTGACTTTACACAAGAGGCACTCGATATCCTCACCAAGAAGAAAAACATTCGTTTGCTCAAAACGGGTGAACTGAATGCGGCTCGTAAACGTGAAAGTCAATTCGTGGTCACGTCCATCGACGGCGGCATGATTGTACAACAATCGGATGTACATTCCATTGAAGCCAGCGAGCTGAACGTAGTAACGGATCGTGCGCCATCCGAAGAGGAAATGAAACAGCTGTTGTTTGGCTGGAAAGTTGTTAAACATGTGAAGTCCAATGCCATTGTACTTGCTGCGAATGACATGACAGTAGGTGTAGGCGCTGGACAAATGAACCGTGTGGGTGCAGCCAAGATTGCGATCGAACAAGCTGGCGAGCAAGCCAAAGGTGCCATTCTGGCATCCGATGCATTCTTCCCGATGGGAGATACACTTGAGCTGGCAGCTAAAGCAGGGATTACAGCAGTGATCCAACCTGGTGGTTCCATCAAAGACGAAGAGTCCATCAAAGTGGCGAATGAATATGGCATCGCGATGGTCTTCACAGGTGTTCGTCATTTCAAACACTAAACTTTAAACGATAAATTCATTGCTTCCAAAGGATGAACAAGCGAGTAGGCTTGTTCATCCTCTTTTGAAGCTTTTTTGTTAAGGAAAATCGAAAGAATCCCAATATGCATGGAGGATAAGGGAATAATGGATAAAATGGATATTCTGGTAGTAGGCGGCGGTGGCCGTGAACATGCAATCATCTGGGCGCTGGCGAAGAGTCCAAAGGCAGGCAAGATTCATTGTGCACCCGGAAATGCAGGCATTGCTCAACTGGCTGAATGCCATCCGATTGCGGTGAATGAATTCGATAAACTAACGGCTCTTGCTGTAGAGCTTAAAGTGGGTCTAGTGGTTATTGGTCCAGATGATCCGCTGGCGGACGGGATCGTGGATGCTTTTGACTCGACAGGTATTCCGGTATTTGGGCCGCGTCGTAATGCAGCTGAGATTGAGGGCAGCAAAACGTTCATGAAGGATCTGCTGCACAAATATAATATTCCAACCGCAGCCTATGAGAAATTCGACAATGTTGAACAAGCTCAGGCTTATCTGGATGAACAAACGATTCCTGTTGTTATCAAGGCGGATGGACTGGCAGCGGGCAAGGGCGTTACAGTTGCCTTTTCCCGTGAGGAAGCGAATCAGGCACTTCACAGCATTATGGTGGATAAAGTATTTGGCGAAGCAGGTGCCAAAGTGATTATTGAGGAGTTTCTGGAAGGACAGGAAATGTCGATTCTGGCCTTCGTCGATGGCGAGACCGTTCGCCCGATGGCTGCAGCACAGGATCACAAGCCTGTATTCGATAATGATCAGGGGCCAAACACAGGCGGTATGGGTACGTATTCACCACTTCCACACATTCCTGCGTCTATTATTGAGGAAGCTGTGGACACGATTATCATACCGACTGCCAAAGCGATGGTGTCCGAGGGACGTCCGTTCCGTGGTGTATTGTTTGCCGGACTGATGATCTCCCCGGATGGCAAACCAAAAACCATTGAGTTCAATGCACGCTTCGGAGACCCGGAGACACAGGTGGTATTGCCACGTTTGAAGAGTGATCTATTCGACATTTTCTGGGCGACCGTTCATGGCAAATTAGCCGACATTGAGATTGAGTGGAGTGATGAAGCAGCCGTATGTGTGGTGCTTGCTTCTGGGGGTTACCCAGGGCCTTATGCCAAAGGCGTAGTCATTGAAGGACTGGATCAAGTCGACGATGCGGTGGTGTTCCACGCAGGTACATCGCGTAGTGAATCAGGAGACTGGCTCACGAATGGTGGACGTATTCTGGGCGTAGTTGGTCTGGGTACGGATATTGCTGAAGCGAGAAATAAAGCCTATGTACAAGCGGAGCGCATCCATTTTGAGGGCAAACATCAGCGGACCGATATTGCTGCTAAAGCACTAGTATAATAAAGGATACTCCAAATGAATGAATTGTTAATCCGCTGATGGTCTAGTTTCGGTCACAAGACTATCGCTGGATGGCAACATAGAATAGAGCCGCGAGAGCCTGCAAAGATGAGCACCGGGAGGTGTTTGCATCCTGCGGGCTCTTTGCTGCGTATACTCATGTATGATTTTAAAAAAAGTATGAACTAATCTGGATAGACTGATCCATACGTTGGGAGCATATTTTCTCACAAACCATTAGGTTTCACGCCTGTTTAATGCCCAGAAGTAACGGGTAGTATTTCTATAAATTGGACTATACTAATCAAGTGAAGAATATCACATTAGTAGATGCTATGAATAAGTTAGATAGGGATCGCCAACATACATAAAGACTATTTTGTGAACAATAAACTGTAAGCTTGTTCCAAACCATAACGTGCAACTGGATGGTTCGGTTGGAATCATGGTATACTTTTCGGAAACAGGAATGAGTACGAGGGGAGGTGGATATCTATTGGGAAGGCGATATTGTAAATTGTCCAAATGGCGAATCTAGATGGAGTTAAGCGAGGAACAATTGACAGCATGAGGGGAAACCCGATTTGAGTGGAGAAGTTTCTGCAAGTCATTGACTTCATCTTGATTTCCTGTTTTGGTTTTACAAGGTCAACGTACGACATATACAAACGTTATTATCAATTGATTTTATATACGGCATACGGCAAGTTGAACGACAAACAGCAGATGAATGGTTAACCAAGTTAACGGATCACGCTGTAACTATCTCTGGAGGTGAATCCCTGTGAAACGGGGAAATCATTGGACATAATTACCATATTGAACATTGCATTACTTATTATCTTGATTGCATTGACTGCATTTTTCGTAGCTTCTGAGTTTGCTGTAGTCAAAATTCGTACATCAAGAGTGGATCAACTGGTTGCCGAGGGCAATAAAAAGGCAGTACTCGCCAAAAAAGTGGTCTCGGACCTGGATTATTATCTATCAGCTTGTCAGCTTGGTATTACGGTCACTGCCCTGGGACTGGGAGCGCTCGGAAAGCCAACGGTTGAGAGATTATTATATCCGGTATTTGATTACCTGAACGTATCACCTTCAGTCTCATCCATTGCTTCATATGCGATTGCTTTCATACTCGTTACGTTCCTGCATGTCGTGATTGGTGAGATGGCACCCAAAACACTTGCGATTCAGTTCTCGGAAAAACTGACATTAATGCTCTCACCATCGCTATACTGGTTTGGCAAGATCATGTATCCGTTCATCTGGGCGTTAAATGGAGCCTCACGTGTTCTTCTTAGAGGATTCGGAGTGAAGCCAGCAGAACATGATCAAGCTTACTCGGAGGACGAGATCAAAATCATCATGAACCAGAGTTACGAAGGTGACGAGAACAATAAGACCAAGCTTTCGTATCTGGAAAATGTTTTTGTATTCGATGAACGTGATGCCAAAGACATCATGGTACCGCGTACAGAACTGGTAACACTTAATCAGGATATGACCTATGACGATATTATTCCTATATTGGATGAACATAATTATTCACGATACCCGGTCATCGAGGATGGAGACAAGGACCGTATTGTCGGCTTGGTGAATGTGAAAAAGATTTTGCCGGACATGGTTGCCGCAAGATCGTATCAGCTGAGTGAATTCGTTCGTGAGATTCCGTTCGTTTCTGAAGTGACACCTATCCAGGATGCGATGATTAAAATGCAACTGGAACGTGTTCACATGGCTGTAGTCGTGGATGAATACGGTGGTACCTCGGGGATTATCACGATGGAAGATATTCTTGAGGAGCTTGTTGGTGAGATACGTGATGAATTCGATGCCGATGAGGTTGCTGATATTCAGGAGACCGGAGAGAATCAATATCTCATTAACGGCCGGGTACTTCTGGATGAAGTGGAGCGGCAGTTCGGGCTTATCTTTGAAGGAAACGAAGAGATGGATACCGTTGCCGGATGGATTCAGTACCAGAGGGGTGTAGGTGTGGAAAAAGGTGACACGGTAGAACACGGTGATTATGTCTGGACCGTCATGGATACCGAAAATTATCACATCAAGCAAGTTCTTCTGGAACGAGTGAGCGGCGCTGAGATTGAGGAAGCTGCTAGCGATCTGGCGTGATCTTACCCGGTAATCTTTTGAAACTTTAAATGTTTTTGCGATAAGTAGCAGTGTAGGGGACGGACCGGAACGTCACTCGTGCAACCTTAATATAAATTTTACTTGGAGGTGAATCCCTCTACTTGAGGGAAATCATTGGACGGAATAATAGCCTTGAATTTATTTTTAGTAGCCGTATTTATCGGTCTGACAGCTTTTTTTGTTGGAGCTGAATTCGCCATTCTTAAAGTACGGATGTCCCGAATCGATCAATTGATCTCGGAAGGTAACAAAAAGGCAGTACTGGCCAAAAAAGTGGCGCACAACCTGGATTATTACCTGTCTGCGTGTCAATTGGGGATTACCATCACGGCGCTGGTATTGGGAGCCTTGGGTGAGCCTACCGTAGAGAAAATGTTACATCCGTTGTTTGCGCGAATGGAAGTACCGGCAGCATTGTCTACCGTGCTTTCCTACGGTATTGCTCTGGCGATCATTACTTTCCTGCACGTGGTTATTGGTGAATTGGCACCCAAAACACTGGCGATCCAATTTGCAGAGAGAATGACGCTATTACTTGCACCACCGCTGTACTGGTTCGGTAAAATCATGAATCCGTTCATCTATGCGCTGAATGGAGCTGCTCGTCTGTTGCTTGGCTTATTCGGTGTAAAACCTGCTGGTCACGATACGGTTCACTCCGAAGAGGAGCTGAAGCTGATTATGGCACAGAGCTTTGAGAGCGGTGAGATCAACCAGACGGAACTGGACTATCTCAAAAATATTTTTGCTTTTGATGAGCGTCTGCTTCAGGAGATTATGATTCCGAAAGATAAAATTGTTACGTTGAATAAGGAAATGCCCCTTGATCAGATGATTGAAGTGCTGAATCAACATGAATACACGAGATACCCTGTAATTGCGAATGGGGATCAGGCTAGCTTTGTAGGCTTCATTAACACCAAAGAAATGCTGACAAGTGTGGCTGCGGGCAGAGCATTCAGTATGGAGACATTTGTTCATAATACGCCGAGTTTCTCCGAGCGTTCTCCAATCAAGGACGTGCTGATTCAGATGCAGCAAAGCCGTGTACACATTGCAACCGTGAAAAACGAGGCAGGTGCTACGGTAGGTATGGTTACGATGGAAGATATCCTTGAAGAGATCGTTGGAGATATCAAGGATGAGTATGAACACAAGGATTTGGTGAATCCACCCAAAAGATTGAAATTGGTATAAGAAGTAGTGACATGAAGCAATAATAAGGATGATAAAGAAACGCTATCGTTCTGACAGGAAGCAGGTTTCCGAGGTAATCGGTGCCTGCTTTTTGTTGTTTGTACGGTTCAGGGAGCGAGTGGTTCAACGGGATCACGGTCCAATAAATCTTAATTTTAAAATAATTGCTTGCATATCTTCGATCAATGGACTAATATAAATTTAAATAATCTTAATTTAAAGATAAATAACGATACGCAGGAAATGAAAACAGTAAATAAAAGATGCTTCATATAACGATCAACCAACTAAAACCAAGGGAGTGGAGATTATGTTCAGAACTTCAGGAATTCACCACATTACGGCTTTTGTAGACGATGCACAGAAAAACGTTGATTTTTACGCAGGCGTATTGGCGCTTAGAATGGTAAAAAAAACAATTAATTTTGATGCACCGGACGTGTACCATCTGTATTATGGTAATGAAGAAGGCGCACCAGGCACCATCATGACCTTTTTCCCTCAACAAAATTCAAGAAGAGGAGTCATTGGTTCAGGCCAGACGGGGGTCACTGTATTCGCGATTCCGGTTGGCAGTCTGCCTTTCTGGAAAGAACGTCTTGCTTCCTTCGATATTCCGTTCGAAAATAAAACCAGATTCGGTGAACCGTATATTCGCTTCTTCGACAAAGGCGGTCTGCTGCTCGAACTGGTTGAGCGTGATGGTGGACAGCCAAGCCACTGGACATTCAATGGTGTACCATCGGAGCATGCGATTAAAGGCTTCGGCGGCGCTGTATTGTTCAGTCACGTACCTGAGAAAACTACAGACGTACTTGTAACGATGCTTGGTCTGGAGAAGGTTAGCGAGGAGAATGGAATGATTCGCCTTCAGGCGAGCGGTGACATCGGGCAAATCATCGACATTCAGTCCACGGGCATTCAGCGCGGAATCGGCGGAGCGGGAACGGTACACCATATTGCATGGCGTGCAAAGGATTATACGGAACATGAACAAATGCAACAGGATCTTGATCAAGCCGGATATCATCCAACGCCAGTTATTGACCGTCAATACTTCAACGCCGTGTATTTCCGGGAACCGGGCGGTATCCTGTTCGAGATTGCAACGGACCCGCCGGGCTTTGCACGGGATGAACCGCAAGAGAGCATGGGTGAGAAATTAATGTTGCCTGAATGGTATGAACCACAGCGCGAGCAGATTGAACAATTGTTGCCACCTATTCAAGTACGCGAATGGAAGGGAGAGTCCAAATCATGACTACAACGAATACTATGAAACATATCTATAAAGCAGGTGCTCAGCCCGATGCTCCAACCATTCTGTTGCTTCACGGCACAGGCGGAACCGAGAATGATCTGGTGGGCCTGGCTGAGATGATTGCACCAGAGGCAGGCATGCTGGGGGTGCGTGGTAACGTATCGGAGAACGGGATGCCCCGTTTCTTCCGTCGCTTGGCAGAAGGTGTCTTTGACGAAGAGGATCTCATTGCACGGACGGCGGAACTGGGTGCTTTTGTCGATGCAGCTTCGATGGAATACGGGTTCGATCGTTCAAACGTGTATGCGTTGGGCTACTCCAACGGTGCCAATATTGCGGCAAGCCTGATCTTCCATCAGGCGGATGTATTTAAAGGTGCGATGCTGCATCATCCGATGGTTCCCCTGCGTGGTCTGGACTTGCCGGATTTGAAAGGCCTGCCTGTCTTCATCGGGGCAGGAGAGAATGACCCGATTGTGCCGAGACGTGAAACAGATGAGTTGGCTTCGCTTCTGAGCGGAGCTGGTGCTGAAGTGCACATGCACTTGGAGCGTCAGGGTCATCAGTTAACGCGTACCGAGGCAGAAGCTGCAGCGGCGTGGTTTCAGGCACAGGCGTAATTAGGATTAATATGTGGTGAGCCTCTGTTTTAAGCTAATAAAAGGTAATCCATGAGATTCCTATGCGGCTGGCACAGTTACCCGATCCGGGAATGGATCGGGTTTTTTTTGACTACATATAAAAAGCCCGAAAGGCTTAGAGCGTACAATACAACCCGAATCAAACACAACATAGTTGTCGTAAAGGATGGAATATTCTATAATGATGTAATTGATAATCGTTTTCAATTAGACTTGGAAGAGTATGACTATGTTATTGATGAAATTGTACGAATGATAAATGATGAGAGCTCAGGCGCAAGAACAGAACAAAAGTGATACAATACAAAGAAAAGCAGTGCACGACATTGCTAGACCATAAAAGCGGAGTGTGGAGACAACATGAAACCAGTTGAACAAGAACCAACGGGAACCACAAGTCCCGGTCGTGCCAGTGTTGGCATGGAAGATATCGTGCGCGCACATCATGTGCTGCGTGAGGTCATTGTAAGAACGCCGTTACAGCGGGATGCTGTATTGTCGGCCAAATATAATTGTAATGTGTATCTGAAAAGGGAAGACCTTCAAGTGGTGCGCTCGTTCAAAATTCGGGGTGCCTATAATATGATTCGCAGTCTGACACCAGCTGAGATGGAGAAAGGGATTGTCTGTGCGAGCGCGGGCAACCATGCCCAAGGTGTCGCTTTTAGTTGTAATGCGCTCGGGATTAACGGCAAAATCTTCATGCCGAGCACAACGCCGAACCAGAAGGTGAAGCAGGTGCGACGCTTTGGCGGAAACAACGTTGAAGTGGTGCTAATCGGGGATACGTATGACGATGCATACGCAGAAGCAATGCGTGCATGTGACGAACAGGGCATGACGTTCATCCATCCGTTTGATCAACCTAAGATTATTGCAGGTAATGGTACGGTAGCGATGGAAATCATGGAAAGCCTCGATGAGAATGCCGACTATGTGTTCGTTACGATTGGTGGCGGTGGACTGGCAGCCGGCGTGGGAACCTACATGAAGACCGTGAGTCCAGAGACACGTATCATTGGTGTTGAGCCACTTGGGGCAGCTTCCATGAGTGAAGCGATGTTCCGCAAACAGGTGGTTACGCTGGATGATATTGATAAATTCGTGGATGGCGCTGCGGTGAAACGGGTTGGTGATCTGACCTTTGAAATCTGCAGCAGCGTGCTGGATGACATTCTGAAAGTGCCAGAAGGCAAAGCCTGCACGACCATTCTGGAGCTTTATAATGAAAATGCAATTGTAGTCGAGCCTGCTGGTTCCTTGGCTGTTGCAGCGCTTGAGCAATATCGTGAGCAAATTGTGGGCAAGACGGTGGTCTGCGTTATTAGTGGCGGGAACAACGATATCGACCGCATGCAGGAGATCAAGGAACGTTCCCTGATCTATGAAGGTCTGAAGTATTATTTCATGGTGAATTTCCCGCAGCGTGCAGGAGCTTTACGTGAATTCCTGGAGGAAGTTCTAGGGAAGAATGATGATATCACCCGGTTCGAATATACGAAAAAGCATGACAAGGAAAACGGCCCTGCTCTGGTGGGCATCGAGTTGATGTACAAGGAAGATTACCACCCCTGATTGAACGCATGAACCGCAAAGGAATCGCCTATACTGAACTGAACAAAAATCTCAATCTGTTCAACATGTTAATCTGATGAATCATTCCAAGATGAAGTCAGGCATGCAGGCGGACGTGAATTCAAGGTTGCAGCCAGATCATCAGGGGGCACCTCCTCAGATCAGACCTGCGCGCATAGAAGATGCAGATCAGGTCATTCCATTACTTTATCAGGCTATAGGGGATATTGCCTACGCGCTTGCGGGTGAAGCGAATCATGATAAGGCGATGGAGATTTTGAAACAATTTTATATGCAGGCAGGCAATCGGATCAGCTATCGTCATGTGACGGTGATGGAACAGGATGGACTGATCGCTGGCATTCTTGTGGCCTATGATGGTGGTGAAGCGGATCGACTGGACCAGCCGATTCTGGATCGAGCTGGACGAAGCCAGGATGAGAAGTATGTGTTGGTGAAAGAAACCCGTCCGGGGGAGTATTATCTGGATACTCTCTCGGTAAGTGAAGCCTATCAGGGACAGGGCATCGGCCGCGCGCTGATGGCTGCTTTTGAGGAGCAGGGCAGAGATCTCGGTCACTTACAGGTATCCCTGATTGTAGAACGGGACAACGGCCGTGCACTAATGCTGTACGAACGGCAGGGATATGTCAAAGACGATGTGATTGTCATCGCAGGACATGAGTATAATCATATGGTCAAACCTATTCAATAGTGTAAGGACTGACGGGGTTAAATCAGTTTTTAGTTTTTATCATAGAATGTCAAAGCAAAACCGCCACAGGAGCAATTCCTGCGGCGGTTTTTGGCATGAGCCAGCCCCTATGTGGTGTATAAGATCAGGGCTGACGAATAAATCAGATCAGCTTAATAGATCGCTTAGTCGCTTACCGGAACGTTTTGCTCCAACCATTTCTCCACAACAGACGTTTTCTCAAATTTGGCTTCAGTAACGATATCCATAAATTTTTCGAGTTTGGTCAGGAAGTCGCTATCTTCGGATGAGTTACGTTGTAAGACAGCTTTGTAACCTTTCTGCGCATTGGCTGTCATTTTGTTCGTTTCATAGTCAAACAGAGGTGTATTGTTCAGGCCATAAAACGTATACAGGGTATAGTTATTCATCAGGTTCTGCACCTGCTGTACCCGATTGGACTTTGGATTTTCACTCAGGAAACGTTCCTGATTCATGGCGCGATTGAGGATTTCCTGGTATCCAATGATCAGGGCACCATCATCGGCAGCCAGATTGCTAGTCTCGACGGCCATGATATTGATATATTGTTTGATGTCGGGACTTACGTACGAAATGTATTTCTGAAAAGCCATGTAGTTCATGATGGGATAGAGAGAACCTTCCAGCATAACAAGACGATAGCCGCTATCACGTGCCTGTTGAAGCAGTGCACGAAGACGGGTGTCTTTGGTACGCGCCATCAGTTGTGTGAAGCTGTCATTCCACTTGTAGGCGTTCATCATTTTTTCCTGCACATTAGGCACCAGCAGACGGTCAATCATGGCTGTTAACGCCTTATTGCGGGCATTCTCGAGCTGTAAGACCATCAAGGTTGCGTGATGGGTGGTGACTTTATTGATATGAGATTCGAGATAGGTATCCGCGGCAGGCAAGCCGTTCTTTTTGTATAGCATGGACTGAAACGTTGTATATATGGTTGTTGAATTGGCAGTCGTTACTTTGGCATCTGCACTGAGTGAAGCGGCAGCAGCGACTCCGGATAAGGGAGTGACAGCCGTTTGAAGCAGCATGGCAATGGCCGTGGCTGTAATGAAGGTGCGCATGCCTTTACGTTTGGCAGATCGGAACGATGATGTCATAAATATGAACCTCCCGTAGGTGAAAAAATGATAGGCGTTGTTCACTAGTTACTATACATTAACCCAATTGGGGCAGGATGTGGTTGCGGAATGATGACAAATTCTTCTGTTATTTTTAACTTTTGGAGGGTGGAAGATAGAGGAACAGTACTGCGAAAATATATTTTGAGCAACTGGAAACTTTTGAGCTGATCGGAACGTCTTAGATGTGCACAGGTAAATACAGGAATTATTGAACTGAACAGCGAATTCTATTTCGATGTAACTAATTGCGAGAATGGGGATATGGGATATGAGGAAAGCAGGAGGAAAACAAGTGAAGAAGGTAATGTCAGCGCTGGCTGTATCAGCTATGCTGATGTCCGCACTTCCAACGTCGGTTATGGATGCAGCTGCGAGAATCAGCATATATATTAATGATGCGGAGCTATCATCTGCTCAGGCACCTGTGATGAAAGGTGGACGCGTACTGGTTCCGCTTCGGTCGATTTTTGAAGGATTGGATGCAAAGGTACAGTACACGAACAGAACCAAAACGATTGTTGCAACTCGCGACAATCAGGAAGTTACTTTGACGCTCGGTTCCAAAACGGCATACATCAACGGGGAAGCGATCTCTCTGGATGTTCCTGCGAATACGATCAAAGGTAACACGATGGTTCCCATTCGTTTTGTCAGTGAAGCCTTCGGTGAGAAAGTATTCTGGAACTCACGCAATCAGCGTGTAGATATTAAGACAACGTCTACACCGCCAGTGGATGAGACTCAATATGGGGCTTGGAATATCTATGGTGCGGTATCCGGAAGTAACGGAGATGGTCGTGACCTGACCGTGAGCTTCACACGTCCAACTTCGGAGAAGGCGGTATCTGCTTACCGGATTATGCTGGTGAAAACTCGTGATGTGAATAGCTTCACGGAGTCAGCAGCATCTGCTGTACCTTCTGCGAACTATACATCTGTTACACCGAATGGGAACAACCCGAAACTGACGCTGAATGCACAGACGCGTGACGTTAACGGCGATTTGCTCAATAGCAATGAAACCTATCGCCTCTATGTAGTGACTGTAGGAAACAGCAGCAATAATTACAAAAATCTATTGGGATGGTCTTCCCAATCGTTGAAATTAAATACTGTGAAATCCACAGTACAGGCTGTTACAGGTTTGCGTGCCGCAGATATTAGTGACTATAATGATGGTCGCGATCTGGAGATTAACTTCACGCAGCCAAGCACGACATCGAACATTACCTATTATCGTGCGTTTGTAGTTAAAGCGAAGGATTCTTCCGCATTCAATCTGGATGCAGCGAACAAAGTGTCCAGTGCAAACTCCACGATCATATACAAAGGCAATAGTGCTGCGGTTAAAAGCCAGCTAACATCTTCGACACGGGATACGTCCGGAGAACTCATCAAGAATGGCACGGCTTATGTTGTATACATCTTGTCCGT
Organism: Paenibacillus sp. PCH8; assembly: GCF_002968835.1. Lineage (GTDB taxonomy): Bacteria > Bacillota > Bacilli > Paenibacillales > Paenibacillaceae > Paenibacillus. The sequence goes on along the minus strand of NZ_PKQK01000001.1, from coordinate 378,318 downwards.
AAGTACTAATACAACAACAGATAGCAAGCTGTCCGCAGTGTCCAGTTCATTGACACTGGGAGTGAATACAGCAACAGCTCCTGCGATTACACAGGTGAGAGACAACTCGGATTATGGAGATGGTCGTGATATTCAGGTGAGCTTTAACCGTTCATCGGATGAGTCCAAGGTGGCGAATTATCGCGTCTTCGTTGTACGCAACTCGGTGGCAAGCAGCTTCAGTCTGGCGACAGCAAGCAATCTATCCTCCAGTCTGTACTATACGGTGAACAAAACAGGCAACAACATTACAACGACATTGCCTTCATCCATGAAGGACACAAGCGGTTATAACGTAACGAATCTGCAAGATTATCGAATCTTCGTCATGGCAGTGGGCAATCAGCAGAATGGATACACCAATGCGCTGTCCGCTTCATCCACGGTGTTGAGACTGACAACGAACGGCAATGCGGGAGTTATCAGCAACCTGGCTGTTGCGGATATTGGTGACAACGGTGATGGGCGTGATCTGCGAGTTTCTTTCAACAAAGCTGCGGATGAATCCAGAATCTCTGCATATCGAGTATATGTCGTTCGTTCTGCTAATGTGGGCAGCTTCACGCTGAGCGCAGCTAATGCGTCGAACAACTATACACAGGTGAACAAAACGGGTGGTAACCTGTCCGTGACGCTTCCAAACGCTGTAGATACCAATGGTTATACCATTACCAATAACGTTGCTTATCGGGTATTCGTGCTGTCGGTGAATAACAACGGAAACTCCAGTCAGAATGCTTTGTCTGGTTACTCTTCCCAGATTACCTTGTCGGCAAACGCGGCGGTAACCGCTCCGAACACTGTGGCTGCAACCGACATCGGAGATAATGGAGACGGTCGTGATCTGCGTGTGACGTTTAATAAATCCGCGGATGAGACAAATGTGAATCATTATCGGGTGTTTGTGGTGAAAAATGCGAATGCAGGCAGCTTCAATCTGAACGCAGCCAATGCGGTGAATAGCTCCAATTATACGTATGTAAGTAGAACGGGAAATAATCAAACGATTACCTTATCTAATGGTTCGAGAACAGTGGATAACGACTTGATTAGCAATGATGTGAGCTATCGGGTGTATGTAATGGCTGTAAATAATAACTCGTCTTTGGCGAATGTAATATCGTCAGCCTCCGGTATAGTTACATTGACTTCAAATGCCGCTGTGGCGGCGGCAAGCAATGTGAATGTAAACGTCAAAGATCAAGGACAATCTGGAACGCCTTCAGATGTAACAATAACCTTCAACAAAGCAACTAGCGAGACCAATATCTCCAATTATCGTATCTTGATTGTGCCTGCTAACCAAGTGAGTGGATTCAATACAAGTTCTGCTCTTGGAATTAATTCCTTTGTGGAAATTAATAAGAACAATGCAGGCAGTCCAGTAGTACTAAACGGTGGACATCGAGATATTAATGGTAGTGTGCTTGTAATTGGACAGAAATACAGTATGTTTGTCTTGTCTGTTTCGGACAGTACGTCACGTGCTTCCAACCTGTCTTCTGCTTCCAATGAGTTTAATATCTTTGCACAAGCAAATGCGGTTCAAACTGCCACTATAACAGGCCTTCAAAATACAAGTATTGTAACTGAGGCAAGTTATAAGCTTACCTTTACTAAACCATCTTCTGAAACTGGCATTTCTGCATACCGACTCTTTATTGTTAAAGGAACAGATAGTTTGGATGTCACTACAGCAACCTCTAACACTAGCTACCAAATTGGAAATCCTGCAGCGGTTGAAGTTACTTTAACGAAAACAGCTATAGATTCAACTGGAGCCAATCTGGTGGAAGGAGGCGAGTACAAGGTGTATATTCTTTCAGTTGCTGCAAATACAACAACGAATAAACATACACTTTCAGGTCCATCGGATATATTCAAGCTTGAGAAGGCTCAGTCTACGCCAATACAGGAGCCTACCACTCCACCAGCATCAAGTGAGGGGCAAACACCTGCACAAGGCTGAACGTAAAAGTTGATACTGAAGTAAACTCGGACTCCCTTTCCTACTGGAAAGGGAGTTTTTCATCGTAACTCCATAATTGTCACTGGATGCAAATACTTCAACTGCTGTATGAAAATCTTGTCGTTAAAAAGGTTCCTTAGACCATTGTTGCAACAGGACAAACAGCAGGATAATAAAGGAAATAATCTATATAGATTGAACTACACATTTACACGAAACGGAGAGGACAGAAATAACCTGAAGAAGCGAAGCGTGCGCCTTTATCCCCGAATTTCAACCTTTAAAAAAGGAAATCAAAAAATCTGGGGATAACAGCGATCGAAAGGTTGTTCTGTCATCGGAGTGGCCCGTGTAAATATTCTTTAGTTCAATTTATATAGAAGCCTATGAGCCGAAAGGAATGATGGAATGCTTGCATTTCGTTTGACGGGCCTGCCGGATTCCCGGTTGCCGCTATACCTGTATTGTGTGGGCACGCTGGAAGAGAAAGTTCTGCACAGACCGGATGGATTTCCGGTCTATCAGTTGTTTTTGTCACGCGGCGGTGAAGGGCAGTTCAGGCTTCCGGGAAAAGGGACGTGGACGATGGGAGCAGGGCAGTTGTTCGTGGTGGAACCCGGGGTGGCTCATGAGTATATGCCTCATTCCAAAACAAGTGGTGAACTGGGCTACATCGGTATTGGCGGTGCATCGGCGGAATCGATACTTCGATCAGCGGGTTTGCTTCAGATTGAGCCATGTTACATCTCCGGTGTTGATCTCCTTTGGTCAAGGATGACTAGTCTCTGGCACGCGCTGGATCAAGGAGTAACGGAGATGTGGAACACATCAACCTTGATCTATCAGCTGATTCTGGATATCGCACAATCCAAAATCCCCTCTGATGTGGGTAACGTAGGTATTGGATCATCCACGGCGAAGGATGGGACTGTAACACATCCTCATCGGGAGTCCGATCCAGGCAGAGATGCACTCAACCGAGCAGTTGCATTGATGCATACTCACTACCAGGACGATCTGTTATTGAAACATGTAGCTGACGCAGTGGGTTATTCGGTACAGCATCTCAATCGGTTATTTCATCAGCATTATGGTGTGACGGGACATCAGTACATGCAACGAATGCGTTTGCAGAAGGCTTCAGACTGGCTGGACAAGCATCCGCAAGCAAGTGTCAGAGAGGCAGCAGAGATCGTAGGCATGGAAGTGAATTATTTCATTCGAATGTTCAAGCGAGAATTTGGAGAGACGCCGGGTAAAGGAATCAAGCATCGCAATCAGCTTCAACGGGAGCAGGACCTTAGGGATTCCGCAAACCCGTTAATTGAAAAATGAGAATGATACGTAATAAAAAAGGGACCTTAATGGCCCCTTCTTATATATTATTTATATTATTGTCCCTACATCATCCAAAGGAAGATCAAGCCTTTTTCTTTTGTCCGAAGAAAGGTCTTAGCGTCGCAAGCCCCGCAACTCCGATCACGGCGCTCAACCACGGAGCCAGCGTAAACATAGGAAGCTTGTCGCGCAGTGGATAACCAACAAATAGAACGAGCACAACCACCACGATGTAGATCACAATTCCACGAATATTAACCTTAGGCACGGCATTTCTGTCCGCTCCTTCATCATCCGGTCGCTCCCCAAGACGACGCAGCATCTCAACCAGTGCAATCCCGCCTACAGCCGCAACGATAAGGGAGAAAAGACTAATGTGTTGGAATGCTTCCGTATCTCCGCCAGTCCAACCTACAAACAATCCTGCGCCTCCCTGAATCAACATTACAAAAGACAAGGCCGCCCAGGCGATCATAGTGTACCATTTGGGTGTTCGTTTCACGGACTCTGTAGTCTCAGTTGCCTGCTGCTCTGGAATCTTGGCGTTCTTATACGCCGAAGCCGAAGCCGAAGGACGTGAACTACGGGAGGGACTCGCTTCAGCATCCACGTCAGCCGTCTCCAGTGCTGTATCTGTTACCCCGAGCTGTGCACGGACCTCTTGCTCCAGATCCGGTCCGTATAACTCACGAGCGGGCTTGTTATCCTGCTGAGCCTGTACAATGGCTCTTCCGGCAGAGAGAATCCATTCTTCCTGCGTTCTCTCGTCTGCGGGCGAATGACGCGCTATGGTGCTGAGCTGATCATACAGTTTCACATTTTCTGGTGTCATTCGACTCATCTCGGTTATTTGCCGATTCTGTATTTCTTTAAGCTTCTTATAGGAAATCCCCAATGATTGCTCCCCCTGTCTACACACGTTCTGATCTTCCAATGACTGAAGACCCTGACGGTATTTTAGTATACGGGAAGGGCTCTCGTTTCGCAAAGTCATTCCTTATAAAAAAGCTGCTTATGGTGGGCCCACAGCCAGACACAGGCCAGGATGACGCAGGTGCACAAGAGCACCAGTTTACCATGATGTTGAATCCATCCCAGTAGATGTTCCATGATTTCATTCCTTTCGGGAGAAGGATTCCGAGGCAACCATTGCCTGTCTGATAGGGTTTATTTTCCCCTGCGCCCTCGTTAATATACTTTTCACTGCTCCCAGATCTAACGATTGTGTGAAGTGTGAATAAAGAGCGGCCAATTCCATCACAATAGTAGCATTTCCAACAGAAATCCGAGATTGGAGTGTGCTTGTTATGGATAAACAAACGGATATGACCCGGAAGCTGTTGTTGAACAGCAACTCCCGTGGAGTGGCGGATGAGGTAGTACCTTTGGAAGAGAACATGGAGGATACGGAATACGCTGAAGAACTGAGCGATAACAATTTGCAGGGAAGAAGTTTCTGGAGTAATAGTGATTCTGGTCATGAGCACGAGTGGAATGGACGGGTCGAAACCCACGAGATGTTCCGTAGAAGCTACGAATAAAATGGGTCATCAAGTCGTTTGAAATCCAAAAATGTTTGGGCCGGCTGCAATCAGCCAGGCTCATTTTTTGGTGCCGATAATCCGATTATGCAGACGCGTCCTATATCATAATGGGTGTTTACTTGCGTTGACTTGCAGGTCCCGGAATGATAATATACTAATATCATCTTAATACTCACTAAACTTATCGGAATATATATAATTGATTGAATAATACAATTTTCACAGGCAAACATGGGAAGGAGAAATGGATATGGAACGACAGATCAGTATCCGTCATGGACAGGAAGAATTAACAGCCACGATTCATTATCCGGTCGTGCGTGACATCAAGGAGGAGAATAAGCATCAGCGAGTACCTCTGGCCGTCATCTGCCACGGCTTCGTAGGAAGCCGGATTGGCGTGGACCGTCTGTTTGTGAAGACTGCGCGTGAACTGGCTACAGATGGCTATCTGGTACTGCGTTTCGATTATATCGGCTGCGGGGAGAGCAGCGGTGAGTATGGAGCGGAGGGATTGGAATCCATGGTGTTACAGACCCGCTCTGTGCTGGATTACGCGGTAAATTGCAGTGATGTAGATCCTACTCGCGTTACGTTGATTGGTCATAGTCTGGGTGGTGCTGTTGCTCTGCTAACTGCTGTGCGTGACAAACGTGTCAAGAATCTGGTCATGTGGTCCTCTGTGGGCTATCCATTCAATGATATTGTGAAGATTACGGGACGGGAAGTATATGATGAAGGGGTAAAACTGGGCGCAGCTGATTATCTCGGATACAAATTCACTCCAGCATTCTTCGAGTCGCTTGCTGAGCAACAGCCTTTCCAGGAAGCAGTCAAATTCAATGGAGATGTTCTCGTCGTGCATGGCACATCAGATGAGATTATCCCTGTAGACTATGCCTTTTTGTATCAAAAGGTCTTCTGGATGCGTCAGGAAGGCCGTTGCGACAAGGAGATTATCTTCCAGGGCGATCATACCTACTCTTCCGGTAAAGAGCGGGAACAACTGATTACACGGACCAGAGAGTGGCTGGGCGAGCGTCAGAAGATTGAACAGGATTGGCAGCATTGGATGATTTAAGAGTACAATTGTATAGGTTTGGGGATGTTAGCTTGGAAAAGCACCTTCTTAGGGGTAGAATAGGGAAGTAAGCATTCTATCCGTGTCTGGAGGTTGGCAGCAATGACATTACCCGCATTTTTCATTGCGCATGGTTCTCCCGCTCTGGCGGTGGAGAGCAATGGCTACACTCATTTTCTGAACCAGCTTGGAGACAGGCTGCCGGCTCCGAAAGCCATTGTCGTATTTACGGCGCATTGGGATAGTCCCGAGCCGTCAGTGACGATGGATGATACACATCAGACATTACATGATTTTTACGGATTTCCCTCGAATATGTATACCATGGAATACCCCGCACCTGGGCAACCGGATCTCGCGAACGAGATCTGTGCCTTGTTCACCCGTAGTAATCTGTCGCATCAGCCGATTCGAGGTCGGGGTCTGGACCACGGCGTATGGGTACCGTTGTTGCATATGTACCCTGAGGCTAATATTCCTGTGATCGCGGTATCTGTAGATTCGTTGCGTTCTCCGCAGGAACAGTATGATATTGGCCGCATGCTGGAACAGCTGCGTCACGATGATGTGCTGATTATGGGTAGCGGTGGAACGGTTCACAATCTGCGAATGCTCGGAAATCATGATGAACCGCAAGAGTGGGCAGTGGATTTCGATAACTGGATCGGGGAGCGCTTGGAGCAGTGGAACACAAGAGAACTGTTTCAATATGAGAAAAAAGCCCCTCATGCACGCACGGCAGTCCCATCGTATGGTACAGAACATTTTGCACCCTTGTTCTACGCCATGGGGACAGCTGATATGTCCCGATCAGCAAAGCGTCTATTCCAGTCTTATCCTCACGGTACACTCAGTTTGAACTGCTGGCAGTTTGGGGACGGCCTGTAACTTGGAGCAGACAACAGTCTGTTGTTGGCTAACGAGTCCAAATGGTTACTGTGAACCTGTGGTTAAAGTTTCCGATTATACTAAATAAACAGAGAAGGTTCCTGTAGCCAGCATAACGGTCTACGGGAACCTTCTTTTGATACGCGGATCTTTTTGTACGGCCATTGCCTCTTATTTACGGATCTCGAATAACTCACAGTCTGTACGCGAGTGATAAGCGAGTTCACTGATACTGGATTGCACGACAATGGTGTTACTGTCAAATCGGATAATAATGCCACCAGAGTCAATCTGATGATTATCTTTAAACACTCGAACTTTGTACTGCATAGTCATAGCTTCCTGAAAGTCGGCATCGGTCTCCAGACGGCGTTGGGTCGGCATAACGTGTACTCCTTTATGTTCAACTTTATGTTCATCATAATACGGTTTTCAGTAAAGGGGCAAGTCAAGTAGAACATATATAAATCAATTCAGGAAAGTAAAAAGCCCTGCTCTCCAGGGGGAGGGAGCAGGGCTGAGAATTCAATGAATTGCTTATGCTGTTTTGTGAGTAGGCGTAATGGTTGGTGTATCTTTCGGCTGACTACCTTTATTGCGATTGAACAATCCGCGAATGTAAGGGAGTACCCAGTTATCCAAACCAATTTTACCTGCATTGGCTCCAGCCACAACTAGGAAGATTTCTATGATTACCAGTTGAGCATTCGTGCTTACTGTACCCGAGAAGAGGAACGCGAAGTTCATGACCATTGCCATCAGTGCAGCCAGTGTTGTGAAGCAACCGAGGATCAGCCCCAGACCTACAAGGAATTCACCAAGTGGGATTACGAAGTCGAATATTCCGGCGTTAGGGACTGCGAATTTCTCAAGAAACGTTGCCCACCAAGCTTGAACTGCCGGGTGATCACCTGTTGCTTTTTCTACTGCTCCTGCAAGGAAGCCACCAGCTTGGAAGCCGCCTGTCAATTTGCTCCATCCGTGCGTCATCCAATCGTAACCGATGTACACCCGAAGTACTGTCAAAATCCACATTGCCACTTTGTTTTCTCTAATCCATTGGTTGAAGCTGAACATATAAACCACTCCTTCATGTAATCTAGTGTGTTTGTTTTTTGTTTTTCTAAGTGATCACCTTTGATGTCTTTATTGTATAGTTCAAAAGGTGTTTTGTTTGTGATTAAAATCACAATCTAGTTCAAATTTTAAGTAAGCTTTGAGAAGTTCACATTTAGGACATATTTTTCTCACGATTCAACGTTTCAAAAGTGTATTTCCTGCTGTATCAAGGGCTTCAGGGCGCAGACAAATCAGGTTGTGTGTGATTAAATGGAAAGAAATACGTGAAATGGTTGCCTGCATGAGACAATGATCACAACTTAGAACCAGGCGATATCGTTCAGGAGGTCCTATATTGAAGCTTTTCAAATGGAACAAAGCAGTATCTGCTGCATCTCTGTTTATTCTCGCGGTGAGTCTTGTCGCCTGTCAGAACCAGAAGACGGCCGAGATGCCACTTCAGCCAGAGCCCACTCCTTCCCCATACAGGAAGAACAGAACATGGAAGAGTCTAACGAGACTCTCTACACAGCACCTCTGACGGGTCTGCCTGTTAATGAAGCCATTACTCGGCGGCCACTGGCCGTCATGATTAACAATGCGCCTGCAGCTCGGCCTCAATCGGGTCTAAGTTCAGCGGATATCATTCTTGAAGTTCTTGCAGAGGGAGGCATAACACGGTTCATTGCCATTTTCCAAAGTGAAGGGGGTGCTGAGACTGTTGGACCTGTACGCAGTATACGTCCGTATCTGATTGAAATCGGCGAGAGTTATGATGGGGTACTTGTTCATGCCGGAGGTAGTCCGGAGGCCTATTCGATTTTGCAAAAGCAGCAGAAACAGCATATGGATGAGATTTCGAATGGCGGGCCTTATTTCTGGCGTTCATCCGACCGGAAAGCTCCACATAATCTGTATACTTCAGCAGACAAGTTGAGAGAAGGAGCGGATAAAAAGGGCTACAGTCATGATTTTAAGTCACCGGTATACATCTATAACGACGAAGGTGCTACATCCACAGGAGAGACGGTTAAGCAATTCAATGTCCATTATTTATTGGATAGTTATCGGGTGACGTATGATTATGATGAAGTTAGCGGACGATATATGAGAATGGTGAATGGTAAGGCAGATCAAGACTTGGATAACGGAAATCCAATTGGAGCAGCAAACATTATTGTCGCAGGAGCAGATCACAAGGTACTCGACAGTATAGGCCGGTTGTCAGTGAACCTGGAACAGGGCGGGGAAGCCATGCTGTTTCAGAAGGGCAAGATGATTCATGGACAGTGGGTGAAGAAGTCGGGGGATATTATCCGTTTTGTCTACAATGGAAGTGAGGTTGCTCTTGTGCCTGGCAAAACCTTTATCAGCATTGTTCCCAATCAACCGGAATTTGCGAGTCATGTGAAGCTGGTTGTGCAATAAATAATGATAAGAAATGAATGTTATTCGTCATAAAATGTATGGATTTCATGGATGGAGTGAAAATTGTCAATTGAAGTCGAATCGTATTTTGGTTAAAATGTAAAAGTACTGTAAAATATGAGCAATATTATCCATGGAATTCCGTTTATTGGCGGGCGTTTCACACATTTATGAAGAGTGTGTCAAAAAAGACGCTGTCTATTGTACAAACTGTGAAAAAAGTATGATAAGATATCAAAGGTTGTCATTTCATGTTTCATCGGTTATCGGCAATTTCTCGTAAAGGGGATAGAGCTATGAAGCTTAAGAAGAAGAAGGATATATTTTTTGAGACACTGGAGAACATGGCAGATGCGGTCGTGCAAGCGGCAGATTATTTCTCCCAGCATGTTTCCAACCTTCAGGATGTGACTCTTTTTGCCAATGAAATGAAGAAGTACGAGTCCCAATGTGATGATTACGTGCATACGATCATTACAGAACTCAACAAAACATTTATCACGCCGATCGAACGCGATGACATCATGGAGCTGACAACAACACTTGATGACGTATTGGACGGGCTCGAAGCAACAGCTTCCCGTTTCTATATGTACCAACTGACTGAACCGGATGAATTCATCGTACAGTTTGCAGAAATTTTGCGCGAATCGGCTTACGAAATTCAAAAGGCTATCCATTTGCTGTCTCAGAAAAAATTGCTGGCAATCCGTGAGTACACCATTCGTTTGAATGATCTGGAAAACCAGGGCGACGAAGTGCTGCGCATGTGTATCAAACATCTCTTCGCTACCGTGTCTGATCCGATTGAACTGATCAAGCGTAAGGAAATTTACGAACGTCTTGAGACGACAACGGATGCTTGTGAAGACGTAGCGAACGTGCTTGAATCCATCATTATGCGTAATTCTTAAGGAGCCAGAGAATAATGGAAACAACGATTTGGGTATTGGGTATAGTCGTCTTCCTTGCACTGGCGTTTGACTTCATCAATGGTTTTCACGATACGGCCAATGCCATTGCCACTTCGGTCTCGACCCGAGCGCTGACGCCACGCCGAGCTATTCTTATGGCAGCAGTGATGAACTTTGTCGGTGCGATGATGTTCACAGGTGTTGCGAAGACGATTGGGGGGAGTGTGACGGACCCCGCCACGCTGGATAACGGGATAGAGGTCGTCATAGTCACCTTGATATCAGCGATTATCTGGAACCTTGTTACATGGTGGTTCGGTATCCCGTCTTCTTCCTCACATGCACTTATTGGAGCTCTTGCAGGTGCCGTGCTCGTTGGCGCAGGATCTGATAAAGTGAAATGGAGTGGATTCATTGATATCGTCGGAGGTTTGTTGTTATCACCTCTGATCGCATTTGCTATCGGTTATGTGGTGATGACGGTTCTCAAATATATTTTCGCCAAACGCAGTCCGCATAACGTGAACAAAGGTTTCCGTACGGTACAGATTTTCACGGCAGCACTGCAAGCATTCACACATGGTACGAATGATGCGCAGAAAGCGATGGGGATTATTACCTTTGCTCTGGTTGCAGCAGGTGTGCAGGATAATCTGGATGTTCCGCTGTGGGTTAAAATCTCTGCGGCAACAGCGATGGCGCTCGGTACTTCCATCGGTGGTTGGAAGATCATCAAAACGATGGGTACCAAAATATTCAAAATCGAACCGATTAACGGGTTCGCTGCAGATATATCAGCAGCTTCCGTTATTTTCACAGCAACGTTGCTTCATCTACCGGTGAGTACAACGCATGCGATCACATCGGCCATTCTGGGTGTCGGTTCTGCGAAACGTTTCTCTGCCGTAAAATGGGGACTTGCTGGACGGATCATTGTTACATGGTTCATTACGATTCCAATTACTGCGGGGCTGGCAGGTTTGCTCTACTGGATTATTTTCTAAAAGGAAATGTGATCCCGAACGAACTCGGGGTAATCCAGACAACCTGTTCATAACCTTGTGAATATCGGGATATGTGGATAATTATACAACCAAAATTAAGAGACGCCTGTGCATGAACGTGTGGACAGGCTGGATATGTGGATAGCCATCTGTGGAATGATAAACCAAAAAGAAGATATTCCTGTGGATACAGGGAACTGTGGATAGGGAAATGAGAGAAGCCAACAGGGTTGGCTTTTTTTGTTGTCGAGATAAGGGAGTTTTCCGGGGATATGTGGATGGTTGGTTTGCATGAAAGACGTAGTTGGATGAACGTCGTATAATGGACGTAAAAGATACAGGACAAGGACGTGGTCTAATCTATGATTCGTACACTCGCCATTACACGGGAACATCAAGTCTCCGTTAACGTACCCCTAACACAGCTTGATCTGAAGGATTACGCCTGGGTCTGGGCAGATTTCAACCAGCCGACGGAAGAGGAAAGCCGTTTACTGGATACATATTTTCATTTTCACCCCTTAGCGATTGAGGACTGTCTGCATGTGTTACAGCGGCCCAAGCTGGACTATTATGATAACTTGCAGTTTCTTGTGCTGCATGCACTGAACCCGAAGACGCTGGAGGCCGAAGAGGTTGATCTGTTCCTGGGTGCCAACTTTCTGGTATCCTTTCATCATGGAGTATTGGAGGAAGTCGATGAAGCATGGGACCGCTTGCTACACCATGCACACGAACGGACCATCTGGGCGCGAGGCCCCGTGGCAGCCGCTTATACCTTGATGGACAAGCTGGTCGATCATTATTTTCCGTCTTTGTTCGCGATTGAGGATGAGTTGGCTGAACTGGAGAACCGAGGCAGTCAGGAATCGGTCGAAGATTTGATGAACCAGGTGTTTGATCTGCGCAGCAGGCTGCTAAAGCTTAGACGAACTGTGGTACCGATGCGTGATCTGCTCTACCGTGTGATTAACTCGCAGCATGTGCAACGAACAGGCGAGCATACGGCGTATTTTACGGATATCTATGACCACTTGTTGAAGCTGACGGACATGATTGAGGCTGATCGGGAGATGACGGCAGACCTGCGAGACAGTTATATATCGCTGAATTCGAACCGGATGAATCAAATTATGAAGACACTTACGGTGATAACGACCGTATTCATGCCGTTAACGCTGATCGCCGGAATATATGGTATGAACTTTGCACATATGCCTGAGCTTCAGTGGAAGTTCGGATATGGAGCTGTGCTACTGTTCATGTTTGTTCTCGGTGGGAGCATGGTGGCCTGGTTTGTGAAGCGTGGCTGGTTTAAGTAGTCTATAACCATGGAAGGATGGGATACGATGAGATTGGCAGAGGCTCTTGTACTGCGGGCAGATCAACAGAAGAAGATTGCTCAGCTCAAGCAACGTCTGGAACGAGTGGTTAAGGTTCAGGAAGGTGAAACGCCAGCAGAAGACCCGCAGTTGCTTATGATCGAGCTGGAGAACACGATTCGCCATCTGACGGTGTTGGTCAAGAAGATTAATAAGACCAATGCAGAGACCGACTTCACAGCTGGCGTTACGATTGCAGATGCGCTTGCAGAGCGGGATGGGATCATGCAGGAGAGAGCGGCATTTAATGAGATTTTGAACAATGCTTCCATTCGTCAGGATCGGTACAGCCGTTCCGAGGTGAAATATGAGCGCACCGTGAACATCGCGGATATACAAAGTAAAGTGGATCTTCTATCGAAATCCTATCGGGAACTGGATTTTAAAATCCAGGAGAAGAACTGGACCATTGACTTAATCGAGCAATAAAACTGCGTCGGTAATCCTATCCAAATGAAGCGAGCATAACCCCCCAACGGGTAGTTGGAAACCTGGTAGACGCTGGGCCATGTCTAACCCAAATGACCATTTAGCCCAATATTGTTACAAGAATGCGCAGCATGGATGTATCGTGTATCATTTTAATTGTTACGACCATATGCTGGTCTTTGGATAGCGGTGAGGGTGGGTAAGGGGATTAGCAGTTTGTGAATTAGTTACATATGTAGAGGGCCATCAGGCAATAATCTCGGGCAGTTGAACTGTCAGGAGGTGATTGTTGCCTGGTGGCCTTTATGATTCTTCCCAGGTTGGATTCTTCCCGAGTTGTACACATCAAAGGAATATGCTGTCGCAGTATTTGTATCCACATGTGAATAAGTTTCCGGCGGGAATGAGCTGTGTATAACTTTTGGGATGTTTCTAGGCTTGGCTGTCTACAACAAAAGATGCAGTTGCCGTCTCTTTACCATTAACAACAATGGTTAACGTATGCAGCCCTGCGTAATAGGTTCTCGTTGTAATGACTTTGAACGATTGTTTCGTGGCTACTTTGGTTTGACCTGTCGGATACATTTTGTCAGAGCATTTGAATCGTTTGGGAGCCTGTTTGCCGTTCGCCTTCATATATCCGATCTCATATTCAATCCTCAGCATCTGTGACTGTCCACTCTCATTGACCACATCAAAGGAAAAGTAAAGATCCTCGCCAATGGCTACTGTATCTTGGGCAAGCTGAAGACGTTCAATATGGATCGCTTCCTGCTCGTTATATCCAAAAAGCTGAAGCGCTTGCGGATGCCCTTTCTTCAGCAACGAGCGGCTTGCATGGCGAACAATCCAGTCCGTGTGTTGATGTTGCCCGTACCAGGTCGTAGCCAGATCCAGCACAAGTTCAGGGTGGTCCTTGGAAATGTCGTTCAGATGGTTAGCCACGCTTTTGCGAACATAGAGCGACTCGTCCTGCTTCAACGCATGGAGAATAGGAAGGACGGGGGTGGGGTCGGTAATGAAACTCCGTAGTTTGGCACCCCAAGGCAATCGGGGGCGGCTGCCCTCACTGGCAAGTCTGCGAATATGCTCGTTGTCGTTACCTGCCCACTCCATCATGTGTTTCATTGTTGCGATCGGATAACGTTCAATAAACGGGCGTACCGCAAACTCGGAGCTGGAATAAGGTGTGAAGACGGTCAGATACTTCATGGATAGCTCGTAATCCGCAGGATCGAGTCCGTTCACTTCGATAAAATCCGGTACAAACAGATACTCAACTCCTCGCATCTGTGAGGCTGCTTGTCCGATGATATGTAAAGCTTCCTCGTAATTGTCAGGCAACACTTCGGTCAAGGCCAGTGTGATCCGGCGAATCCTGCCTTTAAATTCCAGATGTTCCCAGCCTTCAGCAAAAACCAAATCGTGAAATCGCTGTGCATCCAGCACAGGGTAGAATTGACGCAATAGTTTGCCGGTTCGATTGATTAATGTGGGAGTATATTTGTCTTTGAAAAGTTCCATGGTTCGCCTCCTTTAGTTACTATCCAGTATACCTCAGTTTACAGAAATAAGAACGTAGGTTCCTAAATGTTTTTCTGAATTCTGAAGAGAGAACAGAAGGGAAGTTAGTTAAGGCACCCCCTTCTGTAGAGAGGGTGCCTGGGTTGCTTTAATGCTTGCGACTTTTGGGACGGCGCTTTGTGGCATTGGATTTGCGGCGGGTTGGAGTCGTGTTACGGCGACGTGGAGTATTGGTTGGCTTGTTCTGGCGCTTACGCTTACGTCTCCGGGGCTTCGAATATTCATTGTAGTCGGCATCAGCCGCGCTGCTGTCCTTTTTACCTTTACCAAAAGGCAGAATGCCCATAACGAGCTTCATCATCGGAGCCATCTGCTGGATGCCACCGACGACCTTCTGCATTTTGCCTATTCCACTCATGATTCCATCAATTCCGCCGAAGCGGTCAATCATTCCTTTTAACTCTCCGATGTTGGCCAGTGAAAACCCTGTACTGCCCGAAGCAGCGGGTGCCGCTACAGGAACTACGGGAACAACCGGGGTTCCACCAGCGTAAAAGTTCCCACCAGTTACACCTTGCCCATACGGTACAATGGCGGATGCTTCGACTTCACCGAAGCCGGGGTAATGTGGTTCTACTCCAGGATACATAGGTTGGGTCTGGGCTTCATTCAAAGACCTCGGGATGAGCCCTGGTGGCATGTAGGCAGAAGTATGCCCCTGCCGATGAGAAGACGGACGTTGCCGTGATGCGGGCTGGCGGTGATAATAATGCTGTGGCATGAACGATCACGTTCCTTCTATGTTGGATTTCGGAATTGCGTTCCACGATGCTGCATGACAGATGTACATGACAGACCCGTGTGGAACTCCCTTTTGCTATACTGTATGTCATCCGCGGAGAGACGGCGTAGGCGGGTATCCCGGAAAACGGGATATTTGCGGATTTGGGCGCATAATGTGGGGGAAGGTTATGGTGAGAAAAAGAACAGTTCAGACACAAATTTGTAACATTTAGGTTGGTTGAATTCCTATATAAGTAATCGGAAAATACAGGCGAAAAATGGTATATAGTGCGATAATATGACCTAACGTCCGCGTCAGAAGGACAATAGTACCATTTGTAAGCGGTAACATGTATTTTTATTCTGTACTGCGTGAAAACGGTAACGCTTGAAATACCAACTCAGGGTGAGTACAATGAAGGTACACAGTAACCGCTAGGGGATGATGATGAAATGCAGCTGAAAAAGCTAAATGATAAAAGCATTGAACAATTATTTGAGGCTATCTTGACGCTTAAAGATATTGAAGAGTGTTATGTTTTCTTTGATGACCTCTGCACCGTAAACGAGATCCAATCCATGTCCCAACGGCTGGAAGTGGCTCGTATGCTGGGCAAAGGTAATACGTATAACCAGATTGAGGCAGAGACAGGTGCAAGTACGGCCACAATCTCACGTGTTAAACGTTGTCTGAATTACGGCAATGATGGTTATAAAATGACGCTGGAACGCCTGGGACGCTAATATGACGAAGCCGGGTGTACTCATCATTAGTCACGGTTCTCAGGAGCAGACCTGGGTGCAATCCGTCGATGACGCGATCTCCCGGTTGAATCTGCCCAGCCCGTTGCCCGTCGAAGCCGGTTTTCTTGAACTCGTGGAAGGGCGCCTGATTCAGGACGGTATCGACCGACTGGAAGCTCAGGGCGTCACCGACCTGTTGGTGGTGCCTCTATTCGTGTCGTCCGGTAGTACACATGTGGATGAGATTGAATATGCGATTGGTGCCAAACCTGAACCGGAACGTGAGACGGATCTGGAACCATTCCGTGTCTCTGCCCGGGTTCACTTCGGTTATCCGGTGGATAACGATCCGGATATCGCATTGATGGTGTGGGATAAAGTTAAATCGCTCTCACAGCAACCGGAAAAGGAAACGATTCTGCTCGTAGGACACGGAAGCATTCGCGACGGATTCCGCCAGCGTTGGGAAGCAGGGATTTCCTCCCTTGCAAAGCGGGTGCAGGAAGTCAGCGGTGTAGCCCATACAGATTATGCGCTGCTTAATCCGGAAAGTGTACACGACAAGACGAAGTACTGGAGCGAAGAGCAGGGGAGTCGCGTCATTGTGGCACCGTTGTTTCTGAGTGCCGGTTACTTCACCATGAATGTGATTCCAGAGCGCCTGAAGGAACTGGACTATGCATACAGCGGTGAGACGCTGTTGCCCCATCCGCTGCTTGGGCAGTGGATGGAGCGACAGATCCAGATTTTGCTGGAGAGATGCTGCTAGAGATCCCTCCTGAGAGATATTTATTCTAAATATAGAAGTAGGCTAAGCCTGATAACGGGCTTAGCCTATTTGTATACAAATATAAAATATAACTACGCTCATCCATATAGGATTAGATTATCAACTTGATCGTTACACGGATTGACCAGATCTATGGTTCTAGGGCGTGTCTCAAAACTCGCTGAAGTGCATCTTTTACCGCCTTTTCGCCCCTGCTGCGTCACTTTCCCTTGACGTGCCCCGGCACGCCTGCGAAAAACTTCCTTGCTTGGAACGAAAATTCGGCAAAATCTGCTTCCTTCGGAGTTTTCAGACAAGCCCTAGTCTTTTACTTATAAGTTTGTCTGTAATTACGGCCTCGGTAAGTCCAGATGAAGCTCCAACAAAGAGGTTAAGTGTCCAACCATCTCCTCCGCGGAGTAGGGCATAGCATTCATAATCCACCATTCCAACAGACCCACGACGGCAGAAGCCAGAAACTGTATCGTAATCTCGTTGTTCATGTCTCCTTCAAAACCATACACATGCATCTGTTCCTCGACTCCTTGGACTAACAATGTCATCAGTTTGCTTCGAAATGCGGGAATGCCTTTCTTGGTCAGTAATGTAGTGTATGTGGCGGCGTGTTGTTCCAGATAACGGAAGGTACGGAGCAGTGCAACCTTTGCGGTAACCGGAGTTTTGGGACTATCCATCATGCAGGCTTCCACTAATTGTTGCAGATATATTTCGATGCATTGATCTAACAGGTCGAACTTGTCTGTGTAATGCAAATAGATCGTTCCTCGGTTTACATTAGCCCGATCAGCAATATCGTTGATCGTAATGTGCTCGAAATCCTTTTCCTCCAGTAATGCTACAAAAGCTTCGATGATCGCCTTTCGTGTCTTGAGTACTCGTCTGTCCATGGCCCCTCCTATGATGGTTTTCAACACAAAGTACGGATTTGTTGATTATTCAACAATAACGGATATTTTAGCGATTGAAGCTCAGCAGGTGCTTTGTTACTCTAATTTTATCAACAAATGTTGATAAAGCAACGATTATTCATAAAAATTCGAAATAGAGGGATAACCGATGAGAATATTAGTTTATGGCGCAGGCGTATTGGGGAGTCAGTTGGCTCATGTTCTGGTGCGCGGAGGGAATGATGTTACCGTTCTGGCCAGAGGAAAGCGGGCAGAGGAGCTGGAAAGGGATGGCGTGGTCATTCGACATGTATTTCAATGTAAAACGACAGTTGACCCAGTCCGCGTAATCCGCATACTAGAAGTGGACGATACGTATGATCTTATTTTTGTGGTGATGAAATATAACGATTTCCCATCCGTGCTACCCGTTCTGGCAGACAATCAGAGCAGCAATATGGTGATCGTGGGCAACAATGCAGATGCGCGAAGCATGCAAATCTTTTTGGAGAAACACAGCCATGTGGAAAAAAGGGTCGCGTTCGGTTTTCAAGTCAGCGGCGGGCGGCGGCAAGAGGACCGCATGATATCCATCGGTGGAGCAAATGGGCAAATGGTGATTGGTGGGCTGGATGGTGAGATTGCCTTTAAGTCCATACTGGATCAAGCCTTTGAGAAGGCGAAATACAAGCTGAATGTTCTGGACCATATCGATGCTTGGCTGAAAAGCCATCTTGTACCCATTCTGATGCTAAATGCGGTGAGTTTTAATGAGAAGCGTGAGATGATCAAGCTGGATGGAAACAAGCAGCAACTTATGCATATGATTGAGGCTATGGATGAGGGGTTTCGCGTACTGGAAGCTATGGGCATTCCCATTATACCTGAGCTTCAGGCTAAGTTGATTCGCAAGCATAAACGAATTATTTATCTGATGTTGAAAATCTATAGTATACTTCCGATCTATAAACTGGTTGCTGGTGCTTTTGGTGAAATCGAAGCGTTAAATCACGCATTTACCGATTGGAAAAAGGCAACAGGCACCCCGACTCCCCATTGGGATGTGCTAAAAAGAGACTTTACTATTCTCAAATGAAGTGAAGTTGCACTGTCGAAAAGGGACCCACCTTTTTAAAGTGCTGAAATTGCGGCCAATTCTCAATATATGGTCTGCCCCTATTGCTCATTGCCCAAGTACCAACTACAATAAAGCCAACTAATTAAATGGGGTTAAGGAGATATGAAAATGCGGGAAGTACCTATGCGCTATGTGAAAGCGAATCAGGTCGGTATTGTATTGTTTGTTCTGCTCTCGTTGGTGTTCAATCCGCTACTCATTCTTGGAGCGCTGTGGATCATTCAAGGGGTCGGGCTGGTTTCAGGTGGCAAACTGAATCTGTTTGTTCAGATTGGCAAGGCTGTGTTGACAGGTAAAGGAACAGAGACTCAGGCAGTGGAACTACAGCGATTCAACAATATTCTGGCCGTGCTTTTTCTGTCGCTAGCACTCATATCGTTCTCGCTCGGCTGGGTAGCCGCAGGTTATGTATTCTCCGTAATGCTTCTCACAGCTGCAAGTGCGGCTCTGTTGGGTTATTGTGTGGGCTGCACTGTGTATTTCTGGTATAAACAACTTCGTGCTGGCAGGAAAATCGGATAATGAGGTTGGCTGAAAAAGCGATAAGATAACAGAACAACCTATTCTTCGAGGAGCTTTCTTGTAGCAAGCTTTTAGATGAAACGATATAGCTATCGGAATACGATCGCTTCATAACGAAATCCCTTCAAGTGAGTTGTTCACTTGAAGGGATTTTCTTTTTTTATATACAGGAACTAGCACGAGCACAGAAAAGATTTAAATTGTATCATCTCATTTATCTACCTATCTTAATTACCTAAACCAAGCCTTGTTCAGATTGTTGGTGAAATTGTTATCATTGAAGGGCACGTTGGCACTGCCAAAGTCCGTGGTGTTTAGCGCATTTCGTGCCGCCGAAGTCAGATCGTCCCATCCGATTAAAGGCTGAGTTCCACCAACAGCGCTGGTAACGCCAAGCTCATGGTTCAGCGGCCAAGTACTATTGTAGGAAATTAACGGATTATTGCCTTGTGTATTGGTATTGCTAGGTGTGACCTTTGTGAATTGGCCGTGACCGGAATACGCAATGGAGAGGATTTTGGAATTGGCCGCTGCCGGATTGTCTACCCATACGATGATTCCTTCCCAATCATGACGATGCCCGAGCCCAGAGGAAGGGGAGTCTTTGGGGAAATACCAGGAATACATAATGGCCCATACCCCATTGTGCCAGGCGGAACGGGAGTAGATCTGTCCTGTACTTGAGCTACAGTTTCCATTCGATGACCCGGAAGTATTCAAGCCAGCACTGGTATTGCTCTGTTGATCCACTGCGGGGAAAGGCACACATCCATGATAGACTTTTAAGAAAGGCTGGAAGCGTTTGGCTGCTTTTTGTGTCACGGTGATAGGTGATATTTCTTGAAATCCAACTACCTGGTCATGATTAATCTCTGCTGCTTCCGCAACGGTGATCAGAGGCATACAGGCCAAGAGTGTGACCATCAGCGTGAGCACCATTTTGTTCATTTTTCGCATGTACAGTTCTCCTTCGTAAGCAGGATATAATGAAGTATTTAGATTGCACTAAGACTATACTGGAAAATGATTTGATATATTTGTCTTTTGATCTCAATAATTGTAAATTTGTAGCATATGTATGTCATCATAATATGAAGGTATCGAGGACTAATTGCTGTCCAAGCGGGCAGAATGGATGATTAAAGAGACTGGATGACTGGAAACCAAGTGGGACAGATTCAAGACAGGTGCGAGAGGTTTATTGGGTAATGGATAGGTTGGCGACTTCTGATATGAAAAAATATACGTATAGATTACAGGCTAGGACATCTTTACATTTGATGATATGATAGGAGATAAAGGCTTTGGAATGAGACGGAATTCCTGGTGCATAGATATAGGTAAGAGGAAAGATTAGAGCAGAATGAACGGAAGTTCATTGTTGTGTAAAAATATGCCCTTTTGTGGACTGATCTAACGTAAGATAATGAGGTCTTTCAGACTCATGGATAATGTGGAATAGGTGGCGTATGAGATGAAAAAAGCTCGCTTAATATATAATCCGACTTCAGGCCGGGAAGAAATGAAGAAACGTCTGGCTGATATTTTGCAACGTTTAGACCAAGGTGGTATTGAAGCTTCATGTCACGCAACAACGGGTGAAGGTGATGCGACTCGGGAAGCTGAAATTGCGATTGAACGCGGATATGACATGATTATTGCTGCTGGCGGTGATGGCACATTATACGAAGTCATTAACGGTATGGCTGAGCGGGAGAATCGTCCTCCGCTGGGTGTGTTTCCTTTGGGAACGACGAATGATTTTGCACGTGCACTCGGCATTCCGAGACAGTGGGAAGATTACGTGGATCTGGTCATTAACCAGCAGCTTCGTCCGCTCGATCTGGGCAAAGCGAATGATAAATATTTTATCAACATCGCCGGTGGCGGATCATTGACTGAACTGACCTATGAAGTACCGAGTCGTCTGAAAACGATGATTGGGCAACTGGCCTATTATATGAAGGGCATTGAAAAAATGGCGAGCCTGTCTCCGCAGGAGCTGATTATTCGTGCCAATGGTCAGGAGGAGATCCATGATGAATTCATGTTATTCCTCATCGCCAATACCAATTCGGTCGGGGGCTTCGAGAAGCTGGCTCCGGGTGCGACCATTGATGATGGTCTGTTCGATGTGATCGGTGTCCGCAAATGTAATCTGGCCGATATGATCCGCCTTGTAACGCTTGCGCTGCGCGGCGAGCATTTGAATGACAAGAAGGTTGTACATTTTCAAACGGATCATATGGAAGTCACTTCGCCGGGCTATGTACAGTTGAACTTGGATGGAGAGTTGGGCGGCACATTGCCGGCCACATTCACGAACCTCAAGCATCATCTGCAATTGTATCGTTAAGAATGTGGGGGTTGGGACCATGTGTGTCGCTTGCGAAAAGCATGGATGCCTCAGTAGTGGTTGCACAGCATTGTACAGGTAGTAGGAGAGTTGGATACAGCTCTGCGCTAAGGCGGCTGGAAGTGGATTTTCCAGTTGCTGTGTTCGGTGGGATCTAGTATAATCTCATGTGGTCACTATGCGTTGAGCTTATCGAATTCAGAAAGCCTTAATGTGTGGAAAATGCCGAAGCTGCGAATCTAACGAATCTCAGCATCGTAATTTTGGAGAAAATGACTGAAAAAGGTCGGAAAACATCATCTGAGGATGATATAACGTTTCTGAAGTTCATTAGAAATTCGGAACGTTATTTTTGATGTGATACCATATAAGAAGAAAGAAGTGAATGTACGTTGTCTAATACGAACCGCAGCGGTCGTGGAAAAAACCGCCGGAATTCGGCTGCCTCTCAGGGGCAAGGGAACGCTTCAGCGTCCCGTCAGCCAAGTCAATCATCTCGTCCATCACCACGTCAGCAAGGAAAAGAGGTGCGGCCACAAGGCGCATCTCTTTCTGCCGTTCGTCCAAAGGGGAGAGCGCGTGAATCTGCACCAATCGAAGGACTACCCGTTAGCAAAAATGAAGAGACCGTCATCGACATCATTGGCATGAACCATGACGGTGAGGGCGTAGGTCGCGCGAATGGATACACGCTCTTCGTGCAGGGTGCACTTCCCGGTGAAACTGTGCGTGTGCGCGTGATAAAGACGAAGAAACAGTATGGCTACGCCAAGTTACTGGAGATCGTGAAAGCAAGCCCGGATCGTGTGTCCGCGCCTTGCCCGATCTACGATCAGTGCGGCGGCTGCCAGATCCAGCATATGAGCTATGCCGGTCAGCTTGCGTGGAAACGCCAGTTGGTGGTCGATAATTTGCAGCGAATTGGCAAGTTGAACGTGATGGTGGAGGATGCAGAGACGTTGGTATCCGATGTGCAGGATGATAAAGAGGGCACCGAACAGCGTGTGCAGGATGACGCTTCAGTTGGTGAGGCGAAGCTGGCAGAACGGTTGGAACAGGATGCGAATCAGACAACTGGACTGGCTACATCTGAAGTACAAATGATCGGCAGCAACCGTATTCGTCTTCGCCTTGAAGGTGTCATGCACGAAGATGCGGAGCAGGGTATTCGCGTACTGCCTACGATGGGCATGGACGAGCCATGGCGCTATCGAAATAAAGCACAGGTGCCGATTGGAGCATCCGAGGGTGGCCTGGTAGGTGGTTTTTACGCGAAAGGAAGCCATCGGATCATCGATATGGAGAGCTGCCTCATTCAGCATGAGCATAACGACGAAGTGGTTGCGAAGGTGAAGGAGATCGGCAGTCATTTTGGAATAAGCGCATATAACGAAGAGACAGGTCGCGGCCTGCTGCGCCACGTGGTCGTGAAGAAGGCGTTCCGTACAGGTGAGATGATGCTCGTTCTGGTCACGAATGGCCGAGACATCCCGTACAAAGACGAATGGATTGGCAGTATCCGTGAAGCGATTCCGCATGTGGCGAGTATCTGCCAGAATGTAAACAAGAAACAGACCAACGTCATATTCGGCGATGAGACCCGCGTCCTGTGGGGCCGTGATGTAATCTATGATTATATCGGTGATGTGCAGTTTGCGATCTCGGCACGTTCGTTCTATCAGGTGAATCCGGTGCAGACGGAAGTGCTGTATGGGAAGACGGTAGAGTACGCAGGACTGAGTGGTAAAGAAACTGTCATCGATGCCTATTGCGGCATCGGAACGATCTCTCTTTTCCTGGCGCAGCATGCAGATCAGGTGTACGGGGTAGAGATTGTGCCTGAAGCCATCGAGGATGCGCGCAGCAATGCGCTCTTGAACGAGATGCGTAACGTGAAGTTTGAAGTCGGCGCATCCGAGGATGTTATCCCACGCTGGAAAGAACAAGGCATCGAAGCTGATGTGATCGTCGTCGATCCACCGCGCAAGGGCTGTGATCCACGTTTGCTGGAAACGATCCTGGAGATGAAGCCAGAGCGAGTGGTGTACGTGAGTTGTAATCCGAGTACGTTGGCACGTGATCTACGAGTGCTGGAGGATGGCGGGTATCGCACGGTAGAGGTAACGCCGGTGGACATGTTCCCACATACTGTGCATGTTGAGTGCTGTGCGTTGCTAAAATGGAAGGGGCAGGATTAATTCCTACGCCTCTTGTTGTTCCAACTTCCTTATGGATTGAGGACGGGAAATATGTAATGTATGGCTTTGATTCAACCGTCTTTAATAACTTCGATTTTTTTGAATAAGTCTTTGAAGTGCCTGCTTAAAGACTTGTTGACCTTCAATTTGAAGTTCGGTGAAGCGGGATAATTGCTTTATATAGGCACGGAGTTGTTCTTCCGTGTCTTTTTTTGTACACACCCTAATCCTAATACAGATAGAGGTGAAATTTCTTTCTTGAACTATAGGGGCATAGATCTCATCAAGTAGAAGCTTCTTATCATCACGCTTGTAGCCAAATGTGGGCAGAGAAGCCTTGTAGGGCGGTTCGTGAAAATATCATGTTCATGTGGCTCGCCGCGCGCCAACAGCCAGACTTTCGTACCATCAACCGCTTTCGTTCCGAACGGATGAAAGAGGTACTGGAAACCGTGTTTACCCATGTGCTAGAGCTGTAACTGATTTCGATTGGACGTCAAAGCGAGGCAAACTTCATTAACTCAGCTTTGGACGCCGATACACGTGATTCTGTATCGTGTTCGTGAGCGATTCCAGTTTGAAGTCGAGCCGTTCTTCTTAAATGATTGACGTTCGTTCTTGACAGCCCCACAGCATGCGTTGAACATCTCCTTATCAATATCTCCGCTCATCCGTTTCCTCGTAAGCTTAACAAGGTCTTTATCCAATTTGCTAATTTCATGCTGTACCATTTCTAATTCCTTAACAACCGTGTACGTTGAGCAGACGTAGGAATGACGGTCATTCTTATAGTTCATTCCTGCCCCGCAATCCGCACAATAGCAACTCTCGCACATAGTGCGCCCTCTGCCGCTGGATACTCGTACAGTCCCTAGACGAAAACACTTCGACATTGTGGTTATGAAGCATTCTGACAATGTTTATTGTATTGGGCGTATTCTTTATGACTGGAATGGTTGCGTTAACTATATTTTCCCTTTACCATACACATTTTGAAACAATCGCAAATGGAATTCCAGAGGGCATCAACGGGCTTTTTCAAAACTGTTGACAATTGGTATATTTGTAATTATATTAAATATATCGGGCGCTTGGTGCTGTAAATCTACTAATGTAAACGCTCTCCAAGCAAAACTTTACGCAATATAGTTCAATCCCGTCGAGGGAGAAAATGGAGAGTTGATGGGGTACTTAGTCCCAGTTTTTTACACGCCCTGTCCATTTATGAGTGACATTCATCGTAGTTTTGTAGAGCATTTTCAGCAACGCTTCATTGCTTGGGAAAATGCTTTTTTCTTTAGGCTTTGCGATGTTGACGATGGTAACCCTCAAGTATTTCCGTCGTTGTACTCTTCGCGTCAAGCTTTTTATGACCTGAACCGTGTCATATTCCACCTCCAACATGAATTGCAGCATCTCTGCAAACAACTCTTTCAGTGCAAATTCAGCTTGTTTATCGTTATGAACTTATTCTTCTTCAAAATCACTTTCACTTGCTCATCACGTATACTATCCTCTTTAATCAGCCTTTCTAAAAGATTATCTAACGGGGGAATATGATGTCTAAATCAATAGAATCTATCTTGAGAGATGAAATTTTTGCTGAGCTGGACATCGAGTATCCGGAAGGCCGCGATACCCGTTTGTTGGACCAAGGGATCGATTCAGTAGGCTTCATCAAGCTTATTGTTTTAATGGAATCGAAGTTTAACATCTCGATCCCTGATGAAGATCTGTTATTTGAGAATTTCTCCACGGCTGGATTAATCCTTAATTATTTGACTGAGAAAACGCTATGATGACTATCATTCAGCGTCTATTTCTGGAGGCCTCTGATCGACAAGATCATATTATCCTTGAAGATCTAAACCAGCAATGGACTTACGCAGAGGTGATGACAGAAGCTTATTTGATTTCTTTATATATCCACAAGAATTTTGAGCTTGAGTCCGGAAGTCATCTTGCATTATACACAAATAATGAGCCCTTGTTCATTATTGCGGCGCTGGGCATTCAATTCTGCGGATATGTGTTAGTACCGGTTCCTTATTCGGCATCCAATACTGAAATTGAAAATATTTTAAATGCCAGTGACGCCAAATTGGTTATCAGCAAATATGCACAGCCTACGCATTTAAATTGCGACATTCCTTGGGTTACCGCTCAGGATTTATCGCAAGAACCAATGCCTTCGTTTGAATCGATCTCGTTAACAAATCAGTCCGATCCCAATCAATGTGCGATTCTCCTTCCTACATCGGGCACAACCGGAAAATCTAAAATCGTTATGTTATCCCATTGGAATGTATTAACGAATGCGTTGGCACATGGCGGAAAGGTGGGGTATACGGATCAAGATTCGTTTCTTGTAACGATGCCCGTTCATTTCAGTTCTACGATTGTCACGCAATTGATTTCTTGCATGCTATATGGAACCCGAATTAAACTTATCAGCTTGCCCTTGCTGCCGCGCACAGCGTTTAGACTGTTTCAGAATAAGGCGGTCACGGCATTCTCAGCGGTTCCTACGCAATTGATGCACTTTGTTTCCGATTTTCATCAGACAACAAACTGGAGTGCCTTTGATTCTATTGAATTTATTGTGATTAGCGGTGCGGCGATTCCCGCGAAATTAGTAGACCATCTTCAGATTGTGTTTCCCAAAGCGGACATTATTCAAACCTATGGATTAACAGAAGCTTCTCCGCGGGTGAGCATGATGGAACGGGGAGACCGCAGCCTTTCCTGTGGGTCACCCGTCAGTGGTGTTTCTATTCGGCTTGTTGACGAAGAAGAGAATGAGGTTAAAGGAAATGCTGCTACAGGAGAAATTTGGGTCAAGGGCCCGAATGTGATGCTTGGTTATTACAAAAACCCGGAGTTAACGAACGTTACCATTGTTGAGGGTTGGTTAAAGACAGGAGATTTGGGGTATTGGAATGAATCAGGGTGCCTTATACTCACAGGTCGAAAGAAGAATATCATTATATCCGGCGGTATCAATATATATCCGGAAGAAATCGAGGAATTTTTGTACGGCTTGAAAGAAGTGGAGGAGGTCATGGTTGTTGGTGTACACGATGATCTGTTAGGCGAAGTGCCTATCGCATTTCTGAAAGTTTTTAATGAATGCCTGGTTGATATAGATGCACTGACACGACATTGCAACTTGCACTTGTCATCGTATAAAGTGCCTAGACAATGGAGGGTTATAGATAGTATTCCAAAAACAAAAACAGGAAAACTGGACAGGGCAAGTACGAAGCGCTTATTGCTAAATGAGATATACTGATTCGGCATCCTTAAGCCATTTAACCAAATAACGAGGGGTGAACGAAAGGTTGAAGAATTCAACTCAAACATTGGGAAGAGAAATATTGCCGGTCAGTTATCCTATGATTACAACCTATACGCAACATGCTCATCTCTTGTCCATACTTACCCATTACGAGTGCGCACACCCATGGATATTTAGCAATTATATCCAATTATTTATTAACAAAGATTATAAACACCATTGGGGAGATTTTTATTTCCCTCTGACTTATGAGCTGCGGCCTTCGGATGCGTGCAAATGGATTACTACTCAAAAGATACATAGAGATACTGTAACAACTAAATGGGACTCTGTTATTCATTTTATTATAGAAAATATTAATGCTAATAACTATGTCCACACCATGGTCAATTATTTCTACGTGCCCCTAAGCGATCGCTACAATAAACTTCAATTGCATCATGACATATTTGTTTACGGCTATGATTTGGATAGAGAGATATTGTATGTTTCCGATTTTTTCAAGAACGGCGTGTATAGTCAGGCTGAGATATCATTTAATGATTTCAATCTTGCGTTCGACACGAATCATCTAACAACGAATCATGATTATCTAAGAGAAATGGTTTATCTGTATACATTCAATGATCAATATCAGGATAAATTCAATGCAGATACTCTAGTGAATTCTATAAGAAATTATTTCACTAAGAAAACGCCGGAGTATTGGGAGATGTTCAACTATGGGGGCGACAGGGATAATCTTGACTTCGGCATGCAAATATACACAACGCTATTAAATTATGCGAAAGAGACATCGGAACATAAGGCTATGCTGGATATAAGACCCTTTCATTTACTTTATGATCATAAGAAGATAATGACGCTAAGACTCAAGTACTTGTACGATAATCGGCATTTAATTAAATTAAATCAAGAACATATAGATGAATTCACAGCCATTGAACTTCAGGCAAAGATACTTGTGAATGTAGCGATTAAATATAATTTGACAAGGGATACGAGTATTTCCGAAAGTTTTCAAACGCTGATTACGAATATAGAAAATGAAGAATCCATATTCCTTGAACGATGGCTGAAGAAGGTAGGCATTCAGTAATGTTGAGGGAGCAGATGATCTCAGTTGTGGATATCTCTTCTTGCACCCGAATAGAAGCCTTAGCCCGAAGCCGGTGGTGATCCGGGCATATTTATGGAGGGAGTGATGCCGGGATTATAATCGTTGCGATACAGCGTATTGAGTAAGCCAAACCGTTACTCTTGTCTTAAAGATTCCGTTTGCTGACAGCCTATTTCTTTCTTGTCTTTCAACGATCCGCATTGCTTCAAGCGCTTTTTTCCGGCACAACCACAGCGAATCCACTCACCTCAAGAATCTCTCCTGTTATTTAACCCGACATCTTGTGATTCATGCATAGAACCATACCTGTTCGATTGAATTAATAGTGGTTTCACAAACCTTAAGCAAAGGGGGGGATCATAATATTCATTGTATTAACAGGAGTCGCAGGCTTCATCGGTTCCAACCTTGCCGAGAGGCTGCTGCGGGAAGGCCATACCGTTATCGGCGTCGATAATTTTCTGACCGGATCTACTGTCAACATAGACAATCTCTTACGGTCGCCAAATTTCAAGTTTATCGAGCATGACGTCATTTATCCGCTCGCAATTGAAGGCCCTGTCGATTGGGTGATGCATTTTGCCAGTCCTGCCAGTCCGCCCAAATATTTGTCCTATCCGATCGAAACGATGAGGGTCAACAGCGAAGGGACGATGCATCTGCTGTATCTGGCCAAAGAAAAGCAGGCTGCTTTCTTCTTGGCTTCAACAAGCGAGATCTACGGTAACCCAACTGTTCACCCTCAGCCGGAGAGCTACTATGGCAACGTGAATTCGGTTGGAGCAAGAAGCTGCTACAACGAAGCGAAGCGTTATGCAGAGGCGATCACCTACTGGATGAACAGGAAATACGGTATACCGGTAAGGGTCATTCGGATCTTCAATACATTCGGCCCGAAGATGGATTTAAATGACGGACGCGTCATTACCAATTTCATTAATGAAATCATGTCCAAGCAAAACCTTACGATTTATGGCGACGGCAGACAGACGAGAAGCTTTCAGTATATCGACGATTTGCTGGAAGGGATTGTGAGACTGCTGAGCACCACGTATGAACAGCCAGTCAATTTGGGGAATCCGGAGGAAGTCACCATACTTGAAGTCGCCCAAATATTGAAGGAGTTAATGAAGTCTAACGCGCAGTTAGAGTTTCTCCCGCTGCCGGAAGACGATCCAAGGAGAAGGAAGCCGGATATTACCATTTCAAGGACGATTATGGACTGGGAACCGGCGATCAGTTTGCATGATGCACTCGCTAGAACGATCCATTATTACCAGGGTCAATATATCCATTAAACGGGAGGTACCTATGCAAGAACAGATCATAGCGATGATATGCGAAATCAAGGAAGACGCCCAACTGGCAAACAGTTTGAACGAGCATTCCAACATCATGGAAGACGGGGGATTGGACTCTTTACAGCTAATTACTTTTGTATTAAAGGTGGAAGAGCATTTCGGTATTGAAATCGATTTTGAACAATTCGACTTCAATCTCATGGAGTCGGTAACGACCTTCTGCAATTATATCTCGGAGCTGCAGAAAACAGCGCCTGTATGAACGATAGACGCAAGTTCGAGCTCATTATCGGGACATTTGACGCGGAACGCTTCTGGCGCGACCCTAATCTAGCCAAACTGCCGTCGTTTCACGATCCTGAAATGGAGAATATCGTGATGGCCATGGATGAGCTGCTCTTCCCATTTTGCGAGGCGCAGGATAAGCTCATTACTCGCTATCGAATGAACGTTTGCCATAAAGCGTATTTGCATGAGATCGGATTTAAATTTCTTTCCAATTCAACCGATCTCGAGAGTCCTGATGTAGGAAGCGCAGGCAGAACCGCCAATATATTCGACCTGCTCACATCAGCCGATCGAATGGGTGACATGGATCTCTACTTGCTGGACGGCGCCCGGTTGTCGCCCTTTGCCGTCATTCCGGGGGCGGATCGTACTGCAGCGCGTTACGGGCTGGAACAGGATTTTCCAGCTATCGAAACGGTTCAGACTGTCAATTCGAAGCTGTATTCAACCGAATTGAACCGTCGCCTTGATCTTCAGTGTGACAGCCAGACGGTCTATTCTCCCGAAGAGCTGCTGGCAAGCGGCTTGACTTTGCTGAATCAAGGCCCCTTCCTGATCAAAGATGAGTTTGGGGTATCCGGGAAAGGGAATTTGCTGATCGAGTCGGAAGCGATTTTGAAGCGAGTCACATCCTATGTCGCCGATCAGTGCAGCAAGGGAAAAACGGTTCGGTTTATTATTGAGCCGTTCCTCCGCAAGGAATTGGATTTTTCTTGCCAATTCCACATCGATCCGGACGGTACTTACCGACATATCTCAGTGCAGCAGTTGGTCAATCACAATTTCGCTTACCAAGGCTCCTATACAGCAGACGATAGGTTGCTTCATATGCTGCAGGAAGCGAAGTATTTTGATGTAATGAAACGGGCGGCTCGCGAGCTTTATCGGTCGGGTTATCACGGCGACGTATGCGTCGATTCTATGCTGTTGACAGATGGCCGCATTGTTCCGATTGTTGAGGTGAATGCAAGAAGATCGATGAGTCTGATCAAGCATTACGTTGACCGTTACCTGAAGAAGCACGACACGGCCGGGAGCATGACGCATGCGACTTTACAGTTTGCATGCGATGTATCATTCGATCAATTGCTTGAATCGCTGGACCGCGAGGGTGTTCTATATAAGCCTGATCGAGGATTCGGTATTTTACCGTTAAGCGCGAATACGCTCCTTATTAACAAAGTTGTCAGCGAGTGCAAGGGGATCCGGAATAAGCAGGTGAAAGGCAGATTATATTATTCGTTGATCCAGGGGGAATGGGATAACGAACGATTGACCGCTAAGGTTAAGGAGGTGCTGTCGTCGTTATCCTTCAAGATCGTTGGCTGATGCTTCCGAAGCGCTTGAAGCCATGAATGGAGGAAGAAATTTTATGGGTAAGCGGAAACTGACGATTCTATGCTCGGGTTTCGGTCTGGGTTTCTATATTCCCGGCCTGTTAGCTGCAAGTGATTTCGAGAAAAGGGATATCGCGACGGAAGTGCTCGTGTTCGAAAGCTATTTGGAGCAAGACAAGATGGATCATATTGTAGACAGCAGAAAGGCTTACCACAATAATTTCGCACTTGCCAATTTATCGGCCCGAATGCCGATGGATATACGCAACAGCATTGATTATGCCCAGGTCGAGCTATTGCTGGAGGCGTGGAAAGCGGAAGACCGGTACGAATTCATATCGTTATCCGGACACTGGATCTATATTCTGGATTTGTATAGGGAGAAGATGCTGCCGAATCAAATTCATGTAGACCTGCTCTACGTCGATTCAGATCTGGCCCCGTCTTGGAAGAGCTTGAAGAAGTTTCATCCTCACTATGACGAGTATTATTACAATGCTTGTCTCTATGACACCGACAAGATGGAGATTCGATGCGAAATCCCAGTTCTTCATCGTACGCCACTGCCCTTCGACTCAAGGAAGCGGCGGCTTGTTGTTCATGGCGGCGGCTGGGGGATGGGCACTTATCAAAGTACAATTCCAGAGCTTGCCGGCCATAACTATGGGCTTGATATCGTAGCTTACGATTGGAAGGAAGCGAAGCCCGATCCCGATCACCGATATTGGATGAACGATCCGGAATGGTGTGCATGGGTGAAGAGTGCGAACGGCCTGCACGAGTTTCCGCCATACATCGAAATAACGGGAGAAGACACGAAGTCATACGCCGCTGAGGTTGATCATCATTGGTTATACGATATCGCTTCGGAGGCGATGGCTATCGTGGCCAAGCCGGGAGCGGGCACATTAATCGACTCGCTTGCATCCGAAACCCCTCTTATTTTGCTGGAGCCGTTCGGAAGTCACGAGCTTAGCAATTTGGAATTGTGGGAGTCACTGGGGTTCGGAATACGCTACGAGAAGTGGCGGGAGATGGATTTTTCCGTAGAGGTCCTTAAGGAGATGCATCAAGCGATCATGAACAGACCCGGAGAACGGACGAATTATGTGGATCATTATTGTGCGAGAGTCGCGTTAACGAAGGGGTAAGATTTCAATGGCAGAAGGGGTTATGCGATGAGCGTAAACAAATTGAGTGTCGTCCAAGATAAGACAAAGACAAGCTATCCGAGATGGATCGTCATGCAGCTGTTGGAGGAGTGTAATTTACGATGCAAGATGTGCTATGAGTGGGGACTCGAAGGGCCCTACAAAAGCAAAAAAACGTTAGCGCATCTGGATCCGGATCTCATTAAAAAGATCATCGTCGAATGCAGCCCGGGCAAGCCGTATTACGATTTCTTCGGCGGCGAGCCGCTGATGTACCCTTGGCTGAGCGACATCCTCGCCATGATCAATCACTATGGAAGTAAAGCGGACTTCCCCACGAACGGCACATTGCTTGAGCAGCATGCCGAGATGCTTGTCGAGACTGCTCCAAATAAGATCTGGATGTCGCTCGACGGCCCTGAGGAAATCAACGATAAGCAGAGAGGCAAAGGCGTATTCAAGAAAGTAATCAAGGGGATCGAGAAGCTTTATGAGCTTCGGGAAAGCAAGGGCAAGCAATTTCCGAAAATGGGTGTATCCTTTATCATTACGCCTTTGAACTATATGTACGTTGAGGAATTTTTCTTTAAGCATATCGACTTGTCGATGTTGGACCATATCAGCATGGAAGTGCAGCTCTATGCAACGGAAGAGCAGTATGCCCAATATGTGGAGGTTCTTAGTGACAAATTCGACGTGCATGAAGCTCCTTATGCCAAGGGGATGGTGTGGCGGGACACCAGTTCGTTCAGCCAGATCGATATTCCGGAATTGACGAGACAGCTCAATAATGTTAAAGCGTATTGCTTGAAAAATCGCATCCATGTGATCACCTATCCGAAGACGATAGATGAACAAAATTTGAGCAACTATTTCTCGGGGCAATTCCATCAGATGGCTGATAAACGAAATCGGTGCTCCCTTCCATGGGTTTATGCGGAGATTACGGCAAGGGGCGACGTTTCGCCCTGCCATGCCTTCTATGATTTGACCTTCGGCAACGTGAACGAAGAGAGTTTGCTGGATATCTGGAGTAGTGACAAGTACAAAGATTATCGCGCGTATATGAAAAAAAATATGCTTCCGATTTGTACGGCTTGTTCAAGGTATTATATCTATTGATTCATGTGAATGACCTAATAAGTTTAAGAAGGGTGTGTTGATATGAATCCAAAATCAGAGATTAAACATTCCCCAAAGGATTTGCAAATATTGAAACGTACTATCAAGAATACGGTGGAAACCAAGCGGAACATGGAGAAAATAGCGGGTTACGCGACACCGTTGCCAGAGTCGGTCGGGATTAAACTGACGAACCAATGCAACTTGCGCTGCAAGCATTGCTATCAATGGAACGACACCGGCTATCATCACTTTATGACACCGGAGCAGCAGCGGGAACAGCTCGACTACGGGCTGCTGGAGAAGCTGATCCTCGAGACGGAACCAGCTAAGTCGAGACTCTATATCTGGGGCGGCGAGCCGCTCGTATATAGCCATTTCGACCGTTTGGCCGATTTGCTTGAAGCCTATCCTCGCGAGACGACGATCTGCACGAACGCGATGCTGATCGAGCGAAAGCTGGACGCCTTGCTGAGAATATCCGACAACCTGGAGCTGCTCATTGCACTTGATGGATTCGAAGAAGAGAATGATGCGCTTCGCGGCAAAGGGGTATTCAACAAGGCGATAGATGCTATTCGGATGCTAGTCGAGCTGCGCAAGGAAAACCGATTCAAGGGCAAAATTACGATCCATACCGTCGTTAACGATGCTATGACCGACAAGCTGTACGATCTGCTGGACTTTCTGGAGGGCGTCGGTGTAGATATGGTCATGGTCTGCTTCCCGTGGTACATCTCGGACGAATGCACGCAGGGAATGGACGATTACTTTGACCAGAAGTTCGACTTCCTTGCGGCGAGCGAGCACAAGGGCGAACGAAGCTGGCACGCCTTTAACTACAAGCTCGATCCGGAGCGTATCCCTGCTTTGATGAGCGAGTTGGACCGGGTGAATAATCGGGTCTGGAAAATGCGTTTACGCTACCAGCCGAATCTGGATTATGACCAGATCGAAGATTTCGTGCTCGGCAAAGAGGTGAAGAGTAAAGGCACGATGAACAAGAAGTGCCTGGCTCTCTCGAACCGGATGGATATTACGCCCGATGGAACGATTGTTGCATGCAAATTTTTCAAAGAGTTCGAGATCGGCAAATTAAATGAAGCGTCCGTACAGGAATTATGGCACGGCATGACCTACAGAAGGATAAGGGAAATGATGGATGAACGACTGACACCGGCATGTTCCAAGTGCAGTGTCTTGCATTTGCACGGTGTTTAACTATTCTACATGAGCATAAATGAGGTGAACCAGTGAGCATTATCCAAGTGGAACGCTTATCCAAAAGCTTCAATTACTACGAAAAAGAATTGGGTTTCAAAAAATCGCTAAAAAATTTAGTGAAGCGGAAATCACTGATCAAAGAAGCGGTTAGCGAGATATCACTTGTAATCGAGCAAGGCGAGATGGTTGGGTTCTTAGGCCCGAACGGTTCCGGCAAAACAACTACGCTTAAGATGCTGTCCGGCATCTTGTATCCGACAAGCGGGCAAGCGAAGGTATTAGGCTATGTCCCTTGGGAGCGAAAAAAAGAATTCAAGATGCAGTTCTCGATCGTGATGGGGCAGAAATCGCAGTTGTGGTGGGATTTACCGGCGAACGAATCGTTGTACCTGAACAAATGCATTTATGAGGTCGAGGATAAGCCCTACAACCTTGTCCTGGATGAGCTTACGGAGATGCTTGATGTTAAAGATCTGCTCAATATTCAGGTACGTAGGCTTTCGCTTGGGGAACGGATGAAGATGGAGCTAATTGCGTCGCTCATCCACCGGCCTAAGGTGATTTTTCTGGATGAACCTACAATCGGACTCGATCTGATTTCGCAGAAGCGCATTCGGGAGTTCCTGAAGAATTACAACCAGCAGACGAAAGCAACGGTCATTCTGACAAGCCACTATATGGCGGATATTGAGGATTTATGCAAACGAACGATCATCATCAATCAAGGGAAGATCGTATACGACGGCGATCTTCGGCGTGTGAACGAGCTGTTTCATGCAAAAAAGATCATCAAGCTGCAATTTACGGACGAAGTGCCGAGGCAAGCGCTAAGCGACTATGGCGCTATCATGCAACATGACGGCATGAATGCCGTCATGGAGATCGATAAGCATGACCTCCAGCGGCTTTCCAAGATGATGCTGGACCGGTTCCCGATCCTCGATTTCACAGTTGAAGATATACCTGTCGAGCGAGGCATCGAAAGCTTGTATCAGAAAGATGGGGTCAGACATGAAAGCCTTACAGAAGTATAAAAGGACGTACATCCTTGCGCTTCAGAATGCGATGGAGTATCGGACCGATTTCTTTATGAGTATCATCAGCGGCGGCTTCATCATTCTCGTCCAATGTTTCCTCTGGACGGCCGTGTTTCGCAGTTCGCCGCAGGAGATTATTAATGGCTATACTTATTCACAGATCATCATTTATTCCGTGTTGTCCGGCGTCGTCTCCAAGCTGGTTTCTGCCGGCTTCGAAGGGGAAATCGCGAATGATATCAAGACGGGTGGACTGAGCAAATTTATCGCTCAGCCCATTCATTATTTCAGCTATCGGATATGCAATTTTTTCGGTGGGAAAACGGTTCAGATCGGGGTCGTCCTTGTCTTATTCGTCATACTGATGATCGTTTTTACTCAGATTTGGGGGTTTCAGCTTAGAGGGGTGCAGATCGTTATGTTCCTGGTCAGCATTCTGTTCGGACTGCTCATCAACTTCCTGCTTTTTTATTCAATTAGTGCTCTCGCGTTCATCATTACCGAGGTTTGGGGCGTTTATATCGCGTTCAATCAAGGTGTCTATCTGCTCAGTGGTGCCATCTTTCCGCTTAATATTTTCGGAGATACGTTTGCCAGAATCTCCAGCTATTTACCGTTTCAATATGTCGTATTCTTCCCGGTTAACATCATCAATGGGAGCATGGCGATTCATGAAATCGTGCGCGGACTCCTCTTACAGGCGGTCTGGGTAATTGTGCTTATGATGATTTCGAAGTTGTCGTGGGATTCCGGGATGAGGAAATATGTAGCCGTTGGAGGTTAGATCTGTGAGTATCAGCTTGACGGAGTTTCGGAAGCATGTACGTATGTTCTTTATTTTCGCAAAGAACAGCTTGGTCGGTTACATGGAATACAAAGCGAATTTCTACTCCGGTTTGATCATGGAGACCGTATTTCTGTTTTCCAAGCTGATCTATATCTTGTTCGTTTTCCAGCTCGGGATCGAAATCAATGGCATTTCTCCTGACCAGATGTTGATCTTCACGGGGACCTATACGATTATGATCGCAATCTATACAGGACTGTTTATGGATAACTTTTATAGATTCGCCGGCCATATCCGCAACGGGACGCTGGACTTGTATATGACGAAGCCGCTATCACTGCAGTTCATGATTTCGTTCCGGCATGTTAACTTCGCGTTTCCGATCCCGAACCTGATCGCCGGGATCACGATGATCGCACTGGCCTGGCGGCGTCTTGACATCGAGCCAAGCTTGATCCACGTGGCCGGATATATCGGCGTGATCTTGAGTAGCACAATCGTGACCTATTCGGTACTTCTACTTCCGCAAATCCTTGCCTTCTGGACGGTGAAATCCGGTTCGATCTTCGAAATACTCGACAAATGTTGGGATTTGAACAATATGCCGATGTAC
Organism: Paenibacillus sp. PCH8; assembly: GCF_002968835.1. Classification (GTDB taxonomy): domain Bacteria; phylum Bacillota; class Bacilli; order Paenibacillales; family Paenibacillaceae; genus Paenibacillus. The sequence continues at coordinate 341,023 of NZ_PKQK01000001.1, read as the reverse complement.
ATATACCCCAAATGGCTGCGGAGAATAGGGCTGTATGTTGTGCCGATCTTGTTCATCACCAACATGCCTTCGATTTATTTGATTGATCGATTGGACTTGTTCCTTGGGATATGGATTTTTGTAGCTCCCGTTATATCGCTTCTAGTGGTCAGGCTGTTCTGGAAGCTGGCCGTCAAACGCTATGAAAGCGCCAGCAGTTAGAGAAATGCCCTACAAACAAATTGTTGAGAAGGTGAATTGAATGAGCAAGACGGAGCATGAGCGTCATCCATTGCAGACAGAGGCCATTACAAAGAAACGGCTGCACAACGGGATTGAAATCTATCAAAATAACGAAGGCGAGACCGAGTTTCTCTACAACGAGATTTTCCACAAGGAGATGTATTTCAAGCACGGGATTACGCTTCCGGATCATGGCACGGTCCTGGACGTCGGGGCTAATATCGGCATGTTCAGCCTATATGTCAGCAGCAAGAGCGACTGCAGGGTATATGCCTTTGAGCCACTGCCTCCGACGTTTAAACTCTTGAAGATGAATATGAGCTCCCTGCCTCGCGTAACGACGGTTAACGTCGGGCTTTCCAATGAGATCAAGGAAGCGGAGTTTGCCTATTTTCCTACGATGTCCACGGACTCTGTCCAGATCAAATACAGGGAGAACCACGATCAAGATCTCCGATACGGGTTAATCAACCATTACGAAGATAATTTCGCTGACCGGCGAATGCTAAACCGCTTTGTCGATCATCTTATGTCGCCGAAGCTTCTGAATGAACAAATCTATCGTTGCAAGCTAACTACGATCTCCGAAATGATCCGCTTTTACGATCTGAACCAAATTGATTTGCTCAAAATCGACGTGGAAAAAAGTGAGTTCGAGGTGCTGGAAGGCATCCAACCGGAAGATTGGGGCAAAATCAGGCAAATTGTAATGGAGGTACACGGACTGGACGGAGAGCAGATCAGCAGGCTCGAGAACATCTTCCAAACCAACGGCTTCTATGCCGTGATCGATTACTACGAAGATTTGAATATCCCAAATTACTATAATGTGTACGCGTTGAATCAAATGCATACGTCGGCTGGGTGATAGTCATGCTACAGCATCTGCATGCAAGGTTGGTATGCTCCAGCTGCAAGGGCGTGCTGGTCCAGTCGGAGGCATTGCTGCAATGCTGCAGCTGCGATGCGGTATATACGAACGACGACCGTTATGTATCGATGCTCGACCGGCGTGAGCAGTTTGTCCACCCTTCCGAATGGAACCGGAAAGAGGCTGAAATTCGGGATTATAGCGAGATTTCGCACTCCCTTGCGCTGTCCGGTATAGGCCGATTCGCAACCTTCTTAAACTATGGTTACGTCCCGCACGGGAATGAGCAACATGCGGTGATCGAGCCTGACGATGCATGGAATAGAAACTCGGTCAAGCTGCTGCTTGAGACAGTGGGCAGGACGGCGATTCGGGAGCGGCAGGTGATCGACATCGGATGCGGCAGGGGAGGGAACATAGCAGCTCTGTCTAAATATTTCAAGCCGCTGTCTATTGTCGGTCTCGACATCTGCCCGGCGAATATTGCCTATTGCAATGCCAAATCCCGAGGGGGTGAATCTTTGTATCTCGTCGGCGATGCGGAGAATATACCGTTTGCAGACGAGAGCTTCGATGTGGTGTTAAATATAGAATCCGCACATGCCTATCCGAACCGATCACGATTCTATGAAGAGGTGTACCGGATAATGAGAGTTGGCGGCGTATTTCTGTATACGGAGCTGATGCTGGGAGATCAGGTAGCACAGAACATCAGGCTGTTAGATGAAGCAGGCCTGTCTGTAATCCGCAATCAGGATGTGACTTCGAATGTTCTTCTATCATGTGATGAGAGTGCGAAGCAGCGTACTGGCACACAAGGGATTGCGAGCAACGCCAAAGCGAGCACGAATATTGGAGATATCAATGAATTCATCGCATTGCCCGGCTCGAAGAAATATGAAGAGATGAAGGCTGGAACGCGGCAATACCGTATGATGAACCTTGTTAAGAGGTAATATAGCCGTAATATCAACAATAATTTTAGGGCGTGTCTGAAAACGATGAAGGAAGCAGATTTTGCCGAATTTTCGTTCCAAGCCAGGAAGTTTACCGCAGGCGTGCCGGAGCACGTCAAGGGAAAGTGACGCAGCAGGGGGCGAAAAGGCGGTAAAAGATGCACTTCAGAGGATTTCAAGACACGCCCAAGTATAGGAGAAATATTTTATGGAAGAAATTATTTCCCTGGACACCTTTCAGCCCTTCGACGGCATGACAAAAATGTTTCCTCATCATAATTTTCCTTATTTTAATTGCGGCTACAATTTGTTGTTAACGCTTGCCAGATATTTTAAAAAAGATGAGTTGCCGATTTTGAATAATGTTATTAGTATTTATAGATTTGATAAACAAAAAATACAAACAAGAGGATATTTCAAGTTAGAGGTGTTGGATCTTGAGGAGGGAGATCAGATCCTTGAGGAAATGGGGATCTCTATTCGTAAAAAATCCCCTGCACTAGATACGTTACAAGATGAGATCATAAACTCTATTTCAAGTGGTCATCCGATTTCCATATTTATTGATTTATTTTATCAACGCGGGAGAGACTTTTACTATAACAAAAAACATGGACTGCACCCTGTTTTTGTCTATGGCTTCAATCTTACGAACGAGCAAATATATACGGTTGATGATATTACAGAATACAGACAATATTCTCTTCCATTTCCAGAATTTAAATGGTCATGCATGACTTCGGAACACGTAAAGATGCCAGACTACTTTTGGGAATATGCGCTAGTGCCCCCGGTAACCATGAGATCTTGAACAATAAGAATTTAGCACACACAACCATCAATACATTCGTAGAAAATATGTGCAGGTATCAAAATGAAATAACGGAAAGTTTGAAAAATATACTGTTGTTGGCGGAAAATTACGAGCTCATTATAAAAAATGAAACGATTATAGAAACACTGAGCAGTACTATTTATAGAAAATGTTCTGAGAAATACAGGTTAAATACTCTCTATAAGTACAACATTGATCATATCAATGCAAAACATACGCTTGACCCGTTATTGGACCAAATTATTCATGACTGGAAGACAGTAAGGATCTATTCGAATAAAGCCATCATGTCCCAAAAGTTCACTGGGGAAATCATAGACAAGTGCATTGGTTTATTTACAAAAATATATACGAATGAAGTGCATTTTAATAATCAATTATTTTTAATGTTAAAGGCTTTCAGGTAAAATCACATCTAATATTGCTAGAAATGAGCCGCATGAACAGGCATACTGTGCATGTGTCTGTTCATCGTATGAAAACCGCCGCGAACAGAGAAGCCGCCGCTGTCTGCATCAACACTTTAAACACAAACGGCAGAGATGCCGTTTTTTTTGTTTTGATTTTGTTACAGCACACTGGTCATGTGGAGTCGGTGGCGATGTTGGTTAAAAACCATACGCAGGTCTAAGGTAATAAAACCAAAGTGTAGTTTATATTTTTAATTCAAACTCCAAACTTGAAGACAGCCGAATTGGTCATACCCCTGTCAAGTAGACAGCACAAAAAAGACAAGATTAAGCTGCGGCCGTTTCCCGGTATTCTACTGGAGAACGGTCGTTTAGTTTTTTCTGAAATCGATTTTGGTTGTAAAACAAAATGTATTCGCTCACTTGTTGTTCAACCTCAGCTTTATTTGCAGCCTTATTCAAGTATATTTTCTCGGTTTTTAAGTGAGAGAAAAAGGACTCGATATAGGCATTGTCTAGGCAATTTCCACGCCTAGAGTGACTGCCTAGAATGCCGAGCTGTTCCAATTTACGGTTAAAAGGTTTCGAGGTATATTGAAACCCTTGATCCGAATGCAGGATTACGCCACTTAGATCTACGTGCTGACGGAGTCTATCCAGCGTTTCATGAACCAAAGCAAGGTCATTTCGTTCAGAAAGATGCCACGCTACAATTTCGTTATTATATAAATCCTGAATAACAGAGAGGTACACAAACCGTTCTCCAGCGCGAATATAAGTGATGTCTGTAACCAGCTTCATTCGTGGTGAGCCCGCTTGAAACTGGCGTTCTAGCCGATTTGGATTCACTACAGAAGCTTGTTTCCCAAAGAATCGACGCTTCTTTCGAATGACAGAACAGATCCCTAATTGTTTCATTAATCGATACACCTTTTTGTGATTAACCCTGAGGCCTTCTCTCCGTAAAGCCACCGTCATTCGAAGGTAACCAAAGTAGGGATGAACGCGATGAATGGCAAGTAGATGCGATTCCAATTCATGTTCTTTTTGTCTACGTTCACTTGTCGCCTGTCTATTTTTTCTCCACTTATAATAGCCCGAACGGGAAACCACAGCTAACTTCAAGAGCCAAGCCAGATCATGGCGTGCTCGCAGATCCTCTATGATTTGAAATCTGGCAACTTTACGCGTCACTCCTTGTGTAGATTTGGATACTGCTTTTTTAAGTATTCAATCTCCGCCCGCAAATAGGCCATCTCTTCTTCGATACTGGAAAACGTTGTTTTAAGGCGTCTCCGTTTGGATGCAGCAGGTTCTAGACTCAATCCCTGTTTCGTTTTCGTTACCCATACTTGTACCTGAGATTTATTTTGAATATCCAAACGTTTCGCCACTTCACGTATACTCATATGTTCCTCGTTGACTAGCCGGACCGCCCCCAATTTCAATTCCAAAGAGTACCGCCGGAAAGTTTGTCCTTTTTTAGCCATGAAAAAATCCCCTTCGTTTGGCAAGATTAAGTCCATCTTAACAGATGTCTTTTTTCTCTTGTCTACTAAAAGGGGATAATACCAAATGGCTGTCTTTCTTTTTATCAATGTTCCGATAAAAGTCGAGAAATTACAGAATGTGTAGGAGAAGTTTTAAAAGCTTATCGTTTTTTCGAGTTTATGTCAGTGTTCTTTCTGATCACCTGTTACAAAATCATTGTTATTTCGTCTTATATATTGAAATAATAAAAATACTGGGAGGAATACAAAATGAAGAGAGTACTAAGTGTTTTGTTGACAGTTGCTTTATTCTTTACTTTACAGTCCGTAGCAGGTGCAGATGTAAAACAAGTTACGTTATCTGATATTGATCAGATCCTAAGGGACAGTGGGACTCCAGAGAATATAATTAGCGGATTGGATGATGAACTAAAACAAATGATTTATGAAAACTCTGGCTCTAGCCCTGAATTGAAATTTATTGAAGTTCAACAAGAAGTTGTTCCACAACTGTTTGCCTCCGGTTATTCAATTCCATCCTCGGATTTAAAAATTGAAGTTTTGGCTTTCTCGGTTGGAAGTGGTAAAGCAGATATTTATCCAATATATGAGTGGTTGAAACCTGTAAAACCTAAAGGTAAAGATTACTTCGGCTATTCTACCCACAGTGATTTTAGTGTTGTTGCTAATACTCGTAGCAACTTGATTTGGTACAAACTTAACTCCGGGGATAATTGGACTAGTGCCGGTGCCGCAACGTATACTGGAAGTAGCCTGACGGGTTACGAACATTCTGGTAGTAGTTTGGGAACGCCTGATTTTCCAATCTATATTAAAGGGAATTTTTCTTTTAGAGTAGATATCGATAAAACAAATCCTGTGAAAAAAATCGCCATATCTTATGTGCATGACACTTCATCTGGAGGTACCTTCGGTTATTCTATTGGTTATGGTCCTGCTTATATTTCAGTGACGCCTTCTTCTAGTAACGTAGGTTATAATACGAATGTGTATAATCTGGTTTTCTAATTTTTAGTTTCTTAATATGGGGCTAATTAGAAATTACCGATTAGCCTCATTATTTCTGAATTAACTTTTAAGGTTGAAACATACCAAACAAGGGCATATACATATATTCTAGAAAGGGGTTGAAATCAGTAATGAGCAAAAAAAAAATTTTAGTTGGTACTTTTGTGATGGTCCTTTTACTCGTTGTATTGGTACCGAAATTGATCAGTTATTGGAATGAGAAGAATGACTACTCAAACAACATGGTTACTTATTTTTCATTGGCGGAATTTTCAATTCTTGATAAGTATGTTGAGGGAGATACTTATTTTTTGAAGTTAAGTATTGATAGTGAGTATTTTGATTCTAAATACAAATTGAAAGGTAAAACCAAAGAATATTCCCTTGGGAAGAATATAGACTTGTTCAATAAAATCGATCTGAATAACCCCATAAAGTATACAGGGATTCAGTTAGAATCAATAATCCCTTTAAATAAGATTAATCAAGAAGAAAAATCTAATCTACAACGTGATCCTATTAGTGTAATCTCAAAAGATGAATATAATGACTTTATTACTATCATTGATGTCTATTAAATTTAATGACTTTATTTATACTATTGATATTTTATAAATTAATTCAAGAGTTTCCTTAACCGGGCACTCTTTTTTTGTATAGTTTTTACTAAACGAGGTTATTACCAAAACCGATTAACATGAGAGGAAATCTGGAAATCAACGGCTAACTGGTTATTTAACTTCTGTTAAGTTTGAGTTATAATATAATTGTAATAATTTGGTATATTAATTAGATATTTTGAAATAAAGCAATAATCACATGTGTTTTACAAAGGGGAATTAATTCAATATGGAAAACTAAATTTAAAGGAGGATACTCAATGAAGCCAATATATTTTAGCTTAGCAGATGAAGATAAGAGCTTTATGTTGGAATTATATATAAAATATCATCCACTAATTAAATACAAAGTTTACGATACAGTTGGAGACTCTGATGTTGTGAATGACTTAACTCAAGAGGCCCTGCTTAAATTAATACCGAAAGCTTCTCTTTTACGCACCTTAGATCGTTACAGAATAGCAGCTTATGTTACTAACACAGCAAAACATGTTTGTTTTGATTATATTCGTAAAGAGGCATGTCGTAACAAACATTATGTTGTTGGACCAGAAGAAGATTTTGTAGCCCAGATTCCAGACTTAATGGTTAAAATAGAAGAAAACTATGTAAGAAACGAGAGAATTCACGAGTTAAAGAAACTAATGCTTCAACTATCAGAAAGGGATAGAAGATTATTGTATTATAAATACAACTTGGGATTGAAAGACAAGGAAATTGAAGCGGTACTAGGGATTCCTCAGAATCACGTACGACAATATGTTGCCCGTGCTAAGCAACGAGTACTTAAAAAATCACAAAATGATAACGCTTGCAATTTTCGGTAATAATACCTTATATGCGTTGAGAAGTACGTTATTAACAATACATTTATCTGTTTAATAAATAGCTACTTTGCCCGAAGCTTCTAGAGCTCGGGCTATAATTATTTTAACCAAAGTAATCCATTCAGCGAAGGGCATTAAATGAGGCTTCCGTTCGTCGGATGATGGTTTATATAATCATTAGTAGAGTTGATGTTGGTCTGAACAATATCCAATTTTTCAGTTTATCCGTTTTTAATAGCTGTGTGTTGTTCAGTGTTTTCTAATGCCACAGTAAGACGTGGTAAAGGTATACCTAACTTTTTGGCTTCTCTCACAACTTCAAGTACTGCAAAACTGGACTTACTATTATTGTATTCAATGAAAAGTCGGGGTAAGCTGCCCTTTGAAAAAATAATCTTGTTAAACAGTGTGCCGAGAAGTGCCGGTGGGATCTTGGTCAACAGTAGAGTAATCGCGTCCATCTTTGCGCCTCTTGCTTTAAGAACAGGCTTCATTTCCCGCATACTCTTGCCGACATTTGCGAATGAGTCACTATGATTCAAGAGTGCTGGGAAACTTCCTCGTTTTAACATCTCGGTCTCCATCGCCGCATTCATGGCATAGTGATTCCATAACCAGCTTTGCATTTCCTTGATCCAATTGATTTTAAAATGGGCGCTTTCAAATAGTTCTTTGACCTTGTTGTTTATCTGTTCCGTGCCTACCCGTGGTTTTTCCAGAAATATCATTTTTAAAAAGCCGCCCCTAAGCTTATTGTCCTCAATGCCGCCTCCTGCTCCTGGGAACCCAAAGACAACATTGTTCATAGACAGGGGCAAGATTGATGATTTTAAATCCTGCCAAATATTATTGAATATTAGGATCGGGGTTTTACCAGCGGTAGTCGATAGTAATTTTGCTGCTTCGGGAAGTTGCTCCGTGTTGACACTCGCAATAATGAGATCGTAATTTGGGCTTATCTCCTCATGCAGCTTGACTTTCCAGCTTTCTTTGATTAACTGTCTCCCTCTTCGTGCGTCCCACATTTCAAGCGCTATATGACTTCCGAACGTTTCTTTTCTCCCTTTTCTAACGTAAAACTCAACGGTATGCCCTGCCTTCTCTAAAGCCCACGCATATTGGGTCGATATTACACCTCTACCAAAAAATAAAATTCTCATCTTAGCCTCCTAAATATCCATATTCATCCTTGTTGATGATCCAACAACGTGTTGTATAATGTATTGTATAGATTCACTATACGGTCATCAACCATCAGATTTTTAATATCTGTCGTATAATCAATTGAACAGAAAATGGAGGTAAATAATGAATAAGCAACCTGAAATCACGGACAAAACAAGGCAGACATTCATAAATGTATTCTGCGATTTATATAGCCGCAAACCAATCGAAAAAATATCCATTCAAGAGATTGCTAACCAATCAGGATATAATCGGAGTACATTTTATCAATATTTTACAGATATCTATGAGTTGTTGGACTGTGTTGAAGAGCGTATTTTGAAATCCATTAACGAGGAAATGGCAGGCAGAGAATTTTCTACACATACTTTCCAAGATGCACTTCAATGCTTGGAAAATGCAGAGGATATTTCAGTTCTCAAAGCTATTTTGGGCGACTATGGTTCTGTACATTTTGTGGAACGCTTGAAAAGAGAAATTCCCTTTGAGCGATTAATTGTGGATTTTCCAACAGATGATGTCTTGGCACCATACATCATCGAGTTTTACATATCAACATTAATATCTATGTTTCGCCTTTGGATACACAGAGACAAAGATCTGTCGTCGGAAGAATTGATCAAGCTAATAGATAGTCTATTTGCAAAGGGGATAACACCGTATCATATCTTTGGCACGGTCAATCCGCAGCGCTCTAATCCGAATGAAAAGTAAAGGGGACGAGGAGAAAGAGAGTGAGGGACTTACTGTAACAGAATCCCTTATACTAGGGGAGCTTCCCTAATCATTTTGCAAGAGCCTTTTCTGGTGTGGCATCTAAGGAAGCTTTCAACAATCGGAGCCACATCCTATTAGGTTATTGTGCCGTCAGCACTCATCCCATGTGGAGAGTGTAGCGATGATGGTTAGAAAGCTAAACATAAATAGAAGGGGTTCGAGAATTTATATGATTCTCGAACCCCTGCTTGTCTTTTTTTCAATACCATCCATAACTACAGAAGTCTAAAACTAACCATCATTCCAGGCGGTCATTAATATACGTGCACATCCGTACCAACAACGGACTTGTTTTGCACGGAATTGCCAGCTAGAAATACCTTTTGCAGATCAGGCAGCTGGCTTAGGGTCTCGATATTGGAAATGGCATTGTTCTCGAGATGAAGCTCTTCTAAGGACTGCCACTTACTCATGAATTCCAAAGAATTCAAATTACTGTCCTGCATGGTGAAGGAACGCAGAGCGGACAGTTTGGCAAAGTAAGGCATCATTTGGTCAACTTCACTAACAGAGGTATTATTCATGCTAAAATATGACTGGTCTAAGGTCAGATGTTCAAGTACGCCGTTCTCTGCGGCCGATTTTTGTTCAAAATTCAGTCTGCACTCGGAGCAAATCAGAGATTTAACCTGCTTCAAACGAAATAAGGCATCGCTCTCCTTGTACAGTGAAGAGTCATAAATGTTTAGGGTCTGTAGGTGTGGCAAACTGTCCAGGGCACCAAGACGGGTTACTTCACTGACCTCCCAGAGGGAAAGCTGTTCCAGTTTCGGGAATTTCCCTAGCGCAGCCAGATTTAACTCCCCACTTCCGCCACGGAGCGTCAGGCTGGTGGCGGCGGGCGCTTTCAACCCGGAGAGAAAGGAACTGGGCACTTCCACTCGCCCCACATTAGGCAATGTCAGCGCTTCTGCATTCTCATAGTAACCGGACAACGTTAATTCCCGCAGAGAGGACAGGCTATTGATGGCCTTTACCGAACCAAGCTGACTTAGAGAAGCCAGGCGCAGTGTAGTAATGGATTTTTTGCCGGTCAAGCGCTCCAGGCTGGAGAAGTTTACATTTTCAATATCTAGCGTTTGTAGAGCAGGCATGTTTTGCACAAAGTCGATGGACTTTACATTCGTTAAAAAGGACAAATGAAGCTCCTGAAGCTGGGTCAATGCATACAGTGGCTGCAAGTCTGTGGTTTCACTGTAGTTGATGGATAAGGAGGTCAGCCCCGTCATGGACGACAACCATCCCAGTTCATCGACAAAGGTGAGCGACAGGGACTTGAGCGGCAGTTTATTCAACAGAAATAAATCCGTTACGGACTCATCCACATAGGTGATGGATAAAGAGTTCAGATTGGGAAATTCCAGAAGTAAGGCTAATTCCTGATTGCTGCGAAGCTGAGTGGAAAGCTCCGTAATTTTAGACTTATCGCCAAAGTAGCCCGAAAATGTACTGAAGGATTCGTTAAAAGCGCCTCCATAACTTTTTAATCCGGACATATGGGCCAAAGTAGTTTGGTCCGTCTGGGAGATCTCATAAGTATTCGTCAGGTCCAATGCCGTTAGTCCCGTAAAAGCTTCAAAATCTTTCTGATCAATCTCCTGTGTATTCAGTCTCTTGTCCTGAGTAACATAAGTGATCTTCTTGGCCTGTTCATCGCTGAAGGGATCGGAGAAGCTATATGTAAACTGCCATTGGTCATTATCCGAATGTTCTACGGTCAAATAGCGAATACGAGCCAGTTCCTCCTCTGTAGGCAAGGCAGATCCTTTATCGAAGATATCCCGCAAAAAGGAGAGCAGAACCTCGCTTTCGGGCATCTTTCGTACAGGCAGATTGGCTTCCGTTTTTGGATAGGTAGAGCTGTTGCTATAGTAAAAATAAGTACCGATTGCACCAGTTAGGACGAACATCAGTATCAGCAATAGTTTTATGGAGACAGCCTGCTTTGGCGGTGCCTTTGGGGGTGTTCCGTGGTAATGGTTAATGGTCTGATCCACATAGTAGACATGATTTTGTTTCAATAAAAGCTCTGTTTCACAATAGGGGCACTTTAAAACCTCATCCTTCTTGTATTCAATTCTTCCGTTGCAATTGGGGCAGTTTAGCGGAATAAACGCCACGAATGTCCCCTCCTTCATTATGATGGTCATAAGATCATGCTGAACGGTCATCTGATTTCATTATACCTTGTGAATTTACGTTTGATGAGAGAAAGAGGTTTCACATAGTGAAGGAGCAGGGTATTCCTGCTCCTTTTTGGGCATTTTTGATCTTTTTTGAATTATGACTAACGGAGCACATTATTAAATCCATTTACTAGGCGATCGATGTAATCGGATGTTTAACTTGCACAGGGTAGAGGTTTTCACCATTGGTTCTTACAAATAAACCTTCATTAGTGATCGAACTTTGTAGATCGGTACCTTGATCATCTGGAGTGAAATGAAAGGTTACTTTCTCCGTATCTTCATCTGCAATCTGTTGCAAGATATCTTTCATCTTAGTTTCGTTTAAGCTAACAACGTCGAAGAGGTCGATATGATTGTCTTCTTTCTGATAAATAACAATGACGTTTTCGTTTTCCAAGTAATAGATATCATCACTAAAAACATTCAGGCAATAAAACATGAATATGCCTTGAGCATGATGGGTTGCAAAATGTTGAGATACAGGAACTCTTTCCGATGATAATTTTTGAATAAGACTTAAATCATCTGGGTTAGCTACATTTAGTTTTCGAATGCTTGCAGATTGCATTTGGTTCGCTGTGAAGTCCATTGAAAATAGATGTTCTTCCACGGGCCCAAATCCAAATTTTGGGTAAAAATCAAGAACGGATTCATTCGCAAAAAGGTACATATAATCGCACTTGTTCTCGTACTTCTCTAAAATCTTGTTCATTAATTGCGCAGATAGTCCTCTTCCTCGGTAGTCAGGGTGTGTCATCACCGTGCCGATTTGAATCGCTATTTTCTTCTCTCCATGAATGATAAGTTCAAGGACATTGACTGAAGCGTTGGCAACAACTCGATCTCCATCAACGAATGAGAAAGGGATGTATCCTTCGCCCCAATATCCTTGTTGATACCAACCTTCAAAATGTATATCAAAAGTATCGGCAGCAAGTTTGAAAAAACTGTTCCGAAGAGTGTCATTGTTTTTATAATTTTGCGTAAAGATTAAATCTTGCATGGTATTCTCCCCTTCCGAAATATTATTCAGCAAATACTATAAAAAGCCTCTTTTAACACCGCATTTAAACAAACCTGGCGATGTTGGTTAAGCAGGAGTTGTAACAAGAGAAAGTGAAGTTTGGATGGAAAGAGACGTGAATTCGCGTCTTCTTTTTTGCATGCTACATAGGATAAGCTTAAATGCAATTGCGTCAGTGAACTGTTTTTCACTATTCCCTACTCTTGGTCCATCAATTTACGGCAAAATGCACGACTGCACTATATAACATTTTGGTACGTATAGGGTCAAACGTCACTTGATGTTGAACTTGCTTCACTCGCAACATTAGTGCTTTATTAATTTCAATTCGTTCTTCCATCGCTCGTGCCAATTCATGAAAGTCATAAGCCTGTAAGCATTCGACTTTATCTTTAATCATATCCAGTGAAATTTCCATGTTTGATTCAGGCCTCCTCCAAATTACGATTTGCAGGTTAAATGCCTGCCGAGCTTCATTTTAGAGGAGCTTTTCGAGTTCCGCAAGCGTAAGCATGCTGAAAATTAAATATAGACGTGATAAAATCGGGAAAGGGCTTTTATGAAATCACCGAACTTTCAATAATCTGATGATCTAATGGAAGTAATAACAGATACTGATGTTTGAACGAAGTTCATTTGCATGGTATAAGTGAATAGGCAAGCAGATGCATGAATTACGATTTTTTTATTATTAATGAGGGCATAGACTGTCCTGGTAGGTATAGAGGAGTTTTGGATATGACAAAGGAAAACTTTTGGCGTGATTTGCCACGACCATTTTTTATACTGGCACCGATGGAAGATGTGACGGATGTTGTGTTTCGGCATGTCGTAAGTGAAGCGGGCAGACCGGATGTGTTTTTTACGGAGTTTGCGAATACAGAGAGTTATTGTCACCCGGAGGGGCACCATAGTGTGCGCGGGCGGTTAACGTTTACAGCGGACGAACAGCCGATTGTGGCTCATATCTGGGGAGATAAACCTGAATTTTTTCGTGAGATGAGTATCGGGATGGCAAAAGAAGGCTTTCAAGGCATCGATATTAATATGGGGTGCCCTGTAGCCAATGTAGCTGAGAATGGTAAAGGAAGCGGATTGATCTGCCGTCCCGAAATTGCAGCCGATATCATTCAAGCAGCGAAAGCCGGGGGGCTACCTGTCAGTGTAAAAACAAGACTCGGTTTCACAGCTGTAGACGAATGGCGAGACTGGTTGACCCATATTTTGCAGCAGGACATTGTGAATCTGTCCATTCACCTGAGGACGAGAGAAGAGATGAGCAAAGTAGATGCTCACTGGGAACTGATCCCTGAGATTAAGAAACTTCGTGATGAGATAGCTCCTAATACTCTGCTGACGATTAACGGGGATATTCCTGACCGTGAGACAGGCCTGAGACTCGCTGAGCAATATGGTGTGGATGGCATTATGATTGGACGCGGTATATTCCAGAATCCGTTTGCTTTTGAGAAGGAGCCGAAGGAACACAGTAGTGAGGAGTTACTTGATCTGCTGCGGCTGCATCTGGATCTTCATGATCAATATTCAGGACAGGAGCCACGTTCGTTCAGCGCATTTGCTCGTTTCTTTAAAATATATGTCCGTGGATTCCGAGGGGCAAGTGAACTTAGAAACAGCTTAATGAACGCCAAGTCGACAAGTGAAGTGCGTACATTGCTTAATGAATTTGGGAGCAAGGATCAAGATGAGGCGGAGGAACATGGGATTTAAGTTTCAAAGTTTGGAGAAAGAGAACGGACGATGAGTAAAGCTTATTTCGGTTTGAGAAAGCGTCATACTCTGGTAAACATACAAGCAGAGATTAAAGAGCTACTCTATTTAGAAGTGCTTTCGAAGTGTTGGTTAGGAAAGATTAGTAGTTATGATGTATTGGCTGACTATAAAGAAAAGAAAAGAAAAGAAGCGGGAGCTATTCCGCTTCTTTTTTAGGTGTTTTACTTCTTTTTTAGCCCTATAACTTCAGCCGTAACACTTCATTTTACAATCTGTCCACTGACAGGATTCAGGAACTCCAATGCCGTCTATCCTTGGAAAATTATCGCGTATATTCCGGTTGGGCCATCGCGACCGGCTGAGGATTCGCGAGTACCCATAACACCGCCAACTCGGATAATCTGGCAGGAGCATCATAATCTGATCCATTACGAAGCCTATTGGCTAAATCTGTTGTCTCTTGGAGAAGTGCCGGGGCGAGTGGCGCGCCAGTGCCGAGGTGACGAATCAGTGCATCCAGCATCTTACGATACTCCGCATCCCAGTTTCCACCGCCATTATCCAATACTTCATGGGACACTCGCCCTGTGATGCGGATGACCTCTCCTTGTACCGTTTGCGCATGGCCCTTGGGTGGAATGAGATACTCCCACAGCTCTTGATGCTGTTTGGGCCAAGTGGTTGCTTTTACTTGAATGGAAGACGCTCCATCGTGCTTGATCCGATTCGCTACCGGCTCGACATCAAATAGTCGATACAGCTTGAGAAGCGCTTTCGACACTTCGTCAACACGGTCCTCATTATATTTGTCCCGGACGAATTCAAAATCCTTGCCGATTCGCTTCACCGACTCTTTCATAGCCGAGGTGACTGATGCGCCGGCATCCAGCAGAATCGCGGAAATCTCCGACAGGTTGACAATGTCTCCATTTCGGCTATTCACTAATCCCTTAGCTAATGGGGTATTTCCCTGTTTATTCTCAATGTTGATATTAGCCCCTCGGGTTACCAACTCTTGAACCACTTGGATACGGTACGAATTGACTGCTGCGTGCAACGGTGTCTCATTCTGGTAATCCACAGCGTCCATCTCCGCACCCAATTCGAGGAGTAAGGTTACATTTCCTGACCAGTGTGCAGCGTGGGCGTGTAATGGCGTGCGTTTATATTTGTCACGTGCGTTAATATCGGCTCCTTGCTCCACCAGCCAGCGGATTAATTCATCCGAAATATGCCGGAAGCTGAGGGCTGTACCTTTGCTATAGCCCCCGCTGGCATCCCATTCACATTGCTCAAACACTTCTTTTACAGCAGCAATATCATTATTCTTAATAAGTTGCTCTATATGAGCGGGTAATGTTGTCTTCTTCTTAGTCATTAAAGTATCCCTCTCCTTCTGAATAACATCGTATTTACCAATGATAGGCAATGAGAGACTGATAGAAAGCAGATAATTTTCTGCAAGTTTATCACATAGGGGAATTCAAAACCAATAACTGGATTCAACCGTCTTATTTGAGGAACAAAGTAAGTATTAGAATCTGATTCTAAATCGGTATAAGACTTCGCTTGGTGTGGCTGTGTTATAATTTTAGATGAGTGTACATATTGGAGATGGGTTGAAAAAAAGATATTCGAAATGATCGCCGCAATGCGTGCGGTGGGCTTTTGAAAATAGGAGGATCTATGTCCTGGAGCAAATTGAAGCAACAACTGGAGAGTTTCCTTAGTCCCGCGTTAGTTGGAAGAGTGGAGTACCGTGCTACCAGCTATCGGTATTCACCTGATAAATCAGGCAATTGTTACATTACCGTAGATAAAAAGAACATCCTTAATATGAATGATGCAACAACTCCGATTCGCTGGTATTTGTCCGATCAGGAGATCAAGAATGACCCCAATATTGTGATTCCTGTGAGCGATGAAGAAATTGAAGCTATCCGAAAAGAGTCCAAAGGGCCCATTCCCGAGGATCGTCTTCAAATCATGGCAAGAAGCAGAAAAATCTCCGTACATGCCAAAGAGCTTTTGTTGGCACAGGCTGCACTCAGTAAATCGAATTTTACTGTTGCAGCTACGACGTTTTTATCTACTTCAATAGAAGATAATCTGGAGAGCAAGGATATCTTGTTCAATATTCTGGCTTTGATGGATAGACGAGTTGGCAAAAAGCGAATTCTGAACATGTCCGAGCAGATGAAGTTAAAGCATTCAGCCGTACAGTATTTCTATGAATTACGGCGAAGTACGTTGTGAAATTCAATCACTTTTATGATAGAGCACACAGTGTCAGAAATGTTCTCACTAAAATTAGCTTAACAAGTGGATATACGAGCAAGTAGACGGCGCCTTCTGTAAAAGGAATAGTCTACTTTTTTGGCATGTGAAGCAGCGTACATGAGAAAGTTTTTTGTTGACTGTTATAGCTTTTAGCTATAACTAGTTATGGTTTTTAAGTATCTCTTCTAACTGCTCCCGGCGTGATATGATAATTGTATACAACGAGGGGGTTATTTACATGACTGATAAGTTCCAGATCGTAGGAAGTTTATTGCGGCCGGACGAGCTGCTGAAATATAAAACGAAAATTGAACATAATGACGAGATCCAATATCCGTTCTATGAAAATTACGAAGGATATGAGAAGTGCGAGACTGAGGCTATCCAACAAGTTGTCGCCAAGGAAATTGAACATAACCTGTCCATTATTACAGATGGCGAATTCTCCAAATCGATGTGGCATTTGGACTTTGTATGGGGATTTGGCGGAGTGGAGCGTTACATCGCAGATCACGGTTATTTCTTCCGGGATGTGGACGGAACTTCGAAGTATGAGACACGCAAAGACATTGGGCTTCGAATCACGGGTGAACTGAGTGGCAAGAATCATCACTTTATTCAACTGTTCCAACAGCTTCAAGATACGGCAGGAGACCAGCAAACGAAACTTTGTGTACCATCTCCATCTCATATCTTTGGTGAGCTTTCCTGGTCGGATAACATTGGCGGTACGAATGCTGTATATCAGAACATACAGGAGCTCAAAGCGGGTCTTGTGAGCGCCTATAAAGATTTTGTGGAGGAATTCGCTGCGGTGGGCGGCAAAATCCTGCAATTCGATGATTGCTTGTGGGAGCTATTTGCAGACGACAACCCGAACTCTCCTTTTACAGGGGAACATATTAATCAAGATGAAGTACAGGGTCTTGCTACCGAATTCATCGATATTAATAATACCGTGATTGACTACGGTCATAGCCTGGGCTTGAAAATGTGGACACATAACTGCCGCGGCAATTATGATTCCCGCAACATGGGCGGTGGATCGTATGCCAAAATCGCTAATCTGTTCCTCAAGCAATTGAAGTATGACCGTTTCTTCCTGGAGTGGGATGATGATCGTGCGGGTTCGATTGAAGCTTTGGAAGTGTTCAAGGACAGACCTGAAACGGAAATTGTACTCGGGTTGCTTTCATCCAAAACGAGCACACTCGATGATGAAGCGCGCGTTGTACGTTTGCTAGACGAAGCTTCCAAAATCATCGATAAGGATCGACTGCTGCTTTCTCACCAATGCGGCTTTGCGTCCTGTGATGGCGGTAACGAATTAAGCGAAACTCAGCAATGGGCGAAGATTGATCAGGGGCAGAAGATTGCCAAGCAATACTGGGGTACCGATAGATAAGCCGAACAAAAGTGTTTCTAAGTGGTGACCTTTTCCCGGATTCAGATCGGGAAAAGGTCGCCTTATTTGTTTGCGGAACCCATTTCCGTGCGGACCCTTCACTCCGCGCCCTGCATTTACCTCATGAGCAATTTCATTCCGTACAGATGACGAGCCGGAAGAACCATTTACACTTTGTCAGGCTGCATCAGGAGCTTCCCGTAAAGCTGTCTTATGTGAACCGAAATTTCATTTATGAAATGCTGCTCGGGCAGTTTAAGGTGGCAGATCAATATCTGCCGCAAGATTATGAAGATATTGATCCCTTCATCATTCGTTCGCATGAAAAAGGCAGACGATTGGCGGTAGGATATATATCCCCGCAGTTGGTGAACAGTTGCCTGCTGGATTTAACGCAGAACCCATAGGACGCCTGGGCAAGACAGCTGTTTATGGCATCACACGTCAGGACATCCATCAGCCAACATAAATGAGTATTGATACGATCGGCGGTTGCATAATAAAAGGCGACCTTTTCCCGGAATTCAATCAGGGGAGAGGTGTTGCGCGAGCCATTCTTTTTTCAGTAATGCATATTGAAAGGTATTCTCGTATTTCGGTGTGCCATCTTCATATTTAACAAATGAAACAAATTCCATGAAGCAGCCTTCCTGACGCATGCCCAGTTTCTCAGACAGCTTCTGGGAACGGAAGTTATCATCCTCGACATAAGCGTACAGTCTTCTAACTCCCTGTTGCGTAAAGAGATGCTCTATGAAAGCGTTGGCGCTCTCACTTGCGTATCCCTTCCCTTCAAATCTCGCATTAAAATTCCATCCAATACTATACGTATCCGAATCGCGTTCTTCCTTCATACCAAACAGCTCTCCGATCAGTTCGTTACTGTCTTTCAGACAGACCGCAATATGAGAGTCATCACGGCTTCTTTTCTCAACTTCTGCTGCAGCGTCCTCTAAAGTTAAGACATTATGATCCATGAAGCAGTTCACTCTTGGATTGGCGGTGTACTCCAATAATCCTTGTGCGTCGGTTGCGGTAAAATTTCGTAATATCAATCGATTTGTTTCAAGGCTATGCATAAGTAATACCTCCATTTATATTCTGAGCAGGATGATGGTTTATTGTATAGCTGGTATTATCCTGTTTCTGTTAGCCAATCTCTACTTTTGGCTAAGCTGGGGATTGCCTTGGGGATTACTTTTGGGTTTGGCAGAACTTGCCCCCGTTGTGTTCTCCACTTTGGAGAACAAGTTCAGCCATTTATCTTTGTAGATATATCCGAGCACGAAACCAATAACGGCAATGACGGATATGATAATGGCGATGCTGTATTGTTGCATATGAATGGTGGACCCTACTGCGGCAGAGGCAATAATCCATGGGAGACGACCAACCAGAAGGATCGTGAAGAATCTTAAAGAACTCATGGTTGTAAGAGCGGCAACAAATACGAGCATGTCTTTTGGCAAACCGGGTATCAAGAAAAAGAGAAACAAAAAGGCAGAGAACTTCTTCTCATCATGAATAAACGACATCCACTTATAATCTTTCTTTTGCAGTAGCCGGGTAATGAAATGGCGACCGATAAAACGAGTGAAATAAAAAGCAATTGCTGAGCCCAATACCAAACCTACTGTCGTGTAGAACGACCCAAGGGTGATCCCGTAGATATATCCGCCGGCCACCTGTACTACTTCTCCCGGAATAGGTGCAACCACGATCTGAAGTATCTGGAATAGAATAAACATGACCGGGCCCCAATGTCCCGTTGAATGAATATACGCTCTGAAATTGTCCATGGACGACATGATTTTAATCATGGCAGGAGCATAATAGACCAGTAAACCAATGGACAGAATCGTTAATAGACCCAGTAGTATCTTCATAACTGTTTTGCTCGTAGGTTGTGGCATAGCGGATGACTCCTTTGTGTTATGACCTTGACTAATTACAGTATAAAACGAAAACATGAAGAGTAACCTACGTAACTTCTGAAGAATTCTTAAGTCGATTGTATTTGCTGGTAGTAGCTACTAACGCATATTATACTGAATTTGGACGGAGGGATCGGATGAGCAAGCAGATTTTAATAGCCGACGATAATAGTGAGATTCGCGAAATTGTTAAGATTCTGTTGGAGAGCGAAGATTACAAAGTGATTGAAGCGGTGGATGGTCAAGACGCGATTGATAAAGTGAATGAAGAGACGGATCTCATTATCTTGGATATGATGATGCCGAATAAATCGGGGCTGAAGGCGTGTCTGGAGATTCGTGAAAAGACAAGCGCTCCGATCCTGTTTCTCACAGCTAAAACGCAGGATTCGGACAAACAATTGGCATTCTCCTCGGGGAGCGATGATTTTCTGTCCAAACCTTTTTCCTATACAGAACTCGTTGCGAGGGTAAAGGCATTGCTTCGAAGGTATTATGTATATCGGGCAAGGAGAAGACGGAAGAAGCGGACCAAATGATCATTAAGGATCTTACGGTCCGTCCGGATTCCAAAACGGTATATGTTAGGGAGAAAGAAGTGGCTTTAACCGAAATTGAATACCAGATTCTGCTGTTGCTGGCCAAGAAACGGCGAAAGGTATTTTCGGCGGAAAACATATATGAGAGTGTTTGGGAACAACCCTACTTTTATACCTGCAATAACACGGTTATGGTTCACATTCGTAATCTGAGAAGCAAGCTGGAAGACGACCCGCAGAACCCTAAATATGTGAAGACCGTTTGGGGAAGGGGTACAAAATTGAATAGGTTGTTAATGGGTAAAAAGCTCAAGATCAAATTGGTGCTAGCGGTTATGATATCTTTGGTCATTTCCATAAGTGCATTTGTCCTTGTACAAGTGGTTGGTGAGACCGTACTGGACAATTATTTAAGCAAATCTACTTTTGTAGAGAACAGGCAGCAAGATGCACTGAATCGATTCGAAACATTCGTGAATAACCAGAACGTGTCAACCTCTGATCATGAGCGATTGTCTGCATGGATAAGTAAGGAACGATACTTAAATCTGTATATTTTTGCAAAAGATAAATTGATCTATTCCTCCAATACCGGGATTGATTCTGCCATTAATGAAGAGCTTCTAACCCAATTGGTTCCATCGAAAATACCCATCAAGACGATTCGTTTTGCGGATCAGGATGCCGAGATCTATCTGGTCGGCTTTTATGAGTATCAATACTATAATCTTATTTTGATTCTTGGTGTTTTTGTTGCGGCTGTTGTGTTCATTGTTTCTTTTCTACTCATGATTAACAGGAAAACCTCCTATATTGGCAGGCTTGAGCAAGAGATTAAGATCCTCGAAGGTGGAAATCTGGATTATTCGATTACGATATTGGGAAAGGATGAACTGTCGTCTTTGGCCCAGAGTATTGATGAGATGAGAAAATCATTTATTGAACGGCTCGGCAGCGAGGAGAGGGTGAGGATAGCCAATCGTGAATTGATTACAGCCATTTCCCATGACCTGCGCACCCCGCTTACGATTCTGTTGGGATATATGGACATTATAGAGCTCAACAAGTATAAGACACAGGAAGACCTGTTGCAGTATATCCATAACAGCAGGGAGAAAGCCTATCAGATCAAGGCACTGTCGGACAAACTATTCGAATATTTCACGGTATCCTCTGCCGCGGAAGAAGAGGAAGTGGAGTTTGAAATCTATGAGGGTAGAGCGCTTATCGATCAACTCATAGATGAACAACTGGTCGTTTTGGACGATATCGATGTTCAGATTCAAGCCGATACTAATCACGAGAAGTTTCTGCTGGAAATCAATCTGGTTGCTATTCGCCGTGTATTCGATAACATATTCTCTAATATTCGAAAATACGCTGATCCATTAGAGCCCGTTCAGATCAAAGTTTATTTGAAACAGCAATGTGTCTTTCTGGTTGTAGAGAACAAGATTAAACGTGTTGACAAAAAGAAAGACAGCAACGAAATCGGGCTTGTTAGTTGTGAGAAGATGATACAGCAGCACAACGGAACGTTGACGGTATCTCAGGAAAAAGGTATCTTTGCGCTACAAATCACGCTGCCCGTCATCTTAAATAAAGCGGGGTAGAACAGCGGGAGTTCAACGAAAAGAGTCTTCCATGAGAAGGATGGAGATCAGGATTCAGGATGAACTCCAGAAGATGAAAATGAATATGAGTGGAAACAGGATTGAAAAACCTTCGTCGCGGCTCCCCGGAGCGGCGACTATTGTGGTTTCTTTTTTATTGGTGAGCGTGCCGATATCATGCACTGTTGTGTGTTATATATGGAGGTATGGGACGTATGGCGGGACAATAACTGTGATAAAATAGTGATGAAATATAAAGGTCCATATAAACCAATCATGATACATGTTTTTTGGATATAGAGAGGGGTTTGTTGCCAGTGAACTTGGAAGAGGTTATGCAGGAACTCGAATTGCTGGGGAAAGAACGCACGAAAAAAATGTATATGTCCAACGGGGCGCTTGAACCGCTATTTGGCGTGGCCACCGGCGCGATGAAACCGATTGCGAAGCGGATCAAAAAGGATCAGCCTCTGGCTCAGCAACTGTATGCTACAGGGAACTATGATGCGATGTACTTTGCTGGTGTGATTGCTGACCCTCAAGCGATGACGGAAGCCGATTTTGACCGCTGGATTGATGCAGCCTATTTCTTCATGATCTCGGACTACATCGTTGCTGTGACGCTGGCTGAGACAGATATTGCACAAGCAGTTGCAGATAAGTGGATTGCAAGTGGTGAGGAACTCAAGATGTCTGCGGGCTGGAGTTGTTATTGCTGGCTGCTCGGAAGCCGGAAGGATAGCGAGTTCTCTGAACATAAACTGATGGAGATGCTTGAATTGGTGAAAAAGACGATTCACGAATCACCGGAACGAACAAAATATGCGATGAACAACTTCCTGTACACCGTCGCAACATCCTATCAACCGTTGCACGATCAGGCGATGGCGACAGCCAAGGCCGTTGGCCCTGTTGAAGTGCAGAAGGACAAGTCCAAGAGCAAGCTTCTGCACGCCTCTGAGAATATTCAAAAGGCCGTGGATAAAGGACGTGTTGGATTCAAGCGTAAATATGTAAGGTGCTGAGAAGATCAATACCATTAACGATTCATGGGGTGAAAAAAGCCATGCTTAGGCATGGCCTTCTTCGTCAGGTGTTATAGCACCTTCACGATCTAAACTACAGGAGCATTCTGCTGCTTGAAATATTGCTCAATCAGAAAGGCGAGCACAGGTCCAGGCTCTACCTGCTGTAACTGAGCCTGATCACCAAATTCCATGAGATATGGCTGCTCTGTGCTGCAAGGCACCCAATGAGGCATTGGCTTTCCGGTGGAGTCAGAGCCGTTTGGGTCACCTGTAGCAATAAAATTGGATAGATAATTACACATCTGGCGAGCCAGATCATAATGCTTGCCTGTGAATGGACGCCAGCATTTGGCAAGCGTCTCAAAGAAAAACCACAGATCGACCGAGTGGAAGGTGCCAGGCTGATCCCAACCTGGAATCTCTGCGTCAAAGTTGTAGTAATACAGGGGTGACTCGGACGGATGACCGCTGTTGCTGTTGGCACGGATGGCAAGCAGGATGGCATGCTGAATCATGCGTACAGACGCCTGTTGCAGAGCATGTTCCAGCTCACCATTACCGGTCTCGCACAGTTCCAGAAAGACGGGTGCGTCCTCGCCGAACAGTTCCACAGCCATCTGCTTCAGCTCTTCCATGGTGGCTGCGGCGGGTCGTGTCCAGAATTCGGAGGATGTATGCCCCAGCATTACGGGAATTGACTCGCGTTCATGCTGGACAAAACGTGTGAATGGATCACCCGCGCAAAATTGTCCGTCAATGACCGTTCCCCAGAAGCTTCTGTATTCCAGCGCTTTATCGCGGAGATAATCGGCATCCAGTTGTCTGGCTTCGTGCAGGGAGGATACTCCCAGAAAGCGGAAAAATTCAACACCTTTCTGCTCCGCTTCCTGCAATGTAGTGCGAACGGCAGGCACGTGGACCTTCGGATATAACTCGGTAGCTATGCCGCTCATAATGACAGCCCGCTGGAATAAGCCCTTATTTTGCGGGGAGGTCATCTGGCTGAGCACACTGCCGCCGCCCGCGGACTGTCCGCCAATCGTAATCTGGTCCGGGTCACCGCCAAAGGCAGCAATATTCCGCTGGACCCATTGGGTGCCTGCCTGCTGATCGAGATGTCCGAAGTTTGCTGGTGCATGTGGAGATTCGTTGCTGATTTCGGGGTGGCACAGGAAGCCGAAGGCGTTCAGTCGGTAGTTGATGGTGACGACAACGATGCCTCTGCGTGCGATTCGCTCACCATCAAATTCCATTTCGGCAGTATTGCCGACCTGGAGGCCACCGCCAAAATACCAGACAAAGACAGGCAACTTCTCATCGGTGCGCTTGGCGGGTGTCCAAACGTTGAGATAGAGACAATCCTCATTCATGGGCAGGTCTGGATCAACCGCCCACTCGCGTGTGTAGATGTTGTTATCGTCGATGACTGTTTGGGCTTGCATGGAGATGGGAGCATAGTCAAACGCATTCAAAATACCGTTCCAACTGGACATTGGCTGCGGAGCACGCCAGCGATTCTCACCTACGGGAGGTGCAGCAAACGGAATTCCCTTAAAGCTGGTAATACGCGGGTCCGCTGCGGGCAAACCCTGCACTTGTCCATGTTCTACCGTAACCATTCTGAGCAAAGCACATTCTCCTCTCTGGATTTAACAAGTATAGTGAATACCAAACGAGATATTATGGATGCGCTTACAAGATGGTGGGGCATGATGCCCTCTACATGTATAATAAGCAAACTTGGGGAAGGTTTCCAGTACCGATACGATCATTAACCGAATGATCCATGTTTTGATATGGATGAACCGAGGGGGAAACAAGGTTGAATCCGATGTGGCATGAGAATAGCAGGGCCAGTAATTTGTACTTTATCAGTGGCGGACATAAGCCATCCAACTCTCACCAATGGGGGCCCGGAGTGCGTGACGTTTATGCCCTGCACTATATTATCCGCGGCCAAGGAACACTGGAAACAGGTGGCCGCATTTTTCAACTGCGAACGGGAGAAAGCTTTATCATATATCGGCAAAAAGAAATCTACTATTACCCGGACCCGCATGATCCGTGGGAGTATGTCTGGGTGGAGTTCAGTGGAGTTGAGGCCGGGCGGTTACTGGAGCTAACGCAGCTTTCAGAGGTACAACCTGTCGTGACTGCGGCACCGGAGACGCTTCAGCCCTTTTTTCATCTAGCCTGGAACGCGGGCACATCATCCCATGAATTGCAGCGTGCAGATGCCCGTATGCGTCTGCTGCTCTCCTATTACATGGAATATTACCCGAAGGAACCGCAGGGGGATACGAAGGATTATGTCTGGCTGGCCAAAAAATACATCGAGCAGAACTACTGGAAGCCGGCGTTAACCGTCATGGAGATCGTACATGCAGTCAATCTGGAGCGAAGCTACTTGTTCCGACTGTTCAAAATGGCTACAGGCAAGTCTGTGTCCGGGTATATTACGTCCTGCCGAATTCAGCGTGCTTGCGAATTGTTGAAGACATCAGGCTTGCCCATTCAATCGGTGGCGTACTCGGTTGGCTACAATGATCCCTTATACTTCTCCAGAGTATTTAAGAAAGCGACATCACATACGCCATCAGCGTATATCATGCTGCATGCGAAATCCGCAGAACTTCAGCGGAATAGCACACAGTTGCCGGATTCCCGGAAATAACGGATCAGCTTCTCGATAGGCTCGCGGTCGCAGTTCAGCTTCTTGCCAAGGCAATCAATGCACAGAAATTGTTGGGCAGAGCGTGAGATCAGCTTCATGTATATAGCTACTTCGTCCGCTTCAAGTAGAATCTGGCAGGACTTGCATAGGCGATTGCTGACCATCTACTTCACCAGCTTCGCTCGTACAACGAGACAATCATGGGCTGCCACAACCGGGGCGAAGCGTTCACGGAACACACCGAGTTCCCGATGTTCCCAGCAATCATACAGCGACAGCCCGTATCCGGCAGCGTAGGGCAGACCCATATCCCAGAATTGCAGCGAAAGCTCGCGCTGACTGTCACTGAGATTGAAGAAACCGATTGCCAGATCGCCGTCGGTAAGCACCTTCACCAGCATGAATACGTCATTGCTATGGAACCATTGTGGCTCCGGTTTAATGAGGTAGGCACCGCGCGCCTCAGCATCCTGATTGATGGCAATGAGGTCGGGATTCAGCAGAATATCCTTGGTGATCTGGTTAGTCTGGCGCACATCACAGCCGATCATCAACGGTGAACCCATGATGGACCAGAGCGAGAAGTGGGTTTTATATTCAATGTCGTTGCATCCACCGATGCTGCCAATATAATCATTGTTACTTCCGCCGTACATACCAACGATTAGCATGTCCATGTCATTATGGCAGAAAGATCCGGTGTAGCTTTGTTTGCCCAGTTGCGAGAGTGTCAGTTCTTTGACCGACTCCCAATTGTCGCGAATGTCACCGGTAGAGCGGTACATATGAGCGCCCGATTCCCGAATCCAGTCGTATACGTTGTCTGCTCCCCAGTTGCAGGCGGAGAACAGGATATCACGTCCGCAGTTTTTGAGTGCGAGGCTCATCCGTTTGTACAGCAGTTCGCCAGAGATATGGCGCGGCTTGAAGCAGTAGTCATATTTTAAATAATCAACGCCCCATTCGGCAAAAAGCGCGGCATCCTGGAATTCATGCTCAAAGCTGCCGGGGTAGCCGGCACAAGTATGAGTACCAACGCATGAATACATGCCAAACTTCAGACCTTTGCCGTGAATATAATCAGCAAGTGCCTTCATTCCGCTCGGGAATTTCGCAGGATCAGCGACCAGATTGCCGCCTACATCCCGTTCCTTCAGACTCCAACAATCATCAATGACGATATACTCGTAACCTGCTGCAAGATAACCTTCCGATACAAATACATCAGCGACATCCCGAATCAATTGCTCATTAATATCCCACGTAAACGTATTCCACGAATTCCAGCCTAGGGCGGGGGCATAGCCAAGTCTAGGGTTGTTGCTCATCGTCTCGCATCCTTCCGTTGATTGCTTGCGTTAGCGGTACTACACTAAACTTATACGATGAACATTCGTTCCAGCCATAGCTTGACGTTGTTTGAACATGGACATATGATGCTCTGCCAGAAACCTCCATATGGATAAGGGGGGACATCAACCTGCAAGATAGTTAACACATTTTTTTTCTATCATTTATACTAAATAAGCCAGAACTTAATTAAGGAGTTGCCGAACCCAATATGAATAAAAAAGAAGTCGCGCATATACGCAAGCAATTTAAGATGGATCACGATCTACTGAATATCTACGACATTCTCAACGTCTATATTACGAAGGAAACGAACGAGGTCTATCACTGGGAGCGTCATCCATTTGAATTGGTCGACAGAGAAAAGCAAGAACTGTACATGGGCAATTTCAAAAAATTGCTGATGGGTGAACTCGATCAGAAGTTGTTCGAGTTGAGGTTCCAGGCAGAGGCGGAGGACCCGGCTCAGGTGTTGCTTCATCAGGCTCTGGTCACAGGTGATCCGGAAGAATGGCAGGATATGATGATGCTGCTCGTGGATCGAATGTTGGTTGATGCCAAATATGAACGGGACATGGTGGCTACGTTCGTGCGTGGACAATATTACTTGCCGACCAAGGCTCGTAACGAAGCAACCGAAGAGAGCGAGAAGAATGAGGTATTCGCACACCCATTCATTCTGTGCAGCGTGAATTCCACGGAGAAGCAGCGTAAGACGCTCTTGTTTGATTACGTGGAGAGAGAATTTAAGTACAATATTATTGTAGATCCGATTATCAAATTAAGTACGCCAGAGCAAGGGTTCCTATACCCTAGCGTGACGGACAACTATTCCGATGTGAATCGTGTTCTGTATTGTACCGGGAAATCCAATTTCCCTGATCCACATTTTGTTGAAAATGTACTGAATGGAGAAAGATCCGTGACTGCACTGGAAGAACGGGCGATCTTCGAAGATATCGTCAAGGAATTGACGGGTGAACAACTTGACGCATCCACCATCGCGCATGTGTATGAAGAGATCAACCGGGTCATCGAGATTAATGAAGAGTCACACGAGGAAGAACCTCCGAAGCTCGATTACAAAGATGTGGAACGTGTGCTGACCGCAAGCGGCATAGAGGATTTGACGACGGAGAAAGTGGAGCGGGCATTCGAAACGATCGTCGATAATAAGAACTATGAACTGAAGGCGAACAGTGTCATGCCGAAGTTTACGTCCAAATCGATCAAGATCGATACCAAGGTAGCCACGATCTCGGTCAGTCCGCAGGATCTGAAATATGTGAAGCAAGTGAATTATCAAGGAAAACGATGCATCATGATTGAAGTGGACGAAGATGCTGTAATTGAAGGGTTCACGCTTGCTACGGAGATACTTTAGAAGAATGGTGACCCACATATAGTCACTTGAGAATCGCACGGAACTGCTGTGAACCAATAACGAACGTTTGCAAGCATTCATCAGGATGACAAACAATCGCCATTTGTTTCAACAAAATAGCCCGTGTCTGTGGCAATATTGCCAAGGCACGGGCTTTCGCTTTTTTATGATTGTTGCAGCAAATGTCTGATATCTGCTGCCGGGCTGGAGCCGAGTTCCTCTTGGAGCAATTCCTCCAAAATCAGATATTGTCGTTGTGCTTCGGTTCTCCGTCCAAGCGACAGATACAGAAGGATGATCTCGCGATGGATGTCTTCCCGAATCGAATCAATCTGGAGGATCCGTTCCAAATAATACAATGCGCGCAGTGGCTCACCTTCCTTCGCATGATAGCGGGCAGCGGCCTCCATCGTCAGGATGAAGTCGAGCTCCAGTTGTCTGGACCATGCGAAAGCCCACTCATAGTGTCTGCCTTTCAGAAGTTCACCTTGGTAGAGCGTGTCCATTCGCTCGAACAGCTCTGGGTGATGATGTGCCGAAGACTGACGCAACTGCCGGAACAGCGCCTCGAACTCGTACAGATCGCATTCAATGGCTTCCCGGTCGATTCGGATGCCATTTCTGTCCTTGAGAATGATTGGTAGGTCACTGTTGTCGCCGATGGCGCGGCGAACGTAATACAGAGTGGAATTGATATTCGTCCAGGCTTTCTGCGGGCTAAGATCCTTCCACAATGTATCGGCCAGTGCATCACGACTGGTCGATTTGGTATACAGCAGGAACGCAAGCAACTCTTCTGTTTTGGGCGTTCTGAGTTTGATGGGATTATCTGCTCCAGCTCCGCCAAGCACCGTGAATTCGCCGAACAGACGCACGGTCAGTTTGGGAGTAGGCGTGATGGGTTCAGGAGGTGTCACAGAATCGCGAAGCTTGAGCTGTAACCGCTGAATGCTACGATTCAGTCGCTCTGCCGTGACCGGCTTAATGACGTAATCGATCACCTCTTTGTCAAAGGCCTGCACGGCATATTCCTCATATCCGGTCACCAGCACGATGGGGAGCGAAGGATGATACTTACGCAATTCCCCAATGAGATGCATACCCGAGATGCGGGGCATCGTAATGTCCAGAAATGCCGCATCGAAGTTATTTTCCGCCGCGTATTCGCAAGCTTCCTCCGGGTCGTGAAATGCACGACATATCTCAACTTCTCCACTTTCTGTCAAAATGCGATTCAGCCGCTTGAGTGACAGATCCTCATCATCGACGATGATGACTTTTATCATGGTTCATAACCCCCGTTCCCATCTGTGCTTAGACGTTGATTTGGAAGATCAAATGTAATCCGCGTGCCCTCACCGTCCAGACTTTCCATCTGAAGGTGTCTGCCATACAACAGATTCAATCGGCTGGAAATATTCCATAGTCCTACGCCGTTACTGCCATCCGTGGATTGCCGAATTTCGTCCATTCGTTGTCTGGTTATTCCGATTCCGTTGTCCTCAATGGTGAAACGTGTTTCCGTATCATTCAGATTACGAATGGATAGCATGACGCGACCACCGCGAATACTGGACATCAGGCCGTGCCGAATCGCGTTTTCGATCAGGGGCTGTAACGTGAGTGGAGGAATGTCCATGTTCCGGTTCACATCCACATCCACATCGATAATGACCTCCAGCCGTTGACCAAAGCGGGCTTGCTCAATGGCTACATAAGCTTCGATCATCTCCAGTTCGTTCATCAGGCTGGTCTTCGAATCTAAATGTTTGAAGTGCACACTTCGCCTTAAATAGCTCGATAATTGCAAAATCAATTGTTCTGCCCGATTCGGCGCATCCACGCACAATTCGGCAATAGCATTCAGAGCGTTATACAGAAAGTGCGGGTTCATCTGTGACCGCAAAAAGGAGATCTCAGCATCTCGTGCGGCCTGAACGGACGTTTTCATCCGGGTCAAACCACCGATCCGGGCCAGCAGTTCCTCCGATTCGAACGGCTTCGATACGAAATCATTGGCACCTTTCGCCAAGGCCAGCTTCAACTGATGGGCTTTATTGCCTGCCGTCAACATGAGTACAGGCAGCTCGGAAGGAGAGAAGCGCTCCCGGATGCGTTCCAGCAATTCGTAACCCGACATGTCGGGCATCATGATGTCGGCAATAACGAGATGCACAGCGGGAAGCTTATCCAACAGTTCCAGTACAGAAGGTGAGCGTGAAGTGACCGCATAACTGTAGCCTTCTAGTTTCAACAGATTTACTATGGTCTGCAAATTCGCCGAGTCATCGTCTACAACGATGATCCATTCGTCTTTATTCCCGTTCACAATCGTTGGTTCTTCGAATCGGAGTGACCGATTAATGGAACCAGCAGGAGCTATGGTAAGCGGCATGACGTTGGATCGCTTCTCTCCTTTGCTATCTGCAAGCGGGAAGGTCAGGATGAATGTGGCACCCCTGCCAGGTACCGATTCCGCATATATAGTTCCGCCATGCAGCTCGACCAGCTTACGCGTAATGCTTAGTCCTAGACCGGTGCCTCCGGCAACGACTGGCCCGGTATCCGCTTCCTGCTCGAACGGCAGGAAGATATGCTCCAGCTTATCCGTACCGATGCCACGGCCGGTATCGACCATGCGTATTTCCGCTTTGCCTTGAACGACTGTAGCACTGATACTAACGGTGCCGCGCTCTGTGAACTTAATGGCATTGCCGATCAAATTATGCAAAATCTGAATCAATCGGTTGCCGTCTGCATAGATCGGCGGGAAATGTGCCGGGATGAGATTGATAAGCTCCACCTTTTTCGCGCCAAGCAGGAAGGAGTGCATACGCATGACTGATTCAACGAACGAGTACAGATCGGTCGAAGATCGGTGGAGCGGGATGTCGCCATGTTTCATTTTGGAATAATCCAGTAGTTCATCCACCAGATAGGTTAATCGTCTGCCGCTTCCCGTCACGATCGCCAGATTATGCGCCTGCTCGTCGGTAAGTGGACCTTCTGCGCCTTTAAGCAGGCTCTCGCTGATGTTCACAATCGCATTCAGCGGTGTTTTGAGCTCATGCGACGTATTGGACAGAAAGTCATCCTTCACTTTGTCGAGTAAAAGTAGCTGATCTTTGAGGGCACGTACCGTACGATATGCCTCGAAGAACCTAAGCACTGCCAGGAACAGCATCAGGATGCTGAACAAGACAATTGAAGCCTGCCCGATGTTCATGTTTTCCTTGAGCGAGATCGAGAAGAGGTTAATATCCAGGCAATATAGCGTGATGCTGAGCAGAGCCGCATACCACAAAAATGTGGACAACCGTTCCCCTTTCCCGCTGGACAGGAACTGCATAGCGCATTGATACAGCAACCATAACAACAAAAGCGTATACATCACGACGACATAAGGCGCAACAATTCCATAGACAGAAATAGGCAGGAACGCAACCATACATAAGTACGCACCAAAGATGATCAGAATTAACGCTGTGAGTATACCGGAGAGGATGCCTGTTTTGAATCGGTAGAAATACATTGTCAGCAGACCCAGGCATGCCACGGAGCAGAAATCCTTTAATTTATAGAGCGCGCTAAAGGAGATTTCCGTGCCCACCATGGCCAGCACACGTTCGCTGATCATCCCATTATAGAGGGCATATAACAGACAGATTAGACCGAGCAACAGCAGGGAATCGTCCCTGTTTCGGTATAGCACAGACCCCAAGTAACTGATGAGGAATATGATCGAAATGGTTGCCAGTGCAGCCAGTGTACCGAATTCGACAGCTGTGCTGGTTTGATGTTTTTGAAGCATGGCCGCTTGTTCGCCAAAAAAGAGTGGACCCGGAATGCCCGCGTCCGTGTAATCGTAATTGGCCACCCGGATCATAATCTCAATGTCGCCGCCATGATAGGGGAAAAAGCCAATCTGGGGGAGTTTCCTGGGCGGTAACCCGCGGATTTTGCCGCGGCATGCCCGTCTTCCAGCAGCTTATTGCCATTGATATAGATCTCGCTGGCAAAACGAATGTTCATCTTTTTGATAGCCAGCGTTCCTTCAACAGGTGCATTACGCAATACCAGTCGATACGTGGCAAACCCGTAGGCAGGTAGTCGTTCACCATGCACTTCAAGTCGTTTCCAAGAACCAGGAACGTTTGCATAAGCATCAGGTTTGATCGTTGGTCCAGCTTGATTCGATATTGCAGATTCGGCAGGAAGCAGATGCTTCCAGTAAAATTCCCATTCCCCGTCCAGCTTGATCCGCTCGTCCTGTTCAGGGTTCCAGGCCGAGAGGTCCAGAACACCTTGGCGGGCATGAAGCGCTGCAGATTGTGGTTCTCTGATCGTTGACAGGAGCAGTACGGTAATGGCAAGTACAACAGTCAGGACAACGCCTGAGATTTTTAATAACACGAAACGCTGCTCCTTTGGAGGGTGGTCCATACATCCATTTTCTCAATACTAGAGACGAGACTTTTGGAACACGATCCTTTAGTAGATTCAAAAGTAAACTCTTATATTCTATCGGCATTGTAGCGGATATCCGGAGGGGGTGCAATCACATTTCGACAAAATAGTTTCTGTTTATTGCTTGAGGCAGGATACGGATGATAGCGTGTTGTTGTAACATGAGCAGCTCACTGCTATACCCAGCCCGTAAACTCCAGGATGGATGCTTTTGCAGATTGGACTTCGGATTGTGCACCTTTGCGCCAAGCTTTTGGCGACATGTCCATGAGCTTGTTGAAACAACGGTTGAAGCTGGAGATGGAATGGAAACCGACTTGTTCGGAGATAGAGAGAATGGAGGCATCGGTACTTTTTAACTGCTTGCAGGCCTCCTCGATACGGGTACTGTTGAGAAAATCGAGAGGCGTCGTACCCATGATCTCATGGAATTTCCGGCGGAAATGGGTGGTACTTAAATGGCATGCATCAGCCAAAAAATCGATGGTTACGGGTGTCATATACTGTTTGGTGATGTACTCCAGAGCTGGAGAAATAACAAGGTTGCCTTTTAGGCCAGGCTCTTGTTCGAGTTCGGGATGAACCAAAGGTTTTTTCTTCGAATGAATTCGAAGGAGTTCGATATAGAGGGACAGCAATAATCCATACGCACTTTCCTGATAGTACGAATTCTGTTGTTCCAATTCTGCAATGATGGATGCTGCAAGCGAATATAACTTGGGATGTTGTTCCTTGTTCAGGATACAGTCAGATCCCTGTACCGCGAGCAGATTCGGTTCGAAATCGCTATAAGCACTTCTGAACGTATGTTGAAAGAGGTCATCTGGCGAAAAAAAGATATAGGACCACAGGCTGGCTGTATTAGGTGAACTGTAGGTTGTGTGAGGGAGATACCTTGGAATGAAGGTCACATCACCTGCCTGGAAGGGGACGGATTCACCCTTGATCTCCATGATCCCGCTGTCGGAATGACAGATGCCAATCTCCAGAAGGTTGTGAAAATGAAGATGTTCGCTCTTAATATCGGATATCTTCCATCGTTCCCCGCTCAACAACAGGATCGGGAAATTCATAGGTGTGCTGTAGTGACGATATTCAATGACAGGTTTCTTTTTTTTTGGCATATTCCAGTGCTCCCATTCATAAATAGTTGAAATTGCGCAGTTTAGCGGCGAATATGCTTAGATTGAGACCATTTTACTGCGTAGAATGGAATAAGTAAAGCGTTTACAAAAATGGACGGACACCTCTCAGCGCGCAGTTGGGGGCGTGTGCGCAGCGAGAGGAGAATAACAATGCTCCAAGTGAAATATGACAGGGAAGAGATTCTCAAGGTGATCGACAACGTTACGAAGAAAACACTGGATATGGATCTGACATGGGATTGGCCCTGCGGTGTGGCTTATTATGGTGTATCCCGAGCCTATCAAACGACAGGGAACCAAGAGATTCTGGACAGGCTGGTGAAATGGGCGGACGAATATATCGAGCTGGGCCTGCCAAGCTTTACTGTAAATACATGTGCCATGGGCCATGTGCTCATCACATTATATGAAGAAACCGGGAATCAGAAATATTGGGATATTGTGATGAGCAAGGTGGATTATCTCCAGAACCATGCACTGCGTTTTGGAGACAATGTGCTTCAGCATACGGTATCCGTTTCTAATGATTTTCCGGAACAGGCTTGGGCGGACACTTTGTTTATGGCGGCATTTTTCCTGCTCCGCGTAGGTAGCAAATTAAAAGATGAGGCCATGATTCAGGATGCCCTGAATCAGTACTACTGGCATATCAAATATCTTCAGGACCCAGGCAGTGGCCTGTGGTATCACGGCTATAACAACGTCAACAAGGATCACATGTCCGGGTTCTACTGGGGTAGAGCGAATGCCTGGGGAGCATATACGATGTCGCAGGTGAAACCTCAGCTCAAAGAGTGGTATTTATATCCGCAGTGTATGGACGTCGAATGTTCTCTACGAGATCAACTGGCGTCTCTCAAGCTGCTTCAGACGGAGAATGGCTTGTGGCGTACGGTTCTGGATGACCCCGAATCGTACGAGGAAGTTTCTGCCTCTTGCGGCATCGCAGCAGCCATGATCAATAACGGCAATCCGCTGCATACCAAATATGTGCAAAAGGCACTCGAAGGCATCCTGAACAATATTAGCGAAGATGGACGTGTACTGGGTGTCTCTGGCGGTACAGCAGTCATGAAGGATCGGGACGGCTATCGCAATATTCCGAAAGACTGGATTCAAGGCTGGGGTCAGGGCCTGGCACTCGCTTTTCTGTCCGATATGTTGAGATAGGGAGGGAACTCAAATGTCCAAACCAACCAAAGGCTCCTTTACGTTGCCGGGAGAATCCGGTTATGAAGCATTGACGCTGGAACTTGCTGAGCGCTGGGGTGCCGATGTAATCCGTGACAGTGACGGTACGAAATTGTCGGATGAGATTATTAATGCCGACTATGGTATCTATTCAACCATTTGCATCATTCGGGATCATAATGAGTGGGCATCCCGTAATCTGGATAAGCTGCAGCAATGTTTTCTCATTACAAGTCCGAAGGTTGCTGTACAGGACTATGTATCCATCTATCTGATGGAGGATTTCTTTGCTGAACAATTCAGGCTGAATGATTCCAAAGAAGCGTTTAAATATTGGCAAGTTTATGATCGAACGACCGGACAGGAAGTCCCCAGAGGGCAGTGGAATTATGAAAGGGAGTCTGGAAATGTAGTCATTACCGGCGTTGCCCCTTGGCATAAATATACGGTGAGTTTCATGGTCTATCGGATATGGGAAGAGATCTCCATGTACAATCATACAACGAATAACTGGGACAAAGAGCATCTGATGCAGATTGACCCGATGTATATGGACACACAAATGTATCTGCTGGACTGGATGGAAAAGTGGTGCGTTGCACACCCGGAAACAACGGTTGTACGATTCACGTCCTTGTTCTACAATTTCGCCTGGATCTGGGGTAGTGACGAGCGGAACCGCCATCTGTTCTCGGATTGGGGTTCCTACGATTTCACGGTAAGTTCGAGAGCACTGGATCTATTTGCTCAAAAATATGGGTACTCACTCTCAGCTGAGGATTTTGTGAATGGTGGTAAATATCAGGTCACTCACATGCCTGCGGATCAGCGCAAACTGGATTGGATGGCATTCATCAATGACTTTGTGATTGAATTCGGTAAGAAATTAATTGATATGGTGCACAGGCATGACAAGCTGGCGTATGTCTTCTATGATGACAGTTGGGTCGGCATGGAGCCTTACAATGATCGCTTTCAGGAGTTTGGATTCGACGGCATGATCAAATGTGTATTCTCCGGTTATGAGGCCAGAATGTGTTCTGGTGTTAAGGTGGACACTCATGAGATTCGATTGCATCCATACTTGTTCCCGGTGGGCTTGGGCGGTCTTCCTACCTTCAAGGAGGGCGGTAATCCTACGCTGGACGCGAAGAAATATTGGATTAATATCCGGCGCGCATTGCTTAGGGAGTCCATTGATCGGATCGGCCTGGGGGGATACTTGCATCTGGTCGAGCCTTACCCGGATTTTGTGGATTACATCGAGAAGGTTGCCCACGAGTTCAGGGAAATGAAAGAGCTGCATCAGGCTGGAAAGCCTTATCAGATTAAGACAAAGGTAGCTATACTGCATAGCTGGGGCCGATTAAGATCATGGACCTTGTCGGGTCATTTCCATGAAACGGTTATGCATGAACTGATTCATGTGAACGAGGCATTGTCCGGTTTGCCGGTTAATGTACAGTTTATTGATTTTGAAGATATCCGCCAGGGTGCATTGAACGATGTGGATGTGGTCATTAATGCTGGTTCTGCTGGCTCCGCCTGGAGTGGTGGGGAGCACTGGAATGACCACCAATGTGTGGATAGACTCACGCAGTGGGTGTATGAAGGCGGAACCTTTATGGGGATCAACCAGCCATCAGCGGCCCCCGGGTACGACCACTTTTTCAGAATGGCGCATGTGCTTGGGGTAGATGAGGATACAGGTGCAAGAGTTGTTCATGGCAAATGGTCTTATGAGGCTCACGATGGACATGGCTTGGTGCCGGAAGGTGCTAATATCACTTCAAAAGGTAAAGGTAGCATATATCTTACGGATGGGACAGCCAAGGTATTGCACGAGATAGATGGCAACATCACGTTGTCCACGCATGCCTTCGGGAAAGGTCAAGGAATCTACCTGTCTTCGTTCGAATTCAATTGGGAAAATGCAAGATTACTGTTGAATCTAATTCGTTATGCCGGCAATGAATTCCAGGAAGATAAATATCTCACGGATAATCTGTATACGGAGTGTGCGTACTATCCGGAGAGTAACATATTGGTCGTAATCAATAATAGCGACCAGGTTCAAACTACGACGATCCATACGGAGCATGGGAAACGGACGTTCAAAGTAAATCCG
Source organism: Paenibacillus sp. PCH8 (assembly GCF_002968835.1). GTDB lineage: Bacteria > Bacillota > Bacilli > Paenibacillales > Paenibacillaceae > Paenibacillus. The sequence goes on along the minus strand of NZ_PKQK01000001.1, from coordinate 303,716 downwards.
TTTGATACAATCATCTCCAGCATTAAACTACAGACATCCGTATAAAGGATTGGGACATCGAATGGAAGGCCAACGGCTATAATCAGATTGTTAATATACGCTTAGAAAGCTCAAGCCTGCGGCGGGTATGCTGTCGAGACTGGGGCTTCTTTGCTGTGACAAGGAAATAGAGATACTGTATGTTGAACATACAGACCTCTCAATATTTCCGATGTATAGGAGTTTCCCACCTTTCGCTTATTCGTTATAATAATATGTAAATATGATGACATCGTCAGAGGAGACCACGATTAAACATGAGCCGCAAGTTATGGCGTAAGCGCATTCATTTTTTGGATGATTGGAGTCTTAGGTCCAAGCTGTACATATTGTTTATTTTTTGTGTGCTAATCCCGGTTCTGGCAACCAATGTAGTGTTCTATCAGAGCATCAAAGGCCACATGGAGGAGAAGGAACGAAGTCGGATCAGTGAGATGCAGCAAAGGATCAGATTCAACCTGCGTAACAGCTTGGACAATAGCCTGTATGTGTCTAACTTTCTCTACACGGATGTAACACTGAACCGATTCATGGAGTCCAGGTATCGTAATCCGGAAGATTATTATTTTGCTTACTATGACATGCTTAGCAATAACAATCTGGTCAGATATTATTACAGTTACCAGCAAGTAAATAAAGTTACGTTCTATGTGGGCAACGAAACCTTCGTGAACGGAGGCAACTTCATTAAGCTGGATGATGAGGTACGAAAAAGTGAATGGTACCAGGCATTGATGAACTCAAGCGATAATATCATGATTTATTCTTATTTTGACAAGCAGCAGGCGGAGATGTCGCAAAGTCAGGGAGGGCGCAAGGTAAGCATCATTCGTAAGCTGGATTATTTCGGGGAGCAGCGGGTTGAGAAGGTGTTAAAGGTTGATCTGGACTATGGGTTTATTAACAAGTCGTTCAAGAATGAGGGGACCAATGGGAAGATCTATGTCGTATCGGATGACCGGGTCATTTTCTCAAACGATACACAAATGAATCAGACTCGACAGCCATTCAACCTGATTTCGAACATTCCGATGGGCACTGTACAATCCAGGGAATCGATTCCCGTAGTATCCGAAAAATGGCAGATTATCGTCAGTGCCGAGAAGCTGGATTTTCTGTCCGAGGTTATGGATTCCAGGCGCATTGTAACCTTGCTGATTATTCTTAATCTGCTGGTGCCAACACTGCTGATCTGGTTGATATCCAGATCGTTGGTACACAGGATTAGTCGGATCGCGAAGCATCTGGATCAAGTGAAGCAAGAGAAATTCGAGGTCATATCGGAACCAGCAGGCAAGGACGAGATTGGTAGCTTGACCCATAGCTACAACATGATGGTCATCAAAATCAAGAACTTGATCGAGATTGTGTTTAAGGGTCAGGTGGAGCGGCAAACACTGGAGCTTTCCAAGAAGCAGGCGGAACTCAAAGCCCTTCAGAGTCAGGTGAATCCTCACTTCATGTTTAATACGCTCGAAACGATCCGTATGCGGAGCTTGATCAAAAACGAACTGGAAACCTCCGATATCATTCAGAAGCTGGCCTTGCTCTTGCGCCAGACCATTAATTGGGGGAATGACCTTATCACCATCCAAGAGGAAATCCGTTTTGTCGAGAGTTATCTGAACATTCAGCAATATCGTTTTGGCGATAAACTGAAATTCATCATTCAGGTTGCGGATTCTTCCATGTTAGCGATGATGATCCCCAAGCTGACGATCCTTACGTTTGTAGAGAATGCTTGCATCCATGGCATTGAAGGGACGTCGAATGACGGGGTAGTGGAGGTTTTATTTGAAATACAAGGGGATTTCTTGCACATGACCATACGGGATACTGGCGTTGGTATGGATGAGGACAAGCTGTTTCTGCTTCGTAATATGATGCTTGACCCGAGCATGGATCGAATGAACGAGCTCTCCAGCATTGGCATCATGAATGCATATATTCGATTGCGAATGTACTTCAATGATTGCGTCCAGGTGAACATATGGAGTGAAAAGAAAAAGGGGACAACAATCACCATACAAATTCCCCTTTCACAAGTATCTCAGGGATAAGGAGCGAGGATATGATTAACGTGCTGATAGTGGATGATGAGCCGTTTATTCGCGAAGGGCTTCGGTTGCTTATTGATTGGAACTCTTATGGATTTCAAATCTGTGGGCAGGCTTCAAACGGTTTGCAGGCGATGGAGTGCATTCGGGCCCAGCAGCCCGATCTGGTCATATCCGACATCAAGATGCCGGATATGAATGGAATGCAGCTGGCCCAAACCTTATATGAACAGTATAACGGCGAAATCCAGATGATTCTTCTAAGCGGGTTCTATGAATTTGAGTATGCCAAACAAGCGATCAAATACCAGGTGAATGATTATATTCTCAAGCCCATCGTGAAAACAGAACTGATTCAAGTACTTGAGGCATTCAAAGCTTCGTTCCTTGTAAGAACCGAAGAGAAACGACATCAGCAAAAAAAGGATCAGATTATTATGACCCAGCACATGCAGTCCATCTTGCTTGGGGTTGCTGACAGGGAAATCGTCGCCAGTGTACAGCCCCACTATCAGGATGCGAGTACTCTGCGCTGTATACTCATTGAAGCGGAGACGGGTCAGGAGCCGGACACGGAATGGTACTCACGGGTAGCAAAGCGGGTAAGCGAACCTGCTATGGGGCAGGTATTGAAGCCGTTTACAGGTGAAAAAAATGCAGTGTTGCTCATTGTAACAGACCTGTTGTTGAAGCGTAATGGCAGGTCCATGGAGCAATACATCTCCCAATTACATGTCGAACTGAGCCAGGGCCTGGAGGGGGCTATCACTTTTTATGTCGGGAAGGAAGTACACAGGTTGGAGGAACTGCACGAGTCCTATCAATCTTGCGGCAACATAAAGAGCTTACGTTTCTTCACCGCTTGCAGACCTGTCTATTATTTCGAACATATGGATACTACGTTATTTACCAATCGTCCAGGACAGCAAGAGAAACAATTGTTTGATGGGCTGATCAAAGCGATTGAGAAGCAACAGACAGATGAGCTGCGTAGCCATGCAGAGACCATCTTTCAATTTTTTCTGGATGAACGAATTGAACCTGGGATTGTCCGCATTCATCTTCATTATTTGGCTTATACCTTATTGGATCTTGTGAACAGTGATACGGGGAATATGGATGACGGGTTGATGCAGTCGACGTTTCTCCAGATGAACTATGTGATGTTGTCGATGGAGGAAAATATCGAAAATCTATGTGCATTCTCGCATATGTGTGCAGAGAAGCTGAAACAACAGCAAAAATGGAATGCGATGGGCGTACTCGCCAAGATCGAGACCTACGTCCATGAGCATTACAAGGAGAATATCAGCCTAAAGCTGCTAGGTGAGCAATTTTATATGAACAGTGCGTATTTGGGACAGATTTTCAAAAAGCATTACGCCATGAACTTTAGTGATTACTTAAATCAACTTCGTATTGAAGAAGCAACGAGGCTGTTACGGAGAACAGATCACAGGGTATACGAAATTGCGGCCATGGTCGGATATCGGGATTCAGATTATTTTATTAACCGATTCGAAAAAATCATGGGGGCGACTCCTGCTCAGTATCGCAAACGGAACCATGCCATGTACACTCTGGATTCGTCATCCTGCACTCCTTAAAGGGGAGCAGGTTTTTTTATATGCTGGAATTATTGGGATGTGAACTATACTTTCTCCCGTTGAGGGGGTCAAGGAACCATGATAATTTTAAGTTATCCTTTAGAAAGCGCTTTCTAAAGAGGTTTTGTCAACATAATCGCATGGAGGGGTCATGATGAAAAGGAATGTTAGACAAAGAGTCAAGTATACCGCTTTGCTTGCTTTAATACTGGTTATGACGCTGTCTGGATGTACGCCGGGATCATCTTCGTCTGGTGAAAAAACAGCAGACGGCAAAGAATTAAAGCAATTCTCCGCATTTTTTGCGGTGCCGGGCAAACTTGCACCTGACGATAATCGGGTGCTGAAGGTGATTGAGGAAAAAACAGGTGTTCGAGTAACGATGGACTGGCTTACTGGTCAGACGGCCAAAGAACGAATTGGTGTACTGATTGCCGGCGGGGAATATCCCGACTTTATCGATGGAAGTGACGGCACTCAGCAATTGGTAGCAGCAAATGCACTCGTACCGCTTGAGGATTACATTGATAAATATCCGAACATCAAAAATTATTTGGGCGAAGACTGGAAGAAAATGAAAAACACAACGGATGGTCATATTTACTTCATTCCTCAATTCGGCAATGTTCAAGGTGAGTCCATGAAGGTATCTCATGATGGGGAAGCGTTCTGGATTCAGAAGGCTGTACTGGAATGGGCCAATTATCCGACGATTAAGACATTGGATCAATATTTTGACTTGATCGAACGGTATAAATCCGCTCATCCAACGATGGATGGTCAGCCAACGATCGGATTTGAAATCATTTCATACGATTGGCGTTATTTCGCACTGGAGAATCCTCCATTGTTCCTGGCTGGTTATCCAAATGAAGGTGCTGCTATCATTGACAAAGCAACCTTGACAGCCAAAAACTACAATACGATTCCGGAAGCGAAGGCGTATTTCCAGAAGATCAATGAAGTGTACCATAGAGGCCTGGTGGATAATGAGACCTTTACAGCCAACTATGATCAATATATTTCCAAAATTTCGACCGGACGTGTGCTGGGCATGGTGGACCAGGGATGGCAGTTCCTTGACGCCGAAGCATCCCTCGTGAAGCAAAAATTGTATGACAAAACCTATGTGCCATTGTCCATCACACTTTCAGAGGATGTTAAAGGGCGCTATCAGCACAAGCCTATTCTTAACGTGAATGGCGGTTTGGCCATTACCAAGAGCTGCGAAGACGTAGAAGGAGCCCTCAAGTTCATCAATGATTTGCTGGACCCTGAGATCGAAGCACTGCGAACCTGGGGACAGGAAGGCGTGGATTACCAAGTGGATGACAAAGGTGTGTTCTCCCGAAATGAAGAGCAGCGAGCCCATGCACAAGATCCAGACTGGGTACTGGCGAACACAGGCAGTCCGCTGGTGTACTTCCCGCATCATGAAGGAAAGACCGCTGACGGAAAAAATGCACTGGACCCTAAGGAACAGCCTGAGGAATACCTCGCTACGCTGAATGATATCGACAAAAAAGTGCTCAAGGCTTACGGATATACGAAATTTACCGACTTCCTTGAGCCTGCGGAAGAAAATGAACCATGGTTCCCGATTTATACCTATAATTTTGAACCCAATAAACCGGAGACCGTTGCCAGACAGAAGATGGACGACGTAAAACGTAAATGGTTGCCCAAAGTGATCATGACGTCACCGGCCGAATTCGACAAGGCGTGGGAGGAGTATCAAGCCACACTCAAGGAAAGTGCAGATATCAAAGCATACGAAGATGCTCTGACGGAAGAAGTCCGTAGACGCATGGAACTGTGGGGATAAATGATCTGCTGTGCAGAAAGGCTATGGGAAATCCTGTAGCCTTTCTTACACGATAACGTAAGGAGAGAAAAAGAATGGCCAAAAAGGAGTTACAGCCTTCGTTAAAACCCAGCCATTTTCCGACAGGAGAAAGCTGGATTGGATATAATCTGTCACGAATGAAAAGTCAGCGGCAGTTAATGTGGATGTCATTCCCATTCATTGCATTTATCGCTATTTTTGCATATGGACCGTTATGGGGTTGGTTGATGGCGTTCCAGAATTACAGACCTGGACTTGGCTTTTCTCAGCAGGAGTGGGTAGGCATGGAGCATTTCCGAACGTTGTTTACGGACCCTACCTTTGTACGTGTTATTCGAAATACGCTGGCGATGAGCCTGATCAGTCTGTTTCTGGGATTTGTCGGCTCAATTGGTCTGGCGCTGCTGTTGAACGAACTGCGAATGGTATTATTCAAGCGCGTTGTACAGACCGTCTCCTACCTGCCGCATTTCCTGTCTTGGATCATCGTGACCGGGATTGTAGCGAATGTATTATCAACCGAGACGGGCATCGTGAATGTGCTGCTGACAAAGCTTGGCTTGATCAGCGCACCGATCAATTTTTTTGCCGATCCGAAATACTTCTGGGGCATCGTCGGTCTGTCCAGCATGTGGAAAGAAATTGGGTGGGGTACCATCATCTATCTGGCTGCCATGACCTCCATTAATCCAAGCTTGTACGAAGCGGCTTCCATTGATGGAGCTGGCCGGTTACGCAAAATGTGGAATATCACTCTTCCAGGTATCAAATCCACAATCATTATTTTACTCATTATCAATGTCGGCAATGTGCTGAATGCAGGTTTTGAGATTCAATATTTGCTGGGGAACGGGCTGGTGCAAGACGTGTCCGAGACCATCGACATTTTTGTATTGAAATACGGGATCAACCTGGGTAACTATTCGCTTGCCACTGCAGCAGGCATCTTCAAAAGTGTGGTCAGTCTGGTGCTGATCTTCATGGCTAATGGGCTTGCAAAAGCTCTTGGCGAAGAGCGGTTGATATGACAGGGGGCAGCGTTGTGAAGCGATATAGTGGAAAGCGAAGCCGGGGTGATTCCATTTTCTCCATTACCAATGGAATTTTTATGTTGCTCGTCATGGTTGTTACGTTATATCCTTTTTTAAACACCATTGCCGTATCTTTCAATAACGGGCTGGATACGATCCGTGGAGGAATATATCTCTGGCCAAGGGAATGGACTCTACAGAATTACGTTTCCGTGTTTCAGAATCCCCACCTCACGCAAGCGGCATTTATTTCGGTCGCCAGAACGGTGATAGGCACGATTGTGCAACTGTTCTGTACCGCGATGTTAGCCTATGTTTTGAGTCGCAGGGAGTACATGTTTAACAAGTTGGTCACAACACTGTTCGTGGTCACGATGTATTTCAGCGGCGGATTAATTCCGGGATACATGCTAATCAAGCAAGTCGGGTTGTTGAACAGTTTCTGGGTATACATCATTCCCGGTTTGATCGGTGTTTTTAACATGATCGTGGTCCGCACCTACATTCAGGGACTATCTGAGGGACTGATTGAATCCGCGAAGATGGACGGGGCAGGCGATTTCAAAATCTTCATGCGCATCGTGCTTCCGTTGTCCAAGCCTGTGCTGGCAACCGTCGCGCTTTTCATTGCAGTGGGGCAGTGGAACTCCTGGTTTGACTCCATGCTCTATACGGCGGGAAACCGGAATTTGACCACTTTGCAGTATGAATTGATGAAATTATTGTCATCTGCCACTTCACAGGGTGGAACCGTCAATGTAGATCAGTACAAAAATGTCACCAACATGGTCACTCCCGTATCCATTCGGGCAGCGATCACGGTTGTGACGGCCATGCCTATCGTTTTGTTGTATCCGTTCTTGCAAAAATACTTTGTGACAGGACTCACCATTGGAGGGGTAAAAGAATGAAAAATGCAATTCAAGGCGAGCAATGTACGTTCAAGAACCCGATTATGCCCGGATTCTATCCAGATCCGTCCGTATGTCGGGTGGGGGAAGATTTTTATTTGGTGACATCGACATTTGCCTATTTTCCTGGCGTTCCGATCTTTCAGAGCCGTGACCTTGTGAACTGGAAACAGATTGGCAACGTACTCGATCGTCCTTCCCAATTGAATCTCCAGGGCGCGGGCCATTCCCAGGGCATTTTCGCTCCGACGATTCGTTATCATGATGGAACCTTCTATATGATTACAACAAACGTATCACATGGTGGCAATTTTGTGGTAACCGCAACAGACCCGGCTGGACCCTGGTCTGATCCATATTTTATTGAAGGAGCAGAAGGCATTGATCCCACGATTTTCTTCGATGACGACAAAGCCTATTATCTGGGAACACGGCCTTGTTCTGAAGGCGTTCGTTATAACGGCAATTGGGAAGTATGGCTGAGGGAATTGGATCTGACCACAATGAAGCTGGTCGGGGATAGTCATGTGCTCTGGCGCGGGGCGATGGTGGATGTCATATGGCCGGAAGGACCGCATCTGTATAAAGTGGAAGAGTATTACTATTTAATGATTGCAGAAGGAGGAACAGGGCCGAATCATGCCGTGACTATCGCTCGCAGTCAAAGTCTGACCGAAGGATATGTCGGGAATCCGAACAATCCGATTATTACGCATCGACATTTGGGCAAGCGGTATCCCGTTGTTAATGTAGGCCATGCTGACTTGGTACAGGCAGCGAGTGGTCAATGGTTCATGGTGATGCTTGCTTCCCGTCCGTATGGAGGGAGTTATAGCAATCTGGGCCGGGAGACCTTCCTTGCTTCTGTCGAGTGGGAGGACGGCTGGCCTGTTGTGAATGAAGGTCGTGGTATCCTGGAGGAACAGGGTATTCTGGATTTGGCACCTGCTCCCGTCGAGCCGCAATTGCGCACCGATCACTTTGACAGCGATCATCTGGGCTTGCAATGGATGTTTCTGCGCAATCCTCAGGAAGACCTGTATTCATTAACCGAACGTAAGGGACACCTGCGGCTGAAGCTGAAACCGCAAACATTAAAAGATAAAGAGAATTCCAGCTTTGTCTGCCTGCGGCAGAGACATATGGATTACGTGGCAGCTACAGCAATGGAATTTGTGCCTCAGAATCCGAAGGAGACGGCGGGTCTTGTCGTCATTCAGAACGATCAATATCATATACGGATTGAGCGGACGATGACGGAGAAACAGCAGGTGCTGCGCGTCATAACCTGCATCGACGGTCAGGAATCCCGTATTGCACAAATCGTGCTGGATGGCGATGCGCCGCGCTTGTATATCAAAATGGCTGCATCAGGACAGCAACTCAGCTTCTACTACAGCACAGATGGAAGTCAGTATCATCTGGTGGCAGCGCAAGTGGATACAAGCAGCTTGAGTACGGAGGTTGCCGGGGGCTTCGTGGGTTGTTGCATCGGCATGTTCAGCACCAGCAATGGCGAGCCATCGAATCAGGTGGCTGATTTCGACTGGTTTGAATATAGCGCCCTTTAGCAGAGTCGGTCTCGACCGGATGATGATGGGATGAAGAGAACTTTCTTTCAATATGTTATATGTTATGATATTTGCATCTTCATAAGTTCGATTGAAGGGGCATAGCGTATGAATCAGAGCATACAACAGTTTAAAGCGGATTTTTTCAAAGCGTTGGCGCATCCAATGCGAATTCAGATCCTGGAGCTGCTGAGTGAAGGAGCGAAGAGCGTGAACGAGCTGCAGAGCATTCTCGGCTCAGAAGGTTCTGCCGTATCACAGCAGTTGGCTGTCTTGCGCAGCAAAAACGTTGTCCAGGGTACAAAAGAAGGGACAACCGTCACGTATTCGCTGCGTGACCCGCTGATTAAAGACCTGCTTGCAGTAGCCAAACAGATCTTTGACAATCATCTGGTCGATGCCATCTCCATGCTGGAGGATATTCGAAAAGAGTCCTGACACAATAAACAAGAGCAACCGAAAGTCAATTCGGGAGCCTCTTGTTTTTTTGTGCTGTTTTCCTGCCGGATTGGTGCGGAATTCGATTGACAGGACCCGGTAAGGGGCGTAGTGTTTTAAATATATTCAAATATTCAAATATATAAAGAAAAGAAGGTCAGCATACATGAAATGGACGGGGAGATACGCAGGTTATCAAGCTTCCGATTTTCGCAAGGATCTGGTATCGGGGCTGATTGTGGGGATCATTGCGATTCCGCTAGGTATGGCATTTGCTATTGCCTCCGGGGTCAAGCCGGAGTATGGCTTGTATACGACGATCATTGCAGGCATTCTCATTTCGTTGCTGGGAGGTTCCAAGTTCCAGATTGGTGGGCCAACGGGTGCATTTATTCCAATTCTCTTTGCCATTGTGATGCAGTATGGATACGAAAATCTGCTGATTGCCGGCATGATGGCTGGATTCATGCTTGTACTTATGGGAGTATTCAAGCTTGGTGCGTTAATTAAGTTTATTCCAAGGCCCGTCACCATCGGTTTCACGGCGGGCATAGCCGTCATTATTTTTAGTGGCCAGATTGGGAACTTCCTGGGACTTCGAGGGATGGAGAAGCATGAGGATTTTTGGTCCAATATGAAAGAAATCGGGATGCACCTCTCAACGCTCAATATATACAGTTTACTGACAGCTGGAATCTGTCTGGCCGTCCTTCTGGTTGTGCCCAAGTACGCACCCAAGGTACCCGCTTCGCTGCTCGGTCTGCTGCTATCCACGGTGGTAGCCGCACTCTTTTTCAAAGACCAGGTGGCCACGATTGGCTCGTCCTTCGGTACCATTCCGGGAAATTTACCCCGGTTCCATATGCCAGAGATCACTTGGGAACGTGTGATGAACTTACTGCAACCTGCCTTTGTGATTGCCATGCTGGGTGGGATTGAATCGCTGCTCTCCGCCGTTGTTGCGGATGGCATGACTGGAAGCCGTCATAACAGCAACCGTGAGCTGATTGGGCAGGGAATCGCTAATATAGTGACCCCGCTATTTGGGGGGATTCCTGCAACAGGAGCGATTGCGCGTACGGCTACAAATATTAAATCTGGTGCGGTATCCCCGTTGTCTGGCATGATCCACGGTGTAGTTGTTTTGCTTGTGCTTGTTCTCTTCGCGCCCTATGCATCCCACATTCCACTAGCCAGTATGGCCCCGGTTCTGATGCTGGTTGCCTGGAATATGAGTGAGCGCAAATCATTCGTGCATGTGCTGCGTACCAAAACGGGGGATTCACTCGTGCTGGTCATCACCTTTTTGCTGACTGTATTTACAAGCCTTACAACGGCAGTGGAGGTTGGACTGGTTCTGGCCGTTCTTTTATTTGTGAAACGTATGAGCGAAATGCTAAAAGTGGCCAAAGTGTTACCCGATCCCGATCACAAGCATGAGAAGGTGATGGCTCACATGGTTCAGGAGGGGCATGATTGTCCGCAGATCAGTCTATATACCATTGAAGGTCCTTTATTTTTTGGCGCCGCGGATATGTTCGAAAAGTCCATTATGGATTCGATTCATCGACGCCCAGGCATGTTGCTGCTACGCATGGGCAAGGTTCCTTTTATCGATACAACGGGTGAGGCGAACCTGGCAAGTTTGATTCAGCATTTGGAGCGTTCAGGCGGGATGGTGCTGTTATCTGGCATACAGGAGCAGCCTATGGAGATGCTGAAGCGAACAGGGTTATTGGCGCGATTGAATCCGGCACATCGGTTTGAACATACAGGCGAAGCAATCCACTATGCACTACAGCATCTGAATCAGGAGAAGTGTAAAGGTTGCAAGCATTTTGCCTTTCGTGAGTGCACAGCATTGTCGCGTGAGAGTTCTGTTACTGACCGGAAAAGTTTACTGGAGAAGGGTAAAACGTTGCCTGTCCGTACTCATCGTTCTATGTAATTATGGAGCAAGACGCTGTGATCCGCAGACCATATAGTCTATCGCCCTTAATATAATATCTGGAAATTGGATCAATAATAGACTATGTTATAGATTGAACGTTAGCTGATCACATTCGTTCAAGAATAGAGCTATGATCCAATCCACGAGAGAGGGGCACTAAGATGTTCAATCAACCGACTGCACTACGTTCCGTGCTCAATCCAGCGTATTTGGAGTGGGCACTGAGCAAGCAGTATGACATGGGAACATGGGAAGAATGTTTGTTTTGGCTGCGAGGGTTGAATGATACCTACCGGGTACGCACGTCAAGCGGTTATTATATTCTTCGTATCTATCGCGCTGAGATTACGGAAGAGGATGTCCAGTACGAACTGTCTTTATTGTCTGCATTAAAAAGTACGTTAGGTTCATCTGTACATACCGATATTGGAGAGTATATTGAGAAAAAAGATCACACCAGATATACGATGCTGGATGCGGCGGAAGGCAAACGGGTGGCGGTGATGTTTCGCTATATCGAAGGAGCAGAGAACAACCTTGAGGATGAGGAATCTTGTTATACCTTTGGTCAGTCTGCGGCTGAATTACATAAGACCATGGATCAGGTGGTTGTAGAGCTGCCCAGGTATGAGCTGGATACGAAGTTCCTGATCGACGAGCCGCTGGAGCGAATCTTGAATTATGTCGGGAAAAGTAGTGAAGCGGCACTATTTCTGAATGCGTTTACACAAACGTTGAAAGAACGAATTGCTACCCTGTCCAGTCAAAGCCTGGACTTTGGACTGTGTCATGGCGATATGCATGGGAACAATAACGCTTTTCAGCAGGGGAAACAGTTTATCCATTACGACTTCGAGTGGGCGGCAAAAGGCTGGCGTGCATACGATCTGGCCCAGGTGAAGGCACGAAAGAGACAATCCGATGAGCGAAAAGCAGCTTTGTGGGATGCAATCATGGCGGGTTATCGTTCCGTTCGAAGTTTCTCCACACAGGATGAAAATGCCGTTGATCTATTCATCATCGCCCGTAGATTCTGGGTTATGGGTCTGGATGTTGCGTTTATTGAAAGTGATACGGGGGCACTGGACTATGGTACAGATTGGCTGGATAGCTTCATAGACGAGTTCCGTGATACGGGCATGGTTAGTTAAATTAGGTACAGCATCAAAAAACGAGTACTCAGGTTTCCCCTGATACTCGTTTTTTGCGGTTAGCATACAGACAACAGTCTGACTAGGACCTCTGTTAGTTTGATGAAGAGGATGAAGCGGCGGCAACCGTTGCCGCGGCAGCTGCGGTCATGGCGGCTTGCTGTGCGATAATAATGTTCGTGATACTCGTTGACATTGTCGTTGTAAGAACACCGCTTCGCAGACTCTCTACATGCTGGATGGCGATCAACGCAGACGAGAACAGCAGTAATTCCTGTTTGTCGATCGACCAGGCGCCGAAGCTCTTCTGGGTTCGCAACCAGTCATGTGTTTCCTCGACTTGATCTACTAGCTGCTCACTGTCAGCAGACAACAGGGAGAGGGTGCCGAGGGAGGGTAAAGTATACGTTTTGTCCATCCTAAGATTCCTTTTGCGGAAAGCTTCGTTTAATGCGAGTACTCGAGTACTTGTCTCCGGGTTGTCATTTCCTATAACCAGTACCTGTGTTAACGCCTGCACACTGTTTCTGGAGAAGAACTCTGGTTTTAACTCGCGATAGAACTGATCCATACGTGCTATACCGGAATCCACCTCCAGATCCGAGATGGCTAACATGGCTGTGAAAATGTAGTCATCCTGTCCAGTAAGGAAGGGATGCTCCGCTTTCATGCCGTCATAAAATGATTTGGCTCGTTCCACCTTCAGCTGGAACTGTTCAGGGGGTACCTGAGTAGCGATCTGATAGGCCGCAATAACGAGGTAATCAGAGCTGCGAAACTTTATCTGTTTCATCAAATCATAGACATGAAGAGTGTCTGTCAGTCTTACATTCTTATCCGGTGTGAGGGAGAGCATGGTCGCGATACTAAAAGACGAATGACCTCTAAATGAAGAGAAAAGTTTCGTATGTTGCTTAATCAACTCATGACTTTGACGAATGGCTTCCTCATCTGCGCTTTTATTCTCCGCCGCATAGAGCAAGGCCGCCAGACGCTGCATCATGGCATGTTGCCATTTGAACGACTTCTTGATGATCTGTGCGTTGGATACGAATAATTCGACTCTTGCCGCATGTTGTGGTTGCATACGCAGAACCTCCGAATGATGAATACTTTTACTCATGTATATTGTTTTGCAGACCCTGCTTCTTGATCAGAGCACCTGCAACTGAGGGGATTGTTCCCAAATGTTCTCTATGGATTTCAATTTTGTTTTCTCTGCATGGGAACCTCGAAGCCGTAATTCTTTAATGACACAGCATACGCTCTTACCTAAGCATAAGGAATATTAAATGAATCAAGGCGATAATTCCCATGGGATAGATAAATGATCTGGAGTATGTATTCTTAAATTCATTACGAGGGTGCCTTTCAAAAAACAGGTGCAATACGGCATGAATGATGAAAAATATATCCAGCACCCAGAACGTGATGGTCTGATATGAGCTGAAAAGCAGTGTGAGTATGACGGTGTACAATGGTAAGTGAACGAATGTGAAACACTTATAGGCTTTCTCATCTTCCATATCTTTCAATACGATAAACAATCTCCACTCGGACCGCCTGATGGCATCCATCTCGTGCAGGAGAAATAGAGATAAATTAAACAAAAATAAGATCAATAACAAGTCGGGCATGTAAAGCCTCCTTTTCTTTTTCAACCTTCTCCTATGTTACTAAAGCCAACTCTATTTGGCAAAATATGACGAAAAGGTTCACGCTCCGTTCATACGTTCTTGATATGCTCTCGAAAGAAAGCGTAAAGAACAGGTATTCAAAATATGCGGAGTGGTGGAGGTTGGTCATGTCATCGACAATAAGGAAGATTTTGGGGAAAATGATGTTGCTGGTGCTGTTAGGCGTTACATTAGGGACAACGGGGTTAGGGACTATAGCTCCCGTATCAGCGGCAGTATCCAATCTGGGGTTGACTTCGGGTAAATTGGAACAAGGAGCCGCGGCGAATCTGGATGATTCTGATCAGTTAACAGCATTTATGGATGGGATTATGGATATGCAGATGAGTTCTTTACAAATTCCGGGTGCAGTCATTTCGATTGTGAAGGATGGGAAGATCCTGCTCTCCGAAGGGTACGGACATACGAATATCGCAGTAAATAAACCCGTTGATCCTAACACCAGCTTATTCCGAATTGCTTCGACAACCAAGCTGTTCACATGGACCGCTGTGATGCAATTGGTTGAGGCGGGCAAGCTTGATCTCGATACAGACGTTAACACCTATCTAAAAACGGTACAAATACCGAAAACCTATGAGGAACCCATTACGTTACGCCATCTCATGACCCATACTGCAGGGTTCGAGGAAGGTGGTGTAGGTTACCAGATCACTACCGATCCGGGGAAACTGCCCGTCTCTATTGCTGAAACCATGGCTAAACATATGCCTGCACGGGTTAAACCACCAGGCGAGATGTTGTCGTATTCCAATTATGGTGCCTCGCTCGCGGGACTTATCGTCGAAGAGGTCAGTGGTGTTGCCTATAATGACTATATACAGAAAAATATATTTGATCCGCTGGACATGAATTATGCTACGGTAGAGGAGCCTGTTCCAGCCTCTCTGGAGACTTATGCCGTCCTTGGATACACCCGAGCTAACGGCGAGTTTGTAACTAAACGGCCAACGTATGAGGGAGGGTTTCGTCCTGCGGGATCAGGGAGCGTGTCGGCGAACGATATGGCTCATTTCATGATTGCCCATCTTCAAGACGGGCGATATGAAGATAAGCAAATGCTCAAGCCGGAAACAGCCAAGCTCATGCATTCTCCGGCATTCCAGTTTGATGAACGTTTACCCGCTATGGATCTGGGCTTCTACGAGTTGAATATGAATGGACTGCGTGTGATCTCTCATGGAGGGGCCGACGAGCTGTTTAATACAGCGCTTTATCTTGTACCGGACAAAAAAGTGGGCATCTTTGTTTCCTATAGTGGGGGGGAAGGCGGAACGGCAGCAGAAGGGTTGGCGCAAGCCTTTTTCGACCGATACTATCCTGTACATGCAACTGAGCAGCCTAATAAAGCTTCTATTGAATTAGGGGAGTCCCTGGAAAAATATGCAGGCTCTTATCAATTTACACGCCGTAATCACACGAAGATCGATAAGTTTTTCAGTTTTCTGACTCAAATCAATGTTGAGGTTACAGATAACCGGCTTTCTATTGGAAGTGGTGCAGATCAGCAAGTATATACTCCAATTGGCGTGAATTTATTCCAGGAGGTCGGAGGGACACATCAGATGGGGTTCCGCACCGATGCAGAGGGCAAGGTCACGTATCTGTTTCTGGATATGTTGAACCCAATGCCGCTTGAACCTGCGCCGTTAGTGAACCAATCGAAGTTCTGGCTCCTCTTGCTCGGCATTTCGGTCGTTCTGTTCATCACCGTATTGCATGGATTTGTTTATCGCAGACGCGAAATCAAAGTGATGCCAAAAGCGCAGAAATGGGCAGTCCGGCTGTCGGCTATTACGTCTATATGGGGATTGTTAACCTTGGGCGCAACGCTTCTGGTGTTGAACATGGATCTGATTGATCGACTAAGCCATATTCCACTATCCTTACGTCTCTATCTGTTCATGCCCGTTATCCTCGTAGGGTTGACTGCGTCCATATTCATGATGAGCGTACTGGCCTGGAAAAATCAATATTGGACGTTGCTCAAGCGTGTGCACTATACGTTCGTAATGGTAGCAGCAGTAATCTTGAGTTTATTTTTCTATCATTGGAACCTGCTGGGATGGCATTTTGGTTGAAAACCTGCGCCCAGATAGGAAGAACAAGATAGATATCGGAGGCATACATTTCAGATGACCAAAATCCTAGTTGTGGATGACGATGTGCATATTCGTGAGCTGATTACCTTGTTTTTACGCAATGAAGGATTCGAGATTGTGGTAGCCAAAGACGGTGCGGAAGCACTGGGAATTGTGGAAAAATCCCAAATCGATCTGGTAATCCTGGATATTATGATGCCGCGATTGGATGGTTGGGAATTATGTAAGGAGATCCGGCGTATGGATCTGAATATGCCATTGCTAATGGTCACGGTAAAAGGGGAATCGGCCCAGAAAGTAAAGGGATTTCAGTTGGGCACAGACGATTATTTAACGAAGCCCTTTGATCCGCTGGAGCTTGTGATGAGAGTAAAAGCATTGCTGAAACGTTACTTGATTGTCTCTTCCCAGACGATTCAATTGGGGGGGATTATGCTGAATCGACGCAGCTTTCAAGTGATTCGGGGAGAGGAAACAATCCATTTGCCTTTAAAAGAGTTCGAATTACTGTTCATGCTGGCGAATCAGCCTGGGCAGATTTTTACCCGGGAACAGTTAATCATCAAGATCTGGGGCAGTGACTACGAAGGGGATGACCGGACGGTTGATGTTCACATTAAGCGACTAAGGGAAAAATTCGCTGGCGATGCACATCATTTTCAGATTGAAACGGCTCGCAGTCTGGGCTACCGGTTAGTTATCACATGATCAAAACCTTATATGTTCGTATTATTTGCACGTTTCTGGTCGTCATTGTCTTCAGCTTGCTGACCTCTTTCTTCATGGGGCTCTTTCTCTTCAAAAAAGAAGTAAACCATATCGGTCAGAACGATATGATTGCTGCAGGGGAGGAACTGATCCAGCTTTATGAGCAAACGCAACCTGAGGACAGGGATGCGTTCATCCAAAGCATGGTGAAAGTGTCCACCTATCCCATTCATCTCTATGACGTTTCGGGTAACGTAACTTTTTATGACCTAGACCATACAGAGACCGTTGAAATTGCACCAGAAGTGGTTCAAATGGTGTTGCAAGGCCAGGTTTATCGTTCTCCCGGAGAGGTGGAGCAGACGTTCATAGGTCTTCCTTTTCCATACAAGGGGGAACCACAAGCCATGTTTATGCAGTATTCTCCGCAGAACGAAAATATCATTAATCGGATGGTCCTGCTAGTATTATTGCTCGCGCTGTTGATCGGAAGTCTTTGTATTCTTATTGCTGCAAGGTATTTGGTGAAACCGATCCAAGTGTTGACGCGTGCAACCAAACGTCTGGCGAAGGGTGATTTTGATGTGGCAATTCAAACCAAACGTGTGGACGAAATGGGAGCTTTGACACAAAGTTTTAATGAAATGGCGGGTGAGCTTAAACAGCTGGAACAGATGAGACAGGACTTTGTATCAAATGTATCTCACGAGATTCAAACGCCGCTCACATCGATTTCCGGTTTTGCCATGGCGATGAAAAACAGCAGCTTGGTGGCAGAGGGGGATCGTAATTATTATCTGGACATCATTATCACGGAGAGTGGACGACTATCCAGACTAAGTGATAATCTGCTGGAGCTTGCATCGCTGGATTCCGATCACCATCCATTTGACCCGATTACGTATAACCTCGATGAGCAGGTCAGGCAAGTTGTGGTGACTTGCGAACCTCAATGGTCAGCCAAAGGCATTTCAATTCATTTAGAAATGGCAGACAGCATCCAAATCAGGGCAGATCAGGACCAGCTTAACCAAGTGTGGATGAATTTACTTGGCAACAGCATTAAGTTTACTCCCGTGGGTGGGCGTATCGAAATACGCACGAGCCAGTCGGTGAATGGGATTCTTTTCACGATAACTGATTCGGGGATTGGAGTAGCGCCGGAGCAGCTGGATTATGTATTCGAGCGGTTTTATAAAACAGATCTGTCGCGCGATCGTAGCATCAGTGGTAATGGTCTGGGGCTTGCCATTGTCCAAAAAATCGTGATGCTTCATTGCGGAACTGTCGAAATGAAAAGTAAGGTGGGCGAAGGCACGACAGTGATGGTTCACCTGCCTTTAGGATGATCCAAAAACCAATTCAGGGCTGCCAAAGATCATTTTTTGGTAGCTCTTTTTGTATGAATGTTTAGATTCGTTTATCATCACGAGTTACCATGGTAGGATTACGCAACAGTTCTGGCAAAGCATGTAGCACATGCATACGTTCCAGAGCGCCCTCCATATTCCAGTGCTGTCCTACGTGAGATACTTTCCCGTTACACACCGCAGGGAGATCACGCCAATAGGGGCTTTCCATCCAACTCCTCTCGCGCTCATAAGAGGTAGGGTCATCGACGTACCCATCTCTGGTTGCAGAAATAATAAAAATACGATCGCCCACATAACGCTCAAGATCTCTCTCTTCAATAGAAATGAAAGCCTCGCCTTGCTCTATACATGCCGCAACTTCAAGAGAAGGACTGAATCCATTGGCATGATACAGTGTGTTTGGAAGACCTTGAGAGGCCATGACATAGAGTCTGTCGTCATTATCGTAGACAAGAACTGTGGCAGTTTCGCCGGGGACGAATGCGTCTTTGCATACCTCCCACATATATTCGACCATAGCGTCATAGCGGATCAACCAATGTTCTGCTTCGTGTTCTTTGCCGAAAATTTGGCCCAGGGTCCGCAAGCGGCTACCCAATGTTTGATCACGATCCAACACAATAGTTGGAGCAATGGTATTCATTTCATCCAGGGAGATACCATAGTAATTGCCGACGAGAATAAGGTCGGGCTTCAGCTTTCGAATCTCCTCAGGCTTGGGGGGAAGCTGATTTCGGTTGTGTTTTCCAATGGAGTGGTATCGATGAATTGACCCAATAGACTCTTTGGACTGCCGACTGGAAACAGATTCAGAACAATTAAGTCACTTACGGTATTGCGATCCAGATATACAATACGTGATTTGTCCTTGGGGAGTTGTAATAGCCTTCCTGTAGAGTCACGGAAAAGAATGTCCTGTTCCCTGTCGCTTTGTTTATGCATCGCTGCATACTCCCGAGGGGGCAACCCGGTTTTCTGACGAAAACGTCTGACAAAGTAATAATGATCATTGAATCCAACCAGATGGGCAATGGATTCAATGGTTTCTTCTGTCTGTAAAAGCAATTCCTTGGCCCGATTCAAGCGAATTTCGGTTAAGTACTCAATCGGGGTTTTGTCTGTCAGTGAGCGGAACAGCTCATTGTATTGCCATAAGGAGACCCCGGATATATTGGATAGTTCCTGAACTTTAATTTTCTTGGCGTAGTGTTCCTGCAAATAGATAAGGGTGCGTTTAACGGCATCTCTGGCATTTTCCAAAGTTGGAACTTTCGTATTCTGTTCAGAGAGAGACAGTATCAGCATATGAAACATGGGTTGATAGGCGTTGCTTTCTGCTTTGTTGATATAGGGGCGCTGACGAATCATATCTTGAATAATGTTGTGCACGCTGGAATAGGAACGATCTGATCGCAACGTACTTCCATCAAAGGTAGGACTTGTGTCAAACCAGACGGCCGAATCCTGAACTTTGATTACATGAAAAGAAAACATATAGATGGCGAACGGCTCATCATCCTGCCTGGCTAGTACAATGTTGCCTCCAGGTCGAATATAAAAACATTGTCCTCCAATGGCAGCAAGAGTCTCTTCCCCCAGATCCAACCTGAAGTTTCCCGAAACGACGATGAGGAGACGATGCTCTTGCGAAGGCATGATACTAACGGGTTCCTCCATAAAATCAATCTCGCTAAGCGAGTAGACTTCATGTTCCTGATCTGTATGTAATAGAAGCTTCATGCCATAATCCCCTTACTAATTGATAACGATTCTCATGAATTAGCATAGTGTAAATGCACTCTTTTTTCAACCAATTCATAGAGAAGATAGGACGTAACTTGGTAGTATACCTGCTAAGTATTGTCTGAAAAGCCCTTGAATTGTCCATTGATGTGCCCATGCGGGATCGTTACTATAGGTAGAAGATAGTGATAATGATTATCATTAAAACAGAGCGAATGGGGAGAGCGTCATGTATAGTGTTAAACGTTGGGGTTGGTCTGTTGGTGCGGTTCTGGTATTGAGTATCGGTCTGAGTGCCTGCAGCAGCAATGAGGGTACTTTGGTAAATGGGGGAACAACGCAGCAGACAGCCTTAAAAGAAACGGAAGCCGCTGCGGAGAAACCGGTAACCAAAGAGTACGTGGATTATCTGGGACGTAAGGTAGAGATTCCAACTGATCCGCAGAGGATCGTCTATTATGATAATAAAACCTTTGGGGACATGCTTGTACTTGGAGAAGATGCAGTTGGTCAGGATAGTCGGTTCGAATCGATATATCAGGATCAAGTCAAGGACATTGAAGATCTTGGAGCGCCGCTGAATCTGGAAAAGCTGGTTGAGCTTGAGCCAGATCTGATCATTACAGGTCTTCACGCTCAAGGGGAGGAGTTGGATCAGATTGCGAAAGTGGCGCCGACGGTCGGAATCGACGTAGATGCTTCATTGGAGCAGCGCCTGCCTGTACTTGGTCTCCTGGTGAATAAGGAGGCAGAGGCACAGCAATGGCTGGCCGATTATGATGCGAAATCGAAGCAAGCCTGGAATGCGTTCAAACAGAGTGCGAACATCGGTCCGGATGAGACAGCAACGATATTTTTAAATACAAATCGTACGTTGTATGTTATGACGACAGGGCTGGCTGCAGATGTATACTCACCTTATGGACTCGATATACCGGATGAGGTGAAAAAGGTAACGATTGATGAAGAAATGCCATGGGCTCAAATATCACTTGAGAGTCTGCCGTCGTTTGCCGGGGATCACGTATTTTTGATGGCAGCTGGGGCAGGGGAAGATTCCGCTGAGAATGACGAGCTGATGAAGTCAGCCATATGGAAGGACCTTCCTGCAGTTAAGAGTGGTCAAGTGTATGTAGTGGAGCAAAAGTGGAATAAACGTGATGCCTACACGATGCATGAATTTTTGAATGAACTGCCTGCCATGATGAAGCAGCAATAGTTCGTTAATAAGTAGTAGAGTTGAGAGAGCCTCCTGTTGAAGGAGGTTCTTTTTGTTCTATTGTTTTACTCCACACCTTGAAATGGCTCAGCCATTACAATCAGACTTCACCTCATCTGACTGCCATATTCATTAAAGGGGTTATCCTATACCTATAGGTGTAGTGAATCCGTTTCCTCACAATCCATATTGTATTTCTGTGGTACATCTCGTACAATTTGGTGAAGCAATTCTGCATTGCGTTAATGTGAATGTGAAAAGGGGAGAATCGTTTGGAATCGAAGCAACTATCTAGAGGGCTAAAACCTCGCCATGTAGAGCTTATTGCACTCGGAGGTACAATCGGTGTTGGCTTGTTCATGGGATCGGCGAGCACGATCAAATGGGCAGGTCCATCGGTGCTGCTGGCCTATCTACTGGCCGGAATCGTTATCTTTTTTGTGATGCGTATTATGGGGGAAATGTTAATTCAGGAGCCGGTGACCGGTTCGTTTGCCACATTTGCTCACAAATATATCAGTCCGCTTGCCGGATTTCTGACCGCCTGGAGTTACTGGTTCCTGTGGGTTACGGTCGGTATGGCGGAAGTTACGGCGATCGGCATCTATGTCGGGTATTGGTTCCCGGATATTCCGCAGTGGCTACCAGCCCTCGCTGGTGTGCTCATTATTGCGGCGGCGAATCTGGCAGCCGTGAAGTTCTATGGAGAATTTGAATTCTGGTTTGCCATGATTAAGGTGGTTGCCATAGTAGCGATGATCGTGATCGGAACGGGTCTCATTTTCTTCGGATGGGGGAATGGGGGTCAGGCGATTGGTCTGTCGAATCTGTTCAGCCATGGTGGTTTCTTTCCAGGAGGTATCAAAGGGTTCCTCTTCGCGCTATGTATCGTTACGGCTGCATATCAGGGCGTTGAGATGGTCGGTATTACGGCAGGCGAAGCGGAGAATCCCAAGCACACGCTACGTAAAGCAATCAAAAACATCGTGTGGCGTATTCTTATTTTCTACGTCGGCGCCATTTTTGTTATCGTAACCCTGTATCCTTGGAATGAAGTGGGCGAGACGGGCAGCCCGTTTGTGCTCACCTTTGCCAAAGTCGGCATTGTTGCCGCAGCTGGCATTATCAACTTCGTGGTGCTCACAGCGGCTATGTCGGGATGCAACAGCGGAATCTACAGTGCAGGACGTATGTTATATACGCTGGCGGAGAATGGGCAGGCACCTGCCTTTTTCAAGAAGCTGTCCAAAGGCGGGGTTCCTCGCAACAGTATTGTCATTACGATTTCGTTGCTGTTAATCGGGGTTGTGCTGAACTATCTGATGCCGGACTCCAAGCTATTCCTGTACATCTACAGCGCAAGTGTTCTTCCGGGTATGGTTCCGTGGTTCGCACTGGCGTTCAGCCAGTTCAGGTTCAGAAAACGCTGGGGCCACGAGATGGCGGATCATAACTTCAAGTCGAAATGGTTCCCGATCAGCAATTACATCATTATTGTGTATCTGATTCTCGTCATCATCGGTATGGCGTTTAACCCGGATACGCGCTTGCCTCTGATTGTTGGAGCTACGTTTATGGCCATCGTGGTGGCTGGATATTTCGCATTTGGTATTGGAAAGAGACAACGGATAGATGGCGGCGAAGATCGCTAGTCTCATATTCCAGAGTCAATATATAACGTAATTTCATACGTGCATTCCTTGAATACATTGGAGAACCTGCGGGTGATTCAGCGTCATTCAGGGAGTGCATTTTTTGATCCGCAAAATTCACTGCAACGAGGTTGGCATCAATTGCAGTCAGCTTCGTTTAAATTCCGTCCATCTCGGTTACAAAGGAAAGAGTGCAACAAGTATGAAAACAACTTCTGATAATTAATTTAATATTTACATGATAACGAAGAGCGCAGAAATAACCTGAAGAAACGGAGTGCTCGCCTAAAAGCTTTCTGCAAGAAAGCTACATCGGAAGCATACGCTGTTCCCGGATTTCCCCATTAAATAAGGGAGAGAAAAAAATCTGGGGATAACAGCGATCGGAAGGTTATTCTGTGATCGTAGTGATCACTGTAAATAACCAAGGAGGAAATGAACATGGCCAATCAAGACCAGCACACGATGCAAGATCCAACGACACAATATCCGAAGGCTACACCGGAGTGGAAACAGCAACAGGATGAGCCGGGGCTCCAGCGCGAGATGACTCCTGTTCCCGATGCGGGTGAGAAAAGTTATAAAGGCAGCGGACGTTTAACAGGTCGCAAAGCTGTCGTGACCGGAGCTGACAGCGGCATTGGCCGGGCGGCAGCGATTGCATTTGCCCGTGAAGGGGCTGATGTCGTTCTGGCATATCTGCCGGAAGAGGAAGCAGATGCACAGGAAGTCGTTAAGCTGATTGAGGAAGCTGGGCGTAAAGCGATCACGATGCCAGGGGATCTGAAGGATGAGAAATATTGCGAAGAACTCATTGAATCGGCGGTAAAAGAACTTGGCGGCATTGATATCTTGGCTAACGTGGCGGGCAAACAACAGTTTGTCGAGCAGATCGCGGATCTGACCACCGAGCAATTCGATGCGACGTTCAAAACGAATGTCTATTCCATGTTTTGGCTCTGCAAAGCAGCTGTGAAGCACATGAAGCCGGGCAGTTCCATTATCAACACATCATCGATACAGGCGTACAAGCCTTCGCCGATTCTGCTGGATTATGCGACAACGAAGGCATCGATTAACACGTTCAGTAAAGCGCTGGCCCAACAGGTGGGAAGCAAAGGAATTCGTGTCAACGTGGTTGCACCAGGCCCGGTATGGACACCGCTTCAGGTCGTGGGTGGACAACCAGTCGAGAAGCTCGCTGACTTTGGCTCCAATACACCACTTGGCCGTGCTGGACAACCTGCCGAAATGGCGCCAGCCTTTGTGTTCCTCGCGAGCCAGGAATCCAGCTATGTGAGCGGCGAG
Source organism: Paenibacillus sp. PCH8 (assembly GCF_002968835.1). Classification (GTDB taxonomy): domain Bacteria; phylum Bacillota; class Bacilli; order Paenibacillales; family Paenibacillaceae; genus Paenibacillus. The sequence continues at coordinate 279,312 of NZ_PKQK01000001.1, read as the reverse complement.
ACACTGAATGCGAACGGCGGTACGGTTAGTCCGTAATAAAGTTAAGATTTTCTGTTAAATATAATGATCGTGAAAGAGGGTACTGCCTCCCATTTGGGGAGAGAGTATCCTCTTTCACGATCATTATCATCCGGGAATAAAATTATTTTACATAATGAAAGCGTTCTTATATAAAATGAGATAATTACATGGTAATATATTCAAGAAAAAGATCCAGGATTCCAGCTCTAAAGTACGTTGCTTATACAATAAACATCGCTCAGATCACTATGTTATGCCCAGTAATTGAAGGAGGAATTCTGGAATGTCCAAGAATGTACTTAAACTAGGTGACCCTGTCATAAGCACGTACACATCATATGGGACGTTAACATCCATTATGAACGAAGAGTTGTGGCCATGGATCTTCAATAATTTTATACAGATCAGGTATGCCTATGATTGGGGCATTTTCTCGTTTGATTCCCATCAGTATCTGTTAGGGACCTGTCCAGGGATTTCCTTTTACAACCTGCCACAAGAAATGGTGATCAGCAAATGGGGTACATCACTTAAAGATGTTATTACCGAAGCCATAGATATGGGGTATTATCTATACATTTATGCAGACAGATACTATATTGCCAGTACAGACTATTATCAAAGAGAACATCTCATGCATGAAGTGCTGGTATATGGCTATGACCTTGATCGTAATTTGATATACATTGCTGACAATCTGGAAGATGGAAAATTTGTACAAGTAACCTGTGCCTTAGATGAACTTGAGGAAGGCTACTGGACCATGTCCGATGAGTACAGTTTTTGGACAGAGGTGCGATTTCTCAAACCAATCGAGAATATTAATTATGGGATTTATGTGGATCAGATTATATCAGGGATGGAGAACTATCTTAACTCCAGTGAAACATTTAATCTAATTCGAGATCAGGAATACGATTTTGGAATGCAAGCCATTCAACGCATTTTTACTGAAATTGAGAATTCGGCCTTGGCTGGAGAAGCGTTGGATTCACGGGTCTTTCATCTCCTGTATGAACATAAGTTACTTATGGAGTTACGTTTAACCTATTTAATGGAGAAAGCATATATGGAGCCGGATGTATCCTTTGTGGAATTAAGTACCCAATTGAAACAGGACTACTTCAAATTAAGAAATATAGTCCTTAAATATAATATAACGCGTGACGCACGTACACTCGGTAAGATAAGTGAGAGGTTACAAGAGAATCTTACGAAAGAGAAAGCATTTATTACATCGTTTATTCTCAGATTACAACGGGGTAAAACACGGGTTTGAAAAGCCATTCAAGCTTGATCATAATAATCAAAGTCCCCTCATGCCTGTAATTAGGGCAAAAGGGGACTTGTTGTTATGAGTCTGTATTATTTTTGATCTGGCTTGGGTTCCAGAATGGCGTAGCTTCCGAGTAGGTGAAGCGAAACGGAGAACCACTCGGAGCTGGAATACGCAGATCTATTTGATATTTACCCGTGACTGTAAGCGTTACCGTGATATAATGAGTGAAGTTGTATACAAGTTATCTAAAACGTTTTCCTAATGGAAATTGATTACCCGAAAGAGAGGTTAAGTGATGATCAGAGCAACAGAAGACAATCAATATATTGAATTGACAAGTCCGACAAGCCTGCCGAAGGCATCGGGATTCCTCTGGAATGAGAAGATGATGATCCATATGAATTGCCGGGGATATGCTGTGGCACAATTCATGCAGCCCGAGCCTGCCAAATATTCATATGCGCCCAACCTGGAAGCAAAGACGTTTATGCAGCCGGAGCAGCCATACTATGCCCACCATCCGGGACGGTTTATATACATTAAAGATGAAGTAAGTGGCGAAATGTTCTCAGCCCCGTATGAACCAGTCCGCAAGCAAGCGGACAGCTATACGTTCTCTGTAGGTAAACACGACATTCATTGGAAAGTGATCCAGGACGACATTTGCATCGAGATGTCTCTGCGCTTGCCGAAGAAAGATGTGATGGAGCTGTGGCGTGTGAAGGTGACGAACCTGTCTTCCCGGAAACGCAAGCTGAGTATCTATCCGTATTATACGGTGGGCTATATGTCCTGGATGAATCAGTCCGGTTCATATGTCGAAAATTTGCAGGGCATTGTCTGCTCGGCGATCACGCCTTATCAGAAATATCAGGATTATAGCAAAGTCAAAAACTATAGCGACAAAACCTATCTGCTCGCAGAACAGAAGCCTACATCATGGGAAGTGAATCATGAGAACTTCGAAGGTGAAGGTGGTCTTCATGCTCCTTCCGGTCTTCAATCGGAGACACTAGCTGGTGGAGATGCGCGGTACGAGACACCTGTGGCTGTGCTGCAATACAGGTTGGAGCTGGAAGCCGGAGCCGACCAAGAATACCGATTTATCTTTGGCCCAGCTCATGATGAGGCAGAGATTGAACGTATTCGCCAGCATTACTTTGTGAAGAAGAATACACAGGGCCAGGATGGTTTTACCGCTGCCGAGCAGGAATATGCGGATTATATTGCGGAAGGACAAGGAAATATTCAGATTGAGACACCGGATGCCTGGCTGGATAATGTGGTGAATCATTGGCTACCTCGCCAGATGTATTACCATGGCAAAACCAATCGCCTTTCGACCGATCCGCAGACACGGAATTATCTGCAGGATAACATGGGCATGAGTTACATTCAGCCACAGGTTGCGCGGGCTGCGTTCCTGACCGCTCTGTCTCAACAGCATATTAGCGGCGCTATGCCGGACGGTATTATTTTGCACGCGGATGCCGAATTGAAATATATTAACCAGATTCCTCATACCGATCACTGTATCTGGCTTCCCGTCTGTATGAAGACCTATCTGGATGAAACGAATGATTACGACATTCTGGAGGAAGAAGTTACGTTTGCAGACAGTGAACAGAAAGCCTCTGTACTGGAACATATGAATCTTGCGATGCGTTGGTTGCTCCATGAGCGGGATGCTCGCGGATTGAACTACATTAATCAGGGTGATTGGTGTGATCCGATGAATATGGTGGGGTACAAAGGCGTAGGTGTATCCGGCTGGCTGACGATTGCAACAGCATATGCGTTCAATATATGGGCAGATATAGCTGAGCAGGCAGGGTATCTGGAGGTGACGAATGAGTTCCGTCAGGAGGCTGACCAGACCAACGCCGTAGCGAATGAATATCTGTGGGATGGCAACTGGTATGCCCGAGGCATTACGGATGATAACGTGGTATTCGGGGTAAGTAAGGATGTGGAGGGACGCATCTATATCAACCCTCAGAGCTGGGCACTCATGAGTGGTGCTGCGGATCAGGAGAAGCAGGAGAAATTAATTCGCTCCGTAGAGGAGCAATTGGAGACGCCATATGGTGTGGAGAAGCTGGCCCCTTCCTTCACAGCCATGCGCGAAGATGTGGGTCGTGTCACGCAGAAACATCCCGGAAGCGCAGAGAACGGGGCGGTGTATAATCACGCAGCGGCATTCTATATTTATGCGTTGTATCTCGTGGGAGAGAAGGAGAAGGCCTATCGATTGCTGCGTAAAATGATTCCGGGTCTCGATGTCGAGGATATTCTCCAGCGGGGTCAACTGCCCGTATTTATTCCGAATTATTATCGGGGAGCCTATCGTCAATTCCCTCGTACTGCCGGTCGCTCCAGTCATCTGTTCAACACCGGTACGGTGCCTTGGGTGTATCGTTGCCTGATCGACGGATTGTTCGGACTGCAAGGTCATGCGCAAGGACTTCAGGTTCGCCCGCAATTACCTGAAGACTGGAACGAAGCTTCGGTCACACGGTTGTTCCGCAGAGCTGAGCTCCAGGTCAACATGAAGAAGGATACATCTGTCCAGGCGATGGAGTTGCATGTTGACGGTCAACGGGTTGAAGGTGACATCATCAAGAATATACAGGCTGGCGTACAATATGAGGTGCTGGTGAAGCTGCCCTTGTAGAAAAGAGCACGCAGTAGATGCTCCATCGTGTGAAGAGTAGCTAAGCATCTCAGCATTTTGCATAATTCGATTCTACTCGCTCCCGGGTACAAGATATAAAGGAACAGATGCGTTTCGATCTATATCTTGCTGATTAAATGTCACTCTTTGGATTTATGCAAAATGCTCATATATAAAACTGCCTTTCCTCTATAGAAGGATGGCAGTTTTTTTGTTGTAGATCCTATTGATTAATCTGAATGTCAGAGTGAATATAATGAATGAATACCCAAGCTGGGCTTAATCAGCATTCGCTTCATTCTTTGACCCGATACCAATAGCTATAAATTTCCGAATAACCCAACTTGGCATAGAGCTTTATCGCAGGTGCATTATGGGCTACGACTTGCAGAAAACTGGACGTGGCTCCCTGTCTTTTTGCCCAATGAAGGAGATGCAAGATCATCTGTTCAGCAAGTCCCTGATTCCGGAAGTTAGCGTCTGTAATGATGTCATACAATCCGATATAGCCACGTTCAATTACACCGAACCCGCAAGCGACGACTTGCCCGTCAATCAACAGCGAGATGAAACCTACCTGTGTGCGAATGTTATGTAACATAAGTTTTGTCGTTTCCCGTTGCAGATCATTCACCTGATTTAGCCTGCAAAAGTGATCCAGCCATGCTGTTGTCAACTGTTCGTCAATCTGTACAGCATGCTGCACAGGCTCTTGGATATCATCCAGCATCCGAGTTTGGACCTGCGTCAGATCCACAACGGTATACCCTTTGTCCTGCAAAAGCTGGTCGAGATGATCTGGCTGAATGAACGGCGTAATTTTGAATATCGTACTTAACTGATTCGAAGCATAGATACGCTCACATTCCTCAATCTTTTCATGCACATCCAGAGTCGAGTAGTGGATGGGTTGAATGGAGTTCGCGCGTTTGGTAATCCCTTTGGCAAAACGCAGCACCCAGCCGTCATATAGTAAGGTGGACAAGGGCTGCCAATGGTTGAGTGACAGCTCTTCAATGGTTTTGTATTCTATATCCGTTGTATGCGTCATATCAATCCTCCAATTTCTCGATTAAATAATAATACATATTAATGCATAATAATACAATAAAAACATATATATTGCCCAACAGTATGCATTCTAGTCGGATATGGTATACAATTTGATTTGACTGAAAGAATGTATATATCTTTTACACATTAACGGAGAGGACAGAAATAACCTGAAGAAGCGAAGCTAAAAGCTTTCTGAAAGAAAGCTACTTCGGAAGCATACACCTCGCCTTTATCCACGGATTTTTCCTTGTAAAAAAGGAATCAAAAAAATCTGGGGATAACAGCGATCAGAAGGTTGTTCTGTCATCGGAGTGCCAGAAGCGGAGCGCATGATGTTAACGATAGAGATGCAGAACCATAGTATTACATGTCATATTGAATACGGTAAACGTAAGAAAGTTTCCATCACGATGGATCTGCCTTACATGGTAACGATCAAAGCACCCAATGGTACCAGTGAAGACATGATCCGGCAACTTGTGGAGCAGCACGGGGATGTGATTTTGAAGAAATCAGTTCTGATGCAGCGGGCACTTGATGGTCCTCAAGCCAAGGAATACGAAGATGAGGGCAGGGGGAAGTTTCTGCTTTTTGGCAAGGAGCACGCACTACATGAATTAATTCCTGTAGAAGGGCTTACAGAAGAAGAGCTGCGGGCGAATCTGAAGAAATTTTATTTTGCCCAGTGTAAACGCATGATCGGTGAGCGCATCGGTCGCTACCAGCAGGAGTTGAAAGTGAAGCCCAAGTCAGTAGAGATCGTGGATTCCCCAACCAAGTGGGGCAGTTGCAGTTGGGACAAAAAGCTTACGTTCAATTATCGCCTGGCGATGGCGCCACTGGAAGTGATGGATTATGTCATCATTCATGAATTGTGCCATATTCACCACATGAATCATGACCGCTCCTTCTGGCGGCGAATCGGCAGTATCATGCCGGACTATAAGGCTAAAGAGGATTATTTGATGCGTAACGGCCGGGCCATGACGTTGTAATTTCAGGACTAAGCTTGTACTTGGATACGCCATATCCCTCCATTATCATCCATAAAATCCGCGAAAGTCCCACGGTTACAGTGTGCGTCTTCGCGGATTTTTGTTGTGTCTCGGTATCAGGAATAAGATACTTGAACACCGTATTGTGTGAAAAATTGAGTGACTGCATCCATGTCCATTCGGTGATCGAACAAGTGCTCAGGATAATAGATGCCTGGAGCCATAGGCTCATCCGTAGACATCAGGAGTAAATTTTCGGCTTGCACCGCAGCGCCAAGCGCGGTCATATGGGTCTGCCCGAGTGGATCGGATACGGTCATCTTTCGTTCCACCACGTTACCATTCGTATCCATGCCTTTCAATTGAATAACCAAGTGATGAGCGCTCCCGGTTCCCGGATTATATAATAATTTCCGCCGGAAAGGTTTGAATCGTTCCCCACTGATCATCTTCCATATACCGATTTTGACCAGTCCCGTGAGTGCATAGGTAGATACTTTACTATCAAATGAAATGCGGAAGCTGGCGGAATCGATATGGCTGGTTTGAGGCAAAGTGACATGATCAGGAGTATCCAGTCTGTAACATGGGGTCGTGTACCCGTTTGGAAATTGTACTTTAACCGGATCAGTCATGGGATAGACGAGTCGGCTCGTATTGGATTCAGTCACATGAAAAGGAACGCTCATCCGATCCATAAAGGCTGCTGAATCAGGGCCTGCCTTATCCTGTAGCGACCATAGGGCATGAATGTTTACTTCAACATGTTGCAGGGATTTCGAGAGCATCATCGCAAAGAGGGAAGCCGTTCCCGCCATCCACCCGGAAGACAACACTATCGGGGCATTAAGCTCTTCGGAATCTACCGTGCGAATGGCTTGCTGGAACACCTCAGTCCAACGCGTTATATCAATGAGCGGAATTTTCCTGCGCACTGCGGATACCAACAGTCGATCATCCAGATCGTTCACGGCATTAATGATTAACGTTATATTTTCTCCTGCGTGAATCAGTGGATCGTCTGCATGGGTATCAACAACCACCGTGTGGACACGGTTGGATGGAAAAGGTGCTGCTTTACCCGCAGAACGCCCTCCCAGCACCAATTCCAGATCAGGATGCCTGTCATGCAAAATGCGGGCAATCTGTGCCCCTACAGCACCATAGCCTCCAGCGATAAGAACTCTTTTTCTAATCATGTGATGAACCTCCGTTGATATGTTTATGTACTTATATGTTTAAACAATTGAACGTAATAGTGTGAAGAAAAGGAATGCGGTTCACCAGCACGGTATGCGCTAGCTCCGACATTCCACTTCTACGAGATGAACGAGCTGTTTAAGTAATTCGATCGCATCGTTGAACTCCAGCTTGTAATACATCTCCGTACCCTTTTTCTGAACCGATAGCAGCCCGGATTGACGCAATATTTTCAAGTGATGAGAGACCGTAGGGCGTGACATGGGGACATGCTCTGCAATCTGAGATACGTTCATGCTATCTCGATCGATGAGCAGCGATATGATCCGCTGGCGAACGGGATCTCCCAGACCTTGAAGATAAGGGCTTAGATTTTCGAAGATGTTAATGACTTTTTGGTTACCTATCGAATCGTTCATGGCTCACTCCGTTATAATGTTTAATTGTTTAAACGTATTATAAGTCTTATATGCCATCAAAATCAAATTTAATATTCAAGTCGTATGAAAATAGCTGTTCCGCTAGTACATTTGGAGTACAATAAAAGCAAATATACCCGTACCACGAATCTATTTCTGTATCTGTGGTGGAAGGAGTCCATGATGGCTGAGAGTAACCATTACTCTGTGCTGGTCGATGAATATATCTCGGCGTGTGCACCCGATGTTCAGGTAAGATTGCAAACATTAAGACAGATTATTCGGGAATCGGCCCCACAGGCCGAAGAGAAGATCAGTTACAAGATGCCCACGTATGCACAGCATGGGAATCTGGTTCATTTTGCCGCGTACCAGCATCATATTGGGTTTTACCCTGCTCCCAGTGGAATTCTGGCGTTCAAGGAGGAACTCTCCAAGTACAAAGGGGCAAAGGGATCAGTCCAGTTTCCACTGGATCAGCCATTGCCTAAGGATCTAATTCGCCGGATTGTGGAGTATCGGGTGAAAGAAAATGTGGAAATCGCGCTGGAAAAGAAACGCAAAAAGGGAGCAACGAAGTAAACAGATCTCGTATCATACGAAAAGCTCATATCATAAACCAAAAAACAGTCGGATGCTTGCATTCCGACTGTTTTTATTTTTGGGTTTTACTGCGGTCGTTACGTCGTTTTACTGTAGTGTATTCCTATTCTCATGCTTCGTTTCTATTCGAAGTAATACGTGATATCTGAATTACTTGCTGTAGGGATGTAGTACATAAAGCTAGGGTCTACTTGTAAGTAGATGGTCAGATCGGACACGCCCAGATTACGAAGCGATAGGCTGAACCGACCGTTAGCGTCCAGCTTTACCGTTTCAGTGCGAATATGTTTTTCTTCAGGTGAAGGGCCATGAATCTGGAAAGAGAACGTTTGGCCCGCATAAGCCGTGAGTGTTCCACGTACGTTCAGTGTACGATCCGCTGTATATTCGAACTGAACCAGATGATTATCCGGGTAATTTTCGTTCCCGGTATCCGGTTCTTGCGGTTCTGTCCCAGGGTCCTGCGGATCGGGCACAGGCTCTTGAGAAGAAGGGCTAACCGAGAAGAATCGTGTCTGATACGAAATTTCTGCTTTGGATCCGTCCTTCTTCTTCAGACCGGTAATCCGCACGTCGAACGTGTCACCTGCCTTCAGGGATTTCAAGTTATCCGGGCGGAAAATGACAGCGTAGTTATATCCGTAACCATCGGAATTGACGTTGAAAAATGATTTGGATGGGTCGCTGCCGTTCGCATTTTTTGCTCCCAATACCCAAGTCTTCTGATCGGTTGTACGAATAATCTCCACCTGTACTTCGGTATTGGAAGGCTTCGCGAACACGTCCGGATTCAGCTGTGCAGACCAGGCTTGTGAAACATGGAATGCCTCGACAGGGAATGCCCCGTTGTTGGGGTACGAGTTGTAATTATAATTGAGTTTTCCTGAGCGGCTGGTATCCATAACCTGCATGGTGCTGAAATGACTCGCATAGTTTATGTTGTCGCGTGATGCAACGCCGAAGCCGACCTTCTTCAGTTGAGGACTCAAAATCCAGCGGCGGTGACCCAGCACAGCGATGTTGCTTGCGTCCGAGTCGTCCATGTAAGCTTCAACACTTTTGACGGCCAGATTCCCTGTAGCAGTATAGGAAGCGTACAGGTTGGAGCTTGAAGTGGACTTCGCACCCAGATCAAAAAAGTCCTTCGCCATGTCTGCGGGTCGAGCCGGGAAATGGGTCAATTCTCCGGTGGCAACAACAACTGCACCGTGTTGAGCCTGACGATTAAGCGCAGGGTCCAGCACAAGATCTCCATCCAGACCGGAGAGATAACGGTAGAAGTTGGCTGCACGCAGAGCTTGTTCCAGCGATGTATCACTTACTACGCCAGCCATGTAAGGCGCATGAGTGGAAGGCTGTTGTTGAAACGTAACGGGCTGATCTTTGTCGCTCATCCATTGCATCCATTTGTAGTTGATCTCTTGCTCGCTTCGCTCAGGCAACAGACTGTCGACAGGTGCTGCAGAGATTTGCTGCGTTCCAAGCAGCATAACCAACATACCGGCCAGAGGAATAGCCAATAACGAGCGGATGTACCTTTTCTGATTCTGAATAAACATGTTCCATCTCCTTCTGGTTATAAAGTATTAATATTATGTATCCAATGTAGTTTATCGACAATAAAGGGATTATTAGTTAGTCGCTTGAATGAATTTGTTATATGGTATTCAGCGATTTTTCAGCCAGAGCCCTTATAATACTCACGGAATCCTGTATTCGAAAAGGAGTTTTGGCATGTCTAAGATGCTGCATAAATCGCTATATCTCATCCTGCTCGGGTTGATTGCATTGTTTATCGCTTCATCCTTGTTTCTTCGAGCGCAGTACAACTATGCCTTGTATGGAGACAACCCTATCCTGGACATGCAGCAATGGAGTGTTTTTCTCCCGCTGATTCTATTGTTGCTTGGTTCAGGTGTCGGTTTATATGCTCTCTGTATGAAGCTGAACAAGTACAGCCCGAAGGTTATTATTCCTGTCGTGCTGTTATGTTCGCTGGCAATTCAGGTCATCATCATCTTCGTATTTCCGAGAGTACCAACGGATGATTCTCAGACCGTTCTCTCGATTGCGATGAACATGCTCTATAACCAAGACTACTCCTCGTTTGAAACGGGTGGTTATCTGCACATGTTTCCGTTCAACTACTCCATTGTGTTGTATTTACAGACCTTGCTGTACCTGTTTCCGGACAATTATCTGGTCATCAAACTATTTAATATTTTGTTTTCAACGGTAACCACGTTCATGATCTATCTCATCTATAAACAGATGAATTACAAGTCCACCGAACGTGATTACGGTGTATTGATCTTTGCAGCAACGTACCTGCCTTCTTTGTTCCTGAACAACCTGATCTATAACGATGTGATTGCCACCGCATTTCTGACGTCTTGTCTATACTTTTTGATTCGGTTCGTACGTGAGAAGTCATGGAAAGCAATCATGTTGGCCGCGATTTTCCTGGCGATAGGCAACTACTTCCGAAGCATCGGCGTGATTGTGTTGATTGCCGCTATTCTCTATATCCTGCTAAATATGCGGAGCATCGGTGTTAAGAAAGTCATCATTTCTATTGGTGTACTGGCTATGTTATTTAATGTACCAAACTGGACTCAGAATGCGGCTCTACAATCCACGGGTGCAGTAAACGAACCTGTTGGTGAGAATGCGGCACCCGTCTATATGTGGCTGAACATGGGGATTAATCTGGAGCGCTTTGGGTTCTGGGACAATATGGAGAGCTATCAGATCTATCAGAGACAGGCAGGCCACAATAAGGCAGATAGCACAGAATTGTTCAAACAAAAGATTAGCAGCAAGCTATCAGAAGCAAGTGCCCGTGACTTGGTGCAGATGTATTACAAAAAGATCATATGGACCTGGACTGAGGGAACATACCAAATGGACCGATATGGAATCGGCAATGAAAGTAACTCGGGTACAGGAAGAGGAAGGGGAGGCGGAGGCGGAATCGCTGGCTCCTACAGTTATACCAATGCGGTAACAGATCTGTTTCAGGGGGACTCCGTTTACCGGACGGACTTACTCTGGATCGTATATGTGATGAATTTCTTGATGTACTGCTTTATTTTCATCCGCTTGGTGAATGGAGTTCGTCGTCAGCGGTATGATGAAGTTTCATTGATTCTGGTCATTCTCGGATTCATCGGATTTTATATCCTGTGGGAGATTAAGTCCAGATACATCTACCCTGTGTATCCACTGCTGATCGTGCTGTCCTATATGGGGTTCAAAGATACGTATGATTTCATATTCCACCGTAAAGGTACCTTGAAGAGATAATCCCTGAGAAAATGGTGATCATATGCAAAAAAATATTGAGTTCACATCGGTTACGCTGGTCCTGCTGCTGGGATGCTCGGTTATGCTTGCGGGCTGCGATGTCATTACCGCCCAGAACATTACCAACACTGGCTCTGCGCAAGGTATGAATGGTGGCGGCATGCCAAATGGTGGTGGCCTGGGGATCAACGGAGGAACACCTAGAGGCGAAAGGGGTGGCACGGGCATGAATGACCGAACAGGCAGTCCGGACATGATGCAGGGGATGACTGCCGACATGACAGGCAGAGTGATCTCCCTGAATGGAACCACAATCACGGTTGCATTGCTTGAAATGCAGACGAATGCATCCGCAAGTGCCAGTAACCAAACGCAGCAGGGGAATTCTCCGAGTAGAAGCATGGAGATGACGGATACGGGAGTCGAAGTGAAATTGACCATCCCCGAAGATGCAGTCATCATGGAAGTCATGGGGATGGATATTCCTGGCAACTCCAGTGCCAACGCGAATTCGTCTATGCAATGGTCTGATCTGAAGAAAGAAGACATTGTCATGGTTTGGTACAAAGACAACACCAAGACGGTTGAACGGATAGTAGTATTGCAGTAAACGATGATTGAACATCATCATATTGTAATTGCTTACATTTATTTTATGGAGTATCATGGAAATAACTGGTTTATCGAAGGGAGTGAGCGTCATGAAACGGCGGTCTAAGATGGTATGTACTATTACTACAATGAAGGTAAGAATGAACTGAATAATTCCGGCGGATTATCAGGCGTAGGGCAAAGCACGTTTTGTTTATCCATTCCGTTCTGAACTCTGCCGATATATAGGGATATCACTGCTCATTTTTTCTGGCGTATGCGAGGCTTATTTGCTTGTGCAAATTTGTGAATTTCTCATACATTCAGAATTTTTTCAAAGCCGCAGGAATAACCTGCGGCTTTTTGCGCGCCAAAATAGGTATATGTACACTCACAAGAAAGCCCATTACATGATTAAGAAGGAGAACTGCCCATGTTAAAATTAAAATATTTATTTCAAAATACGGACCTTGCCGAGATGATCCTGAAGAACTGGAATTATGATACAGAATCACTGGATATGTTTCAGTTCTATCGCATATCTTCCAATGCCATATATCCATTTCGCGATCAGGGTGAAGTTCGATTGCTTCGTTTTGCCCCGGTAGAGGAAAAGAATTCAATTAATCTTGGCGCGGAGCTGGAGTTTCTCCGGTACCTTCAAGCCAATCAATATGGAGCTATGGAAGCTGTGCCATCCAACGCAGGAACAGAACTTATGAAGGCACATACGCCATGGGGAACGTATTATGCCTCCGTATTCAAGCGGGTACCTGGAGCGCAGCTGGGTACCCTGGATCTGGATGATTCCATCGTATACAGCTATGGTCAGGCACTGGGCCAGCTGCATCATTTATCAAAAGCATTCACATCGGAGAAGGGCAAACGCTGGACGTATACGGATGTTTTAAGTTGGATGCAAGAGGTGCTGAAGGACTTTCCGACAGAGACGTCTGCCCAGAACGAGGTGGAGTTTCTCCGAACGTATTTTGCGACTTGGCCGATGACAGTGCAGAATTTCGGACTCATCCACTACGATTTTGAGCTGGATAATGTCTTCTATGATGCAAAGAGCCAGTCTTGTTATGTCATTGATTTTGATGACGCCATGTACCACTGGTATGCAATGGATGTGGAGCAGAGTCTGGACAGTCTGCGTGAGGAGATTCAACCGGAGCAATGGGAGCAGAAGAAAAGGATGTTCTTGAACGGGTACTGGTCCGAGGCAGGAGAACGCTATAACATGGAAAACATGTTCCCGGTTTGTCGACGTTTTGCCAACTTGTACGGATATGTACGTGTGCTTCGTTCAACTGCAGAGCAATTTTTACATGAGCCGGAATGGATGAGTGCATTAAGAGCAAGGCTGGATGAAGCCATGGCAGCAAATTCCAAGCCATTTGGGAAGGGGATTGGAAGCGGAAGATTCTGAATCTCTTAGCACACCCAGTCTTGTTTAATGAGCACTGAAGTTTACATTTTACATCATTTGGTCCCGTGATTAGAGGCAGTTCCTCTGAATCAATCACGGGGCTTTTCATATGGATCGAACTTTACCGAATATTGAAACGGAAGTGGATATCTTGTAGAAAGATTGGGTGGGACTTTCATTGTTTTGATATGAATTACAGTCATTTGATGTCGTAATATGCAATTAAATGTTAAAAAAACAAATAAAATAATGATTGATTATATTGGTATGGGATGATAAATTGTAATTAACTTATTTTAGGATAAAATATATATAAAGGAGAATTAGATGGGAAATGTATGCGTCGATCTGCATCCTTTAACTGAGCATCAACAAAGAATATGGTATATGGAGATGTTATATCCGAATTCAGACTTGTGGATGGTTACAGCAAAGATGAGCATACCGGGATCGATTGATTTCAATTTGCTAGAGAGGTCAATTAACACAGTTTTGAAGTATAAGGAACTGCTTCGAGCCCGAATTATACTGGATCAAGGTCAGAATAAACAGTATATCCAACCGTATGAGTATAGATCACTCCAGCATATTCATGAAGGACCAAGCTTGACTGATGTGACATGGACTCAATATGTAGATAACCACCCCATCCATGTGCACAGTGAAAATCTATGTCAGTTCTACACGTACGAGGGTCATGGACAATACGGATACATCATTCAGGTTCACCATATCATCTGTGATGGTCTGGGGTTAATCCAGTTGACGAATGAGATTACGGAAGTCTATCATGCGGGGCTGAAGAATAGCGATCTAGGCAAGGTAAATAATGCGATTAACGAATTTGAAAGTTATGTACATAGTGAACAACAATATCTCGCTTCCAAACGCTATGCGAAAGATCAGGCATTTTGGAGAGAGAAGTTTCATACCATTCCCGAATGTATGGAACTGAAACCGCACAATCCCCTTCTAACTCACACCGCAGCCAGAAGAAAAACGATGAATATGGAACATTCCATGTATGTACGTTTGAAAGAGTTCTGTCGTCAGAAGAATGTAAGCGTATTCACATTTTTTCTCTCAACTCTAGCTATTCTGCTAAATAAACTCACTCACCAAACCGATTTGGTTGTTGGAACCAACTATGCGAACCGCACGAGTAAAACAGATAAAGACATGATTGGCATGTTTGTTACGACTATACCTGTCAGGATGCAGGTAGAACCTGCTGAATCTGTGTTAACCTTGCTGGAACGCATTTCCAATGAACAGAAAGAAATATTGCGTCATCAGAAATATCCTTATAATCAGCTGATCCGTGAATTGAGAGAGTCGCTCTCGTTACCGGAGCTGAACAGACTGTTCGGCACATCTTTGGTATACCGTCCAGAACGATTTGACAAGATGCAAGGACATCATATCGACTTCGATAACAAGTTTAACGGACACGAGATGAATGATCTTCTTATCAATATAATTGAGAAAATGAATGAGAATCGAATTATTTTTCAGATAGATTATCGGACCCAGTTGTTCAGTGAAACGTTCATAGACCATCTGCTTGATCAGTTTCTTGCGGTTACAGAGACGATTCTGGAGCATTCCGAACATCGAATTGAAGAGATTAGCATTGTAACGGAAGCTGATAAACAATTGATGCTAACCGAGTTTAATGATACCGTGGCGGCGTACCCGAGCGATAAAACCGTCATTCAGTTGTTTGAAGAACAGGTGAAGGCTACCCCTCAACATATAGCGCTGATCTTGGGGGATAAGGAGATGAACTATGAACAGCTGAATGCCAGAGCTAACGGCTTGGCTACAGCATTGATCAGCAGAGGAGTCAAGCAGCGGGAACTGGTGGGCATTATTGCATCCCACAGTATGGAGATGGTTATAGCGATCCTGGCTGTTATGAAGGCAGGATGTGCCTATATTCCGATTGATCCCGAGTATCCCGATGAACGAATTCAACATATTTTGAAAGATTCTCAAGTCAGGTTTGTCCTGGTGGACCGGCCGATTGATTCATCAGACAGTACAGCAGTCATTCATATGCTTGAGGATCACGGCGAGCAGTTGTTACCAGATAACTTGAATTTAACCATAGATATGAATGATCTGGCATATGTCATATACACATCAGGGTCAACAGGAGCACCGAAGGGTGTATTAGTGGAACATAAGGGATTGACGAACTATATCTGGTGGGCGAGTCAGACCTATGTTACTGATGGGAAAACTACGTTTTCACTATATTCATCGATCGCATTTGATCTTACAGTCACCTCGATCTTCACACCTTTAATTACGGGTAATACCATGATCATCTACACTTCATCTCATAACAAGGCGTTGATTGCTGACGTTGTCATGGACCCACGAGTGGACTTGGTGAAGCTGACCCCGGCACACCTGCAATTAATTCAGGACATGAACATTATGGACCAATCCAATGTCAGAACATTTATTGTGGGTGGTGATAATCTGAGTGCCTCGCTGGCTGAGAGCATTACCCGGCAAAGTAGGAATACCCTCACCATTTTCAATGAATATGGACCGACAGAGACGGTGGTGGGCTGCATGATCTACACCTACGATCCGAATGTCGATCAGGCGGAATATGTGCCCATTGGCAGACCTATTCAGAACACTTCCATCTACGTGCTTGATCAATCTCTTCAATACGTTCCTGTCGGGGTTCAGGGTGAACTGTTGGTTGGCGGAGACGGAGTGACCAGAGGGTATCTTAACCAACCCGAATTGACTGGGCGGAAATACGTTGATCACCCTGATCATGCAGGAGAGCGATTGTACCGGACAGGTGATCTATGCAGGTTGAGGGAAGACGGTCAGATGGAATACCTCGGAAGAATGGATGACCAAGTGAAGATTCGAGGGTATCGAATAGAACTGGGGGAGGTCAAGGCAGCCTTCTTGAAGATAAAAGGAGTCCGGGATGCTGCTGTAAGCGTCAGGACCGATCCGCAATCTCGTCAGTTATATGCTCATTACGTAAGCGATGCACATGTAACCCGGAGAATGATTCGTGATTCCCTGATATCTCTGTTGCCGGAGTATATGGTCCCCACACATCTGATCAAGGTGTCTTCGATTCCACTTACGATTAATGGCAAGATTGATTACAAGGCATTATCGATAGAGAAGTCGCAATTGGATGAAGAGAGTCCGTATGTTGCCCCGAGTTCAGTTCTGGAACAGAAGTTATCTGCCATCTGGTCGGAGATTCTGGGTCTGTCAGAGGTGGGTGTGACAGACCATTTCTACGAACGGGGTGGTGATTCCCTTAAATTGATACAGATCTATACAAGGCTGTCCGAGATGGGTTTTAATTTTTCGATTAACGATATGTTTAACTTCCCTACAATTAGATCTTTAAGTTCATATCTGGATCAGGTTATAGAAGGAAAGGAAGGCACGGTGAGTATGAAGGACATCGCAGTCAAGAGATCGAAAGCGGATGTATTGAATGGAATTATGGACAAGCCAATCCTCCAGTCTACAGATATTCCCCAAGTTGATCCGGCACTCAAAGGTGTAATGTCATTCAATCAGGAATCCCTGTGGCTGGTTGAACAATATGAAGGGAAAAGCACCAAGTATAACATCCCCGGACATATTATTTTTGAGGGTGTGTTTTCGGATGAAGCGTATATCTACGCACTGAATCAGATTGTGAAACGGCATGAGGTATTGAGAACGTATTTTGTGGTTGAGAACGACACACCGATGCAGCGAATCAGGCCTTACGAGCCTTTTGAAATAAAGATCCAATATTCGCTGAAGGATGATTCCACAGCCAGCCTGAAGCGCGTGATTGAAGAAGAATCCAAACGCCAGTTTAACCTGGAATCCGGGCCGATGTACTATTTTGGATTGTACCAGATCCATGAACATAAATATTTTGCCTATTTTAATTTACATCACATCATCTTCGATGGCTGGTCTAATGAGATTCTGATGGGCGAACTGGGACTGTTCTATAACGCTTATCTACAGGGAGAGAATCCAGCAACAGAGACGTTGCCTATTCAATATTCAGACTATTCTTATTGGCAAAAAGGGAAATGGCTATCTGCTGAATTCCCGACATTACTGGATTATTGGAACAAGCAACTAAAGAGTACGGACAATCGAGCTGTGAAAGTATTGCCGTATGACCGGGAGCCAACGCTACACACCAGTGATACCGGAGAAATACTATTTGCGGAGATTCCAATTCAAACCATCGAGATGATCAAGAAGGCCGGTATGAAAAACAATGCCAGTCTGTACATTACGATGCTTACCGCCTATAAGATATTGTTGTACTTTTACTCCGGGGAAACGGAAATTGTGGTAGGCACACCTGTAGCCAATCGGAATCGTGCCGAAGTCCAGAAATTGATCGGGTATTTCTCCAATAGTCTTGCTCTGAAGACCGAAATCGACCCGCAACAGTCCATAGATGCTCAGATCGTTTCAGTCAGAAATACAGTGTTTGAAGCGTTTGATCATCAGGAGATGCCTTTTGGTAAGCTGATCGAACTGTTGAATCCGGATCGTACTTCCGGGCTGACGCCTTTCTTCCAGACGTGGTTTGTACTTGATGTCAAAAATGCTTATAACATCGAAGGGCTGAATATTGCCCAGAATGAAATTATATGGGGACACAGTGGGAAGAGCAAGTGGGATCTGACATTAAATCTCATTGAGGCTGACCATGCAATGAATGCAGTGGTTGAATACAAAACGGAGTTGTTTGGTAAATCCACTATGAAAAGATTGCTGCATGATTATACGGCTGTAGTGAACCTGATTGCAGCGGACTCTTCACGAACTCTTCAGGCTGTACGCCATGACTGGGAGGTGATGGTTCACGAGTACAAGATGGTCTTGCTAAACAGCAGTAAAAGCAAAAAGAAATTCAATAAAATCAAATCGTAGGAGGCATAAACATGAAGAAGAAATTTGATAAAGGTGCTCAGATGGTCATTCAGAAAGAAATCGTAAAGCAATCATTTATAGAGGAAGGTCAAGAACTGCCACTCGTAATCAAACCGAATGTGGCCGGGCTGGATTTGAATCAATGGTATCTCAACAATAAGGATAAGGTGGAAGAGAACATTCTGAAGTATGGCGGCGTTCTGTTCAGAGGTTTTGACACCACCACACCAGAGAGCTTTTACGGATTTATTGATATAAGCTGCCCCGAGCCTCTCAGCTATAAAGAAGGAGCAACACCCAGAACTCAAGTACAGGGCAAGGTGTACACGTCAACAGAATTTCCGAATGAGGAGACCATTGCACCACATAATGAATTGTCCTACGTCATGACGTGGCCCAAAAAAATCTGGTTTTCCAGTATCGTCGTCGCCGATGAAGGAGGAGAAACGCCTATTGTGGATGTACGGAAAGTATATAACCTCATTGATTCGGATATTCGGGACGTTTTTGCAGAGAAAGGCTGGATGCTGGTTCGAAACTACGGCAACGGATTCGGGCAGACATGGCAATACGTGTTCCATACGGAGTCCAAGGAAGAAGTCGAGCAATATTGCCTGGACAACAACATGTCTTTCCACTGGAATGAGGATGGAACCCTGACAACCAAGCAAGTAAGACCGGCCATTACCATCCATCCTGATACGAATGAGAACCTGTGGTTTAATCATATTGCCTTCTGGCATAGCAGCAGTCTGAACGAGGAAGTCCGTAACCTGATGCTGGAGGAATTTGGAGAGAGCGGCTTGCCATATCAGACGTATTATGGAGATGGAAGTTCAATTGATGCGGATGTGGCTGCCCATATTCGTCAGGCTTATGCTGATGCAACGATTGCCTTTCCATGGCAAGAGGGAGATATTCTCATGCTGGACAATATGCTGGTGGCGCACGCACGGAACCCGTATCAGGGAGATCGAAAAGTATTGGTAGCCATGGGAGAACCTGTGAGTCGTGAAGCCGCAATTCTATCGTGAGGAAATTATACTAAATAAAATGAACTTCATATTTACACGATAACGGAGAGGACAGAAATAATTTGAAGAAGCGAAGCGTTCGCCTTTATCCCCGGATTTTCCCTTTAGAGAAGGGAATAAAAAAAAATCTGGGGATAACAGCGATCGGAAGGTTATTCTGTCATCGAAGTGGCAAGTGTAACATTCTTTGGTTCACTTTACATTAGAACAGAAAATACATTAGAAACGCAGGAGGATTGAACATGGAAAATGTAATGCTGGGTTATCCCCTTTCACCACAACAGAAACGACTGCATGAACTGAATAATAACAGAGTGACATCACTGGTCCCAAGTGTACTTGCTGTTAACATCGAAGGTGAGTGCTCGAATGATCAGATTGAAATAGCCGTGAAGAGAATAGCCGAGAAATACAGCACGCTCCGCACTTCCATTGAAGCTGACCCCAATTATGGCGTGCATCTTCAGAAAGTAGATGCGGAGACCAGAAGCCGATTCCGTACTGCCTATTCAGATGAACCGATTCAGGCACAGGATATACCATTGCTGATCCGGAAAGAGTTGGGTACATGGACAGGTGATTATTCGCTGGAAGCCATTAACGTCGATCTGTCTGAACGTTCTAAAGTGTTGATTCTCGCTTTTGATCCACAATTTTCGGATATTGAACCTGCCATCATTCTTGAGGATCTGTCACAATTGATCGTGGTGGAGGTAGACCCGGAGCTTCTGCAAGAAGAGGTTCCGTATTACGCGGTATCCGAATGGCTGAATGACCTGCTGACCAATGATGAGCACGCGGAAGAAAGAAGTTTTTGGAACAATAAACGTTTCGATCATGTTGATAAACAATTGTCCATGTCGTCTGGTGCCGGGTCTCGAAGTGTTACGATGGCAAGTTTCCCTGTGGCATGGTCACCGGAATTGTGGGCTGAACTCGAGAAGGCGGCAGGGAAAGCTGGAAGTACAATAGATCATGTTATGCTCGCTTGCTGGAATCTGACGTTGCATCTGCTGGGCGAAGATAAGGAGCTAACGGTTGGTGTACATACCCGTGGCCGACAAGATGAGGATTTGGAGAAGGTTGTCGGTGCATTGAATCGATACGTACCTCTGTATTCCGGCTGGAACGAGGACGATACGCTGGCTCACTTCTTCCAACGGACGATGAGTGAAGCGAAAGATAGTGCGGAATATGCAGATTATTTTGATTTCAAAATGTTTGGCAGATCTGATTCGAGTCAGTCTGTGTTCTCCTACGGATTCGAGAGTCGGGATGCATCAACCGTGGTGAAATCGGAAGGCGGCCACACCTTACAAGTCGTATATCAGTCAGAACAGATCGAACCGGTTCACCTTGGTTTGAACATCCATCAATATCCAGAGCGCAGGGATATTGTTCTTCGATATAACGAGGAAGTGTACACTCCCATAGAGATTGGCTATGTGGCGGATATATTCTCGCATATGTGCAACAAGGCCTATATGAACCTGAATGAAACTGTATCTTTGGATATCCTCCCTGATCATCTGGGGATAACATTACGATCGATTCTTCAAGGAGAGGTTCGGGAATATACCACATCGACACTTGTGGAGATGATGGATGAACAAGCCTTGAAGACACCAGATCAGATTGCTGTTGTGTCCGGTAACATCCTGCTTACATTCCGGGAAATTCAAGAGAAGTCCAGACAGCTTGCTTACTATCTTCATCGGACAAAAGGTGTCGGACATGGAGATGTTGTAGGTGTATGTGTGGAGAGATCTCCTGAACTGGTCATAGCCCTGCTGTCAATTCTTCGAGCCGGTGCGGCTTATGTGCCGCTTGATCCGGATTATCCGAGTGAGCGATTAACCTATATCTGTGAGAATGCCCGTATTGAGACAGTATTGTTGTTGAATAAAAATAATGAGCGACTCCATTCCCTTTTTGCCAATCCTGTATTCCTCAGGGAAGAGGGTGAAGAGATTGCTTCCGAGTCTGCTGACGCTCCGGCAATCGGAGTAGATGCCAGGGATACCGCGTATATCCTCTATACTTCCGGTTCCACAGGTAGACCCAAAGGGGTCAAAGTTTCACATCAAGCCATCAGTAACCATATGCATTGGATGAACAATGAATTTCCAATGTGTGGGGAAGACGCTGTATTACAGAAAACATCGATTAATTTCGATGCATCGGTATGGGAATTCTATGCACCGCTTACTACGGGCGCAAGGCTGGTCCTTGCTGAACCGGACAAGCACGCTGATCCCGAATATCTGCTCGACATTATTCATAAGGAACAGATTACGACCTTACAGGTTGTACCTACCATGCTTCAGGCTCTGGTAGAGCAAGAGACTCTCTCTTCAGCACCATTAAAGAGAGTGTTCAGCGGTGGGGAGAGACTGGGGATTCCGCTCCAGAAGGCTTTCTTTGCCGGTTCCGGTGCTCAGTTGATTAACTTGTACGGCCCAACCGAGGCGAGTATTGATACGACTTATCATATCTGTGACAAGTATGAGTACCGTGAAACGATTGGAAGACCTATCGATAATACCAACCTTCTCGTACTGGATTCGAACCAGAATTTGGTTGCCCCTGGTGTTGCCGGAGAGTTATATATCAGCGGAAAAGGTCTGGCAGACGGTTATGTGGATGAACATTTAACTGTTCAGGCTTTCCTGACACATCCTTCAGCACCGGACACCGTGATGTACCAAACGGGAGACAGGGTTCGTTATTTCCCGGATGGTCATATCGAGTACATTGGCAGGGTTGATCGACAAGTTAAACTAAGAGGTTACCGGATCGAACTGGGTGAAATCGAGAAGGTCCTGAATGCACACCCTCATGTGCGACTTGCAGCAGCGAAGCTGCTAGAGAAGACGGAGCCGTTGCTGGCTGCTTATGTAGAACTGGATACGAATGGAGAGATTCAGGAGGTCAGAGAGTGGATTTCATCGGCGCTTCCCGAGTATATGATTCCGAATTCTGTCCAGGTATTAGACAAGTTGCCATTGTTGAACAATGGAAAAATGGATTATCACGCCTTGCCGGATGTGGATGAGGGTTCCGGTGTGGAATATGCCGCGCCGACAACAACCGTAGAGCAGATTGTTGCCCAAATCTGGAGAGCGGCATTGAAGCGTGAGCAGATTAGTATTGATGAGAATTTCTTTGCGATGGGGGGACATTCCCTTATTGCAACGCAGGTCATCTCCGGAATTAGACAAAAGGTGGGTGTCAGTCTGCCGCTACGTAAAATATTCGATGCACCTACCATTCGTGAATTGTCCGCAGTGATTGAGAATCTGTTACTGGAAGCGAATGGATATTCTGCGGAGGGTAATTAAGTGAAAAAATCCGGTGCAGTGATGAGCAAAAGCGAACTGATTGATCGAATATTAAGTCAAATGAACGTTTCCAATACAGTAGCACGCACGTCTCGCGAAATAAACCGATTTCCGCTATCTTTTGCTCAGAAGCGGTTGTGGCTTCAACAGCAGATTGAGCCGGCAAGCACGGCATATAACATGGTTTTTTCCAATGAGATTATTGGAGAGTTTGATAAGTCTGCATTTGAACAAGCCATCGGGCTGTTGGTGGAAAGGCAAGAAGCACTACACATTCGTATTGATGTCGAAGAGGGGATACCGTATCAATGTGTTCAGGAGGACCAACCGGACTATCAATGGGTTGATCTTTCGGTGTATCCGGGCGATCAAGCCGAAAGGCAGATTGTAGATCAAATCAAAAGGGCCGATGGCCCTTTTGATTTTACCCGGGACAGACTGTGCAAATTCAAAGTATTTAAGCTGGATGATCACCGCCACATTTTTGTCCTGATGATGCATCATATCATCTCGGATGGTCAGTCGATCGAGATCATACGAAGAGATCTGTTATCTTATTATGAACATTTCCGCGGGGTGGGCCCTTTGCCAGCATATAGCCCTTCCGCGACCCAATATATAGATTACTCGGTATGGCAGAATCATTTGCTGGACAGTAATGAGTTTGCTAATCAGAAGAGGTACTGGCTCGATCAACTGAAGGGTCATTCCTACACGCTCACTTTACCCTATGATTATGAGCGTCCGCAGAAACGAAGTGAAGAGGGGATATCCGTATACTTCACGATTCCAGCACCTCTCACCAGCAGATTAAGAGAGATTTCGGAGAAGCATCATTCCACGCTATTTATGGTGATGTATACCTGTTTTGCGATTTTGCTACGAAAGTATTCGGGTGAAACGGATCTGATGATCGGTACGCCAGTCTCCAATCGGCCGCAGTCCGATCTGGAGAAGGTCGTTGGTTTCTTTGTCAATACACTTGTACTGCGAAGCCGTGTTGATGATCAGCAATCTTTCCTGAAGCAGCTGGACGCTTCCAAAAATACGATTCTTGATGCATTCGACCATCAGGATATGCCGATTGATCTGTTATTCGATGATCTGATCCAATCCAGAACCACAGGATATTCGCCGTTGTTTCAGGTGATGTTCAGTCTGGCAAAGGCAAATCAGGTCGAGCAGAATGATCAACAGGCCGTGTTCAGGGAAATCAAGCTCAAGCAGATCAACACATCCAAATTCGATATGTCCCTGGACTTGACGGAAGATATGGATGTGATTAAGGGTACGTTTGAATGTAGTCGGGATCTGTTCCATGTGAGTACGATTGAACGCTGGGCCTGTAATTTTATAGCACTGCTTGAACATATTGCGGATCAACCCGGGAAGCCAATACTAGGCATTGGAGCTATTAGTGATGAAGAACTGCAGAGAGTTCTATATGAATGGAACAATACCACAATGGATTTCCCGGATCATATCTGTGTAAACCATCTGTTCGAAGCATCCGTAGCCCGAGCCCCGGATCAGGTGGCTGTGGTATATGGGGGAGACCGATTATCATACCTGGAGCTGGACCGCCAAGCGAATCAATTGGCTCATCTTTTGATCGAAAAGGGAATTGGGCCTGACAAGACGGTGGCGATTGGTATAGAGCGTTCGCTGCATTTGCCCATTGCCCTTCTTGCCGTGTTAAAAGCGGGAGGAGCCATCGTGCCTCTGGATCTGGACGCACCTGTGGAGCGAAATCGTCACATGTTAACAGACTCGGGAGCGTCCGTCTGTCTCATTAATACGAATACGTTGCCGATCCCGGACGATGTTGCCCTTCTGATCAACGTATCCCAACCTGAAATTTATAAGGACAAGCCAATGACAGCTCCACCGTCACAAGTGGGGCCAGATCATTTGGTAGCTATTTATTATACGTCAGGTACTACAGGGAAACCCAAAGGGGTGTCTGTGCGGCATCAGGGATGGGTGAATCGTATCTGCTGGATGCAGCAGCAATTCAAGCTGGAATCCCATGAAACGGTACTTCAGAAAACAACTCTGACCTTTGATGATGTCGGCCTCGAATATTTCTGGACATGGATGGCAGGTGCCAGGGTTGCACTGCTGGAACCTGGATTCCATCGTGATCCGTATGCGATTATTCATGCTTTGAAGCAATATGAAGTTGCCATCGTCTTTTTTGTTCCGAGCATGCTGAAGATGGTATTGGAGCGAATCGATGGTTCGGATATGGAGCAGTTAGCGTCATTAAGGGATGTATTCTCCAGTGGAGAGGCCTTAAAGCCCGAGATGGTTGCAGCGTTCCACAAGCATCTCCCCGAGCGTAATCTGCATAACAGTTACGGAGTAACCGAGGTATCTATTGATTCGACCATCCATATCAATGTGCAGTTGGAAGCTCACCGCGCACGAAGGAATATATCGATTGGTCGACCAATCGGGAACAACTTCATCTACGTTCTGGATGAGTTGCAGAATCCCGTGCCTATCGGGGTACACGGTCATCTGTATATTGGTGGGGTTGGGCTTGCGAGGGGCTACTACGGAGATACCATTAAAACCGAACAGGCCTTCTATACTAACCCTTACGCGGATGGAAGGATGTACAGGACGGGTGACATTGCTTATTACGACACCACTGGCAAGTTATACATTGTGGGCCGAATAGACAATCAATTGAAGATCAGGGGCATGCGTGTCGAATTGGGGGAAATCACCGATGTGATCTCCAGGCACGCTGATATTCAGGAGTGTGCGATGCTGGCGGAGAGATGGGGAGAGGATGAAGAACTGTCACTGAGCGCTTATATTCAGGTGCTTCCTTCTTCTGAGATCCACAGTACCGATCTTCGCAATTTCTGCCGAACCCTGCTGCCGAGTCACATGATTCCCTCACGCTTCATTACGATTGATCGTATTCCTCTGAACAGTAATGGCAAGTTGGACAAGCCAGCACTGAAGCAGTTGGATCGTGGCACATTGAAGGATTATATCGCTGCTCCGCAGGATGAGCTGGAAGAAAAGATCATGCAGATTTTCATGGATATCCTTGGCGTAGACACCATCCATCTTCATGAAAGTTTTTTCGATCAGGGTGGGCATTCCATCAAAGCCATACGTTTAATGGATGTTCTGAACAGAACGTTCCAGACTCAGCTATCCGTGATCACCTTGTTTGATTACTCCACCGTGACCGAGATTGCACGAATCATTCGGGAGGGGAACCTTTCCCAAGATCAATCCGTTGTTGTGTTGAAAGAAGGAGGACGTGCGGATGAAACGCCACTATTCCTCATTCCAACGGGTGGCGGCAACCTGATTAATTATTATGAGTTGGTTAGCCAACTGGAAGGTCTGAATATATACGGATTTGTGCCAAAAGGATATGAGAATGACGAAGAACCGCTCTATACCGTCCAGGAACTGGCCCAATATTATTACGGTGTTCTTACCCAATTAAATCCGATAGGTCCCTATCGATTGCTGGGTTGGTCATTTGGTGGCAATGTGGCCTTTGAGCTGGCACGGATTATTGAAGATGCAGGACAACAGCTGGAGTTGTTGATTATTCTGGATGCACCTGCCCGAAGCCATGAGCGGGATATTCGTCCAATGAACAGGATGGAGGCTCTTGCCGAATTAGCATCCAACAACGGATATGAATTCAAGCCAAGTACAGACTATGAAGTCCACTTAAAAGAAGTCCTGACTCACTTCCCTGGTGAAAGCACGCTTAGTGGTCTCAAAGTGCGCCTGGCCAATGAAGTTGCCTTCGACAACTACTATTCAGCAGAACCGATTCAGTCCGATATTCATCTATTGTATGCAACCACTCAAGATGAGCATAGTCCAGTTCCGTTAACGGATGCACAGTCGTGGCATGCCAAGACGACAGGTACATGCACGGCCACTCCCATTCCTGGCCATCATGAGAATCTGATCGACTACAATCATGCCGTGAATGTGGCCCACTATGTGAACCAATTGGTGAAGGTTTAACTTTGAACATTGCATTGCATCAACGCTGATGGACATGGAATAGAACACAGGATGAGCCAGGCGGAGCAGGGATGGCTTCGCTTGTATTCATTCTTTATAGCTGGATGAACCCGATACAGGTTCGATGAGGTGGAGGTGAGCCATTGGAGATTTTCAAAAATAAGAACTTCACTTTGATGTTTTTTGGTCGAATCTTAACCAACATTGGAGATAGCCTATACGCGGTATCCGCAATGTGGCTGGTATACAATCTGGGAGGATCATCATTCTATACAGGACTTGCGGGATTTCTTTCTATTTTGCCGAAAATTATTCAGCTTCTATCCGGACCGATGATAGATCGGATTCCGATTCGGGGATTCTGGTATACGGTCAGTTAATTCAGGCTGTTTTGTTATTAATTGTTCCGATTGCAGCATATTATGATTTTCTGAGTGTAGGATTGGTATTGCTGATAACCCCTATTCTGAACATCTGTAATACCTGGGTGTATCCGGTTCAAATGTCAGCTCTGCCAAGAGTATTGGAGAAAAACCAACTTACACAGGGCAATTCCCTGTTCTCCATTGCCTATCAAGGTATTGATGTAGCCTGTAATGCCATATCGGGAATACTCATTGTAGCGCTGGGCGCGGTATCTCTGTATTTTTGGAATGCCATCGGTTTCTTTATAGGTGCGCTGTTATTCTCCCAATTGCGGATTGCTCCTTATATAGTTGAATCGAAAATGAAGAAGGATCAGGATACATATGATGAGATCATTGAACCGGTGAACCGGAGTAAGTCAGCGGGGATGCGCTTGTTTTTTAGAAATTACACCGATGATTTAGTGATTGGAATCAAGCTGCTTACACAGACGGCATTAGCCAAACTTCTCTTTGGCATTATGGTCATCAATGCTGCGGGGGGAGCGACATTCAGTGTGCTTCCCATATACAGTGATGAGATCGGTGGAGCGGGTGTCTATGGTTTGATGCTGATGGCACAGGCGCTGGGCAGTGTCATTGGCGCAACATGTGCACCGTATCTCAGACTGGAAAAAGTACGTTTGGGTCGGTTGTATTCTGTGGCATATATCAGTTCAGGGATCGCTTGGATCGGATGTATATTTACCCCATGGAGCTGGCTAAGTATTCTGGTATACGGACTGGCTTGGGTTCCCGGCGGTGCTGTTAACGTCATCATTAACACCGTCGTTCAGAAGGGAGTACCGCAGCAATATTTGGGTTTGGTATTCTCTGCGACGATGGCGCTAAGCGGCATAGCTATGCCGCTTGGCAGCTTGATCGGCGGTACGTTGGGAGTTTGGCTACACAGTTCAACGGTAATCACCATATGTGGAATCATCGTTGCTTTGGTAGGTGTATACTGGATGTTTGATCGGGTATCACGTAACCTTCCCAAGACGGAGCAACTGGATGAAGGATATTTCAATTTCACACCACGGGGCAGTACTGCTCATTCCAATACCGAAGTGGGGGCTTAACGCTGACACAGCATAATGGGTCCTTCGTTCATCCTGAATTTTTATGTCTATAGTATTAAAAAAGGCACCTCCAGAAGGGTACGAGGATAACGAATGGTTATCCCGTGCCTGTTCCGTGAGGTGCCCTATTCAGGTTCGTTCATGTTGAACGCTACCTGAGCAATGACATTGCAGTTTATTTGTTGTTACTCCGTATAATCACCTATCGCAGTATGCCCAGCTTCGTATATTCATCGACATCCAAAAAAGAACACCAACTATCCCCGTAATTCGGGGCAGCTTGTGCTCTTCCTACATATGTATCTTATCTTTAGTCGAGACTCAGGTCGAAATCAGGCTCACACATATAATCTAAAGGGTACAGATCATCTCGGGCCGAGATTAATGCACGGAAATGAAGATCCCTGATATCGTGCTCTGCCACATTTCCATCGGAGCGATTGGAGACAAGCTCAGCTACCACATACACATCCTCCGCGCGATTACATTTAAAAAGAACATTCTTCGGATTAATGACTTCCTCCAGGTAACTGTATGTCATCACGTGAAACATTTGTCCACGCCAGTTCGTCTTGATTACTTTATAGGACTGCGTTCTCACTAGATCCAGATAGCGTTCCAACTGGAACGTGTGCTCAAATTGCGTAATGTAGCCTTTTTTATCCACATCAATCGTAAACTCCACATCATAGCTCACATGCATTTCATCTCTATACGTTCCCTTCATAACTTTCATGGCGTCAAAGTGTGATCCGAATTCCGGATCTTCCACATAGGGAATGGTAACGAGGGCAGGATCAACATGATCTGTAATCTGGCTGTTCATGGACGGTGGGGTGTAATACTTCGATGGCTGAAGATCAATCGATCCAATCATGCGTCCAGGAAAACCGGGGCTGCAAGTTATTCGCATAGTCATCTCCTTTATATGTAGTCAGTAGTTAGACGAACGAGTAAGAAGAAAGTTGCACCAGAATAAGGGAATAAAAGTGGAGCTGAATCTGGCATATTCAACCGCCCAGCAACGAGCAGTGCTACGTTTTTTTTTATGTGAATAGGAGTAGTTGTATTTCCAATCGTCCTGCTCTTTTGATACAGTATCTGTAGGACATAACGGAGGTATATATCATATATGGAACAAGCACTTCAGGAACTGATGCGAAGTGCATGTGCAGAAAGAGCGCTCTGTATTTCTTTCATCCAATGATGATGCTGTATAGATATCTCAATAATGGAGTTTATTCTGAGAGGAGTCCATCTAATGAGTGTACATGAACATGTGATCGAACAGCAGTCCCTTACCTTTGTGGGCATTAAACAAACATTCTCATGTGTGGATGGTGAGAATTTAAGAGAAATTCCAAAGATGTGGCAAGATGTTTTGGCAGACGGGATTGAGGGACGTTTAATGGAGTACAACAACGGGGCTATTTCCGGGTTGGTTGGAATCTGCGTTGATCAGAGAGAACTGCTAAGCGACCAAATGGAATACTGGATTGCAACCTCCCATTCAGGTGAAGTACCTGAAGGTTTGTTTGCCATCGAACTTCCCGCGTCCCAATGGGTGGTATTTGAAGCTGAAGAACTAGAGTCGGAAGCGATACAACAGTTGTGGCACTTTATTATGACAGAGTGGTTTCCTTCCACTTCATATCATCATGCGGGGATACCAGAACTTGAAGTGTACAGAGGTCATGGCGCGCCTCCCCAAGTGTGGATTCCAGTAAAATCGGTGTAAGCCAACTTGGATTTTGACTGACCAATAACTAGGATCATTCAGTATTTTGCAACACGTTTAATCATTAGGAGGCTTGCCATGTTATCCACCAAAGTAATCACTCATTGCCAGGAGCAAGGCTGGTGGCATGAAGATGTTCCAGTAGCATATGAAAAAGCATTGCAAAAGCTGGAGATTGATCTCCAGTCGGATTTCGCACAATTTTATCTACATGCAGAGGATGGGCCGACTTTCTACAGCAGGCATCAGGAGTTGTATCAGATCTGCTGGGTTATGGAGAACACCGTATATATGGAAGACGTGACTGTAGCACAGCTCACATTGGGACTACCGGAAGCGTATATTCCACTGGATAGTTTTGAAGGTGAAGGTGGATTTTTCTACAATCGTCAGACGGGAGAAGTGGTGCTGGTGGAACTGGGCGAGTCCATTGAACGGTTTCTTAATGGCGAGAGTAAGCCACAGTGGGCTGATTTCAATGCTTTTCTGGAATGGTATTTCGTTCTGGAGCAGGAGACGGTGCAATGAAAGATCTGACACCGGAACATGCTGAACTGGAGCGACAAATTATTGAAAAGGTAGAAGCCGGTAATGTGCTGGATGAGACGCAACAGCATGAACAAGCCCTTATCTAGTATGATCAGGCATGGGGAATGTTGCCTGAGCCTAAGATGGAATGGGAGATTGCGAGTTGGATCGCATCCTGCCACGCAAATGCACATATGGATCAGGAGCAGTATGGACTGGCGAAGCCGTGGGCTGAGATATCGTTACATACGCGGAGTACGGGTAGAAATACGAGCCCGTTAATCGATCTCGGCATAATCTGCATGAGACTTGAACAGCATGACGAGGCGTATTCGTATCTGCATCAGGCGTATGAGTTGGGCCAAGAGCGTGCATTTCAGGGAAACCCGAAAGACGTGTTGAGCTATTACAAGGAAGAGCGGGCTAAGCGCAAGTAGAGTAATTCCTGCCAAACCATGAAACGAAAAGGGTACCCCACTCGGACAGTGATGACCGCAGGAGTACCCTCTCACTTTTGAACTATTCGTTTATCAGGCATTTTGTGTACGCTTAGTCCGAGATGTTACGCGTATAATATTCGATGATATCCTTACGACGGATAATACCGAGGAAAACACGATCTACATCCACCACGGGCACAAAATTTTGGTCTGCTGCAAGTGTCAGCATATCCTCCATTTCAGCCTCAATGAATACACATTCATTATATACCCGATTGTTAATCTCATGTACTTGGACCTGATCCATATTATCGAAAGTCAATCCGGGTGTATTTCGCATTTTCCATAACAAATCGCCTTCGGACAGGGTAGCAACATATTTTCCATCCTGGTCAATCACGGGAATGGCGGTGTAGTGGTGCGATTCCAGTTGCTCAATAGCATCTTTCATGGAAGCGGTAGACTTGATATAGGCCACTTCGGCTTGGGGGAGTAAAAAATAGCTGATTTCCATCATCGGGCTCCTTTTCAGCCTTTTGCATTTTGTATAGCAAAAAAGCTTTAATATGTAATTCACTATTCTTATTTAAACATATTATGTGAGTCTTCGGCTATTTTTGATGATAAATTCGTCAGATTTGTTTCATTGTTTAATTGGCTCTGGAAATCTATAGTATATATTAGAGGTGATATAACCATGAAATCCAAACGTAAATTAATGTACGGACTGCTGCCCATCCTGTTTGCAGGTGGAATCGGAATGTATCTATACATGCAGAATAACAAAGAAGTAGAAGCGAAGCCCCAGACCACCGTGAATCAGTACATAGAGCATTTGCAAAAAAAAGAATTTGACCAGTTATACACGCTGATGACGTCTACTTCACTGGAACAGTCGGGCATGAATAAGGAACAATTTGTCGATAAATACAATGCGATCTATTCAGGTATAGAAGTATCTACAGTCAAGGCTGAGGTGAAGCCAGTGGACGTACCCGAAGGGGCGGATGGCAGCAAGGCAGAAGCAGAAGATAAGAACCCCGATACCTATGAGGTGGATTATAATCTGCAACTGACAACCTTTCTGGGCGAGGTCAGCGAGATGCATACTCTGAAATTGGTGCGGCAGGAACTTGAGGATGGTAGCAAAGACTGGCGAATTAATTGGCAGCCTTCGATGATCCTGAATGACATGATCAAGGGCAGCAAGGTTCGGGTAAGAACACTATTCCCGAGTCGTGGAAACATTGTGGATCGCGATGGTCTGCCCCTGGCAACCAAAGGTACGATGAATGAGTGGGGTATTGTGCCTGAGAAGCTTGGTGATAACCCGGATCAGATGATTATGCGAATCGCGAGCCACTACAATGTTTCGGAAGAAGTCATTCGTAAGGCGCTTGCGCAGACGTGGGTGAAGCCGGAATATTTTGTCCCGATTGCCTCCACGGAGGAGTTTGATGTGCCAGATTCATTGAGCGGAGTGACGCTGCAAAGCAAGGAAATCCGTTATTATCCACTCGGCGAGGCAGCTGCGCATCTGATTGGTTATGTGCGCAAAGCGACCAAGGAAGATCTGGATAAGGATACCGAAGGGTATTACCGCGCAGAGGATTGGATTGGCAAAGCGGGTCTGGAGCAGTCCATGGAGAAACAATTGCGCGGTGAACGTGGCGGTCTGATTGAAATCACCGATGAGTCCGGCAATACCCGTTCCGAGCTTATTCGCAAGGATGCTGTGGATGGACAGAATGTTCAACTGACGATTAGCGCCAAGCAGCAAAAGAAACTGTATCAGACATTATCCAGTGGTGGAGATGCCGGTGCGATGGTGCTGATGAATCCGACCGACGGCAACCTGTTGGCGTTGGTCAGTGCCCCCTCCTATAACCCTAACAAAATGGTTACAGGGCTTACACAGGCAGAGTGGGATGCATACTCAGCGAATGAGAAGCTTCCTTTCATCAACAGAGTAACCACCCGGTATGCACCAGGATCAACCTTCAAAGCGATCACAGCTGCGGCGGGACTAATGGAGAAGGTAACCACAGCAGACAAAACACATGTTATCTCTGGCTTGCAATGGCGTAAAGACGATAGCTGGGGCGGTTATTATGTCAAACGTGTAAAGAGTCTAACTCCGGTTAGTATGGTTGATGCTCTGGTCTACTCGGACAATATTTACTTCGCAATGGAAGCGATCGAGATGGGCAACGACAAGTTTATTGATGGCATCCGGAAGTTTGGATTTGGCGATAATTTTGGATTGAACGAACTGTATCTGAAGCCGAGCCAGTATGCCAACGAAGCTCATCTGGATCTGTCGTCCGAAGTGTTGCTCGCTGACACGTCCTATGGACAAGGAGAGATGTTGATGTCACCAATCCATCTGGCGACGTCATTCACACCTTTTATTAATGAAGGGAAACTGGTGAAGCCTGTACTGATTGAGGAGAAAGAAACCCCAGATCCTGAGGTGATTATTACTCCTGAAGCTGCGGATACGGTGAAGGATGCCCTGGGAGAAGTGGTTTCTCGTCAGGGAGGAACGGCCCACACGTTGAGTTCCATCGCCGGTGGACTCGCGGGTAAGACGGGAACAGCTGAACTAAAAGCGAAGAAGGGCGATAAGGGACAAGAGAATGGATTTTTCGTGGTGTTTGATACGGATTCGCCAACCTTTCTCTTATCTGCTGTGATTGAAGAGGTGAATGGCCGGGGCGGAAGTCATTATGTCGTGGATAAATTAAAGCCTTTCCTGGAGAAGTTGGAAATGCCCGACAAGGCAAACATTGCAGACGAATAAGGTATTCGTAGAAAATAGAGTGAATAAATAACAAAAAAACACCAGTGATGGTGTTTTTTTGTTTGGGGCTATATCAAAAGATTTATATCTTTGTTAGGTATTAGATACCTGCGCCTGACGGAGTCCGATATTGAAGGGTCATAAGGTTAACCGTTATTTCCGAGCAGTGATCATGAAACGAGCCGAGTTGGTACGAATGCCCTTCTCATCGTGATGTTCCTCCACGAACTGTTGGAAATGCTCAAAGTCGGCTTCCGTCTCTCCGAAACCGGGAATAATCGGTGCATGGGTGAGCAGAAACAGCAGGTCATCCGGTGTGGCGTAATACTCGGTCGCATTATACTCACGGATCTGGATGTCATGGAAACCGGCCTCGTGAAGTTCATTTTGGTAGCGATTCATCAATGTGCCGGGACGGTTAGCGGACTGTCCGCGTCCAAAAGCTTCCGAAATGTTATGTTTATCCTGCTCGCTGACCTGTTGAGTTAGAAAGATGCCACCATCTGCGAGTACCCTGAATACTTCTGTAGCAGAGAATCCAGAGTGTCTGGCGGATATGACATTGAAGAAGTGATTTGGAAATACCAGTTTGCCAGCATCCATATGCAGAAAACGTACATTGGGATGAACGCCCAAAGCCTGAAGATTATGTTGTGCCGTTTCAATCATTCCTTGGGCAAGATCAATGCCTACTAATAATAAGGCTACTTTGGCTATGGATAGAACGGCTTCTCCACCGCCAGTCCCGATGTCCAGCAATAGATCAGACGACCGCGTGTTGCGAGCCACTTCCTCATAGAAATTCCATTCGATCTTCTCGGAGACCACATTCATTGAGCTGAAGTCCCAGCCATTCATCCGGCCTACACGTTCATAAAAGGCTGCATAATCTATAGAGTTTTTCATTTTCATATTCCTCCAATGTGGGTTGGTTTGAACAGGACACGAGTTGCTCAGCCAAATCGTTCTATTGTATACAGCCGAACAGGATCAAAAGGACAAACGTATCCCTTGATAGCTGGTACGCGTTTTGACCCAGCCCGACGACTATGTACTTCGAACCATTCGGAACAACATCCGTGTCACCTCACAAGTTGGAATACAACTAGTATATTCAATTGACAGCGCATACGCGAGATG
Source organism: Paenibacillus sp. PCH8 (assembly GCF_002968835.1). GTDB lineage: Bacteria > Bacillota > Bacilli > Paenibacillales > Paenibacillaceae > Paenibacillus. The sequence continues at coordinate 244,259 of NZ_PKQK01000001.1, read as the reverse complement.
TTATTTTGAGGTGGAATCTATTCTATGAGTTCGAGGTGATCGTTAATGGCTATTCGCGCGAAGCAGATATTTGTCAATCTACCTGTCCAAGATTTGAAGAAATCCGTTGATTTTTTTACCCAAGTGGGATTTGAGTTTAATCCTAATTTTACGGATGATTCGGCTACCTGTATGATTATTGGAGATAACATCTATGCCATGCTTCTGGTGGAGGAACGTTTTCAATCCTTTATCTCGAAAAAAATCTCTAATGCTGCTGATACGACTGAAGTCATCGTTGCACTGTCGGTGGACAGTCGTGAGCAAGTGGATACGATTGCACAAGCTGCCCTCGATGCAGGAGCGAAGCCATACAACGAACCACAGGATCATGGATTTATGTATGGACGGAGTTTTCAGGACCCGGATGATCACCTGTGGGAAGTCTCCTATATGGATATGAGTGCTTTTCCTTCAAAATGAGACATAATCAATATTGAGAATAGACTGCCTGTTCTTTTGACGAAACGAATTTAGTAGAGCCTTCCTGTATGAATAGGAAGGTTATTTTTTTGTATCCATTTATCCATTGGAATTATGATTCGTTCAAACGTGAAAAGTTATCGCGATCGTATTGGTAAAAATTAATATATCGTAATAGAAAGGTCGCCGTTCTTTCCGCAGGCGATAGTCTGGTTGAGAAAAAGAACTGAAAGCCACGACAGCAATAATCTCATTTACAGAGATGCCGAGAGTCGGTATCTCCTTTCTTAATTTTTGAGGACAGACAGCGTATATATCTTTGTTACATATGGTGTATTATTCCTTTTTACTATATGATAAATGTCGATTCACGTTGGTGTTTTCCATCGAATGATGCAATATGCCATTGCGAAGAAAGAAAAGTATACATACGTTCTATAGCTGGAGGGATCAGGGTGTATTGTCATGTATGCGGGACCAAAAACAGTCCGGCGGATAACACGTGCAGTAAGTGTGGAACCAAAATGAAGGAAGCAAGCTCTACGGACGAACAGATCTGGGCAGAATCAGCCATAGACTTGGATAAAGGAACGCGAAAAGTACTCGATTCGCTGTCCCGTCAGCAGCAGCCTGCATCCAAACAGAGTAATACGGGTCAAGGTCGTGTATTTAGCTGGATCATTCCCTTGCTACTAGCAGCAGTGATAGGGGCTTTGTTGACGTATTATTACAAGCAGGAGACAGGAATAAATGCAGAGGTTAAATCACTGCACCAACAGGCGGAACAGGCTGCACTAGAGGGCAAGTACCAAGAAGCCCTTCAACTGCTGGACAGCGCTCTAACGAAACGACCGAACTATGATGCACTCATACAGGATCGGCAAATTACGGCGAAAGCGTTCAATTTGATGAATCAGTTGGATGAGGCATCTACAAGTCTGAAGACAGGAAAACTGTCCGCAGGAGACAAGACCATTCAGGCTGTAGCGAAAGCGCTGAAGGAGCGGGAGGAACCTGTTTTTGCCAAAGTACGTGCCGTATTAAACAACAGAAAGGTAACGCTGGCCGTACTGAAGGTGAAAAAGGAAATCGACAGTTTGACGACAATAGAGGCACTGGCCGAGAAGCTGGATACCGTATCGAACTTGAAAGGCAAGGAAGCGGAGGCGGTAGAGAAACAAATCGTCGACAAGCTCGCAGGCATAAGTTATAAGCAGGCTGAACAGCAAGTCAAGCAAAAGGATTTCACGACTGCTTTACAAACGGTGGATCAGGGACTGTCCTATGCGCCGGAAAATGAAAAACTGACTGCCTATCGTGAGCGGGTGCTCAGTGAAAAAAAAGCGTTTGAAAAAGCGGAAGCGGAACGCATTCAACTGGCGGAGCAACAGGCTGCTGCAGAAGATCTGACGAATCGAACGGCGGCAGTAAGTATCGTGAACGTTGATGCAACGCTTGATATGTATGGGGATCTTTATATTAGCGGTTCATTGATCAATAATGCGACTCGTCCGATCTCTTCCGTCACGGTTTTGATCGACATTTATGATACAGAAGGTACCTACCTGGGACAGACTTATGCAGATGTGTATCCAAGCTGGCTGGATGTGGGGGAAGAAGGTTTCTTTGAAACCTATTATTATGGTGTGTACGAGGAAGCGGAAATCTCTGTTGTGAATGCAACGTGGTATCTCGAATAGGGGGACAGGTTGGAATGGCCAAACGAACATGGAGTACGATCATATCCAGTGCTATTATCATTGGTGCTGGAGCAGGAGGCGTGTTCTGGATACATCAGCATTCAGCAGATCAGTTGCAGGATGGGCCCAGACTGGCAGTCGTTGCCATGAAGGAAACGGAAAACGCGGTAGCGACGACGGCTTCCAAGCAACCTGTGAAGAAGACACGCAAACAGATTATTGAAGAAAGTCAGAAGAAAGTCGTTACGATCGAGAGTAGCAGCGGATTAGGCTCCGGCTTTCTCTACAATGATCAGGGAGATGTCGTAACCAACGCACATGTGGTGGAGGGGACAAAGGAAGTAACCATTCGGACTTTGAACCATGAAGAATATAAAGGAACTGTGATTGGTATTGGGGAAGAAACCGACGTAGCTGTGGTCAGGGTGCCTGATTTGAAAAAAGTTAAGCCGCTATCCATCGCCAAGTCCAAAGCCGAGACTGGAGACGAGATTCTGGCATTGGGTAGTCCACTTGGGCTAGAGAACACCGTAACGACAGGAATCATTAGCGGAGTGGGGCGTAGCTTTGAAATAGCACCTTATATCTATAGTAATCTCTATCAGATCTCGGCACCTATAACTCATGGCAACAGTGGCGGACCACTCATTAGTGCGGAGACTGGTGAAGTGATCGGCATTAATTCAGCGGTCGTGGAGCAGGAGGGCGGAATAGGATTCAGCATCCCTATGACCAGTGTGCTCAAGCAGGTGCAGGCGTGGTCCAAGAATCCTTCCGGCACAACGTCGGTGCAGACGGCTGGAGATCGTCACTTGGGTTCAGCTACCGCTATATTGGAAGCAGAAGGAATTGTAACGGACTTTTATACGAGCCTTAATCTGAAAGATTATGTCACAGCATATGCACTGCTCGGAAGCGAGTGGCAGAGTGCTACAACGTACACCAAGTTCAGAGAAGGATACCTGAACACGGATGATGTGACCATTGGAGAAGTTTCCTCAGCCGGCAACGGGGACAGAGAGATGGAAGTGACCGCAATGATTACAGCAGACGAACGTAAGGATGGGGAGTATATAACATCGAAATACAAGGTCACCTATCAGTTGGGCTATGAGAATGGTCAATTGAAGATCTTGCATGGTCAAGGTAAAAAAATGAAATGATTATGGAAGGAGAGTTGGCCTATTGCCGATTCTCCTTTTTGATTGCGTATGTTGGATGCATCTGTTAGAATACAGAACGAATGTTCAGTATGAATGAGACGGAGTGAATCGTATGAATATGAATAAAAAACAACTTCAGACCGAACAGACGAAGAAAAAGCTTGCGGATGCGTCCAAAGCCCTTTTTGTACAAAAAGGCTATAAAGCAACGTCCATAGAAGATATTGTATCTGCGACGGGCAGCAGCAAGGGGAATATTTATTACCATTTTAAAAGTAAGCAAGGCCTGTTTCTCTATCTGATTGATGAGTGGGATCGGGAGTGGGAAGAGAGTTGGGCGGCCAAAGAACATCTCTATAACACTTCTACAGAGAAAATATACGGTTTGGCGGAGCAATTAATCATGGATGACATGAACCATCCTTTGACCAAAGCGGCTGATGAGTTCTTCACAGGAGAGAACAAAGAAAATGATATTGAGGAACGTATATCCTTAATGCTTAAGCGGCATATTCAATTCAACAAACAATTGATTGAAAGAGGAATCGAAAATGGAGAGTTCAATCCAAGCAATGTAGATAACCTCGCTATCATATTGGAAAGTACCATTATTGGTCTCAGTCAGATGTCACGCGGGATGGAATTTGAGCAGGCTCTTGCACTCTACCGCCAGGCCGCAAGTGTATTCTTACACGGGATCGCAAAAGATAAGTAACATTTAGACAACGATGGAGGATGGAATCATGGCATTACTAACACGTAACAGGGGCGCATTGCTGCTGTTGATGTTTAATATTTTTCTTGTTTTTACAGGTATAGGTCTGGTTGTGCCTATTATGCCTGCATATATGGATCTACTGCATATCACTGGATTCACGGTCGGTTTGCTAGTAGCAGCATTTTCCTTCACCCAGTTTCTATTCTCGCCACTTGCAGGCCGTTGGTCAGATACATGGGGACGTAAAAAAATTATAGTTGGCGGTATGCTGATTTTTGCCGTGTCCGAGTTTATGTTTGGTGCAGTTAATGCACCCGTGTTACTCTTCGCAGCCCGGATGCTTGGTGGTATCGGAGCGGCGATGATCTTCCCCGCCATTATGGCATACACCGCGGATATTACCACAGAGGAAGAACGGGGTAAGGGCATGGGATTAATTAATGCTGCCATTACCACTGGATTTATCATTGGGCCTGGAATTGGCGGATATATCGCTGATTTCGGTATTCGTATTCCGTTCTATGCCGCAGGGGTTGCCGGATTGCTGGCAGCAATCATTACAATGATTGTTTTACCTGAGTCCGCGCGGAGCACAGGGGAGCAACCTCAAACTGTTGCAAGTACACCTAAAGGTAAAGCGCCTGGAGTGTTATCCCAATTGCTGAATTCATATCGTGAGCCATACTTTTTCAGTCTAATCATCGTATTTGTCATGGCTTTTGGTCTGGCAAACTATGAGACGGTATTCTCTCTGTTTGTGGATCATAAGTTTGGTTTCACTACTAAAGACATAGCGTTTATTATTACGTTTGGTTCCATTGCAGGTGCAGTTGTGCAGGTATCTCTGATCGGTTGGTTGCTCAATCGGTTTGGTGAAAAGATGGTCATCTCGATCTGTCTATTGTTTGTGGCTGTATTCGTACTATTGACCTTGTTTGTGCATACGTACTGGCTGATTCTTGTTGTAACCTTCATCGTGTTTCTGGGAATGGACATCTTGCGCCCTGCAATCAGTACACAGATGTCCAAACTGGCACAAGAACAGCAAGGATTTGTAGCAGGGTTGAACTCAGCTTACACAAGTTTGGGGAATATTGCAGGTCCAATTGTGGCTGGAGCTCTATTCGATGTGAATATTAACTATCCATACGTGTCGGCAGCTGCCGTACTGGCAATCTGTTTCCTATTATCTTTGCGTGTACTCCGAAGCGTAAAAACGGTGAAACAATCAAAAGCTCAAGTGTAATTATCATGGAAAAGACGTAGGGGCATCAATTTTTGGTATAATAAGAAATGCTGGAAGTGAATCACATGGGCTGGGTTGCAGAGTAAGTTACCGAGGACGGTCATTTTTAAGCATATACAGGTTATTGGAGTGATGATATGAGTAAAGCAAAAGGTAAAGGCGGCACAGGCCGTGGAACTGGCAAAAAAGGCTGGAATCGCTGGCAAGCCGCTGCTAATAAGGCGAAAAGTGCTCCGAAGCCTTATAAAAGTAAAGGCACGAAGAAAAAAGACGATACTGAAGCTTCAACGGACAAGTCCCAGTAAGTGGACTGGAGAAGCTGAAGAATGTATAAAGGAGAGATCTGACCTAAACATTAGGCTAGATCTCTTTTTTAACTTTTCTATCTCAAATACAATGTCAAAATAGATTGAGAAACATCAAGTTCCGTACCATACCACCGATTGAAGGAATAGGTTTGAACGGATGGAATGCGTTATGTTTACTTCTATATATGTAAGTAATAAGTGCATGTGAAAGAGGATAATGGAAGACAGTCAAATAAATTATAATTAAATGTTGCAATTAGTGGAATGACATGATATATTATTAATCCGGCCAAGAAAACACGGTTACACGGTGTGGCAAGCGAGTGAATAAGCTTCGAAAGAAACTTAAAAAAAGAACTTGCAAAGTTGGTTCGGACATGATATTATATAAGAGTTGCTGAAGAGAACAACGTTCGGTAACGAAACAAGTTTGATCTTTGAAAACTGAACAACGAGTGAGTAAACATTCTGCTTGCAGAATGAACGTGAAAGTTAGAGACAAGCCTTGGCTTGAATCGGCTGGAGCACAAATGAGATTTTTAATCTCGTCAGATTCAAAATGAGCATATCGCTCTTTTCAAATACTTGAGATGATTTTTATAGCGTCTAACCACGCTACTGAAATTCATCTTTTATTGGAGAGTTTGATCCTGGCTCAGGACGAACGCTGGCGGCATGCCTAATACATGCAAGTCGAGCGGACTTGAAGAGAAGCTTGCTTCTCTGATGGTTAGCGGCGGACGGGTGAGTAACACGTAGGCAACCTGCCCTCAAGTTTGGGACAACTACCGGAAACGGTAGCTAATACCGAATAATTGTTTTCTTCACCTGAAGAGAACTGGAAAGACGGAGCAATCTGTCACTTGGGGATGGGCCTGCGGCGCATTAGCTAGTTGGTGAGGTAACGGCTCACCAAGGCGACGATGCGTAGCCGACCTGAGAGGGTGATCGGCCACACTGGGACTGAGACACGGCCCAGACTCCTACGGGAGGCAGCAGTAGGGAATCTTCCGCAATGGGCGAAAGCCTGACGGAGCAATGCCGCGTGAGTGATGAAGGTTTTCGGATCGTAAAGCTCTGTTGCCAGGGAAGAACGCTTGGGAGAGTAACTGCTCTCAAGGTGACGGTACCTGAGAAGAAAGCCCCGGCTAACTACGTGCCAGCAGCCGCGGTAATACGTAGGGGGCAAGCGTTGTCCGGAATTATTGGGCGTAAAGCGCGCGCAGGCGGTCATTTAAGTCTGGTGTTTAATCCCGGGGCTCAACCCCGGATCGCACTGGAAACTGGGTGACTTGAGTGCAGAAGAGGAGAGTGGAATTCCACGTGTAGCGGTGAAATGCGTAGATATGTGGAGGAACACCAGTGGCGAAGGCGACTCTCTGGGCTGTAACTGACGCTGAGGCGCGAAAGCGTGGGGAGCAAACAGGATTAGATACCCTGGTAGTCCACGCCGTAAACGATGAGTGCTAGGTGTTAGGGGTTTCGATACCCTTGGTGCCGAAGTTAACACATTAAGCACTCCGCCTGGGGAGTACGGTCGCAAGACTGAAACTCAAAGGAATTGACGGGGACCCGCACAAGCAGTGGAGTATGTGGTTTAATTCGAAGCAACGCGAAGAACCTTACCAGGTCTTGACATCCCTCTGATCGATGCAGAGATGTATCTTTCCTTCGGGACAGAGGAGACAGGTGGTGCATGGTTGTCGTCAGCTCGTGTCGTGAGATGTTGGGTTAAGTCCCGCAACGAGCGCAACCCTTATATTTAGTTGCCAGCACATCATGGTGGGCACTCTAGATAGACTGCCGGTGACAAACCGGAGGAAGGTGGGGATGACGTCAAATCATCATGCCCCTTATGACCTGGGCTACACACGTACTACAATGGCCAGTACAACGGGCTGCGAAATCGCGAGATGGAGCCAATCCCAACAAAGCTGGTCTCAGTTCGGATTGCAGGCTGCAACTCGCCTGCATGAAGTCGGAATTGCTAGTAATCGCGGATCAGCATGCCGCGGTGAATACGTTCCCGGGTCTTGTACACACCGCCCGTCACACCACGAGAGTTTATAACACCCGAAGTCGGTGGGGTAACCGCAAGGAGCCAGCCGCCGAAGGTGGGATAGATGATTGGGGTGAAGTCGTAACAAGGTAGCCGTATCGGAAGGTGCGGCTGGATCACCTCCTTTCTATGGAGAATCGTTTCCCGAGTGGAAACATTCAAATAAGCAGGTTCTTTTAGAACCTGCACAGCGATTCATTTCGGTTCATCACTTTGGTGTGGATGAAATGGAAAGCACAAGCAACTCACTCGTTGCTCAGTTTTGAGAGCTCAAACTCTCAAACAGCTTGCTTTTGCATGGAGCTTGTTCTTTGAAAACTAGATATCGAAACGAAATTTTGCGAATTAGAACATTCCTTTAAGGGATGAATGTTTGTTTGGTTCAAGTAACCGATCAACAATCACCCTAGCTGATCTTGTGTAAACAAGTGAAGTGTTTATAAGGTAGATAATTGCTGTTGTGATGGTATCGAATGGGAGCGACTTTTGGCTTTGGACGTAGTCCAAAACAAGGGAAGCGAGCGGTCGAAACCGGAGCAAACTGGTTAAGCTACTAAGAGCACACGGAGGATGCCTAGGCGCTAGGAGCCGATGAAGGACGTGGCGAACAACGAAACTGCCTCGGGGAGCTGTAAGCAAGCTTTGATCCGGGGGTGTCCGAATGGGGAAACCCAGCTGGGGTAATTTCCAGTTACTCATAACTGAATACATAGGTTATGCAGAGGCATACCAGGGGAACTGAAACATCTAAGTACCCTGAGGAAGAGAAAACAATAGTGATTCCGTCAGTAGCGGCGAGCGAACGCGGAGAAGCCCAAACCAGAGAGCTTGCTCTTTGGGGTTGTGGGACGTCTCACATGGAGTTACAAAGGAACCGATTAAGCGAAGAGGTCTGGAAAGGCCCGCCAAAGAAGGTAAAAGCCCTGTAGTTGAAAGTCTGTTCTCTCCGAGACGGATCCCGAGTAGTGCGGGGCACGTGAAACCCCGTATGAATCCGGCAGGACCATCTGCCAAGGCTAAATACTTCCTAGCGACCGATAGTGAAGCAGTACCGTGAGGGAAAGGTGAAAAGCACCCCGGAAGGGGAGTGAAATAGAACCTGAAACCGTGTGCTTACAAAAAGTCAGAGCCCGTTTTAGGGGTGATGGCGTGCCTTTTGTAGAATGAACCGGCGAGTTACGTTCCCGTGCAAGGTTAAGGTGAAGAGCCGGAGCCGCAGCGAAAGCGAGTCTGAATAGGGCGACATAGTACGTGGACGTAGACCCGAAACCGGGTGATCTACCCCTGTCCAGGGTGAAGGTGCGGTAACACGCACTGGAGGCCCGAACCCACGCATGTTGAAAAATGCGGGGATGAGGTGGGGGTAGCGGAGAAATTCCAATCGAACTCGGAGATAGCTGGTTCTCCCCGAAATAGCTTTAGGGCTAGCCTCGGAAAACAGAGTCGTGGAGGTAGAGCACTGATTGGGTGCGGGGCCCGCAAGGGTTACCAAGCTCAGTCAAACTCCGAATGCCATAGACTTACTTCCGGGAGTCAGACAGTGAGTGCTAAGATCCATTGTCAAAAGGGAAACAGCCCAGACCATCAGCTAAGGTCCCCAAGTGTGTGTTAAGTGGGAAAGGATGTGGAGTTGCACAGACAACCAGGATGTTGGCTTAGAAGCAGCCACCATTGAAAGAGTGCGTAATAGCTCACTGGTCGAGTGACTCTGCGCCGAAAATGTAACGGGGCTAAACACGCCACCGAAGCTATGGCTTGATGCAATGCATCAGGGGTAGGGGAGCGTTGTATAAGGGTTGAAGGTGTACCGTAAGGAGCGCTGGACATTATACAAGTGAGAATGCCGGTATGAGTAACGAAAAGACAAGTGAGAATCTTGTCCGCCGAAAGCCTAAGGGTTCCTGAGGAAGGCTCGTCCGCTCAGGGTAAGTCGGGACCTAAGGCGAGGCCGAAAGGCGTAGTCGAAGGACAACAGGTCGAAATTCCTGTACCACCGTAAGCCGTTATGAGCAATGGGGGGACGCAGTAGGGTAGTGACGCGGACTGATGGATGTCCGTCTAAGCAGTAAGGCTGATGTGTAGGCAAATCCGCACATTACTAAGGCTGAGCTGTGATGGGGAGCGAAAATTATAGTAGCGAAGGTCATGATCTCACACTGCCAAGAAAAGCCTCTAGCCAGGTGATGGTGCCCGTACCGCAAACCGACACAGGTAGGCGAGAAGAGTATTCTAAGGCGCGCGGAAGAACTCTCGTTAAGGAACTCGGCAAAATGACCCCGTAACTTCGGGAGAAGGGGTGCCCCGGTAGTGTGAATAGCACGAGGGGCCGCAGTGAAAAGGCCCAAGCGACTGTTTAGCAAAAACACAGGTCTGTGCGAAGCCGTAAGGCGAAGTATACGGGCTGACGCCTGCCCGGTGCTGGAAGGTTAAGGGGAGTGGTTAGGAGCAATCCGAAGCTGTGAACCGAAGCCCCAGTAAACGGCGGCCGTAACTATAACGGTCCTAAGGTAGCGAAATTCCTTGTCAGGTAAATTCTGACCCGCACGAATGGCGTAACGACTTGGGCGCTGTCTCAACGAGAGATCCGGTGAAATTTTAATACCTGTGAAGATGCAGGTTACCCGCGACAAGACGGAAAGACCCCATGGAGCTTTACTGCAGCTTGATATTGAATTTGGGTACGATCTGTACAGGATAGGTGGGAGCCTTTGAAACGTGAGCGCCAGCTTGCGTGGAGGCAACGTTGGGATACCACCCTGATCGTATCTAGGTTCTAACCTGGTACCGTAATCCGGTGCGGGGACAGTGTCAGGTGGGCAGTTTGACTGGGGCGGTCGCCTCCTAAAGAGTAACGGAGGCGCCCAAAGGTTCCCTCAGAATGGTTGGAAATCATTCGAAGAGTGCAAAGGCATAAGGGAGCTTGACTGCGAGACCTACAAGTCGAGCAGGGACGAAAGTCGGGCTTAGTGATCCGGTGGTACCGCATGGAAGGGCCATCGCTCAACGGATAAAAGCTACCCTGGGGATAACAGGCTTATCTCCCCCAAGAGTCCACATCGACGGGGAGGTTTGGCACCTCGATGTCGGCTCATCGCATCCTGGGGCTGAAGTAGGTCCCAAGGGTTGGGCTGTTCGCCCATTAAAGCGGTACGCGAGCTGGGTTCAGAACGTCGTGAGACAGTTCGGTCCCTATCTGTCGTGGGCGTAGGAAATTTGAGAGGAGCTGTCCTTAGTACGAGAGGACCGGGATGGACGTACCGCTGGTGTACCAGTTGTTCCGCCAGGAGCACCGCTGGGTAGCTATGTACGGAAGGGATAAACGCTGAAAGCATCTAAGCGTGAAGCCCCCCTCAAGATGAGATTTCCCAGTATGTAAGACCCCTTGAAGACGACGAGGTAGATAGGCTGGGGGTGGAAGTGCAGCAATGCATGGAGCTGACCAGTACTAATCGGTCGAGGGCTTATCCAATATGCAAGTGATAAATCGCAAATTTTGTTTCGAATCTAGTTTTCAGAGAACAAATGCTCTGAAATGAAAATTGGTACATCACAGAACGTGTGTATGATTTTCAGTTCCATATTTGATTTCAAGAAGCTATGCTTCGACAAATCACGTTTGGTGGCGATAGCGGAGGGGTTCCACACGTACCCATCCCGAACACGACCGTTAAGCCCTCTAGCGCCGATGGTACTTGGACCGCAGGGTCCTGGGAGAGTAGGACGCCGCCAAGCAATTTAAAGACACACTTGAATCATTGGAGTGTGTCTTTTTTATTTTCAAGAAAGTTATATACAAATTGCATCTTCTAATATAAATGGAGAGCTAGACTTACAGGAAACTGAATGTCATTTTTTTCATTCAGATCTAAATGATGAAGATGCTACATGACAGACGCTTTTTATAGTTGTCGTTCCGATTTGACTTGTTATATACATAAAATACTGGCGTTCTGATCCTCAAAGCTGTGATACAATAGGTGAGGTCTATATAGAAACGGAAACACGCATATGTACGAGGAGGAACAGTAAACACGATGAAATCAGCCCCGTTTATTGCCGTGGAAGGCCCCATCGGAGCGGGAAAAACAACGCTGGCAACGATGCTTTCCCATGAATTGAACCTTCCGCTAGTTAAAGAAATCGTAGAAGAGAATCCATTTCTGGCTTCCTTTTATCAGGATATTGATGAGTGGAGCTTCCAGTTGGAAATGTTTTTTCTGTGTAACCGATTCAAGCAACTGGAGGACACAGGTGCTCATTACGTAGAAAGTAATGCCCCTGTTATTTCGGACTACCATATCTATAAAAATATGATCTTTGCAGATCGTACCTTAAAGGGAACGAAACGGGACAAATATCGTCAAATCTATCATCTGTTAACGGATGACCTGCCGAAGCCCAATCTGGTGCTCTATATTGAAGCTGAACTGGATACGTTGATGTACCGCATTAACAAACGTGGTCGCTCTTTTGAGCAGGACATGGACCCGGGATATATGGAACAATTGATCGCCGATTACAAAACAGGAATGGACTATCTGGCTAATGGCTCGAATCCGCCGTTAATCATTAAGGTTAATGCGGAGCAACTCGATTTTGTGGAACATCCTGAACACTTCAGGCAGATTGTTAATCAGGTAAAGGAGTATATCATATGAATAACTATGGCATTCCATCGAATGCATTAATTACGGTAGCAGGTACGGTTGGGGTAGGTAAATCCACGTTAACTGCGGCACTTGCACAACGTTTGAATTTCAAGACCTCTCTGGAGCAAGTCGATCATAATCCCTATCTGGAGAAGTTCTATCATGACTTCGAGCGCTGGAGTTTTCATTTGCAGATTTATTTCCTGGCAGAACGCTTTAAGGAACAAAAGAAGATTTTTGAACTGGGTGGGGGATTCGTACAGGATCGTTCCATCTATGAAGATACCGGCATTTTTGCACAGATGCATGCGGATCAAGGAACAATGTCTGCCACAGATTTTGAGACATACAGCAGTTTGTTTGAAGCGATGGTGATGACGCCTTATTTCCCACATCCAGATGTGCTGATCTATCTGGAAGGCAGTCTGCCGTCGATTCTGAACCGGATTACAGAACGTGGACGCGAGATGGAAATCCAAACGGATCGTTCGTATTGGGAACACATGCATGAACGTTATTCGGTATGGATTAATCAGTTTACGGCCTGCCCTGTACTGCGCTTGAACATTGATGAGTATGATGTACATGATCCGGCATCGGTGGATGCCATTCTGGCACAGATTGCAACTGTCATTCACCCTTCCAAGGAAGCGCAAGTATAAGGGAGGAACTCTGTTTTAATGTTAGCTGTCTGACTTATGCCATGTTATCCCCAATGATGCTAATAACCATAAACATCCCTTTTACGGCGATCAGTCTGCTGGAAGGGATGTTTTTTACGTACCGAGGAAGTGATGAAGAGATATTCTGAACAAATGTAAATTACGGAGTCGGAGTGAATATGTAACTGGATACCTAATATATCTATCCTAATCCTAATGAATTTATCGTCACATAAAGTAGAAAGTTGTTGAAAAATATACATTTTTGTGGTTTCATAGGAAAGGTTATTTCTGGAAAATAAGCATAATCATGACTCAGGAGGGAAAGAAAACGTGGAAGAGAAACAAGGAATTAAAATAGGTATGCCAATCATTGGCGGCTTGATTGCAGCAATTCTGGGAGGAATTGTATGGGCAGCTATCGCAGCAATGACCGAGTATGAGGTAGGACTAATTGCTATTTTGATTGGTGCGCTCACAGGTTACGCAGTAGTACTGTTCTCGAACAAACGGATTGCGACGGTACATAAGGTTATTGCGGTTATCTTTGCGCTCGTCGGCATTCTGCTAGGTAAATATCTGACGGTAGTTTATTTTACTTCCGAACTGTTTGGTGATGTAAGCGTGATGGAACTCGTGTTTGATAGCGAGATGATCAGTGCGTTCGTGGAAACTTTCCAGGAATATTTCAGTCAACCCATCGATCTGTTATTCATTGTGCTTGCGATTGTGTCTGCATGGCAGATCCCTGGCCGGATGGCGAGAACCAGCCTAGCCACGGATGCCTCTTCATCGGATCACGCGCCAAGAGCTTAATCTGATGGTCTGTGGAATGCACAATGGATAAACACAGAACAGAGAACACAGGGACGTAGGGGAACGTAGTAAAAGGATCATCTTCATTGATCTAAACATGAATCATAAAATACTCGGAGTGAACAGCATGAAGGCTTGTTCATATTGCGGCTGAATGACTTGGAGATACACCAAAGGGACGTAATGCCTGAGGGCGTACGTCCCTTTGGTGTATAAACCGGGCAGTATATGGAATAAAGTGTCTCGCGGCGAATGCAATAACAAAGTTAAGGTTCAACTAAAGTAGAATGTAACCCACCAAGTAACTCAGATAACTCAAATAATCGAATTAACCTAGGTAACTCAATTAATCCATGTAACTTAGGTAACCCAAGTTAAATATAATAATATCTCAAGTAGAATACATGAGGTTCCGTAGGAGAAAGGATATGTCTTGAGGGTCTTTTCAATGTATAGCCTAATGACAAGAAAAGACTTTCATCTTACCTTCATAAGAGACAAGTTCATGTATCTAGATTCACGTATGCAATGCATATCTGATGACAATGAAAGATGAATAATCTGCATGTGGATGTAAACATGACTCTATCTAAATTGAACTTAAAATATATAAGAGAATGGAAAGGACAGAAATAACCTGGAGAAGCGAAATGTCCGGCTAGTTGCTTTCTAAAATAAAGCTACATTGCAAGCATATGCTATCCCCGGATTTTCAACGTTAGTAGAGTGAATTGAAAAATCTGAGGATAACAGCGATGGGAAGGTTGTTCTGTAATTGAAGGGGTACGTGTACATATTTTTGAAGTCAATTTATATAGATGATTTGTTTTGATCCGCAAATACAGCCATGGCATCTCGCATGAATGCTGCTAATCCTTGGCCAAATTGATCAATATTGTGTGTGAAACGTTCGTCATCCACATACATCTGACCCAGTCCTCTGAAGGCCTCAGGCGAGTAGTTACCCATTTGATTTAAATAGTCGTACCATGCTTTGATTTCGGTCTGAGCGTCAACAGATGATGGTTCCGTGTGGCGAATTGCAGCCAGTCGATAATAGATTTCGTTCATTTGGTCGGCCAGAGCTTTAGGATTCTTGAAAGTCTGGTTATGCAGTTTTTGGTTTGCCTGTTCGACAGCTTGGTCCCCCAGCGCTCCCGAGCTTCCTGTTCATATGGATTTTGACAGAAATCAAATCCTTCAAATTGTTCTTTGGTGGTCATTATAATTTCTCCTCTCATGTGTAGCACGGTCTTATCAATGGTAGCAATCATATGGTCCAAGCGCTGGCGCTTCTCCAACAGAATGAGTCGATGCATATGAAGAGTTTCCTCTGGATTGAAGGAGGGATCGGTGATGATGTTTTTGATATCCTTCAGAGAGAAGTCCAGTTCCTTGAAAAACAAAATTTGCTGCAACCGTTCCAGGTTGGCATCTGAGTATAATCGATATCCGGCCGATGTCACTTCGTCCGGGGTTAATAATCCAATTTCATCATAATGATGCAGTGTGCGCACACTGATCGAGGCAAGCTCGGCAACTTCTTTTACTTTCATGGCCATGATTGAAACCTCCTTACAACACCGATTGTACATTGTCACGTTACGTGAGAGTCAATATGTAAAATAAAGATGCGAGCTGGGTGACCACCTTTGGCTTGAAACAGGGCACCGTGTGCTGGGATCTACACGCGGTGCGAAGAGGCTACTGCATCTTGTTATGGAGGAAGCGGGGCTATGCCTGCTTCCCATGCACTGCCGCAGCGAACTGCGAAGCCGCTGCGCGAACGTCGGCCGCGCCCGCGATGGCGGAGATGACGGCTACGCCGTCGGCTCCAGCCGCCATCACGGCGGCCGTGGTATCGGGCGTAATGCCGCCGATACCCACCACCGGAACTGCGATGCCTGCGGCGCGCAGTTCCAAGATCCCTGCGGGGCCCAGCACAGCGTGGGCATCCGCTTTGGAGCGCGTCGGGTACATGGGCCCGACGCCAAGGTAATCGGCGCCCGTTTGCACGGCACGGCGCGTCTCATCCACGGAGTGTGCGGATACGCCAAGCATCCGCCCTTCTCCAATGCGGGCGCGTACCAGCGCCGCGTCCGCATCGTTCTGGCCGACATGCACGCCGTCGGCCTCCACCGCTACAGCCAGCTCCACATCATCGTTCACGATGAACGGGACCCCGTGCTGGCTGCACACCTCGCGAAGCCGCATTGCAAGCGTCATGCGGGCTTCGCCCGTCAGGGCACCAGTTCCCTTCTCACGGAACTGGAACAGCGTGATGCCGCCAGCAATCGCTTGACGCAGTACATGCATCGGGTCTTGCGTTGTATTGACGCTGCCCATCACCAAATACACCCGCAGCGCGCGCCGTACCGCTTCTGCATCCCAATCGCGCATCATCGCTCACCCCGCTGTCTGCGCTGATACGCAAAATGATTCGTAGGCCCATGTCCGGCCCCAATCCCCAACTCATCTTCAATGGCTGCCTGAATGAAAGCTCGCGCGGTCGTGACGGCAGCCATAACAGATGAACCCTTAGCCAGCTCCGCGGTGATGGCAGCAGAGTAAGTGCATCCCGTTCCGTGCGTGTGGCGAGTAATCACACGAATATTCTCCAGATAATGAAAATGCTCTCCATCGTAGAGCACATCAATAATCATGCCGCTACCCTCATCATGGCCTCCTTTGACCAAAGCATACGTCGAGCCCATCTGCACGATCTGCCTTGCGGCTTCTTCACGTTGATTCATATTGGTAATCGACATCCCGGTTAGCAATTCCGCTTCCGGAACATTGGGTGAGGTAATCAGGGCATGGGGCAGAAGCTGCGTAACCAGCGTATGTACAGCTTCCTGCTGGAGCAGGGGAGCACCGCCCTTAGCAACCATAACGGGGTCGATGACCAGATTAGACCAACCATAGTGTAGCCATTTCTCGGCGACCAGCCGAATGATATCTGCGCTGTAGAGCATACCGGTCTTCACCGCATGTGGATGGAAGTCTTCTCCGATCGAGTCCAGTTGCTGGGCAACACCAGCGTAAGTGATGGGGAATACTCCCTGCACGCCTGTGGTGTTCTGCGCAGCTATAGCTGTGATTACCGTCATACCGTATACCCCGAGTTCCTGGAACGTTTTCAGATCGGCTTGAATCCCGGCGCCGCCCCCGTTATCGGACCCGGCTATGGTGAGTGCTTGTGCAATGCTCATACTGCACCTCCACGAATCTGGCGACGCTGTGCTCGCTCTGCCAAGAGGTCTGGAGTTACTTGTGACAGTTGATTCAAGAATTCGATCTGGAAGCTGCCTGGCCCCTGATGAGACGTAAGCTCTGCTGCCCGTTCAGCTGCTACGCCGTATAAAGTGAGAGCTTCAACCACACTGATCAACAGATCAGCTCTGGATTCGGCAATCGCTGCAAAAGCGCCAATGACAGAGCTGAGCAGACAACCTGCACCAGTGACCTGAGTGAGCAGGGCATGTCCATTGCTCGTAATAAATGTGGTTTGTCCATCGGTAACAATATCTTCTCTTCCAGTAATAACCACAACACAAGCGAGCTTCCGTGCTGCTCGCTCCGCAATCCCAACTCGGTCGCCAGATCCTGCTCCTGCATCCACACCTTTCATACTCCAATTCTCGTTGATTACATTGGCGATCTCCGCCACATTGCCGCGTAATACCGTTAGGCGAAGCTCGCGAATGAGCATCTGAACCGTTTCTGTACGATACGATGTTGCCCCTGCGCCGACTGGATCAAGTACAACGGGGACATGATGTGCATTGGCGGATTGTCCAGCCAGTCGGATTGCATGAACGACCTGATCATCCAGTGTGCCAATGTTCAGCACAACCGCTCCAGACATACGGGCAACATCAGCGACTTCCTCATGCGCATAAGCCATAAAAGGCGATGCACCAAGGGCCAGCAGACCGTTGGCTACAAAGGGAGCTACCACCAGATTCGTGATATTGTGGATCAACGGATTGTGAGTACGTACACATTGCAGATAAGACATGACAACGACCTCCTATTGTTGTGACCAGGATACATTTGTAAGTATCTTTGCTATCTGAATCCATTTCATAATACCTTTAGCTGCTTCAATCAAGGCTATATAAGTTGAACTAATCATTTACACGATAACGGAGAGGACAGAAAAAACCTCAAAATACGAAGCGTTCGCCTAAAAGCTTTCTGAAAGAAAGCTGCATCGGAAGCATACGCTATCACCGGATTTTCCCTTGCGAGAAGGGAGTCCAAAAAATCTGGGGATAACAGCGATTGGAAGGTTATTCTGTCATCGTAGTGTCCGTGATTCTTCTCTGTCAGGCAGACGTAAAAAGCCCCACCCATTTCCGGAGAAATGAGTGGGGCTTTGTGTTCAATAACCAAAGAAATTTCATCATACATGTATGTATCATGAAAAGAATGATGTGTATTGAAAGGCCGCTCCACTTCCCTCCGCTGGTATAATCCAGATCAGGTTCAAAGGGTCCAAATCAACGATTCGTCTCAGCCATCAGGCTCCCCCAGTGCATTGTTCAACATATTCAGTTATGGTCTCAGCATATATCACACTCCGGCAAAATGTAAAGAGTAGAAACATGAATATGCTGTCGTAATCCACTGCTGATTACAGCTCTTAATGGCAACAGTTGACTTGATTCCATGCCATGTCAGGTCATTGTACTGAGATACGCCCATTTGTAATTACGCAGGTTCGATGATCAGCTTTCATCATGATTGTGCCGAACGTATGTTGTTCCTTGATTTCCAGCCCTATTTGATCTGATAACGCAGTTGGTGGGAGCAAAGGGGAGAGTCATATGATTCTGCCAGCCTGTTCCCGGATTTACCTTAGCTCGTGAACCCGATATAATGGGGATGGCGCATATTGGCCGGATCACAAATGCAGGTGGGATTGTTTTCCCTCCTAAGCAGAATGGGGACCCGAGTTGAAAACGTTCAAAAAAGTATATATTGAGATCACAAGTATCTGCAATCTGGCGTGCAGCTTCTGTCCGCAGACACAGCGTGCCAAAGGATTTATTGACCCTGAAGTCTTCAACAATATACTGGATCAAGTTAAACCACATACTAACCATATTTATTTACATGTCAAAGGTGAACCCTTGCTGCATCCCAAAATTGATCTACTGCTTGATTCCGCACATGAGAAGGGACTCAAGGTAAACATTACAACCAATGGTACGCTGCTACCTAAGACGCAGCATAAATTGCTTGGTCGACCTGCGCTGCGCCAGATGAATTTTTCACTGCACAGCTTCGATGGGCATGAAGGTTCAACAGACCGTGAGGGGTACTTGAGGAATATTTTATCGTTTGTACACGAGGCCGTGAAACATAATGTCATCATCTCATTCCGACTGTGGAATCTGACGCAGAATAACTTCACGAACGCTCAGATGAATCGAAACCGGGAGACACTTGAGGTACTGGAAAAGGAGTTCAATCTGGACTTCCGTATTGAGGAAAAAGTAGTTCCAGGCAGCGGGGTCAAAATTGCTCCGAATGTATACCTGAATCAGGACCATGAGTTCCAGTGGCCAAGTCTGGATGCACCCGAAGATGACGGCAAAGGTTTCTGCCATGCGCTTCGTAATCAGGCAGCTGTCCTTGTGGATGGAACGGTGGTTCCATGTTGTCTCGATGGTGAGGGTGTAATTAACCTGGGTAACGTACACGAGAAGTCATTCTCGGAGATTATTGAGGGTGAGCGAGCGAACAATCTGGTCTATGGTTTCTCCAAGCGGGAAGCTGTGGAAGAGTTGTGTCGAAAGTGCGGTTATCGTCAGAGATTTGGAGCCTGATATCTTATATCAGCAAGCCAGAAGCCATTCAAGATCACACATTTGGAGACAAATGTAGTGGTCTTTCTTTGTTACCGGGGATTAAGTGAGAGGTACATACGTTACAAATGAGCATACCAGAGGTTGATATCAGCATATTGCTTGAGAGACTTAGCATGCAAAAAATGCCGATATGACAGGGATTGTGCGATGTCATGATATATCTGATCTAATGATTATTCTATTCACCTTCCTTATTTGGTAGGATTAGGTTGTGGTTCGGACAGAGGTGCACCTCTGACGAACTTCCAGTACAAGCCCAGGCTTGTATGCTACCAAAAAACGAGAGAATAAGGGAGGAATAAAGTTATGAAAAAAATGTTGACGTTGTTACTGTCCGCCGGTCTGGTTGCTTCCGTATTTGGTGCAGTTCCGGCTGCGGCTGCGCCTACAGTTGTAAATTCAACTATTGTTGTTCCAAAGGGCACGACCTATGATGGTCAAGGCAAAACATTTGTAGCTAATCCCTCCACACTGGGCGACGGATCTCAAGCAGAAAATCAGAAGCCAGTTTTCCGTCTGGAGGCAGGGGCCACGCTCAAAAACGTAAACATTGGATCACCAGCTGCTGATGGTGTTCACTGTTATGGCAACTGTAATATATCGAATGTAGTCTGGCAGGACGTGGGCGAGGATGCACTGACATTGAAGTCTGCCGGAACGGTCAACATTACTGGCGGAGCAGCGTACAAGGCCTATGATAAAGTGTTCCAGATGAATGCGGCTGGAACAATTAACATCAAAAATTTCCGTGCAGATGATATTGGCAAACTGGTTCGCCAAAATGGTGGAACTTCCTTCGCAGTTAACATGACGCTGGATAACTCCAACATTTCCAATGTAAAAGATTCGATTTTGCGTACAGACAGCAGCACATCACAAGGGAAAATTACGAATACCCGTTATTCCAAAGTACCAACGTTGTTCAAGGGGTTTGCTTCAGGGAAAACGAGCCAGTCTGGGAACACGCAATATTAAGAACAGGGATACCTTGGAATACGGATTGAAGGCGTGTACGGATAAGGTAGCTATTTCACATCGTGAAGTATGTCCAAAAGGCATCCAGGGGGATGCCTTTTCCTATGCCAACTTTTGAGTTTTGTAGAGACCATTGCCACAAATACCCATCTGTTGTACATTAGAAGCAATGAAATAAGTGAACCGGGAGCTCAATGAAGTTGGGCTGAGAGAGTGGACTTGTGCCGCTGACCGTAGATCTGATCTGGGTAATGCCAGCGTAGAGAACATGGATTTACAATGTGCAAGGGTGAAATGTGTAAACAAAGAGGATGAACAACAGGACTTCTTACAGCTGTGGTGGTTTTCTGCCTCAACGGAGAGGGCATGGTTGATATTCCGTCTTTTTGACATCCATCCAATACATCATTGTAAGGATTGTATACTGTGCGTATGGCCTGCCCGGAACCGGGGAGGCTTTTTTTGTTTATTTTATAATCCAAGGGCACAGAGGAAGGAAGTAGAGAACATGGCAAAAGCAGTACGCAGCAACAGATTGAAGTTAACGGATATTCTGGTAACCATCGTGATCGCCGTTGTATTCGGGGTGATCTACAAAATATGGGGACCTACGTATGACCTGATGAAACCATTCGGTGTTCATGCGGAGCAGATGATCTACGGCATGTGGTTTATGGCGGGTACGTTTGCTTTTGTGATCATTCGTAAGCCAGGTGTAGCCATTCTTGCTGAGGTTGCAGCTTCAACGGTGAGCGCTTTTCTGGGGAGTGAATGGGGTATGTCCACACTTGTATATGGCCTGTTGCAGGGACTGGGAGCCGAGATATTCTTCGCTGCATTCCTGTATCGTAAAACCAATCTGTTTGTCACCTGTCTTGCAGCCATAGGAGCCGCAGCGGCTTCGCTTTTGCTGGATTATCAGTACGGGTATATTGATTCACTCTCGGCTTGGAATTATACGTTATTTATCGGATTCCGCTTCATTGGAAGCATCTTGATTGCAGGAGTGTTCGCTTATTATCTCGCCAAAGCATTGGAACTGACCGGTGTAACGCGTTCACTCAGACCGGTATCCAAGCAAGATTATGAGGCTCTGGATTAGATGAACGGGGAAGAGAATTCGCAAACGGTAAGTGTGACAAATCTAAGATGCAAGTTCCCGGGAGAGAAAGCCTTGGTATTTCAAGGCTTGTCTCTTTCTGTGCGTCAAGGAGAGAAAGTGCTGTTGCTTGGCCCAAGTGGCTCCGGTAAATCGACGTTATTGCAAATTTTGAGCGGTCTGATACCACGTTCGGTTGAGATTCCGATGAAATGTGATGATATTCATGTTCCCGCCAAAGCAGGAGTGGTCTTTCAAGATCCGGATACCCAGTTCTGTATGTCCTATTCGGATGAAGAGATCGCATTTGTTCTGGAAAACCGAAATATTCCGCGTGAAGAGATGCCTGCTCTGATTGAATATTATCTGAAACAAGTGGGGTTATCCTTTGAACAGAATCGGATATGGATCCAGTCCATGTCTCAGGGGATGAAGCAGCGTCTTGCCATTGCTTCGATGCTTGCCATGGACCCGGAGGTATTGTTTCTGGATGAACCCACTGCACTGCTGGATGATGAGGGGACTTCCCAGGTGTGGGATACCGTCAAACGGATCGCTAGTGACAAAACAATCATCATCGTTGAACACAAAATAAACGAGATTGTGGATATGGTCGACCGCATCATTGTGTTATCACCTGAAGGAAAGATTGTGGCGGATGGGCCAGCACAGCAGGTATTTACGGATGAACGGGGTAAGCTGAAGGCTTATGGAATCTGGTATCCAGGCATATGGGAGGAGCAAGAGCAGGCAGCTAAGGAAGAAGAGGGAAGTGCTTCTGGAGAGCCTCAAGTGTGTGTGGATCACGGCATCTCAAGTTTGGAAGCACAGCAATCGTCTGGCTTATCCGATACACCGGGTATATCCCCCATATCTCACGTCTCATCCTTATCGCCTGTATCACCCGCCTACCACCCAGCACTCAAAATGCAACATTTCACTGGATGGCGTGGGAAAACACCGTTCATTCAGGTGGAACAGGCCAAGGTATGGCACGGAGATTGGATTGGTGTTGTGGGCGCCAACGGAGCTGGAAAAAGTTCGTTGTTGTTATCCATGATGAATATTCTGAAAACGACAGGTCAATATGATGTGGAAGGTCAGTCTTCCGGCAAAACGGAGCAGATCGCAGATCGTATTGCTTTTGTATTTCAGAATCCGGAATTTCAATTTGTGACCAACACCGTTGTGGAAGAAGTGGGATTCTCCTTGCTTGGAGGCAGGCTTACAGCGGAAGAACGACGCGATAGGACAGATCATATGCTGGAGCAATTCGGACTAAGCGACCTGTCGGAGCGGCATCCCTACCAATTATCGATGGGACAGAAACGACGCTTGAGCGTTGCTTCCGCACTGGTGAGAGAGCAACGGATTCTGCTGCTGGATGAGCCTACATTTGGGCAGGATGCCCGCAATACGTTCGCTATGTTAACTCAGCTGGAGCAATTGCGGCGTGAAGGAACAGCCATCGTTATGGTTACCCATGACCGTGAAATTGTGAACCGGTATTGCACCCGTATCTGGAAGGTGGATGACGGGAGGTTAATGGATGCAGCTGTCGTTTCCTCACCGTGAAACCTGGCTTCATGCCGTCAATCCGGGATTGAAGGTGATTATCCTGACGTTCATGTTTGTCGTCGTCATTCTCATTCATAATCTGAATGTGATGGCAAATGTCGCAGTGGTCATGTTGTTGTTATTGTGCTGGACAGGTCACCCGTGGCACAGATTGTTACTGTATGCATCACCATTCATTCTGGTATTTATCTCCACCACTACAGGTATGATGATGTTTGGTAAGGGTGAGACCACATGGTTCAAGTGGGGACTGATTCATGTAACAGAAGAGAGCTTCTATCGAGGGTTGCATCTGGGATTTCGATCGCTGAGCATGGCCGCGGCTGGCTTGCTCTTCGGACTGACCACCAAGCCGGTCCGATTGTTCTATTCCCTGATGCAGCAGTGGAAGCTTCCGGCTAAATATGCCTATAGCTTTCTGGCTGCGATGCGTATGATCCCGATCCTGCTGGATGAATTCCAGACGCTCCGTTATGCGATCCGTATTCGTGGAACCCACCAACGCAGCTCTCGCTGGAACGTGTATGGTACGCTGAAGCGTTATGCCATTCCGCTGCTTGCGCAGAGCATTCGCCGTGCACAGCGAATGGCAGTCGCGATGGAGGCGAAGGGGTTCACGGAAGGCGCGAGCCGGACGTATTACATTCAGATCGGTTATTCCCGGACAGATCTGTGGTTTGTTTTTTATTATATCCTCGCTTTAACAGCTGCTTATTTCGTTGGAATCTCCTTTCCTTATCATTCAATGATGGTGGATGTGAGGTAATACTGGGGGATGGGGAGAAATATATTGGAGTAAAGGTAACTTTTCCCTGTCCGATGCGTCTTTATTGGAAATAACTTCTAACGGATGGGGATGAACAAACGTGAAGACGGGTCCTGACTGGCAGAGAATGGGGTACAAGTGGGTTACCCTGACTGGATTATCGGCTGTGCTTTTGACGGGATGGATTCTGCTGGACGCCAATAGGGTAGCGCTTGGAGGACAAGTCTCGACTACAACTCCACAAGCCTTGGGGGCAGGTTCTCAATCCTCTTCGCTACAGCTTGCCTATAAACAAGGAGATACGGTTACGCTCATGGCCGACATTCCTCTATTCAACCATAGAATGGATAGCAGCGTGGCCGCTGATCTGATGAGAATAGAATCCTATTCCACAGGTAAAACAAAATACAAAGTATCTTCTATTCGCGGAGAATGGATTCAACTGAATGAACCCGGTGAAGGAAAGTCCTGGGTACCCACATGGTATGTGTTGAAGGAGAGCAAAAGTATAAAGAAGACGCCTCTTCAAAACTTCACGCTCCAGGCAGGCAGCAAGCTCTACTTGTCTCCAGATAGTTCTGAAACCTGGATCTTCGACAAAGCTCTGACGGATCAGGCCATTATTGTTGCAGAGTGGAAAGGATGGTATGGCGTCTCTATTGCTCCACAAATTTGGAATAAAGAATCGTCTACATATCGACCTGCACTTCTGTGGATGAAGGAACGGGATATAGAGCAGCGTTCGAAAATAGCTGAAGGTTGGTTCAGTCAGGGTGCGGCCCAGTCGACTTCGGCTGTGCGCCATATGACAGATATAAGGTTGAACACAGCTACAACCTCCAAACAGTTGGAACAATGGCTTGGAGCACCGGATTGGAAAGAACATTCGAGCAATTTGAATGATACCGGTTATGCGATGAGTATTGGAAATACCTGGCGTTATGAGCGGGAAGATGCACAATTTCTGGTGACCTTCAACAAGAATGGCAAGCTGGTCAGAACACGCTGGAATATACCACTGGATAAGCGAAATAATGTAGTGCCGGACGGGAGCTTCA
Organism: Paenibacillus sp. PCH8; assembly: GCF_002968835.1. Lineage (GTDB taxonomy): Bacteria > Bacillota > Bacilli > Paenibacillales > Paenibacillaceae > Paenibacillus. The sequence continues at coordinate 219,121 of NZ_PKQK01000001.1, read as the reverse complement.
ATCGGTTGAGAGAATACGAATTCACGACCAAGATCGCAGGCAAAGTCTTACCAACTACGCTGCCTTGGGAACCGGTATGGGCCAATCAAGGCGATCTGAATTATACCTTTTTGCAAGCGGGTACCGATGATGTACTCCTCATGAAAGGGGATGACGGTGGATTCAGCGGCATGCATTATGATAGCTCGATATATGCTCTTGACCGCCATACAGGTCGGAAGTTATGGAGGGTACATGCTGGATTTGGAGCAGATCAGGCGCAGCTTAATGATGAACGTAATACGGTTACGATCTTTACAAGCTATAATCTGGACGATAAGAAATACAAAGACCGCGTTCGCCAGTTAAGGCTCAATGATGGACATGCACTCTGGGAGTACAATCCCAAACAAGAGGCGAGGATTACTACGATAAAATCGGCAAAGAACGTTGTGATCGTAGAAAGTGCAGCAGCCGAAGGTTCAAGTAATGGCCGAATTCATGTGCTTAACAGTGCGAACGGCAAAATGTTATGGACACGGAAGCTAAGTAAGGGATATCAATTGTTTAACAAGAGTGCGGACGAGGCATATGTGCTGTATTGGGAGAAGAATCAATTGGTCGCAGCAGACCCGTTGTCGGGTCGTACCATCTGGCGTATTAAGACTGGAAAACCCACTATGGACCATCCTGAGACTGATCCCTATTTTGATGGAATATACCGCACTGATCCGTTTGCTTCAGGACTGTCTGAACGTTGGATGCTGCTGAGAGATCAGTGGGTACTGCTGGACCTGAACACAGGTGAAAAACTTGCGCAATTCCCTGCCCGATACGGACAGCAATTCGAAGTGCTGAATGATGGCATGGTGCTGATTAGGGAAAACAAGAGTGGTGGAACATATGGTGATTACGAAGATTATACAACCCTATTGTACGATGCAAAAATTGGGAAAAATCGGTGGACGTTGAACGGCAAGATTGAACGAGGACTGGTGGAAGACGGTCAGTTATATGTGATTAAGAACGGATATCCGGCTGCATTGGATTATGAAACGGGAATGACACGCTGGAACGCCAAAGATACGATTAGATCTCTCAAATATCCCACGAACCAGGGAAGTTATCTGGTGATTGACGATCAATTGCTGTTGCCCATGGATGAGAATCTGCTGGTGTTGAATAAAACGGATGGATCATTGCTGGGTCGTGTATATGACGTTGTGATGGGAAGCCCGGAGCACCGGGATCGGTATGCGAAGAATGGAACAATCAATCGGATTGGAAATGAAGTCTATGTTGGTTCGTCCAATGGACGTTTTAGTGTATATGAGGCCAACCGCCTGCAGGGGGAGATCTTCCCTTAAAAGCTTGTTTCATGTGGGATGTTGATTTATTATGAATGAACAGGATTGCTCGCGCTCCGGTTATCGGCTGTGCGGGCTTTCTTCATGTGTTCTTGAAGAACCATGCATGATTATTCACGGGAGGATTCTCCATGATTTCATTATATGGTGTAAGCAAACGGTATAACGAACGCGGTTTACGTGCAAATCAGGGATTTGAAGCATTACGCTCGGTGTCCCTCGAAGTGGGACAAGGAGAAATCCATGGCGTTATAGGCTTGAGCGGTGCAGGCAAGTCCACACTTCTGCGAATGCTCAACGGATTGGAGAAACCTGATGGGGGTGAGGTCATTGTAAATGGGCAGCACCTGACCGGGATGGATGAGCGCAGTCTGCGTCAGGCACGCAGGTCGATTGGCATGATATTTCAGCACTTCAACCTTGTCAGTAATCGAACGGTGAGTCGCAATGTCTGTATGCCTCTGGAACTGGCTAGTATATCCCGCACGCAGCGACTTGAACGTGGGCTGGAAGTACTGCGATTTGTTGGGCTGGAAGACAAATCGGATCAATACCCTGCGCAACTTAGCGGCGGACAGAAGCAGCGGGTGGCTATTGCAAGAGCTCTTGCGAGTCGTCCGGATGTGCTGCTCTGTGATGAACCAACATCGTCGCTTGATCCACAGACCACAAATGGAATCCTTGATGTGCTGCGTCATATCAATGAAACGCTGGGTGTGACCATTGTCGTTGTTACGCATGAGATGGAAGTGGCCCGAAGATTATGTCACAGGATATCGATTATGAAGGATGGAAGACTCGTTCGTACGTTGTCTAAAGTGGAAGTGAGCAGTATGCCCGTTCCACAGCCTGATCTGCTGACCTCCTTGCTTGCGGGTGACGAATACGGGCTGACCGGTTCGTCTTGGTTCCGTCAGACAGAACTGGAGGACAAGTCATGAGGTTACCTGAATCTGTGCTGAAGTATCAGCATGAGATATGGCAGGCGATCGGGGAGACTTTTGTCATGGTGGGCATCTCCATTGCGGCAGCTGTCCTGATCGGACTGCCTCTGGGCACACTTCTGTACTTATTTCGGAGAGGACAACGGTATGCGAATCCGACGTTGTCCTTTGTACTCGGCAGTGTCGTCAACATCGTTCGTTCGTTTCCGTTCTTACTGCTGGTTGTATTCATGATTCCATTCACACGGATTGTCGTTGGTACTTCCATTGGTACACTGGCGGCAACCGTTCCACTCTCGGTCATTGCGATAGCCTACTACGCCAGACTGGTGGAACAAGCGTTGCTTGATGTACCGAGGGGAGTGGTCGAAGCTGCTGCTTCCATGGGGGCATCGACCATGCAGCTGGTACTGAAATTCCTGTACGTGGAGGCACGATCTGGCCTAGTACTGGGACTCACCACAGCTACCATTAGCTTCATCTCCTACTCGACGGTGATGGGCATTGTAGGCGGCGGGGGGGTTGGCGATTTTGCCATTCGCTACGGTTATCAGCGCTTTGAGACGGAGATTATGGTATTTACGATCATCATTATGATTATCCTGGTACAGATGATTCAATTCACAGGTAGCAGACTGTCCCACTGGCTGGATCGCAGATCCTGAGATGAGCTGGTACAGTCAAGCAGAGTAAAGCACACGACACCAAGGCACAGTTCAGTACAATGTAAGGTGAGTACAGTTACTCGTGTGGTAACATATGTACCGTAGGCTCAATCACTAAGAAAAACGAAAACAGATTACATGATAAGGGGTAAATATTAGATGAAAGCAAAAATGATATTCATGTTGCTCGCAGTGATGCTGGTCGTAGCTGCTTGCGGACAAAAAGAAGAAACACCTGCAGCTGAAGGAACCAAGGAAAACAGCCAGGCCGAAGAAGTTACACTAAAGGTAGCGACATTGATTCCACCGATGACTGATGTACTGGATATTGTAAAGCCGTTATTGAAGGAAGATGGCGTTAATCTGGAAGTGGTGGTACTTTCGGATAATGTTCAACCGAACACTGCACTGGCACACAAGGAAGTGGATGCGAACTTCTTCCAGCACGTACCATACATGAATCAGTATAACGAAGCGAACAATGCCAACCTGGTGGCTGTACAGCCAATCTACAACGCCATCTATGGAGGCTACTCCAAAAAGTACAAATCCATTGACGAATTGCCAGATGGTGCAACGATTGCGATTGCTAATGATCCTTCCAACATTGGTCGCTCTCTAGTGATGTTGGAGCAGAATGGATTGATTAAGTTAAAAGAAGGCGTGGCTTTCAATGCTACACAGGCAGATATCACTGAGAATACGAAGAAATTCAAGTTCGCGGAAGTGGATCTACTGATGCTGGCTCGCATGATGGATGATGCCGATCTGGTAGCCATGACGCCGGCATATGCCAGTCCGCTTGGTCTCACGCCTAAGAAGGATGCGCTGTTAACCGAGAAGGATGATTCCCATTTTGCCATTACCCTGGTTGCCCGTGAAGATAACAAGGATTCTGAAGCCATCCAGAAGTTGGCTAAACGTATGGCGGGTCCGGAAGTCAAAGCATTCTTCGAAGAGAAATACGCAGATATTGCGATCCCGGCATTCGAATAAATAAGTGTTTGATATTTCATGAAGATCTGAGCGATAGTGCTCGGATCTTTTATTATGGGATTCTTTAGGCGTGTTAACAACTATTTAGAAACTTAACAATTTGGATATATCCCTGATTAACTTTATTTAATAGTTTGTCCGTATAATTGGTATCAAATTAGTTCTATAGAATGATAAATCTAGAGATATTTAAGCGTTTTTTCGACATGATAGTTGTCTTTAAAGAGATGAGAAATGGAAGATGTAGGACGATAAACTAATCTGGAAGAGGTAGAGAAATTTGTCCCGAAAAAATAGCAAATCGACATGGTTCAATAAGATCCATAAAAACTTCAAGGCGAAGCTGGTGGTGTCTTTTATTATTTTCCTGGTTATTCCTTCGTTAAGTATTGGGGTGATATCGTATAACAGTGCGAAAGGTGAAGTTGAAAAGCAAATCATACATAGTGCGATGGAAAATGTGAATCTTGCCAGTGCGATTATCGATCTTTCGATCAATACCAAGCGTAGTCATATTGAACACTATGCAAGCACACTCTCAGGGGATCTACGTGAGGATGATGCCGGGGTTCGAATCGTGGACGAATTGAAGAGATATGCTGTGTTGAACACAGATATTATTACGATAGGCTTGGGGACAGAAGAAGGGGTGTATCTGATGTCTTCCGATGCAGAAATGCCTGAAGGTTACGATCCTCGAACCAGACCTTGGTACACGAAAGCCATCGGGAATCCCGAGCAGGTGATTGTCACAGATCCCTATATTTCAGCCGAGACCAATGAAGTTACGATTACCATTGCCAAGGCGCTGGCGGATCAATCGGGCGTAATTGAACTGGATCTGAATCTGACGAATATCAGTACCTTGGTAAGCGGAATTAAAGTTGGAGAACAGGGATATCTGATTCTGTTGGATGCCAGTGAGAAGTACATCTATCATCCAACGTTACAACCTGGAACAGAAGCAACAGGAGATTTTTGGACCCAAGTGTATGAGAATGAATCGGGTAACTTCAACTATACCTTTGATGAAGTGGATAAAGTCATGTATTATGCTACGAATGCATCCACAGGATGGAAGGTCGCGGGTACCCTGTTCTCTTCTGAAGTAGACGAAGCGGCTGCGCCCATTCTGAATCGAATGCTTATTGTTATTGTTTCCTGTCTCGTTGTCGGTATTGTGATTATCTGGCTGGTGATGCGTTCCATCATCAAACCGATCCGTCAGTTGAAGGATCAGGCGATCATGGTGAGTGAAGGGGACCTGACCCAGACGATTGCAAGTGCCAGTAATGATGAAATTGGTGAACTAAGTGATGCTTTTGGTAAAATGCAGCACAATCTGCGTGTACTGATTCAGCATGTGGCGAACAGCGCCGGACAGGTCGTGACCTCTTCGGATGAAATGACTCAGAGTGCCGAATCCACCAGTGCAGCCAGTGAGCAGGTAGCACGAGCCATTCAGGAAATTGCGAACGGTGCCGAGAAGCAGACTAGCGGTATCGAACATAACCATGAAGCGATGAATGAAATCACTATTGGAATTACACGGATCGCTGAACGTTCCATACAAGTCGCTGATTTGGCTAAACATACGACCGTACAAGCTGAAGAAGGTGGCAACAGCATTAAGCAGACGGTGAGTCAGATGCACTCCATTCAAGAAACAGTTGTGCAGACGAATCAGATGATTCAGGCATTATATGAACGATCACATCAAATTTCAGCCATCACGGAGTTAATCGGAAATATCGCCAAGCAGACCAATCTGCTCGCGCTTAACGCATCCATTGAAGCTGCACGTGCAGGTACGCATGGAAATGGATTCGCCGTTGTAGCAGGAGAGGTTCGCAAATTGGCAGAGCAGTCCGGGCAGTCCGTTAACGAAATTACGGTGCTGACTACAGCGGTGCAGGAAGATATGGCTGCTTCCGTTCGCATGATGGAGAAGGTGACAACCGAGGTTGGAGAAGGCATGGAGATCTCAACAGAGGCGATTCGGAAGTTCGAGCGCATTCTGGACAGTATGCGGGAAACAACACCCCAGATTGAAGAGATCGCAGCGACTTCGCAAGAGATCACGGCAGGTGTACAGGAAATATCCGCTGTTTCCAGTGAGCTTGCAGGCATTGCATCGGGCAACGCCGCGACCGCTGAAGAGGTGGCTGCTTCCTCAGAAGAGCAACGGGCAGCAATGGAGCAGATTTCTGCCTCGGCACGAGGCCTGTCATCCTTGGCTGAACAATTGCAGAGCCTTATTCGACAGTTTAAGCATTAAACGTGAGTGTAGCAGAGATGATCTCATAAGAATGGCTTCACATCATGTTTCATCAGAGGGAGTGGACAGCCATGCAACTAGAACTCAAAGCCTTCTTACTGCTAACAGATGCGGTTATGATTACAGATGAAGATGGTGTGATTCTGGATGTGAATTCTGTTTATGCTTCCAAAACAGGATTCTCACGGGACAGCACGATAGGTCATCCTGCCCGATTACTGATGGATGCGCACTGGAGAGGAAACCAAACTTGGTCTGGTGTAGCCAAACTGATGAAGGCTAATCAGGAAGTGTGGGAAGCCCAAGTTACGATCACATCGGTCTGTTTGGATGATTCTCTTTTTTATATCAGTATTTTTAATGATGATCTTTAATGAAGTAAATAGTGTTTCTTGGCGAAACGTGTATGTTAGCTGAAAGGGTTAGTTATTTACAATAAAAAAGGTCAATATCGTCAATTGAATAAGGGAGCCTGACATACTATGATTTGTATTACTGGGGAACTGCAACCGTGAATACGGCAAAATTCATCGAATGCATGAAAACCTGAAGTCGTAATGTGGACGGTGACCTTTTGCTACGCGATCTGGTATTAAATTATACGCTGATTTTGATTTTTGTTTTCCTGATTCATCACTACTTGAACCAAACGAGCGCTACACGTACTTCTTCCATCACCACTCGAATAATTATGGGGATTACACTGAGTATGCTGGGCACGGCGTTATATTATTTCTCCATTAAACTTAGCGATGGTACATTAATGAATTTCAGATCTATCGTATATCTGCTCGCAGCTTATTTTGGTGGGAGTATATCCGTTTTTGCTACGTTTGCATTCATGTGGTTTTTCCGGCTCAATATAGGGATAAATCCCTTATTTGAGAACTGGCATTATGCGATTAACGAGCTGTTGTTTGTTAGTACCCTATGTTTGATATTTAGGTACACCAAGAGATTTAGATTCAAGTGGTTATTGGGGGCATTGCTTCAGTTCTCTGTTAATTTGTTGATTGTGGTAAAGGTATATTCGCCTGCTCTCCCTATTCTGGGACTCCTTCTGCTATGTCAATGTATTTGCCTTCTGGCGGTTGTACAGTTCTTGTACTATCTGAACCAGAATCATCGATACAGGCACATAGTCATTCAAAGGGATCAGGAAATGCTGGAGATGCTTCGCATGCAGCCTGGGTTTACTTTTAAAATCCGGAAACTGAATGGAACATTCGAATATCTTCTACTTGAAGGAGAGATGCTCTCTCGACTGGGATTAGATATGAGCAGTCTGAAGCAAGATCACCAATTGGGCAACTTGAACATTCTGCCTCAGGAGAAGATCGAGTTTCTGCGAATGCAGTTTAACCGGGCATGGCAGGGGGAGTCTTTCTTTTATGAAATTGAACATGGGGGATATTATTCACTGGTGAAGCTTAACCCTCTGCGAGAAGAGGGCGTGGTGAAGTATGTCATCGGGTATGGGCTTGATATTACGGAGCACAGGGCAGTGAAACGGAGGATTCAGGAAAGTGAAGAGCGGTATAAGGTACTTGAGCGAGTGTCCGCAGACTGGTTTGTCGGGTTTGATGGCCATCAACGTATTGCATCGGTTAATCAGAAATTTCTGGATGTTCTCGACCTGGATAAGGAGCAGGTGATCGGTCGTCAACTGGTTGAGGTGCTGTTTATTGAAAAACCCGAGAGTTGGACTTTACTTTTACAAAAAGCATTACATCATAATGTCGCTCAGGAAGCTGAATTGACCTTTATCATTGGAGAGGGCTATGAGCGTCACGTTCGGATTCACTTATACCCTGTTAGGGCGACGAACTCCACAGAGAAAATTAAGGCAGTCTTTCATGATATGTCGGATCAGTACAGACGGGTTAAGGCCGATAAAGCAAGCCAAGCCAAAAGTGAGTTTCTTGCATTCATGAGTCACGAGATTCGTACCCCGCTGAATGGCATCATCGGCTTTTCATTATTGCTTCAACGGACAGAACTAACCTCACAACAAATGGATTATCTGAGTAAAATCAATGCTTCTTCGCAATCCTTGCTTACCCTTGTGAATGATATTCTTGATTTCTCAAAAATCGAGGCAGGCAAGTTAATCTTGGAGAATGTCTCCTTTTCACCAGAGGGCGTATTCAAACGAGTGGCAGATCAGATTAGTGTGGCGCTTGGAAAAAAGAGCATAGAAGTGATTTTTATAACGGACCCCGATCTGCCGTTAACGATATTAGGTGACCCGTTCCGAATAGAACAGGTATTATTGAATCTGCTGTGTAATGCTATTAAATTTACAGAGCAGGGATATGTGACATTGCAGGTAGAGGTAATTTCATTGGAAGCGGAGCGAGTTCAGGTTCATTTTGCAATAGAGGACACGGGAATCGGAATTTCACCAGAGCAATTGGAACGGCTTTTTGTCCCATTTACTCAGGTTGCCCCTTCAACGTATCGATCACATGGTGGTTCCGGACTGGGGTTGGTCATTTGTTACCTGCTGGTAACCTCTTTGGGAGGACGTTTGCAAGTGGACAGTGTGGAGGGAGAGTATAGCCTGTTTTCATTTGATTTGATATTTGAGCTTGCAGATGTGGAAGAGAGCTCTTTCCTGTCCACATATCCTCTTCTATATTCTGCGAATGAAGTGGTGATCATTGAGAGGGATACACGAATGGGCGCGAATCTGAAGCAGATGCTCCATTCATTCGGGATGAAGCCGGATCTGTATACCTCCTTGGACGAGATGATGCAGACCGATTGGTGTAATCCCGATGCAGATGGGGCAAGTTCGAAGTTGATGATGTTGGATATGGATGCAGTGAATACATGTAACGGTTCATCATGGGACAGTTTGATGGAGCCATTGGATCGAACGAAAATCCAGGTGATCGGTTATACCCATGCATTCAGTGAAAATGCCCTGTGGAGTGAGGAGAATACCAATCGTCCGGATATCATGATGGTCAAACCTATTACACGTCTGGGGTTGTTCGAAGTTATACTTGCACTTCAGGGTGAAGGACCACTGGAGAAAAATCGAATGGAAGAAGGTTACCAACCCTATTCACTTCACCATAAAGGACATATTCTGATTGCCGAAGATCACGAAATCAATCAACTGGCTATTCGCGCAATGCTCCAACAAATGGGATACGATGTGACGCTGGCGGGAAGTGGTGTAGAGGTTCTGGAGAAACTGAGCGAACAAGCATGGGAACTGATCCTAATGGACCTGTATATGCCTGAAATGAACGGAATAGATACGGTAAGGCATATTCGCAAGATGAGAAAATATGATCGAACACCCATCATTGCGCTTACAGCCAATGGTTTAAAAAGGGACCATGAGTTATGTCTTTCAGCCGGAATGAATGCCGTCCTGACTAAACCCATTCAGGAACAGCAGATTACAGACATACTCGCCACATGGATTGATCTTAAAGGAGTGCGAGAGATCAGGGGTATAGATGCAGATAAGGCCATCAGGCAGATGGATGGGAAGTTGCATCTGCTGCAATATGCGCTTACAAAATTCAAAATGGAGTATAACTTGTTTCAGAGAAAACTGGAAATTCAGCTTCAGGATCAGCAGATTGCTGATGCGATCCGTAGCGTTCATTCCCTCCGGGGAGTTGCTGCTAATCTGCACGCAGTGGACCTGTTGCGTCCGGTTCTTCATTTGGATTCACTCTTGTCCCGTCCATTATTGGAAGAAGAGGAACTGAGTTCGATATTGGAGAAGGTGCAACAGGAGATTGACATCATCACGGGGTCCCTGCCATGGTGACCTGGTTGAAGTTGTTTTATTTTACGGTGTGAACTTATATCCTACCCCCCAGATCGTTTGAATATATTGGGGGGTTTTTGGATTGTCCTCAATCTTTTTGCGGAGCTTGGTAATGTGCACATCAATGGTACGATCATTAATATAGGCATCAATACCACGAATGGCTTCAATCAGGGCATAACGACTATATACCTTGCCAGGATTGAGCACGAACAGCTTCATGATCTCAAATTCCGAAAACGTAGTTTCCACTCTTCGGTTATTTAACATGATTGTTCTTCGAGCCAGATCAAGAGAAATTCCGGATTCCTGTTCAGGGACGACAGAGCTGTTCAATAATACGTAACGACGCAATACAGCCTCAATACGTGCCTTCAACTCTTGCATGCTGAATGGCTTGCACACATAGTCATCGGCCCCGTCTGTCAATGATTGAATTCGTTCCGAGACTTCGGTTAACGAAGAGATAACGATGATGGGAATTCGGGTATGCTGGCGCATGAGAGAACAAGGATTTTTATCTCCCGAATCAGGGAGCATCAAGTCAAGAAGCATAATATCAGGCTGCGCTTGAAGCTGTAGAATACCATCTCTTGCATTAGCGACACGGATAACATCATATCCCTCACCTTGCAGATACAGAGATAATGTATCACCTAACATGTTATCGTCCTCTATGATGAGCACTTTGGTCATGATATTCCTTTCTGAATCCACTTCGTAAAGAAGGTCTAAGATCCATGGGTTACTTGTTATACCTGATTATTTATACCCTGATAAGCCATACTTGCAACGTGAGGATGTCAAGGTTCAACATGACTCGGGCAAGAGGGAAATGATTCCGGATTAACGCTTGTCAAGATAAGAATCGGCTTCACGCTCGATCATTCGCATCACTTTGCGTTCGGTGGCCGTTTCTGGTGCCGGGGTGTAGACACTGCAACGCAAATCAGAACTGCCTTGAACCTGCAACGAGGTCAGGTCAAACAACATTTTGCCTGCTTTGGAATGTCTGAATTCGATCAATACATCCGGGGCACTGCTGACATTGCTTTGTTTCCAGAGGGTATGAAAATCCGGATATCTGTTCATCATGTCATCCAGAAATAGATTATACCATTCATCATCGACATACTGACCATAGTAGGCACGGAAAATCGCTAGAAATCCGCTAACAAAATCTTCCCAGTTCACCGCGAGTCTACGAAATTCTTTGCGATCAAATAACAGACTGATCATATTCCGTTCTTCGGGAGGGATCTGCTCGAAATCCATAAAAACATGCCGGGCCGCATCGTTCCAGCCAACGATGTAACAGCGCCGATCCGAGATCACCGTAGGACAATATCGAAGCTCCTGCAGGATTTTCTGTAAGGAGGGATGAAGTTGGACAGGTTCTTCTTCAAGCGTGGGCAACTCCGAATGATGTTCCATGGCGAGCGAGAAGAGATACTTACGTTCATCCGCAGTGAGCCTAAGAGCTGAAGCTATATTATCCAATACGGAGTGGGATACCTGAATATCCCGACCTTGTTCAAGCCAGGTATACCATGTCGTGCTTACACCTGCCAGTTGGGATACCTCTTCTCTTCGCAGCCCAGGCGTTCTTCGCCGACTCCCTGTAGGTAGACCGACCGATTCGGGAGAAATTTTGGAACGCTGTGTTTTCAAAAAAGTGGACAGGGCCTGTAACCTGATATCGTAGTTCAATCCATCACCTTCGATCTTCATTATCATGGTAGTCATTATACTATTATAATTGACAACTTGTAATAGGATATCAGGAATGGCACTATTAGTTCTAGAGCGTAAGAAGAAGCAAGACAACGGCGCTGAAGGAGGATGGACATGGAACGAGTAGTCATTACAGGAATGGGCGTCATTTCTCCTTTGGGAAACGATGTACATACATTCTGGAACGGATTAATTGAGGGTAGATCAGGAGTATCGCCCATAGAGCACTTTGATACAGCTTCGTACAAAACCAGAATTGCTGGGGTGGTTCGCGATTTTGATGGTGAAGAGCGATTTGGACGCAAGGAAGGAAGGCGCATGGACCGATTTGTTCAATTTGCTGTTGCTGCTGCGGATCAGGCTGTATTGCAATCGGGTCTTGTGATGGACGAACTGGACCGTGAGCGGGTAGGTGTATATATTGGTTCAGGCATAGGCGGCATCCAGACATTGATGGAACAAGGCAAGGTCCTGTCGGATCGGGGACCTGCACGAGTCAGCCCAACATTGGTACCTATGATGATATCCAATATGGCGGCGGCCATGGTTAGTATGAGGTTTGGTTGTTGGGGGCCGACATTGTCGCCAGTAACGGCTTGTTCCATTGGCAATACAGCGATCGGGGAGGCTTTCCGGTTGATTCGTCATGGTGGAGCCGATGTCATCATTGCTGGAGGAACAGAGGCAGCTGTAACAGAAGTGTCCCTGGCAAGCTTCGGTAATGCGACAGCGCTATCGACAAGAAATGAAGCATTTCAAGCGGCAAGCCGTCCATTTGATGCGGGGCGAGATGGTTTTGTTATGGCAGAGGGTGCCGGAATTCTGGTAGTAGAATCTCTGTCTCATGCGCTGGCAAGAGGAGCTAATATCCTCGCCGAAGTGATTGGATATGGTGCCAGCTCAGACGCGTATCATATGGTAGCCACTCATCCGGAAGGCAGGGGGGCATACCTGGCTATGAAAGGAGCGCTGCGAGAGGCTCGAATCGGACCAGAAGACATAGATGTAATTAATGCTCATGCCACCAGTACGGAAGCCGGTGATCTGTCCGAGACGAGAGCAATTAAACAGCTCTTTGGGCCAGCTGCTTATCATGTTCCGATTACGGCAAACAAATCCATGACGGGACATATGCTCGGTGCAGCAGGTGGAGCAGAGGCGATCTCACTCATTCAAAGCTTGCAGCATGGCATCATTCCTCCAACCATCAATCAAGAACAGGGTGATCCCGAATGTGATCTGGATTACGTACCTAATGAGGCAAGAAAAGCAGAGCTGCGGATTGGGATGTCTAATTCCTTCGGCTTCGGGGGCATAATGCGGTTATTGTTCTTCAAAAGTATTCATTGTAAGCAGAAAGAACAACTTTAACCAAAAGAACAGCGCAGCCCGATGGGGCTACGCTGTTTCTTTGGTTACTCATCAATCATCCGTACATACGGTACCCGACATTCACGGCGGAGTGATTGTACGCCTTACGAAGAGAGGGATGTGGAATCAGCGATGCCTTTGTTGCCCCGGCTCAGCCAGCTCACACGCCAGCGAGATTGCATGAAGAGTACGAGGAACAAGGATGCGGCTGCTATCAGGCTAAGAATGACAAAGCCGGGTGTATAGGATTGATAGCTGCTGTACAATTGACCGAGAATCAGAGGCAATGCATAACCGCCCAATCCACCAGCGGCACCTACAATACCTGTCATTAGACCGATCTCGTTACCGAACCGTTGGGGAACCAGTTGGAAAACGGAGCCATTTCCTGCTCCCAGACACATCATGCCGAGGAACAGCATGATTACTACAACCGGAAGTGGTGGCATGAAGGAAACACCGATTAGCATGATACAGGCCCCTGTGTACAGGAAGGTCAGCATGCGGGTTCCGCCAATTTTGTCTGCGAGATAACCCCCGACGGGTCGGAAGAAGCTGCCTGCAATGACACAGAACGTGGTAATATCTGCGGCACGAACCGGAGAGAGTCCATACTGAGTGTTGAAGAAGATCGTCAGATAGTTACATAATCCAACGAAGCCACCAAAGGTTACACAATAAAAGGCACAGAATACCCAAGCATCCTTTTGTTTAAGCAGACTTCCGTATTGGGACAATTTCTTGGGTTCTGGTCGATTAGGACTATTCCGGGCAAAGACAGAGAAGAGGATAAATACGATGACGATCGGTATAATAGCAAGTCCGAACACAACTTCCCAGCTTCCGTAATGGGTAGCCAGACGATTGGCAAACAACGTCGCGAGTACGGTTCCGCTGTTACCTGCCCCGGCAATACCCATGGCCAGACCCTGATGCTCTTTTCCATACCACTGGCCCGCCAGAGGTAGCGCAGCAGCAAAGGAAGCGCCTGCCACACCCAGCAAGAGTGCCACCACATAGAGTTGGCTCAGGGAATCAACCCATAGCCAGCCCAGTAACAAAGGAACCAGGGTGAAGAGCATCCCGATCTGCGCGGTCAATTTCGGACCAATATAATCGGACATGAACCCAAGTACAAGTCTCAAGATGGAGCCGCCTAGTATAGGCAATGCGACCAGATTAGCCTTTTCCAGCGGAGTCATTGGATAGTCCAATGCAATTACAACGGCGAGTGGACCAAGCATGCCCCATATCATAAAACTGATGTCAAAATACATAAACGCCCCGAAGAGGGTGGGCTTATGCCCGCTTTTCCAAAAACTTTTGCTCTCCATCATCCATCATCGCTCCTCATCCAATTGAAATCTTCATCATTTGTCTATGTGCTTGTTGAGGCAGAAAAAGGCCGCAATTCGTCCGGATATGAACGATTTGCGGCCCCGTTGCCGACAGGCGGTACACGTCATTGTGTTCCCGCATCTGAGTTGATCACAGCACTGTGATTTTGATTCAAATTATAAAAAGAGAAATTACTTATGTCAACAAAAATTACATGAATGTTTGAATAATTCATTTTTAAATCGTATTTCAATAATTACATGTTAATTTTGTTGACACAAAACTGAGATTAGCTTAATCTGAATCTAATATGAATCTACACAATGGCGTGTGGATTCCGGAGGCAACGGTGCCCTTTTCCGAACCATGGAGAAGGGATTTTTCTGTTTATTTACAGGTGAGAGAGATAGGGGGGCGACCTATGAGCAGGAGCAAGCTGGTGATTATCGGGAATGGCATGGCTGGAGTGAAGTGTGTAGAAGAGATTATTGCACTGAAGCCTGATGCATATGAGATCGTAATTTACGGCAATGAACCGCGTCCTAATTACAATCGAATCATGTTATCGAAAGTATTGCAGGGTGAGCATTCATTACAAGACATCATTATCAATGATTGGACTTGGTATGCCGAGTATCATATTCGGCTATGTACAGGTGAAACGGTGTACCGAATCGATACCCGCGCCAAATATATAGAGACTGAATCTGGGAAAAGGGAAACCTATGACATTCTGATACTGGCAACCGGGTCATCCCCTTTTATTCCGCCGATTCCGGGGATTGAAAAAGAACGGGTCATGTCCTTCCGTACGATTGATGATTGTACACGCATGTCCGAATATTCCAAAGAATACCGCAAGGCTGCGGTTATTGGTGGGGGATTGCTGGGACTGGAGGCTGCACGGGGGTTGCTTCATCTGGGCATGGAAGCCGTGGTGGTCCATAACGCACCTTACATTATGAATAGACAGTTGGATCAGAAGGCTGCCGCGATGCTTCAGGGCGAACTGGAAGGCAAGGGCATGTCCTTTCTTTTGGCCAAAAACACACAGAAAATTACCGGACGATCACAGGCTCAAGGGCTTCTGTTCACGGATGGATCGAAGCTTGAATCCCAAGTTGTTGTTGTGGCTGTAGGTATTCGGCCCAATGTGGATCTGGCAAGACGAAGCGGAATTGGCACGAATCGGGCGATCATGGTGGATGACTATATGCGTACCAGTGTGCCTGATATATACGCGGTTGGTGAATGTGCTGAACATCGGGGGATCAGTTACGGTCTGGTAGCCCCTTTATACGATCAGGGAAAAGTGCTTGCACGCACGCTCTGCGGTCATGAAACCCCTGAATACAAAGGGTCCATTCCTTACTCACAGCTGAAGGTATCAGGAGTGGATGTTTTCTCGGCGGGGGAGATCAGCGGGGATGGATTGCAGACAGCGATTCAACATCTGGATGGCATTCGAGGCACATACAAAAAAGTTCTGATGCAGGCTGGCAAAGTTCGCGGAGCGATTTTATTCGGAGATACAACGGAAGGCACTGCACTGCTCGGACTGGTGCAGCGAGGTGCAGATGTGGCGGAATTGGCCCCGCGTGAAGGGGCCCCGGACCCGGCTGAAATGGCTGCGGCTGCATTACCCGCTCAGGAGACTGTATGTGCCTGTAACAATGTGACCAAGGCTGCCATTATGAAGGCAATTCAGGAACAGGGTCTGGAGTCAGCAGATCAGGTAAAGGAGCAGACCAAGGCATCGGGTTCGTGCGGGGGATGTCGTCCGATGGTTACTGCCCTGTTGAAGCATACGCGTAACCTGAAGAATGACGGCGGTACCGGTCTGGTAACCACACCGGAGAAATCAGCCGAAATGCCGGTATGCAGTTGCACGGAGCTTGGGCATGCAGAGCTGAAGGAATTGCTGGATGACCTGATTGTCCCCGTGAAGTTCATCTGGAAGCACGGGAATATCAACCAGGGGTAACTTGTGAAACGGACTTGAGCTTGATGATGCAGAAAATGAGTTGGGGTTCGGAGCATGGCTGTATGGTATGTCGCCCGGCGATTCACTATTACATGCACGTATCCAGTCGAACCATACATGAACGGGAGATCATGCTTGCCGAACATCCAGCAATGGATCAGGGAGGAACTCAGGTAAGACGTTCACGAGTTCATGCAATCGAACGTCACCAAGAAATTCAGGTACGCTGGGATGAGCATATCCCGTTGTCAGCCTATGCAAGAGATGCGGGTGGCTTGGCTGCGCAACTTAGGGAGAGCTGGATCGGTGCAGTCATGCCGTCGCCCGTGAATATTGGGGTAGCACCTGGACCGGGGTCATTGGTTAGCGCATTGGTTCAGGACGTCGGCTTGCTGGCTTCACCGGTTGGATGGGAGATCTACGCAGGCGGTCATGCAGAGCATCCGGTCAAGGAAGGTAGTTTGCTCGGGGTGGCTGAGACGCAGTTGCAAGCGGCCGCGCTCGCAACAGCCTGCCTTCAATGGTATCGCCAAACGGCCTGGTATGATGAACCATTATGGGCATGGGCGGAGCGATTGGGATTCATGTCGATTCGGGAAACGTTACTGGACGACCAGTTGCAGAAGGAGCTTGCAGCTACTCTTCATGTTGATCTATAGACGAAAGGCAGGGATGGGAAGATGAGGTTATCGTTGAGTACAGAAGAAACAGTCTCCAGGCTCTATGTCAAAGAGACGCAGTGTCCGTATTGCAGTGTGCAATGCAAAATGACGGTTGAAGAACTGGCTGCGCCCGTTGCAGGTCAGAGCCGTGGGGAGTACGCAGTCCAAGGTGTTCCAAATGAAGCCTCTCAGGGCCGGCTGTGTGTTAAAGGAATGAATGCACACCAGCATGCACTCAGTACACAACGATTAATGCATCCGCTGATTCGTCGCAATGGCGAACTTGAACCCTGTTCCTGGATAAGGCCATTCAGACCATCGGAGAGCAGTTACAGCACATCAAAGATTCGCAGGGAGCGGATGCAGTTGGAGTATATGGAGGTGGTTCTTTGACCAATGAGACTGCCTATCTTCTCGGCAAGTTCGCCAGAGTTGCTTTGGGGACCAAATATATCGACTATAATGGTCGGTTCTGTATGTCAGCTGCGGCATCAGCGGGCAGTAAAGTATTCGGCATGGACCGCGGATTGACGTTCCGTCTGTCCGATATCCCCAAGGCAGGTTGCATCGTACTCGCAGGTACTAATATTGCAGAATGCCAACCTACTCTCTTGCCGTACTTTAATCAGGCGAAGGAGAACGGAGCCTTCATTATCGTTATTGATCCCCGCAAGACGGCAACCTCAGCCATTGCCGATCTTCACTTGCAGGTGAAGCCAGGGATGGATGCTCTGCTAGCGGACACCATGTTGAAAGTGATTATGGATGCTGGATTGGTGGACCCACGTTTTATAGGTGAACGAACGCATGGATACGAGCAATTGATTCAAAGTTTGGCTGATCTACAACTCGAACCGGCGGCACAAGCGTGTGGAGTCGATCTGGCCCTGATTCGTCAGGCAGCGATGGCTTATGGTGAGGCAGATACAGGCATGATCATGACAGCGCGTGGTGTGG
This sequence comes from Paenibacillus sp. PCH8, assembly GCF_002968835.1. Lineage (GTDB taxonomy): Bacteria > Bacillota > Bacilli > Paenibacillales > Paenibacillaceae > Paenibacillus. The sequence goes on along the minus strand of NZ_PKQK01000001.1, from coordinate 201,050 downwards.
AGCAACAGACGGATGGGCATATGGCCGTCAGACACTTTCTGAATCTGGTTCTGGCGACTGGTAAAATCGGCAGGGAGGGCTGCGGATATGGTGCCATCACAGGTCAAGGAAATGGGCAGGGCGGACGGGAGCATGGGCAGAAGGCTGACCAGCTTCCGGGCTATCGATCTATTGAGAATGAAGCCGATCGTGCCTATGTGGCATCTGTCTGGGGCGTGGACCCTGCAAGTTTGCCAGGTAAAGGAGTCTCGGCCTACGAGATGATGGAGAAGGTCCACAATCAGGAGATTCGGGCATTGCTGGTGATGGGCTCCAACCCGGTTGTCTCCAATCCCAATGTGCGTTTGGTGGAAGAAGGTCTGCGCAAGCTGGACTTTCTGATCGTGGCAGACATGTTTCTATCCGAGACAGCACGAATGGCTGATCTGGTTCTCCCGGTTACGTCTTATATGGAGAACGAAGGTACACTGACCAATCTGGAGGGGCGTGTTCTACTCCGTGAACAGGGGAGACCTGCGCCAGGAGAAACGCTCGATGATTGGGATATTTTATGTCGAATAGCTGCAAAAATAGGAATGGCTTCTTATTTTCAATATGGAAGTGCTGAGGACATCTTTAATGAGCTTCGAGTGGCGAGTCGCGGCGGAGTCGCTGATTATTATGGCATTACCTATGAGCGCCTTCGTAATGAAAAAGGAGTATACTGGCCGTGTTCTGCCCCGGAGGAGCAGGGAGAAGGTCTGCTGTTCGGTGAACGCTTCGCTCACCCGGACGGCAAAGCGGCATTCACATTTGAGTCAAGCCCGGGCTGGAATGATGTATCTCCTGAATTCCCTTTGATTCTGACCAATGGCCGTGTTCTTCCTCATTATCTTACTGGGGTACAGACACATCGTAGCTCGGCACTCGCAGCCCGTGAATTGGAGAACTTCGTTGAGCTTCATCCGCTTACTGCTGCTCGTCATCGTATTCTCGATGGGGAGTGGGTAGAGATTCAATCGGTGTACGGAAGCTTCGCTGTTCGTTCGCGAATCAAGGATTCCATTCGAGAGGACACCCTATTCGTACCGATGCACTGGGGCGGCGTTCAGAACGTGAATCGGGCAACGAGACCCGAGCTGGACCCGTTCTGCCGGATGCCTGGGTTCAAGACAACAGCCGTAACCATTCGACCGTTAAGATTAGCCAGATAATTCTTACAGATTTCTGATTACAGGTTTCCAGGCGTCATAAGCTGAGCTAATGGTAGCTAAAGCGGCTGTGCAGTCCCATATTTATATGAGACTGTACGGCTTTTTTTGCGTATATGTATGCAAGTAGGCTATAGTTCCGTGGTTTCACGTAAACATGAGGATTGGCTCATGAATATGGATTGAATTTTAGTTATGATGTTCATTAGGGGTACATATGTACGCATTTTTTATTTTATTTAGAGACTGACAGCCATTTCGAGTTTAGGTTATTATACATCGTGGTACAGATATCGGGGCTATTGGAAGCTTCTTCAAATAGGATAGAACATAGGAGGCGATGTAGTGAATGTATGGATAACCGTAAAAAGTCTGGGTAAGCGCAAGCCGGTACTTGCCAAACAAGCTGCCGAACTTCGGGAAACAACTCATACGCTGAGGCAGCTCATTGAGAATATGGTGGCCTTACAAGTGAAATCTCTTCAGGACAAGAACCAACAAGCGGAATTGCTTGCCTACCTGATGCCGGATGAGATTGAGGCACAGGGAGCGGCGGGGAAAGTCGGGTTTGGCGCAGTATACAATGAGGGCGCTCCTGATCTGAATGGTGCGATGGAGACAGCTATAACCGCCTATGAGGATGGGTTGTACAAAGTGTTTCTCAACGATGAAGAATTGCAGGAACTGGACAAGTCCATGGTTATACAGGACGGTGATAACGTGGTGTTTATCCGTTTTACAATGCTTGCCGGACGTCTGTGGTAGAGTGCGATGAAGGAGGAGAACAGGATGAATCATGAAGAGCAAGTACAGGTGTATATGGATGGATTGCAGGAAAAAGCAAAGTCGTTAACAGGGGTACAGCTAGAGCTTGCAGGCTATGTTGTGGAGATCGCTGGTGCTACGTATTTGCGTGGAGACGAAAAGATGTTTTTGAATACAGAAGGGTTGCTTGGAAGACTGGCCGCGGAAACGCAGAAACCATTATTCCAGCCACTATTGGATGTGCTCCAGCATCTGGCGAGCGAGTCATTGGTTGCACGATTCCGTTATATCGCAGAGCGTGCGACTCGTTTCCCATACAGTAACAACTATGAACGCCGGCCTTTCCGCACGTCCGATCCGGAACAGCATGTAGAACAGGTTATCCGTAAACTGATGGGATTGTTCCGAATGGAAATGAAAAAATTCTCCCTGAGTGAATATGTGTCACTTCGTGAGTACAAGCTGGATTATCTCCATGAGATCCGTTCGGTACTGCCGGATTGCATCGCGTATGAACTGGATCATCAGAACGGAGATATGAAGCAGGCACTGCACGATATTATATATGGTGACAATCAGACGGCGCTGTTAACCCATGAAATGATCAAAGGCGTATTCATGAGTGATCAGGCGGATGCCTATCAGATGGTAGGTGAGCTACTGATTGCAGCAAGGTTGCAGGAGGGGCTGCGCCAAAGCATTGTGGAGCGGATGGATGAAGGAACACTGGAAGCCTATATTTACATATTAAAAATTATCATCGACAACAACCTGATTCGTTTCAGTTCGGTGGTAAGAGCGCTCGCCGTATGGACAGGAATCGGCATTGAAGCAGCCAATCAGCGTGTTGCTACACAGCTGATTGAACAAGCCTATGAGGCGCTTGTGCAACCAGAAGTACGCGAAGCCTGGCAGCAGGAAGCGAACGCCAACAAGCTCTTTATCAGCCTGTGGGCGACTGCGGTCATTGAAGAGAATGAATTAAAGAGCGCGATCATCAAGATTATGGATCAAGGCCAATTGTATCAGAAGATTGTTGCTCAATACGTACTGGCTAACAGCCAGAACAGAGAGCTGCGTTTGAGCATTGCGCGTCGTTATCTGGAGGGGCAGGATACCGAGTTGATGCACTGGATTGTGACCAACTATGACGCCATGTACATGTACAACTGGAGTTTCGACAATGGAGAGAATCAGCGTAGCGTCTACGTTTGGCCATTGCCTGCTCTTGAGGATAAGACCTTGCGGCGTCAAGACTTTGATCGATTCAAACAGATGCTGGCTGCCATTCCGCAAGGAGGAGCAGGCGGACCATCGGGTGTGCTTGAGTATGTTTACTACCGGATTGATACAGATGATGTAGTGAAGAAAATGTTATATCTGGCCGCTTATGATATGGACCCGGAATGGATCGGGGAAGTCATCGCAATCAAGGAGCGTTTAAGCCCGGAACTGCGCGGAGAACTGTTGTCCCAGTTTGTTCAGCATCCTGAGAATGAAGTGCAAAGACAGTTTGTGTTTGAGAGTTTATCCGATAAAAGCATCAGTAATCGGGAATTTGCACTCGCCAAGGCGAAGTTGCTTACGTTGACTGTTGAAGAGATGAAGCAGATGGAGGCGTTGATGAAGCTCAAAACCGGCTCACTTCGTCAGAAGGTCATCCATGTATTGTTACTGCAACCCGTGGACCAATTGACGGTTTCACTGAAGCGGCTTTTGCAGGCGAAGAGTGAGTTGCAGCGTCTGGGCGCGCTCGAATTGTTGACAGAAATTGCGGCAGATGCGGAGCGGGCAGATCAGAAGGAGCAATTGCAGCCATTGGCGGAGCTGATTGAGACGCCAACGGCCAAGGAACAGAAGTTGCTCGACAAGCTGACGGATCAGGGGAGTCGTTATACGGCCTCTAATGGGTTTGGTTTATTCGATCCGAAGCGACGTGAGCCATTGCTGGATGAGAAGCGTGATCTCAAAGGCCACAGTCCTAAGGATATCTTTACACTATCCATGGAAAAAACCAGAACGTTCCTGGAGGGACTCAATGCATTGGTGCATGCACACAGGGATTATGAGTATGAAGTGGAGTACTACGCTGGTTACAAAGAGACGTTGTTAATTGGAGCCAGTCTACGTTCGAGGGTTCCTTACACGGAACGAAATGAAATGAAGCAGATGGAGCAGTTCCCGCTTCATGACGTTTGGGAGAATTATGTTAGACAGAGCGGGTTGAGCAGTGTGGAGCTGATGCAGCTGTATGTGGTCATTCAGTTCCGAACGTTGAATGGCAACCTGGACGATCATTATAGTTATTTCCGAGAGCAGTATGACTATGAAGAATTGCACAAGATTCCGTTATTGGACGGATGGCGCAAGTCGTTTGCCGAGCAGACATATCCTCTTGATTATATAGAAGAGTTACAACAAATGATGGGTTCGGTGCAGTATAAGGATCAGGTCGTGGCACTGATATCAGCGGCATTTCTGGATAGTGATCCGGCAGACACGTTCGAAATTGCCGAAAATACCTGGGCCTCCATTATCGTGAGCATGCCTGTTGAACAACTGGAGAAGGAATCAGGTATGCTTCAAATACTGACTGGACCGTGGGATTATCTGGTTCGAGGCAGAATCCATGATGATGAGAGCTTCAAACGCTTCTTCCAGACAGCGTATCAGTTCGCCAGTCTCATGGAGAATCATCAGCGTATGTCTTTGTTATCCTTGGAAGATTACCTGCGTGCTTACCAACTGGAATTAATTGATGATCAAGAGGTATATCGCCAGTTGCTGGCAGGCGGGGATCGTCTGTTGTACATTCGGGACTTAACTTCCACTCGTACAGAAGGGATCGTGAGTGATCCGAAACTAGTTCACTTGCGAGATACGGTGGTCAATCGCATTCTGGAGATTGAGCTGACTCGTGGAGAGCTATCTACAGAAGTGAGCACACTTGCGATGAAACTGGGGCGAATTGAAGGTATGGCACACTGGGTACATCTGGTCTCCGCAATGGATCAGGATACGTTTGTCCGTGGATATATCTACAGTTATGGAGACAACACAACACGCAAAGAGACGTTTAGTCATCTGATTCAGGTATGCCATCCAAGGAATGGAGAGGATGAAGCGCTGCTGGGCGAACTGCTGAAGAAACATCCGATTCAGGAGAAGAAGTTGTTAGAGGCAGCCATGTATGCACCGCAGTGGATGGAGATTGTGGCAAGGCATCTGGGATGGGAAGGTCTGCGCAGTGCGGCTTGGTACTTCCATGCTCATATCAACGAACGGTTCACGGCCGAGAAAGAAACGATTGTGGCCCATTACTCTCCAATCTCGCCGCAGGACTTCAATGATGGTGCATTTGATATCGCCTGGTTCGAAGAGGCTTATGCCGCTGTCGGAGAGGAACGCTTCAATCTGTTATACGATTGCGCCAAGTACATTTCCGGCGGAGCCAATCACCGGAGATCCCAATTGTTCGCGGATGCTGCACTCGGCAAGCTTCGACTGGATGATATGCGTGTGTCCGTGTCAGACAAGCGCAACAAGGATCATTTGTTAACCTACAGTCTGATTCCATTCGCCGTACCTCGGGAACAGGATCTGCGTGAACGATACGACTTCATTCAGAAGTTTCAGATGCAGAGCAAACAATTCGGTGCACAGCGTCGTGCCAGTGAAGGTGTAGTATCGCAGATTGCGCTGGGCAACCTTGCGCGTAATGCAGGCTATGCTGATGTTACGCGGCTGATGTGGGATATGGAAGCGCGTAAGCTCGATGAGATGAAATCATTCTTTGAACCTCATGCACTGGATACTGACACCACCGCCCAATTGGTCATAGATGAAGAAGGTCAACCGGATCTTGTTATTGTTAGTAAAGGGAAAGTTCTCAAGTCCGTACCTGCCCGGTTCAAAAAGGATGGATATATTGCTGAACTAAAAGAACTCAAATCAGATCTGGTGGATCAGTATCGGCGGGCAAGACAAGAGTTGGAGCGTTCTATGACGGTGGGAACTTCCTTTACCCATCAGGAGATATCCAGCCTGATGCAGAATCCGGTTATACATCCATTGGTAAGAACACTTGTATTCCAGTCAGGTGACAAGATGGGACGATTCGATGTATCGTCTAGTGGTTTGGTTGCTCCAGAAGTGGAGGGTACGATCCATGCACTATCGGAGCAGGATCAACTGCTGATTGCTCATCCGCTTCATCTGTATCAGAGCGGAGGCTGGAGCGAATTCCAGCGGGATCTGTTCAATCGTCAGGAGCGTCAGCCATTCAAGCAGGTATTCCGTGAGCTGTATCTTCCTAACGAGGACGAATTGGCTAATGGTACGGTGTCCCGCCGATATGCCGGGTATCAGATTCAACCGAAAAAAGCAGTAGCTCTGCTCAAAGGACGCCAATGGACAGTTAGTTATGAAGAAGGCTTGCAGAAGGTCAGCTACGAACACAATCTGATCGCGAATCTCTATGCCATGGCGGATTGGTTCTCACCGGCAGATACCGAGGCACCAACGCTAGAAACGGTGCAGTTCTATGATCGTAAGAGCTACAAACCTGTAGCACTACAAGATGTACCGCTGACGTTCTTCTCGGAAGTCATGCGTGATATTGATCTGGTGGTCAGCATTGCCCATGTGGGAGGTGTAGATCCAGAAGCCAGCCTGACTACGATCGAGATGCGTCATGTCATTGTGAATGAGTCGTTGCGTCTGCTGAAGATTGACAATGTACGTCTGGATGGGAATTATGCACGGATTGATGGTGAATTGGGCGAATATGCCGTTCATCTGGGTAGTGGCAATGTATTCAAGCAAGCGACAGGTGCGCTGCACATCGTACCGGTACACAGCCAGCATCGCGGCCGAATCTTCCTACCATTCCTCGATGAAGACCCGAGAACGGCTGAGATTCTATCCAAGGTGATGTTGCTCGCTGAAGATAAGAAGATCAAGGACCCGCAAATTCTGGCACAGTTACAGAACTGATCAGACAAGGAAACTCACAGAATATGTTAATCGTTCTCCTATCGGGAACAGGATCATAACAAGCGGGTAGCGATCTGTAGGGCAGGCGGCTTATCTATGAGCCTGCCCATAGACTAATACCCCGGCAATCATCTCCCGAGATGGGAAGGTTGCCGGGGTATTTCAGGTTCTCCTTACCGGTTAGCCAGGTTGATGGACCGGGCGGAAGGAGAGCTTTTTTTACCAAAAATTAATGTGTCTCTTCGTCCAGAAACGGTTTGTTCACCGCATGATACATGAAGCCCATCAACAGCACGCCGCCGACCAGATTACCCAGGGTTACCGGAACCAGGTTATGAATGACTCCTTCCAACGAGATCGTTCCCGGATGGTTCAGCACAAGCGCAATCGCGAACGTACACATATTGGCAATGCTGTGTTCATAGCCCGAGATGAAAAAGCAGAAGACAAAGAGCATCATAGCGAACATTTTGGCTCCGTTTTCCTTCATGAACATGGGTACAAAAAATGCCATACATACGAGCCAGTTACACAATATTCCCCGGAAAAAGAGCTGCATGGTCGGCACTTCCATCTTGTGCTCCACCACGCTTAACAGGAACCCATTCACCTGAGACGAATCGAACAGTCCCGTCAGATAGATTAACAGCGCAAATACCGCCGCCCCCATCAGGTTTCCGCTATAACTCGCAATCCACAGCTTGATTACCTCGAACCAGCGGAGCTTCTTGCGCAGTGCAGCATACGTGTAATAGAAGGTATTACCGGTAAACAGATCACCGCCACCGTATGCGATCAGAATAATTGCCGCGCCGAACGTAAGTGCAGCCATGGGGTATGTGAAGGGGGAATCCTCCATATAAAAGAAATTACCCGTCTTGAACGCCACGATGACGCCAAACCCGATGAACATACTGGCGAGCATAGATCGTGCAAGATATCGAAGTAAGCTTTGCTTGTAAATCTTGTGTTTCTTCAGCGCCAGTTGTTCGACGTTACGTAAAGCTTCCGTTTCCATAATTCGCCTCCAATATCCTGATGTCTTGTTTACATTATAACGAAAAATTGGAAGATGGCGAGGTTTGGCGTTGGATTTGTGATAATTGTTATATCCAAAATCAATTCTTATCCATTAATCTAGGTCCATTTCCAAACAGATATCACTTAACAAGTATAGCCAGGTTGCCAAACTGCTCTCCCTTTTCCATTCGTTTGAACGCTTTCGCTGTGTCTTGTAACGGATATACGCCATCGATTACAGGATGAATATGATGATCTTTCACCCATTGCAGCATCTGGACGAACTCTTCACGGCTTCCCATAGAGGTGCCAATTAGACTGATTTGCGGGAAAAAAATGGATCGAATCGGAATATTCAGATCATCGCCCGAGCTTGCACCATACATCACAATGCGCCCGCCAGGTCTGATTATATCCACATATTTGGGAAACATGGCTTGTCCAATGCTATCCAATATGATGTCCACCGGCTCCAGATCATTCTCTAAACTCCAATCGGCATGACTATCCAGTGCACGGGCAGCTCCCAAGCGCAAAGCCTGATTTCTCTTGGCTTCACTTCTGGAGGTAACCGTTACCTGTGCACCAGCAGCTACAGCCATGAGCAAGGCATAAGTGGCTACACCGCCGCCAATGCCGGGAATAAGGATATGTTCGCCCGCTTTAAGTTCACCACGGGTGAATAAGGCGCGATAGGCCGTCAAAGCCGACAGCGACAATACACCTGCTTCCTCCCAGGATAGGTAGGAGGGTTTAGGCAGGGCATTCTCAGCAGGTAACGTAATATATTGTGCCAGCGTCCCATCTGTAGGGCCACCTACAATATCGGGCACGATGGGGATATCAGATGTGTATGGCCATCCCAGCGTAGGATGAATAATGACTTCATCACCTACTGCCAATCCGCTTACTCCTTCGCCAATCTGTACAATTATACCTGCCCCATCGGACCCGGGAATGAGCGCTGTGTCCTGAATTGTACGTTCTGCCATGATGAACAGATCGCGGTGGTTAATTCCGGCGGCTCTAAGCTGGACTTGTACTTCATCGTGTCCAGGTGTACGGGCATTGGATGTTGTATATTGAAGACCCTCAAGGCCGCTTTGATCTGAATGGATTATTGCTTTCATATGCCTATTCCTCCTGTCGGTGTAGCAAGACTTCACTACTGAGCCTCATTGTACAGATGGAGCAGATTCACGTAAAATGAACAAAAATGAAGGTGAGTATCAATTAAAATAATAGCTGATATCACGATAAGAAGGTGATCAGGGCATGGATGCAGGAGATTTGAAAATATTTCAGGCAGTTGCCCGCGAGGGCAGTATCAGTAAAGCCGCGCGCTCCCTTAATTATGTGCAGTCCAATGTGACAACACGAATCAGACAATTGGAGACTCAGCTGCAAGTACCGCTATTTCATCGTTCCAATCGTGGGATGTCGCTCACACCAGCGGGCGAGAACCTGCTTGGGTATGCGGATAGAATCTTACAGTTATTATATGAAGCGGAACAGGCTGCACAAGAGGGGATCCCACCGTCCGGAATGCTTCGTCTGGGCGCTATTGAGACGGCAGCTTCCAGTTTTCTAACGCCATTACTGGCTGAATACCGTTCATGTTACCCTGAGGTACAGCATTCGCTTGTTACGGGCGGGACCCATGAACTGAACCAGAAGGTCATTCAACATGAATTGCATGGGGCCTTGGTGTATGGTCCGATTGATCATCCTGAGCTAAACTATATGAAGATGTATGATGAAGAAATGGTGTTGATCGCTGAACCTGGAGCACATGATATACAGGCGCTATGGTCTAAACCGATGTTGTTTTTTGAGATCGGATGCACACATCGGACCCAGGCAGAATCTTTATTGAAAGATCAGGGTATCCACACGCTGAACGTTATGGAATATGGAACGCTGGACACTATTCTGCACGGTGTATCTGCCGGGCTCGGCGTGTCCTTGCTTCCACGTTCTTCGGTTACCAAAGCAGAATCAAGAGGCGAGGTTGTGGTCATGTCTTTGCCTGATCCTTATCGCCGTTTGGAAGTGGGATTTGTATATTCTCGAAGTGAGCATATAGCAAGTGCGCTAAGTGCATTGGTGCAGATCATGACAGAACCAGAATAACAAAGGAGTGAGTGAGCTTGAAGGATACCGGGTTAACGCTATCGGAAGCTTTTCGTCAGGCAGAGTTTATTTTGGGTGGTCATGGTAGTCGTAACGTAAAAGTGCTTCAAGACGTACTGGAGCATATCGATGGGGAGCAAGATAGCGATCATTATGGTCATGGTCCGGTCATTGATCCATTTCAGCAGCAGATGGCTGAGGTTCTGGGCAAGGAAGCAGCTGTGTTTTTTCCAAGCGGAACGATGGCGCAGCAGATTGCATTACGAATCTGGTGTGACCGCAAAGCCGTGAAAAGGGTAGCATATCACCCGCTGTCTCATCTGGAGATCCATGAGGAAGATGGACTGAAAGAGTTACATCAGATTGAAACGATTTTGCTGGCGGATAAGGATCAGTTGATTCGTTTGGAAGATGTAGAGGCGCTCGATCAGGACATTGCCTGCCTGCTGTTGGAACTGCCGCAACGTGAGATTGGTGGGCAATTACCTTCGTATGCAGAACTTGAAGCGATCTCGGCTTATTGCCGTGAACGCGGAATTAAGCTGCACTTGGACGGGGCACGTTTGTTTGAGATCACGCCTTATTACCAGAAGACACCAGCCGAGATTTGCAGTTTGTTTGATAGTGTATATGTGTCCTTTTACAAAGGCATTGGAGGAATTGCGGGGGCTATTCTCGCGGGCGACACGGACGTGATGCAAGAGTCCAAAGTATGGAAACGGCGGCACGGTGGCGATCTGATCGGCCTGTATCCGTATATTCTGAGTTCGCAGCATTATTTCAATGAACGTATTGGCAAAATGGAGCATTATTACGAGCAAGCTGTTGAACTGGCCTCCTTATTGAATGCATGCCATGGGATAACCACGTTGCCGGAAGTACCCGTATCGAATATGTTCCATGTACACGTTGCGCTTGCTGCTTCCGAAGTCGAATCTGTGCTTGCACAGATGGCCCAACAGTATGGCATAGGGCTGACTTCCTATTTGAACAAGACAAGCGGGAACCGTTGTTCATTCGAGTATTCTGCTGGAGATCGGTATGATCTCGTGCCGAAGGACAAGCTGCGTGCAGCACTGGAATGGCTGGATGGGGAACTGCGGAAGCAGATGACATTTCATTCATAGAGGAGGGGTTCAAGTGGAGTCGATAGAATTGGAACCCATTCGTGATCTTTTGGTGAAAGCTTATGATACAGCAATGGGAGAAGGATGTACTCCCGAAACGCAACAGAGAATTGAGAATTTTGAGCAAAAGCATAACGTGAAGCTGCCGTCAGCGACTTTAGTGAATTAATGACGATGCTGGCTGAGTCAGCGATCTGGGTGCAGGAGCAGATGAAATAACAGGGCAGACGGAAGGATGCACAATAGGCTTATGGATATCCGAAAGTTAAGATACTTTATCACCGTGGCGGAGGAGCTACATTTCCACCGTGCAGCGGAGAAATTAAATATGACGCAACCACCGCTGAGCCAGCAGATTCAGAATCTGGAAGAAGAGCTTGGCGTGAAGCTGTTGGAACGTACCAAAAAAATGGTGCGCCTCACGCCAGCGGGTGCCGTGTTTCTGGAACAGGCGAGGCTAATTATGGCCCAACTGGAACGATCCATCCAGCTTACGCAGAAGGCTGACCAAGGTATCTTTGGACATCTAACCATAGCGTTTGTGGACTCGGCTTCGGGGAGCATCATGGTGGATGTGCTGAGAAAATTTCGCGTTGCGTATCCGCAGATTGAACTGACGCTGCGTGAGATGACCTCGTCCGAACAATTACAGGCACTGGAAGACGGACAGATTCATATTGGATTTCTACGATATGAAGATCATGCTCGACATGTCTCGTTCCGAGCATGTCAGATGGAAACGTTAATTGCCGTATTGCCGGATCATCACCCGCTAGCTTCTCAGACTCAGGTATCCATCCGAGAGCTGGCGAACGAGGATTTCATTTTATTCCCACGGCATCTGGGTTCTCCGTTCCATCGTCTCGTTCTGGATTATTGCAGGGAGCATGGTGTAGATCCTCGAATTACACAGGAAGCGATCCAGATGTACACCATTGTGAATCTGGTGGCAGCAGGCATGGGCATTTCCATCGTTCCTTCTTCGGTAGACGTGTTCCAGCGGAAGGGTGTGGTATTTCTCCCGTTAGCAGAAAATCCGCCCTCCGTACCGTTGTACACGGCATGGCGGACGGATACGAATCAGGAAGTCATCTCCCGCTTTATGAACATCGTAGATGAATGTGTCAAAGGGAATGAACAAGGTCCTCGTATGACTAAAGTTAACTCCTAATGGCGATTAACCCGTCATCGCAGGATCTCTCTCTATCCACTCCATTAGTATTTCATCAATGCGGGTCATAATCTCCCGATCCAGCTTCACACCGGAGGCTTTAACATTTTCCAATACTTGCTCCGGTCGGGATGCACCGATAATAACGGAACTAACATACGGATGCTGGAGAACCCAGGCAACGGCGAGTTGAGGCAACGTTAGACCGATCTCTTTGGCTAATGGAACAAGCTGTTGTACAGCGGTGAGAACCTCTTCACGTAACCACCGACCTGCCAGCTTGTTGAAAAAGGGCGCTCCAGCCTCGGCCGCTGCACGTGATTCAGCGGGGAGTGCTTCGTTAGGTGCATATTTACCTGATAGTATGCCTTGAGCCAGAGGAGACCATGTGATCTGACCCAACCCTGCTTGATCGCTTGCTGGCACGACTTCTTGCTCAATAACACGCCATAACATGGAATACTGCGGTTGGCTCGCAATAAAAGGCACACGAAGCTCCCTTGCTAATGCAGAGCCTTGTGCAATCTGATCGGCGTTCCATTCACTGACCCCAATATAGTGGACTTTGCCCTGACGAACCAGATCCGCAAATGCAAGGAAGGTCTCTTCCAGCGGCGTGTTGGGATCATAACGGTGAGCGTAATAGACATCGATATAATCAGTCTGTAACCGTTGTAATGAAGCATTACAGGCTTCCATGATATGTTTGCGCGAAAGTCCTCTGTCATTGTGACCTGAGCCGGTTGGGTGACAGACTTTGGTGCACAGTTCAATACGTTCTCTTCGAATATCCTTGAGCGCTTGTCCCAATACCATTTCTGCCTTGGTATTTGAATAGACGTCTGCCGTATCAAATGTGGTGATACCTGCATCCAAAGCGGCCCTCACACAGGCTTGTGCTGTTCCATCATCCACTTGTGCTCCATGCGTAATCCAGTTGCCCAGTGAAATCTCACTGACGGTTAACCCGCTATTTCCTAATTTGCGATATTCCATCGATGACGCCTCCCTAAGTAATCTGGACTCCATTGTAGCAATGGCAGATCAACAGGTGAAATATCTTTTAACCCCATCTTTGATACGAAAAAGATATCAGTACATATTTCTTAAACTGCAATTTCATTTCTCTTGCATATATTTACGATAGATGGCAGGTGTGATCTCCTCGAACTTTTTGAATATTTTGATGAAATAACCGGATTCATTGAATCCCAATTCATCGCTGATCTGTGACACCGGCATGTCGGTGACCTCTAGCAATTGCTTGGCCCACTTGATTTTAAGCCGTGCGAGGTAGGTTGTGAAGTTCTCACCCGTCTCCTTGGCGAACAGTCGACTGAAATAGCTGGGACTCAGGTGGCACAGATCGGCCATTTGTTTAAGCGATACTTGTTCGCTCTTATGTGTATGAATGTATTCAAAAGCAGGCTGAAGCACCGGGCTGGTGCTTTCGGTATCGCTTGGGCTGTTTTTGAGATAGGCATCCGCAATCGCGTTGGTCATCTCTTTTTTGATGGACTCGATATTACGAATGGAGTACCCCGGCAGAATGGTGGACAGGTTCATCGACTCCGAATTGCCCGAAGCCTTCTCAAACATTTCAACCAGCAGGTTTTTGTTGAGCGCTTCCTCCACAATGTAGTTGCAGAGCAGGGATAACATATTGGAGATTTTCACGATCTCTTCGTAGGTCATCACAGGCAACTGGTCATAATCCTGTTGTAATTCCTCCAGTTTGGCCGCATGCATGGGCACGTTCTTGGATGTGACGATCTGTTCCAGATCGGTGCCTTTCTCTGGATCGGCGAGTTTCACTTGACCTGCCATCACGGCTCCGATATATTTGCCATCAATCGTAATCGGAATGGCGATATCAATAATGTCGAAGTGGCACAGATATACGTAGGGCTCATTCAACCGAACCGCCTCCAGACCGCCGCGCGAATCACACTTTTGGCAGTAGGGGAGAAGCTCGGGATCTTTGCGTACCTTTTGGCAGAAAGCCTGACAACTGCTATGGCTGGTCACAGGAATGCCTTTATAGTCAACGGTGAGGATCGCAAGTTTGGTTACGGATGCCAGAGAATCTTGTAGGCGCTTCCATTTGGTGAGATCCAGAATTTTATTGATATGCAGATATTCTTTAATCATTACGTGTTACCTCCGTAGCTAACCTGATGATTCATTTCGACTGTTAAAAGTTAGCAAGTTGTACATATTAAGAAGTAGTGGTGACGGGTAATGTAGGATGGGAGGTCATCATTGAACCATCTCATGACAATAACATACCACGATTGTGCTAAAAAGCAACAAATTACGATTGCAAATTATAATCATTTGTTATCAAAGTCCACTGCTAAACCTCCCGTGTATGCGGTATATTAAGGTCAATTGTAAGAAGTTTAAAATTTGATGTAAAACGACAGCAAAGAATTCCACATCAAGCTGCTCTGTCGGTGGTGTACTGTGCAATAGCAAAAAACGACCATTATATTATTTTAGGAGGCATATATCAATATGAGAAAAGCATTTATCAGCCCAACCAAGTATGTTCAAGGCGAAGACGAATTGTTGAACCTGGGTTACTTCGTAAAATCCTTTGGAGAATCAGCATTGTTGATCGCTCATCCCGATGATGTTCAACGTGTAAAAGCGAAGCTGGATGCGACCGCTGAGAAATTCAATATCACTTTTGTTGAAAGCGGTTTTAGAGGGGAATGTTCCCGTGAAGAGGTTGCACGTCTGCAAGAAATCGCGAAGGAAAAAGGATGTACATGCACGATCGGTCTTGGTGGCGGTAAAGCCATCGATGCTGCCAAATGTGTAGCGGAAGGTGAAGCATTAATCATCTGTCCAACGATTGCGGCAACAGACGCACCGACAAGTCATTCGGCTGTATTATACACACCAGAAGGTGCTTTCGATGACTATGCGTATTTCAAACAAAGCCCAAGTGTCGTTCTCGTGGATACAACGGTCATTGCCAACGCGCCAACACGTTTCCTTGTATCCGGTATGGGAGATGCACTTTCCACGTACTTTGAAGCAAGAGCAACAGCGAAATCCTACTCCAGAGTTAACGCAAGTCTGCCAATGGGTTCCCGTGAAGGATACACACCATCTGCAGTAGGAACGAACGCAGCGCTTGCACTTGCAAAATTGTGTTATGAAATGCTGCTGAGTGATGGTGCTAAAGCGAAAGTAGCCAGTGACAGCAACGTGGTTACTCAAGCCCTGGAAAACATTGTAGAGACGAACATCCTGCTGTCCGGTCTTGGATTCGAAAGTGGCGGTTTGGCTGCAGCACATGCGATCCACAATGGTTTGACTATCCTGGAAGGTACACACCACTTCTTCCATGGCGAAAAAGTATCCTTCGGTACAATTGCACAGCTCGTTCTTGAGAATGCGCCAACCGAAGAACTGTATGAGGTTATGGACTTCTGTCTCGAAGTGGGACTGCCTGTGAGTCTGGCTGATCTCGGTGTAGACATTATTAGTCAGGAAGAGTTGCTGAAAGTGGCAGAGATCGCTTGTATTCCAGAAGAATCGATTCATGCCATGCCTTTCCCGATCACCGTTCCTGAAGTGGCTGCTGCGATTGCAGCGGCTGACCGAATTGGACGGGAATACAAAGCAGCTCGCAGGGAGGCAAAGTAATGAAGAAAATTATCAACCAGGCAGAGAATGTGGTTATGGAAATGTGCAACGGGATTGCGCTTGCACACCCGGAGCTTGAATTCCTGAAAAAATATAAAGTCATCAAACGCAGAGAGATTCAAGCTGACAAAGTCAGCCTGATCAGCGGCGGCGGCAGCGGACACGAACCGGCTCACGCAGGATATGTGGGCAAAGGCATGTTGGATGCGGCTGTGTGTGGAGATGTATTCGCATCGCCTTCCCAAATCCAGGTGTATCAGGCGATCAAGGCTACAGCCAGCAACAAAGGCACACTTATGATCATCAAGAATTACAGTGGCGACATGATGAACTTCAAAAATGCAGCGCATCTGGCAGAGGAAGATGGCATCGACGTGCAATATGTGCGCGTTGAGGATGACATCGCTGTGCAAGACAGCCTGTATACGGTAGGACGTCGTGGCGTTGCCGGAACCGTTCTGGTTCACAAAATCGCTGGAGCAGCAGCCGAGGAAGGTCGAAGCCTTACCGATGTGAAATCGGTTGCGGAGAAAGCAGCCCAGAACGTGCGCAGTATTGGATTTGGATTCACATCCTGTACCGTGCCAGCCAAAGGAACACCTACATTTGAAATCGCTGAAGATGAGATGGAGTTTGGTGTAGGTATTCATGGTGAGCCGGGTATACGCCGGGAGAAACTGGTATCGGCAGATGAGCTTGCAGGGCGTATGGTTGAAGCGCTGCTTGCTGACATGAAGCTGGACAACGATGCATCTGCTGAGATCGCAGTGCTCGTGAATGGTTTTGGCGCCACACCTCTGCAAGAATTGTACCTGCTTAACAATTCCGTTCAACGTGAAATTGCAGGGCATACAGGTTTGCAGGTCGCTACAACGTTTGTTGGAAACTACATGACCAGTATAGATATGGCGGGTGCATCGGTAACGATTCTGAAACTGGATGAAGAACTGAAAACCCTGTTGTTCAAGGAAAGTGATACACCTGCGTTCAAAGTATCAGGTCCTCCTGCAGCACAAGTGGCGTATTCCGAAGCGCTGGAAGCGGTTGTGACTGAAGATGCTCCGGTATCGTTCGAAGTGGAGACGCCTGCAACTTCTGCGGTAATTAACAACAATCAGTTCTCAATGGATAACATCGTCTACCTGATCGATAAAATGGGTGAGATCATTATTAAGAACGAAGTCCCGTTCTGTGAACTGGATTCTCATGCCGGTGATGGTGACTTCGGGATGAGTGTGGCGAAAGGCTTCCGCCAATTGAAACGCGAATGGAATCACATCATTAACGTTGATAAAAAAGACATCGGTTCATTCCTTGATTCATGTTCTCTTGTCATTATGGAATACTGCGGCGGAGCATCCGGTCCGATCTGGGGTTCGGCATTCCGTGCAGCGGGCAAAGCCGTAGGCGACAAACAGCAGCTGAATGTTGCTGAATTCGCAGAAATGTTACATGCGGCAGTACAAGGCATACAGTCCACGGGAGAGCGTTCCTTCGGACGCGGTGCCGTTGTAGGTGATAAGACTCTGATTGATGCACTCGTTCCGTGTGCTGATTCCTGGACGCAAAGTGCGGAGTCTGGAGATGATTTCAAAACGGCATTCGCCAAAGGTGCAGCCGCAGCAGTTGAGGGTGCGAAGAAAACGGAAGATATCGTAGCACGCATGGGTCGCGCAGGTACGGTCGGCGAACGAAGTCTGGGTTACCCAGATGCTGGCGCGTATGCGCTGGGTGTTATTTTCACAGAGCTGTCCGAGTCCATGAAATAAGATAGAGTTAGTCAACGTTTCAACTATGAATGATATGAGTCAAAAGTGACACAGGTAACGGCGTCAGACGTTAGGCGTCGTTATGTGTGCCTTTTTTTGGCCATAGTAAGTCAAAATTTACATGTTATCATTTACACCTAAATTGAACAGCTTACTTTATGGTTATTCTTCGTATAAGCAACATGTATATTATCTGATTATCTATCTATCTATCATTTTATTTTTACTAAAAAGGAGTCTTATATGAGAACAATCGCTTCATTCTTGAAAAAACCGCAGGGGTTGCTGGTTTTATCACTTGTTTTGGTCATCTTTGGCAGCTTGTTCGCCGGGATGTTCAATACGTCCATCTATTCCGTTAAGGTTAAAGAGATCAAATTCCAGGCCGAGCACGGAACACTGTCGGGTCTGCTCTACATGCCCAAAGGTGCTGGTGCAGATGATAAACGTCCGGTCATTATTACAACACATGGTTATCTGAATACGAAAGAAATGCAAGATGCACCTGCCATTGAAATGTCCAGACGCGGCTACATTGTGCTTGCACTGGATATGTATGACCACGGGGATTCCCGCTGGAGTGCAGATATTCCGGTTAAGGATCTGTTCGGCACGTTCTGGATATACTCGCAGTTTGATGCAGCGAAATATATCTATGAGCAAGATTTTACCAAAAAGGATGAGCAAGGCAACGCATATGTAGCGGTCAGCGGCCATTCCATGGGCGGATTCTCCACTCTGTTATCGATGTACATGGATGAGATGACTGCACTGCAGACGGGACACCGTATGATCTACGCCGGTATAACAGCGGGTGCTGATTATTCTTATGCAGCAGCTGTTGCACCACAGGATCAGCTGCAAGCGGCATACGGCAATCGTACCGTTGGTATGATTGCAGGCAAGTATGACGAATTCTTCTTCAACAAATCGGATGAAGAGAAAACTGCCGCAGAGAAAGAAGTGCAAGGCACTGTCACTCGCAAAGATTTTGCAGCAACTATTTCGGGTAAAGCATTCCTTGGACTCGCACCAGATGCACCGAGAGGAGCGACCGATCAGTTTACGAAAGTACAGTCCGGTGATCTGACCGTGGATGGCAAGGTGGTACGTGCTTCCCAGACGGGTGAACATATTATGTTTACGCCGAATCAAACGCACCCATGGAACCATTTCTCCAGTACAACAACGGGACATTTGATCGACTTTTACGCTCATGCCTTCAAAGGTGTAACGTCACCGAACCAGACGAATGTGAATCTGGATTCCGGCAATCAGATCTGGTGGGCGAAGGAAGCATTTAACTTTGTCGCGCTGATCGGATTCTTCCTGATGATTGTGCCGCTGATTACGTTGTTGCTCAGACTGCCGTTCTTGCGTAAAGCAGCAACGGGAGAGATTGCTACGGTGTCTGCAGCGGTTAGTGGGAAACAGAAGATGATCTACTGGCTCGCTATCGCATTCAGCACGCTGATCCCGGCGATCTTGTTCCCGACATTGATGGATAAAGCGGCAAATGGACTGAATATTCTTCGCATTATTGCCCTGATTCTGCTCATCGTGAGTGTGCTTGGAGCAATCATTGGATTCGTGATGGCGGGAAGCAAGAAGAATGACTTTAAGGCAAGCCGCCGGATGAAAAATATTGCGGTAGGCAGTGTACTGCTGGCGATCGTATCCCTGGGGATGTGGCTCGTCTTCCAATATGCAGGCCATATTGTTGTAACAAGCACGTACTTCAACGAACCAACGACGAACCAGATTGTATACTGGGCGCTGGTATCGGCATTAATTATGATGATGGTGACCTTTGCCTTCCATTATTTCTCCAAAAAGGATGCAGGAACTCGTTTCAGCGATTATGGAATTAGCCTGAACGTTGGTACGATTATTGCCAGCCTGGTGACCGCAGTACTTGCTGTAGTCATCGGTTATGCGTTGCTGTTTGTAGTGCAAGCAATCTTCGGAACGGACTTCCGAATCTGGACGTTCGCGGTTCGGACGTTCGAAAGCGAACATTTCATTACTGCATTGCGTTATACACCGTTCTTCCTGATCTATTACTTCGTCAGCGCAGTAGCCTTGAATGCCAATACACGCGGCAAACGTGGCGGTATGTTCCTGGCGATGGTACTGAATGTTGGCGGACTGGTGCTCTGGATGCTGTTGCAATACGGCAAAGACTTCACGACAGGTGTAGCTCTGTATCCGGGTCAAGCGTTGAACGGCATTCTGTTGTTCGCACTGGTGCCATGTCTGATCATTGCTGCTGTGTACGCACGCAAATTGTTTGAGAAAACGAATAATGTGTGGCTGGCCGCATTTGTAAATACGTTGCTGTTCACGATGGTTACGGTGGCGAATACGGCACTGTTCTGGAACTTGGTTTGATGTAAAAAAGACATGGACTGCGTCTTAGGAATTACACTGGACCACTCCGATGGCAGACTATGCTTTTGATCGCTGTTATCCGGGGATAAGGGCGAACACTTTGCTTCTCCAGTATTAGTCTGCCATCTCCGTTCTGGTGTATTCATTATAGGGGCAGACCCTATCCAACGTTTCAATTCAACGTGGATAGTGTAATAAGACCACTCTGTAGGCTTGGCTTACAGAGTGGTCTTTTTGATATGTGAAGCGGTGAGGTGAGGCAGAGATTTGGCTTGCTTATGCCAAATAGTGTAATCTGGAGAACAGATATAAGTATTTTGAATGAATGGCATGGTGAGAGTTATCAAACTTTATCAAATATTGAAATAAAAGCAGTATTCATTTGAACGAGAAGGGATTGTGATGATTCAATGACGCAAAAAATCTATTATGACTCTGCTTACACCAGAGAGTGGCATACAACGATTACAGGGAGAATGGACAAGGAAGATGGGATATATGTCACGCTGGCAGAGACTGCTTTCTACCCGCATGGGGGCGGGCAGCCTTGTGATCTGGGACGAATCGGTGGAATTCAGGTTCTGGATGTGAATATCGAAGATGGAGACGTATGGCATAAGCTGGAACGTGCCCCTGAACAGAATGAAGTGAACTGCGAGCTTAAATGGGATCGAAGATTTGATCATATGCAGCAACATACCGGACAGCATCTGTTATCGGCAATCACGTTGAAGCTGGTGGATGCGATGACGCTGAGCTTTCATCTGGGAGCGGATCATGCCACGATTGATGTGGAGGCGCCTGAGTTGAGCGTGGATCAACTGACGACTATCGAACAAGAGGTTAACCGCCAGATTTATCGTAACGCTCGCATCAGTAGTTCATGGGTGACTGCTGAAGAGGCAGCACGTCTGCCATTGGTGAAGCAGCCTTCGGTAACGGAGGACATTCGCATTGTCGAGATTGAAGGTGTGGAGTACAACGCTTGCGGCGGCACGCATGTGTCAGCAACAGGCGAGATTGGTATTATTAAGCTGTTAAAAACCGAAAAAGTGAAGAGCAGCACCCGCATTTATTTTAAATGTGGAACAAGGGCCTTGAATGAATTCACCGCCACACAAAACGTGCTAAACAGCATCTCGGTTATATTAAAGACGAGCAAGGATGAATTAGTGGAACGTATTGAGAAAATGGAACTGGAACAGAAGCAGCTGCAAACGGAGCTGAATACAGTCAAAACAACGAATGATACATACTACGCGGAGGAGTTGCTGGCTGCACGGGAAGGACTGGTCATTGCCCAGATCTTTGAAGACAAATCGCTCAAGGAGATGCAGAGCCTGGCAACCAAGCTGACAGCGGAGCATGAGGGTCTTGTCCTCTTTGCCAGCATCTCGGAAGCCAAAGTCGTTCTGGCACAGAACGGACAGCCGCCGGAATGGGCATGTGGACCTTTCTTCAAAGGCAATCTTGGAGCCTACCAGGGTAAAGGTGGGGGCAGTGAGAAAATGGCCCAGGCCGGCTTTGCCAGCAGTGAGGATGCACTTGCCTTTTATGAATTTACCAGGGAGCAGCTGGGACATCACTGAGTTTTGTTTTGCAGATACGAATACGAGACAGGCAGCATTGAAGACATATGGAGTAAGGGATAAACACGTCACGTTGTGGCGTGTTTTTCATGGATTTTGAGGAGGTGGGAACATGACAGAACGTATATCGTGTATACGGGAAGGGTGTATCAATACCATTTTACCAGCAACGGCTGCCAGAACAGGTGGATACTGCATGCCTTGCAAGCAGGAGATGGAGCGTGAGGAGCGTCAGAACTACATGGAAGCGAATCGGCGTGACGTGGATTTGTATGCGGACATCACAGACCCGGTCGAAATTATAAAAATCATGCATGAACCCCAGGTTCGCAATCCACTAATTCGGTATGTCCCATATGAACGTTCCAAGGAACAGGTATATCTGTCTTTGTCTACGGACCAGCAAGATGAGATAAAGGACTATGCGATGCACTTGATTCGTACAGGCGATGAAGATACTGGCAAAGATATTCTGCTATATCTGGTTTGTTATCATGATCTGTCATTGACGGCCGAAATTCCTGAGCTGCTGGAACAAGAGATCTATTATCCTGCCATTTTGTATCAAAGTGCTTCAGCTGAAATGCGAGATCGTCTCTTGCAGCAGGTGAACACCGATGATGAGAATCGTAACCATATATTGCTCATGCTGGCTTATATCGGTGATGATGTTGTTGTGCAGCAGTTCCGGCAGTGGAGACAGTCTCCACCGACCTGGTCGAGCGAGTTGTATGTGGCACCAGAGCATTACACCACGGAAGCTGGTTGGGAACTTACGAAGGACGGGCAGCGCAGAGAATTATTCACTACCCCAAGTTATTCACTCTATAAAGTAAAAGAGAGTGAAGCAACTAACGTGGCAATAACCGAAGATTCGCTCTCAATGCTGACCTCAAGCATCAATTGCTGTCCATGGTGTGGTAGTGCGTTAACGACCTTAATTAATCTGGATGTTAAGCATCCAGCACTGCGGGACGTGTCTTGGCATGCCCAGCGACTTCAGATCCAGACTTGCGTGATATGCAGCAGTTACGGTGTGGTTTACATGGAGAGGGATGCAGCAGGGGAACCGTTATGGAGCTCACATAATGTCATGCCCGTGGGAGCGGACGACATTGACCCGGAGGACTATGTAAAACTTACACCGGATGTGGGCCGGCAGTTTCGGATTGCGAATGCATCACGTCATGCATTCCATGCCAGTGAGTGGGCGATGGAACCATCGCTATCTCAGGTCGGCGGTCATCCGGGATGGGTTCAGGATGCCGAGTATCGAATATGTTTACGCTGTTCCACGAGAATGAAGGCTGTCGCACAACTGGATTGGGGCGAGGTTGAGGCATATGGTGAGGGCATGTATTACATGTTCATATGTGAGCCCTGCCAGATGACCGCCGTATCCTATCAGCAATCTTAAAAGCAGGCTACAACAAAAAGAGGCATCCCGTAAGTTCTGAACTTAATGGGGTGCCCCTTTGATGTAACACCAGATCTTCCTACAATTCTGCAGATGCTTGCTTCAACAGACCCGCCAGCCATTCGTAATCGGGCGAATCTTTTTCCTTGAGCTTGATCGTTTTGCGCTCTTCCGGGCCTTCGAATATGCCATCGGGTAGATCAAGTCCAGTGGTATGGAAGATGGTGAAGGACACGGCCTGTTTGGATGGCGAGATAACCGCAGCATATGTTCCGTTTTTCAAAAAATGAGGTTTCTTGTATTGCACGCGTTCCTGCACGTCAGGGATGGTATCATGCACTAACTGACGCAATTGTTCTGCGACTTGTACTTGCCAGGGGATCTGAATCTGTTCAATAAACGCAGTGACCTCTGCATTCTTGGTCATGCTTGTTCACCCTCCGTATGGATCTGATTGTGTGCTTCCCATTCTGGTCTTAGAATTCCCATCATTAAGCGGTCGTAACGCTTGCCATCCCGATATACAGCGGAGCGTGCCCGACCTTCCAACTGAAAACCAACCTTCTCATAGGAACGGATCGCTTTGGCATTGTAGGCGATGACATCGAGGCCAACCCGGTCCAGATTCATTTCATGAAACGCATATCGTAAAATAAGATTCAACGCTTCTGTGCCATACCCCTTGTTGCGATGTTCGGCAAGTCCGATGCCAATGGCAAGCTGTCCGCAGCGGTTATTCCATTCAATGCTGTGAATGACGATAAAACCAATCAGCGTATCCTCTTCATGCGTGCGCAGTCTGAAGTACACTTCCTTGTTCTTCGTTTCGCCCTCATCCTCCAGCTGTTTCTCCGAATAGGGAATGGCAAGATCAGTATCTACATTCCGAAGGTACTCCGAGTCTTCGTTCCATTGCAGCATTGTCTGCACGTCTTCTGGGCGTGGTGGCGTCATCTTTAATCGTTTGCTATAAAACAAGTTGTCCGTTGTTAGGGTCATAGGGGTCTCCTTTTGGCATCTGATAGCCTCATCATACTGGTAATTATAGGTGAATCACAATAGCGTATTTCAGTGTAACTAAGTAGCCTCTTGTCATTAAACCTGACACGGTAGTAAGATGAAATAATCGATATACATTCAGTAATAGATACAATAATAATGTCGGCAGGAGTGATATGTTTTGGAGATCAAAGTGGATGATTTGAGTGGAATACAAGTTAAGGCTTTAATCGCTGAGCACTTGCAAGGGATGGAGGCGGATTCGCCCCCGGAGAGTATCCATGCGTTGAATCTGGATGGACTCAAGAAGCCTGAAATTACATTCTGGTGTGCATGGGATGGGGACGACTTACTCGGCTGCGGGGCTATCAAAGAAATAGATTCTGAGCATGCCGAATTGAAGTCGATGCGTACGGCTTTGGCCCATTTGAGAAAAGGCGTAGCGAGACAAATGTTGGCTCATATTATGGAGGTTGCCACAGACCGTGGTTATAAGCGAATCAGTCTGGAGACAGGTTCGATGGATTCGTTTATCCCGGCACGGAAGCTGTATGAAGATTTTGGATTCGAATATTGCGAACCATTTGCAAATTATATATTGGACCCGAACAGCACATTTATGACGAAAAAAATCTAAAAGGATTCGCATGCGAAACCAGTATTCTGTTTTTTACAGAACACTGGTTTTTTTATTTTGCAACATATCATACATATTGAAATTTGGAAAAAGAGTAGAATAAACTCAATAATGCAGCAATAAAGCAACGTAACCTTGTGACGAAGAATGTGGAGGGAGTCGTGCATGATTTACTGGTGGTTTGATCATATGAATCCGCTGTTTGCCGTCTTGGTGTTATGTCCCATAATCGCTGTGGTGCTTGGATGATTGTACACAGATTGCTTCATGCCATTGTGGGGTATAAAACATAGGTTATGTCACGATGCGCTTGGTATGAATTGGCCATAAGTAACTTCTGGGCTGATCCATGAACAATAGGGTATACTGGACATTATGTCTATGAAACAAGACAGCATTACAGACGTTTTTTACATCAGGAGGACTTGAATTGGCTCAGACAGAAGGAACACTACAAAAGAAGCTTAAACCAAGACACATCAGTTTTATGGCTATGGGTGGTGTCATTGGAACTGGAATTTTCAAAGGTAGTGCAGAGACGATAGGTCTTGCAGGCCCGGGCGTGATCGTCACGTACATTTTTGCCGGATTATTGTTGCTGGTTGTGATGGCTGCGATGGCGGAGATGGCTACCGTGTACAAAAACAAAAATATGAAAGACTTTGTGCAGGAAGCATTCGGCAGCAGAGTCTCCTTTATTATGGGATGGATGTACTGCTTCCTATGGTTATCGGTGTGTGTCATTGAGGTGATTGCTGCCGGAAGTTTCTTGCAGTATTGGTTCACGGAAGTACCGTTGTGGATGCTGAGTCTGGCTTGTGCGGCATTCATTATACTGGTGAATCTCATGAGTGTAGGGGTGTTCGGGGAGTTCGAGTTCTGGCTGGCGGGGATCAAAATTGCCATGATTATTATTTTTATCTTCCTTGGTGCAGGGGTGATCTTTGGCATTATTCCGAGTGATAACACCCCTTATCTGCAACATTACACACAAGCAGGCGGTTTCTTCCCGAACGGATGGTCATCAATCTTCTCGGCACTGCTTGTCGTCATGTTCTCGTATGGAGGATCAGAGCTGATTGGACTGACCTTGACGGAGACGGAAAATGCAGATAAAGTCATGCCCAAAATCGTGGGCAATTTCATGCTCCGAATTATTCTATTCTTCACTTTGCCGATTCTGATCATCTGTGGCCTCATTCCATGGAATGAGATTGGGCCGGAGAGCAGCCCGTTTGTACAGGTGCTTGCTTCCACAGGATTGCCGGGAGCTGCACATATTATGAACTTTATTTTGGTGACGGCGGTTCTGTCTGCTGCGAATTCAGGGATCTACGGTGCATCCCGGATGATGCACTCCATGGCTATAGGTGGAGAAGCTCCAAAAGCATTGTCGAAGACCAATCGCAACGGTAGCCCGATCAACACCTTGCTGGTATGTTCGGTAGTTTTGCTCGGAGGTTCCCTGTTAGGCCTGTTCGCGCAGGACCAGCTGTTCCGTATTCTGCTGGCAGTTCCGGGGTTTGTCGTGATCCTCGTGTGGATCTGTATTGCCTCATCACAGTTAAAACTGCGGAAGCGGTATCCAGCTCAACCGACGTTTAAAGTATGGGGTTTTCCTTATATAACCGGAGCCGTAGTGCTGTGTCTCAGTGTCATTGCAGTGATGTTTGTGTTTGATGCAGGCAATCGGTTCAGCATTAGCATCTGTCTGGCCGTGCTCGCATTGCTGGTGATCTGGTCCCTGATTCGATTCAGAAAGACGGATGGACGAGCCGTTTAGTCATTGTAATATATAAATGTGAGATATTACGTACCAAAAAACATCCCGCGTTCGCGCCGGGATGTTTTTTGGTGTTATTCAATTTAGGGACCCACATACTTATCCATAAATTGATCTACTCTTTGGAAATATTCAGTGGGGTAATGGTTAATTGCATCGATGTGTTCCGTATTTTGCGGATACCATACTTCGGCATTGGGATTATCTTTCAAGGACTCATAGATCTTTTCTGTATTTTTATAACTTATTTGCTGATCTCCAGTACCATGAATGAGCATAACGGGTTTGTCTTGCATCTTTTTAACCGTGTCCATAGGTGATACGGAATCAAGATCAACGTTAAAGACCCAATCCGCCATCCATGTCGATGTATAACTGAATGGGAATGCAGGTAAACCTGAGAAGAATGGCAGGCCCTCTCTTAGAAATAAACCGGCATTACGAAATGGACTATCTGCAACTACGGCCTGGATATCATCACTTTCACTTGTGGCCAGTAGAGAAGTAGCAGCCCCCATGGAGAAGCCGATAACTCCAATGTGGTCACCCGCCTGATCTCTGGATTTCAGGTAGTCTACAGCCCCAAGTAAATCGTATTTCTCACGGAGACCCATCGTAATTAAATCCCCATCGGACTTACCCTGTGAACTGAGGTCAAAGGACAGTACGTTATATCCTTTTGGAACGAAATGTTCGACCAACTTGGGAGTACGCCCTTTGACTAAACGATTACTCGTATACCCATGTACAACAATAATCGTCTTGTTACTTGCTATGCCTGAAGAGACTTTGGCTGGAAAGAAGGTTCCTCGAATCGTATTATCATTTTTCAAACTCTTGAATTCAACTTCTTCGTAAGGTGTTTTCTCCATGTTCAACTCGTAGCTGACATTGGTATCTCGTGGATGGTGTAACAACGTGTCTACTACTTTATAAGATATAAAAAATACAAGAGCCACAATAAGTATAAGCGCTATACCCAGGCCCCATAAGAGTTTCTTGTGTTTCTTCACACGACCTTTAAATGTCAGAGCGGGTTGTAATGATGGTTGACTCATTCAGATTCCTCCAGTTGTTTCTTCGTGATGTATTGGTGCAAACAGATAAAAGGCATGTCCCTTCAGATTCTCCCACTCTGGATGATGAAGAATGTCTTCTCCGAGAGTTAAAGCTACTCCATTTAAGAAGGAGATATAGCTGCGAGAGATCATTGCTGGAGAAAAGCTTTTGTTGAACTCTCCCATGGATTGCCCCTTCGCGTAGACAGATTCAATCGTATCGGTCATGACTTTTATACTTTCAAGGACCTTCTGTGTAAGTTCAGGGAACCTGGTTCGTTGCCCCAAGACAGATTGAGCAAGTCGCAATTCATTGGTATAGAAGTAAATATGGCTGAATTGTTCTTCTACCATATTTTTAATCAACGTACCTGGTGTTCCTTTTCCTTGTAGAGAAGCAAGTGATTTCATCTGAATATCAGCAAGCGGTTCAAGAACAGCGGTATGGAACAGAGCTTCTTTGTTTGGAAAGTATTGAAAAATAGTTCCAGAAGTAACTCCTGCACGTTTCGCAATGATAGCCGTTGTGGTATTGGAATATCCGCTTTCGGCAAACAGGATAACAGCCTCTTTCAAGATGCGTTTACGCCGCTCCAGTCGTTTCTCTTCATTAATAGGTCTCGCCAAAAGAATCCTCCGTTCTTTACTTTTTTTAATTAAATAACTGATCAATTAATTAATAATATATATGAATTGACCTTTTATGGCAAGGGTGAATTGTAAACTTTATTTGGATGTGAGCAGATTGAATAAGAGAATGAGCATAGATTAAAAGGAACAGTACGGAACTCACATTCCGAATACGTTGGATTTTATTCAGCTGATAACCCTAGCACATTCTCCGTAAGGCATCATCGTAAAATCCCAACCAACATAGCTACCACGGCTATGATAGCGTTTTTATATTAATCCAATATTTTCTTGCCTATTTCGACATATTCGTATACTATTTTCCCATAACTTAGTGCTTCAATCATGTGTTTTTGGGGTAGAGCCTAGTCAAAAAGGCTTGGGTTCACGGGAGAGGAAGAGGAGCGGATGGTCGGTTTTTTTAGAAAACGTTTGGTTGTACGCATTGTTGCAGTCGTTACACTGGTTATTATGATTATAGCGGCTGGAAGCATGCTGTTACAGGTGGCTAATATGAAGCTGGCTGCGCAGGAGGCCATTTCGAGTTACAATATGCAGATTGCTCAGAGTTATGTGAATAAGCTGGATACAGCATCTTATGCCGAGTATGCTAAGGATCCCAAGGAGAATGACGAGTTCTTGAAGATTCGTGATGAGTTGGATGATTTTCGCGAACGGATTGGTGCAATGTATGTGTATTTCGTCAAAATAGATGACAAAGGTACACCCCTTATTATGGTGGATGGTATGAAGGACGTGGCTAAAGCCTCACCAATTAATGAAGTGACGGATATCCCGACGGAAGCTGTACAGAAGCTACTAAAAGGAGAAATAGCCAGTTCCTCAATCATTAACAACGAGGAGTATGGTGATTATATATCTTCTTATGCTCCCATGCTGGATAGCAATGGTAAACTGACAGGTGTGATTGGAATCGATACATCAGTATCGGTTATTGGAAGTATCGAATCAGATATTATGAAATCGAGTATTCCCTTCTATGCCTTGTTGTTATTGATTACACTTGCAGGTATTGCCATTGTTATGTGGTTTATCGTAAGGGGGCTACGGCCACTCCAATCGCTGAAAGCAAGTGTCGAAAGCATGGCACAGGGTGAGCTTGC
This sequence comes from Paenibacillus sp. PCH8, assembly GCF_002968835.1. Lineage (GTDB taxonomy): Bacteria > Bacillota > Bacilli > Paenibacillales > Paenibacillaceae > Paenibacillus. The sequence continues at coordinate 171,592 of NZ_PKQK01000001.1, read as the reverse complement.
AGAAGCCAATCGAATTCTGACGTCATATCGTTTGCGGAGCGAAGATGAGATTGGAACAACATACCAAGCAATGATACATATGTCGGGGAACTTGAATGAGATCGTAAGTGACATGGTTGAAGGTGTAGCCGCTACCACAGATATTTTAGCCGAATCAACCAAGGAATTTAATCAGAGTACCGAAGAGATGCTGGAGATGAGCAAGACCGTTGATCGATCTGTCGAACAGATCAGACTTGGAGCCCATACCCAGAAGCAAAGTGCGAGCGACAGCGCGAATGCAATGGAAGAGATCGCCAAAGGCATAACGGATATATCCGAATCTTCGATGATAGTGTCGGATGCGGCAACAAGTGCACTTGTTACCGCAGAGTCTGGGAAACAGAACATGACACTCATGAAGAAACAGATGGAGAGTATTTCAGATGTCTCGGGTGAAGTTGTAACGATGGTTCAGGTGCTGAACAACTACTCTCAGGAAATTGGTGGTGCACTGCACACGGTTCGTGATTTTGCGAGTCAGACAAAGCTGCTCGCGCTTAATGCATCCATTGAAGCGGCGCATGCAGGAGAGCATGGCAAAGGTTTTGCTGTTGTGGCGGACGAGGTTCGGAAGCTTGCGGAAGCCTCCAGTACATCTATGGAACTGATCTCGGATCTGCTGATTCGCATTCAACAAGAATCACAGCAGATTGGCTCCCGAATGGGGGTTACCGCACAGGAGATTGGACAAGGGGTTACCATTACATCAGAAGCAGAGCAGGCCTTCTCCCATGTGGTAGACGCATTCCAACTGGTGACGCATCGTATTCAGGAAGTATCTGCTGCCGCAGAGGAAATCTCGGCCGGTTCAGAAGAGGCCGCGGCTTCCGTTATTACGATCTCACAGATTTCAGTCGGGGTGTCGGATCATTCGGATGAAATCTATCGTCTGATGCGCGAACAGTCAGCTATGTTCCAGAAGGTGGAGCAGACTTCCACGATGCTTGAACAGCAGACGAACGAGATGAGCGAAGCTGTGAGAAAAGTGAAAGTATAGTTTGGGTAAGGTGTAGTAAGAGTACGACAAGAGGTAGTCAGCAAAGCGAATAAAATATAAGGTATTATGTGACTGTGATAAGTAAAAAAAGTGCTCCGTTCTTGGAGAAGTTGGTGTGTATCCCTAACTTCCTTCAGAGGCGTGGAGCACTTTTTGCTCTTCATGGAGCTTTTATAGATGATCCATCTCAATGGCCTGTCTAAAGCGTTGGGCGAACTTTTCTGCGGCTAAGGCACCCTCTTTGGATTCCGTCTGTACAAAGCCAATTTGCATTTTCGGTTGATCGATTTCCGCGATCTCAACCATCTTCACCAAGCCTTCTTTCCACAGTGGATGTTGGTGAAAGGAGAAATCGTGACCGATCGTTGCAGCAATATTATTTCGTAACACCATGTTGATCGCTTCTGAATTATTCGTTTTGAACAGAATGGACAGAGGGCCATGATCATAGGTGAATTCCTGGATGAAGTCTTCGATGAAACCGTCCCGATACAGTGCCAACTTGTGTTCTTTTAATTGGTTCGGTGTAACGCGGCTGTGCTGGGCAAGTTCAGACAGGTGATGGGTACATACCACCAGTTTGCCTGAATACATGGGACTGAAATGAAGTCCATCGAACTCCCGCAATTGTTTGGCGTAGATCGCGATAAAGCCCAGATGAGTTTTGTTGCTGCGAATATCCTCAATAATTTCCATTGACCCTTTCTCTTCAATGGAGATGTTAAGTTGCGAGTGTTCACGCTTCATGTCCGCAGCAGACTGGACAAGATAGGGCATGACACTTGGGAAAGTAGCAACATGCAGCTCTCCGGTAAGAGAGGAGGCTTCCGCGTTCAGGGACTTCAACTCATCAATCCGCTGCAAGATGTCCAGCGCCTTGGCAATGAATTGTTTGCCTTCGGAAGTGGGATGCGTTCCTTGCCGCGAGCGCTCGAACAGGATCAATCCCAGTTCTTTCTCCAGACGATGAACTGATTGGCTGATTGCCGATTGCGTGATATGTAGATGCTCTGCGGCTGCGGAGAACGATTGGGTCTTCGCAATTTCAACGACATATTCAAGTTGTTCCAGATTCATGATCTCATCTCCGTTTGATATTAATACAGCTAATGTTAACATTAGTATCTATAAATATGAATAATATATGAACAGCGATATAATACATAGACAATCATACAAAGGGGATGAACTTCATGAAAGCAGCAGTATGGTATGCCCATAAAGACGTTCGTGTTGAAGATCGCGAGGTTCCAGTCGCTCAAGCAGGGCAAGTCAAAATCAAAGTAGAATATGCCGGTATCTGCGGCAGTGATTTACATGCTTATCATCATGGTGTAGGGATTCAAGAAGGCGAGAACCATCCGCTCTCAGGACAGAAAGCGCCGTTGACGTTGGGTCATGAATTTGCAGGCACCGTAAATGAATTGGGAAGTAATGTAAGCGGTATCAATGTAGGCGATCGGGTCGTGGTGGAGCCGTTGTACCATTGTGGAAAATGCGAATATTGCATCCAGGGTCGGTACAACCAATGTACACAATTTGGATTCGTTGGACTGAATAGTGATGGTGGTTTTGCGGAGTATGTTGTTGTTGAAGCATACATGGTCCATCCCATCCCGGATAACGTAACTTTCGAAGAAGGCGCACTCGTAGAGCCTACAGCAGTAGCGTTTCATGCGGTTCGTCACAGCAAACTGAAAGTGGGCAACAAGGTAGCCGTGTACGGAGCTGGTCCAATTGGATTATTGACCATTTTGTCTGCCAAAGCTGCAGGGGCCTCTGAAATCTATGCAGTCGATGTATTTGAGGAACGCCTGAACTTGGCAGCCAAGCTGGGAGCTATTCCGGTGAACAGTGCCAAAGTCAATGCAACCGAAGCGATTTTGCAACAATCCGGTGGCATCAATGTGGCTTATGAAGCAGCGGGAGTGCAACCAACAATGGACAGTGCCGTTGCGGTTGTCAAAAAAGGTGGAGAAGTTGTTGTGATCGCCGCGATTCCAAATCCGCTCCAAGTGAACTTCTTCGATCTTCTGGTGAAAGAAGCGAATCTGACAGCAACGCTGGCATATCGCCACATTTTCCCTGAAGTGATCTCATTGATTGCGGAAGGATCTCTCGATGTGAAACAGATTATCACCAAGAAAATCAAACTGGACGACATCGTACAGGAAGGGCTTGAGCTGTTGATGAGCGACAAGAGCCATGCGAAGATTTTGGTGGAGATTGGCGGCTAAAGCCTTATCGCTAACCAAGATAGATTTTTCATATAAACATAATTGATGTATCAATTTTAAATCGTGAAAAAGACCACTCATGAGGATGAATGGTCTTTTTCACGTTATTCAAGTAGAACACGTATCTTTCATTGACTACACTTCACTAATCAGATTCCGCTGATCGTGGTTCGCTATTACCCTTGAGAATCATAGCGGTAGCAAATCGCCTTACCCCCGCTACTCTCGGAGCTGAATTCCTCATCCTCATAAAATCCAAAACGTTCATATAAACGGATGGCGTTGACCATCTGACCACCCGTATATAAATACACCGTATTTTTGCCCATCTCCTTGGCGGAGTCCACGCAGTGCTGGAGCAGTTCTCTCGCAATGCCGTGCCCTCTCCATTGTGGATCGACACCGAGCAAGCGAATAAACGGATAGTCGATGGGCAATTCGAAGTCTGGATAAGCCTTATGCGCGGTCTCGAATAATTGAACTGTGCCGACAATCTGATCTTCAATCTTGGCGATCCATAATTGGGTCAGATACGGATTATCCACGGACTCTCTAATATCCTTCAGGTAGGCTTCCCACCGTTCCTCATGCTCGAACGTCTCCCGGTACTCGGCGTAACTGGCAACAAGGATATGTACAATTTCGTTATGGTCTGCTTCAGTAGCAGGATGGATCGTAACGGCAGCCGTTGTCATCTATAATTCTCCTTCTCTTATCATCTAAGTGTTCCACTGGGTTAAGTATTCAATATGTTTATTGTGCATTGTACCACAATGAATGGCGATGAATGAATTCAAATGTTCTATATACAGCTCAATCATTTCTATGGGTCTGAGAGCATCACCGGTTGAGTTGTGTCGAGTACAGATTGTTGCGATATTCGGTTGGTGTATAGCCTTCGTATTGCTTGAACATGCGCAGGAACAGTTTGTAGTCAGAGAAGCCGCAATGGCCCGCAATTTCTTTGACACTGGCATTGGTATTCAGTAGCATCTGTTTGGCTCGGCGAATCTGTTCGGTGAGAATATAGGTTTTGAGTCCAATTCCCTTCTCACGCTTTACCATTTTGGAGATGTAGTCCTTGTTGAAATTAAAATGTTCTGCAATTTTGCTCACCGTGATGCCCGTGTGAAGATGAATGTCCACCCACTTGCAGATATGGTCCACGACAGCATTATGAGGACGATAATCCGCCTGCGTATTCCGTTCCAGCTCTTTGAACAGCAGCAGCAAAGCCGCGTCCGCTTCTTCCTGCGAGAAGGAGGAGACATGCAGCAACTGCTTGAAGAGTTGATTCGCCACGGAAGGTACCTGAATGGTGGCATGCGCCCTGTGACCGTCGAATTCTGCCTGAACCGAATCATAGTGAACCCAATAGAAGCTGACAGGTGCCTCGCTGATCCGGTAACCATAATGGGTGCGCCCAGCCTTTAGAAATAGCAGATCATTGGCACGAACGACATACTGTTCCTCATCTTCCGCGATGTACATCTCACCTTCCAGCATCAAAATAATCTCATGTACAGGCATGATTCTCCGCATGTGGCTCCAGTTCCCTTCCGATATGAACTTGCCGCACAGATAATGTTCCAGTGGTTTTGGCATAGGACGGATTTCTCCACCTTTTCTTGGATTATGAGTCTGATGTAATTGTACTTTATTTGATAACATGTGGATATTCAAGGTTTGAAGACCGATTGGAAGCTTGAAGCATATGAATTACAACACGGATTTTATCCTTTAAGACCCCATGGAAGCACAGCTGAATATCTGTACATACCGAGAAGGAGTGAGCGTAATGATTGATACGAAAAAAGGATTTCTGGGCCCGGAACATGTAGACCTGCTCAATGGTGTTTTTCAAACATCACAAGAGGTTGGGGAGCGTTATCTGTTATCGCTGGATATTGATCGATTCCTGGCTCCATGCTTCGAAGCTCATGGTTTGCCTGCCCGAAAAGAACGCTACGCGGGTTGGGAGGCTCGTACCATCAGCGGACATTCCCTCGGCCATTATCTGTCGGCGCTGGCAGTAACGTATCAGGCAACCGGGAATGCCACGTTAAAAGAAACGCTGGATTATGCCGTCAGTGAGCTTGCATCCATTCAACAGCATACGGGCAGCGGGTATATCGGCGGGTTGTCCGAAGAACCTTTCCACATGGCTTTTCGAGCAGAGAATATCGGTGGATTCAATATCGGTGAATACTGGGTTCCTTGGTACAGCGTACACAAAATCTACCGCGGTCTGATTGACGCATATAAACGGACTGGTAACGAACAAGCACTTGATGTGGTCACTCGATTTGCAGATTGGGCGGTAGAAGGCTTGCTTCCGATGACAGAAGAACAGATGCAGACGATGCTTCAAAGTGAACACGGGGGCATGAATGAAGTATTTGCGCATTTATATGAGATCACGGGCAAAGCCTTATACCTTGAGATCGCCAATAAGTTTACCCATCAATTGATCCTGAGACCCTTGGAACATGAACAGGACGATCTTCAGGGCAAACATGCCAATACGCAGATCCCGAAAGTGATCGGTGCTGCCGAAATCTACAACCAGGATTCCTCTCGCGAGAGTTACCGGGCGGCGGCAGAATTTTTCTGGGAGACTACCGTTCATCATCGTTCCTACGTCTTTGGCGCTACGAGTATATCGGAGCATTACGAAGCGAAGGGCATGGAGAGTCTTGGCATCAAAACAGGAGAGAGTTGCTGTACTCACAACATGATGCATTTGACGAAACAACTCTTCGCCTGGAATCACGATAGCGCCTACATGGACTATTATGAAAATGCCATCTACAATCACATCCTGGGCACGCAGGACCCCGATACGGGCAACAAAACGTATTTTGCCTCAACGCTGCAAGGGCACTACAAAATCTACGGTACGCGCGATACCGCATGGTGGTGCTGTACAGGATCGGGTATGGAGAACCCGGGCAAATATGCCGAGGCCATCTATTTCGAGAATGAGCAGGACCTGTATGTGAACCTGTATATCGCCTCCAAGCTGGACTGGGCATCTCAGGGACTATCGCTGAAGCTCGAAACCGACTTTCCTTATTCGGAAAAGGTAACCCTGACGATGACCGAAGGCAGCGCCTCGGCTCATCTAAGATTACGTGTGCCCTCATGGCTGCAAGAGCCAATGACGGCAACCGTCAACGGGGACTCGGCCCATCCGTATACACGGATGGAACCCGGCTATCTCTCCATCGACCGCCAATGGAACGCGGGTGATGTCGTTACAATCACACTGCCGATGTCACTTCGGCAGTACACCTCCAGAGATGATGCCCACAAGGTGGCATTCCTGTATGGCCCAATCGTACTTGCCGGTGCACTAGGAAGCGATGGACTTCCCGAAGACACGATTGTGGATGAAACGGCACTGAATCCCAAGACTGCTCCCGTACCGGTAATCCGGACAGAACAGGAGGATGTAAAGGAATGGATCAAAGTTGTGGACGCAGGCACGTTAACATTTGAACTCAGCAAGGAGGTCACTTCCACAGGTGAAGCCGTGAAATTGATCCCGTTCTATAACGTACATCATGAATTCTATACGGTGTACTGGCCATTGAACGACGAAGGCGATGCACTGGAGAAAGAGTTGAACGACATCACGATCGACAGGGTTCAGCCGGATGGTCAGCAGGATGAGATCGGGCATCAATTGGATAGCAATTGTCGCGGCGAGCAGCACAACGGTTCAACCACAGATGGACGTAAGAAGTTGCATATGTGGCGAGAGGCTTTTGGCATCAGTGGGGCTTACTTCAGTTACCAACTGGCGGTGGATCGCGCCGCAACTAATTATCTATGTGTGGCCTATTGGGGCGGAGATCATTCTCCTTTTGTAAAGGAAGATATTCGGTATGAAAGGCACTTCAGCATCATCGTGGAAGGCGTTGTTATTGGGGAGCAGCGCATTCATATGAACAAAATCGGTGAGGTATTCTACGTGACTTACGATATCCCTGAGAGCGTTACATCAGGCAAGGATAGCGTTACGGTGATGTTTCGTGCGATTGGCGACAATGGCTGCGCCGGTAAAGTCACAGAGGTACGCACCACGCGCAGTAAACCGGAATCTTTCTTTTCGTAAAAAGAGGCATGGTATGAAAAGGCGCAAATACACTCAAATACAATGGTGAATGCAAGCCAAATACGGATGAGCTAACAGAGGTTTATGGGAATTAAGCTTGTCTGCTACAGAGGGTGCAATAAGGCAACCGTTTTCTAATTTCTAACGAACCGCACACGCCTTAAATGGGGAATTTGGGTGAGTTGGGAAATGTAACGAATCTCAGCGACGTTATTTCATTCGACATGGGCAATAATCAACGTCTTTGCACCTAAAACGTGAATATAAAGTGTCTCAGGTTCGTTACATTTTTGGTTGAGCTGAAATGCACCAAATAGCGTCACCTCAGTTCGTTAGCTGTAGGAAACGGTATCTTGGATATTACTGCGCAGCAGAGATGGACCCTTTGGGGTGCGTAGGGACATCGGGTCACCGGATCGCCGGGACATTGAGATTTCAATAAGAATACGAGAACACGAGAACACGAAAAAAAGATGAATCAACGCATAAGGGACGAAACCGGATGATCTCCGTTTCGTCCTTTTTGCATTACTCGTTTTTTAGACAAGTCTTATATAAAAAATGACACGCATAGCTATTTTCCACGTATTACCTGATAACGATTTTTAACCGCGATTTTCTGTTCCTGATGACTCGATTCTACAGATTGACCACAGATTATCCAAACGGTTTCACGTTGTCCCTCTAAAGATGAAATGGGATGAGCCCAACCCACGTATATTATGAATATCCAACTAAATCCACCTGAGCGCAGTAACATCATGTACAATGATATTAAGTTGAAGAGGAAAATATCGACATATAGCTCCAGCATATAGCATGAAAGGAGGTCGGATGATTGAACATGAACAGATACATAAAATTACTGGGCTTGATCTTCGGCATTGTGGCCGTGAATGTTCTGGCATTCTCACCCGGCTTTATCGGGCTGAATTTCGGGGAGGGTGCATTTACAACAGCGCTTTCGGTGACTTTGCTGTTCGGCAGCGTCCTGACTTTATTCTATGGTAGTTACAGCTTGCTGTTCAGACAGCCAGTAGTCCTGCCTGTGAAGCATATCGAGACTCATGAAGATTATGTGGAAGCGTTATCCTTTTATAGACGTATCAAAGTACTTGAAGAAGATATCACGCTGGGACTGTCCCAACTGAGTCGGATGAAGAAAAAGAAAGAAACACTCCTGAATGTGCTCCATCAACGATTTGATCCAGGCGAGCTGAGCTACAAGAAATTCGCGTCGGTTACCCTGGAAGTGGAGAAGCTGTTATACCTCAATATCCGCAGTATACTGAACCGGTTGAATGTATTCGATGAAGCCGACTATGCCAACATGATGAAATCCAAATCCTCTACACTTCCCCAGAAGCTTTTTCAGGAAAAAACGAAAGTGTACAACGATTATCTGTCCTATGTGAAGGATTCACTTCACACCAATGAAGAAATTTTGCTCAAGCTGGATCAATTGTTGCTGGAGATTTCACGTCTGGACAGCTTTGAAGTTGGAACGATTGAACAGATGCCTTGTATGCAGGAGATTGATCAGTTAATCAAGCACACCAAATTATACAGACAGTGAGGGGTTGCTCGTATGGCCAAGAAGGGAAAGTTCTTTTTCATATCGATTGTAATGTTGGTGCTCGTGTTCGGTCTGGTATATGCAGGCATTACGCTGACATCCAACTTCGGCAAGTCGTCAACACAGGTCAGTACAGAGAATGCAGGCAAAACGCTCAGTAAATTGTATGGGGACATTAACCCCGCAACGGCAGAGTCCGTCAAAGGACAGATTGACCTGGACCCGGTCGATGTGGCAGAATCGCTGCCCGACATCTCGAAATTTCCGGTCACGGTAGAGAACACAACGAATGATTACGTCGAAATCTTCTCCTCACCCGAGAAATCAGGCACTGGGGTGGACGGGTGGCTGACTGAGGTTGGTGATGAATTTAACAAAGCCAATATGACCGTCGGAGGTCAGCAGGTGTCGGTCAAAATCCGCAACATCGCCTCCGGAACGGCTACAGATTATATCAAGTCAGGCAAGTATATGCCGGATGCGTTCACACCCTCCAATGAACTGTGGGGCGAGATGGTTGAGGCCAGCGGGGTGAAGACAGAGATGGTGTCCGAGCGATTGGTCGGGAACGTGCCCGGCATCGTGATCTCCAAAGCCAAGTATGATGCACTTGTCGATACGTATGGCTCCGTTAATGTGAAAACGGTGACCGAAGCGATTGCGAACAACGAACTCGCGATGGGATACACGGATCCATTTGCCAGCTCCACAGGACTCAACTTCCTCGTGACCGCACTGAATACGTATGACAGCGCCAACCCGCTGGGTGAGAAAGCTATTCAAGGTTTTGAGAAATTTCAGGCGAATGTGCCGTTTACGGCATCCACAACGATTCAAATGCGGGAAGCTGCCAAGTCAGGACGACTGGATGCCTTTGTGCTTGAATACCAGACGTATGTGAATACCGCTGATCTGAAGAGCGGATACGTCTTTACCCCATTTGGCGTGAGACATGACAGCCCGTTGTATGCATTGGGACAATTGCCGCAGAACAAGCAGGAGATCATCCAGAAATTTGCGGAATTTGTCACCCAGGCGAAATATCAACAGTCGGCGGAAGAGTTCGGCTTCAACGGCTTACCGGATTACAAATCAGAGCTTGGTACAGTAGATGGCGGCACGTTGCTGTCCGCACAGAAAGTATGGAAAGAGAAGAAGAACGGCAGTAAACCCATTGCTGCTGTATTCGTAACTGACGTATCCGGAAGTATGGACGGAGAGCCACTTAACCGGTTGAAGGAATCTTTGAGTAAAGGGCAGAAGTACCTGGGCACGGACAACAGCATTGGCCTTGTCTCCTACTCCAGCGGAGTAACGGTGAATCTGCCGATTGCGAAGTATGATACGAATCAGCAATCCATGTTTGTCGGAACGGTTAACAGTCTACAAGCAGGCGGGGGTACGGCAACATTCGATGGGATCGTGGTGGCGATGAAGATGCTCGAAGACTATATGGCTGTTGATCCGAACGTGAAGCCGCTTATTTTCGTCCTGAGCGATGGCGAGACCAATGAGGGTCATACCCTGAAGGACATTCGTGATCTGGTCGAGACGTATCAAGTGCCGATCTATACGATTGGATACAACGCGGACATCAAAGCCCTGGAGAGCATCTCCAGCATTAACGAAGCCGCAAGTATCAATGCCGATACGGACGATGTCGTATACAAGATCGGAAACCTGTTTAACGTACAGATGTAATTTAAAGGGGGAACTATAGATGTCGTTTTCGATGGAGATACCAAGCCAGAAAGAGATTCAGAAGGTGATTGAAGAAGAGGTGAAACCCGTACCTGCCGAGGTAGCGGAGCTGCAACAAGTGGCGAATGCCAATGTAGAGATGATTATGACACTGGATCTGGAATCCCTGGAGAAGCGCAAGGAGATTCTGCAATCCATTGATGGGTTTGGTATGAACACGATGAGATCTTCTTCTGAGAAAAACGCGTTGCTTCAAGTCTCCGTTGGACATCTGTCCAAGACCGGAGACGAGGGCGGTCAGGTCGCCAAAGGCTTGACCGAGCTGCATATGCAACTGAAGGATCTCGACCCGAGTGTGGTCGACTTTGCCAAAACCGGCTTCCTCGGGAAATTGTTCAATCCGCTCCGCGCCTATTTCCTGAAATACCAGAAAGCTGACGCAGTCATCGCTGACATCGTCACTTCGCTGGACAAAGGCAGATCTACATTGCGTAACGATAATACGACACTGGAGATTGAGCAACAGAACCTGAGAGAACTCACCAAGCGATTGCAAAAAGAAATCCAGCTTGGCGTGCTCATGGATGAGTCGATCGACGGGCAGATTGAAGCCGCCAAGGTCCGCAATGAGGACCCCGAGAAGGTCCGTTTTATTACGGAAGAAGTACTATTCCCGCTCCGTCAGCGAGTGATGGACTTACAGCAAATGCTGGTCGTGAACCAGCAGGGCATTATGGCGATTGAAGTGGTGATCCGTAACAATAAGGAACTAATCCGAGGGGTAGACCGGGCGAAAAATGTAACGATCTCGGCACTGAAAATTGCCGTTACGGTAGCGAGTGCTCTGTATAATCAGAAGATTGTATTGCAGAAGATTGAATTGCTGAACCAGACGACCAATGATCTGATCGCCGGAACATCCAAGATGCTCAAGGATCAGGGGATTGCCATTCAGAAGCAGGCGTATGAAGCCAGCATCTCCGTGGATACGATGAAACAAGCGTTCACCGATGTGTTGTCTGCGCTCGATTCAATCAGCCTCTACAAGCAGGAAGCTCTGCCAAGAATGCGTGAGACGATTAACCAGTTCCGTGAACTTGCGGATACCGGAGAGCAGCAGATTCAGCGGTTGGAGAAAGGGCAGAAGCTGGGGTTGTAATGGTAACTTTCATTTATACGAACAAAGCGACCTTTCCCGGTTAATCACTGGGGAAGGGTCGCTTTTTTTGGCTTCATTAAGACCGGCATATCGGTTGGTTCAATCCATTGTGGATTATTCAAATGAATTGCATGAAGCAAAAGGCAGGATATGATTAGAAATCATATCCCAAATTCCTTGCATAAGCATATAAATACTGCTCACATTGGTTAATAAGATCGCCACCAGCTTTTACCTTGGCACTGCCCTGTTTCAGTATCGTGTAATTCACTTTGTTCTTGGAAACGGCCTGCTTGTACAACAGGTATCCTTCAAGCTGAAGGTAGCTCCCTTTGACGAAATAGGCGTGTATTTTCTTGAGTTCCGGGTGGATGGGTTTGATCTGTTTTGCCTTGGATACGAGTTTCGTATAATTGGGGATCACCGTATTCGTAAGTTTGAGATACATGGACTTGCGATTCGCTGATGTTACCTGGGAGCCGACACTTTCCAACGCGTCCATGGCTTTAGTCTCATAAGACTCAAGAGCAAATACTTTTTCAAGGTATTGTTCGAATTCTTTTTGATCAGCAGTAAGCTCATATTCCGTCTCGTCCATAAGTTCTTCGCTGAAATGCTCTGCGTCGTCGCTATAACTCTGATCTGAATATGTAGAGGTTGGTTCATTGGCAGCATTGGCAGAAGCGGCAGGAGAGAGAAGCACTCCGCCAAGCATAATAAAACTGGTGAACAATGATATCATCCACGACTTGTTCAAGTGTAGTGTCAGCCCCTTAGGTTATTGTTTTGAGGGATAATTTAACATATTAATCTCCGAAATGACAGGAACTCATTTACAGTACTGAGGCAGTATACTTTTATTAAACCGAACTTAATTACTCTATCAGAGGTTAAGTGTAGAGAGTCAAAGTAACGGTTTATAATGAATGATTTTGAACAGTTCCTCTGCCATATAAGCGGGGCTATGCTTGAAATCCTGTCTGATCCACTCCATGATCATGCCGAATATCGCATGAGATTGGTAGCTTGCCAATATTTCATGGTTGATGTGTGGAGGGAAGATATGGTTCAAATCCTGTAAGGCGAGATCCCGCAAGACATCACAGATCATACGCTGGAAGCTGGATGAAGCCTCGGACTCTACAACCAGTGTGTAGAATTGTGCGTGCTGGTGCACATGTTCAAATATGGTGATCGCCGAAGAGGGCATAAGACCGACCTCGAACTCTTCTTTATCCTGATAAGGTTTGCGAAAAGAAGTCACCAGATCCTGAATCACATCATCGATGATTTCATTGAACAGGTCTTCCTTGTACTGATAATGTCTGTAAAATGTACCTCGATTCAGATCGGCTCGCTCCACAATATCTGTAATGGATATTTCTTTGAAGGGATGTTTCTGCATGAGATGGATGAGTGCATCCTTCAGCGCAACTTTTGATTTCTTGATTCTTCGGTCCATTGAATTCGAATACATAATTTCAGACATATCTATTCCTCCCTGCCTGTCCGTTCGATACATTAAAGTACATTTGGGCTGTTACGTGTTGATTAACGTACAACTGGACAAGCTTTTACTGATTGAAGTGAAACGCTATGACTTATTATACTAAGGATAGGCGTTAATGAACATTTGTTTGTTAAGTTTTTGTAAACGAATACACAAAGGAGGAATTAAGATATGAAACTTCAAGATAAAGTCGCCGTTGTAACAGGTGCAGGTTCGGGTATGGGGAAAGCGATCGCTACATTGTACGCCCAAGAAGGTGCCAAAGTCGTGGTTTCAGACATAAATGAGGAATCTGCTCTGGCGGTAGTTAATGATATTAAGGCCCAGGGTGGAGAAGCGATTGTCGTTCTGGCCAATGTAGCCAAAGAGGAAGATGTACAGAACCTGATCGATACGACGGTTAGCACATACGGAACAGTAGATATCTTGGTTAACAATGCGGGCATTATGGATGGCATGGAGCCAGCAGCGGATATCACCGATGAGAAGTGGGAGAGATTGTTCGCTGTGAACACAACCAGTGTGATGCGGACAACGCGTAAAGTATTGCCGATCTTCCTGGAGAAACAAAAAGGCGTAATCGTAAACATCGCCTCGGCAGGCGGATTGCATGGTGGACGTGCAGGAGCAGCCTATACGGCTTCCAAACATGCGGTGATCGGTTTCACCAAAAATACAGGGTACATGTATGCGGAGCAAGGTATTCGCTGTAACGCAATCGCTCCGGGAGCTGTAGCGACCAATATCGGTTCCTCGATGGCGGGAATAAGCCAATTTGGTGCAGGCAGACAGCAACTGGGTATGTCGATTAATCCGCGTGTAGGCACCAGTGAAGAGGTCGCGAAGGTAGCTCTGTTCCTCGGATCGGACGAGTCCAGCTTCGTGAACGGTACTGTGATTACAGCCGATGCAGGCTGGAGCTCCTATTAAAATGAATGAGGGTCGGGATTTCGACTCTTGATATGTAGAAAATGGAGAAAAGGTAGCAGATATAGAAAACAAATCGAGAAGCCGCATGTGCTTATGCGGCTTCTTTTTGTGCTCCCCAAACGAGTCTAAGCGGTTCAAACGCAAAGTATCGTACGTCGGTATGCCATCCGCTACACGAGGCAGCCAATCTCTGATAAAACCAATCTGCGTAGGGGGGAAGAGGCCCCATTCTTCACAACATCGACAGAAGGAGGAATCTTTCTTCCCGAATGATTGAACACGGCATCCAGAATTATGCGAATCACTCCTCGTAAGATAATGAAATTCAGATACATGTGGCCATAAACGCAAAAAAGGCACAACCTCAATTGTTCACGAGGTTGTACCTTTCGGCAGCATAGCCTTTTGATAATACGGCTATACTGCCGAATTATTCTGTAAAAAAAAACTTTTTCCCTGTAATCTCAATTTATTCAAATGGAACAGGCAGTGTTTTCATTCTCATGTTACATGTCAGAGAAGAAGGTCTGATGTTAAGAACTCGTGTAAGCTGCTTACATCTGATAGCCCAGTTTCTCTCCGTACGCTTTAATTTCGGCATGATACTGTTGGATGCTTTTGATGCCTGTGGCAATCTTGTCATTGCCTTGCTTGAGGAATGTACTGTTTACTTTCGTTTTGGCAACAGCCTTTTTGAACGATTGGTATCCTTCAAGCTGAGCATAGCTGCCTTTGATCAGTTTGGCGTGGATTTTTTTTAGCTCGGCATTCTCTGGCTTAATCTGTTTCAGCATGGACACATACTTGGTGTAGTTGGGGATTGCCGTATTGTTCAATTTCAGATAAAAAGATTTACGATTGGAGGAGGTAATGTATGTATTGCCACCCACTGCATCCAAAGCTTTCTTCTCATATACGGCAGAAACAGTCAATGCATCCAGATAGTCCAGAAATTCTGCTTCCTCTGCTGTAAGTTCCTCTTCTTCATAGGTACTGTTTTCCTCGGTATTGACCTCATCTGAATATGTAGACGTTGTATCGTCAGCAGCTGCTGCATATGATCCAGTAGGAAGCAGCACCCCACCAAGCAGAACAAAACTCATAATAATGGATAGAACCCAAGACTTTTTCACGTTACAATTTCCCCTATCTATCGATGTGATATTATTCCAAGGGATAATCTAACATAATAGATTGAGAAATTACAGGTTTTTTTTGACAATAAATAATTGCACAGGATACAAGTCAGTGAATGAAAATACAATGTTGGGAATAACACTTATTAGATGAAGCAAAATATGTGGAGACCATTCGCACATCGAAGAGAAAAGAAAAAAAATACATATATGGTTATGCGGAAAATGAATTATATGAATCGAGACTATATAGGTTGCACTTATAAATCTATGATTAATGCTGTTTAGCGAAGTTTCATTGTTCAACAGGACATGAGAAGTTTTTCCAAATAAAGTGCTTGTATAATGGGCTTATCTCCATTACAATACAAATGATAATGAGATTCAATATCATTTACAGGAAAAAGGGGAGACGGGTTACATGTATAAATTAAAGAAAAAAGGTTGCATTTATGCAGCACTTATTCTGATGATTTCATTGCTTGCCGGCTGTGCATCGGGTGGAAGCGCGGAGATAACAAATACCGCAAGTCCCGCAGTAAGCAGCAATGAGAGTAATAATAAAAGCGATACAACCGCCAAAGCGGAAGATGAGACAAGAGTCATCAAACATGCCATGGGCGAGACCAAAGTCACAGGAACACCGCAAAAGATCGTAACCTTGTTCCAAGGTGCCAATGATGTTGTTGTTGCACTGGGCGTGAAACCAACAGGCGTAGTTGAATCCTGGGTTCAGCAACCAGTGTATGAATATCTGAGAGCAGATCTGGATGGCGTAACCCAAGTGGGTCAGGAATCCCAGCCGAATCTGGAGGAGATCAACAAGCTGAAACCGGACTTGATCATTGCTACGAAGATTAGACATGAAGAGATCTATGAGCAGCTGTCCCAGATTGCGCCAACGGTAGTAACGGAAACCTTGTTTGACTGGAAGGAAACCGTGAAGCTGTCTGGTGAAGCGATGAATAAGGTAGAACAGTCGGATAAGCTGATGACCGATTGGGATGCACGTGTAGCTGATTTCAAAGAGAAAATGGGAGACCGACTCCCGATTGAAGCTACGATTACGAACTTCAGAGCCGATCAGGTTCGTATTTTCTACATGGGATATGCAGGAAAAATTCTGCAAGAGCTTGGCTTCACACGACCTGAAGGTCACGATGCAGATACATGGGGAATTGAATTAACTTCCAAAGAGAGCATCCCCGATATGAATGCGGATATGATCTTTAACTTCAATTCCGGTACGGAAACCGAGGCGATTCAGAAAAATTATGATAATTGGACCAGCAGTCCACTGTGGAAAAACCTTGATGCTGTCAAGAACAACCAACTGGTTCAGGTCGATGAAGTGGCCTGGAACATGGCGGGTGGATACACATCGGCCAACATGATGCTGGACGACCTATATAAGCAGTTCAACCTGAACTAACAGGAGCAGGACCTGCCATGCACCAGAACATTCGTTAACGAAGTGTATGGGCAGGCAGGTCCCTTTTCATTTTACAGATGAAAGAGTGAGAATATGTGTCCCCTTTTTACAAAGGCAATTGCCAAGATATACGGATTGGCTGGTTTATTCGTGTTGCTGCTGCTTGCGAGTACAGCGAGCATGATCCTGGGACGTACGCATATTACGTTTCAGATGGCATGGGATGCACTGCAATTCTACGACGAGACCTCCGTGGAGCATGTGGTGCTGCTGACAGAACGGTTGCCACGTACCATTATTGCAGCTGTCGTTGGAGCCAGTCTTGCCGTGGCGGGCGGACTAATGCAGGCGTTGACACGCAACCCGCTCGCCTCACCGAGTGTGTTTGGCATTAATGCAGGTGCGATCTTATTTATTGTTATCGCCATCGTGGTGCTGTCCGTATCTTCGCTCACGACGATGATGTGGTTTGGTTTTGCCGGAGCAGCCGTCGCCGCGGCGATTGTATATGGGCTGGGTTCTCTCGGTCGTGACGGCCTGACCCCGATCAAGATTGTCCTGGCAGGTACGGCCATCTCTGCACTGTTTACCTCCTTCACACAGGCTATTCTGGTATTAGATGGAACCGGATTACAGGACGTATTGTTCTGGCTTGCCGGATCGGTAAGCGGTCGGACGCTGGATATGCTGTATCCTGTTCTGCCATATATGGCAGTGGCTGCTCTGGTCTCCCTGTTCATGGGCAGAGCCATCAATCTGCTATTGACGGGTGACGATATTGCGAAAGGTATGGGACAAAATGTACTTCTCGTCAAGTTGCTTATGGGAGTCGTTACTGTTCTGCTGGCAGGTGGCTCGGTCGCAGTCGCTGGTTCAATCGGTCTGGTCGGTCTGGTCGTCCCACACATCATGCGTGCACTGGTAGGCAATGATTACCGCTGGCTGGTTCCTTATTCCTTCGTTGGTGGAGCGATCCTGTTACTGTCCGCCGATGTTGTCGCAAGGCTGGTCATCATACCGCAGGAAGTTCCGCTCGGTGTCATGACTGCACTGATTGGTGGACCCTTCTTCGTGTACATAGCCCGCAAGGGAGTGACGAAGATATGAGAAAGATGCTGACTTTTCGAAATAAAAAAGACACCGTTTCGGGACAGATCGAGCGGAAGTCACTCGTTGTTATTGGTATATGTACCCTTCTGTTTCTGATCGCAGGGGTTGTTGGTACGAGTGTGGGTAGTGACTTTATCTCGCCGCTGGACGTCATCCGAACGATATTGGGTCTGAACGCAGGCGAGCATGACTTCGTTGTACTTACGCTGAGACTGCCACGGGTGTTATTATCCCTGCTGGTTGGTGCAGCGCTCGGCATGTCAGGCGCCCTGCTGCAAGGCATCATCCGTAATCCGCTGGCCTCACCGGACGTTATCGGTATCACTGGCGGTGCAGCAGTCGCGGCGGTAGGATTCGTAACTGTGCTCGGTGGAACGGTGAGCATTAAGCTGCTGCCGCTGTTTGCAATTAGTGGTGCGATTGTAACGGCATTCATTATTTATGTGCTTGCCTGGAAAAAGGGAGTCAGTCCGATTCGCCTGGTACTGATCGGAATTGGGGTGTCGGCCATTACCGGAGCCGGTACAACGTTCATGCTCATTCTGAGTCCGTTCTACACAGCAGGTCAAGCCTATATCTGGCTGACAGGCAGTGTGTACGGGGCAACGTGGACCGATATCCGAACCATTCTCCCAGTGATTATCATTGTTGTACCTCTGGCGATGTGGTTCGCCCGCAGCCTGAATGCACAGGAGTTCGGAGATGATTTGGCTACAGGGCTGGGAGTTACCGTTCAATGGCATCGTTCGGCATTGCTGTTATGCAGTGTACTACTGGCGGGAATTGCTGTATCCGTTGCGGGTACCATTGGCTTTGTAGGCTTGATCGCTCCACATATTGCAAGGAAACTGGTCGGACGAATGTTCGGCAGTATGCTCATGGTATCCGGTCTGGTCGGTGCGTTGCTTGTATGTGTATCAGATCTGATTGCCCGGACGGCCTTTCTGCCGCTTGATGTTCCCGCAGGGGTATTTACCGCGGGTGTAGGCGCACCCTTTTTCCTGTATTTGTTGTTTAAGAACCGAAATCAGTTTTGAGGAGGAGAGAGCCGTGAGTATTCTGGAAGCCAAGGAGCTTACTATCTCCTATGGAGCAGATCCCATTATTGAAAATTTGAACCTGACGATTCCCAAAGGACAGATTACCGTCCTGATTGGCAGTAACGGATGTGGCAAATCCACACTGCTGCGCACAATGGCAAGGTTGCTGAAGTCCAGCGCGGGTTCCGTATTGCTGGATGGCGAAGAGATTGCGACGCTCCCGACGAAGGAGATTTCCAGACGCATGTCCATTCTGCCACAGGGACCGACTGCTCCGGAAGGTCTGACAGTGAACCAACTGGTTAAGCAAGGACGTTATCCACATCAAACGTGGCTGAAGCAGTGGTCCCGTGAAGATGAGCGCATGGTCAAGCTGGCGCTGGAGTCCACACATCTGACAGAGCTGGCCGATCGCCCTGTCGATGCGTTGTCTGGTGGACAGCGCCAGCGTGCCTGGATTGCGATGACACTTGCGCAGGGTACCGAAACACTTTTGCTTGATGAACCTACAACCTATCTGGATATGACTCATCAGATTGATATTCTGGATTTGTTGTTCGAGCTGAATGAACGGGAAGGGCGCACCATTGTCATGGTTCTCCATGATCTTAATCTGGCGTGTCGGTATGCACATCATATTGTGGCCGTTCACAACAAGTCCATCTATGCGGAAGGCAAACCGGAGGATATCGTTACACAGAACATGGTCCGTACGGTCTTCCAGATGGAATGTGAGATTGCAGTCGATCCGCTGTTTGGTACACCGACATGCATTCCACACGGAAGGGGGAGGAAGCTGAATGGAGAACAGCGGTACACTCAGCTAGCTTGAGGATCAGGAGATGCAGACTCTCGTTGAGGAATACCGACTGACGCAGGAGCCATTCAACGATTGAACGTATAGCGACCTTACGCTCCAATCTTCCACATACACTGCACCTACATGCGGATCACAGAACAGGCAAGCTATTGGTTTCATCATGAACATGATCCAGAGCTTGTCCCGGTTGTGACGCCCGTTATTCGAGAGATGCCAATCCACATGGATGTACAACCACTTCTAATCAACCTTACTTTCCCTTAAAAGTTTATTATTGACAATGTATATTGAATTGCCATAAAATAGATTTTATATGATATTGATAATCATTATCAGTATATAGACACAAAAATAATCCGATTAAAGTATGAGCTATAAAAGTTGAACTAATCATTTACACGATAACGGAGAGGACAGAAAAAACCTGAAAAAGCGAAGCGTTCGCCTTTATCACCGGATTTTCCCTTGAGAAAAGGGAATCGAAAAAAATCTGGGGATAACAGCGACTGGAAGGTTATTCTGTCATCGTAGTGTCCGTGTAAATAATCTTTAGTTCAACTTATATAGGAGCGAATGCTTTCATTCGGTCGAGGAGGATTTCCAGTGTTCCCGAGAGGAATTCATAATCTGCAGAACCGACTCATTATAAGCAAAGCGCAAGAAATGGGTATTACCTGTGAGCCGCTTGTGGAGGCATGCGAAGATTTCTTGAAGCTATCCTTAGGGGACAAGCAAATCATCATCAACAAAACCAGATCCCATCGTCTGCCGTTAATCGCCGGACTGCTCGCGAAGAACAAGCAGGCATGTAATATGCTGCTGCGCGAACAGGGAATGCCTGTGCCGTCATTTATCGTGATCCCGGCGATAGGGAACGAGGCAACAGCATTTCTGAGACAGCATGGCTCCATTGTGGTGAAGCCGTTGGATGCAAGCAGTAGCTTGGGCGTGACGCTGGATGTTCGTACCGAAGATGAATTGGAAACTGCCATTCGTCTTGCGGGTGTCCATGGCAGCAGCATCATGCTACAGCAATATGTGACAGGCATCGATTACAGAGTGCTAATCATTAACGATGAGGTGGCGGCTGTGAACGAATACCGTCCGGTCTATATTCAGGGAGATGGGAATTCTTCCGTGCGGGCATTAATTGAGAAGATGAATCAGGATCGTCTTGTAATGACTTCTATTGGCGAGTACGAAGCCTTTCCCCGGGTTGATGCAGAAGCTGAACATCTACTGGAGGTCTTGAGCGGACAGGGGACAACCCTCGATCAAGTACCAGCCACAGGTCAAGAAATTGAACTGTACGATCTTCGCAATTCAGCCGCCGGGAAGATCAGTGAGTTTTATAGGGATTGTACAGAATTCATACATCCCGATAATGTCCGAATGATGATTCAGGCAGCCAAGACACTCCAGATTGATGTAGCCGGAGTCGATGTCCGGTGTACCGATATTCGCAAGCCCATCTCGGGTGAGCAGGGTGGCATTCTGGAAGTGAACGCCTTGCCAGATCTGACGCACCACGTCTTTCCCCATGGTGGAACGACGCGTGATGTAGTTCGGGTATATCTGGAATATCTTTGTCAGGAGCAAGGAGCAATTCGAATATAAGACATATAACAACAGATACAGGTAATGCATGACGTATATTAGATGATATATAACGTCATTAATCACTTGATTCTTATCACCGTTGTTAACCATAACTACGTCAAATAGCATTGAGTCACACAGGCAGCTGGTCCAGCCTGAATTGATTATAAGGAGCGTTATATGGCTATGTCAGTAGAGGTGCAGACGGAATACTTGAAGCTGCAAAATGAGAAGGAATCCAATGCAAGATCATACTCCAGACATTTCCCGCTTGTCATTAGCAAGGCCCACGGCATGAAGATGACCGATACGGAAGGACGCGTATTCTACGATTGTCTGGCAGGGGCGGGAACATTGGCACTGGGTCATAACCATGACACGGTAGTCACTGCCATTCGAGATGTCCTGGATCAGCAGATTCCACTACATACACTGGATTTGGCAACACCGCTGAAGCTGTCATTTATGCAGGAATTATTCTCCATCCTTCCGGAGGAGATGCAGGACAAGGCCAAAATCCAGTTCTGCGGACCAACCGGAGCGGATGCGGTGGAAGCAGCCATTAAGCTGGTTAAACATGCCACAGGGGGCCGATCCATTCTGGCTTTCCAAGGCGGTTATCACGGTTCAACACAAGCCACCATGTCGATGAGTGGCAACCTGAGCAAGAAAGAACATCTGCAAAGCCTGTTGCCAGACGTACATTTCTTGCCGTTCCCTTACGAGTATCGTTGCCCATTTGGAGTGGGTGAGGGCATGACGGCACGGCTCAGTGCCCAATATATCGAGAACCTGCTGGATGATTGCGAGAGTGGTATTGCTGCACCATGTGGTGTGATTGTCGAAACGGTGCAGGGCGAAGGCGGAGCGATTCCAGCGGATATTGAATGGCTGAAGGAGCTGCGCCGAATTACGGCAGAGCGGAGCATTCCACTCATCATCGATGAAGTTCAGACCGGTATTGGCCGGACAGGCCGCATGTTTTCATTCGAACACGCTGGAATTGTACCAGATGTCATCATCTGTTCCAAAGCCGTGGGTGGCAGCCTGCCCATGTCTGTTGTGATCTACAAAGAAGAGCTTGATCAGTGGCAGCCTGGAGCACACACAGGGACATTCCGTGGTAACCAGTTGGCTATGGCAGCTGGCCTTGCTACCATTCGCTACATCCGGGAACAGAATGTCCTGCACAATGTGCATCTTCGCAGTGAGCAGTTCATGAATCAACTGAATAAGCTGAAAGAACGACATGCGGAGATCGGCGACGTGCGTGGCAGAGGACTGATGATCGGTGTGGAGGTGGTTGATCCAACAGGACGTCAGGATCGTCTGGGACACTATCTGCCGAGCGGGGAACTGGCTGCATCCATTCAGCGTGAGTGCTTCAAAAATGGATTGATTGTGGAACGGGGTGGACGGCATTCCGCAGTTGTCCGTTTCCTGCCACCCCTGAATATTACGGAGCAGGAATCAAGCGAGGTACTTGCGATCTTTGAGAAATCAGTAGCTGGAGCCATTGCCCTCATTGCCTTAAATGCAGCGACATGATGAAGCTGTCCCTCATCAGGAAGCACGCCGTATTACTCGCCATTCTAATGGGTGCATTTACCCTGGTGCTCACGAACAGTGCCTTTAATCTGCTACTTCCTTATTTTGTGCAATACTATCAGATCTCCACGACAGCAGGCGGATGGATCATCGCCTTGTATATGCTCGCCATGACCTTAACGATGCCACTGGCTTCCCTGATTGTGGATCGACTGGGGCGTAAACAGACCTATATGCTCGGGATCAGCATCTATGGATTATTCTCGGTGGCGGGCGCCTTATTTCATCAATCCTATGAAGTGCTATTGCTGGTTCGCTTCATGCATGGGGTTGCTGCCGGACTGATGATTCCGTTATCACTTGTGCTGCTGTTCGATGTGTATGGACCAGAGGTACGGGGCCGAATCACCGGAGCCTGGGGCCTGCTGCTTATGCTTGCCCCTGCTGCCGGCCCAACGCTTGGGGGCTTTATCATTCAGTATGGACGGCTCGAGATGCTGTTCTGGCTCAACGTGCCGCTCGCTGTATTTTCGTTCATCGGGTGTGGACGAGTTATTCAGACCTATATCCCGGCTCGAAGGAAGACCTGGCACTCATCCAGTGTGTTGCTGCTGGTCTCCGCTGTGGGGGCCCTTAGTCTGGGGCTGCAATTATACACCAGTCCTGTTGTAGTGACATGGATACCCTGGATGCTGATTGTGCTGGGTGTGGTGTTGTTGATTCGTTTTGTCCAGACAGAGAACGGTCGCAAGGAACCGCTGATCCGCTATCAGCTACTGCGGCGAAATCCCGTATTTCCACTGACCGTCCTGATCTCGACCATTCAGGATTGTGTGATGTTTGGTGTGATCTTTGCCCTGCCGTTATTGTTTCAGGATGTCTTCCACTTGTCACCTGCGATGTCCGGTGCTCTGTTCATTCCCTTGTCGATCAGTACAAGTCTGTTCATGTGGATTGGCGGCAGTTTGCTGGATCGCGGTCGGTCAATGCATTTTATCGCATGGGGGACACTGTTGGTGTCTATATCGATCTTATCGTTTGCGATTCTACCGATGGGCGCTTCAATGTGGATCATCGTCATGCTCATGGCTTGCCGGGGGATCGGTGTTGGTTTATCAGGCATGAGTATCTCCGCGATCGGTCTACAGGCACTGAGGGATGAAGATATGCATGAAGGGTCGGTATTGTCGACAACGATTGAACGGATGGCTTCTTCGTTTGCGGTGATGGGTATGACACTGTATTACGATATGCGCTGGCAATGGTTGGCCGGAGCAGGAACATCTACGGAGATGGCCAAATGGGGGGCGCTCAAAGAGATCTGTATCGGACTTGGTTGCGCCATACTGCTTACGATTCCCCTGGTCTTACTTATAACCCGAAAGAAGGTTGGCATCATTGTTCGAGATGGAAAACAAGCTCCGGTCTAAAGCAGAGCAGCAGGCCTACGAACATTCGTGCAAGCTGCTGCTGAACTGTTACATCCGAGAGCTTGCGTTAGAGAAGGAAGGCGATATTCGGGTTGATCCGAATACGATGACGTACGCCGTGGCTTTTCGAGCCAGCGGGGTGACGGTGACGGGACAACTGACCTATTACTCAGCCATGGGTGAGCATGAATACGCGAGCATGAAGTCTGGTGGGAAAGCGGTGTATTATCGGGACTTGGTTCGCTGGATCACATGCGAGTTAAGCGGGATTGGGGAAAAGGGTGCTCGCTCGGATCAACATAAAATGATGAAAAGTGCGATGGAGACGAAGGATTCACTTGAGGTACAGATTGTACATCCAGCGGGCAAGAATACGGATCGCACTGAAGCGTATGCCAGAGATTTTGCGCAAAAGGTAGATAACAGTGTAGGAAATCTTACCTTGTATATCGAACAAGCAGCCGGACTCGGCATCCACGATTACTGTACCTCGGAACAATCTCTGTTGGTTGGTCATCCATTTCACCCGTTTCCGAAGAATTCCAAGGGCTTCACCGAGCAGGACGTACAGAAGTACAGTCCGGAGCTGCGTACCTCGTTTCAACTGTGTTATATCGCCGTAAGGCAAGATGTCTATGCAGAGGAATGGGTAGACAATACAGCGAGAGTTGACCTGTATGAGCTTCTTCGGAGCGATATGGAGCCTATTTTAAAAGAAAAGAGCGGGGTGTATGGGATATTGCCCGTCCATCCATGGCAGTACGCGTACATATCACAGTTGACCGAGATACAGCACTATATTCGAGATCAAAAATTAATTCTGCTCGGCAGTGCGGGGCCAACCGTCTATCCAACTTCTTCGGTCCGTACAGTCTATATTCCGGCATGGAATTGTAATATTAAGCTGTCCCTGAACATGCAGATCACCAACATGATTCGCACCAATAGTGCCGAGCAGATGCGCCGAACTATGGATGCCTCAAGATACGTCAGGCAACATGAATGCTTCGGTGCTGAACCGCACACTCATATTGCGTATGAGACAGGCGTCGCTACTTGTGCCTTTGATGATGAAGAATTAACCAGCCTGTTTACGGTGGCGTATCGGCCTATTGAATTCGATCCGGCAAGTACGTATGTGTTATCCAGTCTGGTCGAGTCACCGCTTCCCGGGATGCATTCTCGGCTGACCACGATGCTTGGGGCTAAACGAGATACGGCTGGACTCTGGTTGGATCGTTATCTGTCCATTTCTCTGCTACCGATCGTACGGGCGGCTGGTGAGAAAGGCATTCATTTTGAAGCACATCTGCAGAACACCCTTGTGACGTTGGAGGATGGCATGCCTGTGGCTTTTATCGTCCGCGATCTGGAAGGTGTCAGTGTGGATGAGGAGCTTATCGGTGAGCAGGATCGTGATGTGTCGGATCTGTTGTTCTATGCGCGAGAGAAAGCGTGGGCGCGGACATCGTACTATTATTTCGTCAATCATCTGGGGTCTCTGATTCACGTGATAGCGAGGGATTTGAACGTGTCGGAGGAATATTTCTGGAAGCGGGTAAGCGAGGTGCTTGTGGAGGAGCTGGAACGAACGGGCAACGCCTATGTGCAGCATCTGCTGACGGCAGATGCCTTTCTAGCTAAACAAAATTTGGTGAGTTGTCTTGGGGGCATCAGTCAAACCCCGGCTTATGTGCCGGTAAGTAACGTCATGAAACATATAGGGAGTGAAGCACGTGGGAGTCGTGGGATACAGGGCTGAGGTAGGTGGCAGGACAGCAGTATACGTGGATGTACAGGAACGGATCATGCGGCAGACCCTGGAGGCGATGTGGTTCGAGGGCATATTAGACAGTCATGTCAGCGGGAGCGAATGGCGAACCAGCGGCCTTACTGCATCCGGTCAGCCTGTTGTGTATACCTGTGAAGCAGAGCGGAAGTTTTCGTTTGGCCGAGTGAAGGTGAAGAAGGGTTCGATTCAAAGGGAGGGCATCTTCTGCACGGATCTGGATCAGTTTCTGGAGGAAATCGTGCTGAACGGATTAAAGGGTGCGAATGTCACGGCTTTTATCCAGGAATTGCTTGAAACGATGGCTAAAGACAGTCAGTGCCGGGCGATATTGCCCTTAACTATTCCGCATGAGGATCGGCATTATGATGCGCTTGAAAGCCACATGACGGACGGTCATCTGTATCATCCGAGCTATAAGTCGAGGTTGGGATTCTCGATGAAAGACAATCTGGCGTATGGGCCTGAGTTTAACACCGATGTTGCGTTAGTGTGGGTTGCTGTAAAGAAAGAATTAGCCCAGACGGCGGTGTCCGCGGGTCATACCTCTGAACAATTGGTGGGGGAACATCTGACTGCGGAAGATGTACGAAGATTTCAGGAGATTCTGGAGGGTGATGGGGGAACAGGTTTTGATGCAGATGTGGGTGATCGATATGTGTTCATTCCAGTCCATCCATGGCAATGGGAGCATTTGTTGGAATCGGTATTTGCCCGGCAGCTTATGGATGGAGAGATCGTGTATCTCGGCCGTTCGTCTTCCTCTTATCGTGCGCAGCAATCGATTCGCTCGCTATCCAACCGGATGAACCCGGACGCTCCTTATGTCAAGCTGGCCCTCAGCATTACCAACACGTCGAGTACGCGCATTCTGGCACAGCATACGACACAGAATGCACCGCTGATTAGCGATTGGCTGGAGCAGCTTGTTTGTGAAGATGAGCTGTTACAGCAGGAGCAGTTTGCCATTTTGAAGGAAATCATGGGACTCTCATTCCGTTATGAGCAGCTGCCTGCAACCCAGTATGGACGGGCGTACGGTACGCTTGGGGCGATCTGGCGGGAAAATGTATCCGTTCACCTGAAGCCGGGCGAGACGGCTTGGCCGCTCAATGCACTTATGCTGGTGCAACCAGATGGTGTTCCGTTCATCCAGCATGCCGTAGAACGACATGGTGTGGACACGTGGAGCGAGGCTTTGGTTCGCACGCTCACACTGCCGATTGTTCATTTGCTCTATGCACACGGGATTGCGCTGGAATCACATGCCCAGAATATTATTTTGGTGCTCGAAGACGATCTACCGAAACGGATTATCATCAAAGACCTGCATGATGGTGTCCGTTACGTTCCTGAGCAATTGTTGCACCCTGAACGGGCCCCGAAGCTGAACCCGGAGCCGGAAACCCACCGCAAGTTCAATCGGTATTCCTTCATCTATGCGGGAGATGTGTCGGAAGTCCGTGACTATACGTACGATGCGTTCTTTTTTATCTGCATGACGGATATTGCGCTGGCTTTGGAGAAGTTTGGGTTGTTGGAAGAAGCGTTCTGGCAGCTGTGCGCAGGCGTGATTGTGGATTATCAACGGCAGCATCCAGAATACGCAGAGCGATTCGTTGCATTTGACCTTTTTGCCGAAGATGCACTGATCGAAGAGATGACAAAGCGCCGTCTGTATGGGGATGGGGAGTTGTATTTCCGCAAGGCGAGCAATCCGCTCAAGGTATCGAAGGATGCACTTGAATCAAAGGGAACACCCGAATTAAAGGGAATCGTCGAATGAGAATAAACACGTTAAAAGAGAAAATTGCCCGCAAACAGACGGTATTCGGCCTCTTTGTATCCATACCCCATCCAGTGATCGTGGAGATGATCGGACACGCGGAATATGATTTTGTCATTATTGATCTGGAGCATGCCGCAACATCGATGGAGTCCGTGGAAGAGTTGATCCGGGCGGCAGAATTGGTAGGCATGACCCCGTTGGTACGCATCTCAAAGGTGGAGCGAGCCGAGATTCTAAAGGTGCTGGACTGCGGGGCGCAGGGGATCGTTATTCCCCATGTGGAGCAGCTCGCACAGGTGGAAGAAGCGGTGCATTACGCATACTATCATCCCGTTGGCATGCGGAGCCTGAACAGCGGCCGCCCTGGTGTATTCGGGAAACATCCACTCACCGCATATATTGAGGAAGCCAATGAACAGGTGATGGTTGTACCGATGATCGAAAGTATGAAGGGCGTACGCCAGAGTGCGGAAATTTTGTCGCATCCCCGGGTGAGTTTTGTGCTGGAGGGGGCGGCAGATCTGTCCCAATCGCTTGGCGTACCATGGCAGACGAATCACCCGGATGTGCAACGTGCGCTAGAAGCGTTACATGGAACCGCGCAGCAGTGCGGGGTACCTTATGCAACAGTCACGAGAGGTGTGGAAGATATGTCGATTTGGGCTGAGCGGGGAGTACATATATACGTGCTTGGTGATGATCGGAATACGGCATTTCGGGCCTATGCCCAAAAACGGAATGACTACAGGAATGCGGGTGGACAGACATGAAATCCAGTGTATGGAACGCGATAGACGAACTGCAACGAGCAACGGAAGACCCGGTATGCGCATATGTCTATGATCTGGCTGGCATTCAGGAACAGGTACGTCAGATGTTGGGCAGCATGCCCCGGAACACACAGTTGTTCTACGCCATCAAAGCCAATCCCGATCCGCGAGTCATTGAGGCATTGCTTCCATTCGTGAAGGGCTTTGAAGTGGCTTCAATTGGAGAGCTGCTAAAGGTAAGAGCTGTAAGCGGTGAAGTTCCGATTCTATTCGGAGGTCCGGGGAAAAAGGAAAGCGAACTGCGACTGGCGATCGAGCAAGGCGTGAGCTTCATCCATGTGGAGAGTCTGCTGGAGCTAAGGCGGATCATTGCGATTGCGAAAGAGCGAGAGAAGGATCAAGAGCAGGCGCATGGGAGCAGGCAGAAACAAGAGTGGGAGCAGAAACCGGAGCAGAGATATACGCAAGTGTACGGCGAGGAACTGATGCAAGGACAGAAGCAACAACAGAAGCAACAACAGAAGCAACAACAGAAGCAAGAACATGAGCCGAAACACAAACAACAACAGGGTCAGCCGCACGAGGTGCGTATATTGCTTCGGGTCAATCTGCGAAGCAGTACGTTGCCCCGGACGAAGATCATCATGGGTGGTGGGCCAAGTCCTTTTGGAATCGATGAAGAGGCAGTGGAAGAAGCGATTGAACTCATTTGTGTAGAAGGCGAGGGTGCCGTTCGATTATGCGGGTTCCATTTTCACTCTTTGTCCAACAATATGGATGCCAGACTGCACGCCGAGATGATTGAATTCTATCTGCAAAAGGTGGAGTTCTGGCAGCATAAACATGATCTGCATGTAGAGGTAGTGAACGCCGGAGGTGGATTCGGTGTGACTTACGATGACAGCCCCGGATTCGACTGGGCATTGTTCACTTCCCTGCTTGAGCACAGCGAAGCCAGACAGCGCCTCGCGTCCCGTGGAGGACAGCTGTATTTCGAATCGGGTCGACTGCTGGTGGCAGACCATGGGTATTACGCAGCAGAGGTTACGGATATCAAAAGCTCTCATGGTCAGTATTTTGCCGTGTTAAGGGGAGGTACGCATCACAATCGTTTGCCTGCTTCATGGGGGCATAACCACCCGTTTCAAATTATGGAGACAGACCGTTGGAAACACTTGTTTGCCCGTCCAGAGGTAAGAGATCGTCGAGTCCATATCGTAGGTGAGCTATGCACACCCAAGGATCGCATGCATGCTGATGCGGAGGTAGCACTGCTGCGCGTGGGAGATATTGTTATGTTCGAAAAGTCTGGGGCGTATTGCTGGACCATCTCGCATCATGATTTTCTGGGGCATCCGCACCCGGCATTCCATTATTTGACGGAGGACAACGATCATGTCAACATTGATGAAGCGTACCAGTCTGCAAGCCGCTGAGCGCCGGATTATGGCGGATCTGATGAATACATTCTTGTCGGAGCACTTGCTTCCGCTGGAGGGGCACCCGTTCATTGATTTTGCCACTGCACCTGCACCTTTCCAGAGATTGTACAAGGGATATGAGGATGGAATCAGGAAGGGAAAAGGACGAACATTATTCGTAAACCCGTGGGAGTCTGACGACAAGGTAGCACCGCTTGCGGAGATGAATCATGTGGGCGAATGTTACGAAGAAAACGGCGGCGAGCACACGAAAAGGGTCACTCCGCATTTCAGACTGCATACCGAAGGTATACTATGTCTGGTTGATACAGGGATAAGACAGGTGAATCAATGGGTTGAGAATTCACCGATCTATGAGCAGAAGCCGGATGGAAGCTGGATTCTCCTTGAATCGCCGTCAGATGTTGGACGTGCGGTGTTACTGAAAGCTTTGTCGGAATCAGAATACGTACAGCCCGGGGTCGCAGAATTTCTCGCCAGTCTGGACATAGCGATCGAGCAACTTGCGCTGGGTTGGGATCAGGTCCAGCACCTGTCTTCGTATGTTCCGACATCTGCTTATGAATGGTTTATCAAGGGAGAACGCATCGCTGCACTCAGGGATCGCCCGTTTCACCCATCATCCAAAGCTAAAGTGGGATTCAATGGGGAGGATGTAACGCGGTATGCAGCGGAATTCGGGAAGGCCATTCCACTGCGTTGGGTGGCAATTCGTAAGGATGCGATACAGCAGGGATGTGAAGATGGACTGTGCATTTTGGATATGCTGTACGATGCCCAGCGTGCGGAGATACACACCGAATTCACCCGTAAAGGCATTTCCATGGATGACTACCTGCCCATGCCAGTTCATCCGTGGCAACTGGAGCACGTGATCCTGCCGAGGTTTACCGGAGAGATCGAAGATGGCACCATTATTGTATTGGACGTCCAAGTCGGAGACGTATTCGCCACCTCATCTCTGCGGTCGATGGCTCAGACAGCCGAGTCTGCCCTGATGCTCAAGCTTCCGGTTAGTGTGCTGTCTCTGGGGGCTGCTCGTTATCTTCCGGTAGTGAAGCTGCTAAATGGTCTTGCTGGAGAACGGATGCTAAGGCAAGCGGTAGCTTGTGATGAGACGCTGAAGGACAGGGTGTATATGTGTGAAGAACAGAATTGGTGGGGCTTCATGCCGGAATCCATGGGACTGTTCGACGATCATCCCCGGCATCTGGCTGCACAGATTCGAGTATATCCCGCTGAGTTGCTGAATGATGCCTGCAAGGTGATCCCCATGGCCGCACTGGGTGTGAATATGGATGGGCATCATCTGTTAACAGAGATTCTGGGCGATGACGTAGGTGCTGCGGACGTTCTAGAATTCTATACGAGTGTAGCTGCCACGTTCTACGATATTGTGATGCGTCTGTTCAAAGTGGGTGTTGTGCCTGAAATCCATGGTCAGAACTGCTGCCTGGTATTACGTGATAATCAGATGGTTGGTCTCTTATTCCGCGACCATGACTCCGTGCGTCTGCATCAGCCGTATCTGGACAAGCATGGCATTGCCGATCCTGCGTATCATATTCGGCCGGGTTATTCGAACAGCTTGTATAACGAGACGATCGAGAAGCTGATCTTCTATGTGCAGTCCTTGGGAACGCAGGTGAATCTGGCTGCGATCATGGAGGCTTTGAGCGAGGTGTATCTCATCCCGGAAACGAAGTTATGGGAGATCACGGAGCAGGCTTGGAAGGAAGCGCTCCAGCAGGTGCAGCTTCCCGAGGGTGATCGGGCCGCGCTCGCTCATGCGATATTCGAGAGCAAGGAGTGGCCCGTGAAGTTAGTTGTCCGTCCGCTGCTTGAAGCAGACGGGGTGCCTGGCGCGATGCCATCGGGCAAAGGCCAAGGGTGCAACCCTTTTTATAAGGGATAGAGGTTGAAGGGATGTTAGGTTAGAGGATATGGGCGTTTAGAGTTCTATAATAGAAGGAAGGTGACCCGCGTGACGGGTTGCCTTTTTGTATTGTAGATGAGGGGCTGAATCTATGGAAGCGATCCAAATGTTCAACATTAGGCTGATAAATCTGCTGAAATCGGAGTACAAATCAGAGACAGATGTTATAATCGGGGTAGTGCCCATGTTTTGCCTTGATATTTACGAAAAGGTTTTCGGAAAAGAGTAGTTATTGTTGTAACCGTAATCATAAATTTATCTAAAGAGAGTGAGAGTCTACGATGAATCAGAAGAGACTTTTTAATGAAGGATGGCAATTTGCGAAAAGTAAACTGGATGTTACGGAGACTACGGGTCTGGTGTTCGAACCGGTGGAGCTTCCCCATGATTGGCTGATCTATAATACGCTTGAGCTGTACGAGGACAGTATTGGATGGTACCGCAAGACGCTTCATTACACGAAGGATGATAACCAACTATTGTTATGTTTTGATGGGGTGTATATGGATTCATCCGTATACGTGAACGGTCAACTAGTTGGAGAGTGGAAGTACGGTTATTCGGCATTCGAGCATGAGATTACGAATGCACTGGTGGAAGGCGATAATGAAATCCTGGTCAAAGTGGTGCATCAGAGCCCGAACAGCAGATGGTATTCCGGGGCCGGAATCTATCGCAATGTGTGGCTGAAGACGAGAGATCGCAACCATATCGTCACGGACGGCATCTATGTATCGATTCAGCAACAGCCGGATGGCTGGCAGGTGGAACTGGATACCGAATTGACTCTGGAGCAGAATCAGCGTGCACAGCTTGTGCATACGGTAATGTACGAAGGGCAGGTTGTGGCTACAACGAAGGCAGAGATTACCGCTGCACAGGTTGATGTTGAGGATGAGGGTGCACATAAGAGTGGGAAAGGCAATGCAACTGCCCGTAAAAATGGAAATGCAAATGTATTAACAAATAGCCAACAACTTAAAGTTGAGAATCCCAAGTTATGGAGCCCGGATGAACCGCATCTGTATGAACTGGTGACCGAACTGCAATTGACTTCAGAGGATCAGAGCGAGCAAACGATTGAGTCCGTGTCGCAGCGCATTGGATTCAAGGATGTCAAGCTGGATGCGAACGAAGGATTCCACCTGAACGGAGTCAAAATGAAGCTGAACGGTGTCTGTGAACACCATGATCTCGGGGCGCTGGGGGCTGCTTTTAACCTGACGGCACTGCGCAGAAGATTCGTTCTGTTGAAAGAGATGGGCGTTAACGCGATCCGAACCGCTCATAATATGCCTGCGAAAGAGTTCATGGAACTTGCAGATGAGATGGGCATGATGATTGTCTCCGAAGCTTTTGACATGTGGGAACGGGCCAAGACGCCATATGATTATGCGAGATTTTTCCCGGAGTGGGCACACACCGATGTGAGAAGTTGGGTGAAGCGCGACCGTAACCACGCCAGTCTGATCATGTGGAGTATCGGGAACGAAATCTACGACACCCATGCGGATGAGCGTGGACAGGAAGTAACCCGGATGCTGATGGATTATGTGCTGGAATTCGATCCCAAAGGCAATGCGGGCGTAACAATCGGTTCGAACTACATGCCTTGGGAAAATGCACAGAAATGCGCCGATATCGTCAAGCTGGCAGGCTATAACTACGCGGAAAAATATTACGACCAGCACCATGCGGAGCATCCAGACTGGATTATCTATGGCAGTGAGACCTCTTCGGTAGTGCAGAGCCGGGGTATTTATCACTTCCCGTTCGAACAACCCATCCTGGCCGATGATGACGAGCAGTGTTCGGCTTTGGGGAACAGCACAACCAGTTGGG
Source organism: Paenibacillus sp. PCH8 (assembly GCF_002968835.1). Taxonomy (GTDB): domain Bacteria; phylum Bacillota; class Bacilli; order Paenibacillales; family Paenibacillaceae; genus Paenibacillus. The sequence goes on along the minus strand of NZ_PKQK01000001.1, from coordinate 137,637 downwards.
GCGCCAAGTCGGCAGAATACTGCATTATAGCAGAGCGCGATACGCCGTATTCCTTGGGTCAATTCCTGTGGACGGGATTCGATTATATTGGAGAGCCGACACCGTATCATACGAAGAATTCGTATTTTGGACAACTGGATACGGCAACATTCCCGAAAGACTCCTATTATATCTATCAGGCAGCCTGGACGGATTACCATAAGACCCCGATGGTTCACCTGTTCCCTTATTGGGATTTCAGCCCGGGCCAGATCATAGATGTACGTGTGTGCAGTAATGCACCGAAGGTTGAGCTTCAGCTGAATGGCAAGACGATTGGAACGTATGATATCGATCATGCGAACGGAACCCAATTGGTCGGCTGGTGGAAAGTACCGTATGAGGAAGGCGAGCTGAAAGCCATTGCTTACGATGAGAACGGTAGTGTTATTGCAACCGATGTACAACGATCTTACACCGATGCCAAGAAGATATGCCTGCAAGCAGATCGGGAGCAATTGCAGGCGAGCGGCACAGACCTCATTTTCGTGGAGATTAATGTAGAAGACGAGGCTGGAAATCCGGTGCATAATGCGAACAACCGCGTGCAGGTTCAGGTGTCCGGTGCAGGACGTTTGTTAGGTCTGGATAACGGGGACAGCACAGACTATGATCCGTACAAGGGATTGAGCAGAAGGCTGTTTAGCGGCAAGCTGATGGCAATCATCGGAGCAACCGATGAAGCTGGAACGGTACGGATCGAGGTGTCTTCCGAAGGATTGGAAGGTGCAACAGCCGAATTTGAATCGTGGGCTGTAAATGCAGAGAGTGAAGTTAGTCGTGCGATGAGTGGTAAAACTCAATCTTCTCTTGTTGCTACCCAAGCACAAGCTGTTTTCATGAATAATGAAGAACGTCCGGTGCTGATGGGCCATGCCCAGGAGATTCCTTTGCGAAAAATCGAGATCATCAGCGAAGCAGGACAGGTGCTAGATCCATCCAACCCGGAGCTGATCGTAACCGTCAAGTTATATCCAGAGAATACCTCCTATCGAGATATCGAGTGGGCGGTTGTGAACGATGCGGGAATTGAGTCCAATATTGCCAAGGTAGAGGCAGTAGACGCGGAAGCAGGTACGGATGCAGGCACGGATGCAGACAACCAACATGCGGTGAAGGTATCCGCGATAGGTGACGGGAAGTTCCGACTTCGGGCAACGAGCAAGAATGGTACGGCTACAACCAAACTGATCTCCCAGCTGGAATACCAAGCAACAGGTCTCGGCACTGCTTACAAAGATCCATACGGCTTCATCACGGGTGGACTGTACGATTACACCAAAGGTGAAGTCGGTAATGGTAATGAGCGTGGGGTAGCGACAAGCCGGGACGGTGAGACCCATGTGGGCTTCCGCCACATTGACTTCGGACCATATGGCTCCGATACGATTACCATTCCAATCTTTACGCTGTCCACGGAGGATTACTTCATTCAGATCTGGGAAGGTATGCCGGATGAAGAAGGAAGCACAATGATCGCGGATGTGGTCTATGACAAAGTGTCCCAATGGAATGTATATCAGGAAGAGACGTACCAGCTGTCCAAACGTCTTCGTGGGATCACGTCGATCTGTTTTGTACTGAAGCAGAAGATCCATATTAAAGGCTTCTCGTTCGAGCGCCAGAGTCGGGCCTTTGAACAGAACGCTGCTGCATCATGTAACCATCTCTATGGAGATACGTTCCAGATTGAGGGCGACCGGGTTGAAGGGATTGGGAACAATGTGTCGTTGGAGTTTGATAACATGGATTTCGGTGTAGATGGCACGTCCAAACTGGTCATTTACGGTGCTTCACCAATGGATAAAAATACGATTCATATTCGCTTCGCAGGTGCAGATGGACAGAGCAACCAACTGGTTGAATTCACGCAGTCTGCTGGATACGAGGAGCGGGTGTTTGAGCTTGAACAGGTATCAGGTGTGCAAAAGGTAATCTTTATCTTCCTGCCAGGCAGTCAGTTTGATTTTGGTTGGTTCCGATTCGAGAAGTAAGACGATACTTGGAATGAATGTTGTCCTGCATCGCTCCGTTTAGCGTTGTGCGGTTAAACAGATAAATCCTCTTCAAATAAACGATGTTCGTTAAGAACAGGACGTTTACTTGAAGAGGATTTTTTCTATGTTAAGGGATTCATATGGTGTAAAAGCGTTCGTCTAGAGCTCTGACTTTTTCTTGTCCACATCGTCAATGGACAGCATGGCTCTCATTGGATCCCAGGACACGTTCAAACCCAAAGCACGCAATACTTCAAAAGGCACGGTGATTGCGCCTGAGTAGTTATTGATGGGTTCAGATAGCTCTATGAGTTGCTCACCAGACGCATCCATGGAAGTTATTTGATAATGTGCTTCGTTAGGGTTGATCGTAATTGTTCGATTGTTATATTTTAACGTATAGTAATTCAGGCTACCTTCCGCCTTATGAACCTCAAATTCTGCTCCAAGTGCTGCTGCAATTGCTTTGATTGGCAGTTGTACGGTCTTGGGCGTTTCCACCGCGGGATACATCGACTGGAACAGGTCACCGTTTAGATAAACATCTGTACCAAGCTTGGCCTGAACCGGTTTGTAGACCATGCCTCCAGAAGATGTTGCAGGTGCGCCTGCCTCCTGATATTTATCACTTCCCCAGCCCCACACGGTCCCCTCGGAGGATAATGCAAGACTATGGTGATATCCCGCTGAAACATCGGTAATGCCAGACAAATGATTTACTTTTCCTTCTTTGCCTGTCACAGTGCGCCCGTAGCTGTATACCTCAGCAGAAGTAGTAAGCAGCAACGTATAACTTGAATTGGCATCCATCTTTTTCACCTTGAGCTCGTGATGAAATGGGTTGGTTTTGCCCTTTAGGTCCAGCTGCCAGACCTTTCCCCTCTTATCCAGTGCAAGTAGAGATGCATCTGCACCAGTGATCGAAGATATGTTGGTCAACCCTTTTAACTTGGTTGGTTTGGAAGGCGCTTTACCGGACTCGTTTGGCTCGTTCCATGTCCATACGGAGCCATCTTTCTTCAGGGCATAGCCATGCATGCCTACGGATTCAACCTGGATGATATCTTTTATCCCACTGATCGTCTGCAGCTTACGTGTGTGTTCCGGGCCTACGGCTTGAGCCGGATTTTGCCAAGATAGAACAGTTCCATCCTGGAGAAGAGCGATGGTTGAAAAAGCCCCTACTGTTACATTCGTGGCAGAGGTGATGTCGGGCACTTGGTGTGGCATCTTCCCGTTACCCCACTCCCAGATGGTCCCATCTGCCTGAATGGCTGCGTTGTTTCCACCGCCAGAGGATGAAATAACTGTTACATTGGATAGTTTGGGGATACGAATCGGACTAAACGTATGACGATATCGAACATTCTCGCTCACACCAAGCTCTCCCCAGAGATTGCGGCCCCAAGCCCATACGGAACCGTCACTTCTCAAAGCGACTGTGTAATAATAAGCACCCTGTACGGCGGTATAGTAAAGTTTCTTCTCTGCGTTGCTTGATGCAGTCGGTTGAACAGAGATGTTACTGGTCGAAGGTTGGACATTAGTGGCTGCATAAGTCGTTGGCACAGCTGTTAGCTCCATCAGCAGGCTTGACGCAACTAATGTTGCAGCCAATGTAATGGCGAATCGACGGGGCTTTTTAACGTTACCCTTGGATCGATTATTCAAGTATGAAGTGGAGCATCGTTTTTCTTTTGCTATGGGATCGGAAGAGTTTACCGAATGCATGATATCGCCTCTTTTTCGGATGAGTTGGGTATAAATGTTTCATTTCTTTCTAAACGCTCTATGATGGGATGAAGTTACATACAAATGATAAAATTTCCTATATATTGAAGAGTGCTAATCGTAATTGCAGCCTTTCTAACAGAAATTAGGTTACCGGCACGGGGGTTCTAGCGTCGTAAACATGAGGTGATTGGATGAAAAGAGTGCTGCTCACGGTTTTGTTAGTTTTAATCTTGTTAACAGCCTGTGAGACAAATGATCGGACAGTGGATTCTCCAGTAATCACGAGATCATTCCCAGAAATAATTGAGCCCCATAACCCAGAGCAAGCGGAGCAAAGCGGGATGTGGTTGTGCTTCATGGAGGCATAAGGAACGGGGGTAAGTGGAACACATTTATGAAAAAGGTGGAGAATAAACAACAGGATCAGGTTCGTGTGACGAAGTATACCATTGAGGGTGGGCCCATTATCTATGAATTGATCTATGATGGTACAGCCATTCAATCCACTTACGATGACTCAAGGGATCTATATGGCTCCAAACAGGGAAGGACGACCGACACCTGCAAAGGGATCTGGACAATGAAGAGTGAGCAGGGAAATATTTTTTACGTGTTAACCGGGTGTGAGAAGGAAGAGAACCCCTTTTCGATGCCTATGCGTTAAATGAGATGTATCCGCATGAAAACTCTTAATGAATTTCTTAAATCCCAAAAACCTGCGAAGCCGAGGCTTTACAGGTTTTTCTCCGACCATATGAAGGTGAATAATCGAGAGTTTATCTGTACAAAACATTGGACAGTTCAATCAGGTTTCCATCAGGATCACGTACATACACCGAACGATTGGGACCCAGTGCTCCCGTGCGTTCCACTGGACCTTCTTCGATATTCGTATGATGTTGTGAGATGGAAAATCACTTCTTCCAAGGGTGTGCTGACCAGAAAACAAAGATCCGCCGAACCCGGCGTATAGGTATGAGCTTTCGGTTCAAACTCTTTTCCCCGTTCATGTAAATTGATCTTCTGCTGTCCAAACTGTAATGCTTTTCGGCCTTGACCGAATTCAACTACCTGCATGCCTAAGATGTTCGTATAAAATGAAATGGTCGCTTCCAGATTCTCTACGGTTAACACGAGATGATCAAGTCGTTCTAATTGCATGGATAAGCCTCCTTCGGATTGGAGCATTTGCTCTTATAAAACGAGAGGTGTACATAGTAGTATTTCATTTATTATACCTTAGAGCTTAGTTGGATCGACTTCGTATGAGAAGAAGGTTGACGAAAAACGTGCACGAACACGCAAAGTATCTGGATAATGAATGTTTCCTGCCTACTGAATCTTTAACGAGAAAATGAATCCTCCGTTTGATTCCAATCGGCCTCTTCACTTGTTAAAATTTGGGTATAACTACTACGGTCAGGTTGGCGGTGAAGAGTGAATGCAACGTATTCAGGTACATCCCGATGTGTTGGACGAGAAAGCTCGATTGGTCCAGCAGAAGAAATTGGAACTAGATCGAATCGTCAGAGAACTGGAGAAATTGATTCATCTGTTGCAATCCGATTGGTCTGGTGTGACGGGAGAGCGTTTCTTCTGGGATTTTATGCAGGTGAAAGAAGTGTTCCCGACCACACTCGGGCTGTTGGACAAGATCCAGAATGAATTTACGTTTATCGCAAAGAACTTCAGAACAACGGATGGCTCAGGCGAGGTTGCCTTGTACATTCCAGAAGAACTAAAGCGAAATTTCGCTGTAGGGCTGCTCGATAAATCAGTAGGAGAAACAATAACGGGAATGGGCCAGACGGCAGAAGCTTTCTTCGATAACCCGTTCAGTACATTAGGCAGTGTGGCATATGCCATGACAGTGGGCAAAGTTGTGGACGTTGGGCGTGGTATTCAGTTTGCATGGGATACTGCCTGGGGTACCGGAACAGCGAGGTCTGATATAGAGCAATTTGTGGATGAGCAGAAGAAGCAGATTAATGAGAGTGGTGCAGGGTATTATGGTGGAGCGATGACAGGTCAGGCTCTAGCATATGTTTTGTTTGGCAAAGCTTTTCGTTCGATGGATGATAAGCATACCGATCTAGGTGGATCGGGTGGAGGGAAGCCGGAGTCTTATAAGGGAAAAGGCGGGACAGGTAATAGAGATATGACTGAGCCTACCCTACCCAAGGGAAGTAAACCAACTGGAAATTATGGAGTAGGTGATTCCCATGGGATAAAGAAACAAAATGAAACTTCTGACTTCTTAGCTGGACAAGGTTATGAAATCAAAATGTTAGACGAAATAAATGGCGGAAATGGCTATGGAATCAAGGCAACTTCTAATCCTGACTTTTTAATTCACGGTAAGGTTTTTGACTGTTACTCGCCTAAGGAAGATGCCAATGTAGATAATATTCTTCGAAACATAGCAACGAAAACTAAAACGCAAGCGGAAAGAATCGTTGTTAACCTAGACGAATTTCCCACCGAAAAAGTTAGTGAACTTAGTCAAGGAATTATCAGAAAAGCAAATCCAACCGGAGATTTGAAAAATCTGAAAGAGATTTTATTCGTTAAGGACGGTAACATAACAAGAGTGCTTGGGGAGGATCAATAGATGGATTATGAATTATTTTTACAAAGTAAGCTCGATCGTAATTCTTTGGGGGAATTAATCGAGCAATATATCACTGAATCGGTTGTTGAGAAAGCTTCTTTCCAAAGTAATGAAGAGGAAATAGTAATTGGCAGTAGATTTTTTACGTTGCATCTTGAAATTGAGGATATTTCTGATATCACTTTTGTTCGACAGCATTATAACTTAGATGTGAATGTATGCATTAGAACTCAATTGTTTGGCAGTACTTTTTCTGAAGGTATAAAGCATATTTTCAGGATTATTAGTAAGCTTATAAAACATACTGAGGGTAATCTTTTATTGCTAGAAGATGGTTCTACTCAACTACTTAGAATGGAGAATGGTCTTTTGGCGGTTAATAATCGGTTGGATGAATATCAATCTAAATACCTAACTCCAAGCCTTCTTCTTCTACTTGATCGTCCTTATATTGAAAAGGAGCTATCAAGTTAAAGAAACAGCAGGTAGGCGAAATAATGATACTACTTAAAGACTGAATTGCGATTATACCCAATATACTAAATTGGAGCTAAATTCGTGATGATAAAATATAATTATAAATTTAAATATATGGATGAATTTAATATGGTTGTATTAGATTTTGAAGAGGAAAAAACACTAGAGTTCGCCAGTATGATAAGTGATCCCTTAGGATCTGATATACCCTGGAGATTTGAAGATTTGAAGAAAGATATTGAGAATTATCTTGATTTGTTAAGGGGGATATACCCGAATATAGACATGGAGGAAATGCATCCAGCGTTATATCACATAAAGACTATACAATAATTGAAGATCCATTTTACGATGAGGAAGAAGATGAAGTGGAACCGATCTGTAAGTTAGAGACGGTTGAGTTTGTGAAAATTATATTGCTATGGGCTTATGAAACTTACAAATTTAAAAGCAAAAGGGGAGTGATTGCTCTAGAGGAGGCAGAAATGGTTATGAAATGGGTTGAACAGAAGATGTTAGAAGTAGAGAGTATAGAAAATGGGTCTATGCAATAGTGGGTTTAAGCTCATTTCGAAAATTCAAACCGTTACTTATGACTGGGATGATACGCAAAACGAATATTTTAAAGCAGTAGCATCTGATGACTTTGATGATAATGAGGATTTATTATTTAAATCCCTTTTTGCTGTTCTGAACGAATGCCCCGATGCAAGAGTATGGATTGAAGAAGATTGGTTTTACAAGCTGGAAGATATGAAAAAGATAAAGGCATCCTACAATAATATTTGATGTTATATCCATCCCAAAAACAACATTTAAATGAAGCACAATAATTAAGAGTCAGGCACTTCTACCAGACAAACGTAACGTGGTATAATTATAAAAAATACGATAGGAGTTGACGTATGAGGAAAATTTCTCTAATGTTCATTGCTTTGTTCATGGTAGCGATCGCGATCTTACCACTTTCCGCATCTGCTGCTTCGAAAGCAGACTTTCGCAATGTAAAGTGGGGCATGAACACTAAACAAATCAAGAAACTAGAAAAGGACAAACTGATTGATTCAGGAAGTGTTAACCATTTTTCATACCTTACATACAGTTCGTCGGTCTCCTCAACATCTGCAGAGTTATCTTACTTATTCTACAAGAACAAACTGGTTCGTACTATCTACGAAGTGAAGGGTAACACACTTGCGACTTCTGGAGATAAAATGAATACATACTACGGCATCAAAGATGCCTTGGAAGACAAATACGGTAAACCTACCAATTCGACTGATAAATACATCATTGGTGCAGAGTCTAGTTTAACGAACGATGACGCATTGGACCTGAGTATGGGGAACATTATGTTTAAATCACGGTGGGTAATCAATAATAAGCGAACAGAAGTTGCGCTTTATCTAGATCGATACCAAGGACAACCACGTTTGCGCATCTTGTACTCAGATCGGACAAATAACTTAGACATTGATAAGTTGATGTATTCAGATGGTTTGTAAGGCATAATACGATGATATTCAAAAAGGGGCGCTCCTGTCATAGGGAGACTCCTTTTTTGGTATCAAAACAACTAATGAAATTTTCCCCATGCTGGACGATAATATAGTAGAAGTAATAACTTACCTATGGCAACTATTTAGCTCACCATATACATAGAGAACTATCCACAACCATCCTAACTCTCGCGAGGTACATTCATGAAACAAGGCATATATGAACAGCTTATCAACACTATCACCAGACAGGAAATTTCGGCGCTGGACCCGGCTGTGTATAACATTGGGACCGAGAAGTTGGATGCAGAGGAAGCGCGCAAGCTGCTGTCCACGTATTTGGCGACGGTGACCCGGCGGGCGCTCAAGATTGTGCGGGAACAGACGGAAGATAAAACGGCAGTATTGGCACAGATCCGAACGAGTAATGAGATTCTTGCCACTCTGAAAGAAACACTTGGGGAAGAAGAGTACAAAGAATTGCAACTGGATGAGCAGGGGGAAGTGTTGACTCATGTGTATTCCAAACTGAACAGCATTCGTGCTGTCCGGGATACCAAAATCGTTCGTCCAGATACGCGGATATCCCAAAGCTCTTTGTTCACAGGTGCGAAGTCCGAGCCGAGTATGTTATTGGAGTTGCAAAAGGAGATCGTGACCGCCGACCGGATCGATTGGCTGGTGTCATTTATCAAATTCAGCGGGCTTCGCCTGCTGCTGGAACAGCTTCAACAATTCACGGCGAGCGGTGGAAAGCTGAGGATCATCACAACTACATACATGGAAGCAACCGACCTGAAGGCCATCACTGAACTTAGCAAATTACCTAACACAGAAATCCAGATTTCCTATGATACCAAAGTGACTCGGCTGCACGCCAAAACGTACATTTTCCACCGTGATACTGGCTTCACTACAGCCTATGTCGGCTCCTCTAACCTGTCCAACCCGGCGCTGACCAGTGGTATGGAGTGGAACCTCAAGGTAACGGAGAAAGATTCACTCGATGTGTTGCGCAAGATTGAAGCGACCTTTGAGAGCTACTGGAATGACCGTGAATTTACGCGATATGTAGCTGAGGATGAAGGACATGAGGCCCAGTTGAAGGCGGCTCTGAATCGTAAAAAAGATCAGTCCAACCACTTTCACCTCGACATCCAGCCTTACGATTATCAAAAGGAAGTGCTGGAACAGCTTCACGCAGAGCGTACGCTGTATGGACGAACTCGCAATCTGATCGTTGCCGCCACAGGCGTTGGCAAAACGGTCATTTCAGCCTTCGACTACAAGCGATTCCGGGCAAGCCATGCGGGAGCTAAGCTGCTTTTTGTCGCCCATCGGGAAGAAATCTTGAAGCAAAGCCGGGATACGTTCCGGTATATCCTGAAGGATATGAACTTTGGTGAGCTGCATGTCGGGAATTACCGAGCAGAGGCGCTGGATCACTTGTTTGTTAGTATTCAGAGTCTTAACTCCATGAAGCTGACGGAGATCACCAGCCCAGACTATTACGATTACATCATTGTGGATGAATTCCATCATGCGGCTGCACCTTCGTACCAGCAACTATTATCCCACTATGAACCTAAGATTTTGCTAGGACTCACTGCAACGCCGGAACGGATGGATGGCAAAGACATCACCGCCTACTTCGATCATACGATTGCCGCCGAGATCCGTCTAACCGATGCAATTGACCGGAAGCTGCTGAGTCCTTTTCAATATTTTGGCGTCACCGATACTGTCGATCTATCTCAGGTGAAGTGGTCGCGTAAAGGCTATGACCTGAACGAACTGGAGAAGCTCTATACCCATAACAAAATCCGTGCCAACCAGATCATCCAAAGTCTAAACAAATACGTAACCGATCTGGACGATGTGAAGGGGCTTGGTTTCTGCGTAGGGGTGGATCATGCGATGTACATGGCAAAAATATTTAACGAAGCCGGCATTCCATCCATGGCCCTGCATGGTGGGTCGATCAAACAGGAACGTCATTCTGCGAAAGGACAGCTGGTGAACGGGGAACTGCGCATGATCTTTGTTGTTGATCTGTACAATGAAGGCGTGGATATCCCTGAGGTGAACACCATCCTGTTCCTACGTCCTACGGAGAGTCTGACCGTATTTCTGCAACAGTTGGGACGTGGACTACGGATGGCGGAGGGTAAAGAGTGCCTGACCGTGCTCGACTTCATCGGGCAAGCGCATCAGGAATACAGATTTCAAGATAAATTCCGTGCCCTGATCGGCGCCACCAAACATTCCATCTCGTACTACGTCGAGAACGGCTTCTCGAACCTGCCTCGCGGCACGTTCATTCAATTGGAAAAGCAAGCGAAGGAATACATCATGCGCAACCTCAAGCAGATGAGCCGCAATCGGAGAGCGTTGATCCAGAAGCTGCAAACGTTCCAGCAAGACACCGGACTGCCGATGACCTTGGCTCATTTTGTAGAGCATCACGGGATGACACTGGTTGAATTGTATGGTGGACGCACGGGGAAAAGGTATTTCCGTGGCATGTTGGCCGAAGCCGGATTAACATCGTCCATCGAGGATGAACACGAGGAATATATCCGTAGACTACCGTCGGTGCTGACGATCAACTCACGAAGCTGGCTGACGTTCCTGATCGACTTTGTTGAAAAAGGCAAAGAACCAACCACCGCCGATGAACAGCGCATGCTCACCATGTTCTATTACACCTTCCACCGGGCTGCGCCTGAGAAGTTGGGAATGAGCAGCATCGAAGAGGGTGTGCAACGCGTGCTGTCCTGTGAGGCGTTCCGAGCAGAGCTTGTGGATATTTTTAAATATAATCTGGCTCATCTGCGATTTGTGGATAAAAGCAATTCGTTCCCGTACACTTGTCCACTGGATATCCACTGTATGTACTCCATCGACCAAGTGCTCGCCGCCTTCGGCTACTGGAACGCCGAGCAATCTCCCGCCTTCCGCGAAGGCGTGAAGTATTTTGCAGACGAACAGACCGACATCTTCTTCATTACACTGAACAAATCGGACAAAGACTTCTCACCATCTACTCTGTATGAGGATTATGCGATTAATGAGCGTTTGTTCCACTGGCAGACGCAAAGCCGGGTGTCAGAGCATACGGCTACCGCGCAGCGGTATATTTATCATCCCGAGACAGGTAACCGGATCGCGCTGTTCGTGCGAGAGTATAAGGAGGAGCATGGCTATACGTCTCCATTTGTCTTCCTGGGCGAAGCGGATTATGTGAGTCATGAGGGGAACAAACCGATGAGCTTTGTATGGCGGTTAAGGGAAGAGATGCCTGCGAAGATGGTGGCGGTGGCGAATAAGTGTATTGTTTGAGAGTCACATAGCTCACTTAAATTGAATATTTTAACTAATGTTCAAGTATGAAATTTTCTTTTTAAAAGTCCGTATGCGATTTTCAACTCTAGACATTTTGTAGGGCGATGATTGATTAATCAAGTGAATTTCAATCATCTATCCTTCTACACATAGAATATACTTACGCAGCAATAGCCGTGAACCTTTCCTTGCTGTTACAGAATGAATTTCTAAGATTTTAGATTGGGGATATTTAAGTGAGTATCTAAAGTGTGTCACTAACACAGCAGGAAAAGAAATACTCAGCAACAATTTCATCCTTACTAGAACTGGAGAAGAACATAAGTTCCTAAACACTTAGTGATGTGATATTATTTATAAAGCGAGATTTGTAGTAATAAGCCATGATATATGGTTGTTCTTTAACTAAGAAAGCTACTAACTTTTAAAAAAATAAAATAAAAACTAATCTAGGTGGGAATATGACAAAATCTCCTTTACGATATCCAGGGGCTAAGAAAAAAGTGTTAGATCGATTTCTTCCTTTCTGGAAAAAAGAACATATAGAGTATCGAGACGTCTTTGTAGGAGGAGGATCTACCTTCTTTGGGAAGCCTCTTTCATTACAAAATTGGATAAATGATTTTGATACTGAAGTCGCTGAATTATATATAGTAATGCGTGATCAGCCAGAAGAACTTTGTGAATTGATAATGAATACTATACCAACGGTTGAATTATGGCGTGAAATTAAGCAAGCAGAGTATCATACTTCTCTTGAAAAAGGTTTCAGAACGTTCTTTTTGAATCGTACTAATTTTAGTGGTATTTTGAAAGGCAACCCCATTGGCGGAATACATCAAAAAAGTGTTTATAAAATTGATTGTCGTTGGAATCCCAAAGCTTTATGCGAACAAGTTCGGAACTGTCACCTTATGTTACAAAATGTTCGCATTACAGCATTAGATTTTGAAGAAATAATTCAAGTACCTGGAGAATCTGTTCTTATGTACTTGGATCCTCCTTATTTCCATAAAGGAAGTTTATTGTATAGAGTTGGAATGAATCAGCAAGATCATGAACGATTAGCATCAAATTTGCAAGAAACTGATCATCATTTTTTTATCACTTACGATGACTGTCTTGAAGTTAGGGAGTTGTATGAAGAGTGGGCTTATCTCTATCCTGCTTCTTGGTTCTATAGTAGTTCCAATAAAAAAACAAGAGAAGTCGGAAAAGAACTTTTTATCTCAAACTATCCGATAGAGGAGCAGTTGGCAATGTCGTTACTAAAAACATAAATGAAATTTAATCAAAATTAAGAATGAGGGGATGCTTAAAGTGTATCAAGTATTATTTGATAGGCTACGTCAGGCAAGATTTAGTTGGCAAAATGAAGAGGAGCTTCGTATTGGTTGGATTAAAGAGTTTTCTCAAACGTTAAATATTGAAATGCAAGCTGAACGTCAAAGACAGGACTCAAGTTACAATAATGTGATAATTGAGTTTAAGTCGCCCGGTCTTTTTCGTGGAAGAAAAAGCAGTCCCGCTTTTAGACAAGCAATGAATGAACGTTTACAACCATATATTTTAAGTAAAGCTCTGGCTGAAGGGATTTCACCAGAGAATTATATTGGAATAGCTACTGATGGAGATCATATTTGTTTTGCTAAAATAAGTAACAACAAGATTATTTATGGTGAACTTCTTTCCTTTTCATTGGCTTCAGTAACGATGGTTGGAACTGCTCTATTGGATTCTTACAGACGTGCAATAACTGTTACTAATTTAGTAGATGACTTTGGGATATTATCAAGTATTGGTGTTCAGCTGATGCAAACATTAGCTGATGCATTAAGTTTTAGCATTTGCCAAAGTGAACATAATAAAATAAAAATGATCTTTGAAGAATGGCAAACATTATTTGGGCAAGTTTCGGACTTAACGCATGGTCAAAAAATACAAATAAGTAAAATAATTCAGTTTGAATTCCCCACGGAATTTCCACATGATTTGACTATACCTGGAAGTCTTTTCATTATTCACACCTATAATTCCCTTGTGATTAAGTTGTTAGCAGCGGAGGTAGTGTCTGCACATGGACTATCAAGTAGGGATGTATTTTCTCAAACAATAGCTACATATTCTGATGATAAGTTATTACGTGAGTTAAGTGAACAAATTGAAAAGGGACTTCTTTTTGAATCTGCGGGTATTAAAGGATTCATTGAAGAAGCTATATTCAGCTGGTATGTTGATATTTGTCACTTACCTGAATATAAAGCAAATGTACTAGCGTTGATTAGAGATATATTAATAAAAATATCCTTCTATAGAGCAGATACACTTACTGAAATGAGAACAAGAGATGTTTTAAAAGGATTTTATCAAAATCTGGTTCCTGATGCACTAAGGAAGTCACTAGGAGAGTTTTATACCCCTGATTGGCTTGTGGAATTTACACTAAATAAACTTGACTCTCCGAATTGGTTGAATGACCGTATTCTGGATCCAACATGTGGATCCGGATCATTCTTACTTGAGGTGATAAGGCGTATAAGATCTCATGCAGTTAAAGTTGGTATCAAAGATGAGGATATACTCAGAATATTAACCGAAAATGTATGGGGGTTTGATCTTAATCCGCTAGCAGTACAAACATCAAGGGTCAATTACTTAATTGCGATTGCTGACTTATTGCAGTCTTCACGAGGAAAAATAATTGAGTTGCCGATTTTACTAGCAGATGCAATATATTCCCCTGCACGTCAGCCAAATCATGAAAATGAACTTGTTACTTACACTATAGGAAGTGAAGTAGCAAACTTAGAGATCACAATTCCAGTTGAGCTAGCATTTGATCGATCTAGATTGGATAGGATTTTTATTTTGATGAGCGAGATGGTTAATAATGCTGCTGCATACACTAAGGTGAAAGAAAGATTGGTCCTGGCTGAACTTATTAGTCAAGAAGAGTCCGTATGTTGGGACAAACCTTTATGTGATACATACAATCAGGTATTGGAACTACATATAAGAAACTGGAATGGAATATGGTTCAGAATAGTACGGAATTTTTTCTGGTCCATTACAGCAGGCTCTTTTCAAATTGTAGTTGGAAACCCTCCTTGGGTACGTTGGTCAAACCTTCCTGAATTATATCGTAATAGAATTAAACCTACTTGTAGGCAGTATGAGATATTTTCAAGTACACCTCATCACGGTGGGAATGAGCTTGACGTTTCGGGGATGATTACTTATACGGTTGCTGATAAATGGTTGGAACACGGAGGACAGCTTGCTTTTGTCCTAACGCAAGCCCATTTTCAAACACCTTCATCGGAAGGCTTTAGAAGTTTTTCAATTAACGAAGTAGATCGTTTGATTCCCTTATCTGTAGATGATTTTAAATCTCTGAAACCATTTCATGCAGCTAACAAAACTGCTGTTGCGCATTTTAGAAAGAAAAAGTATATTGAGCCCACCTATCCGCTACCATATAATGTTTGGAGTTCCAAGAAAGGCAGTCCTAAACTTATTCCCTCCAACATTACCCTTGAAGAAGTAAAGGCTAGAATTCAAGTTGAGCATCTAGAAGCAGTACCGGTTAATGGTTTACGCTCTCCATGGAGTATTCTCCCTCCAGGACGGTTTCAAGCTATGAATAAAATAACGGGTATAAGTACTTGGGTTCGTGGTAGAAAAGGAGTTACCACTGATTTGAATGGAGTTTATTTTGTTAGAATAATTGACCAAAATAAATCTGAGGGAATTGTGCGAATTGAAACTAGACCAGAGGCCGGAAAAAAAGATATAGGTGCCGTACAGAAATTTTGGATAGAGCCTCATATGTTATATCCACTTATCAAAGGAGCTGGGGACTTTTCTGAATGTAGCTTGTCTATAGAGGAAGAGTTATTTGTAATCGTGCCAAACCTTGGAGTAAATAGAAGAGAATGTAATGAAGCAGAAATAGTGCTGGACACTCAAGCCAAGAGAACAAAAAGGTACTTCAATTATTATGAGCAACTGTTACGTTCAAGATCAACTTGGAAACGTTACTTGAAGGGAAAACCATTTTATTCTATATACAATATAGGAGATTATGCTTTTTCTCCGTATAAAGTTATCTGGGCAGAGCAATCAAGTCGATTTAAAGCAGCGGTCGTTACTGAAACAAATGTTCCACTGATTGGCAAGAGACCCTTCATACCTGACCATAAGGTATTTTATGTGGCATGTTGGAATTCCGATGAAGCCTACTATCTTTGTGGATTACTAAACTCGAATATAGTAAAAGAATATGTTGAGTCTCATGTTGTTTCAATAAATGTTGGGAACATTTTTAAACATATGAATTTAGTGGAGTTTAGTCAAGAAAATCAAGATCATCATAATCTAGCAAGGCTTGTTAAGGAAGCACATCGGAACAATAGTGAAGATCTGTTATCTAAAATAAGGGATGCTGCAGATCGTATAATTTTAGGTGATTAGAGAATCTCATATATTGAGCACCAAAAAAAAAAAAAGAATCTCTGTCGTAAATCGGCAGGGATTCTTAAGTTATGGAAGATACATTGTAGAGGTTAAAATGATTAAAATAGGGATTTACACATGAATGTTTTTAATCCAAGATATGTGGCACAAGGTTTAGAAATAAATGAAATAAGTAGGTTATATCCCACATTAGCTTTAATAAATAGCATTTTAAAAAGAATGATGATGAGTGGAAATCTGCTTATGAGTAAAGATAGGGATATAATTTGGAAGAGGAAAACCGCAGTCTTATGGCAATTGAACTACTAAACAATAATCCGGTAAGTTTCATGTTCCGCGCTTCGTTGGAGTTTCTCCCGGATAATGTTAGCAGGATATCCGCCTAAATACCTGGCGATAGTAAATTTTGGCTTGCTTCGCTCGAGTATGTTAAGCAGTGAATCGTTCAAGTTATGGATCCTCTTTGTGTGAATGAGGTGTAGAAGCCTTCATTTTACAATAATCGGGCCGAGGCCTTTTTTTCAGTAGTTGTTGCACTTCAATTAAATTTGAAAAAATTGACCCTGCAAGGTTGGAATAAACCTATTTTTATTTTGTGCTTCTAATAAGATATTTTGTGATCTACTCAGGATTGATTCAATAACTGAATGGCAGAAGAGTATGCACTACCAAAGTATTGCGAAAGATTCCCTTTTTTTGAATGAACGTTTTCTTGATGCTGACGCATAATAATATCTATATCTGAGCCATTAAGGTATTCATGAAAAAAAAGGTTGCCTAGAAGTAAGGGAGTTGTTTTAACTCTGCCTTCTCCTAGTACCTTTTCCGCCATAGTACGAGCTCCTTTATCATCAGTTATAAAACCCAACTCTGAAAATTGGTTAGCTACTGCAACAGCTGTTAATTCCCCTTTAGAAAGTCTTTTACGATTCTCAACTACGTTTAATTTTTGTAAATCTTCTATACTAACAGCTGGTATATTTTTGAAATTTCCATTATTACGCTCATCAATTAATTTCTTCTTAAGCCTTGAATCTTCAGGTGTGACAGTCTTACGTTCTTTTGTTAAACATTCGTATAAAATGAAGGGGGTGATCCAAAATGTAAAATTTGCATTGAGTGATGCTTGGTAGAGACAATCCGACGATAGAATATTCCATACAGAACATGTATCTGTTATATAAATTTTCTGAAAATTGTATAATTTAAGATTCATAGTAGTTTTCTCCAAAAATATCATAGATATCTTTCAATTCACTTAAGTTAATTAGTAGCATTTCTGCCATCTTAGCTGATGAGATAAGATGATTTTTTTTAGCATCCATACATAAACGTACGTAATATTCGGATATGCCTCTTTTTTGAAGATAATACTTTCGTTGAATACCCATTTTCGAGACGTTACTGAACTCAGAGTCAATTTTGTCTATTCGAAGTAACTTGTTTTTTTTAAGCACTTTAACTTGAGACTGATTGATACAATTTTCTCGTGCCAAAGCATACGTAAGTGTATCAGGATTAACCTCGAAGTACTTAGCATATATTTTTAGCTTTTCTGCATCCCAATTATTTTTTTCTGGTATTCTCTCAATTAATTGGGAGGGTAAAAGGTAATAAGAAGCGAATGCATTTCCTCTCGCTTCAATACTACTATCACTTGTTTTTGTCAAATCTATATCTTCGGAACCATCCAAATCTAAAATACTGTGAGCGAGTTCATGTGCTGCGGTGAATCTTTGCCTGAAAGTATCTTCGTTATAATTTACCAAGATACATTTTCCAGCAGTTGGATGTTTAATGAATATCCCTGAAATAGATGTATTATCCAGAGTACGCCTAAATATGTGTATCCCAATATTACGAATATCTTGAAATATATCTAATGTTTTGTTTTTATCAGGATAGCCGAGATGTTTCCGTAATTTAATTGCAGCTTGTTCCGCTTGAAGTTTAAAATTAGTTCCACTTTTTGTGAAGGTAAATGGTCTTTTGACTTTTCCAAGTTCATTTTCAAGGAATGCCTCACATTCTGCTAAATATACAACTTCCTGAATAGCCCATCTGTCATTAGTTGTTAGATCATTCCCGAATTTTCTAAATAATGTTTCTATTTGTTCAAACGGTTCGTTGTGGTCTTTATCAAGAAGAAAAACCCGATAGTCATTTACCAGATAAACATCAGCTATTATTAGAAGTTCGTCACCAGTGGGTAGAATAGAAGCAGATTCAAATGCTGATAATCTTTCTTCCGAAATTCCAGTTTTTACGGCCAATTGTGATATAGATAATCCAAAATTATCTCTGTATTTCCGAAAACGATCAGCTAGAAGTGTTTGATTAACTGCCATTATTTATTCACTCACTATCTATTAGGATAACTTAATTATATCAAGGAATTATTGGGGTAAGTATTTTTATATAGAATTTAAAGCTTATGAACAATAAATACCATTTATTAGAATTAATTAAAAGGGAGCAGTAATTAAAAATAACAGTGAAAAAGCAAGCAAATTGTTGACTTCTTCTTCCTCAAGAATGAGTTCGTATTGAATTGATTTTATGAAGATGAGCAAAATATTCATTATCCTAGATGAAGTGAAGTATGTGCAGTCGTGAGGGAATAAGCCAAATGGCTATGTATGGGGAATGAGGTAATAAATTCTCTCTATAATGGGGGAGGCAGTGGCGAATAAGCATTTTTATTTTACTATATAATGAATAAATCTTCAATGTATACCAGTTTTTTTGTTTAATATTGTATTTTATAGTGGAAATAAGTGATTTTTTGTTGGATAATGGTTCTAAAAGCCTGATAACTCCTTATATTTTTGATCTATTAGACCTATAAATAAGAGAGAATAGAGTATGAAAATTGGATCGAAGATTTAGTACATACCCCAAATAGTCTAGGTAAAAGTTAATGCTGTGAGTGAGAAGAGTGAGTTAGAATGGGTCATATACCAAAACAGCAAATAAGTATGCTGGTTGATAGCAGCGGGAATCAGATAATGTGACGGTAAGCAGCTATATGTCGGAAATCAAGACGTAGATATTCGTGTTCAAGCCAGCAGTTTTAAGATATAAAAAGTCCGGTTTAGGTGCGAGAAGGAGTCATGACTGTTTTTTGTCTCTAATCGTAACTACATCTAATCTTACGAATACAGTAAAATATAAGCTCACCAATTTATAGTGGATTACTGGCACGTTGGTTAAATAGAAAGCAAGCTGCGTAGTTTGGAAAAATGGACGTTTCCAATAGGAAAGAAAACTGCAACGACTAAGAAAGAGAAATTTCTCTCTAAAACAGAGTATCTAATATCAGATGCAGCTGTGGTGCTGCAATGGTTAAATGCAAGAGTAAAGCCGAAGCGGAATTTTGCTGATCTAGCAAATCTCGAATTGCCGAAAAACGAAAGCTATTGAATAATAGTTTTTAATTCCTTGTAACTTTACATTTAAACATAAAGTTGTTTCGTTTCAATTTTAATAATGAACTGTATGAAAGGAAGAATATTTTGAATTCTAATATACAGATTGAGGTTTTTCCAGCGTCTGAGGGTGACGCATTTTTACTTTCATTTGATGAAACTCATATTCTCATAGATGTGGGAGTTTACAATACTTATCATAATTTTGTTAAGGCGCGAATTGAAAGTTTAGCAAAGGATTTAGGTAAGATTGATTTAATGGTTGTCACGCATATTGATCAAGATCACATAGAGGGGGCTATTGAACTGATTACAGAGAATGGGAGTAGCACTGAGTCCTCACTAATACAAATAGATCAAGTTTGGCACAATAGCTATAGACATTTGCAGTTCTCAAAAGAGAATCAATTGAAGGAAGCTGAAAAAGAAATTTTAAGAGAGATCATTTCAAATGGAAAAAAGCATATTAAGCAAACATCTAATGAATCTCAAGAAATAAGTGCTAAGCAAGGCTCTTCACTTGCCTCGTTACTTTTAGCAGGTAGATATTCATGGAACAGCTCTTTTCAAGGTGAAGCTATAAATTTAGATAGTTTTGATAATGTTTCATTTCCGAATTTCTCTCTACGTTTATTATCCCCAGATACTAGTAAGTTAGAGAGGTTATCTAAAAAATGGGAGAAAGAATTATTGAAAAAGAAATACAATTTTACTTTTTCTAAAGATAAAATCTTTGATGATGCTTTTGAATTTGGTTTATTGATGGGGAGTAGTACAGAAGAGAAAGAGTCTCACATACAAATTTCAAGAGAGAAGATTCAATGGGACGTTCTTCTTTCAGAGGATGATGAAAAAAATGATAAATCTCCAACTAATGGTTCTTCAATAGCATTCATAATTGAAGCTCAAAAGAAAAAAATGCTTTTCCTAGGTGATGCGCATCAAGATATCGTAATAAAACAATTGGAAAACATAAAAGAAGAAAGCGAAGATCGTATATATTTCGATTTAGTTAAGATATCACATCATGGAAGTTCAAATAATACAAATACTAAATTGTTAAATCTAATTGATTGTCCGAAATTTATAATTTCTACAGATGGTAGTAAACATGGACACCCTGATCTAAGCACCTTAGCAAAGATTATACAGAATTCAAGGGGGAATGAAATAAAAATTTATTGTAATTATATTACACAAAACTCCAAAATTGTTGAAGATTTAATCGAGAAAAATAATAACAACTGCACTATTGTTTATCCGAGTGAAGATGGCGTACTTAAAATTGAAGTATAAATGGGGGATGAATACTAAGATGTGGCATAATCAAAAAGATGTAATGGCATCAGTTTGTAGACTTACTTGTGGTCATAATGAGGATGATTCGGATAAAGGGACAGCGTTTCTAGTTGCACCTAATATGGTTATTACTGCTACACATAATGTTAAACGTTATCTTGAGGATAAAGTAGCAAACTCTATAAAACTTGAATTTTTAAACATTAATAATGAACGCATTATTAGAAAAGCAATACCTCGTAAAACAAATGAAGGTGCAATTATATTCCTCGAATTAGATTCTCCTGTGTATTCAAGTTATCTACGTTTTTCCAATTTTGAGGTTGACCCAGGAATTGATTTTGAGACTTTTGGTTACCCAACTGTTAAATGGTCCGCAGGTCAATGGGTGAAGAATAAAGTATCAAGAGTTATGGGGGACATGGTTTATAATCCATATGATTGGAATATTGATTTAAGTCATCAAAGTCAGATAGCAGATTTTTCGGGTTTGTCGGGTGCACCTTTATTAGTGGATGGAAAATTAGTAGGAGTAATGTTGACAGAAGCTATGGAAAATGGAAGAGCGATTTCACTTGGTGCCATAGGTCTTTCGAATTTTAAGCGAGAAATGGAAATCTTGGATATACAAGTTCACGAATATGTTGATCCTTATTTACATTCATTGAATGAAAATCAATATAAGGACTTTATCTTTGTGGAAAAGCTTGAGGCTGCTTCAATATTTGAACATGATCTTTGCCAAACTGAATTTTATCATGCGGAAATTTTGAGTGAATCCGTAAATAGTAAAGAAGTAAAAAGTGAAATACAAGAACTCAGTCGACTAAAAAGTGATGTACGTAGTTTTTGGTATAGTAAATATCTAGGATATAAAGATGAGGATAATGGGGGAGCACTTTTATCCAGTGTCTATGATCAAATTGAAAAATGTGCAGAAACAACATTGGCTTCTAAGATTATACAAACTAGCCTATACGCCAAAAAAGGTTTGTTACATCAATGGGCAGATAATTGTAAGATTGGGTGGGTCAAAAACTATGAGCGGAACTTAATAAAATACCGAGAGGAGAAAGAGGGAACATCCAATGGAGAAGATAGCTAATACGAACTCAGAATTAATTATACATGTGACACGCATTTTAATTTTGTTATCTAAATTTGGGAGTCAAAAAACTATAAAAATATCGCTAGATAAGATAATGTTGCTTGATTTTTATATGAAGTATCCAAATGTAATGATTGAAGATGAAAATTTAAAACAGAATCTTAGCTTTTATGATTATTATTCATACTACCATTGGAAGCCAAATCGAGAAGAATACCATGTATTCTTAAGGCTTCTGACAGCCAAAAAATTAGTTTCAAGAAATATTATTAAAAGTGAGTTTATTTATCAAATAACAAGTGATGGAACTGACGTTATTGAGAGTTTGAATTCTTCTTATTACAAAAAATTAGATAATGTTGCTAATTATATAAAGAAAAATATTGCAAGACTTAGTGACACAAAAATTGAAGAAGATATTATTTTGAAAAGTTTTTCTTGTGCTGATAACTAATAAGGGGGGCTCTAAATGGATAAATTGTTTATTAAACGTTTAACATTAGTTGGCTTAAGGAAAAATTATTCAGTTAAGTTTAAGAAAGGATTGAACTACATATCAGGACCAACATCAACAGGGAAATCAACAATTGCCGAGCTGATTAACTATACCTTAGGTGCTGAAAAACATAAAGATTACATCGAAGTTAGACAAAATTGTACAGAAGTGGAGCTGGAAATAGAAATTGGTGATAGGCTCTATAAGATTGTACGCCCCTTATTTGACTTTAATAGACCAGTTAAATTATTTAAATATAATGAGCATGAACAACAATACAGTAATGATTTTGAACTTCTACCAGTGGAGTCTCCAGCTAATGAAACTTCTCTGTCAAAGTTTTTGTTGAATGAGCTCGGATTTTTTGATATCACAGTTGTAAATCAAGTTTTTAGTTTTAGAGACATTTATAAGTTTTGTTATCTAAGGCAAACGGAGATTGATAGTGAGGATCTCATGAGAGAGAAAACTTGGGGGCCAAACATTAAGAGGAAGCCAACATTTGAAATAATATTTAATCTTTTTGATAATTTATTATCAGAATTAAAGGCTAAGATTAAAGAGCAAACTGAGTTAATAGCTGATTTAGAGAAAAGAAAACAAGGAGTTAGTGATTTTCTAAAAAACTTAAAATTGCTAGACTTTGATAATTATTTTGATAAAAAGAATGAGATAGAGATTAATATTTTTGATCTAAAAACTGAGCTCTACAGTATAAAATCAGATATAAAAACTCAGGGTCTATTTCCTGGTGGGGAGATAGAGGAATCAATTTTGAAAAGACAGTTAGAGATTGAAAGGTTTACGGAAGAGATTTTAAAACAGTCTCAATATATTGAAAAACTATCATTACTTAGGAATCAATATCAAAGTGAATTAGGAAAGATAGAGTTTTTGTTGGAAGGGTCTAATGCTTTAAATCAGTATGTATTTGAAGTATGTCCATCTTGTTTAAATGAGCTAATACCGCATGAAGCGGGATGTGAACTTTGCGGGAATACATTAAAGAGTTTAAATGAAGATGAAATTAAAGTATATAAAAGTGAATCTACTAGGTTAAAGTTGAAATTTAAAAAATTATCAGATTATATAGATGATCAAAAAGATCAACTTGAGAAGTTAAGACTTAGAAAAAAAGAGGAAAAGACAAAGTTACAAGATGAACAGGAACTACTAAATCATTTAAGGATGGAATATATCAGTCCATATCTTGAGAAAATAGAAAAATTAAATTTAGAACTTGGTGACAGAAAAAATCAGCTTAAAGACTTAGAGAGGACTCTGAAAGTTATTCAAGAATTCAATGTAATGTTGAACAAGATAGACACTGAGAGCACATTGTTGACAAAACTAAAAGAGCGAGCTAAAGAAATAGAGCAAACTAATGTAGACAAAGACATTATTTTAGAAAGAATCAGTACAGTTTATGAAACAATCCTTGAAGAATTCAACTTTCCAAAGTTGGCTGATGCTTACGTTGGTATCAAAGATTATTTACCATATGTTAGAGGAAGAAAGTATGATAATATTGGCAGCTTGGGATCAGTTACAATGTTAACTATGGCTTATTATTTAAGTGTTCTAATTGTTGGTAATGAAGGGGAAAATAATCACCCAGGATTGTTAATTATGGATACGCCAAGAAAAAATCTTGGGGCTGATCCAAATCAAGATGAAGAAGAATTCAAAGACGAAAAAATATTTAATTCTATATTACGTTTTTTTATTAAGTTGGATTCAGAAAAGAGCGAACAAATCCAGTTAATTGTCATTAATAACGGGTATCCAGACTTTCTTTCAGAAGAACACATAGTGGCTAAGTTTGATGGCAATGGTTTAAAGGATTTGCCTTATGGGCTTATAGATGATCTAAATGAGAATTAGATTAGTCGTAATTAATATAGAGAACTGGTATAAATTCTATTAAAATATTCGATGTCATGTTTCATAGTATCCAGATATATTAAAAAACTAAAAAAAATATTACTAAAAGCAAATCAACGATTAATCGTTAGTTTGCTTTTAGTACCGCTTAATTCTTGGAACTTTTAACTATCTCTCTAACTATATTTCTAGATAGAAAAATGTTACTTGGATCAGAATCACGTAACATAATCACAATCTCCTGAATCACAGCCTCTGATTCAGTCATCTCCATATCTTCATCAACATAAGCAAACAACTGTGATATATTCACCTCCAAGGCTTCGGCTATTTTAGCCAGGTTAACCAAAGACACATTCTTTTCCCCACGTTCAACTTGTCCAATGTATGTAAAATGAAATCCACCTTTTTCTCCAAGTGCCTCCTGGGATAGTCCCTTCTCTTTCCTTAAAACCTTGATTCGAGCGCCGACTAAATTTAAAATTTCTCTGTCTTCCACGATACGCACCCCCTCTATGTAAAAGTGTAGACAAGATTTAGGGGGCTAAACATGTCTATTTGAATCGTATAATTTTTGTTAAATTATATCTTTGGGTATTGTTTTATTGTATAATACTGGTATTAACTCTTTGGAGGGATGACAATGGCAAGAAATTGGTTCATAACCGAAGCACATTGTAGTCACCAAGTAGATTTTACCCCACGTTTGCAAGACCATGATATCTCCATACAACCTAGGTCCAAACATACTCCTGCTTACCACATGCTACATACTACAATCATGGAATATCACCAACATGCTAAGTATCATCTCAAACTTGCCGCCATCATGCGTAATCACAATCAGTTTAAAGCCTGCCTAATTCTATGTGATTGGGCTCTAGCCTCCATGATTAAGGCGCTTTATATCCATAAGTATCATTCAGTTCATCCACCCAAAGAACTCACCATGAATGAAATCTTGCCTTTAGTGCATACGGACACTGAACCCGGATTGGATATCGCTTTGTTCATCGGCACGATGCAACATATGTCATCTTTAGAGGAGCGCCCAGAGGATCAATATTTAGACCTTGAGAACATCGAAAAGCTTCATCAACGAACGGAAGACATATTAGAGGAGTTAGCCACTCGATTGAATGATAATTCAACAAAGTTTTCCTGATATAAGGCGTGCCATGATGATCTGGCGGTTCCTTTTACAGGAATGGGACTGGAGGATTATAAGTACCGAAAGGTACTCATTTGAAGAAAAAAAATCAGGATAATGGGTGGATGTATTTGCAACAAACTTCTGCTAACATTGTAAAATCCTAATTCTAACGGCGGAGAATGATATGAGTACAATTAGAGTAACAACCGGAGGAGCTGCTGCATGTATCTAAACAGATTGAACAAGGCAGGCAGCAGTTGGAAGGTATACGTAATGACCTGACTGCACGGATCGGATTCATCCAATCTCAGTGGGCGGGAGGAACGCAGGAACGGTTTTTCTATGATTTTCAGCAATCACGTTCTGTACTGGATCGAGCACTGGAGAGTATGGTGAAGTCCTCTCAGGATTTAATAGCGATTGCCGAGAGATTCGAACAAGCAGATCAGGTACAGGTGAGCTTGGGAGCCATTGCTGGACAGATTGCTGCACATACAATGATGAACCATAATACAGGTAACACAGAAGAGAAAAGACGAATGGTATATAATCCTTTGTTTGGAGTTAACATGCCTGCCAGTGAAGCAGAGGATGGAATGCCAGGGCAAAAGGAGTTTGTTAAGTATTGGGAACAGGGTGGTACCTATGAAGAAATGAGAGCTGGACCGAAGCAACCAGAGTCTGGTGGTGGGGATATATATGATGAACAGATTAGTGCGTTTAAAGAAGGTCGTCATCCCATAACTGGAGAATCCATACCAGCATGGCAAGCAGCAGTTTCTATAGGAGGTTTACAGACTGCTAAGCTCGTGTTGGCTTTTACTGGAACGTATAATAGGGGTTATAAGGTTCCGACTGGAGGATTGAAGTTTCCAAAGTCTAAGCTAGATAACTTGAATGGTGTAAACCCTGTGATATTTAACAGAGATACCGTTATTAGTTCTGCTACTGCTCCCAAAAAAGGTGGAGAAACCGTTGTAGGACATGCTTTGCAGAAACATGCAGGGCGAAACCCCGATATATGGGGAAGAGTTAGAGGTGGGCCTGAACAAATTAATCAAGTAGCTCAAAAGCATTTACAGGATATACTTGATGCTCCAGGTGAATTTAAGAAAACTACAAATAATAGAGGTATTACTTTCCTCGAAAAGAATTTACCTGATGGTCGCGGAGTAAGGCTTAACCAAGATGGTTCATTCAAAGGATTTATCGATCAATGATGGAGGTTGTGAATTTGGAAAGTTTAGAAATCATTTTAATTGATTTTAACAAAAATAATCTGGATCAATTCATGAAAAATGATTTGAACATTCAGGTGGATCGGATCAAAAGTTCTCACTTTTATGATAACCGTAGTAAAAACGATATTGAATTTCAGCAAATAGAGAGCCTTGAAGAGATTCTTTCTCCTAAGGGAACGGGGAATATATTATTATCTCAGCTTAACCTAGGTCATACCTATAACGACGTGATGATTGTATTTTCATTCGATGAGGAATCTGGAGATATCGTTATGAATTTTCCTGAAGAGGAGTTGTTCAGCGGAGAAAATTCAGAGACAACGTTAAATGCTCAGAAGTTAATAGAGTATATTCTTGATATTAAGAAGAAGTATGCAATTGAAAAAGTTAGAATCGGTTATGAACCAGCTATGGATGATGACACTTGCTTGGTCGAGATTGATAAAGAAATGATGGATACGAATGTTATTGTCTCAAAACTGTTGGCTTAGAATCCTTCTGAACCAGAGTTTGATGCAGAAAAATTAGACATTACAAATTACCGAACGCCCATTTCAACTCGAATACGAGTAGTCATGGGCTATTTTTATCTCCTCATTCCATCCCAACCACTTTACAAAATCAACCGATCCCTCTCCATAGCAAATGGTATAATGGCAAGAAGGGAGATTCTGGCACTAAGGCTCGAAAACTTCAACAGCAGAAAGGATGTTATACCACATGCCTACATACAACAAATTGGTGCGGGACAAGATTCCGCATATTATTACATCCAGCGGTAAGGAATGCCGCACACGCATTCTGGACCCGGAGGAGTATAAGCAAGAACTAAGAACAAAGCTGCAAGAAGAATCGGAAGAATACATGAGTGCAGGAAGCGATCAGGAAGCGCTAGAAGAACTGGCCGACATGCTCGAAGTGATCCGGGCGCTGGCTGAGGTGCATGGAGCGAATGCGGCGCAATTGGATAAGCTACGGGCGGACAAGGCTGAGGCACGCGGTGGATTCCAGGAGAGAGTGTATCTGATCGATGTCGACGAAGCTTAACGTTAGACTCATTACAGATAACTTGGCAGACGAACTGATTGCCCGGATGCAGCATGCATCCGGGATTTATATTATGACGTCCTTTATTATGCAGTCCGGGGTGAGACTGCTGGCTCCGCACTTAAAGCGGGCGGCGGAGCGTGGAGCAGAAGTACGGATGCTCGCAGGAGATTATCTGTATATCACACAGCCGGAAGGTTTGCGGGCGCTCTGTGAGGTTGATTCACGAATTGAGACACGTCTGTGGCGAAGTATGGGCACTTCTTTTCACCCGAAAGCGTATCTGTTCGATCATGACAACGGGGAAGGACTGCTGATTGTCGGCTCGTCGAACTTTTCGTTCACAGCGCTGAGGACGGGGTATGAATGGAATCTTGCGATGAATGCGGAAGCGGAGCCGTATACGTTCCAGATGGCTTTGGACAAGTTCATGCAGAGTTTCTACCATGAGACAACGCTGCCGGTGAACCCGGATTCAATTGAGCTGTATGAGGAAGAGTACCGCAAGTATCACCAGAAGAACCCGGAGATGATCCAGCGGATCACGGAGATGGAAGAAGCGGAATTTGGCACAGGTCTACCTGAGGACAAAGAGGAAGAAGCCGCCGAGCTTTCGCTTGTGCCGATCCAGCCGCGTTTGGCTCAGTTGGATGCGCTTGAAGCACTCCATGGCACGATGGAGGAGCAGTACGACAAGGCGATGGTCGTCATGGCGACCGGGCTTGGCAAAACGTATCTGGCGGGTTTCTTCGCGCAGCGGTTCCAGAGGGTGTTGTTTGTGGCACATCGGGAAGAGATTCTGTTCCAGGCGAAGAAGTCTTTTCAACGGATCATGCCGGAGCGCAGTCATGGGATCTATAACGGACAGTACAAGGATGGGGCGGCGGATTGTGTGTATGCTTCAATCTTTACGCTGAGTATGCAGAAGCACCGGGATGGTTTTGCGGTGGATGCATTTGATCTGATCGTGGTGGACGAATTCCATCATGCGGCGGCGAAGACGTATATGTCGGTGATTGAGCATTTTCAGCCTAAGTTCCTGCTGGGCATTACGGCGACCCCGGATCGACTGGATGGCAAGGATGTGTATGCGCTCTGTGATGGGAATGTGGCGTACCAGATGCATTTTATCGAAGCGATCCGGCGAGGTTGGCTGGCGCCATTTCAATATTACGGGGTATTCGACGATACGGACTATTCGCAGATTCGCTGGATCGGCACAAAGTATGATGAAGAACAGCTCATGGCTGTTCAGTTGCAAGAGGAGCATGTGGAAACAATCTATGCGGCTTGGCTGCGGCACAAGCAGACGAGAACGATTGGATTTTGCTCGTCGATCCGGCAGGCGGACTATTTGGCTGCGTATTTTCGCAGTCAGGGGGTGAAGGTGCTCAGTCTGCATTCGCGCACATCGGAGATGTCGCGGGAGGAAGCCATTCGCCAGCTTGATGCGGGTGAGCTGGAGATTGTGTTGACGGTGGATCTGTTCAATGAAGGAACGGATATACCGCGTGTGGACACGCTTCTCTTTGTGCGTCCAACGGAGTCACTCACCGTGTTTACCCAGCAGGTAGGGCGCGGTCTGCGGCTGGCAGAGGGGAAATCGCATTGTGTTATCATTGATCTGATCGGGAATTACCGCAATGCGGATGTGAAGCTGAGTCTGCTGGATGTGCGCGGGGAGCTGGAGGGAACCGCGAAAGATCGAGATTCGGCTGTGCCGGAAGTTCCAGACAACTGCGGGATTCATCTGGAGACCCGAGTGGTGAATCTGCTTCAGGAGCTAAGCCGCAAACGGCTGCCCCGTCGTGAGAAGTTGCATCAGGATTTTCTGGATGTGAAACGAGAACTGGGGCGTATTCCGAACTATCTGGAGTTGCATCTGATGGGGCGTTCAAAGAGTATTGGGTACCGAAGCGAATTTGGTTCGTATGTTGGATTTCTGTATTGGGCGGAGCTGTTGTCCCCATATGAGGGAGCGGTGTACGTCCGGCATGAGGCGTGGCTGCGTGATGTGGAGAAGACGCTCATGAACAAAAGCTATAAAATGATCGTGCTACTGTACATGCTGGAGCGAGGCGAAGCCCACTGGATGGACCCGATCACGCCAGGGGAGATGGCAAGGTTCTTCCATACGTACCTGACGGAGAAGGAGTACCGGAAACGGAAGGACTTTTCGGACAAAGGCAAACTGGCGCTATGGGAATGGAATGAGAAGACGGCAACTGAAATAGAGCAGCTGATCTCTGATATGCCGATGTCCAAGTGGAGCGGCGCGAAGGGCAGTATGACGCGATTCGAGGATGGCTTGTTCTCACTGAATGTGCAGGTGCAGGATGGGGAGGAACGAGCGCTGTTGTTTCGCTGGACGAAGGATATTTGTTTGTATCGGTTGCATGCGTATTTTGAGCGGGGACAGTAGAATAGAGTGAAAAGATGGTTGCTTCGAAATCAGAGAGTATCTGAATTCGTGGCAACCTATTTGGTATATTATGAATGATTTATATATAAGGAGGATAGGGGGCATAAAAAAACAATAAAAAGGAGTTTTTATGTATGAAAAAGTTATTATCTGTATTAACATCGTTTTTGTTAGTATTTGGGTTGTCTACTTCCGTTTACGGTGATAATAGCAACATGGTGAGAGTAGGCTCGCTAAATATCAATTTAGATACTTATGATGAATCTCTTCTAAATAAACTACTTGAGGACCCGTCTTTGAGTTATGATGATGCTATTTACTATGCTAAATTAGACAAATTAGTAAAAGAGATGGAAAAACAAAATATTGAATTTAAGTTAGGCGAAAGTGAACAAATCACTAGCAATATTAGTGATGATTACGTAAGGTTAAATACAGAAAGTTTTAGGGAGCGAGTACTCTCTTTAGAAGAGGAAGCTGTTAAGAGAGCTTTATTATCGGATATTAAGCTAAGAAGTGAAGGTGTTACAGATTTAAAGAATTTATCTGAAAATTATATATCTTCTAGTAGGGAGATGCCTCAACAAACATTTAAAGTTGAATATCCTGATGGCAGTTCAGTAAATTTCTTCACTAACACTGTAGAAGATGATCCTGAAAAAGTGCTTTCCGTTTTTTCTCCTGAAGACAAAAGAGAAATTGAAAAGGGTTATGACAAAGGTGGTAATGGAGATATAAATATAGCGAGTTCACCGTTTGATGGCTGTACTCTAGCAGGGGCGGGCGGACCAAATATTGCGGGACCTTGGAGTAAAACATCTTGTGTAGATCGAGAGTTTAACAAAATATATTATGATTATGGTGGTTTATGGCCAAGTGGAAAGACTGTACAGAATACAAGTAGAACTGAGTGGAGTTTCTCTACTCCGGCTAGTTACTCTAAAATTCAAGATTTATTTTCGTGGCAGTGGTATGGTGTCGTGAAGAATCCAAATACATCTCCTGAGTATAATTTTAGTGTAGCTCCGGTTCGAGAAACAGGAAGTACAGCGAGTGCAGGTGTAGTGCAAGTGTACTCTGAGAACATGAATAATAGTAGTAAAAAGGGAAGTGGGACAAACGGAAGAATACAAGGCTACGCAGATGCAATATTCAAAGTGTCCGGTTCCTTTAGTGCAACTTGGGGTGTACTAGGTATTGACGTGGATGCAGGGAAACAGTGGCACCAATATGCTATAACAGAAGTTAATGGTTGGTCAGAAGTAATGAAATATGCAGGAGAATATAAGTAATAAATGAAAAAAAGGTAATTATACATTATATATAATTACCTATTTAATATATCCATATTTTAAGGAGTTTGTTAAACATGTTTATTAGATTTATTACGTTTTTTTTAACTTTAATTTTATTGTTGTCGGGCTGCGATAATACAGTTATTAGTGAAGTTAAAGAAGAAGGTCCTGTGAAATCTGAAAATGTTACTTTGGAGGACATTCATCAAAAACTTGAATCTTTTATAAAATTAGATAAGAATAATTTAGGTCAATTTATGATTTCTGACCTAAAAAATATTAAAGAATTAAGTCAGAATTATTTTATTCATTATATCTATAAATTTAACGAAGCCTACTATGAAGGAATTGCACATGTAGAGAAAGTTGGGGAAAAGATTGAAATTCTTCGTACAGAGGAAGTGATGAAAGACAACGAATCTCGTGTTACAAATCTTATGGCAAGTGGAGATTTTAATGACAAAAGTAAGCGATACGTTGTCACAGCAGGAACCGTGAATGATCAAAAAATTGATACGATCCTTGTAACATATGTAAATCAGAATAATGTTTTTTTTAAGCTTAGTTCGACGAAGAGGAGTTTTTTGGATATTCAAGTCGTAGAAAACGGCGAACAAGAGGTTGGTTTGGAACAAGTGATCGGGTTAGATTCAGATCGAAAAGAAATTTATAAAAGGAATGAATGAGAGAATCTGAATTAGGCTGTGAGGATACTAAACAACAAGGTTGCCTTATCCCTGAGAACTTGGAGAGTTGAAACCACCAATCAAGGATTTAATCTTTTTATTTCTGTAACTATCTCAGCTAAAACCTTCGAAAAAACTCAGATATAGCTGGACTAATAAGGACAATTATTGGGTTGTTGGAAACAACATATATAATACTATTTAAAGATAAGGATAGCCATAATGAACAAATATGTGGGTTCCCAAAATATTTTAATTTTTAAATTAGACACCCGGATGCATGTGCGTCCGGGGTTTATAAGTTGACTCATACTACTATGCAAGTTAGCCTAAAAGTTGAGTTTCTCCACATCTGAAAAACCTCAGGAGAGACTATTTTTCCCCACCCTCCACAAAAACCATAATCGCTTGATACAAAAACCTCAAAAAATCCTCATCGCCAAACTGATTGAAATAACCCGCATAACGGCGATCCATCGTATACGTCTCCGCGATACATCTCAGAATCTCAGCATCAAAGACCATGAACTGTTCCAGACAACTCTTCCATCCACGCACTAACGATTGCACCTCACCAGAAGCAGGGGACAGATCCTGATGTTTCGCCAACGCATGAAATACCTGCTCCATGTTGACCGAAAAAAGCTGGTATGCTTTTTCTTGCTCTTCCGCAGACAGCTGGCTCACATTAGCTTCAAATTCCTGATATTTCTTGGTATCTCCGTAGACAAACTTCGCCTCAGATTCATATTAGTCTTGAATGGACAGAATGGAAGAGCCGTCAAACAGATGAAGATGAGAGAGATCCGTCCCATCCACATACTCGTCCAACTGGTCGATGATGGTTTCGAGCTTTTGTTTTCGTTGAACGAGTGTACTGCGATGCTCTCTTAGGATATCTTTTTGTTCTTCTTTGGAAAGTTGCATCATGGCTGCAATGTCTTTCAATGGGAAATTCATTTCTTTGAACAAGAGAATCATTTGCAGATTCCCCAGTGCCTCTTGATCGTAATACCGATAGCCATTGTCCTCGACTTTGCTCGGTTTTAAGAGATCCGTTTTATCATAATAATGTAATGCGCGTTTGGTGATGCCGGTAATCTGAATGATATTTTTAACGGTGAAATAGGGTGTTTTCATTCCAAAAGTCCTTTGTTTTAGCAAGGATAACACTTGCCGGAGTGATGGTTGCTTGGGTAATCGGTGTACCTGTTTTGTTCAGATAATATTGGATTAAGTGATAACCGCAGGCATAGCCAGCCGCATAGGGCATACCTACGGGAGTGAAATCTTGCAGTGTGGCAAGTTCATCGCCGTATAGATACGGATTAATCTGGTCAAAACCGGTGACATGTAACTGGTCTTTCATCTTCGGTTTGATTACTTTATTCAATATCTCCATATCCGTTTTGGCTACCCAGGGACCTAGCAGTTCTTCTCCATAGAGGGATGTCGCAAAGCTCTCGGCCAACCCCTCACTAACAACCATCTCGCCAAGCGTAATCTGTGGATTCCACTGGATATATTGATATCTCACGTTATGATTGCATTCATGGGCTAACACGGATTGCATACGAGGTAGAGTATACGTATTAGGGATCAGGTTCGCAATAATATAACCGGGGATTCCACCATCTCCGCTAATACCTTCGTTCATCGTGAGTGAAGTGCTATTCTTGTCGCCTAATAAAATGGTATATAGATATTCAGAGACTAACAGCTCAATCCCGTGATCTGTAAAGGTAGATAGACTCGTACGAACGGCTTCATGACACTGTTGCCAAAATGCTTCAGACGAGATCGCTGCTAACGATTGGTTAATCTCAGGTGTGATATCTGCGGGAGCGATATTCATAAAGTTATTCATCATGATCACATCGAAGCCGTGAGGCTCTTGAGATCGAAACGGGATCTGTTGAATGTTCCATTTATTCATGAATGGACTCATCATAAGCTCGCGGTATAACTCCACTTTCTCATCGGGTGCAGCCTGGATGATCTCTTCATAGATTTGATCTGAGCGCAACACGGTAAGCTTCATCCTTAATCTCTCCTTCTTATTCGCTTGAGATCATTATCAAGTATGACCTAACGTAACAGTCAAGCGTGGGGGTTACGCGGTTGCTCTGAATGATTCAGTGTAAGTCCATCATCCAAGAAAGTAAGCGAAGATGCACCGAATAGCTTGGGATAGTTCGATTTAATCTTCATCGTTCCCTCCGTCAAAAAATCTTCACAAAACGCTTACAAACTTTCAATTCTACCCTACCTTTTCCGCTACGAAGCTGAGATAATGGGAGAGGAATAAGGCATGAAACAGATGCGACAACCATGTTAACCAACAGTCGAAAATAAAAGCTGCATATCCATAGGAGGATTATTAATGACGACACAACCATTGAATCTGATCCAATCCACGGAGGGCCAAGCGCTGCTTGCCCAAATGTATGGACAATCACAAGTACAGGAACAGACTGCACGTTACACGAAGCTGAACGCAACGTTCGAAGAGTACTTTGGCGTACAAGAAGGAAGCAAGTTGTTCAGCGCGTCAGGACGCAGTGAGATTGGCGGCAATCACACGGATCATAACCATGGTAAAGTGCTGGCGGGCAGCATTACGCTAGATACACTTGCGGTGGCTGCGCCAACGGCAGAATCGGTTATTACTTTTTATTCGGAAGGCTACGATAAGAAATATGTAATCGATCTCACGGACCTCACGCCAAATGCGGAAGACGATGGCACAACAGCATTAATTCGTGGTATGGCTGCGGGGTTCGGAGAATTTGGACACCAGGTTGGTGGCTTCCAAGCGTACATCTCCAGTAACGTGTTCTCGGCATCAGGCCTGAGTTCATCGGCGTCTTTCGAAATGCTGATCTGTACGATTTTGAATCATTTCTATAATGACGGTACACTGGATGTTGTCACTTTGGCTAAAATCGGTCAGTATGCGGAGAATCACTATTGGAACAAACCTTCGGGTCTGCTGGATCAGATGGCTTGTGCGTACGGCGGACTCATTGCTATTGATTTTGAAAATCCAGCACAGCCGGTTATTGAGCCTGTTCAGTGGGATTTCCAACAAAACGGCTACTCATTGGTCATTGTGAATACAGGTGGCAACCACGCTGATCTGACGGAAGATTATGCTGCTGTGCCATATGAGATGAGAGCGGTTGCTCAGGCGCTGGGCAGTGAGTATGTTCGGGAAATTACAGCAGACGCAATCTATGCCAATCTCAAGAAGGTTCGTGAAGCTGCTGGGGATCGTGCTGTGCTGCGTGCGCTTCATTTCCTAGAAGAAAACAATCGTGTCGATGGACAAGTTCAGGCGTTGCGGGATGGACGTTTTGCTGATTTCCTGAAACTGATTACAGCGTCTGGTAACTCGTCATGGAAGTGGCTGCAAAATGTATATCAGAGTGGTGCTGTGAAGGAACAAGAGATTGGCATTGCGCTGGCTGTGACGGAGAATTATCTGCAAAACCTGGGTGATGGCGCTTGTCGTATTCATGGTGGCGGATTCGCAGGGGTTATCCTGACGATTCTTCCGAATGAAAAAGTAGAAGAGTATATGTCCTGGATGCATGACATGCTGGATACGCCTATTATTGTTGTTAATGTGCGTGCACAGGGTGCGGTATGCCTGAATGCATTAATTGCCTAATGCTGGCTAAACAGTACTCAGATAAATCGTTATAAGAATGATCCAATCAAGCCCGGGCCATGTCCGGGTTTTTGGGTTGTTCATTTTTTTAAAAAACTTCAAACTTTGAAGGCCTGTAATGTGTTATTTAAGTAGTGGTTTAGTTAGGTTGGTAGTGACTAGAATACAGGCGTATTGATGATGGTTCAAATAAGTGAGAGGCTGTATCTCAATAATGTTCTCATGGGAGGAAGGATCAGATGATTACACCTAAATTAGCTGGTCAGGAAGAGGCTCAATTATACGAGGAGTTGCGGCGTGCGATCGATGAATTCGAAGAGGGCGAGCAGCGGCAAATAGTTCTGAATCAAATGATCAGACGGCTTAGGTTTGCCAAGTGGCGTAAAGATCGGATGCGCAAGGTCGATGCATACTGCCAAAAGATCAAGCCCGCGACACTTTGGATCATACTAGCCACAGGAGCACTTGCGCCAGTCTTGTTGTTTAGCATGTTCATCTGGGTATCGTTGTGGGTGGAATGAAGCTGTAGTAGAGGGATAACAATATGAAGTTAATAAAAAAGAACCGTTAACCATCGGATTATCGTATTCCGACTGTAACGATTCTCTGAGCTATCTTTAGGGTTAGTGGGACATTTGTGTAGATTTACCGTCTAAAGATTGCACTTGTCCCTGGATATACTGGTGGTAATCGCGGAAACTGCTGATGTGATGCAAGGAATCGGAATTCTCAGACTGGATCTTAATTTTACCGTCCTGAGGCACATTTTTCATCTCAGCAATGACGGATTTGGAACCTTGGATATCGCCGGACATGTCCTGAATTCGCTGTAATAATGCCGGATGTCCTTCATGTTGGAGCATTTCGGCGAGCGGTCGCATTTCCTCCAACTTTTGGCTCGACCGTTCAAGTGTGGTCATCACTTTGTCTCCATCTGTACTTGCACTAAGCGAGACCATTCGGTGAATATGGTCTTTCTCCATACGTTCAAGCGCCTCCAGATGGGAAGCTTCCAGTCGTTTGGGATCGCTCCAACTCTCCGATCGAACGGTGTCATTCTGTTGCTGGGAAGCATTATTCGCAGTGCCATTGCCACAGCCCCATAACAGAGATGAGCAGGTTAACACGGCTCCAACGGCGATGATACTTTTTAACCTCATGCTGTCACTCCTTCGATAATTTCCTGAAGGTAGTATGAGCAATAATATCCAAAATCATGCTTCTTCTTTTCATTTCATTCCCAGTATGTAATTGAATAACCTTTTAAAATCGAGAGTACATATCTTCGCAAATTTTTGTAGCCTGTATTTTCACGTGAAATTGCAACGGTACGTAGCGAGGTGAAAAATAATGAATCTTTATACTAATAACATATGGCGCTGGACCATCAATCTTTTGTATCCTGCCATTATCTTTGTCTTCAAGAGCTGGGGACCGATATTGGATTCTTGGATAGGTCCTATTTTGTTCGTCGCGCTGTTCTGCTTTCTGTGGAGCGATGTAAAAGACATGTTCGTTTCGACAGGATTGACATGGTTTATTGCCATCCCGTGTTGGTGGTATTGGATTGAGCGTCCGAAACCATCGTTTGGTGCGGAGAATTTTGCCGCACATCTATGGTTAATTGTACTTATGTATATTGTTTTTGTGCTCATTCCTCAGACCTTAATCCTGACTACTCGGTTACGGGTAATGCATTATTATAAGAAGTGAAAGTCAGTTGAGAGTAAGCGGCCGTTGGCCGTTTTTTTAAAATAAAATGAACGCATGGGAGAGAGTTCGATTGTTAAGCAAAGATATAACAAGAAGTAAAGAAAGAAGTTTTTTGTATATCATGATTTTCACCTTAATATATGGTCTGACATTACTGATCTGGCCGTTGATCGCATTTGCCATTGCTATGGATCGTTGCATGGATGCTGGTAGATTACTTCGGAGCAGCGTTATCTGATATACCATTTCTACGATAATTAATTGTTTATAGAGATTCAATTTTAAGGAGAGGTTAATCTATGCCCAAGACAAGCAACCGTAAACGGGTAGCGTACGTGTTGTTCTTTGTATTGGTCGCTCTGTTTTTGATACGCTCTTGTGGTCCGCAGGACATCGACACAATCTTAAGCGAAGAAGGTATTCCCCCAGAACAGGTGAAGCTAGTTACAACTATTGAAACGCGAACACAATTGGTTTTATATCAAGATCTCACTACGAATAACCTGACTCCTGCTTTGATCCAGCAAAAGATGTGGTTCTCCGAACTGGCCAGAATAGGCGGTGGTCTGCAGGATAATCCGGCCGAGCCGCTTTCTTCTCATATATCAGGATACGAGGAGTCTAAAGGCAAAATGATCTATATTATATATGGGTATCTCCACGATGCTGACATTACCCAGGTGCACATTCGCTACGAACCAAATCTGGCATCTTCACGGTTGGAAGCGGAAATCGTGGAATCATCTTCCGATCAATCCAACGGCAGGTTGTGGTATGCGGTAATCCAGCAGCCGATTCACGAGATGATATGGGACATAAAAGGATTGAACGACGAAGGTCACGTCATCTACTCATCTCTCGATAGTGAGGATTAGGAAGCAGGCTGGCTTATGGAATGGAAATTTCGCAGTCACAGACCTGCATGACCTGAACTACAAACGAACTACATCCATCTACACAAACACCCTTATCCGTCGTTACATACGGGCAGGGGTGTTTCGCGTTCTTGTTACACTTTCCTCTTATATTTCCCTGTATACGGAATGGTGAGGTGAATTTTTAGATCCTGTATGGAGTCTTCGTTGAGCATCATCTTGGTACCATTGTTAGATAACTTGCGCCAGAGCTTTGGATTTTTGCGATACAGCTTCTCCTGAAGGCCATAGATATCTACACCACGCTCAAGGCCATGACGATAGGTCTGCATGATCTGCTCCCGCAACTTCACTTCACTAATCTGGATCATCTCATTATAAGAGGTAGGCACCAGATATTCGTACAGTGCAGTTAGGTATTTGGCATCAATGTTGAACTTAACATCTTCCCCTTGAATGACAGGTTTGATTTTGATCTTTGGCAATCCTACACTGAGTGCCCCGTAGATCGTTCCCTCCTTCTGTACAAGTAAGGGAGCCCGCCGCATGTCCTTGATTAGCCAGTGATAACCGGGAAGCTGACTGCGTGACAGGAATTCAAAGGCAACACCTGTTTTTTCGAAAAAGGCCCCCTCGACCAGAAACAAATCATGTTTCTTCTGATTCTTAGCCCATTGGGTATTGTTCAATGCAATACTCGGCAGATACGTCGTGGTAGCCGGATCATTATGCGTTGCAATGAGCTGGAAGCTGAGCACGGGCGGGTATAACGATTCTTCCATATAAGTGGGGAGCGGATTGTGAAGAATGCTGTCCAAGGGCGACATATTATAGATGGACGTTGCACTCAGGATTTTCTCCAGTGGCTCGCGTGTTCCATACACCCAGGTCGTATAACGGGATTCTGGAAAACGTCCCAGCATATCAAATACTTCTTTGATATGTTTGCTTGTGAGCACACCTTCCGCCATAACGATGGCTGTAACATGCCCCCAGGCCATGTGTAATTGAGCCGTACGAAACAGTTCGTTTAGCGCCAGGCTCAATGTTTTCCCTTCGGCATGTCCGACCCATACAGGCGGCGTATCAGCACTTTTGGCCGAACTTTCACTCTTGGCGACACTGGCAAAATCCAGCGTTTGTACATACAGATGATACATGCCGTCCTTATAATCAATCCCAAATGCTTTGGCGTAGTCCACCTGTTGGATCTCAAAGGCACTCCAGCACCCACTCGTTATCACGCACATCGATAGGCTTAACAGGCCCAGCAAACATCGCCGTAACAAGCGTTTCATCGTCCGTTTCCTTTCTTGCGCGGTTCTTGGGTTTCAAGATAGACGGGTCTGCGTTTGCCCAACCCTTTTGGCAGTTTGAATAACGAAGCTATGGCTTGTTTGAAATGAAGTGGCGTTAACGGCGTCAGATATGGAATGCCAAATGATTTGAGATCCGTCAGGTAGATGAGGAACAGAATTAACGACAGGATGAACCCATAGATGCCGAGGGATGCCCCAGGACAAAACAGAGGAAGCGCAGAATCAGCACAGAGCTGGTCATGACCTGGTTCACAATGGTTGCTCCAGCTACGACGGTGACTGCGATGATGACAATCATGAGTGGAGAGACCATCCCGGCTCGGATGGCGGAATCTCCGATAATGAGACCTCCAACGACAGTCAATGTCTGGCCGATGGCACTGGGCAAACGTACCCCCGCCTCCCGGAACAACTCCATCAGCAGCATAATGAGAAACATCTCTACTCCCGATTCCATCGGAAGTCCCATGCGTCCAACCGATATCGTGGCGACCAGAGGGAAGGGAATCTGATCCATATGAAAGGATGTCAGCGCAATATAGAATCCGGGCAGGAACACGGTAATCATCAGACCCAGAAAGCGTAGCATTCGTCCTACGTTCACAGGCAAGAACGGAAAACTGGCATCCTCCGGTGATTTGAGCAAAAGAAACAGATTAACTGGTCCAATGATGGCGCTGGGATTGCCGTCAACAATGAGGATGAACCGACCGTTCAGAAGGCATTCCGCCGCAAAGTCAGGTCTGCCTGTGTAATGGGTCAGGGGAAACAAGGTGATCTTAGAAGGGGATAGCAATTCTTCCAATTCATTGGCGGTCAAAATGCGTTCGGTCTCAATCTTACGCAACCGATCCTGGACGTCTTCGATCAGCTCCGGATTGGCAATATTCTTGATATACATCAGTGCCACCTTGGTTGCAGAACGTGAACCGATTAGTTCAATATTACAGGCCAGCTGGTTCGTGCGCAGACGTGTGCGTATCAGAGCGATATTCACGGCAAGGGGTTCAATGAACCCGTCTCTTGCCCCGCGAATCGAAACTTCGGTGGTCGACTCCTCTGGTGTCCGTGTCGGGATGTTGGAGATATCAATACTCCACATGGCTTGAAGGGAAGGAATACAGATCAACATATGGCCTTCAAAAACACGGAGAGACATCAGCTCGGTTCCGAATGCCGGATCTTGCAAATCCATTCGGGTCCATTGTAGGCTGATGCATTTTTCAATGTCGGACGTATGGACAAAGTGTGTGTGCTCATACGTTCGTTTGAGTTCCGGGAGAATAATATCATAGATCGCTTCACTGTCCACCATACCGCTGCAATAGGCCATAAGGATCTGCATCGGAGATTCACCGATCATGTGACTATTAATGATGACATCGTCAGATCCGGCAAAAAAGGTATTCAAGTGATGCTCGTTCATTCGGAACGGTTCAACTTCACGATTATTCTTGGGCTGGGTTGAGATCGGCACGTTCGGGAGCCTCCTTGTCTTTTTTGTGGATTAATGCAGCAATCGTTAATATCACGGTAACGACCGATACATAGGCGAGCATGACGGGGAACTGAATATGGTCCACATAATAATCCACGTAATCAATGCGCCACCATTGCATCGCCATGAAGCTCATGATGACGGTAATGGTAAGAATGGCGATATATCGTTTCTTCGGTCTACGGAAATTCAGCAGATCTACGATGAGATACATGGATATGGCCACCCTTGCGAAGGAACCACTAAGCCACTGATAGATGGACAAAAAATCAACGTGTTGCAACAGCTTGCCGATATTCACAAGTTTCCACTGCTCATATGGACTATTTCGTTGTTTTGCTGCTTCTTCAGGACCAAATTCCACAATGGCTCCAATGGTTGGACCTATCGCCATACTGAGCATAAATACGCCGAGGATCAGAACATACCACCACCGAATTTTGCCTTTGACTTCATGTTGGAACAACATGAGAATCCAGATTTCCATAAGCCCGGCAAGGGAGTAGATCATGCCTCGCCACACGGGACCCATTCCGTTCTCCATGATCGGGAACAATAGACTGTATTCTTTTTATTTCATATTGGCGGACATTACAAAATAACCAAGCAGTATCACAAAGGGCAGCAGCAGACTGGAAGTCATCGCAATAGAGCGTATGCCTTTGGCTGCCGCCCAGGCAGCAACCAGTGCTCCGCCACCTGCCAGAACATAGGGAGGTGTGAATTGAAGATAAGTGGACACGGTCCAGTTGGTTGTCTCATACAGCGTATGCGTGCCGAGCATGAACAGCAGAATGGAAGCGGAGATGCGGAAGATCCAGGAAGGAATGGCTCCGAATTCTCGCGTGATCCAATCCGTTAATCGCTGTCCACGTACTCGCCGAATGATGATGTACATCATACCTAGAAACAACATGAACAAGGGAGCGGCTGCTACGACAGACAACCATCCGTCTCTGCCTGCAGCTTCGAGAATGGCTGGAATGGACAAGACATGGCAGACCAGTCCGGCACTTAATAAAATGATGGAAAAGGACAACCAAATGGTAATTTGACCTTTTTCACGACTCATGGCAATCCTCCTTTCCACTGAAGGAAGTTTCCGTTAGATTGTGCAGTCTATGGGAAAATGATTCGGTTTCAGTTTTTTTCACAGAAAGTTGCCATTGAGATGGACGGAGCAGACAGAAAGGATTAACATACAGATATAGTGATCCAGCGGTTTAGACTGAAATGTCCGGAGATTGAAGGTACTGACGCGCAATGATAGGGTGTACAAGCATTTGTTTTCAATTAAGGGAGGAAACCTGCGATGACCAATACGACGAATGCACCTGAAGAGACGAAAGTTGGATTTATTGGTACAGGCGTGATGGGTAAAAGTATGGCTGGGCACATCCAGCAAGCGGGATATCCGCTGCATGTGTACA
This sequence comes from Paenibacillus sp. PCH8, assembly GCF_002968835.1. Taxonomy (GTDB): domain Bacteria; phylum Bacillota; class Bacilli; order Paenibacillales; family Paenibacillaceae; genus Paenibacillus. The sequence continues at coordinate 94,892 of NZ_PKQK01000001.1, read as the reverse complement.
CGCGAACTGCTGCCAAAGCGGAAGCGTTGGTGAAAGAAGGTGCCGTATGGCATGACACGCCGGGCAAACTGGCTGCCGCATGTGATGTTATCATCACGATGGTGGGGTATCCGAAAGATGTAGAAGAGATTTACCTTGGTGAGAATGGTCTTGTGGCTAATGCCAAACCGGGCTCATACCTGATTGATATGACGACATCCAGTCCACTGCTGGCTGCGCGGATCTCCGAGGCTGCAGAAGCCAAAGGGCTACATGCACTGGACGCGCCTGTGTCCGGCGGCGACATCGGAGCACGGGATGGCAAGCTGTCCATTATGGTTGGCGGTAGTGCGGACGCCTTTGAAGCGGTGCGTCCGCTGTTTGAGCAGATGGGCACTAACATTGTGTTGCAAGGCAAGGCAGGAGCCGGGCAGCATACCAAAATGTGCAACCAGATTGCCATCGCCTCTGGCATGATGGGCGTATGCGAAGCACTCGCCTATGCCAAGACGTCGGGTCTGGACGCGGAGAATGTGCTGAAGAGTATAGCTACCGGTGCAGCCGGAAGCTGGTCGCTCAGCAATCTCGGTCCGCGCATGATCGCAGGCGACTATGAGCCTGGATTCTATGTGAAACATTTTATCAAAGACATGGGCATTGCACTGGAGTCTGCCAAAGCAATGGGCATGAGAACGCCTGGGCTGGCACTGGCTGAATCCCTGTATCAGGAAATATCGAATCATGGTCTGGACGAGAAAGGTACACAGGTACTCTACACCTACTATCTTCAGGCTTAACATCCAAGAGAACAGCAGCGTATCTTTTTCTTCCCAGGAAAGGTTGCGCTGTTTTTTATTTTTTCACCACCGCTTATGCGTCTAAAGTCACGGAATTGGTTAATTGTTCATATATACTTTGGCTAATGGATGAATTTTGGTCGCCTTCCCTTTATTTTTACCCCCCTTTATCCGACATAAGTAATAGAAGTTTACATAATGAATATGTCAAAGGATGTTATTCCTCCTGTAATGGTCACCCGTAACCCACACTAAATAGAACGGAGCTTGCCCATGTTCAAGAAAATCCTGTCTCTGTTCAAGACTCAGCCAGAGCTTGCGAACTCAATTACAGCCTCCGCTTCAGCATTGCCTTCGACGACAACCATTCCTCCGCGTCTGGTTCGTAGTAAGCGCAAGAAAAAAGCAGAAGGGGATTGGACACGCCAGCCTGAGGAGCCTAGTACATCAGAGCAGCTGCAAGGTCTTTCAGGGGAATACAAAGTGTTAAATGACCTGCTCGTCACCAATCCGAAGTCGCGCTCCGGATATTCACAGATTGATCATGTCGTGATCGGTCCGCGGGCAATCTTCGTGATCGAAACCCGAAATCTGACGACAGGTGAGATTCGCGGCGGACGAAGAGAGGCCAATTGGTCGGTCAGCAGCAGTCGGGTCAACATGTACAATCCGCTCATGCAACATCGTGCGCATGTTGAAGCCATTCATGCCCACCTTGGGGATTACAAAAGAGTACGTCTCGTCTCCATGGTGACGTTCACGAACCGTTGCCGGATCAGTGTTGATCCTGCGGTGCGGTATGTGAATTCGGATGAATTGATCATCTATGATCATGAGTTGGTGGAGACGATTCAGCGCAAGACGGAACGGCTTGAGTCAGAAGTTCCCGAGACCGTATTCAAGGAGCAGGATATTCAGGCGATCTATAACTTGTTATCATCGGTCAATTCCACGGACCCTCAGATTCGGTCAGAACACATGGAGAAGGCTAAAGGTATCAAATGATCATACTTCACGAACACTGTTGTCCATACGGATGGCAGTGTTTTTGTGTTGCGGGGGTAGTTAATACAGGGATAGTAAGTGCATGTTCAAAAGACCGATGTTCAGTCTTCTTTTCAGTCTTCTTGAACAATCTCTTAAAGGCTTTAGACACAGGTATATCGTCGTATACACCCCATTTTTGACTTATGATACAATGTAGACCATGTCTAATTGTGAATCGCGCATGTTATCCGAAAGGATATTTTTGGAATGGATGTTCAAGGCTTGGAGCAGAGGTTAATGGTTCTCAGGAATATACATACGATAAGGGGAATATCATACGATGAAGATGAAATGGAATTACATGATAAAGACGTTCACGGTCATGTTCGGTTTGGCAGCGATTTTGACAGCTTGTGGTGGCGGAGCTAAAGAAACATCATCATCGCCGGAGTCTGCTTCTGGTACAGAAGTTGCTCCGTCAGAGACAAGTAGCTCGAATGCTACCGTAACAGAAACAGCAGCCTCCGGTTCGAATGGTAGTGAGCAGACAGGTTCAACTACAGAAGAATCTTCTTCCACTGACGACGGCAAGATTGGAAAGGATTCCACACTGGAAGAGTTGAAGCAGCAGTATGCGGATAAACTCGGTTATATCCGTATCCCACTTAATGATCATCCGGTGCGTCGGGTCAGTGAGGAAGGTTCCAAAAATATTAATGTTGCCAACTATAGTGATGCCGTTGTGGACATGAATGCGGGGGTGCCGATTCATTCCGATTCGCTGCGGTTGATTGATGATGCCTTTCCTTTTTTCACAACCGTACAAGCACCTGACGAATCTTATGTAACTTGGGAAGAAGCAACCAATCTGGAACGTGCCATGGTGAAGACGCTATTTATCGCCCGTGAAGGCCTGCTGATTACCGAAGATGCCATGAAAAATAAGGATTATAGCAGTAAATCGTTCCAGGATTCCAAGGATTTCTTCAGCGTCACAGCGAAATTTGAATCCATGGCCCCAGTTGCACAGCATCCATATGACATTACATTGACTACATTATATGACAAGGCCCGTACTTCATGGGGCGAGCTGGCTGTGATGGACCCTGCGAAGGATGAAGCGGCATTTGCCGAGATGTACACAACGGTGAGAAGAGATGCTAATAACGCGATGGGATTGCTTAATGCTCTATTGTCCACGAATGAGGAAGCGCGGATCAAAGAGATCTACGGGGAAGATAAATAGCATGATTCGGAGTGTCTGCATTCCAGTCAAGCTAAACATGGGAAGAAGCACTTATGTAGATACCTATCATGCTTGGATTAAAGTGTATCTAGATCGCCAATGGAGCACCATTGACACGACAGTGGATGCGGCATGGAAGAAAAGCAAAACGAAATATAAGAATAATCAAAGATTCATTGAAATATAAATACAAAAGTATATTAGCCGTCAAAACCGGGATATGATGTCCTGGTTTTTTTGTTTTACATGAATGTTACCTTGAAAAATGGAGTGCAAAGAAGGTTTTTCAAATCCACTTGAAACTATATCTGGAGCGATGCGTATCATAACGTATTCATTGTTTTTTTATGTAGAATATTGCCGGATTTCAGAGTATAGTTAAGGAATAATTTAACTTATATTCAACATGATGTTGATATAAAAATGACTAAAAACCATGAAAAAATGTGAAGAACCCGTTTCTTCAAACTATTGGAGGTTGAGTATGAGTTCATTCAAAAGCTGGTTAAATTCAACAAAACAAGGACTTGAAGAGCAGGTCAAAAAATTTAAAAATAAAGATTTTATGGATGCCGTAGTTGCAGGCTGTGCACTTGTAGCTTTTGCGGATGGTTCCATTGACGAAGCCGAGAAGAACAAGATGGCCGGTTATATCAAACTGAGTCAGGAATTAAAAGTATTCGATATGGGAGAAGTCATTACACGCTTCAACTATTACGTGGCGAACTTTGAGTTTTCTCCAGAGATCGGGAAGCAGGAAGCGCTGAAAGCCATTGGGAAGTTCAAATCCAAGCCAGAAGTGGGCCGCGTTATTGTGGGCGTGTGCAGTGCCATTGGTTCAGCTGACGGCAACTTTGATGATCAAGAGAAAAGGGTTGTGTCTGAGATATGCAGCGTACTTGCATTGAATCCTGGTGAATTCAATCTGTAAGTAGTTATTCAACATGTGAAGGGAGGTGAAAATCAGTGACAAGCATTAATTTGGTCAAAGGCCAGAAGATTGATTTAACCAAAGGTAAGGCGGGTCTTACAGAGGTTATTGCCGGTCTCGGCTGGGACCCGGTGACGACTTCCAAAGGCTTCTTTGGAAGAAAGAAACAAGCGGATATCGATTGTGATGCATCTGCCATTATGTTGAATGCGGAAGGGAAATTGACCAAGGACTCCAATCTGGTCTGCTTCCACAACAAGCAAAGTGCATGTCGTTCGGTTATCCATTCGGGAGACAATCTAACAGGACAGGGAGACGGTGACGACGAACAGATCAGAATGGATCTGTCCCGTATTCCTGCTGATGTTCATAAAGTGTTAATCGTTGTTAATATTTACGACTGTGTCAATCGCAAGCAGGACTTTGGCATGATTGAGAAAGCTTATATTCGCATTCTGGATGGTAAAAATTCCAGTGAGCTGGTGAAGTTCAATCTATCCGATAACTACACAGGTTCGACGGCTTTAATCTGTGGTGAATTGTATCGTCATGAAGGCGAATGGAAATTCTCAGCAATCGGTGAGGGTTCCCATGCGGTACATATTAACGAACTTGCTCGAAGGTACTCCTAAGTACAAGATTTAATCTAAATCGACAATTTTTCTGACAATCATATGTAACGATAACTGAATCAATTTCATAATACCTTTAGCTGCTTCAATCAAGGCTAGATATAGATCAAACCGGTTCATTTTGTCTATATCTAGTTACAAAAAATCCATTTTAGTGAGTTATGAAATTGATTTAACTACAATAAATATAAATAAGCGAGGATGATCAACGATGGCAATTAATCTCTCCAAAGGTCAAAAAATCGATCTGACTAAAACAAACCCGGGTTTGTCCAAAATTACAGTAGGTTTGGGCTGGGATACCAACAAGTATGATGGCGGAAAAGACTTTGACCTGGACGTATCCGTATTCTGCACCAATGCGAATGGTAAAGTAGAAGGCGAGAAAAACTTCATCTTCTTCAACAATCCGCAAAATGAAAATGGTTCTGTTGTTCACACAGGTGACAACCGTACAGGTGATGGCGATGGTGATGATGAGCAGATCAATATCGACCTGCCTAACGTACCTGCAAATGTAGAGAAAATTGCATTCTCCATTACGATCTACGAAGCTCCTGAGCGTAGCCAGAACTTCGGACAAGTCTCCCGTGCTTATGTGCGAATTGTCAACGAAGCAAACAACGAAGAACTGATTCGTTTTGACCTTGGGGAAGATTTCTCCATTGAAACGGGTGTAGTAGTTGGTGAATTGTATCGTCATAGCGGCGAATGGAAGTTCAGTGCCATTGGTAGTGGTTATCAGGATGGACTGGTTGGATTGACACGCGACTTCGGTTTGCAATAGGACCTACAGTATGACTTACAGGATGGGAAGAACCGTCTCCTGGACGGTTCTCCTTTTCATTTAATCACATATCTTGGAAAGGCGGAAAAACATATGACGATCAGTCTTGCCAAAGGACAGCGTATTGACCTGACGAAGACCAATCCGGGCCTTACTCGTGTGGTGGTTGGTTTGGGTTGGGATACGAACAAATATAGTGGTGGAGTCGATTTTGATCTGGATGCTTCGGCTTTTTTGTTGTATGAAGATGGAAAAGCCAAAGGTACGGATGATTTTGTTTTTTACAACAATCCAAGTGGTGGTACGGGCTCAGTAACACATACTGGTGACAATCGTACAGGTGAGGGTGACGGCGATGATGAGCAAGTTGTCGTTGATTTCAGCAAAATCCCTGCGCATATTCACCGAATCGGTATTACAGTAACGATCTATGATGGAGATGGACGAGGGCAGAATTTTGGACAAGTTTCCAATGCTTTTGTTCGTGTTGTTGATGCTGCAAATGATCGGGAAGTGCTTAGGTTCGACCTCGGAGAAGACTACTCTACAGAAACAGCTGTGGTGTTCTGTGAGTTTTACCGTGCAGGTGTGGACTGGAAATTCCAGGCTGTAGGCAGTGGTTTTACAGGTGGATTATCTGCTTTATGCAAACATTACGGACTGGATGCACAATAACTTGGCATAGAAAGGTGAATCTGCTATGGCGGTTTCTGTCGTGAAAGGCCAGAAGATTGATCTGACCAAAACCAATCCGGGCTTGTCCCGTCTTACGGTAGGTATTGGTTGGGAGACAGCTTCGGGTGTGGAACTGGACACATCGGCATTCCTTCTGGGTTCAAACAACAAAGTGGCTGGAGATGAGGATTTTATCTTCTATAACCAGCCCTCTACCTCGTTCATAACGTATATGGATGGTGGACAGGTAGGAGGCGAGAAGAAACAGTTCGCCATCGATTTTGGTAAAATTCCTGCCCGAATTGAGAAAATCGCGTTCAGCCTGACGATCCATGACGGTGAAGTACGACGACATCATTTTGGACAGGTTCAGCATGGTTTTATACGGTTTGCCAATACAGCCACAGGTCAGGAAGTGATGAGATATGATCTGGGAAGTGATTTTACGGTGGAGACTGCGATTGTTATTGGTGAACTGTATCGACATAACGGCGAATGGAAATTCAGTGCAGTAGGGTCCGGTTTTGCAGGCGGCTTGAATGCACTATGTGCCAATTTTGGTGTGGATGTGGATGGTGGATCAGATCCCGCGCCAACCTCAACCGTTCTCCCGACAGCTGCACCTACCCCACCGTCCCCGGTTCCTGAGCCGACTCCTGCACCTGTTCATTCGATCAATTTCAGCAAAATTGAATTGAAGAAGAAAGGTGACACCATTAACCTCAAGAAAAATGCGGGTGGACTTGGTGAAATCCTGATTAACCTGAACTGGAATCAACAGGGTAGCAAAGGATTATTCGGTCGCAACAAGAGTGTGGACCTGGACTTGGGCTGTCTGTTCGAGATGAAGGATGGTACACGGGATGTGATTCAGGCATTAGGCAAAAGATTTGGTTCACTGAACGGTTACCCTTATATTGCCTTGGATGGTGATGATCGAACAGGCTCAGTGAAGACTGGAGAGAATCTTCGAATTAATGGTGCCCGGATCGCGGAGATTGAACGCATCTTGGTATTTACCTATATATATGGTGGCGTAGCGAACTGGTCTCAAGTGGATGGGGTGGTAACCATCCAGCAGAAGGATGGCCCGGATATCATTGTCCGAATGAATGAATACGGGAGTCCACTAGGTATGTGTGGTATTGCCATGTTACGTAATGTGAACAATGAGACATTCAGCATTGAACGAATTGTGCAGTTCTACAATGGGCATCAAGCGTTAGATGATGCTCATCATTGGGGAATGCAATGGGTTGCGGGAAGAAAATAATCGTTGTGTTAGTCATGAATCTATCAGAAGTAGATAGGTCGACCCGACCCCAATGACGGCCAGTTCATTCGGCTTCCTCATATCCATCAATCCCTCCAGCTCAAGGAGGGATTGGTTTGTATACCCCGACAGCTTAAATCAACGAATGCAGATTGGCTATTGCCAAAGGTACGAGGAGGAGACAATCCTGAAATATTTTAATTTTTTGAGTCTGGAAGAAGAAGATACTTTATTTTTCTCTTCACCCGTCTCGTTCAATCACCGGACTTCCAAAGATTTACTGGCATATGCTGTTGGGGCTGCATTATATATGCCCGCGACGCGCACCCATATCGCGGACGACATCATAAATGGTAAGCATGAAGGTCTGACGACCATTATTATTGACCTGGAGGACGCTGTAGGTGACGATCAAGTGGAGTTTGCTGAACAGTGTCTGGTACAGCACTTAACTCAACTGATGACTTATATGGAGACAGGCATGCTGACTCAGGATCGAATGCCTCTTCTGTTTGCTCGTGTACGTTCACCACAGCAGTTGGAACGTCTGATTGATGTGTTAGGAGAACTGGTATCCATGCTGACAGGCGTAGCTTTGCCCAAGTTTTGTGTGGGTAATGGACGAGCCTACTTCGACCAGATTCGCAAGTATAATCAACGGAAACCGGATCATGTTCCCGTTCTATATGGCATGCCCATATTGGAGACCGCTTCGATAATCTATCGGGAAACACGCTGGGAGACCCTGCTGGACCTTCGGAAAATCCTCGATGAAAACAATGAGTATGTGCTCAATGTACGCATTGGTGCGACCGATTTCTCCAGCCTGTTTGGACTACGCCGAAGCCCGGAATTGACCATCTACGATATCGCCACGATCCGTGACTGTATCTCGGATATTATCAATCTGTTTGGTCGTATGGATAAGCCTTACGTGATCTCGGGTCCCGTCTGGGAATATTTCAGTCAGCGGGAGCGTGTGTTCAAGCCTCAATTACGACAGACCCCATTCGAAGAAACCCTCGGCAAATCAGGGCTGCATCTGAGAATGAAATATATTACGAACACAATGGATGGATTGATGCGTGAAGTCATGATGGACAAGGAAAATGGAATTGTCGGCAAAACGATCATTCATCCTTCTCATATTAAGCCCGTCCAAGCGATGTACGTTGTTACACATGAGGAATATTCCGATGCCCAAGACATCATCGCCCGTAATGACGGTAGCTTGGGTGTATTCAAAAGTAATTACTATAACAAAATGAATGAGATTAAACCACACTTGAGCTGGGCGAATCGAATTCTAATCCGATCACAAATATATGGGGTGTTACATGAACAGCAGCATTTTGTCGGGCTCTTGCCCAAGCACGAACAACAAGACAACTACGTTCCCAATTCTTGATCAATTCAGTCTGCATGTTCAGGTCACACATAACCCGATGCAACTGCCACTGGAATCATTATTTTCAATGGCTGCACGAATCAATAAGAAACGTTCTTTTCTATTTGTAAGCAGACTGCTGGGCAAGCATATCCCGGTTAACCCGTATACCTCGCTTCTGAGCGGCGCGGCATTGGCTGTTCTGCTATATGAGCACCTGACTGAGAAGACGGAAGAGACGAAAGATCAGATCACCGAGTGGAAACGTGAAATGGTCGAAGGGTTGATTGACCCCAAGCAAGCCCGACAAGTGCACAACTTGTTGTTGCAAGAAAAGTTGAGTTTACCGGAAACGATTCGTTTTGTTGGTTTTGCCGAGACAGCCACAGCACTGGGCCACAGCATGTACGAGATGTTTGCTGATTATGCTTCCTATATTCACACCACTCGCGAATATGTTCCAGCAATGAACCCGGATATTCAATTTGAAGAAGAACATTCCCACGCGATGGCTCACCGTTGTTATGCGTTGGATCATGAAGCTTTTGCAGGAGAGGGTCCGATTGTTCTTGTGGACGACGAGATTACGACGGGCAAAACGACGTTGAATATCATTCGGGATATTCAGGCCCAATATCCTCGGAAGCAATATGTTATTGCTTCACTGCTGGACTGGCGTACGGAAGCGGACGAGCTTCGATTTGCCGAATTGGAAGTCGAGCTGGGGATTATCATTACACCTCTAAGCCTGTTGAAAGGCCGTATTGAAGTAGTGGGTACTCCACAGCTGGAACCAACAGAGCAAGCTGGTGAGCCGTCCCTGTACCCTGTTACAGTTAAGACATCAAACGTGGCTGATGCCTTCCAACAGCTGTATGCCACTTCGGAGGATGGTGAGGGTAAGCGTAGCACAGCGAGCTACGTTCAACATACAGGCAGGTTCGGTATGCAGTCCCGGCATAATGTCGTGTTGCGTGAAGAGATTAGTCGGATCGCAAAGCGCTTGCAGTCGCAGCGTACCGGAGAACGGACGTTGGTGATGGGAACAGGGGAGTTCATGTACATTCCGATGTGTATTGCTGCCGAGATGGGAGAAGGCGTGTTGTATCAATCCACTACCCGCAGTCCAATCCATACACATCCTGCTCCAGGATATGCTGTTCGTAGTGGTTCTGGATATGCCTCCCCAGAAGATGCATCCGTTCGTAACTTTATCTATAATATTGCGCCAGGACAATATGACGAGATTTTTGTACTGCTGGAGAGACAGATGTCCGAAGAGCGAATGGAACCGATGGTGAAGGTACTGGAACAGTTGGGATGCGGACACATTCATATTGTATATTGCGGCTTGCCAGAGAAGACAGGAGACGACGAGCAATGAGCCTGAGTGTAATGGATCGAATTAAACAATATGAGATTCAGTCTCCCGAACCGATCGGTAGTTATGCTGCATCGGACGTTATTTTTCTACTAAAGAACATCAGCCATGTGGATCTGGAAAAGGGAACGGGCGAACGGGAGCAGGCGATCCAATCCGGGGTTCATTATTCGGAGATGTTACCTGTGGAATATCAGCCCACTTCAGAATACATCAAGCTGTTTCACAAGTCGCTGGAACAATCCGCCGCAAGAATTGCACTTCATACTGCCATTGTAGCTGAGAAGATCATAGAGCGCAGGGGACTTAATCTTGTGCTGGTATCTCTGGCTCGGGCGGGCACCCCTGTTGGTATCCTGATCAAGCGTTATATTGAATTGAAATACAAGGTGACGATTCCGCACTATAGCATCTCGATTATTCGTGGCAAGGGTATGGATGAGAATGCACTATTATATATTTTACAGCAGCATGGACTGGAACCGGCCATTCAATTTGTAGACGGTTGGACGGGGAAAGGGGCCATTCGCAAAGTGCTGAAGGCATCCTGTGACCACATGGAACAGGCGTATGGCGTAAGTCTGGATGATGATCTTGCCGTGTTGGCTGATCCAGGGCAATGTTCAGGAACCTTTGGAACGAGGGAAGATTATCTTATTCCTAGCGCTTGTCTGAATTCCACGGTCTCGGGACTCGTGAGCCGAACGGTACTCCGGGATGATCTGATCGGCCCGGCTGATTTTCACGGGGCCAAATGGTATCGTGAATGGTCCTCTGACGATGTGTCTAACCCATACGTAGATACCATCGCTCAGTATTTTCCACAGGTTATGGAACAAGCCGAGATTCATACAGAGATCGCTTCTGGGATAATACCTGAGATCACCTGGAAAGGCTGGCAGGATATTGAGTCCATCCAGCAATCCTTTGGCATTGCCAACATCAATCTGATCAAACCCGGCATTGGAGAAACGACACGCGTTTTATTACGCCGGGTTCCTTGGAAGATTTTCGTTGATCGACTGGAGAATCCCGACCTGCAACATATCATGATGCTCGCCAGAGACAGAGGTGTTCCGGTTGAGGTATATCCGGGACTATCCTATTCCTGTTGCGGCATTATTCAATCCCTGGGAGGTGGAGGAGAATGATGATCTACGCAAGTGATCTGGACCAGACGCTGGTGTACTCCCGTCGCGCGCTCCGTATTCCCGAAGATACACCGGGACTTGTTCCCGCAGAGTGGATTAACGGCAAGTTGTCCGCTTTTATGTCAGCCTATGCACTGGAGCGGTTGCAATCTTTGCCACAAGACATTGTATTTATGCCTGTGACGACACGTACCGTGGAGCAGTACCGGCGCATTCATATTTTTCAGACCGAATGTATCCCGAAATATGCGGTGACGAGCAATGGCGGTAACATCATTGTAGATGGGCAGGTGGATGAAGAATGGAATCTGCATATTCGTTCTTTACTTCGTCGGCAGGCAGCCACTCCCGAAGAGGTCCTGGATTTATTTGATGACGTACTGAGCCCGGAATGGGTGATTAATCAGCGATTGTGTGATGAGCTGTTCTATGCATTGCTGATTGAACGTGACAAGCTTCCAATGGAACGCATTGCGGACAAGATTCGGGTGTTAGAGACGTTTGGATGGGAGAGTTCAATTCAGGGTCGCAAGCTCTATCTGGTGCCTTCGGCCGTAAACAAAAGAGATGCAGTGGAGCATATTAGGCAACGCATCGGCGATGTGCCCGTGATTGCTTCGGGTGACTCTTTGCTGGATCGCTGTTTGCTAGACTTTGCGCAGCATGCCATTGCTCCATCTCACGGAGAGCTGCATGTGGAGAGACAGCGTGTACCTGAGCTGGTACCGTATCAATTTACGGAACAATTTGGTGCTTTTGCAGCAGATGAGATTCTCGATTACGTCCACCGTATTCATAACGATCAACAGATCCAGATCAACCATGCCGTGATAAGGGAGACCGTATAAATGAAAAAAATGAAGATTTACTTCAACCGTTGGTTCTCTGTAACGTATCATTATATGAATGCGATTCGAGACAATGAGGATGGGTTGGAATTTGAAATCTACGGCACACATCCCGATCCGGGACATATGGCATTACAGGGTTGTGATGTTGCAGAAGTTGAACCGCGTGTGACGGGACAGGAATATGTTGATTTTTGCCTCGACTTTTGCCGACGTCACCAGATTGATGTCTTTATTCCACGGTGGAACATGCTGGATATCAGCAGACATGTATCCTTGTTCGAAGAGATCGGTACGCGGGTTATCGTATGTTCGGATACGGAATTGCTGGAACAATTGATGGAGAAAGACCGCTTCTATGAATCGGTGCGTGAGAAGGGCATTATGGAGATTCCGGATTATTTCACGGTCAGTAATGCTTCACAATTCCAGCAAGCTTATGAGGCGCTACGTGCGCGTGGACATGATGTATGCTTCAAACCCTGTAATGGTGAGGGCGGCATGGGATTCCGGGTGATTAATAATGAAGGTGATCCATTGCAAGAGTTATTCGGATATGCCTTGAACTCGATCTCGTATGAAGATGCCCTGCGTGCATTCTCTTCGGCTCCGTCCTTTCCCAATGTCATGGTGATGGAGGTGCTGGAAGGATATGAATACAGTATTGATTGTCTTTCAGACCGCAATGGGAAACTCATAACGGCGATCCCGCGTAGAAAAGAAAGAGGACGCTTGCGTTTGCTTGAAGAAAACGAGGAACTGCTGGCGATTGCCCGTAATGTGGCAGAAGTATATCGGATTCCTTATAATTTTAATATTCAGATGAAATATCGCAAGGATACACCTAAGCTGCTTGAGATCAATCCGCGAATGTCGGGTGGGTTGCATATGTCTTGTCTGTCCGGCGTGAACTTCCCTTATCTGGCAGTCAAGTCGGCGCTTGGGCATGATATTGGACCCCTTCATCCGAAGTTTGGCATTCTGGGAAGTCACATCGAACAGCCATTTATAATCGACGTTCAGAAGGTAAGCGGAGTAGACCACTTCTAGCTGAGAAGTTCCTTCAACATTGACACCTTCTGGACGGTTTTTTTACAATACGGATGAGAGGTTATTCAAAAAGTCCACTTTTGATTACGAATAATGCCTTACGGCATCATCAGCATCGAATATGAAATTCAGCCGAAATAAGCGGGAGGCTTACGAAGTAGTTTTCTTCGGAAACATTGTGGTTGCTCACGTAGTTTTCCTACGTTCCGCTACTCCATTTCTATCTTCATTCCATCTTCTCGGTACTGAAAACCAGACTTTTTGAATATGCACTTTATGTGTTGTTACAGGCAGGAGGACAAGTAATGTTACGGAAAACGAAGATAGGTATAGGCGCACTGGTCGGTTATGGTCTCGCGGCGATCTCGAGCCCCTTCTTACCAGATGTCATCACGTGGGCGATTCCGGCACTGGCAACGGTAGTGGGTGGACTGATTCCGTCACGTTCCACGCCACGCACACAGGTCGAGAGTTCACCATCAGCTCCTGTACCCATTACAGACATCGGAAATGAACCATCCCGCTTGAACGGGGACAAGCGCCGAACGTTGTGCCAACAGGGGGTATAGAACCTTCTGCGGTACAGCCGCATTCGAGTAATTCTCCCTCACAACATGCGGGCTCAGAACCAGCGAAGCCATCCCGGACTGAACCAGATCCTGTATTCGATCCGGTGATTGAATACCTGGAAGTTCTGGAGGATATGATCATCTCCGAAGGTCAGAAGAATGAGCTGGATAATGAGATTGTGGAGAAATCACTGGCGTTGTTCGCCCGTTTGCAGCGTGTGATTCCTTCCCTTCAGGAGCTAAACAACGGAGATATCAACCATACGGTGCGCAGACTGATTCTGAAAGACTTAAACGGTTTCATTAATCCATTTCTACGTTTGAGTGGAGAAGCCAAACGCAATAATCGGCGTATGCTTCTGAATGGCCTTAGAGACGTGGATTCCAAGATATCGGATATTGTATCAACAATTGAACATAAAGACTTAATGGAACTTCAGAACAAAGCGGAACTGATACATCAACGGTATAACAGCTCTGAATTATAGGAGGGATTGGCATGGCAACGGAATGGGCTCAGTTGAAGCAGGAAGATGAGCAACGGATTAACCAGGAAGCAACGCAGCTTATTCAGAAAGTGTCCCAAAGTGATCCGGCTCACCTGGATACCTTAATGGATGATATCGGCAAGTTGGGTGTGAAAACACAGGAAAGAGCAGGACAGACCCTCAAGCTACTTGATCGTCCAGTCAATGAACTCATGTCGGGGAATCGAGCCGAGGTATCAAATATGATCCTGAAGCTTCGTGATGAATGTGAGAGTCTGCAGCAAAGTAAAAATGTGAGTTTTGTCGGGAAATTGTTACGTAAAAGCCCGCTGAAAAACTATGTGTATCGTTATCAATCCGTTCGAACGAACATTGATGCCATCATTAATGGATTGCGGGACGGCAAGGACAACTTGGAAGAAAGCATCGTGAATATGCGTCAGTTGAAACGTTCTTCCATTCAGGAGATCTACAATCTGCAGACCAAAATCACCTTTGGTAACCAGCTGAAAGAATTGTTTGAAACCGAGATCGCCAAGCCTGAGAACGAGAATCGTAAAGCACATCTGGAGCGTGGGTTGCGCAAAGTGGTTACACGTACCCAATCCATGACAGAGATGATCATGCTGTACAATCAGGCGATCGCAGCTACGGACATCATTAATGATAACAATGACAAGCTGATTGATTCAGTGAATAACGCCATTGATAAAACAGCGAATCTGATCACCGTTTCGGCCATGATTGCCATGGCTCTTAATGATCAGGAGAAGGTCATTTCCGCTGTAGAAGCTACGAATAAGACGATTGAAGATCAGTTCAAGGAGAACGCCAGATTGCTGAAGACAACGACAGAGAAAACGAATGAGCTGTTGTCCAAACCGGCCATGTCCCTTGAAGCGGTCAATCAGGCGATGGGTGATCTGATGTCTGCGCTGGATCTGTCCGAGCAATCGAATCGCCGGATCATCGAGAGCTGTAATGACTATACCAACAAGATGACCACACTTAACGCCAAAATGAGCGATCGACTGGGTCTGGAAGGGCCGAAGGCTGCTGCCATTCCGGAGAAAAACAAACCGGATTCCAGCGCATTAGGTTCTTATCTGGATTAGGGTAAGAATGGCTTCATCATATTTCATGGACATCGCTGCAAGTATTTCTTTCTACGAGACGCCGAGTGCAGTTCTTCCAACAGATATTCAGAGAATGTTTATGGAGAGACTTGGACCTGAGGATGCTGATTTTATCAGAGTTCAGGCCGTGATACGGATATATAAAGGAGACATACGATCGCCTGGGTGAGTTGAATGATGACTATCGGGGAGTGTGGACGTAGAAGATGGTGGTAAGTAAAGTTGAAAAAAAGGTTCATCAGCCATAGGCAGATGAACCTTTGTGTTCTTCTGATACTCAAGGGAGATGAATGGTTTGGATATGATCGGTATGCATAATTAAAGAAGTTCCATCCGCTTCTACCAACGCAAGCAAGTGATCGTCTGCATTCTTCAATAACCCTGCTCGGTAAGGCTTGCAACCGAGGTTGAGTACAACAAGTTCACCTATCATTTTATGAAGTTGCTGATCGAGTGTACGGGAGAGTGACATGGATGAAGGTTGCATAGGGAAATGTTGCTTACTGAGGGAGTAGGGTGTGCTGTTAGTAGGTGAAGGAATAATATACTTCAGATGATTAATGGAAACATAGATAGAATGATATAACGGAGAGTAGAACATAAAGTAGTCATTCATAATATTGGTAATATAACCATGCAATGTTTTCCCTCCGATGGAGATTTCACTAAATCGTCCACGGGCGTTCATCAGTATTTTGCGGTAAGAGATGTTGGTGTGATCCATCTCGGGGTCAGGTGTTGGCACAATCATACTTGAATCATCTACTGAGTTGACATGCATGGATTGAACATGATGAAGTGGAATATAAACAAATCGCTGGTTTCCGTAGACTACAATCAGATCCTGACCTACATCAATGATCTCACCCTGGATCGGTAGTTTACAGCCGGACAGCTCCAATTCGATGGGTTTACCCAGCCAATGCGTTACAAGTTCCATAGTATTCCTCCTCTCAGTAAAGTATAGATGTCCAAATATATAGTGAAATTAGGCTAACAATTAGACTTATTGGTATCACAATAAAGGTAACTTTCATATACTGTTTCCAGGAGATTCGAATTTGATGGGTCTTTAATATATACATCCAAATTAACGTTGCTAAGGTGCCAATAGGCGTCAGCAAGGCTCCGATATCACTTCCCAGAATGTTGGCAAGATACGCAAGATGCAGTTGAGATTCACTTAGTTGAAGATCGGTAACAGCAAAGGTCCCAATCATGACGGAGGGCAAATTGTTGAATAGATTGGAAAGCAGAGTGAGCATTAACCCCGACACAGCAATGATGCTGGCATTTCCTCCTTCTATTAAAGGTTTCATCCACTGAATGATTGACGCGGTCATGCCTGCACGGTGAAGACTATCCACAATAACATAAATGCTGAAGGCAAAGAGTAGAATGTGCCAAGGCGTTTGTGTTATCACATCTTTGAGCCCAGTCCGGGTGCGATACCAACGCACAGCGAGCATGAGAATAACACCAGTGATTGCGACTACCTCCATACGTATACCGACTTGCTCAGCTAGAAAATATCCTGCACGGATAAATACAACGATACCTATACAGACACGGAACAGCCACCAGTCTACTTTATTCTCAGATTCAGCCGTCTGTAGCGGATGATATCCTGAACCTGATGAAGACGGTAGGGATACAGGGAAATGATGAATAACTTTGGGAATCCTTCTGCGAAAATAATAGAACAGCAGTACGGTCATCACCATAATCGCAAGCATGGATGGCACAAACATCATCTGAGTATAAGTATTCAGATTTAAGCCTACCATTTGCAAAGCAATCAGGTTAGCCAGATTACTAAGTCCAATTGGCGCACTGGAAGCCGTAGCGATGAGCGCACCGGAGATCAGGTAGGGCAACTGTTGATGCATTTTCAGACGAAGTATAGAACAGATTCGAATAATAATCGGAGTTGTGATCAGAATACTGCCATCATTGTTGAAGAAGATGGTCATGAGAAAACAAAGTAATAGAATTAGCCAGAACAATCGAAAGCCGGAACCTCTCGCTTTCTCAATCATATTCAAAGCGATCCAGCGAAAAAAACCGATGCTATCTAGAATAATCGACATGACAATGGTAGAGATAATTGTTACGGCTGCACCAGATACGATCCCGAAGATTCCAACAATGTGAGCATAGCTGCTCACTCCAGTTAAAATAAGAAGAAGGGCGCCAAGCGAGGTGGGTATAGATTCATTCAATCCGCCAGGACGCCACATCAGGAAAATGACAGTGATGATAAAGACCCCGAAGGTTAACCACAACTGGTAGTCAGGCATTTACTGTGATTCACCTCCCAGGGGAGAAGTCCTGACGAAGCCTGAAACAGATGTTCATGGGATGGAGTGGGCCTTCCGGGTGCAACGATCCAGTAAAAAGGCACACCAATCAAAACTAATGCGACGAAGATCAACATGATAATTCCCCCTTTAAGCTGGTAGATAACTTTAAGCTGTCAGTTTATTTTATTTACTTCTTTTTACCGCCGGATTTGTTGCCACGGGATTGATTGCCTTGGCAACCTTGATTGCCTCGCGACTTGTTACCACCTGACTTATTGCCTTGGGATTGATTTCCTTGAACTCTTTGCCCCTGAGAACGATTGCCTTGACTGCTCCGCGACTTGTTGCCGCCGGACTTATTACCCTGAGATTGGTTGCCTTGAGCTGCTTGGTTGCCTTGAGAACGATTGCCACGAGACTGATTACCTTGGGCTGCTTGGTTCCCTTGACTTGTATTATTACTGTTATTGTTGTTGTTCCCACTACCACCACGCACGAGGGATACAGATTTCACATGTTGCATGGGAATACGAACAATCTCCTGATTTTTCAAAGCTATGATCAATTGGTTCTGATTGGCATCGGCCAGGATGCCTTCCACTTTTTCAGGTCCTCCCCGGTTAATCTGAACACGGCGGAAGCGGAGAGCTTGCATAACGCCCAAAAACGTGTTGGAGGGAATAGGGTTCCCCATGGCTGCATTTCGGTTACCACCGGAACGGCCTGTATCTGTTATGCTTTTGACATGTGATTCATTAACGTAGACAATTCCTTCTTTACAGTTCATTGCCATATAGTCCCAGCATACGTCCGTAAGTGTACCTTGTACTGAATCAGGTCCCCCCCGGTTAATCTTAATCTCTCTTCCCAACAAACCTCTCATTCCTTGACCATTCATAGACATTGTGTTTTACCCCTTCCATGATATAAGTTCAGATGGACAAAAATGGTGGATGTAATTGTGATCCCTTCCATTCGTCATTCGTGTCTGTCTGTAGTTTAATCATATGTGGCATGCCTCTTGGAGGGACTAGCCAGTTAACTATATTTATACTATTTTGGCTATAATCTATTAGAATTTATGTATATTTATAGATTAATAACTCGGTTATTCCGCATTATGACAAGTGAAGTTGAATGTGATATGTACAGGACTGTGCATTCGCCCGTACGACTTTCTGTGCTTCTGCATAGGATGATGTAAGAGCCTACGGGCGAATCTTACAGGTACTCGAAAGGCGGATGGAAATGGCTCTACCTG
Organism: Paenibacillus sp. PCH8; assembly: GCF_002968835.1. Lineage (GTDB taxonomy): Bacteria > Bacillota > Bacilli > Paenibacillales > Paenibacillaceae > Paenibacillus. The sequence goes on along the minus strand of NZ_PKQK01000001.1, from coordinate 76,011 downwards.
TCTACCATATCAGCTTGTCTCCAACCGAATATCAACAGTTAACGTCCAATATATGGTCAGAGGCGTTTGTGAACAGCACGATGCAGATGGACGGCAAGTCGTTTCCAATCCGGATTCGATATCGGGGAGGACATACACGTGGCTATGTGAAAAAATCATTTGAGATTCGTACAGCCAGCCGGACGTATCATTTTAATGCGGAGTATGATGATCCTTCGTTGCTGCGCAATGCACTTTCTTTTCGCTTTTTTGAGTCGATTCGTGTACCCGCACCGTCTTCCCAACACTGCGTACTCTATCTGAACGGGCAGCTTCAGGGTGTATACCTGCGGATCGAAGGTGTAAAATCCTTCTTTTTTCGCCAAAGGAAAATCCCTGTGCGCAGTATCTTCTATGCGGTGAATGATCATGCTGGTTTTACGATAAATTCGGATACCTCCTCAACAAGTACCCATCTATTGTCCGGGTACAGCTTAATTCGGGGCAAAGATGTGGATCGTACAAGGCTGCGTAACTTTATTCAGCAGTTGAACACAAAGTCCAGGCTGGAATTGTTTCGATTTTTACAGTCGAGGGTGGATACGGACAATTATTTACGCTGGTTAAGTGGAGCTGTGCTTACAGGGAACTTCGATGGATTTCATCAGAATTACACATGGTATGAGAAAATCAAAAGTGGAAAATATGGCATCCTGCCTTGGGATTATGAGGGGACTTGGGGGAGGAACTGTTATGGAACACGAGTTGACCCCAATCTTGTTCGTATTCAGGGGTATAACAGACTTACCGGACGATTGCTGGCATTCCGCAGTTTCCGTCAACAATATAAGAAGCTGATGCGGCAACATCTGATGAATGCTTTTACAGAGAAGCGAATTATGCCTCTAGTCCATCGATTGCACAATGAGATTCGTGAAGATGTCAACAAAGATCCTTACATGAAATGGCCTATGGATGTATTTGCAGGAGAACCGGAAAGAATTCGAGACTACGTGGTGAAACGTCGGGAGTATTTGAACGAGAGATTACATCAACTGTAAGCACTTCAATGGCATGGGGAAGGGAGACCTTCCTTTTTTTGCTGCCCAAATGTTGATACGTTATTGTAATGGGAAAAGTGGGGTAATAAGAATAGAAGCGGGATTGTAAAATAGGCTATAATAACCATATGTGTACATAGAAATGATTACATATTGGATGCAGTGGAGAAATCAACATGTCTAATGGAGGCTCTGAGCTGGAATATAGTATCGGTTTAGGGCGCTCCGGGCCGGAGGAATGTGTATGATCAAGCTGTTGTACTATTTGAAGAAGTACCGAGTTGCCGCGATTGCAGCCTTGGTCATGATGTTGATTGAGCTCGTGGTGGAGCTGGCTCAGCCTTATCTGATCTCCAAGATCATTGATAATGGTATTCAGCAAGGGGACATGTCCGTAGTATGGTTATGGGGTGGGGTACTTGTGGGCAGTGCTGTCGTGGCATTTGTCGCGGGAATCGCCAGTTCGTTCTTTGCCTCCCATGCAAGCCTGGGGTTCGGATACGATCTGCGAGAGAAGCTGTATGAAAAGGTGCAAACGTTCTCTTATGCTGTATTCAACCGTTTTGCGACCTCGTCACTAATTACTCGATTAACAGGAGATGTGACTCAGGTTCAGGATACGGTCTTCATGAGTCTGCGATTCATGACCCGTGTACCGTTGGTGGTGATAGGTAGCATGATTATGGCGGTGGTGGTGAATCCGAGGTTGGGTCTGCTACTGGTAGTCATGGTGCCTGTGTTGCTCGTCGTTGTCATCTGGATGATCAAAAAGGCGGCGCTGCTGTTCCGCAATGTGCAGCGCAGACTGGATGCCGTCAACGGAGTCATCCAGGAGAATCTGACAGGCATCCGGCTGATCCGTGTCTTCGTACGGATGGGCCACGAGATTGAACGCTTCGCCGGCTTCAGCGGCAAGCTGATGAAAGGCACGATCTCCGCGCTGCGCTTGACGGAGACCACCATGCCGTTCATGCTGCTCATGATGAACGGTTGTATCATCGCCGTGCTCTGGTTTGGACGAGTAGACATCGCCTCGGGTAATGCGACCGTGGGTGAAGTGGTCGCCGTCATTAACTATTTGCTGCGCACCATTGGTGCCATTTCTGCACTGTCTTGGATTCTGGTGACCTTCTCCAGAGCGAGTGCTTCGGCGCAAAGACTGAATGAAGTGTTCAATACAGAAGATACGTCTGAGACGGAACAGTCGAAAGCCTTATCCGAATCCACACCATCTGCCCGGTCTGTGCAATCTTCGCAATCTGTACATGCTGTAGAAGCCGGGAAGAAACAGCGCGTGGTGCAGGGAGCGGTTGACTTCCGCGGGGTAGGCTTCAGTTATCCGAATAGTGAAATTACGGTACTGAGTGACATTACTTTCACTGCAAATGCAGGGGAGCGCATCGCGATTATGGGGGCAACAGGCTCAGGCAAATCTTCGCTGGTGCAACTCATTCCTCGGTTATACACAGAGGGTCAAGGAAAGGTCCAGATTGACGGTACCGATGCAGCAGAACTGGATCTGTCCATGCTGCGTAATGCCATTGGTTATGTGCCACAGGAAGTCATTCTGTTTACCGGTTCCGTGCGAGAGAACATCGCCTGGGGGCGGGAAGGTGCGACATTGGAGGAGATCGTGGAAGCAGCGAAGCGCGCCCAGATCCATGAGACCATTGAGAATTTGCCCAATGGTTATGATACATTGCTTGGCCAACGGGGCGTCAATCTCTCGGGTGGGCAGAAACAACGGCTCTCCATTGCACGAGCCTTGGTACGCCGTCCAAGCATTCTGATCCTGGACGATAGTACGAGTGCACTGGATGTGGCTACGGAAGGCAGACTGCTGGATGCGCTGGAAGAATTGTCATGTACCACGTTTATTATCACCCAGAAGATCAGTTCGACGACTTCGGCGGATCTAATTCTGTTGCTTGATGATGGACAGCTTATTGGACAGGGAAAACATGAAGACCTGATGGAATCGTCCGGGCTGTATCGTCGAATCCATGAATCACAATACGGGGAGGGCGCACAGCATGTTCAAAGCACTCATTGAGCCTTTCCGCCAGCCACCCCTGCCGATTGATTCCGAGACGCTGCAATCAGGTGGGGCGCGCAAACCCAAGGCGAGGGCGAAGAATTGGTCCGGTACGTTAGGCCGGATCTGGACTTACCTGGCACTACGCAAAGTTAAGCTGTCCATGGTACTACTGATGGTGTTAGCCAGCTCGGCACTCGCTTTGCTTGGTCCGTACATGGTAGGGGTGGCTGTAGATCGTTTTATCGATGGCGAAGCCGGTTCGAGCTGGATTCGATTTCTGATTGGATTAACGGCAGTGTACGTCTTGTTCTCACTCACATCCTGGCTGCAAAATATATGGATGATTGAAATCGCACAGGAAACCGTGTTCCGTATGCGGTATGATCTATTCTCCCATCTGCATAAGCTGCCGATTCCATTCTTCGGCAAACGCCAGCAGGGGGAAATTATGAGCCGGGTGACTAATGATATCGAGAACGTCAGCGGTACGCTGAACAGCTCGGCCATTCAGATATTTTCGAGTGTATTAACGCTACTCGGAACGTTTGGTGTGATGCTCTGGCTCAGTCCACTGTTAACGTTGCTGACCTTTATCGTTGTGCCGCTTATGGCGATTGGCATGCGTTGGATTACACGCAGAACGGGGCCGCTCTTCAAGGAGAGACAGCGCAATCTGGGTGAGCTCAACGGCTACATCGAAGAGACGTTATCTGGACAGCGGATCATTAAGGCATTCTCCCAAGAGGAGCGAGTCATTCGTGGTTTTGAGGAACGCAATACCCGAATTCGGATTTCGGGCTTCTGGGCGCAGACGATCTCCGGTTTTATCCCGAAACTAATGAACGGATTGAATAACCTGAGCTTCGCCATTGTCGCCGGGATCGGTGGTATTCTGGCAATTCAGGGTTCAGTTACGGTTGGGGTGATTATCATCTTCGTGGAATATGCCCGTCAATTCACGCGTCCGCTGAATGATCTGGCGAACCAATGGAATACGTTGTTGTCCGCGATTGCTGGGGCTGAACGTGTGTTCGAAGTGCTGGACGAAGATGAGGAAGCGAAGGACGAAGGAGCGGCGATATCTCTGGACAAGGTAGAGGGAGCCGTTCGTTTTGACAAGGTATCCTTTGGATATGATGAAGGCCGTGATATTTTACACGAAATCAGCTTTGAAGCCCAACCGGGTGAGATGATTGCCCTTGTCGGCCCAACCGGAGCAGGTAAAACGACATTAATTCAGTTGTTATCCCGCTTCTATGATCCGACAAGTGGCACGTTAACCGTAGACGGGCGCGATATGACAACCATTCGGCGTGAGAATCTGCGGTCCCATATGGCGTTCGTACTTCAGGATTCGTTTCTGTTTCAGGGAACAATTCGGGAAAATATTCGTTTTGGACGCCTGGATGCGACCGATGAAGAGGTGGAAATAGCCTCCAGACTGGCCAATGCCCATTCATTCATTGTGCGAATGAAGGACGGGTACGACAAAGTGCTCCAAGCCGACGGAAGCGGCATTAGTCAGGGGCAGAAGCAACTGCTCGCCATTGCCCGGGCAATCTTGGCTGATCCGTCCATCCTTGTTCTGGACGAGGCGACTAGCAGCATCGATACCGTCACGGAGATCAAAATCCAGGAAGGGCTGCAACGTCTGATGCAGGGACGAACCAGCTTTGTCATTGCCCACAGGCTGAACACGATCCGGCAGGCCGACCGAATTCTGGTGCTGAAGGATGGACGGCTCCTGGAGCAAGGCTCACATGACACATTGCTGGAACAAGGCGGTTTCTACAGCGAGTTGTATTACAGTCAGCTACGGAAGAAGGCACAATAGTGTTATGAGCAAAGCATAAATGATATGTTTGGGGAAGCGGATCATATGTATTATTTGGTCAAGAAGAAGAGCAGGAAAGGAGGGCATCATGCCCTTCATTCCTGCTCTTTTCATATTCACTGAATGTGGGATGTAACTCGTGGTTATTGGGTCACACTGCTCAATTTGTAAGATTCGTCTGTGAGCTTATTGGTGTTGGCAAATTCTACGCCAGGCTTATTCGTTTCTGGATCAATGATGGCAATCGCGATATCATAGGGGGAACTCTTTTTTTGCTAACCTTGTTAAATAAAAAGAGATTTAAAAAATTTATATAAAGCTGAGGGGCTATGCTATGCCAAAAAACGATAATATGCTGGCAATTCTCTGGATGCTGAATTCAGGCACCAAAATAACGGCAAAACAAATATCTGAAAAGTTAGAAATAAATATAAGGACCGTTTATCGATATATTGATGCATTATGTGCCAGTGGAGTGCCTATAATATCCGACACAGGTCATAACGGTGGGTATAGCTTGTTGAATAATTCTATCAAAGCGCCTCTGTTATTTGATATTGAAGAAAAAAAGGCGCTTCTTCAAGCTGCAGTTTTTGCAAAAGAATCGGGGTACCCTTTGAGTGAGGCATTAGACAATGCGACATCAAAATTGAAAATGTATTCGAATCAGGAGCAAGAAAGTATACTTCGTCGTCATTTAGCCGGATTTGATGTTATAAACCGCATGGGGGACCCCTCCGTTCAGCCGATATTGGCGGAATTGGAGCAGGCTGTGGCGAACGAATTCTCTGTAGAAATTGATTATCGCACGAGCTATGAAGAACAACCCAAGAATAGAGTGATAGACCCCTATGGAATGGTTTATTGGAACAATAAGTGGTATACAATTGCATTTTGCCATCTTAGGGATGAGATCCGCAGCTTTCGGGCAGAACGGATCCTACAAATTAAGCGGACTCAAATAAGATTTAAGCGCTCCGAAACTTTTTCAGCTCGTGAATTTTTTATGCATCAGTTGTTACCTGATGTAGTGGGCAAGGATGGATTAATTCCTTTAATTATCGGAGGAAGGTCAGAGGCATTGGATGACTTATGCCTGCATTGGTTTATGGGACACCATCTGAAAGAGCGGACTTCAAATCAAGCCATCTTTTTACTTGAGGAAAAATCAATTCATACATATGTCCCGTATTTTCTCCTATCCTACGGGAAATCCATCCAAGTTATCGAACCACTGAGTTTGAAGGACAGACTTGTTGCTGTTGTGTCCGAGTTAATGGAATACTATCGACTTTAATAACTTCACTGACAGTAGATGTCAGTGAAGTTATTTTATAATGATGACAATCATGGATTACCGAGATGAATTATGGGTATCACTTGATACATTGTAAAGAAGGAGAATTTGCAAATGAAACTGAACTCGGGATGATTGCAGCAATCTAATGAAGTTATAAACATAAAATCAATATATTAAGATCATTTAAAGGTGGAGTAAACATGACTGAAAACACAAAGTACACTGCAGTATCAGGTAAATATACAATGAATGGTACGCCTAACGGCGTTACATCGATTACCCCTTTTATAACAGTGAAGGATCCTTCTGAAGCAATAAAGTTCTATACAAATGTTTTCAATGCAAAGGTGAAGGATATTACTGAACATTCTGATGGAAATGGCAATCCAATGATTGTTCATGCGGAATTAGATTTTGGAAATGGTTTTTTGCAGTTAGGAGCAGCGAATCCAGCATATCAGTTGGCATTGCCGCCAGATGGAGACAGTGCATGTTATTCTTTAGGAATTTACGTCATGAATGTTGATAAAGTAATTGAAAACGCGGTATCAAGAGGAGCCAAAGTAAGGGAAGCGATTATAAATTTTGCTTCAGGTGATCGATTCGGAAGTATAGTTGATCCTTTTGGAATAAGGTGGTCCATTCTGACTCGAATTGAGGATTTGTCGGAAGAAGAAAGTAGCCGTAGGGTCGCTGAATGGGCCAAAAAGCTTTAGTGCAGAATAATGAATCAATAAAAACAATTAAATTATATATTACAGAAGATGTAAAAAAAGGTCGTCTTTCGCTTATCGAGCTGAAGATGACCTTTTTTTTACAGCATACCCTTTATAATAATTAATTTTTTTGTTGGATTGTGCTATCGCCAATAACCTTCCAATTGTCCGTCTGCTCCACCGTTAACGGCTGATGCCGACGAATATAATCCTCCACCAGTGCTGCCATATCCGTAGCGCCTTCGTGCAGTACCTTTTTACCCGGATACATCGCATAATCCCCGCCTCCAGCAGCGCGGTAGCTGTTCATCACCACAGAGTAGGTGTCATTCATGTCCATTGGCTTGCCTTCACGTTCCAACTTCACAACTCGACTGCCCACAGGTTGGGAGATATCCAGCTCGTATTCCATGCCAGCCCACATATCATAATTATAATGCTGAGGTTTGGGTTCCATGTATGCCGGATTGACTGCCACTTTGCCAGAAGCATTCACTTCAAAATAACGTGCCGTTTGCTCCAATGCCTCCCGGATATCCTGACCGCGTAGTTCCAGCACCGTCAATGTATTAGGGTAGATGAAGTTGGATAACACATCCCGCACCGTGATGCGGTTACCGAATCCCCGTGCTTCTTCACTCAGCATGGCAGTATTGGACAGTTGAGCCCCGGTCGCTTCCATCTGCACCTGATGTACAAAATCAATGAAAGGATGCGCCTTGAGCCGCAGAGCCGTTGCATTGGTGATGGACAAGTCTCCGGCAACCTCGCCAATCGATTGATCGAGCCATGCTTGCGCTTCAGCTTCCAGTTCATCCGTAAGTTTCATAACTGTTGCATCAGGTTCAACTTCACTGGGTTCATCCAGAAGCAATAATTGAGCCTTCTTATCTGTAATCTGCCATTTCCCGCCTGATGATTCTTCTAGTTGAACGGTTACATGCCCTGCACCATGCCCGCTGAATCCCGGCTGAATCACGGTTACGCCATGAATCTCAGCAGTCAGCTGACGGTGTTGATGTCCGGTAAGCAGCACATCAATGCCTTCAATGTCCCGGCAGATGGCATAAGCCTGATTTTCTCCCGTTAAACGCTCGGCAGCCTCGCCTGTCTCCAGATCACTCTCGAATCCACCATGATAACTGACTACGAGCACATCCGGTTTCTCATGTTCACGAATATGGCTAACCCATGTACGAATGGTCTCCATGGCATCAAGGAACTGTAATCCTTCAATATTCTTCGGATGCTCCCAGTTTGGGATATAGTGTGTCGTTGCACCCAGCAGTGCAATTTTGACTCCAGAGGAGAGGGTCTTGATTAGATAGGGAGGGCCGAAGGCTGGCAGACCTGCACCTGGTGGAAGATCTGTCCAAGCTTCTATTCCGTTGTCTCCTTCAAGTTCTTCACTCACAATGTTGGCGGACAGCCATGGAAAGTTGGAAGCGTCAACCGCTCTGCGTAGCAGATCCTGACCATAGTTGAACTCGTGGTTACCCATCACCGCAGCATCATAACCGAGTTCATTCAGCACGCTAATAAAAGGATGTACATTATTTTCGGTGACTTTCAAAGCCGCATAAGAGGCCAAAGGTGATCCTTGCAGCAGATCCCCGTTATCGACCAGCAGCAGTTCCGGAGAACGTTCACGTTCCTGACGAATCAGGGAAGCCAGCAGAGCGAGCCCAGCCGGACGGTATGCATTGGTATTGTAATGAATGGGACGAATGGCCCCGTGCAGATCACTGGTGAACAGAATGTTGAAGCTTGCCGTAGGGTTTATAGGTGTCATTTTACAATCTCCTCTATTATATAACTTTGAATATATGGAATGACCAAAAACGGTGAAGACAGAAGAACCTGAAAAAGTGAAGGTAGGTCTTTGATTCCGGCACTTCATCTTCTATTCTCAACCATAATGAGCCTATTCTAACAGATGCAAGACGCTCTGACAGCCTGACAGGAAACTTTACAAAACTCCAAATTTTACTTCACATCACGCAAATATATGACAGCTATAGTAGATAAGTATTGAAATATAGAAACTCTTTGGAGGGTGTTCGTTTGAAGAAGTCTGCTTTATTTTTACCATTGTTGATTTTGGTTATGTTTCTAAGTGCTTGCGGGTCTAGCAGTAGTACAACAGGTTCGGCTAACGGAGCTGATACGAGTTCGAATGCATCTGGTACGTCTACCGACACGGCAGAGACAGACAAAGCCGCCGAAGGTTATGTGCCAACAGAACTGACGGTTCAATTCGTACCTTCCCAGAATGCAGACACGCTTGAAGCCAAAGCAAAACCACTTGAGAAGTTGCTTGGTGACAAATTGGGCATCCCGGTAAAAGTCAGCGTATCCACGGACTACAATACCATTATTGAAGCAATGGCTTCCAACAAAGTGGACGTAGGTTTCTTGCCTCCGACAGCTTATGTATTGGCTAAAGAAAAAGGCGCTGCACAAGTTATTTTGCAAGCACAACGTTTTGGTGTAAATGATGAGACAGGTGCTCCAACGGAGCAATTGGCAGATTCGTATAAATCCATGTTTATCGTGAAAAAAGACTCACCGATCCAATCCATCGAAGACCTTAAAGGTAAGAAAATTGCTTACCAAAACGTAACGTCTTCCGCAGGTTATGTATGGCCGGCAGGTTTGTTGCTGGATAGAGGGATTGATCCATTGAAAGATGTAACACCTGTAACATTGAAAGGTCATGACCAAGGTGTTATCGCTGTATTGAACGGTGACGTTGACGCAGCAGCTATTTTCCAAGATGCCCGCAACACGGTAGCCAAAGACTACCCGACTGTATTTGAAGATACACGTGTACTGGCGTTCACGGAGCCCATTCCTAACGATACCATTGCCGTTCGTACAGACATGAATGCAGATTGGACTGCGAAGATCAAACAAGCCTTCATCGATATCGGTAAAGATACTGAAGGCCACCAGATCATCAAAGAAATCTATACGCATGAAGGTTATGTAGAGTCCGATGATAGCAAGTTCGAGATCGTTCGCCAGTATGGAGAAAAAGTAAAAGGTGAGTAATGTAGATCCAAAAGTAGTTCGGGATCTGTTCACTTCGTAGCTCTTCTGGATGGAAATAGCTTAATCGTAGCAATGGGCAGGCCAGTTCAGCGTGATCTACGCTGCGCTGGCTTGTGCCATTATAGCAAGGACGTAGGTATGGTTGATCATTATGAATGAAAGAAGGATTATTGCCATGATAGAGCTTCATAACGTTACCAAAACTTACGCTAACGGCACCAAGGGCCTGGATAATATTAATCTGAAATTTAAGCAGGGTGAATTCATTGCGGTAGTGGGCCTGTCCGGTGCGGGTAAATCAACCCTTTTGCGCTCCATTAACCGACTGCACGATATTAGTGAGGGCGAGATTCTGATTAACGGAAGTTCCATCACAAAGGCACAAGGCAAACGGCTACGCATGATCAGACGCGATATCGGCATGATTTTCCAAAGCTTCAATCTCGTGAAACGATCCAGTGTACTGCGTAATGTACTCGCGGGGCGTGTCGGATACCATTCCACCATGCGGACCATCCTGGGTCGTTTTCCAAAAGAGGATATTGAACTGGCATTCACCGCTCTGGATCGGGTTAACATCTCGGAGAAAGCCTATTCCCGTGCAGATCAGCTGTCTGGTGGACAACAACAGCGTGTGGCGATTGCGCGTGTACTTGCACAGGAAGCGAAAATTATTCTGGCCGACGAACCGGTTGCGTCACTTGACCCGCTTACAACGAAGCAGGTCATGGATGACCTGAAACGCATCAATCAAGATCTTGGGATTACCACCATCGTCAATCTTCACTTTATTGATCTGGCGAGAGAGTATGCGACCCGTATTGTCGGATTGCGAGCAGGTGAGGTGGTATTCGATGGCCCGGTAGAAGAGGCCACAGATGAGCGCTTTGCAGAAATATACGGCAGACCGATTCTGGCTGACGAATTGCTGGACAAGCAGGCTGTGCATGAGCAGGGAGAAGTTCTGGTATGAAGGGGCAGTCCAACGTTCCACTTCAGAATTCAGGCAGAGTGGGCCAACAACCGGATTCCAGCTCGGCTCAGGTCGTCAACCGTCCGAAACCGCCTGGGCGTATGAAACATCTGCTCACCTTAGTTATCATTCTGCTCTTGCTGTGGGCAAGTGCGAAGCAGACCGATGCCAGCTTCACAGAGTTGTTTGAAGGTTTTCCGAATATGCTGGACCTGCTGAAGGAAATGTTTCCACCCCGGTGGACCTACTTTGATAATATCGTTCAAGGCATGTTGGAGACGATCCGAATGGCCTTGATTGGGACAACCATTGGTGCCATTATTGCGATTCCGGTCTCGATCATCTGTGCCGGCAATCTGATGCCTAGCCGCTGGATCTACTATCCGGCGCGCTTTCTGCTGAACCTGATTCGGACCGTGCCGGATTTACTTCTGGCAGCGTTGTTCGTAGCCGTGTTTGGTCTGGGCCCAATCCCCGGAATCCTGGCACTGGCTGTGTTCTCGGTAGGACTGATTGCGAAGCTGACGTATGAGACGTTGGAAACGATTGATCAGGGACCACTGGAAGCGATGACGGCTGTCGGCATGAACCGGATACAGCTCATTGTATATGGTGTGGTGCCGCAACTGGCTGCCCAGTTCACATCCTATGTACTGTATGCCTTTGAGATCAATATACGTGCTGCTGCTATTCTGGGATTGGTGGGAGCCGGAGGGATTGGTCTCTACTATGAGGCTACACTTGGATTCCTGGAGTATGACAAGACTAGTGTAATTATTCTGTTTACCCTCGTCATTGTCCTGATCATTGATTATGTAAGTACTAAGCTGCGGGAGAAATTGCTATGATGAAAAATGAAACAAGCCGCATCCGGCCTAAAGCACCACGGAAGAGCCCGCTACGCTGGGTCATTGTGTTACTGCTAATTCTTGTCTATGCCTGGGCACTTGCCGGTGTACCGTTTACTGGGTTCAAAGAAACCGCCGCTCAGATTATGAAGGCCATTGTAGCCGGGATTTTCTCACCGGATTGGGATTTTGTATATTTACCTGAGGGAGAAGATCTGCTCCGAGGTCTACTGGATACGCTGGCAATCTCCGTGCTGGGTACCGTAATCTCGGCAGTGCTCTGTATCCCGTTTGCCTTCTGGTCTGCTCGCAATATGAGTGCACATCGTTCCATCTCGGGTGCGGGGAAAATGGTGCTCAGCTTCATCCGTACGTTTCCTGAGATTATCATGGCCCTGTTGTTCATTAAAGCAGTCGGTCCCGGATCGTTCGCTGGGGTACTCGCCCTTGGATTGCACTCGATCGGCATGTTAGGCAAATTGTACGCGGATGAAGTTGAAAATATTGACTACGGTCCGTCGGAGGCGTTGCTTGCTTCTGGTGCCAATCGCATGCAACAGCTGTGGTTCGCCATCTTGCCGCAGGTTATGCCTGGATTCCTGAACTATACCTTGTATCGGTTCGAGATTAATGTACGTTCTGCGACCATTCTCGGCGTAATCGGAGCTGGGGGAATCGGGACACCGCTGATCTTTGCACTTAGCACACGGAACTGGCCGCGAGTAGGTATAATTCTGCTGGGTATTATCGTGATGATCACGATTATCGATCTGATCTCGGGATATATTCGTAAGAAGCTGGTGTAAAGAAGAAAGGGTAAAGTTTATTTGCTAATAAAGACGAGTAAAATAAAGAACATAATGGATATATCTCAATCCATTTTTGATCACTCGAAGAGCAGCCCATGCAATAGTAGGTGCTGCTTTTTGTATTTATTTCATATTTTAATGTATAAATATAAGTGCACAATAGTTCGAATGTAGATTAATCACAATTCCTTTGCTGACTTGCAAATACATTTTTTTTATATTAAAGCAGTTAATTATTTGCTTAATAGTAGGGCTTTTCATACTCCTAAACCACCACAAACTTAAAAATTAACGGGTTACAACATAGAATGTCAATTAGCAAAATTATGAGTCTATATGAAATTACTGTTTAGAAGTAGGCTCATATTATGATAATGTATAGTTATAAATTCAATACTGGAGGAAAATTATGAGAAAAAAAAATAATATGTTGTGGCCGTCTATATCTATTATTATTTTAGTAGTGGCTATGTCTCTTACTGGTTGTTCAAAATTACAAACAAAAATTAATCTCACGGGAGAAAGTGAAAATTGGAGAGGCGAATTAGATACTACCGTGACAAATGAAAGAGAAGAAAATGGGGAGTATGTTATAACTTACAACAAAGATAACTGGGAAGATATAAAAGGATATAAGATAAACATTAATGAAGGAAGAATAATTAGAGAGGAAAACGGTTTAGCTTCCAATTCTATAAAGTTTCCTATAATACGAAAACAAGGCTCAACTATTAGTACTCAGAAAGACCAAACTATTGTCATTTTGTGGACAGATGTTAACGGTAAAGACTTTGAAGAGAAAATGATCTTGAAATCAAAATAAAAAGACATAATTCGACATTATTAAGTTATATTATGAGGAAAAACTATTATTTTCGTGATTGTGAAGTATATTCGAACTGCTATTATTAGTTTTTTTATTTGAGAAATTGATTGTTTTGCACCTTTTTTGTTATATTTTATACGATTAATATTATTATCATAAGTCAATATAAATGAATGAAAGGAGGATGTGGTAACTTCTTCTGACTTACAATCTATTTGTATGGAGGATAATAATGAAAAAGTTAACTAAATTACTTTCAACACTAGTTATTGTTTCAATGATTTTCGGTAGTTTAAATGTATCTGCTGATTCAACCCAGGAAGAAGTGTTACTTTTTGAAGAAGAACAAATTACCGATATTGATACCCTTATTGAACGAGCCAAAAATGGAATAACTGATATCCCGGTAAACGAGTCCAAGAGATCAATTATTTCATTAAAGTCCAATAAATCAATTGCGAATACTCAGTCACTCGCACAAAGTACTGAAACAGATGAACTTGTGTTGGAAGAACAGTATGAAACAACCCAAAAGATTAAAACAGTCCAAAAAGGAAACGAAATAACTGAAACTTTTAGTACTACTACTATCGCTGTTTTAGCTGACGGATCAAGTTATCAAACGCAACCTGACTCTAGCGGAGGAGTTGTAGCATATTCTACAGTTACGTATGACAAGCGCCAACAGAATAATTTAGACACTTACAAACTTATCAAAGTTTCTGGTGGATGGAATAGACATGACTCTTCAATTAACATGAATGATCGGTGGTACACTTTTGGTGCTAGTGGTAATTCATTCGACGGGGGATTTGCTGTAACTCAAGCCAGCGGAAAAAATGAAACGTCTTTAAATGCATTTCAAAAGAATGCTCCAAGTTCTTGGAAATATGTAGTAAAGGATAATTCGACATTTTTTGTTTTTGGTGTTACATCTAGTATCACACTTACAAGAGGAACCAGTTCGAAATGGAACATCCTATTAATTCATAACTTTTAAATTCTTTACTTCCATAAGGGGGCCAACTATGGCTTCCCTTTAAATCATTGATTAAAAGAAAACACCTTTGTTTTCAAGGAGAATTAAATAATGAATTTTTTTATCTATTGTGGGATAGCACTCCTTTTTGTTTCTGGTCTTTGTTTTGGAGCATGGACTACTGGATCACAACAAAGAGGGAATTTTCATTCTGAATATGAAAAAGAACGTAATATAAAAAAAAAAATTGGCACATGGTCGGCTTTAGTTGGAGTTCTTTCCTTTGCCCTTGCGGGCTTAATGTCTCTAGTAAGCTAAGGGCAAGAAAGCTAGAATAAAGAAAGACACATCGTGAACCCGAGGTAATGCATACCAGGCTAATACGATACTTTCAGGATCATAGACTGGTTTGAGTGTTCCAATTATTGAAGGGACCAAAATTTTATTGGATGTGGGTTGATGTAACCACTTCCAATCTTTCAGTGTCTTACGTTTTTTACTATAATGCGGTATTATTCAACTAATATTCAGAGCATTTATGCTTGAAAAAAAACCAAAGCAAGATTGCTTTGAATTGGTCAGATTCCTGTCAAGTAGACAGATGGAAAAAGCTATGCTGCCAGTGCGCATCGATATTCAATCGGTACGCGCTGTTTGAGTTTGGCTTGTAAGCGTCGGTAATTGTAATCTTCCACGGCTTGTGGAATGAATTAGACTGGTTAACGTATAGCTTCACTTTAGATGCGAGAAGAAGGATTCGATGCATACGTTATCCGGGCAGGTTGCTTTGCGAGAGTTGCTGCCCTTGACGCCGAATGCTTCTAATCGTGAATCGTGAGTTGTACGCCTAATACGTGTATTGAGAGCCCTGTTCACGAATGGAGCACGGCTTCCGAAACGTCTCTTTTGTTGTCCATTGTTCTACACTGTATTCAATACTAGCTGGACATCGTTTCATTAAGATAACTGCCAAGCTACAATCTCGTTGTTGAACAAGTCTTGAATCACTCTGACAGATAAAAGAATGCGCTTCCATACGAATTATAGGTAATATCCGTCACAATTTTTTGCTGGGGTGCTGTGGCATAAAATTGGCGCTTCAGGCGATTCGGATAGATAAAAGATGTCGTATAGCTGGACTTCTTTCGCTTTCTGTAAATCACCGTTTGGATCGATAGTTCCCGAATGATTCGTCATACTTTCTTGTGATTAACGTTCAGACTATCCTCCCAAACGCGTTTATAATGCGAGGATAACCAAACTCTTGGTTTGTAAAATGAATAGCCATCATGTGTTCTTTGATCTCACGATCACGGTCTCGTCTTGCGTTTCGCTGCGAGTGGGTCGCTTGCCATTTTTAGTAACTGGATCAGGGTTCCTGCTATCGTTAATAGGCGTGTAATGCCATGCAAGCAGCGCAGTTCATCTAGGATATCGTAGTTTTCTCTTTGCTCAACGCTTCTCCTTTACTAGATTTGGATACCGCTTTTTTAAATAATCTACCTGTGCTTGAAGGTAGTCCCGTTCTTCTTCTACACTGCTAAAGGCAGTACGAGGCCGTCCTTTCAGTGGATTCGGAACATTGTTTTTTCGCTCATCGAACGCTTCCCCGTTTTTCCATTTTTTTACCCACACCTTCAGTTGTGAACAGTTTCGAATTCCTTCGCGATCAGCGACCACCTTGTAACTTGAAGAACCTTCGACATAGGATCTAACCGCATTCAATTTAAATTCTTAGGTATACGTGTGAAATGTTTGTCCTTTTTTGGCCATAAAAATATCCCCTCCAAGTGTCACTTGAACCCTCATGATAACATGAAGGTTTTTTCAAGTGTCTACTTAAAGGGGATAATACCAGAATCGGGCAATGTTGGTTTCGGTTTTTTAGTTGCTTGGTTAAACGTTAGGCTTCTTTACTGTGACTTAGCTAGCCAAAGGCAACGCTTGGGTTACTTGTACCGTAATTGTCTCTGTGCTGGTTACGCCTGCGGCGTTGATCAGCTCAGCACGATACGTATATGTTCCGTTGGCACGGCCGGACAATTCCGTAACCGCACTTTGAGAAGCTGGTGTTGCCGCGTTCAATGCTTGTGTATCAACCAATACATCATTCTCATAGAGACGGTACTTGGTTGCGTTCGTACCCCACCAGAGGTTCATGGATACGTTGTAGTTGCCGTCACCATCCCAGTTATTTTGGGACAACGTAGCTTTGCCAGGAGCGGCGTTCGTTACTTGTACGGTCAGTACGTCGCTGCGTGTTGTACCTTTGTCATTAGTCAGTTCGGCTACGTAGGTATATGTGCCGTTGGCTTTACCTGTAATAGCTGTTTTAGCAAACTGTGAAGAAGGTGTAGTCGCAGTTAATTTCTGCGTATCAATAAGAACACCGTTCTCATACAATTTGTACTCGGAACCATTCTCACCCCACCAGAGGTTCATGCTAACGTTATATGAACCTTCGAACAGGCCGGTGGTATACCCGTTATCAGAGGAAAGCGCCGGTTTACCCGGTGCTCCCACAGCTGGATTGGAAGGTGTTTCGCCTCCGCCTTGATTCTCAGCAGGTACAAAATCATTCAAGCTTCTAGGTTTCAATTGATATGCATCTTTGAAAATAGCGGATATGCCTGTGATACTGATCTTGTCCCCTGCAACATAAGGGAAGGAAGTATCTGTCACACCTGTGCGGGTATCTACACGGATATGTGTATTTGTTCCGTCTGCTGCTACCGCGTCGAATTCAAATGATCCAACTGGTGTAGCACTGATGATATTCTCGATCGTTACATCCTTCAATTGAACCAGTTGACCCTGGTTCATATCTGTGATGGCTGTAACTTCGATGGGAGCAGGTACGGAAGCCGTACCTGTTTTCTCAATCGCAACGATATCAGTAAGCTCGAACTCGCTGTTATAGATGGTTGTTGCCGCCGTTACTTTAACCTTGTCACCAGCATGGAAGCCGCTGGTGTGCTGGAACACGTAGATTCCGGCAGTTTCATCTTGAAGATAGAAGGCTTGTCCACCGAATGCACCCGGCTCTGTCGTCACAACACCTTCGATGGTTACGGTCGTGCCAACAGCTTTGGTACGTGCTTCAGCAACCGTGATCGCTGCTGGAATCGGTCCTTCTTCTTCCGGCAGCGGCTCTGCTGGCACATTGCCAACGGATACGGCACTCGTGATCAGGTTGCTGCCGTTCAGACGCAGACGCAAGCTGGCAGCGCCAGTTGTACCCGGTTTGATGCGGACGTTCAGATCTTGGATTGCACGACCTTTGCTGTCCGAAGTTACACTGAATGTGGAGCTATAGCCGTACGAAGTCGGCCAAGTACCACTTTCATTCTGGATCATAGCGACCTGTGTTCCGCCAGTCAGATAGATACCGGCACTATAGCCGGATACGGTTGTGTTTGGTGGCATATTCTCCACAACGACACGAACCTGGAAGTCTTCTGCATTCGGAAGAGTATCTTGTTTCACGAAGCTGTAAGCAGCGTTTGCACTGGATGCAGGTCCGCCATAAGAGCCAGCCTTGAACGTGGAGCGATCGTACCACTTGTATCCAGCAGCAGGTGCGGACCAAGGTTCAGCCTGTGGCTCTGTGGAAAGAGCTGGCTCTTCGAATGGCAACAGCGCTGTCGCTGTGTCCAGTTCAAGTCCGTTCACTTGGGTCAGACTGGTGTAGTTCTCTTGTGTAGCAAGCCAGTTCACTGTGTTCACGAGCAGCACCGCATCATTGGCTTCTTTGAACCCATCATAAGTCGTTTTGCGTGTACCCGTCTCTTCACGCAAGTATTTAGGTGATGCATCTTCTACTGGGGAGGAGTCGCCGATGAAAGCTGCCTTACCTTCTCCCAGCTTGGATACCGCAACGTAAGGACCTTCTTCAATCCCGCCACCGTTGTAGACGCCTTGGTCCACCGCGTTATTCCATTTGGCGTTGGTTTTTGGCAAGTACACAATGCCTTTTGCCTTTTCCGGATTGGTGATCGCGAGGGTTGAACCAGCGTGCATGGCTACCGCCGATACCCCTTCTGTGATGCCGAAGGCTTGATCTGCCGGTACGACGATATTGGCGTTGATATCGCCAAGTGCGTTATAGCGGAATCGTACGCCAAAGTTATCGGACAACCAGTCCGTGCTGGTTACATTTTGCATCGCTTCCGAGTTGCGCTCATCTGTGCTCATGCCTTTGCTCGGATCTTCAAAAGCTCCCCGACGATAGCCGTTGATGACTTCTGAGCCATCCCAGCGATTTTTGTTACGGTCGGCATTGTAGTGATCTCCAACGAAGAAGATACTGCCGCCGGTTTCAACATATTGTTTCAATGCTGCTTGTTCTGATGTTTTGAAAGGAATTTGAGGCTCTGCAATAACGAATACGTTATACTCTTTCAGATCATCATAGGTAAATGGAGTCGTCTTGCGAAGTTCTTTGACATAGTAGCCATCATTGGCGAGTGCATTCCCGAAGTCAGAGAAACCTCCATCGATGACCCAGTCTGCGGCTCCAGCCGTCTGCCCGTGAGAGTTGTCGAACAATACTTTCTTACCTGCATTTTGGTTCACAACCTTCGCCTGGATGAACGGTGCCGGGTCTGTCGGTCCTTCCGCATGAACCGATGCATCTCCGTTCCATAATCCGACCTGAAGCGGCAAAGCCATGGACAATGCCAAGAGTGATTTTAGAAATACTCCTCGCATACCTGTTAATTTACCCAACCAAATCCCTCCCAAATAGTAGTTGATTCATGAGTTCGTCCATATTCTACCACATGAAAATCTCACATAGTCATAACAATTTGTAAAAATTAACTCGATATTTGTGAAATTGGGTCTTTTGACATATACGTAGGTATTTTAAACTGGTTATTTCTGTCCTCTACATTCTCGTGTGAATGTTTGGTTTAACTTATATAACGCTGAATTAGCGCAAACAAAAAGGCCAGCCAGTAATTACTGGCTAACCTGATAATACGATAAAGCCATCTTTATGAGATGACTTTGGCTCGAATTCGATTCACGGCATGGAAGACGGAGGACTTAATCATGCCTTCACTGCGGTTCACCAGCTCCGCCGTCTCCTTAATGGAGTAACCATGGATGAGGCGAAGTTGCAATATTTGACGATGCTCGGTGTTGTTAATATGAGAGACCAGGTCGTCCACACCTTCATTAATCTCCAGATGCGGCGTATCGAAGTGATGCGTAGGTGCCTCCAGACGACTATCACGCCGTAACGTGCGGGTACGTCTGCGAAAGCTATCCATGGCCAGATTACGAGCAATGCGTTTCAGATAATACAGAATTCGATCTTCGGGAATCGGTGTGGTCACGTTCATCAGTCGAATGAAGCAATCCTGCGCGAGATCTTCCGCATCCTGTGGTTGTTTGACGATATGGGATAGATACCTGGTGATTTCTGATTTATAGTTGACATAAGCGTCATTGATTAATGTGTTGTTCATATGATGTGAATCCCCCTTGGATACAGTCAGGCTTGGGTCCGGTCCGGTCTGGTACGGTTTCTTATATTGCAAGTATATCGGGAGATTGTATCCAAACTATCCAGAGTTGTATCGGAGTTGTAACATTTCCTGCTTTCCTCTGTTCAAGCGTACGACGGGGATACAAAATATAGGCAGATGAAATTCATAGAGCAGGGAGATACAAGAGGATCATGAGACAAAAAGAGATTCTGATTATTGAGGACGAGGAGTCCATTCGCGATATTTTATCGTATTCCTTACGCAAAGAAGGATTCGAGATGAAGGAAGCGGCTTCGGGCAAAGAAGGGCTGACTCTGCTTAGGGACTCGAAGCCGGATCTAATTCTGCTTGATCTGATGCTGCCAGACATGAGCGGTTTTGACGTGTGCAGACAACTATCCGTCAATTCCAAGATCCCCGTCATCATGATCACAGCCAAGTCCGACATGCTGGACAAGGTACTTGGCATGGAGCTGGGAGCGGATGATTATATTACGAAACCTTTTGATATCCGCGAAGTGGTCGCGCGCATCAGAGCTATTTTCCGCCGAATTGATCTCATTAGCGAGACGTTGGAGAACCAGTCTTATGAGGTGGTAAGGCTCGGCAAACATATCGAGATTCGCAAAGATGAGCGTGAAGTATGGAAGGACGGCGAGCGGGCAGGACTGACGAATAAGGAATACGATCTGCTCTTGTTTCTCGTGACCCATCACCGGAAGGTACATACACGTTCGGAGCTGCTCGACAAGGTGTGGGGATTTGACTTTGCAGGGGATACCCGAACGGTGGATATTCATGTGCAACGCATTCGCAAGAAGCTGGACAGCGGTGTTCAGGGCATATCGATGATCGAAACGGTATTCGGTGTGGGGTACAAGCTTAATATTCAGGTGCAGACATGAAGTGGACGATCCAGTTCAAATTGGTCGTGCTATTCTCGGTGATTGTCTTTATCGGATTCTCCGCTCTGCTGATTATCTCCAATAAGGTAGCGCAGGAGAATATGTACCGGGAAGTACATGAAGACATGGTACAATCGAAGAAAAATCTGGATATCGCACTGAATCAGTACTTCCTGATTCATAACAAACGTATGAGCAGAGACTCGCTTGAAGCCGGGAGCCGCGAACTTGCGGAGCAGATTGGTTCGGCTGTTGGCGGAAACATTACGGTATATCGTCCTGACGCATCGCCATATGGTTCTGCTGGCAGTGGGGTTAACGTCGCGAAGCAGTCTGATATCCCTGATGTGAAGGAAGCCACACAGTCCCGAATTGCCTACACCACAGTAGTGGACAATGGGCGGGTCACGGCCAGTCTGTCCTTCCCACTCCGGAGTGATCAACAATGGATTGGCATTGTGCAGTTGGAGAAGGATTACACGGAACTGTACAAGCGTAACTTGGGCTTCCAGAATACGATTATGCTATTTGCAGCGGCCATTTTCGTATTTGTATTTATTGCATCGATCTTTATTTCCCGGAAAATCACACAACCCATCCGTGTACTCACGAAACGTTCTGCGGAAGTGGCTCAGGGCAGCCTGAATGCGGACATTCAGATTACAACGAAGGATGAGATTGGAGAACTCGCTTCAAGCTTCACGGTCATGATTGACCGGGTTCGGGAGCAGATCGATGTGATTGAGCGGGAGCGGGACGAAGTGAAACAGGTACAGGCACGGAGCAAAGTTTTTTTTGATAATGTAACCCATGAATTGAAAACGCCGTTGACGACGATCTTGGGATACGCCCAGATTCTGCGGGATAACGGATTTACCGATCAGGACTTTTTTGACAAAGGCATGAATTATATCATCAAGGAAAGCCAGCGTTTGAACACGATGGTTGCTGATATTCTGGAGGTCTCCGTATCCTCGGCGGTGATTCAGTCCTATCGGTTTGAGCAGATCGATGTATCGGACATTATTCGAGAAGCATGTGAGGACATGTCGATTAAGGCAAGCAAGTACAATATAGGAATCCACTATGAGTTGGAGGAGCAACTGGTTCTGCGCGGAGATCGTGACAAGCTGAAGGAAGTATTCCTTAACATCCTGGATAATTCGGTCAAATACAGTGATGTGAATTCGATTATTGAAGTACAGTCGTTCCGATTAGGCGATTCCATCGTTATCTTGATCCGTGATCAGGGGAGGGGATTGGTGCGGAAGCGCTCCAGCATGTATTTGAACCCTTTTACCAGGATAAAGGAATCAATCGGGCCGAGAAAGGAAGCGCCGGGCTTGGACTGTCTATTGTGAAAAACATCGTAGAGCGTCATGGAGGAACAGTGGAGATGAAGAGTATTGCGCGAAAAGGAACACAAGTGAATATCAGTCTTCCGGGAGAAATGAACGCATGAAACAATCCGGATTTTGGCGTAAGAACCGCGACAGACTGATGCTATCCGGGCTTTTAATTGCATTTGTGGGGGCATCTTCGGTATCGGTAGTCTGTTCAGTATCGGAAATCTCAAGCCACGAACGGTGGTTCTGCCCAGTGAGCAATTCAACAGCCGTCTGGCTCCACCCCGAGCAGTACGATCCAGATTGATTCAGCTACCAAAATTCCGAATGATTTTGCCATCTATGACTTTGACGTGGCTGATCGAAATACGATTGTTGTTAATAGTCCGGGGCAGTCGTACTCCGGTCTGCAATTGTCACTGTTATATTTGGATGATAATCAGGTCAAAGATATCGGAGGCAATACTGACTATGGCGTTTTTCTGAGCCCGGACCGAAAGAAGCTGATCTATTCCCAATATCGTACAGGCATGAATCAGCGAACCACATTCGCGTATGATCTGGAGAGCGGTGAACGGCGTAAGCTCGGGAATGACAACTCCTTTTACAGACGTTTTGTGGGGAACGGCACGTACGTTGGTCAGGATGAACTCACATTCAGACAGATGAACCTGAGCACGGGCAAGAGTCGTGTATTATACACGCACAAAGAACTGATGTCGATGATGACAGACGTAAGTGAAGTGAAGAATGCAAGTGACACATTCATTATTATGGATTTATTTGAAGTCAGTCAGGATCAGAAAGAGATATATATGTTAGTCATGTTGAAGGATGAATTCACCATCTACCGTGTATCTCTGCAAGATGATTATCAAGTGAAGACGTACATGACGATGAAGGACATACAGCAATTCAGACTGCTGAAGAATGGGGATATGATTATTCAGGGCGAAGTGGATAAAGTACAGGGATTGTATCGCTACCGTGCGAAGCAAGATCAGCTGGATCTGCTGGTGAAGGGGACATTCTGGAACTTTGATCTGGCTGCGGATGAATCCCGTATTGCCTACGTTCGTTCAATGGAGAACCAGAAGAATGAAGTGCATATCGCCTATCTGGATGAGAACAAACTCTCATCCGATACGGTAATCTACCGCAATATTGAACATTTCATCAAGCTGAAATGGATGGAAGATGAATTATTTGTTGCGGGCAGCTCTACGGAAAAAAGCGAATTGTACCGGTTTAGCTTCAGAGCCTGGTAAGTTAGTCAAAAGGATACGAACGAAAGACCTTGTCTGCATGGAGCTGGTTGTAGCCACTCTGCTGACAGGGTCTTTTTGCGTGTATATTTTACAAGTTGGATACAACTTCGGCCAGCCCGGATACATCTTGAATCTATAATAAAGAAGGATGTGATACACGCGAATCTATACATATTCAGCAAGTAGAAAGGAAGACATGCGCGAATGCTTCAAGTTGAACAATTGTCCCATTCATTCCGCAATGCACAGGGAACGGTACCCGTGCTTCAAGATATCAACCTGTCGATTGATGAAGGTAAGATGGTGGCCCTGCTGGGCAGCTCAGGTTCAGGCAAGTCGACCCTGCTGAATCTGATGGCTGGATTAATGAAACCGGATCAAGGCAAGATTCTAATTGCAGGGCAAGATATTGTACGTTTCAGCGAGAATCGTCTGGCCGAGTTCCGACGCAGCCATATCGGCTTTATTTTCCAATCTTATGAGCTGTTGTCCAATCTGACGATTCGGGAAAATGTGGAGTTGCCTTTGGTATTCATGGGGATAAGCCCATCCAAGCGTAAGGCCAAGGCACTTGGACTGCTAGAGCAGGTGGGATTGGGTGAAAAAGCAAATCTGTTCCCGTCCCAGCTGTCGGGCGGTCAACAACAACGTGTCAGTATTGCGCGCTCGCTCATTCCCGAGCCTTCGGTTATTTTTGCAGATGAGCCAACGGGCAATCTGGATACGGAGACTGAGGAGGAGATTATCGCGATTTTGCAGCGGCTGAACCGGGAGATGAACACAACCTTTGTCATCGTGACACATGAGGCAGAGGTCGCCGAGCAGATGCAGGTTGTGCTTACATTGCAAAGCGGAATACTGATTGAAGAGACCAGGCTTTAAGGGAAGCAGAAGATGAGCCTAAGGAGGGGAATTGTGAGAATACGGGATGTAGCACGTATGGCCTGGGGACAGATCATTCGCAGAAAAATAGTCACACTGCTGTGCTTGATGGGTCTATCGATCGGCTCGGCGGCTATGATCATTGCACTCAGTGTAGGACAATCTGTACAGACCTATAGCGAGAAAATGTTGAATGATAATTACAAGATGGACGAAATAACGATTATGCCTAATGAAGGAATCAAGACGGGGAATGGCAGCGGGAGTGGACAGAAAACGAAGTTTGAACGTGGGGCGCTAACCATGGAGAAGATTAGGATCATCCAGCGACTTCCCCATGTTATCGCAGTCGCTCCTATGCTGAAGCTGGATGCACTTGATATGGTGCTTCCGGATGGACGCAGTTCTTATGTGGAAGTGGTGGGTACCGAGCTGGATACACTGGGCGGATTCGGCTACCGTTATGCGCAGGGAAGTGGTGCCGGGGACGGACGGATTGCGGTAGCGAATTACGGGTCGACGTTCGGCTTCATAGATCCCAAGGTGACCCAGAAGTTATTTGATCAGCTGAATGCAGATCCCTATAACAATGAACTTTTGCAACAATATACAGACATGTCGTCCTTACAGGATCGGCTTATGCAGCAGCGTATTCAATTTCGCTATGAAGATTTCACAGGTGGAAGGCAGACCAAAATGAGCGGATCGGTTCGGGTGTCTGGTGAACTGACGAAGCCTTCCAACATGGATGATATGAGCGCCCAGAATGAAAAGAGGATATACGTACCCCTTGATACGGCACGTGCCCTGCAGGATGAGCTTGGTCTGCAACAGGCGGACAGTACAGCTCTCAAACATCTTAACTCGGCTATGGTTAAAGTGGATGATAAGCGACATGTGGCACAAGTCGAAGAACAGATTAAGAAGCTGACGTTAAACACCCAAAGCAATCTGTTCCAGGAGGAAGCGGTGGCAGGACAGATGGCCATGTATCAGAAAGCAGCCATGGGCATCGGCGGATTTATTATGCTACTGGCCTCGCTATCCATTATTGTGGCCATGATCATGTCTACACATCAGCGGCGCAAGCAGATTGGGGTTATGAAGGTGCTGGGTGCCAATCTGTGGCAGATTCGCCAGATGTTTATCGTTGAGGCAGGCATGCTTGGGTTTATGGGTGGTGTTGCGGGAGTAGGTATTGCTTTTGCTGCTCTTGGCGGGGTGAACAGTCTGTTGGCGAGCCAGATGGCAGATCAGGCGAGTGGGCCGATGATGGTTGTTATTCAGCAATCGGCACTGCCGCTGGGCATCGTGTTTGCTGTGCTGGTAGGTATTATATCTGGTATATATCCGGCAATCAGTGCATCCCGGACCAATGCATTAAGTGTTATCAAGTCCATGTGATAGAGCTTGTACATACCAGTGGAATGGGGCAGACTCCAAACTTATACGTGAAAGGGAATATAGACACATGAAGAAATGGATTAACATTACAATCACGGTTGTACTCTTGGCAGGGGTCGGGTACTGGCTGTATGACATGTACAAACCGAAACCGGAGGCACCTGTCGAGATTCCTCCACCGATTACCTTTGAGGTTACGCAGGAGACGATGACACAGTCCATACAGGTGAAAGGGAAATCGGTGTATACCGATCAGACGGACGTCTTCGCTCCCTATACTTCCAGCATCAAGCAGTGGCATGTGAAAAGTGGAGAACAGGTGAAGAAGGGAGATATCCTGTTTACTCTGGATACCTCAGCGCTACAGACGGAGATTGATCAGATGCAAAGCGATCTGGCGAAAGCCCGACTGGATGTGGAGATCAATCAGGTTAGTGCGGATCAAGCAAACATGAGCGAAACACTCGGAGTCACGGAAGAAGAGCGTAAGAAGGCCTTTGTTGAACGAGAGGGCAAGCGACTGACGAACGAACTGAATCAAAAAGCATTGGGCCTCAAAGAGCAGGAAGTGCAGAAAAAGCAGGCAGTGATGGCTAAGGCCGTTGTGTATGCTTCCGCATCGGGTATATTCCAGATGAATGAGGAAGACAGCAAGACACGTGCAGTTACGGAAGGGCAGCTCATGGGTTCCATCACCAATATCAGCAAACTCAAGTTCATGACGATTGTTGGTGAGGAAGAAATGTTCAGGCTCAAAGTGGGCATGCCAGTTCAGGTACGAATGACAGCACAGAAGGACCTTAAATTCACTGGTAAAGTGAGCAAAGTATCCAAATTCGCTCGCAAGAGCACGGATACAGATCTCAAGCAGGCCTCACAGTTCGATGTTGTTATTGATATGAAGCCGGATGAGAGAATGTATGGTGGTGTGAGTCTGGAGGGGGATATCGAGACGTTACGTAAGGCCAAGGCAACCGTTGTGTCCAGTCTGGCCATTATGCGGGACCAGCCCGAACCGTATGTCCTGCTCGACAAAGGCCATGGACAGACCGAACAGCTGATGATCCAGGCCGGAATAGAATCAGGGGACAAGACGGAAGTGGTTAGCGGATTGAAGCCTGGAGATATTGTCGTTATACCTTAGACGCGCAATGCAGCAAGTATCATTGTAGCAGATAGATGATTAGATAGATGAGCGGATCAGATCAGATCATTCGCTGTTATGACCAAGGAAGGTTCATTGTGGCCTATTGCCACGATGAGCCTTTTGTTTCGCTTGGGGAAAGGGAATTCAAAATTCCTGCCAAAGTAATGGAAATAAATATAAATAAATTTAATTAATTCAATTTACAGTAATATTTACATGCCGTATAATCAAAGCATAAGGAGGTGAACACCAAACATCACGATTGAAGATGGGTAGGCGAGGGCTTTTTTTAAGTTTCTTCTAGTAAGCGCTTACTTGAAGGTGGAGCCGAGGATCAGGTAATCCTTGTGCATACCTTCACGGTTAACACACGTTCAAGAACCCGCCACATTGTACACGGTACTCTCATGTTCGACCCCACACACGGTTATTCACTCATGATTCCAGTCATTTCTGTAGCTGGTTATTTTTTATTTTCGTTTACGTTATGTTTGCGCACCTGTAGTTAAACGATTTCTTCTGGAGGTGATATCCACATTCATCCGAACGTTCTCTTCGTGCTAAGCATCCTAATGACACAGAGGATCAGACAGGAGTACAGCCCAATCTAACTAAAGGAAAGGTGGAAGTATGAAGACTAAATTGAAACCCAAATCGAGAGGTAAGAAGATCCTGCGCAAAGGTGTAAAGCAAATGCTGGCAGCCACGCTGCTTGCGGCGGGGATTTTTCCGGGCTTGTCTCCAGGCGTGACTCAGGCAGCTGAAGCCCATGTGGACAATCCATTCGTGGGAGCAACCGCGTATCTGAACGAAGATTATTCAACTCTCGTGAACACTTCCATTGCGCTCACCAATGATACATCGCTGAAAGCAAAGATGGAAACCGTCAAATCGTATCCAACGGCAGTCTGGATTGACCGTATTGCTGCAATTTATGGTGGGAGTGACAACGCGGGTCGCAAAAGTATAGAGGAGCATCTGGATGCAGTTCTCGCCCAGAAGAAACCAGGTACGCCGATCACCGCCTCATTCGTTATCTATAACCTGCCTGGCCGGGACTGTCATGCACTTGCATCCAATGGTGAACTTCCATTAACCCAAGCTGCTCTGCAGACATATAAAACGGATTATATTGATGTGATCGCAGATATCTTCGCAGATCCGAAATATCAGGACATTCGCATTGTCGCAATTATCGAGCCGGATAGTCTGCCCAATCTGGTAACCAACCTCAGTACGCCAGCGTGTGGACAAGCCAGTTCGACTGGCATATATGAAGCAGGTATAAAGTATACATTGGAGAAGCTGCACGCTATTCCCAATGTGTACAACTATCTGGATATCGGCCACTCCGGCTGGGTAGGATGGGATAACAACCGTTCAGGTGCGGTCTCGCTATATACAAGCGTTGTGCAATCTACAGTAGGGGGGCTGAGCAGTGCGGATGGATTCATTACGAATACAGCGAATACGACACCGCTGGCAGAGCCGAATCTGTCCAACCCGGATCTGAATATCGGTGGACAACCGATCAAGTCAGCCAAGTTCTATGAGTGGAATCCTTACTTTGACGAAACCGATTTCACTGCTGCGCTGTATACCGATTTCGTACAAGCTGGGTGGCCGAGCAGCATAGGTTTCCTGATCGATACCAGCCGGAATGGCTGGGGCGGGGTATCTCGCCCAACGTCGGCTACGGGCAGCAACATTAACAACTATGTGAATTCCGGTCGTGTGGACCGTCGGGACCATCGGGGGAATTGGTGTAATGCCAGTGGAGCTGGCATGGGTGAAGCACCCAAAGCCGCTCCGGGCCCTGCACATCTGGATGCTTATGTGTGGGTAAAACCTCCGGGAGAATCAGATGGTTCGAGCTCTGAAATTCCAAACAACGAAGGTAAAGGTTTCGACCAGATGTGTGACCCAACTTTCACTACTCGGGACGGTGTGTTAACGGGTGCATTGCCTAATGCTCCGGTATCGGGCCACTGGTTCCATGACCAGTTTGTTATGTTGGTGCAGAACTCGTTCCCTGTTCTGCCAGCAAGCAACGGGGGCGGAAATCCTCCGGGCGGTAATACTGCTCCGTCAGCACCAGCGGCGGTAACGGCTACGGCTGGTAATGCACAGGTTAACTTGACGTGGACAGCTTCCGCTGGGGCAACGAGTTATAGTGTGAAGCGGGCCCTTAGTGCAACAGGTCCATTCACAACCATTGCTGCCAATGTAAGTGGAACGACATTCAACAATGCAGGCCTGATCAATGGTACAACCTACTATTATGTCGTAACGGCTAAGAATGCAGTAGGTGAAAGTGTCAACTCTGCAACAGCATTGGCTACACCGGTTGCAGGAGTAACAGCTCCAGCTGCACCGACAGCCTTGACGGCAACCGCAGGCAACGCTCAGGTGAGCTTGACGTGGACAGCTTCCGCAGGTGCGACAAGCTATAACGTGAAACGGGCGCTGACGGCAACGGGCCCATTCACAACAATCGCGGCGAATGTGAGTGGTACTTCCTACACAAACACAGCCCTGACGAACGGAACAACCTATCATTATGTGGTTAGTGCTGTGAATGCTGCTGGACAAAGTAGCAATTCAGCTGCGGCCTCGGCGACACCTCAAAGTGTCGTTGTGCCAACCAGTGATCTCGTATTGCAATATCGTGCGGGAGACACCAATGCAACAGATAGTCAGATCAAACCCTATTTTAATATCAAAAATGTGGGTAATACCGCTGTAAACTTGAGCGATCTGAAGCTCCGTTATTACTTCTCCAAAGAAGGCACAGCTGCGATGGATTCTGCCATTGATTATGCTCAGATTGGCGGAGCCAATATCCAGCGTACCTTCACTGCTTCATATGTTGAGCTGAGCTTCACAACTGGCGCAGGCAGCATTCAGGCTGGCGGACAATCCGGAGACATTCAGCTTCGCATGTACAAAGCGGACTGGTCCAACTTTGACGAGAGCAACGACTACTCTTATGATCCAACCAAAACATCCTACCAGGATTGGAACAAGGTAACCCTCTACAAAGGCGGCAACCTGGTCTGGGGTATGGAGCCTTAAACGTACCTGATGATGCGGGTTCGATTGTGAAAAAAGTGATGAATGAAGTTCGCTGTAAGGTTAGCTAACCGCGTTCTAGGATGTATACCGAAATGCGTACCGCAGCAGGGTTGTCCCCTGGTCATGAAGATGACCGGGAGACAGCCCTTTTTCCTATTTCTAACGAATCGTATGGAGCTAGAATAAAAAGTGGACACCCATTAACGGACAGAAGGATAATAAGACTAACGGAGGTGTGTCCACATGGGAGAACAACGGCAACGATACAATGAAGAATTCAAAAAGCAAACGGTCAAGTTTATTCAAGAACAAACGAAGACACTTAGTGATCTTGCGGAAGAGCTTAACATCCCGAAAAGTACGTTACATCAATGGATGAGCCAATATCGTGAGCTCAAAAACGAACCGGCTGCCAGTATGGAGCGAGTGAAGGAACTCGAAGCAGAGCTGAAAGAGATGCGTCGCATGCTTCAAGAGAAAGAACATCGACTTGCCGATACGGAAGAGGAACTGGCTATTGTAAAAAAAGCGGTGCACATCTTCAGCAAACCAAAGAACTGAGATTCCAGTTCGTGGAGAATCATCGCTCCGAGTTCCACTTGGAGAAGATGTGCGAAACCCTGCAGGTCTCACGGAGCGGGTACTACAAATGGCGGATGAACAAGACAAGCAAGCAGCAGCTTCGGAAATCCCAGATCATGAAGCGAATTCAGTACCATTTTGCCGACCACAACAAGCGTTATGGTAGCCCAAAAATCACCCGCTTGCTTCATCTGGAGGGGTTTAAGATCACCGAACGTACGGTAAGTGTGTACATGCGCCAAATGAAGCTCCGCTCCGTCGTTAGCCGCATATATCGTGTCCAAACCACGGACTCCAAGCATAACCATCCGGTCGCACCCAACACGCTGAATCAACAGTTTAAAACGCTCAAACCGAACACGGTCTGGGTTACAGATATCACATACATCCCGTGCCGAGGAGGACGCATGTATCTCGCCAGTGTCCTGGATTTGTGCACGCGTGAAATTGTGGGTTGGCGTTTGTCGAACCATATGGAAACTAGCTTGGTGCTGGATGCTTTAAAGGCTGCTTACACAGCCAAACGACCTGGTCCGGGTTTGCTCCATCACTCGGATCGCGGCTCCCAATACACCTCCAAAGAGTACGTCGAGCAATTAAGTGCCTACGGTATGGAATCGAGCATGAGTCGTCGGGGAAACTGTTACGATAACGCGTGTATCGAGTCATGGCACAGCATTTTGAAGAAAGAACTCATTTACTGTAATCCACGCTTTAAAACACCGGAAGAGGCCTACACGGCCATCTACCAATACATTGAGTTTTATTACAACCGCAAGCGAATGCATGGTGCACTGGGGCACCTTTCCCCTGCCCGTTTTGCAATGCAATTTACCGGAAAATCCGTAGCGTAAGTGTCTACTTTCTTGACAGAGGTCCAGTAAACACGCTATTCAGGGGAAATCGTGCATTATAGAATTCTAACGAATCGTAGACACACTATTCAGGTATTATTCGGTAACTTGGGCGGGTTTTGGCCTGTTTGGTGCGGAATAAGGTTACTGAGGTTCGTTAGAATTATTGATTGGGGATTAACGCCCCAATAAGGCGTGTGAGGTTCGTTAGCAGCAGCGGAGGAGGCAGCGTACTGAGGTGTAACCCTTTCGTTTAATGAACATGGGCTATGTGGAGAATGTTTCATAAGCAAAGTCATTTTTCCAATGCATACCTAAATTAACACTGAATATTGATCGTTTTGGACGGATATTTGCCTATGGTCAGGCAAGCAGGATGTCTATAATAGAACCCGATGGGCGGGATCACATCGCTCTGATTGGAGAGAGAATGAGAGGGGGGCCGCACTCAGGCAGACGGGCAAGCTGAATTCTCTTTTTTGATTATGTAAGCGTAATCAATCTGGGCTGGATAGCCTGTTGAAGAAGGGTCTGTGCGAATGAATGAACGTCTATTTATCGTCACTGTGTAGATGCATCACCTATTCTGTCTCAAGGAGAGTGAAGGTAGATGAATTCAGAATCAACAACGCCGGTTCATAAGGGATCGGTTCCAGGTCTGCAATCCGGTCTCAGGAGGAAACGGACAGGCCTGCCACTTGCAGCCAAGGTACTCTCATCGGCCCTCAGCGTAGCTTTGCTCATGGGTGGAACTGCCGGAATTTCCGGAGCAGAAGCTTGGAATGAGAATGGAGCGACAGAGTCCAGCCTGCAATCACATAAGGGAGGCAGTCACGTGAAAGAGATTCAACTGGAATATCTGGATCGCGGTTTGGTGGCTGTTTCGACATCCGAAGGCGTGTTCATCAGCTGGAGATTACTTGGTGACGAGGCTACAGGGTATAGCGATAAAGGACTGACCGGGACAGACTTCAACGTCTATCGTGATGGCAAAAAGATGGCTACGGTCACCGACAGTACTAACTATGTGGATACCGAAGGGAAACAATCCTCCCGTTACGAAGTGGCAGCGGTGAACAAAAAGGGCAAGGAGAGTAAACGCAGTGACTCCGTCAAACCTTGGGCGAACGGTTATGTCGATATCCCTCTGCAAAAGCCCGCTGATGGCGTGACTCCTGTGGGTGAAGCCTATACGTATTCGGCCAATGACATGAGTGTAGGGGATGTGGACGGGGATGGTCAGTATGAATTTTTCGTCAAATGGGACCCATCCAACGCCAAGGACGTTTCGCAAAAAGGTTACACCGGTAAAACCTACGTGGATTGTTACACGCTGGACGGACAATTGTTGTACCGGATTGATCTGGGGGTCAACATCCGTTCGGGTGCTCATTATACACAGATGCTCGTTTATGATTTTGACGGAGATGGCAAGGCCGAACTGATGTTCAAGACCGCTCCGGGCACGAAGATTATGAAGTACAACAAAAAAGGAAAAGCAACCTCCGAGAAGTACATCACGTTACCGAAAGAAGACCGCAAGGCAGGAGTCAAGAACGAAGATGATTATCGTTTGAGTGCGGATGGTTACTACGATCACGTGGTGGATATGTTCAGGAACTGGCATAAACACGAAGAGGTTGTGAAGGGGAACTGGCCTGCAACGTTGGAAGAGGCTTTGGGAATCGAGAAAAAATATAACTATCCATTATCTCAGCAGGATGCCGAGAATCTGGCCGACTACTTCATAGATGTGTATGCCGTAGAACGTAGCAGCCGTAATGAACTCCGCAAGTTCGAAGGTTTCATCGTGGATGGACCTGAGTATGTCACTGTGTTTGAAGGCAAATCAGGGAAAGAGCTGGAGACCATTCCCTATGAACCCGAGCGTCATGATGATGGCCTGATGTGGGGCGATTATGCCATGGCACGGATTGAACCGGCGAATCGGGTAGACCGCTTCCTGGCAGGCGTGGCGTATCTGGACGGCAAGAAACCGTCTGCAATTTTTGCACGTGGATACTACACACGTTCGACGATGGTTGCCTACAACTGGGATGGCAAGAAGCTGAAAAAGGAATGGAAAGTGGACAGCGGCTGGACACCGATGAAGAATCCGTTCAATGACGGGCCGCATGGCGTGGATGGCACAGATCCACAGTATGGCTCCATTACTACGCAGGGCGCACACTATTTCAGTGTGGCGGATGTGGATGGAGACGGCAAACAGGAGATCATTTATGGCTCCGCTACGATTGATCATGATGGCAGCGTGTTGTACAGCTCAACAGACCTGATGCCTGCCGAAAGTGCTGCGCCAGGAACAATTGCCCGTCTAGGACACGGAGATGCGCTGCATGTGGCAGATATCGACCCGGATCGTCCGGGGCTTGAGATCTTCATGGTGCATGAAGGCGGTCCGTGGGCCCCGTATGGTTACTCCCTGCGGGATGCGAAGACTGGTGAAGTCATCTATGGCGGTTATACCGGTAAAGACACTGGACGTGGCATAGTAGGGGATGTCGATCCAACCCGTCGTGGTCTGGAGACATGGGCTGTAGGATTGTGGACAGCGCAGGGTGAGAAAATCAGTGATCAAGCACCTGGTACGAATATGAATATCCGTTGGGCGGCAGATATGACGACTCAGATTGTAGACGGTGCCATTGATGTCACACCTACCATCAAAGACTGGAATCGTGGCACGTTGCTGACGGCAACAGGAACATTGACCAACAATCACACGAAAGGAACGCCTTCTCTCGTAGCGGATATTTTCGGGGATTGGCGGGAAGAGATGCTGGTGAGAACCGAGGATAGCTCGGCGATCCGCATCTACATGAGTACCGAGAGGACTGATCGCAAGCTGTACACACTGATGCATGATGCGATGTATCGTGTGGGCATTGCCGGACAGAACAGCGGGTACAATCAGCCTTCTTATCCATCCTTCTACATGGCCTCAGATATCGACTGGTCGAAAGTAACGCTGCCTAAGTTCTATACGCCAGGTAAAGGCGGAAAGTAAGCAGACCGGACAGTTAGAAATATAAAGCCGCGCTAGCCATTTAGCGTTGGCATCCAAGCTCTGGAATGAACCAAGGTGTTTCGGCACATGGAGGTTCCAGGGCTTTTTTGTAGTTTCCATGATCGCAGATCCGTGGGTATTGGAGCAATCGGGGATCATAGGTATATTGGCAAGGAACTATGTATTAAGGGACGTTCCTCGTATACTGCTGAATTGCCTTTTCCATACGATGCATTAATTCGAGACGAACATGTTCCGGCTCCACGCAACGCAGACTACTTCCAAAGCTCATCAATATACTGAAGCCGTAATCATCATCTATAAAGGGAAGGTTCACCTGATATTGTTCATCTCCGAGATCGGTGATATGATCCATCGTGCAATAGTCGAGCATGCGATTCAGAGCGGAAGAGTTAATGAGTAGCTTAATCGGAAAAGTTCTGGCACGCATCTGATTGGTAAAATCAGAGAAGGGATGAGGTGCAATACGCTGAGTAAAAGGGGTGTCTTCGACCCTCACCGCATACATTTTGCGTAACTTGAACAGCCTGTAATTCTGTGTTTGAGGCAGATAGGCCTGAACATACCAATGGCTTGCCTTAAACACCAGCCGCTGAGGTTCCACACCTTGGAGCTGCTCATTTCCTTTGCGGTTATAATACGAAAAAGCTAAAGTGTACATTTTTTCCAGAGCCAATTGGATAGACTGAATAACTGCATCGGAGTCATTAACTCCGATCCAGGACGTAAGATCAACCATCATCTGATTTGTTTTCATATTCATAGCATGAAACTGATCTTCTGAAACAAAGCTTTTCAACTTCACCAATGCATTGGATACTTCCTTACCTGAGAAAGTGCTTTGCATTATTCCGAGTCCGGTCAGCATGGCAATCATATCATCTGTAGTAAATAAGCCCTTATTCAGCTTGTACTGCTCCATAATGCGAATGCCTCCACCAACACCAGAGCTTGTGGTAATGGGGATACCTGCTGCATTAATGGATTCTATATCCCGATAAATAGTGCGTAGAGAAACCTCGAACATTTCGGCGAGATCTTTACCACGAACCTTGCTACGTTGCAGAAGCAACATCACAATAGCGAGCATACGTTCCAATTTCATAACTGATCCCTCCATATCTATTTAGTATAAATCACTGACATAATGCTGTCAGTCATCGTATGTTTTAATATAAGGAACAATTTGCATAAATCCAAAGAGTGACTTGTACTCGGGAGCGAGTAGAATCGAATGATGCAAAATGCTGAAAGAAGAAGGAAAAGTGATGGGAGAGGTTAAAAATGAAAAAGTTGTTTCTGGTTTCATCATTTGAAGAGACGGCGAGCTTATTTGGCGCGTTTGAAGAAGATTTAATGGGGAGAACGGTAACATTTATTCCTACAGCTGCTATTCGAGAACAAGTCAATTTTTACGTTCAGAATGGCCGGAAAGCCCTTGAGGAAATGGGTTTAGTCGTAGATGAGTTGGAGATATCAACAGCCTCACCCCAAGAGATAGAGAGTAAGTTACAGCGAAATGATATGATTTATGTGACGGGTGGGAATACATTTTTTCTGCTTCAAGAACTTAAAAAAAGCGGGGCGGACCAACTGATTCAAGCGCATATTCAGGCTGGAAAGATCTACATTGGAGAGTCAGCAGGTTCCATAATTTTAGCCCCTCATATTGAATATGTGAAAGAAATGGATGATAGTAAGGTTGCTTCCGACCTTGAAAGCTATCGTGCATTGAATGTTATTGATTTTTATCCGGTCCCGCATCATGGATGCTTTCCGTTCGTGGAATCAGCTGAAAAAGTTCTTGCTGAGTATCAGTCAGAGCTACCTTTAATACCGATTACGAATGCACAAGCTATTGTTGTGGAGGGAGATCAGATCAAGGTTGTTGGAGAATAGCTTGAATCGATCCATAAAAAGAAGAAGCAGGCATGTCTATTGAAAAAGCCCAAATAGTCTCGTCATTGTGCCTAATATATGAAGCTTGCGTCACTATTTGAGTCAGAACTGTTTATATCCAGCCTACAGAATTGCTACAATGTAGAAAAGTGTAAGGATCGTTGCATGAATTGAGGTGTGGATATGAGCATCACGAAGCATTGGACAGGAAGTCTATATCAGGAGGCATTACGAACAGAGAATTGTGGGCCGCGTTTCTACGCGTACTACTACAAGCAATGGGACAACTACCGTATGTCCTATCACAATCATGATTCGACGGAGATCATGTACATTATTTCGGGAATGTGCCGGGTGGATGTGCAGATGCCGGATGGGAGTTCGGAGCAGGCCGTTTTGAAAAAAGGACAGTTCATTATGCTCGATGCAGGTGTCCCGCACCGTTTGCTGGTGGAAGATGGCGTCCCTTGCCGGATGCTCAATGTGGAGTTTGGATTCTCCAGCTCGAATCTTGGACAGTTCTCCATTCGCCAGCTCGCGCTGGAAGAAGAGGAAGTCCATACTTTACTGGCTAATGCCGCGCCATATCTGGTGCTGCCTGACCCGGAAGAGGTGTATCACATTATGAAAAGCTTGGTGCTGGAGCTGGACCAGCGTGGCCTGATGGAGCACGAAAGGTCTGCTGTACCGATGGGGGTTATTCCTCCAGACGAACGTACGCATCATCGCGAAGCCCGGAATCTGACGTCCCCGGAACAGGGAACGCTGGTACGTACGCTGTTTATCCAGTTGCTGGTCCGTGTTGCGCGTCTGCGCGGAGAGATGAACTGGAGTGCGTCGGATCAGACGGAGTTGTATGTGAAACGGACCATCGAATTCATGCATCACAATATGGATCGGAATATCCAGATGAAGGAGATTGCGGGAGCGGTTAATCTGCATCCGGGTTATTTACATCGTATTTTCCGCCAGCACACACAACGGACACCTACGGATTATCTGACAATGCTTCGAATGGAGAAGGCCAAGATGCTACTGCAACAGACGAATATCCCAATCTCGGAAATTTCCGACTATGTCGGGGTGGGGAGTCGTCAGTATTTTCATATGTTATTTAAGAAATACACAGGCCGTACGCCGGTTGAATTTCGCTCCTCTATGGAACGACATGTCAGCAACTACCCGAAGGAAGATGAAGGTGTGGAAAGTTAGGATTTTTGACTACTCCCTCTCGAACAGGTCATGATTTTGATAACGCTTCCCCAATTGTCGTTGGTACAATGATCTCATGTAAAGAGTCATTAACCTAAGCGAAAGATTCGGATTATGGGAGGTCATATGTATGTCGTTTAAAGTGGCATTTATCGGGGCGGGAAGTATTGGATTTACACGGGGATTGCTGCGGGATTTGCTCACGGTACCGGAATTTAACAACATTGAGATTGCGTTCTGTGATATTAATCAGCACAATCTGGACATGGTGACCGAACTGTGTCAGCGGGATATCCGCGAGAATGGATTGAATATTCAGATTCAGCCGACGACAGATCGTAGAGAAGCTCTTCAAGATGCGAAATACGTACTGTGTACGATTCGTGTTGGGGGACTGGAAGCATTTGCAACCGATGTGGACATTCCACTTAAATATGGGGTAGATCAATGTGTCGGCGATACGCTGTGTGCAGGCGGCATTATGTACGGACAACGCGGAATTGCGGAGATGCTCGACATCTGTAAAGATATTCGTGAACAGAGTGCACCGGATGTGCTGCTCCTGAACTACTCTAATCCGATGGCTATGCTGACATGGGCATGTAATAAGTATGGCGGTGTGCGGACGATTGGACTGTGTCACGGTGTACAGCATGGTCATCATCAGATTGCGGAAGTTTTTGGCTTGAAAAAGAGTGAAGTGGATATTGTCTGTGCCGGCATCAATCATCAGACCTGGTATATCCAGGCTTCGCATGAGGGGAAAGACCTTACAGGTGATCTGCTCGAAGCCTTCGAGAAACATCCAGAGTATAGTCGTACCGAGAAAGTACGGATCGACATGCTGCGACGCTTCGGGTATTACAGTACGGAATCGAATGGTCATCTGAGTGAAT
Source organism: Paenibacillus sp. PCH8 (assembly GCF_002968835.1). Taxonomy (GTDB): domain Bacteria; phylum Bacillota; class Bacilli; order Paenibacillales; family Paenibacillaceae; genus Paenibacillus. Next base: position 37,580 of record NZ_PKQK01000001.1, on the reverse strand, counting down.
ATGTGCCGTGGTATCGCAAACGGCCGGAAGAGATTAAGGACTGGATTGATCTGGACGTTTGGATTAACGGGGAAACGGGTGGATATCTACGTGTGTGTACAGAAGGACGTAACTGGTTCGAGACGGATTTCCCCAACTGGATGAAGGATGAACCGATGCAATTCATTTCGGAGAAACGGGGCGAGGAGCACGGTTCCTATATTATCGAAGGGTTGGAGACGGGACGTGTCTATCGTGGCCATTTCAATACGGTGAACAATGGGGTAATCTCCAACCTGCCGGATGATGCCATTATTGAAGCACCGGGATATGTGGATCGCAACGGCATTTCGATGCCGCATATAGGAGATCTGCCACTTGGCCCGGCTGCGGTATGTAATGTGAGTATTTCTGTGCAGCGCCTCGCAGTAGAAGCCGCAGTACACGGAGACGATAAATTACTTCGCCAAGCGTTTATGATGGACCCGCTCGTAGGTGCTGTATGTAATCCGAAAGAGATCTGGCAGATGGTAGATGAGATGCTGGTTGCACAGGCCCAATGGCTGCCACAATATGGAGAAGCTATTGCTGCCGCTGAAGCCAGACTCGCTGCTGGCGACCTGATTCCAACCAAGGAATACGAAGGCGCGGCACGTCTCAAGGTGAAAACGGTGGAAGAAATGCAGCAAGATCGGGATGCTGCCAATAAGAACGCGGGAGAATCTGACAAAGGAAAAGACCGTGAGAAAGTGCAACAGTAAAATGAAGTAATAGCTAGAGTATTCCGATGACGAGACACAGAAACACGGCAAAGGCCCAAGTCCTTGGGGTGGAGGATTTGGGCCTTTTTTTGGTTTTGTCGTCCGAAACATGAATGTAATCAAGCTTCTCATCGTAATGAAGAGTTTATGTCATATACCTCGCTTTATCTTCCAGACGCAAAGCGAAAGGAAGGTTTTTTGTGTATTTACCAATCCACGCATATTACCTTTACAGACATAGTAATATGTTTTATAGTATACGCAGGATGGAAGAAAGTCGGTGAACCTCGCAGATGGATGTGCAAGTGATTAACAGTGATCTGATTCGCGGCAATATTGACCCGATCATTCTGAGTGTACTTATTCCTGCAGATAACTATGGCTACAGCATTATTAAAGAAATTTATCGCAAGAGCGGAGAGCAATTTGAACTCAAGGAGCCTACGCTCTATTCCAGTTTGAAGAGGCTAGAGAAGAGTGAATATGTGGAGTCTTACTGGGGGGAAGAGACGCAGGGAGGACGACGCAAATATTACCGAATTACAGTGCAGGGTCTTGAAGCCTATAGAGAGCAGGTTCTAGCTTGGCAGGCAGCCAGGGCACTGATTGATTGCATGATTGTATCCGAGGAAAAAGGAGTGGAAGAGCTATGAGATTGGAAGTTCGCATCACCCGCCATATCAATCGTTTGTTCGCTCACGCACAAGATACATTGGACAATCAGGAATTAAAAGAAGAAATTCACAGTAATCTTGCTGCGCGGATTGGCGATTATATCTCGCAGGGGATGAGCGAAGAGAAGGCGTTCCAGACCGCCATTCAGCATATGGCTGGTATGGATCAGGTGATGAGTGACCAGCGAAGGGTGCAACGTGTTCCTTACTGGACATCCTTGTTGCAGTTTGCTCTGATTTATTGTCTCATAGCTTGGATCATTACCATTCCAATGAGAGTGCTGATGCAGGGCTCCGCCATAAACAACCTGCTTATGATCTTGAGTCTTATTGTTGGTGGGACGTATGTATTGTATATGTTGATCAACAGGGGGAACGATCCAGCATCTTCGGTGAAAACCACGGTTATTCGATTCCCTACCTTAATGCAATGGAATCGCAGAATATGGTGGTTGTGGTCGGCATTTATACTCGTGCTGTGGGGAACGCAGGCAGCGTTGCGATTCGGAAGTAATATCTGGTTTAATCGACCCATTCAGGTGGAAGGACCCTACCAGTTTGCTGTAATCGTCATTGCTTTTGCCATCCCATTACTGAGCGTTATTATTCCTTTGGTAGTTCATCAGGCGTATCGAATCGTTAGCGAGTATGAAGTGAGTGATGCAATATGAGGATTAGGAACATATGGATTGCAACATTTGTTGTGTTGGGTATCATTGGTTTAGTGATTGTTGAGGGCTTCGTTAATCCGAAGATTGAGGCAAAACAGGATCAGTACGAGGCAGAGCAGCAGAATCCGCTGACTCATGATTTTACCGTTTTAGCGAAGTATCGCAGTCCCTACATGGGCGATCATTCAAACCTTAGTCATCTGAATCAGGCTTTGCCTTTGCGTGAAAAGTTGAATGGTTACCAGTTGTATCCGGAGACGTTCACAGCTCAAGTGAATTACAGCTTGGATACGCGCGAGATGGACGCAGAGGAACTTAAACGGATACTCGTATATAATGCGGTTGCGAACTTTGTTATGATCGATAATCTGGAGCAGGTCGTCTATCAGTTTGAGAATACCAGTCATACCTTGTCTCGTCAGGCTGCCCGGCAATGGACGACTACGGAGCTAACAAATCTCCAGAAGTTGGATCTCTGGAATTCAACTGTACGCGATAGACTCGTGGAACCGGAACAAGTGAATGAGGCTTTTTCACAAATTGTTGACAATTAATCTGCATCAAATCAAAGGAAATGGGCAAGACACTCGACTCTTCTTCCATGCTATGTTATTATAAGTCTCTGATAACGTGGTAACGAACTAAAGCGTTGAGGTTATGGTATAGACATGGAGGGGTTCTAGAGATGAGAAAAAAAGCGATTCTACTATTATTCATTAGTATATGTGTGTTGATTGTGGCTGGTTGTTCCAGTTCCGCAAGCAAAGACGATAACACGATTGTTGTAGGAATTGATGACAAATTTGCACCCATGGGGTTCCGGGATGAGCAGAATGAAATTGTTGGTTTTGACATTGATTACGCAAGAGCGGCAGCGGAGAAAATGGGTAAAGAAATCACATTCCAACCGATTGACTGGTCTTCCAAAGAGTCTGAGCTGAACAGTGGCCGGATCGACATGATCTGGAATGGATACACGATTACGGATGAGCGCAAAGAGAAAGTGCTCTTCACGAAGCCGTACTTGGAGAATAGTCAGGTTGCTATTACACTTGCTGACTCGCCAATCACGAAGCTGGATGAATTGGATGGTAAAAACATAGGTTTGCAGGCCCTGTCCTCAGCGGCGGATGCTCTGGCATCCAGTTCTTTGAAGGATAAAGTGAAGGCTTCCGAGTTCAAGGATAACGTGCTTGCACTGACAGATCTGAAGACGACACGTCTGGACGCGGTCATTATTGATGAAGTGGTTGCGAGATATTACATGTCGAAGGAAGAGGGCACATTCAAACTGCTAGATGAATCTCTCGCACCAGAACAATATGGTATTGGTATCAAAAAAGGGAATGAAGAGCTCTTGAATCAGCTGCAAAAAGCACTCGATGAGCTGAATGCAGATGGAACAGCTGCTAAAATCTCCACCCAATGGTTGGGTGAAGATAAGGTTCTGAAATAGTCAGGTTGCACACCTGATATATAGTTTGAAACAAAACGGACCCCGTATTCCACGCTGGAGCGATTTATGCTTCCGAGGGATGCGGGGTTAACAGATTAGAGGAGACAAAACAATGAGTTGGGATTATCTATCGACCATTTTAAAACCTATGCTTGAGGGTGCGCAGACCACCATTTTCATGTTTTTGCTCGCGATCGTGCTATCTGTGCCCCTTGGATTTGCCGTCACGCTGGCGATGAGAAGCCAGTATAAACTTTTGGCGTGGGTTGCACATACGTATGTCTATGTGATGCGGGGGACACCGTTACTGCTCCAGATTCTATTCTTTTGCTTCGGTTTACCGTTGCTTCCGGTGATCGGGGAGTATCTGGTGTTTGATCGTTTTGTAGCGGCGGGCATTGCGTTCATCCTGAATTATGCGGCGTACTTCGCCGAGATCTTCAGGGGTGGACTACTGTCTATTGATAAAGGGCAACATGAAGCCGCGAAGGTACTCGGATTAACGAAGTGGCAGACCATGACGAAGGTCATTATTCCTCAGATGATTCGAGTGGTATTGCCTGCAACAGCGAATGAATCTATTACGCTAATCAAGGATACGGCACTACTCTATGCCGTGGCTGTACCCGAGTTGTTATACTACGCTCAAGCGGCGGTGAATAGGGACCTACAGTTGATTCCATTTTTCGTTGCAGCAATCATGTACCTGCTCATGACACTGGTGCTCACGTTACTCTTCAAGGCGCTGGAGAAGAAGTTTTCATATGAATAAATTAAATCTTATTGATCAAAGGACTGTGTATGTATGACACATATAATAGAAGTGAATCAGTTAAGAAAATCATTCGGTACACTTGATGTGCTAAAGCAGGTATCCTTCAACGTGGAGCCGGGGGAAGTGATCGCTGTGATCGGACCTTCGGGATCGGGGAAAAGTACGATGCTGAGAAGCCTGATTCATCTGGAGGATATTTCGGGCGGAACGATTCGCATTCAGGATCAGACGCTGGTGGACAATGGTCGTTATGCTGGTGCCGCTGATATTCGCAGAATTACGGATCGTATGGGTATGGTGTTCCAGCATTTTAACTTGTTCCCGCATCTGACCGTACAGGCTAATCTGGAACTCGCGCCGAAGGCTTTGAAAAAAGAAAGCTCCAGCGTTATTCGCTACCGAAGCCTGGAATTACTCGGCAAAGTCGGACTGTCGGATAAAGCCGATACCTATCCGGCCAATCTGTCCGGTGGACAGAAACAGCGTGTCGCCATTGCTCGTGCACTAATGATGCAGCCGGACATTCTGTTGTTCGATGAGCCGACATCGGCACTCGATCCCGAACTGACGGGGAAGTGCTGCGTGTCATCAAGCAGCTGGCACAGGAGAACATGACGATGATGATCGTCACGCATGAGATGAGCTTCGCCCGTGACGTTGCGGATCGCGTATTTTTCATGGATAACGGAGAGATTGCTGAGGCGGGTCCGCCAGAACAAATCTTCGGCAATCCTAAGCTTGCGCGTACGCGGACCTTTTTGCAAAGGGTGGAAGTGGAATCATAGAAGGGCTTAACGGATATGCAGGCAGGTGCGAATGCCAAGCTCACATGAAATCCCTGGGGGATTCGCACCTCAGAATTTGTCGAAAAGGTCATTTTAGTTGCCTTTTGGCAATGAAAGCTTGAATATTCTGGGTGTTGTATATTAAAATGAATATCATAATTGGCAAGATGATCGAAAACACGTAATGAGTATATATACATATGCTATTGTTACGTGTTTTTTCCGCTGTCGCACTCCGTATGGAGTGCGTGGATTGAAATCGCTGCTTCGCATGCAAGAGAATTAATCCTGTAGTCGCACTCCGTATGGAGTGCGTGGATTGAAATTCCAAATGCTGCATCAGGCCGTACTTTGCGATCAGGTCGCACTCCGTATGGAGTGCGTGGATTGAAATCTTGAATGCCTGCCAGATGTCCCAGGCTGTTACGTCGCACTCCGTATGGAGTGCGTGGATTGAAATAACAGCAGCAGTTGCATCATCTACTTGTTTTGAAGTCGCACTCTGTATGGAGTGCGTGGATTGAAATGATACCGGGTTCTTTATGGGTCCCAATGAAATCTTGTCGCACTCCGTACGGAGTACGTGGATTGAAATTCCAATCTCCTGCAAGAGAGATTCAACCGTCTTGTGTCACACTCCGTATGGAGTACATGGATTAAAATCGGTGAAGTGAAGGGGGATTAAAGGCAAGGTTCCGTTTAGGTTAATTCAGATCTTTTGCTATTTGGATTATAATGTTGTTACTTAACAAAGAAGGAGGATTTACTTTTGGATTATCGCCAGAATGATGTAGATCGATATTATAGTGATACAGTTCCACGACCGCCTTATGTAGTACCAAAGACAAACGGCAAGTCCATAACATCTCTCGTCTTGGGGATTTTGTCATTGACCATTCTTTATTTGGGATTTGTTATTGGTATCATTGCGATCATATTTGCGTCCATGGCATTCAAAGAAATCAAAGTACGCATGGAACAGGGGAAAGGTTTAGCCATTGCGGGGCTTGTCTGTGGGGTTATTGGAACGGCACTCTGTACATTACTTATTGCGCTCGTACTGTTGTTTACTTTTTTTACCTCCAGCTCTGAAATTTACTCTACATATTAGAAATATGAAGTTAGAATACGAAGACGTATTTCACACTAAAAAAGCAAGGCCGTGCTCAAGCAAACACTCGCTGTGTTCCAGAAGAACGAGTAGCTTATGAACACGCCTTGCTTTTTATTTTTCCAGTTTACATGTGGAGTACGACTTCACCGCTAATGTCCTCGATCTCACTGGTGCGATGCACCATGAAATAGGTAAATGTAGCCCCCAGACCAACCACGGCGAAGATACACAGAATGCCAATCTGATCCCAGGTTACGCCGAACTGCCCACTTGATATAACGGCTTTATAACCGGTTACGGAATAGGTCATTGGCAGCCATGGATTGAACATTTTCAACCAATTCGGAATAAGTTCCAACGGGAACGTACCGGCACTGGTTGTCAGTTGGAAGATTAACATGAGAATTGCCAGGAAGCGCCCTGGATTCTCCAGCCAAGTAACCAAAGCCTGAATGATATACATAAAGCTCAAGCTGGTCACAAAGCTGAATAAGAGGAATAACGGAATGCTTTGAACCTCCAGACCCAAGACAGACAACACAAGCCATGAAGCGAGTAGGGACTGAACAGCACTCATAATCGTGAAAGCAAGGGTTCTACTCACAAAACGATTCCAGCTACTCGCATCGGTAACCGTACTGCCGCGTGTGGGTACAACTAGTGTGGCAATCAATGCACCGACAAACAGCCCGAGTGATAGAAAGTATGGCGAGAATCCAGTACCGTAGTTGGGCACTTCGTTATGTTTATGCTCTTTCACCTCAACAGGCTGTGCATACATTTCAACAAGTTCATTGGTCTTTTTCACACTGCCCGTTTCAGCGGCCGCTTCATTCAGCTTAGTGGCAAGTTCGCCAGAGCCGTCGGTTAACTTGGCAGTACCTTCTTTTAATGTTCCCGCATCATCATCCAGCTTACGGGAGCCATCGGCAACGGTCGCGATTCCGTCCGAAAGCTGGTTCATGCCCGTAACCAATCGGCCTGCACCTGCATTCAACTGACTCGAACCCTCTGCAAGTTTGGCTCCTCCGGCTGCTGCCTCAGACAACTTGGCGTTGAATTGTTGAAGGCCCGTTGCAAGCTGCTTATGTCCGGTTGATAATTGTGTTGCTCCTTGTAAAAGTTGCTGTTCACCCTGCACGAGCTGACTGCTGCCTTGATGCAGTTGCTGTTGCGCAGCTTGGAGGCTTTTGCTGCCTTCCACTAATTGCTGTCCGCCTTGATAGACCTGTTCGCTGCCAGCGGCAACGGCCTGACTTGCTGCCAACAATTGCTGAACAGCAGGGCTCGCGGCAAGCTCAGGACTGGTTTCGGCTAATTGGGCAAGACCTTGCGCAACGGCCTTAGCACCTTCACTCACTTTGCTGCTGCCTTCGACGGAGATTTGCAACCCGGCTGCCAGCTTCGCACTTCCTTGTTCGGAAGCCGCGAGTCCTGCATCTAACTTAGCCGCGCCTCCCTGAGCGGATTGAATGCCAGCCTGTAACTGTTTGCCACCCGCTTCAGCCTGCAATGCACCGTTACCAAGCTTCGTGCCTGCTGCCGCCAATTGGGACAATCCATCGGACAGGGAGTTAGCTCCTGAATGAAGCGTACCGATTCCTTGTGCCAAGGTAGCTGTACCTTCTTTTAGCGGTGTAACACCTGTTTCCAGTTGGTGGGTTCCATCCGCCAGTTTGGACAGGTTCTTTTTCAATATAGAAGCACCGTCATCCAGCTTGGTTGCGCCCTCGTTGATCTTGTTGGCACCGTCTCCGGCATCCGATAAACCGCTAGAGATCTTCTCTACCTGATCCAGTAACGTTTCGGTATAGGATTCAGTTACTTTGGCGGAGACTTTGGATTTGATCTGTTTGACCGCAGTACCACCAATCTGACCCGCGAGGAAGTTGTATCCTTCATTGGGCTCATAGATCAGCTCGGCTGGTTGCGGGTGATCATCCATCAGGGTTGTGGCCTTTGTTGAAAAGTCCTCGGGGATCACGATCGTCATGTAATACGTATCGTTTTCCATACCTTGTTCCGCTTGTTCCCGTGTCACGAATTGCCAGTCGAAATCGTTACTTTTTTTCAATTCATCGACCAGATTCTGACCGACTTCCAGCGATTTATCGTTGTAGGTTGCACCCTGATCCGTGTTGACCACGGCTACAGGCAGTTCATTCATTTTGCCGTACGGGTCCCAGAATGCATTGAGGAACAGACCGCTATACAGCACCGGAATGAACAGCACAACGAGAATCGGAATGAATACTTTGGGTTTCTTAAAGGCGGACTTCAAATCCTGTCCAAATACAGTTAATGATTTCATCATGTTCTCTCCCCATTATCACGCTACTCCGTTAGTTCTATTTCTAATTTTTAAAAGGGTTAAGCGACACATCTTCCTCTATGTTGGGGATAATCCACTCTTGAGAAAGAGGCCCACAAAATCCTTAATCTGATCCTTCTGTAGCGTAGGATGCGCCTTGTTCCAATCCGAGGTTAACGTGACATAGAGTTTCAGCAGTACAAAAGAGACCAGTTTGGGGTTATCCTCTCGAATCTGCTGCAATTCCATTGCCCGCGAAACTTGGCGTTCCAGATATTCGAGAATCGCTGTCTCTACTTTCAGCAGACCTTCCTTGGCCTGTGGCGTGCCGAAATCGTTCACTTCCTGGAACAGTTTGATTAACAGATCATGCTCTTCCCTATACTCCAGCAAAGAGTCCATACTCAGGTGTACGTTGTCCAGAAACGAATTCTCTTCCTTCACCGTTTGCTCCGTAATCTGTTTCATATCGGTAATGATCGAGTGGAGAATCTCGTCGAACAGTTCTTCTTTATTTTCAAAAAAAGTATAGATCGTACCTTTCCCCACGTTCGCCAGTCTCGCGACTTGCTCCATGGTGGTGGCTTTATAGCCAAACAACGCGAATGATTTCTCCGCCGAGTCAATGACCTGTTGCCTTCGATCAATGGTTCTCATGGTATATGCACCTCCTTGTTGTCTGAATGAGTAAAAGGTGTATCTAAAGTTGACCGGATTACATTTTCGGTCAATTGGTCGTTTATAACTGTAGCACTCGGACAGGGATGATGGATGTGATCTTTGTCATGGTGGGATGGGGGATGAAGAAGGTTTTTGGGGGAATCCGTATGTGACACAAACAGGTGCGAATGTGATGCTCACATGAAAACCCTGGGGGATTCGCACCTCAGAATTTGTCGAAAAGGGTGGAAATGTTACCTTTTGGCAATGGAATGTATAAATAGATTGATTAATGATATGGAAAGTCATAGAATAATAGTGAAAAAACGTTGTTTTGATGGTTCAAATGGTTAAGATACGTACTTTTTCGCTGTCGCACTTCGTATGGAGTGCGTGGATTGAAATATATCATCCTCAAAGGCGTAACGAGCGGAGTCAATGTCGCACTTCGTATGGAGTGCGTGGATTGAAATCTTATCCTCCATCAACTGTTCAAGCACGGAATCCGTCGCACTTCGTATGGAGTGCGTGGATTGAAATTTTTTATCTACAACGGTTGTATCTTGCGGTGCATCGTCGCACTTCGTATGGAGTGCGTGGATTGAAATAATCGACATTGACGAAATGGTTTTTGTTGGTGGAAGTCGCACTTCGTATGGAGTGCGTGGATTGAAATCATTTGTAAGTCCTGAAACAGTTGACGTGTTCGTACGTCGCACTTCGTATGGAGTGCGTGGATTGAAATATCTGATCAGCGGCTAAACATCAGTTTGGAAGAAAGTCGCACTTCGTATGGAGTGCGTGGATTGAAATATTTCAGCTCATCGATCAGCGGGCAAGCAAACTTGTCGCACTTCGTATGGAGTGCGTGGATTGAAATTGACATACATGATTACATCGAGGATTTGCGAGCTCGTCGCACTTCGTATGGAGTGCGTGGATTGAAATTACTCTTCCATTGTTGATGACGGAACCCGTGAAACGTCGCACTTCGTATGGAGTGCGTGGATTGAAATCACTGGATCAATGACGATCTCGTTTCCAATTTCGTGTCGCACTTCGTATGGAGTGCGTGGATTGAAATCCAGATAGGCTGTATGTCGCTCTTTATAATTCCGAGTCGCACTTCGTATGGAGTGCGTGAATTGAAACATTTCGGGTAGTAATGAATCATAACCGTATTTTGTCGCACTCCGTATGGAATGCAAATCGAATCCCCAAAAAAGTCTTACCTTTATTATGCTAAGCATGAATAAGTGGGTAAGACTTTTTCATTTCAGAGAATTAAAAAATTAGATAATAATTCCTAAAACTGAAATGTCATATTAAATGCTGCTTATTTTAAGTTTTTTTGTTAAACAATGGTTTGACCTGTGGTAGAAAAATCAATATAATGTTATTAATTGTAAAAAAAGGAGTGGGGGTATGTCGAGGTATTATGATGGATACGGATTAGACTCGACTGTGACACTACTCAGAATGGCTTATAGCTTGAATAACTGGAGCGAAATAATTAGACTAGGCGAAACGTTATATGAGGAGTCCATTAGAATTTACAATTTAAATATGTTACTTGGAGATACACACATCGTAGAAATACATACAGATCGTGTGCTTGTTTATTATATGGGTTATGCTCTTTTGATGCAGGGAATAGCTCATCAAAAGTTATTGGAGTTTGGTAAGGCAAGGGAATGTATTGAAAGTTATGGCGAATTTAAATGGTTAAGAATCACAGATGAAGAATCGATAGATGAAGTTAAATATTATGCAGAGATCTCTAAAGTTAATTTGATGGTATTGGATTTATTGGAAGGCAAAACAGAGGTTTTAGATGAATATTTATCATTTATACTGCAAAGTAAGGACGAGTTGATTTCTGGGCTCTTAACGCTACTTGAAGCCAATCGGTTAAGCGGATTACCTATAAAAAAATTAGAAAGTATATTTGAAAAAAATATACAGGTCATTGACTGGAAGAACATTTCAGATATAGATGCCTCATATTATCTAAAATTCAGCTACGAAATGGCGATGTATTATGGACGGATTGGAAGAAGTGCCCAGGCTGTAAGCGTATTATTAAATTGTACTGAAATTCATACTTAATTAAAATTATATGTTGGACTAGGTTGGATAAGAGCCTCTATAATGGGAATAAATGATGTAGCCGCGTTGCATTTTACCTTGTAGGTTTGACGATAAAAAATGATGTTTCTTGATTAGCTGTCCCAGTCTTTGAGGGGTGGCTTTTTTGTCCAAGCAAGACCAATAATGATTATTCTCAACTAAATCTGAGTAAGCATCTAATGATATGCCGTTGCACTTCTTATGGAGTATGTGGATTGATAATGCGGACGGTGCCGGAGCCAGTACGTAAATTGAACTGGTCAGACTTTATAGTACATAGATTGAGAGGAAATTGGAAAATATGCAAGGGGGGGCAAACTGTATACGTTTAAATTGGAGGACACAATGGATATACCTGAACGTGGTACCGTGCTTATATGCAGTGCTATAGGTTTAGAGTTCCAATTATATTCCTTGAAAAAATTAGTGGGTTCAACAATTCTGGTACACAGTATAGATGGACCATCTATTGAGTGCGAAGTGATAGATGTGAGCTTGTCTTTTTCGATTACTGAACGCCCGATTGTGGGGATTAATATCAGAGGAAAATTGAACCTTAATGGAATTAAGAGAGGCTCTTTTATTCAAAAGTTATAAGAAATGATATTATATGTGCTAAATCAGAATATAAATTACCGTTATTCAAAAAGTAATTATCGGAACTCGTGTAGCATGAACATCAAATTTTATTGGAAAGGAGCATCGGTTGTGATTTTAAATATCGTAGATCAAAGTGAAATGTAGGCAAGTTTCTCTCTATAAAGTAAATCCGCACAAACAAAACTCCTTTTTCAAATCCACTAAAACGTATAGTCTCTCGCATCGTATAGATTTGAGATATCCACTTAAATTTACTCCTCTATAAATTCAACAACTTCTTCAATACGACATTGTAGGTCTTCGCAAATACGTGCAATCACACTTAACGCGACAAACTCTCCATTAGACATTTTGGCTAGAGTAGAAGGTGAAATACCTAGTTGAGTACGCAGGTAAGTTTTATTCTTGTCCTTTTTAATTAGAGTAATCTCCATTGGTTTATAGCTAGGTTTTAATGCCATCATTAACCTCCAAGAAAAAGTGTATATATACGTGTATTTTATTGAATATGGACTATAAATACAAGATGTCGTACTTTTTGTATAAATTAGTATTGAATAAAAATTTAACTTATTGTACTATATGTATAATAAATCGAACTTTTAGTTCATTAAAAAGTTGTTATTTATTTTTGTAATATGGAGGCGATATCTCAGAATGAAGGATTACTATGCATGAAAAATGATTTTTGATTTGTTAGAAAATGGTGAGGCTATGCTGAAGCTGTACGGAACAAACATCTATTTATACTAATCTAGTAAGTTACAGAAATATGAGATGTTGATAACGATCTAATGAAAAGAGGTGTTCCTGAGTATGTCAGATCGTATTGAATTAGCTTCTGTAGTGATAGGTCCTTTTGATGACGTTCAGGATTTTTATATTTACCAAGGATATGTTATGAATGAAAGTTATATCTTTTTCCTTGACGAAGGTACGCTATGGCTGCGGCATGTACACAAAGTTGCTCACGTAGATCACTTATATATTAATGGAGATACCGGAGGAATAATTCTCGCTGAGAAACCCCAAGGGAATGTAAAAGAACTGATAGAGTCAATCGTGGATAGATTATGCGGAATGGATGCGTTGACTTTTCTTACGGATATCCTTTTGTGGACTCCAGAACGTGTTGATATGAATTTGAAGCTTGATCGATTTCAATAAAAAACGGATATTCTATAATGATACGATGGTCATAGTATCATTATAGAATGAGATCAAATACATTGAATATTGTCTTTGGTTCTTTAGATGTTGAACTATGAAAATAAATTTTCTAAAGTTACAAAGATTAGACCTGTAAAAAGCGCTATTTAATGGTGGTGCGAATGTTAAGCTCACATAAAATCTCTAGGAGATTCGCACCTCGAAAATTGTCGATCAAGCTATTGTTGTCCCCTTTTGGTAACATCATTCTTGAATTAACTGGATTATTTGTATTAAGATGTATTTATTATTATTTACGAAATGACAGAATAACGGTAAAATATCTTTTTTGAAACGACTATACGTTACTTTTTGCTGTCGCACTCTATATGAGTGCGTGGATTGAAATAGTTCCACGACTGTTTCTCCCTGAATCTTTTTTCCGTCGCACTCTATATGAGTGCGTGGATTGAAATATTGAGTATAAACATCACCCGGGCATCAAAGCGCCTGTCGCACTCTATATGAGTGCGTGGATTGAAATTCCTATGATGCTCCGAGAGAGATCGAAGGCGTTGTCGCACTCTATATGAGTGCGTGGATTGAAATTTCCTTCCCAGGTAGGCTGATAGGTGCCAACTGCGGTCGCAATCTTTATAAATGCACTAAAATCGCAATCACATGTCAAAAGACTTACCATCATCTACACTAATCTGTAGCATGAGGTGAGCTTTTTTATATTTGATTGAATACAGTTATGACTTAGCTGCAAAAGTATTACTGCCTTCATAACAAATTACATAATATTCTAAAAATACAGGGTTTATAGAAGGGAAATGTATTTTGGTGTCGAAATTTACAATGTGAGTCTTTTTGCCTATGGATCTGGGATTAATGTCATGAAATTCAGTGGAGGTGAAGTGGTGTGACCTATATTGCGCATATCTGTCAAAAGGATGGAAGAATACAAACCGTTCAGGATCACTTAGTAGAGGTTAAGCAAGGTGCGGAGCAAGCTGGAGAGAAGATTGGTGTCAAAAATTTGGCAGGCATTGCTGGTCTTCTGCATGATATGGGCAAAAATACAGATCTTTTTCGAAACTACATTCAGGAAGCTGTCGCCAACCCAGATGCCCCTCCTCGCAAAGGTTCAGTTGATCATTCGACTGCTGGTGGCAAGCTGCTGCACAGCCTTTACCATGGAAGTGGCACAACGCTTGAGTCAAAGTACACAGCGGAGTGGATTGCCAATTGTATTATCTCCCATCATCAGGGTCTAAGAGACTACATATCACCTGATAAAGCTTCACCTTATATGGAGCGAGTCGTTTCCAAGGAATTAGATCAATATGAGCAAGCGAAAGAAGAATTTTTCAAACACAACCCCCCAGGCCAACTCGACCATATGTTTAAGCAAGCGATCCAAGAGCTTCAAAGATACATACAGATCATCAAAGAGCATAAACTTCCGCCGATTGCGGGAGCACTGCTTATCAAATATATGTTTAGCTGCCTGATCGACGCAGATCGAACGAATACAAGGCGATTTGAAGAAAATGAAACTATAGCAGAAGAAATCAATTACAAGTCTTTTTTTCAACAAAGCTATGAATTACTATCTCAACATTTAAGCAAGCTTGAGCACAGCAGTATAGTAGACACACCCATTAATCGATTGCGACGTGAAATGTCCCGGCAATGCGAACAATTTGCGTATCGTCCATCAGGAGTGTACACCCTTTCCATACCAACAGGCGGGGGGAAAACGCTTGCCAGTATGCGCTATGCGCTCAGACATGCCATTGAACATAACAAACAGCGGATTATATATATCGTTCCGTACACCACCATCATTGAACAAAATGCGGCTGAGATCCGCAGTATTTTGAAGAACGATGACATGATTTTGGAACATCACTCCAACGTGGTGGATGACAAGGATGACGAACGCCATGAGGGCGACGAAGGGGAGACCCTAGATTTGCGCAAAAAGAATCTCAAGCTTGCCCGTGATCATTGGGATCGGCCGATTATTTTCACGACGATGGTTCAATTTTTGAACACCTTTTATGCTAAAGGAACCCGAAACGTCCGCAGATTACATCAGCTTTCCAAGGCAGTCATTGTATTTGATGAAGTGCAGTCGGTTCCGGTTCATTGTATCTCCCTCTTTAATGCTGCACTGAATTTCCTGCATGTGATTGGGAGATCCAGCCTGTTGCTCTGTACAGCTACTCAGCCTGCATTGGATTTTGTGAAGCACAAGCTGCATTTCTCGGAGCAGCCGGAGATTATTCAGAATTTAGACGAGGTCGGACGAAGCTTCAAACGAGTTGAATTACAGGACCTTACGCAGGATTCACCTTCGGGGTGGAGGGCGGAGGAAGTGTCTTCTTTTGTCCAGGAACAAATGAGAGAAGTGGACAGTGTGCTGGTCATTTTGAATACGAAAACAGCGGTCCGTAAACTGTTTGAACAGTTAAATGAAGTGGAATGGTTGCGAGACAGTGGCGTTCAAATTGTTCATTTAAGTACCAATATGTGTGCGGCGCATCGCAAAGAGGTTTTATCCGGGGAGTATGGCGTTATTCCGAGATTGGCAAAGGGTGAGCGTATCATCTGTGTGAGTACACAGCTTATTGAGGCGGGCGTGAATATCAGCTTTGATTGCGTGGTTCGTTCTTTGGCTGGTTTGGATTCGATTGCTCAGGCGGCTGGACGATGTAACCGGCACGGGAAAGATAAGGTTCGCAATGTGTACATCATTCGCTCATCGGATGAGGTGTTAACGAATCTGCCTGAGATTAAAATAGGTGCTGAGAAAACGGAACGTGTGCTTCAGGAATTCAAGGATGACCCCGGATCGCTCGGAAATGACTTGTTATCTTCAAAGGCAATGTCCCGTTATTTCGAATATTATTTTAATGATATTGGAGACAAAATGCATTACCCCATTCCTAAGCTTGAACAGAACTTGTTTGATCTGATGGACCGTAATCGTTATTACGTGGATGCCTATAAGAAGAAGCATGATTGTAAGCCGGAGGTTGTGAATCACTATGCGATAGCTACGGCGGAGAAGTATTTTGAAGCCATATCCACGAACGCCACGCCCGTAATTGTTCCTTATGGGGAAGAAGGAAGAGAATTGATTTTGGACCTGAATGGAGAAATGGAACCTGGTGAAATGAGTGAGTTATTACGCAAGGCTCAGCAGTATACGGTGAATATATACGACCATGAACTCCGGGCATTGGAGAAAAACGGAGATGTGAGGCCCCTTTTGCATGGGCATGTTCTGGCATTGAGAGAACCTGCATATTCCGATGATTTCGGCGTGGAATCTAAGGGTGAAGGTGCTTGGGAACCTATGATGATCTGATCATATGATCCATTACAGGAGGGAGATTCATGACACATGTTTCTCCCTCCTATCCCCATAGAAAGGAGCTGAAATGTTGAGAAATCAAATCGAATTTGAGGTTTCGGGAAAATATGCGTTATTCACCGATCCACTCACCAAGTTGGGTGGAGAAAAATTCTCTTATCAGATTCCTACATACCAAGCCCTCAAAGGGATCGTGGAATCTATTTACTGGAAGCCAACCCTGACCTGGATTGTAGATGAAGTCCGTATTATGAATCCAATTCAGACCGAATCAAAGGGTATGCGTCCGATTGAATATAGCGGGGGCAACACACTGGCCTATTACACCTATTTAAGAGATGTGCGTTATCAGGTCAAGGCCCATTTTATATTCAATCCGCATCGTGAAGATTTGGTACATGACCAGAACGAACATAAACATCACAATATCGCCAAACGAGCAGTTCAGGTTGGGGGACGAAGAGATATCTTTCTGGGAACCCGTGAGTGTCAGGGGTACGTAGAACCGTGCCATTTTGGTGAAGATGACAGTTTCTACGATCGTATAGGTGAGCTTGATTTTGGCACGATGCTGCATGGAATCAGTTACCCGGATGAAACAGGAAGCAATGAGCGAGAGGTTCGTCTGTGGAAAGCGAAAATGCAGCATGGTGTCATTCAATTTATCCGACCGGATGAATGCACATTGGTACGCAAAGTGGGAGAAGGTACAGCTAAAATATTCGATGCAGGGAATATGCAATCTGTAGATGATCTTTATTCAGAATGGTTTGGAAATGAGGTGAGTGAATGAGTTGGCTTGCCAATTTAAGCAAAACGTATGATGATCACGCTAAGGTTGTCGGACAATTTGAAATGAAGAAAAATGGCAAGGAATACGCTCTGATTCCAATCTCGCACACAACACAGACCGCACATATTGAAGTTCATCTGAATGGAAAAGGAGATATCGTAAATGCCAAAGTGGTAGAAAAGAATGATGACAGCACGATTATTCCTTGCACCGAAGCATCTGCAAGCCGAACGAGTGCGCCTGTACCGTATCCGCTTTTTGACAAGTTATCTTATGTTGCAGGAGATTACACTCAGTTCTGCGGAGAAGCCAAGGGAACACCGTATCAGGATTATGTGAATCAACTGAAGGCTTGGTGTGAATCTCCATTTAGTCATCCTAAAGTACAGAGCGTACTTCACTATGTTAGCAAAGGTACGCTAATCGCTGATCTAGTCGACAGAGGGATACTTCATAAGGATAGTCAAGGAAGGTTACTGGAGAAGTGGATCGCAGGACCAAGTGACCAGGAAGGCGAGAAACCGAAAATATTTAATGTCATCGCAGCAGATCAGAGTGGGGCATTTGTTCGATTTGCTGTAGATATTCCGGGAGAACCCGAATCCAGATTATGGCGTGATGCTTCGGTACAACAAGCCTTTATCCAGTTTTACGAAATGAGTTTGCAAGACACGGATATCTGTTTCGTGACAGGAGAACAACTGCCCGTTGCGGACAAACATGCTTCCCGTATACGACATTCGGGAGATAAATCTAAGTTGATCTCAGCTAATGACTCTAGTGGATTTACGTATCGGGGCCGTTTTCGTACCAGTCGTGATGCAGCGGTAGTAAGCTACGAAGCCTCACAGAAGGGGCATAACGCTCTGAAGTGGCTCATTGATCGACAAGGAACCACGATTGATGGCAAAGTGTTTCTGGTGTGGGGAAGCACGAGTCTGGATATGCCAGAACCTCAAGAAGATACATTTAGCTTGTGGGATGAGGATGATGAGGAAGCATTTCCTGGTGGGGACACAACTCATAAGGAGTTTGCTTTGCAAATCAGGAAGGCGATTGGCGGTTACCGATACGATGGGAAGTATAACTCCAAACATGAAGTGACCCTTATGACACTGGATGCGGCTACACCAGGCAGAATGTCGATTATGTATTATCGTAATTTAGATCAGAACGAGTATCTGGACCGGATAACAGCCTGGCATGAGAGTTGTTACTGGATACATCGTTATCGGAAAAATAAAAACGACAAACCCGTCTCGTTTATCGGGGCGCCTGCGACCAAAGACATTGCATTTGCAGCCTATGGTCCACGAGCCAGTGACAAGGTAGTTAAGGGATTAATGGAGCGAATGCTCCCATGTATCATAGATGAGCGACTCATTCCGCTGGATATCGTTCGCAGTTCCATCCATCGTGCATCCAACCCGGTAGGCATGGAAAATTGGGAATGGGAGAAAACATTGAGCATTACATGTGCGCTTGTTAACAAAAAGGAGGGATATGGGGTGAGTCTGAATACTGAAGCAACAGATCGTAGTTATTTATTTGGCAGAATGCTTGCCATTGCAGATGTATTAGAGAGAAGTGCTCTAGGTAAGGAAGAAAAACGAGCCACAAACGCTATTCGATATATGAACGCTTTTGCTCAACGCCCAGGGA
Organism: Paenibacillus sp. PCH8; assembly: GCF_002968835.1. GTDB lineage: Bacteria > Bacillota > Bacilli > Paenibacillales > Paenibacillaceae > Paenibacillus. The sequence continues at coordinate 18,672 of NZ_PKQK01000001.1, read as the reverse complement.
GAACTTGGAGCATTATTCAATCTAATCTTCAACCTTATCAAGCGAGAATGGGTACTGGTGCCAGATATTATAATACGTTGCTGGATGAAGTTGGGGCTAAACTACAGTTGGAAGATTTTACAGACAAACCACTCACGGGATTATACCTACTGGGCTTTTACAGCCAGCGTAACGATTTATATACAAGCAAGAAAGATAAGGAAGCCGCAGCTGCACTTGATAAAGACGATGAAAACCAATTGAACGAACAAGGAGATAACTAAATGAGTACACTTGATCACAAAATCGATTTTGCTGTTGTACTGTCTGTTCGTAATGCCAACCCGAATGGTGATCCATTGAATGGTAACCGTCCTCGTCAGAACTACGATGGCTTAGGAGAAATCTCGGATGTATGTATCAAGCGTAAAATCCGTAACCGCCTTCAGGATATGGGAGAGTCCATTCTGGTGCAATCCGATGAAAAACGTAATGATGCTCATCGCTCCATTAAAGATCGTGTCGATGCCAATGAGAATGTACAAGAGCATGCCAAAGGTAAAAAGGCAAATAAGGATTTGTATGCAGAAGCCGCTTGCCAGTCTTGGATTGACGTACGTAGCTTTGGACAAGTATTTGCTTTTAGTGGCACAGATGTATCTGTGGGGATTCGGGGTCCGGTATCGATTCATACGGCGGTTAGTTTGGATCGGATTGACATCTCAAGCATGCAAATTACCAAGAGCGTTAACTCTGTCACAACAGCTAAAGATCCAGACAAAAAAGGTTCAGACACGATGGGCATGAAACACCGCGTAGATTTTGGAGTTTATGTTTTTTATGGAAGTATCAACACGCAACTGGCAGAGAAGACCGGATTTACATATGAAGACGCAGAGAAAATTCGTGAATCACTGAGAACCTTATTCGAGAATGATACGTCCTCGGCCCGTCCTGATGGCAGCATGGAGGTTCACCAACTGTACTGGTGGGAGCATAGTTCCAAAATGGGGCAGTATTCATCTGCGAAGGTACATCGTTCTTTGCAAATTGAATTGAAGCCAGACGTAGCCGAAGCAAAGTCTTACGATGATTATGATTATATAGTGGTGCCGCTGGAAGGCTTGGCAGTCCAAGAATATGAAGGACTATAACGAAGAGGATTATCTGTTGCTTTCGGGGATTCAGCATTTTAACTTTTGCAGAAGGCAGTGGGCATTAATTCATATCGAACAGCAGTGGGAAGACAACGTGCGCACCATTGAGGGTGTTCATCTGCATCGAAAAGCAGATCAACCAGCGCTTCGGGAAAAACGAGGTGATAAACTGGTGGTTCGTGCGCTTCCGGTGCAATCGAGGGAACTTGGGATCACAGGCATCTGTGATGTGGTTGAATTCATTCGTGATCCATCAGGAGTTCCACTTGCAGGAGAGGAAGGGTTATACCTTCCTTATCCTGTTGAATACAAACGTGGCAAACCCAAACGAAATGATTCGGATCACTCCCAATTGGTAGCACAAGTCATATGTCTCGAAGAAATGCTCGTATGTGATATTCCCAAGGCCTATTTTTATTATGACGAGATCAAGCATAGGATTGAAGTTATCATTACTGCGACAGATCGGGAACGCGTGAGGGCAAGTGTTCAAGAGATGAGACATTATTTTGAACGGAACCATACACCCAAAGCCAAAGCAGGACCACACTGCCTAAGTTGTTCTTTGAACAACATATGTGTACCTGATATTTTGAATAAACGCTCCGTTTCAAGTTACATCGAAAGCAGGTTGAATGAATGAAAAAACTGCTGAATACCTTATTTGTAACATTACCCGATACATACCTTGGACTGGATGGGGAAAACATTGTGGTGAAGCAGGAGGAGGAAATTCTTGCTCGCTATCCGCTACATAATCTGGAGGCCGTATGCACCTTTGGTTATGCTGGAGTAAGTCCAGCACTGATGGGGGCCTGTGCGACACGCAATGTTAGTTTGACGTTTATGACACGAACGGGGCGATTCCTCGCACGGGTGATTGGTGAGGATCGAGGAAATGTGGTATTGCGGAAGGAGCAGTACCGTATCTCGGACGATGAGGTGCGTAGCGCGCGGTTAGCCCGTAATATGATTACAGGCAAGTTATACAACAACAAGTGGATTCTGGAACGAGCCACACGGGATTATGCACTACGTATCGACACGGAACGAATCAAGAAGGTTACGGAGTCGCTTGGCGAAACGATGAAGCTGTTACGCAAAGTGGAGCAATTGGACGTATTGCGCGGATTGGAAGGATCGGCTGCCGTGCAATATAACTCGGTGTTCGATGATCTGATTCTCCAGCAAAAGGAGTCATTTTACTTTTACGGACGCAGTCGGCGACCTCCCTTAGATAAAGTAAATGCGTTATTATCCTTTGCCTATACCTTGCTCGCTAATGACATGAAGTCTGCACTTGAATCTGTTGGACTTGATGCATACGTTGGTTTTTTGCATCGGGATCGTCCTGGCAGAGCTTCACTTGCACTGGATATGATGGAGGAACTTCGAGGAGTGTACGCAGACCGATTTGTACTTTCTCTCATTAATAAAAAGGTAGTTAACGATAAAGGTTTTTATGTTAAAGAAAATCTCGCAGTGATTATGGATGATGATACACGAAAGAAAGTGTTAAAAGCATGGCAGGAGCGCAAACAGGAGAAGATTATGCATCCGTATTTGAATGAAAAAATACCTTGGGGGCTTGTACCATACACTCAAGCATTATTACTGGCAAGATATATACGCGGTGATCTGGATGAATATCCACCATTTCTTTGGAAGTAGGTGTGACGATTGCTTATTTTGATTACGTATGATGTAAGCACGATAGATAGTGAAGGCCGTAGAAGACTATCTAAAGTGGCGAAAAAGTGTGTGGATTACGGTCAGCGAGTACAAAACTCGGTGTTTGAATGTATACTGGATGCTGCCCAGTTTAGACGATTAAGATTCGAACTGGAAGAATTAATTGATAAGGATACAGATAGTCTTCGATTCTATAACTTAGGTGATAATTACAAAAGTAAAGTTCAACATGTGGGTGCCAAAGATTCCTATGATATGGGTGATCCGTTAATACTTTAGCAGGTGCGAATACCAAGCTCACATGATTTCCCTGGGGATTCGCACCTCGGAATTTGTCGAAAAGGTCTTTATTGTGACCTTTTGGCAACGATTTTTCGGTAAGTTGTGATTATACAGCCTACGTTAGATGTGAAAGTATCGAAAAAACGTAATTATACTATTGGGTTGCTGTATATACGTTCTTTTTCGCTGTCGCACTCCGTATGGAGTGCGTGGATTGAAATTATCATGGATGGAAATCCTAAATCATTATGATCATGTCGCACTCCGTATGGAGTGCGTGGATTGAAATAATACTTGTTGGAACGCCTCTCTTGCATACCATGCAGTCGCACTCCGTATGGAGTGCGTGGATTGAAATTCTACAGGTGTTATGGCAACTTGATTTGACTTGGGTCGCACTCCGTATGGAGTGCGTGGATTGAAATTTGGCAGACCTACCATTGACGCTAAATGACCGCGAGTCGCACTCCGTATGGAGTGCGTGGATTGAAATCACTTATCATATTCTTGCATTTTGTTAAACAAACTGTCGCACTCCGTATGGAGTGCGTGGATTGAAATCCATACAAGGTCTTCGCCCTCGATCTTGATATACTCGTCGCACTCCGTATGGAGTGCGTGGATTGAAATTTTGAAGACACTATGTTTGTTAGCGATTTAGCTCGTCGCACTCCGTATAGAGTACATGGATTGAAATCTTGATAAGAAGCCGCGCATGGCTTCGCTATCTAACTGCTCCCCATACGAATAATTACTTCACAGGTGGCTAAGCTGTCTGTGTTTTTTGATATGGTAACGGTTGGAACAACGTTTGCTACAGAAGCGATGCTGCCCGTTTTTGGAATGATCCATAAACATTTCCTCGCAAGGCTTAGAGGCACACTCTTTAAGACGTGATCTTCCATATTTGGCTAGCTCTTTCCCTAATACAAATGAACAGATGGTTCGTAAGATTCGGATACTCAAGATGTGACAAGAACATTTTGCAACATGCTTATTGATGTATTAAAGTAGGCACTTGTTAAACTTGCATTAGTGGTTCTAAAAAAACTGGTAACTATATCATTCGTAATCTCGTCTACTAGGTTGAGGTGATTGATCTTGAAACCATTTAAAAATTGGAGCCAGCGTCTGAGCATCCTTTTAATTCTAGTCATGATGGTTGAAGCCGGATACGGAAGCAGTGTCAAAGGAAATAACGAAGCCATGCCCGGGAACCCTGGATTGGATTGATTTTCTAATGATCAATAATATTACATATTTTTAAAAGAATGAGGAAACCAAAAGGGTACCAGCAGAGCAAATTGGGAACAGGGTAGGGGAAGTAACCTACATGCTGAACGAGCATGCATGTACGGATCACGTAACAGAGAATGGGGATGCGGCACTTCTTTCGATTGGAACTGTCGTTTATGAACTAAAGGGGTATAAGGCGCAGTTTCGCGTTGTAGAGAATAATAGTTTATTATCCGCAGAGGAAACAACTCAAAGCGCTGCGGGATTGTAGTGAAAGATGTTCAACAGCAAAAAAACCAAGACCGGGGCAAAAGCCCGCCAATCTTGGTTTTTTGTTGTGCCCTGCTTGTTTAACTTTATTCAATATTGTTCATTTACTCTGCGCGTACTTTAAAGAACGAGATTAGTTCTTGCAGTTGCTCGGATACAACCGAGAGCTCGTCAGATGCACTCACAATGGCAGCCATGGAGACTTCCTGTTCTTCAATGGACTGCTCGATTTGTTTACTGCTGCTGGCAGCCTTACTGACATTGGCAGATAGTTCATCAGCCGTGGCAGACATTTCTTGGGTACTGGCGGATATTTCTTCGGTAGAGCTGGAGATATCCTGAATCTGGTTCGCGACCTTATTCGTAGCATTCAGAATGTTTTCGAAGAATACGCCGGTCTCTTGAGTGACCTCCAAGCCTTTTGTTACTTCCTTAGAACCTAACTGCATCGCCTCGGAAGAATGAACGATATCCCGTTGGATTTCTTCAATCAATTGACGAATTTGTTTAGCTGATTCCTGGGATTGTTCCGCCAGATTACGTACCTCACCTGCAACAACGGCGAAGCCTCTTCCTTCATCGCCCGCACGAGCGGCCTCAATCGAAGCATTGAGCGCCAGCAGGTTGGTTTGCCCGGCAATCTCCGTGATCAGATTAACAATATTGCTAATTTCGTTCGAGTTATTTTCCAAAGACTGAATGGAGTTTGACGTATTTTGCACGGCACCGGAGATCAGGCGCATCTGCTCAATAACTTGCTGCATAACTACGTTACCCGAACTGGAGCGTTGCTCCATGCTGAGTGCTTCGTCTGCCACATCAGCTGAGCTGCTGGCGATTGTCTGCACAACCGTTGACATCTCGGTCATGGCGCGAGCGTTCTCTACGGTAGCTTTGTCTTGTGACACCAGTCCTGTGGATATTTCCCGAATATTGCTGCTAATGGATTGAATGTTCTCATTATTCTTCTCGCTAATGCCCAAGAGTTGTTTGGAAGATTCCGAGAGGTGATGAGAAGTATTCTGTACTTTATATATGGTTGTATTGAATCGATGGATCATCGCATTGAACTTCTCGTTAATGATTCCCAGATCGTCTCGACCTGTATCAATGATTACGTCCAGATTGCCTGTGCTGACTTCCTCAATTCCCTTCATCAAGTTGCGAATCGGGAGCAATGTTCTTTTCAGCAAAATGAATTGCAACACCATGAACAAAAGCAGGAAACCGATCAGGAACATCAAACCGTACGTCAGCAGTTTGTCTAGACCTTTTGGAACGGCACTGGCATCGACATCGAAGTAAAGAGCTGCGTATATAGAACCATCTGCGTTTTTGATCGGATACATCAGGGTGGTCCAAGTCCCGTACTCATCGCTATAGAAATCGCTGAAAGAAGGCTTTCCATCCACTTTCATTTGTTTCAGTACGACGACGTTATTCTCGGGTAGCGGGTACATGGCACCAGCGGGTAGATTACCTTCCTCAAAAGGTTCCAACAGATTGGTCGGGATGGCGATAATGGATGTTCCGTTTCCCTGTTCAAGTTCCGAACCAAAAATGTACGCCTGCGCGATGTTTGGATAAAACTCGTGAATGGAATCAAGGTAGGTTTTCATCTCCTGCTGCACTGGACCGGAGTAGCTTTTTTCCTTGGCCGCTTCGGCCACTTTGGCCGTGTCCAGATCGTCATACCATTTCTGGGTGATGACGGTTGCCTGGTCGTGCAACTGTTCAACCAGAATATTTTTTTGCAACTGATACGCGGCAGTAATCAGGATAACACCGATCAACATGATACTACCGAATGAGATCACCAAATTTTTGATGAAGAAAGGCATGGTACTCCAGCGAAGCTTAGCTAACAAATTGTTCACTCCTTCTACAAATATGAAAATGGACTATACCTGGATGGGATGCTATACGTTATGTAATCTAACGAATGTCTAGTGGAGAATGGATATCGTGCAACTTCTATGGTTCTGAATTCTGCTGTTGTTACGTGACATGCTCTCAATGGGTTGAGGGTTCTTACATTGGATTCAATTTCTACTTCACTTATAGGCACCCCAGGTAAGTTACTTCCTAAAGTATATCGTTATAAAGTCATATTAACATTAGCTTTTAGATTAAAAATAGTTCTAAGGTACCGGTTCTATAGACGTATTTTCGTTTTGTTTCTTTATTATTTCGTTTATTAATGCAAGATTTCCCATGGCGATCAGAATATGCTGATCCATGGGGCCTCCGTTTGTATGGGGGCCTTCTGGGCTTGTTAATACCTAAAGAAAACACAAGTGAACGAAAAGACAGTCCATTGTTGCCCTTCGACAGGAGCGCTAAGATGAAGTTGTTAAAGCGTTTACATCATGTAATGAAGGGAGCTTAACTCAGATGCCAGAAATTACGATCAGGCTGTATGAAGGCAGGACGGATGAGCAAAAGCAGGAGATCGTGGAGGTATTCACACGCGAGCTCTCGCGTATTATCGAACGCGAGCCGGATTACATCTCCATCGAGTTCAATGAAATCCCATGGGACGAGAACGTTCCTGATAACTTGAGAAGCATGCAGTCACAGAAGCAAGGAGGGGAGGAGACGTGAAGCCGACAGATATCGTGCCACCAAGCCGGGGAACAACTGGACTTCACTCGTCTGGTCTAGGCACTCGGTTCGGAGATGCGGGACGTTATCTGTGGCGATACCGGATACTATATCTGCTCTCAGTACCGGGCATCCTGTATTTTTTCCTCTTCAAGTATGTACCTTTGTTCGGTTCGGTCATTGCGTTTCAGAACTACAACATTTTCAAAGGCATTACTGGAAGTGATTGGGTAGGACTGGAGCATTTCCAGAAGATGTTCAGCCATTATGATTTTTTGCAAATTCTGAATAACACACTTCTGCTTGGACTATATGATCTGGTGATTGCATTCCCGGTACCCATCGTGCTGGCGATTCTGCTTAATGAAGTGCGGATGATTATGTTCAAGCGGTTGCTGCAAACGATTGTATACATGCCTCACTTTCTGTCCTGGGTTGTCATTAGCGGAATCTTCATGGGTATTTTCTCGATGGACGCCGGGGTGGTCAACAAGGCACTTGTATTTCTGGGGATGCAGCCGGTCTACTTCCTTGGAGAAGACTCGTATATTCGTTCCATTCTGATCGGTTCTGGAATCTGGAGGGATTCGGGGTACGGCACGATTATTTTCCTGGCTGCCATTGCGGGGATCAATCCCGATCTGTATGAGGCGGCAGAGGTGGACGGAGCCGGACGTTTGAAGCAAATATGGTCCATTACCCTACCATCCTTGCTGCCGACGATTATGATTCTGCTGCTGCTGCACATCGGGAAGTTCCTTGATCTGGGCTTTGAGCGTGTGTTTGTATTCCTGAATCCGCTCAATCTGGAATCTGGCGAAATTCTCGATACGTATATCTACAAAGCCGGACTTCTCTCACAGCAATACAGCTATACCACGGCTATCGGGTTGTTTAAGTCTGTCGTGGGTTTAATGCTTATTCTACTCGGTAATTTCTTCAGCAAAAAAACTACCGGCGAAAGCCTGTATTAGGAGGCGAGATAGATGCGTACCCCCAGTGTCCGTTACCGTATATTCCGCATTGGAAATCTCGTTTTTCTTACGCTACTCTCGTTGACGATGATTTTGCCTTTCATTAATGTCCTAGCCCAATCATTTAGCAGCTCGGAAGCGATTATGGGCGGAAAGGTCAGCTTCTGGCCTGTTGCTTTTACCTGGATCAACTATGAATATGTATTCGGGGATGCCTCGTTCTGGCGGGCTTTTGCGGTATCGGTTGGGGTGACATTATTCGGAACGCTGGTCAATCTCGCCGCGACGGCATCGCTGGCATATCCCGTTTCCCGTCCAGAGTATAAGGGGCGCTCTGTAGTCGTCATGTTTGTCCTGGTAACCGTTGTATTCTCGGCGCCGCTCATTCCGAACTTTATCCTGATGAAAGAGCTGCATCTGGTCAACAATCCACTGGTTCTGATTGTGCCAGGAGCGATTAATGCTTTTAACTTTTTCGTCATGCGCTCGTTCTTCGTACAGCTGCCGGGTGAATTAATCGACGCTGCCCGCATCGATGGCTGTGGGGAGTTTGGCATCATCTGGCGTATCGTCATTCCATTGTCCAAACCGGCCATGGCATCACTTGGCATTTTCTATGCAGTTGGCCACTGGAATGCGTATTCCACCGCCCTATATTATCTGAATGATCCAGCCTGGTGGCCGATTCAGGTCACACTCAAGAAACTGTTTGAGAGTGACGATATTTCCGTCGATCCGGGTTCAGCCGTCTATAGCACCCTTGCACATACATCGCCGGAAGGCATCAAAATGGCGACCATTATCATCGCCACCTTGCCAATCATTATCATTTACCCTTTCCTGCAAAAGCATTTTGTAAAAGGAATCATGGTCGGCTCCGTCAAATCTTAACTACAAGCAGCATATAGATCTGACGAAAAACGGGGGAATGGCGATGTTCAGAATCTTGATTACGGACGATGAACCGATGATTCGGATGGGTCTGGCGAAGATGATTGAGCAAGCGGGACTGTTCGACTGTGAGATTCGGCAGGCAGCGCATGGGGAAGAAGCCCTTCAGGTGGTAGAGGTCTTTCGGCCACACATCCTGTTTACGGATATCCGCATGCCAACGATGGATGGCATTGAGCTGTGTCGACGTTTATCCGAACAAGGAAGTAAGATGCGTATTATTGTGATCTCCGGTTATTCGGACTTTGAATATGCAAGAGCCTGTATGGATTACGGGGTAAAGCGATATCTGCTCAAGCCTGTGGGACGACAGGAGCTTCATGAGCTGCTCAAATTGTTGGCGTCAGAAGAGGTTAAGCCTGCGGTATCCCTTGTACCCGTGAGGGAGCTGAACGATTGGGCCATGCGTCTGGAAGAGGCCATATGGGAGTTAAGGCAATCCGATGTGACAGAGCTGCTCGCAGCATGGTCTGGTCGTTATCCGGCATACGCCTTGATGCCTGAGCAGACAGCGGAGCTTTTTCAGGAATTGCTGGAACTGATTGTAGCCCGAATGAATGCACGTGGTAACGGAACGATGAGTACGTCCTGGGAGATTAATGTAAGCGCTTCCTCAAAAGAGTGCTTCGACGCTCTGGGCAACGAGATTCACACGTTAATGAAGACGATCAAGGAGCGGGCAGTGGCAAGCGCAAACATCCGGTGGAAGAAGCAAAAGCCTATCTCGAGAAGCATTTGCGCCGTGAAGTGTCGCTGGATGAGATTGCTGCCAAGCTGGGACTTAACCCATCCTACTTCAGCCAGCTGTTCAAGCAGACGACAGGTCAGACCTTTATCCAATACCGCATACGAAGCAAAATGGAACTGGCCAAACGCATGCTGGAACAGCCGGGCAACCGGATTACGGATATTTCCTACGAAGTGGGGTATGCGGATCATCCCCATTTTACCAAGACATTCAAGAAAATTACTGGACTGACTCCGTCCGAATACCGCAGCAAGTTGGGCATTCAATGATGAAGCGCAGCCTGTCGATCCGCCTGTTCTTTCATTTTGCCATCGTGATTACGTTGTCCCTGTCCGCTATCGGTTTGTTTATCTATACCTATGCCTCGACTGAAATGAACGACCAGTTTGCGGACAACATCGCCCAAACGATGCGTAATACGGCGTACCAGACCGATCTGTATTTGCAAAATTATGATCGTGCGACCTACTCCATCCTCTCGAACGGAAGTGTGAAGCACTTCCTTGATATGAATTCGGAGGACAGTTATGCCTATTACGAGTACAGCCGTCAGATTAAAACGAACGTGTTTCCGCCTGTTTTTATGTTATATCCGCAGATCAAGTTCCTGTATGTTATCGGGGAAAACGGGCGAGTTGTGATTGATGACAACCAGAATTCAGCCGGCATACCGGATATCGACACGGCACAGGAGTACAAGGAACTGCTGGCGGCCACCCCTGCAAATGGGGAATCGACATTGCTTACCCGCAGTATTCACAGTGGACAGAGTGCCAACGTCATTACGATTGCACGCCGGATCAGGGGTGTGTCCTCCTATACGCCAAACGGAGTGCTGGCGATGGAAGTGAATGTGCTGGAGCTTGACAACATTTGGGGAGAACTCGATCTCGGTCAGGACGGCTATCAGTATGTGATGGATCAGAACGGAACGGTCATCTACACACCCGGGGACGAAGAGGCACAGAAGGCGATGCCGTCCAGCACCGTAAACAGGCTTATGCACATGGAGGCAGGGTCATTGGAACAGAACACGGATGGCACCAAGCGGCTGTTCATATCGGAGCTTTCTGCCTATTCGGACTGGCGCTTTGTCGCTTCTGTGCCGCTCTCTGAGCTGCAAAGACCGATTGCAACGATCCGTTCGGCTACATTATGGGTTGGTGCAGGAACCTTGCTCGCTGCGCTTGTTGTAGCCTACCGGATCGGAGCATCCCAAGTGGAACCGATTCGGGTGCTGATGAACGGAATGAGACAGACGGAGAAGGGAATCTGGAACAAGGTGGAGATGAAGGAAAGGCGCGACGAAATTGGGGTGCTGATCCGCAGCTATAATCGGATGGTCAGTCGCTTGTCGGACATGATTGAGAGTGTATACGAGTCGGAGCTGCGTCGCCAAAAGTCGGAAATTGAGCTACAGCAGGAGGCGCTGGAACGACACCGTGCGGAATTTCAGGCCCTTCAGTTGCAGATCAATCCGCATTTTCTCTACAACACCCTGGAGACGATCAAATGTTATGCCGTCGTACAGGACTCCGAAGAAATTGCACAAATGGTGGAATCGATGGCCCATATGCTCCGTTATTCCATTCAGACCAATCTGGAGGAAATTACGGTTGCCAATGAGTTGAAGCACGTGCTGGCCTACTTGTCTATCATGAAGCATCGTATGGGTCGGGAGCTTGAAGTTGAGGTCATCATTGCACCGGATCTGTTGCTGGAAAAAATGGTTCGTCTTACACTCCAGCCACTGGTGGAAAATGTGCTGCAACATGCATTTCCGCGAGGTATGGAGCCAGGTCACTTTATCCGTATCGATGCTCGGTGTCGGAAAGATCGCTTTCTTATCATCGTTCAGGATAATGGCATCGGCATGAGCGAGGCACGCCTGGAAAAGCTGCGTCGCCGTCTGGAACTGAACCGTCTGGCAGGTGAAGAATCCGATAATGTCTATCATCGCGGAGGCATCGGACTTATGAATGTCCATCGCCGGATTCAACTGGTATTTGGAGAAACGTACGGTTTGATGATGGAGAGTGAGGAAGGCTTGGGAACGACCATTACGATGGCACTTCCGGCGGATCAGCTCAGCAAGCGGATTTAATTGAATTGAAACCAATAATAGGGAGGAAGATCAAACATGAATATCAACTTGCAGAACAAGATTGCGCTCGTAACAGGTTCCAGTGGAGGGATTGGCGCCGCCATTGCTGGAGCATTGGCTCGTTGCGGGGCGAAGGTTGCTGTGAATGGTCTGCATCATATGGAACGGGCTGAGGAAGTCGTGGCCGCGATCCGGGATGCTGGCGGTGAAGCAGCGGCATTTCAGGCAGATGTGACGAATACGGAAGCGATTGAATCGATGGTTGCGGATATTACGCTGCGCTTCGGCGGTCCGATTGATCTGCTGGTTAATAATGCAGGGCATCTGGTGGAGCGGAGTCCCATTGAAACGATGAGTGAGGAGCTTTACAGCCGGATTATGGATGTCAATCTGAAGAGCGCCGTATTTGTATCCAAAGCGGTTATTCCTGGCATGAAGATGGCTGGAGGCGGTCGAATTATCAATTTGACTTCGGTAGCAGCCCATAATGGGGGCGGTCCAGGTGCAGCGATTTACGCAGCCTCCAAGGCGGCTGTCATGGCGTTAACCAAAGGGCTTGCCAAAGAGCTGGCTCCTGGCGGGATTACGGTTAATGCGCTCTCCCCGGGATTCATCGGGCAAACGGCGTTCCACGCTACGTTTACTTCGGAGGAAGGCCGATCTTCTGCGGTAAATAGCATTCCCCTTGGACGAGAAGGAAATCCCGAGGATGTGGCAGGTGCGACGTTGTACCTGTGTTCCGAGCTGGGTTCTTTTATAACCGGGGAAACGATTGAAATCAATGGCGGGATGTATATGCGTTGATGTTACATCATGGTGATAAGGAGGGGACGAACGATGGAAGTGAAGCAGAAGCTGGGAGAAAGACCGTTATACCAACCCATTAGCGGGCCGTTCCATGTGGACTATGCACCTGACGAACATACCGTTCTGGCAGAGAATCCGCCGAGGTTTACCTGGATGGCGGCACAGCAAGAGGATGAGAATGCCTATCTGCTGCAAGTGTCGGGGAGCCCTTCTTTTCAGGAAGAAGAGACGATGACCTTTGCGCAGCTCCCGTATAATTTTTTTACGCCAGATCGGGTATTTGAACCGGGGGACTATTATTGGCGATATGCGCTGCTTGTAGATTATTCAGTGCAGCAAGGAAGCGAAGCCGAAGCAGATGCCTCGCAGGGGAAACCGCAGGAACTGTCGGCATGGAGTGAGGTACGGCGATTCACGGTGCCAACGGAATTGCCTGAGACCCCCCTACCTTCCCGGGCAGAGAGGTACGATTCCACGGATACATCCCACCCCGGCTGTGGCTCGGAGAGAGTGGGCTAAAGTCACTCGTAGAGGGCATCGCGTCCGATTCCACATATTGTGGCTGGGATGCGTTTATGGCAAAATCCGTGGAACCGTGGGCCAACCGCGAGCCGATCTGTGAACCGCTGCCTTACCCGGAGAACAAACGTGTCGCTGCGTTGTGGAGACAAATGTATATTGACTGTCAGGAAGTATTATATGCGGTTCGTCATCTCAGCATCGCTGGCCGGGTGCTTCGTGACGAACGGCTGCTGGAAGCGGCGAAAGCTTGGCTGTTACATGTGGCGGCTTGGGATACGGAGGGAACGACCTCCCGCGATTATAACGATGAGGCGGCCTTTCGTGTTGCCGCCGCGCTTGCTTGGGGTTATGACTGGCTGCATGATGAGCTGAACAGCGAAGAGCGACATGCGGTGAGGTGCAGTTTGATGCGACGGACAGAGCAGGTGGCACAGCATGTGATGGTTCGCTCGAAGATCCATCATGTGCCTTACGACAGCCATGCGGTGCGCTCATTATCCTCTGTCCTTGTGCCCTGCTGTATGGCCTTGTTGCATGAAGAGCAGCAGGCTGCACAGTGGCTGGATTATGCCGTCGACTATTTCGCCTGTTTATACTCTCCATGGGGAGGCAGTGATGGCGGCTGGGCCGAAGGCCCGATGTACTGGACAACAGGCATGGCCTATGTGACGGAAGCGATGAATTTGTTACGAAACTATGCGGGTATCGACTTTTTCCGTCGACCGTTTTTCGAGCGTACCGGGGATTTTCCGCTCTACGTGTATCCGCCTGATGCGCGGCGAGCCAGCTTTGGGGATCAGTCTACGCTGGGTGACCCTGTCAACTTGAAAACAGGCTATCTTGTCCGCCAGCTGGCGGGTGTTACAGGTAACCGCTGGTACCAGTGGTACTTTGAGCGTGTACGCCAATCCGATCCGGGGACAGAGGGAGCTTTTTATAACTACGGGTGGTGGGACTTTAACTTTGACGACTTGGTATACCGCCATGATTACCCGCAGGTGGAGGAAGAGGCCCCTGTAGGCATCGAACCGCTCAAGTGGTTCCGGGACGTAGGATGGGTGGCGATGCATCACCGAATGGATAATGCGGATGAGCATATCATGCTGTTGCTCAAGTCCAGTCGCTACGGCTCCATTAGCCACAGTCATGCGGATCAGAACAGCTTCACATTGCATGCGTTTGGCGATCCGCTGGCGGCAGATACGGGCTACTATATCGCGCACGGCAGCTCATTCCACCGAGAATGGCGCAGGCAGACGCGCTCCAAGAACAACCTGCTGATTGGTGGAGCAGGACAGTACGCCGAGAACAATAAGGTGCTGAATATGGCCGCAACAGGACAGATTGAAGAAGCCTATTGGCGGGACGGCGATGGTTATGTACGTGCTGTAGCGACCGATGCCTATGCCAGCACCGTACCCCATGTGAAACGTGTGGTGCGGGAGATTCATTTTCTGCAATCATCCTACTTCGTCATTGTGGACCACATTGATCTGGAGAAGCCGGACAGCGTTCAATGGCTGTTCCATGCGCTGCACCCGCTACAACTGAAAGGGCAAAGCTTCCGACTGAACGGGATGAAGGCAGGATTAGAGGGGACGTTTGTCTATGCTTCTTCCGGTGAACTGTCGCTCAGCCAGACAGATCGATTCGCAGAGGTGGACCCGGCAGAGTACGAAGGGCTGGAAAGGCATTATCATCTAAGCGCGGAGACACGGCCAGCTTCAAGTCACAGGATTGTGACTCTACTTGTGCCGTATAAGATCCAGGAGCCTAAGTATGTCCCCTATTTCATCGATGACCAGGATCACGGCATCCATCTCTATTTTACCGACAAGGGTGTAACAAAGAAGATCGAGGTATCCAAGACGTACTAGATAAGATGAACTGAATATTTACACAAGAACGAAGAGTGCAGAAGCCATTTGAAGAAGCGAAGCGTTCGCTAAAAGATTTCTGTAAGAAAGCTACATCGGAAGCATACGCTTATCCCCGGATGTTTCCCTTTGGAAAGGGAATAAAAAAAATCTGGGGATAACAGCGATCGGAAGAGGAGACTGCAATCGGAGTGGCTGAGTGTAAAGCTTGTATGTTCAATTTATAAGGTGCTATATGACTGGATGCTGTTGAACTCTGAGTACTGACCTAAAGAAAACGCAATCTCATCTAAAACATCCCCATTGTTACAGGCGGTGGGGATGTTTTATCATCTTTATGAAAGCGCTTCACCGACGAGAAGTACCTAAATCTAAATCCGGATGAAAAGAGGGGTAGTATGAAAAAGTGGATGGTCTCAGGCATGGCGATCTTGCTGGCGGCATCCGTCATGACAGGGTGCAGTAAGGGGAACGGAACGACGGCATCCGGTGAGGGCGGGGGAGATGGCATAACGAAATTCTCCATGTCGCTGCGTACGCTGGCGTATACGTATGTGGAGAAGTCGCCGGACATTAACAAGGATAAATGGGTCAAGAAGCTGGAGGATCTCACCCATACTGATCTGAAAATCGTCCTGGTGCCCCATAAGGAATATGAGCAGAAAATGGTCCAAATGTTTGCCACCAACGATATTCCTGATGTGGTGCAGGGTGACGGTGGCGTCAATGGCAAAGAGATGGCCGGATCGGTCAAAGCTGGAGTATTCCAGCCGCTGGATGAACTGTTGCAGCAATACGGGCAGGATTTGCTCAAAGCCGTGCCAAAGGAAGCTTGGGACCAGGTAACCCATGACGGCAAGATCTATGCCATACCTGAATATTTATCCAATCCATCCCGCCGGGCTACCTGGATTCGCAAAGATTTGCTGGATCAAACCGGACTGCCGGTGCCTACCACGGTTGAGGAAACATTGGATGTTCTGCGTGCCTTTAAGAATCTCGGCGTGGAGAACCCGTATATGGGACGGGAGGATTTCAAATATGCAGATACCTTTTTCGGTGCCTATGACGTGCAACAATTCCTGTCCATGATGGAGCAGCAGGGCGATCAGGTTGTACCGAAATTCATGGATAACGAGAATATGCAGCAAGCCCTAACTGTCTATAAGACGATGTACGAGGAAGGGCTGATTAATAAAGAGTTCGCGACCATCAATTCCACTGTATTCAAAAATACGATTCTCTCCGGCAAGGCGGGCATGTGGTCCATGAACGCCAATGAACTGATCCAATGGGAGAAGCAGATTAAAGCGTCGGTTCCCGATGCCAAAATCGAAATTATCCCCTCGCCTGTCGGCCCAGATGGCAAAGGCGGTTATTATCTGTACGGCCCGGTGACACGTGCCTACTTTATTAATAAGGATGCCGCTGATCCAGCTTCGATTGTCCGTTTCTTTAACTGGATGGTGTCTGATGAAGCGGAGAAGTTCTTCACGTACGGCACGGAAGGCGAGACATACACAGAGGATAATGGTGTGATTTCATACACAGCGCCAACCGATTCCACGGGTGTGGACGAAGAGCGTTACCGTCAGTCGTTCTTATGGTTCGTACAGGACACAACGTACAACAAAGGCTCATTATCACTGACCGAAGAAGGCAGAAAGCTAATGAATATATACGATACCATTTTAGCCAAAGAAGGCCGGGATGGCATCAACTTTGATCCACGTTTGGAGACCTTTGTACAGAATCCCGATATTGCTCCCAATTCGGATACACCTCCTCAGGTTTTGCTCACGCACATGATCAAAATGGTTTATGGGAAGGAACCAATCTCCGATTGGCCCAAGGTCATTGAGGAGTGGAAATCCAAAGGTGGCGATCAAGCCATCGAGGAAGCTACGCAGAAATTCAAGAACGGTGAAGGGGTATCTTTGCCGCGTCGCTAGTATTGCAGCTCCGGAGAACGGACAGATCGTAAGGTCTCATAATGTCAGGAGATTTGACTACCGTGCGGAGGGGATACAAGTGAATGACTTGTTCAAAACGTGGAAAAAACGAGTTGTACTTGTTGCCATGTCTGTGATTCTTATTAGCGGCACCATCGTTCCCGTGCCAGAAGTCCGGGCAATGCATGACGGCGTTTCTCGCTCTATTATAAATGCTACGCAGGAAGAGAATATCCCGGATCCAGAGGGACCCGAGCTGGAGATTTACGCGGAAAATTTTGATGACCCGGATAATTTTGGCTCTACAGGTGGATTTGCATTAAGAGCTCCCTGGTTGCAGGAAGGGGCGGGTGGGAGCAAGGCCAAAACGTCTTCTTCCACAACCGCTCCGTCGCTGCCCAACATGGTCAAGATGGACGGAACCGATGCCCTCGCGCTGCCGCTAAATCTGACCGGATATGGAAATATCCGACTAAGCTACTACACGCGTGCTTCCTCCTATATAAGTGGAAGCGTGATGATTGAGTGGTCGAAGGACGGAGGTATTTCCTGGGCAACGCTGGAGACGTATGAACTTCCTCCAGGTACTCCGGATGTGAAGAACAAAGAGGGCAATACACTTAAAAGCTGGTCACTGGGTGCGGAAGCGAACAATAACAGTACAGTGAACATTCGTTTTCGGACAGGAGGTGTGATGCAGGCTAATATGTATATCGACAATGTTGCCATTTACGGTCAGGCCATCCCAGGCATAACGCCTGCCCCATCCCCTGTGCAGCCTGGAGAAGAAACTACTGAATTTACGCCACCGTCAGGAGTAACTTTATATGAGGATGTAGAGATTGGCATGGCTGGTGGGCGGGCAATGTATTCATCCATTGCGGTTTCCGAGACAGCGGCATCTGAACCGATGCCAGTTATGATCTATATCCATGGAGGTGGGTGGAATCACGGGGATCGGAAGCAGGCATTGAACTCCATATGCAATTATGTACTCAAACGCGGTTACATCGGTGTATCTCTGGACTACCGGCTGACATCTGAGGCTGCTTTCCCTGCCCAGATTCAGGATGTGAAGCTTGCTATCCGATATTTGCGAGCGAATGCAGCCCAGTACAATCTGGACCCGAGTCGTATCGGCGTCTGGGGCTCATCTGCGGGCGGCCATCTGGCTGCATTACTCGGGACAACAGGGGACGTGGTCGCCGGTGATACGGTAGTGCTCGATACAGGAGCAACGGTAGAGGTACCTGATCTTGAAGGTTCTGGCGGATGGCCTGAGTATTCGGATAAAGTGCAGGCTGTAGCCGACTGGTACGGACCTGCTGATTTTACGACGACATTTGCCAATAACTATAGCTCGGTAACGTCTCTCTTTGGCGGACATCGCGCATTCGATGTTCCGGAACAGGCCAGACTTGCCATGCCGGGCACGTATGCTTCACCAGATGATCCGCCGTTCTGGATTCGGCATGGCAATGCTGACGCCACTATTCCCTACACGGACAGCGTTACTT